>BIFP01000082.1 GCA_005402585.1 Micromonosporaceae bacterium KJ-029 | reverse complement strand
TCTAAAGAGGCTTCGCCTCGGACCGCCGAGGTGCGGGGTCGTGGTCGAGGATGACGTGGCGGCTGGTGACGGTCACTCTTGATGCCATCGACATCGGCGGAGGTGCGCGGTGGGTTCGGTGGTGACGGTCAACGACATCCTCGATGGGCATGTGGGGTTGGACCTGGAGTGTCTGGACCGGATCTACCTCAACGGCTACATACCTACCCTGCAAGTCGGCGGGCAGGTGTTCACGTTCCTGACCCGGCATCTGGGCAAGCCGATCGCTTCACCGGCGGTCTTCGAGCAGATCGGTACCCGGTTCCGGGCGGCGGTGGCGGCGTTCGCGAAGGCCAACGACATACCTGTGGTGCGCTTCGGTAAGGACGACCGCAAGATCGATGTGATGCGCCCCTACCAGGACCGGCTGGCTGCCGCCGGGGGCTGCGGCGTAGCCGCGATCGGTGTGGCGCAAGAGTTCCAAAGCGTGTGGACCGGCTACCAGCGAGACGGCGGCGACGTGCCACGGTTCAGCTTCGTCAAGGCCACCCGGCGGGTCTCCTGCTACTACTTCTACGTCGTCGATGAGCAGTTCGGCCCCGGGTTCGTGAAGATCTGCTCGTACTTCCCGTACCCGATCAAGGTGTGGGTCAACGGCCACGAATGGGCCAAACGAGCGGCCAGGCAGGCGGGAGTCGGGTTCACGGAACTGTCCAACGGGTTCGCCACCTGCGATGATCCGGCCGCATTGCAGGCCATCTGCGACCGCCTCGGTCCGGCCCAGGTCCAGGCGTTCTGCCACCGCTGGCTCGACCGGTTGCCCACCCCGCTGACCGGCGCGGACGAGGTGGCCGGCTACTGGTGGGAGTTCTCCATGCGCCAGATCGAGGTCTCCCGCACCATCGTGTTCGACGCGCCCCGCCACGCCCGCGGCTTCTTCGAAGCCCTCGTCACCGACAACCTTGACCTGGGCCGCCCGGACCAGATCGAGCTGATCTTCTCCGGCCGCCCGGGAGCCCGCCGCGGCCGTAAACCCGCCACACCACCCACGTTCAAGACCAAGGTGGTCACCCGCGGCGTCGACGTGACCGTCAACGCCTTCTACAAACACTCCCGCCTCAAGCAGTACCTCAAAGACGGCCGAGCGCTGCGCATCGAGACCGTCGTCAACTCACCCGACGACCTGGGCATCGCCCGACGTCTGACCCACCTCGACCACCTGCAGGCCAAGGCCCGTGCGATCAACAACCGGCTCCTCGATACTGAGCGGGTCGGTCAGGGCTGTGTCCTCGCGAGCCCAGCCTTTGCGCGGGTCGCGCACCCCACCGTCGAGGAGGGCAGGAGGGCCCCAGCCCTACGGTTCGGCGACCCTCGGGTCATGGCCCTGGCCGGCGCCCTGGCCACCAACGTGCACACCGTCACCGGTCTGACCAACAAGAGCCTGCGCGCCTTGATGACCGCACTGCTGCACACGCCGTACTCCATCGGACAGGCCAGCTACGACCTACGCCGACTACGCCTCAAAGGTCTCCTCGAACGCCTGCCGCACTCCAACACCTACACCCTGACCCCAGACGGGCTACGCTTCGCGATCTTCTATACCAAAGTCCACAACCGAGTCCTCAGCCCGCTCCTGGCCGCCGACCAACCACCCGCACCCCCACCACTGCGGCAAGCGCTACGCACCACCGACCAGCACATCACCGACTACCTCAGCCAAGCACGCCTACCAACAGCCACGTGAAAACTTGGCTCAACCGTCAAAACCTCAAAACCCGAGGAGCGCTAG
>BIFP01000081.1 GCA_005402585.1 Micromonosporaceae bacterium KJ-029 | reverse complement strand
TGATGCCGATGTCCACCCCGACCACGGAGTCCGGCCGCGCCGGTTGCCGCTCGGCACGTTCCAGCTCGACGGTGAACGCCACGTGCCAGCGTCCGCCGTCACGACGCACGCTGGCGGACATGATCCGCGCCGTGCCGTTGTCCAGCCGGCGGGCGAGCTTACGGGCGGACTCGTGCAGCTTCAACCGGCCCAGCCTCGGCAGCACCACATGCTTACGGTCCGGCTCGACCCGGATCGCGCCGGT
>BIFP01000080.1 GCA_005402585.1 Micromonosporaceae bacterium KJ-029 | reverse complement strand
ATCCAGGTGCCAGGTGTTGTCTCCTTGCCGGGCGCGTCGAGCACCGGGTCGGGCAACGTGAAGCGGACATGCCGGTTGTGTAGGTCAAGGAGACGCCCGCAGGAGGGACAGCCGGCAGCGGTCACCGCGCGAGTATCCCACTCCAGGTCAGCCGGCCTGCCAGCCGGCTGGGTCGACGCCGCCGGGTACTGGCGTCGT
>BIFP01000079.1 GCA_005402585.1 Micromonosporaceae bacterium KJ-029 | reverse complement strand
CGAAGGCGAGGCCGGCGATTCCGAGCACGGTCTTACGCAGTGTGGTGTTCATGATTGTGGCTCCGTTTCGGGGGTTGGGCGTCGCCGTCTGGTGTAACCGGGGGGTGGTGTGCGACGCCGGCGCCGTGGTGGCGCGGAACGGAAAGGAGGGGGTAAGCGTTTTTCGGCGGCTCGCGGGCCGGGGGGCTCTTCGCGGCGCCGGGACGGTGTACAACGGCTGAGGGGGCCGGGTCATTCCCGGGGGGTCTGCCGGCCGCGCTCACGC
>BIFP01000078.1 GCA_005402585.1 Micromonosporaceae bacterium KJ-029 | reverse complement strand
GTTCAGTTGACCGGTACTAATAGGCCGAGGACTTGACAACAAGGCTGCTACGCGTCCACTGTGCAACTCACGACAAACAAACAAACACCCCGACGTTGGTTGGTTGTTGGTGTGGTGTTGTTTGATATGTTGATAAGGTTACGGCGGTCATGGCGGAGGGGAAACGCCCGGTTACATTCCGAACCCGGAAGCTAAGCCCTCCAGCGCCGATGGTACTGCACCCGGGAGGGTGTGGGAGAGTAGGACACCGCCGGACATCTTCTTTGAGGGCCACCCCGTATCCGGGGTGGCCCTCAACATTTTTCCACCACCAATTCGTCACGGCTGGCGCGGCGCGGGGAAACGGCACGCGGTTCTGAGACGCCGGCGCTAGCCTGACGCGGGTGACGGCACGCACGGCCGAGGCGGACAGTTCCACCGCGTTGTGGCGAGATCGCTCCTTCGCCATGTTCTGGTCGGCGCAGACCCTCTCGGTGCTGGGCGACGGGTTCGCGTCGGTGGCCGTACCGCTGCTGGTGCTCCAGGTGACCGGGTCGGTGGCGCTGATGGGCCTGCTCACCGCTGTCGCCGGTGTCGCGTCCGTGGCCACTGCGGTGTTCGCCGGCGTGCTGGCGGACCGGGCGGACCGGCGGCGCCTGCTGATCGGCTGCGACCTCGCCCGAGCGGTGCTGTTCGCCGCCGTCCCCGTGGCGTGGCTGTGGGGGCCGCAGCTCTGGCTGCTGTACGCCGTCCTCCCGGCCAGCGCCGCGGTCGGCATGGTCTTCCGGGTGGCGTACGTGGCGGCGGTACCCGGGCTCGTCGACGTCCGGCGGATCACTGAGGCGAACGGCAAGCTGTCGGCGAGCTACGCGATCGCCGGCATTGGCGGACCGCTGCTGGCCGGCGTGGTTGCCGCCGGCTTCGGGTACACCACCGCGATCGCGGTGAACGCCGCGAGCTTCGCCGTGTCCGCCCTCGCCCTGTGCGCCGTACGCCTTCGGCAGGCCCGGCTCGAGCGGACCGCGCCGACCCTGGCCGGCCTGCGCCGCGAGCTGGTGGAGGGTGCCGTGTTCCTCTGGCGGCACCCGGTGCTGCGCAGCCTGACCGTGCTGTTGTCGGCCCTCCTGTTCCTCACCTACGGGCTAGACGACGTGCTGATCTACCACGTCGGGCACAACCTGGGCGGGTCGGACCGCACCGTCGGCCTGGTGCTGGGGCTCGCGGCCGGCGGGACCGTCGTCGGCTCGCTGGTGGTGGCCCCGCTACGGCGCCGGATCGGGTTCGGGGCGACCTGGTCGGGAAGCGTGGCGATGGCCGGCGCCGCTGTGGCGGCGGTGGGCTCGGCGCGTACCGTGCCGGCGGTCAGCGCCCTGGCCGCGGCGTACCTCGGCGGGATGGCCGTCGGGGCCATCTGCTCGTTGTCACTGCGGCAGGAGGTGACTCCGAACCATCTCCTTGGCCGGGTCACCTCGGTGTTCTGGGCGACCCACTACGCGCTCGGCCCGCTGGGCGCGGCGGTCGTCACCTGGGGTGCTGAGGCGTACGGCGTACCCCTGGTGTGTGCCGTCGCCGGCGGAGGGTGCGTGCTGGTCGCCCTTGCCGCGCTGGCCACCCCGGTCGTTCGCGCCCGTCCCGGATGAGCCGGCAGCGACCCCGTGGGTCCGTCCCGCTAGTCGCGGATCTGGATGGTTTCGCGGATCTCCCGCAGCAGCGCGGCGGACTCGTCGACCGACCGGAAGGGGAACATGGCCATCACCACGCTGCCGTGGTCGGCCCAGCCGCAGACCGCGAAGTCACCGCCCTCGCCGCTGGTGTTGCCGCACCTCATCACGCCGCCCAGTCGGCCCGGCGACACGTCCCGCAGGCCGGTCACCGCACCGGTCTCGTCGGCCATCAGCCCGAACAGGCTCTCCAGATCCCGCTCCGGCTGCCACAGCAGCGTCGTCCCGCCGAAGATCAGCACGGATCGCCGCGTGTCCCCCGGATCCTGGTAGACCGCGCCGAAGCTGCTGTCCAGCTGGATGTCGGCGGCGAGGCCACTGCGCAGGTAGTCGGCGGTGCTCGACGCCCGTTCGCTCTGGTCCAGGGTCAGGCCCCCGACCTTGTCCGGCGTGGTGAGCCGGGCGTCCTTCTGCTGGGCGATCCGCCAACCCCAGGTGCCGAACGCCGCGAGGCCCGCCAGCGCGAGGACCGCCAACAGCACGAGGATCACCCGCCGCCGGCGCGCCCGGGCCGCCGTCCGGTCGGTGGCCTCCTCCGGGGCGCGGTTGCTCAGCTCGATCGGCTCGTCGGTCAGTTCGACCGGCGCCGAGCCCTCGTCGAGCTGGCGGGCGGTGAGATGTGCGTCGGACATAGCCGACACCGTACGCGAACGACCGGTGGCGCACGTCGGGTCCGCCGAAGCGCTCCGTAGACTTTCAGGGTGACCGAGAGACTGGATGCCCGACGCCCCGACGCCCCGACCCTCGCCGGCCAGTACCAGCCCGGCGAGGTAGAGCAGCGACGGTACGAGCAGTGGGTAGCCGACGGTCGGTTCCGGGCGTCGGCAGACAGCGACCGGCAGCCCTTCACCATCGTCATCCCGCCGCCGAACGTCACCGGCTCGCTGCACATGGGGCACGCGCTCGACCACACCGTGCAGGACGCCCTGGTGCGGCGCAAGCGGATGCAGGGCTTCGAGGCGCTCTGGCTGCCGGGCATGGACCACGCCGGCATCGCCACCCAGAACGTGGTCGAGCGGCAGCTCGCCGCGCAGGGCCTGTCCCGGCACGACCTGGGCCGGGAGAAGTTCGTCGAGCGGGTGTGGCAGTGGAAGGCCGAGTCCGGCGGCGCGATCCTCGGCCAGATGCGCCGCCTCGGCGACTCGGTTGACTGGGACCGTGAGCGCTTCACCATGGACGAGGGTCTGTCGCGTGCCGTGCAGACCATGTTCAAGAAGCTGTACGACGACGGCCTGATCTACCGGGCGAACCGGATCATCAACTGGTGCCCGCGCTGCCTGACCGCCCTCTCCGACATCGAGGTGGAGCACACCGACGACGACGGCGAACTGGTCTCGATCCGCTACAGCGACGACGTGGTGGTGGCCACCACCCGGGCCGAGACGATGCTCGGCGACACGGCCGTCGCGGTGCACCCGGACGACGAGCGGTACCGGCACCTGATCGGCACCGAGGTGGAGGTGCCGCTGACCGGGCGGCGGATCCCGATCGTCGGTGACGCGCACGTCGACCCGGCCTTCGGCACCGGCATGGTGAAGGTGACGCCCGCGCACGACCCGAACGACTTCGAGATCGGGCAGCGGCACGACCTGCCCGCCCTGACGATCATGGACGAGCGGGGCGTCATCACCGCGCCCGGCCCGTTCGAGGGGCTGGACCGGTTCGAGGCCCGCCCGGCGATCGTCGCCGCGCTGCGCGAGGAGGGGCGCGTCGTCTCGGAGAAGCGGCCGTACGTGCACGCGGTCGGCCACTGCTCCCGCTGCCGGACCACGGTCGAGCCCCGGCTGTCCCTGCAGTGGTTCGTGAACACCTCGCCGCTGGCCAAGGCGGCCGGTGACGCGGTGCGCGACGGTCGGGTACGGATCGAGCCGGCGGAGCTGGCCAAGCGCTACTTCGCCTGGGTCGACAACATGCACGACTGGTGCATCTCCCGGCAGCTGTGGTGGGGCCACCGGATCCCGGTCTGGTACGGCCCGGACGGCGAGGTCGTCTGCGTCGGGCCTGACGAGCAGCCGCCGGCCGGTCAGGGCTGGCACCAGGACGAGGATGTGCTGGACACCTGGTTCTCCAGCGGCCTGTGGCCGTTCTCCACCCTCGGCTGGCCGGAGCAGACTCCGGATCTGGCCAAGTTCTACCCGACCAGCGTGCTGGTCACCGGGTACGACATCCTCTTCTTCTGGGTCGCCCGGATGATGATGTTCGGCCTGTACGCGATGGACGGCAAGCAGCCGTTCGACGTGATCGCCCTGCACGGCATGGTCCGCGACGAGCACGGCAAGAAGATGTCCAAGTCGTTCGGCAACGTGGTCGACCCGCTGGACTGGATCGACCGGTACGGCGCCGACGCCACCCGCTTCACCCTTGCCCGGGGCGCCAACCCCGGCGGCGACGTGCCGGTCAGCGAGGAGTGGTGCCAGGGCTCGCGGAACTTCTGCAACAAGCTCTGGAACGCCACCCGGTTCGCCCTGATCAACGGCGCGCACACCGACGGCCCGATGCCGGACGCCGAGCGGCTGTCGACCGTCGACCGGTGGATCCTGTCCCGGCTCGCCCACGTCACCGCCGAGGTGGACGAGCAGTTCGAGGCGTACGAGTTCGCCAAGGTCTGCGACCTGCTGTACCACTTCGCCTGGGACGACGTCTGCGACTGGTACGTCGAGCTGAGCAAGCCGGTGCTCGCCGCCGGCGGTGAGCCGGCCGAGGTCAGCCGCCGGGTCCTCGGTCACGTGCTGGACCACCTCCTGCGGCTGCTGCACCCGGTGATCCCGTTCGTCACGGATGAACTGTGGGCCGCCCTCACCGGTGGCGAGACGGTGCTGACGGCAGCCTGGCCGGCTGCCGACCGGGCGCTGGTCGACGACGCCGCCGAGACAGAGGTCGCCACCCTGCAACGGGTCGTCACCGAGGTCCGCCGGTTCCGCTCCGACCAGGGGCTGCGCCCGACCCAGCGGGTCGCCGCCCGGCTCGACGGGCTGGCCGGTGCCGGTGTCGCGGCGCACGAGCCGCTGATCCGGTCCCTGGCCCGGCTCGACCCGGCCGGCGACGACTTCCAGGCCAGCGCGACGCTGGCCATGCCGGGGGAGGTCAGCGTGGCGCTGGACACCCGCGGCTCGATCGACGTGGCGGCCGAACGCGCTCGGCTGGCCAAGGACCGCGCGGCGGCCGAGAAGGAGGCCGGGCAGGCCCGGGCGAAGCTGGACAACCCGGCGTTCGTCGGCAAGGCCCCCGAACACGTCGTCGCCAAGATCCGCGAACGGCTGACCGTCGCCGAGGCCGACCTGACCCGCATCGACGCCGCCCTGGAGGCGCTGCCCTCGTGACCGACAGCACAGAACGCACCGACCGCGCCCGCGCCAACGGCCGGGCCGGCACCGACCGGACCAACCGCGCCGAGCACGCCGCCTTCGCCGAGGTGGAGGCCGAGCTGGCCGGGCGCGGGTTCACCCGGATGGTGTTCGAGCTGGACCGCATCTCGTCCCTGCTCGACCTGTTGGGCAGCCCGCAGCGGGCGTACCCGTCGATCCACCTGACCGGGACCAACGGCAAGACCTCCACGGCCCGGATGATCGACTCGCTGCTGCGGGCGTTCGGGCTGCACACCGGCCGGTACACCAGCCCGCACCTGGAGACCGTCCGGGAGCGGATCAGCCTGGACGGCGAGCCGGTGGACGAGGCTCGGTTCACCGCCGTGTACCAGGAGGTGAAGCCGCTGGCCGAGTTGGTCGACGACCGTTCGGCCGAGCCGCTGACCTACTTCGACGTGACCACCGCGCTGGCGTTCGCCACCTTCGCCGACGCCCCGGTCGACGTGGCCGTGGTCGAGGTGGGTCTGGGCGGGGCCGAGGACGCCACCAACGTGATCCAGGCCGGGGTGTGCGTACTGACGCCGATCGGGCTGGACCACACCGAGTGGCTCGGTGACACGCTCCAGGACATCGCGCTCGCCAAGGCCGGCATCATCCACCCGGGGGCGACCGTCATCTGCGCCGCCCAGGAGGAGGAGGCCGCCCGGCCGATTCTGCAACGCTGCGCCGAGGTGGGCGCGACCATCGCCCGCGAGGGCTCCGAGTTCGGCGTGCTGCGCCGGGCGGTCGCGGTCGGCGGGCAGGTGCTCACCCTCCAGGGCTTGGGCGGCGTGTACGAGGAGGTATTCGTTCCGTTGCACGGCGCCCACCAGGCGCAGAACGCGGCGGTGGCGCTCGCCGCCGTCGAGGCGTTCCTGGGCGCCGGCGCCCGACGGCAGCTCGACGTGGAGGCGGTACGGGAGGGCTTCGCCGCCGCCAGTTCCCCCGGCCGGTTGGAGCGGGTCCGTAGCGCCCCGACGATCCTGCTCGACGGCGCACACAACCCGCAGGGGATGGCGGCCACGGTCACCGCCCTGCAGGAGGAGTTCGCGTTCAGCAAGCTGGTCGCCGTGGTGGGCGTGCTGGCCGACAAGGACGCGGCCAGCCTGCTGGAACTGCTGGAGCCGGTGGTCGACCAGGTGGTGGTGACCCGGAACAGCTCGCCGCGGGCCCTGCCCGTCAAGGAACTGGCCGCGCTCGCCGCCGAGGTGTTCGGGCCGGATCGGGTCGAGGTGGCCGAGGAGATGCCGGACGCGATCGAGGCGGCGGTGGCGCTGGCCGAGGAGGACGTGCCGGGCGAACTGGCCGGGGTCGGCGTGCTCATCACCGGCTCCGTGGTGACCGTGGCCGACGCCCGCCGGTTGTTGAAGCGATGAGCGGGCAGAACGGCGCTACCCGGTCCGGCGGTGTTGACCAGCCGGAGGGTGTCGGCCGGCTGGACGGCGCTGACGAGCCCGGCGGTGTCGGCCAGCAGCGTGGCGCCGACCAGTCCGGCGGCGTCCCGGGGCCGCGTCGGTCGGGGCTGCGCGACCCGCAGCGGGCGGTACGTGGACTCGGCGCCGGCACGCTCGCCCTGGAGGCGCTGGTGCTGCTGCTGGCCATCCAGCCGATCAGGGCGGTCGGCGCCGACCTCGGTGGGGCCGCGATCGGGGCGGTGGTCGCACTGGCAGTTGTCGCGGCCGTGCTGGCCGGCCTGATGCGCCGGCCGTGGGCGTGGCACGCCGGCACCGGCTTGCAGGGGTTGTTGCTGCTGTCCGGGTTGCTGCACTGGTCGCTGTTGGTGCTGGGCGTCATGTTCTCGCTGGTGTGGGCGTACGCCCTGCACGTGCGCCGGGTGATTCTCGGCTGAGCCGCCGCCGCGCTGCCAACGATCACAGGGCCTTGGCCGGCTACGCCTCGGCGCGCTCCCGCCACTGGGTCAGCGCGATGCCGTGACCGTCCGGGTCGCGGAACGCTGCCGCCCACACCTCCAGCTTGCTTCCCCGGTTGACCACCCTCGGGGCGTACGTGAACCGGACGCCGGAGTCGCGCAGCCGCTCGTACGCCGACTGGATGTCGTCCACGTCGAGGTTCAGGTGCACCAGGCGACGGCTGATCGGCTGGGCGCCGGTCACCTCCCGTAGCACCAGCCGGGTCGCCCCGGAGGCGAGTACGGCGTTGCCGGTGCCCCGGTCGACCTCGGTGAACCCGAGCCGGTCCCGGTAGAACTCCAGGGAGCGGGTCAGCTCGGTGACCAGCAGGGTGATGCCCACGCCACTGATCGGCGCGGCCGGGTCGGCGGCGTCCGGGTCGAAACCGAAGATCGCCTCGTCCAACTCCCGGGCCCCGACCGTCGGGTCCCGGCCGGCGTCCGGCGCGGTATCCGCGTCGGGCGCTGCCCCGCCGGTGATCTTTCCGTCATCGGCGTCCACCGCAGGGTCGCGAGTGGGCGCCGACCGGGTACGGCCCGCGGCCGTCGGATGTGGCTCCGGGTCGTCCAGCGGCAGGTCGAGCGGGTCCAGCGGGTCCGCCGGAGCGGGTGGCGGGTCGGCGAGTCGCCCGGCCGCCGGGGCGGCGAACTGCGCCGAGGGCGGCGGATCCGCGAACTGGGTGGCGGCCGGCCCGTCGGCGAACGGGCCGGACGACTCTTCCCCGGCGGGTGTCGTTGCCGCCGCGAACCCTTCCTCGGCCGGCGTGCGGGGTGCGGGCGTGGCCCGGCGGGGCAGCGAGGTGTCGCTGCTCTGCTCGACGACGGTGCCCTCCAGCACGACCGGTCCGCCCGGGCGCTGGCGTACCCGGACCGGCTCTCGAGGCTCGGCCGGCTCGACCGGGTCGTCGTGGCGCGGGCCACCGAGCGGGTCGCCCAGTGGGTCGTGGAAGTCGTCCTCGGGTGCCCGGCCGGCCCACGGCGGGGCCTCCTGCCCGATGAGCACCTCGTCCGGCGGGACCTGACCGGCGAATTCGCTGACGAACTCGGGCGGCAGGTCGGCGGTGCCGGCCTCGGCGTGGGTGGGCACCTCGTCCCAGAGCACCCGGACGTGCCGCGGGTCGTCCAATGCCACCCGGATCGGTAGGGTCTGGCCCAGCGACGGCCACTTGGAGACCGGCACTCGTGGCTCGATGATCTTCTTCGACCGCGGTGGGAGCCCGGGAGCGTCGATCACTAGTTGGAGTTCGCAGCGCCCGAAGGCGTACTGGGTGGGCGGCTCGGAGGCGCTGTGCACGTGCCCGGCACCCACCACCCAGGTGCGGCCGCCGCCGCGCACGGTGGCCAGCGCGATCGCCAGCACCAGCAGGGCCACCCCGAGTGCCACGATGGCCCAGCTGGTCATGCCCAGGCCGAAGAGGATCACGAAGGTGGCCACGGTGCCGAGCACCGCGGCGATCAGTTTGCGTACCGGTGCGATGGGTCGGTTCCCGCCATTCGCCACAGTGGACCTCCCGGGTGGTCAGGGCCAGGCTAGGCCGGATCGGAGGCCGGGGGAAGGACCGACCACCGCGCCGGCGCCGGGACCGGGTCGCTAGGCTGACCGTACCCAGCCCAACCGGCATCCGCTCTCAGGAGGAACCCAGCGTGTCCAGCAGCAGCCCGGACGAGCGCACGCTCGTACTGATCAAGCCCGACGCGGTCCGCCGTGGACTGGTCGGCGAGATCATCTCCCGCTTCGAGCGCAAGGGGCTGCGAGTCGACGCGATGGTGTCCCGGACGATGGACGCCGCGCTGGCCGACGAGCACTACGCCGAGCACGTGGACAAGGCGTTCTACCCGCCGCTGAAGGCGTTCATGACCAGTGGGCCGCTGGTCGCGCTGGTGCTCTCCGGCGACCAGGTCATCGAGGTGGTGCGCGGACTGATCGGGGCCACCGACGGGCGCCGGGCCGCCGCCGGCACCATCCGGGGCGACCTCTCCCTGTCCAACCGCGAGAACCTGGTGCACGCCTCCGACTCGGCCGACAGCGCCAAGCGGGAACTCGCGCTCTGGTTCCCCGAGCTGGGCTGACACCGGCCGGCCCTCGGCCGGCTCCGCCGGCTTCGGGCCGACCCCGTGGGGCCCCCGGGCCGGCTTCGGGTTGATGCCTCAGGCAGCCCAGGGCAGCTTGTCGGGGTTGGCCATCACGAAGACGTCGGTGATCCGGCTGGCGGCGGTGCCGAGGGTGACCGCGTACGTGTGGCCGGCCGCGGTCACCACCACGGCGCCCGGCTGACCGTTGAGTTCGGTGCGGTGCACGGTCAGCGGCCAGCCCCGGTCGCGGATCCCCAGCACGAACCGGGCGACCCGGTCGGCTCCGGTCACCGGGTTGCGGGCGGCCCGCACCCGGCCGCCGCCGTCGCTCCACGCGGTCGCGTCCGCCGCGACCAGGTCGGTCAGGGCGGCCAGGTCGCCGTCGCCGGCGGCGGCGATGAACGCCTCCAGCAGCCGCTCCTGCTCCGCCCGGTCGGCCGTGAACCGGCGCTGGTCGCGCCCGATCCGAACCGTCGCCCGGTGGTGCAACTGACGGCAGTCCTCGGCGGACCGGTCCAGCAGTTCGGCGATCTCGGCGTACGGCAGCTCGAAGGCGGTGTGCAGCACGTAGACCGCGCGCTCCGGTGGGGTGAGCCGTTCCAGCAGGTGCAGCAGCGCGGTGGAGAGCGAGTCGCGCAGCTCGGCGCGTTCCAGCGGCCCGAACGGCGACGGCACGGTCGGCACCGGCTCCGGCAGCCACGGCCCGACGTACGCCTCCCGGGCGGCCTGCCGGGCCCGTAGCCGGTCCATGGCCAGGTGGGTCACCACCCGGGACAGGTAGCGGCGCGGTTCGGCGACCCCGGCCCGGTCGACGCGTACCCAGCGCAGGTACGCCTCCTGGAGCACGTCCTCGGCGTCGTACCGGCTACCCAGCAACCGGTACGCCAGCCCGAGCAGCATCGGCCGGTGCGCGTCGAGCACACCGGCCGCCTCCGCCGCCTCGGCCGCGTTCACCCCTCCGTCGGAAGCTCGGTGCGCGAGGTCACCGCGATCCGGTTCCACACGTTGATTGTGGCAATCGCAAGAATCAGGTCGGCGAGGGCCTTCTCCGGCCAGACCTCCGCGGCGGCGTTCCAGACGTCGTCGGGCACCCCGTGCTCGCCGAGGCGGGTGACCGCGTCGGTCAGCGCCAGCGCGGCCCGTTCCCGCTCGTCGAAGAAGGGCGCCTCGCGCCAGGCGGCCACCGCGAACAGCCGCCGGCTCGACTCGCCCGCGCCCAGCGCGTCCCGGCTGTGCATGTCGACGCAGTACGCGCAGCCGTTCAGCATCGACGCGCGCAGCTTCACCAGCTCCAGCACGGTGTGGTCCACGTTCGCCCGGACGTACTTCTCCAGCCCCAGCACGGCGCCGAACGCCTCCGGAGCCACCTCGGCCACGTTGATCCGCTGCATGACAACCTCCTGGTAGATCGGTGTGACACCGGCACGACGGGTCGGGCCACCCGCCGTGTGACAGGTCCACCCTGTGACGCCGGTCATGCACCCTTCCGGCGCCGGACGCCCTCGTTGATCAAGGAGTTGTGGTGGGCGACTCACGCCGATAAACCCCTTTTGTGGGGCGCCACAACTCCATGATCGGCGAGGCGGGGTTATCGGGGGGTGGGGGAGGGGTGGGGTGGGTATCATCGGGGGGAATGGCGATGATCCGGCTATCACCGGTGAGCCTCCGGAAGAACGGCCGGGTGACCGGCTCAGTAGAACCGGACGGGTTCGGCCCGTTACAGCCGGCCAACGAGCGGGCGGTCGTTTCCTCGACCGCCAAGCGGGGTGGTACCGCGGGCCAGGCCCGGGGCGCCGGTGACGGCGTACCGGAAAGGGCTCGTCCTCGCAGACCCACACGACAGTGAGCGTCAGCGAGGAGAGCGACCCCCGATGGCCTATCCGTTGCACGACCCGACCGCCACCGGCGTCCCGGCCAGCCCGGACCTGCCCGCGGTCGAGCGCCGGGTGCTGGAGCACTGGACGGCCGACAAGACCTTCGAAGCGTCCGTCGATGCCAGGCCGGCCTCCGGCCGGCACCCGGATACCGTGCCGGGTTCCGCTGCCGGCGGCGGAGCCGCCGACAACGAGTACGTCTTCTACGACGGCCCGCCGTTCGCCAACGGTCTGCCGCACTACGGCCACCTGTTCACCGGGTACGTCAAGGACGTCGTGCCGCGCTACCAGACCATGCGCGGCCGGCGGGTGGAGCGGCGCTTCGGCTGGGACTGCCACGGCCTGCCCGCCGAGGTGGTGGCCGAGAAGCAGCTCGGCATCACCAGCAAGGCGGAGATCCTCGACCTCGGCGTGGCCCGATTCAACGAGGCGTGCCGCAGCTCGGTGCTGGAGTTCACCCAGGACTGGGAGCGGTACGTCACCCGGCAGGCCCGCTGGGTCGACTTCGCCAACGACTACAAGACCCTCGACCTGGACTACATGGAAAGCGTCATGTGGGCCTTCAAGACCCTGCACGACAAGGGCCTGGTCTACGAGGGCTTCCGGGTGCTGGCGTACTGCTGGCGGTGCGAGACGCCGCTGTCGAACACCGAGACCCGGATGGACGACGTCTACCGGGACCGGCACGACCCGACGCTGACCGTGTGGTTCGAGCTGACCGCGGACGACAGCGCGCCGGAGCTGGTCCGCGGGCCGGTCCGGCTGGGCGTCTGGACCACCACGCCGTGGACCCTGCCGTCGAACCTCGCGCTCGCCGTCGGCCCCGACATCGAGTACGCGGTGCTGGAGCGGGACGGTGTCCGGCACGTGGTGGGCGCTGCCCGGCTGGCCGCGTACGCCAAGGAACTGGAGGGGTACGAACTCCTCGGCACGGTGCGCGGCGCCGACCTGGTGGGGCGCCGGTACACCCCGCTGTTCGACTTCCTGGTGGAGCAGGCCGGTGCGAACGCGTACCAGGTGCTCGGCGCGGAGTTCGTGACCACCGAGGACGGCACCGGGATCGTCCACCTGGCCCCGGCCTTCGGCGAGGACGACCAGAACGTCTGCAACGCGGCCGGCATCCCGACCATCGTCACCGTGGACGACCACACCCGGTTCACCGGACTGGTCCCGCCCTACCAGGGCGAGCAGGTCTTCGACGTCAACAAGCCGGTGATCCGGGAGCTGAAGGAGCGGGGGGTGGTGCTGCGGCAGGACACGTACACCCACTCGTACCCGCACTGCTGGCGCTGCGACACCCCGCTGGTCTACAAGGCGGTGTCGTCGTGGTTCGTCGCGGTGACCAGGTTCAAGGACCGGATGGTCGAGCTGAACCAGCAGATCAACTGGACTCCGGGGCACATCAAGGACGGTTCGTTCGGCAAGTGGCTGGCCAACGCCCGGGACTGGTCGATCAGCCGGAACCGGTTCTGGGGCTCGCCGATCCCGGTGTGGCGCTCGGACGACCCGAACTACCCGCGGATCGACGTGTACGGGTCGCTCGCCGAGCTGGAGCGGGACTTCGGCGTACGCCTGACCGACCTGCACCGGCCGGCGGTGGACGAGCTGGTCCGCCCCAACCCGGACGACCCGACCGGCAAGTCGATGATGCGCCGGGTGCCGGAGGTGCTGGACTGCTGGTTCGAGTCCGGTTCGATGCCGTTCGCCCAGGTGCACTACCCGTTCGAGAACCGCGACTGGTTCGAGCACCACTACCCGGGTGACTTCATCGTCGAGTACATCGGGCAGACCCGCGGCTGGTTCTACACCATGCACGTGCTGGCCACCGCGCTGTTCGACCGGCCGGCGTTCCGCAACTGCCTCAGCCACGGCATCCTGCTCGGCTCGGACGGGCGCAAGATGTCCAAGAGCCTGAGCAACTACCCGGACGTCTACCACGTCTTCGACTCGTACGGGTCGGACGCGATGCGCTGGATGCTGATGTCCTCGCCGGTGCTGCGTGGCGGCGACATGCCGGTCACCGAGGCGAGCGTACGGGACGCCGTGCGGCAGGTGCTGCTGCCGCTGTGGAACGTCTGGTACTTCTTCTCGCTCTACGCCAACGCCGACGGGTACCAGGCAAAGCGGAAGACGGACGCTGAGCTGACTGGCGATGGCGAGACCGCCGCCGGCAACCTCCTCGACCGGTACGTGCTGGCGAAGACGAACGAGCTGGTGTCGACGGTCGGCGCGCAGATGGACGCGTACGACATCTCCGGTGCCTGCGCCACCGTCCGCTCCTTCCTGGACGCGCTGACCAACTGGTACGTGCGCCGCTCCCGGGACCGGTTCTGGGCGGGGGACGCCGACGCCTTCGACACCCTCTGGACGGTGCTGGAGACGCTGTGCCGGGTGGTGGCGCCGCTGGCGCCGCTGACCGCGGAGGAGATCTGGCGCGGGCTGACCGGCGAGCGGTCGGTGCACCTGACCGACTGGCCGTCGGCGGCGGAGTTCCCGGCCGACCACGACCTGGTGGCCGCGATGGACGCCACCCGGGCGGTCGCCTCGGCGGCGCTGTCGCTGCGCAAGGCCAAGGGGCTGCGGGTCCGGCTGCCGCTGTCGAAGCTGACCGTGGCCAGTCCGGCGGCCGAGCAGTTGCGGCCCTTCGCCGACCTGGTCGCCGACGAGGTCAACGTGAAGGAGGTCGTCTTCACCGGCGAGGTGTCGGCGTACTGCCAGCAGGTGCTCACCGTGGTGCCCCGGGCGCTCGGGCCCCGGGTCGGCAAGCAGGTGCAGCAGGTGATCAAGGCGGTCAAGGCGGGGGAGTGGGAGCTGGTCGACGGCGCCCCGGTCGCCGCCGGGGTCGCTCTCGCCGACGGCGAGTACGAGCTGCGCCTGGTCGCCGCCGACGCCGAGCACTCCGTGCCGCTGCCGGGCGGCGAGGGGGTGGTGGTGCTGGACACCACGGTCACCCCCGAACTGGCCGCCGAGGGGCTGGCCCGGGACGTCGTCCGGGTGGTGCAGCAGGCCCGCCGGGAGGCCGACCTGGACGTCTCCGACCGGATCGTGGCGTCGGTGTCGGCGTCCGAGGAGGTCCGGGCCGCGGTTTCCGGGTACGCCGACTTCGTGGCCCGGGAGGTGCTCGCCGACAGCGTCGACTTCGCCGAGGGGATCGACGGCTTCGTCGGCGAGGTGGGCGAGGGCGAGCGGGTGACGGTCGCCGTCCGCCGGGTCTGAGTCGTAAGGAGGGGCCCCTTTCTAACGCCCACGGTGGTGGAGGGGCCCCTCCTTAACACCTGTCACCCAGCCAGCGGACCCGCCCCACCTCGCGCATGACGGCGTGGGGCGGTCCGCTACGGTGACACCCGCCCTTACCTCACTCGATCTGCCGGAGGACCAGTGCCGCTGCTCTACACCATCGGCAAGCTGACCGTGGGGCCCACGATGCGGTTGGCGTTCCGACCGACCGTGGAGGGGTTGGAGCATGTCCCGGAGACCGGCGGTGCGATCTTCGCCGGCAACCACCTCTCGGTGGCCGACGAGCTGTTCCTCGGCTCGGTCGTCCCACGGCACCTGGCGTTCTGGGCCAAGTCCGAGTACTTCAAGGGGACCGGCATCAAGGGACGGTTCTCCAAGTTCGTGCTCACCGGCCTCGGCGCGATCCCGGTGGAGCGGGCCGGCGGCCGGGCCGCGCTGACCGCGTTCGACGCCGCCATCCCCGCGCTCAAGGGCGGTGACCTGGTGGTGGTCTACCCCGAGGGCACCCGCTCCCCGGACGGGCGGCTGTACCGGGGACGCACTGGTGCGGTCCGCCTCGCCATCGCGGCGGGCGTGCCGATCATTCCGGTCGGCATGATCGGCACCGAGAAGGTACAGCCGATCGGCGCCCGGGTGCCGCGACCCTTCACCGGGAAGATCACCGTGCGGTTCGGCAAGCCGCTGGACTTCACCGGCCGGCCCGACGACCGGCTCTCGCTGCGGCAGATGACCGACGAGATGATGGGCGAGATCCAGAAACTCACCGGCCAGGAGTACGTGTCCCGCTACGCCCCGCCCCGGGCCACCCCGCCGGCCGCCGGCGAAGCCAGCGCCGGCTGAACGTACGCCTCCTCCCTCCTGTGTGGAGGGCCGCTGCGCACGCACCCTGGCTCGCGTGACCCCGGGCGGCCGGTTCCGCCGGCAGGCTGACCGGAACCGGCTCCTCGCGCCGGCACGGGTTCGACTATCCGTTCGCCGTCGCCGCTCAGGCGAACAGCAGGATGCTCTTGCGGGTGTACTCGCCG
Organism: Micromonosporaceae bacterium KJ-029; assembly: GCA_005402585.1. Taxonomy (GTDB): domain Bacteria; phylum Actinomycetota; class Actinomycetes; order Mycobacteriales; family Micromonosporaceae; genus Micromonospora. The sequence continues at coordinate 86,225 of BIFP01000078.1, read as the reverse complement.
AAGGTCGCGGTGCGGCCGGTGGTGCCGCCGGCCGGGGTGATGGCCACCGCGAAGCTGATCTGAGTGCCGGTGGCCAGTTGATGGTTCTCGTTGGCGCTGTTCACCACGAAGATCCCCCCGGTGCTGGCCGGATCCACCGACACGGTCTGTTGGTTCAGGGTCTGGAGGTACGGGGTGGCGTTGCCGGGTAGGCGGTAGCTGGCCCGGATGCGGACCAGGTCACCGGTGCGCAGTTGCCGGAGGTCGAGCTTGGTCTGGTGGCTGACCACCCCGGTGCCGGTGAGCTGGTAGGCGATGTTGCCGTCCTGCCACCGGATGTCGTGGAAGTTGTTGTCGACCGGCACGGTGGTTCCGACGTCGCCGGCGACGATGTGTACGGTCTTCACGTCCGTTCCTCCTGCTGAGGTCGCGCCGATCATGACGGCGAAGTCGGTGTGGTCGCCGCGGAAGGCGTTGGCATCGCAGGTGTGCTGCGCGCCGATCCGGGCCGTGCTGGTGTACTGCCAGATCCGGGGCACCGCCGACGGGGTGCCGTACGCGTGCCAACCCACGCCGGCATCCCCACCCGCTCGCCGGTACGCGGCGACGAAGTCCTCGTCCACGTTGTGTGGATAGTCGGCGTTCCAGCGCGGGTGCGGGCCGAGTTGGCTGCTGCCGTACTGGCCCCTCGACGCGTACAGGATCGCCTTCTTCCCGGTTCGGGACTCGAGTTCGGTGGCGACCGCGACACCGACCGACGGCGCCACGTCGTCGTACGGCCAGCGTTCCAGGTCGACCTGCCAGAAGAACTGCGGCGACGTGGACCACCAGGGCACCGCGAGGTTGGCGTGGTCGATCAGGGTCTGGGCCTGGGTCCCGGCGGGCACGCCCGACCGGACCACCACGTACAGGCCGAGGAAGGGGATGCCGGCGTCCCGACCGGTGCTCAGCACCCAGCCGCCGGACTTGTGCGTCACGATTCCGCCGGGCGACTGCTCGGTGCCCTTGGCGGTGAGGAACTGGATGCCCAACCCGGCGGCGGCCCGGACCCGGGCGGGCGTCAGGCCCCGGCTCACGTCGAAGTCGCTGGTGTCCCAGCCATAGAGTGTCAAGGTCCTGCCTCCGCATCGACTGATGGACTGTCGACAGGCGGCATTGCCGTCGGGGGACGAACCGCGTTGCCGACCGAAGTCCGGGCCGGCGCTCCCCTCAGACGCGGTAACCGAAACGCTAGCGCTCCCGGATGGTTGAACAAAAGCCCAGGTCAGGGCGTTTTTCACGACCTGCATGAAGCGGCGGGAGGCCGGTCGGCGGATGCCCTCCGCCCGGTGGTGCAGCGGCTTGCGGGCAGACTGCCGGCCACCGAACCGGGCGGCCTGTCCCGGCTCGTCAGCCGTCCGTGGTGACGATGTTCTCCCGCAGGGTGCCGAGCAGACGGGCGCTGTCGTCCACGGAGAGGCCGGTGAAGACGGCGCTGGTGATGCTGCCGTGGTCGACCGAGGTGCAGACCACGACCCCGACGCCGTCGGAGTGCCCCACCGCGCAGCGCTCGTGCCGACCCCGGACGCTGCTCTCCACGACCTGCGTTTCGCCGAGGGCGTACTGCTCGGTGAGCCGATCGATCTCGGCGTCGGCGTCCGCCGAGGGGGTGAGCCGGAACCCGGTGCCGCCGAAGACGGTCACCTGCTTGCCGGCACGGGTCGTGTAGATGCCGGCGAAGGTGTCCTCGGCGAGCAGGTGTGCCTGGCGCATCTGTGTCTCCAACTGCCGGGCGACCTGGGTGCTGCGCGCGTCGTCGTGCAGGCGCAGGTCGGCCACCTGCGCCGGCAGTGCGGCGCTCGCCGGGTACTGGGTGGCCATCGGCATGCCGTAGTAGGCCGGGCAGCCGCAGCAGCAGGCCAGGGTCAGCAGCAGCACCCAGGGCCAGCGGCGGCGCTTGCGGACGGCGACCGGGACGTACCCCGGGGGTGCCTGCCAGCCGGGTGGCGGCGCGACCGGCCGGGCCTTCTTGCCCAGCCGTTCACGGGCGGGCGGCGGCGGCACCGGGGCCGGCGGGTGGGCGACCGGGGAGATCGGCCGGGCCGGCGGGTGGGCGACCGGCGGCGGATACGCCGGCAGCCCGGGTCGCATCGGGGCGGCCGGCATCGGCGGCTGCGGCGCCAACGACGCCGGTGGCAGGTGTGCCGCAGGCGGCGGCCGGAGTTGGTGCGCCCCGGGCGGCGGAGGCGGCGGGTGTGCTCCGGGCGTTGGCTGGACCGCCGGTGGCGCGGGGGAGACCGGCGGTGCGGGGGGCCCGGAGTACGGCCGGGTCGGCGGCGGCGCCGGGTAGGACAGCGTCGGTGGCAGGGCGGGGAAGTCGGCAGACGGAAGCTCCCACCCGCTGGTGTCCACGCCCGCCCAGGGGTCCACCGGGGTCTGGTGCTCGGGCTGGGGAGCCGGCGCGGGCGGCGGCGGGGTCGGTTCGGCCGACTCACCCCACCCGTGGCGGCGCGGCGGCGGGGGCGGGACGGGGGCCGAGCCGCTCCAGCGCGGTGCCGGCACCTCGTCGGCCGCCAGCGGGTCGGGCAGCACGCGGGTGCCCTGCGGGCCGACCTCGGTGACCGCCCCGGGGCGCTGGTCGTCGGCCGGCGCGTCGTCGGCGTCGTCGCCCTGCCCGGCGGTGGTCGGGCGGGTGGCTTGCTCATCCGGGCCGCTGGTGGCCGGCCGGGTGGGTTGCTCGCCCGCCGCCGCGGTGGCTGGCTCGTCCGGGGCCGGGGTGAGCTGCCCGGTGGATCGCTCGGTCGCCTCGGCACGGTTCTGCGGGGTGGGCTGGTCGCCCGCCTCGGGCGGGTCGGTGGATAGCTCGTGGGTGCCGTCCGGGCCGGTGCGCGGTCCGCCGCTCGGCGGTACGGGGCTGGGGGACTGCTCCTGGGTGACCGCCGGCTCCCCGTCCCGGTGTGGATCGGGAAGGTTCCCGTCGACCGGCCGGTCTGCTCCCGGCTGCGGCTCCGGCATCGCGGCAATCTCCTCTCGCGCCGACCCGAGGTTAGTACCGGTGCGCCACCGTGGACGAATCCGCCTTCCGGCCCCGACCCGCGACCACCCACTTCGCGCCGGCGCGGCGCCGCGTCCCCACCGTCCGGTTTCTTCCTGTCCGCCGGTGCCGCGACACCCACCCGCCGAGGTAGGACTCCTGCTTGACGGCGGAGGGCGGAGCAGGGTCTCCGGTTGACGGCGGTGAGACGCCGGACGCGGCCAGGTGTGGCGCGGTGGGCGGTGGGCGGGCGCGTACCCTTGGGCATCATGAGCGTCCCGTCCACCACACCGCGTCCCGTCGCGGCCAACTCCGTGTGGCCCCAGTTGGAGCCGCTGCTGCCCCAGGTGACCAAGCCCATCCAGTACGTCGGTGGCGAGCTGGGTGCGGTGGTCAAGGACTGGGACGCGGCGACCGTGCGCTGGGCGCTGATGTACCCCGACGCGTACGAGGTCGGCCTGCCCAACCAGGGCGTGCAGATCCTCTACGAGGTGCTCAACGAGCTGCCGGACACCCTCGCCGAGCGGACGTACGCGGTCTGGCCGGATCTGGAGAAGCTGATGCGCGCCCACGGCGTGCCGCAGTTCACCGTCGACGCCCACCGCTCGGTGCGCGACTTCGACGTGTTCGGCGTCTCCTTCTCCACCGAGCTGGGCTACACCAACCTGCTCACCGCGATCGACCTGGCCGGCATCCCGCTGCTCGCGGCCGACCGCACCGACGCCGACCCGGTGATCGTGGCCGGCGGGCACGCCGCGTTCAACCCCGAGCCCATCGCCGACTTCGTCGACGCCGCCGTGCTCGGCGACGGCGAGGAGGCGGTGCTGGAGATCACCGCGATCGTCCGGGAGTGGAAGGCTGAGGGCAGCCCGGGGGGCCGGGACGAGCTGCTGCTGCGGCTGGCCCGGACCGAGAGCGTCTACGTGCCGCGCTTCTACGACGTGGACTACCTGCCCGACGGCCGGATCCAGCGGGTCGTGCCGAACCGGGCGGACGTGCCGTTCCGGGTGCACAAGCGCACGACGATGGACCTGGACGCCTGGCCGTACCCGAAGAAGCCCCTCGTCCCGCTGGCCGAGACGGTGCACGAGCGGTACGCGGTGGAGATCTTCCGGGGCTGCACCCGGGGCTGCCGGTTCTGCCAGGCGGGCATGATCACCCGCCCGGTACGCGAGCGGTCGATCACCACGGTGGGGCAGATGGTGCAGCAGGGACTGGAGTTCTCCGGTTTCCACGAGGTGGGCCTGCTGTCGCTGTCGTCGGCCGACCACTCCGAGATCGGCGACATGTGCTCCGGCCTCGCCGAGCAGTACCAGGGCACGAACGTCTCGCTCTCGCTGCCGTCGACGCGGGTGGACGCGTTCAACATCGATCTGGCCCAGGAGCTGTCCCGCAACGGTCGGCGGACCGGCCTGACCTTCGCCCCGGAGGGCGGGTCGGAGCGGATCCGCAAGGTGATCAACAAGATGGTGTCGAAGGACGACCTCATCCGCACCGTGGTCACCGCGTACACCAACGGTTGGCGGCAGGTGAAGCTCTACTTCATGTGCGGCCTGCCCACCGAGACGGACGAGGACGTCCTGGAGATCGCCGCCATGGCGCACGAGGTGATCAAGGCCGGCCGCGCCGCCACCGGCTCCAAGGACATCCGTTGCACTGTCTCCATCGGCGGATTCGTACCGAAGCCGCACACCCCGTTCCAGTGGGCGGCGATGGAGCGTCCGGAGGTCATCGACCACCGGCTCCGGCTGCTCAAGCAGGCGATCAACGCCGACCGCTCGCTGGGCCGGGCGATCGGCTACCGCTACCACGACGGTGAGCCGTCACTGATCGAGGGCCTGCTGTCCCGCGGTGACCGCCGGGTCGGCGCGGTGATCCGCAAGGTCTGGGAGGGCGGTGGCCGGTTCGACGGCTGGAGCGAGCACTTCTCGTACCAGCGCTGGGTGGACGCCGCCGCCGAGACGTTGCCCGCGTTCGGGGTGGACCTCGACTGGTACACCACCCGGGAGCGCGAGGAGTTGGAGGTCCTGCCCTGGGACCACCTGGACTCCGGCCTGGACAAGGACTGGCTCTGGCAGGACTGGCAGGACGCGCTCAGCGAGTACGAGCAGGACGACTGCCGGTGGACGCCGTGTTTCGACTGCGGCGTCTGCCCGGCGATGGACACCGAGATCCAGATCGGCCCGACCGGTAAGAAGCTGCTCCCGCTGACCCCGGTCAACGGCATGAAACTGCCCACCGGCGTCCAGCAGTGACCCCGGCGCTGTCGCCGGATCGCCGCCTGGGCCCCGGCGCGTCTCGCGCCGGGACCTGCGTACCCGCCGAGCTGGGATCCGACACCGAGGAGCAGGACGATCAGTAAGAAACCACAGCCAGAAGGCGGCCAGGCGCCGGTCGTCCAGCGCGTCCGGATCCGGTACGCCAAGCGTGGCCCGCTGCGGTTCACCTCGCACCGGGACTTCGCCCGGGCGTTCGAGCGGGCGTTGCGCCGTGCCGGCGTACCGGTGGCCTTCTCCCAGGGCTTCACTCCGCACCCCAAGATCTCGTACGCCAGCGCGGCGCCGACCGGGGTGGCGAGTGAAGCGGAGTACCTGGAGATCGGGCTGCGTGAGCCGGTCGACCCGGCCGCGCTGCGGGCCGCGCTGGACGGCGCGCTCTCGCCCGGCCTCGACGTGCTCGACGCGGTGGTGGCCACCGGCGGCGGCCTGGCCGACCGGATCGAGGCGTCCCGTTGGCGGATCGAGCTGCCGGAGGTGGACCCTGCTCTCCTGGCGGAGGCCGTGGCCGCCTTCACCTCCGCCGAGGAGGTGCTGGTCGAGCGGATGACCAAGCAGGGGCGCCGGATCTTCGACGCACGCGCTGCGGTCATCGCCATCGATGTGGCCACCCCGTCGGTGACGCCTTCCGGGGCCTCGGCCGTACCGTGTGCGATACTCGAACTGGTCGTGCGGCAGGTCACCCCGTCCGTACGGCCCGATGACGTCCTTTCCGGCCTCCGCGTGGTGGCCGGCCTGGAGCCGCCGGTGGCCCCGAAGGTGATCCGGCTGGCTCAGGGCACGCTGACCGCGCAGGGTGCGATCGTGGATCCGCTGGACGCGGACCGCGACGGGGCAACCATCGACGGGCGCTGACCGACGGTCGGCACCCAGGTAGGCAGACTTCGCCGGTCGCGCACGCCGTGCGCCCGGGGAAACACCTTTGCGGCGACCCTGCGTGGCAGCGCTCACCCGCGCCCGGGGAAGCCAGAACTGGAGAACGTCCATGCTCGAGAACGAGCCCGAGGGCGGCGAACGGACCGGCGCAAACCCGGCCGAAGAGACCGCCGATAACAGCACCGCCGGCGCGGCGAGGGAGGTAACCGGCGCCAGCGCCGCACCGGACGCCGTCGTGCCCGAGGAGGGCGCCGGCACCGTGAGTGGTGCCGCCGACCTGGGCGGCGCGTCGGCCGCCGAGGCGCAGCCGAAGCGGCGTGCCTCCCGGCGCCGAGCCACCCCGGTCAGCCGGCCGGAGCAGACCGACGCTCCGGTGGAGGCGTCCAGCACCCCGGCCGTGGGCAGTGGGGAAGCGCCGCAGGCCGAGGTCTTCGCCCCGGTCTCCGGCGATCTTGACGCCGCGCCGAAGACCACCCGCCGGCGCCGCAAGGCCACCACGGCGCAGAAGGCCGTCGAGGAGCCGCTGGCCGCGGCCGAGGTCGAGGCCGCCGCGGGCGATGTCGTACCGCCGGTCAAGGTGACCCGTACCCGCCGCAAGAAGGCGGCCCCCGCGGCGGCTGCCGAGCCCCCGGCGGAGCCGGTGGCCGGACCGGCCCAGGAGCCCGCCGTCGAGGAACCGGCGGTCGCTCCCACCGAGCCCGCGGCCGGCACCGATTTTGGCGTCGCCGCCCCGCCGACGGATGCCGCCGCCCTGCCGGCCGAGGGCGCTGCTCCGGCGGCGGAGGAGGCCGCCGGGAGCGGTCCGGGTGAGCAGCCCACGGCTCCGCCGGCCCAGGAGGCGGCCGCGGAGCCCGCACCGGAGCCCCGAACCCGCCGTCGGCGGGCCGCGCTCACCGCACCGACGGTGCTGTTCATGGCCCCCGAGGAGGTCACGGCGGCCCGTGCCGTCGTACCCGCCCCGCCCGCCGTCGCCGAGGAGGAGGCCGTCGAGGAGCCGGCCGAGCCGTCCCGGCGGCGCCGCCGGGGCCGGCGGGAGGCCGAGCCCGTGGTCGAGGTCGAGATCGAGGTCGACGAGGAACCCGCCGTGGAGGCCGAGGAGGCCGCCGAGGAGGAGGACGAGGACGAGGCCGGCTCCGGTCGCCGCCGCCGCCGGCGCGGTCGCCGGGGCCGGGGCCGCGGCAAGGGCGGCGCCGAGGACGTGGAGGACGTCGAGGACGACGAGGCCGAGGAAGCCATCCAGGCCGAGGCGGACGAGGCTGAGGCCGACGAGGCCGGTGACGAGGCCGAGGGCGGCGACGGGATGACCCGCCGGCGCCGGCGTCGCCGCCGCCGGGGGGCCGGCGACACCGAGGGCGCCGCCGACGACGGCGTGCCCACCGTGGTGAAGATCAGGGAACCGCGCCGGACCGTCGACGAGGTGCAGGGTGTCTCCGGCTCGACCCGGCTGGAGGCCAAGCGGCAGCGCCGCCGGGACGGCCGCGAGCAGCGCCGGACCCGCCCGCCGATCCTCAGCGAGTCCGAGTTCCTGGCCCGCCGGGAGGCGGTCGACCGGGTGATGGCGGTACGCCAGCGCGGTGACCGCACCCAGATCGCCGTGCTCGAGGACGGCGTCCTGGTCGAGCACTACGTCACCCGTAACTCCGCCGGCACCATGGCCGGCAACGTCTATCTCGGCAAGGTCCAGAACGTGCTGCCCAGCATGGAGGCGGCGTTCGTCGACATCGGCCGGGGCCGCAACGCGGTGCTGTACGCCGGCGAGGTCAACTGGGACACCACCGGCCTGGAGGGGCGGGCCCGCTCGATCGAGCAGGCGCTCAAGTCCGGCGACTCGGTGCTGGTGCAGGTCACCAAGGACCCGATCGGGCACAAGGGCGCCCGGCTGACCAGCCACATCGCGCTCTCCGGCCGGCACCTGGTCTACGTGCCGGGCGGCAACGCCTCCGGGATCAGCCGCAAGCTGCCGGACACCGAGCGCAAGCGGCTGCGCGACGTGCTGAAGAAGCTCGTCCCGGACGGCGCCGGGGTGATCGTCCGGACCGCGGCCGAGGGGGCCAGCGAGGACGAACTTGCCCGGGACGTCAAGCGGCTCCAGGCGCAGTGGGAGGACATCCAGGCCAAGGCCGCCGAGGGCGGCGCTCCGGTGTTGCTCTACGAGGAGCCGGATCTGGTCATCCGGGTGGTCCGCGACCTGTTCAACGAGGACTTCCGTGAGCTGGTGATCGAGGGCGACGAGGCGTACGGCCTGGTCGAGTCGTACCTGTCGCACGTCTCGCCGGACCTGGTCGCGCGGCTGCGCCGGCACGTCGGCACCACGGACGTCTTCGCCGACTGCCGCATCGACGAGCAGATTCTCAAGGGGCTCGACCGCAAGGTCTTCCTGCCGTCCGGCGGCCACCTGGTGATCGACCGGACCGAGGCGATGACCGTGGTCGACGTCAACACCGGTAAGTACACCGGTGCCGGCGGCAACCTGGAGGAGACGGTCACCCGCAACAACCTGGAGGCGGCCGAGGAGATCGTCCGCCAGCTGCGACTGCGGGACATCGGCGGCATCGTGGTGATCGACTTCATCGACATGGTGCTGGAGTCGAACCGGGAACTGGTGTTGCGCCGGCTGACCGAGTGCCTGGGCCGGGACCGCACCAAGCACCAGGTCACCGAGATCACGTCGCTGGGCCTGGTGCAGATGACCCGCAAGCGGATCGGCGCGGGGCTGCTGGAGGCGTTCAGCGAGACCTGTGACTGCTGCAAGGGTCGTGGCCTGATCATCCACACCGAGCCGGTGCCGGAGAAGCCGCGTGCGGGCGGCGGGGACAAGGTCAAGGCGGTCGCCGGGGCGGCTGCCCCGACGACCGAGCCGGCCGGCGGCACGTCCCGGCGCCGGGCCCGCAAGAGCGCTCCGGCCGAGCGGACCGTGGTGGAGGTCACCGAGACCGACACCACGAGCACGGCCGACGCCGACTACCACGACACCATGGGCTACGACCTGTCCCGCTACGAGACGGAGACCCCGGCCGCGCCGGCCGTCGCCGACAGCCAGCAGGGCGAGTCCGCCCGGCTGGCCGCGCCGGACGACCCGGACGCGTTGGGCGAGGGCGACGAGGAGGACGGCGCCGAGGGTGGCACCGGCCGGCGGCGCTCCCGCCGGGGCGGCGCGCGCCGACGTACCCGGCCGTGACCGGCCGATGACCCAGATGGGCCCCTCCCCGCGGCGATCGCCGCAGGGAGGGGCCCATCGCTTACCGGCGCCCTCGGTTTGCGTGGTTAATAGGGGGCCCTTCCTCTACAGCAGGCGTTAAGAAGGGGCCCTTCCTTGCACCCGGTTTGGGGTCGGGGCTGGGCATGGCGTACGCTAGCCTGCGGCGCACTTTGGTGTGCCGAGTTCCCGCGTGCCCGCGCCGCCGTGCCTCTGCTACCCGGCGAGCCGCCGCGGGGACTACCGCCAGCAGCCTCAACGACAGGGAGTCCGCCTCCGATGTACGCGATCGTCAAGACCGGCGGCAAGCAGTACAAGGTCGCCGAAGGCGACGTGATCGAGGTCGAGAAGCTCGTCGGTGCCCCCGGCGACGCGGTGAAGCTCGCCGCGGTGCTCCTCGTCGACGGTGACGACCTGGTGACCGACGCGGCGAAGCTCGCTCAGGTCGAGGTGTCCGGCGAGATCGCCGCGCACACCAAGGGCCCGAAGATCCGGATCCACAAGTTCAAGAACAAGACCGGCTACCACAAGCGCCAGGGTCACCGCCAGCCGCTGACCCAGGTCAAGGTGACCGGCATCTCCAGCGGGAAGTAGGTCGTCCTCAGATGGCTCACAAAAAGGGTGCGTCCAGCTCGCGCAACGGCCGTGACTCCGCGGCCCAGCGGCTCGGCGTGAAGCGCTTCGGTGGTCAGGTCGTCAGCGCGGGTGAGATCCTCATCCGGCAGCGTGGCACCAAGTTCCACCCCGGTGACCTGGTCGGCCGCGGCGGAGACGACACGCTCTTCGCGCTGGCTGCCGGTGCGGTCCAGTTCGGCACCAAGCGCGGTCGCAAGACCGTCAGCATCGTGCCGCAGCAGTAGTTCTCCGGCGTAAAGCGGGCCGTGGACCTGATGTCCCGGCCCGCTTCGCCATTTTTCGCGCGGGGACGGACCCCGCTGGAAGGATTGCGGCGTGACGACGTTCGTTGACCGGGTCGTCCTGCATCTGCAGGCCGGCGACGGCGGGCACGGCTGTGTCTCGATCCACCGGGAGAAGTTCAAGCCGTTCGGCGGTCCCGACGGGGGCAACGGCGGGCACGGCGGCACCGTCTCCCTGGTGGTCGACCCGCAGGTGCACACGCTGCTCGACTTCCACTTCCGCCCGCACGTCAAGGCCCCGAACGGCCGCGGTGGCGCGGGTTCGAACCGGGACGGCGCCAACGGCGGAGACCTGGTGCTCAAGGTGCCCGACGGGACGGTCGTGCAGACCTCGGACGGCACCGTGCTCGCCGACATGGTCGGCGCCGGTACCACCTTCGAGGCGGCCCGGGGCGGGCGCGGGGGCCGGGGCAACGCCTCGCTGGCCAACGCCCGGCGCAAGGCACCCGGCTTCGCAGAACTCGGCGAGCCGGGCGAACAGCTCGACGTGGTGCTGGAACTCAAGAGCGTCGCCGATGTCGGTCTGGTGGGCTTCCCGTCGGCCGGGAAGTCGTCGCTGATCTCGGTGATCTCCGCGGCCAAGCCGAAGATCGCCGACTACCCGTTCACCACCCTGGTGCCGAACCTCGGCGTGGTCCGGCTCGACAACCACACCTTCACGGTCGCCGACGTGCCGGGCCTGATCCCCGGCGCGGCCACCGGCAAGGGGCTGGGGCTGGAGTTCCTTCGGCACATCGAGCGGTGTGCCGTGCTGGTGCACGTGATCGACAGCGCCACCCTGGAGCCCGGTCGCGATCCGTTGGCCGACATCGACACCATCGAGGCGGAACTGGCCGCGTACGGCGGCCTGGCCGACCGGCCTCGGCTGGTCGCGCTGAACAAGGTCGACGTGCCCGACGGGCGCGACCTCGCCGAGATCGTCCGGCCCGACCTGGAGGCGCGTGGCCTGCGGGTCTTCGAGGTGTCGGCGGCCACCCGCGAGGGGCTGAAGGAACTCACCTACGCGATGGCCGAGCTGGTGGAGCAGGCCCGGTCCGCGGCGCCGCCGGCCGAGCCGTCCCGGATCGTGATCCGGCCGAAGGCGGTCGACGACGCCGGGTTCACCATCGAGGCGGAGGCGGACGGGTCGTACACCGTACGCGGTACCCGCCCGCAGCGGTGGGTGCGTCAGACGAACTTCGACAACGACGAGGCGGTCGGCTACCTCGCCGACCGGCTGGCCCGGCTGGGCGTCGAGGAGCAGTTGGCGAAGGCGGGTGCCCAGCCGGGCGACCTGGTCCGCATCGGTGAGCGGGAGTTCGACTGGCAGCCGACCCTCTACGCCGGTGTCGAGTTCGTGCCCGGCGCTCGGGGCCGGGACGTGCGGCTGGAGGAGCAGACGACCCGGGCCAGCGCGGCCGAGCGGCTGGCGGCTCGTAAGGCCCGCCGGCAGCGGCCGGCGGACGAGATCGAGCCGACGCCCGACCCCGCACCCGACGAGGATGACGCCTGATAGCCGGTTGCGCTCTGAAATCGGGACGACTGCCGGAAACCTCCGCGAAATTCCGTCCGCATAGCTTGGCGTGATGTTGATCGAGTCCCGCCCCGCTACGGATCCGGAGGTCGGCGCGTTGGTTGCGGCCCGGCAGCGCGAACTCGGCGAGGCCGGCGGGCCGTGGTACGACGCCCGCTACCTGGCGGCGGTGGTCGGCGGCCGGGCTGTGGCCTGCGGTGGCCTCCGCGAGTTGGCCGACGGCGTCGGCGAGCTGTCGGGGGTGTACGTCCGTCCGGCGTACCGGGGCCGGGGGATCGGCCAGCAACTGCTGGCCGCACTGGAGGAACTGGCCTTCCGGCAGGGGCACTCGGTGCTCTGCCTGGAAACCGGGGCGTACCTGCCGGCCGCGATCTCGCTCTACCGTTCCGGCGGGTACGAGCCGGTGCCGGCATATCGCAAGCACACCGGCGGCCCGAACCGGGTCTGCCTCGCCAAGCGGCTGCCGGTCGCGGCCTGACCCGTCACGGGCTGCCGATCGGATTGTCCAGCCGGCCGTTGGTGCCGGCACGTTTGGACAGCAGCAGGCCGAGGGCCAGCATGCCGATGGCGAGCAACAGGTGCAGGTAGTTGTCCGCGTTGTTCACCGGAATGAAGTTGGCCGAGCCCCTGCCGACCACCGCAAGCCCGTAGATCCACAGCACGAGGTACACCGCGCCCCCGCCGATCAGGAAGAGCCGCACGCCGGCCATGGTGCGGGCCAGCACCAGACCGACCACGCCGTAGGCGAGGTGCACCAGGTTGTGCAGAACCGAGACCTGGAACACTCCGAACAGCTTCGCCTCGGAGTGGTGCCCGGCGAAGCGTAGGTCGTAGTAGTCGGTGGTGATGCCGGGGATGAACCCGAGCACCCCGATCAGGAGGAAGACCACCGCCAGAACCAGTGCGGCGAGTTGGGCCAGGGGTCTGCCCCGCGGCGTCCGCCCGAGAGCGTGTCGCGCCATCGCTGTTCCCTCCGTGGGTCGGCGGTCGGCGTCCTTGGCGCCGGATCCGAACGGGTATGTCCCTGATTCCGGCGATTCCTCATTCTGGCGGTGGCCGGGACGACTCCGGCGCAGAATTCCCGAACCGGGCGGTCGCCAGCCCTCGCCGAGCGGTCAGCCGGTGCGGCGGACGTCGGTGACGACGAAGCCGCTGGCCGGCAGGGCCGGCATCCGGCTCAGGTCGAGCGCGAGGTCCTGCGGCGGTACGTCGTACCGCATCGCGCCGGTCAGCAGGGTCACCGCGCGTTTCAGCAGCTCGATGGTGATCCACTCGCCGGCGCAGCGGTGCCCGGTGAGGTGCCCACCGCCGCCCTGCGGTACCAGCGCGAACGGGTCACCCCGCCAACCGGCGAAGCGTTCCGGACGGAACAGCTCCGGCTCCGGCCACAGCGCGGGATGGTGATCGGTGCCGTAGAGATCCAGCAGCACCCGGCGGCCACGCGGGAAGTGGTAGCCCTGCCAGTCGAAGGCGCGCCGGACCCGGGCCGCGGCCACCGGGAAGAACGGGTAGTAGCGGCGGATCTCCTGGACGAACTGCTCGGTCACGTCGTCGCTGTCGCGTACCCGCTGCCGCCAGGCGGGATGGTCGTGCAGGGCCAGCGCGGCGAAGACCACGAACCGGGCCACGGCGACGGTCGGGCGCAGCACGTTGAGCAGCTCGACCGCGGCGATCCGGTGGGGCAGCGGCTGGCCCTGCAGGTCGCGGTGCTCGGCGATCACCCGCAGCGCGCTGCCCTCCGGTACGCGCAGGGAGCCGGCGCGTACCCGCTGGACGAGGTCGCCGGCCCAGCGCTCGGCACGCAGGCGGCCGAGCCGGCCGCGCCAGTGCCGTGGCCCGACCGCGGGGGCACTGTCGATCATCGCTTGCAGCTGCGCTGTCCGCCGGTCCTGCTCACCGGCGGACAGCGGCACCCCGGCCCAGGCGCAGACGGCCCGGGTCAGCATCGAGGCGGCCTCGGGGTGCAGGGTCACCGGCCCGCCCAGTTCCCAGGCGGCGATCCGGGCCTGCCACTCGTCGGCGAAGAGTTGCCCGAGGTGCCGGACGGCGGTCGGCGTCATCAGCGACATGAGCATCGCCTTGCGGTCGCGGTGTGTTTCGCCGTCGAGCCCCTGCACGCCGCCCCTGCCGGTGAGCGTCCGTTGCGCCCGGGTCGGCATGGCGCCCTCGCGGACGAACCGGTCGGCGTCGTGGAACAGCTCGGCGGCGGGCCGGCCGCGCAGGCAGATCGTCGGCTCCAGCAGCAGCCGGGTCTGGAAGATGTCGGTGCCGTACCGCTCGCACCGCGCGCTGATGAACCGGTAGCCGCCGCGGAGAAAGGCCATGGTGCTGTCCGGGCTGCGGTCCGTCGGAATGGTCGCCATCGCGCCCCCTTGCTGCGTGCGTGGCCACCCCCGGCCGCTTTGTCCGTTGCCGGCTGCTTCTACCCATATCCGTACCGCGGGAACGCGCCGGAGGTGACAAACAGACGGCGCCGAACGCTTAGGGACGGCGAAGCGTACGTTGGCTGGCCCCTCCCAGGAGCCGGAGAACCTGGTTAGCTGCGGGCAGTGGCGTCGCCACCGTCCCGTTCGGCGCGGTGGCGCACCAGCGCCGGCCGCTCCGCCTCGACCAGGCGGTCCGGGCCCGGCGGGGAGGTGGGTCGGCCGGCGCGGAACCGGGGGAGGACAGATGCGGGACAACAGTTCGGTGCACTGGCGGCGGTGGATGGACGGGCCGTTCATCGGCGGTGATCCGCCGCTGGTCGGGTCGCCCAGGCGGGCGACCCGACCGGACCGGTTCTTCACGCTGCACCTCGGCTTCGCCGCGGCCGATCTGGCCGTCGCCCGGGAGGTCGCGGTCGGGTATGCCGAGGCGCTGAGCCTGCTGCGGCCCGAGTTGGCGCTCGGCGCGTCCGCGCTGTCCCCGGCCGACGCCTGGCAGCGGGCCGAGCGCCTGTTCTGCGGGGCGGTCGGTCCCGACGGCGAGCGCTGCCTCGACGTCGCCGGCCATCCCGGCTTCCACCACGCACCCGGGCCCGGCGGCCTGGGTTGGGGCGACGGTGACCAGAGCTGACTGGCCGGGCCCGGGTGGGGCGGCGATCGGCCGGCCGGTCACGGCGCCGGCCGGTCAATCCAGGTCGAACTCGCCGTCCTGGGCGCCCGCGACGAAGGCGTCCCACTCGGCCTGCGTGAACACCAGCACCGGGCCGTCCGGCTCCGCGGAGTTGCGCATGCCGATGAGGTCGTCGACGAAGGCGACCTCCACCGCCGCCTCGGAGGTGTCGCCCTCGGCCCGCTGCCATACCGCCCGGGAGAGGTCGAAGTCACCCTTGGGGTGCGCCGTCATGGTCCAGTCCTCCAGTGCCAGGGGAATTGGGGAAGCCGGTTCGTTCCCTCATCGGGCAGGATAAGCGGATGCCGAGCCTGAGCCGTGCAGAGTCGACCGCGCGTGGCGCGTCGATCACTGTCGAGTCCTACCAGGTGGACCTCGATCTGACCGGAGGCGGGGAGCGGTTCCGCTCGCACGTCACGATCCGGTTCCGGGCCACCGGCACCGAGACGTTCGCCGAGGTCAAGCCCGCGAAACTACTGGCGGTACGCCTCAACGGCGCCGAACTCGACCCCGCCGTGCTGGACGACAACCGGCTGCCGCTGACCGGGCTGGCCGAGGAGAACACGCTTACCGTGGACGCCGAGATGGCGTACACGAACACCGGCGAGGGGATGCACCGGTTCGTCGACCCCGCCGACGGCGAGACCTACCTGTACGCGATGTCCTTCCTGGACGATGTGCAGCGCATCTTCGCCGCCTTCGACCAGCCCGACCTGAAGGCACCGGTCACCCTCTCGGTCACCGCTCCGGAACACTGGACGGTGGCGGCCAACGCCGAGTTGGCGGCCAATCCGAACCCGGGGCGCTGGGAGTTCACCCCCACCCTGCCGATCGCGACGTACTTCTTCACCCTGATCGCCGGCCCCTGGCACGTACGCCGCGACAGCCACGACGGGATTCCGCTCGGGATCTACTGCCGGCGTTCCCTCGCCGAGCACCTGGACGTCGACGCGGAAGAGATCTTCACCATCACGAAGCAGTGCCTGGACCGCTTCCACCAGCTGTTCGACGAGCGTTACCCGTTCGGCAAGTACGACCAGGCGTTCGTACCGGAGTTCAACGCCGGCGCGATGGAGAATCCGGGCCTGGTGACCTTCCGCGACGACTACGTCTTCCGGTCGGCGGTCACCGACACCCAGCGGGAGCTGCGGGCCACCACCATCGCCCACGAGATGGCGCACATGTGGTTCGGTGACCTGGTCACCATGCGCTGGTGGGACGACCTGTGGCTGAACGAGTCGTTCGCGGAGTACCTCGGCACCCGGGTCACTGCCGAGGCGACGCGGTTCGGACAGGCGTGGACGACCTTCGCCCTGCGCCGCAAGGCGTGGGGGTACGCGGCCGACCAGCGCCCCTCCACCCACCCGGTCGCCCCCGAGCAGGTCGCCGACGCCGCCGAGGCGCTGCTCAACTTCGACGGCATCTCGTACGCCAAGGGCGCCAGCGTGCTGCGGCAGCTGGTGGCGTGGCTCGGCGACGAGGCATTCCTGGCCGGCCTGAACGACCACTTCGCCCGGCACCGGTTCGGCAACGCCACCCTGGCGGATCTCCTCGGCAGCCTGGCCTCCGCGAGCGGGCGGGACCTCAGCGGCTGGGCGGAGTCCTGGCTGCGTACCGCACAGGTCAACACCCTGCGGGCCGAGGTGACCGTGGACGCCGCCGGCCGCTACGCCGAGGTGGCCATCGCGCAGACCGCGCCGCCGACGCATCCGGTGCTGCGACCGCACCGCATCGGCGTGGGCCGGTACGCCGTCGACGGCACCGCCGAGCGGTTCGAGGTCGACCTGGACCCGAAGACCGACGACGGCCGTACGCTGCTCGCCGGGCTGGCCGGTGAGCCGGTGGCGGCCGTGCTGCTGCCCAACGACGGTGACCTGACCTTCGCCAAGATCCGACTGGACCAGGCCTCGGCCGACGCGGTGCCGCTGCTGCTGCCCCGGCTGGCCGACCCGCTGGCCCGCGCACTGCTGTGGGGCGAGGCGCTGGACGCGGCGACCGACGGCGAGCGGCCGGTCGGCGCGGTGGTCGACCTGATAACGGCGGCGCTGCCGGTCGAGGCCGAGGTGATCATCGCCGAGGACGTGCTGGCTCTGAGCCGCTCGCTGATCGACCGCTACCTCGACCCGTCGGCGCGGCGGGCCGCGCTGGCCCAGGTCGACGACGCCTGCCGGCGGCTGCTCGACAGCGCCGCACCAGGGGAGTCGTTGCAGCTGGCCGCGGCGCGCGGGCTGATCGCCGCGACCACCGACGCCGACCTGCTCGCCGGTTGGCTCGCCGGCCGGGACGCACCGGCCGGGCTGGCCGTGGACACCGAACTGCGCTGGACGATCCTGGGCCGGCTGGTGGTGCTGGGCGCGGCCGGCGAGGCCGAGATCGCGGCGGAGGCGGCGGCCGACCCGAGCGCCGCCGGCGCGGAGCGGGCCGCCCGGTGCAGGGCCGCACTGCCCGACCCGGCGGCCAAGCGGGCCGCGTGGGAGATCATCGTGTCGAACACGGAGTTGTCCAACCGCCTGGTCGAGGCGACCACGGCGGGATTCTGGCAGCCGGAACAGGCGGAACTGACCGCCGACTACGTACCGCGGTACTTCACGGACATGCCGGCCGCCGCGCTGCTGCGTACGCCCTGGGTGGCCGATGAGGTGGCCAAGCTGGCCTTCCCCCGCTATGCCGTGGCCCAGGCCACCCGGGAGGCGGCTGCGGCGCTGCTGTCCCGCGACGACCTGACGCCCGGGCTGCGCCGGGTGGTCACCGACGCCGAAGACGACCTGCGCCGTGCCCTGGTGGCCCGGACGGCGGTGGCCGCCACGACCGCCTGACCCGGCGGGCCGGTGCGGAGGGTGCCCGGCCTGGGGCGGTTCGGGCCGGAGTGAGGCCGGTGTCGAGTGCCGTGCCGGGCCGCTGACCGGACTCCGCCTCGGCCCGGTCGAGGACGTCGACACGTGCCTAGGATCATGGGGTGGAGGAAGACATCCGGCGGATCGGGATCATGGGTGGCACCTTCGACCCGATCCATCAAGGGCACCTCGTGGCCGCGAGCGAGGTGGCGGACCGGTTCGGGCTCGACGAAGTGATCTTCGTGCCGACCGGGCAGCCGTGGCAGAAGGCGGACGTCCCGGTCAGCTCGGCCGAGGACCGCTACCTGATGACGGTGATCGCCACCGCCTCCAACCCGCGCTTCCAGGTCAGCCGGGTGGACATCGACCGCGGCGGCCCGACCTACACCGTCGACACGCTGCGCGACCTGCACGCCGAGTACGGCCCGAAGGTGCAGCTGTTCTTCATCACCGGCGCGGACGCCCTGGCCCGGATCCTCAGCTGGAAGGACCTGGACGAGATTTTCGAGCTGGCTCACTTCATCGGGGTCACCCGACCGGGCTTCGAGTTGACCGACGCCCACCTGCCGGCCGACACGGTCAGCCTGGTGCAGGTGCCGGCGATGGCGATCTCGTCGACCGACTGCCGGGCGCGGGTCGCCCGTGGCGAGCCGCTGTGGTATCTGGTGCCGGACGGTGTGGTGCAGTACATCGCGAAAAGGCGCCTCTACCAGGAGTGATCTGCCCACTTATGGGTTGATCGTGTCGGTCTTCGGCGGAAACTGGCAAGTCGCGATTCCGGTGCGTGTGAGAGGCTGGGAGGATCGCACGGTTGATCGAAGGAGAACGGTGACAGTTTCCGAACGCGCTCACGAGCTGGCGATCGCCGCCGCCCAGGCGGCAGCCGACAAGAAGGCTCAGGACATCGTCATCATCGACGTGGGCGACCAGCTCGCCATCACCGACGCGTTCCTGATCGCCGCGGCCCCGAACGAGCGTCAGGTGCTGGCCATCGTCGACGCCATCGAGGAGGCCCTGCTCGACCTGCCCGAGAAGGCGAAGCCGGTGCGGCGGGAGGGCGAACGCGGCGGGCGTTGGGTACTGCTCGACTACGTCGACATCGTGGTGCACGTCCAGCACACCGAGGAGCGCGAGTTCTACGCCCTCGACCGGCTCTGGAAGGACTGCCCCACCATCCCGTTCGTCGACCGGGACCTCGCCCGCGCCGAGGCCGCCGCCGGCCCCGGCGAGTGACCCGGCTGATCATCTGGCGGCACGGCAACACCGACTGGAACGCCGCCAGCAGGGTGCAGGGGCAGACCGACGTACCGCTGAACGACCTCGGCCGGGAACAGGCCCGGGAGGCCGCGCCGCTGCTCGCCGCGCTGCGCCCGGACGCCATCGTCGCCAGCGACCTGAGCCGCGCGGCGGACACCGCCGCCGCGCTGGCCGCGCTGACCGGCCTGCCGGTCCGCTCCGACGCCCGGCTGCGCGAACGCCACTTCGGCCGCTGGCAGGGACTCCTCCTCACCGAGGTCGCCGAGCGATTCCCCGACGAGTACGCCCGCTGGCGGGCCGGTGACCCCGACCCGGGCGCGGACATCGAACCGCTGGACGAGTTGGGCAAGCGGATCGGCACCGCGTTGCAGGAGGCCGCCGACGAGGTGGCCGGCGGCACGGTCGTCATCGCCACCCACGGCGGCGCGGCCCGTCAGGGCTGCGGCAACCTGCTCGGCTGGGACCACGGTGTGCTGCGCACCATCGGCTCGCTGGGCAACTGCCACTGGACCGAACTGCGTCACGACGCCGGGCGCGGGTGGCACCTGCGTGCCCACAACGTGGGGACGATCAGCGTGCCTGCCGTCCCGGCAGCCTTCTCCGGCTCTGCGGGGCCCTCGGGTTCTGCGGTGGCTTCTGGTTCCGCAGCATCCTCCGGCTTGCCGACCGGGTCCGCGGTGGCTTCTGGTTCCGCGGCGTCCTCCGGGCCGCCGGCCGGTGCTGCGGCGTCTTCCGGCTCGCCGGCCGGGTCCGACCCGGTCTGACAACACCTCCCGCGTCGGCCGACCTGTCGCTCCCGGCCGTGGTGGTGGCCCGCGCTGACCTCGTATGTCGGCCGGACCGGCCGACGCGACCGGGCGCCGGCCCGGCGCTATCGGCTACCGTGCCGGCATGCCCGTCGCGGTCGTGACCGACTCCACCGCCTACCTTCCGCCCGAACTGGTGCAGGCGCACCGGCTGACCGTGGTACCGCTGACCGTGGTGCTGAACGGTGTCGAGGGACTGGAAGGGGTGGAGATCTTCCCAGCGGACGCCACCCGCGCGCTGACCGGGCGGCGGGTCTCGGTGAGCACGTCCCGCCCCTCGCCGGAGCAGTTCGCCCGGACGTACCGCGAGCTGTTGGACGCCGGGGCGGAGGGCGTGGTCTCGGTGCACCTGTCGGCCGGGCTTTCCGGCACGATGGAGGCCGCCGAGCTGGCCGCCGCGCAACTGGGTGAGCGGGTGACCGTGGTGGACAGCCGCTCCTGCGGCATGGGACTCGGCTTCCCGGCCGTCGCCGCGGCGCGGGCCGCCGAGCAGGGCGCCGACCTTGCCGACGTACGCGCCGCGGCCGTGGAGACCGTCGCGCGTACCGCCATCTTCTTCTACGTCGACACCTTGGAGTTCCTGCGTCGGGGTGGACGGATCAACGCGGCCGAGGCACTGCTCGGCACGGCGCTCTCGGTCAAGCCGATCATGGACATGCCGGACGGTCGGATCGTGTTGCGGGACAAGGTGCGTACCGCCAGCCGGGGTGTGGCGCGGCTGGTCGACCTCGCCGTCGAGGCGGCCGGCGACGCACAGGTGGACCTCGCGGTGCACCACCTCGCCGCGCCGCACCGGGCCGAGGACCTGCTCGGGGCGCTGGCCGCCCGGCTCGGGGACCGCCTGCACGACGCGTACGTCTCCGAGGCCGGCGCTGCCGTCGCCGCCCACGCCGGCCCCGGCCTGGCCTGCGTCGTGATCCACCGCCACCCCGCGCCGTAAGCCCTTCTCTTCCTCCTCGCCGACTTTGCACTTCCGGTCGCCGAGATGCCCCCTTTTGTGGCTGTCGCGATGACGGTAACCGCATGATCGATGGCCGGATACGTTGGGAGCGGTGCCCGGCGGGGTGGCGGTTGGTGGGTGAGGATTCGTTGCTGGGCAGGGGTTGCTGGTAGTGGGGAGGGTGGCAGATGTCCTGTGTGGTGACCGGTGGTGGGCGCGGCGTCGGGCGGGGAATCGTGGAGCGCCTGCTCGCCGGCGGTGAGACGGTCGTGGTGATCGAGCGCGATCCGGATGCGGTGTCCTGGCTGGAGCGGCATGCCGAGACCGGCCGCCTGGCAGCGGTGGTCGGCGACGCCGCCGACGAGGCGGTCGCCACCCGCGCCGCCGACCTGGCGGAACGGGCGCAGCCGCTCACCGGCTGGGTGAACAACGCCGCGGTGTTTCGGGACGCCTCCGTGCACGACGCCCCAGTCGGCGAGGTGGTCGACCTGATCACCCGTAACCTGCGCCCCGCCGTGGTCGGGGCCGCCACCGCGGTACGCCGCTTCCTCGCCGCCGGAACGGCCGGCGCCGTCGTGAACGTCTCGTCCCACCAGGCCCACCGGCCGGTGCCCGGTTGTCTGCCGTACGCCACGGCCAAGGCCGCCGTCGAAGGGCTGACCCGGGCGCTGGCCGTCGAGTACGGCCCGCACGGCATCCGGGCCAACGTGGTCGCGCTCGGCTCGGTGACGACCGAGCGGCACGAGGCGTTCCTCGCCGGCCAGGAGCCGGAGCAGGCGCGGCGGATCGAGGCGGAGCTGACCCGGCTGCACCCGGTGGGCCGGATCGGCCAGCCGCAGGACGTGGCCGAGGCGGTGGCGTACCTGCTCTCGCCGGCGGCGAGCTTCGTCAACGGCGTCACCCTGCCGGTCGACGGCGGGCGCTCCGCACTGGGCCTCGACCCGGAAGCCCGGCTTCTCGGCTGATCCGCCGATCAGGAGCACCAGGGCGACCGGGCCGTAGCACAGACTGGGCATGATCAGGGCGTTGTCCACAGCCCGCCGGTTGTCCACAGCGGAGGCGTCGGTGGTCCCCGGTCACCGGCCTCGCCGTCCTAGCCTCGCGCCGTGTCCAACGACGAGGAGACGGCGGTTCGGGAGCGCCTGCGCCGACTGATGCCCGGTGCGGCGGCGAGCGGTGCGGACGTACCGCCCATGCCGGTGTCCGCCGCGCTTCCGATCGATGCGCTGCCGCCGGGTGGATTCGCGGCGCCGGCTCTCGATTCATCGCTCGCCCCGGCTCCACCGCCCAGGGTGGACTGGCCGACCGTGCTGCTGCCCGTCCACACCGCCACCACCGGCCGTGAACCGCCTTCGTCGGGTTCCGTCCGCGCCGCCGGGCCAGGTTCGCCGGAACCGGAGCCCGAGCCCGGGTACGACGCCGAGGAGACGGCGTCACCCGCGTCCCGGTTGCCCGGCCCGGGCGCGTTCGATCCCGGCCGGCGGGGTGTGCGGGCGCTGGCGGTCGTGGCGGTCCTGGTGGTGGTCGGTGCCGCCGCCTGGACCTGGCGGTCCCGGCCCCAGGTGGAGCCGGTCGTCGCCGTGACGGGTGGCGCCTCGACCCCGGAACCGGCGGCCCCGGATGGCGACGAGCCGGCGGCCGCTCCGACCGGCGAGCTGGTGGTCGCCGTCGCCGGCAAGGTCCGCCGCCCCGGACTGGTGCGGGTCCCGGCCGGAGCCCGGGTCGCCGACGCCGTCGAGGCCGCCGGCGGGGCGTTGCCCGGGGTGGACGTGGCGATGCTGAACCCGGCCCGCAAGGTTACCGACGGCGAGTTGATCCTGGTCGGCGTACCGGCGCCCACCCCGCCGCCGGGGGCGCCGGCCGTCGCCGGCCCGGGCGCGGTCGCCGACCCCGCTGCGGGCGGACGGGTCAACCTCAACACCGCGACGGCGGCGCAGCTCGAAACGCTGCCCGGGGTGGGGCCGGTGCTCGCCCAGCGGATCATCGAGCACCGCGACCGGCACGGTGGCTTCCGGTCCGTCAGCGACCTGCGCCAGGTCAACGGCATCGGTGACGCGCGGTACGAGCAGCTGAAGGAACTGGTGACGGTGTGAGCGCGGGCGGGACACCCCGGTCCGGGCCGGCGAGGGCGGTCGCCGAGACGATGCGGGCGGGCGGGATACCCGTGCCCGGGCCGGCCGGCACGATCGCCAACCCGCAGGGTGGGGAAGCGCCCGATCTCCGGCTGGCCGGGCTGGCCGTGGCGGCCTGGCTCACCGCGTTGGCCGGGCTGCACCTCAGCGCCGGGCGGACGCTGCTGGTTGCCGCCGTCGCGGCGGGCCTGGCCGGGCTGGCGGCGCTGCACCTGCTCAGGGTCGCCGGCAGTCCCGGCGCGGTCGCCCGGCGCTACGGCTGGATCGCGGTGGCGGTGCTGATCGGCGTGGTCTGCGGCGGCGCCGCGACCTCGGCCCGGTTGGCCGTACGCGACGCCGAGCCGCTGCGCGCACTGGTCGGCGAAGGGGCCCGGGTCACCGCCGAACTGGTCGTGCGGGACGATCCCCGGCCGATACGCGGTGGCATTGTGGGCCGTCCGCCCACCCTGCTCGTGCGGACCAAGCTGGTGACCGTCACCGGGCCGGCGGGTCAGCAGGTCACCACGCCGGCCCGGGTGCTGGTGCTCGCCAGCGACCCGGCCTGGCGGGGGCTGCTGCCCGGGCAACGGCTCACCGCGGAGGGGCGGCTGGCCGAACCACGCGGCGGTGATCTGACCGGTGCAGTGCTTCTCGCCGTCGGCCCGCCCGACCGGCACGGCTCACCGTCGGCACTGCAACGCGCGGCCGGCCGGCTCCGGGCCGGCCTGCAACAGGCCTGCGCGCCGCTGCCCGACGAGCCGGGCGGCCTGCTGCCCGGGCTGGTGGTCGGCGACACCAGCCAGCTGCCCGACACGGTCGAGGAGGACTTCCGGGCCACCGGGATGACGCATCTCAACGCGGTGTCCGGTTCCAATGTGGCGATCATCGTCGGGGCGGTGTTGCTGGTGGCCCGCTGGGCACGCGCTGGCCCCGGACTGGCGGCCGGCCTCTGCGGGCTGGCCCTGGTGGGCTTTGTCATCCTGGTCCGGCCCTCACCGAGCGTGATCCGCGCGGCCACCATGGGCGCGATCGGGCTTGCCGCCCTGGCCGCCGGCCGGCCCAGGGCGGCGGTGCCGGCGCTGGCAGCCGCGGTGGCGGTGCTGGTGGTGGTCGATCCCGACCTGGCGGGTGATGCCGGCTTCGCGCTGTCCGTGCTGGCCACCGGCGGCCTGCTGCTGCTCGCACCGGGCTGGCGGGACGGGTTGCGCCGGCGGGGCGTACCGCCGGGTGCGGCCGAGGCGCTGGCGGTACCGGCCGCCGCGCAGCTGGCGTGTTCACCGGTGATCGCCGGCCTGTCGGGCACCGTCAGCCTGGTCGCGGTGCCGGCCAACCTTCTTGCGGTACCGGCGATCGCCCCGGCCACGGTGCTCGGCGTGCTGGCCGCGACGGTGTCGCCGGTCTGGCCGTCCGGCGCCGAGCTTGCCACCTGGCTGGCGCACTGGCCGGCCTGGTGGCTGGTGCTGGTCGCCCGGTACGGGGCCCGCCTGCCGGCGGGCAACCTGCCCTGGCCGGGCGGGGTGTCCGGGGCCCTGCTGCTGGCGGCCCTGACCGTGGTCCTGCTGGTCGCCGCCCGGCGGCCGGTGGTTCGCCGGCTGGTGGCGGTGCTCACCGTCGCGGTCATGCTCGGCACCGTGCCGGTGCGGGTGGTCGCCCCCGGGTGGCCGCCGAAGGGCTGGGTGATCGCCGTCTGTGCGGTCGGCCAGGGCGACACGGTGGTGTTGCCGGTGGCGGCCGGGCGGGCGGTCGTGGTCGACGCCGGCCCGGATCCGGCGGCGGCGGACGCGTGTCTGCGCCGGCTCGACGTACGCCGGGTGCCGCTGCTGGTGGTCAGTCACTTCCACGTGGACCACACCGGAGGCGTGGCGGGGGTCTTCCGGGGACGGCGGGTGGACACGGTGCTCACGCCGCAGTGGCCGGAGCCGGCGATCGGGCGGGACCTGGTACACACCACCGCCGCCAGCCACGGCACCCCGGTGGTGGCCGCCCCAGCCGGGTGGCGGTACCAGGCCGGCGGTGCGGACCTCGTCGTCATCGGTCCGCCGTACCCGATGCGGGGGACCCGGTCGGACCCGAACAACAATTCGTTGGTGCTGCGCGGCACGGTGGCCGGGGTGCGGGTCCTGCTCGCCGGCGACGCCGAGACCGAGGAGCAGCAGGCGCTGCGGGAACACCTGTCGCCGGACGGGCTGCGGGCTGACGTGTTGAAGGTCGCCCACCATGGCAGTGCGTACCAGGATCCGGCCTTTCTGGACGCGATCCGCCCGGTGGTCGCCCTGGTGCCGGTAGGTGCGGGCAATACCTACGGCCATCCCAACGAGGCGGTGCTGGCCCGTCTGTCCCGGGGCGGGGCGCGGGTGCTGCGGACCGACACCGACGGGGACGTCGCGGTGGTGCTCGGCCCGTCCGGGCTGGCGGTGGTGTCGGGTGGCGTGGACCTGAGCCGGACGAAGCCGTGACCCGGCCGGCGGACCGAAGGCGGCAATCGACTCCGGTTCGCGGTAGAACAGGAGAAATAAGATAGATGTCTGGATTTGCGCTGAGTGCAGGGTCTGCCGGCACAGTGCGGAAGACCAGGCTGGACCGGGCCGCCGAGCGTGCGAGTATGGGCGGCGTGACCGCCGCCAGTGCCGCTCCTATTGTGCTCGTCCTCGGCGACGAGGAGCTGCTCGCCACGCGTGCGGTGACCGAAACCGTCGCTGCCGCCAAGGCCGTCGACCCGAACGTGGACGTGCGGGAGTACCAGGCCGGCGCGCTCACCGTCGGCGAGATCGACGAGATGCTCAGCCCGTCGCTGTTCGGTGGGCGTCGGGTACTGGTGCTCAGGTCCGGTCAGGACGCCCGGAAGGACCTCGTCGCCGCGCTGCTGGCGTACGCGAAGAATCCCGACCCCGAGGTGCAGCTCGTCGTGCAGCACCTCGGCGCGGCCAAGGGCAAGGCGTTCGCCGACGGGCTGAAGTCCGCCGGCGCCCAGGTCCTGCCCGCCGTCAAGCTCAAGGGGCACCGTGACCGGGTGGCCTTCGTCCGCGACGAGTTCCGCCGAGCCGGCGGGCGGTGCACCGACGACGCCGCCGAGGCGCTGATCGCGGCGGTCGGCAACGACCTGCGGGAGCTGGCCGCCGCCTGCTCCCAGCTGATCGCCGACACCGACGGCAGGATCGGCGCGGACACCGTGGCCCGCTACTACCGGGGCCGGGTGGAGGTGAGCGGCTTCACCGTGGCCGACGCCACGATGGTCGGTGACCTGCCGGGAGCCCTGGAGGCGCTGCGCTGGGCCCTGCACGTGGGAGTGGATCCGGTGCCGATCGCCGACGCCCTCGCCGACGGGATCCGCACCGTGGCCCGGGTCGCCTCGGCCGGCCGGGGCAGCGCGTACCAGTTGGCCAGCAGCCTGGGTATGCCGCCGTGGAAGGTCGAACGGGCCCAGCGGCAGGCGCGCGGCTGGACGCCCGACGGGCTGGTCCGCGCGATGCAGGCGGCGGCCGAGTGCAACGCGGCGGTCAAGGGCGGATCCGACGACCGGGCGTACGCGCTGGAGAAGGCCGTCTTCTCGGTGGCCGCCGCGCGGCAGGGCGGCGCCAGGTGAGCGGAGCCCTCCGTGGCAGGTGGGCCACGATCCCGGCCGAGGAGGAGCGGTACCGCCCGCTCTACGCCCGGGTGCTCGGCCTGCGATTCGTCAACCCGGGTGGGGTGCTCTGCTTCGTGTTCTTCGAGGGCGTGATCGCGTTCGCGGCCCTGCTCGCGCTCGCCGAACTGGTTCGCTGGTGGGCGGTGCTGGTACTGCCCGCGGCGGTGGCCGGCATGGTCAAGCTCAACGATCTGGTGGCCGCCGTGGTGATCCGCTCGGCCGCGGCCGTACCCGAGCAGGAACGCGACCGTTTCCGGCGGCAGATGGAACCGGTCGTCGGGCGCGCCCGGGTCGACTGGCTGCCGCACAGCGTGCCCGGTGTGGTGGTCAGTGCGGAACCGGCACCGTCGGTGTTGCCCGACCCCCCGCAGAGCACAGCACGTCCGGGAACCGCCGAACCGGGGTCGTGATCACGAACCCTGCGGATCGAGGCCGAACTCCTGCCGGTCGTACCGGGCCTCCGCCGAGACAGCCTGCCGCAACCAGAGCGTCGGGGGCCGCAGCCTTGCACAACCCGGACGTGCGGAAGCCCCGGGGCGTTGGCCCCGGGGCTTCCGGTGAGATCTGGAGGTCGCCGGCTCAGGCGGACAGCGACACGACGCGCTTGGCGATCGCCGACTTGCGGTTCGCAGCCTGGTTGGCGTGGATGACGCCCTTGCTGGCCGCCTTGTCCAGCTTGCGGGAGGCGTCCTGCATGAGGGTGGTGGCCTTCTCGACGTCACCGGCCTCAGCGGCCTCGTTGAACTTGCGGATGGCGGTCTTCAGCGACGACTTGACCGACTTGTTACGCAGCCGGCGCTTCTCGTTCTGCCGGTTGCGCTTGATCTGGGACTTGATGTTCGCCACGCGACAGCCTCGTCTTGATAGCTCGGGTTGGTCAGCTTGTGCGCGCGACGAGCATGCGTCATCGCTGCGCGAAGAGCCAGGTTACCAGGTCGGCCTGGACGGGCCAAAACGGCACCCGAACGACCGCCCGCGCACCACTGCCGTGCCGACCACCACCACGGTCGTCCGTTCCCGGCGTGAAAGACCCGAGTGCGCGATCGGCCCGACGAGCGCGATCGGCCGGGGGCGGTGGGGGCCGGCCGGGATGATCAGGTCCAGCCCTGGCGGCGGGACAGCCAGGCGAGCGCCTGCTCGCCGGTCCACCGCTGGTGCGCCGGCAGGTGGGCCGACGCGGTCGGCGGCGCGGACGCGGCGGCGGTGAGGTGGTAGCCGGCCAGGGCGGCCAGGGTCACGTCGAGCGCGTCCGGGGGTGCGCCGGCGGCGGCCGGGTGCGCGGCGAAGTGGGCGTCGACGTCCAGCCCGCTGGCGTACCCGGTGATCAGTAGCCCGGCCAGGTCGAACCAGGCCGGCCCATGGCAGAGCCACGTCCAGTCGCAGAACCAGGCGGCACCGGCCCGGTCGATCAGCACGTTGTCAAGCCGCAGGTCGCCATGGATCAGCCCGGTCGTCCCGGCGGCGTACCCGGGTAGGCGGGACTCCAGCGCGACCAGCTCGGCCAGCCGTTCCCGAGCCGGGGCGGGCAGCGGTGGCGGCGGTTCCCGGCCGGCGGCCACCTCGCCCCACCAGAGGATGTCGTCGCGGGCGAGGTCCGCGAGCCGGGGCAGCCCGAGGGCGGCCAGCTCGGCCGGCGGGTCGGCGAGCGCGGCGACGACCTCGGCGTACCCGGTGAGGGTGGCGGTCAGCTCGGCGGGCTGCCAGGGCAGCCGGGGTGTGTGCCCGTCGACCGGGTCCAGGCAGAGTGCGTACCAGCCCGCCTGCCACAACGTCCAGCGTAGGCGCGGCGCGGGTAGCCCGGCGGGCAGCCGGGTGAGGATCGCCGCCTCCCGGGCGTACCAGTCGACCAGGTGCGGCTGCTCGGCGTGGCCGGCGGCCTTGACGAACGCGCTGCCCCCGTCGGCGGTGCGCAGCACCGCGGCGAATCCCCGGGTGAAGCCGGCACCGGCGGCGCGCGCCTCGACCACCGGGGCGCCGAGCCGCGCCGACAGCGCGGCCCGCACGGCCGGCGGCAGCGCGTCCCACGCCGGCCGCTGGGCGGTCGCGTGGTAGGCCACGGGCGGTACGGACGGATCGGTCACCCGACCATGCTGCCCGGTGCCGGTACCGCCCGGCGAGACTCCGCGTCGGGCCGCCAGGTGTCCGGGCGGTCGGCGCGGCGTCTGCCAGACTGCGAGGCCATGAGGACCGACGACTTCTGGCAGTTGATCGACCGGGCCCGTGCCGGTGGGGGAGAGCCGGACGCCATCGCCGCCCGGGCCGTCGCGCTGCTCGCCGCCCGCGATCCGGAGGAGATCGTCGGGTACGCCAGCCACCAGCGGCGGGTGCTGGCAGCCTCGTACCGGGTCGACCTCTGGGGTGCCGCGTACCTGATCAACGGCGGCGCCTCCGACGACGGCTTCGAATACTTCCGTGGCTGGCTGATGACCCAGGGGCGGGAGGTCTTCGCCCGCACGGTCGCCGACCCGGATTCGCTGGCCGAGCTGCCGCAGGTCCGGGCCGCCTCGCTCAGCGGCGAGGAGTTCGAGTGCGAGGACATGCTGGCCGTGCCGTGGGACGCGTACCGCAGGGCGACCGCGACCGACCTCCCGACGGACCGGCAGGCGGCGCCGGCACCCGACCTCAACGACTTCTGGGATTTTGACGACGAGGACGAGGCGCGCCGCCGGCTGCCCCGGCTCGCTGGCCTCTTCGTCGAACCGCCGCAGGAGTGAGGGCGGGCAGGGTTCGCCCGCGCGGCGGCTGCCCGGTGGGGACGTGGGAGCATAGAGGGGGCCGGTCTGCACCGGCCTGCTCACGTCAGCCGACCAGAACGGACCGCTGTGCCACCGACGCTCGATCCCGGCGCGAACGCTCCTGGTGCCACCGACCCGGCGCGGATCAGGAACTTCTGCATCATCGCTCACATCGACCACGGAAAGTCGACCCTGGCCGACCGGATGTTGCAGCTCACCGGCGTGGTCGACCCGCGGCAGATGCGTGCGCAGTACCTCGACCGGATGGACATCGAGCGCGAACGCGGCATCACCATCAAGAGCCAGGCCGTACGGATGCCGTGGAGCATCCGGGAGGGCGAGCGGACCGGCGAGCAGGCCGTGCTCAACATGATCGACACTCCGGGCCACGTGGACTTCACCTACGAGGTGTCCCGTTCGCTGGCCGCCTGCGAGGGCGCCGTCCTGCTGGTCGACGCGGCGCAGGGCATCGAGGCGCAGACGCTGGCCAACCTGTACCTGGCGCTCGAGAACGACCTGCACATCATCCCGGTGCTCAACAAGATCGACCTGCCGGCCGCCCAGCCGGAGAAGTACGCCGAGGAGTTGGCCCACCTGATCGGCGGCGACCCGGCGGACTGCATCAGGGTCTCCGGCAAGACCGGCGAGGGGGTGCCGCACCTGCTCGACGAGATCGTTCGGCAGTTCGTCCCACCGGTCGGTGACGCCGACGCCCCGGCCCGCGCAATGATCTTCGACTCGGTGTACGACGTCTACCGGGGCGTGGTCACCTACGTCCGGGTCGTGGACGGGCGGATCGGTGCCCGGGACCGGATCAAGATGATGTCCACCGGCGCGACCCACGAGCTGCTGGAGATCGGCGTCATCTCGCCGGAGATGGTGAAGGCCGACGCGCTCGGCGTCGGCGAGGTCGGCTACCTGATCACCGGCGTGAAGGACGTCCGCCAGTCCCGGGTCGGTGACACCGTCACCATCAACGGGCGGCCGGCGGCCGAGGCGCTCGGCGGCTACAAGGACCCCAAGCCGATGGTCTACTCCGGCCTGTACCCGATCGACGGGTCGGACTACCCGGCGCTGCGGGACGCGCTGGACAAGCTCAAGCTCAACGACGCCGCGCTGACCTACGAGCCGGAGACCTCCGGCGCACTGGGCTTCGGGTTCCGCTGCGGCTTCCTCGGCCTGCTGCACCTGGAGATCATCCGGGAGCGGCTGGAGCGGGAGTTCAACCTCGACCTGATCTCGACCGCGCCGAACGTGGTCTACCGGGCCATCCAGGAGGACGGTCAGGAGATCGTGGTCACCAACCCGAGCGAGTACCCGACCGGCAAGATCGCCGAGGTGTTCGAGCCGACGGTGCGGGCCACCGTGCTCACCCCCAACGACTACGTCGGCGCGGTGATGGAGCTGTGCCAGGGCCGCCGGGGGAGCCTGCTCGGCATGGACTACCTCTCCGCCGACCGGGTGGAGCTGCGCTACACGCTGCCCCTCGCCGAGATCATCTTCGACTTCTTCGACCAGCTCAAGAGCCGTACCAAGGGCTACGCCTCGCTGGACTACGAGCCCTCCGGCGAGCAGGCGTCCGACCTGGTGAAGGTCGACATCCTGCTGCACGGCGAGCCGGTGGACGCGTTTAGCGCCATCGTGCACAAGGAGAAGGCGTACGCGTACGGCACCACGATCGCCGCGAAGCTGCGCAACCTGATCCCGCGCCAGCAGTTCGAGGTGCCGATCCAGGCCGCCATCGGCAGCCGGGTGATCGCCCGGGAGACCATCCGGGCGATCCGTAAGGACGTGCTCGCCAAGTGCTACGGCGGTGACATCAGTCGTAAGCGCAAGCTGCTGGAGAAGCAGAAGGAAGGCAAGAAGCGGATGAAGATGGTGGGCCGGGTGGAGGTCCCGCAGGAGGCCTTCATCGCCGCGCTCTCCTCGGACTCCGGCGACGGCAAGCCCGCCGGGAAGAAGTGACCGCCGGCCCGCGGCGGGTAGCCGTGCGGCGATGACGCGCGGAAATGGGTGTGCCATCGACGGGCGCCATGTCCGGTCGGTTTGGGATTCGGGTGCCGAGGGAACTGGATCGGCACGACAGGAACCCCGCCGACCGGAAGCTTCTCGCTAAGGAGAACGACCATGGAGTTCACCGTCTGGGGCATCATCACCGCACTGTTCGTGGGTCTGATCGTCGGCGCGCTGGGCCGTCTGGTGGTGCCGGGTCGGCAGGACATGCCGATCTGGCTGCACATGCTCATCGGTGTCGGTGCGGCGCTGCTCGGCACCGTGCTCGCCCGGGCGGTGGGCATCGCCACGGTGACCGCCGGCGTCGACTGGGCCGAACTCGCGGTGCAGGTCGCGCTGGCCGCCATCGCGGTGGCCCTGGTAGCAGGGGTGGGTCGCCGCCGCGGCATCACCCACCGGTAACCACACCCGACTCACGGGCGCCCGGCCACCACGGCCGGGCGCCCGTCGGCGTGTGGGCGTCCTTTCTGGACGGAAAATCGGTTTGGGTTCTCGGCGGGTCGGGAATTAGGTCGGTCACGACAGGAACGCCACAAACGTGGAACGTCTTTTTGTGAAGGAGAGCGACCATGGAGCTCACCGTCTGGGGAATCATCACCGCGCTGTTCGTGGGTCTGATCGTCGGCGCGCTGGGCCGTCTGGTGGTGCCGGGCCGGCAGCCGATGCCGATCTGGTTGCACATGCTCATCGGTGTCGGCGCCGCACTGCTCGGCACGGTGATCGCCCGCGCGTCCGGCTTCGCGGAGACCGCGGGCATCGACTGGCGAGAGTTGATGCTGCAGGTCCTGCTGGCCGCCGTCGCGGTGGCGCTGGTCTCCGGCGTCGGCCGCAGGCGGGGTGTCACCCACCGGTAACAGCTGAGTCTCGAAAGGCGCCCGGCCATCGAGGTCGGGCGCCTTTCATGTGCGTACGCCCCGGTTTGGCGATGGCGGATCCCGCCTTCGGCGCCCGCCCTGCGGTACGGTCGGTCCCCGCCCACTGTCGTAAAGGAATTCTTCGTACTAGGGTGCGAAGCGGAAGGTTAGTGCCAGACGGTGGGAGGGAGTAGTGGCGTGAACAGGTGGAAGCGGCTGGCCCCGGTCACCGCCGTCGTGGCCACGGCCGCGATGGTGCTGGCCGGCTGCGGCGACTCGGGCGACGACGCGGCCGACAACAGCAAGCTCACGGTCTGGATGATGGGCGAGGGCGGCGACGCGCAGACCGCGTTCCTCGACGCCGTGGAGGCGGAGTTCCGGCTCATACATCCCGACACCGACGTGGTCGTGCAGTACATCCCCTGGCTGGAGGCGCCGACGAAGTTCCAGGCCGCGCTCGCCGGCGGTGAGGGACCGGACGTCACCGAACTGGGCAACACCGAGACCCAGGGCTGGGCGGCGCAGGAGGCCCTCGCGGACGTGACCGACCGGATGGCCGGCTGGGCCGACGGCAAGGACATCCTGCCCGACCTGGTCCGCAACGCCCAGCTCGACGGCCGGCAGTACGGCGTGCCGTGGTACGCCGGCGTCCGGGGCATCTACTACCGCACCGACTGGTTCGCCGAGGCCGGCGTGCAGCCACCGAAGACCTGGGACGACCTGGTCTCGGTGGCCAAGGCGGTGCAGGCCAAGAAGCCCGGGACGTACGGCATCGCCCTGCCCGGCAACTCGGAACTGCCGTTCTACTCCTTCCTCTGGGGCGCCGGCGGGGAGATCGCCACCAAGGAGGGGGACGCCTGGAAGTCCGGCTACACCTCGCCGCAGGCCCGCGAGGCGGTCAAGTACTGGACCGACCTGGTGACCGTGCACAAGGTCGCCCCGCCCGCCGCGGCCGGCTGGAACGAGATCGACGCGCGCACCCAGTTCGCCACCGGCAAGGCGGCGATGGCCTTCGCCGGCAGCTGGCAGCAGGGCGCGATCGCCAAGGACAACCCCGAGATCGAGAAGGTCTGGGGCACCTTCCCGATCCCCG
This sequence comes from Micromonosporaceae bacterium KJ-029, assembly GCA_005402585.1. Classification (GTDB taxonomy): domain Bacteria; phylum Actinomycetota; class Actinomycetes; order Mycobacteriales; family Micromonosporaceae; genus Micromonospora. Next base: position 53,094 of record BIFP01000078.1, on the reverse strand, counting down.
GCCCCGACGGGCAGCCAGCGCCCGCCTTCGCCGGCGGCTCCGACATCGCGATCTGGCGCGACAGCCAGCGTCAGGACCTGGCCTGGGACTACCTCACGGTGCTGCTGAACAAGAAGAACTCGCAGCAGTTCGCCGACAGTCTTGGCTTCTTCCCGGTCTACTCGGACCTGGTCGCCGGCAGCTCGTACGCGGATGACAAGATCATGGCGGCGTTCGCGACCACCATGCAGAACACCAGACTCACGCCGCTCACCCCGAAGTGGGTGGAGGTCAGCCGGACGAAGACGGTGACCCAGGCGATGAACAGCTCGGTCATGAAGGGTCAGAAGACGGTCGAACAGGCCACCGCCGACGCGGCCGCGGAGATGGAAAGCATCCTCAACGCCAAGTGACCACGCTGACCGAGGTGCCGGAGACGACCGCCGCGCGGGAGACCCCCGCGCGGCGGCGTCGCCGGGTGGACCGGCTGCCGTACCTGCTGCTCCTGCCCGCCCTGGTGGTCATCGGGGTGCTGCTGCTCTGGCCGCTGGGCCAGGTGGTGGTGATGTCCTTCCACCGGCTGGACAACGTCCGCCAGCTGCGCGGCGACCGGGAGTGGCCGTGGGTGGGGCTGGGCAACTACGCCCAGATCCTTGGCGACCCGTTCTTCTGGACGGTGCTGCGCAACACCGTCCTTTTCGCCGCGGCCAACGTGGCGCTGACGATGATCCTGGGCACCCTGGTCGGGTTGCTGCTCAACCGGCTCGGCCGCCGAATGGCCGCGTTCGTGGCCAGCTGCGTGATGCTCGCCTGGGCCACCCCCGCGCTGACCGGCACCATCGTCTGGAAATGGATCTTCGACGACACCAGCGGACTGGTCACCTGGGCGTTCAACGCCCTGCCGGACGGGCTCTCCCAGGCCCTCTTCGGACGTACCGACTGGACCGGATACGGCTGGTTCAACTCGCCACTGCTGTTCTTCGCGATCCTCACCCTGGTGGTGGTCTGGCACTCGTTCCCGTTCGTGGCGGTCAGCGTGCTGGCCGGGCTCAAGAGCGTACCGAGCGAACTGCACGAGGCGGCCCGGGTCGACGGGGCCGGGCCGTGGCGGGTGTTCTGGCGGGTCACCGTCCCGCTGCTGCGGCCGGTCTTCGGCATCCTGGTGGTGCTCTCCACCATCTGGGACTTCAAGGTCTTCACCCAGTACTACGTGCTCGCCGGTGGCACCCAGGACCGGCCCACCTTCATGCTCTCCGTCTACTCGTACGCCGAGGCGTTCTCGCCTCCGCCCAAGTACGGTCTCGGCTCGGCGATCGCGGTGATCCTCACCCTGATCCTGCTGGTCGTCACCGGGGTGTACGTGCGCATGGTGCTCCGGCAGGAGGAGGACGCGTGACGGCCAGTTCGGCAGCAGCCACCGGACGCCCGCTGGAGGGTGCCGAGCCGCGTCCGGCGGGTGGCGGACGGCGTACCCGAGGTGGCGGGCGGCGCAGCCGTACCGCCCGGCGCGTCGCCCTCAACGGCGCGGGCCTGCTGGTGGCGCTCTTCGCCGCCTTCCCGGTCTACTGGATGATCACCACTTCGCTGAAGCCGAGTGGGGAGATCTTCAGCAGCACGCCCCGGCCGCTGCCGGCCGAGCCGACGCTGGAGCACTACCGCCGGATCCTCACCGGGAACCTGATCCCAGGGGTGACCTTCACCGACTTCTTCCTCAACAGCGCGCTGGTGGCGGTGGCCACGGTGCTGCTGAGCGCGCTGGTCGCGCTGCTGGCCGCGACCGCCGTGGCCCGGTTCCGCTTCAAGCTCCGGACCAGCTTCCTGATCATGCTGCTGGTGGTGCAGATGATCCCGCTGGAGGCTCTGGTCATCCCGCTGTTCCTGATGATCCAGCGGCTCGGCCTGTACAACACCCTGCCCAGCCTGATCCTCACCTACCTCGGCTTCTCACTGCCGTTCGCGGTCTGGATGCTGCGAGGCTTCGTCGCGGCGGTGCCGAAGGAACTGGAGGAGGCCGCCGCCATCGACGGGGCCAGCCGAGCCCAGATCTTCCGCCGGATCCTGTTCCCGCTGGTGGCCCCGGGCCTCGTAGCGACCAGCATCTTCTCCTTCATCACCGCGTGGAACGAGCTGATCTTCGCGCTGACGTTCATCAACCGCCAGGACCGCTACACGCTGCCGGTGGCGATGACCTTCTTCTTCGGCCGGGACGACACCGCCTGGGGGCCGGTGATGGCCGCCTCCACGCTGTTCACCCTGCCGGTGATCGTCTTCTTCCTGCTGGTGCAGCGACGGATGGTCTCCGGCCTCGTCGCCGGGGCCGTCAAGGGCTGAGCCGGAGGTTCCGATACGACAAGACCCCCTGTCCCGGCGGGACAGGGGGCCTTCGTTCACCGGCTCAGCGGAGCCAGGGGATGCTGCGGTTGAGCTGGCCGCGCTCCTTCAGTTCCTTGCGCAGCGGGATCTCGTCGTCGATGTAGCCGTCCCAGTTGATGCCCCAGTAGTTCGCGGTGTGGGTGCCCTCACCGCAGAGCTGGCGCTGCACCGGCGTGCGGTTGCCCCACCACTCGCCGTCCTTGTCGATGTGCAGCTCGTCCAGCGGGCGGATCCACCGGTACGTGTAGCCGACGAAGAGCATCTTGCGGGTGATCGTCGACAGGTTGGTCGACCGCGAGTGCCACTGGCGGCGGTCGAAGATGAAGGCGTCGCCCGGCTTGGCGGTGATCTCGACGGTGCCCTCCGGGTCCGGGTTGTGCACCGTGGTGTCTGCCGGGCGCGGCAGCGAGTTCCACAGGTGGCTGCCCGGGATCACCTTGGTCGCGCCGCGGCCGGTCTCCGACAGGTCGGAGAGCACGTAGGCGACCTTCAGCGAGAACATCGGCCGAGGCAGGTTCGGGTCCATCGTCTCCGGGTCGGAGTTCTGCCGGTACCCGTCCTGGTGCCAACCCCAGTACGGCTTCTCCGGCTCCAGCGCCGGCGGAGTGACGTCGAGGTGGTTGTGGTGGGAGTAGATGTTCCAGCCGGCCAGACCCCACATGTAGGGGAAGGCGATCGGGTGGGTGAGCAGGTTGCCGAAGAGTTCGTCGCGGTCAAGGAAGCCCAGCAGGTGCAGGGTGCCGTCCTTGGTGGTGTTGCCCTTGGCCTTCTCCTCCTCGTACACGCGGTCGACCGCGGCCTCGAGAGCGGCCCGGTGATCCTCGGTCAGGACGTTGCGCAGCAGGAGAAAGCCCTGCTCATGGAACTCCTTGCGGTCGACGTCGCTGATCGGTTCGTAGCCGGTCCGGTCGCCGTAGTCGAATGCCACGTCGTACCCCTCCCCAAAGGGTGAAACCATCATTTGGCACAGGCCGCCGATGGTAACGCGCGGACTCCAGGCCTGGGGAGCGCCCGACGGTCGATCCCGCGGCGATAGCGACCCAGGGCGGTGGTGCGACTACTGGTAGTTGCGTAAAGCGATGCAGCCGGGGGGATATAAAGTGAATTGCCGGATTTTGCGGTAACTGCGGGTAAAGGAGATCGGGGGTCGCTCACACGTCGTCGTGGATCTCGACGACCACCTGGCCGTCAGTTCGCTCGCGGTCGGCCACCCGCTTCCAGGTGCCGTTACGGGCAGTCCACTCCAGGCCGCCGAATCGCACCGTCTTCACCCCGTGGTCGCTCGCGTGGGAGACCAGCCAGTGCGCGTACCGCCAGCCAGCGCGTTCGTCCGCCGCGGTCACCGTCAGGCCGGTCAGGCCGCCGTCCCGGTTCACCCGGGAGTCGACGACGTCCAGTGCCTTTGCCTGCCCCGCCGCGCCCGAGTCCGCCAGGCCCCAGTCGAGCGTCAGGCCCTGGGTCAGTGCGGCGGCCGCGGCGGCGCCGCGCATCGCCGGGTCACCGCCCACCGTGCAGGCGACCGCCCCGGTGGCCTCGCCGAGCAGGGCCCGGGTGAGCACCTCCGAGTCGCCCGCCCACTTCTCGTACGCCTCCGGGAAGGCCGACCGCTGGACCTTCTGGGCCGCGTCGGTGACCCGCATGTCCTCCCAGCCGCGCACCTTCTTCAGCGCGGCGTAGAACCTGTTGGCCGCGTATCGGGGGTCACGGATCTCGGCCGGGGTGCCCCAGCCCTGGCTCGGGCGCTGCTGGAACAGGCCGACCGAGTCGCGGTCGCCGCCTGCCAGATTGCGCAGGCCGGACTCCTGGTAGGCGGTGGCCAGCGCCACCACCACGGCCCGCTCCGGCATCCCGCGCTGGACACCGATGGCCGCGATCGTCGCCGCGTTGGCCATCTGGTGGGCGTTCAGGGACACCTCCCCGTCGGCCTGCACGGTGCAGGCCCGGCTGGCCAACGGCAGGCGCAGCCGCTCTCCGACCTGTCGCATCCCGAGGACGATCCCGATCAAAGCGATCAGCACGAGGACCACGAAACCCGCCAGCACTGCCCGAGCCCGCACCCACACCTCCCGTACGACGTCCGCCAAGCGTACGTCCCCCGTCGACCCGTTCGGGGTCGTCCGACCGGTTCCACCCGGCGCGCGACAGCCGCGCCGACCCGGTAGTTCCCCGCCCGGGGCGGTACTCACCTGTCGAGTTCGGCCACCCAGCGGGGCGGGCGCTTCTCCCGGAACGCGGTGACCCCCTCGACACCGTCGGGGGACAGGAAGTAGCGGGTGGAGACGGTGCCCAGCTCCGCCAGCTCGGCGCGCAGGTCGGTGGCGGCCGGCCGGCGCAGCAGTTCCTTAGCGCCGGCCAGCGCCGCCGGGGCGCCACGCACCAGCGAGTCGAGGTACCGCTCCACCGCGGCGTCCAGGTCGTCCGCCGGCACCGCCGCGGTGACCAGGCCGATCTCCGCCGCCCGCCGGCCGTCGAAGGTGTCGCCGGTCAGGTACAGCTCGGCCGCCGCCCGGGGCTGTAGCCGGGGCAGCACGGTCGCCGAGATCACCGCCGGGATCACTCCGATCCGTACCTCGGTGAAGGCGAACGTGGCCTCGGCGGCGCAGACCACCACGTCCGCCGCCGCGATCAGGCCAAGCCCGCCGGCCCGGGCCGGGCCGCCGACCCGCGCCAGCACCGGCTTCGGGCACTCCCGGACCGCCGCCAGCACGTCACCCAGCATCCCGGCGGGCACCGTCCCGCTGGCGTACGCCGCCGCCGTCTCCTTCAGGTCCGCCCCGGAACAGAAGACCGGGCCGGTGTGGTCGAGCACGATGACCCGGACCGTGTCGTCGGCGACCGCGGCGGCAAGCCCGGCCAGCAGTTCGGTCATCAGCGGCGTGGAGAGCGCGTTGCGGTTGCGCGGGCTGTCCAGGGTGAGGGTGGTCACCCCGCGGGCCGTGGCGACCCGGACGAGCGCGTCGGGAGAGGTCATGTGAGGGCACACTAGTGGCCATGCCCGGCGTCCTTCCAGCAGGCGAACCCGTCCCCGCCGACGGGGCACTGCCCGCGTCCGCCCGCTCAGCCGTGGGTGACCGCGGCTTCGGGGTGTACCTGCACGTGCCCTTCTGCGCCAGCCGCTGCGGCTACTGCGACTTCAACACGTACACGGCCGAGGAGCTGGCTGGCGGCGCGGGCCGGGAGGGCTATGCCGACACCGTGCTGGCCGAGCTGGCGCTCGCCGCACGGGTGCTCGGCGACGCCCCGCCGCCCCGGGTGGACACGGTCTTCGTCGGCGGTGGCACCCCCACCCTGCTGCCGGCCGACGACCTGGCCCGGATCCTCGACGCGATCGACCGGACCTGGGGGCTGGCCGGCGACGCGGAGGTGACGACCGAGGCCAACCCCGAGTCGGTCACGCCCGAGTCGCTGAAGGAACTGCGCGCGGCCGGCTACACCCGGATCTCGCTGGGCATGCAGTCGGCCGCGCCCGGGGTGCTCGCCGTCCTCGACCGCCGGCACAGCGCCGGCCGGGCCACGGCCGCCGCACTGGAGGCCCGCGACGCCGGGTTCGACCACGTCAACCTCGACCTGATCTACGGTACGCCGGGGGAGCGCGCCGAGGACTTCGCCGCCTCGCTGGAGCAGGTCGTCGCGGCGGGTGTGGACCACGTCAGCGCGTACGCCCTGATCGTCGAGGATGGCACCCGGCTCGCCGCCCGGATGCGGCGCGGTGAGCTGCCGTACCCCGACGACGACGTCGCCGCGGACCGTTACCTGGCCGCCGAGGCTGCCCTCGGCGCGGCCGGTTTCTCCTGGTACGAGGTCTCCAACTGGGCCCGTACGCCGGCCGCGCGGTGCCGGCACAACCTGCTCTACTGGACCGGCGGTGACTGGTGGGGCCTCGGCCCGGGGGCGCACAGCCACGTCGGTGGCGTGCGCTGGTGGAACGTCAAACACCCCACGGCGTACGCGCGGCGCCTGGCCGCCGGTGAGTCTCCCGGGCTGGCCCGGGAGGTGCTCACCGGCGACGAGGCGCACATGGAGGACGTGATGCTCCGGCTGCGGCTCGCCAGCGGCCTGCCGTTGGCGGTGCTGGACGAGGCCGGCCGGGTCGGCGCGGAGCGCGCCCTGGCCGACGGCCTGCTGGCTCCCGACGCCTTCGCCGCCGGCCGGGCGGTGCTCACCCTGCGCGGCCGGCTACTGGCCGACGCCGTGGTCCGCGAGCTGCTGCCCTGAGCGCCGTGGTCCGCGGCCGGCTGCCCTGAGCAGGGGCCGAACCCGGCCAGCCGGCGAGGCCGGCCGGGTCGAGGATCACTTGACCATGTTCATGGACATCGGGTAGCGGTAGAACTGACCCTCGTTGGCCCTCAGCCCGGCGATGATGCCGAAGATGATGCCGATGATCATCGCGGCGAAGCCGACGAAGATGCCGATCACGATGCAGCTGAGTACCCAGCCCACCAGGGCGATGATCGACCAGAGCAGTTGGAAGTTAAGTGCGGCCACCGCGTGCGCGCGGACCGTCGGCGACTGGCTGCCCCGGGCGAGCATCGCGACCAGCGGCGCGATCCAGCCGAGCACGCCGCCACCGAGGAACATGCCGGCGGCGCCGCCGAAGTGGGCGATCAGCGCCCAGGTCTTGTCCTCGTTGTTGGCGTAGCCGGCGGGCGGCGGGCCGCCGTAGCCGCCGGTCGGGTAACCGACACCGGGCTGGCCACCCTGCGGGGGGTAGCCGCCGGGCGGCGGGTAACCACCGGGCGGGGGGTAACCACCGGGCGGGGGGTAGCCACCGGGCGGGGGGTAGCCAGCCGGCGGCGGCTGGTCGCCGGTGGGTGGCGGATAGCCGCCGGGCGGGGGATAGCCGGCCTGGCCAGGGGACCCGGACATTGGAGTCGTGGGTTCGTCGCCTGAGTCTGGGGGACGAGGTGGTTCAGTCATGGACGTAACGGTAGGTGCCACCGGCAACGACGCACCATAGCGACACCGGCGAGTGTCAACCCGCCGATCGGACCTCGGACACGTGTGGCCTCTTGATCATCGCGCCGGCGGGGGCCCCGACGTAGACTGGCACTCGCTACAGTCGAGTGCCAGAGCGTTCCTGGTGGCCGTGGCGCCAAGGGCTGACCTGCGACAGGAGGTGGGGAAGATGGGTCTCGACGACCGCAAGCTCGCCGTGCTCCGGGCGATCGTCGAGGACTACGTCGTCACCCAGGAGCCGGTCGGCAGCAAGGCGCTGGTCGAGCGGCACCAACTCGGCGTCTCGCCGGCCACCGTCCGCAACGACATGGCCGTGCTGGAGGAGGAGGGCTACATCCGCCAGCCGCACACCAGCGCCGGCCGGGTGCCCACCGACCGTGGCTACCGGCTCTTCGTCGACCGGCTGAGCCGGGTCAAGCCGCTCAGTCCGGCCGAGCGCCGGGCGATCGAGCGCTTCATGGTCGGCGCGGTCGACCTCGACGATGTGGTGCATCGCACCGTCCGGCTGCTGGCGCAGCTGACCCGCCAGGTCGCCGTGGTGCAGTACCCGAGCCTGGCCCGCTCCCGCGTACGGCACCTGGAGCTGGTACCGATCTCCACCACCCGGCTGATGCTGGTGATGATCGCCGACACCGGCCGGGTCGAGCAGCGGCTGGTCGAACTGCCCGCGCCGATCCTCGCCGAGGACGTCATCGACCTGCGCCGGCTGGTCAACGAGAAGCTGGTCGGCGTCCGTCTCTCGGAGACCCCGCCGCTGGTGCAGGCCCTCATCGACGAGTCCGTGCCGCACCTGCGCCCGGCCATGACGACCCTGTCCACCGTGTTGCTGGAGACCCTGGTCGAGCGGCACGAGGAGCGGATCGCCCTGGCCGGCACCGCCAACCTCGCCCGGGGTGGTCTGCTGGACTTCCAGGGCTCGTTGCGCCCGATCCTTGAGGCGCTCGAGGAGGAGGTCGTGCTGCTCAAGCTCATCGGCGAGGTGGAGCCGAGCGCCTTACGGGTACGCATCGGCGACGAGAACGAGATCGACAACCTGCGGGCGGCTTCGGTGGTCAGCACCGGGTACGGCCCGGGCGCGACCATCGTCGGGGGGATGGGCGTGCTGGGGCCGACGCGGATGGACTACCCCGGAACCATCGCCACGGTGAGGGCCGTGGCACGCTACGTGGGCGAACTGCTGGCCCAGAACTGACCAGTCAGGGCCGACGGCAGGCTGCCGCCGCCGACCGGCGTAACGCGAGACGAACACGAGGACACGGAACGCAGTGGCCAGGGACTACTACGGCATTCTCGGCGTGAGCCGAGGCGCCTCCGACGACGAGATCAAGCGCGCCTACCGGAAACTGGCGCGGCAGTACCACCCGGACGTGAATCCGGATCCGGAGGCACAGGAGAAGTTCAAGGACATCAACGCCGCGTACGAGGTTCTCTCGGACGACCGGAAACGGCAGATCGTCGACCTCGGTGGCGATCCGCTGGCTCCGGGCGGCGGTGGCGCGGGCGGGCCGGGCGGCCCCGGTGGTGCCGGCCCCTTCGTCGGCTTCCAGGACATCATGGACGCCTTCTTCGGCGGTGCCACCGGCGCCGGGCGTGGTCCGCGACCGCGTACCCGGCCCGGGGCGGACGCGATCCTGCGGCTGGAGCTGGACCTGCAGGAAACCGCCTTCGGGGTCGAGGCCCCGATCACGGTCGACACGGCGGTGCTCTGCACCACCTGCTCCGGGGCCGGCACCGCCGCCGGCACCCACCTGGCCACCTGCGAGGCGTGCGGGGGCCGGGGCGAGGTGCAGTCGGTGCAGCGCACCTTCCTCGGCCAGGTGGTCTCCGCCCGGCCGTGCACGGTGTGCCAGGGCTACGGCACCACCATCCCGCACCCCTGCCCGACCTGCGCCGGTGACGGCCGGGTCCGGACCCGGCGGTCGCTGACCGTCAAGATCCCGGCCGGGGTGGAGGACGGTATGCGGATCCGCCTCGCCCAACAGGGCGAGGTCGGCCCGGGCGGCGGCACCGCCGGAGACCTCTACGTGGAGATCCACGAGCGGCCGCACGACGTCTTCTCCCGCAAGGGCGACGACCTGCACTGCCGGGTCACCGTGCCGATGACCGCCGCCGCGCTCGGCACCCGGCTGACCATCAAGACGCTCGACAGCGAGGAGCCGGTCGACGTCAAGCCGGGCACCCAGCCGGGCAGCACGCTGCGGCTACGCGCCCGCGGCGTTCCCCACCTGCGCGGTACCGGCCGGGGCGACCTCTACGTCCACCTGGACGTCCGTACCCCGACCAAGCTCGACGCCGAGCAGGAGCGGATGCTGCGCGAGTTCGCCAAGACCCGCGGTGAGGAGGTCGCCGAACTCAGTAAGCAGGGCGGCTTCTTCTCCCGGATGCGCGACGCCTTCAACGGCCACGCCTGAGGTGTCCGCCCCGCTGTTCCTGGTCGAGTCGCTGCCCACCGCCGACTCGATGGTGCTCGCCGGCCCGGAGGGCCACCACGCCGCCACCGTGCAACGGTTGCGGGTGGGCGAGGAACTGCTGCTCGCCGACGGCCGGGGCGGCACGGCCACCGCGCTGGTCACCGCCGTCGGCCGGGGCACCCTCGACCTCGATGTCACCGGCCGGGGGTACGTCGACGCGGCGAACCCCCGGCTGGTGGTGGTGCAGGGCATCGCCAAGGGCGACCGGGGTGAGCTGGCCGTGCAGGCGATGACCGAGGTCGGGGTGGACGAGATCGTGCCCTGGGCGGCGGGCCGCTCGGTGGTGCAGTGGCGCGGCGAGCGGGGCGTACGGGCTCGGGGCAAGTGGGTGGCGACCGCCCGCGAGGCGGCGAAGCAGGCCCGTCGCGCGTGGCTGCCGGTGGTGGCGGGCGCGCCGGACGAGTCCACTGCCATGGTGGCCCGCCGGATCGCCGGTGCCGCCGCCGGCTACGTCCTGCACGAGGAGGCGACCGACCGGCTCGCCACCGTCGAGCTTCCCGACCGTGGCGAGATCGTGCTGGTGGTGGGTCCGGAGGGCGGCATCACCCCGGCCGAGCTGTCCGCCTTCCGCGAGGCTGGCGCCCGCCCGGTCCGCCTCGGCGACACGGTGCTGCGTACCTCCACCGCTGGCGTGGCCGCCCTGGCGGTCCTCGCCACCCGCCTCCTGCGCTGGTGACCCACCCGCTACTCCGCCGTGCCGTCCAAGACGGTCAGGTGCGCAGGTAGGAGGCGCCGTTGAGGTCGATGATGGTGCCGGAGGCCCACTCCGCCTCGGGGCTGGCGAGCCAGTGCACGGCCGCCGCGATCTCCTCGGGCCGGGCCACCCGGTCGAATGGGCTCTGCGCCCGGATCGCCTCGCCTCGCGGTGACTTGAGGTGCTCGTTGGTCATGTCCGTCTCCACGAAGCCGGGCGCGACCGTGGCCACCGCGATGCCGTACGGCGCCAGGGCCACCGCCAGCGACTGCGCCATCGAGTTGAGCCCCGCCTTGCTGGCGCCGTACGCCGGATTGTCCGGCTCGCCGCGGAACGCGCCCCGGGACGAGACATTGACGATCCGCCCACCTCGGGTCCGCATGTGCTGCGCGGCGCACCAGGCGGCGTTGGCCGCCCCGAACAGGTTCGTGTCGAGGACCTCGCGCCAGCGCTGCCGCCACTGCTCGTAGCTGCTGCCGAAGACGGGGTGCGGCGGGTCGGCTGGTCCGAACACACCGGCGTTGTTGACCAGTACGTCCAGCCCGCCGAGCCCCTCCTCGGCCTGGTCCACCATCGCCCGTACGGCCTCGGGGTCGGCCAGGTCGGCGCGGACCACCAGGTGGCCGTCGCCCGGCAGCTCCGCCCGCAGCTTCTCGGCCAGCTCCGCCGAGTCGCGGTGGTGGATGGCCACCCGGTCGCCGCCGGCCGCGAAGGCCCGGACCACCGCCCGCCCGATGCCGCGCGAGCCACCCGTCACCAGTACCGCCCGTCCTGTCATGCGCGCCATCCTGCCGCACCGGCGGGCAATGTTAAGAAGGGGCCCTTCCTATACCTGAGACGTTAATAGGGGGACCTTCCTTACACTGCCCCGGTGAGCACTCCTGACTGCCTGTTCTGCCGCATCGTCGCCGGGGAGATCCCGGCCACCGTGGTCCGCGAGACCCCCACCACGCTCGCCTTCCGTGACATCTCTCCGAAGGCGCCGGTGCACGTGCTGGTCATCCCGAAGGAGCATTACGCCGACGTGGCCACCCTCGGCCAGGGTGACCCGGCGCTGGCCGGTGAGGTGCTGGCCACGGCCGCCGCGGTGGCCGAGGACGAGGGCCTGCTCGGCGACGGGTTCCGGCTCATGTTCAACACCGGGACGTACGGCGGCCAGGAGGTGTACCACGCGCACGCGCACCTGCTGGGCGGGGCGCCGCTCGGCCCGATGCTGGCCCGGAGCGTCGCGTGACCACAGCCGCCGGCCGTACCACAGCCGCCGTCCAGCTGGAACGGATGGTGCGGCAGGTCCAGGCGCAGGCCCGGGTGCCGGCGGTCTCGGCGGCCGTGAACCGGGCCGACCGACCGCTGTGGACGTGCACGGTCGGCGGCACCGGTAACGACACCGCCCTGGACGAGCAGACCCGGTTCCGGATCGGCTCGGTGACCAAGACCTTCACCGCCGTGCTGACCCTGCAGTGCCGGGACGACGGCCTGCTCGACCTCGACGACCCGCTGGACCGGCACCTCGACCTGCCGGCGCACGGCGAGCTGACCGTACGCCGGCTGCTGTCGCACACCGCCGGCCTGCAACGGGAGCCGTACGGCGACGTCTGGGACACGCTGCGTGCGCCGGACGCCGACCAGCTGGTGGCCGAGCTGGCCCGGGCCGAGCGGGTGCTACCGCCGGGCCGCCGCTACCACTACTCCAACCTGGGCATGGCGCTGCTCGGCCGGCTCGTCGGGCAGTTGCGCGGCGGGACCTGGGCCGAGGTGCTGACCGAGAAGGTGCTGACCCCGCTCGGGCTGACCGCCACCACGGTGGCCCCGGGCCCGCGGGCCGCGACCGGCTTCCTGGTCGACGCGTACTCCGACGAGGCGCACCCGGAGCCTCCCACCGACTTCGGCGCGGTCGGCCCGGCCGCGCAGCTGTGGAGCACCGCGGCCGACATGGCGCGGTGGGCCGCCTTCCTGGCCGACCCGGCGGCGCTGGACGCGGCCGGTCGGGTGCTCGACCCGGCCACCCTCGACGAGATGCGCTGGCCGGTCACGGTCACCGACGAGACCGTGTGGGCCGGCGGTTTCGGCCTCGGGCTGATCCTGGTGCCCCAGGGCAGGCGGGTGGTGCACGTCGGGCACGACGGCGCGATGCCCGGCTTCCTCGCCGGGGTGTACGGCCGGCGGGGCGGCGAGGGCACCCCGGCCGCGTTCGGCGCCGCCGTGCTGGGCTCCTCGGGGACCGCGGCGCAGCTGCTGGAGCTGCCGCACCGGCTGCTCGCCGCCGCGGTCGAGCACGACCCGGCCGACATCGACCCGTGGCGGCCCGGCGAGCCGGCCCCCGAGCCCGTACGCGCACTGCTCGGCCGCTGGTGGGGCGAGGGGTTCGAGTACGTCTTCTCCTGGCGCGACGGGACCCTGCGGGCCAACGGTGCCGACGACCCGCCGGGGAAGCCGCCGGCGGTCTTCGCGCCGGTGCCGGACCGGCCGGACGTGTTCCGTACGGTCTCCGGCCGGGAGGTCGGTGAGCTGCTCCGGCTGACCCGGGACTCCGACGGCGTGGTGGTCCGGATGCACTGGGCGACGTATCGGTTCACCCGGAACCAGGAGACCTTCGACCGGTACGACTTCCGCGGTTGAGCACGCCGTCGTCCTCAACTTGCGCCCGTTTTGTCCAGTGGTGCGTGACCGTCCTGCCGGCGGAAATGGGCAGCGTGCCCATGTCGTTGACCCGATACGATGGATGCAACGTCCGCATGCCGTGGCGACAGGCCCGGCGCTGAGATCGAGAGCAGGTGGCGCAGGGCCCCTCGGCCCGACCTATGACCAGCACCCCACCTCCCGGCCCGCCCCGGGTGCAGACCAGGATCACGGTCCCCGACTCGAAGATCATGGTCAACCTGCTCGGCGCGGGTGACGAGATCCTGCGACTGGTCGAGCGCTCGGTGAACAGTGACGTGCACGTGCGGGGCAACGAGATCACCATCACCGGCGCTCCCGCCGACAACGCCCTCGCCGAGCGGCTCTTCAGCGAACTGCTCGAACTCATCGAGAAAGGCGAGACCCTGACCACAGACGCTGTCCGGCGTACCGTCGGCATGCTCGAACAGGGCGGCACGGAGCGGCCCGCCGAGGTCCTGACGCTCAACATCCTCTCCCGGCGCGGGCGCACCATCCGTCCCAAGACGCTCGGGCAGAAGCGCTACGTCGACGCGATCGACGCGCACACCATCGTCTTCGGCATCGGCCCGGCCGGCACGGGCAAGACCTACCTCGCCATGGCGAAGGCGGTCCAGGCGTTGCAGGCCAAGCAGATCAACCGGATCATCCTGACCCGGCCGGCGGTCGAGGCGGGGGAGCGGCTGGGCTTCCTGCCCGGCACGCTGAACGAGAAGATCGACCCGTACCTGCGCCCGCTGTACGACGCGCTGCACGACATGCTCGACCCCGAGACCATCCCGAAGCTGATGGCGGCGGGCACGATCGAGGTCGCCCCGCTGGCGTACATGCGGGGTCGCACGCTCAACGACGCGTTCATCATTCTGGACGAGGCGCAGAACACCACGCCCGAGCAGATGAAGATGTTCCTCACCCGGCTCGGCTTCGGCTCCAAGATCGTGGTCACCGGTGACGTCACCCAGGTGGACCTGCCCGGCGGCACGACCAGCGGCCTGCGCGTGGTTCGGGAGATCCTGGGCGGCGTCGAGGACGTGCACTTCGCGCAGCTGTCCAGCGCCGACGTGGTACGGCACCGGCTGGTCGGGGAGATCGTCGACGCGTACGCCCGGTGGGACGCCGAGCGGGAGAACCAGCAGGCGCAGGGCGTGCACGCGGTGGCCGGGCGCAGCGCCCAGGGCAACCGCGCCGGCCGGCGCCGTTAGACCGGGGGAAGAAAGTTGTCCATCGAGATCGCCAACGAGTCCGGTGTCGAGGTCGACACCGACGCCGTGCTCGCCGTCGCCCGGCACGCACTCGACGAGATGGGGGTCAACCCCCTCGCCGAGCTGTCCGTGCTGCTGGTCGACATCGACTACATGACCGAGCTGAACCATCGCTGGATGGGCGGCGACGGCCCGACCGACGTGCTCGCCTTCCCCATGGACGAGGGCAGCGTCGACCACGGGCCCGGCGAGAACGCCGCCACCGGCGGTGAGCCGGCTCTGCTCGGCGACATCGTGCTCTGCCCGGAGGTGGCGGCGAAGCAGGCGGCGACCGCCGGGCACAGTGCCGCCGACGAGCTGCACCTGCTCACCGTGCACGGCGTCCTGCACCTGCTCGGCTACGACCACGCGGAGCCGGAGGAGGAGCGGGAGATGTTCGGGCTCCAGGCCCGGCTGCTCGCCAGTTGGCGGTCGACCCGGTCCCGGTGATGGACACTCCGTTGGCCGCGGCCACCACCGGCCTACCCGATTTGCAACTGCTCGTCTCCGCCGCCGGGCTGGTGGTGCTCGCCGGCCTCATCGCGATGACCGAGGCCGCCCTGGCCGCGGTCTCCCCGGCCCGCGCCGCCGAGCTGGCCCGCGAGGGCGCGCGGGGCGCACGCACTCTCCAGGCGGTCGCCGGTGACGTGGTCCGTCACCTCAACCTGCTGCTGTTGCTCCGGCTGCTCGCCGAGCTGACCGCCACCACGCTGGTGGCGCTCGTCGCGGTGGACACGTTCGGGGCGGGCTGGTGGGCGGCGCTGGTCACCGCCGGGGCGATGACCGTGGTCAGCTTCGTCGTGGTCGGCGTCGGCCCGCGCACTCTCGGCCGCCAGCACGCGTACGCCGTGAGCCGGACTGCCGCGCCGCTGGTCCGCTGGCTGGGCCGGGTGCTCAACCCGCTGGCGTCGCTGCTGATCCTGATCGGCAACGCGGTCACCCCGGGCCGTGGCTTCCGGGAGGGGCCGTTCGCCACCCAGGTGGAGCTGCGCGAGCTGGTCGATCTCGCCGAGCAGCGGGGTGTGGTGGAGCACGGCGAACGGCAGATGATCCACTCGGTCTTCGCCCTCGGCGACACCATCGCCCGCGAGGTGATGGTGCCGCGTACCGAGATGGTGTGGATCGAGTCGGGCAAGACGCTCTCCCAGGCGCTCGCGCTGTTCATGCGCTCGGGTTTCTCCCGGATCCCGGTGATCGGGGAGAGCGTCGACGACGTGCTCGGCGTGCTGTACCTCAAGGATCTCGTCCGGCGTACCCAGGGCGGTGCGGCGGAGGACCGCCAGCTCCTGGTGGCCGAGCTGATGCGACCGGCCACCTTCGTGCCGGAGTCCAAGCCCGTCGACGACCTGCTGTCGGAGATGCAGGCCGCCCGCAACCACCTGGTCATCGTCGTCGACGAGTACGGCGGCACCGGCGGGCTGGTCACCATCGAGGACATCCTGGAGGAGATCGTCGGGGAGATCACCGACGAGTACGATGTCGAACGCCCGCCGGTCGAGCACCTGCCCGACGGCGCGGTGCGGGTCACCGCCCGGCTGCCGGTGGAGGATCTCGGCGAGCTGTTCGACACCGAACTGCCCGCCGACGAGGTGGAGACCGTGGGCGGTCTGCTCGCGCAGTCCCTGGGGCGGGTGCCGATCCCGGGCGCACAGGTCGAGGTGTCCGGGCTGCGACTGCTCGCCGAGGGCACCACCGGCCGGCGCAACCGGATCGACACCGTACTGGTGCGCCGGGCGGAGCCGACCGACACGAAGGACAGCCCGGGTGGTACGCCGACCGCCTCCCGGGGCGACAACGATCGATCCGAGGAGAGGCTACCCGCCGATGCCTGAGTCACCCGCCGTACCGGCCGCCCGACCCGCCGGCTCCGAGCTGAGCGCCGAGGACGGCAAGCTGGTCATCCTCGCCCGGGGAGCCCGGGGGCGGGTGGGTGCCGTGGAGGGCGCCGCGGTTCGGGACCAGGACGGCCGCACGTACGCGGCGGCCAGCGTTTCGCTGCCCTCGTTGACGATCACCGCGCTCCAGTTGGCGGTCGCCTCGGCCGCCGCGGCGGGCGCCACCCGGCTGGAGGCCGCCGCGGTGGTGACCGAGGCGTCCACCCTGGACGGCGCCGGGCACGCCGCCGTGCGTGACCTGGCCGCCGACGCGCCGATCCACGTAGCCGCGCCGGACGGCACGGTGCTCGGCACGGTGACGTCGTGAGCGACCTGGGGCAGCGCCCGTACCGGGCCGGGTTCGCCTGTTTCGTCGGCCGGCCCAACGCCGGCAAGTCCACCCTGACCAACGCGATCGTCGGGCAGAAGATCGCCATCACCTCCAACAAGCCGCAGACCACCCGGCACGTCATCCGGGCGGTGCTGCACCGGCCGGACTCTCAGCTGGTGCTGGTCGACACGCCCGGTCTGCACCGTCCGCGTACCCTGCTCGGCGAGCGGCTCAACGACCTGGTCCGGCAGACCTGGAGCGAGGTCGACGTGATCGGCCTGTGCATCCCCGCCGACGAGGCGATCGGCCGCGGCGACCGGTTCATCACCGGGGAGCTGGCCGAGCTGAAGGCGACCGTGCTCGCCGTGGTCACCAAGACCGACCTGGTCGACCGCAAGCGGCTGGCCGAGCAGTTGCTCGCCGTCAGCGAGCTGGGCGAGTTCGCGGAGGTGGTGCCGGTCAGCGCGGTCTCCGGGCACCAGGTGGACACGCTGGTCGAGGTGATGACGCGGTACCTCCCGGAGTCCCCGCAGTTGTACCCGGACGACATGCTCACCGACGATCCGGAGCAGGTGCTGGTCGCGGAGCTGATCCGGGAGGCGGCGCTGGAGGGGGTCCGGGACGAGTTGCCGCACTCCATCGCCGTGGTGGTGGAGGAGATGCTCCCCGAGGGGCAGCTCACCAAGATCTACGCCGACGTGTACGTGGAGCGGTCCAGCCAGAAGGCGATCGTCATCGGGCACCGGGGCAGCCGGCTCAAGGCGGTCGGCACCACCGCCCGGCGGCAGATCGAGGAGCTGCTGGGCACCCGGATCTACCTCGATCTGCACGTACGGGTGGCCAAGGACTGGCAGCGCGACCCGAAGCAGCTGCGCAAGCTCGGCTTCTGACGCGCCCGGTCCGGGCAGCCGGACCAGTCCACCGAAACCGGACGCCAAGCTCCTCGACCGGCTGATCGGTACCGGTCAGGCATATGGGAAGTTTCACTATCCTGGTGGGCACCTGGCCGTTTCGCCGGCACGCCCCGGAGGGTAGGGGGAGGTACGCCCCCCTGCCCCCGGACACAGATGCAGGCTGATGCGAAACAGATACCTGGACCTGCTGCGCTTCCTGGCCATCGTGCGGGTCGTGGTCTACCACGTCACCGGCTGGGCCTCGCTGACGTTGCTGTTCCCGGCGATGTCGGTGATGTTCGCCCTCGCCGGGTCGCTGATGGCGGCCTCCCTGCACCGGTCCGGGCCGACAGCGGTCGGCCGGCGGCTGCGGCGGCTGCTGCCGTCGCTGTGGGTGGTGGCCGCGATCTTCGTGCCGGCGATGCTGCTGACCGGGATGCCGCTGACCCCCAAGGTGCTGCTCTGGCTCTTCCCGGTGGCCGATCCGCCGGCGAACCACTGGGGGGCGCTGGCGCTGAGCCCGATCTGGTACCTGCGTGACTACCTCTGGTTCGTGCTCGCCTCTCCGGTGGCGCTCTGGCTGTTCCGGCGTTTCCCGCTGCCCACCCTGCTCGCCCCGTACTGCCTGCTGCTGGCGATCCAGATGGGCGTGTACCAGAATCCGCCCCAGGTGCTGCGGGAGTTCGGCCTCTACTTCGGTGCCTGGCTGCTGGGCTTCGCCCACCAGGCCGGGATGTTGCGTCGGCTGGCCAACCGGGTCCTGGTGCCGATCGTGCTCGTCCTCGCGGCGGCCGGCGGTGCCTGGATCCTGACCCATCCCGGCCCGCGCGGATACGACCTGAACGACAACCCGCTCGGCAACGCCCTCTGGTCCGCCGCGTTCATCCTGGTGGCGCTCGGTCGGGCGCCGTCGACGGCGGCCTGGGTGGACCGCAGCGCGCTGTTCGGCCGCGCGGTCACCGTGCTGAACCGGCGGGCGCTGACCGTCTACCTGTGGCACATGGCGTTCGTGGTCGCGCTCACCCCGCTGGTGGACGTGGTCGGCTGGTCGCACCAGGACCCGCTGGGCCTGGCGATCCGGGTCGCGCTGGTCTTCCTGCTGGTGGGTGTGGTGACCGCACTGTTCGGTTGGGTCGAGGACGTGGCGGCGCAACGCCCGTCCGAGCTGATCCCCGGGGGACGCCGCCGCCCGCCGGTGCCGGCCGGCCGCCAGCACGCCGAGTCCCGCTCCGGCGGCGAACACGACCCCACCGGCCGGCCGGCCGCGGCCGACGTATCAGGGCCGGCGGTCGGACCAGGCAACGAGGGCGATCGTCCGCCGGTCGGTGCCGGCCGGTCCGCCGGTACGTCGGCCGCTCGGGAACCGGAGCGCCGCGAGGAGGCGGTACCGGGTCAGCGTGGCCGGGGCGGCGGAGTCAGCGCGCGGTGACGGTGATGTTGCCGCTGCCGGTGCGCAGGTCCAGGACGTGCGCGGCGGACGGATCGTTCGGCACCCCCACCTCGACGTCACCGGAGCCGGCAGTCGAACGCACCTGGTACCCGCCGGCCGGCACGGTCAGCTCGACGTTGCCGCTTGACGCGTGCAGCCGGGCCGAGGCGGGCCGGTCCAGCTCGATGGTGACGTTGCCCGACTTGGCCTGTGCGTCCGTCTCGCCGCCGAGCCGGGTTCCCGTGATGTTTCCGGACGAGGCCCGGAGCACGACGGGGTTGGCGATGTCGTACACCTCGATGTCGCCGGAGCCGGTCTCCACCCGGACCGGTCCGGTGGCGCCGGACACCCGGACGTCGCCCGAGCCGACCTGTACCTCCACCTGGCCGACCCGGCTCAGGTCGATGTTGCCGGAGCCGGTCTCACCCTGGACGCTGACCCCGGCAGCGCTGGTCACCTCGTAGGAGACGCTGCACCGGTTGCCGCACGAGGTGTCCAGCACCAGTTCCGTGCCCTTGATCTCGTACGTCGCCCCCGGCTGACCGCCCTGGTAGCGCACCACGCGCTTGATGCGTACGCCGTCCGCGCCACCGTCGGCCCGGACCACCACGTCCCCCGAGCCGGGCAGGACCCGGATCACGGTAATCCGGGCGGACTCCGTGGTGTCGTAGTCGAGCCGGCGGAAGGAGAGGTTGTCACACCCGGCGAGGACGATCAGAGAGGCAGCCGCGGCGATCGCCATGCTGGTCCGGGGTAGGGCGGGGGTCCGGTGCAGAGCCATGCCGAGCACGCTACGACCGGCGCGGGCGCACGCGCATCCGGGTTCGCCGGCACCGTGACCCCGAGTGGACCCTGAAATTCCGACCCGGGGTGAGACCTGACTTCCGGCCGGGAGGGAGAATCGCACCATGGCCGGGTACCGCCGACAGCTCTACCGCGACGACGCGGTGGTGCTGCGCGTACAGAAACTCGGCGAGTCGGACCGGATCATCACCCTGCTCACCCGGCGGCACGGCCGGCTGCGGGCGGTCGCCCGGGGAGTACGCCGCACCACCTCGAAGTTCGGCGCCCGGCTGGAGCCGTTCGGTCACGTCGACCTGCAACTCGCCGGCGACCCCAAGGGGGAACTGGGCAGTTCGCTGCACAGCGTCAGCCAGGTCGAGGGGATCGACCTGTACGGCAAGCGGTTCCTCGGCGACTATCCCCGCTACACGGCGGCCAGCGCCATCGCCGAGACCGCCGAACGGCTCACCCCCGTTGAGCGGGAACCGTCGCTGCGGCTGTTCCAGCTCACCCTGGGGGCGTTGCGGGCGCTCGCCGAGGGCAGCCACGCCACGACCCTGGTGCTCGACGCGTACCTGCTGCGCGGCATGGCGCTGGCGGGCTGGGCGCCGGCACTGACCGCCTGTGCCGTCTGCGGTACCCCCGGGCAGCACCGGGCCTTCTCCGTACCGGCCGGCGGCGCGGTCTGCCCGGACTGCCGCCCACCCGGTGCCGCCCACCCGGCGCCGGCCACCATCGACCTGATGTCGGCACTGACCCGTGGTGACTGGCGGATCGCCGACGCCGCCGAGAACGGGGTACGCCGGGAGTGCAGCGGGCTGGTCGCGGCGCACCTGCAGTGGCACCTGGAGCGCGCGCTACGCTCGCTGCCGCTGGTCGACCGGGGCGGTCCGGCCCCCGGCGCGGTCCGGTCACCCGGTGGCGCGACCGGCGCGGTCCGGTCACCTGACGGTGGCACGACCGGTGCGGTTCCGCCGCCGCGCGGCGCGGCCGGTGAGGGCTGACGCCGTCCGGCGTCGCAGGTAGTGAGCAGGGAGAGCCGAGTGATCCGATCCACCAGGGCCGTCCGGCGTGAGCCGGTGCCGCCGACACCGCACCCGTCGGGTGCCCGACCGCCGGCGCTGCCGCCGGAGACGGTGCCCCGGCACGTCGCCGTGGTGATGGACGGCAACGGCAGGTGGGCCAAGGAGCGTGGGCTGCCCCGCACGAAGGGCCACGAGGCGGGGGAGTTCTCCCTCTTCGACACCGTCGAGGGCGCCATCGAGCTGGGCATTCCCTACCTGTCGGCGTACGCCTTCTCCACCGAGAACTGGCGGCGCTCGCCGGACGAGGTGCGCTTCCTGATGGGCTTCAACCGGGACGTCATCCGCCGCCGTCGGGACCAGTTGGTCGACCTCGGGGTGCGGGTGGTGTGGTCCGGCCGGGCCGGGCGGCTGTGGAAGAGCGTCATCTCGGAGTTGCAGACCGCCGAGGAGATGTCCCGGGGCAACTCGACGCTGACCCTGCAGTTCTGCGTCAACTACGGCGGGCAGGCGGAGATCGCCGACGCCGCCGCCGCGATCGCCCGGGACGTGGCCGCCGGCCGGCTCGACCCGGCGAAGGTCACCGAGAAGACGATCGAGCGCTACCTGTACCACCCCGAGGTGCCCCCGGTGGACCTGTTCCTGCGGCCCTCCGGCGAGCAGCGGACCTCGAACTTCCTGCTCTGGCAGAGCGCGTACGCCGAGTTGGTCTTCCTGGACACGCTCTGGCCCGACTTCGACCGCCGCCACCTGTGGTACGCCTGCGAGCTGTACGCCCGCCGGGACCGCCGGTTCGGTGGCGCGCTGCCCAACCCGGTGGCGCCGGGCAGCTGACGCTTACCGCCCGGCCCGGCTGGGTACCACCCCTGGCAGCAGCCACTGACGGAGGTGAACCCACATGACCCGCAAACGCGTTGCCCAGTGGGCGGTGATGGCCGTGGCGGTCCCGTTGGCGGCAGCCGGTGCCCGCCGGCTCAGCCACGCACTGGAGGCCCGGCGTGGCCCGTCCCGGGCCAGCCGCATGCTCACCCGAGGCGCCGACCTGATCCGCCCCCAGCAGGCCCGACGCCGCCGCTTCCTCTGACCCCCGCTTCCTCCGACCCACGATGCCGCCCTGCCTCGCAATCCGAGGCAGGGCGGCATCAGGTTGTCGATCATGCAGTTGTGGTGCCTGACAAAGCGGTTGTACCGGGCTCAAACGGCCACCACAACTGCATGATCGGCGGCAGGGTAGGAGCGGGTCAGGCCGATACCTCGGGGCGGTCGGGGGTGGCCCAGAGGGTGTGGAAGGAGCCGTCTCGGTCGGTCCGGTGGTACGTGTGCGCGCCGAAGTTGTCGCGCAGGCCCTGGATGAGGGCGGCGGGGAGGCGCTCGGCGCGCAGCGCGTCGAAGTACGCCAGGGACGAGGCGAAGGCGGGCGCCGGCACGCCGGCCCGGGCCGCCTCGGCCACCACCCGGCGCCAGCTCGGCACACCGTCGCGCACCGTGTCGGCGAACCACGGCGCCACCAGCAGGGTGGGCAGGTCCGGCTGGTCGTCGTACGCCTGCCGGATGCGGTCCAGGAAGCGGGCCCGGATGATGCAGCCGCCCCGCCAGATGGTCGCCGTACCGCCCAGGTCGATGCCCCAGTCGTACTCGGCACTGCCGGCCCGGATCTGGTCGAAGCCCTGTGCGTACGCGACGATCTTGGAGGCCAGCAGCGCCCGCCGTACGTCCTCGACGAACGTGTCGCGGTCGCTGACCTGCCACTTCTCCCCGGAGTCCGGGAAGGCCCGCGCCGCAACCTCACGCTGGCCGACGTGCCCGGACAGCGACCGGGCGAAGGTCGCCTCGGCGATACCGGTGATCGGTACGCCCAGGTCGAGGGCGCTCTGCACGGTCCACCGGCCGGTGCCCTTCTGCTCGGCCCGGTCCTGCACCACGTCCACGAACGCCCGGCCGGTGGCGGCGTCGGTGTGCGCCAGCACGTCGGCGGTGATCTCGATCAGGAAGGACTCCAGCTCACCGGAGTTCCACTCCCGGAAGATCTCCGCGATCTCCGCCGGCTCGGCGCCCAGCCCGGCCCGCAGCAGGTCGTACGCCTCGGCGATGAGCTGCATGTCGGCGTACTCGATGCCGTTGTGGACCATCTTGACGAAGTGCCCGGCACCGTCCGGCCCGATGTGCCGGCAGCAGGGTACGCCGTCGATCTGTGCGGCGATCTTCTCGAAGATCGGACCGAGCTTGTGGTACGACTCGGCGGAGCCGCCCGGCATGATGCTCGGCCCCCACAGCGCGCCCTCCTCGCCACCGGAGACGCCGGTGCCGACGAAGTGCAGGCCCTTGGCCCGCAGCACCTCCTCCCGGCGGCGGGTGTCGGCGAAGTGCGCGTTGCCGCAGTCGATGATGATGTCGCCCGCCTCCAGCAGCGGCACCAACTCGTCGATCACCGCGTCGGTCGGCCCGCCCGCCTTGACCATGATGATCACCGCGCGGGGGCGTTCCAACGCGGCGACGAAGTCCGCAAGGGACTCCGCCGGGACGAAGGTGCCCTCGTCGCCGTGCTCGGCCACCAGCGTCCGGGTCCGCTCCGGCGAGCGGTTGTGCACCGCCACGGTGAATCCGTTGCGGGCCAGGTTGCGGGCCAGGTTGCGGCCCATCACCGCCAGCCCGGTCACACCGATCTGCGCCGTAGCCCGATCCGCCATCCTCGTCGCCACCTTCCGCCGTCGACCTGTAGTGCTGCGACGGTATCGCGGGCGGCGCCGAACCGCGCCGTCCGTCCCACGGCTGGTCACCGCCGCGTCGCGCACGGCACAGCCCAGGCTGTTTCCGGCGCGTGTGGACCGCACCGCTGACCGTGCTGGCGCCTGACGTGGAGTGCGTGCTGGCGCCTGACGTGGAGTGCGTGCTGGCGTCCGACGGGCGGGCCCGCTGCTGCCTGGGGTGGAGTGCGTGCTGGCGTCCGGCGTGGCGTCCCGGCCGGAATTCGGGTGCGGGTGCCTTCGGGCCGGGGTAACGTGGGGGCATGCGCAACTGACGCCCGCTTCATCGAGCCGGTCCGCCGCCACTGCCGCCGCGGACCCGTCCGCTCCCGGGCGTCCGCGCGTTCCACCCGCCGTCGCGTCGACGGCGTCCTCCGTGGTCGCACCGGGGCAGCCGTTCCCGATTCCGCTTGACCGCCCGCTGCGGGCGGTCACCAGATGAGGCGGGTCTGTGGCACACGTGCCGCCATCCGCCGAGCGAGGAGGCCCCGATGCCTGCCAGCCGCAAGTCCAGGAAACCCCGTACCACTCCCGTGCCGGATCTGACGCCGGCCGATCTCGCCAAAGCCGCAGCCGCCGACCCGCCCGCGTCTCCGGTAGCGCTCACCCCGCCCGCGTCTCCGGTAGCGCTCAACCCGCCCGGGGGGTCAGTAGCGCTCACCCCGTCCGGGGCGCCGGTGGCGCTCACCTCGTCCGGGGTGCCGGTAGCGCTCGGCGCGCCGGTGGGGTTCACTCCGTCGGTCGACCGGGAGCCGGTCGAACCGTCCGTGCCGGCGTCGGACCGACCGGCGGCGCCGGTCGACCGTGCCGTCCACCCGAAGGGCGGACCGCCGGCGTCAGGTCGGGGCAGGGGGTTCAGCTCGGGCCGCCCACAGCGGGCCGGGCAGGGCCGCCAGTACGCCTTCCGGCGCAGCTGACGGTTCCGCTCGCCATGGCCGTACCGACGGATCACTTCTGACGGCGGCCGAAGTCCTGTGGGTACGTCTGTTGTCGCCCCAGCGACAACAGACGTACCCACCTCTGCGCCAAGGCCAACGGCTTGCCGCGATCGGTGGCTCGACCGGGCGGCTCAGCCGATCAGCGGGCGGAAGGTGCCGAGCGCGACACTGACCGTGAGGGCGGCGCCGGCCACTGCTATCGCGCCGAAGACGAGCAGCCAGTCGGCCGGGCCGAACCGCTGCCGGCGGGCGAAGGTGCGTGGAACACCGGCGTCGAAGCCGCGAGCGTCCATCGCCACCGCCAGCCGGGTACCTCGCCGGATCGCCCCGACCAGCAGTGTGAAGGCGGTCGAGACGAACAGCCGTAGCCGCGCCACCGGGTTGCGCCCCGCCTCGACGCCGCGCGCCCGGCGGGCCATGGCGATCATCTGCCACTCCTGCCCGAGCAGCGGCACCAATCGGAACGCCGCCAGCGCGCCGATCGCGAACCGGGCTGGCGCCTTGGCGTTCTGCACCAGTGCGTCGGCCAGGTCGGTCGGGTCGGTGGTGGCGAAGACGATCACCCCGGGCAGGGCCACCGCGAACAGTCGTAACACCATGCCCAGCGCGGTGATCAGCACTCCCGAGGTCACCACGACCGGACCCGCGTCGAGCAGCAGTCGTCCCGACCGGTCTGCGGCGAACAGCACCAGGGTGACCAGTACGCCGCCGGCGGCGGCCAGCAGCGGCCAGGCCCGGCGTACCAGCTCCCGGGGGTGCAGGCCGAACAGCGGCAGTACTGCCAGCTCCACGGCGATCGCGATGGCCGGCGCGACCGGATCCAGGGTTGCCATCAGCGGGACCGCGAACAGCAGGGCCGCCGCGAGTTTGGCCACCGGATTGCGCCGGGCCAGCGGTGCGTCCGGGTGGGCGAGCGGTTCCAGAGTGATCATCGGTGCTCCACGCTCCGGCCCATGGTGGCGGCGGGCGCGGTGCCGGCGGGTGCCGCAGTTGCGGCGCCCGCGACGGGCGGGCCGGCCGGTGCGTTCGGGGCCGGCGGGCGGTCGAGAGCCAGGGTCCGGTCGAGAGTCAGGGTGCGGTCGGCCATCGCGGCCACGAACTCGGCGTCGTGGGTCACCGTGACCAGGCCGTGGCCGGCGTCCCGCAGCTCCGCGAAGAGATCCACCAACTCCCGCCAGGTCCGCCGGTCCTGACCGAAGGTGGGCTCGTCGCAGATCAGCAGACGGGGTGCGGTGGCCAGGGCGGTCGCCACGCTCAGCCTTCGTGCCTCACCACCGGAGAGGGTGTACGGGTTGGCAGCGGCGAGTCTGGTCAGCCGCAGCCGTTGCAGCAGCGGGTCGACACGGTCGCGGACCATCGTCTCGGAGGCCCCGGTACGCCGCAGGCCGAGTGCCAGCTCGTCGAAGACCGTGCTGGTCACGAACTGGTGTTCGGGGTCCTGGAACACCGAGCCGACCCGGCCGGCCAGCGCGGGCGCGCGCCAACGGTGCGGGGGAGTGCGGGCGTCGGCCCCGGCAAGTTCCGGGCTCGCCACGAGCCGTCCGGTGCCCGGCTTGAGCAGCCCACCGAGCAGCAACGCGAGGGTGGACTTGCCGGCGCCGTTCGGGCCGAGCACGGCGAGCGCCTCGCCGGCGCGTACGGTCAGGTCGGTGGCGGCCAGCCGAGGTGGCTGGCCGAGCCGGTCCGCGGTGAGCAGCACCTCGCCGGCTGGCCCGCCGGCCCGGCGCGGCGGCACGTCCCGGCCGGGTACCCAGACCCCTTCAGCGGCGAGCGCGTCCCCGTCGGCGGCGAAGACGGCCTCCGGCGGCCCGTCGGCGCGTACGCCGCCACCGGGTTCGAGCACCACCACCCGGTCGACGAGGGGCAGTGCCTCGGCGACCCGGTGCTCGACCACGATGAGTGTGGTGTCGGTGTCCACCGCCCGGGCGACCGCCGCGCGGACCAGGGTGGCGCCGGCCGGGTCGAGGTTGGCGGTGGGCTCGTCGAGCAGCAGCAGGCCGGGGCGGAGCGCCAGCACACCGGCCAGCGCGAGTCGTTGCTGTTCGCCGCCGGAGAGCGCCGCGGTGGGCCGGTCCCGGTGGTACGGGAAGCCGACCCGGCTCAACGCCTCGTCCACCCGTGGCCAGATCTCCCCGGCCGGTACGCCCCGGTTCTCCAGCCCGAACGCCACGTCGTCGCCGCTGCGGGCCATGACCAGTTGGGCCTGCGGGTCCTGGAAGACGATCCCGACCCGATCCCGGGCCTCGTGCGGGGCGAGGCCGTCGACCTCGATGGTGCCCTCCTGCTCGCCGGAGTCCTCGGGCAGCAGCCCGGCCAGCGCGGCCAGCAGCGTGCTCTTGCCCGCCCCGGAGGGCCCGAGCAGCAGTACCCGTTCACCGCGCTCCACCCGCAGGTCCACCCCGCGTACCGCCCAGGCCCGCCGCCCGGCGTGCCGCCACCCGAACCCGCGCAGCCTCACCCCGCCCACAGCCTCACCCCCAACCCAGCTCTCTCCCACCCTCGGCCCCCGGCACCCCCGGTTGATCATGAAGTTGGCGGGTGATTTGAAGATCGAAATGTCCGCCAACTTCATGATCAACGCGGGCAGGTGGTGGGGGTCAGATGAGGGCGCGGTCGCGGCCGGCGGGGAAGCGGTCGAGGACGCCGGTGCGGGCCAGGGCGCCGGTGAGGGCGTACGCGCCGGCTCCGGCGATCACCGTGGCGCTGAGCACGGTGAGTAGGGCGTAGGGGATTCGGTAGCTGGTCAGCGCGTACGGGGCGTTCCAGACGAAGAAGTCGAACAGTGCCGCGCCGAGGCCGGTCAACGCGCCGGCCAGCAGTGCGGTCGGCAGCCGGAACGAGCGGTACCGGAAGGCGGCGAAGGCCATTTCCGCGCCAAGGCCCTGGATGAGGCCCTGCACGATGGTGATGCCGCCCCACTCCGAGCCCAGCAGCGCGGAGACCGTCGCCGCGACCGCCTCGCAGAACAGCGCGGCACCCGGCTTGCGGATCACCAGCCCGCCGAGCACCGCGGGGACCAGCCAGACGCCGTACATGACGGCCTGGCTGGCGGGGAAGAAGGCGAAGGCCGGATCGACCGCCCGCCAGAGCAGTCCCCAGGCCCAGAAGATGACGCCGAAGCCGACGGCGATCACCGCGGCCACGACGATGTCGACGGTGCGCCACCGGTTGGTGGTCGGTTGGTTCATGTTTGCTCCCAGTCCAGAGTCGAACCAGGAGAAGACGCACGCCCCGCCCAGGCGTCGCCGGGCAATGGCGGGCTGGAGGTGGACCGAACTCCCTGCGCTGGCATTACCCAGATCAGGTTCGAGGGTCTGCGGGCGTACCCGCACTCTCAGCGCTGTGCGCTCCCCTGTCGGAGGTGAAGTTGTCTCGCTGACGCTAACACCTTCGAAGATCAACAGGCAACGTGATCTCTGCAGGTCATGTGGGGGTGCTCACGTCCGGCGCTGGCGGCGGTGTCGGCGGATGCGGGTGATTCGCCCGGTTTCGTGACATCCATCGACGTCACCGGCTCAAGAGGGTAATCTCAGGCCGCCGATCCGGACAGGCCGAGGGGCGACAGTTGACCGCAGACACGGACCAGGCCGCACCGGCCGGTGAGCCGGAGGGCCGCGCGGGCACGGTGGGCGTCGCCACGGAGGTACGCGAGCCGGCGCCAGCTGGTGGCGAGCCGCCCCGGCGGTGGCTCGGCGACCGGATCGGCTCGGTGGAGGTCCTGGCGGCGCTGCTGATCCTGTTGATCATCTTCCGGGATCCGCTGGCCGCCGCGTTGGACGACCCCCGCCTGCAGACCTGGACCACCGTCTTCGTCTCGATCATGGTGCAGGCGGTGCCGTTCCTGGTCTTCGGGGTGCTGCTCTCCGCCGTGATCGCGGTCTTCGTACCCCGGTCGTTCTGGGCGAAGGCGCTGCCCCGGCATCCGGCGTTGGCGGTGCCGGCGGCCAGCGCGGCCGGGGTGGTGCTGCCGGGCTGCGAGTGCGGGTCGGTGCCGATCGCCGGTTCGCTGATCCGGCGGGGTGTCACGCCGGCCGCGGCGCTGGCCTTCCTGCTCGCCGCCCCGGCGGTGAACCCGATCGTGCTCACCGCCACCGCGGTCGCCTTCCCCAACAACCCCGAGATGGTCCTCGCCCGTGGCGTCGCCAGCCTGGTCGTCGCCATGGTCATGGGCTGGCTCTGGCTGCGGCTCGGCCGTACCGATTGGATCAGGATGCCGCGCCGGCCGGAGCTGGACGACGCCTCCCGGGGCCGGGCTTTCTGGGCCGCCGTACGGCACGACGTGACCCACGCCGGTGGCTTCCTGGTGCTCGGCGCGATGGCCGCCGCCAGCATCAACGTGCTGGTGCCCGAGCGGTGGCTGCAGACCCTCGCCGACAACGCCTGGCTGTCGATCCTGGCGCTGGCGTTGCTCGCGGTGCTGCTCTCGCTCTGCTCGGAGGCGGACGCCTTCGTCGCCGCCTCGCTGTCGCAGTTCTCCCTCACGTCCCGACTGGTCTTCCTGGTGGTGGGGCCGATGGTCGACCTCAAGCTGATCGCCATGCAGGCCGGCGTCTTCGGCCGGCGGTTCGCCCTCAGGTTCGCGCCGACCACCTTCGCGGCGGCCCTGCTGGTCGCCACCGGAGTCGGGGCGGTGCTGCTGTGAACCGGCAGGCGCAGGCGGTGGTCCTGTTGCTGCTCGGCGGCGCGGTGATCCGGGCCAGCGTCACCGACCTGTACCTGCGGTACGTCAAGGAAGGGCTGCGCCCCTTCCTGATCGCCGCCGGCCTGCTGCTGGTCGCCGCCGCGATCATGACCCTGTGGTACGAGCTGCGTCCGGCCGCCCCCCGTGCCCTCGCCCCGACCGGGGGCGGATCCACCGGCGCTCCCGGTGACCCGCCGGCCCACCACGAGGTCGACGGCCATGACGGCCACGGGCACGGCCATCACGAACCGCGCGTCGGCTGGCTGCTCATCCTGCCGGTGCTCGGCCTGCTGCTGGTCGCCCCGCCGGCCCTCGGCTCGTACGCGGCGAGTCAGGCCGGCACCGCGCTGAGCGCCCCGCAGCAGTCGGACTACCCGCCGCTGCCCGAGGGCGACCCGGTGTCCGTCAGTGTCCTCGACTACGCCGCCCGGGCGCTGTTCGACCGGGGTGCCTCGATCGGCGATCGGCGCGTACAGCTCACCGGCTTCATCGCCGATGGCCCCGAGGGTCAGCCGATCCTGGCCCGGATGGTGCTGTCCTGCTGCGCCGCCGACGGGCGTCCGGTCAAGCTCGGGCTGACCGGCGAGGTACCGACCGGGCTACCGAACGACAGTTGGGTGGAGGTGATCGGCCGTTACACCGACCGGCTGGGCCGCGACCCGGTCAACGACGCCGAGAT
Source organism: Micromonosporaceae bacterium KJ-029 (assembly GCA_005402585.1). GTDB lineage: Bacteria > Actinomycetota > Actinomycetes > Mycobacteriales > Micromonosporaceae > Micromonospora. Next base: position 23,348 of record BIFP01000078.1, on the reverse strand, counting down.
CCCGTACCTCGAGGTCGAGTCCTGGCGACAGATTCCCACCCCCAAACGCCAGTACGACTGACCACCCCGTTGGGGATGCCGGAGGCGGGGCCGGCCGTGGTGCGGGCGGGGTTCCGGTGGCGGCGCGTGGGTAGGGTGCTGGGCATGCGCATCGACGCCCGGGGTCTGCGGTTCGACGTCACCACCGGTGGCCCCGAGCACGGCGAACCGGTCCTGCTGCTGCACGGCTTCCCGCAGCATTCGGGCGAGTGGGACGAGGTGGCGCCCGCGCTGCACGCCGCGGGGCTGCGCACGTACGCGCTGGACCAGCGCGGCTACTCGCCCGGGGCGCGGCCCGATGCGGTCGAGGCGTACCGGCTGGCGGAGCTGGTCGTCGACGCGGTGGCCGTGCTGGACGCCCTCGGCGTCGCCGCCGCGCACGTGGTGGGCCACGACTGGGGCGCGATCGTCGGCTGGGCGCTGGCCGCCGGCCATCCCGACCGGGTACGCACGCTGACGGCGGTCTCCGTGCCGCACCCGGCCGCCATGGCGCACGCGCTGGCCGAGGACCCGGAGCAGAAGGCGCGCTCGGCGTACATGCTGCTGTTCCGGCAGCCGGGGGTGGCCGAGAAGACGCTGCTCGCCCTGGGCGCCACCGGGCTGCGCCGGCTGCTGCACGGGGTCGGCGACACCGCCCGGGTGGCCGCGTACGCCGATCCGATGCGCGAGCCGGGCGCGCTGACCGCGGCGCTGAACTGGTACCGGGCGATGTCCCGGGCGGAGCTGGCGGCGACCGGCCCGGTGCCGGTGCCGACCAGCTACGTGTGGAGCGACCGGGACGTCGCGATTGGACGCGCCGCCGCCGAGGCGTGCGCCGGCCACGTGACGGGGGACTACCGGTTCGTCGAGCTGCCCGGGGTCAGCCACTGGATCCCGGACGAGGCGCCGACGCCGCTGGCCGAGGCGATCCTGGCGCGGGTCCGCCCGGCTTCGTGAGCGAGCGTGCGAGCGAACCATCAAGTGCAGCAGCGTGGCGACTCGCGCCGTCGGCGAGCGCAGCGTGGCGACGGCGTGAGCGAGCGGATCGGCCCGCTCGGTGCGGTGCTGCCACACCCCCGGCCCGGAGCGGTGCGGAGTGCCGGCTCGAGTGGCCCGGTGGGTGGCGGGAAGATCCGAGGAAGCGGAGAGAGCATGACGCTGAGTGCCGAGGGCTACCTGGCCACGGTGACCGAAACGATGAACCGGGTGGCGCAGACCCAGCGGGAGCAGGTGGCCCGGGCCGCCGATCTGATCGCCGAGGCGATCCGGGCCGACGGAGTGGTGCACGCCTTCGGCACCGGTCACTCCGAGGCGTTGGCGATGGAGATCGCGGGTCGGGCCGGCGGGCTGGTGCCGACCAACCGGATCGCCCTGCGCGACCTGGTGCTGCACGGTGGGGATCCGGCCGAGGTGCTCGGGCCGAAGCTGGAACGCGACCCGTCGGTGGCGCACCGCCTCTACGAACTCGCCCCGATCGGCCCGCACGACGTCTTCGTGCTCGCCTCGAACTCGGGGGTGAACGGGGCGATGGTGGAGTTCGCGTCGCTGGTCCGGCAGCGCGGTCACGCCCTGGTGGCGATCACCTCCGCGGAGCACTCGGCGCGGATGGAGTCCCGGCACCCGTCCGGCCGCAAACTCGCCGACTTCGCCGACGTGGTGCTGGACAACGGCGCCCCGTACGGCGATGCCACGCTGCCGCTGCCCGGCGGCGGCGCGGTCGGCGCGGTCTCCTCGATCACCGCGGCGCTGCTCGCCCAGCAGATCGTGGTCGAGGTGGTGGCCCGGTTGCTCGCCGTGGGCGAGCGCCCGCCGGTCTACCTGTCGGCCAACATCGCCGGCGGCGACGCGCACAACGACGCCCTTGAGGCCCGGTACGCGGGACGGATCCGCCGGGGTTCGTAGTTTCCTCCACCTGCCGGGACCCACTCACCATCGCCGGTCGACGGCTTGCCGGCCGGTTTCGCGTCACCGGCCGCTGGGCATCAGCGTTGCCGCCGGTGGCGGGGATCGCGCCGGCGGACGTTGTCCCCGGAGGTCCGCGGTGTCGAAGGAAACCGAGAAGCAGCGGTGGCAGCGCAACTTCGCCGACCTGCTGCAGGAGTTGCGGGTCGCGCAGACCGGCGTGCAGATTCTCTTCGCCTTCCTGCTCACCCTGCCGTTCAGCAACGGGTTCACGCGTACCACACCGTTCCAGCGGGACGTCTACATCGTCGCGTTGCTCGCGGCGGCCGGCGCCACCGTGATGATCATTTCGCCGGTGGCGTTCCACCGGGCGCTGTTCCGGCAGGGGCGTAAGCCCGAACTGGTGCGCTTCGCGCACCGGATGGCCACCGCCGGGCTCGCCTTGATGCTGGTCTCGATGGTCAGCGCGGTACTGCTGGTCACCGACTTCGTACTCGACCGGCCGATCGCCTTCCTGCTCAGCGCGGTCACCGGGCTCTGGTTCCTGGCGTTCTGGGTGCTCCTGCCGTTCTCCCGGCGCAACTGGGGTGACGGCGACATCGATGACGACGAGGATCCGAGCGGGCTGTCGGAGGGCTGAGCCGGCCGGTGCGGATATCCGTGGCTACCTTTGGGTAACAAACGCGGGTAGCCTGCTGGACAGGCGGAACAGTCCGAGTGCCGGATCCAGCCCGGAGGTTTCCCGTGGCCATCTCCGAGAATCACCGTCCGTCAGCCACCGACAGCCGTAACGTGGACCCGCCGCCGGGCGCGGCGGGCCAGGCGTCCGAGACGCGGGTGTCCGAGAAGGAAGCTCGCCAGGTCGCCGAGGCGGCCCGGCAGACCACCTGGGACCGGCCGAGCTTCGGCAAGGAACTCTTCCTGGGTCGGCTCCGGCTCGACCTGATCGATCCGTGGCCCCGGCCCGATCCGGCCGAGGAGGAGCGGGCGGAGCAGTTCCTCGGCCGGCTCCGCGACTACGTGGTCGCCGAGGTGGACGGCGCGGCGATCGAGCGGGACGCGCGCATCCCCGACGAGGTGTTCCAGGGGTTGGCCCGGCTGGGCGCGTTCGGCATGAAGATCGGCCAGGAGTACGGCGGGCTCGGGCTCAGTAACCTGCACTACTGCCGGGCGCTGATGCTGGTCGGCTCGGTCAGCCCGGCGATCGGGGCGCTGCTCTCCGCACACCAGTCGATCGGCGTACCCCAGCCGTTGAAGATGTTCGGCACCGGCGAGCAGAAGCGGCGCTTCCTGCCCCGGTTGGCGGCGGGCGAGGTCTCCGCGTTCCTGCTCACCGAGCCGGACGTGGGCTCCGACCCGGCCCGGCTGGCGACGACGGCGGAACCGACCCCCGACGGCACCGGCTACCGGCTCAACGGCGTCAAGCTGTGGGCCACCAACGGCACGGTGGCCACCCTGCTCGTGGTGATGGCCCGGGTGCCGGCGGCCGAGGGACGCCGAGGTGGCATCACCGCGTTCGTGGTCGACGGCGACGCCGAGGGCATCACCGTCGAGCGGCGTAACGATTTCGTCGGCCTGCGCGGCCTGGAGAACAGTCTCACCCGGTTCCACGACGTCTTCGTACCCAGGGAGAACGTCATCGGCGGCGAGGGCAAGGGCCTCCGGATCGCGCTGAGTACGCTGAACACCGGCCGGCTGTCGTTGCCGGCCCTGTGCGTCGGTGCCGGCAAGTGGGCGTTGAACGTGGCCCGGGGGTGGTCCGCCGACCGGGTCCAGTGGGGCCGGCCGGTAGGGGAGCACGAGGCGGTCGCGCAGAAGCTGTCCTTCATCGCCGCGACCACGTACGGCATGGAGACCATGCTGGATCTCTGCTGTCTGCTCGCCGACGACGACCGTAACGACATCCGGATTGAGGCGGCGCTGGTGAAGCTCTACGCCAGCGAGATGGCCTGGCGAATCGCGGACGAGCTGATCCAGATCCGCGGCGGTCGGGGGTACGAGACGGCCGACTCGCTGGCCGCCCGCGGCGAGCGCCCGGCGGCGGTCGAGCAACTCCTGCGTGACCTGCGGATCAACCGGATCTTCGAGGGCTCCACCGAGATCATGCACCTGCTCATCGCCCGCGAGGCGGTGGACACGCACCTCTCCGTGGCCGGGGACATCATCGACCCCGACGCCGGGCTCGGCCGCAAGGCGCAGGCGGGCGCTCGGGCCGGCGCGTTCTACGCGCGATGGCTGCCGACCCTCACCGTCGGCAAGGGGCAGCGGCCCACCGGGTACGCCGAGTTCGGCCCGCTGGCCGGTCACCTGCGTCACGTCGAGCGGGCCTCCCGGAAGCTGGCCCGGTCCACCTTCTACGCGATGTCCCGCTGGCAGGGCAAGCTGGAGCGCAAGCAGGCGTTCCTCGGCCGGGTGGTGGACATCGGAGCGGAACTGTTCGCAATGAGCGCGGTCTGTGTCCGGGCATCGGCGCAGCGGGCGGAGCGGCCGGAGAACGTCGAGCTGGCCGACCTGTTCTGCCGTCAGGCCCGGGTCCGTGTCGACGCGCTGTTCACCGCGCTCTGGGAGAACACCGACTCGGTCGACGTGGCGGCGGCCAAGCGGATTCTCGCCGGCCGCTACGCCGCCCTGGAGGACGGCGTGATCACCCCGCCAGACGACCTGCCCTGGGTCGCCACCTGGACCCCGGGCCCCTCCACCGTCACCGACGACGCCCGCCGCCGCATCCCACCACCCTCCTAGATTGGGTGGATCTTCGTGCCCAACCCGTCTCGGGCCGGCCGGCCACACATGTCGTAGCTGGACCTTAGGGTCACGGCTATGACGACACAGACACACACGCTCGCCGTGCCCGGCGCCGACCTGGTCTACGACGTGCGCGGGCCGCTCCCGCCGGCCGGCGGTCGGCCGGTGCTTCTCATGATCGGTCAGCCGATGGCGGCGGAGGGCTTTGCCGCCCTCGCCGCCAACTTCACGGACCGTACGGTGGTCACCTACGACCCGCGTGGCCTGGGCCGCAGCATCCGTAGCGACGGCCGGTCGGACAACACGCCGCAGCAGCAGGCGGCCGACCTGCACCTGCTGATCGAGGCGCTCGATGCGGGACCGGTCGAGATCTTCGCGAGCAGCGGCGGCGCGGTGACCGCCCTCGAACTGGTCGCGACCCACCCCGGCGATGTCGTCACGCTGGTGGCGCACGAGCCACCGATCAACGCGGTGCTTCCCGATGAGGCCGGCGCCGAGCGTGCCCGGGCCGCCTTCCACGAGGCGTACCAGGCGAACGGCTTCGGCGCGGGGATGGCCGCGTTCGTCGCGATGACGTCCTGGCAGGGCGAGTTCACCGACGACTACTTCGCCCAGCCCGCGCCCGACCCGGCGACGCTCGGCATGCCGACCGACGACGACGGCACCCGTGACGATCCGTTGTTGTCGAAGAACTCCTGGGCGATCACCGACTATCGCCCCGACCCGAGTCTGCTCAACGCGGCGTCGACCCGGATCGTGATCGCGGTCGGCGAGGAGTCGGCGGGGACGTACACCGCGCGTACCGCCCTCGGCACCGCGGCACTGCTCGGCCAGCAGGCGACGGTCTTCCCGAGCCATCACGGCGGCTTCCTGGGTGGCGAGTTCGGTTACGCCGGCAAGCCCGAGGAGTTCGCCGCAAAACTCCGCGAGGTCCTCACCACCAACTGACAGGGGGGTCAGTGGCGGGGGTCGCGGAGGCCGAGGCGGCGGAGTTCCAGGGCGGCCAGGGCGTTCACGGTGGCGTCGTCGCCGCGGCGCCACGCCTCGGCCACGTCGGGGGCGATCCCGGTCAGCCGGCGTAGCGGCTGCCCGGCCAGGGCGCGCAGCGCCAGCAGGTCACGGCCGGCGGGCGCGGCGGCCAGCGCCGCCGCCGAGCCGGCCCGGCGCATCCAGCGCAGCCGCAGCGGCAGCCAGCCGAACAGCACCAGCCCGAGCGGCACGATCAGCACCCCGACAGCCAGTGCCAGGGCCAGCTGGTCGACGAGTTCCTGTTGGTCCCGCCCCGCCTCGGCGAGCGAGCGGGCGGCACCCGCTGCCCGCTCGAAGGGTGCGGTCAACTCGCCACCCACCAGCGGCACCCGGCCGACCTTTCCGCCGGCCTCGGCGAGGTTGTCGGCCAGCCCGCCGCCGGCCCCCTCCAGCTTCTGTCCGGGTACGGCCAGCTTCTGCACCAGGTCGTGCAGCCAGAGCGCGCCCCGGATCGTCGCGTACACCCAGGCGACGACGAGCAGGTCGGTGAGGAACTGCCGCAGCGCGGTCGGGAAACGATCAGCGTAGATCTTCACGCCGGACAGCGTGCCACGCCCAAGCGCGCCCGGCATCCCGGGCGACGGGGCGGATCAGGGGGTGCAGGTGGGGCAGGTGCCGAAGATTTCCAGGGTGTGGCTGACGTCGGTGTAGCCGTGCTGGGCGGCCACCCGGTCGGCCCAGGTCTCCACTGCGGGGCCAGCGACCTCCACCGTCCGCCCGCAGGCCCGGCAGACCAGGTGGTGGTGGTGCCCCTCGCTGCACCTGCGGTAGAGGTGTTCGCCGCCGGGCGGGCGCATCACGTCGATCTCGCCCGCGTCGGCCAGGCCCTGCAACGTCCGGTAGACCGTGGTCAGGCCGACCCGCTCGCCGCGCTCGCGCAGCATCGCGTGCAGGTCCTGGGCGCTGTGGAAGCCTTCCATCTCGGCCAGTAGGGCGCTCACCGCCGAACGCTGGCGGGTGTTGCGGACGGCCGTACCGCCGTCGCTCATCGCGGCACCTCGCTTCGCCGCGTGCCGCGATCGGGCACAACCGCGCTGAGCATGACGGTTCGCTCGCTCATGATCCCTCCCCGGCGTGGCTGACCGCGTCGGCCACGATGTGCGCCACGTGCTCGTCGACCAGGGTGTACGCGATCTCCCGACCCCGTCGGGAGCCGCGCACCACACCGGCCCCGCGGAGCACCCGTAGGTGCTGGGAGACCAGCGGCTGCGCGACGCCGAGCTTGTCCACCAGTTCGTGCACGCAGCGCTCACCACCGGCCAGCTCGCTGACGATGGCGAGCCGGATCGGCGCCGAGAGGGCGCGCAGGAGTTCGCTGGCACCCTCGTACGCGTCGTAGCCGGATCCGCTGGTCACCCTGCAACGGTAACCAATCCCGAGGCGGAGCCCGAGGTCAGGATCCGTGGAGCACCACCTCGTGCGGCTCCGGTGCGGGCGCCGGCACCGGTCGGGCCCGGCGTAGCCGGCGCCAGCCGGCGGCGAGCAGGGTGACCACGATGAACGAGGCGATCGCGAGGACCACCACCGAGGCGCCGGGTGCGGTGTTGGCGACCGCCGCCATCCAGATGCCGGCCCCGGCCGCGAACAGGCCGAGCGCCATCGCCGCCGCCATGGTGGCGCGGAAGCCCCGGGTGACCTGCTGGGCGGTGGCCACCGGGACGACCATCAACGCACTGATCAGCAGGACGCCGACCGCCCGCATGGCGATGGTCACCGTGATCGCGGTGGTCACCGCGAGCAGCAGGTTGAGCGCGCGCACCGGCAGGCCGGAGACCCGGGCGTACTCCTCGTCGTGGCAGACCGCGAACAGCGCGGGTCGCAGCGCGATCATCGCGGCCAGCACGGCCACGCCGAGCACCGCGATGGTGACGAGGTCCTCCCGGGACGTCGTGGTGAGCGCCCCGAACAGGTACGCGTTGAGGTTGGCGTTGGTGCTGTCGGAGAGGCCGACCAGCACCACCCCACCGGCGATGCCGCCGTAGAAGAGCAGGGCGAGGGCCAGGTCACCGGAGGTACGGCCGCGTTCGCGGATCAGCTCGATGACGATCGCGCCGGCGGTGGCCGCGATCACCGCCATGATCACGGGGGAGGTCTGGAACAGCAGGCCGGCGCCGACGCCGGTCAGCGCGACGTGCCCGATGCCGTCCCCGATCAACGCGAGTCGCCGCTGCACCAGGTAGATGCCGAGCGCGGGCGCGGCCAGGCCGATGATCAGCGCACCGACCAGGGCGCGCAGCATGAAGTCGTACTGGAAGAGGCTCACCTTGTGCTCCACAGCCCGGCGGGCTCCTCGGGACCGTGCGGGTGCACGTGGTCGTGGTCCGGCGCCGCGTGGTGCCCGGCCGGGTCCGGGACCGCGCCGTCGTGCGCGATGAAGCCCTGGTGTACGACGACCGCGCGGCTGATCAGCGGCCGTAGCGGGCCCAGTTCGTGGGCGACGAGCAGCACGGTGCCCCCGTCGTCGACGAAGGCGCGCAGTGCCCCGGCGAACGCCTCCTGGCTGGCCGCGTCCACCCCGGCCGTCGGCTCGTCGAGTACCAGCAGTTCGGGTCGGCCGGCCAGGGCCCGGGCGATCAGGGTGCGCTGCTGCTGCCCACCGGAGAGGGTGGCCACCGGGTCCTTGGCCCGGTCGGCCAGGCCGACGGCGCGCAACGCCTCGGCGACGGCCTCCCGGTCGGCGCGCCCCGGCGGACGCAGGACGCCCCGGCGGGCCAGCCGGCCGGATGCGACCACCTCGGCCACCGTGGCCGGTACACCGCTGCCCGCGCCGAGGCGCTGCGGGACGTACCCGATGCGGTGCCACTGCCGGAACCGGCGCGCCGGCCGGCCGAAGAGGGTCACCGAGCCGGCGCTGAGCGGCACCAGCCCGAGTACGGCGCGGATCAGGGTGGACTTGCCGGAGCCGTTGGCGCCGAGGATCGCGACCACCTCGCCGGCGGTCACGGTCAGCGAGACGTCACGGAGCACGGGGCGGCCGTCGTAGCCGACCACCCCGTGCGCGACGGAGATGACTTCAGTTGTCACGGGCAGCTCAACGCCGTCCGCAAGGTCTGCAGGTTGGTGCGCATCACCGAAAGGTAGTCCGCGCCGTTCTCCGCGGACAGACCCTCGATCGGATCAAGGACCGCGGTCTGGGCGCCGACCTCCCGGGCGATCGTCTCGGCGACCTTCGGGCTCACCAGGGTCTCGAAGAAGATGGTGGTCGCCTGGTGCTCCCGGGCCTCCTCGACGACGGCGGCCAGTCGCTGCGCCGACGGCTCGTGCTCCGGGCTCAGCCCGGTGATGCCGATCTGCTCCAGCTGGTACTTCTGCGTCAGGTAGCCGAACGCGGTGTGGCTGACCACGATCTCCCGGCGCTGGCAGGTCTTCAGCCCCTCGGTGAACTCGGTGTCGAGCTTCTCCAACTCGGTCCGCAGGGCCGCTGCCCGCTGGGTGTACTCGCCGGCCCGGTCCGGGTCGACGGTGCCGAGCCGCTCGGCCAGCTTGTCGCCGATCGTGGCGAGTCGGGTCGGGTCGAGCCAGACGTGCGGGTCCTTGGCGCCGTCCGATGCCTTGTCGTCGTGCTTCTCCTCGTCGGCGTGGTCGTCCTCGTCGCCGTGATCGTGGTCGTGGCCGCCGGCGGTGGCGTCCAGCAGCGGCTGCACGGTGGCCACGTCGAAGGCGCGGTCACCGCCGTTCTGCTCCACCGCCTCGTCCACGGCGGGCTGGAAGCCGTGCAGGAAGACGATCAACTCCGCCTCGCTGATCTGCCCGACCTGAAGCGGGTTCAGTTCCAGGTCGTGCGGCTCGGCGCCGGGGCGGGCCAGGTTGGTCACCGCCACGGCGTCGCCGCCGATCCGCTCGGCGAGGAACTGCAGCGGGTAGAAACCGGCCACCACGTCGACCCGGTCCGGGTCGGCGCCGGCCGGGCCGTCGGTCGAACAGGCGGTGGCGCCGGCCAGGGCGAACAGGGCGGCCGTGGTGGCGGCCAGGGCACGCGGGGCGGTGCGGAAGGTCATGACATCGACTCTCCGCGACAACGACAATGATTGTCAAAAACGCATGCTTGCATGTCAGAGCAGCTTTACCAGGCCGGCGGTTACCAGCAGGGTCAGCACCAGCAGCCGGATCGCCCGGGTCGGTGGCGTCTGCACCCGCCAGGTCGTGACCAGCAGGGTGGCCACCGCGCCGGCGAGCAGCAGGGTGAACAGCCCACCGAGCACGCCCGGGGTGAAGAAGGCGACCAGCACCAGGAGCAGGGTGACCAGGAACACCGTCGTCGGGTTGGCCCGGGCCAGCCGGCCGGCGATCCCGCTCTGCGTACGCTGCATTCCACAAACTCTACGAGGAGGAGGACCTGGTGCTCGTGACCAACCGGTTCGTGGTCGACGTCGACGCCGCCGAGGCGTTCACCGCCCGGGCCCACGCGGCCCTGACGGCGCTCGCCGCCCGGCCCGGTTACCTGCGCGGGCAGTTGGTCCGGGCGCTGGACGACCCCCGCCACTGGTGCCTGGTCACCGAGTGGGAGTCGGTCGGTACCTACCGCCGCGCCCTCGGCGGCTTCGATGTCAAGGTCACGGCGGTGCCGCTGCTCGCCGAGAGCGTCGACGAGCCGTCCGCGTACGAGGCGTTGGCCAGTGCCGCGCCGGGCGGGGACGTGGTGGTGGTCGCCAGCGATCGGGCTGCGGGTCCTTACCGCTGAGCCGCCGGGCACTACTGTGGCTCCTATGACCGATCCCGGACCGGCAGCCCCACCACCACACCCCTCGCTGCCCGGCCAGCAGGGACCTCAGGTCCCGGTCGAATCCGGCGTTTCGCCGGCCGTGTCCGGCGTCCCGCCCACCGCCGGCCCCGGGGCGGCGCCGCCCGGTGGTTCCGTTCCGCCCCCGCCGCCGGTCGGGTCCACGCCGCCGGTCGGGCCCGCGCCGGGAGTTTCGGCGCCGCCGCCCGGGCCCGGGGTTGCCCCGCCGTTCGCGGCGCCGCCGACCGAGGGCGGCCGGTCCCGGTTCTGGCTCGGGCTCGGCGTCGGCGCGCTGGCCCTGGTGCTCTGTTGCGGCGGTGGCGGTACCGCGGTGGTCGGCCTGCTGGTCAGCGGGGTGCAGGCAATCGACGAGCAGGGCCGCACGGTTTCCGGCGACTACTACCGCGCCCTGGTCGACGGCCAGTTCGGCCGGGCATACGACCAGCTCTGCGAGGACGTCAAGCGGCGCGAGTCCCGGCAGGAGTTCGAGCGGCGGACGGCCGCCGAGCCGCAGATCGCCTCCTACCGGGTCGGCGAGGTGGACACCGTCACGCTCACCGTGCCGGTGGAGGTGACCTTCGCCGGCGGTGGCCAGGAACGCCAGCAGGTCGTGCTCAAGCAGAACCAGCAGACGGGCGGCATGGAGGTCTGCGGAGTCAACTGACCGGCCGCAGGTAATGTGCTGGGTCCGGGAGCACACCGGTCGTACGGTTGTCCCCAAGTGTTCCAGCCATCCCATCGCGTCCCCGCCGACCGCCAGTCGGCGTAGGAGGAAAAATGCCAGCCGACCGTATCGACGCCGTCGTCAGCCTCGCCAAGCGCCGGGGCTTCGTCTTCCCCTCCAGCGAGATCTACGGGGGCACCCGCTCGGCGTGGGACTACGGTCCGCTCGGCGTGGAACTCAAGGAAAACGTCCGCCGCCAGTGGTGGAAGACCATGGTCCAGCAGCGCGACGACGTGGTCGGCCTGGACTCCGCGGTGATCCTGGCCCGGGACGTCTGGGCCGCCTCGGGCCACCTGGACGCCTTCGTGGACCCGCTGACCGAGTGCCAGTCCTGCCACAAGCGGTTCCGCGCCGACCACCTGGAAGAGGCGTACGAGGCCAAGCACGGCAAGCCGCCGGCCTCGCTGGCCGAGCTGAACTGCCCCAACTGCGGCAACAAGGGCACCTTCACCGAGCCGCGGATGTTCAACGGCCTGATGAAGACCTACCTCGGCCCGGTGGAGAGCGACGAGGGCCTGCACTACCTGCGCCCGGAGACCGCCCAGGGCATCTTCGTCAACTACAAGAACGTCGAGACGGTCGCCCGTAAGAAGCCGCCGTTCGGCATCGCGCAGACCGGCAAGTCGTTCCGCAACGAGATCACCCCGGGCAACTTCATCTTCCGTACCCGCGAGTTCGAGCAGATGGAGATGGAGTTCTTCGTCGAGCCCGGCACCGACGAGCAGTGGCACGAGTACTGGCTCCAGGAGCGCTGGAACTGGTACATCGACCTCGGCCTCTCCGAGAGCAACCTGCGCTTCTACGAGCACCCCCAGGAGAAGCTCTCGCACTACTCGAAGCGCACCGTCGACATCGAGTACAAGTTCCAGTTCGGCGGGACCGAGTTCGCCGAGCTGGAGGGCATCGCCAACCGCACCGACTTCGACCTGTCCACGCACAGCAAGCACTCCGGTGTCGACCTGTCGTACTTCGACCAGACCAAGGGCGAGCGGTGGGTCCCGTACGTGATCGAGCCGGCCGCCGGCCTGACCCGCGCGGTGCTGGCGTTCCTGCTGGAGGCGTACGACGAGGACGAGGCGCCGAACACCAAGGGCGGCGTGGACAAGCGCACCGTGATGCGCTTCGACCCGCGGCTGGCCCCGGTCAAGGTGGCGGTGCTGCCGCTGTCGCGTAACGAGGCGCTCTCGCCGAAGGCGAAGGACCTCGCCGCGCTGCTGCGCAAGCGCTGGGTGGTGGAGTTCGACGACTCGCAGGCGATCGGCCGCCGCTACCGCCGCCAGGACGAGATCGGCACGCCATTCTGCGTCACGGTCGACTTCGACACCCTGGACGACAACGCGGTGACCATCCGCAACCGGGACACCATGGCCCAGGAGCGCATCCCCCTGGACCAGGTCGAGCGCTACCTGATCGACCACCTCCCCGGCTGCTGACGTGCAAGGAGGGGCCCCTTCTTAACGCCTGGCGTAGAGGAGGGGCCCCTTATTAACACTCACCACCGCACGGCAGTGGGTGTCACGCTCACCGACCCCTCGGCTCGGGTGCGTGTGGTGGGTCGATCCACAGCCGGGCGGTGGCACCGAGGCCCCGCCGGGACTCGTACGCGTCCTCCACCATCTGGCGGACGCGGCGCGGTTCTCGGCGGATCTGGGCCGGTGTGAAGTGCAGGACCAGGACGCCGCGCCGGCTCAGCTCGTTGTGCCGGTCGAGCGTGCGCGCCCAGTCGTCCGGGCGGAAGTGGTACTCCTGCGAGTCGACCTCCAGCGCCACCGCCGCGTCGGGCAGATAGCCGTCGGGCGTCGGCAACGACAGGCCGCCCGCGTCGCGCAGGCGCGGATTCCAGTGGATCTCCGACAGCACCGGGCTCTCCGCGAGGCACTCCCGCAGCTCGGCTTCGGGCGCCGACCGGGTGCCCTGTGCCACCTCGGAGAACGCCTTCCTGATCAGCGCCGTCCGGCTGCGTCGAGCCCGACGGATCTCCTCGTCCAGGGACGCCAGGTCGGCGTACCCCCGTTGGACGGCCTCGGCGACGACCGCTCGCACCGGACGCAGCTGCCGCAGGTCGCGCGCCGCGTCGACCACCGCGCGGGACGGTGAGCACACCGGGTAGAGCGGCGTGGCCCGGGCCCGGTCGTCAAGGGCCAGGGTCCGCGAGATCATCGCGTAGCCGGCGGACTTGCGGCGCGCGTGATGCGGCACGACCAGGTGTACGGCGTCGGTGCGCGGGCTCTGCCGGAAGCCGTACCAGAGCAGCGCGGCGAGGCCGGTCAGCTGCGCCTCGGCGCCGGCGTACAGGGCCGCCGAGATCCGCCGCTGCTCATCGGTCAGGGTGCCGGTGACCAGGGCGTACGTCGCGGGCAGGACACGCTGCCACAAGCCGCGCCGGGCCTGCCGGTACAGGTACATGTCGTCGAAGCCCGCAGCCAGCAGTTGGACGCGGGTGACGATCTGCTGTTGCCGCTCGGCCAGGTCGGCGAAGTCGGGTGGGTGCGTACGCATGAGGCGCAGCATCGGCGACGCATCCGCGCCTGTCCTGCCCGATCCGCGCGCCTGTGCATGGCCAGACCTCCTGTGGACAACGCCCCGATGCCCGCCCAGGTGTGTTATGCGTCGCGTTAACAGGGGGCCCTTCCTATGCACGAGACGTTAAGAGGGGGCCCTTCCTTACACTTGGGCCGTGCCGACGACCGCTCCCGCCCCGCGCCCGCTGACCATCGGGCGGCATCAGGTGTGGCCGCCGGTGGTGCTCGCGCCGATGGCCGGCATCACCAATGTCGGGTTCCGGCAGCTCTGCCGGGAACAGGGCGGCGGTATCTACGTCTGCGAGATGATCACCACGGTCGCGCTGGTCGAGCGGAACCCGAAGACGCTGCGCATGATCGCGTTCGGGGCGGACGAGAGCCCGCGCAGCCTCCAGCTCTACGGCACCGACCCGGAGACCACCGCCGCCGCCGTCCGGATCGTGGTCGAGAAGGACCTCGCCGACCACATCGACCTCAACTTCGGCTGCCCGGTGCCGAAGGTCACCCGTCGGGGTGGCGGCGCGGCGCTGCCCTGGCGGCGCCGGCTCTTCGCCCGCCTGGTGAAGGCTGCGGTGGACGCCGCGTCACCCGCCGGGGTGCCGGTCACGGTCAAGATGCGCAAGGGCATCGACGACGACCACCTGACGTACGTCGAGGCGGGGCTGGCCGCGCAGGAGGCCGGCGTCGCCGCGGTCGCCCTGCACGGGCGTACGGCCGCACAGCGCTACTCGGGCACCGCGGACTGGGACGCCATCGCCACCCTCAAGCAGGCGCTCGACGTGCCGGTGCTCGGCAACGGCGACATCTGGGAGGCCGACGATGCGCTGCGGATGGTGGCGCACACCGGCGTCGACGGGGTGGTGATCGGGCGCGGCTGCCTCGGCCGGCCCTGGCTCTTCGCCGACCTGGAGGCCGCCTTCGCCGGCCGCACCGACCGGCGGCTGCCCACCCTCGGCGAGGTCGCGGTGACCATGCGCCGGCACGCCGAGCTGCTGGTCGAGCAGTTCACCGCCGGAGCGCGCAACCCGGCCCGGGGCGAGCGGGACGGCTGCACCGACTTCCGCAAGCACGTCGCCTGGTACCTCAAGGGCTTCCCGATCGGCAGTGAGCTGCGCCGCGCCCTGGCGATGATCGACACCCTGGCCCAGCTGGACGACCTGCTCGGCAAGCTGGACCCGGCCGTGCCGTTCCCGGTGGAGACGCTGGGCCAGCCGCGCGGCCGGACCAACTCCCCGGGCAAGGTCTTCCTGCCCGACGGCTGGCTGGCCAGCCGCGACGACGACACCGTCCCCGAGGGCGCCGAGCTGGACGACTCCGGCGGCTGACGGCCCGATCGACCGTGGTTCAGCGGCGGGAGAGCAGGGAGGTTACCCGCATCCGCTCGCTGTGGATCCACACGTCGGAGTATTCGATGGGCCGGCCGTCGTCGAGATAGGTGATCTGTTCCAGGTACAGCAGCGGGAAGTTCTCCGGCACCTGGAGCGCCGCCGCCGTCCGGCCGGAGGCGGCGGTCGCGGTGAAGGTACGCCGGCCGGTGCTGATCTTCAGCCCGTACTCGTTCTCCAGCAGCCCGAACAGGGAGCGGTCGGCCAGGTCGGCCCGTTCCAGGCCGGGCGCGAGGTCGACGCGTACGTAGTTGACCAGCCAGGCCACCGGGCCGGCGGCGATGGACCGGAGCCGCTCCAGCCGCAGGACCGACTGACCGGGGCGCAGGTCGAGCAGGGCCGCCACCGGCGACGGCGCGGGCATGACCTCGTGGGAGACCACCTGGGTGGTGACCGCGACTCCCTGCCGGGCGAAGTCCTCGGACAGGGTGGTCAGCTTCTGGGCGATGGAGGGTTCGATCGCGGTGGAGGTGACAAAGGTGCCGCGCCCCCGGACCTGCACCAGCAGGCCGTCCCGGATCAGTGTGGACAGGGCCCGGCGCAGGGTGCCCCGGGAGATGCCGAGTTCGGCCGCCAGCTCCGGCTCGCTCCGCAGCCGGTAGTGCGGTGGCCACTCGGCCGACAGGATCCGGGCCCGGATCTGCTCCGACACCTGGGCGTGCAGGGGTACCGGCGCGTCGCGGTCAAGATGCTCGGACGCCCCGGCCGGGTGCAACTGGTCGGACATGTCACCTTCCACGGTGGGGGCCGTCGCCCCCCGAACGCCGACCGTGGTGCGGACGTTCGGGTCGAGGGGCGACGGTGTCTCAGTAGCTCGTCGTCTGATCGTCGGTCGTGTCGGTGACGATAGCCACCCCGGCGCTGGTACCCAGCAGCACCGCACCGGCCCGCAGCAGCGAGACGGCCTGATCGAAGGACTTGATGGCGCCGGACGCCTTGACCTTCACGCCCTCCGGCGCCCGCGCCACCAGGTAGGCGACGCTGTCCGGGTTGGCCACCTCGATGGCGCCGCTGCTGGCGTTCTTCAGCACGGCGGCCCCGGCCTCGATGGCCAGCTTCACGGCGAGCTCCCGCTCGTCCGGGGTGAGCAGCGGCAGTTCGAGCATCACCTTGATCGGCACCCCGGACGCCTTGACCACGCCCGCGATGTCGTCGCGGAACGCGTCGTACCGCCCGCTCTTGAGCCAGCCGATCTGCACCCCGATGTCGATCTGGGTGGCACCGGCGCGTACCAGGCTCTCCGCCTCGGCGGCCTTTCCGGCGCTGGTGGTCACCCCGACGGAGGGGAAGTCCAGTGCGGACGCGACCTCGATGCCGGTGCCGCGCAGCACCTCGGCGACCTCCGGTACCCAGGACCCGGGCACCATCGCGGCGTTGAAGCCGTACCGGACGGCTTCCTCGGCGTGGGCCACGATCCGGTCGCGGGTCACCCCGACCTCGATCAGGGTGTGCTGGATGTAGGGGGCCAACGCGGCGGGGGTGACGGTGTCGGCCAGGATGGCAGTGCTCACGTTCTTCTCCAATGTGGTACGTCGTGACGCGGCGAGGCGCCGCTACATCCGGTCCCGGTAGTAGTCCGGCACGATGACTCCGGGCTCGTCGAACCAGCGCGGCACGTCCACGCCGCAGATCAGCCCGACGTTGCCCCACGGGTTGAAGGCGCCGGTCCGGACGATCGCCTTGGCCTGGTGGGCCAGTTCGCCGAGCATCTCGGCGTGCTGCCGAGTGCTCAGCGGTACGCCCGGGAAACGCTGGCCCAGCCAGTCCGCGAGCGGCTTGTTGTGGGTGGTGACGTCCTCGGCGACCACCACGCCCTCGACGATGATCTCGTCGGCGACCAGGTCGAGCACGGTGGTGAGCGACGGCAGGTCCTCGGTGACGGCCAGGTCGACGCGGTGGGCCGTGCGCGGGATGGGGAAGCCGGCGTCGACCACGAGCAGCAGGTCGGTGTGGCCCAGTGTGGCCAGTACCCCGGACAGTTCGGCGTTGAGCACGCCCCTGCGTTTCATGCCTTCTCCTTCATGGTGTGCGCGCCGGTGGCCAGGGCCATGACCTTCTCCTCGGTGGCCTCCGCCGCGGGGATGACGCCGACCACGCGGCCGGCGGCCATGACGGCGATCCGGTCGCTGACGGTCAGCAGTTCGGGCAGGTCCGACGAGGAGACGAGGATCGCGACCCCTTCGTCGGCCAGGCTGCGGAACAGTCGGTAGATCTCCGCCTTGGCGCCGACGTCGACGCCACGGGTGGGCTCGTCCAGCAGCATCAGCCGGGGCTCGATGGACAACCACCGCGCCAGCAGCGCCTTCTGCTGGTTGCCGCCGGAGAGCTGGGTGATGCCCTGCGCGGTGGACGAGGTCTTGACCCGCAGTTCCCGCGCCCGGGTGTCGGCGTCGCGGCGCAGGGCTCGCCGCCGCAGCAGGCCGAACCGCTGCCGGCGGTTGAGCGCCAGGATGTTGACGTTGTCGGCGACGCTCATCGTCGGCAGGATCCCCTGCTGCCGGCGCTCGCCCGGCAGGTACGCCACCCGGGCCTTGATCGCGTCCCGCGGCGTTCTGGCGGTGAAGGCCGTACCGTCCAGCGTCAGCTCCCCGCCGCTGACCGGGTCGGCGCCGAAGATGCCGCGCAGCAGCTCGATCCGGCCGCTGTCGGGCAGGCCGGCCACGCCGACCACCTCGCCCGGCGCGATGTCCAGGTCGACGTCGGTGAAGCCAGCGCCGGAGACCCCGCGCATCCTCAGCCGGGGGGTGGCCGTGGCGACGGGCGTGGGGGTGTCGTGCCGGGCGAACTCGGCAGCGAGTTCCCGCCCCACCATCGCGGCGACCACGGTGTCGGGGGTGACCTCCGCAGTGGGCCAGTGACCGACGTGCCGGCCGTCGCGCAGCACGTGGATGTGCTGGGAGAGGGCGAACACCTCGGGCATCCGGTGCGAGACGTAGAGCATCGTCACCCCGTCGGCCCGCAGCGAGTGGATTACCTCGAATAGCCGGTCCGACTCCGCCGGGGACAGGATCGAGGTCGGTTCGTCGAGGATCATCAGCCGCGCCTCGCGGGCGAGAGAGCGGGCGATCACCACCAACTGCTGGGTGGCGGCGTCCAGGTGGCGGACGGCGCGCCGGGGGTCGACGCGTACGGCGAGCCGGTCCAGCAGTTCCGCGGCCCGCTCGTCGATCCGGCGGCGGTGCGGGAACGCGCGGGATCCGGGTTCGACGCCGAGCATGACGTTCTCGGCGACCGTCCGGTCCTGGGCGAGCGCGAGCTCCTGGGGGACCAGGGCGACCCGGTGCCGGCTGAGCAGGTTGGCCGGGTCGAACCGGCGGACCTCGTTCCCGTCCACCCGCACGGTGCCGGTCGTGGGGCTGTCCAGCCCGGCCAGGATCTTCATGAGCGTCGACTTGCCGGCGCCGTTCTCACCCATCACGGCGGTGAGGCTGCCGGCGGGGACGCTCAGGGTCACGTCCTGCAGGGCTCGGACGGCTCCGAAGTGCCTCGACAGACCCGTCACCTCGACGGCGGCGGCCGTCGTCGGGGCGGCGATCGTGGCCGGGCTGGTCATCGGCTCAGCCCTCCACCGGCACGTCGGCCACGTTGTCGCGGGTGACCACGAGCGCGCCCGTGTCCACGTCCTTGATCTCGGTACCGTTCTTCAGGAAGTCGGCCAGCAGCTTGACCGCCTGGTAGCCCTGCTCCGCCGGGCCCTGGCTGATGCTGAGGTCGACCACGCCGTTCTTGAGGTACTCGACGGTCTGCGGCTGCACGTCGAAGCCCACCGAGTGGATCTTGCCGACGTTGCCGGACTGCTGGAGCCACTTGGCGCCGGCGGTGAAGCTGCAGCAGTCGAGGGAGACCAGCGCGATCGCGTCGCGCTGCGCCGCCATCGTCGACTCGACCGTGTTGTAGGCGGCGCTCGGCTCGTTGCCGGTGTTCACCGGCCCGACGATCTGCAGGCCGGAGTCCTTCACCCCGGCCTGGAAGCCGGAGAAGCGGTCGTTGGACCAGCCGGCGCCGGAGTCGACGGACACCACCACGACCTTGCCGGTCTTGCCCTTGAGTACCCCGAGCAGTTCCTTGGCGAGCGACTCGCCGGAGGCGACGAGGTCCTGCCCGACGAAGCCCATCTGCTTGGACTCCGGGTTGTTGGTGTTGAACGAGATGATCGGGATGCCCGCGTCGTACGCCTGGGCAATGACCGGCTTGAGGGCGTCGTTGCTGGCCGACGAGACGGCCAGGCCGTGGATCTGCTTCTGGTTGATCAGTGTCTGCAACTCGGCGACCTGGTCGGCGGCGTTGCCGCCGGTCGGGCCGATCATCTGCGCCTGGACGCCGAGTTCCTGGGCCGCCCGCTCCATGCCCTGCCGGATCGGAACGGCGAAGGCCAGCGACGGGTCGTGGTAGCTGAGCCGGATCTTGAGGGGTTCGCCCTTCTCGACGGCTTCCTTGATGTAGTCGGCGAGTTGGAAACCGCCGTCGCCGCTCGCGGTGTTGCTGGCGGGGGTGACCGCGCCGCAGGCGGCGTTCGCCAGCAGTGCCAGGCCGAGGGTCGCGGCGACCGCGATCCGGCGTCCGAGGGACAGTCTCATCGGGGTGGCTCCTTGCGGTGTGGGGGGATGGGGATTGGGTGCGTGCCGACGGGGGTCAGCGGCGCCCGGAGCGTCTGCGCAGCCAGTTGTCGGCGGCCACGGCGAGGATGATCACCGCGCCGGTCGCAACCGTCTGCCAGAAGGAGGAGATGCCGCGCAGGTTGAGGATGTTCTGCAGGACGCCGATGAACGCGACGCCGATGACGGTGCCGAGCATGGTCCCGGAACCGCCGAACAGGGCGGCGCCACCGATGATCACGGCGGAGATGGCGACGAGTTCCATCCCGGTGCCGGTGACGCCCTGCACGTAGGACAGGAAGGACAGGCCGAGTACGCCGGCGAGGCCGGCGAGCGTGCCCGAGAGGGTGAAGGCGGCGACCTTCACCCGGCCGGTGTTGATGCCGCAGAGCCGGGCGGCCTCGGCGCTGCCCCCCACTGCGTAGGTGTTGAAGCCGTAGCGGGAGCGGGACAGCACGATCGCACCGAGCACGGCGACGAGGGCGAAGATGACCAGCTGCATCGGCAGGAGGCCGAAGAGCTTGCCCTGACCGAGCAGGTTGAACTCGGCCACGTTGGGGTCGCTGCTGGACAGGGAGATCGGCGATCCGCCGCTGAGCAGCAGGGTCACTCCCCGGTAGACGCTCAGGGTGCCGAGGGTGACGATGAAGGACGGGATCCCGAAGCCCACGGTCATCAGGCCGTTGAGCAGGCCGGCGACCGCACCGGCGGCGATCCCGCCGAGGGCCGCGAGGGGCCAGGCGACGTCCGAGGTCATCAGCAGGCCGGCGACGACGGCGCCGAGCCCGTAGATCGAGCCGACGGACAGGTCGATCTCCGCGTTGATGATGACGAAGGTGACCCCGATCGCCATGATCCCGATCTGCGCGATCTGTTGCCCGACGGTGAGGAAGTTGTTGGTCCCGACGAAGCCCGGTGCGATCAGGGTGCCGAGCGCGAACAGCACGACCAGCGCGAGGAAGGTGCTGGCCTCGCGGGCGTGCAGGAAGCGCTGCAGGGGCGAGGGGCTGCGGGGATCGGCGACGGACGCCGTCGGAGGTGCCGCCTGCGCGGTCATCTGGGCCATCTCTCTCATCTCCTCAACAGGGCCGCGACATCGTCCGGACCGGGCAGGGCGGGAATCACCTCGGCGACTCCGACGGTGTGGGCGCCGGCCGCGGCGGCGTACCGGACCGCGTCGGTGAGGTCGTCGCCCCGGGTCAGGGCGACGGCCAGCGCGCCGGTGAAGGCGTCTCCGGCGCCGGTGGTGTCGACGACCCGTGGCACCGGGACCGGCGCGACCCGGGCCTGCCACCCACCGCGGTCCACCAGGGCGCCCTCGGCGCCGAGGGTCAGCACGACGGTGCCGGTGTAGCGGGCCCGGAGCAGGTCCACCAGCTGTTCGGCGCTGGTGGGGCCGTCCGGGTCCAGGCCGGTGAGCACCCGGGCCTCGCTGGCGTTGGGGGTGAGCACGTCGATCCACTCCCACGCCTCGTCGGGCAGTGCCACGGCCGGGGCGGGGTTGAGCAGCGTGCGGACACCGCGCTCGTGCGCGGTACGCAGCGCTGCGAGCGCGACCGGCAGCGGGATCTCCAGGCTGACCACGGTCAGGTCCGCTTCGGCGATGCGGTCGGCGAACCGGTCGACGTCGGCGGGGGTCAGCTCGTCGAGGGCGCCGGGCGCGATCGCGATCCGGTTCTCGCCGTCGTCGTCGACCAGGATGAAGCCGACCATGGTGGCCGCGTCGGCGGTGCGGACCGCGTTGGCGTCGATTCCCTCGTCGGCCCAGAGCCGGCGCGCCGCGTCACCGAACTGGTCTCGGCCGACGGCGGTCAGGAAGCTGACCTCCGCGCCGAGGCGGGCTGCGGCGACGGCCTGGTTCGACCCCTTGCCGCCGTGCCCGGAGGCGAACCGGCCACCGGAGAGAGTCTCGCCCGCGACGGGTGCCCGGGGCACCCGCATGGTGAGCCCGGCGCCGTAGCTGCCAACCACTGCAATCTTCATGCTCGCCTCTTGTTCATGGACAACCATGTACAACTTGGGGGACCCTACGGTCGCCCGAACCGGGGTGTCAATAGCCTCAAGGTTGTTCTCAGGAAACCTTCTCGAAACCTGGGAGCCGCCCTGAACTGCACAGATGCCTGCGAGCGGTGGTCCGCCGATACCCGCGGACGCCGAAGGGCCGACCCCGTTCGGGGTCGGCCCTTCGGTTGCCGGGTGGAAGGAGGGGGCCCTTCTTAACGCCTGGTGTAGAGGAGGGGCCCCTTCCTAACGCTTCTTGTTTGGGATCGTCAGCTGGTGGCGGTGTAGCCGCGGGTGGCGATCCAGTTGGCGAGGTTGTCGATGCTCATGCGGTAGCTGGCCTGGGTGGGGTTGGCGGAGTCGGCGATGGTGACGGTCTTGCCGTTGTCGCGGTAGCCGACGACGCTGATGTAGTGGCCGCCTTCGAAGCTGTGGGTGGTGCCGTCGGTGTCGGTGGCGGTGCCGGCGATGTTGGCGACTACGGCGCGGCCGTCGTCGACGGTGCGTACGACGTCTGCTCGGAGCTTGTCGGCCTGCTTGTTGTCGGCCTTGGCGCCCGAGATTTCGACGGACTTGTAGACGTTCTTGCCGGTTTCCTTGTTCAGGACGGGGGTGATGTCGTTGATGGAGTTGGTGCCGTTCTCGGTGGTGCCCATTTCCTTGGCCATGGCGTCGACGTTGATGTCCTTGCCCTGGACGGAGAGGGCGTTACGGGTGGCGGCGGGGCCGCAGTAGTAGAAGTTCGGCTGGGCTTCGTAGCGGACGTTGAGTTCCCGCTCGCTGCCGGGCTTGCGCTCGGCCTGCACGGGGGCGGCGTTGGCGGGGGTGGCGTTGGCGGCGATGGCGGGGCCGGCGATGCCTCCGGCGGTGGCGGCGGCAGCGGCGATGGTGAGTGCGGTCTTACGCAGGATGGTGGTAGCCATGATGATCAGACCTTTCGTTCGGGGGTGCGCGGCAGGCGACCGCAGGGGGGTGCGGTGGGCCGCGTGAAAAGGGGGGAAAGTTCGTTCGGGTTCGTCGGCGATCCGCAGAAGGGGGACCGTGTCACGACGTCCGGGGGAGGTGTAACGCCGGGCGGCGGGGGTTCATTCCGGCCGGCCTGGTGCGGCGCCGAGGGCGTCGCGGTGCGGCGCTGGGGGGCGTCGCGGTTACGCCATGTTCAACGACCCGGGGCCGGGCATGATTCCGTGCCGACGGTGACCCGGGGCACCACCCAAGTGGGTTGATACCGGACATCCGGGCACGGCCGGCCCGGCCAGATCCGGACACGGCCCCCTACGGGTCGCCGGCAACACCCCATCCGGACAACCGCGCCGTCCCGCCCAAGGGCATTGATCCCATCGCGTCTGCGCTCCGCCCGGCTCCGGGCCGTCGCTGCTGGCCGGAGCCTGGCAAGCCTGCGGCGCGTCCCGCCGGGCCCAGGCCGCCGTCGCCGGCCGGTGGCTGGGAAGCCTGCCGCGCGTCCCTTTGGGTCCGGGTCCGCCGTCGCTGGCCGGCGGCTGGGAAGCCTGCCGCGTCCCTGTCGAGCTGAGCCGTTTGCGCAGTCATCGTCCCGGAGTCCGCGGCCGACCTGCGGGCTTCCGGCGCGGGCCGGCGGCGAACCGTCTGCGCTGTCAGACATCCCATGATCTTTGATGTCAAGCGGCAAGTTGTTGATCTTGTCAATGGTGCGCCCATGCGGTGCGTTCGTCGTACGGGGTGCCGGTC
>BIFP01000077.1 GCA_005402585.1 Micromonosporaceae bacterium KJ-029 | reverse complement strand
AGGTTCCCCCGAAGGAGTGGCCCATGATGATCGGCGGCCGGTCCAGGCTCTCGACCACCTCGCTGAGATGGTCGAGCGTTGCGGGAACGGAGGCCTCGGCGATGACCTCGGGGTTTTCCCGCAACGCCTCTACCTCGATCTCGAATCCCGGGTACGTCGGCACGAAGACCTCATGGCCCTTCGCCCGGTAGTGCTCCACCCAGCGGTCCCAGCTTCGGGCGGTCATCCAAAGCCCGTGGATCAGCACGATCGGCAGGGCATT
>BIFP01000076.1 GCA_005402585.1 Micromonosporaceae bacterium KJ-029 | reverse complement strand
CGTGAATCCGGTCCCACGTCCCGTTCTTCCGCCAGGTCGTGAACCAGCGATGCGCCGCGTCCGGCGGTGCCAGATCACGCGGCATCATCCGCCACGGGCAACCCGACCGCAGCACGTAGAAGATCGAGTCCAGGATCAGCCGATCGTCGTAGACCCGCGCCCGACCACCTTTACGCAGGTCACGCACCGGTAGCAGCGGCGCGAGGACCGCCCACATCGCATCAGTCAAACTCGACGGATAGCATGAACGGGCGTCATCCC
>BIFP01000075.1 GCA_005402585.1 Micromonosporaceae bacterium KJ-029 | reverse complement strand
TACACCAGCCGGCACAACGGCGTCACCCACGTCAACCTGGCCCAACGCCACGAGAACCTGGAGGTGTTCGGGGCCACGGCCACGGTGAACATCGCCAAGGACGGCAGTGTCATCTTCGTCGGCGACACCCTCGTCTCCGGCCTCGCCGGCAACACCTCCGGCACCGCCGACCTCGACGCCGTCGAGGCGGT
>BIFP01000074.1 GCA_005402585.1 Micromonosporaceae bacterium KJ-029 | reverse complement strand
GGGAACATCAAGTTCTCGATGAACCTGCACTCTTCGGGTAACTACTTCATGTGGTCGCCGGGTGCGTACGCGACCCCGGGTCGGATCTCGGCGCCGCGGCCGACGCTGGCCGAGGAGTCGTTGTTCTGGGGTGCCTCGTCGCGGATCCTGACCGCCATCAAGCGGCACCGCAACCTGGCGGTCACTCCGGCGCGTACCGGTCCGATCGCTGACGTTCTCTACTCGGCGGCCGG
>BIFP01000073.1 GCA_005402585.1 Micromonosporaceae bacterium KJ-029 | reverse complement strand
AGAGACTGTCGGGTAACCGGTCTGATCCGATGGGTTATGGCGAGACGTGTCGATGTGGGGTGCTCGACAAATAGGTCATCCCCGCCATGATCTTGATGTGTGTGCAACAAAGATCGCGGCGGGGATGACGCCCGTTCATGCTATCCGTCGAGTTTGACTGATGCGATGTGGGCGGTCCTCGCGCCGCTGCTACCGGTGCGTGACCTGCGTAAAGG
>BIFP01000072.1 GCA_005402585.1 Micromonosporaceae bacterium KJ-029 | reverse complement strand
GGACCAACGCCACCGAACGCGGAACCGCCCGACGCATCAACGCCGAACGACTTATCACCACGTAGCGATCCGGTTACCCGACAGTCTCTTAGAGGACGGATACCAGCGGTCGGCCACCAGGAGCCGGCCACCGTTCCACGAGGTTTTGTAGGCCAGCTGTCGGCGGATCTCGGCGAACCCGGCATCGGCGATGTGTTTCGCGAGACGCCGGTTGGCCAGCATGCCGGTGACGTGGAGGTCTTCGACCACGACCGTGCCGTGCTCGCGGGCCAGCTCACTGGTGAGCTTGTGCAGGCCGTCGCGGCGCAGGTTCGCCACGCGGGCGTGGGCCCGCCCGAGCCTGGCCACCGCACGTTGCCACCGTGTCGACGGCCGCCGGCCAACGCGGCGGTCCGGGCCCGTCTTGCGCGACAGCGCCCGCCCGAGCGCCCGCAACCTGGTCTGCGCGGCGACCAGATGGCGCGGGTTGTCGACCAGCTCGCCGGTGGACAGCACGGCGAGGTGCGTGATGCCGATGTCCACCCCGACCACGGAGTCCGGCCGCGCCGGTTGCCGCTCGGCACGTTCCAGCTCGACGGTGAACGCCACGTGCCAGCGTCCGCCGTCACGACGCACGCTGGCGGACATGATCCGCGCCGTGCCGTTGTCCAGCCGGCGGGCGAGCTTACGGGCGGACTCGTGCAGCTTCAACCGGCCCAGCCTCGGCAGCACCACATGCTTACGGTCCGGCTCGACCCGGATCGCGCCGGTCGTGAACCGAACGCTCGGTGTGGTGCGACGGCGGGACGTGAACCGGGGGAAACCGACCCGCCGTCCAGCGCGTTTCCCGCCGCGGGAGTCGGCCCAGTTCTTCAACCCGCGGGCCAGGGCGTCGAGTCCGGTGTTGAACGCCTCCTTGGACACCTCCGCCCACCACGGCGCGACCACCGGTTTCGCCACGTTCCACGCCTTACGCAGCCCGGGCAACGACCACGACAACGCCGGGGTGAGTTGATCGTCCGGGATCCCGTATGAACGCTCGGCCGCCCGCTGATCCATTACCGCCTTCACCCTGGCCAGGGCCCAGTTGTGCGCGACCCGGGCGGCCCCGGCGTGCGCCAGCACGGCCCGCTCCTGCCCCGGGGTGAGGTCAATGGCGTACCGGTACGCCTGGATGGTTTTCACGCCGGATCGCCCCCGCCGGTGACGGCGTCGACCGCACGACGAGCGCGGTTCGCCGCCGCCCGCCGGCCGTACAGACGGGCGCACAGCGACGTCAGGATCTCGGTCACGTCTCGCACGAGGTCGTCGTCAACCCCAGCCGGGTCGACCACCAGCAGCCGTCGGCCCTGCGCGGTCAGGGCGGCCTCGACGTACTCAGCGCCGAAGCGGGCAAACCGGTCCCGGTGCTCCACCACGATCGTCGTCACAGCCGGGTCACGCAACAGGCCGAGGAACTCCTTGCGGCGCCCGTCGAACGCGGAACCGATCTCGGTCACCACCCGGTCCACGGCCAGTTTCTGCCCGGTCGCCCACATGGTGACCCGGGCGACCTGCCGGTCCAGGTCCGACTTCTGGTCGGCCGAGGACACCCGCGCGTACACCACCACCTGGCCGGCGTCCGGACTCACACCGGTCAGCGGCTCGCCGACCATGATGAGCCGGCCCAGCCGGTAAGTCGGAACGGGCAGCGTCCCGGCCGCATACTGCCGCCGCGCGGCCACGTACGAGACGCCAGTCGCCGCTGCCCACTCCTTCAAATTCACGCCGACAACTATAAAACGCTATATGTCGCTAAAGACCACGGATACGCCAACAGTTGTTAGCCCCGTCGCGCCGTTGTAGGTGAACGACTGCACCGCCGTGGTGTAGCCGACCGCGTCGAGCTGGGCCCTGACGTAGTTGACCGAGGCGAGATAGCCGGGCCGGCCGTGGGCCCGGTTGCCGCCGTTGGCGGTCGCGATCGACTGGAACTGGCTCAGATGCGCCTTGACGTTGGCCAGGGCGATGTTCGGGGCGGCGACCGCGGCGACGGTGACCGCGGATCGCGCGGCGCCGGCCACCGGCGTGACGGCGAGCGCCGGGGCCGCGACGGTCGCGGCGGCGACGGCCACGGCGAGCCAGGTGGTACGGGGGGTACGGGGTCTCATGGATCCTCCCGGTTCCGGGGCGAGCACCGGCCACGCGGGGGGGGTACGCGTGGGCTAGAGGACGGCCATCAAATCGATGTCCGCCACTGCGAGAGAGTCCAGTCGTCGGCCCTCGCGGGCAAGACGCAAGGTGCCGGAATAGTCGGCCTGCCCGAAATCCGGCGCGTCAGTGCTCGGCCAACTCGTCGGCGTCGAGCAGCTTTCGGTCCAGTCGCCCGCTGCGGTACGCGGCCCGGCCGATCATCTGCGCGGCGACCGGGGCGGTGGCCAACTGGAGGACGCCGACGAGAGCGATCATGCCGAGGTCGGCGGGGCTGCGTAGCCGCAGCGCCACCCCCAGCAACAACAGCAGTACGCCAAGCACCTGCGGCTTGGTGGCCGCGTGCATCCGGGTCAACGCGTCCGGAAACCGCAGCACCCCGATCGCGGCGGCCAGGCTCAGCAACGCGCCGGCGACCAGACTGACCGCGCCCAGCCAGTCGGCGACGGCGCCCGGCGTCACCGCACCGAGCCAGTCGGCGACGGCGCCCGGCGTCACCGCGCCGAGCCGGTCGGCGGCTGTCGGGGGCGGCGGGAGGCCGGCGGCCGGCGTCATGGCCGTTCCCGGACGGCGAAGCGGACCAGGGACACCGAGCCGACGAAGCCGAGCAGGGCGAGCACCACCAGCACCGGCAGCGTGGTGGCGTGCCGGTTGATCGCCGCCTCGGCGCCGACGGCACCGATCATGGTGGCGAGCAGCATGTCGGCGGCGATCACCCGGTCCAGCAGGGACGGTCCCCGGTAGAGCCGGATGAGGGCGAGCAGGGCGGCCACCGACAGCAGGCTGGCCAGGACGGCGGCGAGGACGGTGTTCAAGGGGACTCCTTGTCGACAGGGCCGGAGCGCATCCGGCGTACCTCGGCCGTCGAACCGACCGCCGCGATGATTCGCCGCTCCAGAACGCGGACCTGCTCCCGCGCGGCGTCGAGGTCACTCGGCCGGTGTACGTCGAGCACATGCACGTAGAGCATTCCGGCGTCCCGGTCCACCTCGACGATCAAGGTGCCCGGCACCAGCGAGAGCGCCTCGGCGGTGAGGGCCAGGTTGAGGTCGGTGGGAATCCGCAGCCGGGCCGCGATGATGGCCGAACGCGGGATGTAGCCGGGCTGCACCGCGATCCGGGCGACGTGCGCGCTGGCCCGGATCAGTTCGACGACGAACCGCACCCCGAACGCCAGCAGCCCGCGCAGCCGCAGCCGGCCACCGAAGGTCACCGGTGGGAGCGGGAAGAACAGCAGCACCGCGATGGCCACCAGCAGCCCGCCCAGCAGGTTGCCCCAGCTGAACTCGCCCCAGAGCAGGTTCCAGACCAGCACCAGCCAGCCGAGCGCGATCAACTGGTCGCGCCACCGCCGCATCCGGCCCCGTACGCCCCGCTCCGGCCCGTTCGGTGACGTGGTGATCGGGCCCGCCCCGGTCACGGCGGGCCCCCCGGCAGCACGGCCTGGATGTACGGGGTGCGTTCGCGCAGGTTGACCGCCGCATCCGTGGTGACGTTGAACAGCGGCCCCGCCACGACGGTCAACGCCACCCCGAGCGCCACCAGGGTCACGGTGGCGCCGACCATCAGCGCGGGCAGCGGGGCGGTCGGCGCGACGCCCTGACAGGGCGCGCGCCAGAAGGCCAGGTTCCACATCCGGCTGGCCACGTAGAGGGTGAGCAGGCTGGTCAGCGTCCCGGCGGCGACCAGTGCCCAGGGCAGCGGGCCGCCGGCCGCCACGCCGGCCTGGAGCAACCCCAGCTTGCCGAGGAAACCGGAGAAGGGCGGGATGCCGGCGAGGTTCATCGCCGAGACGAAGAAGAGGACGCCGAGCACGGGCGCCATCCGGGCCAGCCCGCCGAGCCGGCGCAGGTCCGTGCTGCCGGTCCGTTGCTCGACCAGGCCGGTGACCAGGAACAGGGCAGTCTGGATCGTGATGTGGTGGATCACGTAGAAAATGGCCCCGACCAGTCCGGCGACGGTGCTGAGCCCCACCCCGAAGATCATGAAACCGATGTGGCTGACCAGGGTGAACGACAGCAGCCGTTTCATGTCCGACTGGGCCACCGCGCCGAGGATGCCGACCAGCATGGTCAGCCCAGCCACCACCATCAGCAGTTCGCCGGCCTCCTGACCGGGAAAGAGCAGGGTCTGGGTCCGGATGATGGCGTACACGCCGACCTTGGTGAGTAGGCCGGCGAAGACGGCGGTGACCGGGGCGGGGGCGGTCGGGTAGCTGTCCGGCAGCCAGGCCGACAGCGGGAAGACCGCCGCCTTGATGCCGAAGGCCAGCAGCAGCATCAACTGCAGGCTCAGCCGTACGCCGTCGGGCAACGCGTCCAGCCGCGCGGCGAGGTGAGCCAGGTTGAGCGTGCCGCTGGCCGCGTAGACCAGGCCCACCGAGATCAGGAAGATCATCGACGCCAGGACGTTGACCACCACGTACGTCGAGCCGGTGCGGATGCGCAGCTCGGTGCCGTTCAGGGTGATCAGGACGAAGCTCGCCGCGAGCAGCATCTCGAACCCGACAAAGAGGTTGAACAGGTCGCCGGCGAGGAACGCGTTGGTCACGCCGGCGGTCAGCACCAGGTAGGTCGGGTGGAAGATGGCCAACGGGGCGGTCTCACTGGTCTCCGCCTGCCCCTGGCCGATCGAGTACAGCAGCACGCACAGGGTCACCGCCGACGAGACCACCAGCATCAACGCGGCCAGTTGGTCGGCGACCAGCACGATGCCGACCGGCGCCGGCCAGGCACCGATGTCGACCACCAGCAGCCCGTGGCGGTACGTCTGTACCAGCAGCAGCACCGCCACCACCAGGGTGGCGGCCAGGCAGCCCACGCTGACCACACGCTGGGGCAATGGCCGGTTCGCCAGCAGCAGTGTCAGCGCCGCGCCCAGCAACGGCAGCAGCACCGGCAGCGGCACGAGTGCGGTCACCGGGCCCTCCGTCGCGCGTGGCGGCCCACGCCGATGCCTCGCCTCGCTGCACCCGGTCCCGCTGGGCCGGCGGCTGCGGGAGCGTCCCGCTGTCCCGGTGGATGCCGCCCGCTCATCCCGGCCCCTCGTCCCGGCGCGACCGGTGGTCCAGCGGCGGAAAGACCTGCTCGGGATCCTCGTCCGCCCCCTCGCCGCCGAGGTCGGCGGTGGAGACCTGCTTGGCCGCGGCACGGCGCACGATCTGCCGGTCCTCGACGTCGTCCGGCACCTCGTCGTCGCCGGTCAGGTACCAGCTGCGATAGCTGATCGCCAGCAGGAAGGCGGTGAACCCGAAGGTGATCACGATGGCGGTGAGCACCATGGCCTGGGGCAACGCGTCGCTCATCGCCGCAGGCTCGGTGACCCCGATGATCGGCGCCCCGCCGGCCCGGCCACCGAAGATGATCAGCAGGTTGACCCCGTTGCCGATCAGGATGATGCCGAGCAGGACGCGGCTCAGGCTGCGCTCCAGCAGCAGCGTCACCCCACAACCGACGAGCACCCCGATCGCGACGAACGACACCAGGTTGGCTCCGGTGCTCATGCCGCCCCTCCCCTGCGCTCGACGGCCAGCCCACCGTCGGCCCGGCCGGCCGCCTCGATGTTCCGGTCCACTTCGGCGCCGAGGCTGCGCAGCACGTCCAGCGCCAGCCCGATCACCACCAGGTAGACACCGACGTCGAAGAACAGGGAGGTGACGAGGTAGAAGTCCCCGATCAACGGAGCCCAGAGGTTGATCTTCGCGCTCTGCAGCACGGCACCGCCGGCGAGCAGGGACAACGCCCCGCCGCCGACGGCGATGGCCAGGCCGCCGCCGAGGATGGTGCCGGCGCCGACCGGCGCGGCCTCGGCCAACTCGTACCGGCCGCCGGCGAGGTAGCGCATGGTCAGCGCCAGGCTGGCCACCAGCCCCCCGGCGAAACCGCCACCGGGCGCGTTGTGGCCGGAGAACAGCAGGTAGAGCGAGAAGAGCACGGCGGTGTGGAAGATCAACCGGGTGATCACCTCCAGCACGATCGAGCGGTTGCGCTCGTGCAGGGTGGCTCCGCCGCGCAGCCAGACCGGCCGACCGGCCTGGGTCTCCTGGCGGTCGGGCTCCAGCCGGCGGGGGCGGGGGCCGGTCCGGGACTGCTGGAAGACCAGGCTGGCCACTCCGGTGGCCGCGGCCACCAGCACGGACAACTCCCCCAGCGTGTCCCAGGCTCGGATGTCGACAAGCGTCACGTTCACCACGTTGCGGCCGTACCCGTGCTCGACGGCCAGGTGCGGAAATTCCTCCGAGATGGTGCGCGCCTGCCTGGCGGTCGCGGCGGCCACGGCGAGCCCGGCGACGGTCGCGCCGACCGTCACGCCGATCGCCCGCCGGATCCAGCGGCTGATGCGCAGCGGCCGCATCGAGAACCGTTCCGGCAGGCGGCGCAGCACCAGCACGAAGACCGCGATGGTCACGGTCTCCACGAGGAACTGGGTCAACGCCAGGTCTGGTGCGCCGTGGAGCACGAAGATCATCGCGGTGCCGTAGCCGGTCATCCCCACCAGCAACATCGCCGTCAGCCGGCGGCGGGCGCCCACGGCGAGCACCGCCGCGACGCTGATCACCAGCAGCACCACAGGTTGCACGGGGGTGGTCCACAGGGCCAGCCGCTGCTCCCAGGGCCGGATCAACAGCAGCGCACCGCCGGGCACGGCGGCCAGCACGATCAGGATCAGACCGAGGTACTGCGGCAGCGAACCCCGCTGGGTCACGCTGGTGATGTCCACGGCGGCCCGGTCGAAGCGATGGGTGATCCACTCGTAGCCCTGTAGGGGACCGACCGGCGAACGGAGTCGGGCCAGCGCCGGGGCCAGCGGACCGCGCAACGCGAACAGCACCGCGCCGCCCGCCACCGCCAACGCGGTCAGGCCGAGCGCCGGGGTGAAGCCGGACCAGATCGCCAGGTGCGCGTGGACGCCGCCGAAGAGTTCCGCGTACGGACGGAGCAGATCGTCCAGCACCCCCGCCGCCGGTCCGGCGACCAGTCCGACCACGGCCAGCAGGGCGGGTGGTGCCACCATCGGCACCGCGACCCGCCCCAGGTCGGTCGGCGGCACCCCCGGGCGGGTGGCGAGCGCGCCCCAGAGGAACCGGATGCTGTACGCGACGGTGAGCGCGCCGCCGGCGACCAGTACCGCCAGGACCAGCGGCCGGTCGGTGAAGGCGGCGAACACCGCCTCCTTGGCGACGAAGCCGACCAGTGGTGGCAGGCCGGCCATCGACGCCGCGGCGAGCAGCGTCACCCCGGCCAGCAGCGGAGCGCTGCGCCACAGCCCGGACAACTCGCGCAGGTCGCGGGTGCCGGCGCCGTGGTCGATCACGCCGACGACGAGGAACAGTGCCGCCTTGAACATGGCGTGAGCGAGCAGCGCCCCGAAGCCGGCCAGCGCGGCGTCCGGAGTGCCCACCCCGACCACCGCCGCCAGCAGGCCGAGCTGACTCACCGTGCCGTACGCCAGCAACAGCTTGAGGTCGGTCTGCCGCAACGCCGCCCAGCCGCCGAGCAGCATGGTGACCAGCCCGGCGACCAGCACCACCGGACGCCAGGGGCCGGCCGCGGCGAGCACCGGGGCGAGCAGGCCGAGCAGGTAGATGCCGGCCTTCACCATCGCCGCCGCGTGCAGGTACGCGCTCACCGGCGTCGGCGCCGCCATCGCCACCGGCAGCCACGAGGTGAACGGCAGCACCGCCGACTTGGACAGCGCCCCGAGCAGGATCAGCAGCACGGCGGTGACCAGGTACGCCCCGCCGGGCAGCGGGCGCTCGGCCAGCTCCGACCAGCGGTAGGTACCGCCGTGGTGGCCGAGCATGATGAACCCGATCAGCATGGCCAGGCCGCCGAGCGTGGTCACCATCAACGCCTGGGCGGCCGCCCAACGGCTGGACCGTCGCTCGGTGCTGTGCCCGATCAGCAGGTACGAGAAGACCGTGGTGAGTTCCCAGCAGACGTAGAGCAGCAGCAGGTCGTCGGCGAGGACGAGGCCGAGCATCGCCCCGGCGAAGGCGACCATCACCCCGGCGTACCGGGCCGTCCCGATCGCGCCGGGCCGGAAGTACCGCGCGCTGTAGACCAGCACCAGTGCGCCGATGCCACCGATCAGCAGCGTCATCAGCCAGGACAGGGTGGTCAGCCGCAGGGCCAGGTCCAGCCCCAGCTGGGGGATCCACGGGTACGTCTCGACCACCGCACCGCCGTCGGCGACGGCGGGGGTGCGTACCACCGCCCAGCCGAACGCGGCGGCGGGCGCCACTGCCAGCGGGTAGCAGGCGCGGGGCCCCCAACGGCGCACCAGCAGCGGCGCCGCGAGGGCCGCCACGAGGTGCAGAATCAGCAGTACGAGCACGCGCGCTCCCGGTCGAGATGGCAGCGGCGCCCCTCCCGCGTGCACGGCGCCTACGAGCGATCAGACGATAGTTCGCCGCGTTATGGGCTGTTTTACCGAAACAGACCCGCTCTGGCCGTTACTACTGGTTCGGTGCGCGCACCCGCCCGTCGGCCGTACGCCGACCCCGGGCCGCCGGGCGTCAGGATCGGGCGGCGGCGTCAGCCGTGGGGGTCACGGCGTCGTGGCCGGGCCGGCCCTCGACCGTCAGGTCCGGGCGGCCGAGCTGGCGGGCCGCCCGGTTGACCAGACGCTGGGCGGCGGCCAGGGAGCGCACCGACAGCAGCCGGCCCTGGCTCTCCCGGCGCAGGACGAAGTAGTGCACGGCGGCGCGCACCTGCGCCCGGTCGGCCGCACTCGCCTGGGCGGTCGAGACGACCAGCTCCCGCAGGCAGCCGGCGAGCCGTTCGGCCAACTCCAACTCGGGGCCGTGCAACCCGGCACGGAGGGCGGCGACGTGGCTGTCGACCTTGCGGATCAGGACATCGGTGCCGGGCCTCGATCTCCGCTCCTCGACGGCCATCCGATCCCCTCCACCGCTCGCCACACCGGGAGTGAAGTTACTTTATGTTGCCGCCCACAAGCAAGCAGTTAAGTAAGGCTTAACGGAATCTACGGTCAAGTCGCCTGTAAAGACTTAACCAGACATACTCCACCCGGTGGGTGTCGGCGGATGTCGGTGGCCGGGGGCAGGATGGGGTCGTGGCGGATTCCATCGGACGGTCGGCCGGCGAGGCGGTGCTCTCCCGGTTCGGCCCGGCGACCCGGGAGTGGTTCGGCGCGGCGTTCGCCGCGCCGACCGCGGCGCAGGTCGGCGCCTGGACGGCGGTCGCCGCCGGTCGGCACGCCCTCGTGGTCGCGCCGACCGGTTCGGGCAAGACCCTCGCCGCCTTCCTCTGGTCACTCGACCGGCTGGCCCGCGAACCCGCGCCGACCGATCACCGGCAGCGGTGCCGGGTGCTCTACGTCAGTCCCCTCAAGGCGCTCGCGGTCGACGTCGAACGGAACCTGCGCGCCCCGCTCGCCGGCATCCGGCAGGCCGCCACCCGGCTCGCGCTCACCCCACCGGACATCACCGTCGGCATGCGTACCGGCGACACCCCCGCCGACGAGCGGCGGGCCTTCGCCCGCACGCCACCGGACATCCTCATCACCACCCCGGAGTCGCTGTTCCTGCTGCTCACCTCCGCCGCCCGCGACGCGCTACGCGGCGTCGAGACGGTGATCGTCGACGAGGTGCACGCCGTGGCCGGCACCAAACGTGGCGCCCACCTCGCGCTCTCCCTGGAACGCCTCGACGAGCTGCTACCCGCCCCGGCGCAGCGGATCGGGCTCTCCGCCACCATCCGGCCGATGGACGAGTGCGCCCGGTTCCTCGGCGGCGCCCGGCCGGTCGACGTGGTCTCCCCGACCACCGCCAAGACGATCGAGGTGAGCGTCCAGGTCCCGGTGGAGGACATGGCCCGCCTCGACGAACAGGACGCACCGGAGGACGACCTCGCCGGCCCACGCACGGCATCGATCTGGCCGGCGGTGGAGGAACGGGTCTTCGCGCTGATCCGGGCGCACCGCTCGACCATCGTCTTCACCAACTCCCGACGCAGCGCCGAGCGGCTCTGCGCCCGGCTGAACGAACTCGCCGCCGAGGAGATCGCCGCCGCGCCGGCCACGGCCGACCGTTCCACCCGGACCCCGGCGGAGATGATGGCCCAGGCGGGGGCGGTGGCCGGCGCCCCGCCGGTGATCGCCCGAGCGCACCACGGCAGCGTCTCCCGGGAGGAGCGCCGGCACATCGAGGAGTCGCTCAAGGCGGGTCAACTGCCCGCCGTGGTCGCCACCTCCAGCCTCGAACTCGGCATCGACATGGGCGCCGTCGATCTGGTGGTGCAGATCGAGGCGCCGCCGAGCGTGGCCGCCGGCCTGCAACGAGTCGGCCGTGCCGGGCACCAGGTCGGCGCCGTCTCGCGGGGGGTGGTGCTGCCGAAGCACCGTGGCGACCTGCTCTCCTGCGCCGTGGTCGCCGAGCGGATGGCCGACGGCGCGATCGAGGAGCTGCACCATCCCCGCAACCCGCTGGACGTGCTCGCCCAGCAGGTTGTCGCGATGGTCGCGCTGGACCAGTGGCGGGTCGGCGACCTGGCGACGCTGGTCCGTCGGGCGGCGCCCTTCGCCGAGCTGCCCGACTCGGCCCTGCATGCCGTACTGGACATGCTCTCCGGCCGCTACCCGTCGACCGCCTTCGCCGAGCTGCGGCCACGGCTGGTCTGGGACCGCACCACCGACCTGCTGACCGGCCGGCCCGGCGCGCAGCGGCTCGCGGTGACCAGCGGCGGCACCATCCCGGACCGGGGCCTGTTCGGCGTCTTCCTGGCCGGCGCGGAACGTGCCGCCCGGGTCGGCGAGTTGGACGAGGAGATGGTCTACGAGTCCCGGGTCGGCGACATCTTCCTGCTCGGCTCCTCGTCCTGGCGGATCGAGGAGATCACCCCGGACCGGGTGCTGGTCTCCCCCGCCCCCGGTCAGGCAGCGAAAATGCCGTTCTGGAAGGGCGACCAGCCGGGCCGGCCGGTGGAGCTGGGCCGGGCGATCGGGGCCCGGGTCCGCGCCCTGCTCCGGCAGAGCGACGAGGCGGCGCTGGCCGGCCTGCGTACCGCCGGGTTGGACGACTGGGCCGCCGGCAACCTCATGGCGTACCTGCGCGAACAGCAGGCCGCCACCCGCGCGCTGCCGGACGACCGCACGGTGGTGGTCGAACGGTTCCGCGACGAGCTGGGTGACTGGCGCCTCGCCGTGCACAGCGTCCTCGGCGCCCGGGTCAACGCGCCCTGGGCGCTGGCGATCGGCCGACGGCTGGCCGAGCGCTACGGCGTGGACGCGCAGGTGATGCCCGCCGACGACGGGATCGTGGTCCGCCTGCCGGACACCGCCGACAGCCCGCCCGGCGCCGATGTCGTGGCCTTCGACCCCGAGGAGATCGCCCAACTGGTCGAGGAGTCGGTCGGCACCTCGGCGCTGTTCGCGTCCCGGTTCCGGGAGTGCGCCGCACGCTCGCTACTGCTCCCCCGCCGGGATCCCCGCCGCCGCCAGCCGCTGTGGCAGCAGCGGCAGCGCGCCGCCCAGCTGCTCGACGTCGCCCGCGAGTACGCCGACTTCCCGGTCACCCTGGAGGCGGCCCGCGAGTGCCTCCAGGACGTCTTCGACCTGCCCGCCCTGACCCAGGTGATGCGCGACCTGTCCGGCCGCCGGGTACGGCTGGTCGAGGTGGAGACGGCCCGCCCGTCGCCGTTCGCCCGCTCCCTGCTCTTCGGTTACGTAGGCGCCTTCCTCTACGAGGGGGACGCCCCGCTCGCGGAGCGCCGCGCCGCGGCCCTGGCACTGGATTCGGCCCTGCTCGGTGAGCTGCTCGGCCGGGTCGACCTGCGCGAGCTGCTCGACTCGACGGTGCTCGACGAGACCGAGCGGCAGTTGCGCTGGCTGACCCCGCAGCGCCGGCCCCGGGACGCGGAGGACGTGGTCGAGCTGCTGCGTCAGCTCGGCGACCTGAGCACCGACGAGCTGGCCGAGCGCGGCGTGCCCGTCGACTGGCTGACCGACCTGACCGCCGCCCGGCGGGTGCTGCGGGTCCGGATCGCCGGGCAGGACCGCTGGGTGGGCGTCGAGGACGCCGGCCGGCTGCGGGACGCGCTCGGCGTGGCCCTGCCGGTGGGCGTCGCCGAGGCGTACCTCGAACCGGTCGCCGACCCGCTCGGTGATCTGGTCGCCCGGTACGCGCGCACCCACGCCCCGTTCGCCGCGGCCAGTTGCGCGGCACGGTTCGGGTTGGGCGTCTTCGTGGTGGAACAGGCGCTGCGCCGCCTGGCCGCCACCGGGCGGGTGGTGTCCGGCGAGTTCACTCCGGACACGGTCGGCGCCCAGTGGTGCGACGCGGAAGTGCTGCGCCTGCTGCGCCGGCGATCCCTCGCGGCGTTGCGCCGGGAGATCGAGCCGGTGCCGCCCCGGGCGCTGGCCACCTTCCTGCCCCGCTGGCAGCAGGTCGGCTCGTCGGCCCGGGGGGTGGAGGCGGTCGCCGCGACGGTGGAGCAGTTGCAGGGAACCTCGGTGCCCGCGTCCGCACTGGAACGGCTGGTGCTGCCCGCCCGCGTCGCCGACTACTCCCCCGCACTGCTCGACGAGCTGTGCGCCAGCGGCGAGGTGCTGTGGGCCGGCGCGGGTGCGATCTCCGGCGGGGACGGCTGGGTGACCCTGGCGTACGCGGACACCGCCCCGTTGCTGCTCCCACCGCCGGACGACGCGCTCACCCGGACGCCCCTACACGACGCGGTGCTGGACGCCCTCGGCGACGGCCAGGCGCTGTTCTTCCGCCCACTG
The DNA here is from genome assembly GCA_005402585.1 of Micromonosporaceae bacterium KJ-029. Taxonomy (GTDB): domain Bacteria; phylum Actinomycetota; class Actinomycetes; order Mycobacteriales; family Micromonosporaceae; genus Micromonospora. The sequence continues at coordinate 180,591 of BIFP01000072.1, read as the reverse complement.
GCCGACCGGGTCGGTGCCACCGACGACACCGAACTGACCACCGTCATCTGGGACCTGGTCTGGGCCGGGTACCTCAGCAACGACACCCTCGCGCCGCTGCGGGCGGTGCTCGGTGGCGGGGGCGCGCACCGGTCCCGGCCGACCGCCGCGCGTAGCCGCTACCGGCGCCCCGGGCGGGCGGTCCTGCCGACCCGGGGTGGCCCGCCGACGGTGGCGGGTCGCTGGTCCCGGCTGCCCGAGCGGGACGTTGACCCGACCCGGCGCGCCGCGGCCCTGGCCGACGTGCTGCTGGAGCGGCACGGGGTGCTCACCCGGGGGGCGGTCGTGGCCGAGCAGGTCTCCGGCGGCTTCGCCGCGGTCTACCCGGTGCTGGCCGCGCTGGAGGAGCGCGGTGCCGCCCGGCGCGGGTACTTCGTCGACGGGCTGGGCGCGGCGCAGTTCGCGGTGCCCGGCGCGGTGGACCGGATCCGCGCGCTGGCCGAACCGCTCGACGGTGGGCGCGCCCCGGGCGGCCCGGCGGTGGTGCTGGCGGCCACCGACCCGGCCAACCCGTACGGCGCGGCGCTGCCCTGGCCGGAGCGGGCGGTCGACTCCGGCGACCCGGCGACGCCACCGGCCACCGGTCACCGGGCCGGCCGCAAGGCCGGTGCCCTGGTCGTACTGGTCGCCGGTGACCTGGTGCTCTATGTGGAACGCGGCGGGCGGACGCTGCTCTCCTTCACCGACGTCTCCGACACGCTGGCCACCGCCGCCAAGGCGCTCGCCGACGCCGTCCACTCCGGCGCGCTGGGGCCGATCTCGGTCGAACGCGCCGACGGCGAGGCCGTACGCTCGTCCCCGCTGCGCGACGCCCTCACCGCCGCCGGCTTCCGCACCACCCCCCGCGGCCTCCGCCTCCGCAGCTGACCGGTCAGCGGAGGGTGGTGAGGGTCTTCTCGTAGCGCGGGCGGTCCGTGTGCGGGGTCGGGGCCTCCAGGTAGTTGAGCACCACCGTGCCGCGGCGGTACGCGCCGCCGCTCCACAGCTCGGCGATGTCACCGGCGCTGCTCTCGTCCGGGAAGACGTACACCGTGACCCCGTCGGTGACGACCAGTTCCGAGCAGCCCAACCCCAGCCCGTCGGGCCCGCAGTCGACCGACCGGTCCCGCGAGTTCGTCGCCTTGAGCCCGGCGGCCCGGAAGGCCGCGACGACCTCCCGTGCGCTGGGCGCGCCCGCCTGGCGGGGCGGCAGCACCACAGGCGGCGGGCTGGGCGGGCGGCGTTCCGTGCTGCCGTCGGCGGCCGGCGCGCTCGGTGCCACCGGGGCGATCGGCGCGGTCGCGGTGGTGGGCACGGTCGCGGTAGCCGGGGGCTCGGCGGGGCTCGGCGGGGCGGTCGCGGTCGGCGCGCCCGGGCTCACCACGGGTGCGCCTGCGGGCGTGCTGGCCGCCGGGCCGGCGGCGGGGGGCCGGGCCGGGTCGCCACCGCAGGCGGTCAGCGTGGCCGCGACGAGGACGACGGCGGGCAGGATGCGGTGGGTCACTCCGGCAAGTCTGCCCAGCCGGCCCCGCCGCAGGCAGTGGCCGGTCGGCCAGGCACCTTGTCGCGTATCCGCCAACCGGAGATGCTTTCTCGTCGCGCCCGCGCGACCCGCCCACTCGGAGGCCGCGCCGTGCCGGCGGGGCACGACGGGCGGTCCGGGCCGTACGATGCGGTGCCGTGACGAGCAGTACGGACAACGGAGTGCCGGGACGAGCCGAGGTCGTCTCGCTGACCACCGACTACGGTCTCGCCGACGGCTTCGTGGCGGCCTGCCATGGGGCGATCGCGCGGCTCGCGCCGACGGTCCGGGTGATCGACGTGACCCACCTGGTGCCGCCCGGAGACATCCGGCGGGGCGCGGCGGTGCTCGCGCAGACCGTGCCGCACCTGCCGGCCGGGGTGCATGTGGCGGTGGTCGACCCGGGGGTGGGTACGGACCGCCGGGGCGTGGCACTGGCCACCCCCGAGGGCTTCCTGGTGGGGCCGGACAACGGCCTGCTACTGGACGCCGCCGCCGCACTCGGCGGGGTGACCGCCGCGGTGGAGTTGACCAACCCGGGTTGGCTGGCACCGCAGGTGTCCGCCACCTTCCACGGCCGGGATGTCTTCGCGCCGGTCGCGGCCCGGCTGGCGTTGGGCGCGCCGCTGGCCGAGGCCGGCCCGGCCGTCGACCCGTCGACGCTGGTCCGGTTGCCCGACCCGGTGGTCGAGCCGTGGCCGGACGGGTTCACCGCCGAGGTGCTGACGGTGGACCACTTCGGCAACGTCCAACTGGCCGCCCCGGCCGACCTGCTGGCCGGGCTGCCGGACCGGGTCCGGGTGAGTCCGGCCGGCGACGGCGGGGCGTGGGAGGCGGTGCACGGGCGTACGTTCGGCGACGCCCCGGTGGGCGCCCTGGTGGCGCACGCCGACTCGGCCGGCCGGGTCGCGCTCTCCGTGAACGGTGGCCGCGCCGCCGAATTACTCACCGCCGCCCCCGGTACGCTGCTGCGGGTGCAGAGAGCCCCCCTTCCTGACACGCCCCGACGTGACCTGGGCGATACGTCCACTGTGGAAAGCTGTGCTGGTGAGTGATCGCTGGGTGCCCGCCACTTGTCCCTGCTGCGCGTCCCGGACCGGCGGCGGCACCTGTCCCGTCTGCTTCTGGACCGACGACGGCCAGACCGATGCCGACGCCGACGTCGTTCGCGGTGGGCCCAACGGAGAGCTGAGCCTGTCCCACGCCCGGCTCAACTTCGCCGTGTACGGCGCCTGCCACCCCCGTTACCAGGATCTGGTCCGCGCGCCACGGCCGGAGGAAATGCCCTGACCGGCGGGGAACAATGGTGGGGTGCCCGAAGGCGACACCGTCTGGAACACCGCCCGCGTCCTGGAACGCGCGCTGGCCGGTGCCCGGCTGACCGGTAGCGACTTCCGGGTACCCCGGCTGGCCACCACCGACCTCACCGGCTGGTCCGTACGCGAATCCGCCAGCCGGGGCAAACACCTGCTGCTCCGGCTGGAGGCGCCGGCCGACGGGTCGCGCTGGACGCTGCACTCGCACCTGCGGATGGACGGCGCCTGGCGGGCGTACGCGCCCGGGGAGCGCTGGGCGGCCCGGCCGGCGCACCTGATCCGGGTGGTGCTGCGTGCCCCGACCGCGACCGCGGTCGGCTACCACCTGCACGAGGTGGCCCTGGTGCCCACCGTCGAGGAGGCCCGCCTGGTCGGCCACCTCGGCCCCGACCTGCTCTCCGACGACTGGGATCCGGCCGAGGCCGTCCGCCGGCTGTCCGCCCGCCCCGACACGGCCATCGGCCCGGCGTTGCTGGACCAGCGGAACCTGGCCGGAGTCGGCAACCTCTACAAGTCCGAGGTGCTGTTCCTGCGCGGGATCGATCCCCGGACGCCGGTCCGGGACGTTCCCGACCTCCGCGGCATGGTCGCCCTGGCGCGGGAACTGCTGGCGGCCAACCGGGGGCGATGGATCCAGAGCACCACAGGGTCGCTGCGCCGGGGTCAGACCAGCTACGTGTACGGGCGGCGGGCCCAGCCGTGCCGCCGGTGCGGCACCGCCGTGCGGAAGGAGGAGCTGGGCGAGCGGGTCACCTACTGGTGCCCCACCTGCCAGCCCGGCACCCCAGCCTGACCGGGTGGGACGGGCCGGCCGATCGGAACACCGTCACCTCGGTTTTCGTGGAACTTCCACCCGGCGATCCGGGTGGGTTCGCCCAGGTGGACGGCCGGTCAGGCGACCGCAGCGGAGTGGCGTGGGCGACACGCCGGGAGATCCGCAGATTGGGACGATTGGGTACTTCCTAACCGGCCAACCGCGTCGCATGCTGCGGTTGAGCCCTCACGGACCGTCAGTACCGCGCAGCCAGGTCGCCACGTCGCGGTGGTGGCCGCCGCGCCCCGATCCCGGGGAGAGCTATGGCCGTATTCCGCAGACTCCGGTCGACCTGGCTGGACCGGGCCGCCCGCAACGGCCAGCAGGACCAGCCCGTGGCCGTACCCGCCGCCCGAACCGGCACGGACCCGGACGGCAGAGCCGCCAGCCACCCCGTCCCCACGGTCCCGGCCGAAGCGACCGGCACCATCCCCGTCGAGGCACCACCGGCACCGGCACCACCGCCGGCCCAGGCGCCCGCGCCAGCACCGGCGAGCCTGGATCCGGCCGCGGTCCCCCGCTGCTTCGGCCCGGTGCCGAACCACGCGTACAGCCCGCTGCCGGTCCTCGACGGCGCCGGGGAGGTGGTGCCGGGCACCGGCCTGCGCAAGTTCGTCGACCCGCTGCCCGGCCTGGGCGCGCTGGGACGTACCCCGCTCGGCGCCCACCTGCCGGTCGCGGTGCCGGACACCATCACCCACCCGGGCTGCGACTACTACGAGATCGGCCTGCGGGAGTACACCCAACGCCTGCACCGGGACCTGCCGGCGACCCGGCTGCGCGGCTACCGGCAGCTCAACCTGGGCACCGACGTCGACGGGCACAACACCGTCGCACCGCCGCAACGCCCCTGGCACCTCGGCCCGGTCGTGGTGGCCCGCCGGGGCCGCCCGGTGCGGATCAAGTTCATCAACCAGCTGCCCACCGGCCGGGCCGGCGACCTCTTCCTACCGGTCGACCCGACCGTGCCCGGGGCCGGTACCGGCCCACTCAACGGGCCGGCGCCCTACCCGCAGAACCGGGCGGTGCTGCACCTCTGCGGCGCGCTGACCGGCTGGATCAGCGCCGGCAACCCCTGGCACTGGATCACCCCGGCGGGTGAGATCACCCCGTACCCGACCGGCACCGGGCTGACCCACGTCCCCGACATGGCCCACCCTGGGCAGGGCGCCACCACGCTGTACTACCCCAACGACCAGAGCGGGCGGCTGCTCTGGTTCCACGACAACACCGTCGGGCTGTCCCGGCTGACCGGCTACTCCGGCCAGGTCGCGCTCTACCTGCTCACCGACGAGACGCAGGAGCGGCTGGTCGCCGACGGGGTGCTGCCCGCCGAGGAACTGCCGCTGGTCTTCGAGGACAAGACGTTCGTGCCGGACGACGCGCAACTCGCCGCCCAGGATCCCACCTGGGACCGCGACCGCTGGGGCGCCCGGGGCAGCTTCTGGCACCCGCACGTCTACCAGCCCCGGCAGAACCCGTACCGGCCGGACGGCACCAACCCGACCGGCCGGTGGGACTACGGCCCGTGGTCGCGTACCGCGACGGTCGCCGGCCCGGACGCACCCGCCGGCCCGGTACCCAACCCGCACCACGACCCGGTCACCGATCCAGACGAGCCGCCACAGGTCCCCGGTGTACCGCACCCGAGCGCGGTGCCCGGCGCGTACGGCGACACCGTGCTGGTCAACGGCGCCGCGTACCCGTACCTGGAGGTCGAGCCCCGGGTCTACCGGTGGCGGATCCTCAACGCCTGCCCCGACCGCTGGCTCAACCTCCAGTTGTACCGGGCCGCCTCGGACGCACCGATGTGGACGCCGGAGGGCAGCCTGGCCGACGCCGACGCCGGCGAGGTGCCGATGGTCGAGGCGGTCCGCGCGCCCGACCGGCCGGCGGGTTGGCCGACCGACGGCCGAACCGGTGGCGTGCCCGACCCGGTCGCCGCCGGGCCGGAGCTGATCCGGATCGGCAACGAATGCGGCCTGCTGCCGGCCCCCGTGGTGATCCCCAACCGGCCGGTCGGGTTCCGGTACGACCGGCGCGATCCGACCGTGCTCAACGTCGACGGTCACGCCCTGCTGCTGGCCCCCGGCGAACGGGCCGACGTGCTGGTGGACTTCGCCACGGTCGCGTCGGGCAGCACCCTGATCCTCTACAACGACGGCCCCGCGCCGCTGCCCTCCTTCGACCCCCGGTACGACCACCACACCGGGGGGCCGGACCGGACCGCCGAGGGCGGCGCACCACCCACCGTCCCCGGGTACGGCCCGAACACCCGTACCCTGCTGCAACTGCGGGTGGCCGGCAGCCCCGCCCCGCCGTACGACCTCGACCGGCTGCGCGAGCGGCTGCCCGGCGCGTACGCGGCCAGCCAGCGGCCCCCGGTCGTGCCCCAACCGGTGTACGACCCCGGCTTCGGCACCGTCACCGCCGGCCCGACCCGGGTACCGGTACACGCCACCGGGGTCGAGTTCACCCCGGCCGGTGCCGCCGTGCCGGTGTTGCTGCCGCTGGCGGTCAAGGCCGTACGGCAGGTCTTCGAACCCGGCCACGGCCGGCTCACCGGCCGCCTCGGCGTGGGTCACCCGCACGCCGGGCCGCTCGCCGACGCGACCCTGCCGCTCGGCCCGACCGACCCGGCGACCGAGGTGCTGCACGTCTGCGACCCGGCCGTCGCGGTCGGCGCGCCCGGCGACGGCAGCCAACTGTGGCGGGTACGCGGGACGGGCCGGCAGAGCCATCCGGTGCGGTTCGACGGGCTGGAGGTGCAGGTGGTCAGCCGAGCCGGCCGCGACGGGACGATCCGACCGCCGGACCCGGGCGAGCTGGGCTGGAAGCAGATCGTCCGGGTCGACCCGGGCGAGGACGTGGTGCTCGCGCTGCGGCCGGAGGCACCGCCCCTGCCATTCAAGATCGGCGACAGCGTACGGCTGCTCGACCCGACCCGGCCGGCCGGGTTACGGGCCGGATCCACCTCGATCAGCCCGCTCGACGGGCGTCCGGCTTCGGTGGTCAACCAGCTGGTCAACCTGGGCTGGGAGTACCGCTGGTCGAGCGGGTCGGGCGGGCATCGCGACCAGGGCATGACCCGACCGCTGGTGGTACGCGTCTCGCCCCGGGCGCCGACCGGGCTGACCGCCACCCCGGCGCCCGGCAAGGCGACCGCCCTGCCGGCCATCGCCCTGACCTGGACCGGCAACGGCAGCCACCCGACGGCCACCAGCCACCTGCTGCAGCGGGCCACCGACGGGACGTTCACCAACGGGCTGACCGAGATCACCGTGGCGGCCACCGCGACCCGTTACACCGACGCCACGGTCACCCCCAGCGTGACCTACCACTACCGGATCCGGGCGGAGAACACGGTGAGCTGCTCCGCCTGGTCCAATAGCGTCCCCGCGGCGGTGCAGCTCACCGCCCCGGCCGGCCTGACCGCGGCGATCCCACCGGCCGCCCCGCTGCGGATCGCGTTGCGCTGGACCAACCGCTCCTTCGCCACCGGGATCGACGTACAGCGGGCGACCAACCCGACCTTCACCAGCGGACCCGGCACCACCGCGATCGGCGTCGGGGACCACCACCTGGACACGGCGGTCGCACCGGACACCACGTACTACTACCGGGTGCGGACCACCTACCTGGGCGCTGCCTCGCCCTGGTCCACCGTGGCCACGGTGACCACGCCACCGGCACCGGGCACGCCGACGTCGGTGAGCGTGGCCACCAACGCGCCAGGCCCGGACACCGCCACGGTGGTCCTGGGCTGGGCGGCCAGCACTCCCGCCGGTCAGGGGGCCGGGTTCACCGTGGAACGAGCCCTCGACCCGACGTTCAGTCGGGAAGTCGCCACCTTCACGGTCACCGGTCGGGGCTTCACCAACACCGGGCTGGCTCGGGGCGTCACCTACCACTACCGGATCCGCTCGTTCAATGTGGTCGGTGCCTCCCGGTTCACCGGCCCGATCCCGGTGACGACACCGGAGTGATCGCCCTCGGTGACCCCGCAAGGTCCGTCGTGGTCGTCGCGGCGCCGGCACCGACCGGCGCCGTCACTGGGTTGAGGCTGGGCGGCCGACGGCGCGTAGTTCGGACAGGGCGGAGGCGAAGCCGTGCAGCAAATCCGTCGCCTCCGTCAGCTGGGCGGCGGCAGGGTGCTCATTCTCCGGGCGGTACTCCTCGGCGAGGTAGCCGGCGGCGGCCACCACCAGCCGTTCGTACGCCCCCACCCCCGCCTCCAACTGGCCCGTCAACGCCTGGTGCGCCTCGGTGAGCGGCAGCCGAGCGTCGGGCGGGGCGAGTCGTACCGCCCGTTCCACGCTGGCTACCCGGTCGGCCAGGTCACGTAGGGACTGCTCGGCCGCCGACGCCTCGGCGACGGCCGGCTCGGCAAGGCCGGTCAGCCGGCCTGCCATCCCGGCCAGGGTCGATGCAGCCCGGTCCAGCCGGTCCCACGGGTCGGCGGCGGTGGTGCCGCGCAGTGCGCCGCGGGAGCGGGCCCGGCGTACCTCGGCCACCACGCTGGCGCCGGCGGGCAGTCGTTCCACGGCGGCGACCAGGCGGGCCCGGTTGCGGGCGGCGGCCTGGGCCGGGTCGAGCGCGGGCGGGGCGGGCTGGGCGGCCAGCGCGCGCAGGTCGACCCAGCGCCAGGCGGCGAGCGCGGTGGACGCTCCTGCGGCGGCGGCCCAGAACGCGTCGGCCAGACCGATGCCGGCGTACGGGGTCAGGATGACGGTGGCACCACCGAGCCCACCGGCGAGTACGCTCCAGCGCCGGGCGGAGCGTCGTAGCTTGCCCAGCCGCCGGAAGTACCGGGTGCGCTCGTCTGCCACCGTCGCCTCCTTGACCGTCCGCTCAGCTGGCGGCCGTGGTGTCGCCGGTGCCGCGTTCCCGGCTCATGCTGGCCCTGATCTCGTCGAGCCGGGCCACGGCCGCCGACTCGCCGGCCTGCGCGGCCGGCTGGCCGGCGACGGCGCCACGTTCCTGGCCGGCGCCGAGCTGTTCGCCGGCCATGCTGGCGCGGATCTGGTCCAGCCGGGCCGAGCCGGCAGTGTCCAGGGTTGCCTTCTGGATCTCCAGCATCCGGCCCTCCGCCGAGTTGCTGGCCAGCTCGGCGCGCCCCATGGCGTTGGCGTAGCGGCGCTCGATGCGGTCGCGGACCTCGTCCAGGCTGGGGGTGGTGCCGGGCGCGGTGAGCGCCGACATGGACTCCAGCGACGCGGCCACGCTCTCCTGCATCTTGGCCTGCTCCAGCTGGCTGAGCAGCTTGGCGCGCTCGGCGAGCTTCTGCTGGAGGATCATCGAGTTGTTCTCCACCGCCCGGCGGGCCTGGCCGGCGGCGGCGAGCGCCTGGTCGTGCAGGGTCTTGAGATCCTCCGCGGCCTGCTCGGCGGAGACCAGCTGGGTGGCCAGGGTCTGGGCGGACTGCTCGTAGCGCCCGGCCTCGACCTCGTCGCCCTTGGCCCGGGACTGGTCGGCGAGGACCAGCGCCTGACGGGCGTTGGACTGCAACCGCTCGACGTCGGACATCTGCCGGGACAGCTTCATCTCCAGCTGGCGCTGGTTACCGATCACCGCCGCGGCCTGCTGGACGAGGGCCTGGTGCTGCCGGTGTGCCTCGTCGATGGCCTGCTGGAGCTGCACCTTCGGGTCGGCGTGCTCGTCGATTCGGGCGCCGAAGAGCGCCATCAGGTACTTCCAACCCTTGACGAACGGGTTCGCCATCTCCGCGGTATCCCCTCAGTAACGTCGCTGCGCCTGCCCCATGTTGGGTGGCCCAGCTCGGCCACCGGCGATGGTGGATCCATCGTCCCAGCCGGGCGCCAGCACGGCATCCGTACCGGCGAGGGGGACGTTCCGATCAAGCCTACGCGGCCCGCGCCACCGCGACCATCGGCCGCAGGGCTCGGGAGCCACGCACGCGGCTCAGGCGGCGCAGACCACGTCCCGGTCGGTGCGATCGGCGGGCCGGACCCGGGTGCTGCGCAGGGTGGCCTTGAGCGGGGAGTCCTGCCGCACCGAGACGGCGACGCTGCCGTCCGAGCTGACCTGGCGTACGCCCCGGCCGGTGGCCTTCTGCACCGGCGCCGCGGCGACCGGCGTCGACTCGGCCGGCCCGTCCTGGACCGGCACGAGCACGCCTGGCAGCTGTTCCGCGAGCGCGACGGTGTCGCTGACCTCCCGTAGCAGCTCGGACAGGCGGGCGCCCAGCGCGTCACAGATCGCGGCGAGCAGTTCGCTGGAGGGTTCCTTCTGGCCGCGCTCGATCTCGGACAGGTAACCCAGGCTGACGTTGGCGGCGGAAGAGACCTCGCGCAGCGTGCGGTGCTGCCCCTGCCGGCGCGCCCGTAGTGCGTCACCGATCACCCGGCGTAGCAGGACCATCGCACCTCCCCTGAGGGACACAGTTCGCCTGGCCGTCCGGCCCGGCGGCGGCACCGGCTCCGGTCGTCGGAGCCTTCCCGCAACCGTACCCGGTACGGGCCGCCACGACATCCACCCCGCCCGGGGTACCTCACCGCGTTGCCTCCGGGCCCGGCCGGGACCGGTCACCGGACCACCGGCCATATGCCCCGATCCACGCCCAGATGTCCGGTTCAGCGGCGGCCTTGGCCCGGCCCGGCGGGTGGCGCACCGGCGCCGTCGGGAGCCTGGACGTGGTCTTCGAGCAGCCGCAGCGCCTCGGTCACCGCCACCGTACGGATGTGGTCCCGCCCACCGTCGAGATCGAGTTGCCGCACCTCGGTGCCGTGCGGGCCGGCCACCGCGACGAAGACCAGCCCGACCGGTCTGCCGTTCTGGGGTTCCGGGCCGGCCACCCCGGTGGTGGCCAGGCCCCAGTCGGCCCCACAGCGGCGCCGCCCGCCCTCGGCGAGCGCCACCGCCACGTCGGGGTCGACCGGGCCGCGTTCGGCCAGCAGCTCCGCCGGTACGCCGGCCAGCAGCTCCTTCAGCTCGGTGGCGTAGACCACCAGCCCACCCCGGTAGACGGCGCTCGCCCCCGCGATGTCGACGATCGTGGCGGCCAGCAGCCCGCCGGTCAGCGACTCGACGGTGGCCACCGTTTCCCGCAGGTCGGTGAGGCGGTGCACCACGCCGGCCGCCGCGCTGCCCATCGCCCCGTCGGCTTCTCTCCTGCCCACGCCTCGCATCCTGCCCGACGAGGCGAGGGTTCACCCACCGCAGTGCCGGGTCTGCGGCGACGCGACCGCCTGTCTCGGCTGGCGCAGCCGCAGCAGGGCCAGGCTCAGCGGGCGGTACGGCGCAGCCGGAGGGCCTGCGCGATGTAGTCGAAGCCGGTCACGACGGTGACGGCCACCGCCGCCGCCATGATCCACGGGCCGATCCCGGCGAGGACGGCCGGCATCGGCCACAGGTACCAGGCGATGGCCAGGATCTGCAGGGCGGTCTTGATCTTCCCGCCCCGGCTCGCGGCGATCACCCCGCGCCGGATCACCCAGAACCGCAGGGCGGTGATGCCCAGCTCGCGGGCGAGGATGACCGCCGTCACCCACCAGGGCAGCCGGTCGTACCAGGAGAGCAGCAGCAGGGCGGCGCCGGTGAGCGCCTTGTCGGCGATCGGGTCGGCCACCTTGCCGACCGCGGTGACCAGCGCGAACCGGCGGGCGATCCAGCCGTCGACCAGGTCCGTCACCGAGGCGACGGCGAAGATCACACTGGCGATGATCTGCCACCCGGCGTGCGTCATGCTCGAGACGACCACCGAGGCGGCGAACACCGGCACCAGCACCAGCCGCAGCGCGGTCAGGCCGTTGGCGGCGTTGACCACCGGCACCCGAGCCACCACCGGTGCCGGCGTCGACTCCGTCGCGCCGGTCATCGGCCCACGCTCGGGCACCACACCGTGTTGCTCCCCCGCCTCGTTTCGGCCCGTTGTCACCGCGCCGCGCCGGGCGCCGCCGAAATCATCTCATCCGGTACTGCGATCAGGTCGACACCCTCGGTACCGGTCACCGTGGCCCGGACCAGGTCACCCGGGCGCAGCGCGGCCAGGTCGACCCCGCCACCGTCCGGCGCGACCAGCGTGGTCGAGCCGTCCACCTCCGGCGCCTGGTGCGCGGCCCGCCCCTCGACGACACCGTCGTCGACCGAGTCGACCAGCACCTCCACGGTCGAGCCGAGGCGGTCCTCGGCACGCTGCGAGCACAGCTCGTCGGCGAGCGCGCTGAGCTTGTCGTACCGCCGCTTGATGGTGGCGGCGGAGACCTTGCCCGGCAGCCCGGCGGCCTCGGTGCCGTCCTCGTCGCTGTAGTCGAAGACCCCGATCGCGTCGAGCCGGGCCTCGGTGAGGAAGCGGACCATCTCGTCCACGTCGGCCCGGGTCTCGCCGGGGAACCCGACGATGAAGTTGCTCCGCGCGCCCGCCTCCGGCGCCAGCGCCCGCGCCGAGGCCAGCAGCTCCAGGAAACGGTCGGTGGAGCCGAAACGGCGCATCCGGCGCAGCACCGGCTCGCTGGAGTGCTGGAACGACAGGTCGAAGTAGGGCGCCACGCCCGGGGTGTTGGCGATCGCCTCGATCAGGCCGGGCCGGGTCTCGGCCGGCTGGAGGTAGCTGACCCGCACCCGGACGATGCCGTCGATCACCGCGAGCTGCGGCAGCAGCTTCTCCAGCGCGCGGGGGTCACCCAGGTCCTTGCCGTATGACGTCGAGTTCTCGCTGACCAGGACCAGCTCGCGTACGCCGCTCCTGGCCAGCCACTCCGCCTCGGCGAGCAGCTCGTCCGGCGTGCGGGAGACGAAGGCGCCACGGAAGGCGGGGATGGCGCAGAACGCGCAGCGCCGGTCGCAGCCACTGGCCAGCTTGAGCGAGGCGACCGGGCCGCCGTCGAGCCGGCGGCGCAGCACCGGGCGCAGGTGCGCGGGGGTGTGCTCGTCGGCGTCGGCACCATGGCCGTGCCCGGGCAGCGACACCGCGCTGTCCCGGCGGGCGACCGGGGTCAGCGGCAGCAGCTCGCGCCGGTCCCGGGGGGTGTGCGCGGCAAAGTCGCGGCCGGCGACGACCTCGTCCAGCCGGGCCGCGATCTCCGGGTAGTCGTCGAAGCTGAGCACCGCCTGGGCCTCGGGAAGACTGTCGGCCAACTCCCGGCCGTACCGCTCGGCCATGCACCCGGCGGCGACCACCTTCGCCCCGGTCTCGGCGGCGGCCAGCAGCGTCTGGATCGAATCCTGCTTCGCCTTCTCCACAAAGCCGCAGGTGTTGACGACCACCACGTCGGCGCCCTCGCCGTCGGTGGTCACCTGCCAGCCGTCGGCGTGCAGGCGGGCGGCCAGTTCCTCCGAGTCGACCTCGTTACGGGCACAGCCCAGGGTCAGCAGGGCAACACGACGGCCGTCGGCAGCGGACGACTGCTCCAGGCCGCCGCGCGGCGCCAGACGCGCCGAGCTGGAATGGTCGGACGACTGCTCCAGGTCGCCGCGCGGCGCCAGACGCGCCGAGCTGGAATGGTCGGACGACTGCTCCAGGTCGCCGCGCGGCGCCAGACGCGCCGAGCTGGAGTGACCGGAAGGGGAGGTGGCAGACACCATCCGAGGGTACCGGGCCGCCGCGCCCGGTCCGGCGGGGCGTGCGGTCAGTGGGCCGCGGCGACGACCCGGACCAGGCGGTCGAGCAGGAACACCTCGGTACCGGCCAGGCCGACCGAGCAGAACACCGAGATCTGGTCCGCGCTGGTCCGGCCGGGTACCGCGCCGGCCAGCACTGCGCCCAGGTCGTGCAGCCGCGCCGCGTACGGCGGTTCCGCAGCAAGCATCGGCGGGACGTACGACCCGGCCTGGGCCGGTGAGTCGCTGGCCAGTACGGCGGCAGCGTCCAGCAGACCGCTGTCGAACTCCGCGCGGTCGCGCTGCTTGAAGCCGACCGCGTTGACGTGGGTGCCCGGGGACAGGTCGGCGGCGGCCAGCACCGGCGTCACGCTGGTGGTGGCCAGCACCACCACGTCCCGGTCGCGGACGGCCGCCGAGACGGTCTCCACCGGGCGGGCCGGGATGCCGAGTTCGGCCCGGACCCGGGCAGCGAACGCCTCCCGGCGCGCCGCCGAGCGGCTGTGCACCGTCACCTCGCGCAGCGGGCGTACGGCGGCAGCGGCCCAGACCTGGGCCCACGCCTGACGGCCGGAGCCGATCACGCCCAACGTGGTCGCGTCCGGGCGGGCCAGCGCGTCCACCGCGACCCCACCCAACCCGCCGGTACGCCGGGAACCCAGTTCCTCGCCAACGGCCACCGCCCGCACCGCGCCGGTACGCCCGTCGTGCAGCACCACCACCTGTTCGGTCCCGGGGTGCCCGAAGGTGTCGTACGCCCGGTATCCGTACCACTGCCCGACCAGGTGCCCGGCGGTGAGCACCATCCGCCCTCCGCCCAGCGACGCGGAGGCCCGAGGCGGGGCGACGAGTCGCCCGTCGTACGCGGCCAGCAGGGCCTGACGCATCGCGTCCACCGTGGTCGGCGCGTCCAGCGCGGCGGCGACCTCCGGGTCGGAGATGAGCACGGTCATGGGTTACATCGTGCAAGCTGAAGCAAGGTTCAGGTCCAATCCCGGTGATCCGTCTCACCCGGATCGGCCGTCCAGCCGGTGCTACGGTCGGTCCCGGCGGCCCACGTGGCCGTCCCGGACGAGTCGTGGGCGTACCCGGTCAGGCCAAGACGCCCCGTACCAGAACCCGACTCGTCCCGGCGCCGGTGGCCCGGGGCAGCCTGAAGAGGTGACCTGATGGCCTGGATCGTGCTTGTGCTTTCCGGACTGCTGGAGACGGCGTGGGCGATCGCCCTGGACCGCAGCGCCGGCTTCTCCCGACCCCTTCCCTCGGTGGTCTTCGCGATCACGCTGGTGCTGAGCATGGCCGGCCTGGCGTACGCGCTGCGCGAGATCCCGGTCGGCACCGGGTACGCGGTGTGGGTCGGCATCGGCGTGACCGGCACCGCGCTGGTGGGGATGTTCGCGTTGGGCGAGTCCGCCAGCCTGCCCCGGATCCTCTGCCTGGTGCTGGTGGTCGCCGGAGTGATCGGCCTGAAGGTCTACCACTGACCCGGCCAGGCGTGGCGAGCGTCCGCAGTGGGTAGAAACCGGACGGTAGAGGCAAGCTCACCTTCCGGAGGCAGACATGGCCACCAGCACCGTCCGCTCGACCAGCGCCGCCCGCATCTGCACGATCGTGGGCTTCGTGTTCGCGGTTCTCGCGTTGCTACTCAACCCGATCCTCTTCGGAGTCGTCGGGCTGGTCCTCGGTGTCGTCGGCGCGGTGCTCGGCGACAAGCCGCTCGGCTGGTACGCCGCCGGGGCCAACGTGGCCGTCATCCTGCTGAGCATGCTGCTCCTCAACACGCTCTGATCCCTCGCACCGACGGGCTCGCCGCACCACGCGGCGGGCCCGTCCGCGCGTCCAGCAGTTAAGAAGGGGCCCTTCCTATACCGCAGGCGTTAACAAGGGGCCCTTCCTTTCACGTCAGCCGTGGTCGGCGACCAGGACGCGGTTACCGTCCGGGTCGCGGACCACCGCCATCCGCTCGCCCCAGGGCTGCGTCTGCGGCTCGGCCACCACGTCCACGCCTGCCGCGCGGAGCCGGGCCACCGCGGCCGGGCAGTCGGCGACGTACACCCAGAGCGTGGTCGGGCCGCCCGGAGGTTCGTCGCCCTCCTGGCGCCCGATGCCGAGCTGCCCGGCGCCGAAGCGCAGGCCGACGTATGCCGGCTCGCCGGTCTCCGGGAACCGGTAGTCGACCACCCCGCCGAGCAGCCCCTGGTAGAAGTGCAGGGCAGCGGGCAGGTCGCCGGCCGTGATGATCGGGAACAGCTCGCCGGCCAGCGGCGGGTGGTCAGCCATCCCCGCCTCGCAGCCCCTCCAGGACCTCTTCCAGCTCGTCCGGCTTGACCAGCACGTCGCGGGCCTTGGAGCCCTCGGAGGGGCCGACCACGCCCCGGGTCTCCATCAGGTCCATCAGCCGGCCCGCCTTGGCGAAACCGACCCGCAGCTTGCGCTGGAGCATCGAGGTCGAGCCGAACTGCGAGGTGACCACCAGCTCGACCGCCTGCACCAGCAGGTCCAGGTCATCGCCGATGTCCTCGTCGATCTTCTTCTTGCTGTCCTGGGCCGGTGCCAGCACGTCCGGGCGGAACTCCGGCTCGCGCTGGCCCTTGCAGAACTTGACCACGTCGTTAATCTCGCGCTCGGTGACCCAGGCGCCCTGGATCCGCACCGGCTTCGAGGCGCCCATCGGCAGGAACAGGCCGTCACCACGGCCGAGCAGCTTCTCCGCGCCGGGCTGGTCCAGGATGACCCGGGAGTCGGCCAGCGAGGAGGTGGCGAAGGCCAGCCGGGACGGCACGTTGGCCTTGATCAGGCCGGTCACCACGTCGACCGAGGGCCGTTGGGTGGCGAGCACCAGGTGGATACCGGCGGCCCGAGCGAGCTGGGTGATCCGCACGATCGAGTCCTCGACGTCGCGCGGCGCGACCATCATCAGGTCGGCCAGCTCGTCCACGATCACCAGCAGGTACGGGTACGGCCGCATCTCCCGCTCGCTGCCGGGCGGCGCCTTGATCTCGCCGTTGCGTACCTTGCGGTTAAAGTCGTCGATGTGCCGGACCCCGTTGGCCGCCAGGTCGTCGTACCGCATGTCCATCTCGCGGACGACCCACTCCAGCGAGTCGGCGGCCTTCTTGGCGTTGGTCACAATCGGGGTGACCAGGTGCGGGATGCCCTCGTAACCGGTCAGCTCGACCCGCTTCGGGTCGATCAGCAGCAGCCGCACCTCGTCCGGCGTCGCCCGGGTCAGGATGGACACGAGCAGCGAGTTGAGGATGCTCGAGTTGTGGGTCGGCACGCAGGCCCGGCTGGCCAGGTACATATGGCTCGAACTGTCCACCTGGATGCACCGGACAGGCACCGACGGTACCGGCCGCACATCGACGATGTACCGGCGCGATGCCGTGGACCGGGTCGCCACCACCTGCCGGCTCAGCTTACGGCTGAGCCGGAACACCTTGTCCTTAGGAGTGAAGTGAATCCGATAAAACGTGGAGGTGGTCGGCTTCCTTCCCCGAACGGCCTTCGTTGTCATCGTCGCTTGGTAGCCGAGGCTGAGGATGAGTTCGAGGGCGTCCCGGGCGAGCCGCTCGTTGGTGAGCGCCAGCTCCACACCGCCCCGCTTCGAGACGGTGCCGTCGGTGTCGAGCAGACCAGCCAGCAGGGCTCGCCGCTGCGGCTCGGAGGCCCTCAGATAGGCCGGCGGGATGTGCTTTTCCCCGATTTCCCGAAAGAGAGCCCGCATCGTCCGGTACGCCTCCCGGCGGAGACCGGGCGGTGTCGTTGAGGTGATGGCAGCCGCTCGCCCGCGCTGCTTCCGGGCGAGATACACGGCTGTCGTCGACACGCCGACGTGGCTGGCCGCCGCTGGCCCACTCATGCCCTGATCTACGAGCAGCAGAGCTTCTGCGATACGTCGATCGCGGTCGTGGCGGTTCGAGATGGTGTAGTGAAGCTTGCTACCGGGATGCTTGGTCAGCACGTAACCGTCCAAGCGGATCTGATCGAGAATCTCGTCGTCCGCGGAGGTAAGCATGGCAGAACCGGTCGTCCCGTCGCCCAACCAGCAACCCAAGGTGTAGGGCGCGATAGGCAGTTCCTGCTCGGGGCAGCTCAACGGACCGGCCACGTCCACCGCGTGGTTTGCCCACTGTTTGTTCCGTCCCACTCGCAGGGTCGCCGCAATGTCTGCCGTCGTCACTGTGCCCTGGTCGTGATGCTCCCTGCTGCCTGACCGACCAGGGCCGTTCACCCGCACGGACAGAGCCTCGTACGCCTGGTGGCGGGAGTAGGTGGGAACCCAACGAGTGATCGGACGACCTCCTCGTTCGTACGGCACCCGGCCGAGCATCGGCTCCTTCTGCATACTCCCGAGAATCTGGTAGAGAACGTTCCGGAACTGCGACCCGAGGTCCGTCAGGATTTCTCTGCTCGACACGGGGCGATCCGGTTCGGCCAGTACCTGGGCCAACCGGGTGGAGATCAGGTCGCGAGCCTCCGGCGACCAGTAGGACCCGTCCTTCCACCCGTGCCTGCGCTGCGTGCGCCCGGCCCGCGTCGTCGTACGCCATTCGTGGTTGGCGTCAGCGACGATTACCGTGCCGTCCGAGAACTCGACCTCGTAGCACGGCCGCCAGTACATCGTGGGAGTGGCGGCCACCACCGTGCATGGCCGACCCTGCTCGTCGAACACCCGATCCCCCACGCGCAAGTCGCCCATGGTGGACCAGCCGTCAGGCGTGGCTATCGGTGTGTCCAGAGCCAGAGCCTTGCCGGCGCCGGTGGCTCCCGCGATGAGGATGTGCGGCATCTTGGCGAGGTTGGCCACCACGTAGCCGCCCTCGATGTCCTTGCCGAGCGCCACCACCATCGGGTGGTGGTCGCTGGTGGCGGCGCGCGAGCGGAGCACGTCGCCGAGCGCGACGTTCTCCGGGTCGGTGTTCGGGATCTCCACACCGACCGCGCTCTTGCCCGGGATCGGGCTGAGGATGCGGACGTCCGGCGACTTCACCGCGTACGCGATGTTGCGGGAGAGCTGGGTGATCCGCTCGACCTTGACCCCGTGCCCCAGCTCGACCTCGTAGCGAGTCACCGTCGGGCCACGGGTGAAGCCGGTCACCGCCGCGTCCACGTCGAACTGATCGAAGACGCCGGTGAGCGCGGCGATCACCTCGTCGTTGGCCTTGCTGCGGGACTTCGGCGCGGCCCCGGTGCCCAGCATGTTCGCCGGGGGCAGGGTGTAGTCGCCGGACAGCCCGGTCAGCGCGAGCTGCTCAGCCCGGGTCGGCGCGGGTGAGTGCTCCGGCGGCTCGGCCGGCTTGCGGCTGGCCGGCACCCGGGACGGCGCCTTGCGCGGCAGGGGAATGGTTTCCTGGAGGTCCACGCCGTCGAGGTCGTCGAACTCGTCCGGGTCGACCGGCGGTGGCGTCCGCTTCGCCGGCCGGCGGCGCGCCGGTGTGGCCGGCGCCTCGTCCGCCTCCGGTCCACCCTGGCCGATCACGCTGCCGGCGAGCAGGCCGAGCCGCTCGGGGATCTTGTTGATCGGGGTCGCGGTGACCACGAGCAGCCCGAAGACGAGCAGCAGGATCAGCAGCGGCACCGCGACCCAGGCGGTGACCGCGCGCTCCAGCAGGCTGCCCACGCCCGCACCGATCAGGCCGCCGGCGAAGTCCCGCTCGCCCGGGTCGGCCGGCTGCTGACCGATGTGCAGCATCGCGGCGGTGGCGACCAGCATGGAGCCCCAGCCGATCAGGCCGCGCCCACGGTGCTCCGGGTCGCCGGGCTGGCGCATCAGCCGCCAGGCACCGATGCCGAGCAGCACCGGCACCACGATGGAGATGGCGCCGAGGAACAGCCGGACCGTGTCGGCCAGCCGGGCGCCGAGCGGCCCGGCCGCCGAGAACCAGAGCGCTCCCGCGCTGAGCAGGGCAAGGCCGATCAGCAGCAGTCCGGCGCCGTCGCGGCGATGCTCCGGGTCGAGGTCGCGGGCCGAGGCGGCCTGCCGGCCGACGGCCCGCACCGCCCAGCCGACGCCGTGGGCCAGGCCCATCCACAGTGCCTGGACCGCCCGGCCGACGTACGCCGCGGGACCCGGCCCCTTCGCCGTGCTGCGGCGCCGGGCCGGCGCGCGGGTCTTCTTGGCCGGTTGGCGGGCACGACTGTTCGTGCCACCGCGCGGCGACGCGCCGCGCCGCCGGCTCGCCTGAGAGGTACGGCCCGCCATAGCATCACCGTAACGGCGGGCCCCGCGATACGCCGGTCTTCCTGGTCGCGTCCGCGTGTCGCAGCGCGGACCCCGCCGCCTGCCGTGATATTCGCTGGCGAAGGGGTGCCCGATGGCGTCGCCGGAGTTCGAGGACGGTCCGGACGGTCCACTGGCCGGGCATCCGACGACGTTGCGGCCGTTGACCCGCGACCTCGTGGCGGCAGTGCTGGCCACCCGGGGGCACGCGGTGGCCACCGACGCCGGCGGCGACCTGGTCGGCCGGTGGGAGGACGGTCACATCTGGTTCCTGCGCGCGGGCGACGCCGGGGAGCTGCTCCAGGTCCGTACGGTCGCCGCGCACTCCTTCCCGGTCGACTCCGTGCCGCTGCTGCACGAGTTCTGCAACACCTGGAACCGTGACGCGTTCTGGCCGAAGGCGTTCGTGCACGTCGACGACGCCGGCCAGGCCCGGGTCTGCGGCGAGGTCATCACCGACCTGGAGCGGGGGGTGACGCCGCATCAGCTGGACCGGCTGCTCGAACGTGGCGTCTCCGCCGGCTGCCGGCTGGCCGCCGAGGTCGGCCGGCTGGCCGGAACGGTGCGCCCGTGACCGGGCCGGCCGGCGGCGGGCGGAGCCGCGGGCGTACCCGAGCGTGGGGGCCGGACGGAGGCGGGCGGGACCGGCGCCCGGCCGATGCGCTGCACGACGCGCGGGACATGCCGGACGGCGAGACCCGCATCGCCGAGCTGGAACGCGTCGCCGCCCTGGCCGAGGCGACCGGCGATTGGCGGACCGCGCTGGACGCCTGGTCCGAACTGGTCGAGACGCACCTGCGCGGGGGCGAACGGTGGCGGCTGTTCGAACCCGTCCGGCGCTGCCTCGACGCGACCGGACGGGCAGGTGGGCCGGGTGGCGCCGGCCGCCGGGGCGGCCCCGACGACGAGACGCTGCGCCGATACCGGCGGTACGCCGTCGAGGCGCTGCTCGGCACCCCCCGCGTCGGCCTCGACCCGGCCCGCAGCATGCTGGACGGCCTGGCCGACCCGGCCGCGACCGGCGCGGACGGCGCGGCGATCGTCACCCAGCTGCGCTGCCGGATCGCCGACCACGTGGGCGACGAACCGGCTGCCCGGCGCTGGCTGGGGCAGTGGCGGGCGAGCAGCCCGGACCCGGCCGCCGGTTGCCCCGACTGCCTCCCGGTACGCCAGGCGGAGTTGCTGGCCGGTTGGGGCGACTGGGCCGAGGCGCTCGCCGCCGTCGAACCCGTCCTCGACGGTTCGGCCCGCTGCACCGCCCAGCCCGAGGCCGCCCTGACCGGAGCGCTGCTGCCCTGGCTGCGGGCGGGCAAGGCGGACCGGGCGGCCCGAGCGCACATACGGGCGTACCGCCGGCACCGGGTGGCGCCCGACGGGTTCGCCCACCTCCCCACGCACCTGCGCTTCTGCGCGCTCGGCGGGCACCTGGAACGCGGCTTGGAGATCCTCGTCGAGCAGCTGCCCCGGCTGGGCCAGCCGCACGAGGACTTGTCCGTGATGGAGTTCGCCGCCGCAGGCGCCCTGGTCTGCACGCTCGCGGCGGACGGGTGGGGCGACCGGGCGGTGCACCGGCCGGCGTACCGGCGGCGACCGGCGGCGGAGGTCACGGTCGGCACTCTCGCCGCCGAACTGCTCGCCGTCGCCACCGAGCTGGCCGGCAGCTTCGACGCCCGCAACGGCACCGGACACCAGTCCGGCCGGATAGCCGCCTGGCTGGCCGAACGCCCGCTGGCTCCGCCGGTGCCACTGCCTCGCGCCGAGGCCGCCGAACCGGACGACGACGGGCCGGACGACGACGAGGGGCCGGACGACGGGGCGTGGGGCGACACGGGGCCGGACGGCGGGACGTGGGACCGCGCCGGGCCGGACGACGGCACCGATGGGCTGGCGCCGGACGAGGTCGGCGCGCTGACCGTGGCGATGATCACGGCCGCGCTGGACCGGCGCGGCGACGGGTACGCTCTCGACGCCGCCGGCACGGTGCTGGGGCGCTGGGGCGACGCGATGATCCAGTTCCGGCGGGCCGGCGACCGCGGCGAGATCCTGCACGCCCGGGTGGTCGCCGGTCGCCGGCTGCCGACGGCCCGCCGCGCCGAGGCGTACGCGTTCTGCAACGGGTGGAATCGTGACCGGCTGCTGCCCAAGGCGTACGTGCACGATCCGGGCGACGGCGAGCTGGTGCTGGCCGGCGAGGTGACCACCGACCTTGCGCACGGGGTGGCCCCGGCCCAGGTCACGGTGCTGGTGGACGCGGCCGTACGGACCGGCGTCGCGTACGCGGAGGCGGTCGCCGCCCTGCCCTGAACCGGTGCGGCCGGGCCGAGTCCCGGGCCGCGGGCCCGGCCGGGCGGGAATCGCCCGGCCGGGCCCGGCGGCTCAGCGCCGGTTGCGCAGCGCCCGGAAGTTCTGCGTGGTGATCAGGGTCAGGTTGTTGCGTTGCAAGATCTCGTTGACCGGCTGGTAGAACGTGGTGCCGCCGCGAACGCAGTCGCCCGAACCGCCGGAGGTGACGCCCTGGGCCTGGTTGCCCGAGATCCACGAGCCGCCCGAGTCGCCGGGCTCGGCGCAGACATTGGTCCGGACCAGCCCGCTGACCAGTCCTTCTGGGTAGCGCACGGTGGCGTTGCGGGCCTGGACCGTGCCGCAGCGGACGCCGGTCGTGGAGCCGGACCGGCAGATCGACGAGCCGGCCGGCACCTCCTGCGAGCCGGCCACCCGGGCGATGCCGCCCCGGAAGTCGGTCACCTCCGGCAGCACGGTGGTATTGCTGTTGACCTGTACGAAGGCCCAGTCGTCGCCGGGGAAGGACGAGGAGCGGAACACGCCCTGCGGCGCGCCGTCGGCGCCCGTGGTGCGGTCACCGACCCGCCCGCAGTGACCGGCGGTGACGAAGCCGCCGGCCACCGCGAAGCCGACCGAGCAGCGGCCGTTGCCGACGAAGAAGGGCTCGCCGCCGCGTACGTCGGCAAACAGCCTCGGCTGCTCCTCGGTGGACATCCGGACCGCCTGCCGGGGCACCCCGGCTCGGGCCACGAAGCGCCACCCGGCCGCCTCCGCGCCCGGCTCGGCGAGCACCACGACGGTGTTCGAGGCGACGTCGACGTACCAGCCGGAGACCTGCTCGGCCCGCGCGGCGGTCCGGTCCATCCGGGTCTTGAGCGCGTCGAGCTGCCCGACCCCGCGCTCGACCACCTTCGGCACCGCCCCGGCGGCCCGTATCCGCTGCGCCTCGGCCGGGTTGGCGACCGCCACGTTGAGCTGGCTGTCGTCGGCGCTGAGCCAACTGCCGCCGTAGTCCGCGCCGAGGTCCGTCCGGAGCTGGTCGACCACTCCGGTCGCCCAGCGTTCGGTCTTCAGCCGAGCGGCCACCTGCGCCTGGTCCAACCGCAGGTCGCGGCGCATCGCCTCGACCACCTCCGGGTCGGCTCCCTCGACCGCCGGGCTGGTCGGTGCGCTGCTCGGCGCGACACGGTCACCGGCGAACGACGGCAGGGTCACCGCCGCCGCCGCGCCCACCGCCGCTACCACGACACCGATGGCTGTCAATCGTCTGCGGTCCATCCGCCACGCTCCTCCCGGCCGGCGTGGGTACGCCTGCCGGCTCGGAGTACGGGCAAAAGACCCGAACGGTTCAGACCTCCACGACGGTCGGGACGATCATCGGGCGGCGACGGTACGCGTCGTTGACCCAGCGGCCCACGGTCCGACGGACGATCTGCTGAAGCTGGTGCGGATCGGTGATCCCGTCCGCCGCGGCCCGGTTGAGCGCCTCGGTGACCAGCGGGATGACCGCGTTGAACGCCTCCGGGTCCTCGGAGAAGCCCTTGGCGGACACCGTCGGGCCGGCGACCACCTTGCCGGTGACCGAGTCCACCACGACGGTGGCGGCGATGAACCCGCCGTCACCGAGGATCCGCCGTTCGGTGAGCAGCGACTCGCTGACGTCACCGACGGCCAGTCCGTCGACGTAGACGTACCGGCTCTTGACGTGCCCGACCAGGCTGGCCCGCCCCTCCACCAGGTCGACCACGTCGCCGTCCTCGCAGAGCACGACCCGGTCGGACGCCACGCCGGACTCGATGCCCAGCCGGGCGTGCGCGCGCAGGTGCCGCCACTCCCCGTGCACCGGCATCAGGTTGCTGGGCCGGACGACGTTGAGCAGGTAGAGCAGTTCCCCGGCGGGGGCGTGGCCGGAAACGTGCACCTTGGCCACGTCCTTGTGCACCACCACGGCGCCGGCCCGGGCCAGCCGGTTGATCACCCGGTAGACGGAGGTCTCGTTGCCCGGCACCAGCGAGGAGGCGAGCACCACCGTGTCGCCGGGGGCGATGGTGATGTGCCGGTGGTCGCCGCTGGCCATCCGGCCCAGGGCGCTCATCGGCTCGCCCTGCGAGCCGGTGGACATCAGCACGATCTGCTCGGGTGGCATCGAGGTCGCCTCGTCCAGGCCGACCACCAGGCCGGCCGGGATGTTCAGCAGCCCCAGGTCACGGGCGATGCCCATGTTCCGCACCATGGACCGGCCGATCAGCGCGACCTTGCGGCCGTGCTCCAGCGCCGAGTCGAAGACCTGCTGCACCCGGTGCACGTGGGAGGCGAACGAGGCGACGATGATCCGGCCGCGCGCCTTCGCGAAGATCGAGTCGAGGACCGGGCCGATCTCCCGCTCCGGGGTGACGAAGCCGGGGATCTCCGCGTTGGTGGAGTCCGACAGCAGCAGGTCCACACCCTCGGCGCCGAGCCGGGCGAAGCCCGCCAGGTCGGTGATCCGGCCGTCCAGCGGGAGCTGGTCCATCTTGAAGTCGCCGGTGTGCAGCACCAGCCCGGCCGGCGTACGGATGGCCACCGCGAGCGCGTCCGGGATCGAGTGGTTGACGGCGAAGAACTCGCACTCGAACGGGCCGAGCCGTTCCCGGCCGCCCTCCCGCACGGTCAGCGTGTACGGCTGGATCCGCCGCTCGGCCAGCTTCGCCTCGACCAGCGCGAGGGTGAACTGCGAACCGACCAGCGGGATGTCGGACTTGTGGGCGAGCAGGTACGGCACGGCACCGATGTGGTCCTCGTGGCCGTGGGTCAGCACGATCGCCTGAATGTCGTCGAGCCGGTCGAGGATGGGACCGAAGTCGGGCAGGATCAGGTCGACGCCGGGCTGCTCCACGTCGGGGAAGAGCACACCGCAGTCGACGATCAGCAGTTTCCCGTCAAACTCGAAGACGGTCATGTTCCGACCAATGGCGCCGAGCCCGCCGAGCGGAATGATCCGCAGTCCGCCCTCCGGCAGCGGCGGGGGAAGTTGGGCCTCCTCGTTGTGCGCCTCGGTCACGCGTTCACCTCATTCTGCGACGCCGTCATCCGGCGTCCGTCGTATCGTTTGATCATTCGGGGAGCGGCAGGCCCGCCGCCGCGCAGTCGGCGCGCAGCTGGCCGACCTGGCCATCGGTGGCGTCCACCAGCGGCGGCCGGACCGGCCCGGACGGCAGTCCCTGGGCGGCCAGGCCGGCCTTGACCAGGATCACGCCCTGGGTACGGAAGATGCCCGTGAACAGCGGCAGCAGCCGACGGTGCAGGGCCAGCGCGGTCGCGGTGTCTCCCGCGTCGTACGCCTCGATCATCCGCTTGGTCTCGGCACCGGTGAAGTGGGTCGAGGTGCCGACCACGCCGACCGAGCCGACGGCCAGCGCCGGCAGGGTGAGCGCGTCCTCACCGCTGTAGAACGCCAGGTCGGTGCGGCTGGTGACCCAACTGGTAGCGGTCAGGTCGCCCTTGGCGTCCTTCACTGCCACGATCCGGCCGTGCTCGGCGAGCCGGACCAACGTCTCGGTCTCGATCGGCACGCCGGAGCGATGCGGGATGTCGTAGAGCATCATCGGCAGCCCGGTCGCGTCCGCCACGGCGGTGAAATGACGCAGCAGCCCGGCCTGCGGCGGCTTGTTGTAGTACGGGGTGACCACCAGGAGCCCGTGCGCGCCGGCCTTCTCCGCCGCGGCGGCCAGCTCGATGGTGTGCCGGGTGTCGTTGGTGCCCACCCCCGCCACCACCCGGGCCCGGTCGCCGATGGCCTCCACCACGGTCCGGATCAGGCGCTCCTTCTCCGCGTCGGTGGTGGTCGGCGACTCGCCGGTGGTTCCGTTGACCACCAACGCGTCGGCCCCCTGCTCCACCACGAGGTGGTTCGCCAGGCGCGCGGCGCCGTCGAGGTCGAGCGCGCCGTCGGCGGTGAACGGCGTCACCATGGCCGTGAGCACCCGGCCGAAGGGACGGGACGCCGCCCGGACCGGGGTGTCAAGGTGGTCGTGCGTCATGGTGACAACCTAGCGGACGGCCGGCGGACAGCCGCCGGGGAAGGGCACACGCCCCCTGGGCGTGCGCGCTTTCGCCAGCTCAGGATGCCGCGGCGTGCGGGCTCGCCGCCACCTGGGTGCCGTCGGCAAGGGTCGAGATGGCGAAGTCGGCGAAAACGTTCGGCGCGACCCGCTGCAACTGCCGCAGGCACTCCACCGCCAGTTCGCGGATCTCCACGTCGGCGTGCTCGGTGGCACGCATCGCGATGAAGTGCCGCCAGGCCCGGTAGTTGCCCGTCACCACGATGCGGGTCTCGGTGGCGTTCGGCAGCACCGCACGGGCCGCCTGGCGGGCCTGCTTGCGCCGCAGCGTCGGGTTGGGTTCGTCGGCGAAGTGCCGTTCGAGGCCCTCCAGCAGCTCGTTGTACGCCCGGACGCTCGCCTCGGCCGCCTCGACGAACCGCTTGTGCAGCTCCGGATCCTCGGCGATCACCCTCGGCTCGACCATCGCCGCGTCCCGCTCCGGCACGTACCGCTGGGACAGCTGGGAGTACGAGAAGTGCCGGTGCCGGATCAGCTCGTGGGTGAACGACCGGGACACCCCGGTGAAGTAGAAGCTCACCGACCCGTGCTCCAGCACGGAGAGGTGACCGACCTCCAGGATGTGCGCCAGGTAGCCGGCGTTGGTGGCGGTGGCCGGGTTCGGCTTCTTCCAGCTCTGGTAGCAGGCTCGCCCGGCGAACTCCGCGAGCGCCTGCCCCCCGTCGGCGTCGGTCGACCACGGCACGTCCTCCGGCGGGTCGAAGTGGGTCCACGCGATCAACTTGACCTGGGGCTGCACCATCTCCGGCATGCCGCGACTGTAGCGGGACGCCTCCGCCGACCCAAGTCAGGCTCGCCCCGTTGCAAGCTCGGTCACCGATCGGCCAGACGGAAAGGGCCGGAAGTCAGACGTAGAGGGCGGTGAACGGGGGCCAGGGGAGGTTGCGGGCCACCGAGAAGACCATCCAGGCGGCCAGGAACCCGCTGATCAGCTTCGGGCTGATCCGCAGCTCGGGCAGGCGCCAACCGAACGCCTGCTTGCCGGCCCAGGCGACGAAGAAGTACGCCAGGAAGGGCAGCGCGAAGACGAAGAGGAAGTGGTGCCGCGCCGCGGCCGGGAGGTCGGCGTGCAGCACGTACCAGAGGGCACGGGTGCCGCCGCAGCCCGGGCAGTCGAGGCCGGTGGTCAGCTTGAGCAGGCAGGTCGGCATGGCGTCCGGCGCCGAGCGGGTGGGATCGCTGAGCAACGTGTACCCGATGCCGGCGGCGACGCAGCCGACCGCGGCCAGCGGCACCACCCAGCGCGGCGTGCGGTCGTAGAGCCGGGCCACGAACCGGGTGAGCCGGTCGGGTTCGGTCACCGGGTAGGCCCCGGGGTGACCCGCCGGCCACTCGGCCGCCACCGCCCCGTGCGGCAGTGCTCCGCCTGGCTGCGCCCCGCTCAGCACCGCCCCGTCAGGCTGCACCCCGCCCGGCAGTACCCCGTCGGGCTGGGCTCCGGTGGGTGGTGTCGAGGCGTCCGGCGCGACCGGCGCCGGAGCAGTGGGCGTGACCGGTGCATCGGCGGGCGGGTGCGGCTGGGCGGCCGATCGGTCAACGCTCGTCACGAGGCTCACCGTACACCGGCCACACCCACCAGCGCGGCGGCCAGCGGGGCCGCGAGGTCACCGGCGGCCGGCGGCGCCACCGCGTCGAGGCCGAGCCAGCCGGCCAGCCGGTACAGCTCGGCGGCGAGCGCCATCGCGGTCTCGCCCGGGTCGGCGCCCGGCTCGGCCCAGGCGGCCGGCACCAGCAGCACCCCGGCCTTGCGGTCGGCCTTCAGGTCGACCCGGGCGGTGAACCGCTCGCCCTGCCGGAACGGCAGCACGTAGTAGCCGTGGACCCGCTGCGGCGCCGGGACGTAGATCTCGATCCGGTAGTTGAAGTCGAAGAGCCGCTCGGTGCGGCCGCGTTCCCAGACCAGCGGGTCGAACGGGCTCACCAGGGTGTTGCCGCGTACCCAGCGCGGCAGCCGGGCCTGCGCGTGCAACCAGGCCGGCTGCCGCCAGCCCTGCACGGTGACCGGCCGCAGCTCGCCCGCCTCGACCAGCTCGGCGATGGCCTGTCGGGCCCCGGCCACCGGTAGGCGGAAGTAGTCGCGAAGCTCCGGCTCCGCGGCCACCCCGAGCGACCGCGCGGCGATGCCCACCAGCGTGCGGTACGCCTCGGCGTCGGTCGGCGTGGGCGCGTCGAGGACCTCGGCCGGCAGCACCCGCTCGGGCAGGTCGTAGCGGCGGGCGAAGGAGGTGGTGCGCTCGGCCGCGGACACCTCGCCGGCCCAGAAGAGGTATTCCAGCGCCCGCTTCACATCCGACCAGTTCCACCCCCAGTTGCCGGTCTGCCGGGGCGCGTCGTGCTCGATCTCGGCCACGGTCAGCGGACCCCGGGCGGCCACCTCGTCGCGTACCCAGGCCACCAGCGCGGGCTGTTCCTGCGCGATGCGGCGCATCCCGCCCCAGGAGTCGGCGTGCGCCCGCGCCATCCGCCAGCGCAGCGCCGGGTGCAGGCCGACCGGCACCAGCGACGCCTCGTGCCCCCAGTACTCGAAGAGGTCGCGGGGGCGGCGGTAGGCGGCGGTGTCGAGCAGCGTGGTCGGGTACGGCCCGACGCGGCTGTAGAGCGGCAGGTAGTGCGCCCGTTGCAGCACGTTGACCGAATCCATCTGGATCAACCCGACCCGGTCGAGCACCCGGCGCAGGTGCCGGCGGGTGGGCGCCCCGCTGGGTGCCGGGTCGGCGAAGCCCTGCGCGGCCAGCGCGATCCGCCGGGCCTGGGCGAGCGAGAGCGATTCCGGTGCGACCATCGCAGGCAGGCTACGCCAGCCGTACGACATTCGGTGCGGACGCTGGACCCGCCGCCCGTCGCCGCCTAGAACTGGAGTCATGCCCACCATCCGCCGTGAGGAAGCCGCCGACGCCGAGGCGATCGCCCGGGTGCATGTGAGCGGCTGGCAGGCCGGGTACGCCGGGATCATGCCGGACGAGGTGCTGCATCGGCTCAACCCGGTCGCCTGGGCGCAGCGCCGCCGCGACCTCGGCACCGCCGACCCGGACCACCCCTTCACCACCCTGCTCGCCGAGGTTGACGGCGGGCTCGCCGGGTTCACCACGTTCGGTCCGTACCGCAACAACCAGGACCGCGGCGACCTCGACCCGAGGTACGGCGAGGTGTTGGCGATCTACGTCACGCCCGCCCACTGGGGCGACGGCACCGCCCGTGCGCTGTTCTCGGCGGCCCGCGCCGGCCTGCTGGAACGCGGCTGGACGGAGTACCGGGTGTGGGTGCTCGCGGACAACCACCGGGCCCGCCGGTTCTACCAGCGGGCCGGGCTGTCACCGGACGGTGAGCAGTCGACCTATCCGGTGCCGCTGTCCGGCGGGCGACAACCGATCGGGCTGGTCGAGGTGCGCTACACCGGCCGGCTCGCCGGCTGACCCCGCCGGCCGCACGGACGGGACGGCGTGCCGCACCGGCAGGAAGGCCAGCAGCGCCAGGCTGATCCAGACGTAGGTGTTGCTGCCCAGAAAGCCGTCGACGCCGGTGAAGTCGTTCTCCCACGCCCAGACGATCCGGCTGATCAGGAAGCCGTACCCGACGGTCGCGGCGACCAGCAGGGCGCGGCGCCGGCGGCCGCGCGGCGGCGCGGCCATGCCGTTGTCCACCAGCAGCAGCAACCCCGGCAGCAGCCAGACCAGGTGATGCACCCAGGTGACCGGGCTGACCAGGCACATCACCGCGCCGGTCAGCGCCAGGCCGGTGGCCTCGTCGCCGGCCGAGGAGGCGGCCCGGGAGCGCCACGCCCACAACGCCACAGTCGCGGCGACCAGCACCAGCCAGGCCAGCGTGCTGGGGTGCTGCGGGTCGAGCCGGGCCACCACGCCGCGCAGCGACTGGTTGGAGACGAAGGCCAGCTCACCGACCCGGCCGGTGTTCCACAACGCGCTGGTCCAGAACTCCCGGGAGGCGTCCGGGAACAGCGCGGCGGCGAGCACCGTCGCCCCGGCCGCGGTGCCCGACGCGATCACCGCGGCCCGCCAGCGGCGGGTCACCAGCAGGTAGACGATGAAGATGCCCGGGGTGAGCTTGATCGCAGTGGCCAGGCCGATGCCGACCCCGGCCCACCGGCTGCCGTGCGGCAGCAACCGGAGCAGGTCCACCGCGACCAGGAACAGCAGCAGCGTGTTGACCTGGCCGAAGTTGATGGTCTCGCGCATCGGTTCGAACGCGGCGACGAGGCAGAGCGCCACCGCGAAGGCGAACCAGCGGGTCCAGCCGGCCCGCCGCGACACCGGATCCAGCAGCCACCAGATCAGCACCGCGCTGGTCACCACGCCGGCGGCCACGCTCACCGCGATCGCCCCGTGCCAGGACAGGTACGCCATCGGCAGCATCACCAGGGCGGCGAACGGCGGGTAGGTGAAGCCGTACTGGGTGGCGGGCCGGAGGTAGTCGTAGAGCTCTCCGCCACCGTGCGCCCACCAGACCAGCGCGCCCCGGTAGACCTGCAGGTCGAAGTAGCCGTGCCGGACGGCCGCCACGGACAGGAACGCGGCCACCGCGACAGCGAGCACGATCACCGTGGCGACCTGCCCGACCGTCCGCCTGGCACCCTGCGCCAACGTCGCCTCCCTCGCCCTGCGTAGGCTGTCGTTCCATGGCTCTCGGGTACGTCCGCCCGGCGCGTCCGGAGGACGCCGGCGAGATCGCACGCATTCAGCTCGCGACCTGGCGGGTCGCCTACCGGCGGCTCCTGCCCAGGCATGTGCTGGACAACCTCGACGAGGCGTGGCTCGCCCGGCGCTGGGACGCCGCGGTACGCCAGCCACCCGGCGACACCCATCGGGTGCTGGTCGCCGTCGAGCAGGCCGAGCAATCGTATCTGGTGGGGTTCGCCGCCTCCGGTCCGGTCGATGCCGAGGCGCTGGCCCCGAACGAGCCGGCCGAAGCCCTCGGCCCGGACGTGGTCGCGGTGACGGACCTGCTGGTCGAGCCGCGCTGGGGCCGGCGTGGGCACGGTAGCCGGCTGCTCGCCGCCAGCGTCGACCTGTGGCGGGAGTCCGGCTTCACCCGGGCGGTGGGCTGGGTGTTCGAGGGCGACGAGGCATCCCGGAAGTTCCTCACCGGTGCCGGGTGGGAGCCCGACGGCGCGGGACGCGCGCTGGACGTGGACGACATGCTCGTGCCCCAGCTGCGCCTGCACGTCGCCGTCCCCACCGAGCCGTCCGAGGCCGGCTGAGCGACCCCGGCCGGCCCCGCGGACGCGCTAGTCGAGCAGGGGGTCCAGGCCGAGGGTCAGGCCGGGGCGGTTGCGCACCGCGCGGACCGCGAGCAGCACGCCGGGCATGAACGAGACCCGGTCGTACGAGTCGTGCCGGATGGTCAGCGTCTCGCCGGTGGTGCCGAACAGCACCTCCTGGTGCGCGACCAGCCCGGTGGCCCGGACCGCGTGCACGCGTACCCCGTCGATGTCGGCGCCCCGGGCGCCGACGATTTCGTCCTTGGTGGCGTCCGGTACCGGGCCCAACCCGGCCTCGGCGCGGGCCGCCGCGATCAGGCGAGCGGTGTGCGTGGCGGTGCCGCTGGGCGCGTCGAGCTTGCGCGGGTGGTGCTGCTCGACGATCTCGACCGACTCGAAGTGCCGGGCCGCGCGGGCGGCGAACTGCATCATCAGCACCGCGCCGATGCCGAAGTTCGGGGCGATCACCACACCCACCCCGGGCTTGCGCGCGAGCCAGCCACGCACCCGCTCCAGCCGCTGCTCGGTGAAGCCGGTGGTGCCGACCACGGCGTTGATGCCCTGGTCGATGCACCAGTGCAGGTTGTCCATGACCACGTCCGGGGTGGTGAAGTCGACGACCACCTCCGCACCGGCGTCCGAGGCGTTGAACAACCAGTCGCCCTGGTCGACCATCGCCACCAACTCCATGTCGGCGGCCCCGTCGACGGCCTTGCACACCTCGACGCCCATCCGGCCCCGGGCGCCCAGCACACCGACCCGGATCGACTCGGCGACGCCCATCTCCTGCTCGTCAGTCACGGGCCACAACCTATCCCAATCGGGACGTCGACACCCGCTGCTGTCGGCACGCCTTCCGCCCTCGGGTGGTGCGCCACCCGAGGGCGGTTACGGGCAGGGCTGGCGCCGGGACAGGCCGGGAAAGTAGCGCCGCCACTCGGCGGCGGACAACGGGGCCGGCGGCGCGGCGCACAGGTCCCGGTAGATCCGGTCCGGGTCGAGGTCCCAGATGAACACCCCGCCGTCCGGAGCGAACACGCTCGACGGCCCGGGCCCGCCGAGTTGGCCCAGCACCGCCCGGCCGTCCGGGGCGAACTCGGCGAACATGCCCGGCACGGTGGCGAACGGGGTGAACAGGCCGGTTGGATCGTCCCGCCGCCAGAGTTCGAAGGCGCCGGAGAAGACGGAGGTGGAGGTGCCGACCAGGGTCTTCTTGTCCGGGCTGAGGTCGAGGTCGCGCAGGGTGGCGTCGCTGGTGAGGGCCGCGCCGACGACCGGGTGGTCGAGGTCGCTGATGTCCCAGGACTGCACGGTGCCGGTGTCTGTGTCGACGGCCACCGTGTGCGGATCGGTGACCATCACGCCAGCGGTGGGCCGGTCCAGGTCGATCGCGCCGGCCCGCTGGGGCAGATACGGGTCGGCGAGATCCCACAGCCGGGTGCGGGCCTGATTCGTGGCCGGGTCGTGCTCGTCGATGAACGCGACCTTGCGGGAGCGCTCGTAGAGCAGGCCACCCTGGCTGGCCGCGCCGACGAGCACGCCGGCACGGACCGGATGCTGCCGGTCCCGCACGTCCCAGAGTTGGATGTCCTCGGCGCCCCAGACCGCCAGCACGCCGCCGTCGAGAAACCACAGGTGCCGGGCGGGCTCGAGGTTGTCGAACCGGCCCGTCTCGACCGGCTCACGAGGGTCACGGACATCAACCAGCCGGATTGTCCGCTGCAGACTGTTCCCGAGCGCGAGATGACGGCCGTCCGGGCTGGCCACCACCCGGAAGTCGCCGTCGGCCGGGCCGGGCCGGGTCAGGTCGGCCGCGGGCACCGGCCGGCGCGGATCGGAGACGTCCCAGAGCCGAACCGCGTTGAAGTCCGCGTTCTGGCTGATCATCGTCCGGTCGTCGGGCAGAAAGACCGCGGCGTGCCAGCCCGCCGGCAGTTGCGCGGCCAGTACGGGCGGCCGGGCCCCGACGTCCCAGAGCCGGGCGCCGACCGGAGCGTCGCGGGCAACATTCGTGACTACGTACCGGCCCTCGAACCCGAACGCGCTGCCCGGCGCCTCGGAGCCTAGCGTTTTGAGGTCGCCGGTCAGCACGGGAGCGGTGGGCGACCAGACCCGGATAGTGCCGCTGTCGGTGCCGTTGGCGAGGCCGCGCCCGTCCGGCCGGAAGGCCACCGCCCGGCTCGGCTCTGCCCCGGCCAGGGTGGCCCAGCGGTCGACCGAGCTGTTGGCACTGCTCTGCTCGATCTTCCAGATGTTCACCTCGCCGGTGAGGCTGGCGGTGGCGAACATGCCGTCAGACCGGAAGGCGAGCGAGAAGATCGAGCCGGCGTGGGCCGGGTCGCTCAGGATCGGATCCCGCAGCGACCGTGGCCGCCGCGGGTCGGACACGTCCCACGCCCGGACAACGCCGCCCGCGCCACCACTGACCAGCACCGCGCCCACCGGACCGAACGCGACCGTGGTGGCGCTCGGCACCGGCAGTTCGGCCAGCCGGGCGGGCTGGCGCGGATCCCGGACGTCCCAGAGGGTCACCTTGCCACCCTGCTGACTGCCCTCGGGGATCAGATGGGCGGCGGCCAGGGTACGCCCGTCCCGGCTGAACGCCACCCCGCCGAGCTCGGTCACGTCTACCGTGCGGGTGCCGGCCAGGCTCGGGCGGGCCGGGTCGCCAATGTCCCAGAGCCGCAGGGTGCCGTGGTCGCCGCCGGTGGCCACGGTCCGGCCGTCCGGGGCCACGGCCACCGTGTAGGTGACCGACCGCGGAACGCGCACGGTGGCCCGCTCCACAGGATTGGCCGGATCGGTGATGTCCCACACGCCGAACGTCTCGGGAGAGCCGGCGACCAGTAGCCGGCCGTCGGGGCTGAGCGCGATAGTGGTGCTGCCGCTGCGCGGAATGACGCCGCGCGGGACCGGATGGCGCGGATCCGAGACGTCCCACAGCCGGATGCTGCGGTCGTGCGCGGAGCTGACCAGGGTACGGCCGTCCGGGGTATATGCCAGGTTGAAGACCGCTTTCTGGTGGCCGGTCAGCGGGACCGGGCGTGGCTCGGCGTAAGAGGCGTACAGCGCCTGCCGGGCCTCCGCCGTCGCGGCGGTACGGTACGCGGTCAGGCTGAGCGCCAACGCCGCCTCCGGCCGGCTCGACCGCATCGCACCGGCCTGCGCGGCCAATCGGCGGGAAGCGATCTGCGCGTCCAGCCGTTCCGCCCGGGCCCGTTGCTGCACCGCCACCAGGGCGCCCGAGCCGAGGAGTACCAGGAGCACCGCGACCACGGCGACCGTGGCGCGGCGCAGCCGGCGCAGCCGGACGCTCCGGGTCAGGAACGCCCGCTCCACCGGGCCGAGCCGGCCGTCCTCGTCCTCGGGTAGCGCGTTCCGGGTGGCCGCCAGTCGCGCCCCGGACAACAGGTCGCTCCGGTCCCGCCCACCCGCCTGCCAGACCTGGGCGGCGTCGGCGAGCTGCTGGCGGGCCACCAGCCGGGCCCGGTCCGCGTTGACCCACTCCCGCAGCCGGGGCCAGGCGTGCAGCAGGGTCTCGTGACTGATCCGGACCATCCCGTCCGGCTCGATGCCGACCAGCCGCCGGGTGGCGAGCCGCTCCAGCACCACCGGGGCGGCGGCGCCCAGCCCGGCGAGGAGTTCGGTACGCGGCACCGGCCGGGCGGTGTCCGTGCCGTCCTCGCTGACCCGGGTGAGCCGCAGCAGCAGTCGCCGGGCGGCGGCCTGCGCTGGCGAGTCGAGTTGATCGTAGGTGTCGTCGGCGGTCTTGGCGATCGCCCCGTTGAGGCCGCCGCTGTCCCGGTAGCCGGCGACGCTCAGCCGGTTGCCCACGCGCCGGCGCCAGGTCTCCCAGAGCACGTGGGACAGCAGCGGCAGCGCACCCGGCTCCGGCCCGCGGGGCCGGTCGAGGCCCAGTTCGTGCAACACCAACTCGGCCAGACCGTCCCCGATCTCCAGCCCGGCCCGCTCCGCCGGGCCGTCGATCGTGCGGCGCAGCTCGGTGGCGCTCATCGGCCCGACCACCACCCGGGGGCCGGCCAGCAGCCCGGCGAAGGCCGGATCCTCGCTGGCCGGGCCGTAGAAGTCGGCCCGCAGGGCCGCCACCACAACGGCCCGGGGATGGCCGTCCGCGCGGGGCGCTGCCAGCGCCGCGAGGCAGCCGACGAAGGCCGCCCGGAACGCGTCGCCGGCGCCCAGCGTGAACAGCTCCTCCAACTGGTCGACGAGGATCAGCGCCGGGCGACCCGGCGGGTCGAGGTACGCGTCGAGCAGTTCGGCCGCAACCTCGGGCAGCTGCGCCAACCGGTCCGCCGCCACCGGTCGGTCACCGCCGAGAGCCCGAGCCAGCGCCGCGAGCGGCGCCGCGCCCGGGGTCAACACCGGCAGGATCACCGGCCACACCGTGTCGCCGTCGCCGGTGGTCAGCCCGTCCCGGCGTACGCGGGCCAGCAGGCCGGCGTGCAGCAGTGAGGTCTTGCCGCTGCCCGACGGTCCGAGCACCAGCAGCGGCGCCGGGTCGACCAGCCGGCGTGCCGCCTCGGCGGCCAGCGCGGCGACGGCCGGCTCCCGGCCGAAAAACACGTCGGCGTCCTGCTCCCGGAACGGCTCCAGACTGCGGTACGGGCTCGGTCCGGCGGACTGGGCGACGGGTTCTCCGGCGGCGTCGGTCACCGGTCGGTGGGCCGGGTTGTCGGCGAGGACGAGTCGGCCGGCGTGCCCGGCCTCCTGGCGGCGGGGCAGAGGTGCGCCCTGTGCCCGCAACGCGTCGAAGAGGTGATGGTACGCGTCGTCGAGGGTCAGCAGCGGCCCGCCGGACGGATTGCCCGCATCGAGGAGCCTGATCAGCTCGCCGGTGAAGGCGGTGTGCTCGCGATCCGGGTCGGCCGCCGCGAGCTGCTCCGCGGAGCTCAGCAGGTACACCCCGTGCACCGGAGGGAGACCGGCGACCGGATCGGCGACCGGCGGATCGAGCCGGGCCCGGCCGGAAAAGCAGCAGTCCAGCACCACCACCACGGACGGGGCACGGCAGGTGATCAGCGCCTCGCGCAGCTCCGCGACCGGGTAAGCCTGGTGCGCGGCGAGCCCGGGGGTGAGCCGATCGGTGCCACTGGCCGCCAGGTAGAGCTCGCCACCCGGTCCGCGCAGGCCGTGGCCGACGAAATAGATCAGCAGCACGGTCGAGGCCTGCTGCGCCGCATCGCTGACCGCCCGGGCGATGGTGAGCGCGTCGGGCGGGTCGTGCACCAGACGCAACTGCCCGGCCGGCACCCGGCACCGTGCGGTCAGCCGGTCGACCAGCGCGGTGAAGGTACGCCCGACCACCGGCACCGAGGGCAGCGCGTCACCGTGGTGGGTCTCGGTGCCGATCACCAGGACCCGGACGCCCCGGCCGGTGAGGTCAGCCATCCGCCTCGCTCCGGGCCACCCGGCCACCGGCCGGGCCACCGTCGGGGGCCGGGCCACTGTCGGGGGCCGGCTCGAGCGTGGTGAGCAGGTCGGCCAGTTGCCCGCGCAGCTGCGCGTCGCTCAGCTCGCGGACCCGGTCGGCGGCCAGCGTGAGCCGTCTGCCGTCCGGCAGCTCGATCTCGACCCGTACCGCGCCGGCCCGGTGCCGCAGCCAGCTGACCAGGGCGGTCGCCACGGCGGTCGCCACGCTGCCGGGGGCGAGGGCCACCAGGATCGCGTCGAGCACCGGCCCGAGCGCGCCCCGTGGCGGGGGCAGTTCGCACGCC
Organism: Micromonosporaceae bacterium KJ-029; assembly: GCA_005402585.1. Lineage (GTDB taxonomy): Bacteria > Actinomycetota > Actinomycetes > Mycobacteriales > Micromonosporaceae > Micromonospora. Next base: position 143,807 of record BIFP01000072.1, on the reverse strand, counting down.
GTGACGCGGCCGCGGAGCTCCGCGCTGTCGGCGAGCCATTCCTGCAGCGATTCCAACTCGGTCAGCTCGTCGCCGCCCGCCACCGCGATGCGCACGTCCACCGGGCCCCCGTAGCTCGTCGTCCGACCGCCGGAGTCTACCGAAGGTGAGCGACCGGAGTCGATCCCGTAACCGTGCCGATCGAGGTCAGACGGAGAAGGCGGACTCGTCGAAGGGGCCGACGACGGCCAGCGACATCGGGCGGCTGAGCAGGTCGGCGGCGAGGGAGTTGACGTCGTCCAGGGTGATCGCGTCGACCCGGTCGAGCAGTTCGTTGACCGGCATCAGGTCGCCGTAGAGCAGCTCACCCTTGGCCAGCCGGCTCATCCGCGAGCCGGTGTCCTCCAGCCCGAGCACGAACGAGCCCTTGCTCATCCCCTTGCCCCGGGCCAGTTCGGCCTCGGTGATGCCGTGCGCGGCGGTCCGTGCCAGCTCGGCCCGGGTCAGCTCCAGCACCTCGTCGACCCGGCTCGGGGCGCAGCCGGCGTAGACGCCGAACAGGCCGCTGTCGGCGTACTGGCTGGCGTACGAGTAGACCGAGTAGGCCAGGCCCCGACGCTCGCGGATCTCCTGGAACAGCCGGCTCGACATGCCGCCGCCCAGGACGTTGTTGAGCACACCGAGGGCGAAGCGGCGCTCGTCGAGCCGGTCGATGCCCGGGCAGCCGAGGACGACGTGCGCCTGCTCGGTCTCCTTGGCCTCCACCAGCGTGGTGGCGGCTCGGGTGCGTACCGCCGGGGTGGCCGGCCGGTACGGCGCGGGCGTGCCGGGATCGGTGTCCAGCGGGGTGCCCCGCAGCGCCTGCCGGACCAGCCGGACCACCGCCGTGTGGTCGAGGTTGCCGGCGGCGGCGACGACGATCTGCGGCGCGACGTAGCGGCGCCGGTAGAAGCTCTGGATCTGGCGACGGCTCATCGGGGTGACCGTGTCCGCGGTGCCCGAGATCAGCCGGCCCAGCGGGTGGTCACCGTAGACGGCCCGGGCGAACAGGTCGTGCACCTCGTCGCCGGGCTCGTCGTCGTGCATGGCGATCTCTTCGAGGATCACGCCCCGCTCGGTCTCGACGTCGGCCGGTTCCAGCACCGAGTCGGCGACCAGGTCGCACATCACGTCGATGGCCAGCGGCAGGTCCTCGTCCAGCACCCGAGCGTAGTAGCAGGTGTATTCCTTCGTGGTGAAGGCATTGGTCTCCCCGCCGACCGCCTCGATCGCCGAGGAGATCTCCAGCGCGCCCCGCTTGTGGGTGCCCTTGAACAGCAGGTGCTCCAGGAAGTGCGCGGCGCCGGCCTGCGGCCCGGTCTCGTCCCGCGAGCCGACCGCCACCCAGATGCCGAACGAGACGCTGCGCATCGTCGGGATCGCCTCGGTCAGCACCCGCAGCCCGCTGGGCAGCACGGTGCGGCGCACCGTACCGCCCAACGGGTCGTCGCTCAGCGTCCTGGTCACCGCCCGGGCCGACCCGCTGGCGGACCGGACGGTCGCGGCGGCGTGCCGGCTCGCACCGGGCGACGTCACCCCCCGTCGATCCGAGGGGAAGAACGAACGCCGGGTCCGACTCACGGCAACCTGCTTCCAGTACGACGAGGGGTGATCGTCACGCAGTACGACCAGGGGGTGGTTGGTCACGAACCGGCCGGGCGACGTGGTCGCCCGGCCGGTCAGCGGATCAGTACGGCTGTCTGGGATCAGCTGTGCCGGGTGCGGCGCCGCGGGCGCGACTCGCCGCCGCCCTCGCCGCCCTCGCCCCGCTCGGGGCCACGGCCACCCCGGTCGCCACCGCGCTCGCGGTCGCCCCGGTCCCGCGGGCCGCGGTCGCCGCGGTCGCGGCCGGCCGGCCGCTCCTCGCCGGCGGCCTCACCGGCCGGCGCCTCGGCGCCCTCCGGGCGGACCTTGTCCAGGTAGATCTTGCCGCGCTGGTCGATGTCCGCGATCTCGACCTCGACCCTGTCGCCGACGTTGAGGAAGTCCTCGACCTTCTCGACCCGCTTGCCGTCGCCCACCTTGGAGATGTGCAGCAGGCCGTCGCGGCCCGGCAGCAGCGAGACGAACGCACCGAACGGCGCGGTCTTGACCACGGTGCCCAGGAAGCGGTCGCCGACCTTGGGCAGGGTCGGGTTGGCGATCGCGTTGATCCGCTCGACCGCGGCCTGCGCCGACGGGCCGTTGGTGGCGCCGACGTAGATGGTGCCGTCGTCCTCGATGGAGATCTCGGCGCCGGTCTCGTCCTGGATGGCGTTGATGGTCTGGCCCTTCGGACCGATCACCATGCCGATCTTGTCGACCGGGATCTTCACGGTGGTGACCCGCGGCGCGTAGTCGGACATCTCGGCCGGCGCCTCGATCGCCCGCTGCATCACGTCGAGGATGGTCTGCCGGGCCTCGTGGGCCTGCTGGAGCGCGGCGGCCAGCACGTCGGACGGGATGCCGTCGAGCTTGGTGTCGAGCTGCAGCGCGGTGACGAAGTCACGGGTGCCGGCGACCTTGAAGTCCATGTCGCCGAACGCGTCCTCGGCACCGAGGATGTCGGTCAGCGTCACGTACTGGGTCTTGCCGTCGACCTCGTCGGAGATGAGGCCCATGGCGATACCGGCCACCGGCGCCTTCAGCGGCACACCGGCGCTGAGCAGGCCCAGCGTCGAGGCGCAGACCGAACCCATCGAGGTGGAGCCGTTGGAGCCGAGCGCCTCGGAGACCTGCCGGATGGCGTACGGGAACTCCTCGCGCGAGGGCAGCACCGGGATCAGCGCCCGCTCGGCCAGCGCGCCGTGCCCGATCTCGCGGCGCTTCGGCGAGCCGACCCGGCCGGTCTCACCGGTGGAGTACGGCGGGAAGTTGTAGTTGTGCATGTAGCGCTTGGACTTCTCCGGGGAGAGGGTGTCCAGCGCCTGCTCCATCCGCAGCATGTTGAGCGTGGTGACGCCCAGGATCTGGGTCTCGCCGCGCTCGAACAGCGCCGAGCCGTGTACTCGGGGCAGCACGCCGACCTCGGCGGTCAGCGGGCGGATGTCGCGCGGGCCACGGCCGTCGATGCGGACCTGCTCGCGCAGCACCCGGCTGCGTACCTCGGACTTGGTCAGCGAGCGGAAGGCGGCGGAGAGTTCCTTCTCCCGGCCCTCGAAGCGCGGGCCGAGCTCCTCCTGCACGCGGGCCTTCACCGCGTCCAGGGCCTCCTCGCGGGCGGCCTTGCCGGCGATCTGGAGGGCCTCGGCGACGTCGGCGCGGGCCAGCTCGGCGACCGCGTCGTACGCGTCGTCCTGGTAGTCCAGGAAGACCGGGAACTCGGCGACCGGCTTGGCGGCGACCTCGGCCAGCTCGCTCTGCGCCCGGCACAGCTCACGGATGGCCGGCTTGGCGGCCTCCAGGCCGCTGGCCACGACCTCCTCGGTCGGGGCGGCGGCCCCGGCGGCAACCAGGCTCACGGTGTGGTCGGTGGCCTCGGCCTCGACCATCATGATCGCGACGTCGCCGTCGGCCAGGGCCCGGCCGGCCACCACCATATCGAAGGTGGCCCGAGCCAGCTCCTCGTAGGTCGGGAAGGCGACCCACTGGCCGTCGACGTGCGCCATCCGGGTGGCCCCGATCGGGCCGGAGAACGGCAGGCCGGAGAGCTTGGTCGACATCGAGGCGGCGTTGATGGCCACCACGTCGTACGGGTGCTGCGGGTCGAGCGCGAGGACGGTCTCGACGACCTGGACCTCGTTGCGCAGGCCCTTGACGAACGACGGGCGCAGCGGCCGGTCGATCAGGCGGCAGGTGAGGATGGCGTCCTCGCTGGGCCGGCCCTCGCGGCGGAAGAACGAGCCAGGGATGCGGCCCGCGGCGTACATCCGCTCCTCGACGTCGACGGTCAGCGGGAAGAAGTCGAACTGCTCCTTCGGCTGCTTGCCGGCGGTGGTGGCGGAGAGGACGACCGTCTCGCCGAGCTGGGCGGTGACGGAACCGGCGGCCTGCCGGGCCAGCCGGCCGGTGGAGAAGGTGATCTCACGGGTGCCGAACGACCCGTTGTCGATCACTGCGGTACGGGATTCGGTGCCGAGTTTGGTCTCGGTCATGGTGCTGTCGTGCTCCTTCGCATCGGGGGCCACGACGCGGGAGTTGTACGGACGGCCGGTCTTCGATCGAAGCGCCCGGGACCGCCGGCGCGATGCCGGGGTTGTCCGGAGGCCACTACCGGAGACCGGTACGCCGACGGCTCCCCTTGTCTGGGTGATCGCGGCCCGTGTCTCGGGTGGTACGCCAACGGGGGAGCGGCCCGATCGGCCACTCCCCCGTCACGTCACCGGCGCAGACCGAGTCGCTCGATGAGCGACCGGTAGCGGTTGATGTCCTTCTTCTGGACGTAGTTGAGCAACCGACGGCGGCGGCCGACCAGCAGCAGCAGCCCACGGCGGCTGTGGTGGTCGTGCTTGTGTACCTTCAGGTGCTCGGTGAGGTCGGCGATCCGCTTGGTGAGGACCGCGACCTGCACCTCGGGCGAACCGGTGTCGCCCTCGACGGTCGCGTACTCTTCGCGGATCTTGGCCTTGGCTTGCTGGTCGAGCGCCATGTTCTCCCTGTTCCAGTGGGTTGATTCGATGCTGGTCCGTCGGGCCGGGCTCAGGCACCGGCGACGGACGGCCCTCGCACCCGCGGCGTCGAGCAGGCATGCGAGGCCCCACGTCGGCCAGCCGACGTCTCCCCCACGGTACACCACCCCGTCCGGATCATCCGGACAAGGCCCTCAGGCCAGCGCCCGGCGGGTCCGCTCCACGTCCTCGGCGATCTGCGCCACCAGCGGCTCGACCGAGTCGAACCGGACCTGCCCGCGCAGGTGCGCCACGAAGTCCAGGGCGAGCCGCTCCCCGTACAGGTCACCGTCGAAGTCCAGGGCGTACGCCTCGACCCGGCGCTCCCGGCCGGAGAAGGTCGGGTTCGTGCCGATCGACACGGCCGCGGCGAGGCGCTGCCGCTGCCCCCTGGGAATCATCCAGGCGGCGTAGATGCCGTCGGCGGGGACGGCGGCGTACCGGTGGCAGAGCAGGTTCGCCGTCGGAAAGCCCAGCTCACGGCCGCGCTGGTCACCCCGGACCACCACACCCTCCAGCCGGTGCGGGCGCCCCAACGCGGCCGCCGCCGCTCCCACGTCACCGGCGTCGACGCAGGAGCGGATGTACGTCGAGGAGAAGACCGTGCCGGCCTCGGCCACCAGCGGGGCACCCTCGACGGCGAAGCCGAACGTACGGCCGAGCCGCTCCAGCAGCGCCACGTCCCCGGCCGCCCGGTGCCCGAACCGGAAGTTGTCGCCGACCACCACCTGTGCCGCGTGCAGATGCTCCACCAGCACGTCGTGCACGAACGCCTCGGCGGACAGCCGGGAGAACTCGGGAGTGAACGGCACCACACAGAGCACGTCCGCCCCGAGAGCCTCGATCAACTCCGCCTTCCGGGCCGGCTCGGTGAGCACCGTGGGATGGGAACCGGGCCGGACCACCTCGGCCGGGTGCGGGTCGAAGGTGACCACCACCGACTGCAGGCCCAGCTCGCGGGCGCGGGCGACGGCGTGCCCGATCGTCGCCTGGTGCCCCTTGTGCACACCGTCGAAGACACCGATGGTCACGACCGACCGTCCCCAGCCACCGGGCGCCGCGTCGTACCCCCGCCACCGCTGCATGTTGCTGCTCCTCCGCTCGCCCCGCAGTTTCCCCGACAGCCTCTCAGGCCGGGGCGAGCACGATCTCCGCGCGGGCCCGGCCGGCCCGCTCGCTGACGATAGCGATCAGCCCGCCGGCCGGATCGAAGACCGCGTACGGCCCGACGAGGCCGACCGCGTCCAGCGGGCCGCCGTGGGACAGCACCTTCGCCTCGTCGGCGGTGGCGTCGCGACGCGGGAAGAACCGGTCGGCCGCGACCGCGAGCGGCAGGTCCACCACCTCGGGCGCGCGCCCCTCCAGGTCGTCGAGGCTGGCGGCCTCGGCCAGGGTGAACCCACCCACCGCGGTACGCCGCAGCGCGGTCAGGTGCCCGCCGACCCGCAGCGCCAGGCCCGCGTCGCGGGCGATCGCCCGGATGTACGTGCCGGTGGAGCAGGCCACGTCGACGTCGACATCCACCACGTCGGGCTGCTCGCGCCGGATCGCCAGCACGTCCAGCCGGGAAACGGTGACCCGCCGGGCCGGCAGGGCGACGGTCTCCCCCTCGCGCACCCGCTTGTAGGCCCGCTGCCCGTCGATCTTGATGGCGCTGACCGCGCTGGGCACCTGGTCGATCTCACCGGTCAACGTGGCCAGTGCCGCCCGGATCGCCTCGTCGGTGACGGTGCCGGCGGGCGTGGTGGTGATCACGTCGCCCTCCGCGTCGTCGGTGACGGTGGCCTGACCGAGCCGGATCGTGGCGGTGTAGCTCTTGTCCGCGCCGATCACGTACGTCAGCAGCCGGGTGGCCCGGCCCACGCCGATCACCAGCACCCCGGTCGCCATCGGGTCGAGGGTGCCGCCGTGGCCGACCCGGCGGGTACGCGCGAGTCGGCGAATCCGCGCCACCACGTCGTGCGACGTCATGCCGCCCGGCTTGTCCACCACGATCAGACCGTCTGTGCTCACGACGCGCAAGCCTGCCAGACCCGTCCGGCCGACTGTTCACCGGACGTCCGGCCCGAAAACGGGATGTAGGTCGTGGCAGGCCCCTGCCACCATGAGCCCGCCGGCGTCGGATCCACCGCGCGGCAGCCGACCACGGGGAGAACGAGATGACCACGAACGGCCAGTCCGCGGGCGCCCGGCGACCCGCGGAGCCGGTACGCCTGCGGACACCCGACCGACCGCCCACGTTGCCCGACTGGATGCTCGACCCACCCCCGCCGAGGCGCACCCTGGGCGTCCGGGTGGCCGATGCCATGGCCGCCCTGCCCGGCGCCGGATGGCTGCGGCGCCGCTGGTGGGCCTGGCAACGGCGGCAGCGCCTCTACCAGCGCTTTCCGAACACGGTCAAGATCCTCGCCATGTTGGTCTCCTTCGTGGTGATCCTGGTCATGGTGATGTTCGCCTACGGTCTCTACAGCCAGGCCTGATCACGCGGCGGCACCGGCGCGAGGCTCGCTCCGGACCGCGCCGGTCACCGCCCAGGCGCCGGTACGCAGCCGCAGCAGCAGGGCGACCAGGCGGATCACGGTGAACAGCATCAGGCCGGCCCAGATGCCGCCGAGACCGAGATCGAAGGCGTAAGCGAGCCAGATCGCCGGCAGGAATCCGCCCAGCGCGCCGGCGATGGTGAGGTTACGCAGGTAACGGACGTCACCAGCACCGATCAGCACGCCGTCGAGGGCGAACACCACCCCGGCCAGGGGTAGCATCGCGGCGAACCAGGGCCAGGCCACCAGCGCCTGTTCCCGGACCGCCGAGTCGGGGCTGAACCAGGCCGGAACGACCCCGGCACCGGCCGCCGCGAGCAGGGCGAACGCCGTACCGCAGGCGGCGCCGAGCCGGCCGATCCGCCGGGCCAGCGCCCGGGCCCCCACTTCGTCGCCGGCACCCAGCGCGGCCCCGACCAACGCCTGCGCGGCGATGGCCAGCGCGTCGAGCACCAGCGCCGCGAAGAACCAGAGCTGCACGGCGATCTGGTGGGCGCCGACCGCAGCGGCGCCGAACCGCGCCGCGACCGCCGTGGCGGACAGGAAGCTGGCCTGGAAGGCAACCCCCCGGATGAGCAGGTCACGGCTGAGCACCAGTTGCTGGCGGATCACCCGCGGGCGCGGGCGCAGCGCCACCCGCTCGGCCACCAGGGCGGCGGCGAAGAGGACGCCGGAGAGGGTCTGCGCGATCACGTTCGCCACCGCCGAGCCGATCAGTCCCATGCCCACCGGATAGACCAGCACCGGACACAGCACCGCGGAGAGCAGGTTGGGGCCGACCACGAAGGCCAACGGCCGGCGGGTGTCCTGCACTCCGCGCAGCCAGCCGTTCCCGGCGGCGGCGAGCAGTAGGCCCGGTGCGCCGAAGGCGGCGACCCGCAGCCACTCGGCGGCGGCGACGCCGACCTCACCGCCCCCGGCCAGGGCCCCGGCCAGTGCGCCACCGCCGAACTGCATGCCGATGACGACCAGTAACCCCACGCCGAGAGCCAGCCAGGACGCCTGTACGCCTTCGGCCACCGCGGCGGCCCGGTCACCCGCCCCGAAACGGCGGGCCGCCCGGCCGGTCGTGCCGTACGCGACCACGGTGCCCAGCCAGGCGGTGAGGGTCATCACCGTGCCACCGACCGCCACGGCGGCCAGCGGAACGCGGCCCAGATGGCCGACGACCGCGGTGTCGACGAGAACGTAGAGCGGCTCGGCGGCGAGGACCACGAGGGCCGGCAGGGCGAGGGCGGCGATCCGGCGCGGCGAGGCGACCCGGTCGGTGGTGGCGGTGGGCTGGCTCATCGCCGCCGATGGTGGCACGCGCAGAGTAAGGGGAGCAAGGTTGTGCGCTACTTACCCACCGAAGAACTCCGTCGTACGTACGGACGAGCGGAGGACGGGCCGGCGGGCGGTGACGCCGTACGCGCGGGGCGGCTCGGCGTCACCGCCGGTCGCGTACGGTCACTGACGGGTGTCCATCGAGGTCTGCAGGGCGCGGCGGGCCTGTTCGCGGGCCTCGTCGGTGGTCTCGGGCTTGGGGTTGGCGGGCATGGTGGACCCCTTCCAGGGCGCGCGCCGCCAGGCGCGACGGCGCGTCACGGGCGGTGTTACGAGGCGCCCGGCACACTTCTCCGGGGTCACCGGAGCGGTGGGTGGGCGGCGTGGTGGCCCGGGTCGGTCGACCCTGGAGGGAGGCGCAGCCGGGTATGGCTCCGCCGCCCCTGACCTGCGCCGAAAGCGGCGCCGGCCGATTCCCAAGCTATCGTTCAGGTCCACATGTTGCGCGCTGTTCCCGCCATCTGGACCCGTCGCTTCCCCGTCACCGGGCCAGGAAGTGCCAGCCGACCCACCACCAGAAGCCGAACAGCCCGATCCGACCGACCGGGACCGGGCCCACCTCGTACCGCATCACGTAGGCGCAGACCTCGCCGAGGGTCGGGATCCGCGACCCCTCACGCCGGGCCAGCCACTCGACCAGCGCGAACAGCGCCAGCCCGACCAGGAACCCACCGATCGCCAGTGCCCGCATCATCGCCGCACCAGCCCCCAGAACGCCGACAGCCACACCAGCCAGCCGGCGGAGCGGACCAGACGGTCCTCCAGCAGCGGATCGGCCAGCAGGGAGAAGGTGGGGAAGTCGTCGCCGACCGCCGCGAAGAAGGTGGCCCCCTCGAAGACCCCGAAGACCACCACCGGCAGCGTCCACCAGACCGCACCCGAACTCAGCCGCCGCGGCGCCGGCCGGCGCGGCACCCGGTTGGTCAGGCCAAGCCAGATCAGCACCCCGCCGGCGCCGAACACGTACAGGTTGGCTTCGGTGGAGAAGGACGGGAAGCGACCGCCGACCAGGGACAGGGCGACGAGCACCGGCACGGAGACGACCGGACGTTCCCAGGTGCGGGGGGCCTCGACGGTGAGATCGTGGGGCTGCTCCATCATCCGATTCTCCCCGTCCTGTCCAGAGACCGAAACGTCCCCGCTGCCCGGAGTCGACCCTGAGATCACCCCTGCGGGTCGAGGCCACCCCCCGCGGCGGGCCCGGCCAGCTCGGCCCGGATCCGGTCGACCACCTCGTCGACCGTCCCCTTGGCGGTGAAGCCGGCGGCGAGCCGGTGCCCACCGCCCCCCAGCGCGACGGCCACTCGGCTCACGTCCACCGCGCCCTTGCTGCGCAGGGACACCGCCCACTCGACCGGCCCGGTCTGTTTGAGCACACAGCTCACGTCCGCCTCGGCGGTGCACCGGACCGGATCGATCAGGGCCTCCAGCACGTACGGCCGCTGGTCGTGCCGGGCCAGGTCGTCCTGGGTCGCGTAGGTCCAGACCAGGCCGCGCCCGGCGGCGGCGGCCGGCTCCAGCCGGGCCCGGCCGAGCACCTCGCCGAAGAGCCGCACCGCGCCGAAGGGGCGGCTGTCGAAGACCCTCCGGGAGATGTCACCCGGGCGGATTCCCGTGGCCAGCAGGCGGGCCGCCATCTCGTGCACCGCCGGGGTGGTCGCGTCGAACCGGAACGAACCGGTGTCGGTGCTCAACGCCACGTACAGGCACTCGGCGATGCCGGCGTCCAACGTGACACCGAGTCGGGCCAGCAGTTCCTCCGCGACCACCGAGGTCGCCGCCGCGGCCGGGTCGACCAGGTTGACGTCGCCGAAGCCGGCGTTGGAGGCGTGGTGGTCGAGCACCAGCGCCGTACCGGTGCCGGTCAGCCGGTCGGCCAGGTCGCCGAGCCGCGAATCGCTCGCCGCGTCGAAGCAGATGACCAGGTCCGGCGCCGGGTCAGCATCGGCCGCCGGCACCAGCAGCTCCAGCCCGGGCAGGCCACGGAACGGCTCGGGTACCTCCGGCGGGCCGGGAAAGGTCGCCTGCAGCCGGCGTACGCCGAGTCGACGCAGACCGAGCCCGAAGCCGAGCATGCTGCCCAGCGCGTCGCCGTCCGGGTTGACGTGGCAGATCAGCAGCACGCGGCCGTCGGGCGGCAGCTGGCGCACGGCCGCGACGGCGGCAGCCCAGTCGGCCTCGGTCGGCCCGGCGGGGCGGCCAGCAGCCGTCGACGCCAGGCCGGCGGGTTCGGCGGGAGCCGAGCCGACCGGGGTCGCCTCGGTCAGGGCGCCGCCGGGGTGGGCGGTCACCGCCGGTCCCCGCCCCGGGCATCGTCGGCCTCGCCGTCCTCGGCCTCCTCGGCCTCCTCGGCCTCGTCGGCGTCTTCGAGCCGGTACGGCTGGGCCTCGCCGGCGTACTCGGCCTTGGCCGCGAGGCGCTGCACCTCGGCGTCGGCGTTACGGGCCGCGGCCAGCAGCTCGTCGATGTGCTTGACCTGGTCCTGTACGTCGTCCAGGACGAAGGTCAGGGTCGGCGAGTGGCGCAGCCCGAGGGCCTTGCCGACGGTGCTGCGCAGCATCCCCTTGGCGCTGTCCAGCGCCGCGGCGGTGCCCGCCTGGGCCGCCGCGTCACCCAGCACGGTGTAGAAGACCGTGGCGTCGCGCAGGTCGGCGGTGATCCGGGCGTCCGTGATCGTGATCATGCCGAGCCGCGGGTCCTTGATCTGGCTCCGCACCACCGACGCGACCAGTTCACGCACCCGCTCCGCGTGCCGGCGTACCTTGGCCGGATCCGTCATTTCCGCCACCTCCACGGCGTCCCGCTGCCGGCCCGGGCCGGCGACGCCGGCGTCACCGGAGCCCGCACCGACCCCAACACCTCGAACCCTACCCGCGCCCCTCGCCCCGTCGCGCGGGGCGGCAGGTGGCGGCGCCCACCACCGGTCACTCGTCCTCGCCGTGCAGCCGGCGGCGCACCGAGAGCAGTTCGATCTCCGGCCGCCCGGCCACCAGACGCTCGCAGGAGTCGAGCACCTCGCGGGCGTGCGCCGCCTCGGCGGCCACGACCGCCACTCCTATCTCCGCCCGTCCGTGCAGGTCGAGCGCCCCCACTTCAGCGGCCGACACCTCGAAGCGGCGCAGCGCCGCCACGATCGGCCGTACGTACGACCTCTTGGCCTTGAGCGACCGGGAGTCGCCCGGCAGCAGCAGGTCGAATACTGCGGTTGCGGTGTACATCGCTGCGGACACTACCCGCACCCCACCCCACATGATCAAGGGGTTTACGCCGACCGGCGTAAACCCCTTGACCAGTGCGTCACCGCAGGATCAGGCGCGAACCTTCTCCCGCATCTCGAAGGTCTCGATCACGTCGCCGACCTGGACGTTGTTGTAACCACCCAGGGTCAGACCGCACTCGAAGCCCTCCCGGACCTCCGTCGCGTCGTCCTTGAACCGCTTGAGCGAGCTGATCGTGAGGTTGTCCGCCACGACCGTGCCGTCGCGCAGCAGGCGCGCCTTCGCGTTGCGCCGGATGACACCCGACCGGACGATGCAGCCGGAGATGTTGCCGATCTTGGACGAGCGGAACACGTCGCGGATCTCCGCGGTGCCGAGCTCGACCTCCTCGTACTCCGGCTTGAGCAGACCCTTGAGCGCCGCCTCGATCTCCTCGATGGCCTGGTAGATGACGGTGTAGTACCGGATCTCCACGCCCTCGCGGTCGGCCATCTCGCGGACCTTGTTGGAGGCCCGCACGTTGAAGCCGATGATCGTGACCGGCTCGGACGAGGCACTCGCGAGCATGACGTTGCTCTCGGTGATCGCGCCGACCCCCCGGTCGAGGACCTTGAGCTGGACCTCCTCGGGGATGTCGAGGTTGAACAGCGCGTCCTCCAGGGCCTCCACCGAACCGGAGACGTCACCCTTGAGGATGAGGTTGAGCGACGTCTTCTCGCCCTCCTTGAGCTGCTCCATGAGCGTCTCAAGGGTGGCCCGGCCACGGGAGTTGGCGAACGCCGCCGCCCGCCGCCGTGCCTGACGCTGCTCGGCGATCTGCCGCACCGTACGGTCGTCCGCCGCGGCGAGGAAGGTGTCGCCCGCGCCCGGCACCGCGGTCAGACCGAGAACCATGACCGGACGCGCCGGACCGGCCTCGGTCACCTGGTTGCCATTCTCGTCGAGCATCGCCCGGACCCGGCCGTGCGCCCCACCGGCGACGATCGAGTCGCCCGCCCGCAGGGTGCCCTTCTGCACCAGCACCGTCGCCACCGCGCCGCGACCCTTGTCCAGGTGCGCCTCGATGGCCACACCCTGCGCCGGCCCGTCGGTCGGAGCGGTCAGCTCCAGCGACGCGTCGGCGGTGAGCAGCACCGCCTCGAGGAGGTCCTCGATGCCGATACCGGGCTTCGCGGCCACATTGACGAACATGGTCTCGCCGCCGTACTCCTCGGCGACCAGGCCGTACTCGGTCAGCTGCTGGCGGACCTTGTCCGGGTTGGCCTCCGGCTTGTCGACCTTGTTGACCGCGACCACGATCGGCACGTCCGCCGCCTTGGCGTGGTTGAGCGCCTCGATGGTCTGTGGCATCACACCGTCGTCGGCCGCCACCACCAGGATCACGATGTCGGTGACCTGGGCACCACGGGCACGCATGGCGGTGAACGCCTCGTGACCCGGGGTGTCGATGAAGGTCACCGCCCGGTCCTCGCCCTCGTGTGGGACGTGGACCTGGTAGGCGCCGATGTGCTGGGTGATGCCACCGGCCTCGCCCGCCACGACGTTCGCCTTGCGGATCGCGTCGAGCAGCTTGGTCTTACCGTGGTCGACGTGACCCATGACGGTCACCACCGGGGCCCGGCTGACCAGACGGTCCTCCGCCACCTCGGCGTCGAGGTCGATGTTGAACTGCGCGAGCAGCTCGCGATCCTCGTCCTCCGGGCTGACGATCTGCACGTTGAAGCCAAGGTGCTCACCCAGCAGCAGCAGGGTGTCGTCGGAGCACGACTGGGTCGCGGTGACCATCTCGCCCAGGTTGAACATCTCCTGGACCAGCGAACCCGGGTTGGCGTTGATCTTGTCGGCGAAGTCCGACAGCGAGGCGCCCCGGGAGAGCCGGACCGTCTGCCCCTGACCCCGGGGAGCACCCGAGCTCATGGTCGGGGCCGACAGGTTGTCGAACTCCTGTCTGCGCTGCTTCTTGGACTTGCGACCACGGGTCGGCTTGCCACCCGGACGCCCGAAGGCACCCGCGGCACCGCCGCCACGGCCACGGCCACCGCCACCCGGACGCCCGCCGCCACCGGCCGGCGCACCCGGACGGAAGCCACCGCCAGCGCCGGCGCCACCGCCGCCGCCACCGGGACCGCCACGGTAGCCACCGCCACCGCCGCCACCAGGACCGCCACGGTAGCCACCGCCACCGCCGGCGCCACCACCAGGACCGCCACGGTAGCCACCGCCACCGCCACCGCCCGGACGGCCGGCGCCACCGCCGGGACGACCCGCACCCGGGCCACCCGGACGACCGGGACGCTGGCTCGGCATCGACGCCGGGCTGGGCCGCGGCGGCATCGAGGCGGGGCTGGGCCGCGGCGGCATCGACGCCGGGCTCGGCCGGGGACCACCGGCACCGGCGGCCGGCGGCCGCTGCTGCTGGCTGCCCTGGATGCCGAACGGGTTGTTACCGGCGCCACGCGCCGGCGGGCGACCCTGCCGGCCACCCGGACCCGGGGCGGGCCCGGCCGGACGACCCGCGGCCGGGGAACCCGGGCGGGGCGGCATGTTGCCGGGACCCGGACGGGGCCCCGGACGGGCACCACCCTCGGCCGGGGGCTCCCGGCGGACGTTGTCGCGCTGCTGCTGGCGGGCGGCCTGCGCGGCCTTGACCGCGGCCTCCTGCTCGGCCTTCAGCGCGGCGGCACGCGCCTCGGCGGCGGCTACCTCGATGTCGTGGGCACTCGCCGGCTTGGCGACCGGGGCCGCCGGAGCCGGCGGACCGGGCACCGGGGCCTTCGGCTTCGGCCCGGGCACCGCCGGACGCCGGGGTGGCGTCGGCTTGGCGGCGATCCGGGGCTCGCCGGGGGTCGGCGGCGGGGTCGGTGCCGCCACTGGTGCCGGCGCGGCCGACGGCGGAGCCGACGGGGCAGCAGCCCCGCCGGAGGCGACGAAGGCGTTACGCAGCCGACGGGCGACGGGCGCCTCGACGGTGCTCGACGCGGACTTCACGAACTCGCCCATTTCCTTCAGCTTGGCGAGAACGGTCTTGCTTTCGACCCCGAGCTCTTTCGCAAGCTCGTGTACGCGGGCCTTGCCTGCCACTGCACTCCTCACTCCGAGGTCGTGCGGGCAGCACCCGCAGCGACCTCACTCGTGCACTTGAAGCCTGATCATTTCTGGGACTTCATCGTGTGCTCATCTTGGTCGTCCTACCTTGCTAGCGACCCTCGCCCGGTCGGGTGACCGGACGTGGTGGTTGGCGCGTCAGGTAATCCGCGAGGGCACCGTCATCCGGAACCCCGGCGACACGCAGCGCACGCCCGAAGGCGCGACGCCGCACCGCCTGCGCGAAGCAGGCCGGATCCGGGTGCATGTTCGCTCCCCGACCCGGCATTCTGCGGGCCGGATCGGGTCGGAGGCTGATCCCAGCCCCGTCGCCGACCGCGACGATCCGCAGCAGTTCACCGGCCGGCGCACGCCGTCGGCAACCCACACAGGTGCGCTCCGGCAGCGCGCGTCGTACCACTGCTGGAAGTCTACCCCTAGCTGCCCGAGACCGCTCCGCCCGGCTCCCGGACGTGATCAGCTCCGGACCGACCACCCGAACCAGCCTGTTCCGCATCCGACCGGATGTCGATCCGCCAACCGGTCAGTCGGGCGGCAAGCCGGGCATTCTGCCCTTCCCGCCCGATCGCCAGCGAAAGCTGGAAATCCGGGACGGTCACCCGGGCCGCGCGGTTGGCCAGGTCGACCACCTCGACCCGAAGCGCCTTGGCCGGCGAGAGCGCGTTGCCGACAAAGGCGGCCGGATCGTCCGACCAGTCGATGATGTCGATCTTCTCGCCGTGCAGTTCGCTCATCACCGCCCGGACCCGCTGCCCCATCGGCCCGATGCAGGCGCCCTTGGCGTTGACCCCGGGTGCGGTGGAACGCACCGCGATCTTCGTACGGTGACCAGCCTCACGCGCGATGGCACTGATCTCGACCGTGCCGTCGGCGATCTCCGGCACCTCCAGGGCGAAGAGCTTCTTCACCAGATTCGGGTGCGTCCGGGACAACGTGATCTGTGGGCCGCGCATTCCCTTCGCCACGTGCACCACCACGCTGCGGATGCGCTCGCCGTGCGTGTACCGCTCGCCGGGCACCTGCTCGGACTGCGGCAGCACGCCCTCCAGCTTGCCCAGGTCGACGGTGACGATGCCCTTCTCGGCCCGCGCCTCGTGCGCCTGCACCACCCCGGTAACCAGGTCACCGTCACGACCGACGTACTCGCCGAAGTGCACCTCGTCGGTGGCCTCCCGCAGCCGCTGCAGGATCACCTGCTTGGCGGTCATGGCGGCGATCCGGCCGAAGTCGTGCGGGGTGTCGTCCCACTCCCGCACCACGGCGCCCTCGGGGCTCATCTCCTGGGCGTAGACCAGCGCCACGCCGCTCTTGCGGTCGATCTCCACCCGGGCGTGCGGTTCGGCGCCCTCGGTGTGCCGGTACGCGGTCAGCAGCGCGGTCTCGATCGCCGCGAGGATCGTGTCGAACGGGATCTCCCGCTCGCGCTCGAGTGCGCGCAGCGCCGCGAGGTCGATGTTCACCTCTCCTCGTCCTCCACATCGTCATCGTCATCGTCGTCGACGTCTTCTGAATCGGGCAGTTCGTCGAGGCGGCTGAACTCGACCTGCACCCGGCCCGGGCCGAGATCGTCGTAGGCCCACTCCGCGTGCTCGGCGTCGGTCTCCAGCACCACGCGCTCGTCGTCGGCGGCGACCACCCGTCCGGTGACCTGCCGGTCGCCCGCCGGCCGCTCACCACCCGGTTGCCCAGCGGGTGCCCCCGCGCCCCGGACGGTCACCCGGACCAGCCGGCCGACGTTACGCCGCCAGTGCCGGGGCAGGGTCAGCGGGCGGTCCACGCCCGGAGAGCTGACCTCCAGCTGGTACTCCCCGGCGACGATGTCCCCGCCGCTCTCCTCGGCCGCGTCCAGCGCCGCCGAGACCGCCCGGGAGACATCAGCCACCGCGTCCAGGTTGATCCCGCCATCGGCATCGACGATCACGCGTACCACGTGCCGGCGCCCGGCCCGGGAGACGGACAGATCCTCCAGGTCGTAGCCGGCGCCGTCGACCACCGGTGCGATCACGCCGCGCAGCCGCTCCCGGCGGGCGGCGAGGTCACCCCGGGGAGCCTGGCCGCCTCGCGGAGCCTGGCCGCCACGGGGTCGCCCCGTCGTTCTGGTGGCACGGCCACGCTGCGTCATCTGAAGGACCCTTCCGCTGCTCGCCGGCACGCCATGCCGGCACGCCACCGGTGCGGACGCGCCGGTGGCTGCGCAGAGCGTAACGCGCCGGGGGGAGGACGGCCCGAGCGGCGCACCGACGCCACCGCCGTACAGGGGCCCCGGTGATGGTGTTGACTTGTCCGGTGGCGATGGGCAGAACAACGACTCGGCGGGACGAACCGTCCCCGCTCTCCCGGCGCACGGTGCTACGGGCCGGCGCGCTGCTGGCGCTCGGCGGGGCCGCCGCGCCGCTGACCGGCTGCGGCCTCTTCGACCGCGAAGATCCCCCGACGCCGGACCCGCTCGCCCCGCTGGTCGAAGAGTCCCTGCGGCTCGCGGCGGGGCTGCGGGCGGCCGCTACCGCCCACCCCGACCTGTCCGCCCGGCTCGTTCCGCTCGCCGAGGCGCACGAGGCGCACGCCACGGAACTCACCCGCGTGATCGGCACCCCGGCTCCGTCCGGCACCGCCACCCCGACCGCATCGCCGTCCAGCGGCCCGCCGGCGGACCAGGCCACCACCCTGACCGCGCTACGCAAGGCCGAGCGCGCCGGCCGGGACACGGCGACCCAGGCGTGTGCCGCAGCGCCGGCCGAGCGGGCCGCGTTGCTCGGCTCGATCGCCGCCGCCCGCGCCACCCACCTGGAGGCGCTCCGATGAGCGAGCGTCAGCGAGTGAATCATCAACTCAGTGCGGTGGTGCCTCATGACGGCACGCAGCGAAGCGGAGTGCCGGCATGAGCAAGCGTCAGCGAGCGAATCATCAACTCAGTGGGGTGGTGCCTCATGACGGCACGCAGCGAAGCGGAGTGCCGGCATGAGCGAGCGAGTCATGAGCGCACCGACCAGCCCGGACGACGCACTCGCCGGGGCACTGACCGCCGAGTACGCGGCCATCTGGGCGTACGGCCCGATCGGCGTACGTCTCACCGGCACCCAACGCAAGGCCGCCGTCGAGGCGGAGGCCGCACACCGGACCCGACGGGACGCCCTGGTGGTCCAGCTGAGCAACAGTGGCGGCACCGTGCCACCGGACCGGGCCGGATACACCCTGCCCTTCCCGGTGACCGACAAGGCCAGTGCGCTGAGGCTGGCGGTGGAGGTGGAGGAGCGGACGGCGGCGTTCTGGCGGGCGGCGCTGCCGGCCAGCACCGGCGCCGAACGGGATCGTGCTCTGGCCGCTCTGGTCGAGTACGCGGTGCGGGCGACGCGCTGGCGGCGCGAAGCCGGGATCACCCCGCTGACCGTGCCATTCCCGGGCCGCCCCGGCTGAACCCCGCCCACCGTAGGCAAGGTCACGACCGCACCGGTTGCGGCCGGCATACCAGGTATGCATACTCCGGTCCATGTCCATCCGCCACGGCCTGCTCGCCCTGCTCGAACGCGGCCAGATGTACGGCTACCAGTTACGGGCCGCGTTCGAGGAGTCGACCGGCTCGACCTGGCCGTTGAACATCGGGCAGGTCTACACCACGCTGTCCCGGTTGGAGCGGGACGGACTGGTGCGGTCGTTGCCGGAGAGCGAGGCCGGGCAGCGGCCGTACGAGATCACCGACGCCGGGCGGGCGGACCTGGCGCTGTGGTTCGCCACCCCGATCAGCCGGACCGACCGCCCCCGGGACGAGCTGGCGATCAAGCTGGCGTTGGCGTTGACCACCCCCGGGGTGGATGTCCGCGCGGTGGTGCAGACCCAGCGCACCGCCACCATGCGCGCGTTGCAGGAGTTGACCCGGTTGAAGTACGCCAGCGACCGGCCCGAGGACCTGCCGTGGCGGCTGGTGCTGGACGCGATGGTGTTCCAGGCCGAGGCGGAGGTGCGCTGGCTCGACCACTGCGAGACCAGCCTGGTGCGGCACCGCCCCCCGGCCCCCGGCCCGTCGCCCGTCTCTGAGGCGGTGGGCCGCAGCGGTGAGGAGGCACGACGATGAGCGCGGTCAGCGGGCCGGTGCCGGCCGCTCCGGACCACGGCACCACGCCCCCGCCGGACGCCGGCACCACGCCCGGTGTTCCCGCCGAGGCCGTGCTCGACCTGCGTGACGTACACCGCACCCACGGCACCGGGCCGGCCGCGGTGCACGCATTGCGCGGAGTGAGCCTGGTCGTCCGGCCCGGCGAACTGGTCGCCGTGATGGGCCCCTCCGGCTCCGGCAAGTCCACCCTGCTCACCCTCGCCGGAGGGCTGGACAGCCCGACCGCCGGCGAGGTGCGCGTCGAGGGGCAGCCGCTGCACGAGCTGAACCGCCGCGGTCTGGCTAGGCTGCGTCGCCGGAGGATCGGCTACATCTTCCAGAACCTCAACCTCATCGGCAGTCTGAACGCGGTGGAGAACGTCGCACTCCCCCTCGAACTGGACGGTTCGGGTGTCCGCCGGGCTCGGCGGCTGGCGCTGGAGGCGCTGACCGAGGTGGGCCTGTCGGAGCTGGGCGACCGGTTCCCGGACCAGCTCTCCGGCGGCCAGCAGCAGCGCGTCGCGATCGCCCGGGCGTTGGTCGGCGAGCGTCGCCTCATGCTGGCCGACGAGCCGACCGGGGCGCTGGACTCGCAGACCGGCGAGGCGGTGCTACGGCTGTTGCGCCGCCGGGTCGACGCGGGGGCCGCCGGGGTACTGGTCACCCACGAGGCGCGCCACGCCGCCTGGGCGGACCGGGTGGTGTTCCTGCGCGACGGGGTGACGGTCGACTCGACCGCCCCGCTGGTGGGCGTCGAGGCCCTGCTCGCCGGCAGCGGCCGGTGAGCGGCGAGCCGCCACCGCCACTCCGGAGCGCACGACTGGCCGAGACGGTCGGGTCGTGGCGGGCCGCGCTGCGGATCGCCCGCCGGGAGGCGCGACGGGCTCGCGGCCGTACCGCCCTGGTGCTGGCGATGATCATCCTGCCCGTGCTGGCCCTCACCTTCCTCGCGGCCAGCATCGACATGGCTGAGCTGACTCAGGCCGAGACCCTGGAGCGCCGGCTCGGGACCGCCGACGCGGAACTGCGGGTGGTGTCCCGCTCCCCCGTGACGCAGAGCCCCACCGGGGACGGCTGGTCATCCTCGGAGGAGGCCGACGAGCCGTTCCCGGGGCAGGTCAGCACGGACGAGGTCACCGAACTGCTCCCGGCGGGCAGCCGGCTCCTCCCGATCCGCCGCTGGGTGCCGTTCACCGCCCGGGACGGGGACCGGGTCCGTGAGGACGTCTCCGCCGCCGTGATCGACCTCACCGACCCGATCGGGCGGGGGCTCACCCGGATCCACGCCGGCCGGGTACCGGCCGCGGCCGACGAGATCGCGGTGAACCTGGCCGCCCGGCGCAGCCTCCGGGTCGACATCGGCGATTCGATCACTGCCGGAGACGGCTCGCGTACCTGGACTGTCGTCGGACTGGTCGAACTACCCGAGCAGCTGGCCCCGATGGTCACCCTGCATCCGGCCGGGGCGCCGCCGCCGGAACCGTATGCCGAAGCCACGTTCCTGGCCGACCTACCCGGACCGGTCACCGACGAACTCTTCCACCGCCTCAACCAGCACGGTGTCGTGGTCGGCGCCCGGGTGCCCGCGCCACCCACGGAGCAGTTCACCCCCACCGGGCCGATGCCCTCCGGACTGGACGCGGAGGACGTCGGCACCGGTGTGCTGGTCGGCGGGCTCGGCCTGCTCGAGGTGGTGCTGCTGGTCGGCCCGGCCTTCGCCGTCGGCGTACGGCGGCGGCGGCGGGAACTCGCGCTGGTCGCGGTGGCCGGTGGTGACGCCGGGCAGCTGCGCCGGGTCGTGCTCGCCGACGGCGTCGTACTGGGCTGTGTGGGCGCCGCGACCGGGGTCGTGCTCGGCGTGGCCACGGCGTTCGCCGCCCGGCCGCTGGTCGAGCAGTACGTCTTCCAGCACCGGTTCGGCGGGTACCGCGTCTGGCCGGCGGCCCTCGCCGTGATCGCGCTGGTCGCGGTGCTCGCCGGGGTGCTGGCCGCGCTGGCGCCGGCCTGGACGGCCGCCCGGCAGGACGTGGTGGCCGGGCTCGCCGGTCGGCGGACACCGCCCACGCACCGGCGCCGGTGGCTGACCATCGGCGTGCTGCTGGCCACCGGTGGGGCCGGCGTGGCCGCGCTCGGGGCGGTGGTGACCTCGCAGTCGATCATCCTCGCCGGGCTGGTCCTGGGCGAACTCGGCCTGGTCTTCGCCACCCCGACGCTCATCGGTCTGCTGGCCCGGCTCGGCCGGTTCCTCCCGCTGGCACCGCGGATCGCGGTACGCGACGCCAGCCGCAACCGCTCCTCGGCCGCGCCGGCCATCTCCGCGGTGATGGCCGCGGTCGCCGGCAGCGTCGCCCTCGGGGTCCTGCTGGCCAGCGAAGACGCCCGCAACGACCAGCGCTACCAGCCCAGCCTGCCGGACCGGGCCGTGCTGGTCACGGCCGGCGGCGATCTCGGCTCGGACACCCTGCCCACCCTCGCCGAGATCGCCGGACCGGCCCGCGAGCACCTCGATGCCGGTGCGATAGCCCCGCTGGTCGTGGCCGGGTGCCGGCCGGAGTTCGACGCCTGCGTCGTGATGGCCGAGTTGCCGGCCGAGCGGGCCTGCCCATGGCGGCCGGACGAGCCGCTCAGCGCGGCCGACCAGCGCCGGGCCCGGTCCGACCACCGATGTCAGGGCTTCGCCGACAGCTACTACTACGGCTCGTACCTCCGGGTGGCCGTGGACAACGGGGCGGCGCTGCCGATCCTCACCGGGGCCGACCCGGACGACCTCGCCGCCGCCACAGCCATGCTGCGGGCCGGTGGGGCGGTGGTGACCGACCCGCGCTACCTGGAGGACGGCCGACTGGACATCCGGATCCAGCGCAACCCCGGGGACGCGGTGCGGACCACCGACAGCGCGACCGTGCCCGGTCACGCGCTGAGCACGGGAATCGCCGAGAAGTGGCTACTGCTCTCCCCGGCCGCGGCCGATCGGCTCGATCTCGCGACCCGGCAGATCGGCTGGGCGATCGACGCCGGCGAGCCGCCGGGGCGGGACAGCCAGAACCGGTTCATCGCCGCACTCCGCCCGCTCGGGTCGGTAGGGGTGGAGTTCGAGAACAGCCGGGGCTTCGGTGGCAACCAGCCAGTGCTGCTGTTGCTGGCCGGGGTCTCCGCGCTGGTCACCATGGGTGCCGCGGGCATTGCCACCGGCCTCGCCGCAGCCGAGGGCCGGGTCGATCTGTCCACCCTCGCCGCGGTCGGGGCCGGTCCGGGCGTGCGCCGCCTGCTGTCGCTCTGCCAGGCCGGCGTGATCGCCGTGCTCGGCTCGGCACTGGGCATCGTCGCCGGCCTCGGCTCGGCGGGGATCATCCTGACCTTCACCAACGAGCGGTACGCCGACGCCTGGCCGAGCCAAACGCCGTACCCGATCATGGTCCCCTGGCTCACCCTCGGCGTACTGGTCGCGGTACCCCTGGTGGCGATGCTCGGGGCGGCGCTGCTCACCCGATCGCGGCTGCCGGTGGAACGTCGCCTGGACTGATCGGCCGGCTCGCCGCGTCGGGCGCGGCACACCGGACGAGCGGGACGGCCGCACTAGGGTGTGCGGTGGCCGGGTCGTCACTCCCGGCGACGGTGTGGGCGGTGGCGCGATCTCGGGGTGGTCGGCGTGGACGATGTCCAGGAGCACCGGGACGATCCGCGGTGGGCCGTGGCCGAACGCGTCGACGAGGCCCTGCGGCGGCGCTTCCCGGCCGACGTGCTCGCCGTGGCCGTGCACGGCCCGCTGGCCCACGGCGACGACGACGGCGGCGGGGACGGCGAGGTCGGGCTGCTGGTGGTCACCTACCGGCCCGGCACGGGGCCACCCTCGACCACCCGCCGGGTGGACGGCGTGCTGGTCGAGCTGACCGTGGTCGCCGCCGAGGAACGCCTACGCCAGGCCCGGCAGCTGACCTCGCGGTGGCCGCTGACCGCCGACCGCTGCGTGACCACCCGGGCGTTGCACGACCCGACGGGGTGGCTGCGTACCCTGCGCGACGAGCACCTCGGCCGGCTGGCCCGGGCCCGCCCGGCCGAGTTCACCACGGCCGCCCGCACGGCCTGGTACCGGGGCAGCGCCGCGCACGCCCGGGCCGCCCGGCTCGCCGAGTGGTACGAGACGGACCAGGCGCTGCTGATGCTCGGCGAGGCCCGGTTGGCCGCAGCGACGGTGAACGGCCTGCTCAGCCGCACCTACTTTCGGGACCGGGGAGACGCGGTCCGGCGGACCGGGCTGGCCGGGGCGGACATGACCGAGGTGGGCGAGGTGCTGGC
This sequence comes from Micromonosporaceae bacterium KJ-029, assembly GCA_005402585.1. GTDB lineage: Bacteria > Actinomycetota > Actinomycetes > Mycobacteriales > Micromonosporaceae > Micromonospora. The sequence goes on along the minus strand of BIFP01000072.1, from coordinate 120,628 downwards.
CCGCCAGTCCGCGGAACTCACCGCCCGGGGCCGCCCGGTCGACGGCACCGTCGACGACCTCCTCGACGGCTGAGCACCCCGGGCGGGCTGACCGTCAGCCGAGCCCGCCCTGGATGCCGATCAACGCGCCGATCAGGTAGGTCGCCGCCGCGGCGGCGGCACCCATCAGCAGCTGGCGCAGCCCGCCGGACCACCACCGGCGGTTGGTGAACCGGGAGACGACCGCACCGGCGACGAAGAGCCCGAGCCCGCCCACCGCCAGGGCCAGGGCCAGGCTGGTCGCGCCGAACAGGTACGGCAGCAGCGGTACCAGCGCGCCGACGGAGAAGCAGAGGAACGACGAGAACGCCGCGGTCCACGGATCGGGTTGCTCGTCCGGGTTGACGCCCAACTCCTCCTGGATGTGCATCCGCAGGGCCTGCTCCGGGTTCTCCCGAACCGCCTCGGCGACCTGGATGGCGAGATCCTCCGGCAGGCCGCGGGCGACCCAGAGCTGGGCCAGTTCCCGGGCCTCGGCCTCGGGATGACGCTCCAGCTCGCGCCGTTCCTTGGCCACCTCGGCGGCGAGCTGCTCGTTGGCCGACCGGACGCTCGTGTACTCCCCGAGCGCCATCGAGATCGCACCGGCGACCAGGCCGGCCGTACCGGTGAGCACGATGTTGCGCGGCGAGACCCCGCCGCCGCCGACGCCCGCGATCAGGGCGATGTTGGTGACCAGGCCGTCCATCGCGCCGAAGACCGCCGGGCGCAGCCAGCCGCCGGACACGTCCGCGTGGTGCGCCTCCCGCAGCGCGGCCGGGGTGTCGGTCACGGCAGCGTCAGGATCTCGTGGCCGTCCTCGGTCACCAGGACGGTGTGCTCGAACTGGGCGGTCCACCTCCGGTCCTTGGTGACCACCGTCCAACCGTCGTCCCAGAGGTCGTACTGGTAGGTGCCGAGAGTGATCATCGGCTCGATGGTGAAGGTCATCCCCGGCTCCATCACGTCGGTGGGGCGGGGGCTGTCGTAGTGCGGCACGTAGAGCCCGCTGTGGAAGGACTCGCCGATGCCGTGGCCGGTGAAGTCCCGCACCACGCCGTAGCCGAAACGCTTCGCGTACGACTCGATGACCCGGCCGATGACGTTGATCTGCCGGCCCGGGGCGACGGCGCGGATGCCCCGCATCATCGCCTCGTGGGTCCGCTCGACCAGCAGCCGGGCCTCCTCGCTGACCTCACCGACACAGAAGGTCGCGTCCGTGTCGCCGTGCACCCCGCCGACGTACGCGGTGACGTCGACGTTGATGATGTCGCCGTCGGCCAGCACCGTCGAGTCGGGGATGCCGTGGCAGATCACCTCGTTGAGGCTGGTGCAGCAGGACTTCGGGAAGCCCTTGTAGCCCAGCGTCGACGGGTAGGCGCCGTTGTCGATCAGGAACTCGTGCACCACCCGGTCGATCTCGTCCGTGGTCACGCCGGGCTTGCAGTGCTCCCCCGCCAGCTGCACGGCCTGGGCGGCGATCCGCCCCGCCACGCGCATCTTCTCGACGGTCTCCGGGGTCTGCACGTGCGACCCCTGCCACGGCCGGGGTGCCTTCTTGCCGACGTACTCCGGTCGCGCGATGTGGGCGGGCACCGGCCGCCACGGAGAGAGCGTTCCTGGGGTCAACGGCGCACGGACGGTCATGCCGCAAGCCTATCGCCGACCGCCCGGTGACCCCCACCACCGTCCGTGGCCGACGGTTGTTGCCCCACCAGGGTCACTGTGTCAAGGTGTCTGCGTGGATCAAGGGGGAACATCTCCCGTCTTCTCCGCCAGCGCGGAGACCGACGGTGATCACCGCCGGGTGGTGGTCACCGGCGAGGTCGACATGGCGACCGCCGACACCATGCTCCAGACCGTACTGCGCGAGCCGGCCACCCGGGTGACGCTCGACCTGCGCGCGGTGACCTTCTTCGACTCGGCGGCCATCCAGGCGGTGGTCCGGCTCGCCGGCCACTACCCGGACGCGCTGACGGTGCTGCCCTCCCGGCAGGTCAGCCGGGTGCTGGAGATCGCCGGCCTGGGCGAGCAGCGCTGGCTGCACTCCGGCTGACCCCGCACCTGACCCGCCCGCCGGCGCGCCCCCGGCTCAGGATTGCAGCCGTCGACGCAGGGTGACCTGCGTCCCCTCCGGGGTACGGCTGACCGACAGCTCCCCGAGTGCCCGGATCAGCGAAAGACCCCGTCCCCGGAAGCCCGACCCGGTCGACTCCCGCCACCGCCCGGTGTCCCGCACGGTCGCCACCACCATGCGGTCCTCCACGGTCACCTCGATCCCGATGGTCGGTTCCACCGGATCGACCGGATGCTCGATGGCGTTCGCTGCCGCCTCGGAGACCGCCACGGTGAGGTCGAACAGGTCCGTCTCGCTCACGCCGTGCGCGACGAGGAAGTCCTCCAGCCGCTTGCGCAGCACGCTCAGCCGGGTGGGGTCGGCGGGCAGCCGCAGCGCGAAACGGTCGAGTTCGGCGGCCTCCAGTGCGAGCACCGCCACATCGTCGCGCCGGGGCCGGCCCGCGACCCGCTCGACGACCGCGTCGACCAGGTCCGCCACGTGGTCTCCGGCCCGGGTGGCGTCGGCCCGCAGTTGGGCCAGGGCGACGTCGATGCCGATTCGCCGGTCCTCGATCAGGCCGTCGGTGTAGAGCAGGAGACGGTCGCCGGGCCGCAGCTCGCCGGAGGCCGTCCCGTACTCCGTGCCGGGGATGGCGCCGACCGGTGGCCCGAGCGCACCCTCGTGCAGGAACGCCACGTCGTCGCCACGGATCAGCAGCGGGCAGGGATGCCCGGCGTTGGCGTACCGGAGGCGGCCCGTGCGGGGGCTGAACCAGAGGCAGAACACCGTGGCGAAGGAGCGGGACTCGGTGGACCCGACCAGCCGGTTGAGTCGGGTCAGCGACTGGCCCGGGTCGAAGCCCTCCAGCACGTACGCGCGCAGCGCGTTGCGGAGCTGGCCCATGGCGGCCGCCGCCGGCACCCCCTTGCCGACCACGTCGCCGATGACCAGCACGAGTTCGTCGTCGTCGCGGGCGACCACGTCGTACCAGTCGCCGCCGACCTCGACGTCGGCCGTTCCGGGCAGGTAGCGGCTGGCCACCAGGGCACCGGGCAGCTGGGGCAGGGTGCGGGGCAGCAGGCTGTGTTGCAGGGTGGTGGCGATCCGGTGTTCGGCCTCGTAGAGCTGCGCGTTCTCCAGGCGTACGCCGACCAGCCGGGCGAGCTGGGTCAACGCGGCCTCGTCGGTGCCGGCGTCCTCGGCGGCCGGCCGCCACACCCGCAGCTCGCCGAGCCGCTTGCCGGCGACGCCGGTCAACGGCAGGACGAAGGCCGGCTCGACCGGGATGGCCCCACCGCCGTCGGCCTCGTAGCGCGTCCCGCCTGCGGAAAGCACCACCCGGCCGGCCTCGGCGAGGCTCAGCGCGTGCCGGGCCGCGACCTGGAGCACGTCGGCCGTGGAGCGGGCGGTGTTCACCGCGACCGCCGCGTCGGCGAGGGCCCGCAGCCTGCGGTTGATCTGGCCGCGCAACTGGCCGAGTTCCACGTTGGCCCGGACCCGGGCGATCAACTCCTGCCCGGAGAAGGGCTTGGTCAGGTAGTCGTCGGCGCCGACCGACAGCCCGGCCACCTCTGCGGCCGAGCCGGCACGGGCCGACAGCAGCACGATCGGCACGGACCGGGTACGCGGGTCCGCGCGCAGCGCGGCGACCAGGCCGTAGCCGTCCAGCCGGGGCATCATCACGTCGGTCAGCACCAGGTCGAAGGTGGTGTCGGTGGCCAGCCGCAGGGCGTCGGCGCCGTCGGTGGCCGTCACCACCTCCCAGGTCGGCGCGAGCAGCCGGGTGACGTGCTCCCGCAGGTCCGGGTTGTCGTCGACGACCAGGATGCGGCCGGCCGGGACGGCCGTGCCCGCGACCGGGTGCGGCGGTGCGGAGACGGCGGCCGGGGAGGCGACAGGCGTGGTGACGGGGCCGGGACCGGCGGGTGTCCTGATCGGGGCCGCGGCGGGTGTGCCCGGGTCGGGGCCGCCGCTCCACCGAGCGGCCTCGGCGACGAAGAGCGGGGCCTGCCGCGGCTCGTGCTCGGTGCCGTCGGCCCCGGCCACCCGCTCGGCCGGCAGGTGCCCGAAGCCGAACGGGACCGTGACGACGAAACTGGTGCCCCGGTCCACCTGGCTGGTCACGGTGACCCGTCCGCCGTGCATCTCGACCAGCTCGCGGACCAGCGCCAACCCGATGCCGGTGCCCTCGTGGCTGCGCGAGCGCACCCCCGGCACCCGGTGGAACCGCTCGAAGACGTGTGGCAGTTCGTCCGGGACGATGCCCACGCCGGTGTCGGTGACCTCCAGACGGGCAACCCCGTCGATTTCCCGGACCCGGATCCGGATCTCGCCGTCGAAGGTGAACTTCACGGCGTTGGAGAGCAGGTTGAGGACGATCTTCTCCCACATCTCCTGGTCGACGTAGACCGGCGCGGCCAGCGGCGGGCAGTCCACCACCAGACGCAGCCCGGTGCGCTCGGCGGCGGAGCGGAACGTGCTGGCCAGCCGGCCCGTGTAACCGGCCAGGTCGGTCGGCTCGTAGTGCGCGGCCAGCCGTCCCGACTCCAGCCGGGAGAAGTCGAGCACCGTGTTGACCAGCTTCAGCAGCCGCAACGCGTTGCGGTGCATCGTGGCCAGCCGCGGCGCGTACGCCTCCGGTAGCGCGGGGTCGGCGAGCAGGTCCTCCAACGGGCCGAGCACCAGGGTCAGTGGGGTCCGGAACTCGTGGCTCACGTTGGCGAAGAAGTTGGTCTTGGCCAGATCCAGGGCGGTCAGCTCCGCGGCCCGGGCCCGCTCCTGCTCGTACGCCCGCTGCTTGCCGACCGCGCGGGAGATCTGCGCGGCGACCAGCTCGCAGAAGGTGCGGTAGTCGTCGGTGAACGGCAGCCGGCGGGCCACCCCCAGCACCAGCACGCCGGCCGGCTCGTTGGTCGCGCTGATCGGTAGCACCACCGCCCCGTCGGCGGCACCGGCCGGCACCTGCCCGAGCAGGTCGGCCGCGGCCACGACCTCGCCGGTGCCGGTCGCCGCGATCTCGGCCAGCCGGGCGGGCAGAACGAAGGCGCCGGTCTCGACACCGCTGACCCCGGCCAGGCGCAGGTCCCCGTCGGTGTTGCGCAGGTAGAGCAGCCCGAACGGCACGTCCGGCCGGTGCCGGTCGAGCACCGCTGCGGCGACCCGACCGAGTTCCTCGCTGCTGCCCGGCTCGGCCAGTTCCGAACCGAGTTCGGCCAGGGTCCGGAGCCGACGCTCGCCGAGCACCCGGCCGGTGGTCTCGTTGCAGATGCAGAGCACGCCGTTGATCGACCCGTCCGTGCCCCGGATCGGGTCGTACGAGATGTCGAAGTAGACGTCCTCGACGAAGCCGTGCCGGTCAAGCAGGAAGGGGTGGTCCTGCGCCTGGTATGCCTCGCCACTGCGTAACACCCCGGTCAGCAGTGGCCCGAGCACGTCCCAGGTCTCCGCCCAGTGCTCGTGGCCGGGCTGGCCGAGGACGGCCGGATGCTTGTCGCCGATGGTCGGCCGGTAGGCGTCGTTGTAGAAGGCGCGCAGTTCCTCGCCCCAGAACATGACGATCTGTGCCTTGGAGGCGAGCATCGTGCTGATCGCGTTGGCCAGGTCGGCGGGCCAGCGGTCCGGGGTGCCGAGCGGGCTGGCCGACCAGTCGTGGTCGCGCAGCAGCGCGCCCAGCTCACCGCCGCCAGCGAACGCCGCCGCGAGCAGCGGAGGGATGCCGTCCGTCGCGGATGGATGGCTCCCGTCCGCACCCCCCTGGGCCGAGCTCATGCAGCCTCCCCGGCCGTTCTCACACGCGGTCCGATCATCAACTACCGTGATCCGTTTTCTACCCCGATGGAGCGGCAACGTAACGCAAGCCGTCGGCCGGACGCTGGTCAGCGCCTCTGTGCCGGTCCCCCGCGTACGGGCGATCCGGTCACGACAGGTAGCGCGGGCGTCACAGTGGGGTGACGTACGCGCCGGTGATCCCGCCGTCGACCACGAACTGCGCGGCGGTCATGAACGAGGCGTCGTCGCTGGCCAGGAACGCCACCGCGGCAGCGATCTCGGTCGGCTCGCCGAACCGCCCCATCGGCACGTGCACCAGCCGGCGCGCGGCCCGTTCGGGATCGGCCGCGAACAGCTCCCGTAGCAACGGCGTGGCGACCGGCCCCGGGCACAGCGCGTTCACCCGGATGCCCTCCCGGGCGAACTGCACGCCCAGCTCCCGGGTCAGCGCCAGCACCCCGCCCTTGCTCGCGGTGTAGGCGATCTGCGACGTCGCCGCGCCCATCAACGCCACGAAGGAGGCGGTGTTGATGATCGAGCCGCGGCCCTGCCGGCGCATGTGCGGTATGACGTGCTTGCAGCAGAGGTAGACGCTGGTGGTGTTGACCCGCAGCACCCGTTCCCAGGCGTCCAGCCCGGTGTCCAGGATGGAGTCGTCGTCGGGTGGGGAGATGCCGGCGTTGTTGAACGCGATGTCCACCCGCCCGTACCGCTCGACCACCCCGTCGAAGAGGTCGCGTACCGCCGTCTCGTCGGCCACGTCGGCGGCGACGAAGATCCCGTCCACCTCGTCGGCGGCCCGCGTACCGGCCTCGGCGTCGATGTCGACGCAGACCACCCGGGCCCCCTCGGCGGCGAACCGGCGTACCGTGGCCAGCCCGATCCCGCTGGCCGCCCCGGTCACCACGGCGACCCGGTCCTGCAACCGTCCCTCCATGCTCACTCCTCCGTACCGATGAAGACGTTCTTGACGTCGGTGAACGCGTGCAGGGCGTCCGGACCCAGCTCGCGGCCCAGGCCGGAGCGTTTCATCCCGCCGAACGGCGTCCAGTACCGCACCGAGGAGTGCGAGTTGACGCTCAGGTTGCCCGCCTCCACCGCCCGGGCCACCCGCACCGCACGGCCGACGTCACGGGTCCAGATCGAGCCGGACAGGCCGTACTCGGTGTCGTTGGCCAGCCGGATCGCGTCGGTTTCGTCGTCGAACGGGAGCACCGAGACCACCGGGCCGAATATCTCCTCCCGCCAGTGCCGGTCGGCGGGCGAGTCGGCGAGCAGCACCGTGGGGGCGTACCAGTAGCCGGGGCCGTCGGGGCAGGAGCCGGTGAAGGCGACCCGCGCCCCGTCGACGAACCCGGCGACCCGGTCCCGGTGCCCGGCCGAGATCAGCGGACCCATCTCGGCCGTCTCGTCGGCCGGGTGGCGCACCCGGAAGGCGCGTACCGCCGGTTCGAGCAGTTCCAGGAAGCGGTCGTACACCGGGCGCTGCACCAGGAGCCGGGAGCGGGCGCAGCAGTCCTGGCCGGCGTTGTCGAAGACCGCGTACGGCGCGCTGGCCGCCGCCCGCTCCAGGTCGGCGTCGGCGAAGACCAGGTTCGCCGACTTGCCACCCAGTTCCAGGGTCAACCGCTTCACCTGGGCCGCGCAGCCGGCCATGATCCGCGTACCGACCTCGGTGGAACCGGTGAAGCAGATCTTACGTACGGCCGGGTGGGTGACGAACCGCTCGCCCACCACGTCACCCCGACCGGGCAGCACGGTGAGGACGTCCTCGGGCAGGCCGGCCACCAGGGCCAGCTCGGCCAGGCGCAACGCGGTCAGCGGGGTCGACTCGGCGGGCTTGAGCACCACCGTGTTGCCGGCGGCGAGGGCGGGGGCGAAGCCCCAGGCGGCGATCGGCATCGGGAAGTTCCACGGCACGATCACCCCGACCACGCCGAGCGGCTCGTGGAAGGTGACGTCCAGCCCGCCCGGCACCGGGATCTGCCGTCCGGTCAGCCGCTCCGGTGCCCCCGCGTAGTAGTCGAGCACGTCCCGGACATTGCCCGCCTCCCACCGGGCGTTGCCGATGGTGTGCCCGGCGTTGCTGACCTCCAGCCGCGCCAACTCCTCACGATGGTCGTCCACCACCGCCGCGAACCGCCGCAACAGCCGGGCCCGCTCCCCCGGCGCCACCCCCCGCCACTTCCCGTACGCCTCCGCGGCCCGCGAGATCGCCCGGTCCACCTCCGCCCTGCTGGTCCCCACGATCTCCCGCAGCACCGCCCCGCTCGCCGGATCCCGCACCTCACCCACGCCCCGCCCTCCCTCTCCCCACCCCGCCCTGCCCCGCCGATCATGGAGTTGTGGCGCCCCGCAGATGCCACGAGACCGTGCGATTCAGGCACCACAAGTCCATGATCGCCGGAAAGGTGGGGGTCAGAGGCGTTCGAAGCCACGGGTCAGTTCCCAGTCGGTGACGGCGGCGTCGAAGGCGGCCAACTCGACGCGGGCCATGTTGGCGTAGTGGGCGACCACGTCGGCGCCGAAGGCGTCACGGGCGACCTCGGAGGACTGCCAGAGGGTCAGGGCGTCGCGGAGGGTGGCGGGGACGCGGTCGGCGTCGCCGTCGTCGTACGCGTTGCCGGTGCACTCGTCGCCCAGTTCCAGCTCTCGTTCGATGCCGTACACCGCGCCCGCCACCAGCGCCGCGATCGCCAGGTACGGGTTGACGTCCGCGCCCGGCACCCGGTTCTCCACCCGCAGCTCCTGGCCGTGCCCGACAACTCGCAGTGCGCAGGTGCGGTTGTCGGTACCCCAGCGCAGCGCGGTCGGGGCGAACGAGCCTGGCTGGTAGCGCTTGTACGAGTTGACGTTCGGGGCGGAGAACAGGCTCAGCTCCCGCATCGTCGCGAGCAGCCCGGCGAGCACCCGCTGCCCGGTGACGCTCAGGTGCGCCGGCCCGTCGCCAAGCAGGGCCGAGCCGCCGGAGGCGTCACGCAGCGAGAAGTGGATGTGGCAGGAGTTGCCCTCCCGGGCGTTCGGCTTGGCCATGAAGGTGATCGACATGCCCTCCTGGGCGGCGATCTCCTTTGCCCCGTTCTTGTAGACGGCGTGGTTGTCGGCGCAGGTCACCGCCGCGTCGTAGCGGAAGGCGATCTCATGCTGGCCGAGGTTGCACTCCCCCTTGGCGCTCTCCGGGGTCAGCCCCGCGCCGGCCATCTCGGTGCGGATGCGACGCAGCAGCGGCTCCACCCGGGCGGTGCCGAGCAGCGAGTAGTCCACGTTGTACTGGTTGGCCGGGGTGAGGTCACGGTAACCGCGCTGCCAGGCCTGCTCGTACGAGTCGCGGTACAGGACGAACTCCAGCTCGGTGCCGGCGTACGCGGTCAGCCCGTACGCGGCCAGCCGGTCCAGCTGACGGCGAAGGATCTGCCGGGGCGAGGCGGTCACCGGACCGGAACCGTCCAGCCACTCAAGGTCGGCCAGGAGCAAGGCGGTGCCGGGCTGCCACGGCACCCGGCGCAGGGTGTCGAAGTCCGGCTTCATGGCGAGATCCCCGTAGCCCCGGGACCAGCTGGACATCTCGTACCCGTCGACGGTGTTCATCTCCACGTCGACGGCGAGCAGGTAGTCGCATCCCTCGCTGCCGTGCTCGGCCACCTGGTCGAGGAAGTACGGAGCGTGGAACCGCTTGCCCTGCAACCGGCCCTGCATGTCGACCAGGGCCAGCGCGACCGTGTCGATCTCGCCCTCGGCGACGGCCACCCGTAGCTGTTCCAGTGTGACCGGCGCTCTCCTCATGAACGGCTTCCCATCACCAAGGTCTACCGACACCACCAGAGCGCGTCAATGCCCAGGCGCAAGGAAGGGCACCCTATTAACTCCTGGAGTAGTAGAGGGGCCCCCTCTTAACACGCGCCTACGAACAGGCCGGCGAGGCACGGTAATTGGGTTGCCCCCGACCACTGCGGGAGCGCATCCTGGGGTCGTGACCTGGTCCGGAACGGACCACCGCCGGGCCCTCGGACCGGCCCGGCAGGCGCGGCGGCGCGGGGCACGTCACCTCTCTCTCACGGGTACGGCGATCCGCCGTGCCCGGACTCCGCCCCGCGCCGCCCAACCGCGCCCAGGCCGTCCACACCCCGCGTCCACACCGCCCGGCGGCGCCGCCCCGCCAGACCGTCCGGCCCCGGCCCACGACGCCGAAAGCGCCACCCAACTCGCGCCCGTGCCGCCCGGACTCCGCTGCAGCCCCGACCGCGCAAACCGCCACTCCACCCGACCCCGCCCCTGCGCCGCGGATCAGGTGAGGGCCAGGCCGGCCACCCAGAGCGCGCCGATCACCACCCCGGCGAGGAACTCCACCAGCATCGCCAGCCCGGCCGCCGCGACCGCCTGTTTCGTCGCCGGCCAGGCCAGCCGGCTGTCCCCCAGCCGCAGCCGTTCCATCACGAAGATGCCGCCGACGAAGCCGATCACCAGCCCAACGACCGGGACGACGAAGAAGCCGACCAGGCCGAGCACCCCACCGGCCAGCAGCGAGGACGTGGGCACCCCGGCCCGCTGGAGGTTGCGTCCGGGCCAGGCGTACTTGACCACGGTGCCGCCGACGGCGACCAGGGTGGCCGCGGCGAGCACCAGCCAGCGGCCAGCACCGGCACCGCCGAACAGCGTCCACACCAGCACGCCGCCCCAGCACAGCGGCAGCGCCGGCAGACCGGGCACCACCACCCCGGCCAGCCCGGCGAGGATCGCCAGTGCGGCGATCACCGACACAACCGTTCCGGTCTCCGTCAGACCCACCTCGGCTCCCCATCCGATCGTTCCAACTGTTAAGAAGGGGCCCTTCCTCTACCGCAGGCGTTAACAGGGGGCCCTTCCTTACACGGCACGGAGGCGGGCGGTGATCGCTTGCTCCGGCTCCGGCGGGCCGAACAGGCGGCCCTGTGCGGTGTCGCAGCGCAGCGCCCGCAGCCGCTCCGCCTGCGCCTCGGTCTCCACCGCCTCGGCGGTCACCCAGAGTTCCAGAGCGTGCGCCAGCCGCACCAGGGCGTCCACGATCCGCTCGCCGCGATGGTCGGCGGCGAGGTCCGGCTCGTCACCCCGGATGCCCTCGACGAAGGGCGCGGCCAGCTTCAGGCAGGTGATCGGCAGCCGGCGCAGGTACGCGAGGTTCGAGTACCCGGTGCCGAAGTCGTCGATGGCCAGCCGTACGCCCAGCGCGGCCAGGCGGTGCAGCGTACGTAGCGGCTCCTCGGCGGAGCCCATCACCGCGCTCTCGGTCAGTTCGAGTTGCAGCAGTTCCGCCGGCAGCCCGCTGCTGGCCAGCGCGTCGGCCACGGTGTCCACGATCGCCGGGGCGTCGGCCTGGCGGGCGGCCAGGTTCACGCTCACCACCAGCCGCGCCTCGGGAAACTCGGTGTGCCACCGCCGGGCATCCCGGCAGGCCCGCCGCAGCACCCACTCGCCGAGCCGCACGATCAGGCCGGTCTCCTCGGCGAGCCCGATGAACCGGTCCGGGCCGATCAGCCCCAGCTCCGGATGCTGCCACCGGACCAGCGCCTCGACGGCCAGCAGCCGCCCGTCCAGCAGGGACACGATCGGCTGGTAGTGCAGGACGAACTCGCCCCGGTCCAGGGCCACCGGCAGGCCGGCGACCAGGGCGGACCGGGCGATGTCGCGGGCGCTGCGTTCCGGGTCGTAGACCGCCCACCGGCCCCTGCCCTCCGCCTTGGCCCAGTAGAGCGTGGTGTCGGCGGCCTTCATCAGCGCCGAGGCGCTGGTGCCGGCCAGGTCCGAGTCGACGATGCCGACGCTGGCCGAGACCGCGAGCTGCTGGTCGCCGACGCGTACCGGCGCGGAGACGGCCGCCAGCGCCAACTCGGCCACGGCGATCACGTCGTCCACCCCGGCGCCGCCGTCGACCAGGATGACGAACTCGTCGCCACCCATCCGGGCGACCAGGTAGCCCTGCTCGGCCACGCAGTCGGCCAGCCGCCGGGCGATCGTCACGAGCAGCCGGTCGCCCAGATCGTGGCCGAGGCCGTCGTTGATCGCCTTGAACCCGTCGAGGTCGAGGAAACAGACCCCGACCCGGCCCGGCGGGGCGGCCGAATTCAGCAGCCGATCCAGTGTCTCGAAGAACAGCGTGCGGTTGGGCAGGCCGGTGAGCGGGTCGTGTAGCGCCTGGAAACGCAGCCGCTGCTGGAGTTCGTACCGCTCGGTGATGTCCTCGACCACCGCGACGGTGAACCGGGGCCGGCCGTCGTCGTACCGGATCAGGGAGACCGCCAGGTCCGTCCAGACGGCGCTGCCGTCCTTGCGGTAGTAGCGCTTCTCGACCCGGGCGGTGTCGTGCTTGCCCTCGACCAGTTCCTCGTACAGCTCCCACATCCCGGCCGCGTCGTCCGGGTGGAACAGCGAGGCGACGTTGGTCCGCCGTAGTTCCTCGATCTGGTAGCCGAGCATGTCGGCGAACGGCTGGTTGACGTCGATGATCGTCCCGTCGACCCCGGCGATGCCGATGCCGATCGCCGCTCCCCGGAACACCGCCCGGAACCTGGCCTCGCTGTCGCGCAGCGCCTGCTCGACGGTGTCCCGGGCCTGCCACGCGGAGCGGGCGATCCGCTCCTGCTGGGTGAAGGTACGGTCGCGCAGGGCCCGGGCGAAGCCGGCGGCCAGGGCGCCCTGCATCGCCGCGATCCGGTCGCCGAGCCCGGGCGGACCGGCCCGCCCGCCGAGCACCTGCGCCGGGAACCGGTCGGCGAGGGAACGCACCGACCACTCGATCATTCCCGGCTCGGTCAGGTGCGCCTCGACCAGCGCCCGCCCGACCTCCTCCGCCGCCGGCGCCGCCGGCTCGGCGGAGAACAGGACGTGCGCCAGCCGGAGGGTGTGCACCAGCAGCAACCGCTCGGTCTCGGCCGCGCTCAGTGGCACGAAACCGAGCCGGCGTACGGCCTGAGCCCACTCGGCCGCGTACCGCTCGGCGCCGCTCCGGTCGGCGGCGTTCCCGCCGGAGGTGCCGGCCATCGGGTCAGCCGACGGGCCGGTCGTTCCGGGCGACGCCGCCGAAGGCGCCGAACCGCTCCGGGTTCGCCGCCACCTCGGACGGTGAGTCGGGGCGCCACAGCTCCATGTGCACCACACCCGGCTCCAGGAGTGTCCACTCGCCGAAGAAGCCGGTGATCTCGGCCCGCGAGCGGAGCGTGATCTCGGTGGCGGTACGCGACGAAAGCCGCTGCGCGTCTAGCATCTCCTGCGGCTGGTCCTCGAAGGTGGAGTGCGAGACGACCAGGTGGCTGCCGGGCGCGGCGGCGGCCCGCAGGGTGGCCAGGATGTCGGCCGGACGGTCGGCGTCCGGTACGAAGTGGACCACCCCGGCGAGCAGGATGCCCAGCGGCCGGTCGAAGTCGAGCAGGTGCAGCTGGCGTGCCTCGGCCAGGATCCGCTCCGGGTCGCGCAGGTCGGCGTGGATGACACCGGTCAGGTCGTTGCCGGCCAGCAGTTCCCGACTGTGCGCCACCGCCACCGGGTCGATGTCGACATAGACCACCCGGGCCTTCGGGTTGGCGGTCTGCGCGACCTCGTGCACGTTCCCGACGGTGGGGATGCCCGAGCCGATGTCCAGGAACTGGTCGATGCCGGCGTCGAGCAGCGCCCGTACGGACCGGCGCAGGAACTCCCGCCCGGCCCGCATGGTCGCCGGGAGGTTCGGCGTCATGGCCGCGATCTGTTCGGCCAGTTGCCGATCGATCTCGAAGTTGTGGGCACCGCCCAGGAAGTAGTCGTACACCCGGGCCGCGCTGGGCCGGGAGAGGTCGATCTCGGCGGGAAGTCCGTCCGGCATCTGCACTGGTGCACCCCAAGTCGTCGCCGCGGATCGTGTGACGCCCACCACTCTAGGCCCTGTGTCGAACTCCCCGGTCGAGCCGAGGCGGAGTCCGGGCGGCGGCTGGTCAGGCGGCCTCCAGCAGCAGCGAGATGCCCTGCCCGACGCCGATGCACATCGTTGCCAGGGCCCGCCGCCCACCCCGGCGACGCAGCTCCAACGCGGCGGTGAGCGCGAGCCGGGCGCCGCTGGCGCCGAGCGGGTGACCCAGCGCGATCGCGCCGCCATTCGGGTTGACGTGCTCGGCGTCCTCGGGAAGACCCAGTTCCCGCAGCACCGCGACGGACTGGGCGGCGAACGCCTCGTTCAGCTCGATCACGTCGACGTCGGCCAGGGCCAGCCCCTGCCGGTCGAGCAGCCGGCGGGTCGCCGGGACCGGGCCGATGCCCATGATCCGTGGCGGTACGCCGGCCGCCGCCGCGCCGGCGACCCGGGCCAGCGGGGTGAGGCCGTACTCCGCGACCGCCGCCGCCGAGGCGACCAGCAGCGCCACCGCGCCGTCGTTGACGCCGGAGGAGTTCCCGGCGGTCACCGTGCCGCCGTCGCGGAACGGGGTGGGCAGCGCGGCCAGCTTCTCCAGCGAGGTCTGCCGGGGGTGCTCGTCAACGTCGACCAGCCGCGTCTCGCGCCGGCCGGCCGGCACGGCCACCGGCACGATCTCCTCGGCGAGCCGGCCGTCAGCCTGGGCCTTGGCGGCGCGCAACTGCGAGCGGTACGCGAACTCGTCCTGGGCGAGCCGGTCGACGCCGTACTCCTCGGCGACGTTCTCGGCCGTCTCCGGCATCGAGTCGATGCCCCAGCCCTGCTTCATCAGCGGGTTGACCAGCCGCCAGCCGATGGTGGTGTCGTACATCTCGGCGGCGCGGGAGAACGCGGTGGTGGCCTTCGGCATCACGAACGGCGCCCGGCTCATGCTCTCCACCCCGCCGGCGACGACCAGGTCGGCGTCGCCGGAGACGATCGCGCGGGCGGCGGTGGCCAGCGCGTCGAGGCCGGAGCCGCAGAGCCGGTTGACGGTGCTGCCGGGCACCTGCTCGGGCAGCCCGCCGAGCAGGGCCGCCATCCGGGCCACGTTGCGGTTGTCCTCGCCAGCCTGGTTCGCGCAGCCGAGCACGACGTCGTCGGTACGCGTCCAGTCCACCGACGGGTGGCGGGCGACCAGCTCGCGGATGACGTGCGCGGCCAGGTCGTCGGGGCGTACGCCGGCCAGGGCGCCGCCGTACCGGCCGATCGGGGTGCGGACACCGGCCACCAGGTATGCCACGGTCATCGCGAGTCCTTCGGGGGTGGGAAGGGCGGGGCGGGGACGACCCGGGTCCACGGAACGTCCGGCGGCCAGGATATCGCCGGCCGGTCCCGGATAGGTTGTCGGCATGGTGCGAGCCCAGTTCAGCGCGGAGACCAGCGACGGCGGCGCGTTCGTCCGCCAACCCAACCGGTTCACCGGGCGGGTCACCCCGCACTCCGCCTCGCCGCCCGGCGGCGGCCCGGACGAACAGGACCGCTGGCCGCTGGAGCCTGGCCGCTACCGGCTGATCTGGTGCCGGGCCTGCCCGTGGGCGCACCGGGCACTGATCGTGCGCAACCTGCTCGGGCTACGCGAGGCCATCTCGCTGGGCACCGTCGACCCGATCCGGGACGAACGCGGCTGGCGGTTCACCCTCGACCAGGACGGCTTCGACCCGGTGCTGGGTATCGGCTTCCTCTCCGAGGCGTACCTGGCGACCGACGCCGACTACTCCGGCCGGGTCACCGTGCCGGCGCTGGTGGACACCGTCACCGGCCGGGTGGTCACCAACGACTACCCGCAGCTCACCCTGGACCTGTCCACCGAGTGGCGGCGCCTGCACGCCCCGAACGCGCCGGATCTCTACCCGGTCGAGCTGCGCCCCGAGCTGGACGCGCTGATGGCCGAGATCCACCGGGACGTCAACAACGGCGTCTACCGGTGCGGCTTCGCGACCTCGCAACAGGCGTACGACGAGGCGTTCCGGGCGCTGTTCGCCCGGCTGGACGCGCTGTCCGAGCGGCTGTCCAGCCGGCGCTACCTGATGGGGGACGCGATCACCGAGGCGGACGTGCGGCTGTTCACCACGCTGGTCCGGTTCGACGTGGCGTACCACGGGCACTTCAAGTGCAACCGGCAGAAGCTCACCGAGATGCCGGTGCTGTGGGCGTACGCCCGGGACCTGTTCCAGACTCCCGGCTTCGGCGAGACGGTCGACTTCGACCACATCAAGCGGCACTACTACGCCACCCATCACGAGATCAACCCGACCGGGATCGTGCCGCTCGGCCCGGACCTGCACGGCTGGACGACGCCGCACGGGCGTGGCTGAGGCGCCCGCTGCGGATCGGCGGCGGGGCGGGGTGGCTTCCCGGGGCGGGGCCGCGGGCACGGCGGCTTCGCGGGTCGCCGCTGCGGGCGCGGCGGTGTGCGTCCTGACCGGGACGGCTGCGGTGACGCTCGCCGTGGTCGCCGGGCCCGGGCCGGGCCTGACCGGGTACGTCAGCGAGGCCGGTGTCGCCGCCAGCGGGTACGCCTGGACGTACCGGATCGGGGTTTTCGCCCTGGCCACGGCGCTGCTGCTGCTCGCCGTCGCGCTGCCGGCGACACTGCGGGTCGCGGCGGCGCTGCTGGTCGGGGGCGGCCTCGCCACGGTCCTGTCCGGCGCGGTGACGTGCAGCGCCGGCTGCCCGCTGCCGCCGTTCGAGCGGGCCACCGTGGCGGATCTGGTGCACGGCGGAGCGAGCATCGCCGCCACGGCGGCGGTGGTCTTCGCGATGATCGCGATCGTCCTCTGCCCGGCAGCCGGGCGCCCGCTGCGCCGGACGGCCTGCGTCGCGGCGACGGTGGCGCTGCCGCTCGCGGGGGCGGTCGGCCTGGCCATGCTGATCGTCGGCCGGGGCTCACTGGTCGGTGTGCTGGAACGGCTGCTGCTGGCGGTGGCCGTCCTCTGGGGCCTCGCCACCGCCGTCACCCTGGCGGTCGGTCCCATCGCCGGCCGGCGGGGTCGGCCGAAGGGGTGATGTCCCCACGACGCGGCGACATCGCGGCCGTCGGCGGTATTGTCCCCCGCCGCGACACGCCCGGCCGGACCCAAAGCCGGGGCGGACTCAGCCGGGAACCGACGAGGCGCCGGTGAGCAGCGTCATGGCCGTCGCTCCGGGGCCCGCGAGAGGATGCCGGAATGAGTTCGTTGTTCACGCCGCTGACGCTGCGCGCGGTGACCCTGCCCAACCGGATCGCGCTGGCGCCGATGTGCCAGTACAGCGCGGGCCCCGACGGTCTGCCCACCGACTGGCACCTGGTGCACCTCGGCGCCCGCGCCGTCGGCGGCGCCGCGCTGGTGATGACCGAGGCGACCGCCGTGGTGCCGGAGGGGCGGATCAGCCCGCAGGACACCGGGCTGTGGTCCGGCCGGCACGTCGACGCCTGGCGCCCGGTGACCAGCTTCCTGACCGCGCACGGCGCGGTCCCGGCGGTACAGCTCGCGCACGCGGGCTTCAAGGCGTCGACGTACCGGCCGTGGGAGCCGCGTCGGGGCGGGGTGCCCGACGTCGAGGGCGGCTGGACCCCGGTCGGGCCCACCACCGAGCCGTTCCTCCCCGACTACCGGGTGCCGACCGCGCTGGACCCGGCCGGCATCTCGGGTGTCGTGGAGGCGTTCGCCACGGCCGCCGGGCGGGCGGTGGACGCCGGCTTCGCCGCCGTGGAGATCCATGCCGCGCACGGCTACCTGCTGCACGAGTTCCTGTCCCCGCTGACCAACCAGCGCACCGACGGCTGGGGCGGGGACCGGGCCGGGCGGATGCGTCTGACCCTGGAGGTCGCCCGCGCGGTCCGCGCCACCGTCGGCGAGGACGTGCCGGTGCTGACCCGGATCTCGGCCACCGACTGGGTCGAGGGCGGCTGGACGGTCGCCGACAGCGTGGCGCTGGCCGCCGAGCTGGCCGCGGCGGGGGTGGACCTGGTCGACTGCTCGTCGGGTGGGGCGTCGCCGACCGCCGCGATTCCGCTGGGCCGTGGCTACCAGGTGCCGCTGGCCGCCCAGGTCCGCCGCGAGGCGCAGGTGCCGACCGGCGCGGTCGGCCTGATCGTCGAGCCGGAGCAGGCCGAGGCGATCGTCGCCGACGGCGAGGCGGACCTGGTGCTGCTCGGCCGGGAACTGCTACGCAACCCGTACTGGCCGCACCAGGCCGCGGCCAAGCTGGGCGCCGACGCCAACTGGCCCAACCAGTACCTACGGGCGGTGTGAGCCCACGGCCCGGCTGCCCGGTGCTCGACACCGGGCAGCCCGGCCCACGGCCCGTCGGGGCCGCGCCGGCCCGCTCGGCGCCCGGACCCTCGCGCCCGGTCGGGTTCAGCCCGCCAGGTGACCCCAGCGCTGCTCCAGGTCCCGCCACGGGCCCTGGGCCATCACCGTGCCGCCGGAGAGCACCACCACATGGTCGGCCCGCACCAGCGCGGCCCGTTTGGACGTCGAGCCGACCACGGTCACCCCGTGCTCGCGCAGTGCCTGCCACAGCGCCAGTTCGGTGGTGACGTCCAGCGCGGAGGAGACGTCGTCGGCGACCAGCAGCTCGGTACGCGGAGCCAGCGCCCGGGCCAGCGCCAGGCGCTGCAACTGTCCGCCGGAGAGCCGGGTGCCCTTGTGCCCGATGAGCAGCCCGAGCCCGCTGCCGGTGGCGGCCAGGTCGTGTTCCAGCTGGGCGGTCGTCACCGCGTGCCGGGCGTCCAGCTGGTGACCGAGGGTGATGTTCTCGGCAACCGTGCCGGAGAGCACCCGGGGCAGCTGCCCCACGTAGCCGACCTGGTTGGGGCGCAGGAACAGCTCCGGCTCGTCGACCGTCTCACCGTTCCAGGTCAGCCGCCCGATGTGCGGAGCGATCCCGGCGAGGGCCCGCAGCAGCGAGGACTTGCCCGAACCGACCGGGCCGACGACCAGCACCAGCTGGCCACGTTCCACGGTCAGGTCGACGTCGCGTACGGCGGTGATGCCGTCGGTGTGCCGGACGCCGAAGCCGGCCAGTTCCAGCCGACGCAGCGGGGTACGCGGAGCCACCGGTGGGGCGGGCGCCGTTCCGGCGGTCAGGTCCACGCCGGGCACCCGCGCCGAGTACACCTCGATGCCGGTCATCTCCGCCGTCCGTCGGGTCCACACCCGCGCCGAGGGGACCTGCGAGATCAGCGACGCGGTGGTCCAGGCGAACCAACGCGCCGCGCCCAGCGTGGCGACCGCCACCAGCGTCGCGCCGGCGGAGAGCCCACCGGACAGGAACAGCGCCCAGACCCCGATCGGGAACAGGCCGCTGGCCAGCGACGGGGTGGAGCGGGCCCAGACCTGCACGGCGATCTCCCGGCGCTGCCGCTCACTGCGCACCGCGTCGAGTTCGGCGAGATGGGCCAACACCGGCCGGGTCGCCCCGGCGAGCTTCACCGTCCGGGCGGCCGACAGCGTGGAGACCAGCGCGGTGGCGAACGCCGCCCGCGCGGCGACGGTGTCCCGCGCCGCACGCTCCAGCCGGGGACCGAACGCCGTCGCGGCCAGCCCGGACAGCACCATCGTGCCGAGGAAGAACAGCCCCGGCACCACGCTGCCGGTGATCAGGGTCATGGTGACCAGCAGGATCACGGAGACCGCCTGGTCGAGCACGTTGTCGGCGAGTTGCACCACCCGCTCGGTGTCGCCGCCCTGGGCCACCACCTCGGCCGGAGTGTGCCGGCTGACCCGGCGCGGGCCGGTCTGGCCGTACACCAGGCGGGCGCTGATCCGCAGCATCTGCCGTACCCACCAGGCCGGGAACCACAGGTGGGTCCAGTAGTGGGCCGGGATGGCCAGCACCAGCCCGGCCGCGATGCCCAGGGCGGGCAGCCACGGGTCGCCCGTGCCGTCGACGATGTCGGCCCAGAGCCAGGCCAGCACCGGCCCGTCGAGGCCGAACACGGCCAGCACGGCGAAGATCCCGACCGCCGCCGCGCCGTAGCGGGGATCGTTGAGACAGAGCCGGAAGATCTCCCGCAGGGTCCGCGCCCGGGACGCGGGCCGCCGGTCATCGAGGGCGTCGGGCCGGCCGGCTCGGTGGCCGGCCGGGACCGACTCGCGCCCGCCGACCTCACGCGCGCCGATCTCCCGCCCGTCGGCCGGCTCGACCGGCTCCGGCCCGACGACCGGCACGGGATCCCCGCCCGCGACCGGGCTCGTCCCGTCGGCCGGGCCGCCGGGCAGGTCCCCACCCGTGGGCGGGGCGGGCCGCTCGGTGTCGACCGGCGGACCGGGCCGGTCACCGCCAGCCACCGAACCGGCCGGCCGGCCGCCCTCGATGACCGTACTGACCGTACTGGCCGTGCTGGCCGCGCCGAACGGGTTGGCGCCGACCAGCGCCGGCTCGCCCCTGTCCCACTTGGTGCCCGAACCCGCCAGCAGGTCGACCCCGGCGTCGCCGCCGTGCACGCCCGCGTGGCTGGCCGCGAGGAGTTCGGCGAAGCGGCGCGACCGGGCCAGCGGGGCGGCCTCGATCACCGCGCCGTCGGCCAGCACCACCACCTCGTCGCACTGGCGTACCGACGACAGCCGGTGGGCGATGACGATGCCGATCCGGTCCCGAAGCAGCCGCTCGGTGGCCTGCTGTACCCGCGCCTCGGTGACCGGGTCGAGCCGGGCGGTGGCCTCGTCCAGGATCACCACGTGCGGGTCGCGGACCAGTATGCGGGCGAAGGCGACGAGCTGCTCCTGCCCGGCGGAGAGCACGTGCCCACCCTCACCGAGACGGGTGTCCAGGCCGGCGGGCAGCTCGGAGATCCAGCCGGCCAGGCCCAGCTCGTGCAGGGCCCGCGCGGCGGCGTCGAGCAGCTCGGGGTCGAACAGCGCCACGTTCTCGGAGAGCGTGCCGGCGAGGATCTCGGTCCGCTGCGGCACCACGGCGACCCACCGGCGCAGTTGCTCCACGTCCAGGTCGAGCACGTCCCGCCCGCCGAGCAGCACCGTCCCCGGCGGTACGTCGACGGCCCGGGTGAGCACCTTGGCCAGCGTCGACTTGCCCGAGCCGGTCCGCCCGACCAGGGCGTACGAGCGGCCGCGGGCGAAGGTCAGGTCGATGTCGCGGAGCGCCGGGCCCCGGTCGGCCTCCGGCCCGGTGGCCGGGTAGGTGTAGGTCAGGTCGCGGATGACCAGGTCGCCGTCGGTCGGGGCGTCGCCGCCGGTGGGTTCCTGCGGGGAGTTCTGGAGCAGTTGCACCCGGCCCCAGGCGCCGAGGGCGTACTGCACCTCGGGCACCATCCGGCTGACGTGCTCGACGGTCATGCCGAAGGAGAGTGCGAGCAGCCAGATCGCGGTCAACCGGGCGCCGTCCACCCGGCCAGTGGTCAGCGCCCACACCCCGCCGAGCACGACCAGCGCGATGCCGGCCCGGGTCACGCCGGCCGCGATGGTGTTCACCCGCGACGACATCCGCCACACCCGCAGGCCACGGCTGAGCACCTCGGCCGCCCGGCGGGCGTACAGCCGCAGCACGTACGGCCGGGCCAGGCTGGTGCGTACGTCGTCCTGGCCGTGGATGGACTCCTCCATCACCGCCGCCAGGTCGGACCAGGCCGCCTCCTCGTGCATCCGGGCCGGGGCGATCCGCCCGGCGGGCCGACGCAGCGTGATGCCGAGCACGATGGTGAGCAACAGCATGCCGATCCCGGCCGGCCACCAGACGGTGAGCGCGACCAGCGCGGACAGCAGGCCCACGGCGAGCGCCTGGGCGAGCCGTACGCCGGGGCCCCGCACCCCCGAGGCGACGTCGTACACGTCACCGTCGATCCGGTCGAGCATCTCGCCGACGGGCGTGGTCTCCAGGGCGGGCACGGGTTGGCCCATAGCCACCCGGCACAGCCGGCGCCGCAGGTCGGCGGACCAGTCGGCGGTCACCCCGGCCATCACCAGGCTGACCACCAGGTCGCTGACCACGGCGGCCACCAACGCCGCCGACAGCACCGCGAAGAGCCCGACGGAACGGTGCACCAGCACCGGCCCGGCCAGCGCGGCGGTGGCCGCCTGGCCGATGCCGCCGAGCACGATCAGAACGGCCACGAGTGCCATCCGGCGGGAAGATGTGACCCACAGATCACGGAGCAGGCGCATGGGTCGGTTCCTCCCGAAAAGGTGGCGGAGGTTCCAGCCTGCTTCGCGCGCCCGGGCAGCTCAACGGATTTTCCCGAGAGCCACACCACTCGGCGACAGCCGTCGAGCGGCCGGCGGCTGCGCTGCGACCGGGCGCCGCGGGCTCAGAAGAGCACGGTGGCGAGCATGCCGACCGGGCGGAAGCCGCAGCGCTCGTAGACCCGCCGGGCGGGCAGGTTGAAGTCGTTGACGTACAGGCTGACCGTCGGGGCGACCCGGGTCAGCGCGTCGCGCATCACCGCCGCCATCGCCGCCGTGGCGATCCCCCGGCCCCGCCACTCGGGCGCCACCCAGACCCCCTGCACCTGCGCGGTGCGCCGGGTGACGACCGCCAGTTCGGCCTTGAAGACCACCTTGCCGTCGACGAACCGGGCGTACGCCCGGCCGGAGCGGATCATGTCGGTGACCCGGCGCCGGTACCCGCGCCCGCCGTCCTCGGCCAGCGGCGAGACCCCCACCTCCTCGGTGTACATCGCCACCGCCGCCGGAAAGAGCAGGTCCAGTTCACCGCCGCGGACCCGGCGCACATGCGGGTCGGGGTCGACCTCGGGCAGCGCGTCGGTGGCCAGCAGCGGCTGGTTCGGGCGTACGTCCCGGGCCGGGCCCCAGGTTCCGGAGAGGCGATCCCACAGTTCCAGCACCGCGTCGGCCCGCCCGACGATCGAGGAGCAGAGCCGTTCCTCGCCGCCGAGCAGGTCGGCGAAGGCGGCGACGGCCTGCGGGCTGGCCAGCACCGGAGTGAGGTTGCCGCCGAGCCAGCAGATCGATTCGAGGTGGCGACGGGCGCCGTACCCGAGGACCCGTCCCTCCGCGCGCCACCACGCCAGCCCGCGCGCGGCGACCCGCTCCGCGACCTGCGCGCTCGCGTACGGGTCGAGGTCCAGCAACCGCTCGACCGCGCGACGTTCCGATTCTCCCAGTTGCCGCACCGGCGCCGTCAGCACGGTTACCAGCCTGCCAGATGCGTGCGGGGCGTGTTGGCGGACGGTGACCACCACCCGACGGCCCGGCACCCCGGGCCGGACGGGTCGGGCCGAACGTCCCGGGCCACCCGGCTAGCGACTTGTCGCCGTTGCATTGCCGATATATCGTTGATGCATCAGCGACAGTTCTACGAAGGAGACGTAACCTGATGAGGTTCCATCGACGGGGGCACCCCCTGCACGAGGCCCGGATGCGCGGATTCGGCTTCCCACCCTTCCCGCCGGGAGGGCACGGTCACGGCCACGGCCACGGCCGGGGTGGTCGAGGCCGGGGACGCCGGCCGAACGTCCGCGGCGCGGTGCTGGCCCTGCTCACCGAGCGGCCGATGCACGGCTACGAGATGATCCAGGAGATCGACTCCCGCACCGGCGGGGCCTGGCGGCCCAGCCCCGGCTCGATCTACCCCACCCTCCAGTTGCTGGAGGACGAGGGCGTCATCGCCGCCACCGACGAGCCCGGCGGTGGCCGGAAGCGGTTCACCCTCACCGAGCAGGGCCGCCCGGAGGCCGCCGAGGCGGCGCAGACGCCCCCCTGGGCGGAGGTCGCCGAGGACACGATCAACAGCTGGCACGACATCCGGCACGCCGGCGCGCAGGCGATGAACGCCCTGCGGCAGGTGATGATGACCGGCACCGACGACCAACGGGAGCGGGCCGCCCAGGTGCTCGACGAGACCCGCCGCAAGCTGTACGCGATCCTCGCCGAATCCGAGTGAGCCCGGAAACGCACCGAGGGCGGCCACCCGTGAAGGTGGCCGCCCTCGTCAGCCTCACCCGATGACCCGGCGGGCGCGCGACCCGGCGGGCCGCGCCCGGCTCAGTGCACGGTGACGGTGGCGCCGGGCAGCAGCCCGCGCAACTCCTCGGGCAGTTCGGCGCCCATCTCGTCGGCGAGCCGCAGCGCCTCCTCGATCAGGGTCTCCACGATCTGGCCCTCGGGCACGGTCTTGATGACCTGGCCCTTGACGAAGATCTGCCCCTTGCCGTTGCCGGAGGCCACTCCCAGGTCGGCCTCGCGGGCCTCACCGGGACCGTTCACCACGCAGCCCATCACCGCGACCCGCAGCGGCACCGGCAGCCCCTCCAGGCCGGCAGTGACCTCCTCGGCCAGCTTGTAGACGTCCACCTGGGCCCGCCCGCACGAGGGGCAGGACACGATCTCCAGACCACGCTCGCGCAGCCCCAGCGACTCCAGGATCTGGTTGCCGACCTTGATCTCCTCGACCGGCGGCGCGGACAGCGACACCCGGATCGTGTCGCCGATCCCCTCGGCCAGCAACGCGCCGAACGCCACCGCCGACTTGATCGTGCCCTGGAACGCCGGACCCGCCTCGGTCACGCCCAGGTGCAGCGGGTAGTCGCACTGCTCGGCCAACTGCCGGTAGGCCCGGATCATCACCACCGGGTCGTTGTGCTTCACCGAGATCTTGATGTCCCGGAACCCGTGCTCCTCGAACAGCGAGCACTCCCACAGCGCCGACTCGACCAGCGCCTCCGCGGTGGCCTTGCCGTACTTGGAGAGCAGCCGCTTGTCCAGCGAGCCGGCGTTGACCCCGATCCGGATCGGCGTACCGGCGGCGGAGGCCGCCGCCGCGATCTCCTTGACCTTGTCGTCGAACTGCCGGATGTTGCCCGGGTTCACCCGCACCGCGGCACAGCCCGCGTCGATCGCCGCGAAGACGTACTTCGGCTGGAAGTGGATGTCCGCGATCACCGGGATCTGCGACTTCTTGGCGATCGCCGGCAACGCCTCCACGTCGTCCTGGCTCGGCACCGCCACCCGCACGATCTGGCAACCGGACGCGGTCAACTCCGCGATCTGCTGCAACGTCGAGTTCACGTCGGCGGTCAGCGTGGTGGTCATCGACTGCACCGACACCGGCGCACCACCACCGACCGGCACCGAGCCGACCATGATCTGACGACTCGCCCGACGAGGCGCGAGCGGAGGCGGCGGTACGGCGGGGATACCGAGGCTGACAGCGGTCACTTCAGGCACTCACCTTGTGAAGAGGGTGATCGGGTTGACGACGTCCGCGGTGATCGTAAGCAGCGTGAACACGCCACCGATCAGGATTACCACGTACGTGAAGGGCATCAGCTTGAAATAGTCGACCCGGCCCGGGTCCGGCTTGCGCAGCCGCGCGTACACCCAGGAGCGGGCCCGTTCGAACCAGGCGATGGCGATGTGACCGCCGTCCAGCGGCAGCAGCGGCAGCAGGTTGAACACCCCGATGAAGAAATTCAGCGAGATGAACAGCATGATGAAGATTTCCCAGGCGTCGTTGGCGACCGCCTCGCCGCCGAGAATGCTGGCGCCGACCACGCTGATCGGGGTGTCCATGTCCCGCTCGCCGCCGGTGATGGCGGTCCACAGCGCGGGGATCTTCTCCGGCAGCCGCTGCAACGCCTGCGCGGTGGCCACCGCCATGTCGCCGATGAAGTCGCCGGTCGCGCCGACCGCCTCCACCGGGCCGTAGGAGACCAGGCTCGGGGTGGAGAGGATCAGCCCGACGCCGAGCGCGGAGACGTCGGTTACCGGCCCGTCCGGGTTGTCGATCGGCGGGCGCTTCGTGGTGGCCAGCGTGGTCTTGGTGGTGTCGGGCTGACCGTCGCGGACGTAGTCGATGGTGACGGTGGTGCCCGGGGCGGTGGCCCGCAGGGTGGTGAGCAGGTCCTGGTAGCTGTTGATCGGAGTGCCGTTTAGCGAGGTGATCCGGTCGCCGTTGCGCAACTGCCCGACCGCGGCCGGGCTGGGCGCGTCCCCTGCGGCGCACTCCCGGTTGGTCTGGTCCGGCAGGACGCAGTCCGCCACGGCGATCACCGCGGGCTCGGCGCGGAACTGCGCCTCGGTGGTCGGGCGGTCGGGGTTGGGCAGGCCGAAGGTCATCGCGGCGAGCCAGGCGGCGAAGAACGCCAGCCCGAAGTGGGTGACCGAGCCGGCGGACATCACGACCGTCCGCTTCCACACCGGGTACCGCCACATGGCCCGCTTCTCGTCACCGGGCTCGACATCGTCGTCCTGCGGCGTCATGCCGACGATCTTGCAGAAGCCACCGAGCGGGATGCCCTTGAGGCCGTACTCGGTCTCGCCCCGCTTGAAGGAGAAGATGGTGGGGCCGAAGCCGACGAAGTAGCGGGTGACCTTCATGCCGAAGGCCTTGGCAGTGAGCATGTGGCCGGCCTCGTGCAGGCTCACCGAGACGAGGATGCCGAGGGCGAACAGCGCCACCCCGAACGCGAACGACATCAAGCTCCTTCCACCGCAGCAGCGATGATCTCCTGCGCGTGCGCGCGGGCCCACGACTCGGCTTCGAGTACGTCCTCGACGGTACCCGGTTCGCCGAATTCGGGAGCCTCGTCCAACACCTGCCGCAACGTGTCGACGATGCCAAGAAAGGGCAGTCGCCCGGCGACGAACGCCGCGACGCATTCCTCGTTCGCCGCGTTGTAGATCGCCGGACGGCACCGGCCCGCCTCACCGGCCGCCTTGGCCAGCGCCACCGCCGGAAACGCCTCGTCGTCAAGCGGCGCGAACTCCCAGGTGTGACTGGTTGTCCAGTCGACGGCGGAGGCGGCCTCGGCGACCCGCTCGGGCCAGCCGAGGCCCAGGGCGATCGGCAGCCGCATGTCCGGCGGGCTGGCCTGGGCGAGCGTGGAGCCGTCGACGAACTCGACCATCGAGTGGATCACCGACTGCGGGTGGACCATCACGGTGATGTCGGCGTACGGCACGTCGAACAGCTCGTGCGCCTCGATCACCTCCAGCGCCTTGTTGACCATGGTCGCCGAGTTGATCGTGACCACCGGCCCCATGTTCCAGGTCGGGTGTGCGAGCGCCTGCGCGGGTGTGACCTGCGTCAACTCGTCCCGCCGCTTCCCCCGGAAGGGCCCGCCGCTGGCGGTGACGATCAGCCGGCGTACTTCACCCCGGGTGCCGCCGCGCAGGCACTGTGCGAGCGCCGAGTGCTCCGAGTCGACCGGCACGATCTGCTCCGGCCGCGTCACCGCGGCCTTGACCAGCGAGCCGCCGGCCACCAGCGACTCCTTGTTGGCCAGCGCGAGGGTACGCCCGGCGCGCAGCGCCGCCAGCGTCGGCGCCAGCCCCAGCGACCCCACCACCCCGTTGAGTACGACGTCACACGGCCACTGCGCCAGCTCGCTCATCGCGTCCGGCCCGGCGACAATCTTGGGCAGCTTGAAGTCACCGCTGGCCCAACCGCGCCGGCTGGCCTCGGCGTAGAACGCGAGCTGAAGGTCCTGGGCGGCGGACGCCTTCGCCACACCAACCGCCTCGACGCCGAGTTCGAGGGCCTGGGCGGCGAGCAGCTCGACGTTGCCGCCACCGGCGCCGATCGCCACCACCCGGAACCGGTCCGGGTTGCGCCGCACGATGTCGATGGCCTGGGTACCGATCGAACCGGTACAGCCCAGCAGTACAAGATCGCGGGGGGAGGTCACCGGACCATTCTTCCCCACTGCCCCTGTGCTCCGCCTGGGAGCCTCGGTGAAAGGAAGGGCCCCTTATTAACGCCTGCGGTAGAGGAAGGGCCCCCTGTTAACACAAGGGAGCCCTCAGCCGTCCCCTCGCAAGGCGTCTTCCTCGGTGGATGCCTCGTCGTCGAGCAGGTCGGCTGGGTCGACCGAGAAGTCAAGGGGCCGGTTCGTCCCGAAGGTCGTGCCCGCAGCGGCTGCGGCGAGCGGCCGATACTCGCCGTCGACCAGTTCGAGCAGGGCGATGGTGGGAAGCAGCACAGCCGTCGCGATGTCGACGGCCGAGCGACCACCACCGGATTTGGTCAGCACCGCGATATCCGGGATGAAGAGATCCTTGCCCGCTCACCCCCTCAGCGTGGCATTCCACTCAACCCGGCCTAACCATCACAGCCCGCGCCGCACGTCATCGCACAGCCTGTCCGGTCAGGCCTTTCCCTGGCTAAGCCATAGGTCGTGATGCGCGCCGACGCCGCCCCGACTGAGGCGTTCGGATCTCCGCCCTGCGGCGTCCCAACCCTTACCTACCCCGAAAGCCTGATGTCTCTGTGAAATAAAAATGTCACAGAGACATCAGGCTTCTGGAGGAACCGCACTCCCGCGCACTCACCCTCTGTGATCGGCCAGTAAAGCGGTCAGCCGGGGCTCGGAACCGTCACCGTGGATCCCGGTTGACCAACAGCCCCGATGCCACGGCGGGGGCGGTCCGGTGCCGGCGGGCCGGCCGGCACCGGACCTTCCCATCAGGTCGGCTCAGGCGGGGGTGCCGAACCGGCCGGTGCGGGTCGCGGTGACGAACCGGGTCCAGGTTGACGGGTCAAAGCTCAGCTCCGGCCCCTGCCGGTCCTTGCTGTCCCGTACGCCGACCGCGTCGGCAAACCCCGCCACCTCGACGCATTCACCGTTGCTGCCGGACCGGGACGACTTGCGCCACACCCCGTCACGTCTCATCGGTCATCTCCTTCGCGATCGCCGTGATCAGCTCACGGGACTCATCGACATCGAGCGCCCGCTCGCCGAGCGAGCGCCAGGCATCCTCGTAGGTCCTGATCTCGTGCGGCTTGTCGAGGTAGACCGCACCGCACGGGCCGTCCATATAGATGGTGGTCGGCTCCGGCTCCCGCACATCGGTTGGGAAATCGAGCATGGTGAAGGTACCCGTCTCGGCCCAACGGAACAGCCCTGCGGTCAGGGGGAGAACAAGGATCTCGTTAGCGGCCTCGTAACGCTCCCAGGCTTCCTCACAACGGTGCATCAACGCACTCACGGGGTCGGTCACGGAATCCCGAGGCGATAGGCCGCAGAAACACGATCCGATGGGTGTCGAGATCGGCGGCGTTGGTAAGGGCGCATGACGCGGACAGCGCTTCCCGGTCAGGCGCCACCACCACCTCGCCCCGGCCAGTCGGGAGCGAACCGGCGTAGGGCTTCGCGGGAGAGGAAGTCGGCTCGCCGGATCACTTCCGGGAGGCGGTAACGCGGGCTCAGGTCGAGCGTCAGGGACGTCGCCTGGTCGAGGCTGGTGCGGTGACCCACCGACACGAACACCGGCTTGACGCCGGCCTGCGTCCGCAGGACCCGGCCCAGCACGTCATCGCCGTCGCACAGCGGCGACCAGTCACCCCGACGCTTGCCGGGCTGGTCGTACGTCCCGACGAACGGTGTCTTCGCCACCCCGAGGGTGGGCAGCTCCGTCACGACGCCCAGGTGGCAGGCCAGGCCGAACCGCCGTGGATGCGCGATGCCGTACCCGTCGCACACCACCACCTCGGGTCGGTGCACGAGCCTGTCCAACGCCGCCAGCAGGATCGGCACCTCGCGGAAGGCCAGCAGCCCCGGCACGTACGGAAAGGTCACCTCGCCGTACACGACGGCCGCTTCCACCTCCTCGCCGGTGGTCACGTTCATGACCACGGCGGCGGCCGTGATGCGCGGTGAGTTCTTGTCGTACGACACGTCGACGCCGGCCACCATGGTCGGTGCCTTCGCCAGCTGGCTGTCCAGGTCGAGCCGCTGTCTCAGCCGCTCCTGGATCCGTTCCGCCTCCGCGACGGAGGTCGGCGAGTCGAGGGGACTGCCATCCCACGTTGACGGCATCACGCACCACCAGCCTCAGCACCGTCGGCCGGTGTCCGGTCGGCGAGCAACGCCCGCAGGCGCCGGACCTCAGCCACCAGATGCGGTACGGCGTCCCGGGCCGTCGCGATGAAGGCGACGTTCTCGTCCCAGCGTTCGTCGCCGGAGTCGACGTAGCGGGGCTGCTGCACCAGCGTGGCGGCGACGATCTCCCGATGGTCGAAGTCCGGCCATCTGGCGCCCCGACCGTCGTCCTCGACGACACTCACCGCCACCAGGTTCATCGCGTGGTCGTCGTCCAACATCCGGACGAACCAGGGGCCTGGAGTCGCCGCCGCACACAGCTCCCAGATCTCGTCCAGCTCGTCGTCGCGCATCCCGCCACCGTCCACGATGGCGCTCAGGCCGGACGGTGCAGGACGAAGGTCTCCAGGTCCTCGCCGCCGTACCAGTCGCTGCGGCGGCCGACGTGGGTCATGCCGAGCCGGCGGGTGACCGCGATCGAGGCGGTGTTGCCGGGGGCTACCACGGCGTGGATCAGCGGGGTGCCGGTGGTGAACTCGCGGTCGACGAGGGCGCAGGCCGCCTCGGTGGCGTACCCGTTGCCCCAGGCGTCCGGGTGCAGGTGCCAGCCGACCTCAATGTCGTCGGTGAGGACCTGCTCGTCGCGCGCCGGCAGCGGCTTGAGCATGGCCGTGCCCACCACGACTCCGGTGTCGCGTACCTCGATGGCCCAGGTGCCGTACCGGTCGCCGTGAGCGGCATGGCGCTTGCGCCACATGGTCAGCCGCTCGACCGCCTGCTCGGGGTGGGTCATCGGCAGCCCTGACGCGGCGCCGAGCCACCGGGCGATCTCGGGACGGCGATAGATGTCGAAGAGTCGGGCCACGTCCGCCGGCTCGTCGGTCCAGTCGCGCAGCAGCAGCCGTTGGGTGGTGACGATCGCCATGGTGCCGGATCGTAACGGCGATCAGCGCCCGTGCAACGCAGTTACCCCGGACCGGGGCGGTGGCAAGGCAGTGGCCCCGACCGGTGTCGACGAGTCGCACCGGCCGGGGCCACAGGATCATTCGATCAGCCGCGGGTCAGCTCACGACCCGTTCCACCACAGGGCGCTGGCGACCTGCGGGTAGAGACCTTCGGGGTGCGCCCGGAAGAGCGGCTCGGTGCCGAACAGGGTCACGTTGGCCCCCTTCGCCACACCGCTGACCACCACGGCGTGGCCGGCGGCGGCCGACTGGCCGCCCCAGTGACCGGCGAGGAAGAAGCCCTCATCGGCGAGGCGCTGGTCGACCCGTACACCGTCACCGACCCGGGTGAAGTACTGCGGCGCGTCGACGAAGGCCGTCGGCAGCGCGTTACCCGTGATCGGCGAGGCCGAGTTGTTGACCACCTTGACGATGCCGTTCGCGTCGCTGCGACCGGCCGCGATCGTGACGTCGAGCAGGCCAGCCCGGTCGTTGAACTGCTTTCCGCTGCTCCCACGACCCACGACGGTTCCACCGTTCGCCAGCCACTGGCTGAACTTGGCGCTCTGCTCGGCGTTCAGGCTGAGCGGGTTGAACGACGTCGTCGAGACGAAGAAGGCGTCGAAGTTGTCGAACGACAGCGTTCCGGCGTTGAACGCGGTGTGCGTCACCGAGATCGGGTCGAAGCCCATCTGCTGCAGGGCGAAGATCTCGCCGCCGTTGGCCGACACACCGAGCCGGGTCTTGGCGACCGGCTTGGCCGTCCGCACCTCCGGCGGGGTGATCTTGGTGAACTCGACACCGTACGCGTCGGCGATCGGGCGTACGACGGACGCGTTGGCCGACACGACGAAGTTGCCGTTGGGCATCCTGCCCAGCTTCACCCCGTCGTTGAGCAGGTGGTTCACGGCACGGATACCCGCCACCGAGTCGACGACCAGGCCGTACTCCGACCGGTTGCCCGGCGCCACCTCGCCGGTGGCACGGGCCTCGGTCACCGGACGCAGCACCTTCGGGTCGAGGGTGACGTCCCCGCTCACCCGCTCCACCGTCGCGCCCCAGAGGTGACCGTGGCTCCAGGCCGAGATGTCGTACATCGCGTTGAAGTCGTTGGTCACGTCCCGCCCGACCTCGAGCAGGGCGCTCGCCAGGCCGCGCTTGGCCTGACGCATGTCGACCACGTAGGCGCCGACCTCGTAGCTCTTGCCGTTCAGCTGGAACGGCCGCCAGGCCCGCTGCACGGTCAGGTCGTTGTCCAGCATGAACTGGACCAACCGAGCCGCCGCGGTCTGACTGCGCTGGTCCGCACCGGCCGGGATGACGTACGCCCGGGCGAAGTCCTGCAGGTGCGTCTTCGCGTTGTCACCACGAGCGAGCGAGAGAGCGAGCTCGTCGTCGATCGGCCGCGTCGACTCGCCGTCCACACCCCGCCGGAACATTTCGAGCTGGTTGGCCAGCAGCGCGGCCCGGTTCTGGGTGGCGTAGCCGAAGTTCCCCTTGATCGCCGCCACCGCGACGGCGGTGTTGATCCGGGTGCGCTCGTGGCGCTCCGCCTCGGTGAGGTTGCCCCGGGGGTTCAGCGGCACCTCGATGGTGTGGCCGATCGAGCCGTGGTACATCGAGTACATCGGCGTGAAGATCGGCGGCCAGTCGTCCCAGCCCTGCGTCCGGTCCCGGAACGGGATGTCGTTGCGGCGGGTCCCGTTCGGGTTGGTGCACGTGGCCCGCGTCTCGCCGGTCGCGAGGATGGCCTGCTCCATGGCCAGCGCGTTGCGCAGCGCGTGCTTGATGTACAGGTCGTACTCGTAGTTGTCACCGTGCGGACCGGTGGTCGGCTCGATGAGGGTGCAGGACACGTAGCCGTGGATGTCCAGCATGGTCAGCGGGCTGTAGCGGACCAGCTGGGCGCGGACGGCGCGTACCTCGGGCTGCGAGGCCGTGATGTAGTCACGGTTCATGTCGAAGCCGTTGGCGTTGGCCCGCGTCGCCGCGACCCGACCGTCCGGGTTGTTGGTGACCACGAAGGCGATCACGTGACGGTCGAGCATCTCCACGATCTTGGGGTCGTTCGAGAAGGCGAGCTCCTGGAGAACCTGGAGGCTGGCGTCGGTGCCTTCCCACTCGTTGCCGTGGATGTTGTTGTTGACGAACAGCGGGGTACGCCAGTTGTCGTACCCGCCGGCGGCGAGCTTGGCCTGGGCCGCGTGCGGGTCGCTGATCCGCAGGTCCGACAGCTGCTGCCAGTTCTTCCACTCGGCGTCGCTCATCGGCGAGGTCGCCAGCACCAGGTGCAGGTCGCGGCCCAGCACGGACTGGCCGATGACCTCCACGCTGATCCGGTTGCTCTGCTGAAGCGCGCGCAGCGCGGCCGGGATGCCGTGGTACGGGATGAGGTTGAGCGGGATGGACGCGTCGGTCAGCTCCACCGGCACGTCCTTGATCACGTCATTACGCGGCTTGCCAGGCAGCTTCGCCGACGGCGCCGGCTCGGCGGGCTGGCGGCCCGGAGCGTCAGCGGACCGTCCCCGCTGACCGGAGCCGACACCGAACGGCAGGTTGGTGTCGGACTGGCCCCGAGGCGACTCGACCGCCGTGTCACGGGCTTCCGGGTCGGGCGGCGCCGCGGTGGCGGCGGCGCCAGGTCCAATGAGGAGCCCTGCGGCCAGCAGGGCTATCAGTGGTCGTCTTACACGCACGTACATACCTCGATTCGAGGGGTAGGGCGCTGGGCGGCGACTTCTGGTCACGATCATCAGCGCCATGATGATTGGCTGTTCTACCAGCGACGGAAGCGCAAGTCGATAGCCCCGACCGCGCGGGAGCGCTTCCCGGCCGATTTGTCGAGGGGCAACCGGCCCAAATCGGGTTAACCGCTGGTCAATGCCGGGGCGGCCAGGACGAAGGTCTCCACCTCGGTCCCGCCGTACCAGTCGGTGCGGCGCCCGATGTGGGTCATGCCGAGCCGGCGGCAGACCGCCATCGACCGCTCGTTGCCCGGCGTCACCACGGCGTACACCTGCCGGGTGCCGGTGGCGAACTCACGCGCCAGCACAGCCCGGGCCGCCTCAGTGGCGTAGCCGTGGCCCCAGGAGTCGGGGTGCAGGTGCCAGCCGACCTCGATGTCCTTGGTCGGCGTACTGCCGTCGGCGCCCGGCAGCGGCTTGAGCAGCACGCTGCCCGCCACCGTTCCCGTCGCGGGCACCTCGATCGCCCAGAGGCCGTACCGGCCGGCGTACGGGGCGTACCGCTCCCGCCAGGAGGCCACCCGCTCGGCGGCCTGCCCGGGTTCGGTGAGCCGGCCCGCTCCCCCGCCCAGCCAGCGCATCACCTCGTCACGCGAGTAGATGTCGTAGATCCGGCTCAGGTCCCCGGGCGCGTCACTCCACTCCCGCAACACCAGCCGATCAGTCCTCCCGACCCTCACACCCGCCGACCCTACCTCCACCCACCCCCACCCACCGTCCCGCCCGACAGCGAGTTGATCATGAAGTTAGCGGGACATTTGAAGATCGAATAACCCGCTAACTTCATGATCAACGGCTTCAGGCGGGGGTGGGAGGGGTTAGGGTGCGGGGATGACGGGTGAGGTTCCTGGCCGGGTTGACGTGGTCGTCGTGGGGTCGGGGCACAACGGGTTGGTTTCGGCGATCCTGCTGGCCCGGGCCGGGCTGGACGTGCTGGTGCTGGAGGCCGCCGACGTGATCGGCGGGGCCACCCGTACCGAGAATCCCTTCCCGAAGGTGCCGGGGCTACGGCACTCCACCGGGTCGTACCTGCTCGGGCTGATGCCCCCGGAGCTGCTGGCCACCCTCGACGTACGCATCCCGGTGCTGCGCCGCGACCCGCACTACTTCCTGCCCACCCCGGGCGGCGCCGGCTCGCCGTACCTGCTGTTCGGCACCGACACCACGGCCACCCGCAAGCAGCTCGCCGAGTTCTTCTCCCCGGCCGACGTGGCCGCCGACGACGCGTTGCAGGCCGAGCTGGCCGCGCTGCGCGAGGACCTCGCACCGGCCTGGCTGACCGAGCCACTGCCGGTCGAGGAGACCGCGGAACGCTACGTCCGGCCCGAGCTGCGGAAGGTCTTCGTGGACCTGGTACGCGGCTCGGTCGCCGACTACCTGGCCCGCTTCGAGTTCCGCTCCGAACTGCTGGTCAGCATGTACGCGGTCACCGACGGCCTGTCCGGGCTCAACGCCGGCCCGGACGACCCCGGCACCGGGCACAACTTCCTGGTGCACAACATGTGCCGGCTGCCCGGCTCGGGCGGCACCTGGATGATCGCCGAGGGCGGTATGGGTACGGTGTCGCGCACCTTCGCCGACGCCGCCCGCGCCTCGGGCGCCCGGATCGTCACCGGGGCACCCGTCACCTCGATCACCCTCGACGGCGGCGCGGCCAGCGGAGTGGTGCTCGCCGACGGGCGGGAGGTCGGCGCCTCGGTGGTGCTCGGCGCCTGCGACCCGTACCGGCTGATGGGGCTGCTGCCCGACGGCGCGCTCCCGACCGCGCTGGCCGAGCGGATGGGGGCGGTCCGACGCACCGGCACCACGCTCAAGCTCAACCTGGCGCTGCGCGGCCTGCCCAGCTTCTCCTGCCTGCCCGAGGGGGCGCCGAGCCCGTTCGGGTCGACCATCCACCTGCTGCCCGGCTCGGCGTCGCTGACCGGCGGCGGGGGCGAGCCGCCGATGGCGGCGCTGCGCGCCATGTGGGCCGACGTGCGTGCCGGGCGGCTGCCGGCGGAGCCGACCATCGAGTGGTACCTGCACACCACCGTCGACCCGTCGCTGGCCGACCCGGCCGGGCACCACTCGTCGGCGCTGTTCGTTCAGTCCGTGCCGTACGAGCTGGCCGGCACCACCTGGGACGCGGCACTGCCCGGGTACGTCGAGCGGCTGGTGGAGATCTGCGAGCGGTACGCCCCGGGCACCGGTGACCTGATCGCCGACGCGGTGCCGCTGACGCCGCCCGGGATCGAGGCGCACTTCGGCATCACCGGCGGGCACATCCACCACGTCGACAACACCGTCTCGTTCGCCGACCGGATGCCGTACGCCACCGGCGTCGACGGGGTGTACGCGGGCAGCGCCGGCTGCCACCCGGGCGGCAGCGTGATCGGCGCCGCCGGCCACAACGCCGCCCAACGCATCCTCGCCGACCTCGGCCGCTGAGATGTAAGGAAGGGCCCCTTATTAACGCCTGGTGTACTAAAAGGGGCCCCTCCTAACAGCGGGCACGGGCGTCAGTCGGTCGGCTGGGCGATCGCCGGGGCCGGGGCCTCCTCGCCGACGCGGTGCGCCCGGACCTTGTGGCCGACGCTGGTCAGGCAACGGCCGCTGGCCAGGTCGAACCGCCAGCCGTGCAGCTGGCAGGTGAGCTGGTCGTCCTCGACGATGCCGAACCGGCTCAGGTCCGCCTTCAGGTGCGGGCAGCGCCGCTGGATCACCCAGTCACCCAGGGTGATGTCCTCGGCGTCGACCGCCCGCTCGTGCTCGTCGTACCAGCCCTCGGCGTACTGGAGGCGCTCGGTGGACAGGCACTTGAAGAAGGCGTACACGAACTCGTTGTACTGCCCGATCCGGGCGGCGGAGAACCGGCAGGACAGAAAGAGCGAGTTGACCCAGTCCACCTCGCCGATGTGCAGCAGGTGCTCCACCAGAGCCCGCTCGGTACGGAACCGGTAGCGCACCTTCTCGTCCGCGTACGGCCGCACCTGCTTGCCGGGGAAGTCGACCACGATCGACTCGATGCTCTCACCGTCGTAGCCGACCAGGTCGAAGCGGACCGGACCGCCCACGCCCTTGGCCAGGTAGATCGACTCGTCCAGCAGCGGCTCGACCCGCCGCTTCAGCTCCTTCAGCACGTCGACCTCGGGGTGCCGCCAGGATGCCTTCTCCGCCTCGATGATCGGCCGCTTGCGCTCGCGCATCTCCTCCAGGTGGGCGACCTTGTTGGCGAAGAACTCCTCGACCGGCACCGGGTGGGTGGTGGTCGCCCCCTCGGTGGTGATCTCGGAGACGCTGCCGGGCAGCAGCACGATGCCGTTGGTGCCGCCGACCTTGGCGTACTCGGCCAGGAAGACCGACTGGTCAGGGAAGATGTTCCCCTCGTCGCCGAAGATGTCGTTGAACTGCCACAGCTCGTCGTCGAGGAAGCACGGCGGGCCGGCGATCGGGAAGACGTTGTCGGCCTTGAGGTCGTCGATGTAGCGCCAGGTACGGTCGAACTGCCGGTCCCGCTTCTGCTTGCCGAACGCGGTCTTCGCCGCCTGCGGCAGCTCGTACACCATCGGGTACCAGATCGCCCCGGAGAACTGGAGCATGTGCGCGTGCACGTGGCCCAGCTCGGCGAAGACGCTGAGGTCAGTCGGTCGGGCGTCGTTCTGGTTGAGCAGCCGGACGCCGTCGTACTCCAACCAGAGCGAGGAGTCGCCGATCGGGCCGTCGGTCGGGCTGGTCAGTGCCTGGATCATGACCTTGAGGCCACCGTCCAGCTCGATGACCTCCTCGTTGCGGGTCTTCAGGAACTTCGTGAAGCCCAGCTCGCGGAACTCGTCCTCCATCTCCGAGGTGGGGAACTCGGGCAGCAGCACGGTCGCCTTCTTCGACACGTACCGCTTCAGGTGGGCCGCGTCGAAGTGGTCCCGGTGCAGGTGGGAGACGTACAGGTAGTCGACGTCTCCGAGGGTTTCCCAGTCGAGCTGTGAGTTGTCGGGGAACGGGAACCAGGAGGCGAAGTAGGCCGGGTTGACCCACGGGTCGCACAGGATGCTGCCCGCGGCAGTGTCGATCCGCATGCTCGCGTGCCCGGTACCGGTCACTCGCACCGCAGTTCCCCCTCAGAAAAGACAGACAAAGGCGTACGCCAGAACGCTACCGGAGGCAGTCTGGTCTCCGCCCCGCGACGCCGCCATAGCCGCCCGCCCCGCCCCGGAGGGTCGAAGGTCCCGGGTCGGTGGAGCCGCCCCGGGACGGCGGGTCCGCCCCGCCGCAGGTCCCCGCGCGGGGGGCGTGCCAGACTAACCGGAGATCCGAACGCGAGGAAGGACCGACAGTGGCAGGCAGCGAGCCGGTAACGTCGCCAGACCAGCACAAGCCCGGGCACCGCAAGGCCGGGCGGATCGGTGCGGTGCTCACCGCCCTCGTGCTGCTGGCAATGCTCTGCGGAAACCACGAGGGTAGGGTCGAGGACATCTGGCTGATCGGCCTGGCCGCGCTCCTGCTGCTCATCGTGGTCGGCGACGTGGTGCTGCGCCGCAACGGCCTGCGCTCCTGATCCGGCCGGACGCCACCCGGCACGCCGGCGCCCGCACCGTCCGCGACACGTTCGAGGGCCCGCCCCGATCCCGGGAGCGGGCCCTCGTCGTCGTGGGTGCCGTCGTCGTGGGTGCCTCAGCGGCCGAAGAGGATGTCCTGGACGTTCTTCAGCGCGGCGTCGACCTCGGCCTCGAAATAACCGCCCTGCACCAGCCCGAAGCGAAGAGTGTCCAGGTCCTTCGGGTTCACCGGCATCTGGTTCCGCCCGGCCATCCCGCCGAGCAGGGTCTCGAAGAACCGGTCCACCTGGTCGGGGTCGTATCCGCTGCCGAACCGCCGGACCTGGAAGCTGCGCCGGATCTGGTCCACCCGGTAGAGGTCGCTGCCGGGCGGCCCGGCCATCGGCGGCCCACCCATCGACGGCCCGGCCATCGCCGGCGGGCCCGCCATGGGCGGACCGGCCATCGGCGGCCCGCCGAGCGCCTGCTGCGGCATGCCGGGCGGTCCTGCCGGGCCGCGACGCGGGTCGCGGTCCGGCATCCGGATCTCCGCGGTCATGTCGGGGCGGGCGCGCCGGCCCGCCTCGAAGCCGTCGAAGCGCTGCTCGTCTGGGGGGCCGTAGCCACCCGGCCCGGCGGGCAGGCCGCGTGGTGGCGGGCCGCCGTGGCCCATCGGGCCACCGGGGGGACCCATCGGAGCACCCGGCCCCATCGGGCCGCCCGGCCCGCGCGGCGCGTCGTATCCGCCCCGGGGTGCGTCGTACCCACCGGCGAAGGCGCCGGTCGGCTCGTCATAGCGGCCGTACGGCGGGCCCGCCTGCGCCGGCATCGGCCGGGGCGGCATCGGTGGCTGCGGTGGCATCGGGGACATGCCGCGGTCGTCACGCATGGGCGGGCTCATCCGGTCCGGCGGGCCCATCCGGGAGTCACCACCGGCGCGGCTGGCGGTGGCACGCTCCTCCAGCTCGGCCAGCTGCCGTTCGACCCGGTCGAGGTGCAGGTCGACCTGCCACTCGTCGTAACCGTTGAAGCGAACCCGGAAGACAACGTCGTGGACCTCCTGCGACGCCACCGGGGCTCCGACCGGCTGGCCCTCGAGAGTCGCCTCGACCCGGTCCAGGAAGGCGTCCACCTCGTCAACC
This sequence comes from Micromonosporaceae bacterium KJ-029, assembly GCA_005402585.1. Taxonomy (GTDB): domain Bacteria; phylum Actinomycetota; class Actinomycetes; order Mycobacteriales; family Micromonosporaceae; genus Micromonospora. The sequence goes on along the minus strand of BIFP01000072.1, from coordinate 81,824 downwards.
TTGTATCCCCGGCGGAGCGCCTTACGCCGGAAACGCTGACCCTGACTCGCCACTATGTCTCCTGGTCTCGTTCGCCACGCCCGGTCACGCCGACATCTCCCCGGCCGGGTCGGTGCCCCTGTCCTCCGCGGCGGCCAGCTGCCCACACGCCCCGTCGATCTCGCGACCTCGGGTGTCCCGCACCGTGGTGGACACCCCGGCGTCGCGCAACCGCCGGACGAACTCCCGCTCGACCGGCTTCGGGCTCGCGTCCCAGCGGCTGCCCGGAGTCGGGTTGAGCGGGATCAAGTTCACGTGGGCCAGCTTGCCGGCCAGCAGCCGCCCGAGCAGGTCGGCTCGCCACGGCTGGTCGTTCACGTCCTTGATCATCGCGTATTCGATCGACACACGACGCCCCGTACGGGCCGCGTAGGCCCACGCTGCGTCCAGCACCTCGGACACCTTCCAGCGCTGGTTGACCGGCACGAGTTCGTCGCGCAGCTCATCATCGGGGGCGTGCAGCGACAACGCAAGAGTCACGGAGAGGTCTTCGCTGGCCAGTCGGTGGATGGCCGGCACCAGCCCGACGGTGGAGACGGTGATGTGACGCTGTGACAGACCGAGGCCCTCCGGGGCCGGCGCGACTAGGCGACGGATCGCGGCGAGCACCCGGTTGTAGTTGGCCAGCGGCTCCCCCATGCCCATGAAGACCACGTGCGACAGCCTCGGCGGTGACCCGGCGACCACACCCGAGGCAGCCACGCCGGCCAGGTACACCGCCTGGTCGACGATCTCGGCGGTGGAGAGGTTACGGGTCAGACCGGCCTGGCCGGTCGCGCAGAACGGGCAGGCCATGCCGCAGCCGGCCTGGCTGGAGATGCAGACCGTTACCCGGTCCGGGTAACCCATCAGCACGCTCTCCACCAGCGACCCGTCGTGCAGCCGCCAGAGCGCCTTGCGGGTCGCCCCGTCGTCGCAGGCCAGCTCGCGCACCGGGGTGAGCAGCCGGGGCAGCAGCTGCTCGGCCAGGCGGTCGCGGGACGCCGCCGGCAGGTCGGTCATCTGCGCCGGGTCGCGTACCAGCCGGCCGAAGTAGTGGGTGGAGACCTGCCGGGCGCGGAACGCCGGCTCTCCGAGCCCGGTGACCAGGGCCTTCCGGCCGGCCAGGTCGAGGTCGGCCAGGTGTTGCGGGGGCATTGCCGCCCGGCGCGCGCCGGGCGCGTCCGGGTCGACCGGGATCAGGGGCAGGCTCGTCATGGCCCGTCCAGTCTGGCACGCCCAGCTCGGAACGCACCCGTCCGGTGGTGGCGGATCCGCTCCGACCGCCTCCGCGAGCCGGATGCGCCGGCGTGATCCATGCCTCAGTTCACCGCCGGCACGAAGACCACGAGCAGCAGGTACGCGGTCGGCACGGCGAACAGGACGGAGTCGAGCCGGTCCATCAGACCGCCGTGCCCGGGCAGCAGGTTGCTCATGTCCTTCACGCCGAGATCCCGCTTGATCATGGATTCGGCCAGGTCGCCGAGGACCGCCGCGGCAGAGACCGCCACCCCGAACACCGCGCCCCACCACGGAGCCACGTCGAACAGCAGCCAGAGCAGCAGCGCGCTGCCCAGCGCCGCGGCGCCGACCGACCCGACGAGGCCCTCCCAGGACTTCTTCGGGCTGATCGACGGCGCCATCGGATGCTTGCCGAAGTTGGCTCCGGCCGCGTACCCGCCGGTGTCGGAGAGCACTACGGCGACGAGGGTCACCAGCACCCGCAGGTCCCCGTCGGGAGACGACGCGAGCAGGGCCGCGAAGCCGCCGAGGAAGGGTACGTACACCGCGATCAGGGTGACGGCGGTGATGTCCCGCCGGAATCCGGACATGCCGTCACCGAGCCGCCAGACCAGCGCGCCCGCGACGGTGACCAGCAGGCCGAGCATGAGCGCGTCCAGGCCGGCGAACCAGGCCAGGCAGACGGTGAGCACCCCACCGGCGATCAGCGGCACCACCGGCACCTCGGCACCGCCGCGGCGCACCGCCCGGGACATCTCCCAGGTCCCCACGCCGAAGGCCGCGACCAGCACCAGCAGGAACGCCGGAGGGTAAAGGAACAGTGGCAGCAGCACCGCCGCGCCCAGACCCAGGCCGACCCCGATGGCCGCCGGCAGGTTCCGCCCGGCCCGGCTCGTCGCCTGCCGGGTGGCCGGCCGGCCGGCACCGGCCCGGCGCCGGCCACGATGACGTCGGGCCGGCCCGGCCTCGGCGTCGGGTTCCGGGTCGTCCTCGGCCGGCACCGGGGCGAGCTGGGTGGTCGGCGCGTCGTCGTGGTCCCGGCCGGCGCCGACCCGCACCGGCGCCAGCTGCGCCGTGGGGGCGTCCTCGTGGTCCAGGTCGCGGCGCCCGTTCATCCCGTTCGGGGCGGCGTCCCGGCCACCGTCATAGGCGTCCCGCGGGTCCCGATCGTCGTACAGCCCGCGCGGGTCCCGATCGTCATACGGGGTACGCAGGTCCCGATCGTCGTAAGGATCGCGCACGTCCCGGTCGTCGTAAGGGCTACGCGGGTCCCGATCGTCGTACGGGCCGCGCGGGTCCGGGTCGCCATATGGGCTACGCGGGTCCCGGTCGCCATACGGGCCGGGTAGGTCGCGGTCGGCGTACGGATCGCGCAGGTCCTGGTCGTCGTACGGGCCGGGTCGGCCGCCGAACTCGGCGTCGGTCGGGCCGCCCCGGTCCTGGGGGTGCCCGGTGTACGGGCGGTCGGCCTGGGGGCGGGTGCGCGGCTCGGCGTACAGCTCAGCGCCGGGGTGCGAGTCCCGGGACCACGGGCCGGGTTCGAGGTCGGGCTCCGGCCAGGGCAGCGGGGATGGGCGGTCCGGGCGGTCCCAACCGCGGGCCTCGGCGCCACCGTAGGGGTCGAGGTGGGACATCAGGCACCGGACGAGAGCGGTCCGAGGTCCACCACTTGACGCACAGCCACTACCATCCCCTACCCACGCGAGGCGCTCCGTCTGATTTGCCGGCCCGTCGGCTGGCCGATCCCCACCGTTCATCGCTGGGTCGCCGGGAATCGTGCCGAGCCTACTGCACCTGCCCGCCCGGCAGGACGTACCAGTGCCCGCCGGCCTCGACCACGTTCAGGACAAAGCCGACGTGGCACCGGGCGTACCCGGTGCCACATCGCTCGCCGGTGACCGGCACGACGGGCGGAGGATCAGACCTCCAGCAGTTCGGCTTCCTTGTGCTTGACCAGCTCGTCGACGTGCGCCACGTAGCGCTGGGTCAGGTCGTCCAGCTCCTTCTCCGCGCGGCGGCCGTCGTCCTCGCCGACCTCGCCGTCCTTGACGAGCCGGTCCAGCTCTTCCTTGCCCTTGCGCCGGATGTTGCGGATGGCGACCTTGGCCTCCTCACCCTTGTGCCGGGCGACCTTGATCATGTCGCGGCGGCGCTCCTCGGTCATCTGCGGGAGCAGGATGCGCAGCTGGTTGCCCTCGTTGTTCGGGTTGACCCCGAGATCCGAGTCGCGGATCGCCTTCTCCATGGCGTTGATCTGCGAGTTGTCGTACGGCTTGATGATGGCCATCCGCGGCTCGGGGATGCCCACGGACGCCATCTGGGTCAGCGGCGTCGGGCTGCCGTAGTAGTCGATGATGATCTTGGAGAACATGGCCGGAGTGGCGCGACCGGTGCGGATGGCGCCGAACTCCTCCTTGGCGTGCTCGACCGCACGCTCCATCTTCTCCTCGGCCTCGAGGAGGGTGTCGTCGATCACCGGTCTCCTCGCCTCCTTCTTGTGCTCGTCGTGGGCTTGTCGGGTCACCGGGACCGCCGAGTCACCGTCGGCGGTCAGCTCAGGTGGTGATCAGCGTGCCGATCTTCTCGCCGCCCACCGCCCGGACGATGGTGTCGTCGCCCTGCGCGCCGAACACCAGCATCGGCAGGCCGTTCTCCATGCAGAGGCTGAACGCGGCGGCGTCGGCGACCCGGAGGTTGCGGCGCAGCACCTCGGAGAAGGTGATCGAGTCGAACTTGCTGGCGCTCGGGTCGATCCGGGGGTCGGCCGTGTAGACGCCGTCGACGCCGTTCTTGCTCATCAGCACCACGTCCGCGTGGATCTCCAGCGCACGCTGGGCGGCCACCGTGTCGGTGGAGAAGTACGGCATGCCCGCCCCGGCACCGAAAATGACCACGCGGCCCTTCTCCAGGTGCCGGATCGCGCGCAGGGGGATGTACGGCTCGGCGACCTGGGCCATCGTGATGGCGCTCTGCACCCGGGTCTCGATGCCCTCCTTTTCCAGGAAGTCCTGGAGGGCGAGGCAGTTCATCACGGTGCCGAGCATGCCCATGTAGTCCGCCCGAGCCCGGTCCATGCCCCGCTTCTGCAGTTCCGCGCCGCGGAAGAAGTTGCCGCCGCCGACCACCACGGAGACCTGGACACCCCGGCGCACCACGGTCGCGATCTGCCGGGCGATGGCCTGGACGACATCCGGGTCGACGCCGATCGCGCCGCCGCCGAACACCTCGCCGGAGAGCTTCAACACCACCCGCCGGGCCCGACCGGGCGGCGGCGCCGTCGGATCGTCAGCCGCCAGCGTCCGGTCACTCACAACCTGCGTCATCCGCCCGTCCTTCCCCCACTGCCGCGCCCGGGTGCGCGTACCTGCCGTTGCCGACCTTATGGGACGAGGAGGCCGCGGTGCGTGTCGCGTACACCGGCGGCCTCCTCGTCTTGTCGTTGCTCAGCCCACGGGCGCGGCGCGCCCGGCCGGCGGTCAGGCCTGGCCGACCTCGAACCGCACGAAGCCGGTGACCTCGATGCCGGCCTCGGCCAGCACCTGCTTCACCGTCTTCTTGTTGTCGGTGACCGACGACTGCTCCAGCAGGACGAAGTCCTTGAAGAAGGAGTTGACCCGACCCTCGACGATCTTCGGCAGCGCCGCCTCGGGCTTGTTCTCCTCGCGGGCGGTCTGCTCGGCGATACGCCGCTCGGACTCGACGACCTCGGCCGGCACCTCGTCCCGGGTGAGGTACTGCGGGCGCATCGCGGCGATCTGCATGGCGGCGCCGCGCGCGTCGGCGTCGCCGGCCTCGTCGGTCTTGCCGGCGTACTGCACCAGCACGCCGACCGCCGGGGGCAGGTCCTGGGCCTTGCGGTGCAGGTAGACCGCGACGTTGCCGTCCAGCTTGGCGAAGCGGTTCAGCACCAGCTTCTCGCCGATCTTGGCGGACTGCTCCTGGACCAGGTCAGCGACCGAACGGCCGTCGATCTCGCTGGCCAGCAGCTCCTCGGCGTTGCTCACGCCCGAGCGCTCGCCGTGCTCGACCAACTGCTGAGCCAGCGCGATGAAGGCGTCGTTCTTGGCGACGAAGTCGGTCTCGCAGTTGAGCTCGAGCAGCGCCTGGCCCGTGTGGGCGATGAGGCCGTTCGCGGCGGTCCGGCCGGCCCGCTTGCCGACGTCCTTCGCGCCCTTGACGCGCAGAATCTCGACGGCCTTGTCGAAGTCGCCCTCGGCCTCGGTCAGGGCCTTCTTGCTGTCCATCATGCCGGCGCCGGTCAGGTCGCGGAGCTTCTTGACGTCCGCGGCGGTGATCTGGGACATGGCTCTCTCTTCGGTGTTGAGACTGCGATGGAATGGTCTGAGGTAACGGTTACCCGGTTCCGAGAGGTTCGTGCCCGGCCTACCCGCCGCCGGCCACCATCAGCGAAACGGACGGTGGCCGGGCGGCGGTGGGGTCACTGCCCGGAGACGGCCGCCGACTGCTCGGCGGGCTGCTCGTCAGCCTTCTTCGGCTCCTCGAGCAGCTCGCGCTCCCACTCGGCCAGCGGCTCGTCGGTGGCGACGCCCGCCTCCGGCTTCTCGTCGCCGCCCCGGCGACGGCCGGAACGGGCGATCAGGCCGTCCGCGACGGCAGCGGCGACGACCTTGGTCAGCAGCTCGGCCGAGCGGATCGCGTCGTCGTTACCCGGGATCGGGAAGTCGACCTCGTCCGGGTCGCAGTTGGTGTCGAGCACGGCGATCACCGGGATGCCCAGCTTGCGGGCCTCGTCGACGGCGATGTGCTCCTTCTTCGTGTCGACCACCCAGATCGCGGCCGGCAGCTTCTGCATGTCCCGCAGGCCACCCAGGGTGCGGGTCAGCTTGATCTTCTCGCGGGAGAGCTGGAGGGTCTCCTTCTTGGTGTAACCGGCGGCGGTGCCGCTGAGGTCACCGAGGGCCTCCAGCTCCTTCATCCGCTGCAGCCGCTTGTACACCGTCTGGAAGTTGGTCAGCATGCCGCCGAGCCAGCGGTGGTTGACGTACGGCTGACCGACCCGCGTCGCCTGCTCGGAGATCGCCTCCTGGGCCTGCTTCTTGGTGCCGACGAAGAGGATGCTGCCGCCCTCGGCCACCGTGTTGCGCACGAAGTCGTACGCCTTCTCGATGTAGTCGAGGGTCTGGCGCAGGTCGATGATGTAGATGCCATTGCGCTCGGTGAAGATGAAGCGCTTCATCTTCGGGTTCCAGCGCCGGGTCTGGTGCCCGAAGTGAACACCGCTCTCCAGCAGCTGACGCATGGTCACGACGGCCATGGTTTCGTACTCCTTGCGGTCCCTGGTTGTCCCGCCCGGCCGGCGGCCGGGCGGCCTGGTGCCCGTTCGCCGGCCATGGTGGGCCCGACCGAGTCGGGACCAGGGAGGCCGCCCCACGACGATTCGAGGAGAGGGCACGCGAGGTCGACCGCACGAGGCGGTCGCCAGTCGACCAGTGTACGCGCTCTCCCCGCCGCCCCACGTCCGGGTGCAAGGAAGGGCCCCTTCTTAACGCCTCAGGTAGAGGCAGGGTCCCCTGTTAACACCTCGGATCCGAGCACCGGAGGCCGGGCCCAGGGACAGGCCCGTCCTCCGACGACCGTCCCCGTTCAGGCGGCGGCGAGCGCCGCGGCGAGGAAGAGCGCCAGCCCGACGGTCAGGTATGCCGTGGGCGGTCGCAGCCAACCCCGCGCGCCGTCGGTCAGCGAGAACCCGGTGGTCCGCAGCCCGTACAGGCCGGCCGCGAAGATCGGCAGGCCGCAGACCAGGAACGTACCCACCAGCACGTCAGCGGCGGAGACCGGATCCGCGGTCGCCCCGTGGAGCAGCACCCGCAGGGCGGGACCCTCGAAGATCAGGACCAGTGCGGCGAACAGCACGGCGAGCACCGGTCGGCGGCTCCGGTAGACCCCGTCGCCGGCCGGCAGCCCCGACGGCGGGCCAGCGGGGTACGCGGCCTCCCCGCCGGCCTGGTACGCGGCCTCTCCGCCGGCCGCCGGGTAGCCGCCATCCGCCGGCAGGTCACCCCGGGGGGTCACCGGCGGCATCGGCCCGGTCGGCTGCTCCAGCGGGTTCGCCGCCTCCGGTCCCCGTTTGGCCTCGACGATCGGATAACCGGCCAGCGGCGCGGACCGGCTCGGGTCGATCGCCAGCGGGTCACCGTCGGTCGGCGGGCTCACCTCCCGAGCGGCGCGGCGACCGGGACGTTCGGCGGGCAATTCACCGGAGATCTCCGGGTCCTCCGGTTCGGCCCGCCGGGCGCGCGACGCCCGGTATCGCTCGGTCTCCACCGGGGCGTCGCCGAACGGGTCCGTCGTACCGAAACGTCGCGATGAGGCGTACCGGTCGTCGTCGTCGTCCCGCTGCTCGGGAGCCACTCGCGGCTCGTCGTCGCGGTAGCGCGCCTCCGCCGCGCCGCCCCATTCCGGTTCGCCGTAGCCGTGGTCGCGTTCACCCGGATACCAGCGCGACTCCTGATCATCGGCAAAGCTGCGTCGTCCGTCCACGCCCGGCACCGTATGCGACCGATCATCTGAGCGCCATCCGGCCCCTTCCCTGGCCAGAGGGCAGGAGGCCATTTCGACCAGGTACGGAGAGTAAGGGGCGGATTCGCGCCTAGCACACCGAGGGCATGATCGTCCGTCCGTCCACAGCGCCTCCGGTCGTCCACAGGCGACGCCGGTCGGGTCGCCTGGCCGGTGCGGACCGAGCAGGGTGCCGGGCATGACCAAGCGGAATCAGGCGGTGGGCGGGTACGGCGAACGGTGCGCCGTGCGACACCTGATCGAGGCGGGACTGCGCCCGGTGGCCCGGAACTGGCGCTGCCCCTCCGGCGAGATCGACATCATCGCCTGGGACGGGCCGGTGCTCGCGTTCTGCGAGGTGAAGACGCGCCGCAGCACGAGCTTCGGCACTCCCGCCGAGGCCGTGGTGCCGCGTAAGGCACGCCGGCTGCGCGGGCTCGCCGCCGCGTGGCTGGCGGCCACCGGCACCACCGCCGACGAGGTCCGCTTCGACGTCATCTCGGTACTGCTGCCGGGCGCCGGCCGGGCCCGGGTCGAGCACCTCAAGGGAGCCTTCCAATGAGCTACGCCCGGGTGCTCTGCGTCGGGCTGGTCGGGGTCACCGGTCACCTGGTGGAGGTGGAGGCGGACCTCGCCCCCGGCCTGCCCGGGGTGGTCATCTCCGGGCTGCCCGACACCGCCCTGCACGAGGCCCGCGACCGGGTACGCGCCGCCGTGGTCAACTCCGGCCAGCGGTGGCCCAACCGGCGGATCACCCTCAACCTGCTGCCGGCCACCCTGCCGAAGTTCGGCTCGGCGTTCGACCTGGCGATCGCGGTGGCGCTGCTCGGCGGCTCCGGCGAGCTGCCGTTGCTGCCGCTGGAGGGCGTGGTGGTCCTGGGTGAGCTGGGCCTCGACGGGGCGGTACGACCGGTCCGGGGCGTACTGCCGATGGTGGCCGCGGCGGCACGGGCGGGCGTCCAACGGGTGATCGTGCCGGCCGGCAACGCGGCCGAGGCCGCGGTCGTGCCCGGGTTGCGGGTACGCGGTGTGGACACCCTGCACCGGCTGGTCGGCTTCGTCCGCGACGGCGGGCCGCTGATCGAGCCGCCGACCGACGCTCCGCCTCCGGCCGCACCCGGGCCCGACCTGTCCGAGGTCGCCGGGCAGGGCCTCGGCCGACGGGCCCTGGAGGTCGCCGCCGCCGGCGGGCACCATCTGGCGCTGATCGGGCCGCCCGGCGCCGGCAAGACCATGCTGGCCGAGCGCCTGCCGTCGATCCTGCCGGAGCTGGAGGACGGCGCCGCACTGGAGGTCACCGCGCTGCACTCGATCGCCGGGCTGCTGCCGGTGGGGGGCCGGCTGCTCCGCCGCCCGCCGTTCCAGGCGCCCCACCACACCGCGACCGTGCCATCCATCGTGGGAGGAGGGTCCGGGCTGGCGCGTCCCGGCGCGATCTCACTCGCCCACCGCGGTGTCCTCTTCCTCGACGAGGCGCCCGAGTTCAGCAAGGCGGCCCTGGAGGCGCTGCGCCAGCCGTTGGAGCACGGCCGGGTGCTGTTGACCCGCAGCCGGGGCGGCGCCGAGTATCCCGCCCGTGCCCAGCTGGTGTTGGCCGCCAACCCGTGCCCGTGCGCGAATCCGGCGGGCGACGACCGCTGCGAATGCCCCCCGCTGGCCCGCCGCCGCTACCTCGGCCGGCTCTCCGGTCCCCTGCTCGACCGGATCGACCTGCAGGTACGCCTGCATCCGATGCGCGCCGCGGAGTTGATGGAGCCGGCCGCGCACGAGTCCTCCGCGGTGGTCGCCGGACGGGTGGCCGCGGCCCGCCAGGCGGCGGCGCAACGCTGGGCCGCGCTGGACCGGCGGCTCAACGCCGAGATACCCGGGCCGGACCTGCGCCGGTCACCGTGGCGGCTACCCGCCCGGGACACCGTCGACCTGCGGGTACGGCTCGACTCCGGGTCGCTCTCCGCTCGCGGCTTCGACCGCGTCATCCGGCTCGCCTGGACGATCGCCGACCTGGACGGGCGGGCCCGCCCGAACAGGGAGGACGTCTACGAGGCCATCCAGCTCAGGACGGGAGAGGGTGCGTGAGCACGCATGAGAAATCGGCGCTGGCCCGGGTGGCGCTGACCTGGCTCGCCGAGCCGGGCACCCGGTCGGTGCACCGCCTGGTCGACCAGCTCGGCGCGACGGCCGCACTGGACCTGCTGCTCGACGGCGGGGCACCCGAGGAAGGGCTGCGCGACAGTGTGGCGGCGCGTAGCGGCGCCGGGGACGCGCGGGCGGTCGCCGCCGAGGCACTGGCGCGCGGCGACCGGCTCGGGGCCCGCGTCGTCATCCCCGGCGACGACGAATGGCCCGCGTCGATCGAGCACCTGCGCACGCTTCGCCTACCCGAGGCGCATCGCCGGGTCGACCGGGAGACCGCCCCGCCGCTGTGCTTCTGGGTACGCGGGCCGTGGCCGCTGGCCGAGGTGCTGGAGCGATCCGTGGCGGTGGTCGGAGCCCGGGCCGCCACGCCGTACGGCACCCATGTCGCCACCGACCTGGGCTACGGCCTGGCCGACCGGGACTGGACGGTCGTCTCCGGCGGCGCGTTCGGCATCGACGCCGCCGCGCATCGCGGTGCGTTGAACGCGGGCGGCCGGACCGTCGCAGTGCTCGCCTGCGGCGTCGACCGCCCCTACCCGATCGGCAACACGGCACTGTTCGACCGGATCGCCGACACCGGACTGCTGGTGAGCGAGTGGCCGCCGGGGGCCGAGCCGCTGCGTCCCCGCTTCCTCATCCGCAACCGGGTGATCGCGGCGGTCACCCAGGGCACCGTGCTGGTGGAGGCGGCGGCCCGCAGCGGCGCCACCCAGACCACCAGGCGGGCCATCGCCCTGAACCGTCGGGCCATGGTGGTGCCCGGCCCGGTCACCTCGGCGATGTCGGTCGGTGCCCACGAGATGCTGCGCGAGCAGCCGGAGGCGCGGCTGGTGACCGGCCTCGCTCAGGTACTGGAGGAGGTGGGCCGGATCGGCGAGCTGGCCCCGGTGCCACGCGGCCCGGATCAGCCCACCGACCTGCTCGACGACGAGGCGCGGTCGGTCGTGGAGGCGATTCCCCGGCGCGGCACGGTCGGCGTGGACGACCTCGCCGCCCGGGCGGGCCTGCCCGTCCGCACGGTGCTACGCAAGCTGTCCATGTTGGACGAGCTGACCCTGGTGGTACGCCGCGACGACGGCTACGCCCTCGCCAGACGGACGAACCGACCGGCCCGGCCGCAATGACACCGGCACGGCCCCGGCACGGCCGACGCGTCGCGCCTGGTCGCCGCCAGCACGCGCTCGGCCGTAGGCTGGGTTCGTGCGAGGTACGGGCGCGGCAGGCCGGGACTCTCGCGGCACCCGGGACGTGCACGCGGCGCTGCCGGAGCCGCTGCGGGACCCGGTGGACGAGTTCGCCCGCCACCTCGCCTCGGTCCGCAACCGGTCGGCGCACACCGTGCGGGCGTACGTCGCCGATCTGGTGTCCCTGCTGGACCACGCCCACCGGATGGGCTGCACCGAGGTAGCCGAGTTGAGCCTCGACACGGTACGCAGCTGGTTGGCCAAGCAACGGACGATGGGCGCGGCCCGGACTTCGCTGGCCCGACGTGCGGCAGCGGCGCGGACGTTCAGCGCCTGGGCCCACCGTGGCGGGCTGCTGCGCACCGACATCGCCGCCACGCTGGCCAGTCCCCGCCCGCAGCGGACGCTGCCCACCGTGCTCCGCGCCGACCAGGCGGCGATGCTCGTCGAGGCACCGACCCGCGTCACGGCCGGCAGCCCCAGCCCAGATGAGTCCGGCATCGACGGCCAGGGTGAGCACCGATCGGCGACACCGTCCGAACCGGCGGACGGACCGACACGGCCTCACCCACCCGACGCCACCGGCCAGGTGACCGGCCCGCCCGATCACGTCGCCGAGGCGGTGCGGCTACGCGACCGGGTGTTGCTCGAACTGCTCTACGGCACCGGGGTACGGGTCAGCGAGGCGTGCGGGCTCGACGTGCCCGACGTCGACCACGGCCGGCGGGTGATTCGGGTGCACGGCAAGGGCGGGAGGGAACGAACGGTGCCGTACGGGCTGCCGGCCCAACGGGCCCTCGACGACTGGTTGCGGCACGGGCGGCCGGTGCTGGCGGCACCCGACTCCCGGGACGCCCTGCTGCTCGGCGCCCGGGGCGGCCGGCTGCATCCGACGACCGCCCGGCGGATCGTCAGCGGGTACGCCGAGGCGGCCGGCCTGCCCAGGACCAGCCCACACGCGCTGCGTCACTCGGCCGCCACCCACCTGCTCGAAGGTGGCGCGGACCTGCGGGCGGTGCAGGAGCTGTTGGGGCACTCCTCGTTGGCCAGCACGCAGGTCTACACCCACGTCTCGGTCGAACGGCTCCGGGCCGCGTACCGGCAGGCCCATCCCCGCGCCTGACGCCAGGTGACGGCCATCGGCACAGCTGACCGGGTGACCGCGTGGCCAGAGCCGGCTAGGCGTGGTCGGCCGGCGGTTACGATCATCGGGTGAGCGTCCCGCCGCCGCCCGAGCCGATCACGGGTGCCCGTCTGCTCTTCTCCCTCGACCCGGCGGTGAGCCACCTCAACCATGGCTCGTTCGGGGCGGTGCCGATCGTCGCACAGCGGGCCCAGCAGCGGTTGCGCGACGAGATGGAGGCCGACCCGCTGCGCTTCTTCACCCAGGGGCTGACGGACCGGATCACGCACACCCGCCGGCACCTGGCCGGGTTCCTCGGAGCCGACCCCGACGGCACCGCCCTGACCGCGAACGCCACCACCGGCGTGGCGGTGGTGCTCCAGTCGCTCGGACTGCGTCCCGGCGACGAGGTGCTCACCACCGACCACGGCTACGGCGCGGTCGACCTCTCCGTGCGCCGCGAGTGCCGCCGCACCGGGGCGACGCATCGTGTCCTGGGGGTGCCGCTGGCCGCCACCGACGAGGAGGTCGTGCAGATCGTGCGGGCCGGACTGCGTCCGGGCCGGACCCGCCTGCTCGTCGTCGACCAGCTCACCTCGGCCACGGCGCGGCTGTTCCCGGTCGCCGCCGTCGTCGGGGTGGCCCACGAGCACGGTGTGTCGGTGCTGGTCGACGCCGCGCACGCGCCGGGCATGCTGCCGGCGACCGTGCGGAGCATCGGGGCCGACTTCTGGGTCGGCAACCTGCACAAGTGGGGGTACGCCCCGCGCGGCACCGCAGTGCTCGTGGTGGCCCCGCAGTGGCGGGAGCGGATCGAGCCGCTTGTGGTCTCGTGGGAACAGGACGCGGGTTTCCCCGGCCGGCTGGAATGGCAGGCGACGGCGGACTACACCCCCTGGCTGAGCGCCCCGGTGGGCCTCTACACCCTGCGCAGTCTGGGCGTCGACCGGGTACGCGCGCACAACGCGGCGCTGGCCGCGTACGGACAGCGGGTGGTGGGGGACGCCCTCGGGGTGCCACCGGCCGACCTGCCCGACCCCGGTGGGCCGATGGTCGCCATGCGGATAATCCCGTTGCCGGCCGGCCTCGCCACGACCCTGGACGCGGCGCGGGCGCTGCGCGCCCGGATCGCCGAGCGGCTCGCCACCCAGGTGGCGGTCAACGCCTGGGACGGGCGCGGCTGGCTGCGGCTCTGCGGCCAGGTGTACAACTCGCCCGACGAGTACGAGCGGCTCGCTGTCCGGCTGCCCACGCTGCTCGCCCAGCGCTGAGTGGGCACGGACGCGCCGGACGTGGTGAACTCGCCGAGCGGCAGCAGGCGGGCCCGACCGAGGCCGACCAGGGCCAGCGGGTCGAGGTAGTCGGATCCCTGGCGCAGCCCCCAGTGCAGGCATGCCGCACCGGGGCAGCCGACGTGCCCGGGCAGCAGACCGCCCAGCGCAGCCCCCGCCGGCACCACGGTGCCCGCCGTGACCGTCGGCTGGACCGGCTCGTAGGTGGTCCGTAGCCCGTCGGCGTGCCCCACGGAGACCACCGGTCGACCGGCGACCATGCCGGCGAACAGGACCGTGCCGGAGCCGGCCGCCCGGATCGTCGCACCGGCCGGCGCGAGCAGGTCGACACCACGGTGACCGGGCAGCCACGGCCGGGGTGGCGGATCGAACCGGCGTACCGGATGCGGTGCGCCGTCCACCGGCCACCGGAACGGTCCGGCGGTGCCGGGCGCCGGTGCGCCACCATTGTCCGGTTGCGGCGCCAGGGCCAGCGGCCGGCCCACCGTCGCGGGCACCGCCACCGCGGGCGCCACCGCCACCGCCGGCAGCGGCAGCGGCAGCGGCAGCGGCAGCGGCAGGAACAGCATGAGGCCGCAGAACGCCCCGAGCAGCGGGCGCAACCGTGTTCGCATGCCGCCGAGCCTGCCCGCGGCGGTGGCTGCCCGCCGGCCCGCGCGTCTCGGTTGTGGACAGCGGAACGTCCTGTGGACAGCCCGCGCCGGAAAAGGTGATCTGCTATGGGCCAGATCGGTCGCCCAGGGCGTGCGTCCAGGTCACCGGCCGCGCCGGGACCTCGACGCCTCGACACCCACTCTAGGCTCGGGCAATGACGCCGGACTGGTACGACTGGCACGCTCACTACGCGGATCCGACCTCGGCCCTGTCGCTGCGGCTGGCGGAGCTGCGAACTCGGATCGGCGCCGCGCTGGACCAGGCACCGCCGGGGCCACTGCGGGCGATCAGCCTCTGCGCCGGCCAGGGACGTGACCTGATTCCCGTGCTGGCGACCCACCCGCGTGGCGGCGACGTGACCGCCCGGCTGGTCGAGCGCGACCCGCGCAACGTCGAGGTGGCCCGCGCGGCCGTCCAGGAAGTCGGTCTGTCCGGGGTGGAGGTCGTGCTCGGCGACGCGGCCCGCACCGACGCGTACGCCGGGCTGGCCCCGGCCGACCTGGTGCTGGTCTGTGGCGTCTTCGGCAACATCTCCGACGCCGACGTGCGGGCCACGGTGCACCACTGTGCGTCGCTCTGCGCCACCGGTGGGATCGTGTTCTGGACCCGGCACCGGCAGTCCCCGGATCTGGTCCCGACGATCTGCGAGTGGTTCGCCGAGGCGGGCTTCGCGGAGGTCGCGGTGAGCACTCCGGCGGAGGAGGTCGGGGTGGGCGTGCACCGGTTCCTCGGTACGCCCGGCCCGTTGCCGGCCGACGCCACGATGTTCGAGTTCACCGAGCGTTCACGGCGGGCTGGTCCGAGCCTGACCGACGGGCACGCCACTGTGGACAGTTGACGGCGGGTGGGGGTCCGCCGACGGCGCCCGCCCCCTGGGCGGTACGTGGATCAGCCGCCGAAGCCGGAGTCGGCGGGGAGGGAGATGTCCGGCTTCTCCAACTCCTCGACGTTGACGTCCTTGAACGTCATCACCCGGACATTCTTCACGAACCGCGCAGGGCGGTACATGTCCCAGACCCAGGCGTCGTGCATCTCGACCTCGAAGTAGACCTCGCCGTCCGAGTTGCGCACGTGCAGGTCGACCTGGTTGGCCAGGTAGAATCGGCGCTCGGTCTCCACCACGTAGGAGAACTGGCGGACGATGTCGCGGTACTCCCGGTATAGCTGGAGTTCCATCTCTGTCTCGTACTTTTCGAGATCTTCCGCGCTCATCGCACTCCGCCTTCCATGACCACATCTTCCCCCACCGACGCCGGAGGCCGAGGCTGCTCGCCCAACGCCACGCCGACGGTACCCCCTGCGGCGCCCGAGCGCCCCATCGGCTCGTCCGGGCTTGCGCCCAACGGTCGACGCGAGCGGGCCGGGCGGTCGTCCCGACCGGAAACGGCGGCCACGTTGACGTAGGAGAACCGGTGCTCCCGGCAGGGTCCGCGCTCGTGCAACGCCGCGGTGTGCTCCGCGGTGATGTAGCCCTTGTGCTCGGCGAAGCCGTAGCCGGGATGCTCGGCGTCCAGGCCCACCATGATCCGGTCCCGGGTGACCTTGGCCAGCACGCTCGCCGCCGCCACACAGGCGGCCACCCGGTCGCCCTTCCACACCGCCAGCCCGGGCACGTCCAGGCCGTCGACGCCGAACCCGTCGGTCAGCACGTACTCCGGCCGGACGGTCAGTGAGGCCAGCGCCCGGCGCATCGCGGCCAGGTTGCACACGTGCAGGCCCCGGGCGTCGACCTCCTCGGCCGGGATGACCACCACGGCGTACGCCAGGGCGCGCGCGACGACCTCGTCGTGGACCCGCTCCCGGCTGGCCGGGGTGAGCAGCTTGGAGTCGGCCAGACCGTCGATCTCGCCACGCCGCCCCTCCGGCAACACCACGGCGGCGGCCACCAGCGGGCCGGCACAGGCGCCCCGGCCGGCCTCGTCGGCACCGGCGACGTACCGGAAGCCGCGCCGTTGCAGGGCCCGCTCCAGCGCGTAGAGCCCCGCCTCGCGGCGCACCACGGTGCGCGGAGGAGTCAGCACGCCGTATTCCCCTTCCGCTCGTCCGCCACCGTGTCGGGCGGGTCGGCCAGCGCACGGGCCAGCACCGCCGCCAGGTCCACCGGGTAACAGCGTTCGGCGGTGGCGCCCAGCTCCTGCGCCGACCACCACCGGTGGCCGTCGACGCTGCCCCGCTCGATGTCGCTGAAGCCGGTCGTGTCGACCTCGTGCGCCGCCACCCGCACCAGGAAGAACTGCTGCTCCTGGCGGTACCACACGCCGTCGAACGAGAACTCCGTCAGGTCGGCGTGGACCGGCTCGCCGAGCTCCGACACGGTCGTTCGCAACCCGGTCTCCTCCGCCAGTTCGCGCACCGCGCCCTCGGCGTACGTCTCACCGGGGTCCAGGCCACCACCCGGGGTGAGCCACCAGCGTCCGTGCTCCGGACGGGCGGGGTCGAAGCCGCGGAACAGCAGCAACCGGCCGGCCGCGTCGACCAGGAGCACGCGGGCGGCGCGCCTCGGGGTGTAGACCGTCACCGCACCAGATTGCCAGACGCCGACGACAACACCCACGCCCCCGGGGCTACCGGCGACGCCGGCCACGGCCGCCGGCGCGCCAGGGCGGTAGCCGGCCGGCGCGGGCGCCCGTCAGGAGTTGGGGATCGAATCGAACTGCTCGGGCACGCTCAGCAGGGTGGCCCGGTTGACCGGCCAGAAGATCGTGAAGGCCCGCCCCACGACATCCTTCTCGGGGATGGTGGCCGAGGTGATGTTCTGCTGGGACTGCTGGTAGTGCTCCAGCGAGTCGCCGGAGGCGGAGCGGTGGTCACCCATGACCCAGAGCCGGCCGTCGGGAACGACGATGTCGAACTCCTGGTCCGCCGGCTTGTCCCGGTGGCCGTCCACCGAGAAGATGTACGGCTCGTCCAGCGGCGCCCCGTTGATCACCAGGCGGTCTTGTTCGTCGCAGCAGACGACCCGGTCACCGCCGACGCCGATGACCCGCTTGATGAAGTCCTCCCCGGAGGGGTTGCGGCTCCATTCCAACGGCGCCTTGAAGACGATCACCTCACCGCGGTGCGGTGACCGGAAGTTGTAGACCAGCTTGTTGACCAGCACCCGATCGTCGATCTTGAGAGTGTTCTCCATGGACGGCGAGGGAATGAAGAAGGTCTGCAGTACGAAGGCTCGTACCAGTACCGCGACCACGATCGCCACCCCGAGGAGGATGGGCAGTTCCTTCCAGAAGGAGTGGCGCGACTTGTCGGTCTGCTCGTCAATCACGGAAGGAGCCTACGTTGCCCAGCTTGGCGCCACCGTCCGGAACGCGCGAGAGCGGACAGCGCGGCGGCGAACGGGAGGACCAGGACCACACCCCCGTCTGGCGTGGGTCGTACCGGCGGGGCGGCACCACCGGTGGCCGTCGGCGGCGGGGCGACGTCGGCGAACGTGTCGGGCACCGGCAGCGAGTGCCAGCGGTTCGACGGCCAGACCACCGCGAAAGCCCGCCCCACCACGTTGTCGATCGGCACCGTGCCCTGGCAGCGGGCGTCCTGCGAGACCAGCCGGTGGTCACCGAGCACGAACATCTGGCCGGGCGGGACCACGATCTCCTCGAACCGCCGGGACCGGCACTCGTTCGGGTTCGGCGGGAGGTCCAGCGGCGAGTCCCGCAGGACGTAGGACGACTCCTCCAGCGGGGTGCCGTTGACCAGCACCCGCCCCTGGTCGTCACAGCAGCTCACCCGGTCGCCGGGCAGCCCGATGACGCGCTTGATGAAGTCCTTCTCGCCGGGGCGGCCCACGCCGACCAGGTCGCCGACGGTACGGCCGAGCTTGTCGGCGAAACCCGTGGGCGGCTGCGCGTCGACCTGGGGGACCCACCGGTCGGTGCCCCGGAAGACCACCACCTCGCCGCGGTGCGGGTCCCGTACGTTGTAGACGACCTTGTTGACCAGGACCCGGTCACCGACCAGCAGGGTGTCCTCCATCGACCCGGAGGGGATGAAGAACGCCTGGAGCAGGAAGGTGCGGATCAGGACCGCGAGACAGAACGCGACGATGAGCAGCAGCGGCAGCTCCTGCCAGAGCGGCATCTGCGGCCTGCTGCGCCGAGTGCGCCGCCGCCACGGATCAACCGCGCCGTTGTCGTCAAGCGCCTGTACCACGCTCACTCCCCGGTCCGCAGAAACGACTACCGCCCGGAAGCCTCGTCGAGACTCCCCGGGCGGTAGTGGAGGTCACCCGCCACTACGGGCGGGTCACCGCCCCGCTGCGCCCGTACGACCAGGGTAGTGCGGTCTGGCCGGTACGGCATAGGCGCAGCGTGGGCGGCGTGGCGCAGCGCGAGGTCAGCTCGGCTGCTTCTCGCGCAGCTCCTTGATCTTGGCCTTCTTGCCCCGCAGCTCACGCAGGTAGTAGAGCTTGGCGCGGCGGACGTCACCGCGGGTCACGACCTCGATTCGGTCGATCGCCGGGCTGTTGACCGGGTAGGTCCGCTCGACACCGACACCGAAGCTGAGCTTGCGGACGGTGAAGGTCTCGCGCAGTCCGTCACCCTGGCGGCGGATGACGACGCCCTGGAAGATCTGGACCCGGGACCGGTTGCCCTCGACCACCCGGGCGTGCACCTTGACGGTGTCACCGGCGCGGAAGTCGGGAAGGTCGGCGCGCTTCGACTGGGCGTCAAGGGCGTCCAGGATGTTCATCGCTGTGTCCTCGTAAGGCTCACGGCGCACCGTCAGTCGGTGCGCGGATGGGTGATACTGATCCCCGGATGGTGGCCAGCCGGAACCGACCCCGGTCGAGGATCCTCGCAGCCGTCCACGGCGCGGACGACTGCGGCAACCCCCCTACTTTGCCACATCCGGTCCGGGCACCTGAAATCCGGCCCGGCCCAACGCCGCGACGTCCCGTTTGTCCAGGCTTTCCGGATCGAGCACGGTGAGCATGTCGGGC
Source organism: Micromonosporaceae bacterium KJ-029 (assembly GCA_005402585.1). Lineage (GTDB taxonomy): Bacteria > Actinomycetota > Actinomycetes > Mycobacteriales > Micromonosporaceae > Micromonospora. The sequence continues at coordinate 62,717 of BIFP01000072.1, read as the reverse complement.
CGGCGGTGGCTGGTACGGGCCAGAGCCTCGTCCCGGCGCCAGCGGGCGATCCGGCCGTGGTCCCCGGAGCGGAGCACCTCCGGCACCTCCAGCCCCCGCCAGGTCGCCGGCTTGGTGTACATCGGCGCCTCCAGCAGCCCGTGCGCGTGCGACTCCTCGGCCAGCGACCCGGCGTTGCCGAGCACCCCGGGCAGCAGCCGGGTCACCGCCTCCAGGATCACCAGTACCGCCACCTCGCCGCCGAAGAGCACGTAGTCGCCGAGGCTGACCTCGGTGACCGGCATCCGGCTCGCCGCGTGGTCGAGCACCCGCTGGTCGATCCCCTCGTACCGGCCGCAGGCGAACAGCAGGTGCGGTTCGGCCGCCAGTTCGTACGCCATCGCCTGGGTGAACGGCACGCCGGCCGGGGACGGCACCAGCAGCCGCGGCGGGGTCAGCTCCGCCGGGGCCAGGGCGTCCAGCGCCTCGCCCCACGGCTCGGGCCGCATCACCATGCCGGGCCCACCGCCGTACGGGGTGTCGTCGACGGTGCGGTGCACGTCGTGGGTCCAGGTACGCAGGTCGTGTACGGCCAGCCGCAGCGTGCCGTTGGCCCGCGCCTTGCCGATCAGCGACAGGTCGAGCGGGGCGAAGTACTCCGGGAAGATCGACACGATGTCGACGCGCATCAGGGGTGCTCCGCGGAACTAGAGGTCGAGCAGGCCGCCGGGCGGGTCGACCACGACGCGACCGCCGGCGAGATCGACCTCGGGGACGATCGACTTGACGAACGGGATCAGCGCGGTACGCCCCTCGGGGCGGCGCAGCACCAGCAGGTCGGAGGCGGGGGCGTGGTCGATCCGGGCCACCTCGCCCAACCGCTCGCCGGCCGGGGTGACCACGGCCAGCCCCACCAGCTGGTGATCGTGGAACTCCTCCGGATCCTCCGGCGGGTTGACGTCGGCGCTGTCGACGGTGACCAGAGTGCCGCGCAGCGCCTCCGCGACGTCGCGGTCCAGTACCCCCTCGAAGGCGACCAACAGCCGCCCCTGGTGCCAGCGGGCGGACTCCACGGTCAACTCGTCAGGCACCTGGAAGGCGACGCCGGAAACGGCCTCCGGGGTCTGCGGGCCACGTCCGGTGGCGGCGTTCGCCCCCGGCATGGTGCGCAACACCATGCCGGAGGCGAATCGCGTCTCGGGCTCGTCCGTACGCACCTCCACGGTGACCTCACCGCGGATGCCGTGCGGCTTGCCGATCCGGCCGACGATGAGCTGCATCAGTACGAGTCGACGATGTCGACGCGTACGCCACGCCCACCGATGGAGCCGATCACCTGGCGCAGCGCCTTGGCGGTCCGACCGGACCGCCCGATCACGGTGCCCAGGTCCTCGGGGTGTACGCGAACTTCCAGCCGCTTACCCCGACGGGAGTCGACCATCCGGACGCGTACGTCGTCGGGGTGGTCGACGATGCCCTTGACCAGGTGCTCCAACGCCGGCCGCAGTTCCATGTCAGGCCTGCTCGCCAGAGTCAGCGGCGGCCGGCTCCTCAGCCTTCGGCGCCTCGGCCTCGGCCTTGGCGGCCTTCTTCGCCGGCTTGGCCGGGGTGTCGGCCAGGCCGGCGGCGGCCTTCGCCTCGGCCTCGTAGGCGGCCTTGCGGTCGGCCCGCTCGGCGGCGACCTTCAGCGGCGGCGGGGCCGGCAGGCCCTTGAACTTCTGCCAGTCACCGGTCAGCTCCAGCAGCCGCTGCACCGCCTCGCTCGGCTGGGCGCCGACGGACAGCCAGTACTGGACCCGCTCCGACTTGACCTCGATCACCGAAGGGTCCTCCTTCGGCTGGTAGATCCCGACGAACTCGATCGCCCGGCCGTCGCGCTTGGTGCGCGAGTCGGCGACGACGATGCGGTACTGCGGGTTGCGGATCTTGCCCATCCGCAGGAGCCGGATCTTTACGGCCACGGTTGTTTCGCTCCTGTTGCGATCTCACCGGCCCGGTACGGGCGGTGTGCATGGGTGAGCGCCGACCGGCACAGTGGGGTTGGGCCGGAGAGCACTCGGGTGGACTGGCGACGCGCCCGGGTTAGAGGGCGCCGGACGCGTGCCGAATACCAGCCAGCCATTCTGCCAGATCCGCACCGGATCCCTCGCACCGGACCGGCCCGGATCACCCGCCGCGTCCCTGACGTGACCGAAAACACAGGCCAGGACGACCAGGGCGGTGTCTGCCGGTCGTTCTCAGCGGACCGGCGGGCGGTCCCAACCCTCGGGCAGCCGCTCGGGTACGCCCCACTCGGGCGGCGCGGTGAAGTCGCACCAGGTGCCGTCGAACGGGAACGCGCCGGCCTCGGCGATCGAGATCACCCGCTTCCCCTCGGCCCGGACCGCCGCCTCGTCGGCCACCCAGTAGTGCTCCGGAAAGGCCAGCCGCTCGACGAACTCTCCCTCGTCCTTCCACTCCCAGTCGCGGTCCGGGCGGACCAGCACGTCGAGATCCTGGTCCACCATGTCGACGCCGGCCAGCCCGCCGTCGTCCCAGCGGACGCCGGGCTCCTCCAGGTTGACGTACCAGCCGGTGAAGCGACCCTGCGCGTCGCGGAACCACCAGACGGAGTGGGACGCCCCGGTGGGCAGGAACTTCAACAGCGGTGGGCCGTTCCACCGGCTCTGCGCCAGCCGGTACGTCGAGGTGATCCACTCGGTGAACGGCACCGCGCGCATGCCCAGCCCGGCCTCGGTCACCTCGCTGGCCACCGGCGACCCCTCGGCCACCCAGAGCAGCAGGCCCCGCTCGTCGTCACTGACCACGCGGGCGGGCCGGACCCACCCGATCCGCCCCCGCCGCACATTGCGGTGCACGACCAACCGGCCCGGCTCGAACCTCACGCCCCGACCCTACCGACCACCCCCGACCACGCCGCCCCACGCCATCCCCGGCCGTCAGCGATGCGCCGCGCACCGGCCGCCGCCCGCGCCCGCCGAGACGCCGCTCGCGGCCGGCGCGAGATGTTAAGAGGGGGCCCCTGCTCTACCGCAGGCGTTAACAGGGGGCCCTTCCTTGCACCTCAGTAGGCGCGGGCGAGGATGGCGGTGAGGTCGGGCTCGTCCTCGGTGTCGGGCACCGAGCCGTCGGCGCGCAGCAGGCAGCGGACGGTGACGCCCTGACCGTTGGCCTTCGCCTCACCCTCGACGCCGACCGCCGACCATGGCACCCGGGCCCAGCCGGTGGCCGCCGCGTCGATCGCCTCGTCCAGGGTCGCCACGTCGACCGTGCGCGACTGACGGAAGGCGAGGGCCTGGTCGTGCAGGGCCTGCTGGTCCGCGTCGAGGGCGGCGAGCACCGCGCCGACCACGTCCGCCACCGGCGTGGGGGCCTTCGAGCTGTCCGTGCGCCGGACCACGACCGCGTTGCCGGCGGCCAGGTCGCGGGGGCCGACCTCGACGCGTACCGGGTAGCCGCGCAGCTCGGCGTCGACGGCCCGGCGGCCGAACGGGGTGTCGGTGCGGTCGTCGAGCGCGACCCGGACCCCGGCGTCACGCAGCGCGTCACGCAGCTTGGCCGCCGCCTCGGTGACACCGTCGCCGTCCTTGACCACCATGACGTACGCCTGCACCGGCGCCAGCCTCGGCGGCACCCGCAGCCCGTTGTCGTCGCCGTGACACATGATCAGGCCACCGAGCATCCGGGTCGAGGTGCCCCAGGAGGTCGTCCAGGCGTGCTCCCGGCCGCCCTCGGCCGAGGAGTAGCTGATGTCGAACGCCTTGGCGAAGTTCTGCCCGAGTTCGTGGCTGGTGCCCAGTTGCAGCGCCTTGCCGTCGCCCATCATGCCTTCGCAGGTGTAGGTGGCGGTCGCCCCGGCGAAGCGCTCTCGGGCGGTCTTGAGCCCGACCACCACCGGGATGCCGAGCACGTTGACCATCAGGTCCTCGTACGCCTCGTGCAGGATCTTGCGGGCGTAGGCGCGGGCGTCGGACCGCGTGGCGTGCGCGGTGTGCCCCTCCTGCCAGAGGAACTCGCTGGTCCGCAGGAAGATCCGGGGCCGCAGCTCCCAACGGACCACGTTGGCCCACTGGTTGAGCAGCAGCGGCAGGTCCCGGTACGAGTCGATCCACTTGGCCATGAACTCGCCGATCACCGTCTCGCTGGTGGGGCGCACCACGACCGGCTCGGCCAGCTGCTTGCCGCCACCGTGGGTGACCACCGCCAGTTCCGGCGAGAAGCCCTCGACGTGCTCGGCCTCGCGCTTGAGGTAGTTCTCCGGGATGAACAGCGGGAAGTACGCGTTCTCCGCGCCGGCCGCCTTGATCCGGTCGTCCATCTCGGCCTGCATCCGCTCCCAGATGGCATAGCCGGCCGGTCGGATCACCATGGTCCCCCGCACCGGCCCGTTGTCGGCCAGCTTCGCCTTGGCGATGAGGTCCTGGTACCAGCGGGGGAAGTCCTCCGCCCGGGGAGTGAGCACGCGCGCCATGACCGCACATCCTATGCGCCACCCGCCCGCCCCCCACCACCGCCCACGCCCACACCACCACCCCGAACCCGCCCCACCACACCCCCACCTCGGCCGATCATGAAGTTGGTGGGTGTTTTGGAGATCAAAGACCCCCGCCAACTTCATGATCAACGGGAGAATCGGCGCCTGGTGGGAGTCAGGAGAGGGGGTGGCCGCGGAGGATCAGGCGGGAGGGGGCACGGAGGACGCGGAGGTCCTTGCGGGGGTCCTCGGGGTAGACCACGAGGTCGGCCAGGCCACCCTCGACCAGGCCGGGGAAGCCGAGCCAGGAGCGGGCGCCCCAGGAGGCGGCGGCCAGCACGTCCGTCGTGGACATCCCGGCCTGCTCGTGCAGCAGGAGCATCTCCTCGACGGCAAGCCCGTGGTCGATGCCGCCACCCGCGTCGGTGCCCACGTAGATCGGCACCCCGGCCTCGTACGCGGCCCGCACCACCTGCGGGAACCGGTCGCGCAGGGCGAGCATGTGGTCGGCGTACCCGGGGAACCTGGTCCGGGCCTGGTCGGCGATGGCGCCGAAGGTCCGGATGTTGATCATGGTCGGGACCAGCGCGGTGCCCTGCCGGGCCATCAGGTCGACCAGGTCCAGGCTCAACCCGGTGCCGTGCTCGACCGAGTCCACCCCGGCCCGCACCATGATCTCCACCGCCGACTCGCTGAAGGTGTGCACGGCGGCGCGCACCCCGGCGGCGTGCGCGGCGGCCACCGCCGCGGTCATCGTCTCCGCGTCCCAGGCCGGCGCCAGATCACCGATTCCCCGGTCGATCCAGTCTCCGACCAGCTTGACCCAGCCGTTGCCGGCGGCGGCCTGCTCCGCCACGGTCCCGGCCACCTCGGCCGCGCCGACCTCCACGCCGATGTCGCGCAGGTACCGCTTGGGCGGCGCGACGTGCCGGCCGGCCCGGGCCAGGCGCGGCAGGTCGGGCTCGTCGTCCAACTCCGGGTACGGGAAGGGCGAACCGGCGTCCCGAATGGCGAGGACGCCCGCGTCCCGGTCGGTACGGGCCAGCTCGCGCGCCTGGTCCAGGGAGGTGATCGGGGCCCCGCCACGGGTGATGCCGATATGGCAGTGGGCGTCGACCAGGCCCGGCAGGATGAACCCGCCGTCGGCGACCGTCTCCGCCCCGGGGACCGGTTCGAAGGTCACCCGGTCTCCGACCAGCCACAGATCCCGGACCTCGTCGTCGGGCAGAAGTACACCGCGCACATGCAGAGCCATGCGCACAGTCCTACCCGATCACTCCCCGTCGCGAGCGAGAAGCCCCGCCCGCTCTGCCGCCACCGACCCGCTCAGCGGGGCGGCTGGCCGCCCTTGCCGAGCTTGTTGAAGTCGATCTTCGGCAGCTTGAAGCCCGGCGGGAGCCCCTGCCCGGCCGCCAGGTCCTCCGGGCTCATGCCCGGAGGCAGCTGCGGCATCCCGCCCGGGAATCCACCCGGCATCCCGGCGCCGGTACGCGGCCGACCGCCGCCCTTCGTGCCCTTGCGCTTGTTCTTCGGCGACTTGGTCGCCTTGCGCCGGCCACCGGGCAGGCCCATCATGCCGCCCATCTGCTTCATCATCTTCTGCGCGTCGGTGAAGCGGTTGAGCAACTGGTTGACGTCCATCACGGTGACGCCCGAACCGTTGGCGATCCGGGCCCGCCGGGACCCGTTGATGATCTTCGGGTTGGTGCGCTCGGCCGGGGTCATCGACCGGATGATCGCGGTGATCCGGTCGAAGTGCTTGTCGTCCAGCTCGGCGAGCTGGTCCTTCACCTGCCCCATGCCCGGCATCATGGCCAGCACGTTGGCGATCGGCCCCATCCGGCGCACCGCGATGAGCTGGTCGAGGAAGTCCTCCAGGGTGAACTGCTCGCCGCCCATCAGCTTGGCGGTCATCTTCTCCTTCTGATCGGTGTCGAAGGCCGCCTCGGCCTGCTCGATCAGAGTGAGAACGTCGCCCATGCCGAGGATCCGGCTGGCCATCCGGTCGGGGTGGAAGACGTCGAAGTCCTCCAGCTTCTCGCCGGTGGAGGCGAACAGAATCGGCTGCCCGGTCACCTCACGGACCGACAGCGCGGCACCACCGCGGGCGTCGCCGTCGAGCTTGGACAGCACCACACCGGTGATGCCCACCCCGTCGCGGAACGCCTCGGCGGTACGCACCGCGTCCTGGCCGACCATCGCGTCGATGACGAAGATGACCTCGTCCGGGTCGACCGCGTCGCGGATGTCGGCGGCCTGCTGCATCATCTCCGCGTCGATACCGAGCCGGCCGGCGGTGTCTACGATGACGACGTCCCGGGCGGCCCGCCGGGCGTGCTCGATCGATGCCTTCGCCACCTGCACCGGGTCGCCGACGCCGTTGCCCGGCTCCGGGGCGTACACCTCGACGCCGGCGCGGCCACCGAGCACCTGGAGCTGCCCGACCGCGTTGGGACGCTGGAGGTCGGCGGCGACCAGCAGCGGCTGGTGCCCCTGGGCCTTGAGCCAGCGGGCCAACTTGCCGGCGAGGGTGGTCTTACCGGAGCCCTGGAGACCGGCGAGCATGATCACGGTCGGGGGCTGCTTGGCGAACTGGAGCCGGCGCCCCTCGCCACCGAGGACGTTGACCAGCTCCTCGTTGACGATCTTGATGATCTGCTGGGCCGGGTTGAGCGCCTGGGAGACCTCCGCCCCGCGCGCCCGCTCCTTGACGTTGGCGATGAAGCCCTTGACGACCGGGAGGGCGACGTCGGCCTCCAGCAGCGCGAGGCGGATCTCGCGCGCGGTCGCGTCGATGTCGGCGTCGGTGAGGCGCCCCTTGCCGCGGAGCTTGGTGAAGATCCCGGAGAGGCGGTCACTCAAGGTGTCAAACACACGAACATCCCGTTTGTCGTCTTCGGCGGGCACGGTGGGGCGGGCAGGAGTAGTCCAGCCCACCGTTAGCGTAGCCCGCCGCCGCGCGCCCGGCCCGGCCCAGCCGGCCTCCGGCGACCCGGACTGGTCGGCCCGCGGCCGCACGGGCTCCCGCCGTGCCGGCCGGTCACGACCCGACCAGACCCGACTGGTACGCCAAGACCACCAGTTGCGCCCGGTCCCGGGCGCCCAGCTTCACCATCGCCCGGCTGACGTGGGTGCGCGCGGTGGCCGGACTCAGCACCAGCCGTTCGGCGATCTCGCCGTTGCTCAGCCCCTCGCCGACCAGCCCCACCACCTCCCGCTCCCGATCGGTGAGGGTGCCGAGGCGGGGGTGCAGGCGGGGCACCCGGGCCGGCCGGTTGGCGAACTCCCGGACCACCCGCCGGGTCACCGACGGCGAGAGCAGCGCCTCCCCGTCAGCGACGAGGCGGATCGCCCGCAGCAGGTCGGCCGGACGGGTGTCCTTGGTGAGGAAGCCGCTGGCCCCGTGCCGCAGCGCGTCGAAGACGTACTCGTCCAGCTCGAACGTGGTCAGCACGATGACCCGGGTGTCGGCCAGCTCCGGGTCGGCGACGATCCGGCGGGTCGCCTCGATCCCGTCGACGCCCGGCATCCGGACGTCCATCAGCACCACGTCCGGGCGGGCCCGCCGGGCCAGCTCGACGACGGCGACCCCGTCGGCCGCCTCGCCGACCACCGCGAGGTCGTCCTCGCTCTCCACCAGGGCGCGCAGCCCGATCCGGATCAGATCCTGGTCGTCGGCGATCAGCACGCGGATCACGACTGCGGCTCCGTCGGAAGGCGGGCGTACACCCGGAAGCCGCCCTCGGGGCGCGGCCCGGCCGTGAAGTCACCGCCGAGCGCGGCGACCCGCTCCCGCATACCGGCCAGGCCGTGTCCGTCTGTCGCCGGCGCTCCGCCTGGTCCGCGGCGCGGAGCCGGGCCGGGCCGGGACCCGGCGGCACCTGGCCGGGGCCCGGTGTCGGTCACCTCCACCGTCACCTCCGTCGGGGCGTAGCCGATCCGGACGGTCGCGGTGGCCGAACCGGCGTGCCGCAGCACGTTGGTCAACGATTCCTGTACCACCCGGTAGCCGGCCAGATCCACCGCGATCGGTAGGTCCCGTGGCTCGCCGGTCACCTCGACGGTCACCGGCAGCCCCGCCCCGGCCAGTCGGTCGCGCAACTGCTCCAGTTGCCCGAGGCCGGGCGTGGGCTGCCGGTCGTCGCCCCGGCGGACCACCGCGAGCGTGACCCGCAGCTCGTCGAGCGCCTCGCGGCTGGTCCGGCTGATCGCGGTCAACGCTGTCTCGGCCTGTTCGGGCCGCTTGGGCAGCAGGTGCAGGGCGATCTCGGCCTGCATGTTGATCGCGGCCAGCCCGTGCCCCACCACGTCGTGCACCTCCTGGGCGATCCGCAGCCGTTCCTCGTCGGCCAGCTTGCGGGACCGCTCGGCGCGATTGCGCGCGATGGCCTCCCGGTTGACCCGGACGGTCACCCCGACCGCGAACGGCACCACGATCCAGGCCGCATTGGGTACCACGCCGGTCAGGCCCGGCGTGACACCAGCCGAGACGAAGGTGTGGACCAGCACGGCAGCCAGCGCCGCTCCGGCCGCGACTGCCGCCGACTGGACCGGCCGGTACGCCGCCACGGTGTAGACGGCGATGAAGAGGGAGAAGAGGATCGGCCCGTACGCGTAACCGAGCACCAGGTAGACCGAGATGGCCCCGGTCGCGACCGCCAGCGTGGCAAACGGCCAGCGACGGCGGCCGGCCAACGCCAACGCCGCCACCACCACGAGGGCGTACGTGCGGCCGTCGGGCGGGACGACGCCCGGCTGATCCGCGCCCGCCGGGGCGGTGCCGAACAGCCCGAACACCATCACGAGCAGGGCCAGTGCCAGGTCGAACAGCGGGCGTTTCAGACGTACCACCCACTGCTCGGCGCCGGCCAGCCGCTCGGGGCTGCTGTCCGCCGCCCCGGGACCGGTTTCGCCGGCCAGTGCCGGCCGCCGCGCCTCCATGTCGTCAGAGGATGTCACGTCGGTGCAGCAACAGCCCGCCTGCGGCGACAAACGCCAGCAGGTACCCGCCGATCACCAGGGCGGCCTGGCCACCGCCGACCACCGCCGCGACCCCGGGGGTGTCACCGGTGGCGCCGAGCGCCGCCACCAGCGAGCCGGCGTTGGGGCCGGGCAGGCCCTTCTGCGCCTCGGCCACCCAGTCGAGCAGCGGCGCGGCGATCACGGCGAGCAGGTTCTGGACGGCCAACATCCACACCAGGCCGAGCCCGATGGGCAGGGCCACCCCGCGCAGCGCGATGGCGAGCAGGGCGCCGAGCATCGCCCACATCGTGGCGATCAGCCAGCCGGCGCCGAGCCCGACGGCCAGGTCCGCCACGGACGGCCAGGCGACCGGCTGGGACTCGACGCCCGCGATCACCACGCTGGTCGCGGCGCCGGTGGCGAACAGCGAGAGGACGAGCACCAGGGCCGCCACGGCCAGCGCCAACAGCTTGCCGGCGTAGGTGGCCAGCCGGGTCGGTCCCTGGGTCAGCAGGGTCTTCCAGGTGCCCCAGCCGTACTCGCCGCCGACGGTGAGCACGCCGAGGATCAACACGATCGCCCCGAGGAAGACCGGCAGCCCGCCGAGCGAGTTTCCCACCAACTGCTCGGGCAACAGCATCGGCAGAGTCCGGTCGCTGTTCGGCCCCCCGGTGCCGCCGGCATAACTGGCGTACGGGAAGAGGTAGGTGAACAGCAGGGCGAGCAGCAGCGCGAGGACGAGCAGCAGCCAGGTGGCCGGCCGCTTGACCAGCTTGATCATCTCAGCCTGCCAGCTACGCAACATGGGTCAGCCCTCCCGAGGTCAGCTCCAGAAACACGTCCTCCAGGTCACGTTCGCGCAGTCGTAGCTCGCTGACCGCGACCCCGGCGCCGACCAGTTCGGCGTTGACAGCGGCCGCCCGCTGCGGCCCGACAGCCAGCTCAAGAGCGCCGTCCACCACCCGTACCCGGTCGTCGCCGAGCAGCGCGCGGGCCAGCACCTCGGCCCGGTCCAGCGGTTCGGCCATCACCCGCAGCGCCGCGGCGCCGCGCAACTCGGCCACCGAACTCTCGGCGACCAGCTGGCCCTTCGAGACGACTCCGACCCGGTCGCAGATCTGCTGCACCTCGCCGAGCAGGTGACTGGAGAGCAGCACCGTGCAGCCACCCGCGCCGAGTCGCCGGATCAACGCCCTCATGTCGGCCATGCCGGCCGGGTCCAGGCCGTTGGTCGGCTCGTCGAGGATCAGCAACCTGGGGTCCTTGAGCAGCGCCGCCGCTACGCCCAGCCGCTGCTTCATCCCCAGCGAGTAGGTCGCGTACCGGTCGCCCGCCCGGTCGGTCAGGTCGACCAGGTCGAGCACCACCGGCACCCGGTGCGCTCCGGTGCCCGCGTACCGCGCGAGCAGCCGCAGGTTGTCCCGGCCGGACAGGTACGGATAGAACGCCGGTCCCTCGATCAGCGCCCCGACGCTCCCCAGGTGGCCCGGTTCGCCCGGGCGGGCGCCGAACACGCGTACCGCCCCGCTCGTCGGGCGGATCAGGCCGAGCAGCATCCGCAGCGTGGTCGTCTTGCCGGCACCGTTGGGGCCGAGGAAGCCGTACACCTCGCCGGCCCGGACGGTCAGGTCGAGATCACGCACGGCGGTCAGGCCGCCGTACCGTTTGGTGAGTCCTGTGGTCTGCACTGGCGGTTGCATGCTCCGAGCGTGCCGGGGCGCGGGCCGGGGCACGTCGCCCGCCGAGCGGCATCGCGCCTACGCTCCGCTGCGTATGCCGCCCGGTTCCCGGTACGCGTCAAGCCGGCCGGTGTTAAGAGGGGGACCCTTTACTACCGGAGGCGTTAACAAGGGGCCCCTCCTTACACCGCGGCGAGGACGGCCGCCTCCAGCCGGGTGCGCTCGGCGTCGGGGGGCCACGAGCCGGCGAGGTAGAAGACGTCCACCACGTCGCCGCCCAGGGTGGCGATCCGGGCCGCCCGGACCTGGGCGTCAGCGGCGTCCAGCGCGCTGGTCACCCGGTACAACAGGCCGGCGGCGTCGGCGGCCCGCAGCTCCAGCAGCACCGCGTCGGTGGCGGCGTCGCGGTGCCAGACCACCCGCGGCTCGGCCCCGGCGCCCCGTGCCGCCAGGGCCCGGCCGCGCAGCCGCTGGGTCACCGACACGTCGCCGCCGACCGCGCGGCGCAGGTCCGAGCTGAGCGCCACCGGATCCGGCGCCAACCCGTAACGCGGCTGCACCCGGCACTCCACCAGGGCCCGGCCGTCGACCGTCGAGGCGTCGGCGGCGAGCACCTCCAGCCGGTGCAGGGCCAGGCAGCCGGCCACCGTGGCGAGCAGTCCCCGCCGGTCGGCCGCGGCCACCGCCACCCGGTCCCCGGTCAGGTGTACGACCGGCAGCGGTCCCGCCACCAGCGCCGGGTCGGGCGCCGGCGGCTCCGGGACGGCACCGGTGTCGAGCGTGGTCCGGACCCGGGCGACCAGTTCGGCGACCAACCGCCCCTTCCAGTCCGACCAGGCGGCCGGCCCGGTGGCGGCGGCATCGGCACGGACCAGCGCGTACAGCAGGTCGAGGGTGCCGGCGTCACCGACCGCCTCGGCGACCCGGGCGATGGTGACCGGATCGGCGAGATCCCGGCGGGTGGCCACGTCGGGCAGCAGCAGGTGCAGCCGGACCAGCGTGCCGATCAGCGCCGCCTCCGGCGCGGGAAGGCCGATCCGGGTGGCCACCGCCTCGGCGATCGGCGCCCCCACTGTCGAGTGGTCGGCCTCCGCCCCGCCGGCCCGCCCGGCGGCACCGTCGCCCGGGAGACCCTTGCCGATGTCGTGCAGGAAGGCGCCGAGCAGCAGCAGGTCGGGCCGGTCCACGTCGCGGGTGTGCCGGCTGGCCTCGAAGGCGGTCTGCACCAGGTGCCGGTCGAGGGTGAAGCGGTGCACCGGGTTGTGCTGGGGCAGGCTGCGCAGCCGGGTCCACTCCGGCAGCCAACCGTCGATCAGCCCGTACCGGTCGCAGGTCTCCCAGGCCGGGATCAGTCCCGGTCCGGCGCCCAGCAGCGTGGTCAGGGCGGCCCGCGCCTCGGCCGGCCAGGGTGCCGGCAGCGGCGGACAGTACGCGGTCAGCCACTCGCAGGTGGCCCGGGCGATCGGCAGCCCGGTGGTGGCCGCGGCGGCCGCCACCCGCAGCGAGAGGCTCGGATCGGGGCGGGCGCCGATGGCCGTCCGGGCCAGCACCAGCTCGCCGTCATGCTCGACCACGTCCCGGGCGACCGGCCGGCGCACCAGCCGCCCGTCGGCGCCCCGGCGGCGGCCGGAACGCAGCCGGTCGGCGGCGCGGAAGGCGTCGTCCAGGGCGTGGCTGACGGTGCGGGCGTCGCCGGCCACCCGACGCAGCAGGGCGTCGCCGTCGCCCTCGTCGGGTCGCGTCCCGGGTTCGGTCGCGCCGGGCTGGCCGAACGGCGCGGCGTCGTTGCCGGCGGGCTGACCGAGCGGCGTGGCGTCGGTCGGGGCGGGCTGGAGTTGTCGCAGCCCGAGCAGCGCGGCCACCCCGGCGCGTTCCTGGGCGAGCAACCGGTCGACCCGCCGGCCGACCTGCTGGTGCAGCGCGTCGCGGGTGTCCAGCAGGCGCAGGTGCGCGGCGTGGACCGCCGGCCGCAGCGCGTCGGTGATCCCGGCGGTGGCGACCGCCCACAGCAGGCCGACGTCGCGCAGGCCGCCGGCCGCCTCCTTGAGGTCCCCCTCCAGCAGGAACGCCAGCTCTCCGTGCGCCTGCCAGCGGGCGGTCGTGGTCTCGCGCAGCGCGGCCAGCTGGCGTACGGCGGTGCGCCGCCAGTGGTCGGTGGCGCTGCGGACCAGCGTGTCGGCCAGTTCGGGGTCGCCCGCGACGAGCCGGGCGTCTAGCAGCCCGAGGGCGACCTTGACGTCGTCCTGGGCGACCGACAGCGCCTCGGCGACGGTCCGCACCGAGTGGTCCAGCCGCAGCCCGGCGTCCCAGATCGGGTACCACAGCGCGGCGGCCAGCTCGTCGATCCCGGGCACCCCGGCGTGCACGAGCACCAGGTCGAGGTCGCCGTAGGGGGCGCACTGCCGCCGGCCCAGCCCGCCGACCGCGAGCAGCGCGACGCCCGGCCGGGCCGGCATGAGCCGGGCCAGCCAGGCGTCGTACGCGTCCGCCCGCGCGCGCCGCGCCGACGCGCCGATCCCGGCGGGTACGCCGACGACCTCGTTGACCAGGAGTTCCGCACCGCGGACGGGTTCGGAGGTTGCTCGATCGGTCAACGAGGTCATCGACGGTGTTCCTACAGTGCGTCCAGGCCGCGCTCGCCGGTGCGGACCCGGACGACCTCCTCGACTCCGGTCACCCAGACCTTGCCGTCACCGATCTTGCCCGTCCGGGCGGCTCCGACGACGGCGTCCACGATCTTCTCGACGTCGATCTCGTCGGTGAGCACCTCGACCCGGATCTTGGGCAGGAACTCGACCGTGTACTCGGCGCCCCGGTAGACCTCGGTGTGGCCCTTCTGCCGCCCGTACCCCTGGACCTCGCTCACGGTCAGCCCGGCCACGCCCAGCGCGTGCAGGGCCTCCTTGACGGCGTCCAACTGGTGCGGCTTGATGACCGCGGTCACCAGCTTCATGTCCAACCCCTCCATCTCAGGAACGTTAGCCGGCGACCTTCTCGCTTACCGGTTCGGTTGACCCTGTCTTCGTCGGCGTGGCCGAAGGGGCGATGCCCGCGGCGGCGAACGCACCACCGCCACCGGTGGAGCTGAACTCGTACGCGCTCTCCGCGTGCTCGGCGTTGTCGATGCCCTCGACCTCGGCGTCGGCGCTGGCCCGGAAGCCGATCGTCTTCTCGATCGCGAAGCCGATCACGTACGCGACCACGAACGAGTAGATCAGCACGGCGACCACACCGACGACCTGCTTGCCCAGCAGCGCGATGCCACCACCGTAGAGCAGACCGTCGTTGCCCTCACCGGCGAGCACCTCGATGGCCAGGAAGCCGATGAGCAGCGAGCCGATGATGCCGCCGACCATGTGCACGGCCACCACGTCGAGCGAGTCGTCGTACTTGAACCGGTACTTCAGCCCCACGGCCAGCGCGCAGACCGCACCGGCGATCAGGCCGAGGGCGATCGCGCCCAGCGGCTCCAGGAACGCACAGGCGGGGGTGATACCGACCAGACCGGCGATCGCGCCGGAGGCCGCGCCGAGCGTGGTCGGCTTGCCGTCGCGGAGCCACTCGACCACGATCCAGCCGAGCACGGCGGCGGCGGTGGCGACCTGGGTGTTGATCAGCGAGACGGCGGCGGCGCCGTCGGCCGCGCCGGCCGAGCCGGCGTTGAAGCCGAACCAGCCGAACCACAGCAGGCCGGCACCGAGCAGCACCATCGGCAGGTTGTGCGGCTTGAACTTGTCCTTCGGCCAGCCGACCCGCCGGCCCAGTACGAGCGCCAGGGCGAGCGCCGCGGCACCGGCGTTGATGTGCACCGCGGTGCCACCGGCGAAGTCGAGCACGCCCAGTTCGCCGATCCAGCCGCCGCCCCAGACCCAGTGCGCCACCGGGAAGTAGACCAGGGTGGCCCACAGGCCGGCGAAGAGCAGCCACGGGCCGAACTTGGCCCGGTCGGCGATCGCGCCGCTGATCAGGGCGACGGTGATCACGGCGAACATCAGCTGGAAACCGGCGAACAGCAGGTCGGGGATGCCGCCCTCGGTGCCGCTCTCCAGCATTCCGCGCAGGCCGGCGGCGGAGAGATCACCGGTGATCCCGCCGAGGTCTCCGCTGAAGGCGATGCTGTAGCCGTAGAACACCCACAACAGGCTGACCAGACCGATCGCCCCGAAGCTCATCATCATCATGTTGAGCACGGACTTGGATCGCGTCATACCGCCGTAGAACAGCGCCAGGCCGGGCGTCATGAGCAACACCAGCGCGGCTGAAGTCAAAATCCAGGCGGTGGCACCAGAATCTAGCTCCGGCACGCTGCCTCCTCTCGGGTTGTTTTCCCTCCCTCCCGGCATCGCGCAGCATCGCCCGTACGCCGGTTGCGCGGAAGCCTGGTAGTCGGCTGTTTCACCCAGGGTCCCCGGCTGGTTTCCGAACCGTGACGGGTTGTTTCGGACGTGTGAAGAAAGTCGCACACCTCGGCGACTCGGCGGGGGGCGGATCGACTGTTCGGTGCGGGTCGATCCGCCGACGGATCACTGCAGGGCGTACTCGAGGGCCTGCCGCTCGTAGTCGAGCAGCCGCAGGTCCCGCATCGGCCGGCGCAGGTGGCCCTTGTGCACGATCCGGACGAAGGCCGGCTCTCCGGCGGCGGCCATCCGGCGGATGCCCTCGACGTGGTCGACGATCCGCTTACGGATGGTCCGGATCAGCCGGTGCCGGTCGCGCGGGATCAGCCCGTACGCGTCGGCGAACAGCCGCAACCGGCGGGGCCGGTCCGGATGCGTCCAGCCGAGGGTGATCGAGTCCCGGTCGGAGAAGATCGGCACCCAGGTCCAGGCCGCGTACGCCACGTCGTAGATCCGCGCGCCGGGTGAGGCGAGATCGAAATCGATCAGCCCGAGGGTGCCGTCAGGCCGCCAGATCACGTTGTGCGGTGCGGCGTCGTGGTGGCAGATGACCTCGGTGTCCGGTGGCGGCGGCCCGAACGAGCGCCACACCGCACCCGGCGCCGGGGCGAAACCGTACTGGGCGTCGTGGAACATCCGCAGCATGGTGGCGACGGTGACCAGCGCCTCGTCGGTGACCCAGTGCGGGGCCAGCGGGTACTCCCCGCACTCCCCCTCCAGGTACGACAGCACCTCCCGGTTGCGCTCGTCCATGCCCAGCGCCCGGGGAGCGCCGGTGAACCCGACGTACTCCAGGTGACGCAGCAGGGCGTGCACCGACGGTGTCCAGGGCCCGGCGTTGCGCCGGACCGTGTCGCCCACCCGGACCACGGTGCTCACGTTCCCGCCGTGCAGGGGGATCTCCTGCGAAGTCACGTACGGTCTCCCGAGGCGCTGCGACGGGTGGCTCGGGTCGCGCCAACCCGCGTACGCGCGATTGTCTCTGGTCACCCGAGGTTACGCGGTCTGCCCGGGGGCCTCAGAGCCCAGCAGCGCGTCGACGAACTGCGCGGGGTCGAACGGGGCCAGGTCGTCCGGGCCCTCGCCGAGGCCGACCAGCTTCACCGGGATGCCGAGCTTGCGCTGCACGGCGATCACGATGCCGCCCTTTGCCGTGCCGTCGAGCTTGGTGAGCACCACCCCGGTGACGTTGACCACCTCGGTGAAGACCCGAGCCTGCTCCAGCCCGTTCTGGCCGGTGGTGGCGTCGAGCACCAGCAGGGTCTCGTCGATCGGGCCGTGCTTCTCCACCACCCGCTTGACCTTGCCCAGCTCGTCCATCAGGCCGATCTTGTTCTGCAGGCGGCCGGCGGTGTCGACGAGCACGGTGTCCACGCCGGTGTCGATGCCGCGCCGGACCGCGTCGAAGGCGACGCTGGCCGGGTCGGCGCCCTCGGGGCCGCGGACGGTCTCGGCGCCGACCCGCCCGGCCCAGGTCTCCAGCTGGTCGGCGGCGGCGGCCCGGAAGGTGTCAGCCGCGCCGAGCAGCACGCTGCGGCCGTCGGCGATGAGCACCCGAGCGATCTTGCCGCAGGTGGTGGTCTTGCCGGCGCCGTTGACGCCGACGACCAGCAGCACCGCCGGCACGCCCTCCTTCGCCGCCGTGCGCAGGGAGCGGTCCAGGCCCGGGTCGAGCGCGTTGACCAGCTCGGCGCCGAGCAGGGCGCGCAGTTCGGCGACCGACCGGGTGCCCAGCACCCGGGTCCGTTCCCGCAGCCGGTCGACGATCTCGCGGGTGGCGTCGACCCCCACGTCCGCGGTGATCAGGCTGTCCTCGATCTCCTCCCAAACGTCCTCGTCGAGCCGGTCGCGGCTGAGCAGGCCGAGCAGCCCCTTGCCGAACACGTTCTGCGAGCGGGACAGCCGGGACCGCAGCCGCACCAGCCGGCCGGCGGTGGGCTCGGGCACCTCGACGACCGGGGCCGGCACCTCGATGACCGGCGGCTCGACCAGCACGCCGGTGGACAGGTCGGACTCCGGCGCCTGCACCGGCGGTCCGGCGAGGCCCTCCTCGGCCCGGGTGTCGACCTCCGTACGCGGCAACGGCGGCTCCGGCCGCCGGCGTAGCCGCGGCACGACCAGCCCGATCCCGGCGAGGATGAGCACGCCGAGCAGGGCGAGTGCGACGAGGAGGTAGTCCATCATGCGGAAATCCTGTCAGATGCCCGCGACGGCGTCTCATCCACCGCGCCCTCGGCGGCCGGCGGTCGGCGACCGGCTCGGCCAGCCAGCAGTGCTCCGACCGCCAACGGGGTAGTAAGGAGGGAGTTCCCACGCCTCGGAGGTTCGCCATGCCTGCCGCTCAGCTGCTCATCGGTCCGCTGCTGCGGCGGGTCGTCGGCACGCGGGCCACCGTGTGGGTCGAGACCACGGCGCCCGCCGTGGTCACCGTCCGCACGGCCGGCGGCGCCACCGGCACGGCACCCACCTTCTCCGCGTACGACCACCATTACGCGCTCGTGGTGGTGGACGGTCTCGCCCCGGACAGTGCCACCACCTACCAGGTGCTGGTCGACGACGAGGTGGTCTGGCCGCTGCCGGACAGCCGCTTCCCGCCCAGCGTGATCCGTACCCGCGCCGCCGACGACCGCGACCAGCCGGTCCGGCTGCTCTTCGGGTCCTGCCGGGAGACCACCCAGCACGCCACCACCCGCAGGCTGCCCCCGGACGCGCTCGACGCGTACACCCGACGGGTGCTCGCCGACCCCGACCCGGCGGCCCTGCCCGACCTGCTGGTGCTGCTCGGCGACCAGGTCTACGCCGACGAGACCTCGCCCACCATGAAACGACTGCTGCGCCGGCGCCGACGGCGACCCGCGGGCGCGCCGAGCGACCAGGTGGTCAGCTTCGACGAGTACACCAAGCTCTACCTGGAGTCGTGGAGCGACCCGGAGATCCGCTGGCTGTTCTCCACCGTGCCGAGCGTGATGATCTTCGACGACCACGAGATCATCGACGACTGGAACACCTCGGCGTCCTGGCGGGCCGAGATGCGCGAACAGCCCTGGTGGGCCGAGCGGATCGGCAGCGGCCTGGCCTCCTACTGGGTGTACCAGCACCTGGGGAACCTCGCGCCGGACGAGATCGCCGCCGATCCGGTCTTCGCGAAGGTGAGCGCGGCCGAGGACGCCACCGGGGTGCTGCGCGAGTTCGGCCAGCGGGTCGACACCGAGGCCGATTTGACGCACGACACCGAGCCGAGCCGGTCTTCCGCGGCCGACCACGGGGCCCGCTCCGCTCACTCCGTGGACACGCGCGGTTACCAGTTCAGCTACGCGCTCGACCTGGGCCGGACCCGCCTGGTGATGCTGGACACCCGGTGCAACCGGGTACTGGTGCCGGGCCGGCGGGCCATGCTGCCGCCCGGCGAGTGGTCGTGGTTCGTCGACCGCGCCCACGGCAGCTACGACCACCTGGTGGTCGGTTCCTCACTGCCCTGGTTGCTGCCGCCCGGCATCCACCACGTCGAGGCGTGGAACGAGAAACTGGCCGACTCCCGGCGGCCGTGGGTCGCCGGGCTGGCCGAACGGCTGCGCCGCGCGCTCGACCTGGAGCACTGGGGGGCGTTCCGCCGCTCGTTCGACGCCCTCGCCGCGCTGTTCGCCCGGATCGGCAGCGGCACCGCCGGTACGCCCGACGACCGCAAGGGAGCCGGCCCGGCGTACCCGCCACCGGCGTCGATCAGCGTGCTCTCCGGCGACGTGCACCACTCGTACGCGGCCCGGGTCCGGTTCGCCGACCCGGCCGTACGCACCCCGGTGCACCAGCTCACCTGTTCACCGATCCACAACCAGGTGCCGGCCGGGATCCGCCCGCTGATGCGGCTCAGCTGGGCGCGCGGGCCGGCCGGGGCGACCAGGGCGCTGGCCCGCACGGCCGGGGTGCGCCGGTCCGCGGTGAAGTGGCGCAAGCTGTCCGGGCCATATTTCGGCAACGCGGTGGCGACGCTGACGCACGCCGGACGGGCCGCCGAGGTGATGATCGAGGGCACCACCAGCGACGGTCACCTCCGCCCGGTGGCCCGGCACCGGCTCACCCCGGAACCACCGGGCTGAGTCAGGCGGGTGGGGTGGCCAGCCCCGCGAGGATGACGCGGAGGATGGCGGTGTCGATGTCGTCGAGCCCGTCGAGGAGGTGCTCCTCACCGCGCTCCCCGCCGATGACCCGGTGGATGGCCACAGCGAGCGCCGCCCAGTCCGTGGTGTCGGCCATCTCCCGTAGCAGCGGCTGCAACGCCTCGGCGGCAGCCTGGTCGCCGCGCGCCGCCGCCACCACGACCGGAATGCGGGAAGCCCAGCGCTCGAGGTGCGGTCCGGCGAGGAGCTCGACGGGCAGCGCCCGGGCGGTCTCGATCGCCTCCGTGAGCAGGGCGGAGCGCTGCTGCGAGTCGGGTACGAGGTCCGCGAGTACCGCACCGAACCGCGCCCCGGGCACCGCCTCCACCCGGCTGATCAGCTCGGCCAGGTCCGCCGGTAGCGGGGCGTCGCCATGCCGTCGTACGTCACCGGCGAGGGCCCGGAGGCCGTCCTCGTAGTCGGACCGCCGTCCGCTGGCCAGATAGAGCAACGCGGCGGCGAGCCGGTGCGCCACGATCTCGGCCGGCGGGTACTCGGCGCGACGGAGATAGCCCGCCAGGTTGTGGTGGCTGGCCGCGAGACTCGCCGGCCTGGGGTGCAACGACTTGTAGCGCAGTGCGACCCGCTCCAGCGCCACCGCCTCGGCGGGGTGGTCCCGTTCGTCCTCGAGATCGGCGCGTGCGCTGAGCACCGCGCCCAGCGCCTCAAGATCGCCTACCGCCTCGAACACCGCCTGGCAGTGCAACAACACCCGCTCGGCCTCAGCCCGCTCGCCAAGCCGGAGCAGCGGTACGTAGGCGTTGAACTCCATCCGGGCGATCTCGTACGCGTCGGCTCCCCGCTCGCGTTTGCTCGCCAGCCGGCGCCGATGGAAGTCGAGCGCCCGGGGCCAGTCCGCCAGGCCGACGGCGGCCTTGACGGCGACGTCCAGCGCGGCCTCCCGGACGTTGTACGGACGAGCCAGCTCGGTCCGGTCGGGCTCGGCGGGAAGCGTGTCGAGCCGAGCCAGCAGGATCTCGACCTGGTCGAGCACCTCCCGGTGCCGGCCCATCTCGCGGAGGATCTCCAACCGCTGGGCATCGTCGAACGCCTGGGTCCAGGGGCCGAGCCCGGCGAGCCGGGTCAGTTCCGCGCTCTCGGTGGCCACCTCCAGCGCGGCCGCCAGTTCGCCGTTCTGCTCCAGCAGACTGGCCAGATCACTCGCGCTGCCGGTGGCCAGGGCGTAGTCGCCGCCGTCCCGGGCGGCGTCGATGACCCGGCGCAGCCGCAGCCGAGCGGCCAGCGGATCGACCCGGCCCAGCATCCGGGCGTACATCGCCTCGTCGATGGGTCGGCGGGCCGGATCGGTCTCCCCGTCCAGGATCTGTCGCAGGTAGCCGAGTGCCTGCCGGGTGGTGGCCGGTGACCTGTCCCGCCCGCTCGCCTGTTCGATGAGGCCCGAGGCCAGCGACCAGCGACGCTGACGCAGCAGGTACGGCGCGGCGGCCAGCCCGGCCCGGGTCACCAGCCAACTGGCCGGCTCGCCCCGGCTCTCGCCCTGCCGCGCGTTCAGGTAGAGGCCGGTCCAGAGTTCACTCAACAGTTCGTCCACGGTGACCCGCAGCGCCGGCTCGGTGCCGGCGCGGATCGCCTCGGCCACGCCGGGGTGCAGCCGGTACTCGACCTGCCCGGCCGGGTCCTCCGGGTCCGTGAACTCGGTCGCCACCAGCGCCGCCCCGGTCAGGGCGGCCACCACGCCGTCCAGTGCCGGCGTGGTGCCGCTGTGGCGCCGCTCCCAGAACACCGGCCAGACCGGCTCGACCACCGGGGACACCCGATCGTCGTCCTCGACCAGCGCCAGCAACTCGACCAGGCCACGGGCGGCCTCCGGCAGGTGTGCCACCGCCGCGGTGGTCCAGGCGCCGAGCAGGGTGAGGTAGTCCTCCCCACCCAGCTCGCTGGTGCCGGTACGGAAGAACGCGGCCATCGGCGAGTCCCGGCCGGCCGCCGAGGCGGCGTCCAGGCGAGCCGACAGGACCTCCGGCTCGGCAGCCTCCGCGTCGGCCAGTTCGAGCAGCTTCGGATGCCCCTGCACCACCGCGAGGACCCGCCGGGCCAGTTCCCGATCGGCCGCGACGGTGGCGGAGCGCACCGCGGAGGGCTCGTCGTGCAGCAGCCGCCCGAGGTTCGGCAGTTCCTTGGCGAGCAGTACCGACTCGGCCAGCGTGAGCGCGTGGACCGGCAGGGTCAGCAACCGGCCGGCGGCCAGCCCGGCCGGTACCACCCGGCTGGTGAGGACCACCCGGGAGAGGCCACCGTGCCCGAGCAGAGTGTCGATCAGGGGTGCCCAGAGCGGGTCTCGCCAGGTCCGGGCCTCCGACAGCAGCGTCTCCAGGTTGTCCAGCACCAGCAGCAGGGCATTCTCCCGCAGCACCGCCCGCAGCCGGGGCAGGAAACGGCGCAGCGCGTCCGCGCTTCCCACCGCCTCCATCATGGTCAGCCCGTGGTGGCCGAGTTGCCCCTCCCAGGCGTGCGCGAGGCTGCTCAGGGCCTGGCCGAACTCGTCCGGCTGGCTCGGCGCCTCCCACCAGGCCAGCGCGGCGAACCGGTTCTGGTGCTGGTAGGCCAGCTCCAGCGCGCACGAGGTCTTGCCGGCGCCGGCCATCCCGTGGAACAGCACCCCGGCCCGGTCGCTGCGCGGCGCGAGGGCGCCGCTCGCCGCGATCAACGCCGGGGTACGACCGACGAACCGCTCCGGCTCCTCCCGGAACCCGACCATCCGCTCGGCGTACGGGTTGAGATCGGCCGCACCGGGCGGAGGGGCGAGACGCAACCCGGCCGCCGAGCCACCGAAGAGTGTCGGGGTGCCCACGGACAGCGGCGGTCGGTCGGCGGACGGGATCTCTCCCGCAGCCCGGGGAATCGCGAAGGCCGCCGCCCGGTCCACCGGCTGCCCCGAGCCGAGCAGCCGGGGGTACAGCTCCCGGGTCAGCTCGACCGCGAACGTGTCGGCCACCGGGTACCGCATCGCCAGCACCGCGACACCGAGTTCGGCGACCAGACCCCGGGCCAGGCCGACCGACGTACGGCCGGTCGTCGGGCCGCCGTCACCCCCGCCGTCGCTCGACTCCTCCAACTGGTCGGCCGCGTCGTCCAGCCGCAACGCCCGTAGCGTGCTGGCGACCAGGTCGGCCCCGGAGTTGCAGGCGGACAGCACGGCGAACTTGAGCCGGTCCCGGGCCGGGCGGAGCAGTTTGATCAGATCGTCGGTGCCGACCTCGTCCGGGCTTCCGTCGGACTTCTCCAGCAGCAGCGTGCCGCGCGTCCCATGGCCGGAGACGTGCAGTACGTCCCAGCCCGGATACTCCTCCGCGGTCTCCGCCAGCCGCTCCCGGGTCACGCCGTACTGGAGCACCCGCAGCTCGATCGCCTTGCGCGAGCGGCTGGCGATCTCCCGAACCGTACGCACGAGCTCGTAGCGCTCCCGGCGCAGGGCGAGCACCGAGGAATGTGCCGGCATCGAGAAGAGCGCCAGGATCCGCAGGCGGTCGCCGACCGGCTGCTTGGGCACCGGCACCGCCGACGGGTCGACTCCCGGCAACGCGAAGACCAGGGCCACGTCACGACGGGCCAACGGTCGGCCGTCGACCACGGCGAGTTCGAGCGGTCGGCTGAGCAGGAAGTCGGCCTCCGCCGGAACCACCACCCGGACGGTGCCGGCCAGGCGTCGGCCGATCTGCTCGCCGAGCACCCGGGCACCGATCCAGTCGCCGAGCCGGTCCAGGATGGCGGCCTCGCTGGCCAGCCGGTCATCCGGAAGCCGGTTCCGGCGCAGGTAACCGTCCAGGTCGGCGAACGCCTCGAACTCCACGCACTGTGGATCGAGGTCGACCTGGTGGTCGGCGAGCGTCCGGCCGGTTTCGTCGATCAGCAGCCAGCGCCACCGGCCCGGCCCGGTGACCTCGGTTGCACGCAGCGTGAGCGGCATGCCGGCAAGCCCTCCCTGACGTCGGCGAGCTGGAGCCTCGGTGTCCCCGGCCTCCCGCGAATCGCGACACTCGTCACGATCCGCGACAGCGTGGCTCTCCAGGGTATCCGCGTCCCATCGAGGTCGATACCACTCATCCGGCCGGTCAGCGATGGTCGAGCGCTTCGGGTCACCTCGTCCGACAGGTGACGACCGGCCGGCGAGCGGCCGGGCGCGGTTCGTAGTCTCGACGCGTGGACGAGCAGTTGCCGGAGAGCCTGCGCGAGGTCGAGCACGAGCTGACCGCGCTGCTGCGCCGCGGGCGCGCGATCTCCTGGGAGATCGCCCGCGAGGTGCATCCCGACCTGGAGCCGAACACGTACGGGCTGCTGCTGTGGTTGCGTCGTTCCGGCGCGATCCGGCTCACCGACCTGGCCACCCGGCTCGGTATCGGCAAGGGCACGCTCAGCCGGCAGATCAACAGCCTGGAGAGCCTCGGGCTGGTCCGGCGCGACCCGGACCCGAGCGACCGGCGGGCCGCCCAGCTCAGCCTGACCGAGGAGGGCCAGCGCCGGTTCGACGCCGCGCGGGCGTCGCGACTCGGACAGATCCGGCGGGCCCTGGAGAGCTGGCCACGGCAGGACGTCGAGGACTTCGCGCGGCTGATGCGTCGCTTCAACGACGCCTGGGACTGATCCCGGGAGGCACCCCGGAACAGGGGCACCACCCGGCAGGCGGAATAGGTCCACCTCCCGGCAAGTTGTTGCTCAAGGCAACCAAGCTCTAGGGTTGCCCTGAGCAACAACTTTCGACTCCATTCGGAGGCACACCCCCATGACACAGGTGACAGCGCCCGCTCGGGCGACCACCGTGAACATGACCCACCGGCAGATCCTGGAGGCGCTCTCCGGTCTGCTGCTGGGCATGTTCGTCGCAATCCTGTCCGGCACGGTCGTCGCGAACGCGCTGCCGCGGATCATCACCGAGCTGCACGGCAGCCAGTCCGCGTACACCTGGGTGGTCACCTCGACGCTGCTGGCGACCACCGCGACCACCCCGCTCTGGGGCAAGCTCGCCGACCTGACCAGCAAGAAGGTCCTGGTCCAGGTCGCCCTTGCGGTGTTCGTACTCGGCTCCGTGCTGGCCGGGCTCTCCCAGTCCACCGGGCAGCTGATCGCCTGCCGGGTGCTGCAGGGCGTCGGCGCCGGTGGGCTCACCGCGCTGGCTCAGGTGATCATGGCGACGATGATCGCGCCCCGGGAACGCGGCCGGTACAGCGGCTACCTCGGCGCGGTCATGGCCGTCGGCACCATCGGCGGCCCGTTGGTCGGCGGCGTGATCGTCGACACCTCCTGGCTCGGCTGGCGTTGGTGCTTCTACGTCGGCGTACCGTTCGCGATCCTCGCCCTGGTCGTCCTCCAGAAGACCCTCAACCTGCCGGTCGTCAAGCGGAAGGTGAAGATCGACTGGTGGGGCGCCACGCTGATCACCGCCGCCGTGTCGCTGCTGCTGATCTGGGTCTCGCTCGCCGGTAACACGTACGACTGGCTGTCCTGGCAGAGCACGATCATGGTGGGCGGCGCGCTGCTGCTCGGTGCCGCCGCGGTCCGGGTGGAGAACCGGGCCAGCGAGCCGCTGATCCCCCCGCGACTGTTCCGCAACCGCACCATCACCCTGTCGGTGCTGGCGAGCATCGCGGTCGGCATCGGCATGTTCGGCGCCTCGGTCTTCCTCGGCCAGTACTTCCAGATCAGCCGCGGGGTGAGCCCGACCATGTCCGGCCTGATGACCCTGCCGATGATCCTCGGCCTGCTGGTCTCCTCCACCGTCGTCGGCCGGCTCATCACCAGCACCGGACGCTGGAAGCGCTACCTGGTGGCCGGCTCGGCCCTGCTCACCGTCGGCTTCGCGCTGATGGGCACGGTGCGGGTGGACACACCGTACTGGCGGCTCGCCGTCTTCATGGCGCTGGTCGGCATCGGCGTGGGCATGACCATGCAGAACCTGGTGCTGGCCGTGCAGAACACCGTGGGCGCGCACGAACTCGGCGCGGCCAGCTCGGTGGTGGCCTTCTTCCGCAGCCTCGGCGGCGCGGTCGGCGTCAGCGCGCTGGGTGCGCTGCTCGGCCACAACGTCACGCGGTACCTCGCCGACGGGCTGGCCGCGCTCGGCATCCCGACCACGGGCAACAGCGGCACCCTGCCGGACGTACATGCCCTGCCCGCCCCGATCCGGGCGGTGGTGGAGTCCGCGTACGGGCACGGAGCCGGGGACATCTTCCTGGCCGCCGCGCCGTTCGGGCTGATCGCGCTGATCGCGGTCCTCTTCATCAAGGAGGTGCCGTTGCTGCGGCACACCGGCGGTCCGATCGCCGACGAGGTCGAGCAGGAGTCGACCGTGGCGGCGGGCGGCGGCACCGCCGTGATCCGGACCGGGATCCGGGACTGACCGATGAACAGCCCGACCGATCGCGAGCAGTACGGCCCGCAGGCCCGCCCGCTGCCGTACGAACGGGGCACCGACGGGCCCCGGGTGGTCCTGGTCGGCGTCGACGGCACGCGGACCTCGCTGCGTGCCGCCGCGTACGCCGCCGGGCTGGCCCGCCGCCAGGGTGCCCGGCTGGTGGTGGTCTTCGTCAGCTCGCCGGCCGCCTACGCCACGATGATCTCCGGCGTGGTGGCCGGCGCCGTGCAGCAGACCCACGACGAACTGGCCGAGGACCTGCGCCAGGAATGCCGGCGCGGCGCCGACGAACTGGGCGTGCCGGTGACCTTCCTGAGCCGCCGCGGCGACGCGTACACCGAACTCCGCGCCGCGGCCGACGAGACCCGGGCGGACCTGGTCGTGGTGGGCTCGTCCGAACAGGCCGGGCACCGCCTGGTCGGTTCGGTCGCCGCCCGCCTGGTCCGCACCGGCCGCTGGCCCGTGGTCGTGGTGCCCTGAGGAAAACATGTCGCCGGGTGTCAGATGTGCGGTCCAGGATGACGGGCATGACCTGGAGAGCACCGGAGATCACCCGGACCCCCGAGCCCTATGTCGGCGACGAGCGCACCATGCTGGAGGGCTGGCTCGACTACCACCGGCAGACCCTGCTGCTCAAGTGCGCCGGCCTGACCGCCGAGCAGCTGAAGACCGCGAGCGTCGAGCCGTCCGGGCTCACCCTGCTCGGGCTGGTACGGCACATGGCCGAGGTGGAGGCCTGGTGGTTCCGGGAGAACTTCCTCGGCGAGCGGGTCGACTACGCCTACTTCACCGAGGAGGATCCGGACGCCGATTTCGACGTCAGCGCCGCCGACGCCGAGGCCAACTTCGCCACCTTCCACCAGGAGGTGGAGCTGGCCCGAGCCGCCGTCGCCGGCCGCTCCCTCGACGAGACGTTCACCGAGGTCGGCCCCAAGCAGCGGACGTTCAACCTGCGCTGGGTCTATGTCCACATGATCGAGGAGTACGCCCGGCACAACGGGCACGCCGATCTGATCCGCGAACGCGTCGACGGCGCCACCGGCGAGTGACCGCCGCGACGGCGCCGGGTGACCGGCGCCGCCGGGGCGCTCAGAACGCCAGCGCCGCCCGCAGGTAGCGCAGGTCGCCCGGGCCGCTCCACCGGTGCGCCGACAGCCCCGCCACCCGGGCGCCGCTGATCGCCCGGTCCTCGTCGTCGACGAGGAGCACCCGGGCCGGCGAGGTCTCCAGCGCCTCGCAGGCGGACTGGAAGTACTCCTTGGCCGGTTTGTGCACGCCGATGACCGAGGAGTTGACCACCACGTCCAGCTCGTCGGTGAGGCCGAGTGCGGCCAGGTCGGCGTCGAGCAGGTCGGTGCCGTTGGTGCCGAGCCCGACCCGGATGCCGGCGGCCCGCGCCTCGCGGATGAACGCCAGCACGTCCGGGTCGACCTCACCCCGGTACCGCTGCCACTGCGTCACCGCGGCCCGGGCCCGCTCGCCGTCACCCACCGACGGCGTGAGCGCCTCCGCCACGCTGGTCATCCAGTCGGCGTGGCTGACCTGGCCGGTCAGCGCCGGCTGCAGCCGCTCCCACTGCATGGCGATCTCGCCGAGCACCCCCTCGGAGAGGCCGTACTCCCGCTCCACCTCGGCGGCGACCGCCGGGTCCCACCGACGCAGTACGCCGTCGAAATCCACCAGGAGCGCCGTCGCGCGTTCCCGAGCCACTACCCGTTCTCCTCGCCTCGGCTGTGCCGCTCGTCTTCTCCGTCGGCCCGGTTGAGCCGTTGGCTGATCACCTGGGTCACCCCGCCGCGCATGGTCACGCCGTACAGCGCGTCGGCGATCTCCATGGTGCGCTTCTGGTGCGTGATGACGATCAGCTGACTCTTCTCCCGCAGCTGCGCCAGCAGCGTGATCAGCCGGCCCAGGTTGACGTCGTCCAGGGCCGCCTCGACCTCGTCCATGATGTAGAACGGGCTGGGCCGGGCGCGGAAGATCGCCACCAGCATCGCCACCGCCGTCAGAGACCGCTCGCCGCCGGAGAGCAACGACAGTCGCTTGATCTTCTTGCCGGGCGGGCGGGCCTCGACCTCGACACCGGTGGCCAGCAGGTCGTCCGGGTCGGTGAGGATCAATCGGCCCTCACCACCGGGGAACAGGACGGTGAAGACCTGCTCGAACTCCCGGGCGGTGTCGGCGAAGGCGCTGGCGAAGACCTCCAGGATCCGGTCGTCGACGTCCTTGACCACGGTGAGCAGGTCGCGGCGGGTCGCCTTGAGGTCCTCCAGCTGCTCGGAGAGGAACTTGTACCGCTCCTCCAGCGCGGCGAACTCCTCCAGGGCGAGGGGGTTGACCTTGCCGAGCAGGGCCAGTTCCCGCTCGGCCTTGGCGGCCCGCTTCTCCTGCACCGGCCGCTCGTAGCGGACCGCCTCGGGCACCGGCAGGCCGTCCCGCTCGGCGGCGGCCACCTCCGCCTCGGTCGGCGGCACCGGCTGGCCCGGACCGTACTCGGCGATCAGGGTCTCCACGGTCAGGCCGAAGTCCTCGGCGGCCTTCGCCTCCAACTGCTCGATGCGCAGCCGCTGCTCGGCCCGGGCGACCTCGTCCCGGTGCACCTGGCTGGTCAGCCGCTCCAGTTCCCCGCCGAGCCGCTTGGCGGCGGCCCGCACCTCCTGCAGCTCCGCCTCGCGGGTGGCCCGCTCGCGCGCCACCGCGTCGCGATGCTCCTCGGCCTGGGCGATGCTGGTGGTCAGCCGGGTCAGCGCCGCCCGCGCGCCGCCCGCCACCGCCCGGGCGATCCCCGCGCCCCGGGTCCGCGCGGCCCGCCGCGCCGCCGCCCTTTCCCGCGCCGCCCGTTCGGCGGCGGCCTGCCGGCGCAGCGAGTCGGCCCGTCCGGCGATGGAGGCGACCCGCTCCTCCGCGGTACGCACCGCGAGCCGGACCTCCATCTCGTTCTGCCGGGCCTGCGGCACCATGGCGGCGAGCTGGTCGCGCTCCTCGGTGGAGGGCTCGGCGTCGATCGGGGTCGCCTCGGCCAGCCGCAGCCGCTCCTCCAGCTCGGCCAGGGCGCTCAGATCCCGTTCCCGGGCCGCCTCGGCGCGGGAACGCGACTCACCCAGCCGGTCGGTCTCCGCCTTCGCCGACCGGGCGGCGGCGCCCAGCTCGGCCAGCCTGCGGGCGGCGGCGTTGCGGTGGCTCTCCGCCTCCCGCTTGGCGGCGGCGGCGTGCTGCACCGTCTCCTTGGCCTCGGCCGAGGCGGACCGGGCGTCGACCAGTTGCTCGCGTAGCTCGGCACTGGTCCGCTCGGCGGCGAGCCGGTTGGCCCGGGCCTCCTCGACGGCCGCCTGCACCTCGATGTAACTGGGGGCCTTCGCCGACCCGCCGGCCGCCGCGTACGCCCCGACCACGTCCCCCTCCCGGGTGACGGCCCGCAACTCGGGGTTGCCGGCGACCACCTCGGCGGCAGCGGCGAGGTCGTCGACCAGCACCACGTCGCGCAGCGCCCGGTGCACCGCCGGGCGGATCTGGGCATCGCAGTCGACCAGGTCGGGGGCCCAGTGGGCGGCGTCGGGCAGCTTCGGGCGCAACGCGTCCGCCGAGCCGGCCATCCCCGGCCCGGCGGGGCTGCCGACCAGCAGCCCGGCCCGCCCGGCGTCGGAGATCTTCAGCAGCCGCATCGCCTCGACGGCCTCGTCCACGCCGGTGACCGCCACCGCGTCGGCCAGCCCGCCGAGAGCGGCGGCGAGCGCCGCCTCGTGGCCGGGGGCGACCGTGAGCAGACCGGCGAGGCTGCCCAGCAGGCCGGGCACCTGGTCGGCGCGGGCCAGCAGCGCGCCGGCGCCGTCCTTGCGGCGCAGGCCGAGTGCGAGCGCCTCCTCGCGGGCCTTCCAGGTGGCCGCGTCCTTCTCCGCCGCCCGCTCGGCGTCGGACAGGGACCGGACCGTCGCCTGCGCCTTCTCCTGGGCAGCGACCGCCTCGGCGTGCCGGGCGTCCAGATCGGCGTTGTCGCGGTCCGCCTCGGTGGACTGCTCGGCCACCGCGTCCAGGTCGGCCTGCGCCCGCTCGGCCCGGGCCAGCGCGTCGGCGTGCGCGGCGGCGAGCCGCTCGATCTCCTCCCCGGCGCTGGTGGTCCGCGCCCGGGCGGAGTTGACCTGCCCGGTCAGCCGGGCCAGCCCCTCCCGCCGATCGGCGATCGCCTTGGCGGCGGCGACCAGTTCCCGCTCCGCGGCGGCGAGCTGCCGTTCCAGCTCCTGGCGGTGCTCCACCGCCTCGGCCAGGCGGATCTGGTCGTCGGTGAGCGCCCCGCGCAGCTCCTCCTCCTGCTCGCGGACCCGTTCGGCCTCGGCCTCCAACTGCTCCGGGTCGCGGCCGGGGCGCTCGTCGTCCGGGGTGGCGCTCAGGTGCCGCAGCCGCTCCACCGCGAGCTGCTCGATCGAGCGGAACCGCTCCTGCAACGCGGAGAGCTTGTACCAGGTGTCCTGGGCGGCGGCCAGCAGCGGCGCGTCCTCCGCCAACGCCTCCTCCAGCTCACCGAGGCGGGACTGCACCTCGGCGTGCTCGGCCTCCACCTGCTCCCGCCGGTGCCGCAGCGCGGTCTCGTCGGCGATCTCCCGATCCAGAGTGGTGCGCAGGGTGGCCAGGTCGTCGGCGAGCAGCCGCAGTCGGGCGTCGCGCAGGTTGGCCTGGATCACGGCGGCCCGCCGGGCCACCTCGGCCTGCCGGCCGAGCGGCTTGAGCTGGCGGCGAAGCTCGGCGGTGAGGTCGGTGAGCCGGTTGAGGTTGGTCTGCATCGCGTCGAGCTTGCGCAGCGCCTTTTCCTTGCGCTTGCGGTGCTTGAGTACGCCGGCCGCCTCCTCGATGAACGCCCGGCGGTCCTCCGGCTTGGCGTGCAGCATGCCGTCGAGCCGGCCCTGCCCGACGATGATGTGCATCTCCCGGCCGATGCCGGAGTCCGACAGCAGCTCCTGGATGTCGAGCAGGCGGCAGGAGTCGCCGTTGATCTCGTACTCGCTCTCGCCGGAGCGGAACATCCGGCGGGTGATGGAGACCTCGGTGTACTCGATCGGCAGGGCGCCGTCGGAGTTGTCGATGGTGAGGGTCACCTCGGCCCGGCCCAGCGGGGCCCGGCCGGCGGTGCCGGCGAAGATGACGTCCTCCATCTTGCCGCCACGCAGCGCCTTCGCGCCCTGCTCGCCGAGCACCCAGGCGATGGCGTCGACGACGTTGGACTTGCCGGAGCCGTTCGGGCCCACCACGCAGGTGATCCCCGGCTCCAGCTTGAGCGTCGTCGCGGAGGCGAAGGACTTGAAGCCCTTCACCGTCAGGCTCTTGAGATGCACCTTCTCGATCCTCGTCCGGTGGCCGCCGTACCGTCGCCCGGCTGCGCGGACCCTGGTAAACCCGCAGACTAACCCGGGACCGGGCGGGGCGCTCGACGCGACCCGCCTGCCGGTCGCCGCACGGCCGTCGCACCGGACGGCCCTGCACAGAACTGCGCGCCGGCACATCGTGTCGGCGCGCTGCGGTGCGGTGGTGCTATTCGGTTGTGGCGACCAGGTGGTTCAGGTCAGCGCGGGCTCGGCCAGACGGAGCAGATCGTCCGCCTCCGCCGCAGCCGCCGCGAGCCGATCGTTCTCAGCGCGCAGCCGGGTGACCTCGAACTCCAGTGACTGAACCCTGGCACGCAGTCGGGTGACCTCGTCGAGCATGCGCCGGTCGGGCGCCGCACCTACGTGGCCAAAGAGGGCCTTCGCCATTTCGACTCCTTGATTTGCGCTGCCGGTGAGGCCGGCCAACGCGCGCCCCTGTGTACGCGACTACCATTCCCGCGGAATCTGGGCATGGCCGGGCGCGACTGGCGACAACTCCATATTGAGCCGGAAGCCCCTGCTTCGTCAAGTTCACGCAGGCCGTAGATCATCTCGATGTCGACCTGACCCGTCGCCGGGGGCTGCCACATGGCGCGGACACGCTCTGTCCGGACGCCCTGACTTTACGCTGCGAATCGCCGGAACGCCTCCCCCGGAAGGGCAGGGTCCTCTTAACTCTTCCTTAGCCACATTGCCGCTGCTCAGACCCACCACGTAGCGTCACCCCGGCCCGTACCCGACCCGTGGAGGCGACAGGCGTGCACGGCAGGAACGATCCGCTCGACCCGGACGGCACCAGCCGGCGGCCGGAACCCCCGACCGACGACCCGGCCTGGTTGACCGACCGACCGGCACCCCGGTCGTCGTACCTGTTCGGCGACGAGCCGCAGAGCCCGTCCGACGGGTGGTACCACGACCAGCCGACCGAGCAGTGGCGCCCCGGTGCCCCGCACCCCTACCAGGCGTCGGGGCCGGCGTACCCGGCGGCGGAGCAGGACCACTACGACGCCCCCGCCACCCCGCACGCCGCTTTTCGGCCGGAGACACGTTGGCAGTCCGGCGAGCACTACCGGGCCGTCGAGCCCGGCACGGGGCACTACGAGCCGAGCGCCGGCGGCTGGCCGGCGGACGAGCCCACCGGGCCGATCGGACCCGACCCGGACTGGACCGCCCAGCACGGCACGGACTGGACCGGACGCCACGCCGCGCCGGAGCCCGACCGGTACGACACCGACCGGTACGACACCGCGGACCAGCGGTACGGCGGGCTCGATGACGCCCGGCACGGCCAGTACGGCCTACCCGATCACGACCGGTACGGCGATCCGGACCCCGACCGGCACGGCCAGTACGGCGTCCCGGACCACGAGTGGTACGGCCGGGACGATCGCGGTGGCGCGGCCAGAACCGGCGAACTCGGCGCCGGGGCGACCGGCCGCCAGCCCTCCGGCCGCAAGCGGCGGCCCCTGGTGCTGGGCGGCGCCGCCGCGGCGGCCACCCTCGTGGTGAGCATCGGCGTCGCGGCCCTCGCGCTGCCCGGTGACGGCAACCGGACCGACGCCACCGCCGGCGAAGGGCCCGTCGCCACCGCCCCGGCGGTACCCGAGGAGGAGCAGGACCTCACCGTCGACCCGCTCGACTCCCCGAGCCCCAGCCCGACCCCGACCCCGAGCGCCTCGCCCAGCACCGCGACCCCGTCGGCGGCACCGAACCGGACCAGCAGGCCCACGCCCGCGCCGTCGCGCAGCACGGCGGCCTCGCGGCAGAACGCCGATCGTCAGGGCAGCCCGAGCCGTGGCGCCACGGCCACCGCCTCCCCCTCGTCCACCGGCTCCACCTCGCAGGCGGCGGAGGTCGTCGAACTGGTCAACGCGGAGCGGGCCAAGGCCGGCTGCGGCGCCCTGAGCGTCGACGAGAAGCTGATGACCGCCGCCCAGCGGCACAGCCAGGACCAGGCGGACCACAAGAACATGTCGCACACCGGAAGCGACGGCAGCGACCCCGGCGACCGGCTCGGTCGGGTCGGGTACGCCTGGCGCACGTACGGCGAGAACGTGGCCTGGAACCAGAAGACGCCTGCGGCGGTGATGGACGCCTGGATGAACAGCGACGGTCACCGGGCCAACATCCTCAACTGCGGCTTCACCGAGATCGGGGTCGGCGTGGCGAGCAGCAACGGACCGTACTGGACGCAGGTCTTCGCCGCGCCGCGTTGAGCCCGGCACCGCACCCGCGTCCAACCGCGAATCCTCGTCGGGTCTGTGCTCGTTTGACCCGATGAGGTACGCCAGAGCCGGCGTACCGGCTCGGGCGGCGCGACGCCGCCCCGCGACCTGCGGAGCGGGCGATGGTGATCGGGCTGGGCGGGCAGCCGGCGCGAGCGGTACGCCGGGCGTTGTCGGCCGGCCTGGTGCTCGCGCTGCTCGCGACGGTGGCCGCGTGCCGGATCGACCTTCCCCCGCCCGGCGCTCCGACCAGCTGGCCGACCACCTACATCCGCCAGTGGCAGTGGCAGTGGCAACTGCACGGAGTGCTGGATCCGGCGGTCGAGGCGGACGTGTTCGTGCTCGACCCGGTCACCACCACCTCGACACAGACCGCTGAGCTGCGATCCCAGGACCGCCGGCTGGTCTGCCAGGTGTACGTCGGATCGGTCCACCCCGACGACCCGGACGAGAGCCGGTACCCGCCCGAGGTACGCGGCACCACCGCGGCCCGTACCGGACGCACCTGGCTGGACGTACGCCGGTGGGACACCCTGCGGCCGGTGCTGGCCGACCGATTCCGGCTCTGCCGTGGCAAGGGCTTCGGCGCGGTGATGCTCGCCGACGCCGACGGCTACGACCAGCACTCCGGCTTCCCGCTGGACTTCGACCACCAGTTGCAGTTCAACCGCCGGGTCGCCGCGCTGGCCCGCTCGCTCGACCTCTCCCCCGGCCTGCTGGGCGACCTGCCGCAGGTCGAAGCGCTGGCGCCGGATTTCGACTTCGCGGTCAACGAGGAGTGCGTACGGCTGCGGCAGTGCGACAAGCTGCTGCCCTTCGCCGACGCCGACAAGCCGGTGTTCCACGTCGAGTACACCGGCACCGTCACGGACTTCTGCGTCACCAGCGTCGGCTACGGCTTCGCCTCCATCCGCAAGAACCGCGCCCTCGACTCCTGGCGCCTGCCCTGCCCGCTGCCGTGACCCACCCCAGGGCGGGGTGCGGGTCAGCCGCGCAGCGAGCCGCGGGGGCGGGTCTGGCAACGGGGGCAGCTGTAGGACGACCGGTTCATGAACGCCTCGCGGCGGATCGGCGCGCCGCAGCGGCGGCAGGGCTGCCCCTCGCGGCCGTACGCGTTCAGCGACCGGTCGAAGTAGCCGCTCTCGCCGTTGACGTTGACGTAGAGGGCGTCGAAGCTGGTGCCGCCCACGGTGATCGCCTCACCGAGCACGTCCCGCACGTGGCCGAGCAGCCGCCGGGCAGCCGGTCCGGTCAGGGCGTCGGACGGCCGGGCGCCGTGCAGCCCCGCCCGCCACAGCGCCTCGTCGGCGTAGATGTTGCCCACGCCGGAGATCAACGTCTGGTCGAGCAGCGCGCGCTTGACCTCGGTGCGCCGCCGGCGCAGCGCGGCGACGAACTCCGCGTCGGAGAACTCCGGGTCCATCGGGTCCCGGGCGATGTGTGCGATCTCCGCCGGTAGCTCGGCGCCGCCCTCGCTCACCGCCAGCCCGCCGAACGTGCGCTGGTCGACGAAGCGCAGCTCGGGGCCGTCGTCGGTGAAGCGGAACCGGACGCGCAGGTGCGTCTCGTCGGGCGCGGCGGCCGGTTGCAGGAGCAGCTGCCCGGACATCCCGAGGTGTCCGACCACCGCGTCCCCGCTGTCCAGCGGTAGCCAGAGGTACTTGCCGCGCCGACGTACGTCGAGCACGGTCCGGCCGGTCAGCACGTCGGCGAAGTGGGCACCGCCCGGAACGTGCCGGCGCACCGCCCGGGGG
The DNA here is from genome assembly GCA_005402585.1 of Micromonosporaceae bacterium KJ-029. Taxonomy (GTDB): domain Bacteria; phylum Actinomycetota; class Actinomycetes; order Mycobacteriales; family Micromonosporaceae; genus Micromonospora. Next base: position 27,369 of record BIFP01000072.1, on the reverse strand, counting down.
TGCCGTACCTCGACCGAGTCGATCCGCCGGCCGACGACCCAGCGGGCCAACCCCTGCCGGACCGTCTCCACCTCCGGTAGCTCAGGCACGGTTGACCTCGGCCTGGGCCTCGCTCACCGTGCCGCGCTGCCCGTCACCGGCCGTCGCGTCGACCTCGACCGCCGCCTCCACCGAGCCGTCGGCAGCCGCCTCGGACTGCTCGTTGAGGGTCCGCCAGGCGGCCTCCGCCGCCCGCTGCTCGGCCTCCTTCTTGCTGCGCCCGTCGGCGCCGCCGTACCGGTTGCCGGCCACCACCACCCAGGCGGTGAAGGTCTTCAGGTGGTCCGGCCCGGTGCCCTCGATCCGGTACTCCGGAACACCGAGACCGAGCGCGGCGGTCAGCTCCTGCAGGCTGGTCTTCCAGTCCAGCGCGGCGCCCCGCCCGGCCGACTCGGCCATCAGCGGGTCGAACAGCCGGTGGATGACGATGGCGGTGGTGTCCAGCCCGTACTGGAGGTAGATCGCGCCGAGCAGCGCCTCCAGCGTGTCGGCGAGGATGCTCGCCTTGTCCCGGCCGCCGGTGGTCTCCTCGCCCTTGCCCAGAAGCAGGTACGGGCCGAGCCCGTCCGGGCCCAGGCCACGGGCCACGTCGGCGAGGGCACGCATGTTGACCACGCTGGCCCGCAACTTGGCCAACTGCCCCTCGGGCAGGTCCGGATGGTTGTGGAAGAGCGCGGTGGTGATCACCACGCCGAGCACCGAGTCGCCGAGGAACTCCAGCCGCTCGTTGGTGGGCAGTCCACCGTTCTCGTACGCGTACGAGCGGTGGGTGAGCGCGCGCTCCAGCAGTTCCGGGTCCATTGACACGCCGAAGGCGGCCTCCAGATGGCCGATGGAGGGCCGCCGTCGCTTGTCATTGCTCATGATGTACGTACCTCAGTGTCGGTCGTGCGATCGATGCGGTCCCCGGCGAGCAGCGCGGCGACCCGGTCGGTGGCGTTCCGCCGCCAGAGATGGGCGGCCAGGGCGATGCCGGAGGCGATGTCGTCGGCCCGGGCGGCGCCGTGGCAGACCACCACCGTCCCGGCCACCCCGAGCAGGGCGGCCGCCCGGGGAGCGTCCCCGCCGGGCGGTGGCCCGCCGGCCATGGCGTACGCGCCCTCGACGGCCTTGAGCAGCACGTTACCGGTGAACCCGTCGGTGACCACCACATCGGCGCGCGTGCCGAGACAGACGTCGTACCCCTCGACCAGCCCGACGTAGCGAGCGTCTCCGGGCAGCGCCGCGGCGCTGAGCACGGGGTCGGCCAGTCGGCGGGCCCGGTCGCCCTTGCCGGGCTCGGTGCCCACGGAGAGCAGCCCCACCCTGGGCGCGGCGAGGCCGTGCGCCACCGTGGCGTACGCGGCGCCGAGCACGGCGTGCCGGGCGAGGGTCGCCGGGCCCGGTTCCAGTGAGCCGCCCACGTCGAGCAGTACGACCGGCCCGGAGATGGCGGGCAGGACGGCGGCGAGTGCCGGGCGCCGGACCTCGGGCCAACGGCCAAGGCCGAGGGCGGCGGCGGTGACGGTGGCGCCGGTGGACCCGGCGGAGACCACCGCGTCGGCCTGCCCAGCGCGGACGGCGGCAACGGCCGCCCGGACGGTGGACTCGGCGCGGGCGGCGGTGGGATCGTCGGCCATGTCGACGGCGGTGTGCGCCGGTCGGACGGTGACCCGGGCGCGTTGCGCCGGGTCGAGGGCGTCGATCAGCACGCCGGCCACCTCGGTCGGGCCGACGAGCAACAGGTGCAGGTCAGGGTCGGCGCGCACCGCCCGCAGAGCGCCGTCCACCACGACGGCGGGAGCGTCGTCCCCGCCGAGGAGGTCAACGGCGATCCGTGCGGTGCCCGGCTCCGTGGCGACGCCGGCCGGGGAGTGCCGGCCGGCGTCGGCGGGAGCAGCGGGCGATCGCCGGGGTGTGCGCGTCGCCCGACCCGTGGTCGGAGACGTCACTCGGCGTCCAGGTCAGACCTCGAGGACCTGGCGGCCGTTGTAGGTGCCGCAGACGGAGCAGGCGGCGTGCGGCAGCTTCGCGGACTTGCACTGCGGGCAGGCCACGGTCGCGACCGCCGCGGCCTTCCAGTTCGCCCGGCGGGACCGGGTGTTGCTGCGCGACATCTTGCGCTTGGGGACGGCCACGGTTCTTACTCCTCTTTACGGGTCAGTTGCGACAGGCCCGCCCAACGCGGGTCGATCTGCTGGTGGCTGTGGTCGGCCGGCAGATCGTCCAAGTGCACCCCGCAGTCGGGGCACAAGCCCGGGCAGTCCTCCCGGCAGAGCGGGTTGGTCGGCAGTGCGAGCACCACCGCGTCCCGCAGCGCCGGTTCCAGGTCGATCAGGTCGCCCTGCATGCGGCCGACCTCATCCTCCTCGGTGGTGACATCCGTGGTGCTGTTCTCGTACGCGTACAGCTCCTGGATCGTCACCGTCACCGAGTCGTTGATCTCACGCAGGCAGCGCCCGCACTCGCCCCGAACCGGACCGCTGACGGTCCCCGAGACGAGCACGCCCTCGGACACCGACTCCATCCGCAGATCGAGGTCGAGGCCCGCGCCCTCCGGCACGCCGATCAACTCCACGCCGAGGTCCGCCGGTGCCGGGACGACCCGCTTGACCGTACGCAAAGCGCCAGGGCGACGCGGCAGGTCCCTCGTGTCGAGGACCAGCGGCGCCCTGGGGCTGAGTGATGAAGGCGAGTGCTTGGGCATAGTTAGACTCCGGCCGGTGAGAGGCCGACAAGCGAGGTTACCTGGACGGGCGCCGTAACGTCGAACCGGGGCCGGCCCCGGCTGCCGCCGGCACCTGCCGCGACGCCGGTCAGAAGGGTAGTGGCCGTTCCGCCTCGTCGCCGCCGAAGGTGCCGATCTCCCGTAACGCGTGCATCTTGTCCCGCCCGCGTTCGATGGAGGCGAGTGCCCGGGTGAGGAACTGCTCGAAGTTGGCCAGCGCGGTGTCGACGTAGTCGTCGACCTCCTCGCGCAGGCGCTGCGCCTCGGCCCGGGCCTCCGCGATGATCCGGGCACCCTCGTGCTCGGCGGAGACGGTGATCTCGTTCACCGAGACCAGGCGGGCGTGTTCCGCCTCACCCTCGCTGATGATCCGGTCGGCCTCCCGCTTGCCGGCCTCCATGATCTTGTCCCGCTCATCCAGCAGGGCGACGGCCCGGCGCAGGTCGGCGGGGAGCTCGGCGCGCAGCTCGTCGAGGGCCGCGATCATCTCGCCACGGTCAACCATGCAGTTGTTGCGCGACATCGGGACGGAGCGCGCCTGGTCCACCATGGCGATCAGTTCGTCGATGCGGTCGAGCGGGTCCACCGGTACCTCACTCCTGTCGTTCGTCGGGCCGACCTACATCATGCGGGCTGCGGCCAGGTTCCCGCCTCAACCAATGATGTCGTCCCCACGCCACGCACGCCCCACCCCTCCCCTCGGCGCGTCGCCCCACCCGACCCCATCCCGCCCCCGGCACCAGCTCGCCGATCTTGCGCTTTCCGTCGCCACGAATGCGGACGAGAGGAACAATCCGGCGACCGATGCCGCAAGATCGCGGGGTGGGGCGGGGTGGTGGGGTGGGTCAGGCGGGGGGTACCAGGCGGGCTTTGAGGGCTTCGCGGACGACGTCGGGGACGTGGGGGGTGACGTCGCCGCCCCACTTGGCCACGTCCTTGACGAGGCTGGAGGAGAGGAAGGAGTAGAGCGGGTTGGTCGGCATGAACAACGTCTCGACCCCGGCCAGGCCGATGTTCATCTGGGCCATCTGCAACTCGTAGTCGAAGTCACTGACCGCCCGCAGGCCCTTGATCAGCACGGTCGCCCGCTGGGCCCGACAGAAGTCCACCAACAGCCCGCGGAACGACTCCACCCGAACGTTGTCGTAGGAGGCGGTCACCTCGCGGAGCATGTCGATGCGTTCCTCGACGGTGAACAGGCCGGTCTTCGACTGGTTGATCAGCACGCCGACGATCACCTCGTCGAACAGCCGGCTGGCCCGGCCGATGATGTCGAGGTGACCGTTGGTGACCGGGTCGAACGAGCCGGGACACACCGCACGTCTCATGATCGGCGACCGTACCAAAGGGTGGTCTCGCCGTACCGGCGACTGCGCAGGCCAGTGACGCCTTCCACCCACTCGACCGGTCCACTCCGGCTGGACCGCTCCACCACCACCAACGCGTCCGGCGCCAGCCAGCCCCCGTCGACCAGCGCCGTGAGCACCGCGGACACGCCCTCGTCCGGCAGCGCGTACGGCGGATCCGCGAAGATCACGTCGTACGGTTCGCCGTCCGGCCCGGTGGCCAGGACCGTGCCGACCTTGCCGGCGACCAGCCGGACGGCGGGCGCCACCCGCAGGGCCGTCACGTTCTCCCGGATCACCCGGGCGGCGCGCGGGTCGGACTCGACCAGCAGCACGTGCGCGGCCCCCCGGGACAGCGCCTCCAGCCCGACCGCGCCCGAGCCCGCGTACAGGTCCGCGAAGCGCGCCCCGTCGAGGTCGGTCTCCGCCTGCACCGCGCTGAAGAGCGCCTCGCGTACCCGGTCGGAGGTGGGCCGGGTGCCGGCGCCCGGCGGTGCGGCGATCCGCCGGCCGCCGAGGCTGCCGGCCACGATCCGGGTCACCGTCTGCACCTGCTCACGCCGTCACCTGCCGCTCACTCATGCCCCCGACGCTACGCGACGCCCGAACGGGCCCGGACGATCGGCACTTGATCGTTCCGCAGTCGCGCGAAGACTTTCCGCATATCTAAGATCACAGATTGATAACAAGATCCTTAGGCGTCCCTGAAGGGCATGACAAGTCGCGCCGGATCGATAAGGTCTGCCGGGTGCGTCGGGCGCGTTGTGTGTTTTGTTTCCCGCCCGCCTGATGCAGCCTCCGATTTCCCTCCAACCAGGAGTAGACGTGAACCGTCTGAACTTCCGGCGTGTGGCGGCGGCTGCCGCCGGTGCGCTGATCGGCCTGGCCGGCGTCGCCACGGTCGCCGCCCCGGCCAGCGCCCATCACCCGGTCATCAAGGGCGTCGGCTGCAAGCTGAAGAACGGTGACGTGAAGGTCGAGTGGACCGTCACGAACAGCGAGTCCCAGTGGGCCGCCGAGATCACCGAGGTGACCACCTCGCCCCGGACTCCGGTCACCAACATCGTGGTCGGCGCCGTCCTGCCGAAGGCGGGCGAGGGTTCGCTGGTCGGCGAGCAGGTCGCGCGGTACAGCAAGCACAGCGCTCCCCGCCTGACGGTGACGGCCGTGTGGAAGAAGGACCGGCAGACCGTCAAGAACACCCGGACCGAGAAGGCGACGATCACCGGCAAGTGCCAGACGCCCGAGCCGACGCCGTCCACGGAGCCGACGCCGGAGCCGACCACCGAGCCGGAGCCAACCACCGAGCCGACGCCGGAGCCGACCACCGAGCCGGAGCCGACGACCGAACCGGAGCCGACGACCGAGCCGGAGCCGACGACCGAGCCGGAGCCGACCACGGAGCCGACGCCGGAGCCGTCGCCGACCGACGTGCCGGTCGTGCCGGAGCCGGGTGAGCCGACCTTCGAGCTCACCGAGACCTGCGACGAGCTGATCTTCCTGATCGACAACCCGGCCGACGGCATCGCCTTCTCGGTCACCCTGACCTCCGAGAAGGGCACGGTCAAGACGCTGGAGGCCGTTCCGGGCGAGAAGACCTCGGTCGCGTTCGACGCCTACGACGGCCTGGTCGTCACGCCGAGCATCGTGGACGAAGAGGGCATGTTCGAGGGCGAGCCGGTGGCGTGGGAGCAGCCGGAGGGCTGTGCCGGTGGTGGCGGCGGCGGTCTGCCGGTCACCGGTGCCGCGACGGGCGGCATCATCGCCGGTGCCGCCGTGCTGCTGGCCGCTGGTGGGGCGATGTTCCTGGTGGCCCGCCGTCGTCGGCTGCGCTTCACCGCCTGACGTGAACTGAGCCGAGCCTGAACCCGAGGGCGCGTCGACCATCCGGTCGGCGCGCCCTCGGCGCGTTCGGCCCCGCACTGCCCGCAGCGCCCGGTGCTGGCGGCGCCCGGCCTGACGATGCCGCGACCGGCCAAGTCAGCACTAAAGTGGACACCAGCGCACGGAGCCCCCGTACGGTCACGATCCGTACATCAATGATCTCGCATCAATAACATCATCCTTATGCGCGGCTGAAGACTGTATCGATACTCGCGATCTCGCTAGGGTCTGCGCGGTGTCGGCGTATCGCCGCCGGCCCGCGGCACGGGAGGCACCGTCCGAGGCGCGGCAAGCTCCGCCGGCGCCGTCCGTCCTCCCGCGCCGATCCTGACGCTTCTTCACCCCGGGAGTACGCGTGATCCGACCCAAGCTGTCGCTGCGGCGACCGCTGGCTGTCCTGGCAGCCGCCCTCATCGGCATGACCGGAGCCATGGCGGTGGCCACTCCGGCCAGCGCCCACCACACCACCATCACCGCCACCGTCGTCTGCGACCAGCTCAGCGGCGAGCGGGTGATCACGTGGAAGGTGGTCAACAGCGAGGCCAGGAAGACCGCCACCATCACGAAGGTCGCGGCAGACCCGAACACCCCGGTGACCGTGGCCGTCAACGGCACCGAGAGCAAGCCACTGGACAGCGTGGTCATCCCCGAGGGGTCCTTCGTCGAGGCTGTCCAGCGGGTGCCCGGCGACACCGCCCGCGCCACGCTGAAGGTGGACGCCGTCTGGCTGAAGAACAACGCCAAATCGAGCGATGAGGGCAGCATCAACCTCGCGACCGACGCGCCGTGCACCCCGGCACCCAAGTGCGTCGACGCCAGCCAGGCGAAGTACAGCCACACGTTCGACGGACCGAAGGGGACGGCGACCGTGAAGTTGGCGGGCGACCTGCCGCTGTGCGGTGACGCGAAGCAGTACTTCACCCTGGTGTCGTACTTCGCGCCACGGCCGCAGTTCGCCACCCCGCAGTACGTCTACGGCACGCCGGACAGCGACTTCCTCGGCGGCACGCAGACCGAGATCGAGCTCAACGTCGACATCCCGGACTGCCACACCCAGGTCGACCTGATCTGGGGCGGCGTGGACGAGGTCATCGACCCGCTGGTCGAGGACGGCCCGCGCTACGGCTCCAAGAAGCTCGGCGACAAGGGCGCGCCCGGCAACCGCTCGTCCGGCCCGCCCGGCTGGTACAACGGCGGGGACAAGAGCTGCACCACCCCGGCGTCCACCTTCGCCTCCGCCTGCGACGGCACCGTGACCGTCTCGCTGAGCAACGACGGCTCGATCTCCAAGTACCCGGTCGAGTTCGAGGTCCGGGGCGAGAACGGCTGGTCCAAGACGGTCACCGTCGAGCCGGGCAAGGCTGACAACGGGACCGTGGTGCCCGCCGAGAACGCCGGCAAGGTCGAGGTGCTGGTCGACGGCAAGGTGATCGAGAACGGCACGTACTCCTGGGAGCATCCCGAGGACTGCCCGCTGCCGACGGTGACCACCGACGCCGACTGCGAGACCTTCACGCTGACCGCGTCGAACCCGAAGGGTGGCGTGCCGGTCAAGGTGGAGTTCACCTACGGCGACAAGACCGAGACCCGTACCGTCGAGCCGGGCAAGTCGGAGAAGGTCACCTTCCCGGCCGGCGACGACGAGGTGGCTCTGGTGGTCCTGCCCGAGCTTGGGCTGGAGCTTGAGGTCGTCTACGCACCAGAGGGCTGCGGCGGTGGCGGCGGCGGCGAGGAGCCCGGGCTGCCGGTGACCGGTGCGGCGGCCGGCGGCATCGCCGCGGGCGCCGTCGCCCTGCTGGCGGCGGGCGCGGTGCTGTTCGTGATGGCACGGCGCCGGCGGATCCACTTCACCGTGTGAGCTGACCGTTAAGAAGGGCCCCTTCCTCTACCGGAGGCGTTAAAAAGGGGCCCTTCCTTAAAATCGCTGAGGGCGTGCCGGCTGGCGCGCCCTCAGCCCTTTTCGAGGTACTCGGCGCGGTCGGCGTCGACCAGGGCCGCGACCGAGGTGGCCAGGGCCGGATGCCGGGCCAGCTCGGGATCCTCCTCGACCAGCGCGATCGCCTCCGCTCGGGCATCGCGGATCAGGTCGGCGTCCCGTAGCAGCGACAGCAGCCGCAGATGCGACCGGCGCCCGGACTGGGCCTCGCCCAGCACGTCGCCCTCCCGCCGCTGTTCCAGATCCAGCTCGGCGAGCTTGAACCCGTCGGTGGTGGAGGCGACGGCGTCCAGCCGCTCCCGCGCGGCGGTGCCCTCGGTCGCCTCGCTCACCAGCAGGCAGAGCCCGGGTGCGCTGCCCCGCCCCACCCGCCCCCGCAGCTGGTGCAGCTGGGACACCCCGAACCGGTCGGCGTCCAGCACCACCATCATGGTCGCGTTGGGCACGTCCACGCCGACCTCGACCACCGTCGTGGCCACCAGCACGTCCAGGTCGCCGGCGGCGAAGGAACGCATCACCGCGTCCTTCTCGTCGGCGGGCAGGCGGCCGTGCAGGACGCCGATCCGCAGGCCGTGCAGCGGCCCCTCGGCCAGCAACGGGGCCACCTCGGTCACCGCCAGCGGCGGTCGCCGACCGGTGTCGTCGACGGCCGAGGGCTCCTCGTCGCTCCCGGACTTCGCATCGGAGTCCCCGATGCGGGGGCATACCACGTACGCCTGGTGGCCGGCGCCGACCTCCTCGCGCAGCCGGCGCCAGGCCCGGTCCAGAAAGGCTGGCTTCTCCGCGGCCGGGACGACGTGCGAGGCGATCGGCGACCGGCCGCGCGGCAGCTGGGACAGGGTGGAGATCTCCAGGTCGCCGTAGACCGTCATGGCCACCGTACGGGGGATCGGGGTGGCGGTCATGACCAGCACGTGCGGCGGCTGGTCCGCCTTGGCGCGCAGCGCGTCCCGCTGCTCGACGCCGAACCGGTGCTGCTCGTCGACCACCACCAGGCCGAGATCGGCGAAGTCGACCCCCTCGTAGAGCAGGGCGTGGGTGCCGAGCACGATGCCCGCGGCGCCGCTGGCGACCTCCGCCAGCGCCCGCCGGCGGGCCGCCGCGCCGAGCGAGCCGGTGACCAGTTCGACCCGGGTGGCGTGCTCGGCGGCGCCCAGCTCGCCGGCCTGGGCGAGCGGGCCGAGCAGGTCGAGCATGCCGCGGTGATGCTGGGCGGCGAGCACCTCGGTCGGGGCGAGCAGGGTGGCCTGGCCGCCCGCGTCGACCACCTGGAGCATGGCCCGCAGCGCCACCACGGTCTTGCCGGAACCCACCTCACCCTGCAATAGGCGGTGCATCGGATGGCCGGTGGCCAGGTCGGCCGCGATCTCGGTGCCGACGTCGCGTTGGCCGGAGGTCAGCTCGTACGGCAAGCGGGCGTCGAACGCGTCCAGCAGCCCGCCGGCCCGCGACGGCCGGGGGCGCGCGGGTGCGGCGGCGGCCTGGTGCTTGCGCCGCACCAGGGTCACCTGCACGGCGAACGCCTCGTCCCACTTCAGTCGCCGCCGGGCCCGGTACAGCTCCTCCCGGCTGGACGGGCGGTGGATCTCGCGCAACGCGGTGCCGAGGCCGACGAGTTTCCGGTTGGCCCGCATCGTGGCGGGCAGCGGGTCCTCCGGCGACTCCACCGTGTCCAGCACCACCCGTACGCAACGGGCGATCACCCAGGTCGGCACCGCTGCGGCGGCCGGGTAGACCGGGATGAGCGCCCCGGCGAACTCCTCGATCTGCTCGCTGGCCGCGGCCTCTCCGTCGGTCTGGTCGCCAAGCAGGACGTACTCCGGCCCGTTGAGCTGCCGCCGGCCCCGGAACTCGGTGACCTTGCCGGCGAACAGCCCCCACCGGCCGGGGCGCAGCTCCCGCTCCCGCCACGCCTGGTTACCGAAGAAGGTGAGGGTGAGCGTGCCGCCGGAGTCGTCGCCGACGGTCACCTCCAACAGGTTGCCCCGGCGCTGGCGCATCGGGCGTACGGCGGTGCGCTGCACCTGGGCCAGCACGGTGACCTGCTCACCGACGTCGAGGGCCCGGATGTCGGTGTGCTCGCCGCGCTCGTCGTATCGGCGCGGGAAGTGGTAGATCAGGTCACCCGCGGTGTGCAGGTCGAGGTGGCTGGCCAGCGCCTTGGCGGTCTTCTCGCCGACCAGCTTCTTCAGCGGTGTGTCCACGTTCGACGATTCAGAGGTCATTCGACACCTACCAGCAATGGATAGCGCGGCTGCCCACCCGGGTACGCCTGCACCTCGACGAAGGGCCAGCGACCCGCGATGTGCGTACGCACCGCGTCGGCCAGCCCATCCGGCGCGTCCGCCCCGACGAGCAGGGTGACCAGTTCGCCGCCGCCGCCGAGCATCCGGTCGACCAGGGCGACGCAGGTGTCGACCAGGTCGGTGCCGATCAGGTGCACCTCCCCCTCGACCAGGGCGAGCACGTCACCGGTGCGGCACGGCCCGGCGACGGTGAGCGCGTCCCGGCCGGCCTGGCAGACCTCGGCGTACCGGCAGGCGCCGGCGGCCTCGGCCATCGCGATCACGTCGTCCTCGAAACGGCGACGCGGGTCGCGTACGGCGAGCGCGGCCAGCGCCTGCACCGGGGAGCGGGTGGGCACCACACTGACCTTCACGCCCAGCCGGTGCGCCTCCCCGGCGACCTGGTTCGCCACCGCCTGCGCGTCCGGGTCGTTGGGCAGCACCACCACCCGGGCCGCGGCGGTGGCCCGCACGGCGTCCAGCAACTCGCCGGTCGAGGGGTTGCCGGGGACCACCACCGCACCCTCGCCGGCGAGAAGATCGGCGATCCCGGCACCGGCGGCCACCACCACGGCGGCCCGGCCGTCGGGCGCCGGGACGCGCTCCGGCACCAGCTGGTCGGCGAAGCGGGTCACCGAGATCTGGTACGGGCGGCCGGCCACCACGCCGGCCTCGATCGCCGCGCCGACGTCGTTGACGTGCACGTGCACCTGCCAGGTGCCACCTGTGGGGCTGCCGTCGCCGACCACCACCAGGGAGTCGCCGAGCGCGGCGAGGGCGTCGCGCATCCGCCGTACCGCCTCGGGTTCGGCGTCGAGCAGGAACTGCACCTCGTAGGCGTACTCCGCGGAGCCGGTCTCCCGGGCCGCGGTGGCCGGTGGCGGCACCGCCCGGGGTGCGGGCGCCGGCCGCTCGGGGCTCTCGCCCGTGATCACCTCGACCAGGGCGTCCAGCAGCAGGCACAGCCCCTGCCCGCCGGCGTCCACGACGCCGGCCCGGGCCAGCGCCGGCAGTTGCTCGGGCGTACGGGCCAGGGCCGACGCCGCAGCACCCGCCGCCGCCCCGGCCACCACCCGCAGCTCGTCGCCGCCGGCCCGCTCGGCCGCGCCGGCCGCCGCAGCGACCACGGTGAGCAGGGTGCCCTCCACCGGCCGGGCGACCGCCGCGTAGGCCGCCGTGGTCGCCTCGCGCAGCGCGGCGGCCAACTCCGGGCCGCGCACCACGGGAACGGTGGCCAGCGCGTCGGCGAAACCACGCAGAATCTGCGACAGGATCACGCCGGAGTTGCCCCGGGCGCCGAGCAGGGCGCCCCGGGCCATCAGGCGCAGCGCGTGCCCGTGCGCGGTCGAGGTGCCGTCGGCGAGGGTGTCGAGATCCATCGCCAGGGCCTGCTGCGCCGAGGTGAGGGTGAGCACGAGGTTCGTGCCGGTGTCGCCGTCAGGCACCGGGTAGACGTTGAGGTCGTCGATCTCCCCCTGGTGCCGCTTGAGCGCGGCCAGCCCGCTGGCGCACCAGCGGCGCACGGCGGCGGCGTCGAGGGTGTCCAGCACGGTGGAAGCCTACTGGCGTACGCTGACAGTCGCCGGACCGCCGGGCGTGTCCTCCCTCGTCCGGATTCCCGCGCCGCTGCCGCCGGACAACCTCCGGCGTGACCCGCTCCCGGTAGCCGGGGCCGAGCCCGGTTGGGCGGGCGGATTCGCCATCGGGTACCCTGGCCAGGTTGCCCGGGCAGCGCCTGGCGGCGACCTCATGAACGTTTCAATCCCAGGAGTATCCCGTGGCTAGCGTGTGTGACGTCTGTGGCAAGGGGCCGGGCTTCGGCCACAACGTGTCCCACTCGCACCGGCGGACCAACCGCCGCTGGAACCCGAACATCCAGTCGGTGCGTACCCCGGCCGGTGGCGGCACGACCAAGAAGCTGAAGGTCTGCACGTCCTGCATCAAGGCGGGCAAGGTCGCCCGCGCCTGACGCGGCAACACGATCGCCACTGCCGGCGGGCCCCAGCGGGCCCGCCGGCTTTGTCGTGTCCGCGCCCGGACCAGGCCCCTGCCATCCGCCATCCGCCATCCGCCATCCGCCGTCCGCGTCCGCGTCCGCCGGATGTTAGGAAGGGGCCCCTCCTATACACGAGGCGTTAAAAGGGGGCCCCTCCTTACTCCGTCAGAGGGTGCGGCCGAAGGACAGGCAGCCGGGCGCGTCGGCGTAGTAGCCGAAGTTGGGGATCCGCTCGTAACCGGCCGAGGTGTACATGGCGATCGCCTCGGGCTGCCGGTCGCCACACTCCAGGATGATCCGTTTGCGGCCCTGCTCGCGAGCCGAGTGCTCGATGGCGGCCAGCACCGAGCGGGCCACGCCGTGCCCCCGGGCCTGCGGAGCGGTGTACATCCGCTTCAGTTCGGCGGTGTCGCCCTGGTCACCGTGGCTGCGCCAGCCACCGCAGCCGACCGGCTCCCCGTCGAGGTGGGCGACCAGGAACGCCCCGGCGGGCGCCGCGAACTCGCTGGCGTCGACCGGGGTCTCGTCGCCGCTGCCGCCGTACCGGGCGCCCAGGTCGGCCAGGGCGGCGGTGATCAACCGCTGCGCCACCGGGGAGTCGAACGGCACCTCGTGGATCTCGATCTCGCGCACCCGTAAAGGTTACGACCACGACGGCTCCTTACCCGAAGGCGCCCGGACGGATCAGCGGAAGTGGTCCCAGCCGGCCGGACCGTCGAACGGGCGGCCGTCCACCGTCACACCGGAGCCCTCGGCGACCCGGCCGATCGCCCGCCAGCCCTCCGGCAGCGCCGTCGCCGGGGGGAAGGCCGCGGCCAGGGCGTGGTCGTCGCCACCGGCCAGCAACCAGGAGTACGGGTCGACGCCGAGCGCCTGGGCGGCGTCGCGCATCTGCGGTGGCACCTCGAAGGCGTCCCGGTCGATGTCGACGGCCACCCCGCTGGCCTTGGCCACGTGCCCGAGATCGGCGAGCAGCCCGTCCGAGACGTCGATCATGGCGGTGGCGCCGAGCCGGGCGGCCAGCGGCCCGGCCGAATAGGGCACCTCCGGCCGCCGGTACGCCTCGACCAGCAGCCGGGGCGTACGAAACCCCCGGGAGAGCACGGTAAAGCCGGCGGCCGCGTACCCGGTGCGGCCGGCCAGGGCGACGAGGTCACCGGGGCGGGCACCGGCGCGGGTCACCGGTGGCCGGCCGGCCAGGTCACCGAGGGCGGTGACCGCGATGGTCAGCGTGGGGCTGGCCGACATGTCCCCACCCACCACGCTGGCGCCGACGCCGGCCGCCTCGGCACCGAGCCCGTCGGCGAGTTCCTCCACCCAGCCGGTGGAGAGGCCGGCCGGTACGCAGAGCGCCACCAGCAGGGCGGTCGGGGTGGCTCCCATCGCCACCACGTCGGCGAGGTTCGCCGCCGCCGCCCGGTGCCCGATCTCCCGCGCCCCGGACCAGTCCCGCCGGAAGTGCCGTCCCTCGACCAGCACGTCGGTCGAGGCGACCACCCGGGCATCCGGCGCGGCGACCACCGCGCCGTCGTCGCCAGGGCCGAGCAGCACGCTGGATCCGTACGACAGCCGGGCGGTCACCCGGTCGATCAGGCCGAACTCCCCGACACCCGCGACACTCACGGTGCCACCTCAGTTCGCGACTGCGGGGCTCGCAAACCCGGCTCACTCCTCGCGCTCACGCCGCCGCTCCATCCCGCTCGCTCACCGCTTCTCCTTGACCACCGATAGGGATCACACCTGGTCCGTAAGGTACTTTCTCCCTTCGGGCCGCTTTGGCAGGCGGCGACGGAGGGAGGCCGAGTCGTGGTGCAGGCGTACATCCTCATCCAGACCGAGGTCGGCCGGGCGCGTGACGTGGCCGGTCTCATCGCGGACCTCGCCGGCGTGGTCCGGGTCGACGCGGTCACCGGGCCGTACGACGTGGTCGTGCTCACCGAGGCGAACACCGTCGACGAGCTGGGCAAACTCATTGTCAGCAAGGTGCAGATGGTGCCCGGCATCACCCGCACCCTCACGTGTTCGGTGGTGCGCCTGTAAGTGGACGAGAACTCCCGATCCCCGGTCGTCGAGGCCGAGCGCCCCGAGGACGCCCCGGCAACCGACCGGGCCAACCGCTCTGCGGCCCTGATCGCCACGGCGGTAGCCCTTCCGGTGGCGCTGCTGGTGGGCGCCCTCGCGTTCGCCAACTTCGCCCCGGACACCCCGGACCCCGCCCCGGAGCCGTCACCGACCTCGCTCCGGCCGCAGTCCACCGCGCCCGTCGAGATGGCCGCCCCGGCATTGGCCGAGCGCCCGGCCATCGTCTGCCGCGCCCTGCTGTCGCAGCTGCCCGCGTCGATCCGTGACCTGTCGCAGAGGCCGGTCACCGCCGGACCGGAGCAGAACGCCGCGTACGGCGACCCGGCGCTGACGGTGGCCTGCGGCGGTGCCGAGCCCGAGGTTCAGCCCACTGACCACGTCTACCTGGTCAACTCGGTCTGCTGGCACGGGGTGGAGCAGGCCGACGCCACGGTGCTCACCACGGTCGACCGGGAGACCGCGATCACGGTCCGGGTGCCGCACTTCTACGGCGAGGCGTTGCAGTGGGTCTCCCCCGTCTCCGCGACGATCGTCGAATCGGTCCCCTCGGCCGGCCCGGTTCCCTCCGGCTGCACCTCCTGAGGCGGGGCCAACCCCTACTCGTGGGCCGCCGGCCGGAGGTCAGTGCTGGCCGGGGCCACGGGTCAGCGCGGTGCGGATGAGCCGGTCCACCAGCTTCGGGTACTCCAGGCCGGCCGCCGCCCACATCCGGGGGAACATCGACGTCGGCGTGAAGCCCGGCATCGTGTTGATCTCGTTCAGGTAGACGTCCAACTCCGGGGTGACGAAGAAGTCGACCCGGGCCAGTCCGGCGCAGTCCAACGCGGTGAAGGCCCGCGCCGCGTACTCGCGCACCTGCCGGGTGACCCGCTCCGGCAGGTCGGCCGGGATGTCGTACTCGCAGGCGGACTCCGCGTCGATGTATTTGGCCTCGAAGTCGTAGAAGTCGTAGTCGCCGACCACCCGCACCTCGGCGAGTACGGACGCCTCCGGCATGCCGCCGGCCTCGCCCTCCAGCACTCCGCACTCGATCTCGCGGCCGGCGATCGCCCCCTCGACCAGCACCTTGCTGTCGATCTCCCGGGCGGTGGCGATGGCCGCGTCCAGGTCGGCCCAGTCGTTCACCTTGGTGATGCCGAAGGACGACCCGGCCCGCGAGGGCTTGACGAAGACCGGCAGCCCGAGCCGCTGCTTGTCCGCCTCGCTCAACGTCATCCCGCTGCGCAGCACCGCGTACGGGCCGACCGGAATGCCCTCGGCGGCGCAGAGCTTCTTGGTGAACTCCTTGTCCATGGCGGCGGCCGAGGCGAACACCTTCGCCCCGACGTACGGGATGCCGGCCATCTCCAGCATGCCCTGGATGGTGCCGTCCTCGCCGTAGGCGCCGTGCAGCACCGGGAACACCACGTCCACATCGGCCAGTGCCCGCGGCCCCTCGGTCGGGTCCAGCACCAGCAGGCCGTTGCCGGTCGGGTCGGCGCGCAGCACGATGTCCGTGCCCGACTCAGCGGTGATCTCCGGCAGCCGGCGCGCGGCAATCGCCAGTTCGGCCGGGTCACCGCTGGTCAGCACCCACTGACCGGCCCGGGTGATGCCGACCGGCACCACCTCGAACTCGTCCGGGTCGAGCGCACCGAGCACGCTGCCGGCACTGACGCAGGAGATGCCGTGTTCCGGGCTGCGGCCGCCGAAGACGATCGCCACGCGGGTCTTGCCTGGGGTGGTCACTGCGGTCACCTTTCCGGGACGCACTGCTGGCGCTCTCCCGGATGACCTTACTGTGCGTGGCGAGAACGGGTAGTCGATACCCTGCGAGAACGTGCGGTCGCGGCATTCGGTCAATGAGTCCTATACGGTGCGTTACCGGGCGGTCGTGCCGCTGACCTGCCCGGACGCTGTCAGCCCGCCAGTTCCCGCTCGCCGAAGGCGTGCCGCCGGCCGATGGCGATCACCTTGACCCGCTGCCGCCCGGCCCGCACCATGCCCAGGGACATGAACGCCCCGGCGATCCGGTCGGCCGCCTCCCGGCTGCTCGCGCCGACCACCTGACGCCGACGCTCGGGTGCGGCCCGCTCGTTCCGACCGTCCCCCTCGTACGGGCGGACATCGGTCAGCACGACCAGGAAGCGGGTCATCGCCGGCCACCGGGGCGCCCGGCGAACACCCGCCGACCGGCCAGAGGCTGCCACCGCGAGGTGTCCCGACAGTCTCCAAGCACGTCGATTCCCTTCCGGTGCCCGACAAACTGGCGTGGCACGCGGCGGCCGGGTACGGGGGAAAAACCCGACCGCCGCGCGCCCCATCCCCTCCGGTCGCTCACCGCCACCGTCGCCACGACAACCGACGGTGAGGACTTGCTAACAGATTGACAGCTCCATGGGCATGAATGCAACTCTCACCGACGTTCTCTCATGTACAGAGTCCCAAATACGTGCGACCATCGATCCATGGCTCCGAAGACCGCACGCGCCCGCCGGCTGGGCATCGCCCTGCGCCACCACCGGGAGGCCGCCGGCCTCACCCTGGAGGCTGCGGCCGACGAGATCAACAGCACCCGCAGCACACTCTCCCGCTACGAGAACGCGCAGACCCTGGTCAGCCCGGCCACCGTGCGCGCCCTGCTCACCCTCTACGGGGTCGGCACGGACGAGGTCGCGGCGGCCGTCTCGTTGGCCAAGGACGCGCGCAAGCCCGGCTGGTGGGTCTCCTACTCGTACCTGCTGGACCGGCGCACCATCGACTTCATCGCGCTGGAGGCCGAGGCCACCGGCATCGCCAACTTCGAGCCGTCGGTGGTGCCGGGGCTGTTGCAGACCGCCGACTACATCCGCGGCGTCATGCGGGGCGGCCCGCACACCCTCAGCGACGACCAGGTCGAACAGCGTGTGCACCTGCGGCTGGACCGGCAGCAGCGGCTGGCCGGGGACGAACCGCCGATCTTCGACGCCATCCTCGACGAGGCCGCGCTGCTGCGTCCGGTCGGCGACCACACGGTGATGCAGGGGCAGTTGAGCCACCTGCTCAAGATGAGCGAGCTGCCGAACATCACCGTCCAGGTGATCCCGTTGGCCGCCGGTTACCACCGGGGCACCCGCGGTTCGCTGCACATCCTCGAATTCGCCGACCCGGAGGACCCGATCATCGCCTCGGTGGAGACGGTCGCCGGGCAGATGGTTCTCGACCGGCCCGGCGACCTGCGTACCTGCACCAAGATCATGGAGCACCTGCGGACCGTCGCGCTCAGCCCGGCGGCCAGCCGCGACGAACTCGTCAAAATCCTGAAGGGACGGTAATGGCATGACACAGACGATCAACCCGGCGGTGACCGTCGCCGGGTGGCGCAAGAGCAGCCACAGCGGCGACGAGGGAGCCTGCGTGGAGGTGGCGGTCGTCCCCGGGACGGTGGCGGTACGCGACTCCAAGGATCCGGACGGCCCGCTGCTGCTCTTCCCGCCGACGGCCTGGAGCACCTTCGCCCAGGCGCCACCGACGCGCTGAGACAGCGCATCCACGGAGCCGCTGACCGGGCCGGTAAGGGCAACGCCGGCCCGGTCAGCCCCGGCGTCTCGGGCCCCGCGGGCGGGGGCGGTGGGTGACTGCCCGCCAGGTCAGTCGCCGACCAGGGGCGGCGGCGCCGGCAGGGCGCGTACCGCCTCCAGCGCGGCGAGCGCGACGCCCCGCGCACCGGCCATGTCGCGGTCCGGCACCAGCGCGAAGGTGGCCAGGGCCGCCTGCTCCGCACGGAGCACGGTGTGCTCGCGCACCTCCGCCAGGAACCAGTCGCGGAACTCCGGCGACGCCTCCACCACCCCACCGCCGATGAAGTACGCGTGCGGGTCGGTGAAGTTGGCCACGATGGTGAACAGCGCGCCGAGCGCTCTCGCCTGCTGCGAGAAGATCTCCCGGGCCAGTTCGTCGCCCCGCTCGCCGTAGCCGCGGACCAACTTCGCCGCCCGCTCCAGCGACTCGCCGGCCAGCGGATGCTCCGGAAAACGGGTCAGCCAGTACGGCAGCAGGTTGCGGCCGATCGCGGTCAGCGAGACCACGCTCTCCACGTCACCGGCGAAACCGCAGGCGCAGATCGGCACCGGCTGGCCGGGCGCCAACACGGTGGTGAGGGGGATCTGGACGTGCCCCAGCTCGCCGGCCATGCCCGCCGCGCCGGAGATCACCCGACCGCTCTCGACCACGCCGCCACCCAGCCCGGTGCCGACGATCGCCGACACCGACGACCGCCGCATCGCGTCGGCGCCGAAGTGGACATGATGGGCGTAGAGCGCCGCCGCGTTGCCGTCGTTGTGGTAGACCACCGGCAGCCCGAGCCGGGCCTCCAGCGCACCCCGGATGTCGTGGCCCCGCCAGGCCGGCTGCGAGAAGTTCGTCGACCCCTTCGACGAGATCACCCCGGTGGCGCTAGCCGGGCCGGGCGTGTCCAGACCCACCGCGCGGACCTGCTCGCGGGGCACCCCGGCACGGGCCAGTACGCCGTCGAACGCGGCGGCCATGGCCGCCACCGCGGCCTCCGGTCCGGCCTGCACCTCGCTGGGCGTCTCCACCAGCTCGTCGACCAGGAAGCGGCCGTCGAGCGTGAGTACCGTGGTGTTGTTGCTCGTGCCGCCGTTGTCGATTCCGACCACCACCGGCACCGTTGCGCTACCCACCCGAATTCCGCCTCCCGCCGTAACGACCTGACGTGAGGCTAGTTCTCGTCCGGCCGGGCCGCCATGGTGGTCGGTCGACCGGTCACCCCGGCCGCCCTGCCCGGTCGGGGTGCCGACCACACCCCGGACGGCAGGCCGTCATGGCGGTGGCGCCGAGGGCGGCGTCCCGGACCACCGTCGGCACCAGTCCGGCGCCGGTCAGCACCGCCCGAAGCTCGTCGACCTGGACCTCGCCGATCTCGGCCACCAGGTGCCCACCGGGAGCGAGCCAACTCGACGCGTCAGCGGCGACCCGGCGCAGCACCGCCAGCCCGTCCGGCCCGCCGTCGAGTGCCACCGGCGCCTCGTACCGTCGGGACTCCGCGGGCAGCAGGTCCAGCGCCGCCGTCGGCACGTACGGCGCGTTGGCCACCACCAGGTCCAGGCTGCCGCGCCAGGCCGGCGGCAACGGGTCGAACAGGTCACCGGCGAAGACCGGCACGGCCAGAGCGGTCAGGTTCCGCCGCGCGCAGGCCACCGCCGCCGGATCCAGATCCACCGCGGCCAGCAGCCGGGGGGCGACCAGCCGGCCGGCCAGGGCCCGGGTGATCGCACCGGTGCCGCAGCACAGCTCCACCACCGCCGCCGCTGCCCCGGTCACCGCCGCGGCGGCCGAGACCAGCAGGGCGGTACGCGCACGGGGCACGAACACCCCCGGTTGGACGCCGATCCGCTCGCCACAGAACTCCGCCCAGCCGAGCAGGTACTCCAGCGGCTCCCCGGTGACCCGTCGCTCGACCAGACCGGTCAGCGCCTCCGGGCTGCCGGCGGCCTCGACGAGCAGGCGGGTCTCGTCCTCGGCCCAGACGCAGCCGGCGCCCCGCAACCGGGCGACCACGACGTCCCGCTCGGCCGGGGAGAGAAGCACCATCAGGCGGTGGCGTCCAGTGCGGCGGTGACGTCGGCGACCAGGTCGACGGTGTCCTCCACCCCACAGGAGAGCCGGACGAAGCCGGGCGCGGTGTCGTCACCCCACTGTGCCCGCCGGTCGGCCGTGGTGTGCAGGCCGCCGAAGGAGGTCGCCGCGGCGACCAGACTGGCCGCGTCGAGGAACCGGGCCACCCGCTCGGCACCGCCGAGGTCGAAGGAGAGCACGCCCGGCATCCGTCGCAGCTGCCGCGACGCCACCGGGTACGCCGGATCGTCCGGCAGGCCCGGCCAGCGCAGCCCGGACACGTCGGCGCGTCCGGCCAGCAGCCGGGCCAGCGCCTCGGCGTTGGCCGTCTGCCGCGCCAGCCGCAGGTCGAGAGTGGCCAGCGAACGGTGCGCCAGCCAGGCGTCGAACGCCCCGGGTATCGCCCCGGTGGCGGCCCGCCAGCTGGTGAGCGTCTCCAGCAGCTCCGCGGAGCGGGTGGCAACGTAGCCGAGCAGCAGGTCGGAGTGGCCGGTCATCGCCTTGGTGCCGGACGCGACCACCAGGTCCGCGCCCAGATCCAGTGGGCGCTGCCCGAGCGGCGTGGCGGTGGTGTTGTCCACCGCCAGCAGGGCACCGGCCGCGTGTACCCGCTCGGCCAACGCGGGCAGGTCGACCACGTCCAGCCCCGGGTTGGCCGGCGTCTCCACCAGCACCAGACGCACCCCGTCGAAGGAGGGGTACGGCCCGGCGGTCGGCGCGAGCAGCACCCGTACGCCGTTGCCGGCCAGGGTGGCGGTGGCGAACGCGCGCACCGGGAAGTAGCCGTCGGCGGGGAGCACCACCGTGTCGCCGGCCCGCAGCACCGCCAGCAGCAGCCCGGTGATCGCCGCCTGGCCGCTGGCGAAGACCCGGCAGTCGCCACCCTCCAGCTCACCGATCGCCGACTCCAGCAGCCGGCGGGTCGGGTTGTCCGGGCGCCCGTACCCGTCCGGCGCCGCCGCCGGCCCCTGCCACGGGTCGAGGTGGTACGGCGCGGCGAAGACCGGCCCCGGCAGGAACGGCGTACCGGGAGCGGGCTCGGGCAGGCCGGCGCGTACGCACCGGGTGCCGTCTCCGGACACCACCGCACTGACCCCGATGATTCGCTCGCTGCGCTCACTCATGTCGGCACTCCGCTTCGCTGCGTGCCGCCATGAGGCACCACCGCACTGACCCCGATGATTCGCTCGCTGCGCTCACTCATGCGGCGCTCACTCCGGCTTCGTGGTGCGGCTCATCAGGGCCCGTACCGCGATCCGCGGATCGACGCCCTCGTGGCAGACCAGCTCGACCTGCTCGGTGATCGGCATCTCCACCCCGTGCGCGCGGGCCAGGTCCCGGACGGCGAGCGCGCTCTTCACGCCCTCGGCGGTCTGCCGGGTGGCCACCCGCGCCTCCTCCAGGGTGGCGCCCCGACCCAGGTGCTCGCCGAAGGTGCGGTTGCGGGCCGACGGCGACGAGCAGGAGGCGACCAGGTCACCCATACCGGCCAGGCCGGCGAAGGTGAGCGGGTCGGCGCCGAGCGCCACCCCGAGCCGGGCAGTCTCGGCCAGCCCACGGGTGACCAGCATGGCCCGGGTGTTGTGGCCGAAGCCCATCGCGGTGGCGATGCCGTACGCCAGGGCGATCACGTTCTTCACCGCCCCGCCCAACTCACAGCCGATCACGTCGTCATTCGTGTACGGGCGGAAGTATGGCGTGGTCACGGACCGTTGCACCAACGTGGCCCGGTCGGAGTCGGTGCACGCGACCACGGTCGCGGCCGGCTGCTCGGCGGCGATCTCCGGCGCCAGGTTGGGCCCGGAGACCACCACCACACGGTCCGCCGCCACCTTGGCGGTCTCGACGATCACCTCGCTCATCCGCTTGGTGGTGCCGAGCTCGATGCCCTTCATCAGGGAGACCAAGGTGGCCTCGGGATGCAGGTGCCCGGCCCACTCGGCGAGGTTGCCGCGCAGCGTCTGCGACGGCACCGCCAGTACCACCAGTTCGGCGCCCGAGATCGCCTCGGCGGCGTCGCCGGTGGCGGTGACCCGCTGCGGCAGCACCACCCCGGGCAGGTACTCCGGGTTGCGCCGCTCGGCGCGGATCACGTCGGCGATCGGCTGCCGCCGGGCCCAGACGGTGACCTCCCGTCCGGCGTCGGCGAGGATCTTCGCGAACGCCGTGCCCCACGACCCCGCTCCCAGCACCGCCACATGCCCGCTCACGCCGCCGCCTCGCTTCGCTCCGCAGCGGCGCGAGGCGCCCCGCTGCTGAGCCAAATGGTTCGCTCGCTTCGCACGCTCACGCCGCCGCCTCGCTTCGCTCCGCAGCGGCGCGAGGCGCCCCGCTGCTGAGCCAAATGGTTCGCACGCTCACGCCGTCGCCTCCGGGCGTTCGGGGGCGGACCGGCCGCGCTGCCACAGCGGCGGCGGTGTACCGCCCCGGATCTCGGCGAGCATGTCCCGCAGCCGCAGCATGATCACGTCGGTCATCTCCTCGAGCACCTGCCGGGTCGGCGCGGCGCCGGCCCAACGACTCAGGTCGATCGGCGGCCCGGCCACCACGGTCACCGGGATCCGGGGCCGCGGGTTGAGCCGGGCGCGGCGCGGATCGAAGAGGCGCTCCGGTCCCCACATCGCCACCGGGACGACCGGGGCACCGGTGGCGAGCGCCAGCCGGGCCGCGCCGGTCTTGCCCTTCATCGGCCACAGCTGCGGCTCGCGGCTGGTGGTGCCCTCCGGGTAGATGACCACCGCGCCGCCGTCGTCGAGCGCCTTGACCAGAGCGTCCAGCGACTTGACCGCGTCGATCGAACCCCGTTCGACGGGGATCTGCTTGCACCAGTGCAGGATCGGGCCGATCACCGGCAGCCGGAACAGGCTCGCCTTGCCGAGGAACTGTGGCCAGCGCCCGGCGTCGTAGATGAAGTGGGCCGAGACCAGAGGATCGGCATGCGAGATGTGGTTCGGCACGATGATCACGGGGCCGTCGTGGCGCAGGTGCTCCATGCCCCGCCAGGTGCGCCGGGTCCAGACGGTCATCACCGGCTTGACCAGCACCACGGCGATCCATTGCCAGAACCCCAGCCTGCGCCGACCCACCGTGCCTCCTCATGCCCGCCCCGACCCGCCCACCGGAGAAATCCGGTGACGCCCGCAGCCGAAATCATGCCTGCTCGCCCCTGGTACGGCCAGTGAGGGTACCGCCGTCGGGCTGGCAGGATGGCAGTGTGAGTCAGCCATGGACGGCGGTGGTGCCGGTCAAGCGCCTGACCGCCGCGAAGACCCGGCTGCGTGGCGGGGTGCCGGGCGTACCGCACGAGGAGTTGGCGCTGGCGCTGGCCGCCGACACCCTGGACGCCGTGCGGGCCTGCCCCGGGGTGGCCGATGTGCGGGTGGTCACCGACGACCCCCAGGTGGCCGCGGCGGCCCGGCTGGCGGGCGCCCGGGTGCTGCCGGACGCCCCGGACGCCGGCCTCAACGCCGCGTTCCGGCATGGCGCGGCCGACGCCGGCGGATGGGTGGTCGGGCTCACCGCCGACCTGCCCGCCCTGCGCCCGGCCGAGCTGGCGGCGGCGCTGCACGCGGCGCAGGCCGGCCCGCCGGGCGTACGCCGGTTCGTGGCCGACGCGCCGGGAACCGGCACGGTGCTGCTGGCCGCGCCGCCGGGCGTACCGCTGGACCCGCGGTTCGGGCCCGACTCGGCCGCGACGCACCTGGCGAGCGGCGCGCTCCCGCTGGCCGGCGACTGGCCCAGCCTGCGCCGCGACGTGGACACCGCCGACGACCTGGCTGCGGCGGCTCGGCTCGGGCTCGGGCCGCGCACCGCGCGGCTGGCCGCCGGCTGCCTGACCGGCTGAGACGCTGGCCGGTGTACGGTGCTGGGCATGCAGGGCACGGTGGCGACCTTCGACGCGGCGACCCGCAGCGGGCTGCTGCTGCTCGACGACGGCACCGAGCTGCCCTTCCCCGCCCGGGCGTTCGACGCCTCCGGGCTGCGGCTGCTCCGGCTCGGCCAGCGGGTCCGGGTCGAGACCGACGCGGGCGGTGACGTCGTCCGCGTGACGCTGCCGACGATGTCCTGACCTACCCAGCCGAAGTTCATTTTGCGTTAACCCCAACCGGGTGATTATGGGCAGGTGAGCACCCCTCGCGAACGCCCCGACAGCCCCGCCGGTACCGACGATCCCGCCAGCCGCAACGGAGGCCGCCCGCGTGGGGCCGACGGGCGGTTCCGCACCAACCGACCGATACCCGACGACGTGATCGGCACCGACCCGGCAGGCGGCTCCGCCGGCCTGGAGGAGGTGCTGGACCCGGTGGCCGAGCCGGGTCTGGCGGAACCCGTCGGCGGCCAGCCGACGACCGCCCGCCCGCTGCCGGAGGACCGGTTCCTCAACCGGGAGCTGTCCTGGCTCGACTTCAACGCCCGGGTGCTGGCGCTGGCCGAGGACCCCCGCACCCCACTGCTGGAACGGGCCAAGTTCCTGGCCATCTTCGCCAGCAACCTCGACGAGTTCTACATGGTCCGGGTGGCCGGGCTGAAACGGCGGCTCTCCGCCGGCCTGCCGGTACGCGGCGGCGACGGACTGCCGCTGCGCACCCAGCTGGAGCGGATCGCCGAGAAGACCGCCACCCTGGTGACCCGGCACGCCACCTGCTTCGTCGACGACGTCCTGCCGAAGCTGGCCGCCGAGGACATCCGGGTGCTGCGCTGGGCCGACCTCGGCGACGCCGAGCGGGAGCGGTTGCGCACCTACTTCCGGGAGCAGATCTTCCCGGTGCTCACCCCGCTCGCGGTCGACCCGGCCCACCCGTTCCCGTACATCTCGGGCCGATCGCTCAACCTGGCCGTATCGGTACGCGACCCGGACGGCGGGCCCGAGCTGTTCGCCCGGGTGAAGGTGCCCAACAACGTGCCCCGGTTCGTCCGGGTCGACCGGGACCAGCCCGGGGTCCGCATGCTGCCGGTGGAGGACCTGATCTCGGTCCATCTGAGCCAACTCTTCTCCGGCATGCAGGTGGTGGAGTGCCACCTGTTCCGGGTCACCCGTAACGCCGAGGTGGAGGTGGACGAGGACCGCGACGAGGACCTGCTCCAGGCGCTGGAGCGGGAACTGGCCCGGCGCCGGTTCGGCCCGCCGGTGCGGCTGGAGGTGGCCGCGTCGATCTCCGACCACATGCTGGAACTCCTGGTCCGGGAACTGGACATGGACGCCCAGGACGTGCTGCGGGTCCGTGGCCTGCTGGACCTCTCCGCGCTGTGGCAGTTGTACGGCGAGGCCGACCGACCCGACCTGACCGACCCGCCGTTCGTCCCGGCCACCCATCCCCGGCTTACCGAGGGTGAGGTGCCACGCAGTGTCTTCGCCACCCTCCGCGACGGTGACGTGCTGGTGCACCACCCGTACCACTCGTTCGCCACCAGCGTGCAGCGCTTCATCGAGCAGGCCGCGGCCGACCCGAACGTGCTGGCCATCAAGCAGACGCTCTACCGCACCAGCGGTGACTCGCCGATCGTGGACGCGCTGGTCGAGGCCGCCGCCGCCGGCAAGCAGGTGGTGGTGCTGGTCGAGCTGAAGGCACGCTTCGACGAGGTGGCGAACATCGGCTGGGCCCGGACGTTGGAGCGGGCCGGCTGCCACGTCGTCTACGGCCTGGTCGGTCTCAAGACCCACTGCAAGACCGCCCTGGTGGTACGCCAGGAGGGCAACCAGATCCGGCGCTACTGCCACATCGGCACCGGCAACTACCACCCGAAGACCGCTCGGCTGTACGAGGACTTCGGCATGCTCACCGCCGACCCGGAGATCGGTGCCGACCTGACCGACCTGTTCAACGTGCTCACCGGCTACAGCCGGCAGACCGCGTACCGGCGACTGCTGGTGGCGCCGCAGGGCATCCGCAGCGGCCTGATCGAGCGGATCGAACGCGAGATCACCCACGTCCGGCTCGGCATGCCGGGGCTGGTGCAGTTCAAGGTGAACGCACTGGTGGACGAGGAGGTCACCGACGCGCTGTACCGGGCGTCCCAGGCCGGCGTACACGTCGATCTGATCATCCGGGGCATGTGCACGCTGCGGCCGGGGGTGCCGGGGCTGTCGGAGAACATCCGGGTCCGTTCGATCCTCGGCCGGTTCCTGGAACACTCGCGGGTCTTCCGCTTCGGCAACAATGGCGACGCCGAGTTCTGGATCGGCTCGGCCGACCTGATGCACCGCAACCTGGACCGGCGGGTCGAGGCGCTGGTCCAGGTGAGCGACCCGGTCGCCCGGGCCGAGTTGGACTACGTGCTCGGTGCGGCGATGAGCCCTGACGTCGACGCGTTCGAACTGGCCGCCGACGGCACCTGGACCCGGCGTACCGGCACCTCGGAAATGCCACTGGCCGACCTGCAGCGCCAGTTGCTGCGTCGGGTCGGCAGCACGGCCAGCTGAGCGGAGCGGAATAGGCTGAGCAGATGGTCGAGGAGGAACGGAAGTTCGCGGTCACCGCGGTCGCCCCGGTGCTCGGCGGCGAGGCGCGGGCCGACCGGTGACGCCGGACCCGGTGGCTGGCGTGACCGCGATCCGGGCGGCCGGCGGGGTGGTATGGCGGCCGACATCGCCCAGCGGCTACCGGGTGTGCCTGGTGCACCGCCCCCGGTACGACGACTGGTCGCTGCCGAAGGGCAAGCTGGAACCGGGCGAGCATCCACTCGTCGCCGCCGCCCGGGAAATCGCCGAGGAGGCCGACGTTCAGGCGGTGCCCGAGCTACGGCTGCCGACCGTGCGGTACCGCAGCGAGGGCCGACCCAAGGTGGTCGACTACTGGTCCATGCGGGCGGTGGGCACCGGCGGGTTCGAACCCGACACCGAGGTCGACGAGGTGCGCTGGCTGGACGTGGACGAGGCGGTGACACTGGTCAGCTACCCGCACGACGCGGAGGTGCTGGCCGCGTTCGCGGCGCTGCCCCGGGTCACCGCGACGATCGTGCTGGTCCAGCACGGGCACGCCGGCCGGCGGCTGGCCTGGTCCGGGCCGGACGCGGGACGGCCGCTGAGCGCCCGTGGCTGGTCCGAGGCGGAGGCGCTGGCGCCGCTGATCGCGCTGATCCGCCCGGCACGGCTGCTCTCCGCCTCGCCGCGCCGGTGCGTGCAGACCCTCGATCCGGCCGCCGCGTCGCTGGACCTGCCGATCGAGGTGTGCGGCGACCTGGACGAGCCGCTCGCCGGCCAGCAGCCCGACGAGTGCGTACTCGCCGCCGCGGCGCGGCTGACCGCGCTGGCGGCGGCCGGCGAGCCGGTGGCGGTGTGCAGCCAGGGCAAGGTGATCCCGGGTGCGCTGGAACGGCTCGCCGGGCAGTGCGAGGACTACACCACCGGCAAGGGCGGTGGCTGGCTGCTCGCCTTCACCGGCGACCAACTCCTCGCCGCCGACCGGCTCTGAGCTTGATCTTTAACCTGTGCGGCGTGGGCGCGGATTGACGGGCTTCGTCTTCTTCGGGGCTGGTGTCTTGGTGTTCGTGGTAGTCGC
>BIFP01000071.1 GCA_005402585.1 Micromonosporaceae bacterium KJ-029 | reverse complement strand
GCCGACACCCACCGTCAGGTCAGCACCGTGTGGGTCGACGCCGGTTACCAGAAAAGCGCCGTCGCCCGCGGCGCCGCTCACGGCATCGACGTGCAGGTCGTACCGAAAACCCCAGGCCAGAAAGGCTTCCAGCCACTACCCAAGCGGTGGGCCATCGAACGCACCAACGGCTGGATCATGCTCCACCGACGACTCGTCCGCGACTACGAAACGTCACGCGTTCCTGGACAGGTGCCCTGATCTGCCGCGAGCGCGACCGGCCGACGCAACACCGGCTGCGCCGCCGCGCCCGTGCGCCCGCGGGCGGCAGTCACCTCCCACCCCACCGACCGTCAGAGCCGCTCATCATCCGCTCCCTCTCGTCATCGTGGGAAACAGGCGGGGCCGTCTCGGGCGGAGATCTGCGACAACGGATGAGCGTTGGCGCCGGCAAACGGGCAGCGGGCCACGCCATTACCCCGTCGGCTGCCGCCGCCCCTGCTCCCCCATGCCGGGCAAGGCGGGTCTTGGCACTGCTCCCCCGGCATCCGAAACCTGGAGTGGGCGGTTGCCGACGCCACCGCCTTCCACGACGTGGCCGTCCGCGGCAGGGACGCCGGATCGGTACGGTCGCGCCTGTTGGTTGAGGGAGACGCCACGACCGCACACGTCTGGGAGTCGCTGGGCGGGTGGCCTGCCGAGGCGGGACCGGAGGACAACGTGGTGGCCTTCTTCGCCGGCTACGGCGCCCGTGAGTTTGCGGCCCTGCCGCGAGGTCCGGGTTACAGAGCGGGCGGCGCCGTGCGTGGGCCGCGATAGGGCAGGGTGGCGCTGTAGACCACGTTGGTGGTGGTGCTGCCGAACGCGGCGAGTTCGTTGACGATCTGTTCGAGGTGCGCCATCGACGTCGCGGCCACCTTGAGTACGTAACAGTCGTCTCCGGTGGTGCGCAGGCACTCCAGAATCTCGAACCGTCGCTCCAGGAGCCGGTGCAGCGGATCGTGCCGGCTACCGGGGTACTTCAGCCGGACCACGGCGAGTACGGCGAAGCCCGCCTTGGGCAGGTCGACCTCGGCGCGGTAGCCGCTGATCACGCCGATCGCCTCCAGCCGCCTCACCCGTTCACTGGTGGCCGATGCGCTCAGCTTGACCCGGCGGCTGAGCTCGGTGACGGGCAAGCGGCCCTCGCCCTGCAACTCGGTCAGGATCAACCAATCGATAGCGTCAAGATTCTCGGCCATGGGGCCAATCTACCGGCGGATTCACGGGCAAGGCCGCTAAAGGCCGGGAGGATGGTGTTCACAATCCGAACCCGCCGCGACTAGCGTGGGAGCCGTGCAAATTGGCGTGAACGTACCGAACTTCGCCCCGGGCACGAACCCCGATGTGCTGCGACAGTGGGCGCAGACGGTCGAGGGCCTCGGCTTCGACCTGCTGATGGTCTCCGATCACATCGCGGTTACCCCGGACGTGGCCGAACAGTACCCGGCGCCGTTCTACGAGCCGTTCACCACGCTGTCCTGGCTGGCCGGGGTGACCCACCGGGTCCGGCTGGGCACCACGGTGCTCATCGTTCCGTACCGGCACCCGCTGCTCACCGCCCGGATGGCGGCGAACCTCAACCGGCTCAGCGGGGGCCGGCTCGTCCTCGGTGTCGGTGTGGGCTGGGCCCGGCAGGAGTTCGAGGCGCTTGGCGTGCCGTTCCGGCGGCGCGGTGCGCTGACCGACGAGTACCTGCGCGCGATGCGCGACGCCTGGCGAAACACCGACGACTACGACACGGCGGCGATTCCGATCTGGGTGGGCAGCAACAGCGACGCCGGCATACGTCGGGCAACGCTGCTCGGTGACGCCTGGCACCCGCTGGGGGTAACGCCCGGATGGCTGGCAGAGGCAGCCGGGCGGCTGAAGGCCACCGCCGATGAACTGGGCCACCCGGTGCCCGCGTTGATGCCGCGCATCAAACTCCAGGAGACCCGAGAAGCGGTCATTGCCCCGGACCGGCTCGCCGGCGTCGGCACCATCGATCAGATCATCGCCGACATCGACCAGATCCGTCTGCTCGGCGCGGAGGCGGTGGTGCTCGACCCGTTCAACGGTGACCTGGCCGAGATCCGCCAGCCCGAACGTGCCTGGCAGACCCTTGCGGCCGTGGCCGCGTACCACAAGTCCCAGGAGGACCGATGACCCCGAACGACGAGACGTTTCTGCGCCGTGCCGTGGCACTCGCCAGCGAGGCCGGGGCATCCGGCGAGCGGCCGTTCGCGTCGTTGCTGGTCGGTGCGGACGGCACCGTCCTGATCGAGGACCACAACACCGTGGTCTCTGACTCGGACATCACCGCCCACCCGGAACTGAAGCTGGCCCGTTGGGCCGCTCGGGAACTCGCCCCAGACGTGGCGGCGGCCACCACCATGTTCACCAGTTGCCAGCCCTGCCCGATGTGCGCGACCGCGATCGCCCGGTCCGGCCTCGGCCGGGTGGTGTACGCCCTGTCCGCCGAGCAGTTCGAGGAGGTCAAGCCGGCCACCCCGCCGCTGCCGCCGGTTCGGTACGAGGGGCCGGCACTGTTCGACGAGGCGCGCCAGCCGATCGACAACTACTACTAGAGCGGAGGGCTCGGGGCTTCAGCTATCCACAAGGGATCGGCGCCTGACCGGCGGGCTGATCAAGTACCGCCTTCTCGCCGGCCCGAACGGCGAACGGCAGTACGTTCCCCGGGGGCGGCAGTGGGCAGATGAACGCGTCGGAGAACGCACACGGCGGCAGGGTGACGCGGTTGAAGTCCAGCGTCACCGGGCCCGCCGTCGCCGGCAGGGGCAGCAACAGGAATCGGGCAGCACCGTAGCTCTCCTGTCCGCTGGTGGCGTCCCGGAAGGTGATGTGCGCTTCGCCCTCGTGCCCGGTGTGCAGCGCGACCAACTCGGCACGCCGGCCGTCGACGGCGAAGGTGAACGTGCCGACGACCGGGTAGTCCACCACCCGGTCGGAGTGGCTGTGCTCGGTGCTCAGCGACTGGGCGCCGTCAGCCGGAGTGAACCCGGCGGTCACCACCCAGGCAGGGTCGGGGGCGTACGCGTCGATACCGGCGAACCGGTCCACCGCCGGCGCGTGCGGGTCGTACGTCCGTACCGCCAGGTCGCCACCGCGTCGAACGATCTTCAGCTCGACATCGCCCACCATGAGCCGCTGGTCGGGGGGCAGCACGCCCTCAGTGATCGGTACGTCGCCGACGAGCAGGCCTTCGGCGCCGGACACCCGTACGTCGATTCCGTCGGTACTCCAGGTGCCGGGTACCCCTTCGATCTGGGTGCGCCCCACCAGCCAATGAGTGCCGGTCAGCGTGAGGTCTCCGCCCGGCGCCGAGACGGCCGCCTCACGTTCGGCGTGCCAGGTCCGCCACTGGTCAACAAAGGTCACGGTTCCTCCAGCAGGTCGAGCGGCAGTTGCGGGATGGCCGCCAACAGGGCACGGGTGTACTCGTCGGCGGGGTTGGTCAGCACGTCCGTGGTCGGACCGTGCTCGACGACGCGGCCGTGGCGCATGACGAGCACCTCCTGGCACAGCTGGCTGACGATCGCCAGGTCGTGCGAGACCAGCACGAGTGTGAGCCCGAGCTGGTCAACGAGATCCCTGAGCAGGTCGATGATCTGCAGCCGGACCGAGACGTCGAGGGCGCTGACGGGTTCGTCGGCGAGCAGGATCCGTGGGGCTGGTGCGAGCGCCCGCGCGATGGCGATGCGTTGGCGCTGGCCGCCGGAGAACTCGTGCGGGTAGCGGCGGCCGTCTTCTGGGCGCAGCCCCACCGCGGTGAGCACCTCGGCGACGCGCTCGGCGCGGGTGGCCCGGTCCGTACCGATGCGCAGGGAGCGCAGCGGCTCGGCGACGATCGATGCGACCGGCATGCGGGGGTTCAGCGACGACCGGGGGTCCTGGAAGACGACCTGGACCTGCCGACGGAACTCGCGGTGTCGAACCCGGTTGAGCGGCTGGCCGGCGAAGCGGATCTCGCCCGAGGTCGGGCGGTCCACGCCGAGCAGCTGCCGCAGCAGGGTCGACTTCCCGGCGCCGGACTCGCCGACGATCCCGAGGCTGGTTCCCGGCCGCACGGTGACGTCCACGCCGTCGAGCGCCGGGTGGGTGCGGCCCGGGAACCATCGGGTGAGCTGGTACCCGCTGAGAATCGGATCCCTCATCGGTCCTCCCCGCGCACGTTGGGGCGGGCCAGCCGGGTCACCCTGGCGGCGCTCGCGACGAGCTGCCGGGCGTAGTCGGAGCGGGGCCGGCGCAGCACGTCGTCGACCAGGCCGGATTCGACCAACCGGCCGTTGCGCATGACCAGGAGATGGCGGGCCAGTCCGGCGACGACCGGCAGGTCGTGGCTGATGAACAGCAGTCCCACGCCGGTCTCCTCGATCAACTCGTCGAGCAGGGTGAGGATCTGCGCCTGTACGGTCACGTCCAGCGCGGTCGTCGGTTCGTCGGCGATGAGCACCCGGGGCCGGCAGGCGAGGGCCATCGCCAGGGCGACCCGCTGTCGTTGGCCGCCGGAGAGTTCGTGCGGCAGGGCCCGTACCAGTCGGGCCGGGTCGGGCAGGTGCACCCGGTCGCACCATTCGATCGCGCGGCGTTCGGCGTCGCTGCGGTTGAGGCCCTGGTGCAGCCGCAGCGGTCCGGCGATCTGGCGGCCGACCGGCATCAGCGGGTCCAGGGCGGTCAGGGGCTCCTGGAACACGATGCTGACGGTGCGGCCGCGGACCCGACGCCACTGCCGGTCCGGCGCGCCGAGGTGGTCCTGGCCGTCGATGAGGATGCGGCCGCTGGTGCGCATGCCCGGCGGTAGCAGTCCCAGCAACGCCAGCGCGGTCAGTGATTTGCCCGAGCCGGATTCGCCGATGAGGCCGACCCGGTCGCGGGCGGCGAGGCCGAACGAGACGTCGCGAACGAGCGGCTGCCCGTCGAGCGTGATGGTCAGCCCGGTGGTCTCCAGGACGGTCATCGGTCCGCCGCCTGCCTTTGCTGCCGTAGCTGCGGGTCGAGGATTTCCCGCAGGCCGTCACCGAGCAGGTTGACCCCGACGACCGTGACGGCGACGGCGAGGCCGGGCAGCAGGACGTTCCACGGGGCCACGCTCACCGTCGACTGCGCTTCCTGGAGCATGCGGCCCCACGACGGCGCGGGCGGTGGGGTGCCGAGCCCCAGGTACGACAGCGACGCCTCGGCGATGACCGCGATGCCGAAGGCGAGGGTGGCCTGCACCAGCAGGGTGTGCCAGATATTGGGCAGGACGTGCCGGGCCAGGATCATCAGTGGCCCGGTGCCGCAGGTGCGCGCCGCGAGTACGTAGTCCTCGGTGAACACCCGGCTCGCCGAGATCCGGGTCAGTCGGGCCACCTCGGCGGAGACCCCGATCCCGATCGCGCTGATCGCGACTCCGGTCGACGCGCCGTACACGGTGACCAGCAGCATCGCCAGCAGCAGGGTCGGGAAGGCGATCACGATGTCGATCACTCCGACGACGGCGTTCTCGACGAACCGGCCGGCGGCCGCGGCGAGCAGGCCCAGCGGGACGCCGATGGCGAACGCCACCGCGACTGAGGCCAGTCCGATCCACACCGCGGTACGCGCGCCGAGCATCAGCTGGGTGAACTGGTCACGGCCCAGGCGATCGGTGCCCGCCCAGTGTTGTCCGGACGGGCCTGCGAGCCGGGCCGTCGGGTCGGTGTGGTCCAGCCCGTACGGGGACCAGACCAGCGAGACCAGCGCCAGGGCGAGAATCGCCAGCAGCAGCGCCGCGCCGACCACGAACGACGGCGAGCGCCAGCCTCGGCGTGGCCGGTCGGGGATGTCGGGCGCCTCGATCGTTTCGACCGCTTCGACCAAGGGTGTGCTCACGTCCGTGCCCCCAGTCTGGGGTCGACCAGCCGCTGCACGATGTCCACGACGAGCCCCACCACCAGCACGGTTGCCGTCATGAGGAAGACCGTGCCCTGCACGATCGGCAGATCGCGGGCCTTCACGCTGGTCAACAGCAGCGAGCCCAGGCCGGGCAGGGCGAAGACGCTCTCGATGACCACGGTGCCCAGCAGTGAGCTGGCCAGCAGGATGCCCAGGATCTGGACCACGGTTGCGGCGCCGTTGCGTGGTCCGTGTCGCCACAGCGCCCGCGGCAGGCTGTACCCGAGGGAGCGGGCGGTGCGCACGTACTCCTGGCTCAGCACGTCGAGAGTCGCCGAGCGTACGTAGCGCACCAGCACCGACCCCTGCGCAATTGTCAGCGTCGCCACCGGCAGGACCAGTGACTGGACCGCGGCTGCCGGATCCTGCCAGCCGGTGCGGGGAAACCCGCCCGGCGGCAGCGCCCGCCACTGCACCGCGACCAGCCAGACCACCACGATCCCGATCCAGAAGATGGGCAGCGCGATCCCCAACTGCGCCAGCGTCGACACCGCCACCCCGAGCAGACCCCGCCGCCGTACCGCCGCGAACACCCCGATCGGTACGGCCACGACGATCGACAGCACGAACGCGCTCAGCGCCAGCGGTACGGTGACCGGGAGCCGGCCGGCGATCTGATCGAGCACCGGCATCTGGGTGAACAGGCTGTCCCCGAGGTTCCCGGTCACCAGGTCGCCCAACCAGTGGCCGTACTGCGCCAGCACAGGCCGGTCGGTGCCGAGCTGGTGCCGGATCGCGTCGATCTGGTCCGGGGAGGACCCGACCGCCAGCAGCGTGACGGCCGGGTCGCCCGGTAGGACCCGGAGCAGGAAGAACACCGCCGAGCCCGCGACGAACAGCGAACCGATCAGCCAGGCGACCCGACGGATGAGGTAGCTGAGCACCGCTTATCGCCTAGCGTTTGGTGATCGGCGCGACATAGAAGCTGTCCGTGGTGTTGTTCTTCTGGTAGCCGCTGACCGAGGTGCTGGCGACCTTGATGGCGGGGTCGAGGAACAGCCAGGCGCTCGCCGCGTCCTCGGAGATCTGCCGTGCCACCTTCTTCAGCAGGGCGGTCTGCTCCTCGGGCGTCGCGGCGGTCTCGGAGTCCTTGACCCACTGCTGCACCTGCGGGTTGTCGTACTGCCAGTAGAACGTCGGGTCGCCGTACCAGACCAGGTCGCGCTGGTTGACGTGGGTCATGATGGTGGCCTGGAAGTTGTGGTTCTTGTAGACCTTGTCGGTCCAGGTTGCGTCGTCAACGGGGTTCAGCGTGATGGTGATATTGGCTTGGGCGAGCTGGCTCTTCAGCCCCTGCGCGATGATGTTGATCGCGTCGGACGGTACGTAGTCGACGGTGAAGGACAGGCCGTTCGCGTACCCGGCCTTGGCCAGCAGCTGCTTGGCGCCGGCCACGTCGTGCTCGTCGATGCTGGTCAGGTCCTCGTACCAGGGGTCCGTTGGCGGCACCATCGAGCCGATGACCTGGCCCCGATCGGCCCACACCGCCGTCAGCAGGGCCTTGCGGTCGATGGCCTGCCGGATGGCGTGCCGCACGTCGGGGTTGTTGAACGGGGCAATGGCGTCGTTGAAGTTGAACAGTTCCTTCGTCGTCGACGTGCCCTCCACGATGGAGAACTCCGGCCGGTTGTCGAACTGGGTGAGCACGTCCGGCGAGGACACCTGGGTCACCAGGTCGAGCTGGCCGGCGAGCAGCGCGTTGTTCTCGGCGGTGGCGTCCTTGAAGAACCGGTACACCACCTGCTTGTTGCTGGCCTTCGTGCCCCAGTACGTGTCATTGCGGGTCAGCGTGATGGAGTCACCCTGCTTCCAGGATGACAGGGTGTACGGGCCGGTGCCGATCACCGTCGTCTCCGGGTTGCCAGCGTCGGGCTTGGTGACAGCCGCGCCGGTGCTGGTGAGGTAGAACAGGAACGATTGCGACCGCGCCGACAGGGTGACCTTGACGGTGCCATCGTCCGGTGCCTCGATCGTCTTCATGATCGAGAGGTTCTTCTTGCGGGCGCTGGTCGACTCGTCGGACGTCACCCGCTCGAGCGCGACCACCACGTCGCTGGCCTTCAGCGGGGTGCCGTCGGAGAAGGTCACGCCGGGCTGCAGGTGGAACGTGTAGACCGTGCCGTCCGCCGAGACGTCCCACGACTTGGCCAGCAGGGGCTCGACCTTGCCCTCGTCGGTCAGCACGGTGAGCCCCTCGACGACGTTGCGCAGCAGCACCTGGGCGTGGCCGGTGTTGCCGCCCTTGACCGTGTTGAGCGTCGTCGGCTCGTTCAGCGAACCGACCGTGATCGTCGCGTTGGTGTCGGCGGCGCCCGTCGACCCGGGGCTCGTCGACGAGCCGCAGGCCGCGAGCAGCACCGCGAGGGCGGCTGCGGCCGCGAGCCCGCCGAGCGGGCGCAACCGGCGTGCGAAGGGTAGGCCGGCCGAGGGCCTGTGGTGTGCGGTCATGTCCTTCTCCAGGCAGAGGCAACCTACGTCGCGCGAATACGGCGACGCGGTGATGAGGGGTTCACAAACGAGGGCAGATCAGACGTTGATGACGACGCGCGGGCAGCGTGGCGCGGAGGCCACGGGCGCGGATCGGGGTGTCAGACCGTCAACAACAGCAGATGCGGCGCGCGGCGACGACACGGACCGCGAGCGGGGTCCGGTCCAACGACGGCGCAATGTTCACGCAGGTCACCGTACATGATCACGCTGGCGGGAAGGCAAGCCGGCGGTCGTGTCCTTAGACACAGATCCGAGTTCTGTTCGCAACCCGTAGTTGGCGTGCGTGCCTGATGAGACTGCCGCGTCGCGGGCGTTCAACGAAGGTCGGGAAGGTTTCGCCACCCGTCACAGGGCTCGGGTTGGTGATGAGGCGGGCCACGCAACATCGTCAATGGCAAGCCACGGTGCGGAGGCCACGGCTGTGGGCGTGAGCCCGGCGAACGCCTTGACCTCGCGGTGGAGGTGGGACTGGTCGACGTAGCCGCTGCCGGGGGCAACACCGGCGGCGGCGTGACCCGCCGCGAGAAGGTGGGCGGCGTGGTCGGGGAGGACGGGGTCGCGTAGCCGGGCCTTCATCGTGGCGATGTCGATGGTGGCCTGCGTCGCGGTGCCGGTCCGGATACCGTCGGGCGAATGACCGTCCGTCTGCGTACCGCGAACGATCACGACGTGCCCGCCGTCGGCGCCCCGCACCACCGTTCCTGGGCCTCGGCCTACGCCGGCCTGGTGACACCGGAGGCGCTGACCTTCGGCTCGGCGCCGGTGCTCGCGGAGTGGTGGGCCGAGCGCCGGTGCTGGGAGGCCGACACGCACCAGGCGCAGGGCCCCTGGACGGCCGCCCGGTGACCGACTTCGCCGAACGTGCCGAGCGGCATCGGGGCGAGTTGCGGGTGCACTGCTACCGCATGCTCGGCTCGTTCGACGAGGCGGAGGACCTGGTCCAGGAGGTGTTCCTGCGGGCGTGGCGCGGGCGGGACGGCTTCGAGGGCCGTTCCTCGCTGCGCGCCTGGCTGTACCGGATCGCCACCAACGCCTGCCTGGACTTTCTCGACGGCCGGAGCCGCCGGACGCTGCCCGACCAGGCCGATTCGCCGGCCGGCCCGTGGTTGCAGCCGTTCCCCGACCACCTGTGGGAGCCGGCGGCGCCGAGCGCCGACGACCCGGAGGCCGCGGTGGTCGCGAAGGAGACCCTGGAGCTGGCGTTCCTGGCCGCCATCCAGCACCTGCCGCCGAGGCAGCGTGCCGCGACGATCCTGTGCGACGTGCTGGGGTGGCCGGTCCGCCAGACGGCCGAGGCCCTCGACGGCAGTGTCGCCTCGGTCAACAGTGCCCTGCAGCGGGCCAGAGCCACCCTGCGCACCCACCTGCCGCCCGGCCGGTCGGACTGGGCCCCGTCAGCCCCGCCCACCGACGAGGACCGAAGGATCCTGCGCCGCTACATGTCCGCGGTGGAGCGCGGCGACCTGATCGAGGTCGCCGAACTGCTGGCGCGCGACGTGCGGGCGACGATGCCGCCGTACCCGGAGTGGTTCGCCGACCGCGACAGCGTGCTGGCAGCGCTGACGGCGAGCTGGGACGCCGGCTCACCCGACTACATCGGAACGCTGCGCATGTTGCCGGCGGGCGCCAACGGCCAGTTGGCCGCGGCGACGTACCGGTGTCCGCCGGGCGGTCATGCGTACGAGCCGTTCGGCATCGGCGTGCTGCGGGTCCGCGACGGCCGGATAGCCGAGATCGTCGCGTTCCACGAGCCGGCCCTGTTCCCGTCGTTCAACCTTCCACCCGGCCTGGACCGATGAGATTCCGCGGTGGATGCCGTCTCAATACCGCACGAGGCAATCAGCCGGCAGAGGAGACAGCAGTGAACGACATCGAACCGCAGACCGCGAACGGCAAGGTGCTCTGGCACTTCACCATGTCCCTGGACGGGTTCGTGGCCGGGCCGAACCACGAGATGGACTGGATGATGACCGGCATCTCGCCCCAGCCGGGCCTGATCGAGGAGTACGTCAGGACTACCGGCGCGATCCTGGGCGGCCGGCGCGGCTGGGACCACTTCCCGGATCCGAGCATGGTCTACGGCGGCGCCTGGACCGGACCCATCTTCGTGCTCACCCACCACCCGGAGGACGCCAAACCCGCCGACGGCGTCACGTTCCTGGACTGTGACGTGGCCGAGGCGGTACGGATCGCGCTGGCCGCGGCCGGCGGCAGGAACGTCGAGGTGCATTCACCGACGATCGGTGGCCAGCTTCTCGAACGCGGGCTGCTCGACGAGATCAACCTGCACATCGCGCCCGTGCTGCTCGGGGAGGGCATCCGGCTGCTGGACCTGCCCGGTGGCCGGCCGCACTACCTCCACCGGGTCGGTGCCGGCGACCCGACGGCCGAGCTGAGTGTGCGGTACCGGCCGGTCAGGCCGTGACCGCGAGCGTCACCACGGCGACGGCGAGCGCACCCAGCAGGGTGCCGGTCTCCAGATGCCCGGCCCGGGCGTGGGTGGTTCGGTCGAAGGCACGGACGAGGGCGAGCACAAGCATCCCGGGCAGCAGGAACACCTGGCGGTAGGCGGGCAGGACACTCGCGCCCCTGGCCTCGGCGGTGTCGGCCGACGCGACCGTCCGGACCAGGTGATTGCTCGATACTGACGGTTGGCCCTGCGCGACCTGGCCGCCGGCGGACCGGCGGGGCCCTGGACCGGGCCCCGCCGGCACAGGGCAGAAGCGGTGTGGTCCTCGGGCACCAGCACCCGGCTGCGCGGCGACACCCGCCGCACTGCGCCGACCAGGTCGTGAAGGCGCTTGCGTCAATCAGCTTGTCGCAGGCCCGGCGCTGCCAGGCGAATCACCTCGATCTGACCGTCCACGTGCAGCGGACCGGCGGCGTACGGAACCAACAGCGTTTCCCCGCCGCAGCAACAGGTCACGCAGCGGCGACCGGTCCGGCCGGAGCGGATGTCCCGGGATGGTGGGGCGGTTGTCCCTGCCGTCCGGGACGCCCCGCCCACCAGCCTCTGAACGGTCAAGGCTCAACGAGGCCGGGCCCCGCCCGGTCCATGCCGTGGGAGGAACACGTGTTGGCGACAATGGCGAAAGGTCCGGTCGGGCGGGCCGGCCCGCTCGGGAGATCCCCTGGGCGTCGGGGCAACCTCGGACGGTGGTGTGCCGTCGGGATCGCGGCGGTGCTGGCGGTGACCATGCACCAGACTCCGGCGCGGGCGGTCGAGCAGGTGCCGTTCGACGAGCACACGGTGCACGGCGCCCTCTTCTCGGCAGTGGTGCAGCTGCGCGACAGCGGCGCTGCGGGACTGACCGACGCGCTGCTCACCGCCGAACTGCTGGACTGGCGCACGGCGAACCCGAGCGCCGACGCCGCCCAGGTGGCGGCGCACGCCAACGGCACCCGGGCGGCCGTCGCCCCGGTGGTGCCCGACGGTGCCGGGGAGGAGCGGTCCCGGTTCTCCCTGGCGATGGCGTTGCTGGCCCGGCTGGGGGCGACCGGCAGCAGCGGGGCGGTGCTGACCGGCCCGACGCTGCGGCCGTTCCTGGACAGCACCATCGGTGCGGAGGGCGCCAACGTGGTGCCGGACATGCTGAACCTGGTCCGGGGCGGCTACCAGGACGCCGCGTGGAACGCCCGGTCCCGCGACGTCGTCCGGGACACCTGGGTAGAGCTGCACCGGCGGGCGAAGGTGGACGACGCCCTGGCCGTCGGGTGGGACAGCGCCTTCACCGGCCGTACCCAGACGCCGGTGCGTACCCCGGTGGACACCCTGCTGGCGACCCGTATTCATGAACCGCGCCCCGACGGCAACGTCGGTACCCTCGGCCACTACGTGCCGCTGGCCGCCATCCGGGACGAGCGCGACGACCCGGCCGCGTTCCGGGCGCTGGTGCAGGAGCGGGCGTACGCCGCGCTGGCCGTGCTGGACGTGGACGGGCGGGCCCGGGCCGACGAGGTGATCGCCAAGGCGACGACGTACCCGCTCAACGGGGACCCGAAGCCGACCCCGGCGGTCATCGACGAGGAGAAGCGCAAGACGGCCGAGAACAAGACCATCTTCGAGGGGCTCGGCTCCACGGTGAGCGTGCTCTCCACGTTGATGGGGTTTCACGACAAGAAGTTCGGCAAGCAGCTGGAGACCATCGGCAAGGCGGTCGTCACGTCGGTCACCGCGATCAACACGTACATGACCACCGTGCTCGGCCAGGGGCTGAGCGTGGCCGCCACCGCGATGGGTACGGCGGTGCTCACCGGTAACCTGCTCGGCGCGGCGATGAGTCTGATCGGCCTCTTCTCCGGCGGCGGCGACCCGAATGCCGCCGTGCAGGCCGAGATCGGCAAGCTCCGGGACCAGATCAACCGGCTGGCCCAGGGCATGGACCGGCGGTTCGACCGGATCGAGTCGGCGCTGACCGAGATGTACGGCAACCTGACCGCTCAGCTCGACGCGCTGACCAGGTCGCTGGACCAGGTCCACGCCAACCTCGGCCGGATCGCCACCCAGTTGCAGACCATCGAACGCAAGGTCGACTCGATGGCGCTCGCCACCCACGTGGCGCTGGAGAACATCGCCCGCGACCCGCTCAACACGGTGATCACGACGTACGTGCACCACAAGGAGATCACCGGGGAGCCGATCCCGGACTACATCAACACCTACTTCCCCAAGGCGGAGTCGCCGACGTTCGAGTTCGCCACGGTGCGCGCCGAGAGTGAGGGAACCTTCACCGTCCCCGCCGGGACGAGCACCGCCGACCCGGTCTCGCAGCTCGACCTCTACCTGCCCGAGGGCTCGATCAACTACCTGACCCAGTGGGCCGGTCAGCGGGCCGGCGGAGCCTGGACCACCGGACGGGTGGCCAACGCCGCCGCCTGGAAGACCGCCGCCCGCACGTACAACATCCTGCAACTGCAGAACCCCCAGTACGCCAGGCGGATCGACGCCGGCCGGGCCGAGGCGGTCGCCGAAGCCGGTGACAAGATCAACCAGCGGGTCCGGCAGTTCAGCGCGCCGGGGGCCGGCGGGGTCACCAACGCCCTGTTCACCGCCCTGGTCGCCGACTACCGCGCCGCCGTGAACGCCTGGGGCGAGCAGGCCGACAACGTCCGCCGAGCGGTGCTCTGGAACGGCAGCGACGTGATCCCCGAGTACGACATGTGGGGCAGCCCGGACCAGCAGATCGCCGCCGGCAACCGGATCAGCGAAAGCGGCTCGATCAGCCCCTGCGCCGGGACCCTCGGCACCCGCGCCGTGCCGGCCACGCTGCGGCACAGCACCCTGCCGAACCCGTTCCAGCTGGCCAACCACGGCCTGCCGCCGACCCACCGTCCCACCTTCACCAGCTGCTACGAGGCGCAGTTCGTCAACGTGGTGGAAAACGAGGGGCCGCGCTTCCACACCACCAGCGGGGACCTGCAGATCACCGTACGGTCCCAGGTGAAGTGGGCCGGCGGGGACTGGCAGCAGGTGCGCAGCGCCACCCGGGTCTTCCCGATCGGCGTCTTCTGCTCGTGGAACGTACGCTCCCAGGAGCCGGACGGCTACTGCTACGACGAGCGCAAGTACCTCGACGAGCGCTGGAACACCACCTACCGGGCGGCCTTCGAGTCGGCTGCGATCCCGACGGTCGACGCCCAGACGGTGACCGCCCGGGCCAAGGCCGCCAGCATGCTCGCGGGCCGGCAGAAGTACTTCTACCGGGTGATGCTGGCCGGCACCGGCACCGCGGCACCGGACAGCGGCACCTGGGACTCCTCCAAGGTGCTCTGGCAGCGGGGCAAGAAGGTCTCCGACTCGCTGCGACTGTTGCAGGCCTACTCCGAGCTGGGCTTCGGCACCGCGCTGGAGTCCGACGACAGCCTGCGGGGTCTGCTCTTCGGCAGCCACGGTCTGCCGGCCGACTGGGCCCGGCCGCGCAGCGACACCGACCAGTCCGCCAACCGGCACCTGCACAACGTCATGGCGCAGGCGGTGGCGAACTACGCCGGCTGCACCCAGGTCGACGGCTGGGACCCGTGCGGTGCCGACCGTTCCGGGTTCGATCCCCTGGCCGGCCAGGGGCAGTACGGTGCCGGCTGCGCGCAGCCGACGAGCGGCGCACCCCGTGACCCGCTCAGCGCCTGCCTGGTCGGCGTGGCCGGGGTACGGGCCGATCAGCTCGCCGCGCGGTACACCCACTGGTCGGGGCGGCTGCACGCCGGCG
This sequence comes from Micromonosporaceae bacterium KJ-029, assembly GCA_005402585.1. Taxonomy (GTDB): domain Bacteria; phylum Actinomycetota; class Actinomycetes; order Mycobacteriales; family Micromonosporaceae; genus Micromonospora. The sequence goes on along the minus strand of BIFP01000071.1, from coordinate 175,328 downwards.
CGTACGTCGAAGGGCTGCCGGACGTGACCGCCACGGTCGACATGACCCGTGCGGCCAGCCGGGCGATTCGGTTGGGCTGACCGGTCGGGCGAGGATCCCGCCGATCCGGGACATCCGCCCCGGGTCGGCGGGACACCCGCCGAGTGACGATGGGCAGGTCGGACCTTCGCCGACGAATGCGATACCGGTGACGGTGCCAATGTGGACGGCGCACCGTCTACGTTTCGCGTGAATCCTTAGGAGATTGCGATGACCCTGCCTTCCCGTGAACCCGACCTCGCCCCCACCGACACCGACGGGCGGATCGTGCTGCTGGCCGGGGACGACACCTTCTGCCACGTCTACCGCGACATCGCCGAGTTGCTCGACGAGCCGAGGTACTACGACAAGCTCGGCGGCGCAGTGGAGTTCTTCGACCCCACCGGCCGTCGGCTGATCCCGGTCTTCTCGGCCGACTGGCAGCTGGTGGAGCTGCACCGGTCGATGCAATCGGCCACACCGGAGGTCCTGCGCGGCCGGTTCAAGGCGGTCATGGCCCACCTGGAGCGGTTCGTCCGACACCGCCCGCAGGTTCTCGGCGACGATCGGGTCGACGTGGAGCAGGTGCTGGCCGGCCTACCCGACTGCGACGCTCCGGACTTCGCCGACGTCGTCGACGCGTTGCCCCGGCACGTGCGCGGCCACGCGGGCAACCTTCTGCACAACGCCGTACACGCGGCTGGCTGGTCCCACTGACAGCCCCGCCACCCCCTACGACCGCCCGGGAGGGCTCCGTTGTCGCCGACCTCGCCACCAGTGACCGTCCGCCGCCGGGTCCTGGCGGTGGTGGGGATGGCCGCCGCCCTGCTCGTCGTGGTCGGGTACTGGTGGAGCTGGGATGCCGCCGCTCAGGGACCGGTGGCGTTGACCGCCAGCCTGGCCGCCGCGTTCACCGCGCTCGGCGCGTTGGTGCTCGCCGGTGTCCCCGGCCACCCGGTCGGTCGGCTGATGACCGCCGCCGGGCTCACCGCCGCCGTGGCGGCCCTGGCGCTGAGCTGGACCGGGATCACCCCGGTCGCCTGGGTGGGGCAGTGGCTCTGGTGGCCGCCGTACGGGCTGATCATCCTCGCCCTGCTGGTCTTTCCCGACGGTCGGCTGCCCGGACGGCGGTGGCGTCCCGTCGCGTACCTGGTCGTCGTCACCACCGCCGTAGCCACCCTGGCGCTGGCGGTCGCCGCGCTCTCCGACCCGCGCCGGCTGCTGCTCTCGGCGGAGCCGGCCGCCACCGCGCAGGCCCGTACGCTGGTGCAGCTCGCCCTGCTGGCGATCGGGGTCGAGCTGCTGGCGGTGCTGGCGGTGCTGGTCTCGCTGGCCGCGCGCTGGCGCCGCGCCACCGGCGAGACCCGCCAGCAGCTGGCCTGCCTGCTCGCGGCCGGAGTGTTGTTCGTGCTCGGGCTGGTGCTCGACGCGCTCAACCTGGCCGGGGCCTGGGTGCTCATGGTGATCGCCATTCCCGGGGCGATGACCCTCGCCGTGCTGCGGTACCGGCTCTACGGCCTGGAACAGGTGATCAACCGTACGCTGGTGTGGCTGGTGATGAGCCTGCTGGTGATCGTGGCCTTCGTCGCCACCGTGAGCCTGCTGCGTGACCTGGTGCTGCGCGGCGACACCTCCAACGCCTCCCTGGTGACCACCGGGCTGATCGCGGTGACCTTCGAGCCGTTGCGTCACCGCGTTCAGCGTGGGGTCAACCGGCTGCTCTACGGCGAGCGCGACGAACCGTACGCGGTCCTGGCCCGCCTCGGGGACCTGCTGGAACGTACCGTCGAGCCGCAGGCCGTACTGCCGCTGCTCACCCGGACCATCGCCGACTCCCTGCAGGTGCCCTACGTCGCTGTCGAGTTGGCCGCCGACGGCGACCACGACGAGGACCGGCCCCCGAGGGTGCACGCCGAACACGGCCGGCCCACGGGTTCGGTGGAACGGTTCGACATGGTCACCCACGGCGAGCGCGTCGGCTGGTTGGTGGTGGCACACCGTACGCCCGGCACCCGCTTCACCTCCGTCGAGCGACGCCTGCTCAGCGACGTCGCCCTGCACGCCTCGGTGGCGGCGGCGACCGCGCGGTTGATCCGTGACCTGCGGGCCTCCCGGGAGCGACTGGTCACCGCGCGGGAGGAGGAGCGCCGCCGGCTGCGCCGCGACCTGCACGACGGGCTCGGCCCCACCTTCGCCGGCATGTCCATGCAGGTACGGGCCGCCCGCAAGCTCGCCACCGACCGGCAGCGGCTGGTCGGCATCCTCGACGGGCTCGCCGAGGACCTCCGGACCTGCACCGCCGAGGTACGGCAACTGGTCGACCAGTTACGCCCACCCGCCCTGGACCGAGGGTTGGAGTCGGCCCTGCGGGCAGAGTGCCAGCGTTTCGACGGCCCCGGCCTGTCCGTGCGACTGCGGGTGGAGGACGAACTGGACCGGTTGCCCGCCGCCGTGGAGGTGGCGGCGTACCGGATCGTCGGCGAAGCTCTGGCCAACGTGTCCCGGCACGCCCAGGCCACCATCTGCGACGTGGTGGTGCGCCGGGGCCGGGCCCTGGTGGTCGAGGTCGGCGACGACGGCGTGGGCATTCTGGCCCGCCGGCCGGGCGGCGTCGGGCTGGACTCCATGCGTGAACGCGCCGCCGAACTGGGCGGCGAGTGCGACCTCGTCGACCGTACGCCGCAGGGCACCCTCGTGCGGGTACGACTGCCGTTCCAGCTGGTTGCGTCGACCGCCGTTCCGGCGGACGAGCCCGGCTGAGAACATCGAGACGGGCCGGTCGAGGCGGGCGGGCAGGAAGTGGGGCGGGCAGATGTCCGGACAGGGCCGGGTGTTGATCGTGGACGACCATCCGGTGGTCCGCCGTGGACTGCGGATCATGCTGGAGGGAGAGAGCTGGGTCAGCGCCGTGCTGGAGGCCGCCACCTGCGCCGAGGCGGTCAGCCTGGCGCTGACCGAGCCGGTCGGCGTGGTCGCCATGGACGTGGCCCTGCCCGACGGCGACGGTGTCGAGGCCACCCGGCGGATCGTGCAGGGCCGTCCGGGAACGGCGGTACTCATGCTCACCATGGCCGACGACGAGGAGGTGGTGAGCCGGTCGCTGCACGCGGGCGCCCGGGGATACCTGCTCAAGGACACCGACCCCGACGTGATCGTTGACGCCCTGCGGACAGTGGCCGGTGGAGGTCTCGTGCTCGGCCCCCGGGTCGGGCCGCGGGTATTGGCCAACCTGCAACGCGGGCCGGTGGAGCTGCCAGCGCCGTTCAATCAGCTCACCGCGCGGGAACGGGACATCCTGCGGTACCTGGCGGTCGGCGAGACCAACGCGCGGATTGCCCGCCGGTTCGGGTTGAGCGAGAAGACGGTCCGCAACCAGCTCTCCGCGGTCTTCGCCAAGCTCGGGGTCTCCGATCGGGTCCAGGCCGCCCTCCTCGCCCGCGACGTCGGTCTCTAGCCCGGGTGATTCACCGTGATCGTCAAGTTGTCGGGTCGAGACAAGACGCTTGGCAGTACGTTCGTGGCAAATGTCAGGTGCGCCCTGGTCAGTCGACCATTACGGCGAAGACCGACGACACCGGCACCGGCCCGGCACACCGGGAGTCGTTCGACCGGGCGCGGCTATCGCCCATGACGAAGACGGAGTCGGCCGGCACGGTAACCGCGGCGAACCGGCGCGGCCCGCAGTAGTTCGGGTTGGGCGGCTCGTCGAGCGACGCGTCGTCAGCCACATAAGGCTCGGCCAGCGGCTTACCGTCGACGGTCACCTTGCCGGAGGTATCGCAGCAGGCGATGGTTTCGCCGCTAAGCGCGACGACGCGTTTGAGCAGCGGCGCCTTACGGTCGCCCCAGAGACCGCCGGGGGAACGGATCAGGACGACATCGCCGCGCCGTGGCTCATACGTGCCGGTGACTGTCCGTGCGGTGACAACCTGGCCGGCCTTGACCGTCGGCTCCATACTGACACCGCCCTGGGTGAACTGTTCGGTGGCTCCCGCCTCGGTCGCGTCACCGTCGCCGCAGCCAGTAACAGCCATCACGAGAAGGAGCACCATCAGTCTGCGCATCCGACGGATCCTGCCAGAAGCGGCGGTGCCGTGCGGTCCGCCGGCCGTGGCGCTACCCGGCACTGCTGCCCCAAGGTCACATGCCCGTGATGCTGCGGATCGGGTGCGACGGACATGCCCGATGCGTGAGACGCTCCGAGCTACCGGCTACACCTGAATTGGCGGATGACACTTGTGGCTATGCCAGAGCCATCACCACCTGAGCCCAACATCGATGCGCCGCGCGCGCCGACGCTCGACAGCGTCGCGCGACACGCGGGTGTAAGCCGCCAGACCGTCAGTAACGTCCTGAACAACCCGAGCGTCGTTCGAGCAGAGACCCTGCAGCGCGTTCGGGCGGCGATCGACGTACTGGGTTACCGGCCGTTCGCGGCTGCGCGTAACCTGCGTACTCGACGATCCCGTACGATCGCCATGCGGCTGCATCCGGTCCGCGACGGTGTCAAGGGAATCGTGCATGACCGATTCGTTCACGCAGTCGTCGAAGCGGCCCGCGAACGCGATCACCGGGTGTTGCTGATCCCGCTTGCTCGACGAGCGGACGAGACTGCAGCATTTGCCGACGCCGTGGCTCGCGGCGAGGCAGACGCGGCGCTGCTGACTGCGGTCGAACGTGATGATCCCCGTCAGGCGGAGCTCGTCCGCCAGCGGGTGCCATTTGTCTCTTTCGGGCGGCATCGGGGGGCCACCGGCCGCGGACCGTGGGTGGACATTGACGGGGCGGCAGGCACCTACCAAGCCACACAGCATCTCCTGCGTTGCGGACACACCCGCATCGGTTTTCTCGGCTGGCCCCGCGGCTCACGCGTCGGTGACGACCGTCGAGCCGGCTGGGCCTCCGCACTCGCCGACGCGGGCGTGCCCGCTGATCCGCGCCATGAGCTGGAGATCGTTGACAACACGGACCACGCGCGGACTGCCATCGAAGCCGTTCTGCGGCGTGACGCACCCCCCACAGCGTTGGTCTGCGCGAGCGACACCCTCGCCCTTGGCGCTCTGCAGGCGGCCGGCTTACTCGCCGCTGAGATTGCCATCGTCGGCTTCGACGACACTCCAACGGCAGCCATAGTTGGCTTGACGTCGGTGGCCCAGCCGCTGCCGGAAGCCGCTCGAGAAAGCGTCAGGTTGCTCATCGCCGTGATCGAAGGTCATGCGTCGGCGCACGACGAGCGGGTGCTCATCGCACCCTTGCTGGTGCCGCGTGCCAGCACCCTTGCGTGCGTGGACAAGCAAGCGCGGCCGCGAAACTGATCGATAGTTGGGTGCCCACCCTCGGCCAGCACCCGCCTCGCCTCCACCGCCCTACTGCCGGTCTCTCTTATGTCGACGGCACCTCACGCGAGCAGGCACGGTGAACCAACATGGTCTCCGACCATGATCTAGGCCACGGTGACGGTGCCGTCCGGTTTGGTTAAGGTGACCTCGCCGTGGTGTTCGGGAAGCCGGTGTGAGACCGGTGCGGCCCTCGCCACTGTGATCGGGATGCTGGAGGCCACCGAAAGGTCACTGGGCGTATGCCTGGGAAGGCCGGCCGCCGGCGCACCACCCGTCAGCCAGGAGACCGGCCACGGCACCTGTACGACCCGTCCACGAGGTGCTGGAAGGTGGTCCCGCTATGCGGTCTCCTGCGTCCTGGCGTGTTGCTGCGCCGCTGTCCGTTCTGCTCGCTTTGCTCGGCGGCTGTGCCGCAGCCGGCAACAACGAGCCGGCCCCTGCGGCGTCCGCTGCGGCCGGGCCTGTCGCGTTCACCAACTGCGGTACACCGGTCACGGTCACGCAGCCCCCGGCGCGGGCGGTGACGATGAATCAGTCCGCTACCGAGATCATGCTGGCGCTCGGGTTGCAGGACCGGATGGCCGGTTCCGCCTACCTCGACGACCAGGTGCTGCCCGAGTACGCCGCCGCGTACGCGAAGGTGCCGGTACTGGCCACGGAGTACCCGTCGAAGGAGAAGCTGCTCGACATCGCGCCGGACTTCGTCTACGCCTCCTTCGCAAGTGCGTTCAGCGACGAGGGGGTCGGCGACCGTGCCGATTGGCAGAACCTGGGCGTGGGCACCTACATTTCCACCGCCGGCTGCCCGAAAGACATGCGACCGGCGAAGCTGGCGATGGATGACGTCTTCGCCGAGATCCGTGAGATCGCCGCGATCTTCGGCGTCGCGGAGCGGGCCGAGACGCTGATCGCCGACCAGAAGCAGCGCATCGCGACAGTGTCAGCGGACGTGAAGGGCACGCGAGTGCTGTGGTGGGACGCCGGCACCGACGCGCCCAGTGCTGGCGCCTGCTGCGGCGGCCCGGCCATGATCATGTCTGCGGCCGGGGTCACCAACATCTTCGCCGACCTGGGTGGCAGCTGGGCCGACACCAGCTGGGAGACTGTCGTCGAGCGCAACCCGGACGTCATCGTGCTTGTCGACGCGAGCTGGGACCGCGCCGCCGCCAAGCAAGCGTTCCTCGAGAAGCACGCGACGCTCAAGGACCTGCCCGCCGTCATGGACAAGCGGTACGTCGTCCTGGACTTCTCCTCCACCTCCGCGGGCGTGCGGAACGTGCTCGCCGTGGAGGCCCTAGCCCGGGGTGTCGGCGGGCTGGGCAACTGACCACGACTACCACCCGGCCAGCGCAGGCCCCGGCGCGGCCGGTCCGGGCGGTACGGATGGTGGCCGTGGTCGTCGTGCTCGCCGGTGGCCTGGTGCTGTCGGTGGCTGCGGCCGTGACGGTGGGGCCGGCGGACCTGTCGCTGAGCACCGTGTGGCTGGTCATCACCAACCACCTCGGCCTGACGAGCGCCGACGTGCCGCTGCTGCGCGACCACATCGTGTGGGAACTGCGCCTGCCGAGGGTGCTGGGTGCTGCCCTGGTCGGTGCCGGGCTCGCCGCCTGTGGGGCGGTCATGCAGACCGTCACCCGCAACCCGCTCGCCGACCCGTACCTGTTGGGCGTCTCCTCCGGAGCGTCGCTGGGCGCCGTCGCCGTTCTGGTCCTGGGCCTCGGCACGGGTACCGCGGCGCTCACCGGGGGCGCGTTCGCGGGGGCGCTCGCCGCGTTCGCCGTCGTGGTCGCTGCCGCCGGCCACCGAGCGGTCCTGCGACCGACCCGGGTGGTGCTGGCCGGCGTCGCCATCGCGCAGCTGTGCTCCGCGCTGGCCTCGTTCGTCATCATCTGGGCGGCTGACCCGCACGCGACCCACAGCATCACCTTCTGGCTGTCCGGCTCGCTCGCCCGCGCCGACTGGGCCGCACTCGGATGGGCGACGCCGCTGCTCGCGGCAGTGTTCGCCGTGATTCTCTGGCACGCCCGTGCGCTCAACACGTTCGCGTTCGGCGAAGAGGCCGCCGCCGCCCTCGGTGTTGACGTCGGGCGTGTCCGGTGGCTGCTGCTGGTCACCACGGCGCTGCTGACCGCCGTGTTGGTCGCGATCAGCGGTGCGATCGGCTTCGTCGGCCTGATGCTGCCGCATGCCGCGCGGCGGTTCACCGGCCCCGACCACCGGCGGCTGCTGCCGGTCGTCGTCCTCGCCGGAGCGATCTTTCTGATCTGGGTGGACACTGCGGCCAGGACCCTGTTCGAACCCCGCGAGCTGCCGGTGGGTGTGCTGACCGCCCTGCTCGGGGTGCCCGCGTTCGTGCTACTGCTGCGTCGACGGGGTGGCAACGCCTGATGCTCGACATTCGCGATGTCTCGTGGTCAGTGCCGGCCGCTCGCCTCCTCGACCGCGTGACCTGCTCGGCGCCGCGCGGCACCTTGGTTGGCCTGCTCGGCCCGAACGGGTCCGGCAAGACCACCCTGCTGCGGGTCGTCGCCGGCTTGATCGCCCCCGGGTCCGGGACCGTGACCGTCGCGGGCGACGACGTGGCCAGGCTGCCGCGTGCCGCTGCGGCGCGGCGGATGGCGCTGCTCGCCCAGTACGCTGAGACCGACCTTGACCTGACCGCGCTCGACGTGGTGCTGCTCGGCCGCACCCCGCACCGTCGCTCCCGCTGGTCGGACAGCGACACCGATCGGGCGGCCGCAGCCGACGCTCTCGAACGCGTCGACATGACCGGGTACGCCCACCGCAGGTGGCAGACGCTGTCCGGCGGGGAACGCCAACGGGTGCAGCTCGCCCGAGCCCTCGCCCAACAGCCGCAGCTGCTACTGCTCGACGAACCCACCAACCACCTCGACATCGGCCACCAGCTGCAGCTGCTGCACCTGGTCCGCCGCAGCGGCGTGACCACCCTCGCCGCACTGCACGACCTCAACCTGGCCGCGATGTTCTGCGACCTCGTGGTGGTGCTGCACCACGGCCGGGTCGTCGCCTCCGGACCGCCTGCCGGCGTGCTGACGCCCGCGCTGCTCGCCGACGTGTACGCCGTGGACGCCGACGTCACTGTGCACGACGGGCGCCCGGTCATCACCTACCGGGCGCCGGCAGCATGAACGTTCTGCTCGTCTCACGCGGGGCGACCCACCACGGCGGCCACGACGCGATCCACCGCCTCGCCGCGGCAGCCGACGAGGCCACGGGCGTACCGGTTCGCGGCCGACGCCGACCAGTACCCTGCCATCCGCCACTGAAGGCACCGCCCCTGCCCACACTGTTCAAGCATTGGTTGAATGAACACCATCACGGCTTCCGCTCCCGAACGACGAGTACTCATCCTCGGCGGCACCGCCGAGGCGCGGGCCCTCGCCGCCCTGCTCGCCGACCAGCCGGCGATTGCGGTGGTCTCCTCCCTGGCCGGGCGGGTCGCCGATCCACGCCTACCGGTGGGCGAGGTACGCATCGGCGGGTTCGGTGGCGCCGCCGGCCTGACACGCTGGCTCACCGCGCACCACATCGACGCGGTGGTCGACGCGACCCACCCGTACGCGGCCCGGATGCGGGTCGCTGCCGTCGACGCCGCCAGCAGCGCCGGCGTGGCCCACCTACGGCTCGAACGGCCGGGATGGACGGCGCAGCAGGGCGACCGCTGGCACCGGGTTCCCGACGTGGACGCCGCGACCCGGATGCTGCCGACGCTCGGGCGTCGGGTGCTGCTGACCACCGGCCGGCAGAGCCTCGCCGCGTTCATGCCGCTGCGTCACCTGCGGATCCTCGCCCGGGTCGTGGACGCGCCGGCGGAGCCGGTCCCCGCCCACATGCAGCTGTTACGCAGTCGCGGTCCCTACACGCTGGCGGGCGAGCTGGAGCTGATGCGCACCCACCGGATCGACGTGCTGGTGTCCAAGGACAGCGGTGGTCCGCTGACCGAGGCGAAACTCGCTGCGGCGCGCCACCTCGGGCTGCCGGTGCTGATGATCGACCGTCCCACACCGGTCGCCTCCTCGACGGTGGTGACCACTGTGGAGGACGCGATGCGCTGGCTGTCGGGTCTGCCGGCTCAGCCGGGATAGGTGCGCGGGGTCCACACCACCGTGGACCCGTCGCCTCTGGTGCTGACCTGGGTCGTCGACGAGCCGACGATGAGCAGGCAGCGCATGTCCACCGTCTCCGGGTCCAGGTCGGCCAGCGTGGTGACGGTGATCGCCTCGCCGGGGCGGCCGACGTCGCGGGCGACCACCACGGGGGTCTTCGGATCGCGGTGGCGCAGCAGGATGTCGCGGGCCGCGCCGACCTGCCAGCGGCGGCTGGCCGAGGCCGGGTTGTAGAGCGCGAGGACCAGGTCGGCGGCGGCGGCCGCGGCGAGCCGGGACTCGATGACCGGCCACGGCTTGAGCCGGTCCGACAGCGACAGCACCGCGAAGTCGTGCCCGAGCGGGGCGCCGATCCGGCTCGCCGCGGCCTGCGCGGCGGTGAGGCCGGGCAGGATCCGCACCGGTACGTCGGCGAAACGGGCCCGGCCAGTGGCCACCTCGTAGACGGCGCTGGCCATCGCGAAGACTCCGGGATCGCCGGAGGAGACAACTGCCACCCGGGCACCGGTGAGCGCGAGTTCCAGGGCGTGGGCGGCCCGTTCGGTCTCCACCTGGTTGCCGGAGGTGTGCCGCTGCTGGCCGGGGCGCACCGGCACCCGGTCGACGTAGGGTCCGTAGCCGACCAGGTGCTCGGCCTCGCGCAGCGCCCGTGCCACCTCCGGGGTCAGCCAGCGAGGTCCGGCCGGGCCGACGCCGACGACCACGACCTCCCCCGCCGGCTGCGGGGTCGGGGCCGGTGGCTCGTCCCGGGTGGCGGCGCTGGTCGGACTGGGCAGCAGGGCCAGGGAGAAGTACGGCACCTCGTCGGCCGACACGTCGGCCAGGGGTGCGTGGCGTTCCTGCGCCGAGGTGGCCCGCTCCACGTACCAGGTCTCGGGCAGCCGGCCGGCGTCGGTGACGGCGGCGCGGACGTTGTCGAAGGTGCGGCCCAGCTTGAGCACCGCGGCGGCGTCGGTGTCGGCGAGCCGCCGGGCGAGTTCCTCGGCGGGCAGCGTGCCGGGCAGGATGGTCAGCACCTCGTCGCGTTCGACCAGGGGCCGGCCGAGTACGGCGGAGGCCGCGCTGACCGACGTGACGCCGGGCACCACCTGGGCGGAAAACCGGTGGGCGAGGCGCTCGTGCAGGTACATGTAGGAGCCGTAGAACATCGGGTCGCCGGCGCAGAGCACCACGACGTCGCGGCCGGCGGTGAGATGGGCGGCCAGCCGCTCGGCGCTGTCGTCGTAGAACTGGCGGATGACGCCCTCATAGCCGGCCGGGTCGTCGGTGTCCTCGGTGGTCACCGGGTACACCAACGGCTCGTGGAGATGACGCTCGCGCAGCAGTCCGGCGGCGATGGTACGGGCGATGCTGCGGCCGTGCCGGGCCGAGTAGTAGGCGATTACGTCAGCCTCGGCGATCAGCCGGGCGGCCTTGACGGTCAGCAGTTCCGGGTCGCCGGGTCCGACGCCGACGCCGTATAGCGTGCCAGGCTGCGTCATCGTCACTCCACCTCGCTTGCGATGCCGTTCACCGCCGCCGCGGTGACGGCGCTGCCGCCGCGGCGGCCGTGCACGACCAGGTACGGAACCGCTGCCTGATGTGCGGCGAGGGCCTGCTTGGATTCGGCTGCGCCGATGAACCCGACGGGCACCCCGATGATGGCGGCCGGCCGGCCGGCACCCTCGTCGATCATCTCCAGCAGCCGGAACAGTGATGTGGGCGCGTTGCCGATCGCCACCACTGCTCCGTGGAGCCGGTCCCGCCACAGCTGCATCGCCGCCGCGCTGCGGGTGGAGCCCAGCTTCCGGGCCAGGTCCGGCACCGCCGGGTCACGCAGCGTGCAGAGCACGTCGTTGTCGGCGGGCAGCCGGCTGCGGGTGATCCCGGCGGCGACCATTGCCGCGTCGCACAGCACCGGCGCGCCCGCTTTCAGGGCCGCGTGGCCCGCGGCGACCACCTCGGGGTGGGCGTCCACGTCGTCGACCAGGTCGACCATGCCGCTGGCGTGGATCATCCGGACCACCACCCGGGACACGTCGGCGGGGAAGCGGGACAGGTCGGCCTCGGCGCGGATGGTGGCGAACGAGCGGCGGTAGATCTCCGCGCCGTCGCGGACGTAGTCGTAGCTCATGAAGGTCTCCGTGCCTGTGCCACCCGCTCGGGCAGCGGGCCGTGATGATCATCCCCGCGGGGACTCGCGACACGGTAGCCGGCGCCGGTGGCCACAGCGACGGCGGCCAGGCCGGCGGGCCGCCCGCAGCAGCGGTCACAGCCGGCCCAGTGCAGGGGAAGCGCACCGGCGGCGGGCGGGTCGGCGGCGGCGAGGGTGGCCGCCGCGTCGGCGCGTACGTCGGCCAGAGCATTGCCGCAGCCTGGCCGGCCGGTGCAGGCGGTCACGCCCACCCAGGGCGACGCCGGATCGGCGATGAGCCCGACCTCGGCCAGCCAGGTCGTCGTCGCCGTGGGCGGCCCGGGCACGACGATGGTGCGCCACGGGGTCACCACCACGGGCCCGTCGGCCAGGGCGGCCACGGTGTCGGCCTGGTCGGCGGTGAGCCGGCCCAGTGGTGCCGCTGCGACGACGAAGCCGTCCGGGTGTGGGCCGACCTGAGGCGGGGTGCCGTGCGGCGGGTCGAGCGGGTCGGCGTGCGGGCCGCCGAGCGTGACGACGATCGCCGCAGGCGCGTGCGGCAGGTCGGCGAGGCGCCACACATCTGGCCGAACGCCGCGCTGGTGCAGGAACGCCCGGGCGGCGGCGACCAGTGCCTCGGGGACCTCGCCGGCGGCGGCCCGCAGGCCGAGGTCGCGGCCGGCCAGCAGCAGCGCGCCGCTGCCGGCGCTCCAGCACAGGTCGGCGCCGAGTGCGGCGACGTCACCGCGGCCGTCGTCGAGGGCGATCAGGAACCGGCCGCTGAGCGCGGTGAGGTCGTCGGCGGCGCAGATTGCCGCATCGACGGCGGCCACCAGGGGCCGCACGTCGAGGTGACCGCCGGTGTCCAGGCCGCTCAGGGGTGAGGCGACGATGTTGCGGACCCGTTCGTGGGTGGCGCTGGGCAGCAGCCCGGACTCCACCAGAACGGCGGCGACCCGGTCGACGACGTACGGGTCGGGGATGCCGCGTAGTTGCACGTTTCCCCGTGAGGTCAGCTCCAGCGTGCCGTCGGCGTGGCACCGGGCGGCCATGGCCAGGCGGCGCAGTTGCGGGACGCTGAGCCGGCCCCCGGGGATGCGTATCCGCACCAGCAACCCGTCGGCGGCCTGATGGGCCCGCAGGATTCCAGGACAGCGGTCGCCCTCGAAGCGGCCGGGTGCGGAGGAGACAGCGGGCACCCGCCCATCGTAGAGTCGGGCTCTCGGCGCGGATCCGCGTCGAGATCAGCATCACGCGGTCGGCGTGGAGGAACCCGGTGCGAGTCCGGGGCGGTCCCGCCACTGTCACCGGCTCGGCACGTCAGGTGCCGGGCCGGGAGCCAGACACTCCGGTCGACCGCGACCGACGACCTCGGGCGCGGACCCGGGGAGGAGTCACGCATGATCTTGTTGCTGTCCACCTCGGACACCGATCTGCTCAGCGCCCGGGCCAGCGGCGCGGCGTACCGGCTGGCCAACCCGGCCCGCGTAGGTGAGGAACCCGAGGCGTTGGCCAAGCTGCTGGCCGGTGTCGAGCTCGTGGTAGTGCGCATCCTCGGCGGCTACCGGATGTGGCAGCGTGGCCTGGACGAGCTGCTCGGCGGTGACGTGCCGGCGGTGGCGTTGGGCGGCGAGCAGCTGCCGGATGCGGACCTGATGGCGCGTTCCACGGTGCCGCAGGGCATCGCTGCGCAGGCGCACGCCTATCTGGCTCAGGGCGGGCCGGACAACCTGCGGGAACTGCACGCCTTCCTGAGCGACACGGTGCTGCTGACCGGGCACGGGTTCGCGCCACCGGTCGAGCAGCCCAGCTGGGGGGTGATGTCACGGCCGGCGGCCACGATCGCCGGCCCGACGGTGGGCATCCTCTACTACCGGGCACATCAGCTCAGCGGCAACACCGCCTTCGTCGAAGCGCTCTGCACGGCGGTCGAGGAGGCCGGCGGGGTGCCGCTGCCGGTGTTCTGCGCCAGCCTCCGTAGCCCCGACGCGGGGCTGCTGGAGACCCTCGGCCGCGCCGACGCGCTGCTGGTCACGGTCCTCGCCGCCGGGGGTACCCGGCCGGCGGAGGCGTCCGCCGGCGGTGCCGACGAGTCCTGGGACGTCGGTGCGCTGGCCGCGCTGGACGTGCCCATCCTGCAGGCGCTGGCGCTCACCCAGGACCGGGCGACCTGGGCCGACAGCGACGACGGGCTCAGCCCGTTGGACGCGGCCACCCAGGTGGCGGTGCCGGAGTTCGACGGCCGGCTGATCACGGTGCCGTTCTCGTTCAAGGAGACCGACGCCGACGGGCTGCCGCACTACGTCGCCGATGCGGAACGTGCCCGCCGGGTCGCCGGGATCGCGGTACGGCACGCCCGCCTGCGGCGCGTTGCGCCCGCCGAACGGCGGATCGCGGTGGTGTTGTCGGCGTACCCGACCAAGCACGCCCGGGTCGGCAACGCCGTCGGGTTGGACACCCCCGCCAGCGCGGTGCGGCTGCTGCGGGCGCTGCGCGAGAGGGGTTATGACGTCGGCCAGGTCGAGGGCCCGGACGCGCTGCCCGGCCTGGTGCCCGGCGGCGACGGTGAGGACGCCGACGGTGACCGGCTCATCCACGCGCTGATCGCCGCCGGCGGGCAGGACCCGGAGTGGCTCACCGAGGAGAAGCTGGCCGGGAATCCGGTACGGGTGCCGGCGGCCACCTACCGCCGCTGGTTCGACGCGCTGCCGGCCGAGTTGCGGGAGGCGATGACCGCGCACTGGGGGCCGCCGCCGGGCGAGCTGTTCGTCGACCGGTCCGGCGGCGGGGACGGTGAGATCGTGCTGGCGGGTCTGCGCGCCGGCAACGTGCTGCTGATGATCCAGCCGCCGCGCGGGTTCGGGGAGAACCCGGTGGCCATCTACCACGACCCGGACCTGCCGCCGACGCACCACTACCTGGCCGCGTACCGGTGGCTGGACGAGCAGTTCGGTGCGCATGCCGTGGTGCACCTGGGCAAGCACGGGTCGCTGGAGTGGCTGCCCGGCAAGAACCTCGGCCTGAGTGCGAGCTGCGGCCCGGACGCGGTGCTGGGTGAGCTGCCGCTGATCTATCCGTTCCTGGTCAACGACCCGGGCGAGGGCGCGCAGGCCAAGCGGCGGGCACACGCCACCATCGTGGACCACCTGGTGCCGCCGATGGCGCGGGCGGAGAGCTACGGCGACATCGCGCGGCTGGAGCAGCTGCTCGACGAGCACGCCAACATCGCCACCATGGACCCGGCGAAGTTGCCCGCCATCCGGGGACAGATCTGGACGCTCATCCAGGCGGCCCGGCTCGACCACGACCTGGGGTTGGAGCAGCGGCCGCACGACGCCGAGTTCGACGATTTCCTGCTGCACGTCGACGGGTGGCTGTGCGAGGTCAAGGACGCCCAGATCCGCGACGGCCTGCACATCCTCGGTCACGCCCCCACCGGTGAGGCGCGGGTCAACCTGATGCTGGCCATCCTGCGGGCCCGTCAGGTGTTCGGCGGGCAGGCCGATGCCGTGCCCGGGCTGCGCTCCGCGCTCGGCCTCGACGAGTCCGCGGCAGAGCAGACCGCCGAGGTGGACCGGATCGAGGCGGTGGCGCGGCGGCTGGTCGAGGCGATGGAGGGCCACGGCTGGGCGTCCGAGGCGGTGGAGCAGGTCTGCGCGGAGGTGCTCGGCGCGGACGACGAACACGCCGACGCTGTTCGGCGGGTGCTCACCTTCGCCACCACTGAGGTCGCGCCGCGGCTGGCCGGCACCGCCGGGGAACTCGACGCGGTCCTGCACGCCCTCGACGGCGGCTATGTGCCCGCCGGGCCGAGCGGCTCGCCCCTGCGCGGTCTGGTGAACGTGCTGCCGACCGGCCGCAACTTCTACACCGTCGACCCGAAGGCGATCCCCAGCCGGCTGGCCTGGGAAACCGGTCAGGCCATGGCCACCTCGCTGCTGGAGCGGTATCGCCGCGACACCGGCGACTGGCCCCGCTCGGTCGGCCTGTCGGCGTGGGGCACGTCGGCGATGCGTACCGCCGGCGACGACATCGCCGAGGTGCTCGCGCTCATCGGCGTACAGCCGACCTGGGATCCCGCGTCCCGGCGAGTCACCGGCTTCGAGATCATCCCGCTGGCCGACCTGGGCCGGCCCCGCATCGACGTGACGCTGCGCATCAGCGGCTTCTTCCGGGACGCCTTCCCGCACGTGGTGCTGCTGCTGGATGACGCGATCCGGGCTGTGGCCGCCCTCGACGAGCCGGACGAGGACAACTATCTGGCCGCGCACGCCCGCGCCGACGCCGCCCGGCACGGCGACGACCGCCGCGCCACCACCCGCATCTTCGGCTCCAAGCCCGGGGCGTACGGGGCGGGGCTGCTGCCGCTGATCGACAGCGGCAACTGGCGTGACGACGCCGACCTGGCCGAGGTGTACACAGTGTGGGGTGGTTTCGCCTACGGCCGCGACCTCGACGGACGGCCGGCCCGGGAGGACATGGAGTCGGCGTACCGGCGGATCGCGGTGGCGGCGAAGAACACCGACACCCGTGAGCACGACATCGCCGACTCCGACGACTACTTCCAGTACCACGGCGGGATGATCGCCACGGTGCGGGCGTTGACGGGGCAGGCACCGCGCGCCTATATCGGCGACAGCACCACCCCGGACGCGGCGCGGACCCGGTCGTTGACCGAGGAGACCGCGCGGGTGTTCCGGGCCCGGGTGGTCAACCCGCGCTGGCTCGCCGCGATGCGCCGGCACGGCTACAAGGGTGCGTTCGAGATGACCGCCACGGTGGACTACCTGTTCGGATACGACGCGACCGCCGGGGTGGTCGCCGACTGGATGTACGAGCAGCTCGCGCAGAGCTACGTGCTGGACCCGGAGAACCAGCAGTTCCTGCGCCGGTCGAACCCGTGGGCGCTGCGTGGCATCGTCGAGCGGCTCACCGAGGCCGCCGACCGGGGGTTGTGGGCCAAGCCGGACCCGGCGGTGATGGACGCGCTGCGGCAGGCGTACCTGGACGTCGAGGGTGACCTGGAGGACGCCGGCTGACAACTGTTCCGCCCCCGGGACCGCTCCGGCCCCGGGGGCCCCTGTGGGTTTGGTCAAGTGGTAACTCGTACTGCTGCGCGGTCTGGTTCAGGGAGTGATGGCGTACTCGGTGAAGCGGCCGCAGGATTGGAACCCAAGCCGGCGGTAGACGGGTTCGCCCGCGGAGGATGCTTGCAGGACCACGGTGCGGTAGCCCGCGTCGTACGCGGTGTGCAGGGTCGCCAGGGTGATGGCGCTGCCGTAGCCGCGTCGACGGTCGGTCGCCAGGGTGGCGATGTTGTAGATCCCAGCGACTGTTGAGTGGAGGAAGACCTCAGCCGAGCAGACGGGACGGCCGTCGACGTAGCCGACCAGGTAGCGAGCGGGGCAGTCGGGGGCGAGGGCCCAGTCGGCGGCATCGGCGAAGAAGCGGCGCACCGTGGCGGCCGGTGGGTTCCAGTTCGCAGCCAGGACGGTCGAGTAGTCGGCGAGCTGCCCGGGGGTCCTCACCCGGCGGATGGTCAGGTCCACCGCGGGTTGCTGGGGTGGGGTCGCACGGAGGTCCTGCCACATGCCGGTCTCGGTCTCCGATGCCTGGAGCCCGGCGTTTTCCAGGAGCGAGGCGAGATCCGCTGGCGTGGAGGCCGGGCCCACCCACCACGAGAAGGGACGCCCGGTGGTGGCCAGTGCCTGCAGGGTCTGCGCGATCCGGGTCGGGGCGGTGTCCGGCGTGAGACGCGCCGCCGCGACGATGTTGAAGGTGTCGTCGTCCAGGCCGCTGTCGGCGATCAGGAGGTCGTCGGTTTCGATAACGGTCGCGCGCGCCACATGGCGGTGCAGGTGACAGGCATGTTCGGCGAGGTTCTGCTCCATTGCGGTCATCAGGTCAGAGCGACCGCCGAGGGGCTGTTTCCCTTCGTTCACAGTGTTCATCACCTCATATCTGTTCGCCGGCACCGAACCAGGTGGTGCTCAGGCGTGCGTGAGTTGCGTGGCGTCGGCGAACGCCGCGACCTGGCCCACGACGGTGATGGCGGGTGCGCGCAGGCCGTGGGTGGCGGCGACGGCGGCGATGTCGTCCAGGCGGCCCCGCAGGATCCGCTGCTGGGCGGTGCCGCCGTTCTCGACGCTGACCGCCGCGGTGGCCGGGTCCATCCCGTGTGCGAGCAGCGCCGCTGTCACCTCGGGCAGGGTCTGCACCGCCATCAGCAGCACGATGGTGGTGCCGGATCGGGCTACGCCGGCCCAGTCGACGGTGCTGCCCGGATCGCCGGGGGGCAGGTGGGCCGACACCACGGTGAAGCCCTGGGTGAGACCACGGTGGGTCACCGGCACCCCGGCCAACTCCGGTACGGCGATGGCGCTGGAAATTCCCGGCACCACCTCCACCGGCACGCCAGCGGCCCGGCACGCCTGCACCTCCTCCATGCCCCGGCCGAAGACGAACGAATCGCCGCCCTTGAGTCGCACCACCCGGTGCCCGGCGTGGGCCTCCTCGACGAGGATCTGGTTGATCCGTTCCTGAGGGACGAACGCGCCACGCGGCACCTTCGACACGTCGATGACCCGTACCCCGGGGCGCAGCTTCCGCAGCAGGGCGTGCGGCACGAGCCGGTCGGCGACCACCACGTCGGCCTCGGCGAGGCGGTCCAGCCCCCGCTGCGTGACCAGTCCGGGATCGCCGGGGCCGGCGCCCACGAGGGTGACCCGGCCGACGGTGGGTGGGTCGACGGTTGCGGTGGATGCCGGAACGGGCAGCGATGCTGGTCGCTGGGCAGGTATTCCACCGGCTGCCGGGCCGCCGCGGGTCGCCGCGGCGCTCGGGCGGGTGCCCGCTGCGGGCGGCGCTGATCCGGTGGCCTGCCGGTGGACGGCGGCGGCGAACCGGCCGGCCAACTCTGGATGCCCGGCCCAGTGCACGTGCAGGTAGGAGGCGTGCACGTTGCCATCCGGACCGCCGACGATGCCGTCAAGGGTCGGCGCGGCGGTGCCGTGCGCCGCGGACGGGCGGGGCCGGAACCGCCAGGCGGGCGCCGCCCCGGGATCCGCCTCGACGCGGGTGCGGTGGAACTCGTGCCCCGTGACCGGGTCGTCGACGTCGGCGATCATGCTGGCGGTGGCGGCGCGGGCCTCCCGGTAGCCCAGCACCAGCCGGTCGGTCATCCGGGCGCGCACGGGCAGCACCCCGGTCATCGCCGCGCCGTCGAGGTCCCGGCCGAGGTAGAGCAGCCCGGCGCATTCGGCGACGACCGGTAGGCCGGCCATCGCGGCGCGGGCCACCGCCTGGCGCAGCGGTGCGTTCTCCGCCAGCCCGTCCGCGTACACCTCGGGGAACCCGCCGCCGAGGTAGAGCCCGGCGGTGCCGTCGGGCAACGCCAGGTCGTGCAGAGGATCGACGGAAGCCAGCCGGATGCCGGCGGCGTCGAGCAGTTCGTCGGTTTCGGCGTACCGGAAGGTGAACGCCGACCCGGACGCGACCGCGACGGTCGCGTCGACGCTGACGCCACCGACCTCGACGAACGGGTCCCAGGCAGGGCCCGGGAGAGCGGGAGCGCGGCGGGCGACCGCGACGACCGCGTCCAGGTCGACCCCGGCGGCGATGTAGGCGGCGAGGGCGCCGACCGTGCGTCGCGCGGCGGCGACCCGCTCGGCGGCCGGCACCAGGCCGAGGTGCCGGCTCGGGGTGTCCAGCGCCGGATCGCGGTGCAGTGCACCGAGCACCGGGACGCCGGTGGCGGCGAGTGCCTCCCGAATCTCCGCCTCATGGGTCACCGAGCCGACCTTGTTCAGTATGACCCCGGCGACGGTGAGCTGCGGGTCGAACGTGGCGAAGCCGTGCACCAGTGCGGCGATGCTGCGCGAGGCGCCGGAGACGTCCACGACGAGCAGCACGGGGGTACGGGTCAGCCGGGCCACGTGCGCGGTGGAGGCGAACCCGGCCCGGCCGACGGCACCGTCGAGCAGGCCCATCACACCCTCGATGACCGCGACGTCGGCGGGTGTCCCGACCGTGGCGCCGTGCCGCAGCAGCGGCAGGACACGCGGCTCGCCCTGCAGGAACGGGTCGAGATTGCGGCCTCGACGTCCGGTGGCCAACTCGTGGTAGCCGGGGTCGATGTAGTCGGGGCCCACCTTGTGGCCGCTGACGGTCAGGCCGCGCTGCCGCAGCGCCGCCATCAGACCCGTGGCCACCGTCGTCTTGCCCTGCCCGGAGGCGGGGGCGGCGACGAGCACCCGCGGTGGGACGATCACCATTCGATTCCCCGTTGGCCCTTCTGACCGGTGTCCATCGGATGCTTGATCTTGGTCATCTCGGTGACCAGGTCCGCCGCGTCGACCAGCCGTGGGTCAGCATCGCGGCCGGTGATGACGACGTGCTGGTGGCCGGGTCGCTGCCGCAGCGTGTCCACCACCTCGTCGACGTCGACCCAGCCCCATTTCATCGGGTACGTGAACTCGTCGAGCACGTAGAGGTCGTGTTCGGCCTCGGCGAGGCGACGCTTGATCTCCGCCCAGCCCTCGGCGGCCTGCGCCGCGTGGTCGTCCTTGGTGCCGCGGGTGCGGCTCCAACTCCATCCGGCGCCCATCTTGTGCCAGACCACCGGGCCGCCCTGCCCGGTCTGGTCGTGGACCTGGCCGAGAGCACGCAGCGCGTTCTCCTCTCCGACCGTCCACTTGGCGCTTTTGACGAACTGGAACACCGCGATCGACCAGCCCTGGTTCCAGCCACGCAACGCCAGCCCGAACGCGGCGGTGGACTTGCCCTTCATCTGGCCGGTGTGGACGATCAGCAGCGGCCGGTGGCGGCGCTGGCGGGTGGTGAGCCCGTCGTCGGGGACGGTGATCGGCTGGCCCTGTGGCATCAGGCGGCCTCCCGTCCGTACCGGGCGGCGGTGTGGGATCGCACCGCGTGGGTGAGCGTATCGGCGGCGACACCTTCCAGGGGCAGGTGTTCCCCGCTGAGGGTGACGGCGAGGTCCGCGGCCAGCCGCATCCGGACCCGGCCCTGCTCGCAGTCGACGACCACGGCGGGGGTGCCGTCCGCGGCGAGTAGCCGGGCGGCGTGCTGAGCCCGGGCCACGGCGTTCGGGCCGGCGGTGGCGCGTCCGTCGGTGACGAGCACCAGCAGTGGGCGCCGCCGCGGGTCGCGGATCCGCTCGACGCGCAGTACCTCGCGGGCGCGCAGCAGCCCCTCCGCCAGTGGTGTGCGGCCCCCGCTCGGCAGGGTCGCCAGGCGAGCGGCGGCCACCTCCACGCTGGCTGTCGGTGGCAGAGCCACCTCGGCGGCGGCGGCCCGGAAGGTCACCAGTCCGACCTTGTCGCGGCGCTGGTAGGCGTCCAGCAGCAGGGACAGCACCGCGGCCTTGACCGCGGCGACGCGCTGGCGGGCACCCATCGAACCGGAGGCGTCCAGACAGAACAGGATCAGGTTGCTTTCCCGACCGTGCCGTACCGGCAGACGCACGTCTGCGGGGCGGACCAGAATGCCGGGGCCACGCCGACCGCGGGCCTGTTGGTGCGGGGCGGCGGCACGCAGCGTCGCCACCAGGTGCGGCCGGCCGGTCACGGCGCCGGCAGGACGCCGCGCGCCGACGGTACGTCCGCTGCTGGTCAGGGCCGGAGAGCGACGCCCGGCCACACCGGCGCCGGTCCCGGTGACCTGCAACAGCCGCGCCTGGTAGGGCGCGGCGGCCGGGATCGGCGTGGTACGAGGCTGGTCACCGCCGGTTTCCGTGTCGGGCGGGGCGTCGGAGCGCTGCCGGTACGGCCGCTCGTCATCTCCCCCGCTCTCCGCCGGGCCACCCGGTCCGCCGCCGCCCGGCGGCTCAGGCGGGCCCTCGGGGTCGTCAGGGCCGTCCGGGTTGTCGGGGTCCGGTGGTCCGTCCGTCGGCGGATTCGGTTCGTCTTCGGGCTCGTCCAGGCCGGCGTCGCGCAGCGCACGGTCGAGGTTCTCGGCGTCCTGCTGGGGAGGATCGAACGGGTTGCGGCGACGACGGTGCGGCAGGGCCAGCCGGGCGGCGACCCGCACGTCGCCGACAGCCACCTCGGTGCGTCCGCACCAGGCAGCGTGCGCTATCGCGGTGCGGGCGATGACCAGATCAGCACGCATCCCGTCGACTTCGGCGGCAGCGCAGAGGGCGGCGATGCGGGTCACCATGGCGTCGTCGAGGCGCACCGCCGGCAGCAGCTTCCGGGCGTGCGCGACCTGCGCACCCAGCGCGGCATCGGTGTCGGCATAGCGGGCGGCGAAGCCGTCCGGGTCGGTCTCGTACGCCAGGCGCCGGCGCATCACCTCGGCCCGCACCTGCGGGTCCCGGCTGGCGGCGACCTCGACGGTGAGACCGAAGCGGTCCAGCAGCTGGGGTCGCAGCTCCCCCTCCTCGGGGTTCATGGTGCCCACCAGCACGAACCGGGCCGCGTGGGTCACCGACACGCCTTCGCGTTCGACGGTGGCGCGTCCCATCGCCGCCGCGTCGAGCAGCACGTCAACCAGGTGATCGTGGAGCAGGTTGACCTCGTCGACGTAGAGCAGGCCACGGTGGGCGGCGGCCAGCAGGCCCGGGTCGTAGGCGGTCACGCCCTCGCTGAGGGCCCGTTCGAGGTGCAACGCGCCGAGGACCCGGTCCTCAGCGGCTCCGACCGGCAACTCCACCAGCCGTGCCGGCCGGGTACGCGTCGGCGGGCAGGCCGGGTGCGGCCCGTCCGGGCAGTGCGGGTCAACCGCCTCGGGGTCGCACGAGAAGCGGCAGTCCGCCACCACCTCGACCGGCGGCAGCAGGGCCGTCAAGGCCCGGACCGTGGTCGATTTCGCTGTGCCCTTCTCACCCCGCACCAGCACGCCGCCGATCGCCGGGGAGACAGCGCACAAATTCAACGCCAACGCCATGTCGTCCATGCCGACGACGGCGGAGAACGGGTACGACCGCACGGTCACACCTTTCACCTCGCGTGGGTCCTCGCCCACGGCCGGTCACCAACCGCGCCGACAAACGGCGCGGTACGGCTCAGCGAGTGTCTGGCTCCCGGATGTGGCGCGAGGCCGCACCGGTCACAGTGGCGGGACCGCCCCGGAGTCGTCGGCCCTGCTCGGGCCGACCCACCGGTGTTCCTCACCGCGCCGTCGCCGCCGATGATGTCACACCCGCCCCCGGGGCGGCAGGGCCCCGACCTGCTGGGCTACCGTTGCGCCGCGTGAAGTCCATGACACCCGATGAGCGGGTCACCGTCGTCGGCATCGGCGCGGACGGCTGGGCGGGTCTCGGCGAGAGCGGACGCAGCGCCCTTCAGCACGCACAGGTGATCCTGGGCGGGCAGCGGCACCTTGACCTGCTGCCGGCGACCGTGCCGGCCCAGCGGGTGCCCTGGCCGACGCCGCTGCTGCCCGCCCTACCCGATCTGCTGTCCACCCACGCCGGGCGGCGAATCTGCGTGCTCGCCAGCGGCGATCCGATGTGGTTCGGCATCGGCAGCCACCTGGTGCGGCTACTCGACGCCGAGCGGATGCGCGTGGTCACCCACCCGTCATCGATCGTGTTGGCCTGCGCACGGATGGGCTGGCCGGTGGAGCAGGTCACGGTACGCAGCGCGGTGGCCCGCGACCTGGACGCCATCCGCCGCGACCTCGTCGCGGACCGGCTGCTGCTGGTGCTCAGCCAGGACGCCGCCACCCCCGCCGCCGTGGCCCGCATCCTCACCGACGCCGGGTACGGCGCCAGCGAGATGAGCGTCCTCGCCGCACTGGGCGCCGATCGGGAACACCGGGTCGACGGCCGTGCCCAGGAGTGGGTCGCCGAGCCGGGCGATCCCCTCAACGTCGTCGCGGTCCGGGTCGCCGCCGCGCCCGGCACCCGCGTGCTACCCGCAGTGCCAGGGCTGCCCGACGACGCCTTCGACCACGACGGTGCCCTGACCAAACGGGAGGCACGGGCGCTCGCCCTGTCCCGCCTGGGCCCCGCCGCCGGGGAACGGCTCTGGGACATCGGTGCCGGTAGCGGCAGCATCGCCATCGAGTGGCTACGCAGCGACCCCACCACGTCGGCGGTCGCGGTCGAAAACCGCGACGACCGCGCCGACCGCATCACCGCCAACGCCCGCAGCCTGGGCGTACCGCAGCTGCGCGTGGTCCGCGGCCGGGCGCCAGACGCCCTCGCCGGGCTACCGGCACCCGACGCGGTCTTCGTCGGCGGCGGACTCACCACCCCGGGAGTCTTCGACACCGCCTGGGCCGCGCTGCGCCCCGGCGGACGGCTCGTCGCCCACGCCGTCACCCTGCAAGGCGAACGTGAACTCGCCGACCAGGCGGCCCGCCACGGCGGGGACCTCACCCGGATCTCGGTCGAACGCGTCACGCCGCTGGGCAGCTTCACCGGCTGGCAACCCGCCCGACCCGTCGTGCAGTGGGCGGTGAGCAAGCGGTGACCGTCTACTTCATCGGCGCGGGGCCGGGCGCGGCCGACCTCATCACCGTGCGCGGACAGCGGATCCTCGCCCGCACCCAGGTCTGCCTGTACGCCGGCAGTCTCGTCCCCGCCGACCTGCTCGCCACCTGCCCACCCGCAGCGCGTCTGATCGACACCGCCGACCTGACCCTCGACCAGATCATCGCGGCGATGACCAACGCGCACCGCGACGGCCACGACGTGGCACGGCTGTGCTCCGGCGACCCCGCCGTGTTCAGCGCCGTCGCCGAGCAGGCACGCCGACTCGACGCGGCCGGCGTGCCGTACGAGATCGTCCCCGGCGTGCCGTCCTACGCCGCTGCGGCAGCCGCGCTGCGCCGGGAACTGACCGTGCCGACGGTCGGGCAGACCGTCATCCTCACCCGCACCCAGGCCCGCTCGACACCGATGCCGCCAGGCGAGGACCTCGCCGAACTGGGACGCAGCCGGGCCACCCTGGTACTGCACCTGGCCGTCGCCCGTACCCGCCAACTCGCCGACCAGCTGGCCACACACTACGGCGCGGACTGCCCGGTCGCCGTGGTCGCCAACGCCAGCCGCCCCGACGAGATCATCCTGCGCGGCACCCTCGCCGACATCGCCGACCAGGTCGAGGCACACGGGATCCGCCGCACCGCGGTCATCATCGTCGGCGCCGTCCTCGCAGCCGGCTCCTTCCCCGACAGCTACCTCTACTCCCCCGACCGGGACCGCGACGCGAAGCGCCCGGCCGAGCCGGCGAGGTGACCCGCATGCGCACCATCCTCGTCATCGGCATCGGTGCCGGCGATCCCGATCAGCTCACGCTGGCCGCCGCGGCGGCGATGCGCCAGGCCGACGTCTTCTTCCTGCTCGACAAGGGCGCCGAGAAGCACGACCTGATCGCGTTGCGGCAGGACCTCATGACCCGCTTCGCCCGCCCTGACCACCGGGTCGTCGAGGTGCGGGATCCCGACCGGGACCGCACGACCGACGGGTACGTCACGGCGGTGGACGACTGGCGGCGACAGCGGGCCGACCTGCTGGAGACGGCCATCGCCGAGCACCTGCGCGACGGCGGCACCGGCGCCTTCCTGGTCTGGGGCGACCCCGCCCTCTACGACAGCACCCTGGCCGTCGTCGAGGACATCCTGGCCCGCCAGCGCATCGCCTTCACCTACCGGGTGATCCCCGGCATCAGCAGCGTGGCGACCCTCGCCGCGCGGCACCGGATCAGCCTCAACCGGGTCGGCCGCCCGTTCCTGGTCACCACCGGCCGCCGCCTGGCCGCGCACCTGCCGCGCGATGTCGACGACATCGTGGTGATGCTCGACGCGCACTGCGCCTTCGCCCGCTACGTGAACGAGGATCTCGACATCTTCTGGGGCGCCTACCTCGGCACCCCTGACGAGATCCTCATCGCCGGCCACCTGAAGGAGATCGCGGAACAGATTGTGCGGACCCGCCGGGAGGCTCGGGAACGCAAGGGCTGGATCATGGACACGTACCTGCTGCGCCGCCGGGACCGGCCGGCCGGACCGTGACCAGAGAGTTGGTCCCGGTGGTGAAGGCAGTGCACCACCGGGCCAGCGCCGGGATGACTCCTGTGCGTCGCGGCAGGCCAGATAGCCGCGACGCCTACTGGGATTTTATCCGCTCTGGGAGGCCTGCGATTCTTGCCAGCGGCGGTGTGCGGTGAGGACGTTCGTCCAGAGTCGACCACGCGCCTCCGGGGTCATGGTGTGCAACCGCAAATCGAATAGGTCCGCGAGCAGGTCGAACCACTCCGCCCGGCGAGTGACGGGCTCTGCGGTGCGGGCGCCGTCGCCGATCCGGCTCAGAACCAGGCCCCGGATGACATCTACGCCGGTGGCGTCGCGGCGTTCGGCCATCGCCACCTGAACGAACCCCGACTCCGGTGAAGTCGACAACCAGTGATGCTTCGCCTCGAAATCGGCCCAGCGCGCGTGAGCCAAGGTCCAAGTCATCCCGGTGAATCCGCCGCCTGGATCATGGGTCAGATGCCACCCCGATTTGTCGGCGGCCCAGCGCCCCGTTCATGTGATAGCAGTAGCCGCCGCGGCCGTGCAGCGCAATACGGGTTGCGGACTCGTACGGGTCGATGTTCCAGGCCTCGCCGGGGTGGATCCACAGGGTCTCGTACGGCACGCGCTCAACGTGCCGCTGCACCAACCGCTGGAGGCCTGCCACCGAAGGCGGTTCCGCCGCAACACCGAGCCGGGCGAGATACGCCTGTCGGATGTCCAGGTCCAATCGGGGCATCGATTCGAACATGGCCCCATTATTCTTGGCCATCCGAAGATGTGAACCGTCTTCCACACACCAGATCAAGTAGTTTCAGCAGGCTTGATACGCAGGTTCAGCAGCATGTCCTCGAAGGTCTGGGGTCCGAATCGCGCCGCCACTATGTGCACCGGTGAACACGCCACGTCCAGCGTCACACCGCCCACCGGGCGCCTCTCGACGCCGGTCACGACCAGAGTCATTTCCCGCACGGTCACATCCTCGATCGTGACGTCGTAGCCCAGGACGGCACGGGTCCCTACCGAGAGCAGGATGACTGTCTCATGTGCGAGGTCTACCAGCGGCGGTGGCGGGACAGGCCGCATGCCAGCATTGATCGACGCCCAACGCTGCGCCCATGACCCCGATCGGCGAATCAGAAACAGGCCGTAACTCGATGCGGCACCAACTGCGGCCTGCCCGTGGTACAGGGTGCGGAAGTTCGCGGTGCGCCCGGAAGATCTGCTCACCCGCTGACCCTACCGGCACTGACCCTCGGGGACAGCGTTCCCTTTTGCCATAGCCGCACAAATGGCTGTTGTATTCTGAAATATGGCGACATAGAGGCCCTCCGTAATCAGTCGCGCGA
Organism: Micromonosporaceae bacterium KJ-029; assembly: GCA_005402585.1. Taxonomy (GTDB): domain Bacteria; phylum Actinomycetota; class Actinomycetes; order Mycobacteriales; family Micromonosporaceae; genus Micromonospora. The sequence continues at coordinate 148,402 of BIFP01000071.1, read as the reverse complement.
ATGGCTCGGACTTTGGCCGGACGAACAGGCCAGGCGCGCACTGTTCTCGGCAGGTGCGACGGCAGCCCGCCGGCATCGAGTCACGCTGCGTGACGTTTGGACTGCGGCAGAAACACGCGCCCCCGGCGCCCAAGGTGATCGTCCCGAGCCCTCGGATCTCCGACGGGATACGGCACGATGGCCCCGTGGACAGCACGCCTCGGCGAGTCATTTTTGGTAGACGACCTGCACTTCTTTGTTGATGGCAGTAGTGCCGAGGTGGCATGCAGCAGCGCCGCCGGGGTCGCACTCCTCGAGCGCTACCGCGACGAGCGGCTGGACGATCTGTGGCTCGATCACGACCTCGGTGAGGCCGACACGATCTGGCCGGTCGTTGAGGTGTTGGCGCGTACGGTTTCGAAGGGCGCCTTCAACATCGGCCGCCCACGTTCACTGAACCATTTCCAACCTGATGATGCAGGCCAGCCGTCTGTCGGTAGGTCGATGGCTGGGGTGAGGCAAGACTCCCGGAAAGACAAGCAATCGACTAAGAAGGATGCCCCCATCGGGAGCCTCGTTGCTGTCCTACCCTGCCGCCATCCCGCTGTCCACCCGATCATTGAACCGCTCCGCTGACCTGATCTTGTCGAGGACTACCACCAGCCAGCAGTACCTCGCGCCGACCAAGAACCCGAACGGCTACTGCAACCACGGCCCGAACGGGCTGAGCTGCCCGGTCGGCGTCGCCCGTACCGCAGGCTGATCGAAAGCGGCCCTGGGCTAATGATCCTCAGCACCAGAGCAGCGGCGGCAGTCGACCGAACACCGCCAGCGACCCGCGCCAGTTCCGGTGGTGGAACCACCGGAACTGGCGCGGTCGGTCTTGTGAGGCTCAGGCACCACCTGACCACACTGGTCGCTACGAACTCGGCCGCCCCGCTCCGACCAACCGGACAACCAGTCCGACGACTGCGACCGCTGCCCCCGCCCCGAGAACCGGCGCCCCGGGACCAGGAAGTGGAATGAGGATCAAGCCGAGGGCCCCGACTGCCAGACCAACAACGAGCAGGGCGTTACCCGCCTTCTTCATTCAGTCTCCCCAAGCGACAGGCTGCTCATCGAGGGTTCGCGCCCGGTACGGGTGGAACCCTTGTCGGGTTCCACCCGTACCAGCGGATGAATCATCCCAGCTATGTCTTCACCAGCCCCCGTACCACCGGGACCGTTGATAGCTGTTGATCGATGATCGATTCATCCACACGGACGTCTCGGAGAAGGTCCACAGCCCGGACACGTCGTAGACCCAGCGGTCGCGCCACTGCCGGCGCCTACACCACATCGAGAACCCGATCTACCGAGGATGAAAAGCGCTCACTCCGCCAACCCCGCCGGCGCGGGCAAGGTGGTGCAGGCTCTGCAACGTTGGGGATACCGTGTCCGGAACGCCTCCCGGTGCCACCTACAACGACATCTATGGCCAGCTGTGGTTCCCGTGCCGCGGCGGCGACTTCTGCGGGATCCAGGTGGACATCAGCGACCCGGACAAGCGCAAGGACGTCGCGCTGCGGGTGGGCACAATCCTGCAGGGCCGCGTGTAGGCCCTGGCCCACGACCAGCCGGACGAACCACACTCACGCAGCCGGTCCGGCTCCGACCGCAAACCTCGACAAGAACTTGTGATGCTGGGCAATGCCGCAGCGATACGAGGACGGTCAACCGTCCGCGTGATAGGGCTGTCTCCCGGTGGCGGCCATGGCGGCAGAAAGACGGTCGTGGCGGCAGAGAATAGGCATTTCCCTGATTCACTGGCCACCCGATCGGCCCTACCGTGAAAACCTGCCGCACTGTTCAAGGCGTGACGGAGGAGGACCGGGTGGTCGCTGGGAAGCAACCCGTGATCGAGGGGTTGTCGGCGCTGACGCTGATCGGCCGTGGTGGCTTCAGCACCGTCTACCGGGCCCGCCAGGAGCGGCTGGCCCGGGATGTCGCGGTCAAGGTCCTGCACGTCGACATCTCCGATCCCCGGTCCCGTGACCAGTTCCGCGACGAGTGTGCGGCCGCCGGGCGCCTGGCCACTCACCCGAACATCGTCACGGTCCACGACTCCGGTGTGACGGCCGACGGCGAGCCGTACCTGGTCATGGAGTTCTGCGAACAGGGCAGCCTGGCCGACCGGACCAGCGGCGGTCCGCTCGACGCCGCGCAGGCCCTGCCGATCCTGGTCAAGCTCTCCGGCGCGCTCGCCACCGCCCACCGGGCCGGGATCCTGCACCGCGACGTCAAGCCGGAGAACATCCTCTTCACCGGCTACGGTGAACCGGCCCTCGCCGATTTCGGTGTCGCCGCCCTGACCAGCGGTGCGAAGCGGTCCGTCACCATCGCCGCCCTCACCCCCAACCACGCCGCGCCCGAGATGCTCGACGGCGGTCGGGCCTCCACCGTCTCCGACATCTACTCGTTGGCCAGTACGGCGTACCAGATCCTGACTGGAGCCCCGCCCTTCCAGCGCGGCCGCGAGGAGGGGCTGCTGTCGTTCTTCGGGCGGGTGGTACGCGAGCCCGCCCCGTCGCTGACCGGAACCGGCCTGCCGCCCGGTCTGGCCGAGGTGATCGCCAGAGGGCTGGCCAAGGATCCGGCCCAGCGGTACCCGACGGCCGAGCAGTTCGGTGACGACCTGCGCCGCGTCCAGGGGGCCAGCGGGTTCGCCATGACCGAGCTGACCGTGCAGGCGGTGGGTGCCGGCGAGATGCCCACCACGCCTTCGGCCCCGGTGGTTGCGTCCGGGGCACCATCGGTGCCGGCGGGACCGTCGCCGGCCTCCGAGGTCGTCGTGCCACCGCCCCCGCCGCCCCGCGCCGCCGCCGCACCTGCGGCCGGTGACGCCACGATGCTGCGCCCGGGTGGTCGCCCGCAAGCGCCTCCGGAGCCGGCACCCGTGAAGAAGCGCACCCGCCGGCTGGCGCCCCTGCTCGCTGGGGCCGTCGTCCTGGCGGTGCTGGTCTGCGGCACGGGCGGTTACCTCGGCTACCGCGAGTTCGCGCCCACCTCGGCCGCCACACCCGAGGTGGGCGCCACCTCATTGGAGGCCGGTGCTGCCACCACCGGGCCGGCCGTCGAGCCGACCCCCACGCCCGCGCCGGGCACCCCGACCGCTACGACACCGGAGCCGGCGACCGAGCCGACCGGCGGGGCGACCAGCCGGCGCCCACCGGCCCCCTCTGCCGCGCCACCCGCCCCCACCAAGCAGACCGCACCCTACGTGGAGTACCTGCGCGTCGCGCAGCAACCGAGTTGCCCGGCCGGGACGACGGTGGCCCCGATCCCCGGACGCGACATCGTCATCGAGTGGCGGGTCGCCGGTGGCGCCACCGGCTCGACACTGGCCGTCGACGGCGCCGGCAGCTACGGCAGGTACGACGGCGTCACCGGCCGCGAGACGCTCGCGTTCCCCTGCGGTGACTGGAACCCGGGCCAGAAGGCGACCCACCGGTACACGGTCAGCACTGTCGGCGGCGGGGAGCAGGCCGCCAAGACGATTACGGTCACGGCAACCGTGAATGAAATCGGCGACGTCTGACGAGCGGGAACTGGTCCGGCGCGCGGGGGCCGGTGACCGGGACGCGTTCCGGGCGCTGCACGACGCGTACGTCCGCGACGTCTACCGCTTCCTCGCCCGCCGGGCCGGTCCCCACCTGGCCGAGGATCTCACCGCCGAGACGTTCCTGAGCGCCTGGCGGGCCCTGCCGGCCTACGAGGAGCGCGGCGCACCGGTGCGGTACTGGCTTCTGCGGATCGCCCACCGGCACCTGCTCAGCTGGGCGCGGCGGCGCTCGGCGGAGGAGCTGCCGGTCGCCGACATCGACGGGCTGGCGACCGACGGGCTGGCCGAGTCCGTTGTGGACCGGGTCACCGACCAGACCGCGCTGCGGGCCGGACTGGCCCGACTGACCGAGCTGCAGCGGGCCGCGTTGGAACTACGTTACCTGCAGGATCTCAGCGTCACCGACACGGCGGCGGTGCTGGGGCTGGCCGAGCCGGCGACGCGGCAACTGGTCCGGCGTGCCCTCCAGGCGATGGTGCGCTACATGGAACCCCGAGGGTAGGGACGGCGTGGCATGGAGTTGCTGATCGATGTCCAGCGGGAGTCCCGCGCCCCGGTCGGCCTGCGGATCCGGGTGGACCCGACCACGGCGTCGGCCGACCTGGCCACCGTGCTGGCGGAGGCGGCCGGCGGCCTGCCGGGCCAGCCGGTGTGGATCCGCCGCACCGGCACGAAGCTGGCCGGCGGTACCGTCGCCGCCGCCGGGCTACGCACCGGCGATACCGTCGTCGTCGGCACGCCAGCGCCGCCACCCGCGGATCCCGGCCCCTCCCGATTCGATCTGCTGGTCGTCGGCGGCCGGGACACCGGCCGCCGAATCCCGCTGCCTCTCGGGGAGTACCTGATCGGCCGCGACCCGGCCGGCGCGCTGGTCCTCGACGACGCGGAGGCGTCCCGCCAGCACCTGCACCTCGGCGTGGGCAGTCAGGAGGTGGTCGTCACCGACCTCGGCTCCACCAACGGCACCCTGCTCGACGGCACGCCGCTGGACGGTTCCGCCAGTCTCCGTCCGGGTCAGGTGCTGCGGATCGGGGCCACGCTGCTGAGCATCGAGCCGGCCGTCGACGCGACGGCCACCGCGCTGCACTACCGGGACGGCTGGCTCGACTTCGACCGCCCGCCACGGGTACGCCTCGGCGCAACCGAGCGGCGGTTCGCGTTGCCGCTGGTGCCCACGCCGGTGCCGCGCCGCCGGCTGCCCCTGTCGGCCGCGCTGGTGCCGGTTGCGCTCGGCGGGGTCCTCGCCTACTTCCTCGGTCCGGTCATGTTGCTGTTCTCGCTGATGGGTCCGGTGATGGCGGTCGCCTCGCTGTGGGAGGACCGACGCAGTGGCCGCAAGGACTACACCAAGCGGGTGACCGAGTTCGAGGAGAGTATGACGCAGGTCGAGTCCGAGGCGGGCCGGACGCACCAGGCGGTAACCCTGGCCCGCCGGATCGCCTCGCCGAGCAGCGCCATCCTGGCCCGCCGCGCCCTGGCCCACGCTCCTGACCTGTGGCAGCGCCGCAGCCACGACCCGGATTTCCTGGCCCTGCGGGTCGGGTCGACCGACCTGCCCAGCCGGCTTGCCTTCGACCAGCCGGTGAACGACCAGGCCGACCCGGACCTGGCCGCCCGCGCCGACGTGCTGCGCGAGCGGCACCTCGTCGACAAGTGCGTACCAGTCGACGTCGACCTGCGTGCCGTGGGGGCGCTCGGGGTCGTCGGGCCGGACACCGTCCGACAGTCCGTGCTGCGCTCGCTCGCCACGCAGGTGGCTTGCCTGACCAGCCCACGCGATGTCGCCCTCGTCGTCCTCTGTCCGCCCGAGGAGGCGGCGGCGTGGGCCTGGACCCGGTGGCTGCCGCACACCACCACGCTGGTCGCGGCGACTGCCGACGCCCGCACCGTCGCCTGCGATCCAGCCGACATCCGGCTGGTTCTTCAGGTGGTCGACGACCTGATCGACCAGCGGCGCATCGAGGCCAAACGCAAGCTCGGCTTCGGCGACGAGGGCTTCGCCCCGCACGTCGTTCTGCTGGTTCCCGGCTCGATCCCGGTGCCCCGAGCGACCCTGTCCCGGGTCTTCTCGACCGGGCCCGAGTTCGGCGTCAGCGTCGTCGTCGGCGCGGGACGGCCCGAACACCTGCCCGGTGAGTGCCGCGCGGCGGTCGTCGCCGACGAGGTGCTCGGTTCGGTGAGCGTGGTGGTGACCAGCACCGGTGACACCATTGCCGGCATGGTCGGTGACGGGGTGCCGGCCGCTGTCGCCGACGAGGTCGCCCACGCCCTCGCCCCCCTGCGCGACGTGACGGCGGCGGGTGCCGCCGGCGACGTGCCCCGCTCGGTCCTGCTGAGCGAGGTGCTCGGCTTCGCCGACCTCACTGCCGCCGAGGTGGCCCGGCGCTGGTCGGCGCCGAGGGCCGGGTTGGGTGCGCCGGTGGGCGTCGGCGCGGCCGGTGTCGTCCAGATCGACCTGCGCCGGGACGGCCCGCACGGCCTGGTCGCCGGCACCACCGGTGCCGGTAAGTCCGAGCTGCTGCAGTCCCTGGTGGTGGCGCTGGCCGCCAGCCACCCGGCCAGTCGGCTCACCTTCGTGCTCGTCGACTACAAGGGCGGCGCCGCTTTCGCCGGCTGCGTGGCGCTGCCCCACACCGTCGGGTTCTTCACCGACCTCGACCCGCACCTGGCCCGGCGGGCGCTCGTCTCGCTCAACGCCGAGCTGCGCCGCCGGGAGGAGATCCTGCGCGAGCACGGCGCCAAGGACATCGTCGACATGGAGACGCGGTTCCCGGCGGACGCACCGGCCAACCTGCTCATCGTCTTCGACGAGTTCGCGTTCCTGAAGAAGGAGGTACCCGAGTTCGTCGCCGGTGTCGTCGACACCGCGCAGCGGGGACGCAGCCTCGGTGTGCACCTGATCCTCGCCACCCAGCGGCCCAGCGGCGTCGTCGACGACCACATCCGCGCCAACACCAACCTGCGCGTCGCGCTGCGGATAGCCGACGAGGCGGACAGCACCGACGTCATCGACCGTCCGGACGCGGCACACATTTCGAAGACCCTGCCCGGGCGGGCGTACCTGCGCACCGGTCACGCCGACATCCAGGTGATCCAGGGGGCGTACGGCGGCGCGCGCTCGGCCGCCGCGGGCCCGCAGCGGATCCAGACCAGCGTCGTGCCATTCGGGTTCGTATCCGGCCTGACCCGCGCCACCGGCGAGTCGGCCAGCGCCGACACGCAGGTACCCACCGACCTGCAGCAGCTGGTGCAGGCCATCGGCGACGCGCACCGCGTCGCGGGCGTCGCCGCGCAGCCCGCGCCGTGGTTGCCGCCGCTGGCCGAGGCGTACCGGCTCGCCGATCTGACCGACGCGCGCCCGCCCGGGACGGCTGCCGGGACCGCGTCCGGCCCGGTCGGCGTCGTGGACCTGCCCGCCCGGCAGCGGCAGGAGGTCTGGAGCATCGACCTCGACCGGCTCGGCCACCTCATCGTCTTCGGCACCGGCGGCGCCGGCAAGACGACGCTGCTGCGGACCATCGCGGCCAGCCTCGCCCGCCAGCTGTCCCCGGACGATCTCCACCTGTACGCGCTGGACTTCGGCAGCCGCGGGCTGCGCGGGCTGGCCGCCCTGCCGCACTGCGGCGGCGTGGTCGAGGCCGACGACGGCGAGCGCACCGAGCGGCTGTTCGCGATGCTCGACGCGACGATCGCCGAGCGCAGCCGGCTGCTCGGTGAGGTCGGCGCCGCGTCGCTGGTCGAGTACCGGGCCGGTGGCGCCGCCACCCCCTACGTGGTGGTCGTCCTCGACGGCTACCCGGCCTTCCACGCGGCGTACCTCAACGTGGACCACGGTGAGCTGGTGGAGCGGTTCGCCCGGATCGCGGCCGACGGCCGGGCCGTCGGCGTGCACCTGGTCATCACCGCCGAACGGCGCAACGCGGTCCCGTCCACCCTCTCCGGTGTCATGCCTGGCCGGATCGCGCTACGCCTGGCAGATCCGGACGAGTACGCGGCGATGGGCCTGCCGATGGCGCTCGCCGACGCCGTGCTGCCACCCGGCCGGGGCTTCGTCGACGACGACGTCGAGGTGCAGGTGGCGTACGTCGGCGCGGACACCTCAGGTCCGGGCCAGCGCGCCGGCCTGGAGGCGCTGGCCGCGACGCTGCCGCCGGCCGGCACGCCGGTTCCGCCGGTGACCCGGCTCACCGACCGGGTGCAGCGCGCGGACCTGAGCGCCGCCCCCGGTGGTGGTCTGCGCCCCGGTCTCGGCATCAGCGGCACCACGTACGGCCCGAGTCACCTGGATCTCGACGAGCTGCCCACGTTTCTGGTCTTCGGCCCGGACCGGTCCGGGCGCTCCAGCACGCTGGTGACCCTCGTGGCGGGAACCTGGGCGGCGTGGCCGGGTCTGGAGTCGTACCTGCTCGCTCCGCGCCGCTCCGCCCTGCGCGAGCTGGCCGGGTGGACTGGTGCCGCGATCGGCTCCGAGCAGTGCGACGATCTCGCCGTCGAGCTGGCCGATCTGGTGCGCGAGCGCGCCCGGGGAGGTGGCGACCCGTTCCTCGTCGTCATCGACGACGCGGACGAACTGTTGGAGGGTCGGGGCGCGCTCGCCCTGGAGACCGTCGCCAAGCGTGGTCGCGACGCCGGGCTGCGGCTGCTCGTCGCGGTGCAGACGCACACCGCGCACCGTACGTTCGGCGGTTGGCTGACCGAGGCACGCAAGGGCAAGCACGGGCTGGTCCTCGCCCCGGACGTGGATGTCGACGGCGACCTGCTCGGCGCTCGGCTGCCCCGTCGGTCCGGGCGGCGGTTCCCGCCTGGGCGGGGTTACGTGGTTCGCCGTGGCGCGGTCGACCTGGTGCAGGTGGCCCTCCCCTGACCGGGTCCGTCCAGTCGGGGTGCCGCACGTGGGGCGGGCGCGGACGCTGTGGCGCCCGGCAAAGCTCCAAGTCAGGTCACCGGAACCGGTCGGGGAAGTCCGGCCCGCCCGCGACGGTGTTCCGCACGTCGTCGAGGGCCCGCTGCGGATCGGCGGCCGGCCGCGCCTCGGCCGCGACCTGGCGGGCCTGCTCCGCTGCCTGCTCACGCCACTCCCTGCCGGACGCCTCGAACGGGTTGTCCCCGTTGAACACCGCACCGATGCCCTCGATGATGCCGCTCGGGCTGATGTGGATGCTCAGGTCGATGCCCAACGAGAGGACGACGCCGAGTGTGGCCGAGAAGTCGAAACCGATGTCGTCGAAGTCGAGCGAGAGGCCGCCGCTGGCCTTGACCCCGACGCCCGTGCCGACCCGTGCCCCGTACTCGCTGCTGATCGGGCCGAGGTCACCGCCGACTGCGGCGCCCCCCTGGGTGCCCGCGTACGCGCCGATCGCGTACCCGGCGGAGATTCCGTCGTCGTCGAGTGCCGCGCCGGCCGAGATGTTGGCGTTCGCTCCCGCCTCGCCGTCGACGCCGCCGGAGATCTGCCCCACGCCATCGATCCCGGCCCCGCCGGACGCACTGCCGTATACCTTCACCTCGGCGTTGGCCGTACCGCCGACTGCGGCGCCGTCCGGGCCCGTGCTGTACCAGACGTGCATGCTGGCCGCCGCCTCGACCCCGGCCTTCACTTCGCCCCGGTAGTGCAGGTCACCGTCGCGGCCGGCCACCGCGGCCCGCGCCTCGGCGACCATCCGCTGGTATGCCTCCCACGAGCCGTAGTGGGTCCCGTCCGGCCCCCGCCCGCGCGAGCCGCCGACGCCGGCCTCGTAACTGGTGCTGACTCCGGCGGAGCGCGTCTCCCACTTCGGCCCGAACCCGTCCGGCCCGGCGGTGCCCGGTCCCGTGCCGGTCACCGGGCGGGTCGGGGCGCCCAGCGGGATCACCCCGCCGGCGGTGACCCAGCCGGTGTTCCACGGTTGTGGTGGTGGGGCCGACGGGAGGTTGGTGAGCAGCAGCGGAATCACCTTGCCGAAATCGAGTGGCCTGGGGCCGCCGGTCCGCTCGGGCGTGGTGGTCGCGGGAGTCGCCCCGGCCGGTGCTGCCCCCTCCTCGGCCTCCAGCGCGAGGACCTCCTGCACCAGCATCCGGTGGTCCTCGCTGAGCACGGTGACGAAGTCGGTGAGCCGGGCCAGCAGTGGCCCGTACGCGTCGGCACCGACGTGGTGGTTGAGTTCCCGCTCGGCGCGCATCAGCTCCAGCCGGATGTGTGCCACCTGGTCGATCGCGCCACGTGTGTACTGGGCGAGGTTCCGGACGCCGTCGGTGTCGATGACGATCCGGGTCATGCTGGCCTCCTCAGCCGATCTCGACCGACCGCAGCACGCCCGCCAGGACCGGCTCCTGTGCCGTCCACCGCTGCGCGGGGCAGGTGAAGTGCATCTGGACCACGTCACGCTGGCCGTGGTCGTCAACGTCGAGGGCGACCACGGTCTGTGCCTGGACCAGGGTCACGGCCCGCTGCGGCACCGGCACGCTGAGCACCGTCCGGATGGCGTTGCGGCCGGCCACCATGGCGGCGTCGCTGGCCAGCGTCGTGCTGCCGGCCGCCATGCCGCTCGTGCGGTCACGTAACCGTGCCGCGATCTCGTCCAGGGTCGGATCCCCACCGGTTCGCTCCACGACGACGACCAGGCTGGACCGGAGCTCACCCGGTGGTGCGTCGTCGGTGAACGCCATCGCGGCGCTTCCCGTCGGGGCGGGCCGCCAGCCGTCGGGCACGCGCAGCCGGACCGGGACCGGGCCAGGGAATTCTGCGCTGGGAAAGCGGTGCTCGCTCATGCCTGCCGTGCCTGGGCTTGGGCGTTGGCCTGCACCTTGGCCCAGTAGGCCAGGAACCATATCTCGTTGGCGAGCCGCCGGGCCTCCATGCGCCGTAGCGACATCGCGGATCGGTAGCGGTCGGCCTTGGCGCATCGCCATTCGGTGGCGGCGGCCTTCCCATGTCGTCGCCGAGTTGTCCGATCCGTTCGGCGAGCGCCAGTAGTTCTTCCGGGGTAGCCATGGCGTGGCCGGGTCAGGACCCGGCGCGGATGAGCATCTCGCGGCGGCGCGACACCTCGGTCGCGCACTCGGTGAGCTGGGTCTGCAACCGTAGGAGGTGCGACTCGTGGGTGCTCTGCCAGTCGCCCCGGAAGCGGGCGGCCGCCGGACCCTCCCAGTAGGTGTTGCCCAGTTGCGACCGGATGCTGGAGACGATCTCGCCGATCATGGCCGACTGGCGGTCGAAGAGTGCCTTCAACGCCGCCAACTGTTCGATCTCGCCGCCGATGACTGCCATGAGGTCCTCCTCCGCACTGGGTTCACCCGCACAGAACGCGTCGGCAGCTAATCCTGTGATGGGTTGGCCCGTCGGGAATCCGACAGGTCGTCGTCGAGGGCGGCCTCTATCCGGCGCCAACTCGCCTCGGGACGATCCGTACGTCCTCGGTGGACTCGGCGGCCCGCAACGCGGCGATGACCTGCCGTAGCGCCGTCAGTTCCTCGTCGGCGGCACCGGCCAGGCGTAGCAGCGCGTCAAGCCGGGCGGGAGGGTGTCCGGTCATCCTTCGTCCCGGAGGAATCCCGCCACCGTGGCCAACAGGGCGTCGCCGGAGACCGGCGCGATCCGCACGGTCTCACCGGCCTGCGCCCCGGCGTAGGCGCCGTCCCGAGGCTGCGGGATCGGCGGGTACGCGGCCGCCGGGTCGGCCCCGGTCTGCGGCGCGACGGCCACCAGGTCGACCCCGGCCAGTGGCTGGTCCAGGGTGGGCAGCAGCCACAGGCCATCCGGGCCGGCGTTCAGCCAGGCGATCTCGCCGCCGACGGTGACCCGGCCGGCTCGACGTCGCAACGCGAGCGCCCGGGTGCTGTCCGGGCGCAGAAGCGCCGTCACGAATACGTCGGGCAGACCCAAGCCGACCAGCCCGGCCCGGGCCGCGACCAGGTCACCGGCGGCCAACGCTCGGCGGGCGGCGACGTAGGCCACGGCGTCGCACTCGACCGCGTCACCTGGGCCGGCGGGCTGGCCGTGCAGTCCGGCATCCCCGGCGACCCATGCCAGCAGGTCGACGGTGGCGAAGGGAGTGAGCTGGTGCAGCCCGTCCCGCTCGCGTACCCGTACCGTCGCGTCCTGCTGCGCCAGGAACCGGACCGGCCGGTCCCCGCCCGGGTCCAGCTCGACCCGCATGGCCGGCGCGCAGACCACGTCCAGCAGTGCCGCCACGGCGTACGCCATTGCCGGGCCGTCCGCCCCATCGACAAGGACCCGCCGCGAGCGCAACGAGTTGCGGGCCACCCCGAGCGCGAGTTCCCGTTCCCGGCGCGTCCACTCCGGAGGCAGCCGTACGCCGCAACGTTGCGACGCGTACCCGAGGTCGGTGGCAAGCACCGTCAGTTCCACGGTGGTGAAGCTGATGGACAGGTTTCCTGCGGGCGGCACGCTGCTCGACATGACGCGGTCCCTGTGCTCGCGCCGGCGATCCGGCACCGGCGATCCTGCTCGGACTCTAGATCCTTGGGTTCGAGAACCTGAACAACTGAGTCAGGTTTTCAGGCTGAGGCGGCAGGGGCGGCGGCTGCGGCTCACGGCAGGTGGGTGGCGATGAGTTCGCGGATGAACGTGTCGCTGACCCGGCATCGTGCGATCTCTTGCGCAGCTAAGTCTGTAATGCAAAGCTTTCTTCATGACAGATGAACCCGTTCCCCAGACGGACAGCCCTCGCGAGTTGCTGGCGGCTGTGCATGCCCTGACGCGCCGGGTCCGTGTCGCCCAGCGCGGCACCTGGTTCCCGCTGCTGGTCTTCGCGACGATCACCCTGGTCGCGATACCCGTCTACCGGTACGTCCCCTACCTCGACGTATTCGGCACCTGCCGATCTCGCCCAGGGCACACGGTCTGCACGGCGCCCAACCCGGCGGAGCTCGGGTACTGGACGGTCGCGCTGCTATTCGCCTACGCGGCGATCGCAGCCTTCTACGTCAGGCAGTCCCGACGGCGCGGCGTGGGCACCCCCATCCGCCCCTACGTCGTCGTCGGCGTCGCGTTGGCCGTCCTGATGACCGCCGTGTCGATCTGGTTGACGTTCCACCCGCTCCTTCCCCAGCCCGCCGATCCCTTCTCCACCGACCCGATGCAGATCGAGGTCGGGCCGGCCGGGTGGATCATTAACGGGCTGGCCTCCCCCTTGGCGGTGATCGGGCTGGCGCTGCTGGTACTCGCCTGGGTCGAACGCCACTGGGCGCTGCTGGCGTACACCCTCGCCTACCTGGCGATCGGGATGGTGCAGGGCAACCAGATCATTCACTCGTCGTCGCCGTGGTTCTTCCTGCCGCACCTGCTCGTCCCGGCGGCGGTACTGCTACTGGGCGCCGCCGCCTTCGCCCTGTTCCGGCCGACGGCCGAGGTTCGCCCGTGATGGCCGATCACCCCGCCAACGGCCTCGACGACGTGGTCCACCAGCGCGTCCGGCTCGGCATCATGGCAATCGCCCACCAGGCCCGCCAGGTCGAGTTCGGCTTCCTCCGCACCACCCTGCAACTGACCGCCGGTAACCTCGGGCAGCACCTGACCGTTCTGGAGAAGGCCGAGCTAATCCAGATCGAGAAGGGCTACGAGGGCAAACGCCCACGCACCTGGGTCACCCTCACCGCCGCCGGTCAGGCCGCCCTGCGCGACGAGATCGCCCACCTCAAGCAACTCATCCAGCAGGTCGAACAAACGGAAACGCCGCCGACCGCCGACCAGTGACCGGCGGCAGCCAACGCGCGCGGACCCCGACCTCGCGCCACACCGGATCCGGTCCGCCCACGGCTCAGTGGGGGCGGTTTGGCAGCGCGCATGAGTGGCAAGCACGTCGACCGCCTCGCCGTCACCCTCAAGCGCTCCCTGCCAAGAACGGACGTGAGCGAGTACCGGAGCAGGCCCGCGATCGTGGGCGGGTCAGTCTCCGGCCAGCCGCTGAGCGATCAGGGTGCCGGCCTCCACCAGCCATATCGCTGGGTCGTCGAGTGCGGCCGCGACCGACCCGGCCAGGTCCACGAGCGAGATCGCTTCCGACACCGCGCCGGGTACCGGGCCGCCCACCTGCCCGGCGACGACGCCGATCGGGACGCCGGCCGTTCTGGCCTGGTCGAGCAGCGACCCGACGACCTTGCCGGTCAGCGATGTCTGGTCAAAGCACCCCTCCCCGGTGATCACGATGTCGGCGGTCGCCAGCGCGGCCGGGATCCCGACGAGGTCGGAGATTGTCCGGGCACCGGGCATGATGCGCGCGCCCCAGACGGTGGCCAGGCCGTACGAGGTACCGCCGGCCGCGCCGCAGCCCGGCTCGTCCGGCCGGCCGCCGGCCACCTCGGCCCATCGGCGTAACGCCCGGTCCAGCAGTTCGACCTCGTCGGGTTGCGCGCCCTTCTGCGGGCCAAAGGTGGCAGCCGCCCCGGTCGGCCCCGTCAGTGGCGCGGTCACGTCGACCAGTACGTCGATCCCACCGGGTGGCGGGGGAAGCAGTCCGTCGACATCGATCCGGGCGAGGTCGACCAGGGCCGCGCCGCCGGGCGGAAGGTCATGCCCGGCGGAATCCAACAGTCGCAGGCCCAGTGCGCGCAGCGCGCCGGTGCCGCCGTCGGTCGACGCGGATCCGCCGAGTCCCACGATCAGCCGAGTCGCACCCTTGTCCATCGCGGCACGCATGACCGCGCCGAGTCCGCAGGTGTGGGCGCCGAGCGGATCCGGGATGTGCATCAGGGGTAGGCCGCTGGACTGGGCGAGTTCGATGACGGCCGACCCGTCCGGCAGCAGCAGCCAGTCGGCGACCACCGTGCGCCCGTCGGGTCCGCCCACCGTCTCGGTCATCCGCTTGGCGTCCGGCAGCGCGGAGGCGAAGGCGTCGAGGGTTCCCTCGCCTCCGTCCGCGAGGGGTAGCAGGCGTACCTCGTCGGCCGGCCGCCGGGCCAGCCAGCCCCGGGCGAGCGCACGGGCGGCATCACCGGCGGCCAGGCTGCCCTTGAACGAGTCGGGCGCGATGAGGACGCGCATGTCAGCCTTCGAGCACCAGATCGACGTACCGTTGCTTCATGGTGGCAAGGACCTGGTCGGGGTCGGTCGCCCACACGTCGGCGTTGAAAATCTCGACCTCGGTGTCACCGCTGTACCCGGCCGCGGCGACCGCCTGCTGGAACGGCGCGAACTCGATGTGGCCGTCGCCCATCATCCCGCGCCCGAGCAGTACGTCGGCCGGCAGCGGGGTCAGGAAGTCGCACACCTGGAAACTCGCGATCCGGGCGCCGGCCCGAGCGATCTGAGTCCACACGTCGGGGTCCCACCAGATGTGGAACGTGTCGACGACGACACCGACCTGGTCGACCGGGAACTGTTCGGCGAGGTCGAGCGCCTGCCCGAGGGTGGACAGGACGGCACGGTCGGCACAGTACATCGGGTGCAGCGGTTCGAGGGCCAGTCGGACTCCGCGCTCCCCCGCGTACGGGGCTAGCTCAGCCACCGCGTCCGCCATCCGCTGCCGCGCGCCGCGCAGGTCCCGGGATCCGCCGGGCAGGCCGCCGACGACCAGTACGAGGCAGTCGGTACCGAGGCCCGCCGCTTCGTCGATGGCCTGTCGGTTGTCGTCGAGTGCCGCCCGGCCGGCCTCACCGGACGCGGTGAGGAACCCACCGCGGCACAGCGACGACACGCGCAGTCCGGCGTCGGCGACGGCCTTCGCCGCTGCCGCGACGCCGATCTCGGCGACCGGTTCGCGCCACAATCCGATGGCCGGGATGCCGGCTCTGGCGCAGCCGTCCACGGCCTCCCGCACCGACCACGACCTTGTCGTCATCTGGTTGAGGGACAACTTCGCCAGGCGAGGATCGACGGTGGTCATGCGGGGTTGCCCGGGCATGCGCTCACGGCCCTCGCTGCGCTCGGTGCGTTCGCTCATGCGGGGTTGCCCGGGCACGCGCTCACGGCCCTCGCTGCGCTCGGTGCGTTCGCTCATGCGACCACCCCGGCCACCGACAGGTACCGGCGCATCCGCTCGGCGGCCAGCTCCGGGTTGAGCAGCAGGCCGGCCTCGTCGGCCAGGCGGAACGTCTGGACCAGGTGCGGGACGCTACGGCCGCTGTGCAGGCCACCGACCATCGTGAATCCGGGCTGGAAGCCGTTGAGCCAGGCCAGGAACGCGATGCCGGTCTTGTAGTACTGCGTCGGCGCGGAGAAGATGTGCCGCGACAGGGGCACGGTGGGCTCCAGGATCGACAGGAAGCCTGCCTCGTCACCGGCGTCGAGCCGCTGGAGCGCGGCGGACGCAGCTGGGGCGATGGCCGCGAACGCGCCGAGCAGCGCGTGGCTGAACCGCTGTCCGTCGCCCCGGATCAGCTCGGGGTAGTTGAAGTCGTCGCCGGTGTAGACCCGTACCGTCGGGGGCAGGAGTTCGCGCAGTTGGACTTCGCGCTCGGCGTCCAGCAGGGACACCTTGACCCCGTCGATGACGCCGGCGTGGGCGTTGACCAGCGACACGAACGTCTTGGTGGCCTCGTCGAGGTCACGCGAGCCCCAGTAACCGGCGAGCGCCGGGTCGAACATGTCGCCGAGCCAGTGCAGCACCACCGGCGTGGTGACCTCGGACAGGATCTGGTCGTACACGCGCAGGTAGTCGTCCGGGCCGGCGGCGAGCGCCGCCAGCTGGCGGCTGGCCATCATGACGGGTGTCGCCCCGGTGTCCTGGACGAAGGCGACCTGCTCGGCGTATGCGGCCACGACCTGGTCGAGGCTGCCCACCGCCGCCGGCAGCTGGTCGGTGGCAGCGCCGGCCACGATCCGCCCACCGCACGCGGCGGCCTCGGCGGCGCTGCGCCGGATCAGCTCCTGGGTGGCGGCCCAGTCCAGCCCCATGCCACGCTGCGCCGTGTCCATGGCCTCGGCGACACCCAACCCCCACGACCAGAGGTTGCGCCGTACGGAAAGGGTGGCCTCCCAGTCGAGCCGAGCCGGATGCCCGGGCGCGTTGTCGGCGTACGGATCTGCGACGACGTGGGCGGCGGCGTACGCGATCCGGCTCGTGGCCGGGGCGGTCGGCCGCTGCCAGCCACCTGGTTCCCGCAGGCTGACGCGCTCGGTCGTGCCGTCGCCGAGCGGCAGCGAGACAGTTACGCTCACAGGCTCAGCTCCTCGACCTCGACGCGTCGTCCCTCCCGCGCCGACCGCAGGCCCAGTTCGGCGAGTTGGACGCCACGTACGCCGGCCATGAAGTCCCACGGGAAGGGTTCGTTGTCGACGACGTGCCGCAGGAACGCCTCCCACTGGACCTTGAAGCCGTTGTCGAAGTGCTCGTTGTCGGGAACGCTCTGCCACTGCGACCGGAAGTCTTCGGTGACGGGCAGGTCAGGGTTCCACACCGGCATCGGCGTGGCGCCGCGGTGCTGGATGCGGCACTCACGCAGCCCGGCGACGGCGCTGCCGTGGGTGCCGTCGACCTGGAACTCCACCAGTTCGTCGCGGTTGACTCGCACCGCCCAGGAGGAGTTGATCTGGGCGACGATCCCACCGGCGAGCTCGAAGATGCCGTACGCGGCGTCGTCGGCGGTGGCCCGGTAGACCTGGCCGCGCTCGTCGATGCGCTCGGGGATGTGCGTGGCGATGTGGGCGGTCACGGACTGCACCGGCGCGAAGATCTGTTCCAGCACGTAATGCCAGTGCGGGAACATGTCGACGACGATGCCGCCGCCGTCCTCGGCACGGTAGTTCCAGCTCGGGCGCTGCGCCTCCTGCCAGT
Source organism: Micromonosporaceae bacterium KJ-029 (assembly GCA_005402585.1). Lineage (GTDB taxonomy): Bacteria > Actinomycetota > Actinomycetes > Mycobacteriales > Micromonosporaceae > Micromonospora. The sequence goes on along the minus strand of BIFP01000071.1, from coordinate 131,110 downwards.
CGCCCTCGAACACCCAGTAGCCGAACTCGCCGCGCACCGAGAGGATCCGGCCGAAGAACCCACTGTCGACGAGGCGCTTGAGTTTACGCAGGCCGGGCAGGAACAGCTTGTCCTGCACGACGCCGTTCTTGACGCCCTTGGCGGCAGCGACGCGGGCCAGGTCCAGCGATCCGGCGACGTCCTCCGCCAGCGGCTTCTCGGTGTAGATGTGCTTTCCGGCGTCGATCGCCGCCCGGATCGCCTTCTCGCGCTGGGCGGTGACCTGGGCGTCGAAGTAGATCTGGTGGGACGGATCGGCGAGGGCGGCGCCCAGGTCCGTCGTGTACGACGTGAGCCCGTGCCGGTCGGCGATCTCGGCGAGCTTGGCCTCGTTGCGACCGACGAGCGTCAGCTCCGGCCAGATCCGGCTGCCGTCGCGGGCGGGCAGGCCGCCCTGCTCCCGGATGGCGAGCAAGGAGCGGACGAGGTGCTGTCGGTACCCCATCCGACCGGTCACGCCGTTGAGGACGATACCGATTGACGTGCGCTCCACTCTGTGTCCTTCCAGTTGTTTCTGTGGTTATTCAGCGGTCGTCGTCGCGCCGAGCAGGTCGCGGATCCGTCCGGTGGCCCGGGCGAATGCCGGCTCCGACATCGTCTGCCCGTAGTCGCGCTCGGCGGGAAGATCCACATCGATGAGCTCGGCTACGGTGCCGGGGCGCGGGGTCATCACGACCACCCGGTTGGCGAGGTAGACGGCTTCCGCGATGGAGTGCGTGACGAGTAGGACCGTGGTGCCGGTCTCCCGCCAGATCCGGCGTAGCTCGATGTTCATCTGCTCGCGGGTGAGCGCGTCGAGTGCGCCGAACGGTTCGTCCATCAGCAGGACCGGCGGGCGGTGCAGCAGCGCGCGGCACAGGGCCACGCGCTGCTGCATGCCACCGGACAGCTCGTTCGGGTAGGCATCCTCGAAGCCGGTCAGGCCGGTCATCGCGATCAGCTCGTCGGCGCGCTCGCGGGCCTGCGCCTTCGGTATCCGCCGGATCTCAGCCTGGAGCAGGATGTTGCGCCGTGCCGTGCGCCAGTCGAGGAGCGCGGCACGCTGGAAGACGTACCCGATGTCGCGCCGTGGCCCCCGGACGTCCTCGCCGTGCAGCCGGACCTGGCCCGACGACGGTCGCAGCAGGCCGGACACCAGCTTGAGCAGCGTCGACTTGCCGCAGCCGGAGGCGCCGACGATCGACACGAACTCACCCGGCTCGATCCGTAGCGAGACGTCGGTGAGCGCGGTGACGTCCTTCTTCTTGGTACGGAACCGGACTGCGACATCGTCGATCTCGACTGCGGCACCGGTCGTCGTGGCGTCCGCGGGCCGCTGCGTGGTGGTGTTACCGGCCATCATCGAGGTCATCCCTTCGGCGCGAAGCTCGCGTCCCAGTACGCCGCCGGCGACTCGGCCTTCGTGATCACGCCCGCCTCGGCGAAGATCGCGATGGTCTTGTTCCAGTCGTCCTCGTTGTTCACGCCCGGCGCCTGCCCCTGGGTGGCGTCGGTGTGCAGCAGCTTCAGGGTGGCGTTGAACTGCTCGGTGAGGACCGCCTTGGAGGGCAGCTGCTGGGATGCGCCCTCCATGGCGTCCACCGCGCCGGACGGGTTGCCCGCGGCCTCGGTCCACGCCTCGCTGGTAGCCGCGACCATCCGCGTGACGAGGTCCTTCTTGTCCTTGATGGTGTCCTCGTTGGCGAGCAGGCCGTTGCTGTAGAAGCTGAGGCCGTGCTCGGCGAACTTGAGGTACGAGACCGGCTTGCCGGCCTTCTCCTGCATCGTCGGGCCCTGGTCGGTGGCGAAGCCGAGCAGCGCGTCGGTCTGGCCGGAGATGACGGCCGCCATCTTGCCGGCGGCGTCGATGTTCTGGAGCGTGAGGTCGCTCTCGCTCATGCCGTTGGCCTTGAGGAAGGCCGGGAAGGTCTTGCTGAGCGCGTCGCCCGCGGTGGTGGCGATCGTCTTGCCCTTGAGATCGGCTGGCGAGTTGATGTTCTTGTCGCTGAAGAACTGCACCGACGAGGGGGTCGTCTGCAGGAACACACCGAGGCTCTTGACCTTCATGCCCTGGCTCACCCCGCCCAGCAGGGCGGGGGTGTCCGCCCAGCCGAAGTCGGTCTGCCCGGCGGCGGTCGCCTGGATCGTCTTCTGGGAGCCCTGGCCGGCCTGGATGGTCAGGTCGATGCCGTGCTTCTCGAAGATGCCCTGCTTCTTGCCGAAGTAGAACGGCGCGTGCTCGCCGTAGGGGTACCAGTTGAGGGTGAGGGTGACCTGGTCGAGGCCCTGGGCGTTCTTGCTCTGCTCGCCGGAGGACGAGCCACAGCCGGTGGCTGCGGCCAACAGTAACGTCGGCACGAGCACGGCGGCGAAGGTACGCAACTTCATGGATTTCTCCTTTACAGCGACGTCGTAGCGGCGTCGGTACGGCGGCTGGCGTGCCAGGGAAGGACGAAGTACTCAATCAGTTCGACGAGGACGAACAGGACAACGCCGAGCAGGGACATGATCAGCAGCCCGGCGAAGAGCATCGGGGTGTCGAGGTTGCCGTTGGCCTGGAGGATCACGTAGCCGAGGCCCTCGTTGGCGCCGACGAACTCGCCGACCACCGCACCGGTCACGGCCATCGTCGCGGCGACCTTGAGGCCCGCGAACAGGTGTGGCAGCGAGGCGGGGAACCGGATCTTCCAGAACGTCTGTCCCGGACCGGCTCCCATCGTCGCCGACAGTTGCAGCATCTCGGGGTCGATCGACTTGAGGCCGGTGACCGTGGAGATGACGATGGGGAAGAAGGCCATCAGGACCGCGACCACAATCTTCGGCGTCAGGCCGAAGCCGAGCCACACCACGAACAGCGGGGCGATCGCGATCTTCGGGATGACCTGCGCGAACAGCAGGAGCGGGTAGAGGCTCTTCTCGACCGTCGGCGAGTAGACCATGACGACGGCGGAGACCACGCCGACGACGATCGCGATCGCGAAGCCGAGGATCGTCTCGTACGCCGTGATCCAGGTGTTGTGGGCGAAGTACCCGGACTGGCTCAGGATGACGTCGAGCGTCCTGCTCGGCGACGGCACAAGGTACGGCTCGATGAGGTTCGCGGCGGTCACCGCCCACCAAGCGACGAAGATCGCCACGAGCACGGCGAACGGGCGCCACATCCCCTGCACGAAGCGGGCGACGCTCGCTCCTACGCTCGCTGGGCGGCGGGCGGCCACCGCGCCGCCTTGGGCGGACTTCGTCCGCTCCAGCAGGTCGGTTGAGCTCTGCGCGGCCATGACCCTCCGTTCTCCTTCGGCTGTCCGGGTGCGCAGCCGCTGTATAGGCACGGGCGATTGTGTGGGCGGAGGGAGGGTTCTCACCTCGCCGTAACAGGCCCGCCGTCTGAATGCGCTTTCTGCAAGCGCTTTCCGGGTGCTAACGTAACCACGCCGAAATCAGCCGGTCAAGAACTTCCTCGGGGTGACTCAATGCAGCCACGGCCTCACTCGACACTCGAAGACGTGGCCAAGGCCGCCGGCGTCTCGCCCGCGACGGCCTCCCGGGCGCTCAACGGCACCACGCAGGTACGGCCCCACCTACGCGACCGGGTGCTCCAGGCCGCCGAGGAACTGGCGTACACCCCGAACGCACACGCCCGAGCCCTCGCCGGCGCTGGCCACCGCACCGTCGGAGTCATCTGCCACGACGTCAGCGACCCCTACTTCGCGGCCGTGGCCGGCGGAATCATGCGGGTCGCCGGCGACCACGACCTGCTGGTGACGCTCGCCAGCACCTTCCGTGACCCGGAACGCGAGGTCGCGTACGTGTCGATGCTGCGCGCCGAACGCGCCGCCGCCATCCTGCTCATCGGCTCGGGGTTCGAGAACCCGGACTGGGAGCGGGCCCTGAGCGCCGAGCTGGAGCCCTACCTGAAGGGTGGCGGCCGCGTCGCGGTGGTGAGCAGGCACCGCAGCCTGCGGGTGGACAGCGTGCTGCCGGAGAACCGCGCCGGCGCCGCCGCCATGGCCCGGGCCCTGCTGGATCTGGGGCACCGGCGCTTCGCCGTGCTCGCCGGGCCACGGACGCTGACCACGGTCGCCGACCGGATCGCCGGCTTCCGCGACGAACTGAGGAAGGCGGGCGTGCCGCTGCGCGCCGCCGACATCGTCGAGAACACGTTCACCCGTGACGGTGGGTACGCGGCGATGACCCAGGTGCTGTCGCGCGGGCTTGAGGCCACCTGCGTCTTCGCCGTGACCGACGTGATGGCCATCGGCGCGCTCGCAGCACTACGCGACCACGGGTTGTCGGTACCGGCAGATGTCTCGGTCGCCGGCTTCGACGACATCCCGATCGTCCGTGACCTCGCGCCGCCCCTCACCACCGTCGCCCTGCCACTACCGCAGCTGGGAGAGCGAGCCATCGAACTCGCCCTCACCGAAAACCCCGGACGGCGCCGCCGGATCCATCGGATGGCCGGCGAGGTCGTCCTCCGCGCGAGCACCGCGAAAGTCCTGTAGAAAGAGGCACCTAGTGAACCGTCCCACCCTGGCCCTGGCCGGCCTGACGATCGACCGCGTCGAGACGTTCGCCGTCGCGCTGCCCACGCTGCGCTCCTTTGGCGTCTCCGGCGGGTCCGTCGCCGTCGCCGGCAAGCCCAGCATCCGGATCCTCGTGAAGGTCAGCGCGGACGGCGTCGCCGGCTGGGGCGAAGCGACCCCGATCCCAGCCTGGACGTACGAGACGGCGGAGTCCATCGTCAGCACCGTCGACCGCTACCTGGCGCCGGCGATCCTCGGCCGCCCGTCCTGGGATCTCGACGGCGTGACCACGGCGTTCGATCGCGCCATCAACCGCGGGTTCACGATCGGCGCGCCTCTGGCCAAGTGCGCCGTCGACATCGCGCTGCACGACCTGCTCGGCCGGGCACTCGGCGTACCGGTCGGGATGCTGTGGGGGCAGCGCCGCCAGGACACGGTCGCGCTGGGCTGGATCGTCTCCGGACAGACGGCGGGCGAGGTCGCCGACTGCGTGGCCGAGGGCCTGTCCCTCGGGTACCGCGCGTTCAAGGTCAAGGTCGGCCTGCACACGGAAGCGGAGGACACCGCCGTGGTGCGCGCGGTCCGTGAGGCGGCCCCGGACGCTCCCCTGTGGGTCGACGCGAACCAGGGGTACACCGTGGATGCCGCGCTGCGGATGGCGCGGAACATGGCCGAGTTGGGGGTGACCGCGTTCGAGCAGCCGCTGCCGGCCAACGACGTCGCCGGGCTGCGCCGGCTGCGGGAGGCTTCACCCGTGCCCGTAGCGCTCGATGAGAGCCTCCGCCACCCGAGTGACCTGGCCACCTTCATCAAGCTGGAAGCGGTGGACGTGGCGATCGCCAAGGTGCAGCGCAGCGGCGGGCTGACCCTGTCGCGCCGGCTGTGCCAGATGGCCGAGGACAGCGGGGTACGCCTGATGGGCTCGGGGCTCACCGACTCCGACCTCGGTCTCGCCGCTTCGCTGCATCTGTTCGCCGCGTTCGGGATCGACACCCCGGTGGATCTCAACGGACGCCAGTTCCTGAAGTCGTCGTACGCCACCGGAGCCACTGTCGACATCATCGACGGCATTGCCCAGGTGCCGACCGGGCCCGGCCTGGGCGTGGACGTCGACGAGGCGGTCGTACGAGAACTTGCCGTCGACGTGCTGAACCGCTAGGGCCGGTCCCGGGGCGGGTGCGGTTCGCTACCCCGCATCCGGCGCCACAGCGTCCTTCTTCGCCGACGAGCGCCTGCCCCTGGCCCACGCTGCGCATCATCGCCACGGCACCCACTGCGGCCTGTGCCGGTGAGGACGCACGCTCGGTCGCCGCGACAGTGCCGCGGCGACCGAGCGCTGGATGCCGGAGGTTACCTACCGTTCGACCAGAAGCCGATCAACTCCTCCGCCTTCGCGGCCAACGTCGATCTGGACGCCTCTGACGCATGCTGTTGCATCGGCGGATTGTTCAAGTGCCGCAGGAATGCCCGCATGTGTTTGACGGCGTGGTCCGACGCCCCTCTGTCTGAATGGTGCTCGGCGCTTGCCAGCGCGTTGCGTAACTGCGCGAGCAGCGGGCCGCCCAGGTCCCCCGACGAGCTGTATCTTTCAAGCAACTCGTGGATGGCCTCGGTGCTCGGGGGCGTCATCACCGTAATGCGTGCCAACGCCCGCAGCGACACACCATCGACGTGTCCACCGACGGTGAGCCTGCCAGGAGACTCGAGTCGGCCCGGTTCAACAAGGTCCCACCGCACCGCTACGTTCGATCTCGAGCCGTCCCGACCCAGAACGGTGACCTCTGTCGGCAGCGCGGGGGCCACGCCCGCGAAGGTGCGGGAGTCGACGGGCACAACCGTCATGGCGTCGTCGAATTCGGCGCCGCCGATGTCGACCGAGAAGTAGCGGTTGGAGGTCGAGGTCCCGGTGCCCGTGCCGTCCCGGCTGCCGTAGCCCGTTATGCGGACGAGCCTCGCCTCGACCGGGGCTTCGAACAGAAACTCCTCTACGTCATCGAGTGACGTCTCCGTGCCCGGGAGGACCTGGTGGCTCATGACGTGGCCGTGCCCCAGGTTGTCGAGTTGCCACTTGGGGTTGATCACCCTGTGCCACGTCACGCCGTCCATGGATACGTCGATGTCGAAGTAGTATTGCCTTCTGCTCTGAGTGTTCTTGGCAAAGCCGATCGTCACGCGGTCGACCGCTTTCGGTGTGTCGCCGAGATAGAAGCGGGCCCACGCTCCGGTACTCGAGGACACATCCCATACGGTGTCCTTGCTTCCGTCGATCAGGTTCCCGACGGTGCCGGTCCCGTTGCTCGCCGTCACCCGCTGATGCTTCGGCACGATCTCGTACTTGACGGTATAGCGGCCGTTGATGTCGGTGCCCGCATCAACCGTGATCACGTACGGCTCAGTGTCGGGGTCGTCAGGCTCCAAGATCGATACCTGCGAGCCCTCTTCGCCGGTCGCGGTCAGGATCGGCAGCGCGTCATGATCTAGCGGAACCGGGACGGCATACCGGGTCACCTCCGGGTCGAAGCCTGGAATGACATCGCCATCCAGATGTATCCCGGTCAGTTTCGGAATCCTCGTGTCCACCGTATCCGACTCATCGATATAGTCCGGCACGGTCGTCGATCTGATGTTCTGCACCGCCTCGGCACCCAACCGGTCAGCCAGCTGATGCAGGAACAGGCTGTCGGGCTCGACGGCGACTCCGTTGCTGTACTCGTATGCCGGGAAGTTCGGCACGTATCCCGGGTCGACGTTCTCCATGATGAACGGCACCCTCGGAGAGTCCGCAGACTGCCCGAACAGGTAGTTCGGCGCCAGCGGCGGCTGGCTGACCATGTACGGGCCGCGATTGTTCCACAGGGTGTAGTTGACACCCGCCCAGCCGTGCGCGGTGCCGTTGCTCCATCTGTTCTGCACGTAGATTCGAGCATTCATCTTGTCGAAAAGACCGCCCGCGGACCATCTCAGGTGGGGTTCGCTGGCATCCATGTTGTACAGCGCCGTCGAATCGTGGAACACGTATGGGCCGGTGACCCTCGACTGGAGGACGTAGGCATGCCGGGCGTACCGGGCGAAGGCCCGTTGCACGAGGACGCCGGTGCCGCCCGAGATTGAGATGCCGTACCGACGTTCGCCGGCGGTCGCCTTGCTCACGAACTCCACAACGTTGGCGTCCTGGACGGTCAACCACCTCACGCCGTTGTTGACCAGTACGCCCACGTCGATGTGGTAGGTGGTGTAGTTCCTCACCCAAACGTTCTCGGCCTGCGAGAACTTCACACCAACCTGCGCGTGGAGCTCATCCTCGTACTGCTTGTAGGTGCTCCCGAAGGCCGTGCTCGTCCCGGTGACGGACTTGTCGAACCGTGAGATCAACTGGAGGTTCTCCACACCTACGCCCTGGATCCGTCCGGTCGGTGTGACCTTGCGGACGGTGGCGGTCCCGTACTTCATGTCGAGCGCGTCGACCAACGGCTCCTCAAGCGTGATCACGGATGCTGCCTGGTCCACCGCCTTGATCGTCCGCTCCTGGTTCAGGCTGTCCCAGTAGGAGAGATCATCCGACCACTGGTTCGCGGAGAGCCCGCCCGGGTAGTCGGTGATCACGTCCATGTAGAGATCGTGCACCCACGCCCGGTTCACGGCCTTGTTCACCACCACGGTGTCTCCGGGTCGGAGGCCGGCGGTGTTCTCCAGCCGGATGGTGTGGGAACCGGCGGGGACATACTGGTCAACCACTCTCGCCGACGCCCCTGTCGTCGAGGACGAGCTGCCCGCGATGTTGATCACCGGCGTGCTCTTGTCGTACGTCGTCGATCTCCACGTCGCGACCAGCTTCGTGACCGCCGGCTCGGGCTCCTCCGATTGGGCGTAGTCGTACCAGTTGTCAGGCGTTATCGGTGGCGCGGTCTGGTCGACCGTTCCCGGCCCCTCCCCCTTGATGACGACTCCACTCGCACCGACCTCGAGGGTCCGACTGGTCCGATACGTTCCTGCCTTGAGCAGGAGGGCTCCCCGGAACCCGTCCTCGTCGGGCTTCAGTTGACTGAGGGTGTCGATCGCCTGCTGGATGCGCTGATAATCATCCCCCTCACCGTCGATCGGCTCCAGGATCATCTTGACCGGCACGTTGGGTATCGCCACTCCTCCGCCCCGGTAGCCGACGTTGGAGTAGTCCACAACGCGATTGCCCCTGTAGTCCGGGGTGTAGACGAGCCGGCCGTCTCCACCCACCCGAACAGCCGGATAGGGGTTGTGCTCACCGTAGGCATCAGCCCCGGGCACCGCCGTGAAGTAGTAGGTGTCGAAGTACCACCTGTCGCCGTCACCGATTCGGAACTCCGCGACGTAGGTACCGCCGCTGTCGGCGGTCACACTCGGGGCGACCACGAACTGAGCACCCTCGTCGACACTCCGTTGGGGAACTACATGCACAGTCTCGCCGAGCGGATTCCTGATCACACCACCGATCGTTGTCCGCTTGCGGGCGAGGACGTTGAACCTGGGCATCGGCCCGCGCAGCTCGACCAGGGCCGGTCGCCCTATCGTCAGGCTCAATCCCGGGTGGTCGGGAACGATGTCGGCGAGGTTCTCGGTCGGGAAGTTCGGATCCGGCGGCGGCTCCGCCACCACTCTGGTGAGAACCATGAAGTTGAAGATTCGGATGAAGTTTGCGTTCAGCTTCATCTCGCCGGTCAACATGACGTACCTGGCTTTGACCGGCGCCGCCATCGTGTGCACCATCGTCTTGTTACCGTTGCCGTCCACCAGGTCGGCGGTGTCCTGCCGCGCCGCGACGGTCCAGTCCCTCGGCGGCCGGTAGTCCTCCAGTCCCGCCGCACCCTCCGTGCGGGTCGTGGACAGCTCGTTCCACTTGCCGGTGTCATTGGTGTACTCCACCCGATACTCCGACACTCGCTCCTTGAGTTCGGTGAAGTTCGTCTGGAAGGCAACCACGAACTGCGAGAAGTCCTTCTCCTCGCCAAGGTCGACGGCGGCCCAGAACCGATTCTTCCCCGCCGCCATCGCGCTGGCGGTCGACTGGGACCTGTCGACGTCCCAGTATTGTCCCGTTCCTTGCCGGAACACGGCCTCCGGCGTGGAGCCGGAGCGGATCGAACTCACCTTGATGTTCTCGCTCGGCGCGCCCAGCGCCACGTCCACGGGGACCGTGTAGGGCGGGTCGGCGGGTTCGGCCGCGTAGCCGTTCGCCGGGGCCAGAGTCGAGACCAGTGAACAGACCAGCGCCAGGACGCTGCCGGTCAGCGTACGTTTTCCGAAGATTCTCATGGGCTGCTCCTCCGAAGCGATTGCTTGTTCGCAGCGGCCTGGCGAGCGCCGCCGGGTGACGAGAGCAGGATTGGCCAAGGCCGGTTGCCGAAACGGCTACGGCCCTTCCCCGTGCCGCGGTGAACGTGACACGGGGAAGGGCCGGGTGTGTGTTACTTCGTCCACGCCTCGATGAGCGCCTGTGCAGCAGCCTTCAGGTCCTGCCGGGCCGCAGCCGTGACATGCCCGTCCATCGCGGGCTTCTCCAGATGCCGCACGAAGTCCTGCATGCGCTTTGCCGCCTGCTCCTTCGAGCCCTTGGCCAGATGGTGACTCGCGCTGTCGAGCGTGTTCGAGAGTTGGGGCACCAGCGGACCACCGACCTCGCCCGCCGAGACATAGAAGTCCAGCATCTGCCGAATGGCGGCGGTACCCTTGCCGTCGTCCGTTCGAGTCATCTCGATCGAGCGATAGGCGGACTCGACAATGGCGGACCCTAGCGGCCCGAGCAGCCTGACTTCGCCATGGTCACCGATGATGCCATCGAACTTGTACTGGTGCCTTCCCTCAGGCGTCGACGCTTCGACAAGAGTGGCGCTGAGAGACCGGATGACCTCGCCGTTGGAGTCGTGGACGCGGATCTCGACGTCCGGGGCGGCCACATCCGCGAATGCCGTGCCGGACAACCTGCCGTCGACGTACGTCAGGTCAGTGAATCCCGCGACCTCGCTGCGGTCCTTCGTGCGGTCCAGCGAGGCCTTCACAGCACCGAGGAACGCGCTGACCTGCTCGTAGGGCGGTTCCGGAAGATCACGCGGGTAACCCGGCTCATCCCGGACCCACAACAGCTCCACCGGAATGTAGCCGCGATAGTCGCTGTACCGCACGTCGGTGAACAGCTTGTCCAGGTCCATCGTCGTGTTGGTCTCGGCGCCCGCCGGCCGCTTCTTCACCTGGAAGTTGTTCGAGTACGGAAGGACCTCGGCGATGTCGGCGTACCAGTCGTAGTCCAGGCCGGTCGTGTAGCGGAACGGCCGGTAGTAGCCGGTGTCGTTCACGATTCCGACGTTGTCGTGGTCGATCCACTTCAGCAGCTGGATGGTCTGACCTGCCGTCGCGGTCATGTCCCCGTGGTTCTGGAGACCGATCTGGACTCCCTTGGTGGCACCGTACTCCGCCAGCTGGCGCATGGCGGGGACGATCCGCTCTCGGGCGACCGTTTCCCACCCGAGGCTGTTGATGTCGGTCGGCACCGGTCCGGAGAACACCCGAATCACCGGAGCGCCCATCTCGGCCGCGACATCGATCCAGTACTTCCCGCGCTCAACGTCGAGGGCACGCCGGTCGGCGCTGGGATTGGCGAAGTTGTTCTGGTACCCAGTGCCGCTGATCTCGATGCCCAACTGCGCGGCCAACTGCCGGATCTGGCGGGCGTAGGCCTTGATCTCAGCGTCCGGCAGCGTGGGCATCTCGGTGTTGCTGTACCCAGGAATGTAGTACGCGGTGACGTCGACGGCATCGAAGCCCGCCTCGGCCGCCCACCGGATCGATGCCAGCGTGTCGAGCTGTGGGGTGTCCTGCCGATTGTTCAACCAGGCGTTGATGTTGAGGTTGAAGCTGTAGAGGTTGAGGCTGACCTTGTAGTCGCCTCGGAAGTACTCCCGCTCGCGGTACCGGACGCTGTCGGTTCCGCCGATCCGACCGCAGTACTCGCCACAGATCTCCGGAGTGTTGGGCGCAGCGGGATCATCCGGGCTGCTGGAATCGTCTCCGATCAGCCTGATCCGGTACTGCTGGAAATAGGTGTGTGTGCGGTAGACCTCGAGTGCCGACTCCACCGGGACGTAGACGGTCAAGCCGGTCGCATAGAGGAACCAGTTCCCCTGCCCCAGCAGCTCGGGTGGCTCCTCCCCGAGCGTCAGCGACGACAACGACACCGCGTTGTAGAACGCCCTGTTGTCGATCGATTTCAATCGCGGCAGGTACGCGCTCTCCAACGCCACGTTGTTGTTGAACGCCAGGCCGTTCAGTACGGTCACCTTCGGCATCTCAACCGTGACGAGTGTGCCGACATCGTAGAACGCCCTCGACCCGATGACGGTCGTGTTGTCCAGCTTCACATGCTTGAGCGAAGTGTTTCCACTGAACGCGCTCGTCGGCACCGTCGAGTCGGCGAAGTCCGCCGATCCGACGACCGCGAGGTCGGTGAGCGCCGTGAGACTCTGATTGATGAAACGGCTGTCGGTACTGTTCAATATGCCGCCGTCGACTACCAGGCCGTGGACGTCGGCGTAGTCGGCGCCAGCAGCGTCAATCGCGGTTCGCAGTCCTCCGCCTGTGCCCGATACGCGCACCGTCAATGTGCCCGTTTCAGCGGCCTGCTCCGCTTGAGCGTTGCCCGGAACAGCCAGAGACAGCAAGCCTGCGGCGGCTAAATAGGTCAGGACCCTTCTGAGGTGGTGGTTCATCGCGTCCTACCTCCTTGGTAAGCGCTTTCCGTGTCAGCCGGCACAAGGTATCCCAGAAGCTCACGGCCGTCTAGCCTCGATCACGTACGGCGGATCTCGGACGCCCAGACCCTGCCCGTTAATCGATAGTCGCGGATATATCTGAGCCTCGGGGGCGTGGCCGCGGGCCGTCCGGAGTGGGGTCCCCTGGATCACCGCGCCAGCCCCGGCAGGGGGTGGGCCGCCGGGGCGAGGCGGACCCGGCCGCGTCGACCCAGCCCGGGACGCGGACAATGCCAGCACCACCAGCCGGCCAACCTCGGCCACCAGGCTCCCGCGGTTGAACAAACGCCACCCGCGAGACGGTCAGCATGTCGTCTACCGCGGCAGTCAGCGGCATGGCCGATCAGAACTTGACCGGACAGCGCTTACCGCAGAGGTCACTGCGCAACGTCCGCCTCGTTGAGGCCGTCAGCGCTTCACTGACGCCAACCCGCGGCAACCGGCGGGGGCAGTATCGTCACGTGGGGCGAGCCGTGCTGTCACGGAGAATCACTTGACCCTTGACACGCCGTAGTCGTGGCCGGTCCGCCCGTTCGGCGGCGACCAGTTCGAAAGCCATTGCGCCGACGTCGTCGAGCGGCATCTGGACAGTCGTGAGGCTCGGTGTCACATCCCGCAAGGTGGCGATGTCGTCGAAGCCTGCCACGGCGAGGTCCTCGGGCACGCGGACGCCCCGTTGACGGCATGCCGCCATCGCTCCCACCGCCATCACATCAGTCACCGCAAAGACACAGTCGGGAGCCAGTCCAAGGTCAAGGGCTCTGGTCATGGCCTCGAAGCCCCCGTCCCGGGTGAATTCGCCGCGAAGCACCTGATCCCTCGACAACTGGATGGAGTGACGGGCGAGTCCCTCCCGGAAGCCCTGGACCCGGTCGGTCGAGGTGCGCAACTTGGATGGCCCCGCCAGCACCAGGAATCTCCGATGACCCAACTCCGTCAGTTTTTCAGCCAGGAGACGGGCGCCGGATCGATTTTCGAGCACGACCGTGTCGAACCGTAACCGTCCCTGGCTGATGAACACAGCTCGGCCACCAGCCGACTCGAACTCCACCAGTTCGTGCTCCAACTGTTCCTGCGCCACAAGGTCGTCTACGCGTGAACCCGCCACGATGAGAGCGCGTGCGCGTTGACCACGCAGGGTTCTCGCGTACTCGGCTTCCCGGTCTGGCCGCCGCCATGTGTTGAAGATCGTCACGACGAGATTCTGTTTCTCCGCGGCGCGCATCACCCCGGTGGCGATCGAGGAGAAGTATGGATCGGCAATGTCGTGGACAAGCAGACCAAGGACGTTGGTGCTGCCTCGAGCCATCGCCTGCGCGGGAGCGTTGGGCGCATACGCGAGCTTGCCTGCGGCGGTTAGCACTCGCTGCCGCATTTCCTCGCGAACTCGGCGGCTGCTGCCGTTGAGGGCGCGCGAAGCCGTGGCCAGCGACACGCCCGCCTCGCGAGCGACATCGGTCAACGTGGCGATGCCTCTGTTCCTATCCTGCGACACCGCAAGCTCCCGAACCGACTAGACGCGAACGGTGGTGGAGGCCAGGCTAGCCAGGAGCGTACCTGACCCGACGACTGGATCCCATGCGCACTCAGTATGCGGCCCCGCCGCCGCGTGCGACTCATCATGTCACTCCCTGGGAAAACGCTCTCGACGCCCCGGTCCGGGCTGCCGAAACATCGACATGGGCCACATCCCCGCGCACGGCAGCCAGCCAGCCGTTTGCGCCAGGCGTGATGCCGACGTCAGTGCTGGCCAGTGGCCGGCCGGATGACCAGAGGCGCCGATCAGCTATTTCCATGTGCGACCGGCGGGCATGGCTGGCCAGGAAGCGGGCACGGCCATCGAGGTGATCGTTCCGCTGCGGCCTGCGCATAGATCGACGACATCGCAGCCCTTCACGCTGTGCCCGGTTTCCACGTCACGTACAAGCAGCGCAGACCCAATCCGTACCTGACGGAGTGACCAGAGACCAGCCGACCATCGCGGGCGGCTGAGCCTGCGGACTGGCCGCTACCGGCAACTACTGACCGACACCCATAGAGGCGTTCACCTGAACAAACAGATATCCCAATGGAGCTTTCGTGGAAGGAGGGGGCGCTGTAGCAGCAGAAAGACATGCAGTCGAATGGCGACTGCCCGGACCTTTATGGTGTCGGAGCATGGCCCAGTGCCGCCTCGACGATCCGGATCGCCTCGGAGGGATCGATGCCGACACTGGTGATGACCGCCGCGTAGTCGCGGGCGGCGAGGCGGGCCCGCTCGCGGGCCTGCTCGCCGGCGGCCGAGACGAACGAGCCGGCCCGTCCGCGGGTCTCGATCAGCCCGGCCTCCTCCAGCTCCCGGTACGCCCGACCGACGGTGTTCACTGCGAGGCCAAGGTCGGCCGCGAGCCGGCGGATCGTCGGCAGTCTCGTGCCGACGGCGAGCGAGCGGTCCCGGATCTGCCTCGCGAGCTGGGCCCGGAGCTGCTCGTACGGCGGCGTCGGCGACGCCACGTCGATGACGATCATCGGGTGGCCATGGCTCGCCGTGCCGCCGTCCCGGCACCCGCGGTGCGGGTCTGGATCAGGCCGAGCGCGAGAGCGCCCGCCACCACGAGCACCAGCGAAACCGCGTTCCACCAGCCGAGCGATTCCCCGTACAGGAAGATGGCCGGCAGCGACCACACCAGGCTGGGTGTGACGAGGGTGCGGGCGTCCTCGACCCGCATGATGACATCGGCGGTGAGCGACGCCTCGTCCTCCGCCACGGCCGGGCTCGCCAGCACCTGGCGCAGCTGCATGATAGTGCCAGCGCCGGCGCCGGCGAGGCCGATCAGCACGACGAACGCCCCGTACCGCAAGCCGGAGTCCGAAACCGGCAGCACGCTCACCGCGAGCAGCACGGCGCTGGTGAAGGCGGCGACCGCGAAGACGGCGTACGGCCAGCCCAGCACCGCTGGCCAGCCGAGCTTGACCGAGTGGGCGACCCGTCGGGACAGTTGCGCGCCGGCCCGCTGGTCGACGCGCCGCACCCGCCAGCCGAGCAGCCACTGCGCCACCAGCAACCCGACCACCAACGCCGTCAGCGCCAGCAGTGGCAGCCGGGAGGACGTGGCGTAGGTGAGTCGGAACGCGTGCGTGAGTGCCGCGCCGAGCAGGAACGCGGTCAGCAGGAGGCTGTCGGCGAGCTTGGCACGCCGCCGCACCGCCAGCCGCGCCGCGAGCAGCGGGGACGGCTCGACGTCGGCCAGGCCGTGCCGGGCCAGCCACCGCCTGGCCTCCGTGCGATCTGCCTGTCGCATCCCACCACCTCCGAATGTCGCAAGCTTCGTATCAACAAGATGAGTCATAGCATGCGACAATGTCAACCCGGGTCGGGCGCCGTCACAATGGTCAGACCGCACCCGGTCGGCGTCCGGCACGCCACGCGCTGCCTACATGACTCCGTCGGGCCTGTGGTCAGGTACGTGTCCGGAATGGGGCAAGGATGGCTTGTTCACAAGAAGTTAGAGCCTGGTAAACGGGGCTGCCGGCCCGGTCACCCGCCC
Organism: Micromonosporaceae bacterium KJ-029; assembly: GCA_005402585.1. Lineage (GTDB taxonomy): Bacteria > Actinomycetota > Actinomycetes > Mycobacteriales > Micromonosporaceae > Micromonospora. The sequence goes on along the minus strand of BIFP01000071.1, from coordinate 115,267 downwards.
AGTCGCTGACGGGCAAGGAACTTCGGCACCACCATCCGCCACGCCTCGCACACCAGCTCGGCCATGCGGTCGTGTTCGAGGCGGTCGAGGCGGCAGCAGACCCACTGGAAACGCAAGTCGGCCGCACCCGGCAGGAAGAACAGCTCCGGCTCGGCGGCCACCAGGGCGGCGCGTTCCTCTCTGGGGAATGCGAAACCCATCGTCGTCTCGTCACGGGAGAACGCCACGTAGACGATCGCGCCAACCCGGAACTTCACCCGGTCGCGGACCAGGTGCTCGGTGGTGCGGGGCAGCGTGAGCGCCAGCGCCCGCACGTCAGCGACGGTGACCATGCCAGCACCGTATCGGCGCCGTACGACAGCTGCCGGCCGCACCACGGGCGAAAGCTGTGGTAAATCGCTGAGGCAACACGGCAGTCGCTGCCGATCATGGGGATCGATACGTATTCTTGACGCAGACCTCCGGGAGGACCGCCGTGGCCGACGGCCCGATCGATACCTACCCCCTCTCCCCCATGCAGCTGGGCATCGTCGCGGACAGCCCGCTCGCGGGCGGGCCGAGCCTCGACGTCGTACAGCTGGATTGCGCCCTGGAGTCTGATTTGGACGCCAATCTCTTCGCGGCGGCATGGCAGCGGGCGGCGGACCGGCACGACGCCCTGCGGACCGCGTTCCGGATCGGCGGGGACGGCGAGGTGCGTCAGGAGCTGTATCCGCCGATGCCGTTCCCGATCACAGTGGTGGCCGGGGACTGGGAGTCGTTCCTGCGTGCGGATCGGGCGCGCGGGTTCCGGGTGGATCAGCTGCCGCTGGTGCGCGGTGCCGTTCGCCGGGAAGCGGATGGGGTGCGGTTCCTGCTGACGTTCCACCACTCGGTGCTGGACGGGCGTTCGCTGCTGCTGCTCCTGCGGGAGGTCTTCGCCACGTACGACGCGCTGCGGACCGGCACGGCCCCCGACCTGCCGCCGGTCGTGCCCTATCGCGCGTTCATCGACTGGCTGTCCACGCGGGATGGTACGGCCGAGCGTGACTTCTGGCGCGCGATGTTGACCGACCTTCCGGGCCCGACGCTGATCGCCGGAGATCGGGGCGAAGCCTCCGGCGTCCGGCACGCCGAGCACGACCTGCAACTGACGGAGGATCTGTCCGCGGGGCTGCGTGAGGTGGCGCGCGAGTGCGGCTGCACGCTCAACACGGTGATGCAGGCGGCCTGGGCCGCGTTGATCGGCCGTTGTGACGGCCGGGAGGACGTCGTCTTCGGAGCGGTACGGTCGGTGCGGCGCGACACCGTGCCCGGATCGGACACGATGATCGGCCTCATGCTCAACACCCTGCCGGTACGGGCCCGGGTCGACGCCTCGTCGACCGTCCGGGAGCTGCTCGTCGCGCTGCGCGGGCAGGCGGTACGGGTCCGCGACCATCAGCACGCGTCCCTGATGGAGATCCAGCGGGACGCGGCCGCGGCCGGCGAGCGCCTGTTCGACACGCTCGTGGTCTACGAGAACTTCCTGCTCGACGCGGCCCTGCGGGCGCAGGGAGGTGCCTGGACGGACCGGCGTTTCCGGCTGCTGCGCCAGCCGAACTACCCGCTGGTCCTGCAGGTCTTCGCGGAACGCGCGGTCCTGCTGAAGCTGCTGCACGACGAGTCCCGGTTCCCGGCCGGGGCGGTCGCCGGCTACGCGGAGCATCTGCACGAGATCCTGACCGCGATTGCGGCCGACCCGGACCGACCGCTCGCGGACCTCGCGGCGCTGCCGGCGGGGCAGGTGGCGCGCGCGGTGATCAGACCCGCTGCCGGGCGCGGGCATCCGGATCTGAGCACGGTCGTCGCGGAGCGTGCGACCGCCGCACCGAACGCGGTCGCGGTGGACGCGGGCACGCGCGAGGTCAGCTGGAGTGAGCTGGACCGCTGGGCGTGGCGGGTGGCCGACGCGCTCGGCGCGGCCGGCTGCGTGAGGGGAACCGTGGTGGCGCTGCACGCCGAGGCCGCGCCGAGGACGGCCGCCGGGCTGCTCGGGATCCTGCGGACCGGTGCGGCCTGCCTGCTGCTCGACCCGGAGTCGCCGCAGGAGCGACGAGTCGCGCTGGCCGATCGGGCCGGTGCCACGATGCTGCTGGCCGGCTCGGACGCCACCGGGGCGTGGCCGGCTCGCCTGCCCATGGTGGACGCCGATGACGCGCCGGACGTACCGGTGCTGCCGAGTGTGGTCAGGGCGACCTCCGCAGCCGTGCTGCTGGACGCGGCGGGTGAGGATTCCCCGCCGGCGCCGGTCGTACTCCCCCGGTCCGCCCTCGCGGACCTCGCCGGGCGCGCCGCCGCGCTGCCCGGGCTCACACCGGCCGATGTCGTGGCCTGGCGCGCGGCCGGACCGGCGGCCTGGCTGCTGGAGGTGTGCGCCGCGCTGTTCTCCGGCGCGGTCCTGCAGGCGGAGACCGCGAGGATGCGGGCCACGGTGGCCTTCGCGGGCGGCGCGGACGTCGCGGAGCTGGGAGTCTGGGCCGCGGCACATGGTTCGCGGCTGCGCGCCGCCGTGGTCGCCGGACGCGACCGGGTCCGGCTCCCGTTTCCCGTGCACTGCCTCGCCGGCCCGGTCGAGGCGGGCTACCCGGTCAACGGCACGACGTCTACTCACACCTCGGAGCCCGCCGTCGGCAGCGCCGGGGCTTATACCGTCGACGACCTGGGACGGCTGATGCCCGCCGGGCACACCGGACGATTGTGCCTGACCGGCGCGGGACTGGCGATCGGCTACGCGGGAGATCCGGCGCGTACCGCCGACCGGTTCCGCCCGGATCCGTTCGGGGACCGGCGCGGCGCACGGGTGTTCCTCGGTGACGAGGTCGCCCGGGTCACGCCGGACGGTGACCTGGAGCTGGCGGCGTCACCGGCCGACGCCGTGAGCGCCGAGCCGAACGTGGCGGACGCGGCCGTCACCATGGTCGACGGCCGCCGAGTGGCGGTGGTCGTGCCCGCACCGGGTGCCACGATCGTGCCCGCGGTCCTGCTGCGCCGCACCCGGGCGACATCAACCGGCCGGCAGCCCCTCGGCGGCGTGGTGGTCGTGCCCCGGCTACCGCGCACCGGCGCCGGTGGCGTCGACCCGGACGCGCTGGCCGGACTGGCCGCGGCCGCGCCGGCGGTCGCCGAGGACCCGGACGACCAGGGGGTACGAGGCCGGATCGCCGCGATCTGGGCCGACGTGCTCGGCTGCGGGCCGGACGAGCAGCGCGAACTGGCGGCCGGCGACCGGGACTTCTTCGAGCTGGGCGGGCATTCACTGTTCGCCGTGTCGGCCGCGCTACGCATCAGCGAGGCCTTCGGCGTGGAGGTCCCGGCCCGCTGGATCTTCGACGCCCCCACGGTGCCGGAGTTCGCCGCTCGGCTCACGTGACGTCCAGCGGCGGGGCGCCCACGGGTCAGCACCACGCCGTCCAGCTTCTGCTCGTCGTGGTCGGCGGGATCGCCGATGCGGTCCGACAGGTTCACGGGCGGGCGATGGCGACCAGGCGTAGCTCGCTCGTGTAGCGACGGCCCTGCGCGTCCGGCAGCCAGGCGTGCTCCGGGCCGGGGAGCATCTCACTGATCGTCACGTCCTCGCCGTCGTCGGCCGCACGCCGCACGGCACGGCTGAGCAGGTCGATCAGCACCGGTGAGTCGAAGTCGGCGTAGAGCGGCTTGGCGTCGCGGGCGGTGCGGACGAAGACGTACCGGGGAAGGCCCCGGTCCTCTCGCCAGCGTCGCGCGGCGCGGAACCGCTCGTGTTCACCGGCGATCCACGCGAAGGCCGGGTCGCGCGGGGCGAAGCGCCACGTCTCGCGTTCGACGACGAGCCGGTCGACGGTCAGCCGGGGTGTGTGCGGGGCCGGCGCGAACACGCCGAACGCGCGATGGGCCCGGACCATGACCAGTTCGCCGAAGAAGACCATGCTCTCGAACGTGATCCGGCCGTCCCGGCTGGAGATCATCAGTTCATCGCCGGTACGCGTGGCGACCAGTGAGCTCACCGGCACCGCGACCTCGGGCGCCACCCCGCAGCTGTCCTGGGCGTAGAGGATGCGCAGGTCGCGCGGGGCGACCAGGCCGCGCATCATGCGGGACGGCACCTCGCGGGAGAAGACCGCGACGATTTGGGGGTCCGGCAGATCGTGCTCGACCGCGTCGGCCAGTTCGTGCGGCGCGGGGTGCTGGCGGGCGAAGAACGCGGAGGTCAGCGTGTTGAAGCCGGCGTGCAGCTCGCCGAGGACGAACCGGTGCTCGCCGGCCCGGATCGCGCCGGCGCTCGGGGCGTCGATCATCACGTCGGGGCAGCAGTATCGGGTGATGCCGGGCGTGGTGACGGTGGTGGCGAAGACACGGTCGACGGCGTCACGCAGGTCGGCGGAGGCGTAGTGGGGGCCGGGCGCGCTCGCGAGCACGGTGGCCCACCGCTGCCGAACCTCGGTGGCGAGGACGTCGAACGCGTCGCCGGCGTCCCGGAAGACCAGGTCCTGGGCGTACAACCAGAGGTTCTCGAACGGCACCTCGGGGCCGTGCCGGGCGGCGAGCCGGTCGTGCAGCGCAAGAAGCTCTCGGCGGTAGAGCGCCAACGCTCGCTCGGTGAACCAGCGGGCGGAGGTGAGCAGCAGTTCCAGCGGGGGTGCTAGGCCGGCCAGCAGCTCCGGACCGATTTCCGCGTCGAGGTCGCGGCGACAGTCTTCGTAGACCAGCGTGCGACCGGCGTACAACTGGCCGTGGTTGCGGGTGGAGGCCGCCCCGGTGACCTGGGTGAACCACTCCTCCAGCGCGGTGAGCGCGGTGCCGAGCCGATCCGGGTCGCCGGTGGCGGCGGCGACGGCCCGGTGCCGCTCGGCCAGCCCTTCTACAACGGATTCGGCGTGCTGCCGCGACGGCCCGGCCGGCAGGGGACGCAGCAGGTCCCACAGCGCGCGGATCGGGTTGGGGTCGTCGGCGGCGATCTGCGGGCCCCAGACGATCCGGCGGGCGGCGGCCAGCCGGTGCAGCACCTGGACGACCTCCCGGGGTGTGCCGAAGTCGTGGCCGGCGAGCGCGGAGGCGATCGCGTGCGCCGGGGTCACGCCATCGCAGCGGGCGAGGACCGCAGCCTCGTCCGGCGGGAGCGTCAGCGGCGGGGCGAGCGGTCGGTGCAGCTGATCGCCGTCCAGGCGCAGGAACGGCGGGATCCGCGGCGCCAGCCACGGCCGCAGTTGCTCGTCCGCGGCGATCACGGCCGCGATCTCGTCCGCGCACCAGCCCTCGAGGTACGTCGTCCGGTCCGCGACGAGGCCCGCTCCTGGGCGTACCGTGATGGCCGGCCCGTCATCGCGGATTGTCGCCCAGCCGACCGGTCCGAAGAAGCCGATCGTGTCATTCTTCGCGCAGTAGCGCTGCAGGTAGCGGGCGACCAGCGCCTCCTTCTGCCGGTATTTCGAGGAGCGGCGCCCCGGCGAGGCCAGCATCACGTCCACCCCGGTCCGGAGCGCGTGCCGGTTCTGCCAGGTGATCGCCTCCCGCAGCGCCGGTTCGGCCGCGAGCGCGCGCAGGTCCGCCGCGAGTTCCGCGCCGGCCCGCGCGAACTCCTGCTCGCCGAGGTCCGCGAGCCCCGGGCGGCTCAGCCGGGCGAGCCAGTCGACGGGCATGCCCGCGCCGCGCAGCGCCACCCACCGCCAGATCGCCCACCGCTCGCCGAACGGCACGAGGTGCCGGGCGACGGCGCGCTCAGCCGCGGCCGTCATCGTCGCCCAGGACCGCGCGGACCTCCTGCGGCGACAGCCGCCTGATCTCCTCGAGCAACTCAGCGTCCGCCTCGGTCAGCTGCTGCCAGACCAGGTCGGCCAGGGTGTCGACGGTCGGCGCGTCGAAGAGGTCCCCGGAGCTCAGGCGTACCGCGAACTCGTCGTTGACGACCGCGACGACCCGGGTGGCCAGGAACGACGTGCCGCCGAGCTCGAAGAAGTCGTCGTGGTCGCCGACTCCGGCGAGGCCCAGCAGCTCCGCGAAGACCCGCCGCAGCCGGACCGTCACGTCGTCGGCGGACTCGGCCGGAGGGTCCGCCATGTCGGAACCGGCCGGGCGCGGCGTCTCCGCATGAACACCGGGCGCGATCCAGTGCCGGTGCGACGCGAACGGGTAGCCGGGCAGCGGCACCCGGCCGGCGCTGGGACCGTGGAAGGTCGTCCAGTCGATGGTGCCGCCGGCCAGCCAGAGCCGGCCGAGCGCGGTGACCAGGGCTTTCTCCTCGCCATCCGGATCGTCGCCGGGAGCCGTGCGGCCGAGCGTGGGCAGCGCGGTGCGGCCGGCGGCGAAGCCGGTCAGCGCCATACCCGGGCCCACCTCGAGAAGGATGCCGTCCGGCAGCGTGCGAAGCCCCGGCCGGAATCGCACCGTTTCGGCGGCCTGCCCGGCCCAGTAACCCGGGTCGGCGGCCTCCGCTGCGGTGATCCACCGTCCGGTTCGGCAGGACACGATCGGGATCTGCGGTGGGCACGCATCCACCCCGGCCACCGCCTCGGCCAGCTCGGCCAGTGCGGGCGCGACCATCGGCGTGTGGAACGCGTGCGAGACCGCGAGCCGCCGGGTCGGGACCGCGTCGCGAGCCAGCCGTTGCGCGAACGCATCGACGGGGCCGGGCTCGCCCGCCACGACGCAACTGCCCGGGGCGTTGTCCGCCGCCAGCCAGACGCCGTCGGGCAGCGTCGGCAGCTCGTCCGCGGCGACGGCGACGGCGAACATCGCCCCGGGCCGCAGGCCCGCCATCAGCCGCCCGCGCGTCACCACCAGCGCCACCGCGTCGGGCAGCGAGAAGGTGCCGGCCAGAGTGGCAGCTACGTACTCGCCGACGCTGTGCCCGAGCATCGCGGCCGGCCTGATCCCCCACGATTCGAGCAGGCGCGCCAGCGCGTACTCCACCGCGAACAGCGCGGGTTGCGCGATCTTGGTGTCCGTCAGGCGCGCTGCGGCCTCCGGCGCGTCGTCGAACAGAAGGTCCAGCAACGGTAGGCCGTGCGCGCGGGCCAGCCCGGCGACCTCGTCCAGGGCGGCTCGAAAGACGGGTTCCGTCTGGTACAGCCCGTGTCCCATCCGCGGGCGCTGCGCACCCTGCCCCGGGAACAGGAACATCACGGGTACGTCGCCGGCCGGCTCGTGCGCCTGCCGCCCGCCGCTGCGGAGCGCTGCGGCGGCACCGGCCGGGTCCTCGGCCACCACCATCGCGCGGTACGCCTCCCGTGGCCGCCCGGCGTGCAGCGTGAACGCCACGTCGGCCAGGTCGTCGCCGGGCGTCAACCGGTCGGCCAGGTCGGCGCGCATCCGGTCCAGTGCTTCCCCCGACCGGGCGGAGACCGCGATCGCGTGCCATCGGTGCCGCCGACCCGGCCGGGCCGCGGGCTCGGGTGCCTGCCGAAGGATCGCGTGCGCGTTCGTTCCGCCCATGCCGATCGAGCTGACCGCCGCGATCCGCGGCCCGTCACCCGGCCACGGCTTCGGGACCGTGGGGAGGTAGAACGGGCTGTCCGCGAGGGACAGCTCCGGGTTGATCCCGCCGAGGTACGGGCTCGGTGGCAGCACGCCGGCGCGGAGCGCGAGCACCGTCTTGATCAGACCGGTGACACCGGCCGCCGCGTCCAGGTGACCGATCAGCGCCTTGACCGACCCGAGCGCGCAGAACCCGGTCCGGTCGGTAGCGGCACGGAACGCCCTGGTCAGCGCCGCGACTTCGATCGGGTCGCCGAGCGGGGTGGCGGTGCCGTGCGCCTCGACGTACCCGATCCGTGTGACATCGACGCCGGCCAGCCGCTGCGCGGTCCGGATCATCTCGGCCTGCCCGTCTATCCGGGGTGCGGTGAAGCCGACCTTGTCGCCGCCGTCGTTGTTGACCGCGGTGGCCGCGATCACCGCGTACACGGTGTCGTGGTCGCGGACCGCGTCAGCCAGCGGTTTGAGCACCACGGCGGCCGCGCCGCTGCCAGGGACCATGCCGTCGGCCGTGGCGTCGAACGGCCGGCAGACTCCGCGCGGGGACAGCACCCCGCCGGGCTCGGGGTGATACCCGCCCTGCGGCGGCTGGATGGAGACGCCGCCGGCGATCGCGATCTCACACTCGCCGGCCAGCAGCGCCTGCCCGGCCAGGTGCACCGCGACCAGCGAGGTCGAGCAGGCCGTCTGCACGGCCACGCTGGGCCCGGTGAGGTTGAGGTGGTAGGAGACCCGGGACGCGAGCATGTCCTTGTCGTTGGCGATGATCAGTTCGCCGTAGCCGGCGTTGGTGGTGCCGCCGAGCAGGTTGCGCAGCAGGTACGTGCTGATGCTGCCGCCCGCGTAGACGCCGACCCGGGCACGGTCGCCGTTGTGGTGGCCGGCGTGCTCCAGCGCGTGCTGCGCGGTTTCCAGGAAGATCCGCTGCTGCGGATCGAGCAGCGCGGCGTCACGCGGCGAGTATCCGAAGTAGGCCGCGTCGAACCGGTCGATGTCGTCCAGCCGTCCCCAGGCCGCGACGTGGCCGGGCCCGTCCGGATCGGTGCGGGTGATCCGTTCCCGTCCGGCCAGGACCGTCTCCCAGAGACGCGCGCAGTCTGGTGCGCCGGGGAAGCGGCCGGCCATGCCGATCACGGCGATCTCCAGGCCGGTGAGCTCGTCCGACGCGGTCGTCATCGGCCCGCTCCCGCTGTCGGGGCCGGGGCCGGGGCCGGCTCGCGTTCGAGGTCGCGGACGTGACGGGAGAGGTAGGTGGCGACGCCGGCCGCGATCGGCAGTATCCCGACGGTGATCAGCAGGCCGGCGATGCCGCGCTCCTCGCCGAGCAGCGGCGTGAAGACCGCGTCGGCCAGGACCCCGGCGGTGAGCGCGGAGACCGGCACCGAGGCGAGCGCCACCACGCGGAGCGTCGCGAACGCGCGGCCGAGCATGTCGGCCGGCACCTTGGCCTGCCAGATCGTCGCGTTGCAGGCGTTGATCACCGGCAGGGCCAGGGCGTAGACGAGCACGCCGGCCGCGACGACCGGGACTGCGGCGCGCACGCCGAGCACCGCGATGCCGATGCCGAAGACGATGCCGGCGCCGAGCACGCCGTGGACGCGGCGGCGCGGCCCGCCCCAGACGATCATGAGGATGGCGCCGGCGAGCCAGCCCAGGCCCTCGGCGGAGAGGATGAAACCGAGGTCGGCCTGCGTGCCGAACTCCAGGACCAGCGGGGGCAACAGCGCGAGCGTGAAGCCGGCGGCGATGTTGGCGATCGAGAAGAAGCCGAGCAGGATCAGCAGGCCGCGTTCGCGGGAGATGTAGGCCCAACCGGCGGCGACATCGCTGAGGATCCGGCGGACGCCGGTGGCCTGTCCGGTTGCGGCCGGCTGCGGGATCCGGATCACCACCAGGACGGCCACCATCGCGGCGAACGTGACCAGGTCGATGAGGACCACGCCGAGGATTCCGACGAGCGGGAGAAGCCCGGCGGCCAGCGCCGGGGCGAGCAGGCGGGAGGAGGCGTTCGCCATCTGCACCATGCTGTTCGCGCGGGGCAGCAGACGTTCCGGGACCAGCTGCGGTACGGAGGAGGCGAACGCTGGGTACTGGATGGCGCCGCAGGTGGCGACCAGGAACGTAACCGCGTACACCAGCGCCACGCTCAGCGCATCCGCCGCGACCAGGACGGCCAGCGCGGCCAGCACGGCAGCGCCGCCCGCGTTGGCGAGCAGGATCAGCCGGCGCCGGCTGTACCGGTCGGCGAGCACACCGCCGACCAGCGTGACCAGCACCTGCGGGAGGTAGAGGACGGTCACGACGCCGGCGAAGTGGGTGGCGGATCCGGTGGTCCGGTAGACCCAGACGCCGAGCGCGAAGCCGGTCATCGCGGTGCCGGTGAGCGACACCAGCTCGGCCAGCCAGAGCGCCACGAACGTACCCAGCCGGCTCGGTGCCCGCGTCATGTCGGACTCACCTCGACGCTGAGCCGATGATTCGCTCGCAAGCCCGCTCATTCCTGCTGCCCCTTCGCCTGTCGGAGGCGGAGCGCGCCGGCGCGGCGGCGCTCCGCGGGATCGTCGCCGGACGTCTGCGGTGGTGCGGTGGCGGCCAGGTGACCGGCGAGCGCGGCGACGGTCGGGTGGTCGAAGAGGTCCAGCATGGACACCTCGGCGCCGAGCCTCTCGGCGAGCAGGCCCCGCACGCGCAGCATCAGCCGGGAGTGGCCGCCGAGGTCGAAAAAGTTGTCCTGCGGACCGACGACCGGCACGTCGAGCACCTCGCGCCAGACCTCGGCGATCCGGCCGGCAAGGGGTCCGGCCGGCTCCGCGACCGGCGTGGCCGTGGTCGTTGCGGCCGTCGAGGCCGGTGTGGGCAGGCCTGGAAGGACCGCGTCCGGGCTCGTCAGGGCGCCGAGGAGCCGCAGGTACGCGGTGGCGAGCCGGTCCGCGCCGGCCGGATCCAGCACCCTACCCCGGTAGAAGAAGTCGCAGACCGTGCCGTCCGGGGTCTCGCGGACGCCGAGCGTCAGGTCGTACTTGGCAGCGCCCGTGAAGATCTCCTCCACGGTGGTGCGGCAGTCGCCGAGGGCCGGCGGCTCGGCCTGCGCCGGATGCAACCAGAACACGGCCTGGAAGAGAGGGCTGCGTCCGGCGCCGCGGGCTGGGCCCGTCTCCTGGACGACGTCCTCGACCGGGATCTGGTGATCGAATCCGTCCAGCACCGCGTCCCGTACCCCGGCGAGAACATCCGCGAAGGCTGGCGTGCCGGTCATCGTCACGCGCAACGGCAGCATGTTGACGAACAGGCCGACCGCGTGCGCGGTCTCGGGACGCCGGCGGTCCGCGGCCGGTGACCCGATCACCACGTCCGTGCGGCCGGTGTGCGTGCGAAGCAGCACCGCGAAGGCGGCGAGCATGGTCATGAACGACGTGCACCGGTGCCGGCGGCCGGCGGCCCGGACCCGGTCGGCCAGGTCCGGGGTGAGGCGCACACGGTGCAGACCGTCCGGGGTGCCCGGGGCCGGGGAGCCGGGCAGGGTGAGGGGCGGTGGCGCGTCGTGCAGGCGGTCCCGCCAGTACGCGAGGTCGGCGCCGCTCGGACGGGTGCGCTGGGCGTCGATCAGGTCCGGGTACGCCGCGGGGTGCGGTGGCAGCTGCGGGGTGCGGTGCGCGGCGCGGGCCGCGTACGCCTCGGCGAGCTGAGCGAAGAACACCCGCGCCGAGCCACCGTCGAAGACGAGGTGGTGGATGACCAGGATCAGCTCGTGCCGGTCCGGCGCCGACCGCAGCAGCTCGGCCCGCAGCAGTGGGCCGCCGGCCAGGTCGAACGGCGCCCGGGCCAGCTCCTGCGCGCGCGCCGTCGCGGTGCCGGGCGGCAGTGCGACGAGGTCGGTGACCGGCAGTGTGAACGCGCTGGCCGGCCGGACCCGCTGCCGCAGCTCGGTGCCGGTGAGCGTGAACGTGGCCCGCAGCGCATCGTGGTGCGCGACCAGGTCGCCGAGGGCGGCGCGCAGCGCGCCGGGGTCGAGCGGGCCGTCCAGCCGGACCCGGTACGGCACGTGGTAGGCCGGGCCCGGGGTGAGCTGCAGGGCAAACCACATCGATTCCTGGGCGGGCGACACCGAAAGAAGGTCACCGTCGTCGACTTCGGTTGCACCGTCGATCATTAAAATCCCTCGAATGCGTCGGCCGGCAGCAAATCCCATGGCACGAAAAAACCGATGATCGAATGCACGACGTCGGGAATTATGCCATGACTACCGGGTCCGCGAAAGGATCCGGACGAGGTCGCGAAATTTTGAGGAATTGACCATAGCGGATGCATGGAGGTGTGTCCGGCATCCGCCGACATCACCCACAGAGTCGTCGCCAACACTACGAAATCGGGCCATCCGGACACCATTGACGGGTCCAGATCGGCCGGTTAGATTGCATTGGTCTGACAACGGCGACTAACGAGGGTGATCATTTCATGACCACTACCGACGCGGATGTCACCCCTTCCCTCGACGAATGCGTAACCGCCAACAGAAACGGGTGGAATCTGCGCGTAAAAGAGCACCTCGACACTGAATTCTATGGTGTCGACGCTTTCAAGAACGGTCGCAACACGGTGCAGAGAATCGAAATCGAGGAAGTCGGTGACGTCACCGGCAAATCGCTTCTACATCTGCAGTGCCATTTCGGACTGGACACGATGTCGTGGAGCCGGCTGGGCGCCAGCGCCACCGGCGTCGACCTGTCCGACGAGGCGATCGAGAACGCCCGTGCGATCGCGGCCGAGCTGGGGTTGGACACCAGATTCATCCGCAGCGACATCTTCGAGCTGCCGGGGCAGCTGGACGAGAAGTTCGACATCGTCTTCACCAGCTACGGCGCGCTCGTGTTCATGCACGACCTGGACCGGTGGGCCGAGATCGCCGCTTCCTACCTGAAACCCGGCGGCAAGGTGTGCATCGTGGAAATTCACCCGGTGCTGCCGCTCTTCACCGAGATTGACGGAGAGTTGCGTCTCACCTACTCACTGTTCCAGGATGGTCCGAATCGGATGGAGGTCGCGAAGACCTACGCCGATCTCAAGCCGGTCGAGCCGCACACCGAGTATTTCTGGCGGTGGTCCGTCGGCAGCCTGTCGACCGCGCTCATCAACGCCGGCCTACGCATCGACCGGCTCCGTGAGCTGCCGTTCGACATGCGGCAGCGATTCCCGTCGATGGTACGGGGCGAGGACGGGTACTGGCGGCTCCCCGGCGACCCGCTGCCGCTGGTCGTCACGTTCGTCGCCACGAAGCCGGAGCAGTGAGGACGGCACCGTGACCGCACCGCTTCCGCCGGCGCTCGCGACCGTTCTTCCCGCCGCACCGCTGCTGCAGCGGGCGTTGCTGATTCGCCGGGCCGAGGAGCGGCTGCTCGAACTCTTCGCCGAGGGTGAACTGTCCGGTACGGTGCACTGCTGCATCGGTCAGGAGTTGGTCGGCGCCACGCTGGGCGAGGTCCTGATCCGGGACGACACCGTCTTCTCGAACCACCGGTGTCACGGGCACTACCTCGGCGCCGGGCACGACCTGGAAGGGCTGTTCGCCGAGATCATGGGCCGCCGCGACGGGGCCTGCGGCGGCCTCGGCGGCAGCCAGCACCTGCACCGGGACGGCTTCTACTCCGGCGGCATCCTCGGCGGCCTGGTGCCGATCGCCGCCGGAGCCGGCATGGCGCGACGGCTCGACGCCTCCCCCGGGATCGCGGTCGCGGTCATCGGCGACGGCACGCTCGGCGAGGGCGTGCTCTACGAGACGATGAACCTGGCCGCGCTCTGGCGCCTGCCGCTGCTGCTGGTCCTGGAGCGCAACGGCGTGGCGCAGTCGACCGATACCCGCACCACCACCGCCGGCACCGCAGCCGGGCGGGCGGAGGCGTTCGGCATCCCGGTCGTGGAATCCGGTACCGGGGACCCGGCCGCGCTGTCCGCCGCTGCGGCGCACGCCGCCCGGACGGTCCGCTCCGGCGCGGGGCCGGTGATGCTGATCATCGACACGTACCGGTTGGCCCCGCACTCCAAGGGCGACGACCACCGCGATCCGGCGCGGATCGCCGCGGGCTGGTCCCGTGACCCGCTGCGCCGGGCGCTGGACCAGGGCGGGGAGACCGTCGCCGCGCTGGACCGGGCCGCGCGCGAGCGGGTGGCGCAGGCGGTGGAGACCGCCCGGTCCTCGCCTATACCGGACCCCGCCGTGCTACTGGCCCGGCCGGCCGACCCGGAGCCGGCGCGCTTCCACCGGATGGCCGCCACCGACGGCCGGCGCGTCGTCACCGCGCTGCGCGACGGCCTCGAGGCGCTGCTCGACGCGGACCCGGGAATGCTGCTGCTCGGCGAGGACGTCGAGGATCCGTACGGTGGCGCGTTCATGGCCACGGCCGGGCTGAGCACGCGGTTCCCCGGCCGGGTTCGCAACACGCCGATCTCCGAGGCCGCGATCGTCGGGGTCGGCACCGGGCTCGCGCTCGGCGGCCGGCGCGCACTTGTGGAAATCATGTTCGGCGACTTCGTGCTGCTCGCCGCCGATCAGCTGATCAACCAGGCGGCGAAGCTGCGCGCGGTCTACGGCGCCGCAGGGCCCGGCCGCCTGATCGTGCGCACCCCGATGGGCGGACATCGCGGGTACGGGCCAACGCACAGTCAGACGCTCGACCGGCACCTCGTCGGCGTGCCCGGTCTGCGAGTCGCCGCGCTGCACAGCCTGCTCGACCCGCTCACCGTCTACCGCGGACTGCTGGACGCGGACGGCGACCCCGCGGTCGTGCTGGAGAACAAGCTGCTCTACGGCCGACGGCTCGGCGCGGGCCTGCCGGACGGGTTCATCGCCTGGCAGACCGCGGACGCGCTGCCGACCGTGCGGGTGGCCGCGGACGACACCACCGCCGACGTCACGCTCATCGGTTACGGCGGGATGCTCGACGATCTGCTCACCGCTGCCGACCGGCTCTTCGCCGAACACGACGTGCTCGCCCAGGTCCTCTGCCCGGCCCAGATCTTCCCGTTCGACCTGGGCCCGCTACGCCCGCTGCTGGCCGGCAGCCGTGCGATCGTGGTCGCCGAGGAGGGGCAGGGCTTCGCCGGTTTCGGTGCCGAGGTCCTGGCCCAGCTCGCCGAGCGTCCGGTCACCGGGTCACCCCGGCTGGCGCGGGTCGCCGCCGCGCCGGTTCCGATCCCGGCCGCCCCTTCGCTGGAGCGGGCGGTCCTGCCCACGGCCGACTCGGTCGTCGCCGCGACGCTGGAGGTACTGCACAGTGCCGGCTGAAGTGATTCTGCCGAAGCAGAACCCGAACGACGACGCCGCCGAAGTGCTCCGCTGGCTGGTCGCCGACGGCGACCAGGTCGCGGCCGGCGACGACCTGCTCGAGGTCGAGTCCACCAAGGCGGTCACCGTCATCGAGTCACCCGGCCCCGGCTACCTGCGGCGGCTCGCCGTCGAGGGCGACGTGGTCCCCACCGGTGCGCCGATCGCGCTGCTCTTCCCCTCGCTGGACGAGCTGGTCGCGACCGCGACCGCACCGGACCCGGGCGAGACCGCACCGGCCGTGACCGGGCCCCGCTTCTCCGCCGAGGGCCTGCGCGAGCTGCGGCGGCTCGACCTGAGCGCGGACCTGTTCCAGGGACGCGGCCTCATCACCGGCGCGATGGTCCGCCGGACCGCACAGGAGCTGACGGACGCCAGGCCCGCGGTGCGGCGCACGCCGATCGGCCCGGCCAAGCAGACCGAGATCGCCCGCCTGCACGCGGGCGGCGCCGCGCTCGCCAGCGCGCTCACCGTCGCGTTCGGCGCGGACGCGCTCGAACGGGCGCCGGCGGAGGGCGACGTGCCACCACTGCCGCTGGCACTGATCATCCACGCGCTGGCCGGCGCCCTGACCGAGTTCCCCGAGCTGAACGCGCGATTCGCCGGTGACCACGTGGAGCAGTACACCGACATCAACGTCGGCGTGGCGGTGGACGCCGGGCACGGCCTGCGGGTGCCGGTGATCAAGCACGCGGACCGGCTCGGGCCGGAACAGATCACCCTGGAGCTGCTCGACCTGCTCGCCGCGTACCACGATCGCGGCCTCCACGCGGACGACGTCGCCGGCGCCACCGTCACCGTCAGCGACCTGTCCGGGCAGAACGTCCTACAGTTCCAGCCGCGGATCAACCAGGACCAGACGCTCGCGGTCGGCGTCGGCGCGGACACCTCGCTGCCCGGCCGCCCGATGACGCTGACCGCGGTCTTCGACCACCGGGTCTCCAGCGGCCGGGCGGTGGCCGACTTCCTCACCCGGGTACGCGCGCGGCTGCTGGAGGACCGATGAGCGACCCGCTCGCCGCGCAACTGGCCGGGCTCACCCCGGAGCAGCAGCGGCTGTTCCTGCAACGGCTGCGGATGCGCCGGCGCCGGCAAGGCGCCGAGAAACGTCCAGCGGCACCAGCCGCATCCTGGCCACTGTCCCACGCACAGGAACGGCTGTGGCTGCTGGAGACGCTGACGCCGGGCGACCCGGCGTACACCGTGCCGTTCGCGATCCGGATCGCCGGGCCGCTCGACCGGCCGGCGCTGGAGACTGCGATCCGGGCGGTGCTGGACCGGCACGGCGCGCTGCGCACCATCATCGTCGAGGAGGGCCCGGCGCAGGTGGTCCGCGAAGACCTGCACGCCGCGCCTGCCTGGACCGACCTGTCCGGGCTGCCAGCGCCGCAGCGCGCCACCGCGTTCGACCGGGTCGCGGCCGAGCACGGCGTCCGGACATTCGACCTGACCACGGGGCCGCCGCTGGCGCTGCACGCGGTCCGGCTCAGCGATCGGGAGACCGTACTGCTGGTAGCCGTGCACCACATCGTCTTCGACGCGACCTCGGTGACGATCGTCCTCGACGATCTGGCCGCGGCGTACGACGACGTGGTCGCCGGCCGGCGTGGCACGTCCGCCGGCTCTGGGCACGAGTTCGGGGAGCACTGCGCGGCGGAGCGTGCCGCGGACCGGGAACGGGGGCTGACGTACTGGACGGACACGCTGCGCGGCGCGCCACCGCTGTCCACGCTGCCGGCGTACCGGGCCCGGGCCGAATCCGGGCCGGGCGGGCAGGTACCACTGCGGCTGCCGGCCGACCGGACCACCGCGCTGTTCGCGCTGCTACGGGCGGAGCGGGTGACGCGGTACGCGGCGCTGCTCGCTGCGGCAGGTCTGGCGCTGCGGCGCGCGAACGGGCAGGACACCGTGGTCGTCGGCGTGCCGGCGAGCACGCGTTCCCGGCCGGAGCTGGCCCGCATGGTCGGCTGCTTCTACAACCCGCAGGCGCTGCGGCTCGACCTGGAAGGCGACCCGACGGTCCGAGAGCTGCTGCGTCGCGCCCACCGCGCCATCGGCGCAGCCCAGGCCAACGCGGACGTGCCGTTCGGGGACGTGGTCCGGGCCCTGCGCGCGACCCGCGGGGACCGGCACAACCCGCTGTTCCAGACCATGCTGAGCCTGCTCGACGCGCCGTCCAGGGAAAGGCACGGCGGCGGGGCGCGGTTCACGCTCGGGCCCGCGCCGGCCGGGCGTACCGACATGGATCTGTTCGTCACCGTCACGGTCGGCGCGGACGGCGGCCTGGTCGGCGCCTGCCGGTTCGCCGGCCACCTCGACGAGCCGGACGTGGCCGCGTGGGCGGCCGACCTGGCCGGGCTGCTGGATCGAATGGCGGACAGCGCGGACCAGCCGATCAGCCGGTTCGCGCCGATACCGGACCTGGTCCGGACCGCCGTGGCGGCACCCGCGAAGGCCGCCTACCGGGCGCCGGGCACCCCGGCGGAGGCACTGCTGGCCAGTGTCTGGGCGCGGGTGCTCGACGTGGACCGGGTCGGCACGGACGACAACTTCTTCCAGCTAGGCGGCGACTCCATGCAGGTGGTCCAGGTGATCGCGGAGGCGGCCGCCGCCGGGCTGTCCCTCTCCCCGGGCGACCTGCTGCGCCACCCGACCGTCGCCGGGCTCGCCGCCCTGGAGCCCCGGCAGCCACGGAGACGGGAGACGGTGGTCGCTGGTGACGTGCCGCCGACCCCGGCGCAGGCGTGGTTCCTGACCGAAATCCTGCCACACCTGAGCCGCCCCGGGCACTTCAACCATCCATACCATGCGGAGCTGCTCCGGCCGGTGACCGCAGCCGAGCTGTCCGGCGCGGTGACCGCACTGGCCCGCCGGCACGACGCGCTGCGGCTGCGACTGGTCCCCGACGGCGACGGACGGCGACGGCAGATCAGCGTCCCGGACGCCGGGCCGGTGCCGTTCGACACGCACGACCTGCGCGACGCCGACGCCGAGAAGGCAGACCGGCTCGCCGCGGACATAGCGGATACGGCACAGCGAGGCCTGTCGCTGTCGGCGGCGCCGATGCGGGCCGTCCATTTCCGGATGCCCGGCGGGCAGCCCGACCGGCTCCTACTCATCTGCCACCACCTGCTAATCGACGGTTTCTCCCGCACGCTGCTCATGAACGACCTCGCGGACGTGCTCGACCCCGGCGCCCGGCCGGCGCCGCCGTCGCTGCCGTACGCCGCGTGGGCGCGCCTGCTCCGGGACGCGGCCACCGCGCCGGAGCTGACCGGCCAGCGCGCGTTCTGGCGCGCGCAGGCCCGCGCCGAGGAACTGCCGGTCGACCTGCCCGGCACCGCCGTCCGATTCGGATCCCGGGCCGGCGTGCGCCGGATCCTCGCCGCCGACGTCACCGCACGGCTTGCCACGGAGGCGCGCGCGGCCGGCACCGGCCTCAGCGACCTGCTGCTGGCTGCCACCACCGTCGCGGTCGCCGCATGGCAGGGCGGGGACGAGCTGACCGTCGCGCTGGCCGCGCCGGGCCGCAACGGGCCGCCCGGCCACGACGTCGACGTGACGCGGACGGTCGGCTGGTTCCAGTTCTTCTACCCGCTCCGGCTACGCCTGGGCCGAACGCCATCCCTGCCGCAGCTCGCCAGCGAGTTACGCGCGCAGATCGGCGCGGTGCCAATGCACGGGCTCGGGCACGGCCTACTCACCCACGCACACCCCGATCCGGCGGTACGGGAGGAGATGGCGCGATCGGCCGGGCCGCAGGTCAGCTTCAACTACCTGGGCGAGATCGGCTCCTGGGACCGGCAGCCCGCCGCCCGGGTCCTGCGGCCGTCGGCGCACCCTTCCGGCACTGCCCAGGATCCGCAGGGCCGCTGGCCGTACCTGCTCGACATCGCCGGCGAGCTGCGCGAGGGCCAGCTGCGGTTCGTCGCACACCACGGCACCGCACTGCACCACACGGCAACCGTGGACGGGCTCATGGACGAGATCGTTCGACTCCTGAACGGGGGCGCGCGGTGACACACCTCGTGGTGGTCAACGATGAGGAGCAGTACTCGATCTGGCCGGCCGACGGCACGGCACCACCGGACGGCTGGCGCAAGACCGGATTCACCGGCAGCCGCGTGGAGTGCCTGGACCACATCGGCCGGGTGTGGACCGACCAGCGCCCGCGCAGCGCGCGCGGCGACGGCGTCCACGACCTGGTGGAGGCGCAGGTCGCGGCGCGTCCGAACGAGCCGGCCGTAACGGACGCGACGACCGGGGACACGCTCACGTACGCCGGACTGTGGTCGGCGGCCGGCGCGCTCGCGGTCGACCTGACCGGCGTCGGCGTCGGCGCCGGTGACATCGTCGGCCTGCGGGTGAACCGCTCCATCGACCTGGTGGTCGCGATGCTCGCCGTCACCCGGGCCGGCGCGGCCTATCTGTGCCTGGACGCGGACGCGCCGCCGGACCGGATCACCTCGATCCTCGACCAGGCCAAGATCGCCGCGATGCTACACCCGGCCGGCACCGCCGACGGCATGCCGGTCACCCGCGGCCTGCGGCTGGCCGTGCACCGCGACGCCGCGTCCGCCGGGAGCGCGTTGCCACCGGCGACCGCCCCCGACGACCCGATCTACGTCATGTACACGTCCGGGTCCACCGGCGAGCCGAAGGGCGTGATGGTGCCGCACCGCGCGGTACGGCGGCTCGCCGTCAATCCGCTGTTCTGCACCATCGCGCCCGGTGACCGCGTCGCGCACGCGGCCAACCCCGCGTTCGACGCCGCCACATTCGAGGTGTGGAACACGCTGGTCGCCGGCGGCACCGTGGTGGTCTTTCCGGCGCTGACCGACGTGACGTTCGCCCGGTGGAGCGCGCTGCTGACCTCGGCGGGCATCACCACCATGTTCCTCACCACGTCGCTGTTCCACCTGATCGCCCGGGAACGACCGGCCGCGCTCGCCCCGCTGTGCAACCTCGTCGTCGGCGGCGAGCAGCTGGACCTGACCGCGGTCCGCCGCGTCCTCGCCGCCGGTCCGCCCGGCCGGATCGTCAACGGGTACGGGCCGACGGAGACCACGACGTTCGCCGCCTATTTCGACTGCACCGAGGCAAGCCTCTCCAATGTGGACCGCATCCCAATCGGCCGGCCGCTGCAGCGGACCACGCTGCGGATCCTCGACGAGAACCTGCGGCCCATACCGCCGGGCGAGACCGGCGAGCTGTGCGTCGGCGGCCCCGGCGTCGCGCTCGGCTACCTACGCCGGCCCGACCTTACTGCGCTGCGGTTCGTCACCGACCCGACGACCGGCGAGACCATCTACCGCACCGGCGACCTGGCGCGCCTGCGGCCGGACGGCGACTACGAGGTGCTCGGCCGGCTTGACCGCCAGATCAAGCTGTGGGGCTTCCGGATCGAGCTGGAGGAGGTTGAGTCCGCGACCCTGGCCACTGGGCTGGTCGACGCCGCGTTCGTGGAAAAGACCGGTTCCGGCCCCGACTCGATGCTGGTCGGGTTCGTCCTGGCCGCCAGCGACGACGCGCCGAGCACCCTGCCGCGGCGGCTGAACACGGCGCTCGGCGCGCGGCTGCCCAGCTACATGATCCCAGCCCGCTGGCTGATGCTGCCCGAGGTGCCGCTCGGTTCCACCGGCAAGGTCGATCGCCGCGCGCTGCACCGAATGCTGCCCGGCCCCCGGTAGCTCCGCACGGACAGCAACGCACATCGATGGCGATCCTGCGCCGTGGTGGCGGAAGCCCAAGACCGGCTTCGGCCGCAGGTGGTACCCGTCATCGGTGGCTCCCACTCCTGCAGCGGCACTGGCCGGGCACCACGGATAGACGGCCGGGGCTACCCTGTACCGCACTGTGACAGGGGGTGCGTCGGTGGGTCATCGGCTGCGGCGCGTCGCGCTGCTGCTGCTCGGCGCGGTGCTGCTGGGAACGGTCGGCTTGAGCGTCGGTTCCTGGTACGGCGGTCGCGGCGTCACGCCGCCCAGCTACGACCAGGCGCGGAGCATCGCGGCGGAGCTGCTGCCCGATGCGGTGCTGGGCAACTCGGACCAGGTCGTGCACGGCTCCCGGTGGGGCGTCGATTTCGCTGCCGACGACCTTGGATCGGGCAAGGTGGACTTCTGGTACCACGACCGTGCCGACTGCGCGCTCTCCGAGCAGCTGCGACGCAACGCCGCGACGCACGGGTGGCAGAGCCTCCGCCACGTGCCGAGCTACCCGTGCGACGACTGGCGGGCCGAGCGGGACGGACTGACAGTCACGCTTGCCCACTCGGCGAGCGGGTCGCAGCTGACCGTCGCACCGGCCGCGCCCAACAAGTTCCTCGCCGCCACGATCACCGGTATCCTTCTCGGCGCCGCCGCCGGGGCGGTGCTGTTCTGGCTGCTGGCACGGCGACGTCAACCCGTACCCCTGCTGGTCGGCACCCTGGTGACGGTCGGCCTACTCCCCGGCGTCGCGTTCACCTGGGCGGCCTCGGCCAAGGGATTCAGCGAGCCGGTGTGGCCCGTCTGGCCGGCGCTCGCTCCCCTGCTGGTGCCGCTATGGCTCGTCCTCCTGCCGGTGGGCGTGTACGCCCTGTGGCCACAGAACCGCACCGACCCCGCCATCAGCTTTCCCGGCATGAGTGCCGAAGCGGGGACCAAAACCCGGGATCCATCTCGCACCGGCACTCGAATCACGGTGGTGGTAACAGTCGCGTGCGTCCTGACGCCCGTCGTGATGACCGTCGCCCTACTCCTCCTGTTCGCTCGAGCACAGCCTGATCGTCCGGAATCCGAGCCCCTTGTGCGGTGGCCGATAGAGGCGACTGCAAGTACCACCTCCGACCCGTCTCCGACCGCCTCGGAGTCGGGAACCACCCCAAGTGCCAGCAGGGGTGGCTAATCCGGTCGCCTGCCGAGCCGGGTGCGGGCTGGGGCTTGGCCTTGACGCCGGCGCCGTGGACGCCATGCTCCGGATCCCGGAACACGGTGTTGTGGGTGTGGTCGCGTCGCCAGTTTCCGACCGATGTCGGAGGGGCAGGCCGTGGTTCGGCTGCCGGTCATCCATTCGCCCCGTCCAGGTTTGGGGGCATGGTGGTGCGCGACCGTGACCGGACGGGGTCAATCAACCAGGCGGCCTCGCCGTCAACCGACCGGGGCCAGACGTGGCACGGCCTCGCGTCCGGTACGTCCGAACCGCTCACGCCGCCTTCCGGGCCGGGCTCAGAGCACGGATGTGCCTGTCGCGCAGGCCGTAGTAGACGAGGTGACCAGCTTGCGGGCCACCTCAACGGTGGCGTGTTGCGCCGGCTGGGCGAGCGGAACCAGCCAGGTCAGGAACGCGGGCGGGGCGGTCCGTGCGGGACGGCGGCGTTCGCGGTGTTCGCCGATGCGGGCGCGGGTGCCGGTCAACCAGCTGACGCTGTGCGGTGAAGACGTACAGAATGTTCTCAGCACTTCGCCGGCATCGCCTTGTCCGGTCTCGGGACCTGCGTGACAGATCGGTATCAGGACCTGCGTGACACTGGGTCGGGTCTTGAGCGCGGACATGAACTCCGGGATGCACGACGTGCTGACCGGCAGAAGCATCAGGTCAATCGGAGGCAGCGCTCGTGGAAGGCTGCCGCTGTACGAAGAGGTCCGCCTCCAGCAACCGGCCAGAAAGCCGGCCCGCCTGGTGAATTTCATCGGCGGTCATTCGTGGCACGATCGCGTGTGCTTCGTGGATGCCGTCGCCGCTGCCGACGTTCAACATGGCCAGGTACCACCGAAGTGCCTGCACAAGGTCGACCGGTCCGCCGAATCCGTCGCGGTACCAGCAAGCCGCCGCGAACATGCTGCCCTTGTCGCCGACCTCGGCGCCGCGCACGTACCACTGCAGTGCCTCCTCGTCGAGGTCGCGCTCGCTGAGTCGGTCACCCAGCCGCGGATACGCCTCGGTGATCCCGGCCTCAGCCGCTTGGCGTAGCCAGTGCAACGCCTCGTCAGACCCATCGGAAAGCACGCCCAGGTTGAACGCAGCAAATGCGTCCCCTGCCTCGGCTGCGGACTGGTAGAGAGCGGCCGCCCGAGCGTCGTCCTGTGTCGTACCGATGCCGTGCTGGACCAGGTACGCGAGCGTGCGCTGGGCGACCGGGTCACCGTCATCCGCCGATACGGTCAGCAGCTTCACGCCTCCGGCCGGATCTCCGAGATGGAAGGCGCGGATCACGCCGAGCATCGTGCGCGCCCGGCGGTCTACCGAAGCCGGTATGCGCAACTTCGGCGCGAGCAGAGTCAGTTCCCGCTCGGCCATCTCAATGCCCGCCTTGGCAGCCTCCAGGTACCAGAACGCAGCCTCCGGCAGGTCCACCTTGTGGTACGCGAAGAGGGTGCCCAGGTCCTGCAGCGCCTGCGCCTCCCCGGCGGCGGCAGCCATTCGCCAGTGGCGCTCCGCCTCGTCCTGGTCCATGGGCACCCCCTGACCGGTGCCGTACATCAGCCCGACCATCCGAAGCGCAGGCACACCGCCCAGCTCGGCCGAGCGCTGATACCACCGCAGCGCGGCCGCCTGGTCCTGTGCGACCCCTCGGCCGGTGGCGTAAAGCACCCCGAGGTTGTGAGCCGCCTCGGCGTTGCCCAACTCTGCCGCGCGCTCGTACAGTCCGCGGGCCCTCACCGGATCTGCTGGCTCGCCGTGTCCGCTGCTGGCCAGCTGGCCAAGCAGCAGCACCGCCCGGTCATCAGGCCCGGCCAGCTCCAACTGCTCACGAGCCTCCTCGAAGGCCCCGCGCTGCACAGCGAGCACTCCACGGTCGTACGGCTGCAGTGGCACGTGGGCAGTGTAGAGAAGGTTGCGGACCAGCCATCGACGCAGCAGTTGGGCCATCTCGAGCCGCACGTATCACCCACGTCCCGAGACTGATCTGTCACGGAGGTCCTGAGACCCGACATCACCGGCATCGCCGGCAGCCGGCAGCCGGCTGTCCTCCGTCGACTGATGCGTGTTCGTCCGCCAACTGATCTGCGACGGCCAGCGAACCAGGCGACGAGCGGGCTGTCCCTACGATCGGCGGCGTGTCGACCGCAGGGAGGCCACGGGTGTCCGGGCACAAAGGGTCCCAGATGAGTGCGGCGGGAATCATCGTCGTCTCGGCGGTTCTCATCGCCGCCGTGATCACGAGTGTGTTCCGCAGCGGCGAGATGCTGGCCGCGCTGCTCGATCTGTTGTGTACCGAGTCAGCCTGTCCGGCGGTCGGCCTCGCCTTCGCCGGCTGGGCCATCGTGGGCGGGCCGCTCCTGCTCGCCGGCCTGATCATTCTGATCTCCGCCCCGAGCGCCGCAGCCCGGTACGCGATGCTCGCGTGTGGCGGCCTGGCCGCCGTCGGCTTCACGATCGTGTACGCGGGAGTTGACAGGCTCCACGGCAGCTACCCCGACCTCGTACCGCTCCACGTGGGCAACACCGCCGCCATGCTCGCGCTGATTCTGGCCGCAACGATCAGTGGCGGCCCGGCACACAGCAGCTGGGAACGGCCTCGCTACTCCTCGTCGGCCCGGCTGCCGTCGGCGGCGATGCCGCTGCTCGCGGTGGGTGTCTGTGAACTGCTCGCCCTCGCCGCCGTCCTGCTCTGGGTCACCGCATTCCGCTAGGCCTCGCACATCAGTCGACGGAGTCCGTCGCCGATCAGTTGTCGGATCACCGTTGTCCTCCGTCGGCTGATGTGCGACACGCGTCCGCCAGGTGAGCTGCGACGGTGGTCGACTTCGGCACTCTGGCCTCGACGTCTCCGCGGGGCGACTCGGGGAGGCTGGTGTCTTGTCGGTTGTCGGGCACCACCGACCTGAACCGCACCAAGGCCAAAACCAGATCACCTCGCTGGCCAGTCCGTCGCACCAGCCCGGCCATCCCTACCTGTCAGCGGTGCCGCCGTTCTCCATCGAAACTGGAGATCCGGCTCATCGCGGCATTCCAGAACACATTGGTGCATGTTGTTTGATGGCCGGGCCAGGAATATCGACGGCCAGCCGTGGTCTACACAGGACGATATCGATATGGTTACCGGCAAGTTGGCTGCCGGTGAAACCGACGGGCCGCCGGCATTCCTCTGCCCCCCGCAGAACGGAGGATCCCGTGACTTCATCTGCCGAGAAGGCAGCCACCGGCGACGACCTCGAGTCGCAACGGCCCATACCTCGCTTCCTCACGCACTTCACACCGACCCGCTACCGCCGCCGGCTAAGTCCTTTCTCCCGGCTACCGAAGCACTCCAAGATCGGCGAGACCTGGCACGTGGCGGCCAAGACCGCCCCGGACGAGCTCGTCATCGCCGACCGCGCCCTCGACATCGACCCGGACGGGCCGGTGAGCCGCACCTACACCGAGTGGGCCGCGCTCGTCGACCGGGTCGCGGCCTGGCTGCACCATGCGGGTGTACGGCCGTGGGACCGGGTGGCGGTCCTCAAGGCCAACCACATGGACATCGTCATCCTCGAGTGCGCCATCGCCCGGATCGGCGCCATCCCGTGCATGTTCTCCGGATCGTACGGTCCGGAGGCGATGATTCCGATGCTGAAGCGGCTGGAGCGGGCGTTCCTGATCACCGACCGGCATCACATCGACAAGTGCGGAATCACTGCCGAGGTGACGGCAGACCTGACGGTGCGCACGATCAGCGTGGACCCGGTCGCCGATCGGCCGGACGTCGTGCAGCTCGACGACTTCAAGGACGCGCCTCCGGTCCAGCCGAACATGCGCGAGTTCTCCGAGCCGATGGTCATCACCCACACCTCCGGCACCACCGGCATTCCGAAGCTGGTCATGCACTCCGCCGAGTCCATCTATTCGCTGGCGATCCTCGAGGTCGAGCGGTGGCCGGGGTTCGCGCTCAAGCGCAGCGACACGGTGGCGTTCTGCGACCCGTACACGCATGAGCGGCTGGCGACGATGCAGCTTGCGATGGCGGCGATCGGACCCAAGGTGATCTTCCTGTCCGATCCGCTCTCACCGCGGGTCAGGGAACTGATCGCGGAACACCGGCCGACCCTGGTCGAGGCGTTGCCGAACATCTACCTTGCCTGGGAGCCGCTGGCCCGGGATCCCGCCGGCCTGTTCAGCAACGTCCGGGAGTACGTCAACTCGTTCGACGCCATCCACACCCGGACCATCCGGACCTTCATGGCCGCGACCAAGCGCAGGTTCCCGATCTGGGTCCAGTCGTGGAGCCAGACCGAGAACGGCGCACTGGCGATCCGGCCGTTCTTCCGCTTCGTTGTCAGGCGCAAGGGGCACCGGCCGCCGCCGACCCAGTTGATCGGTTGGCCGATGCCGTTCCACGCCAAGATGCGGGCGATCGACCCGGCGACCGGCAAGGAGGTGCCGCGTGGCGAGGTCGGCCTGATCGAGATCGACCAGCCGGGCCGGTGCCTCGCCTACGTCGGCGAGCAGGACCGGCACGACCTGAAGGTCAACGGCTCCTGGTGGAACACCGGCGACCTCGGGATCATCAACAAGTGGGGCGCCGTGCGGATCGTGGATCGGGAGATCGACCGGATTCCCGGCGGCAGCGCGATCGAGTTCGAGGACCTGATCCTGGACCGGATCGACTACACGACCGAGGTCGTCGTCCTGCCCCGCGCCGGCGAACTGCCGGTGCCGGTGGTCAGCACCCTCGACGATGTGCCGCTGTCCAAGGAGGACTGGACGCGGGCGGTCGCGGACCTCGGTCCGATGGCCGAGCCGATCCAGATCCGGTGGGACGAGTTCCCGCGCACCGGTACGTGGAAGATCCGCCGGGTGGCGTTGCGGGAGCAGCTGTTCTCCGGCTCCCAGGCGATCGGTATCGGACGCTGGACCTAAGAGCGACCGGCAATAGGACTGGCGGGGCTGCGGCGCGCCCTGGCACTTCGGCTGGCGGCGTTGTCGTCGTCGGCCATGCAACACCGGCATGACCTCCTCCTCCGCCTTGCCACCCTCGGCCAGGACCCGCCTCGCCTCCACCGCCCTATTGCCGGCCGCTCCAAGCACCGCCGAACACTGAGACATCGCTGTGGCGCCGGTCCGTGCGGCCGGTGCCACAGCGCTGCGGCGACCGACCGTACCCGGTCGAGCGAAGGGAACATCTGTGTTGGATCTGCTCGGGCGGCTCGCGCACCAGGCGCGCTGGTGGCTGATCGGCGCCTCGGCCGTTTTCCTGGTCGCCGCCGGTGCCTGGGGCGCGAACGCGTTCGACGACCTGGCCGGTGGCGGCTTCACCTACGCCGCCAGCGAGAGTTCGCGGGCCGCCGACGTCGAACGGGATCGGCTCGGCCGCAACGACGCTGACGTGGTGGTGCTGTTCCGCAGTGACCGCTGGACCGTCACGGATCCGGCGTACCGCGACGCGGTTCGCGACGTCCTCGACCGGCTTCCGGCGGACCGGATCGAGGGGGTGGCGGACTACTGGCGGACCGGCGAGAGCGCCATGGTCGGCGCCGACCGGCGGTCGATGTTCGCGGCGGTGCAGGTCGCCGGCGAGACCGAGAACGACCGGTTGACCAACTTTCTGGCCATCAAGGAGCAGTTGACCAGTCCCGACCTCGACGTCTCGGTCGGCGGGCCGCTCGCCGTCTTCGACGACGTCAACACGCAGAGCCGCACCGACCTGATCCGCGCCGAGGCGCTCGCCGTACCGGTGCTGTTCCTGCTGCTCGTCCTGATCTTCCGCAACCTGCTGGCCGCGCTGCTGCCCGTGCTCGTCGGGGTGCTGGCGATCGTCGGATCACTGGCCGGTCTGCGCTTGCTGGCCCAGTTCACCGACATCTCGATCTTCGCCGTCAACGTGGTCACGCTGCTCGGCCTCGGCCTCGCCGTCGACTACAGCCTGTTCATGGTCAGCCGGTTCCGGGAGGAACTCGGCAGGGGTCAGCCGGTCCCGCAGGCCCTGCGCCGCACCATGGTCACCGCCGGCCGGACCATCGTGGTCTCCGCGGTCACGGTTGCCCTCGCCCTGGCGAGCCTCGCCGTTTTTCCCCAGGTCTTTCTGCGCTCCATCGCCATCGGTGGAGTGGCGGCGGTGCTGCTCGCCGGCTTTTTCGCGCTGACCGCGATGGCCGCCATGCTCGCCCTGCTCGGCCCACGGCTGCGGGAACGCCGTCGCCGTACGACCGCCGCGCCCGACCCTGACGCGGGTGCCTGGGCCAGGATCGCCCGGACCGTGATGCGCCGGCCGATCCTGGTGGCCACGGCGGTCGTCACCCTCCTGGTGCTGCTCGGCCTGCCGTTCCTGCGGATCTCGTATGGCTGGCTGGACACCCGCGTGCTGCCGGCCGGCGCCGAGAGCCGGCAGGTTCAAGTCGCACTTGAGAAGTCCTTCCCGGACAGCGTCACCCGCCCGATCGACGCGATCGTGACGCTGGACGTGCCCGTTGGCGAGCCGGCCGGACAGCAGCAGCTCGCCAGCTACCTGGAGCGGGTGACCGCCGTGCCCGACGTCGGGCGGGCCGACGTGACCGGCGCCGACGGCGGCACGGCTCGGATCACCATCCGGTCCGATGTTGAGCCGATTTCGGCCGAGGGGCGGGATCTGGTCGACGCGGTCCGCGCGGTCGAGCCGCCCCCGGGCGGCGTGGTGTTGGTCGGCGGCGACGCCGCCGGCTTCGCCGACCTGATGGACATGCTCGTCGAACGGCTGCCCTGGATGGCGGTGCTGGTCATTGTCACCACCTTCCTGCTGCTGTTCTTCTCGTTCGGCTCACTGGTCCTGCCGGTCAAGGCGATCCTGATGAACATCCTCAGCCTGACGGCGGCGTTCGGCGCGGTGGTCTGGATCTTCCAGGACGGTCACCTCGCCGAGCTGTTCCGGTTCACCTCCACCGGCAACATCGACGTCGTACAACCGATCCTGATCTTCGCGGTGGCGTTCGGGCTCTCCATGGACTACGAGGTGTTCCTGCTGTCCCGGATCCGCGAGCAGTACGACCTGACCGGCGACAACACCGAGGCGGTGGCGATCGGACTGCAGCGCTCGGGCCGGATCATTACCAGCGCGGCCCTGCTGCTCGTGGTGGTCATCGCGTCGTTCGCGACGTCCAGCGTGCTGGTTGTGAAGATCATCGGAGTGGGGCTGGCGATCGCGGTCATCGTCGACGCCACCATCGTCCGGGCGCTGCTGATGCCGGCGACCATGCGGCTGCTCGGCGATCTCAACTGGTGGCTACCGGGACCGCTGCGCCCGCTCTACCGGCGCTGGGGCATCCGCGAGAACGGTTGAGGGGCCGCCGAAGCCGGTTCCCGGACGACTTCGGCGGCCCGCGTCCGGTCTCAGAAGATGAGCGCCCGGCCGAGCCCCATGTCGGTGAGCCGGGTCGAGTGCACCGTGCTGGTCACCTCGAGCGCCTTCTGGATCCGCTCCTGCGCCGTCGTGTCGACCAGCCGGCGGCCGTCCCATGCCTCGTAGTCGCCGATCAGGTCGTGGTGGGGGGCGATACCCTCCTGGAACCAGTTCTCCCACCGGGTCAGCTGGTCGCCCACCGGCAACCGCTCCCACAGCCGCATCCCGTCGCGGATGATCTCCACGAGCCGGTCACGCTCGTCCGGGTGCTGCTGGACGTGGTCCCGGATGATCGAGGTGCCGACCGCGAGGTGCCGTACCTCGTCGATCCCGGCGCCCTTTTCCATGTCCGCCATCCGCGGATCGATCGGCCGCCACTTGCGCTCGCTCAGCTCGAACGACGGGGCGAGGAACCCCTCGATCAGGATCGTCAGCAGGACCACGCCACCGAGGAAGTCTCGCCGGTCCCGGACGATGGGAATGCCCAGTTCCTCCAACGGGTCGAGGATCGTCGCCCGATCCGTCGCGGTCTCCCGGGCGATGACGGCATCCACGTCGCTCGGGTCCACGCCGAGGTTGCACAGATGGTTGCGGAAGATCATGGCGTGCCGGGTCTCGTCCAACAGTTGGGTCGCGTAGAACTCGACTGTGGCGGAGTCCGGCGCGCACGCCACCAGGTAGCCGATCGCGCGGGCGGCCCGCTCCTCGGCCAGCGCGCGGAACGCGACCTCCTGAACCAGCGCCGTGCGCAGCGGCCCTGGCTCGCGGAGGAAGTCCGGCGTGACCAGTTCGGGGCCATAGCCGACGATGTTGCCGCGCAGGGTGCGCTGCGGCACGTTGGCGAACCAGTAGCGTAGGTCGCAGTCGGCCGGGGTCAGGCGGACCCCCTCGGCCCCGTCGAAGAGCGACATGGCCTGGTCCCAGTCGGCCGCGTCGCTCGCGGTCGCCGTCGAGGTCCGCCCGACCGGGCGTGGCACGGCGGGCTGCGGATCGTGCGACACGACCACCTGCTGCGCCATCTGCCGAGGCGCGGGCACGGTGTCCCGGGCAAAGCCGACCACGGGCGCCGGGGCGTCGGCCGGCCTCTCGGCCTCGGACGCGGGTCGGGCCGCCTCGGCTGCCCGTCCGGTCTCGGTAACCGCCGGACCGACCGGGGTTGACTCGTCGGGTGCCGATTCGGCCCGCACCGGCTCGTCGGGCGCAGGCCGGACCGGGACGGTCGGCGGCGCGGCGGTCGCGGTCGGGCCGGTCGGCCGCGTGTCGGACATGATGAACGGACCCGACCCTGCCGCATAGTCGACCAGCGACGCCGCGACGCTCCCGCGCGACGGCGGATGGAACGCGACACACTGGCAGGCCGCGATCAGGTACGCCACGTCAGGGGAGCCGATGAAGGACATCCCGCCGAGCAGTTCGACGGCCCGGTGGGCAGCGTCGGTGAGCGCGTCCTGGGCGCCGTAACGGGCCATCAGTACCCGGGCCAGTGCGTCGCTGTCCGTCTCGCCCGCCATCAGCGCGCGGGCCGCTCCCTCGATCAGGTGGGTCGCGGTTTCCAGCCTGGTGGCGAGCGCGGCCCGGTCGGTGGCCTCGCCCCGCCCGGCGGTCAGCGCGCGTTCGACGAGTGTGCTGGCCATGCCGAGGTAGGAGGCGGTGATCAGCAGCTCGAACCAGATGAACCCGACGGTCTGCAGATCGTCGAGCATCCCGTCCGGACCGTTCTCGGTCGGGATGACCAGTTCTTCCTCGATGAAGACGTCGGTCAGCCGGACCTCGTCGCTCTCCGCCCCGGCCAGCACGCTGCTGCCCCAGAACGGATGCCGGGTGATTCCGCGCAGCGTCGCCGGCATCAAAAGGAACGCCGTCTGCTGCCCGCCGTCGGTGGCCGGCACCGCGACGCTGGCGGTGAGCAGGTCCATCGAGTGGCTCAGGCTGCACGGCTTCTTGGACCCGTTGATGCGGTAGCCGCCCTCGACCGGGGTGGCGGTCATGGTGGGTGCGAGGATGCCCTGCGCCGGGCGCCCCTCGGCGAACCCCGAGGAGACCAGCAGGTTGCGGCTGGTGATCGCCTCGAGCAGCGCCCACTCCATACCGGAGTTCTTGATGCTTTCGGCGAAGGTGAACAGCGTCGCCACCGAGAAGTGGTGCATGGTGGTAGCAACCGCGAGCGACGGCGCGAGCGACCCGATCGCCCGGGTGACCCGGACAGCGTCCAGCGGGGTGGCGCCCAGCCCGCCGTAGTCCTTGGGAATCACCAGACCGGGTCCGCCCGCAGCGCGGAAGACCGGCAGGGTGGCGCCGCCCGGCGCCTCGCGCCGGTCGAACGGCAACTCGGTCAGCCCGTCGATCAGGCCCGGCAGGTACGACTCGCACAGGGTTCGGGCCTGATCGAGTGAACGCATCGACGTTTCTCCCTCGGCGTGGTGGGGTCAGGGAACGAGACTGCGGGCTGCTGTCCGGCGCAGCTTGCCGGACGGGGTCTTCGGCAGCGAGCCGGGAGGCAGCACCACGACGGTGGCTGGCCGGGCGTCGATCTCGGCAACGATCCGATTGGTGATGGCGTCGCGCAGTTGCCGCTCCGCGTCGGCGTTACCGGCCAGGCGCGACTCGACCACCACCGCGAACGATTCCCGGTCCACGCCGTCGCCGGCCAGCATCCGCACCGCCGCGACGTTGCCGTCGCGCACGCCGTCGACAGCGGCGGCCGCCCGCTCGATGTCGGTCGGGTAGATGTTGCGGCCGGCCATGATGATGACTTCCTTGGCCCGGCCGCAGACGACGAGTTGGCCGTCGACGCGGTAGCCCTCGTCGCCAATCTCGAGCCAGCCGTCCTCGTCGCGGGCGGCGACCGGCCCCTGCTCGGTGAGATAGCCGGTGGTGACTGACTCGCCGCGCAGTTGCAGCCGCCCGACCTCCCGATCGCCGAGTTCGGCGCCGGACTCGTCGACCACCCGGACGGTGACGGTGGGGAAAGCGCGGCCGAGCAACGGCAGCCGGCGTACTGCGCCGACGTGTCCGCCACCGACCGGCACCGCCCGCCGGTTCTTCTCCAGCTCCAGTGCGTCGACGGTGTCGAGCACCATCGGGTCGCCGAGCGGTGACAGCGAGATGACCAGGGCGCTCTCGGCCGCGCCGTAGCAGCAGTTGGTCACCGTCGGGCGCAGCCCGAATCGGGCACCCGCCGTGATCAGGGCTTGCACCGAGGCGGGATCGATCGGCTCGGCGCCGTTGAACGCGATTCGCATCCGGGACAGGTCCAGGGATCCGGCCTCGGCCCGGGCGAGCTGGCGGGCCAGGATCGCGTACGCGAAGTTGGGCGCGGCGGTGATCGTGCCGCCGTACTCGGTCATCAGTTCGGCCCAGAGCAGCGGGCGGCGCAGAAACTCCGGCGGAGTGATGCTCACCAGTTCGAAGCCGGAAACCATCGGCACCACCAGGCAGCCGACCATGCCCATGTCGTGGAAGAGCGGCAGCCAGGTGACCATCACGTCATCGTCGTCGCACTCGATGTGCGCAATCGTGTCAGAGACGTTCGCATGCAGGTTGCCGTGGCTGATCTGGACCGCCTTCGGCTCGGCGGTCGAGCCACTGGTCAACTGCAGCAGCGCGATGTCGCTCTCGGCGGCCGGAACGATCTCGAACTCTCGGTCGCTGTCCAGCTCGGAGATCATCCGGTAGGCGATCCCCCGCTCCCCCAGGACGGCGGCCATCGCTTCGAAGGGCGAACCGAGGAGCACCAGCCGCGCGTCGATCATGCGCAGTACCCGCACCGTGTCCTCGACCCAGACAGCGAGATCCGTCCGCGGCGTCGGCTGGTGCAACATGGTGACGCTGCCGCCGGCCAGCCAGGTGGCCTGCACGACACGGGCCACGTCCACCGGCTCGCCGGCGAGGACCGCGACCGCCTGCCCACCCGACAGTCCACTCTCGACAAGCGCGGCCGCGGTGCGTCGCGCGGCGGCGTGCACCTGCCCCCAGGTGCGCCGCGACGGTGTCGTAGGCGCCCCGGTGACCATGCCCCGCCGCGACCGCGCGGCGGCGTCCACTATCGACTCGACGAAACGGCTCACGCCGACTCATTCACAATCATGACGACAGCCTAGGCAGTAACATGCCGGAAACCAACGGTGACGATCTCCCCGGAAGGTGGCAGCCGTGGGCGACCGCGAGACGCAGCAATGGTTGGACGTCGTCCGCGCCGAAACGGCGGCAGTGCTCGGCCGCACCCGCGATGACGTGCCCCCGGACGGCGCGTTCGCCGAGCTCGGTTTCGACTCGCTGAGCGCGTTGGAACTCGCCGAACGCCTCGCCGACGCCAGCGGCCTCGACCTGCCGGGCACGCTGGCCTTCGACTATCCCAATCCGGCTGCCCTGGCCGGATATCTGGCCGCGCGGACAGATCCGCCCGCCACCGGCCCGGCACAGACCGGTACCGCTGCCGGCTCTCCCGCCGGTCCCGACCCGTCGGCCGACCCGATCGCGATCGTGGCCATGGCGTGCCGCTTTCCTGGCGGCGTGTCCACTCCCGATGAATTCTGGGCCAATCTCGTCGAGGGGCACGACGGGATCGGTCCGTTCCCGATCGACCGCGGCTGGGATCCGGACGTGTTCGACCCGGACCCGGAGCATCCCGGCACCACCTACACCAGGCACGGCGGCTTCCTTTACGGCGCCGGTGACTTCGACGCCGGATTCTTCGGGCTCTCCCCCCGCGAGGCGCTGGCCACCGACCCGCAACAGCGGCTGATGCTGGAGACCACCTGGGAGGCCTTGGAACGGGCCGGGATCGACCCGCGCCGGCTGCGCGGCAGCCGCACCGGAGTCTTCACCGGCGTCATCGGTGCCGACTACGCGCCCCGGCTCGGCGCCATCCCGCCCGACGTCGGCGGCTTCCTGCTGACCGGCAACGCGTCGAGCATCGTCTCCGGCCGGGTGTCGTACACGCTGGGCCTGGAGGGCCCCTCACTGTCGATCGACACCGCCTGCTCGTCGTCGCTGGTCGCGCTCCACTTGGCCGCCCGCTCACTGCGCGCCGGCGAGTGCACGATCGCCCTGGCCGGCGGAGTGAGCGTGATCGGCACGCCGCTGGTCTTCACCGAGTTCAGCCGCCAACGTGGGCTCGCTCCAGACGGCCGGTGCAAGCCGTTCGCGGCGGCGGCCGACGGGACCGGCTGGTCCGAGGGGGCGGGCGTGCTCGTTCTGGAGCGGCTCTCCGACGCCCGCCGGCACGGCCGGCCGGTGCTGGCCATCCTGCGCGGCAGCGCGGTGAACTCCGACGGGGCGTCGAACGGGCTCACCGCGCCGAACGGGCCGTCCCAGCAGCGGCTGATCGCCGACGCGCTCGCCGACGCCGGGCTGCAACCGGCCGATGTGGACGTCGTCGAGGCACACGGCACCGGGACCCGCCTCGGCGACCCGATCGAGGCCCGGGCCCTGATCGACGCGTACGGCCCGGGCCGGCGACGGCCGCTGTGGCTCGGCTCGGTCAAGTCGAACATCGGACACACCCAGGCCGCAGCCGGGGTCGCCGGAGTCATCAAGATGGCGCTCGCGCTACGGCACGATCGGCTGCCCCGCACCCTGCACGTGGACAAGCCGACCCCGTTCGTGGACTGGTCCGCCGGCCCGTTACGGCTGCTCACCGACGCCCAGCCCTGGCCGGCCGGGGCCGTGCCGCGACGCGCCGCCGTGTCGTCGTTCGGGATCAGCGGCACCAACGCGCACGTCATCATCGAGGAGGCCCCGCCGGTGCCCTCCCCCGCCCCGGCGCGGCCCGGCCCGGCGCCGCTGGTGCTCTCGGCGCGCACCGCGGCGGCGCTGCGCGAAATGGCCCGCCAGCTCGACGGCCACCTGCGTCACCGGCCCGAGCAGCCGCTGCACGAGGTGGCCGTGGCGGCCGCCGCCCGCACCGCGTTCGCGCACCGGGCCGTCGTGCTCGATTCCGCCGGCCTCACCGACCTGGCGGCCGGCCAGCCACACCCAGCGGTCGTCGCCGGCACCGTCGCCGAGGGCAAGCTCGCCGTTGTCTTCCCCGGTCAGGGCGCGCAGCGGCCGGGCATGGGTCGCGAACTCGCCGCCGCCGACCCGCAGTTCGCCGCCGACCTGGCCGAGGTCTGCGCCGCCTTCGACCCGTACCTCGACCGTCCGCTGCGCACGGTCATCGACGACGAGCCTGCCCTACTCGACCAAACCGGCTACACCCAGCCCGCGCTCTTCGCCGTCGAGGTCGCCCTCTACCGCCGGTTGCGGCGCTACGGGGTACGCCCGGACTACCTGCTCGGCCATTCGATCGGTGAGCTGACCGCCGCCCACGTGGCGGGCGTCGTCTCGCTCGCCGACGCGGCCCGGCTCGTCGCCGGCCGGGCCCGGCTGATGCAGACGCTGCCGGCCGGCGGGGCGATGGCCGCTATCCAGGCCGCCCCGAATGAGGTCGAGCCGCTGCTCGCCGACCCGGCGGGCCGGACTGGAATCGCCGCGATCAACGGGCCTTGCGCCGTCGTCGTCGCCGGGCCGGTGTCCGAGGTCGACCGGATCGTCGAGGTGTTCGCCGGGCAGGGCCGCGCGACCACGCAGCTGCGGGTCAGCCACGCGTTCCACTCCCCGCTCATGGAGCCGATGCTGGCCGAGTACGGCGAGCTGGCTGCCGGCATCGACTACGGTCCACCGCAACTGCCCGTCGTCGGCAACGAGATCGCCGAGCCGGTGGGCGATTTCACCGCCGAGCACTGGACCCGCCACGTCCGGCAGCCGGTGCGCTTCGTTGAGAGTGTGCGGTGGCTCGCCGCCCAGGGCGTGACCCGGTTCCTGGAGGTCGGGCCCGGTGGCACGCTGTCGGCGATGGTGCTGGACTCGGTCGGCGGCGCACCGGCCCCGGACACCGCGACCGGACCGGTCGCCGTACCGCTGCTGCGCGCCGGTCGCGCCGAGCCGGAGTCGTTCACGCAGGCGCTGGCCCGGCTGTTCGCGCTCGGCGTCACCGTCGACTGGTCCGCCGTCGTCGGCCCGGGACCGCGCGCCGAGCTGCCCACCTATCCGTTCCAGCGCCAACGGTACTGGCTCACCCCGCCGACCCGACCGATGCTCGGCGAGCCCGTCGAGCTGCCGGCCGCCGCCGGGCGCCCCGGGCTGCTGTTCTCCGGGGAGCTGTCGCTGCTCGCCCAGCCGTGGCTCGCCGACCACCGGATCCGTGGCGTGGTCGTCGTACCCGGCGCCCTGCTCGCCGAGTTGGCGGCCGCCGCCGGTGACCGGGCCGGCTGCCCCGAGGTCGCGGAGTTGCTGCTGCACGCGCCGCTGACGCTGCCCGACGCCGGCACGGTGCAGACCCGGGTCGTCGTCGCCGAGCCCGGCGCCGACGGCACCCGTCAGCTGGCCGTTCACGCCCGCCCGGCCGACGGCACCTGGACCCGGTACGCCACCGGCACCGTCGCCCCGATCCGCGACAGCGACGCCACCCGGCTACGGATCTGGCCGCCGCCTGGCGCCGGCGAGTTGCCCACCACCGACTGCTACGCCGACCTGCGCGCGGCCGGCTACGACTACGGACCGGTCTTCCAGGGCCTCGGCCGTGCCTGGCAGCGCGGTGTCGAGACGTTCGCCGAGGTCGCACTGCCACCCGAGGCAGCCGGCACGGCCGACCGTTTCCTGCTGCACCCGGCCCTGCTCGACGCGGCGCTGCACGCCCTCGGGTTGCGCGCCGAAACCGGCGACGAGTTGGCGCTGCCCTTTTCCTGGACCGGGCTACAGGTGCACACCCGGGGTGCCGCCGCTGTTCGCGCCCGGTTGACCCGCACCGCCGACGGGATCGAGGTGATGCTCGCCGACTCGAGCGGCGTGCCGGTCGCCTCGATCCGCCAGCTCGCCCTGCGGCCCGTCGACCCCGCCCAGCTGGCCACCCGGCCGGCGACCGGAGTCCACGAACTGTGCTGGGTGCCGGCCGGCGCGGGAGAAGCCGGGGTACCGGCCGCGGGCGACGCCCCGATCAGGTGGCTCGACGAACTGCCGGCGGACGCCGCGGTGCCCGACGTGGTCTTCGCCGCGCTGCCCCCGGGCGGCGACGAGCCGACCGGGGCGGTCGTCGCCGCCCTCGAACTGGCGCAGCGCTGGCTGGCCGATCAGCGGTTCGCCGCCGCCCGGCTGGCGGTGGTGACCCGGGGGGCCACGGGTGAACCGCCGGCCGACCTCGGCCACGCGGCGGCGTGCGGGCTGCTCCGCACCGTGCAGTCGGAGTATCCGGGCCGGCTGACGCTGATCGACGTGTCCGGCGACACGGCCGTCTCGCCGGCGGTGCTCGCCGCGGCCGCCGCCACCGACGAGCCGCAGGTTGCGCTCGCGGGCGGCGATGTGCTGGTGCCCCGCCTGCGGCAGGTTGGCGCCACCGCCACCCCGGCCGCGGCCTGGAACCCGGATGGCACCGTGCTGATCACCGGGGCCACCGGCGCCCTCGGCCGGCTTGTCGCCCGGCATCTGCTGGCGCGCGGGCGGGCCCGACATCTGCTCCTGACCTCCCGGCGCGGACCCGATGCCCCGGGAGCCGCCGACCTCACCGCCGAGCTGGAGGCGCTGGGCGCCGCCTCGGTCCGCGTCGTCGCCTGCGACATCGCCGATCCGGCGGCGGTCGCCGCGCTGCTCGCCGGCGTTCCGGCGGAGCATCCGCTCACCGCCGTGCTGCACCTGGCGGGCGTACTCGACGACGGTGTGGTGGCCACGCAGACCCCGGAGCGGGTCGCGGCCGTGCTGCGCCCGAAGGCCAGCGGCGCGTGGCACCTGCATGAGCAGACCCGTGGCCTCGACCTCGCCGGGTTCGTGCTCTTCTCCTCCGCCGCCGGCCTGTTCGGCTCGCCGGGCCAGGCCGGCTACGCGGCGGCCAACGCCTACCTCGACGCGCTGGCCGCCCGGCGGCGCACGCAGGGCCTGCCGGCGCAGTCGCTGGCCTGGGGGCTGTGGGAACTGTCAGAGGGGATGGCCGACCAGGTCGGCGTCGCCGGGCTGCGCCGGATGCGCCGCGCCGGTCTCGCGCAGCTGTCCGCGCAGGCCGGTCTGGCCCTGCTGGACCGGGCGCTGGCGGCGAACGCGCCGCTGCCGGTCCTCGCCGATCTGGACCTGACCCTGCTGCATGGGCAGGACCGCCGGGGGCTGCCGAGCCTGCTGCGCGGCCTGCTGCCGGCGGACCCCGTCGGCGCGGCCCCACTCCCGGTGGAGCTGGGCGTGCCGGGCGGTGTGGGGGTCGGCGGTGTCGCGGCAGCGCCGGGCGGCCCGGACCTGGCCCGAACGCTGCCCGGGCTCGATCCGACCGAACAGGATCGGGTCCTGCGCGAGCTGGTGCTCAGCGAGGTCGCGGTGGTGTTGGGGCACCAGTCGAGCGCCGACCTCGATCCGGCGCTGAGCCTGCCCGAGCTCGGCTTCGACTCGCTGACGGCGGTCGAGCTGCGCAACCGGCTGGCCGCCGTGACCGGGCTCACCCTGCCGGCGACTTTGGTCTTCGACCACCCTGGCGTGCATGAACTGGTCGCCTATCTGCGCGGTGAACTGGTGCCGGAGCGGGCCGCGTCCGCGCTCGGGGTGCTCGACGACCTGGGCCGGCTGGAGTCCGACCTGTCGCACCTGGCGATGGACGGGGTGGCCCGCAAGCGGGTGGCCGAGGCCCTCGGCCGGCTCATGTCGCTCGTGGACGCCAGCGGTGACAAGATCGACGCGTCGAGGGACGACTTCTACGACCTGATCGACTGACCGCTGCCCGCACCGGCGTGGCCGGTCCTCGACACCGCACGGGCCGGCTCGGGGGGGCTCAGACGGCGACCGGTGCCGCCTCGATCGCATCGATCTGGATGTCCGAGCCGAACAGCCCGCGCAGGATGTCCCCGACCGCGTCGCGCAGCGCCGCGCACGCCACCGGGTCGATCAGGCTGGCCAGCGAGGCGATGCCGAGATCGAACCGGCTGGCGAACTCCACCCGGACCGCGTCGCCCTCCTCGACCACCTGCCAGGAGCCGGTGAAGACCGAGAAGTCGCCCTTGGTCTGCGCGAAGTCGATCCGCCGCGCCACCGGGTCGATGTCGTCGCGTTCGGTCCAGACCAGGATGCCCTTGCGGAAGTTGACCTCCCACGCCGACTCGACCTGGGTCGGGGTGAGTTGGGTGACCGCGACCGTCCGCACGGCATCGGTGAACTCCGGGTACGCGCCGAAGTCGGCGAGCCGGTCGAACGTCCGTTGGGCGTTGGCGCCGGGTAGCAGCGCGTGCACGACGACAGAACACTCCATCGTGGCTCCTCAGCTCGCGTAGGTGATCATTTCTTCAGGCTGCGGATCAGCTCGCGGATCGAGCATCGCCAGGCGTCCTCGACCTGGGCGGACGTCAGGGCTGCCGGTCCGCCGGGCAGCGCGCCGAAGGAGGTCGGCAGCAGCTCCGGGATGATGACCAGCCCGCAGACCGCCACCACCGCGTCCAACCGGGCCAGGTCGTCCGCCGGCAGCACGTCCGCGAACGCGGGCCGGACCAGTCGGTCCACGATCGACGGGTCGGCGACCCGGGCGGCCGGGACGTCGAGCCCGCACTCGCGGCCGGTCTCGGTGACCAGCTCGAGGTAGCGCTCGACCGGCACTCCGGCCGGACCGGCCGTCAACCAGAACTCGCCGGCGCGCAGGTCCGCGTCGAGTACCGCGCGGATGCCCTTGGCGACCAGGTCCTGCGGGACCAGATCGAAGTAGGTGCCCGGGTGTGCCGGGATGAACGGCAGCCGACCGGTCAGCAGGTATTCGGCCAGCATGTGCACGGCCTGGTTCTGCCGGATCACCCCGGTCGCCGAGTCGCCGATGACGATCGCCGGCCGGACGATCACGTGGTCGAGGCCGCTGTCGCGGACCATCTCCTCGCCGAGGTACTTCGACGCCACGTATTCGTCGGTGCGTGCCGACGCCTTCTCGGTGCCCCGCCGGCCGCCGCCGCCAGCCTTGCCGTGCCGCGCCACGTAGGCGGTGCTCACCTGCATCAGCAGGGCGTCCGCCTCGGCGGCGAACTCGATCACCCGGCCCAGGCCCTCGATGTTGAGCCGGTCGACCTCCGCCCGGTCGGCGGAGAAGTTCACGATCGCCGCCGAGTTGATCACGACGTCGACCTCGGCGCAGAGTTCCCGGTAAGCGCGCCGGTCCAGCCCGAGCGACGGGGCGTGCAGGTCGAGCCGGATCGCCCGGTCCGAGCCCGTCGGCAGCCGCCGGAACACCCCCGCGATCACGTCGTAGTCGGCCAGTTCCGGCAACACAGCGGTGCCGACAACGCCGCTGGCACCGGTGACCAGCACCGTACGGCCGGTCATCCGGCGACGCCCGGGGCCGGGAAGCGCGCGGCGAGCGCGGCACAGGCGCGGTCGATGGAGGCGATCAGCCGCGCCTCGTCGGCCGCGGTCATCGTGGCCGGCGGGGTCAGCCGCAGCACCGGGTGGGCATTCATCGAATGGTTGACCACCACGTCGTTGTCGAGCAGGTCCATCAGGAACTCGGCGGCGTGCTGCCCGTTGCGGAACTCCACGCCGATCAACAGCCCGGCGCCGCGCACCTCGGCAACCAGGTGTCCGATCACCCGTACCGCGCTGGTCAGCGCCGTGAGCAGCCGGCCGCCCAGCTCTGCGGCCCGGTCGACCAGCCCCTCGTCGCGGATCACCTCGACGGTCGCCCTGACCGCCGCCATCGCCAACGGGTTGGCGGAGAACGTCGACGTGTGCAGGTAGGGGTCCTTGTCGAATGGGGCGAACACGTCGGCCGTCGCCAGCGTCGCCGCGACCGGCACCAGCCCGCCGCTGAGCGCTTTGCCGACCAGGAGCAGATCCGGCCGTACGCCGTCGCGGTCCGCGCCCCACCAGGTGCCGAGCCGACCCAGCCCGGTCATCACTTCGTCGAGGACCAGCAGGGCGCCACGGTCGCGGCAGAGCGCTGCGACCGCGCCGAGATAGCCCGGCTCGGGAATGATCACTCCGCCCTCGCTCTGTACCGGCTCCACGACCACGCAGGTCTCACCGTCGACGACCTCGGCCAGGTCGGCCAGGTCGCCGAACCGGACGTGTCCGACCTCCGGCAACAGTGGACGGAACGGATCCTGGTAGAGCGCGCGAGCGGTCAGCGACAGCGCCCCGGTCGTCTTGCCGTGGTAGCCACTGTGCATGGAGACCAGTCGGTGCCGCCCGTTCGCCCGGGCGATCTTGATCGCGGTCTCCACCGCCTCGGCGCCCGAGTTCGAGAAGTGCACTTTGGTCAGCCCGGATGGCGCCACCGAGGTCAGCGCCGCGGCGGCCCGGGCCGCCGGCTCGTTGAGCAGCACCCGGGTGGACAGCGCCTGCCGGTCCAGTTGGTCGCGCACGGCGGCGAGCACCCGGGGGTGGCCGGCGCCGACGAAGAAGACTCCGTAGCCGCCGCAGTTCAGCAGCTCACGGCCGTCCGCGGTGTGCACGACAGAACCGGTGGCACCGACCTCCAACGGAGTGTTGAGCATCGCGGCCACGCGGCCCTGCCCCTCGCCCAGGTGTCGGCGGTAGAGTTCGAGGACATCGGGGGACACCTCGGAAGTCTGCCCGAACGATCTACGGCCGGCAAGGCAGCGGCGGTGAAAGAAGCGCGTCGCCCGGTCGTCGCGGACCAAGGATTGCCGCTCGCGCATGGCCGCTCTATCGTCTTCGACGTGGATGCCTATAGCGAGATCACGTACACGGTCGCGGACCGGATCGCGACGATTTCGCTGAATCGGCCCGATACCCGTAACGGCTACACCGTCAAGATGGCCGACGAACTGGCGCATGCCTTCGACCGGGCGGATCACGACGACGAGGTTCGCGTGGTCATCTTCACCGGCGCGGGCGAACACTTCTGCGCCGGCCTCGATCTGTCCATATCGGAGTTCGACACGCCGGCCGACGGCGACGCCGGGGAATGGGACGAGCCCGCCGGCCGCTGTTCGATGCGCATCTACGCGATGAACAAGCCGGTCATCGCCGCCATCCGAGGTGCGGCCGTCGGCGCCGGTGCAACCATCATCCTGCCCGCCGACTACCGGCTCGCCGCCACCGACGCCCGATTCGGGTATGTCTTCAGCAGGCGCGGCATCTACGCGGAGGGCGCCTCCGCCTGGTTCCTGCCCCGGCTGGTCGGGATGGGACGCGCCCTCGACTGGATGATCAGCGGGCGAGCCTTCGACGCCGCCGAGGCGCTCGACGCCGGTCTGGTCCACAGTGTCCACGAGCCAGAGCAGTTGCTGGACAAGGCAAACCAGCTCGCCCGTGCCATCATCGCCACGACCGCGCCGGTATCCGTCGCGGTCATCCGGCAGCTGCTCTACCGGATGAGCGCCCTGGACTCGCCGTACCCGGTGCAGCGCCTGGACTCCCGGCTCGCCGCCGACAGCCTGGACAGCCCGGATGCCAAGGAGGGATTCGACTCCTTCCGACAGCGTCGTGAGCCCGCGTTCCCGGGCCGCGTCAGCACCGACCTGCCCGGCTATCTTCCCTGGGGAGACGCGCCGAGGGCTCGCCGCGACAGCCAATGACGCCTACGGTAACGGGATGACCGAGGAACTCGCGGAGCGGATCACCGTCGCGACGCCGGCCGAGACCGTCTACGCCGCTGTCGCCGACCTGCGCCGGATGACCCGGTGGAGCCCCGAGTGCTTCGCGATCTGGGTGACCGCTCGAGACGGTGCCCGCCCCAGCCGCTTCGTCGGCTGGAACCGGCGCGGCCCGTTCCTCTGGTTCACCACCGCACGGGTCGTCGTCGCGGAGCCCGGCCGCGAGTTCGCCTTCGACGTCTCCACCTTCGGCCAGCCGGTCGCGCGGTGGGGCTACCGATTCACGCCTGCTCGCGAGGGCTGCGAGGTGACCGAATACTGGCACGACCGGCGCAACCGGGCGGCCATGGTGCTCGGCCGAATCTTCACGGGCAAGGTGGCGTCGGCTCGGCCGGCGGCCAACCGTGCCGGCATGCGGCAGACGCTGACCCGACTCAAGAGCGACCTCGAGCGCCACTGATCGGCGCCCCTTTTACACCCGCTCACTGAGCGAGCCTCCGGAAACTCGGCAGGGCGCCTGGTCACACGGCGATGAAGCACGCCGTGTGGTGGATCGATATGGAGCGAGCACCCGGTAGATCCGCGTATGTCTTGGCCGGCCGTGCACCACGAGCTCGTTGTGCCTTTCTTCGGAATGAAAAGCCACCAGA
This sequence comes from Micromonosporaceae bacterium KJ-029, assembly GCA_005402585.1. Lineage (GTDB taxonomy): Bacteria > Actinomycetota > Actinomycetes > Mycobacteriales > Micromonosporaceae > Micromonospora. The sequence continues at coordinate 72,013 of BIFP01000071.1, read as the reverse complement.
CAATACGGGCGGATCAATGTCTTTAGGGCACGGCTTTCTGGCGTCGACTTCAGCTTCATTGCCTCCGTCTTCGCCCAGCCGGTAGCCTCGTGCCTAGCGCGGCCTTGGTACTTGGGGAAGGGGCACCGTCAATGTGGCCAGCGGTTCATTCCCACGACGCGGGCAGGTTTTGACCGGCACGGTAGCCGCGGTGGCCTCGCGTTACACGCTACCGGGCTCGCTTCAACGGACCGAGGCGCCGACGCTGGGTGATGCCCGGGCACTGGTGGAGATCCACGCCGTGGGCCCGCTGGAGGTGATGGTCGCCGGTCGGCCGGCCAACCTGGGCACGCCCAAGCAGCGCACACTGATTGCACGCACGAGGACCAGCCGCTGGACCCGGATCGCAGGCCCGCAGCCGTCGTCGATTTCCGCAGCTGGCCGGCCCGATCCAGATCCCCTAGGCCGAGCTGCCCCGGAAGGCACCTTGAAAGTACGGCGCATCGAGCTGACCCCCCGGATCCTTAGGAGCGAGCGGGCGCGCCGCGCGAACCAACTCGAACGGAACGATGAGATGACCCGGAGGAAAAGTTGACTGCGAACGCTGAGTTCGACGCGGTACGTGCCAGGCTCGTCGACCACCCCCTGTACGCGCAGATCACCACCGAGGACCGGCTGCGCATCTTCATGAAGCACCACGTATTCGCCGTATGGGACTTCTTCACCCTGCTCAAGCGCCTGCAGACGGAAGTCACCACCGTCACGCTGCCATGGCAGCCGCGAGGGCACGCCGAGCACGGCCGGTTCATCATGGAAATCGTCCTGGCCGAGGAAACCGACGAGGACATCGACGGCGGCTACATCAGCCACTTCGAGTTGTACCGGCGCGCGATGACCGAAATCGGCGCCGACACCGGACCGATCGACGCATTCCTCGCCGCGCTGAACAGCGGAGTCGGTCCTATGACAGCGCTCAAGGACGAGCAAATTCCGTCGAGCGTCCGCGAGTTCGTCAGCCACACCCTCGACGTGGCCCTGAACGGCGCACCGCACGAGGTCGCGTCCTCGTTCTGCCACGGCCGCGAGAACCTGCTGCCAGACGTCTTCTCCGAGGTCCGCGCCAACGTGGACGACGTGCTCGCCAACGCACCGGTGTTCCGGCACTACCTCGATCGCCACATCGCCCTGGACCACGACGAGCACGGCCCGCTCGCGCTGCGCCTCCTCGCCGCCCTGTGCGACGGCGATCCGCAGCGCGAGGCCGAGGCCGACGCGGTGAGCGTCGAAGCGATCAAGGCACGCATCGGGCTGTGGGATGGCGTACTGGCGGAGTTCGACGCCGGCTTCCCGGGCGCCCTCGACCGAGGCCTGGCCGGTCCACGGTCGCAGGTCAAGGAAACAAGTAGCCGATGAGCGGGTGCAGTTGAAGCACTGCCGTGGGCGATTACCCGTCTCGCCGGTGGGCGAACACGAACCCGCCTTCCACATCCGGCGCCGGACGGTGCACCATCTCGGCCTCGACGGTGAAGCCGGCGGCGTCCAGCCAGGTCGCGATGCGGCGCGGTGGGCGGTGATGGATATAGACGTTCATCGGATGACCGCCACAGCCCTCCGTCTTGTGCCGGCTGCCGTCGCCGGCGTGGAAGCCGAGCAGCACGACCCCGCCGGGCCGCAGCACCCGGTGGAACTCGGCAAGGACCGTGGGTATCTCGTCGTCGGGGATGTGGATCAGGGAGAACCAGGCGAGCAGGCCGGTCAGGCAATCGTCTGCCAGTTCGAGGCGCGTCATGGAGCCGACCTCGAAGCGTAGGCCGGGGTGGTCCCGCCTGGCCACGTCGATCATTGCAGGTGACAGGTCGATGCCGAACGCGTCCAGACCGCCGTTGCGCAGGTGAGCAGTGATCCGGCCGGGACCGCAGCCGATGTCGGCGACTGGCCCGTGGCCCCGGGCGCGGACCAGTTCGGCGAAAAGTGCGAGGATGCCCCGCTGGAACGGCTCGCGGGCGAGAGCGTCACGCAGCAGGTCGGCATAGCTGGCCGCCACAGTGTCGTAGGAGGTCCGGGTGTCATCGAGCCAACCGGGAACGCGCATGCGCTGCACGATAGCGCCGACTCGGCCAACGGCGTCGGTCCACCGACACACCTTGATCGACCTGCGCGGATCGAACCGAAGCCATGCCGTCCCAGCTCATGATCAAGTGCGCGGATCTGCCGCCGATCGTGCGCCGGTCGCGGGCCACACCCCAGCAGCCGAAGCACCTGGGGCCAAAGCGCTGCAGTCGCAAGGGCTCGCAGCGTCCTCGCTACTCACATAGCGCCTGCGGCTTTGAGCAACGCTTCGGTCTCGGCGTGGCCGCTTCGGACGGCCCATTCGAGGGGCGACAGCCCGCTGCCGTGGTCTTCGCGGAGGTTCGGATCTGCGCCCCGTGCAAGGAGTTCGCAGACGACACCGGCGTGCCCCCACGCTGCGGCTCCCGTCAAGGGCGTCCCCTCCTCGCCGCGCCCGCTCTCGACGTTCGGGTCCGCACCGGCGTCAATGAGGATCCGCACCGTCGCACGCTTGTTCTGCAGCGCGGCCAGATAGAGGGGCGTGGTGCCGTCACGGTCTGCCGCGTTCGGGTCTGCCCCCGCCCGCAACAGCGCAAGCACAGCCGGAAGGTCGTCACGCAGCAGCGACTCCATCAGGCGGGCGGTGAGCTTCTTGCGCTGTCGGACGTTCACCAGCATCAGGATAGGCGGGCCGGTTCATCACGAGCAGTCCAGCGCACGGCTTCTGGGCATCGCCGCCGACAGGGTTCTGGCCGGGCGATGTGAGTTCGGGATCCGTTCCTGCAAGCCTTTATTGCAGGTCGATCGCGACCACCAGAGCCGAGAACGTCGCTGGGACCTCTCGCCATGAACACAGACCCGGCTCGGTCCAGAAGTCACTCGCGAGGACGCGGGGGTCCGTGGGATCCCACCCCGAGCTGATCCTCGAGACGCTCGCCAGTGGCGACCTCTCCACCGTGATCGACCTGAACCAGCCGACCGCGCTGCTGTACTGCTCCGTGCTCCAGACCATTCCTCAGGACCGGGTCGACGCTGTCGTCGCGCCGATCCGCGACCGGCTCGTCGCCGGCAGCGCACTGGTCATCTCCCACTCAGCCTGACGGATCTTGCAACGGAAGTGGTAAAGCACCCAGTCATCGTTTCTCCCGCTGGATGTCACGGCCGCGGCCCGGCCGGTGTCTCCATGGCGTGACGGCCTACGAACCCGTCGGCGCAGCCACCGACGCAGGAGGAGACATGGAGCACACGACGCGCATCCCCCCGGCCGAGATCACCGGCATCAAGGGCGCGCTGATCAAGCGGATGATCGAGAAGAAGCTGGGCAAGGTGCCGACGGCGGTGGGCGTCTACTGGCACCATCCCAAGGTGCTGTTCGCCAGCTTCGGCCTCGGTGGCAAGCTGCAGAAGTGGGACGCCTGCGACGAGAACCTGAAGTCGTTCGCCCATATGGCGGTCGCGTCGCTGGTCGGCTGCACGTGGTGCCTGGACTTCAACTATTTCGAGACCCGTAACAGGGGGCTCGACGTGGAGAAGGCGCGCGAGATCCCGCGGTGGCGGGAGGCGAACGTCTTCACTCCGCTGGAGCGGGACGTCCTGGAGTACGCCGAGGCGATGAGCCAGACACCGCCGACCGTGACCGACGAGCTGGTGGACCGGCTGCACGCCGAGCTGGGAGCTGCCGCCGTGGTCGAGCTCACCTCGGTGATCGCGTTCGCGAACATGAGCACGCGTGGCAACGTGGCGCTCGGCATCGAGTCCGACGGTTTCGCCGCAGCGTGCGGCTTGAGGCCGCTGGCCGAGCGACCGGGAGTAGCGTCCGCGTCATAAGCGAGGACCCTTTCGTCGCCCACCGCAGCCTGTTGTTCACCGTCGCCTACGAGATGCTCGGATTGGTCGCCGACGCGGAGGACGTGTGCGGGAGAACTGGCTGCGGTGGGCGGCCTTGGTCGACGCCGAGCGCTGCGGGGTCCGGGATCCCCGCGCGTATCTCGTGCGGATCGTGACCTGGCTCTTGCCTCAACCGGCTGCGCACGCTCGCGCAGCAGCGCGGGAAGCGCGAACGCGAGCGCGGTGCCGGCGACCCCGCCACCGAGTCGTCGTCCGTGGCCGACTCCCTTGGCGCGGCGTTCACCTCGATCATCACGCCGGCGGTGCCCACGGTCAGTGAGACGACCAGCGGCATGGAACGCCTGTGAGCTGTTGCGCCGTTACGCAAGGCCCGGACCTCTCCGCCATTGGCGCTCCTCGGGGTTCCCGGGCGGCCGGCTTGCCAGAGGATTTCGGTGGGCGTGTATTCGGGACCCATCCTTCCGCGAGGCTTCGAACTCACGTCGTGCATCGCCTTATCGCTCTGGCTGGCCATGACGGTGGCTTACGGCTGGTGGCATCGGGCTTTGCTTGTCGGTGCTGAGGTGGCCGGCGGCAGCGGACGGGGAATGTCGCTGCCGCCGGCCACGGGCGGGACCACGGGTACCTGGCAGGTCAGTTCGCGCAGACGGCGTACGCGCGGACCTTCCAGTTGCTGCTGAAGCCGTCCTCGTCCTCCATGGCGCGGACGGTGACGACGGTCGAGGTCGTGGCCCGCATCTCGGTCAGGCGCACCTGGCCATCGCCACCGAGGATCTCGCCGCCCACCCCGTGCACGCGCGTGCCCGGGGGGCAGGTGGCGGTGACCGACTGGATGGAGGCGGAACTGTAGACGCTGTCGTTGATCACACGCTGCTCGCCGGGCAGCGGGTCGGCGCAGATCGCGGTGGCGTCCAGCCACCAGGTGCCGGCGAAGCCGGTGCCGTCCTCGGCACCCGCCACCACGACGCTGTTCTGGTTGATGCGCAGATCCTCCAGAACGACCTCGCTGTTCGACGCCCCGACGACCGCGCCACCGACCCCGATGGCGTGCTTGCCGGCCGGGCACGACTTCTCGAACCAGTTCGACGTGCCGAAGCTGGGCGTCGAACTGCCGGACACGGTCACCAGGCCCGCGGGCGGCGTGGCGCATACCGCGCTCGCCGTGACCGCCCAGTTGCCGGCGACGCCGTTCTCGTCCTCCCGGCCGGTCACCGAGTACGCGTCCCCGCCGATCAGCGGCCGCATGATGTCCATGCCGACCTGCCCGAGGCCGGAACCGGTGATCGCGCCGCCACCGCCGATGACCTTGGTGCCGGCCGGACAGGTCGCGCTCTGCGACTTCGCGACGCTGTTGCTGGGGCCGGTCGTCGTCTTGATGCTCAGGCCGGGCACCGCCGCCACCGGTCCGGTGAGGGCCAGTTGGCCGAGCACGAGCGCGCCCAGCGCGGCCCCGCCGACGGCGGCCGTCCGACGCGACCACGGGCTCCGGTTCGATCCATCTCGCATGGTGTCTTCCTTACGTGAGGCTGTTCGGTTGCGATTGACACCGGTAGGAGCGCCGTCGGGTCGGGATGCCAACAGAAAGCTCGAAGAAAAAAGTTCTGCGGTTCTAATTGACCGGTCGACGAGCAGCGGGAGACACGGATGGACACGGCGGCGCGGGACGACACGGCACTGGTCGAGGCGGTGCGCCGCGGTGAGCGGGCCGGGCTGGAGGGCATGTACCGGCGGTACGCCGACAGGCTGTACACGTACGCCCGGACGATGGTGCGCGAGCCGGAGGCTGCCGCAGACGCCGTCCACGACGCGTTCCTCACCGCCAGCCAGCGTATCGGCCAGCTCCGGGAGCCCGACCGGCTGCGCTCCTGGCTGTACGCGATCGTGCGCAACGAATGTCTGCGGCAGCTTCGGGAACGGTCCCGCTCCCTGCCGCTGGACGAGGCCGGCGAGCCGGTGGCCGACGCCGCCGACCCGGCCGCGGGCGTCAACGCCGAGCAGTTACGCGCACTGGTGCACACCGCGGTCGCCGCGCTGAACCCGGGCGACCGGGAGGTGGTCCACCTGGCCATCCGCCACGACCTGTCGTCCGTCGACATCGGCGCGGCCCTCGGGGTGCCCGCCAACCACGCGCACGCCCGCCTGTCGCGCGCCCGTTCGCAACTCGAACGAGCGCTGGGGGCGCTGCTGGTGGCCCGCACCGGAGCCCGGGACTGCCCGACCCTCGCCGGTCTGATCGACGGCTGGCAGGGCAGGCTCACCCCGACCCTGCGCAAGCGGGTCTCGCGGCACATCGATAGCTGCGCGGTGTGTGGGCTGCTCCGGCGGGAACACCTCAGCCCGGCCGCCCTGCTGTCGGCGTACACGGCACCGGCCTTCCTGGTCGTCGCCGACACGGTGTGGCCGAGACTGGCAGAGGTCTACGCGACCGATGTTCTGGCCGATCCGGCGGGTGCGGTCACGGCCGGCCCGGCGGCCGACCAAGCGCTGGCGGTCGACCAAGCGCTGGCGGTCGACGAACCATCCGGGTCGGGACACGCTGGCCCGGCGACCGAGCGGGCGCCGGTAGCCGACGAACCATCCGGGTCGGGAGTCGCCGGGCCGGCGGCTAGTTCGGGCGAGGGGCCTACGCCGACGGACGGCGGGGCGGTGGCCGCAGAAGGTACGGCGGTCGTACCGGAAGGTGCGGTGGTGGCCTCGGACGGTGCGGCGGTACCGCGTGGTGCGGCGCACGCGGTGCGGGCGACCTCGCCGGCGACGCGCGACCGGCGCCGTCGGCGGCTGGCCGGAGCGGCAACCCTGTTGACCCTTCTCACCGCGTTCGGCACCTGGGCACTGCTATCGGAACGCCCGACCGCCGCGCGGCACGGCTTCGGCCAACCGGCGTCCGAGACGCTCGGATCAACGGCCAGCAAGGTGACATCCGCCTCCGCGCCGCCGTCCGCCGCGGCCACGGAAGCCAGCACGCTGGCTGCCGATCCGCCACCAGCCGCTGCCGCCGCGCCGACGTCCGCGACCGGGATCGCGCCGGCGGACGGCGCCGGGGCCACCCGGACCGATGCGCCCAGGGCCGTGCCCGGCGGCGTCGCACCAGCACCGACCGTCGCACCGACCAGACCTCCGACCGCGCCCCGGCCGACGGCCGCAACGCAGATCGCCGCGCCGTTCACGGTCTCCGCCACCGCTCATGTGCGGTGCGGCTCGGACACGTACAGCCTCGTGGTGCAGGCCACCGGGAGTGCCGCACTCGGCGGCGCCGAGGTTCGCTGGACACCCACCGGGGGCAGGACGTCGGCGCGGGCCCTGACGGTGGACGGATCGGCCGCGCGGGCGACCATCGGGCAGTTGCGCGCGCCAGCGCTGACCTGGTCGGTGCGGGCGACGGCTGTGGACGGCCGCACGGCGCAGAGCCCGAGCTACCCGGTCACCGACCCTTGCGTCCGGGCGGGATAGCCGGGACGGCCGCGGGTGGTCTGCGGAGCACGATGAAAAGGCTGGCGGCGGTCAGGTCGAGCGGCTGCGTTGCGCTGAGCAGCGGCAGGGTCGAGGTAGGCGTGAGCGGTGAAGCCGCCGACCCGCTCTCGCCCGTGGCATTCCTCCGAAGTCGGCGCTCGGTCGGGTTCCGGAACCCGACCGAGGTGATCGTCCTCGCGGTGCGGTGGTATCTGCGGCTCACCTGTCCTACCGCGACGTTGAAGACCTGCTGGTCGAACGTGGTGTCGAGGTCGACCACGTCACCGTCTACCGATGGGTACAGCTGTTCACCCGTTGCTGGCCCCGCTACGCGCTGGCTGGCGCCGTCGCGGCGCTGCTCGGCGCGAGCATCGCCATCAGGGTGGACACCTCGGTCCGATACGTGGCGGCCAGCGTCGACCCGCTCGGCGCGATCAACGAGCAACTTGTGGTGACCGATGGCGAGATGCGGGCCGCGCTCTGGCTGAACGAGCACACCAGCCTCGACGACGTAGTGGCAACCAACGTCCACTGCCGACCGGTACGCAACACGCCACACTGCGACGCCCGCGCCTTCTGGGTCACGGGACTGAGCGGCCGCCGCGCGGTCGTGGAAAGCTGGGGCTACACCGACGCCACCCTCGCCGCACACGGGCAGGACGGATACCGCTACCCCCAACAACCCGCCCCCGACCCGGCACTGTTCGCCCTCAACGAGCGAGTCTTCACCACCCCCACCCCCGCCGACCTGGACCGGCTGCGCGACGCATACGGGGTGCGCTGGCTGCTCGCCGACACCCACGCCGGCACCGTCTCACCGGACCTGGCCCGCCTGGCCCCCGTCCGCTACACCGCCGGCCCGGTCACCATCCACGAGCTACGATGACTCCAAGATTCTGGTGGGCCATCGCATCGGCCTCGACAACCGGCGCCGGTCATACCACCGCCAACGTCCAGTGGTCGTATCCAATCCCTAAAATCACCGGCCATGGCACGTACCACGCCGTCCCGACCGGTTGACATCACGAAGCTCTTCCCAGAGTTGAGCGGGCACTCGACAACAGCGACACGGCTGCATCCCCGGCCTGGTAGGCCGACGACCGCCGACAGCTCAGTGGGCGGCCCTCTGCTCTGGCCAATCGAAGAGGCGTGGCCGGTGTGCAGCGACGGCGATGCTCACTACATCTTCCGGCTCGAAACACCGGCGACCGTCCGCCGCCGCCGCGAGATCTACGCGGCGGCACAGGCACGGGCAGCAGCGACCGGCGACCGCTACCGCCTCACCGACGAGGAGCGGGCGGAGCTGCCGGACGCCGATTTCTCCGAGCCGCATGACCTGGTGAACCAGCCGATCCCGATGGTTCCCGTGGCGCAGCTCTACCGCCGAGACGTCTCCGACTTCGTAGGCCCGGACGGCGCCGACCTGTTACAGGTGCTGTGGTGCCCGCTCGATCACCCGGACGAGGGCTACAACCCGCGGGTTCGGCTGTATTGGCGGCGTAGCAGCGACGTCACCCAGCCCTTGCGCACAGTTCCTGAACCGCCGGTCGTCAGCGACGCCTATCTACCGACGCCCTGCGTGGTACATCCGGAGCGGATTCGCGAGTACCAGTACGGCGGGCTGCTGCCCGAGGAACTGGGCACCCAGATCACCGCGTGGGAGGACGATGCCGACGATGATGACGAAACCGGCGACGGCCGCAGCTATCAGCTCGACCTGTCACTGGCGCCAGGCTGGAAGGTGGGCGGCTTCGCGAACTGGTCGCTGACCGATCCGCAACCGATGGACTGCGTCGAGTGCGGCACCGCAATGACGCTACTGTTCACCGCCGACTCCAGCGAGTGGCACGGAACGGGCGGGAGTTGGCGGCCCGTGCAGGACCAGACGGAGGCCTCGCCCAACCCCACCGACGTCACGATCGGCCGGGGTTACGCCCTGTACGTCTTCCGCTGCCCGGCTTCCTTCGATCACCCGCCCGCCACAGCCATGCAGTGACGCCCCCAGGGCATCAGACCGACGCTAGGTGCGGCACGACTGAGCATCTCGGCACCGGTAGCCGACCTCGGTATGTAGCGCTCGGCGGCGACAGATGAGGATGCACCGCCATCCGGTGCTACGACCGACGCGGCCCGGCCGGCAGCGTAATTCGGTCGCGTGCGGATCCGCCCGCGAGGACGATACGGCGATGTCCGGTGCACCTGAGGGATTCACCTATCGCCTCCGCAAGAACGGCGACGTGGAACTGCAACATCACGGCCGCCCTGCCGCTGTGCTTCGGGGCGCCGCCGCGGCCCGGTTCCTGATCGACGTGGACACCGAAGATCCTCAGGAGTTGATGGCGCGCATCACCGGCAACTACAAACACGGCAACGAGCGGACGGCCAAGAAGCATCCCCGCAACCGGCGCCGGTAGAGCCCGCCTTATCGCGGCAGAGTGCGTTCCTGGCGAACCGAGTTCAGGCGTGAACGGCCTGAGTCCGCCCGTCACGAAGCGCAATGGGAGGCCCTGCAGGTGGTGTGTTCGCTCAACTGAGCCGAGCAGCGGCGGTGGCGCGTACCTCGGGAGTCCCCATCGGGCCGTCGCGGAAAGCTCAGCTGTTTGCGACTTTGCAATCCAGCGCGGATCGGGATACCTGGCCGCGAGTAGGCCTCCATGGTGGAGGTTTCCAGTTTGTTCACGGTGCAAGGACCCAGCCCCTGGCTGCCATGCGTGCTCGGTCAGCGCAGTCCGGCGAACAGGTCGTCCTCGGGCGTGGGCGCGTCTGTGATGTCGTGGACCCGGACGAAGGTCTCCACGCCCATCAGCTCGGTGAACCGTTCCTGACCAAGTTGCAGGAAGAAGATGTTCTCGGCCTGACTGGCGTGCGCGGCCAACGATTCGAACTTCTGCGCGCCGTAGCCGCTCGTGTCCACCCAGGTGGTGATCTCATCGTCGGGCAGGCCGAGCTGCGGCATCGGCTCCGACGGCCCGTCCGGCTCGGGAAACTCGACGCCGATCTCCTTCATCACGCGGCCGAACTCCTGAAATGCACTACGCGGCACGGTGGTCCAGTACACCTTCGCGGGGATGTTCGTCCGCTCGATTGCGGCCATGGTGATGCGGTGCGCCTGGATGTGGTCCGGATGGCCGTAGAAGCCGTTTCCGTCATAGGTGACGACGACGTCGGGCCGATAGCGCCGGATCAACTCGGTCAGCCGATCGGCGGCCTCCGCCACCGGCGTGTTCCAGAACGCGCCGGGCGCGCCGTTGGTCGTCCAACCCATCATCCCGGAGTCTGCATAGCCGAGCGTCTCCAGGTGCGTGACCTTCAGCGCCTCGCAGCTGGCTGCCAACTCGGCCCGGCGCATCGCTACCACGGCCTCTGGGTCGTGCCCCGGGTCACCCGGCTTGACCCCGCCGGGCCCGTCGCCGCACCGCCCGTCCGTGCAGGTCACGAGCACCGTCGTGATCCCCTCGGCCGCGTACCGGGCGAGGACGCCGCCGGTGCTGGTTGCCTCGTCGTCAGGGTGCGCGTGCACCGCCATCAAGGTCAGAGATCGCTCGGCCACCCCACCACCATACGAGGGACGCCCGACGCACTAGCATTGCCGGGATCCGCGACGGCTGCTGAAACGAGGCGAGATGCGTTGGCTCCGGCAGTTGCTGGGTAGCAGTCGGGTCCAGCTCGATCCGGGGCGGCAGCAGGCGCTGCTGCGGGACGTCCGGCACCGATACGGCGCCCGTTCACAGGTCCGGTTTCCGGAACAGGTCGAGGCGATAATCGGGGTGCTGAACGACGACGACGGCCTGGTGGTGGCGGCCCGGATCGTGAGCGAGGCCGCCGACGAGGCCCACGCGGACCTACAGGCCCAGGCTGACGACGTACACCGACGGACGGGCCGGCGGCTCCTGGTGCACCGCCGGAACTACCGGCCGCTGTGGAAGGAGGCCGGACCGGCGCTGCGGTGGCCCCTGTTCGCGCTGCCGAGCGGCCTCCACCCATACGCGCAGGTGACCGCCGCCGTCGCGGTGCTCGGCAGCCGGGCGCCCCGGCTCGGCCGGGTGTCCGACCCGAACCCGCTCCTGACCCAAGTGTTCGAGGTACTCGACCTCACCACCGCCGGCTGGGAGTACGGCCGGGTGCGGGTGGACACCGATGCCGCAGCCCTGGCCGATCGACTGATCTCAACCGCCGGGCAGGTCCTCGCGGCCACCGACGACCCGCCCCGGCTGCCGCCTGCGGTCCGCGAGCTGATGCGCCGCAACAGCACCCTCGACGTTCATGACCCGACCGGTCCTCGGGTGGTCGGCGGAATCAACCTGGGCGCGAGGATGCGGGAGACTCTCCTGGTCTGAGAACCCCGGCGGGCCTGGCCAAGGTCCACGGCAAGGCGCGTAGAAACAGGTGGTGGCTCCCCGCCGAGCGGGAAGCCACCACGTCTGTTTCCACCCCTGGCCCACGGCTCGCCGCATTAGAAACAAGCGAACGAAACTTCGTCAGCCGGAGGGCCTTTCCCGTAGTAAGCACGCACGGTCCGCACCAACTTGCGCTGGATCAGGCGAAGTGCGTCACACGATGGAGATCGACCGCACCTGGGTGTTGCCCTTGGTGTCGACGTGTACCTTGTAATCGCCGACGGTGTAGGTGCCGGCAGCGTTGTTGTTGATGGTGAACGTGGCCGTCACAGGAGACTCGCTGCCGTCGATGTGGGTCTGCTTCACCGTGATGGTCAACTCGTTCGTGTTGCCCTTCAGCTTCTTCACCACCGCCGACGGCTTCGCATCGATGACCGCGTTGGCGACTGTCACGTAGACCGCGTCGGGTGAAGAGAACTCCGCGTTCTTCTGTCCATCGCCGAACAGGAAGAAGCCCCGCTGTTCGATGGCCCCGCGCCCGGGGAACGGATCCGGGTTTGAGGCCAAGTACGCCGGATTGACCGTGTACAGGTCCGTCTTGGAATCCGCGAGGATGGCCTGCACCCCGGTGTACGGGGCATCGGTGATCGCGAGGTTGACCGACAGGTAGATGGCGTCGGGGTTGTTGGCCGAGATGCGCGAGGAGAAGTACTTGTCCGCACTCTGGCCTGCCGGGACGGCCAGCGGCACAACCGCGTCGCCGACGAGGATGTTGAACTGGAAGTCGCCGTAGCCGCCGGCGACGAACTTCGCCCAAGCCGCGTCCGACATGTGGTCGGGGCGCTCCACCTTGAACTCCAGACGCATCGGTGCCACGTACGTGGTGTTCAGGTACTCGGTGTCGGTCAGGGGCAAGTAGACCCCTCCCGGGGCGTGCCCCAGTGCGAAAGCCGACGCCGTCGGGGCCGAGTTGCCGCGCCCGTTCCACATCGGGATGTTGAACGAGGTGGCGCCGAGCAGGGCCTGGGTGCCCAACTGGCTCGTGCTGACAGCGGCCGACGCGTCCTTGTAGGTTCCGATCGTGACGTCGAGCAGGTCGAGGTCCGCCCGGTCGGCGTTCAGCCCCGGGATGCTTGCCCACATGAACTTGGCGCCGGCGGGCCCGGAGTACCGGGCCATCTCCAGCATGCCATCGGCCATGATCTTGGTCATCTGCACTGCCGAGTCGACCTTCATCCGCTCGTTGGCCGTGTGCCACCAGCGCTCGTTACCCGGGATGACGGCGCCGAAGGCGGTCATCTTGTTGCGGAAGTTGCTGGCCAGGGTGCCACCGGTCGTGCCCTGCGGATAGACCACGTCCCTGAGGGAATATGGGTCCGCAAACTCCTCCGGGTTGCGGTTGATCGAGGCTTGGTAGCTGCCGAACTGGAGAGCCGTCAGCGGGTTGTCGTGAGTGACGTACAACCCGGCGCCGACGGGCGAGCCGAGGTTGCCGATGGTGAACCCCTTCGCCTGGAAGGCGGCCGTGACCGCCGCCGTTGCCTGGCCGGAGTCAGCCGCGGTGACGTGCATGCTGCGCACATACATCGGCATGCTGAGGCTGCCGGAGGCGTCCGTGTACAAGCTCGTCGGGGTCTCTGAGTTGATGCCTCCCATGAGGGCAAATGTCAGGTTCGGCGTGCCGTTGCTCGGGTTGCGCAACAGGCTCGCCGGGATGCCCATGTACTTGCCGATGTAGGCCTCGCCTTCGACACCGTCGCGGAAGAACAGGTCGGCGATACCGTCGGCGGCTTTCTTCAATTGCATGTCGGCGGCCGTGATTCCCAATGCGCCGAGTCCCTTGGAGAGGAGGAACATTCCCCACACGACGGCATTCTTGCCGTACTGCGGGGTCGGCATCTCCATCGCCACATCGGTGTTGATCTCCAGCGTGAGCGAGTCGCCGGTGATCGTGGTCTGCACCTTGGGCGTGGTGCGGGGAGCAGCCGGGAGCCAACCCTTCGTGGTCGCGGCAGCGGTGATCGCCGACACGAATCGGTCGCGCTCGGCGGAGCCGGCCCCCGCCACGTCGAGGGTGAAAATGGCCCGCGAGGCGATCTGCGTGGTGCTGCCGTAGGCGATGTCCTTGAGCGTCGGGTCGCCTTCACGCAGGGTGACGCCGGCTGTGGCATTGGTCAGCCGGAAGGCTTTGGTGCTGTCTGCGGCCAAGCTCATCGACACCGACGGGGTCACCGATCCGGAGTTGCCGACGATGACCGGGAAACGCGAGTCGGAGGTGTAGGCCGCGATCGGCATCTCCTCCCGGTTGAGGTTCTTGTAGGCCCAGTTGTCGTAGAAGCTCGGGTTCGAGTTGTACGGGATGGACTGGAAGGTGGCGGTGTTCGTCGTCGAGGGCGTGCCGGGACCGCCGTCCTCGTAGATTCCCATGACGATGCGGATGCGTCGGTCGAGGGGCAATCCCGCCTCGAGCAGCGCCTTGGCCGCGAGCAGCGTCGCCAGCGTCGGGCCGCTGTCGTCCTGGATGCCCGCCCCGTAGACCCAGCCGTCCTGGACATAGGGCGAGTGGTACGCACCAGGAGTGCCGAGGTTGCCATCGGCGTCCCGCCAGCGCGCCAGCTGGGCTGGCGAAACGGAAGCCGTCGGCGAGTCGAGGTGGCTCAACGCCATAACCATTTCCGGGGCGTCCGGGTCACCGATCTCTGCGTAGACGTACTTGTCGGGCTGGCGTTGGACGACCACCGGGAAACCCAGGTCGGTGGCCAGCTTGACCACCCAGGCGAGCTTGGCGACCTTGCGGTCGTACTCGTTCTGGTTGGCTGTGGTGTTGCTGACCGGGAAGGGGTACGCCGTCGCGGCCGTGCCGCCTCGGGAGATGGAGTCGTAGCTCGACCCGTCCAGCATCGCCCCGACCAGACTGAGCGGGTCGTAGGTGCCGTCTCCCGCCCGCGCGCTGTTGACGCGTCCGGCCAACGCCTCGACTTCCGCGTGGATCGCGTCGCGCTCGGCGTCGGTCACCGACAGGTCGTAGGTGATGCTCGGCTGGAAGCGCTCCTCGCCGAGGCTGCTCGCGGACGCGTTGGGCGTGGGCGCAACGGTCGCCGCGAGGGTCGCGGCGAGCAGGGCGGAGAAGATGGTCGTCCGTCTGTCTCTCATAGAAGCTCCAGATTTGGGGAGGATGACACGGTGAGGACAGCACACGCCAGCCGTGCCGCCAGCGGCCGAGGGGCGGGATTTCTTGAGAATGATCTGAGAATCGGCTGGTGCCGTCAGCTCGGCCGCAGCCGGTAACCCACCCCGCGTACGGTCTCCACCAGGCCGGCGTGGTCGAGCTTGCCGCGCAGGGCCGCGACGTGGACGTCAGCAGGCGTCGGAACAGTGGATCAGGGCGATGGTCTGCTCGACGACCCCGCCCCTCCATGCTCGGTACTGGACAAAATGGGTGGCCTCGCCAGCCCGTTCCGCCCTACCTTCAACGGGATCTTCTTCTCCGACCCACTCACGAGAGGACTTCACCCCGCGTGACGCCGCCTGCTTCTTAGAGACTGTCGGGTAACCGGTCCGATCCGATGGGTTACGGCGAGACGCGTCGATGTGGAGTGCTCGACAAATAGATCATCCCCGCCATGATCTTGATGTGTGTGCAACAAAGATCGCGGCGGGGATGACGCCCGCTCATGCTATCCGTCGAGTCTGACCGATGCGATGTGGGCGGTCCTCGCGCCGCTGCTACCGGTGCGTGACCTGCGTAAAGGCGGTCGGGCGCGGGTCTACGACGATCGGCTGATCCTGGACTCGATCTTCTACGTGTTGCGAGCGGGTTGTCCGTGGCGGATGATGCCGCGTGATCTGGCACCGCCGGACGCGGCGCATCGCTGGTTCACGACCTGGCGGAAGAACGGGACGTGGGACCGGATTCACGACGAGCTTCGCCGACGGGTGAGAGTGACGGCCGGTCGGGAGCCGGAGCCGACCGCCGCCGTGTTGGACGCCCAGTCGATCAAATCCAGTGAGGGCGGCGAGTCCCGCGGGTTCGACATGGGCAAGAAGACCACCGGCCGCAAACGGCACCTGATCGTCGACACGATGGGCCTGATCCTGGTCGTGGTGGTCACCTCCGCCTCCGTCAACGACCGCCCCGGCGGCCGGCGGATCCTCGCGCGGCTGGCCGAGGCGTTCACCACCATCGCCCTCGTGTGGGCCGACGGCGGCTACGCCAACAACATCGACTCCACTCTGCTGACCTGGGCGAAAGAGCAACTCGGCATCCTGGTGGAGATCGTCAAACGCACCGACGACATCAAGGGATTCAAGGTCCTACCGCGCCGATGGGTCGTGGAGAGGACGCTCGGCTGGCTGGTCCGCAACCGGCGCCTGGCCCGTGACTACGAACGACTGACCGCCAACTCGGAGACCATGATCAAGGTCGCGATGATTCGACTCATGACGATACGTCTGGTCCGTCAAGCGCCTCGTTGGCACAACGCCACCGATCGCGAAGCCGCCCGACGCATCAACGCCGAACGACTTCTCGCCGCGTAGCTGGCTGGTTACCCGTCTCTTAGACCTGACACCTTGCCCGTGCATTGGTCGCCGACGTCGCCGTCGGTTCGTTTCCCATGCCTTCCGTCAGGTCTTTGGAGAGATCATGTCTACGCGTCCTCATGTCGTGCTGCCCTGGGCCGTTGGGCGCACGCGCCTTCCCCTGCTCGCATTCGGCTGCGTCCACGGCTATTCCGGCCTCGCCAGCATCGGCGACGGGAAGTTCCGCGTCATTGCCAGCAACGAACTCCTCGACCTCTGGCCCGTGGTCGCCTGCGTTCCCTGGGACCGCACCAGCAAGATCACCGTTCACGATCGCGTCCCGGTCCGGCACCTGGATCCGATCCTTCTTAGCGGCTGCTCCGGCAGCTCCTCCCGCCGTTGGCCTGAGCCGGAGCGAGACGCAAGGTGGCCTTGCCCCGGACTGCATCGTGCGGCGGTCCGCGCGCAGTCGCTCATGACGCGCGACCGAAAGTCAGGGCCGGCCCGATACCGGCGACGAAGGTGAACACCCGGGTGCATATGTCGGTCGCGGCGGCGGAACCGATGGCGCCGCCGGACCCGGCCCGAACGCCACCTTCCTCGCCTGAGCGGCGTGCGGGCCGGCGCCGCCTACCACCTGCTGCTGGCGTGGCGGTTGGGCCCCGGCCCGCGCAGATGCCGGGCGAAGAACCCGGCCGCGTCCTCCGCTGCGAACTGCGGGACACCGGTGTGTCCGCCCATGTTGGCGTGCAGCGTTTTCTCCTTGGAGCCGAAGGCGTCGAACAGGTCCAGGGCCGCCTGCCGGTCGTTCCCTTCGTCATCCCACTGCAGCAGGACGTGCAGCGGAATGGTGACCTGTCGGGCCTCCTCGAACATGGTGCGAGGCACGAAACTCCCGGCGAAGAAGCCGGCGGCCACGATGCGCGGCTCCACCACCGCAAGCCGGATGCCGACGGAGATCACTCCCCCCGAGTACCCGACCGGCCCGCCGATCTCGGGCAGCGACAGCAGGGCGTCCAGGGCGGCCTGCGATTCCGGGACCGCCTTGTCGACGAGCGGGAGGATGAGGGCGTCGATGATCTCGGCGCTGACCGGCTCGCCGGCCTCCATGGCCCGGCGCAGGTCGGCGCGGGCCTGCTCGGCGGCGGCCCAACGGGGCCGGTCACCGCTCCCGGGGAGCTCGACGGTGGCCGCAGCGAAGCCATCCGCCGCGGCGTGCCGGGCCCGCGCCACCAGGCGGGGGTACATCTTGTGCAGTCCGAGCGGGGGGTGGCCGAGCAGGATCAGCGGGACCGGTGCTGGTGCGGATCCGGGCGTCCACAGGATGCCGGGGATCTCGCCGAGGGTGAACTTGCGTTCGAAGACGCCGTCATCGAGGCGCTGTTCAGAAGTGAATCGCATGGTCGTGCCTTTCGGGAGTGCTCGTGAACGGCGCTCCCGGACGACCTATCGCCCGACCGTGACCCCAAAGGGGAGCACCCATGTCGAAACGGTCACGGGTACCACCTCCTCGGTCTCTCGCACGGCCTCCGGAAAGCTAGCAGCGGTCGCCGTGATCCGCCAAACGTGTTTCTGCGCAGGCTCCGTGGCCGGATGCCACGGACAGGGCGCATGCGGTCACGATGCGATATCGAGCTCACCTATCACCTTCAACGACGTTGCCCTGGTGTTCCTTCCTGAGTCCGCCCTGCAAGCTTGCGCCCTCTCGCACCCCCACTGCGGCCATGTGAGTGCGTTTCGGC
The DNA here is from genome assembly GCA_005402585.1 of Micromonosporaceae bacterium KJ-029. Lineage (GTDB taxonomy): Bacteria > Actinomycetota > Actinomycetes > Mycobacteriales > Micromonosporaceae > Micromonospora. Next base: position 54,087 of record BIFP01000071.1, on the reverse strand, counting down.
CGGGCGGCGACCCATTGGCGGCCCTGCCTCGGCAGCTCGTCTTCGCCTCGTCGTCTGGTAGGTCCGCGTATGGGCTGCCAGACTGACCAGATGCCCCGCGGGTACGAGTCTCCGACGCCGGAGATCCTGCAGTGGGTGGCACACCACGTTCATCGACGCGCCCAGGTGAGAGCGGTCGTGCCCTTGCCGGGCGGGATCACCGCAGACATGGACCGAGTCACCGTCGATTCCCCGACCGGGCTCAAGGACGTGGTGCTGCGTCGCTGGCCGAGCGAGGGCTGGGCGGAGGGTTTGGTGACACGCGAAGCCTCCGCGCTCGCGGCCGTCCGGGGTTGCGGGGTGCCTGCACCCCAACTTCTCGCGATGGACGAGGACGGGGCCGAGACCGGCGTGCGATGCACGCTCACGTCCGCGCTCTCCGGGCAGCCGGACTTGTCCCCGGCCGATATGCAGTCCTGGCTGGGTCAGCTCGCGACCACGCAGGCCGCGATCCACGCCGTACCCGACCGCCTTCAGACCCGGTGGGATGGTTGGTATGACGAAAGCGCAGCACTGGATTGGCTGGTCGACCGGGGCCTGCGTGATGCCGCCCGCGAGGCTGCCTCAGGGCCGCTTGTTGAGGAAAAGGTTCTTGTCCACGGCGACTACCAGCACTTCAACGTGCTGTGGTGTGACGGTCGCCTCAGCGGCGTCGTGGACTGGCCGAACGCGGCCACTGGTAACCGGGGAAGCGACGTCGGCCACTGCAGGCTCAACTTGGCGGTGTTGTTCGACACCAGGACGGCTGGGGACTATCTGGTGATGTACGAGCGGGCTGCGGGAGTCCCGGTGGACCGGCGAGCTGACCTGCGAGCATTGCTCTGCTTTGACCTCGGGTGGCAGCGTTTCATACCGCGTCAGGTCTGCGGGCGGGCTCCGCTCGACGTGGCCGGGATGCCTGGTCGAGTTGCTGCCACGATCCGCGACGCGTTGGACAAAATCGGCTAGCCCGCCGTGAGCGCGACCCGCTGGCCAACCGGGAAACCTCCGGTGGACCCGTATGGCCACCACTTGAGGTGATGGGAACGTTACCTTTCAGTGCGCTCTGGTGAGCACATGGTTGGTAGTCCTGCCTTGCGGTGGGACGGTCCCGGTCTGACTGGCGGTTGCCGTGCCGGGTTCACGTTTCACGGCCACCTGCCCGCGTTCGCGGGTCTTCTGGTCGGCTCCGCGTGCTGCCACCGGGTAAACGGTTCCCGGCGAGTCAGGGTCCGGTAGCGCTCCCCGGCCTCCTGGAAGCGTTCGAGGTCGTGCAGGAAGCCGGCACGCGCGAACAGCGCGTCTCGGCTCTCCCCGGGCCAGCGAGCAAGCGCCGCCTCCAGCACCGCGACGGCGTCCGTCCGGCGTCCCGATCTGGTCAGTGCCGAGGCGAGACCCGAGTGGTACTCGACGACGTGGGGGTCGAGGTCTATCGCGTCGCGGTATGACTCGATGGCCTGCTCGCGGTCGCCGTCGAGATCGTAGGTCCAGCCGAGCCTGTAGTGCGCGTCAGCGTCGCGCGGCGTCTCGCGCAGGATGGTCCCAAGTTCTGCCCGCGCCTGTTGGTATGCGCCGACCTCGATCAGCCGATCGGCGAGGACACCGCGCAGCACCCGCCTGCGCTGGCGGTCGGTGTCGTCAGCGACCCTGCTCCGAAGGAGCTCGACAAGCTCGTGGCTCCTTCCAAGGCGGAGCATGTTCCGCGCCAGGCTCTGCCAGTACGGGACGTTGTCTCGGGCGATGTCGGCGGCACGGCGGAAATGAACCGCCGCCTGCTCCCAGGCGTCATCCCGTTCGTCGACTTGGCCGAGTTCGTGGTACGCCCACGCATCCGTCGGCGCATCCTCAAGGAGCGCCGACAACTCGACGCGCGCCTGGTCGAGGCTTCCGGCTTCGACCAGGCGCGAAGCGAGTTCCCGTCGTAGGTATTGCCGCCGCCATCGAAGGTCCTGGGCGTCGAGTTGGCCGCGCAGTAGTGAGATTGCTTCGTCGCCCCGCCCGAGCCGAGCCAACGCCAGGGCGAGGTTGCCTGCGCGGAGCGGATGTTGGCGGCTCAGGTCGAAGGCGCGCTGAAAGCAGGCGGTGGCGTTGCCGAAGTCGCCTGCGTCGAAGTACGCGGCACGGGCCCTCCGACGCGGGATGGTGGAAGCTGCGGGTAGAGCGCCTCGATGGGCGCGGCAAGTCCGGCCTTCACCTGGCCGCTGAGCTCGTCGGCGAGGATCTCGTAGCTGCCGGCTTCGAGCCCGTCGTACGCCGAGCGGACGACGTCGGCCGGGTCGAGCTTGGGGGCGTCGACTCCCTTGGTCATGGGGGTGTCGGCGTAACCGAGGTGCAACCCGGCGACGTGCACGCCCTCGGGAGCGAGCTTGATGCGCTGAGTGTTGGTCGCCTGCCAGAGGGCCGCCTTGGTCGCGCTGTAGGCGTCGCCGATCCCGAGCCAACTCAGGACAGACAGCACGTTGAGCACGGTGCCCCGCGAGGTCTTGAGTGCCGGGGAGAATGCGTTGGTCACGGCGAGTGCGCCCCAGAAGTTGGTCTCGAACAACTCGCGTGCCGCAGCCAGGTCGCCGAGCACGCTGGAGCCGTTCGAGGCCCCGGCGTTGTTGATGACGACGGTCACGTCGTTGGCGACGTCGGCCGCGGTCGCGATCGACTCCGGCGAGGTCACGTCCAGGACGAGGGGGACGATCCGGCCGTCGTTCCAGTCTCGCGGGTTGCGTGCGGCGGCGTACACCTTGGCGGCGCCCCGATCGAGGGCCTGGTGGACGAAGTGGGTGCCGAGGCCGCCGTTGGCCCCGGTGATGAGCACGACGGCTCCGTTGAGGGCGGGCATGTCAGATCCTTTCGATGATGGTGGCGTTGGCGAGGCCGCCGGCTTCGCACATGACTTGGAGGCCGTAGCGACCGCCGGTCTCTTCGAGGTTGTTGAGCAGGGTGGTCATCAGGCGGGCCCCGGAGCCGCCGAGGGGGTGGCCGATGGCGATGGCTCCGCCGTTGATGTTGACTTTCGCGGGGTCGGCTCCGGTGTCCTTCTGCCAGGCGAGCACGACGGACGCGAAGGCCTCGTTGACCTCGAAGGCGTCGATGTCACTGATGGACAGGCCGGCCTTGGTGAGCACTTTCTGGGTAGCCGGGATGATGCCCGTCAGCATGAAGATCGGGTCATCACCGGCGACCGCGAACGAGTGAACGCGGGCGCGCGGTGTCAGGCTGAGGCGTGCGATGGCTTCCTCACTGGCGATGAGGATCGCGGCGGAGCCATCGTTGACCGGTGAGCTGTTGCCGGCGGTCACGCGCCAGTCGAGGTCGGGGTAGCGCTCGACCCAGTACTCGTCCTTGAATGCGAGCCGCAACCCGACGAGGGTGTCGACCGTGGTCTCTGGGCGGATCGTCTCGTCGGTGCGCAGGTCGTTGACGGGTGCGACCTGGGAGTCGAACAGGCCGTCCTGCCATGCGCGTGCGGCGCGCTGGTGGGACTCGGCGGCGAACTCGTCGAGCTGGGTGCGGGAGAGGTCCCACTTGTTGGCGATGAGCTCGGCGCTGATGCCCTGCGGCACCAGTCCGTTGTCGTACCGGGTGCCGACGCGATGGCCGGCGAAGTCCTTGCCCTGGAACTGGGAGCCAATCGGGATGCGGCTCATCGACTCCACGCCGGAGGCGATGGCTACGTCGTAGGCACCGGCGATGACGCCCTGAGCGGCGAAGTGCAGTGCCTGCTGGGAGGAACCGCACTGGCGGTCCACGGTCACACCGGGAACCGACTCTGGGAAGCCGGCTCCGAGCAGTGCCCAGCGTGCGGTGTTGCCGGACTGTTCGCCGATCTGGCCGACGGCACCGCTGATGACGTCATCGACCGCAGTGGGGTCGATTCCGGTGCGCTCGACGAGTGCCGCGAGGGTGTGGGCGTGCAGGTCGACAGGGTGGATGTCGGAGTAGGCGCCGCCGGGCTTGCCTTTGGCGATCGGGGTGCGGACGGCGTCGATGATGTAGGCGCTGGTCATGACGGGTTCCGTTCAGGGTGGCGGTGGCGTACGAAGAGCGCAGCGAGGACTGCGACGACGAGCAGGACGATGCCGCCGGTGAGCAGTCCGCCGTGCAGGGCCGTGGAGAAGGCGTCGGGTACGGCGTAGGCGAGCAACCCGAGCGTTGCGTCATCGACTGTCGGTACCTGGCCGTGGCTGATGGCGGTGGCGACTGACTTGGCGCTGTCAGCAGGTAGGCCGTCGCCACCGAGGTCGTTGGCCAGTAGTGCGGGGAAGCGGCTGGTGGCGATGGTACCGAGGACGGCTGGGCCGAGCATCGAGCCGAGCTGGCGAAACAGGTTCACTGTTGCCGACGCCATGCCCGCTTGAAGAGGGCTGACGCTGTTTACGGCTGCGGCAGTCGACGGTGCCACGAGCAGTGCGCTGCCGATGCCGGCCAGTGCCAGGCCTGGCCACATGTGGGAGTAGCCGTTGTCCGCGCCGTTCCACAGCAGCGAGAGTGCCCCCACGCCCATCAGTACCAGCCCGGCGGTCAGGGTGACGGTGAAGCCGACGGACCGCACGATCCGGGCGGCGAAGGCGCTGAATACGACGTAGGTGACCATCATCGGCATCAGCCGCACGCCAGCTCCGAGTGCGTCGTGACCAGCGACCCGTTCTAGGTGAAGGACGCTGAGCAGCGCGATCCCGACGAAGCCGAACATCGCGGCCGCACCGACCAGCATCACCGTGGTGAAGGACGCGCTACGGAACAGGCTCAGATCGAGCATCGGGTCATGGTGCGTCGACTCGACCCGCAAGAAGGCGATCGCACCGACGGCGGCTACGACGTAGGCAACGACGATGGGCGGCTCGCCGTACCCGCTTGCGCCGCCCTCGATGATCGCGTACGTCGCCGCCGCGACCGTGATCGTTCCCAGGACGACGCCGAGCGGATCGAGCTGCCGTGAGGGGTGCTTGCTCTCCTTCAGGACCAGCAAGGTGAGCACGATCGCAATGACGCCGAGGACAACGTTGGTGAGGTAGACGCTGTGCCACGAGAAGTGGTTCAGCAGGAAGCCGGCAATGAGGGGCCCGATCGCCAGGCCGAGTCCAGCGCAGCTTGCCCAGATGCTGATCGCACCGGTGCGTTCGTGGGGGTCGCGGAAGCTCGTGCTCACGATCGCCAGGCCGGACGGCAGGATCGCTGCCGCGCCGACACCCATGATCGCTTGACCTGTGATCAACACGCCCGAGCCGTCGGCCGCGAACGCTGTCACGCTGCCGACGGTGAAGAGCACCACGCCAACGAGATAGGTGAGGCGGCGACCGTAGAGCTCGCCGAATGTTCCGGCCGACATCACCAGACTCACCACCGCGAGCGTGAACGAACTGGTGACCCACACCAGCGTGCTGCCCGAGACATGCAGGTCGTCCTGGATCGAGGCGAGCGCCCCGATGGTCGACGAGGCGTTGATGAAGGCCATCATCACGCCGATGCAGACCACGAACAGACTCGGCCACCTGTTCGCTACGGAGCGCGGCGTAGCCGACGCGCTACCACCCTGACTAGTGAAGACCATAGCCAGCAACCTACACCCTGGCTTGTGATGAGCAAAGCCAGGGGTAGGATGGTGCCATGAATCACGACGAGGGACAGGCCGAGTCCGCCGACGTCCTTGAGCGTCTGGGCGCGTTCTCCGAGCGTGACGAGTGGACGGCGAAGGGCTGGTGCCGCATCGAGCGCTCGCTCGATCTGATCGGCACGCGCTCGGCGATGCTGGTAGTCCGCGAACTCTTCTACGGGGGCACGAAGTTCGACGAGCTGGCCCGACGCACGGGCTTGAGCGAGGCCGTCGTTGCCGGGCGGCTCAAGCAGTTGCACGCCGACGGCATTGTCGACCGGCGTCCCTACCAAGAGGCCGGCAAGCGCACCCGGGACGAGTACGTTCTCACCGAGCGCGGGCGCGAACTCTTCCCGATCATCGTTGCCCTGGTGCAGTGGGGAGAACTGCTCGGCGACGACCACCGCACCGGGGTCGAGCTCGTTCATCGCGACTGTGAGGCCCCGCTTTCAGCCCACGTCATGTGCACCAAGGGCCACGAAGTGCCGCTCGACCAAGCTGCCGTGCGCCTGAAGGACGAGGCCTACGTCACCGCAATGCGAAAGCGGTCTCGCGAGTCCCGTTGACGCGGCGTCGGGTCGCGGTTCGATGACCAGCCTGACCACCGAGAGTCGACCGGGTGCTTTCCACCCGCAGCGGGGACTTCCGGCGGCTGTGGAGTACCCATGACGTCCGGCATCACGGCACCGCGTCAAGACCTTCCACCACTCCCTCGTGGGGGAGGTGACCCTCGCGATCATCGCCGAGTTGGCCGAACGCGACGCCACGGTCACCGAGCTCACCGCTCCTCTGTCGATCTCGATTGGCGGCGTGGTGGGCCCGATCCGCAACTCACTGCCGCGCGATGAGATCGAGTTCGACGTGCGCGCTACGCAGGATGGGAACGACTCCTTGGCAGGAAACGATCTACGACTCTCGTTGACGTTCTTCAGCGAGGCGACACGTGGAAGGCCCCTTGTGCGCAAGGGGCCTTCCACGTTCCTCAGTCGAGCAACTCGGTCACCGTGCCGGCGGCCACCGTGCGGCCTCCCTCCCGGACCGCGAAGCCGAGCCCGACGTCCATCGCGATCGGCTTGCCCAACTCCACCGACAGATCGACGGTGTCGCCCGGGAGGACCATCGTCACCTCGCCGAGGTCCACTGACCCCACCGTGTCGGTGGTGCGGAAGTAGAACTGCGGCCGGTAATTCGCGAAGAACGGCGTGTGTCGCCCACCCTCGGCGGTGGTGAGCGCGTAGAGGCGGGCCCGGAACCGCTGGTGGGGCGTGACGCTGCCCGGCAGCGCCACCACCTGGCCTCGCTGCACCTGGTCGCGCTTGACCCCGCGCAGCAGTACCGCGGCGTTGTCTCCGGCCTCAGCGGTCGTCAGCGACTTGCCGAAGGTCTCCAGCCCGGTCGCCACGGTCGACAGCGTCGGACCGAGCCCGACCACCTCCACCGGGTCGCCGACCCGAAGCGTGCCCCGCTCGACCGCGCCGGTCACCACCGTCCCCCGACCGGAGATCGTCAGCACGTTCTCGATCGGCATCAGAAACGGCTCGCCGAGTTCGCGGCGTGGCACCGGAACGTACCGGTCGACGGCGTCGAGTAGATCCACAATGGACGACACCCAGCGGGGGTCGCCCTCGAGGGCCCGCAGCGCCGACACGCGAACCACGGGCATTTCGTCGCCGGGGAACCCGTACTCGGAAACAAGCTCCCGGACCTCGAGTTCGACCAGGTCGAGCAGTTCGGGGTCCTCGACCGCGTCGGCCTTGTTCATCGCCACGACCAGGTAGGGCACGCCGACCCGGCGCGCAAGCAGCACGTGCTCGCGGGTTTGCGGCATCGCCCCGTCGAGCGCGGAGACGACCAGGATCGCCCCGTCGACCTGCGCCGCCCCCGTGATCATGTTCTTCACGAAGTCGGCGTGGCCGGGCATGTCCACGTGGGCGTAGTGCCGGGTCGCGGTCTCGTACTCGACATGCGCGATGTTGATGGTGATGCCCCGCGCCACCTCCTCCGGCGCCCGGTCGATGCCGTCGAAGGACACGAACCGGTTGGCGGTGGGGTCGCGGTCGGCGAGAACCTTGGTGATGGCGGCCGTCAGGGTCGTCTTGCCGTGGTCGACGTGACCCATCGTGCCGATGTTGACGTGCGGCTTCGCGCGCACGAACTGGCTCTTGGCCATGATTGATCTCCTTGTTGGAGACGGGCTGGCAGGCGACGAACGTGGGCGGGTGCCAATCCGCAGAACCGCGCCAGAACCGCGCTTCGCGGCGCGCCGATGAGGGGCAGCGCCGGAACGCTGGGCCACCCTCCTCCGTGGTTCTGCCAGAGTGGGAGGAGGGTCAGCCTCGGGTATCAGCCAGCCACGCGCACACGACGACGGCGCCCGGCAGGTGGATACCTGCGGGCTGCACAGCGCCGACGGTGCCGAACATGGCGGTCACGCTAACACTCAACGTCCGGCGGGACCACAACATTTCCGGGCGCGGACCTCGCCGGTACGCGACGACGAGAACATGGGCTGACGGGCCGGGCGATGCCTCCGGCCGGACGGGTGGACGCGGCCGAGCATGCTGTCGGCGACGTCCTCGGGAGAGTCGCCGGCGATCGCGATCGCCTTGCGCCCGGGCCGCCCTGCGGGACGAGCCTCGTCCTCGAGGTCGTGATAGCCCATGTGGTTCAGGGCCTTCACGACACGCGCGCCCGTCAGGAACCGCTGCACGGCATCGCTCGAAGACACACCGGGCGGGACGATCGTGTCGCGGGAGCCGTCGATCTCCCACCAGTGGTTCATCGCATCCACGACGAGCTTCCCCCTCAGCTCGTCTGCCGGAAGGTTGCGGTGCTTGCTCAGCGGAAGCGCGAGGATCACCACGTCCGCAGCCGCCGCGACCTCGGTCGGCCACACGGCAGTCGCGCCGGGGGTCAGAACCTCGGTGGTCAGCACGATCCTCGCAGGATCTCCGGAGCCGGAGATCAGAACGCGGTAGCCCGCGGCGACGGCCAGGCGCGCCAGGACGGTGCCGACCTTCCCGGCACCCAGGATGCCGATGGTGGTGACATGAGAGGTCATCGTGTCACCCGCGCCGTGACCGCGGACTGCTCGGCCAGAAGCTCACGCACCCGCGGGATGACCTGCGTGCCGTACAGCTCGCGGCGACGAAGCCGGGCGAGTGCACCCCGACCGGCTGAGCGGTCGTGCCGAGGGCACTGGGATTTCGGCCGCACTCGCGTCCGGACCGTCCTGACCCGATCCTCGGGGTGGTGGACGGCTCAAACAGCGATCGCTTTGGCGACCCTCCACTCGCCCTCCACAGCGACGAGGGTGAGTACCACACGGTTCTGGTCCACCTTCTCTCCCGTGGTGTTGACGTTTCGCCGGTACTGGTTCACGTACACCAACAGTTCGACCCGGCCCGGCTCGGCGGTGATCACGCCAGCGGAGGAAACCTCCGCCAACACCACCGCCTGCTGTTTCACGGCAGTTTCCTTCAAGGCGGAGGTGGTTTGGGTGTACTCGCCGGCAAAGGGGGCCGTGGCGAAGCTCAGGCCGTTCGCCACGCTCTCGTCGAAGGTGCGGTGGTCGTAGGAAAAGATCGCCTTGGCTGCGGCCGGCACGACCGCCAGCGCCTGCCGTGCGGCCGCCTCCGACCGGGTGGCGTCACGGTCGCGTTGCCAGCCCAGCGTGGCGGCGATCGCGGCGAGCATGATCGCCACCACCAGCGCCGGAAGCAGAGTCGCACCACGCCGCCGACGCCAGGCCGAGAGATCAGGTGTACGCATTGGTCCTCCTAGTCTGGTCGGTCACCCGACAAACTGCAGCCGGGACACGAGCCACTGACCCGACTCCCGATCACGGACCAGATCCATCTGAATCCGGTAGTGCGACGCCCGCCCGTCGGGGACCTTGATGTTCTTCACCGTGGCGTCCACGGCGACCAGGGCAACCGCCCGACGGCGGTCCGCGGAGACCAGTCCGGCCCGCAGGACCGACCCGTGAGACTCGACCTTGTTCTCCACCACCGCTGTCCGTACCTGGGTCTGGCCCCGGGTGAACTCTTCCTTGAACTCGCCTGTCGCCCCAGCCGCGACCCGCTGCAGGTCGCGGTCGATGCTGGTGGCGCTGACCGACACGAAGTTGACGGCGACCTGTTTCGCTGCGGCCAACGCACCCTGGCGCGACTCCTCCAGCGCCTGGTGTTGGTACCAGCGGTGGCCGTACAGGCCGGCGAGAGCGAGGGTGCTGGCGAGCACGGCGGCGAGCAACCCGACCAGGACGCGCCGGCGGCGGGTCGGGGCTGACGGCGGGTCGTCGCCCGTCATCGGACTGGCCGGACCGTCGGAGCTGCGCTCGGCGGGCTGCGGCGGCTTCTGTTCCGGATCGCCGGAGGGGCCCGCCTCGCCTGCCGCGGTCGGGTCGTCGACCGGTTCCTGGTCGAGGCGCTCCAGCACCTCCTCGATCGGCGACCGCACCGGACGCAGGACGACCCGGCGCGGGGTGGCGCGGGTGGCCGACCCGCTCCTCGTTCCCTTGATCACCTTCAGTTTGCGGTTCGGATGGGCCTGCATGGTTGCCTCCTCCGGCACGTCGGTCACGGGGTCACCCCGGCGAGCAGCAGGTGCTTCCACGACTGGTCGCCGGCCATCCGGTACTGGCCGCCTGCGGCGCCGAACTGCAACGGCCGCCCGTCGGTGCCGATCACCAGACCGGTCACCGGGTCGAAGCCGGCGGCGTGGGCCGACGGCGGGTCACCCTGTGCCGTTGCCGGCGCGCTGTTGCCGGGCCGCGGGGCGTTGGCGGCCCCCCGTACGCCGGCCCCGGCTGCCCGGTCGCCGGCGCTGCAGTCCCGGCCACCGTCGCGGTAGGTGCAGGATGGCGGGTCGCCGGCGTTGAGCACCAGGCCGAGGTGGGCCGTGCCGTCGCCGGGCGTGACCGTGAAGCCGCCGGCGACGGTGATCGGGTACACCACCAGCAGGTGTTCGATGCCGGGCAGTCGCCGGGCGGCGATGCCGTTGACGGTGACGAGGTTGCCCAGCAGCGTGCCGACGGTAGGTTCGAGCCCTCGCAGGAGTTCGACGACCTCGGTGGCCGCGGGCGGGCCGGCAGCGAGCAGTCGGCGCAGGTCGGGGTCGGCACCCCGGATGGTGGCGGCGAGCTTTGCCAGGTCCGCCGCCCAGCGTCGCAGCGCCTCGGTCGACTCCGCCTGGGTGCGCAGCACCGTCCGGCCGTCGCGGATCAGGGCGAGTGTTTCCGGCAGGGCGTCGGCAGCGTCGGCCAGCAGCGCGTCACCGGCGTCGAGAAGTCGGGCCAGTGCCTGCGCGTTGCCCTCGAAGGCGGTGCCGAGTTCGGTGATCAGTACGGTGAGGTCGTCGGGCCCGACCGACCGGACCAGGGCGTCCAGGTTCGCCAGCAGCACCTCGGGCGGCAGCGGCAGCCCGGTGCGGTCGACGGGGATGACCGCACCGTCGACCAGGTACGGTCCGTCGTCGCGCTCCGGGCGCAGGTCGACGTACTGCTCGCCGACCGCCGAGCGCTGGGCCACCACCGCACGCAGATCGTCGGGGATGCGCACATCCCGGTCGATGCGCAGATCGACGCGGACACCGCCGCCGTGCAGGTCGACGGCGATGACCCGACCCACGGGGACACCTCGGTAGGTGACCGGGGCATGAGGGTAGATGCCACCGGCGCGGGCGAGGTCGAGGTGGACCAGGTACCCCCGGCCGAGCAAGCTCTCACCGAGACCCACGTAGCGCAGACCCACGTAGGCGACGCCGAGCAGGCTCACCACCACGAAGGTAAGCGCCTTGAGCTTGATGCCGCGTCCGATCATGGCAGCAGTCCTCCCTTGAGGACGTCCGGCAGGTCGCCGACCTGGCCGAGGATTTCGCCGGTCACCGGAAGCAGGCACTCGGCGGTGAGGACGGTGCCGGTGGGCAGCTCGGTCCCTTCGGGGAACGCCGTTCCGGCCGGCACGAGCCCTTTGGGCAGGACGAGCCCGCCGGGAGGTACCCGTGAGCCCGGCTTGAGCAGGGCGCACCCCTCCGGCAGGAGACACTCCGCCGGCGGGATCCATTTCGCGGGAGGGTTCTTCGGGTCGGGCAGGCACCGGATGAGCGGCGGCAGCGGCGGTGTGCCGGCCGGGACGGGCTTCACCGTTCGAGGGTCGGCTGGAGGGCGGGGTGCGGCCTGGTCGCCGGGACGGGCGGCGGCCGGGCGGGCCGGTGGCGGGGCCGCCGCGACCAGGTTGGCCAGGATGCTGGCCGCGTCCAGGTCGGCGGTCACGGCCAGGTTGACGAAGTCGCCGACGATCGCGCCGGTGACGTTGGGCGGGAACGGGTACGACATCATGAAGTCCAGAGACTTCGGCAAATCGTCGCCGGCCTCGACGAGCTGTTCCAGAATCGGCTGTAGCGCCCGGAGGCTGGCAGTGGTGTCCTCGCGGCTGCCCTCGACCACCCGGGTGCCGACCCGTCCGAGTTCGCCAAGGGCGGTCAGGGTTTCGGTGAGCTGGGCGCGTTGGGCGGCCAGCTCGGTCAGCCCCGGCGCGAGGGAGTCGACCGCTTCGCCCATCACCTGCTGCTGTCGGGCGAGCCGGCCCGCCAACCGGTCGAGTGCCTCGATGGCGCGGACGATGTCCGTCTTCTGCCGCTCGAGACCACCGATGAAGGTGTCGAGCTCTCGTAGGGCGTCCCGGGCGGTGGGCGCGCGTCCGCCTAGGGCCTTGGCGAGTTCCTGGTTGATGGTGCGGAGCTGAGCCAGTCCGCCGCCGTTGAGCAGTAGCCCGAGGGCGGCGAGCACCTCCTCGACCTCCACCCCTCGATTGGTGCGTGCCAACGGGATGACGTCGCCGTCGGCGAGCGTATTGGAGACGGCCGGGCCGGGCGGGGCGACCAGTGTCACGTACTTCTCCCCCAGCAGGCTGCTCTGCCGTACGGCTGCGCCGGCGTTCGCCGGCAACGTGACGCCGGTGTCGATCCGCAGCGTGACCTGAGCGGTCCAGCCGGACAGCGAGATCTTCTCGACGCTGCCCACGGTCACGTCGTCGACCTTCACGGCCGCCTGCGGTACCAGGTCCAGCACGTCACGGAACTCGGCCGTAAGCCGGTACCCGGGGCCGGCGGGCGCGCCGCCGGGCAGCGGCAGCTCGGTCACCTCGGGCAGGAGGCCGCACCCGGTGGGCAGCAACGCCGCCACGAGGGCGGTAGCGATCGTGCGGGACAGTCGGGCGGTCATGCCGGGCCCCGCAGGATGCCATTGAGGGTGAGATCGGGGCCGCCCGGCGCTGGGGAGGGCACCGGCACGTCGGGGGCCACCGGTGGAGGAGGGACCGGTGACGCCGGGCCGGTCGCGCCGGGCGGCAGCTTGAGCAGCTTGCGCAGTTGGTCGGTCATGGGCAGCTTGCGGGCGTGCAGGGTCTGCGCGAGGGCACGGCACGTCGCGGGTACCTCGGCCGCGGGCGTCTGGTCCACGAGAAGAGAACAGACGAAGCTGGCGGGGTCGTACGGGCCGGTCGCGTTGTTGCGGGTGTCGAGCGTGCCGGAGCGCGGGTTGTACGCCAACGCGAGGTTGTTCAGGGCCAGTGGGGCGACGTCGAGGATGTCGATGACGGCCTGTTGCTGGCGAACCAGTACGCCGGTGATATCCGCCAGGGCGGTCACGTCATCGGCCAGCAGCTTCCGGTTTTCTCGGACGAAGGTGGCGACGTCGCCGAGGGCGGTGCCCAGGTTGCGCAGCGCGGCCGCCAGTTCGTTCCGCTCGCCCGCCAACTGCTGGGCCACCTCCGCCAGCTGCTGGTTGAATGCGCGGACCTGCTGGTCGCTGCGGGCCAGGGTGGTGGTGAAGCGTTGCAGGTTGACCACCGAGCCGAAGAGGTCCTGCCGGCCGTCGGCGAGGGTGGTCGCCGCCTTGGACAGCCCGTCGAGGGTGTCGTGCAGGTCGTCGCCGTTACCCTCCAGGTTGGCGCGTCCGGTGGCGACGAGATCGGAGAGGGCGCCGCCGGAGTTGGCGCCCTGCGGCCCGAGCGACCGGTTGAAGTCGTCCAGTGCCCGGTAGATGTCGTCGATCTCCATCGGGGCGGCGGTGCGCTCGACGGGTATCTCGGCGCCGTCGGCGAGCACGGCGCCGCCGGCGTACGCGGGGGTGAGTTGGACGTAGCGGTCGCTGACCACGCTGGGCGGGACGATGACGGCCTGCGCGCCGGCTGGCACCTCGACCTCTGGGTCGTAGCGCATCGTGATTCGCACGGTGCGGCCCTGCGGCTGCACCGAGACCACCTCGCCGACGCGGATGCCGAGCACCCGTACGTCGGAGCCGGGGTACACGCCAACTGCACCAGTGAAGTGGGCGACGACGTGGTGCGACGACGTGTGGGGGCGTAGGGCTGCCACCGCGGCGGCGACCGTGACGAGGACGGTGGCGGCGGCGACCGGCCGGCGCCATCCGCGTACGGGACCGATCATCAGCGTCCTCCCGTCGTGGGCTGGTAGGGCTGTACGAGCCCCTGGACGTACGAGTCGAACCACCGTCCGTTACCGACCACGTTGGCGAACGTGGTGACGAACGGGGCCATCCGTTGAATGGTGAGTTCGAGATCGTCGCGGTTGCGTTGCAGGACCGCGATGACCTCCCGGAGCTGGCGCAGGGCCGGGCTGAGCCGGGCACGGTTGTCGGAAACCAGGCCGGAGAGTTGGGTGGCGAGCTCGTTCGTGCTGACGAGCAGCTTGTGGATGGCGTCGCGTCGGCGGCGTACCTCGGCGAGAAGGGCTTCGCCGTCGGTGACGAGCTTGCGGAACTCCTCGTCGCGGGTGGCGAGCACGGCGGTGACGGACCGGGCCCGGGTCAGCAGCGTGCGCAGTTCGGCGTCGCGGTCGGCGACGGTCCGGGACAGCCGGGACAGTCCGACCAGGGAGGCGTTGACCGTGTCGGGGGTGTCGGCGAACGTCTCGGACAGTGTGGTGAAGGCGGCGGCGAGCTGGTCGGTGTCGACCTTGTCGAGGGTGTCGGCGAGGCCGGTGACGGCGTGCACCACGTCGAACGGTGCGGCGGTGCGGTCGAGGGGGATCTGGCCGCCCTCGGGCAGGTGGCCCGCGCCTGCGGGTTCGAGGGACAGATACTTCTGGCCCATCACGGTCTTGATCCGGATCATGGCCGCGGTCCGGTCACCGAGGCGGACGCCGTCGTCGTCGACCCGGAAGCGGACCCGTACGTGCGGTTGGCTGTCGCGCGCCAGTTCCACCGCGGTGACCTTGCCCACCCGCACGCCGGCGACACGGACCTCGTTGCCGGCCACGAGGCCACTGGCGTCGGAGAACGCCGCCTGGTAGGCGCGGCTGCCCACCGCCGCGAGCCGGTCGAGCTGCGAGGCACCCACCAACGTGGCGGCGACCAGCGTGAGCCCGATGGCGCCGACGACGACCGGGTTGCGTTCCCGGAACGACCTCATGAGCTGCCTCCAGTGGCGCACCGGGCGGCCGGCGCACTGAACGTGACGGGGTTGAGGGTCGCCCCGTCGGCGGTGATCCGACCGTCGAAGTCGCAGAGGTAGAAGTTGAACCACGATCCGTACGAGGCCACCCGGGTCAGCGACTCGTAGCGCTCGGGAAGTCGGCCGAGGGTGCTGTCGATGACAGCCGCGTTGCGGTTGAGGGTGCCGGCGAGGGTGTCCAGGGAACGGATATCGGCGGCCAGGGGCGGGCGGGCCTCGTCAAGCAACTCCGATGTGGCAGTGGTGAGATCGCCGATGCTGACCAGCGCCTCGCCGATGGCGGTCCGGTCGGCGGCCAGGCCGGAGACGAACTGCTGCAGCTGGTGGATCGCCCGGTCGAGTTCGCGGTCGCGGTCGGCGAGGGTGCCCAGGACGGTGTTGAGGTTGGTGACGACCCGGCCGATGACAGCGTCCCGGTCGGCGAGGGTGTTGGTCAGCGAGGCGGTGCGGCGCAACAGGCTCGCGACGGTGCCGCCCTCGCCCTGGAGCACCTGGATGATCTCGTAGGCGAGGGTGTTGATGTCCTGCGGGTCGAGGGCGGTGAACAGTGGCCGGAACCCGTTGAACAGCACGGTCAGGTCAAGCGCCGGGCTGGTCTGCCCCAGCGGGATGAGTCCGTCGGGCCGCAACGGTCGGCGCTCGCCAGGGCCCTCGGTGAGTGCGACATAGCGCTGACCGACCAGGTTACGGTAGCGAATCTTGGCACGGACGCTCGCGGCCAGCGGGACGTCGTCGCGGACGGTGAAGGACACCTCGGCGGCGCTGTTCTCGACGACCCGGATGGTACGGACCTGCCCGACGCGGACACCGGCGATGCGCACGTCGTCACCGGGCAGGAGGCCGGTGACATCCGTGAACTGGGCTCGGTAGGTGGTGCCGGCGGCCGGGAACGCGCCGAGCGTCTGTGCGAGCAGGGCGGTGAGCAGCAGGGTCACGGCGGCGAAGAGGCTCAGCTTGAGCAGGGCGGACGTGGTGTTCGGGGTCATCTCGCATTCACCACCGCGCCACGCAGCAGCGGCCCCCAGAGCAGAACCGCGATGTCGGGCACCTCCACCGGCAGGGTGTCGGTGATGGCGCCGACGATGGGTTTGACGAGGGCCTGCTCCTCCCCGGTGCCGGCCCGGCCCATGTCGGGCGGGTCGGCCGGGGTGACCGCACCCGGGGCCGGTACGCCGACCGGCAGGATCGGGCGGGAGCGGTCGCCGGCGTAGTCGTATCCGTCGTTCACCGGCACCTCCGGGGCCGGCGTCCCCGGTCGGGGCAGGCCGTGGCAGTCGGGGCCGCCGCCCGCGCCGTAGACCGGTTCGTCGCGTCCGCGCTCGTACGCGCCGCCGTCCCGGGTGACCTCGAGGGTGATGTGCATCCGCCCGCCGGCGAAGACCTCTTCCACCCGGGGTTGCAGGGCGAGCAGGCCGCGCATCAGACAGGGATACTCGGGGGCGTACATGGCGAGTAGTTCGAGCACCGGCCGGCTGACCGCGCCGAGCCGGATGAGCTGGTCGCCGTGCCGGTCGAGGAAACCGCGGGTGGCGTCGGCGGCGTCGGTGGCCCCGGCCAGGAAGGCGGCCAACTGGGAACGTTGGTCGGTGACGGTGCGGGCCGTGACGGTCACGTCGCGCAGCAGCGCCAGCAGGTCGGGCAGGGCGGCGTCGTAGCCGTCCAGCACGACGGCGAGTGTGCGGAGGTCCTCCTCAATGGTGGGCAGCGCCGGGTTGAGCTGCCTGAGATACGCAGCGAGGCGGCTCAGGTTCTCCCCCAACTGCTCGCCGCGGCCTTCGAGTGCGGTGGCCAGAGCGCCGAGTGTCACGGCGAGTTGATCCGGGCGGATCGCCTGAAGCAGCGGCAGGGCCTCGTCGAGGACGCGTTCCAGTTCGACGGCGGTGTCGCTTCGATCCTGGGTGATGACCGCGCCGTCGCGGATCGGTCCGGCGGTGCTGGTCGAAGGTGGGACGAGTTCGACGTACCGTTCGCCGAAGAGGGTCTTCGGCAGCAGCCGGGCGCTGACGTCGGCGGGTATCCGCCCTGTGAGGGCCGGGTCGAGCGCCAGCCGGAGGGTGGCTCCGGCGCCGTCGCTGCGTACGGAGCGGACGTCGCCCACGAGGACTCCGCGTACCTTGACGTCGGCGCCGTCGCTGAGCTGCAAGCCGGCGCGGTCGGTGTGCAGCGTGACCCACGCGACCGGGGTGAAGGCCCGCTGGTACTGGAGGATGGAGGCGGTGAGCGCCCCGGTCAGGACGGCGATGAAGACGACGCCGAAGATTCGGTGCTTCATGGTCACCCCGCGATCCGGACGGTGGTGGTCGCGCCCCAGATGGCCAGCGACAGGAAGAAGTCGACGATGTTGACCGCCACGATGGCCAGGCGGACGGCCCGGCCGACAGCAACACCCACACCGGCCGGCCCGCCGGTGG
Source organism: Micromonosporaceae bacterium KJ-029 (assembly GCA_005402585.1). GTDB lineage: Bacteria > Actinomycetota > Actinomycetes > Mycobacteriales > Micromonosporaceae > Micromonospora. The sequence continues at coordinate 36,595 of BIFP01000071.1, read as the reverse complement.
CGGTGTAGCCGTAGTAGCAGTGCACCAGGATGACGATCACGCTGAACACCAGCACTTTGCCGAACGACCACAGGACGTCCCCTGGGGGCAGGAACAGGTGGAAGTAGTAGTCGTAGGTGCCGGACGACTGGCCGAAGTAGTGGACCGCGATGGTGCGGGTGGCCAGGTAGCTGGTGAGCAGGCCGATGACGTACAGCGGAATGACCGCGATGAAACCGGCGATCATCCGGGTGGTCACGAGGAACGGCAGCGAGGGCACCGCCATCACCTCCAGCGCGTCCACCTCCTCGGAGATGCGCATCGCGCCGAGTTGGGCGGTGAACCCGCAGCCGACGGTGGCCGACAGGGCGAGCGCCGCCACCAGTGGCGCGATCTCCCGGGTGTTGAAGTAGGCCGAGACGAAGCCGGTGAAGGCGCTGCTGCCGATCTGGTTGAGTGCCTGGTAGCCCTGCAGGCCGACCTCGGTGCCGGTGAAGAAGGTGAGGAAGCAGATGACGCCGACGGTGCCGCCGAGCACCGCCAGGGCTCCGGTGCCGAAGCTGACCTCGGCGAGCAGGCGGACGACCTCCCGTTTGTACCGCCGTACGGTGCGCGGTGCCCAGGCGAACGCCCGCAGGTAGAAGGCGAGTTGACCGCCGAGGTCGTCGAGATGTCGCAGGGCCGGCACGTCAGCTTCCCTTCTGCGGTACGAGCTGGAAGTAGACGGCGGTGACGATGAAGTTCAGCGCGAACAGGGCCATGAACGTCAGCACGACGCTCTGGTTGACCGCGTCCCCGACCCCCTTGGGGCCGCCCTTGGCGGTCATTCCCTTGTATGAGGCGATGAGCGCGGCGGCCGCGCCGAACAGCAGCGCCTTCACCTCCCCCACCACCAGGTCGGGCAACTGCCCGAGGGCCTGGAAGCTGGCCAGGTACGCGCCCGGGGTGCCGCCCTGCATGACGACGTTGAACAGGTAGCCGCCGCCGACCCCGACGACGCTGACCAGGCCGTTGAGCAGGACCGCCACCAGCATCGAGGCGAGCAGCCGAGGCACCACCAGCCGGTGGATCGGGTCGATGCCCAGCACCTGCATGGCGTCGAGTTCCTCGCGGATCTTGCGGGAGCCGAGGTCGGCGCAGATCGCGGTGCCGCCGGCACCGGCGATCACCAGGGCGGTCACGATCGGGCCGGCCTCCCGGACGACGGCGAGCACCGAGGCGGCGCCGGTGAACGACTGCGCGCCGAGTTGACGGACCAGGGAGCCGAGTTGCAGGGCGATCACGGCGCCGAACGGGATCGACACCAGTGCTGCCGGCAGGATCGACACCGAACTGATGAACCATGCCTGCTGGACAAATTCACGGACCTGGATCGGGCGGCGGCCCAGCGCCCGCAGGGTGTCCAGGCAGAAGGCGAAGAAATGTCCGGACTCCCGGACGATCGCCGGGCCGCTCATCCCGCCGCTCCTTCACGGGCCCGGGTCCGCCGTGGCAGTTCGGCGGCTAGTTGCTCGTCCGGGCGCGGTCCGTCGAACGAACCGGCCGGCGGGACCACACCGTGGTCGCGGCACCACTGCCCGGGTTGCCGTTCGGCCCGGCGGCGCAGCCCGTTGGACGGCTGCAACTGCACTGGGATCGGCGGCAGGGGCGGAAGCTCGACGCCGGCTTCGGCCTCGGCCTGCAACTCCTCGGCGTCCTTCTCCTCGGCCATGCCGATCGGACCGATCCGCTGGGCGTTGAGGAACTGCCGGACCACCGGCTCGGTGCTGGACAGCAGCATCTCCCGGGGCCCGAACATGGCCAGGTGCCCGTGGTAGATGAGGCCGATGTTGTCCGGCACGGTCCGGGCGGTGTTGATGTCATGGGTGACGATCAGGAACGTCGCATCGGTCCGCTGGTTGAGGTCGATGATCAGCTGATTGAGGTAGGCGGTACGGACCGGGTCGAGCCCGGAGTCGGGCTCGTCGAAGAGCACGATCTGCGGGTCGAGGACGAGCGCCCGGGCCAGGCCGGCCCGCTTGCGCATGCCGCCGGAGATCTCTCCCGGCAGCTTCTTCTCCGCACCGACGAGGCCCACCATGTCGAGCTTCTCGGTGACCACCGCCCGAATCTCCGACTCGCTCTTGCGGGTGTGCTCCCGCAACGGGAAGGCGACGTTGTCGTAGATGGTCATCGAGCCGAACAACGCCCCGTCCTGAAACAGAACGCCGAACAGCTTCCGCACCTCGTACAGGTCCCGCTCCGACAGCCGGGGCAGGTTGCGGCCCTCGATCCAGATGTCTCCCCGGTCGGGTCGCAACAGCCCGACCAGGGTTTTCAGGAACACCGACTTGCCGGTGCCGGAAGGGCCGAGCAGCACCGAGATCTCACCGGCCGGCAGGGACAACGTGATGTCCGACCACACCGGCTGACCGCCGAAGGACTTCGTCAGCCCCTGCACGACCACTTCGACACCCACGTCGCCTCCCCACCTCTCTACTGGGGACATCGCGGCCGTCCACCCGAACGCAACAACTACTTTCCGCGATCACACGGAGACTCTGAGCGGGCTAGGCAAATCGGCCCGGGGCTCGATAGCGTGCCGTTAACCCGTCGGTAACAGAGGGGTCGCCCTAACCGATGACCGCCACAGTCGAGCCAGAGGCCGAGCTCGTACGGCAGGCCGCCCGTAACGACGGCGCGGCCGTCGCCGCGTTGCTCGCCGGTCTGCGCCCGGGCCTGGTGCGCTACTGCCGGGCGCGGCTGGGCCGCATCGGTGGGGCGTACACCACTGCCGACGACGTGGCCCAGGAGATCTGTCTCGCCGTGCTGCGGGCCCTTCCCACCTACCGCGACCAGGGTCGGCCGTTCTCGGCGTTCGTCTACGCGATCGCCGCGCACAAGGTGGCCGACGCGCACCGCGCGGCTTCGCGGGCGGCCACCGTCACTGCCGACGACACGGCTCCAGAACATGCGGACGCGCGACCGGGCCCGGAGCAGCAGGCGGTCGCCAGCGACCTGGCCCGCCGGCTGACGGCACTGCTCGGCCGGCTCCCCGAGGTCCAGCGGGAGATCGTCGTCCTCCGGGTGGCGGTCGGGCTCTCCGCCGACGAGGTCGGCGCCATCGTCGGCATGTCGGCGGCGGCCGTGCGGGTCGCCCAGTCCCGGGCGTTGGCCCGACTCCGTACCCTGGCAGGCGACACACTCGGCGAGGTGGTGGCATGAGCGAGCGAATCGGCAGGCTCAGCGCGCCGGCGCCTCATGACGGCACGCAGCGAAGCGGGGTGCCGTCATGACCGAACGGACGCCCGGTCCCGGCGAGGAGGTCGACCTGGCGACGATCGCCCGGGACGACCACCTGCTCGACGTGCTCGGCCGCGGCGGACCGGCACCGGAGGGAGACGACCTCGCCGCGATGTTCGCCGCCTGGCGCGACGATCTCGACGAGGCGGTCGATGACCCGCCTGCCCGGCCCGACCGAGCGGAGCGGACGAGCCGCACCGGACGGGTCGGACCCGGAATGCTCCGCCTCGCGGCTGCGGTCGTCGCTGTCGCCGCCCTCGCCACCGGACTCGGCATCGTCAGTCGGGATGCCGGGCCGGCCAGCCCGCTGTGGGCGTTGACGAAGGTGCTCCACCCGGAACAGGCCGAAGTACGGCTCGTCGAGGACGCGATCCGTGAAGCGCGCGGCGCCGCAGCCGCCGGACGCCTGGACGAGGCGTGGGACCTGACGGAGCAGGCCCAGCGGCAGCTCAGCTCGGTCGAGGACCCGGGCAACGTTCGCCGCCTGAACGTCGACCTCGACGCCCTGCGCCGCGACCTGACCGCGGCTGCGCCGGCATCCGCACCTCCGGCCGTCGCACCGACACCCCCGCCCTCGGTGGCACCGTCCCGGCCCTCGGTGGCGCCGTCCCCACCGAGCAGCGCCGGGCCGGTGGATCCGACCCGCGCACCGTCCGAGCGGACGCCCACAGCGATCCCCACGACGCGCTCTCCCCTCGACCTGCCCCTACCTGATCTGCCGGGGCCGAGCCTCAGCCCGCGTGCCTCCGTCCTGCCGGGACTACCGCTACCCACCATCCTTCCTCTGGACTCAGGAACGCTGACGAGCTGATCCGCGCGGCGGGTCGATGGGCAGCCACGTCGTCGAGCGCACCGAGATCCCGTGCTGCCCGGGCGGGGCGTGGACGGGCGGTGGCTCCGGATCGTGCCGAGGTTCGTCCAGACCGGGACAGGCCCGGGCCGGTAGCCGGCCCGGACCCGTCCCTACGGCCGTGAGCGGTGTGCGTGAGTTGGGGACCGCAGGTCCGGATACCAATCCTCAGGTGCGGGGCGCGGCGACTGCGGCCCGGGCGTCAACGATGCCCCAGCCGTACACGGGCGTGTAGACGCCGCGCAGTCCGATGACAGGGGTCCGGGCAGTCGACATCAGTACCGAGTAGACGTTGTCGAGGCTGCGCTGCTGAGCGAAGAGCAGGGCCGCCACCCCCGCCACGTAGGGTGCCGCCATCGACGTGCCGGCATAGGCGTCGTGGTCGCCCTGTCCGCAGGTGGCCGAGCCGGTGCCCCTCGGTACGCTGGACCACACATCGTCGTCGCAGTTCACCAGGCCGGCGCCGCCGGGAGCGGCCACTGCCTTCAGGTCAGCCTTCACGCCCAGATTGGCGTACCACGCCTTCAGCTCGTTGCGGTCGGTTGCAGTGACGCAGAGAGCACCGGGTTCCCAGGCAGGCGTGGCGCACAGCGGTGCGGTCTCATTACCGGCGGCGGCGATAACGGCGACCCCCTTGGCGTGTGCGTAGGCGATCGCCTCGGTCGCGGCGGACTCGAGGCCGGTCAGGGTGAGGGCCTGGGCGCCAGGCAGCGCACCGAGACTGAGGTTGATCACCTTGGCGCCATGGTCGGCCGCGTACCGGATGCCGGCGGCGATGTCGGTGAAGCTGCCGCTGCCCGCTTCCAGCACCTTGATCGGCATGATCTTGGCGTCGGGTGCGACACCCGCGATTCCGATCCCGTTGCCGGTGGCCGCGGCGGCGATACCCGCCACGTGGGTGCCGTGCTCGTCCGAGGCGTCGGGCCTGCCGTTGGGGCCGTACCAGTCGCCATTGCCGCAGGGCGTCGGACCACAGTCGATGAAGGTCGCGCCCGGCACGAGCTTGTTCCTCAGGTCCGGGTGCCCGAGGTCGACGCCGGTGTCGACGACAGCGATCACCACTCCCGCGCCGGTGCTCGTCGGCCAGGCCTGTTCGGCGTGGATCTGCCGCAGGCCCCACTGCTTGTCGTACAGCGGATCGTTGGTAGCCGCCCTTGCGGGGGTCGCGGCAACAGCAACGAGTGCGGTAGCCACCACGGTGCTGGCGAGAAACCGGGTGATCGGCATGAGACTTCTCCTCAGATGCGACAGCGCTTCATCTATGTATCGGTGATCATGCGCGAGACGTAACATCGGCGACGGACATCGCTGCCTTCGGCCTACCCCGGATGGTGGCCAGCGGCCGACTTACCCCTGGTCAGTGGATGGTCAGGCCCATGAACCTCTCTGACCTGCGGCTTTGCTGTGCCGGAAGAAGCACGAGGCGCTCTGGCGGCCCAGATCACAACGCCGATCATCGGCCAGCGCTCGGCCATCCGGCGCACCTGACGCACGCGCTCTGGCACGAAGTGCTCGTCACCGGAGGTGGCGTCGCCGCCGGTCGTTGGTGCCCGAGCGGGAACTAATGGCGGCCGGTGGCACATCGCGCTCGGCGCAGATCGCACGTGCCGCCTGCACGCGGTCATCGTCCTCGAGGGCGGGCGGGTCGCCGCCGACGACGCACCTACGGACCACACCCGTACGTCGGCAGGGATCGCGTCGACGGCTGTAACCGGTTACAGTCCTCAAATCGGATCAACCCGACCGCCAGGAGGCACCCGGTGACGAACGCCAGCGGAACCCGGCCGTCCGACGCCCGGACCGATTGGGAAGCCCGCATCGCCCGCCGCAGCGACGAAGGCGGCACTGCCGCGCTGCCCGACCTGTCCCCGCCCGCTGGGCTCACCGTCACCCCGGGCCGCGGACACGTCCACCTCTCCTGGCAGCCCGTCGACGGCGCGATCGGCTACCTGGTGCACCGTGCAACGCTGGACGGCGACCGGGTGTCCGGGCCGTTCACCCCGGTGGACCACCTCGGCGGAGACGTGCTCTCCATACCCGACACCTGGTACGTCGACACCACCGGCACGCCGGGCGAGCGGTACGCGTACGCGGTGGCCGCCGTACCCGAGGTGACCGTGACCGGCGCGCTGAGCGACCCGGTGCCGGCGGCCGCCCTGCCGGCCGCCGGTGAACCGCCCACCGTCACGCTGCACCTCGACGCGGACGCCGCGGGCACCACTTTGCACCGGCCGTGGCAGCCGATGATCGGCAGCGAGCGGCTGTCCCAACTGCTCTGCCGGGACCGCTGCGGCGGCCGGGAGATCGGCACGGAACTGCTGGCCGCGCTCCGCCGGGTACACGACGAGATCGGAGTGAGCACCGTGCGGGCGCACTCGATCCTGCACGACGACCTCGGCGTCTACCGCGAGGTCGACGGCGAGCCGGTGTACGACTTCAGCCGGGTGGACCAGGTCTACGACCTGCTGCTGGGCATCGGGATGACGCCGGTGGTGGAGATCGGTTTCATGCCCCGTGATCTGGCCAGCGACCCGGACCGCACCGTCTTCACCTACCGCGGCGTCATCTCTCCGCCGCGCGACTGGGACCGGTGGTCCGGGCTGGTCCGGGCGTTGGTGGCCCACCTGCTGGACCGGTACGGCGAGCAGGTGCTCGGTTGGGACTTCGAGGTGTGGAACGAGGCCAACCTGGAGGTCTTCTGGACCGGCAGCCGCGAGGAATGGATGCGGCTGTACGACGTGACCGCACGCGCGGTGAAGGACGTCGACCCACGGATCCCGGTGGGCGGCCCCTCGTCGGCCGCCGCCGGATGGGTGGACGCGTTGCTGGAGCACGCCGCCCGGTCCGGGGCGCCGGTGGACTTCGTCTCCACCCACACGTACGGCAGCCCGCCGCTGGACCTGCGGCCCACCCTGGCACGCCTCGGCTTTCCCGACGCGCGGATCCTGTGGACCGAGTGGGGTGTCACCCCCACCCACTTCCACCCGGTCAACGACGGCACCTCGGCCGCCACCTTCCTGCTCAGCGGGATGCGGTCGGCCGCCGGCCGGGTCGAGGCGCTGTCCTACTGGGTGGCCAGCGACCACTTCGAGGAACTCGGCCGGCCGCCGAGGCTGCTGCACGGCGGGTTCGGTCTGCTCACCGTCGGCGGCATCGCCAAGCCGCGCTACCACGCCCTGCGCATGCTCGCCCAGCTCGGCGAGACCGAACTGCCGGTACGGGCCGCCGGCGACGGCGCCGACGGCCTGGTGCAGACCTGGGCCAGCCGGCGCGCCGACGGCAGCCTCGCGATCCTGGTCTGGGTGGCGACCCTCGACCAGGGCAAGCGGGACGGTGATCCGGCGCTGGCACGGCGGATCCGTCTGGTCATCGACGGCGCGGCCGGCCGGCCCGCCCTGGTGTCCCGGCTCGACCGGGAGCACGGCGACATCACCACCCTCGCCGACCATTTGGGCGTCGCTGACTGGCCGACCGACGAGCAGTGGGTCGCGCTGCGCGCCGCCGACCAGCTCCCGGTTAAGAAGGTGCAGCCGGTCGCCGAGGCCGGGGCGGCGGTGATCGAGCTGGACCTGTCGCAGCCCGGGGCGGTGCTGGTCGAGGTCTCCGGGGCCTGAGGGGTGCCGCCCGCCGAACCGGCCGGGGTGCCCCGGCTGCACCCCGGCCTCGGCCAGATCACCGTCGACTGGGATCCGGTTCCCGGAGTCGCCGGGTACCTGGTCTGTCGCGCCGACGGCGACGCGCCGCCGCGTACCGTCGACCATCGTGGCGGTGACCTGCTGGCGGTGCCCGGCCCGCCGTACGCGGACACCACCGTCGAACCGGGACGGCCCGTGCGCTACGCGATCCGGCCGGTATCGGATCCGGACCGGGCGGCGGACGGCCCGCTCGGGTCGCTGTCCGTGCCCGTCGCCGCGCTCGACGGGTGGCCGCCCGGTCCCGACCGGGCGGACCGCCGGTCCGGTCGTCCCGGCGGCGCCACCGTGGGCCGGGTCGAGTTGCTGGTCCGGGTCGACCACCCGGTCGGGCCGGTACACCGGCCCTGGCGGGACATGGTGGGTTCGGAACACCTCAGTCTGTTGCTCAGCCGAGACCGGGTCGGCGGCGAGGAGATGGGCGCCGGGCTGGCCACCGCGCTGCGCCGGGTCCACAGCGAGCTGGGCGTGTCCCGCGTCCGCGCGCACGGCATCCTCGGCGACGACCTGGGCGTCTACCGGGAGGTCGACGGAGCACCGGTGCACGACTTCACCGGCATCGACGCGGTGTTGGACAGGCTCGCGCCGACCGGGCTGCGGCCGGTGCTGGAACTGTCCTTCGTCCCCCGGGCGCTGGCCCGCGATCCGTCCAGGGTCGTCACCGCCGCCGGGGTGTCCAGCCCGCCGAAGGACTGGGAGCGATGGGCAGGCCTGGTCGGCGACCTGATCCGGCACCTACGCCGTCGGGTCGGCGACACCGAGCTGCGCCGCTGGGCGGTGGAGGTGTGGAACGAACCGGACCTGGACTGCTTCTGGACCGGCAGCCAGGCTGACTACCTGCGGATGTACGAGGTGACGGCGTACGCGGTCAAGGCCGCCTGCCCGGACCTGCCGGTCGGCGGGCCGGCCACCGCCGCCACGCGGTGGATCACGCCGTTCCTGCGGCACGTCGCCGCCACCGGCGCGCCGTTGGACTTCCTCTCCACTCATGTGTACGGCAGCCCGCCGCTGGACCTGCGGCCGCTGCTGGCCGTCCATGGCCGGGCCGGTACGCCGCTGCGGTGGACCGAGTGGGGCCCCTCCCCCACCCACTTCGCACCGGTCAACGACTCAGTGCTGGGCGCGGCGTTCGTCGCCACCGGGATGCGCTCGGGGTCCGGCCGGCTCGACGCGCTGGCCTGCTGGGTGGCCAGCGACCACTTCGAGGAACTCGGCCGGGCGCCGGCGTTGCTGCATGGCGGGTTCGGTCTGCTGTCCGTCGGTGCGCTCGCCAAGCCCCGGTTCTGGGCACTGTGGATGCTGGAACGGCTGGCCGGTACCGAGGTGGCGGCCGAGCTGACCGGCGACGGGGCCGGCTCGTTGGTCCAGGCGTGGCCGTCGGCCGACCCGGACACCGGCCGGGTGGCGGTGGTGGTGTGGAACGGCACCCTGGACCAGGGGGTGCTGGACCTGCCGGCGCAGCGGGCCCGGCTGCGTCGGCAGGTCACCGTACGGCTGACCGGGCTCACCGCCGGCCGCTATCGGCTACACCATCGTCGGCTCGACGACGGCACGTCCAACCTGGCCGCCACCGCCCGCCGACTCGGTGTCACCGACTGGCCGGACGAGACCCAGTGGCTCGCCCTGCGGGCCGCCGACCGGCTGGCTGAGCTGCCCGGGCCGGTCGAGGTGTCGCCAAGCGACGGCGAGGTGGTGCTGCCGGTCGATCTGCCGCTGCCGGCGATCTCGCTGCTGGAGCTGATCCCATGAGCGCGAGCAGTGAGCCGGATCTGTGAGCCCCGCAGTGGCGAACGGAAGAGGCCGCCGGATGACCGGACCGTGGTGGCGGGAGGCGGTGACGTACGAGATCTACCTGCGCTCGTACGTGGACGGCACCGGCGACGGCCTTGGTGACCTGCCGGGGGTCCGGTCCCGGCTGGACCACCCGCGCGGCCTCGGGGTGGACGCGGTGTGGCTCACGCCGTTCTACCCGTCCCCCGATCACGACTGCGGGTACGACGTGCTCGACCACCGGGCCGTCGATGCCCGGTTCGGCACCCTTGTCGACGTCGACGGGCTGATCGTCGAGGCGCACGCGGTGGGGCTGCGGGTCGTGGTGGATCTGGTGCTCAACCACGTGTCGGCGGGGCATCCGTGGTTCCGGGCGGCGCGCGCCGCCGGTCCCGGCTCGGCAGAGCGCCTCCGGTTCCATGTCCGTTCGGGCCGCGGGCCGGCCGGCGAGCGTCCGCCGACCAACTGGCCGTCCATCTTCGGCGGTCCGGCGTGGAGCCCGTTCGGCGACGGCGAGTGGTACCTGCACCTGTTCGACGCACAGCAGCCCGACCTGCGGCACGACCATCCGGAGGTGGCCGCCGACGCCGAGGCGACGCTGCGGTTCTGGCTGGACCGCGGGGTGGGCGGGGTGCGCTTCGACGCCGCCGGGTCGCTGGTCAAGGAGGACGGGTACCCGGATCTGCCGGACGGGTGGCGGCCCGGCGAGGCGGCGCCGTACAGCGACCGGGACGGGGTGCACGCGATCTACCGGCGGTGGGCCCGGGTGCTCGCCGAGTATCCCGGCGACCGGCTCGGGGTGGCCGAGACCTGGGGCGGGCCGGAGGTGATCGCCCCGTACCTACGCCCCGACGAGCTGGGGCAGGCGTTCGCCATGGACCCGCTGTTCTGGCCGCTGGAGGCGGCGACGTGGCGGGCCGGGGTGGACGCGCTGCTGGCCGCGACGCTTCGGCACGGCCGGCTGCCGACCTGGGTGCACGGCAGCCATGACGTACGCCGGGCCGCGACCCGGTGGGGCGCCGACGGCTCTCGGGCGGTGCTGCTGCTGATGCTCGCCCTGCCCGGCTCGGTCTACCTGTATGCCGGTGACGAGCTCGGGCTGCCCGAGGTGGATCTGCCGGACGACGCCATCCGCGACCCGGTGTTCCGTCGCTCTGGCGGGGTGGACCGGGGGCGGGACGGCGCGCGGGTGCCTGTGCCATGGACCGACGGCTCACCACCGCACGGGTTCGCGGCCCCGGGCGTGGCGCCGTGGCTGCCGCAGCCGACCGGATGGGGCGGGTACGCGGTGGACCGGCAGGCGGTCGACCCGACCTCGACGCTGGCGCTGACCCGGGCGGCGCTGCGGCTGCGTACCGGGCGGTGGCGCGGCCGGCCCGCACAGCTGTGCTGGCTGGACGGACCGGATGAGGTGCTCGCCTTCCAGCGCGGATCGGACGGTCCGGTCTGCCTGGCCAACCTCGGCGATGCGCCGGTCGACTGGCGACGGTACGGCGAGCGGGTGCTGCTGGCCAGCGTTTCGCTCGCCGACGGGTGGCTGCCGCCGTGCGCAACGGCGTGGCTGTGCTGACCACCGGCCGCCTCGGCTCCTACAGGCGAGGGATCGAGTCGAGCAGGAGTTTGGTGTAGTCGTTTCGGGGGGCGCCGATCACCTCGGCCGTGGGGCCGCTTTCCACCAGCTCACCCCGGTTCAGCACCAGCACCTCGTCGGCGAGCAGCCGGGCGCTGAGCAGGTCGTGGGTGATGTAGAGCATGGCCAGCCGGCGGGTGCGTACCAGGTCGGCGAGCAGTTCCAGGATCTCCGCGCGGATCGACACGTCGAGCATGGAGATCGGCTCGTCGGCGATCAGGACCGCCGGATCCGGGGCGAGCGCCCGCGCGGTCACCACTCGCTGACGCTGGCCGCCGGAGAGCTGGTGCGGCAGCTTGTCGAGGAACTGCCCGGCCGGGAAGAGTCCGACGCTCTCGAGCAGTTCCGCTGCCCGGTCGCGTGCCGCGCCGCCGCGCAACCCACCGTAGTTGACCAGCGGCCGGGACAGCGCGTACGCCACCGTCCGGGTGGGGTTGAGCGCGGCGAACGGGTCCTGGAACACCATCTGCACGTGTCGGCGGTAGTCGCGCAGTGCGCGGCCGCGCAACCGGTCCACCCGGGTCGGGTCGCCGTCGCCGTCGCCGCCACCGTTGAACCGCACCTCACCCGTGGTGGGTCGCTCGATGCCGGTGATCAGCCGGGCGATGGTGGTCTTGCCGCTGCCGCTCTGCCCGACCAGCGCGGTGACCCGGCCGCGATGCAGGGCGAGGGACACGCCGCTGATTGCGGTGACGGTGTTGGTGCGCAGCCCCTTTCGGGTGGTGTAGCGCTTGTGCACGTCGTGCACCACCAGGATGGCGGCCGTCTCACCGGCGCCGGTCGCCTCGTCGGTATCGGCAGCACTGAGCGAGCCGGAACCGGCATTCGGCGATCGGGCGCCGGCGGCACCGGCCGAGCTGGTACCTGCCGCGTCTGCGATGCCGGGGGAAATGCTGGCCACCTCGGCGCCGCCGGTGGCCACGAAGGCCGGGTCCACGGTGGCGCCCGTGAGCGGTCCGGGCGGTGTGGTTGGTAGGCGGTCGGCCTGCGCCACCAGGCAGCGGACCAGGCCGCCGTGGTCGGGCAGCAGGGCCGGGTGGGTTTGCGTGCAGGCGTCCTCGGCGTACGGGCAGCGGGGGGCGAACAGGCAGCCGGGGTGCGACACGGAGAGGTCCGGGGTTCGGCCCGGGATGGAGGTGATCCGCACCTCGGGTTGCCGCGGATCGGCGTACGACCCGAGCAGTCCGCGGGTGTACGGGTGCCGGGGGTCGCTGCGCAGCTCGGCGGCCGGCCGGTTCTCGACGATCTCGCCCGCGTACATCACCAGCACCCGGTCCGCCATCTGCAGCACGGTGCCCAGGTCGTGGCTGATGAACAGCACCGCGAAGCCGAGTTCCTGGCGCAGTTCGGCGAGCCGGTCGAGGATGCTGCGCTGCACCACGACGTCCAGGCCGGTGGTCGGCTCGTCGAGTAGCACCAGTTTGGGCCGCAGCGCCAGCGCGAGGGCCAGCGCGACGCGCTGCTTCATGCCGCCGGAGAGTTCGTGTGGGAAGGCGCGCAGCACCCGCCGATCCAGTGAGACCAGCTCCATCAGCTCCGCCGCGCGGGTGTCCACATTGTCGGTGACCCGGTGCGCGGCGAATGTGTCGGCGAACTGCTCGCGGATCCGGATCACCGGATTGAGTGAGTTCATGCTGCTCTGGAAGACCGTGGACAGGTTGGTCCATCGGAGCTCGCGGAGCTGGCGGGTGTGCAGGGTGGCCAGGTCGGCGCCGTCGAACAGTACTCGCCCGCCGATGATCCGCGCGGGTGGCGACAGTAGCCGCAGCAGCGCGTTGCCCAGCGTGGACTTGCCGCAGCCGGATTCGCCGAGCAGCCCCACGAACTCGCCGTCGGAGATGGTGAACGAGACGTCTCGGACCGCCCGCACGGCCGGCTGGTCGCGCGGCGTGTACGTCACCGAGAGCTGATCGACCTCGAGCAGGGTCATCCGTCCTCCCGAAGGTGGGGGTTGCTGAGCGCGTCGATCCCGAAGTTGATCAGGGTGAACGAGGTGATGAGCAGGGCCAGCGTGAGACCGGGAGCGATCAGCCAGGCCCATTGCCCGGTGATCATCGCGCCGCCGAGGCTGGCCTGGTTGAGCATGGTCCCCCAGCTGACCGTGAGGGGGTCGCCGAGGCCGAGGAAGGCCAGACCGGCCTCGCCGCCGATGGCGGCCAGGGCGGCGCCCATGAAACCGACCACGATCAGCGAGGTCATGTTCGGCACGATCTCGCGGGCGATGATCCGGGCGGTGCCGTCGCCGGCGAACCGGGCCGCGGTGATGTAGTCGCGGGTGCGCAGGGTGATGATCTGCGAGCGCTTGATCCGGGCGCCGTACGCCCAGCCGGTCACGCTGATCACGAAGATGATCAGCCATAGGCCGCGCACCGGGGAGTACGCGGCGAGGGTGACCATCAGCGGCAGCGCGGGTACCACCAGACCGAGGTTGATCAGGAACGAGAGGATCTCGTCGACCCAGCCGCCGGCGTAGCCGGCGGTCAGTCCGATGACCAGGCCGACCAGTGTGGAGAGCAGGCCGGCCGCCAGGCCCACGATGAGCGAGGTTCGGGCGCCCACGACGAGTTGGGAGAAGACGTCTTCGCCCTGGACCGTGGTGCCCAGCCAGTGGTCGCCGGTGGGGCCGAGCGAGGTCGGGAAGTCGTTGGACCGTGGATCGTAGGGTGCCAGCACGGGGGCGAAGAGGGCCACCAGGACGAATCCGGCCAGGATGAGCAGACCGATCCGGCATTTGCGGTTGCGCCAGAGGATGGCGAACCAGCCGGGCTGCCGTCCCAGTAGCCGGCCGCGCATCCCGCTACGGTGGCCCTGCTCGACGGCGGTCTGGGTGTTCCGGCTGGGGGTTGGCACAGCGGGAGCGGGGGTGCTCATGAGTTTTCCGCCTTCCGCACCCGGGGGTCGAGGAAGCCGTACAGGATGTCGGCCAGGAAGTTGGCGATCAGCACCCCGATCGTGGTGAACAGGAAGATCGCCTGCATCAGGGGGAAGTCCTTGTTGGAAACGGACTCGAGCAGCAGCCGGCCCATGCCGGGATAGTTGAACACCGTCTCCACCAGCACGGTGCCGCCGAGGATGCTGCCCAGCGCGATGGCGAACCCGGTGACGTTGGGCAGGATCGCGATGCGCGCGCCGTAGGTGATCGCGATGCGGCGCTCCGGCAGGCCACGGGCGACGGCCAGCCGGGCGTGGTCCTCGCCGAGGCTCTGCACCATGTTGTTGCGCATCCCGATGATCCATCCGATCGGGCCGGTGATCAGCAGCGCCAGGCCGGGCAGCACGCTGTGCTGGAAGGCGTCCGAGATGAACAGCCAGTTCCAGCCGGGACTGCTGCCGCCGCCGTAGCCACCACGTTCGGGGAACCAGCGCAGGGTGATCGCGAAGACGTAGATGAGCAGCAGGGCGATCCAGAAGAACGGCAGGGTGCCGACGAACGTGGAGCCGAGTGTGATCACCGAGTCGACTCGGGTGTTGCGCCGGTACGCGGCCCAGGTGCCGAGCAGTGTGCCGATGACGAACGACAGGATCTGGGTCACCCCGACCAGCACCAGCGTCCACGGCAGCGCCTCGCCGATCATGTGGGTCACCGAGTACGGGAAGTAGCTGTACGAGACCCCGAAGTCGCCGCTGAACACCGCGCCGAGGTACCGCACATACTGCTCGAAGAGGTTACCGCCGGGCGCCCCGAGCATGGTCCGGACCGCTTCGAGCTGGGCCGGGTCGACGGCCTGGCCCTTGCCGCCGATCCGAGACACGATGGCCTCGGCCGGGTCGCCGGGTTGCAGTCGGGGGATGAGGAAGTTGAGCGTCACCGCCGCCCACAGGGTGGCGAGGAAGAAGGCGAAACGCCTGGCGAAGTAGGCCACCGGGTCCTCCCTTTCCGGGGGCCGGCCGGCGCTGGGGGCGCCGGCCGGCCGGGTGAGCTACTTGGCCGCGGTCGCGGGCTTGAGGTTGGTGATGATCAGCAGGTTGTCGCCCGGCGCGGCGTACGGGTTGTCCTCGCTGGGCCAGCCCACCGCCCGCGCGGTGCGGTACTGGAACCACTTGGCGCCGTACCAGAGCGGGATCATCGGCACCTCGTCGACCATCACCTTGGTCAGGTCGGCGACGGCGGCCTTCTGCGCGGACTCCTCGGTGGCGGTTCGCAGGGTTTCGATGAGCTGGTCCGTGCGCGGATCGGTCCACCGCACGAAGTTGCTCAGCGCCTTCTTGCCGATCGGCGCTGACTGGTCGCTGGCCAGCGGCTCCTGGAAGTTGCGGAACATGTTGCAGCTTCCGCCGTGCACGCCGAGCAGGGTGTCGTAGTTGCCGGCGGCCCGGTCGGCCTCGTACGTCTGGGGCGTCGGGCCCTCCTGGCGCACGTCAAAGCCGAGATCGGTCAGGTTACCAACGATGATCTTGCCAGCCTGCACCCAGTCGGTCCACTCGCCGGGCGTGCGGAAGGTGAAGGCGATCGGCCTGCCGTCCTTGCCGAGCCGCTTGCCCTGACCGTTCTTGGGGTAGCCGGCGGCAGTCAGCGCCGCGTCGGCCTCGGCGAGGTCGAAGCCCATCACGCCCTGGTTGGGGATGTCGCTGGGGAGCCAGGCGGCCTGGCCGGGCACCACCAGAGCGGTCTGGCTGGCCGGCGTGACGTAACCGAGCTGCGCCTTGTCGGCGATCTCCTGCCGGTTGAACGCGGTCAGCAGTGCCTTGCGGAACGCGGTGTCGTTGAACGGCGCCTTGGTGAGGTTCATGTAGAAGCTGATCGAGCCGCCCGGCGGGTACCAGTAGTGGTTGTGCTCCGGATCCCGGTCCACGAAGGTCTTCTTGATGTCCGGCACGAACATCCCGTTGTGGTCGTACTCGCCGCGGCTGAGCTTGAGCTGGTCGACCTGGCCGCCGCCGTCAGCCTTGTGGAAGCGCAGCTCGTCGACCTGCACCTTGTCGGCCTGCCAGTAGTCGGGGTTGCGGCCCAGGGTGAGCTGCTGCGGATTGAAGGCTTTGACGGTGAACGGCCCGGTGCCCACCGGCTTCTCGGGGTTGGTGAACGTCACCGGGTCGTCCACGAGCGACCAGACGTGCTTCGGCACGATCTTGATCTCGCCGAACAGGGTGAACGCGGCGGCGCCCGGTTCACCGAAGGTCATCGAGACGGTCTTCGCGTCGGTGGCCTGGACGGCGCTGAGGTAGCGCCAGATTCCCGTGTTGTCCAGGGCCTTGTGCTGCTTGAGCAGTTCGTAGGTGAACACCACGTCGTCGGCGGTGAACGGCTTGCCGTCGTTCCACTTCACCCCCTCGCGCAGCGTCCAGATCAGCGTCTTCGGGTCCTTCCACGCGTACTCGGTGGCCAGCCACGGCTTGGCCTCGCAGGCGTACTTGTCGTACACGACGAGCTGCTCGAAGACGTAGTCCGTGGCGCCGAGTCGGGTGGCGTCGAGGTACGGGTTGTAGTTGGCCTGCGGGTTGCTGCCGCCGCCGAAGTCGCCGTAGTCGAGGAACGCGACTCGGCCGTCGGTGCCTCCGGAGGACTGCTGTTCCGTGCCGGTGCACCCGCTGACCGCCAGAGTGGCGGCCGTGGCGAACGCGACGGCGCGGATGGTCGTGGATCTTCTCATGTGCGGGTACCTCCAGTCGGGGGGCTCGCCGGGCAGCCGCAACTGCTGCGCAGAACGAGTTCGGTGGGCAGCACGAGGCTGCCCGTGGGGGTACTGCCGGGCTGGCCAACGGCGCCCAGGATCAGCCGGGCCGCCTCGGCGGCCAGCTCGCGGACGGGTTGCCGGACGGTGGTCAGGGCGGGGGTGACCAGGGCGGCCGTCGGCACGTCGTCGAAGCCGGTGATGACCAGGTCCTGCGGCACCCGCAGGCCCCGGCCGAGGGCGCCGACCAGCATGCCGAGGGCGGTCTCGTCGTTGGCGCAGACCACCGCGCCGGGCTGCGGGAGGTGGCCGGCCAGCAGCCGCTCGGCGGCGAGTACGCCGTCGGCCTGTTGCAGGCCGGTCGCGACCGGCTCGTTGGGCGGGGCGATGCCCAGGTCGTGGTGCGCCTGCCGGAAGCCGGCCCAGCGCTCACTGACGTCGGGCGAGCCCTCCGGGTTGCCGACGAAGACCAGGTCACGCAGGTCGTGGTCGACGAGCAGGTGCCGGGTGAGCGCCGCCGTGCTGGCGACGTTCTCGGCGCGCACCGAGGCGATGTCGCCCGGTCCCTCGCCGGCAACCACCACCACCGGGACAATCTCGGCGAGCCGGAGCAGCGCGTGGTCGGAGATCGTGCCGCCGATGACGGCCATGCCGTCCACCCGGCGGCCCATCTCCAGCGCCTGGTCGTCCGAGTCGGAGCGCAAGTGCGTGCAGAGGATGTGCACGCTGGCCCGGGACGGCACCCCCTCGGACTCGAAGCCCTGGATCAGTTCGGTGAAGTACGGGCCGGACAGGCCCGGGAAGACCAGGCCGAGGGCACCGTGGCGGCCAGCGGCCAGGGCGCGGCCGAGATGGTCCGGACGGTATCCGTGCTTCTCGATCGCCTCCAGCACCCGGCGGCGCATCTCCTCCGAGACCTGACCGGTGCCGTTGGAAACCCGGGAGACGGTAGCCACGGAGACGCCGGCGAGCCTCGCGATCTCGCGAACCGTCATGCGGCTGTTGCTCATCGCTCCCTCGATCCGTAACGTGCGGTTAACAGAAACCGGTTACAGGCGACGATAGGTAGCGGACACGGAGTTCACAAGTCTCTGATCCACAATCCTCGGTGTAAGGAGCTCTGCCCCATATGTCAGACGTTTTACTCCGGGATCGGAGGATCCTCGTCGACGGCCGGCCCGAACTGCTGCTCGCCGGTGAGGTGCACTATTTCCGCCTCGCCCGGGCCGACTGGGCGGACCGACTCGACCGGCTCCGCGACTGCGCCGCCGACACTGTCGCCACGTACGTGCCATGGCTGTGGCACGAACTGCCCGACGGCTCGGTCGATCTGACCGGGCGTACCCACGAGCAACGCGACCTCGTCGGCTTCCTCGACCTCGCACACCAGCGCGGCCTGCGGGTGGTGCTCCGCCCCGGGCCGTTCATCATGGCCGAGGTCAAGAACGAGGGCATCCCTTACCGGGTGTACGACGAGTACCCGCAACTGCTGCCCACCACCTGGGACGGCGCGCCGATCAGCACCCGCACCATCGACTACCTGGTGCCGGAGTTCCTCGCCGCAGCCGACGGCTGGTACGCCCAGGTGATGCCGCTGGTCGCCGAGCGTCTCGCGCCACGCGGCGGCCCGGTGGTCGCGATCCAACTGGACAACGAGATCGGGATGCTGTCCTGGGTGACCAACTCCCCCGACCTTACCGACGGGCTCTGCGCCGACCTGGCCCGCTGGGCCGTCGAGCGGTACGGCAAGGACACCGCCGCGGCGCGCATCGGCGCCGACCCGACCGATCCGCCAGCGTGGGCGGCCGCCCTGCGCACCCCTGCCGAGGAACACTGCCTGGCGCTGCACGACGACCTCGGGCGCTACATGCGGGACCGCTACCGCCGGTACGTGGCCGCGCTGCGGGCAAGCGCCGAGCGGCACGGGGTGAGCGGGGTGCCGTTCCTGGTCAACGTGCACGGCACCGGCGGCGGACGGGGGCGCACCTTCCCAATCGGAATCAGCCAGCTCATGGAGTCCTACCGCGGGCAGCCGCAGCTCACCTCCGGCTCGGATTTCTACCTTGGCGACCTGACCATCGGCAACGTCGCCGACCTGTACGTCTCCAACGCCTTCCTGGCCGCAGCGCACGACGGCGACCAGCCGCTGACCTGCCTGGAGTTCGAGGCCGGCAACGGCGACTACGGTGAGGACCTGTCGACGCTCTACCCGCCGGAGGCGATCGACCTGAAGACCCGGCTCTGCGTCGCGCAAGGCAACCGGCTGCTCAATCTCTACCTGTTCGCTGGCGGCCACAACCCGCCGCTGGCCGAGCCGGTCAGCGACGGCAACGACCGGATCGCGTTCACCGGCGAGCGGCACGGCTTCGCCGCCCCGGTCGGCCCGGAGGGGCGGCTCAACCCGACGTACCCAGCGGCCCGGCGAGCGCTGCACGCCGTACGCGGAGTGGCCGACCTGCTCGCCGACAGCGACGAGGAACACGACGGGTTCGCCCTCGGTTTCGTTCCCGACCACTACCTCACCGAGTACCACCACCCGGCGTCCACCAGCCGTGAAGAGCAGGTCGCCGAACTGGAACGGTTCCGCGGCATGGGCGCGCGGGACGTGCTGGCGCGGGCGCTGCTACTCGCCGGCTACTCGTTCCCCGCGGTGGACCTGCAGGCTCCGGCGCCGGGCCGCGCACCACAGGTGCCGGGCGGCACGCCGCCGGTGCTGGTGCTGGCCACCGCCCCCACCCTCGGTGCGGACGTCCAGCAACGGCTGGTCGACCATCTGCGCTCCGGCGGCCGGCTGCTGCTGCACGGACCACTGCCCACCCGCGATCACGACGGCACGCCGTGCACCCTGCTGGCCGACGCGCTCGGGCTGCGGGCGGATGGCTGGCTGGAGGGCGGCCCAGCATACTTCCCGTCGGTGGTGGGCCACGGCTGGGCGGCCGGCCCCGCCGAGGTTCGGGTCGGCTACGCCCAACTGCTCGCCGGGTCCGGTGAACGGCTGCTCACCGAGGTCGGCTCCGGCCGGGCGTGCGGCGTCGAGGTGACCATGGGCGCCGGGCGGGCCGTGCTGATCGCCACCGACTACCCGTGCCACCTGGACTTCTGGCGTGCAGCGCTGGACCGGCTCGGGGTGCGGCCCCGGCTCCGGCACGACGCAGCCGAACCCGGACTGCTGCTCACCTCGACCGTGGACCGGTCCGGCCAGCGGCTGCTTCACCTGGTCAACGTCGCGCCGTCGGCGGTCGAGTTCGGCCTGTGGCACCGGGACGAGCCGGTACTGTCCGGCCGGCGGCTGCGGATCAACGCCCGCGCCGGGCTGATGCTGCCCGCCGGGGTTCGCGTCGGGTCAGCCACGCTGCTGCAGAGCAGCTGCGAACTGGTGGCCCGCAACGGCTCGGAGGTTATTCTCCGGCCCACCCAGACCGAGGATGTCGCGGTCTTCGCCACCGACCGGCCCGTACACGCCGACCGGGGCGAGGTGACCGCCGCCGGCGGTCGGGCCACCCTGACCGTCCGGGCCCCGCACGGCGAACCGGTACGGGTCAGCATCGGCTGACCGCCGCTGCCCCGGGCGGCGGTGACGACACCGTCGACGGCGACGGCCGCCGCCAGGGGACCGGCCCTCCTCGCTGTAGCCGGACGGCAGGCCACGCAGGTCACTCCGACCGGGTTTGGTTCAGCTCGCGTACGCCTGCATTGACGTGATCATGGCCCGGTCGTCGAAGGTCATGGTGTCGATGACCTCTCTGGTGGGGCCGTGGGCTGGTGTGGCGCGGAAGTGGAACGCGGCGTGGTGGTCGGCGATCGCCACCATGACGAGTTCCATTGTCCGTTGCTCGGTGAGCACGCCGGCAAAGTGCTGCTCGATGGCCGTTCGGCCGGTGACTGGGGATCCGCCAGCGGGGTCATGCAGGCGGGCATCCGGTGTGTAGAGATCTGCCAGTGCCTTAGCGTCGGCGGCGCCGACGGCGGCCAGGTGAGCCTCGATCGTGGCCCTGATCTGCTCCGTGCTGGCCACGATCAACCGCCGCTTTCCGCCGAAGGCCCCGCAGCCGAGGCAGGTCGAGCTTGCCGGTCGAGGACCACGCAGAGGACCCCGGTGTAGCCGGTCGTCGGATCTCCATGCAGGTCCAGGATCATCTGCTCACCGCCGTCGGCGAAGATGCTGTCGGTGGCGTTGGTGGTGTCGCGCTGCGGCCGGCCCCGATAGGGCGGGCGACTGAAAACCTCGTCGGTGACCGTGTCGGGAAAGTAGAGCTGCGTGGTCACCGAGCGGTCGCCGAGGTGCGCGATGAGGTGGATGTGCACGGTGCGGCTGGCGTACCAGCCCGGGTAGATCGTGTTGAACGCGCACATCCCGCGTTCGTCGGTGCGCTGGCTGCCCCGCAGGTACGTCTCACCGGCGGCGATCACATCGTGCGGCACCGACTCCGAGGTGACTACCTGTCCCGGCCTCGCTTCGAATGGCTGGAAGCCGGAGTATCGGCCCACGTGGTCGGCCTGCCAGACCTCGACGAGGACGTTCGCGAGGGGGGTGGTGGCGTCCGCCGCCAGCAAGCGAAGCCCGAGGCGCAGCGGGAGACCATCGCGGTCCTCGGTGATCTCCCGACGCTCGGGATGCACAGCTCGGTGGTATGGGCCCCGCGTCTGCTCGACCAACAACCGGCAGGTGACTCCGGTCGAGGCCAGAAGTTCGACGAGATCCTCCTCCACCGTGCCAGTATGGTCCGCCGTTCGTTGCGGCGCCCGCGGTTCGCCGCCCGCCACCCGCGTAGCCGATGCTTCTACCCCGGGGGGCGGTGAAGGCAGACGGGACACCTGACTGCTTCGAGCCGGAAGGCGGGGCGGTGCTCACGCACGGCGCCGGGCAGACATCACCTCCCGGCGCGCGACCAGGCCGGGATCGTGGATGAAGTAGCCGTTGCCGATGCCCGGCCCGGCATACTCACTTCGCGTACCTGCCCGTAGCACACGAGCAGATCACCGGGCGGGCTTTTGCCCGCCAGCGAGGCGAGCTCCTCCCCCGCCAGGCGGCCAACCAACCGGACTTCGGATCCCGGCAGCCGCTGGTCCGGGCACGCGTTGATGTCGTCTCGCCAGCGGCGGATGTTCGCCACCGTCCACCGGGCTACCAACTCCGCCGACGCCCCAACGTCTGCGCGCTGTCCCTGCCGCCGCCGATCATCCGACGTTCCAGGAGGCCCAGGTGCGTCCCGCAGTGCAGGCACCGGAACAGGTACGCCGTCGGCTCACCGGTCCGATCCATCCGCTGCAGCGTCGGCCTGATCAGTCGGTCACCCCCGGGCCGCGCTTCTACGTCCGTACCCCATGACCATCGGCACGCCGGGCGGAAGACGGCCGGCTGCGCTACTGTGGCGACGCCGGCCGGTATCCAGGAGGTCAGTTCTGGACGTCCACAGCTGGCGGGTTGTCGTTGGTGTTCTTCGAAACCAGTACCAGGTCATATGCGTACAGCGCACCGGGTGCCAACCACGAAAACGAGCCACGGGGCTCCACCACGCGCATTTCCCTGCCTAGGGCCTGCCCGGTGTCGGGGTCGATGATCAGACGCACCTCGAGGCCGTCCTGGTAACTGGTTGGCGTGAACGCGATCGCCTGCCCAGGCCGACCACGCATGTCGTAAACAGCTCCCAGCCCGCGCACCTGCGGCAACGTTGCGAGCATCCGGAATGCGGCGGCACGGACTTCGTTGCTGACCGGCAGGTCGATCACCAGGTTGGCCGCGACGGTGAACAGCCATTGGTCGCGGTCGGTGGGCATGTCGCCACCTCCCCCGTCAAAGCGACTGAGCAGTGCGCGGCGGAGGGCGGCCGGGTCGGTCGGCAGCGCATCGAGTTGTGCCCACGACACGTTTCGGTCGCCGAGCGCATAGTAGCGAGCTGGGTCGACCGTCTCGCCGTAGAGCTTGCCTGGGGCGATCGGCCGGTCGTGCGGCTTCGGCTCGGTGATCCTGACGACGGCCGGAGAACCGTTGCGGTGCCAGGCGGCCTCGTCCCTCGGTGTGGCGGGCACGATGCCGAGCGGCTGCGAATATCCCCAACTGCTGTCAGCGGCGGAGCGGGCAAACCAAATCTGGCCGCCTATCTTGTAGATCATGGTGTAGGTGCCGTCGGTGGCCTCGACCGGCACCGCGTGGCCGCCTTCCGTCTGGAATGTCAGGTAGCGCCCGCCGGCTTGCGGAGCTCTGTCGCTGCGTTCGGCTGCCACGAGCAACAAGCGGCTGGAGTCCATCGGCGCCTGCGTGGCGGGCGACGCGGAGTCGGATGCGGCGTCGGGTGCAGTGCGCGGGACGGTGCCTGGTCCGGCAACGGCCACGACGATTGCGGTGACGGCCATCGCGGCCGCCCCCACCGTCGCGAGGAATGCCACCCGTAGACGCTTAGGCCTGTGGAGCTGGTCGGGCACGGCATGCCGCTCGACGACCGAAGCGTTGGCCACGATGCTGGCTACGGCCTGTGCGATGTGCTCGCCCCGGTTCGGCGGTGGGTCCAGTCGTGTCGGCCGGGCCTTGGCAAGCAGGTCCAGAACATCTGGTGATCGGCTCATCGGATCGACTCCTTCGGAACGAGCGTGGCGGCGGGTCGAGGCAACTCCGGCTCCGTAGCGGCAGCCATGGCGTCCTTCAAGTGGCGCCGGGCGCGATGCAGGCGCACGTAGTACGTCGCTGTAGAGCAGCCGAGGACCCGAGCGGCGTGAGCTGGCGCCAGCCCATGCCAGGCAACCAACGTCAACAGTTCCCGGTCGCCATCGGACAACTGGGTCAGTGCAGTAAGCACGGCGGCCCGCTCGGCGACACCGTCTGCCACGTCGGCGACGGACAGCTCCTCGTCGGTAATCCACGCGCGCATTTCGGCAGCGACGGCCTGTTGCCGTACCTCCGCGCGGTATCGTTCGCCGACGATGTTGCGGGCGACGGCAAGCAGCCATGGCAGCGGTGCTGCCGTCGGCAGCTGCGGCAACCGCCGCCACGCCACCAGGAACGTCTCGGCCACAACCTCATCAGCCAGCTGGCGACCGGCGCGTGTGACGGCATACGAATACACCTGCCGGTAGTGCGCCTGATACACCTCGGTGAAGTGATCGTCCGGTTGGGGTTCTGGCACAGGCTTTGGCCCTTCCTGTCATTCCGTCACCAGGAAATGGTTCCGGCGCACCGTTTCTTACATCGGTCATCACTTTCGACCCGGTCGCCCTCCGGAAGGTGTGGACATCGGACCACGTCCGACTTGGGCTCGACCGGTGAGGGCAGCATGGCGGCCCACTCGCGGAGTACGTACCAAGCCTTGGTCCTGGTGGCCGCCTTTGGGTGTCTGCGGTGGGGGGTGAGGTGTCGGCGCTCCAACGGCAGGACGTTGACCCTGACGTCGGGGTGATCCGGTTCCGGCAGACGTTCATGGAGGTGCATGGCGTCGGCCTGGTCCTCGGTCCGCCGAGGTCACGGGCTGGGCTGCGTGCCGTCTCGGTGCCAGCGGCGATCCTGCCGGCGCTGGCCGGGTCAGGCACGGGGTCATCGTTCGCAACCACTCGCGCCGCTTGCGAGCAACTGCTCAGCTGGGTAGGGGCCCACGGCGAACCTGCAACCGCCGCGTCTGCACGCAACGAGGGTGCCGCGAAACGGCTCAGTGGCACGCTATTGGCCTGCCGGGTTGCTGCCGTCGACCGTTGGCTGACGCGTCGCCGAGCCCGCCCTCTTCCAGTCCGGCCTCAACCATCGCGGCGGCGGGTTGACCCCGCCACCGGCCGCGACCTCGGTGCGCTGGACATGCCGTCCGTGTCGGGTGTGACCGCCATCCGGCTGCTCGGATGGGCGGCCGACGGGACCGCCCGAGTCGTCGCCTTCCAGCCTGAACCCCGCGCGCCGGTCGCGTTCGACGGGCCCATGGACATGGACCAGAGACTGGCGTACGGCCACGTCGGCACCGTACGGGTGTTGGCCCTCGACCGGGGCGCGGGCGCTCCCACCACCCTGCTGACCGCCCCAGCTGAGGTCGTCGCGATCGATGTTTCCGATGACGTGATCCGCAGCGGGCGCACCCGCGACGCAAGCCCGCCCCTTGGTGTGGGCCCCCGATTCTGGTACTGGTCGCTCCTCATCATCGTCCTGTTGGCTGGCATCGCGGCGTACCGCAGGCGTAAGGGGCTGGCGCGCTGGCTGGACAATCGTCGGGCCAGGCTGACGTCGCGACCGGGGCCATCCGGTTGAACACGGCGCAGCCCGTGCGTCGATGGCATTCGATAAAGGCCGTCGACGGGACGCATCAACGCCTGGCCTACCCGCATGACCCAAAGCCGGTGACTCAGAGACCGTTGCCGGATGTCGTTTACTCGCTCATAGGCGCTGGTCCTTGCGTCCGGTCTGGTGGGCTCCCGAAGCCAGAGGTCGTGGTGGGCTACGGCGGGTGCGCCCCGGGCAGCACCGGCCGGGGTGAACATTCGGGGCTGGGGCAGGAAACCGGCGTGCCGTCGCCGGCCGGGCCTGGTCCTGTCACCGTAGCGGGTTGTCAGGACCAGGCCGTGTGCTCGACCGCAGGTCAGCCGGTGCCCTGATCGTGGGGAACGGTGACGGTGACGATGCAGCCGAGCGGCCGGCCGATCTCGTCGTGGCCGGTGTAGGTGAGTCGGTAGATCCGGTCGCCGCCGTTGCCGGCGCGTTTGGCGCGAAGGCGCCCGCTGAAGTCTGGCGTTCCTTCGATGAAGCCGTCGACATCCGCGGCGTCGCCGCCGGTGACCTTGGTCAGCGTGAGTGCGTTCGGGCCGAGCACGCCGTCGGGCAGGTCCGCGGTCACGGTGACGTCGACGAGTTGGTGGTTCGGGGGCCAGAGCAGCGGCCGGTCGACTGCGCAGTTCACCGTGCGGATGGGTGGCGGTTCGGCGAGGGTCGCCACGGCGTGGCCGATGGTCGCGGTGAGTCGGCCGCCCGCCTCGTAGTACATGTGCAATTTCGGGCCGTCGAAGTAGAAGGTGGGTGCGGCCGAGCGGCCCAGGTCCGGCGCGGTGGTCATGGAGTCGTGCACCATGCCGAGGTGGATCTCCTGGTCGAAGTTGTCGCCGACGTCGACGGCGTGCATGTTGCCGTCGGCGGCGTGGAAGATCACCAGGTTGCGGTTGTTCCAGCGTAGGAAGAAGGGCCCTGAGGCGTTGGGGCCCTGGATGCCCTGGGGTGTGACGATCGGCTGCGGTTGGATCGTCCATGCCTTCGCGTCGTGGGATACGGCCCAGCGGATCCGGCGGGCTACTGGCCCGGTCGGTCCGGGCGGTGCTGCCGCGGGGTTGTCCATGAACAGCATCAGGTAACGCGTGCCCAGTCGGGGTACGGACTGTTCGAAGACCCGGGCGTAGGAGGTTTCGCCGCCGGTGGTGGCGTCTTGGCGGACGGCGGTGCCGCCGTAGGTGAAGTGGATGCCGTCGTCGGAGGTGGCGTACCGGGTGATGTTGTTTTCGCCGTGGTAGTAGAGGAAGAGCTTCTGCTCGCCCTCGATCCAGATGGCGTGCGGTGAGGAGACGTGGCTGACCGTCGGGTAGTGCGGTAGCCAGGTGTTGCTGATCAGCGGGTTGGTGGCGTATTCGGTCCAGGGGCCGTCGATCGAGTCGGCGTAGGCCAGAGCGATCCCGCCGGGGCGCTCGTGGGGGGCGTAGTACAGGTAGTACATGCCGAGGGGATTCGGGAAGTAGTCGGCGGCCCGGATGATGCTCGGGAAGATGAACTCGTTGGTCGGGTTGTAGGCGAGGGTGCTCTTGTCGAAGGCGGTGCCGACGTAGCTGAACTGTGGGAAGGCGAGGATCGGGTCGGCGGCGGCCGGCGGGGTGCCGGTCATGGTGGCGATCAGCAGGCCGGCGCCGAGGGCTGCGGCGGCGGCGCGGCGGCGCGGTACGAGGGGTGATCTCGTCATGCGTCGGCCTTTCTCTGGCGGGATCGGACGCGGGGGTACCGGGACGGGCGGTACCGGGGCGGGCGTCGACGGGGGGCTGCGGCCGTGGGTCGCCGGCTGGCGGTCGGCGCGATGCCGGCCGTTGCGCTGCCGGTGACTGGCACAGCACAATGTGACGCTCTGTGGTGTGCCGCAGGGCGTGGGTCGCCTGTGGGTGGCTCGGAACGGGCGGCTAATACGTATTAGCATCCATGCTTCTCGAATGCTGCTTGGACGAAGGGCGCCCTGTCAAGGGTTTGCGGCAGAAGCGTCTCCCTGCGACAGCTCGCGGCGCGGCGCCTCGGCCGCGACGGCCGAGGCCGGCTGCTAATCCGCATTAGTTCAGGGAGTTCATCGAATCGAAATCTGGCGTCATCCTCTTGACATCGACCGGGTCGGCCCGCGAGGCTCCTTCCAGCCCGAACGCTAATACGCATTAGCGGCAGCGGAAGGATCCCACTGTGCCCCCTGCACCCCGGCGCGTCACTCAACGTGATATTGCGCGGTTGGCTGGCGTCAGCCAGGCGACCGTGTCGCTGGTGCTCAACAACCGCTCCGACGCCGACGTGCGAATCGCCCCCGAGACCCGGGACCGGGTGCTGCGGGCGATCGCCGAGACCGGATACGCCGCCGACCCGGTCGCGCGCCGGCTCGCCGCACGGTTCAACCGGATCATCGGCGTCTTCACCTACGAGCCGGCATTTCCCAGCGGCAGCCGGGACTTCTTCCACCCCTTCCTGCTGGGAATCGAGGAGCAGGCCGAGCGGGTCGGCTGTGACCTGCTGCTGTTCACCAGCGCACCGGTGGTCGACGGCCGGCGACAGATCTTCCACCGGGACAACCGGCTGCGCCTGGCCGACGGGTGCATCCTGCTCGGACGCGAGATCGACGGTGCGGAACTGGCACGGCTCAACCGCGACGGGTACCCGTACGTCGCGGTTGGTCGCCGCGACGACGCCGGTGGCCCGGTGCCCTACGTCGGCGCCGACTACGCCGCGGCGGTGCGGCAGCTCGTCGAGCTGGCGCTGCGACGTGGCCACCGACGCCTGGCCTTCGTGGGCGTCGGCGCGACCGCCGAGTCCTCCGCGGATCGTCGGCGCGGGTTCGAGGCCGCCGCGACGGCCGCGGACAGTGCCCGCGATCTGACGGGGCCGGCCCGCGACGCCGACACCATTCTCGACGGATTGCTGGCCGACGGCAGCACCGTCGTCTTCGTGGAGGACTTCGCCACCGCTGTGGCGTTGGAGGCAGCCGCCCGCCGACGTGGGCTGGCCGTGCCGGGTGACCTGTCGATCCTGACTCTCGGGGACCCGACAGTGCCGGTCCCCACCGACATCGCCTTCACCGGGTTCCGCATCCCGCGTGAGGAGATGGGCCGGCAGTCGGTCGAGGTGCTGACCGGCGTCATCGACGGCAGCGCCGCCGGCGTCCAGCAGCGGCTCCTGCCGTGCGAGCTCGTCGAGGGAGACACCCTCAGCACCCCTGATCCGGCGGTCGACCGCCGGTAAGGCGGACCGCGCGACTGGAAGGACGCAAGTGGTACAGATTCGTGCGGACATCCTCATCGTCGGGGGTGGACTGGGTGGGGTCGCCGCCGCGCTCGCCGCGGCCCGGGCCGGCCGGTCGGTCATCCTGACCGAGGAGTTCGACTGGCTCGGCGGGCAACTCACCAGCCAGGCTGTCCCGCCGGACGAGCATTCCTGGATCGAGCAGTTCGGCGCCACCGCCAGCTACCGGGCCTTGCGCAACGGCATCCGCGACTACTACCGCCGCTACTACCCGCTGACCGACCGTTCCCGCGCCTGGGTCGATCTCAACCCTGGTGCCGGCTGGGTCAGCCGGATCTGCCATGAGCCGCGGGTCGCTGTCGCCGTCCTCGAACAGATGCTCGCGCCGTACCGCGGCTCGGGCCGGCTGACGGTGCTGCAGCCGTACCGGCCGGTCGCCGCGGAGACCGACGGGGACCGGGTCGTCGGCGTCACGCTGGCGCACCGGGACCGCGACGAGCGGATCGACGTCACCGCGTCGTACGTCCTGGACGCCACCGAGACCGGTGAACTGTTGCCGCTGACCGGCACCGAGTACGTCACCGGGTTCGAGTCGCAGGCGCAGACCGGTGAGCCCAGCGCACCGGCTGAGGCGCAGCCGATGAACATGCAGGCCGTGTCGGTCTGTTTCGCGATCGACCACGTGGACGGCGATCACACCATCGACCGGCCCACCGGGTACGACTTCTGGCGCGACTACAAGCCCGATTTCTGGGGTGACCGGCTGCTGTCGTGGCGGTCGCCGCACCCCCGCACCCTGGAAATCGTCGAGCGGAGCTTCACCCCCAACCCGGACGACGACCCGTTGAGCGTCCACGCCGACCAGCGTCTCAACCCCGGTGACGGGAACCTGTGGACGTTCCGGCGGATCGCCGCGCGGCGCAACTTCGTCGACGGCGCGTACGGCAGCGACATCACGCTGGTCAACTGGCCGATGATCGACTACTTCGAGGGTCCGGTCATCGACGTGCCGAACGCGTCGTGGCATCTGGCCAAGGCCCGCGAGCTGTCGTACTCGGTCCTGTACTGGTTGCAGACGGAGGCACCGCGGCCGGACGGGGGTACCGGCTTTCCGGGGCTGCGGATGCGCGGCGACGTGACCGGCAGCCGCGATGGTCTGGCGCAGGCGCCCTACATCCGGGAGTCACGCCGCATCCGCGCCGAGTACACGGTGGTGGAGCAGGACCTTTCGCTGGCGGTGCGCGGCGACCATGGTGCCGTTCATTACCCCGACTCGGTGGGTGTGGGCATGTACCGCATCGACCTGCACCCGTCGACGGGCGGCGACACCTACATCGACGTCGGCTCCTGCCCGTTCGAGATTCCGCTCGGCGCGCTGATCCCGCAGCGGATGGAGAACCTGTTGCCGGCCGGGAAGAACATCGGCACCACGCACATCACCAACGGCAGCTACCGGCTGCATCCGGTCGAGTGGAACGTCGGCGAGGTCGCCGGGCTGCTCGCCGATTTCTGTCTGGCGCGGGGCGAGTCCCCGCGCGCGGTCCGCAGCACCCCCCGGCTGCTGGCCGAGTTCACCGACCGTGTCTCGGCTGCCGGCGTCGAACGACGGTGGCCGCAGATCGCGGGCTACTGACCCCCCGGTGAGGAGAAAAAGTGAAACGAGGAAAGGGAATACGTGCTGTCGCCACGGCCTTGACCGGTGTTCTCGCCCTGTCCGCCTGCGGCGGCGGTAAGGCGGAAGACGCCGGCCCGGCCAGCCTGCGGGTGACCGTCTGGTCGGCCAACGAGGCGCACCTGAAGCTGTTCAACGAGATCGCCGACGAGTACCGCCAGAGCCACTCCACCGTCGCGTCGATCACGTTTGATCCGCTGCCGTTCGAGACCTACACCACGGCGCTGACCACCCAGATCGCCGGCGGTAACGCCCCCGACCTGGCGTGGGTGTTCGAGAATTCTGCCCCCGACTTCGTTGCCTCCGGCGCGCTGCTGCCGCTGGACGACACACTGAAGAAGGTCGACGGCTACCAGTACGACGACCTCTCCCCCGCCACGCTCAACCTGTGGCAGCACGACGGCAAGCTGTACGCCTACCCGTTCTCCACCTCGCCGTTCGGTGTGTTCGTCAACACTGATCTGCTGAAGCAGGCCGGTCAGAAGACTCCCGCCGAGCTGATCAGCGCCGGGCAGTGGACGTGGGATGCGGCGTTGGCCGCCGCTGGTGCCGCGCAGGCCGCGACTGGCAAGGCCGGACTGGTGATCCGCGACTTCGACTACAAGGGCTGGGACAACCTGTCCACTTTCTGGACCGGGTGGGGTGCCCAGGCGTGGAGTGAGGACGGCAAGACGTGTGGCTTCGCCAGCCCCGAGATGGTCGAGGCGATGACCGCACTGCACAAGGCGATCTTCACCGCCAAGGCGCTGCCCGGTCCGGGCACGACCGTGGACTTTTTCGCCGGTGAAGCCGCCATGACCATCAGCCAGATCTCCCGCGCCTCGCTGCTCGAAGACGGCGGTTTCGGCTGGGACCTGGTTCCTCTGCCGGCCGGGCCGAAGGGACCGTACTCGGTGGTCGGGCAGGCCGGCATCGGGGTTCTGAAGCAGAGCCCCCACGCGGACGTCGCCGCCGACTTCCTCGCGTTCCTCACCAACCCCACCAACTCGGCCAAGCTCGCCCAGTTCTTCCCTCCCCCGCGCCAGTCCCAGCTGACCGCGGAGACCCTCGCCAAGACGAACCCGAAGCTGACGCCGGAGCAGTTGCAGACCGTCGTCATCGACGGAATCACCAACGGCGTGGTGAAGCCGAGCCACGCCGGGCAGGCTGAGATCAGCCAGCAGGTCCGCGCCGGGCTGGACCCGCTGTGGAAGGCGGACGCGGACGTCAAGACCGTCCTGGACGGGGTCTGCGCCAAGATCCAGCCGCTGCTGGCGAAGTAAGGCGACTCATGACCCGTACGGACACCAGGGTGGGCCCGGCCACGGCTCGGCCCACCCTGGACCGGGCGCGGCCGTTCTGGACCGGCCGCCGCCGCGACCAGCTCACCGGCTACCTGTTCATCGCCCCGCAGCTGCTCGGCAGCGCCCTGTTCGTGATCCTGCCGCTGATCCTCGTCGTCTGGTACAGCCTGCACGAATGGAACGTGCTCGCTGGCACGTTCACCTTCGTCGGCGCCGACAACTACGCCGCTCTGGCCGACGATGCGAACCTCGGCGCGGTGCTGCGGGCCACCGGGCTGTTCTCCGTCGGCCTGGTGGTGTTCAACCTCGCCCTAGCGTTGCTGCTGGCCGTCCTACTGAACCAGAAGCTGCGGGGCACGATCGTGTTCCGCACCCTGTTCTTCTCCCCCGTCGTGGTGTCGCTGGTGGCCTGGACCATCGTGTGGGGTTTCCTGCTACAGGACAACGGCGGCATCAACGGCCTGCTCGACACCATCGGCGTCGACGGACCCAACTGGCTTCGCGGCGAGACCACGGCGATGCTGTCGGTCATCGTCGTGCAGGTGTTCAAGAACGTCGGCCTGAACATGGTGCTGTTCCTGGCCGCCCTACAAGGGGTGCCCGGCGAGTTGTATGAGGCCGCCGAGGTGGACGGGGCCAGCCGGATGCGCCAGTTCTGGCGGATCACCGTTCCGTTGATCAGCCCGACGATCCTGCTCACCTCGATCATCACGGTGGTCGGGTCGCTGCAGGTGTTCGCGCAGATCGCGGTACTCACCCAGGGCGGGCCCGGCACCTCGACCACGGTGCTCGTCTACTACCTCTACCAGCAGGCGTTCCAGTTCCATCACTTCGGCTACGGCGCCACCCTGTCGATCGTGCTGTTCGGCATCGTTCTCGCACTGACCGTGTTGCAGTGGCAGATGCGTAAGAGGTGGGTTTTCCATGAGTCGTGACCTGTCGCCGCGGACCAAGCTGACGCTCTACGGGCTGCTGCTGGTGCTTGCGGTCCCGTTCGTCTTCCCGACCTGGTGGATGGTCACCTCGTCGCTGAAACCGGTGGCGGACATCTTCGCCTTCCCGCCGCAACTTCTGCCGGTCAACCCGCGGATCGACGCCTACCAGCGGGTGTTCGACCTGCAACCGTTCGCCCAGCAGTACCTCAACAGCCTCTACATCGCGCTCGTGGTCACCGTCGGAACGCTGGCGGTGTCGGCGCTGGCCGGGTACGCCTTCGCGCGGATCCGGTTCCGCGGCCAGAACGTGCTGTTCCTGGTCGTCCTCGCCGGCCTGCTCATCCCGAGCGAGGTGACGATCGTGCCGTTGTTCCAGATGTTCTTCACACTCGGCCTGATCGACACCCACTGGCCGTTGATCCTGGTGCCGATCCTCGGCGCACCGAGCGTGCTGGCGACGTTCATCATGCGGCAGTTTTTCGTCAGCCTTCCCGGCGAGTTGGAGGAGGCGGCCCGGGTGGACGGGCTGGGCCGCTTTGCCACCTTCTGGAAAATCGCCCTGCCGTTGTCGCGGCCCGCGCTCGGTGCGGTCGCCATCTTCACGTTCCTGCACAGCTGGAACCTCTACCTGGAACCGATCGTGTTCCTGTCCACCCCGGAGAAGTTCACCCTGCCCCAGGCACTCACCCAGTTCGTCGACGTCTACGGCGGCCCAATGTGGGATGTTCAGCTCGCCGCCGCGTCGATGACCGCCCTACCGGTCCTGGTTGTTTTCGTCATCGCGCAGAAGCAGTTCGTCGAAGGCCTCGCCCACACCGGCCTGAAGGGTTGACGGCGGCAGCGCGGGTCGGGGTCGACATCCGCGGCACCACGACGGTGGCGGGGATGGTGGGGCCCGGCGACGCGGGCCAGCGCGCCGCCGGTTCCCCACCGTCCGACCGGTCCGTCCCTGGCGCGGCACCGTTGGCGTGCGCCACTAGATCGCGCGGGCGACGCAGATCCGGGCGTCGAGGCGGGGTCCGGCCTCGTAGAGCATGTATGGCACGCCGCCGTCGGTGCCGAACGCTGGCGACGCCACCCGACCCCGGTCCGACGCGATCGGCCGGTGGAACACGCCAAGGTGGACCTCGCGGTCGAAGTTGTTGCCGACCTCGGTCAGGTACATGTTGCCGCTGTTGCCGTGATACGCGAGATACGCGGTGCCGTTGCGCTTCAACAGGTGCGGCGCGGAGATGTCGGTGAGCCCGTCGCCTGACGGTGACACCAGCGGGTTCGGGGCGAACTGCCAGCCGCTCCAGCCGTTCGGCGACCAGCCCCAGAAAATCTTCCGGGTGCCGGGCCGGATCGTGTGGGCGCCCATGAACACCATCACGTAGCGGTTTCCTCTGCCGGCCACCGAGTGTTCGAAGACCCGCGCGTACGAGGTCTCGGTGGTGTTGGGCACCAGTCTCGTCGACAGGATCGGCGTCTCGGTGGTGAAGCGGACGCCGTCGGTCGAGCGGGCGACTCGGGTCGTGTAGTTCTCGCCGTGGAAATACAGGTAGAACTGGCGGGTCGGCGCGTCCCAGACGACGTGCGGCGACGACACGTGGCTCACCGTGGTGGTCGGCAGGACCCGGTCGATGATGGGGTTGTTGGCGTACTCGGTGTAGGGGCCCTCGAGTCGGTTGGCGTAGGCGAGGCAGATTCCGCCCGGCGCGTCGTGCGGCGCGTAGTAGAGGTAGTAGCGGCCGAGGTAGCCGCTGATCTTGTCGTAGACGCCGCGCACGCACGGGAAGATGAACTCGCCGGTCGGGTTGTAGCGCAGCGGTCCGGCGAATGCGTCGCGCACGTATCGGTAGTTGGGGAAGCCGGCCGGTCCGGCGAGCGCCGGCGTGAACGTCCCGGCGAGGCTGGCGCTGGTGGTCGCGGTCACCACACCGGCGGCCGCCGCGCCACGCAGCAGTGCGCGTCGGGAGAAGGAGCTTTCAGGGGTACGGGTCATCGCGTTCCCTCCGTTCCGGGGGTGGGGCGACGGGGCAGGGGGGCGGGACCGGGCGTGACGGGCCAGCGGGCATCACTCACTGTCGGTGAGCGGGCGTAGGCGGCGGACGCTCGTCGCGGACCGGTTCGTAGATCGATGAGTCTGCGCGCGCCGCTTGGGCGGCGTCAAGATGCTAATACGAATTAGCTAGGCGGTTTTGGCGAGCCGGCCACACAGCACATGAGTGGGGTCCAGTGTGCGGGTCGAGGGCCGACACCGCGTTCAGGTCGAAGCCGATCGCTACGCACGATGACGAGAGCTCGGTCTTGATCCGCGCGTTCGGGTTCGAGTCCCCTGGCGGGGCGTCGACAGGAACACACCGGGCCGGTGCTGATCCTTTGGGCCTGCCCCTTGCCTGGCGCGAGAGTGGACGGGGTCTGCGGCGCCGTCGGGCGGCGGTGAACCAGACAGCGGTACGTGCGCCAGTCGCGGGTCCGATGGTGGCGGCGCCGCAGCCCGGCCGGTTGCGGCGCGACCGGTTGCGGCGCGACCGGTTGCGGCGCGGAGCCCTCCGGCGAGGAAAGACACGGAGACCGGGGGCGGCGCACAGACGTGTCGCCCCAGCGTTCCCGGCCTGCGGTCACCAGCCCGTCACCTGCCTCCGTCGTGGTCGTTGTGCGAGAAGTGGTCGCGTTGCAAGGATTCGTCCCTACCGACATCATTCGCGCCACTGTTCCCTGGCGTAACCCCTCTGGTGGCTGACGACGGTTGAGCATGAGCGATGACGGAAAGGATGGTGCGGGTGTCCGGCAATGTGCTCCCCACGCCCGACACTGGGTTGAGCATCGCCGGAATTGGCCCGACCATGCACCGGCGATCTTGTGGGGGCGCCTCTCGCGCCGCTTGCCGGCGCGAGAAAAGGCATTCGGCGAGGAGACGGGCGGCGGCAGCCCGTGGCAGTGCCAAGGTACCTGGAAAGCTGATAGTGCTGGTGCCTGCGCATAACGAAGCCCAGGGAATTAGCCGGTCGATTACCGCGCTGTTTCAGCAGACGTACCCGCCCACAGGCGTAGTGGTCATCGCTGACAATTGTCGGGACGAAACGGCTCGACTCGCCGCACAGGCTGGCGCACAAGTCTTTACAACGTACAAGAATCGGCACAAGAAAGCGGGCGCATTAAATCAGGCACTTGTGCAACTCCTACCGCAACTTGCGGTTGACGACTTCGTGGTGGTTGTGGACGCCGATTCGGTGCTGGACCCTGATTTCCTGAATCATGCGGTAGCGAAGTTGAGTGCCGATAAGAGGCTGGGCGCCGTAGGAGGTGTCTTCCGGGGCGGTTGTGGCGGTGGGTTCGTTGGCCACCTTCAACGAAACGAGTATGCCCGGTACGCCAGGGACGTTGCCAGACTTGACGGGAAATGCCTGGTAGTCACCGGGACAGCTGCTGTATTCAGAGCAGGCACACTGCAGAAAGTCTCAAAGGCGAGACTCAGTGGCAGGCTTCCCGCAGGCGACGGAGCGGGTGGGGTGTACGACACCACTGTTCTGACCGAGGACAACGAGATCACCTTCGCATTGCTGCATCTCGGTTACACGGTCCTGTCTCCCAAGGAGTGTTCACTGGTCACTGAGGTCATGGACACGTGGCAAGATCTCTGGAAACAGCGCCTTCGCTGGAAGCGAGGAGCCGTAGAAAACTGCTTGCAGTACGGAATCACGCGAGTGACATGGCGGTACTGGGGTAGGCAGCTGATAACACTGTTCGGCATACTCGTAACCTTCGCTTATCTGGGATCACTCGTGTACGGCGTAGCTGCTTATGGCGGGGTCCATATCCAGCCACTCTGGCTGGCAGTTACGGGCGTATTCGTCATCGAGCGGGCAGTGACTGTCCGGTACCGCGGCTGGAAGTACATGCTTGCTTCCGCGACAATGTACGAGTTGGTCCTTGATATCTTCCTCCAACTCGTCCACGCTAAAGCATATGCGGATTCCATCTTCCGTCGAGAGAGGAACTGGTAACAAGACATGTACAACAACGTAACTGCCCCAGCGGCTGCTGGTGGGGCTACTTCTGCTGGCCTCGCTGCGACAGGAGCCAACACGCTATGGGTCGTGCTGGCGGGGTTCGCCATGGTGGCTGCGGGAACAGCGCTGATGCGAATCGCTCCCAGGTTCCGCAGGTCTCGATAATAGGCCGTTGCTCGGCCCGATGGTGCTTGAAGTGACTGTCGCTGGCCGTAGGTCCTCTTGATCCGCAGGTTCGGGGTTCGAGTCCCTGACGGCGCACCAGCAGGAACACCCACAGGGCCGGTCGTTACGACCGGCCCTGTGGGTGTTCCTCCGACTCCGATGTCAGGCGCGAAGGCCTCGCCGTGCCTGCTCGATGCTTGGCCTAGTGCCGCGTCTTTGAACGTTGATCGTGTAATCCGTCGGTTCTGAAGTCCCGTCAGGCAGGCTGTCTCCCAACGTATGAGGCTGTGGGAGGT
>BIFP01000070.1 GCA_005402585.1 Micromonosporaceae bacterium KJ-029 | reverse complement strand
GCGGTGTCCACTAACGTTCACCGGGTGTCCGGTGGGGTGTTGTGGATCCTCGCCGTTGTGGCGAGCGACTCCCCTCCCGGGTGGGTGGGGCGGGCCACCGCTGGCCAACCGACCCGTGGCGCCGCCCGGGGTGGGCGGCGGGGGTCACGTCGGGACTGGCCGGTACCGGGGAGGTGTCGGCCGGCTCGACGGTGCGTGATCACCTGCGGCAGCACTGCGGGTGCTGTCGTGGTGGTGGGTCCGCCGCCCGGGGTGCGGGTGGCGATGCTGGCGGCCGCGGTCAGGTCGCGGTGCCCGGAATATGTGCAGTGTGGGC
>BIFP01000069.1 GCA_005402585.1 Micromonosporaceae bacterium KJ-029 | reverse complement strand
CGACCCGGTCACCTGGAGCACCAGCAGCGGTACGGCCACCGACGCGAACCCGTCGCCCAGCACCGAGAGGGTCTGCGCCGACCAGAACATGGCGAAGGAGCGATCTCGCCACAACGCGGTGGAACTGTCCGCCTCGGCCGTGCGTGCCGTCACCCGCGTCAGGCTAGCGCCGGCGTCTCAGAACCGCGTGCCGTTTCCCCGCGCC
>BIFP01000068.1 GCA_005402585.1 Micromonosporaceae bacterium KJ-029 | reverse complement strand
TCATGCATCGATCATCACGACCCACGCCACCCGTCCCGAGCACCACATCAACCAGCGTGTACTACAACCAACCCGATCAAGACGCCCTCTAAGAAGGGGCCCTTGCTCTACCGCAGGCGTTAATAAGGGGCCCTTCCTTACCCGACCAGCGGGGCGCGCAGCAGCGGGCAGGACATGCAGCGGGGGCCACCCCGGCCCGAGCCCAGCTCCGAACCGGCGATCGGGATGACCTCGATGCCGGCCCGCTCCAGTTGGGCGTTGGTCTCGACGTTGCGCTCGTAGCCGACGCAGATGCGCGGCGCCAGCGCGAGGGTGTTGTTGCCGTCGTCCCACTGTTCCCGCTCGGCGGTCACCGGGTCGAGCCCGGTGTCGATCACCCGGAGCTGGTCCAGGTCCATCGCGTCGGCAGCCGCGCGCAGGAACGGCGCCGGGCCGTCCACCCGCGGCTCGTCGCCGTCCGCCCCGGCGATCACGGTGTATGCCGACAGCGCGCTGGCCACGTTCGGGTACATCAGCACCGCGTCGACGTCAACCATCGTGCAGACGGTGTCCAGGTGCATGGTCGCCCGCTCCTGGGCGATCGGGACGACGAGGATGGTGTGCGCGAGCCCCGCCGCGAAGACCCGGCGGGCCAGCCGTTCGGCGCCGGCCGGGGTGGTCCGCTCGCCCACCCCGACGGCCAGCACCCCGGGCGACAGGAGCAGTACGTCGCCGCCCTCCAGATGCTCCAGGCCGGGGCGGTAGACGAACTCGGTGCCGGCGAACCGCGGGTGGTACCGGTAGATCGCGTCGGTCAGCGTGGTTTCCCGCCGCCGGGCGGGCATGGCCAGGCTGGTCACCCCCACCCGGTCGCCGATCCACAGTGACGAGTCCCGGGTGAACAGGAGGTTCGGCAGCGGGTCGACGACGAAGTCGTGGCGGTCCATCAGGGTGTAGACCAGACCACCGTCACGGCCTCCGCCGAGCCGCACTTCCTCGTGGGCCAGGCCGGCGACGAGGACGCCGGCGAGCGCGGCCGGGTCGAGGTACGTCAGGTGCGCCGCGACCCGGGCCCGCAGGGCGTCGCCGAGCCGGGGCGAGCTGAGCACCTGCTCGGTCAGCTCGGCCCGGGCGTCGGTGACGGCCAGCGTCTCGGTGAGCAGATCGGTCAGGTAGAGCACCTCGATGCCGCGCTCGCGCAGCGCGCCCGCGAAGGCGTCGTGCTCCTCCTGTGCCCGCCCCACCCACGGGATCGCGTCGAACAGCAGGGAGTCGTTGTTGCGCGGGGTGAGCCGGGCGAGTTCGGGCCCCGGCCGGTGCAACATCACGGTGCCGAGCCGACCGACCTCACTGTCCACGTAGTGGGTCACTCTCGCAGCGTAGGGCAGGGTTTGGCGGCATCCGGTAAAACGGCTGTGGGTGAATACGGCATTCATCCATAGTCATTCCGGCGCTCCGGCTTGCCCACTACCGGGACCGGCAACGTAGGGTAGTGAGAACGTAACTTCGAGGGACCTTTTGCCGGAGGTCGCGATGACTGTCTTCCCCGCTCGTCGAGCCGTACCGTCCGCCCGGGCACTGCCGCCCGTGTCGGTGCCGCACCCACGGGTGGAAGCGCCAGGGGTGCTCGCGGCCCCGCGTCCGTCCCCGTTGGAGTGGGCTCGCCGCCGCCGGGCCGAGCGAGGCGCCCGGCGGCTGGAGGCGGCCGGCGCCCGCGCGCTCGGCCAGCTCGACCATCTCGGTCCGGCGTGGCACGTCATCGACTGGCCGCGCACCGACGCCACCGACGCCCTGCTCGACGACGATGACGACAACCGGGCCGGGTTCCTGGCCATCGGCCCGAGCGGGCTGTTCGCCGTCACCATCGCCGACCACGGTCGGGCGCGGGTCCTGGTTGCCGGCGACGTGGTGCAGATCAACGGCAAGCGACCGCCGTACGTGGCCGAGGCCCGCCGTGACGCCAGGCGCGCCAGCAAGGCGCTCACCACGGCGGTCGGCCATCCGATTCCGGTCACGCCGGTGCTCACCTTCGTGGGCTCCGGCGTCATCAGCGTCTACGGCCTCCCCAAGGACTGCCTCATGGCGACCCACCGGGAACTCGACCGGCTGCTCGTCGCCGCCGGCAACCGGATCAGCCCGGCGACCGCCGAGAAGCTGTCCCGGGTGGCACAGCACCCCGCCACCTGGATGAACGGCACCCACCCGCCGGCGGCGGACTACCGGTGGTACGAGGACGGCCGAACGGCCGCTGACAAGCCGGCCACCCGCCGGTAACGTCTGCGGCGACGCCACGCGGCCGGGCCGGCTCAGCACCCGCCGGCCCGCGCCGCCGTCGACCGGGTGCCCGATCAGCACCGACGGCCCAGACGCCCAGCGCGGTCGGCGGTCGCCGCGACGACCGGCTAGCGTGGACGTACCGTCGGTGTGCATAGGAGGCGCGGTGGCCCACGTCGAACTCTCGCTCTCGGAAGTGTTCGCGCCCGCAGCGGGGACACCGACAGAGCCGGGGTACGACAACGTCGGCCGGTGGTCGGCGACGGTCTTCAGCGCCGACGAACCCTGCCTGCTGATCGACGCCGAGACCCGGGTGGTGGCCGTCTCCTCCGCTGGCTGTGAGCTGCTCCGGCTGGGCGCGCCGGAGGACCTGGTCGGGCTGCCGCTGCTCGACGGCGGGCTCCGGCTGGTGGACTTCACCGCCAACCGGGGTGAGCTGGCCGAGCCCGAGATCGACAAGATCCCGCCGCTGCTCGCGCTCTCCTCCGGCCGCCTGGCCCGTGGGCTGCTGCGGATCGAGGCGACCACGGAGGGCGCGTCGGACGCGACCGTCGACGCCATCTCCACGCCGGTGCTCGCCGACGGGGGCGTCGCCGGCTCGCTCACCTTCTTCTCCGAGGTCTGACCTGCGGCGGAGTGTGGCGCTCGACGCACGGGACAGTACTGTGGCCGGCCGTCGCCGAGGTCGTAAGGTGCCATCATGCTCGATATCGCTGTGCTGCCGGGCGAATACGCCGTGTGCCGGATGGCGGCGGACTCCACCCTGCCGTCCGGGCTGTCGGGCGGGCTGGCCGGCGACGACGTGGTCACGGTGAGCTGGACGGCCGACGGCATGTCGGTGATCTGCCCCGCCGAGCGGGCGCCGGGCGAGGCCGACGGGGAGACCGCATGGCGCTGCCTGCGGGTGGCCGGTCCGGCCGACCTCGCCGTGACCGACACCCTC
This sequence comes from Micromonosporaceae bacterium KJ-029, assembly GCA_005402585.1. Classification (GTDB taxonomy): domain Bacteria; phylum Actinomycetota; class Actinomycetes; order Mycobacteriales; family Micromonosporaceae; genus Micromonospora. The sequence goes on along the minus strand of BIFP01000068.1, from coordinate 616,726 downwards.
ACGGCGCTGGTGGACCCGCTCGGTGAGGCCCGGGTCAGCATCGTCGCCTTCTCCACGTACGACACCGACTACGTGCTGGTTCCGGCCGTACGCCTGACCGAGGCGACCGCCGCGCTGGTGCGCGCCGGACATCGCGTGCTCGGCTGACCTTCACCGCGGCGACAGATCCTCCTACCATGGGCTCGGCCGCCGGCCACCCCACGACGCTCCCCGCTCCCATCGAGGACCGCCCCCGTGCCTCCCGCCCCACCCCGTCGCTCCGACGCCGGCCCGCCGCCCGGCGATCCGGGCCCGAACCACCGCGCCCGGCGACTGACCGCCGTCGTGGCCCTGGCCGGGCTGCTGCTGGCCGGCTGCGGCGAACCTCCGGAGCTACGGGACGGACCCCGGGCTCTGCCCACGCGGGCGGCGACACCGAGCGCGACCGGAACGATCACGCCGACCGCGCCACCCGACGCCGGGCTGCCCGGCACCGGCCTGCCCACCACCCCTTCGGCCGACCAGGGGCTGGTGGCGGTCGCCTGCCAGGGCGGGCCGTCGCAGCAGCGGATCATCGATCTGGTGCGCGGTCGCAGCGGACTCCTGCCTCGGAACGCGAAGGTACGCGTCCAGACCGGCCCGCTGTGCGCCGGCGACTGGCACTTCACCGCCCTCGACGTGACCGGTTACGAGCCGCTTCAGGTGGTCACCCGGGACCAGGCCGGCACCCTGCGCCTGGTCACCGCCGGCACCGACGTCTGTTCGGTCGAGGTACGCGTGGCCGGCCCGATCGGGATCCGGACGCTGGCCTGCGGCGACGACGCTCCGGTCGGCGTACCGGTGCCCACACCGACCACGCCCACACCCACGCCGACCACACCCACACCGACGCCGACGACGGCCACACCCACGCCATGAGGCCAACCCCCGCGCCATCGGCGTCCTGGCCGACGGCGGGTGCGTAGGCTGTCGCCATGCCGGGAACGCCGCCCACACGTTTCGTCTTCCTCGGGCCCGAGGGCACCTTCGCCGAGCAGGCGCTGCGCACCGTGCCCGCCGCCGAGCGGGGCACCCGTACGCCGGCCCGCAGCATCGGCGAGGCGCTGGAGGCGGTACGCGCGGGGGACGCCGACGCCGCGCTGGTGCCGCTGGAGAACTCGATCGGGGGCGCGGTCGGGGTGACCCTCGACGAACTGGCCGAGGGGGAGCCGCTCGTGATCACCCGGGAGGTGATCCTGCCGGTGGAGTTCGTCCTCGGCGCGCGTCCGGGGACCCTCCTGCCGGCAGTACGCAGCGTCGCCGCCCACCCCCAGGCGTCCACCCAGTGTCGGGGCTGGCTGCGGACGCACCTGCCCGACGCGGTCGTGGTCGATATGCTCTCCAACGGCGCGGCGGCGGCCGGCGCGGCGACGGGCGAGTACGACGCGGCGATCTGCGCCCCGATCGGCGCGACCCGGCACCGGCTCGCCGTGCTGGCCGACAAGATCGCCGACCACCCCGACGCGGTGACCCGCTTCGCCCTGCTGTCCCGTCCGGGTCCGCCACCGCCGCCCACCGGCGACGACGTGACGTCGCTCGCCGTGTTCATCGCGCACGATCGGGTGGGCGCCCTGCTGTCCGTGCTGATGGAACTCGCGGTCCGCGGCGTCAACCTGACCCGGATCGAATCTCGCCCGACCGGTGAGGCGCTCGGGCGGTACGTCTTCTTCCTCGACTGCACCGGCCACGTCGCCGACGTACGGCTCGGCGAGGCGTTGCAGGGGCTGCGTCGGGTCTGCGCCGACGTACGCTTCCTCGGCTCGTACCCCCGGCACCGGTGGAACGGGACGACGGGGGAGCGCCCGGTACCCGCCCCGGCCGGCCTCTCCGACGCCGACTACGCGGACGCCGCCGCCTGGCTCGCCCGGCTACGGGCCGGCGAGCTGAGCTGAGCACCCGGACCTCGGTCAGCTGACGGCGGCACCGGTCAGCAGGGCCAGCGCGCCGACGCCCGGCGGCGCAACCGACCCCGACCCGCAGCCGGTCAGCCCCAGCCCAGCTCGTGCAGGCGCGCGTCGTCGATGCCGAAGTGGTGGGCGATCTCGTGCACCACGGTCACCGCCACCTCGTCGATGACGTCCTCGTCGGTCTCGCAGATGCGCAGGGTGGGGTTGCGGTAGATCAGGATGCGGTCCGGCAGGACACCGGCGTAGTCCCAGCCCCGGTCGGTCAACGCGTGGCCCTCGTAGAGGCCGAGCAGATTCTCACCGGGAGGTGGATCGTCCTCCACCAGGATCACCACGTTGTTCATCAACGCCAGGAGTTCCTCCGGAACCTCGTCCAGCGCCTCCCCCACCAGTTCCTCGAACCGCTCACGCCCCATCTCGACCGCCACGCGCCCATTCTTCCCCACCCAACCCGCGATCTTGCACTACCCGCTCGCCGCGAACGGGCACGAAGCCCATTACGGCGACCGAAAGTGCAAGATCGACGCGGGATTCGGGGAAGGGTCAGGAGACGAGGCGGGCGGTGAGAGTGATCTCGGCGCCGGGCGAGAGCAGGCGGGAGATCGGGCAGTTCTGCTTGGCGGTCTCGGCCAGCTTGGCGAACTGAGCCTCGTCGATGCCGGGCACGTCACCGACGGTTTCCAGGTCGATCCGGGTGACGGTCATGCCGGCGTCGGTCTTGTCGAAGTGCACCTTGGCGGTGGTCTCCACCGAGGTCGCCGTGGTGCCGGCGTCGGCGAGCGCCTTGGAGAAGGCCATCGAGAAGCAGCCGGCGTGTGCGGCGCCGATCAACTCCTCGGGGTTGGTGCCCTCCCCCTCCTCGAAGCGGGACTTGAAGGAGTAGTTCCCCTGGAGCCCGCCCTTGCCGGTGCGGACCGTGCCGGACCCCTCGGTGAGGTTGCCCTGCCAGCGTGCGGAAGCGGTACGGATAGGCATGCACCTGACGCTAGTCCACCGGGCGTCGGCAGGCGACCGACCTGCGCGGCCCGCGCATCCACGTTCCCGACGGCGGGAACCGGCTGTGCCATGATTCGACCCAGACCCGCACCCGCGGCCGGCGGGCGCGCGGCGCCCCGGCCACGAGGAGAGGGCGAGCGATGACCCACGACCTCCCCATCCCCCGTCAGGACGACCGGTCCGACGGCCCCAGCATCGTCGAGTGGGGCGACACGGACGACGAGTCGCGCGCCGCCCGCCGGTTACGTCGGGCCTTCTCCGGCCTCGGTCGGGACCGACGGGTGCCGATGCTGCTGGCCGCGCTCGGTGCCGTGGCGGCCCTGGCCTCCCTGCTCGGCGAGTGGTCGACGATGACCATTCCCAACGCCGGCCCGGATCCGGCGACCCCGCTCGAACTGACCAGCGGGGTGGCCGAGATCGGTGGGCTGGGCACCGGCTACCTGGTCGGGCTCCTCGCACTCGGCTGCGCGGTGGCCCTCGCGTTGCGTGGCGTCGGTGCCGCGCGGACCAACGCACGGGTGGCCGGCATGGCGCTCGCCGCGGGGGCGCTCGCGCTGCTCGCGGCGACCGTCTCGTCGCTGGAGGACACGGCTCGGCGGGGCATGTTCTATCCCAACGAGGTCGGCTTCGAGGTCGAGCACGGGCGCGGCCTGCTGATGGCCTTCGCCGCCGTCGTGCTGTTGGCCGCCTCGCTCGTCCGGGTCGGGCCCGAGTCCGCCGGATCGCCGGCCGAGCCGGACGGCTCACCCGCAGAGTCGGACGTTTCTCCTGCCGAGTCTGCCGGGCGGCGACGGCGTGCCCGCCGGTCCGATACGACCGGACGGGACGAGGGACGCCCGCCGGCCGACATCACCGTCACCCCGACGGTGCCCTTCGCGCGCGAGGCGCCGCCCAGCTGAGCTGGCCACGGTCGCCCCGGGCCGCCCGCCCGACCACCGAGGTCCGCGCCGGTCGTCCGGCTGCCGGTGCGGTCATCTTTGTGGTGCCGTCCGTTGGCACCTGATTCGCCTGGAAGCCATGGTTGCGACCTGTTCCGCGAGGTACGGTTGCTGCCCGCCGTCACGCCGGGTCGCCCTTCCGACGACCGGTACGGCTGGCCGCGACGGCGGCGGGCGAAGGAGGAACGATGACCCGCCCGGGCCTGCCCAAGCTGATCGCCACCGACCTCGACGGGACGCTCGTGCGCAGCGACGACACCGTCTCGGCGTACACCCACCAGGTCCTCGACCGGGTACGCGCCGCCGGCATCCCGGTGGTCGGTGCCACCGGTCGCGGCCCCCGGTTGACCGAACTCACCCGTAACGACATCCGCGCCGCGGACTTCCTCGTGATGGCCGGCGGCGGTCGGGTGGTCGACCAGAGCGACCCGTCCGGGCCGGTCGTGCTGCGCGACGAGCGCCTCTCCAGCGAGGTGCTGGCCGTCCTGCTGGCCGACCTGGAGGCTGCGGTCGGTCCGCTGACGGTGATGGTCGAGGCGTCCGACGAGCACGACGCCCCGCTCTGGGGCGACTACCACCCGGCCTGGCCCTACCCGGACCGGTTCGAGGTACGCACCCGCGCCGAGTGCCTCGCCGGCGACGTGATCAAGGCGTTCGCGCGTACCGCGGACCATCACGTGGACGAGCTGCTGGCCGCCGCCCGGGAGATCGTCCCGCCCCACTTCGCCACGCTCACCCAGGCCGGCCTCGGTTTCATCGAGATCTGCCCGCCCGGGGTGGACAAGGCGACCGGGCTCAGCGTGGTGGCGCAGAGCCTCGGCGTCGACCCGGCGGAGGTGCTGGTCTTCGGCGACATGCCCAACGACCTGCCGATGTTCGAGTGGGCCGGCTGGGGCCGGGTGGCGGTCGCCAACGCCCATCCCACCCTGCGTGCCGTCGCCGACGACGTCACCCTGCGTAACGACGACGACGGGGTGGCGGTCTATCTCGACCGGCTACTGTCCAGGTGATGGACGCAACGCCACGCCTGATCGCCAGCGACATCGACGGCACGCTGCTCCGCGACGACCGGACGCTCAGCGCCCACACCGCGGCCGTGCTGGCCCGGATCTCCGCCCGGGGCACGCCGGTCGTGCTGGTCACCGGCCGCCCGATCCGCTGGCTCCAACTGGTGTACGACCAGCTGGCCGAGCCGATTCCGGCGATCTGCGCCAACGGCGCGGTGGTCTACGACCCGGTCGACGACGAGGTGTTGCGGGCCGACCCGCTGGCCCCGGAGCTGCTCGCCGAGGTGGCCCGCCGGCTGCGGGCCGAGGTGCCCGGGGTGAGCCTCGCGGTGGAGATCGCCGACAGCCGGCAGATGCGGCACGAGACGCACTACCCGTTGCGCTGGGACGCCGACGAAACGGCGATCCGGATGGTGGAGACTCCTGAAGAGTTGCTCTCGGTGCCGGCGGTGAAGCTCCTGGCGCGAGCCGGCGAGCAGGATCCGGACCGGTTCACCCAGCTGGTCGCCGGTGCCCTCGCCGGGCTGGCGGAGGCCACCCACTCGTCGTACTCCGGACTGGTGGAGATCTCGGCGGCCGGCGTGACGAAGGCGGCCGGGCTGGCCTGGTACTGCCACCGGATCGGGGTCGACGCGACCGACGTGCTGGCCTTCGGCGACATGCCCAACGACGTGCCGATGCTGACCTGGGCCGGCCGGGCGGTGGCGGTGGCCAACGCCCACCCCTCCGTGCTGGCGATCGCCGACGAGGTCACCTCGGCGAACTCCACCGACGGCGTGGCAACGTACCTGGAAAAGGTCTTCGGGGCGGACTGAGCCGGCGCGGCCGGCGTGCGGCCCGCCGTTGCGCGCCGCACGCCGTGCCGGAGGTCAGAGGTACTGGCCGGTGCTGGGCCCCTCGCCGCCCTGCGGCTGGCCCATCCCGGGCATCCCCGGCAGCACCGCCCCGCTCGGCCCGCTGGGCAGCGCCTGCCGGCCGGAACGCATCTGCTCCAGCTGCACCCGAGCCGCCATCTGCTGGGCGACCAGGGCTGCCTGGATGCCGTGGAACAGCCCCTCCAGCCAGCCGACCAGCTGGGCGTGGGCGATTCGTAGCTCGCCCTCGCTGGGCGCCTGGTCCTCGTTGAAGGGGAGGGAGATCCGCTCCAGTTCCTCGCGCAGTTCGGGAGCCAGCCCCTCCTTCAGCTCGACGATCGACCGCTCGTGGATCTCCCGCATCCGGTGCCGGCTCGCGTCGTCCAGCGGTGCCGCCTTGACCTCCTCCAGCAGCTGCTTGATCATGCTGCCGATCCGCATCACCTTGGCCGGCTGCTCGACCAGGCGTGCCGGGTCCTCGCCGGGCCCGTCGTCGGTCTGCACGGTGCCGACCGGCCGGCCGTCCGGCCCGACCACCACCACGGTGCCGGAGTGCCCGATGTCGTCGCGGTCGGGCTCGTCGTTCTGTCCAGCGGAATGCGCTTCGGTCATGGCATCCATCTTTACCCAGCCACCCCCGTCGGCGCCCGCCGCCCCGCGTCCAGGTTCCGACCCGACCACCCGTGGGCCGGCCCCTGGCGGCCCGCGCTACCGTCGGCCGGTGCCCTCCGATCCCCGAGCCGTGCTGACCCGGCCCGCGCCCGACCCGGACGTGACCGTCGCCTACGGCGAGCACCCCGACCAGATCGCCGATCTGCGCCAACCGGCGAGCGCCGGGCCGCCCCGGCCACTGGTGGTGGTGGTGCACGGTGGTTTCTGGCGCGCGGAGTACGACCGGCGGCACACCGGCCCGCTGGCCGCCGCGCTGGCCGCGCTCGGGTACCCGGTCGCCCAACTCGAGTACCGCCGGACCGGGCAGCCCGGTGGCGGCTGGCCGGGTACGCCGGCAGACGTACTGGCCGGAGTGTCCGCGCTGCCACGGCTGGCCGCCGCCGCGCTGCCCGGCCAGCTCGCGCCAGGGCCACCGGTCCTGGTCGGCCACTCGGCCGGCGGGCACCTCGCGCTGTACACGGCGGCCCACGCACCGGACGCGGTCGGCGCGGTGCTCGCCCTCGCCCCGGTCGCGGACCTGGCCGAGGCGTACCGGCTGGACCTGGACTCCGGTGCGGTGGGCGCACTGCTCGGCGGCGGGCCGGCCGACGTGCCCGAGCGGTACGCCGCCGCCGACCCACGGTCCCTGGCGCCTCTCCGACCACGCACCGTAGTGATGCACGGCACGCTGGATCAGCAGGTTCCGGTCGGCATGAGCCGGGCGTACGTGGCCGCCGGGCAGGCGGCGGGTGCCGATATCCGCCTTGTCGAGCTGCCGGAATGCGAACACTTCGGACTCATCGACCCGGAGTCTGCGGCCTGGCCGCAGGTCACCACCGCGTTGCGGTCTTTACACGAAGATCATCAGCCATTGACGCAGCGTCGCGAAACGGGTAGAACGCCCGTGGGGCGGAGGCCGCCCGGCTACGCATTTGAAGGGAAACCCGGTGTCGCAGATGAACCGTAGGCGGGCACTTCAGCTGCTGGCCGCGCTCGGTACGGGTGGACTCGTCGCCGGATGCGGCTCCGACGCCAAGGAGAACGCCACCAGCACAGGCACCCCGATCAAGATCGGGCTCATCGCACCGCAGTCCGGCCCCAGCAAAGCCGTCGGCGGCGAACTCGGCAACGGCTTCGAGCTCTACCTGGAACTGAACGAGGGGCGCCTAGGCGGCCACCCGGTCGAGCTGCTCGTCGCCGACGAGGGAGACAGCGTCAAGTCCGGCAAGGCGGCCGTCGACGGGCTACTCAAACAGGGCGTCCTCGCCCTGACCGGGGTGGCCAGCTCGTCGGTCATGTTCGGCATCCGGGACTTGATCGAGCAGGCCCGGGTCCCGCTGATCGGCTCCAACGCCTCTCCCACGAGCCTGCAGAGCGTCTTCTACATCTGGCGTACGTCGTACGTGCTCGACGAGGCGGGTCGGGCGCTGGGCCGCTATCTCAAGGACGAACTCGGCCCCACCGACCGGATCGCGACGATCCTGCCCGAAGGGGTCGTCGGTGGCGAGGACGTGCTGCGCGGCTTCCGCCAGGAGTTCGGCGAGTCCGATCCCCGCATCTCCGACCCGGTGACCTGGACGTCGAACAGCGTGAACCCGAGCAAGACCGCCTACGTCTCCGACATCAACCGAGCCCTCAGCCGCAACCCGTCGGTGGTCTTCTGCTTCTACTCCGGCGCGGCGGCGGCGGAGTTCATCATGCAGCTGCGTGACGCCGGCTTCCGGGGCAGGATCTACGCCCCCGGCTTCCTCACCGAGGGCTCGGTGCTGGAAAGCATCCGGCCGGCCAACGACGCGCTCGGCATCCGGACCGCGTTGAACTACTCCGCCGACCTCAACAACGCGGCCAACCGCCGGTTCGCCTCGGCGTACCGCAAGAAGCACAACGTCTCGCCGACCACGTACGCGATGGCCTCGTACGACGCGGCGAAGGTGCTCGACCAGGCCATCCGCCTCGCCGGTCCCTCGCCCAAACCGCACGAGGTCAACCTCGCCCTGGGCCGGATCGGGCAGATCGACAGCCCGCGCGGCGCGTGGCAGTTCAACCAGCCCCGTACCCCGCAGCAGAAGTGGTACCTGCGCGAGGTGCAGCGCGACGGTCAGGTGCTGTCCAACGTCCTGGTCAACGAGCTGGCCACGCTCGGCTGAGCAGAGCCGCCGCGACCACGCGGAGGGCCGGCTCCCGTGCGGGAGCCGGCCCCTCCGGCCGTAACGGGGTGACCGGTGACTCAGCGCCGCAGCTCGGCGATGCAGCACTTCACGCTGCCGCCGCCCTTCTTGAGTTCGGCCAGCTCCACCGGCACCGGCGTGTAGCCGGCCGTCTTGAGCCGGCCGGCGAGCCGGGTCGCCTCGCTGTTGAGCACGACGTTGGCACCGTCGCTGACCAGGTTCAGCCCGAACGCGAGGGCGTCGTCGTCGTCCGCCAGCACCGCGTCGGGGAAGAGCTGGGCGAGCACCTTCTGGCTGGCCGCCGAGAACGCACCCGGGTAGTAGACGATGTTGCCGTCGTCGATCGAGGCCAGCGCCACGTCCAGGTGGTAGAAGCGCGGATCGACCAACCGCAGCGAGACCACCGGCCGGCCCAGCGCCTCCTGCGCCTCGGCGTGCGCGGGCAGCTCGGTGCGGAACCCGTGCCCGGCCAGGATCAGCCCGCCGTGCGCCTCCGGCAGGTACGCGAAGTCGCCCTCGCCCTCGTTCGTCTCGTTCGGCGCGATGAACCGCCAGCCCTGCGACTCGTAGAACGCCCGGTGCGCGGCCGCCTCGGCGACCCGCTGGTGGTGCTTGAACCGGGCGCCGTAGACCGTCCCGTCCACCACGAACGCGCCGTTGGCGGCGAAGACCATGTCGGGCAGGCCGGCCTCGGGGGTCAGCAGGTGAACCTCGTGGCCGAGACCGACCAGGGTCTCCCGCAGGCGGTCCCACTGTTTGACCGCCAGCTCCGGGTCGACCGGGGTGGTCACGTCCATCCACGGGTTGATCGCGTACTCGACCGCGAAGTGCTCGGGCGAGCACATGAGGTATGTCCGCTTTCGCGGCACTCGCTGCTGGTTCACGGTCACCAAGAGTAGGTACGCTCGAACTTTAGTAACAGCCACGACCGTTGCTTCCCCGAGGCGGAACATTGCAGATCGACGCCGTAGACCAGCGAATCATTGCGTTGCTCGTCGCTGACGCCCGTGCCTCGTACGCGGACATCGGTACCCGCGTGTCACTCTCCGCTCCGGCGGTCAAGCGGCGGGTCGATCGACTGCGCGCCGCAGGCGTCATCCGGGGATTCACCGCCGTCGTCGACCCGGCCTCGGTCGGGTGGACCACCGAGGCGTTCGTCGAGCTGTTCTGCGCCGGCCGGACCACCCCGGCCCAGATCGGTGCCGCGGTGCGGCGTCACCCCGAGGTGGTCGGGGCGTACACCGTCTCCGGGGAGGCCGACGCGCTCGTGCACCTACGGGCGGCCGACATCTCCCACCTGGAGGAGGCGCTGGAGCGGCTGCGGGCCGAGACGTTCGTGACCTCCAGCCGCAGCACCATCGTGCTCTCCCGGCTGGTCGAGTCCCCCGGCGTCGGCCCGTCCGCCGGCTGACCCCGCACCACGCCCGGAGACACGTCGCAGCGGGTGCGGAACCGGACGCGCCGACGCCGCGTCGAACCGGCCATGACACGGGGACTCAAGGCTGCCGCAGCCGGCAGCACGCTGGCCGCACTCGCCCTGCTCGCCGGCAGCATGGCCGCACCGGCGCCGGCCCCGCTGACGCCGGACCGCAACGGGCCGCCGATGGTGCCGGCGGCCAGCCTGGTCTCGTTCGACTCCTGCGCCGAGGCCCTCGCCGAACTGCGCGCGGCGGCCGTCGCGTCGGTCGGCCCGTACGGCTTCGACGGCCAGTCGACGTTCTTGGGCGAACGGCTGGCTGTCGGCGCCGACTCGGCGGCGAGGACCTCTGCCGCCGCCGGCGGCGTCGTGCCGGAGAACGCCGCGCCGGGGTATTCGACGACGAACAACCACGAGGCCGGCGCCGACGAGCCGGACCTGGTCAAGACCGACGGCCGGCGGATCGTGACGGTCACCGGTGGCGTGCTGCGGGTGGTGGACCCGACCAGCCGCCGGATCACCGGGAAGCTCGAGCTGGCCGGTGACAACGAGGTGCAGGGATGGGTCGAGCACCGCCTGCTGCTGCTCGGCGACCGGGCCCTGGTCCTCGGCGAGGACCTGCCGGATCCGGCCGTCAGCTGGGCCAGGACGATGCGGCCGGCCGGTGCGGCGCGGCTGGTGCTGGTCGACCTGGCCGGGCCACCCCGGGTGCTCGGCACGTACCGGATCCAGGGCAGCACGCTCGACGCCCGGCTGACCGGCGACACCGCCCGGGTGGTGGTCCGCTCGACGGCCCGCCTGGAGTTCCCGCTGGAGAAGGACGGCAGCGACCGGGCGCGGATCAAGCGCAACCGCGCGGCGATCGACCAGGCCGACGTCGAGGCGTGGCTGCCGGAGTACGAGTGGACGGCCGGGCCGGAACGGCACACCGGTCGGGTCGGCTGCGACCGGTTGAGCCGCCCGGCGCGGATGACCGGCGCGTCGACGCTGACCGTGCTCAGCTTCGACCTCACCGCCGACCGGCTCGGCGACGGCGACCCGGTCGGCGTCGCGGCCGACGCGAGCACCGTCTACGGCACGGCGACGAGCCTCTACCTCGCCGGCCAGCGTCCGGGGCCGGCCGTCGCTCCGAACCGTTGGCGGCCGGCCCCGGTCGACCAGGTCACCGAGATCTTCCAGTTCGACATCGGTTCCCCGGGCCGCCCCCGCTACCTCGCCGCCGGCCTGGTGCCGGGCTGGCTGATCAACCAGTACGCGCTGTCCGAGTGGGCGGGACACCTGCGGGTGGCCACCACCACCGGCGACGTCTGGGGCGAGGGGCGGACCTCCGAATCCAGCGTGCGGGTGCTGCGCCGCGAGGGCGGTTCGCTGGTGCCGACCGGGGTGGTCGGCGGGCTCGGTCGGGGCGAGCGAATCTACTCCGTGCGCTACCTCGGGCCGATCGCGTACGTGGTCACCTTCCGGCAGACCGACCCGCTCTACTCGCTCGACCTGAGCGACCCGGCCGCGCCGAGGGTCACCGGCGAGCTGAAGATCACCGGGTACTCGGGTTACCTGCACCCGGTGCCCGACGGACGGCTGCTCGGCGTGGGCCAGGAGGCCGACCGGCAGGGGCGGGTCGAAGGTGTCCAGGTGTCCCTCTTCGACGTCCGCGACCCGGCCCGGCCGGCCCGGCTGGACCAGTGGCACCTGCCCGGCGCCTGGTCCAACGCCGAGTACGACCCGCACGCCTTCCTGTACCGGCCGGACAGCGGCCTGGTGGCGTTGCCGGTCGAGGTCGGCATCCGCCTGCTGCGCGTCAACGGCGACACGATCAGCGAGATCGGCGAGGTGACCCATCCGATGGAGAGCGGCAACGGCCGGCGGATGTGGCAGTCGTCCTGGCCCGTGCTCCGGTCGCTGGTGGTCGGCGACGTGCTCTGGACCGTGTCCGAGGCGGGTCTGATGGCCACCGACCCGGCCACCGCACGACGGATCAGTTGGATCGCAACGACCTGAATCTCCCTCCCCACGCGGGTGGGGCCCGGTTTCTCGGGGTTTCCGGGCCCCACCCGCCTTGACCTCAACCAGGGTTGAGGTAGTCGACTGGGTGCGACCAATCGGCGAGAGGGGAAAGCGTGCGGGCGGTGTGGTTACGCGAGTTCGGCGGACCCGAGGTGCTGGTGCCGGGCCCGGCCGCTGATCCGAGTCCCGGCCCGGGTCAGGTGCTCGTCGAGGTGGTGCACGCCAACATCACCTTCGTGGAGACCCAGTTCCGGGCGACCGGCTTCGGGCCGTCGCCCGCGACGCCGCCGGTGATCCCGGGCAACGGCGTGGGTGGGGTGATCAGCGCGGTCGGGCCGGACATCGACCCGGGGCTGGTCGGCCGTCGGGTGGTCACCAGTACCGGCGGGTCCGGGGCGTACGCCGAGTTGGTCGTCGTCGACGCCACCGCGCCGGTGGCGGTTCCGGACGGGTTGCCGCTGGACCAGGCGGTGGCGCTGCTCGCCGATGGACGTACCGCGCTGATGCTGCTCGACGCGGCCGACCCGCGCCCCGGTGACCGGGTGCTGGTCGAGGCCGCCGCCGGCGGGGTCGGCAGCCTGCTGGTCCAGCTCGCGTCCCGCTCCGGCGCGCGGGTGGTCGGCCTCGCGGGCGGTACCCGCAAGGTGGCGCTGCTGCCCGGACTGGGCGCGCGGGTCGCCGTCGACTACCGGAGACCGGACTGGGCCGAGCAGGTGCGAGCGGCGGTCGGCGCAGTCGACGTCGTCTTCGACGGGGTGGGCGGGACGGTCGGGCGGGCGGCGTTCGAGCTGCTCGACCCGGGCGGCCGGATGCTCAGCTTCGGGCTGGCCAGCGGCGAGTGGACGGCGATCCCCGACGAGACCGCCGCCGATCGGGGCGTGACGCTGGTCCGCCCGGCGCCGACGCCGCAGCAACTGCGGGCGTACACCGAGCGGGCACTGGCGGAGGCGGCGGCCGGCCGGCTGCGTGCGGTGATCGGGCAGCGGTTCCCGCTGGACCGGGCGGCAGACGCGCATGCGGCGATCAGCGCCCGGGCGACCGTCGGCAAGACTCTGCTCGACGTCCGCTGACCGGGCTCAGAGACTGTCGGGAAACCCCGGGGCGAGGTTTCCCGACAGTCGCTCAGAGGTACATGCCGGTGCGGTGCTCACCCCGTCCCGGCTTGTCCCCCTCGCCGAAGAAGCGCTTGCCGCCGAACTCGCCATGTAGCCGGTCGTCCAACTCGTCCGCGAGGCCGGTCATCACCTGCACCGCGAGCATCAGATGGGTGGGCTGGAAGTTGCGGCCGAAGACCGGGATCGACGCCCACACGGTGTCGTCGGCGCAGTAGAGGCGGCCGATCGGCATCCGGTTGGTCAGCTCGGAGAGCTTGACGTACAACCGCTCGGTGGGTTCGACCTCGGTGAGCACCGGGGAGAAGACGTCGACCAGCGGCGGGTTGTCACGCACCCGGACGAAGACCATCGCCGACCCGGCGCGGATGTTGATGTCGCCGTCGGAGTCGACCTGAAGCCGATCCGAGTCCGACTTGAGCATGGTCGACACGACGGTGCGGACCCGCTCGGCCAGCTCCAGCATCTCGGAGTCCACCTCGGCCTCACCGGTGGCGGCCAGCGCCTCCTCCAGCTCGGCGCCGATCTCCCGGCCCAGCCCGAACTCGCTGCGCGCGGTGCCGAGCGGCTCACCCGGCAACGCCTCGCCCTCGGCGTCCTCGATCGAAAAGACCAGGAAGGCCGGGTGCGGAGCGCCGTAGATGTCGCGCAGGGTCCGCGAGAGCAGAGCGGCCAGCCGGCCGGCCTCGCCAGCTACGGAGTCCAGCCCGAACTGTTCCCCCGAGCCCTCCACCACACCCGGCGGCGACCAGCCCAGCGCGACCATGTCGGCGACGGCCGCGCGGTCCAGTCGGTAGCCCTGTGGCAGGGTCGCGTTGCCCACCGCCCGGGCGGCGAACCGGCCGTCCGATCCGACGTCGACGCCGACGGAGTAGACGGCGTCGTCGGTGCCCGAGGCGGTCGGGTCGAGGGTCAGCTCCACGTGCGCCCCCGGCGGGAGGGCGGCCAGCCGGTCGGCCAGCGCCCGGGCGAACTCCTGCCACGCCTGGGTCACCTTCGCCCGCAGGTCGGCCGTGCTCGGCTCGTCCAGCAAGATCGATTCATGCTGTGCCGGCATGCCGGGCGGTGCCGAGGGGTGGTCTGCCGTCATGATCGCCTCCGTCCGTTCCGGTCACCCTACCCAGCCAACTGCCGGTGCGGATCGGCCCGGACCGCGATCGGACAACACCCGCGAACCGATCAGCCGCTGTCGCGCTCGCCGCCCAGCTCGATTGGCCAGGTGCCGGCCAACTCGGCGAGGCGGGCGGCGGTCGCGGCGGAATCCGCGCCCCGCCCGACAGCCAGGCCGAGCAGGTACGCGGTGACCGGGGCGCCCGGCCGCAACACCTGGTGGGCCACGTCCCGGGCCAGGTCGAGCACGGTCGGCACGGGTACCTCCGCCGGATCGAGGCCCAACTCCGCGCAGGCTGCCGTGATCCAGTCCTCCATCACCGTCATCGTGCCCACTCCTCCGCCCGGCGTACGTCACGCTCAGTGTCGCAGTCGAACCAGGGTGGCGGGCCGTCGCCGGACCACGCCACCTCGCGTACGGCGAGTCCGGCCAGCAGCTCCCGCAGCGGTACCCCGGCCAGCTCGCCGGCACGACGCCGGCTGACCCGGTCGAGGGCGGTACGCAGCGCAGCAGGTCGCCACACCCCACAGAGCGTCTGCCGCCGCCCGGACCGGTCGACATAACACGCCCCGTCGACGCCGGCCCGGCCGTCGACGCCAGACGGGTAGTCGACGCCGGGCGGGCCGGCGAGGTGGCGCAGCAGCTCGGCCACGGCGGGGCGGGTCAGCAGCGGCAGGTCGGCTGCGAGCAGCGCGACGGCCGGCACGTCGGCGTCGAGCAGGGCCAGCCCGGCCGCTACGGCGGCGACCGGACCGCCACCGGGCGGTGTCTCGCGGGTCAGCCGTACCCCCTCGGGGGCCGGTCCGGGGCCGACCAGGATCCGGGGCGCGGCGTCGGCGACCGCGGCCAGCACCCGCTCGCGCATCGGTACCCCGCCGACGGGAAGCGCCGGCTTGTCCCGCCCGCCCATCCGGCGAGCCGCGCCGCCCGCGAGCACCACCGCCGCGTACGCCGTCACCGGATCACGGTATCCACCACCTGCCGGAACCGACACGTCGATCCTGCCCGTCAAGCCGATCTTGCACTTCGCGTCGCGCACATAGACGAACATTCCGGAGACCGGAAGTGCAAGATCGACGCAGGGTGTCGGAGCTGGGGCGGTGAGGTGGGGTGGGGTGCGGTGGGGTACAGGAGCGGGGCAGGATGGCGGGGTGGGACGGGCCAGTGACAGGCGCGGAGTGCTCCGCGTGGACCTCGACGCGACGGACTCCGGGCGCACCCGGGTACGCCGGCCGGACACCCTGGCCGCGGAGGAGCCGCTGGAGATCCGGGTCGGTCCAGCCGGGCCGGCCCGGCGCCGCCCGCTGACCGTCACCATGCGTACCCCCGGCGCCGACCTCGATCTGGCCATCGGATTCCTGCTGACCGAGGGACTGATCCGCTCGGCGGACGACGTGTCCACCGCGCAACTCTGCGCCGGCACGGAGACCCCGAACACCTACAACGTGGTCGACGTGACGCTGGCGCCCGGCGTACCGGAGCCGGCCACCGAGATGACCCGCCACTTCCACACCACCAGCGCCTGCGGGGTCTGCGGCAAGACGAGCATCGACGCGGTGCGTACCCGGTCGCTGTTCCACGTGGCCGACGACCCGCTGGCCGTGCCGGCGGCGCTGCTTGCCGAACTGCCGCAGCGGCTGCGCGCCGGGCAGCGGGGGTTCGAGCGCACCGGCGGGTCGCACGCGGCGGGCCTGTTCACCGCCGACGGTGAGCTGGTGGTGTTGCGCGAGGACGTGGGACGGCACAACGCGGTGGACAAGGTGATCGGCTGGGCGGTACGCGAGCGCCGCCTGCCGCTGGCCGGGCACATGCTGCTGGTGTCCGGCCGGGCCAGTTTCGAGTTGACCCAGAAGGCATGGATGGCCGGGGTGCCGCTGCTCGCGGCGGTCTCGGCGCCGAGCACGCTCGCGGTCGACCTGGCCGCCGAGGCCGGGCTCACCCTGGTCGGGTTCCTGCGCGGCCGGACGATGAACGTCTACACCGGTGCCCACCGGGTGACCGGCTGACCACCGCCGCTCAGCGGTTCGCGAGCATCTCGAACAGCCCCAGCCGGACGGCGGCATCCCGGGCGATCAGGAAGCCGGCAATGCCCAGCACCCAGCCGAGCATGCTCCCGGAAGACCGGACGATCCAGTCGTTGAGCCGGGCGAGCACCGGCTCGACCAGCCTCGGCCAGGCCACCCGCGCAGCCAGCAGCAGCACCGCCGGCAACACCATCACCAGGCAGTATCCGGCCAGGAGCGTGATCACGTTCGGCACGCCGAGACCCGAGGTGGTCAGCAGGCCCAGGGCACCGAGGTACGGCAGCATGGTCGCCACCTCGGCCAGCGCGGCGAACACGGCCAACCCGACCAGCCAGCGCGGTGACGAGTCACCGGCGGTAACCCGGTCCCGCCATCGCAGCACCCGGCCGGTGCCCGTTTTCCGCTTGCCGTCGTACCGGAAGCTGAGCACGAACAGCCCCACGCCGAGCGCGAGTTGCGCCCAGACCACCGGGCGGTTGTCCAGCGCCCCGCCCAGCAGCTCGGCCAGCCCGCTACCGCCGAAGTAGAGCAGCAGCCCGACCACGAAGTAGAAGCCGGCGATGGTGCCGAGGTAGGTGAGCACCCGCCGGACGCTGACCGGCCCGGGGGCGAGCAGCAGCCAGACGGGAATGAACAGGGTGCCGATGCTGGTGCTGTCGATCAGCGCCAGGCCGGTGAGGGACAGCAGCAGCGCGGTGCTCATGCCGGACCAGGGGGAAGCTCGGACATGCGGTGATTATCCGGTCTCCTCCGTCCGACCGCTGACTCCGGCGACCGTCGTCGCCGGCGCAGTGCCCACCGTGGCTGATCCATGGCGATGCCGCCCGTCCTCCCCGACCGGCGCTGGGGCCTGTACAAGAATTCTTGTTGTTCATCCGGGCGGCAACTCTTGTTGTTCATCGCGGGCGACGACGGGAGCGACGCCTATCCCGCCGCAGCGTCTTCGCCGACCCCGGCCAGCCGTCGAGACGTGCCGGCGGCACTCCCCGGCGGAGCAGGTCGTCCAGCAGCAGGGCGAGCGAGTAGTCAGGATGCTCGGCCAGCACCCGCTCCAGCGCCACCGCCGCCAGGGCACCCTGCCCCGCTCGCCAGGCGGCGAACGCCAGCAGCGCGCCAGGCGCGGCAATCAGCTCCGGCTCGGCCCGACGCAGCACCTCCGTCCAGAACGCCACGTCCTCGTCCCGGCCGTCGGTGCGTTCCCAGGCGTGGTCGCGTACCGGGAGGTGGGTCAGCAGCAGGCACAGCCAGGCCACCTCGTCGTCGCTCAGCCGCTCGCCGCTCTTGTGCCGCTGCCGGGCGGCACGGACCGCCGCCACTCCGGCCGCCCGCAGCGCCCGCCCACCGAGCAGGTCGGCTGAAGGCGCCGCCGTCAGCAGGTCCGTGAGCCGCCGCTCGGCCCGTTCGGCGGCCAGCCGCATGGCGGGGGTGGTGGCGGGGGCAACCTGCGCGGCGAGCGCCGCCCGGTCGGGCAGCGCAACCTGGCCGGCGAACACCGCCGCCGCCGGCACCGCGCTCGCCCGCGGGTCGTACCGGGTGCCCTCGGGCGGGCAGCATTCCGGCTCCGTGCAGAGGTACGACCACCACCGCTCGTCGGTAACTCGCAGTGCGTCGAGGACGGCGAGCCCGGCGTCGCCCAGCGCGGCCCGGACCTCGTCCACGGCCGGCGTCACCAGGGGAGCCGGGCCGTATCCGATCACGGTGGCCGAATCAGCGCCCTGCTGAGCGGTCACGGCTGCGATGTGTCGCGCCGGCTCGCGCGAGTCAGCGTCGTCGAAGAGATCTCCGCGGGCGGCGAAGACGATCCGCGAGCCACGCAGCGCCACCACCACGATGCTGTCGGCCGGGTGGAAGCCGAGCAAGTACGGCACGGCAGCGATGAGGTCGGCGGGCGAGCGGACGGTGAGCCGGGGCAGGTCGGTCGAGTTCATGCGGCCAAGGCTGCGACCCGGCCGGCGGGTGTCGCCGCCCCTGTGGACGACACGCTGTTCATCCACAGTCACTGACTGCATTTACCCAGCTCAGGCCGGATCACGACCGCGCCGTACACCCTTCCGCGAGCCGGCGCATCCTGCGCGCGGGGCACCGACACTGGACCCCCGGCTGTTAACAAGGGGCCCTTCCTCTACCGGAGGCGTTAACAGGGGGCCCTTCCTTGCACCGCAGGCGATACCTTGCGGGCATGGATCTGGCGTACCTGCGGGCGCATCCGGAGCACCTGCCGACCTTCCTGACCCACCAACGGATCCGGGAGACGCCGGTGCCCGGCGGTGACATCTGCACGGCGTCCCGGCTGACCTTGGACGACGGCCACTCGGTGTTCGCCAAGACCTGGCCGGAGCACGCCGCGCAGCCGGTGCCGGAGGGCTTCTTCGCCACCGAGGCGGCCGGGCTGCGTTGGCTGCGCGAGGCCGGAACGGTCGCCGTACCGGAGGTGCTGGTGGCGCTGCCCGACCTGCTCGCGTTGGAGTGGGTGGAGCCGGGCGAGCCCGGCCCGGAGGCGGCCGAGCGCTTCGGCCGCGAGCTGGCGGGGATGCACCGGGCCGGCGCGTCAACCTTCGGGGCGCGGTGGCCGGGTTTCATCGGTGCGCTGCCGGCGGACAACACCCCGCACGGCGGCCCGTGGGCAGACTGGTTCGCACAGGCCAGGCTGCTGCCCTACCTGCGGCGCTCGGTCGACAACGGAGCCCTGGGCGGCGCCGACGCCACCCTGGTCGAGCAGGTCGTGGCCCGGGTCGGTGAGTTCGGCGGGGCGGAGCCGGCCGCCCGGATCCACGGCGACCTCTGGCCCGGCAACCTGCTCTGGGGCACCGACGGCCGGGTCTGGCTGGTCGACCCGGCCGCGCACGGCGGGCACCGGGAGACCGACCTCGCGCAACTCGCGCTCTTCGGCGGCCCGCCGTACGGGGACCGGATCCTGGCCGCGTACGACGAGACCTGGCCGCTGGCCGACGGGTGGCAGGCCCGGGTGCCGTTGCACCAACTGCACCTGCTGCTC
This sequence comes from Micromonosporaceae bacterium KJ-029, assembly GCA_005402585.1. Lineage (GTDB taxonomy): Bacteria > Actinomycetota > Actinomycetes > Mycobacteriales > Micromonosporaceae > Micromonospora. The sequence continues at coordinate 597,524 of BIFP01000068.1, read as the reverse complement.
GTGCACACCGCGCTGTTCGGCGGGGCGTACCGCGACTCGGTCAGCCGGATCGCCCGGGACGCCCTGCGAGGGGTCGGGCGCGCTACCGTCGACGGATGAGCGTCGCCCCGTCGACCGACGGCCTCCTCGTCGACCGGTACGGCCGCGTCGCCCGGGACCTGAGGGTCTCCCTGACCGACAAGTGCAACCTGCGCTGCGCGTACTGCATGCCGGCCGAGGGGCTGCCCTGGCTGGCCGGGCCGCAGTTGCTCTCCGACGACGAGGTGATCCGGTTGATCCGGGTCGCGGTACGCCGACTCGGGGTGACCGAGGTGCGGTTCACCGGCGGCGAACCACTGATCCGCCCCGGTCTGGTCGGCATCGTGGCCGCCGTCGCCGCGCTCGATCCCCGTCCCCGGCTCTCGCTGACCACCAACGGCATCGGCCTGGAGCGACTGGCCCCGGCGCTGCGCGCCGCCGGCCTCGACCGGGTGAACGTCTCCCTGGACACGCTGGACCGCGAACGCTTCGCCCGGCTCACCCGGCGGGACCGGCTGCCCGACGTGCTCGCCGGTCTGGCCGGCGCGGCCACCGCCGGGCTCACCCCGGTGAAGGTGAACAGCGTGCTGATGCGCGGGGTCAACGACGACGAGGCGTCGGCGCTGCTCCGCTTCGCCCTCGACCACGGCTACGAGTTGCGGTTCATCGAGCAGATGCCGCTGGACGCCCAGCACGGCTGGGACCGGGCCAGCATGGTCACCGCCGAGGAGATCCTGGCCGCGCTGCGCATGGCGTACGACCTGAGCCCCGACCCGGCTGAACGGGGCACGGCACCGGCCGAGACCTGGCTGGTCGACGGCGGACCGGCCCGGGTCGGCGTGATCGGCACGGTCACCCGCCCCTTCTGCGGCGACTGCGACCGGACCCGGCTCACCGCCGACGGCCAGATCCGCAACTGCCTGTTCGCCACCGAGGAGTCGGATCTGCGCGGCGCGTTGCGGGCCGGGGCCGACGACGATGAACTGGCCCGACGCTGGCGGGCCGCGACCCGGGACAAGCGGGCCGGGCACGGCATCGACGACCCGACCTTCCTGCAACCGGCCCGGCCGATGTCGGCCATCGGAGGCTGATCATGGCGACCGTCACCGTCCGCTACTTCGCCGGGGCGCGGGCCGCCGCCGGCCGTGCCGAGGAGACCACCTCCGCCGGCCGATCGCTGGACGAACTGCTCGCGGAGTTGGCCGACCGGCACGGCGGGCGATTGGTTCCGGTGCTCGCGGTGGCGAGTTTTCTGGTCGACGGCGTGACCTGTCATGATCGGCACAAGCCGCTGCCGGCCGGGGCGACGATCGACGTCCTGCCCCCCTTCGCCGGCGGCTGAGAGGGATCGGTCCACTTGTTCGCGGTACTCGGCTTCGTGGCCACCCTTGCCCTGATCACCGGCCTGATCCATCTCTACCTGTGGAAGCGGCTGGTCAAGGACACCACCACAGTGGGGCGCTGGCGGCGGATCGGCACGGTCAGCGCGGTGGTGCTGGCGCTGCTCGTCCCAGCGACGATGGTCGGCACCCGGGCCGGGATGTACTGGCTCGCCTGGCCGGGCTACCTCTGGCTCGCGCTGATGTTCTACCTGCTGGTGCTGCTCGTCGCGCTGGAAGTGCCGTTGCTGGTGACGAGGCTGGTGCTGCGCCGCAGCGCGGCGACCGCCGCGCCGGAACCGGTCCTGGTCGGCGCGGCCAACCCGTCCGCGCCCGACACGTCGACCGCCGAGCCACCTGCGGACGCGGCCATCCCGTCGACCGACGCCCCGGCCGAGCCGCCGGCCGCCGGGGCGGTCGGGCCGGATCACGATCCGGGCCGGCGACTGCTGCTCGCCCGGGGCGCCGCGATCTTCGCCGGGCTCACCTCGGCCGGGCTGGTCGGCTACGGCGTACGCACCGCGATGGGCCCGCCCCAACTGGACCGGGTGCAGATCCCGCTGGCCAAGCTGCCCCGCAGCATGGACGGCCTGCGCATCGCCACGGTCTCCGACATCCACATCGGGCCGCTGCGCGGCCGGGTGCACACCGAGCGGATCGTCGCGGCGATCAACCGCCTGGACGCCGACATCGTCGCCGTCGTCGGTGACCTGGTCGACGGCACGGTGGCCGAGCTGGGCGAGGCGGCGTCGCCCCTGCGTGACCTCCGCTCCCGGCACGGCAGCTACTTCGTCACCGGCAACCACGAGTACTACTCCGGCGTCGAGGAGTGGGTGGCCGAGGTCGACCGGCTCGGGCTGCGGGTGCTCCAGAACCAGCGGCTGGAGATCGCCGCCCGGGGCGGCGTACTCGACCTGGCCGGGGTCAACGACGTCAGCGCGGCGGGCACCGGCGTCTCCGCGCCGGCCGACTACGCCGCCGCACTCGGCGACCGTGACCTCTCCCGGCCGGTGGTGCTGCTGGCCCACCAGCCGGTGGCCGCGCTGGAGGCAGCCAAGTACGGCGTGGACCTGCAGCTGTCCGGCCACACCCACGGCGGTCAGATCGTCCCCTTCAACCTGCTGGTCAAGCTGGAGCAGCCGGTGGTCTCCGGGCTGGGCGAGGTGGAAGGAACGAAGGTCTACGTCACCAACGGCGCCGGCTTCTGGGGACCGCCGGTGCGGGTCGGCGCGGAGCCTCAGATCACCCTCGTCGAGCTCCGTTCGGCATAGCGCACTTCACCATCGAGCGTGGCGACGCGCGGGGGCGTGGCCGGTCGTGGCAGGATGCGGCGTGCCTCCGTTCAGCGCCGTACCCCCCGGTGGCCTCCCGCCCTTCGTCGCGGACCTGCACATCCACTCGAAGTACTCGCGGGCCTGCAGCCGTGACCTGACCCTGCCGAACCTCGGCTGGTGGGCGCGACGCAAGGGAATCGCGGTACTCGGCACCGGCGACTTCACCCACCCCGCCTGGTACGACCACCTGCGGGAGACGTTGCATCCGGCGGAGCCCGGCCTGTACCGGCTGGCTCCGGAGGCGGAGCGGGATATCGCCCGCCGGCTGCCGCCCCGGCTGTCCAGCGAGGCGGAGAGCGACCCGGTCCGGTTCATGCTCAGCGTGGAGATCTCCACGATCTACAAGCGGGACGACCGGACCCGCAAGGTCCACCATCTGATCTATCTGCCGGACCTGGACGCGGTGGCCCGGTTCAACGCCGTGCTGGGCCGGATCGGCAACATCGGCTCGGACGGCCGGCCGATCCTCGGTCTGGACTCCCGCGACCTGCTGGAGATCACCCTGGAGGCGAGCCCGGACGGCTACCTCGTCCCGGCGCACATCTGGACCCCGTGGTTCTCCGCGCTGGGCTCCAAGTCCGGTTTCGACGCGATCGCCGACTGCTACGCCGACCTGGCCGACCACATCTTCGCGGTGGAGACCGGGCTCTCCTCCGATCCGGAGATGAACTGGCGGGTCGGCAGCCTGGACCGCTACCGGCTGGTCTCCAACTCCGACGCGCACTCGCCGCCCGCGCTGGCCCGCGAGGCCACGGTCTTCGCCTCGGCCCGGGACTACTTCGGCATCCGGGAGGCGCTGCGCACCGGCGACGGGCTGGCCGGCACGATCGAGTTCTTCCCCGAGGAGGGCAAGTACCACGCGGACGGTCACCGGCTGTGCGGGGTGAACTGGTCGCCCGAGCGCACCCGGGAGGCCGGCGGACGCTGCCCGGAGTGCGGCAAGCCGCTGACCGTGGGCGTACTGAGCCGGGTGGAGGACCTGGCCGACCGGCCCGAGGGGTACCGGCCGGACCACGCCCCCGAGGTGACCCACCTGATCCAACTCGCCGAGATCCTCGGTGAGATCAACAAGGTTGGTCCCCGGTCGAAGAAGGTCGAAGGGAAGCTCACCGACCTGGTCGCCGCGCTCGGCCCCGAGTTGGAGATCCTGACCCGCGCCCCGCTGGACGAGATCGGGCGGGTCGGCGGGGAACTGTTAGCCGAGGGCATCGGCCGGCTACGACGCGGCGAGGTAAGCCGGGTGCCCGGCTACGACGGCGAGTACGGCGTGATCACCCTCTTCGACCCGAGCGAGCTGGGCTCCGCCGGAACGTCGAGCGGGCAGGAGGCGCTGTTCGACGTACCGGTGCCCGCGCAGCGACGGCCCGCGGAGCCGGCGGCGGCGAAGCCGGACGAGAAGGCGAAGCGGCCGGCGAAGACCGAGCCCAAGCGCAAGGCCGCGCCCCCGGCACCGCCGATCGCGTCGCAGCCCTCCCCGCACGAGCCGTTCGAGCCGATGCTCGCCGGGATGGAGGAGGTCGGCACCGGCCTGCTCGACCGGCTCGACGCCATGCAGCGGGTGGCCGCCTCGGCCCCGGGTGGTCCGCTGCTCATCGTGGCCGGGCCGGGTACCGGCAAGACCCGCACGCTGACCCACCGGATCGCGTACCTCTGCGCGGAACTGAACGTCTTTCCCGAGCAGTGCCTGGCGATCACCTTCACCCGGCGGGCGGCCGAGGAACTGCGGCACCGGCTCGACGGCCTGCTGGGCCCGGTCGCCGAGGACGTCACCGTGGGCACCTTCCACTCGCTCGGGCTGACCATCCTGCGCGAGAACGCCGAGGCCGCCGGCCTGCCGAACGACTTCCGGATCGCCGACGACGCCGACCGGGCGGCGGCCCGCGCGGAGGCCGGCGACGACTCGTTCGCCTATTCCGCGCTGCTGCGCAAGCAGGGCATGGTCGACCTGGACGAGCTGCTCACCCTGCCGGTCGCTCTGCTGCGGGAGGATCGTGAGCTGGTCGAACGGTACCGGGGCCGGTGGCGGTGGATCTTCGTGGACGAGTACCAGGACGTCGACGCCGTGCAGTACGAACTGCTGCGGCTACTCAGCCCCGCCGACGGCAACCTGTGCGCGATCGGCGACCCGGACCAGGCCATCTACTCCTTCCGGGGCGCCGACGTCGGGTACTTCCTGCGCTTCTCGCAGGACTTCACCGACGCCCGGCTGGTCCGGCTCAACCGCAACTACCGCTCCTCGGCGCCGATCCTGGCCGCTGCGGTGCAGGCGATCGCGCCGTCGTCGCTGGTCCGGGGCCGCCGGCTCGACCCGGCCCGGCTCGACCCGGAGTCCCCGCTGGTCGGCCGGTACGCCGCGGCCTCCGTCGCCGACGAGGCCGACTTCGTGGTACGCACCGTCGACGAACTGGTCGGCGGCCTGTCCCACCGGTCGCTGGACTCCGGCCGGATCGACGGCCGGTCCACCACGCTGTCCTTCTCGGACATCGCCGTGCTCTACCGGACCGACTCGCAGGCCGCCCCGATCGTGGACGCCCTGGCCCGGGCCAACGTCCCGGTGCAGAAGCGGTCGCACGACCGGCTGCGGGACCGTCCCGGGGTGATGGCGATCGCTCACGAGCTGCGGCACGCCTCGGGTCTCGACGGCTCCCTACCCGCCCGGGTGCGCCTCGCCGGCCAGGTGCTCGCCGAACGGTTCGCCACCCCCACCCTCGACGGTTCCGGCGGGGTACGTCCGGACGACGTCCGGACCGCCGTCGACCTGCTGACGCCGCTGGCTCGCCGGTGCGGCGACGACCTGGAGATGTTCCTGTCCCAGCTCGCCACCGGCGCGGAGGTGGACGCGCTCGACCCACGGGCCGAGGCGGTCACCCTGCTCACCCTGCACGCCGCCAAGGGGCTGGAGTTCCCGGTGGTCTTCCTGGTCGGCACCGAGGACGGACTGCTGCCGCTGCGCTGGCCCGGCTCGACGCCGGACGACGACGCGGTCGCGGAGGAGCGGCGGCTGTTCTTCGTCGGGTTGACCCGCGCGCAGGACCGGCTGTACGTCAGCCACGCCGCCCGCCGGGTCCGGCACGGATCGGAGCGGGACTGCCGCCCGTCACCATTCCTCGATGTGATCGACCCCGGCCTCTTCGAACGTCTCGGCGACAGCGGCGGACCCCGCCGGCCCAAGGACCGCCAGCTGCGTCTCATCTGACCGGCCGGTCGCGTGGGCTGCCCGGGCGGTGGCCGCACTCGATCGCCGGCGAACGTGATGCCACCGGACCAGCGGATTCCGGTGCGAGATCGCGGCCCGCCGGACAGCTGACCCGGCCGCTGTCGGGGCCGAGAAGCGGTGGCGTACACGCTACGGTGGCGTGGGCGACGGCTGCCCCCCGTGGTTGCCGCCGTCTCCCACCTCATCGGCTCAGGAGGGCGTGCATGGCGAACTACGGACCACCGGGCGGCGCCCCGCAGCCATGGCACGAGCCGCGGCCCGGCGAGGCTTACGACCCGGGCCAGGTGCCCGATCCCCACCCGCCGTACGGTCCCGGCCAGACCTACAGTCCCGGCCAGACCTACGGATCGGGTCAGCCGCATGGCCATGGCCAGACCTACGGCGGCGGTCAGAACCACAGCTCCGGCCGGACCTACGGCAGCGGACCACGCCGGTCCGTGGGTCCGGACCACGGCACCACCCAGCACGGCCAGGGCTACGGCACCATCCAGCACGAGCAGCCAGGCTACGGCGCCACCCAGCACGGGCCGGACCACGGCGCCACCCAGCACGGGCCGGACCACGGCGCCGGACGCTACGGATCGGCCGGACCGGAATACCAGGACGCCCGGTACCCGACGGCCACGGCGGGGTACGCCTCGGCCGCGCAGGACACCCCGGGCTACCGCGCTCATCGGACCGACGACGCGGCGGAGGTCGCGTACGCCGGCCAGCCCGTGCCGCCGCCGGAGCGCAAGCGGGGTCGCGGAAGGCCGATCGCCGTGCTGGCGGTCGTCCTGGTGCTGATCCTCGGTGGCGCGACCGCGTTCTACCTGTTCGGGCAGGACGACGAGGCCACGACGCCGGTGGCGGCGCCGACCCAGGAACCGGCGGCGCCGGCACCCGACGCGCAGGACGACGACGATTCCCCGCCCAGCGCGCCGGCCGTCAGCTCGTCCACCGATCCCCGATTCGTGCAGCCCGGTCAGTGCGTACGCAACGCCGGGTCGTCCGGCGGCAAGGCCAGGCTGCTGATCAGCGACTGCGTGCCGAAGTCGTACGAGGTGCTGCGCCGTTTCGACGGCAAGACCAGCGGCGAGAAGGACGCCGAGGCGAAGTGTGCCCAGGTCGACGGCTACACGAACTGGTACTTCTACGACAGCGAGCTGGACTCTCTCGACTTCGTGCTCTGCCTCAAGCGGCGCGACTGACATCCGGGGCGGACCGACCGGCGATCGGCAAAACTAGTGCTGTCTAGCGTGGACGCTAGACAGCACTAGTTTTATGTCGAGGGCGACACGCCGGTAGCCCCATCTATCCATGTCTAGCTCCTCGGCTAGATGGCCCGATACTCTGCGATTCGTGGATCCGGTCCGCAACCCGTACGCCCCGGGCGCCGGCCAGCGCCCGCCGGAGCTTGCCGGGCGGGGGCGCGAGCTGGACGTCTTCGACATCGTGCTGGAACGCATCGCGCGGGGTCGCCCGGAGCGCAGCCTGATGCTCACCGGGCTGCGGGGCGTCGGCAAGACCGTCCTGCTCAACACCCTGCGTTCCCAGGCGATCAACCGGCTCTGGGGCAGCGGCAAGATCGAGGCCCGACCGGAACAATCCCTGCGCCGGCCGATCGCCGCCGCCCTGCACATGGCTGTCCGGGAACTCGCCCCCCGTCACCGGGCACCGGACCGGATCGACGCCTTCCTCGGAGTGCTAAAGGCATTCGCCCAACGGGGCACCCCGACCGGTCGCGGCGGCGCCGCGCCGAAGCTGCGCGACCGGTGGCAGCCCGGCATCGACGTGCCGGCGGCCAGCGGGCGGGCCGACTCCGGCGACATCGAGATCGACCTGGTCGAGCTGCTCACCGACGCCGCCTCGGTCGCCAGCGACGTCGGCACCGGCGTCGCCATCTTCATCGACGAGATGCAGGACCTCGGGCCGGAGGACGTCTCCGCGCTCTGCGCGGCGTGCCACGAGCTCTCCCAGCTCGGCGCACCGCTGATCGTGGTCGGTGCCGGCCTGCCGCACCTGCCGGCGGTGCTGAGCGCGGCAAAGTCGTACTCCGAGCGGCTGTTCCGATACCAACGCATCGACCGACTCGACCGGATCGCCGCCGACCAGGCGCTCTGCGCGCCCGCCGAGCGGGAGGACGTTCAGTACGAGGCGAAGGCCCTCGACCTGCTCTACGAGAAGTCCGGCGGGTACCCGTACTTCGTCCAGGCGTACGGAAAGGCCACCTGGGACCATGCTCCCCGGTCACCGATCACCGCGGCCGACGTCCGGGTCGCCGCCCCCGAAGCCGAGGCCGAGTTGGCGGTCGGCTTCTTCGGCTCCCGTTTCGAACGGGCCACCCCGGCCGAACGCGAGTACATGCGGGCGATGGCGACCCTCTCATTGGTGGAGGGCGTGGCCGACGGCGGTGGCCGGGACGACATGGACGCAGCGGTACCGACCGCGGAGATCGCCCGCGCCCTCGGCCGCAAGCCCGCCAGCCTCTCCCCGGCCCGCGACGCTCTGATCAAGAAGGGCCTGATCTACTCGGGAGAACGGGGCACGGTCGCCTTCACCGTCCCGCACTTCGGCCGCTACCTGCGCACCCAGCCGGCCTGATCAGGGGCACCGGCAGGCCCTCGGACTTAGAGAGGCCGGCAGTAGGGCGGTGGAGGCGAGGCGGGTCCTGGCCGAGGGTGGCAAGGCGGAGGAGGAGGCCATGCCGGTGTCGCATGGCCGACGACGACAACGCCGCCAGCCGAAGTGCCAGGGCGCGCCGCAGCCCCGCCAGTCCTATTGCCGGTCTCTCTTAGGGCCGGTCAGACCTTGGACCAGGGTGGCGGGAAGAGCACCTCGCCCTGTGGCGGAGCTGGCTCGCCGCTGGTCGACGGCGGCAGCACGATTGCCTGCCACGGTTCACCCAGACCGGACCACGGGCTGGTCAGGCCCATCCGGTCGGCCCGGCTGAAGCCGAAGCGCCGGTAGTACGCCGGGTCGCCGAGCACCACGATCAGCCGCTCGCCGAGTTCTGCGGCCGCGTCCAGCGCGGCCTGCACCACGGCGCTGCCGAGCCCGATCCGCTGCCGATGGGGCACCACCGCCACCGGGCCGAGGGCCAGTGCCGCGCCGCTGCCCCGGTCCGAGCAGACCACGACCCGGGTGAGCAGGGCGTAGCCGACGATCTCGCCGCCGTACTCGGCGACCATCGCCAGCTCCGGAACCCACGCGTCGCCGCCACGCAGCTCGTCGACCAGCCGTACCTCGGGCGGTGTGGCCACGTCGGGCCGAGCAAAGGCGGCGGCCAGCACCCGGCGGACCGCGCCGGTGTCGGCCGGATCCTCGGGGCGTAGCCGCAGGGTCGTCACGCGGCGAGGTTACCGTGTAACCCGCGTCCATCCGTGACGGTCGCTTGAATACGGCGTGGCGGCACCACCACCCGATCGATCGACATGGGCCGTTGCAGGGCGTGGCGATGCCCGCGACGGGGTATGACTGATCCATGAAACCCGTGCGATCCCTCGCCCGCGCCATGCTGAGCGGCATCTTCGTGATCAGCGGGGCCCGCAACTTCGCGAACCCCGAGCGCCTGGTGCCCACTGCGAAGCCGATCACCGATCGGGTGACGCCGTTGCTGGAGCGGGTGCACCCGCGCCTCCCCACCGACACCGAAGCGCTGGTCCGGGCGAACGCCGTGGTGCAGGTCGGCGCCGGGCTGATGCTGGCCACCGGGAGGTTCACCCGACCGGCGGCCCTGCTCCTGGCCGGCACGCTGGTCCCGATGACCCTCGCCGGGCATCCCTTCTGGAAGAACGACGACCCGGCCGCGCGGCAGCACAACCAGATCCACTTCCTGAAGAACATCGGCCTCTTCGGTGGGTTGTTGCTCGCCGCAGCGGACACCGAAGGCAAGCCAGGGCTACGGTGGCGCGCCGGGCACCGGATCGGCCACTCCCGACGGTCGGTGCGCCGTGCCGTCCGGACCGCCCGTCGCGAGGCCCGGATCGCCGTCCGATCGGCGTCCGCCGCTCGCCGACTCCCAGGCTGAGCTGCGACTGTCCATCCCCCACCCCGGCTAAGGCCACGAATCACCTGAACCGCCCGCTAGGCGTTAACGCGGTGGAAATGTCAAAAGAATGTGTGGGATCGGACACGGTCGCATAACGCGGGAGGCACTGACGTGAGGCGCCGTTCTAGGCTCCGTACCGGACCTGGACGGGTAGGACGATCTTGGTACGGGGGTGGCCACGCCATGCCGACGAGCGTCGGTAGAGGGCTGGACCGCCTCGCCGCAGTCCGTCGCGCAACGCGTGGGATCGATCGCAGGACAGTCGTACGGGCCGGCTTCGTGGCCGCCGTCGCCTACGCCGCATGGCTCGCCATCGGCGCTTTCGGGCGGCCGTACAACTTCTTCGATATGAAGATCTACCACGGCGCGGTGGTCTGGTGGGCGAGCGGTCACGAGCTGTACGACTTCGTCGCGCCCGACACAAACCTCGGTTTCACCTACCCACCCTTCGCCGGCCTGGCGATGCTGCCGATGGCGCATCTGCCGGTCGTCGGCGCCGGCCTGGTGAACGCCCTGGTCAGCATCGCCGCCCTGGCCGTGGTGCTGGCCGCCCTGCTGCGCCCGATCGTCGACCGGTTGGGCTGGCCACTGTGGTACACGGTGGCCATCGCCACCCCGCTCGCCCTGGCCATCGAGCCGGCCCGGGAGACCCTCGGCTACGGGCAGGTCAACCTGATGCTGTTCGCCCTGGTCATGGCCGATCTGGTCGCGCTGCGCTGGCGGTCCCGCCGCGGCACCCACCACGCCGAGGGCGACGGCCCGCTGCTGCGGTTCGTCTATGGCGGCGCCTGGGCCGGGGTGGGTATCGGCCTGGCCACCGCCGTCAAGCTGACCCCGGCCCTGTTCATCTTCTATCTGATGATCACCCGACAGTGGCGGGCGGCCACGATCGCCATCGGCACCAGCGTCGGCGTGACCATCGGCAGCTTCGGCATCGTGGGGGCCGAGTCCCGCGCCTACTTCGGCAGCGTGTTGTGGCAGACCGAACGGGTGGGCGCCGCCGACATGACGCCCAACCAGTCCCTGGCTGGTCTGCTGGCCCGGCTCTACGACTCGATCGAAACCCCGGGGCTGCTCTGGCTCGCCTTCTCCGTGCTGGTGCTGGCGCTCGGCCTGTCCCGGGCCGCCAACGCCCACGCCGACGGTGACGAACTCACCGCCTTCACCCTGGTCGGCCTGACCGCCAATGTGATCAGCCCGATCTCCTGGACGCACCACCTCGTCTGGGTGATCCCAGCGATCATCGTGCTGGCCGACGCCGCAGTACGCCGGCACGACGCCAGCCGCGGGTTGGTCCAGCGAGCCCCGGGCCCGTACGGCGGTCCGCCGGGGCTGTCCGCGCTCCGCCCGCCGATCTGGTACCCGACGCTGACCGGGCTCCGGCACGGCATCGCGGCCGTCGGGCTCTACCTGCTCTTCCTGATCTCCCCGATCTGGCCGTACGAACACCAGTTGCCGGAGGTCTCGCACTACCAGGACGGCCTGTTCGGCGCGCTGATGGAGAACTCCCTGGCACTGGCCCTCATCGTGCTGGTCGCCGCGCTGCCGTGGCGGCCGGGCGCGGAACCCGCCTTCTACACCGACCGGATGGCGCGAACCGCGGTGCTGTACGCGCGGCGGTGAGGCGTGCCGTCCTGCACCGCGTCGCGCTCAGGGGCAGTTGACCCATTCCTCGGTGCCGTCGGCGAAGACCTGCCGCTTCCAGATCGGCAGCCGAGCCTTCACCTCGTCCACCAGGCGGGCGCAGGCGGTGAACGCGGCGGCCCGGTGCGCGGTGCTGACCGCCGCGACCAGCGCCACGTCGCCGATGGCGAGTGGACCGATCCGGTGCGACACGGCCACCGCGTACACCTCGGGATCGGCGGCGATCTCGGCGGCGACCTCCCGCAACACCTGTTCCGCGCTCGGGTGCCCCTCGTACTCCAGGCTGGTCACCGCGCGGCCGTGGTCGTGGTCGCGGACCACCCCGGCAAACGAGACCACCGCGCCGGCCCGACGGTCGGCGACCGCCGCCTCGTGCGCGGCAAGGTCCAGCGGCTGGTCGGTGACCAGGCCGATCATGGTCATCACGCCCGCTCCCCGGGCAAGAGCGGCAGCGGTACGACAGGTACCCGGTCCCCGGCCGCACCGGTGGTGCCGGGCCGGATCACCGCGAACCCGTCCGCGACGGAGAGCCCACGCAGCATCGCCGAGCCGACGTGCCGGACCGGGTGGGCCGTCCCGGCGACCCGGTCGAGGCGGACCAGGGCCAGGTGGGTGTAGTCACCGCGCCCGGGAACGGGCTCGGCGAGCGTGGCGTGCGGCAGCACCGGCATCTGCTGGCCGGCGAGGCCGGCCAGCAGCGGGGCGACCAGCGACACCAGGGCAACGACGGCGGACTGCGGGTTGCCGGGCAGCCCGGCGACGAACCGGACCCGGCCGTCGGCGTCGACCAGTCGGGCCAGCAGCATCGGGAAACCGGGACGCACCGCCACGGTGTTGACCACGTAGTCCGCGCCCAGCGCGGCCAGCGAGGGGTGCAGGTGGTCGACCGGGCCGTGCATGGTGCCGCCCGTGGTGCAGACCAGGTCGGCGTCGGCCAGCGCGGTGCGCAGCGCGGCCACGTGGGCGGGCAGCGTGTCCGCGACCGGGCCGACCACGTCGGCCGGACGCACCTCACAGCCGTACCGGCGCAGCCAGGCGGGCATGGTCGGGCCCAACGCGTCGCGGACCCGACCGGCGGCGGGCGGGCCGGCGGTCAGCAGTTCGTCGCCGAAGACCAGCAGCGCCGCGCGAGGCTGCTGGCGTACCCGCAGGGTGTCGTGCCCGCAGGAGGCGGCCAGGCCGATCACCGCCGGGTCTACCGGCGTCCCGGCCGGGAGAAGTTCCTCGCCGGCGGACGCCTCCTCGCCGGGGCGCCGCCACTCCGGCACGGTGCGCGGCACGCCCCCGACGAGCCCGTCCGGCGTACGCGTCGACTCCTCCACCCGCAGCACGGCGGAGGTGCCCTCCGGCACCATCGCCCCGGTGGCGATCTCGACGGTCGTCCCGTCCTCGGTCAGCGGCGCCGGTACGGCACCGGCCAGCACCCGGCCGACCACCCGCCACGGTCCGGCGCCGCGCAGCGCCCAGCCATCCACACTCGACGTCGGAAACGCCGGTAGGTCGGTCCGGGTGGTGAGCGGTTCGGCCAGGGTGTGCCCGTCGGCCTCGGTGAGCGGACGCTCGACAGCGGGCAACGCGGCGGCCAGGCCGACCGCGTACACCCGGCAGCGTGCCTCCTCCCAACCGGCCGGCGACAGCGCGGCGGCCGGATCGGCGGCGGATGCGGTTTCCGTTCTCACCCGGTCGAGCCTATCGGTTTGCTCAGTGATCGCCGCCGCGCAACTGGTCCACGGTGTGGGCCAGAATCGGCCCCAGCACGGCGAGTCCGTCCCGCGCCCCGCCGGTCGAGCCGGGCAGGTTCACCACCAGCGTCCGGCCGGCCACCCCGGCGACCCCCCGGGACAGCGCCGCGGTGGGCACCTTGTCGCGGCTGTACGCGCGGATCGCCTCCGCGATGCCGGGGATCTCGTAGTCGAGCAGGGCCCTGGTCACGTCCGGGGTGCGGTCGGTGGGAGTGATCCCGGTGCCGCCGCTGGTCAGTACCACGTCGACGCCGTCCGCCACAGCCGCGGACACCGCCCGGCCGACCGGTTCGCCGTCGGGCACCACCACCGGCTCGTCCACCGCGCAGCCCAACTCGCGCAGGCCGGTGACGAGCAGCGGCCCACTGGTGTCGGCGTAGACACCGGCGGCGGCCCGGTTGGAGGCCACCACCACCCGGGCGCGGATCACGGCCGGTCCTCCGGGCGCTCCCACCGGCCCGTCTTCCCGCCCTCCTTGCGCAGCACCCGAACCGCGTCGACGCTGGCCGCCGGATCCACCGCCTTGACCATGTCGACCAGGGCGAGCCCGGCGACCGCGACCGCGGTCAGCGCCTCCATCTCGACCCCGGTGCGGTCGGCCGTCCGGGCGGTCGCGGTGATCTCGACCGTGTCGGCGGTCAACACCAGGTCAACCGTGACGCCGTGCAGGGCGATCGGGTGGCACAGCGGGATCAGGTCGGGGGTGCGCTTGGCGCCCATGATCCCGGCCAGCCGCCCGACCGCGAGCGCATCACCCTTGGGCAGCCCGTCGCGGCGCAGCAAATCGACCACCTCGCGGGTGGTGCGCAGCCGGCCCGCGGCGACCGCCGAACGGCCGGTGACCTGTTTGGCGGAGACGTCGACCATGCGTGCCGCGCCGGCCGTGTCGACGTGGGTGAGCTGGACGGGTTCGGTCACGGTCGGGAGCCTATCCCCCGGTACGACGGTGCCGTCCAAGCTGCCCGTCCAGCGCGCTCGGAAGGGGCGGCGCGGGCGCGCCACCCCTTCCTCACCAGCCTGCCGTGGGTAGCTGGGGATACCCGACGGCAGCCGCCGCAACGAGACCTGCCCCTGGCGGATCTCCCCCCGTCTGCGAACCCGTCGGACGGTACCGAGGCCGGCGATAAGAAATCGATAAGAGAGTTTTCCGTGGTGAACGCGGTCAGCGACGGTTCTCGCCGGTCCGGGTGGCCGCCGTCCCGGCGGCGGGCCGGATGCCGTTGGCCGTCGTGCCGATGGGTGCGGCGGGAGTGCCCGCCGGGACGGGCGCGGTCTCCGTCAGTCGCCGTTCGACCTCGAACCGCTCGGGTACCCCCATCCGCCGGAAGATCGCCAGCGCCCGCTCCCAGTGCCGGCGCGCCTCGCTGAGATCGGTGGTGGACAGGTGCTCGGCCAGTCCGACCAGCGCGCGCCCCTGCTCGTACGGGTGGGCGATCCGGGTAGCCACCCGCAGCGCTTCTCGGTGCAGTTCGATCAACCGATCGACGTCGCCGGAACCGGCCAGGGTCAGTGCGAGATCGTTGACGGCGGCCGCCTCCACATGGCGCTCACCCAGGTCGACCGCCAGCTTTCGTGCGATCTCGTGCTGGAGCACGGCCTCGGCGGTGCGCCCGAGACCGCGCAGGGCGATGCCCAGGTCGTTGCGCGCCTCCGGCTCCGCGTAACGGTGGCCGGTGCGCTGCCGGATGGCCAAGGCGGTGTTCAGCACCCGCATCGCTGCGGCGTACTGCCCCATACGGCATTTCACCGCACCGACGTGACTCAGGGCGTTGACGATATGGAACTGGCTACCGATCTGGCGACCGATGTAAAGGTGCAGTCGGTGCAGTCGCAATGCGTCGTCGTACCGGCCGAGCAGGGTCAGTGCGAGCCCGACGTTCGGCAGAATACTGGGCACCTCGTCGGCATCGTATCCATTCGGGCCGCGCAGACCGTCGAGCCCGGCCCGCACCGCTTCCTCGAGGTCACCACGAATCCAGTGGACGGCGACCAGGTTCGTCCGATAGCGGCCGATATTCCGCAGATCACCGCGGCGCTCGGCGATACGGACAGCGTTGCTGACATGCTTCAATGCGTTCCCGTAGTTTCCGGTTCGCAGATAGGCGGAGGCGAGATAGTTGTGCATGGCGGCCGTGGCGTCCTCGTCCTCGACCGCCCGGGCAGCCGAGAGCCCGTGTAGGTGGGTCAGAATTATGTCGTCGAAATAGGCACGGACGTAAAGGAAACGCCAGAGCAGTCGCGCCAGACGCCACGCCAGCGCATGATGCCCCCAATCACGGGCACGGACGACGAGCGACACCAGGTTGAGCCGCTCCACCGCCATCCATTCCTCGGTCGGCGTACCGAGGGCTTCCACGATGTCGGCGCGGCGGGGCGGATCGAAGGTCACGTGCCTCCGCACGAATCTGGACTCGAGGTTGTCGACGACCGGGAGGGCCAGATGGAGCATGACGTCGATCAGGTCCGACAGCGCCTCGTGCCGCTCGCCCTCGGAGTCGTGTCGGGTCGACAACTCGTGGGCGTACTGCCGAATGAGGTCATGCATCCGGTAACGGCCCGCCTCGACCTCTTCGATCAGATGGCAATCGAGGAGGTCGTCCAGAGCCTCGGCGGTGCCGTCGAGTGACAGGCCGGACAGCGCACTGGCGATCGTCGCACCGAACTCATCGCCCGGATGAACGCTGAGCAGGCGGAACAATCTTTTCGTCGACTCGCTCAGCGGTTCGTACGAAGCCGCGAACGCCCCGGCCACGCTCCGGTCACCCGATGCGAGGTGGTCCAACCTGCGGACGTTCCCTGCCAGTAGGGCGGCATAGTCGGCCACCCGCCAGGTCGGACGATGCGCGAGCCGGGACCCGGCGAGCCGGATCGCCAGCGGTAGATGTCCGCAGTGTTCCACCACAGCCGCCGCCGCCTCGGGTTCCGCCACTACCCGCTCGGCTCCTACCGCGGACGCGAGCAGTGCGACACCCTCTGCCGTCTCCATCACGGGCAGTGACACCGGCGGACCGACGTCCAAGCCGGTGATCCGCCGTCGTGACGTCACGATCACGACGCTGCCCGGCACGCTGGGGAGCAGCGGGAGAATCTGCTCGGCGTCCGCCGCGTTGTCCAGCACAATGGTCGCCCGGCGGCTGGCCAGTTCCCGACGCCACAGGATGAGCCGATCTCCGAGGTCCGAGGTCCGAGGGTATCCGACCACCCGGTACGCCGAGTTGCCGCAGCAGGGTCGCCAGCGCGGTCGCGGAGTCGACCTTCTCGACCGGGTCGTGCCCCTTGAGATCGATGAACAACTGGGCGTCCGGGTAGCGATCGGCAAGCCGGCTGACCACATGTACGGCCAGCGAGGTCTTGCCGCTACCCGCCATGCCATCGATGAGATGCACCGCGGAGGCGAGCTTCTCGACCCGCAGTGTCTCGGACAACAGGTGCCCGACCGTGCTCGCCCGGCCGATGAAGTCCGGCACTGCCCTCGGCAGGGTGAGGACCGCGTGGTCCACCTGGTGCACCGGGAACGGTTCGACGCTGGTTCCGCTTTGGCGCGATTCCTGCCGAAACATCCTCTTGTGCTCAAGAATGCGTAGGTACAACTGCCGCAATTCCGCCCCGGGCTCGATGTGCAGTTGCTCGCGCAGAACTCGCCGAGCTGCGGCATATGCAGCAATGGCCCCGGCATGGTCGTGGCGCAGATGGAGCGCGCGCATGAGAAGCAGGTGGGCCGGCTCTCGTAGCGGTTGCATGATGAGCAACTCCCGCAGCACCGGCAGGGCGTCGTCGTAGCAGCCAAGACGGATCTTCAGCTCGGCGAACAGCTCCGCGGCGAGCATCCGGTCCTCGGTCGCCGCGGCCACGTGCGCGGATAGCGCTGGGCCAAGGGTAACCCCGGTGAGCATGGGCCCCCGCCACAACGCCAGGGCCCCGGACAACAGTTCCACCGCCACCGCGTCGTCCGCCCCGACAAGGCGGCGCGCCTCGGCGATCTCCGACTGGAAGGTGCAGGCATCCACCTCCGCACGTTCGACGTCGAGGCGGTAACCGTCCCGGGCTCGGATCAACACGTTCCGCTCCGGCACCATTGCCTCAAGGCTACGACGCAAATTAGCGGCATAAGTGCGGACATTGGGTACGGCCGAGTTCGGCGGGCCCTCGGGCCACAGCTCATCGACAAGCTGGTCCACCGACACCAACTGTCCCGGGTTGCAGGCGAGCATGGCTAAAACAGTCTGCTGTTTCGGCGTCCCCAGGGGTAGCACCCCCGAGCCGAGGCGCACCACGAGACCGCCGAGTACCTGAATCTGCACCGGCCCCTCTGACTGCATTCAAAGGATCACTGTACGCAGCTTAACCGCGCCTTCGCCTGGCTAGTTGTCGCAGCATCCGGCAAACTCAGCCGAAGCGCCGCTGAACCGAGCAAAGCAATCTGGCCAAACCCGATTGACCAGAAATCTTCCGGCAACCACCGGCGTGGAAGATGACAACTTGATCGGCCCACTCGAATAGACCCTCCGTCAGGAGAGTGGGACAGAAAGTGACACACCACCATCATGTTAGCCCATTCTGCGCAATACGACATTTATCGTCGCTAAACGGCCGGAAGGGCCCTATGGTTTGGCCTGCCAAGTCGGAGCCAGACCAGCTGGGGGTCGAAATGAACTCGCACGAGTGGAACTGATCCGTACTCCTACTGACTCAAGCGTCAGTAGAAGTACGCTTGCGGAGCGCAGCCCCTCGGTGACGAATGGGGACAACGTTTGACTCCGCAGAGACGACAGACCGGGACCGATCAGCGGCTACTGCCGCTAGTCGGTCTCGTCGTCATTTCGGCCGGTCTGGCCGGAGCCGTCTCCATCGCGCACCTGCCGAACTATGGTGCTAGAGAGGCCACGGTCGTCTGGGCAGCGCTGATCTCTCTGGTTGCGGTCGGCTTCGTGGTCAAGGTGCGGGTCCGGATCCGCGCCACCAACCACGACATCGCCTGGACCGAAACGGCTATCGTGATCGGCTTGGCCGTGGCACCCGCCCCCGTGGTGATTCTGGCGACCGGCTTCGGCGTGGCGATCGCCACGACCCTGGCTCGGGGAACACCCCTCAAGCGAGCCTTCGGCATCGGCAAGAACATGCTCGTCGCCACCGCTGCCGGGCTGGTCCTGCAGGTGTTCGAGTGGCCGGCCAACGGCTCGGACATCGCCCAGACAGTCGTGCCGCTGGCTGTCGCCTACCTGGCTGCCGTACTGGTCGACGAACTTGTCGCCCTGCCGGTCATCGCCATCGCCACCGGTACCTCACTGCGGACGTTGTTTCGCGAGGACTGGGATCTCCGCGTCACCGCGGCCCTGACCCGCCTCGTCGTCATCATCGGCACGGTCCTGATCATCAACGTCGACATCCGGCTGCTCCTCACGGTGCCGCCGCTGGTACTCAGCCTCCACCTGCTCTACTCCTCACGAGTCCGTGCCCGCACGGAGCAGCAGGTGTGGCAGCGACTCGCCCAGACCACGGACGCGCTCAACGTCGTCGAACTTGACGAGGTCCTCACCACCGCGGTCACCCAAGCCGCCGAACTGTTCTCCGCCGACGAGGTGGAGATCGAGCTACGCGACGCCGCTCGCCTCGTCCGGGGCAACGCCGACGGCATCACCTACGACGGGCCGGCCGACGAGGCCCCCACCATGCAGGGCGCCGTGGTACCCGCCCGTCTCGAAGGGCACGACAAGTCGGTCGACGTCGGCATGCTGCGGCTGCGTTTCCAGGGACCGGTACAGCTCTCCGAGCGGGAGCGGTACACGCTGCACACCTTCGCCTCGGCCCTCTGCACAGCCGTACGCAACGCCCAGGCGTACGCCGAACTGGCCCGGGTGGCGCAGGCCCACGCCCACGCCGCAGCGCACGACGCGTTGACCGGGCTGGCCAACCGGCGCCACCTGCTCGACCAGGGCAACGAACAGCTGCACAACCGGCACGCCGACGGGGTCACCGCCCTGGTGCTGATCGACCTGAACCACTTCAAGGAGGTCAACGACACCCTCGGCCACGCCGCCGGCGATCAGATGCTGGTGAAGGTCGCCGAGCGGCTACGCGCCGCCGCCCGGGCGGACGACCTGGTCGCCCGGCTCGGCGGCGACGAGTTCGCCGTACTCCTGCGGGCCCTGCCCGCCCCCGCGGTGGCCGCGCACCGGGCCGAGACGCTGCTGGCGGCGCTACACGAACCGTTCGACCTCGACGGCATGCGGATCAGCGTCGAGGCCAGCGGCGGCATCGCCGCCGCGCCCGCCACCGGAGGCATGGCCGAGCTGCTGCGCCGGGCGGACGTCGCCATGTACCAGGCCAAGCGGGCCGGGCAGCGGATCGCCACCTACGCACCGGCCCGGGACACCGCCGACCTCAGCCGCCTCACCCTCGGCGGCGAACTGCCCCGCGCGGTCGCCGATCACGAGTTCACCGTGAACTTCCAACCGATCGTCGACCTCGGCACCGGCGAGGTCATCGCCGCCGAAGCCCTGGCCCGGTGGCGCCACCCCACCCACGGCATGATCGATCCACTGCGTTTCCTGGAGGCGGTCGAGCGCTCCGGGCTGCTCCCCGCGTTCGCCGAGGCGATCCTCGACCAGGCACTGATCGCCGCCGGCACCTGGCGCGACGCCGGCTTCGACGTCCCGGTGGCGGTCAACGTCTCTCCGCGCAGCCTGCTCGACGCCCGGTTCCCCGGCTCGGTGCTGGCCCGCCTGCGCGCCCACGACCTGTCGCCCGACCGGCTCGTCCTGGAGCTGACCGAGACCCTCACCCTCAGCCAACTCGACGTGGTCGACCAGGTGCTCACCCGGCTACGCGACTCCGGTGTCCGACTCGCACTGGACGACTTCGGCACCGGCTACTCCTCGCTGTCGCTGCTCTCCCGGATCCCGGTGCACGAGCTGAAGATCGACCGCAGCTTCGTGACCGCGATGGAGTCCTCCGCCGAAGCCGCCGCCATCATCCGCTCCACCCTGGATCTCGGTCGCAGTCTCGACCTGGCCGTGGTGGCCGAGGGGGTGGAGCAGGAGGCACAGCGCCGCGCCCTCTGGGAACTCGGCTGCACCGCCGGCCAGGGCCATCTCTTCGCCCGCCCGCTGGCCGCCGGGGCGCTGCTCGCGGCGCTCCAGCGCGGCGTCGGTGGCCGGCCGGGCATCCTCGCGGTCGCGCTGCACGACGCTGGCGCGGTGGTCCGGCTGCCGCCGACCCGCCGGCAGGGGGCCCGGGGGCGGCACCAGCCGGCCTGACACACTTGCCTCGATGAGCACCACCGCCCCGACCGACCGCCGCCACGGGTGGTGGCACCGGCTCGACCGCGTCGCTGGCGGACTCACCCTCGACCTCGGCCTCTACGCCGTCTCGGCCACCTTCGCCGCGGTCACCGCCGCCACCTCCACCCTCGTTCCGCACCGCGCCTGGGGCGGAATCGCAGCGCTGGGCTACCTCGCCGCCGCGCTCGCCGCCGCAGGTCAACTCCTCGTCCGGCGCAGGCGACCCAGGTCCAACCTGGCCGGGCTGCCGGCCCGCTGGCTGGTCACCGCCCTCGCCTGGGCGGGGGCCGTCCTGCTCCCCCTGATCACACAGAGCGTGCAGCGTGCGGCCGGACGGACCGACCGGGCACAGGAGGAGGTAGTGGTCGTCGAGGAGTCCGGGCGGCGACTGCTCGAGACCGGCACGCCATACCTGGGACCGGACGCCATCGCCGCACTGCCCTCCGGCGACCAACTGCTCGGCTACACCCCGTACCAGCCGGGGATGGCACTGTTCGGACTGCCCCGTGCAGTCGTCGACGCGTGGTGGACCGACGCCCGGATCTGGTTTGCCGTCGGCACCGCGCTGGCCCTCGTCCTCGCCCTCCGCGTCCTGCGACGACACGCGGCCGGCGCCGGGTCGCCCGGGCACGACGCTGCCCTGCTGCGCGCAGCGCAGGCCGCCACCGTGCTGCCGTTCTGCGCGCTGACGCTGGCCACCGGCGGGGACGACCTGCCTGTACTCGCGCTCTGCCTGTTGGCGCTCGCGCTCGCCGCGACCGCGCGTCCCGGTTGGGCCGGCATCGCCGTCGGGCTGGCCGGAGCGCTCAAGCTCTTCGCCTGGCCGGTCGCCGCGGTGCTGGTCATCTGGGGTCTCACCCGGCGGGCCGGCCTGCGGGTCGCGGCCGGCGCATTCGGGCTGCCCGCCGCCGCGCTGCTGCCCGCCGTACTCGTCGACCACGAGGCGCTGGTGGAGAACGTGCTGCGGTTCCCGCTCGGGCACGGCCTGGTCTCCAGCCCGGCCCAGTCACCGTTCCCCGGGCAACTGATCGCGGCGATGCTGCCGGCCGGTCGAGCCGTCGCGGCCGCGCTGCTGCTCGCCGCCGGGCTGGTGATCGCCGTCTGGCTCACCCGCCGTCCGCCACGCACCGCCCCCGCCGCCGCGCTGGTCTGCGGGTACGGGCTGCTCGTGGCGATCCTGCTGATGCCCACCACCCGGTTCGGCTACCTGCTGTACCCGATCGCGTTCCTCCTCTGGGCACCCGCGCTCGACGTCTGGGCACCCGCGCTCCGCGTTCCCCGAATCCGGCAACCGGCGAGCGAAGACCGCCCGCAGGGCGTAGACCTGAGGACATGACCACCTACCGCGACCGCACCGAGGCAGGCCGGGTGCTCGCCGACCGACTCACCGCCCTGACCGGCGAATCGGACGTCGTCGTGCTCGGCCTGGTACGCGGTGGCGTACCCGTGGCCCGGGTCCTCGCCGAACGCCTCGGCGCACCGCTGGACGTGCTGGTGGTCCGCAAGCTCGGCATGCCGTGGGCTCCCGAGGTGGCCTTCGGGGCACTCGGCCCCGGCGGCGTACGCGTGCTCAACGACGTGGTCGCCAGCCAACTCGGCCCCGACGACATCGCCAGCGTCCAACAGCGGGAACAGACGGAACTGGACCGCCGCGAGCAGCTCTACCGGGCCGGCCGGCCCCCGCTGGACCTGGCCGGACGCACTGCGGTGATCGTCGACGACGGGCTGGCCACCGGGGCGACTGCCCGTGCGGCCGTCCAGGTCGCCCGTCACCTCGGCGCCCGCCGCGTCGTGGTCGCCGTCCCGGTCGGCTCCCAGGAGGCGTACGAAATGCTGGTCGCCGAGGCCGACGAGGTGATCTGCCCGCAGCGACCGCCCACCTTCGGCGCGGTCGGGGCGTACTACGACGACTTCCACGAGGTCTCCGACGAGGAGGTCACGGAGGCGCTGACCGCCACCGCGTGAGCCGACCAGGTACCTTCGGGTGATGAGCCTGACCTGTCCCAAGTGTCACGGAGAAATGCGCCAGTACGAACGCAGTGGCGTCGTCATCGACCAGTGTGGCGAGTGCCGGGGCATCTTCCTCGACCGCGGCGAGTTGGAGAAGCTGTTCGAGGCGGAGGCCAACTGGAGCGCGCAACAAACCCCGCCCGCCCCCCAGCCGGCCCAGCATGTCACCCAGCCAGGCGGTTACCCGCCTCCGCCCGCGCCCGCCCCGCACCAGCCGGGCTACGGCGCCGTACCGCCGCCCCCGCCACACGGCTACCCGGCGCCGGCACCGGCGTACGGCCACGGGCAGCAGCACTACGGCTACCACGGGCACTACCGGCGCAAGAAGCGCAAGAGCTTCCTCGACGACATGTTCGGCTGAGCCCTTTCGCGCCGACCGGGCCGCCACGCCGGCTGGCCCGGTCACTCGCCAGTCAGACGATGGCCATGTCCACGAATCGCGACAGGTGAAGTTGGGCGGCCACGGTCACCGTGTCGGTCGGGCCATTTCTGTGCTTGGCAACAATGAAATCCGCCTCCCCGGCCCGGGGCGACTCCTTGTCGTAGTAGTCGTCGCGGTGCAGAAGTATGACAACGTCGGCATCTTGCTCGATCGAGTTGTGGGCGGCGATGCCGTTGGCGACGAAGTTGTGCGTACCGAGCACTGTCGCGTCGAAGACATCCTGCTCACCGATCGACTCGATGGACACGATCTCGTCCCAGAAGATGTCGTTCGTGGCGTGCAGGTCGAGGTCGGCGGCGTCGAGGATCCGGGCGATGTTCGCCAGCCGGGAACGGCTCGGTGCATGCTTCCAGAGCGTGCTCCCGCAGAACTGGGTGCCGATTGCCTTGGCGAAGTCACGGTGGCTCATGCCGTTCTCGACCAGAATCTCGCGGACCCGGTCCCAGACCTCACGCGGCACGGTGTCGACGTTGGTGTTGCTGGTGGTATCTACCAGGACGGCAAGGAGGGCGTCGCACTTCGCCGACCTGTCCCCGTGCACACCGATCTCGCGCAGGAACCGCAGTTGGTCGTCGCGTCCGGAGATGTCGAGGGTGTACTGCGGGCGATATCTGGCCACCGGCACGGTCTTCAGACGAGCGGTGATGCCGTATCTGAGCAGTAGGCGGGAGAGATCCTCCAACAGTCGCCGGCTGGTCGACGAGAAATAGACGCGGCCACCACGGCCGGACTTGTTGACGTGGACTGATCCATCGGTCGCCCAGATATGCCGAAGGAAGAGAGTGACCTGCTCCTTGGGGAGGCCGAACACGCGTTGCGGCACGAACTTCTCGTGCGACCTGAGTCCGAAAAGCCCGAATCCTTCCAGCCACTCGGCGATCGGATTCCGCCGCCCCCGAGCAAGCCGGTAGGGAGCGGGGAGCCGAAGAGTCGTGACCCGCGCTGCCGGGTAGTCGTCGCGTACAGCAGTGACGCCGAAGTACTTCGCAGCCTCCGACACCGCCTGCAGGTTCGCTTCGTCGATGCTCGCGTACCGAATGGGTTGCCGTCGTACGAACGAACCGTCGCCCAGCAGGTGTGCCAGGAGCACCACCTCTTCCTCAGGCATGGGTCGGACGGCCAGGGGTGGGGGTACGTGCCGAGGCGTCGCAAGACGCGTCCCAGGGGTCAACTCACCGAGCGGGATCCAGCCCGCAAAGGTGAGGAACGGATGGTTGGCCGTCGCGTCGACCTGCTTGCCCGACGCCAGCGTCAACCGGAACACCTCCCGATGGCCGCTCGGGAAGACGTGCGTCATCGTTCGCGGCGTGTACCGCAAGCTCTCGTCAAGCGCCCAGACGGGAATGTCTCTCGCACCATCGGCCATGAGTTGCCCAAGCGTGACCTCGGAGTTGTCGTCGGCCCGAATGAGCCTCGTATCCGCTGTCAGACAGCCACTTTCGCGCAGGTCAGACAGCTGCGGTCGCTTGTCGGTTCGTTGTTCCGGGCCACGGTTCAGCTGACTGACCGCGATGACCGGGCACTCAACCTCCTTGGCCAGCAGCTTCAGGCCACGGGACAGGTCCGCGACCTCCTGCTGCCGACTCTCGGTGCGCTTCGGAGAGGTCATCAGCTGGAGGTAGTCGACCACGATCAGCTTCAGGTCGTGCCGCTGCTTGAGCCGGCGCGCCTTGGCCCGGATCTCCATCAGGTTCATGCTCGGCGTGTCGTCCACGAACAGCGGAGCTTCGCTGATCTCGCCCATGCAGCGGGCCAGCTTCGTCCAGTCGTCGTCGGAGAGCTGCCCGCTGCGCAGCACGTGCAGCGGCACCCGCGCCTCGGCCGAGAGCAGACGCATCACGATCTCGACCTTGCTCATTTCCAGCGAGAAGATCGCCGACGCCTGGTTCGCCCGAATAGCCGCGTTCCTGGCGAAGTCCATGCTCGCCGTGCTGTTGTGCGTAGGAATCATCGACCGACCGGCCAAGTAGAGATGATCCTCGTTGTCGACCGCCACACACCGCACCGGGACGCTCGGCACCGGTCGCACATCCACGATGTAGCGGGATCGAGTACCCGCGCGGCCGGCCGGGTGCCGGCGCTTCGCGTGGGACTCTCGCTTCCGACTCAGCCGGAACACTTCGTCCGAGGTCGAGAAGTTCAGCGTGAAAGCAGTCGACCTTTCCGGAGCGCGTCCGTTGACTCTCTTGCGGTTGACGGAGCATCGGTAGCCCAGGCTGACGACAAGCTCGTACACATCTGCGGCCAACCGCTCTGAGGTGGTGGTGTATTGGACGTGTCCGGCTGGCGCGGCGGTACCGTCGGTGTCGAGCAGTCCGGACAGCAGCTCCCGTCGCTGCTCCTCCGATGCTCGGAGGTAGGGCTGCGGAATGTGCTTGTTGTTCAGAACACCTGCGGCCCGGAGCAACCCCGTGAACGAACCACGGACGATGCAGCCACGCTTGCCGAGCGGCTCCAGCGGCGGCAGCTTGATGCCGTAGGAGTAGATTCCGCTCCCCGGGGTGATCACGAAACCGTCGTCCTCGACGTACTGGGCGATTTCCGGGTCCGCCGACGTGAACCGGGCACCTGTGGAGTGCCCGTCGCCCAACCACACCCCGAGGGTGTACGGGGGGACAGGCAAGTCGTCCCGGGCAGGAAGGGACAGTGGCCGAGCATTGGCCACCGCGTGATTCACGCGCCCATCAGCCGGATGCCGCAGCGTCGCGGCGATGTGCTCGGTGGTGACGGCCCGAGGATGTTCGACCGTGCCGGCGATGCCGACCTTGGCAGCCACGACATGCAGGACGTTCCGGAACTCAGACCCGGCAATCTCTACGGCTTCTCGGTACGTGACGAGCCGATCGGGGGCGGAGGTGATGGTTCGGTGTGCGGCTGCCGCTTTGGCGCGTGATGGGGCATCCCACTGGTAGCGCGGCCGTGTCTCGACCTG
The DNA here is from genome assembly GCA_005402585.1 of Micromonosporaceae bacterium KJ-029. Lineage (GTDB taxonomy): Bacteria > Actinomycetota > Actinomycetes > Mycobacteriales > Micromonosporaceae > Micromonospora. The sequence goes on along the minus strand of BIFP01000068.1, from coordinate 571,496 downwards.
TTGGCGGCGCGACGCCCGAGTGGTCGTCGTCCAAAGATGTTCGGCATCGGCGACAACAATTGAGCCGTCGGAGAACTCGACCTCGTAGCAGGGGCGGTTATGGCGTACCTCGAAGGCGTGTGTAACCGTGGTCGGCCGCCCGTCCGAACCGATCAGCTGGTCGCCTACCTGCACCTCGCCCATCGTGATCCAGCCGGTCGGAGTCGGCAGGGGTGTGTCCAGCGCGAGCGCCTTGCCCAAACCTGGCCGGCCGGCGACGATGATCAGCTGCCCGGCGTGCAGGCCGTTTAGCAGGCGGTCCAGGTCGGTGAAGCCGGTGGGTACGCCGGTCATCACGCCGCCCTGGGCACCGACCGCCTCGATCTCGTCGAGGGTCGGTTGGAGCATGTCGGCGAGAACGGCGAAGTCCTCGCTGACCCGTCGCTCGGTCACGTCGTAGACGGCCTGCTGGGCCAGGTCGACGATGTCATCGACGTCGCGGCTGCCACCACCCGCGGTGCCGTAGCCGAGCTGGACGATCCTGGTACCGGCCTCGACCAGTCGCCGCAGCACCGCGCGCTCGCTGACGATCCGCGCGTAGTAGGCGGCGTTCGCGGCGGTCGGCACGCTCGCGATCAGCGTGTGCAGGTACGGTGCGCCGCCGACCCGAGCCAGGTCGCCGGAGTCGGCCAGGGCCGCCGCGACGGTGATCGCGTCGGCCGGCTCGCCCCGGCCGTAGATCTCCAGGATGGTGTCGAAGATGGTGGCGTGCACCGGCCGGTAGAAGTCGTTGGTCTTGAGGATCTCGACGACATCGGCGATGGCGTCCTTGGACAGCAGCATGCCGCCCAGGACGCACTGCTCGGCGGCCACGTCCTGCGGTGGCGTCTTGTCGAACTGACCGTCGCGCGGCGCCGGGCCGGATGGCTGCCCGCCGCCGGGGAACGACTCCGTCCGCATGTCATCGGTGACCGACACCGGGCCCCCCTCCACTGCGTCGGATCGGTTTCAGGCTTACCGCCTGGGTGCGACAAGTCGACCGTCCGCGTCGATCGGGGGCCACCGGGCGGTCGGTCGGGGGCTAACCATACGGAACCCGAGGTCAGCCACTCAACCACGGCGGTGGACGAGCCTTGGGACAACCTGTGGACGTTGGTGGACAAGCATGTGCGCAGGGTGTGTACAGGGGTGTGGATAACTGGTGGGGGATTCTCCACAGCACCCCTTTGACCTGGGCGGAAGCCGCCCCCAGCCTGTGGACAACAAATTCCGGGTAGGGCTTTGTCCCGATCGTCGGGGTAGGATCGGTGGCCTACGGCTACACCTGGACAGCGGATTGCGCTTTCGGTTGAGAAGGGTCACGCTCCGGCCGTGAGTTACCGGGACTGGGCACGCGGGGAGGATGGCCCGCACGAGCGACGGCCGACCGCTTCGTGGTCCGAGCCCGTCGACAGTTCCCCGGCCGACCGTTACGACTCCGCCGTCGACCGCTACCGCACTCCGAGCCGCCGTCGTGCCATCGAGCGTGGCCAGGATGAGCCGGCAGAGCCGTACCTGCCGCGCTGGGCGCTGGAGTCGGGTGTGCGCAGTGTCGACGGTGGCGGTCGGCACGCCGCACCGGACGACGATGACGACGCCGACCGGCCGCGTTACGGCGGCAGCTGGCGTTCGGCCGAGACCACCCGGAGCCGGCGGGCCAGCGAGTCGAGTTGGCGCGACGCAGTGTCGTCCACCGCCGCACCGGTTTCCGACCACACCCAGGAGTGGACCTTCGACCGTCCACAGGAGGAGGGATACGTCGGCAGCCGCCGGGCCGAGGAGGACGACCCGGTGTCGGGCGTGACGCCGCAGAGCCGTCCTCGCCGGGCGCAGTCACGCCGCCGGCAGGTGACCTGGTCGGGCCTGGAGGACGCGGGCGAGCAGTCGGCCGGTTCGGAGCCGGCCGCCCAGCCGCCCACCCGGCGGCTCGCGGCGGAATCCACCGGGTCGGCGGCGGAGCCGTGGGACCGGTCGGCGGAGCCGGCGGGCCGCCGGCCGGAGGTGGACCCGTGGGATGCCTCCGGCTGGCACGCGTGGCAGCAACCCACCGGCGCCGACCGTCGTACGGGTGCCGGGTCGAGCGATCCGTGGGATGCCGACAGTACGAGTCAGTGGCTGCAGGCAGCGGGCACGGGCCAGTGGCTCGAACCTGACAGCACGGGCCAGTGGCTCCAGCCGGACAGCTCCGGGCAGTGGGACCGCTACGCCGAGGCCGACCGGCGGGAACGGCAGCGGTCCAGTTCCTGGGACGGCTATTCCGACCCGGATCGTTGGGAGCGCACGGAGCCGCCGCGCTCTGGTGCGGCGTCCGGTGCCGAGCAGTGGTCCTGGGCTGACCGGGTTGAACCGGAGCCGGTCCGGGACGGCTTCTGGCCTGGGACCCGGCTGGCGGGGGACGATCCCCGGTGGGTCGACGCGAACGCCTCGGCACCACGGTCGCCGGTGGTCGGCTACACCGCGCCTCGTCCGCGCTCGGCACCACGGCGGCGCCCGGCTCCGGCGGCTCCCGCCCGGTCGGCCGGCATGGCGGCCGTACGGCGGCGGATCGAGGCGGTCGGCACCGGCAGCTGGAACCGCCGCCTGGAAGACGATCTGCTCGACCCGGACACCGGTGGTCCGTGGCTGCCACTGCTCTACACCGCTGCCTGCTATCTCCTGCCGGCGATGGTGATCTTCGTCTGGTTGCTGACGCTCGACGGCGCGCCGCCCGCGGGCTGCGTGACCGACATCAGTGGCGGTGGGTGCGATTCGCCCCGGGCGCGGGCGTTCGGGGCGATGGCGGCCGGAATACCGAGGTTCGGGCTGGCGCTGGCCAGCAGCCTGGTGGTCGCGGCGCTGCTGCGTCGGGTGGGTACGACATGGCGGTCGACCACGGTGGCGCTCGCCGCCGCGGTGGTGGGTGGCGGCCTGTCCACGGTGATGATCAGTGCGGTGACCGGCCAGCCCATCGGCTGACGGCCCGCCGTGGTATCCGGATACGACAAGGCCCGCACCGGTGGACGGTGCGGGCCTTGTCGGTTGTGCTGCCGGCGGGGCTTCAGCCCTGCACGACGTTGAGATTGAACGTGGCGGTCACCTCGGGGTGCAGCTTGATCCGCACCGGGTGCGACCCGATCGCCTTGATGTGACCGGACAGCTCCAGTCGGCGGCGGTCGAGCGCCGGACCACCGGCAGCCTTGACGGCGTCGACGATCTCGGCCGGGGTGACCGAGCCGAAGAGCCGACCACCGTCGCCGGCGCGGGCCTTCAGGTTCACCTTGAGGCCCTCGAGCTGGCCCTTCACCTCGTTGGCGTGGCCCAGGTCGCGGATCTCGCGGGCCGAGCGGGCCCGCTTGATCAGGGTGACCTGCTTCTCCGCGCCCTTGGTCCAGGCAATCGCGAAGCCCTGCGGGAGCAGGAAGTTACGGCCGTAGCCGTTCTTGACCTCCACGATGTCGCCCGGGGCACCGAGCCCGGACACCTCCTGAGTCAGGATGATCTTCATGTCGGCGCCTCCTCTCAGCGGGCCGTCGCGGTGTACGGCAGGAGCGCCATCTCGCGGGCGTTCTTGACCGCACGGGCGATCTGCCGCTGCTGCTGCGAGGTCACGCCGGTCACCCGCCGAGCGCGGATCTTGCCGCGGTCGGAGATGAACTTGCGCAGCAGCGCGGTGTCCTTGTAATCGATATAGGTGATCCCGTCCTTGTCGAGCGGGTTCACCTTCTTCTTCGGCTTGCGCAGTGCCGCAGCCTTCGCCATTGCTCTTGCTCCTGGTTTACGATCACGGGCGCTCGGCGCCATTAGAACGGGGGCTCCTCGTCGAAGTTGCCGCCACCCGAGCGAGAGGGAGCCGGTGCAGCCGAAGCCCAGGGGTCGTCGAAGTTGCCTCCGCCGCCGCCCTGGCCACCACCGCCACCGAAGCCGCCGCCACTGCCACCGGAGCGGGACATCTTCTGCACCTTCGCCGTGGCGTAGCGCAGCGACGGGCCGATCTCGTCGACCTCCAGCTCGATGACGGTGCGCTTCTCACCCTCGCGGGTCTCGTAGGACCGCTGACGCAGCCGGCCCGACACGATCACGCGGGCGCCGCGCTGCAGCGACTCCGCCACGTGCTCCGCAGCCTGCCGCCAGACGGTGCACGAGAGGAACAGCGGCTCGCCGTCCTTCCACTCGTTGGTCTGCCGGTCCATGAACCGGGGCGTCGAGGCGACCCGGAACTTGGCGACCGCGGCACCAGAGGGGGTGAACCGCAACTCGGGGTCATCGGTCAGGTTGCCGATGACCGTGATGGTGGTGTCTCCTGCCATGACCATCTCCTCGCGCACTCATCCGTGTCTGCCGTAAAGGTTCTCAGAACCCTCCGACAGCACCAATGAGGCTGATCCGGGTGGGGCTGGGTGGAATGCTCAGCGCATTTCGGGACGGATGACCTTGGTGCGCAGCACGGACTCGTTGAGCCGCAGCTGACGGTCCAGCTCGGCCACTGCCTCCGGAGTTGCCTGAAGGTCAACGACGGCGTAGATGCCCTCGGCCTTCTTGTTGATCTCGTACGCGAGGCGCCGGCGGCCCCACACGTCGGTCTTCTCCACCGAGCCACCCGCGGTCCTGATCACGTTCAGGTACGTGTCGAGCGACGGGGCGACGGTGCGCTCCTCGAGGCTGGGGTCGAGGATCACCATGATCTCGTAATGACGCAAGACGTGCTCACCTCCTGTGGGCTAAGCGGCCACGGTCCTTCCGTGGCAGGAGGTCGTGCGTCGTGGCCCGCCCCGACCGGGGGGACCCGACCCGGGAGCGGACAACCGGACCAGGATACCCGGCCCAGACGATCACCATCACCGAGGTGACGGGCACAGCGAACCGGGGGTCCGCGTCGACGTCGCTGTCGGCACGGACCCCCGGTCACGTGACCGCGGGGCGCCTCGTCCGCATTCCTTGGGTGGGACCTGGGGAGGAACGACCACACCGATGAGGTTGGACCGGAGACGCCCCGCGGAGCTTTATCATGTTGTTATCTGACGTTATCGCGGAAGCCGGTGCTTCATGGGGCAAATCCCGGAATTACCGACAATTTTCTCGACGGGCTCCGGTCTGCCGCACCTGAGCCGGTTCCAGCCAGCGCCTCCAGGCCCGCTGCGACCTGCCGGACGCCGACTTTCGGCCCGCCACAGGTGAGGATCGGCTGACCGGCGGATCCACCAGAATCAACGACCTCCGGTTTACCCGGTGACGCGACCGGGACGGTAGGCGTCACCGCACCTGTCGGGCGTGCGACGTAGGCTCGCCTGCATGCGTATCGGAGCCCACGTCGATCCGACCGACCCGCTGGCGGAGGCGACCGCCCGAGCGGCCGACGCCGTGCAGTTCTTCCTCTCCGACCCACAGGGTTGGAAGGCGCCGCAGCCCCGCGATGACGCGGAGCGGCTGCGCGCGGCCAGCGTCGACATCTATGTGCATGCGCCGTACGTCGTGAACGTCGCCACCGGCAACAACCGCATCCGGATCCCCAGCCGAAAGCTACTGCTCGCCCACGCGAAGGCGGCAGCGGCGATCGGCGCCAAGGGGCTGGTGGTGCACGGCGGGCACGTCAACGCCGGCGACGATCCCGCCACCGGGTTCGAGAACTGGCGCAAGGCCCTGGCGTACGCGGCGGAGTCGGGTGGCTTCGGGCTGCCGGTGCTGATCGAGAACACCGCCGGCGGTGAGAACGCCTGCGCCCGCCGCCTCGACGCGCTCGCCCGGCTGTGGGACGCCATCGGTGACCACGAGGTCGGCTTCTGTCTCGACACCTGTCACGCCCATGCCGGTGGGGAGGAACTACTCGGCCTGGTGGACCGGGTGAAGGCGATCACCGGACGGATCGACCTGGTGCACGCCAACAACTCCAAGGACGGGTTCGGGTCGGGCCGGGACCGCCACGACAACCTGCGCGGCGGGACCATCGACCCGGATCTCGTGGTGGCGGTGATCCAGGCGGCGGGGGCACCGGCCATCGTGGAGACGCCGGGCGGAGCCGAGGGGCAGAGCGGCGACATCGCCTTCCTGCGCGGGCAACTCGCTGGGGAGACGTCGGCGGCATGACCACGGACCAGTCCGCCTCCAGCGGCCCGCACCCGATCCCCGGCCAACCGCGGGCCGAAGGCGACCCGACGCCCGACGGCGCGAAGGCCGGCGACACCGGCCCGGACCCAGGCCACCGCGACCCGGACCCGGCCGGCAGCGCGAGCAGGGCGGGCGGCGAAGCCGGGGCGGGCGATGCGGGCAGGGCGAGCGGCCACGCCGACGAGGAACCGGCCAGCGGAGGGCCGGCCGACGCGGGCAGGACCGGTGAGGAACGGACCAGCACGCGGACCGCCAGCGACGACGGGACCAGCGAGAAGAACACCGGCGACGACGGGACCAGCCAGAAGAACACCGGCAAGGAGACGGCCGGCAACGACAAGGCCGACTCGGCCGAGGCCGGCGACGACAGCGGGGACAAGGCCGGCAAGAAGGACAAGGTTGCGACCGGCAACGCCACGGATCAGGCCGGTGACCAGGCGGACGGCGAGAGCACCGGCAGCAAGCCGGATCGGTGGGCCGCATTCGGGCCCGCGCCCGAGCCGGTGCCCACCTGGTACGGGCGGCTCGCCCGCTGGTTCGGCCGGCTCCTGATCCACGAGTGGACCCTGGCGGCCTTCGCTTCGCTGGCGCTGGCCGTGCTGATGACCTGGCCGACGCTGCAGTACGCCCGGCACACGCTGCCGCAGGACTACTGGGACCCGAGCCTTCAGGCGTGGCAGATGGCCTGGTCCGGGCACATCCTGCTGACCGATCCGGCTCAGCTGTGGCACGCCAACGCGTTCTTCCCGGAACGGTGGAGCTTCGCCTTCTCCGACACCCTGCTCGGGTACGCCCCGGCCGGCATGATCGGTACCGGCCCCGAGGCCGCCATCCTCCGCTACAACATCATGTTCGTGTTGGCGCACGCGCTCGCCACGTTCGGCGCGTACGTGCTCGCCCGGCAGCTCGGCGCGAAGCGGATCGGGTCCGCGGTGGCCGGGGTCAGCTACACCTACGCGCCGTGGCTGCTGGCCCAGGCCGGTCACCTGCACGTGGTCTCCAACGGGGCTATCCCGCTGGCACTGGCGATGCTCGCCCGGGGGCACGGCTGGTCGCTGCGGTACGGCTATCGACCCGAGCGCCGACACGACGGCTGGGTGTACGCGGGCTGGCTGGTCGCGGCTTGGCAGCTCAGCCTCGGCTTCGGCATCGGCCTGCCGTTCGCGTACTTCCTCGCCGGCACCGTGCTCGTGGCCGCGCTCGTCTGGTACGCGAAACGGATCTTCTGGCGGGTCAAGCGGCCCTTCGGTCAGCGCCTGTTCGTCGCCGACCTGATCGGCGGGTTGATCTTCGCCGGGGTGGGTGTCCTGATGGCCATCCCGTACTTCACCGTCACGCAACTGCATCCGCACGCGGAACGGACCATCGGCGACATCGCCGTCTTCTCGCCTCCGGCGAGCGGCTTCGTCACCGCCCCCGCCGAGTCACGCGTGTGGGGCGGTTTACACGAGGGGGCCCGCGCGATCCTGCCCTGGCATCCGGAGATGACGCTGCTGCCGGGCTTCGTGCTCTACGCGCTGGCCGCCGGCGGTCTGTTCTTCTCGATCTGGACGGTCCGCCAACGCCTGCTGCTGCTCGCCGGCGTACTGGTGGCGATGACGCTGGCGATGGGCACCGAGTTCTTCGGCGGCCGTTTCAGCTACGTACCGCTCTTCGAGTACCTGCCCGGCTGGAGCGGAATCCGTACGCCCGGCCGGCTCATGCTGTGGGCCACGCTGCTGCTCGGTCTGCTCGCGGCGGGCGCGGTCAGCGCATTTGCCGAACGGGTCCGGGACATCTCGGCCGAGCGCATCCCGTCCTGGCCGAGCCCGTGGCTGCGCCTGGCCACCCTGGTGCCGCTGATGCTGGTCATCGCCGAGGGGACGAACACCACGCCGCACCCGATGGTGCCGCCGCAGCCGGCCGCGATGCGTACGGTCGACGGTCCGTTGCTGGTGCTGCCCAGCGGGCAGAACCACGACCAGCCGGTGATGCTCTGGTCGACCACACGGTTCCAGGACATCGTCAACGGGGGCAGCGGCTTCACCCCGCGCCAACTGGACGACGTACGCCGGGTGACGATGGCCTTCCCCGACCAGACCAGCGTCGACTACCTGCGCACCCTCGGCGTACACAACGTGCTGATCCTGCGAGACCAGATCATCGGCACGCCGTGGGAGGTCAGCGTCGACGCACCGCTCGACGGGCTGGGCATCACCCGGGAGGAGATCGGCTCGGTCGTAGTCTTCCGTCTCTGAGCCGTTGGGTGGCTGAGGTTGGGGTTTGGCGGGGGAGCCCACCCGGCTCCGGGCGGTCAGGCTTGATCCCTGCGCCGGGTGGGCTCCCCCGCCAAACCCGACGCCACCGGGACCGTCTTGGACTTGCGCGTCTTGGGTCAGTGGGCGGTGGGACGGGCGGCTGGGTTAGGTGGCGGTGGGAACGGGGGCGGGGGACGACTCGGTGGTCGTCCGGCGGCTTCGCCATCGGTCCAGCCAGGGCGCGTCCGCAGTGCCGTTGAGCAGGCCGCCGTCCGGGTCGTCCAGGTAGGTGCGGCGTACCGCGTCTCGCTCCGGGTGCAGGATCTCCCGTACGACCAGCACGCACAACGCCACCACCGTGACCAGGCGCAGGCTCGCGGCCAGCACGAACACGCCCTCCGGGAAGACCGGCTGACCCGTCTGCGCGCCGAGCAGTTCGCCGTAGAAGGCGACGAAGTAGCAGACCTCGGCGACCTGCCAGGCGAGGAACGCCCCCCACTTGGGCCGGGCCAGCACTATCAACGGCAGCAGCCAGAGCACGAACTGCTGCGACCAGACCTTGCTGAAGATCAGGAAGGCGGCGACCACGAGGAAAGCGAGCTGGCCGAGCCGGGGCCGGCGCGGCGCGAGCAACGCGAGCGCGCCGATGCCGAGACAGGCCAGTCCGAACAGGGCGTACGACAGATAGTTCAGGGTAGGGATGTTGGCGTCGAGCCACTGGAACGGGCCGGCGCTGCCGGGCTCACCGAACTTCCCGTCCAGGTACCGCCCGATGTACCAGAGGGTCCCCCAGTCGATCGGCCGATCGGTGTTCAACTCGAAGAAGCGGTTCCAGTTCTCCCGGTACGGGATCGCCACCGGCAGGTTCACCGCCACCACCGTCACCACCGCAGTACCGATCGCCGTCAGGGCCGCCCGGAGGCGTCCGGCACGGAGCGCGAGCACCAGAATCGGCCCGAGGATGAACAGTGGCCACATCTTCGCCGCGCCAGCCAGCCCGAGCAGCACTCCGGCCAGGGCGGGTCGGCTGCGCGCCCAGGCCAACAGCCCGAACGCGGCCAGCCCGATGGCGAGCAGGTCCCAGTTGACGGTGGCGGTGAGCAGCAGCGCGGGGGCGAGTGCGAAGAGCGCAGCGTCCCAGGGTCGTCGGCGGCGCAGCGCCAGGAGCACCGCCACCGTGGCCACCGCCAACGCACCGAGCACGAGTGCGTTGGCATTGTAGAACCACTGCCCCTGGTTGATCCCGGGGTTACCCTCGCCGATCGCGTGCACCGGCAGCCCGAGTGCTCCCATGAAATAACCGGTCAACACCGGGTACTCGACCGGGTGGTCGGCGTACGGCACAGCGCCCTCGTTGAGCCGCTCGGCGTAGTAGAGCGCCAGCACGTCGGTGTAGCAGAACCGGGTGTACTGCTCGTTGTTCACCCACGCGCCGTCCTGGCAGGGCGACTTCTGGACCCAGTGCAGGGCGAGGGTCAGGCAGGTCAGCGCCAGGACGATCCGCATGGCCGTCCAGAACCGGCGTTCCCCGCCGCTCGGGCGCTCGCGGGTGACCGCGTGGTCACCCAGCGGGCCGCCGATCAGTCCGGACAGCCCTCGGACGAAGCCGTCGGAGCGGGACGGGTGATCGGGGACATCGGGTCCATCGATGCCTGGCGTCGACTGGGTGCTCATGACCGAGCATCCTGCCGTATCCGTTGACCGGGTAGAAGTCGAAACTGCGACGACTGGGCGGATCCGTCCACGGCTTCGCCGGCGCCCATCGCCGAAGTCGCCGTCAGGTACGCGAAACGCCGCGGGCGGCCGAACAAGGTGTCCGGCCGCCCTCGGCGTCGACGAGAGCTAGTCCCGGCTTGTCGTTCCCGGTGGCAGCAATCCGCCGCCGCCACCACCGCCACCGTCGTCAGGTGTGCCCGGGATGGGAATGGTGTTACCGCCCCCGTTGTTGCCCCTGCCACCGCGGTTGCCACCGCCGTTGTTGCCGTTGCCGTTGCCGTTGTTGCCGCCGTTGTTGCCGCCGCCCAACAGGCAGAGGATGTCCGCCGGGTCGCACTGGGGCTGCGTGGGCGGCGGGGCGGGCTCCTCGCCGTTGCCGGCATCCTCGTCGCCGATCCCGGTCACGTCCGGCAGGTTCTTGGCGTCGTAGCCCTTGAGCGCCTCGTCCATGTACCGCTTCCACAGTTGCGCGGGCAAGGTGCCGCCGCTGATGTTGCTGCCGCCACTGTTGACGATGGCCGGCTTCTCCGGATCGCGGCTACCGATCCACACCGCGGTGGCCACGTTCTCGTCGTAGCCGACCATCCAGGCGTGCGCGTTCTTATCGGTGTTGTTGTGCTCCCAGGTACCGGTCTTGCCGGCCGCCTGGCGGTTGGCCAGGCTGGCATTGTTCTTGCCGGGGATCTCCTTGAGCACCGCGGTCACCTCGTCGGCGACCTCCGGGCGGATCACCTGCTGCGGCTTGAGCTTCTCGCCCGTGCCGGGGACCTTGTTCCACTTTCCGGTGGCCTTGTTCTGCTTCTCGACCGTACGGACGAAGTGTGCCTTGTTGTACTTGCCACTGTTGGCGAGCGTGGCCAGGCCGTTGGCGTGGTCGAGCACAGTGATCGGGTACTGGCCGAAGCCGACCACCCGGTCGAACTTGCTCGGCGCAAGCTCGCTGGGCTTGTTCTTGGTCAGGTCGTACGCCTTCGGCGGATCGACGGTCCACATGGTGCGGACGCCGGCCCGGCGGGCCATGTCGACCACCTTGTCGCTGCCGATCTGCTCGGTCAGGTGGAAGAACGGCACGTTGTACGACAGCACCGTCGAGGTCTGCAGCGTGCACCACTTGCTGCAGGATCCCCGCATGTCTCGGCCGGCATTGACGATTTCTTTGGCGTAGCCCTCCGGCTTGAACGGGGTGGCATCCCAGTGTGACTTGACCGAGATGTCGGCGTCGATTCCCGCCGCCAGGGTGTAGATCTTGAACGACGAACCCGGCGGGTGGCCACCCACGATTTCGCCAGTCTTGGGATCGGTGTTCAGACCCGCGTAGTCGAAGCCAACACCACTGTTGCCACCGTAGTAGGCCAGCACCCGGCCGGTCTTCGGTTCGACGGAGACCACTGCGGCCATCAGGTTCTTCGGCTGCCCATCCAAGATTGAGCCCTTACGGCCCACCTGGGCCGCCTCCTCGAGGGCCTTCTGCATCTTCGGGTCGATGGTGGTGGTGATCCGGTACCCGCCCTCGCGCAACTCGTCCACGCAGTTGGGCTTGTCCGGCGCGCCAGAGTTGGAGCAGAGGCCCCACTCCTCCATCTCCTTACGGACGTAGTTGACGACGTTGCCGCGCGGGGTCCCGACGCCGAAGCCGTTGTCCTTCTTGGTCTTCTGGACCTTCGGGTACTCGGTCGGGCGCTTCTCCTTGCCCGGGGCGTCGAGCCAGCCCTCCTCGACCATGCCGTTGATGACGTATTCCCAACGGGCCTTCGCCTCGGCCTCGTTCTTCTCCGGGTCGTACCCCTGGTGGGTAGGGCTGGCGTCGGGCTGCTTGATCAGAGCGGCGAGTACCGCGCCCTGCGCCGGGTTGAGCTTCTTGGCGCTGACGTTGAAGTACGTCTGTGCCGCCGCCTCGATGCCGTACGCGCCCCGGCCGAAGTAGATCACGTTGAGGTAGTTCTCCATGATCTGCTTCTTGGTGAACTGGTCGTTCAGCTTGGAGGCGAGGATCGCCTCCTTGACCTTCCGGGCGTAGCTGTCGTCCTGGAGGTTCTCGTAGGCGTTGCGGGCGTACTGCTGGGTGATGGTCGAGGCGCCCTGCTTGTCGCCGCCGGAGAGGTTGTTCCACGCGGCCCGGGCGATGCCCTTGTAGTCGACGCCCGAGTGCCGGTAGAAGTTGCGGTCCTCGGCGGCGGCGACGGCGTCCTGCACGTACTGCGGGATGTCGTTGATGGTGACGAAGGTGCGGTTCTCGTTGCCGAGCTTGGCCACCAGGGTCTTGCCGTCCTTGGCGTAGACGGTGGTGGAGAGCGGCAGCGGGATCTCCTTGGGCAGCACGACGTTGGTCGAGTAGTAGGTGAACCCGACCACGCCGATGCCGGCCAGCATGATGAAGACCGCGAAGCCGGCGATCAGCATGTTCATCCGCTTGCGCTTGCGGGCTCGGGCCACTGCGCCCGGATCGCGACCACCGCGGCCGGGGCCGGCCGGCCCACCGGGCCCACCAGGACCGCCCGGGCCACCGGGGCCGCCGACGCTCGCCCGGGCCACTGCGGCCCGGCCACCCACGGACGCCGAGCCGACGCTCGCCCGACCCGCTGACGCCGCACCGACGGCGGCGGCACCGACCGAGGCTCGGCCCGCCGGCCCGCCGGGCGCCGGGCTCACCGGCACCGACGCGCGCCCACCCCGACCTGGGGCGGGTGAGACGGGCACCGAGGCCCGGCCGGGGGCCGGGGAGACCGGCACCGAGGCGCGGCCGGGTCCGGCACGGCCGACAGAGGCACCACCGACCGAGGCCGAGCCGGCTGATCCGCCGCGCTGCGGCACGCTCGCCGAGCCACCGACCGAGGCCCGCCCGCCGACCGAGGCGCGGGCTGACGAGCCGGCGGCGTCCGGTCCGGTCGACCAGTTGACTCCGCGCGGATCACCACCCGGGCGGCGGTACGCGTCGTCCACCTGCCCCGGGTCGTCCTGGCCCGGAATCCGGGCCCGGCCGCGCGAGGAGCTGGGATCACCGTACGAGTTCATTCCTCACACCCTGCCGTCGCGGTGGGGCACGATCGCGCCGCCACCGGTTTGCCGTGAGTTGCGACACCAGCGAGCACGGCACGGGGGTGCCGCGACGCCAGCATCAGATCCGAATCATTCGGGCTATTCAGACTTACGAGTCGTCGGTTGCCCCGGCCGTTCACCGCTCGGCCGGGGCCGGCCGATCGAACTCGAATCACCGTTGCGCCTCTCGCCTTCGCCGGGCACTCATTCCACCAGCGGCGGCCATGCCGCTCTGCGTTTCATGCTCCGGCTCGCCGTCCGCGCCACCGGTCAACCCGTCCCGCCCGAGCAGGTACTGCTCGACGAGATGGTTCCAGTCACAGCCGAGGCACACCTCCACCACGAAGACCTGGAACTCACGCAGCGTCATCGCCAGCACCGACAACTCGGCCACCGTACGGGCCTGGCCGGCGGACTGCTTGAGTTCGTCCCCGTAAATGTAGTGGACGTGGATCAGGTTCTCGCTCCGGCAAATCGGACACCGCTGGTCGGTGGGCTCGCCGTGGAACCGAGCCGCGTTCTTCAGGTACGGAGACGCGTCACACAGGTCGTACGTGCCGACACGCCCAGCGAGGAGCTCACGCAGCGCCGCTCGCTTCCGGAGCGAGTAGTCGACGACCTGGCGCTGCGTACGCATGCGGCAAAGGGTACGCGGTCTCGTCTGACGAGGCGACCACCGTGACGATCCGTTACCGAGGCACGCCGGAACCGGGGGTTTGCCCCGACCAGAGGGAGACGCTACGGTGCGATGTATCGGTCCGATACATCGCGGCGGTTAGCACTCCACGCACAGGGTAAAGGGAGGATGGCCAATGCTCGAACTCGCCATCCTCGGCCTGCTGCAGGAGGCCCCGATGCACGGCTACGAGCTGCGCAAGGAGCTCACCGCCAAGCTCGGGGCGATCCGGGCTGCGATCAGCTACGGCTCGCTCTACCCGACCCTTCGCCGGTTGCAGGCTGCGGGCTGGATCGCCGAGGCCGCCGAGACACCCGCCACCGCCGAGGAGGTTCCCGCGCTGACCAGCCGACGAGGTCGGGTGGTCTACACCATCACCGCGGAGGGCAAGGAACGCTTCGCCCAGCTCATCGCACAGACCGGGCCGGAGACGTACGGCGACACCGGCTTCGGTGTGCACTTCGCGTTCTTTTCCCGAACCGACCAGGCGACCCGCCTTCGGATCCTCGAAGGTCGCCGCCGCACGATCGAGGAACGTCGCGAGGGCCTTCGCGACATGCTGGGCCGGGCGGCCGAGCGCCTCGACGCGTACACCCTGGAGTTGCAGCGCCACGGCCTGGAGGCCTGTGAGCGCGAGGTCCGCTGGCTGGAGGAGCTCATCGCCAACGAGCGCTCCGGCCGTGCCCCGACGGTCCCGCACGACGGGACGGCCGGCGGCCGACGAGAAGACAACAGCCCGCCTCCGCCTGGAGAGACCAGGAAAGAGCGGCCGTGACAAAAAAGAAGGAGGCACACGCGATGGGCTCCGTCCGCGTCGCCATCGTCGGTGTGGGTAACTGCGCCTCGTCCCTCGTGCAGGGCGTCGAGTACTACCGGAACGCCGACCCGAACGACCGCGTCCCGGGTCTCATGCACGTCACCTTCGGCGACTACCACGTTTCGGACGTGCAGTTCGTCGCGGCGTTCGACGTAGACGCCAAGAAGGTGGGCATGGACCTCGCTGAGGCGATCGTCGCCAGCGAGAACAACACCATCAAGCTCTGCGACGTGCCGCCGACCGGCGTCACCGTGCAGCGCGGGCCGACCTTCGACGGTCTCGGCCAGTACTACCGCGAGATCATCGAGGAGTCGGACGTCGAGCCGGTCGACGTGGCCAAGGCGCTGCGGGACGCCCAGGTCGACGTCGTCGTCTCCTACCTGCCGGTGGGCTCGGAGCAGGCCGACAAGTTCTACGCCCAGGCCGCGATCGACGCCGGCTGCGCGTTCGTCAACGCCCTGCCGGTCTTCATCGCCTCCGACCCGGAGTGGGCGCAGAAGTTCACCGACGCCGGTCTGCCGATCGTCGGCGACGACATCAAGAGCCAGGTCGGCGCGACCATCGTGCACCGGGCCCTCGCCAAGCTGTTCGAGGACCGGGGTGTCGAGCTGCTGCGCACGTACCAGCTCAACTTCGGCGGCAACATGGACTTCATGAACATGCTGGAGCGCAACCGGCTGGTCTCGAAGAAGATCTCGAAAACCCAGTCGGTGACCTCCCAGGTGCCGCACGAGATGGCCAAGAGCGACGTGCACATCGGCCCGTCCGACCACGTGCCGTGGCTGGACGACCGCAAGTGGGCGTACATCCGCCTGGAGGGTCGCTCGTTCGGCGACACCCCGCTCAATGCCGAGCTCAAGCTCGAGGTGTGGGACTCGCCGAACTCGGCCGGTGTCATCATCGACGCCGTCCGCGCCGCGAAGATCGCCCTGGACCGGAAGATCGGTGGCCCGATCCTGTCGGCCTCGTCGTACTTCATGAAGTCCCCGCCGATGCAGTACGCCGACCACGACGCGCACGCCGCCGTCGAGGCGTTCATCGCCGGCGAGATCGAGCGCTGAGGTACAACCGCCAGCGCGGGCTGACGCCCGCCGTCGGCACCGTCGAGGGCCGGGTCCACACGGACCCGGCCCTCGCTCCGTCTCCACCACTCCTTGCGGTCAGGACCAGGCGCGTTGCAGGGCGACGCGAGCCTCCAGCTCCAACAGCTTGACCTTGCGGTCCAGGCCGCCACCGAAACCGACCAGCTTTCCGCCGGCACCGATGATGCGGTGACACGGCACGATCACCGGAATCGGGTTGCGGTTGCAGGCCACGCCGACCGCCCGGGCCGCACCGGGGTCACCCACCCGCCGGGCCACCTCGCCGTAGGTCAGCGTCTCGCCGTACGGGATGCGGGTCATCTCCCGCCACACCGCCCGCTCGAACTCGGAACCGCGCGGCACCGTCACCGGCACCTCGAACTCGGTCAACTCCCCGGCGAAGTACGCCCGCAACTCCGCCACTGCCCGCTGGGACACCTCGTCGAGCGGGTCGGCGGTGGCGTTCTCGACCGGGCCGAAATGGGCACCGCAGACGCTGCCACCGATGGTTGCCACGGAGAAATCCCCGATCGGCGAGTCGAGCACCGTCCAGCGCATGCCGTCATTGTCTCCCGGACGACCGACAAGCCGGGCGGCGGCCTCGCCCGGCCGGAGACCGCGAAAGCGGCAGCGCCCGCCGGAGCCCCGAGGATTCGGGTGCTCCGGCGGGCGCCGGATGAATCGTGCTGGATCTCAGGCGGCCGAGACGGTGAACTTCTCGCCGTTGCCGATCTTCGCTGCGAGACTCTTGTTCGCGATCAGCTGCTTGGTACCTGCCGAGCCGGCGGATACAACCTTGTCGTTGCTGGCCCGGAGGAGGATGGTGCCGTCGCCGTTGTACGACCAGAAGTCGAAGATCTCCCAGCCACCCAGCGACTTGCTGCTGGCGATCAGCGGCTTGGTGCCCTTGCTCGCGGCGGTCACGTACTTGCCGTTGGCCAGGGCCTTCAGCCCGAAGAAGCCGTTACCCCGGTTCACGATCTCGAACTTCGCCGCCTTGGTGACCGTCTTGCTGCTGGCGATCAGTGGCTTGCTGCCGGCCACGACGTACTTGCCGTTGGCCTTCGACTTGATGCTGATCACCGGGGCGGGCGCGTCGATGGTGAACTTCTCCGACGTGCCGGCGCTGGTCTTGCTGGCCTTCAGCGACGAGGTGCCGGACTTCGGCGCGGTGACGTACTTCCCGTTGATCTTCGCCTTGAGACTGACCGTACCGTCGGGGTGGTTCACGATCGTGAACTTGCCCGAGGTGACGATCGTCTTGTGGCTGGCGATCAGCGGCTTGGTGCCCTTGCTCGGCGCGACCACGTACCGGCCGGTGGCCTTGGAACGCAGCGCGACCAGGCCGCTGCCGGCGTTGACGATGTCGTACCGCTGCGCGGTACCCAGGCTCTTGCCGTTGTTGACCAGCGCCTTCGTGGTGCTGGCGGCGGTCACGAACTTGCCGTTGGAGTTGGCCTTGAAGCCGTACCCACTGCGGGCGGGGGTGACCGAGCCGACCGTCAGCAGCCGGTCGATCGAGCCCTTCGTGTCGTACACCGCGCCGGCGATGCCGGTGGTGACGATCCGGTCGCGAACCTGCTTCGGCTTCCACGTCGGGTTGGTGTGCAGCAGCAGGGCTGCGGCGCCGGCCACGTGTGGGGCGGCCATCGAGGTGCCGTTCTTCAACACGCTGCCGGTGTTGTTGTCGTGCCGCGCCGAGACGATGCCCACCCCGGGGGCGAACACGTCGAGGCACTTGCCGTAGTTCGAGAACCAGGCCCGCATGTCGACGCGGTCGGTGGCACCTACGGTGATCGCGTCCGGTGCCCGGGCCGGCGACTCCTTGCAGGCGTCAATCGCGTCGTTGTAGTCATCGCCGTTGCCGGCGGCGACCGCGTAGGTGACGCCGGAGTTGATGGACCGCTTCACCGCGTCGTCGAGCGCCTTGGACGCCGGACCACCGAGGCTCATGTTTGCTACGGCCGGCTTCTTCGCGTTCGCGGTGACCCAGTCGACGCCGGCGATGACCTTCTCAGTCGTGCTCTGGCCCTTGCAGTCGAGCACCCGCACGTCGACGAGCTTGACTTCCTTGGCCACACCGTACTTGTTGCCACCGACCGTGCCGGCCACATGCGTGCCGTGACCGTTGCAGTCCCCGTTCGCGTTGGCCTGGAGGCTGCCGGGGTCGCCGGGCTCCGTGGGACCTGGGGTGACGGTGGGCTCGGACGTCGGGTCGGGAGTCGGGGTGGGGGTGGGCTCGGACGTCGGGTCCGGAGTGGGCTCCGAGGTGGGGGTTGGGGAGACGGTGGGCGTCGGGCTGGGCGAGGTGGTAGGCGGCGTGGTGGGGGTAGGGGTGGGGGTGGGCGAAGGCGGTGGGTTGAAGGCGTCGAAACCGAAGCTGGCCCGGCCACCGAAGTCCTGGTGCTTGAGATTGATGCCGGTGTCCAGGATGTACGCGGTCACCTTGCTGCCGGTGTTCGGGTACTTGTAGGACTTGTTCAGCTTGGCCGAGGCCTGGTCGATCCGGTCCAGACCCCAGGACGGCGGGTTGGTCTGGGTGGCACTGGCCGTGATCCGCCGTACCGGCTCGACGTAGGCCACGGCCGGGTTCACCGCGAGCTTCTCCGCCTGCCGCTGGTTCATGGTGACCGAGTAGCCACCGAGCGCGTTGCCGAACACCTGCCCGACGGTGCCACCGTTGGCTCGGGTGAGCGCCGAGGCGGTGGCCCGGAGGCTGCTGTACGAGGCCCGCTGGTCCTTGAGGACGACGATGTAGCGGTCCGGCACCACGCTGGAGCTCGCGCTGCCGCGAACCTCGGGGTGCGATCGCTCCGACGGTTCGGCTGCGGCGACACCACTGGCGGCGACTGTGAAGATGGACGAGGCAGTGGCGAGGGCGAGCCCCGCCACCGCCGAGCGGCGCAGTACGCCACGGCGTTTCACTAGATGATCTCCCCGTTGATCGTCGACCATGCCCGGCGGGCGGTCGGACCGACAATGGAAACGTCCCGCTTCAGCAGCTGACGGCGAGCGGAGACGCCCCAACATCATGAATGAAGCGGGCAACGATCAGGGTCAACCGTTCGGTCGAAACGTTGGCGTTTCGTCGTAGCCACCGTCGAGATAGGACGGACGACCGGTACGCAGGCGGTCACCATGGACGATCAGGCCGAGCGTCCGTCCTCAGCTGAGGAGGCCCTCCTCGCGGGCCCAGCGCAGCAGTTCGGCCTCGGCGGTGTCGCGGTCCAGCGGCCCACGCTCCAGCCGCAGGTCCTTCAGGTGCTTCCACGCCCGTCCAACGATCGGCCCCGGCGGCACGCCGAGCAGCTCCATGATCGCGTTTCCGTCGAGGTCGGGCCGGACCCGAGCCAGGTCCTCCTCGGCGGCGATCCGGGCGATCCGCTCCTCCAGCGCGTCGTAGTCCGCCGCCAACTGGGCCGCCTTGCGCCGGTTGCGGGTGGTGCAGTCCGACCGGGTCAGCTTGTGCAGCCGGGACAGCAGGTCGCCCGCGTCCGTCACGTACCGGCGTACCGCCGAGTCGGTCCACTCACCCCGGCCGTACCCGTAGAAGCGCAGGTGCAGCGCGACCAGTCCGGTTACCTTGGCGGTGATGTCCTTCGGGTATCGCAACGCCTTCATCCGCGCCTTGGTCAGCCGGGCACCGACCACCTCGTGGTGGTGGAAGCTGACCCGCCCGTCGGGGCCGACCGCCTTGGTGGCCGGCTTACCGATGTCGTGCATCAGGGCGGCCATCCGGAGGATGAAGTCCGGCCCGTCCTCCTCGTACGAGATCGCGTTGCGGACCACCGTGAGGGTGTGCTCGTAGACGTCCTTGTGCTGGGCGTGCTCGTCGATCTCCAGCTTGAGACCGGTCAGCTCCGGCAGGAAGCGCTCGGCCAGGCCGGTGTCGACCAGCAGCCGGAGGCCGGTGATCGGGTCGGCGCCGGTGAGCAGCTTGGTGAACTCGTCGCGGATCCGCTCGGCGGTGATCCGGTCCAGGTCGGCCGCCATCCGGGTCATCGCCGCATGCACGTCCGGATGCACCGCGAAGCGCAGCTGCGCGGCGAAGCGGGCGGCCCGCAGCATCCGCAGCGGATCGTCGCCGAACGACTCGGCGGGCGTGCCGGGGGTACGCACCACCTTCGCGGCCAGGTCGGCCAGGCCGCCGTACGGGTCGGTGAACCGGTGCTCGGGCAGGCTCACCGCCATCGCGTTGATGGTGAAGTCCCGCCGCCGCAGGTCCTCGACCAGGCTGGTGCCGTACACGACCACCGGGTTACGGCTGACCTGGTCGTACGACTCCGCCCGGAAGGTGGTGATCTCCAGCCGCAGCCCGCCATGCTGGCAGCCGATGGTGCCGAACTCGCGGCCGGTCTCCCAGATCGCCTCGGCCCAGCCGCGCACGATGCCCAGCGTCTGGTCGGGGTGCGCGTCGGTGCAGAAGTCGAGGTCCTCGCCGAGCCGGCCGAGCAGGGCGTCGCGTACCGAACCGCCCACGAGGTGCAGTTCGTGACCGGCGGCGGCGAAGCGGCGGCCCAACTCGTCGGCGACCGGGGAGACCCGGAGCAGTTCGGCGACGGCGTTGCGCTGCGCGGCGGTGAGTTCGCGGCGGTCGGTGGCGTGGGATGCGGCGGCTTCGGACATGGGATCAGCAGCCTATCGGTCCTGACCGGCATCGGGTCCGCCGGGCGCGGGTAACGGCACGGGTTGACTAAGGTCTGTGGCGTGCGGGCCGGTGCCGGCTCCGGCGTACCCCTTGGAGGCACAGATGAGCGGCGGGCTCTACCGCAGCGCTAACGCCCAGCAGGGCGGAGCGCCCGGCGGCCGGCCGGGCGACGGCGCCACGTTCATCTCCGCCGAGCCGCTGAACCAGCCGGCGGCCGAGGCGGTCGCGCCGCCTCAGGAGCAGGTCGCCGAGAGCAGCGCCGCAGCCAACAGCGCGGTAATGGCGGTCGGCAGTCTGATCAGCCGGGGAACCGGCTTCATCCGAAATCTCATGATCGGTGCGGCCCTCGGCAACCTGATCGGCAACGCGTTCACGACCGCGATGTTCCTGCCGCAGCAGGTGTACGAGTTCCTCCTCGGCGGCATCTTGACGAGTGTGCTGATCCCGGTGCTGGTCCGACGGCGCAAAGCCGACCCGGACCAGGGGCAGGCGTACGCGCAGCGGCTGCTGACCCTGGCGGTGGTGGCGCTCGCCGCGGCCGCGCTGATCGCGGTGGCCTCGGCACCGATACTCACCAGCATCTACGCCAGCGGCAAGGACGCCAACTACACCGGCCTGGTCACCAAGCTGTCGTACCTGATGCTGCCGATGCTGTTCTTCACCGGAATCAGCGCGCTGATCGCAGCCGTACTGAACACTCGGGGCCACTTCGCGGCGCCGATGTGGGCGCCCATCCTGAACAACCTGGTGGCCATCGCCACGTTCGGCCTCTACATCCTCTTCTTCGGTGCCCAGGCCCGGCAGCCCGCCGACGTGGGCCTGAACCAGATTCTCCTCATCGGCGGGGGGACGCTGCTCGGCGTGGCGGTGCAAGCCGCCGGACTGCTCCCGGCGCTACGCAAGGTCGGCTTCCGGTGGAAGCTGCGGTTCGACTTCCGGGCCCTGGGGCTGCGCGAGTTGGGCCAGCTCGGCGGCTGGATGTTCTGCTACGTGGCGATCAACCAGCTCGGCCTCTTCGTGGTGGTCAACCTGCTCACCAGAGCGGCCGGTGAGGACAACGCCGGTCTGCTGATCTACAACAACGTGTTCCTGCTGCTGATGATGGCGCACGGCATCATCGCCGTCTCGATCATCACGGCGCTGATGCCACGGATGAGCGCCGCAGCGGCCGACGCTCGATTCCGCGACTTCACCAGCGACCTGAGTCGGGGTACCCGGACGGTCAGCGCCGTGCTCGCACCGATCGCGGTCTGCTACGCCGTGCTGGCCGCACCGATCTCGGTGGTGGTCTTCCGTTACGGAGCCTTCACCGCGGAGAACGCGTTGGCCACGTCGGCCGTACTGCTGGTCGCGGCGATTGGACTGGTTCCGTTCGCGATCAGTCAGCTGTTCACCTTTGCCTTCTACGCGCTGCCCGACACGCGCACCCCAGCACTGATCAACATCCCCGTGGTGGCCCTCCGCGTCATCGTGCAGATATTGCTCTACCTGGCCTTCTCGGCGAGCTTCGCCGGCGCCGGGATGATGATTGGCAACACGGTGTCGTACCTGGCCGCGGCCATCGCCTCGGCCTGGCTGCTGCGGCCCAGGGTGGGCCGGATCGGCCTCGGCGCGATCGCTCGTACCCTGGGCCGGGTGGTGGTCGCCGCGCTCGGTGCCGCGTTGGTCGGCCTGCTGGTGGTCGCCCTGCTGCCCGGCGGTGACACGCCGACGCGGGCGCAGGCGATCGTGCAACTGGTGGTGGGCGGTGCGGTGATCGGTGGCACGTACCTCGGCCTGGCCACCGTGTTGCGGATCTCCGAGATCACCGAGGTGGTCGGTATGGTCCGCCGCCGACTCGGTCGCTGATCAGCGACGACGGCGAGATGCACCCAGAGTGACTGGGGATCACCAGGCTGGGGATTCGCCTGTGGATAACTCCGCGCGTCGCCGCTCACCTGCCGGGTCAGCCTGTGGATAACCAACCGGATGGCCAAGTGTGGCCAGCCTTTCGACGGGAAACCGGCTGACGCCCGAACCCGCCCGTCACACCCTGCGCCGCCCCAGCGGACGCCGGTTGTGGGCAGCATCTAGATTGGCTAGTACATGTGCCAGCAACGTGGCCGACAACGGTCGTAACCGGACGACTCCGCCCGACTCCGAACTCCTCCGCCGGTCACGGCGGGAAGATGACATGTCGGGGAGACCACCAACCCAGGTAAGGTCGCACTCGACGGGTACGGCAGGAACCGGCGCGCCACGTTGGAGGCCGGTCGGCCGGTGCCAGACGAAGGCGGAGCGGGAAGTCACATGCCCAGCAGCGCGGGTCCATCGATCGACACGATCACCGAGGGAGGACGGGTGACCCAGGTCGGCGAGGGTCAGGACGCGGACGAGACCACTCCGCCGGTCATGACCTTCGGTGCTCCCACGGCCGGTGAGATCCTCGCCGAGCGTTACGAACTGGTCGAGCACATCAACAACGACAGCGCGGGCCGGCTGGTCTGGCGCGGGGTCGATGTCGTGCTGCGTCGGCCCGTCGCGGTCGTGCTGCGTTACCCGGGTGGCGATTCCGCCACCGAGATGCTCCAGGCCGCCGTCGCGGCCAGTCGGGTCATCCACCCCAACCTGGTCGGCGTCTATGACGCGATCGACGAGGCTGAGCGGGCCTACGTGGTACGCGAATGGGTCGACGGGCAGTCGCTGCGGGAACTTGTCGCGGACGGGCCGTTCGACGGCGGACGGGCCACCGCCGTCGGTAGCTCGGTCGCCAGCGCGCTGGCCGCCGTCCACGCCACCGGCATGGTGCACGGCAACGTGCACCCGGGCACGGTAATGATCAGTGATGACGGCCGGGTGGTGCTGGCGGACGCCCGTACCGACGGTGCCGACAGCCAGGAGAGCGACATCCGGGCGGTCGGCGGGCTCCTCTACTTCGCCCTGACCGGCTACTGGCCGCACACCGAAGCACCGCTTCGGGGTGCCACCGCCGGGCACGGGCGAGCAGCCATCCCCGACGCGATGCGGGACGCCGCTGGCGCGGTGGCGGCTCCGCGGCAGGTCCGGGCCGGGGTGCCGGCCTACCTCGACGATCTCACGATGGACCTGCTCGACGCCGAGATCGCACCGCCGCCGTCGGACGTCCTGGCGGCGGAACTGGCCCGGCTCGACGTACCCGCCGAGGACGAGTACCTCGACAACAGCGGCCCGCTGCGCTTCGCCGCCGAGCCCGGCGACGAGCCGTCCCCGCTGGCCGCCGCAGGTGGACGCAAGGTCGCCGTGGGCATCGCCGGCCTCCTGGCGGTGGCCCTGGTCGGCCTACTCATCGGCATCAGCATGCTGGGCGGCGACGACGACGATCCCCAGACCAACCCGGTCGCCGCCCCCACCACCAGCGCGCCAGCGAGCGAGGACAAGCCGTCGGCGCCCGTCACCCGGAACCTGAAGATCAGCGACGCTCGGATCATCGATCCGGACAGTCGGGACCGCGCCGAGGTACGCGACGCCGAGAAGGTCTTCGACGGCGACCGGGACGCTGGCTGGTCAACGCAGACCTACACCCGCAGTAACTTCGGCAACATCAAGCGGGGCATGGGTGTCTGGATCGACCTCGGCACCGAGCACAGCATCAAGTCGGTGCAGGTGAACCTCTCCGACACCGGTGCCTCCGCCGAGCTGCTCACCGGCACCATCGACGCCCCGTCGTCCGGCACGGGCGACGACCAGATCCTGACGGCGTACCTGAAGAACCGGATCGGGCAGCCCTTTGAGGAGCACGACGGCACCACGATGACGTTCAACGGCTTCGACGCTGACCAGAAGTACCGGTACCTGCTGTTCTGGATCACCGACCTGCCCGCGAGCGGGAACGGCTACAAGATCGGTGTCCAGGAGATCACGGTCCAGGGGTCATGAGCGAGCGGCACACCCACTGGACCTGGTGATGGAGTTGCGCGACGGACGCGCTGCCGGCCAGGACCGAACGGCCGGCGTACCGGTCAGCGACCTCGACCTGCTGCACGCCCATGCCGCCGGTGACCGGGACGCATTCGCCGAGCTGTTCCACCGGCACCGGGACCGACTCTGGGCGGTGGCACTGCGTACGCTCGGCGACCGTGAGGAGGCCGCCGACGCGCTCCAGGACGCGCTGCTCTCCGCCCACCGCGCCGCCGGCCGGTTCCGGGGCGACTCGGCCGTCACCACCTGGCTGCACCGGATCGTGGTGAACGCCTGCCTCGACCGGATCCGCCGCCGGCAGGCCCATCCCACGGTGCCGCTGCCCGACGGGACCCACAACACGGACGACGGTTCCGGCACCGGCGGGGTCGAGCCGGCCGCACCGGTAGGCGACCACGACACCGCGATGGTCGTCCGCGACGCCCTGGCCGCGCTCCCGGTCGAGCAGCGGGCCGCCCTCGTCCTGGTGGACGTGCAGGGGTACCCGGTCTCGGAGGTCGCGCGGATCCTCGGCGTGGCCGAGGGGACGATCAAGAGCCGGTGTGCCCGGGGCCGGGCCCGGCTGGCTGTCCTGCTCGGCCACCTGCGGTCCGGAGGCGAGCAGGCGCCCGCCGACGCCCCGGACGTGTCGGGGTTCACCCGCGGGAACCCACGAGCGCCGCAGAGCGTCCGATCGGGGTCGGGACGGTCCCGGCCGGATGCCAACCAGGAGGAAGCGTGAGTACCGGGGAGTTCAGCGGGGTCGACCACGACCTGCTCGCCGACTACCTCGGCGGCGCGCTGGACGGCACCCCCGAGGAGGCCGAGGTCGCTCGGCTCGTCGCGCAGGATCCGGCCTGGGCGCAGGCCCACGCCCTGCTCGCCCCGGCCGTTGACGGTGTTCGCGCCGAGCTGGCCGAGTGGGGCGGGATGGCACCGGAGATGCCGCCGGCGCTCGCCGACCGGATCCTCGCCGCGCTGGACGCCGCCGACCTTCCGGAGACGGCGGGCATTCTGTCCGCCGAGGCCGGCGAGGCCGATCCTGGCGACCACGACCTGGCCGGGGTGGGCGAGAGGTCCGTACCGGCGACCGAGGCCGCCGTCGTCGAATCCACTAATGATCCCGACCCGGCCTCGGTCGGCGAGAAGCCAGCCGTGGTGCCGGCACAGCCGCTCGGCGGGCCCAGGCGCCCCGGCGGCACCGTACGGCCGGGACAGGAGCGGAGCGTCCCGAGCCGACCTGCCCGGCGTCGGCGCCGCTGGGCCCGGGTGGCCGGTCCGGTCGCGCTCGCGGCCATGGCGGTCGTCGGGCTGGGCGCCCTCCAGCTGTCCCGACCCGACCGGGGTGATGACGCGGCGACGGGCACCGCGCTCAGCGAGCGGAACGAGAGCCCGGTCGTACCCGAGGCGAACTCCAGCGACTCCAGTGAGCGGGCAGCGGCCGGCGAGCCGGACCGGTCCGCGGTGAGCGCCGCGGCGCCCTTCCGGATTGCAGGTCCGCCGCAACTCACCGGCACGGACTACACGCCTGAGGCGCTTACGAAGGAGCCGCCCGTCCAGCCCTTCGCCACCAAGATGGAGCCGGAGGTCAGCGTGGAGGGCGGGCGCCTCGCCGCCCCGGGTGACCTGGCCCGCCTCGGCGACCAGACGGCGTTGAGCGTGTGCCTGGCCGAGATCAGCACCGAACACGGCAGTGAGCCGCTGGTCTTCGACGTGGTCGACTACGCCCGCTTCCAGGGGCGCCCGGCGCTGGTGGTCCGCTTCACGGATGGCTCCGGAGCGAACTGGGCGTGGGTCAGCGGGCCTGAGTGTGGTGTCCCCGGGTCCGGCTCGGACGCCCGCTACCGTACGCGGGTAGGGTGAATCGACAGTCACCGTACGTTTGGCCGTCCACGTGACGTGACCCACCGGATGACCGGCTCGGGAATCCCCGGTTCGTACGATGATGTTCTGCACAGCAGATGCCGCCGCGTCGGCACTCGGATCGCCATCGGCGGGTACGCCGGTGGCGACAGTCAACAGGATTGGGAGATGGCAGTGGACGAGGTCCGCAACCTGGTCATCATCGGCTCCGGGCCGGCCGGTTACACGGCGGCGGTCTACGCGGCGCGTGCCAACCTCAAGCCGCTGGTCATCGAGGGTGTGCAGTCCGGCGGCGCGCTGATGACCACCACCGAGGTGGAGAACTTCCCCGGTTTCGCGGACGGCATCCTCGGCCCCGAGCTCATGGACAACATGCGCAAGCAGGCCGAGCGGTTCGGTGCCGAGTTCCTGACCGACGACGTCACCCGGGTCGAGCTGGTCGACACCGGCCACCCCGGCGCGCTGAGCACCGTCTGGGTCGGCGAGACCGCCTACCAGGCCAGGGCGGTCATCCTCACCACCGGTTCCGCCTGGCGCCCGCTCGGCGTACCGGGCGAGCAGGAGTACCTCGGCCATGGGGTCTCCTCCTGCGCCACCTGCGACGGCTTCTTCTTCCGTAACCAGCACATCGTGGTGGTCGGAGGTGGCGACTCGGCGATGGAGGAGGCCAGCTTCCTGACCCGCTTCGCCGAGTCGGTCACCATCATTCACCGCCGGGACTCGTTCCGGGCGAGCAAGATCATGGCCGAGCGGGCGCTGGGCAACGACAAGATCAAGGTCGAGTGGAACACCGTGATCGAGGAGATCCTCGGCGCGGACGGCAAGGTCTCCGGCGTGCGGGTGCGCAACGTGCACACCGGCGAGGCCAAGGTGCTCGACGTCACCGGCGTGTTCGTGGCGATCGGGCACGACCCGCGCAGCGAGCTGTTCCGCGGGCAGGTGGAGCTGGACGGCGAGGGGTACGTGAAGGTCGAGTCGCCCAGCACCCGGACCAGCATCCCCGGTGTCTTCGCCGCCGGGGACCTGGTCGACCACACGTACCGGCAGGCGATCACCGCGGCCGGCACCGGCTGCGCGGCCGCCCTGGACGCGGAGCGCTTCATCGCCACGCTGCCTAAGAGCGACTGGCAATAGGGCGGTGCGCCAGTCGCTCTGAAGGCTGAACGAGACACATCCCGGAGGAGGGGTCAACAGTGGGAGCAACCAAGTCGGTCACCGACGCGAGTTTCGCCGCCGACGTGCTCAAGTCCGACAAGCCGGTCCTGGTGGATTTCTGGGCCGAGTGGTGCGGGCCGTGCCGCAAGGTGTCGCCGTTGCTGGAGGAGATCGCCGGTGAGATGGGCGACCAGGTCAGCATCGTCAAGCTCAACATCGACGAGAACCCGGAGACCGCACGCACCTACCGCGTGATGTCGGTACCGACCCTCACCGTGTTCAAGAACGGCGAGCCGGTGCAGTCGATCGCGGGTGCCAAGCCCAAGGGTGAGCTGGTCAAACTGATCCAGTCGGCGCTCTGACCCCGGCGCTCAGGCCACCGTCGACCCCGTACCGGGACCACCGGTACGGGGTCGACGCCTTTTTCCCGGCCCACCACCCCTACCGATCGCGCAGCGCATAACCTCGAATCCGGGGGCCGCCGGACGCCGGTGAGCACCTGGTCCCCGTCGTGGTGCCGGCACGCGCCGCCGACGGGCCCGGCCAGCCACCGACCGTGCAGAGGGGGTCGTGCGTGCGTCCGATCCGTCCCGGTGACCGGGGACCCGCAGTGACCGAGATCCGTGCGGTGCTGACCGGTCTCGACCTCCTCTCCAAGGCGACCGGCCCGTACCACGACGAGTTCGACGCGGCCACGGAGCGGGCCGTACGGGCGTTCCAGCAGTCCCGGGGGCTCAGTGTCGACGGCCGGGTCGGCGCCGAGACCTGGCGGGCGCTCGACGCCGCCCGGTGGCGCCTCGGTGCCCGGACCCTCTATCACGCGGTGCCGGTCCCGCTCACCGGCGAGGACGTCCGGTCGCTACAGGAACGGCTGCTGGAGATGGGGTACGACGTCGGCCGGGCCGACGCCATCTACGGCGTACGCACGTCCCGCGCGGTGGCCCAGTTCCAGCGTGAGGTGGGGCTGACTCCGGACGGAACCTGCGGCCCGCACACCATGGGCGCCCTGCGCCGGCTCGGACGCAAGGTGGTCGGCGGCCGGCCGCAATGGCTGCGCGAGTCGGACGCCATCCGGCAGTCCGGCCCGACGCTGGTCGGCCGGACGGTGGTGATCGACCCGGGCCACGGCGGCACCGACCCGGGCGTGGTGGTGCCGGACGGCCTGCTGCGCTGGACCGAGGCGGACCTGGTGCACGATCTGGCCAGCCGGCTGGAGGGGCGGTTCGCCGCGTCGGGCGTACGGGTGCAGCTCACCCGCGGGCCGGCGCCGGAGACCTGCCTGCCCGACATCGACCGGGCACAGCTGGCCAACTCGCTCGGCGCCGACGTGTTCATCTCACTGCACACCGACGGGCACGCCAACCCGGCCGCCGAAGGGGTCGCGACATACCACTACGGCACCGACAACGGGGTGACCTCGGCGACCGGAGAGCGGCTCGCCGGGCTGGTCCAGCGGGAGATCGTCGCCCGTACCGGGCTGCGCGACTGCCGTACCCACGCCAAGGCGTGGGATCTGCTGCGGCTCACCCGGATGCCGGCGGTACGTGTCGAGGTCGGTTACCTGACCTCGCCGTCGGACCGGGAGCGGCTGGTCGACCCCCGGTTCCGGGACAAAGTGGTGGAGGCGATCGTGGCGGCGGTGCAGCGGATGTACCTGCCGATCGAGCGCGACGTGCCCACCGGTTCGATCGACGTGAGTGAGCTTCGGGCGGCGGTCGCCGCAGGCACCGTGGTCGACTGACGCGGACCGGTCAGCCGGCGGCGGAACGGGTGGCCGGGGTGGGGCGGACCGGGCGCAGCAGCGACTCCGGGCTCATCGAGCCGAGCAGCTTCTCCAGCGCGTACTCGACGTCCGACTTCCAGCTCAACGCCGTACGCAGCTCCAGCCTCAGCCGGGGAAAACGGGGATGCGGACGGACGGTCTTGAAGCCCACCGAGAGGAAGAAGTCAGCGGGCGCCACGCAGGCGCCGGCCGGGTCGGCGGCGTCGCCGAACTTCGCGTCGCCGAACGCCTCGATCGCCTTGATCCCACGCTTGGTCAGGTCCCGGGCGACCCCCTGCACCAGCATCCGGCCGAGCCCACCACCGGCGAAGGCGGGCACCACGTTCGCGGTCATCAGCAGCGCCGCGTCGGCGGAGACCGGAGAGGTGGGGAACGCCATCGAGCGCGGCACGTAGGCCGGCGGGGCGTACATGACGAAGCCGGCCGGCATTCCGTCGACGTAGATCAGCTTGCCGCACGAACCCCACTCCAGCAGGGTCTGCGAGACCCACGCCTCCTTCTCCAGCCCCGGGTCACCGGCGGCGCAGGCACGGTCGGCGGAAACCGGATCCAGCTCCCAGTAGACACATTGCCGGCATGGACGGGGCAGATCCTCCAGGGTGTCCAGGGTCAGGCTGACCAGACGTCGCGACATTGGCGCTTCCCCAAACTAGGCTCGGCAGTGGGACCGGCCCGGACGCCACCGCCGCATTCCTGCCCCCGACGAGCGATCGTACGCCGTTGATCGGCGGCGTGGGAGGGGACGCGCGAATGCCCACCTCAGGCGCACCCGCCGGGGGTCCGGCATGTGGACCCGCCCGTCTTCGAGGGCGACCCGGGTGGTCCGTGGCGGCTACCATCAACACTCGGCGCGCCGTGCCGCCATGGTCGCCGGTGTCCCGGGTACCCGGGACGGGAGCCGCCTGAGCAGCCATCGAGGTGATGTCATGACCGGCACGACACTCGACGACTACACCGACCGGTACGCCCGCCGGGTGCGGGGGATGACCGCCTCGGAGATCCGGGCGCTGTTCGCGGTCGCCAGCCGGCCGGAGGTGGTCTCGCTCGCCGGTGGCGCCCCGTACATCGCCGCTCTCCCCCTGGACGCCGTCGGCGAGATGCTCGGCCGGCTCGGCGCCGAGCACGGCACCACCACCCTGCAGTACGGCATCGGCCAGGGCACCCTGGAGCTGCGGGAGCGGATCTGCGAGGTGATGGCCCTCTCCGGCATCGACGCCGCCTGCGGTGCCTCACCCGAGGACGTGGTGGTGACCGTCGGCGGGCAACAGGCGCTCGACCTGGTGGCCCGGCTCTTCCTCGACCCGGGTGACGTGGTGCTCGCCGAGGGGCCGACCTACGTCGGCGCGCTCGGGGTGTTCCAGGCCGCCCAGGCGCAGGTCGTGCACGTACCCATGGATGACGACGGCCTGATCCCGGAGGCGCTGGAGACGGCCATCGCGGAACAGGCCCGCACCGGTCGGCGGGTGAAGTTCCTCTACACCATCCCGACCTACCAGAACCCGACCGGCGTGACGCTGACCGAGGAGCGGCGGGAGCGAATTCTCGACATATGCGAGCGCGCCGGCCTGCTGGTGGTCGAGGACGACCCGTACGGCCAGTTGGGCTTCGAGCAGGAGGCGCCGGCGCCGCTACGGGCGCGGCGCCGCGAGGGGGTCTTCTATCTCAGCACTTTCTCGAAGACCTTCGCGCCTGGGCTGCGGGTCGGCTGGATCCTCGCGCCGCATGCCGTACGCGACAAGCTGGTGATCGCCAGCGAGGCGCAGATCCTCTGCCCCAGCGCGTACGCGCAGTCCGCCGTCACCACGTACCTCAGCACGATGCCGTGGCGCGAACAGCTGAAGGTCTACCGGGAGGTCTACCGGGAGCGGCGGGACGAGATGCTCGCTGCCCTGGAGGATCTGATGCCGGCCGGGACCAGGTGGACCAACCCCGGTGGCGGTCTCTTCGTCTGGGCGACCCTGCCGGAAGGGCTGGACTCGAAGGCGATGATGCCGCGAGCCATCGCCGCCCGGGTGGCGTACGTGCCCGGCACCGGCTTCTACGCCGACGGCACGGGCACCAACCACATGCGGCTGAACTTCTCCTTCCCCCCGCCGGAGCGAATCCGGGAGGGCGTCCGTCGGTTGGCCAGCGTCATGGAGCAGGACATCGCCATGCGGCGGGTGTTCGGCGCGGTCGGCGGGCCGGGCGGTCGGCGTGGCCGGGCCGGCTCGGACGCCCCAGGACCTGACTTGGCATGATGCCCGGCATGGGTGCCACCGCTGCCGAAGAACCCGTCGTGTCCGCCACCTCCGACCTGCATGTGCTCGTGCTCGCCGGTGGTTTGTCGTACGAGCGTGACGTGTCGCTGCGCTCCGGCCGCCGGGTGCTCGACGCGCTGCGGGCCGTCGGAATGGAGGCCGAGCTACGCGACGCCGACGTCGCCCTGCTGCCGGCGCTGGCTGCCGATCCGCCCGACGCCGTCATCATCGCCCTGCACGGCGCCACCGGCGAGGACGGGTCGTTGCGCGGCGTGCTCGACCTCTGTGGTGTCCCGTACGTCGGGTGTGACGCACGGGCTTCACGGCTCGCCTGGGACAAGCCGTCGGCGAAGGCGGTGCTCCGCGAGGCCGGTATCGCCACCCCGGACTGGGTCGCGCTGCCGCACGACCGGTTCAGCGAGCTGGGCGCGGTGGCCGTGCTGGACCGCATCGTCGACCGGTTGGGACTGCCGTTGATGGTGAAGCCCGCCCAGGGCGGTTCGGGGCTCGGCGCCGCCGTGGTCCGGGACGCGGCGTCGCTGCCGGCCGCCATGGTCGGTTGTTTCGCGTACGACCCGACCGCGCTCGTGGAGCGCTACGTACCGGGCATGGACGTGGCGGTTTCCGTTATCGACCTGGGGGACGGCCCGCAGGCCCTACCGCCGGTCGAGATCGTGCCGCGCAACGGGGTGTACGACTACGCCGCCCGCTACACCGCCGGCCGGACCACCTGGCACACGCCGGCCCGACTGGAGCCAGCCGTGGCCGAGTCGGTGGCCCAGGTCGCGTTGGCCGCCCACACCGCTCTCGGCCTCCGCGACCTCAGTCGGGTCGATCTGATCGTCGACGCGGCCGGCCAGCCGCACGTGCTTGAAGTCAACGTCTCCCCGGGGATGACCGAGACGTCGCTGTTGCCGCTCGCGGTGCAGGCGGCCGGGCTGGACTTCGGTCGCGTGATCAGCGGCCTGGTCGCCCGCGCCGCCACCCGCTGACGAGCCGTTCCCGCTCTTAGCGGGCTGACGAGCCGTTTCCGGTCACCGGCTGGATGCATCGGCGGGCACCGAAGGTGCGCCGGAACCGGGTAGCGTCTGCCGCTGTCTCTGCTGCCACGATTCGCTCCACCGGGCCGCCGGTAACTACTCGGACGGCGGTGGGTGGCGTGGCCAGCCCGATTGGCGTGGCGCGGACGGATGGGTTGGCGTTCCCGCTTTCTCGCGGCGTTCCGATCTGCGGACCCGGCCGCACTCAGGTGGTCGACCTGCCCGACGCACCGGCCGCCCCCGACGCCGCGTCCCGGCCGCCCGGAGCCGTCTCCGCGCCCGCTGGCGGCGTCTCCGCCTCGTCGCCCGACGCTTCCCCGGTGGCGTCGTCGGCCGCAGTGTCCATCTGCCTTCCCGGGGCCGCGGAGGTCACCTGGTGCGACGGCACGGGGCGGGCCGACGCGGTACCGTCCGCCGCCGGCTCCTTCTCCGGCGAGGTCACTTCTGCTGCCGGCTCCAGTTCCACCTCCGCCGGCCCGGTCTCCGGCAGCGGCGCCTGGGTGACGGTGCCAGCAGAGGCGCTCACTCCGAGTTCCTCCCGGCTACTCCGAACGTCGGGCGGCTCGGCTCCCTCCCCGATCGCCTCCAGCAACGAACCGCCGGTGGCCGGCCGCTGCGTCTCGGACGGGGCTGGCTGCGCGGTGAGGCTCGACGGAGCCTGCCATTGGATGCGGGGCGGCTCGGCCAGCGGCCGACCGCCGAACTCGGCGAGCCACGCGGCCACGAGGGCGAGATTCTCTCGCCACTTGTCCTCGGAAATCGGAGGCAGGATCGAGTCCCAGAGAGAGAGGAAGGTCCCGCGAAGCTGGAGCCGTCCGTACGGGCGGGCAAGGAACCACATGTGGAGATGGGCGGACCCGTCGCCCCAACGGTTGACATGCACCCGAGCCACCCCGTCCAGCGAGCGGATGGCCCGTTCGAGCCGTACCGTCATCACGCCCAACTCGGCGGCGAGCAGGTTCGGCAGGTCACCAAGATCCAGGTGTGAGCGGGATTCCAGGATAAGAACCATCGGCAGACCGGTCGGGCGGTCCATGGCACGTACGCGCCAGCGCTCGCCGACCCAGATGTAGGCCTCGTCGGGCGCCTGGCAGGCGGTGCATTCCCGGTCGGCCTCGCCTTTGCGGGGCGGTTCGACCGGGACCGGATCGTCGAGTCGCTTGATCCGCAGGTCGCCCTCGAAGGGGAAGGACGGCCACTGGGTGAAGTCCGGGATTGAGGGAGGGGTGTCTTGCACGACGCTGACCCTAACCGAGTCCGGCACCGCTGTCCCTACCTGAACCATGTTCCGTTCCGCCGGCTCTCGGACGGTTCGCAGCCGACCACTCCACCGCTGTCCCCAGAGTTATCCACAGGCCACCGGGGTGGTCTGGGACGGCCCTCATCCATGGTTCGACAAGGGCTTTCGGTCTTTGTTTCACGTGAAACGAAGACAGCCTGTGGAAAACCGGTGTGGATAACGTCGCGAGGTCGCCGCCGTCGCGCGGGTGGATCGACAGCAACCCGCAGCGCCGCGTTTCACGTGAAACGCGGGCCGCCCACCGTGCTGCCATCCGGGCCGTTTGGGTGGGCGGCCGGGCATTCGCCACGTCTACCGAACAGCGGTCCCGCTCTCTCGCATCAGCACCGACGCCTGGACGCGGGCGGCCGGGCGGCACGGGGTAAGACGCTCGCCGTTGCCATCCGTCAGTCGTCAACCGCCCTGCTGTCGATCGCGCTCCCGACACCCGACGCCCGACAGCCGACAGCGGACGACGGCGACAGGCGAAGGGCCGCCAGGCGACGGACGGCGAGTCGGCACCGTGACACGCGCAGTGCGCCAGACGGTGTCGAGCGGAACCGTTCACGCCATCGCTACCCCGGCTGACATCACGTGCCCGGGTAGCAAAGCGCGGAAGGGTCTTCCGCGCGACTCAGAGAGGAGCGGGCACCTTCTCGGCGCCTCTTGCAGGACCCGTCGCCAGAGCCGCGGGTGTCGGAGTTCCTGAGCGGGAGCCGACCCCTGAGCGGCCGGTCCTGCAGTGCTCGACTCCGAGTACAACAGGGCGTGTCTCTCGACCTTCGCTGGGCCTGCGACGGGCCCGGACGATGCCCTGCGGCGTTGCCGATTCGCCGCCTGAGCCTCGTCTCGGCTCGACGAGACGCAGGAGACACGCCCCAGTTCGGCGGCCCGGACACCCCCTTCAATCCACCGACGGTCGACCCGGCCTCGGGTAGGTCCCGTGCCTGGCCCGCGGCCACACCATCGCCAGCCTTGACGACGCGCGGTGTGGCAGAGCGCGGCTCGCGACCATGAGGGCGGCGGAGAACTGCAGGCGCGCATGACAATGGCAGAGCGCAGCTGCCAAGTAACGTGCGCGGGCCTGATGGCACAAAACTCGATGGGCGCCGACCACAGATGTGTTTGTACGTCGGCGAGACCACCTAGAGCGGCGCGGTTTCACGTGAAACGAGGCCGCCCCCAGCTCCGCAGCGGACGTCGCCGGAGAGCCACGACCGCAAGGGAGCGCAGTTGAGCAAGGCCATCGAAGCGGCCAGAACCGCAGGGGCAGGAGACAGCGCAGCCAGGGCGGTAAGCCCGAGCCATAGCCCTGAGCCATGAACCGGGACCGTGAGCCGGGCTTGGGGACGTAGGCCGGGACTGGGGGCGTAAGCCGGGGCCGGGACCGTGAGCCGGACTGGGGGCGTAAGCCGGGGCCAGGGCCAGATGACCGGAAGCCAGGCCCCCGGGGGCTCGGACGCCGGAAGGCACAAGATTCAGACGGCTGGGGCCGCACCGGAAGCCAGTGCGGTCGGGAGCCTGCGGGCGGCTTACCCAAGGGAGCCGGTCTGGCTCTGGGTGAGCCGGAGTGCCGGCCGGCGCTCGCCGAGGTGACCGGACAGGCGGTAGGCCCGCCGATGAGCCGACAGGACGGGCCACATACACCTGGTTGCCGTCGCCTCGGCCAAAACGGCGGTGGGTTCCACTAAGGGCACGCTCCACCCCGTCCTGACTGAAGCCGTCGACGGCCGCCACGGCTGCCTCCACACGGACCGGGCCACCGGTCAGTCACGGCCGAGCCGCCAGAGGTCCGGTGAGAGGGCCGAGCCGCGTGCCCGGGGTGCGGGCTCCCCTGGGCAGCCATGGGCCCGGGAGAAGCGCACTGGACCGGGCAGGAGGCGCATGCAAGACGGCAACGGCGGCGCGGCAGAAAGCAGAGCGGCCGCGCCCTCGCGGTGCGAGGGCGCGGCCTGTCAAAGCCGTCAGGTCCCAGCCCGGTTCAGTCCGCCGGCTGCTCCTGGTCGACCCCGATGATGCCAACGATCCGTTCCAGGTCGTCAACCGTGGCGAACTCGATGGTGATCTTGCCCTTGCTCCGCCCGATGTCGACCTTCACCCGGGTGTCGAACCGGTCGGAGAGGCGATCGGCGAGATCATTCAGCGCGGGGGCGTGCGGCTTCGAGCGGCGCTTGGCCGACTCGTTCTTGCTCGGGCCCTCGCTCAGGGCGAGCGCGACGATCTCCTCGGTCGCCCGGACCGACAGGCCCTCGGCAACGATTCGCAGCGCGAGCTGCTCCTGCGTTTCCGAGTCTTCCAAACTCAACAGTGCCCGAGCATGCCCGGCGGAGAGAACTCCGGCAGCCACTCGCCGCTGCACCGGGGCCGGCAGGTTCAGCAGCCTGATGGTGTTCGAGATCTGCGGCCGGCTGCGGCCGATCCGCCGGGCCAGTTCCTCGTGGGTGGCCCCGAACTCCTCGAGCAACTGCTGGTAGGCGGCGGCCTCTTCCAAGGGGTTCAGGTTCGCCCGATGGATGTTCTCCAACAGCGCGTCGCGCAGCATGGCGTCGTCGCGGGTGTCGCGCACGATTGCCGGGATGCTGTCCCGGCCAACCGCCTGCGCGGCCCGCCACCGCCGCTCACCCATGACGAGTTCGAACTTCTCGTCGTCGAGTTGCCGCACCACGATCGGCTGGAGGAATCCGACCTCCTGGATCGAGGTCTTCAGTTCCTCCAGTGCGTCCTCGTCGAAGACCTGCCGCGGCTGCTTCGGGTTGGGCACGATCGAGTCGACCGGGATCTCGGCGAAGCGTGCACCGGGCACCGGGCTGAGAATCGGCTCAACCGTGCTCACCAGAGCTGGTTCCGGTGCTGCGGACGGTACGGCAGCGCCGGACGTCCCGCTCGGCCCGGTCGGGCTGGCGGCAACGCCCGGGCCGGCGCTGGCGCCAGCATCCGGAGCCGGTCCGGTCGGGATAAGCGCCCCCAGGCCCCGTCCCAGACCACCCCGAGGACGGTTCTTCATGCCACGCCTCCCAGCGCCTCGTACGCACTACCCATTCCGACTCACCGGCTCCTTGGCGCCCCGCTCGGCAATCTCCTGGGCGGCCTCGAAGTAGCTCGTTGCCCCCCGCGATCCGGGATCGTAGGTCATCACCGACTGGCCGTAACTGGGTGCCTCGGAGACCCGGACATTACGCGGGATCACCGCCTGGAGCACCTTGTCGCCGAAGTGGTTCCGGACGTCCTGTTCGACCGCGTCCGCGAGTCGGGTACGTCGGTCGTACATGGTGAGCAGGATCGTGGAGACCTCAAGCCGCGGGTTGAGGTGCTGGCGAACCAGGTTGATGTTGTTGATCAGCTGGTTCAGCCCCTCGAGCGCGTAGTACTCGCACTGAATGGGGATGAGCACTTCCTGGGCGGCCACCAGTGCGTTCACCGTCAACAGGCCGAGTGACGGCGGGCAGTCGATGAAGACGTAGTCGAAGTGCCCGGGGTAGGCGGTGATGGCCCGGTCGAGCCGTGATTCGCGGGCCACCACGGACACCAGCTCGATCTCCGCGCCGGCGAGGTCGATGGTGGCCGGCACGCACCAGAGGTTGGGAATGCCCTCGACCGCCTGGGCCACGTCCTCGAGGGGAACGCTGTTGATCAGACAGTCGTAGACGTCCGGCACTCCGGTGTGGTGCGGAACGTTCAGCCCCGTGGAGGCGTTGCCCTGCGGATCGAGGTCGACCACGAGCACCCGGTTACCGTGCAGGGCGAGTGCCACCGCCAGGTTCACCGTGGTCGTGGTCTTGCCCACGCCGCCCTTCTGGTTCGCGACGCACATGACCCGGGTCCGCTCCGGCCGAGGCATGGTCACCTCGCCACTTGGATTCAGGATCTGCACGGCGCGCATCGCCTCCATAGCCAACGGTGGGTCATCCTCTTCGCGCGTCGGGGTTTCACGTGAAACGTACGCGGCCTCTGTGTCGGCCGGCTCATAGGACTCGGCCGGCGGCGCGGGCGTGTCGGGCGCCGGTCGGGGATCCGGCACCACGCCGGGCGCCTGCTGGTACGACGACGTCGCAGCCTCGAACCGGACGGCGGCCGAGGCGTTCCGCCGGATCGGAATCACGCGTACGTCGGGGCTGACGTTGGCGGGTCTACCGGCGAGCTCCGGAGCGTCCCGCCCCGACGACTCCTGAGCCGGCGACCATGGAACACCCGACGTGGGTATATCCCGGCCGGGCTCCGGCGCGCTCTGTGACTCCTCGGAAGACCGCCAACTCGGGTAGTCGGTTTCACGTGAAACAGGGTCGCCCGCTGACCCGGTCACGCGCGGATCGTCGTACCTGCCGTCGTCATGCACCTGTCATCCCTGCCCGCTTCGGATGGTCGGCCCGCACCCGTCAACCGGGCCACTCGCGCACTGTCCCGCAGAGGTACCGCCCGGCGGGAGCGGTCGCGCCCCGGAGGACATCCATCGCCGCCCGCTCCACACTATCGACGCGCGGTCAGCCTACGGCGCACGGGCGCTGCCGGTCCATGTTGGGTTCGCACAACCCGCCGGGCGTACCGCCCGACACGACGGCGGACCGGCCAACCGGACGCGCATCACGCCTTGCCGGAGAGCCTCGGCCGGGTCCGGCGGCGAGCCGGACCCGGCCGGCTCAACTCAGCGTCGGCGAGGGCGACCGGCCCGGGACTTCTTGGACAACGCTCTCGGCGTCGGGCCGACCACCCGCTCCCGGACGACCTCGACCACCGTGGTCGGCGGATCCACGATCCCCTCGCCACACCGGTGCAACGCGGGCGCCCCGCCACCGAGCTGGTGCACCGCCGAGGCGTGCTCGGCGATCTCCTCCGCCGCCGAGGCGCCCTTGAGCGCGACCAGGCGCCCACCTGGTACGGCCAGCGGTAGGCACCAGGCGGCGAGCCGGTCCAACGGCGCGACCGCCCGAGAGGTGACCACATCACCGTGCACCGGGTCAGGTCCGGTGGCTGCCTCATCGGCCCGCCCCCGGAACACCCGGACCGACCCACTCAGTTCCAGTGCGTCCACCGCCTCCTCCAGGAAGGCGGTACGGCGGGCCAGCGGCTCGATCAGCGTCACCGTGAGGTCGGGACGGGCGATGGCCAGCACCAACCCGGGCAGTCCGGCCCCGGATCCCACGTCGAGCACGGTCGCGCCCGACGGAATCAGCTCCGCGACCGCCGCGCAGTTCAGCAGGTGACGGTCCCAGATCCGCGGTGCCTCGCGGGGGCCGATCAGGCCCCGAACCACGCCGTCGGTGGCCAGCAGCTCGGCGTACGCGGCAGCGAGGTCGAGCCGATCGCCGAAGAGCCGCTGGGCCGCCTCAGCCAACTCGGGCGGCAACACCGCCACGGCCGGGTCCGGTGACGCCTTCCCGGTCGGCCCCAGCCGTGCAGCCGACTCGGCAGCCGACAACCCCGACCCGGCTGGCGATGAGGTTGCGGACGGCAGGGGCACGCCGGCCGCAGTGGGTGATCCGGGCGGGACAGCCGACGGCCCGGGCGGCGTGCCACCCGGGCCGGACGGAGTACCACCCGTGATGTCGTCTCGGGTCACCCGTTCAGTCCGCAGGGCGGACGACGATGCGCCGGTTGGGCTCGACGCCCTCGGACTCGCTCTCCACCCCGTCGATCGCGTTGACCACGTCGTGGACGCACTTGCGCTCGAAGGCCGACATCGGCTCCAGCCGCACCGACTCGCCGTGCTCCTTGACCTTCTCGACCGCGTTCCGGGCAACTGCCGCGAGTTCCTTGCGTCGGTTGGCCCGGTAGCCACCCACGTCCAGCAGCAGTCGGCTCGGCGAGCCGGTCTGCCGGAAGACGGCAAGCCGAGCCAGCTCCTGAAGCGCTTCCAGGGTGGCGCCACGCTGACCGACCAGGTTCTGCAGCCGGCCACCGACGACTTCGACCACCGGTCGGCCGCCCGACACCAACTCGTCGATGTCACCGTCGTAGTCGAGGATGTCGAGCAGTCCCTCGACGTAGTCGGCCGCGATCTCGCTCTGCCGGAACAGGTCGCCGTCGCCGGCGGCCTTGCTCGGCGCCGATTCCGCTTCGGTCTCCTCCGGCTCGCCGTCGACCTGAACCGCCGCGGTCGGCTCGTCGTCCAGTGGCTGGTCAGCGCGGGGGATGCTGGTGTCGGTCACGGTGTCATCTCCGTACTCGCTCGGCCGGACCTCGGGTCCGCTGGTTTCCCGCGGCCGGCGGGACGTCGCCGGTGCCCACGGGCACGTCTGTAGGGCAGTGTCGCCCGTCCGCCGCGCACGCGCGGCGCTTCGCGCGACCGGCGCCGGCCTTCCGGCGGCTGCACGGTGCGCAACGGGCCGCCGCCGGTTTCCCAGCGGCGGCCCGGACGATTCAGCCCTGCCGCTTGGCGGGGCGGCCCTTCTTCGGGTTGGCCGGCTTCGCACCCGGCTTCGGGCCGGCGACCTTCGGCGCGGCCGGCTTGGGCGGCGCTACGGCGGGCTTGCTCCGACCGAACAGGCTCTTCGTCGGCTGCGTCCCGTTACGGCCCGAGGTGCCCGGCTTGGTGGTCGCCGTCACCGGCGGCGGGAACTTGCGCAGCACCCACTGCTGCTGGCCGAGGGTGAAGAGGTTGTTCGTGACCCAGTAGATGATCACACCGATCGGGAAGATCGCACCGGAGACCAGCAGCGACAGCGGGATGCCGTAGAGCATCAGGCGCTGGATCATCCGCTGCTGCGGGTCCTCCGCCCAGCCGGTCTTGAGGATCATCTGACGGCTGGTGAGGTACGTGGTGCCCATCATCACCAGGACCAGGACGCCGGCCATGATCTTGACGGTGGTGCCGTTGGCCCCGAGCTGCGCCAGCTCGGTGGCGGTCGAGCCGAACTTGCTGGCGATCGGGGCGGTGAAGAGCCTCGCGTCGGACGCGCTGTTGAACTGGTCGACCGTCCAGCCGTAGATGTCCTTGTTGGTCTTCGCCGGGTCCGGGTTGAGACGGCGCAGCACGTGGAAGAGGCCGAGGAAGACCGGGATCTGGAGGAACATCGGAAGGCAGCCCATGAGCGGGTTGGCCTTTTCCTTCCGGTAGAGCTCCATCATCTCCTTCTGGAGCGTCTCCCGGTCACCCTTGTGCTTCTCCTGCAGCGCCTTCACCTGAGGCTGGAGCGCCTGCATGGCCCGCTGCGACTTGATCTGCTTGACGAAGATCGGGAACAGGATCACCCGGACGGTGACCACCAGGAAGATGATGGCCAGGATCCAGGCCCAGTTGGTGCCGAGGGCCGCAGTGGCCGGAATCCCAATGGCGTCCCAGGCCGAATGCCAGGCCAGCAGGATCCACGAGATCGCGTAGTAGATCCAGTCGAGACTCAATTCTCAGGCTCCAGTCACGTCGGCAGATCGGCGGCCGCCCGGCTCCGGCACCGGGTCGTATCCACCAGGATTGAATGGGTGGCAGCGTGACAGCCGCCGGACCGTCAAACCGGTTCCCCTGAGCGCGCCGTGGCGGGCTACCGCCTCGAGGGCGTACGCGCTGCATGACGGGTAGAACCGACAGCGGGCCGGCAGCGCCGGACTTATCCACCGACGGTACGCGATGATGGGTAGCGTCAGCACCCGGGCACCCGTGGTAGCCGGGCGGGGCGGTGTCGGTTCGGTGTTCACCGCGGCCGCCGCCCTCGGCCGGACCGGGCAGCGGTAAGCGCGCCGTCCAGGTCGGCCCCGAGCCGCTGATACGTGGCGTCGGCCGCTGGCGGCTGCGCGCGTACGACGAGGGTGCTTCCGGCCGGCAGGGTGGCGAGCCGGTCCCGGACCAGATGCCGAAGCCGACGGCGGACCTTGTTCCGGACCACCGCGGACCCGACCGCCTTGGAAACCACGAAACCGGCGCGGGAGATCGGCGCGGAGTCTTCCTCCGCACCGCCCCGCGCCGGTTTCGGCGCTACGTCTTCGGCTTCCGACGTGCCGGGCGGCAGGGTCAGATGGACGACCAGCGTGCCCCGACCGGCCCGACGGCCACCACGAACCGCTGCGGCGAAGTCGCTACTGCGCCGCAGTCGCTGCGCGGCTGCCAGCACGACTGCCACGTCCCGCAGAGCGGCCCCAGTCGGCCTCAGGCCGACAGGCGGGCGCGGCCCTTGGCGCGACGGGTCGAAAGGATGGCGCGGCCGGCCCGGGTGCGCATGCGCAGCCGGAAGCCGTGGGTCTTCGCGCGCCGGCGGTTGTTCGGCTGATAGGTGCGCTTGCTCACGTCAGGCTCTCCGTTGTCGGACGGCCCCAGGCGAGGGAACGCCAGGGTCGTGGTGGTCCAGGCCGCCGCTGTGGTGGCCCCGATCGGTGCTGCCCGGGCGGCGCAGTGCCTCCCCGAACCTCCGCATAACCTCGACGATGCGGGGAGCGGCGGCGGGCAGCAAGCACCCATCACCCTAGCAGAGGGCGTGAGAGCAGCCCCTCCAGCCTAGGTTGGGGTGCAATCAGCGTCAAACCGGCCCACCTGGGCGGGGACCTGCGACGGAGGGCGACCGAAGCGGTGGTTTTCGCTGATGCCGACAAGGGGCCAGGCGCGTCGACGGTTGATGATGCGGCGACAACGCTGTTACCGTGCCCGATTGCGGTCAGCGTCTCCAGACCCGGGATGTCGCCGGCAGGCAAGACCGGACACGGTAGTGAATCGTTCGGCACGGTGAACCCGCTTCAGCGCCCGGCCACGGCAGGGGGCAGGTCCGACCCGCGCCCGGTGGGCGGCCACAATCGGTCGGTACACAGGCTGTGGATAACTTGTGGAGGACGACCGGTGGGACGTCCGGGTGGGTGAGAGGTCACGCCCGCTCGGTACCCGGCCCCCGGACGGCCAGGGGGACGGCGGCGTCCGGGAGCAGAGGCGAGGGGGTGGCACGACGGTGGCCGGTACGACCGACCTTGCCGCGGTGTGGACGGCGACCACGGACGAACTCGCCGACGAGATCATCTCCGCGCAACAGCGGGCGTACCTGCGGCTGACCCGGCTGCGGGCCATCGTCGAGGACACCGTCCTGCTGTCGGTGCCGGACGCCTTCACCCGGGACGTAATCGAGTCGCGGTTGCGGCCGGCCATCACCGAGGCGCTCACCCGCCGGTTGGGCCGGCCGATCCAGGTCGCGGTGACCGTCCGCGTACCGGAGGACGGGCGCGCTCCGGGCACGGTCTACCGCGGCACGCCCGAGCCGGGCCCCGGCGACCACGACGGCGCCCCGGTCGGCTTCGACGGCGCGGCAAACCCGAACCCGACCACCGAGGACGGCCGGCAACAGCTGCCGCTCATCCCCGAGCAGCCCCACCCGGGTCGGTTCGACCGGCCCGGCCTGGACGCACCGCCGGCCGAGAGCGGCCCCCGCATCGGCCCACCCACGGCCGACGGCCAGGAGGCACTCTTCGGTGCCGCGTTCGTCGAGCCGCCCGAGCGGTCGGCTGAGGCGTCCCGA
Source organism: Micromonosporaceae bacterium KJ-029 (assembly GCA_005402585.1). Taxonomy (GTDB): domain Bacteria; phylum Actinomycetota; class Actinomycetes; order Mycobacteriales; family Micromonosporaceae; genus Micromonospora. Next base: position 528,488 of record BIFP01000068.1, on the reverse strand, counting down.
CGGCCCGTTGACCGACTCGGCCTCAACGAGCAGGTCGGGCGCCTGGACCCGCCGCCCGCCGGCCCGCGCGGCTTCCGCACCCGGTTCGGCGAGGAGTCCGGTGTCTCACCCCGGGATCAACACGTCATCCGGGCCCTGCCGACCGACGGTGGCACCGACAGTGGGCCGGGCCGCGGCAGCGCGGATCACCGACCCCGGGACGACCGGCGATTGTCGGCGGGTGCGGACAGCGGCGGCAACCGGCTCAACCCGAAGTACATGTTCGAGACGTTCGTCATCGGCTCGTCGAACCGGTTTGCACACGCCGCCTCGGTGGCCGTGGCCGAGTCGCCGGCCAAGGCGTACAACCCGCTGTTCATCTACGGCAGCTCCGGGTTGGGCAAGACCCACCTGCTGCACGCCATCGGGCACTACGCCACCACGTTGGGCAACGCCCGCTCGGTCCGGTACGTCTCGACCGAGGAGTTCACCAACGACTTCATCAACTCGCTGCGGGACGACAAGACCAGTGCGTTCCAGCGCCGCTACCGCGACGTCGACATCCTGCTGATCGACGACATCCAGTTCCTGGAGAACCGCGAGCGGACCCAGGAGGAGTTCTTCCACACCTTCAACACGCTGCACAACGCCAACAAGCAGATCGTCATCACCTCCGACCGCTCGCCGAAGCAGCTGGCGACGCTGGAGGACCGGCTGCGGACCCGGTTCGAGTGGGGTCTGCTCGCCGACATCCAGCCACCGGACCTGGAGACCCGGATCGCCATCCTGCAGAAGAAGGCGGCCCAGGAGCGGCTGTACGCCCCGCCGGACGTACTGGAGTTCATCGCCTCCCGGGTGTCGAACTCGATCCGGGAACTGGAGGGGGCGCTGATCCGGGTCACCGCCTTCGCCAGCTTGACCCGCTCGAACGTGGAGCTGTCGCTGGCCGAGGAGGTGCTGCGCGACTTCATCCCGGACGGCGCCGGCCCGGAGATCACCGCCGACCAGATCATGGTCTCCACCGCCGACTACTTCGGGGTCAGCCTGGAGGACCTGCGCGGGCACTCCCGCTCCCGGGTTCTGGTCAACGCCCGCCAGGTCGCCATGTACCTGTGTCGGGAGCTGACCGACCTGTCGCTGCCCCGGATCGGTCAGGCGTTCGGCGGACGGGACCACACCACTGTGATGCACGCCGACCGCAAAATCCGTCAACAGATGGCCGAACGGCGCTCTCTCTACAACCAGATCGCCGAGCTGACCAACCGGATCAAGCAGAACACCTGAGCGCGACTTCAGGTCGCGGCACCACGCCAGACGCGCCGAGCTGAGGTCGTCGTCCCGTACGCCCTCTCGGCGCCGCCACCCGACGGCCCGGCCGGAACTCCGGCCGGGCCTTTGCGCGCTCGACGGTTGACCCTCGACGAGGTGTAGACCACATCATCGAAGCCGTGTCCGCCCAGTCCCACGATCGTTGTCCACAGCTCGCTGTCCACCGCCGGTGGACAGCCACGCTAAGTTGGCATCCAGTTACCCACAGCCTGTGGAGAAACCCTGGGGACAACGCTGTGGACGCCTGGGGACAGCTGGGGACAACCGATCGCTCTGTCCACCGACGGCGACCCGCCTGTGGGCGACCTGTTGAAGGTTCTGGGGATTACGGCGTTCGGGGCGGCCCGGACCATCCACAGGACTGGGGAGAAAGTCGGTGGATTACCGGTGGACAACCGGTGGACGACGGTGGACAACCGGGTGGGCGAGAGCCACCTGTGGACCGCCGGCCCGGTTGTACCCCTGCTTCTCCACAGCAAAACCACCGGTGGATAACGTGTCTGACCTGCCCTGACGCGGGTTCTCCACAGTTTGCACAGGTGCGATGAAGACGATGAGTTATCTCTTCTAAAAGAACGAAAACCAATCATCACCGTTGGACTTCCTGTGGATCGGCCGACTGCTGCCGAAGAGACCGTCAGCAGCGACACGATCCACGGGGTCGGGCGCACAGCCGATACCCTCGCGCCCTAAGGTGCGATGGGTACCCGCACACCAGGCGGGTCGGTGGGCAGCGTCCGGCATGAGAGAGTTGACGACGTCGACGTCGACGCGGAGGCATTGATGAAATTCCGAGTGGAGCGCGACGCGCTCGCCGAGGCCGTGGCCTGGACCGCGAAGAGTCTGCCCAACCGGCCGTCCGTACCGGTGCTGGCCGGCGTGATGCTCCGCGTCACCGATGGCCGACTGCAGGTTTCCGGCTTTGACTACGAGGTCTCCAGCCAGGTGACCGTGGAGGTGCAGGGCGACGCCGACGGCGCTGCACTGGTCTCTGGGCGCCTGCTCGCCGAGATCACCAAAGCGCTGCCGGCCAAGCCGGTCGACATCGCCGCGGTGGGCGCACACCTCGAACTGGTCTGCGGCAGTGCCCGGTTCACCCTGCCCACCATGCCGGTGGAGGACTATCCGAGCCTGCCCGAGATGCCGGCGAGCGCTGGCACCGTCGACGCGGCCGCCTTCGCCGCCGCAGTGGCGCAGGTGGCGATCGCCGCCAGCCGGGACGAGACGCTGCCGATGATGACCGGCGTCCGGGTCGAGTTGTCCGGAAGCACCCTGGCCATGCTCGCCACCGACCGCTACCGGCTGGCCCTACGCGAGATGGACTGGAACCCGGACGACCCGGAGATCAGCATCAACGCGCTGGTGCCGGCGCGTACGCTCAACGACACCGCCAAGACCCTCGGCCCGCTCGGCGGCCAGGTCACCCTGGCCCTGTCCCAGGGCTCGGCCGGCGAAGGAATGATCGGTTTCTCCGGCGGCACCCGGCGGACCACCAGCCGACTGCTCGACGGCGCCAACTACCCACCGGTGCGTTCGCTCTTTCCGGCCACCCACAACGCGGACGCCCGGGTACCGGTCAGCACCCTGATCGAGGTGGTCAAGCGGGTCGCCCTGGTCGCCGAGCGGACCACCCCGGTGCTGCTCAGCTTCAGCTCTGACGGCCTGGTGGTCGAGGCCGGCGGCACCGAGGAGGCGCGGGCCAGCGAGGCCATGGAGGCGACCTTCACCGGCGAGCCGCTTACCATTGGTTTCAACCCGCAGTACCTCATCGACGGACTGGCCAACCTCGGGGCCCAGTTCGCCGTGTTGCAGTTCGTCGACGCCTTCAAGCCCGCGGTGATTTCCCCCGCCGGGGAGGATGGCGAGCTCATCCCTGGGTACCGGTACCTCATCATGCCGATCCGCGTGTCCCGCTGATCGGCAGAGCACACCCGCACCCACGAAAGGTAAGAAAGAGATGCAGCTCGGCCTGGTAGGACTCGGCCGGATGGGTGGCAACATGCGTGAGCGGTTGCGCACCTCCGGGCACGAGGTGGTCGGTCTCGACCACAACATAGAGCTGAGCGACGTCGCGAGCGTGGCCGAACTGGCCGAGAAGCTGAATGCCCCGCGGGCGGTCTGGGTGATGGTGCCCGCCGCCGTTACCGACAAGACCATCGACGAACTGGCCGAGGTGCTCGGCGAGGGCGATTTGATCATCGACGGCGGCAACTCGCGGTTCAGCGACGACGCCCCCCGGGCGATACGGCTCAACGAGCGCGGCATCGGCTATGTCGACGTGGGGGTGTCCGGCGGCGTCTGGGGCCGGCAGAACGGCTACGCCCTGATGGTCGGTGGCGCCGAGGAACACGTCGAGCGGCTGATGCCGATCTTCGACGCGCTCAAGCCCGAGGGCGAGTTCGGCTTCGTGCACGCCGGTCCGGTCGGTGCCGGCCACTACGCCAAGATGGTGCACAACGGCATCGAGTACGGCCTGATGCACGCCTACGCGGAGGGCTACGAGCTGATGGCCGCCTCCGAGCTGGTGACGAACGTGCCGGGTGTGATCAAGTCCTGGCGGGAGGGCACCGTGGTCCGCTCCTGGCTGCTGGACCTGCTCGATCGTGCGCTTGAGGAGGACCCGGAGCTTACCCAGCTGAGCGCCTACACCGAGGACACCGGCGAGGGCCGCTGGACGGTGGACGAGGCGGTCCGGCTCGCCGTGCCGCTCAACGTCATCACCGCGTCGCTGTTCGCCCGGTTCGCCTCCCGGCAGGACGACTCGCCGGCGATGAAGGCCGTCTCCGCGCTGCGCCAGCAGTTCGGCGGGCACGCCGTCCGCAAGCGCTGACCGGCCACCCACCCCCGTGTACGTCCGCCGGCTCGAACTGGTCGACTTCCGCTCGTACGAGCGGGTCGATGTCGACCTCGAACCGGGGCCGAACGTCCTGATTGGCGCCAACGGGGTCGGCAAGACCAATCTGGTCGAGGCGCTGGGATACGTGGCGACGCTGGACTCGCACCGGGTCGCCACGGACGCGCCGCTGGTGCGGATGGGCGCCGCCGCGGCGGTGATTCGCTGCGCGGTGGTGCATGACGGCCGGGAACTGCTCGTCGAGCTGGAGATCGTCCCGGGCCGGGCCAACCGAGCCCGGCTCGGCCGGTCCCCGGCCCGTCGGGCAAGGGACGTGCTCGGCGCACTACGGCTGGTGCTTTTCGCTCCGGAGGATCTCGAACTCGTCCGGGGTGACCCGGCCGAGCGCCGCCGTTACCTCGACGATCTGCTGGTGCTGCGCCAGCCCCGGTACGCGGGCGTGCGCGCCGACTACGACCGGGTGGTCAAGCAGCGCAACGCGCTGCTGCGCACCGCGTACCTGGCCCGCAAGACCGGCGGGTCGCGGGGCGGCGACCTGTCCACCCTCGCGGTCTGGGACACCCATCTGGCCCGGCACGGCGCCGAACTGCTCGCCGGCCGGTTGGAACTGGTCGCCGCGTTGACCCCGCACGTCGCCAAGACGTACGACGCGGTGGCCGCCGGGCGCGGCGCCGCGGGGATCGCGTACCGGCCGTCGGTGGAGCTGGCCGAGCCCACCACCGACCGGGAGGTCCTTGCGGGGGTGCTCGCCGCGGCGCTGGAGGAGTCCCGCGCCGCCGAGATCGAGCGGGGCACCACGCTGGTCGGCCCGCACCGCGACGACCTCACGCTCAGCCTCGGCCCGTTGCCCGCCAAGGGGTACGCCAGCCATGGCGAGTCCTGGTCGTACGCGCTCGCCCTCCGGCTGGCCGGCTACGACCTGCTCCGCGGCGACGGCATCGAACCGGTGCTGGTGCTCGACGATGTCTTCGCCGAGTTGGACGCCGGGCGGCGGGACCGGCTGGCCGAGCTGGTAGGCGGGGCGAGTCAACTGCTGGTGACCTGCGCGGTCGCCGACGACGTGCCGGCCGCCCTGCGTGGCGCCCGGTATCAGGTGGCCGAGGGAGTGGTGCGTCGTGCCGGATGAGCCGCAACGCCCTCCGGCCGGTTCCGGTCCGGTCCCGACCACCGGCGCCGCCCCGGCCACCGGCCCGGCGAGCGGTAGCGGCGCGGGGGCGGCCGAGGCCGGGCCGACCGCCGGTGGACCCGAGGGGGTGTCCGGGCCGCAGCTGGCGCGTGCGGTGCTGGACGCGGCGAAGGCCCGACGCGAGGCGGCGGGTCGGACCCGTCGGCGCGGCACGGCCGGCGGCGAGGGTGGGGAGCGCCGGTTGCGGGGTTACTCCGGCCCGGGGCCGGACCCGCGTGACCCCCAACTGCTCGGTGTGGTGCTGGACCGGCTGGTGAAGGCCCGTGGCTGGCAGCAGCCGGCCGCCGAGGCGACGGTCTTTGGCGCCTGGGAACGGGTGGTCGGGCCGGAGGTGGCCCAACACAGCCGGCCGGTGAAACTGGAGAACGGCGAGCTGACCGTGGAGGCCCGATCCACCGCCTGGGCGACCCAACTGCGCCTGCTCGCCGGCTCGCTGCTGCAGCAGATCGCCCGTGAGATCGGCCACAACGTGGTACGCAAGCTGCACATCCACGGCCCGGCCGCGCCGTCCTGGTCCCGGGGCCCTCGCCGGGTACGCGGCCGTGGCCCCCGCGACACCTACGGCTGACCCGCCCCAGATCGCTCGCCCGCCGCGCGCCGGGTCCGTCCGCTGCCCGGGAAACGCGGGATGTCTCTGGCAGCACGCCCCGCCCTCCGTACGGGAGCTGAGCCGGCTGCTGCAACTCGATCCTGGCACGCTGTCGCCGCTGTTTAAGCGGCTGGAGGCGAACGGCTACGTACGCCGCGAGCGCGACGCAGCAGACGAGCGGAGCCTGGCCGTCACGCTGACCGCCAGCGGCCAGGCGCTGCGTATCCGGGCCGAGCAGATTCCGCCCGCGATCGTCGCCCGGCTCGGTCTGCCGATGGCGGAGCTAGAGCAACTGCACACCGCGCTCACCCGGGTCATCGCCACAGCGCACGGAACCGGCCCCGCACCCGAGCGCCCCGGCGGTTGAGCCCCGGCGGACGTGCCGGGGAAGCCGTCGGCCTACGTCTGGGGCACCCGGCGCGGCGCGGCCGACTCGGCGTAGACGGCGAAACCACGATCGGCGCAGCGCCGGTAGAACGCGGCGACCACGCTCAGCTCGGCACAGGTGAAGGTCCACTGCGGCGCGGCTCCGCTGTCGTCGCGGAGGGCGTCGAGCCGGCTGTCCAGCCAGCGCAGCTGCTGCTCGGCCAGGCGGCCGTCGGCGAGCAACGAGCGCAGCACGATGCCGACCGAGTCGAAGGTCACCGCCTCGCCGTGCGGGCGGTGGGCGGCGACGAACCGCTCGATGCCGCCGGCGATCCAGGCGCACCCGTCCGGGTCGATGACCGGGTCCTCGTCCTCGGCGGCGGCCTCGGTGGCGTAGAGCACACCGTCCAGCCCGAGGACCAGATCCACCACCTCTGTGTACGCGGTGGCCCGGACCGTACCTGTCTTCGCGATCAGCTCGGCGAGCGCGGCGGTCGGTGCCGAGATTCCCGGGACGTCGACGATCTCGCCGAAGTCGACGAACTCGGCCGGAGCGACCGGGTCGTAGAAGCGGCCGGTCCGCGGCCACTGGACCGCGACGTTGTCCAGCCCCATCTGGTGTCACCTCTCAACGAGCGCAGGCGAGTCGGATCGGGTCGATCGTCCGGTTCCGGCCGTGAAAGATCAAGGCCGGCTGGCCAACCCGATCCACGGGACCGCCGGGCGGGCCGTCCCCCGTGGGTCACCGTACGGCCGGACGACATCGCCGTCACGCGTCGGATTCGATGATCATGCCATGGCGTGTAGGGGGAGTCGCGGATAGCGCGGTTCGGCCCGCTACGTAGATCTGAGCCGCCGCGAAGGGGTGCCGAGTGGTGGTTCTGTCGCCAGCGCACAGTAAGATTGGTGTGAGACGAAGACCCGGTGCGGAGCGACGGGTCACGGGTCCGGTACGGGCCCGCGATCATTGTCCGACTCGGGTCGAGCCGATCGCGATCCGCGGGCAACCGCGGCGACCGGCGCGTTCGACCCGTACCCCGGAATTGTCCCCGGTGCTGGTCTGCGTGCCGACGTCGCGTCCTGTCCGCCGAACCCGTGCCCGATGCGCCTGACGGTGCGGACGGCGCGAGAAAGTGGCCGAGGGTGGCAGCGCAGGACAATCAGCAGTACGGCGCCGAGTCGATCACCGTCCTCGAAGGGCTGGAGGCGGTTCGCAAGCGGCCCGGTATGTACATCGGGTCGACCGGCGAGCGTGGCCTGCACCACCTGGTGTGGGAGGTCGTCGACAACGCGGTGGACGAGGCGCTGGCCGGTCACTGCGACACGATCGACGTGGTGCTGCTCGCCGACGGTGGCGTGCGGGTCACCGACAACGGCCGGGGCTTCCCGGTCGACCTGCACCCGAAGCTCAAGAAGCCGGGTGTCGAGGTGGCGCTGACCGTGCTGCACGCGGGCGGCAAGTTCGACGGCAAGGCGTACGCGGTCTCCGGCGGCCTGCACGGCGTCGGCGTCTCGGTCGTCAACGCCCTCTCCACCAGGATGGCCGTGGAGATCCACAAGGACGGCTTCGTCTGGCGGCAGCAGTACCACCACTCCAAGCCGACCCCGCTGGAGAAGGGCGAGCCGACCGACACCACCGGTTCGGCGGTCTCGTTCTGGCCGGACCCGGACGTCTTCGAGACCGTCGACTTCGACTTCCAGACCATCTACCGACGCCTCCAGGAGATGGCCTTCCTCACCCGCGGCCTCACCATCCACCTGCTCGACGAGCGCGTCGCGGAGGGCGAGGACGGCAAGCCGCGCGAGGTGACCTTCCACTACGAGGGCGGTATCGCCGACTTCGTCCGCCACCTCAACGCCTCGAAGAACCCGTTCCACAAGACGGTGATCGAGTTCGGCGCCGAGGAGGAGGGCATGTCGGTCGAGATCGCCATGCAGTGGAACGAGTCGTACGGCGAGTCGGTCTACACCTTCGCCAACAACATCAACACCCACGAGGGTGGCACCCACGAGGAGGGCTTCCGCGCCGCGCTGACCAGCGTGGTCAACCGGTACGGCGCCGACAAGAAGCTGCTCAAGGGCGACGAGAAGCTCTCCGGCGAGGACATCCGCGAGGGTCTCGCCTCGATCATCTCGGTCAAGCTGACCAACCCGCAGTTCGAGGGGCAGACCAAGACCAAGCTGGGCAACACCCCGGTGAAGAGCTTCGTGCAGCGGGTCTGCAACGAGTGGCTGGTCGACTGGCTCGACCGCAACCCGGCCGAGGCGAAGATCATCATTACCAAGGCGTCCCAGGCCGCCCGGGCCCGGATCGCCGCGCAGCAGGCGCGCAAGCTGGCCCGGCGCAAGTCGCTGCTGGAGTCCGGCTCGATGCCGGGCAAGCTGGCCGACTGCCAATCCACCGACCCGCGCGAGTCCGAGGTGTTCATCGTCGAGGGCGACTCGGCGGGCGGCTCGGCCAAGCAGGGGCGTGACCCGCGGACCCAGGCGATCCTGCCGATTCGCGGCAAGATCCTCAACGTGGAGAAGGCCCGGATCGACCGGGTGCTGAAGAACAACGAGGTGCAGGCGCTGATCACCGCGCTGGGCACCGGAATCCACGACGACTTCGACATCGAGAAGCTGCGGTACCACAAGATCGTGCTGATGGCTGACGCCGACGTCGACGGCCAGCACATCCAGACGCTGCTGCTCACCCTGCTGTTCCGCTTCATGCGCCCGCTGGTCGAGTTGGGGCACGTCTACCTGGCCGCCCCGCCGCTCTACAAGATCAAGTGGAACAAGAAGGGCGACGACGCCCAGTACGCGTACTCCGACCGCGAGCGCGACGGGCTGATCGCGTTGCGCCAGCAGAAGAAGCCGAACGCCAAGCCGGACGACATCCAGCGGTTCAAGGGCCTCGGCGAGATGAACTACCCGGAGCTGTGGGAGACCACGATGAACCCGGCCACGCGTACCCTGCGTCAGGTCACCCTGGACGACGCGGCAACCGCCGATGAGTTGTTCAGCGTGCTGATGGGTGAGGACGTCGAGGCCCGCCGCTCGTTCATCCAGCGAAACGCCAAGGACGTCCGCTTCCTGGACATCTGACGGACTGGGCGCCGGGCCGGTGACCTACCCCGGCCCGGCACGCCGGTCCACAGAGTTATCCACAGCTTGGCCGGTTTCCACAGCCGTTATCCACAGCACGAAAACGACTCTCAGTCTGATAAGGGTTAACAGTGACCGATTCCCCCGAGTCCACACCTAACGAGCCCGAGATCCCCGAGGCGCAGGCCGCCGTCGTCTCGCACGACCGGATCGAGCCGGTCGGGCTCGAGGTGGAGATGCAGCGCTCCTACCTCGACTACGCGATGAGCGTCATTGTCGGGCGGGCCCTGCCGGACGTCCGGGACGGGCTCAAGCCGGTCCACCGCAAGATCCTGTACGCCATGTTCGACTCGGGCTACCGGCCGGACCGCGGCTACGTGAAGTGCTCCCGCGTGGTCGGCGACGTGATGGGCCAGTTCCACCCGCACGGCGACTCGGCCATCTACGACGCGCTGGTCCGGATGGCCCAGCCCTGGTCGCTGCGCTACCCCCTGGTCGACGGCAACGGTAACTTCGGTTCGCCCGGAAACGATCCGGCTGCCGCGATGCGCTACACGGAGTGCAAGCTCGACCCGCTGGCGATGGAGATGCTGCGGGACATCGACGAGGACACCGTCGACCTGCAGGACAACTACGACGGCCGGGCCAAGGAGCCCACCATCCTGCCGTCGCGGATCCCGAACCTGCTGATCAACGGCTCCGAGGGCATCGCGGTCGGCATGGCCACCAAGATTCCGCCGCACAACCTGCGCGAGATCGGCGCGGCGGTGCAGTGGTGCCTGGAGCACCCGGAGGCGGACGAGGCGACCACGCTCGAAGCGCTGCTGGAGATCGTCAAGGGCCCCGACTTCCCCACCCACGGCCTGATCGTCGGCCAGGCCGGCATCCAGGACGCGTACCGCACCGGTCGGGGTTCGATCCGGATGCGCGCGGTGGTCGAGGTCGAGGAGGACAAGCGCGGCCGGCCTGCGCTGGTGGTCAGCGAGCTGCCGTACCAGGTCAACCCGGACAACCTGGCCGAGCGGATCGCCGAGCTGATCAAGGAGGGCAAGCTCGCGGGCATCGCCGACATCCGCGACGAGTCCTCCGGGCGTACGGGTATGCGGATCGTGCTCGTGCTCAAGCGCGACGCGGTAGCCAAGGTGGTGCTGAACAACCTCTACAAGCACACCCAGCTCCAGGAGACCTTCGGCGCCAACATGCTGGCCCTGGTCGACGGGGTGCCGCGCACGCTGAACCTGGCTCAGTTCCTTCGCCACTACGTCGAGCACCAGATCGAGGTGATTCGGCGGCGGACGGCGTTCCGGCTGCGCAAGGCAGAGGAGCGGGCGCACATCCTGCGCGGTCTGTCCAAGGCGCTGGACGCGCTGGACGAGGTGATCGCCCTGATCCGGCGCTCGCCCACCGTCGAGGACGCCCGGCAGGGCCTGATCCGACTGCTGGACATCGACGAGATCCAGGCCACCGCGATCCTGGACATGCAGCTGCGCCGGCTCGCCGCACTGGAGCGGCAGCGGATTCTCGACGACCTGGCCAAGCTGGAGCTGGAGATCGCCGACCTCAAGGACATCCTCGCCAAGCCGGAGCGGCAGCGGCAGATCGTCTCGGAGGAGCTGGGCGAGATCGTCGCGAAGTGGGGCGACGACCGGCGCACCAAGATCGTGCCGTTCGACGGCGAGGTCTCGATGGAGGACCTCATCGCCCGGGAGGACGTCGTCGTCACGATCACCCGAACCGGTTACGCCAAGCGGACGAAGGCCGACCTTTACCGCTCGCAGCGGCGCGGCGGCAAGGGGGTCAGCGGCGCCACGCTGCGGCAGGACGACATCGTCAGCCACTTCTTCGTCTGCTCGACGCACGACTGGATCCTGTTCTTCACCAATAAGGGGCGGGTGTACCGGGCCAAGGCGTATGAGCTTCCTGAGGCCAGTAGGGTGGCCAAGGGCCAGCACGTGGCCAATCTGCTCGCCTTCCAACCGGACGAGCAGATCGCACAGATCATCGAAATCCCGAACTACCAGGTGGCGCCCTACCTGGTCCTGGCGACGAAGAACGGCCTGGTGAAGAAGACGCGGCTTGAGGAGTTCGACTCCAACCGGTCCGGCGGAATCATCGCGATCAACCTGCGCGATGAGGACGAGCTGGTCGGTGCTGCGCTCGCCGGCCCCAGCGACGACCTGCTGCTGGTCTCCAAGAACGCCCAGGCGATCCGGTTCAACGCCACCGACGAGGCACTGCGGCCGATGGGGCGGGCCACCTCGGGCGTGATCGGCATGCGCTTCAGCGAGGATGACGAGCTGCTGGCCATGGAGGTCGTCCGCGAGGGCCTGGACGTGCTGGTGGCCACGAACGGGGGCTACGCGAAACGAACCCCGATCGAGGAATACCCGGTCCAGGGCCGGGGAGGTAAGGGTGTGCTGACTGCGAAGATCACCGAGCGACGCGGTGGTCTGGTCGGTGCGGTGGTGATCGACCCGGACGACGAGCTGTTTGCTATCACCAGTAACGGTGGTGTCATCCGGACTCCGGTGAAGCCTGTACGCCGTACGCGTGACCGGAACACAATGGGGGTCAAGCTGATGGACCTTCCGGACGGCGTGACTATCGTGGCGATTGCTCGCAATGCCGACGAGCCTGACGAACAGGACTAGTTGAATGACGGAGACACAGGCGAAGTCGGGGAACGCGGGGACCTCGGCCAACCCGGTCGACGAGGAGGCCGCTCAGAGCGGCACGCCAGCGACCGGCCGCGCGGCCGTGGGCCGGGCCACGGTTCCCGCCGACGCGCCTGCCCCGAAGTTCACGCGGGCTCCCGGTATGGCTCCGCCGCCGGACAAGCCCGCCGACGGCCAGGAGGCCGAGGCCGCCGAGGAGACGGCCGGCACCGAAGCCGCCGGCCCGGCGGGTACCACCGCCACCGCAGGCAAGCCGTCGACCACCCAGCCGGTCGCTCGGCCGGGCCAGTCGTCGGCGGGTACCACCGGGGTGCTGCCGACACCCAGCACCGGTGCGACCGGCACCCAGCCGCGGGTGACCGGGGCCGGCCCGAAGCCGGACGGGACCCGGCCGCTCGGCACGGGCACCGGCCGCCCGGCAAACGGTGGCGGACTGCCCCCGGGCATCGGCACGGCCGCCGTGGGGGCCGCGCGGGTGGGTGAGGCGGTACGCGCCGCGCGTACCTCGGTCAGCTCGGCCGCCTCGCGCGGGCCGCGCCGGGCCCGACTGAACCTCAGGCGGATCGACCCGTGGTCCGTGATGAAGTTCGCGTTCGCCGTGTCGGTGGTGCTGTTCATCGTCGTTGTTGTCGCGACCTCGGTGCTCTACCTGGCGCTGGACGCGATGGGCGTCTTCACCAGCGTGAACGACAGCCTGAGCGACCTGGTCAACGCCGGCGGTGGGCAGAGCACCAACGGCTTCCAGATCACCGCGAAGGGTGTGATCTTCAGTTCGATGCTGATCGGCGCGGTCAACGTCGTGCTGTTCACGGCCCTGGCCACGCTCGGGGCGTTCGTCTACAACGTCTGCGCCGACCTGGTGGGTGGCATCGAGTTGACCCTCGCCGAGCGCGACTGACACGACACGGAAGCCGGGTCCGCCGCTTGCGCGGTAGGCCCGGCTTCTGTCTTTCACCAGCCCTGCACGTCTGGCTCGATGGCCCGCGGCCTGCAGCGGGCCGCGGGCCACCCCGGTCACGCTCGGTCCACCCACGGCCTGCCGACCTTTTATCCGGGTGAGTCGCTGCCGTCTCTCCGGTAGGTTCAGGGGCGACGGCGCGGGCAACGCCCCTGGCCCGACCCCGATTTGGGGCGGCGTGGGCGGATGGGTTAACCTTGCTCGTCGCTACGCGGGGCTATAGCTCAGTCGGTTAGAGCGCAGAGCTGATAACTCTGAGGTCGCTGGTTCGATTCCAGCTAGCCCCACCGCACATGGTCCGACGGCACGTCGAGCGTGAGGGGTAGCCCCGATGTTCAAGAAGCTGTTGATCCTGGTCGGCGTCGTCGGTGTGGCCGCCGTGGTGGCCAAGAAGATCAAGGAAGCGAACGACGAACGCGCCCTCTGGCACGAGGCGACCACCTCGCCGGACCTGCGCTGACCACGTCCGTTCCGACCATGGGGCGGCGCCGTCCGCCTACGGGGCCCTAGCTCAACTGGCAGAGCACTGCCTTTGCAAGGCAGGGGTTAGGGGTTCAAGTCCCCTGGGCTCCACTCATACTCCGTTTGATCCGGCGATCTTGCCGCCGCAAGATCGTGCGGCACAGACCCGGCACAAGCCAGTATTGATCTTGAGCTGCGTTGGTTGCTTGAGGGTCAAGGAGTCGCCCGGGCGCACACGGGGCACAAGACAGCGTGGAACCTCGGCAACCAGCCATCAACGACGTGAGCCCAGGAGCGGGCGTGACCAGCGCGCCGGCCAGGTCACGCGATCACCCGTCCAAGTTCCGCTTCAATTCGTCAGCTTCCATCGGGCAGCGAGGAGCCTACGACGGCGAGACGGGCTTAGCGAGACGTCAACGAATGAACACGACCTAGTGTGCCGGAGAGGGTGCCTCGGGGGGACGGCCTGCGGCGTGGTGGGCGTCGGCGAGGGCGACGGCGAGCAGTATGAATCCGGCGGCGACCGGAGAGGCTAGCGGCGGGGCGAAGTACAGGGGGATGGCGGCGACCGCGAGGGCGGCGATGGCGACGACGCGGCGGAGCGAGAGTCGGTTGAACACGATGCGTTCCAGACGGATACGGCCGTAGAGGAATAGTGCCGGGCCGCCGAGGCTCGCGATGAGCCACGCGGGTTCTGGCGTGCCTTCCGGGTGTTTCAGCACAGTCTCGAAGCCGACGGCGGCGGCGACGATGCCCAGCACCATGAGGACGTGGGCTGTGCCGGTGGCGCGGCCGGCGGCTTCCCTGTCCCCGGTGGCGGCGAGAGCCTCGGCGAGGATCTGTCCAGAGCGGTAGAAGTAGATGCGCCACAGCAGCACTATCGAAATGAACGCCACCACTAGCAGCGCGGAGGTGGCCAGGCTGATCGGCTGGTCGGTGAACGTGGTGCCGACACCGAGCACGGTTTCCCCGAGGGCGATCATCAGGAGTTGCTGGTAGCGCTCGGGCAGGTGATGTTTGCTGTCCGTGGCCCACGCGCTGACCGGCGGTCGGGTTGTCCTTGGTACCGGCCAGCGCAGTTGTGCGGAGACGATGTCCACGGCCACGGCGGCCCCCCAAATGGCGGCCCGGGCACCGCCACTGAAGGCGGTGCCGGTGAGGAAGATCCCCGCCGAGAGCAGTCGCCACGGCAGTGACCGGCGGTAGAGCTCATGCAGGGGGTGTCCGCGCAGCGCGGGCATCAGGATGAGCGGCCGGCCCAGCTGCAGGATCACGTACGGCAGCGCGAACGCCAACCCGCGGCCGATGAACGCGGATGGCAGCGACGACGACATGACCAGTATCCCGAAGGCGCTGGCCAGCACGATGTACTGAATTTTGCGGCGGCGGGGGTCGAACCAGCTGGTGATGTGCGCTGTCGTGATCCACAACCAGATCAGCGGCAGCGACAGCACGAGCATGTAGGCCATCGCCCGCCACCGGACGACAATGTCGGGGCTGACCAGGTCCCGTGCGACGCGGCTGACAACCCCGGCCAGGGCGAATACCAACACCAGGTCGACGAACAGTTCCAGGAAGTTGGCCTGCCGCACGTTCTCGCGGCGTTGCAACAGGTCCTGGCTCTGGTCACCGCCTTCCTGAAGTCCCACGCCGCCCATACTCGTCGGGCACAACCCCGGCTGACCGGTGGTTGGACGTCGTACACCCAGAGGGAAGCCACCGACCGGTGACCGTCAACCACTCCTGTAGTTGGTGATCTGTTCCCTGTACCGACGAGGCTCAACCCCGGAGGGCCTGCCGGTGGGTGCCTCGCCCGGTTCCACAGCCCCACGTACAGCCAAGGGTCCGAAGCGCTAGTTCTGGTCCTGCGCGCAGATCGCTGCCATCTCGGCCAGGTAGGTGGCCAGAGGTTGAAGACCCGCCGTTGCTCGCCGCTGCTCGACGCCGGCCTCGTCCCGGATCGGGGCCGCGGGGACCGGCCCGTCCGGACCGCACCGCATCTGCGTTCCGTACGTCTGGGGTTCGCCCCTCGCGACGGACACCCGGTCCTCGAGATAGGCGAGGTTGCCAGGTGACGCCTGGCCGTGCGCGACGGCCTCGCGAAGCAGTTCGAGCGCGTCCTGCTGGAAGTCGAGGTCGAAGTCCGAGTGCTGGGCTATCGCCCAGGCCGCATTTTCGCCGTCCTTGCCGACGAGATCGAACGTCGGCCAACCGTACTTCTCGATGATCTCCTTCAACCGGGCGGTGCGCTGCTGGGCGGTATCGGCCTGGGGGCGACCGTTCCCCTCGGCCTGGTCACGTTCGAGCATCCCGATCAGCTCGTTGTGCAGCACCTCGTTGAACTTCAGGGGTGAGCGCGATGTGGACGGCGTCGGCATCGGTTGAAACGGCGAGGAGGACGACCCGCTCGGCGGTACGGACGGCTCGGCGGGGCGGGGCGAGGAGGAGCAGCCGACCAGAGCCGTAAGGACGGCCAGCGGTAGCGAAACTCGTCGCAGCGTTCTCATCGGTACCCTCCGCCCCCGATTGTTGTGGCCGGGGCCGCTGCTCACAAGCAGTGACCAACGTCGTTCGGTCGAAGTCTTGATCTTCGTGAGGCAGGGGTCCGGGGCTCAGGTCCCATGGACGTCCCTTCTTCTGGCGTCGATCTCATTGCTGATGGTGTGCAGGATGGCGACATGGGTTCACGGAGGAGGCACGTGCCGATTCGGCCTCGCGGCCGATGGCTGCCCGGATACTGGCTGCGCCACCCACTGCTCAGCCTGGTGGTCCTGGTGCTCGGGACGGCGGTGTTCTTGCTGCTCGGGGGCGGCTCGGCGTACCGCACGCATCGTCTGAACACGTACGGCGTCCGGGCCGAGGCGACGTTGCTGGACGTGCACAGCTTTTCGCGGAACTCGTACGTGGTGGCCGAGTTCACCACCGCTGACGGCCGGCGTGTCGTCGCGGAGATCAACGACTACTACTGGAATCCGCCGCCGCAGGTGGGTGATGCGGCAACGGTTCTCTACGACCCCGCCGCACCCGACGAGATCGTGCGCGACGTGCGGATCGGGAACGGGTACCTGATGGCGTGGGTCGGCGTCGGCCTTGGTGTGGCGATGGGCGCGGGTGGCGGTGTTTTCCTCTCCCGGACCTGGTCGATGTGGCGGGAGAACGCCGAGGACTGGCGATTCGGGCGCCATTTCGCCTGACCGCCGGGATCCCCGGTCACCCCTGGTGAAGACGGCGCTGGAGCCAGGTGACGAGCAGTTCGTCGAAGCCCGGAGCCCGCACACCCGGCGTGTGGTGACCGTTGCGCACCCGCGCCGGCCCCTCGCCGGCGTAGACGCGGATGTTGTGGTCGGCTCGGGGAAAGACGACGATCTCGTGGTCGTCATGACCGGCGTTCCGCAGGATGTCGGCGATCGCCCGCACGCTGTCCTCCACCGGCACGAGCACATCGTGGGCGCCGAAGATGGCCAGCAGCGGGCACCGTAGCGCCGCGAGCGCGTCGGTCGGGTCGTGGCCCGCGATCCCGGCCTGGAACGCGAGCGACCGGGGCGTCGTTCCGGCGAGCAGGTGAAACCATGGAGCCCCGTGCCACTGCGCCTGCGCGGCATGGACGCGTTCCGGATCTTCGCCGGACCGTACCCGGTCGATCTGCTCGTGGAGCAGCGCCAACGCCTGCTGGACGTCCGTGTCGGTGAAGCCTTCCGCGGGAAGTTGGTGGCGGAGTCGGTACTCCTCCTGGGCCAGCACGCCCACGCCCGGACCTGACACGGTCACCACCGCCGCGATCGCGTCGTCCAGCGAGGTCGCCAGCGTAGCGACCCAGCCGCCCTGGCTGCCGCCGACCAGCGCGATCGCGTCGGGCCGTACCTCCGCACGATTTCGCATCGCCTGCACTGCGGCCACCGTCTCCTCGGCACGGTGGGCGAGGGTCTGTCGGGTCCAGTCGCCGGTTGACGCACCGGAACCGGGCTTGTCGTAGGCGAGGCTGGCAAAGCCGGCGGCGGAGAGTCGGGTGGGCCACAAGCCCAGGTCACGCCCACCCGGCCCGGACCCTTCCACGAAGACCACTGCCGGGTACGGACCCGGCCAAGGCGGTCGGACGAAGTCGCCGACCAGCACATTCCCGTCGTGTTCGAAAGACAACTCCGTGGACACCGGCTCGAACAACATGCGACAACGGTAGTGGCCGTCATCGTGCTGCGGCAGGTCACGCCTCGGCTGGTGGTGACGTCGGGATTGCTGCGCTCGCGGTGTGCGTCGCGGACTCCGCCGGCTGATCCGGGGCGCCGCCAGGCAGGTGATGGGGCGCAGGCTAGCGTCGAGGGTGTGAGCACCGGATCTCCCCGTCTCCTGCCCGCCGACAGCGGCCTGGCCGAAGCCGCGTCCGTCCTGCGTACCGGTGGGTTGGTGGCCTTTCCCACCGAGACCGTCTACGGCTTGGGCGCGAACGCGTTGGACGCGCGGGCGGCGGCTCGGATCTTCGAGGCGAAGGCGCGGCCGAGCTTCGATCCGCTGATCACCCATCTTGCCGACGCGGCCGACCTGGAACCGCTGGTCGGGCCGGTGCCGCCGGCAGTGGCGGCACTGGCGGCCCGGTTTTGGCCGGGGCCGCTGACGCTCATCGTGGACCGGCCGGCGGCGATCCCGCCGATCGTCACCTCCGGGCTGGACACCATGGCGGTCCGGGTACCGGACAACGATCACGCCCGGGGACTGATCGCCGCCGCCGGCGTGCCGGTGGCCGCGCCGAGCGCCAACCGGTTCGGCCAGCTCAGCCCGACCCGGGCCGAGCACGTGGTACGCGGGCTGGGTGCCGCCGTGGACGTGGTGCTCGACGGCGGGCCGACCCGCTGCGGGATCGAGTCGACGATCGTGGACGCTCGGGGGGAGCGTCCGGTGGTGCTGCGACTCGGTGCGCTACCGGTCGAGGAGTTGGAGAAGGTCACCGGCCCGGTGACCATTCGTCCGGGCAGCTCGGGGCAGCCGGTGGCGCCGGGCACCCTCGCCGCGCACTACGCCCCGCGTACGCCGCTGCGGTTGCTGCCCATCGGCTCGCCGGTGGGCGCCGAACCAGCGGCCGGCGACGGGGTCCGGCGCGGCTACCTGTCGTTCCGGGACCGGCCGGCGGACGGCTGGGCCGCGGTGGAAGTGCTCTCCGCGACCGGTGACCTGACCGAGGCGGCGGCGCGGCTGTTCGACGCGCTGCACCAGTTGGACGCGGCCGGGGTCGCCGAGATCGTCGCGGAGTCGGTGCCGGACACCGGCGTGGGCCGGGCCGTCAACGACCGGCTTCGCCGGGCTGCCGCCACCTGGCAGCCAGCCGGCTGACACCAGCACGTCCGGCAGCCCGCCGGCTGACACAGCCGGGTCAGGGCTCCGCCTTCTCCTGCGCCCCGCCTTCCCGCTCCCCGCCGTCGACCCGCCCCGCCCCGTCGACCTGCGGTAGCTGGGCGACCAGCCTGGTGAGGGCGCCGTTTGCGAGGGTGGCGCCGAGCGCCGAACCGGTGGCGATGGTCCAGCCCACCGGCCCGAGGGGGGTGCAGCCGAAGAACTGGCTCAACCCAGGGGTCTGCACCACCGCCGCCAGGACGCCGATCGACCCGGCGGTGGCGGCGAGCACTGAGGGGCTGGTGCCGCCGGCCAGCACGGTCTGCCCGAGCTGCGTACCGACCAGGGAGACCAGGGCGACGGTGCCGGCGCGTTGGCGGCTGCCGGTGTAGCGGGCGATTGTCCAGCCGGCGGTCGCGCCGAGCGTGGTGGCGGCGGCGCGTAGCCCGATCTCCTTGGTCATGGTCGCGCCGAGCGAGCTGTCCGGTCCCTCGCGGAGCAGACCGTCGACGTGGTCGCCACCGGGAGGCCGGACGGCGATGGCCAGCGCGGGCGCCATGTCGGTGAGCAGGTTCACCAGCAGCAGTTGACGCCCGTTGAGCGCCGCCTGGCCGGTGGCGGCGGCGGTCAGCACGCTGAACGCGATCTCACCGAGGTTGCCGCCGACCAGGATGCTCAGCGCGTGGCGTACCGAGGACCACATCGCCCGGCCCTCGACCAGGGTGGCGATGATGGTTTCCAGCCGGTCGTCGGTGACCACCAGGTCGGCTGCGGCCCGGGCTGCTGGGGTGCCCCGTTGACCGAGGGCGATGCCCACGTCGGCCAGCCGGATGGCGGGAGCGTCGTTGGCGCCGTCGCCGGTCATCGCGACGGTACGCCCGCACTTCTGCAGCGCCTGGATGATGCGGACCTTGTGCGTCGGGGTGCATCGGGCCACCACGTCGGTGGCGGCCAGCCGGGCGGCGAGGGCGTCGTCGTCGAGCTGGTCGAGTTCGGTCGCGGTGACCACCCGCTGCGCCTCGTGGTCGCTGATGGTGGCGGCGATCGCCTCGGCTGTCGCCGGATGGTCGCCAGTGATCATGATGGTGTGTACGCCAGCCTGGCGGATCCGGCGCACGGCCGGCGCGGCGCTGGCGCGTACCCCGTCGGCGATCGCCAGGAATCCGGTGAAGACGAGGCCGCGAACGTCCTCGTCGGCGATGTCCGGGTTACCGACCGTGCATTCGGCGACGGCGAGGATGCGGTGTCCCGCCCCGGCGCGTTCACCGAGCAGCCGTTGCAGCTCGCTGCGGCCCGCGTCGTCCAGCGGCTCGTCCCGGCCGGCGGTGCGGCGGGCGGTGCAGCGGGGCAGCACGCTCTCGGGCGCGCCCTTCACGCTGAGCAGGATCCGTCCCTGGGTTTCCCCGGCGGTGGCGTGGTAGCCCCGGGACGGTTCGAACGGCAGGCCGCCGAGTGCCCGCCACCCGGGCGCTCCGTCCTGCTCGGTAACCCCGGCGGTGCCGGACCCCCGCAGCACCGCCCGGTCGGTCTGCATGGACAACTCCTCCGGGTGCTCCGCCGCCGGGGTGGCGCGTAGCGCCGCCGCGAGGGTCCGCCGCAGCGGGTCGTCGAGCTCCTCGACCGAGGCGTAGTCGTCGGCGTCGCCCACCCCGGCCAGCAGCAGGTGCCCCTCGGTGAGGGTGCCCGTCTTGTCGAAGCAGAGGACGTCGACCCGGCCGAGCGCCTCGATGGTGCGCGGGTTGCGGACCAGCGCGCCGTGCTCGGCCAGCCGCCGGGCGGCGGCCAACTGGGCGGCGCTGACCAGGAACGGCAGCCCCTCGGGCACCGAGGCGACGGCCAGGTTCGCCGCGGTCGCGGCCGTCTGGGCCAGGGGTACGCCGCGCAACAGCCCGGCGCCGACCACCGCCACGGCCGACCCGGCGGCCAGCGGGACCGCGGCCTGGGTCAGCCGACCCAGCCGCGCCTCGACCCCACTGGCGGGTGGCGCCTGCCGGGCCAGGGCGAGGCTGCGACCGGCCTCGGTGTCGACACCGGTGGCCACGACGACGCCGACACCGCGTCCAGCGGCGATCGTGGTCCCCTCGTAGAGCATCGAACGGCGGTCGGCCACGGCTGCGGCCACCACCGGTTGGTCGGTTTTGGTGACCGGGAGCGACTCGCCGGTCAGGGAGGATTCGTCGGCCTCCAGCCCGACCGATTCCAGCACCCGGCAGTCGGCGGGTACGGCATCGCCGGATTCGAGCACGATCACGTCGCCGGGCACCAGTTCGTCGGCGGGTACCACCCGGTCGGCGCCGGCCCGGCGGACCCGGGCGGTGACCGCCGAGCGGGACAGCAGCGCGGCCAGCGACCTCTCGGTGTTGCGCTGGTGTACTGCGCCGACCAGCGCGGATCCACCGACCACCCCACCCACCAGGGCCGCGTCGACCAACGAGCCGAAGCTGGCGGAGAGCGCCGCCCCGGCGACGAGCACCGGGGTGAGCGGGTTGGCCAGTTCGTCGACGAAGGCCCGCAGCAGCCCGCCCGGGCCGGACGTCTCGCCCGGGCCGGCGGTCTGCCGGCGCTCGGCCTCGGACTCGGTCAGCCCGTCGGGTCCGGTGTCGAGCTGGTCGAGGACCGTCGGCACCGGCATCAGGTGCCAGGCGGTGATCGCGGGGGCGGGTGACTCGGTGTCCTCGGAGAGCCGGCCGGCCCGCCACACGCCGTGCGCGAAGGCCAACGCCGCCGCGCCGTTGACCGAGGAGAGCGTGCGGCCGGGCAACTGGGCGGGGGCTGCGGTGAAGGCACTGAGCGCACCCAGGCCCGTGCCGGCCAGACCGATCCGCAGGTTCTGCGAGGTCATCCGGCGGGCCACCCCGGCCGCTTCGATGATCAGCGCAACGACCCGCAGGTCCCTGCCCACCAGCAGGTGCGCCCCCCAGGGTGGCAGTTCCTCCGGGTCGGCGAGGCCCAGCCCGCAGTCCGCCGCGGCCAGTGCCGCCCGGTCGGCGGAGACCAGCATCACCACCGCACCCTCGCGTTGCAACCCGCGTATCGAATCGGCCAGCTGGTCGCCGCCGGGCAGCAGTGCGTCGGCGGAGCCGTACCGCTGGGCGTCGCCGCCGGCGATGACGAGCCGCAGCCCGGCCTTCCGGGCGACGGTCGGCAGGGTGTCGACGCCCGGTGCCGGCTCCGGCTCGACCCGCAGCACGGCCACCAGGGTGTCGCCCTGGGCGAGGCCGAGCAGGTTGCCGCCACGTTCGCACAGCCGCCGGCTGTCCTCGGTGTCGCCCGGGTCGCGCGCGTCGAGCTGGTCCAACGGGCCGAGCCGCCAGCCGTCCAGCTGGCGTAGGTCGGCCGGGGCCGTGGGCTCGAAGAGCGCGAACGCCCGCGCCGCCACCTGGGACGCGTCGGCGCCGGGCAGCGGCGCCAGGTCGGCGAGTACGCCCCGGTCGGAGCCGAGCACCCGGTTGTCCAGGACCAGTGTGTCGATCCGGTCGAGTTCCCGTAGCACGCTGCGGTCCATCGCGATGACGCCGCGTCGGGCGAGGATCCGCCCGAGGTGGGCGGCGTAGCCTTCGCGTCCGCTGCCCGGCGCCTTGGGCAGTGCGGACAGGCCCAGCGCGGCGGCCCGTTTCGGGCCGACCACCGGCGTCGCCGCGGCGGCGGCCGCCGCTCCGCTGGCGAGCATCCTTTTGATGTACCGCTCGGCGGGACCGTTCGGCTTCGGGCAGGGGCGTTCGTCGGCCGGCGTGCGGGCGACGGCGCGTTCCGGATCTCCGGTGAGCCGGGGTTCGGCCTTCGCCCAGGCGTGCTGTTGGGCCCGGGCCTCGCCCCACTGCACGATCCGTTGCGCCCCGTCGAGCACGATGCCCGTCCAGCCGCCGGTCAGGCCCTGCACGACCGCCTCGGCGAGCGGGAAGAGGACGTCGGCGCGCGGGTCGGCGCGCAGCCCCCGGCCGGCGAGGGCGTGCAGCTTCGGGTGCAGGTCGATGGCGCTGAGCAGACCGGACACCTCGCCCGGGACTGGGGTGATGGGCAGGATCCGGGTGGCCGCGGAGATGGTCAGGCCGAGCGCATCCGAGGCAAGGGCGCCGAGGGTACGCGGGGTACGCGGGCCCTCCTCGGGTGGGTGCGGAGGCGGGATCTCCGGGTTCGGCTCGTGCGGGCAGCTGCGTTCGACGCGGGCGACGGTCGCTACGAGGTCGCGCAGCTTCGGTTCCGGCGTGCCGACCGCCACGACCACCCGCCCGGACGGGGCGTTGACCCGGGCCCATAGGACCCCCGGCATCTGTTCCAGCGCCCTTTCGACCTGACGGGCCAGCGTGTCGCCGCCGTTCTGGCAGACGCCGTGCACCTCGATGTGGTGCCGCCCCGGGCGGGACCACACCCGCCGGCTGGTCAGCCCGACCGCGCGGGCCAGCCGACCAGCGGCGGCGCCGACGGTCCGGGAGGCGTCGCCGACCAGCGGCGGTACGGCGACCGGTGGCCGGAGGCGTCGGGCGAGGCCGCCAAGGGACGTCATCAACGGGTACGACGGGTCAGGTGGTCGACCGGCTTCCCGCTGCCCCTGCCGTACCGCATCTCGCCTCCTACGGTTCGTACCCGGCGGTCTGGCTTCCCGGCGGGGCGTCCCTTATGCCCGTCCGGACGAGGGAAGTTTCCTGCTGTGGCGGGCATGGACGGCCCCAGCGGTGGAATCCGGGGTGTACGGCATCGTCAGGGGGAGGCCGACATGAGCGCACTGACACGACAGCTCAGCGGGACGCGCGAGACGCTGCGGGTGTTCACCCGCCGGATGGAGATTCCCGGGATCGGCGAGGTGGCCGTGCCACCGCCGGACAAGCTCGCCTACTACGCGGGGATCGGGGTGCTGGCCGTGTTCCAGGTGATCGAGTGGCCGCTGGCGCTGGTGATCACCGCCGGGCATCTGCTGGCCGACCAGCACCTGTCCGGCCTGGCGAAGGGGGTCGGCGAGGCACTGGAGTCGGCCTGAGGTAAGGCACGTCACCCTTGACCTCAAGGCGGGTTGAGGTCAGAGGCTTGGCGCCATGCTGATCGACCCGCTCCGGTCCGGGTACACCGAACCTGGGAACGACACGCGACGTACGACGTGTAGCGCGGGCACCCGGTGACGGCCACCGTCCCGGTGGCGGGTTCGCCCCAGGCGGACGCTCTCTTCGCGCCCAGGTTGCGGGCGATGACGGTGGGCAGCGTCGCGCTCGTCTCGTTGCTGGCGTTCGAGGCACTCGCGGTGGGCACCGCCATGCCGACCGTCGCCCGCAGCCTGGACGGGCTGGCCCTGTACGGGATCGCCTTCGGCGGCCCGTTCGCCGCCGGCGTGGTGGCGATGGTGCTGTCCGGCATCTGGTGTGACGCTCGGGGTCCTCGCACACCCATGTGGTTCGGCCTCGCCGGGTTCGTCGCCGGGTTGCTGCTCGCCGGCGGTGCGAACGCGATGGGCACGCTCGTCGTCGGCCGGATCGTGCAGGGCTTCGGCTCCGGCCTGCTGTCGGTCGCGCTGTACGTCATCGTCGCGCAGGCGTACCCGGAGCAGTTGCATCGCCGTATCTTCGCCGCGTTCGCCGCCGCATGGGTCGTCCCGTCCCTGGTCGGGCCGGTGCTGGCCGGTCTGATCGTGGAGCACCTGGGCTGGCGGTGGGTCTTCCTGGCGGTGCCGGCGGTGGCGGTGCCGGCGGTGTTGCTGATCCATCCGGGCCTGCGGTCGGTCGGCCCGGTCCGGCCGGTGGGCCGCGCCGCCAACCCGGCGACACGCCGGCCGGTCGGCGCGCTGACCCGGATCGGCTGGGCCTGCGGGGCGGGGGTGAGCGCCGCACTGTTGCACATCGGGGGACAGCAGCGTGGCGCCACCGCTGTGGTGCTGGTCGGACTGGCCCTGACCGGGCTCCTGTTCTGCGCCCCGCGCCTGCTGCCCGGCGGGTTCCTGCGCGTCGGGCGGGGTCTGCCCACCGTGGTCGGGCTGCGCGGGTTGGCCTCGGGCGCCTTCGTCGGCGCCGAGGTGGTGATCCCGCTGATGCTGTCCCGGGAACGCGGATTCTCGCCCACGGCGGCCGGTCTGGTCCTGACCACCGGCGCGGTCGCCTGGTCGCTCGGTTCCTGGCTGCAGGGGCGGATCCACGCACCCCGGTCCCGGGCCACCCTGCCGAGGGCCGGGCTCACCTGCATCACGGCCGGCACCGCGGTGGTGGGGGTCTCCGTCGTACCGGCGGTGCCGGTCTGGGTGGGCGTGCTCGGTTGGGCGGCGGCCGGGCTCGGCATGGGGCTGCTCTACCCGTCGCTGTCGGTACTCACCCTGGAGTTGTCGGCTCCGGGCGAGCAGGGACGCAACAGCTCGTCGTTGCAGCTGTGCGACTCGCTCGCGGCGGCGGCCGTGCTGGCGTTGACCGGTGCGGTGCTCGCCGCCGGGGCGGCGCCGGGCCCGGCCAGCTACGCGGGGACGCTCGGGTTGGCCGCCGGACTGGCGCTGCTCGGGATGCTCCTCGCGGGCCGGGTGGTGCCAGGCCCGCGCCCGGTGCCTGCCTGAACCGGTCGGCCGGGGCCGGTGCCACTCAAAAGCCTGGTCACCGATGCCCGCCCGACGGGCCGACGAACCAGGGCCGAATACCTGGCTGACACGTACGGGCGAACGGCCGCAAACTGACACCTGTTCCCGTTCACGTTCGCCCTACCGTCGGCTCATGCTCACCATCATCGCCACTGTCATCCTGTACGTCGGCGGGTTCGTCTTCCTCTACGGAGTGATCCGGCTCGCCGTCCGACACGCCTTGGAAGACATCGAGATGCGTCGCGTCCAGGCCGAGCGGGTGGAGGAGATGGCCGCGGCCCGGGACCGGGCGATGCTGCAGAAGCACGGCTTCCTCTCCAACGGCTGAACCTCGGCCCGCTCGCCCGGCGGGGTCGACTGCTGGCGGCCACGCCCGGCACGGATGCGACGATCGCATCCGTGATGGGAACGTTGAAGACCGAGCCTGCCCGCACCCGATCCGACCTGCTGGCCCCGCCCGTCGCCGCCGCGCTGACGCAGTGGCCCGCCGACGCCCCGGTGGACGTCGACTCGGTGCTGGTCGCACCGATCGACGCTGACCTTGCCGACACCGCGGCGTTCTGCGCCGCGTACGAGGTGGGGCTGGACGAGTCTGCCAACTGCGTGGTGGTAGCCGGTAAGCGTGAGGGAGTGGTCCGCTACGCGGCCTGCGTGGTGCTCGCCACCACCCGGGCCGACGTCAACGGGGTGGCCCGGCGGGCGCTGGACGTGCGTAAGGCGAGCTTCGCGCCGATGGCCGAGGCGGTCGAGCTGACCGGCATGGAGTACGGCGGGATCACCCCGATCGGCCTGCCGCCGGAGTGGCCGATCCTGATCGACGCGCGGGTGGTGGCCACGCCGTACGTGGTCGTCGGCTCGGGCGTCCGGCACAGCAAGATCGCGCTCCCCGGGGTGGCGCTGGCCGCGCTGCCTGGCGCCCGAGTGGTGGAGGACCTGGCCCGGCCGGCCTGACTTTCGATATACGTCGATCTGGTTGCACGTGAAACATCAACAGCGTCGATGAGCTGGCCGGCCGGCGCCGGGCCGGCCGCCCTGGCCACCTGGACCGGTTCACCCGGACGGTTTGTTCGGACCGGGTTGCGGCGGGCGGCGGAGGCGGGATCAGTTGCCGGTGGACCTGCGGCGGTCGACCTCGGCGAGGGCGGCGAGCAGGGTGGCCGGTTCCTGGGCGCCGCTGACCGCGTACTGCCCGGCGAGCACGAAGGTGGGCACGCTGGTGATCCCGAGTTGCCGGGCGGCGGTCAGCTCGGCGGTCAGCTCGGCCACCCCCTCGTCGGAGTCGAGGAATCGGCGGGCTTCGTCGCGGTCCAGCCCGACGCCGGTGGCGACTGTGGCGAGCGCGTCCCGTGAGCCGATGTCGACGCCGTCGGTGAAGTGGGCACGGTGCAGGGCGTTGACCGTCTCTCCATCACGGTCCCGCTCGCCGGCCCAGTTGATCAGCCGGTGTGCGTCGAAGGTGTTGGCCGCGACCGCGCGCTCGAAGTGGAGGTCCAGACCGACGCTCGCAGCGACCTCGGTGACCTGGGCGGCCATCTGCTTGGCACGCTCCGGCCCGCCGAACTTCTCACCCAGCGCGTCGAGCAGCGGGCGAGGCTCGGCCACCGGGGTCGGGTCGAGCTGGAAGGGGCGGTGCCGGACGGTCACCGTGCCGTCGTACGACGCCAGGGCCTGCTCCAGCCGGCGCCGGCCGATCCAGCACCAGGGGCAGACCACGTCGGCGTAGATGTCGATCTCCATGACCGGGAACAACCCGCTGGTCAGCCGATCTGTTCCCGCGCCGACCGGGTCGGGTCAGTCGGCTTGCTCCTGGCCGGCCTGGATCAGGTCTGACGGCCTGTTCCGGCCGGGCTGAGTCGGGTCAGCCGGCCTGCTCCCGGACCTGCCGCTTGAGTCGGGCGAGGATGGCCGTGCCGCCGCGTACCCGCAGCGGACTGATCGCCTGCGCCAGGCCCATCCGCTGGTAAAGATCGTCGGGAACGGCGAGCACCTGCTCCGGACTGGCGCCGGCCAACCCCTCGGCGAGGATGCCGGCGAACGCCCGGGTGGTGGGCGCCTCCGGCGGGCAGTCGAACAGCGTGCGTACGGTGCCCTGCGGGGTCACCTCGGCGCGCAGGAAGAACGGGGTCTGACACTCCGGCACCTGCTCCATGCCCTCGTGCCCGGTGTGCTCGGCCGGCAGTGGCGGTACGGCGTCGGAGAATTCCAGCAGCATTTCCAACACCACATCACGCGGGGCTGCGGCGAACTCGTCGACGATCTCGGCCAGCTTGCTCGGCATCTCGGGCATTCCGCCAGGCTACCGGCGTCGTACGCGCTGTCGCATCGAGTGATAACAGGGGGCCCCTGCTCTACCGGAGGCGTTAATAGGGGGCCCTTCCTTACACCGCGGGCGACTGTTCGCTGATCTGGCTGAGGGCCGAGGTGGGGTCGAGCTGCATCGCCAGGTCACCGAGCGAGACGATGCCGACGAGCTTGCGCTCGTTGTCGCAGACCAGGATCCGGCGGATGCCGCGCTCACGCATCAGCGACGCGGCCTCCCCGGCGGTGCAGAACTGCTCGATCATCACCACCTCCCTGGTGATGACCGAACCGATGGTGGTGGCGGTCGGGTCGGAGTTCTCCGCCACCGCGCGGATCACGATGTCGCGGTCGGTCAGGATGCCGGCCAGGTTGGCGCCGTCGGTGACCACGACGTCGCCGATGTCGGCGTCCCGCATCACCCGGGCGGCCTCGTCGAGGGTGGTCTCCGCGGGCAGATAGAGCACCTGCCTGGTCATCACGTCAACGACCCGGTAGTCGGTCATGAGAGCCTCCAGACAAACTCCTGTCGATCGGGGTGCCGTACCCCGTCACGCGACGGCTACACCACGTTTCTGCCTACCGTGCCGAGCAGGCGCTCCGCCACCGTTTCGAGAGGAAGTTCGACGCGTTCTCCGGACGCCCGGTGGCGCAGTTCGACGTATCCCTCGGTCAGGCGGCGGCCGACCACGACGGTGCGCGGGATGCCGATCAGCTCGGCGTCGGTGAACTTCACCCCGGCGGATACGCCGACCCGGTCGTCTACCAGCACCCGCAGGCCGGCGGTGGCCAGCCGCGCGCCGAGGTCGAGCGCCGCCTCCAACTGCGCACCCTTGCCGGCGGCGACCAGGTGTACGTCGCACGGCGCGACCGACTCCGGCCAGACCAGTCCCCGCTCGTCGTGGTGCTGTTCGGCGATCGCGGCCACCGCCCGGGACACCCCGATGCCGTAGCAGCCCATGGTGGGACGGACCGGCTTGCCCTGCGGTCCGAGCACGTCGACGGCGAAGGCGTTGGTGTAGCGGCGGCCGAGCTGGAAGATGTGCCCGATCTCGATACCCCGGCGCATGGTCAGCCGGCCGGTGGCACATGCCGGGCAGGGGTCGTCGGGGCGTACCTCGGCGGCCTCGACCGTGCCGTCGGGAGTGAAGTCCCGGCCGCAGACCACGTTGGTGGCGTGCCGGCCCGGCTCGTTCGCACCGGTCAGCCAGGCCGTACCCGGCACGATCCGGGGGTCGACCAGATACCGGACACCGTGCTTGTCGAACACCTGCGGCCCGATGTACCCACGGACCAACTCGGGATGCTCGTCCCAGGAGTCGAAGACGTCCACGGTGGCCGGTGCCAGGGCGGCGGCCAGCCGCTTCAGGTCCACCTCCCGGTCGCCGGGCAGCCCGACGACCAGCAACTCGGCCGTCTCGGTGCCGGGCCGGCGGACGGCCAGCACCACATTCTTCAGGGTGTCCGCAGCCGTCCAGTCGGCCCGTCCGCCGAGCCGACGGTCGTTGGCCAGCGCCACCAGGCTGGCGATGGTCGGCGTCTCCGGGGTGTCGTGCACCTCGGCGACCGGCTGCGCCTGCGGGTCGCCGGCCGGCGGGGCGGGCGTGGTGACCGCTTCGGTGTTCGCGGCGTAGTCACAGTCGGTGCAGCCGACGTAGGTGTCCTCGCCGACCGGGGTGGCGGCCAGGAACTCCTCCGAGGTCGAGCCGCCCATCGCCCCCGACATCGCGTGCACCACCGTATAGTCCAGGCCCAGCCGGTCGAAGATCCGCCGGTAGCCGTCGCGGTGCCGGTCGTACGCCGCCCGCAGGCCCGCTTCGTCCAGGTCGAAGGAGTACGCGTCCTTCATCAGGAACTCGCGCCCGCGCAACAGCCCGGCCCGGGGCCGGGCCTCGTCGCGGAACTTGGTCTGGATCTGGAACAGCGTCACCGGGAAGTCCCGGTACGAGCTGAACAGGTCCTTCACCAGCAGCGCGGCCAGCTCCTCGTGGGTGGGCGCGAGCAGGTGCTTGGCGCCCCGCCGGTCCGCCAGCGTGAAGATGTCGTCGCCGTACTCCGTCCACCGGCCGCTGGTGCGGTACGGCTCCGCCGGGAGCAGCGCCGGAAAGTGCACCTCCTGGTCACCGATCGCGGTCATCTCCGCCCGGACGATCTCGGTGACCCGGTCCAGCACCAGCTTGCCCAGCGGCAGCCAGGTGTAGCCGCCGGGTGCGGCCCGGCGGACATACCCGGCGCGCAGCAGCAGTCGGTGGCTCGGCACCTCCGCGTCGGCCGGGTCCTCGCGCAGGGTCCGGAGCAGCGTGGTCGACATGCGCAGCAGCATTGCCGCAGCGTACGACCGTGGGGCCAGCGGCGGCGATCCCATTTGGGTGGGTGCCGCCTGGCGGGACGCCGGTGCACGCGAGAAGGGCCCGGTCAGGCGTCGGTCAGGCCGGCCCGGTGGGCGATCACGGCCAGCGCGGTCCGGTCGCGGGCGTCCAGCTTGGCCAGCAGCCGGCTGACGTACGTACGGGCGGTCGCCGGGCTGATGAACAGGGCCCGGCCGATCTCGTCGTTCGTCTCGCCCAGGCCGACCCTGGTCAGCACGGCACGCTCCCGCTCGGTGAGCACAGCCAGCCGGGGATCGGGTGGTGGCTGTCTCGGTGCGGCGGCGAGATGTTCCATGACCCGACGGGTGACCGAGGGGGACAGCAGGTTGCCGCCAGCCGCCGCCGTGTGCACCGCCCGGCGCAGGTCCGCCGACGGCGTGTCCTTCAAAAGGTAGCCGGCGGCGCCGAGGACGACCGCCTCGATGATGTCGTCATCGTCGTCGAAGGTGGTCAGGATCAGCACCCGCGACGCCGCCAGGGTGGCGTCGGCGCGGATCGCGGCGGTGGCCGCCAGGCCGTCCAGGCCGGGCATCCGGATGTCCATGAGTACGACGTCCGGCCGGAGTTGGCGGGCCAGGCGGACGCCGGCGCGGCCGTCGGCGGCCTCCCCGACGACGGTGATCCGCGGGTCCGCTTCCAGCAGCGTTCGAAGACCGGCCCGGACGAGATCCTGGTCGTCGACGACGAGCACACTGATCATGCCGGGCCCACAAGGGGAAGCATGGCTCGGACCACGAAGCCGGTGGGCAGGCGCTCTGCGGTGAGGGTGCCGCCGAGGCTCTCGGCCCGCTCGCGCATTCCGGCGAGGCCGTGCCCGGGGCGGTCGGCCGCTACCTGGTCGGCCGGCTCGTCGGCGCCGGCGTCGATGATCGACAGGCTCAGCCGCCGCTCGTCCTGGTGCACCCGGACCTGGACGAGGCTGCCGGCCGAGTGCCGGACCACGTTGGTGACCGCCTCCTGCACGATCCGGAACGCGGCGGCCTCCACCGGCGTGGGCAGCGGGGCGTCAACGCGTACCTCAAGTTCGACGTCGAACCCGGCGGCGGTGGCCGCCTGGGTGACCGCGTCGAGATTCGCCAGCGACACGACTGTCCGGGGTCGGTCGCCCGGCGACCTCAGCAGCGTCACCGTCCGGCGCAGGTCGTCCATGCTGCGGCTGGCGGTGGACCGGATGAGTTCCAGGGCCGACCGGGCGGCGTCGTCGTCGCGGCCCAGGGCCTCCTGGGCGACGTCGGCGTGCAGCGCGATCACCGAGGTGGTGTGGCCGAGGGAGTCGTGCAGGTCCCGGGCGATGGCCATCCGCTCGTGCTGGACGCGGGCGTCCGCCTCCTGTCGGTAGCGCGCCGCGTTGAGGTCGGCGATCCGCCGCGCGTCGGCCTGCGCGATTCGTCGGGATCGCATGCTGTCCCCGAGGGCGATCGCCGCGCCCATCAGCGTGACGTGCCCGGCCAACTCGTAGCCGACGACGAACGAGAAGTCCTGCCCCTCGGCGAGGCGGAAGAACACCGAGACCACAATCACCAGTGCGGCGGCGGCGACGGAGACGCGGATCCGCCCGTACTCGGCGGCGGAGAACAGGGCTGCGGCGACCGGCACGGCCAGGCCGACCGCCGGATACCCGGCGGCGTAGTAGGCGAACAGGCCCAGAACGGTGACGGCGAGCACCACCACCGGGTAGCGGCGGCGGGCGAGCATCAGCGCGCCCAGGCCGACCGCCCACAGGTACGCGATCTGGTCCGGCGCGTGCCGCCCGCCCTGGTTGGCGGTGATGACGGCCGAGACGGTGGTGGCGACGCCCGCGCCGAGCAGCACGTCGGTGACCCAGGACCGGGCCCGGCGTACCGTCCGCTCGCTCGACTGACCGGTCACCGGGCCAGCGTACGGCGCCCGCCGGACCTTCCGGAGTCGTCGGACGGCGACGTAGAGGGTCGCTCACGGACGTACCGACATCGAGTCCGGACGCGGATGTGGCCGCGGTTGCCTGTTCCTAGCGTTGCCGTCATGACATCTCCGAACGTGACCTCTCCGCGTCGCCGAAGCCTCGGGCTGCCGCTGGTCGCCCTGTTCGGGCTTGCCCTGCTCGGCCTGCCCCGGGTGGTGTTGCACGACCTGGACCTGGTGCACGAGCGCACCTTCGTGAACCTGCTGCTGGTGGTCGTACCACCGGTCGTGTGGATCGCGGTCGCGCTGGCGAAGCGGGTTCCCAGCCCGTTTCTGACCCTGCTCGTCGTCGGCCTGTGCTACGGCGTGCTGCTCGCGCTGACCCACCAGTTGCTCTGGAACGTCGCATTCGACGAACCGCCGACGCTCGGCGGCAACCTCACCGACCTCGCCCCGGGCGCGCACGAGGTCATCATCCGGGTCTTCGCCGCGATCAGCAGCCTCTTCACCGGCGTCATCGTCGGCGTGGTCACCGGCCTGATCGCCTGGGGCCTGTCCCGCCACCGTCCGGCGTGAACATCAGATCTTGATACGGAATCGCCCCTGCGAGGGCAGGTTCATATCAAGACCTACGCGAGGATGTGGGCATGATCGATGCGCCGGGTGGGTTGTTGCTGGACTTCGGGGGCGTGTTGGCGGACGCGCCGGGGTCGCTGGTGGCGGCGCCCGAGCTGGTCCGGCGGCTGAGTGAGGTGGTCGGCGGGGCGGTGCCGGAGGAACGGATCGCGGCCGACCTGACCCAGGGGGCGCGGGCGTACTCGCGCTGGCGGGACGAGGTCAGTGCCGTGGCGGAGCCGGTCGAGCTGCCGCCCGCCCGGGTGTGGGCCGACTTCGTCGCCCACGACTGGCCCGAGGCGGCCCGCGCCGCCGTCGAACGGGAGGCAACTCCACTGTCGTACGCGTGGACCTGGCGCGCCGACTGGGAGGTGCGCCCGGGAATCCCGGAGGTACTGCGGGCCGCCGCCGAGGCGGGAGTGCCGGTGGCCGTGGTCAGCAACACCCTCTGCGGCGCCGCCCATCGCGACTTCCTCGCCACTGCCGGGCTGTCCGGACTGTTCGTTGCCGAGTTCTACAGCGACGAGACCGGGCTCCGTAAGCCGAATCCACGTTTCGCGTGGCTGGCCGCCGAGGCGATCGGCGTACCGGTCGAAGAGTGCTGGTTCGTCGGCGACAGCGTGCACCGAGACGTCGGCTGCGCCCGGCGTGCCGGCACCGCGGCGGCCGTCCTCATGCGCTCCCCGCGCACCGACCGCGAGGAACCTCACCCCGAGTTGCGCCCGGACGCCCGGATCGAGGACGGCCACGGCCTGCTCGCCCTGCTCCGCGACAGTTGGGAGGCAGCCCGGTCCTGAAGGTCGGCTACGTCGATGCTGCTCCGGTGAACGGCCCGGCGGCGGTTCACCCGTATCGCTGGCTGCGGCGATTTGATCATCGACGGCGGCAACTCGCGGTTCAGCGACGAGTCCCCCGGTGAAATGTTGACCATCTATATTCGGCGCCACGGATCAATGAGCGGACTGGAGTCACGCATGCGCAGCACGCACAGGAGCATCGTCATCGGTGCCCTCGGCGCCATCCTCGTCGTCGGCAGCGCCATCAGCGCCGCGGCGGCAACCACCCCACAGGCCGTACCGACGGGTGTCGTGCCGGCACAGATCACCGTTGCGCCAACCATCCCGACGGCGACCCCACGCCCGACTGCCACGCCGACCCCGACGCCGAAGCCGACGGGGGAACCGACCAAGCAGCAGATCAAGGATCTCTTCAAAGAGTGGAACGACGCGCTCGCCACCCGTGACCCGAAGAAGGTGGCGGACCGGTACGCGCCGGACGCCGTCCTGCTCCCGACCGTGTCGAACAAGGTCCGTACCGACCGGGACGGGATCGTCGACTACTTCACGCACTTCCTCGAGTCCCGGCCGTCCGGCAAGATCAAGGAGTCGCACGTCAAGATCCTTGGCCCGACCGCGGCCATCGACACGGGCGTCTACGTGTTCACGCTGACCAAGGACGGGGTGGAGTCCAAGGTCGAGGCCCGCTACACGTTCGTCTACGAGCTGCGCGACGGGAAGTGGTTGATCGTCAACCACCACTCCTCGGCGATGCCGGAGAAGTAGCTCCTCGCCCGCTGTCAGCCCCGCTTGGCGTACTCGATGAAGGTGCGCCAGGCGGGCGCGGCGAAGGTGAGCACCGGGCCGAGGACAGGGTGGGGCTGCGTTGGGGCTGCCCCGTCTTCCCCCGTGCCGGGGCGTCCCCTCCCCGCCAGAGAAGTCCTGCTTGCCGCTGCCGCCGGACATGCGGCGAGCGTCGAAGCTCCGGAGCGGATTGCTCGGAGGGCGACATCATGTGTGTGGGCAGTGCCTCGGCCGCGCTATACCTACGGCAGTCGGTTTCGGCGTCGGGCGAGAAGCAGCACTATTCGCCGATGGCGCGCAGCGGTACCACCGATAACCCGGAGCGCCGTAGCCGTTCCCATTGGGAGCCCGCAATGTGGATGACCTCTGACACGTTCCCACCTGCGGGGCTGACTGGTCGACGTGCTCGGTGCCAGACTTCCGGGTGTTAAGAGGGGGCCCCTCCTCTACCGCAGGCGTTAACAAGGGGCCCTTCCTTACTCCGAAGGAGTGAGCAGTGCGCTGGCGCAGTTTCGTCGCGGTCGGGGACAGCTTCACCGAGGGCCTGGACGACGCCTACCCGGACGGCAGTTTCCGGGGCTGGGCGGATCTGGTCGCCATCCGGCTCGCCGCCGAGGCCGGCCCCGACTTCCGGTACGCGAACCTGGCCATCCGGGGTCGTACCTTCCCGAACGTCGTGGCCGAGCAGGTGCCGGCGGCCCTGGCGATGCAGCCCGACCTGGTCAGCTTCGCGGCGGGCGGCAACGACGTGTTGCGCCGTAGCTTCGACCCGGAAACCCTGGTCGGCCGCTTCGACGAGGTGGTCGGCGGGCTGCGGGCGAGCGGCGCCGACGTGGTGCTGTTCCGGTTCGCCGACGTGATGGCGCGGCTGCCCGGGCAGCGGCTGATCGCGCCCCGGGTCACGCTGCTCAACCGGGCCGTGGGCGAGACCGCCGAGCGGCACGGGGCGATCCTGGTCGACCTGTACGCCGACGACACCTACCTCAACCCGATGCTGTGGAGCACCGATCGGCTGCACCTCTCCCCGGCCGGGCACCGCCGGGTCGCCGGCCAGGTGCTCACCGCGCTCGGCGTCGGCTGCGACGAGGAGTGGCTGCTCGTCCCGCCGAACCCGGAGCCGACCCCGTGGCTGGCCGCCCGTACCGCCGATCTGCGCTGGGCCGGCCAGCACCTGGCCCCGTGGGTCAAGCGCCGCCTCACCGGCCGCTCCTCCGGCGACACCCGCACCCCCAAACGCCCCACCCTCACCCCCCTCCCGCCAAGTTGATCAAGAGGTTTTGGTCGGGATCCGACCGCTGGGAGACCAAAATCTCTTGATCAACTGGCTGGGGTTCCGTGGGGGTGTCCGCGATCCGGGGGCAGGACGATCCGGATGCCCGGTGTTTGTTGCACGGCCCTCCGGCCGTGTTATGCGTGCGGCAGTCGAGTCCGGCGTCGGGCGAGGAGCAGCATGGTGCCGCCACCGGCAACCAGGAGGAGACCGGCGACGGCGACAAGCGTGGTCGGCGGCCCGGTGACCGGCAGACCACCACCGCCACCATCGCCGCCGTCGTCGTCCCCGCCACCGCTGCGTGCGGCGACCACCACGGCGAACCCGTCCTGGTTGTCACTGGCATCCACGTCGGCTGCCGGCACCGCGACAGCGTTCGCCGGCAGTTTGGCTGGCTCCGCGCCGGACCGGGCGTCGACAGGCTCGGTCAAGCCCTCGACCTGCACAGTGCCGCCTTTCAACGTGACGGGTGCCTCGGTAGCGGCCGACACCGTCACCAGATGGTGCAACTCGACAGCGGAGTGGATGCGGTCCTTCGGGTCGGTGTCCTGGCTGGCCGGCACGAGCGCGAGAGTGTCGTAGGTGCAGACCGCAGAGCGTCCGTCGTCGTCGATCGCACACTCCTGTGGCGGCTTGGTGAACGTCACGCCCTCGGGCAGACCGAGCATGACCTTGACGCCGCTGACCGCCTTCCGGCCCTGGTTGACGATGCGGTAGCGCACCGCGCCCGTCTTACCCGGGTTCAACTTCCCGGCCGGCTCCAGCCTGCCGCCCGCGTCGACGCGCACCGCCTGCGTCACGTCCGGCGCTACCACCGACAGGTCGGCTTCGGAATCGTCGACCAACGCCAGCGTGAACGACTTCCTGGCCCTGATCCAGTTTGCGCCCTCACCCCACGCCATCGAAGCCTCGACCTCGAACTTGCCCTCGTAAGGCTCCTGATCTTCGTAGACGTGGATGTCGATGGGGAGGTCCACCGTCCCGCCGGGTGCCGGCATCAACTCCGGGAACTGGTTCGCACTGGCGAAGCAGTACCAACCCGGGGTGTCGCCGTCGCACTCGCCGGAGCCACCACCCGCCGGCCAATTGACCGACGCTTTCTTCAACCAGTCCAACTCGTGGGAGTAGACGTAGAACTGGATCGCGGTCGGGGTCTCGTCGGTCAGATTTGTCAATCTGAGGTGGACCCTCTTCTTCTTGACCCCCAACGAAACCGTCGTACCGGGCAGATCGAAAGTGAACTTGGGCTCGGTATCCACTGCGGCAGCGGGACTGGCCGGAACAGCCGTCCCGGCGAGGAGTAGCGCGGCGGCGACTGTTCGCAACAGCCAACGACGACCAGTGGTCACGGCAGGAATCCTTCAGGTGAGCGGACGTTTGGTTCAGGACCCTATTAGCAATGGGCTCGCGGCGGTGTCCCGCTAACCCGAGCGTGCCACCCGGACGCCGGCAACTGGGTACCTTGGCCTCATGCCTGTGCCGAATGATCCCGATTCCCGACTTCAGTCGTACGCGGACCCGCAGCGCCTGGTCACCACCGAGTGGCTGGCGGACCACCTGAACGACGCAGCCCTGGTCGTGGTCGAGTCCGACGAGGACGTGCTGCTCTACGACACCGGCCACATTCCCGGCGCGATCAAGGTCGATTGGCATCTGGAGCTCAACGACCAGGTGACCCGGGACTATCTGGACGCCGAGCGGTTCGCCGAGCTGTGCGCCGCCAAGGGTATCGGCCGCGACGACACGGTCGTCTTCTACGGTGACAACTTCAACTGGTGGGCGGCGTACGCCCTCTGGGTCTTCACTCTCTTCGGCCACCCGGACGTGCGGCTGCTCGACGGCGGTCGGCAGAAGTGGATCGCCGAGGGGCGGGAGCTGACCCGCGACAAGCCGGCCCGGCCACCGGCGGACTACCCGGTGCCGCCGCGCGACGACGCACCTGTGCGGGCGTTCCGTGAGGAGGTGATGGCGCACATCGCCGCCGGCCGGCCGCTGGTCGACGTGCGTTCGCCCGGCGAGTACACCGGCGAGATGCTGCACATGCCGGACTATCCGCAGGAGGGCGCGCTGCGTGGCGGGCACATTCCGGGCGCGGTGAACAAGCCGTGGAAGTCGGCCGCCAACGACGACGGCACGTTCAAGTCGGCGGACGAGTTGCGCGCGATCTACGCCGACCAACTCGGGCTGAGTCCGGCCGACGACGTGATCGCGTACTGCCGGATCGGCGAACGTTCCAGCCACACCTGGTTCGTCCTGCACCACCTGCTCGGCTATCCGCAGGTGCGCAACTACGACGGCTCCTGGACCGAGTGGGGCAATCTCGTCCGCGCCCCCGTCGTCAAGGGCCCCAACCCGAAGTAACCCGATCATGAAGTTGGCGGGTGGTTCAGAGATCGAACCGCCCGCCAACTTCATGATCACCCCAGGGTGGGAGTGGGGACGGGATCGCGGAGGTAGCGCTGGACAGCGGGGGCCAGCCAGGGGATCAGGGTGGTTGGGGGGATGTCGACCATGGGGGGTAGGCGGAGGACGTAGCGGGTCAGGGCGACGCCCAGTAGTTGACTGGCGATCAGGGCAGCCCGGTGAGGGGCCTCGGTCGGGTCGGCGACCATGCGGGCCACGGCTGCGCTGAGCTGGGTGGCGAAGATCTGGCGTACCCGCTCGGCGCCGCTCGGGTTGGTGCTCGCCGTGCGCAGCAGGGCCGGCAACGTGGTGTCCCCCTCCCACCGGGTGAAGAAGTAGCTGACCAGCGCCTCGCCGAGGCGGTCGGTCGGCACGCCGCTCAGGTCCGGCAGCCGCAGGTCGAACTCGGCCGCCGCCGCGAACAGCCCTTCCTTGCTGCCGTAGTACCGCATCACCATGGACGGGTCGATCCGCGCGTCCGCAGCGATGGCTCGAATCGTCGCCCGGTCGTAGCCGTCAGCCGCGAAGCGGTTGCGGGCGGCCCGCAGGATGGCCGCGCGGGTCGCGTCCGAGCTGCGTGTGCGCCCGCCCCCGGCCGCCGGCTCCGCCGCCGATCCGCGCTCTCCCTGAGGTACGCCTTCTGTCATGTGACCGACCGTATGCCAACACGTGTTGACTTCCCAACGCGGGGGCGCCTAATGTTGCCAACAAGTGTTGGCCAACACTTGTTGGCAACTGGTTCAGGGAGGTCGTCATGCTGCCCGAGCGAACGGACGTCCTGATCGTCGGTGCCGGCCCCACCGGGCTGACCGCCGCGCTCACCCTGGCCCGGCGAGGGGTCGAGGTCACCCTGGTCGACCAGCGGGAGGAACCGGCGGTGACGTCGCGGGCCGCCGTCGTGCACGCGTACACCCTGGAGATGCTGGACCGGCTCGGCGCGGGTGCGCCGCTGGTGGCCCGCGGGCTGCGGTCGGTGCGGTTCACCGTCCGCGACCGGGACCGGGTGCTGGTCACCGTGCCGTTCGACCGGCTGCCCACCCGCCACCGGTACGCGCTGATGGTCTCCCAGTCGGTGACGGAGGAGGTGCTCACCGAGCGGCTGGCCGAGGCGGGCGTGCGGGTGCTGCGCCCGTGCCGGCTGACCGGGCTGCACCACGACGGCGACGGCGTGGTCGCGCGGTTCGACGCGGCGACCGTACGGACCCCGTGGGTGATCGGTGCGGACGGCATCCACAGCACGGTCCGGCAGCTGTCGGGGATCCCGTTCACCGGCCCGGCCGGCTCCGAGGAGTCGTTCGTCCTGGCCGATGTGCACGTCGACAGCACACTGCCCCGCGACGGCGCGTCGATCTTCCTCGCCCGCGGTGGCCCAATGATCTGGGCACCCCTGCCCGACGGGCGGGTACGCCTGGTCGCTACCGTCACCGATCCGCCGGCCGAGCCGGACGCGGCGTACCTGCAAGGACTGCTCGACGAGCGGGGCCCCGGCCGCGCGCCGGACCGGGTGCGGGAGGTGCTCTGGTCGTCCCGCTTCCGGCTGCACCGCCGGG
The DNA here is from genome assembly GCA_005402585.1 of Micromonosporaceae bacterium KJ-029. Classification (GTDB taxonomy): domain Bacteria; phylum Actinomycetota; class Actinomycetes; order Mycobacteriales; family Micromonosporaceae; genus Micromonospora. The sequence goes on along the minus strand of BIFP01000068.1, from coordinate 489,168 downwards.
TCGCCGAGGCGTTCCGCGCCGGGCCGGTGCTGCTGGCCGGCGACGCCGGGCACGTACACAGCCCGGCCGGCGGGCAGGGCATGAACCTCGGCATCTGCGACGCGGTCGACCTGGGCGAGACTCTCGCCGACGTGCTGGCCGGCGCCTCCGAGAACCGGCTGGACGAGTACGCGGCACGGCGCCGCCCGCTCGCGCATGAGGTGGCCGGCTTCGCCGACCGGCTGACCAGGCTCGCCACCGTGCCTCCCGCCGCCCGCCCGGCCCGGGACACGCTGCTGCGGCTGGTCTCGGTGCTGCCACCGCTACGGCGCCGGGTCGCGCTGCGTCTGTCGGGTCTCAACCAGCGCCCGTCCGTCGGGCGTGACCGCCCCGGCGGACCAGTGCGGACGGCGGGTCGGTGACCGGCCGTTCCCGGCAATCGGACTGGCGGGTAACCACGTCTCGATACCCCTGCGAGCCGGGTCTACGCTTGCCCTCGTGACGGTGGAGCAGCAGGCCCGGGGCGCGAACGGTGGTACCACGGGAGCGGGGCGGCGCCGATCCCGCAAGGACGAGATCCTGGAGATCGCGGTGGGGCTGTTCGCCTCCCGTGGCTATCACGGCGTGTCGATGGACGACATCGGCGCGGCGGCCGGGGTTACCGGCCCGGCGCTCTACCACCACTTCGCCGGCAAGGAGGCGATGCTGGTCGCCGCGCTGGTGCCGGTGAGCGAGGGGCTGCTCGCCGGTGGGCGGGAGCGGTCCGCCGGCCACCCGGGTGATCCGCGCGGCGCCCTGGAATCGTTGATCGACTTCCACGTCGACTTCGCCCTGGCCAATCCGGCCGTCATCGCGCTGCACCTGCACGAGCTGGACCGGCTGCCCGAGGAGCCCCGGCGGCGCATCCGCCGCCTCCAGCGGCTCTACGTCGAGGAGTGGGTCACCGTGCTGACCGCGCTGCACCCGGGGCTGCCCGACGGTGAGGCGCGGGTGCTGGCACACGCGGCGTTCGGCCTGATGAACTCGACCCCGTTCCTCGGCGGCGAGGTCGACCGCCGGCGCCGGGCCGAGCTGCTGCGCGGCGCGACGCTGGCCGCCCTGCTCGCCCCCACCGAGCCTGCCGCCTGACGCCGCGCCGCGCACCGCTTCGACCCGGTTGATCCTGGCCAGCCAGGTTGGTGAGTGACTCCTGCCATACCGCAGGCGTCGACCGGAGCCCTTCCTCGCATCCTGGGTGACATGGTTCCCTAGCACGCGTCTCACCAATTGGACGCTCGGAGGAACCATGATCGAGTCGCTGCTGGTCGCCAACCGGGGCGAGATCGCCCGCCGGATCATCCGTACCGCGAAGCGGCTCGGCGTACGCGCGATCGCGGTGCACTCGGAAGCCGACGCCGACCTGCCGTTCGTGGTGGAGGCCGACGAGGCTGTCTGTGTCGGCCCGGCCAACCCGGCGCAGAGTTACCGCAACACCGAGGCCATCCTCGCCGCCGCCAAGTCGACCGGCGCGCAGGCGATCCACCCCGGTTACGGCTTCCTGTCGGAGAACGCCGACTTCGCCCGTACCGTCGAGGCCGAGGGTCTGCTCTGGGTCGGACCCGGCGCGGACGCGATCAGCGCCATGGGCGACAAGATCAACGCGCGGAACCTGATGGCGGCGGCCGGTGTCCCGGTGGCACCCGGGACGACCGAGCCGGCCGGGGACCTGGCGGCGGCGGTCGTCGCGGCGGCCGAGATCGGCTACCCGGTGATGGTGAAGGCCGCCGCCGGCGGTGGTGGCATGGGTATGGGCGTGGCCGCCGACGAGGCCGCTTTGCGCACCGAGTACGACAAGGTGCGCGCGTTCGCCGAGCGGATGTTCGGCGACGGCTCGGTGCTGATCGAGCGGTACTTCCCCCGGGTGCGCCACGTCGAGGTGCAGATCCTCGGCCTGGCCGACGGCCGGGTGGTGGCGCTCGGCGAGCGGGAGTGCTCGGTGCAGCGCCGTAACCAGAAGCTGGTGGAGGAATCCCCGTCCCCGGCCGTCTCGGCGGAGCTGCGGTCGCGCCTGCTGGCTGCGGCGGTCCGTGCCGGCGAGGCGGTGAACTACCGCAACGCGGGCACCGTGGAATGCCTGCTGGTCCCGCACCAGCGGGACTTCAAGGGGGATGGCCCCGCCGCCGACGAATTCTTCTTCCTGGAGATGAACACCCGGCTGCAGGTGGAGCACCCGGTGACCGAGATGGTCTACGGCCTGGACCTGGTCGAGGAGCAGTTGCGGGTGGCCGCCGGGCTGGCGCCGACCTTCGACCCGGACGCGCTGACCCCGCGCGGGCACGCCATCGAGCTGCGGGTCAACGCCGAGGACCCGAAGCGGTTCCTGCCCGGCCCGGGGGCGATCAGGACCTGGGTGGAGCCGACCGGCGCCGGGGTGCGCGTCGACTCCGGGTACGTCGAGGGCAACACCGTCACCCCGTTCTACGACAGCCTGATGGCCAAGCTCATCGTCAGCGCCGACACCCGCGCCGAGGCGATCGAGCGCGCGAAGACGGCCGTGGCCTCGTTCGAACTCGCCGGCCCGAAGAACAACCTTCCCTTCTTCGGCGAACTGCTGGAGAACCAGGAGTTCGTCTCCGGTGACTACGACACCGGCATCGTCTCCCGGATGCGCTGACCGGCCCGGAGATCGTGTCGATCAAGTGGTTCGCGTCCGGTCGAGCCGGATCCGCACGCGAACCACTTGATCGACACTGACGGTCCACGGGGTGACATGCTGGGAGAACCAGCAACAGCGACGTGTCACAGCGAGGTGACTGCATGGCAGAGATGCCGGAGTTCGTGTCGATCCGGGAGGTCGGGCCGCGCGACGGGCTGCAGAACGAGGAGCCGATTCCGACCGACGCCAAGGTGCGGCTGCTCGATGCGCTCTCCCGCACTGGTGTACGGCGGATCGAGGCGGTGTCGTTCGTGCACCCGAAGGCGATCCCGCAGATGGCGGACGCCGACGAGGTGTGGCAGCGGGCCGCGAAGGTGGACGGGGTCCGCTACTCGGCGCTGGTGCCGAACACCCGTGGTGCGCAGCGTGCCCTCGCGGCCGGCTTCACCGAGATCGAGGTCGTCGTCTCGGCCAGCGACACGCACAACCGGCGCAACGTCAACCGCTCCACCGACGAGTCGCTGGACGACATCGCCGAGCTGATCGACCTGCTGCACGGTGCCGGCGCGCAGGCCGAGGTGATCATCGCGACCAGCTTCGGCTGCCCGTACGAGGGGGACACCGATCCGGCCCGGGTCGCCGCCATCGTGGACCGGGTGGTCCGCGACGGCGCGGACCGCGTGGCGTTCGGCGACACCACCGGCATGGGTACGCCCCGACGCGTCCGTGACCTGCTCACCGCCGTACGCGACCGCAACGCGCACATCCCGGTGCTGCTGCACTTCCACAACACCCGGGGCACCGCCCTGGCCAACCTCCTGACCGCGCTGGAACTCGGGGTGACCGAGTTCGACGCCAGCGTCGGTGGCCTCGGCGGCTGCCCGTACGCGCCGGGCGCCAGCGGGAACCTGGCCACCGAGGAGGCGGTGCACATGCTGCACGACATGGGCATCGACACCGGCATCGACCTGGATGCCCTGATCGAGGTCGCCGAGCTGGCCGAGCGCCTCACCGCCCGCCGCCTCCCCTCCGGCGTCCTCCGCGCCGGCCCCCGCACCCGCCTGACCTCCACCCCTACCCACTGACCTCCGCGATCATGGAGTTGTGGTGGGTGGTACGTCCGCCTTCGCCGCTTCTGTGGGCCACCACCACTCCATGATCGGCGGGGGTGGGTGGAGTGCGGGGAAGGGGTGCGGTGAGGTAGCCTAACGATCGTTCAGGTTTGTCGGGTGGGGAGTCGGCGTGACGGTTGACGGTGAGGCGCTGGAGCAGCTGCGCAAGCGGGTCCGTGCCGGCGGCGCGGACAAGTACCACGCGGCGAACGCCGCCAAGGGCAAGCTGTTCGCCCGGGAGCGGGTGGCGCTGCTGGTCGACGAGGGTTCGTTCGTCGAGGACGGCCTGTACGCGAACGCGCTTGCCGACGGACTGCCCGCCGACGGTGTGGTCACCGGCACCGCCACCATCGACGGCCGCCAGGTCTGCCTGATGGCCAACGACTCCACTGTGAAGGCCGGCAGCTGGGGCGCGCGCACCGTCGAGAAGATCATCCGGATCATCGAGCGGGCGTACGACACCGGCGTGCCGATGGTCTACCTGGTCGACTCGGCCGGCGCCCGGATCACCGACCAGGTCGAGCTGTTCCCGGGGCGGCGTGGCGCCGGAAAGATCTTCTGGAACCAGGTACGCGCCTCGGGCTCGATTCCGCAGGTCTGCGCGCTGTTCGGGCCGAGCGCGGCCGGTGGCGCGTACATCCCGGCGTTCTGCGACGTGGTGGCGATGGTCGACGGCAACGCCAGCATGTACCTCGGCTCCGACCGCATGGTCGAGATGGTCACCGGAGAGAAGACCACGCTGGAGGCGATGGGCGGAGCGAAGGTCCACTGCGCCGAGTCCGGCGTCGGGCACTTCCTCTGCAAGTCCGAGGCCGAGGCGCTCGACGTGGTCAAGCGCTACCTGTCGTACCTGCCGGCGAACTGGACCCAGCAGCCTCCGACGGCCGAGCCGGTCGAGGCGTCCGCCAAGGCCGACCTGGCCGCGCTGGTGCCGGCGAGCGAGCGGCAGGCGTTCGACATGCGGCGGTACGTCAAGGGCCTGCTCGACGAGGACTCCTTCTTCGAGATCCAGGCGCTCTGGGCCAAGGAGTTGACCATCGGCTTCGGCCGGCTGAACGGCGAGGTCGTCGGCGTGGTCGGCAACAACTCGATGTTCAAGGGTGGGGTGCTCTTCGTCGACTCGGCCGACAAGGCGACCCGGTTCGTGCAGCTCTGCGACGCGTTCAACGTGCCGCTGCTGTTCCTGAGCGACGTGCCCGGGTTCATGGTCGGCAGCGCGGTGGAGAAGCAGGGCATCATCCGGCACGGCGCAAAGATGATCACCGCGATCTCCGAGGCGACCGTACCCAAGATCTGCGTGGTGGTCCGCAAGGCGTACGGCGCTGGCCTCTACGCCATGGCCGGTCCGGGCTTCGAGCCGGACGCCACCATCGCCCTGCCCACCGCGAAGATCGCGGTGATGGGGGCGGAGGCAGCGGTCAACGCGGTGTACGCCAACAAGATCGCCGCGATCGAGGACGAGGCCGAGCGCGCCGCCTTCGTCACCGCAAAGCGTGAGGAGTACGAGCGGGACATCGACATCGTCCGGCTGGCCAGCGAGCTGGTGATCGACACGATCGTCGAACCGCACGAGCTGCGCGCCGAGCTGGTCCGCCGGTTCGCCGCCGCCCGCAGCAAGGAGCGGCACTTCTCCCGCCGTCGGCACGGCGTCACCCCCGTCTGAGCCCGTCGACCCGGCAAGGACGCACCCCGTCCGAGCCGTCGACCCGCACCAGCCAGCACCGGCACCGTCCGGCGTCACGAGCGTCCGGCGGCCCGTCCACACAGGAGGAACCCGATGGACTTCCGGCTCACCGAGGAGCACGAGGCGCTGCGCGAGAGCGTGCGGGACTTCGCCCGCGAGGTGGTCGCGCCGGTCATCGCCGAGCACTACGAGCAGCACACCTTCCCGTACGAGATCATCCGGCAGATGGGCAAGATGGGCCTGTTCGGCCTGCCCTTCGCCGAGGAGTACGGCGGCATGGGCGGCGACTACTTCGCCCTCTGCCTGGCCCTGGAGGAGCTGGCTCGGGTCGACTCCAGCGTGGCGATCACCCTGGAGGCGGCGGTCTCGCTCGGCGCGATGCCGATCTACCGGTTCGGTACGGACGAGCAGAAGGCCCGCTGGCTGCCGAAGCTGCTCAGCGGCGAGGCGCTGGCCGGGTTCGGGCTCACCGAGCCGGGCTTCGGCTCGGACGCCGGCGGCACCGAGACCCGGGCGGTGCTGGACGAGGCGGCCGGCGAGTGGGTGATCAACGGCTCGAAGGCGTTCATCACGAACTCGGGCACCGACATCACCGCCCTGGTCACGGTCACCGCCGTCACCGGCATTCGCCCCGACGGCTCGAAGGAGCTGTCCACGATCATCGTGCCGAGCGGTACTCCCGGCTTCACCGTCGCGCCGGGTTACTCCAAGGTCGGTTGGACCGCCTCGGACACCCACGAGCTGACCTTTGACGGCTGCCGGGTGCCGGCGGAGAACCTGCTCGGCGAGCGCGGTCGTGGCTTCGCCCAGTTCCTGCGCATCCTCGACGAGGGTCGGATCGCCATCGCCGCGCTGGCCGTCGGCCTCGCCCAGGGTTGTGTCGACGAGTCGGTCAAGTACGCGAAGGAGCGTCACGCCTTCGGTCGGCCGATCGGCAACTACCAGGCGATCCAGTTCAAGATCGCCGACATGGAGCTGAAGGCGCACACCGCCCGGCTGGCGTACTACGACGCGGCGGCCCGGATGCTGGCCGGCGAGCCGTTCAAGCGGCAGGCGGCGATCGCCAAGCTGCACGCCAGCACGATCGCGGTGGACAACGCACGGGAGGCGACCCAGATCCACGGCGGGTACGGCTTCATGAACGAGTACCCGGTGGCCCGGTTCTGGCGGGACTCCAAGATCCTGGAGATCGGCGAGGGTACCTCCGAGGTGCAGCGGATGATCATCGCCCGCGACCTGGGCATGTGAGTCGCCCGGGTCAGTCGCTGGCGGCGGCCGGTGCCAGCCAGTCCCGCAGGGTCTGACTGTCCGGCGCCTCCCGATCGGCCCGGGCGATCACGTCCCGCGCGTCGACCCGGTCACCGTGCGGCCCAACCAGGACGCCCCGGACGGCGGGATGGGCCAGCCGCCAGCCGCGCCGCAGCAGGTTCTCCTCGACCAGCCACACCAGCGCGCCCGGCGGTTCGGCGCCCATCTCCCAGTCGTGCGGGTCGTCCGACAGCTCGTTGACCGGCACGTCGAGGGCGGCGGCCAGCACCTCCCGGGGCCGGGTCCGGAACACCTGGAACACCTCCACGTCGTCGACGGGCTCCCGACCGAGCACCGCGGCGACGTCGGCGCGTACCGAATCGGCCTCCCGGGCCACCCGGCGGCGCCACCATCGCTGCGGCGCGTCGGCGAAGGTGGTCCAGCGGATGTAACGCGGGTAGGGGATGTCAAGGACCTGGCGGGTCACCCGGCGGCGCTCCCGCTCCGACAGTGGCGCGACCGGCACCCGGTCGGCGGTCGGGGTCGCCGGCAGCGGCGTGTCGCCCAGGGCACGCAGCGCGACGGCGAGCCGGGGGTGGATCGTGGCCAGCAGCCGCGCCTCCTCGTCGTCCCAGTCGGAGTCGCCGAGGCCGTGCCGCAGTGCCCGCCGCCACCCGTCGTCCACGTCGCTGATGCCCACCTCGACGAGCCGCCACCAGCGCCGTTCCGGCACCCCAGAGTCGTCCAGGAAGCTGGCGTACTCGTCGGAGACGACGCTGGCCAGCGCGAACGCACGGGCCGCCGGGTCGACACCACCGGCCGCCAGGACGGCCGCGTCGTCGGCGTCGCGGTGTGCCTCGGTGGCGAAGCCAGCCAGCGTACGCCGCAGCTCGGCGGCCCGCCGCTGGCCACGGCCCTCCTCGTACGACTCGGCCCGCACGGCGTCGATCCAGAGGTCGAGCAGGCCGGCGACGAGGTCGGCGTGGCGGTAGCGGAGCAGGGCGAGCCGATGGCCGACCAGCGCCCGCAGTTCGGCGGCGGAGAGGCAGTCGAGCAGCGGAAGCCCGATCAGCAGGTAGCGCTGCCGGTACGCCACCGCCACCTCCACCGTCGGCGCCGCGGTGAGCAGCACCCGGCCGGGCATCGGCGTACCCAGTCGCCGCGCGGTCTCCTCCACCAGGGCGTACAGCTCGGGGTGCGTCTTCGGGGTGACCGGCACACCGCCCCGGTTGCCCAGCCGGGCCGAGCCGGCGCCGACCAGGGCCAGGATCGCGAACCACAGCAGCATCACCGGGACGACGACCACCAGGACCAGCAGGTAGATCAGTGGGCCGAACATTCCGTTGTGTCGGGCCAACAGCCAGCGGGCCCGCCAGGTTCCGAGGCCGCCCGGCAGCTCGTCGTACGACATGGGCGGCATTGTCGCCGCCACCCACGGAATCGATCAACGGCTGTTCGTTCAGTGCCGGCCACCGGTCGGTCGCTGTCGGGTTTCGGCATCAACCGGTCGGGTGGCTGACGCTCCGGTGTCCGGTGTCGGGCCTGAGCCGTAATGTCCCGGGCCATGACTCTGGGTCATGATCGTTCGTCCGGGCCGCCCGCGCATGCCGGCCTTCCGGAGGTGCTGCGGGCTCACCGCCGGGCCGCCGGCCTCACCCAGGCCGACCTCGCGGCCCGCGCCGGCATCGGCGTACGGACGGTCCGTGACCTGGAACGGGGACACTCCTCGCGACCCCAGCGGACCACCGTCGAACTGCTCGCCGGGGCGCTCGAACTGACCGGCACGACCCGGGCGGCGTTCCTGGCCGCCGCGCGGGGAGCGGGCGCCACGGCACCACCGCCTGACCCGGGTACGCCGCTGGACCTGCCACCACCGCCGGACCTGATCGGCCGCGAGCGGGACGTGTCCGAGCTGGCCTCGCTGCTGACCGACCCGCGCGGCCCCCGGGTGGTGAGCCTGGTGGGGCTGGCCGGCGTCGGTAAGTCGGCACTGGCGTTGGCGGCGGTCCATGCTGTCGTCGCCGCCCACCCCGCCGTCGTCGCCGCCGGGGTCCTGGTCGGTGCCGGGTCGGACGCGGCTGACGTGCTCGCCGCCTCGGTGACGGTCTTCGGCGTGGCCCGGATCACCGAACTGGCCGCCCGCCTCGGTGACCGGCGGGCGTTGCTGCTGGTGGACGCCGTCGAACGGGCACCCGACCCGGTGGCCGGGACTCTGCAGCGACTCGTCGCCGCGGTGCCGTCGCTTCGGGTGCTGGTCACCGGCCGGCACCCGGTGGGACTGCCGGGCGAATGGGTCCGCCCTGTGTCGCCGCTGGACGTGCCACTGCCGGGTGACACCGACCCGACGGCGCTCGCCGGCTATCCGGCGGTGACGCTGTTCACCGCGCGGCTGGCCCAGGTCCGGCGGGAGCCGCCGTCGGACGCCGAACTGCCGGCGCTGGCCGCGCTGGTGCGGCGGCTGGGCGGGCTGCCGCTGGCCATCGAGCTGATGGCGGCGCGTGGCCGGCTGCTCGATCTCACCGAACTGCTCGACCGGTACGGCGACCGGGTGCTGGACCTGGACACCTCCGCCGCGGCCCGGCGCGGCTGGGACACGGGCCAGTCGCGGGGCGACGACGCGCGGACGGCGGTGGCGGAGACGTTGCGGGACGCGGTCGCCACCAGTTACCGGCTGCTCGCCGTCGAGGAGCGGGCGGCGTTGCGCCGGCTCGCCGCGTTCGGCAACCGGTGGTCCGTCGAACTGGCCGAGGAGATGCTCGCCGGCACCGGCATCACCGCCGATCCGGTACCGCTGCTGAATCGTTTCCTGGATCTGGGGCTGTTGAGCGTACGGGGCGGCGGGCCGTTCCGTTTCCGGTTGGTCGACGCGGTCCGGGACTACGCCGTCGAGCAGGCGTCCGGTGCGGGCGAGTCGACCGTGATCCGCCGCCGGCACGCTCGGGTGGTCACCCGGCTGGTGGAGCGAACCGCGCCGGGGTTGACCGGTGCCGGTGCCAGCGCCGCCGCGCACCGCCTTGACGAGGTCACCGGCGACATCAGCTCCGCGTTGGCGTACGCGGCGGTGGACGATCCGCTGACCGCGTTGCGGTTGGCGGCCAGCCTGCCGTGGTGGTGGCGACTGCGTGGACGCGACGTGCCGGGTCGGCAGTCGTTGCTGCGGTTGCTCGCCGACCCGCGTACCGCCGATGCCGATCCGGCGTTGCGGGCGTGGGCGTCGCTCGGGGTCGCGTTGCTCGCCGGTGAGCACGGCGCGTCCGGTGAGGAGGTGCCGAGGGCTCGCGCGGCGCTGGAGGCGTTCCGGTGGCTCGGGGACGTTCCGGGCGAGTTGGAGGCACGCACCGTGCTGGGTACCCTGCTGGCCGCCACGGGCCGGTCGGACCAGGCGCGGGAGCAGGCGGAGGCGGTGCTGACGGTTGCCACTGACCGCGGGCTGGTCCGCCAGATGGGGGTCGCGCAGCATCACCTGGCGTGGCACGAGATCCGGGCCGGTGACCTGGCCGCCGCCCGGCGCAGGCTGGCCACCGTTGACCGGCTCGGCGGGCAGTGCGGGGAGCAACGCCTCCGGGTGCTGGCGCGGGGCACGGTCGCGGAGGTGCTCCGCCTGGAGGGCCGGTACGCCGACGCGGCCGACGAGGCACGGAGGGTCCTGGCGGCGCTCACCGACCTGGGCGCCCCGCGACACCGACGCCGGGTGCTCGGCACGTTGGGGTTGGCGCTCGCGCAGGACGGCCGAGCGGCCGAGGCCGCCGAGGTGCTGGTCGAGTTGCGCCCGCTCGACGGGGCCGGGGCGCTGGTCGAGGGGCACCTGGCCCGGCACCGGGGCGACCGGGAGGTGGCGGCGGAGTGGTTCGCCGCCGCGGCCGAGATGAACGGGGAGAACCGGGACCGGCGCACGGTGGTGGAGGCTCTGGTGGGCCTGGCGGCGAGCACCTCCGACCCGGCCGTGCTCAACCGGCTGGACCTGGCCTGCCGGGACGCCGGCATTCGGCTGTTACCCCAGGAGGAGGAGTTGCTGTACGCGTTGTCCGTGGCGCGGGGCAGGCCGCTCGCGGACACCGCCGCCGGACGCGGTCAGCCGGGCGAGAGGCCCGGCCGACCAGCGGCGGGAACGGGGGTGGCGCGGGCGAGGAAGCCCCCTGTTGCTACCCCTCGCTCATCGCCCGCGCCGGTGCCCCCCACTGCGCCCCCGCTGTAGCGAGACTAGCGAGACAGCGTGCAGGCGCCTGTCGGGTTTGATCGACTATCGCCCGTTGGTCCATTGGTTCTGCCGGTCTTTCTGCCGGTGGTGTCACGCTGGGCTGGCTATCCGAACACCGAAGGTCCCTGGCGGGGGTGAGGCAGCCGGCAATTCGGCACGAGGGTGCCGATCTGTCGGCAAACTGCCAGAGGTGTCAACACCGGGCGGAAGCGGCGGCGCCGTCCGCCGGGACGGATTCCGCGCTGCCGGCAGTCGCGCATGGGTGGACGGCGTCGCGTACCCGACGCAGGCCGTCGAGCAGTGCGGTCAGCGCAGCCGGGTCGAGCTGGCTGGTGAACCAGTCCTCGATGAGCTGGAGGTGACCGGGCAGGCTCTCGTCGAGTCGGCGCAGGCCGGCGTCCGTCACCACCGCGTACGAACTGCGTCGGTCGGAGGGGCAGGCGCGCCGGGCGATCAACCCGTCGCGTTCCATCCGGTCCACGACCCGGGTGACCCCGCTGGTGGACAGCGAGGTCTGCGCGGCGAGGTCGGTCATCCGCAGCTGGTTGCCGGGTGACCGACTGAGTCGGGTGAGCACCTCGAACTCGACCGGCGACAGTCCGTGTTCCTCCAGTTGGGCGGCGAACCGGGCGGACAGCCCGGCGTGCACCTCGAAGAGCAGGCCGACGGCGGTGATCCGAGGGTCGTCGAACACGTGCGGGTTCACCAGCCCATCCTACCAATCCTTGACACGGGGAATATTGCCGAGGCTATAGTTGCTGACGCAGCCGTTGGGCTACTAAACAATCTCTTCCGGAGGGCAGCTTCTCATGACCAGCAGCACCGAGTCGGTTACCCGCGAGTGGAACGGCCTCACCATCCCGGCGGCCGGCACCTACCTGCTGGATGCGGCGCACAAGCGGGTGGGCTTTGTCGCCCGTCACATGATGGTAAGCAAGGTTCGCGGTGAGTTCGCCGAGGCGACCGCGACCATCACCATCGCCGAGGAGCCGCTCGGGTCCTCGGTTTCCGCCACCATCCAGGCCGCCAGCATCCACACCGCCCAGGGCGACCGGGATGCCCACCTGCGCAGCGGTGACTTCCTCGAGACCGAGAAGTACCCCACCCTGGAGTACCGCAGCACCGGCGTCAAGTCCCAGGAGGGCAACGAGTTCGTCCTCACCGGCGAGCTGACCATCAAGGACGTGACCCGTCCGGTCGAGCTGAAGGTCGAGTTCGAGGGTGTCGGCCGCAGCCCCTACGGCCAGGACATCTTCGGCTTCTCGGCGACCACCGAGATCGACCGGGAGGACTTTGGTCTGACCTGGAACGTCGCTCTGGAGTCCGGCGGCGTGGTGGTCGGCAAGAAGGTCAAGATCGAGATCGAGGGCGAGGCCATCCGGCAGTCCTGATCCTGCTGAACCCGAAAGGCCCGCGCCCGCACCGCGCGGGCCTTTCGGCTGTCTCCACTCCGGGCCCGTGGCGGAAGCCGCAGCCGCACGCGGGCGGGGACTGCCTATGGTGCGAATTGTCACAAGCTGTTCGCCGGCTGCACCGGTGGCCGGCGGTGCCGGCCGGGTAGTGATCCCCGCAGGCGCGTCCGGCCAGGCCCGTCGATGGGTGACCCGCCCCCCGTGGGCCGGGTGAACTGCGGCAATGGACCGATCTTCGGCCCGGCCGGTTCGGCGCTTCTACCGAGTATGGTTCACAGTGCGCTGCGGAACGGCACCGTTCCGTCGCGTCGCACGCCGGGAGGACAACATGGGCAGGGACGTCGATCGAACCGCCTTCTCCCGGGAGGACCGGGTTCTATACCGGCAAAAGGTCCGCCGTTGCCTGGATGTCTTCGCGTTGATGCTGGACGACTTCGGGTTCGACGCCGACCGGCCGATGACCGGGCTGGAAATCGAGCTGAACCTGGTGGATCCGGGGGCCGAGCCGGCGATGCGGAACGAGGAGATCCTCGCCGCGATCGCCGACCCGCTGTTCCAGACCGAGTTGGGGCAGTTCAATCTGGAGCTGAACGCCAAGCCGCGCCTGATCTCCGGCGCCGGATTCGCCGACTACGAGCGGGACTTGAACGGCAGCCTGAGCAGGGCGAACGAGCGGGCGGCCCGGTCGGACACCCGGATCGTCCTGGTCGGCATCCTGCCCACGCTGAACGAGCGCCACCTGGTGGCGGACAACCTCTCCACCAACGAGCGTTACCGGGTGCTCAACGACCAGATTGTCGGCGCCCGGGGCGAGGACATCGAACTCGACATCCGGGGCGTCGAGCGACTGCGTACGCACACCGACTCGATCGCGCCGGAGGCTGCCTGCACCAGCCTCCAGTTCCACCTCCAGGTCGCGCCGGACAGCTTCGCCGACTACTGGAACGCCTCCCAGGCCATCGCCGCGGCGCAGGTGGCGGTGGGCGCCAACTCGCCGTTTCTGTATGGGCGCCAACTCTGGGCGGAGACCCGGATCGCCCTGTTCGAGCAGGCCACCGACACCCGGCCGGACGAGTTGAAGGCCCAGGGCGTACGCCCCCGGGTCTGGTTCGGGGAACGCTGGATCACCTCGATCTTCGACCTGTTCGAGGAGAACGTCCGCTACTTCCCGCCGTTGCTGCCGATCTGCGAGAGCGAGGACCCGGTGGAGGTCCTGCACGCCGGCGGCGTACCCGAGTTGGCCGAGCTGCGGCTGCACAACGGCACCGTCTACCGATGGAACCGGCCGGTGTACGACATCATGGACGGCCGCCCGCACCTGCGGGTGGAGAACCGGGTGCTACCGGCCGGGCCGACCGTGGTCGACATGCTGGCCAACGCCGCCTTCTACTTCGGGCTGGTCCGTGGCCTGGCCGAGGCCGACCGCCCCATCTGGAGTCAGCTCACCTTCAGCTCCGCCGAGGAGAACTTCCACGCCGCGGCTCGGCGCGGCATGGACGCGGTGCTGCACTGGCCGCGGCTCGGTGAGGTGCCGGCGAGGAAGTTGGTACTCGACCTGCTGCTGCCGATCGCCGCGGCCGGGCTCGACGGTTTCGGGGTGGCCCCGGCCGAGCGTGACCGCCTGCTCGGCATCATCGAGCAGCGCTGCCGTAACGGCCGCAACGGAGCGGTCTGGCAGACCGCCACGGTCTGGTCCGCCGAGCGACACCGGAGCCTGGACCGCCGCGCCGCCCTGCACTACATGTTGCAGCGCTACGCCGATCTGCAGCGCACCAACGAGCCGGTGCACACCTGGCCGATCGACTGAGGAGCGTTCAGCGGGTCCGCCGCGGCGGTCGGGACCGGCGACTCGCGCCCTCCGGCGTGGCGTCGGCGTCGGGCGTCCCTGCCGCCTTCGCGGTACCGCTCGGCCCGGCCGCTGGCGCCTTCCCCTCCGTCGACGCGGTCGATTCCGCCGACTTCCGAGCTGTGCCGGCCGGCGCGGTTGCCGGCGTCGCCACGGTAGCGGGCGTCGTCGCCACGGCGGCGGGCTTAGCTACGGCGGCGGGCGTCGAGGAGGACACGCGCCGCCGCCCGGTGCTGCCGGTCGTGGTGCCGGCACCGGTCGTGGTGGTCGCTGGTTCGCCACCGGCGCGCAGCGCCGACTCGCCGGCTGCCTTCGTGCCCGGAGCGGTGGCAACGTTGTCGTCGTCCCCGACTCGCTGCCGGGGCACCGTCGTCGCGGGTGCGCCGTCCACGGCCGGCCGGCTCTGCGCGCGTCGAGCCGCCTGCTGGGCGAGCGCCGCGACCAGGACGGAACCGCCGATGCCCACGATCACCGCGTACGGGGCGATGAGGTGGGCCGACACCTGCTCCGGGCTGATCGCCGTCAGCCTCGGCACCGCCAGGAAGTACGCGATCGCCACCAGCAGCGGCCCGGCGGCACCCGAGGCGGTGGCGCCGACCCGCCGACCAGCCTCCCGGACGCCGCGTCGAGCGGCCAACGTACCGATCAGCAGCGCCGAGCCGAGCGAGAGGACCGCGCCGGGCCAGTAGAAGTAGTCCCGGATCCAGAACTGGTCGCTACCCGAGCTGAGCTGCCAGATGCCCAGCTGCGCGGTGGTCAGTCCACGACCGGCGAGCACCGAGTCGACCACGGCGACCACGGCGAGCAGCCACAGCCAACCGGCGGTGGCGATGACGTTGGTGGCCGCCGCCTGACAGCGCAGCGCCCAGAGCGCCACCAGCGCCCCGACGAGTACGCCGACCGCCGCGTACCCGGCGGCCATGTCCCGAGGGGACGGGGTGTCCGGGACCACCGCGACCCGCGCCGGTACGGCGACCAGCAGCACCGTGATCAGGGCGCCCAACGCAGCGGCCGTGGACAGGGCGATCCACCACAGCCCGCCACCGTCCTGTCGGCCGGCACCGGCTGGTGAGCCCCCGGTGTCCTGCGATGGCGCGTCCGAGGTGGACGTACCCGAGCGGCGGTCGTGCAGCCGCTGCGCGCAGACCGCGCCGAAGATGGTCGAGGTGGCGGCGATCCAGGTGGCCCAGATCAGGCTGGCCACCCATGCCGCCGTGCCGGCGGTCGCCTCCGCCGGTGCCCAGTTCAGGATGCCCAGGCCGTACCCGAAACCCAGCTGAGCGGCCCCGGCGCCGGCTGCCACGCCGGCCGCGGTAGCGATCGATCCTCCCCAGCCCTGTCTGGCCATGCCGGGCAGCGTAACGTCCTGTGGTCGGTGCGGCGAGTCATGCGCGGCACCGGGCGGTGAATGGTGACGGACAGTGCATGGCGCCGACGGGTACGGTCGCCGGTGATGAGGCGGTGCGCGGTATGACGGACGGAACCACGGATCGGGCGACGGGGCGCGACGACACCGGCCCGGACCGGGTGACGCTGGTGGTCGGCGGTGGCATCGCGGCCGCACTGCTCGCGGTCATCGGGGCGGCCGGCGGCTGGGTGCTGGCGGGCGACAAGAAGCCGCCGGTGGCAGCGCCCACCGAGACGGCCGGTAGCCCGAGCCCCAGCGCCAGGACCACTCCGCCACCGCGCGAGCGGCCGACACCGAGCGCTTCCCCCAGCAGCACCACGCCGACCCAACCGGCCGGACTGACCGTGCCCGACCTGGTCGGCATGGACTTCGAGGAGGCTCGGGCGGAACTGCGGAAGCGGGGACTGGGCTGGCAGTTCGTCTTCGGCAGCGGGAGCAGCTCCAGCGTGCGGAGCACCACCCCGGCGGCCGGTACGCCGGTGCAGCGTGGCGTCACAGTCGTGGTCACCGTGGCCGGAGCCGCGCCGCCGAACTCGGTGCCGGAACTGGTCGGGGACAAGTGCCGTGACGCGGGGGCCGAACTCGTCGACGAGGGATTCTCGCCCCGCTACCCGGGCGGACGGTCCGGGACGGTCACCGCCCAGGAGCCCGGCGGCGGCACCGTCGGGAAGTGGAACGACATCGTCTCCATCTGGTGCGGCACGGCCCCGAGCGAGGACGACGACTCTCCGCCGCAGTGACGCGGACCCGACACGCTGATGCCGGCCGATGGCCTGGGATACCGCTAGGTTGACCGTCGAGGGCCCTGACGCCCGCCCGGCCCGGGAAGGGACGTGCCATGCGTGAGCGGAGCGAGCGAATCACAGGGCTAGGCGCGCTTGTGCCTCACGACGGCACGGAGCGAAGCGGAGGGTCGGCATGAGCGACGACCGCCCGGGGCCGCCAAGGAAGCAGCCGGAAGACGGAACCCACCCACTACCGCCGTCCACCGGCAGTCCCGACGAGACCGCGCCGGTGGGCCGGCCCCCGGACGAGACCGCGCCGGTGGGCCGTACCCCGGACGAGACCGCGCCGGTGCCGCCAACGCCGCGATCCGGGCCGGCGGCCTGGTCGGGGCGCGCGGAGGTGCCGTCGGTCCGGCCGGGCGCCGACCGCGAACTGGCGGGCAACGAGTGGTACGCCGACGAGCAGCCGGGCCGGCCCTGGTGGTTGCCGATCCTCTGGGGCATCGTGCTGCTGCTGTTGGTCGGCCTGCTGGGTGTCGGGCTGTGGCTGGCCCAACAGGCTTCCGACGAGGACGGAACGGCCCCGCAGTCGCCGCAGCCGACGACGCAGGCCCCACCCACCAGTGCGTCGGCCTCGCCGACCACGCGTTCACCGTCGCCCCCGCCGACGACCAGCCCGGCCCCGGCCCAACTGCCGGTGCCGCCACTGGTCGGCCTGTCCGAAGCGGCGGCGCGGGCGATGCTGGATCAGCTCGATCTCGACTACGAGGTGCGGTACCGGCCGTCGGACCGGCCGGCGGGCACCGTCATCGCCACCGACCCAGAGGCGGGTGAACTGGTCGAGGCGGGTGACGAGATCATGCTGGTGGTGGCCGTGGCCAGCCCGAGTCCGGGGCCGACCACGGGCGAGCCGACCGCCGAGCCCACCGCCACGGCGAGCCCCACCGAATGAGTGGTCGGCTCACCACATGCGGCGTCTTGTGCCGACCAGACCCAACCCGGCGAGAGAGATCGCCAACCCGAACACGCCGGACCAGAACAGTGAGCGGCTGAGCTCCTCGGCGGTGTACCCACCGGTGGCCCGAGAGGCTGCGCCCGGATCCCGATGCGGTACCTCGCCCGACGTGTCGCCGTGCCCCGCGTCCGGGTCGTCGGTCGACAGGTCGGCCGAGTCGCCCGGGGCGAAGCCGTGCCGGGCGCCGGGCCCGCCGTCGGGCTCCATCGGGTCGCTCTCCACCACCGTGATCTCCGGTGCGGGGACAGGTTCAGCCAGCCGGGTGGACGACAGGGCGGGCTCCCGGACCAGCACCACCAGGGTGGTGGCGGCGCCGAGCAGTGCCAGGAGTCCGAAGGCGTAGGCGATACGGGACCGGTGTGGCCGCCGCGCGGACAGATTGACCATGGCCATCCCAGGTTCGGGGTCCTGGACGCGCGGGGTGGAGACGTGCCGGGGTGGGCATACCGATTCTATGGCGCCGGCATGCCCCCCGGCGGCGGTTCGTAATGCTCAGCCCACCCGAACCGGGGTCCGGACGGTTGGCCGACGGGCCGAGCGGACGGTGTGCGGGCGCGGCTGCGGAGCGGCCTGGGCCTGCCGCAGCCCCTCCCGCTGTACGAAGATCGAGCGTCGGTTGACCGCGTCCCCCGCCGCGTTCAACTCGTAGCCTTCGAGCCAGAGCCAGCCGTCGTAGGTGGGCCGGTCGAGCACCCGGATCACCCGGAACAGGATGGGTTTGAGGAACTGGACACTCGCCGCGCGTGTCACGTGCAGTACGTCACCGGAGCGGGGAAGCACATGGGCTCCTGGAAAGGGTTGGCCGGCGGGGAAGGCCGGCGAGGCTGATCGGGGGGATGTTCGGCTCCGGCGACGAGGTCGTGTCTCGTGGACCGGTTGGTGGAGCTGGCCTGGTCGGTGCCGGATCCGCTGGTGGCGTACTGCCGCCCGACCTGGGTCGGCTACTCAGGGGATGGTGCTGGAGCCGCCGCCCCCACCTCCACCGCGTTGATCACGTGGCGAGACGGCGTGGGGACGGTGCGTGACCCGTGTCATACGGACAGAGTGCATCAGGGACGTGCTTCATGCAAGTTGCACGTCGAGTTTTGCCGATACGTGAGCGGCTCGCGCGAAACGGCGCTTGAACGTGCCAGTATCCGGACGGCACACTGAGGACCGGTTTCGCCCGCCACGGCCGGTCGAGTACCCGCTCCACCGCAATGCCGTGAACGCCCGCCCCGACGGTCGCGCCCGGGACGGGTGACGACAGAGGCGCGTCGAGGCGGAGAGGTGATCCGGTGAGCGAGCGGCGCAGCCCGACCATCAGGCGACGCCGGCTCGGCGCGGAACTGCGCCGCCAGCGCGAGTCGGCCGGGATCACCATCGAGGCCGTCGCGGAGCAGTTGGAGTGCTCGGCCTCCAAGATCTCACGGATCGAGACCGGCCACACCACCGCGACCCCGCGAGACGTGCGGGACATGCTCCGGATTTACGGGGTGGTAGGCGCCGAAAGCGATGAACTGGTGCAGATCGCCCGCGAGGCGCGACAGAAGGGCTGGTGGCACCCGTACAGCACAGTGCTGGTCGGGGCTTATGTGGGGCTGGAGGCAGCCGCCAGTTCGATTCGGGCCTACGAGCAGCAGGTGGTGCCGGGGCTGCTGGAGACCGAGGATTACGCCAGCGCGATGATCCGCGCCGCCCGGCCCGATTTCAGCCCTGACCAGGTGCGACAACGAGTGCGTGTCCGACTCGGCCGTCAGTCGTTGTTGACCCAGGATGATCCGGTCGATCTGTGGGTGGTGCTCGATGAGGCGGTGATAAGCCGCCCGGTGGGCGGGGACACGGTCATGCGTGACCAGCTCAAACGGTTGGTGGAGGTGGCCCAGCGGCCGAACGTGACGCTGCAGGTCCTGCCGTTCGACGTCGGAGCTCACGCCGGCATGGACGGCACCTTCACGATCCTCAGCTTCCCCGAGCCCGGTGATCCGGATGTCGTGTACGCGGAGAACGCCACGGGTGGGCTCTTCCTGGAGAAGAGCGACGAACTACAGAAGTACAGCTTCATCTTCGATCATATTCGAGCAGCGGCCATGCGTCCGGAGGAGTCCATCGCACATATCGCGAAAATGACAGAGGAGCCGTTGTGGAATTGGCGACGCAGGGATTCCCCGTGGACCTGACGCAGGCAAGCTGGTTCAAGAGCTCGAAGAGCGGGCCGAACTGTGACAACTGCGTGGAGGTGGCATACGTGACCGGGGCGGTCGGGGTTCGGGACTCAAAGGACAAGGCCGGTCCGGCTCTCGTCTTCGCCCGTGGTGATTGGCACGCCTTCGTCGTCAGCACCAAGGGCGGCGGGTTCGGCCGGGGCTGACTCCCGGAATAGTGACGGGTCTCCGTCCGGCCAGGCCGGACGGAGACCCGTGTTGTACCCGGCGGTTCGGCCGGGCGGCCGCTATCGGCCCGCATGATCCGTCGGTTCCCGTCGCCACATCGTGCCCGTCTCGTTGTACCTGTCGGTACGCGCTGGTCGACATCCCCCCGGCAGGGCGGGTAACCGAGCGAGGCAGGCGAGACGGATGACGAGTATCGGGTCGGACAACCTCACCAACGGGCCGGGAAAGCCGGAGCGGTTCGGTGGAAAGTATCGCGGGGCCCGGCGGGACACGGTGTTGACCGAGGTGGTGTCGACGGACACCGAGCACCCGGGACGGGACAGCGTGGAAGCGACCGAGCCGCCGGCGTCGCCGCTCACCCTGCCGTCGCTGGATCCGAACCCGCTCACCGAACCGTCGTTCCCGGCGTCCGGCTGGTCGGCGGCGGAAACCGGTTCGCTCGTGGACCACCCGCTGCTGCGCGGCCTGATGATGGAGCTGCCCCCAAAGGGCAGCGTGCCCCCGCCCGGCTGGCTGGACCGCTGGTTCGAGGCGACGCGGGCGATCCTGGAGCTGCTATACGTGCAGGGCGCCGGCCGGGCGCGCTGAGGTCGCCGCCCGCTCCGGCATCGCCCGTTCGGCGAGCCGGTTGTGGCGCAGGGCATGGCGTACCCCGATGGCCCCGACACCCAGCGCCCCGATGGTGATCGCGGGCCCGGTCGCCTCGGGCCCGAGGAACTGGCCGGCGCTGCTCGCCGCGATCAGGGCCGGCAGCAGGGCCAAGCCGGTCACCTGCAACGGCAGTCCGATCAGCGGGTGGGCGGCTGCGGCGCGCAACCCGTGCGGGGCCGGCGTCCGGGGCGCTACGGCCAGTGTGGCCGCCCCGGCCCGGAGCCGGCGTACCCGGCGCACGGTGCAGGCCGCCACCACCAGCGCCGGGATGGCGGCGAGCGCGAGCCCGCTCGCGGCCCGGTCCGCCAGGGTCGCCCCGGTGGTGGTCAGGCCGGCGATCGGCACGGCCACCGTCAGGCCGAGCCCGGTCAGGATCAGCGCGAGCAGCCAGCCGGTGCGCCGCAGCAGCTCGCGGGCGTGGGTTATCCGGGGCAACCCGTCTGCTAGGTAGCCGGCGACCCACCAGACGGCGGCGACCGGGAGCAGGAGGGCGAGCTGACTCTGCATACCCGTCAGCCTTGCCCGATTTCCGGTTCGGCGAATCCGGGCCCACCCCCCGTTCGTCCCGTACCCGTCCCCGTAGGGGAACCATCCCGCCGGTGTTATGGGAAATCCGGCATGTTCATCTGTCTCCGGGACGCGAACTACCCTCACTTCGATCGGCATTCATCGATCAACCTGCCATGAGCGGGCGGACGATCGGGGCCGGTCAGAGGGAGGTAGGAAGATGGCTCTTCCACACAGGTCCGTACTCGTCGGTCTGGCCGCGCTGGCCCTGATGGCGACGGCGACGCCGGCCATGGCGGCCGAGCCGGTCGGCACCATCCGGAGTGCCGGTGGCGCCACCGCCGTCGAAGACAGCTACATCGTCGTGTTCAAGAACAGCGAGGTCACCCGTACCGCCGTCGGGTCCTCGGTGGACCGGCTGCTGCGCCGGCACGGTGGCGCGACGGCCCGGACGTACAGCACGGCCATCCGTGGTGCCGAGCTGCGGGTCAGCGCCAGGGCCGCGGCCCGGATCGCCGCGGATCCCGCGGTGGCGTACGTCGAGCAGAACCACACCGTGTCGATCGCCGCCACCCAGACGAACCCCCCGTCCTGGGGCCTGGACCGGATCGACCAGCGGAACCTGCCGCTGAACAACTCCTACACGTACCCCAACACGGCCACGAACGTGACCTCGTACGTCATCGACACCGGCATCCGGACCACCCACTCGGACTTCGGCGGCCGGGCGACCTGGGGCACCAACACGGTCGACTCCAACAACACCGACTGCAACGGCCACGGCACCCACGTCGCCGGCACCGTCGGCGGCTCGGCGTACGGGGTGGCCAAGGGCACTCGGCTGGTGGCCGTGAAGGTGCTCAACTGCCAGGGCAGCGGCACCAACGCCGGTGTGATCGCCGGTATCGACTGGGTCACCGCGAACGCGGTCAAGCCGGCCGTCGCCAACATGAGCCTCGGCGGCGGGGCGAGCACGGCCACCGACAACGCCGTGATCAACTCGATCAACTCCGGCGTCACGTACGCGGTCGCGGCCGGCAACGGCGACATCTTCGGCAACCGGCAGAACGCCTGCAACTACTCCCCGGCCCGGGCCGAGCCGGCGATCACCGTCGGGGCCACCCAGAACAACGACGCGGCCGCCAGCTTCTCCAACTTCGGCACCTGCGTTGACATCCTGGCGCCCGGGGTGAGCATCACGTCCGCGTGGCACACCAACGACACCGCCACGAACTCGATCAGCGGCACCTCGATGGCGTCGCCGCACGTCGCCGGGGCGGCCGCGCTGGTGCTCTCGGCCAACCCGTCGTGGACCCCGCAACAGGTCCGGGACTACCTGGTCAACAACGCCACCCCGAACGTGATCACGAACGTCGGCACCGGCACCCCGAACCGGCTGCTGTACGTGGTCAACGGCAGCACCCCGCCGCCGACCAACGACTTCTCAGTCTCGGTCTCGCCGACGTCCGGCTCGACCGCGCCGGGCGGCTCGGTGACCGCCACGGTGGCCACCGCCACCACCAACGGGTCGGCCCAGTCGGTCAGCCTCTCGGCCAGCGGGCTGCCGTCCGGGGCGACCGCCTCGTTCAGCCCGGCAACGGTCACCTCGGGCGGATCGTCGACGCTGACCATCAGCACCTCGGCCAGCACCCCGGCCGGTACCTACCCGGTGACCGTGACCGGCACCGCGGCCTCCGGCACCAAGACCGCGACGTACTCGTTGACGGTCACCGGCACCGGCGGCGGCTGCTCCGGGACCAACGGCACCGACGTGTCGATCCCGGACGCCGGCGCGGCGGTGACCAGCTCGATCACGATCTCCGGCTGCAACCGGAACGCCTCGTCGGCCTCGACCGTCGCGGTGAACATCGTGCACACCTACCGTGGTGACCTGGTCATCGACCTGCTCGCCCCGGACGGCACGTCCTACCGGCTGAAGAACAGCAGCATCTTCGACAGCGCGCCCAACGTCAACGCCACCTACACGGTGAACCTGTCCAGCAAGGCGGCGAACGGCACCTGGCGCCTACAGGTGCGCGACGTCTACGCCGGTGACACCGGCTACATCAACACCTGGACGCTGACCCTCTGATCCAGAAACGGCACCGGGCCCCCGGCGGGAAGCCGGGGGCCCGGTCGCGTCGAGGCGGCCGGGGGTCAGACCGCGAACCCGGTGGGCCGTTCGGTGGCCGGGGCGGGCGGCCGGGGCTTCCACAGCCCGAGCTTCTGCGCGAACAGCCGGCCCAGGTACGCCGGGTTGAGGATCACGTAGCGCCGCCACAGTCGCTTGGGCTCCAGGCCCAGCCGCCAGAACCACTCCAGCCCGGCGCGCTGCATCCACGGCGGCGGATTACGCAGCAGCCCCGCGTGGTAGTCGAAGGCGGCACCGACGGCCATCAGGGGCATGTCCAGCAGCGGGCGCATCGCGTATGCGAAGACCTCCTGGCGGGGGCAGCCCAGCCCGACCAGGACGAGCCGGGCCCCGCTGGCCTTGATCCGGTCGGCGATCTCGACGTCCTCGCCCGGCCGTACGGCGCGGAACTTCGACGCCTCGACCCCGGCGATCTTCAAGGCCGGGAACATCCGCTCCAGCGCCGGGATCAGCCGGGCCAGGGTCTCCTCGGTCGAGCCGTACAGGTAGACCGGCAGGCCCTCGTCGGCGAACCGGGAGAGCACGTGCAGGGTCAGCCTCGGCCCGTAGACGCGGTCGGTGAGACCGGCGCCGTGGAGCAGGTTCAGTGCCCAGCGCACCGGCTGGCCGTCGGGCGTCACCACGTCGAAGGAGTTGAGCCGGGCGTTGTGCGGTGGGTCCAGCACGCCGGTCATCACGCCGTGCACGGCCAGTGCGGTCAGCGCCAGCGGGCGGCGCTCCTGCGCCGCGGCCACCACCTGCTCGGTCGCTTCCGCGTAGTCGGTGGCGTCGATCAGGACGCCGAGAACGTTCCGCTTCCTCATGCCTGCGGCACCCACTTGTCCACGTTGGCCTCGTAGATCTCACGCATGATCATCGGTACGTCGTAGACCTGCTTCCAGTCCGGATAGTCGACCTGGAACGCCTCGTTGGAGCCGATCCACCACTTGTGGTCGCCGATCCGGTTGGCCTCGACATACTCCGAGACCATCTCCTGGCCGGTGATCCGTTCCGCCTCGGCGAACGCCTCGCGCATGGAGGTGTTGGAGTGCCGGCCGCCGCCGAGGTTGTACACGGCGGCGGAGCGCGGGTTGCGGAAGAACGCCTCGAACGCGGAGACCACGTCCGAGCTGTGGATCGCGTCGCGCACCTGCTTGCCCTGGTAGCCGTAGATCCGGTACGTCCGGCGTTCCATGTTGGCCCGCATCACGTAGCCGAGGAAGCCGTGCAGTTCGGTCGCCGAGTGCGCCGGGCCGGTCAGCGTCCCGCCCCGGAAACAGGCTGTCTTCATGCCGAAGTACCGGCCGTACTCCTGCACCATCACGTCCGCGGCGACCTTGGAGGCACCGAAGATCGAGTGCAGGCAGGCGTCAATCGACATGTCC
Organism: Micromonosporaceae bacterium KJ-029; assembly: GCA_005402585.1. Classification (GTDB taxonomy): domain Bacteria; phylum Actinomycetota; class Actinomycetes; order Mycobacteriales; family Micromonosporaceae; genus Micromonospora. Next base: position 464,860 of record BIFP01000068.1, on the reverse strand, counting down.
TCGCGGATGCCCTGCTCATACGGGTGGCCCGGCTCGATCTCCCAGCGGGTCTCCAGCTCGACCAGGGGCAGACTGTTCGGCCGGTCGCCGTAGACCTTGTTGGTCGAGCAGTGGATGACCGGGGCGTCGAGGCAGTGCTCCCGGACGTTCTGCAGGACGTTCAGGGTGCCGGCGGCGTTCACGTCGAAGTCGGTGAACGGGTCGCGTACCGCCCAGTCGTGCGAGGGCTGCGCGGCCGTGTGGATCACGACGGCGACGTTCCGGCCGTACCGCTGGAACAGCGCGCCGAGCGCCCCGCGGTCCCGGATGTCGATGCTGTGGTGCGAGTACGCGTCACCCAGCTCGTCGGTCAGCCGGCGGACGTTCCAGGCGGTGGACGCCTCCTCGCCGAAGAACTCCTGCCGCATGTCGTTGTCGATGCCGACGACGTCGAGACCGAGGCCGGCGAAATGCCGGACCGCCTCGGAGCCGATCAGCCCGCCCGACCCGGTCACGAATGCGACACTCACATGCCACTCCTGGTGCGTCGGAGGCAGAAACCATCGGAGCATAGCGTGACGTCCGGCACGCCCTGATACGGAGCGAGGGCCCCGCTTTGGCGCGGAGCCCTCGAACTGTGGTGGGGAAGGGGGGAGTTGAACCCCCACGCCCTTTCGGGCACACGGACCTGAACCGTGCGCGTCTGCCATTCCGCCACTTCCCCGTGGCTTGACCTCGGACAGCGTAGTCCGTGCCGGTCCCGCTGTCGCCGGCGGGCCTCGGCCATATTACGCGGCCCTGGTCCTTGCCGCGAATGGCATTCGCTTCGCTGAGCGGTTACCGTTCGTGGCGGACGAAAGAGTAGCACGACAATCCGGGGCCGTCCGAACAGGCCGTGGCCTGCCGGCCGAGCGGCATGTGAGCTGCGTGCGCTCTGGGCGGATACCATCATGTCCTCGGGACCCGAGGAGGAGCCGGTGAGCGTGCTGCAACGCTTCGAGAAGCGTCTGGAAGGCCTGGTCGAAGGGGCCTTCGCCAAGGTCTTCAAAGGGGTTGTGCACCCCGTGGAGATCCTCAACGCCATGCAGCGGGAGGCCGAGGCGCACAAGGCCATCCTGGCTGGTGGGCGCACGTTGGTGCCCAACCGCTACGTGATCGATCTCTCGCCGTACGACCACAGTCGGCTGGCGCCGTACGCCGCCGCGCTGGCCCAGGAGTTGGCCCAGTCGCAGGCGGAGTTCATCGGCGAGCAGGCCTGGACGGTCTACGGCGACGTGATCGTCGAGATCGAGCGTGGCGAAGGACTGGACACGGGCATGTTCCGGGTCACCGCGGAGGTCTACACCGGTGGCGAGGTCGCTCCGGTCTCGGCGCCCGGCTACGACGCCGGCCAGCCCGGGTACCCGTCGTACGACCAGGGCGGCGGCTACGGCCCGCCGCCGGGCCACGGCGCTGGGCGCAACATCCGGCTGGTCTCCGGTGACGGCCGCACCTACCCGTTGCAGATGGGTTCGACCGTGATCGGTCGCGGCGACCAGGCCAACCTGCGCCTTCCGGACGTCGGCATCTCGCGGCGACACGCCCGGCTGGACTTCGACGGCGGTCAGGTCGTGCTGACCGATCTCGGCTCGACCAACGGCACCATGGTCAACGGCCAGCGGGTCTCGGCCGTGGCGCTGAACCCCGGCGACATGATCCAACTCGGTACGACCACCCTGACCTTCCGCGTGGACGGCTGATCCGCCTTGCCGGAACTCGTCATCACCGTCGCCCGGTTCGGATTCCTCGTCCTGCTGTGGATCTTCGTGTTCACGGTGGTCGGCGTCATCCGCCGGGATCTCTTCGCGGGGGCCCGCTCGGGTCGGCTGGTGGCCGCGCCCAGATCGGTGGGAGCGTCGACCGGTCAGGCGACGGCGAGGCCGGCGAAGGTGAAGCGGGGCCGGGCGGCGCATCAGTTGGTGGTGACCGCGGGCCAACTGGCCGGCACCAGGATCACCTTGGGTGAGGCGCAGATAACCATCGGTCGCGCCGAGGACTCCACCCTGGTGATTACCGACGACTATGCGTCCGCGCGACACGCCCGGCTCGTGCCGCGTGACGGGCAATGGTTCGTCGAGGACCTCGGTTCGACTAACGGGACGTACCTGGATCGCGCTAAGGTCACCGGACCAACCCCCGTACCCCTCGGCGTGCCGATCCGAATCGGCCGCACCTCTCTCGAATTACGGCCATGACTCTGACCCTGCGCTATGCGGCCCACAGCGACCGCGGTCTGATCCGAGACGGTAATCAGGATTCCGTCTACGCCGGCCCGCGGCTACTCGCCGTCGCCGACGGCATGGGCGGCATGGCCGCCGGTGACGTCGCCAGCAACATTGTCATCGGTGCCATGGCGCCGTTGGACGAGGACGTCCCTGGTGACGCCCTGGTCGACGCGCTCCGCTCCGCCGTGGGCACCGCCAACCAACAACTCCGCGAGACCGTGGACGCCAACCCGCAGCTGGAGGGGATGGGCACCACGCTGACCGCGACCCTGTTCTCCGGCAGCAAGCTGGGCATGGTCCACATCGGCGACTCGCGTGCCTACCTGCTGCGCAACGGTGAGTTCGCGCAGATCACCAAGGACGACACCTACGTCCAGATGCTCGTCGACGAGGGCCGGATCAGCCCGGAGGAGGCGAGTAGTCACCCCCAGCGCTCGCTGCTCACCCGGGCTCTCGACGGCCGCGACATCGACCCGGAGTACTCGGTCCGCCAGGTGCTGCCGGGCGATCGCTACCTGATCTGTTCCGACGGCCTGTCCGGCGTGGTCAGCGCGGAAACCATCGCCGAGTCCATGCGCGAGTACGCCGACCCGCAGCAGTGCGTCGAGCGGCTGGTCCAGCTCGCCCTGCGCGGCGGTGGCCCGGACAACATCACCGTGATCATCGCCGATGCCACCGACCACGACATCGTCGAGGCGGCTCCGATCGTCGGCGGCGCGGCGGCGCGTGACCGGGGCATGGCGACCTCGGCCGACGTCTCCACCCCGGCCGCCCGGGCCTCGGCGCTCTCCGCCCCCCGTCCGGCCGTGCCGGAGGAGCCCGCCGGCAACGCCGACGACGAGCCGGAGGCGCGCCGCCGCCCGCTGCGCGCCCTCGCGATGACGACCGCCCTGATGGTGATCATCGGGGGCGGTGTCTTCGCCGGGTGGAGCTACACCCAGCAGCAGTACTACGTCGGCGCGACAGCGGACGGCCAGGTGGCCGTGTTCCGCGGCATCCAGGGCCAGATCGCCGGTATGGATCTCTCCAGCGTGCACTCGACCAGCGGCGCACAGCTGGACGACCTCACCCTCGCCGCTCAGGAGCAGGTCAAGCAGGGCATCCCGGCCAAGAACGAGCCGGACGCGGAACGCCGGCTGGCGGACCTGACGATGGACAGCCCGACCAATGTCAACCTCAAGCCGACCTGCCCGCCCACGGCGAGCCCCAGCCCGAGCCTCACCCCTGTCGACGAAACGCCCTCCCCGGCGCCGAGCGCTCCGACCGGCTCGCCGTCCCCGGTCGGTAGCGGCTCGCCGTCCCCGGTGCGCAGTGGCTCGCCGTCGCCCGACGGTGAATCCCTGGCCCCGCCGGCAAGCACGCCCGACGCCCCGCCCGCCGATACCTTCGCGCCCACGGTCGACCCGGCGGCCTGCCGGTCGCCCGAGTAGGCGTCGGCTCCGACCCGAGGACGATCGTGACCGCAGCGGCCACCCCGGTACCCTCGCCCGCCACCGCGGGCGAGCGACCCGGCGCACGCCTGGCCCGGTCCCGGCGCAACGCCGAACTGTCGCTGCTGGTGCTGGCGATGGCCCTGGTCGCCGCGTACGGGGCGATGGTCGAGGCGAACGTACTCGACACGGTCACCCCCAGTTTCTGGGTGCCGGCCGCCGCGCTCTCCGTGGTGTTCCTCGGCATGCATCTGGTGATCCGGTTTCTGGCGCCGTTCGCCGATCCGGCCCTGCTGCCGGCGGTGGCCCTGCTCAACGGGCTCGGCGTCGGTTTCCTGCACCGGCTCGACCTGGCCCAGGCGACGCCCGCCGAGCGGGCCGAACTGGCCACCTTCGCCGGCATCGGCGGCCGGCAGTTGGCCTGGACGCTGGTGTCGGTGATGCTCGCCGCCGGGCTGCTGGCCCTGATGCGCGACCACCGGTCGGTCTCCCGGTACGCCTACACCCTGGGCCTGGCGGGCATCGTGCTGGTGATGCTGCCGGCGGTGCTGCCGCCCAGCATCTCCGAGATCAACGGCGCGAAGCTGTGGGTACGCGTCGGCGGCTTCTCCATCCAGCCGGGCGAGTTCGCCAAGCTCGCCCTGCTGGTCTTCTTCGCCTACTACCTGGTCCGCAAGCGCGAGGTGCTGTCGCTCGCCAGCCACCGTGTCCTCGGCATCGACTTCCCGCGCGGGCGTGACCTGGGCCCGGTGCTCGTGGTCTGGGCGATCAGCCTGCTGGTCCTCGTCTTCGAGAAGGACCTGGGCACCTCGCTGCTCTACTTCGGCATGTTCGTGGTGACGCTGTACATCGCCACCGAACGGGTCAGTTGGCTGCTCATCGGTCTGGTCCTCTTCTTCGGCGGCGCCTACCTCGCGTACGTGCTCGGCGAGGCGGTGGGCGGGCCGTTCGCGAACTTCTACCTACGGGCGGAGATCTGGCTCGACCCGTTCGGCGACCCGTACGACAAGGGCTATCAGCTGGTGCAGGGCCTGCTCGCGCTGGGCACCGGCGGGATGTTCGGCGCCGGGCCGGGCGGTGGGCAGCCGCTGCTGCTGCCCGAGGTGCAGAACGACTTCATCTTCGCCGGCATCGGTGAGGAGATCGGCCTGTTCGGCCTCTCCGCGCTGCTGGTGATCTACCTGCTGATCGTCGAGCGAGGGCTGCGGGCCGCGCTGGCGGTGCGGGACTCGTTCGGCAAGCTGCTCGCCGGGGGTCTGGCGTTCACCCTCGGATTGCAGGTCTTCGTGATCGTCGGCGGGATCAGCGGGCTGATCCCGCTCACCGGCCAGACCACGCCGTTCCTGTCCGCCGGTGGCTCCTCGCTGATGGCGAACTGGCTGCTCATCGCGGTGCTGCTGCGGGTGTCCGACGCCGGGCGCCGCCCGGTGACCGGCGTCGGCGGCAAGGTGACCCGTCCCTCCGGTGGCCCGCCCGAGCAGCTGCACGGGGCCCCCACGGAGGTGATCAGGCCGTGAACGCACCCCTGCGCCGGGTCGGCGTCGTCGTCATCGTCATGTTCGGCCTGCTCTTCGCGAACCTGAACTGGATCCAGGCGTACAAGGCCGACGAGTACCGCACCAGCGACTACAACGGTCGGGTTCAGGTCGCCGAGTACAAGCGCAAGCGCGGCAACATCGAGGCGGGCGGCACCGCCCTGGCCGTGAGCAAGGAGACCGACGGCGAGCTGACGTTCCAGCGCAGCTACCCGGGCGGAGCCAAGTACGCCCACGTGCTCGGCTACAAGCCGGTCAACCTCGCCGACACCGGTATCGAGAAGTCCGAGAACGACTTCCTCGCCGGTACCAGCGACCAGCTGATCGCCGACCGGATCAAGGACATGTTCACCGGCGACCAGACCGCCGGCGGCAACGTGCTGCTCACCCTCTCGCCGCGGGCTCAGGACGCCGCGTACGACCAGCTGCGCAACAACAACGTCGGGGTGAAGAAGGGCGCGGCCATCGCCATCGACCCGCGTACCGGGGCGGTGCAGGCCCTGGTCTCCATGCCCAGCTTCGACCCGAACCCGTTGGTCGGCCACAACAGCAGCGAGGCGGCTGCGGCGTACAACGAGCTCGAGCAGAACGCGGCGCGCCCGCTGCGGAACCGGGCGCTCGCCGAGGTGCTGCCCCCTGGCTCCACGTTCAAGATCGTGGTGGCCGCCGCGGCGCTGGAGAACGGGATCGGCAAGAACACCAACATCCCGGCCGGCCCGAGCTACACCCCGCCCACCTCCGGCCAGTCGATCACGAACGCCGTGCCGTCGATCTGCCCGCAGTCCCAGGTCACCCTGATGAAGGCGGTCACCGACTCCTGCAACACCGGCTTCGCCAAGCTGGGCGTGCAACTCGGTCCCGACGTGATCAAGGAGAAGGCCCGGCAGTTCGGGTTCGAGCAGGAGGACCTGACCGTGGGCCGGCTCGGCGAGGGTGGTCACGGGGTGGCGGCCAGCCGTACCGGCAGCATGGAGAACCCGGACGGCGGCGCCGACCCGGCGGCGCTGGCCCAGTCCTCCATCGGGCAGCGCGACGTCCGGATGACCCCGCTGGAAGGGGCCATGATCGCCGCGTCGGTCGCCAACAACGGCAGCCAGATGCGGCCGTACCTGGTGCGCCAGCTGCTGGCGCCGGACCGTACCACCGTCTACGACACCGCGAAGCCGCGCGAGTTGCGCCGGCCGGTCAGCAGCCAGGTCGCCGCCGACCTGCGGGACATGATGGTCAGCGTGGTCGAGAACGGCACCGGCCGCAACGCGCGGATCAACGGCTACACGGTCGGAGGCAAGACCGGTACCGCCCAGTCCGCGCCCGACCGGCCCGACCACGGCTGGTTCATCGGCTTTGCGCTCGACTCCGACGGCAACCCGGTCTCCGCCGTCTGCGTCGTCCTGGAGGAGGCCGGCAGCGGCGGCAGTGCCGAGGCCGCCCGGATCGCCGGGCAGATCATGCGGGCCGCCATCGCCGACCCCGGAGGGCGCTGACATGCTCAGTCCGGGAGTGCAACTCGGCAACCGCTACCGTCTCGACGAGCGGATCGCCAGTGGCGGCATGGGCGACGTGTGGCGCGGCACCGACCAGGTGCTCGGCCGTACGGTGGCGGTCAAGAGCCTGCTGCCGGCGTTGCTGGACGAGCCGGGTTTCGCCGAGCGGTTCCGGGGTGAGGCCCGCACCATGGCGACGATCAACCACCCCGGTGTAGTCGACGTCTACGACTTCGGCAACGACCAGCACATCGCCTTCCTGATCATGGAGTACGTCGAGGGCGACCCGCTCTCGGCCACGCTCAGCCGGGTCGGCCGGCTCACTCCGGCCCGCACGATGGCGCTGGTCGCGCAGGCCGCCGACGCGCTGCACGCCGCCCACGTGAAGGGGATCGTGCACCGGGACGTGAAGCCCGGCAACCTGCTGGTCCGCCCCAACGGCACGCTGGTGCTCACCGACTTCGGCATCGCCCGCTCCGAACTCGTCGGGCAGCTCACCGCGGCCGGCTCGGTGCTCGGCACCGCGTCGTACATCTCGCCGGAGCAGGCCACCGGCCAGGTCGCCACCCCCGCCTCCGACGTCTACGCCCTCGGCGTGGTCGCGTACCAGTGCCTCGCCGGGCGCCGGCCGTTCGAGGGTGACAACCCCCTCGACATCGCCATGCGGCACGTCCGGGAAACCCCCAGGGCGCTGCCGTCCGACATTCCGCCCCAGGTCCGCGCGCTGGTGGAGCGGGCACTGGCCAAGGACCCGAAGGACCGCTGGCCGACCGCCGCCGTGCTCGCCGGGGCGGCCCGCCAGCTGAAGGCGACGCTGTCCCGGGAGGCACGGGCCGGCGGCCAGGCTCCGATCTCCGCCGCGCCGGCCTCGCCGGCCCCCGGCCGGGCCCAGGTGCCGCCGCCGCAGCCGCCGCGCCCCCCGATGGCGCCGCACTCTCCGCTGGCGGGTCACGCCGCCACCGGACCCCACGCTCCGGTGGCGGGGCACCGGCCGGCCGCGGTGCCCCCGCCGGCCCGCCCGCCGGTGGCCCAACCACCGCGTCCGACGGCGGTGGCGCCGGCGGTGACCGGCTACCCGCGCGGCGCGGCCACGGTCCCGCCGGCGTACGCTCCGCAGCCCGCGCCGTCACGGCCGGTGCCCCGACGGTCGCGCTCCGGAATGGTGTTCCTGGCCGTGGTGTTGGGCGTACTGGTCGTCGTCTGCTCCGGCGTGATTTCCTACAAGCTGCGGAACAGCCTCGGCATGCCGGGTGAGGGTTCCGTGCGTGTGGTGACGTCCGACGCGCTGCGGCTCGACGGACGAGACGATTCGACCGGTACGGCGTACCGTCGACTGGATCAGCCCCGACCGGGTAGCGACGAGACGACGAGCGAAGGACGACAGACGCGATGACAGCGCAGGCCCGCCTGCTCGGTGGCAGGTACCAGGTCGGCGAGCTGCTCGGGTATGGCGGCATGGCCGAGGTGCACCGCGGTCGCGACCTACGGCTCGGCCGGGACGTCGCGATCAAGATGCTCCGGGCGGATCTCGCCCGGGACGCCACCTTCCAGATGCGTTTCCGGCGGGAGGCGCAGAACGCCGCCTCGCTCAACCACCCGGCCATCGTCGCCGTCTACGACACCGGGGAGGAACAGGCGCCCACCGGCGAAACCCTCCCGTTCATCGTGATGGAGTTCGTGAACGGGCGGACCCTCAAGGAGGTGCTCGGCGCCGAGGGCCGGTTGCAGCCCCGGCGGGCGCTGGAGATCTGCGCCGACATGTGCGCGGCGCTGGAGTTCAGCCACCGGCACGGCATCATCCACCGCGACATCAAGCCCGGCAACGTGATGCTCACCCAGACCGGCCAGGTCAAGGTGATGGACTTCGGCATCGCCCGGGCGCTGGCCAGCGGTGCCACCACGATGACGCAGACCAGCGCGGTCATCGGTACCGCACAGTATCTTTCCCCGGAGCAGGCCCGCGGTGAGGCCGTCGACGCCCGCTCCGACGTGTACGCGGCCGGCTGCGTGCTCTTCGAACTGCTCTGCGGGCACCCCCCGTTCGTCGGCGACAGCCCGGTCAGCGTCGCGTACCAGCACGTCCGGGAGGCCCCGCCGACGCCGAGCGACCTCAACCCGGACGTCAACCCGGCGGTCGACGCGATCGTGCTCAAGGCGCTGTCGAAGAACCCGCTCAACCGTTACCAGAGCGCCGGCGAGATGCGCGCCGACCTGCTCCGCGCGGCAGCCGGCCGGCCGGTGATGGCGACCCCGGTGATGCGCGAGGACGAGACCGTGGCCATGGCCGCGGCCGGTGGCCCGGGATACCCGTCGGCCGGCGCGACGCAGACCCGGCAGATCCCGGCCCGGGTGGGTGACCCGCGCCAGCGCCGGGCCTCGTCCTGGCTGATCGCGATGTTCGCCGCGCTCGGTGTGCTCGCGGTAATCGCCCTGGTCGCCGCGCTGTGGCTCAACCAGCGGACTCCCGAGGACAAGCCGGTGCCGGCGGTGACCGGGATGAGCCAGCAGGACGCATTCGCCGCGATCGAGCAGGCCGGTTTCAGTCCGGCGCTCGGTGACGACGTCTTCACCTCGGACTGCAAGAAGGGCCGTGTCACCAACCAGACCCCGGCTCCTGCGGAACAGCTCGCGCCGAACAGTACGGTGACCGTCCAGCTCTGCGGCGGTAAGCCTCAGGTGAAGATCCCGACCGGTCTGGTCGGAAGCACCAGCGAGAACGCCAAGCTTCGCCTTGAGAAGGAGTACAAGCTCGTCGTCGAGACCAAGGAGGAGGACAACTCGCAGCCCAAGGGCTTGGTGCTCAAGGTCGACCCGGCTGAGGGCACGGAGGTGGCGGAGGGGAGCAAGGTCATCCTCATCGTCTCCCGGGGCAACGTGGTAGAAGTCCCCGACGTGAAGAACCTCACCGAGGCCGAGGCGAAGCGAACGGTGGAACGCGCCGGTTTCGAGTTCGAGTTGGACTACGGCCCCGAGGTACCCGCCGACGAGGCCGGCCGGGTGGTCGAGCAGAACCCGAAGGCCGGCACCCAGCGCGCCAAGGGCAGTAAGGTGAAGGTCATCGTCTCGGTGGAGAAGCCGGAGGACCCGGATCCGCCGACCCAGACGCCGCCGACCGGAACCCCGACCACTCCGCCACCGGACGGTGACGGTGGTGGCACCGGTGGTGGCCAGGCCACGCCGACCTTCCCCCCGTTCCGCCTGCCCGGAGAGTGACTGACGACGGGCCTGGACCTCAGCTCGGCATGATCGGCAGGACACGCCTCCGGCTGGGCGTGTTCGCCGGCCGGCGGAAGGGACGTGAGCGGTGGAGGTCAGGGCCGCTCGGCGTCGATCCGCAGCGCGTCGTCCTCGACCCGTACGGAATGGACACGTACGACAGCTGCGTCCGGGCGCGTGAGGTGTACGGGGTCGAGCGCGCCCTGATCGTCACCCAGTCCTACCACCTGGCCCGGGCGGTGACGCTGTGCCGGCACGTCGGCATCGACGCCGACGGGGTGCCCGCCCGCTGTTCGGGCTGTGCGCCCGCCCTGCTCCTGGAGAAGGCCGCTCGGGACTTCCTCGCCAGCGGCAAGGCCGCCTGGGATGCGATCCGACGCAGGCCACCCGCCGTCCACTCGTCCGTGGACTCCGGCATCAAGGACGCGTTGGCCGGCTGACTTCCTGCGTCGGTCCCGGCTCGACGCTCGAACAGCGGCCACCTCGCCGGCCGTCCCATCGTGAAACGGGGCCGCCTGATGCTGGATCGCGCCGGCCGACGAGACCCGCTCAGGTGGTCGCGAAGGCGGCCCGGCGGCGGGCGTCGACCTGGGCGGCCAGTTCGGGGGCGCGCTCCAGCGCCTCGCGGTGACCGCAGCTGGCCAACCAGTTGGCCAGCATCAGGTGACCGCCCTCGGTGAGCACCGACTCCGGGTGGAACTGGACGCCCTCGATGGGCAGCGTCCGGTGGCGCATCGCCATCACCACGCCGGAACCAGTCCAGCCGGTGACCTCCAGCTCCTCCGGCAAGGTCTCGGGCAGCACCGCGAGGGAGTGGTAGCGGGTCGCGGTGAACGGGTCGGGCAGGCCCGCGAGTACCCCGACCGAGTGATGGCGTACCTCGGAGGTCTTGCCGTGCAGCAGCTCCGGCGCCCGGGCGACGGTGGCCCCGAACGCCTCGCCGATCGCCTGGTGACCCAGGCAGACGCCGAAGATCGGGATCTCACCCGCGTACCGGCGGATGACGTCGAGGCAGATGCCCGCCCGGTCGGGGCTGCCCGGCCCGGGCGAGAGCAGGATGCCACCCGCGCCGACCCGGCCCACCTCGGCCACGTCGATCTCGTCGTTGCGCCGGACCTCGCAGTCCACGCCGAGCTGGCCGAGGTACTGCACGAGGTTGAAGACGAACGAGTCGTAGTTGTCGATCACCAGGACGCGCATCGGCCTCAATCGTCCTCGCTGGGCGGCGGGGTGTTGTTCCGGTCGGTGTCGTACGGCAGGTCGTGATCGTCGCCCGGAGGGGCGTCGTCGGCCGGGCCCTCGCCGGGCACCACATCGCCGCCGGGCGTGCCGGGCAGATCGGTGTCCTGCTGGGTGACCTGTACGTCCTCACCGGTGAAGGGCAGCAGCGGCCCCGCCCACGGGAACACGACGTACCACAGCAGCGCCACCGCCGTGGCGGCGAGCAGCAGGCTGCCGGCGAGCTTGCCGGGGAGCCCGAAGGGAAGCTTGCGCCAGATCCAGGCGTACATCGTCAGGTCCCCAGCTCCGCCGGGCGCCCCTCAGACTTCGGCTGGGTACGCGTCAACTCGGCGTGGATGATCAACCGCTGATAGTTGTCGAACTTCGGGTTGCAGGTGGTCAGGGTCAGCATCCGTTTGGTCGGCTTCACGCCCGGCCGGCCGGGCACCGGGGCGACCACCTCGACCTGGGTCGGCTTCACGATCCGGCTCTGGGTGACCTGGTACACGTACCACTCGTTGCGGCCCTCGACGACGATCGCGTCACCGTTGCGCAACTCGTCCAGCCGCCAGAAGGTGGCCCGGTTCCGGTGGCCGGCCACGGAGAAGTTGCCGACCTCGCCCGGCATGGCGCTGTCCGGGTAGTGGCCCGGGGCGTACCGGATGTCCTTCTGGGTGACGCCCTCGACCACGATCCACTCCTTGTCCAGCTTCGGGATGGCGAGGAGGGCGATCGGCTTGCCGTGCACCGGCGGCTTCGGCTTGGCTGAGGGGCTCGCCGATGGCGCCACCGTCGGGTCGCCCTCGGGCCCCCACACCTCGGCCAACTGCTGGCTCAGCTCGCCCTGGTGGGCGTCGACGATCGCCGACTTGCCCCAGATCTCGTAGCCGGCGAATAGCAGCACGACCAGGCCGAAGGTGATCAGAAGTTCGCCGCTGACCCGCAGGCCGGTGCGTACCCGGGACCAGGCCGACGGACGGGTCAGCTCCGAGTAGACGCTCTTGTAGCCCTCGCCTGTCTGGTGCGGCCGGAGCTGCACCACCCGCTCGCCCCGCCGTGGCTTGGGCGGCTCGGCGGGTTGGTCGGCGCCGTCTGACGGCTCCTCGGTCTTCGGCGGCCGGGGCACGGCCCCCATCAGGGCGGTCGAGTCCAGCCCGGGCGGGGTGCTCGGCCGGGCACCAGCGACCGCTGGGATGAGGGCGGTGGCTGCCGGGTCGGCCTGCCGGTTCGAGGCCGCCGCGTGCGGCTGCTGGTTCGGCGCTACGGGGGCGGTCGACGGGTCGCCGGGGCGGCGGGCGGTGTCGGGGGTGTGCGCCGGGGCGGTCTGCCGGCCCGCGGACGCCGGCGCGGCGGTCGGGCCGGGCCGGGTCGGATCCGCCGGCCGGCCGGTGCTCGTCGGCGGAGCGCCGGCGGCATCGCCGATCTTCGGCATCGGCGCGGTCGGGCCCTCGGCCGACCAGCCGCCCTGCCCGGCGGGCGGGTGCTGCCCGCCGTGGTGCCCTTGCGGGTGAGTCGGTTGCGAACGCGGTCCCGACGCCTGTCCGTTCAGCGCCTGCCCCTGCTGCTGCGGGTGGGACGCCTGCCCGTGTGGTGACTGCCCCGGCTGAGGCCCCTGCGGGTGAGATCCGGGCCCGTGTGGCGGCTGCGCGCCCGGGGCTGCCGATCCGCCAGGAAGCCCCAGGCCGGCGTACGGCGGCTGCCCGTACCCCGGACCGGGTTGCGGCGTCCCGCCGTGCGTCGGCGGCGCGGGCTGAGCCGAGTGACCGGCCTGCGGGGGCGTGGCCGGCCGCACCGCCCCGGCGTTCGGCGCGGCACCGGGTTGCATCGCCCCGGTCGCCGGCCGCATTGGATCCATCTCCGGTCGGCCCGGCTGAGCGGCCGGCGGCGCCGGGTGGGCACCGGGCCACTGCGGAGGTGCGCTGGACCAACCGGCGCCCGCCTGGGTCACCCCATTCCTGGACGCCGAGGCACCAGGTTGGCCCGGGGTGCCGGGCCCGGCACCGGCCTGGCCGGAATCTGGAACTGCCGACCGGGTGTCCGGCTGGCCCTGGGCGACGGCTCGGCTCGGCTCGAAGGCGCGCCAGGGTGTCGGCTCCACCGGAATGTCCGGTTGGCCGGACGGCAGCGGTACGCCGTTCCACTGGTCGGCGCCGGCCGTGCCCTGCCGCCGGCCGGAGGGGCCGCCGGTCGCCTGCGCCTGCTCCGGTGCCGTGCCCCACTGGCCGGCGGCCGGCCGGCCCTGGCCCGGCCCGGCGTCCCAACTGCCGTGTTCCTGGCCGGGGCCGGCGTCCCGTCGGCCGGAGGCCGCAGCGTGTTCCTGGCCGGGTCCGGCGTCCCACCTGCCGTGCTCTTGGCCGGGTCCGGCGTCCCGTCGGCCGGGGGCTGCGATGTGCTCCTGGCCGGGCGGGGCGTCCCAGAGGGTCGGTGCCGCCGGGCTGTCGATGCGCTCCTGGCCGGTGGCGTCCCACCCACCCGGGCCGCCCCGTCCGGACCGGTTCGGCTGATCAGACCCGGTGCCTGGGGCCCATCCGGCCGGACCGGACGGCTGGGCGGCGTCGGCGGCCCGGGTGGCGTCCCCAGGTGCGTCGAAACGACCGGAGTTGGTCGGTCGCTGCGTCTCCGGAACCCGGCCGCCGGCCTGGTCGCCCGGACGAAGCGGCGTCGGGTCCGGCCACGGGATGGCCGGGCGGGGATGTTCGGCCCGGTTGACCTTGGGTATGAAAGCGGTGGGTTCGTCGGCCTGGTCGCGGTGCCGGCCGTCGGAGGTATTGGTCACTGCGGCACCGTCGCCGAGCGCAGGGTGGTGGAGTCCTCGAACGCCGGGACTGTGACGGTGGAAACAGTCTCGGAGTAGCCGAGCTGGTAGTTGTCGACGGCGTTCTTGAACAACCGGACTCCCTCAGAAGCGGCGAGGGCCTGCTGAAGAGCGGCGGGGTCGCCAATTGCTACGATCTTGAACGGTGGGGAGTACACCCGCCCATGCAGCAGCAGGGTGTTACCGACGCAGCGTACCGCGCTGGTCGTCAGGACGCGGACGTTCATGATTGACATCGCCTCGGCTCCGCCGGCCCACAGCGCGTTCACCACCGCCTGGACGTCGCCCTGGTGGACGACCAGGTCGTCGTTGGTGGCACCTTCGGGCAGATTGTTCAGCCGCGGCGCGTCGTTGAGTTCGACAGTCAATCCAGAGCCGGTGAGGGCGGTGAAGCCGGCGGCGGTACGGGTGGCGGCGGCCCGTTCCTGCTGTTCCCTGATCGGGCCGTCGGAGCCGGCGAGATCAGCCGTACGGCTCTCGACCTCCCGCCGCAGCGTCGCGGCCCGCTCCTCGTTGGTCGCCACCTGGGCGCGGCGGTCCTCGATGAGCTCGGTGAGCTGGGGACGCCGGTCCTCGCGCAGGGCGGTACCGCCGGCCGTGGTCGCCGTGGTGGTGAAGAGCAGACCGGCCGCGGCGGCGATCAGCGGTACGCCGATCGACCAGCCCGGCCGGCGCTGGCGCGGCCGGCGGGGCAGCAACCCGGCGACCAGCCGTCGCAGCACCTTCTGCCACGACGCCGCGCCGGACGTGTACTCCACGAACCGTTCCCCCTGTCCTCCTGCTCCGGCGCCCGCACGAGGCGGCCGGAGCGACGGCCGTCCTGCCATCTTTCCGGGGCTGCCGGGCAGCGGTCTGGCCCCATTCGTGGATTGGACGGCTCTTCCGGACTACGCTAGCTGTCGAACATTATTGGCCATGGACCGTCGCCCTCGCGCCCGGTTGTCAGGCCGGACGAGGTCGTAACCCCTCTGGAGAGCGTCGTGCCCAAGTCTCAGGTCCGCAAGAAGAAGGTGTACACCCCGCCCACGGACGTCCGCCCGACGGCGACCGCGGCGACGCGCAAGCCCAGCCCGATCTGGCTGCCGGCCATGGCGGTGTCGCTGATCGTCTTCGGCATCGGCTGGCTGGTGGTCTACTACCTCTCCGAGCAGGAGTACCCAGTCATGGAACTGGGGTACTGGAACCTGGCGGTGGGCTTCGGCGCGATGGTCGGCTCCCTGATCCTGCTCTCCCGCTGGCGCTGACTCGCAGGTCAACTGCCACGAGCCCCGGCAGCCACCTGGGCCCGGCCGAGTCCCGGCCGGGCCCACCTCACTAAGGTGTGCGCAGGGCGGCGTGGCCCGGGTGCGAGAAGACTCACGTTACCGATGAGTAACCTTGCGCGTAGGCTGCACTGCATGGCCGAGTGGGGGAGGTCATCGACCGGTCAGGTTGAGGGTGTGGCAGCGGTGACACCGCAGATCGCACCCTGACCCGGCTCCGGTCGCCGAGCCCGCTCGACAGGCAGCAGACCGGGAGGCCAACTCGATGGGCAGCGTCCAGATCGTCACCACGATCCTCGCGGCCGCCATCACCGCCGTGGCGGTGTGGCTTGCGGTGCGCGCGGTCATGAAGATGGTGGCCGTGATCCGGCTGGGTCAGCCCGACCCGTCCCGGTTCGGTGACAAGGGCAGCCGCACGAAGACCATGCTCGCGGAGACCGCCGGGCACACCCGGATGCTCCGCTGGAGCGTGGTGGGCGCCGCCCACTGGTTCGTGATGGTCGGCTTCATCGTGCTGTCGCTGCTGGTGCTCGAGGCGTACTTCGAGGTGGTGTCGTCGACCGGCGGGCTGCCGCTGATCGGCGGCTGGGCGCTCTACGGCCTGGTCACCGAGTGGATCGGCATCCTGGGCATCGTCGGCATCGTGGTGCTGATCGCGATCCGGCTGGCGAACCGGCCGAACCGGGCCGGCCGCAGGTCGCGCTTCACCGGCTCCACCATGTGGCAGGGCTACTTCGTCGAGGCGGTCGTCCTCGCCGTGCTGATCATGGGCTTCCTGATCCGCGGCTTCAAGGTGGCCACCGACCACTTCGAGTACCCGCACTGGGCCACCCCGCTCAGCCACGCGGTCGGTTCGGCGCTGCCGGGCTGGGAGACCGGCGTCAGCATCGCCGCCCTCATCAAGATCGCGATCTCGATGACCTGGCTCATCGTGATCTCGCTGAACGTGACCATGGGCGTCGCCTGGCACCGCTTCCTCGCGTTCCCCAACATCTTCTTCAAGCGGAAGCCGGGTGCGGCCGGCTCCGGCCTCGGCGCGCTCCGGCCCATGATGAGCGACGGCAAGCCGCTGGACTTCGAGGAGGCCGACCCCGAGAAGGACCAGTTCGGTGTCGCGCACGTCGAGCAGTTCACCTGGAAGGGCCTGCTGGACTTCAGCACCTGCACCGAGTGCGGGCGGTGCCAGTCGCAGTGCCCGGCCTGGAACACCGGCAAGCCGCTGTCGCCGAAGCTGCTGGTGCTCAGCCTGCGCGACCACGCGTACGCCAAGGCGCCCTACCTGCTGGCCGGCGGCGGCAAGGACCTGACCGGCGAGGAGAAGGCCACCGCCGCCCAGCTCGCCCACGTCGACGTGTTGGCGCTCGCCGAGGCGGAGAAGCCGCTGATCGGCGACGCCGAGTCGGGCGGCGTGATCGACCCGGACGTGCTCTGGTCGTGCACCACCTGCGGCGCTTGTGTGGAGCAGTGCCCGGTGGACATCGAGCACGTCGACCACATCGTCGACATGCGCCGCTACCAGGTGCTGATCGAGTCGAGCTTCCCGTCCGAGGCCGGCGTGATGCTGCGCAACCTGGAGAACAAGGGCAACCCCTGGGGTGCGCCGCAGAACACCCGCGAGGACTGGACCAAGGGACTCGACTTCGAGGTTCCCCGGGTCGGTGAGGTCGACGACTTCGAGTACCTGTTCTGGGTGGGCTGCGCCGGCGCGTTCGAGGACCGGGCCAAGAAGACCACCCGGGCGGTGGCCACGCTGCTGAACGAGGCGGGCGTCTCGTTCGCCATCCTCGGCGAGGGCGAGACCTGCTCGGGTGACCCGGCCCGCCGGATCGGCAACGAGTTCGTCTTCCAGATGCTCGCGCAGCAGAACGTCGAGACCCTCAACGAGGCGTTCGAGGGCCGCGACAAGAGCAAGCGCAAGATCGTCGCGACCTGCCCGCACTGCTTCAACACCCTGGGCAACGAGTACGGCCAGCTCGGTGGAGAGTTCGAGGTGGTGCACCACACCCAACTGCTGGCGCACCTGGTCGCCACCGGCAAGCTCACCCCGGTGCAGCCGGTCGACGGTGGCGTGACCTACCACGACCCGTGCTACCTCGGCCGGCACAACCGGGTCTTCACTCCGCCGCGTGAGGTGCTGGGCAGCGCCATCGCCGGCGGCGCGGACGGTGGTCTGATCGAGATGCCGCGTAACAGCGAGCGCTCCTTCTGCTGCGGCGCCGGTGGCGCCCGGATGTGGATGGAGGAGCGGATCGGCAAGCGGATCAACGTGGACCGGGTCGAGGAGGCCATGTCCACCGGCGCGAGAACCGTCGCCGTCGGCTGCCCGTTCTGCTCGACCATGCTCAACGACGGGGTCAACGGCAAGGACGCCGGGGAGCAGGTCGAGGTGGTCGACGTGGCCAGCGTCCTGCTGCGTTCGGTCAAGCCCGAGCCGGCCCGTGGCGCCGCGGAGGACGAGCCGGTCGCCGGCTGACCAGCGGACGTACGCCGGGGGCGGCGGCACCGTGACCGGTGTCGTCGCCCCCGTTTTTCGCATTGGCGGACGTAACTATAACGGAATAGTCGGCACCCTTTGTGTGCGAGCGGTCGCGCAAAGGTGAAGGGGCCGATGGTCGCCTTGATTCCGCGCGGCGCCTTCCCTAATGTTGGGCACCGGCCGCCGTAGGTCGTCTGTCTCGCCCCCTACCGCTCGCGAGACGCCCGGTGGTCGGTTGCAAAGGAGTCGGTGCCGGTGGCAACCATGCCCCTCCATCGTCACGCGCCCGGACGTGCCAGCCGAGCAGGTGGCCTGCGCAGGGTCGCCCGTCGCCTGGTCGTCCTGGTCGCCGCCGCCGCGGTCGGCGCCGGCCTGCTCGCCGCCCCCGCGTACGCCGAACCCTCGGTCGACGAGATCGAGGCGCAGATCGACAAGCAGTGGCGGCAACTGGAGCCCACCATCGAGCAGTACAACAAGGTGCGGGCCCAGCTCAAGGTCAACCGCAAGAAGTCGGACGACCTGCAGAAGAAGATTGAGCCGCTGGCCCTGGAGACCGAGCTGGCGATGAACCGGGTGGCCGATCTCGCCTCCCGGTACTACATCACTGGCCCGTCCTACGAACTCGGCGCGGTGCTGCTGAACGCGAAGCCGGACCTGCTCGGCGAGCAGATGGCCTTCCTCGAACGGCTGGCGGCGCACGAGCGTCAGCAGATCGAGGGCGTGATGAAGATCCGCAAGAAGTACGACACGCAGAAGTCCAAGCTCGATACCCTGATCGCTTCCCAGGAGAAGCAGGAGAAGGAGCTGGCGGCGAAGAAGAAGCAGATCGACGCCGAGATCAAGCGGCTCGAACGCTCGCTGCCGGTGACCACGGTCAAGACGACCAACTGCCCGACCATCAACGGCGTGGTCAGCAACGCCGCCCGGACGGCCATCCGCACGGCCTGCGCCCAGGTCGGCAAGCCGTACGTGTGGGGCGCCACCGGGCCGAACTCGTTCGACTGCTCCGGTCTCACCCAGTACGCGTACAAGTCGGCCGGCATCTATCTCACCCACTTCACCGGCGCCCAGTGGAACGAGGGCAAGGCCATCTCCCGGGCCGACGCGCGCCCGGGCGACCTGGTGTTCTTCTTCAGCGATCTGCACCATGTCGGGCTCTATCTGGGCAACAACCAGATGGTGCACGCACCCCGGGCCGGTAAGCCGGTCAACGTCTCTCCCATCACAACCATGCCCGTGGCCGGCTTCCGCAGACCCGGCTGACCGGCCGAGCTGAGCGGTCGCGCAAGAACGAACGAGGGCCCCCGGTCAAGTGACCGGGGCCCTCGTCATTGTCCGATTTAAGCACCGAGAGTGACGGTGCTGATCTGTTGCGTATCGACGCTGGTCGTCCCTACGCTGGTCAATCGTCGGCCCGCTGGCAGGTCCGCCCATCCGGGGCGGTAACGGTCCGACACCGCCGAGTCGCATCCGAGCGAGCCGGGGACCCAGGTACCCGGGGTGAATCCGCGATGGTCGCGGTAGGGCGTCCCCTTCCCGCCCGAACCCGTCAGCTAACCCGGTAGGCGGTATGGGAAGAAGGAGTACGGAGCCCGGTGGCACACCATGCCCCGCGGCCACCGTCGCACCGGCCGGCGATGCCCGGCCCGACGACGGCTCGGCCGCGTTCCCGCTGGTACCGCTGCACCACCGCACTCGCCGTCCTGGCCACCGCCGCCGTGATCCTGACCGGCGGCACCACGGCGGCACACGCCGACCCCACGGTCGCCGATATCGAGCGCCAGATCGACGAGGACTGGAACAGGCTCGAACCCGTCATCGAACGGCACAACGCCACCCGGCAGGACCTGACCGCGAAGCGGCGGCAGGCCGACGCCCTGGCCACCCGGATCGCGCCGCTGCAACGTCAGGTGGACGAGGCGATGGACCGGGTCGGTGCGCTGGCCGTGCGGGCCTACAAGGGCGAGACGGTCCGGGCGGTCAACACGCTACTCGGCAGTCGGTCGCCCGGCGAGGTCGTCGAGCAGCTCGGCATGCTCGACCGCTACGCCCACTACCAGCAGGAGGACGTGCGGCAGGCCAGTGCGTTGCGCGACGAACTCGCCGCCGCCAAGGCCGGGCTGGACGCGACCATCGGCCAACTGGCCCGGACGGAGGCACAACTCGCGGCGAAGCGGCGGCAGATCGACGCCGAGATCGACCGGCTGCAACGGCTGCGGCTGCGGGCGTACGGCAACGGGGGTGGCGGCACGTTGCGGCCGGCCCCCTGCCCGGCGAGCTACCCGGGCGGTGCGGCCGGGGAGGCGGTCACCTTCGCCTGCGCTCAGATCGGCAAGCCGTACTCGTGGGGTGCCGAGGGGCCGAACGCGTACGACTGCTCCGGGCTGATGCTGGCCGCGTGGGCGCGGGCCGGGGTGGCGCTGCCACACAACGCGGCGCGGCAGCGCCAGGTCACCGCGTCGGTCAGCCGGAGCGAGTTGCGCCCCGGTGACCTGGTCTTCTACTACCGGGACCTGCACCACGTCGGCATGAACGTCGGCGGTGGCTGGGTGGTGCACGCCTCCCGCGCGGGCCAGCCGGTCAAGATGAAGCGGATGGACAGTAGCCCCATCCACAGTTTCGGCCGACCCGGCTGAACCCGGCTGCGCGTACGACGGCGGACCCGCCCACGGCGGAGCGGGCCCGCCGTCGTACGCCTCAGCGCGTCGGCCAGGTGCGCCAGTTCTGCCACGCACGGCTCGGTGTCGGGCCGCGCTGGCCCTGGTAGCGCGAGCCGTAGACGGCCGAGCCGTACGGGTGCTCGGCGGGCGAGGAGAGCCGGAAGATGCAGAGCTGACCGATCTTCATGCCGGGCCAGAGGGTGATCGGCAGGTTGGCCACGTTGGACAGCTCCAGCGTGACGTGGCCGGAGAAGCCGGGGTCGATGAAGCCGGCGGTGGAGTGGGTGAGCAGACCCAGCCGGCCCAGCGACGACTTCCCTTCCAGCCGCCCGGCGAGCTGGTCGCCGAGGGAGATGACCTCCAGCGTGGAGGCGAGCACGAACTCGCCCGGGTGCAGCACGAAGGGCTCGCCGTCGGGCACCTCGACCGGCGAGGTCAGGTCGTCCTGCCGGGTCGCCGGGTCGATGTGGGTGTAGAGATGGTTGTTGAAGACCCGGAACAGCTTGTCCAGGCGGACATCGATGCTGGACGGCTGCACCAGCGTGGGCTCGAACGGCTCCAGTGCCAGGGTGCCCGCCTTGATCTCGGAGACCAGGTCGCGGTCGGAGAGCAGCATCGCCACACCATAGCTGCCGGTATGCGCCACCTGCGTGTCGCACTACCTGCTTAGAACGTATGTTCGATAGGATGTCGGCATGGCTTCCTGGTCCGAATTCGCCGCTGACGAGCCCCAGCTCGCCAACGGGATCCGCCTTCTCATGCAGCAGTACGGCCCGGGCTTCGGCTACCTGGCCACGGTCCGCGCCGACGGCGGGCCCCGGGTGCACCCGGTCTCCCCGGTGATCACCGACGATGGTCTGTTCTGCTTCGTGATCGACTCGCCGAAGCGGCGCGACCTGGAACGCGACGGGCGCTACGCACTGCACTCGTTCCCGCCAGAGGAGAGCGACGACGAGGCGTACGTCGCCGGTCGAGCCCGGCCCGTCACCGACGAGGCCACGGTGGCCCGCCTGGCGCTCGCGTCGCGGGCCGCGCCGCACGCCGACTGGCGGCTGTTCGAGTTCACGGTCGACGTGGCGATGCTCGCCCGTCATGGGCACTCCGGTGCCGGCTCGGGCGAGGGGGCGGGCGGTCCGGCCGTCCAGGTCTGGCTCGACCCGGCGGGCGCCACCCCGGAGGCCGCCCGCGTGCCGCGAGCCCTGCCGGGGCGGCACGCTCGCGCGGCCTGACCCGACCCGCACCGGTGCCGGCCCCGCCGAACGGGACCGGCACCGGGTGTACGCGCTGACCTGTTCGCACTACGCGCGGTAGGTGTTCCAGGCGTTGATCATCCGGGTCGCCTGACCCGGCGTGAACTGGTACATGCAGGAGTCGTAGGTGTAGTCCATGAAGTTGGTGATCGGGTCGAGGCCCGGGCTGGTGCAGGTGTCCCGGCCGGTCGGGCACTGGTAGGCCGGCGACGCCTCCGCCGGGGTGTCCGCGACCTGGTCGCCCTGACCGGAGCAGCCGCCCTGGAAGGTGTGGTAGAGATTCAGCCAGTGACCCACCTCGTGGGTGCCGGTGTCGCCCTGGTTGTAGTTGGTGGCGGTGCCACCGGGCAGCGACTCGCTCAGCACGACCACGCCATCCATCACGTTCAGCGTGGTCTGCGGGAAGGTCGCCCAGCCGAGCAGCCCGTTGCTCAGCTCGCCGAGGTAGATGTTGAGCGTGCCCTTGGTGCCCTGGCGCAGCTGGGTCTTCATCTGCCGCTCGGCCGAGGTGCCCTGCCGGATCGGGTACCACGCCGTGTTGGTGACCCGGTTGATGCTCTGGAGTTGGAACGCGAAGGCGGTGGCGGCACCACCCGTCGCCCCGCTGAACGACTGGTTCAGCACGTTGATCTGCGACTGGATCATCGAGTCGGGGATGTTTCCGCCGGCCCGGGTGGTATCCCTCCGGATCACGTGTACCACGACCGGGATGGTGACCGACGCCGCGGCGGCCTGGGTGCTCAGCGTGCGCTGCCCGACCCGCTTGGCCCGCTCCTGCAACAGGTCGGCGAACTCGGCCTCCCGCTGGTGCAGTTGGGCCATGGTCAGCTCGTTCGGATCGTGCTTGACGACCGCGTCACCACGGACCCGGGCCGCAGTGCCCGTCGGGTCCTCACAATGTTCGTCGGCGACGGCGGCAGCCGCTGGGCTCGCGGTCGTGGTGGCGACCGGCAGCAAGCCGACCGTGGCCACGCCGAGCACCAGGGCCATCGAGGTCGATGCGATGCCGGCGATCCGCCGGTTCAGCAGGACGGGACGCGGTCCCATAAGCCCACCTCTTTCTGGCGACGCGACCGGGGGTTGTGTCGCGTCGTGCGGGAAACGTGGGGCAGACGTTACAAGCCATCGACAGATTTGAGAATAGGAATGTCTTGCCCCGGGTGAAACTTCTCCTCAGCTCGGGCGGCCGGCGCCGGGCCGGGTGGCGCGCGGGGGTGCCTGGGTGCACCGGGCGGTTCACTCAGGTACAGTGGTCCCGCCTGCGGGTGTAGTTCAATGGCAGAACATCAGCTTCCCAAGCTGACAGTGCGGGTTCGATTCCCGTCACCCGCTCCACGATCAAGGCCCTGGCCAGGACGCGTGTCCCGAGCCAGGGCCTTCGATGTTCAGTGATCAACCAGGGTGGCCCCTGCCGTTACGGACCGGCCGGTGCTTGTGCCGGCTCGTCCTGGTTGGCAGGACCGGTAGCCGTCTTCGACTGCTGGTCTTGCTGTTCACCACCCACGCCCTCTAGATCTCTGCTTGCAAGCAAGGCGATCCCACGGATGCCGCGTTCGATGATCCGCCAGGGCAGCAGCACGTCCCCCCAGCTCTTGATGTCGAACGCCTCAATGACCTTCGGGGCCTGCCGAACGAGGACCTCTCCGTTGGGCAGCCGGGCGATGGCGTAGCAGAAGATGAGCCAGGCGACGAACGAAAAGCAGACAATCCCGGCGAGTAGGAGAAAAATCAGGCCAAAGGCGTGAACCGTCTCCGAATTCAAGGCGCTGATCCTTTGCGTAGCTGTACTGACGAGCGGGCATGCGATAACGGGGGCCAGTGGCCCGGTTAACCGCGTGCGACCCTGCGGTCGCGGCTACGCCTCCCTTCGGTCGTCTGGCCCTTTCTCATCAGCGCTACGTGGCGCCGATATCGAGCGCGCTTGCGTCGGAGCCCTGTAGCCGTCCGCCGCGAGAGAACCCCATATCGAGTCACGTTTCGCTCACTACATGGTGCCATGCCTGACCCACCTCCACCATGGACCATTGGTGATCCAGGCGGAGCGATCTGCTGCCACGCCTGGATCACGTGATCAGTCCTTCGTCATGCGGTTGCTCTTGATCTTTGCCTTCTTCTTGGCTTCCTTCGATCCGCGCGCACCGCCTCGTGCAGCGCCTGGCCGCGCAGTCGGTTTCCGCCGTCGGCTGCTGGTAGATCAGCGCCGCCTGCGGCGAGTCGTGCGCTCGCCCGGCGGCGCCGCGTTCCGCCGTTCGGCGGTCTCCGGATCGAAGCCATCCGTTCGGCGGCCCACGCCTCGGCCGAAATGCGGACCCGTCCAAGATCCGCTGCTTGCTACGCTGCGGCCTCCATGTGCGTGGGGGCGCCGTGCAGCGGGGGAAGATCGATCAGGTGCTGCCGCTTCACCTCACCACTCCCCTTGTGGTTCAACAGGAGGAACGGTGGCCCGAACCGGGCAACGACCCGTCCGGCGGATGGTGCGCTCCTCGGCCGTCCTGACCCTGACGATGTGCCTTGTCGGCACCCTCGTCGCCGTACCCGGCCCGGCGGTCGCCGCCTCGCCGCAACCGGCTGCGGAGCTGGTGCTGCCCGCCGCGCCGCGAGCCATTCCCCGAGCCACGCGGATCCTCAATGCCGGAACCACCGGTTTTCTCTGGGTGCAGGAGAGTGACGACCGCCTACTGTGGACTGAATACGCTGCTGGCGTGACCACCGCCGTCGACCAGCGGCTGCCCGCGCCGGTCAGGTATGACATCGAAGGTTGGTGGCCGTCGGGCTCGTTGTTGTTTCACCCGGGCTGGTACGGAGCGGGCTCCGACACCGTCGCCGTCTACTCCGCCGAGCCGTCGCCACAGGTGACCCTGCTCCAAGGCGCGTCCGGTGGCAGCATCGTGCCGTTGCCCGAGGGGCGGTCGTACCAGGGCACCTTCGGCGACAGCATCCTGACCCGCACCGACGACCTGACGTACCACCTGCTGCGGGCCGGCACCGACACCCCGGTGACCGGGTTTCCCACCGACGTCGCCACGGCCGAGGTCGAAGACGGTGACGCCCGATCTGTTGTGGTTCGGTACCAGACTGTCGACGCGGTCAACGGCTCGCGGCACTGGGGCCTGATCGACGTGGCCACCGGCGTGTTCAGCGGGCTGCCGGATCGCCCGGATCCGGACCGCAGTTGGGAGGTGAGTGGATTCCGACTCACTCCCGACGCCGTGCTGCGGCTGAAGGACCGCAAGGTGGATGTCCTCGCCCGGAGCGACCTGTCTGCGCAGCCACGCACCGTCGCCACGGG
The DNA here is from genome assembly GCA_005402585.1 of Micromonosporaceae bacterium KJ-029. Taxonomy (GTDB): domain Bacteria; phylum Actinomycetota; class Actinomycetes; order Mycobacteriales; family Micromonosporaceae; genus Micromonospora. The sequence goes on along the minus strand of BIFP01000068.1, from coordinate 439,979 downwards.
CTCGCACGACTACCAGGCCGCGCATGGCCTCGTCGGCTCTCACCTTCTCTCCGTCGATTCGGTTCGGTCGGGTAGCAACACCTATCGTGGACAGCCCCTCTGGTCTGAGCCGATCGATGCGAGTCGGCGCCGCATGACCAAGGTCATGGATCCAGCCGCGTACCAGATCGTCCAGGCTCCGGACGGCTCGGCTCTCGTGGCGGGTGCCGAACAGTACGTCGAAGAGGGCGACCTGGACTGGGGGATCTACCGGATCACGCAGGCCGCCGACGGCTCGGTCGAGCGCCACCGACTGACGCCGGTACAACCGATGCCGGCGCAGATCCACGGGCTCGCCCTCGGCAGCGGCATCCTCAGCACCGCCGACAACAGCACCGTGTACGCCCCGAGCTACGCCAGTGGCGCGTACCGCAGCACCTGGCTGACCACACCCAAGGGCGGAGCCACCTCGACGGTCGAGCGGTCCACCGTGGACGGCCTGATCACGATTGACGACGGCCGCTGCTCCGGCTACGAACCTCGCTGCCTCCGGATGTTCGCCGACGGCACCGGCTATCACGGCCGCGAGAGTGCGACCTACCGCAATCTGACGATGCTGTACGCCAACGGCACCAGCGCCTCGGGTCCGACCATCGACACCAAGCACTCCTCTCCGAATCTCGTTGACCTGTCCGGGCGGTACGCGGTGATCGACGGCGGCACGCGGAGCGTGCAGTACATCGGCGAGTTCCGGGACGGAGCGGACGGCGTCGTCGTGCAGTACCGGTGGTGGGTCGGCGCGGCCGTGTGGGGCTCGACGCTGTGGAGCGGCTCGACCTCCTCCGGCCTGGTGACGGCGACCCAACTACCCACCGGCACCGTCCTGGAGACCTTCACCACCAGCAACGGTTGCACCGCCACCCACCTCCAGGCCGTCGGCCGCTGGGTGCACTGGGCCTGCGTGGACAACGGGAACTCCGAGCGTGGCTCGGGTGTCTATGACCGCACGACCAAACGTCACATCGCCGCCCCGGCGCGTAACGTCCTTCTCGGCGACGGCTACCTCGTCGAGCAGGTGAGCGGCCGGGACGGCGGGCTGCGCCTGATCGACCTCCGCAGCGAGCTGCCCACCCGGATGCTGGTCGGCGGGGAGGACCTCGGGGCGGACGACTTCGGGGCGGGCGGTGGCCCGCGCACCACCTGGACCGTGGACCGGTTCGGCGGCGGCGTCGCCTACGCCGACCAGCAGCAGCGGATCCACATCGCGCCGACTGGGATCCCGGCCTCCGCGCTGAGCGTCATCGACTCCACAGTCTCCAACGCCGCCGCGAACTGGTCCGGTGCCTGGTGGCTGTCGAAGCCCGCCGCAGCCTGGCAGCTGACCTTCCGCAACGCGGCCGGCGCCACGATCCGTACGCTGTCCGGCTCGTCGGCCCGAGGGGTGTTGCGGGCCTCGTGGGACGGCAAGGACTCCGCCGGCAAGGCCGTCGCCGACGGCGCCTTCACCTGGACGCTGACCGCCCAGCCCGCGGATGGTGTAGGCACCGCCCTGAGCGTCGCCGGCCCGCCGATCCCCGCGCCCCCGCCCGCACCGTTGAAGGCGACGAAGGTGCCGTCGATCTCGGGCACCCTCGCCGTCGGTTCGACGGTCAAGGCGGTACCCGGCACGTGGAGCCCGACGGCCACCTCGTACGCGTACCAGTGGTCGGCGAACGGTACCGCGATCAAGGGCGCGACCAGTCCGTCCCTGAAGATCACGGCATCGATGGTGGGCAAGCGGCTCACCGTCAAGGTGACCGCGAAGCGCACCGGCCACCCGTCCGGCGTCGCGACCTCGGCCGCCTCGGCCAAGATTGCCAAGGGCAAGGCACCGAAGGCGACGAAGAAGCCGACGATCAGCGGCACCGCGAAGGTGGGCCGTACGGTCAAGGCCCTGGTCGGCACCTGGTCGCCGAAGGCCGACTCCTACCGCTACGAGTGGCGGCTGAACGGGAAAGTGATCAAGGGCGCGACGGGCAAGACGCTGAAGTTGACCTCCTCGATGCGGAACAAGAAGCTCACCGTCACCGTGATCGCCCGCAAGTCGGGCCACCTGGACGGCAAGGCGACCAGCAAGGCGGTGACCGTCCGCCGGTAGGTCGCGGACCACGGCCAGCTGCTCGACCTGGACTGAGCCTGCGCACACCGGTCCCCGTACCCTGGCGATCATGCGGATTGGCATCGTGATCCTGCCGGACCAGCGCTGGTCGGTGGCGCGGCACCGGTGGCGGCAGGCCGACGAGTGGGGCTTCGACCACGCCTGGACGTACGACCACCTGGGCTGGCGCGATCTGGTGGACGGCCCCTGGTTCGACTCGATGACCACGCTGACCGCCGCCGCGACGGTGACCTCCCGGATCCGGTTGGGCACGCTGGTCGCGTCCCCGAACTTCCGGCACCCGGCGGCCTTCGCCCGCCAGGTGACCGCGCTCGACGACGTGTCGGACGGGCGGGTGCTGCTCGGGGTCGGCGCGGGCGGCATCGGCTTCGACTCGGCCGTGCTCGGTGGCGAGACGTTGCCGCCGCGCCAGCGGGTGGACCGGTTCGCCGAGTTCGCCGAGCTGCTCGACGCGATCCTGCGGGAGGACGGTACGACCTGGCGGGGTGACTGGTTCGCGGCGGTGGACGCGCGGAACAACCCGGGCTGCGTCCAGGCGCCCCGGGTGCCGTTCGTGGTGGCCGCCAACGGTCCCCGTTCGATGCGGATCGCCGCCCGGTTCGGGCAGGGCTGGGTGACCACCGGCCCCGGCGGGGACGACCTGGCGGCCTGGTGGGCCGGGGTTGCCGAGATGGTGGCTCGGCTCGACTCGACGCTGGCCGCCGAGGGGCGCGACCCCGCCAGCCTGGATCGCTACCTCTCGTTGGACTCGGCACCCGTCTTCTCGCTGCGCAGCGCGCAGTTCTTCGCCGACCAGGTCGGGCGCGCGGCGGAGCTGGGCTTCACCGACGTGATCACGCACTGGCCGCGGGAGAGCAGCTGGTACGCCGGCGACGAGGCGGTACTGGAGGACGTCGCCACGCGCCTGCTGCCCGGTCTGCGCGCCGAGCGCTAGCGGTCAGGTGCCGAGGTCGCCGCTGGGGATGCCGCCGTCGCCTGCGGAGACCAGGCGGAAGCGTACGCAGACGATCTGGGTGTCGTCGGTGACCGGAGTGCCGACGCGGGCCCAGTAGGCGGAGTGCCCGGCGCGCCACTCCTCGATCGAGCGGTCGCCCTCCCCCTCCGAGCGGGCGAAGTCCCACGGGACCTCGGCGAAGCGGGTCACCTCGACACCGGTCACCTCGACGACGCCCACCAGCATGTCCTGGTCGTCGACGAGCGCCAGCCGCTCGCCGACGTGCTCCAGTTCCTCGCCCTCCTCGGCGTACTCGCCGAGCAGGCCGGCGGTCGCGGTCTTCACCCCGGCCAGCACCAGAGTGTTGAGGTTCACTCGCAGCTCACCGGGGGTACCGAGGGCGAGGGTGCGCAGTCCGCCGATCCGTGGCCACATCCTGCCGAGGCTACCGCCCGGTCGCTGACACCCGGTGACGCTTCAGCCATCCCATCGTCGCCTGGAGGACGGTACGGTCGACGGTCGACGACAAGGAGACGTCCATGGCGGACAGACGTGCGGTGCTCATCCCGGGACGCGGCTACGACACGCGCTATCCCCTCTTCCTCTACCTGGGAGAGGCGCTGCGTCGGGCCGGCTTCGGGCTGCACGGGATCTCCTGGCAGGTGCCGGACGACTTCGACGTGGAGACCATCGGCAGGTGGGTGTGCGATCAGGTCGCACCGACCCTGGCCGAGCGCACCGACCTGCTGGTCGGCAAGTCGCTCGGCACGCTGGCCGCACCCCTTGCCGCCGATCGGGGGCTGCCCGCCGTCTGGCTCACCCCGTTGCTGCACCGCGGCGAGGTGGTAGACGCGCTGCGCCGGGCCACCGCCCCGTTCATCCTGGTCGGCGGCGGTGCCGATCCGTCCTGGGACGGCGCGGTCGCCCGGCGGCTGACCCCGAACGTGTTGGAGATCCCGGCCGCCGACCACGCGCTGATGGTGCCCGGACCGTTGGCCCGCTCCGCCGAGGCGCTCGGCCGGGTCTGCACGGTGGTCGAGGACTTCGTGCGCTGAGCCGGCGTCAGTAGCAGTTGTTAATAGGGGTCCCTTCTTCTACCCGAGGCGTTAATAGGGGGCCCTTCCTTTCAAGCGGGCAGGTCGGTTTCGGTTAGGAGACCGTGGATGCGAAACTCGTCCGCCACCGGCGGCGGGCAGTCGAGCATCACGGCGGAGGTGCCCAGGGGCTCGGCGCCCCGGGCCGCGCAGATCTCGTAGAGGGCGCGTACCTGGGCGGCGGTGGCGACCCAGTCGTCCACTACCAGCACCCGGTCACCGGGGCCGAGGTGCCGGTCGCGGACGGCCAGGTCGACCCGCCGTCCGCGGAAGTCGGGCGGGCTCTGCGCCCAGGTCAGCGACCCGGCGGGTAGCCGCCCGTCGCCTGGCTTGTGGGCCGCCACGAAGCCCACGCCGAGCGCCGTGGCCGCCAGTGGGCCGAGCAGGAGCCCGGTGACCGCCGGAGAGACGACCACGGTGGGCCGGGCCGATCGGAACGGTGCGACCAGCGCGGGACCCAGCTCGGCGAGGACCGTCGGATCGCGCCACCAGCCGGAGACGTCGCTGACCAGGTGACTCGTGCCGGCGCCGGGGTCGATCCAGCGGAACAGCGCGACGAGGCGTTCTCTCAGCTCAGCGGGGGGCATGCCTCCATCCTGCGCCAGCCGGCCCATCGTGGATCGGATGATCGGCTGCACGTATCACCGCAATTACGGGCATAACAACATGATCACGTTGACTTCCGAAGTGCTTCTCTCGTTATGGTCCGACCCGATTTGATCCGCTGAGGAAAGGACCGGGCCGGTGACCGGTAGGCACTCCCGTATACGCAGGATCACCTCGCCGGCTGGTCTCGCGGCCAGCGCCGTGGTGGCTGTCGCCCTCGCCGTCGGAGGCACCGTCGGCGCCGTACGCCTGACCGCCGACGCGGAGCCGGCGCGGCCGGCGGCGATCGACCTCTCGCCGACCCTCGACCCGAGCGACCTGGCGACCGGCTCGCCGACCGCGTCGCCGAGCCTCAGCGTCGCACCGAGCGCCAGCGCCTCGCCGAGTGTGACCGCGAGCCCGACGCCGACCCGCACCGCGCAGGCGCCGTCCCGGAGCAAGCCGCGTACGGCCAGCCCCTCGCCGACGCCCAGCGCCAAGAAGACGACGGCCCGCCCGGTGGTCGACACCGGCTCGTGCGGCGCCTCCTTCTACTGGCAGGGCCAGATGACCGCCAACGGCGAGACGTTCAACCCGGAGGCGATGACGGCCGCACACAAGACGCTGCCGTTCGACACCAGGGTGCGGGTGACCAACCCGGCCAACGGCAAGTCGATCACCGTCCGGATCAACGACCGGGGTCCGTTCATCGAGGGACGCTGCCTGGACCTGTCCCGGGCCGCGTTCGCCGAGATCGCCTCGCTCGACCTCGGCCACATCGAGGTCCGGTACGAGGTGCTCGGCTGAGCCGATGCCGCGCGGCGATCGGCTCCGGGCCGCGATCCGCGCGGCCAGAACCATCTCGTACGACGGGTCAGGTGCATTCTTTCGTTCACGTCCATCGGGCATGCTGTCGGGTGTACGCACGCAACTCCTCCAGCCGGGCCGTGGCCCGCTGAGCCCCGGATCCCGCGCCGGCCTCGGCGCGGCCCTCGTCCTGCTCGTGATCGTCTCGGCGGTCGAGTTGGCGGATGGCCGTGAGGCGAACTACATCGCGCTGATGGTGGCCGCCCCGTTCCTGGCCGCGGCGCTGGCGTCCTGGCGGATCGTGCTCGGGGTCGGTGCCGCCGCGTCCCTGCTCGGGGCCGCGTTCGCCCTCGCCGAGCCGGCCGTCTCGCTCTCCACCGCGGTCGCGGTGGCCGGCATCGCGCTGGGCACCGGTCTGGCGGCGGCGGTGGCGTCGGTACGGGAACGTCAGGCGGAGCGGATCGCCGAGCTGTCGAAGCTCGCGGCAGTCGCCCAGCAGGCGGTGCTGCGCCCGCTCGGTCCTCAGGTGGGCACGCTGTCGGTGGCCGGGCGGTACATCTCCTCGACCGCCACGGCGGAGATCGGCGGCGACCTGTACGAGGCGATCGACACCCCGTACGGCGTACGAATGATCATCGGTGACGTACGCGGCAAGGGTCTGGAAGCGGTCCGGCTGGCGAGCATCGTGCTGGGCTCGTACCGGCACGTCGCCTACGAACGGTCCGACCTGCGGGCCGTGGTGGCGGACCTGGACCGGGCGGTGGCCCGTAACGTGGGCGACGAGGACTTCGTCACCGCGGCATTGGTGGAGGAGCGGGGTGGCACGCTCACCATCGTCAACTGTGGGCATCCCGCGCCGCTACTGATGCGCCGTGGCGCGGTGATCCCGCTCGAACCGCCGGCCCCGGCGCCGCCGCTGGGTTTCATGCCGGTGGTCCGGCCGAGGGTCGAGCGGCTGGAGCCGGGCGACCGGCTGCTGCTGTTCACCGACGGGCTCGGCGAGGCGCGCCGGGACGGCGAGTTCTTCCCCACCGCCGACCGGGCGTGGCGGTTGCTCGGGCACGGCACGGTCGCCGACGGTTTGGCCTCCCTGGAGACCGCGCTGGTCGAGTGGGTGCACGGCCGGCTCGATGACGACATCGCGCTGGTCCTGATGGAGTACACCGGCTCGCCGAGTGGCGCGACGGCGGCGGTTCCGAGCTGGGAGGTCGGCGCGGCCGAGAGTTGACGGCGCCACCGGGTCGGGCCCGGATCGGCGGCTGGTGAGGCCGTCTCGCCGGAACCTGAACCGCAGGTGTGTAATCGCTGTCACTTCGGTGGTTGGCTTGTCGCTTTCTACCCGCGAGTAATACAGTCGGGGTTACTGATCGGTAACAGCTGTCCGGAAGCGGGGCCAGACACATGACCCACTACAAGAGCAACCTTCGGGACCTCGAGTTCAACCTGTTCGAGGTGTTCGGGGCGGACCGGGCGTTCGGCCAGGAGCCGTACTCCGACCTCGACGTCGACACCGCGCGCAGCTTCCTCGCCGAGGTCGACCGCCTGGCCCGGGAGGACCTGGCCGCCAGCTACCAGGACAGCGACCGCAACCCACCGGTCTTCGACCCGGCCACGCACACAGCGCCGCTGCCGGAGTCGTTCAAGAAGTCGTACCAGGCGTTCATGGAGTCCGAGTTCTGGCGCCTGGACCTCCCCCCGGAGCTGGACGGCACCAACGCCCCACGGGCGCTGTGGTGGGCCCTCGCCGAGCTGGTGCTCGGCTCGAACGCCCCGGTCTGGATGTACGCCTCCGGCCCGTCCTTCGCGCACGTCCTGCACGTCGAGGGCACCGAGCGGCAGAAGAAGTGGGCGAAGCTGTTCATCGACCGGCAGTGGGGCTCGACGATGGTGCTGACCGAGCCGGACGCCGGCTCGGACGTGGGCGCCGGCCGTACCCGGGCCATCCCGCAGCCGGACGGCTCGTGGCACATCGAGGGCGTCAAGCGTTTCATCACCTCGGGTGAGCACGACCTGAGCGACAACATCGTCCACTACGTGCTGGCCCGCCCGGTCGGCATCGAGGGCGTCGGTGGTCCCGGCACCAAGGGGCTGTCGCTGTTCGTGGTCCCGAAGTACCACTTCGACGAGAACACCGGCGAGCTGGGCGAGCGCAACGGCGTCTTCGCCACCAACGTCGAGCACAAGATGGGCCTGAAGGTCTCCAACACCTGTGAGATGACCTTCGGCGAGCACGGCGTACCGGCCAAGGGCTGGCTGCTGGGCGAGAAGCACGACGGCATCCGGCAGATGTTCATGATCATTGAGTACGCCCGGATGATGGTCGGCACGAAGGCGATCGCCACCCTCTCCACCGGCTACCTGAACGCCCTGGAGTACGCCAAGAACCGGGTGCAGGGCGCCGACCTGACCCAGTCGACGGACAAGAGCGCCCCCCGGGTGACCATCACCCGGCACCCGGACGTGCGGCGCTCCCTGCTGCTGCAGAAGTCGTACGCCGAGGGCCTGCGGGCGCTGGTCCTCTACACCGCCTCCTGGCAGGACAAGGTCGCCATCGCCGAGGCGGCCGGCGACGAGCCGGCCATCGCGCTTGCCAAGCGGGTCAACGACCTGCTGCTCCCGCTGGTCAAGGGGGTCGGCTCGGAGCGGGCGTACGAGCTGCTCGGGCACGAGTCGCTGCAGATCTTCGGCGGTTCCGGCTTCCTGCAGGACTACCCGCTGGAGCAGTACGTCCGGGATGCCAAGATCGACACCCTGTACGAGGGCACCACGGCGATCCAGAGCCTCGACCTGATCTTCCGGAAGATCGTCCGGGACAACGGCAAGGCGCTGATGGCGGTGGCCGGTGAGATCCAGGAGTTCATCACCACCGAGGCCGGCAACGGCCAGCTCAAGGAGGAGCGCCAGGCGCTCGGCAAGGCGCTCGCCGAGATCCAGACCATCCTCGGCGTGATGACGGGCTGGCTGGGCGAGGCGCAGGGCGGCGACGCCCGGACGCTGTACAAGGTCGGGCTGGGCAGCCGACGCTTCCTGCTCGCGATCGGCGACCTGGTCGTCGGCTGGCTGTTGCAGCGGCAGGCCGACGTGGCGCTGGAGGCGCTGGCCGGCGAGGTTTCGGCTGCGGACAAGGCGTTCTACACCGGGAAGGTGGCGGCCGCTCGGTTCTTCGCCCGCGAGGTGCTGCCCCGCATCGGCGCCGACCGGCGGATCATCGAGGGCGCCGATCTGGACATCATGGACCTTCCGGAGGAGGCGTTCTGAGTGGGCCCGGCAGCCGGCGGGCACCAGCCCGCCGGCTGCCGCTGCTCATGGCCCCGGGCGCTGCTGCCCACCGGCAAGGTCCTGCTGGTCGCTGGCGGCACGCAGCGTTACGAGATCCTCGAAGAGGACGTCACCGGACAACGGGCTGCCCGTCGGCCGCAGACCGACGCCTGAGTGGTTTGGGCCACCTAACCGAGCTTCGTCCCCGCTGCCCCGGCCGGGAGACGGGCCGAGGTGTTCGCCCGCCAGCGGTGCGGGTAACCGTGGGGCGGACGGGTAACCGGACCATTCAGAGTACGCCCAGAAGCAACCGCACGGGGGAGTGCCGCGCACATGGGCATAGGTAGTGGGATCTTTCTGATCGCGATCGGCGCGATCCTGACCTTCGCCATCAGGGCAAACGTCTGGTGGGTCGACCTACGTGCGGTCGGTTGGGTCTTCATCCTGGCCGGACTGGCCGTCCTGCTCACCACGCTCTGGTTCTGGCAGGACCGCCGCAAGCGGGCCCGGACACTGATCGTGGAGGAGAACCGGCTCTCCCACCCCACGGCGATGATGCCGCCACCTCCCGACCCGCCGCCACCGACAGCGCCACCGAGCTGACCCGGCGCCGGCAGTCGCTCAGCCGCGGGCGGTGTGCCGCGCGCTGATCCCGGCCGTGCCACGGGCGAGTTCCGCCCACGGCACGGCCGGCCGGTGTACCACCAGGTCACAGGTGCGGAGCCCCTCCAGAACGGCGTGCGGCGGGTCGAGCATCTCGGACAGCAGGGAGATGCCCGGGTTGTGGCCGATCAGCAGGACCGTGGTCGCGGCCGGCTCGACCCGCCGGACCAGCGTCAGCAGATCCTCCGGATGCGCCTCGTACGCATCCGGCTCGTAGCGGACGACCGGCATCGGCCCGGCCGGACCGCCCTCGGGCGGTGAACCGGTCATCCCCAGTTCCACCTGGTGCCAGGTCTGTCGGGTCCGCAGCGCCGCCGAGCAGAGCACCACGTCTGGCAGCAGCCCGCGCCGGGCCAGCCAGGCGCCGGCTGCGGCGGCGTCGGCTCGGCCGCGAGCGGTCAGCGGGCGCTCCACGTCTGGGCCGTCCGTCGGCTGTTCGGCCTTGGCGTGCCGCAGCAGCACGAGCGTCCGTTCATCCACCGGGGCGTCCGTCATGTCTCCAGCTTGCCGGATTGGCGATCTCTGTGCCGGGGTAAGTCCGTCCGTGCCGCAACCTCATCCATGGCCGCGGCGGAGTGGAATGCCAGCGTCAGAGCCGAGGAGACGAGATGGGCATCGGTGGCAGTATCTTCCTGATCGCGCTGGGCGCGATCTTCGCGTTCGCCGTGGAGGCGGAGCTTGGCTGGCTCAACCTGAGCGTCGTCGGCTGGGTGCTGATGTTCGCCGGGGTCGCCGGCCTGATCGTGACCCTGCACTTCTGGAACTCGCGCCGGCGCGCGGTCGTCACCCCGGTCCGTGAGGAGCGCGTGGTCGCCGACCGCGCCGTGCCGGTCCATGACGACCGGATGGTGCAGGAGTACCGCGAGGTACGCCGGCCCGGCCGGACGATCTGATCTCCCAACCGGACACATCGGGGGGGTGACGGGCCGAGCCCGTCACCCCCCGATGGCGCTGGGTGTCTGCTCAGGCGAACAGCGCGAAGTAGATGGCAATGTGGTGACAGATAGCCGCGATCAGCGTGCAGGCGTGGAAGAACTCGTGATGCCCGAAGACGGTCGGCCACGGATTGGGCCGGCGTAGTGCGTAGAAGACCGCCCCGACGGTGTAGATCGCTCCGCCGACGATGAGCAGCACCAGCGCGGTCACGCCACCCTGACGGAGGATGTCGGGCAGGATCGCCACCGCCACCCAACCGAGCGCCAGGTACAGCGGGGCGGAGATCCACCGCGAGGCGTGTGGCCAGACCAGCTTGAGCGCCACTCCGGCGAGAGCACCGCCCCAGACCACCGAGAGCATGATCACGGAGGCGCGGGTCTCCAGCAGCAGGATGCAGAACGGCGTGTACGTGCCGGCGATGAACAGGAAGATCATCGAGTGGTCCATCCGCCGCATCACCTGGAAGCCGCGGGTCGACCACACTCGACGGTGGTAGAGCGCGCTGGTGCCGAAGAGGCCGCAGACGGTGAGGCTGTAGACGGCACAGCTGACCAGCGGTGTCCAGCCGGGACGAGCGGCGGCGATCGAGCAGAGCACGATGCCGCAGACCAGGGCGACGAAGAACGCGTACGTGTGCAGCCAGCCGCGCATCCGGGGTTTACCGATGTCGACCGGCTTGAGCCGGGGTCGGGCGGAGGTGGTCACGACATTAGGTTACGGCACCGTAGGTTACTTTCGGGTAGTGCGCCCGGTCACGCTTCCCGACGAGCGGGCGACGCGGGCGTGGACCCTGGTCCGCCATGATGGCGGAATGCGGATCAGACCGGTCGGCGCGCACGCCCTGCTGCTCGACTTCGCCGCGACCCCGACCGACGTCGCCGCGACGGTGGAGGCGTGGCGGGCGGAGCTGTGGCGCCGCCGGGACCAGGGCGATCTGGTCGCCACCGAGATCGTGCCGGCCGCCGCCACCGTACTGCTCGACGGCGTACCGGACCCGACGGCCACGGCCGCGCTGATTGCGCGCTGGACGCCGGCACCACCCACCGCCACGCCCGCCGCCGGCACGGTTGAGGTGCCCGTGACGTACGACGGGGAGGACCTGCCCGCCGTCGCCGCCCACTGGCGGGTGGACGTGCCAGCCGTCGTGCGCCGCCTGCGGGACACCGAGTTCCGGGTGGCGTTCTGCGGCTTCGCGCCCGGCTTCGGGTACCTGACCGGACTACCCACCGAACTGGCGGTGCCCCGGCTGGCCACCCCACGCCCCCGGGTGCCGGCCGGCTCGGTCGCCCTGGCCGGCCCGTACGCCGGGATCTACCCGACCGCGTCGCCGGGCGGCTGGCTGCTGGTCGGGCGGACCAGGCTGACCCTGTTCGACGTACGCGCCGAACCGCCAGCCCGCCTCACCCCCGGCACCCGGGTCCGGCTGGTGCCGGCGTGACCGGGGCCGACGGCGCGGCGGCGGAACCCCGCACGGCGGACCGCGCGGCCGGTGGCGGCGCTATGGCGGTGCTCCGGGCCGGGGCGCTGACCACCGTGCAGGACCTCGGCCGCCCCGGCTGGGCGCACCTCGGGGTGCCCCGCTCCGGCGCGCTCGATCCGCGCGCCCTACGGCTGGCCAACCGCCTGGTCGGCAACCCGGAGTCGGCAGCCGGCCTGGAGATCACCCTGACCGGCTGCGACCTGCGGCCGACCCGGGCCACGACCGTCGCCGTGGTGGGGGCCGAGGTCGACGTGCGGGTCGGCGCCCGACCCGGCGACAGCGGCCGACCCCTGGCCGTGCCGGGCGGGGCGGTGCTGCGCATCGGTCCCGCCCGACGGGGTCTGCGCTGCTGGCTGGCGGTGGCCGGAGGCATCGCCGTCGCCCCGGTGCTGGGCAGCCGCGCCACCGACACCCTCTCCGGACTCGGGCCGGCCCCGCTGCGCGACGGCGACCTGCTGCCGCTGGGTACCCCGGACGGCCCGCCCGCCCCGGTCGACGTCACCGTGCCGGGCGCGTTCCCGACGGTGCTGCACCTGGCCGTGCGTCCCGGCCCCCGGCAGGACTGGTTCACCCCGGCCGCGCTCGACCGGCTGCTCGGCACGGCGTACGAGGTGAGCCCGCTCAGTAACCGGGTCGGCGCGCGCCTGACCGGCGCACCGCTGCCCCGCGCGATGGCCGGGGAACTGCCCAGCGAAGGGCTCGTCCTCGGCGCGGTGCAGGTGCCGGCGGACGGCCAACCGTTGATCTTTCTTGCCGACCATCCCACCACCGGCGGGTATCCCGTCGTCGCGGTGGTGGACGACGTGACCCCGCTCGCGCAGGCCCGCCCAGGGACTACGGTCAGGTTCCATGGACCTCAACGCTGATCTCGGCGAGGGATTCGGTGTCTGGCGCCTCGGCGACGACGAGGCACTGCTGGACCTGGTCACCTCGGCCAACGTCGCCTGCGGCTTCCACGCCGGGGACCCCTCCACGATGCGCCGCGTCTGTGCGGCCGCCGCCGAACGAGGGGTCGCCGTCGGGGCCCAGGTGGGCTACCGGGACCTGGCCGGCTTCGGCCGACGGCACATCGCGTACGACTTCGCGGAACTGCGCGACGAGGTCCTCTACCAGCTCGGCGCACTCAACGCCTTCTGCCGGCCGTACCGGACCCGGGTCCGGTACCTGAAACCGCACGGCGCGCTCTACCACGCGGCGGCCGGCGAGGAGCCGCCGGCGGCGGCGCTGGTCGCCGCGATCGACGACTACGACCGTGCTCTGCCCGTGCTCTGCCCGCCCGGCTCGGTGCTGGCCCAACTCGCGCAGGGAGCCGGGCTGCGGGTGGTGGCCGAGGGATTCGCCGACCGGAACTACCTGCCCAACGGCCAGCTGGTGCCGCGCACCTCACCCCACGCGCTGGTGACCGACCCGCAGGAGGTGGCCAACCGCGCGGTGCGGATGGCCACCGAGCGGGCCGTGGTCGCGGTCGACGGCAGCCTGATCCCGTGCGTGGTGGACTCCATCTGCCTGCACGGCGACAGCCCCGGCGCGGTGGCCGCCGCGGAACTCGTCCGCGCCACCCTCATCGACTCCGGCGTGACCCCCACCCCGTTCACCTGAGGTGAAAGGAAGGGCCCCTTCTTAACGCCTGGTGTAGGTAAAGGGGCCCCTCCTAACAGCTGTTGCGGCTCAGCCGGCGTCCATGCCGCGCAGCACCAGCGGGAGGCGGGTCGCCCCGCCGTCGACCACGCGTACCGGCACCCCCCAGTCCTGCCGGGTCAGGTGGCAGGCCGCGTGCTCCACGTCGGCGTCGCAGGTTGCCGCCTGTGCGGTCACCTGGAGCACGCCGTCAGTCACCGAGCCGTCGATCACCAGGCGGCGGGACAGCTCGGTGCCGGTGCCCGCCCCCTCCAGCAGCAGCTCGGGCGGCGACGCGGAGACCACCAGGCGGGTGGACGGCCCGTACGTCTCGTCCAGCTTCTGCCCGGGCGCCGGGGTGAAGACGACGTCCAGGACCACCTCGCCGGCGGACAGGTCGATCGGCTTGCGTTCGGTGCGGTGCCGCGGGCCGTCGACGGTGTCCGCACCGGCCGCCGAGAGCGCGCCCGGGGCCAGCCGGGTGATCCGGTGCCCTGCGGACTCCACCACCAGCACCTCGCCGTCCGGGGTGAGCACCAGATCGCTCGGCTCGGCGAGTCCGGTCGCCACCGTGGCGACGCGGTCGGTGGTCGGGTCGTAGCGGCGCACGGCGCCGTTGTACGTGTCGGCGATCAGCACCGAGCCGTCGGGCAGCGCGCAGACACCGAGCGGGTGCTGGAGTAGCGCCTGCGCCGCAGGGCCGTCCACGTGGCCGAAGTCGAACAGGCCCTGACCGACCGCGGTGCCCATGACGCCGTTCTCGACGTACCGGACGGCGCTGGTCTCGCTGTCGGCGAACCAGAGCCGGACGCCGTCGGCGGAGACGGACAGCCCGGACGGCTGAGCCAGCCACGCCTCGGCCAGCGGCCCGTCGCGCAGCGCCTCCACGGTCGTGCCGGCGTACATCCCGGCGGTGCGCTTGATCGGGTCGAACCACCACAGCTGGTGGATGCCCGCCATCGCGATGACCAGCTTGTCGTCGTACCAGGCGAGATCCCAGGGGGAGGAGAGGTCGACCGAGAGCGCGTCGTGTGCGTGGTCGTCGACCGTGGACCGCCACTGCCGCCCGGTACCGGCGACGGTGACCACCTCGCCGGTCGCCAGTTGCACGCCGCGCAGCAGGTGGTTGACGGTGTCGGCGACCACCAGGTCGTAGCCGGCGACCTCGGCGACGTGCGGCGGGAGCAGGCACAGCCCCTGCGGTTCGGAGAAGGTGGCGGCGTCGGCCACCCCGTCGGCTCTGCCCCGGCCGCCGGTACCGATCGTGCGGACGACAGTTTCACCGTCGGCGGCCAACTCGACCACCCGGTGCCGGGCCGAGTCCGACACCAGCAGGCCGCCGTCGGGCAGGGCCACCGCCTTGCCCGGAAAGCGCAGGGTGGTCTGCGGCTCGGCCGGCGGGACGTACGGGCCGTCGCCCCGGTGCAGCGTGCCCTTGGCCTCGTGGGTGGCGATCAGCTCGTCGATCAGCCGGGCCAGCCCTTCGGCGTGCCCCTCGCCGGCCATGGTGGCCACCACGTAGCCCTCGGGGTCGATCACCGCGAGGGTCGGCCAGGCGCGGGCCGCGTACTGCTGCCACATGTCCAACTCGGGGTCGTCGAGGACGGGGTGGTGCACGCCGTACCGCTCGACGGCGGCGGCCAGGGCCTCCGGGTCCTTCTCGTGCTCGAACTTCGGCGAGTGCACGCCGATCACGACGAGGACGTCGGCGTACTTCTTCTCGATCGGGCGCAACTCGTCAAGGACGTGCAGGCAGTTGATGCAGCAGAAGGTCCAGAAATCGGCGACCACGATCTTGCCGCGCAGGTCGGCGAGGGTCAGCTCCCGCCCTCCGGTGTTCAGCCAGCCCCGGCCTCGGAGTTCGGGCGCTCGTACGCGTGCACTCATGCCCCCATCGTGCCGTACCAGCGGTTGGGGCCGGCTGGACGGGGAGGTGGAGAGGTGTTCGAAGTGGGTACGTTCGTTGCTGCTGGGCAGCAACGAACGTACCCACAAGCGATATCAGCTGTTGGAGTCCTTCAGGCAGAGCACCGGCTCTGCCACGTTGGCGCGGAGCTTCAACGACGGCATGGTCGGATCGGGACATTTGTCCTTCGACTCGACCTTCGACACCACCGTGAACGAGCCCGACTCACCGCACACTGCCTCGACGGCGCTCTCGCCCGACTGCATGACGCAGGAGCCGACCGTCGGGTTGAACCCGCCGGGCTCGTCCGACCCGCCGATCTTGCCGAGGAGCTGGAGCAGGCCGAGCGGGATGGAAAGGATGAGTGCTGCGGCGACCAGCACCGCGGCGAGTACCCGGCCGTTGCGCACCTTCGGTACTGGGGTTTCCGGAGCCGGCTCGGCGACCGGCTTGAACGCGTCGAAGCGGCCCTGGTCCGGTTCGGGCGCGCCCGGGCCCCACGGTGGGCCGGACTGCGGTGGCGGCGGGAACGCCGAGGTGTGGTCGCCGCCCGGTTCGGGCCGGGCAGCGGCACCGTAGGCACCGCCAGGACGGTCGGGCGCACCGCCGAACGGATCACCGGGCGGAGCGCCGAAGGGATCACCGGGCGGAGCGCCGAAGGGATCACCGGGCGCACCGCCGAACGGATCGCCGGGCGGAGCGCCGAAGGGGCTGTTGGGCGGAGCGCCGAAGGAGTTGCCGGGGGGAGCACCGAACGGATCACTGGGCGGGCCGCCGTACGGGTCGGCCGGCCGCTCCGGCTCGGCGTGCGGCCGCACGCCGTTGACCGGCCGGTCGCTCGGCGGCGCGTCGGCGAAGGACGGCAGCCCCGGTGGGAAGGCCGGCGGCGCGGCCGGCGAGGCGGGAGCAGCCGCGAAGGCGTTCGGCCCGCCGGCGGGCGGTTCGCGGTCGCCGAAGCGCGGCTCCGGGGCCTGCTCGAACCGGGGCACCAGCGGCTGGTCATCCCGCTCCTGGGCCGGCTCCTCGGGCTCAGGGTGGGCCGGGCGGCCGTACACCCGGGGCTGCGGTGCGGGCGTCTCAGCCGGCCGCATCGCGTGGTCGGCCGGGGGCATCACCCGGCTGGCCAGCGGCACCGACGCGCTCGCCGAGACCCCGCTGCCCGATGTGGCCCGGCCGGTGGCCTCCGGGGACGTGCGGGGCGCGGGGATGACCGGCTCGGCGGGTGGCTGTGGGTCCTCGTGCCGCGACTCCGGCTGGCCCCAGCCGATGCCACCGGCCGGCTGCTCGGCACCCGGGCGGGGGCCCGGCCCGGCCTGGTCGCCGCCGAACGGGGTCGACGGGGCGTAGTCGGCGGGTGGCGCGGCGGCCAGGCTGGCGCCCGGGACCCGCGGCTCCTGTGGCGGTAGCGGCACCATGTTGGCCGGCGAGATGCCGGGCGCCGGTGCGGGCTGGTAAACCGGTGCCTCGTCGGCCCGGCCCGGGTCGGGTTCGGCGTCGGGCCGCGCCGAGGCGGCCTCCGTCGGCCCGGTGTTGCCCCAGGCCTCGCCGGGCGCCCACGGCTCCATCTCGGTGAGCGACGAGCGCTCGCCGGCGGTACGGGACGGGAGCGGTTCCTGGGCGGGGCTCCAGGACGGTGGCGGCCCGGAGTCGCCGGGTCGGGCCGATCCGATGGCGGGCTCGCCGGGCGTCCACCCTGTTGCCGGCCGCTCCTGGGCCGGCGGCGACCACTGCGGCTGCTCGTGGGCAGCCGCGTCGCCTGCCGGCCAGCCGGCCGCCTCAGCCGGCTGTGGCGTGGCCCAGTCGGGTTGCGCCGGTCGGTCCCCGCCGGTGTGCCAAGCCTCGGCCGGCTGCTCGGTGGACCAGCCACCGGCGGCGGGCTCCCGCCGCTGGCCGGTGGCCCAGGCGGGCGGTTCCTGCTGCTCGGCCTGCCACCCGCCGGATCGGGCCGGCTCGTCCGGGGTGGGCCGATGCGACGACGCGGCGTCGGGCTGCGGCACCTGGGCCGTGGCCCGGGCCGGCGGATCGGAGCGGACCGGCGCTGGCTGCTCGGCCTGCGCCCAGTCCGGCCGCGCCGGCTCGGATTCGCCCGCGGTGGCCCAGCCGGGCGTCTGGTCGTCGGGACGGGAAGCTGAGGCCCACTCCGGCTGCTGGCTGCCGCCCCAGCCGGCCGGCTGGCCGCCGGACCAATCGGCGGGCTGGCCCGCCGGAGACTGGTTGGGCGTCCACTCTGCCGGTTGGGCGGTGTCCGGTGTGGTGGAACCGGGCCAGGCCGGGTTGGCCTGTTCGCCGGTCGCCCAGGCGGGCTGATCCGATGTGGACGGTCCGGCCGGGGCCCAGCCCTGGCCGGGTTGCTCCCGCTGGTCTCCCTGGGCCAGCCAGGGGGGTTGGCTGCCGGGGACCGGTGATTCCGCCTGCTGGGTCGCCTGGGCGGTGCCCCACGGGTTGCCCTGCTGGCTCGCCCAAGCGGATGTGGACGCGTCGGGTCGCGCGGGCGGCGGCGGAGCCCAGCCCAGATCGGGGGCGGTTGCGCCATACCCGCCGTCCTGCTGAGCCGGCCGGTCGCCGTACGGCGCCGGTCCGCCCGGCGGCACCTCGTCCGGCTCCTGGCCGGGGCGGTGCGGGCCCTCGGACGTCATGCGTGCGCCTCCTCCATCACATGTCGGCCGCCGTCGCCGATGATCTCGGCAGGGCAGCCGGCGGTGCCGGCGTACCGGCCGTGCCGGCTCCCCGCACCGTAACCCGGTGGCCTCCGGGGGGCTTCCGGGGAGCATCGTCGTCACTGTCTGTCGCCGGACGGTGTCGAGGTGCTTCTATCGCCTCGACCTGTCACCGACCACGGACAACGACCGAGGTTCACCGTACCGGGCGCTGCGCCGAGGCGGTATCCCGGTGTCAACGGCCGTCGCAACGCCGACGACCCGCCCGGGGGGCCCGGGCGGGTCGTCGATCTGGAGGAGGTGAATAACGTCGTGTGGCGTCAGTGCATGTGACGCTGGGCGATGGCGAGGATCTCGTCGCGGACCGCGGGCGAACTGGCGGAGCGCAGGGCCCGCTCGATGGCACGGGCGCGGCGGTTGGCGTCGCGGCGGTTGCGGATTCGCTCGATCATGCTCATGGGGTTTCTCCTCCTGGCTATTCGGTTGTCGGCCCGTCGTTGAGTCCATTGAACCGCAAACATGCCTGGATTGCCATCGATTCTTAGGTGAGCTGGGACACCTGGTTAAGAATCTTAGGTCAGCCTGGACGTGAGCCAGATTTTTCTTCGACCAACGGCAACGGCCGGTGTGCCGGGCGTTCACCCGTGGCACACCGGCCGTTGTTGTCGCGCGTCAGGTCCAGGCGAGCAGCGCCGCCTCCGGATCGGCGAGGAAGTCGCCGATGTCGCGCAGGAACTTCGAGCCCAGCTCACCGTCGATGATCCGGTGGTCGAAGGAGAGGCCCAGCGTGGTGACCAACCGCGGCTTGACCTTGCCCTTGTGTACCCAGGGCATTTCCCGGACCGCGCCGAAGGCCAGGATCGCCGACTCCCCCGGGGGCAGGATCGGCGTGCCGGTGTCGACCCCGAACACCCCGACGTTGGTGATGGTCAGGGTGCCGCCGGACATGTCGGCCGGAGAGGTCTTCCCGGTCTTGGCCGTCTGCACCAGGTTGGTCATCGCGTCCGCCAGCTCGCGCAGGGTCAGCCGCCCGGCGTCCTTGATGTTCGGCACGATCAGGCCACGTTCGGTGGCCGCCGCGATGCCCAGGTTGACGTACTCCTTGACGACGATCTCGTCGCCGGCCCAGGTCGAGTTGACCATCGGGTGCCGCTTGACCGCCAGCAGTACCGCCTTGGCCACCAGCAGCAGCGGCGAGACGCGTACCTCGCGCCACTCGCGCCGCTCCCGGAGCCGGTCCAGGGCCTTCATCGCCCGGGTCACGTCGACGGTCAGGAACTCGGTGACGTGCGGGGCGGTGAACGCCGAGCGGGACATGTTCTCGGCGGTGAGCTTGCGTACCCCCTTGACCGGGATGCGCTGCTCGCGGTCGGCGCCGAAGCTCGCGGCCGCCGTGGCCGGTCCGGCGACCGCCAGCGGCTCGGCAGCCGGGGCCGCCGCAGCCCGCTGTACGTCCTCCCGGGTGATCGAGCCCAGCGGTCCCGATCCGGTCAGCGTGCCGAGGTCGACGCCGAGATCCTTGGCGAGCTTGCGCACCGGCGGCTTGGCCAGCACCGGACCGGCGGTCCGACCGTTGCCGTTCACCGTCGGTGCGGCCGGCACCGGGACGACCGGCGCCGGCGTGGCCTGGACCGGCGCCGGCAGGACCGGAGCGGCGGTCGCCTGGGCCGGGGCGTCGCCCTTGCGGGGGCGGCGCTTGGCGGCGGTGGTCCGGGGGCCGTAGCCGACCAGGACCGCGGTGCGGCCGCCCGGAGCGGGACCGCCGATCAGGCCCGGCTCGACCGCGCCCTCGGCCGGCGCGACCTCGACGGCGGCCAGCGAGGCCGCCGAGGGGGTGGGCAGGTCGGTGGTCGAGGAATCGATCGGGCCGGCGCCGGGGTCGGTGTCGATCGCGATGATCGGGGTACCGACCTCGACCGTGGTGCCCTCCGGGTGGAAGATCGCCTGGACCTGGCCGGCCCACTTCGCCGGAATCTCCACGGCCGCCTTGGCCGTCTCCACCTCGACGATCGGCTGGTTCAGCTCGATCGTGTCGCCCACCTTGACCAGCCAGGCGAGGATCTCACCTTCGGTGAGCCCCTCGCCCAGGTCGGGCAGGTTGAACTCCTTGATCCGGGACATCACGCTCACCAGCCGAAGGTGCGGTCGACGGCGTCGAGCACCCGGTCGAGGTCGGGCAGGTACTCCTCCTCCACCCGGGCGGCCGGGTAGGGGGTGTCGAAGCCGGCCACCCGCAGCACCGGTGACTCCAGGGAGTAGAAGCACTCCTCGGTGATCCGGGCCGCGATCTCCGCGCCCAGGCCGACGTTGGACGGCGCCTCGTGCACCACCACCGCGCGACCGGTGCGCCGCACCGACTCGTACACCACGCCGAGGTCCAGCGGGGAGAGCGTACGCAGGTCGATGACCTCCAGGTTCCGGCCGTCCTCGGCGGCGGCGGTCGCCGCGTCCAGGCAGGTCCGCACCATCGGGCCGTACGCCAGCACGGTGGCGTCGGTGCCGGCCCGCGCGACCCGGGCCGCGTGCAGCGGGTACGCCTCGGAGAGCGGGGCGTCCAGGTCGACCTGCCCCTTCTCCCAGTAGCGCCGCTTCGGCTCCAGGAACACGATCGGGTCGTCCGAGGCGATGGCCTGCTGGATCATCACGTACGCGTCCTGCGGGCTGGCGCAGGAGACGACCTTGAGACCGGCGGTGTGCGAGAAGTACGCCTCGGGCGACTCCGAGTGGTGTTCCACCGCGCCGATGCCACCACCGAACGGGATCCGGATGACCATCGGGATGTTCAGCTTGCCGCGCGAGCGGTAGTGCATCTTCGCCACCTGCGACACGATCTGGTCGTACGCGGGGTAGACGAATCCGTCGAACTGGATCTCGCAGACCGGCCGGTAGCCGCGGATGGCCAGGCCGACCGCGGTGCCGATGATGCCGGACTCGGCGAGCGGGGTGTCGATCACCCGCTGGTCGCCGAAGTCCTTCTGCAACCCGTCGGTGATCCGGAAGACGCCGCCGAGCTTGCCGACGTCCTCGCCCATGATGACGACCTTCGGGTCGTTCTCCAGGGCCTTGCGCAGACCGGCGTTGAGGGCCTTGCCGAGGGTGAGCGTCTCCGTGGCCATCAGTGGGCGCTCCCCTCAAACGACTCCAGGTACCGGCTGAACTGCGCGCGCTGCTCGTCCAGCAGCGGCGACCCGTTGGGGTAGACGTGGTCGAACATCGTCGTCGGCTCCGGGTTCGGCATGGCCAGCACCCGCTCGCGCAGGTCCACCGCCTCGCGGCGGGCCTGCTCGTCGACCTCGGTGAAGAAGCCCTCGTCGGCGATCTTCTCGCGCTCCAGGAACGCCTTCATCCGGGCGATCGGGTCCTTGGCCTGCCACGCCTCGACCTCGCTGGCGATGCGGTAGCGGGTCGGGTCGTCGGAGGTGGTGTGCGCCCCCATCCGGTAGGTGTACGCCTCGATCAGGCTCGGCCCCTGCCCGTGCCGGGCGTTGTCCAGCGCGTGCCGGGTCACCGCGTAGGTGGCCAGCACGTCGTTGCCGTCCACTCGGATGCCGGGAAAGCCGAAGCCGGCGGCGCGCCGGTAGAGCGGGATGCGGGTCTGCCGCTCCAGCGGCTCAGAAATGGCGTACTGGTTGTTCTGGCAGAAGAACACCAGGGGGGAGTTGAACACGCCGGCCCAGACGAACGCCTCGTTGACGTCACCCTGGCTGGTGGCGCCGTCGCCGAAGTAGGCGATCACCGCCTCACCGTCGTCGGTGCCGGTCTTGCCGTCCATCGCGACGCCCATGGCGTACCCGGTCGCGTGCAGGGTCTGCGCCCCGATCACGATCGTGTACATGTTGAACTTGAACTCGTTCGGGTCCCAGCCGCCCTGGTCGACCCCGCGGAACAGCCCCAGCGGCATGATCGGGTCGATGCCGCGGCAGTAGAGCACGCCGTGCTCGCGATAGGTGGGGAAGGCCATGTCCTGCGTACGCAGGGCCCGTCCCGAACCGACCTGGGCCGCCTCCTGGCCGAGCAGGCTCGCCCAGATGCCCAGCTCGCCCTGCCGTTGCAGGGCCGTCGCCTCGGCGTCCAACTTCCGGACCAGTACCAGGTCGCGGTAGAGGCCGCGGTACTCCTCGTCGGTGAAGTCGACGCGGTACTCGGTGCCGTCCGGACCGGTCACGCTGTCGATCCGCTCACCCGCGGGGGTGAGCAGTTGTACCAGTTCCGGGTCGCTGGCCGCGGCCTTCCTGGAACGGGGTGCGGCTCGCCGGCCGCGGGTGCTGGCCCCGGGGTCGCCCTTTGCCATCCGTCTCTCCCTGTCGTGTCTGCGTCGGCACCGGGGGGTCACCCGGCCGCGCGACTCGTGCGCCGGCCCCGGCTGGTGCCGGGATCGGTTCCTGGCGGACCGCGCCTAGCCCCGGTGGGGGTTGCCGCGCGGCATGAGCCGGATTCATGGCCGAACCCGGTTCGGGAGCGCCGGCGCCCAGTCGCGCCTACCGCGTGGGTGCGCGGAGGTCGCGGCTGCGCTGCCGCCGTGGCTCCATATTCGCATCAGAGGTGAGCAGCCCCACACTCCGCCTGCCCCGCGTCCCGGCACCGGCCCGCTTCGTTACCTGAAATGCCGGAGTGTCGGGTCCAGCGACGCGCGACCGATCCGGTGATGGTTCGTCACCATTCGGCCAGATACGCGTGTCGACACGCGGTGTTGGGTTGGCCGACGGAGAGTCACTGAACCAGGCTGTTCGTGCGGACCCCGATCCAGCTCCGGTGGTCCGCCGGGTCCGCCTGGCGGCCCCGGCCAGGGGCTACGACGAGGAGTGCGCGGTGTCCGAACCAGGTGGAGGTCCCGGGGCTCGTACCCTCGGCCAGCACCGGGTGCCCGGCGGCTTCCGGCCGATTGTGGGTGCCCACCGGGCCGGCCGTACCACCGGCCCGTCCCGCGGCTATCTGCTGACCGTGGCACTGCTCGCCGGCACCGCCTCGATGCCGGTCCTCGCCGCGATCAGCACCGGTTCGGCCACGGTCGGCAGCACGGCACTGCCGGACAGCAGCACACCGTTCATGCCGACGCCCTCGATCGGTCCGGTGGTGATCCCGCCGCCGCCCACCGGCTCTCCGTCGCCCATGTTGACGGCGGTGCCGTCGATCGAGCCGGCCGTGCCGCCCGTCGATCCGGTGGTGGAGCGGAACACCCTGGTGCCCGCCGCCGCGCCGACCGCTCCGGGGCCGGGGCGCCGCCCGGCGCCTTCGAGGACGCCTCCCCCCGTGTCCTGGCCGCCCACCACCACACCCGCCCCGGTGCCGGCGCCGACTCCCACCCCGACCCGTACGCCGACACCCACCCCCTCGCCGAGCGCGACCCCGCCGACCGGCTCCCCGTCCCCGACTGCCGGGCCCAGCTCGCCGTCGACCTCGGCCGACCCGAGCGCCTCTACCGAGCTGCCGGCGTCGACGGACCCGACCGCGTCGACCGACCCACCGGCTTCGGCGGATCCGAGCACGTCGACCGAGCTGCCGGCGCCGGTGGAACCGACCGCGTCGACCGACCCGGTCGGATCGATCGATCCGGCGGGCTGAGCGCGGTCGGTCAGCTCCCGCCGGATTCCACCGGACGGCGGCCCGATCTCCCGGCGATCAGCCGTCGTCGGCGAGGCGGTGACGGTTGGCGTCGATCCAGGCGTCGAGGGCGGCCGGGTCGTCCGGGTCGACACCGTCGGCCATCAGCTGCGCGACGGCCGCCGTCGCCGGGCTGCGCCGCTCCCCGGTGGCGTAGAGCCGGACGAACTCCGGCACCATCTCCTCGATCGCGGCGTCGGTCCCGGCTGCGGCCGACGTGGGCAGCCCACGCCTGCGGGCGGCGTAACCGGCCCAGGCGCGCAGCACCCGGGGCAGCATCGCGGCGTCGTCCATGTCCAGCACGGCCCGGCGGTGCACCCAGTCGAGGAGGAACAACCCGGCCACCGTCGGGCTCCAGCGCAGCGGGTCGGCGTCCGGGAAGGTGGCCGCGTGGTCGAGCAGCAGGCCCAGGCAGAAGTGCAGGGAGGCCAGCTCCGCCCCGTCCACGGCGTCCAGCCCGGCCCGGGCCGCCTCCGGTGAGGCCAGGAAGCGCCGGATCTCCTCGGCCCGCCGGGCGTCCGGCAGCGGATCGTCGGGCAGCCGGGCCGGTGCGGTCGCCGCGGCGGGCAGGACGGCCAGCCGGGCGCCGACCAGCGCGCGATCCGTGGCCAGCGAACTCGTCCCGGGCAGCTGACCCAGCCGGTCGGTGACCGCCAGGTGCCGGCTCACCTCGTCGCGCATCCGGGTCGGGTCCTCCTCCCGGAACCAGGTCAGCTCGTCGCCGGCGCACAGCTGCCGGACCTGCTCCAGGATCCGGGCGGCCGGCCCGCCGACGAAGACGTCCTTGGTGATGCCGATGTTGTGGTCGACCAGTACCACCAGCGCGTGCTCCGGTCCACCGGCGGCGTCGTCGTACGCGAAGGTGGCCAGGTACGAGGTCTGGTCGCCGTACACGTCGCCGTACGCCCAACTGCCGGTGAGGTGAACCCGGCCGAGCTGACCGGACCAGGCCGGCGCGGCGGCGCCGGGGCGTACCCGGTCCGCGCCGGTCGCGTCCGGCACCAGCGCGGCGAAGACCGCGCGGACGGTGGTCGCCGCAGCGGTCCGCCGTCGCGAGGTGGCGGCGAGGAACCCGGCCACGAACTCACGTACCGCCGTGTCCCGATCGGTCTCCGCGACCTCGTACACGCTGCCCAGCAGTGCCGCGCCGAGCATTTCCGCGTCGAGTGCCGAGTCGAGCTTGGTCACGTCGCGTGCGGCGTGCAGCACCGCGTCATACGGGGTCAGTGGCGTGGCCATGACTCCGACCCTACGCCGCTCGCCGCTCAGTCACGCGGCTAGCGACCCGACCGGCGTGGGACGGGTCGGGACGGAGCCGCGCGGACCTCACCGGTGCCGGGCGACCTCCAGGACGGTCCGGGCGTCGGCATGCGCGGCGATCACCGCCCGGACCGGGGCGAGCACGTACTCGTCGGCGACGAGGGCCACCGCGTCGGTCAGCCGCGCCTCGGCCCGCTGCCGGGCCCGCCGGGCGGCCCACCGGGCCACCGGCCGCGCCAGGGCCGCCATCAGCAGCCCGGACAGCAGCCCACCGAGCAGCAGCAGGGTAGGCGCGGGAACCTCGCCGACCATCGGATACCGCAGTTCCGGCAGCCCCAGCGCCCGCAGCGCGTAGCCGAGGGCCAACCAGCCCAGCCCGGCCACCGCGGCGAGGGTGACCAGCCACTGCACCCCACCGACCAGCTGCCACCAGGCCCGGGGCCGGTTCAATCCCAGGTCGGCACCGGCGACCGCGCGGTCCAGAGCGTCGGGCAGGTCAGCGAGGCGGGAGCGGGCGGCCGTGGCCACCGCGTCCGGCCAGGCGCTCGGCAGCCCCGACGCGGCCCGCTCGGTCACCGTGCGCAGCGCCAGCGCCAGCGCGGACTTGTCGGCGGCGCTGGGCTCGGGTACGGACGTCGCGGCGACCAGGCTCTCCGCCGGATCGCCCGGCGGGCCGGACAGGTGCAGCCGGCGGAGCGGGTCGGGACGCAGTCGCTGCCAGAACCGCACCAGCGGCCAGCCGGTGGCCGCCGCGGCCCGGTGCCGGTACGCCTGCTCGACCGCTGCCACGACCGTCGGCACCCCCGCCGCCGCGCCCAACGCCCGGTCCAGCGTGGCGACCGCGGGATCGTCCGGGGCGAGCGCCGATCGGGGCGCACCGACCATCTCGTCCAGCGCGGCGACCACCGCGTCCACGTCCCCGGAGAGCCGGCGCAGGGCGGCCTGCCGTTCGGCGACGGTGCGCTCCAGCGCGGTTCGTAGCGGGTCCGGCCCGGCCGGGTCGGTGACGGTGGTGGCCAGCAGCGGCACCCCGTCCAGCCCGTCCGCGTCGAGCAGCCGGCGCAGGTCGGCCAGCACCCGCGGCACGTCGGCCGGGGGCAGCCGATCGGTCTGGTTGAGTACGACCAGGGTGACGTCCCGGTGCTGGTGGAACTCGCGGAGGTAGCTGCCGTGCACCACCCGGTCGGCGTACTTCTGCGGGTCGACCACCCAGACCACGAGGTCCACCAGGCCGAGCAGCCGGTCCACCTCCAGCCGGTGCGAGTGCTGCACGGAGTCGAAATCCGGCAGGTCGAGCAGGATCAGCCCGTGCAGGACGGACTCGTCGTCGGCGTCCAGCAGGCTCTCCCGGACGAACCGGTGCCGGGGCAGCACGCCGAGCCAGTCGAGCAGCCGGGTGGCCGCGTCGAGCGGCCCCCAGACGGAGGCGTGGGTCACGCCGGTGGTGGGCCGGCGAACCCCGACCGGCGACAGGTCCATCCGGGCCATCGCGTTGAACAAGCTCGACTTTCCGCTGCCGGTCGCGCCGGCCAGCGCCACCACGGTGTGGTCGCGGGACAGCGACAGCCGGGTCCCGGCCCGCTCGACCAGCGTGCGTGCCGGGACCAGCGGGGTGTCCGGCAGGTGCCCGTCGACGATGCCGAGGAAGCGGTTCACCGCCTCCAGCCGGGCGACCAGCTGATCGGCGTCCACCCGCTCGTCGACCCGGAACGCCTCCCGAAGGCGCTCGCCGACGCTGCTGAGCCGAATGGTCCGCTCGCTCACGGGTGCCGCCCCTCGTCGGCCGCCACGCTCACCGTGGGGGCGGCGCCGACGAATCCGCTGTGCAGCCGGGCCGCCTCCACCCGTTCAGCCGCCTGGCGCAGCGCCGCCGCAGTCGGGGTCGCCGGCCGCGCCTGGTCGGTCCGGGTGAGGAAGCGGGCGGCCTCGGAGTCCAGCAGGTCCCGCACCCGCTCCAGCAGGTCCTCCCGGGCCTTGCCGGCCAGCGTACGCACGGCCTGGTCGCCGAAGATCGCCTGGAGTACCGCCTGGCCGGCGACGGTGGTGCCGGCGCCGGTGGCGACCTCAAGCCCGGTCGGGATGAACGCGGTGGAGGCGAAGACCGCGATCATCACGGCCAGCCCGGTCGCGTTCACCGCGTACGCCGCCGTCCGGGCCACGAAGCGCCGGTCACCACCCTCGGCACGGACCAGCTCCAGCACGCCGCGCTGCCAGTCCCGGACCAGCCGCTCGGCGCGTTCGGTCAGGTCGGGCGAGTGGTGGGCGAGATCTGTTTCGAGCAGTGCGGCTCCGGCCGGGTGGGCCTTCCACCCGGTGTACGCGTGCTCGGCCGCCTCGGCGGCGACCCCCAGCAGCAGCGTCACCAGTTGGGACTCGATCGCGTCACGCAGCTCGACGACCGGCGCCGGCCGCCGGCTGAACGTGGCCACCACCCGGTCTCGCAGCCGGCCGATCCGCGCCTCCAAAGTGCGGAAGAACTCGCTGGTGCCGAGGAACTCCTGCCAGCGGGCGAGCACCTCGCCACGGAGCAGCCGGCCGTCGCGCAGCCCCTGGTCGACCGTCCGGTTCGCGGCCCGGTACGCGGCGCGTACCCGTTCGTCCAGCGCGTCGGCGGCGGCCACCTGCTCGTCGGCGGCCGCGGCCAGGCTCTCCACGGTCGGTTGCAGGGCGGCCAGCGCGCCACCCAGGGTCTGCCGGATCACCGCCGAGCGGGCGTCGGCGTCGGCGGCGAGCCGGGCGAACCAGTTCGCCAGCGGCGCGGTGACCCGGCTGGGCAGCAGACCCTGGCCGTCGACCCAGGTCTCCGGCAGGACGAACAGCGGCGCCGAGCCGAGACCCTGCTCGGCCAGCATCTCGGCGAGGTGGGCGGCGACCTCGTCGGTGGCCTCCGCCGGCACCCGGTCGAGCACCAGGGCGATCACCGTGCCCCTGGCCCGCGCGCCGTGCAACAGCTCCCAGGGGACGGCGTCGGCGTACCGGGCGGCAGTGGTGACGAAGAGCCAGAGGTCGGCGGCGGCGAGCAGTTGGCCGGCCAGCGCGCGGTTGGCGTCGACCACCGAGTCGATGTCGGGGGCGTCCAGGAAGGCCAGGCCGGGGGCGAGGGCCGGGGCGGTGACCAGGTGCAGGGTGCGGGGGTCCTCGCTGGGCTGGTTGGTGCGGGTCAGCCCGGGCAGCAGTTCGCCCCGGCGGAACCAGGGCGAGTCGGCCGGGTTGCAGACCAGGACCGGGGATCGGGTGGTCGGCCGCAACACTCCGGCGGCGCTGACCCGGGCCTGCACCAGGCTGTTGACCAGGGTCGACTTGCCGGCGCCGGTGGACCCGCCGACCACCACGAGCAGTGGCGCGTCGAGGCGGGAGAGCCGGGGCAACAGGTAGTCGTCGAGTTGGTCGGCGAGGGCGGCGCCGATCCGTCCGGCCGGCTCGGCCGAGGGCAGGGCCAGCGGGAAGCGGGCCGCTCCGATCGCGGCCCGCAGGCCGGTCAGAGAGTCAGGCAGGCTGTCGTCCCCGGTGGCCGCGGGCCGGTCCTCCCCGGCGTCGGTGAAGCCGGTGCGGGCTGCGACGGCGGGCGTGCCGGAGAGTGAGGCGTGATCGCCGTTCGTCGTCACCGCTAAAGCGTGCCCGACCGACGCAAGGTAAGACAACCGGTCGGTAGCGAGCGCCGGGTTGCGCCGACTCGACTCAACCTTGACTTGACGATTTGCAGTGCCGTGGCACTATTGAGTCAAGTTCACTCAACTTGAGGTGGGGTCGCTGCGGGCGGCGCCCGCCGGGCAGGGTGACCGGAGGTCCGTCACCTGCTCAACGTTACGAAGCGAGGAAGCGAAGATGGCACGTGCGGTCGGTATCGACCTCGGCACGACGAACTCCTGCGTCAGCGTTCTGGAGGGCGGTGAGCCCACCGTCATCGCCAATGCTGAGGGCTCGCGGACGACCCCGTCGATCGTCGCGTTCGCCCGCAACGGCGAGGTGCTCGTCGGCGAGGTGGCCAAGCGCCAAGCGGTGACGAACCCGGATCGGACGATCCGCTCGGTGAAGCGGGAGATCGGCACCAACTGGTCCGTCGACATCGACGGCAAGAAGTACACCCCGCAGGAGATCTCGGCCCGTACGCTGATGAAGCTCAAGCGGGACGCGGAGGCGTACCTGGGCGAGCAGATCACCGACGCGGTGATCACCGTCCCGGCCTACTTCAACGACGGCCAGCGCCAGGCCACCAAGGAGGCCGGTGAGATCGCCGGCTTCAACGTGCTGCGGATCGTCAACGAGCCGACCGCGGCCGCCCTGGCGTACGGGCTGGACAAGGGCTCCAAGGAGCAGACCGTCCTGGTCTTCGACCTCGGCGGCGGCACCTTCGACGTGTCGCTGCTGGAGCTGGCCGAGGGCGTCATCGAGGTCAAGTCGACCAGCGGTGACAACCTGCTCGGCGGCGACGACTGGGACCAGCGGATCATCGACCACCTGGTGAAGACCTTCCGAGGCGAGCACGGCATCGACCTGTCGCAGGACAAGATGGCCATGCAGCGGCTCAAGGAGGCCGCCGAGAAGGCCAAGATCGAGCTGTCCGCCGCCGCTACCACCAACATCAACCTGCCGTACATCACCGCTGGCGCCGCCGGCCCGCTG
Organism: Micromonosporaceae bacterium KJ-029; assembly: GCA_005402585.1. Lineage (GTDB taxonomy): Bacteria > Actinomycetota > Actinomycetes > Mycobacteriales > Micromonosporaceae > Micromonospora. The sequence goes on along the minus strand of BIFP01000068.1, from coordinate 410,421 downwards.
CACCTGGACGTGACCCTCAGCCGGGCCGAGTTCCAGCGGATGACGCAGGACCTGCTGGACCGCTGCAAGGGCCCGTTCGAGCAGGCCGTCAAGGACGCCGGGATCAAGGTCTCGGATGTCGAGCACGTGATCCTGGTCGGTGGCTCGACCCGGATGCCGGCCGTGACCGAGCTGGTCAAGCAGCTCACCGGCCGCGAGCCCAACAAGGGCGTCAACCCGGACGAGGTCGTCGCCGTCGGTGCCGCCCTGCAGGCCGGTGTGCTCAAGGGCGAGGTGAAGGACGTCCTGCTGCTCGACGTGACCCCGCTGAGCCTGGGCATCGAGACCAAGGGTGGCATCTTCACCAAGCTGATCGAGCGCAACACGACCATCCCGACCAAGCGCTCCGAGGTCTTCACCACCGCCGACGACAACCAGCCGTCGGTGCTGATCCAGGTCTTCCAGGGTGAGCGCGAGATCGCCGCGTACAACAAGAAGCTCGGCACCTTCGAGCTGACCGGCCTCCCGCCGGCCCCGCGCGGCGTGCCCCAGATCGAGGTCACCTTCGACATCGACGCCAACGGCATCGTCAACGTGCACGCCAAGGACCTGGGCACCGGCAAGGAGCAGAAGATGACCATCACCGGCGGCTCCTCGCTGCCGAAGGATGACATCGAGCGGATGCGCCGGGACGCCGAGGAGCACGCGGAGGAGGACAAGCGCCGCCGCGACGAGGCCGAGAGCCGCAACGTGGCCGAGGCCCTGCAGTGGCAGACCGAGAAGTTCCTCGCCGAGAACGGTGACAAGCTCCCGGCCGAGAACCGCGAGAAGCTCAACGAGGCCCTCGGCGAGCTGCGTGGCGCGCTTGGTGGCAGCGACATCGAGAAGATCAAGTCGGCGCACGAGCGGCTGGCGCAGGTCTCCCAGGAGGCGGGCTCGCTGCTCTACGCCCAGCAGGCCGAGCAGTCCCAGGCGGGCGGTGCTGCCGGCGCAGCTGGTGCGGCCGGCGGCGCGGATGGCGCGCAGGCCGGCGGTGCACGGCCCGGTGCGGACGACGTGGTCGACGCGGAGATCGTGGACGAGGACAAGAAGTGACGGTCCCCGCGACACGAGTTCACGGGCAGAGGGATGAGGTAGTCGTATGACGGAGAAGCCCCGAGCCGCCGACCCGGGTAGCACCGGATCGGCGCCGGGTGGCTCGGCATCCGAGCCGACCGCCGGCGACGCGCCGCGGGTGGTCATCCGGAACAACCGCAAGATCAGCCAGACCCAGGAGCCGGATGGTACGGCTGCCGACGCCGGCTCGGACGCGCCGGCCGAGGGCTTGGTCGAGGACGCCGAGGTCGTGGTCGACGCGATGGAGGTCGAGGCCACCGCGCTGAGCGAGCCGTCCACCGACGGCCCGCCGGTGGTGGACTCCCCTGCCCAGCCGGTCGGGGAGGCCTCGGCCGAGGAGCCGTCGGAGACCGCCGGTGGCGGGCTCGGCGCCGAGCTGGAGGCGCTCCGTGCCGACCTCGAGGAACGCACGCGGGACCTGCAGCGGGTGTCGGCCGAGTACGCCAACTACCGCAAGCGGGTCGAGCGCGACCGTGGCCTGGTCACCGAGCAGGCGACCGGCGCGGTGCTCGCCGCGCTGCTGCCGATCCTGGACGACCTGGACCGGGCCCGGGAACACGGCGACCTGGTCGGCCCGTTCGGCTCGGTGGCCGAGCAGCTGACCACCGCGCTGGGCAAGTTCGGGTTGACCCCGTTCGGTGAGCAGGGTGACCCGTTCGACCCGACGGTGCACGAGGCGGTGGCCCACCAGACCTCGGCCGACGTCACCGAGCCGACCTGCGTGCAGGTGATGCGTCGGGGCTACCAGATAGGTGAGCGACTGCTGCGGCCCGCCATGGTCGCGGTCGCCGACCCGGAATAGTGCGCGACGGTGACCGGGCCGTCCCGCCCGCCGAGACTCGGCGGGCGGGACGGCCCGGACCCGGAGGCGGGGAGGAGGTGCGGTGAGTTCCAAGGACTGGATCGAGAAGGACTACTACGCGGTCCTGGGTGTGGCGAAGACCGCCCCCGCTGACGAGATCAAGAAGGCGTACCGGAAGCTGGCCCGGGAGTCGCACCCGGACCACAACCCCGGTGATTCCAAGGCCGAGGAGCGCTTCAAGGCGGTCTCCGAGGCGTACGCGGTGCTCGGCGACGACGCGAAGCGCCGCGAGTACGACGAGATGCGCTCGCTGTTCGGCTCGGGCGCGTTCCGGCGCGGGGCGCGCCAGGCGGGCCAGCCCGGCGGTGGTGTGCCGTTCGACGTCTCCGACCTGTTCGGCGGTGCGCCGGCGGGTGGTGGCCGGTTCGCCGGTGGCGGCATCTCCGACCTGTTCAGCTCGTTCTTCTCGGGCGGCGCGGGTGGCGGCGGCACCACCGGTGGCGCCCCCGGTCCGGCGCGGGGCCGCGACGTGGAGACCGAGGTGGTGCTCGACTTCCACGACGCCGTCCGGGGCGTGACCCTGCCGCTGACGCTGCGGGCACCCGGGGTCTGCGACACCTGTCACGGCAACGGCGCCAAGCCGGGCACCCAGCCCCGGACCTGCCAGGTCTGCCATGGCGCCGGGGTGACCACCCGGAACCAGGGCGCGTTCAGCTTCTCCGAGCCGTGCCGCAACTGTCAGGGCGTCGGCACGGTGGTGGACGAGAAGTGCCCGGAGTGCCAGGGCACCGGCGGGGTGACCAAGACCCGTACGCTCAACGTCCGCTTTCCCGCCGGGGTGGGTGACGGCCAGCGGATCCGGCTGGCCGGCCGAGGCGAGCCGGGCGAGCGCGGTGGTCCGGCGGGCGACCTGTTCGTACACGTGAAGGTCCGGCCGGACGAGATCTTCGGGCGCAGCGGTGACGACCTCACGCTGACCGTGCCGATCACGTTCGCGGAGGCGGTGCTCGGCACCGACCTGCGGGTGCCGACCCTCGACGGGGCGGTGACCCTACGGGTGCCGGCGGGTACGCCGAGCGGGCGGATCCTGCGGGCCCGGGGCAAGGGAGTGAGCCGCCGCGACGGTCAGGTCGGCGACCTGCTGGTCACGCTCGAAGTGGTGGTGCCGGCGCGGGTGTCCGACGAGGCGCGGGCCGCCCTTGAGACGTTCGTCGCGCAGACCCCGCCGGCGGCCCGGGAACATCTCGACGCGCGAGTGCGTCGGTTCGATTGATCGGTGAAGCGGTGCGGAGGTGAGCGGGATGGCAGACGGGTTCGTCGGTTCGGATGACCCTGCCTACGAGGCCAAGGTGCTGATGATCTCGGTTGCGGCGCGGATGGCGGGAATGCACCCGCAGACGCTGCGCCAGTACGACCGGCTGGGCCTGGTGCAGGCTGGCCGGGCGGCCGGTGGTGGGCGCCGGTACAGCGTGCGGGACGTGGTGCTGCTGCGCGAGGTGCAGCGGCTCAGTCAGGACGACGGAGTCAACCTCGCCGGGATCAAGCGGATCATCGGACTGGAACAGTTGCTGGAGCAGGCGCAGCAACGGGTCGCCCAGTTGGAGGCCGAGCTGGAGGCCGCGTACCGCCGGATGGCCGAGCTGGAGTCGCTGGCCCGTTTTCCCGGCCGCGACCTCGTCCCGACCAACCAGACCTCCACCGCCCTGGTCGTCTGGCGTCCCCGGCGCAGCCCCGGACGCTGACCGCTCCCACCGTCCCGGCCGCTGGCCAGCGGCGCCGGGCGGCGTCTCGTGTCGATGTCGGGCACGCCGGGAGGGCGTGCCCGCACTCGTGAACGGTGCTCTTCTCAAACCCCGAGCGCGGCCGGACTGTCTCCGTTAGCCTCAGAAAATAAGGTCCAACCATCTCAATCCGGACTCCGATCTGGCGGGGGGAGCCATGACGGAATCGGCGAAGAAGGTGGCCGAAGCGGCGGAGCATCGGCTCGACCGCCTGGCTGAGGATGTCCGTACGCGATTCGACCGGATCACCAAGGGACGCTTCGTCGACCAGGTCAAGGCCGGCAGGTTCAGCGGACAGGGAGGCCAGGGCGGACACGGCGCCGGCCAGGCCCGTTCCGCGCAGCACCGCCGCGAGCGGGGCGGGTCGGCACGCTGACGATCCGCCGACGTGCGGGCCGGGAGCCACGGGGGGTCCCGGCCCGTTCGCCGTCCCACGGCAGCACACCAGAGATCACCCCACGAAGCCGGCAGGCAAGCCACGAAGCTGAGGTGTGGCCCCGCCGTGCCCGGCGGAGGGATCAAGCCTGACCGCCCGGAGCCGGGCACGGCGGGGCCACACCCCACCCGACGAGGAAGGGACCACGCCCCACCGAAAGCCAGAAGACGGAACCTAGAGCCGCCGGCCCTCCCGAACCAGCCCGCCCTCGCACCAATCCCGGTAGACGAACAGTTCCGGCCGGGACAGCAACGTCCGACTGTTGTGCGCCCAGATCCGCATCATCTCGTCGCCGTTGCGCTCGGCCTGGTCCACCAGCTTGCGGAAGCGCCGCTTCGGGTGGGCCCGGAAGTTCGTCCGGATGCCGTCCGCGGCGTAGATGTAGAGGCAGTGCAGCGCGAACCGGCGGGCCGGACACCTTCCGTCCATGGCCAGTTCGAACAGCGTCATCACCAGCCGGTCACCGGAGACCAGCAGGTCCCAGTCCGGTGGCATGGACGTCAACGGAACGGAATCGGGATGGTACGCCCACGTTCGCAACTCCGCCGGGGTCGGGTCGACGGGGTTGGCGAAGCCGTGGAACGTTGACTCCTGCACGCTCACCGGCCGACCTTCCGCTCTCGCCCGCGGAGGCGTCTGCCCGCCGCGAACCCTGGCTGCTGGGGCGACACGTTAACGCGGTACCGGTGAGTACGGGTAGACCCTCCAGGAAGCAATTCGACATCTGTTGGCTGGGCCGGGTCGTCCGGACGGTCGATCCCGGCCGTCAGCTGGTCATACCCGGTCCACCGCCGAGGCCGCCCGGGCCCGTTGGACCGCCGCCCGCTCCCGTACCCACCGCTTGAACCAGGCGAAGTCCGGCAGCCGGGCCAGCATCGGCCCGGTCACGACCGTGATCAGTACGTACGTAGCGGCGAGCGCCGCCAGCTTCGGCTCGACGCTGCCGGCGCTCACCGCGAGCCCGGCGATGACGATGGAGAACTCCCCCCGGGGCACCAGCGCCAGCCCTGCCCGCCAGCGGCCCGGCTCGGCGATGCCGACCCGCCGCGCCGCCAGGTAGCCGGTCAGCGTCTTGGTCCCCATGGTGACCAGCGCCAGCAGCAGCGCCGGCAGCAGCACCGGCGGGATGTGCCGTGGGTCGGTGGCCAGCCCGAAGAAGACGAAGAAGACAGCGGCGAACAGGTCGCGCAGCGGGGTCAGCAGTTCGGTGGCGTGGTGGGCCACCGGCCCGGAGAGCGCGATGCCGACCAGGAACGCGCCGACCGCCGCCGACACCTGGAGCTTCGCCGCTACCCCGGCGACCAGCAGGGTCAGGCCGAGCACCCCGAGCAGCAGCGCCTCGGCGTTGTCGGCGGACATGGCCTTGGAGATGAGATTGCCGTAACGGAGCGCGACCACCAGCACCGTGACCACCGTCAGCACCGCCACTGCGAGGGCGACGCCGCCCTTGACCAGGCCGACCCCGGCGAGCAGCGCGGTCGCCAGCGGCAGGTAGAACGCCATGGCCAGGTCCTCGACCACGAGTACCGAGAGGATGACCGGCGTCTCCCGGTTACCGAGCCGGCCCAGGTCGGCCAGGATCTTGGCGATCACGCCGGAGGACGAGATCCAGGTGATCCCGCCGAGTACCACCGCGGCCACCCAGCCCCAGCCCAGGATCAGGGCGAACGCCGCGCCCGGCAGCGCGTTGAGCACCGCGTCGATTAACCCCGCCGGAGCGGCCGACCGCAGGTTGCCGACCAGCTCGTCGGCCGAGTACTCAAGGCCGAGCATCACCAGCAGCAAGATCACGCCGATTTCGGCGCCGATGGCGAAGAACTCCTCGCTGGCGCTCAACTCCAGGACGCCGCCGTGGCCGAAGGCCAGACCTGCCAGCAGGTACAGCGGGATCGGCGAGAGCCCGATCCGGCGGCCGAGCCGGCCGAGCAGCCCAAGCAGGAACAGCAGTGCGCCGACCTCAATGAGCAGGTTGGTGAAGTCGTGCATCCGCGCCTCAGCCGGCCGGGTTGTCGTCGGCGAAGATCGCGCCCGCCGCGTCCAGCCCCTGCCGGTTGCCGACCACCACCACCACGTCGCCCGCCGCGAAGCGGAAGGTGGGCGCCGGTGAGACGATCACCTCGCCGGCCCGCAGGACGGCCACGATCGAGGCACCCGTACGGGAGCGGATCTTTGCGTCGCCCATCGGCCGGTTGACGTACGTCGAGGCAGCCGGGATTGGGATCTGCTCGATGAGCAGCCCGGCGGCCTGCTCGCGTAGCCCGGAGAGTTGCCCGAGGATCAGCGACGCACCGAGGATGTCAGCGAGCGCCTCCGCCTCGTCATCGGTGAGTGGGATGTCCGCCGAGCAGCCGTCCGGGTCGTCCGGGTCGTACAGGACCAGGTCGCGACGACCGTTGCGGTGGGAGACCACGCCCAGTCGGCGGCCGGATTCCGTCACCATGTCGTGACGCATTCCGATCCCCGGTAGGGCAGTCTGTTCGACACGTACTCGCACGCGCTCAGGCTACTCTCGCGACGGAGGCGGAATGTTTGCGTGCCGGACTCGCTGGTTGGCCATGTTTGCCCTGGTGGTGATCCTGTCGGGTTGCTCGATCGGGGACGTCCGCCGGACCCCGTCGGCACCCCCCAGTTCGGCACCGCCCAGTTCGGCCGCGCCCGGGCAGCCGTCGTCTCCCGAGCCGGTCGCGGAGATCCGCCGCACCCGGCTCGCTGTCCCCGAGCGGTACGACCAGCCGTACGTCGAATTCGTCGACGGCGAGCAGGGGTACGCCCTCTTCGGCGCCTGCGACGGCCAGCCGCCCGGCCCCGAGTGCCGGGCCCTGCTGTTCGCGACGCGGGACGGCGGCCGGTCCTGGCAGCGTCTGCGCCACCCGAAGCCGGTCGCCGACAACCAGCAGCTCTACGCCGCCCCCGGGATGTTGGCCCTGTGGACCGAGCCGCACGGCTGGTGGACGTCCACCGACGGCGGCCAGACCTTCCGGCACAGCCCGGGTGAGGCCGCGCCGGTGGAGTGGCAGGCGACACGGGGGCGATTCCAGATCATCGAGGACACCGGGCGGGTCGGCCGTTGGGACGGCAGGGCGCTGCGCCCGTTGCCGGCCCAACCGCCGCTGCCCGCCCTGACAACGGTCGTCGAGGTGGTGAACGCGGACGGGACCGGGCACCGCGGGCCGGTGGTGGCCGCGGGGGCGAGTGAGGACGGCCGGCTGCATGCCGCGATCTCCTGGGACGAGGGCCGGCGCTGGCAGAAGACCCCGGTGCCGGCGCCCGACGGTGAGGTGGGCGTGCTCTGGGTGGAGGTGGCTGCGGCCGAGGTCTGGCTTGTCGGCGAGCGGCCCGACCGGATCAGCTTCCCGGCGCTGTGGCGGCTCGAAGGCCGGGAATGGAAGGTGGTGTCCGCCGAGGGGCACCCGGACGCGGGGCGGGCGGTCCCGATCGGTGGCGGGCTCGCGGCGGTGGTCAGCCGGCGCGGCGCGGGCGCGGTGGCCGACGGCCGGTACGTCGACCTGCCCTGGCCGCTCACCAGCGACCACTACCTGCGGCTGCTGCCCGACGGCACCCTGTTCGCGGGCGCGTCGGAGGGTGTCCTGCTCGGCACCGGCCACGTCGCCGACCGCACCTGGGCGGCCGTGATCCTGGAGACCGACTGACCCGCTCCCGGATCAGGGGAAGTGGGCGCTGCTCCCGGACCGAAGGGAAGGAGTGGCATAGTTCACACCCCTGAGGTTGAGTGGAATAGGCTCAACTCTGGTTCTGTCGGTACCAGTGGACACACCGATCCAGGGGAGCCCATGAACACCGAACGCCTCACTACCAAGAGCCGCGAGACCATCACCGGTGCGGTCGCCCTGGCCAACCAGCGTGGGCACGCCACCGTGGAGCCGTGGCACCTGATGCTGTCACTGCTGGACACCGAGGGCTCGACCGCTGCCGGTCTGCTGCGCGCCGTCGGGGCCGACCCCGCCGAGCTGCGCCGGGCCGCCCAGCGCGCCGTCGACGCCCTGCCCGCCGCACGTGGTTCCAGCATCGCGGAGCCGACCCTGGCCCGCGAGTTCGTCAACGCCATCGGGGCCGCCGAGCAGATCGCCCGGCCGCTGGGCGACGAGTACACCTCCACCGAGCACCTGCTGGCCGGGCTGGCCCGGGTGGGCGGCGCCGTCTCTGGCGCGCTGAAGGCCGCCGGTGCCACCGAGGAGAACCTGGTCGCTGCCTTCCCGACGGTGCGCGGCGGGGACCGCCGGGTCACCACCGCTGACCCGGAGCAGACCTACCAGGCCCTGGCCAAGTACGGCGTCGACCTGACCGCGAGCGCCCGGGACGGCAAGATCGACCCGGTGATCGGCCGCGACTCGGAGATCCGCCGTGTGATCCAGGTGCTGTCCCGGCGTACCAAGAACAATCCGGTGCTGATCGGTGAGCCCGGCGTCGGCAAGACCGCCATCGTCGAGGGCCTGGCCCAGCGGATCGTGGCCGGCGACGTGCCCGAGTCGCTGCGTGACAAGAAGCTGGTCTCGCTCGATCTCGGCGCGATGGTGGCTGGTGCGTCGTACCGGGGCCAGTTCGAGGAGCGGCTCAAGTCCGTCCTGGAGGAGATCAAGAACTCTGACGGGCAGGTCATCACCTTCCTCGACGAGCTGCACACCGTGGTCGGCGCCGGCAAGGGCGAGGGCTCGATGGACGCCGGCAACATGCTCAAGCCGATGCTGGCCCGTGGTGAGCTGCGTATGGTCGGTGCGACCACGCTGGACGAGTACCGCGAGCACATCGAGAAGGACCCGGCCCTGGAACGCCGTTTCCAGCCGGTGCTGGTCGGTGAGCCCACCGTCGAGGACACCATCGGCATTCTGCGCGGGCTCAAGGAGCGTTACGAGGTGCACCACGGCGTACGCATCACCGACGCCGCCCTGGTCGCCGCCGCCGCCCTCTCCGACCGGTACATCACCGACCGGTTCCTGCCGGACAAGGCGATCGACCTGGTCGACGAGTCCGCGTCCCGGCTCCGGATGGAGATCGACTCCCGGCCGGTCGAGGTGGACGAGATCGAGCGGGCGGTGCGCCGGCTGGAGATCGAGGAGATGGCGCTGGCCAAGGAGCCGGACGACGCCTCCGCCGAGCGCCTCGAACGACTGCGCAAGGAGCTGGCCGACAAGCGCGAGCAGCTCACCGCGCTCTCCGAGCGCTGGCAGCTGGAGAAGAGTCACATCACCAAGCTCTCCACCGCCAAGGAGGAGCTGGAGCGGCTCGGTGGCGAGGCCGAGCGGGCCGAGCGCGACGGGGAACTGGAACGTGCCGCCGAGCTGCGGTACGGCCGCATCCCCGCGCTCAAGGCCGACCTGGCCAAGGCCGAGGAGGAACTGGCCCGGCTCCAGTCCGACGGCGCGATGCTCAAGGAGGAGGTCGGCGCGGACGACATCGCCGCCGTCGTCGCCTCCTGGACCGGCATCCCCGCCGGCCGACTGCTGGAAGGCGAGACCGCCAAGCTGCTGCGGATGGAGGAGTCGCTGGGCGAGCGCGTGGTCGGCCAGGCCGAGGCGGTCACCGCGGTAGCCGACGCGGTGCGCCGGGCGCGGGCCGGCGTCGCCGACCCGGACCGTCCCACCGGCAGCTTCCTCTTCCTCGGTCCGACCGGTGTCGGCAAGACCGAGCTGGCCAAGGCGCTTGCCGAGTTCCTTTTCGACGACGAGCGGGCCATGGTTCGCATCGACATGACCGAGTACGGCGAGAAGCACTCCGTGGCCCGCCTGGTCGGTGCCCCGCCCGGCTACGTCGGGTACGAGGAGGGCGGCCAGCTGACCGAGGCAGTACGCCGCCGGCCGTACTCGGTGATCCTGCTGGACGAGGTGGAGAAGGCCCACCCGGACGTCTTCGACATTCTGCTCCAGGTGCTCGACGACGGCCGGCTCACCGACGGTCAGGGTCGTACCGTCGACTTCCGTAATGCGATCCTGATCCTCACCTCGAACCTCGGGTCGGCGGTGATCAGCGACCTGACGCTTGCCGAGGAGCAGCGCCGCGAGGGCGTCCTCGCGGTGGTCCGGGCGCACTTCAAGCCGGAGTTCCTCAACCGGCTCGACGACATCGTGGTCTTCGCCGCCCTCCAGGGCGACGACCTGCGGGCCATCGTGGACATCCAGCTGGCGCGGTTGCGCCGCCGCCTCGCGGACCGTCGGTTGTCGTTGGTCATCACCGACACCGCGCGCACCTGGCTCGCCGAGCACGGGTACGACCCGATCTACGGTGCCCGCCCGTTGCGCCGGCTGGTCCAATCCGCGATCGGCGACCAGCTCGCCCGGGCCCTGCTCGCCGGGCAGATCCGTGACGGCGACACGGTGCGGGTCGACCTCGCCGAGGGCAAGGACGGCCTGGCGGTTACAGCCGCCTGAGCGTTGTACGTGCCGGTATGGGGGTTCGCGACGCGGACCCCCATACCGGCTGCCTGGCCCGTCGAGGACGGCGGCGACACGCGTTCTGCCGGGCGGATCCGGGTCGTGGGGGTGAGGATGGAAGGCATGTTCGGCAGCGAGAAGGACTCGGAGTTGGCGGCGGCCGTGGCGGAACTCGCCACCGCGGGTACGGTCGCGTTCGGCGGTGTGGGGATCGTGGGGTCGATGTTGCCGGAGACCGAGGCGTACCAGCGAGTCGCGGCGGCCGTGACCGACCACCCCGACGAGGTACGCGACCAGCTCGACCGCCTGCTCGCAACCGGCAGCCCCGCCGGCCGGGTGTACGCCGCCACCCTGCTGATGGAACTCGACCCGGCGGCCGGTCGGGCGGCCTGGACCGCGCTGCGTGGGGATCCGGCGGAACTGCCCACCGCCACCGGCTGCGTCCTGGACAGCACGACGGTCGGTGAGTACGCCGCGGAGCGGCTCGCCGGTACATGATCCAACCGCCGGTCGAGTTCGCCCGATCGGTGCTGCCGGCGCTTGCGGCTGAGCCGTACCGTCCGTGCCATGACCGCGACCGCCGAGTCTCCGGCCGCCGTTCCCCCTCCGCCCCGACCGCCCCGCCCCGTCACCGTCACCATCGCCTTCTGGCTGCAACTCGCCGCCGCGCTGATCCTGCTCGGACTGGCCGCCCTGGTGGTCGTCGAAGCGATCCAGTGGGACGCCGCGATCGACCGGGCGGTGCGGCAGGTGCCCGACGCCGACCCGAACGAGGTACGCGCCGAGCGGGTCAGCAGCATCACCATGTCAGTCATTCTCGGGGTACCCGCCCTGGCGCTGGGCCTCTGGATGGCGCTGACGGCGCCACGGGTACGCCAGGGCAGCAACACCGCCCGGATCATGGTCTTCGTGGCCGGTGGAGCCCAACTGCTGTTCTGCTTCTTCCAGGCCTGCTCCGGCATGTTCCTTGTGCCGCTCATCGCGTTCGCCGGCGTGGAGGAGCCCTACTACGACGAGGGCCTGCCGCCGGATGACGCCTTCTGGCAGGAGTCGGACTTCTTCGAAACGCTGTACGGCGAGCCGAGCGTCGCCGAGGCGGTGATCTTTCCGCTGGCCGGATTCGGCGTGATGACGGTGCTGCTGCTCACCGCGACAGTGGTGCTGCTGCTGGCCCTGCCCCCGGCCAACCGCTGGTTCGTGCCGAAGCCCGAGCCGGAGTTCCCGTCGCCGCTGACCGCTGGCGACATCCCAAACGCGTACCTCGCCGCCTACTACCCGCCGTCCGGATACCTGATGCCTCCCGGCCACCTCCCGCCGGTGGCCTACCCGGCGGCGCCCGGCCATCCGGGCCCGGCGGGCTATCCGGTGGCGCCCGGTTATCCGAATCCGGCGGGACACCCGGCATGGCCCGCCTTCCCGACCACGGTCTATCCGGCGCCCGGTTATCCGGCCCCGGCCGGCTACCCGTTGCCGCCCGGCTATCCGACGCCGCCTGGCACGGTCATTTGCCCGGATCCATCGGCTCACGTCGCGCCGGACCCGGCTGCGCCGCCCCCGCCGGCTGCTGCTCCCACCCCACCCGCCGCTGGTGAACCCTCCGCCTCCAGCGAGCCACCCGCCGCTGGTGAGCCCTCGTCCAGTGGCGGTACGCCGACGCCGGACGGTGACGGCCATGATGGCGCCACCCCAGGTGGACCAGGAACAGACGGCCGGTGAACCGCCGGCTAGGTGGCGTCGTGTCGTGCCAGGTTGGCCCGTTGCCGATACGGTGAAGCGCGTTCCAGGGAAGGAGAAAGATGGTCGATCCTCAGAGCACCCCGGCCCGGTCGCGGCCGGGCGTGGTGACGATATCCACCTACCTGCTGCTGCTGTTCGCGATCTGCCAGCTGATCAGCGTGATTATCTCGCTGACCACCATCGGCACCATCCGCAAGGTGATGGAGGAGGCATACCAGGGCTCCACGGTCGAGGGGGCGGAGAGCATCGCCGACCTCGTGGTCGTCGTCGCCGTCGGTACCGCCATCTTCCTGTTAGTGGTGGCGTTCGCGCTGTTCGGCCTGGGCCTGGTGAACCTACGCGGCAAGAACGGCTCGCGGATCGCCACCTGGATCGTCGGCGGCATCCTGTTCTGCTGCACCGGATTCAACGTGGTCAGCGGGCTGGCCGGCGGCCTCACCACGCCCGGCGCCGAGACCACCGGCGAGATGCCTAGCGGGGAGGAGATCCAGCGCAGGCTGGAGGAGGCGCTGCCGGGCTGGATCACTCCGGTCAGCCTGCTGCTCGGCGTGGTCAGCTTGATCTCGCTGCTGGTGGCGCTGATCCTGCTGGCGCTGCCGAAGGCCAACGAGTTCTTCCGCAAGCCGACCCAGCCGTGGGAGCCGCCGATGCCCGGGGGCGCCTACCCGAGCCAGCCCGGTTACCCGCCGGCACCTGGCTACCCGCCGGCACCCGGTTACCCGCCGGCACCTGGCTACCCGCCGGCGCCCGGTTACCCGGGCACTCCGCAGCAGCCGGGTGAGCCCGGTTATCCGGCGACGCCCGGTTACCCGCCCGCTCCCGGCCAGCCGCCCGCTCCCGGGCAACCCGGCGGACCGGGTTGGCAGAACCCGCCGGCCGGCCCGGGGCAGCCTGGTGAGCAACCGCCGCCCACCGACCGCCCCGGCTGATCGATGGTGAGTTAAGCGCGACTGCGATGGTCCCTCCGAGTAGGTTGCACACCGAACGCCTACCGGAGGGACTCGTCGTGTCGTACCCCGAACTGGCACCGGCCCGCCGACCGGCCGTGGTGACGCTGGCCGTGGCGGTGCTGGCGGTGATGGCGCTCGGCGCGTTCGGGTACGCCGTGGCCGGCCTGACCGCCGTCGGCGGCACGGTGAGTCGGTTCCGCGCGGCGGCCGCCGGCACCTCGGCCGACGTCGACCAGGTCGACGCGGCGGTCGCCCTGCTGCGCGGCTGGGTCGTGCTGTCGGCGGTGCTGAGTGTGGTCGCCGGGCTGCTCATCGCCGGCCTGGCGCTCGGTCTGACCGGCGGTCGGCGGGGTGCCCGGGTGGGGACCTGGGTGGTCGCCGGGCTGGGTCTGTTGCTCGGCTGCTGCGGGATCCTGGCCCTGATCGTCCAGCGCGCCACGCCTCTGGACTTCGGCGACGATCGGGCCGCCGCCGAACTGGTCGATCTGGTCGCGGGCGCCTACCCGTCCTGGTGGATTCCGCTCACGCTGGCCCTTTCGATCGCTCAGGCGCTCGGTTACCTTGTGGTAGCCGTGCTGCTGGCGATGCCTCCGGCCAACGCCTGGTTCCGTCGCCGCCCGGCATCCCCGCCGCCGCACCAGCCACCCGCACCGCAGCTTCCCTACCCGCCGCCGGCACCGCCGTTCGGCTACCCGCCGCCGACACCGCCGTACCAGCCCTATCCGCCGCCCGGGGCGTCGCCCCCGTACCCGCCGAGGTGAGGACGCCCGTGAGGCCCGACCCCGTGAGGCCCGACCAGCCGACCAGCGAGCGGCGGGCGTTGATCACCGGGGCGACCGCTGGTATCGGGGCGGCGTTCGCCGAGCGGCTCGCGTCCGACGGATGGCACCTGGTGCTCGTCGCCCGGGACGCGGACCGGCTCGCCGTGCAGGCCGCCGAGTTGACCGGCCGGCACGGCGTCGAGGTCGAGACCGTGGCGGCCGACCTGTCCACCGACGACGGTTGCGCGAAGGTCGAACGGCGGTTGGCCGACGATCCGCCCGTCGAGCTGTTGGTCAACAACGCCGGGATCAGTCTGAACACCCCGTTCCTCCGGTCGTCGCCCGAGGAAGAGGCCCGGCTGCTCCGGCTCAACGTGCACGCGGTGATGCGGCTGACCCTCGCCGCGCTGCGTACGATGACCGAGCGGCGCAGCGGGGCAGTGATTAATGTCTCTTCCGTCGCGGGCTTCGGCGCGGTCATGCCCGGCTCGACATATTCGGCCAGCAAGGCGTGGGTGACCAACTTCAGCGAGTCCGTCGGCCAGTCCGCGCGCCCCTTGGGCGTACGGGTGATGGCGCTGTGCCCCGGCTACACCCGGACGGAGTTCCACCAGCGGGCCGGCATCGACATGTCGAAGACCCCCGAATGGATGTGGCTCGACGCGCGGGCCGTGGTTGACGAAGCCCTGCGTGACCTGGGCAAAGGCAAGTTGGTCAGTGTTCCGTCGTGGAAGTACAAGCTGGCCGTGGCGGGTCTGCGGCACGCGCCGCGCCGGTTGCTCCACAAAGTATCCCGGGACACCCGGGGGCGCGTCGGCCGCGATCGCGGCTGACCGGCACGGGGAGCTCATCCGGCCTGCTCGATGTCACCCGATCTGGCTCTACGGTCCACGTAGCGTAGTCGGGCATCGCCGCTCATCGGTCCCCCGGAAGGGTTGCCGCAGGTAGCCCGCGCACGCGGCACACAGACTCCCGCAGTACCCTCTATCGCCATGGGGGACCACGACGACCTGCGTAAATTCATCACCGACCTGGCTGTGGTCCATGGGCGGGTGGTGCTCTCATCCGGGCGGGAGGCCGACTGGTACGTCGATCTGCGGCGCGTCACGCTCCATCACCGGGCGGCACCGTTGATCGGCCGGGTGATGCGGGACCTGACCGCCGACTGGTCGTACGACACGGTGGGCGGCCTGACGTTGGGGGCCGATCCGGTCGCGCTGGCGATGTTGCACGCGACCGGGCGTCCGTTGGATGCGTTCGTGGTCCGGAAGGCGGGCAAGGCGCACGGGCTGCAACGGCGGATCGAGGGCCCCGACGTGGCCGGTCGTCGGGTGCTGGCGGTGGAGGACACCTCCACCACCGGCGGAAGCGTGTTGACCGCCGTCGAGGCGCTTCGCGAGGCCGGGGCGGAGGTCGTGGGCGTGGCGGTTATCGTTGATCGTGGCGCCGGCGACGCGGTGCGAGCCGCCGGACTGCCCTATCGGGCGGCCTATACGTTGGCTGACCTCGGCCTTGTGGCGTAAAAGTCTGCCGATTCGGATCTGCTGATATGCAGGCGGATCGATGCTGCTGGTGGAAGGATGGAATACGTGGGAACTGCGTTGGCCGAAATGACTATGCCTCAGATCTCGCCGCTTGCCGGCGAGCCGATCGAACGCGCCGACGCCGAGCGGCTGGCCGGGGTCCTCAAGGCCCTTGCCGACCCCGCTCGGCTGCGGCTGCTCAGCCTGATCCAGTCGGCGCCCGAGGGCGAGGCGTGCGTGTGCGACCTGACCGCGCCGCTCGGCCTCTCCCAGCCGACGGTCAGCCACCATCTGCGCATCCTTACCGAGGCCGGCTTGCTGGAGCGGGAGAAGCGTGGTGTGTGGGCCTACTACCGGCTGGTCCCGAGCGCGATCGCCACGATCGCCGACCTGCTGACTCCGCCGCGCAAGCGGGCCACCAAGAAGGCTCGCTGAGCCGGAGCCGCTTGGTGGCCGCCCAGCCGGGCAGCCACCAAGCGGTGGACGTCAGCGGACCGGATGCCGCTGCCGGGCGCGTGTCGGGTGCGATCCTTGGACCGCCATGGCCGGGTACCGGACGGCGGCCACGAGGGTGGAAGCCGTAGCTCCGGTGTGGTCACAGCCGTGGGTCGACCGGCTCGGACTCGCAGGCCAGGATCGCGAAGACCAGCTCGTGCCGGCGCCACAGCGGCGCACCGCCGGCCAGAGCGTCCAACGCGGCCAGGCCGAGCGCGTGCTCACGTAGAGCCAGCCCCCGCTTGCGTCCCAGTGACCGGCGGCGCAGCGCGGCCAGCTGGTCGGGCTCGGTGTACCCCGGGCCGTAGATGATTCGCAGGTACTCCCGCCCCCGGCACTTGATCCCCGGCTGGAGCAGCGAGCCCCGCTCGCTCCGGGCCGCGAGGCCGCCGTACGGCTTGACGACCATGCCCTCGCCGCCGGTGGCGGTCAGCGCCAGCCACCACTCCGTGGCGGCACGCACCGCCTCGGCGTCGGACAGGTCGACCACCTGCCGCCCGGTGGGCGTGAAGAACTCCGGGTCCGCCGCGCAGAGCCGGTCGGCCAGGGCCAGCTGCCAGCCGTGGTCGCGGTCGACGTAGCTGACCTTCCCGCCGGCGAGCACGGCGAACGGTGCCAGCGTCACCCCGCGCAGGCCGTCGGTCGGCCGCACGTACGCCCGGTAGGCCGCGGTGTAGGCGAGCACGTCGTCCCGGCGACGGGCGATCCGGTCCCGCAAGACGCCGACGTCCAGGCCTCGGCCGGCCGCCGCGTCCAGCGCCGCCAGCGCCGCCGGCAGTGCGGCCCGGCCAGCCGCGCCGACACCGGCGTACTGCTCGCGGATCAGGCCGCCGGCCTTGGCCGACCAGGGGAGCAGCTCGCAGTCGAGCAGCAGCCAGTCGGTGTCCAGTTCGTCCCAGAGCCCGGCGGTGGTCACCGCGAGGCGGACCCGGTCAAGCAGCTCGGCGTCCAGTGGGTCGCCGAAGAAGGGCCTTCCGGTGCGGGTGTGCACCACCCCGCCGCCCGGCCCGAACGGACCGCCGTCCGGCCGCCGGCAGACCAACACCACGGCCCGCGAGCCCATGTGCTTCTCCTCGCAGACCACCCGGTCGACCCCGGCCGCACGGTAGTCGGCGAACGCGTCCACCGGGTGCTCCAGATAACCGTCGAGATTCGACGTCGAGCAGGGCGCCATGGTCGGCGGCAACCAGACCAGCCAGCGCGGGTCGACCGCGAAGCGGCTCATCACCTCCAGGGCGGCGGCGGCGTTCTCCGCCGGCACGGTGAGCGAGCCGTACGGGTGCTCCACGTGCCGCCGGCCGGCCACGTCGGTCAGCTCCAGCACCTCATCGGGGCGGGCGGGCGCGGCGGTCAGCGGACGGACCGGGGCGTACCACTCGCGTTCCGCCGGCACCGAGACCAGCTCCCGCTCGGGGTAGCGCAGCGCGGTCAGCCGGCCGCCGAAGACGCAGCCGGTGTCGACGCAGATGGTGTTGTTGACCCACTCCGGCTCGGGCGTGGGGGTGTGGCCGTACACGACCATGGCCGAGCCCCGGTACTCCCGCGCCCAGGGGTAGCGCACCGGCAGGCCGTACTCGTCGGTCTCGCCGGTGGTCTCCCCGTACAGCGCGAACGCCCGTACCCGGCCGGAGGCCCGGCCCTGGTACTCCTCCTTCAGCCCGGCGTGCGCGACCACCAGCCGGCCGCCGTCGAGCACGTAGTGGCTGACCAGCCCGTCGACGAAGGTCGCCACCTCGGCCACGAAGCCGTCCGGCTCGGTGGCCAGCTGCTCCAGCGTCTCGGCCAGCCCGTGGGCCACCTTGACGTTGCGCCCGCGTAGCTTGCGCAACAGCTTCTGCTCGTGGTTCCCCGGCACGCAGAGCGCGTGCCCGGCCGCGACCATGCCCATCACCAGGCGGAGCACCCCGGGAGCGTCCGGGCCACGGTCGACCAGGTCGCCGACGAACACGGCGGTACGCCCCGACGGGTGCGTCGCGTCCACCGGCCGGCCCGCGTCGTCGCGGTGCAACTGCCAGCCCAGCCGGATGAGCAGCGCCTCCAACTCGGCGCGGCAGCCGTGCACGTCGCCGACGATGTCGAACGGCCCGGTCAGCTCCCGCCGGTCGTTGAACAGCCGCTCGTACCGGATCTCGGCGGCGTCGATCTCGTCGACCCCGCGCAGCACGTGCACCTTGCGGAAGCCCTCCCGGGCCAGTTGGGCGTAGCTGCGGCGCAGGTCGCGGGACATTCGGGCCAGCACCTGCCGGCCGAAGGTGCGGTCGGCCCGCGCGTCGGTGCGCTCCCAGGCCAGCGCCTCCGGCACGTCCAGCACGATCGCCACCGGCAGAACGTCGTGCTCCCGGGCCACCCCGACCAGGGCGGCCCGGGCGTGCGGCTGGAGGTTGGTCGCGTCGACCACGGTGAGCCGGCCGGCGCGCAGCCGCTTGCCCGCCACGTAGTGCAGCGCGTCGAAGGCGTCCGCGGAGGCGGACTGGTCGTTCTCGTCGTCGGCGACCATCGCCCGGAACGCGTCGGAGGACAGCACCTGGCTCGACGCGAAGTGCCGGCGGGCGAAGGTCGACTTGCCGGAGCCGGAGACCCCGACCAGCGCCACCAGCGCCAGCTCGGGAATGTCCAGAACGGTCATCGCAACAGCTCCAAGGGAGTAAGGAAGGGCCCCCTGTTAACGCCTGCGGTAGAGCAGGGGCCCCTTCTTAACATCAGGTCCGGGTGAACACGGCGAGCTGGGTGGGGGCGCCGACCTCAGGATCGTCGTCGCCGACGCCGCGCAGCACGGCGGAATAGCCGTACGTCGCGGACACCCGTTCCGCCCAGCCGGCGAACTCGGCCCGGCTCCACTCGAACCGGTGGTCGGCGTGCCGGAACGCACCCGCCGGCAGGCCCTCGTAGCGGACGTTGTGCTCTACGTTCGGCGTGGTCACCACGACCGTGGCCGGCCGGGCGTGGCCGAATACGGCATCCTCCAGCGCCGGCAGCCGGGGCGGGTCGAGATGCTCGACGACCTCCATCAGCACCGCCGCGTCGTATCCGCGTAGCCGATCGTCCCGGTAGGTCAGTGCGGACTGCCAGAGCGTGACGCGGTTACGCTGGCGCTCGGGCAGCCGCTCCAGCCGCAGCCGCCGGGCGGCCAGCGCGAGCGCCTGAGTGGAGACGTCGGTGCCGACGATCTCGGTGAACCGCCGGTCCCCGATCAGCGTGGCCAGCAGCGCGCCCCCGCCGCACCCCAGGTCCAGTACGCGGTGCGCGCCGGCCTCGACCAGCGCGGCGTGCACCGCCTCCCGCCGCCGTGCGGCCAGCGACGCCCGGGGTGCCGACTCGCGGGTCGGCGCGTCGTCCACGCCGTCGTCGGCGACCGGCTCGTCGGTGGGACGTTGGGCGGCCAGCCGCTCCAACGCCTGACCGGCAAGCGCCCGACGATGGGCCAGGTAACGACGGACGATCAGCCCGCGCTCCGGGTGGTCGGCCAGCCAGCCCGCGCCCGCCCGCAGCAGCTTGTCCACCTCGTCCGGGGCGACCCAGTAGTGCTTCGCGTCGTCCAGCACCGGCAGCAGGACGTACAGGTGGTTGAGAGCGTCGGCGACCCGCAGCGTGCCGGTGAGGGTGAGATCGACGTAGCGGCTGTCGCCCCACTGTGGCTGCTGTTCGTCGAGCGGAAGGGCGGTCGCAGAGACGGCCCAGCCGAGCGGGGTGAACAGCCGGGTGGCCACCTCGGCGCCGCCCCGGCAGCGCAGCACCGGCACCCGGACCTCCAACGGAATGCCGCTGGCGGCCAGTTCCGGCCGGTCCCTGGACTCGCCGCGCAGCGCCGACCGGAACACCCGGGACAGGGCGGAGGCGAGCAGGCTGGATGCGGCGTACGGCCGGTCATTGACGTACCGCCCGAGGGTGAAGCTCTCCGGGGTGGTGGCCGCCGGCCGGCCGCGACCCCGACCCCGCGCGGCGGCCAGCTTCAGCGGATCGACGTCGAGCAGCAGAGTGGCCGTGCAACGCTGCTCGCCGGCCTCGGGATAGAAGACGTGTGCGGTGCCGACGGGTACGTCGAAGGCGTGTACCCGGTCGGGGTGCTTGACGAGCAGGTGGCCGAGGTCAGTCGCCGGTCGGTGCGTCGTGGTCAGGGTCAGCAGCACCCGTCAATGGTGTCAGCTCTGTCGATCTTGCGTCGTCCTGTTTTTTCGGCCGACTGCGCCGATGCCCCGCCGCGTGGATCATGTCGATCCGGTCGATGCTGTGCAGCGCCGGTGGACGGGTCAGCGATAGTCGTCCTCGTCGGCGGCAACCACGCGGGCCTGCTCCATCGCGTCCCAGTCGTCGACCTCCAGGCCGCGGTGCGGCTCGGTCTCGATCTCAGTGGGGTCGACCACGGCGGCCTGCTCGACCGCGTCGGCCGGCTCGGTCTCCAGGTCGCGTTCCTCCGGGCTCAGATGGTCGCCGGGAGCGAAGTCCTCGTCGGGCTGACCCATTCGGTCCCTCCGGAATGTCGACGGACGATACGCACCCACGGTACGGGCTGCGCTGGTGCCTCGCAGGGAACCGCCGGCCGCAGAGGGGGCTGACCGGCGGGTGAGGGTACGCCAGGGCGGGTGCCGAGTCGGTCGAATCGCCCCCACGGGGACTTCCCGGTGCCAGGATGGGTGCCGTGGGCTTCCTCATCCGGCTGGCGACCACCGCCGTCGCGCTGTGGGTCACCACGCTGATCGTGCCCGGGGTCGGGGTGACCGGACGGACCGGCTACCACAGCGCGTTCACCCTGGTCATCGTGGCGTTGATCTTCGGGGTGGTCAACGCGGTGCTCAAGCCGGTCATCCGGGTGGTGGGCTGCGTCTTCTACCTGCTGACCCTGGGCCTGTTCGCGCTGGTGGTCAACGCGTTGCTGTTCCTGTTGACCGACTGGATCGCCCGGGCGCTCCACCTGCCCTTCCACGTCAACGGTTTCTGGGCGGCCTTCTGGGGCGCCATCGTGATGGCGGTGGTCACCTGGCTGATCAGCGTCGTGGTGCCGGACTCCGCGGGTCGCCGGTGAACCGGTCCGTACCGGGCCGGTTGTGGCCGGGGGGTCCAGCTACGGGATACTGCCCGGCGAGGACAGCGCGGTCCGGCGCACCCATGGAGTTCAAACGGCCGCACGGCCGGCCCCATGGAGACCAGGCGGCCGCACGGCCGGCGCCAAGAAGATCAGGCGGCCGCACGGTCGGCCCGCAAGGAGAACAGCGGCCGTACGGCCGACAGCGGCAAGTAAGGAGCGTTCGACATGCCCATCGCTTCCCCCGAGGCTTACGCCGAGATGCTGGACCGCGCCAAGGGCGGCCGGTACGCCTACCCGGCGATCAACGTGACGTCCTCGCAGACGCTCAACGCGGCGCTCAAGGGCTTCGCCGACGCGGAGAGCGACGGCATCATCCAGGTCTCCACCGGTGGCGCGGAGTACCTCTCCGGCCCGTCCGTCAAGGACATGGTCACCGGCGCGGTGGCATTCGCCGCGTACGCGCACGAGGTGGCCAAGAAGTACCCGGTCAACATCGCGCTGCACACCGACCACTGCCCGAAGGACAAGCTGGACAAGTTCGTCCGGCCGCTGATGGCCATCTCCCAGGAGCGGGTGAAGCGCGGCGAGGAGCCGCTGTTCCAGTCGCACATGTGGGACGGCTCGGCCGTGCCGGTGGCGGAGAACCTGGAGATCGCTGAGCAGCTGCTCACCGAGGCCGCCAAGGGCAAGATCGTCCTTGAGATCGAGGTCGGTGTCGTCGGTGGCGAGGAGGACGGCGTCGAGAACGCCATCAACGAGAAGCTCTACACCACGGTCGAGGACGGCCTGGCCATGGTCGACGCGCTTGGCCTGGGTGAGAAGGGCCGCTACATGGCGGCGCTGACCTTCGGCAACGTGCACGGCGTCTACAAGCCGGGCAACGTCAAGCTCCGCCCCGAGGTGCTGAAGCACATCCAGGAGGCGGTCGGCGCCAAGTACGGCAAGGAGAAGCCGCTCAGCCTGGTCTTCCACGGTGGCTCCGGCTCGCTGCTGTCGGAGATCCGTGAGGCGCTCGACTACGGCGTGGTGAAGATGAACATCGACACCGACACGCAGTACACCTTCTCGCGGCCGGTGGCGGACCACATGTTCCGCAACTACGACGGCGTGCTCAAGGTCGACGGCGAGGTCGGCAACAAGAAGATGTACGACCCGCGGGTGTGGGGCAAGGCCGCCGAGGCCGGCATGGCCGCCCGCGTGGCGGAGGCCTGCGAGCACCTGCGCTCCACCGGCACCACGATGACCAAGTGACGTACTGACGCCGCGACGGCGGCGGCCTGCCCCTCACTGGAGCCGGCCGCCGCCGCGTTGTGTTAATAGGGGGCCCTTCCTATACCGGAGGCGTTAACAAGGGGCCCTTCCTTACCGAACCAGCAGGCGGACGGCCTCGTGGACGTCGTCGGTCAGGTGCACGGTGTCCGACAGGTCGCCGAACGGTGAGGTGGCCAGCAGGGGACGCAGCAGCGACTCGATCGGCAGTTCCTTCGTCCAGTACGCACGGTCCAGGAAGACGTACGCCCCGCTGGCCCCGTCGGTGCCGTAGTAGGTCTTGGTGGCCGCCTGGAACACCTCCTGCACGGTGCCCGCCCGGCCGGGGGCGAAGACGATCCCGCCCCGGGCCAGCCGCAGGATGGTGTCCTCCCGGATGGCGTTCGAGAAGTACTTGGCGATCCGGCCGGCGAAGAGGTTCGCCGGCTCGTGGCCGTAGAGCCAGGTCGGGATCGCCAGCCCGCCGCAGCCCGCCCAGTCCAGGTCGCCGGTGGCCAGCGCCGCGGAGTCCGCCCGGTAGGCGGTGACCGGTTCGGTGCCGTTGTGCGGTGGCGTGACCGACCGGCCGAACTGCTCCCGGACCCGCAGCGCCGCCGCCGTGTAGCGGTCGTGGTCGGTGAAGTCCGGCGCGGTGGCGAGCAGGTCGATGGCGGCGGTGAGGTTCTCGACCGGCCGGGTCGACAGGTACGCACCAAGGTTGGCGGCCTCCATCACCCCCGGCCCGCCGCCGGTGACCACCAGCCGGTGCGCCCGCGCCAGCTCTCGGCCCAGCACGGCGGCCATCCGGTACGGCGCACTGCCGCGGCGTACCGCGTGTCCGCCCATCACGCCGACCACCGACTGCGGCCCGTGCGTGGTCAGCCAGGCCCGGGTGGCGTCGGCGAGCGCGTTGTCCACGCCGTGGTCGTGCAGTCGCTGGCCGAGCGCCTCCCGGACGTCGGGCAGTGCCCCGCCGTGGGCCCGGAAGTGCGCGTACACCCGGGTGTCGTACATGGCCTCGAACCCGCCCTCGGCGAAGCCGGCGGCCAGTTCCTCGGGGGTGTAGAGGTGCGGCGGCTGGGTCGGGTACGGCAGCCCGGAGAACGGCGGCACCACGTTCGCGCCCCGCCGGACCAGGTCGGCACCGACCTGACGGGAGGCGAAGCGGCAGCCGACGAAGAGGGTCCCGGCCACCTCGACGCTGGTGAGGTCGGGGGCCGGATCCAGGTCCAGCCGGAGCCCCTGGACGGTCAGGCCGACCAGGCTTCCGGTGGACAGCCGCCGGTCGAACTCGGCTCGGGTCTGGATTTCGTTCGTCCAGGTGTGCGGCTCGATGACGTCCGCGGGGGGTGGAGTCGGCACCGGCCCATCCTGCCCGGCCGGCTCAACCGCGCCAGACGCGGCCCCGCGGCGCCCGGAAAGGGGGACGGGAGCCCGGCGGCCTGGCCGGGCTCCCGCATTCCGGTTCCTGGGGAGGCTCCGGACCCCCAGTTGTAGTGGAAACGGCCGCGTGATGGCATGGGCCGCAGGCGTGACGGACCTCTCGGCCGTTCAGCCAGCCGGGCTTGCCGGACCCCCTCGCGTGCCCCCGGCTGAAGCGGGTTGAATGGGGCGATGCAGAACCTCTTGCCTGAGCCACCCGCCACGCTTCTGCCCGCCGCCGACGAGGCCGACGCCACCCTGGCGGCGGCCGAGCAGACCGGCGGCGACGAGGCCCTCGCCGAGGTCGCGGCCCGGTTCCCGAGCTACAGCGCGGGCTGGGCCGCATTGGCCGCCCGGGCCTTCGCCGAGGGTCAGGCCGTCCCGGCGTACGCGTACGCCCGCACCGGCTACCACCGGGGCCTGGACCAGTTGCGCCGGAGCGGCTGGAAGGGGCACGGCCCGGTGCCCTGGTCGCACGAGCCGAACCGGGGCTTCCTGCGCTGCCTCTACGTGCTCTCCCGGGCCGCCGACGCGATCGGCGAGGCGGACGAGGCCGCCCGGTGTGCCCAGTTCCTCCGCGACTGCGATCCGGCTGCGGCCGACGCGCTGGCCAGCATCTGACCGCCGTGACCACCGGCCCGAGCTGCCCGGGCCGGCGGTCGGGCCGGTACCGCCGCCGCTACAACCCTTCGGCCACCGACGCGGCGATCTTGAGCCAGGCGTCCCGGGTCGCCGCCGATAGCTGGGCGTAGCGGATCGGCTCGCCGGTGTCGATGAGCCGCTCGTACGGGGCCAGCAGCACCGCCCGGGTCCGCGCCGCGAAGTGCTCCTGGATCGCGGGCAGGTCGATCTCCTTGCGGGACGGCGGCATGGAGACCACGGTGACCGCCTGCCGGACCAGCCGTTGCCGGCCGCTCTGTTCCAGGTGGTCGAGCATCCGGGCGGCGGTCTCGGCCGAGTCGTTACGGGCCGACATGGTGACCACCAGTTGGTCGGTGGCGTCCATCGCGGCCTGCCAGTTCTGCGCGCGGACGTTGTTCCCGGTGTCCACGAAGATCAGCTTGTAGAACCGGCTGACCACCTCGCGGATCTCGCCGAAGGCCGCGGCGGTGAGCATCTCGCCGCCGGTGGCCGACTCGTCGGAGGCGAGCACGTCGAACATCCCCTCGCCCTGCGAGCGGACGTACTGCGACAGGTCGCCGACCCGCCCGTGCGCGCCGTGGAACTGCCCCAGGTCGCGCAGCAGGTCCCGCACCGTACGGGAGTGGAAGTCCTGCTGGGCGCGCATGCCGAGAGTGCCCTGGGTCTCGTTGTTGTCCCACGCCAGCACGTACCCGCCGCGCTTCTGACCGAAGGTCATCGCGAGCAGCAGGATCGCGACGGTCTTGCCGGCACCGCCCTTCGGGTTGACCACGGTCACCTGCCGCAGCCCGCCGAAGTTTCGGCGCACCATCTCGATGTCCCGCTTGAGTTCCAGCTCGTGCCGCCCGGGTGCCAACTTCATCAGACCCGTCTTGTTGACCACCGCGCGTACGCCCATCGTCGCGACCGGGTCGGCGGGGCGCACCTGGCGCCGCCGGGCGAAGTCCTCGGCGGTCGGCGCGGCGCCCACCTCCGGGTTCCAGGCCGGCTCCGGGTACCCCGGAGGTACCCGGGACGCGGTGTCCCCCGGCTGGTAGGGCCGCTGCGGCACCGGGGGCGCCACCGGCGGCGGCGCGCCCTGCTGCCAGGGCGCCGGGTTCCAGGCCGGCTGCGGCGGGAACGGGCCGGGCGGCGGCGCCGCGTACGGCGGCTCGACCGGCGGCGCCACCGGCCCGGGGTACGGCGGCGCGGGTGGCCCCGAATCCGCCGGCTGCGGCACCGGTGCCGGCGGCCCGGATGGCACCGGTCCCGGTTGCGGAACCGGTGGGACGGGACCGTCGTGCTGGGGACCGGGCGCGGACCCGTGGTGCGGCGCGAGCGCGCTGTCCTGGGGTACGGGCGGCACGGGTGCGCCGTGCGGGGGTACCGGCGGCACGGGCGCGCCGTGCTGCGGTGTGGGCGGGAAGGGCGCGCCGTGGTGCGGCGGCGCAGGCGGCAGTGGGGTGATCGGAGAATGCGGGCCGGCCTGGTGGGGCACCGGCGGGCCGGAGGTGGCCTGCGGCACCGGCGGGAGCGGCTGGGCCGGACCGGCCCAGGCGGGCCGCGCCGACCGATCGGTGGGCGGCACGGCTGGCTCGGCCGCGGCGTCGGGGGCGGGGGCCGGGCGCTGTGGTGGTTGCGCCCACGGCGATTCCCCCTGCGGGCGGGCCACTGGCGGGGCGCCGCCGTCATCGGTGCCGTCGAGGCGGCTGCCCGGCCCGGCATCCGCCGGGGTGTCCGTCCCGCCACCCGCGTCGCCGGGCGTGCCGGGCGCGGTGTCGCTGGCTGTAGGGGCGTGCGGCCCGGTGTCGGCCGGCGCGCCGTCCCGGGCGGGGGCCAGCGAGGTCGGCCGGTCGAGGGTGAACGGCAGGTCCAGGTCGACCTGGGCGGGCTCCGGCGGCGGCCCAGGTGGCCCGAGCGGGGTCGGCGGACCCCACGCCGTCGCAGGCGGTGGCACCGATTCCCCGCCGGCGGTGGCCGGCGCACCCGATTCCCACCCGGTGGCGGGTGGGGCACTCGCCTCCCACCCGGCGGCCGGCGGGGAATGCGACTCCCAGCCGGTGGTGGCCGGCCCGCCGCCGGTCAGCGACGGGTAGTCGGCGGGCGAGGGTGGCACGGCGGGTGCGGGTGGCACGACGGGCGGGTGGCCGGTCGTCGGAGCAGGCGGGGTCGCCGGGTGGTGGCTGGCCGGCGGGCCGGGCGAGGGCGCGGGCGACGCTGGTACTGCGGGCGGCAGGGCCTCCCATCCGGGCGCGCCGAAACCGTCGATCTGCTCCGGCGGCCAGAGTGGTTCGATGTCCCGTTCCGGCACCCCATGCTGGCCGGGTACGTGCACCCGGTCGGCGTTCTCGTCCACCACGGTTCCTCCCCCATCCCTCCTGCCGAGGATAGGCCCACCGGCCGATCCGGACCGCCGGTGCGGGGTGGGGTCAGGCCGCCCAGACCGCCCAGGCCCCCGGCTCTGTCCACCACGACCGCTTGCGGGTCAGTTCCCCCTCCACGCCGTCGTCCAGGTAGGGCAGTGCGCCCGCGTCCCGGGGCAGAACCGAGACCGCTCGGCCACGGGCACGGCGGACCTCCAGGCGTACCCGGCGCCGACCCAGCCTCGACCGGCTGACCACCGTCACGGCCACCGCCACCTCGACCAGCCCGTCGGTCGGGTCAGGTGTGGCGAGCAGGGTGACGTCGTCGAGCCGGGCGTATCCGCCCGCGTTGCCGATCGCACAGGCCAGCAGCGGGTCGTCGCCGTTGGACAGGACCGCGTCGTCCACCTCCACCCGACCGCGCCAGTGCAGCGGGCGTCCGTCCTCGGCGGCGGCGCCGAGCAGCGCGCCGTCCAGGGTCACCGAACCGCCGTCGTTGCGCAACAGGTCGAGCCGGCGGGGCGTGCCGTCGAGCACCGCGGCGGCCACCGCCACGGGGTCGCGGGGAAGGCCGAGCTGCGCGGCGAGGTCGCGGTGCGCCGTGCTGCGCGTCGGGTCGAGCGGCAGTACGCCGATCGGCGGCAGGTCCGGCACGGTTCGGTTGTCGGCCAGGTCCGCCGGGCGGCGGCTGGGCGGTGGCGCGTACCGCCGGACCAGCCGGCGCAGAACGGCGCGCAACTGTGCGTCACCGGCGACGGCAACCACGAGCCGGGTCTTGGAGTCCGGGTCCGGCCAGGTGTGGCCGTCCGGTCGGGGCGGCCCGTCCAACCGGGCCAGCACCTCGTCGATCTCCGCGTCGGAGCGGGCGGTGACCGTCTCGACCCGGGCACCTCGGGCAGTCAACGCGTCCGCGCAGGCCAGCACGGGGACGCGCGGTGTATCGCAACGTTCGTCCCGATCCTTTGCGGGCTCGGTCCCACCGCCGCAGCAGGCTTCGCCACTGCCGCACCCGGCCCCCGGAGCATCCCGCTCCGAACCCAGGGTGAGCAGCACCACGTCGTACACGGGTAGCTCCTCCTGCCTGCCAGCGCGACCCCTGCCGGTCGTGCCGTCACTACTTGTTAACCTGACACCCCGGGCTCGCTGACCGGTCGCCGTCTGGCACCCGAGCCTTCTGGAGGCGAAAAGATGCCAGCGATCGTGCTCATCGGCGCTCAGTGGGGCGACGAGGGCAAGGGCAAGGTTACCGACCAGCTGGGCGAGCGGGTCGACTACGTCGTCCGCTACTCCGGCGGCAACAACGCAGGCCACACCGTGATCACGCCGGACGGCCAGAAGTACGCCCTGCACCTCATGCCATCGGGTGCACTCTCCCCGAACGCCGTGATCGTCATCGGCAACGGTGTGGTGGTCGACCCGAAGGTGCTGCTCACCGAGATCGACGGGCTCGCCGAGCGCGGTGTCGACGTCTCCCGGCTACGCATCTCCGGGGACGCGCACCTGATCATGCCGCACCACCGGGCGCTGGACCGGGTGGTCGAGCGGTACCTGGGCAGCTCGCGGATCGGCACCACCGGCCGGGGCATCGGCCCGGCGTACGGCGACAAGGTCGCCCGGATGGGCATCCGGGTGCAGGACCTGCTCGACCCGGGCATCCTGCGCAAGAAGCTGGAACTCGCGCTGCGCGAGAAGAACCAGGTGCTGTTCAAGGTCTACAACCGCAAGGCGATCGACGTCGACGCCACGATCGAGGAGTACCTGGAGTACGCGGAGCGGCTCCGGCCGTACATCGCGGAGACCCGGGCGATGCTCTGGGACGCCCTGGACCGCGGCGACACCGTGCTGCTGGAGGGCGCCCAGGCCACCATGCTCGACATGGACCACGGCACGTACCCCTTCGTGACCTCGTCGAACCCGACGGCCGGTGGGGCGTGCGTGGGTGCCGGCATCCCGCCGACCGCGATCACGAAGGTGATCGCGGTGAGCAAGGCGTACACCACCCGGGTCGGTTCGGGGCCGTTCCCCACCGAGCTGTTCGATGACAACGGCGCCCACCTGCGCAATGTCGGCCACGAGTACGGCACCACCACCGGCCGGGAGCGCCGCTGCGGCTGGTTCGACGCGGTGGTCGCCCGCTACGCCTGCCGCCTCAACGGCGTCACCGACCTGGTGATCACCAAGCTGGACGTGCTCACCGGCCTGCCCACCGTCCCGATCTGCGTCGGCTACGAGATCAACGGCAAGCGGGTCGACGACATGCCGATGACCCAGACCGACTTCCACCACGCCACCCCCATCTACGAAGAGCACGACGGCTGGTGGGAAGACATCACCAAGGCCAGGACCGAGGACGACCTCCCCGAGAACGCCCGACGCTACATAGCCCGCATCGAACAACTCTGCAACACCCGCGTCAGCGTCGTAGGCGTAGGCCCCGGCCGCGAAGAAAACGTAACCCGCCACCCCCTCCTCCCCTGACCCGGAGGATGTCCCCGTTGATCATGACGTTAGCGGGAGGTTCGATCTCTGAAACACACGCTAACTCCATGATCAACGGGGCGGATCTGGGTGGTCGGTAGGATGCCGGGTTGTGCGGGTTCTTCTTGTGGGTGGTGGGGGACGGGAGCACGCGCTCGCGTTGCGCTTTGCCGACGATCCGTCCGTCGAGCAGTTGATCGCGGCGCCGGGGAATCCGGGCATCGCCGAGGTGGCCGAGTTGCGGGAGGTCACGCCGACCGATCCGGCGGCCGTGGCGGCGCTCGCGGTCGAGGTGGGCGCCGACCTGGTGGTGATCGGCCCGGAGGCGCCGCTGGTCGCGGGAGTCGCCGACGCGGTGCGCGCGAAGGGCATCCCGGTGTTCGGGCCGTCGGCAGAGGCGGCCCGGCTCGAGGGTTCCAAGGCGTTCGCGAAGGACGTGATGACCGCCGCCGCCGTGCCCACCGCCCGCGCGTACACCTGCACGGACGAGGCGAGCACGGCTGCGGCGCTGGACGAGTTCGGCCCGCCGTACGTGGTGAAGAACGACGGGCTCGCCGCCGGCAAGGGTGTGGTGGTGACCGAGGACCGCGACGCCGCGCTGCGGCACGCCGCCGAGTGCGGCCGGGTGGTGGTGGAGGAGTACCTCGCCGGTCCCGAGGTCTCGCTGTTCGTGGTGACCGACGGCGAGGCGGCCGTGCCGTTGCTGCCGGCACAGGACTTCAAGCGCGTCGGTGACGGTGACACCGGCCCGAACACTGGCGGGATGGGCGCGTACGCCCCGCTGCCGTGGGCGCCGCCCGGCCTGGTCGACGAGGTCATGCGCGACGTCGTCCACCCGACTCTGGCCGAGATGCGCCGCCGCGGCACCCCGTTCGCCGGCCTGCTCTACGTCGGGCTCGCGATCACCACCGCCGGCCCTCGGGTGATCGAGTTCAACGCCCGCTTCGGCGACCCGGAGACCCAGGTGGTGCTCGCCCTGCTGGAGACGCCGCTGGCCGGGCTGCTGCACGCCGCTGCCACCGGCACGTTGGGCGAACACCCGCCGCTGCGCTGGCGTGCCGGCGCTGCGGTGACCGTGGTGCTCGCCGCCGAGGGTTACCCGGCCAAGCCGCGTACCGGTGACGTGATCACCGGCGCGGACCGCCCCGGCGTCATCCACGCCGGCACCGCCCGCCGGGCTGCCGACGGCGCGTTGCTCTCCGCCGGTGGCCGGGTCCTGTGTGGTACGGCCACCGGAGTGGACCTCGCCGCCGCCCGCGACGCCGCCTACCGGCTGGTACGCGGGATCACGCTGGACGGCTCGCACCACCGCTCGGACATCGCCGCCGCCGCGATCGACGGTGGGATCGTCGTACCCGGCTGATTGCCGCCGCTGCTCACGGTCGGTTAGGTTGCGCCCACGACCGCCGATGGCCGTCCACGGCCGCCCCGGCCTGTCGGGATCGGTGGTCCTGGTGTCCGGCCGGACCGCGGAGGCACGGTGAGTGGATTCTCTGCGCTGGTGACCGTACTGGCCCTGGGTGGTGCTCTCCTGCTGCTGGTCGCCGGTGTCGGACATGCCGTGCACCCGCATCGGGTCCGGGCGCTGTTGGCGCGGCAGGCGCTCCTGCCGCCCGCCGTCCGGGCCTGGGTGGGCCGGCTGCTGGGTGTCGCCGAGGCCGGTGTCGCGGTCGGCGTCCTCGGCGTCGTGCTGCTCGTTCCGGCGTGGGCACCGGCCGGGTACACCGTGCTCGCCGGAGGGTACGCCCTCCTCGCGGGCTACGCGGAGCTGCTCCGGCGGCGCCGACCCGGGGCGCCCTGCGGCTGCCTGCCAGGCGGTGCATCCACCGGACTGCCAGTCGTGGCCCGCGCGTTGATCTTCGCCGCAGCCGCAGCCGCAGCCGCAGCCGCAGCCACTGTCGCAGCCGCCACTGCCGCTGCGGTTCCGGACGGCGCAGCGGCAGCCGCCGCCGGAGCTGGTGCGGCGATCCGGCCCGGTCTCGACCTGTGGTTGGCGGCAGGCGTGACGGCCGCAGCCGGGTGGCTGGTGCCGGAACTGGTCGCAGGCGGAACTGTCATCACTTCTCGGATAAACCGGCGATAGCTCCGCTTGACACGATTTGGGCCAGTC
Organism: Micromonosporaceae bacterium KJ-029; assembly: GCA_005402585.1. GTDB lineage: Bacteria > Actinomycetota > Actinomycetes > Mycobacteriales > Micromonosporaceae > Micromonospora. The sequence continues at coordinate 379,190 of BIFP01000068.1, read as the reverse complement.
CAAATTGGTGCTGCTTCGGGTGGTCCATGGCCAATAGCGCCGTAGCCGTAATCTGCGCGCCATCAGACAGCATGCGGGCATTGACGTATATGCCATGAGGGGCGGTGGTCGATCGATGCCGTTGTTACGGTCTGGGCACCAGGAAGGGAGGTCATGTGCCCGTTCAAAACCTTGAGTTGGTGGCACCCAGCGCCGCGGTGGTAAACGTCGAGCTGGCCGAATTTCCCCGGGTCACCAGTGTGGCGGCCCACGTCCGTTTCGCCGGCGGTGCGTACGGTCGCGGGTTCCAGATCGGGCCCCGCGGGTACCACGACTTCGCCTGCACCTACATGGTCGCCGCGAACCCGGTCGACCGTCTCGTCGTCCACGGGCGCGAGGTCATCGTCTCGGAATCGCTCGACAAGCACACGTCGATCGCCACGCTGATCGGTGACTACCACGAGCTGATGACGGTTTTCGGCGGGCCGGCGCCGCGCCGGGAGAAACTGGTCGAACTCTTCTCCACACTGGAGATCACCGACCAGGTCCGCGGGATGGTGCTGCGGCCGAAAAGGGAAACCCTGCTCGGGGCGATGAGCGAACACATCTCACTGTTCGCCGACGGCCTCGGTTCGGTGTCGATTCCGGGCCCCGCCCACGCGTTCGGCCAGCAGCCCCGCCACCAGGGCGCCCGGACGAACTTCGGTGAGGTGTGGCGGTCGCCCCTGCCCGGTGTTGCGAAGGCGTCCCGGCTCACCGACTACACGTACACCCTTGGTTTTCCGTCCGCCGTCGCGGAGGTCGTCTTCGCCGACGACGCCAAGGTGGCGGATGCCGAGAAGCTGGGCTGGCTGGAGCAGGTCAACATCTCCTGGGCGGCCGGCTGATGTCGCCGTCGGTGGCGCTGACGATCCTGAACTGGGGCGCCATCCTCATCCTGTTCCTGGCGGTCGGGGCGCTCCTGCGCGAGATCCGGATGCTCCGGGCGCTGGTCGTCCGCGAGGTCAGCTACTCGTCCGCCGGGCCCGACCTGGTGTTGGGTGACGCGGTGACGGGAGGCTCGGATCGCATCGTCCTCGCCTCCGACACGGGTTGTCCGCTGTGCGGTGCGGTGACGGCACGACTCGCCGAACTGGCCGGTGCGGCGGGCGTCCGCCCGGTGCTGCTCACCTACGAGGATGTCGAGCAGTGGCCGCGCCCGGTCAGGCAGGAGTACGACGTCGTCTCGGACCGGGGCGAGTGGCAGAAGATCGCCCACCTGAGCCCGCCCGTGCTCATGGCCGTCCGGGCCGACGGCCAGGTGGTCGATCTCGCACTGCCGGTCGACCTCGGGTCGGCCGAGCGGCAGTTCGAGATGTTGCGAAAGAAGATCGTGCCCAGCGAGGGGAGCACCTCATGGCGTTGACGCTCGACCAGATACCGGACCTGTCCGTCGCCCCACCCGAGGCCGCGCGGAGCACGGCGTTGACCCAGTTGCGGGTGAAGCCGCAGCGCCGGACGGTACTGCGGGGGATCGCGTTCAGCGCGTTCACGGTGGGCGCCTTCGCGGCGTCCACCACCGCCCGGTTCTCGTCACCGGCCCACGCCGAAACCGGGCCGGGTGGCCTGACCGGCTGGGACCGCAACGACTGCAAGGACGCGTACCCGAGCGGCTACAACGAGCAACGGGACAACGTCGGCTCCTACACCTCCCGGGCGGGCGCCTGCTATGGCGGCGACTTCCGGGGCAGCACCTACTGCGCCTCGGGGTGGCACCGCTCCGGCACCGTGCGGGACTCGCCGGCCACCTACTACTACAAGCCGGTCTCGAACGCCTGCGGTACGACCACGAAGAAGAACGCGTGGCGGTGGACCACGCCCGACGGCGTCTGGTGGCGGTGCTCGGACGGGAACACCACCGTCTCGGCCGGCGGCAGCAGCTACACCTACTTCACCATCTGCCGGTACTGAACGTGCTCCGATCTCGAAGTGCCGTGCTGCGGCAGCGGTTCTGGCATCCGTTCACCGGCATGGCGTGGGTGGTCGGCCTGACCGTGATCGCGGCCGCAGTCGGCCTTCGGCACGACGGGCTGCTGCCCGTGGCGGGGCTCGTGGCGGGCCTGGCGTTGACGGCTGGTTTTGCGACCAGCGGCTCCACTTGAAGCAAGAACTCAGCCGCCGTGCTGAGCTCGCCGGTCTGGCGAGGTTCTCCCGCCTTCTCCTTCTGCCTCGGGCTCGTCGCCGGTGGGGTCGTCATCGCAGTGGCCCTGCTGCTGGTCGGCTCCCTGCTCCGGGCACCGCTTCCGCTTCCGGTGCGGGCCGGGTGCGTGCTGGTCGCCGCCGTACTGGTCACACTGCGTGAACTCGGCGTGCTCCGTTTCCCGCTGCCAGAGAACCAGCGCCTGGTCCCCGAGAGCGTCTTCCGGCTGGGACGTTTCGCGGGGCCGTTCCAGTTCGGGCTGGAGATGGGCACCGGCGTGCGGACGTACCTGCCCAGCGGGCTGGCGTACCTGACCGCGGTGGTGCTGCTCCTCTTCTCCACGCCGGTGACGGCCGTCGCCGCCGGTGTCGCCTTCGGTCTCGGTCGATCTTTGATGACCACCTCGGCCCTGCACTTCGACGACGCCGGTGGCTGGAACCTGGAATGGAGCTACCGGTCCACGGTGGTTACGCGCGTTCTCCTGGTTACCTACCTGGCCGCCCTGGCGGTGCTGATCTCGTCACTGTCGTGAGCATCCCCCGGTCGGCCGGTCGACTCCGAACCGGCCGGCTGGGATTTCGTGCAACAGGACGCCGGGCTCGCGACGTATTAGTGGCGAGGGAGGTGGGATGGAAGCCGACGAGTTCGAGACGTTCGTCCGCGAGTCCACGCCAGCGCTGCGAAGGTACGCGCGCGCGGTCGCCGCTGATCCGGATCAGGCGGAGGATCTCCTGCAGGAGACCTACGTGCGGATGGCCGGTGCGTGGCACCGCCTCCTGGCCGACGGCAACCCACTCGCGTACGCGAAGACCGCGATGGTCCGGCTGCACGTCAGCTGGGTGCGGACGCTCGTTCGCCGGGCACGGATCACCCCACCCGCACGGCCGTTGGTCGCCGACGGCGGATTCGGTCGGGTCGACGACCACGACCAGCTCCGCCGGATGTTGGCCGACCTCCCACCCATGCAGCGGGTGGTGCTCGTCATGTCGTACCTGGACGACCTGACCGACCAGGCGATCGCCGAGGCCATCGGGCGGCGTCCGACGACCGTCCGTTCCCTGCGTCACCGAGCCCTCGGCGCGATCCGCGCCGGGCTGCCCACCGCCCACGTTGGTGCCGATCGGGAGGTAGCGGGATGACCGACGTCCGGCAGACCCTTCGTGAGGTCTGGAACTCCGACCCCAGCCACTACCCGGACGGCCCGGATCCGCTGCCGGCGGTGCGGGCCCGCCTCCGTCGACGTCGACGGGCCCAGGCCGCGGCGGCCGGGCTGGCGCTGTGTGCCGTGGTCGGCATCGGGGCGTTCGGCGTCATGCTGGCGGAGCACGGCGAGGCGCCACCGAGTCTGCCACCCGCCAGTCCCGCCGCTCCCGAACTACGGGGCCTGCCGCCCTACCTGCGGCCGGTCGACCCCACCGAGGCGGTGCTGCGGATGGACCGACCGCAGGTCGTTCCGGCCGGAAGCAGGGCGGCGTACGAGGGGGCCGGCCCGGTGACCCGGGTGGTCGCGGTGTTCGACTTCGCGGCACCGCTGGGGCTGCCCGGAACGTCGCGCGAGGTGAGCGCCCCGAGCGGGGCCCAGGTGCTGGCCACGGACGACTCGGTGACGTCGACGGCGTACCTGTCGGCGTGGCGGCCCGACGGGAGCACTCTGTTCCTGTCCGTGACCGCGGAACAGGTCGAGGTCCGGTCGGCGACGATCGACGCCCTGGTCGAGGCCAATCTCGGCTGACCTTGGCCGGTCCGGCGGGTGGGATCGGGCCGATCGGCCACCGACGGGCGTTGACACCCCGTGTCACGATCATCGTGCTGGTGGCCGGTACGAGCCACCGGGTACGGGGAGGAGAACGCGGTGACCGGATTTCTCGGCGCGGCGCTCAGTTTTCCGACCGTGCTGTTCAGCTTCCTGCTGGTGGTCGTCGTCGGCTACTGGCTGCTGGTGTTGACCGGGGTGCTGGATCTCGGCGACGACCTGGACGTCGACGGCGTACCGGGCACCGTCCTCGCCGGCCTCGGGCTCGGTGGTGTGCCCAGTGCCGTCATCTTCTCCCTGCTCGTCGCGGTGGCCTGGTTCGTGAGCCTGGCCGGCACGGCGCTGCTCGACGGTCTCGGTCTCGGCGCCGGCACCCGGATCGCCGTCTCGATCGGTGTGCTGCTGGCTGCCGCGGCCTGCGCGTGGCTGGTGACCCGGCTGGTCGCGGTGCCGCTGGGTCGGCTCTTCCCGACGGAGACGGACGCCACCCGGCACGCCTTCGTCGGCCGCCTGTGCGTCGTGCGGACCGGTACGGTCACCGCCGACTTCGGTCAGGCCGAGGTGACCGCCGCCGACGGCTCGTCGGCGGTGGTGCAGATCCGGCAGCCCGGCGACGAGAAGATGCCGGCCGGCAGTTCTGCCCTGATCTACGACTACGACACCGAGGGTGAGTTCTTCTGGGTGATGCCCGCCGGGCCCACCTTCGACCCCCTGAGACATGCCCCCGAGTAGCCGCCCCTGGTGAGTCCGCAGCCCGCGGACCACCCGACTTCACCGGAGCGGCCGGATCAACCCCCCCTTGCCGGCCCGCCCCACGCTGCCCCTGAGACGCCCCGAAAGGAGGATGCGCGGCGCCCCGCCGGGCTCGTCCGCCGGCCGCCACCGCCCGCGCGCCCAGCCATGAATGTCATCACCACCGGAATCGGTGTACTCCTCGCCGTAGTCCTGCTCATCGCGCTCGGCGTGGTGTTCATGGTCAGCCGGCTGTTCCGTAAGGTCGAGCAGGGCAAGGCGCTGATCGTCTCCAAGATCCGGCGCGTCGACGTGACCTTTACCGGCGCGGTCGTGCTGCCCGTACTACACAAGGCCGAGGTCATGGACATCTCGGTCAAGACGATCGACATCGAACGGACCGGCAACGAGGGCCTGATCTGCCGCGACAACATCCGGGCCGACATCCGGATCACCTTCTTCGTCCGGGTCAACAAGACCATCGAGGACGTCATCAAGGTGGCGCAGGCGATCGGCACCGCGCGGGCCAGCGACCGCGAGACGTTGCAGGAGCTGTTCAACGCGAAGTTCTCCGAGGCGCTGAAGACGGTCGGTAAGCAACTCGACTTCGTCGACCTCTACACCAAGCGCGACGAGTTCCGGGACCAGATCATCCGGGTGATCGGCACCGACCTCAACGGGTACAGCCTGGAGGACGCGGCGATCGACTTCCTGGAGCAGACGCCGATGGCGCAGCTCGACCCGGCCAACATCCTCGACGCCCAGGGTATCCGGAAGATCACCGAGCTGACCACGCAGGAGAACGTGCGGACCAACGAGTTCCGGCGCAGCGAGGAGAAGGAGATCACCCGCCAGAACGTGGACGCCAAGGAGGCGATCCTGGAGCTGGAGCGCCGGCAGGCGGACGCGGAGGCCAAGCAGCGCCGCGAGATCGAGACCGTACGGGCCCGTGAGGAAGCCGAGATCACCCGGGTACGCGCCGAGGAGCGGCTGCGGGCCGAGACCGCGAACATCCGTACCGACGAGCAGTTGGGCATCCAGCACGAGAACCGCGCCCGGGAGATCGCGGTCGCGGAGAAGAACCGCGAGCGGGTCATCGCCATCGAGACCGAGCGGATCGAGAAGGACCGCCTGCTGGAGGTGATCGGCCGGGACCGGGAGACCGAGCTGAGCACGATCGCCAAGGACAAGGAGGTCGAGGCGGAGAAGCGGGCCATCGCCGAGGTGATCCGGGAGCGGATCGCGGTGGAGAAGACCGTGGCCGAGCAGGAGGAGAACATCAAGCGGCTGCGGGTGGTCGAGGAGGCCGAGCGGACCCGCCAGGCGCTGGTCATCCAGGCCGAGGCCGAGGCGCAGGAGAACCTGGTCAAGGACATCAAGGCGGCGGAGGCCGCCGAGGCGGCGGCGAAGCACAAGGCCCGCGAGGAACTGGTGCTGGCCGAGGCCCGGCAGCAGGCCGCGGAGCTGGACACCCGGGCGAAGATCCGGCTGGCCGAGGGGATCCAGGCCGAGTCGGCGGCGGCCGGTCTGGCCGAGGTGCAGGTCCAGGAGCGCAGCGCCGAGGCGATCGAGAAGGTCGGTCGCGCCGAGGTCGCTGTGGAGCGGGACAAGGCGCTGGCCGCCGCCGAGGCGGTGCGCGAGAAGCTGAAGGGCGAGGCCGAGGGTCTCACCGAGAAGGCCGCCGCGATGGCCGCGCTGGACGACGCGACCCGGGAGCACGAGGAGTACCGGCTGCGCCTGGAGCTGGAGAAGGAGGTCCGGCTGGCCGGGCTGGACGCCCAGCGGCAGGTCGCCGAGGCACAGGCCAAGCTGGTCTCCACCGGCCTGGAGAAGGCGAACATCGACATTGTCGGCGGCGACAGCGTCTTCTTCGACCGGCTGCTCAGCTCGATCTCGTTCGGCAAGAGCGTGGACGGCTTCGTGGCCCACTCGGACGTGGCGAAGAACCTGGCCCAGCCGTGGCTGGACGGCAGCGCCAGCTTCACCGACGACCTGGCCCGGATGGTGGGCTCGCTCAACAGCGCCGACGTGCAGAACCTCACCCTGTCGGCGTTCCTGGTGCAGCAGATGCGTGCTGGCGGCGCCGACAAGGGCAAGCTCCAGGAGCTGCTGAACGCCGCGCAGCGCCTGGGTGTGGCGGAGACCCCGGTCGCCGCCCTCACCGGTCCGCGGCAGCGCGCCGGTGAGTGAGCCGACCGCCGGTCCGGCGGCCGCTGGGCGTACGCCCGGTGAGGCCGGACCGGCCTCGGCGGGCCGGACCGGCGCGGCGGCCCCACCAGCCCGGGCCGGGGCGGCGGCACCAGCCGAGACCGGCCAGACGGTTCCGGGGGTGGGCGCGACCGGCACACCGACGGACGCCGCCGGGCCGGGCGGCGCTCCGCCGGGGCTGGACGACGGCAGCTACGAGGTGCTGCGCAGGCGGCTCGCCACGCAGGCCGCCGACCTGTCCCGGCGGGCGGAGGCGCTCAACTCCCGCCGGCTGGAGGTCTTCGGCAGCACCGAGCTGCGGCTGCTGAGCACCGAGCGGATCCGTACCGAGCACAACTGCGTGCCCCGGGACATCGTCTCGGTCGGCGGGCTGATGCTGTTCGGCTACAACGTCTTCATCGGCCTCAAGCCGGAGACGACCGTCGACGACGTCTTCTCGCTGCACCGGTTCACCCGGCAAGGTGGCGGGGACGCGGGCGGCGCGGAGGTGTTCCGGTTCGACGTTGCGGGCCCGGACGAGCTGCCCGGCCTGCTGCGCCACCCGCAGTTCGTCCGGGACTTCTCCGAGCTGTACCGCTACTACCGGCAGGCCCGCCTGCTGCAACTGCGCCGGATCGACGGCCGGCTGCTGGCGGTGTTCCAGACCGGGCCGCGCACCGAGGACATCCGGGTTGTGCGCTGGCAGGTCGGCGTCGACGGCGTCCCGGAGTACCTCGACAGCCGGGGCGAGCGGGACCACGTCTTCCCACCCAGCCACGACTTCGAGTGGATCGAGACCACCCGCGAGGACCACGTCCTTGGCCGGCATCCGCACATCTCCATCGACGGCGAGGTCTTCGTCGAGACGGTGGGCGGCACGTTGACCGTCAAGGTGGAGAACAACACCGAGGTCGGCGAGGGCATCTACAGCGAGCCGGTGGACGAGCCGCTGCAGAGCCTCGCCGACGCCGATGTGCACTGGGCCCGGGTGGGGCCGTTGATCCTGTTGCGGATGCGGCCGTACAAGGAGACGCAGTGGCGGCACCTGGTCTTCAACACGATCACCCGGGAGGTGGTCCGGCTCGACGGCATCGGCATCGCGTGCCAGCGGCTGCCCGAGGACCACGGCATCATCTTCCCGGGCGGCTACCACCTGGCCACCGGCGTGACCCGCACGTTCGACACCGAGGTCGCCGGCCTGGAGTTCGAGCGGGTGGTGCGGTCACCGAACGGTGAGGACGTGCTCTACGTCTTCCACGCGCGGGCCGAAGGACGCTCGCTGCTGCTGCCGTACAACGCGATCCGCAAGGAGGTGGCCGCGCCGATCCCGTGCCACGGGTTCTCGCTCTTCGACGACGGCACGCTGGTGGTGTTCCGGGCCGTCTCCGAGGAGCCGACCCGGGTCCACCCGATGCAGATCTGGCAGACGCCGTACGTCTCGGACGCGTACGCGGCGGCCCAGCCGGCCGGGACCGGGCCGCTGGAGCGGATCGGCAACGCCGACCTGGTACGCGGCATCTCGGACTGCCTCTCGGTGACCCGGATGATCGACGGCACCGCCACCGCCGGGGTGTACGAGGCGTTGATCGCCGCCTGCGCCCGGATCACCGACCACTACCACTGGCTCGGCGAGGACGAGCTCGGCGACCTGGCCACACCGCTGGCCGAACTGCGCCGCACCGCCACCGCCGTGCTGGAGGAGCACGAGAAGGTCCGTACCCTCACCGAGCAGGCGCGGGCCGAGCTGGACGCCAGCGCCGAGCAGATCGCCTCGCTGGCCCGCCGGGCCCGGGGCGAGGCGCCGCTGACCGCCGACGACTGGGTCGCCCAGCTCGGCGGCCTGCGCCGGGCGCGCGGCCACCTGGAGACGCTGCGGGAGCTGCGGTACGTCGACCACGACCGGATCGACGAGCTGGCCACCCGGCTGGACGAGGAACTGTCGGTGGCCGGCCGCCGGGCGGTCGAGTTCCTCCGCCGGGACGAGGCGTTCACCGGTTACCAGCAGGAGGTGGACCGGCTCGCCGCGCGGGCCACCGCGATCGGCACCGTGGCCGAGGCCGGCGCGGTCCGCGACGAGCTGGCCGCTCGCACCGATGGGCTGCAGACCATCACCGACGTGGTGGGTGGGCTGGACATCGCCGACGCGACCGTCCGGACCGGGATCCTGGGCCGGGTCGGCGAGGTGCTGGGCGCGGTCAACCGGGCCCGGGCCGTGCTCGACAAGCGCCGCCGGGAGCTGGCCGCCGCCGAGGGGCGGGCCGGCTTCGCCGCCGAGTTCGCCCTGCTGGGGCAGGCGGTGACCGGGGCACTGGCGGCGGCGGACACCGCCGAGCGGTGCGACGAGCAACTCGGCCGGCTGCTGCTGCGGGTGGAGGAGCTGGAGTCCCGCTTCGGCGAGTTCGACGACTTCCTCGCCGAGCTGGCCACCCGGCGAACCGACATCTACGAGGCGTTCTCGGCGCGCAAGCAGGCGCTGCTGGACGAGCGCGCCCGGCGGGCCGACCGGTTGGTCGCCTCGGCCGAGCGGATCCTGGTCAGCGTGCAGCGGCGGGCCGGCACGCTGGGCTCGCTGGACGAGATCAACACCTACTTCGCGGCCGATCCGATGGTGGGCAAGCTGCGCTCGGTCGTCGAGGAGTTGCGTACCCTCAATGACGCGGTGCGGGCCGAGGAGCTGGACGGCCGGGTCCGCGCCGCCCGCCAGGAGGCCGGGCGCGGCCTGCGCGACCGCCTCGACCTGTACGCCGACGGCGGCGAGACGATCCGGCTGGGCCGGCACCGATTCGCGGTGAACACGCAGCCGATCGACGTGGCGGTGGTGCCGGCCGAGGGCCGGATGGTGGTGGCGGTGACCGGCACCGACTACCGCGCCCCGGTCCGGGACGAGGCGTTCCAGCAGACCCGGCGGTTCTGGGACCAGCTGTTGGTCTCCGAGTCGGCGCAGGTGTACCGGGCGGAGTATCTGGCCACCGGGATCCTGGTCGCCGCCGAGGCGGGCCGCGACGGGCTGACCCTGGACGCGCTGCACGCGGCGGCGGTGGACGGCGACGGGCTGCGGGAGGTGGCCCGGCGGATCGCCGAGACCCGCTACGACGAGGGGTACGAGCGCGGCGTGCACGACCACGACGCGGCCGAGATCCTGCGAGTGCTGCTGCGCCTGCACGCCGGCGCGGGCCGGCTGCGGTATCCGCCGGCCGAACGCGCCGCCGCCCAGCTGTTCTGGCGGTACGGCACCGACGAGCCGACCCGGTCCGCCTGGACGGCCCGCGCAGCCTCACTGGCCCGGGCCCGGCAGCGGTTCGGCCGTCCCGACGGAGAGGACGCGGCCGACCGGCTCTGCGCCCAGCTGGCCGAGGCGGTCGACGGTTTCCTGCGTGGCACGGGGCTGCCCGTACCGGCCGGCGGGACCGGTCTGGCCGGCGAGTACCTGTTCGAGGAGTTGTCCGGGCCGCCGGTCCGGTTCGTCACCGGCGGTGGGGCGCGGGCCGTCCTGGACCGCTTCCGCCGGGCGCTCGGCGGCCCGCAGTCGCGGTCGGCGCGTGAGTTCGACGACGACCTGCGCGCCCTCGGCACCGACCTGGCCGGCCGGTACCAGCTGGTGGAAGCGTGGCTGACCGCGTTCCTCGCCACCGACGACGGCACCCTGTCCGGGTACGACCTGCCGGAGGCGGTGGCTGTCGAGCTGTGCGGCCCCGAGCTGCCCCGGCAGGACAGCGCCGCGACCATGACGGAGACCGTCGGCGGGCTGCTTGGCGCCCACCCGCGCATCGACGGTTCCGCGCTGGGCGTACGGCTGGACGAGACGCTGGCCCGCACGCGGTCGTTCCGCACCGAGCTGGTCCCCGCGTACCGGGACTACCAGCGGCAACGCAACACGCTGGTGGACGCCGAGCGGGAGCGGCTGCGGCTGGAGGAGTACCGGCCGAAGGTGATGAACGCCTTCGTTCGTAACCGGCTGCTCGACGACGTGTACCTGCCGCTGATCGGGGACAACCTGGCCCGGCAGCTAGGCGCGACCGGGGACGGCAAGCGGGTCGATCAGTCCGGCCTGCTGCTGCTGATCTCGCCGCCCGGCTACGGCAAGACCACCCTGATGGAGTACGTGGCCAGCCGGCTCGGCCTGGTCTTCGTCAAGGTCAACGGGCCGGCCCTGGGCTCGAAGGTCACCTCCCTCGACCCGGCGGAGGCGCCCGACGCCACCGCGCGGCAGGAGGTGGAGAAGATCTCGTTCGCCCTGGAGCTGGGCAGCAACGTGCTGCTCTACCTCGACGACATCCAGCACACCAACCCGGAGCTGTTGCAGAAGTTCATCTCGCTGTGCGACGGGCAGCGCCGGATGGAGGGCGTCTGGGAGGGCCGTACCCGCACCTACGACCTGCGCGGCAAGCGGTTCGCGGTGTGCATGGCGGGCAACCCGTACACCGAGTCGGGTCGGCGTTTCCGGGTGCCGGACATGCTCGCCAACCGGGCCGACGTGTGGAACCTCGGCGACGTGCTCTCCGGCCGGGAGGAGGTGTTCGCGCTCAGCTACATCGAGAACGCGCTCACCGCCAACCCGGTGCTGGCACCGCTGTCCGGCCGGGACCGCGCCGACCTGGAGCTGCTGGTTCGGATGGCGCGCGGCGACGACTCCGTCCGGGCCGACCAACTGTCCCACCCGTACCCGCCGGTGGAGCTGGAGCAGATCGTCTCGGTGCTGCGCAAGCTGCTGCGGGTGCAGCAGGTGGTACTGGCCAACAACCAGGCGTACATCGCCTCGGCGGCGCAGTCCGACGACGCCCGTACCGAGCCGCCGTTCCAGCTCCAAGGGTCGTACCGGAACATGAACAAGCTGGCCGAGCGGATCGTCCCGGTGCTCACCGACGAGGAGCTGGAGGCGGTGATCGACGACCACTACCTGGGCGAGGCGCAGACCCTGGCGGCGGGCGCGGAGGCGAACCTGCTCAAGCTCGCCGAGCTGCGCGGCCGGCTCACCCCGGAGCAGGCCCGCCGCTGGGCCGAGGTGAAGGACGCCTTCCAGCGCTCGCGGGCGCTCGGCGGCGCCGGCGACGACCCGGTGGACCGGGCGGTGGGCGCGCTCGGCCTGCTCGCCGACCGGGTCAGCGGCGTCGCCGCCGCCATCGGCCGCGCCGCCGACCGGTAAGGAAGGGCCCCTTATTAACGCCTCCGGTAGAGCAGGGGCCCCTTCTTAACACTTGCCGCGCGGAGCCGGCCCGCCCGCGGGGCAACCCGCGCCCTCCTCGCCGCCGTTTGAGTGGTGAGGCGAGGAGGGCGGTTCGGGTGCCGGTGGATTACGAGGGCTATCGGGAGTACGTCGCAGCGCGGCTGGATCCGATGCGCCGCACGGCGTACCTGCTCTGTGGGGACTGGCACACCGCCGACGACCTGGTGTCGACGGCGCTGGTCAAGTTGCTGCGGCACTGGCGGCGGGTGTCCGCCATGGACAATCCGGACGCTTACGTCCGGCGCACGCTGCTGCGGGCCTGGCTGGACGAGCGCCGCCGGCCCTGGCGGCGGGAGGACTCCTGGGCCCAGGTCCCGGACCGGGCCGTCGGCCCGGCCGTCGACGGTACGGCGGACCGGGTGGCGATTCTCGCCCTGCTTGCCGAGCTGCCGCCGCGCCGTCGCGCGGTACTGGTGCTGCGCTACTTCTGCGACCTCTCCGTCGAGGAGACCGCCCAGGAACTCGGCTGCACGCCCGGAACCGTGAAAAGTCAGTCCGCCCGGGCCATCGAGACGCTGCGAGGGCGGCTCCTCGGCACCGTGGTCGGCGAAGAGGAGGTGCCTACGCATGGATGAGCTGTCGGAGCAGATGCGCGCGGCCGTGGTCGCGCCACCACCGAGCCGAATCGACGTGGACGGCCTGGTCGCCGGCGAGCGTCGCCGTCGCCGAGTCCGCCGGATGGCGGGCACCGGCGTCGCCGTCGTGGCGGTCGCGCTGGCTCCGTTGTTGCTGGTCGTCCCAGGACCGGCCACCCCGAGCGACCCCGCGTCGTCGGCTTCCGCACAGTCCCTGCCACCGCCGCTCTGTGTTGATCAAGGGGATCCCTATCCGCCCTCCCCGGAGTCGTACGACACGGTGCGACCGCGCCCGACCGAGCACCCCGACGACGCGATCGTCCGGTTGACCGGCGTGCTACGGCCGACGCTGAGCACCCAGGTGCCAGCGGACATTGCGGTGCGGGGCGTACGGCTACCGCGCGCGCCGAGCGACTGTGATCTGGTCCAGTTCCGCTACGACGGGATAAACCAGCTTTACCGGGCGTACGTTGTGCTGACTCGGGGCGAGCAGACGAACTACCTCACGGTGACCGTGCAGCCGACCCGGACCGACCTGCCCACTCCCTGCGCGGATGTGTCCGCCCACACCGACTGCACCAGCACCCGACTGACCGACGGCAGCATTCTCATCTCCATGCTCTCCCGAGTCGGCGAGTTCGGGCACGAGCAACGGACCGCGCAGTTGCGCCGGGCAGACGGCACGACGGTCAGCGCGAACGGTACCAATCTGGACCTGGGCCCGTCGGCGCCGGCCGGCCGGCCGACAGAGCAGGCCGATCCGCCAATGCTCAGCGTGGAGCAGTTGGCCGCACTCGTGCAGGAACCAAGCCTGACGTTCTACCCCTGAGCCGCGGCCTCTCGCCGGATGTCCTTCGGGAACACTGCCACACCGACCGGCACGACCAGCCAGCTACTGGTGCCTTCGGCTGGTCCATTCGGGCAAACGCAATGGGCGCCCGACCGGTCCGAGACAAGGGCCGGGAGGGCGTCCGGCATCGCCGCAACCCTAACGGTGCAGCGGCAACGTGGGAGTTCGTCCACTGCCTACGGACGGCCGGGTCAGCCGTGATAGCGGCGTAATTCGCGGGTGAGTACCTTGCCGGTGGCGTTGCGCGGCAGGTACTTGACGAACACCACGTCGCGGGGCACGGAAAAGCGGGCGAGGTAGTGCCGGACGTACTCGCGGATTGCCTCGGCGTCCAGCGTCTCGCCGGGGTGCAGGCTGAGGAACGCGGCGAGCCGCTGGCCGTACTCGGAGTCGGGTACGCCGATGACGGCGGCTTCGCGTACCTGGGGGAGCTGGGCGAGCAGCTGTTCCACCTCGGCGGGGAAGACGTTCTCCCCGCCCGAGACGATCATGTCGTCGGCCCGGCCGTCGACGAAGAGCAGCCCTTTGGCGTTGACCCGGCCCAGGTCGCCGGTGTCCAGCAGGCCGTTGTGGCGTTCCCGGTCGGCGCCAGAGGTGTAGCCCTCGAAGAGCATCTCGTTGCCGACGAAGATCCGGCCGACCCGCCCGCCGGGCACCGGCTCGCCGGCGTCGTCGAGGATCGCCAGCCGGGTGCCGTGTGGCGGCCGGCCGGCGGTGGTGGGCGCTGCCCGCAAATCGGCCGGGGTGGCGATGGAGGCCCAGGATGCCTCGGTCGAGCCGTACAGGTTGTAGAGCACCTCGCCGTAGGTGTCCATGAAGACGGTCGGAAGGCCGCCGGGTAGGGCGGAACCGCTCACCGCCACCACCCTCAGCGGTGGCCGGGGCTGCGGCGTTGGCACCTCCATCAGCCGTTGTAGCATCACCGGCACCGCGAACAGTGCCTGGCAGCGGTGTCGCGCCAGGGCGTCGAGGGTGGCGGCCGGGTCGAAGCGCCGGTGCAGCACGATCGTGGCCCGCAGCGCGAAGCAGACCTGAAGGGCCGCGTACCCCCAGGTGTGGAAGACCGGCGCGGCGATCATGACACGGTCCCGGACGTGCAGCGGGATCCGGTCGATGATGGACACCAGCGGGCCGAATCCGTTCGGGGTGGGCCGGCGGGCGCCCTTCGGCGCCCCGGTGGTACCCGAGGTGAGCACGATGATCCGGCCGTCCCGTTCGGGCGGGCGCAACTCGCCGGGGAGGGCGGCGACGATCAGTTCCTCCCGGGCCCGCTCGTCGAGCCGGTGCAGGTCGGCCGGCAGCGTGAGGGTCCGTTCGGTGAACTCGTCGTCGTGCACCAGGACCCGCAACTGCTGTTCTTCCGCGACGGTGGCGAGTTGTGCCGGGGAGAGGCCGGTGTTGACCAGTACCGCGTCCGCGCCGAGCAGGGTGGCGGCGACAATCGTCTCGACCAGGCCAGGGTGGTTGCGGCAGAGCACGGCGACCCGGTCGCCGGCCTGTACATTCAGCCCCGCGCGCAGGGCGCGGGCGAGCCGCGTGGCGCGGTCCAGCAGTTCCTGGTACGTCAGCTCGGCGCCCTGGTCGTCGACGACGGCGACCCGGTCCGGATCCCGGGCCGCTGCCTGGCGCAGCTCCCCGGCGAGGCTCCATCCCCAGGTTCGCAGTGCGTTGAGCTGGGACGCGACGCGGATTGGGCGGCCCGGAGTGAGCAGGCCACGGCGGGTCAGCGTGGCGACGATGAACGGTAGGTCCATAACCGGGTACCTCCTTGGCCCGGTGCCCCGGGCCGGGCGGTCGCCACCGCGACCGCCCGGCGATCAGCGGATCTGCATTCCCGAGATCGCTCGCGAGATGACCAGGCGCTGGATCTCCGAGGTGCCCTCGAAAATGGTGTAGATCTTCGCGTCCCGATACCACCGCTCGACCGGATGGTCGCGTAGGAAACCGGCCCCGCCGAGCAACTGGACGGCCTTCTCGGTCACCGACACGGCCACCTCGCCGGCCTTGAGCTTGGACATCGATCCCTCGCCAGCGGTGAACGGCCGGTTGTTACGACCCATCCAGGAGGCCCGCCAGACCAGCAGCCGGGCGGCATCGATCTCCATCTTCATGTCGGCCAGCGCGAAGGCGACCGCCTGGTTGGTGATGATCGGCCGGCCGAACTGGACCCGTTCCTTCGCGTACTCCAAGGCGTACTCGTAGGCGGCCCGGGCCACGCCGAGCGCCTGCGCGCCGACGGTGGGCCGGGACAGCTCGAACGTACGCATCGCGGCCTGGCCGGAGGCGCGCTGCCCGGAGCGGGCCCGGGCCAGCCGCTGCTCCAACGCCTCCTTGCCGCCGAGCAGGCACCGCCCCGGCACCCGTACGTCGTCGAGGAACACGTCGGCTGTGTGCGACGCCCGCAGACCCAGCTTGCGCAGCTTGCGGGTGGCGCTGAGCCCCGCCGTGCCCGGCGGTACGACGAACGCGGCCTGCCCCCGCGAGCCCAACTCCGGCTCGACCGAGGCGGTCACCACGTGCACCCCGGCGATCCCGCCGTTGGTGGCGTACGCCTTCTGCCCGCGCAGCACCCACTCGTCGGTCGCCTCGTCGTAGGTGGCCCGGGTACGCATCGCGCTGACGTCCGAACCGGCCTCCGGCTCCGAGCTGCAGAACGCGGCGACGGCCGGAGAGTCGACGTCGCCGAAGCACTGCGGCACCCACTCGACGAGCTGGTCGGGGGTGCCGGCGCCGTAGATCGCGGCGACCGCGAGGCCGGTGCCGAAGATGCTCAAGCCGATGCCGGCGTCACCCCAGAACAGCTCCTCGCTGGCGATCGGCAGGGACAGCCCGGTGGGGTCGGCCCAGCAGGTGGCGAGGAACTCGAAGCCGTACAGGCCGACCTTCGCCGCCTCCTGGATGATCGGCCAGGGGGTCTCCTCGCGGGCGTCCCATTCGGCCGCAGCCGGGCGCACGACCTCGGTGGCGAAGCCGTGCACCCAGTCGCGTAGATCCCGCTGTTCCTCGTTCAGGTCGAGCGAGAACTCGACCATCTCAGGCCTTGGGGATGTCGAAGAGGTTGGCGATGTTGGCGGCCAGGCCCAGGTCGCCCTTGGCCTTCAGCTTGCCGGTCATGAACATCATGACCGGGTTGCCGCCCCCGGAGACGATCTTCAGGAATTCGACCGGGCCCATGGTCAGGCTCAGTCGCGGCTCGTGCTGCGGCGGCTCGTTGACCGTGCAGGTGCCGTCGGCGATGACCACCTCGTAGGTGTCGGTGCCGCCGTCCGGGCCGCCGGTGATGCTCCAGTGGATGACCGCGTTGGTCGAGCCGGCCCGATCGGCCCGGAACAGCTGCGGCATCCGCCCGAAGACCGCGCCGAGGATCTTGCCGCGCAGGTCGCCCGACATCACCTCGGCGAGCTTGCTCTCCGGGGTGGACTTAACGAGCTGGGCGAACTCCTTCGGGCCGAGATTGGCGAAGTTGGCCGGGTCGAAGTCAGTCATGGGGAAAGCACCTCTCGGACAGTGGTTACTCAGGCGTAACCCTACGCATGAGTAGGTATGCTCGCAAGGTGTCCAGCACACCCGCCTTCAAGCGCCTTCCCCGGGCCGTACGGGAGCAGCAGATGCTCGACGCCGGCGTACGCGTCTTCTCCCGACGGGGCTACCACGGCGCCAGCATGGACGAGATCGCCGATGAAGCCGGCATCTCCAAACCCATGGTGTACGCGTACCTGGGCACCAAGGAGGAACTCTTCGTCGCCTGCCTGCACCGTGAGGGCACCCGGATGATGGAGGCCATCGCCGGGGCGGCCGCCCCCGATCTGCCGGCTGACGAGCGCCTCTGGCGGGGGTTGCGGGCGTTTTTCGGCTTCGTCGGCGCGCACCGGGACGGCTGGTCTGTGCTCTACCGGCAGGCCCGCGCCGAGCCCCTGTTCACCGGCGAGCTGACGGTGATGCGGGCGAGGATGGTCGAGGTGGTGGCCGGGATGCTCGACCACGCCCTGCGCGCCGAGGGGCGCGAGGTGGCCGAGACCGAGCTGGAGGTGGTCGCGTACGCCCTGGTCGGCGCGACCGAGTCGCTGGCCGACTGGCTGGCCGACCGCCCGGAGGCCGACCCGGAGAAGACCGCCACCCGGATGATGAACGTCGCCTGGCTCGGCGCCGGCCAGCTGTTGCAGGGCATCACCTGGCGTCCGCCCGGGGGGTAAGGAAGGGCCCCTTCTTAACGCCTGCCGTAGAGCAGGGGCCCCCTATTAACACCGCACACCGCCAGTTCGTCAACGGCGCGCGGCCTGGCGGTGCGCGCGATGCCGCAGCCAGCGGACCAGCTCCAGCAGCAGGGTGACCGCGAGCGAGAGGCCGATCCCGGTCAGGATCCCGCGCAGCGGGTCACGCTCGAAGGCCAGCCCGCCGAAGGTGCCGAGCAGCACGCTGTACAGCGCCCACGAGACGGCGCCGATCAGGTCGAAGAAGAGGAACGACTGCAGCGGGTAGCAGACCGCTCCCATGGTCAGGGTGACCGCGGTCCGCCCGCCGGGGACGTAGCGGGCGGCGATCAAAATCATGCCGCCGCGCCGGTCCACCGCCCGCCGGGCCCACTCCGATCCGGCCCGGCGCCGGCTGTTTACCGGGAAGCGGGCCAGCCGCCGTGACCCGCCGCCGCGCCCGATCGCGTACGAGAGGTGGTCGCCAGTGAGCGCGCCGAGGGTGGCTGCCACGATCACCAGCACCAGGTTCGGCTCGCCCCCACTGGCGAGGACGGTGAGCGTGATGACCGCCGCCTCGGCCGGCACCAGCGGCACGATCGCGTCGACTGCGGCCAGCCCGAACAGCAGCAGGTACACCCAGGGTGAGCTGAGTGTCTGCCGGAGCAGGTCGACCAGGACCTCCATGGCTCCATGATCAGGGGCACCCGCTGTTAATAAGGGGCCCTTCCTATACACCAGGCGTTAAGAAGGGGCCCTTCCTTACGTCTTGAGCAGAGCAGTGAGCATGATTTTGTCTTCGGCGGTCGGGCCGTGCGAGGTGAGCAGAACGGGGGCGCCGAGCGCCTCGGCCACCGCCTCAGGCCAGTCGGCCGGTGGGCCGTCCTCGTAGACCGGACGGGCCCGCAGTAGCCGGGCGGTGAGCGCGGCCTGCCGGTCGAGGTCGCCAGGTGGGCCCGGGACCAACCGGTCCAGGCTGTCGTAGCGGCGACAGATTCGCAGGTCGAGGCCGCGCTCGGGGAGATCCAGGTGGGTCAGTGCCAGGCCGTCGACCCCGCCCGCGACCGCCAGGGCGTACGCGTGGGCGACCGCGTCGAAGTGACCGAACCGGAAGTGGCCCTGCCACGGGTTCGTCGGGTTGTGCGGGTCGGCCAGCGGCAGCGCCCGGTCCTCGGTGACCAGCGGCCCCGGACCGTGCCGGGTGGTGACCGTACGGAGCACCCCGATTCGCGTCGCCGACCCGGCCAGCCCGGCCTCGGCCAACAGCGACTCGGCGTTGGCGAAGGTGGTGGTGCTCCACGTCGTGTACGGGTGGAAGCCGTGCCACTCGTCCAGCAGCACCCCCTGGGCGCCCTCGAACACGCACGGCCCGGCCCGCAGCGCCCCGCTCAGCCATGACCGGTCGACCACCGCCACTCGCTCGGCGAAGGCGCGGTACGCCGGCAGGCAGTCCTCGACCGGCGGGGTGTCCAGCGGGCCGAGTTCGGCGGTGAGCCGGTCCCGGAGCGCGGTCAACCGGCGGCGCAACCGCTCCGGGCTGCGGCAGTCCGCCACCCGGGGCGCCTCGTCGGGGTGGGCGAGCCCGTACGCGACGGTCTCACCCACCCCCTGCCCGCAGGAGCCGTGCCGGTCGGCGCCCCGGGCCGTCTCCCGCGCCCGGTTCGCCGCCCGGTGGTACGGGGTGGCCAGCAGCGCCTCCCCGTCCACGGTCAGCCGGTCGAGCGCGTCGGGTACCCCGACGGTGGCGAGGTGGTCGGCCTCGGCGGCCAGCGCCAGCGGGTCCACCACGACGTGCCGGGACAGGTGCGTCCGTACGCCGGGGTGGAACGTGCCGGCCCCGAACTGCGCGAACGTGTGGTGGCGGCCGTCGCGCCGGACGACGTTGTGCGCCGCTTGCGCACCCCCGTTGAACCGGACCACCGTGTGCACCGGCCGGGTCGTGCAGAGCCAGTCCACGACCGTGCCCTTGCCGGCGTCGCCGTACCCGAGGTCGACCACGACCGTGTGCTCCCCACGCGGGCCGCCCGCCACCCCAGGCGGCGGGGCCGCGACGCCCGGAACCGGAACCACGCTCGCCACCGTCTCGGTCACAGCCGCACGACCCCACCGCTGGTGGTCCGGGTGGCTGGCAGCTCCGCGACCTCGGCCCGCCGCGCTCCACCGAGGCGGGCCAGCGCCTTCGACACGGTGCCGGTGGCCGTCGAGCCGGCCCGGTCCAGGTCCCGCAGGCCGGAGTCGAGGTCGATGGCCTGCTCGCCGAGCCCGACGGTGAGCGCGATGGTCTCGCAGACCGCGTCGAGGTGGTCCAGCTCCAGGGCGTTCTGGCCGAGCAGGCCACGCCAGAAGTCGAGTACCTTGCGGTTGCCGGCGTAGTGGCTGCCGGCGGGGAGCAGGTAGTACGTGTCCCAGCGGCGGGTCACCTCGTCGACGATCTGCCGCAGTGGCACGTCCTCGCGCGGTCCGTCGCCGACCAGCCGCGTCACCTCGGCCGCCTTCACCTTCGGGTACGCCAGCTCGTCGCCGATGACGAACAGGTAGCCGCGCCGGCCCCGCTTCTCCCAGCTGTCGGTGACCGTGTGCCGGGCCATGAAGTAGAGCGCCAGCTCGTACGACTCCGTCATCTGGCCGCCACCGCCGCCCTCCAGCACGATCCGGCCGAGATCGTCGTCCATCCGGTTGTCGGACTCGAACTGCCCCACCTGCAACGGCACCCGGTCACAGGTGGCGTCGCCGATCGCGCCGAACATGATCTGTGGATCGCGGGCGTACCCCTGGCGCAGCAGCAGCCCCAGCAGTTGCGGCAGCTTGGCCTGGAGGGTGCGGGGCACGTGCCCCATCGAGCCGGTCACGTCGAAGAGCACGGCGACGGGGGTCGACTGCGGGTGCTCGTCCGAGTCGCGGCTCTCCCGCATCGCGCCGCGCGGGTTCAGCGCCGGATGCACTTCCCGGGCCCCGCTGTCGCTGTACGAGAACGCGCTGGTGCCGGTGGCCCGGCGGTACCGGTCGGCGGCGTCGTACACGTCGGTGGACCACATTCCGCTGCCCATGACAGCCTCCCTAAGGGTTGAGGGTGAAGGGTCGGAAGGTGCGCGGCCCGTAGAGCCGGTGCAGCACCTCGTCCAGTTCGCCGAGCAGACGCCAGGCGTCGTCGGGGCGGGCCCGCAGCAGCCGCTGCTGGCAGCCTCCGGCGAAGGCGAGCAGCTCGCCCGGGGCACGGCGGCCCATCAGCCAGGTCATGCAGCGGGCGGCCATGGCGATGTCGGTGCCCGGCCCGGCGGGGCGGCGGTCGGTGACCTCGGCCGGGTACCAGTCCTGGTAGTCGGGAACCAGCGCCGGCACGACGCCGTCGGGCTCGGTGGAGAAACACCAGTCGACCAGCACCACGCCATGCGCGTCCGGTTCGATCAGCACGTGTGGCGGCAGCACCGCACCGTGCACCACGCCGGCCCGGTGGGCCAGGCCGAGCGCGACCAGCAGCCGCCGCCACATCCAGGCCACGTCCCGACCGTCCAGCCCGTCCGGGTACGCCCGCCGCACCTCGACCAGGCTGTGCAGGCCGGGTGCGGTGGCGAGCACGGTGACCAGGCGTTCGGCCCCGGTGGCGGCGTCCCGGTGCGCGAAGCTGTCGACCAGCCGGGGCACGTACGGCAGCCAGCGCGGGTCGCCCTGTGCGGCGAGCCGGCGCAGCGCACGTTGCTCGCGGGCCAGCAGATCGTTGTCGGACGGGTCGCGGGGCAGCTTGAGTAGTCGGTCGCTGCCGACGTCGTACAGGTCGGCGAGGTCACCCGAGTGCGATGGCCGGCCGCACCGGTAGCCACGCAACACGGTCACCCGGCGGGCTCGCCAGCGGGTGGTGACCCGGACGAACGCCTCGGTGGCCTCGGCGCGTACGCCCGGCGCGGCACGGTCGAGCCGGTCGGGGTGCAGGGCCGCGACCAGCTCCCGGTAGCGGCGTTCCGGCGCGTCGGCGCCGAACAGTTCGTCGTCGTCACCGGCGTCGGTGACCAGACGGATCGCCTCGTCGATCCTCATCGCACCGTCTCCTCGTGGGCGGGGCGCAGCAGCGCCGGGTGCAGCAGCCGGGCGTCGCCGGCCCGGTAGAGCCGGGCGCGCGGGCCGCCCCGGGATCCGCCGCGTTCGGTGCTGGCGCCCGTGCTCTCCACGAAACCCGGCACGGAGAGCACCTTGCGGTGGAAGTTGCCGGCGTGCAGCGGGTGCCCCCAGACCGTCTCGTAGACGGCCCGCAGCTCGCCGATGGTGAATTCGGGCGCGAGGAAGCGGGTGGCCAGCGGGGTGTACTCCAGCTTGGAGCGGGCCCGCTCCAGCCCGTCCTCGACGATTCGGCGGTGGTCGAAGGCGAGCTCCCGGCCGGTCAGCTCGGCGACCGGTACCCAGGCCGCCTCGGCGGCGTCGGTGCCGGCCGTCGCGTCGGGCAGGTCGGGGGCGAATGCGAGGTGGGCGACGGAGACGATCCGCATCCGTGGGTCACGGTCGGGCGCACCGTAGCTGGCCAACTGCTCCACGTGGACGCGGCGAAGCAGTTCGCCGCCGAGGCCGGTCTCCTCGGCCAACTCTCGGCGGGCTGCCGTGGTCAGGTCCTCGTCGGGCCGGACGAAACCGCCGGGCAGCGCCCAGTGGCCCGCGTACGGCTGCTCGGCGCGGCGGATCAGCAGCAGGTGCAGCGCGGCGTCCCGGATGGTCAGGGCGACCACGTCGGCGGTGACCGCCACGGCCGGATAGGCGCGCGGGTCGTAGGCGGCGAGGAAGTCCTGCTCGTTCACGGGCAATCACTCTCATTCTGAGAACATCTCTATGTGAGAACAACCTAGCGCGAAAAGGAGGGCCGGGCAAGTGCCCGACCCTCGCGTCAGCGGATGGTGCCCACCAGGTGTGGGCGACCGCGCCGGTCGTGCAGGGCGAAGTCCCATCCCGCCCGCTCCGGCGTGGCGCTGAACGCCACCGTGCCGGGCAGCGGCACCGGCAGCTTGAACGCCACGTCGACCGTGTACGCCTCGGGCAGCCGGTTCTCCAGGGCGGCGAGGCAGCGCGCCTTGCTCCACATTCCGTGCGCGATCGGCCGGGCGAAGCCGAGCAGCCGCGCGCCCAGCCGCGAGGTGTGGATCGGGTTGTGGTCGCCGGAGACTCGCGCATAGTCCGTACCCGTCCGGCGCGGCACCCGCCAGCGGGCGGTGGCGGCCGGCGGTGCGGGCTGGTCACCCCGGTCCCGCCGCTCACCGCCGCCCGGCGTGCGCTGCCGGCCGAGGTACGTCGAGACGCCGCGCCACACCTCCTCCCCGTCGACCGACCCGACGAGTACGACATCGACCTGCCGCCCCCGGTCGTGCGGGCGCAGGTTCTCCGCCCGCACGGTGAAGTCCAGCCGGTCCGTGACGGTGACCGGCCGGTGCACGGTGATCCGGTTGCCGACGTGCACCACCCCGGTCAGCGGGATCGGGAACTCCGGCGCGGTGATCAGCCGCAGCGCGAGCGGGAAGCCCATGACGTGCGGGAAGGTCGCCGGCAGCCGGTCGGCGAGCCGGAACCCGCAGACCCGGTCGTAGTCGGCGAGCCGCTCCGGGTCCACAGCGACGCCGCCGACCGCCAGCTCGATCGCGGGCACACCGTCGCCGCGCCGGCCGCCGAGCCCCGGTATCGCGCCCAGCAGTGCCCGCCGGTACAGCGGGCCGGCCGCCGGCATCCGCGGCAAGTCGAGCCGGGTCGGTGTGGCCGGCCCCGCAGCCGACGCCCAGCCGGTCGGGTCACCGGCCAGCGCCCGGTCGGTCAGGTCGACCGTCGCGTCGTCGCTCACCACGCCGAAGGTCGGCCGGCCCGACCCGCTGCCGTCCGCCTCCCGGCCCCTGCCGCCGGCCGGGTACAGGTCGGTCGGCCCGCCGGTCGGGGCGAGGTCGGACAAATCACGGGTGGTCTCCGAGTCCCCGCCGTCGCCGGCCGGCGCGGCGAACGCGGCGGCCCGGATCTCCGGCGTCAGGATCTCCGTCGGCCCGTCGATCAGTTCGCCGACCGACAGGTCGCCCACCGGCTCGTCCCGTTGCCTGCGCCTCGCCATCATGCCCCCAGCAGGCTCTGGCCGCAGACGCGGACCACGTTGCCGCTGACCGCGCCGGACGCGGGCCAGGCCAGCCAGCCGATGGTCTCGGCGACGTCCACCGGCAGCCCGCCCTGGGAGAGGCTGTTCATCCGGCGGCCCGCCTCGCGCAGCATCAGCGGGATCCGGGCGGTGAGCCGGGTCTCGATGAACCCGGGTGCGACGGCGTTGACGCTGATCCCCCGCTCGCGCAGCGCCGGGGCGAGCGAGTCGACCAGCCCGATCACGCCGGCCTTGCTGGTGGCGTAGTTGGTCTGGCCCCGGTTGCCGGCGATCCCGGCGATCGAGGAGACGCCGACGAGCCGCCCGCCGGCCGGGATCAGCCCGCGCTCCAGCAGCAGGTCGTTGATCCGTTCCTGGCTGGACAGGTTGACGTCGATGACCTGGTCCCACCGGTCGGCGTCCATCCGGCCGAGGGTCTTGTCCCGGGTGATGCCGGCGTTGTGCACCACCACGTCCACCCGACCGTGCCGGCTCGCCAGGTGATCGGCGAGCCGGGCCGGTGCGTCCGCAGCGGTCAGGTCGAGCTGTACGGCGGTGCCGCCGATCTCGTTGGCGACTGTGGCCAACTCGTCTCCGGCGGCCGGGACGTCCAGCGCCACAACGGTCGCGCCGTCCCGGGCCAGCACCCGGGCCAGCGCCGCACCGATGCCCCGGGCCGCGCCGGTGACCAGCACGACCTGCCCGTCGAGCGGACGGTCCCAGTCGACCGGTGCGCTCGCCTGCCCGGCGCCGACCCGGACCACCTGCCCGGAGACGTACGCCGAGCGGCCGGAGAGCAGGAACCGCAGGGTCGCCTCCAGGCTGGTCCAGCTGCCCTCGTCGGCCTCGCGGGTGACGTAGACCAGTTGGGCGGTGACGCCCCGACCGAACTCCTTGCCGATGCTGCGGGTCAGCCCCTCCAGGGCCCGCTGGGCGGTCGCCTCGCGCGGCGTGCCGCACTCGGCCGGCGGGGTGCCGAGGACGATCACCCGGCCGCTGGGCTGCACCGCCCGGGCCTGCGGGTGGAAGAAGTTGTAGACCTGGCGCAGCCCGGTCGAGTCGGTGACGCCGGTGGCGTCGTAGACCAGGGCCGCGCTGGCGGGCGTACGGCCGGTTGCCGGGTCGGGCACGGCGGTGGCCGGGTCGCGCAGGGCGAGCCCGGCGGAGGCGAGGATCTTGCCGACCGGTTCGGCGAGGCGGCCACCGGTGGCCGTGCCGAGCAGGACCGGGCCGGGGAGGATCGGTTCACCGGGCGCGTGCCGGCGCAGTCGCGGCGGATCGGGCAGCCCGAGGCGCTTGACGAGCGCCCGACCGGCGCCCGACTGGACGAAGCTCGCGTACCTGTCGGTCATAGGCGTAGCCTACTGGCGGGTAAGGTACCGGCAACACTTCTGAGGAGGCGGATCGTGCAGAAGGTTCGACGGGTCGCGGTGATCGGCGGCAACCGGATCCCCTTCGCCCGCTCCAACTCGCGGTACGCCAGCGCCTCCAACTCCGACATGCTCGGCGCCGCCCTGGACGGGCTGATCGCCCGGTTCGGCCTGGCCGGGCAGCGGGTCGGCGAGGTGGTCGCCGGTGCGGTGCTCAAGCACTCCAAGGACTTCAACCTCACCCGCGAGGTGGTGCTCGGCTCGAAACTCAACCCGCGCACCCCGGCGTACGACATCCAGCAGGCCTGCGGCACCGGCCTGGAGGCCGCGATCCTGGTCGCGAACAAGATCGCCCTCGGACAGCTCGACGTCGGCATCGCTGGTGGCGTCGACACCACCTCCGACGCCCCGCTCGCCGTCAACGAGGACCTGCGCCGCACCCTGCTCAAGCTCAACTCGGCCCGCACCCTCGGCGAGCGGCTGCGGATCGCCGCGAAGCTGCGTCCGGCCCAGCCGTTCAAACCGGAGATCCCGCGCAACGCCGAGCCGCGTACCGGGCTCTCCATGGGCGAGCACGCCGCCCAGACGGCACTGCGCTGGGACATCGACCGGCAGGCGCAGGACGAGCTGGCGCTGCGCTCGCACCAGCGGCTCGCCGCAGCGTACGACAAGGGGTTCTTCGACGACCTGATGACCCCGTACCTGGGGCTGACCCGCGACCAGAACCTCCGCCCGGACACCACGCTGGAGAAGCTCGGCTCGCTCCGGCCGGTCTTCGGCGGCGAGGGCCCGGACGCCGAGAAGGCCACCATGACCGCCGGCAACTCGTCGCCACTGACCGACGGTGCCTCAACCGTGCTGCTGGCCAGCGAGGAGTGGGCACGCGAGCACAGCCTGCCGGTGCTGGCCTGGTTCTCCTGGTCGGAGACCGCCGCGGTGGACTTCGTGCACGGCGACGAGGGGCTGTTGATGGCGCCCGCGTACGCGGTGCCCCGGCTGCTCGCCCGGGCCGGGCTGACCCTTCAGGACTTCGACTACTACGAGATCCACGAGGCGTTCGCCTCGCAGGTGCTGGCGACGCTGGCCGCCTGGGAGTCGAAGGAGTTCTGCGTCGAGCGGCTGGGCCTGGACGCCCCGCTGGGCGCGATCGACACCGACAAGCTCAACGTCAACGGCTCCTCGCTGGCCGCGGGGCACCCGTTCGCCGCGACCGGGGGCCGGATCGTGGCCACCCTGGCCAAGTTGCTGGCCGAGAAGGGCAGCGGCCGGGGGCTGATCTCGATCTGCGCGGCCGGCGGCCAGGGCGTGACCGCGATCCTGGAGCGCTGACCGGCGGGACCCGGTCGGGAGCTGGGCGGCGAGAGCAGGAGAATGGGCACGTGACGACGATCCCGAACGTGCTCGCCCACCGGTACGCCTCACCCGAGTTGGTCGCCCTCTGGTCCCCGGAGGAGAAGGTCCGGCTGGAACGGCGGCTCTGGCTTGCCGTACTCCGGGCCCAGCGGGAACTCGGCGTGCCCGTGCCCGACGGGGTGGTCGAGGCGTACGAGCGGGTGTTGGACGACGTCGACCTGGCCTCGATCGCGGAGCGGGAGCGGGTCACCCGCCACGACGTGAAGGCGCGGATCGAGGAGTTCAGCGCGCTCGCCGGGCACGAGCACGTGCACAAGGGGATGACCTCGCGGGACCTCACCGAGAACGTCGAGCAGCTTCAGGTGCGCCGGTCGCTGGAGCTGATCCGGGACCGGGTGGTGGCGACGCTGGCCCGGCTGGCCTGGCACGCCCACGAGTACGCGGACGTGGTGATGGCCGGCCGGTCGCACAACGTCGCGGCGCAGGCCACCACGCTGGGCAAGCGCTTCGCGTCGGCCGCCGAGGAGCTGATCATCGCGTACGAGCGGCTGGAGGACCTGATCGCCTGGTACCCGCTGCGGGGCATCAAGGGTCCGGTGGGCACTGCGGCCGACCAGTTGGACCTCTTCGACGGCGACGCCGAGAAGGTGGCCGAGCTGGAGCGCCGGGTGGCCGAGCACCTCGGCTTCAACCGGGTGCTGGACAGCGTCGGTCAGGTCTACCCGCGGTCGATCGATCTGGCCGTGATCTCCGCGCTGGCGCAGGTGGCGGCGGCACCGTCGTCGCTGGCCACCACGATCCGGCTGATGGTCGGCCAGGAGTTGGCGACCGAGGGCTTCAAGCCGGGTCAGGTCGGCTCCAGTGCGATGCCGCACAAGATGAACACCCGCTCGTCGGAGCGGGTGAACGGCTTCGCGGTGATCATCCGGGGGTACCTGTCGATGGTCGGCGAACTGGCCGGCGACCAGTGGAACGAGGGGGACGTCTCCTGCTCGGTGGTCCGTCGGGTGGCCCTGCCGGATGCCTTCTTCGCCGCTGACGGGCTGTTCCAGACGTTCCTCACCGTGCTGGACGAGTTCGGCGCGTACCCGGCGGTGATCAACCGGGAGCTGGAGCGGTTCCTGCCGTTCCTGGCCACCACCAAGATCCTGGTGGCGGCGGTCCGCCGGGGTGTCGGTCGGGAGGCGGCGCACGAGGCGATCAAGGAGCACGCGGTCGCGGTGGCGCTGGCCATGCGGGAGAAGGGCACCCCGGAGAACGATCTCTTCGACCGCCTGGCTGCCGACTCCCGCCTGGGCCTGACCCGCGCCGAGATCGACGCCCTGGTGGCCGACCGGGCCGCCTTCGTGGGCGCCGCCCACGCCCAGATCCAGGCCGTCACCACCCGCATCACCAAGATCGTCCAGGCCCACCCCCACGCCGCCACCTACACCCCACCCCCCATCCTCTAGTCGGCCCACCCCCGCCAGAAGGCGGTGGGGCTAGGAGTCGCGGGTGGGTGTTTCGGCGGCGGTGGAGAGGTTGGGGGCGCTCGCCGGTTCGGCGATGCCACCGAGTTCCTCGGCGAAGGCTGGGTCCTGGGCTGTTTCGGCGGCGACCAGGGGCTGGTCGGGCGGCATGACGTCGGGCACCTTGGCCACCACGATCACGGCCGTGCCGTACGCGCAGATCTCCATCCACATCTCGCCGCAGTCCCGGCTGTCGAACCGCATCCCCACCACGGCGTTCGCGCCGAGCCGCCGGGCCTCCTCGCCGAGCCGGGCAACCGAGTCGGTACGCCACCGGGTGAGGTTGTCCGGCGCCATCGGGTCGTACGCGCCACCGCGCAGGTTCTTCACGCCCTCGCGGTACGGGTTGCGGGTCCTTGCCATCGATGAGACCACCTCGCCGAGGATCTGGCGGATCTCGTAGCCGGGTAGTTGATCCGTCGTCACGACCAGCACGTTTCCGATGCTGGCAGGCACCACTGCGGCCCATCATGAGCCTTGTTCACCTGATCGGATGCTGAAAAACGGCGCGGCGCGGACGGCGGGCGCGTAGCCCACCATCCGCGCCGCCCTGGGCGCTAACCGTCAGACACCGGCCACCGAGGTGATCCAGGCCCGGTTGTACGCGACACTGCCGTAGTTCTGGATGGTCACGCCGTCGGCGGTGGAGGCCACGCCGACCTGCAGGCCGTTGTAGAACTGCGGGCCGCCCGAGTCGCCCCGCCAGGCGTTGCCGTTGATCCGCGAGGACCGGATCGCCTGCCCGCCGTACGCGTCGCTGGCGCTGTTGCTGGTCACCTGGACGCTCGCGGTCTTGAGCTGGGGCGACGCCGAGCAGCCGCTGTAGCAGGTCATGCCCCAGCCGTAGATCGAGTTGGTCGAGCCGATCGGTGGGTTGCTGCTGGCCAGGCTGACGTAGCTGGTGCTCACCGAGCTGGACAGCCGCATCAGGGCCAGGTCGTAGCGGCTGTAGGTGGCGCTGACGGTGCGGGTGACGCCGCCCGAGGCGTAGTAGACGCTGCCCACCCGGACGGACATCGTGCCGCCGAGGCAGTGCCGCGCGGTGAGCACCCACTGCGGCGCGATGATCGTGCCGGAGCAGGTGAACGAGCCGTTGCTGAAGACCGCAGCGGCCCACGGCGCGGAGGAGACGGTGCCGCCGCCGATGATGTACGGGCTGACGGGGGCGGCGACGGCGCCCGAGCTGGCGCCGAGTACGCCGGCCAGGGCTGTGGCGAGGACCGCGATCAGAGATCGGATGCGCACGGTAGGGCTCCTTCGGGGTTCGGGGACCCGGGTTTGCCCGGGTCGACCTGCGGTGGCGGGTGAGGGTGGTCCGTCACCGCGACGCCGATAAATCGACATCTGACGATGTACCGTAGGGCCCGGTGAGGTGTTTCACAAGAGATTCATTGAAACAAGGCGATGTAACAGCCGGATCTCCCCGGCGGCTTTCGCCCCGACCCGTCGTAAAATCCGGCAACGAAGCCGTATCGGGATCGCAACGAACCCGTATCGGTCCCGAAGGGGCCGTGCGGGTAGGGTCGAGCACTGCCCTGACGGCGTCCGACCGGTGCGTCTAGCGCGCTATCTGCCAGGTAGGCTGGCTGCGCTCGCCCGTTGTGGGTCGGCACCCAACTGCGTACACAGTCAGGAGTGCCCAGTGCCTCGCGTCGTCGTCGACGTCATGCTCAAGCCCGAGATTCTCGATCCTCAGGGCCAGGCCGTCGCAAACGCGCTGCCCCGGCTCGGCGTCAACGATGTCGCCTCGGTTCGGATCGGCAGGCGGATCGAGATCGATTTCACCGGTGAACCGGATCTGGACCGGGCCCGGGAGATCGCCGACAAGCTGCTCGCCAACCCGGTCATCGAGGACTTCACCGTCCGTCTGGTCGAGGCCGACGAGCCCGCGGACGCCCGCTCGTGACCGCGCGGGTCGGTGTGGTGACGTTCCCCGGCTCGCTCGACGACGGGGACGCCGCCCGGGCCGTCCGGATCGCCGGCGCGGAGCCGGTCCGCCTCTGGCACGGCGACCCGTCGCTGCACGGGGTGGACGCCGTCGTCCTGCCCGGGGGCTTCTCCTACGGTGACTACCTGCGCTGCGGCGCCATCGCCCGGTTCGCCCCGGTGATGGAGACGATCGTGGACGCCGCCGCCGGGGGCCTGCCGGTGCTCGGCATCTGCAACGGCTTCCAGATCCTCTGCGAGGCCCACCTGCTGCCCGGCGCGCTCACCCGCAACCAGCACCTGCACTTCCGTAACCGCGATCAGATCCTGCGTGTCGAGTCGGTCGGCACCGCCTGGACCAACGCCTTCCAGCCGGGCCAGGAGGTGCTGATCCCGGTCAAGAACGGCGAGGGTTGCTACGTCGCCGACCCCGCGACGCTGGACGAACTCGAAGCCGAGGGCCGGGTCGTCGCCCGGTACGTCGGCGGCAACCCCAACGGGTCGCAGCGGGACATCGCCGCGATCACCAACCCCGCCGGCAACGTGGTCGGCATCATGCCGCATCCCGAGCACGCGGTGGAGGCGCTCACCGGCCCCTCCCTCGACGGCCTCGGCTTCTTCACCTCGGTGCTGAAGCACCTGGTGGGGGCGCCGGCGTGACCGTCCGCGGCGGGATCATCGGTCGGCTCACCCGCCCGTCGGGCGGCGAGCGCAACGAGGAGAGGTCATGACCACGCATCCGGACCCGGTACGGGAGACCCCGGAGGCATTCCCGGCCGCGCCGGCGCAGCCGGTCCAGCCGCGCCCTGCCGCCGTCGCGCCGCAGGCAGCCCCGGCCCGGCACGCCGCCGCGGCGGAGCCCACCGACTGGGTCGACGGGCTGGACACCGTCCCGCGCGCCACCGGCACCCCGGAGGAACTCCAGCCGTACGCCGAGCTGGGGCTTCGGGACGACGAGTACGACCGCATCCGGCACATCCTGGGCCGCCGGCCGACTCAGTCCGAGCTGGCGATGTACTCGATCATGTGGAGCGAGCACTGCTCCTACAAGTCCAGCAAGGTCCACCTGCGGCAGTTCGGCGAGAAGGCGCCGCCGAGTGACCGGCTGCTGGCCGGCATCGGTGAGAACGCGGGCGTGGTGCGGGTCTCCGACGAGTTGGCGGTGACCTTCAAGGTCGAGTCGCACAACCACCCGAGCTTCGTCGAGCCGTACCAGGGTGCGGCGACCGGCGTGGGCGGCATCGTTCGCGACATCCTCGCCATGGGCGCCCGCCCGATGGCGGTGATGGACCCGCTGCGCTTCGGCGCCGCCGAGCACCCCGACACCGCCCGGGTACTGCCCGGTGTGGTCGCCGGCGTCGGCGGATACGGCAACTGCCTCGGCCTGCCGAACATCGGCGGCGAGGTGGTCTTCGACCCGTGCTACCAGGGCAACCCCCTGGTCAACGCGCTCTGCCTCGGCGTCCTGCCGGTGAGCCGCCTGCAGAACAAGGCCGCCGCCGGCCCCGGCAACGTCGTCGTGCTGATGGGCGCCAAGACCGGCCGGGACGGCATCGGCGGCGTCTCGGTACTGGCCAGCGCCACCTTCACCGAGGGCAGCGAGCAGCGCCGCCCGTCCGTGCAGGTCGGCGACCCGTTCACCGAGAAGCTGCTCATCGAAGCCTGCCTGGAGCTGTACGACGCCCAGCTCGTCACCGGCATCCAGGATCTCGGCGGCGCCGGGCTCACCTGCGCGCTCACCGAGACCGCCGCGGCGGCCGGCACCGGCATGCGGGTCTGGCTGGAGCGGGTGCCGCTGCGCGAGCCGTCGATGGAGCCGCACGAGATCCTCGCCAGCGAGTCGCAGGAGCGGATGCTCCTGGTCGTCGAGCCGGCCAACCTCGACGCGGTCCTCAAGACCTGCGAGAAGTGGGGCGTGCTGGCCACCGCGATCGGCGAGGTCACCGCGCCTGAACCGGACGGCCAGCCGGGCCGGCTGCTGATCACCTGGCGGGACCAGCAGGTGGTGGACGTGCCGCCGGGCTCGCTGGTGGACGACGGGCCGGTCTACGCCCGCCCGATGCGCGAGCCGGCCGACCTGATCCTGCTCCAGGCCGACCGGGCCGAGACGCTGCCCCGACCGGTCGACCCGGAGGCGCTGCGCGCGACCGTGCTGCGCATGATCGCCTCGCCCAACCTCGCCGACAAGACCTGGGTCACCGAGCAGTACGACCGTTACGTGCTGGGCAACACCGTGCTCGCCCAGCCGGAGGACTCGGGCGTGATCCGGATCGACGAGCGGACCGGCCTGGGCGTGGCGCTGTCGCTGGACGGCAACGGCCGGTACGCCCGGCTCGACCCGTACCACGGCGCCAAGCTGGCGCTGGCCGAGGCGTACCGGAACGTCGCGGTGACCGGGGCGACGCCGATCGCGGTCACCAACTGCCTGAACTTCGGCTCCCCGGAGGACCCGGGCGTGATGTGGCAGTTCGCCGAGGCCGTACGCGGCCTGGCCGACGGCTGCGCCGAGCTGGGCATCCCGGTGACCGGTGGCAACGTCAGCTTCTACAACCAGACCGGGGCGGCGGCGATCCACCCGACGCCGGTGGTCGGTGTGCTCGGCGTGCTGGAGAACGTGGCCGACCGGGTCGCCTCGGGCTTCGTCCCGCGTCCCGGCGGCGACCACGACCAGCTCTTCCTGCTCGGCGAGACGCACGTGGAGCTGTCCGGCTCGGAGTGGGCCTGGGTGACCCACGAGCACCTCGGCGGCGTACCCCCGCAGGTCGACCTGGCCCGCGAGAAGCAGCTCGCCGGGCTGCTGGCCGATGCCGCCCGGGTGGGGCACCTCAGCTCCGCGCACGACCTCTCCGACGGCGGGCTCGCGCAGAGCCTGGTGGAGTCCTCCCTGCGGCACGGCGTCGGCGCGCGGATCGCGGTGCCGGAACGGTTCGAGGGCGGCTCAATGCCGTTCGTCTTCCTGTTCAGCGAGTCCGCCGGTCGCGTACTGGCCTCGGTGCCGCGCGGCCACGAGAAGGCGTTCACCGCGCTCTGCGCCGAGCACGGCGTGCCGTGGGAGCTGATCGGGGTCACCGACCCGGCCGGGGGCGCGCTGGAGGTGCACGGCCAGTTCCGGATCGGGCTGGACGAGCTGCGCGAGGCGCACACCGGCACGCTGCCGAGCCTCTTCGGCGGGGTGCAGCCGTTCGACGTAACGGCTCCGGACGCCGTCGAGGCGCCGTTGCCGAACGTGTCGGACGAGCCGGCCGCCGCGGCGGTGTCGCCCGGTGTCGCGGCCGAGGCTCCTCCGGCGGTCGACGTCGCCGTGTCCGAGGCCGAGCCGACTCCGGAGGCCTCCGCGCCGGGCTCGGACCCGGGCGAGCCGGCCGCCGAGGCGGTCGACCGGCCGGTCGAGCGGGCCACCCCGCCTGTCCGCACGGTTGCCGCCCCGACGGCTGCGGCCGGTGACGGGCCGGCGGG
This sequence comes from Micromonosporaceae bacterium KJ-029, assembly GCA_005402585.1. Taxonomy (GTDB): domain Bacteria; phylum Actinomycetota; class Actinomycetes; order Mycobacteriales; family Micromonosporaceae; genus Micromonospora. The sequence continues at coordinate 345,820 of BIFP01000068.1, read as the reverse complement.
CCACGGTGCTCCGGCCGAAGGCCAACCCGAGGCCGGCGCTCCGCAGTCGGGTGCCACCGAGCAGCCTCCCGCGTCCGACGAGCGCTGAGGCGTTGGCCGCGGCCGTCCACGCCCAACCCGGATCCGGGGCCCGGTTCGACTGGGGCCTCGCGGGGGCGGCCGAACTCGGCCGGGTCTGCGCGGTACTGGTGGTGGTGGACGTGCTTTCGTTCACCACCACCGTTGAGGTGGCGGTCGGGCGCGGGATGCGCGTCCATCCGTTTCCCTGGGGTGAGCAGGCCGCCGAGTACGCCTTCCGGGTCGGCGCGGTCGCCGCGACCGGGCGCCGGCAGGTCACCCCGGAACATCCGTGGTCACTGTCGCCGGCCGCGCTGAGCCGGGCGCCGGTCGTGCCGGACCTGGTGCTGCCCTCGCCCGACGGCTCGGCGATCAGCGCCGCCGCCAGCGCCACCGGACATCCGGTGGTCGCGGCCAACCTGCGTAACGCCCACGCCGTCGGGCGCTGGCTGCTACGGCACGGGTACGGCTCGACCGCCGCTCCGATCGGCGTGGTCGCCGCCGGTGAACGATGGCCGGACGGCTCGTTGCGCCCCTCGGTGGAGGACCAGCTCGGCGCCGCCATCGTGCTGGACGCTCTCTCCGGAGCGCCGGGCGGCCTCTCGGTGGAGGCGGCGATGGCGCTCGCCGCACTGGCCAGTACCCCAGACGTGCCGGCGGCGGTCCGGGGCAGCGTCTCCGGCCGTGAGCTGATCGAGGGCGGATTTCCCGAGGACGTCGAGATCGCCGTACGCGTCGGCGCCTCCGAGGTCGTTCCCCTGCTGCGTCAGGGCGTCTTCTCCGCCGCCTGACAAACGTGAGCCCCGCCGGTGGTCGCACCGGCGGGGCTCACCGTTTGGGGCCTGGTCGAAGTCCTCGGTCGAGCTTCGACACAGGCCCTAACTCAGTCAGTCGTCCAGCCAGTCCAGCCGGCGACCGCCGCGATCCTGGGCCGGGCCGTCCGGCCGGGAACGGGGGGTCTGCGCCGGGTCGCCGTAGTAGCCGCCGCGCTGCTGCGGCGGGGGCTCCTGGCCGTAGCCTCCGCCGCTCTGGCCGTAGCCGCCCGGGTCGTAGGTGGTGTTGTCGTAGCTACCGCGCTGCTGCGGGGGCTCCTGGCCGTAGCCTCCGCCGCTCTGGCCGTAGCCACCACCCTGGTCGTAGCGGCCCTGGTCGTTGTAGCCGGTGGTGTCGTAACCGCCGCGCTGCTGTGCGGGCTCCTGGCCGTAGCCGCCGCCCGGTTCCGCGCCGTGACCGTAGCCGCCGCCCGGTTCGCCCTGCCCGTAGCCCCGAGTGGGTTCGCTCTGGCCGTAACCCCCGCTGGCGCCATTCTGGCCGTACCCGCCGGGGGCGTCACTCTGGCCGAACCCGCCGGTCGGCTCGCCCTGCCCGTAGCCTCCGGCGGCGTCGTTCTGGCCGTAGCCGCCAGCCGGCTCGTTGCGGCCGTAGCCGGTCGGCTCGGACTGGCCGTAACCGCCAGTGGGCTCGGACTGCCCGTACCCGCCAGTGGGCTCGCCCTGCCCGTACCCGCGCGTCGTGTCGCCCTGGCCGTAGCCGCCAGCCGGCTCGTTGCGGCCGTAGCCGGTCGGCTCGGACTGGCCGTAGCCGCCAGTGGGCTCGGACTGGCCGTAGCCCTGGCCCGCGCCGGGCTCGTACAGGCCGGTCGCGTACGGGTCGGCGGGGGCGGGGTAGCGGGTCTCGTCACCGGTGTAGCGGCCGGTCGGCTCGTCGTACCGGTCGCCGTAGCCGGCACCGGCGCCAGCCGGCGGGTAGTCCGACCCGCCGCTGCCGGCGCCGTAGTCGCGGCTGCCGTAGCCACCACCCGAGGACGGGCTGTTGCCGTAACCGCCACCGGACGAAGGGGCGTTGCCATAGCCGCCACCGGAGGCGGGGGCGTTGCCGTAGCCGGGGGCTCCGTAGCCGCCGGGCTCGTCGCCGTAGCCGCCACCGGACCAGCCCTGCCCCGACCCTGTCCCGGCGCCGTACGACTGCGGAGGGGCGCCGTACGGGTCCGGCGGGACGTCGTCGACGACCGGCTGGTGCATCATCGTCGGCGCGTTGCTCATCCCGGGGCCACCGACCATGGTCGGATCCGGCGCGGAGCCGACCCGGTTCACCACCCGGGTCTGGTCGTCCGCACCCGCGAACGAGCCCCGGGCCGCTGGGACCGCGCCGGCCGGCGCGCCCGCCGGGGCGTCGCCCTCGGTCTCGGCGTCCTCGTTCTCCTTGCGCTTCATCCAGAGCAGCACGATCGTGCCGACACCGACGGCCACGAAGAGGCCGCCCAGCAGGATCAGCAGCCAGTTGCCGAAGCCGCCGGAGTCCTCGTTCCCGGCCGGGGTCTGGGCCGCGACGCTCTCGCCGGCGGTGTCCTCTTCCTCGTCGGTGAGTTCATCGGCGAACGGGTCCTCGGTGGGCACCGCCGACTCGGTCGCCGACGGAGTGGCGCTCGGGCTGGTCGACGCCTGGATCGGCAGGACGATCCGCCGCCCGGTGATGCTCTGGCCCGCGCTGGCGTTGAAGTTCGAGACGCCGTTGACGTTGTTTGCGCTCGCCCCGATGTCGATCCGTCCCGGGGCGATGGGGTTGTCCTCGGTGCCGGTGAACTGGAAGTTGCCGGCGTTGTTGCTGGTGGTGTTCCGCTGTTTGCCGGCGCTGTCCTTGAGTAGGACGTACGCGCCCGGCACCGCCTCGCCGGATTGGTTCACGACCCGGCCGGAGATCGACCGCACCGTCTGCGGCGTCTGCGGCGCCTCCGTGGTCGGCGGCGCTGCGGCAATCATCGTTACGGTGGTCGATGCTTCTTCCGTCTGCCGGATCACTCCCTGGGAGTCGACGGCCTTGACGGTGATGGTGGCCGATCCATTGGAAGCGTCATTGGCGAGTCGGAAAGTCGCCTGGAACGTGCCGTTGGAGTCGACCCGCCTGCGCTCGCAGCCATCGACGCAGCTCAGCCTCCTGTTGTTCGAGGTGACGGTGACGTCCGCAGGGACTGAGCCCTCCTCGAAGCTGAGCGAATAACTCACCGTGGTGGTCTTGCCCGCTTCCACCGCGCTCGGGGAGGCCGACACGTTGTTGACGCTCGGTGCGGCGAGGGCGGGTGTGGCGGGGACGGCGAGCAAGGCACCGACAACCAGCGCCACGACCACACCGGCCCGCTTTTGCCAGGCTCGTCGGTGTGTTGACACGTCCACCGCCTTCCGAACTGACCTCCCCTGACTGGCGGGTGCCGAGCGGGGGAACATCACGGTACGAATACGCCGTCGGCAACTATGCCTTGTCGGGGCGGATCGGCGCGACCCAGGGCCAGCGTGACGCGTGACGCCGTCACGCCGTATCGTCCCGTCGTGTCCTCTCCGTACGATAAGTCGGCCTCTATCGCCGCAGCGCTGAAGGCGCTCGATGAGGGACGTGCGCCCGAACGGCCGGTGCTTCGTGAGGCGGTCAGGGCCCTGTTGACCATCCTCGCGGATCGTGCCCCCGGCCGATCGGTGGAGGTGCGTGTCCCACCTTACGGTGTAGTTCAGTGCGTACCGGGGCCGCGACACACCCGTGGTACGCCACCGAACACGGTCGAGATGGATCCGGCAACCTGGCTCGAACTGGCTTCCGGGCGACTCGACTGGGGTCAGGCGGTCACGGAGGGTCGCGTACGGGCCAGCGGGATCCGCGCGGACCTGTCCGCGTATCTGCCGCTCGAACTGGGGTGACGCCTGTTGCTGCTGACAGAAAGCGGTGACGATGTGACTGTATGTGGCGACATGGATTCGCGTACACTGTCAGGCGACGACAGTGTGGTCCCGGCCGCGCAGTGCGGAGCAGCCCCAGCGGTTCCGCCAGGCCAGGCCAGTCCAGCAAGAGGGAGCGGCAGGTGCCCCGAGGCGACGGCCGGCTGAGCCACGACCTTGATCCCCAACGACCCGGCCCCCAGGACGCGTGTGGTGTCTTCGGTGTCTGGGCCCCGGGGGAAGAGGTCGCCAACCTGACCTACTTCGGGCTGTACGCGTTGCAGCACCGGGGGCAGGAGGCGGCCGGGATCGCGGTCAGCGACGGCTCCGGCGTGGTGGTTTACAAGGAACTCGGCCTGGTGGCCCAGGTCTTCGACGAGCCGACGCTGGCCAGCCTGCGCGGGCACGTCGCGATCGGGCACACCCGGTACTCGACGACCGGTGCCTCGACCTGGGAGAACGCCCAGCCGACCATCCGGTCCACCAGCTCGGGCACCACGATCGCGCTGGCCCACAACGGCAACCTGGTCAACACCACCGAGTTGCAGCGCGAGGTGGCCGAGCGTGGCCTGACCGCCGACGGCTCGTCCAACGACACCTCGCTGGTCACCATGCTGCTGGCCAGCCGTCCGGATCTCTCCGTCGAGGCCGCCGCGCTGGAGGTGCTGCCGCGGCTGCGCGGCGCGTTCAGCTTCGTCTTCATGGACGAGTCGACGCTGTACGCCGCACGTGACTCGCACGGGGTACGCCCCCTGGTGCTCGGCCGGTTGGAGCGGGGCTGGGTGGTGGCAAGCGAGACCGCCGCCCTGGACATCGTCGGCGCGAGCGTGGTCCGCGAGATCGAGCCCGGCGAGCTGATCGCGATCGACGCCGACGGGCTGCGGTCCACCCGGTTCGCCGCCCCCGAGCCCAAGGGCTGCCTCTTCGAGTACGTCTACATCGCCCGCCCGGACGCCACCATCGCCGGTCGCAACGTGCACTCGGCACGGGTGCAGATCGGTCGCCAGCTGGCCAAGGAACACCCGGTCGAGGCCGACCTGGTCATCCCGGTGCCCGAGTCGGGCACGCCGGCCGCGATCGGCTACGCCGAGGAGTCCGGCATCACCTACGGCGCCGGCCTGGTGAAGAACCCGTACGTCGGGCGTACCTTCATCCAGCCGTCGCAGACGCTGCGCCAGCTCGGCATCCGGCTCAAGCTCAACCCGCTGCGCGAGAACGTACGGGGCAAGCGCCTGGTGGTGGTCGACGACTCCATCGTCCGGGGCAACACCCAGCGCGCCATCGTGCGGATGCTCCGCGAGGCCGGCGCGGTGGAGGTGCACGTACGCATCTCCTCGCCGCCGGTCTCCTGGCCCTGCTTCTACGGCATCGACTTCGCCACCCGCGCCGAACTGCTCGCCAACGGCCTCGACAACGAGGGCATCCGGCGTTCGATCGGCGCGGACAGCCTGGGCTACGTCTCGCTGTCCGGCCTGATCGCCGCGACCGAGCAGCCCAAGACCCGGCTGTGCCGGGCGTGTTTCGATGGGGAGTACCCGATCGAGCTTCCGGTCGGCAATCTGATCGGCAAGCACGTGCTCGAAGGCATCGGCCGTCGGGTCGCACAGAACGCGGCCGACGTCACCGACACCGCCGAGCAGCTCGTCGCCGCTCCGGGCGACGACAACTTCGGCTCGGCCCGCCCGCCGCGCTCCGACCTGGAAATGTCGGCGACCACACACCGCCCGTAGCACCACCCGGCTGCGGCGCCGGTCACCGTCCGACGCGGCAGCCGAGAACCACAAAGGGGAGAACCGTGACGCACGTGTCCGAGCGCAGCGGCGCAGGAAGCAGCCCGATCGGCGCTGGCGGGGACCGTCAGCCCTGGACGGCCGGCACCGGCCGTCCGGCTCGCAAACGCTCGGTCTCCTACGCGGACGCCGGCGTGTCGATCGAGGCGGGCGACCGTGCGGTGGAGCTGCTCAAGTCCAAGGTGAAGCAGACCCGTCGGCCGGAGGTGATGGGCGACCTCGGCGGCTTCGCTGGCCTGTTCCGGCTGGACACCACGAAGTACAAGCACCCGATTCTGGCTTCCTCCACCGACGGCGTCGGCACCAAGCTGGTGATCGCCCAGCAGATGGACATCCACGACACGGTCGGCATCGACCTGGTCGCGATGGTCGTCGACGACCTCGTCGCCTGCGGCGCCGAGCCGCTGTTCCTGCTGGACTACATCGCCACCGGTGAGGTCGTGCCGGACAAGGTCGCCGAGATCGGCGCCGGCATCGCCGACGGCTGCCGGTACGCGGGCTGCGCGCTGCTCGGCGGGGAGACCGCCGAGCACCCGGGCGTGCTGCGCCCGGACGAGTACGACATCTCCGCCACCGGCGTCGGCGTGGTGGAGGAGAGCGAGATCCTCAGCGCGGAGCGGGTCGAGGTCGGCGATGTGGTGATCGCCATGCGCTCGTCCGGCCTGCACTCGAACGGCTACTCGCTGGTCCGGCACGTGCTGCTCGGCGCCGGTCGGATGCGGCTGGACGTCGTGATCGACGACTTCGGCCGGCAGCGCACCCTCGGCGAGGAACTGCTCACCCCCACCAAGATCTACGCGCAGGACTGCCTCAAGCTGATCGCCGAGGCCGAGGTACGGGCCCTGGCCCACGTCACCGGCGGCGGCATCCCTGGCAACCTGGTGCGGATCCTGCCGGAGCACGTGGACGCGGTGGTCAACCGCTCGACGTGGAAGCCGCAGCCGATCTTCGACCTGATCCAGTCCAAGGGGCGGATCGAGGACCCGGAGATGGAGGCGACCTTCAACATGGGCGTCGGCATGTTCGCGATCGTCTCGGCCGAGGACGCGGACCGCGCCCTGGCCACGCTGACCGGCCGTGGCGTGGACGCCTGGCAGGTCGGCGAGATCATCGAGGGCACCGGCGAGGTGCAGATGGTCGGCCAGCACACCCGCGGGTGATCACACGTCGGTAATCGTCCAAGCACCTGATCAGGGGTTCACCCGAGTGGCCGCCGCCGCCTAGCCTGAAGGGCATCCTCAGAGCTGTGGGGGGCGCCCGTGTCGGGTGTGCCCGGCAGCCCTTCAACCGTCACGGAGGAGGGCGATGGCTGCGCGGGGACGGTCCTTGCCCGGGATGCGGGGCCTGGCCACCGTCCCGTCGTACGTCGTGATGCAGCCCACCACCCTCTGCAATCTCGACTGCGCGTACTGCTACCTGCCGCTGCGGGCCGCCGACCGACGGATGCCGCTCGCGGTCGCCGAAGCGGTGGCCGTCTCGGTGAACCGGTGGACGACGGCGGGGCGGTTCTCGGTGGTCTGGCACGGCGGGGAACCGCTCGCCGCCGGTCGGGAGCAGTTGGCCGCTCTGATGGCGCCGTTCGGGCCCGAGGTGGAGCACCACGTCCAGACCAACGCCACGTTGATCGACGACGCGTGGTGCGAGTTCTTCGCCGCGCACCAGATGCGGGTGAGCGTGAGCGTGGACGGGCCCCGGGAGCGCAATGGCGATCGGGTCACCCGAGCCGGCCGGCCGGCGTACGACCGGATCGTCCGCGGGGTGGCGGCACTGCGCCGGCACGGGCTGCCGTTCTCAGCGCTCGCGGTGGTGAACGATCCGGTGCCGGGCCGCGCGACCGAGCTGTACGACTACTGCCTCGACCTCGGCTGCGAGGTGCTCGGTGTGAACATCGAGGAGACCGAGGGGGTCAACACCCGGGACAACTCCCACGACGCCACCACCGTGACCGGGTTCTGGGCCGAGCTGCTCGCGGCGTGGCGGCGGGATCCCAGGATTCATCTACGGGAGGTCGAGTGGTCGCTGCGGTACGCCGCTGCGGTGCTGGACGGTACGGCGGACGAGCTCCTGCCCCGCCGGCTCGACCCGATCCCGACCGTGGCGTACGACGGCTCGGTCGTCGTGCTGTCGCCCGAACTGGCCGGCTTCACCGACCCCCGTTACGGCGACTTCACCAGCGGGAACGTGCTCACCACCCCGTTGCACGCGATCCTCGCCGACGCGGAGCGTACGACCTGGGTCGGTGAGTTCATGGCCGGGGTGGAGGCGTGCCGGTCGTCCTGCCCATACTTCGGTTTCTGTGGCGGAGGCCACGCGGCCAACCGTTACTTCGAGCTGGGGCGTTTCGACGGTACGGAAACCGAGCACTGCCGCAACAGCAAGATCCGCCTACTGGAGGGAGTGTTGGAGCATGCCCGAGACCACCAGTCACCGGGAGCCTGAGCACATGACGGGAGACGAGCCCGACCGGGTCGCCGACCGGGTGCGGGAGGTCGCCTCCGGGCTCACCGCCCTGCTCCACGAGGCCGAGGCGGCGCGACGGCTGCGGGCGGAGGTGGCGGGTGGCGACGGCGCCAGCGCGGTCTGCGCCTGGAACCACTTCGAGAACATCCCGACGTTCTACAACTGGAACAACCGACCCCGCTGACCTGCGGGTACCCAGGGGCCCGCCGCACCGTCGGAGCATCGTCCGGGCGTGGCAGGCCCTGTAGAGACTGTCGGGAAGCCTTGCGGCGGCTGCGGCGAGTCCAGCCGACGACCGGCGGCGTTGGAGATCGTTCCGGATACCGGTGTTGTATCCGGAACGATCTCCGCCTTGCCGGATCGCCGCCTGGGCTCCGCCTCGCTCGCCCCAGGGTTTCCCGACAGTCTCTTGGATCGTCGGATGGTACGCCGCCGCCGGGTAGCGGGCACATGCGTGAGCACGCGGGGAGTTACCGCGTGCTCAGATGTGACCGGGGGTCAGCGGGTCGGACGGACCCAGTTGTCTGGGTCGTCCTCGGCGTGGTCCTCGTCGTCGTCGACGTACTCTTTGTAGTCGTCGTCGAAGTTGCGGTCCGACTTACCGCTGCCGCCGAGTTCTCGCTGCAAGGCGGCGAGGTCGGTGTTCGGGGAGTGGTACTTCAACTCCCGGGCCACCTTTGTCTGCTTGGCCTTAGCACGGCCGCGCCCCATGGCTCGACCCCCTCGCACAGAATGCGGGGCAGCCCGAAGGCGGGCCCCGATGACGTCAGGCATCTCTCGTGGCTCTTACGGTACATGGGGATGCCACCGTTCGGCACCTCGGGTTACCGTCGACCGCCCCCGCGCGTTGCGGTCGTGCGGTCGTCACCCATTGTACCCGGTAAGGAGTGATGCCGGGAACGGTCGTGACACGGGGCAAATCTCCACGAACGCGTCGTATCTTCAGCTTAGCGCCCGGACGCGTCGGACTGGCGGACTGCGCGTGCCGCCACCGCCATACGCGCCCCGCCCCAGCCAGAGCCGGCCGCCGGGGACGGGCCAACCGGCCCGCCCCCGGCGGCGCGCCGTCAGCGCAGGTGGATCGTGCGCAGCCGGCCGATCTCGGCCATCCGCCGCTCGGCCAGCCGGTCCGCCGCCACGGCCGGCGGGACGCCGTCAGAGTCGGCGAGCCGGAGGATCTCCCGGGTGGTGTCGTAGATCCGGGTGGCCCGCAGCTTGGCCCGCTCGAAGTCGAAGCCCTCGATCTCGTCTGCGACCTGGATCACGCCACCCGCGTTCACCACGTAGTCCGGCGCGTAGAGGATGCCCCGGTCGGCGAGCAGCTTCTCGACGCCCGGGTGGGCGAGCTGGTTGTTGGCCGCACCGGCGACCACCTTCGCGCGCAGCGCCGCCACCGTGTTGTCGTCCAGCGCGCCGCCGAGGGCGCACGGGGCGTACACGTCGATGTCGGCGGCGACCAGCGCGGTCACGTCGTCGAGCAGGGTGACCTGGGGGTGGTTGGTACGCGCCCATTCCAGCGCGCGTGGGTTCACGTCGGTCGCGACCACCTCGGCGCCGTCGTCGAGCAGGTGGCCGACGAGGTACCTGCCGACCTTGCCCAGGCCGGCGACGCCGACCCGCCTGCCGTGCAGCGTCGGCACGCCCCAGACGTGCTCGGCCGCCGCCCGCATGCCCTGGAACACGCCCCACGCCGTGAGGATCGAGGAGTCGCCGGCCCCGCCGTGCTCGACGCTGCGGCCCGTAACGTACCGGGTCTCCCGGGCGATCACGTCCATGTCCGCCACGTAGGTGCCGACGTCGCAGGCGGTGTAGTACCGGCCGCCCAGCGACTGCACGAAGCGCCCGTACGCGCGCAGCAGCGCCTCGCTCTTGATCTGCTCCGGGTCGCCCCAGATGACCGCCTTGCCGCCGCCGAGGTCCAGGCCGGCCAGGGCGTTCTTGTACGCCATGCCGCGGGACAGGTCGAGCACGTCGGCGAGGGCGGCCTCCTCGCTGTCGTACGGGTAGAAGCGGGTGCCACCGAGCGCGGGGCCGAGCGCGGTGGAGTAGATCCCGATGATCGCCTTGAGGCCGGTCTGCTTGTCCTGGCAGAACACGACCTGCTCATGCCCCGTGGACTCGGGGTCGTCGGTGGTGGCGAAAACGCCCATGGCTGGCTCCTGTGACGGCGGGCGTCCTTGTGGGACGCGGACCTGGTGTGCGCCGGCGGGGATGCTGCCGGTGCTGCGAGCCTAGTATCGGCCGCCGCCGCGCCGCCCTCCCGCCGGTACCGTCCCGCCCTGCGGGCAGCCCGCGGCGCCGTCTTCCGCCGGGACTGCCCGCCGCTCCGGCAGGCGCCGGAGCGCAGTCCCGGGGTGGCGCCGAGCAACCCTCTGCTCGCGGTTCGTGGGAGGATCGCGCAGTGCCGTCGCTCTTCGCTTCATACCTGCGCGTGTACGAGCCGCTGACCGCCTTCGATCGGGACCGTCAGTCGTACTGGCGGCGCTACGTCGAGCAGGGGCGGGCGGTGGCGCCGGTGGAGGGGCCCGGCCGGCAGCGAACCTCGGTGATCGAGGCGCTGGGCGCCGGTTGGACCCGGCTGCCCGACCTGCCGGACGAGGCGTACGTGCTGGAGACCGACGAGACGCTGCTGGTATGCCCGTGGAACCTGCGGATCCGGGTGGCCGAGGCCGCGTTGAGCGCGCGCGACGGGGTGCCGCCGGTGCTGGCCGACGCGTTCGTCCCGCCGGTGCTGGCCGGGCAGGCCAAGGCGGTGGTGGAGGACTGGCGCAGCGGGGCCCGGGTGCTGGAGCACGGCGTGCCCCGGGTGCACGAGCAGATCGCGACCTGGGGTGTGCCGCTGCGCTGGTTCGTGCTGTTCGAGGCACAGGAACGCAACCACGTGACCGCACCCGAGCGTCGCTCGCTGCGGTTCCGGACGGAGATCTCCAAGGCCCGTCGCCGGTCGTCCCGGGCGCTGTCGGTGCTGCGGAAGTCGGTCGGCGAGGCGCCGATCACGGATGCGGTCGAGGAGGCCGCCCGGTGGCTGGAGGAGTTCCATCCGCGGTCCGTGGTCGAGTTGGACTACGGCGGGCTGGTGGAGTTGCTCTCGGACGAGACGCTGGCCGCCGACGACTCGCCGGAACTCGTCGCGGCCGGGCTCGCCGGGCTGTCCCGGGGTGAGGCGGAGGAGGCGTCCACGGCGTACGACAAACTCGTCGCTCGCTGGCGCGCCGTGCAACTCCTGGAGCGGTGTAACTAGGGCGTTTCCTGGTCCTCGTTGTCCTGAATTGGGACTGGAACGCGAGGTGCCTTCGTAGTTGACGCATCACGAACCGTGATCATGAGTCCGAATAAGGTACTTTCTGGCGTGTAAAAGTCGTATAAATCGGGCATGGTTCATCCGTCCGTCTAGGGACGTTCGGCCGTTCGGCCCATGTCGGACATCGGGGACTAGCCGGACCATGGGAGACGCGTCGGCCGGCGGGACCCCGGCCGATGTCTATACATGTGGAGGAGTGACCGATGGCATCGCGAACGCACGAACCAGAGCCGCTACTCACACCGGCCGAGGTGGCGTCGATGTTCCGTGTCGACCCGAAGACGGTGACCCGCTGGGCGAAGGCTGGCAAACTTAGCGCCATCCGGACTCTCGGCGGCCACCGCCGTTATCGGGAGTCCGAGGTCAGGGCACTGCTGCAGGGGCAGATCCCGCAGCAGCGCCAGGGGGACTGACCGGCTGGCAGATAGCAGAACTTCCCGAAGGGCGGCGGATCCCATCCGCCGCCCTTCGGCATGTCCGGGACACGCCGGAACGGGCGCGGCCCCCCAGGCGCCGTGGTGTCGCCGGGGCCGCCGTGGCGGCGGCATGCCGGCTCCGGGCGCGCCAGCGCCGCTCAGGCGGTCAGCTCGACCCGGATCCCCACCGTGCCACCCTCACCACGGCGCAGCCGGCTGCCGAGCAGGCTCAGCCGGCCGATCACCCGGTACTTCTGCTTGATCAGGCTGCGGATGCGATCGGTCGCCCCAGGGTCGTAGAGGCTCGCTCGGGCGGGCACCGCCGCGCCACGAGGTCGTCCGCGTACGTCACACGGCGCCACCGTGACCTCCCCGCTGCGGCGAATCCGCTTCACCTTGCCGGCGTCCGCCGCCGACCACACAGCCAGGGCGTCGCCGTCGCGGACCGCCCAGACCGGGGTCGGCACCGCCCGGCCGTCCTTCCGGAAGGTCGTGAGGAGGATGTACTTCTCGGCTGAGAGGCGATCCAACATGGTCACGCCGCCCAGGATAAGGGCGGTACGGCTGACTGAGTGGCTGGATAGCGTGAAGGATTTGACGTGGCGCAGGTGTGGACAAGGGCCCCTTGCCATCTCCGAGGCGCTGGCAAGGGGCCCGTCGTCGCGTCAGAGCTGGATCGTCGGGGGGAGCTGCTCCGGGGGAAGGCCGCCGTCGCCGTTGACGACCTCGTCCGGCTGGCCGTCCTCGTCGATGTCGACCATCGTGACGTCCACCTTGCCGTCGCCGTCGGTGTCGAACTGGAACAGGTCGGCCTTGCCGTCACCGTCGGTGTCGACCACCCACACGTCGGTGCGGCCGTCGTTGTTGGTGTCGGCGCGCAGCAGTTCGACGCGCTCGTCGCCGCGAGTCTCGACGGTCTCCTCGGTGCCCGCGCCGCCGGCGGTCTCCGGTGCCTGGCTCATCTGCTCGTCCCTTCCCTTGGTTGTCGGCGGTCTGTACCCGATCTCGCCCGCCCCCACGCATCGGGCCGCAGTCGGTGCTGCATAGGGTCGCACCATGACTGAGCGGAGCGTACGGGCTGGCTCCGGCGTGGCGGCGATCCCGCGCGTCGGCGGTGCCAGCGGGCGTGTCATCGTCACTTTGCGGTGGTGCGGCGATGACTGAGCGGTTTGTCGTGGTCGGGGCCGGCACGATGGGCCTCGGTATCGCGTACGTGGCGGCTGGCGCCGGATACGGGGTGGAACTGGTCGAGGTGGACCGGGCCCGTGGTGCGGCGGCCCTGGAGCGGCTCGCCCAGTTGTGGGACCGTGCCGTGCAGCGCGGCAAGCTGACCGCCGAGCAGGCTGCCACCAACCGGGAACGGGTCACCCTTCGAGCCGGGCTCGCCGAGGTCGCCGGGGCACCGGACGTGATCGTGGAGGCGGTACCGGAGCGACTCGACCTGAAGCGGGCCGTCCTGGCCGACGCGGAGGCGCTGCGACCGGCGCTGCTGGGCAGCAACACCTCCAGCATCCCCATCACCGACCTCGCCCGGGATCTGGCGCGGCCGGAGCGCTTCTGCGGGCTGCACTTCTTCAACCCGGTCTGGGCCATGACCCTGCTGGAGATCGTGGTCGGGCCGGCCACCGCGCCGGAGACCACCGACGCGGCCGTCGCGCTCGCCGGCCGGCTGGGCAAGGACCCGGTCGTGGTACGCGACATGCCGGGCTTCGCCACGTCGCGACTCGGAGTGACGCTCGGTCTGGAGGCGATCCGGATGCTCGCCGACGGGGTGGCCAGCCCAGCCGACATCGACAAGTCCATGGTGCTCGGCTACCGGCACCCGATCGGGCCGCTGGAGCTGACCGACCTGGTCGGTCTGGACGTACGACTCGACATCGCCCGTACGCTCCAGGCGGCGTACGGGGATCGGTTCGCCCCGCCGCCGCTGCTAATAGAGCTGGTCGCCGCGGGCCGGCTGGGCAAGAAGTCCGGGCAGGGCTTCTACCGCTGGACCGACGGCGTCCGTTCGGGCGGCACCGAGCTGCCCGGTCCGGACGGGAGCGAGTCGGCGACGGGAGCGGCGGGGTGAGCGGGCTGCGCGTCGAGGAGCGCCCGGACCGGCTGGTGGTGACCCTGGACCGGCCGGAGAAGCGCAACGCCATCGACGCCGACCTCATCGCCGCGCTGCACGAGGTCTGCGCCGAGCTGGAGGCCCGGCCCCGGATGCTGCTGCTGACCGGCGGCACCGACGGGATCTTCGCCGGCGGCGCCGACATCGCCCAGTTGCGCGATCGGGGGCGGCTGGACGCGCTCGCCGCCATCAACTTGGCCGCCTTCGCCCGGATCCGCGCGTTGCCGATGCCGACCGTGGCCGCCGTCGACGGCCCGGCGCTGGGCGGTGGCGCCGAGCTGGCGTACGCCTGCGATCTGCGGGTGTGCACGGAGCGGGCGGTCTTCGGGCAGCCGGAGGTGCGGCTGGGCATCCTCGCCGGTGCCGGCGCGACCCACCGGCTGCCGGCGCTGGTCGGCGAGGCCCGGGCCAAGGAACTGCTGTTCACTGGGCGGCGGGTGGACGCCGCCGAGGCGCTGCGGATCGGCCTGGTCAACCGGGCGGTGACCACCCCGGACGAGCTGTTGCCGGCGGCCCACGACCTGATCGACGAGATGGCCAAGGGGTCGGCTCTGGCGCTGCGGCTGACCAAGCTGGCCGTCGACGCCCCGCCCGCCGCGCACCCGCACCTGGACCTGGTCAGCCAGGCGGTGCTCTTCGAGGACGAGGAGAAGCGCCGCCGGATGACGGAGTTCCTGGAGCGGCGGCGCGGTCGCTGAGGCCCTCCGTGAAACCGCGACGGCCGCACCGGACATCCGGTGCGGCCGTCGGCGTCAGGCAGGTCAGCGGCCCAGCGCCGCCAGCGGTACGTTGGCGTCCGCGAGTGCCCGGACCACCGCGGCGGACTCGTCGAACCCGATGACCAGTACGGCGTCGGCGCCGAACTCCTTGATCTGCTTGGCACCGTCGGCGAAATCGATCGGCGGGGCGTCGGTGCCCTCACCGGGCTCGTAGCCGAGCAGCTTCACCCGGTCGCCGCCGAACCCGGCCCGTTCCAGCTCGGCCCGGACGATGTCCTGGAGGCCCTCGCCGTAGGAGTCCTTGCGTGCCACGATCGCGATCTTGTGCGGGCCGTCCCGGAGGATCACGTCGGCCAGCGCCCGGCCCTGGAGGCCGTCCGACGGGGCGGTGCGGAAGTAGAGGCCCTTGTCGTCCGCGTCGGTCAGGCTCGCGGCGGTGTTCGACGGAGAAAAGAGGATCAAACCGGCGTCGACCACATCGTCCAGCACGGCGGCGGAGATTCCAGAGCCGCCGGCACCGATGATCACATGCACCCCGGCATCGATGTGGCTGGCCACAGTGGTCTTGGCGACCGTCGGGTTGGTGCCGTCGTCGCCGTCGATCCAGACCACGTCCTCGCCGAGCACCCCGCCGGCGGCGTTGATCTCCTTGATCGCCAGCGCCGCGCCGGCACCCAGCGGCGGGTAGGCGTTTGCCAGGTCACCGGTCTTGGGCAGCAGCCCGCCAAAGACGAGCGGCGCGCCACTCGGCGATCCGACAGACTCCTTCGTGCCCTTCGGCGGCGCCTTGGTGCTCGCCGCCGACTCGTCGCCGGCACCGACGAACTCCGACTTGGCGTCGTTGAGCTGCTGCCCGTCGAAGTGCAGCGTGGCGTAGCTGGCGGTGGCCGGCTCGCCCGCGTCGGTGAAGCCGGCTCGGGTGATCGAGGCGCTGCGGTACTCGATGTCCTTCCCGTCCCGGGCCAGCCGCAGGCACTGGCTCACCGTCCCGCAGGGCGTTCCACCGTTGGTGACGCCCACGATCTGCTTGGCGATCTCCGCCGGGTCGGTGGTGCCCGCGAGCTGTGCCGCGAGCGCGCTGATCACCACGGCGTCGTACGCCTCGGCGGCGTAGACGTAGCTGTTCAGCTTCGGGTCCACGGACAGTAGCCGCTTCTTGAAGTTCTCGGGCAGCGGTGTGAGCGGCGTGGTGCCCTTCATGCCGTTGACCAGATCGGCATGGTCCTCCAACTCCTCCGGGAACGAGTTGTTCATGTTGCCGTCCGTGCCGTAGAGGCGCACCTGTTGGGTGGTCGCCTCCTCGGGCTGGTCGTTCCCGCAGGCGCTGGTGGCGAGCAGGGCCGTGGCGCAGGCAGCCAGAATGGCCGTCCGCGACCCGCGTGACATGTGCATCGTCGTCCTTCCTCCGGCGAAGGTCCTGCGCAGACTAGCGCGCCAGGCTGGGCAGCGGGACCGTGGAGGTCTGTCTATCCGCAGGCCGCCTTCGCCGTGTACGGAGAGTAGTCAAAGGTGGTTCCTTGACCGGCACCCCTACCGTGCGGTGGGTGACCGACTCGCCACAGCAGACGTTCGACGACGCCGCTGCCATCCTCCGCTCGGCGCTCGACGGGGACTCCGACGCCGTGGTGGGAACCTTCGACGCCGTGGTCGACCGGGCCGGCCTCGCCGGCGCGTACGGCGTGGCATGGTGCCTGGCCGCGACGATGGTCGGCGATCCGGTGCCGCCCGGGGCGTGTGCGCTCGACTTCCCCGGCATCGACCAGGCCGGGTACGACGCCCGGTGGGTGGCCCGCTTCGTCAGCGCGTACGCGAACTCCGACCTGGATACCGGCCAGGCGCTGTTCGGTGCGGCGGCGGCCGACGGACTCTTGCCGGAGTGCCTGCTCACCCTCGCCGGTTCGACGGTGGCCACGTTGCGCCACCGGGCCGCCTGACCGTCACCGCTGGGAATCGCGGCCCGGCCCGTTCCCCTCACGCCGGGCGGTGGACCACGGTCGCGGCGTAGCGGGAGAGCAGCTCGTGCCAGCCGGCGGTCAGCGCCTGCCGGTAGCCCTCCGCGGCGGCGCCGTGCCGGTCGAAGTGCCGATGCGCGACCTCGACCAGCGTGCCGGGCCCGTCCGGGGTGAAGAGCACCTCGACCTCGCTGGCCCGCGCCGGGTCGGGCACCGGGGCGCGATCCGCCCCGATCTGCCAGGTGAAGACAAGCCGGCGGGGCGGATCCCAGGTCAGCACCCGCCCCCAGTCGTTGCGGAAGCCATAGGGGCCGACCTCGTAGAGCATCCCGCCGGCCCGGGGCTCCATGCCCAACTCGGCGAGCAGGGCCGGCCCGGACCAGGTGTACTCGGTCACCCACCAGTCGGCGAGGTTCCTGGTGAACACCTCGTACGCCTGCTCAGCGGGAGCGGGGACGAGCAGGGTGCTGCGTAGCGCGAACCGCTCGTGATCCTGCCGGATGTCGGTCGGATCGGCCATCCCCTGTCCCATAGGCCCGGACCATACCGGCTGATGCCCAGGTGCGCAGCTTCGTCAATGCCTGCCGGTACGACGTGGCCGCTAGGTAGGCGTTTCGTGCTAGAGCCGGGGGTCCGCAGTCAGGGGTGCTGGGGCTTGCGGGCCAGCAGGATGGCCCCGGGGCGCTTCAGGCCTCGGTCCTGACCTACGACCCAGCCAAACTCCACGAGCCCGAACACGCCACCGCCGCCGCCCTGGCCGGACTCGCCCGCCGAGTCACCGCCCTCACCGACGAGATCACCACCCTTGACCGCCAGGTGGCACCCATCGTCACGAAGGCAGCACCCCGCACCAGCGCCCTGTTCGGCGTCGGCCCCGAGGTCGCCGCCCAACTGCTCACCACCGCCAGCGACAACCCCGACCGTCTGCACTCCGAAGCCGCCCTCGCCCACCTCTGCGGCGCGGCACCCACCCCCGCCAGCTCCGGACGGGTGCGCCGCCACCGCCTCCACCGAGGAGGCGACTGCGGCGCCAACCACGCCCTGCACACCATCGCCCTCTGCCGCCTGCGCTACGACCAACGCACCCGCACCTACCAGCAACGACGCATCACCGAAGGCCTCAGCAAGCAAGAGATCCTCCGCTGCCTCAAGCGCTACATCGTCCGCGACGTCTACACGGCCCTGCTCGCCGACTTCGCCGCACTCACCCCTTGACCTCCATAGGAGCATCGGGATGGCAGCGAGCAGGCTGCTGGCGATCTACGCCGCCTGAGCACTGGGGGGGACTAGCTCGCCTTGAAGCGCCGGACCCGACCATTACGCCCCAGTCCGTGACCGGCGCCTATCGGCGTCTTGGATCGCATGCCGGACCGCTAGACGGATCACCCAGTAGAGAACGAAAAGACTTAGCACGTAGAAGAGGACGGCTGCGAGTGCGGAATCCATGATCGTGAACCCTAGAGATCAGCTTTCAGCGCCGCTACGGCCGTTCGTACCGTCAAGCCGGAAGCGGCCGTGCGATCCACGTGCGATAAGTGGCGGTGATCACCGGCCAGCAGAGGTCAACTGCGGGCAACGCCGATCGACGCAGTAGGGCAGACACAGCAAGATCCCCACCTGCGTTTCCGCTGGTGGGGACCTCTGTAGCCCGGCGAAAGGCTATGTGGCCAGGGGCGGGGTCGAACCGCCGACCTTCCGATTTTCAGTCGGACGCTCGTACCAACTGAGCTACCTGGCCGTGGTGCTCGGACTCATGCTACCCGGCTGGCGGGATCACCGCCGTGTGGGTCACATGCCCCGATACGCGGAACGCCGCGCATGGTGCGCGGCGTCAGCGCTTGCGGTCCTGACGGGACTTGAACCCGCGACCTCCGCCTTGACAGGGCGGCGAGCACTCCAACTGCTCCACAGGACCTAGCTGTTGTTGCATTCGACCGAAGCCGAACCGTGCCCCCAACGGGATTCGAACCCGTGCTACCGCCTTGAAAGGGCGGCGTCCTGGGCCGCTAGACGATGAGGGCGGCCCCGCCATCATTGCACAACTCGCAACGTTGAGCGGTCTTGCTCCCATCCGGCCCCGCCGGAGGCTTGGAAAGCATACGTGATGTCTCACCGGACGACCAAACCGGTATGGCCCTAGCCACAACGCCCGGAAAAACCGCAGGTCAGGAGGGGGTTAGCGGAGCTTGGTGATGCCGTGGTCGCGCTTCAGGGCGGCGATCAACTTCGGGCAGGCGGCGAGGGTGGCAGACCGATCGCCGCCTCCGTCGTGCAGCAGCACGACGGCACCGGGCCGGGCGGCGCGCTTCACCCGCTTCCGGATCGTGATGGCGGTCGGCTTGGCCCAGTCCTGCGGGTCGACCGTCCAGTGCAGCGACCGCATGTCGAGCTGCTTCGCGACCCGTACCACCTCGGCGGTCCACCGCCCACCGGGCTGCCGGTAGAACGGCACCTCCGCGTCCGGTACCGCCCGCCGGATCTCCTTGTTCGTGCGGACCAGGTCGGCACGGATCTCGGCGACCGGTCGCCGGGCCAGGTCGAGGTCGTGGTTCCAGCTGTGGTTGCAGAGCTGGTGACCCTCCCGCACGATCCGCCGGACCAGGTCAGGGTGTTTGCGGACCTGCGTACCCACCAGGCAGAAGGTAGCGGTGACCTTGGCCGCCTTCAGGCGGTCCAGCACCTTCGGCGTCCAGGCCGGGTCCGGCCCGTCGTCGAAGGTGAGAGCCACCTGCTCAACGCCGGTGGTGCGGACCAGGCCGCCCGGCAGTTTGGCCGGCAACGCCCGCAGTGGGGGCTTCGGCGGCTTCGTCTTGGTGGGCGACGGGGCCGCCTCCGGCGGCAGCGGCGCCGAGGCGGGCGGACTTGACGGGGTGGACACGGCGGTGGGCTCCGGCGAGTTGCCGCCGCCGCAGCCGGCGGCCAGCAGGGCCAGGCCCGTGACGCACGCGAGCAGGGCACGAGAACGCATCGTTCGCTCCCGAGAGGGGTTCGGGGTACGCGGACCCACCTGACGGTAGTTCACCCGTTTTGGGTGGACCGACGGCGGGTCAGGATGTGACCGCCCTCCGTACCGGCCGAGCGGGTCAGGACACGGCCGAGCGGTCCAGCGAGTCACGTACGGCGACGGCGAGCGTGAGCGCCTCGGTCAGGTCGGTCGGGCACATCACCCCGGCGGGCAGCGTGTCGGACTGCCAACCCGGCCCGGCGGCGAGCACCAGCAGCGGCCGGCGTGGCGCGGCGAGCAGGGCGGAGAGTTGGGCCGGGTCGGCGGTGAATCGGGTGTGCGACCAGACCACCACGGCTGCTGGCCCGGTCCGGTCGACCGCGTCCAGCAGAGCGGTCAGCGGCACCCGGGCGCCGAGGAACCGGTGACTGACGCCGGCCTCGGCGAGGGCGGCGGCGAGCGCCTCCAGCGGCAGGCTGTGCTGCTCCTCGTACGCGCAGGAGAGCAGGATGCGGGGCGGCCCGAAGGCGGGGCGGGTCATCGTGACCGTGGCGAACGCCGTGGAGACGCACCGGGAAACCAGGTGCTCGACCTCGACCAGGGCGGCGGTCGCGGCATGCCGCTCACCGATGCCGACGAGCACCGGACGCAGGAGCCGGTCCCAGGTGTCGACCACCCCGTCGGTGGCGATGGCGCGGGAGATCGTCTCGCTGATCGCCGCCGAGTCGAGCCGCATCGCGGCCCGGGCCAGCCCTCGGGCCACCGGGCCGGCGCGGCCGACCGGGATGGTCGCGCCGCCGCCGTCGCGGACGGTGCCCGACCGGTGCCGGACGGTGCCGCCGGAGATCGTCTCGGGTGCCTGTCGAGCCCAGCGGGCCGCCTCGGCCGGGCTGACCCCCTCGGCGGTGAGCCGCCGCATGACCTCCAGCCGGGCCAGGTCCGCCGCCGTGTAGCGCCGGTGATGCCCCGGGACGTGCTGGCTGGGCCCGAGGCCGTAGCGCTGGTGCCAGGTGCGCAGCGTGGTCACCGCGACGCCCAGTCGCCGGGCGACCGCCCCCGCGCTCAGCGCCTCAACGGCCACCCGACCACTCCGGCGCGTCGCCGGCGGGCAGCCCGGCCGGCTTCGACGGGTGCAGCAGCCGGTCCACCACCCCGCCCAGCCACGGCGCGTACGCGTCGGGGTCGCCGTCGAGGTTGGCGGCCAGCGTCGCCGGGTCCACCCAGCGCAGCTCGGCGACCTCCGCCGGCTCGGGGCGGAGCGGCGCGTCGGGCTCGAACTCGCCGCGCAGGACGTGGTCGTACTCGACCTCGACCCGGCCGGTGGCCGGGTCCTCGGCGCGGTAGACGTAGACCCCGACCTCGGTCAGCGGCACCGGGCCGGCGCCCAGTTCCTCCTGTAGCCGCCGGTTGGCGGCCTCGGCCAGGTGCTCACCGGGCAGTGGGTGGCCGCAGCAGGAGTTGGCCCAGCGCAGCGGGAAGCGGGTCTTCACCGCGGCGCGGCGTTGGAGCAGCACCCGGCCGTCCGGCGCGACGAGCAGCACGGAGAACGCGCGGTGCAACTGGCCGGGGGCCTGGTGGGCGGCGGCCACCGTGGTCTCGCCGACCGGGTGACCCGCCTCGTCGACCAGTTCGACCAGGTGACCCTCGCGCGACGCTGGCATCAGAATTGTCCTTCGTTCGCGACTGCGGGGCTCCGCTGCGCTGCGCTCCTCGCGCTCACTGGCCTTCCCCCGTTATTCGGCCGGCGGCGAGCTTGCCGGAGATGAGCACCATCGGGACTCCGACGCCGGGCTGGGTGCCCGAGCCGACGAAGACCACGTTGGACAGTGACTGGTGCAGGTTCGACGGCCGGAACGGGCCGGTCTGGAACAGGGTGTGCGCGGAGGCGAAGGGCGTACCGGCCGCCATGCCCTGCTCCGCCCACTCGGCCGGGGTGACCGCCCGGAGCACCTCGACGCCCGCACCGAAGCCGAGGTAGCCGCGTTGCTCAAGGGTGGACACCAGCCGGTCGGTGTAGCGGGCGGTGAGATCGCCGCGCCAGTCGAACGGTGCTCGGTGGAGGTTGGGCACCGGGGCCAGCACGTAGTAGGTGTGCCGGCCGGCGGGGGCCACCGCCGGGTCCGTCCGGCTCGGGTTGGTGACCAGCAGGGACGGGTCGGACATCAGCTCGCCGCGCCGGATGACCTCGTCGAAGGTGCCCTTCCAGGACCGCCCGAAGTGGATGTTGTGATGGGCGATGCGGCCGTACCCCTGGGTCGAGCCGACGTGCAGGACGACGCAGGACGGCGAGTAGGTCAGCCGGCGCTGGCGGGCCGGCGGAAGCAGGTCGCGGTAGGCCACCGGCAGGTCGGGGTTGAGCACCACCGCGTCGGCCGGGACGAAATCGCCGTCGGCGGTCAGCACCCCGGTGGCCCGCCCGTTCGCGGTCACCACCTGGGTCACCGTGGTGCCGTACCGGATCCGTACGCCGTGCTTCTCGGCGGCGCCGGCCAGGCCCCGGGAGACCGCGTGGATGCCGCCGCGCGGGAAGGAGACCCCGGCCACCGAGTCGAGGTACGCGATGACGGCGTAGATGGCCAGCGCGTCGTGCGGCGCGAGACCGGCGTACATCGCCTGGAAGGAGAAGATCCGCCGGGTGCGCGGGTCCCGGAAGAACTGATTGATCTTGGTCTGAAGTCGCCGGAAGGCCCCGGTGGCCACCAGCCGGAGCAGGTTGACGGTGAGCAGGTCGGTGGGCGCGTCGAGGTTGCGCTCGATGAAGTCGGCCCGCTCCAGCCGCCACAGGGTGCGGGCGAAGTCCACGAAACGCAGGTAGCCGTCGGCCTCCCGGGGCCCGCAGACCCGGGAGATCTCCGCCGCCATCCGGCTGGTGTCGGCGATCACGTCGAGCGTGGAACCGTCCGGGTAGTAGGCGCGGTAGGCCGGGTCGAGGGGGATGAGGTCGAGCCAGTCGGTCAGCTCCTCACCGACCGCGGCGAGCGCCTCTGCGATGAGGTCGGGCATGGTGAGCACGGTGGGACCGGTGTCGAACTCGTAGCCATCGACACTGAGCCGGCCGGCCCGCCCACCCGGCACCGGCTCGCGTTCCAGCACGGTCACCTGCCGTCCGCTGCCGGCCAGGTGCAGCGCACAGGCCAGGCCGCCGAGGCCGGCCCCGACGACCACCACCCGATCGGTACGCCCGTCAACGGTCCGCACCGGGTGCCCAATCTGCTAGGAGGGCGCCCATCATGCCCGCCGCTGGGTGGCGGCGGTGGCGAGACCGACGAGCGCGCTGCGCGCGGTCTCGTCGACGGCGACGGCGTCGAGCGCGTCCAGCGCCTCCGTCACCCGTTCGTCGATCATCCGCTCGATCCGGTCGACCGCGCCGGTGTCGACCACCACCTCGGCCAGCCGGCCGATCTCCGGCGTACCGGTGCCGGCGGCGGCACCGTCGAGCGCCCGCCGCTGGGCCGGGGTGGCCAGCTGCCGGGCCAGCATGAGCAGCGCGGTCGGCTTGCCGGTGCGCAGGTCGTCGCCGGCCGGCTTGCCGGTGGTGGTCGGGTCGCCGTAGACGCCGAGCAGGTCGTCGCGGAGCTGGAACGCCTCGCCGACGGACAGCCCGTAGCGGGTGTACGCGGCGGTCAGCGGGGCGTCGTGGTGGATGCCGGCCAGGCTGGCGCCGAACAGCAGTGGCCGCTGGACGGTGTAGCTGGCGGTCTTGTAGCGGGCCACCCGCAGCGCCCGGTCGACCGACCAGCTCGCCGGGTCGGTCTCGCCGAGGACGTCGAGGTACTGCCCGGCGACTGTCTCCACCCGCATCCGGTCGTAGCCGCGCCGCACCTCGATCAGCCGGCTCGGAGACAGGGCGGCACGGGCCAGCAACTGATCGGCCCAGACCATGCAGAGGTCGCCGATCAGTACGGCGACCGCCTCGCCGAAGCGGCCGGAGTCGCCGTGGTGCCCGGCGGCGGCGTGCTGGGCGGCCACCGCCACGTGTGCGGTCGGCCGGCCTCGACGGGTGGCGGAGGCGTCCATCACGTCGTCGTGGACGAGCGCGAACGTGTGCAGCAGCTCCAACGTGGCCAGTGCTGGCAGGACCGGGGTGACCGGCTCGTCCGCTCCGACCGCCCCGCGCCAGCCCCAGTAGGCGAACGTGGGGCGGACCCGCTTGCCGCCGGCGAGGACGCAGTCGCGCGCGGTGGCGGCGAAGGTGCCCATCGCCGCGTCGATTCCGCTGAGCGTCTCGACCTCGGCGCCCAGGAACTCGGCCAGGGTCTTGTCGACGGCCGTGACGAGATCGCGGGTGTACTCGGCCAACACGGCCGGGATCGGCTCGTCCGCACCGACCGGCTGCTCAGGCACCACGCGAAGGAGGTTACCCGTTGGTCGGTCGTTGGCCATGCCGCCGAGCGTACCCTAAGGTTGCAAGTTGCGTCGTTTGGTGCGTCGATATCGAGGAGGGCCAGTGGACCTAGACCTCACCGCTGCCTACGACCGCTGCCGTGAGCTGCACAGACGTCATGGCCGCACCTACTATCTCGCCACCCGACTGCTGCCGGCATGGAAACGGCGACATGTCCACGCCCTGTATGGATTCACCAGGTACGCCGACGAGATCGTTGACCGGACGGAGGCCCTGCCGCCGGCCGAGCGCGCGGCCCGGCTCGACGACTGGGGCGGGCGGTTCGTGGCCGGTCTGCACGGCGAGCGGGTCGATGACCCGCTGCTGCCGGCGGTGCTGCACACCATCGCCGTCTTCGACCTTGACCGGGAGGACTTCGGCTCGTTCCTCAAGAGCATGGCGATGGACCTGAATGTCGCCTCGTACCGCAGCTACGGTCAGCTGCTGGACTACATGGAGGGTTCGGCCGCGGTCATCGGCACCATGATGCTGCCCGTCCTGGGCAGCTCCGACCCGGTGGCGGCCCGGGAGCCGGCCCGCCAGCTCGGCTTCGCGTTCCAGCTCACCAACTTCATCCGGGACGTGGCCGAGGACCTGGACCGGGGCCGGACGTACCTGCCGGACGAGGACCTGGCCGCCTTCGGGGTGACCCGGGACGACCTGGCCGGCTGCCGGGCCGCCGGCCGGGCCACCGAACCGGTGCGCGAGCTGATCCGGTACGAGGTGACCCGCGCTCAGGCGCACTACGCCGCCGCCGCGCCGGGGGTGGTCCTGCTCGACGCCGCCTCGCAGTCCTGCATCCGTACCGCGTACGCGCTCTACGGCGGGATCCTCGACGTGGTGGCGGCCCAGGACTACGACGTGTTCGCCCGGCGGGCCACGGTGCCGCGGCGGCGACGGATGGCGGTGGCGGGCCGCGCCCTGCTCACCCCGACCGGTACGCCGGTCGCCCTGCCCGGGCCGCCGATGCGGTGACCGGCTGGCCGGCTGGCCGGTGGTGCGGAATGCTGGCAGGCATGGCGGAGCCGGAACTGGTGGACGTAATCGTGCTCGGGCTCGGGGTCGGCGGTGAGGAGGTGGCCGGCCGGCTCGCCGAGGCCGGGCTCACCGTGGTCGGTGTCGAGCGGAACCTGGTCGGCGGCGAGTGCCCGTACTGGGGGTGCATCCCGAGCAAGATGATGATCCGGGCGGCGAACGCGATCGCCGAGGCCCGCCGGGTCGACGTGCTTGGCGGCGCCGCCCAGGTCCGCCCCGACTGGGCGCCGGTGGCGAAGCGGATCCGCGACGAGGCCACCGACGGATGGGACGACCGCGTCGCGGTGCGGCGGTTCACCGGCAAGGGCGGGCGCTTCGTCCGGGGCAGCGGCCGGCTCGACGGGCCGGGCCGGGTACGCGTCGGCGACCAGGTCTTCCAGGCCCGGCACGGGATCGTGCTGGGCACCGGCACCAGGCCGTCGGTGCCTCCGGTCGACGGGCTGGCGGACACCCCGTACTGGACGAACCGCGAGGCCATCGAGGTCGAGGAGCTGCCGGAGTCGCTGTTGGTGCTGGGCGGCGGGGCGATCGGGCTGGAGCTGGCACAGGTGTTCGCCCGTTTCGGCGTACGGGTCACCGTGGTCGAGGCGCTGGACCGGCTGCTCGCCGTCGAGGAGCCGGAGGCGTCCGAGGTGGCCGCCGCCGCGTTGCGGGCGGACGGGGTGGAAGTCCACACCGGGGTACGGGCCGCCCGGGTCGACCACGGCGCGGACGGCTTCATCCTGCGCGGCACCGACGGCGAGGAGTTCCACGCCGACCGGCTGCTGGTGGTGACCGGCCGCCGCGCCCACCTCGACGAGCTGGGGTTGGACACGGTCGGCGTCGACGCGAGCCGGCGGTACCTGCCGGTCGACGACCGGTTGCACGTCACCGACGACATCTGGGCGGTCGGCGACGTGACCGGCGAGGGCGCCTTCACCCATATCGCCATGTACCAGGCGTCCATCGTCGTGGCCGACGTGCTCGACCACATTCGGCGCAGCGACGGCGGGGCGGATCCCAGCGGTACCGCCAGCGTGGTCGGTGGCGCGGTCGGCGCGGCCAGCTCGCTGGCCGTCACCGGGTCGAGTGGCTCGGCCGGGTCGGTGCCCCGCGCCGACTACCGAGCACTGCCCCGGGTCACCTTCACCGATCCGGA
The DNA here is from genome assembly GCA_005402585.1 of Micromonosporaceae bacterium KJ-029. Classification (GTDB taxonomy): domain Bacteria; phylum Actinomycetota; class Actinomycetes; order Mycobacteriales; family Micromonosporaceae; genus Micromonospora. The sequence continues at coordinate 319,807 of BIFP01000068.1, read as the reverse complement.
GATCGGCGCGGTCGGCCTCACCGAGCAGCAGGCCCGTGAGCGCGGGATCAACGTGCAGGTCGGCTTCACGCGGCTGTCGTCGTCCACCCGCGGGTGGATCCACAAGACGGACGACGGCGGCTTCATCAAACTCGTCGCCGACGCCGACCAGGGGGTGCTGATCGGCGCCACCTCGGTCGGCCCGGCCGGTGGCGAGGTGCTGTCCGGGCTGGTGGTGGCCGTGCACGGGGCCGTACCACTGGCTCAGCTCCGGCACATGATCTACGCGTACCCGACGTTCCACCGGGCCGTCTCCGACGCCCTGCGGAACCTCGGGTCGTGATTTGACGCGGTACGGCAAGCTCCGGCAGATAGTTGTTCTGTTTTTGCAGTCCTAGGACGTAGGATTGCGGCCGTGACGAAACGGTTGACCGAGGTGGCCCGGAAGGCGGGCGTCAGCGAGGCCACCGTGAGTCGGGTGCTCAACGGCCGCGGTGGCGTGGCCGAGGCGACCCGGACCGCGGTGCTCACCGCCCTGGACGTGCTCGGCTACGAGCGGCCGAGCAAGCTGCGCGGCGAACGCGCCCGCCTGGTGGGGCTGGTCCTTCCCGAGCTGCAGAACCCGATCTTTCCCGCGCTCGCCGAGGTGGTCACCGGCTCGCTGGCGCAGCGGGGGTTCACCCCGGCGCTGTGCGCCCGCACCATCGGCGGCGTCTCCGAGTCGGCGTACGTCGAGATGTTGCTGGACCACCAGGTCTCCGGGGTCATCTTCGCCGGCGGGTCGTACGCGCTGGCCGATGCCTCGCACGAGCACTACCGGCGGCTGACCGAGCGGGGGCTGCCGGTGGTGCTGGTCAACGCCGGCGTGGACGAGCTGGGCTTTCCCCGGGTCTCCACTGACGACGCGGTGGCGGTGGAGCAGGCGTACGGCCACCTGCACTCGCTGGGGCACGAGCGGATCGGCATGGTGCTCGGCCCGGAGGACCACGTCCCGTCCCAGCGCAAGCTGGCCGCGATGCGGCGGGTGGCCGGCTGGGCCGAGGGCGCCGACTGGGTCGAACGCTCCAGCTTCTCCATGGAGGGCGCCCGGGTCGCCGCGACCAAGCTGGTCGACCGGGGCGTCACCGGGGTGATCTGCGCCAGCGACGTGCTGGCTCTCGGCGCCATCCGTGCGGTCCGCCGGCTGGGCCGTTCGGTGCCGGGTGACGTGTCGGTGGTCGGCTACGACGACTCCGCCTTCATGACCTGCACCGATCCGCCACTGACGACGGTCCGGCAGCCGATCGAGACGATGGGGCAGGCAGCGGTGGACCTGCTGGTCACCCAGATCGAGGGTGGCGGGGTGCTGCACGACGAGTTGCTGTTCGAGCCCGAACTGGTGGTACGCGGCTCCACCGCCCCCGTCCCCGGCCGCTGACCCCGGCCCACCACCCTCACCGGGCCCGCCGGCCTGGCCGCTGAACGACGCTCCGGCCGTCGGCCGCTACTCGCGGTCGGCGGCCCTTTCGTCGTTGCGGAGCCGTCCGGCGCCGCGTCGCCCGGCGCCGGGCAAGCAAGGGCCGCAGGCCCGACTCCAAGAGGCCGTCAAGATTTCTCGTGACGGAGTCGTGTCCTTTCAGCATTCGATCGAAACCTTGCCGTAATGAGTCGTCCTCGCTACAGTGACTCCACTCACACCTGGCCTCCGCGCAGTTACCGGGGGTCAGGACGGATGACGGATACCGATCAGTAGCAGGGCACCCGGCGGTGGCGATCACCGCAGATCAGCGAACTTCCTGGAGACACTCGATCCCGAAGGGGTGGACAGATGTCCGTACCGCAGTACCGGAAGGCTGCGGCGTTGGCGCTCGTGACCGGCCTGGGGCTCAGCCTTGCGGCCTGCTCCACGAAGAGCGACGACGCGAGTAACGACGCGAGCGGCAAGGTCACCATCACCGTCGACTGCCAGCCGGTCGGCGCCCAGAAAGAGCTGCTGCAGAACTGGAACGACGATGTCGCCGAGTTCCAGCGGCAGAACACCGACATCGTCATCAAGAGCGTCAGCGTCGGCGAGCAGTGCAACAACCCGCCGGACTTCACCGCTCGCCTCGCCGGCGGCACCGTGACCGACGTGTTCTACGGGTACATGACCGATCTCCAGCAGGTGCTCGACTCCGGTCAGGCGATGGACATCACCGAGTACGCCAACAAGGACACGGTCCCCACCTGGGACAGCGTCGACCCGGCGCTCAAGGAGGTCTTCAGCGACGGCGGCAAGCTCTACGCCGTCCCGGTGAAGAACTACTCGATGGGCCTGGTCTACAACAAGGTGCTGTTCCAGCAGGCCGGGCTCGACGTGAACAACCCGCCCAAGACGTGGGCCGAGGTCCGGGACGCCGCCAAGAAGATCTCGGCCCTCGGCAACGGCATCGCCGGCTACGCGGAGTACAGCGCCGGCAACACCGGCGGCTGGCACTTCACCTCCCTGCTCTACTCGCAGGGTGGCCAGATCCTGACCCCGGACGGCAAGAAGGCCGACTTCAACAACGCCATGGGCAAGCAGGTCCTGCAGAACCTCAAGGACATGCGGTACGGCGACAACAGCATGGGCGACCGCCAACTGCTGCAGTGGGGTGACCTGCTGACCAACGCCGGTGCGGGCAAGGTCGGCATGTTCATCGGCGCTCCGGACACCACCCAGGCGATCGTCAGCCAGTTCCAGGGCAAGTTCGAGGACTGGGCGATGGGCCCGCTGCCCGGCCAGGACGGCCCGGCGAAGGGGACGCTCGGTGGTGGCGAGGGCTACTTCTTCAAGAAGGACCTCTCCCCGGAGCAGGTCAAGGCCGGTCTGAAGTGGATCGCCTACCAGAAGCTGACGCCGGGCAAGGGGCAGTTCGACTACGCCCGGGCCAAGCCGCAGAACTACCCGGTCGGACTGCCGCAGCCGCTGCTCTTCACCAACGGCAGCGATGCGCAGAAGCAGGAACTCGACCTGCGCAAGACGAACGCGAACGTGGACACCGCGAACTTCGCGGTCTTCGAGGCGAACCCGGTGCCGATCAAGGGTGAGCCGCGCAACGCGCAGGCGATCTACGCGGTGCTGGACGCGGCGATGTCCGGGGTGCTGACGAACCCGAACGCGAACATCGACGCGCTCCTCAAGACGGCCGAGGACAAGGTCAACCAGTTGCTCGCCGCCGAGGGCTGATCCGAGCGGGTGGGGGCCGGTGCGCCGGCCCCCACCCGCACCCCACCGCACCGTCCGGTCACCGATTCACCAGGAGTTGCCTTGGCGATCACCTCCGCCCCGGGGGCCACCAGAGCAGCGGGTCGCCCCGCACCGTCGCCCCCGCCAGGGCAGCGACGTACGAGCCTCGGCCGCAAGCTACGGGACAACCTCACCGGGCACGCGTTCCTGATCGGTGCGGTGCTCTGCTTCGCGGTCTTCTCCTGGTACCCGATGATCCGCGGCATCGTGATGAGCTTCCAGCGCACCCGGCGCGGCGAGACCACCTGGGTCGGCTGGGACAACTACCTCCGGATCCTCGACGACCCCAGCTTCTGGACCGCCTGGAAGAACACCTTCTACTTCACCCTGCTCGCGCTCATCCTCGGGTACGCGGTGCCGTTCTTCGTGGCGATCCTGCTGAACGAGTTCCGCCACGCCAAGGGGTACCTCCGGATCCTGGTCTACCTGCCGGTGATGCTGCCGCCCGCCTCCGCGCTCTTCCTCTTCAAGTTCTACGCGTACGACCCCAGCGACGCCGGCCTCTTCAACGCGATTCTCAAGGCCCTGGGCCTGCCCACATCGCAGTGGATGCAGTCCCCGGACATGACGATGCCGGCGATGGTGATCGCGTCGACCTGGATGAACATGGGCAGCGCGGTGCTGATCTACCTGGCCGCGTTGCAGAACATCCCCGGCGAGCTGTACGAGGCGGCCGAACTGGACGGCGCCGGGATCTGGCGGCGCATCCTGCACGTGACCATCCCGCAGACCCGGCTGATCCTCGCCCTCCTGGCGATGCTCCAGATCGTCGCCACCATGCAGCTGTTCATCGAGCCGCTGATCCTCGCCAACGGCGCGGGCGCGGAGGACTCGGCGACCTCGGTCGCGTACCTCATCTACCAGCACGGCTTCTTCCAGAACGACCTCAACGGTGCTGCGGCGCTCGGCGTGATCATGCTCGTGGTGCTGGCCGGATTCTCCGCCGTCTACCTGCGGCTGACCGCGAAACAGGACTAGGACGGGACGACCCATGGCACAGGACTCCGGGACCCGGACCCTCATCTCCCAGGCCCAGCTCCGACGCGGCCCCGGCCGGGCGATCTACTGGACGCTGCTCGCCGTCGTGATCATCGGGTTCACGCTCGTCTTCCTCGGGCCGCTCTACTGGATGGTCACCGGAGCGCTCAAGTCCGGCCAGGAGATCGCGCAGACCCCACCGTCACTGTTTCCCCAGGAACCGCAGTGGCAGAACTACGCCGACGCGTGGAACAACCTGGCCCTCGCCAAGCTGTTGTTCAACACGTTCTACTACGCGACCGGCGCGGTGCTGTTCCAACTCGTGTTCGACACCGCCGCGGCGTACTCCCTGTCGAAGCTTCGACCGATCTTCGGCAACGCGATCCTCGGCCTGATGCTGGCCACGCTGATGATCCCGGCAATGGTCCTCATCGTCCCGCAGTACGTGACCGTGATCGACCTGCCGATCCTGCACATCAGCCTGCTCGACTCGCCGTTCGCGATCTGGCTGCCGCTGGTCGCCAACGCGTTCAACATCTTCCTGCTGAAGCGGTTCTTCGACTCGATTCCGGAGGACCTGATGGCGGCGGCCCTGATGGACGGGGCGACACCACTGCGCACGCTCTGGTCGATCATCCTGCCGATGTCGCGCCCCATCCTCGGCGTGGTCTCGATCTTCGCGGTGACCGCGGTCTGGAAGGACTTCCTCTGGCCGAAGCTGGTCATGCCCTCGCCCGAGACCCGGACGGTCAGCGTCGGCATCTACGCCTTCGCCGGTGGTACGCCCATGAACGTCGTGATCGCCGCGTCGGTGATCGCCGCGATACCGACCGTGATCATCTTCCTGATCTTCCAACGGAACATCATGTCCGGCCTGACCACCGGCGGACTCAAGGGATAGCCCCCGACCCAGAAAGCAGGTGCTCGTGTCCACAGCAGACAGTAGTCCGTGGTGGCGTGGAGCGGTGATCTACCAGGTGTACCCACGTAGCTTCGCCGACGGCGACGGCGACGGCATCGGCGACATCGCCGGCATCCGGTCCCGGTTGAGCTACCTGTCCGCGCTCGGTATCGACGCGATCTGGTTCAGCCCCTGGTACCCCTCCCCGATGGCCGATGCCGGCTACGACGTGGCCGACTACCGCGACATCGACCCGGTGTTCGGCACGCTGGCCGAGGCGGAGGCGCTGATCGCGGAGGCACACGCGCTCGGCATCAGGACCATCGTCGACGTGGTGCCCAACCACTGCTCCGACGCGCACCCCTGGTTCCAGGCGGCGCTCGCCGGCGGGCCGGGCGCGCCCGAGCGGGACCTCTTCTGGTTCCGCCCGGGCCGGGGCCCGAACGGCGACCAGCGCCCCACCGACTGGGTCGGCGAGTTCGGCGGCCCGACCTGGACCCGGACCACCAACCCCGACGGCACCCCCGGCGACTGGTACCTGCACCTCTTCGCCCCGGAACAGCCGGACTTCAACTGGGACCACCCCCGGGTGCGCGCCGAGTTCGAGGACATCCTCAGGTTCTGGTTCGACCGTGGGGTGGACGGCATCCGGATCGACTCGGCCGGGCTGCTGGTCAAGGAGTCGACGCTTCCCGAGATTCTGCCGGACCAGCCGCACCCGTTCCACGACCTCGACGGGGTGCACGAGATCTACCGGGACTGGCGGCGGGTCGCCGACGCGTACCCCGGCGACCGGGCCCTGATCGGTGAGGTGTGGCTGCCGGACCGGCAGCGGTTCGCCAAGTACCTGCGTCCGGACGAGCTGCACGCCGCGTTCAACTTCGACTTTCTCGGCTGCGCCTGGGACGCCGCGGCGCTGCGCGAGAGCATCGACGGCACGCTGAGCGCGCACGCGCCGGTCGGTGCGCCCGCCACCTGGGTGCTCTCCAACCACGACGTCACCCGGGACGTCACCCGGTACGGCCGGGCGGACACCACGTTCAGCTTCGCGGCCAAGCGTGAAGGAATCCCGACCGACCTGGAGCTGGGCACCCGCCGGGCCCGAGCCGCCGCGCTGCTGTCGCTGTCGCTGCCCGGCGCCGCCTACGTCTACCAGGGCGAGGAGCTGGGCCTGTGGGAGGTGGAGGACATCCCGTACGCGCTGCGGCAGGACCCGATGTTCTTCCGCTCCGGTGGCACGGACCCGGGGCGGGACGGTTGCCGGGTCCCGCTGCCGTGGGCCGGTGACGCGCCGCCGTTCGGCTTCAGCCCGGACGGCGCGACCACGGTGCCGTGGCTGCCCCAGCCGGCCGACTGGAAGGACCGCACGGCCCGGGCGCAGGCCGACGACCCGCACTCGATGCTGGAGCTGTACCGCGCCGCGATCGCGCTGCGCCGCACCGAAGCGGCGCTCGGCGACGGGATGCTGACCTGGCTGCCCGCCCCGGAGGGCGTACTGGCGTTCCGGCGTGACCCCGGCTTCACCTGCGTGGTCAACCTCTCCGGCGCGGCGGTGCCGCTGCCGCCGCACGCCGGGCAGTTGCTGGCCAGTGGCCCGCTCGACGGCGATCGGCTGCCCCCGGACACCGCTGTCTGGCTGCGTACCGCAGAAGTGGCGCCGGGCGACCCGACGTGACCGGGCGTGGCGCCGGCGGTCCCCGTCCCTCCGCCGGCGCCACGCCACCGCCAGCCCGTACGACGAGGAGGTATCCGCACAACCCGCACGCCGCACCGACGGGGGACCAGGCCACCTGAGGAAAGGGAGAGCGCTGCTCATGGCCGACCACACGACCCCGAACCACCACCACCCACCCCGGAACCGGATCCGTCCGGCGCTTGCCGTGCTCGCCGGCACCGCGCTCGCCGCCGCCTCGATCTCGGTCGTCACGCTCACCACCACCGCGACCCCGGCCCGCGCCGCCGGGCTCTCCCCGTTCGACATCGCCGGCCGGGGCGCCACCGTGCCGTTCGTCGAGCACGAGGCCGAGAACGCCGCGCACAACGGCACCCGGATCGGCCCGGACCGGCGCTACGGCACCCTCCCGTCGGAGGCCAGCGGCCGGGAGGCGGTCACCCTCGACGCGGTCGGGGAGTACGTCGAGTTCACCCTCACCGCACCGGCTAACGCGGTGACCTTCCGCTACAGCATCCCGGACAACGCCGCCGGCACCGGCCGCGACGCCAGCATCGACCTGCGGGCGAACGGCAACCTGGTCAAAGCGGTGCCGGTGACCTCGAAGTACGGCTGGTTCTACGGCGGCTACCCGTTCAACAACAACCCCGGCGACACCAACCCGCATCACTTCTACGACGAGGCCCGGACGCTGTTCGGCACCACGTACCAGGCCGGCACCAAGATCCGGCTCCAGGTCTCCTCGACCGCGCAGTCGCCGACCTTCACCATCGACCTGGCCGACTTCGAGCTGGTCGCCGCGCCGATCGCCAAGCCGGCCAACGTGCTCGACGTGGTCACCGACTTCGGCGCCGACCCGACCGGCGCCACCGACTCCACCGCCCGCTTCCAGGCCGCCGTGGACGCCGGCCGGGCGCAGGGCCGGGCGGTGTGGATCCCGCAGGGCAACTTCACCCTCTGGGACCACGTGGTGGTCGACGGGGTGACCCTGCGCGGCGCCGGGCCCTGGTACTCGGTGCTCGGCGGCCGGCACCCCACCGACCGCAAGCGCGCCGCCGGCATCTACGGCAAGTACGTCAACGGCGGCGGCTACCGGGGCGAGATCCGTCCGCACGAGGCCGGTGGCCCCAGCCGCAACGTGACGCTGCGCGACTTCGCCATCATCGGCGACATCCGGGAACGGGTCGACGATGACCAGGTAAACGCCATCGGCGGGGCGATGTCCGACTCCGTGGTGGACAACGTCTGGATGCAGCACACCAAGGTCGGCGCCTGGATGGACGGCCCGATGAACAACTTCACCATCCGCAACAGCCGGATCCTGGACCAGACCGCCGACGGGGTGAACTTCCACTGGGGGGTCACCAACTCCACGGTGACGAACACCTTCGTCCGCAACACCGGCGACGACGCCCTCGCGATGTGGGCGGACACCGTGCCGAACGTCGGCAACTCGTTCACCTTCAACACGATCGGCGTGACCATCCTCGCCAACCACCTGGTCACCTACGGCGGGCGGGACATCCGGATCACCGACAACGTGACCGCCGACTCGGTCACCAACGGTGGCGGCATCCACGTGGCCAACCGGTACACCGGCGTGAACGGCCCGACCGCCGTCGCCGGCACCATCACGGTCGCCCGCAACACACTGATCCGCAACGGCAACTCCGACTACAACTGGCAGTTCGGTGTCGGGGCGATCTGGTTCTCCGCCCTGAACCAGCCGATCCAGGGCGCGTCGATCGTGGTCACCGACACCGACATTCTGGACAGCTCCTACGCGGCGCTGCACTGGATCGAGGGGGCCACCAGCGGGATCAGTTTCAACAACGTACGCATCGACGGCGCCGGCACGTACGCCCTCCAGGTGCAGGCGCCCAGCCAGGTGTCCTTCACGAACGTGCGGGCCACCGGCATTGCGCAGAGCAACCCGATCCACAACTGCGTGGGTAGCGGCTTCCAGATCACCCAGGGTGCCGGCAACTCCGGCTGGTACACCGCCAACCCGTACTGCGGGCCGTGGCCGGAGCCGCAGTGGGGCGGCGGCCCGACCAGCCCACCGCCCACCTCACCGCCACCCACCACGCCCCCGCCGACGACCCCACCGCCCACCACCCCGCCGCCCGGCGGGAACCTGGCCCAGGGGCGGCCGGTCACCGCGTCCAGCCACACCCAGAACTACCTGGCGGGGAACGCGGTCGACGGCAACCCGGGCACGTACTGGGAGAGCGCCAACAACGCCTTCCCGCAGACGCTCACCGTCGACCTGGGCGCGGCCCGTCCCGTCGACCGGGTGGTGCTCAAGCTGCCCGCCGGCTGGGAACGCCGTACCCAGACGCTGTCGGTGCTCGGCTCGACCGACGGCAACTCGTGGAGCACACTCGCCGGCTCGGCGGGGCGCGTCTTCGATCCGGCCAGCGGTAACAGCGTCTCGATCGCCCTGACGGCGGGCGACCGCCGGTACGTCCGGTTGAGCATCACCGGCAACACCGGCTGGCCGGCGGGCCAGGTCGCCGAGTTCGAGGTGTACGGCGACAGCACCCCGCCACCGACCACCCCGCCACCCACCACCCCGCCCCCGGCCGGGAACCTGGCGCTCGGCCGGCCGGTCACGGCCACCAGCCACACCGACGTGTACGTGGCCACCAACGTGGTGGACGGCAACGCGAACACCTACTGGGAGAGCGCCAACAACGCCTTCCCGCAGACGCTCACCGTGGACCTGGGCACCGCCCGGCAGGTGGGTCGGGTCGTGCTGAAGCTGCCACCGTCGTCGGCCTGGCAGACCCGTACCCAGACGTTGTCGGTCCTCGGTTCGACCGACGGCAACTCCTGGACCACCCTCGCCGGCTCGGCAGGCCGCAGCTTCGACCCGGCCACCGGCAACACGGTGTCGATCAACCTACCGACCGGCGACCGCCGGTACCTGCGACTCAACGTCACCGGCAACACCGGCTGGCCGGCGGCCCAGATCGCCGAGTTCGAGGTGCACGCCTCCTGACCCGTGGGTGGGTCCCGCACGCCGATCGGGGCCCACCCACGCCGTAAGAGCACCACACCCCCGCAACGCCTCTCCACGTCCCGGAAGAAGGTGTCGATCCCCCATGTCCAGTCTCCGTACCCGGTTGACCGCCGTGCTCGCCGCGGTCGGCCTCGCCCTCACCGCGGCGCCCGCGCCCCCGGCCGTCGCGGCCGGCGGCCCGAACCTCGCCGCCGGGCGCTCCGCGACCGCCAGCAGCGTCAACGGCCCGTACGCCGCGGCCAACGTCACCGACGGCAACGCCGGCACCTACTGGGAGAGCAGTGGCGCCCTCCCACAGTGGGTCCAGGTCGACCTGGGCTCCGGCCAGTCCGTCGACCAGGTCAAGCTGAAGCTCCCGGCGAGCTGGGAGGCCCGCACCCAGACGCTGTCGGTACTGGGCAGCACCGACGGCAGCGGATTCAGCACGATCGTCGGCTCGGCAGGCCGCACCTTCAGCCCGGCCGGCGGCAACACCGTCACCCTCGACTTCCCGGCCACCACCACCCGCTACGTCCGGATCTCGATCACCGCGAACACCGGTTGGCCAGCCGCCCAACTGGCCGAGCTGGAGGTGTACGGCGCGGCCAGCTCGTCGACCAACCTGGCGGCCGGCCGGAGCATGTCCGCCAGCGGCCACGCCGACGTCTACGTCGCCGCCAACGCCAACGACGGCAACCAGGGCAGCTACTGGGAGAGCCCGAACAACGCCTTCCCGCAGTGGATCCAGGTGGACCTCGGCGCTACGGTGACCGTCGACCGCCTGGTGCTCAAGCTGCCCGCCGGCTGGGGTGCGCGTACCCAGACGCTGACCGTGCAGGGCAGCACCAACGGGTCGACCTTCAGCACCCTGGTCGCCTCCGCCGGGTACGCCTTCAACCCGACCGCCAACAACACGGTGACCATCACCGTCGGCTCGGCCGCCACCCGCTACGTCCGGCTGCAGTTCACCGCCAACACCGGCTGGCCGGCCGGGCAGCTCTCCGAACTGGAGGTGTACGGCCCGGCCACCGGCGACACCCAACCGCCGACGGCCCCGACGAACCTGGCGTTCACCGAGCCGGGTGGTGGGCAGATCCGGTTGACCTGGTCGGCGTCGACGGACAACGTCGGGGTGACCGGTTACGACGTGTACGCCAACGGCAGCCTGCGGGCGAGCGTGTCGGGTACGACGTTGACGTACACGGACACCCAGCCGGCGAGTGCGACGGTGTCGTACTTCGTGCGGGCGAAGGACGCGGCCGGCAACGTCTCCGCGAACAGCAACACGGTGACCCGTACCGGCAGCTCGGGTGACACCCAGGCGCCGACGGCGCCGACGAACCTGGCGTTCACCGAGCCGGGTGGTGGGCAGATCCGGTTGACCTGGTCGGCGTCGACGGACAACGTCGGGGTGACCGGTTACGACGTGTACGCCAACGGCAGCCTGCGGGCGAGTGTGTCGGGTACGACGTTGACGTACACGGACACCCAGCCGGCGAGTGCGACGGTGTCGTACTTCGTGCGGGCGAAGGACGCGGCCGGCAACGTCTCCGCGAACAGCAACACGGTGACCCGTACCGGCAGCACCCCGGGCGGGACCAACCTCGCCGCCGGCAAGCCGGCCACCGCCTCCTCGATGGTGCACGTCTTCGCCGCCGCGAACGCCGTCGACGACGACGTCACCACGTACTGGGAGGGCGCACCGGGGGCGTACCCGAGCACGTTGACCGTCGCGCTCGGCGCGAACGCGAGCATCAGCGCGATCGTGGTGAAGCTGAACCCCGACCCGGCCTGGGGCCCGCGTACGCAGACCTTCTCGGTGCTCGGCCGGGAGCAGTCCGCCTCCGGCTTCAGCACGCTTGTCGGCTCCGCGAACTACTCGTTCAGCCCGAGTAGCAGCAACACGGTGACCATCCCGGTGTCGGCGACGGCCGCCGATGTCCGACTCCAGTTCACCGCCAACACCGGGGCGCCCAACGGCCAGGTCGCCGAGTTCCAGGTGATCGGCACCCCGGCGCCGAACCCGGACCTCACCGTCACCAACGTGACCTTCGCCCCCACCGCCCCGGTGGAGACCGACCAGATCACCCTCACTGCCACCGTGCGCAACATCGGCACGCTGGCCTCTGGCGCGACCACGGTCGACTTCGCCCTGGACGGGACGAAGGTGGGCCAGGCGAACGTCGGTGCGCTCGCGGCCGGTGCGTCGACCAGTGTGTCGACCACCATCGGTGCCCGGGACGCCGGCAGCTACCAGCTCAGCGCCACGGTCGACCCGGCGAACACGGTCATCGAGCAGAACGAGTCGAACAACAGCTACACCAGCCCGACCCGGTTGACGGTCAGCCCGGTGGCCAGTTCGGACCTGGTCGCCTCGGCTGTCACCTGGTCACCCGGCACGCCGACCGCGGGCGCCACGGTCAGCTTCGCGGTGACCCTGCGCAACCAGGGCACGATCGCCTCGGCGGGCGGCGCGCACGGCATCACGCTCACCGTGCTCAACGACTCCGGCGCGGTGGTGCGTACGCTCACAGGCTCGTACACCGGGACCATCGGCGTCGGCGCGACGGCCGGCCCGGTCAACCTGGGCACCTGGACGGCGGCCAACGGCCGGTACACCGTTCGGGTGGTGATCGCCGACGACGCCAACGAGTTGCCGGTGAAGCGGGCCAACAACACCAGCGAGCGGCCGCTGTTCGTGGGTCGCGGCGCCAACCTGCCGTACGACATGTACGAGGCCGAGGACGGCTCGGTCGGTGGTGGGGCGCAGGTGATCGGGCCGAACCGCGACATCGGCGACCTGGCCGGCGAGGCGTCCGGTCGGCGGGCGGTGACCCTGAACACCAACGGTGCGTACGTCGAGTGGACCACCAAGGCGGACGCCAACGCCCTGGTCACCCGCTTCTCCATCCCGGACGCCCCGAACGGCGGCGGGATCAACTCGACGTTGAACATCTACGTCAACGGCGTGCTGCACAAGCCGATCAGCCTCACCTCGAAGCACATCTGGCTGTACGGCGCCGAGGCCAGCCCGAGCGACTCACCGAGCGCGGGGCCGCCCCGGCACCTCTACGACGAGGCGAACGTGCTGCTTAACTCGACCATCCCGGCCGGCAGCCGGATCCGGTTGCAGAAGGATCCGGCGAACACCACCACGTACGCCATCGACTTCATCAACATGGAGCTGGTGACGCCCAGGGCGAACCCGGATCCTGCTCGTTACCGGGTGCCCAACGGGTTCAGCCACGCCGACGTGCAGAGCGCGTTGGACGCGGTCCGGATGGACACCACCGGCAACCTGGTCGGTGTCTACCTGCCCGCCGGCACCTACGAGACCGCGCAGAAGTTCCAGGTGTACGGCAAGGCGGTCAAGGTGGTCGGCGCCGGCATGTGGTTCACCCGGTTCCAGACGCCGTCGTCGCAGCAGAACACCGACGCCGGCTTCCGGGTCGAGCCCAGTGCGAGCGGGTCGTCCTTCGAGCATCTCGCCTTCTTCGGCAACTACACCAACCGGATCGACGGGCCGGGCAAGGTCTGGGGTGAGCTGAAGGACGTCGACAACCTGACCCTGGACAACGTCTGGGTCGAGCACACCGTCTGCGCGTACTGGGGGGTGAGCGTGGACGGGCTGAAGATCACCAACAGCCGGTTCCGGAACACCTTCGCCGACGCGGTGAACCTGACCAACGGCAGCACCAACAACCTGATCAGCAACTCGGAGGGCCGCTCCAACGGCGACGACGCGTTCGCGCTGTTCTCCGCGACCGACCAGGGTGCCTCCACCGGCAACAACGGCAACGTGTTCGAGAACCTGACCGCCACGCTGACCTGGCGGGCGGCCGGGGTCGCGGTGTACGGCGGCTACAACAACGTGTTCCGCAACCTCTACATCGCGGACATGCTGACGTACTCCGGCATCACCATCAGCTCGCTGGACTTCGGCTATCCGTTCATCGGGTTCGGGGCCAACCCGCCGACCCGGTTCGAGAACATCTCGCTGATCCGGGCCGGCGGCCATTTCTGGGGCGCGCAGACCTTCCCGGCGATCTGGGTGTTCTCCGCGTCGAAGGAGTTCCGCGGCATCCGCGTCAGCGACGTGGACATCGTGGACCCGACCTACTCGGGCATCATGTTCCAGACCAAGTACACCGGCAGTCAGCCGGAGAACCCGGTCACCGACACGGTCTTCACCAATGTGTCGATCAGCGGCGCGCGACGCAGCGGTGACGCCTTCGACGCCAAGTCGGGCTTCGGCATCTGGGTCAACGAGATGCCCGAGCCGGGCCAGGGCCCGGCGGTCGGCTCCGCCACCTTCAACAACCTGCGCCTGAGCAACAACTGGCAGGACATCCGCAACACCACCTCAACCTTCACCATCATCCGCAACTAGCCCCACCTCGGGCCGCCGGGAGCGACCCCGTCCCTCCCGGCGGCCCCAACCCATCCCCCCAGCCGACGTCGATCATGCAGTTGTGGTGCCCCACAAAAGGCGTGAAAGCTGATGAAGCGTCCACCAAAACTGCATGATCGACGAGGCGTGGGTGGGGTGGGGTGGGTGGGGAGGGGTCAGGGGGTGGGGTGGCCGTGGCGGCCGGCGCCGGCGGTGAAGCGGGCGGCACCGGCCAGGGCGTCGGCGGCTAAGGAGGCCATGCCGTAGGTCAGTTCGGTGGCCAGGGCCTCGGGCTCGGACTGGGCGGCAGTGGCCAGCACCGAGGCGCGGTCGTTGCGCAGGCAGGTCTGCGGGTGCCGGGCGATCTCGGCGGCCAGCCGCTCGGCCGCCGCCCGGGACTCACCCGGTGGGACCAGCCGGTTGACCAAGCCCATCGCGTACGCCTCCTCGGCCGGCACGGGGCGGCCGGTGAGGATCAGATCCATCGCCCTGCTCTCGCCGATCAGCCGGGGCAGCCGCACCGTACCGCCGTCGATCAACGGCACTCCCCAGCGCCGGCAGAACACCCCGAGTGTCGCGTCGGATTCGGCGACTCGCAGGTCGCACCAGAGCGCCAGCTCCAGCCCGCCGGCCACCGCGTACCCGGAGATCGCGGCGATCACCGGCTTGGTGAGCGGCAACCGGGTCGGGCCCATCGGGCCGTCGCCGTCGGGCTCGACCCGGTTGCCACTGGGCGTACCGATCGCCTTGAGGTCGGCACCCGCGCAGAACGTGCCGCCGGCTCCCCAGAGCACCGCCACCGCCGCGTCCGGGTCGGCGTCGAACGATCGGAACGCGTCGGCCAGGGCGCGCGCGGTCGGCCCGTCCACCGCGTTGCGTGTCGCCGGCCGGTCCAGGATCACCGTGGTCACCGGCCCGTCACGCTCCACCCGTACCGCCATCGCACCAGCATGACGGGTGGCCCGCCTCCGCGCTCACCTCGGCACCGCCTCTGATGATTCGTCCCCGCCGACCGGTTTGCGACCGCGTACGGCGGGAAGTCGGTCCGGGTGCGAGCGTTGTTGACGAAACTCGAGCAAGCCTCCGGCCTGGACCGGATCGGTGACCGGTTGCAGCGCGTGGTTCAGGGCGTGCTGCGCCCGCAGCGGGTCCGCGACCTGCTGCACGGGGTACAGCTGGGCCACCCGCTGCACCCGGCGATGGTGCAGTTGCCGATCGGCGCCTGGATGAGCGCGGCGATGCTGGACCTGATGCCCGGCCAGCGGAGGGCCGCCACCGCACTCACCGCGGTCGGCACCCTGAG
Source organism: Micromonosporaceae bacterium KJ-029 (assembly GCA_005402585.1). Lineage (GTDB taxonomy): Bacteria > Actinomycetota > Actinomycetes > Mycobacteriales > Micromonosporaceae > Micromonospora. The sequence goes on along the minus strand of BIFP01000068.1, from coordinate 304,333 downwards.
CGCGGTGCCGGCGGCGGTCGCCGGGCTCAACGACTGGGCGGCACTCGCCCGTGACCAACGCCGGGTCGGCCTGGTGCACGCCGCGGCGAACACCGTCGGGTTGGCGCTGTACGGCGGCTCGCTGGCCGCGCGGCTGTCCGGCCGGCACAACCTCGGCCGTACGCTGGGCTGGCTCGGGCTCGGTGCCGTCAGCGGCGGGGCGTACCTCGGTGGGCACCTGGCGCACAAGCAGGGTGCCCAGGTGAACGTCAGCGTCTCCGACCTGCACCTGATCAGCGACGGCTGGCACTCCCTCGCCGAGATGTCCGGCCTGCCGCAGCGTGAGCTGGTCACCCGCAAGGTGGACGACGTGTCGTTGGTCCTCTACCGGCACGGTGACGAGGTCACCGTGATGCTCGAACGCTGCCCGCACCAGAGCGGTCCGCTCGGGCAGGGCGAGGTACTTGAGATCGACGGCCACGACTGCGTGGTGTGCCCGTGGCACGGCAGCACCTTCCGCCTCAACGGCGGCGAGGTGGTACACGGCCCGTCCTCGAACGACCAGCAGATCCTGCCCACCCGGATCGTCGACGGCATGCTGGAGACCCGCCTACCCTGACCCGACTCGGGAGGACTGGCTCAGACACCCTCATGGTTGGTCCTTGCGGTGCCGGCCCACCGGCAGTTCGCGAGGCTGGCTGACCGCCCCGTGCGACCGGGTGCCGGCGCGGGCCACGGCCGGCCGGCGACGCAGACCCAGCACCGCGCCGATCTGCGCGCCGACGATGCTGGCCACGGCCAGCACGGCGGAGACGGCGAGCGGCCGGTTCACCCGGTCAGGCTCGCCGGCCCGGGCCGCGCCCACCGTCACCACTGGCGAGTGACCGTCCGGCCCCTCGCCGTGCTGCCGCTCCTCAGGCGCGGCCTGCGTCGGCTGCCCCGGCGTGACCGGCCCCGGCTGTCCCGGCTGCTGCGTCGCCCCGCCCGGCTGCTCCTTAACCCCACCGGGTTGCTGCCCCGTCCCGCCGCCGGGCTGCTGTCCGGTCCCGCCGGGCTGCTGCGTCGTTCCGTCCGGCTTCGAGGGGGACGGCCGCTTGCCCTCGGTCCGATCCGGCGCGGTCGGCCCGGGTGCCGGCCGTGCGTCCCGGGTCACCAAACGGCCGGTGGCGTGTGGCCGGGATCCCTGGTCATGGGCCTCGGTCGGGAGCTTGATCAGCTGACCGGGGTGGATCCGGTCGGGGTCGCGCAGCTTGTTGAGCGCGGCCAGCTTCCGGTAGTCGTCGAAGTCGTCCAGGTACCGCTCGGCGACCTCGCCGAGGTAGTCACCCTTGGCCACCTTGTAGAACTGTGCCTCGGCCGGTGCCGCGACCCGGTCCTCCCGCGCCGCCCCGTAAGCCGCGACCGTCGCCGGACCGGATGCCGCCGCGTGTCCCACCACCGTCACGGGACCCGCCGCTGCGTATCCCGCCGTCGATGGGGCCATCAGCGCGGGCGCCGCCGCCGGGGCGAGCGCCACCGCCGTAGCCGGGGCGGCGTACGTCGGGCCGGCGTACCCGGTGGTGGCGGCGGTGGCGGCCGGGCTGGCGGCGAGGATCAGCGCGACCGATCCGACCAGCGCCGCCGCCGCCCGCTGCTGCCGGCCCATCCCGGGCAGCCGGGGTGCCGGCCGGCGTAGCGCCTGAGCGCCCAGTTCCACGAGCACGGAGAGCGCGAACGTGGCCCAGCCGAACCATCCGGCGACCGCCAGCGCCCGCAGGAACAGTTGGCCGTCGTCGCGGCTGGTCAGCGTGGTGCCGATCTCCGACAGTGTGGGTACGTGGTCGGGCAGCGGGTTACCAGCGAAGGCCAGCAGCGCGATCGGTCCGCCGACCAGCAGGCCGACCAGCACGATCAGCGCACCGAACCCGGTCAGCACGCGACCGACCCGCCGTACGGAGGTACCACCCGATGCGGCCATGGCTACCTTCCTTCCCTAGGAAACCCCGGTCAGCGCCCGCGCGGTCGCCTCGCCGGAGACGGTGACGGTGTTCGAGAAGCCGAAGAGGCCGAGCATGGCCCGGCGGTAGGTGATGGTGACGCGTACCTGGATCAGGGTTTCGCCGTCGACCACGGGGAAGCTCACCGTGTGACCGGCGACCCCGGCGGCGGAGAGATAGTTCGCGACGGCCGTTCGGGCCTGGTTCTGGTTGATCCGTTTGGGTCCGCCCTCGATCGCGGTGGCCCGGTCGATGGCCTGGCCGCCCGCGCGGGCCGCCTCGGCGGCCAGGTTCTCGGCGCGTTGCAGCGTACGGAGTTGTCCCGCGCCGTCGAACGCCATGCCGATGATCGCGAGGACCCCGATCAGGGCGACGGCGAGGAAGACGCTCACCCGCCCGGCGTCGCCGCGACCGGCCGTCATCCCCGGCTCCGGTAGCGGTCCAGCGGCGAGGTGAACGACACGGTGATCCGGTTCCCCGCCGGCATGCTCTTCAACGCCGGCAGTCGAATGTCCTGGTAGGACACGGTGCAGGCGATCTCGACGGTGACCGTGGCGTCCTGCCCGACCGGGCTGTTGAAGGCCGCGTTGAAGGTGGTGGACCGACCGCCGACCGTACCGCGGAAGGTCAGCTGCGGGGCGCCGGAGCAGGACACCCCCCGCCAGTCGAGCTGGTTGCGGGCGGCGTCCCGGGCCTCCTGGCGGGCGGTGCCGGCGTCCCGGGAGATCGAGGCCGCTCGGGCCGCGTCGTGCGCGGCGGCCTCCAGCGCCTCGCTGGCCACCGCGGTACGCCCGGCGACCCCGGCCAGTACCATCATCGCCACGAAGGCGGGCGCCAGGACCGCCACCTCGATCGAGACCGAGCCCCGACTCATGGTGCGGTCCATCGCTCCACCGTCCCGTGTGCCGTCTGCCGTACCGAGAAACTGACCCCGGGAACGACCGACAGGGACCGGCCGGTCACCGTGCAGGTCACCGCGACAACAACTCCGGCCTCGGCGGTGGAGACGCAGGTCGGCCCCGGGTCCTCCCAGCCGACCAGCCAGTCACCGGCCTGGTTGAGGAACTTCGTCGCCCGCTCCTCACCGGCGCCCGCAGGGGCCTGGTAGAGCCGCTGGGCGTTGACCCCGCTCTGCGCGGCGTTGAGCGCGGTGGAGCGGGCGACGAACCAGACGGCGACCTGGATCGAGGCGAACAGCATGATCAGGATGGCCGGCATCGCCACCGCGAGCTCGACCGGGTTGCCGCCCCGCTCCCGGTCGTCCGCCTGCCGGTGGCGCCGGGCGGCCGTGGCCACCCGGCACCATCCGGCGGACAGGGAACGGCGCATGGGTCACTTCGGGTCTTGGTGCGTCGGGATGTTGTCCATCCAGTCGTTGGCCGCACCGAGGGCGGCGGCGGTGACGGCCATCGCCACGGCCACCAGACCGAAGATGATCACTGCGGTCGGCACCGGGCTGTCGCCGCGGTCGCCGCGCAGCTCGGCCAGCCGCGCGCGTAGCGCGACGTGCAGGTAGTTGAGGACGGACATCGGTGCTCCTTTGCTCGGGTCGGGGTCAGAGGCGGGCCAGGAACGGGTAGATGGCGAAGCCGAGCAGGACGAAGACCAGCAGCGCGCCGGGAATGTCGAGGCGGCTGGTCACGCCCTCGGCCCGGGCCAGGTTGTCGGTGCGGATCTGGTCGCGCAGCGAGTCGGCGCGGCTGCGCAGGGTCTCGTGCACCTGCGCGCCCTCGCTGCCGGAGGAGCGCATGATGGCGCCGACATCGCCCAGCTCTGGGATGCCGATCCGGTCGGCCAGGTCACGCAGCTCGTCCCAGGGCGAGTGCATCTGCATCTGGGCCATCCGCAGCGCCTCGGAGATCCGGTCGAAGACCCAGCCCTCACAGATCGCCGCCGCCCGCTCCAGCGACTGCACCGGGCCGTGCGCGGCGGACAGCTGCAACGCGACCAGGTCGAGGTAGGTGCAGACGGCCTGACGGAACTCGTCCCGCGCGGCGTCGGCGCGGGCCAGCACCGCCCGGTGCGCCACCAGCGCGCAGAGCAGCGCCAGCCCGAGACTGCCGAGCACCGGCACGGCCAGCGGCAACGAGACGCCGACGGTGAACAGCGTGACGCTGAGCAGGGCCGGCCCGGCCAGTCCGACCAGGGCCGACAGCAGCAGCGACAACGCGTACTGCTCGGGTGTGCGGTCGAGCAGGGCCAACTGCCGGTGCGGTGGGCGTAGCCAGCGGGCCAGCCCGGTGAGCCACTCCAGGCGGCGGTCGGCCGGGCCGACCCGGGCTCCCGGCGGCTGGTGCAGCCGGCGTAGCGCCGGGCCGAGCGCCGGGGTCGCCGGCACCAGCTCGCGGATCACCAGGAACACGCCCAGCCCGGCCACGGATCCGGTGACGACGGCGAGGGTGAGGTGCAGGTTCACGCCACCGCCTCCCGGGGATCGGGAGCGGGCAGGAAGCGGGCCGGCCGGGGCGGCTGGCTCATCGAGCGCACCCAGGCCAGCAGGCCGACGAAGGCGGCGCCGAGCACCGCCATCACCACCTGACCGAACGGCGTGTTGTACGGCTGGACGTACTCGGTGTTGAGCAGCCCGTACGCGATGGTGGCCAGGGTCATCCCGGTCAGGAAGCGGACCGCGAACCGGGGCTGGGTGCGCTTGGCCTCGATCTCCCGTCGGGTGGCCACCTCGGCGGCGGCAGCCGAGGCGATCGAGCCGAGCACGTCGCCGAGCCGCTCGCCCCGGTCGGTCAGGTGCAGGATGAGCGCCGCGACCACCTGGTCACAGACCGGGTCGCCGATCTCGTCGGCGAAGGCCAGCAGGGCGGAGCGGGCCAGCCAGCCGGCCTGGAGCCGGGCGGCGAGCAGGCGTACCTCCTCCTGGATCTCCTCCGGTGCGGTGGAGACCGTGCCGGTGATCGCCTGCTGGAGCCCCTGCCCGGTGGCGGAGACGTCCTTGAGCCGGCGGGTCCACTCGCCGACCGCCTCGATCCGGGCGATCGCCCGCTGTTCGGCCCGGCCCACCGAGAACAGCCACGGGGCGCCGGGCACCGCCACCGCGACCAGCAGGCCGACCACCGGCAGGCCGGTCACCAGGAAGGCCAGCGCACCGGCGACCAGCGCGCCGATCAGGAGCGCCTGGTGGGCCCGCTGCTCACGCGGGGTGGTGCCGGAGCCGCGCCAGAGCCGGCCGAGCCCCGGGCCCGCGCCGGGGGCCGGGCCGGGCGGGCGGCGGGTGCCGACGAGCGCGACGACCGCCAGCACCAGGCCGGCCACGCAGGCCGCCCCGGAGACCATCGCGATCAGTTCGATGTCGTCGCGCACGCCTTCACCGCCGGCCGAGTCGGGTCTGCTTGGGCCGGCGCCAGGCGCCCTGGCCGGCCTCGATCCAGCGGCTCATCAGCCGGGCGTCGTAGCCCACCCGGAGGAGTTGGTCCCGTACCCGCTCGGGCAGGTGCCGGGGCACGGCCCGACCGTCCGGCCCCGGGCCGAAGACCTGCGTGGTGGTGATCCGGCTGGCCTCACCGACCCCAAGCACTTCCTCGACGTGGGAGACGAACCGGTGCTTGCGTCCGCCGATGCCGGTCTCGTCCTCGACGGTGACGTAGACGATGAGGTCGAGCGCGTTGCCGGCCATCCGGCGGGCCTGGTCGACCGTCATCTCCCGGCCGTGCGCCAGCGCCAGTTCGATGATCCGCTCGCTCACTCCGCCCGGGGTGCGCGCGTGGATGGTGCACATCGACCCGCGGCTGGTGGTCATCGCCTGGAGCATCGGCACGATCTCCCGGGACCGCACCTCGCCGACGATGATCCGCAGCACGCCCATCCGCAGCGACACCGGGATCAGGTCGGCGATGCTCACCTCGCCGGCCGGTCGGCCGTCCGGCCCGCGTTCGCCGTGCCCCTCCCGGGCCTCGAAGCTCATCACCGCTCGGTGTCGGGCGCCCCGGCGGGCCGGCAGCAGCTCGCGGCTCTCCTCCAGCAGCACGTACGGTTCGTCCGGCGGGATCTCGCTCATCAGCGCCCGGATCACGGTGGTCTTCCCGGCGCCGGCCAGCCCGGCGACCATGATGTTCAGCCCGGCCCGCATCGAGGCGCGGAGGAAGTCGCGCAGCAGCGGGTCGACCATCTCGTCCAGGTCGCCCCGGGTGCCGGCCAGGTCGTCCAGGGTCACGTCAAGGGTGTTGTGCTTGCGGATCACCGCGTACGGGCGGTGGCTGACCAGGAACACCGCGGCCAGCCGGCTGCCGTCGGGCAGTTGCAGGTCGAGGGTGGGCTTCGAGGTGGACAGCGAGCGCTCGGTCGCCCCGGCCCGGCGGGCTGCCGCCTGGAGGATCTCGACCAGCTCGTCGTCGCTGTCGGCGATCGGCTCGGCCCAGTCGACGCCGCCGCCGTGCCGGGTGATGCGTACCTGGTCGCAGCCGAGGATGTGCACCTCCTCGATGGTGTCGTCGACGAGCAGCGTCTGGAGCCGGCCGAGGCCGGCCAGCTCGGCGGTGACCTGGTCGAGCAGCAACCGTTCCTCGCCGGCGGCCATCGGCGTGCCGGCCCGCCGCACCGAGTCGGCGTACTCGGCGACCAGCTCGACCGCGAGCCGGGCTCGCTCGGTGTCCTCCTCGTCGACGCTGAACTCCCGGCCGCGCTGCCACCGGGTGAGCCGTTCGCTCAGCTCCCGGCGCAGCTCGCGGACCATCTGGAAGTCCAGCCGTGGCCGGGGTGGCGGATCGGGCGGCGCCGCCACGGCCGGCAGCGACGCCGGTTGGTGCTGGCGGCCGTTGGCCGGTGGCAGCGGCGGGGCGATGGAGGTGGCCCCCGGCGGTTGCCGGCGGGGATCCGAGGAGACCGGCTCAAATCGCATCGGGTACCCCCTGGGACACCGGCCACGCCAGCCGGGCCCGCCGCCGTTCCAACAGGGCGCCGACCGGCACCTCCAGCCCGCGGGCCGCGCGCAGCAACGGGCGTCCGGCCCGCACGGTGCCGCCCAGGCTCAGCACCTCGGCGGTACGCGGGTCGTGTGGCAGCCGGGCGATCACCGGCAGCCGCAGGGCCTTGCTGATCTCGGTCTTGCCGTGGCCACCGCCGACCAGCAGCAGCCGTAGCGTGCCCGGCTGCACCCGGTGCTCGGCGAAGTCCCGTTCGATGGCCTGGAGCATGGCCCGGGTGCCGGACAGCTCGGGCAGCTGCGCCCGGGTCGCCACCAGCACCACCGACGCGGCCCGCAGTAGCGGCCACGGCGGGCCGACCGCGTACAGCCGGCCACAGTCGACGATCACGTCGTACGGCGGGTCGCCGCGTTCCAGCCCACTGAAGAAGTCGGCGAACCGTTGCCAGAGCGGGGTTACGCTGCCGGCCTGGGCCGGGTCGACGACCCCGGGCAGCAGCAGCCGTTCCCGCCGCGGCGCGTCCAGGTCGACCAGTTGCGACCAGAACGCCGTCTCCAGGTTGCCGTCGCGCAGTTCACCGACGGCCAGCTCGCCGATGCCGCGCGGGCCGTCCAGCGCGCCGCCGAGGTAGCCGGCGAGGACGGAGCCGCCGGCCGGGTCGCATTCGGCGAGGATCAGCCGCCGGTGCCAGCTCAGCGCACAGGCCAGCGCGGTGGTGGTGACCCCCGGCGAGCCCTTGGCCGAGACCAGCGCGATGATCGCCATGCTCAGGCCGCCCGGGTCAGCACGACCGCGATCCGGTCCTGGGCGGCCAGCGCCACCACCGCCGGCACGTCGCGGACGGCGAGGGCCAGGTAGACCACCACCTCGTCCCGGCCGTCGGTGCTGACCGAGTCGATGACGGTCGCGGTGAACCGGGTGGCGCTGGAGGACGGGCCGCTGCTGTCGTCGCTCGGGGTGCTGATCAGCAGTACCTCGTCGCCGGGGCGGAGCCTCGGGGCGGGCACCTGGGCGGCTTTCAGCCCCAGCGCGAACTGCTGCTGCCCGGGGCCGAGCAGCGGATCGTCGGTGAGCTGCGACATGGTCAGCAGCGTTCCCGGGGCGAGCGAGACGGCGGCCCGCATGCCGACCACCTCGGCGAGTCGGCCGGCCGGCACCGGGTCGAGCCCCTGCCCGCCGGCCACCTGCACCGACACCAGGTCGTCGGCGCTGATCACGCTGCCGACCTCGACCGCTCGGGCCACCGCCAGGTAGCTGCCGGTCGCCCGGACCGACGTGACCGCGAACGCCGAGCCCAACCCGCCGAGGGCGATCAGCAGGACGGCCAGGCCGAGCAGGCCGGGCCGCACCCGGCGCTGCCGGACCACCCGGGGCGGGGCGACCGGCGCGTCCACCGGAGGGGTTCCGTTGCGGGTCGCCACGCTCATCTGGTCACCACCTGAAGCTCGTTGATCTGGATTGCCACCGGGCCGGTGGTGCGGGTGACGCCCGGGATGTTCCCGGTCTGGCCGCTGCTGCTGCGCCACCGGACGGACCAGTGCGTGGTCGCCTGGACCTGGTACGTCCCGGCCTTCGGATAGCCGCTGTGGTAGCCGCAGTCAGGGGAGCTCCGCCCGGCGCGCCGGCCCTTGGCGTCGTACGGTGTGCCGGGGCCGGTGCAGGTGACCCGGACGCCGTTGCCCATGTCCCAGACGATCCGGTCGACCTTCGCCTCGATGGTGACCGTCAGGCCGCGGTCGGAGGCCGAGGCGCGCAGCGGGCCGAAGTAGTTGTCGCCCGGGCTGGCCCACATCCAGACCGGCAGGCCGACCAGCCCGGGGCCGATGTCCTTGCGGGGCGCGACCGCCGCTCGGGGGGCCAACAGGCTGATCGAGGCGAACGCCCGACGGGCCAGCTCATCCGGGTCCGGCGGGGCACCGAAGCCCGGCGGTGGCGCGTCCAGCAGCACGGTGTGCTGGATGCCCAGCTCGCCCCCGTAGCAGGTACGCAGGTACCACTGCTTGCCCTCGGGGGCTTCCGGTTGTGGCTCTTCGAGCTTGTAGTAACAGCCGTCTTGGTTGTTGAACCAGCCCAGCACCTTGTCATAGCAGGAGATGGTGCGCCCGTTCCAGTGGCAGACGCCCCGGCCTCCGCCACCTCCGTTGTCACCTCCGTCGTCACCGCCGTTGCCTCCGCCGCCGGGCGTGCCGGGATCGTCGTCCCAGACGTTGCACTTCGGCTGCGCGGGCGGGCACTCGGCGCCGGGGTCGGCGGCGGTCGCGGGCACCGCCCCGCCGGTCGCCAGCAGCAGGGCCAGGGCGGCGCCGACCAATCCTCGGCGGACGGCGCCGGCTGGGCGGGTGCCGGTCTGCGCGGTGCCGGTTGCGCCAGCGGCCGGGCGAGGACGGCTCGGGGTCACGCTGGGGCCGGGCGGGGTCAGCACGGCTGGTCCTGGTGGGCCGCGCCGGCGCTGATCAACCAGCGACCGTCGGGGTAGCGGGTGGCGGTGGCGGTCGCCAGGTGCCGGGAGCCGCGGGTGCCGGGCACCACCCGATCGTCAGAGACGTAGACCATCCGGTAGCCGGTCGCGTCGACGCAGTCCTGGATCTCCACCGAGGGCGGTTTCGTATCCAGGTTGACCGAGGTCACGACAGGATCGGAGCGAATCGTGCCGGCGCTGACGGCACCGTTGTCGCGGGCCTGCCGCAGACTGAACCGGACCCGGGTCAGCAGCGGGTCGGCGAGGAACTGGGTCAGCTCCGGGTGCTGCGGATCGCTGCGCCGACTCGCCGTACGGGACGCGGCGAGGTAGCCGGAGTAGGCCGCCAGTGCCGCCTTCTCCGCCGCCAGCTCGTCGGCGTTTCGCTGGGCGTTGGCGGGCTTCGCCCGATCGGCCCCGGTCGGGGTGGCCGCCTCCTGCGCGCCGCCGCAGGCGGTGGTCGTGCAGGCCACCGCGACCAGGCCGGCCGCCCAGCGACTCAGCTGCCGTGCTCGCACCCTTGTGCCCTCCTCGGTGCCGACCCGCGACCGCCGTTGCCGGCGATTTTGGGCGCGCGGCAGCACGACCGGATGGGTTCCTCCGGTCTCTCCAATGCGCTGCCGCATTTACCTTTGTGGACCTTTACAAATGCACTGTCCTGGGGGGTTATGGCCGTCGGACGTGGGTTGCGTCACATCCAAGGGGCGAGCATAAGCTGACGTCGGCCGATGCAACAGAGGCAATTCAAGCGAACACTCTGAGTGATGGATGGTGGTGATGTTGGATGGTTAACGGCGCGTTGCCGGTCGCCGTCGACACCGCGTGGGCGCCGGGTCGGCGCGATCGGCGGTTCGGGGCACCCTGTCTCCGGGCGCACTTCCGGCGGCGCGCTCGCGATGGGGCGGGAAATGGCATCTCGCCCGATCCGTCCCCCCGGAGATCCGTCCCGGCTGGGCGTCAATTGCATTCTGTGGGAATTCCATCTCGCTGCCCTGCGCAATCCGAGCGATGCGCGACCGACGCCGGAGGGTCCTCGCCGGGACGTTCGGCCCACCACGCGAACCGACTGGGCACACTACGTTCCGTGTTCGCCCTCGGCGTCAGGCTGCCGGTGTGACCCGCCCGTACGCCGCCGAGCCGGCGGCCGCCGAGAACCCCGCCGACGCCGCGTCGCCGCGTCGCCCCGGACCCGCCCGTCGACACCGGCCGCGACCGCTGGCCGTCCTGGCGGTCACCCCACTGCTGCGGTACGCCGTCGCGCGGCATGCCGTACCTGCGGGAACCGACCGCCGGAGCGGGTGCGACGCCTGCGCCGCACCGATCGGCCTGGACCGCCCGTGGCCGGCGCTCGGTCCGGCCGCCCGATGCGGCGGTTGCGGTGCCCGGGTCGGCGCACCACCGGCCACCGTCGAGTTGGCCGCCGTCGCGGCCGTCGTCGTCCTGCTGCTGGCCCGTCCGCCCGCTGTCGAACTGCTCGCCGCCGCCTGGTGGCTGGCCTTCGCGGTGCCGCTGCTGTTCGTCGACGTGGCCGTGCACCGGCTGCCCGACCGGCTCACCTGGCCGGCCGCCGGCGGCACCTGGCTGCTGCTCGGGCTGGCCGCGCTGGCCGGTTCCGGGCCGGCACCCTGGCTGCGCGCCACCGCCGCCGGGCTCGGGCTGGCGCTCTTCTTCGCCGGCACCACGTTGCTGCTCGGCGCGCGCGGCTTCGGCATCGGCGACGCCAAGCTAGCGCTGGGCGCGGGCACGCTGCTCGGCTGGTACGGCTGGTCGGTGCCCCTGCTCGGCCTGTTCCTCGCGCTGACGCTGTCCGGCGTGGTCGCCCTGGGGCTGCTGCTCACCGGGCGGGCCCGCTGGTCGAGCCACCTGCCGTTCGGGCCGTACCTGGTGCTCGGTACCGTCGGCGCCCTCCTGCTGCTCCGCTGAGGTGTAAGGAAGGGCCCCCTCTTAACGCCTCCGGTAGTAGAAGGGCCCCCTTTTAACAGTTCGAGCGACGCGCGGCGGCGGCGCTAGGGTGCGGTGGTGCCTGACCTTGAACGGCTCGCTCCCGAGCACGCCGACGCGCTGCTGGCCTTCGAGCGGGAGAACCGCGAGTGGTTCGCCCGCTCGATTCCGGACCGGGGTGACGACTACTTCACTGAGTTCGCCGCCCGGCACGCGGCACTGCTTGCCGAGCAGGCCACCGGCCGCTGCCACTTCCACGTCCTGACGGAGTCCGGAGCGGTGCTGGGCCGGTTCAACCTGGTTGATGTCGCCGACGGCGCGGCCGAGCTGGGCTATCGGGTGGCGCAGCGGTCCGCCGGGCGCGGGGTGGCCACCGACGCCGTACGGCGGGTCGCCACGCTCGCCCGCGAGGCGTACGGGTTGCGCCGGCTCACCGCCGCGACCACCCTGGACAACCCCGCCTCGCAGGCGGTGCTCCGGCGCACGGGGTTCACCCCGGCCGGCGAGGTGTCACTCGGCGGGCGGCCCGGGCTGCGGTACGTCCTCCCGCTGGTCGCCGAGGACTGACGCGCCGGACATCCGCTGCCGCACCGCCGTCAGCTCCTCGAAGGCGTACGCCCAGTTGTGGCACTTGAAGCTGCGCAGCCCCTCGATCGGCGAGCGGCAGTCGGCGCAGCGTACGCCGGCGATGGCGTCGGGTAGGCCGGTGTTGACGTACCGGCGGTCGCCGAGGATCACCGTCGCGATCATCATCGGGTCGTGCCTGCCCTTCACCGCTGACGAGACGATGTCGTACCAGGTGATCCGGCGACCGCACTTCGGGCAGTCCGGCTGGTCGCCGCTGACCCACAGCGGCGCGCCGATGGTGCGCGGTGGCAGGCCGAGGAGCTTCTCTATCCGCCGTACGTCGGACTCGGGCGTGGTCCAGCGGTGCCGGCCCGGCAGCGAGGCGGGCGAGTCGTAGACGGCTTGGAACAGCGCGGGATCGACCTCGACGGTTTCACGTTCACTGGTCATCGGCGTCCCCTCCCGGACGGTCGGCGCCCCCACCGTGGTCAGCGGCGGGTGACGGGCACAACCGGATCAACGACACGGCGGGCCGACCCGGTGTCCCCGGCCGCGCCGGAGAGCCAGGTCGGCCCCGCTCGTCAGTCGTTTCGGGCCGTTTCCGGTCCGGTGATCCGGCCCAGCATCGGCAGCGTCGAGGCGATGATGGCCAGCGACACCGCCAGCCCGCCGCCGACCATGAGGTAGAACGACAGGTGCGGCGGTAGCAGGGTGTAGTCCAGTTGCGACCGCAGGAAGAGATGCGCGGCCAGAAAACCCATCCCGATCGCCACCGCGGCGACGGCCAGCAGCGGTACGACAGCCTCCAGCGCGACCACCCGGCGCAGGGTGCGCAGCTGCATCCCGGTGAGCCGCAGCATGCTGAACGGCCGTTTCCGGTCGCTCAGCCCGCCGGCCACGCTCACCGCGAGGCTGCAGCCCGCGATCGGCAGGCTGGCCAGCATGACCACGGCGGCCAGCCGCTGGAACTGGATCATCTGCCGGGCGGAGGCCGCCTCCCACTCGCCCACGCTCGCCGGGAACCGCCCCTGCGGAAACGCGTTGATCAGCATCGTCCGGGCCTGCTCGAACCCGGAGCGGCTGGTGGTGTCGACGACCACCGACAGGATCGGCTGCCGGTCGACCTCCGTGGCGGCGATCCCGGCGCCATCCCAGACGTACGTGTCACTGGTCAGGTCGAACGCGCGCATGCCGATGAGGTCGCTGGCCACGGCCGCGACCTCGGCCCCGGCGCGGCAGCCGCCGAAGACCACCAGGCGGTCCAGTTCGGCGCACGTGACCACGCCGTGCCACCCGTCCGGGTCGGGGTTTCGGTGCACCACCGTCACACTGCGCACCCCGGCGATGCTCTCCAGCCCGGCCGGAATCTGGTCCGCGGTCGGCGCCGGGCCGTCCTCCGGCCAGAACGTCTTGGCCAGCGACGTGGCGGCCACCGAGTCGGTACGGGGCTCACCACGGTTGGCGACGAACGTGGTGATCGTGCCGGTCGCCACGCTGGTCACGAACAGCGCCACGATCAGCCCGCTCACCGATCGGAACCCCGCCTGCGGGTTGTCCGCGAGCCGCCGCCCGGCGATGAGCGCGGCGGGCCGGCTCGCCCGCCCGGCCAGCACCCGGGCGCCGATCATGGTCAGCCAGGGCCCCGCCAGCACCAGCCCGGTCAGGATCAGGAGAAACCCGGAGAGGTACGCGGCCAGTTGGCCGTTGGTCGTGTCGGGTCGCCGGCCGATGAAGTAGGCCAACTCGGCGAGCCCGACGACCAGCGGGATCAGCCGCCAGGCACGCGGCGGCTTCGGCGTCACCCGACGGCTCACGCCCAGCGGCGAGATCTGCACCCGGCGCAGCGCCAGCCAGGACGCGACGATTGCGCCGATCGGGATGCCGAGCACGACGAGCAGGACGTCGACGGCGGTGAGCGACAGGTCGGTGGCGAAGAACGGTTCCCCGGTGAACGGGATCGTGGCGAGTACCGGCCGGAGTGCGAAGAACAGGCCGAGCCCGGCGACGGCGCCCAACAGGGCAGCAGCGGCGGACTCCACGGCCGAGATGACGGAGATCTGCCGAGGGGTGGCGCCGACCAGCCGCATCGCGGCGAACCGCTGCTCCCGCCGGGTCGCGGCCAGCCGGGTCGCGGTGCCGATGAAGATGAGCACCGGGAACAGCAACGCGGCCGCGACGACGGACAGCACGAGCGCCATCCCGTCGCTGTTGATGCCGACGTAGCAGCCGTTGCAGCCGCCGCTCGGGGAGGTTGCCATGATCTGGTCGACCTGCCGGGCCCCCAACTGTTCGAGCTCGGTAGGGGTGCGGCCGATCACGATCAGCAGCGATTCCGACGAGGGCAGCGCAGCCGGCCCGATGGTGCCGATCTCCTGGCCGGGGAAACGGTCACCGAGTTCCGCGGCGGGGGTGGCCCGCAGCAGCTCGCCGAGAGCGGGCGAGACGTAGAACTCGCCCGGCCCGGGTAGGCGCGGGAGGCCCGGCGGGACGGGCGCGTGCGGGCCCAGCGCCGCGACCTCGACCCGGGCGATGGACCGGCCCTGGTGGTAGTCCTCCCGGATCAGCCACCACATCGGGTCGACCGACGGGTCGGGCGAGGCCGGGGCGACGGCGGTGTTGAGCCAGGCGTACCGCTGGTTCTGCGCGCCGACCGCGTTCATGCCGGCGAGCGTCGCCAGGAGCATGCCGACGCCGAGCGCGACCGCGGTGGTGATGATGACGAGCCGGACGGCGGCCTCCCGGCCACCGGCCAGGGACAGCCGCAGCGCGAACCGGATCATGAGTGCACCAGCGCGTTCACCTTGCCGTCGCGCACGATGACCTGCCGGTCGGCGTACGCGGCGACACGGGCCTCGTGGGTGACCAGGACGACGGTGGTGCCCTGCTCGCGCGCCGAGGCGACCAGGAGATCCATCACCTGCTCGCCGGTCAGCGTGTCGAGTGCGCCGGTCGGCTCGTCGGCGAACAGCGCACCGGGCCGGGCGACCAGCCCACGGGCCAACGCGACCCGCTGCGCCTGACCGCCGGACAGCTCACCGGACCGGCGCCGCTCCAGCCCGGCCAGGCCGAGCCGCTCGAACCAGGGCCGCGCCTCGCGGAGCGCGGCGGCCCGCTTGACGCCGCCGAGCAGCAGTGGCAGCGCGACATTCTCCTCGGCGGTCAGCTCCGGTACGAGCTGTCCGAACTGGAACACGAACCCGAACTCGTCCCGGCGCAGGAGGCTGCGCTGGTTCTCGCTCAGGGTGTCGATTCGGCGGCCGTCGAAGTGGACCTCGCCCGAGTCCGGCACCAGGATTCCGGCCAGGCAGTGCAGCAGGGTGGACTTCCCCGAGCCGCTCGGGCCCATGACGGCGACGATCTCGCCCGGGGCCACCGAGATGCTGGCGCCGCGCAGCGCCGGCGTCTCACCGAAGGACAGCACGACCTCTCGGGCCTCGATCGCCTTCACTTCCGTACCGCCTTCCGCAGGGCGTCCAACCGGGCGACCGTGGTGTCGATCCAGTGCAGGTCGGCCTCCAGGTGGAACAGGCCGTGGTCGGCCAGCAGGGCGTCGACCAGGTCGCCACCACGCCGGAGTTCGGTGAGTTCCTTCATCCGCCGCAGGTGCGCGGCGCGCTGCAGGTCGAGATACTCCTCGGCGGGGCGCCCGAGCATGAGCGCCAGCACGACCTTGGTGAACAGCACCGTCTGCAGGTTGGGCTCGGCCTCGACCGGCTCGGTCAGCCAGGACTCGACCTCGGTCGCGCCCCGTTCGGTGATGACGTACCGCTTGCGTTCGGGGCCCTCGCCCGGCTCGACCTCGCCGACCACGATCTTGCCGTCCCGGACGAGTCGGCCGAGGGTCGAGTAGACCTGGCCGAACGGCAGCGGCTTGCCCCGGCTGAAGAAGGTGTCGTAGTGCCGCTTGAGGTCGTAGCCGTGGCTGGGCTCGCGTTCGAGCAGGCCGAGAAGGGTCATGGAAACGCTCATGCGGAGACCATACCCCGAGCGTATACACCGCGTATATACCCCCGGGTTATATTGCTGGCGCTCGCCGGTCAGCGGCTCCGGCCGGAGTGCCTCAGGCTTCGTCCGGCGTCGGCCACAGCCTGCGTAGCGGCTGCATGCCTTCGCCGGTGACGGCGATGATCAATCAGTTCGGAGAAGGGGATCGGCTGCACTGGCTGCGCCGCCCCTTACCTATGCTGCCCACGTGGCCGTCCCTTTGACTATTCCAATCAGGTACGAACCGGACTATCGCACCGACACAATCGGCCGCTTCGCTGATGGTCAGTTCCTCGCTGGCGTAGTCGCCGGTTTCCGCGGGGACTTCGACGGCGCGGACCGGTGGGAACCACACAAGCGCTGGTACGCCTACCTGCATCGATTTGACCATGATGGCCGCTACGTGAGTTCCGACATTCGGTTCACCGGCACCACCGCCGATGGCGAGCAGGAAGTTGTTGACCGAGCCGGACGCGAGCTGGACATTCTGCTTGCTGGCCTGCCGGGCAGGCACTACTGCGACGTGGCGATCCAGTTGTTCGAGACCATGATGGACGGCGTGCTGTTCGGTCTCGTGGACGAGACGGACGACGAGTTCGGCGAGAGTGTCGAGCTCTACCCGGATGACCTTGGCTTTGGGCCACCATGGGACGGCGAGTACGACACCTGACCCGCTTTTGGAGACACGCGGCCGCCGGCTGAAGGGGGCAGCCCAACAACGAACTCAAGAGGCGGGCCGCCGGTAACAGGACTTGGATTGCAAGGTGGTGCTCCTCGAATGAGCAGGTACAAGCAGAGCAGCGCTGACGTGGCCCGTTGGCCCGACAGCCCCGAGGCCAGGAAGGTGCTCGAGGAATGGTTCGCCGCCGTTGCCTCGAACTCCACGTCGTACCTGTCGGGCGATTTTCTTGATTTTCGCGGCGCGGACCTCAGCACCATCGACCTGACGGATGCCTACCTGGTCAGTTCGTGCCTGAGCGGCGTCCGCTTCGAGGACGCCAACCTCGGCGGCGCGAACCTGAACAGCGCAGACCTCGCGCACGCCGACCTGAGCTTCGCCGACTTGGCCAAAACGGAACTGGTTGGCTGCTCCGCCATGACCGCCAGCTTTCGCGGTGCGAGACTGTTTGCGGCGAAGCTCGATGAAGCCGTTCTGGCAGGGGCCGACCTCAGCCACGCGATACTCAACTCGGCCAAGCTGTACAAGACCGACCTGCGCGGAGCCAACCTCGAGTTCGCGAGCTTGCGGTGGTGCAACCTCGGGGGCGGCACTATGCCCACAGTCCTGACCGGCGCACGAATGTTCGGCTGCCAACTTGAGGGCGCCAAGGGTGCCGTGGTCGGCCCGGTCGTGGTGGACGAGCACGGAACCCGGTCGCTCGACGGCGCCGAGCTCGAGGCGTGGTTCTCGGAACGGGGCGCGGAAAACATGCAGGTGCTCCGCGTGCCGGGCTGAGCTGCGCCACCGCTGCCCTTGTCGGTTACTGACGCGTCCTCGCGGTCTCAACCTGATCAGTGCTAATCGCGCCGGGTCCCGGCCGGTCCGGGCCGCCTCGGCGCGGATGCCCCTTCGACAGCAGCGCACTCCGCGCCGGGCTCGCTGACCTGCCGAAGAGTGGGCCGCCAGGGACTCGAACCCTGAACCTATGGATTGCCGGCGAGCCGGCCGGATCCGGTGTCGTCCGAGGTCATCCGGCCTGCTGAAGCCGGTCTCGGTCGGGTTCGGGTGGCACGGTTGCTGTACCGCGATGCTGTACTGCTGGCGTCGATCGGTCGGCCCGTCCTGCTCCAGCCGAGGAAGCGGCGGTGCAACACGCCGGCCGGCGTCCAGGGCATGTCCTCGGCGGCCTGGACGAGATAGGCGCCGAGGTAGAGGGCCAGCGACACCGGCGCGTCGGCGTACTCCGCCCGCAGCTCCCGCCTCCGCGTCGGGCAGGGCCAGGGCAGGTTGCAGCCTCCGCAGCTCCAGATGGGCATGACCGGGCCGTGGGTGGTCACCGCACACCGTCCAGGACGCGGGCGGTGATGGTGCGAGCCTGCCGGCTGGTCGCCCAGTCCACCTGCCAACACGGGTAGGGCGTTAGCCGCGACCACCAGGCGCGGCAGCCGGCGCACATGCCATCGAGCCCTCGGACGTGAACCGCGAGGATCGCCTGCTCCTGTTCGTCGTTCACTGCTCCCCCTCCCCGGGCCAGTGGCCACGATTGATCGGAATCCGGTGCCGGGCGCGACAGGGCAACTCGGCTCCGCACCGGCAGACCCGCCGCCACCGCCGCCAGCACCAGACCGGCCGATGTCGCCGCGCAAGGGTCATCGCGACGGCGATCAGGTACTCCTCGTACGAGACACGCCGCACCGGATCTCCCCTCGGGCCTCGGTCGACGGCACGGCGGCCGGGCCTTGGCTGGTCATCCGACCGCCGCGCCTGCCAGGTCACCGTACCTACGTAGGACTGTAGATACAATAACCTGTAGAACTGTTGGACACGTAGCGTCACTTTCGTGATCGACCCCAACGCGGATCGCGCAGTGTTCCGGCAGCTCGCCGACCTACTGCGGAACCTGATCACGTCCGGCGACCTCGCGCCCGGCGCGTCGCTGCCCAGCGAGTTGCGACTGGCTCAGGAGTATGGACTGAGCCGGACAAGCGTCCGGCAGGCCATCTCCTTACTCCGGTCGGAAGGGCTCGTGATCGTCCAACCTCCGCGCGGCACCTTCGTCCGCAGCATGGAACCGGCCGAGACGGTGACCCTACTCAAGGGTGACACCGCCTCAGCCCGGATGCCCACCCCCGTCGAACGCAAGGAACTGGACATCGGCGAAGGCGTCCCCGTCCTGGTGGTCTTCCGCGCCGACGGCTCCCGCGAGCTATACCCCGCCGACCGCATCCGGGTCGGGCGCTAGCGGCAGCCTGCCGCCCACTGAGCCCTCGTTCGATAGTTCTGGGCGCTGTTCCGCCGGGTCTGTCTGCATCCGCGACCTCGGGTAGCCGTCCACCGCTGGCCGTCCGGGGCTGGCCTCGTCTTGACCGGTTGCTGTCGACAGCAATCCGCGCCTCGCACGGGGTCATCAATGACCGCGAGTCGGTGGGGCCGTCGCGGTGCATGGGACGGACAGAGCTTCTGGCTCCTCATGCTCGATCTCGTACTTGCACTCGCTGCATGGCTCCGGCGGGATGTGCTCGCGCCAGTCATGCCCACAGTCGGGGCAGTCGCCGCACCATCTCGGTCGTCGTCGCATCCTCACCGAGTCATTGTGATCGCCCGGCAGGAACACGCGGTTTAGGAAGGCAATTGCGGTTGCCGGGCAGCCATGCCTCCCACCAGGACAGACACTTGATCCATCTCGCACCATATGGCTGATCATTCCGCGCATGTTCCGGATCTTGCCGGTGCCTGCCTGCAAGATGGTCGCCTTGCCGTAGGCGACCAGCAGCGTAGTGACGGCGGCTTGATGGCTGGAACGGCCCTTGATCTGAAACAACAGGGCTGATACCTGCGGTCGGAGGGAGCGTTGTTCCAGCCTAAGGCCCGACCAGCAGGTGCCGTGAGTCAGATATGCGACAAGATAAGTGTGACCGATTTTGCCCGAAAAGGCTCTCTTTGCGGGGCTCGCGCACCGCGATTCCTATTAGAACTTGCCCTAAAGTTCTCTTACCCGCTCAGAATCGCGACTGGCAGGATATGACAACCAAGCGACAGATCAAACAGGATGATCAATCTACCAACCTAACGCCTCAAATCACCCAGAACGATTTTGCGCTTGAGCGCTACAAGTTCATTTTGCAACAGTTACAAGCCGTCAACGACAACGTACAAAAATTCCTAGCAATATACCAGACCCTAACTACAACTCTTGCAGCTGGCGGCGTAGCACTCTTTGTAGGCTACAAGGAGCTGCCCATTTCCGCGACCACCGCACGATCCGGGCTCATTGCGTTGATGTCACTCATCACGACGGTGGGCGCCTTCACGGTTCTCCAAATCGCCGTCGGTGCTGCTAGCTGGTTTGATTATCGACGAGAAGAATGCGGCCTGGTCGATGAGATGATCAGGCCGGGATTCCGCAAGCCGCCTAGATGGCAAAATTTTTATCGCTGGTACGAGACGTACACCATTGTCTTCATCCTAGCCACTCTGGCATTACTTTGGCTCACGCTAGTCAAAGTTCTCCTTCCGCAGTTATAGCAGCGAGATAAACCGGAGCACGAATAGTCGTTGCCCCTAGACAATATCCGGCTTGGAGGTCATACCGATGCCCCTTGAACTACGCGCCATGGCTGAGAAGAACGCGGCGACCGCACAAAACCTGGAGGCGTTCGCAGGCATCAGTCTCGTGTCAGTTCGAGACAAAATTAGTAGGGCTCTTAGTCACATCGGGCAATTCGGCCTTTTTGAGGAGTACACCAAGCATGACATTGCGCATGTCGACGCAATGCTTGACACTTATGACTGGCTGATACCTGCCGAAACTCAGGAGGCAATGACTTCCGCTGAGTGGCTGATGTTGACGCTCGGAACCTACCTGCATGACTTCGGGATGCTGGTCACGCGCGACGAATTTGACAAGCGCAACGAAACCGGATTTCCGTCGTTCGTTACTCGGCTTTCCGCTTCTGTGAACTTGGATGACAGAGACTACGAGTCGCACCTCGACTCATTGGACGCCGAGACTCGTGAACGGTTTCTGTACCAGGAGTTTGTTCGCACCAATCACGCTGCCCGGATCCGCAGTTGGTTGACAGACGCGCCTGATCCCAGTCTCGGTTTTGACGAACGTGTATGCAAACTACTCAGGGAGATCTTGACGCCCCTTGAGCCAACCTTTATCGACGATTTGGGGATGATCTGCGAAAGCCACCATCGGAACGACTTGGATGACGTAACCCGCTATGTGACGGACAAGCCGTACGGGCGCACTCCGTCAGAAGCTGCAAACCTCCAATACATCGCCATTCTCCTGCGGGCCGCAGATCTGCTCCACATAACACGCGACCGCACGCCATCCGTCGCATTCAGGATAATCAACCCCAAAAATCCGATCAGTCTCCTAGAATGGGAGAAGCAACAAAAGGTACGGACTGTACGACCTCAGCGAGTCGTGAGTTCAGACCTGGAGGCTGGCCCTAGCACCTCTTCAGATACTATCGAGGTTCATGCGACCTTTACGGAAGGCAAGGCGTTCTTCGGCCTGACCTCGTATCTACAATACGCCGCACAAGAACTCAAGCGGTGCTCAGGGTGGGCCCGGGAGTCCGCGTCCAAGGCGGGCGTTCGGCACCTATTCCCCTGGACCAGGATTGACTCAAGCCATGTAGCAGCAAAGGGGTTCGTTGCTACGCAATTCGAGTTCCGCTTGGACCAACATAAGGTCTTGGACTTGCTCACAGGCCATACCCTCTACAACGACACCAGCGTTGTTGTCCGCGAACTCGTTCAAAATAGTATCGATGCAGTTCGGCTACAACGGCTTGTATCAAGCTCACCTTCATATCGTCCGACAGTTTTGGTGACATGGAATGACGAAGATCGGACAATTCGAGTAATTGACAACGGCACAGGAATGACTGAAGCGACAATTAAGGAGAATTTCCTGCACGTAGGAGCATCCAAATACCAATCAGAGGATTTTAAGCGGCAGCACCCCACCTTCTCCTCGATTAGCCGTTTCGGAATCGGGGTACTCTCTGCCTTCATGATCTCGGATGATGTTCGTGTGTTGACCTCCCATCCGGATGAGGTGAAGGCACGTGAGATTAGCTTGGAGTCCGTCCACGGGCAGTATCTCATGCGTGTACTCCCCAAGGCTTCCAGCGAGATCCCTCCAGAAATTAGGGACCACGGAACTGCGATAGAGGTCCGCGTCAGGGAGACAGCTCAGCTGAAGGACCTGGGTGAGCTTCTCAGGTACTGGATCGTTGTGCCAGGGTGCGACGTCTATTTCGAGGCAGGCGGCAAGCGCGAGAAGGTCGGCTTCGATACTGCCAAGGATGCGCTTGAAGCCAAGGTCCAGGAGGCTAGTGGCCGAGATCGACTCGGAAATAACTACGAGGTCCGCTCGGCAACTTACCCTGGGCTAGAGATCGCCTATGTTGTTGAGTGGAGCAGGTGGTTCCGCGAATATTCCTTGGTTGGGCACCCGGGGCGGGACGCTCACTACTATGATGCAGAATCTTTCGAAATCGTAACATCGGAGAGGACGAGCCCCGCTGCCCCTCTATCTGGAATGCTTATCGAGGGCATACGGGTCACAGAAAGGTCGCCGGCGATGGCGAGCGGAGGGATATGGGCACTTGCCAACGCCACCGGGTTAGGCGCGCCTCGAACCAACGTCGCCCGTACGGCTCTAGAGCGTGGCAATGAGTTCGATACGTTCACGGCAAGCGTTTTCCGTGCGTATGTTGACCACGTTACGGCAGAGGTGACCCAGATGCACCAGAGCCGTGGCCTTTCGCTGACGCGGGCTGTCTTCGAGGTCCCCTTCATCGCAGGCGCCCTATGGGATTCACGGAATTCGCAGCCGGAAGATTATGCCGCGCTTGTTGCGGCGCAGACCCAGCTCCCCGTATACGTCCTTGAGGACCGTGACGGACGACGGGCAGCCTCGCTACAAGAACTATCGAACTTTGACGAGTTTGTGACGGTAGACAATGAGATGATTGAGGGCGTTGACTCGCTACTTTCGTCTCTCCCTCGCTCAGTGACCATGCGGCAGATGTTCGACGCCATCGGGGACAACTCGATAACGTTGCCGAGCGCTCCCATTCTGAGACTTGGCCGTTCTAACTACTTTTCTCGACTTCTCAGAGCCCGCTTCGAGGTTAGGGAGGTCAAGGCAGCAAGCCACTCGGACCTAGCGTGTGTTTGGCGGCAAACCGACCGCTCAAAACCATCCTGGATCAGTGACTATGACGCTCGGGGAACTCAAGTGTTCAGTGGACGTGGCCTAGTGCGGGAGCTGCAGTTTTCTGGAACGGTCTGGGCGCCCATGACGGACGTACCATTCGTGGGTCCTGATGATATAAGCCTCGTGCGCATCACAGGCGACCTTCATC
The DNA here is from genome assembly GCA_005402585.1 of Micromonosporaceae bacterium KJ-029. Lineage (GTDB taxonomy): Bacteria > Actinomycetota > Actinomycetes > Mycobacteriales > Micromonosporaceae > Micromonospora. The sequence goes on along the minus strand of BIFP01000068.1, from coordinate 281,501 downwards.
TTCTTAGTGATCACCCTGCGCTAAGGGTAAAGACGACCAGTGATGATGTGCCGCTTTGGATGCGCCGCTGGTTCGGCTGCATTCTCGTCGGTGCATATCTAAGCCGGGAGACCGGGTACAGGAACCATGATCGCATGAATCCATCCGACAGGATCAGCTTCGTGATGTCAGGCGTACAAAAAAGTGGACTGCTCAACCACTTCGACGAAGGTTCAGTCGCCTCGACTCTTGAATCAATGCCTACTCAAATTCTGGATCCTCGATACTCCTGGCGAGGTTACGAGAAGAGCTAAACTCCATCCCGTCTGCCGTCGACCCGCCCTCCTGGGGAGCGGGCCGCCGCCCGGCCCGCCATGTCAAGCGGACCTTGACGGCTCGTACGAACGCTGGCGGGCCGGGTGGTGGTCTGCTCGGCTTGCCCGGGTCGATGGCGGGCGGGATGGCCACGCAACCACCCACGAACCGTGACCCGCCGACGGAGCCCCGGCCATCCTGGAGCCGGAGCGCCCCCGCCGGAGGCGCGGTAACCGCAACCCCGCGACCGCCGGCAGCTCGCCGACGCGTCGGCGTGCGCTCCCCTACGCCGCGCGGGCTGCTGGCCGCGCGGCCCGGCCGGCTGTCGGCCCACCACACCCCGGTCAACGCTCCTGCGTCCTGCGGCGGCCCCGGGCTTCCCCGCTTCCGCGCCAGCCGCCGGGCATCCGGCGTGACGGCCGCAGAGCGACAGCGGCGCGGCCGGCGCGCGCCCAGGCGGCGGCGCGTGCGGCCTGTTCAGGGCCGCCTTGATAGACGTACAGAAATTCCTCCCACACCGGCCGGCAGCCGGCCGTCCCGCCTCGGGGCTGCGGAGTCACGACGGGTTGACGTGTCGGTACCCGGTGCTACTCTGGCGGTCGTCGAGCACGCCAGCGCGGCCTTCCCGCCGGATCGCTGGCTCGACTTCTGAGATGCCGAGCGGCCTTCTGCCGCTGATGCGGGCCCACGTCCCGTCGCCTCTCCATCGCCCCGGTCATTGCGCCGGTCCTCTGAATCCGCCGAGCGGCCCAGCACGGTCTTCCGCCGTCCACGATGGCCCGGATTCGCACACCTTTCACGGGTGGGGCTGCCTGCGGCAATCCCGCCGGATGCCGGTACCTCAGGCTCCCCGCCCGTGCCGGCCCCATGACGTCCACGAGTGCGAGAGGACATCACCCATCGGCGGAGTGTGGCACCACCACGATTCCGCCCTCCGGCGTCAGCCGCCCTTACGGCGGTGCCAGGAGACACCACGAACACCACCAGCGGACCACCGTCCACGGCTGGTGGTGCTTCGTCTTCCGTCCCTGCCACCCCGTGAGGAGAGAACCCTGTCCGCTCCACTCGCCCTGTCCCGGCCCGGCCTCGCCGCTGGCCGGATCGCCCAAGCCCTGCACCGTGCCGCCACGCCCGACTACTTCGGCTGGCTGGAACACACCGCCGCCGCTGGCGGCTGTACCCGCCCGATCCGCCTCACCGGCACCCTCACCGCCGTGGAGGCCGACACCGGCCGCATCACCGGAGAACTGCACACCGACGAGCTGCCCGACCGCGCGATCTACAAGGCGTGCGGCAACCGCCGCGCATCGCAGTGCCCCGACTGCGCCTGGGTCTACGCGGGCGACGCCTTCCAAGTCGTCCGCACCGGCCTGACCGGCGGCAAGACCGTCCCCGCCACCGTCAGCCGGCATCCGGTCGTGTTCGCCACCTTCACCGCCCCGTCCTTCGGCGCGGTCCACCACCGGCACATCCCCCGCCACACCTGCGCCACCCGCCAACGCTGCGACTGCCGGCCCGCGCCCTGCCACGCCCGCCGTACCGCCGGCCCCTGCCAGCACGGACAGCCCGCGGCCTGCTTCGCCCGCCACGACACCGACGATCCACAACTCGGACGGCCACTCTGTCTGGACTGCTACGACCACGACCACCAAGCCGTGTGGAACTACTACTCCGGTGAACTGTGGCGGCGCACCAAGCAGGCCATCGAACGCCAGCTCGCCGCCCTCTGCCGCCGACGCGGCATCGGCCACGTCCAGGTCGCCACCGACTCCGGCCGGATTCGTCGGATGCCGCCCGTGCGGGTGTCGCACGGCAAGGTCGCCGAGATGCAGCGCCGAGGAGCCGTGCACTTCCACGTCCTGATGCGCCTCGACGGCGTCGACCCCGACAACAAGGACGCTCTGGTGCCGCCGCCGGCCGGGATCACCGTCGCCGACCTGGACGCCGCCGTGCACGCCGCCGCCCGGCAGATCACCGTCACCACCCCAGCGCACCCCGACCGCCCAGACGGTTGGTCGGTGGTCTGGGGTGAGCAGGTCGACGTGCGCCGCATCGGTAGCGGCGATGGTGCCGTGACCGACGCCAAGGTGGCCGCCTACCTCGCCAAGTACGCCACCAAAGCCACCGAGGTCACCGGCCACACCTCGACCCGCCTTACCCCCGGCACCATCGATACCTACGCCAACCCCGACGGCGACCACCTCGCCCGCCTCATCGACGCCTGCTGGCGACTCGGACGCCCGACGGCCACCCGCACCACCGGAAGCGCCGCCCAGCCCGGGGACCGTCAAGGCCGCCTTGACACCAACCGTTACGCCGGACTGCGCCGCTGGGCGCACATGCTCGGCTTCGGCGGCCACTTCCTCACCAAAGCCCGCCGCTACTCGGTCACCTTCGGCCTGCTCCGCGACACCCGCGCCACCTACCGCCGCACCGAAGACGACGAAACCGCCGACAGGCGCACCGTCGGCACCCTCACCTACATCGGGGCTGGCTGGCGCACCGACGGTGACGCCCTCTTGGCCAACACCGCCGCCGCCCAACGCCGGCAGGCCAGACGCATCGGCCGGGAAGAACTCGCCCACGAAGCCTGGCTCACCGGAGCCGCCGCATGAACCAGGACCTCCGCCCCCGCTGGTACTCGCCCGCCGAGGTCGCCGTCCTGCTCGGCTTCGGCCTGTCCAAGGTCAAGATGAAGATCGCCACCGGCGAGCTGCGCTCCATCAAGGACGGCAAGTACCGCCGCGTCCTCCCCGAATGGGTCGACGACTACATCCGTGACCAGGTCGAGCGGCAGGAGGCGGCCTGATGCCCGGACGATCTCGCGCGAACGGGGAAGGCTCGATCTTCCCGTACCGGAACGGCTTCGCCGCGTACGTGTGGGTCGAGAAGCCCGACGGCAAGCGGGGCCGGAAGTGGGTCTACGGCAAGACCCGCGAGGAGGTCCACGACAAGTGGATCAAGCTGCACGGACAGGCCAAGGCCGGCCCAGTGGCGACCCGCTCCCCGACGGTGGGGGAGTACGCCGGCTACTGGCTGCGGGAGATCGTCAAGCCGAACCTGGCTCCGGGCAGTTACGTCACCTACGAGGTGGTGGTGCGGCTCTACCTCGTGCCGGGGCTGGGCCGGAAGCGCCTCGACAAGCTGCGGGTCAGCGACGTCCAGACGTGGATCAACGAGGTCGGGCGGACCTGTCAGTGCTGCGCCCAGGGCAAGGACGAGCGGCGCAAGCCCGTCCAGCGTCGCTGCTGTGCCCTCGGCCGCTGCTGCCGGGATCTGCCCTCGCCGACCAGCGTCACCCACCTTCGGACCGTGCTCCGGACGCTGCTGTCCCAGGCGATCACCGAAGGGCTGATCACCCGCAACGTGGCGTCGCTGGTGAAGCTGCCAACGGTACGCAAGCGCAAGCGGAAGGCGTGGACGAGCGACGAGGCCCGGCGCTTCCTGGAGTCGGCTCGCGCGGACGATGATCCGCTCTACGCCGCGTACGTCCTGGTTCTGGTGCTCGGTCTGCGCAAGGGTGAAATGTTGGGGCTCACCTGGGCTGACGTCGACCTCGACGCGGGGGAGTTGACCATCGATCGTCAACTTCAGCGGGTCGGTGCCGAACTGCTGCACCGGGAGACGAAGACGGCCGCCTCGGACGCCACCCTGCCGCTGCCGGACATCTGCGCCGTCGCGCTCGGCCGCCGCCGCGTCGCCCAGACCGATGCCCGCGACGCCGCCGGTCCAGCCTGGCAGCCGTCGGAGCTCGTCTTCACCACCCGCTACGGTCGGCCGGTCGAGCCGCGCAACTTCAACCGCTTCTGGGATCGGCGTTGCGACGCGGCCGGAATCCGGCGCATTACCGTGCGGGACGCCCGGCGTACCTGCGCCTCGCTCCTGGCCGACCTGGACGTGCATCCCCGGGTGGCGATGCAGATCCTCCGGCACGCGCAGTTCGCCATCACCATGGAGATCTACACGGTGGTGTCCTCGGCGGCCACCCGCGACGCCCTCAAGCGGCTCGGCCAGACGCTCGACCGATGACGGCCGGACGCTGCTGTCTCCACGCTGGTCCGCTACCGGTCGCCGTAGTGGTACCGGCAGGCGATGATCTCGACGTCGTCCTTGGTGATCCGGTACACCAGTCGGTGTTCGCGATCTATTCGGCGGGACCAGAAGCCGGACAGCTCGCCCCGTAGGGGTTCCGGCTTGCCGATGCCTTCGTAGCCGTTGCGCATCACGTCCGCGATCAGTTCATTGATGCGCTTGACCAGCTTGCGGTCGGTGTGGCTGAGGTACTGGCTCCATGCTGTCGCGGTGAAGACCAGCCTCACGCGACGTCCCGCGCGGCGTCCGGGTCGATCAGTTCCCGCTCGGCGGTGTCACCCTGCTCAAGCTCGGCGATCGATCGGCGTAGCGCTGCGGCGTTGCTGGGGCTGCGCAGGAGGTACTCGGTTTCCTTCATCGACTCGTACTCGGCGAGCGACACAATCACCACCGGCTCGTGGCCCGACCGGGTCACCACCACTTCCTCGGCGTCGTTGATGACGCTGTCGAGTTCGGCGGCCAGGTTCTGGCGTAGCTGGGTGAAGTTCACGGTCCGCATGACCACCTCCAGGGCAGGTACAGAAAACTGTACCTCAGGTGGGCGCTGTTGCCCCACTCCTGGCCGACGCTGTACTTCGCTGCTGTACGGGCCGGGATCGCGGCTCCACCGGCGCCCGGAAGGGCCGCTGACCTGCGTAAGAGTGGGCCGCCAGGGACTCGAACCCTGAACCTATGGATTAAAAGTCCACAGCTCTGCCATTGAGCTAGCGGCCCGCGCGCTCAGGTTACCGGACACCCGCGGGATCGGGCTCGCGGCTTCCCGCGCCGCCATCGATGGCCCTGGACACCGCGCCGGACAGCGTACGGGGTCGAGGGGGTCGACCGGGGCTGGCAGGATCGGCGCGGTTGGCAGTACGACAGGGGAGGTCCAGCATGCCGGAGCCGATTCGCATCGCCGTCCTGGCCGGGGGCACCCTCGGCACGGGGCTGCTGGCGGGGCTGTTCTTCGCGTACGCCTGCTCGGTGATGCCGGGTCTGGCCGCGACCGACGACCGGACGCTGGTCGGCACCATGCAGTCGATCAACCGGAAGATCCTGAACGGATGGTTCCTGTCGGTGTTCCTCGGTGGGCCGCTGCTGGTGGCGGTGGCCGTCGCCGGGTATCTCGGCGCCGGTGGCGCGGTGTTCGGCTGGCTCGTCGCGGCGCTGCTCGGGCACCTGGTCACGCTTGGCGTAACAATGCGGTGCAACGTGCCGCTTAACAATCAGTTGGACGCCGCCGGGTCGGTCGACGGGATCACCGACCTGGCGGCGGTACGGCTGCGGTTCGAGGCGAGCTGGGTGCGCTGGAATCTGGTCCGGACGATCAGCTCGATCATCGCCTTCGCCTGCCTGATCGGCGCCCTGCTGTCCCGCTAGACCGTAAACCCCAGCCGGCCACCCCCGCATGCGTGGAAAGCGGCTGATCGGGTACGGGTCGGACATGCGGATCGTGGTGGTGGGGGCGAGCGGCAACGTCGGTACCGCGCTGTTGCGGCGGTTGCGGCAGGAGCGCGACGTGGAGATCGTCGGGGTGGCGCGCCGGCTGCCCGAGCCGGGGGCGGGTGAGCCGTACGACGGGGTGCGGTGGCACTCCTGCGACATCGGTCTGCCGAGCGCGTCGGACCAGCTCACCGAGGTTTTCGCCGGGGCGGGTGCGGTGGTGCACCTGGCCTGGCAGATCCAGCCCAGCCACGACCAGGAGGTGCTGCGCCGTACCAACGTGGGTGGCAGTCGGGCGGTGGTGGACGCGGTACTGCGTGCGGGAGTGCCGGCTCTGGTGTACGCCTCGTCGGTTGGCACGTACGCGCCCGGCCCGAAGAATGCCCCGGTCAGCGAGCGGTGGCCGACGACCGGGGTGGCCGAGTCGTCGTACAGCCGGGACAAGGCGGCGGTGGAGGAGATGCTCGACGGTATCGAGCGGAGCCATCCGGCGCTGCGGCTGGTGCGGATGCGCCCAGGGCTGATCTTCCAGCGGGCCGCCGGTACCGAGATCACCCGCTATTTTCTCGGGCCGCTGGTGCCGGTACGCCTGCTCCGCTTCGGCCGGCTGCCGCTGGTGCCGGCCAACCGCCGGCTGCGGATGCAGGCGGTGCACGCGGACGACGTGGCCGACGCGTACGCGCGGGCGGTTCTGGGCGACGCGCGCGGTGCCTTCAACGTCGCCGCAGACCCGGTGCTGACCCCGGAGCTGGTGGCCCGGCACTTCCATGGTTGGACGGTGCCGGTGGCCGCCCCGGTGCTGCGGGCCGCAGCCGCGCTCACCTGGCGGGCCCGGCTGCAACCGATCGACGCCGGCTGGGTGGAGCTGGCGTTGAACGTGCCGCTGATGTCCAGCGAGCGGGCCGAGCGCGAGTTGGGCTGGCAGCCGCGCGTCAGCGCGGTCGACGCGTTGAAGGAACTCTTCGCCGGGATGGCCGAACGCGCCCACACCCCCAGCCCACCCCTCTCCGCCACCCCCGACCTGCCGGGCCGCACCGCCGCCCTGCGCGACGCCCGCCTCGCCGGCCAGGGCAACCCCTACTGACCCACCCTCTCCGGGGTCAGCGGATGGTGGTGGAGGTGAAGGTGGGTTTGCCGGAGCCGAGGTAGAAGATGCCGGGGTAGGTCTGGAAGCCGTGGCTGGGGTTGCGGCGTAGGTTCGAGCCCTCGATCCGCAGGGTGCCGGTGCGGTCGTTGCTGACGAAGAAGATCGCCCCGCCGCCCTCCTTGGCGTCGTTGTCCTCGATGAGCGTGCCGGCGATCTGTACCGAGAAGTCGTCACCGTCGCAGTAGATCGCGCCGCCGCTGCCGCCGCCGGGAGTGCCGGGCCGGGCCGGGTTGGCGCCGTTGCCGATCGCCTCGTTGTCCCGCAGCACGCTGTTGAGCACCACCCAGGAGACGCCGATGCTGCTCAACGCGCCGCCGTTGGCGCAGGAGCCGCCGGTGAAGGTGCTGTTCACCACGTACACCGGCTTGTCGTCGTGCTGGTCGAGCACCCGGATGGCGGCACCGCCGAGGTCCGGGCCGGTCCGGTCGCAGCGGTTGCCGACGAAGTGCGAGTTGACCACCTTGAGCCGGCCGCCCCGGACGAAGATCGCCCCACCGCCGCCGCCGTCGGTGCGTTGGCCCGTGGCGTCGCCGTCGGCGAAGGTCAGGTTCTGCACGGTCAACTGCGGGTGGTCCTGGTTGTCGCAGTGCGAGGTGGTCCAGCCCTGCAGCATGTCGCAGGTGTTCATGTAGAGGACGCGCCGCTTGCCCTGCCCGCTGAGGGTGACCTTGCCGCCGCCGTCGAGCACCACCTTCGGGCCGTTGGCGTTGCGTACCTTGGCGGTCGCCGTCATCCGGATGGTCACCGGGTCGGGGCCGCAGTCGAAGGTGATGATCCCGCCGGCCGCCACCGCCCGGACCACCGCGCTGGAGGTGCAGCTGGCGGCGGTGCCGGTGCCGACGGTACGGGTCGGCTTGGAGGTGTCCACCGCCCGCGCCTCGGCCGGTACGGCCGCCCCGCCTGCTGGGTTGCCGGAGGGGCGTACGCCCTGCGGTGCGGCGGACGGGGTCGGGCTGGCGCTGCCGCCGGGGCCACCCAGGCCGGTACGGGCCGGCGGGGCGGCCTGCGCGCCCTGTGGCCCGGCCTCGGCCGTCGGCGAGGCGGCATCGGTGTCGGTCACCGGCGGCTGGGCGCTGCGCGGGTCGGCCCGCGGCACGGACGGGCCGCAGGCGGACAGGACGGTGATGGCGACGCCGAACGCGACCACGGCGGCGAGGGATCTCAGACGCACCCCGTGATGCTAGGAGTTGTGGACCGTCCGGAGCGAGCCCGGCCGATGGTCAGGTGAGCGGCACGTGGTGCAGGTGCCGGCGGCGGCGCAGCCGGACCGCGAAGACGCCCGCCACCGTCACGGTCAACAGCAGGGTGACCACCAGCCCGTGTACGAAGCCCCGGGTCAGGTAACCGTCGTCGGTGTGGTCCACCGCCCAGGTCGCGATCTCCCGGCTCGACCAGAACGGGGTCAGCTTCGCTCCCGAACTGCCCGGGTCGAGCAGCATCTGCATCGCCACCACGGTGAGCAGCAGCAGGGTGCCCTCCAACTCGCGGGGCAGCAGGGCGCCGATCAGCATGCCGAACGGCGCGGCCACCGCCACGCAGCAGAGCATCGCCACGGCGATCCCGGCGTACCGCAGGTTGGCCGTGTCGAAGACGGTGAGCAGGAAGAACGGCACCGAGATAGCCAGCCCGAGCGCCCACAGGCCGAGCATCCGGCCGAGGTAGAGGTGACGTGGCCGGTAGCCGGCGAGCCGGAGCCGGGGTTCCAGCTCGCGGGCGGCGCTGGTGGCGAAGAGCGCGGCGGTGCTGACCGCCCAGCTGATGCCGAGCAGCAACGCGCGGATCGACTGGCCGACGTAGGAGTCCCGCCGGATCAGCCAGAAGACCAACGGCATCAGGAGCAGGAGCAGGAGTACGCCCCGGCGGCGCGCCAGCTCCCGCAGCGTCATCTCGGCCACGGTGACCAGCCGGTTCACGATCGGCCTCCCTGCTGGGCGGGGGTCAGGTCGAGGACGACGTCGACCCGGTCGAGCTGGTTGAGCAGGTGGGTCACCACGACGATGGCCTTCCCCTCGTCCCGTAGCCGGACCAGCTGGTCCCAGAGGTTGACGTAGCTGCCCTGGTCGAAGCCCTGGTACGGCTCGTCGAGCAGCAGCACGTCCGGCTCGGCGAGGGTGGACATGGTGAGGTTCAGCTTCTGCCGCGTACCGCCGGAGAGGTGTCGGGCGAGCAGGTCGCCCTCGGCGTCCCAGCCGAGATGCCGAGCCGCCGTCCGGCCGGCGCGCCGGGCCGGCCCCCGGGCCACGCCCTGACCGGCGCCCACCAGTACGAAGTGCTCGTCGGGCAGCAGGAAGTCGGCGGTGCCGCCCTGCTGGGGGCAGTAGCCGAGCCGGCCGGAGACGGTGACCTCGCCGGCGTCCGGCGAGACCAGCCCGGCACAGATCCGCAGGAAGGTGCTCTTGCCGCAGCCGTTCGCGCCGACCACGGCGGCGATCTGCCCGGCCCGTACGGTCAGTGCCGCATCCCGCAGCACCGTGCGTCGCCCGTACCGCTTGTTGATGCCCCGGGCGTGCAGCCGGACCGGGCCCGGACGGGGGCCGGGCGTGGTGCCGATGCTCTCCACGATGGCGGCGGCGTACGACTGCGGCGGGCCGAAGACCAGCCACGGGTCGCCCCCACCCTCGCGCAGATGCGTGGCGGCCTCGGCGACCACGTGCCGGGCGGCGTCGACCGCCACCCGGCGCTGGTGCAGCTCGGCCGCGAACGTCCGCAGCCACTCGTCGGCGTTCACCCCTCGACCCCCTTCGTGACGATGCCGGTCACCGGCGCCACGAACGCCAGCCAGGCGTTGCCGCCCTGGTGCAGCGCCGTCCACCCGTCTTCGGTGAGCTGGTAGTACTTGCGGGCCGGACCCGACCCGCCCTCCCGCCACTGAGCGGTGACCAGGCCGGTGCGTTGCAGCCGCAGCAGCACCGGGTAGAGCGTGCCGCCCTGGATCGGCCCGACGCCCGCGGCGTCGAGTGACTGGGCGATCTGGTAGCCGTAGGACTCGCCTTCTCGCAGCAGGGCGAGCACGCAGAGGTCGAGCACCCCGCGCAGCCATTGCCCACGACGGTCGGAATCCACCCGCCGAACCCTAGTGGTGCTATCTAGATGGCACAACTACCTAGCCGCAAATGTGGGCACGCGGGACCGGCGCGACGGCGCTCCGGCCCCGCCGCGCCTGCTTCATCCCGGTCTGGTCTTCTGGGTGGGAGCCGGCTCGGCTCAACCGGTGGTGATGTCGGAGATCACGACGGTGACGTTGTCCGGCGCGCCGGCCTGGTGGGCGAGCTTCACCAGCTGCTCGCCGCACTGGTGGCGGTCGGCGTGCAGGCTCAGCGTGGCGGCGATCGCCTCGTCGGCCACGTAGTCGGAGAGCCCGTCGCTGCACAGCAGCAGACGGTCACCGGCGGCGACGGTCACCATTCCCATCGTCGGCGGTGCGTCCGAGCCCTGCACCGCGCGGGTCACCAGGGACCGCTGCGGATGGTGCCGGGCCTGCTCCGGGGAGAGCGCCCCCTGGTCGACCAACGCCTGCACGAACGTGTCGTCGCGGGTCAGCTGGCGCAGCTGGCCCCCGCGCAGCAGGTAACAGCGGGAGTCGCCGACCTGGGCGAGCACCAGCGTGTCCCCGGCGAGCAGGGCAGCGGTCAGGGTCGTACCCATGCCGTCGCGGGCGGGGTCGGCGGCGATCGCGGCGTGGATCCGCTGGTTGGCCGTGCTCACCACGGCACGCAGCGCGTCGGAGGCGGCGTCCGGGGTGGTCGGCGGGATCAGCTCGTCGAGAATCCGGATGACGATCTCGCTGGCCACCTCACCGGCGGGCAGCCCACCCATGCCGTCGGCCACCGCGACGAGGCGGTCGCCGGCGAGGGCCGAGTCCTCGTTGTTGGTTCGGACCAGGCCGATGTCGTTGAGGATGGCCGAGCGGAGGATCAGCGTCATGGGGTCAAGCTTGCCAAGAAGACCCTTCCCGCGTCTCTACGCACTACTGCGTAGGGTTGAGGAATGTTGCCGGTGTCCATGGTCGGGCGCGCCGGTGAGCTGGCTGAGCTGGACCGGGCGTGGTCCACCGTGGTCGATGGCCGCCGCCGGTCGCCGGCTGTCGCCGTCGTCACCGGGGGCGCGGGCGTGGGCAAGAGCCTGCTGGTCGCCGCCGCGCTGGACGGCTTCACCCCACGGCCCGAGGTGGTCCTCAGCGGCGCTGCCCGGGTGCACAGCCCTGCCCCGTACGACTGGTTGGCCGCCGTGCTGAGTGGGCGCGACACCAGCCGGCTCGACCTTCCGGCGGACGCGCTGGCCTGGCTCGCCCAGCAGCCCACCGCACCGCGCGAGCGCTACGCCCCCCGGCAGCCTGCTCCGCCTCGCCGTGCGTACCGTCCGGGTGCTGGTCGGTGCCGGCCCGGCGGTGCTCGTGGTGGAGGACCTGCACGCGCTCGACCCGGCCAGCCTCAACCTGGTCGGCGAGCTGGCCACCGCTGCCGGGCTGCCGGCCCTGCTGGTGGTGGCCACCAGGCCCGCGGCGCACGCGGTCGCACCGGAACTCGCCGGCCGCACCCTGGCCCGCCTCTGCGGGGTACGCGGCGTCGTGCGCCAGCACCTCGGGCCGCTGCGTCCGGCCGAGGTCGCCGAGGTGCTGACCCAGGTGTACGCCGGCCGCGCTTCCTGCGCCGGGCTGGTGCACGGGGTCTGGCAGCGGACCGGCGGCAACCCGTACGCCCTCACCGAGCTGCTCGCCGCGTACGCCGGACAGGCGCCGGAGGCGCTGCTCGGCCCAGCCGCCCCGGTCGACCTCCCGTCCCCGACCCGGTCCCCGGCCGACGACCTCTCCCCGGCCGGTCGCCCGGCTCCGGTGGGCAGCTCGTCCCTGGTCGGCGTCCCGGCTTCGGTCGGTGGCTCGCCTTCCGGCGGTCCGTCCTCGGTGGGTGGCTCGCCTTCGGTCGGTGGCTTGCCTTCTGGCGGTCCGTCCTCGGCCGGGCCGATCGACCTTGGCGGCCTCACCGAGCTGGCCGAGCTGGCCGACCTGACCGGTCGGGAGGTCGAGGTGCTCGAATGTCTGGTCGCCGGGATGTCCAATAAGCAGGTGGCCCGTGCCCTCGGCATCTCGGTGCGGACGGTCACCGTGCACGTGTCCAACCTGCTGCGCAAGACCGGCTCGGCCTCACGGACCGAGGTGGCGCTCTGGGCCGTCCGTCGGCGGATGGTGGCACCGGCGCCGGTGGACGGCTGAGCTGTCACGCGGACGCCGGTCACCCGCGTCAGCGAACCTTCCTCACCCCTGTCGGGGGTAGCGGAGCAGGAGGCTGGCCGCCACCTCCTCGTCGCCGACGGCGGCGTACCCGTGCGGCACGTCGGAGGTCCAGCGCAGGTGCCCACCGGCGGCGGCGGTCAGCGGCGCGTCGGCCGGGCCGGCTCGCAGCACCCCGCTGAAGACCGTGACGTGTTCGGTGACCCCGGGCTGATGGGCGGGTGAGAGCTGGCCGGGACCGGGCGCGACCCGCATCCGGTACAGCTCGTAGGTGGCGTCCGCGTCGTCGAACACCTCCAACAGGATGGCGCTGACCGCCGCGCCGCGCACGGTCGGCCCGGCCGCCGGCCCGGACAGCACCGCGGTCAGCGGTACGCCGAGCTGAGCGGTGACCGCGTACAGCGTCTCCAGGGTGGGGTTGCGGATGCCGTTCTCCAGTCCGGAGAGCGTCGCCTTGCCCACCCCGGCCAGCCGGGCCAGGGCGGACAGCGAGATCCCGCGCGCCTCGCGCAGGGCGCGGACCCGGCGACCGATCGCCGAGGTGTCCGCGTCAGCTCCGGCCAGGCCGACGGGTGAAGTCGTCGGCGCGCGCCCCACCGGCGGCTGTGTCGGTGCGGGTTCGATCGGTGTGTCGGCGGGCGGGGGCGGGTCTGGTGGTGACTGCGGCACCCCGCTATGGTGCTACACGCTGCTGTTCCATAAACGGAACGACCGGGGGTGGGCATGGTGGGCCGGGTGCAACCGGTGCTGGCGGGCGTGGTGAGCGCGCTGGTCGGGTTCGCCAGTTCGTTCACCGTGGTGCTGGCGGGGCTGCGGGCCGTCGGGGCGACCGAGGCCCAGGCCGCCTCCGGGCTGCTCGTACTCTGCGTCGCCTGCGGGCTTGGTGCCGCCTGGCTGGGCTTGCGGCACCGGCTGCCGCTGAGCGTCGCCTGGTCCACGCCCGGTGCGGCGCTGCTGGTCGCCACCGGCCCGATCCCCGGCGGCTGGCCGGTCGCCGTCGGGGCGTTCCTCGTCTCGGGGCTGCTCATCGTGGCCGCCGGACTCTTCCCGGCGTTGGGTCGGGCGGTCGCGATGATCCCCAAGCCGGTCGCCGGGGCGATGCTCGCCGGGGTGCTGCTGCCGCTGTGTACCGCGCCGGTCCGCGCGCTCGTCGAGGTGCCCTGGCTGGCCGCCCCGGTGCTGCTCTCCTGGCTGCTGCTGCACCGGTTCGCCCGGCGCTGGGCGGTCCCCGGTGCGCTGGTGGTGGCGGCGGGAGCGATCGCGCTTACCAACCCCGGCGGCGGCACCGGCGGGCTGCGTCCGGTGGTCGAGTTGACCGCGCCGCAGTGGAGCGTGCCGGCTCTGGTCGGGTTGGCGCTGCCGCTGTTCCTGGTGACCATGGCCGCGCAGAACGTGCCCGGCACCGCAGTGCTGGTCGGCTACGGTTACCGGCCCCCGCTCGGCTCCGCGTTGCGGGCCACCGGGCTGGCCAGCGTGGTCGCCGCGCCGGCCGGTGGGCACGGGGTCAACCTGGCGGCCATCACCGCCGCGCTGACCGCCGGCCCGGACGCGCACCCCGATCCGGACCGCCGCTGGATCGCCTCGGTGACCTCCGGCGTTGGACTGGCCCTGCTGGGGCTGGGTGCCGGCGCGGTCACCACCCTGGTCGGGTGGGCGCCGCCGGTGCTGATCGAAGCGGTCGCCGGGCTGGCCCTGCTCGGCGCGCTCGCCAGCGCGTTGGCTTCGGCACTGGCCGACCCGGCGGCGCGGGAAGCCGCAGTGGTCACCCTGGTGGTCACCGCCTCCGGCGTGTCGCTGGCCGGCGTGGGCGGCGCTTTCTGGGGCCTGCTCGCCGGCTGTCTGATGCTCCTGCTCTTCCGCAAACGCTCCGCCCCACCCCAGCCCACCGCCGAGCACCTCACCCCGTCCCAGGCCACCCCACCCCCGCCCGCCCCCGACCAGGCCACGCCGACTCACGCCCGCCCCTGACCAGGCCACCCCGCACGCGCGCAGCATGCGTAGAAGCGCGCGGCATGCGGAGGGGGCCAGGGTGGGGAGGGTGGGGGTGCGGTGGGGGGGAGAGGTGGCTTAGTCCTCGGGGGGGAGGTCGGTGGCTAGGGCGTTGAGGAGGACCTGGCCGTCGGTGATGGTGGCGATCTGGTCGGCCAGTACGTAGACCGCGCCGGTAGGGACCAGGTCGGTGGAGACCTTCAGATAGCCGGTACGCAGCAGCCGGGCGGCCAGGTCCGCCGGCACGTCCGGTTCCCCCACGGCTGCGGACTCGATCAGTTCGTCCAGGCTGCTGCCGGGATCTGCGGTCGGTGCCTGCACGGTTACCGCGTTGGGGTCGCCACGCTGGACGAGGTCCACCGTGCCCACGTCGAGGCCGGCGGCGTCGACCACCCGCATGCCGGTGGTGACCCGCGAAACGGTCGTCTGCTGATCGATGCCCTGCTGCTCCATGCTCGCGCGGTTCCCGCCCTCCGCTTTCCCTAAACACCACCCGTTTCCCTGAACACCACCCCGCTCGCACTGCCCAACTCCTGCTCATCCCGCCGGATCTTGGTACGAAGCGGCCCTTCCGGGGGCGGTTCCGTACCAAGATCTGCGGGTGGGGTCAGGGGGAGGGGGTGGTCCAGCCAGATGGGGGGCGGGGGGAGAGTTCGCGCCAGGTGTCGGGGCCCTGGAGCAGCGCGCGTACCGTCTCCTCGGCCTCGTCGACGGTGTCGTACTCGTAGAACCGGGAAACTCCCTCGGCGCCGCCGGCCCGCTGCTCCACGTGCCACCGGTCGGCGTCCACCCGGAGGAAGACGTCCCGCCGGGCCAGCCGCCCCCATTTCCCGTTCCACCAGTGCTTTCGCTGCTCCATGGCGGGACTCTATCGAACATGTGTTCGACTTCGTGCGGCCCCTGCGGGATTCCCACAGGGGCCGATGTGCGGGTGTCGGATTCAGCGCGCGGTGGGGGGTTCCTCCCGGCGGCCGAGCACGTCGTCCAGCGCACCGCGCTGCTGAGCCGGGGTGGTCCGGCCGGCGGCGACGAGGGCGTCCCGGATCTCGGTGAGCAGCTTGACCTCCTCGCTCGGCGCGGCCGGCGGCGGTTCCTCGCCGCGCTTCCGGCGCTCGGCCAGCTTGTTCATCGGGTACACCACCAGGAAGTAGAGCGCCGCCGCGGTGAGCACAAACGTGATCAGCGTGTTGAGGAAGGCGATCCAGTCGAAGGGAATGCCCCGGAACTTGGGCGCGGTGCCCTCGATGCCCTTGCTGCTGCCGGTGATCAGCAGCACGAAGACCCGGATCAGCGGTTCCAGGAACGACTTGGTGAGCTGGGTGACCACGCCCGTGAACGCGGCGCCGATTACGACGCCGACCGCGAGGTCGACGACGTTGCCGCGCATGATGAAGTCCTTGAAGCCCTTGAGCATTCGTACTCCCGAGGTGTCCGGATTCGTCGGGGACAACCTATGCCCCGGGCGAGGGCTCCAGAAAAGCGCCGGCTTCCCGGGCGGCCAGCTCGGGGTCACCGGCCCGGATGGCCGCCACCAGCCGGGCGTGGTCGATGTGGCGTTCCGGGGCCAGCGTGTCGCCGGTCGCGTAGGCCACGGTGCTGCGCAGGGCGGCGCCGACGGAGGCGTACAACTCGGCGAGCATGCCGTTGTGCGCGGCCGCGACCACGGCGGTGTGCAGCGCGGCGTCGGCCTCCACGAACTCCTCGACCCGGCCCCCGCGCCAGGCCGCCTCGCGGGCGGCCAGCGCGCCGTCGAGCGCGGCCAGGTCCTCGGCGGTACGCCGCCGCGCGGCCAGCCGCGCGGCCTCCACCTCGAAGGCGCGGCGCACCTCGATCACCTCGGCCATCCGGTCGTCGGTGAGCCGGCGGGCCACCACCGGGGCCAGTTCGTCGGTGGTGAGGACGTAGGTGCCCGAGCCCTGCCGGCACTCCAGCACTCCGGCGTGCGCGAGGGCCCGGACCGCCTCGCGCACCGTGTTGCGCCCCACGCCGAGGGCGTCAACCAGCTGCGGCTCGGTCGGGATCCGGCTGCCCACCGGCCACTCGCCATCCATGATCCGCTGGCGCAACTGCGCGATCGTCTCGCGTACCCGCCGGCCCCGGGGCGGGACGGTGGCGGAATCAACCGGCGGTGGCACTGGTTACACCAGCTCGCTGGAATTCATCCCATGATTGTAGGTTCGAGGCCATGACCCCGCCACCCGCCGGCACCCCGACCACCCCTGTCGCGACCGCCGATGGGCCCGCTGGCGACCCGATCGGGGACACCCCGCTCGGGTCCACGTCGGCCGGGCACGCGGTCGTCGGCGGAAGCGCGGATCGGACGCCCCGTGCCACCGGTGGACTGCTGGTGCTGGCCGGGATGCTGCTGGTGGCGCTCAACCTGCGGGCCGCCGTCACCAGCCTCGGCGCCCTGCTCGACGAGGTACGCGTCGGGCTGGCCCTCTCCGGGATGATGGCCGGCTTCGTCACCACCCTGCCCACCATCGCGTTCGCCGGGCTGGGGGCGGCCACACCGTGGCTGGTCCGCCGGCTTTCCCCGGCCCGCCTGCTGGTGCTGGGGATGCTCGCCCTCACCATCGGTCAGGTGCTGCGGGCGGTCACCGGGTCCGCCGTGGTCTTCCTGCTCACCAGCGCGCTCGCGCTGGCCGGGATCGCGGTGGCGAACATCCTGCTGCCGATGCTGGTCAAGCAGCATTTCCCGCACCGCACCGGGCTGGTCACCGGGGCGTACACGATGGCGCTGACCGTGGGCACGACGGTGGCCGCCGCGTCCGCGGTGCCGGTGGCACACGCCTTCGGCTCCTGGCGGGCCGGGCTCGGCGTCTGGGCGGGGCTCGCCGCGGTGGCCGTACTCCCGTGGCTACCGGCCGCGCTGCGGGCCCGCACCGCCGCGCGCCGGGCGACCCGGGGTGCCACCGCGCCCCGGCCGGGCATCCGGCCCGCACGCACCCGGCTCGGCTGGGCGATGGCGGTCTACTTCGGGGCGCAGTCGCTGAGCGGGTACGCGATCATGGGCTGGTTGGCCCAGCTGTTCCGAGATTCGGGTTTCCAGCCGCAGGACGCCGGCCTGCTGCTCGCCGGGGTGACCGCGCTCGGGGTGCCGATCGCGCTGCTGATGCCGGCGTTGGCCGGCCGGCTGGGCAACCTGCGTCCGCTGGTGTTCTCGCTGACCGCCGCGTCCACCCTGGCCTACCTGGGGCTGGCCCTCGCGCCGCGGGGTGGGGCGGTGCTGTGGGTGGTGCTGCTGGCGCTCGGTCAGGGGGCGTTCCCGCTCATCCTGGCCACCATCGGCCTGCGGGCCCGCACCGCCGACGGGACGGTCGCCCTGTCGGCCTTCGCTCAGAGCACCGGGTATCTGATCGCGGCGCTGGGGCCGCTGCTGGTCGGGATCCTCTACGAGGCCACCGGAGGCTGGACGGCGCCGATCGGGTTCCTGCTGGTCGCGCTCGCGATGCAGACCAGCGCGGGAATGGTGATCGCCCGACCTCGCTACATCGAGGACGAGGGCTGAGCGGCCGAGGTCAGGAGGAGGCCGGTGTGGGGTCGCCCGCGACCGCCTGCTCGACGGTCGGATAGGTGTGCAGCACCTCCACCAGGCCGCTCACCTCCAGGATGCGCAGTACGCCCCGCTGCGGCGCGGCCAGCCGGACCACTCCGCCGGCCTCGTCACAGCTGTTCTTGGCGCGGACGAACACCGACAGGCCGGTGGAGTCGCAGAACGAGAGGTTCGCCAGGTCGAACACGAGGCGGCTGCGCCCCTTGTCGAGCAGGTCGGTGATCTGGTCCTGCAACTGCGGTGCGGTGGCCATGTCCAACTCGCCCGCGACCGACACGACGACCACGTCACCGCGCTGTTCCGTGTGCACCGTCAAGGACATTCGCCAGACCTCCTGTTATCGGTGGAACGGTATCCCACGTGGGCCCCGATACGCAGAACGGGAGCGGGATCGGGTAACCATCGTCATTCCCTTGCTCTGGGGCAAGTAGTTCCCGGGTCCCGGTGATAGAGTCCGGCCGGTCCGGGTCAAGGGGGTATTGCCATGACGCTGAGTGCAGACCAGAGCGGTCGATTGAGCTATCTGCTGACCAGCCGTGGCGAGCAGATCACCCAGCGGTGGACCGAGGTCGTCGCCGGGCAGCTACGCGGGCGGCTCAGCCGGGCCGAACTGGTCCGGCAGGTGCAGGAGCTGCACCGCGCCCTGGTCGATGCGCTCGGCAAGGGCGGGGGCGACCTGGCCGCCGAGGAGGCGGCCGAGCTGCGGGCCGTCCTCGCCGAGCTGTCCCAGGGGCAGGCCCGGCAGGGTTTCTCCGCCACCGAGACCGCCACCGGCGTGTTCGCCCTCAAGGATGCGTTGCTGGGTGTGCTGGAGACCGACCAGACCTCCGAGACGCTGCGCGACTACGTCGCCTTCTCCGCGTTGGTCGACCAGATGGGCCTGTTCACCTTCGAGAGCTACGTCCGCACCCGGGAGAGCCTGATCGCCGACCAGGCCGAGCAGCTGCTGGAACTTTCCACCCCGGTGGTCAAGCTCTGGGAGGGCGTGGTGGCGGTGCCGTTGGTCGGCACCCTCGACTCGGCCCGGGCCCAGGTGGTGATGGAGCGGCTGCTGCAGACCCTGGTCGACACCGGCTCGCCGTACGCGATCATCGACATCACCGGCGTACCGGCAGTGGACACCCAGGTCGCCCAGCACATCCTGAAGACCGTGGTGGCCGCCCGACTGATGGGGGCCGACTGCATCATCTCCGGCATCCGGCCGCAGATCGCGCAGACCATCGTCGCGCTCGGCATCGAGTTCGGTGACATCGCCACCAAGGCCAGCCTCGCCGACGCACTGCGGCACGTGCTGCGGCTCAGCGGGGTCGAGGCCAGCCGCCGCCAGCCGCGCCGGGAGGCGTGATGGACCGGGTGCCGATCCTCAAGATCGGCGACATCCTGCTGGTCTCCATCCAGGTCGACATGTCCGACCAGACGGCCGTCGCGCTCCAGGAGGACCTGGCCGAGCGGATTGTCGCCACCGGCTGCCACGGTGTGATCATCGACATCACCGCGCTGGACATCGTCGACTCCTTCGTCGGGCGGATGCTCTCCACCATCGCCTCGATCTCCCGGGTGCTGGACGCGGAGACGGTGGTCGTCGGGATGCGTCCGGCGGTCGCCATCACCCTGGTCGAGCTGGGGCTGTCGCTCAACGGCATTCGTACCGCCCTGAACGTCGAGCGGGGAATGGAACTCGTCGCGGCCGGCCGCGGCTACGACGATTACGACGAGTTCGACGACGGGCCGGACCCCGCGCCGACGGCGTCGCCGTGACCAGCGGGGTCGACCTGAGCCGCCCGCAGCAGCAGACGGTCGGCAGCGACGAGGACGTGGTACGCGTCCGCCAGATGGTGCGTACGGTGGCGGTGGCGGCCAGGCTGTCCCTGGTCGACCAGACCAAGGTGGTCACCGCGGCGAGCGAACTCGCCCGCAACACCCTCGTCTACGGCGGTGGCGGCACCGTCGAGGTGACCGCCGTCGACAACGGCCGCAAGCCCGGCATCAGGATCGTGTTCGCCGACTCCGGTCCCGGCATCGCCGACGTGGACCTTGCGCTGACCGACGGCTACACCACCGGTGGCGGCCTCGGCCTCGGCCTCAGTGGAGCCCGGCGACTGGTGGACGAGTTCGACATCCTGACCGCTCCCGGCCAGGGCACCCGGGTCACGATCACCAAGTGGTCCCGGTGACCGCCGAACCGGTATCCGACCGGGGCACCTGGTTCCGGGTGGAGAACGGCAGCGCCGGCAGCGCCGTGCGGCGGGCGGCCGAGCGGCTGGGGGACCGGTTGGGGTTGACCGCCGGTCGGATCGCCGACCTGGCCATCGTCGCCGCCGAGCTGACCAGCAACCTGATCAAGCACGCCGAGGACGGCGTACTGCTGCTCCGGCCGGTGCGCCGCGAACTGGACGCCGGCGTGGAACTGGTCGCGGTCGACTCCGGGCCGGGCATGGCGGACCTCACCCACTCCGCCCGCGACGGGCACTCCACCACCGGCACCCTCGGCATCGGCCTGGGCGCGATCGTTCGCCAGGCCAGCTGGTTCGACGCGTACTCGCGGCCGGGCCGGGGCACCGTCATCGCGGTACGGGTCTTCGCCGACGCGGAGGACGACTACCCCTGGGTGGGTGGCCTTACCCGGCCGCTGACCGGGGAGGCGGTCAGCGGGGACGGTCACGCCTGGCGGATCGCCGGCGACCGCCGTCAGGTGCTGGTCACCGACGGACTGGGGCACGGGCCGCTGGCAGCCGCGGCCACCGACGCCGCGCTCACCGCGTTCCGCGACGCCCCGGCGGCGCCCCCGGCCGAGGTGGTCGGGCACCTGCACCGGGCGTTGTCGCACACCCGCGGCGCCGCGGTAGCCGTGGCCGAGCCGGACCCGGCGGCCGGAATGCTGCGGTACGCCGGGCTGGGCAACATCGGCGGTGTCGTGGCCACCGGGGACGGCGGGCGGCGCGGGCTGGTCTCGCTGCCCGGCATCGCCGGTCACCAGCGGCCGGCGATCCGGCAGTACGACTATCCGTTCGACCCCGGCAGCCTGCTGGTCATGCACACCGATGGCGTGGTCGACCGGTGGCAGCTGGCCGACTACCCCGGCCTCACCGGACGGTCGCCGTTGGTGGTGGCCGCCACCCTGCTGCGGGACGCGGGCATCCGGCGCGACGACGCCGGGGTGCTGGTGGCGAGGTCCTGGTCATGAGCACCGCCCCACTGCTGCAGATGCCGCTGCGGGTGGAGCAGGACATCTTCGTGGTCCGCCAGCGGGGTCGGGAGGTCGCCGCGGCAATCGGCCTGGAGCACCAGGATCAGGTCCGGATCGCCACCGCGTTGAGTGAGGTCGCCCGGGACCTGCTCCACGCCGTCGGCGGGGCGGACGTGGTGTTCGCCGTCGCCGAGACGGCGGACGGCCGGCGCCACCTGCGGATCGACCTGACCCCGGTGACACCGCTGCCCGACGGACGCTACGAGCCCCACTCCGCCGCGGTGGTGCGGCTGGTGGACACGTTGAGCGTGGTGACGGGAGATCGGGATACGGTCGTGAGGATGTCGCGACGTGTTCCGCTCACCGCGCAGGCGCTCACCCCAGAGCGTCTCGCGGAGTTGCGCGCCCAACTCGGCGAGAGCGTACCGGGCACCCTTGAGGAGGAACTCGCCACCCAGAACTCGCAGCTGATCACCGCGCTCGACGAGGTACGCAGCCAGCGCGACGAGCTGGCCCGGCTCAACGAGGAACTGGAGCAGACCAACCGCGGCGTGCTGGCGCTCTACCAGCAGCTCACCGACGAGCTGGAGGCGACCAACCGGGGCGTGGTGGCCCTCTACGCCGAGCTGGACGAGAAGTCGGCGCAGCTGCGCGCGGCGAGCGAGTCGAAGAGCCGCTTCCTGGCGAACGTCAGCCACGAGCTCCGGGCACCGGTGACCGCGATCATCGGGCTGGCCCGGCTGCTGGGCGACTCCGCGTCCGACCCGCTCACCACCGAACAGGAGCGCCAGGTCGGCCTGATCCGCTCCTCGGCGTCCGACCTGCTCACGCTGGTCAACGAGCTGCTCGACCTGGCCAAGGCGGAGTCGGGCCGGATCGAACCGGAACTGGTCGAGGTGGACCTGCGGGCCGTCTTCGGCCAGCTGCGCGGCACGCTCCGGGCGCTGCCCACCAGCCCGGAGGTCGAGCTGGTGGTGGAGGAGCCGGCGGCGCCGGCCACGGTGCGTACCGACGCGGTGCTGCTCGCCCAGGTGCTGCGCAACCTGCTGCACAACGGCCTGAAGTTCACCACCCGGGGCGAGGTCCGGCTGCGGGCGCAGCGGCGGGACGGCAGCTGGCGACTGTCCGTCTCCGACACCGGGCCGGGCATCCCGGCCGAGCTGCACGAGCGGGTGTTCGAGGAGTTCTACCAGGCCCCCGGCCCGGCCCGGGCCGGCGGCACCGGCCTCGGCCTGCCGTACGCCCGGCGACTGGTGACCCTGCTCGGCGGCACCCTGGAACTGGCCAGCGAGCCGGGCCGGGGCAGCACCTTCACGGTCTCGCTGTCGGCGGACGGGACGTGACGTGGACGGCTCCGCGACAGTGCTGGTGGTCGACGACAGTCGGACCAAGCGCTACCTCCTGGTGAGCTGGCTGACCCGGGCCGGGTTCACCGTGCTGGAGGCCGAGACCGGCGCCGAGGCGCTCAGCCGGGTCGAGGCCGACCGGGTCGACCTGGTGGTGCTCGACGTCCGGCTGCCGGACCTCAGCGGATTCGAGGTGTGCGAGCGGATCAAGTCGAGGCATCCCGCGCTGCCGGTGGTCCACGTGTCGGCCCACGCCATCGACGCGACGGACCGTACGCAGGGGCTGACCCGGGGGGCGGACGCGTACCTGGCGGAGCCGATCGAGCCGGGCGAACTGGTCGCCACCGCCCACGCGGTGCTGCGCTACTACCAGGCCCGGCGGCGGGCCGAACTGCTCGCCGAGCGGCTCACCGGGCTGGCGGACACCACCGTGGCGGTGCACGCCGCGCCGAACTTCAGCCGGCTGCTGGAAGCGGCGGCGACCGGTGCCGCGGAGATCTTCAAGAGCCCCGCCGTGGTGGTCGCCGAGACCTTCGACGGCGACTGCCTGGCCGGGATCTGCGCTGGTCCCGGCGCCGACGGCAGGATCGTGCCGTGGGCCGTCGACGACAGCGGATTACCGACCGGGGCGACGGTCCGGGTGCAGGACCCGGCCGGCTGGGCACTGGTCGACTGGCCGCCGGGCGACACGGTCACGGTGGCCGCCGCCCGGCTGCGGGAGGACCGCGCGCCGATCTACGTCGCGGTGCCCACGGCCACGCAGACCGCCCGCACCCCGGTGCTGGTCCAGCTCACGCAGGCGGTGGCGTCCGCGGTGGAGGCGCAACGTTCCTTCGACGAGGAGCACCGGATCGCGGTGACCCTCCAGCGCAGCCTGCTGCCCCGGTGCATCCCCGAGATCGCCGGGCTCGACCTGGCCGTCCGCTATGAGCCGGCCAGCGCCCGGACCGAGGTGGGTGGCGACTTCTACGAGCTGGTGATGCTCGACGGCCATCTGCTGCTGGCCATCGGCGACGTGGCCGGCCACTCCCTGCACGCCGCCACCGTGATGGCCGAGCTGCGGCACGCGCTGCGGGCGTACGCGGTCGAGGGGCATCAGCCGGGCGAGATCCTGCACCGGGTCAACGAGCTGATGCGTACGCTGCTCCCCAACGAACTGGCGACCATCTGCGTACTGCTGCTGGAACCGGCCACCGGACACGTCCGGCTGGCCAGCGCCGGCCATCTGCCGCCGCTGATCAGTCAGCACGGCCGGGCCGAGTACGTGCAGCACTCCGCGCCGCTGCTCGGGGTGCGCGCGCCCCGCCCCGCCGACCTGGAGTTCGTGTTACCGGCCGGGGCGACGATGGTCTTCTACACCGACGGGCTGATCGAACGGCGGGACACCACCATCGACGAGGGACTGGACGCCCTGGCGGTCTGCGCCACCCGGGTCGACGCCGACCTCGACCGGTTCTGCCGGCGGCTGCTCGTCGAACTGGCCCCCGAGGAGATCCAGGACGACGTCGCCGTCGTCGCCCTCCGCCGCCACTGAGATGTAAGGAAGGGCCCCCTCTTAACGCCTGCGGTAGAGCAGGGGTCCCTTCTTAACGCCGATCCCCGTGGGCGTACGCGCCGGGAGTGACGCCGGTGACGGCGGTGAAATCGCGTACCAGGTGGGCCTGGTCGCTGTAGCCGAGTTCCGCGGCGAGCCCGGCCCAGTCCGGCGGCTCACCCGCGGCCCGCTCGATCGCCTCGTGCAACCGGTACCGGCGGATCACCCACTTCGGACCGACCCCGACGTGGGTGACGAAGAGGCGTTGCAGCCGCCGGACCGAGATCCCGTGGTCCCGGGCGAACTGGTCGACCCGCCGTACGCCCCGATCGGTCCGGATCGCCTCGACCAGCCCCATCACCTCGTCGTTGACCGGGTCCGGTCGGGGCGCCCAACTCGTCAGCAGGTCGTCGAGGGCGTGGCAGCGCTCGGCGTCCGTACCCCCGCAGATGCCGGAGCCGATCGCAGTGCCGCCGGCCGCCGACGGACCGGCCGGCGCCGCGGCCGGGGGCCAGCGGTCCGCCAGGTCGGCGAACGGCCACCGCCGGTCGGTCAGCTCGGCGACCGACCGCCGCCAGAACGGGTGGAAGCCGCCCGGCCGGAACTGCACGCCGCAGACCCGACCGGTGCCGGTGAGAGCGATCGAGAAGAGTTCCCGGCCGACGCCGGCCACCTCGGCGCGCTCCGGCCCGTCGCCGTCGTGCTGGACCACGACGTTGACCGCCGGGTGCGGTACGACCCGCTGCTCGAACGGCTCGGTCAGGTTCCAGTCGACGAGCCAGTAGTGCTCCACCCAACGGCGCAGCGCGGCGGCGGGCAGGTGCCGGCGGAACCGGACCCGCCGCATCAGCCGGGCCGGGTCGAGGATGCCCCGGCTGTCCCCGCGCGGCTGTCGCATTTCTTCAAGACCACCCTCATACGCTGGCCCTATGGCCACACAGACTAGCGACCTGCTGGCGGCGGCGGCGCCGCGAACCGTGGCGGTGGTCCACGGCATCACCGACGACCAGCTCGACCTGCCGACCCCCTGCCGGGAGTACACCGTCCGGGATCTGCTCAACCACCTCTACGACGTGGTGGTCAACTTCCAGGCGCTCGCCGCCCGGCAGTCGGTGGCCTGGGCCGACAAGCCCGACCACGTCACCGACGGCTGGCGCGACCGGTTCGAGACGGAGACCCGCCAGCTCATCGAGGCGTGGTCGGATCCGGCAAGCGAGCAGGGCGTCTCGCCCGGGATGGGGATGCCCCAGCAGGTGGTGGGCGGGATGGCACTGCTCGACCTCACCGTGCACGGCTGGGACCTCGCGGTCGCCACCGGTCAGGCGTACGAGCCGGCCCCGGAGGCGCTGCCCGCGTTGCACGCGCTGGCCGGACAGCTCGGCCCGACGGCCCGGCAGATGGGCGTCTTCGCCGAGCCGGTGGCCGTCGACGCCGCCCTGCCGGACCTGCCCCGGCTGCTCGGCGTGACCGGCCGCGACCCGGCCTGGTCGCCCGCCGGCTGACCACGGACCAGCCGCTCCGGACGCCCGCGGGCCACCCCGAGCCGGTGGCCGGCGGGCGTCCGGAGTCAGGTGGCGTTTGCCCGCAGGTAGGTCAGCGCGGCCAGCACCCGCCGGTTGGTGTCGTCGTCCGGCGGCAGGCCGAGCTTGGCCAGGATGTTGCCGATGTGCTTGCCGACCGCCGCCTCGGTGACGTGCAGGCCCGCCGCGATCGCCGCGTTGGACCGCCCCTCGGCCACCAGCACCAGCACCTCCCGCTCGCGGGCGGAGAGGGAGGCGAGCGGGTCGCGCGGGCGGTGCAGCAGCCGGCGGACCACGTCGGGATCGACCACCGTGCCCCCGGCGACGACGGTACGCAGGTTGTCGACGAACTCGTTCACCTCGGCGACCCGGTCCTTGAGCAGGTAGCCGACCCGCCGGCCGTCGGCGCTGTCCAGCAGTGCCGACGCGTACTCGGGCTGCACGTGCTGGCTCAGCACGACCACGGCCAGCCCGGGCAGCTCGGCGCGCAGGGCCACCGCCGCGCGCAGCCCGTCGTCGCGCTGCCCGGGTGGCATCCGGATGTCGGTCACCACCAGGTCGGGCCGGTGGGCCCGGACCGCCTCCAGCAGCGCCGACGCCGAGCCGACGGCGTCGAGCACGTCGAAGCCGAACCGGGCGAGCAGGGCCACCAAACCCTCCCGCAGCAGCACCTCGTCCTCGGCGAGCACCACCCGCGTCACGCCGACCACGGTAGTTCCACCCGGACGACCGTGGGGCCGCCCACCGGACTGGCCAGCAGCAGCCTCCCGTCGGCGGCGGCGACCCGGTCGGCGAGGCCGGTCAGACCGCTGCCGCGCGCCGGGTCCGCGCCGCCCCTGCCGTCGTCGGTGATCTCGACCACCAGCCCGCCGCCGGTATCGGTCAGGTGGACCTGCGCGCGGGTCGCCTCCGCGTGCCGGACGACGTTGCCGAGCGCCTCCGACACGACGAAGTACGCGGTCGTCTCGGCCGCCTCCGGCAGCGGCCGCCGAAGATCGTCGTGCACATCGACCGGGATGGGGGTCTCGTCGGCGAGTTCGCGGACCGCGCCGGCCAGCCCGAGGTCGGTGAGACTCTGCGGGCGGATGCCCCGGACGATCTGCCGGAGCAGGATCATCAGGCCCTTGGCCTGGTCATGTGCCACGGCCAGGGGCCGGGCGGCCGGTGAGTCGTCGGGCACGTCCAGCCGGGCCAGGCCGATCTGCAGGCTGAGGCTGGTCAGTCGGGGCTGGGCGCCGTCGTGCAGGTCGCGCTCGATGCGGCGACGTTCGGCCTCGTACGCGTCGACCAGCCGGGCCCGGGACCGGGTGACCTCGCGCAGCGCGGTGCCGTCCGGGGCGGCCCGGAGCATCCACCGGGCCACCGCCCCCTGGCCCGCGGCGAGCGCTCCTGTCGCGTACCACAGCACCGGTGCGAGCAGCACACCGACGATCGCGTGCGGCACTGCCTCCGCGGGCGTGTCCACGGTGGTCCAGATCAGGATCACCTCGTCGGCGCCACCGGCCACGAACGGGCTCGCGATCAGCACGACGTCCAGCAGCACGAGCACGGTGAACATCCAGTACAGGGCGGGGATGACGCCGCCGAGCCAGAACAGGTACCCGGCCTCCCGCCACGCGGCGGCGGTCGTGTAGCGCGCGACGACTCCGCGCCATGGTTGCCCGGCCGGCGGTCGCTCGTCGACGATGCCGAGCCGGTACCGCTCGAACGCCGCCACCGGTGCGCTCAGCAACGGCGCCAGCGCCAGCACGATCAGGCCGCCGACCGCCAGGAACACGGCGAGCGCCAACGGCATGGGCTGGCCGCGACGTACCGCGTTTCCGGCGGCGACCAGCGGCGCCGCGACGACGAGCAGGCCGAGCGACAGCACACCGGCCAGCGGGACGGTGGTCAGCAGGTAGGCCAGCGCGCGCCACGGCCATCCGGTCAGCAGATAGCGCGGGCGGCGCAGGGCCTGGGCGAGGTGGGTCGGCGCGGGCGGTGTCATGCCGCCGACGCTAGTGACCTGGCGAGGCCGACCCCAGCCGACTGGATCCACCTTCGTGGGTATGCCCAGCCCTACCCCGTACCGGGGCAGCAGCGGTAGTGCGCCCGCCGGTGGCAGCCCGGTCCGCCCAGCTGTCGGCGCTCGTGGGGGCCGCCGGGTTCGTACTGGCCGGGATCCACCCGGCGGACGTCAACGAGAACCGGCACTTTCTCGCCGCGTTGTTGGTGTTCGTGCCCGGGAACGTCGCGCTGCTGGTGGCGGCACGGGCCGAGCGGTCGGCGGTGCTCGGGCCAATGCGCCGGTTCACCCTCGTGCTGGGCTTCACCGGCGTCGTCGCGACGGCCCTGTTCCTGGCCCAGGTGGATCTCGGCCTGTGGACGGTCGCCGTCGGGGCCCGACTGAGCCCCGGGCTGGGCTGTCCGGTACGGCCCGCGTGACCAGCGACAGAGCGGCTCTGGCTCGCCCCGGCCTGCCTCCGGTCGGCGTGGCGTGGCCCGGACGCGGGCGTTCGTAGGTGTGTGGGCAGCGCGGGTGGTCAGTTGGTGTGGAAGAGGCCAGCGGACCAGGCGATCGCCAGGCCGACCGCGGCGGAGCAGAAGCAGACCAGCAGGGTGGCGGCCGCCAGGCCGAGCACCAGCCAGACCGGCCCGCGCCGGCCAGCGACCGGCTGCCCGTCCGCCGCCGGATCCTGTTCCGGCGGCGGCTGCCGGTCTGCCGCCGGCAGGTCGTCGGCCTGCTTTTCGGCATCGCTCACCTGGGCAGTCTAGGCATCCACCCGGCCGGTAGCGGTGTGGTCACCAGCGTAGTCCTACTTCGAAGCTTGATGTCTGTGCGACATATTCATGTCACACAGACATCAAGCCCGTTGGCACACGTACCCGCCTCGCGCAGCCCCGCGGTCAGCGCCGAACTGCCATGGCCGGGCGGTCAGGCACGGCCGAGCCGGTCCAGGATCCAGGCGTTGACGAACGCCTCCTCGCGCCAGGCGTCGTAACGCCCGCTCGGTCCGCCGTGACCCGCCTCCATCTCGGTCTTGAGCAGGTATTCACCCTGAGGAGCGATGGCCCGCAGGCGCGCGATCCACTTTGCCGGCTCGTGGTAGAGCACCCGTGTGTCGTTGAGGCTGGTCATCGCGAGGATGGCCGGGTAGTCCAGCGCCGCGACGTTCTCGTACGGCGTGTACGACTTCATGTAGGCATACACTTCGGGGTCGGCCAGCGGGTTGCCCCACTCCTCCCACTCGGTGACGGTCAGCGGCAGCGACGGGTCGAGGATCGTGCTGAGCGCGTCCACGAACGGCACCTGCGCGACGATCCCGGTGAAGGCGTCCGGCGCGAGGTTGGCCACCGCGCCCATCAACAGCCCGCCGGCCGAGCCGCCCCGGGCGACCAGCCGGTCCGGAGCGGTCCAGCCCGCCTTCGCCAGGTGCCGGGCGCAGGCGACGAAGTCGGTGAACGTGTTCTTCTTGGCCAGCATCTTGCCCTGGTCGTACCAGCGGCGGCCCAACTCGCCGCCACCCCGGATGTGGGCCACCGCGAAGACCACGCCGCGGTCCAGCAGGGACAGCCGGCCGACCGAGAACCACGGGTCCATGCTCGCCTCGTACGAGCCGTAGCCGTAGATGACGCAGGGCGCGGAGCCGTCGCGCGGCGTACCCCGGCGGCAGACCAGCGAGATCGGCACCTTCGTGCCGTCGTCGGCCAGCGCCCAGTCCCGGTGCTGCTCGTAGTCCTCCGGCTGGTACGCCCGCCCGTCCGGCCCGGGCAGCACCGGTCGACGGCGCAGCAGCGTCATCTCGCGGGTCACCACGTCGTAGTCGTACACCGAGTCCGGGGTGACCAGCGAGGTGTAGCGCAGCCGCAGCCGCCCGGAACGGTACTCGGGGTTGGCGTCCAGACCGACCGTGTGCAGCGGTTCCGGGAACTCGATGTCGTGGGCGTCGCCACCGCCGACCGGCAGTACCCGAAGCCCGGTCAGACCGTTGTTGCGTACGGTGACGACCAGGTGGTCGGCGAAGGCGTCGACGGACTCCAGCCGGGTGCCGGGGGTGTGTTCGATAAGCGGTACCCAGTCGCCCGGCCGGTCCGCCGAGGTGTACGCGAGGGCGAAGTCCTCCGCGCCGTCGTTGTGCAGGATCAGGAACCGGTGCCCGTGGTGCTCCACCGAGTACTCGACGCCCTGCCGGCGTGGCGCGATCACCGCCGGCTCACTCGTCGGGTTGCCGGCCGGGATGACCCAGACCTCGCTGGTGAGCTTGCTCGCGATGTCGATCACGATGAACCGCTCCGACCGGGTCAGCTCGACCCCGACCCAGAACCGCTCGTCGTCCTCGGAGTGCACCACCACGTCCTCGGCCGTCGCCGTGCCGACCACATGTCGCCAGACCCGGTGGGGCCGCCACGCCTCGTCCACCGTGATGTAGAACAGCACCGAGGCGTCGGCGGACCAGGCGGTGCCGTAGAAGGTCCCGGCGATCTCGTCGGGCAGCAGCTCACCGGTGCTGAGATCCTTGATCCGCAGGGTGAACCGCTCGTCGCCGGAGAAGTCCGTGGAGTACGCCAGCCAGCGTCCGTCCGGGCTGACGTCGAAGGCGCCCAGGGCGAAGAAGTCGTGCCCCTCGGCGAGCAGGTTGCCGTCGAGCAGGATCTCCTCCCCGTCCAGCGGTGCGCCGTCGGAGCTGATCGGTGGCGCGGTCTCGCCGTCGCGGACCGCCCGGCGGCAGTGCACGCCGTACTGCTGGCCCTCGACGGTACGGGTGTAGTACCAGTGTCCGCCCTTGCGGGTCGGCACCGACAGGTCGGTCTCCTGGGTGCGCCGGCGGATCTCCTCGAACAACTCCGTACGCAGCCCGGACAGGTGCGCCGTCCGCGCCTCGGTCCACGCGTTCTCGGCGTTGAGGTAGTCGATCGTCTCCGGATCGTCCTTGGTGGCCAGCCAGGCGTACTCGTCGACGACGGTGTCGCCGTGGTGGACGCGCTCGGTCGGCACCTGCCTGGCTGCGGGTACGGGAGTCTCGGTGGTCACGGCGCCACGTTACCGGCCGTCCCCGCCTCCTGTGCGGAGCAAACCCCTACCCGATCGTTCGAACAGATGTACGATTGCCGCCATGGTGCCAGCACGTTCCACCGGCGCGTCCGGGTCCCTCGACATCGCCCACCGACTGACCGAGATCTGCGGCCCGCGCTTCGCCCGGTTCGCCGGTCCGGCCGACGAGGTGGCCGGGCGCCCGGCCCGCTGGGTGGCGGTGCCGGGCGGTCCGCACGCGGCGGCGCAGGTGTTGCGGCTGGCCGCGCGGCACGACCTGACGGTGGTGCCGCGTGGCGCCGGCACCAAAATCGACTGGGGTGCCGCGCCCGAGCGGGTCGACATCATGCTCGACACCGGGCGGCTGGCCGGCATCGGCCACCAGCCGCCGGGCCAGGGCACGGCCGAGGTCGGCGCCGGTACGCCCCTGCGCGCGGTACAGGCGACCCTGGAGCGCACCGGCCAGCGGCTCGCCCTGGACGCGCCCTCGCCCGGCGCCACCGTCGGCGGGGTGCTCGCCGCGGACGAGGCCGGCCCGCTGCGGCACCGGCACGGCACCGCCTGCGACCAACTCGTCGGCCTGCGCTACCTGGCCGCCGACGGTGAGCTGGCCGAGGCCGGCGGCGGGGCGGCCGGGTTGGCCCAGGCCCGGCTGCTGTGCGGCTCGGAGGGAGGGCTCGGTGTGCTGGTCAGCGCGACCCTGCGGGTGCAGGCAGTGCCGGCCAGTCGGGTCTGGGTGACGCGTCCGGTGTGGACACCGCTGGAGGTGCACGACCTGATCCGCGCGGTGCTCGCCGCCCGGCTCGACCCGGCCGCGGTCGAGCTGGACCTGCCGGCCGGCGCGGGATCCCGGCCGCAGCGGGACCGTCGGGCCGAGTCGATGGCGCTCCACCCGTCCATGGCGGGGCGCGCACCGACCGGCCCGGCGGGCGCCGGCTCACTGGTGGTACTGCTCGAGGGCGGTCCCTCCGACGTGGCCGAACGCGCCGAGCGGCTGACGTCGCTGTTCGGCGCCCGGGCGACGGTCGCCCGGTCGGCACCGCCCTGGTGGCGGAGCTACCCGTTCGCTCCCGGTGACACCGCACTGCGGTTGGAGGTGCCGATCACCGACCTGCACGCCGCCGTGTACGCGCTGCGCGACGCGTCCGGCACGCCGGTGCCGGTCCGCGGCTCGGCCGGGCTCGGCGTGGTGCACGCCGCCCTGCCCGGCGCGATGCCACCGGACCGGGTCGCGGCGATCCTGGCCGCGGTCCGGGGCGTTCTGCTCGCCCGGCAGGGCCGGTGCGTCGTGCTCGCCGCCCCGCTCGCCGTCCGGCGGGCCGTCGACCTGTGGGGAGAGTTGGTCGGCCTGGCCCGCCTGCGCGCCGTCAAGCAGCACCTCGACCCGGGCCACCGCCTCGCCCCCGGCCGCCTCCCCGGCGGCCTCTGACCCGCTGCTCAGACCGCGTCGTTGCGGAGGACGAGGATGGCGATGTCGTCGCGGGGTTCCTCCATCGAGAAGTTGATCGCGGTGGCGCGTAGCCGGGCCGCCACCACGTCCGCCGAGTAGCCGGCCAGCGGTGCGGCGGCGTCCCGCAGCCGGCCGGTGCCGAACAGCTCCCGGCCGCGACGCCGCTCGGTCACCCCGTCGGTGTAGAAGACCAGGCAGTCGCCGGGGTCGAGGGCGATCTCCGCGGTCGGCGAGGCGATCGCGTCGAGCAGGCCGAGTGCGGTGCCGCCGGTGCCGACGAAGGTGGCCGGGCCGCCCCCGGAGTGCAGCAGCACCGGGCGGTCGTGCCCGGCCAGGTGCAGCCCGACGTCGAGCCGGCCGCCCTCGCCCGGGCCGACGGCCGCGAGCGCAAGCGTGCAGTAGCGGCCGGCGCCCCGCTCGACCAGCGTCTCGTTGAGCCGGGCCAGCACCTCGGGCAGCGGCTTGCCGTCCCCGGCGAGCACCCGGATCACGTCCCGGACCAGCCCGGTGACCGCCGCGGCCTGGACTCCCTTGCCGGAGACGTCGCCGATCACCACCAGCCAGCGCCCGTCCGGCATCGGCACCACGTCGTAGAAGTCCCCGCCGACATCGGCGTCTCCGCCGGTCGGTACGTACTCGGCGGCGAAGCCGATGCCCTCCACGACCGGCAGGACGGGCGGCAGCAGCGACTGTTGCAGCGTCTGCGCCACCCGGCGGCGCTCGGCGTGGATCCGGGCGTTCTCGATCGCCAGGGCCGCCCGCCGGGCCACGTCCTCCAGCACCGCGATCTCGTCCGGGTCGTGCCGGTGCCGCTGGTGCCGCCCGACAGCCAGGGTGCCGAGGCGTTGGCCCCGGGCGATCAGGGGGACGGCGAAGCCCTCCATCGGTGCGCCCAGCGGCACCTGGGTGCCGTTGCGGCTGGCCTCGCGCAGTCGGGCCTGGATCGAGTCCGGCCCGGCCTCCCGCAGGGTGGCGTGCAGCTGCGGCAACATCGACTCGTCCGCGTGGCTGGCCGCCGCGAGGCGCAGCCGGCCCCACTCGTCGGTGGTGTGCACCGCGCACCACTGACCGAGCCGGGGCACCACCAGCTGCGGGATGAGCGCCATGGTCAGCTCCACGTCCAGCGACTGGGCGAGCAGCTCGCTGGCCTCGGCGAGGAAGGTTAGCCAGGCCTGCCGGCGGACGTCGGCGCGGCGCAGCCGGTCGTTCTCCAGGTGCAGCGAGAGCCGTTCGGCGGTCAGTACCGCCAGCGGTCGGGCGTACGCGGTGGGCGCGGTGTCCAGTTCCAGTTCTCCGGCGTACGGGCGGTGCACCGCCAGCGGCACCCGGAGCAGGTCGTTGCCGGCCCGGGGCTGCCGGCCGTACCGGGCGAGCACCTGCGACCCCTGCCCGTCGCCCCGGTCCAGCCGTACCACGCCCCCGGCGGCGCCGACCATCTCCGCTACCCGGGTGAGCAGGCTGGTGGCGAAGTCCGGCAGCGGATCCTCGGCGTACGGGTCGGGGGTGGTCTGCATCAGCGCGCTCATCGCGCCAGCGCTCGGGGTGGAGGTCTGTTCGGTGCCGTCCGGATCGCTGGCCGGCGCCGCGAAGTCGCCCGGGCGCCGCCGGTCCGGTCCGGGGCGGTCCAGGCGGAACCACACGCCCTTGCCGGTGGGCAGGTACGTGGTGCCCCAGCGGCTGGCGAAGTGGTCGACCAGGAGCAGTCCTCGTCCGCGTTCGGCGACCTCGGTGATGTCGGTCGCCACGTTGCGTACGCCCACGGTCAGCTCGTCGACCGGGCCGGAGGCGAAGTCGGAGACGGTCACGGTCAGCCCCGCCGGGTCGGCGGTGACCTCGATGTCCAGTTCGGTGCGGGCGTGCTCGACCGCGTTGGTGGACAACTCCGTGGTCAGCAGTAGTGCCTCGTTGAGCAGTTCGTCCAGGTTCGCGTCGGCGAGCACGGACCGGACGACGGCCCGTGCGGCAGCTGGCGTACGGCGGTCGGCGGGAAGCCGGACGCGTCGTACGTGCTCGTCTGGGCCTCTGGTCGTCGCGGGCCCCGCCTCCGCTGACACCCTCGTATCCTCCATCGACACCGCTCCGGCGCCAAACCAATCACATTCCGGGTCCGGATGGCGAGCGGCGGTGTGCCGTGGCGGTTTCGAGGTCACGCGGACAATGATGGGGTGGCCGGCGTGAGCCGGTGGACCCCGAGTTGAGCGAGGAATGATGACCACGGCGAAGCAGTCGGTGACCGCGGAGACCTCCGCCGCCGACCACGAGGCGGTCCTCACCGAGCTGGCGGAGGCGCTGCGGCAGGTCCGCCGTGGCGACCTCAAGGTCAGGCTGCCCCGGCGTTCGGGCGCGGCCGGTGAGGTGGCGGACGCCTTCAATGACGTGGTGTCGCTCCAGGAGCGGCAGCAGTTGGACCTGCGCCGGATCAGCCGGATCGTGGGCCGCGACGGCCGGCTGACCGAGCGCCTCGACGAGGAGGGGCTGGACGGCTCCTGGGCGGAGGGGCAGCGGGCGGTCAACTCGTTGATCGACGACCTGGGCCGACCGGCCACGGAGATCGCCCGGGTCATCGTCGCGGTCGCCGACGGAGATCTCTCCCAGCACATGGCACTGGAGATCGACGGTCGCCCGCTGCGCGGTGAGTACCTGCGGATCGGCCGCACGGTCAACACCATGGTCGACCAGCTCTCGTCCTTCTCCAACGAGGTGACCCGGGTGGCCCGGGAGGTGGGCACCGAGGGCGAACTCGGTGGCCAGGCCGACGTACGCGGGGTCGCCGGCACCTGGAAGGACCTCACCGACTCGGTGAACACCATGGCGTCGAACCTGACGTACCAGGTGCGGTCGATCTCGCAGGTGGCGACGGCGGTGGCCAAGGGCGACCTGTCGCAGAAGATCACTGTGTCGGCGAAGGGTGAGGTGGCCGAGCTGGCGCACACCTTCAACTCGTTGACCGACACGCTGCGGCTCTTCGCCGAGCAGGTGACCCGGGTGGCCCGGGAGGTGGGCACCGAGGGCAAGTTGGGCGGTCAGGCAGAGGTGCCCAACGTTGCCGGCACCTGGAAGGACCTGACCGACAGCGTCAACTCGATGGCGTCGAACCTGACCGCGCAGGTGCGCAACATCGCCCAGGTCTCCACCGCGGTCGCCCGGGGTGACCTCTCGCAGAAGATCACGGTGGCCGCGCAGGGCGAGATACTGGAACTCAAGGACACCGTCAACACGATGGTGGATCAGCTGTCGTCGTTCGCGGACGAGGTGACCCGGGTGGCCCGGGAGGTGGGCACCGAGGGCAAGCTCGGCGGTCAGGCCCAGGTACGCGGCGTCTCCGGCACCTGGCGGGATCTCACCGAGAACGTGAACCAGCTCGCCGGGAACCTGACCAGCCAGGTGCGCAACATCTCCCAGGTGTCGACGGCGGTCGCCAAGGGTGACCTGAGTCAGAAGATCACCGTCGACGCCCGGGGCGAGATCCTGGAGCTGAAGAACACCGTCAACACGATGGTGGATCAGCTGTCGTCGTTCGCGGACGAGGTGACCCGGGTGGCCCGGGAGGTGGGCACCGAGGGCAAGTTGGGTGGTCAGGCCCAGGTCAAGGGGGTCTCCGGGACCTGGCGGGATCTGACCGACAACGTGAACTCGATGGCGTCGAACCTGACCAGCCAGGTCCGCAACATTGCCTCGGTCACCACGGCGGTGGCGAAGGGCGACCTGTCGCAGAAGATCACGGTGGATGCCCGGGGCGAGATCCTGGAGTTGAAGTCGACGGTGAACACGATGGTGGATCAGCTGTCGTCGTTCGCGGACGAGGTGACCCGGGTGGCCCGGGAGGTGGGCACCGAGGGCAAGCTCGGTGGTCAGGCCCAGGTCAGGGGCGTCGCCGGGACCTGGCGGGATCTGACCGACAACGTGAACTCGATGGCGTCGAACCTGACCGCCCAGGTCCGCAACATCGCCCAGGTGTCGACGGCGGTCGCCAAGGGTGACCTGAGCCAGAAGATCACGGTGGATGCCCGGGGCGAGATCCTGGAGTTGAAGTCGACGGTGAACACGATGGTGGATCAGCTGTCGTCGTTCGCGGACGAGGTGACCCGGGTGGCCCGGGAGGTGGGCACCGAGGGCAAGTTGGGTGGTCAGGCCCAGGTCAAGGGGGTCTCCGGGACCTGGCGGGATCTGACCGACAACGTGAACTCGATGGCGTCGAACCTGACCGCCCAGGTCCGCAACATCGCCTCGGTCACCACGGCGGTGGCGAAGGGCGACCTGTCGCAGAAGATCACGGTCGACGCGCAGGGCGAGATCCTGGAGCTGAAGAACACCGTCAACACGATGGTGGACCAGCTCTCCTCGTTCGCGGACGAGGTGACCCGGGTGGCCCGCGAGGTCGGCATCGAGGGCAAGCTCGGCGGTCAGGCCCAGGTCAAGGGCGTCTCCGGCACCTGGCGGGACCTCACCGAGAACGTCAACCAGCTCGCCTCGACCCTGACCACCCAGCTGCGGGCGATCGCCCAGGTCTCCACGTCGGTGACCCGGGGCGACCTCACCCAGCGGATCGCGGTGAAGGCGCAGGGCGAGGTCGCCGAGCTGAAGGACAACATCAACCAGATGATCGTCACCCTGCGGGAGACCACCCACAAGAACGCCGAGCAGGGTTGGCTCGACTCCAACCTGGCCCGTATAGGCGGTCTGCTGCAGGGGCAGCGTGATCTCGGCGAGGTCTGCCGGATGATCATGATGGAGGTGACGCCGCTGGTCGACGCGCAGCTCGGCGCGTTCTTCCTGGCGGACAACTCCGAGGGGGTGATGCGGCTGCGGCTGACCGCCTCGTACGGCTACGTGTCCCGGGGACACGACGTCACCTTCGGGCCGGGTGAGGGGCTGGTCGGGCAGGCCGCGCTCTCCCGGCGCACCATCCGGGTCGGTGCCGTGCCGGACGCCCGGATCACCCTGCGCTCCGGGCTGGCCGACACACCCCCGGCCGACCTGGTCGTGCTGCCGGTCCTCTTCGAGGGCGAGCTGCTCGGCGTGATCGAGTTCGCCAGCGTGACCCCCTTCTCCGAGCTGCACCTGTCGTTCCTGGAGCGGCTGGTCGCCACCATCGGCATCGCGGTCAACACCATCCAGGCCAACCGTCGTACCGAGGAGCTGCTCGCGCAGTCCCAGCGGCTGGCCCACGAGCTGCAGGAACAGTCGGCCGAGTTGCAGCGCACCAACGCCGAGCTGGAGGACAAGGCCAAGCTGCTGTCCGAGCAGAAGGCGAACATCGAGACGCAGAACCGGGAGATCGAGCTGGCCCGGCTCGGCCTGGAGGACAAGGCGCAGCAGCTCACCCGGGCCTCGGCGTACAAGTCGGAGTTCCTGGCGAACATGAGCCACGAGCTGCGTACGCCACTGAACTCGCTGCTGCTGCTGGCCCGGCTGCTGATGGAGAACTCGGAGCAGAACCTCAGCCCGAAGCAGATCGAGTTCGCCCGGACCATCCACGGTTCCGGGTCGGACCTGCTGCGCCTGATCGACGACATCCTCGACCTGTCCAAGATCGAGGCGGGGCGGATGGACGTCGAGCCGACCGAGGTCCGGTTCGCCGAGATCCGCGGCTACGTCGAGCAGGCGTTCGCGCCGCAGGCCGACGACAAGGGCCTGGACTTCCAGGTGCGGATCGGCAAGGACCTGCCCTCGGCGGTGGTCACCGACGCCCAGCGGCTCCAGCAGATCCTGCGCAACATGTTGTCGAACGCGGTCAAGTTCACCGACAACGGCGCGGTGACGCTGCGTATCTCCCGGGCCCCGGAGAACGCGGTCTTCGACGTGCCGGCGTTGACCAACGCCCGGCAGGTGATCGCGTTCACGGTGATCGACACCGGCATCGGCATCTCCGACGACAAGCTGTCGCTGATCTTCGAGGCGTTCCAGCAGGCGGACGGCACCACCAGCCGCCGGTACGGCGGTACCGGACTCGGCCTGTCCATCAGCCGGGATCTGGCCCGGCTGCTCGGCGGCACGATCACCGTCACCTCGGCCCCCGGCCAGGGCTCGACGTTCACGCTCTACCTGCCCGACGTACTGGCGCCGGACGCGGTGGTGGCGCCGGCGCCGCCGTCGCCACAGCGGGCCGGCCTGCCGTCGTCGCTGTTGATGCCACCGATGGAACTGCTGCCACCGGCGCCGGAGGCCCCGCAGACCCGTCAGCTGGACGGTGCCACCGTGCTGATCGTCGACGACGACGTGCGTAACGTCTTCGCGCTGACCAGCGCTCTGGAGTTGCACGGCATGACCGTGTTGTACGCGGACAACGGCAGTGACGGGGTACGCCTGCTGGCCGAGCATCCCGAGGTCGACATCGTGCTGATGGACGCCATGATGCCCGACCAGGACGGGTACGAGACGACCCGGCAGATCCGGCGTAACCATCGTTTTGTGGATTTGCCGATCGTGTTCCTGACCGCCAAGGCGATGCCCGGTGACCGGGAGTCGGCGATCGTGGCCGGGGCGAGCGACTACATCACCAAGCCGGTTGACCTGGACGAGCTGATCGAGTTGATGGCGTCCTGGATCGGCGGCAGTCGTACCGAGGAGGGCTCGTGACGCAGGTGGCGAAGGCGCTGCTGGTCGATGACCGCCGGGAGAACCTGATGGCCCTGGAGGCGATCCTCCAGGGGCTGCCGGTGCAGTCGGTCGCGGTGGAGAGCGGAGAGGCTGCGTTGAAGCAGCTGCTGGTGGACGACTTCGCGGTGATCCTGCTGGACGCCCAGATGCCGGACATGGACGGCTTCGAGACGGCCAGCCACATCAAGCGCCGGGAGCGTACCCGGCATGTCCCGATCATCTTCCTGACCGCCGCCGATCGGGACGCCCAGCTGGCCCTGCGGGGCTACGCGGTCGGCGCGGTGGACTACCTCACCAAGCCGTTCGACCCCTGGGTGCTGCGGGCCAAGGTGTCCGTCTTCGTCGAGTTGTGGACCAAGACCCGCCAGTTGGCCGCGCAGTCCGAGATGGTGCGCGAGCGTGACGCCCAGTGGCGGTTGCTGACCGACGCGGTCGACGAGGCGACCACCCTGCTCCGGGCCACCGACGACCCGGACGCCGTAACCCGCGCCGTAGCCGCCCTCGAACAAGCCCGCTGGGGCACCACCCCCTGATCGAGGGTTAGAGCTCGCGCCTTGCCATCCTCGGCCAGGACCCGCCTCGCCTCCACCGCCCTATTTGCGCAAGCTCTAGGTGGTGCGGGCGTCGTTGCGGATCATCAGGGCGCTGCGGAGGCCGGTGATGTCCAGGACGCGAAGCAGGAACTCGCCCACGTTGGTCAGGATCAGCAGGCTCTGCGAGTGGCTGGCCTTGCGGCTGAGGACGACCAGCGTCCCCAATCCCTGTGAGTCGCAGAAGGTGACCCCGCCGAGGTCAAGCACGATCCGCGGTGGCGGCTCGGTGAGAACTTCATTGACGACGGTCGACAGCTGGGCGGCCGTGAGCATGTCGATCTCACCGGCGAGGCGCAGCGTCGCTTCGTCGCCCGTCCGGTGTACGGTGATGGACAGTTCGGCACGATCCACTGGGTCAGCCTATCGCGATCTCCGGCACCCGGCCTGTCGAGGCGAGCCGCCTCCACCCTGCGTGCCGTGGGTGAGCCCAGTAACCCTGATCAGGGGTGCCTGCCGATCCGCCGCCAGGCGCTGACACAATGGCGGCATCGTGACTGAGGTGTTTTCCGCCGGAACCGACCGCTACCCGGTCGACGCGCCGGCCTCAGAGGCCCTGTTCGACCGCGCCCGCGCCATCGTGCCGGGCGGGGTGAACTCCCCCGTGCGTGCCTTCCGGGCGGTTGGCGGCACACCACGTTTCATGGTCCGTGGCGAGGGTCCGTGGCTCTACGACGCCGACGGGCGGCGCTACGTCGACCTGGTGTGCTCCTGGGGCCCGCTGATTCTCGGCCACGCCCACCCGGAGGTGGTGGCGGCCGTGCAGGCCGCCGCCGCGCAGGGCACCAGCTTCGGTACGCCGACGCCGGGTGAGGTCGAGCTGGCGGCCGAGATCGTCGCGCGCACCCCGGTCGAGCAGGTCCGGTTGGTCAACTCGGGCACCGAGGCGACCATGTCGGCGATCCGGCTGGCCCGTGGCCACACCGGGCGCTCGAAGATCATCAAGTTCGCCGGCTGCTACCACGGGCACGTGGACGCACTGCTCGCCGCCGCGGGCTCCGGCGTGGCCACCCTCGGCCTGCCCGACTCGCCCGGGGTGACCGGCGCGGCAGCCAGCGAGACCATCGTGCTGCCGTACAACGACATGGCCGCCGTCGAGGAGGCGTTCGCCGCCGAGGGGCCGGACATCGCCGCGGTGATCACCGAGGCGGCCCCGGGCAACATGGGTGTGGTCGCCCCCCGTGACGGCTTCAACGCCCAGCTGGCGCGGATCGCGCACGCGTACGGCGCGCTGCTCGTCGTCGACGAGGTGATGACCGGGTTCCGAGTCTCCCGCTCCGGCTGGCACGGCCTCGACCCGGTCGACGCGGACCTGTGGACGTACGGCAAGGTCATGGGTGGTGGGCTCCCCGCCGCGGCGTTCGGCGGGCGCGCGGAGATCATGTCGCGACTGGCCCCCGCCGGCCCGGTCTACCAGGCCGGCACCCTTTCCGGAAACCCCCTCGCCTGCGCGGCCGGCCTGACCACCCTGCGGCTGGCCGACGACGCGCTCTACCGCCGGCTGGACGACACCGCCGCCGTCGTGGGCAAGCTCGCCTCCGACGCGCTGGCCGCCGCCGGTGTCCCGCACCGGCTGTCGTACGCGGGCAGCATGTTCTCGATCTTCTTCACCGACGCCGACGTGGTCGACTACGACAGCGCCCGCACCCAGCAGGTGCCCGCGTTCAAGGCGTTCTTCCACGCGATGCTCGCCGCCGGGGTGTACCTCCCGCCGAGCGCGTTCGAGTCCTGGTTCGTGTCGGCGGCGATCGACGACGCCGCCCTGGAACATGTCGCCGCCGCCCTGCCAGCGGCGGCCAATGCGGCGGCAGCGGCGGTTACTGGGGGGTAGCGGTGAGCGCGAGGAGTGAGCCGGTTTTGCGAGCCCCGCAGTCGCGAACGAAGGGGGCGCAGCGGTGAGCAAGACGGTGGTCCACGTGCTTCGGCACGGCGAGGTGTACAACCCGGACGGCATTCTCTACGGCCGGCTGCCCGGTTTCCGCCTCAGCGAACTGGGTGTCCAGATGGCCAAGGCCGCCGCGCAGGGGCTCGCCGACCGCGAGGTTGTGCACGTGGTGGCCAGTCCGCTGGAACGCGCCCAGCAGACCGCCGAGCCGATCGCCGCCCAGTTCGGGTTGCCCATCGGGGTGGACGAGCGGCTGATCGAGAGCGCCAACTGGTTCGAGGGCAAGCGGGTCTCGCCCGGCGACGGTTCCTTCCGCGACCCGCGCAACTGGTGGGTGCTGCGCGACCCGGTCACCCCCTCGTGGGGTGAGGCGTACCAGGCGATCGCCGAGCGGATGTTCGCCGCGTTGCACGCCGCCCGGGTCGCTGCGGAGGGACGCGAGGCCGTGCTGGTCTCGCACCAGCTGCCGATCTGGACGCTGCGCCGGCACGTCGAGCGCAAGCGGCTCTGGCACGACCCGCGCCGCCGGCAGTGCTCGTTGGCCTCGCTCACCACGTTCCACTTCGACGGTGCCAAGGTCGTCGGCATCGGCTACTCCGAACCGGCCGCGCACCTGGTGGCGATCTCGCCGACCGCGCGGACGGCCAAGGGGGCCTGAGTGGCCGCCCGGAGGTTGGCCGCCGGCCTGCTCGCCGCCACGGCCGCGCTGGCGACCCTGACCGGCTGCTTCGGCGACGGCGGGAAGCCGCAGTGCGACAACGTCGACGGCATCGTGGAGTGCCGCCCGGACCAGCGTTCCGCCGCTCCCGAGATCGCTGGTGAGCTGCTCACCGGTGGACGGTACGACGTGGCGGACCAGCGTGGCCAGGTCATCGTGGTCAACTTCTGGGGTTCCTGGTGTGCGCCGTGCCGGGCCGAGGCCGACGACCTGGAGGCCACGTACCAGGCGACCAAGGGCTCCGGCGTGACCTTCCTCGGCATCAACGTGCAGGACAGCCGGGACAAGGCGATCGCCTTCGAGGATGGGTACGGGATCAGCTACCCGAGCATCTTCGACCCGGGCAGCCGGCTCGCGCTCGCCATGGACGTCCCGCCGAACACCATCCCGGCCACCGTCGTACTCGACCGGGAGGGGCGGATCGCCACCGTGATCAGGGCGGCGGTCAAGCAGGACGGCCTGCAACCCATCGTCGAGCGGATCGCCGCGGAGTCGCCCGCGCCGGCCGGTCAACGCTGATGGGCGAGACGTTCGGTCAGCTCGCCCAGTCGGGTCCGCTGCTGTTGGCGGTGGGCGCGGCGGCCCTGGCCGGTCTGGTCAGCTTCCTGTCGCCGTGCGTGCTCCCGCTGATGCCCGGCTACCTCTCGTACGTCACCGGCCTGGCCGGCGCCGACCTCGAAGGGCGTAGTGAAAGGAAGGGCCCCCTGTTAACGCCTCCGGTAGAGGAGGGGGCCCCTGTTAACACCTCCACCGCTGCCGGCGAGGCGGGTGGCGCTGGCGTAGAGGCGGGTAGCGCCGGCGTTGGTACCTCGGTGCGGGAGCAGACCCGGGTCAGCCCGGCGGTCAAGGGCCGGGTGCTCGCCGGCACGTTGCTCTTCGTTGCCGGCTTCACCGTCGTCTTCACCGCCACCGCGATCCTGTTCAGCAGCA
This sequence comes from Micromonosporaceae bacterium KJ-029, assembly GCA_005402585.1. GTDB lineage: Bacteria > Actinomycetota > Actinomycetes > Mycobacteriales > Micromonosporaceae > Micromonospora. The sequence continues at coordinate 239,003 of BIFP01000068.1, read as the reverse complement.
TCGGCCGGGTCTTCTTCGACTACGAGCGGACGCTGGAGATCGTCATCGGCGGGCTCGTGGTCGTACTCGGGCTGGGGTATCTCGGGGCGCTTCCCGGGTTCCAGCGTGAGCTGCGGATCAACCGGCTGCCCACCGCCGGCCTGCTCGGCGCGCCGGTGCTCGGCGCGGTGTTCGCGCTGAGCTGGGTACCCTGCGTCGGGCCCACCCTGACCGCGGTGCTCGGCCTGGCCGTCACCAGTGGGCAGATGGACCGTGCGGTGGTGCTGGCCGTGGCGTACTGCCTTGGGCTGGGCATCCCGTTCGTCGTCTTCGGGCTGGGCTTCAACCGCCTGCTCGGGGTCTTCCGCGCTATCCGACGCAACAGCCGCTGGGTCACCCGGATCGGCGGTGTTCTGCTGATCCTGATCGGCCTGGCGCTGGTCACCGGCGGCTGGACCAATGTCGTGATCTGGTTGCAGACCACTATCGGGGTGGGCGATTTCCAGGTGAGCATCTGATGACCGCCGTGGACGACCGGCCGGCCGCGCCGGCCGAGGCACCCCGGCGCCGCCCCAATCCGGTGCTCGCCCTGCTGCGCAACTCGTGGCGGCAGCTGACCAGCATGCGTACCGCACTGGTCTTGCTCTTCCTGCTCGCGGTCGCCGCGATCCCCGGCTCGGTGTTGCCGCAGCGCGGTGTGAACCCGGAGGACGTCCGCGACTTCTTCACCGCCCATCCCGACCTGGCGCCGCTGCTCGACCGGATCGGCGCCTTCGAGGCGTTCAGTTCGGTCTGGTTCTCCGCGATCTACCTACTGCTGTTCACCTCGCTGATCGGGTGCATCACGCCCCGGCTGCGCGACCACATCCGGGCGCTGCGCGCCAAGCCACCGGCCGTACCGAAGCGGCTGAAGCGGCTGCCGCAGCACGCGGTGGTGCCGGCCCCGGCCGGCGGGGTGGCGGCGATCGCCGAGACACTGCGGCGCCGGCGGTGGCGGGTGATGGTCCGTGGCGACGAGGTCTCCGCCGAGAAGGGCTACCTCAAGGAGACCGGCAACCTGATCTTCCACACCTCGATGGTGGTGGTGCTGGTCGGCGTCGCGCTCGGCTCCTGGTACGGCTGGCACGGCAACCGGCTGCTCGTCGCCGGCGCGGACCACGTCTTCTGCAACACCCGGCAGCAGTACGCCGAGGCGAAGCTCGGTCCGCGCGTCGGCGACAACCTGCCCCGCTTCTGCATGCAGCTGGACGAGTTCGACGCCCGGTTCCTGCCGACCGGCCAGCCGTCCTTCTACAACGCGAAGGTGACCGTCGACGAGGACGGCGGCGCGCCGCGCGCGGAGGAGTTCTCGGTCAACTCGCCACTGCGCCTCGACGGCGCGAACGTCTACCTGCTCGGGCACGGGTACGCCCCGGTGATCCGTTACACCGACCGGTACGGCAACAGCCAGACCAGCGCGGTGCCGTTCCTCACCAACAAGGACGTCGGGCTGACCAGCGAGGGGCTGGCCGCCTTCCCGGACGCCAACGTCAACCCGGACACCGGCGAGCGGAACCCGGACCTCCAGGTGGCCTTCGACGGCCTGTATCTGCCGACCGCGCCGCAGCAGCCCCCGTTCAACCGGTCGGAGCACCCGACCGAGGAGAATCCGCTGCTCGGCCTGGTGGCATACCGGGGCAACCTGGGCCTGGACGCCGGTATCCCCGGCTCGGTGTACCAGCTCGACCAGCGCCAGGTACGCAACGGCCGGCTCACCGAGATCGGTTCGAAGGAACTGCGGATGGGGGAGAGCTGGACCCTGGACGACGGCACGAAGGTCGAGTTCCTGGGCACCGAGCCGTACGTCGTCCTGTCGGTGCGCTACGACCCGGGCGCGACGCTGCTGCTGGTCAGCTCCGTCGGGTTGGTGCTCGGGCTGATGGGCTCGCTGTTCTTCCGGCGTCGGCGGATCTTCGTCCGCGTGCTGCCGGCCGGCTCCGGCGACGGTTCCGGGCCCCCGGGCGGTGGATCTCCGACGGGCGGTAGTAGTTTGGTCGAGGTGGCTGGCCTGCCGCGTACCGAGCATCCCGGGTTCGCCGCCGAGTTCGCTCAGCTGGTGTCCGCGATCCGCGGCGACGAGCGGGGCGGTGAAGCCGGCGCCGGCTCCGGAGCCAAGTCCGGCACCGGGGCGCGAGGAGGAGCCGAGTGATGTCCGCACTCTCCGACCAGGTGGTGTCGATCGCCACCCTGGTGTACCTGCTGGCGATGATCAGCCACGCCGTCGAGTACGCCCTCGGCAGCTCGCGCGTCAAGACCGTCGCGGCACCTGCCCGCGAACTGGTCGGCGCGGCGGTCGGCGCCGGCACGATGGGCGGTGCGGACTCCGCAGGCGGGGCCGGCCCCGAAGGTGGGGCCGAGGGGGCGGCCACCGCCGCGACCCGGGCCGAGCGCACCGCGCGGCGGGCCGAGATGGCTGGCCGGATCGCCGTCGCCGCGACCGCGCTGGGCGCCGCGTTGCACCTGGTCGGGCTGGTCACGCGTGGCCTCGCCGCCGACCGGATGCCATGGGGCAACATGTACGAGTTCGTGCTCACGGTCTCGTTCATCGGCGTCGCCGCCTGGCTGGTGGTGCTGGTGAAGGTGCCGTCGCTGCGCCGCCTCGGGCTCTTCCTGACCCTGGTCATGGTGCTGCTCGTGGCCACCGCCGAGCTGGTGCTCTACACGCCGATCGTGCCGCTGGTGCCGGCGCTCAACTCGTACTGGTTCATCGTGCACGTGTCGACCATCGTCTTCGCCTCCGGGTTGTTCCTGCTCGGCGCGGTGCCGGCGGTGGCGTACCTGATGCGGGCCGGCTACGAGCAGGGCAAGCGCAGCTTCCCGTACACCCTGGCGAAGCGGCTGCCGGCGGCGGCCGGCCTGGAGCGGTTCACCTTCGTACTGCACGCCTTCGCGTTTCCGATCTTCACCTTCGCGGTGATCGCCGGGGCGATCTGGGCCGAGGCGGCCTGGGGCCGGCCGTGGGGCTGGGACCCGAAGGAGACCTGGGCGTTCATCTCCTGGATCGTGTACGCCGGTTACCTGCACGCCCGGGCCACACCGAGCGTGAAGCGGAACGTGGCCGCCTGGCTGGCCATCCTCGGCTTCCTGACCGTGCTGATGAACCTGTTCGGTGTGAACATCTTCTTCGAGGGCCTGCACTCGTACGGCGGTCTGTGAGGACGGATCGCAAGATGTAGAACTACACTTGTAGTTCTACATCTTGCGAGATCTTCATGAGGCTTGCGAAACCTGGTGGCGCTCGGGGAACTGCCGGCAGGTGACGGTCCGCGGCCGATGCTGGCCCTGGGGGAGGTCGTACGCTCGGCTGTTCGGATCTTGAACGGCTGGTCCGGGCGCGTGAGTTGCTGATGGGGCGACCTGGTCTGAATCTGGAGCAGACACGACTGCTGCTCGCCAGCGCGGAGAGGTTCACCGACGAACTGCGCCAGCTCTCCGTCGGCAGGCCGGACGTGATCCTGGTTGACGCCGACCGACTTTACTCCGGCAATTGAGCCGGGTGCCGGTCAATCGGGGCGGCGTCGGCTCAGGGTTTCGTTGACGCGCAAGGTGATCTGGTAGGCGACCTCCGGCACGTCGGCCAGTTCGATCCGCTCGGCGCGCATCGCGAGCTGCATGTGCAGCTCGCGGGCGATCGCGTCGCGCAAACGGGTGAGCAGCGGCGACAGTCCGTCCGGGTCGCCGACGACGTACGCGTCTGACATGCCTCCAGCCTGCCTGCCCCGGTGGCCGTCGGCCCAGAGCCGGTGAGATATCCCGCCGCTCATCGCCTCGCTTGAGGAGATCTGACCGGTAAAGGGTCCATCAGCCCCGGAGGAAGGGCAGCAGCAGGGCGGTGAGTTCCGCCGGTTGCTCCTCGTAGAGCCAGTGGCCGCTGTCCTCGACGACCTCGCCGGTCACCGAGTCGGCGTACCGGCGGACCTGCTCGGCCACCTGGCCGCCGAGGCTCGCCTGGGCGCCGATGGCGAGCACCGGCATGGCCAGCTTCGACCTCCGGTACCCGGCGTTGTCGGCGACGTCCTGCGCGAACGCGCGGAAGCACTCGAAGCTCGCCCGTAGGTGGGCCTCGTCGCGGAGGTGCCGGGCGTACTCCTCGATGTCGGCCGCGTCGAGGCTGCCCTTGCGGAGCATCAGGGAGTCGGTGAACCGGTCGACCCAGAGCACCTCGCGGCCGGCGACGAGCTGCTCCGGCAGGCCGTTGGTCAGGCTGAAGAAGCCGAAGTTCCACACCGCCGGGCCGGCGGTGGTCAGCGCCGGGAGGGTGTAGATGCTCTCGTCGGGGATCGGCGCCTCGCTGAGTACCAGCCGGCGCACCCGGTCCGGGTGGGCGGCGGCGTACGCGTACGCGACCATGGTGCCGAGGTCGTGGCCGACCAGATGGAGGTCGCGGTCCAGGCCCAGGCTGGTGAGCAGCCCGTGCAGGTCACCGGCGAGGGTCTTCTTGTCGTAGCCGTCGGCCGGGGCGTCACTGCCGCCGAAGCCCCGTAGGTCCGGCGCGATCACCTCGAACGACCGCCCCAGCTCCGGCAGTACGTGGCGCCACATGTACCAGGTCTGCGGATAGCCGTGCAGCAGCACCAGCGTGGGTCCGCTGCCGCCCCGGACGTAGTTGACGGTGATGTCGTCGACCTGCGCTCGCTGCTCGGCGAACCCCGCCGGAACCCGTCCGTCACCCATCGTCGCCCTCCGCCCTCGTTCGGGCCGCTCGACTACCCGGCCGTCTCCCGTCCATGCCGGGTCGGCTGCGCGTTAACAGGGGGCCCCTGCTCTACCGGAGGCGTTAACAAGGGGCCCTTCCTTGCACCTCAGCTTGGTGGGGGACACTGGCTGGCATGGCGGCTCGTGGGTTCCCGTACACCGATCTGAAGGACTTCCTCGCGGCGCTGGAGCGCGAGGGCGAACTGCGCCGCGTCGGCGTGCCGGTCGACCCGACGCTGGAGATCAGCGAGGTCGTCACCCGCACGGTCCGGGCCGACGGCCCGGCGCTGCTCTTCGAGCGGCCCACCCGGGGCGAGATGCCGCTGGCGATCAACCTCTTCGGCACCGAGAAGCGCACCGCGATGGCGCTCGGCGTCGAGTCGCTGGACGAGATCGGCAACCGGATCGGCGACATGCTCAAGCCGGAACTGCCGGTGGGCTTCTCCGGCATGATGGGCGGCCTCGGCAAGGTGATGCAGCTCAAGTCGATGCCGCCCAAGAAGGTCAAGACCGCACCCTGCCAGCAGGTGGTCTACCGGGGTGACGACGTCGACCTGAACCGGCTGCCGGGGCTCCAGGTGTGGCCGGGCGACGGCGGGATCTTCCACAATTTCGGGCTGACCCACACCAAGCATCCGGAGACCGGCAAGCGGAACCTCGGGCTGTACCGGCTCCAGCAGCACAGCCACAACACCCTCGGCATGCACTGGCAGATCCACAAGAACTCGACCGCGCACCACGCCGTCGCCGAGCGGCTCGGCCAGCGGCTGCCGGTCGCCATCGCCATCGGCTGCGACCCGGTCGTCAGCTACGCGTCGAGCGCGCCGCTCCCCGCCGACATCGACGAGTACCTGTTCGCCGGGTTCCTGCGCGGCGAGCGGGTGGAGATGGTCGACTGCCTGACCGTGCCGTTGCAGGTGCCGGCGCACGCCCAGGTGGTGCTGGAGGGCTACCTGGAGCCGGGCGAGCGACTGCCGGAGGGGCCGTTCGGCGACCACACCGGCTTCTACACCCCGGTCGAGCCGTTCCCGGTGCTGCACATCGAGGCGATGACCATGCAGCGCGACCCGGTGTACCACTCGATCGTCACCTCGAAGCCGCCGCAGGAGGACCACGGCCTCGGCAAGGCCACCGAGCGGATCTTCGCGCCGTTGCTGCGGTTCCTCATTCCGGACATCGTCGACTACGACCTGCCGGCCGCCGGGGTCTTCCACAACTGCGCGATCGTGTCGATCCGCAAGCGGTACCCGAAGCACGCGCAGAAGGTGATGAACGCCATCTGGGGCGCGCACATGATGTCGCTGACCAAGCTGATCGTGATCGTGGACGAGGACTGCGACGTGCACGACTACCGCGAGGTGGCCTTCCGCGCGTTCGGCAACGTCGACTACGCCCGCGACCTGCTGCTCACCGAGGGGCCGGTGGACCACCTCGACCACTCGTCGTACCAGCAGTTCTGGGGCGGCAAGGCGGGCATCGACGCCACCCGCAAGCTGCCGAGCGAGGGCTACACCCGTGGCTGGCCGGAGGAGATGAGCATGTCACCCGAGGTCGTCTCGCTGGTCGACAAGCGCTGGAAGGAGTACGGCATCTGATGGCGACCGCTGCCACCGTGGAGCCGTCCACCCACCCCGGACGCGTGAAGTCCTTCCTCAAACTCGTGGCGATCGAGCACTCGGTGTTCGCGCTGCCGTTCGCGTACCTGTCGGCGTTGACCGCGATGCAGGTCAACGGCGGGCGGGTGCGCTGGCTCGACCTGCTGCTGATCACCGTGGCGATGGTCGGGGCGCGGACGTTCGCGATGGCCGCCAACCGGATCCTGGACCGCCGGATCGACGCGCGGAACCCGCGTACGGCCAACCGGGAACTGGTGACCGGGGCGGTGAGCCTGCGTACGGCCTGGACCGGCGCGGGCGTGGCGCTGCTGGTCTTCCTGGCCGCAGCCGCCCTGCTCAACCCGCTCTGCCTGGCGCTCGCGCCGCTCGCTGTGGTGCCACTGGTCGTCTACCCATACGGCAAGCGGTTCACCAACTGGCCGCACGCCATCCTGGCGGTCGCCCAGGCGGTCGGCCCGGTCGGCGCCTGGCTCGCGGTGACCGGTACGTTCGCCGGCTCCGGGCCGGCCTTCCTGCTCGGCGCGGCAGTCGGCCTGTGGATCGGTGGCTTCGACCTGATCTACGCCTGCCAGGACGCCGAGGTGGACCGGAAGATCGGCGTGCACAGCGTGCCGGCCCGGTACGGCCTGCGGTTCGCGCTGCACGCCTCCACCCTCGCGCACGTGGTGACCTTCGGGCTGTTCCTGTGGTTCGGCGTGCTGCTCGGCTTCGGCTGGCTCTGGTGGATCGGCCTGGCGCTGACCGCGGTCGCCTTCGGCTACCAGCACCTGGTGGTCACGCCGACCGACCTGAGCCGGGTGAACCGGGCGTTCTTCACGGCCAACGGCTTCGTCGGCATCGCGCTGTTCGCCTTCGCCCTGCTCGACCTGGTGTTCCGGCTCGGCCTGCGCCCCTGAGCGGGCCGGCGTCCGGGCCCGGCGTCAGGGCGTGTCCGGCCGCCGCCGACGCGCGGAGGCCCGGCGGTCGGCGGTACGCCCCGGGGGTGCCCGACCGGCACCAGTGACGACCAGGCAGGCTGGAGGGCATGCGCGAACCATGGGTGGTCGGGGTGTCCGGGGCGTCCGGCACGCCGTACGCGGCCGCGGTCATACGCGGGCTGCTCGACGCCGGGGCGCCGGTGGACCTGGTTGTCTCCCGGGCTGCCCGGCTGACCTTGCTCGACGAGACCGGACGGCCGTTCCGCGACGCGCACTGGGCCGAGGACCTGGCGGCCTGGCTCGGCCGCGACCTCGACGGCGCGGACGTCCGGCACTGGCCCGCCGGTGACCTGGCGGCCGGGCCGAGCAGCGGCTCCTATCCGGTACGCGGCATGGCGGTGGTACCCGCCAGCACGGCGGCCTGCGCCGGTATCGCGATCGGCCTGTCGAAGGACCTGTTGCAGCGGGCGGCCGAGGTCAACCTCAAGGAGCGCCGAAGGGTGGTCGTGGTGCCCCGCGAAACGCCGGTGACCCGCAGCCACCTGGAACACCTGATCGCGTTGCACGATGCCGGCGCGGTGGTGCTGCCGGCCAGTCCGGGCTTCTACGGCGCGGGCGCCGACGCCTCCGCGGCGCAGCTCGTGGACTTCGTGGCGGGTAAGGTGCTCGACGCCCTCGGCGTGCCACACACCCTGTCCAAGCGCTGGGCCGGACGGTTGAACGCGGACCGGACCTGACGACCGGTCCGCGTCCCGATCCGCACCATTCAGTACATGCCGGCGTTGGCCGGGCCGGGGCCGGTCGAGGTGGTCGGGCCCACGTTGCGCGGTCTGCCCATCTCGTCCGCCTCTTCCAGCATCCCCTCCCCCTCAAGCAGAGCCCGCACCTCGGATTCCCGAAACCGGCGATGCCCTCCTGGAGTCCGGATACTGCCTATCCGGCCCGCCGCTGCCCATCGCGTCACGGTCTTCGGGTCAACCCGAAACAGCGCGGCGACTTCACCCGGTGTCAGCAGGCGATCTCCAGTGTCCACAGCCCCCTCCTCGCGTCGACGAAGCCCCCGGCTGAACACACTGCCCCCGGCCGGTGCGAGCCCAGAGCCGTCATGAGGGACGTATGGCAATTACAGCACCAGCGACCTGGCCTGTCCGCCAAACGCGAAAAACGCACTGAGTGGGAAGTTAGTAAATGATACCGGCGCCACGCCCTTCGAACCCTGGGTATGCGAACTGTCACCCTCCGCAACATTCAACGGATGGCGGCGTCCGGGTGTAACGCGGCAGCGACTAGGGTCTACAGTCCGTGGACGCCATCGACCTCAGCCTCGTTGACCTTCTCCGCGGCAACGCCCGCCTGTCGTACGCCGAACTGGCCCGCCAGGTCGGCCTCTCCGCGCCGGCGGTGCACGAACGGGTCGGCAAGCTGGAATCCGGCGGGGTCATCCGGGCGTACCGCGCGGAGGTCGAGCCGGAGACCGTCGGGCTGGCCGTGACCGCACTGATCGGCATCGTGGAGGACTCCGGCGCCGACACCGACGACGTGCTGGAGGCGTTCCGCGCCATCCCGGAGATCGAGTCCTGCTACTTCATGGCCGGCGTCGAATCCTTCCTGCTCAAGGCCCGGGTGGGCACCATAGCCGAGCTGGAGCAGCTGATCGTACGGCTGAACCGGACGCCCGGGGTCGCCTCCACCCGTACCAGCATCGCCCTGTCCACGAAGTGGGAGAACCGCCCACAGCCGGTGGGCCCGGCCTCCGCCTGAGTTCGCTTGCTACGTTTCGGAACGTGACTCATCTCGACCGGTGTGACGAGGCCAGCCGGCGGTGGGTGACCGAGGCGATCGCGACCGTGGAGGCGGACGCGAACCGCTCGGCCGACACCCACCTGCTGCCCTTCCCGCTGCCCCGGCAGTGGGGGATCGACCTTTACCTCAAGGACGAGTCGGTCCACCCGACCGGTTCGCTGAAGCACCGGCTGGCCCGCTCGCTGTTCCTGTACGGCCTCTGCAACGGCTGGATCGGGCCGGACACCACGATCGTCGAGGCGTCGTCGGGCTCCACGGCGGTCTCCGAGGCGTACTTCGCCCGGATGCTGGGGCTGCCGTTCATCGCGGTGATGCCCGCCTCCACGTCGCCGGAGAAGATCGCCCAGATCGAGTTCCAGGACGGCCGGTGCCACCTGGTCCAGGACCCGGCGAAGGTGGTCATCGAGGCGCGCTGGCTGGCCGAGGACTCCGGCGGGCACTTCATGGACCAGTTCACCTACGCGGAACGGGCAACCGACTGGCGGGGCAACAACAACATCGCCGAGTCGATCTACGCGCAGCTCGCGCTGGAGCGCCATCCCGTACCGGCCTGGATCGTGGTCGGCGCGGGCACCGGCGGCACCAGCGCCACCATCGGTCGGTACGCCCGCTACCGGCGGCTGCCCACCAAGCTCTGCGTGGTCGACCCGGAGAACTCCGCGTTCTACCCCGCCTGGCAGGCCGCGGACTGGTCGGTCCGCACCGGCCGGGGCTCCCGGATCGAGGGGATCGGGCGGCCGACCGTCGAGGCGTCGTTCCTGCCCTCGGTGGTGGACCGGATGGTGCAGGTGCCGGACGCCGCGTCCCTGGCCGCCATGCGGGCCAGCTCGGCGGTGCTGGGCCGGCGGGTGGGCGGGTCGACCGGCACCAACCTGTGGGGCGCCTTCGGGCTGATCGCCCAGATGCTGGCCGCCGGCCGGACCGGTTCGGTGGTCACCCTGATCTGCGACGCGGGCGACCGTTACGCCGACACGTACTACGCCGACGAGTGGGTGGCCGCCCAGGGCCTCGACCTGGCCCCGTACCTGGCCACCGTCGAGCGCTTCCTGATCGGTGGCGAGTGGCCGACCTGACGCGGGCGGCCACGGGTTCGGGGGCTCGGCTCAGCTTCGAGGGCACGACTCAGCCGGGGGCGAACCGCTCCGCCAACCCGGGGTAGCGCACCACGTAGCCGTCCGGGTCCACATCGACCTCGGCGCTGAAGCCGTCGCTGGCGTACCGGAACCGGTCCGGGCCCAGCCCGGTGTAGGTCTGCTCGGTGGGCAGCACCGTCAGGCTCGGCAGCAGCACCCACGCCACGTCGATCCGGTGACTGGTGCCGGCGGGTGCGGCGGGCAGGCCGAGCCGGCGCAGCGGCAGCGTGTTGAACAGCGGCGAACCGCCCAGGTCCACGTCGAGGGCGTCGGCCAGCCGGTCCGGGTCTTCGACGCCGGGCAGGCCGGCCGGGGCATGCCCGCTCGCGGCCAGGGCAGCGTCCAGGTCGCCCTGCTCGGCGGCGGTCACCCGCCACCGCCGCGTCGCCCGCTCCAGCCGTACGCTGCGCCGCCACCCGGCTCCCTCGACCTCGACCTCCAAGCGGACACTCACCCACTCCGGGTCGGTGGCCAACTGGTAGCGGCAGGTGTAGGGAATCGGGTCGGCGGCCAGCTGAGTGCCGTGCGCCGTCAGCCCGTGGCGGTCGTCCACGAGGGCGTGTTCGGCGCCGGCCGTGTCCGTCCGGGTCCACAGCAGCGACTTCGGCATGGTCGGCATGAGCCGGAGGTTACGCCACCCGTCCGGTGCCGGGCAGCACACGCGCCGAAGGCCGCGCCGCGCCGCCACCGGTGCGATGCTGCAAGGCCGTGCTCGGTCCGGGATGCCGTAGATCGTGCTCGATCCTGGATCGAGTGGTGTCGGAGTCACGACGAGGCCACTCGATCCCTGATCGAGCACGATCTCCGCTACCGGATGTGGGAAGGCAGATCGGTCAGTAGGTACGCGCCCGCGGGCGCCCACCCCCCGCGCGCCGATCCTCGCGCGGCCGGTCGTACGGGCTCCGGCCCTCCGACCGGACGCCCCGGTCACCGCCGAAGCGGCGCTCGCCGCGCGGCTGGTCACCGTGCCGGCGGTCGCCGCGGCCCTCGTCCCCGAAGCGGCGCTCCCCGCTGGGCCGGTCGCCGTAGCGGCGTTCTCCGCTGGGCCGGTCCCCGAACTGGTGGTCGCGGCTTGGCCGGTCGCCGAAATGGCGTTCTCCGCCGGACCGGTCCCCGAAGCGGTGATCGGTGCCGGGCCGGTCGCCGTAGCGACGCTCGCCGCGCGGCTGGTCACCGTGCCGGCGGTCGCCGCGGCCCTCGTCCCCGAAGCGGCGCTCCCCGCTGGGCCGGTCGCCGTAGCGGCGTTCTCCGCTGGGCCGGTCGCCGTAACGGTGTTCTCCGCTGGGCCGGTCGCCGTAGCGGTGTTCGCGGCTGGGCCGGTCGCCGTAGCGCCGTTCTCCGCTGGGCCGGTCCCCGAACCGGTGCTCGCCGCGCGGCCGGTCGCCGTAGCGGCGGTCGCCGCCCGGCCGGCCGGATCGGCGGGGCTCCTCCGGCTCGTCGCGCACCGGTACCCCGCTCGGCTCCCGCGCCCCGGTCAGCTCGACCAGCGCGGGGTCGCCGGCGCGCACCCGGGTCTCTGCCGGTGCCACGCCGGCCTTCTCCAGCATCGCGAGGGTGCTGCGGCGCTGCTTCGGCAGCACCAGGGTTGCCACCGCGCCCGTCTCGCCGGCCCGGGCGGTGCGGCCCGCGCGGTGCAGGTAGTCCTTCGGGTCCTTCGGCGGGTCGACGTGCAGCACCAGCGTGACCCCGTCGACGTGGATGCCCCGGGCCGCCACGTCGGTGGCGACCAGTACGTTGGTCCGCCCCTCACGGAACTCGGCCAGGGTGCGGGTGCGCATCCGCTGGGTCTTGCCCCCGTGCAGCCCACCGGCGCGTACGCCGACCGCCGCGAGCTGCGCCACGAGCCGGTCCACGCCGAGCTGGGTGCGGGCGAAGACGATGGTGCGGCCGGCGCGCGCCGCGATCGACGCGGTCACCGGGAACTTGTCGCGCGGCGGGATGAGCAGCAGGTGGTGGTCCATGGTGGACACGGCCGCGGTCGGCGGCGCCGTGGAGTGGGTGACCGGGTCGGTCATGAACCGCTGGACGAGGGCGTCCACGTCGGCGTCCAGGGTGGCCGAGAAGAGCAGCCGCTGGGCGTCCGCCGGTGTCTTCGCCAACAGGTCGGTGACCTCGGGCAGGAAGCCCATGTCGGCCATCTGGTCCGCCTCGTCGAGCACGGTGATCTCGACGTCGTCGAGGTGGCAGACGCCGCGTGCGATCAGGTCGGCGAGCCGGCCCGGGGTCGCCACCACGACCTCCACACCGCGCCGCAGGGCGTCGATCTGGCGGTCGTAGGGTACGCCGCCGACGGCGGTCTTCAGGAACACGCCGACGGCCTTGCCCAGCGGCAGCAGCGCGTCGTTGACCTGCATGGCGAGTTCCCGGGTGGGCACCAGAACGAGGGCTCGCGGGCGCAGCGGCCGGGCCTGGCCGCCGTCGGCGACCCGGGCCAGCAGCGGCAGCCCGAAGGCAAGGGTCTTGCCGGAGCCGGTCTGTCCACGGCCCAGCACGTCCCGACCGGCGAGCGCGTCCGGGACGGTTGCGCGCTGGATCTCGAACGGAGTGGTGATGCCCTGCCGGGCGAGAGCGCGGACCAACGGTCGTGGAAGTCCGAGCGTTTCGAAGTCGACCGAGTCGTCGGAGCCGCCGGTGTCGGCCGGCTGCGGGATGGTGGGCACGTCACGGGTGGACAGGGACATGCCGGGGTCAGCGGAGCTGGTCAAGAAATGCCTTTCGAGCGGGGCGCACCTTTGCGATGTCCCGCCGCGGCACAACGCCGCCGGATCGTCGGCAAGAACGCCCATGGGCGCGCCAGGTGCGCGCCGGGTCAGTGATCGCCGACAAGTGTACGGCGGTCGTCACGCACCCACCGGGTGCGCGGGTGGGTAGTGGGCGGACTCACCCCGCCGATCCGCTCCCGCCGCCCTACTCCAGCAGGCCGCCGGTCACACCGCCCAGCGCGTCGTTCGCCGCCAGCACGACCACCACGCTGATCGTCACCAGCAGGACCAGCGCGACAGCCATCACGATCACCACCTTGACGGTGCCGCTGGACCGCTCGGCCGGGGTCTCCGCCCAGCCCTGGGCCAGGATGTGCCCGGTCAGCGAACCCGAGTTCTCCGGCTCGCCGGCGGGAAAGGCCACCGTGGCCGAGCCCGTGCCGGCGGCGTAGTACGCGCTCAGATCGGACCCGCTGGGGCGATGGGCGGCCGGCTCCGGTCCGCCGCCGGCGGCCGCGCCGCCCCGGCCGACCGGGTCAACGCCGGCCGGGGGCATGGCGCGGGTCACACCCGGGTGGGTGCCGGGTGTGGCGGTCGGGGCCCCCGCCGCCGGCAGCAGGCCGGGACGGGACGACGGTCGGGGCGCCGCACCAGATGAACCGGGGGACGGTTCGTCCCGGCGGCCCCCGGGACTGGTCGGTGGCGGCCAGGCCGGCAGCGCGGGAGCCGGCACGGCCGGGCTCGCCGTGGCGGGTGGCGGCCAGGCCGGCAGCGCGGGAGCCGGCACGGCTGGGCCCGCTGTGGCGGGTGGCGGTGGGAACGGCGGTGCGGGCATCGGGCCCGGTGGGGGCGGTGGTGCGGGCACCGGTGGGCCGGGAGGCGGTGTCGGTGGGCCCGGCGCCGGCGGTGCGGGTCGAGGGCCGGGCGGCGGAGCGGGGATCGGCCCCGGCGGGTACGGCACGGGCGCCGGTGGTGCCGGCGTGGGCACGGGCGGCGCCGGCGAGGGCGGGGTGGGCTCGGGTACCGGCGGGTAGGGCGCCGGTGCGGGCTCCGGCTCGGGGGTGGGCGGGGTCGGCGGCCTGGCCGGCTCCGGTGGCTGGGCGGGCTCCGGTGGCTCCGGATTGACCGGTGACGACCGGTAGACGCCGGCGGCCCTGCCGCCGCTCCCGGCGGCCTGTGCCTCGTCCGCGCTCACCTTGCTCATTCCGGGCACCCGGACGCTGGCCCGTACCGGTTTCGGCAGCTCCCGCCGTCCGGAGACGCCGGCCGTGCCCGCCGCCCCAGCGGTGCCGCTCAGGCCCGCGGGGCCGGCCGTGCCGGCTGCGCTGGGCTGGGCTGGGCTGGTCGGCGATTCACCCTCCGGGGCGTGCCCAGCCGGGACCGGCGATGCCGTCGCCCGGTACGTGGTCCCGGTCGACCCGGCCGTGGTGCGGCTCGACCCGGCCGTGGCGGCGGTGGACCCGGCCGTGATGCCGTTGGACCCGGCCGGGCCTTCCCGGGGCGTCACCACCCGGGCGACACCCGCCCGGCCCCGGGCCGGCGCAGCCGGGCGTTCCGTGGCGCTGACCGCCATGGCCCGCGGCGCGGTGGAGCCGGCGTCGGTGGAGGACTGCTCCGGGGAGGTGCCACCGGTCGGCGCGGGCTCGGGAAGGATGCCCCCGGCCGGAGTCGGCTCGGCGGTCGTGCTGGGGGCGGGAGCGGACCCCGGTTCGGCCGGCCCCGCCGGAACCTCGTGCTCGGTCATCCTCGTCCTCCGCGCCACGCTCGCACCCGCACCCGGACCGGTACCGCCGGACCGGGAGTGCCTGAGAGACACCGTGCCACATTCCGACCGTGTCGCACACACGGAGTGCCCACAGTGTCCCGGTGTGCCGGATGAGGCGCGCCGCCTACCGTCCGACGCGCCGGAAGTGGAGCCGGCGGTGGGCGCCCGCCCGGGTCAGCGACCGCCGAGGGCGGACGGGCTGGCCGACGCGCTCCTCTCGGGAGCGGAGCTGCTCGCCGCCGTGGTCGGGGCGGCGCCGCCGTCCTCGGCGTCCTGCGACGACGTGACCGACGGGCTCGGCGTCGGCGAGCCGGAGTCGGAGGGGGTGGGTGTGGGCGAGGGGGAACGCGTCGGCGTGGGTGACGGCGAGGTGGAGCCCGACGGCGTCGGCGAGGGGGTCGGGGACGTCGTCGGCTTCGGCGTGGTCGTCGGCTTTGGCGTCGGCTTGGGCGTGGTCGTCGGTTTTGGCGTCGGCTTGGGCGTCGGGGACTGCGACGGGGTGGGCGAGGCGGTCGGGGCCGGCACCGCACCGACCACCCGGGTCGCCGCGTAGAGCCGGGACCAGCGGACGGTCGAGATCTTCACCACGTCGCCGGTGGTCGGGGCGTGGATCATCTTGCCGCCGCCGATGTAGATCCCCATGTGGTGGATGCTCTGCCAGCTGCTGCCGGAGGCGAAGAAGACCAGGTCGCCGGGGAGGAGCGCGGTACGCGGAACCGTCCGCGATCTGGTCGCGTAGTACTGGTCGCGGGAGACCCGGGGCAGCCCGTAGTAGCCCGCCGACCGGTACGCCGACCAGATCAGGCCCGAGCAGTCGAACGAGTTCGGCCCGGTAGCACCCCACACGTACGGGTCGCCCAGTTGCTTACGGGCGTACGCGACCGCAGCCAGCGCGGTGGGATGAGCGACCATCCCGTTGGCGGACTGGTCGAGGTAGTCGGCGCCGAGTTGTTGCTCGGCGCGCTCCTGCTGGCGAGCCACCTCGATCAGCTGCGCGGCGTTGTCCTCGCGCAGCTTGATCAGCTTCGCCTCTTCGTCCCGCAGCGCCTTCTGCGTGGCGGCGTACTGCTCCTGGACGCCCCGCAGCAGCGACTCGGCCGCCGCGTACGCCTGCGTGGCCACCTGCTCGTCGGTGCGGGCACGGGTCAGTTCGCCGGCCGCCGCGCCGGTGGCGTGCTCGGACTTCTCGCCGAGGTGGGCCCGCCGGAGCAGGTCCAGGTCGCGCAGGTCGGTCGCGAGGTCGCCGGGCGGCAGCGCGGCGGCGGCCTTGATCGCCTCCGCGGCGGCCTGGTCGGCCTGCTGCTGCGCCTGCTGCACCGCAGCCCGGGCGAACTCCAGATTGCGCTCGGCGGTGAGGTGCTGGGCCTCGGCCTCGTCGCGCTGTTGCTGCAGTTCGAGCAGTTGGGTGCCGAGCTCGCCGATCCGTACCTCGACGGCGTTAATCTGTGCTTCGAGCGCACTGGCGCCGGAGGTGACGGGCGGGGTCACCACGCCCGGGGTGCCGCCGACCTGGGCGCCGCCGGGCAGTTGCAACGGCCCGGTGACCACCGGGCGGGAACCGGTGTTGGGCACCGTGACGGGAATGCTCGGTTCGGCGTACGCCGGTGCGGCGAGGACCGCGCTGGCGACGGCGCTCAGCAGCGCGGACCAGACCATCGGTCGCAGCACCGGTGAGACCACCGGGCTCCGTCGCCGCTGCCGTCGCCCGTTTGCGCTGTCGACCATGCCGCTCCCCGTCTGGCGTGCTGCACCGCGCCGAGGGGACGCGGCGGTTCGGGACGCTATCAGGGTTGTCTTTGTGCCCCATCCTGTCTTACCTCAGTTGCCATGGCGCTGTCGATGTCTGGGCGGGTAACAGGAGGCTGAGAGTCCGGTGTCGCCCGCGCTGCCGACAGACCGCGATGTGAGCTGCGTCTGCGGCCGACGTAGGCTCTGGTTGCGACCGGGATCCGGTTGCGACCGCAGGTGGGAAGGGACGGGCTTTCGATGGACGCCGGACTCAAGCGCGAGCTCGAAGCGAAGGTGTACGCGGGGGAGCGGCTGACCCGTGAGGACGGGATCGCCCTCTACTCCAGCGATGACCTGACCTGGCTCGGCCGGCTGGCGCACCACCGGCGCACCGAGTCGAACGGTGACCGGGTCATGTTCAACGTCAACCGGCACCTCAACCTGACCAACGTGTGTTCCGCCTCCTGCGCGTACTGCTCGTTCCAGCGCAAGCCGGGCGAGAAGGACGCGTACACGATGCGGATCGACGAGGCGGTCCGTAAGGCCAAGGAGATGGAGGACGAGCAGCTCACCGAGCTGCACATCGTCAACGGCCTGCACCCGACGCTGCCCTGGCGTTACTACCCGAAGGTGCTGCGCGAGCTGAAGGCGGCGCTGCCGAACGTGAAGCTCAAGGCGTTCACCGCGACCGAGGTGCAGTGGTTCGAGAAGATCAGCGGGCTGACCGCCGACGCGATCCTCGACGAGCTGATGGATGCCGGCCTGGAGTCGCTGACCGGCGGCGGCGCGGAGATCTTCGACTGGGAGGTCCGCCAGCACATCGTCGACCACGCCTGCCACTGGGAGGACTGGTCGCGGATCCACCGGCTGGCACACAGCAAGGGCATGAAGACCCCGTCGACAATGCTCTACGGCCACATCGAGGAGCCTCGGCACCGGGTCGACCACGTGCTGCGGCTGCGCGAGCTGCAGGACGAGACCGGTGGCTTCCTGGTCTTCATTCCACTGCGGTACCAGCACGACTTCGTCGACTCGGCGGACGGCAAGATCCGTAACCGGATCCAGGCCCGGACGACGATGGCCTCGCCGGCCGAGTCGCTGAAGACCTTCGCGGTCTCCCGGCTGCTGTTCGACAACGTGCCGCACGTCAAGTGCTTCTGGGTGATGCACGGGCTCTCGGTGGCCCAGCTGTCGCTCAACTTCGGTGTGGACGACCTGGACGGTTCGGTCGTGGAATACAAGATCACCCACGACGCCGACTCGTACGGGACGCCGAACACCATGCACCGGGACGACCTGCTGCACCTGATCTGGGACGCCGGGTTCCGCCCGGTCGAGCGCAACACCCGATACGAGGTGGTCCGCGAGTACGACGCCGCCCCGTCGCTGGCCGAGCGTCGCGCCGAGCCGCAGCAGGTCTGGGCCTGACCTGAGCCGCCCCGCCGGTCGGAGTGCCGCTCCGCCGGCCAGGTCCGACGACGCCGAGCGCTGGCTTACCGGAAACCGGGGGACCGGCTCCGCGTCGCTGCCCAACCCCTGGTGGATCCTCGCCCTGCTGGCCCTGCTGCGGCTACTCGCTCGTCGCCGGAGTACCGCCGAGCGGTGGCTGGCCGCGACGGAGCTACCCCTCAGCAACTGAACCGGTCGGCGGGCCGGACCGAACGGAGCTGGTGGCGTCCGCCAATGGGCGGCTCGACACCGGCGGCACCTTGGGGGATGCTGATCTTCCTCGGGGTCCTGGTCACGGCCCTGGTCCTGGTGATCGTCGTACGCCGCGTCGCCTGCGGTCCGGCTCCACCGGCACTGCGATTGAGACCGCAGACGAGAGAGAGATTGTGGTGAAAAGGACCCGGATCCGCCGTGCGGGGGCGGTCGCCTCGATGGCCGGAGCGATCGTCGCCCTCTGGGTGGCGAGTGCCCAGGCCGCCGTCGACCACCGGCCCCCGATCGCGGCGACCGGGGTCGCCATGACCTCCGCGGCACCCGTGCCCGCTCAGGGCGACGAGCCGGGTTGGCGTGTTCGCATATCTGTCTCGATCGCTCCCAGGCCGACCCCCTCCGGCACCACCAGCCCGACCGCGTCGCCGACGCCAACCACCTCGCCGACGCCAACCACCTCGCCGACGGCCACCGCTTCACCGGTTGCCCCCGTGCCGTCGCCCGGCGGCGGCCTGCCGCGCACGGGCGTCGCCATCGGTGCCCTGGTGGTCGCCGGTGCGGCGCTGGTCGGTGGCGGCGCGGCGCTGCGGGTGTTGGCGCGGCGGCGACGGGAACTTCCCGCCGGATGAGCCGGTGGGCTCGCGCCGCGGTACCCGGGTCGCCCACGCGAGCCGCAGCCGACCCGGCCAGCGAACTGGTACCACCGGGACTCGCGTACCCTCGTCAGGGATGACTGAGCAGCAGAGCGGCACGTTTCCCCGCCGGGACGCCGAGGGGCGCATCCAGACCCTGGGCGACCTGCTCGGGGTCACCCTGGCCGGGGTGGTCATCGGGCTGCTGGTGCTGGTGCTCTTCGACGCGGCCTTCGCCTCGTTCGGGGCCGGTGACTTCGGCCAGGCCAACGGCTGGCTGGCGGTGATCCTGCCGGCCTGGCTGTTCTGGGAGGACTTCCGGGCCTGGGAGTTCGGTGCTCCCCGGGTGGTGGCCGCGCTGGTGGCCGTCGCGGTGGCGGTGGTCTCCGGGCTGGCGCTGGCCGGCGTGACCACCGGGCTGCCGCCGCTGCTGTCCGGCACGCTGGGCGCGGCGACGTTCACCGTGGTGTACGCGGCGATCTGGTTTCCTGGCGTCCGCTGGCTGACCAGCCGGACGGGCTGAGCCAGGCTTCCGTCGGGCGGCCCGGCACCGCAGGATTGACAGCGCCGTCAGCCGGACGGCACAGAATGGAGTGGCGGCGTGAGCGAGCGAAGCGAGCGAACCATCAGGCGCAGCAGCGTGGCGCCTCGCGCCGTGGGCGAGCGAAGCGAGGCGACGGCGTGAGCGCGGCGGTTAAGTACACACTGGGTCGGATCGGCCTGTTCGTGGTCGTCGTGGCGGCCCTCTGGCCGGTCGACATGAACATCTTCCTGAAGCTGATGGTGGCGCTGCTGTTCTCCGCCGCACTCTCGTTCTTCCTGCTCAAGCGCTGGCGTGACGAGATGGGCGAGGAGATGGCCGCCGCCGCCGAGCGCCGCCGTTCGGAGAAGGAGCGGCTGCGGGCCGCCCTCGCCGGCGACGACCAGCCCGCCGACGACACCCCGGCGGGCGGCGGAGCGACCGGGGCCGCCGGAGACCAGCCCGGCACCACCTCGGAGCAGGGGCGCGGCCCGGCTGCCTGAGCCAGCCGGTTCCGGCGCCCGACTCCGTCCCGCGCCAGCCGGAGGAAATATGTTGCCGGCGTGAGGATCCGGCTGGGATGGACTAAAGAACGATCGATGTTGATATGACCATGGGGCCGGTGGCGGGCTGTCCGCCACCGGGCGGGGGATCCCCCGCGCCTCGAGGAGGTTGTCCATGGCCTTCCGCACCATCCCCGTCCGCCGTGCACTGGCGCTCATCGTCGCCGCCGGGCTCGGCCTGCTCGCCATCTCCGCACCACCGGTCTCCGCCCGGCCGGCTCCCGACCGGGAGGAGCAACCGGCCGCCACGCCCTACCGGGTGATCGGTCCGCGTACGCTCGCCGACCGCAGCGCGGTCGCCCGCACCGGTGCCTCCATCGACTACTCCGAGCACGGGGTGCTGCACGTCTCGGCCACCCGCGCCGAGGCCGCCGCCATCACCCGGCTCGGGTTCGAACTGGAGGCGGTCGCCCCGGAGCCAACCGACCGGGGCCATGCCCACGGTGACGTCGGCACGCTGGCCTTCCCACCGGCCGATGCCGACTACCACGACTACGCCGAGCTGACCGCCGTGGTCAACCAGATCGTCGCCAGCTATCCGTCGATCGCGCGCAAGATCAGCATCGGCACCTCGTACGAGGGTCGGGACCTGATGGCGGTGAAGATCTCCGACAACGTCGCCGTCGACGAGAACGAGCCGGAGATCCTGTTCAACTCGCAGCAGCACGCCCGCGAGCACCTGACCGTCGAGATGGCGATCTACCTGATGCGCCTCTTCACCCAGAACTACGGCACCGACTCCCGGATCACC
This sequence comes from Micromonosporaceae bacterium KJ-029, assembly GCA_005402585.1. GTDB lineage: Bacteria > Actinomycetota > Actinomycetes > Mycobacteriales > Micromonosporaceae > Micromonospora. The sequence continues at coordinate 218,501 of BIFP01000068.1, read as the reverse complement.
AACCTGGTCAACAACCGGGAGATCTGGATCGTGCCGACGGTCAACCCGGACGGCAGCGAGTACGACATCGCCACCGGCTCGTACCGGTCCTGGCGGAAGAACCGCCAGCCCAACAGCGGATCGTCGTACGTCGGCACCGACCTGAACCGGAACTGGAGCTACAACTGGGGCTGCTGCGGCGGCTCGTCCAGCTCCACCTCCTCGGACACCTACCGGGGCCCGTCGGCCTTCTCCGCCCCCGAGACGCAGGCGCTGCGCAACTTCGTCAACAGCCGGGTGGTCGGCGGCGTGCAGCAGATCAAGGCCAACATCGACTTCCACACCTACTCGGAACTGGTGCTCTGGCCGTACGGCTACACCTACAACGACACCGCCCCGGGGATGACGGCCGACCAGTTCAACACCTTCGCCACCATCGGCCGGCAGATGGCGGCGACCAACGGCTTCACCCCGCAGCAGTCCAGTGACCTGTACATCACCGACGGCAGCAGCATCGACTGGATGTGGGCGGTGCACGGCATCTGGGCGTACACCTTCGAGCTGTACCCGCGTACGGCCTCCGGCGGCGGCTTCTACCCGCCCGACGAGGTGATCCCCGCGCAGACGTCGCGGAACCGGGAAGCGGTGCTCATGCTCGCCGAGTACGCCGACTGCCCGTACCGGGCGATCGGCAAGCAGGCGCAGTACTGCGGTGGTGGCGGCGGGACCACGGTCTGGTCGGACACCTTCGAGACCGCGACCGGCTGGACGATCAACCCCAACGGCACCGACACCGCGACCTCGGGCCAGTGGGAGCGGGGCGCCGCGCAGGCCACCAACTCCAGCGGGGCCAAGCAGCTCACCCCGTACGCCGGCAGCAACGACCTGGTGACCGGCCGGCTGGCCGGCGCCAGCGCGGGTGACTACGACGTCGACGACGGCGTGACCAGCGCACGGTCCCCGGCCATCACGCTGCCGTCCAGCGGCACGCTGACCCTGTCGCTGGCCTGGTACCTGGCGCACGGCTCGAACTCGTCCTCGGCGGACTACTTCCGGATCAGTGTGGTGCACAACGGCGGCACCACGGCGCTGCTCACCCAGACCGGTGCAGCCAGCAACCGCAACGGTGCCTGGACGCAGTCGAACCTCAACCTCACCCCGTACGCCGGACAGTCGATCCGGATCCTGGTGGAAGCGGCCGACCTCTCGACGGCCAGCCTGGTCGAGGCCGCTGTGGACAACGTCACCATCACCGCCTCCTGAGTCGACGGGGCCTCGCCACACCCCTCGCGCGGGGCCCCGTCTCAGGGACCAACCGGACAAAGAACATCGAGCGTCCGCCCCGACCTTGGCCGGCGGCGGCCCTGCGGCGGCGACCGCGGCCTGCTCGGCGGGCCGCGGTCGCGGCGTGCGCTACCGTCATACCGACCCACCCCAGCGAAGCCGGTGCGAAACCGGTGCTGTCCCGCAACTGTGATGCCCCGATCCGGGGACGAGCCAGGTCGCCTGGGGTGCGGTCGCGAACCGCGCTCTCGAGGAAGGGCGCCTCGCGGACGGGCGCTCACGCTTCCTGTCGGCGAAGCACCGCACTCCTCGACCGACAGGAGGACCGATGTCCCGCCGTACTCCCCGGCTCTTCGCCGCCACCCTCGCGGTGGCCGCGCTCGCCCTCGGCGCCTGCGCCGAGAAGACCACCGAGACACCCACCGCCAGCGGCAGCCCGAGCGCCGCCGCCTTCCCCGTCACCGTCGGCTCGCTGACCCTGGAGCAGCGCCCGGAGAAGATCGTCTCGCTCTCCGCGTCGGCCACCGAGATGCTCTTCGCCATCGGCGCCGGCCCGCAGGTCGCCGCCGTTGACGACCAGTCCAACTTCCCGGCCGACGCGCCGAAGACGGACCTGTCCGGCTACCAGCCGAACGCCGAGGCGATCGCCGCGAAGGACCCCGACCTGGTGGTGCTCAGCGACGACCGCAACAAGATCGTTGACCAGCTCACCACGCTGCGGATTCCGGTCTACCTGACCCCGGCGGCGCAGACCCTGGACGACTCGTACCGGCAGATCACCGAGCTGGGCACGCTTACCGGCAACGCCACCGCGGCGACGGATGTCGTGCAGCGGATGAAGGACGACATCGCGAAGATCGTCGCCGAGGTGCCGCAGCGGGTGCAGGCGCCCACCTACTTCCACGAGCTGGGCCCGGAGCTGTACACCGCCACCAGCAAGACCTTCATCGGCTCGATCTACGCCCTCGCCGGCCTGGAGAACATCGCGGACCCGGCCGACGCCGACGGCAAGAGCGGCGGCTACCCCCAGCTGTCCCAGGAAGTGATCGTAAAGGCCAACCCGGACTTCGTGTTCCTCTCCGACGTCAAGTGCTGCCAGCAGAACGCCGCGACGGTCAAGGCGCGCAGCGGCTGGTCCGACATCGACGCGGTCAAGAACGACCAGATCGTGGAACTCGACGACGACATCGCCTCCCGCTGGGGGCCGCGCGTGGTGGACCTGCTGCGGGTCATCGTGGACGCCAGCGCCAAGGCGTCCGAGTGACGGAGCACGGTAGGCGTTAACAGGGGACCCTTTCCATGCACCAGGCGTTAAGAAGGGGCCCTTCCTTCCCGTCGGGCGAGGCGGCGCAGCCGCCTCGCCCGACGGGACTCCGGAAACGCTGGCTCGCCGCCGGCATCTTCGCGGTGCTCGTCGCGCTGGTGGCCGGTGTCTCGTTCGGCCCGGTCAGCCTGCCGCCCGGCAGCGTCGCGATCGAACTGCTCAACCTGCTGCCCGGGGTACGCCTGGACAGCGGGCTGACCGAGCGGGAGATCGCGATCGTCACCGAGTTGCGGCTGCCTCGGGCGGTGCTGGGCCTGCTGGTCGGCGGGCTGCTCGCCCTCGCCGGCGGTGCCTACCAGGGTGTGTTCCGAAACCCACTGGCCGACCCGTACCTGCTCGGCGTGGCCGCCGGGGCCGGGCTGGCCGTCACCGTGGTGCTGACCCTCGGTGTCGGGTCGGGCGGAGCGCTGAGCGGGCTGCCGGTCACCATCCCGCTGGCCGCCTTCGTCGGTTCGCTCGGTGCGGTCCTGATGACGTACCTGCTCGGTGCCGCCGGCGGGCGCAGCCGCTCCCCGGCCACGCTGATCCTGGCCGGGGTGGCCGTCTCCGCGTTCCTCAGCGCCGGGCAGACGTACCTGCTGCAACGGCACGCCGAGAGCATCCAGCAGGTGTACTCCTGGCTGCTCGGGCGGCTGGCCACCGCCGGCTGGCAGGACGTCCGGCTGGTCCTGCCGTACTTCCTGCTCACCAGCCTGGTCATCCTGCTGTTCCGGCGGGAACTGGACGTGCTCTCGGTGGGCGACGACGAGGCGACCAGCCTCGGTCTGCACCCGCAGCGGTCCCGGTACCTGCTGATCGCCGCCGCCTCGCTGGGCACCGCCGCCGCCGTCTCCGCCTCCGGCCTGATCGGCTTCGTCGGCATCATCGTGCCGCACACCGTGCGGCTGCTCGCCGGGTCGAGCTACCGGGTCGTCCTCCCGCTGTCGCTGCTGTTCGGCGGAGCCTTTCTGGCCCTGACCGACGTGGTGGCGCGGACCGCCGCCGCGCCGCAGGAGATCCCGATCGGGGTGGTCACCGCGCTGCTGGGCGGCCCGTTCTTCGTCCTGGTGCTGCGCACCGCCCGGCGGGTGCTGTCATGACCTCACCCACGCCGGGCACGCCCGACCCCGCGACCGGCCCGCCCGACCCCGCGCCCGGCCCGCCCGACCCCGCGACCGGCCCGCCCGACCCCGCGCCCGGCCCGCCCGACCCCGCGACCGGCCCGCCCGGTTCCGCGACCGGCCCGCCCGGCCCCACGACCGGCCTGCCCGCGCCCGCGCCGGGCAGGCCCGTTCCCGGGAGCGGCACGGCGGCCGGGTCGCCGGCCGTCGAGGTGCGTGGCCTGCGGGTCAGCCTGGACGGCGTACCGATTCTCTTCGGGGTGGACCTGACTGTGCGGGCCGGCGAGTGGGTCACCGTGATCGGCCCCAACGGGGCCGGCAAGTCGACACTCCTTCGCGCCGTCGGGGGCCTGCTCCCCACGCCGGACGCCGTCCGGCTGTTCGGTACGCCGCTGGGCGCCCTGCGTCGCCGCGAGCGGGCCCGGGTGGTGGCCACGGTGGCCCAGTCCCCGGTCGTACCGCCCGGCATGGCGGTGCTGGACTACGTGCTGCTCGGCCGCAACCCGTACATCCCGCCGCTGGGTCGGGAGTCCGCCGCCGACCTGGCCGTCGTGCACGAAGTGCTCGACCGGCTGGACCTGGCTGGCTTCCGTACCCGCGAACTGGCCACCCTCTCCGGCGGGGAACGGCAGCGGGTCTTCCTGGCGCGGGCATTGGCCCAGGGCGCCACCCTGCTGCTGCTCGACGAGCCCACCAGCGCGCTCGACATCGGCCACCAGCAGGAGGTCCTCGAACTGGTCGACCAGCTGCGCCGCACGCACGGCCTGACCGTGCTCGCCACCATGCACGACCTGTCGATCGCCGGCGAGTACGCCGACCGGATGGTGCTGCTCGCCGACGGCCGGATCGCCGCCGCCGGCACCCCCGAGGAGGTCCTCACCGAGGAGTTGCTCGCCCACCACTACCGCGCCCACGTGAAGGTCATCCCCGGCCCCCACGGCCCCCTGGTCCTCCCCACCCGACCCCGTCCCTGACCGTCAGCGTCGATCATGCAGTTGTGGTGCCCCCCAAAAGCCCCACGCGGACAGGTCGACCACCACAACTCCATGATCGCTGCGGCGAGGGCGGGGCGGGGTGGGTCAGGGGGTGGGGGTGGGGCGGGCGACGAGGGAGAAGAGGGCGCCGTTGGGGTCGCGGAGGGCGGCGATCCGGCCGGCCGGGATGTCCCGGGGCGGGACCAGGATCGTGCCGCCCAACTCGGCGGCGCGCGCTGCGGTGGCGTTCGCGTCGGCGACCGAGAAGTAGATCGTCCAGTACGCCGGCGAGTCCTCCGGGAACTCGTCACCCAGCGGCGGCATCATCCCGGCCACCACCCGGTCGCCCAGCCGCCACCCGGTGTAGGCGACCTGCCCCATCGGCTCCTCCTCCGGCTGCCAGCCGAAGACCAGCTCGTAGAAGACCCGGGCGCCGTCGGGGTCGGGTGTGATCAGCTCGGTCCAGCTCATCGCCCCGGGCACGTCGAAGACCTCGGCGCCGGCGAAGGCCATCGGTTGCCAGACGCTGAAGGCGGCGCCGGACGGGTCGCTGAAGACCGCCATCCGCCCCCGGTCGAAGACCTCGAACGGCGGCACCACCACCTGGCCGCCGGCCCGCTCCACCCGGCCGGTGACCAGGTCGGCGTCGTCGGTGGCGACGTACGTCGACCAGATCGGCACCTGGTCCGGTATGGCCGGCGGGCCCACTCCGGCCACCGCCTGGCCGCCGAGCTGGAAGACGGTGTACCCGCCCGCCTCCGGCTCAGGGTCCACCCGGCCGGTCCAACCGAACAGTTCCGGGTAGAACCGCCGAGCCGCGTCGAGTCCCGGCGTCGCCAGGTCGGCCCAGCAGGGCGTGCCCGGCGGGACGCTGGCCACGGCTACCCCTCTCGACCGGGGCGACCGCGGACCAGCCGCCCTCCTCCGGCATCGTGGCACCGCAGGGCCGCCCTCCGGGGCGGAAACGGGTCGAAGGTCAGCTGAACCGGCGACCCTCGTCTCGGCGGTAGGCCCACCCGCCGAGCGCGGCCAGCACCACCAGCCAGACCCCGAGCATGATCAGCGACAGCTGGCTTGCCTGGTAGTCGCCGACCGCGGCCCACATCAGCTCCACCGCGCCCCGGGTGGGCAGGTACGGCGCGATCGCCTCGACGAAGCCGGGCGCCTCACCGGGGGCGGAGAGCAACCCGCCGCCGAAGGCGAGCGGGAAGAAGACGAGCTGGGCCACCACGATCGCCGCCTTGCTCGGCAGCGCGTACCCGATGGTCAGGCCCATCAGCGTGAACGGCACGGAGATCACCGTCACGGTGACCAACGCCAGCAGGAACGCCATCGGGGTGATCCGGGCCTCGGTCAGGGTTGCCGCGATCACCACCACGGGGATCAGCGACAGGTAGGTGATGGTCAGCCCGGCCAGCACCCGCCCGGCGAAGCGCGGCGCCGGCCCGGCCGGCAGGGTCCGGGTGAAGGGATCCCACGGCTGTTGGCGGTCCTCGGCGACGCCCACTCCGTAGGAGAAGATGTTGGCGCTCATCACCGAGAAGGTGACCATCGAGGCGGTGGCGAAGGTGGCGCCGACCGGGTCCTTCCCGGCGAACGGCACCACGAAGAAGAGCATCGCGGCGGCCGGGAAGAACGCGCTACCGAAGATCGCGATCGGGATGCGGATCGTCTCCAGCAGCTGATAGCGCGCGTGGGTCAGGGCGAGTTGCACGGCGGAGGTCTCCTCAGGCGGGTGCCGGCTCGGCGTCGGCGGTGGTGATGGCGAGGAACGCCTCCTCCAACGAGGTCGGGCGTACCTCCAGGTCGCGGAACTCGACTCCGCTCGTGACCAGATCCCGCACCAGCTGGTCGGCGTCGGCGGTGAGCAGGTGGGTGCGGCCGTCGAGCCGCTCGGTGCGGACCACGCCGGGCAGCGGCGGCAACACGTCGGCGGTCAGGCTCACCCGGCGTACGCCGACGACGGACCGGACCGCGTCGACGGTGTCGTCGGCGAGTACCCGGCCCTGGCCGATCACCACCACCCGCTGCGCGAGCGCCTCCACCTCCTCCAGGTAGTGGCTGCTCAGCAGCACCGTGCCACCGTCGGCGTGAAACGTCCGGATCGCCTCCCACAGCGTGTGCCGGGCCTCGACGTCCAGGCCGGTGGTCGGCTCGTCGAGCACGACCAGGCGGGGGCGACCGATGAAGGCCAGCGCCACCGCGAGCCGGCGTTTCTGTCCGCCGGAGAGCCCGCCGGTCTGCCGCCGGGCCAGCTCACCCAGGCCGAACTGGTCGAGCAACTCGCCGCGCGGGACCGGGTCCGGATAGTGGGCGGAGACGAAGTCCACCACCTCGCCGACCCGCAGCGTGCCGGGCAGCCCGGTCTCCTGCGGGGTGACACCGATCTGCCGCCGGCTAGCCGGGTCACGCGGGTCGCCGCCGAACAATTCCACCCGGCCCGACGTGGGGCGGCGCAACCCGACCAGCAGATTGATCAACGTGCTCTTGCCGGCGCCGTTCGGCCCCAGCAGGCCGACCAGTTCGCCCGCGCGCACGTCGAGGTCGACCTGGTCCAGGGCGAGGACGTCGCCGTACCGGCGACTGACCCGGTCGGCACGGGCTAGGGTCATCGACTGCTCCTTCACGGCGACGTGATCGGCTACCGGTCTATCGCACCGGGGCAAGTCGGCACCACCTCGCCGGCGGGCTGCTCGGGCGCGGGCTCGGGCAGTGGGTGGCCGGGGTAGCAGCCGGCCACGTGCCGCCGGGGCCGGCTCAGCCGAGCGGGGCGGGCAGCGGCGCGGTATGCAGCACCGACAGCCGGGACACGGCCCGGGTGAGCACCACGTACAGCCGGTGCAGCCCGCGCGGCTCGGCCGCCACGATGGCCGCCGGCTCGACGACAACGACGTGGTCGTACTCCAGGCCTTTGACGAGTGTGGCGGGTATCACGGTGACCCGCGTCGCGGCCTCCGGGTCGTCGCCGGTCGCGGTCTCGACCCCGGCCGCTGCCAGCGCCGTCCGCAACCCGTGCACCGCGTCGTCGGCGGCGATCACGCCGATCGACCCCTCGTATGCCAGTGCCGCCCGGACCTCGACCACCGTCGCGGCGGCAAGATCGGTCACGGTACGCACCTCCAGCCCACCGTCACGACGCAGCGACTCGGCCGGCGGTACGTCGACGGCGAGCGCCGGGAGCAGCCGGTTGGCGAAGGCGAGCACGGCCGCGGGCACCCGGAAGCCGACCGTCAGCGGCACCACCGCCGCGTCCGGCTTGCCCAGGTGGCGCAGGCTCTCCCGCCAGTCGGTGGCGGCCCACGGCGCGGTCGCCTGGGCCAGGTCGCCGAGCAGGGTGAGTGAACCGTGCTCGCTACGTCGGGCGATCACCCGGCACTGCATCGGCGAGAGGTCCTGGGCCTCGTCCACCACGACGTGTCCGTAGCCGGCCGGGCGCTCGATCAGCCCGGCCGCCTCGTCGAGCAGGACGGCGTCGGCAGCGGTCCACCGGGTGGCCTTCGGTGTCCGCCCCAGCCTCGTGCCCGGTGCCCGGCCGGCGGACCGCCCGGCCCCGGCCGGGCGACCGCTCGCCGTTGCGGACTCGCTGTGGGAGCCGACCAGGTGGCCGCTGTCGGAGCCTGCCGGCTGGCCGCTGTCGGAGGCGGTCGGCTGGTCGGAGCCGACCGGCTGGCCGGTGAGCAGGGCCTGCTCCTGCGGAGAGAGCAGGCCGTCGGCGGCCACGGCGAGCCGGGCGGGGTCGCCGAGCAGCGCGTGCACCAGCCCGTCCGGGGTGAGCGCCGGCCAGACCGCGTCCAGGAAAGCGGTGACCGGCTTCGACCGACCCATCCGGCGCAGCCACGCGTCGCCCGGTGACTCCGCCCGCCGGGCCTCGGCCTGCCGTTGCAGCAGCCCGACCACCCGGGCCCGGACCCGGTCCCGTCCGACGGCGTAGGGCAGCCCCTCCTCGCGGGTCTCGCGTACCAGCCGGTGCAGCGGTTCCAGACCGATCCGCCAGCGGAACGAGCCGTCGGAGACGACAATCGGCTCGGTCGGCTCGCCGACGTACGCGTCGACCGCCCGGCGCAGTACCTCGGCCATCCGCGCGTCGTGCTTGAGGGTGGCCACGGCCGGCGGGTCGACCGACCGCACCGACACCCGGTCGACCAGGTCCTCCACGGTGGCCTGCTCGACTTCCACCTCACCGAGGGCGGGCAGCACCGCCGCGATGTACCCCAGGAAGGCCCGGTTCGGGCCGACGACCAGCACCTTCGACCGCCGCAGCCGTTCCCGGTGCAGGTAGAGCAGGTACGCGGCGCGGTGCAGCCCGACCGCGGTCTTCCCGGTGCCGGGTGCCCCCTGTACGCAGATCGAGTCGGCCAGGTCGGCGCGGACCAGCTCGTCCTGCTCCGGCTGGATGGTGGCGACGATGTCACGCATCGGGCCGACCCGGGGACGCTCGATCTCGGCGGTGAGGATTCGGCTGGCCGTGCCGAGTTCCTCGCCCCGGTCCAGGTGTTCGTCCTCGAAGCTGGTGAGCACACCGTTGCCGAAGCCGAACCGGCGGCGCACGGCGAGGCCCTGTGGATCGCGGGCGCTGGCCCGGTAGAACGACCGGGAGACCGGCGCCCGCCAGTCCAGCACCAGCGGTTCGCCCTGCTCGTCGGTGACGTGCCGCCGGCCGACGTGGTACCGGTGCCCGGCGTGCTCGGCGTCCGCGTCGCCGAAGTCGAGCCGGCCGAAGAACAGCGGGGTACGCGGGTCGTCGGCCAGCTCGGCCACCCGCCGGGCGAGATGCCGGCCGAGCTGCTCGGCGGTGTACGCGTCGCCGGCGACCTTGTCGCCCGTGGCGAACAGTGCCTCGGCGCGCTCGCGCATCCGGTGGAGCGCCTCGCGGGACATGGACAGGTGCGCCCGCTCGGCGGCGAGTTCGTCGTCCAGGTCCGGCTCGGACTGCCGGTGCTGCGGGGGGTGCGGGACCTGTCGGGCGTGCAGGCTCATTCACCTACTCCTTGACACGGGGAGAAAGGCAGCCGCTCGCGTTTCCGACTTGACGGGTCGGCGCGGGACGTCCGCTGCGGTGCTACTCACCGCGGCCGTCGGGCGGAACGGAAAGCCTACCCCCCGATACGCCCGCGGCAATCGAATTTTCCCGCCGCAGGGGGATCATGGAGGCATGACGGAGGCGCACCCCGAGCCGCCCCGGGTGACGATCAGCGATCCGCAGACGCTGCGGGCGCTCGCCCACCCGGCCCGGCTCGCGATCATGGAACATCTCGCGTCGATCGAAGGCGGGGTGACCGCCACCGAATGCGCCGAGGTGGTGGGCCTGTCCCCGAGCGCGACCAGCTACCACCTGCGGGCGCTGGCCCGGTACGGGCTGGTGGAGGAGGCGCCGAGCCGGGGCGACGCCCGCGAGCGGCTGTGGCGCGGCACGATGCGGTCCTGGTCGATCGACGCGGGGCGCGATGCCGACCCGTCGGTACGCGACGCCGAGCGGACCCTGGTGGAGGTGTTCCTCGCCCGGGAGTTGGAGCGCAGCCGCGACTGGCTGCGGCGGGCGCCGGACGAGCCGGAGGAGTGGTACCGGAACGCCCTGCTCACCGATTCGATGCTGCTGCTCACCGCCGAGGAGTTGGCGGAGTTGAACGAGGCGGTGCTGGGCCTGCTGCGGCCGTACCGCAAGCGCAGCCGGCCTGATCCGCCGCCGGGTGCCCGTCGGGTGGCGATCCAGTACAAGGCGCTGCCGCTGGACTGAGGGCTTGTGTCGACCAGATGTGAAGCGTTACTTTCGAAGTATGTCCTTCACATCGGGTTCGTCGCGCTGGTCGGACGTCGGCCTCGCCACCGCGGCCCGAGCGGTCGCCACCTGCGGCGACTTCCTGGCCGCCACCACGCTGACGCTGGCGCTCCAGACATCCGGAGCCGGTGGCAGTGCGGTCGCCGGGGTGCTGCTGGCGGCCACCCTGCCGCTGGTGGTGCTCGCCCCGCTGACGGGGCGGCTGGCCGACCGGGTGGACAGCCGCAAACTGCTGATCGGCGCCGGCCTGGCCCAGTCGGTGATCTGCCTCGGGCTGGCGTACGCCGGCCACCCGCTGCTCGTCGTCTGCCTGGTGGCGCTGCTCGCCTCCGGCCTGGCGGTCACCCAGCCGGTGCTGTCCGCCCTCGTGCCCGCGATGGTGCGCCCCGCCGACCTGCCCCGGGCCACCGCGCTCAACCAGACCGCCGGCATGCTCGGGGTGCTCGCCGGCCCGGCGCTGGCCGGATTCCTGGTCGGCGGGTTCGGCACCCGGATCCCGTTGCAGATCGGCGCGGTCAGCTACCTCGCGCTCGTCCTGGCCGGGCTGCTGATCCGTACCCGTCGGGGCGGCGTGCGGCGTGCCGTGCCGGCGGGGACCGGCGACGCCGCCGCGGTGGCGAACTGGCGACTGCGCCGAGACCCACTCCTGGTCGCGATGGTGGCCACCCTGGCCGGCGTGGTCGGCGCGGTCGGCGCGATCAACGTCATCGAGGTCTTCTACGTACGGGAGACGCTCGGCGCCTCCGCCTCCGTCTACGGCCTGGTGACCGGGGCATGGACCCTCGGCGTCCTCTGCGGTGCCTGGATCTTCGCCCGGCTGGCCCGACGCTTCGCCGACGACGGCGCCCTGGTCCAGTGCGGTCTGCTCCTGCTGGGCGGCTGCTGCCTGATGGTGCTGGTCTCGGTGACCGTGCCCGCGGCGCTGCTGCTGGTGCCGATCTGGCTCGTCGGCGGCCTCTGCAACGGTGGCGACAACGTCTTCAACAACGTGGTGCTGGCCCGTCGGGTGCCGGAGGCCGTCCGCGGGCGGGCCTTCGCCGCCATGGGCGCCGCGGTGCAGGGCGCGGCGATGGTCGGCTACCTGGTCGGCGGCCTGCTGCTGGAGGTGACCGAGCCGCGTCCGCTGATCGTCGGCTGTGGGGTGGCCGGGTTGCTGGTGCTGCTCGGATTCGTCCGGCCGGTCCGGCGGGCCGTCCGGGCCGAGCGGGCCCGCGTCACGGCGGATGCGGAGTTGGCCACTCCGGTGCCGGCCCGCTGAGCAGGCTGGGGGCGGCGAGGATACGGTCAGGGCATGGTCGACCGCGTCGCCCGCCCCAGGGTCGGGCACATCCAGTTCCTCAACTGCCTGCCGATCTACTGGGGGCTGATGCGCTCCGGCGCGTTGCTCGACGTCGACCTGCACAAGGACTCGCCGGACCGGCTCAGTGCCGCGCTGGTCGCCGGTGACCTGGACATCGGGCCGATCTCCCACGTCGAGTACCTGCGGCACGCCGACGAACTGCTGCTCCTGCCCGACCTCGCCGTCGGCAGCGACGGCCGGGTGCTCTCGGTGAACCTGGTCAGCACCCGGCCGCTGGCCGAACTCGACGGTGCCCGGGTCGCGCTCGGCTCCACCTCGCGGACCGGGGTGCTGCTCGCCCAACTCCTGCTGCGGGAGCGGTACGGGGTCCAGCCGGAGTACTTCCGCTGCCCGCCGGACCTGACCCAGATGCTGCTGGAGGCGGACGCCGGGGTACTCATCGGCGACGTGGCCCTGCGCGCCCTCTACGAGGCGCCGCGTCGCGGGCTGGAGGTGACCGACCTGGGGCTGGCCTGGCAGGAGTGGACCGGCCTGCCGATGGTCTTCGCCGTCTGGGCGGTCCGCCGGGACTTCGCCGCCGCCCACCCCGGCCTGGTCAAGGAGGTGCACGAGGCGTTCCTGCGCTCGCGTGACCTGTGCCTGGCCGAACTGGACCAGGTCGCCGAGTCGGCGGCCCGCTGGGAGCCGTTCGACGCGGCCACCCTGGCTTCCTACTTCCGGGCCCTGGACTTCTCACTCGGCGACCGTCAGGTCGCCGGCCTCCGGGAGTTCGCCCGCCGCGCCACCGCACTAGGCGAAGCCCCCGCTCTTCCCCCGGACGGCCCCACCTTCTTCACCCGCTGATCCCCACCCCTGCCTCCCCGCCCGCCCCACTCGATCGCCGCAGGTTGTTGGGTGCGCGCGGGGGTCAGGGGGTTGGGGTGAGGAGGGCTTCGGTGATTTTCTGGCAGTTGTCCATGCCGTACTCGTAGCCCTTGTTGATGGGGTAGCGGAGCATCACGCCCATCGTCCAGGTGTCGCCGATCGCCAGGCAGTTGACGTGGATCTCCTGCTCCCGGGTCCGGTCGACCCAGCCGTTCTTGATGGCGATCTTCTTGGACTCGGCGTCCGGGAACGCCTTGCGGATGCCGAAGTCACCCGCTCCGCGTACCAGGCGCATCTCGTTGAGCAGCCACTTGGTCCACTTCGGGCCGGCGGCCCGGCCGTCGGCGATGCAGTTACCAAGCCGGGCGGTGTCCCGAGGAGACAGCTCGGTACGGCTCCAACCGAGGTCGCTGGCGACCTTGCTGTCGGTCAGGTCGCAGGTCGACAGCAGCCGCTTGATCGAGGCGGACCGGCCGATCTGGGTGTAGAGCTGCTCGGTGAGCGTGTTGTCGCTGTCTCGAATGATCTTCGTGAGGTCGCCGAGCTTCGCGTCGCTCGGAGTCTGCCCGGCGTCAGCGGTCCGGCGCAGGTAGTCGGCGACCACCCAGGACTTGATCAGCGACGCGGTGGTGTTGGTCTCGTCCATGTTGTCCGAGCCGATGATCTCGCCCGAGCGCCGGTCCAGCACGCTCCAGCCGTACCAACCGTCGATGTCCAGGTCGAGGTCCTTCGCCTCGAACGGCAGCGGCTCGGGCTCCGGCGACGGACTGGGCGAGGGCGACGACGACGGCCGGGAGTTGCGATCGGTGGAGGTACCCGTGCGGGCCGCCGGCGACTCGGGCCGGCCCCACTCGGCGGCGGCGGTGGACTCGAAGGGCGAACCGGGCAGCAGGCGCAGCGACACCAGGACCAGTCCGATCAGGACGGCGGCGATGGCGACGAAGCGTAGCGGGGATGTCTCACCCTTCGGTTTGCGGCGGTTGCTGGCCATCAGACCTTCTTCCCTACCGGTTGCACCGGCACCTTGAGCGCGCCACCGGGCTGCGGGGTCACCAGTTGGGACGCGACACTGGCGCAGACGTCGGAGCCGTAGTCGAGCCCGGTGCTCAACGGGTAGCGCAGCATCACTGCCAGGCTCCACTTCTCGGTCACGGCGAGGCAGTTCACGTGCCAGTTGCCGTCGTAGTAGAGCTGGGTCCAGCCGTTCTTGATGCTGACCGGGCCCTGGCTGATGATCGACTCGGGGAGGCCGTCGATGATGCCCCACTTACCGCCGCCCGAACGGGGGTTCTGGTCCTTGGCGGCGGTGCTGCCGCGGACCTTGCTCATCTCGGTGAGCACCCACTTGGTCCACTTCGGGCCGGCGGCCCGGCCGTCGGCGATGCAGTCGCCGAGACGTACCGCGTCCCGGGGGGACATCCGGGTGAAGCTCCACCAGCCCTCGTAGCCCGCGACGTTGCCCCGCTTGGTGTCGGTGAGGTCGCAGGTGCTGATCGCCCGCTTGATCACCGGCCCAGGCTGCCCGCCGGCCGGCACCGCGTACGAGCCGCCAGCGGCTCGGTAGACCACGTTGGCCGCGTCGTCGTCACTGTCCCGGATGGCCAGGCTGGCCGCCTTCTTCAGCGCCGCCGTCGGCTCCTTGTCGCCGAGCTGGCGCAGGTAGTCGGCGACGATCCAGGCCTTGATCATCGACTCGGTGGTGCTGGTTTCCTTCATGTTCTTCGAGCCGGAGATCTCGCCCGACTCGCGGTCCATCAGCGCCCAGGAGAAGAAGTCGCCCTTGAAGTTCACCGAGACCGGGCCGGCGGCCAGGGTCGGCTGCGGCGGTGGAACGGGCGTGGGCGCGGCGACGCTCTCCGGCTTCTGCTCAGCCTGGCCGGCGGAAAGCCGGGCGTACGCGGCCGGCACCAGCATGACGCCGCCGACCAGCACCGCCGTGACGGCGAGCACCATGATCACGCGAGATCGCATGAGCGGGTGAGCTCCAGATCTGAGGGCCGGGGGGACCGGCTGGTTGCCAGGACTGACCGCTGCGGATCGCACTGGGGCCGGGGGGAGGAAGCCCCTGCCAGTTGGCGGTCGTCGTCAGTCGATCGGTGTGACGGGGGAAGTCTACGTGCGGATCGGCGTCATGCCAGGTCCCGACGTCGGGCAACTCGCCGTGAAGGTGGGATAACAAACCGCTATGCGGCCGTTGCGAGGATTTGTCAGCTGCTCGTGACGTACGTCATAGCTGCGGGAACTACGACGGGCGGTCGGCCGGTGACGATGGGCAGTCTCGCATTTCTATGACACCCCTCTGGTGTCTTGGATTGCCAGCTGTAACACTTAGTGCATGTATGGCAATGACTTCTCGGGCGAGGACGCGCCCGGCGGCCTGCTCGGTGAGGTCGAGGCGGCAGAGGCGGCGCTGCGTGCGGCCGCGGAGCGGGATCGCGGTGCGGCCGGTCCGGGTGAGGACCTGGCCGCGTACTTCGCGCAGGTGATCGACGCCGACCAGAAAATCGAGCCGCGCGACTGGATGCCCGAGGCGTACCGGCGGACGTTGATCCGGCAGATCGCCCAGCACGCCCATTCCGAGATCATCGGTATGCAGCCGGAAGGGAACTGGATCAGCCGGGCCCCGTCGCTCAAGCGCAAGGCGATCCTGCTGGCCAAGGTGCAGGACGAGGCCGGCCACGGCCTTTACCTCTACGCCGCCGCCGAGACCCTCGGTATCAGCCGGGACGAGTTGGTCGACCTGCTGCTCAACGGGCGGCAGAAGTACAGCTCGATCTTCAACTACCCCACCCTGACCTGGGCCGACGTCGGCGCCATCGGTTGGCTGGTCGACGGCGCTGCGATCGTGAACCAGGTCCCGCTCTGCCGCTGCTCCTACGGCCCGTACGCCCGCGCCATGATCCGGGTCTGCAAGGAGGAGTCGTTCCACCAGCGGCAGGGCTACGAGATCCTGCACGTGCTCGCGCACGGCACCCCGGCGCAGAAGGCGATGGCCCAGGACGCGCTGGACCGCTGGTGGTACCCGTCGCTGGCGATGTTCGGCCCGCCGGACGGCGACTCCACCCACTCCGCCCAGTCGATGGCCTGGAAGATCAAGCGCTTCTCCAACGACGAGCTGCGCCAGCGCTTCGTGGACATGTGCGTCGGCCAGGCGGAGGTGCTCGGGCTCACCATTCCCGACCCCGACCTGCGCTGGAACGACGAGCGCCAGGCGTACGACTTCACCCAGCCCGACTACGCCGAGCTGATGCAGGTGATCTCCGGCAACGGGCCGTGCAACCGGGAGCGGATGGCGCACCGGCGCCACGCCCACACCGAGGGCGCCTGGGTACGCGAGGCCGCTGCGGCGTACGCGGCGAAGCAGAAGAACAAGGAGAAGGTGGCGGCGTGAGCGAGCGAACCATTGAGCACAGCAGCGGGGCGCCTCGCGCCGCCGCGGAGCGGAGCGAGGTGGCGGCGTGAGCGATTCCTCGCCTCTGTGGGAGGTCTTCGTCCGGGCCCGGCGCGGACTGGCGCACACCCACGTCGGCAGCCTGCACGCGCCCGACGCCGAGCTGGCCCTGCGCAACGCCCGGGATCTGTACACCCGCCGCCAGGAGGGGGTGTCGATCTGGGTGGTGCCGGCGAGCGGGATCACCGCCTCCAGCCCGGACGAGAAGGACGCCTTCTTCGACCCGGCCGCAGACAAGGTCTACCGCCACCCCACCTTCTACGAGGTGCCAGAAGGGGTGGCCCACCTGTGAGTGCGAGGAGTGAGCCGGGTTTGCGAGCCCCGCAGTCGCGAACGGAGACGGCCCTGTGAACGGTCCCTTCGCCTTCACCCTCGCCCTCGGCGACGACGCGTTGATCGCGGCGCAGCGGCTGGCCGAGTGGACCACCCGCGCGCCGGAGATGGAAGAGGACATCGCGCTGGCCAACATCGCCCTGGACCAGCTCGGCGCGGCCCGGCTGTTGCTGTCGTACGCGGGCGAGTTGGAAGGCGCCGGCCGGGACGAGGACGCGCTGGCGTACCTGCGCGACGACCGGGAGTTCCGCAACTGCCTGCTGGTCGAGCTGCCGAACGGTGACTTCGCGGTGACCATGGCGAAGCTGCTCGCCCTGTCGGCCTACCAGCTGCCGCTGTACACCGCGCTGGCCGGTTGCGCCGACGAACGGCTGGCCGCGATCGGCGCCAAGGCGCGCAAGGAGTCCGCGTACCACCTGGACCACGCCGCGCTCTGGGTGAAGCGGCTGGGCGACGGGACCGAGGAGTCGCACCGGCGGATGCAGGCCGGGATCGACCAGGTCTGGCCGTACGTCCACGAGTTGTTCGCCGCACCGCCGGGGGCGCCGGTCGACCCGGCCACCCTGCGGGGCGATTTCGACACCACCGTCGCCGCCGTGCTCGCCGAGGCGACGCTCACCCTGCCCGACTCCGGCTGGGCGCCGGGCGGCGGGCGCGACGGGGTGCACACCGAACACCTGTCGTACCTGCTCGCGGAGATGCAGGTGCTCGCCCGCGCCCACCCCGGGGCCCGCTGGTGAACGCGAGGAGTGCAGCGCAGCGGAGCCCCGCAGTCGCGAACGAAAAGTGGCGCTGGTGAGCGCGAGGAGTGCAGCGCAGCGGAGCCCCGCAGTCGCGAACGAAAGGTGGCGCTGGTGAGGACGGCTCGGGAGGCAGTGGCGGCGGTGGTGGACCCGGAGATCCGGGTGATCACCATCGACGACCTCGGCATCCTGCGTTCGGTCGAGGAGGATCCGGCCACGGGCCGGGTCGTGGTGACCATCACCCCGACCTACACCGGCTGCCCGGCCATGGATGTCATCCGTGCCGACATCCGCCGGGCGCTGGTGGCGGCCGGCCATCCGGACGTCGAGGTACGCACGGTGCACAGCCCGGCCTGGAGCACCGACTGGATCACCGACGCCGGGCGGGCGAAGCTGGCCGCCGCCGGTATCGCCCCGCCGGCACCGGTCCGGCGCGACGGCGTCGTACCGCTCACCCTGGCGGTCCGCTGCCCGCGCTGTGGATCGCCGGATACCGAGCAGCTCAGCCGCTTCGGTTCCACCGCGTGCAAGGCACTCTGGCGCTGCCGCGCCTGTTCCGAACCCTTCGACCATGTGAAGGCGCTGTGACTGTCACCATCACCCGCCCGGTCCGCCGCCGGCCGGTGTTCCACCCACTGCCCGTCACCGCAGTGGACCGGCTCACCGCGGACGCCGTCGCGATCACCTTCGCGGTGCCCGAGGACTTGCGCGAGACCTTCGCGTTCCGCGCCGGCCAGCACCTCACGTTGCGTCTACCCGGCGGAGCCGCGGCCACCGGCACCGCCGGTGCGGACGGCGCCGCCGGTGCCGCCGGGGAGGACGTGCGCCGCTCGTACTCCATCTGCTCCACGCCGGACGAACTGGCCCGGCACGGCCGGCTGCGGATCGGCGTGCGGGAGATCCCGGGCGGCTCGTTCTCCGGGTACGCCTGCGCGACGTTGCGGCACGGCGACACTGTCGAGGTGCTGCCCCCGCTGGGCCACTTCAGCACGGCGTTCGCGCCGGACCGGGCGCGCCGCTACGGCGCGGTGGTCGCCGGTTCCGGCATCACTCCGGTGCTGTCGCTGGTCGCCACCGCCCTGGCCGTCGAGCCGGCCAGCACCTTCACCCTGGTGTACGGCAACCGCACGGCCAACACGGTGATGTTCGCCGAGGAGCTGGCCGACCTGAAGGACCGGTACCCGGCGCGGCTGCACCTGGTGCACGTGCTCTCCCGGGAGCAGGGCGAGTCGCCGCTGCTCTCCGGGCGCATCGACGCCGAACGGCTGGGCCGGCTGCTGGACAGCATCGTGCCCGGTGACGCGATCGAGGAGTGGTTCCTCTGCGGCCCGTACGGCCTGGTGGTCGACGCCAAGGCGGTGCTCGTCGCGCGAGGTCTGCCGGAGTCGGCGGTGCACACCGAGCTGTTCCACGTCGACGCGCCGCCGGAGCCGGTCCGCCGTCCCGACGAGTCATCCGGTGGCACCGAGGTCACCATCCTGCTGGACGGCCGCTCGTCGAGCTTCACCATGCGGCGGGACGAGCGGGTGCTGGACGCGGCGTTGAAGGTCCGCAGCGAGCTGCCGTACGCCTGCAAGGGCGGGGTCTGCTCGACCTGTAAGGCGAAGGTGGTCTCCGGCGAGGTGCAGATGGCCCGCAACTATGCCCTGGAGCCCGACGAGGTGGCCGCCGGCTACGTCCTCACCTGCCAGTCCAGTCCGCTCACCGACACCCTTGCCGTCGACTACGACGCGTGACGTGGCGCGGGCGCGCCGGGCGGTGACGTCAGGGGATGGATCACAGGTCGGGAGCGCCCGCGGTCGGTGCTGAAGTGGGTCGGCGTAGGCTCGGGGCGTGACGGTGAGCCAGGAGATCGACGGCATCCTGCAGCGCGGCGCGGACGGCGGGCGGATCACGCCCGAGGAGGCCCTGCTGCTCTACACCGAGGCGCCCTTCCACGCCCTAGGCGAGGCGGCGGACGCGGTACGCCGACGGCGGTACCCGGACAACATCGTCACGTACCTGATCGATCGCAACATCAACTACACCAACGTCTGCGTGACGGCGTGCAAGTTCTGCGCGTTCTACCGGGCGCCGAAGCACAAGGAGGGGTGGACCCACCCGACCGAGGAGATCCTGCGCCGCTGCGGTGAGGCGGTCGAGCTGGGCGCCACCCAGGTCATGCTCCAGGGCGGACACCACCCGGACTACGGCGTCGAGTACTACGAGGAGCTTTTCTCCTCGGTCAAGAAGGCGTACCCGCAGCTCGCCATCCACTCGATCGGGCCGAGCGAGATCCTGCACATGGCCAAGGTCTCCGGGGTGAGCCTGGACGAGGCCATCGCCCGGATCAAGGCCGCCGGGCTGGACTCGATCGCCGGTGCCGGCGCCGAGATGCTGCCGGAGCGGCCCCGCAAGGCGATCGCGCCGCTGAAGGAGTCGGGCGAGCGCTGGCTGGAGGTCATGGAGCTGGCGCACCGGCAGGGCGTCGAGTCGACCGCGACGATGATGATGGGCACCGGCGAGACCGCCGCCGAGCGGATCGAGCACCTGCGGATGATCCGTGACGTGCAGGACCGCACCAGCGGCTTCCGGGCCTTCATCCCGTGGACGTACCAGCCGGAGAACAACCACCTCAAGGGCCGGACCCAGGCGACCACCCTGGAGTACCTGCGCCTGGTGGCGGTGGCCCGGCTGTTCTTCGAGACCGTGCCGCACCTGCAGGCGTCCTGGCTGACCACCGGCAAGGACGTCGGCCAGCTCGCGCTGCACATGGGTGTCGACGACCTCGGTTCGATCATGTTGGAGGAGAACGTCATCTCCTCGGCCGGCGCACGGCACCGGTCGAACCTGCACGAGCTGATCGGGATGATCCGCTCCGCCGACCGGGTCCCCGCCCAGCGGGACACGCTCTACAACCGGTTGGCCGTGCACCACACGCCCGCCGACGATCCGACCGACGACCGGGTGGTGTCGCACTTCTCGTCGATCGCGCTGCCCGGTGGCGGGGCCGGGCGGTCGCTGCCACTGGTCGAGGCGAGCTGACCGAGGCGCGGGCCGCAAGCGCACCGGCCGGGCCCGCAACGGGGATCACGGTTGGTCGATCGCCCCGGGACGCTGCGTCAGCGGCGCAATGGTCTGTCGGCGTCAGCCGAACGGCTTGCCAGGGTCATCCATCTGGTTCGAAGCGTCGGGCCTTCGTGGCCCGGGTGCGGGCGCGGTCGGGCAGCAAGACCCATCAATCCGGACATTCCTTAAGTGACCATTAGCTGAGCAGCTGATAACGGGTGTGTTCCGGGGTGGCGCGGGTGATCGCCGACCGATAGCGTCCCCGCGCGTACCTTTCCATGACCCCAACGGGGGAGACCACTTCATGATCTTCCGTACCCGTCGTGCCGCGAGCCTCGCCACGGCCGCGCTGCTTGCCTCGGGCGTGTTCACCGCCCTGGGCGCGCCGGCCCACGCCGCCGGCACCGAGACCGACCTGGCGCTCACCGCCGCCGGCACCCGCCTCACCACCGGTGTCGAGGGCAAGGTCGCCTGGGCCAAGATCGCCAACCAGGGTGAGGGCACCCCGAGCAAGGTGCTCGTCAAGGTCGACGTGTCCAAGGTGGACGAGAGCAAGCTCTTCGTCGTGCCGATCACCGATGGTGATTGTGACGTCACCGGCGACTCCAAGCCGGAACTGTTCGTCTGTGCGCTGGACGAGGACGAGATTCCGGGGCCGGACGAGACGACCGAGGTGCCGATCGTCCTGCTGAACCTCGCCAAAGGCGTCACCGAGCCGTACAGCGCCCCGGTGACCATCAGCATCGAGTCGCCGGACGACACCGACGACAGCAACAACAGCATCGACGTCAACGTCGAGCTGACCCCTGAAAGCGGCGTCGATCTGGGTGTGCTCGTCCCCGACGTGAAGACCCGCATCGACCTGGACACCTTCAAGGACGAGGGCCCGCTGCGTCCCGGTGACACCGCTGTGGTCTACAGCGAGGTCATCAACCAGGGCGACCGGACCGCCAAGGGCCTCAAGCTGACCTACCAGCTGCCGAAGGGCGTGGCGTTCCTCCCGATCGAGGGCTGCGACCTCAGCGCTGACGAGCGCACCCTGGTCTGCGAGGACAAGACGTTCCCCTTCGAGTCGAACATGATCCTGATCCTCCCGCTGCCGGTAGTTGTGGACGAGGGTCTCGAGGCGCCGGCCACCCTGAAGGGCGGCTCGCTGGAGGCCACCGCCTTCGGCGTGCTGCCGGCCGACGCTCGGGTGAGCCAGCAGAGCGCCACCAAGCCGGCCTTCGCGAAGGCCGAGGTGCGTGAGGCCGAGGAGTCGGACTTCGTCGACCTCGACCCGTCCGACAACAAGGACGACTTCGCGGTGGTCGTCGCCGCCCACAGCGGCGGCGGTGGTGGTGGCCTGCCGGTCACCGGTGTGCAGGCCAGCCTGATCGGTGGCGTCGGCGCGGCCGTGGTGCTCGCTGGTGTGGCCATGTTCCTGGTCGCCCGTCGCCGCCGGGTGGTCCTGGTGGCCCCGGGCGACGAGAAGACGAACGCCTGAGGCTCGTCCTCTATCGGCCCGCGCGGGCCGTTCACATAACGCACGGCAGTGCGGGCGGGATGGTCACCCATCCCGCCCGCACTGTCTTTCCGGCGCGCGCCGGTGACCTCGCCGCCGGCCGGCCGGAGCCGGGCTGGCAGAGTGGAGGGGTGAGCCGTACCCCGCAGGGCCATCGCGCCAGCCTGGACAAGCAGCCGCACGAGGTCGCCGCGATGTTCGACGGCGTCGCGGCCCGTTACGACCTGACCAACACCGTGCTCTCCTTCGGGCAGGACCGGTTCTGGCGGCGGGCCACCCGGGCCGCGCTCGAACTGCGCCCCGGGGATCGGGTGCTCGATGTGGGTGCGGGCACCGGAGTCTCCACCGAGGAGCTTTCCCACTCCGGTGCGTACGCGGTCGGCGTCGACCTGTCGCTCGGCATGCTGTACGCCGGCAAGCGCAGCCGGCCGCAGGTGCCGCTGCTGGCCGGGGACGCCCTGCGGCTGCCCTTCGCCGACGCCAGCTTCGACGCGGTGACCATCTCCTTCGCGTTGCGCAACGTCAACGACACCGACGCCGCCCTGCGCGAACTGGCCCGGGTGACCCGGCCGGGTGGCCGCCTGGTGGTCTGTGAGTTCAGCACCCCGGTCAACCCCGCCTTCCGCACCGTCTACCTGTCGTACCTGATGCGTTCGCTGCCGGCGGTGGCGCGCACCGTCTCCAGCAACCCCGACGCGTACGTCTATCTCGCCGAGTCGATCCGGGCCTGGCCGGACCAGCCGGCCCTGGCGGCGCGGGTGGGCGCGGCCGGCTGGGGTCGCGTGGGATGGCGCAACCTGACCGGTGGCGTGGTGGCTCTGCACCGCGCCGTACGGGAGTGATTTCCACCATTTGTGTGAATGCGGCGATTTAGTCTGCTTTGGCCCGTAGGCTGGCCGGCATGACGGATCCGAAGGATGTGGCCATCGACGATGCCGCAGAGCTGGTCGAGCAGCTCAGGGATCTGGCCGGTGCGGATCCCGCGGACGTGCGGCAGGTGGTGTCCGAGGTGCTCGCGGCGCTGGACCGGGCGGCTGGCGGCGCGCTGCGCGAGCACCTGCCGGAAACCATTCGGGCTGGCCTGGACGCTGCCAGCCCCACCGGCTCCTGACGACTCGGATGCTCCTCCGGAGGCGGTCCCTCGGCGCGTCGCCGCCGGCTCGTGCCCGTGGCGCGTGATATGGGCCGTGTCGGCGTGATTTCGAGCCCCGCTTCCGCGCCGCCGACGGCCCGCAGCACCGTGGCCGACCCGCCCTCGGCAGGTTAGGGCGCCCTAACAAAGCGAGCGTACGGCACCGGTCATAGACTCGTCCCGGCTGGCTTGTGAAGCATTTCACGAGCATGCGGGGAGGAGGCGCGGATGACCGCGGTGGAGAACGACGCCGACGTGATCGTCGTGGGCGCCGGTCCCGGTGGCTCGGCGACCGCGTACCACCTTGCTCGGCACGGCGTACGCGTGCTGTTGCTGGAGAAGACCGCGTTCCCCCGGGAGAAGGTCTGCGGTGACGGGCTGACCCCGCGTGCGGTGCGGCAGCTGATCCGGATGGGCGTCGACACCTCCACCGAGGCCGGCTGGCTGCAGAACCGGGGCCTGCGGGTGATCGGCGGCGGCCTCCGGCTGGAGCTGGACTGGCCCGACCTCGCCAGCTTCCCGAACTACGGCCTGGTCCGCACCCGGCTCGACTTCGACGACCTGCTCGCCCAGCGGGCGGTGGCCGCCGGTGCCGAGCTGCGCACCAACGTCAACGTCATCGGCCCGGTGCTCGACCCGGACGGCCGGGTGATCGGCGTGCAGGCCGAGGACGGCCCGGACAAGGCCCCCGCCACCTTCCACGCGCCGCTGGTCGTCGCCGCGGACGGTGTCTCCGGCCGGTTCCCGCTCGCGCTGGGGCTGGCGAAGCGGGAGGACCGCCCGATCGGCGTGGCGGTGCGGCGCTACTACCGCTCCGAGGTCCGGCACGACGACAACTACCTGGAGTCCTGGCTGGAGCTGCGGGCCAAGGGCAGCGACGCGCTGCTGCCCGGGTACGGCTGGATCTTCGGCCTCGGTGACGGCCGGGTCAACGTCGGGCTCGGCATCCTCAACTCGTCCACGGCCTTCGGTAAGACGAACTACCGGCGGCTGCTCACCGACTGGCTGGCGAACACGCCGCCCGAGTGGGGGCTGGCCGACGAGGCGAACGCCGAGGGGTCGACCCTCGGCGCGGCGCTGCCGATGGGGTTCAACCGGGTGCCGCACTACACCCGCGGGGTCATGCTGGTCGGCGACTCCGGTGGCATGGTCAACCCGTTCAACGGCGAGGGCATCGCGTACGCGATGGAGTCCGGCGAGCTGGCCGCGGAGGTCGCGGTGCAGGCGCTGGCCCGTCCCGCCGGTATCGAGCGGGAGCGGGCGCTGATGGCGTACCCGCAGGAGTTGAAGACCCGGTTCGGCGGCTACTACCGGCTGGGCGGGATCTTCGTGAAGCTGATCGGCCGGCCGGAGATCATGCGCGTGGCGACGAAGCACGGCATGCCTCACCCGACCCTGATGCGCTTCGTGCTCAAGCTGCTGGCCAACCTCACCGACCCCCGGGGCGGTGACGCGATGGACCGGGTGATCAATGCGATGACCCGGGTCGCGCCCGCGGTGTAGGGGCGCGGAGCAGGCAAGGTCCACCCCCCCGCCGAAGGTCGCCGGGTGGGACGTGAATAGTGTGAAATTCGCCAACGAACGAGGGCAGGGAAGGACGAGCAGGAGAAGAATATGTCGCTCTCGCCTTACGCACCCATCATCGGGCTGTTCGCCCTCGCCGCGGCTTTCGCGCTGTTCTCGATAGCCGCCGCCCGGTTTGCCGGGCCCCGCCGGTACAACAAGGCCAAGCTCGAAGCCTACGAGTGTGGCATTGAGCCTAGCCCGCAACCGATCGGCGGAAGCCGGTTCCCGGTCAAGTTCTACCTGACGGCGATGCTCTTCATCGTCTTCGACGTGGAAATGATCTTCCTGTACCCGTGGGCGGTCTCCTTCAACGCCCTACCGGTCTTCGGATTCGTGGCCATGTTGGTGTTCATCGGTGCGGTCTTCGTCGCGTACGCCTACGAGTGGCGGCGCGGCGGCCTGGACTGGGACTGAGAGAGGAACGCAGATGGGTATCGAGGAGAAACTTCCCGCCGGCGTTCTGCTCACCTCGGTGGAGAAGCTGGTCAACTGGTCGCGCAAGTCGTCGGTCTGGGGCGCCACGTTCGGCCTGGCCTGCTGCGCGATCGAGATGATGGCCGCCGGTGGCCCGCACTACGACATGGGCCGGTGGGGCATGGAGGTCTTCCGCGCCTCGCCCCGACAGGCCGACCTGATGATCGTCGCGGGCCGGGTGAGCCAGAAGATGGCCCCGGTGCTGCGCCAGATCTACGACCAGATGGCCGAGCCCCGCTGGGTGCTCTCCATGGGCGTCTGCGCCAGCAGCGGCGGCATGTTCAACAACTACGCCATCGTGCAGGGCGTCGACCACGTCGTGCCGGTCGACATGTACCTCCCCGGCTGCCCGCCACGGCCGGAGATGCTCATCGACGCGATCCTCAAGCTGCGCGAGAAGATCGGCCACGAGCCGCTCGGCCCGAACGGCCGCAAGATGCTGGCGGCCCGCGAGGCGCGCGGTGACGTGCCGGTGGTCCCGTACGGCTCGATGCCGTCGTCGTACCGCAGCGACAAGGCCCGGCGGGCCGAGTGGACGAAGGCCGTCCGCGAGGGCCGCGAGGAGCAGCTGCGGATCGAGAACTGGATGAACGCCCAGAACCACCTCCACCCGTACGGGGGGATCAAGTGACTGACGAGAAGCGGACCGAGGGCGGCGTACCGGTTCCGGTGCCGCCGGCCGGTGCGACCAGCGGTGCGCCCGCCGAGTTCCCGCCGGCCAGCCCGGCCGGCCGGGGCATGTTCGGCAACCAGGGCACCGGCGACGTCTCCGGCTTCGGCGGCCTGCTCCGCCAGCGCCAGCAGATCGCGGACTCGCCCCGGCCGTACGGCGGCTACTTCGACGAGGTACGCGACGCGCTGGAGGAGGCGTACCCGGCCTTCGGCGAGGCCATCGAGCACGTGGTGGTCGACCGGGGCGAGCTGACCCTGCACATCCGCCCGGAGCGGATCGCCGAGGTCTGCCAGGTGATGCGGGACGATCCGGCGCTGCGCTTCGAACTGCTCTCCTCGCTGTCCGGCGTGGACTACCTGGGGGCCGACGAGCGCCGGCTGCACGTCGTCTACCAGCTCACCTCGATGACCTACCGGCGGCGGGTCCGGCTGGAGGCCGCCGTCTCCGCCGAGCAGCCGCACCTGCCCAGCGTCACCGCCGTCTACCCGACGGCCGACTGGCAGGAGCGGGAGGCGTACGACATGTTCGGCGTCATCTTCGACGGCCACCCGGCGCTGACCCGGATCCTCATGCCGGACGACTGGGAGGGCCACCCGCAGCGCAAGGACTACCCCCTCGGCGGCGTGCCCGTGGAGTACAAGGGCGCCGAGATCCCGCCGCCCGACAAGCGGAGGTCGTACCAGTGACTTCGTCGAACTACGCCACCGAGCGCGAGACCACCGAGGGTCGGGTCTTCACCGTCACCGGTGGGGACTGGGACGACGTCGTCTCGGGCGTCGACCCGATCAACGAGGGTCGGATCGTCGTCAACATGGGCCCGCAGCACCCGTCCACGCACGGCGTGCTCCGGCTGATCCTGGAGCTGGAGGGCGAGACGGTCCGGGAGGCCCGTTCGGTCATCGGCTACCTGCACACCGGCATCGAGAAGAACCTGGAGTACCGCAACTGGGTCCAGGGTTCGACCTTCGTGACCCGGATGGACTACCTCGCTCCGATCTTCAACGAGACGGCGTACTCGCTGGCCGTGGAGAAGCTGCTCGGCATCACCGACGACGTGACCGAGCGGGCCAACACCATCCGGGTGCTCATGATGGAGCTGAACCGGATCTCCTCGCACCTGGTGTGGATCGCCACCACCGGCATGGAGCTGGGCGCGATCTCGATCATGCTCTACGGCTTCCGTGAGCGCGAGTACATCCTGGAGATCTTCGAGCTGATCACCGGCCTGCGGATGAACCACGCGTACGTCCGGCCGGGCGGCGTCGCCCAGGACGTGCCGGATGACGCGATCGTCAAGATCCGCGAGTTCCTCAAGGTCATGCCCAAGCGGCTCAAGGAGTACGAGGACCTGCTCTCCGGCCAGCCGATCTGGCTGGAGCGGACGAAGAACGTAGCGGTGCTCGACGTGACCGCCTGCGTGGCCCTCGGCGTCACCGGCCCGGTGCTCCGCTCCGCCGGCCTCGCCTGGGACCTGCGCAAGACGATGCCGTACTGCGGCTACGAGACGTACGAGTTCGACGTCCCGACACACCCCGACGGCGACGTCTGGGGCCGCTACCTGGTCCGGATGGCCGAGATCCGCGAGTCGCTCAAGCTGGTCGAGCAGGCGCTGGACCGGCTCAAGCCGGGCCCGGTGATGGTGTCCGACAAGAAGATCGCCTGGCCGGCGCAGCTGGCCATCGGCGTCGACGGCATGGGCAACTCGCTGGAGCACGTCGCCAAGATCATGGGGCAGTCGATGGAGTCCCTGATTCACCACTTCAAGCTGGTGACGGAGGGCTTCCGGGTGCCGCCGGGCCAGGTGTACGTCGGCATCGAGTCCCCCCGGGGCGAGCTGGGTGTGCACGCCGTCTCCGACGGTGGTACCCGGCCGTACCGGGTGCACTACCGGGAGCCGAGCTTCGTCAACCTCCAGGCCCTGCCGGCGATGGCCGAGGGTGGCCTGATCGCCGACGTGATCGCCGGCGGCGCCTCGCTGGACCCCGTCATGGGAGGTTGTGACCGGTGAGCGCGAGGAGTGAGCTTGCGAGCCCCGCAGTCGCGAACGGAAGGCGGCCCTGATGACGACGACGGTCTTTACCGACGAGACGCGGGCCCGGGCGCGGGAGATCATCGCCCGTTACCCGGCGGACCGGTCCCGCTCGGCGCTGCTGCCCCTGCTGCACCTGGTGCAGTCCGAGGAGGGCTACGTCTCGCCGGCCGGTGTGGCGTTCTGCGCCGAGGTGCTCGGCCTGAACAAGGCCCAGGTCGGGGCGGTCGCCAGCTTCTACACGATGTACAAGCGCCGGCCCACCGGTGACTGGCTGGTCAGCGTCTGCACCAACACCATGTGCAACGTGCTCGGCGGCCAGGAGGTCTACGACACCCTCGCCGAGCACCTGGGCGTCGGGCACGACGAGACCACGGGGGACGGGAAGATCACCCTGGAGCACGCCGAGTGCCTGGCGGCGTGCGACTACGGCCCGGTGATGACGGTCAACTACGACTTCTTCGACGGCGTCGACCCGCAGTCCGCGGTGGGCCTGGTCGACGAGCTGCGGGCCGGTGGCCGGCCCACGCCGAGCCGGGGCGCCCGCCTCTGCACGCTCAAGGAGATGTCGATCCAGCTCGCCGGCTTCGCCGACGAGCGCGAGGGCGCGGTCGCCGACGGCGTGCCGGGCGAGCCGAGCCTGCGCGGCCTGCGGCTGGCCCAGCAGCACGGCATCTCGGTGCCGGGCTATGACCCGAACACGCCGATCCGCGGCGACAAGCCAGCCCCGGCCACCCCGGCGAAGGCGGCGCCGACCGGCAGCACCGCGCCCGACGTCCCGGCCCCGGACCGCAAGTCGCCGCAGGTGCGTACCGCCGAGACCCGGCAGCCGGACGCGAAGACCGCCGTGCCGGACGCGCCCGGCACCAAGCTTCCGGTCGACGGCGTGCCGCCCGCGCCACGCGACGCCCAGGCGGCGGAGGCCGCCGGGGTGACGGCCAACCCGCCGGCCGGTGACGCCAAGCCTGCCGGCGACGACGCCGAGGCGCAGGAGCGCAACCTCAGGGAAGCGGAGTCGACCGGCCGCTCCGGGGGCCAGGGCTCGGCGAACGACAAGGGGGCTCAGAAGTGACCACGCCTCGGCCGGAGACCCTGGCCAAGCTGACGCCGGTGCTCACCAAGCGCTGGCTGTCGCCCGACGCCTGGCGGATCGGCACCTACGAGAAGCTGGACGGCTACGCGGCACTGCGCAAGGCAATCAAGGCGCACCCGGACGACCTGATCCAGCTGATCAAGGACTCCGGGCTGCGCGGTCGTGGCGGCGCCGGCTTCCCCACCGGTCTCAAGTGGGGCTTCATTCCGCAGGGTGACGGCAAGCCGCACTACCTCGTGGTCAACGCCGACGAGGGCGAGCCGGGCACCTGCAAGGACCTGCCGCTGATGACGCACGACCCGCACTCGCTGGTCGAGGGCGTGATCATCGCGTCGTACGCGATCCGGGCCAGCCGGGCCTACATCTACATCCGGGGCGAGGCGGTGCACGCCGCGCGCCGGCTGCGCAACGCGGTGAACGAGGCGTACGCCAAGGGCTACCTCGGGCGGAACATCCTCGGCTCGGGCTTCGACCTGGAGCTGGTGGTGCACTCGGGCGCCGGGGCGTACATCTGCGGCGAGGAGACGGCGCTGCTCGACTCGCTGGAGGGCTTCCGGGGGCAGCCTCGGCTGCGCCCGCCGTTCCCGGCGACCCACGGCCTGTACGCCAGCCCCACCGTGGTCAACAACGTCGGCACCATCGCCAGCGTGCCGTACATCGTGCTCGGTGGCGCGGACTGGTGGAAGACCATGGGCACGGAGAAGTCCTCCGGGCCGATGATCTACTCCCTCTCCGGCCGGATCGCCAACCCCGGCCAGTACGAGTGCAGCATGGGCGTCACCCTGCGCGAGCTGCTCGAACTGGCCGGTGGGATGAAGCCCGGCCACAACCTGAAGTTCTGGACCCCGGGCGGGTCGTCGACCCCACTGCTCACCGCCGAGCACCTGGACGTGCCGCTGGACTTCGAGGGGGTGGCCGGTGCCGGCTCGATCCTCGGCACCACCGCCACCCAGATCTTCTCCGACCAGGACTGCCCGGTCTACGCGACCTACCGGTGGCTGGAGTTCTACCACCACGAGTCGTGCGGCAAGTGCACCCCGTGCCGGGAGGGCAACTACTGGATGGTCCGGGTCTACCGGCGCATCCTCGCCGGCCAGGGCACCCACGACGACCTGGACACCCTGCTCGACACCTGCGACAACATCCTCGGCCGCTCGTTCTGCGGCCTGGGTGACGGTGCCACCAGCTCGGTGACCTCGTCGCTGAAGTACTTCAAGCAGGACTACCTCGACTACATCGAGGGACGGACCGCGCCGAAGTTGTCCGACAAGCAGTTGGTGGGAGCCCACTAATGACGGACGTTGCCAAGTCGACCGAGACGGTCACGCTCACCATCGACGGTGTCGAGGTCACCGCCCCGAAGGGGGCGCTGCTGATCCGCGTCGCCGAGCAGATCGGCACCGAGATCCCCCGGTTCTGTGACCATCCGTTGCTGGCCCCGGCCGGTGCCTGCCGGCAGTGCCTGGTGGAGGTGGAGGGGCAGCGCAAGCCCGTCGCCTCCTGCACCCAGACGGTGGCCGACGGCATGGTGGTCCGTACCCAGCTCACCTCCCCGGTCGCCAAGAAGGCGCAGGAGGGGGTCATGGAGCTGCTGCTGGTGAACCACCCGCTCGACTGCCCGATGTGCGACAAGGGCGGCGAGTGCCCGCTGCAGAACCAGGCCATGTCGACCGGTCGCAGCGACTCCCGGTTCCACGAGCACAAGCGGGAGTACCCGAAGCCGCTGCCGATCAGCACCCAGGTGCTGCTCGACCGCGAGCGGTGCGTGCTCTGCCAGCGCTGCACCCGGTTCTCCGAGGAGATCGCGGGCGACAAGTTCATCGATCTGATGAACCGCTCGTCGGCCGAGGAGATCAACATCTACCGGGACGAGGCGTACGGCGAGGAGGGCGACGAGGGGGACGTCCCGTTCAACTCGTACTTCTCCGGCAACACCGTGCAGATCTGCCCGGTGGGCGCGCTGACCGGCACCCAGTACCGGTTCCGGGCCCGCCCGTTCGACCTGGTCTCCAGCCCGAGCGTGTGTGAGCACTGCTCGGCCGGGTGCGCCCAGCGCACCGACTGGCGTCGGGGCAAGGTGCTGCGCCGGTTGGCCGGCGACGACCCGCAGGTCAACGAGGAGTGGAACTGCGACAAGGGCCGGTGGGGCTTCCAGTACGCCCGCGCCGCCGACCGGCTCACCACCCCGCTGGTCCGCGACGAGCGCACCGGGGAACTGCGGGAGGCGTCCTGGAGCGAGGCGCTCAGCGTCGCCGCCGAGGGGCTCCGCGCCGCCCGTGACGGTGGCCAGGGCTCGGCGGTACTGACCGGCGGTCGGCTGACCGTCGAGGACGCCTACGCGTACGCCAAGTTCGCCCGGGTCGCCCTGCACACCAACGACATCGACTTCCGGGCCCGCCCGGTCTCCCGCGAGGAGGCCGACTTCCTGGCCAGCACGGTCGCCGGCAGCACCGACGTCAGCTACGCGGACGTGGAGAACGCCCCCGCCGTGGTGCTGGTCGGCTTGGAGCCGGAGGAGGAGTGCCCGATCCTCTTCCTGCGGCTGCGCAAGGCGTACCTGAAGAGCAAGCTGAAGGTGTACGCGATCGCGCCGTTCGCCACACGCGGCCTGGAGAAGCTCGGTGCCAAGCTGGCCCGGGTGGTGCCGGGCGAGGAGGCCGGCGTGCTCGCCGAGCACGCGACGGTCGCCGAGGCGCTGAGCACCGAGGGCGCGATCCTGATCGTCGGTGAGCGGCTGGCCACCGTGCCGGGCGGCCTCTCCGCCGCGGCCGAGGTGGCCGCGCGTACCGGGGCGAAGCTGGCCTGGGTGCCGCGGCGCGCGGGTGACCGGGGCGCCGTCGACACCGGCTGCCTGCCCAACCTGCTGCCGGGTGGGCGCCTGGTCACCGAGCCGGCCGCCCGCGCCGAGCTGGGCGAGGCATGGGACATCCCGGCCGGGGTGATCCCGAGCCAGGCCGGGCGGGACACCGACGGCATCCTCGCCGCCGCCGCCGCGGGCCAGCTCGGCGCGCTGGTGGTGGCCGGGGTGGACCCGGCGGACCTGGCCGACCCGCGCCTGGCCGAGCAGGCCCTGGACGCGGTGCCGTTCCTGGTCAGCCTGGAGCTGCGGGCCAGCGCCGTGACCCGTCGGGCGAACGTCGTCCTGCCGGTCGCGCCGGTGGTCGAGAAGGCCGGCAGCTTCCTGGACTGGGAGGGCCGGCTGCGTACCTTCGACGCGGTGCTGGACACCGCCGCGATGACCGACGGCCGGGTGCTCGACGCGCTGGCGGCCCAGCTGAACGTCCGACTCGGCACCGGGGACGTGCTGAGCGTCCGGCGCGAGCTGGGCGGCCTGCCGGCCACCCGGATGACGCCGCCCGCCGCCCCGTCGGTCGAGCCGGGGCCGGTGCGGCCGCCGGGCACCGGCGAGGCGGTCCTGGCGACCTGGCACCAGCTGATCGACCTGGGCAGCCTCACCGACGGTGACGAGTACCTGGGCGGCACCGCCCGCCCGCCGGTGGTCCGGCTGGGCAAGGGCACGGCGGAGGCGCTCGGTGTCGCCGACGGCGACCCGGTGACGGTGGGCACCGACCGGGGGGCGCTGACCCTCCCGGCGGCGATCACCGAGATGCCGGACGGTGTGGTCTGGCTGCCCACCAACTCGCCCGGCTCGACCGTGCGGCGCAGCCTGGGCGCAACCTCCGGCGCGGTGGTGCGGGTCTCCGCGCCTGGCACGACCGAGCCGGTGGCGGCCGACGCGGCCGGCCGTCCGGGCCCGCTACTCAACTCCTCCGGGGGTAACCAGTGAGCGCGAGGAGTGAACGAGCGGAGCGAGTGAGCCCCGCAGTCGGGAACGAAAGGTGGGCCCAGTGAGTCACACGCTCCTTGCCCAGGCGCCGTCGCTGACCGACTTCGGCCACGATCCGTGGTGGCTGATCCTCGGCAAGATCGTCTTCGCCTTCCTCGTCGCACTGCTCGGCACGCTGCTCGGCGTCTGGTTCGAGCGGCGCGTCGTCGGCTTCATGCAGGTGCGGCCCGGCCCCAACCAGCTCGGCCCGTTCGGCCTGCTGCAGACGCTCGCCGACGGCCTGAAGATGGCCTTCAAGGAGGACATCCTCCCGAAGTCGGCGGACAAGGTCATCTACTTCTTCGCCCCGGCCATCTCGGTGATCTGTGCGGTCACCGCGCTGTCGGTGATCCCGTTCGGCCCGATGGTGAGCGTCTTCGGTCACCAGACGCCGTTGCAGGTCACCGACGTGCCGGTGGCGGTGCTGGTGGTGCTCGCGCTCTCGTCGATGGCGGTGTACGGCATCGTGCTCGCCGGCTGGGCCTCCGGCTCGACCTACCCGCTGCTCGGTGGGCTGCGCTCCAGCGCCCAGCTGATCTCCTACGAGGTGGCGCTGGGGCTGTCCATCGTGGCCGTGTTCATGCTCTCCGGCACGATGTCCACCTCGGAGATCGTGGCCGCCCAGGGCAACGGCACCCAGGTGACTCTGTTCGGCACCGACATCTGGACGCCGGGCTGGTACGCGGTGCTGCTCTTCCCCAGCTTCGTCGTCTTCTTCATCTCCATCGTCGGCGAGACCAACCGGCCGCCGTTCGACCTGCCCGAGGCGGAGTCGGAGCTGGTGGCCGGCTTCATGACGGAGTACAGCTCGCTGAAGTTCGCGCTGATCATGCTCAGCGAGTACGTCGCGATGGTGACCATGTCGGCCTTCACGGTGACGCTCTTCTTCGGCGGCTGGTACGCGCCGTGGCCGATCTCCGTGTGGTCGGGAGCCAACACGGGCTGGTGGCCGCTGCTCTGGTTCTTCGGCAAGGTCATCCTGCTGGTCTTCGTCTTCGTCTGGCTGCGCGGCACGCTGCCCCGACTCCGCTACGACCAGCTCATGCGCCTCGGCTGGAAGGTGCTGATCCCGGTCAGTCTGGTCTGGATCGTGGCCCTCGCCTGGTTCCGCACCATCGGCGACTGGGACACCAGGAGCCGCCTGATCGCCATCGGCATCCCGGCCGGCATCGTGCTGATCGCCGCGCTGTTCTGGCCGAACCGCAAGCCGCAGCCGCAGCCGACCCTCGCCGAGCAGGTCGAGAACCGGCCGCAGGGCAGCTTCCCGCTGCCCCCGATGGATCTGCAGGTACCACCGAGCCCGCGCACCCGGCGCATGGTCGCCGAGCGGGAGCCGGCCAACGTTCCCGCCGGCCAGGACTCTGAGGAGGTGTGACGTGGGCGCGATCACCGGAACGTTCAAGGGCTTCGGGGTCACCTTCTCGCACATGTTCAGGAAGGTCGTCACCACCGACTACCCGTTCTCCCCGCCGAAGCCGGCGCCGCGCTACCACGGGCGGCACATCCTCAACCGGCACCCGGACGGGCTGGAGAAGTGCATCGGCTGTGAGCTGTGCGCCTGGGCCTGCCCGGCGGACGCGATCTACGTCGAGGGCGGCGACAACTCCGACGAGCAGCGCTTCTCGCCGGGTGAGAGGTACGCCAGCGTCTACCAGATCAACTATGCCCGGTGCATCTTCTGCGGCCTCTGCATCGAGGCCTGCCCGACCCGCTCGTTGACCATGAGCAACGAGTACGAGCTGGCCCGGGACAACCGGCAGGACCTGATCTTCACCAAGGAGCAGCTGCTCGCGCCGCTGCTGCCCGGGATGGAGCAGCCGCCGCACCCGATGCGGCTGGGTGACAGCGAGAAGGACTACTACGTCGGCGGCCTGACCAACCCGGGTACCTCCGCCGGGGCCGAGCGTTCGCCGATGGGTCCGGGCCGCTACCAGCTGGACGAGCACCCGGGCGTCACCTTCCCCGGTGCGGAGCAGGCTGCCCAGCGGGCCGCGGCGGAAAAGGGAGAGACGGCATGACCACGTCGACGGTGCTCGCCGCCGCGGGTGCGGTCTCCGGCGGCGAGGCAGTGACCTTCTGGATCCTCGCCCCGCTGGCGCTGGCCGGTGCGATCGGCATGATCGCGGCACGCAACGCGGTGCACTCGGCGCTCTGGCTGGTGCTGACCATGCTCAGCCTGGGCGTGTTCTACGTGCTCCAGGCCGGGCCGTTCATCGGCATGGTGCAGATCATCGTCTACACCGGCGCCATCATGATGCTGTTCCTGTTCGTGCTGATGCTGGTCGGCCGGGACGCCTCCGATTCGCTGATCGAGGTGCTACGCGGCCAGCGGCTCGCCGCGATCGGGCTGGGCGTCGGCTTCGCCGGCCTGCTCGGCAGCGGGGTCTACCGGGCCACGCAGGGCACCGCAGCGATCGGTCTGGAGCAGGCCAACGCGGGCGGCAACGTGCAGGGCATCGCCCGACTGCTCTTCACCGACTTCGTCTTCGCGTTCGAGCTGACCGCGGCGCTGCTGATCACCGCCACCATCGGCGGCATGATCCTCGCGCACGTCGAGCGGCGCAAGGAGGACAAGCGCGACCAGGTGGCCACCATGAAGGCCCGCTTCGTACCCGGCAACTACCCCGGCCCGAAGCCCGGCCCGGGTGTCTTCGCCACCTCCTCGTCGGTCGCCACCCCGGCCCGCCTGCCCGACGGGCGGCTGAGTGACCGGAGCACGCCGGACATCCTTCCGGTGCGTGAGTTGACCGCCGAGGAGACCACGCTGAAGGGCACTGAAAAGTGAGCGACTTCTTCTCGGTCGAGCCGAACTACTACCTGGTCCTCGCCGTGGTGCTGTTCACCATCGGCGCCGCCGGGGTGCTCGTCCGGCGCAACGCGATCGTGCTGTTCATGTGCGTCGAGTTGATGCTCAACGCGGCCAACCTGGCGCTGGTCACCTTCAGCCGGATGAACGGTGACCTCAACGGCCAGATCATGGCGTTCTTCGTGATGGTGGTGGCGGCGGCCGAGGTCGTGGTCGGGCTGGCCATCATCATGGCGATCTTCCGCACCCGGCGCTCCGCCAGCGTCGACGACGCCAACCTGCTGAAGTACTAGAGGGGCCCACCGGTGGACGAAATCTTGACGTACGCCCAGGCTGCTCCGGCCGAGACCGTCGTGTACGCGACGGCCGACGGGCTGCTGAGCAGCGTCTGGCTGCTGGTGGCGATCCCGCTGGTCAGCGCGGCGGTGCTGTTGCTGCTCGGCAAGCGGGCCGACCGTTGGGGGCACTGGCTCGGGGTGGCCTCCATCGGGGCCGCGTTCCTGCTCGGTCTGGCCTCCTTCTTCAGTCTGCGTGGTCTGGAGAACAAGTCGGTCGAGCTGAGCCTGTGGGACTTCATCGCGGTCGGCGGCCTGCACGTCGACTTCGGCCTGCTGTTCGACCCGCTGGCCGGGGTCTTCGTCCTGCTGATCACGGGCGTGGGCTCCCTGATCCACCTGTACGCCGTCGAGTACATGGCGCACGACCCAGGCCGGCGGCGGTTCTTCGCCTACTTCAACCTGTTCGTCGCGGCCATGCTGCTGCTGGTCCTCGGCAACAACTACGTGATGCTGTACTTCGGCTGGGAGGGCGTCGGTCTGGCGTCGTACCTGCTGATCAGCTTCTGGACCGACCGGCCGAGCGCGGCGACCGCCGGTAAGAAGGCGTTCCTGATGAATCGGGTCGGCGACGCCGGCCTGGCGATCGCGATCTTCATCATGTTCGCCACCCTGGGCACCACTCAGTACGACGAGGTGTTCAGCAACGTCGGCGCGCTGGCCGGCGGCACCGTGTTGGTGCTCGGCCTGCTCCTGCTGCTCGGCGCGACCGGTAAGTCCGGCCAGTTCCCGCTGCACGCCTGGTTGCCGGACGCGATGGAGGGTCCGACCCCGGTGTCGGCGCTCATCCACGCCGCGACGATGGTCACCGCAGGCGTCTACCTGATCGCCCGGTCCAACGTGATCTTCTCGGCGAACCACACCCTGCAACTCGTGGTGGTCAGCGTCGGCGCGCTGACCCTGCTGATCGGCGCCATCATCGGCTGCGCCAAGGACGACATCAAGCGGGTGCTGGCCTGGTCGACGGTGAGCCAGATCGGCTACATGTTCCTCGGCGTCGGCCTGGGCGGCGCGGCGTACGCGCTGGCCATCGTGCACCTGCTGGCGCACGGCTTCTTCAAGGCCAACATGTTCCTCGGTGCCGGCTCGGTCATGCACGGCATGAACGACCAGGTGGACATCCGCCGCTTCGGCGGGCTGTCGAAGTACATGAAGATCACTTGGCTGACGTTCGGGGCCGGTTGGCTCGCCATCATCGGCATGTACCCGTTCTCCGGCTTCTGGTCCAAGGAGCCGATCGTCGTCGCGGCGTTCGCCCGCGAGGGCTGGTCGGCCTGGCTGTTCGGTGGTGCCGCGCTGCTCGGCGCCGGGTTGACCGCGTTCTACATGACCCGGCTGTTCATCCTGACCTTCCACGGGCCGAAGCGGTGGACCGAGGACATCGAGCACCCGCACGAGTCCCCGCCGCTGATGACGATCCCGCTGATCCTGCTCGCGGTCGGCTCGCTCGGCGCCGGCTGGCTGCTGGCCACCTCGGTCCCGGAATGGCTTACCGGCACCGGCGGCCTGGAAGCCGCGGAGGAGCACCACCAGGGGGCGCTGGGGCACGCCGCCATCACCACGCTCGCGCTGGGGATCACCGTGCTCGGTGCGGCGCTGGCCTGGTACGTGTTCCGCAACGGCACGGCGACCGCGCCGCAGCCGGCCGGCGTGGTGGTCACCGCCGCCCGCAAGAACCTCTACACCGACACGGTCAACGAGGCGGTCTTCGAGAAGCCGGGCATCTTCCTCACCCGGGCACTTGTCTACCTGGACAACCGGGGAATCGACGGGCTGGTCAACGGCCTGGCCGCAGGGGTCGGTGGCGGATCGGGCCGGCTTCGGCGGCTGCAGACCGGCTTCGTCCGGTCGTACGCCACCTCGATCCTGACCGGCGCACTGCTCGTGGTGGCCGCGTTCCTGGCAGTACAGGCGGGGTGGTTGGCGTGATCGACCTTCAGGCGGCCGTCGCCGGCGGACCGCGCATCGACGACGGAGGTAAGGCCGCGTAATGTCCGACTTCCCGTTCCTCTCGGTGCTCACCGTGGCGCCGCTGGTCGGCGCCGTGGTGGTCGCCCTCCTGCCGCGCAGCCGGCCGGTGCTGGCCAAGCAGGTGGCGCTCGGCTGGTCCCTGCTGGTGCTGGCGCTGTCCGTGGTCATGTGGGTGACCTTCCAGGTCGGTGGCGACCGGTTCCAGTTCCGCGAGTCGTACCCGTGGATCCCGAACTGGGGCGTCAACTTCACCTTCGCCGCCGACGGCATCGCGCTGGTCATGCTGATGCTGATCGCGGTGCTGGTGCCGCTGGTGATCCTGGCCTCCTGGCACGACGCGGAGTCGTCGAAGCGCTCCGTGCCGGTCTACTTCGCGCTGCTGCTCGTCCTCGAATGCACGATGATCGGCGTCTTCGCCGCCGCCGACGTCTTCCTGTTCTACGTGTTCTTCGAGGTCATGCTGGTGCCGATGTACTTCCTGATCGGCAGCTACGGCGGCCACCAGCGGCAGTACGCGGCGGTCAAGTTCTTCCTCTACTCGCTCGTCGGCGGCCTGTTCATGCTGGCCGCGGTGATCGGCCTGTGGGTGGTCGGCGGTAAGACCTTCGACTGGGTGGCGCTGTCGGAGGTGGACATCTCCACCGGTGCCGAGCGCTGGCTGTTCCTCGGGTTCTTCATCGCCTTCGCGATCAAGGCACCGTTCTTCCCGTTCCACACCTGGCTGCCGGACGCCGGTGGCGCGGCGCCGGCCGGTGCCGCCGCGCTGCTGGTCGGCGTGCTGGACAAGGTCGGCACCTTCGGCATCCTGCGCTACTGCCTGCCGCTGTTCCCGGACGCGGCCCAGTGGTTCGCGCCGTGGGCGCTGGCGCTGGCGGTGATCGGCATCATCTACGCCGCGCTGCTGGCGGTCGGGCAGAACGACCTGAAGCGGCTGGTGTCGTACACGTCGATCGCCCACTTCGGCTTCATCGGCGTAGGCATCTTCGCCTTCACCACCCAGGCCGGCACCGGTGCAGTGCTCTACATGGTCAACCACGGGCTCGCCACCGGCCTGCTCTTCCTGGTGGTGGGCATGTTGATCGCGCGTCGTGGCTCGGCGCTGGTCAGCGACTTCGGTGGCGCCGGCAAGCTGGTCCCGGTGTTGGCCGGGGTGCTCTTCTTCGCCGGTCTAGCCTCGCTGGCGCTGCCCGGTACCGCGCCGTTCGTCTCCGAGTTCCTGGTGCTGATCGGCACCTTCACGGTGAACAAGCCGGTCGCGGTGATCGCCACGCTGGGCATCATCCTGGCCGCGGCGTACGTGCTGTGGATGGTGCAGCGCACCACGCAGGGCACCCTGAACCCGGCGCTGACCGGGATCGACGGGATGAAGCGTGACCTCAACCTGCGCGAGAAGGTCGTGGTCGCACCGCTGATCGCGCTGATCGTGCTGCTCGGCTTCTACCCGAAGCCGGTGACGGACGTGATCAACCCCGCCATCCAGGCGACCATGGAGGACGTCGGCCGGACCGACCCGGCCCCGTCGGTAGACACCGTCCAGGAGGCGGGCCGGTGAGCACGACAGTCCTCACCGACGTGCTGCGTGCGGGCGCGACGAACGAAAGGTTGGTCCGGTGACCGAGTTTGTACTGCCGCCGATCGACTACGCGGCACTCGCGCCGATCCTGATCATGATGGGCGCGGCGGTGCTCGGGGTGCTGGTCGAGGCGTTCGTGCCCCGGCGGCTGCGGCACCCCATCCAGCTGCCGCTGGCGCTGCTGGCGCTGCTGGCCGCGCTGACCATGGTGGTGCTCAACGCCGACAAGCGGGTGATCACCATCGGGGTGATCGCCATCGACGGGCCGACGCTGTTCCTCCAGGGCGCGATCCTGGTCCTGGCCGCGATGGCGTTGCTGCTGGTCGGTGAGCGGGCGATCGAGCGGGGTGGCGCCTTCGTCGCGCAGGCCGCGATCACCGCCGACTCGCCGGACGACCGGCGGCAGGCCGAGAAGGCGGGCGGTGCCGGCGAGGTCTACCCGCTGCTCACCTTCGCTGTCGGCGGCATGCTGATCTTCGTGTCGGCGAACGACCTGCTGACCATGTTCATCGCGCTCGAGGTCTTCTCGCTGCCGCTCTACCTGCTCTGCGCGCTGGCCCGCCGTCGGCGTCTGCTGAGCCAGGAGGCGGCGATGAAGTACTTCCTGCTCGGCGCGTACGCCTCGGCCTTCTTCCTGTTCGGGCTGGCCATGATCTACGGCTTCACCGCGGGACTGGGCGACCGCGCCGCCGGGGTCGACTTCGCCACCATCCACGCGGCCGTGGCCAACTCCACCGCGAGCCCGGTGCTGCTCTTCGCCGGCATGGCGCTGGTCGCCATCGGGCTGCTGTTCAAGGCGGCCGCCGCACCGTTCCACGTCTGGACGCCCGACGTGTACCAGGGCGCGCCGACCCCGGTGACCGGCTTCATGGCGGCCTGCACCAAGGTCGCCGCCTTCGGTGCCCTGCTGCGGGTGTTCCACGTCGCCTTCGAGGGGGCGCGGTGGGACTTCACTCCGGTGCTCGGCGCGGTGGCGGTGCTCACCATGCTGGTCGGCGCGGTGTTCGCGGTGACCCAGACCGACATCAAGCGGCTGCTCGCCTACTCCTCCATCGCCAACGCCGGGTACCTGCTGGTCGGGGTGCTGGCGCCGGGACGCGACGGGCTCTCCGGCACCATGTTCTACCTGGTGGCGTACGGCTTCACGGTGCTCGCCGCGTTCGCCGTGGTGACCCTGGTGCGCGACGCCGACGGGGAGGCCACCCACCTGTCCCGTTGGGCCGGGCTGGGCCGGCGGTCGCCGCTCTACGCCTCGGTGTTCACCTTCATCCTGCTCGCCTTCGCCGGTATTCCGCTGACCAGCGGCTTCACCAGCAAGTTCGCCGTCTTCGCCCCGGCCCTGGACGGTGGACAGACGTGGCTGGTGATCGCCGGTGTGCTGACCAGCATGGTGCTGGCCTTCCCGTACCTGCGGGTCGTGGTGATGATGTGGCTCTCCGAGCCGGGCGAGTCGACCCCGACGGTCACCGTGCCCGGTGGGCTGACCTCGGCGGCGCTGGTGATCGGTGTGATCGCCACCCTGGCGCTCGGTGTCGCCCCGGGGCCGCTGCTCGACCTGGCCACCGGCGCTGCGGACTTCGTCCGGTAGCGCCGACGGCTGTCGATCGGGGGGGCCGGCCCACGCCTGTGGGCCGGCCCCCGCCGCGTATCCCCGGTCCGGTGCAGGTAGACGGCGTGTGGCATGGTGGAGACGTGGTGATTAGGGGTGGCGAGCGTTCAGGTGTCACCGGCTTCGGTGACCGCCCGAGCCGGCGCGGCGCAGGTCAGTTCAGTGCGCTCGGCCTTTACCTCGCCGACCCGAGCACCGAGGAATCCGTGCTGGGTCTGCTGGCGTCCGTCGAGGCGGAACTGCGGGACAGCGTCGCCAGTGCCGACCCGTTCGTGACCGAGGCCGCCCGCCATCTGGTGGAGGCCGGCGGCAAGCGGTTCCGGCCGCTGCTGGTGGCCCTGGGCGCCCAGTTCGGCGACCCGTCCCGCGCGGAGGTCGTGTCGGCGGCCGTGGTGGTCGAACTGACCCATCTGGCCACGCTGTACCACGACGACGTGATGGACGAGGCCCCGGTGCGCCGGGGTGCGCCGAGCGCCAACTCCCGGTGGACCAATTCGGTGGCCATTCTGGTCGGTGACTACCTCTTCGCCCGGGCCGCGGACGTCGCCGCCGAGCTGGGCCCAGAGGCGGTACGCCTGCAGGCGCGTACCTTCGCCCGGCTGGTGCACGGTCAGATCGCCGAGACCGTCGGTCCGCACGCCGGCGACGATCCGGTGACCCACTACCTCCGGGTGATCGCGGAGAAGACCGGTTCGCTGATCGCCACCAGCGCGCACTTCGGCGCCCTGTTCGGCGGGTGCGCGCCGGAGCACGTGGCGGCGCTGGCCGGGTACGGCGAGACCATCGGGGTGGCGTTTCAGCTCTCCGACGACCTGCTCGACATCGCCAGCGAGTCGGCGGAGTCGGGCAAGACGCCCGGCACCGACCTGCGGGAGGGCGTGCCGACACTGCCGGTGCTCTACGCTCTCGCGTCCGACGACGCCGACGCGGCCTCGGTGCGGCTGCGGGAGATCCTGGCCACCGGTCCGCTGACCGACGACGCGCTGCACGCCGAGGCGCTCGGCCTGCTCCGCGAGAGCCCGGCGCTTAAGCGCGCCCGGGAGACCGTCCGCAGCTACGCCGAGGACGCCCGCGCCCAACTGGCCCCCCTGCCGAACATCCCCGCCCGCCGAGCCCTCGAATCCCTCTGCGACCACATAGCCGACCGCACCAGCTGACCTCTGGGGGTTACCGCGTCGATCATGAAGTTGGCGGGCGGTTTGATCTCCAAAACACCCGCTAACCTCATGATCAACCCGCCTGGGCGAGGGTCGGGGCGGGGGTGGGGAGGAGTCGGGTGGCGGCGAGCATGAGGGCGGCGGCGGCGAGCATGGCGACCGCGGCCGTGAGCCACATGGTGGGGTAGCCCGCCCCGGCGGCCAGGGGACCCAGGACGAGCGGGCCGAGGCAGCCACCGGCGTACACCCCGGTCTGGGTGATCGAGGTGGCGGCGCCCGGCGCCTGGGGATGCAGCCGGACGACTGCGAAGTTCATCAGCCCCGGCCATGACCAGCCCAGGCCGAAGCCGAGCAGCACGCCGAGCACCAGCGGCCCGGGGCCGGCCATCGCGAGCAGGCCCAACCCGACCGCGCCG
This sequence comes from Micromonosporaceae bacterium KJ-029, assembly GCA_005402585.1. Classification (GTDB taxonomy): domain Bacteria; phylum Actinomycetota; class Actinomycetes; order Mycobacteriales; family Micromonosporaceae; genus Micromonospora. The sequence goes on along the minus strand of BIFP01000068.1, from coordinate 176,161 downwards.
GTCACCAGCAGGACGGCGATCAGGGACACGTGCCCACCAGAGCGGCGGTCGGCCAGCCAACCCACGCCGAGCCGGGCGGCCACGCAGACCGCGCTGCCGAGGGTCAGGGTGAGCCCGGCGAGGGCCGGCTCAAGGCCACGGTCGACGGTGGCGTCGACCACGAAGGTGCCCAGCGCGTTCGCCGCGCCCGCAGCGAGCGTCGCGGCCAACCCGACGACGACCAGCCCCATGGTCGCGTTGCCGGCGCGTCCGGCGGGCCGGCGGGGCGGTCGCGGGCCCTGTGCGGGTACCACCGGCAGGGCGGCCAGCGCGGCGCCGGCGGCGGCCACGAACGCCCAGCGCCAGCCGGCGGTGAGCGCGAGGGCGGGTACCGCCGCGCCGGCCAGCAGGGTGGAGACCGGGATGGCCGCCTGCTTGACGCCGAACGACAGGCCCTGCCGCCGCGCCGGTACGTGCCGGGCCAGCAGCACGTTGCTGGAGAGTTGGCCGAGCGCGTTCGCGGTACCGGCCACGGCCAGCAGGCCGACCAGCATCGGGTACGACCGGGCCAGCGCCGCCACGGCGAGCAGGCAGCCGGCGGAGATCAGGATGCCGGCGCGGGCCACCACGGCACCGCCCCACCGTTCGACCAGCGCTCCGGAGGGGACCGAGGCGAGTGCCCCGACCCCGAAGTAGACCGACACGACGAGCCCCAGCCCGGCGGGGGAGAAGCCCAGATCCTCCCGCATCTGCACGGCGAGACCGCCGACCAGGAAGACCGGCAGGACGCAGGCGATGGTGACGGCGACGGCGATGGCGCTGGCCCGGATGGGCCGGGTGGCGGCTGCCGGACTGCGAGCAGGGGCGGTGTGGGTCATGGTGGGGCAAACCTATGCCAGCAACAGTTCGGCGACGCAAAGTGCGGCCGACGTCACTTCCCGTGCGGGATGATCTTGGATCCGTCACCCGCCAGGCGTTTCGCGGCGGGCCGCTTTTTCATATGGTGTAAGTCCCCGGTGGCGGAGGTGGTTGTGCGTGACCCCCTGGCGGAACCTTCGGACCTGATCCGAAGTGTCTCCCGCGCGCTTCGAGTGCTCGAGTCGGTCGGTCGTGCCCCGCGAGGGTTGACGGTGAAACAGATCGCCCGGCGTTGCGAGCTGACCGTGGCCACCACCTACCACCTGGTCCGCACCCTCGCGTACGAGGGCTACGTGATCCGCCGGGAGGACGGCACGTACATCGTGGGCCTGGAGGTGGCCGACCGCTACCGCGAACTGGTCGCCGCGTTCCGGGGCTCACCGGCGGTCGGGGAGAGCCTGCGCCGGGCCGCGCTGGAGACCGGCTGGAGCCACTACCTCGGCCGGTTCGTGGGCGGCCAGGTGGCGGTCACCGCCGTGGCCGAGGGGAACCGGTCACCGTACCTGGAGGACCTCGTCCCGGGGTTCGACGAGGGGGCGCACGCGACCGCGCTGGGCAAGGCCCTGCTCGCCACGCTCACCGGTGAGCAGCGCCACCGCTATCTGCGGGAGTACGGCATGCGCCCGTTCACCAGCGCCACCCTCACCACCCCGGAAGCCTTCGAGGTCGACCTGGCGGCCGGGGATCGGCGCGGGATGCAGCTGGAGATGGGCCAGTTCCGGCAGGGGGTGGCCTGCGCCGCGGTTCTGATCAGCCCGGACAAGGACATGGAGCGGCGGACGGTGCTGGCCTGCGCGTTGCCGGCCAGCGAGATGATGACCTCCGCCCGGGTGGTCCGGTCGAAGCTGCTCACCGCCGCCCGCGCGATCGCCGACGGCCTCGCCGCCGAGAACTGACCTCGGCCAGGGGAACACCGGCGGCGCCAGCCGGCTGAGCCCGAAGCAGGTGAACCGCGACGGCCCCCTCCCTGGTGGGGAGAGGGCCGTCGCGGAGCGGCCGGCGCGGATACCGGGGCGGGGTCAGCTACCGACCGGTCCGCCGTCCAGCCGCCAGGTCACCACCACGCCCGGCTTGGCGTAGTCGCCGTCCGGCCAGGTGGACGCCGGGTTCTCCACCGTGGCACCGGTGATCTCGCCCGGGTGCTGCACGGCGACGAAGAGCGAACGGTTGTCGCCGGTGATGAACGGGCCGCAGGTCTCCGCGCCGTACGGCACCGTGAGGAACTGCTTCAGGTGGCCCCGCTCCGGCCCCTCGGTCGCCGTGGCGAAGAGACCGTCGTTGCTGCCCAGGGCGTTGCCGTCAGTGGAGATCCAGAGGTTGCCGGTGGCGTCGAAGGCCACGTTGTCCGGGCAGGAGATCGGCGAGACCTTGGTCTTGTCGTACCCGGAGAAGTAGGTGGCCGGGTCCGCCGGGTCGCCGCAGACGATCGGCAGCGACCAGGTGAACCCCTCGGCGGTGTTGTCCCCGCGGTCCTCGACCAGCTCCAGGATCTGCCCGTGCCGGTTGGCGGTACGCGGGTTGGCCTCGTCCGGCTTCGGGTTGCTGCCGACGCCCCGGTTGGTGTTGTTGGTCAGCGCCACGTACACCTTGCCGGTGTGCAGGCTCGGCTCGACGTCCTCCGGGCGGTCCATCTTGGTCGCCCCGATCTTGTCGCCGGCGAAGCGGGTGAAGGTGAGCACCTCGGCGGCGGTCATCCCGTCCACGTACGAGCGGTTACCGCTGACCAGCTTGATCCAGCGGCCCTTGCCGTTGAAGGCGCCGTCGCTGGGCAGCTTGCCGGAGCCGTCGATCTCGTCGGCGCTGGTCTGGTCGAGCTTGGCGACGTACAGGGTGCCGGACTCCAGCAGCGTCAGGTTGTGCTTGCGGGCGACCCAGGAGTTGCCCTTCATGAACTTCTTGTCCGAGACGAACTTGTAGAGGTAGTCGAAGCGCTCGTCGTCGCCCATGTACGCGACCACGTGCCCGCTCTTGGCGACGATGACGTTCGCGCCCTCGTGCTTGAACCGGCCCATCGCGGTGTGCTTGCGCGGCCGGCTCTCCGGGTCGTACGGGTCGATCTCGACGATCCAGCCGTGCCGGTTGGCCTCGTTCGGGTGCTTGGCGAGGTCGAAGCGGGCGGCTGCCCGGTCCCACTTGCGGCTGTCACTCGGGTAGCGGGCAGAGGTGCTGATGCCGTAGCGGGCCAGCCGGGGCTTGTCCGCCTCCGGCGCGGCGTCGCCGCCGACGAAGTACTGGTTGAAGTTCTCCTCGCCGGAGAGCACGGTGCCCCAGGGGGTCACGCCACCGGCGCAGTTGTTCAGCGTGCCGATGACCGTGCGGCCCTTCGGGTCGGCGGCGGTCTTCACAAAGTCGGAGCCGGCGACCGGGCCGGTCAGGTCGAAGGTGCTGCTCAGCGCGTCGACCCGGCGGTTGTACGGGCGGCGGCCCGAGCTGACGGGCCGCCACTGGCCGGTGCCGGCCACCCGCTCGAGTTCCACCACTGACATGCCGTGCGCCGCCATCGCCACCTCCACCTGCTCGACGGTGAGCGCGTCCTGGCTGGTGAAGCCGGGGAACATCAGGTTCTCGTTGGTGTACTCGTGGTTGACCACGAGCAGCGCCCGCTTGCCGCCCTTGTCCAGCGGCAGCACACCGACGAAGTCGTTGTTGTAGCCGAACTGCTTGGCCTGCGCGGCGGCGGTCTGCCGGTGCAGGTTGAACGCCGGCGCGCCCGGCACCACCGGGTCGCCCCAGCGGATCACCACGGCGTGGTCGTACCCGTTGGGCACGACGAAGGTGTCCAGAGTGTTCGGCGGGATCGGCTTGAAGGTCAGCGCGCCGTTGCCGACGCCACGGCCAGCGGCGTTGAACGCGGTGGCCTCGGGCACCACCGGGGAGGAACTCGGCGCTGCGGCGGCCGCGCCGGTGCCCGCCAGCGCGCCGGCCGCACCGCCGAACCCGAGTACCAGTGCGCCGACCGCCCCGGCGCGGACCACGCCGCGGCGGGAGACCTCGGCGTTCACCAGGTCACCGAAGTACTCGTTGTCGGAGGTGTTGGGAACCGGGTGGTCACACGCGTTGGCGCAGCGGTAGAGACAGGTCATGGCGTCGCGGCTGCCATGGCGGGGCGTGCTCAGCAGCGGGAGCAGCCGGGGACGGTCGCTCATGGGGAGGAGCCTCCTGAGGGTCGGTGCACGCCGGTGCAGCTCACCGACGCCGTACTTGCCGGACGCTAGGAGGGCGCGGTGAGCGTGGGTCGGCGTCGATGTGAACCAGCGGTGAACTCCGCGTCGGGAATCCCGGGTTTGAGCTGGGACTGAACCGATCGACGTGACCGCACGTATCTCCCTCCGTAACGCCGCGCCCGCTCGCGCCGAGAGCGAGGAGAGAACCATCAGCGACCACGATGCCCACCTGTTGCGCGCCCTGCACGACGAGCATGGCGAGGCGCTTTACGCGCACGCCCTGCGGCTGGTCAACGGCGACCGGCAACGGGCCGAGGACCTGGTGCAGGAGACGCTGCTGCGGGCCTGGCGCCACCCGGAGTCGCTCGACCCGCGTCGCGGCTCGGTGCGCGCCTGGCTGTTCACCACCGCGCGCAACCTGGCCATCGACGCCTGGCGGCGGCGGTCGACCCGGGTCGGTGAGGTCTACACCGACGAACTGCCCGAGCCGCCGGAGGTCGTCGACGAGACGGAACGCGCCGTCGAGGCGTGGACGGTCGCGGAGGCGCTCAACCGGCTCAGCCCCTCGCACCGCGACGTGCTGGTCGAGTGCTTCTACCAGGGGCGGTCGGTCGCGGAGGCGGCGTCCCGACTGGGCGTGCCACCGGGCACGGTCAAGTCCCGCACCCACTACGCGTTGCGCTCACTACGGTTGGTCCTGGCCGAGATGGGGGTGACCGGATGAATCGCTGCGAGTTCGCGTACGACGATGGCGCGTACGTGCTGGGCGCCCTGGCTCCCGCAGACCGCGCGGCCTATGAGCGGCACCTCGTCGACTGCCCCGCCTGCCAGCAGTCGGTGTCCGAGATCGCCGTCCTGCCCGGCCTGCTCGGCCGGCTGGACCCGGCCAGCCTGGAGCAGTTCCTCCCGGCGCCGGAGAACCCCCGGGTGCCCGAGCTGCTCGACGCCGCGCGGGAGCGCCGGCGCCGCGAGCGGCAGGCAAACCGGCTGCGGTACGCGGTCACCGGCCTGGCTGCGGCCGCGTTCGCCCTGGTCGTCGGCTTCGGCGTGGCGATGACGCTGCCCGGCCAGCCCGGCACGTCGCCGGTGGCCCAGGTGCGGATGGTCGAGATGGAGCCGGTGGCCGGGACGGTGCCGGTGCACGCCGAGATCGGGTTGACCGGTACCGACTGGGGCACCCAGGTGACCATGCACTGCGGGTACGACGAGCGGGCCGGCTACGCTCAGGCGCACGCCTTCCTACTGGTGGCGCACGCGGCGGACGGCACGAAGGAGCAGATCGGCTCCTGGCGGGCGGCTCCCGGCGACGACCTGCGAATCACCGGCGCGACCCGGTTCACCAACGCCGAACTCGTCCGCCTGGAACTGCTCCGCGCCGACGGCACCCCGGTCCTCGCCTACGACGTCCGCTGACCGCTGACCGGCGGCCAGGGGCTCGACCTCAGCGGGCGGCCTGGACGGCGACCGGGGACGGCGCGGTGGCCGGGCGCGAGCGACGAGTCTGCCGGGCGTGGCGGAGGGCGTCGACGGTGAAGACGATCAGGGCGAGCCAGACCAGGACGAAGCCGGCCAGGCGGGCCGGGGGCATCGGCTCGTGGAAGACCAGCACCGCGCAGCCGAGCTGGAGGATCGGCGCCACGTACTGGAGCATGCCCAGGGAGGTCAGCGGGAGTCGGTTGGCGGCCCCGGCGAAGAGCAACAGCGGGACGGCGGTCAGTGCGCCGGCCAGCACCAGCAGCACGGTGTGCCCGGCCGAGACGTGCCCGAACGTGGCGTCACCGGTGGCCATGAGCCAGCCGAGGAAGGCCAGCGCGGGCAGCGACAGCACGGCCGACTCGACGAACAGGCCCTCTGCGGCGGGCAGGGCGAGCCGCTTCTTCACCAGGCTGTACCCGCCGAAGGTGAACGCCAGGGTGAGCGCGAGGTACGGCAGCCGGCCGTAGTCGACGGTGAGCACGGCCACCGCCAGCGCACCGACGCCCAGTGCGATCCACTGCGCCCGGCGCAGCCGCTCGCGTAGCACCAGCACTCCGAGCAGCACCACCACCAGCGGGTTGATGAAGTACCCGAGGGCGGTCTCCACCACCCGGTCGGAGTTGACGCCGTAGATGTAGGTGAACCAGTTGACGGCGATCAGGGCCGCGGCGGCACCGATCCCCGCCAGCGCCCGGGGCCGGCGCCGCAGGGCCTTCAGGAAGCCGATGTTGCGCATCGCGGCGAGCAGCAGGGCCACGAACGCGACGGACCAGACCACGCGATGGGCCAGGATCTCCAACGGTCCGGTCGGGCGTAGCAGCTTGAAGTAGAGCGGAAAGAACCCCCACAGCAGGTACGCACCGAGGCCGTAGAGGTATCCGAGACGAAGCGGCGTCACGCCTCTACCGTAAGGGGCGGATCGGCCTGCTGGTCCTTGCCGGTGAGCGGGCTCACGGGCGGCTCACGGTGGTCGAGTTCCATCAACCGGTCGGTCCGCACCGGGGCGAAGCCGACCTTCGCGTACACCCCGTGCGCGTCGTTGGTGGCCAGCACGATCCGGCGTACGCCCAACGCGGCGAGGTGATCGCGGACCGCGCCGGACAACCAGATGCCCAGCCCGCGACCCCGCTCGGCCCGGTCGACGTAGACGTCGCACAGCCAGGCGAAGGTGGCCCGGTCGGTGACCACCCGGGCGACGGCGACCTGCCGGCCGTCCACCGGACGGAACACGCCGAACCCGAGGGAGCCGGCGAACGCCCGCGCGACCGTCTCGCGGTCCCGCCCCAGCGCCCAGTACGCGTCGGTGGAGAGCCAGGTGTGCACCAGGTCCAGATCGAGCCGGTCCGGGTCGGTGCTGATCAGGTAGCCGTCGTCACGGGTAAGGGTGAACACCCTTGCGACGCTAGTCCGCCCACCCGTCCGGCTCAGCAGCCAATTCCCGCAATATGGCCACACTGTCCCTCGGATCCTGGGTAGTCACCGTCCGGTGGACCGGCAACTACCCAGGATCGAAGGGGTCGGGTGGCGGGACGCGGGGCCGGGGTCAGTCTCGGTCGAGGATGGCGCCGAGGATCCAGGTGACGACGCCGACGAAGAGCGCGCCCAGCACCGCCGCCGGCCAGAAACCGTCAACGTCGAAGGGCAGCCCCACCTGGTCCGCGATCCAGCCGGTGAGCAGGAAGAGCAGGCCGTTGACCACCAGCGCGATCAGGCCGAGGGTGAGCAGGTAGAAGCCACAGCCGACGACCTTGATGATCGGCTGGAGCACGGCGTTGACCACGCCGAAGATGATCGCGACGAGGATCAACGTGAGCACCGTGTCGGTGACCGTGTCCGCGTGCAGGGAGATGCCGGGGATGACCAGCGTGGCCAGCCAGAAGGCCACCGCCGTGGCGCCGACCCGGATCAGTAGACCTTTCAGAAAACCCATGGCGGGCATGGTGCCATGGCCGGCGCGTGGGCGGAACCCGCGAGATCATCCACGTCGGAGCACCTCCGTCGCCGGTCGGGTCTGCTCCGTCTCTCAGCTCCGAACCGGACGGCCGATCAGTTGCGCCTCGATCGGGGTGCAGGCCAGCAGCGCCCAGCGCAGGGCGCGCCGATTCACCACCGCCACCATGTCGTGCCGGATCCGGGTCAGCCACTCCGCGGAGTCGCCGAGCCCCAGCGCGGCCCCCGCGACCGCCGCCTCCGCCCGGCGCAACGGCTGCAACACCGCCAGGTCGGCCCGGCCCAGCGCGTCCGCGTCGGCCGGGGTCAACTCGTCGCGTACGAGCAGCGTGGCCTGCCATGCGGCCCCCGGGCGCGGCCCGGCGGGCGGGGCTGGCGCATCCAGCACCACGAGCAGCGGGGCCAGTGGCGTCGCCGGCTCGCCCTGCACCGGCCGCCCCGGTGGCACCAGGGGGATCGTCCCGCCCGGCCGGCCGACGCCGCGGACGAACGGCTCCCAGGCGGCCGGTCGGGCCGTCTGAACGACCACGCGGGCGCCGAGCGCCATCGCACGCATGGTGACCAGTTGGGCGGCGCGTACCCCGCCGACGAGCATCACCCGGGTGCTCTCCGGCCGGAACAGCCGGACGGTGACGGCGTTGCCGTGCCGGTTGACGCCCACCATCAGCCCGGCCGAGCCGTACGGCAGTTCCAGGTCGCCACGCGTGGGTGGCGGGCTCGCGCCGGGCAGGGCCAGCGGCAGGGTGCCGGCGAGACCGGCCAGGTGCGCGCCGTCGAGCCGCTCGACCGCACCGCCGCCCGCGGCCAGCGTGTGACGCAACGCCTGGGCGGCGGCCGACAGCTCCGCCGGGGTAGCCGCGCTCAGGCGTACGGTCAGCCCGGCTGGTGCCGGTACGTCCGCCTCGGCGTGCAGCGACACCGTGGTCGCGGTCGCCGGCAGGCTCAGCAGCCGGGGCACCAGCTGACGGACGGCGTCCGCGGTCGGCCACCGGCGAAGCCGGAAGGTGGTCTGCAGCAGCCCGCCGGACCGGACGATCTGCCAGGATTCCCGGACCGCTCGCCCGTCGTGATGGGCGAACTCGGCGAGCACCCGCAGCGCCGCCTGTTCGCCGAGCGGACGGACGGCCAGCGGCCGCAGCCGCCGGACGATCCGGCGTACGGTGCCGGCGAGGGCGCGTCGCAGCGCCTCCTCCGACCAGCCCTCCACCCGTGACACCCGTACCGCCACCACGGTCCGTTCCCAGCCGGCCAGCCGTCCGTCGGTGAGCTGCCGGTACGAGGTGGCCGCCGGGCCGCTGCCGGCACCGACTGCCGGAGCCGCCGCACCGGCCAGCACGAGCTGGACGCGTACCGGGGGCATCTGGCCGGTGCTCGCCGGCAGCAGCGATACGGGAGACGGCAGCGGGTGCGCGCCGTCGCCGAGCAGGTCGGCCGGGTCGCCGATCTCCAGCAGCGCCACCATGCCACCCGCGTCGTCCAGCACCGCGGCCGAGGACCCGGCCAGTTCGACGGGACGGACCGCGGCATCCGGGTCCACCAGGTCGAGCAGGGCCATCCGTCCGGCGTCCGGCGCGATCGTCCGCCGCCGGAGGAGGTAGCCCAGTCCGAGGCCCAGCCACTCGTAGAGCCACCGCTGGCGGACCCGGCACCCGGCCAGGGCCAGCAGCGCTGCCGCCAGCAGGGCCGCGGTCAGCGTCGCCAGCGTGCCCCGGCCCAGCGCGGCGACCAGCACTGCCAGCGCCACCTGCGCGGCGACGACCTGGCCTGCGCGGGGACGGTACGCCCGCCACCGGTCGCCGAGCCGCCACTGTGGTGTCTCGCGCCGGACCGGTCGCCGGATGCGGGTTGATTGACCATCGGTAGGCGCGGACCGGGTCGCGGCCGAGCGGGTCGGGGTGCCGATCGTCGCCACCGCGCCTCCTCGGCCAATCACCCGCTGCGACCCAGATGCCGCCCATCGTAGTTACCGGCAGGGGTGCGCGTTGTCCACAGGAGAGCGTGGCGGGGTAGCACGACGGCTACCATGCCGCTACCGTCAGCGACGAGTTCTCGTTGGCCCGTACCCGCGGCGCGCTCGCCCCTCCGGAGCCGTGGGTGGTGCGTCCCATCGCCGGGCCAGCCACGACCGAGGAGACGAGGTGACGTCGGGGTGTCCCAGACCCAGGCAGAGGCCGCGGTGATGCAGCAGACCGCGGCGAAGTTCGAGCAGGCGGATCAGTCGTTGCAGACGATGCTCAGCGGACTGCTGGCCCAGCTGGAGGTTCTCCAGCAGGCCTGGCGTGGGGCGGGCGGCCGGTCGTTCGAGCAGGTCAAACAGCAGTGGGCGCAGGATCAGGCGAGCCTGCAGCGGGCGTTGCGGGAGACCGCGGGCGCGATCCGCACCGCCGGCACGCAGTACGACGCGTCGGACGCCGAGGCGGCCAGCCGGGTGTCCGCCACCAACCGTGGCGGCATCCAGCTGCCGCTCTAGACAAGATCCAGGGGGAGACATCCGATGGAGCACGGTGTGCTGGTCGTCAACTTCGCCGCGTTGCAGCAGGCCAGCGCGGACATCCAGCGGGCGTTGAACACGCTCGACTCGCAGCTCGGCCAGCTGGAGCGCGACGCGGCCCCGCTGGTGGCCAGCTGGTCCGGTGACGCCCAGCAGGCGTACGAGCAGCGGCAGGCCCGGTGGCGCAACGCCTCGCAGGACCTCCAGGTCATGCTGCGGGACATCAAGCTGGCCGTGGACGAGTCCGCGGCCGACTACCTCGACACCGAGAAGAGGAACGCCGGCCTCTTCCAGTGACCGCCAGGTGACGTGCGATCGCGGGTTGCCGATCGGCTGTTGGTGGCCGACGGCTGGTCCGGTGTCGGCCGACCGTGGGTTGCCGACCGGCGCCCCGGCCGGCGTCACCTGCCGGCCACTGGGTCACCGCTGGTGTCCCAGGATTCGCTCGGACGCCCTGCTCGGCTCAGCCCGGGTCGGCGGGGCGCCAGCGCCGTCGGGCGCCCCTCGGCACGACAACGGCCGCCAGCACGACGACCGCCACCACCAGCCCACCGGCGCTGGCCAGCAGCAGCGCGCGGTCCCGGGCGGCGGCCCGGCGGGCCTGCTGCGCCAGCAACGCCGGATCGGCCCGGTCGTCGGCCAGCACGGCGGCCGGCCGGCCGGGTCCGGTCGGGCCGCCGCCGGTCTCGGTGACCGCCCGGTACGGGTTGAGCACCCCCGCGCCGTATCCGCCGCCCGGAGCCGGATCGGTGGTGGCGACGATCCGGCGGGCCACCTCCTCGGCGGTCAGCTCGGGGCGGTACTGCCGGAGCAGGGCCGCGGTGGCGGCCACGAAGGGTGCGGCGTAGCTGGTCCCCTCGGCCCGCTGGTGGCCCCGGCCGGGGGCGGCGATCAGCACGTCCGTACCGGGTGCGACCAGATCCAGGTAGGAGCCGGTCTGGGAGAAGGCGGCCCGAGCCCCGTCCACGCCGATCGCGCCCACCCCGAGCACCCCCGGGTAGGTGGCGGGGTAGGGGCGCGGGTCGCCGCTGCCGTGCAGGTTGCCGGCGGCGGCGACGACAACCACGTCCCGAGCGACCGCGTGGGCGATCGCCGCGCGCACCGCCGAATGATCGGCGTACAGCACGACGGACAGGTTGACCACGTCGGCGCCGTTGTCCACCGCCCAGCGGATCGCCCGGGCGAAGCCGTCCGGTCCGACCGTACGCCCCGACCCACGGCCGTCCACGACCTGCTGCTCGCTGACCCGGACCGGCAGGATCCGGGCGTCCGGCGCCAGGCCACGGAAGGCGATCCCGTCGCGCGGGGCGGCAGCGATGATGCTCGCGACGCCGGTGCCGTGGCCGACGCAGTCCTCGCTGCCGTCACCACCCGGGTCGAGCAGATCGGTGCCGGTGAGCACGCGGTTGGCGAGTTGGGGGTGCCGCCGGTCCACGCCCGAGTCGACCACCGCGACGGTCACACCCGATCCGGTCGCCAGCGTCGACAGTCGCTCAGGGGCGTACCGCTGCTGCGGCCAGGGGACGGCGGAGACCGGCTGGACGGGTGCCGGCGGGGCTTCGCAGCCCGGCGTGGCCATCGCCGTCGCGGGGATTGCGGCCGCCGTCGGGCCGGCCAGCACGGCGGCGGCCAGACCCGCGAGGAGCGGGCGCGGGCTGCACCGGGACATCGACCGCCTCCGTATCGTGTCGACACCGGAACGGGATGTTATCGCCTCCGGATGACCCGGGCGGAGCGCCGCCAGCCTGACATTGTGATCTTGTGATCACCTTGTAGGTTGTAGGCGATACCTATGGCCTGTGCCGGGAGGAGGGGTGGCCGTGACCGACTGGGAGCCGGCCACCGAGGCCGAGGCGGCGATGCGGGACGCGCTGCGCAACAACGACCAGCAGCTTTACTTCCGCATCCTGTCCAGCGTCGAGCTGCTGTTACCGGTCTCCGCCCAGCCGGCCGGAGGCCAGACGCCGGTCGGTTGGGGCACCTGGACCACGGGTGGTCGCACCCATGTACTGGCATTCACCTCCGTCGAGGCGATGCGCGCCTGCCTGGGCGAGCACACCGGCCCCAGCCGGCGCACCGGCTACGCGGAACTGGCCAGCGGCTGGCCGAACCACGAGTGGTGGCTGGCGGTCAATCCGGGGCTACCCGTCGAGGGCTACCTGCCCGCCTGGTACGTCTCCCAGCTGTCCCGTGGCGACGTCCGGCTACCAGGGCGCACAGTGGGTGCCCGCGCCCGGCTGGAGCGCGTCGAGGCACTGAACCGGTCCCGCGACGCCCGTTCGAGCACGGCGGTGCCCTCCACGCCGACGGCACCGACGGTCAGGGCGCCCGGCCAGCGCCCGGCCGGTGCTGGCCTCGGCCGCGCGGTGGCCCCGCAACCGGTGGTCCCCGAAGCCTTCCACCTTCCCCAGCTGCCCACGGCAGCACCGGGCACGGTCGCCGGGCCGCACCGCCAGCAGCCCGCCGGACGGGCGCCGGGTCAACCGGACACCAGCGGGCTCGCGTCGGCAGTACCGGACGGCCCACCGGGCGCCGGCGGCCGCCGACCGGGTGCGCTCGGCGACGGGCAGGGCGCCGTCGGCGCCGCCCGGCCGGACGGCCCGGGTGGCCTGCCGCCGCGCCGGCCGATGCCGGCGCGAGGCGAGGAGGCCGCCTCGCCGGGCCACGGATTGTCGGTCACGCCTGAGCGGTCCGGACCGCCGGCCAACGGTCGCCCCGCCGACACCGGCGCCGACCAGACAGGCCGGCGGTCCTTCTTCGAACCGGCGGCCGGTTGGTCGGCCCATCGCGGCGACCGCCTGACGGACCGGGCAGCACCGCCGTCCCGGTTCGCACGGGGCACTCAGCCGTTCCCTCGCCGTGGGCCGGTCGGGGAGCCGCCGGCCGAGGGCGAGCAGCGAGCCTTCGTCTTCACCGAGGACGACCGGTCCACCGCACCGACCCGGCCGGGCGGTGAGGCGACCCAGCCGCTGGCGACGCCCGGCGACCCGGCGCAGGACCCGACCCGACCACTGCGGGTTCCTCCACCAGCCGGCTGGACGGCTCCGGGGGTTGCCCACGCCGAGGGCACCGGCAGCGCGGAGGCGACCCAGGCACTGCCCCGCCCCGGGTCGGCGGAGCGTCCGGAGGAGTTGTCCGCGTCGATCGCGGAACCGGTCTCCGGCCCGCCCGCGCCGCGTCGCGGCTTCACGCCGATCGTCATCGAGGGCACCATCATCGAGACCCGTGACCTCACCTCGGGAGCGGTGCCTGATCGCCCGGCTGGTGCGGCCAACGATGCCCCGTCGAGGCCCGCGGAGCCCCCGCACCGTCCTGCCGGGGCAGCATCGGCAGCCGGCGGGCCCGCGGTCGACGAGCCATCCGCTGACGCCCCGCCGACCCGCCCCGCTCCCGGCGGGGTCGAGGGCCTTGGCGCGCCCGTCCAGTCGGTACCCGGATTCAGCGAATCCCCCGCCCCGGATCCGACCGTCCCCATTTTCGGCTCCGAGCCGACGGTTGCGGTGTCGTGGGGCAAGACCGAGACCGAGCCGGTCCCGAGCGCGGAGCCCGAGCCCGAGACCGCGCCGCTCCCGACGGCGGATCCGACCGTCCCCATTTTTGGCTCCGAGCCGACGGTCGCGGTGTCGTGGCGCAAGCCCGAGACCGAGCCGGACCGGACCACGGCGCCTGAGCCCGAGACCGTGCCGGTGCCGACGGCGGATCCGACGGTCCCGGTTTCGACGGTGGCGCCGGAGCCGACGGTCGAGTCGGAGCTGACGGTCCCGGTCCCGATGGTGACACCCGAGCCGGCGGTTGCGGCTCCGACGGTGGCAGCCGAGCCGGCCGAACCGGTCCCGACGGTGGCGCCGGAGCCGGCCGGTGCGACCGACGAGGTGAGCGCCGGTGGTGCGGCGACCCCTGGCCACTCCGCTTCCGCTGCCGCCGGTGTCGCGTTCCGGCCCGCCAACGGAGTGGAGGAGGCGTTGCTCGGTGCCGCGGGCACCGGGAACACCGACACGTTCCTGTCCACGCTGCTGCTGGCGCGGGTGCTCATGCCCGTCGCGGCCGACTCCGCTGCGGGCAGCCGCCCCGGCGACCCGGGATTCGTCTGGCCGGCCGTGGAACTGGACGGCCAGACCTTCGTTGTGGTCTACACCTCACCCCAGCGTCTCGCCGACCACACCGACCCGGCCGCCGAGACGGTCCAGGTTCGATTCGTCCAGCTGATCCGGCGGTGGCCCGACCCGTCGTGGTCGTTCGCGGTCAATCCGGGTACGCCGGTCGGGGCGAAGCTGCCCGGCGAGCAGATCGTCGGGCTGGCCAACTGGGCGGCCGAAGTGGGGCTCGGCGACGATCCCGACAGCGAGCCCGAGTCCACCGCCGACGCATCCGCGCCGGCTGGCGGTCCACGGCCGGCCGCACCGGCCGCCGACCCGAGCCGACCCATCGTGATGCAGAAGGCGATAGCGCCGAGCCAACTCGGTTACTACCTGGAACGGGGCTACGACCGGGTCTCCGGTTTCGTGCACCGGGCCAGCGAACTGGCGCACCTCACCACGCCGGCCGAGCTGTACCAGGCGCTCGGCCTCCACCATCCCGAGTCGCCCTTCGCGGCCGACGCCGAGCAGATCTACGTGCTCAGGTGGCCGGCGTACCGGCCGAGCCTCTACCGGATTCCGTACGGCGGGCAGAACGAGGCCGCCATGCGGGCCATGGAGGGCTGGGTCATCGAACGCCCGCCGTTCCGGGGCAACGGCTTCGCCCCCGGCGAGAGCAGCGACGTGGTGGCCGAGTTCAAGGTGGACAGCGTCCGGTTGCCGCACGGCGCGCAGCTGGTACGCATCGGCGCGGACGGCACCGAACGGGTGGTCGCCGTCCTCGACGCCGACTCGCTCTCCTGGCGACAGGTCGGTGAACGGTGATGCGCGACGGCTACGTGGCCCGCTGGCGGGGACGGGAGTACCAGGCCAGCCCGGACGGCGGCGAGATCCGGCTCTACCGGTCGGAGGCGGGCGACGGTTTCGTCGAGGTACGCGCCGGCCGGCACGTCCGGGTGGTCCCGGCCGCCGAGGTCGACGAGCTTGCGTACGTGCGGACGACCTGTACCTGGAAGGGGCAGCCGTTCATCGTGCTCGCCGAGCACGACGGGTGGCTGCGGGTCGAGTACACCGGCGGGCGGTGGCCGGTCGCCCAGGCGATGCGGCTGGAGGCGTTCGACTTCGGCGTATACCAGGGCTGGGCGCCGGTCGGCGAGGTCACCGACGTGCGCGAACAGCGGGTCTGAGTCGCCCCGGCGCGCTCAGGACTTGGCCCACCTCAGCACCTCGCCCAGCACCAGATCCGGCTCCTCCAGATGGGGGAAGTGCCCGACGTGGTCGAGCAGTCGCCACTCGTACGGCGCGCTGACATAGCGCCCCGAGCCCTGGGCGGTACGCGCCAGCGCGGCGACGTCGCGGGCGCCGTGCAGTTGCAGGGTGGGAGTGACCAGCGGTCGCTGCATCAACTTGACGAACCGGTAGCCGTGCAGCCGAAGCACCGATCGGAACGCCCACCGGTAGCCCTCCAGCGCGCAGAACGCGGCCTGCGGGATTCGCATGGCCTCCCGGCAGTGCCGCGCGTACTCGGCGAAGTCCGGGCCGGCGACCCAGCGTGGGCCGCCCCAGCGGCGCAGGATCTCCTCCACCGCCCGCCCCTCGTCGCGGGTGAGGACGTGCTCGTAGCGGGGCAGCTGGAACCTCAGCGCGGGCGTGGAGGCGGCGAACTGACCACGTGGGTCGGCGAAGATCGCCGCACGCAACCGCAGCGGGTGCGGAGCGCCGAGCACCACCAGCCGGCGGACCAGGTTGGGGTGGAACGACGCCACCGTCCAGCCGATCATTCCGCCGGCGCCGGCGCCGACCACGGTTGCCGAGCGTTCGCCCAGGGCGCGGATCAGGCCGGCGACGTCGGCGGCGAGGGTGTAGCCGTCGTACCCCCGGGGTGGCTTGTCGCTGGCGCCGTAGCCCCGCAGGTCGATGGCGACGGCTCGGAAGCCGGCGTCGGCGACTGCGGGCAGCATCTGGTGCCAGGCCCACCAGTGCTCGGGGAAGCCGTGCAGGAAGAGCACCATCGGTCCGGTGCCCGCCTCGACGACGTGGAACCGGCTGCCGTTGGCGCCGACGAACCGGTGCGTCCACGGCCCCTCGGTGAGGACGCAGGACTCGTCGACGGCACCGCCACGCTGCTCGGTCATGACCGACAGCCTATGACCCCGCCGCCGGGCGCTCGGCCCGACGCCGTTCCGGCGCCCGCACCGGTCGCGCGACTGTGCCCCCGCCGGACACGCGAGCTGTGCCGGTGGGCGGTCAACCGACCGGACTGACGGCTGCACCTCGCTCAGGCCCTCCTGACGCAGGGCGCGGCGCTTCTCCTCCAGTGGGTTCGGCGGTCATGTTCGGCGTGGGCGGGCTCGGCGATCGACTGGGCGGGCGCCGGCGCGTCCGCCACTGGCGCGGCGGCGGCGGATGCGCCGACCGTCAGCAGTGGGGCCAGTGGGAAGGGGTACCCGTCGATTTGTTGCAGTGAGATGTTGAGAGGCATTTTCACTGTCACATACCCGGCCCGGGGTCGACCGCTGCCGGACACGACGATGGGTGGCGGTCCGCGTTGACCGCCACCCATCGAGTCGTACGGCTGCCGTCAGTCCTCGTCGGACTTGCCCCCGCCCATGCCGGAGGCGATCAGCTCCATCACGGAGGAATCCTGCAGCGTCGTCACGTCACCCAGCGAGCGGTTCTCCGCCACGTCCCGCAGCAGCCGGCGCATGATCTTGCCCGACCGGGTCTTCGGCAACTCCGGCACCAGCATGATCTGCCGGGGCTTGGCGATCGGGCCGAGCGTCTTCGCCACGTGGTTGCGCAGGTCGGCGATGAGCTGCTCGCCGGCCTCCCCGGAGGTGTCGACGGTGCCGCGCGGGATGGCGAACGCGACGATCGCCTGGCCGGTGGTCGGGTCGGTGGCGCCGACCACCGCCGCCTCCGCCACCGACGGGTGCGAGACCAGTGCCGACTCCACCTCAGTGGTCGAGATGTTGTGCCCAGACACGAGCATCACGTCGTCCACCCGGCCGAGCAGCCAGATGTGCCCGTCGTCGTCCTTCTTCGCGCCGTCACCGGCGAAGTAGATCCACGGGTCGCCGGCATCGCCGCTGGCACCCGCGCCGAACCGGGACCAGTACGTCTCGATGAACCGGTTGTCGTCGCCCCAGATGGTGCGCAGCATCGACGGCCACGGCTCGCGCAGCACGAGATAGCCACCGCCGCCGTTGGGCACCGACTGGCCCTGGTCGTCGACCACGTCGGCGCTGATCCCCGGTAGCGGGGCCATCGCCGAACCCGGCTTGGCGGCGGTCACGCCGGGCAGCGGTGAGATCATCATGGCGCCGGTCTCGGTCTGCCACCAGGTGTCCACGATGGGCAGCTCACCCCCGCCGACGTGCTGGCGGTACCACATCCACGCCTCGGGGTTGATCGGCTCGCCGACGCTGCCGAGCAGCCGCAGCGAGGACAGGTCGTAGCCGGCCGGGATGT
This sequence comes from Micromonosporaceae bacterium KJ-029, assembly GCA_005402585.1. Taxonomy (GTDB): domain Bacteria; phylum Actinomycetota; class Actinomycetes; order Mycobacteriales; family Micromonosporaceae; genus Micromonospora. The sequence goes on along the minus strand of BIFP01000068.1, from coordinate 158,636 downwards.
CCTCGCCCCACTTCATCATGGTGCGGATCAGCGTCGGTGCCGTGTAGAGGATCGTCACGCCGTACTTGTCGACGATCTCCCAGAACCGGCCCTTGTGCGGGGTGTCCGGGGTGCCCTCGTACATCACCTGGGTCGCGCCGTTGGAGAGCGGACCGTACACGATGTAGGAGTGGCCGGTGACCCAGCCGATGTCCGCGGTGCACCAGTAGACGTCGGTCTCCGGCTTCAGGTCGAAGACCGCGTGAGTGGTGTACGACGCCTGGGTCAGGTAGCCGCCGGTGGTGTGCAGGATGCCCTTCGGACGGGCCGTGGTGCCGCTGGTGTAGAGGATGAAGAGCGGGTGCTCGGCGTCGAACGCCGCTGCGGCGTGCTCGGTCGACGCCTGCTCCACCGTCTCGTGCCACCAGTGGTCCCGCTCCGACCAGCCGACCTCCTCGCCGGTGCGGCGAACCACCAGGACGTGCTCGACCGACGGGCACTTCGCCACCGCCTCGTCGACCGTCGGCTTGAGCGCGGACGGCTTGCCCCGCCGGTAGCCGCCGTCGGCGGTGATCACGACCTTGGCCGTGGCGTCCTGGATCCGGTTGGTCAACGATTCGGCCGAGAAACCGCCGAACACCACGCTGTGCGTGGCGCCGATCCGGGCGCAGGCCAGCATCGCGACCGCCGCCTCCGGGATCATCGGCAGGTAGATCGCCACCCGGTCACCGGCGGTCACCCCGAGGTCGGTGAGCGCGTTCGCCGCCTGGCAGGTCATCCGGTGCAGGTCGGCGTACGTGATGGTGCGGGTGTCGCCCGGCTCGCCCTCCCAGTGGATGGCCACCTTGTCGCCCCGGCCAGCCTCGACGTGCCGATCGAGGCAGTTGTACGCCACGTTCAGTTGCCCACCGAGGAACCACTTCGCGAACGGCGGAGTCGACCAGTCCAGCACCTGGTCCCACTGCTTCGCCCAGCTCAGCCGCGCGGCCTGACGCTCCCAGAAGGCAAGCCGGTCGGCGTCCGCCTCGGCGTACGCGTCGGCGGTCACGTTCGCGGCAGCGGCGAGTTCGGCCGGCGGCGGGAACTGGCGCGTCTCGTTCAGCAGATTGGCCAATGCCTCGCTCATGCCAGCACTCCGCTTCGCTTCGTGCCGTCATGAGGCACCAGCGCGCTGCGTTGATGATTCGCTCGCTGCCGCTCGCTCATGCGGTGACTCCTCGTCGCTCGGGGTGACCTGCGTCTCTCTCCGGCAGGTTAGCCGGGCCGGACAGCCGAGGCGACCGACCCCACCCGCCCTCGTCGCCCAACGGCCCCTCCCACGCGCCAAGGTGCAAGGAAGGGCCCCTTGTTAACGCCTCAGGTAGTAGAAGGGTCCCCTATTAACACGCGAGCCGGGTGGTGCACGTCGCGTCGGAGCCGACTCGTGCCGGGGCCGGCCGGCGGGCTCGCTAGCGTGACGGGGTGACCGCCGACCCGCTCGCGCCACTGCTCGCGCTCGCCGATGTCGCCGACGCCGTCGAGAACGCCCGTACCCGCTTCGACCAGGCGCTCGGTCACCGCGCGCTGCGCCGCCACGGCGGCCAGGTCGCGGCCGAGGTGAGCCTGCGCTCCGCGGTGGCCAGCGCCGGCCTGGAGGGCCGGGTCCACGAGCGCGAGGCGGTCCGCACCGGTACGGTCACCGAACCGGTGCTCCAGGGCGCGTTGCGGGTCGCCGGGGCGTTGCCCGGGCTGACAGACCTCTGGCCGAGGGCACCCCGCCAGGCGCTGGCGAAACTGCACGTACTCGCCGCCCGGGACGTGGTCACCGAGGCCGAGTTGGGTCGCCCGGTGGACGACCCGGTGGTCGCCGCCCGGCTGGACGGGCTGGCCGGGCTGGTGGCCGGCGGCACGAAGGTCACCCCGCTGGTGCTGGCCGCCGTCGTCCACGGGGAACTGCTCAACCTGCGCCCGTTCGCGGGCCCCTCCGGCGTGGTGGCCCGGGGCGCGGCCCGCCTGGTGCTGCTGTCCAGCGGTTTCGACCCGCGCGGCCTGCTCGCCGTCGACGTCGGCCACCGCGAGCGGGAGCCGGAGTACGTCGGTGCGGCCGGGGCCTTCGCCACCGGTACCCCCGACGGGCTGCGGTCCTGGCTACGCCACTACATGTCGGCCGTCGAGGTGGGCGCCGAGCAGCTCACCGCGATCGGCGACGAGGTGCTGGCCGCCAGCTGACCCAGGGCATCGCCCTGGCCGGCACCACCCGGCCGGCAGCGAGGCGCGGCCGGTCGGGAGGCGCGGCCGGTGGCGCGACCCGGCCGGGAGGGAGGCGCGGCAGGTGGGGAGGCGCGGCAGGTGGAACCGCGCCGAGATGTCCTGCCGCCGCCGCTGGTCGGATCCGGTGTCCGCAGGGAAGCTGGCAGGTCGGGCGGGTGCGTGGTGGTGACGGCGGGATCAGCCCTGGGAGGCGCTGGCACGGGTGCGGCGGTGACGGCCGTACCAGGCGATGCCGATGGCCACCCCGACGCCCACGCCGAGGGCGGCGGCGGCGACCGGGACGGCGGGACGCTCCCGCAGCCGCCGGCCCAGCGGGACCGGGTGCCGGAACTCCAGCACCGGCCAGGCGTTCTCCACCGCCAGCTTGCGCAGCTGCCGGTCCGGGTTGACCGCCGTCGGGTGGCCCACGCACTCCAGCAGCGGCCGATCGCTGTACGAGTCGGAGTAGGCGTACGAGTCGGCGAGGTCATACCCGCGCTCGGTGGCGAGCTCGCTGACCGCGTCGACCTTGCTCGGGCCGGCCGCGTAGAACTCGACCTCGCCGCTGTACCGCCCGTCCACCACGCCCATCCGGGTGGCGATCACGTCGGTGACCCCGAGCAGCGCGCCGATCGGACGCACCATCTCCTCACCCGAGGCGGAGACCAGAACCACGTCCCGCCCGGCGGCCTGGTGCTCCTCGATCAGGGCGGCGGCCTCGGCGTACACGTAGGGGTTGATCAGCTCGTGCAGCGTCTCCGCGACGATCTGACGGACCTGTTCCACCTGCCACCCCTTGCAGAGCGTGGCGAGATAGTCCCGCGTCCGGGCCATGGTCTGCTCGTCGGTGCCGCCCAGCCGGAACATCAGCTGCGCGTACGCCGACTTGACCACGTCACGCCGAGTGATCAGGCCGTCCCGGTAGAACGGCCGACCAAACGCCAAGGCGCTCGACTTGGCGATGACGGTCTTGTCGAGATCGAAGAAAGCGGCGCTTCGGCCCACGGCGCGAAAGTCTAGCCCGATGGTCTATGGTCGGCGGGTGCCCGGGGGCCGAAGACCGCCTGGACCTGCGGGCCGACCTTCACGGTGCCTGCGAAGAGTGACTGCGGTCACACTCTGCGAACAGGATTTCGCAGGGAGTGGAGGCTACACCACTCGACGTACACAGGTCCGCTCAGGCAGACTTGTCCACAAGACGAGTATTCATATCTCGTACAACCGGCAGACCCTCGGCGGTTGCACCCCCCGTGACCGCTGAGTGGGTTCGGCTCGACCCCCCCGGAGCCGAACCTCCGACGACCCCCGTCTCCCCCCGACGGGGGTCGTCCCTTTGTGGGAGCGATGCTCCGCCGCAGGTCACAGGTCACTCCGATCCCGTCAGCGGCCCCATCCCGGCGTTCCCTCCGCCGGACGCAGCAGGGCCGGCAGTGGCGACCAGGGCCGGGGCGGCGTGGTCCTTCAGGGCGCCTATAACGATTCAGCGTTGATCAGTCGGTCAGCCAGATGGAGGCACGCTTGATGTGCGCGAGCTGTGCGGCGAAGGCGACCAGGGCCACCGCCACGCCGATCGCGATCGCCAGCGTGGGGGTCCGCCCATGTTCTGCACCAACCGGGCGAAGGTGAGCAGCCCGGTGATCACCAGGGTCGGCACCACCGCGCCGAGGTACGGCTTGATCAGGTGTCCGCTGCTGGAGACGAAGCCCAGCCCGATCAGCGAGGCGGAGAGCAACGACAGGAAGACGGTCGCCCGCCCGACGGACTCGGTGATGGTGGCGCTGCGGGAGGTCTGGAGCACGAATTGCTCTGTGGTCAGCGCGCTGAGCAGAGCCTGCTCACGCGCGTCCTCGTCCATACGCCGCCTCCTCGGGTGCTGGCCGCCCGTCCCCGGGCCCCAATGACGGGAACGGCGGCCCAGGACCCGTGGATACGGGTGGTCCGGCAGATCTGCGTGGAGGCGTCGGCTGCGGCAGGCTGTCGCGGCGACAGGTGTCGCCGGAGTGCCGGTTGGGTCGGGAGCGCCGGTCGTGCCGGAGACGCGGTGTTGGAGTGTGGGTCGGGCAGCGACGGACCAATCCGGAGTTTTGGCTCGGCACTGGCCGGCCATCCCACATAGCAGATCAACGGGCGTTGTGGGCGTCGTCCACAGCGGCGCAGGTTATCCACAGGTCGGCTACTCGGGGCGGCATCCGGGCCGCCGCCGGAGGCAGGGTTCGGCTCAGCGAACCCGCGCCGACCGCTTGGAGGCCGCGATGCCACCCCGTACCTCCGTCCCGCCGCACCGGCGTCCGCCGCTGGTCGTCACCTCGGACGGTGACCTGCTCGACGATCTCCTCCGGCTCGCCGCCGCCGGAGGCGTCGAGGTGGAGGTTGCCGCCGACCCGGCTGCCGCCCGGACTCGCTGGCGACCCGCCCCGCTGGTCCTCGTCGGCAACGACCAGGCACAGCATTGCCTGCGGGCGCGACTGCCCCGGCGGTCCCGGCTGGTCCTGGTGGGCCGGGCCGGCGAAGTCGAGTCCGGCTGGCAGGTGGCCGACCTGCTCGGCGCCGAACACGTCGCCGTGCTGCCGGCGGCCGAACCGTGGCTGGTCGACCGGTTCGCCGAGTGCGGGGTCGAGGGCGGGGCCACCGCCCGGGTCGTCGCCGTGCTGGGTGGCCGGGGTGGGGCCGGCGCCAGCATCCTGGCCGGCGGGCTCGCGGTCACCGCCGCCCGGGCGCGGCTGCGTACGCTCCTGCTCGACGCCGACCCGCTCGGCGGCGGCCTCGACCTGGTGCTCGGCTGGGAACAGCTGGAAGGACTGCGCTGGCCCGCGCTGACCGGAGCCGACGGGCGGGTCGACGCGCCGGCCCTGGTCCGGGCGTTGCCCAGCCGAGGTGACCTGGTGGTCCTCTCCTGGGATCGGGGCGACCTGGTCGCCGTCCCGGCCGAGGCGATGGCGGCCACCCTGGGCGCTGCTCGGCGCGGCCGGGACTTCGTGGTGGTCGATCTTCCCCGGCAACTCGACGACGCGGCCGTGACCGCCCTTCAGACGGCCGACCGGGTGTTCGTGGTGGTGCCCGCCGAGCTACGGGCGACCGCCGCGGCGGCCCGGGTGGTAGCTGCCGCAGCCCCGCACTGTGATGACCTGTCGGTCATCGTCCGTGGCCCGGCCCCTGGACGGCTCCGCGCGACCGAGGTCGCCCGGGCACTCGGCCTGCCCCTCGCCGGCGCGCTGCGCCCCGAGCCGGGGCTGCGCCGGGGACTGGAGCGGGGTGAGGCTCCCGCGGCCAGCGGTCGCGGCCCGTTGGCCGAGCTCTGCCAGCGGCTCGTCACCGACCTGACCGGCCAGCCCGCAGCGGGTGCGGCATGACCGGGGAGACCCTCGCGGCCCGCGTCCGGCAGCGGATCGCCACCGCCGCCACGCCGGTCACCCCGGCCGCCATCGTCTCCGCGGTACGCGCCGAACCCGACGCCGCCGTCCTCGGGGACACCGCCCTGCTACGGATGGCCGACCGGGTGCGCGACGACCTGGTGGGCGCCGGCCCGCTCGCCCCGCTGCTCGCCGACCCCGAGGTGACGGACGTGCTGGTCAACGGGGTCCGGGTATGGGTCGACCGTGGGCAGGGGCTGCACCAGGTTCCGGTTCCGGTGGGTACCGCGGACGACGTGCGCCGGCTCGCCCAGCGACTCGCCGCCGGTGCCGGTCGCCGACTGGACGACGGTGCCCCGTGTGCCGACGCGCGGCTGGCCGACGGCACACGGCTGCACGCCGTACTGCCGCCGGTGGCGACCGACGGGCCGTACCTGTCGCTGCGCACCTTCCGGCAACGACCGTTCACCCTGGACGAACTGGTGGCGCAGGGCGCGGTGGCCCGGCCGGTCGCACCGGTGCTCGGCGCGGTGGTGGCGGCTCGGCTCGCGTACCTGGTGATCGGCGGTACCGGCTCGGGCAAGACCACCCTGTTGAACACCCTGCTCGGGCTGGTGCCGGCCACCGAGCGGATCGTGCTCGTCGAGGACGCCGCCGAGCTGCGGCCGGTGCACCCGCACGTGGTGGGGTTGCAGGCCCGAACGGCCAATGTGGAGGGCTCCGGTGCGGTGGGCCTGAGCGAGCTGGTTCGGCAGGCGTTGCGGATGCGACCGGACCGGCTGGTCGTCGGCGAGTGCCGGGGCGGGGAAGTGGTCGACCTCCTCGCCGCGCTCAACACGGGTCATGACGGCGGCGCCGGGACGCTGCACGCCAACGCCCCGTCGGACGTACCCGCCCGGCTGGAGGCGCTCGGCCTGCTCGGCGGGCTGCCGCGCGCGGCGCTGCACGCGCAGGTGGCCGCAGCCCTCCAGGTGGTGTTCCAGATTCGTCGTACGCCCCAGGGGCGAATGCTGGAGTCGATCTGCCTGCTGCTGCCGGAGGGCCCGGAGCGGCTGGTGACCGCCGTCCCGGCGTGGATCCGGGGTCGCGGGCTCGGCCTCGCGGCGCGGGCACTCGGCACCCTGATTCGAGGTCGCGACGTGCCGGTGCCGCCCATCCTGTCCGAGCCCTGGCCCGGATCGGCGGGTTCAGCATGAGTAGCGCGTACTGGTGGGTGCCGGCACTACTGGTGCTGGGGGCTGTGGCGGTGCGCCCGGTGCGTGGGCGGCTGATCCCGGGACGGGCGACGTCAGGCCGGGGGCAGGTCGACGATCCGCTTGTTGACTGGGTTGTCGCATTGCGTGCATCGGGCGACGCGGAGCAGGCCGGCGGTGACGGTTCGGGCGAGCCGCAACGGCTCGGGCCACGCCCGACCGGTGTTGGATGGCCGGCGCTCACCGGTGCGCCGGTCCCCGTCAGGGACGGCGTCGGTCCGGCGACGCTCACGGCACCACTCGTGCCCGTCCTGGCCGGCGCCGGGCCCGACACCGAGAGCAGCCGCCTCGTGGCCGGGTCCGCCGGGCGGGCCTGCACGGTGCATCGTCCGGGTGGCAGTCGCACGCCGAGGGCTGTGTCCGCGAAGCCGGCCCCGGCGGGCGCGTCGCGCCCGCCGGGGCGGCGAGGCAGCCGTCGCCCAGGGCGCCCACTCGCCGTGCCCGGCGGACCCGTGACGGGCTCAGCATCCGGCCCGGCCGACGTCGCTGTCCCGACGGCCCGGTCTGCGAGATGGACGGGGTCGGCGCTGCCGCGCCACACCCTCCTGCTGACCATGCTGTTCGGCGCGGGGATCGGCTGGGTGGTGGCTGGTCCGGTGGCGGCGGTTGCCCTGGCCGGGTACGGAGCCCTGGGCGTTCGGGCGCTGCTCCGACGCCGTGCGGCGGCGGGGGCCGCGCGGGGGCATCGGGAGCGGTTGGACCAGCTGTGCGCCCTTGCCGCGGATCTCCGGGCCGGGCTGCCGGTGCCGGTGGCGGCGGAGGTGCTGGGCCTTGCCCGCCCGCCGATGGCGGTCACCGGCCGGCCCGCCGATCCCTCCCTCGGCGGTGAGCCTGTCGCGGAAGCCGGTCGAGCTGGCGCAGCCGACCGGATCGCTGCCGCTGGCCCGGTCATCGTGTCCGGCGGAGCCGTACTGGCCGGCGGGGCCGTCCCGTCGTCGGATGGGACCGAGGTGCCCGGCGCCGACCCGCTGTCGGATCGTCCTGGGTGGCTGGCGCGGGCCGCGGTGCGGCTCGCCGACCGTACGGGCGCACCGCTGGCCGAGTTGGTGGAGCGGATCGAGGCGGACGCCCGGTCGACGGACCGTGGGCTGGCCGCCGCGGCGGCCCAGGCGGCCGGAGCCCGGGCCACCGCGTGGCTGCTGGCCGCCCTGCCACTGGGTGGCATCGGCCTTGGCTACGGGATCGGGGTCGATCCGCTCCAGGTCCTGCTGTACACCCCAATCGGCGGCGGCTGCGCGATTGCCGCCGTCGCCCTCCAGGTGGTCGGCCTGCTCTGGGCGGAACGCCTCGGCGCCGTGCCGGGCGGGGGCAGTTGATGTCCGGCATGACCCTGGCCGCCGGCTGTGTGGCTGTCGCCGCTCTGCTCGCGGTCGTGGCCGTCGGTCGGCACCGTCCCCAGCGGCGGCTACGCCGGCTGGCCAGCGGAAGGCTCCCGGGCGGTGGCCGGGCACACCGCCGAGGCACCGGCGACGGTCCGCCTGGTTCCTCGACCGCCCGGCGGCTGGACACGGTCCGGCTCGCCGCCGGGCTGGCCGGCGTCGCCGTGGCCATGCTGCTTGAGGGATGGCCTGGCCTGGTGGCCGCGCTGCCCACGGCCGTGCTGCTCGATCGGATGCTCCGGCGGATCGAGCCCCCGGCCGTGCGTGCCCGGCGGCTGCGTGCCGCCGCCGACCTCCCGCTCGCCGCCGACCTGCTGGCGGCGGCGCTACGGGCGGGTGCGCCGGTGGAACGCTCCGTGCTCGCGGTGGCCGACGCGCTCGGTGGTCCGCTCGCCGACCAGCTCAGCCGGGTCGGCCGGATGCTGCTACTCGGCGGTGTGCCGCAGGAGGCGTGGGCGCATCTGGCGACGGTGCCGGGCGGGCAGCGAATCGCCACCGCCGCGGTCCGGTCGGCCAGCAGCGGGGCGGCCCTGGCGGGGGCGCTGACCCGGCTCGCCGACGACCTGCGCGCCGACCGGGCCACCGCGATCGAGGCGGCCGCTCGTCGGGCGGGCGTGCTGATCGTGTTGCCGCTGGGTCTCTGCTTCCTGCCCGCCTTCATTCTCGCCGGTCTGGTGCCGGTGATCGTCGCCGTCCTCGGCGACGTGCTGTGAACCCATCGAGAAAGGACTAACACGTGCGCAGAATCCTCGCCCGCCTGCACGGGGACGCTGGGATGAACACCGCGGAGTACGCCGTCGGGACGCTCGCGGCGGTCGCCTTCGCCGGCATCCTGCTGAAGGTGCTGACCTCGGACAGCGTGCAGTCCGCGTTGACCGCCGTCGTCGACCGGGCGCTGAAGTGACCGGGCGCCGGTGGGCCGGTCGTGACCGAGGCTCCTTCACCGCCGAGATGGCGGCCGGTCTGCCGGCGCTGATGCTGCTCCTGCTCGCCGGCCTGACCGCCGTCAACGCGGTCAGCACCAAGGCGGCCTGCCTGGACGCGGCCCGGGAGGCGGCACTGGCCGCCTCACGTGGCGAGGAGGGCGTCGCGGCCGGTAGCCGACACGCCCCGGTGGGCGCCGAGGTGGCGGTTGTCGTGGAGGGCGAGCGGGTCCGGGCGACCATCCGCGCTCCGGTCCGGGCCCTCGGCGCCGATCTGCCAGCGCTCACCGTCGTGGCCGAGGCGGTCGCGGCCGTCGAGCCGGGCGCACCGGAACCACAGCCATGACGGCCATCGATAACCGCTGGCCTGGTCCGCGTCTTCGCTGGCCTGGTCCGCGTCTTCGCTGGCCCGGTCCGCGTCTTCGCTGGCCTCGTCCGCACCTCCGCTGGCCTGGCCCGCGTCTCGGGTGGCCTGGTCCGCGCCTACGTCGTACGGGTCGGCAGCTACGTCGTTCGAGTCGGCGTCCTTGTTGCCCTGGCCCGGTGCGCCGTTGGCGGGTGCTCGCCAATGGGCCGGCGGCCTGGCGACAGGCCGGTGGCCGGGATCGCGGTGGCGCGACGATCTGCCTGCTGGCGGTGGGGCTGCTGTTCATCGCAGGTGGCCTCTTTGGCGCTCAGGTCGGTGCGGCACGGGTAGCGCGCCAGCAGGCCAGGGTTGCCGCCGACTTCGGTGCCCTGGCCGGAGCTGCCCGGGCTCTCCAAGACGAGTCGCTGGCCTGCGACCGAGCCGGGGAGATCATCGCCGCCAACAGTGCCCGGCTGGTCCGGTGCCGACTTGACGGACTCGACGTGCTGGTCACCGCCGAAGTGACGGTGGACCTGTTGCCCGGCCTGACTCGCGTTGCCACGGTCACCGCCCGAGCCGGCCCGCTGCGCGGCTGACCGCTTCTGGCCCGCCGCTCGGCTTACCGGCTTCGGCCCGCTGCATGGCTGACCGGCTTTGGCCCGCCGAGCCCCTGACCGCGCTACCGGCTGCGGGCTCGAAGCCGCTGGCGCGGCTGTGGCATTCGGCTCGCTATGGACGTGGGTGGACACGCCGGAAGGGGACGTCGACCTCATCAACGAGCCGACCGCCGGCCTGCTCGGGTCGCCTTGGCGTGATGTCTCAGTGACATTTTCATGTCTCTGAGACATCACGCCAAGGAGAAGGATGTTGACCCGGAGGGTCAGCGGCCCTTGAAGGTCAGCGGCCCTGGAGGGCGTCGAGGGCGACCGCCATGGCGATCACCAGGCGCCGGTCGATCTGCGGGTTCTGGATCTCGACGACGTACCGGTCACGCAGGCCCCACTTCTTGACCACCGAGAAGACGGGCTGGCCGTCAGCGACGAAGTCGAAGTGGTACGGCAGCCAGGACAGAGATTCGGCGAAGCGGCGCAGCAGGGCGACCGGCATGCTGCGCTCCTGGCCGGTGACGTTGGGCAGGCCGGCCTGCTCGACGTGCCAGGTCGAGCGGAGCAGGGACTGTGCGAAGTCCTTGCGGAACAAACCGATCGGGTTGCCGGCGTGGTCGGTGACGTCGTACGTGGCACCAAGGTCGAGCCGCTGCCGGGCCTTGAACCCGAGCAGCGGCTGCTGCTTGGTGTCGTCGGCGTAGATCGTCACCTGCTCCTTGAAGGCGAGCCGCTTCTGCTGGGCGAACGCCAGCAGTCCGCCTTCCGAGCCGTCCGGCGCGACGCTGTGCACCTCGTACTGGTTGACCATGAAGCGCAACCGTTGGCGGATGTGGAACTGGTGCTGTGCCTGCAAGCTATCGAGCTGCATGAAATCTCCTCACCTGTGGTGCGCCGGAGTGTCGCACAGCCGGACAACCGCGGCCCGCCGGAGTGGCGGCTCGGCGGGTGCCGCCGACAGCGGGTCGGGCCCGACCGAGCGGCTACACATCTCACTCCGGCAGGTTGGCCAGCACCACGTCGAGTACCCGGATGGCATCCGCCTTGGACAGCGGGTTGTTGCCGTTGCCGCACTTCGGCGACTGTACGCAGGACGGGCAGCCGACCTCGCAGCCACATTCGGAGATCGCGTCCCGGGTGGCCCGCAGCCAGGCCGTCGCCATGCCGTACGCCCGTTCGGCGAAGCCCGCCCCGCCGGAGTGCCCGTCGTAGACGAAGACGGTCGGCGCCTCGGTGTCCGGGTGTACCGCCGTGGACAGGCCGCCGATGTCCCACCGGTCGCAGGTGGCCACCAGTGGCAGCAGCCCGATCGCGGCGTGCTCGGCGGCGTGCAGGGCGCCCGGCACGTCGGCCGGGTTCACCCCGGCGGTGGCGAGCGACTCCGGGGAAAGGGTGAACCAGACCGCGACGGTACGCAGCTCCCGCGCCGGCAGGTCCAGCGGGCGGGTGTCGATGACCTCGCCAGTGGCGATCCGTCGCCGCTGGTACGACACCACCTGGCCGGTCACGTCCACCTCGCCGAGGAACAGCCCGACCGGCCCGGCGTCGACGTACGAGCGCACCGACACCACCGACAGCGAGGTGACGTCCCGTGCGTGGGTGGACCAGTCCGGCTCCTCCGGGTGCACCAGCGCGCAGCCGTCGTCCAGGTCGAGCGCGTCGACCACGTAGGAGACCCCCTGGTGCAGGTAGACCGCGCCGGGGTGGAGCAGGAAGTGCGACGAACCGCCGTCGACCGTGCCGAGCAGCCGGCCGGTCGCCGCCTCCACCACACAGACCGGGGCGCCGCCCTCGCCGCGCAGGTCCACCTCGGGCCGTTCCCGGTGCCGCCAGTACCAGCCGGTCGGCCGCTGCCGCAGCGCACCCGCCGCGACCAGCGCCTCGACCGCCTCCTTCGCGCCGTCGCCGAAGAGTTCCAGGTCGGCCGCGGTCAGCGGCGCCTCGGCCGCCGCGCAGGCCAGCTGCGGGCCGAGCACGTACGCGTTGGCCGGGTCGAGCACGGTGGCCTCCACCGGTGCCCCGAAGACCGCCTCCGGATGGTGCACCAGGTAGGTGTCCAGCGGGTCGTCCCGGGCCACCAGCACCGCGAGCGCCTCCTGGCCGGAGCGTCCGGCGCGGCCGGCCTGCTGCCAGAGCGACGCCCGGGTGCCCGGGTATCCGCAGATCAGCACCGCGTCCAGGCCGATCAGGTCGACGCCCAGCTCCAGGGCGTTGGTCGAGGCCAGCCCGAGCAGGTCACCGTGCAGCAGCGCGCGTTCCAGTTCCCGGCGTTCCTCGCGCAGGTAGCCGGCCCGGTACGCGGCGACCCGGCCGCCGAGCCCCGGTACCGCCTCGTCGAGGCTGCGCCGGGCGCTGGTCGCCACCACCTCAGCGCCCCGCCGGGAGCGGACGAACGCGAGCGTGCGTACCCCGGCGGCGACGGTGTCGGCGAGCAGGTCGGCGGTCTCCCGCAGCGCCGACCGACGGACCTGGGTGAGATCGGCGACCTCGGCCGGGTCACCGGGCCCGGACGGGTCGGCGGGCAGCAGCGGCGGTTCCCACAGCGCGAAGGTCACCCCGGCCCGCGGCGAGGTGTCCTCGGTGACGGCGGCCACCGGCAGGCCGGTCAGCCGTCCGGCCGCTGCGGCGGGATCGCCCGACGTCGCCGAGGCGAGCACGAACGTCGGGCCGGAGCCGCCGTTGCCGGGAGTACGCCCGTAGCGCGCGCACTGCCGACGCAGCCGACGCAGCACGTGGGCGACGTGTGAGCCGAACACGCCCCGGTAGACGTGGCACTCGTCGATCACCACGTACGCCAGCCGGCGCAGGAATCCCGACCACTGGGCATGGCCGGGCAGGATGCCGTGGTGAAGCATGTCCGGGTTGGTCAGCACGAACCGGGAGTGCTGCCGGATCCACTCCCGTTCGGCGCGCGGGGTGTCGCCGTCGTAGCAGGCCGGACGTACGCCCTCGATCTCCAGGGCCGAGACGGCGCGCAACTGGTCGGCGGCGAGCGCCTTGGTCGGTGCCAGGTAGAGCACGGTGGCGCGGGGGTCGGCGAGCAGGGTGGCCAGCGCGGGCAACTGGTACGCCAGCGACTTGCCGGACGCGGTGCCGGTGGCCACGACGACGTGTTGGCGGTCGTACGCCAGGCTGGCCGCCTCGGCCTGGTGCCGCCACGGTGCCGTCACGCCGCGCCGGGCGTACGCCGCGCGCAGCTCCTCGGGGGCCCAGTGCGGCCACGGTGCCGGCACCCCCGCCCGGGCCGGCACCCGTTCGACGTGGGTGACCGGGTCGGTGGCGTGCCGCTGCCGCAGCCGGCGCAGCAGGTCACCAGGCGTTGCGGCCGGCGCGGCGCCCGGCGGCAGTCCGGGGCCGCGGCCCGCGGATACGCTGGCTGCCGAGGTCACGTCCTGCACTCTCGCACTGGTGTTCGGAAATGGGAAATCGGCGTGCCGGGTAAGGAGAGAACTGCCCCCGGTGAGTCGTCGGCGGGGCCGGGAGGTAGTGGTTAGATGCCCAGAGAGTTTGCGGCTGCGCGAGGGAGGACCGATGGAGCTGTCGCTGGCGACCCGTACCGTCGGGGAGCACACGGTGCTCGAGGTCGGCGGTGAGGTGGACGTCTACACCGCCCCCCGTCTGCGCGAGCGGCTCCTCGAACTGATCGACGCCGGGGCCCGGCACGTGGTGGTCGACCTCGGCCGGGTGGACTTCCTCGACTCCACCGGGCTCGGCGTGCTGGTCGGCGCGCTCAAGCGGCTACGTACCGCCGACGGCACCTTCGCCCTGGTCTGCGACAAGGAGCCACTGCTGAAGATCTTCCGGATCACCGCGCTGGACCAGGTGTTCCCACTGCATCCCTCGGTCGAAGCGGCGACCGGCACCGGCAAGTGATGGCCACGGTCCGGCTCTCCTTCTCGCCCGCGCCGGTGCACGTACGCACCGCCCGGCTGGTCGGTGTGGCGGTCGCCCGGCGGGCGGGGGTCCGCGAGGATCTGCTCGACGAGGTGCGCCTGGCCATCGGCGAGGCGTGCACCCGTGCGGTCGCCCTGCACCGCCAGTACGGCCTGACCGACCCGGTGCTGGTGGAGATGTCCGACTCCGGGGCGTACGCGGTGCGGGTGGTGGACCGGGCGCCGATCGAGGCGGGCATCGGCCTCGCCGCCCTGGACGCCGACCAGTTGGCCAACGAGTCGCTGAACGAGGACGATCTCACCACCGGCGTCGGTTTCGCCCTGCTCGCCGGCTTCGTCGAGGACCTCCAGGTCCGCCCGGTCGACGACGGCGTCGGCACCGAGGTCCGGATGGTCTGGCCGGTCGACCGCTGACCGGCCCCCTCGCCACCCGCCGACAGTGGAATCATGCGGCCGCCTTCCCTGGCCTGGGAATGCGGCCGCATCGCCATGGACCCGCTCCTATATCAGATTTCGGTTCATAACACAGCGACGAAGATCATCGAGACGTGGCGCCACCTCGGTGTGACCTCGAACACTGCGGAGAGCTACAGTACGCGGGTTGTCAGCAAGTGATCCATCGGGCAACCAGCGCAGATGGGTGTCCGTCGCTGGTTCGCCGGGGTGGGTCGGCACGCGCTTGCGAATTCGCATCCAGGCGCCGGTCGGTGCGTCTCCACCGGCCGGCGCGTTGTTCGGCACAGGAGGACACAGATGTCCGACACCTTGGCCGCCGAGAGCGGCGGGATCTCCCTCACCGGAGCCAATGTCACGTACGTCGTCATCGCCGCGGTGATCGCGCTGGTCGCGCTCGCCTTCGCCGCCGCGTTGACGAAAACCGTGCTGGCTGCCGGCAAGGGCACCAACAAAATGCAGGAGATCTCCGGGGCCGTTCAGGAGGGCGCCTCGGCCTACCTGCGCCGGCAGTTCCGGACCCTGGCGATCTTCGTGGCGATCGCCGTGGTCCTGCTGTTCCTGCTGCCGGTGCACGACACCGCCGGCAGCGAGACCGCGGTGAAGCTCGGCCGCTCGCTCTTCTTCGTGGTCGGCGCCCTGTTCAGCGCGTTCATCGGCGGCGCCGGCATGTGGCTGGCCACCCGGGCCAACCTGCGCGTGGCCGCCGCCGCCCGGGAACGCGAAGGCGGCCGGGAATCGGCCATGAAGATCGCCTTCCGGACCGGTGGCGTGGTCGGCTTCCTCACCGTCGGCCTCGGCCTCTTCGGTGCCGCGCTGGTCGTGCTGATCTTCCGGGGCGACGCGCCGACGGTGCTGGAGGGCTTCGGCTTCGGCGCCGCGCTGCTGGCCATGTTCATGCGGGTCGGCGGCGGCATCTTCACCAAGGCCGCCGACGTCGGCGCCGACCTGGTCGGCAAGGTCGAGCAGGGCATCCCCGAGGACGATCCGCGCAACGCCGCCACCATCGCCGACAACGTGGGCGACAACGTCGGTGACTGCGCCGGCATGGCCGCCGACCTGTTCGAGTCGTACGCGGTCACCCTGGTCGCCGCGCTGATCCTGGGCCGGGCCGCGTTCGGCACCGACGGCCTGGTACTGCCGCTGATCATTTCCACGATCGGCGTCCTGGTCGCCATCATCGGCGTCTTCATCACCCGGCTGCGCGCCTCCGACCGCAACGGCCTGACCGCCATCAACCGGGCCTTCTACCTCTCCGCGGTGATCTCGGCGGTGCTGGTCGCGGTGGCCTCGGTCGCCTACCTCCAGCCGACCTGGGTCGCGCAACTCGGCGACGACTGGCGGACCGCCCTCGGTGTGGACGGCGGCGACCCGCCGTTCGGCCCGCGCGGCGTGGTCATCGGCGCAGTGGTCATCGGTATCGTGCTCGCCGCCGCCATCCAGGCGCTCACCGGCTACTTCACCGAAACCAACCGCCGCCCGGTGCAGGACATCGGCAAGAGCTCGCAGACCGGTCCCGCCACGGTCATCCTCGCCGGCATCAGCGTCGGCCTGGAGTCGGCGGTCTACTCGGCGCTGCTCATCGGTGCCGGTGTCTTCGGCGCCTTCCTGCTGGGCGGCGGCTCGATCACCCTGTCGCTGTTCGCCGTGGCGCTGGCCGGTACCGGTCTGCTCACCACCGTCGGCGTGATCGTCGCGATGGACACCTTCGGCCCGATCTCCGACAACGCCCAGGGTGTGGCCGAGATGTCCGGCGACATCGACGAGCACGGCGCCCGGACGCTGACCGAGCTGGACGCGGTGGGCAACACCACCAAGGCGATCACCAAGGGCATCGCGATCGCCACCGCGGTGCTGGCCGCGACCGCGCTGTTCGGCTCGTACACCGACACGCTGCGCATCGCGTACGCGGACGCCGGGGTGACCGACGTCGGTGCCGAGATCCTCGCCGCGCTGAACGTGGCCAACCCGCAGAACCTGGTCGGCCTGATCATCGGCGCGGCGGTGGTGTTCCTCTTCTCCGGCCTGGCCATCAACGCGGTGTCCCGCTCGGCGGGTGCCGTGGTGATGGAGGTCCGCCGGCAGTTCCGTGAGCTGCCCGGGATCATGGACTACACCCAGCGCCCGGAGTACGGCAAGGTCGTCGACATCTGCACCCGGGACGCGCAGCGCGAGCTGCTGACCCCCGGCCTGCTGGCGATCATGGCGCCGATCGCGGTCGGCTTCGGCCTCGGGCCCGGCGCGCTGGCGTCGTACCTGGCCGGGGCGATCGGGGCGGGCACGCTGATGGCGGTCTTCCTGGCCAACTCCGGCGGCGCCTGGGACAACAGCAAGAAGATGGTCGAGGACGGCGCGTACGGCGGCAAGGGCTCCGAGGCGCACGCCGCGACCGTCATCGGCGACACCGTCGGTGACCCGTTCAAGGACACCGCCGGCCCGGCCATCAACCCGCTGCTCAAGGTGATGAACCTGGTCTCGCTGCTGATCGCGCCGGCCGTGGTGGCCTGGAGCATCGGCGACGACCGCAACGTCGGGCTGCGGGTCACCATCGCGGTGGTGGCGACGCTGGTCGTCGTCGCGGCGGTGGTGTTCAGCAAGCGCAAGAGCGTCGCGATGAGCGAGGACTCCGACAGCGGATCCGGCACCGCGGATCCGCGACCGGAGGCGATCAAGGCCTGATCGCACGGCGCATCCGGTCCCCGGTCGGCGGTACGACCGACCGGGGACCGGATGCCGTCGGGCCGGCACGCCTGACCGGTGCCGACCCGCCAGGCGAAGCCGTACGCTGCAACGCATGCGTACGTGCCGGGCGGCAGCCGCCGGAAAGCTCACGGTGCTCCTGGCCACGCTGGTCCTGCTGGCCGCCTGCGGGTCCAGCGGCCCCAGCCCGCGTGCCTGGGCCGCCTCGGTGTGCTCGGCGCTGACCCCCTGGCGGGCCGAGATCAGCAAGCTGACCAGCAGCACGAACCAGCAGATGACCGCGCAGACCACCCCCGCGCAGGCCAAGGAGAACCTGGTCCGGCTCTTCGCCGGGGCCGAGCAGGCCAGCGAGACCGCCCGGCGGAAGGTCGAGCAGGCGGGGGTCCCCAAGGTCGAGCACGGCGAGGAGGTCTCCGCCGGCTTCCGGGCCTCCCTCACGTCGATGCGCGACGCCTACGGCCGGGCCGGGGCCACCATCGACAGCCTGGGCACCGGGGAGGCCACCGTCTTCTACGACGGCGTCCGGGCCGCGGTGGAGACCCTCCAGCGGGAGTACGACGCGAGCGCGCTGGACACCAGCCGGCTGAACTCGGAGGAGCTCAAGCGCGCCTTCGACGAGGTACCCGAATGCCGTTGAGCGGTCCCGGTGAGACACCGGCGGCGCAACCGCTGCCGGTGTCCTTTCCGACGCCCGCGCCAACCCCACCGGCACCCCGCCGCCGCGCCACCGACACCGGCCGAACCGCGGTGGACGATCAGCAACTGGTCTTCTTCGGGGCGGAGACCGGTGAACCCTCCGTCGCCGATCTGGCCGGGCTGCTCGCCGGGCCGGGCGAGGTGCACCGGATGGGCGGCACCGCTCGGCTGTCGGTGGTGGTGGACGCCGCCTGGCGGGTGCACGTGCTCGTCGCCGAGCTGGCCCAGCGGGGTGTCCGGGCGACCTGGGCACCCACCGACGACGAGCGGTACGCCGTACGCACCGCGTACACCCGGATGATCGTGCCGCTGGCGGCGGCCTGGCTGCGCGGTTCGACGCAGCACCCGCCCGCCGGCTTCCAGCTCGACGGACGGCGGCTGCGGCTGTGGCTCGCCGCGGCCGGAGCGGCGGATCCGCCGGATTTCCTGCTCCGACTCGGCGGCACCGACCCCGACCGCTGGGCGGCGGTCGGGGCCGCCCTCGCCGCGGCCGGCCTCGGCGGGGAACTGGTGCGGCCTGACGCGGGCGGCCCGGCGTACCGGATCGCCGGTCGCCGCCGCACCCTCCGCCTGGCCGAACTGGTCGGCGGGCGCCCACCCGCCGCCCCACCCCCCACCTGGCCCACCCGCCCCTAGGCACTGCCGATCATCGAGTTGCGGTGGGAGGTTTGTCCCGCGTGGTGCTTTTGCGGGGCACCACGACTGCATGATCGACGCGGCTGGGCGGTGGTGCGGGTGTCCGATCGGGGACAGCCGGGTGTCGGGGAAGACAGGGAGAATCGGTCGGGTTCTACCTCCACCGAGGGGCTGCCATGGTCACAGTGGCCCGCTCCACGCCCTACTCAGGGTGTACGGTGACGCCGTCCGGCGCGACCACAGATCGTCCGGGGCGGATTGCCCGCCCGCGAAACCCGAAACACGGACGGCGCGTTACGTTGGACATCCGGGCCGCCGGGTACCGGTGGGTCGAGTGCGCCCAGAACCGGGCAGGCGCGGCCACGAGTAGGAATGAGGTTGATACAGACGTGCCGAGCAACGCTGGAACCACCCGCCTGGTCATCGTCGAGTCTCCGGCGAAGGCCAAGACGATCTCGGGCTACCTCGGCCCGGGGTACGTCGTGGAGGCCAGCTTCGGGCACGTCCGCGACCTGCCCCGCAACGCCGCCGACGTCCCGGCCAGGTACAAGGGCGAGCCGTGGGCCCGGCTCGGGGTGGATGTCGACAACGGCTTCCACGCCCTCTACGTCGTCTCCGCCGACCGCAAGCAGCAGATCAGCAAGCTGACCAAGCTGGCCAAGGAGGTCGACGAGATCTTCCTGGCCACGGACGAGGACCGCGAGGGCGAGGCGATCGCCTGGCACCTGGTGGAGACGCTCAAGCCCAAGGTGCCGGTCCGGCGGATGGTCTTCCACGAGATCACCAAGCCGGCGATCCAGGCGGCGGTGGCCAACCCGCGGGAGATCGACCGCGACCTGGTGGACGCCCAGGAGGCCCGGCGCATCCTCGACCGGCTGTACGGCTACGAGGTCTCCCCGGTGCTGTGGAAGAAGGTCATGCCGAAGCTGTCGGCGGGCCGGGTGCAGTCCGTGGCGACCCGGATCGTGGTCGAGCGGGAGCGGCAGCGGATGGCTTTCCGCACCGCCGAGTACTGGGACATCCTGGCCACCCTGGCGGTGGCGAAGATCGGCGAGGGGCCGCGTCACTTCAACGCGACCCTGGTCGCGCTGAACGGCGACCGGATCGCCACCGGCAAGGACTTCGAGCCGACCACGGGCCGGGTCAAGCCCGGTGCCGGGGTGGTCCACCTCGACGAGGGCGGGGCCCGTGGGCTCGCCGCCCGGCTGGAGGGGCGGCCGTTCACCGTCACCCGGGTCGAGGAGAAGCCCTACCGCCGCCGCCCGTACGCCCCGTTCATCACCTCCACGCTCCAGCAGGAGGCGGCCCGCAAGTTGCGGTTCTCGTCGCAGCAGACGATGCGTACCGCGCAGCGGCTGTACGAGAACGGCTACATCACCTACATGCGTACCGACTCGGTGAACCTGTCCGACACCGCCATCGCGGCGGCCCGTCGGCAGATCGTCGAGCTTTACGGCGAGCGCAGCGTGCCGCCGGAGCCGCGCCGCTACACCGGCAAGGTGAAGAACGCCCAGGAGGCGCATGAGGCGATCCGCCCGGCGGGGGACAACTTCCGCACCCCGGGCGAGGTGGCCAAGGAGCTGTCGGCTGAGGAGTTCAAGCTCTACGAGCTGATCTGGCGGCGCACCATCGCCTCGCAGATGACCGACGCGGTCGGCTCCAGCGTCTCGGTGCGGATCCGGGCGACCTCCGCCTCCGGTGAGGAGGCCGACTTCGGCGCCACCGGCAAGACCATCACGGACCCGGGCTTCCTGCGCGCGTACGTCGAGTCCAGCGACGACGAGAACGCCGAGGCGGAGGACGCCGAGCGCCGGCTGCCCAACCTGGTCAAGGACCAGCCGCTGACCGCCGAGGAGTTGGCCGCGCAGGGTCACCACACCCAGCCGCCGGCCCGCTATACGGAGGCGTCGCTGGTCAAGGCGCTCGAAGAGCTGGGCATCGGCCGCCCGTCCACGTACGCGTCGATCATGCAGACCATCCAGGACCGCGGGTATGTCGTCAAGCGCGGGCAGGCGATGATCCCGTCCTTCCTGGCGTTCGCGGTGATCGGGTTGATGGAGCGGCACTACCCGCGCCTGATCGACTACGACTTCACCGCCAGCATGGAGAACGAGCTGGACGAGATCGCGGGCGGTGACCACGCGGCGGTCGACTTCCTCACCGCGTTCTACTTCGGCACCACCAACGGCGCCGGTGACCAGGACATCGCCCGTTCCGGAGGGCTGAAGAAGCTGGTCACCGAGAACCTCAGCGAGATCGACGCGCGCAGCGTCAACTCGATCCCGCTGTTCACCGACGACGAGGGCCGTGAGGTGGTGGTGCGGGTCGGCCGGTTCGGGCCGTACCTGCAGCGGGCGCTGCCCGGCGAGCAGCCGGCACCGAAGGTGGAGGGCGAGGAGGGTGCGACGCCGGGCGACCGGGCGCCGATCCCCGAGGGCCTGGCGCCGGACGAGCTGACCCCGGAGAAGGTGCACGAGCTGTTCCTCGGCGGCGGTGGCGAGCGCAAGCTCGGTGACGACCCGGCGACCGGAGAGCCGATCGTGCTCAAGTCCGGCCGGTTCGGCCCGTACGTCGCGAGCGGCGAGCGGAAGTCGTCGCTGCTGCGCTCACAGACGCCGGATTCGCTCACCCTCGACGAGGCGCTCAAGCTGCTCAGCCTGCCCCGGCTGGTCGGGGTGGACCCGGACGGCGCCGAGGTGTTCGCCAACAACGGCCGCTACGGCCCGTACGTCAAGCGTGGTGACGAGTTCCGTTCGCTGGACTCGGAAGACAAGATGTTCACCGTCACGCTGGACGAGGCGGTGGCGCTGCTGGCAGCCCCGAAGACCCGCCAGCGCCGGGCCGCCGCTCCGCCGCTGCGGGAGATGGGCGCCGACCCGTTGACGGAGAGGCCGCTGGTCATCAAGGACGGCCGGTTCGGCCCGTACGTCACCGACGGGGAGACCAACGCCTCCCTGCGGCGCGGCCAGACCCCCGAGGCGCTGAGCCTGGAGGAAGCCTCCGAGATGCTCGCCGAGAAGCGGGCGAAGGGCCCGGCCCCGAAGAAGGCGGCGAAGAAGGCCGCTGCCAAGAAGGCCCCCGCCAAGGCCACCAAGGCCACCGCCACCAAGGCGGCCAAGGCCACCGCCACCAAGAAGACGGCCGCCGCCAAATCCACCCCCGCCAAGAAGTCCACCACCGCCCGCACCGACTGACCTCGCCCGGATCTTGGTACGGAAGCGCCCCGCGGAGGGCGGTTTCGTACCAAGATCCAAGGGGTCAGGGGCGCCAGCCTGCCGCGAGTAGGGCGGTGCGGAGTTGGGTGGTCACCTCGGCGGGGGCGTGGCGGATGGCCCAGGCGGGGAAGCGCAGCACCCGGTCGCCGCGCTGCCACAGGTCGTTCTGCCGGCGCATGTCCGCCCAGGCGGTGGCGGGGTCGAGGTGCTGGCCGCCGTCGATCTCCACGTGCACCCGCCACTCCTCGAACCAGGCGTCCAGGTAGCGGCGTCGACCGGAGGCGTCCCGGCGGACCGCCTGCCGGGTCGGCTCGGGTAGCCCCGCTCGCCGTACCAGGCTGAGGAACTCCAACTCCGGCAGGGAATGCGCGCCACCTGCCGAGTCGGTGGCGGTCTGCGCGATCAGGCTGCGACGCCGTGTGCGCGGAAGCCGATCGAGTACGCGCTGCACGTCGTCGCCGGCCACGAGGCGCTGCTGGAAACTGGCCGCGATGATCGCCCTCGCCTCGTGGTCGCTGGCCGCCCACTGCGCCGCGTCGACGACCGACCGAGCCGGCATCGTGCGGCGCGGCTGCCCTACGGCGAGGACATCCTCGTCGGGCAGGATGGTGGTGCGGTGTACCCGGACGCTGGGCGGCATCGAGCGCGTCTGGTGACGAGCCGGCAGGAGCACGTGCAGGAGCCCGTCGTCATACCGGCGCAGACCCCAGGCCCGGGCCGCGCTCAGCCCGCCGAGCAGCGCGGTCGGGCCAGCGGCGAGGACGGCGATCCAGGGCCGTTGTGCCGGAGCGGTCGGTCCGTTGTGGGCGATGTACACGGCACGATGCACCTGCCGCCACCGGCCCGACCTGATTCGGTGCCGGATCGCCTTCGGCGACAGATGCTGGCGGGCCTGGTCGAGGCTGAGCACGTCCTCCTGGTGAAACAACAACCAGGTCAACGCGTCCGCGTCGTCGCTAGGAAGCTCCCGTCCCCACCCCCGCCGAGGCCCCGACGCCAGCTCCCGCCCCCATCCCTGCTCTCGTCGCCATTCCCGTGAGTCAGCCCGGCTGGTACGTCCCGCCGCGGTCCGCCGCCCGCCCTCTGCCCGGCCGGGCTGACCGCCACCCCGAATCCCCACACCCCACCCTGCCCACCCCCGCCACTCCCGCTCCACCCCTGTGGACAGCCGCTGGATCTTGGTACGGGAGCGCCCCCCGGAGGGCGGGTTCGTACCAAGATCTGGACGAGGTCAGCCGAGGAGGGTGGTGAGGTGGGGGGTGGCGAGGGTGTGGTGGGGGTCCAGTCGGGTGCGGATCCGCTGGAAGTCGTGCCAGCGGGGGTAGGCGGGGGCCAGCGAGGCAGCGTCGCGCCAGTGCAGCTTGCCCCAGTGCGGGCGGCCGCCCAGTTCGGTCGCCACTTTCTCGAAGGCCCGGAAGTACGGCTCGTACGGCATGCCAACGTACTGGTGCAGGGCGACGTACGCCGACTCACGCCCGTAGGAGTGCGACAGCCAGATCGGGTCGGCGGCGGTGAACCGTACCTCGACCGGGAAGAGCACCTTGAACGGCAGCCCGTCCACGATCCGGCGCAGCGCGTCGAGCGCGTCGGGCAGGGCTTCGCGCGGTAACGCGTACTCCATCTCCAGGAAGCGGACCCGGCGCGGGGTGCAGAAGACCACGTCGGAGCGGCCGGTGTACACGCGCTCGCTGAGCGCCCGGACGGAGAGGGCGCTGATCCCCGGCGCCAGCGCCGGCACCGCGCGGCCGAGCCGGCAGGCACCGGCGAAGACGGTGTTGGCCAGGAAGTCGTCGTCCAGCCAGCTGCGCCAGCGAGGCAGTGGGCGGTCGTCGGCGGCCACCCGGTCGTTGACCTTGAGCTGCACCCGCCTGGTGTACGGGAACCAGAAGAACTCCACGTGGTCGTGCGCCTCGACCAGGCCGGGCAGTTCCGCCAGCACGGCGTCCAGCGACGCCGGGCGTTCGTGTGCCCGCAGCACGAAGGCGTCCACACAGCGCAGTGTCACCTCGACCAGTACACCGAGCGCGCCGAGCGCGATCCGGGCCGCGTCGAAGACCTCGGGCTGTTCCTCGGCGGAGCAGTGCAGCACCTCGCCGGTCCCGGTGACCAGAGTCAACGCCTCGACGAACGTGGCCAGGCCGCCGTACGCCGCGCCGGTGCCGTGGGTGCCGGTGGAGATCGCCCCGGCCACGGTCTGCGCGTCGATGTCGCCGAGGTTCGGCAACGCCAAATGGTGATCGGCGAGTAGGGCGTTCAGCCCCCGAAGTATCATCCCGGCCGGTACGGTGACGAGGCGCCGATCGACGTCCACGCGTACGTCGATGGCGAGTCGGGTCAGGTCCATCCGGCGCCCGCCGCCGACCGCGACGGGAGTGAAGGAGTGGCCGCTGCCGACCGGGCGGATCCGCTCACCGGTCTCGGCGGCGGAACGGACCTGCTCGGCGACCTCGGCGATGGACGAGGGGCGCAGGACGGCGGTTGCGACGCTGTGCTGGTTGCCGGCCCAGTTCGACCAGGTGGCGGCATCGGCGGCGGTTCCGGCCATCGGCGCTCCTCAAAATGAATATGAGCCAACTTCATATCAGGAACGTTGTTCCTGGTAAACACCGCAATCGAGGTCCGCTCGTTGTACAGGTAGTCACGGAGTCGTGACTTGCAGATATGTTCATCCGTCGAGAGGGGGTGGCGAGTGTCCACTTCAGCCGCCACGACCGGGCCGCTGCGCCGTGTACCAGTGCAGGGTCGTAGTGTCGCGCGCGTCCAGCGGATGCTGGACGCCTGCGCCGAACTCGTCGACGAGGTGGGGTACGAGGGGCTGACCACCACCCTGCTCGCCGAGCGGGCCGAGGTGGCGATCGGGTCGGTCTACCAGTTCTTTCCGGACAAGCGGGCGATCGTGCAGGCACTGACCCTGCGCACGATGGAGTCCTACCTCCAGCGTCTCGACGAGCGCTTCGCCTCGGACGACCTGACCCATTGGTGGGACGGGGTCGACGCGGGGATCGATGAGTACATCACGATGCACCGCACCGTCCCCGGGTTCCGTACCCTGCACTTCGGCGACGTGGTCGACCTGCATCTGCTCGATGAGCAGCGGGACAACAACGGGGTGATCGCGGACCAGTTGGCCCGGGTGCTCACCGAGCGGTTCGGGCTCGCCGAGGGGCCCGACCTGCGCTTCCACCTGGAGGTCGCGGTGGAGGCGGCGGACGCGCTGATCAAGCTCGCGTTCCGCCGGAAGCCGGACGGCGACGACCGGGTGCTGACCGAGGCGAAGGCGCTGATCCGCGAGTACCTGCACCGCCAGGTGGACGCCCCGGGCGACACCGCCCACCGGCCGGTCGTGCAACCCGCCAGGCCGGCCGACGATCAGATCTCCGAGCCCGAGCCGGCCGCGCAGCCCGCCTGACCGCCGTACCCGGCTCGGGTCAGAGAAAGGCTCGACCCTCGCCCCGGTAGGTCGGCACGGTGGCCACCACCTCGTCACCGTCCACCAGGTGCAGTTCGTTGACGCGTTCGCACAGCTCGCCGGACTTGGCGTGGCGGAACCAGACCCGGTCGCCGATCCGCAGCGTGCCGGCGGTCGTGCCGGCCAGCGGGGTCTGCACCTCGCCAGCCCCCTCGGCGCCGATCAGCTTGAGCCCGGTGGGCAGCCATGGCCGGGGTAGCCGGCTGTCGGCGGCCGATCCGGAGGCGACCCAGCCACCGCCGAGCACCGTGGCCACCCCGGGTGCCGGTCGGCGGACCACCGCGCAGGCGAAGAACGCCGCCGGGGTCGGGCGCCAGCTGCGGTACGCGTCGAACAGCGCCGGCCCGTACAGGCCGGATCCCGCGGTGACCTCGGTTACCGCGGGATCGGCGCTGGTCGCGGCCACGCTGCCGGTGCCGCCACCGTTGACGAACTCCAGGTCGGCGTGCTCGCGTACCGCGGCCACCGCCGCGCTCCGGCGGGCCAGCAGCTCACGGTACGACCCGCGCTGGGCCAGCCGGATCGCGGTGCCGAGCGCCGCCTGCCCGGGTGGCGCGTCGCCCAGGCCGGCGATCTGTGCCTCGTACGACATCAGGCCGACCAACCGGAAGCCCGACCGACGGGTGACGGTGCCGGCCAGCCGGCCGGCCGCCCGGGCGCTGTGCACCGGTGAGCGGCGTACCCCGACGTGCACCCGCCCGCCGAGCAGCCGCCACGAGGCGTCCAGGTCGAGGCAGATCCGCAGTTCGGGACGGCGCCCGGGGGCGCGCACCGCGTCGTAGAGATCGAGCTGTTCGGGGTCGTCGACCATCAGGGTCACGGCCGCCGCGAGGGCGGGATCGGCGACGAGTTCGGCCAGCGCGCCCCGGTCGACCGTGGGGTACGCCACCAGCACGTCGGCGGTGACCCCGGCGCGGACCAGCCAGATCGCCTCGGGCAGCGTGAACGCCATCACCGCGTGCCAGCCCGGCCGGGCCAGCGCGCGGGCTATCAGGTCGCGGCTGCGCAGCGACTTGCTGGCGATCCGCAGCGGCTTGCCGCCGGCCCGGGCGACGAGTGCGGCCGCGTTGGTGTCGAAGGCCGTGAGGTCGACCACCGCGTACGGGGGATCGAGGTGCGCGGTCGCCCGGTCCAGCCGGTGGCGCAGTTCATCGCTGTCGGTGGCCACTTATGCACGCTAACTGTGAAACGGTTAATGCGAAACACCCTCGCGTCTGCCCACCTGGGTCGGGCTGGCAACGGCGGCCTAGGCTCGGCGAGCAGGCGATGCAGGACGGGGAGATGTCCCTGTCGGGTCTAGAGTGTTCCACCGGGGGTGCCCAGCGATGGGCCGGCACGTGGAGGTACGGCCATCGAAAGCCAGTTCAACGGCGAGTCGTCCGGCGTGTCGTCGTCCGCGGACCAGCCCGCCGGCACAGCCGGCCCGTCCCGGGGCCCGACGAACCAGCCCGGCCAGCCCGGTGGGCCACCGGGTCCGCCGGGGCCGTCCGCCGGCCAGGCCGACCTGACCGGCTACAGCGCGATCCGCTCGGTGCTGCGGATCCGGCCGTTCCGCCGGCTCTGGATCGTGCTCGGCGCGGCCTCCTTCGGTGACTGGTTCGGCCTGCTCGCCACCAGCGTCTTCGCCGCCGCCCAGGTGGAGGGGAGCACCGCCAAGGGCGCGGCCTTCGGTGGCGTGATCGCCGTCCGGCTGCTGCCCGCGCTGTTGCTCGGCCCGGTCGCCGGGGTGTTCGCCGACCGGTTCGACCGGCGCTGGACGATGGTCATCTGCGACGTGCTGCGGTTCGTGCTGTTCGCGTCCATCCCGCTGTACGCGCTGACCGGTGCCAGCGGCGCGCGGGTGGTCAGCTGGGCGGTGATCGCCACGTTCCTGATCGAGACGGTCACCCTGCTCTGGATCCCGGCCAAGGAAGCCGCGGTACCGAACCTCATCCCGCGGGCCCGGCTGGAGACGGCCAACCAGCTCACCCTCATCACCACGTACGGCATCACCCCGGTTCTCGCCGCGGTGATCGCCGCATCGCTGGACGGAATCGTCCGGGCCGCCGTGGGCGACAATGCGCCCAACTGGGCCGAGCCCGCCCAACTCGCTCTCTGGTTCAACGCGTTCTCGCGGCTGGCCACCGCCCTGGTGGTGGCGCTCGGCATCAAGGAGATCAGCCAGGTGCGGGACGGCGCGCGGGAGCGCACCGAGCAGAGCATGCTGCGCCAGTTCGTGGAGGGCTGGCGGTTCATCGGAAAGACCCCGCTGGTCCGGGGGCTGGTTCTCGGCATCTTCGGCGCCTTCGCCAGCGGCGGCATCGTCATCGGCACCGGCCGGTTCTTCGCCGACTCGCTCGGTGCCGGTGACGCGGCGTTCTCCCTGCTCTTCGGTGCGATCTTCGTCGGTCTGGCGGTCGGCATCGGGCTCGGCCCGATGATCGTCCGGGACATGTCCCGGCGCCGCTGGTTCGGCATGAGCATCGTGCTGGCCAGCGCCTCGGTGATGACCCTGGCCTTCGCCATCCACCTGTCCATGGCGCTGGTCGGCGCGATCCTGGTCGGTGCCGGTGCCGGGATGGCCTTCCTCTCCGGCACCACCCTGCTCGGCGGCGAGGTCGCCGACGAGGTACGCGGCCGGGTCTTCGCCGTGGTGCAGATCGGCACCCGGATGGTGCTGATCCTCGCCATCGCGCTGGGCAGCCTGCTCGCCGGTGTCGGTGGGTCCCGCACGCTGACCATCGCCGACCTCGGCATCTCGGTCTCCTCCACCCGCCTGCTGCTGCTCGCCGCCGGCGCGGCCGGGATCTTCGCCGGGATCAGCGCGTTCGGCCAGATGGACGACAAGAAGGGCGTGCCGGTCCTGGCCGACCTCTGGGGGTCGATCCGGGGCCGTCCGCTGATGCCGGCCGAACAGTTCGTCTCGGCCGGGCTCTTCGTGGTCTTCGAGGGCGGCGAGGGCGCGGGCAAGTCAACCCAGCTGGCCGCGCTGGCCGAGCGACTGCGGGGCGGTGGGCGGGACGTCGTGGTCACCCGGGAGCCGGGCGCGACCGGAATCGGGTCCCGGATCCGGTCGCTGGTGCTCGACACCTCCGCCGACGAGGCACCGTCGCCGCGTGCCGAGGCATTGCTTTACGCCGCCGACCGGGCGCACCACGTGGCCACCGTGGTCCGGCCGGCCCTGGTGCGGGGTGCCGTGGTGATCAGTGACCGGTACGTCGACTCGTCCCTGGCGTACCAGGGCGCCGGCCGTACGCTGCCGGTCGACGAGGTCTCCTGGCTCTCCTCGTGGGCCACCGGCGGGCTCAAGCCCGACCTGGTGGTGCTGCTGGACGTCGACCCGCGTACCGGGCTGTCCCGGGTCGCCGCGCGCCATCAGGCCGCCGACCGGCTGGAGGCCGAGTCGGTCGCCTTCCACGAGCGGGTCCGGTACGCCTTCCTCGACCTCGCCGCCGCCGACCCGAAGCGCTACCTGGTGCTCGACGCCGCCCGCCCGGCCGACGAGATCGCGGAGCGGGTGGCCCGCCGGGTGGAGGAGCTGCTCGGTGCCTCCGGCGCGAACCGCCCGGGTCCGGCGAACGGCCCGGACACCTCGGTGCAGTCCGAGTTATCCCCCTCGGAGCTGGTGACGGAGCGGAACTGATGCCGGACGCCTTCGCCGATCTGGTCGGGCAGGACGAGGCGGTGGACATGCTGCGCCGCGCCGCGGCGTCGGCCGCCGCGGTCCTGCGCACCGCCGGCGAGCGGGCGGAGTCCGCGACGGCGGACGACGGCACGGTTCCGGCGGCGGCCGAAGGTGACCCGGGCGCGGGGATGACCCACGCGTGGATCTTCACCGGCCCGCCCGGGTCGGGCCGGTCGGTCGCGGCGCGCGCCTTCGCCGCCGCGTTGCAGTGCGTGCACGGCACCGGCTGCGGGGAGTGTCCCGGCTGCCACACCACCCTTGCCGGCACCCACGCCGACGTGCGGCTGGTGGTGCCCGAAGGGCTCTCCATCGGCGTCAACGAGATGCGGGCGCTGGTGCTCCGCGCGGCCAGCACCCCGTCCGGCGGGCGTTGGCAGATCGTGATCATCGAGGACGCCGACCGGCTGACCGAGGCGGCCGGAAACGCACTGCTCAAGGCGGTGGAGGAGCCACCGCCGCGGACCGTCTTCCTGCTCTGCGCGCCGTCCACCCACCCGGACGACATCTCGGTGACCATCCGGTCGCGGTGCCGGGTCGTACCGCTGCGGCAACCACCGGCGGCGGCGGTGGCCGAGGTGCTGGTCCGCCGGGACGGGATCGCGCCCGACGTGGCGCGGTGGGCGGCGGCGGCCACCCAGGGCCACGTGGGGCGGGCCCGGCGGCTGGCCGGCGATCCGCAGGCCCGAGCCCGCCGGGAGGCGGTGCTCGCGGTGCCGCGCCGGCTGACCGGCGTGGGTGCCGCGTTCGCCGCGGCGTCCGCGCTGATCGAGGCGGCCGAGGCGGAGGCCGAGGCGTCGGTCGCGGAGATCGACGCGGCGGAGCGGGCGGCGCTGGAGACCGCGCTCGGCGCGGGTGGTACCGGCCGGGGCGCGGCGGGTGCGGCTCGGGGTGCCGCCGGGCAGTTGAAGGACCTGGAGCGGCGCCAGAAGTCACGGGCGACCCGGGCCCAGCGGGACGCGTTGGACCGGGCGCTGGTCGACCTGGCCGCCTTCTACCGGGACGCGTTGACCATGGCGCTGGGCGCACCGGTGGCGCCGGTGCACACCGACACCGCCGAGCTGGCCGACGCCGGCGCCCGCAGTTGGCAGGCGGAAGGGGCGCTGCGGCGCCTGGAGGCGGTGCTCTCCTGCCGTACCGCGATCGAGGCCAACGTCAAGCCCCGGATCGCCGTCGAGGCCATGATGCTCGCCCTCTGGAAGGGCTGACCAGCACCTCGGACGCAGGCGGTCCCGTCGGTCGGATCGGTTGTCCACAGGCATCGACACGCGCAATTCGCGTGCGGTACGGTCCGGTGTGCCGTGGTGACGGTGGCGGCACGCAGAGTGAGGACGGCTGGGGAGGAGTCCGCTGATGCCGCGGGGCGAGATCGACGAGGCATGGATCGAGGAAGCGGTCCGACGCTACCGCCGGATCGAGTCGCTCCAGGCCGAGTTCGACCAGGCCGTGGCGGCGGTCGAGGTCACCGTCCGGTCACCGGACGGCCTGGTCGAGGTGGTGGTGACCGCCAGCGGCCGGATCACCGACGTGCGCTTCCTCGGCCCGCTGCACACCCGCCAGCCGCGTGACGTGGCCGGTTCGGTGCGGGCCGCGGTCGCCGCCGCCGCCGATGCCGCGCAATGGGCCAGGGAGAAGCTGCACAACGAGACCTTCACCGCCTACCGACCGCTGACGGGGGCCTGAGATGGACAGCCTGCGCGCCCTGGCCAGCCGCCTCGACGAGGCGAGTGCCACGCTGACCGCGCTCTCCCGTTCGGTCGCCGCCGGTGACCCGGCTCAGGTGGCGTTCGGCGCCGACGCCCCGGGTCGGCCGGGTGAGATCGGGCGGGCGCTGCACCGCCAGTGGGTGGCCGCCACCGGTGACCGGGCCCGGGAAGCGTATGCCGCCGCCGCCCACCTGGCGTCCGCGGCGACGGCGCTGCGTCAGGCCGCCGATCGGTACGCCGACACCGACTCCGCCGTCTCGCGCCGGCTGGTGGGTGAGGCGTGATGGACGCCCTGGACCGGCTGGCCGAGCCCGGGCTCGACCTGCTGCGCCGGGTCGACACCCTGCTCGCCGCCGGCGCACCCGAGGGGCATCGGGTCTGGCCGCTGCTGCGGCGGATGCAGGTGCTGCCCGGCGAGGCGCTACGCAACTTCCTCGACCTGCGTCCCGCGCCGTTGGCGGGTGCCGGGCACACGATCCGCCGGCAGGTCCACGGGTACGACCACGCCTGCGGCGCGCTGACCGATCCGGTGCTCTGGTCCGGGCCGGCCGCCGCGGCGTACGGGCAGTCCAGGGCGATGCTGCTGGCCCACCTCGACGAGGGGCCGGAGAGCCTGGTCGGGCGGTTGGAGGCCACCGCCGGTTACGCCGACGCGCTCGCCGACTGGGTGGAGGGCAGCCGGCTCGCCGTCGCCCGGGCGCTGTCCGACGTGATCGGCTCGGCGGAGGCGGTGGCCGTCCTCGCGGCCACCTCGGTCACCCGTGACTCGTCCCATTCCGGGCCGTCCTCGCCGGGCGGTGCCGGTGCTGCCGAGATCGCCGCCCGGGTGCTCGCGGTGCTCTGCGTCGCCTACGACGGCGCGGAGACCCTGCTACGGCAGTGGGCACCGAGCCTCGCCGAGTCCCCCTTGCGCTCGGCCGGCATCCGATCCCGCCGGGACTCCGCTGGCGGCCTACCGGGCACCCGGACGACCCGCGTCGGCTGGTAGCCGCGGGCCGGGTTCGTTTGGCCTGGGCACGGCACACGGCGCCGCACACGGGCACCCGGTTGGGCGGCCCGTCGCGGCGCCGTGACCTTTTCCTGCACCCCCCGCAGGTCTGTCCCCACTCAACGCTGTCGGACCCGATTTGTCCCGCCCGTCGGGGAGGTTTCAGCCATCCGGGCCGGCATCGTCGTACCAGTGGCCGGGACAGGGATCGGTCGATTCGACAATCATGAATGACAGTGCGGTGTGGCCTTGCGTTGTCGCGGCCGAGCGCGATTCCGGCGGAGCGTCGTAGGGTGAAGGGCATGGGCATGCTCTGCGCGGTCAGCTTCCAGCGGTACGGGCGCCTCTACTACCTCGACCCGGGCGAACTGCGCCCGCAGGTGGGCGACAAGGTGCTGGTCCCCACTGACGACGGCCCCGAGGTGGCGGAGTGCGTCTGGGCCGCGCAGTGGGTCACCGAGGAGACCGACGGCTTCCCTCGACTGGCCGGGTTGGCGCAGGAGGAGGACCTGCGGCGGGACGAGGCGCTACGGCGGCGCAAGGCCGAGGCGAAGATCGCGGCGAAGCGGTTGATCCGGGAGCACGGCCTGCCGATGAAGGTGGTGGCGGTGGACCACGTGCTCGGCGAACCCGAGGGCGGCGGTGAGCGCAGCACCATCTACTTCACCGCCCCGCACCGGGTGGACTTCCGCTCCCTGGTACGCGATCTCGGGGCGACCCTGCACTGCCGGGTGGAGTTGCGTCAGCTCTCGGCGCGGGACTCGGCGCGGGTGCAGGGCGGCATCGGCTCCTGCGGGCGTGACCTGTGCTGCGCCACCTTCCTGACCGACTTCGAGCCGGTCACCATCCGGATGGCGAAGGACCAGGATCTGCCGCTCAACCCGCTGCGCATCTCCGGCGCCTGTGGCCGACTGATGTGTTGCCTGAAATACGAGCACCCGCTGTACCAGAAGTTCCAGGAGTCCGCCCCGGAGGTCGGCGCCCGCGTCTCCACTCCGAAGGGCGACGGTCGGGTGGTGGGTCACAGCGTCCCCCGCGACGCCGTCACGGTTCGCCTCGACGCCGACGGATCCCGCTGCTCCTGCTCCCGCGCCTCCGTCTGCGCCCCCCGCCAAGCCCACGACCACCACTACACCCCCTAACTCCCCCCATCCCCCACCCCGCCCCGCCCCCAGAAGCCCGAGTTGATCATGAAGTAAGCGGGTACCTTGATCTCTAAGACACCCGCTAACTCCATGATCAACAGGGGTGATCCGGGGCCGTCGGGGTGGGCGCTGTCAGGTGAGGGTGGTGGGGGGTTCGGCTAGGCGGGGGCGGAGGGGCGTGGTGGGGATCAGCCAGGAGGAGTCGGGGGACTGGTCGGGGTTCAGTTTCCAGTCGCGGGCGACCCGGTCGATCGCGATCGGGTAGAGGGTGAGGGTGCCGTCGGGGTCGATGCGCAGGCGTACGAAGCCCTTCGCGTCCTCGATGCCCTGGCCGGCGAACAGCTCGTTGACGTTCACCCCGAACGCGCTCGCGATCAGCAGGTACGCGGCCACCAGCTGACTGGCCACCAGGCCGCTCACCGGCAGGTAGACCGCCACCGCGGCGACCGCCGGCAGGGGCCAGGGCCAGTCGTGGAAGGGCAGGGCCAGCCAGGCCCAGGTGCCGGCGGCGGCCAGCCCGACGTGGGCCAGACCGTGCCCGATGCCGAGGATCCAGTGCCGCGCGTGGCGTTTGCCGGTGGAACTGGGCGGCTTGGCGAACAGGGCCGCCGCGAGCACCATCACCAGCACCATCACCACCAGCGGCACGCTGAACAGCCGCTGCTCGGACGCCTCGGACCGGAAGTCGGTCACGCCCACCATCGACAGCATCAGCAGGGTGTGCAGGATGCCCAGCAGGGTCGAGAAGCCCGGGTTGCGGCGGGGTAGCCGGCTGAAGATCCCCCAGCCGTACCGGCGGGAGCGGGCCGTGTCGGGGTAACGGCCGGCCAACTCGTACGGCTGGGAGGGGCTGGACCGCCGGGCCAGGGTGTCCCTCGGCGGCACGTCGATCCGCTCGGGCAGCTGGTGCGTCGGGTACAGGTACGCGCCGCCGCCGCCCGAGGTGACGAGCTGCCGGCCGTCCGGCCCGGTGTACCGGGAATAGTGGTGCAGGTCGCCGGAGATCAGCAGCCGGACCCGGGCCCCCGTGGGCGCGACGATGGTCCGGATGAAGTAGTCGATCGAGTCGTACGCCGTGGCCTGGTCGACGGCCTTGACCCACGCTGGCGCCGGCACCGCCAGGATCACCTTGCTCTGTGGTCCCATCTTCTTCGCCACCGCGTCGAAGTAGGTGAGCTGCGGATCATCGACGTACGAGCCGGACTGGTCGTCAAGGCCGAGCAGCCACCAGTCGGCGGGCAACTCGGCGGCGAAGTACGAGCGGGACTGGCCGGTACGCCAGCCGCCGAAGTTCCGGTCGCGAGTGCGGACGAACAACCGGAGGAACGCGGTCAGTCCGTCGTACCAGTCGTGGTTGCCGGGCACCGCGAAGATCGTCGGCTGCTCCGGCGGGGTGGCCGGCAGCGCCGCCTGGTATGGCCCCTTGCAGCGGTCCTCGTACGCCTCATATGCGGCCGACGGGTAGACCTGGTCACCGCCCATCACCAGGGTCTGCGCCCGGGGCAGCCGGTGCCCGTCCACCTCCAGCTCCCGCTGGGCGAGCAGGTACGCCACCGAGTACGTGGCGTTGAAGCCGTCGCCGAGGTCGGCCACGTAGTCGAGCCAGAGCCCGCCGTCCGGCCCGACCTGCTTGGCGACCTCCGCGTCCAGCGCCTTCTGCAGTTCCCGCTTGTCCAGATAGGCCCCGAAGAGCAGGGCCAGCAGCGTACGCAGGCCGGTGCTGATCAGCAGGAACGGCGCGAGCCACGGCACCGGCTTACGCGGGGTGAAGCCCAGCTCCAGCGGGTCGGTGCTGCGCGGCCGCCGTGCCGTCCGCCCGCCGGCCGCCTCCCCGGAGTACGCGCCCGCTGGTACGGCCCGGCCGGTTGGGGTGGGCGGCGGCTCCGCGCCGGGTGGCTGGGGCGGCTCGCCGCTGGGTGGCCGGTCGACCGGTTCGTCGCGAGGGATGTGATCGTCGGTCATCCGCCGCAGCGTAGTGGGGCGCGGTCAGCCACGCCGAGCCGGAAACGCCCCAGTGTCCGGTTTGCCCACTCGGGGAATCCCGCTCGGCCCCGCGCCGGCCCGTGCCGTACACTTGTCCATCGTTGCCGCCTTAGCTCAGTCGGCTAGAGCGACGCACTCGTAATGCGTAGGTCGACGGTTCGATTCCGTCAGGCGGCTCGGAACGGAAGCCCAGGTCACCGACCTGGGCTTCGCCGTTTCCCAAGGGCCGACCGGCGCGGGATTCAGGCGTCAGACTCGGGGCACCACCTGGATGATGCCTTCCCCACTGACCGTGTGCTCGGCGCTGAGCACCGAGGTGACCAGGTTGTAGTACCCGGGCCCGGCGTCCGGAGCGATCGGGATGTTGCTGACGGGTCGTTCGTCGGGCGCGCCGGAGGGCCGAACCGGTGGGGCCGTGAAGGTGACCAGACCCGGGATGCTCCGGGTGCCCATGGCCGCGGCTTTGAGGTCATCCTCCGTCGCGAACGGACCGGTCAGGTGTGCCTTCAGCTCGACCTGCGGTGGGGACGCCGGGACCGGTTCGTCCGGGAACTCGACGATCCAGTGGACGGTGAAGGTCTGCCCGGGCTCGTACCGTGTTTCGATGTCTGCGGTCTGGCAGCAGGTGTACGTCAACGACGGGGCTGCCGGCGCCTCGGTGACCTGGGCGACGCAGCCGGTCAGGAGCGGTACGACCAGGCAGGCGAGCCATCGAACGCGGGACACCTTCATGTGCGGGATCGTAGGTCCAGGTGGCAAGTCCTGGGTCATTCCGAGGAGGCCGGCGGTGGAAGCCAGGGAGGTCGGGCCGGGCGACGAGGTGACGTGATGGGTCATGCGGTCGGATCGGGGCGGCACCGGGGCCGCGCGACGGCCACAATGGCGAGGTCAGCGCCGATCTCCGGAGGTTCCCCGTGCGCCATGCACCGGTCATTGTCAGCCTGCCGATCGCCGACCGGCGGGTTTCCCACGACTTCTACCAGGATGCCCTTGGCCTGGCCACCGTCGGCGAGCCCGCCGAGGACGGCCTGCCGGAGCCGTTGCAGTTCGAGGTCAACGACGGTCTGCGGCTGATGCTGGTGCCGACCGGTGGCTTCGGCTGGGTGCTCGGCGGCCGGGAGGTGGCCGACCCCCGGCACAGCGAGTGCGTGCTCGGTCTGGGTGCGGCCGGCCCCGACGAGGTCGACGGGCTGGTCGAACGGGCACGGGAGGCCGGCGCCGAGGTGGTCACCGAGCCCGGGCAGCAGCCCTGGGGGTATGCGGGCGCCTTCGCCGATCCGGACGGTCACCTGTGGATGGTCTCCGTCGCACCGGACAGCTCCTCATGATCCCGCTCCATCGGGGATCGAGGGCATCTCCGCGGGCGCCGAGGCCACTCGATCCCGGATCGAGCGTGACCTTGGGTCAGGTGTAAAGCTTGCTGGCGTACTCCGGGCCGTAGTGGCGCTCCAGCTCGGCCAGGGTCTCCGCCGGGGTCTCCACCTCCTTGATCAGGCGGGCCCGGCTGGGCAGCGAGTCCGGCGACCAGGTCTCCGGCTGCCACAGCTGGGAGCGGAGGAACGCCTTGGCACAGTGGTAGAAGATCTGCTCGATCTCGACCACCACGGCGAGCACCGGCCGGTGCCCCTTGACCACCATCTCGTCGAACCAGGGCGCGTCGCTCAGCAGTCGGGCCCGGCCGTTGATCCGCAGGGTGTCGGTACGCCCGGGAATCAGGAAGATCAACCCGACGTGCGGGTTCTCCAGGATGTTGCGGTAACCGTCCGCCCGCCTGTTGCCGGGACGCTCCGGGATGGCGATGGTCCGGTCGTCCAGCACGAGGGCGAAGCCGGAGGGGTCGCCCTTGGGCGACACGTCGCAGGTGCCGTCCGCCCCGGCGGTGGCCACCAGGCAGAACGGGGACGCGGCGAGCCACTGCCGGTCGCGTTCGTGCAGCGTGGTGCGTTCCTTGTTGGCGGCGCGCGGGGCTGGGACGCCGAGCAGCTCGGTCAGCTCCGCCGTCGACGTGATCTCCACCGTCACTTTGTGCCTCCCCGTGGCGTTGACCGTGGTGACGTCACCCAGGCGGGAAAGACGTCACCGTAAGGGTAGTCGTGCCCGCCATGGGGTTTGTCCGGTGTTGACCGGGGTACGGCCGCACCGAGCGCCGGACCGGGCGCCCGTGACCCGAGCAGTGGAGGCCACGCGATGGAGAGTCGACTCAAGATTTTGGGTCACCCCGTCCACCCGATGCTGGTGATGTTCCCGGTCGCCCTGCTGTTCACCACCGTGCTGTTCGACATCATCGACGCGCTCGGTGGGCCGAACTACCTCGGCGAGCTGGCGTTCTGGAATCTCTCCGTCGGCCTGATCGGCGGCCTGCTGGCTGCCCCGGCCGGGCTGGTCGACCTGCTGGCCATTCCCCGCGGCACCCGGGCGAAGCGGGTGGGGCAGACCCACGCCGCCGCCAACACCGCGATGATCCTGCTCTTCGCCGCGGTCTGGGTGGTACGGCTCAATTCCGAGTATCGGACCGCCGGTGGCGCGCTGATCGCCATCGAGGTGGTGGCGTTGGCCATCCTCGGCGTCGCCGCCTGGCTCGGTGGGGAACTCGTCGACCGGCTCGGCGTCGGCGTCGACCGCGACGCCAACCTCGACGCGCCGAGTTCCCTGCGGCCCACCGCCCCCAGCCATCCGACGGGAGGAGCGCGATGACCAGACCGGGACGCGGCCGGCGTGGCCAGCAGGGCTGGGATCCGCTGGGCGAGTTGCAGTCGTTGCGGGCTGAGCTGAGCCGGCTGGTCGGCGGCCGACCGGGGCCGCCCGAGGTGGAGCTGAGCGAGACCACCGACGGCTGGGAGGTGATCGTCCGGCTGCCCGGCGTCGCGCCGGAGGAGGTCGCGGTCGAGTTGGACGACCACGAGCTGTGCGTACGCGCCCGGACGGAGGCCGAGGTCAACGCCGATCAGGGGATCTCCGGTGGCGCCGAGACCCGAAGCTTCGAGTATCGCGTGCACGTGCCGGCGCGAGTGGACCCGGACGGGATCGACGCGGTGATGGACCACGGCCTGCTCCGGGTGCGGCTGCCCCGGGCGGTCCGGCCCGCGCCGCGGACCATCACCGTCGGCCGCACCGGGCCGCGCACCAACGGCCAGGTGCGCCATACGCCGAGGAGCATCGACCCCGCGGCGGACCGGGAACTGCACCAGCCCGACGTCGCCGTCCGCGAGTCCGGGCTGTAACGGCCCCGGCCGTGGGCACCCCGGCCCTGCTCGCCCCGACCGCCGGGCTGGTGTCCGACGTGGCCCGGATCGCCGTGCTCCGCGCCAACGCGCTCGGCGACTTCATCTTCGTGCTGCCGGCGCTGGACGCGTTGCGCTCCGCGTACCCGCGGGCGGAGATCGTGCTGCTCGGCGCGCCGTGGCACGCGGCGCTGTGGCGCGACCGGCCGGGCCCGGTGGACCGGGTGCTGGTGGTGCCGCCCGCGCCGGGGATCCGCGAGCCGACCCCCGGCGAGCCCGAGTCGAGCATGATCGACTTTCTGGCCGCCGCCCGCGCGGAACGCTTCGACGTGGCGCTCCAGCTGCACGGCGGCGGTGCGAACTCGAATCCGCTGGTCGCCGCGCTCGGGGCCCGGGTGACCGCCGGGCTGCGCGCCGAGGACGCTCCGCCACTGGACCGCTGGCTGCGCTACGTCTACTACCAGCCCGAGGTGATCCGCTACCTGGAGGTGGCGGCACTGGTCGGTGCCCCGGCAACCACGATCACCCCGGCACTGGCGATCGTCGACGCCGACCGGACCGAGGCGCGATCGGTGCTGGGCGATCCGGAGCGCCCCCGGGTGGCCCTGCATCCGGGCGCGACCGACACCCGGCGCCGCTGGCCCGCCGACCGGTTCGCCCAGGTGGCCCGGACGCTGCACGTCGACGGGTACGAGGTCCTGGTCACCGGCACCCCCGCCGAGCAGGACGTGGTCGATCAGGTGGTGGCGGCGGCCGGCGTACCGGTCCGGCCGCTGGTCGGCACGCTCAGCCTGGGCGGGCTGGCCGGCTGCTATGCCGGCTGCGAGCTGGTGGTCTCCAACGACACCGGGCCGCTGCACCTCGCCGCCGCCGTCGGCACCCCCACGGTCGGCATCTTCTGGGTCGGCAATCTGATCACCACGGCCACCGCGCTACGCGGCCGGCACCGGCCGATCACCTCGTGGACGGTGCACTGCCCGGTCTGCGGGGTGGACTGCACCCCCGGCATCTACCCGCACCGCCCCGGCGACGGCGACTGCCCGCACCGCGACTCCTTCGTCACCGACGTCCCCGTCGTAGAGGTGCTCGAAGCCGCCCGCGAACTGCTGTTCCGGTAAGCAGGGGCCCCTTCTTAACGTCTGCGGTAGAGGAAGGGCCCCCTGTTAACACGCGGAATCAGGCGTCCACGTCGGCGAGCACGACCTCCCACGCCTCCACGTCCCGGTCGGTGACCGTGGTCGGCGACTCCAGGTGGTACGCCCCGCTGGGCAGGACGCCGGCGCCGCCGTGGCGCGCCAGCACGGCGAGCTGGGCGGCGACATCCTCGCCCTGGTGCCGCTCCTGCAGCCGGCGCCAGAAATCGAAGCCGCCGGAGTCGACCAGCTTGGCCCGGTCGTACAGCACGCAGCCGCCGATCCAGGAGACCTTGTACGCCCGCCAACTCCCCTCGGGCAGCGCCAGCGCCCCGGTGACGTGCAGCAGGTTCGCCGCCGAGTGGATCTGCGCCCGGTCCCACTCGGGCGTGCCCGGACGGACGCGCTCCGGCACCGGCGGGCCGGCCCACTCCTGGTAGTGCCCGTGCGTCTGCGGCCGGACGTCATGCAGGTAGGACAGTCCGTGCACCGCGTTGCCGACGAATCCGCAGCCCAGTTCCTCGATCGCGGTGACCAGCCGGTGCAGCGTCCCCGGCTCCAGCCAGACATCGTCGTCGAGGCAGAGCACGTACCGGGCGGCGGACGCGTCGAGCAGCCAGGCCCGGTGCTCGGCCAGGCCACGTCGGGGCAGCCGGCGCGTCAGCAGCACCGGGTGCCCCCGGTGCCGCAGTGCGCGGACCATGGTGGCCGCCGCCGGATGGGCGTACCCGGGGTCGCCGTCGGACTGGTCGCTGACCACCACCCCGAACCCCGGCACCCCCTCCTGGGCGGCGAGCCCGGAGAGGGTGACGGCCAGTTCGGCGGGTCGGTCGCGGGTCGGGACCAGTACGTCGAGCAGACGGTCGGCGCGGAATTCCGCGTGGGAACCGGCGTCGAGCGGCCGGTTCACGGCGCCTTGCCGGTCAGCGGTGGCGCGGCCGGGCCGGTCGCGGGCACGGTGGCGCCGCTGTCGGCCACCGCCGGGTCGGTCGCGCCCTCCTGACCGTACGCCCGGATCCGGTCGATGATCGCGGAGGTGGAGCGGTCCGGCACGTACCCCAGGGTGCGTACCTGGCCGCCCAGCCGCTGCACCAGCGGCGCCTCCGGCACCAGTTCGGGTGGGTAGTCGCCGCCCTTGACGTAGACGTCCGGGCGGATGTCCTCGATCAGTGCGGCCGGCGAGTCCTCCTCGAAGACCACCACGTGGTCCACGCAGGCCAGCGCGGCGAGCAGGGCGGTGCGGTCCTCGACCGGATTGACCGGCCGGTCCGGCCCCTTGAGCCGGCGTACGCTGCCGTCGGAGTTGACCGCCACCACCAGCAGGTCGCCGAGGGCGCGGGCCTGTTCCAGGTACCGCACGTGTCCCGGGTGCAGGACATCGAAACAGCCGTTGGTGAAGACCACGGAGTGCCCCGCGCGGCGGTGCTCGGCGATGATCGCGCCGAGGCCCTCGGTGCCGACGCGCACCTGCTGGCGGTCGTCGCCGCCGGACGCCGGCCGGCCCAGCGCGGCCAGCAGGTCGTCCCGGCGGCACACGCAGGTGCCGGTGCCGGAGACGGTGCTCGTGGCGGCGAGCTGGGCCAGCTGGGCGGCGGTCGACAGCGGCGCGTCGGCGGCCAGCGCGAGCGTCATGGCCGCCAGGTACGCGTCACCCGCGCCGACCGCCTGGCTGGCCGGGACGGGCGTGCTGTGGCTGCGTCGGGGCTGCCCGTCGGCACCGCCGACCACCGCGCCGTCGGTGTCCAGGGTCACCGCGACCACGTCCGCGCCGGTGTGCGCGCGTAGCTCGGCCAGCCGGGACTCGGCCAGGACGGCTCGGTCCACACCGGCTCCGGCGTCGGCGTTCACGGTGACGCCGGTGCCGGTCACGCTGAGCCCGTCGTGGGTCATCGCCACCCGGCCTTCGCCGGGAGTGGGCTCACCGGTCGGCCCGTCGGTACGCCGTAGTCCGGCCCCGCCCGGTGCGGCGCCCACGGTCATCTCGGACGGCCCGTCAGCCCCGTCCGCCTCGGGATGCTCCAGGTGCAGCTCGCGGCCGCCGGCGGTCGACGCACCGGCACCCGCCACGGGGCCGGGAGCCTGCGGGCCGGCGGTCAGCCCGGCGGTGCTGGCGCGGGCGAGCAGCCGGGTCGCCTCGGCGAAGCTCGGGGTCACCACGGTCGGGGCGAGGCCACGCCAGTCGGCGAGGTCGTGCGCGTCCAACGCGACCGTGGCGTACCAGTCCCGCCTGGCGACCAGCCAGGCGCGTACCGGTGCGGGCAGCGCACCCAGCCCGTAGTCGCAGACCACCAGGGTGGGAGCCTCGCCACCGGCGGCAGCCCGCAACTCCTCGGTCGCGCAGTCCAGGGCGGCGAGCAGCCGGTCCACGCCCTCGTCGCTGAGCGGGTCGTCCGGGTCGCCGGAGTCCTCGCGCAGCAGGATCTGGTCGCCGGCCAGCATCCGGCGCTTGACCGGGGTGGGCCGGCCGGGCTGGCTGACTGTACGGTCCCACACGCCCGCCCGGTCCAGGCAGTCGTGCAGTTCGTCGCCGGCCACGTCCGCCCCGACCGGTGCCACCAGCACCGACCGGCCGCCCAGCGTGGCGATGTTGACGGCGGTGTTGGCCGCGCCACCCGCCGCGGAGATACGGCGCCGAAGGGTGAGGACCGGGGCCGGGGCCTCCCGGCACAGCCGGTCGGAGTCGGCGAACCGCCACTCGTCGAGCATGGCGTCGCCGATCACCAGGACCGGGCGCCCGAGCCAGCTCTGCACGACGTCGGCGAGCCGGAGCTGTTCCGCTGCTCGTGCCATGCCGGCGGA
Source organism: Micromonosporaceae bacterium KJ-029 (assembly GCA_005402585.1). Classification (GTDB taxonomy): domain Bacteria; phylum Actinomycetota; class Actinomycetes; order Mycobacteriales; family Micromonosporaceae; genus Micromonospora. Next base: position 116,874 of record BIFP01000068.1, on the reverse strand, counting down.
TCCCCGGGCCCGGCAGGGTCAAACCTGCCGGGCGGACGCCGGGTACCGGCCGACCCGATCCGGTGTGAGCCGCCGCAACGGCGCGTTTTGGTCGTCCCGACGCGGGAAGGGAGCCGATGGACCCCCGGAGAGGAGAACCAAGATGGCAGCCACATTGCAGGGCAAGCGAATCGCCTTCCTGGCCACCGACGGCGTGGAGGAGGTCGAGTACGTCCAGCCGCGCCAGGCGGTCGAGCAGGCCGGCGCCGCGGTCGAGCTGGTGTCGATCAAGCCTGGGAAAATCACGTCCTTCGATCACCTGGACCCGTCGCAGTCGTATGACGTCGATGTGAGCGCTGCCGACGCGGACCCCGACCGGTACGACGCGCTGGTGCTGCCCGGTGGGGTGGCCAACCCGGACTTCCTGCGTACCGACTCGGACGCGGTGCGGTTCGTGCGGTCGTTCTTCGACGCCGGTAAGCCGGTCGGCGTGATCTGCCACGGCCCGTGGACGCTGGTCGAGGCGGACGTGGTGCGCGGCCGCCGGTTGACGAGCTGGCCGAGTCTGCGGACCGACCTGGTGAACGCCGGTGCGAACTGGGTCGACGAGGAGGTCGTGACCGACAACGGCCTGGTGAGTAGCCGCAAGCCAGGCGACCTGCCGGCGTTCTGCGCCAAGATCGTTGAGGAGTTCGCCGAGGGCCGGCACTGACGCGACGGCACGTTCGATCATCCAAGGGTGGCGGCCCCGCCGGCATGGTGGGCCGCCACCCTCATGGTCACCGGCGCCGTTGCGGGCCGGCCCGGTCAGGCGCGTTTCGGCGCTGGCCGGCATGTTTCCGGTGGTCTGGGAAAGCAGGCGGGATGACGACGGAGGGCCAGACCGCGCCGGTGCTGAACAGGGGTCAGATCCGCCTGCTGATGTTTGGTCTGATGACCGGCATGCTGCTGGCCGCACTCGACCAGACCATCGTCGGGACCGCTCTGCCGACCATCGTCGGCGAACTCGGCGGCATCAACCACTACTCGTGGGTGGTGACGGCGTACCTGCTCGCGTCGACCGCCTCGACCCCGCTCTACGGCAAGATGGCCGACCTGTACGGGCGTCGCCCGGTGTTCCTCTTCTCCATCGGGACGTTCCTGGTCGGCTCGCTGTTGGCCGGGCTGTCGCAGGACATGGCTCAGTTGATCATCACTCGCGGGGTGCAGGGCCTCGGTGCGGGCGGTCTGATCACGCTGGCCTTCACCATCATCTCGGACGTGGTTTCACCTCGCGAACGTGGCCGGTACCAGGGCGTCTTCGGCGCGGTGTTCGGGATCGCGTCGGTGGCCGGTCCGCTGGTCGGTGGCTACTTTGCCGAGACCAACTGGCGGTGGATCTTCTATATCAATGTGCCGCTGGCGATCCTCGCGATCGTGGTCTGCTCGCGGGTCATGCGGCTGGTGCCGTTCACCCGTCGCGAGCACGCGATCGACTGGCTCGGCGCGATGCTGCTGGTCGCCGGGGTGAGCTGCCTGCTGCTCGCGCTGAGCTGGGGTGGCACCACCTACCCCTGGGGTTCCGGGGTGGTCATCGGGCTGTTCGTCGCCGGCGGCGTGCTGGCGCTGCTCTTCGTGCTCCAGGAGACCCGGGTGACCGAGCCGATCCTGCCGCTGCGCCTGTTTCGCAGCGCCACCTTCGCCCTGGCCAACAGTGCCGGGTTCGTGCTCGGCCTGGTGATGTTCGGGTCGATCATCTTCATCCCGCTCTACCTCCAGATCGTCAAGGGCGCCTCCCCGACCCGCAGCGGTCTGCTGATGCTGCCGATGATGGCCGGGATCATCGTCACCTCGGTGCTCACCGGTCGGGCGATGAGCCGGATCGGCCGGTACAAGTGGTTCCCGGTGGTCGGGTCGGCGGTGCTGCTGGTCGGGATGCTGCTGTTCACCCGGCTACAGGTGACAACCTCGCTCTGGGCGGCGTTCGGCTTCATGGTGGTGATCGGCGTGGGGCTGGGCCTGTGCATGCAGTCGCTGATCCTCGCCGTGCAGAACGCCGTCTCCATGCGCGACCTGGGCGCCGGTACCTCATCGGCGACCTTCTTCCGGTCGCTCGGTGGGTCGTTCGGGGTGGCCATCCTCGGCGCTGTGCTCTCCTCCCGGCTCGATCACGAGCTGGGCACCCGGCTGCCCGGCGCGATCGCCCAGCTGCCGCCCGACCAGCAGGCCGCAGTGGCCGGCAGAGGCACGGGCATCTCGGTCAACGAACCGTCGACCATCCTGGCCCTGCCCGCCCCGGTGCGGGCGGCGGTCCAGATGTCGTTCGTCGAGTCGCTGCACCTGGTCTTCCTGACAACCGGGCTGATCGCGATCGTGGCGGTGCTGGTCACCCTGGCCCTGCCGAACGAGAAGCTGCGTGGCGCCGGCCCGCAGGGGGCGACCGGTGGCACCGACGGCCTCGGCGGGGAGGCTCCCGCTCCGGGCGGCAAGCCGCTCGACCGCGAGTCGAAGCCGGAGGCCGCCGGCGAGATGGAGGCGAAGTCCCAGACGATGCTGTGACGTCAGCCGGATGGATCTGGCCCGGCAACGTGACCGGGGGTCACTTGAGGATCAGGCGGTTGGTCTGTTCGAAGACGTCCAGGTCGGCGAGGGTCTCGGCAACGCTGGCCGAGAGCGGGTGCGGCATCGCCTCGCGGTGGAAGAAGGCGGCGTCGGTGGTCTCGTCGGTGACCCGGGCCAGCTGGCCGTCCCACTCCTCGACCCGGAAAGCCGTGGTGAAGATCTGGTAGGTGTGGCCGTACATGTTGGTGTGGGTGCGGTCCGGGCCGGTGTAGAGCGCGAAGGCGCTCACCCGCAGGGCGCGCAGGCCGGTCTCCTCGCGTACCTCCCGCACCGCGCAGTCGGCGATCGACTCGCCCAGCTCCATCGCCCCGGCGGGCATCGCCCACTGCCCGTTGTCGGAGCGGCGGATCAGCAGGATCCGCGCGGAGTTGTCGCGTACCACGGCGCGGGCACCGACGAACATCAGCGTCCGGTCGCCGGCCAGCGCGCGCAGCTGCCCGACGTACGAATCTGCCCAGGAGATGCTCACCCGGACAAACTTACGGGGGTTCCCAAGGTGTGACGGGCGACACTAGCTTGTTACCCATGCGTAGCACGATGATGGACGCCCCGCTCCAGGTCTCCCGGATCCTCGAACACGGCGCCACCGTGCACGGCGCGGCCGAGGTGGTGACGTGGACCGACGCTGAGCCACGCCGCAGCACGTACGCCCAGATCGGGCGGGACGCCGCCCGCCTGGCCCACGCCCTGCGGGCGGAGTGCGGGGTGACCGGGGACGAGCGGGTTGCCACCTTCATGTGGAACAACACCGAGCACCTGGTGGCCTACTTCGCGGTGCCCAGCATGGGCGCGGTGCTGCACACCTTGAACATCCGGCTCTTCCCCGACCAGGTCGCCTACATCGCCAACCACGCCGACGACCGGGTGGTGCTGGTCGACTCGACGCTGATCCCGCTGCTGGCCAAGTCGATCGGCGCGATGGCCGGCGTGCGGCACGTGGTGGTGGTCGGGGGCGGTGATCCCGCGCCGCTGGTGGCCGCGGCCGGTGACCGGATCGCCGTACATCACTGGGACGCGCTGCTGGCCGGCCGGCCGGAGGCGTACGACTGGCCCGAGGTGGACGAGCGCGACGCCGCCGCCCTCTGCTACACCTCCGGCACCACCGGCAACCCCAAGGGGGTGGCCTACTCGCATCGCTCGATCTACCTGCACTCGTTGCAGATCTGCATGCCGGAGGGCTTCGGGCTCGGGCCGACGGACCGGGAGTTGGTCATCGTGCCGATGTTCCACGCGATGTCCTGGGGCCTGCCGTACGCGGCCTTCCTCTCCGGTGCGTCCCTGCTGATGCCGGACCGCTTCCTCCAAGCCGCCCCGATCGCGGAGATGATCGCCGCCGAGCGGCCGACGCTGGCCGGTGCGGTGCCGACCATCTGGACCGACCTGCTGGCCTACCTGGACGGCCACGAGATGGACACCTCCTCGCTGACCGAGGTGATCGTCGGCGGCTCGGCCTGCCCGCCCGCGCTGATGCACGCCTTCCACGACCGGCACGGTGTCGACGTCATCCACGCCTGGGGGATGACCGAGATGTCGCCGCTCGGCTCGGTGGCCCGGCCGCCGGCCGGCGCGACCGGCGAGGACGCCTGGCGCTACCGGTACACCCAGGGCCGGGTGCCGGCCGGGGTGCAGGCAAGGATCGTGGGCCCGGCGGGGGAGCCGCTGCCCGCGGACGGGGCGTCCGTCGGTGAACTGGAGGTCCGTGGCCCGTGGGTCACCGCCCGGTACGTCGGCGACGACGCCCCGGATCCGGAGAAATTCCGCGACGGCTGGCTGCGCACCGGTGACGTGGGCATGCTGTCGGCGGACGGGTACATCACCCTGACCGACCGGGCCAAGGACGTGATCAAGTCGGGCGGGGAGTGGATCTCCTCGGTGGAGTTGGAGAACGCGCTGATGGCCCACCCGGCGGTGCTGGAGGCCTGCGTGGTGGGCGTACCGGACCAGCGCTGGGACGAGCGGCCGCTGGCCACCGTGGTGCTGCGCGAGGGGGCCTCGGCCACGCCGGAGGAGCTATACGAGTTCCTAGCCGGGTCGGTGGCCCGCTGGCAGTTGCCGGAGCGGTGGGCGTTCGTCGACGTGGTGCCAAAGACCAGTGTCGGCAAGTTCGACAAGAAGGTGGTGCGGTCCCGGTACGCCGACGGTGACCTGGATGTGCGGGAACTGGCCACGCCGTAACGATTTCCGGCGCATCATCGCCGTTAGGAAGTAGGGGGCCTTCTCCAGACCCTCTCTCCGGTGGGCGGCCCCGGCGTTCGCACCGCGCCGGGGCCGCCCGTTCCTTGCGGGGCGACCCGCACTGTCAGTATTGCGAAAGTTGTTCGCCTCTGTCCCGCTGATGGGAATTTTGCCCAGGTCAGAGCATCATTCGCTGGCGCTGATCAGCACCTTGCCGACCACGGAGTCCTCCACCGCCTGCTGCGCGGCGGCGGTCGCCGACAGCGAATAGCGGTGCAGCGGCAGGCCGGCCTCCTCGCCCACCCGGATCCCGCCCTGGGCGGCTGCCGCCGCGACGTCCACCACCGCCTGCGCCTTCGCCGCCTTCGGCATCGTGTACACCAGCACGAACTGCCAGCGGGCGTTCGGCGCCATCAGCGGACGGATCGGCAACGTCACCTCGTCGCCGCCGTTGTCGGCGTACACGCAGACCACTCCGCCGCGATGCAGCAGTTGCACGTCGGTGGCGGTGTTACGGGCGGGGGAGACCTCCACGATCGCGTGCACCCCGTCGGGCGCGACCTTTCGGACCTCCTCGACCACGTCCTGTTCCCGATAGTTGATCACTACGGAGGCGCCGGCCGCCGCAGCCAGCTGGGCCTTCTCCGCGCTGCTCACCGTGGCGATCACGCAGGCGTCGGCCCACGCCGCGAGCTGGATCGCCGCATTGCCCACGGCCCCCGCGCCGCCCTGCACCAGCACCGTGTGATCGCTCAGCGCCCCCGCCCGCAGCCCGTGCGGCAGGTACTCCCCGGCGGTCAGGCAGCGGTGTGCGGTCAGGAACGGGATGCCCAGGCAGGCACCCAGCTCGAAGGAGGCATCACCGAGGCGTATCGCCTGCCGTACCGGCACCACGGTGTACTCGGCCGCGGTGCCCCACGGCCGCTGCCAGGCCGCCTCCCAGAGCCACACTCGCTCGCCGATCAGGTCCTGGTCGACGCCCTCGCCGACCGCCTCGACCACCCCGGCGCCGTCCTGCCCGGGGGTCTGCCAGTCCGCCGGCATCGGCCCTTGCCGGCGTGCCTTCCAGTCCGTCGGGTTCACCCCGGAGTACGCGATGCGCACCAGCACCTCGCCCCGACCGGGTTCCGGCACCGGCCGGTCGACCAGTTGGAGCACCGACGGGTCACCGGTGCTCTCGTACACGATCGCCTTCATCGCCGTCTCCTCCCGCCGCCATGTCACCGACCGTAGGCGGGGCGGGGACGGGTCGGTGGCGGTTCAGCCGAGCCGGTCCACGACCTCCGGGGTCAGCTCGCCGATCGAACCCAGCACCGCCGCCGCCAGACGCTCCGCGTCCGGGTCGAGGGGGTACGACCCGTGCGGCACCGCCACCACGGTCATCCTTGCGGCGGCCGCCGACCGGATCCCGTTGGAGGAGTCCTCCACTGCCAGGCAGCGCGCCGGGTCGACGCCGAGGTGCCGCGCGACGGTCAGGTACACGTCCGGCGCCGGCTTGCCGCGCTCGGTCTCCTCGGTCGAGAGCGTGGTGCGGAACGCGTCGGTCAGGCCGGTGGCGGCCAGCGCCGCCGCGATCAGCCGGGTCGGCGACGAACTGGCCAGCCCCAGCGTCCACCGCTCGGCCAGCCGGCGCACCACCTCGTCCGCGCCGTCGATCACCGGCACGTGGGCCGCGTACCGCCGGGTCATCTCCTCGACCACCTCGGCGGCGACCTGTTGGGCGGTGCGCCGCACGCCCAACTCGTCGCTGAGGTAGTGGGCCCACTCGCCGGTGCTCATCCCCATCAACCGGCGCTGGGTGTCCTCCCGCCAGGTGCCGCCGTGGGTGGTCACGTACGCCCGGCGGACCTCCTCCCAGACCGGCTCGGAATCCACGATCACGCCGTCGAGGTCGAAAACCACCGCATCCACCACGACACCCATCCTGCCTGACGGCTCAGGGCAGTGCGGGCAGGCCGATCGGGCTGCTCTGCGGGATCACCGTGTGCCCGCCGCGGGCGATCGGTTCGAGCAGCTCACGCAGCCGCTCCGTACGCTGGGCCCCCAGCGCCCGCCAGGGCCGGGCGGCGGCGTGGTCGGTGGCGTCCTCGACGGCCTGGAAACCGGCCCGGCCGCGCTCGGTCGGCTGGCCGTCCGTGGTCAGCCAGCCTCGGGTGGCCAGCCGTTCGCGTGCCTGCGCCCACTCCTGCTCCGACCAGCCCCGGCCGAGCAGATTCTGCGGTGGCATGTCGACCGCGACCCGCCAGGCCAGCGTCTCCACCGGGTCCAGGTCGGCGGCGACCAGCGCCGCCACGTGCCCGTCCCCGCGGTGCTCGCGCAGCGTGGTGGCGGCCTGCCAGAGCCGGGCCAGCGGGTACTCGCCGCGCGGCAGGGCGGCGTTGGCCGCCCCGAGCACCCGGCCGCCGGTCTCGACCGTGTCGGCGGCGGCCTCCAGCAACTCGGCGCTCTCCGCCAGGTGCTGTTCGGGTAGCTCGTAGGTCAGCTCGGCGAGCGCCTGCACCGCCCCGGTGAGCCGGGACCGCAGGGCCTCCTCGGGGGTGGCCAGCTGCCACACCGCGGGCAGGGCGCGGGTCACCATCTGCGGGGCGAAGTTGAAAAAGGCAGCGACCACGGGGGCGGGGCCGGTCGCGCCCAGCGGGGCGGCCCGGCCGGCGAAGTAGCCGCGCCAGTACCCGCGCAGCCCGGCCGCCTCGTACGCGGCCCGGGCCCGCGGGTGGAAGTAGGTGACGGCGTGTACGGGCTCGTAGTGCAGCCACATCAGCCGGGCGGTCCGCCCCGCGTCGTCCAGCGCCGTCACCTGTACCTCCCCGTTTCTCCGGCCGTGCGGTCCTACTGAGCGGCGAGGATGTCCACCACGAAGCGCAAGGGGCCGCCCGGGCGCCCGCCCGCGCCGTCGCCGTACGCCTGCTCGGCCGGGATGTCGAGCTGCACCCGGCTGCCCACGGTCACGCCGACCAGGCCCTTGTCCCAGCCCTCGATGACCTGACCGACGCCGATCGGGAAGGTGGCCGGCTCTCCCCGGCTCCAGGAGGAGTCGAACTCCTCACCGTTCTCGTAGAACACCCCGACGTAGTTGGTGGTGATCGCCTGGCCGGACTCGACCTTCGGCCCGGCGCCCTCGATCAGCGGGGTCACGGTGAGCTTGGTCAGCTTGCCCTCGCCGGCGGCCACGGTCGGCTTGCTGCCGAGCGCCGGGTCCGCCCCCTCGGGCAGCTGCGGAGCGGGCGGCGCGCCCGGCTCCACGGTGTCGCTCGGCGCCGCCGACGGCACGCCGGCGGCCTGCTCGGGGGTGTCGTCGCCGCGCTGGCCGACCAGCACGAACACGGTGATCAGCACCGCGACCACGGCGATGCCGGCGAACGCGCCGGCCCAGGCCTGCCGCCGGCGCTTGGCCTCGGCGGCCTTCTGCTCCGCCAACTGTTCGGCCAGTCGCCGCCGTGCCTTGGTCTCCTGCCCGCCCGCGTGCTCGCTCACGTCCTCGACTCCCTGTTGAGAGGTGGGTGCGTCCGGGCCACGGACGCCGTCGCCGACACACGGTACCTGGTGGCCGGCGTACTTCCGATGATCGATTGTGGCTCGCGGGAAGGATGGGACGGTTGCGATGCCGGTGCGGGGCCCGGAACGCGCTTCCGGACCCCGCACCGTGTCGTCGCCGACACTCGTCAGCGCTGGGTCTCGCCATCCCACGGACGGGTCACCAGGACGTCGGCTTGCCCGTCTTGAACACCCACACGTCGAAGAAGGCGGTCAGGTCCTGCCCGGACTCCCGCTCGGCCAGCGAGATGAAGTCGGCCGTGGCGGCGTGGCTGTACTGGTGGGTCGCCGCCCACTGCTTCAGGATGCGGGAGAACGCCTCCTCACCGACCTTGCCGCGCAGCGCGTGCAGGGTCATGGCGCCACGGTTGTAGGGGATGTTGCTGAACATGTCCATCGGGCCCGGGTCGGCGAGGAGCACCTGCCAGAACGACGAGCTCGCGGCACGCCCGTAGTTGCTGCTGCTGTTGAACGTCTGGGCGACCGTCGCCCCGCCGTTGAACTCGGTGTACATCCACTGGCCGTAGGTGGCGAAGCCCTCGTTGAGCCAGATGTCCTTCCAGCGCTCCGGGGAGACGCTGTTGCCGTACCACTGGTGGGCGATCTCGTGGGCCATGGTGCCGACGCTCGCCGTGTTCGAGAAGATCGGCTTGGTCTGGGTCTCCAGGGCGTAACCCACCTGCGGGGCGTAGTCGATGATCGCCCCGGTGGAGGCGAACGGGTATGGCCCGAACTTCTCGGTGAAGAACTCCATCATCCGCGGGATCTGCGACACGGCGTTGGCCGAGCCGGTGACCAGACGCGGGTCGATCGCCACGTACGACGGGATGCCACTCGGGGTGACCGACTCGGTGACCTGGAACCTGCCGATGGTGATCGTCGCCAGGTACGTCGCCATCGGCTCGGTGTTGTCCCAGACGAACGTGGTCCAGCCGTCCTGGGTCTGCTGGGAGAGGAGCTGGCCGTTGCCGACGGCGGTGAGGCCCTCCGGCACCTTCGCGGTGAACCGGAAGGTCGCCTTGTCGGTCGGGGTGTCGTTGCTCGGCAGCCAGGCCGGGGTGCCCTGCGGCTCACCGACGACGAAGGCACCGTCATCGGTCGGGATCCAGCCCTCGACCGACCCGTCCGGGTCGGTCACCGGGCCTGGTACGCCGGCGTACTTCACCACCACGGTGAACGTCTGGCCGGTCTTCGGCTTCGGGCGCGGGGTGACGATCAGCTCCTGGCCGTCCCGGGTGAAGTCGTTCGGCTTCCCGTTCACCGTCAGCGAGGAGATCTCCGGACCCCGGAAGTCCAGGTTGAACTGGTCGAGATCCTGGGTGGCGAGCGCGGTGATCGTCGCGGTGGCGTCCATCAACCGGGTCGCCGGGTCGTACGAGAAGTTGAGATCGTAGTGCTGGACGTCGTACCCGCCGTTGCCCTGGTCGGGGAAGTACGGGTCGCCGATGCTCGGTGCGCCGGGCGAGAAGCGGGGAGCGCCGGGGTTGCCGGGTGCTGCGCTGGCCACGTTCGGCGCCACCAGCGAGCCGACTGCCACCAGGGTGGCCGTGGCGAGGGCGGCACCACGCAGGCGGGGGTGTGTCATGTGAATCCTCTCGGTGGGGATGCCGGGGCAGCCTAAGATTCACAAAATTCCTGGTCAATGGCCTGAAGGCTGGAGATTCGCGCCTAGCGGAGTGTTAACCCGCGCGAAATCGCCGAGCCGGCGTCGACGAGGGGTCCGCGTGCCGGTGCGAATTGCGGCATCTGATGCCGTCTACGCCGGGGTGACCGCGCCGTCGAAAGGGGACCTTCCGGCCCGGTGCGGTCAGGCGGTCTTGCGGGGGGTGGTCTTCTTCGCGGGGGCCTTCGCGGCTTTCGTCGCCTTCTTCTCCACGGTCTTCTTGCCCGCCTGGGCCTTCTTGGCGGGCGTCTTCTTCTCCGCCGCGGCCTTCTTCTCGGTTGCGGCCTTCTTCTCGGCGGTCTTCTTCGCCGGGGCCTTCTTCGCGGTCGTCCCGGCGGCCTTCTTCTGGGCGGAGCGCGCAGCGGTGATCGGGGTGGGCGCACCCGCCCCGCCGGCCGCCGCGGCCGCACCGCCCTCTCCCCGGGCCGCGCGGGCCCGCTCGACCGACGCCTTGAGCGCGGCCATCAGGTCGACGGCGGCGGGCGGGGCCTCCTCGACCTCCTCCGGCTGGACCACCTCGCGTCCCTCCACCTTGGCGTCGATGACCTCCTGCAACGCCGTCCGGTAGTCGTCGGTGAACTCGTCCGGCTGGAAGTCGCCGGCCATCGAGTCGATCAGTGAGGTGGCCATGGCCAGCTCGGGTGGCCGGACCTTCAGGTCCTCGCCGAGGAAGCCGAAGTCCGGTTTACGGATCTCGTCGGGCCAGAGCATTGTGTTCAGCAGCAGCACGCCCTCGCGGACCCGCAGGGTGGCCAACTGCTCCCGCTGGCGCAGCGCCACCTTGACGATGGCCACCCGTTCCGAGTCGGTCAGCGCGTCCCGCAGCAGCAGGTACGGCTTGGTCGCCGTCCCCTCCGGCTCCAGGAAGTACGCCTTGTTGTAGAGGATCGGGTCGACCTGCTCGGCCGGGACGAACTCCAGCACGTCGATCGCGTGCGAGGTGCTCAACGGCAGCTCGGCGAAGTCCTCGTCGGTGAGAATCACCATCTCCCCGCCGCCGATGTCGTAGCCCTTGGCGATGTCGTCGTAGCTGACCTCCTCGCCGCAGACCTGGCAGGTGCGCTTGTATCGGATCCGCCCGCCGTCCTCCCGGTGCACCTGGTGGAACCGGATGTCCTTCTCCTCGGTTGCCGAGTAGAGCTTGACCCCGATCGAGACCAGGCCGAACGACACGGCTCCCTTCCAGATGGCCCGCATCCTGCGTCCCCCTTCCCCGGTATCGACCATGCTCGCATCAGAGTGAACGTAACGCGAGGTGTTCGGCTTGCTACTACAGTCGGGTCGTGCCCGGCGCGCCGCTCAAGCCGATGCTCGCGATGACCGGGCAGCTCCCGGTCGGTGCCGGCTGGGCGTACGAGTTCAAGTGGGACGGCGTACGCGCGCTCGCCGACATCGCAGCCGGGCGCCAGCGCCTGTACGCCCGCTCCGGCGTGGAGATCACCACCGCGTACCCCGAACTGATTCCGCTCGCCGAGCAGATCGACGACGCGCTGCTCGACGGCGAGGTGGTGCTCTTCGACCAGGCCGGGCGGCCGTCGTTCACCGCTCTGGCCGAGCGGATGCACGTGCGGGACCCGGCGAAGGCGGCCCGTCTGGCGGCGGCAGCACCGGTCACGTACATGATCTTCGACCTGTTGCGGCTGCGCGGCGCTGACCTCACCGGCTGGCCGTACGCCCGGCGCCGGGAGGCCCTCGACGACCTGGGGCTCGGCGCGGCGCGATGGGCGGTGCCGCCGGTCTTCTTCGACGGCCCGGCCACCTACGAGGCGGCCGGCGAGCACGGCCTGGAGGGGGTGATGGCCAAGCGGGTCGACTCGGCCTACCGGCCAGGGGCGCGCTCGCCGGACTGGATGAAGGTCAAGCTGGAGGTGACCGGCGACTTCGTGATCGGTGGCTGGCGGCCCGGTGCGCGGAAGATCGGCGGCCTGCTGGTCGGGGTGCCCGGTGCCGGCGGGCGACTCGTCTTCCGGGGGCGGGTCGGCGGCGGTATCGGCGCGGCCCTCGAACGCGAACTGCTGCGTGAGCTGGAGCCGCTGCGCACCACCGCGTCTCCGTTCGGTAGGGACGTGCCCCGCGAGGATGCCCGGGGCGCGATCTGGGTGACTCCCCGGGTGGTGGTGGAGGTCAAGTACGGCCAGCGCACCCCGGACGGGCGGCTACGGTTTCCCCGGGTCCTGCGGCTGCGGCCGGACAAGCCCGCCGAGGAGGTCGACGATGTCAGCTGATCGGCTCCGGGTCGACGTGCAGGGCCGCGCCCTGGACCTGTCCAACCTGGACAAAATCCTTTATCCGAAGGCCGGTTTCACCAAGGGCGAGGTGATCGACTACTACACCCGGGTCGCGCCGGTGCTGCTGCCGCACCTGCGCGACCGGGCGCTGACCCGGATCCGCTACCCGAACGGGGTGGAGAGCAACTCGTTCTTCGAGAAGAACGCGCCCGCCGCCACCCCGTCGTGGGTACGCGTCGAGACGCTGCCCGCGCCCGGCTCCACCAAGGGCCGGGAGACCATCGACTACGTGGTCGCCGACGACCTGCCCACCCTGGTCTGGCTGGCCAACCTCGCCGCGCTGGAACTGCACACGCCGCAGTGGAAGATCGGCGAACACCCGGACCTGATGGTGGTCGACCTGGACCCGGGGGCGCCGGCGTCGCTGCGGCAGTGCTGCCAGGTGGCACTGCTGCTGCGCGACCGGCTGGCGCTCGACGGGGTCGACTCGTATCCCAAGACCTCGGGCAAGAAGGGCATGCAGCTGTGCTGCCCGATCGCCGGCAACCAGACCGCCGACGACGTCTCCGGCTACGCCCGCCGGGTCGCCCAAGAGCTGGAACGCGAGCACCCGAAGCTGGTCCTGTCGAAGATGGCGAAGAACCTCCGGCCCGCGAAGGTGTTCATCGACTGGAGTCAGAACAACGCGGCGAAGACGACCGTCGCGCCGTACTCGCTGCGCGCCCAGCCGGTGCCGTCGGTTTCCGCACCGCTCACCTGGGACGAGGTCGAGGCCGGCGCGGCCGGCCGGCGACCGTCGTCGCGGCCGTACACGGCCGGCGACGTGCTGGACCGGGTCGAGGAATACGGCGACCTGCTCGCACCCCTCCTCGACCCCGGCCCCGCCCTCCCGGTGTAAGGAAGGGCCCCCTGTTAACGCCTCCGGTAGAGGAAGGGCCCCTTGTTAACCACCTGGCGGCTACCTACCCGTCGTGCCGGCGTAGTCGCATGTAGGCCCCGGCGAGCAGGGCGACCGCGATCACGCTGACGATCACGTCGCTGGCCAGGGCCTGCTCGGGCGACGCCGGCGCGTACGGGGGCACCAGGTACGCGAGGACGGCCGCGCCCGCGAGCGCACCTCCGGCACCGGCCAGTACGTGCCGCTGCCCCCACCCGGCCCGGCCGGACCAGCGGACGAGCACCGCCGCCAGCATCGGGACGACGACGACTGCGGCGGCGACCTGGAACCATCCGGACAGCATGTTCACCCCCAGGTAGGCGACCAGCACCAGAGCCCCGGGCCGGCTCGGACGGGGGGCGCCGGCGGGGGCCGGGGGGAACCGGCGCCGCCACCGGGGCAGCGCAGCCACCACGATCAGGACGAGGACCGTTGCCGCCGCCCCCATCAGCTGCCCGGGGCTGGCCAGGAAACCCTTGCGCCCGCTGTCGTCGGCGAAGATGAGCAGGCTGCCCAGCAGGTAGAGGACGGCGATGGCGACTAGGCCGGGCGCCCGCAGCCACGGCCGCGGGCGGCGGGCCGGGGAGACGTACGACTCGACGACGGCGATCGGCGCGCAGATGCTCAGCGCCACGTGGTTACCCAGGAAGCCGACCGCCTCCTGGGCGCTGATACCCAGCACCGGGACGCGCGTGCCGTCCGCCGCGCTGAAGTCGGCGAACTCCGTGTCGGCGAGGAAGTCGGGATTGAAGAGCGACTGGTCGACCAGCCCCGCCTGGAACACGCCGAACCCGGCCGCGAGCAGCACGATCACGGGCCAGCCTCCGCCCGTACGCCGGGCCACCTCGCGGATCAGCACCGCCGCGCCGCCGTACATCGGAGCAAGGACGACCACGACGAGCAGCATGTCGCTGCCGGCGAACCCGCCCCACGAGCATTCGGCCGCCCAGGGCGCGAGCAGCAGGAGCGCGACGATCGGTGCGAGCCGTCGGCGTGCCGGCTCCCAGGTAGTACCAACGGTGGCCCGCTTCTCCCCGTGCTGCGTCATCCCTCCACGGTCCGGCCGCAGTGGTCCGGAGGAAACTGCCACCGGTCGACACCGTCGTATACCAAGGTCTATGCCTTAGCGGTCGTGGTCGTCGAGGACCTCGGCGATCACGTGCTGGTTGGCGGCGGCCAGCGCCGGGTTGGTGTCGAGGTACTGCTGCACCCGCAGCAGGGCCTTCCACAGGGCCCACCCACGGGCCCGCGCCCAGCTGCCGTCGTCCTGCCCGACCGTCTCCCGGAACGCCTGGCGGCCGACGCCAGAGAGCATCGTCCAGGCGATCACCAGATCGCAGGCCGGGTCGCCGACGCCGGATGTGCCGAAGTCGATCACCGCGCTCAGTTTCCCGTCCGCGACCAGCAGGTTGCCCACCGCGAGGTCGCCGTGAAACCACACCGGTTCCTTGCGCCACTCGGCGGCGAGGGCGGCCTTCCAGACGGCGACCGCCCTGGTCACGTCGATGTGACCGGCGAGCGCGGCCAGGAGGCGGCGGGTCTCCTCGTCGTAGTGGGCCGGCGAGGCCCCCCGGTAGCAGCTCTGCTCTCCGGCGGCCGGTCCGCCAGTGGTGTCGCAACGTTGCAGGGCACGGACGAACTCCGCCACCGAGACGGCGAACTGCGGCAGGTCGTCGATGCGCCCCCGGTCGGCGGTCTCGCCGGGCAGCCAGCCGCGTACCGACCACGGGAAGGGGTAGCCCTCGCCGGGCACGCCCATGCCGAGGATCGGCGGGATGTCGACCGGCAGCTCCGGCGCCAGCCGGGGCAGCCACTCGTTCTCCTTGGCCACGGCGGGGGCGTAGCCGGGCGCGGTGGGCAGCCGTACGGTCAACTCCTCGCCTAGGCGGTACGTCCGGTTGTCCCATCCGTCGACCTCGACCGGGGTCACCGGCAGGCCGCTCCAGTGCGGGAACTGGGCGTCGATCAGACGCGTCACCAGCGCGGCGTCGATGCCGGCGCGGCCGTCGGGGGAAGCCGAAGACATCCGGTGATTCTCGACGGTCACCAGCGTCGCGGCCACGCAATTCTCGGCGGCCCGCCCCGGACTCCGGCCGATCGCCCCGGCAGAAGCTGGTTGCCGTTCCGGAACCAGGGGCTCGACAGCGCTGACAACCACGGGGTATGACGGTGGGTATGGACGCTGCCCTGCCCACGCTGCCCGCCGTGCGGGTCGACCAGCCGCTGCTGACGTACCTCGACGCCCAGAGCGGGGAGCGGACCGAGCTGACCGCCGCCGAGCTGGGCGACTGGTCGGCCCGGGTGGCCGGGCTGCTGCGCGACGAGTGCGGACTGGCCCCGGGCAGCCGGGTGGCGGTGCTGCTGCCGCCGCACTGGCGTACCGCTGCGGTGCTGCTCGGCGCCTGGTCGGTGGGTATGGCGGTGTCGTTTCGGCCGCGGGCCACCGCCGGGCTGCCGGTGCTGGAGCCGGGCGGCGACCGGCCGTACGACGCGGTCTTCGTCACCCCGGAACGGCTCGACGACTGGCTGGAGGACGTGCCCGACGGGCTGCACCGGTACCTCGTCGGCACCGGGCCGGTTCCGCTGGCCGACCTGCCCGCCGGATGGCTCGACTGGTCCGTGGAGGTGCTGCGGCACGCCGAGCACCAGGCCGACGGCCCGATGCTGTACGCGTCCGACCCGGCCAGCCCGGACGGCACCAGCTATGCCGAGTGGGGTCTGGTCGCCAAAGCGGTGGCCGACCAGCTCGATCTGCGGGTCGGTGACCGCCTGCTGGTCGACACCGCCGAGCACGACCAGCCGCTGAAGTGGCTACTCGCCCCGCTGTCGGCGGGCGCCTCGGTGGTGCTCGGCGCCAACCTCGACCCGGTGGCCCGGGACGCGCTCGCCGCCGCCGAGAAGGTGACCCGGGTGCTCTGACCCGGGCCACCCGCTCAGCAGGTCAGCGGCGGCCGAAGACCTTGGCGCTGGGGCCGAGGCGGAGCAACACCGTCTCGCCGGTGGCGTCCTGGAGGCCGTCGTTGTCGGTGATGGCGTACACCTGGCCGTTGCCGGCCAGGGTCAACCCCTCCAGCTTCTCCTGGGTCCAGCCGTTGGTGGCGCGCAGCGCCGGCAGGACGTCCAGGGCGAGCCGCTTCGGCAGCACCCGCAGCGGCCCGGGGGCGGCCGGCCCGTCGGGCAGTTCCACCGTGTAGATCCGCTTGATTGCGGCGGCCGGGCCGTTCAGCTTGTCCCGCTCGATCACCGCGAGCCGGTCGCCGACCACGGTGATCTCGGAGAGCCC
This sequence comes from Micromonosporaceae bacterium KJ-029, assembly GCA_005402585.1. GTDB lineage: Bacteria > Actinomycetota > Actinomycetes > Mycobacteriales > Micromonosporaceae > Micromonospora. The sequence goes on along the minus strand of BIFP01000068.1, from coordinate 100,474 downwards.
GATCCAGTCGCCGGGGACGTCGGTGCGCTCCAGCCGGTACCCGAACCAGCTCCACGTACCGGCTGTCACGTCGTACCGGCCGATCCGGGCGACGCCCGCCGGGTCGGTCGACACCTCCCGCTGGAGCAGACGATCTCCCGGCCGCGCTTGTCGGTGGTCGCGGCGACCCCTTCGAAGCCCTGCTTGCCGAGGCCGGCGGCGACGTCGGCGGGCAGCGGCACGACCTGCCGGGTCACCCCGGCGGCGTCCAGCCGGACCAGCTTGTTCTCCGGACCGGTGGCACCCTCGACGGCCAGCCAGAAGCCGCCCTGCGGGCGGGCGAAGATCCCCTCCGCGTCGTACCCGACCGGCTCGCCCCGATCGTCGCGGACCGACAGGGCCTTGGTGATCACCGCCGGGCTCTTGCGGGCGTCGATGGCGAAGATCTGCGTCTTGGCGTACGCCGCGTCGGTCACGCTGTACAGCAGGTGCGGCTGCTTCGGGTCGGCGGAGAGGGCGCCGAGCGCGCCCCAGCCGATCGGCGCCCCGGTGGCGTCCGGGCCGGAGACGATGCTCGGGAATCCGGGGGTGCCGTTGCCGAGCTGGTAGAGCGACACGGAGGCGCGCACACCGACCGAGGCGTCGTCGGTCTCGCTGGAGACGGCGAGCAGGCCGCGGGACGGGATCGGCAGCAGGCCCTCCGGCCCGTTCGTGGTGGCGAGGATCTGCTTGAACACCGGCGAGGTCGGCTTGCTCACGTCGTAGACGGCAACGAAGTTGCTGCGCTCCGAGCCGACAAAGGCGTACCGCGTGCCGCCGTACTCGGCGACGGCCAGCCCCTCCGGCTCGGTGCCCTTCTTGCCCGCCCGGTCCTCGTTGTGCAGGCCGTGCCGCACGGCCAGCCACTCGAAGCTGTTTCCGGCGTCCCAGGAGACCCGGCCGGTGCGGCTGTCGAAGACCGTCCAGCCCCGGGTGCCGCCCCGCCAGTCACCCTCGTTGGCGGTGGCCAGGTAGCGGTCGTCGATCCAGGCGATCGCGTCCGGCTCGCGCGGCACGTCGGTGATCGATCCGGTCAGGTTGATCACGCCGTCCTTGACCGTGTCGATCCGGTCCACCGAGGCGGTGCCGGCGCTGAACGCGCTGGTGATCCGGCCGGTGGGCAGGTCGATCAGGACGATGCCGTTGTTCTCCTGGAGGGTCACCGCGAGCTGGTTACGCCCGTTGATCGAGATGTACTCCGGCTCCGGGTCGGTGGGCTCGATGATTCCGGCGGCGACCAGCGCGGGCAGCGCCCGGCCGTCGGCGGTGGTCAGCGGTACGGTCCGCAGCGACCACCGCTGCGGGCTGTTGCCGTCCAGGTCGACGATCTGCACGAAGCCGGCCGGAGCCTGCGGCAGGTCGCCCTTCTTGCCGCCAGGTGGAGTGGCGTCCTCGTCCCGCTCGTTCTCGATGGCGATGGCGGCGTACCGCCGGTCGGCGCTGATCGCGATCGAGTCGGGCTGGCCGCCGAGGTCGAGGCTGCGCACCCGCTTGCGGGTGGCCAGCTCGATCACGTCGAGCCGGCCGGACGGGTCGGTGTAGCTGGCGCTGATGTTCACCACGACCAGGACGTAGCGACCGACCACGGCCACCGACGTCGGCTCGTCCTCGGCATCGCCGAGCTGAGCCAGGGAGAGGGTGCCGAGCCCGCGTGGCTGGTCGGCCCGCGAGATGTCGAGGAAGCCGATCCGGCGGGCCGTCGCGTCGGTGTAGATCAGGGTACGGCCGTCCTCGCTGACCGCGGAGATCTCGGCCACCGTCTCGGTGGTCGGGTCCTCGCCGGCCGGGCGGTTCAGGAACACCGGGTAGGTGGCGGTGCGGTCGAAGGTCTTCGCCGGCCCGGCCGCCTTCTGCCCGGCGTGGGCCGTACCGGTGATGGCGAGGGCGGCGATGGTGGCGCCGGCCACCGCCAGCACAGGGATTGATCTTTTCGCGGTCACTGCTCCTCCGTCCGTTCAGACTCCGGACGGAGGCTGGCACGCACGGCCGAGCACCGGCTGTCGCCGTCGTTAACGGCCGGCGAACAGGACCGCCCGCCAGTCTCCCGAGGTGCACCGGATCGGGGCGAGACTGACGGGCGGTCGCGGTTCGTCAGCGGGGGTCGATCTCCTCGGCGAGGTCGTCGCCGTAGGCGTACCAGCTGGTGCCGAGCTTGGGGCCCCACTCGACGACCAGCGCCGGTGCGGGCTCGTGCCTCGGATCCTGGAACGGGAAACCCGCGTTGAGCAGCGGCTGCCACTGCACGGTCAGGAACGGCTCACTCATGACCACGCCTCCTCGGCGACCAGCGGGTCGTTCGACAGCTCCGGCGGCACCGTCTCCTCGACCGGAGCCATCCGCCGCGCCTGTGACGGGGCGAAGACCGGGTCGGTCGGCGCCGCCCGGTGGTACTGCGGGTGCCGGTCCTGGTAGTCCAGGGCCGCCTGGACCAGGGCCGGCTCCGAGAAGCGGGGACCCCAGAAGGCGGCGTTGATCGGCAGCCCCTCGGTGCTGTCGTACCCGATCGGGAAGGTCACCATGGGCCAGGTGAGCGCGTTCGGGAGCTGGTAGAAGGTGCGGTAGTTGCGCAGCTGGGTGCCGCCGACCCGGGGCCCGATCTGCGCGCCGATCGGCAGCACCAGCATGAAGTCGACGCCTGCGGCGTCGAGTGCCCGCTGGTAGTTGGCCTGCAACGTGCGCCGCCGCCGTTCGCCCTCGTCGCGTACCGAGGCCGGGATCGCGCCGGCGTTGGCCGCCGCCTGGGCGAGGTTGCCGAACTGCCGGGTCAACGCGGCGGCGTTCTCCGGGTACGCCTCGGCGAACGCCTGCACCGCCTGCCAGTAGCGGATCTCGTACCGATTGGGGCTGAGCACCGCCGTGGCGGGCGACACTACGGTGCCGTCGGGCAGCGGAAGGCGTTCGGTGGTGCGGAAATAGGGGTCGTTCTCCGCCACGGTGACATCCAGGCCCGGGAACTCCTTGACCGTGGCCCCCAGGGCGACCAGCTCGGCCTTGAACCGCTCGAAGGAGGCCCGGTGGTCGCCGTCGTAGGTGTCGGCGGGCGGCACGCCCGTGCCGCCCCGGGACATCCAGTCGGTCTGCGGGATGCCGATGGTCGTGCCGGCCAGCGGACGCTTGCCGCCGCGAGCCTGGACCGGCAGCGCGGGGAACGGCTGCGGGGCGGACAGGGTCAGCGGGTCGGGTGCGGGGTCCGGCCCGAGGACGGCGGCCAGCATCAGCGAGGCGTCCCGGACCGACCGGGCGATCGGGCCGAGCACGTCGTAGCCGGGGGAGAGCGGCATTACCCCGGCGGTCGAGACCAGACCCAGCGAGGGCTTGATGGCGCTCGCGCCGTTCGCCGCCGACGGCATGATGATGGAGCCGCCGGTCTCCTCACCGATCGTGGCCGCGGCCAGCCGGGCCGCCGTCGCCACCCCGGATCCCTGGCTCGAACCACCCGGGATGAAGCGCGGGTTCCAGGCGTTGCCGGCGAACGTCCCGGCGATGGTGCCGGAGAACGCCGAGGCGATCGTGTGACCGATGATCACCGCGCCCTGGTCGCGCAGCCGCGCCACGACGGTCGCGTCCCGGTGCGACTTGTTTCCGGTGTACGCGTGCGTGCCGTTCTTCGCCTCCAGCCCCTTGACCGCGACGGAATCCTTGATCCCGAAAGGGATGCCGCACAGCGGCGGCGCTTTCGGGTCGTTACGCAGCAGCTTGTCCGCGGCTGCGGCCTGGGCGAGCGCACCCTCCCGGTCGATCCGGACGAACGCGTTGTACCCGCCGTTGTCGCCGTAGACCTCGAACGGGCCGTTCAGCTTGTCGATGCGGTCGAGGTAGGCCTCGGTCAGCTCCACCGAGGTCAACTTCTTGGCCCGCAGCAGGACGATCAGCTCGCCAATCTCGTAGTCCACGATCCGCGCCCGGCGCGGGATCTGGCCGACCGGCGGCAGCTGCTTGAGCAGCTCCTGGGTGGAGCTGGGCGCAGCCGCAGCGGGCTGCGCGGCGACCAGGCCGGCCACCGTCGCGCCCGCCGCCGCTGCGGCGCTGCCGCCGAGCAGGGACCGCCGACTGACCCCCGATCGGGTGCCGTCGCCCGTCGGTGGTGTCGCGGTGGAATGGGTTGTTCTGCGCATGAAGGCTCCCGTCTTACCAGGTAGGCGGGCACCTTTGACCGCCCGGGGCACCGAACTGGCGCCGCTGGAAGATCGTCACGAGGGGCTGTCTCTCCGGCGTTGCCGACCGCTTTCCAGCAGGTAAAGCGCCTCGTCACCGCCCCACCGGTGCGGCGTTTCGTCCCCGAGGGGCGGTCGCCACGGCGGCGCCCGCGAACGCCTCGCCGGGTGTCGAGGCGTGCGAGCCGGGCGCCGACGCCCACAGCACAGCGCGGCTCGCGGAGGGCGCCACTGCCAAGGAACCGGAGCTGTATTCGAAGAACGAGGCGAAAGCCTACGGCGTGATCAAGGATTCGCCGCGGCTCCCGGACGGCAACGTCTCCGTCCCCACGGTCTTCCACATGATCTCCGACCACCCGCTCAGTGCCGCCGAGACGGCCAGGTGGAACACCATGATCGCGGAGCAGATGGAGGTGCTGAACGACTCGTTCGCGGGCCGCACCGCGCCGGACGCCTCCGACACCCCGTTCCGCTTCTCGCTGGTCGACACGACCTGGACGGTGAACAGCGACTGGTACACGGTCGTGCCCGGCAAGAACGAGCGGGACATGAAGAAGGCCCTGTACACCGGCGACGCCCGCACCCTGAACGTGTACGCGGCGAACATCGGCGGCGGGCTCCTCGGCTGGGCGTACTTCCCGAAGGGTTACAACAACGGCCGGGACTACATCGACGGCGTGGTGATCCTCGACGAATCGATGCCGGGTGGGACGGCGGGCAAGTACGCCCTGGGTGACACGCTGACCCACGAGGTCGGCCACTGGCTGATGCTGGAGCACACCTTCGCGCACGGCTGCTCCGCCTCCGGCGACTTTGTCGCGGACACGCCGCGTGAGGCGCATCCGCAGTTCAACTGCCCGGTCGGCGCGGACACCTGCGCCGCACCCGGGCTGGACCCGATCCGCAACTTAATGGACTACACGCAGGACTCCTGCATGAACATGTTCACCCCGGGCCAGGCGGACCGGATGAGCGACGCCTGGGTGGCCTTCCGGGCCGGTGACGGCAAGATCTGATCGGCTTCACGGGCACGTATCGGGGTTGACGGGCCAGCCGTTCGTCAACCCGTTCGTGTCTGCAGGCCAAGCGCTGGCCGCCGTCAGGGGGCGGCCGAGCCACGGCGCGCGCCGCGAGCAGGGCGCGGTGTGGTTGGTCGGCAGCGCGCACCGCCCGCCGCCGGGCACCGGCCGATCGCAGAAGACCCAATGGCGTACGCACTACTGGTCCTCGTCAGAGACGGTCACCCCGCCCGGCTCGACACGGGCGCTGAGCCGGGCCAGCACCCGAGCGGCGGTACGGGCGAAAATCCGGGCCCGGAGCAGGTCGGCGCGGTGAGCCGCGCTGCTCACCGATCGTGGGGCCCCGGGTGGCTCGGGCTGTCTACTGCGATGGTACCGCCAGTGGTACTATCGGTAAGTGCCGTCCATAGACAAGCTCGTTGAGGCGATGCGGAAGCACCAGCAGAACATCGCCTACAACGATCTCTACCGGGTGTGCGAGCACTACTTCGGGAAGCCGCGGCAGGCCGGCACCTCGCACGCCGTGTTCAAGATGCCCTGGGCTGGCGACCCACGCGTCAATATCCAGGACGACAAAGGCAAGGCCAAGGCGTATCAGGTTCGGCAGGTGCTGAAGGCGATCGACAAGAAGGAGGCCATGTGATGCAGATCGATCCCCGTCCGGAGATCTCCCACTACACCTATCGCGTCACGTGGTCGGCCCAGGATCACGAGTTTGTCGCCACCTGCGCCGAGTTTCCCTCCCTCTCGTGGCTGGCCACCTCGCAGATCGAGGCTCTGCAGGGGCTGCAGGACCTGCTGCGTGACGTGATCGCGGACATGAAGGAGCAGGGCGAGGAGGTGCCGGAGCCGTTCGCGGAGCGCAGCTACTCGGGCAAGTTCAACCTCCGGGTTGGAGAGAGCCTGCACCGCGAACTCGCCATCCAGGCCGCCGAGGACGGACTGAGCCTCAACCAGTACATCCTGCGCCGGCTAAGGGCCGCCTGAGCAGCGTGGATCAGTCCACGCTCGGGAGCTTCGGGCCGAGGACGTCGTCGGCGTCGACGATGGTGTACGCGTACCCCTGCTCGGCCAGGAAACGCTGGCGGTGGGCGGCGTACTCGGTGTCGATGGTGTCCCGGGAAACCACGGTGTAGAAGTGCGCCTGCCGGCCGTCGGCCTTCGGGCGGAGTACCCGGCCGAGTCGCTGAGCCTCCTCCTGCCGTGAGCCGAACGTGCCCGACACCTGGATCGCCACCGCCGCCTCCGGCAGGTCGATCGAGAAGTTGCCGACCTTGGAGATCACCAGCGTGCGGATCTCACCGGAGCGGAACGCGTCGAACAGCCGCTCCCGCTCCTTGTTCGTGGTCGAGCCCTGCACGATCGGGGCGTCCAGGTACTCGCCGAGCTGGTGCAGCTGGTCGATGTACGCACCGATCACCAGCGTCTGCTCGTCCGGATGCCGGTCGACCAGTGCCTTCACCACCGGCAGCTTGGTGCGGGCGGTGGCCGCCATCCGGTAGCGCTCCTCCGTCTCGGCCGTCGCGTACGCCATCCGTTCCGCGTCGGTCAGGGTGACCCTGACCTCGGTGCAGTCGGCCGGGGCGATCCAGCCCTGCGACTCGATGTCCTTCCACGGCGCGTCGTACCGCTTCGGGCCGATCAGGCTGAACACGTCGCCCTCCCGGCCGTCCTCGCGGACCAGGGTCGCGGTCAGCCCGAGCCGGCGGCGGGCCTGCAGGTCCGCGGTGAACCGGAAGATCGGCGCGGGCAGCAGGTGCACCTCGTCGTAGACGACCAGGCCCCAGTCGCGGGCACCGAACAGGTCCAGGTGGGTGAAGGCGCCGCCGCGCCGCGAGGTGAGCACCTGGTACGTGGCGATGGTGACCGGTCGGATCTCCTTGCGTTCGCCGGAGTACTCGCCGATCTCGTCTTCGGTCAGCGAGGTGCGGGCGACCAGCTCCCGCTTCCACTGCCGGCCGGCGACCGTGTTGGTGACCAGGATGAGCGTGGTCGCCTTCACCTCGGCCATCGCCGCCGCGCCCACCAGCGTCTTGCCGGCGCCGCAGGGCAGCACCACCACGCCCGACCCGCCGGCCCAGAACGCCTCGACGGCCTCCCGCTGGTACGACCGCAGCGTCCACGGCTTGCCGCCGTTCTTGCCCTGCTCGGCCAGCTCGATCGGGTGCGCCTCGCCGTCGACGTACCCGGCCAGGTCCTCCGCCGGCCAGCCGAGCTTCAGCAGGGCCTGCTTGAGTCGCCCCCGCTCCGACGGGTGCACCGCGATGGTGTCGTCGTCGATCTTGGCGCCGAGCATCCCGGCGAGCTTCTTGCTCTTGGCGACCTCGACCAGCACCACCCGGTCCAGGGCGCGCAGCACCAGTCCGTGCACCGGGTCGTTGGCGAGCTGGAGCCGGCCGTACCGGTCCATGGTCTCGGCCACGTCCACCAGCAGGGCGTGCGGCACCGGGTACCGCGAGTACTTGATCAGCGCGTCCACCACGCCCTCGGCGTCGTGGCCGGCGGCGCGGGCGTTCCACAGTCCGAGCGGGGTCAACCGGTAGGTGTGCACGTGCTCGGGGGAGCGCTCCAACTCGGCGAAGGGCGCGATGGCCATCCGGCAGGCCTGCGCGTCGGGGTGGTCGATCTCCAGCAGCAGAGTCTTGTCCGACTGAACGATCAGAGGTCCACCACTCACGCCGAATCCTCTCCTCGGTACGGCTGATCCGGCCGCCACGGCGGGTCGGTGACCTGCCTCAGGGCGACCATCCAGTGTTACACGTCCCGGTCGGCGGCAGGAAAATCCGCACCACGCGCAACCAACCCGGCATCCCGAACCGTCTAGCAGGGGGGGACGAGTGTCGAGGGGCGGCGGTCCGGGAGGTCGCAACGGGCCGTCGCAGCGCCTCGCGGTCGTCATGCCGGTCGGCGCCGGTGCGTGCGCGTTCGATCCGTGCTCAGACGGGCCAGGAAGCGGGGGCCGTTCCCGTCGACGCGGACCAGCCAACGGGGGCGAGCGGTACGCCCGGGCCGGACCGGCGAACCCGTCCACCGTTTCACCGTCGCGTCACCGGGGCGAGCCGGGTCGGATCAGTACGCGCTGCTACTGGTCGATAACCGCTCATGGTGACACTCTTGACGGCAGGCCGGACCGAACGGGGGAGGGCACATGTCCGTCGATCAGGAAGTGATCCCCGAACGCGAGCAGGTCGAGTCGACAGCACCCGTCTCCACCGCGACGGTGGTCGCGTACGCGGTCGTCGGGGTGCTTCTCTTCGGCTGGTTCCTCTTCGGCTGGCTCGTGCTCCAGCAGGGTTTCGTGGACTCGGTCGGCGAGGCCGCCGGCACCGGGTTCGCGTTGCTGCTGGTCGTGGCGGTCGTCGGGTCGGTGCGGCGCAGCCGCCGCTGACCCGGTTCACTTCTCCAGCACCGCCGCCGTGATCCGGTGCAGCGCGAAGGTGTGCAGCATCTCCGTCCGCTCGTCCTCCGCGCGCAGGTAGCCCGCGCCGAGTGAGACCGGGCGTACCAGCCGCGACGCGGTTGCCCCGTGTGCGTCGACGTAGCCCACCCAGACCAACGCCTTGTCCCGGACCGCCTGTTGGAGCACGGCCAAGGCATCGCTGTGACTGTGCGCGGGCACCGGTCTGGTCGGGGCCGAGCCCCGTACCGCCGCCGGAGCCCGCCGGGCCGCCCGTGCCGCCGCGTCACCCCGGCGGATCTGCTCCACCACGCCCAGCAGGCGAGGCAGCGGCAGGCGCGGAGGGGCGAGCGGGTCGAGCGCCCGGGTGGCCACCGACACCCGGGCCGGCGCCCGCCGGGCCTTCGGCCGGGTGAGCACCGCCGAACCGGTGGCGTCCTCGGCCACCGGGGCGTAGCCGGCCTCCCGCAGCGCGGTCAGCATCCGGCCGACCTGGTACGGGGTGACCAGCACCGTGGGCGCGAGCCGGCGCAACGCGAGCGCCTCCACCCGCTTGTCCGCCAGCACCTCGGCCAGCAGCGCCTCGTCGTCGCTGCGCAGGTACGCCCCGGCGGAGCCGGCCCGCAGCCCGCCGTGCTTACGGGCCACGTCGTCGACCAGGTACGTCAACCCCTGCGGCACGGGCGTACGGGACCGGCGCCGGAACAGACCGTGCAGGTCGTCCGCGGAGTAGCCGGCGTCCAGCGCCCGGCGCACACTGCCCGGGGTGACCCGGTACACGCTCGCCCCGCCGGCCGACTCGGGCTCGGCGATCACCTCCAGTTCGGCGGCCAGCGCCGGCTCCGGCGGTCCGGGCACCACCACGGTCAGGTCGGCCTGCACCAGGAAGTGGTCCACCGGGGCGGGCAGCAGCGCGTCCAGCGCCCGGACCGCCGTACTCGTCTCGCCGTCCTCGGCGTCGGCCCGGAGCCCGAGCGGGTCCTCCGCGTCCCGGTCCTCGGCCGCCGTCGCCTCCGCCAGCAGCAGCCGCCCGTACGAGCTGAGCGCCCCCAGCCCGGTCACGCCCAGCGTGGCCGCCTCGGCGAGCACCTCCTTATGGGCCGCCTCCCGACCCCGGCTGCGTCGGGGCGCCCGCCAGTCGAGCAGCGCCAGCACCTCGTCGACGGTGGGCGCGGTGGCCGGTTCCAGGTCGGCGAGCACGCCGAGCACCGCCCGCCGGGCGACCGGCGCGCCGGCCCGCTCCGCCTCGGCGGAGAGCACGGTGATCGGGCGGTCCCGGTCGTCGCGCTGGCCGACCAGCCCGACCTGCCGGGTCATGGTCAGCCACGCCCGGGCCAGTTGCTCCCAACGCTGGGCCAGCGAACCGGCCCGCCACATCTCGTACCCGGCGGTCGGCAGCACCTGCTGGTCGGCGCCGTACCGGCCGGCGGTGCCGGGCAGCTCAACCTCGCCGGTCAGGCCGGCCGCGTACGACACCTCCAGCAGCAGCGCCGCCGTCGACTCGTCCAGCCCGGTGGCGCGGGCCAACCGGCGCAGGTCGCGTACGCCGAGACCACCCGAGCGCAGCACCGGAGCGGGTTCGGCGGCCAGCTGTTCCAGCAGTGCCTCGGTGTGGCGTACCGCCTCCATGGTCTGCCCGGCCCCGGCGGAGTCGGCGGCCTTCGGCTCGCGCGGGGTGGCGGCCACCGGCGGTGGGCTGGTGCGCAGCGGGCCCAGCGGCCCGGTGTCGCGCCGCAGCAGCAGCCCGATCTCCCGGGGCAGCTCGACCATGCCGGCGGTGCCGCCCTTGCCACCGGCGACCCGGACCAGCAGCCGGTGGTCGACCAGCCACCGGATCGGGGAGCCGGTGGGCGCCCCGCCGTTGGTCTCGTCCGGGGGCAGGTCGTCGTCGGTGCCGGCCGCGGGTGCCCGCAACGCGCCGGGCGGCACGCTGCCGACCGGCGGCCCGGCCGCCAGCCGGTCCAGGATCGCCCGGGCCGACGGTGGCGCGGCCAGCAGCGTCCGCCGCAGCTTCGCCGGGTCCGCGCAGAGCGCGGCCGTGCGCGGGTCCAGCTCCGCCGCCGGCCGGCCGAGCCCCGCGGGGTACGGGGAGATCTCGTCGATGCCACCCACCAGTTGGAGCTGGTGGTCGGGGCCGTACAGCAGGAACCGGGCGCGTAGCCGGTCGAGGGCGGCCCGGACGGCGGCCGGTGCCGGTGGTCGGGGGCCGGCGGTGGCCATCGCGAGGACCCCGTCGACCGAGGTGGTGCCGTCGGCCGGGTCACGGGTCAACCGGGCGGCGTCCATGATCTGGATGGTGAACTGGTCCAGCCCGTCCAGGGCGCGCGACACCGAGACCCGGGACTGGGCCCGGATGGCGAGCGCGGCGACGTCGGCGGGTACCGGTACCACGAGGTCGGGCCGCAGCTGGAGCAGGGCGGCGAGCGACTCGTCGGGCAGTGACCGCAGGTGGTCGGCGAGTGAGGTGGTCATCGTCGTTCCACGCTAGCCCGGCCGGGGCCGCTCCCGCCCATCGGACGACCGGGCTGGTCCAGTCGGCCGGGTAGCTTCTCAGCATGCTCCCACTCACGGTCGGTTTCGACCTCGACATGACCCTGGTCGACTCGCGCCCCGGTATCGCCGCGGCCTACCGTGCGCTGACCGAGCGGACGGGCGTACCCGTCGACGCCGAGGCGGCGGTGTCCCGGCTCGGCCCGCCGCTGCGCACCGAGATCGCCCGCTGGTTCCCGGCCGAGCAGGTGGAGGAGGCGGTCCGCGTCTACCGCGAGCTCTACCCGGCGTACGCGATCACGCCGACCGTGCCGTTGCCGGGTGCCCGGGCCGCCCTTGACGCCGTGCGGGAGCGGGGCGGGCGGGTGCTGGTGGTCACCTCGAAGATCGGCCGGCTGGCGCGGCTGCACCTGGACCACCTCGGTCTGGTGGTGGACGAGCTGGCCGGGGACCTGTTCGCCGAGGAGAAGGCGACGGCGTTGCGGGCGCACGGCGCGACCCACTATGTGGGCGACCACGTGGCCGACATGGTGGCGGCAGAGGCGGCCGGGGTGCCCGCGTTCGCAGTGGCCACCGGGCCGTGTTCCGCCGCTGAGCTACGGGACGCCGGGGCGACGACGGTGCTCGCGGATCTCACCGGATTCCCAGCGGCGCTCGACGGCATGATCCGGCTAGCCTTGAGGTAGTAAACGTCTCAAACGAAGCAGGGGTTCTCAGGTGCCTACGGGTCGAGTGAAGTGGTACGACGCGACCAAGGGATACGGGTTCGTCACCAGTGACGAGGGTGGCGACGTGTTCCTGCCGAAGGCCGCGCTACCGGCGGGTGTCACCGACCTCAAGGGCGGCCAGCGGATCGACTTCAGCGTGGTGGACAGCCGGCGGGGTACGCAGGCGATGGGCGTGAAGCTGCTGGACGCTCCGCCGTCCGTGGCGGAGCTGCGCCGCCGTCCCGCCGAGGAGCTGCACGGCCTGGTGGAAGACATGATCAAGGTGCTGGAGGCGAAGGTCCAGCCGGACCTGCGCCGGGGCCGCTTCCCAGATCGTAAGACCGCGCAGAAGGTGGCTCAGCTGGTCCACGCGGTCGCCCGCGAGCTGGAGGTCTGAGGTACGAGCCCGGCGTCGGCGGCCCGGCCGAGCAGCGCCTCGACGGCGGCGAACCCCGACTCACCCAGGTCGGCGGTGTACTCGTTGACGTAGAGGCCGATGTGTCGGTCCACCACGTCGGGCTCCATCTCCTGGGCGTGCGCCAGCACGTACGCCCGGCTGGCCGCCGGGTCGGCCCAGGCCCGCTGCACGGAGTCCCGGATCCACCCGGTGGCCTCCTGCGGGTCGACCGCGCCCCGGCGGGCCAGGATGGCGCCGAGCGGGATCGGCAGGCCGGTGTCGTCCTCCCACCACTCGCCGAGGTCGACCAGGGCGGTCAGGCCGTGTCGCGGATAGGTGAACCGCGCCTCGTGGATCACCAGCCCGGCGTCGTACCGCCCGGCGGCGACGCCCGGCATGATCTCGTGGAACGGCACCACCTCGATGCGCTGCGGCGTCCGTCCGGCCGCCCAGAGCCGGAAGAGCAGGTACGCCGTGGTCCGGTCGCCGGGCACCGCCACGGTCGCACCGCTAAGATCGTTACGGTCCGGCTCGCCGTCACGGTCGCCCCGGGTGAGCACCAGCGGCCCGCAGCCCCGGCCCAGCGCGCCCCCGCACGGCAGCAGGTGGTAGTCGTCCAGCAGCCACGGCAACGCCGCGTAACTCACCTTCACCAGGTCGAACGCGCCACGCTCGGCGGCCGTGTTGGTCACATCGACGTCGGCGTACGTCACGGTGACCGGCGGCGCGCCGGGCACCTGCCCGTGCACCAGGGCGTGAAAGACGAACGTGTCGTTGGGGCAGGGCGAGATTGCCAGCGAGAGCGCCACGCCCCCACCGTAACCCCGGCACCGTCGCCCACCGCCAGCGCAGTTGGCGGGTGTGACGTGCCCCGAACCCGGCGCGATCTGGTCGCGCCTGACCTCCTGGCATCGGCCTCGGGGCGGGCCGAGGTCGGCCACGGCGGGCATGGTTCGCGCTCCCTGTCGAGCTGATAGCGCAGCCGGGTCGGCTGGTCCTGCCCGACTGTCCCAGGGTGGAGACGGGGAGGGGCCGAGAGGTGGAGACAGAGCCGGAGCGGGGACGGGCCGGAGACGAGTAGGGGACGGAGACGGGTCAGGGATGGGGGGCGGACACCGACCGGTGGGGTCTCTGGCGGCCCGTCGCGATCACAGGCTGAACCTGGCGCCGCCTACCGTCGGAGCTACCGCATCTCCGGTGGCCCCGGCATCGGCTTGCGATAGCACAGACGGTTCAGCTTGACAGGGCCCGATGAAGGGCCACTAACCCAATGGTCAGGGCGGGCATGTGAGCAGGCTCCACGAGTTTGTCCACAGGCTTTTCCACAGCCATGGAGGCTGGGGTTGATCGATCGCTGGGGCCACGAAAGCATCGGCAACATGGGGGATGAGAGTGGGGAGTTGCTCGATCTCGGCGCGTTGCTGCGGGCGCTGCGGCGGCTCGCGGACCTCAGCCAGCGGGAGTTGGCCGCGCGCTCCGGAGTGCCGCAGTCGACCGTGGCGCGGATCGAGTCGGGGCAGGCTGTGGATCCCCGGTTCCGGACGGTGGAGCGGCTGATCCGGGCGGCGGGGAGCACGCTGGGGGTCGCCGCACCGGGTGAGCCGGTCCGAGGCGTCGAGCCAGCCCGCGACGACAACCGCCGCGACGAGGCGGGACGCCGCTATCCGGCGCATCTGGACGTGCGGAAGGTACGGACGTTGCGGGACTGGCCGGGGGCGTGGTGGGCGCACTCGTACCCGCTGCCGCCCGAACGGTGGCCGCTGCGGGTGCCTGAGGTGACGTACGACCTCGATCGCGGTCGCCGGGACGAGCGGCGGTTGCGGGAACGGCTTCGCGACGCGGTAAGGATTCGCCGGGTAACCGACGGCGTGCCGGATGGGTGCTGGCGACTGGTGGCCGAGCTGCCCGACGGCGACCCGGTCGGCGAGCTGCGCGCCCATGAGCGGAGCCTCGACCTGTTGCTCGGGGAGGATCTGGCCGACCAGCGCGAGGTGGTGCTGGACGGCGTGCTGGTCGCGCCCCGCCTGCGTCTGCTCGGCATCGGGCGGCGGCTGGTCACCCGGCTCGCCGAGGAGACCCGCCGCGCCGGTCTGCGCGCCGTGTGCGCCACGGCCGAGTTCGGCGGCATCGCCTTCCTGCAAGCCTGCGGCTACCGGATCGAATGGAGGCGGCCGCAGGCACTACGGTTCGACCACTGCTGACCGATCGGTGGCCAGCACCCGTCGGGGTCAGCGCAGGGCGGTGGCGGCCTTGGTGAGCGCGTTGAGGGCGTCGCGCATCCGCCAGGCGTCGCGGTCGCGCGGGCCGATCGGGTTCGAGATCGTACGCAGCTCGGCGAAAGGCACACCGGCATGGCTGGCGGCGACGGCCACGCCGTACCCCTCCATGGCCTCGGCCACCGCGTTCGGGTGGCGCCGGCGCAGCTCCTCCGTGCTGGCGGCGCTGCCGGTCACCGTACTGACCGTCAGCACGGGGCCCACGGTGGCCTCCGGAAGCGCGGCGCGCAGGGCGGCCAGCAGTTTTGGGTCGGCGTCGACGGTGGTACCGCCGCCGAGCAGCTCGGGCGGCATACCGAGCTCGTCGACCGGGATGAAGCCCTCGGGCGACTCGGCACCCAGGTCGGCGGCGACGGCGCAGGTGCCGAGCACGGTGCCGCCGACCGTCACCATGTCCCCGAAGCCGCCGGCCACGCCCGCGCTGACCACCCCGCGGTACGGCCGGCCGGCGGCCTCGGCGAGCGCCAACAGCCGGGCGGTCGCCGCACCGGCGACGGCCGGGCCCACGCCCACCGGTACCACCGCCACGGTGGGATCGGAGAGGCCGGCCTGGATCGCCTCCGCCTCGGCGGGCACCGCGGTGACCACGAGCAGGCCGGTCACGGGAGCGACCCGGGGGAGCTGCGGCGGGTCTCGTCGTCGCTGCCGCCCGAACCGGTGACCGCCGACGACGGACGGTAGATGTGGAAGCCCGGCGGCGCGAGGCCGGGATCCTCGGGAGCCGACCCACCGTGGAAGGGCGCCGGAGAGGTGGGGGTGGTGTCGGCGCCGTCGGAGGCCTGCTCGTCGGCCGCCCGTTCCTCCGTCGCCAGCTCGTCGTCGGTCAACGGCCGGCCGCGTAGCCGTTCGGCCCGCAACCGCTGGGCCATCACCAGCCCGCGCGCGGCGGCCAGCACCCCGACGCCAGCGGCGACGGCGATGCCGATCCGGCCGTCGAAGGGTACGAGCCCCAGCCCGCCGCCGGCCACGAAGGCGAGCATCAGCACCGTCTCGGAGTGGGCGAAGGAACTGGCCCGCAACCGTTCCGGGATGCGTTCCTGGATCGAGGCGTCCACGGCGAGCTTTGCGATGCCACTCATCATGGCCGCGATCACGCAGAACAGGGCGACCATGGGCAGGGAGAACTTCAGCGCGGTGAGCACGGCCACCCCGGCCACGATGATCATGCCGCTGGACTGGAGCGCCGCCGGCCGGTGGATGCGCAACCGGGTGCCGATCGCGGTGGCCAGGAAGGTGCCGACGGCCAGCGCCCCGCCGACCAGGCCCAGCGCTCCCTCGTCACCCAGGTCGCGGCCGAACACCACCGTGGTCAGGTCGCCCGCCTTGATGGTGAATGCCAGGAAGAGCAGCAGGAAGCCGTAAACCGCGCGTAGCGTGGCCGCGCCGATAAGGGTCGAGATGACCAACCGCCCGGCGGGTCGTCCCCGGCCCAGCGGGCGCTCGCCGGTGCCCCGCCGCAGTGCCCGGAGCGGTCGCGGCACGCGTTCGGGCGGTTCGGAGTCGGCCTTCGGCGGTAGCCGGAGCGAGATCACCATGCCGACCAGGAAAATGACCGAGGCGACCCGTAACGGCCACTGCGGCCCGAACCAGAACGCGGCCAGCCCGATCGGGGCGACCAGGGCCCCGGCGACCGTGCCGTACACGCTGGCCCGGGCACCGACCTGGGACAGGCCGAGCCCTTCGGGCAGCAACCGGGGCACGGCCGCGGACCGGGCCACGCCGTACGCCCGGGAGAGCGCCAGCACGCCGAAGGCCGCCGGATAGAGGCCGAAGCCGTGGATGTAGTCGGAGATCAGCCAGGCCAGGAACGCCCGGCCCAGCATGGTCGTCGCCAGGGCGTACCGTCTGCCGTGCCGGAAGTGGTCGAGCAGTGGCCCGACGACCGGGGCGAGCATGGCGAACGGCACCATGGTCACCAGCAGGTAGAGCGCCACCTTGCTCCGGGCCTCGCCGAGCGGCACGTTGAAGAAGATCGTCCCGGCCAGGCCGATGGCGATCAGCGTGTCCCCGGCACAGGAGACCGCGTGCAGGTCGAAGAGGCGGACCATGCCGGTTTCGCCGCCGGCGCCCCGGGCCCGGGCCCGGGCGGCGCTGCGGGTCACCCAGCGGCCACCGCTGAGCGAGCCCCGCAACATCAGCCGGACGGCGCGGATGCCGGTGCCGACGGTCCGCCCGAGAAGGGACCGCTCGGAGCGGGAGAACAGCGGCATGGGACCCATCCTCACCCATCGGCTCGCCGGATGCCGCGCCACCGCCCCAGAACACCTCTGGGGAGTGCCTCACAGGCGACCCCACCCATGGGGAACAATGGTCGGGTGACCAGGCCCGCCTCCGCCCGCGCCGCTCGTCTCGACCAGGTCTGCGCCGCCGCCGTCGAGGTGGCGCGTGCCGGCATTACCGAGGTGGACCCCGCCGATGTCGGCGACCACCTCCAAGTTGTCGCCGAGGGTGACCGTCTCGTCACCCACTACTTCGAGTGTCGCCTGGCCGGCTACCGTGGCTGGCGGTGGGCGGTCACCGTCACCCGGGTGCCGCGCAGCCGGAACGTGACGATCTGCGAGACCGTGCTGCTGCCCGGGCCGGACGCGCTGCTCGCGCCGGGCTGGCTGCCTTGGCAGGAGCGGCTCAAGCCGGGTGACCTGGGCCCCGGTGACCTGCTGCCAACGCCGCCGGACGACGAGCGGCTCCAGCCCGGCTACCTCCTCTCCGACGACCCGGCGGTCGAGGAGGTCGCCTGGGAGTTGGGGCTCGGCCGGCCCCGGGTGATGTCGCGGGAGGGCCGCGTCGAGACGGCCCAGCGCTGGTACGACGGCGACCACGGCCCGTCGGCGCCCATCTCGACCGCCGCGCCCGCCGCCGCCCGCTGCGGCACCTGCGGCTTCTACCTGCCGCTGGCGGGCAAGCTGCGGCAGTGCTTCGGCGTATGCGGCAACTTCTACGCCCCGGACGACGGCCGAGTGGTCAGCACCGACCACGGTTGTGGCGCCCACTCGGAGACGCTGGTCGAGGCCGAGACGGCGGTGGAAGAGATGCCGACCGTTTACGACGACAGCGCGGTGGAGCCGGTTGCGGTCAGCCGTGCGCCCGGTTCCGTCGAGGCCGGCGAGCCGGCGGAGCCGTACGGCCACTCCTGATCGCGGACCGGGCGGGAGCGACGCGGCGGGTCAGCCCGCGGCGCGGCGGCGGCGCCGGTTGGCGTCGTGCCGCATCATGACGGCCAGGCCGGGAAAGCCCCACAGAAAACCGGCCAGACTGATCCAGAGCCAGTTTTCGTGGCCACTGGCGACGAGCCGGTCGCGGAGGAGTAACAGCACCAGCCCGGCTATCGCCCAGGCCGCCATACCGGCGAGCGCGAACGGCACCATCGGCGGATCGAGCGGCTCGGGTCGCGGCTGCTGCTTGGGCACCCGCTCAGGGTACGCGAGCAGCTTTTCTGCCGGGCCGGCCATCTGCGACGATGCGCGTGACAACCTGATGATCCACTGTGAGGTCCCTGATGGCAGTAGCGCCGCCCGACAACGGCACGCCACCTGATCCCAGCCGGCCACGGAGCCGCTTCGACCGGTACTTCGAAATCACCGCCCGTGGCTCGACGATGAGCCGTGAGGTACGCGGTGGTCTTGCCACCTTCTTCACGATGGCGTACATCGTGGTGCTCAACCCGCTGATCCTCGGCCGTGCCGTCGACGGTGCCGGCAACACCCTCCCGATCCCCGCCATCGCCGCGGCCACCGCCCTGGTCGCCGGCCTGATGACCATCCTGATGGGCGTGGTCGGTCGGTTCCCGCTGGCGGTCGCCGCGGGTCTCGGCGTGAACGTCCTAGTGGCGTACGAGATCGCACCGGAGATGACCTGGGCCGACGCGATGGGCCTGGTGGTGATCGAGGGTGTGATCATCGCGGTGCTGGTGCTGACCGGTCTGCGTACCGCGGTGTTCCGCTCGGTGCCGACCCAGATGAAGACCGCGATCGGGGTCGGCATCGGCCTGTTCCTGACCATCATCGGTCTGGTGGACGCCGGCTTCGTCCGGCGGATCCCCGACGTCGCGAACACCACCGTTCCGGTGGAACTGGGCATCGGTGGCAAGCTGGTCAGCTGGCCGCTGCTGGTCTTCGTGGTGGGCCTGCTGGTGACCCTGGTGCTGGTGGTACGCCGGGTCAAGGGCGCGATCCTGATCGGCATCCTCGCCTCCACCGCGCTGGCGATGGTGGTGGAGGCGTTCGGCAAGGTCGGCCCGTCCTTCGTCAACGGGGTGCCGAACCCGAAGGGCTGGGCGCTGAACGTCCCGACGCTGCCGAGCAACCCGTTCCAGACGCCTGACCTGTCGCTGCTCGGCAAGTTCAACGTGCTGGGTTCGTGGGAGCGGGCCGGCTGGCTGGTCGTGCTGATGTTCATCTTCACGCTGCTCATCACCGACTTCTTCGACACGATGGGCACCATGGTGGCCGTCGGCCAGGAGGGCGGCATGCTCGACGAGCAGGGCACCCCGCCCCGGGCCAAGGAGATCCTGCTGGCCGACTCGATCGCCGCGGCCGCCGGTGGCGCGGGCAGCGTCTCCAGCAACACGTCGTTCGTCGAGAGTGCCGCCGGTGTCGCCGAGGGTGCCCGGACCGGGGTGGCGAACCTGGTCACCGGCGGGCTGTTCCTGCTGGCCATGTTCGTGGCGCCGTTGGTGGTGGTCGTCCCGTTCGAGGCGGCGTCGGTCGCGCTGGTGGTGGTCGGCTTCCTGATGATGACGGCGGTGCGGACCATCGACTGGTCCGACTACGAGATCGCCATCCCGGCGTTCCTCACCATCGTGCTCATGCCGTTCACGTACTCCATCTCCAACGGCATCGGTGCGGGCCTGATCGTGTACGTGGTGGTCAAGCTCGCCAAGCGCAAGTCCCGCGAGATCCATCCGCTGCTGTACGCGGTGGCGGCGCTGTTCGTGGTGTACTTCCTGCGCGGTCCGATCGAGTCGTTGATCTACTGACGCCGGCCCCGGGTCGGGTGTGTGGTTCGCGCGAAGTGATTCGCATGCCCGGCCCGGAGCAGGGAAGACGCCGGGGTGAGCATGGTCATATCAGCTGCGGCTCGGTCAGCTAATTAGTTAGGCTAACTATCGTGACGGAGCGGACGGTGACGGCTCACAGCATGCCACCGGCGCAGCTGGCGCATCAGCTGCGTGATGCGATCACCCGGCTCAACCGGCGGGTCCGCCAGGCCCGGCCGGTCGGTGACCTGACGGTCACCCAATTGTCCGCGCTCACCAGCCTCCAGCTGGCGGGTGCGCTCACGCCGCGGGAACTCGCCGACGTCGAACGGGTGCAGCCACCGACGATGACCAAGATCGTCGCGAAGCTGGAGGAGCGCGGCCTCGTGCAGCGCACTCCGCACCCGACCGACCGCCGGCAGGTCATCCTCGCGACGACCGAGGGAGGCCGGGCCCTGCTCGACCAGTTCGAGCGGGTCCGGGACGAGTGGCTGGCCCGCCGGCTGGCCGAGCTGAGCGATACCGAGCGGGAGACTCTGCACCACGCCGCGGAGATTCTCCAGCGACTCTCCCGCGCCTGACGCCGCCGCACACCTGGTGTGCGCCGCGCCGCGCCGTCCGTCGTCGATGACGCGTACGACCGCGAGGAGGCGCACCAAGAGTGCAGGCACGGCTGAGCACGATGTTCCAGTCCCTACAGGTCCGCAACTACCGGCTCTTCGCATCTGGGCAACTGGTCAAGCTGATCGGCGTCTGGATGATGTTCATCGCCCAGGACTGGCTGGTCCTCGAGCTTTCCAACGATTCGGCCACCGCTCTCGGTGTGGTCGTCGCCCTCCAGTTCACCCCCGTCCTGCTGCTCACGCTGATCTCGGGCCGGCTCGCCGACCGGTACGACAAGCGGATGCTCCTCTTCATCGCCAACGCGTTCTGGACCGTGCTGTCGCTGGCCATGAGCGTGCTCGTGCTCACCGGCCTGGTCCAGCTGTGGCACGTCTTCGTCTTCGCCGCCCTGCTCGGCGTGGCCAACGCGGTGGAGACCCCGGTACGCCAGGCGTTCGTCTCCGAACTGGTCGGCACCCGGCTGCTGCCCAACGCGCTCTCGCTCAACGCGGCCGTCTTCAACTCCGCCCGGATCGTCGGCCCGGCCATCGCCGGCCTGGCCATCGCCGCCTTCGACGTCGGGCCGGTCTTCCTGGTCACCGCGCTCAGCTCGATCGGACCCCTGGTCACGGTGGTCCAGATGCGTCCGGCGGAGCTGCACCGGGAGCCGCTGCCGCCGCGCGACGAGCGGGCCGCCGCGACCGTGCTGGACGGACTGCGCTACGTCGGCCGCCGCCCCGACCTACTGCTGCCGATGGTCGTGATGTCGGTGATCGGGATGTCGCTGTTCAACTTCCAGCTCACCCTGGCGGCGCTGGCCAAGACCGTCTTCAACACCGGCGCGGCATCGTTTGGCCTGTTGAGTACGACCCTCGCGGTCGGCGCGCTGGTCGGCGCGCTGGCCGGAACCGGGCGGCGCAGCCGTCCCTCGGTCTGGCTCGTACTCGGTGCCGCGGTCGCCTGTGCCGCCTTCGGCACGCTCGTCGGGTTCGCACCCGCGTACTGGATGGTCGTGGTGTTGCTGCTGCCGACCGGCTTCTTCATGGTCTACTTCGCCCAGGCGGCCAACCAGCGGGTCCAGCTCGGCACCGACGCCGCCTTCCGGGGACGGGTGATGGCGCTGTGGGTGCTGGTGTTCCTGGGTACCAATCCGGTCGGCGCGCCGGTGATCGGCTGGGTCGCGGAGACCTTCGGTGCCGGCACCAGCATCTGGGCCGGCGGCCTGCTCTCCCTGGCCACCGCCCTGCTCGCGCTGACCTGGCAGCTACGGCGGGCCGGTGCCCGGCTGCGGTTCCGGATCCTGCCGATCCCCCGCTTCTACGTCACCGAGCTGTAAGCCGAGGCCCGGCGGGGCCGGCCCCTGGGGGGTCGCGGCCCTGACCCGGACTCCGGGTCGCGGTCCGGATGCCGGAAACCGAGTACGTGACGCTGCGTAGCGGCTTAGCTTCGATGAGTGGAGGTCATTCGCTTACTGCTGCTCGCCGTCGCGCTGGCCGCCGTGGTCTTCCTGCCGGTGCTGATCGCGCTGGTGGTCTGTGCCGACGAGGTACTCGACCGGCTGACCTGCGGATACGCCGAATGGCGGGACCGTCGGCGGGAGCGGCGCCTGATCGCCCGGCTGGACCAGGCGATCGGCGCCGACGGGCTCGCCAGTCGGGCCGACCTCGACGCCCTCGACCGGGCCGACCGGCGTCCCCTGGAGCAGCTCGCCGCCGACCTGCGCTGCCTGCGTCGCGAGCGGGTCGGCGGAGTGGGGCCGGCGGTGGTGTGGCACAGCAGCGTGCTCGACGCGTACGACGAGCGGCTCCGGCTGGCCTGTCGGGCGCTGGGCATCACCGAGCACCTGGCCGAGCTGACCGGGGTCGACCGGGAGATCGAACGGGTCCGGGTGGAGGGTGAGTTGGACGCCGCCGGTCTGCGGCTGCCGGCGACCCGCCCCGGGCAACGCGAGCGTCACCCCTGACTGCGACCCTCGTCAGGTGCGACTCTTCACCGCGATCCACCCGCCGGTCGAGGCGATCGAGCACCTGACCGCCCGGGTGGCCGGGCTCCGGCTCGGCGCGGCCAGCGCCGCCGGGACGAACGTCCGGCTGGCCGATCCGGCGCGGGCCCACCTCACCCTCGGTTTCCTCGGTGACGTCGATGACGGGCGGCTGGTCGAGGTGGAGAGCGCTCTGGGGCTTGCCGCCGAATGGTCGCGCGACGGCCGTACCGCCGTACCCCGACTGCGGCTGGCCGGGGGCGGACGGTTCGGACGGGGCCAGTTCACCGTGCTCTGGGTGGACGTACGCGGTGACGTCGAGGCGCTGCGGGTCCTGAGCCGGCTGATCCGTTCCCGGCTGCGCCACGCCCGCCTGCCGTACGACGAGAAGCCGTTCCGCCCGCACCTGACGGTCGCCCGCCCCGGCGACCGGCTACCACCGGCCGACCTCGACGCCGACCTTGCCGCCTTGCAGGACTACGAGGGCCCGGAATGGTCAGCCACGGAACTGGTACTCACCCACAGCGAACCCGGCCCCCGCCCGGCCCACCACCGCCTCGCGGCCTGGCCGCTGTAGAACACACCCGGCCCCGCGCCGTTCGACCGTGCCCGCCGCCCACCTCAGGTGGCGGCCACGACCAGGCCGCTCTCGTACGCCGCCACCACGAGCTGGGCCCGGTCCCGGGCGTGCAGTTTGGTCAACAGCCGCCCGACGTGTGTCTTGACCGTGGCCATGCTCAGGCACAACTGCTCGGCGATCTCGGTGTTGGACAGCCCGCGCCCGATCAGGGTGAGCACCTCACGCTCTCGCTGGGTGACCGCGTGCAGCGCCCGGGACGGGGCTTGTCCCGGGCGGGGGCGGCGGGTGAACTCGGCGATGAGCCGCCGGGTCACGCTCGGGGCGAGCAGCGCCTCGCCGTCGGAGACCACCCGGATCGCGGCGATCAGGTCGGTCGGGGCGGTGTCTTTGAGCAGGAAGCCGCTCGCCCCGGCCCGTAACGCACCGTAGACGTACTCGTCGAGGTCGAACATGGTCAGGATGAGCACCCGAGTCGCTGCCGTCTCCGGCGACTCGCAGATGTGCCGGGTCGCCTCGATGCCGTCCATCCGGGGCATCCGAACGTCCATCAGTACGACGTCCGGCCGTTGCTGCCGGGCCATGGCGACCGCCTCGGCTCCGGTGCCGGCCTCGCCGACCGCGGTCAATCCCTCGGTGTGGTCGACCAGCAGCCGGAAGCTCGTTCGCAGCAGCTCCTGATCGTCGACGACCAGCACCCGCACCGGAGTCACTCGGTCCGCCCCAGGGGAAGGGTGGCCCGGACCGTCCATCCGCCCTGGTCGCCGGGGCCGGCGTGGAAACCGCCCTGGTAGAGGGCCACCCGTTCGCGCATCCCTACCAGGCCCTGACCGCTCCGGACCGGGAGTCGGGCCGGCCACTGCCCGTCGTCGCGGACCTCGACGCGTACCTCGTCCGGGGCGAGCGTCACCTCGACCCGGCACCGGGCTGGACCGGCGTGCTTCACGACGTTGGTCAGCGACTCCTGCACGATCCGGAACACCGACAGCCCCATGCCTTCCGGTGGTGTACCGGTACCGTGCACGGCCAGCTCCACCGGCACTCCCGCCGACCTGGTCCGGTCGACCAGCGCCGGCAGGTCGGCCAGGCCCGGCACCGGTTGCAGGTCCGGCTCGGGGCGTAGCGTGCCGAGCACCCGGCGCAGCTCGGACAGCGCGCCCCGGCTGGTGGACTCGATCACCCGCAACGACTCCCGGGCCTGTTGCGGGCGTTCCTCGGCCACGTGGTTGGCGATCGCCGCCTGTACCGCGATCAGACCCATGCCGTGCGCGACAATGTCGTGCACCTCCCGCGCGATCCGCAGCCGCTCGTCCTGGACTGCCTGCTCGGTCACCCGCTCCGCGGCCCGCCGCGCCCAGACGCGTCGCTCTCGGACCGTCCAGCCGATCGCCCAGGTGGCACCGAGCACCAGCGCGACGAACACCCCACCCACCGCGCCGGGGCCAACGGGTGACCTGGCCACCAGCACCATCGCCACCCCGATCACCGCGACGCAGCCGGCCAGGGCTCCGGCGGACCGACGGGTCGACTCGGCCACGGCGACCGAGTAGAGCACGGCCCCCACCGCGACCAACGGAGCCGTTGCCGCGTAGTCCGGGATCACTCCGGTGACCAGGCTGAACGCCGTCACGACGAGCACCGCGGCCATGGCGAACCAGGGACGGTACCGGCGCAACGCCACCGGAGCACCGAGGGCCAGCCCGACCAGCGCCGACTGCCACGGCGGCTCGTGCAGCCCGCCGGCCGGCGGGACCGGGACCTCCAGGGCCGCGTACCAGCCGAACCCGGCGGCCGTACCGGCCAGCAGCAGGTCGCCCAGGAACAGGCCGGTACGGCCGAGGCGGCCCATCAGCAGTGGCGACGCGACGGCGGTCACGCCGTCGACTGTAGTGACCCGGCCGCCACCACGCGTCCGACCCGGGTCGGACATTCCCAGGTCGGATCGGGACGGCCGACTCCACCCCGGGTACGAGGCAAAGTGTCCATTCCAGCCTGACGCGTTTCCGGCCCGTCGCGACGATCATGTCTGCCATGACAACAGCCACAGTTTCCCTCCGCGACCTGCGGATGGTGTACGGCACCGGGGAACGCCGGGTGCTCGCCCTGGCCGGGGTCACGGTGGACTTCCCGCCGGCGACCTTCACGGCGATCATGGGCCCGTCCGGCTCGGGCAAGTCCACCCTGCTGCACTGCGCGGCCGGGCTGGACCGTCCCACCGGAGGCCGGGTCGCGATCGCCGGCAAAGACCTGGGCAGCCTGGACGAGACGGGGCTGACCCGGCTGCGCCGGGATCGGGTCGGGTTCGTGTTCCAGGAGTTCAACCTGGTCTCCTCGCTGACCGCCGGGCAGAACGTGGCGCTGCCGGCCCGGCTGGCCGGCCGACGTACGAGCGCTGGGGAGATCGCCGCCGCGCTCGCCGAGGTAGGCCTCGCCGACCGGGCCGGCCACCGGCCGAGCGAACTCTCCGGGGGCCAGCAGCAGCGGGTGGCGATCGCCCGCGCCCTGTTCAACCGACCCGCCGTCCTGTTCGCCGACGAACCGACCGGCGCCCTGGACAGCCAGTCTTCCCGGCAGGTGCTCGATCTGCTGCGTACGCTCGTCGACGAACACCGGCAGACCGTCGTCATGGTCACCCACGACCCGCTGGCAGCGGCGGTCGCCAACGAGATCCTGGTGCTCGCCGACGGCCGGCTGGTCGACCGGCTCACCGGGGTGAGCGCCGAGTCGATCGTCGCCCGGCTGGCGGCGCTGGAGCCGACATGCTGACCGCGCTGCGCCGCGCCGCCGCCCGATTGACCCGGGAACGGCTCGGTGGCGTCCTGCCGGTGCTGCTCGGCACCGCCATCGTCGCGGCGAGCCTGCTGCTGTTCGCCTCCGGTACGCCCCGCGTGCCGGACCGGTTCGCCGGGACGGCGCTCGTGGTACGCAGCCCCGACGTGACCCCTCACGGCAACCCGTTTCCCGAACCGAGACCCTGGTCGGCTGGGGAGGCGGAGGCCCTGGCGCAGCGGCTGGCGATGGTGGACGGAGTGACGGCAGCGGTGCCGGACCGAACCTTCTACGCCCAGCCGGTACGGGACGGACGGGCGGTGCCCGAGCCGACCGAGGGACAGGGCTGGGCCAGCGCCGCGCTGGCTCCGTACCAGCTCGTCGCCGGTGGTCCGCCGGTACGGGACCGGGAGGTGGTCGTTGACCGGGCGCTCGGCGTACCGGTCGGAGGTGAACTCACCGTGCTCACCGCGACCGGGCCGGCGAGCTGGCGGGTCACCGGCCTGGTCGACGCCCCCGCGCTGTACGTCTCGGATACCGCCGCCCACCGACTGGCTCCCGGGATACGTGCGATCGGCCTGCTCGGAGGCCCGGACGTCGGCGCGGTGACCGCCACCGTCGGCAGCGCCGGCACCGTCCTGGCCGGGGCGGAGCGGGGGGCGCTCGAATCCCGGGCCGACGCCCGCACCCGGTGGATCGGCACTCAGGTGCTCACCGGCATGTCCGCGCTGGCCACCTTCGCCTGCGTCTTCGTGGTCGCCACCACCTTCGCCTTCACGGTCAACCAGCGGCGGCGGCAACTCGGCCTGCTCCGCGCCGTCGGTGCGACGCCCCGTCAGGTACGCCGGACGGTGTACCGGGAGGCGCTGATCGTCGGGGTGCCGGCCGCGCTGGGTGGGGTGCTGCTCGGCGCGGTGGCTGCCGTACCGCTCGGGAACCTGCTGGTGGACGCCGGTTTCCTGCCGCCCGGCTTCGAGGTCCGCTGGCGCGTCTGGCCGCTGCTCGCGGGACTCACGGTGGGGCCGGTGGTGGCGCTGCTCGGCGCTGGCGCGGCGGCCCGCCGGGCCGGACGGTTCCGCCCCCTCGAGGCGCTGCGCGCCGCCGAGGTGGAACAGCGCCCGATGACCCGTACCCGCTGGGTGGCCGGATTGCTGGCGGCGGCCGCCGCTGGCGGCGCCGGGCTGGCGGCGCTGGCCACGGACGACCTGGCCGACCTGTCGTCGGCCGCGCTGCTCGGCACGATGGCCCTGGTCGTCGCGGCGACCCTGCTCGGTCCGGCGGTGGTGCCGGCCCTGGTCCGGGCGTTCGGTCGGGTCCTGCCCGGAGTGCTCGGCGAGGTGGTCCGGGCCAGCGCCGGGGCGGCCACGCGACGCACCGCCTCGACCGCCGCGCCGGTGCTGCTGACGGTCGCCTTCGCGGTCTTCATTCTCGGCAATGTGCAGACCACCACCGGGGCGTACGCCGCCGCCCGGGATGCGTCCATCCAGGCCGGGGCGGTGCTGATGCCGGACGGCACACCGGGGCTGACCGACGCCGCCGTGGCCACGGTAGACGGTCTGGCGCTGACCGGCACCGAGGCGTACCTGGCCGACACGGTTCGTACCGCAGTGGGCACCGATCCCGAGCTACTCGGCTCCGTGGCGCGCCGACTGTCGGTGCTGTCGGGCACCATCGCCGACCTGTCCAACCCGGACACGATGGCGGTCACCCGCGCCACGGCGGAGAGCTTCGGCTGGTCGACGGGGGATACCGTGCCGGTGACCTTCGCCGACGGCCAGCCGACCCGGCTACGGGTGGTGGCGGTGGTCGCCGACGGCGTCGTCCCCGGTGACTTGCTGCTGGACCGGAACCTGGTCCGGCAACGGGATCCGTCCGCGCTCTCCTCGGCGGTGATGGTGACCGGTCGAGCGCCGGAGGCAGCGCCACCCGGAGCGGAGGTGGTCGACGTCGCCACCTACGCGGCCCGTGCAGACGCCGAGGAGGACCGGTTGGTCTGGTTGGCCACGCTCCTGCTCGTCGGGGTCTCCGCCGGGTACGGCGCGTTGGCGGTGGCCAGCACGCTCGCACTGGCCACCGTGACGCGGAGCCGGGACCTGAGGGTGTTGCGACTGGCCGGAGCGACCCGCCGACAGGTGCTGCTCGCCCTGGCGGCGGAGTCGGCGCTGGTGGTGTCTATCGGCGCCCTGCTCGGTGGGCTGGTGGCGCTGCTCGCCCTGCTCGGCTCGGTGGGCGCGCTGGCCGAACAGGCCGGGGCGGACGTCGACCTGGTCGTACCGTGGCCGGCCGGGGCGGCGGTGGTGGCACTCTGCCTGGGGTTGGCGGTCGTCGCCAGCCTGCTACCCGCCGGCCGGAGCTACGGGCCGGCGGTGTAGCGGGCGGGTCAGGAGGACTCGCGGGCGGCCGGCCCGCTGCCGAAGAGGACGTCGTCCCAGCTGGGCAGGCGCTTACGCGGCTTGCCGCTGGCGTCGGTCGACTCAGTGCTGGCGCCGGCCGGCGCGTTCGTGCGACGGGGCCGCAGCACGGCCAGCGACGGCACGGCCGGGACCTCCTTCGGCGCGTCCGAGTCGTCGTCGAAGGCCGAGCCCTGGCCACCGCCGAGCAGCGCCGCCGCACCGCCGCTGACCGGCCGCTGCCGGGGCGAGTCCTGCCCACCGGCCAGCGCGGCCGGCGAGCGGGGCTCGAGACCGCGGCCCGAGGACGAGCCGAGCGGACGGTCGAGCGAGGCGAGCAGGGCGTCCCGGCCGGCCCGGATCGGGTCACGACCCGATCGGGTCGACTCGGTGGGTGCGGGCAGGCCATGCCCGCCCCGGCTCGGCTCGCCGCGCGACGGGCCGGGCAGCGCGTGGCCGCCCCGCTCCGGTGCCGGCTCTTGGCCGAGGATCGGCGTCGGGCGCTCGGCGCACAGGTACTGCGCCATGTCGTCGTGCGGGGCCACCGACTGCCGTGTCTTGTCCAGATCCCAGACCGCCTGCGCGGTGGCCTTGCCGGACGGCCAGGTGGCGACGATCCGCCAGGTGCCGTCGTCGCGGCGCCACGCGTCCCAGGAGATCTTCTCGGTGTCGATCCCGTGCTGCGCGAGCCGGCCGTTGACCACCTCGGCGAGCGGCGTCGGCTTCTCGGCGCCCTTGAGTCGGGTACGCCGGGCGTGCTGGGCGAGCATCGCCCGCTCCTGCAGCACCGGCCCGGCGTAGCGGAGCACCCGGTCGACCGGGACCCCGGCGATCCGGGCCACGTCCTCGGCGGACTCGCCGGAGCGGATCCGGGCCTGGATGTCCCGAGGGGACAGTGACGGCACCGGGTCGGCAGTGGTCGGTGCCACCGCGAGGGCGGGTGCACCCGGCTCGGCGTGCATTGCGACAGTGACGCGCTCGTCGATGGGCAGGGCGAGCAGTCGCCCGACCTCGTCGGCGAGCACCAGAGCCTGGCCGTCCTCGGAGAGGGCGACGAAGCGTACTGGGCGCATCGCGTTGCCTCCGTCCCGCCTCGCTGGCCGTACGCCCACGAGCCGGCCACCCGGGGCGTTGGGCACCACGGTACGCCCATCCGGGGCCCGGTGGGAGACGCCACGCCCGGGTAGGTCGAGCTGAGCAGCCTGATTCGCCGCTGGTGGGCGCTGTGCGGTGGGTCAGTCGCAAAGGTCGACAGTGGCGTTGGTCGCAGCCCGGAGGCGGGCTCGGGCCCGTCCGTCGCCGGCTACGGCGCGGGCCCGGCGACCCCACTGGGTCGGCCGGGCCCGTGACGCTACGGCAGGACCGTTCAGAGCCGCTCGACGACGTAGTCGATGGACGCGGTCAGCTTTTCCACGTCGGCGGGCTCGACGGCCGGGAACAGCGCGACCCGCAGCTGGTTGCGGCCCAGCTTGCGGTACGGCTCGGTGTCCACGATGCCGTTGGCGCGCAGCGCCTTGGCGATCGCGGTGGCGTCCACCCCGTCGGCGAAGTCGATGGTGGCGACCACGTTGGAGCGCAGCGCCGGGTCGGTGACGAACGGGGTGGCGACGGAGGAGCGCTCGGCCCAGCCGTACACGGTCGCGGCGCTCTCGGCCGTGCGCTTGGCCGCCCACGCCAGCCCGCCCTGGGAGTTCATCCAGTCGGTCTGCTCGGCGGCGAGGAAGATGGTGGCCAGCGCCGGGGTGTTGTACGTCTGCTCCAGCCGCGAGTTGTCGATCGCGGTGACCAGGTCGAGGAAGGCCGGGATGTACCGGCCGGACGCCTTGATCTCGGCGGCCCGCTCCAGCGCGGCCGGCGACATCAGGGCCAGCCAGAGCCCGCCGTCGGAGCCGAAGCACTTCTGCGGAGCGAAGTAGTACACGTCGGTCTCGCCGACGTTGACCTCCAGCCCGCCGGCGCCGGACGTGGCGTCGACCAGCAGCAGCGAGCCCGGGTCGGCGCCGGCCACCCGGCTGATCGGCACCGCCACGCCGGTCGAGGTCTCGTTGTGCGGGGTGGCGTAGACATCCACACCGGCCTCGGCGGCCAGGGTCGGCGCGCTGCCCGCGTCCGACTTGCGGATCGTCGGCTCGCCCAGGAACGGCGCGTCCTTGACGGACTTGGCGAACTTGGCACCGAACTCGCCGAAGCTGGCGAACTGGGCCCGGTCGCGGACCAGGCCGAACGTGGCGACCTCCCAGAAGGCGGTGGTGCCACCGTTGCCGATGATCACCTCGTAGCCCTCGGGGATGGAGAAGAACTCGGCGATGCCGGAGCGCAGCCGCGCCACCTGGTCGCGGACGGTCTTCTGCCGGTGCGAGGTGCCCAGGTAGCTGGTCGCCACCTCGGCGAGCGCGGATACCGCGGCCGGACGGACCTTGGACGGCCCGCAGCCGAATCGGCCGTCGGCGGGCTTGATCTCGTCGGGAATCCGGATGGTCGGTGCGTCAGCCACGGTTTTCAAGATCCTTCCGCATGGGTCGGGCGCGGGTGAGCAGATGAGCGCGGACCGGCGGCGGGCGCGTGCGGGTGCACGGCGGAGCCGGTCCGGGCCCTTCCGGCAGCGCTGCCGGCCTTCATCCTCGCACCCGTCGCGGCCGGTCCGGGCGCTGGTCCCAGCCCCAACCGTGAGGCGTCCGCCACAGCCCGTGGCGTCGCCCACACCACCCGCCACTCGCCCACCCGCTGCCCGGCCCGACGAGCCGGGGCAGGGCGTTAAGAAGGGGCCCTTCCTCTACCGGAAACGGTAAGAAGGGCCCCTTCCTTACACCTCAGACGCCGTGCGGGACGGCGTCCCAGCCGTCTACCTCGTGCGGCTTGCGCGGGCTCGGGCCGACGTAGCGGGCCGAGGGGCGGACCAGCCGCTGGAGCTTCTTCTGCTCCAGGATGTGCGCGCTCCAACCGCCCATCCGGGCGCAGGTGAACATGGAGGTGAACATGTGCGCCGGAACCTCGGCGAAGTCGAGCACCACGGCGGACCAGAACTCGACATTGGTGGCGAGGACCCGGTCCGGCCGGCGGGCCTGCAACTCGGCGAGGGCGGCCTTCTCCAGCGCCTCGGCGACCTCGAACCGGGGTGCGCCCAGCTCCTTGGCGGTGCGGCGGAGCACCCGGGCGCGCGGGTCCTCGGCCCGGTACACCCGGTGGCCGAAGCCCATCAGCCGCTCGCCCCGGTCGAGCACGCCCTTGACGTAGCTCTCCGCGTCGCCGCTGCGCTCGACCGACTCCAGCATGCTCAGCACCCGCGACGGCGCGCCGCCGTGCAGCGGGCCGGAGAGCGCGCCGATGCCGGAGGAGATGCAGGCGGCGGCGTCCGCGCCGGTGGAGGCGACAATCCGGGCGGTGAAGGTGGAGGCGTTCAGGCCGTGCTCGGCGGCCGAGATGAAGTACGCGTCGACGGCCTTGACGTGCCGCGGGTCGGGCTCGCCACGCCACCGCTTCATGAAGCGCTCGACCACCGTCGAGGCTTTGTCGATCTCCTTCTGCGGCACCGCCGGCAGGCCGAGGCCCCGGGCGGACTGGGCGACGAAGGACAGCGCGGTGACCGACACCCGGGCGAGATCCTCGCGGGCCTGCTCGTCGGAGATGTCCAGCAGCTGCTGCAACCCCCAGTACGGGGCGAGCATCGCGACGGCCGACTGCACGTCGACCCGGATGTCGCCGGAGTGCACCGGCACCGGGAACGGCTCGGCCGGCGGCAGGCCGGGGCCGAACCGGCCGTCGACCAGCAGGGCCCAGACGTTGCCGAAGGAGACCTGGCCGATCAGATCCTCGATGTCGACCCCGCGATAGCGCAGCGCGCCGCCCTCGCGGTCGGGCTCGGCGATCTCGGTTTCAAAGGCTACGACGCCCTCAAGTCCGGGCTTGAAATCGGCCATCTCACTACTCCTGGCGTTGGTCGGTGCGCCCGCCGGGGCGCAGTGTCCCGGCCCCGGCCGGGTGAGCGCCTTAGGCGACCCTCAGGGATGTGTTCGTGACATCTTGCCTGCTGGGCACCGGGCGCGCGACCCACTGTCGATGTGCTAATGGCGACATCCCGAGTGCGCGCCCCACCCGCCCCTCGGTAAGACTGGGCCGGACGGGCTGGTCGCCGGGCGGGAACCGGCCCGACGGGGAGGGAGTGAACGTGACGGGCGACACACCGCTACCGGCAGGGATGCGCCACGAGTACGCCGCCGATTCCGGGCTGACCGAGGCCGACCTGGCAGGTGACTGGCACACCCAGTTCGATCGCTGGTTCGCCGAGGCGGTGGCTGCCGGGCTGCCCGAGCCGAACGCGATGGTGGTGGGCACCGCCGACGCCGACGGGCGGCCGAGCGCGCGCACCGTGCTGCTCAAGGGGTACGACCCGGAGGGTTTCCTCTTCTTCACCAACTACCACTCCCGCAAGGGCGTCGAGTCGGTCGCCAACCCGTACGCCAGCCTGGTGTTCCCCTGGTTCCCGGTGCAGCGGCAGGTGATCGTCGCCGGCCGGGTGGAGCGGGTCGGGCGGGCGGAGACCGAGGCGTACTTCGCCAGCCGGCCGCGCGCCTCCCAGTTGGGGGCGTGGGCCAGCACCCAGTCGTCGGTGTTGCCGGACCGGGCCGCGCTGGAGGAGGCGTACCGCGCCGCGGCAGAGCGGTTCGCCGACGTGGCGCCGATCCCCGCCCCGCCGCACTGGGGCGGGCTGCGGGTACGGCCCGAGTCGGTCGAGTTCTGGCAGGGCCGGGCCAGCCGGCTGCACGACCGGCTGCGGTTCCGCCGTACCGAGGGTGGCTGGGTCGTGGAGCGGCTGGCTCCGTGACCGCGACCGACACCAGCCGGCCCCGCGAGCGGCGGCGCTGGGCGATCGACCTGCGTCCGTTGCGGGTGACGGCGTACCGGCGGCTGTGGCTCGGCAACGCGATCGCGATGTTCGGGTTCCAGTTCACCGCGGTCGCCGTACCGGTGGAGATGTACGCGCTGACCCAGGACTCGTTCTGGGTCGGGCTGCTCGGTGTCGCCGCCTTCGTACCGCTGCTGGTCTTCGGGCTGTGGGGCGGCGCGGTCGCCGACGCGATCGACCGGCGTTGGGTGCTGCTGGGCGGCTCGGCGCTGCTCTGGATCTCCGTGGTGGGGCTGCTGGCGCAGGCCCTGCTGGGCGTCGGCAGCCCGGTGCTGCTGCTCGTGCTGGTGGCGCTGAGTTCGGTCGCGTACGCGATCAGCGGGCCGGCCCGGAGCGCGCTGGTCGCCCGGCTGGTCCCGACCGACCTGGTGCCCGCGGCCACGACGCTGAACTTCACCACCGCGATGGCCACCTCGGTCCTCGGGCCGTTGGCCGCCGGTCTGATCCTGGCCCTCTGGGACCTCGGGATCGCGCTGCCGATCGCGTACGGCCTGGACGCCACGCTGCTCGTCGCCCTGGTCTGGGCGGCGCTGCGGCTGCCCGCCATGCCGCCCGAGCCGGACCCGGACGGCGGCCCCCGGCAGGCCGGGTTGCGCAGCATCGTCGACGGGTTTCGCTACCTGGCCGGCAGCCCGGTGCTGCTGCTGTCCTTCGCCATCGACCTGATCGCGATGGTGTTCGCCTTCCCCCGGGCGCTGTTCCCCGAGGTGGCGGCGGAGCGGTTCGGCGGTGGTGCGGCGGTGGGCTGGCTGTACAGCTCCATCGCGATCGGCTCGCTGCTGGCCGGGCTGGTCTCCGGCTGGATCGGCCGGGTCCGCCGGCAGGGGCTGGTGCTGGTGCTGTCCGTCGTGGGATGGGGCGTCGCGGTCGCGCTGGCCGGGCTCGCCCGGCAGTTCTGGCTGGTCATCGCGCTGCTGGTGCTGGCCGGGATGGCCGACCTGGTCAGTTCGGTGGTACGCCAGTCGATGCTGCTGATCTACGCCCCGGACCGGATGCGCGGGCGGCTCCAGGGGGTCAACACCGTCGTGGTGGCCGGTGGGCCGCGCCTGGGCGACCTGCGGGCCGGCACGATGGCGGCCGGCTTCGGCAGCGGGGTGGCCTGGGTCGGCGGCGGTCTGGCGGCGGCGGCGCTGGCGGTGCTGCTCGCGGTGGCGTTCCCGGCGCTGATGCGCTACCGGCCGCCGGCCGCGTCGAGCGGACAGCGGTCCTGAGCGGCTAGGGTCTGGCGACATGGACAGCCGCGAGCCGCGTCCCCCGTCAGGGGCACAGTGGACCATTTCCGCCGCCGGTCACGAGGCGGTCATCGTCGAGGTGGGTGGCGGAGTCCGCACCTACCGGCAGGACGGTGTCGAACACCTCGACGGGTACGCCACCGACGAGTTGTGCCCCGGCTCGGCCGGGCAGGTGCTCGCCCCCTGGCCGAACCGGATCCGGGACGGCGCGTACACCTACGCCGGGCGGTCGTTGCAGCTCACCCTCACCGAGCCGGAGCGGCACAACGCCATCCACGGCCTGGTGAACTGGGTGTCGTGGCAGCTGATCGAGCAGCGTCCGGACGAGGTCACGGTCGGGTACGACCTGCCACCGCAGCTCGGGTACCCGTGGCCGTTGCGGCTGCGGACCCGGTGGAGCGTGGGGAGTGACGGGCTGCGCGCCGAGCACGAGGTGACCAACATCGGTGCCGAACCGGCGCCGTTCGGTTTCTCCGTACACCCCTACCTGCGCCTGCCCGGGGTGGCGGTGGAGGACATCGCGTTGCGGGTGCCTGGGCAGACCCGGCTGCTGCTGGACGGCCGGCTGCTGCCGGTCGGCGCGGCCCAGGTCGCCGGCACCGAGTACGACTACACCGAGCCGCGCCGCATCGGCGACGCCGTGCTGGACCTCGCCTTCGGCCAGGTGACGCGGGAGGCCGACGGCGGTTCCACGGTGACGCTCGCCGGCCCGGGGGACTCGGGCGGGTTGCGGATCTGGGCCGACGCCCAGTTCGGCTGGTGGCAGGTCTACACCGGTGACACGCTGACCGGCGCACGGTTGCGCCGGTCGGTGGCGGTGGAGCCGATGACCTGCCCGCCGGACGCGTTCCGCTCCGGCCGGGATCTGATCACGCTGGCGCCCGGCGACACCTGGCGCGGTGGCTGGGGCATCCGGCCCGGCGTCTGAGCGGACGCGGAGGATAACGACGTGGAGTTCGCGGAGGTCGTCCGGCGGCGCCGGATGGTGCGTAACTACGACCCGGACCGCCCGGTTCCGCCGGAGGTGGTGGACCGGTTGCTGGACCACGCGGTGCGGGCCCCATCGGCCGGGTTTTCCCAGGGCTGGGGGTTCCTGGTGCTGGAGACGCCGGAGGACCGGGAACGGTTCTGGGCGGCCAGCACTCCGGAGGGCGGCGGGATGGAGCGCTGGCTGGCCGGAATGCGCCGGGCGCCGCTGATCGTGGTGCCGCACGCCAACCGCTCGGTCTACCTGGAGCGCTACGCCGAACCGGACAAGGGCTGGGCGGACCGCTCGACCGAGCGCTGGCCGGTGCCGTACTGGTATGTCGACACCGGCTTCGCCGCCCTGCTGATGCTGCTGACCGCGGTTGACGAGGGCCTCGGCTCGTGCTTCTTCGGCATCCCGCCACACCGGCTGGATTCCTACCGCGAGGCGTTCGGCGTGCCGGAGGCGTACCACCCGATCGGTGCCCTCACCATCGGTTACCGCGCCCCCGACCACCGGTCACCGTCGCTGCGCCGGGGGCGGCGTCCGGTGGACGAGGTTGTCCGACGGGGACGGTGGAGCTGACCCGAACCGGTGGTTTCGTCCCGTTGAGAACCGGACGACGGGTGGCGAAACTGGCATCAGGGAGCAGAACGTGGGGTGCGGGGTCCGGCTACGCTGGCACGGTCATGGGTGCCGTGGGTCGCGGCGCCATGCCGCGATCCGGCCCGGCGTCGCGGCTCGGCCCTACCAGGGGGAGGGGAGTGTGCCGTCGTGATCTTCAGAGCGGTCCGGGACGGGCGTCCCTACCCGGAACACAACCTGACACTCAAGCAGTGGGCTGAGATCCCGCCCCGGCCGTTGCGCCTGGACCAGCTGATCACCACCAAGCGTGAGCTGGCGCTGGACAAGCTCCTCGCCGAGGACTCCACCTTCTACGGCGACCTCTTTCCGCACGTCGTGCAGTGGAACGGCGGCCTCTACCTGGAGGACGGCCTGCACCGCGCGCTGCGCGCCGCGCTGCAACAGCGCAACCAGATCCACGCCCGGGTGCTCGTGCTCGCCGAGGCGGTCGAGTGAGCCCCGTCGACCTACTCGACCTGGATTCGTCGCTGACCGAGGAGGAGCGGCAGATCCGCGCCGTCGTGCGCCAGGTGATCGACGACCGGGTACGCCCGCACGTCGCCGGCTGGTACGAGGCGGGCCAGGTGCCGGTCCGTGAACTGGCCCGCGAGTTCGGCAAGCTCGGCCTGCTCGGCATGCACCTGACCGGGTACGGCTGCGCCGGCTCGACGGCCGTCGCGTACGGGCTGGCCTGTCTGGAACTGGAGGCCGGCGACTCCGGCGTCCGGTCGCTGGTCTCGGTGCAGGGCTCGCTGGCCATGTACGCCATCTGGCGCTACGGCAGCGAGGAGCAGAAGCAGCGCTGGTTGCCGGCGATGGCGGCCGGCGAGGCGATCGGCTGTTTCGGGTTGACCGAGCCGGACCACGGCTCCGACCCGGCGTCGATGACCACCCGGGCCCGTCGGGACGGCGGCGACTGGGTGCTCACCGGCGCCAAGATGTGGATCACCAACGCGCCGGTCGCCGACGTCGGGGTGATCTGGGCGCGTACCGACGACGGCGTCCGGGGTTTCGCCGTACCCATGGACACGCCCGGGGTGACGGCGCGCGAGATCGGCCGCAAGATGTCGCTGCGCGCCTCGGTGACCGGGGAGATCGCGCTCGACGACGTCCGGTTGCCGGCGGACGCGCAACTGCCCGGCGCGATCGGGCTGAAGGCGCCGCTGAGCTGCCTGACCGAGGCCCGGCACGGCATCGTCTGGGGTGCGCTCGGCGCGGCCCGCGACTGCCTGGAGACCACCCTGGGGTACGCGACCACCCGCACCCAGTTCGGTCGGCCGCTGGCCGGCTTCCAGCTGACCCAGGCCAAGCTCGCCGACATGGCGGTCGAGTGGAACAAGGGCTACCTGCTGGCGCTCCAGCTCGGCCGGCTCGCCGACGCCGGGAAGCTGCGCCCCGAGCAGGTCAGCGTCGGCAAGCTCAACAACGTACGCGAGGCGCTGGCCATCGCCCGACAGTGCCGCACCGTCCTCGGAGCCAACGGGGTGTCCGGGGACTACTCGATCATGCGGCACGCCAACAACCTGGAGAGCGTGCTGACCTACGAGGGCACCTCGGAGATCCACCAACTGGTGATCGGGCAGAAGCTCACCGGCGTCTCCGCCTTCACCTGAACCTCTCGCGCCGTGACCTGCGGAAACGTGCCGTGTCGCGGCTCGGCGAGCGGGTGTCGTACGAGGGGCTTACCGTCATCATCAGACAACGCGTCTGACGAGGACGGTGAGGGCGATGGCACGCGACGGCGACATCAAGGAGCCCACCAGCAGGTTCGCCGACCAGCACACCGGCGACCTGCGCACGGACCGGTCCGACGTACCACCCACACAGCCGGGCAGCGGCGCGGCGCGCGCCCTGCTCTGGGTGCTCGGCGCCGCGGCACTGGCGGTGGTGATGCTGTTCGGCGTGCAGGCCACCGGGATCCTGCCGGAGTTCCGCAACCCGTTCGCCAAGGAGCAGACCGACCGCAGCCAGCCGGCGCTGCTCGAATCGATGCAGGACCTCAGCCGGTACGTGGCCGCCGAGGGCAACTTCCAGGTCGTGGTCGACCTGCAGAACGACCGGCGCAATGTGCCGGACTGGCTGCTCAACCAGCGGACCCTCTTCGTCGGGTCGGGCAGCGTGGAGGCGTACGTCGACTTCGGCACCCTCGCCGAGGGAGCGATTGTGCAGTCGGCCGACGGCAAGTCGGTCGAGATCAAGCTGCCGGCGCCGCAACTCGCCCAGACCAACCTCGACCTGGACAAGAGCTACGTGTTCGCCGAGGAGCGCGGCCTGCTCAACCGGGTCGGCGAGCTGATCGGCGGTGACCCGAACCGGCAGCAGCAGGTCTACCGGCTGGCCGAGGACCGGATCACCGCCGCCGCCCGGGACAGCGGACTGATCGCGCGAGCCGAGGAGAACACCCGCAAGATGCTGGAGGGCCTGCTCCGCTCGCTCGGCTTCGAGCGGGTGACCGTCACGTACATCGCGCCCTGACCCGCGACCGGCCCGCCGGCACGCGGTGACCGGGCGGGTCAGCCGGGTGGCGCGGTCAGCGGCCGTGGATGAGGTAGCGGTCCTCGTTGGGCATGATGATCCAGAGCGCCAGGTAGATGACCACCTGGGTGCCGGGCAGCAGCAGCGACAGCAGGAACAGCAGCCGGACGAGCCCGGCCGAGATGCCGAACCGCTGGGCCAGGCCGGCGCAGACCCCGACGAACATGCGCCCCTGCCGGGGCCGGACGAGTGTGCGACTCATCGTGGTACTTCCCCTCCGCGGCGCTCCGCCGCTCCTGCGATCAACGCTACGAACGGCTGAGCCCCCTGCCCTCGGCCCCGAGAACGAACCCCACCCCGCCCACCCGTAGGTAGTTCCCCGTGCCCCCACCCCACCCCCCTCCCGGAAACAACCCCCCACCCCGCCCCTCGACCACGCCGATCATGGAGTTGTGGTGCCCCGCATAAGGGGTTTATGGGGTCTAACCGCCCACCACAACTGCATGATCGACGGCGAGGTGGGGTGAGGGGGAGGGGTAGGCTTGGCAGGTTGGGCGTCCTTAGCCTGGGCGTGCCATGGCCGGGCCACACCGAGGGCGGCCACGATCGGATCGGCCGCTGACCGGCGACACCGGCGACGGCGAGGAAGTGCAGTCATGATCAGTGTGTTCGACCTTTTCAGCGTGGGCATCGGGCCGTCCAGCTCGCACACCGTGGGGCCGATGCGGGCGGCGCGTACGTTCGTCGCCGGGCTCAAGGCCGACGGACTGCTCACCGACGTCGCCCGGGTGCGGGCGGAGTTGTACGGTTCGCTCGGCGCCACGGGGCACGGTCACGGCAGCGACCGCGCGGTGCTGCTCGGCCTGACGGGCGAGGCTCCGGAGACGGTCGACACCGACAGCGTCGAGGCGCGGGTGGCCGGCATCCGGGCGGAGCGGCGGCTGGCCCTGCTCGACACGCACGAGATCGACTTCGACCCGGACCGGGATCTGGTCCTGCACCGCCGCCGGTCGCTCCCGTACCACCCGAACGGGATGATCTTCGCGGCGTACGACAACGCCGGGGCCGAGGTCAGGACGCGTACCTACTACTCGGTCGGCGGCGGGTTCGTGGTCGACGAGGCCGCGGCCGGGGCGGATCGGATCAAGCCGGACAGCACCCGGGTGCGGTACCCGTTCCTGACCGGCGCCCAACTACTCGACGTGACCGCCGAGACCGGGCTGTCCATCAGCGAGGTGATGCTCGCCAACGAGCTGTCCTGGCGGGCCGAGGCGGACGTGCGGGCCGGTCTGCTGGACATCTGGCGGGTGATGCGGGAGTGCGTCGAGCGCGGCTGCACCCGCGACGGCACGCTGCCCGGTGGGCTGAAAGTGCGTCGCCGCGCCGCCGAGCTGCGACGCAGCCTGGAGGCGGAGGCCGCACACACCGTGAGCCCCGCCGGATCCGTGGACACCGTGAGCCCCGGCGGCTCCGGGCGCGGCAGGCCCGGGGATCCGCTGCACGTGATGGACTGGGTGACGCTGTTCGCGCTGGCCGTCAACGAGGAGAACGCGGCCGGTGGCCGTGTGGTGACCGCGCCGACCAACGGGGCGGCCGGGATCATCCCGGCGGTGCTGCACTACTACACGCGGTTCGTGCCCGGGGCCTCGGACGAGGGGGTGGTGCGGTTCCTGCTGGCGGCCGGCGCGATCGGGGTGCTGTTCAAGGAGAACGCCTCGATCTCCGGGGCCGAGGTGGGCTGCCAGGGCGAGGTCGGCTCGGCCTGCTCGATGGCCGCCGCCGGGCTGGCCGAGGCGCTGGGTGGCACGCCCGCGCAGGTGGAGAACGCCGCCGAGATCGGCATGGAGCACAATCTCGGGCTGACCTGTGACCCGGTGGGCGGCCTGGTGCAGATACCCTGCATCGAGCGCAACGCGGTGGCTAGCATCAAGGCGATCACCGCCGCCCGGCTCGCGCTGCGCGGCGACGGGGTGCACGCGGTTTCGCTCGACAAGGTCATCAAGACCATGCGCGAGACCGGCGCCGACATGAAGGTCAAGTACAAGGAGACGGCGCGCGGCGGGCTGGCCGTCAACGTGATCGAGTGCTGAGCGTACGGCTCGACCGGACAACGTTCACCGGCTGCTAACCTGTCGTCCGTTTCAGGAGGCGGG
Organism: Micromonosporaceae bacterium KJ-029; assembly: GCA_005402585.1. Taxonomy (GTDB): domain Bacteria; phylum Actinomycetota; class Actinomycetes; order Mycobacteriales; family Micromonosporaceae; genus Micromonospora. Next base: position 60,367 of record BIFP01000068.1, on the reverse strand, counting down.
AGACGGCGGTGACCTCTGGCGTCGGGGCGTTGTGGTCGCACCGCAACGCGCTGCGCATCCTGGTCCGGCGCGACCTCGCGGTCAAATACCAGCAGTCGGTGCTGGGTTACCTCTGGTCGCTGATCGAGCCGCTGGGCATGGGGGCGATCTACTGGTTCGTCTTCGGCGTCCTCTACTCCCGCGACACCAACCGGCACCTCGGTGAGGCCGCCGGGTCGTACCCGCTGTTCCTGATCACCGGGATCTTCGCCTGGATGTGGACCAGTTCGGCGCTGAGCGAGGCGACCAACGCGCTGACCGGCCAGTCCCGGCTGATCACCACGATGAACATGCCCCGGCAGGTCTTCCCGATCGGCCGGGTCGCCGGCCGCTTCGCGGAGTACGCCGCCGGCCTGCCGATCCTGGCCGGCATCGCGGCCTGGTACGCGAGCAACGGCCGGATCGAGCCCGGCTGGTCGCTGCTGGCCCTGCCCCTCGCGGTGCTGGTGCAGTTCACCCTGCTGATCGGGCTGGCGCTGCTGTTGTCGGCGCTCAACGTGCTGATGCGCGACGTGGAGCGGTTCATGCGCCTGATCATCCGGGTGCTGTTCTACGCCACGCCGATCATCTATCCGCTGAGCCTGGTCCGCGGCTCCGGCCTGCCCGGCTGGCTCAAGCTGGGCTACGAACTCAACCCGCTGGTCGGCATCTTCCAGCTGCACCACTCGGTGTGGTACCCGGACGAGTTCCCGGACGCCCGGCTGCTCGCCACCACCATCGGTGGCAGCCTGCTGCTGCTCGTCGTCGGCTGGTGGGCGTTCCGCCGGCTTGAACCCGCCCTGCTCAAGGAACTCTGATGGCTGAGGCGATCATCGAGGCGGAGGGCCTCGGCATCCGGTTCGTCCGCAACCGCCGCCGGCAGCTGCGGCTGCGGGAGCTGTTCATCCATCGGGGTTCGCGGAACGCCTCCGACGGCCAGTTCTGGCCCCTGCGCGACGTGTCCTTCTCGATCGAGGCCGGCGAGGCCCTCGGGGTGATCGGGCGGAACGGCACCGGCAAGAGCACCCTGCTGCGGCTGATCGCCGGGGTGTTGATCCCCGACGAGGGCCGGATCAGAGTTCGCGGCGAGGTCGCGCCGCTGCTGGAGCTGTCCGCCGGCTTCTCCAACGACCTGACCGGGCGGGAGAACCTCTACCTGGTGGGCGGCCTGCACGGGCTGTCGACGGGCTACCTGAAGCGGCACTTCGACGAGATCGTCTCGTTCGCCGGCGAGCAGGTGGAGCGGGCCATCGACACCTCGGTACGGCACTACTCGTCCGGCATGAAAGTCCGGCTCGGGTTCGCGATCATCTCCCACCTGCCGCACCCGATCCTGCTGATGGACGAGGTGACGGCGGTCGGGGACGCGGAGTTCCGCGCGAAGTGCTACACGACCATCGACCGTCTGCTCGGGGAGGGGCGCACTCTGGTGCTGGTGTCACACAACGAAAAGGACCTGACCCGGTTCTGCCGTCGAGGGCTGTTCCTCGACGCGGGCCGGCTGAGTGTCGACGGCACGATCGCCGAGGCGCTGGCCGCGTACCACGACGCGGTTCCCCGGTGACCCTCGCGATCGTGCTCGCCGCCGGGGCGCCGGCCGCGGGCCTGCCGACGGGCACCGGCGAGGCGCTGGCCGACCGGCTGGCCGCCCAGTGGCGCCGGGCCGGCGTACCCGAGGTGCGGGTCGCCGCCGACCTCGACGAGCTGGCCGAGTTGGCCGGACAGGCCGACGGGCCGGTGGTGCTCAGCGGCGCCGACCTGGTTGCCCACACCGCCGTACTGCGGCATCTGGTGACCAGCCCGGTCGGCGCGACGGTGGCGTTGGTGCTCACCGACCCGCCGACCGGCGGACGCACGGCGGTACGCGAGGAGCGCGGCCAGGTGGTCGACGCCGGTCCGCCCGAGCGGCTGGACGGGGAGGCCACCGGCATCTTCGGCGGCGCGTTGCGGGTCGGCCGGGACGACGTGCCGGCGCTGGTCGCCGCCGCCCGGGCCGCGACGGCGGGCGCGAGCAGGACGGCCGGTCCGGTCGTGGACCAGGTCTTCGCCGAGCTCACCGCGCAGAGTGCGCTGGTCTTCGCCCACCGGGTACGCCTGCTGGTCGCCCACCGGGTGAACGACGCGACCGGGCTGGCCGGAGCCGAGGCGGCGGTGGCCGCCGTGGACGAGGACCGGGCCGAGCTGCGGCTCTCGGTGAAGGAGAAGGACGACTTCTTCACCACGTACTTCGTCAGCACCTGGTCGCCGCAGGTCACGAAGGTCTGCGCCAAGCTGGGGCTGAGCCCGACGGCGGTGACCATGCTGTCGGTGGCGTTCGCGGTGGCCGCCGCAGCGCTGTTCGCCACCGGCGGCCGGCCGCTGTTGGTGGCCGGCGCGGTCCTGCTGTACCTCGGGTTCGTGCTGGACTGCGTGGACGGCCAACTGGCCCGCTACACCCGCAACTTCAGCGCCTGGGGCGGCTGGCTGGACACCATGGCCGACCGGGCCAAGGAGTACCTGGTCTACGCCGGCCTCGGGTGGGGCGCCACGGCGGCCGGGTTCCGGTATGGCTGGGCGCTGGCCATCGCCGCGATGACGTTGCAGACCGTGCGGCACATGACCGACGCGTGGTACGGCGTACTGCACGACGAGGCGGCGCGGCGGCCGAAGACCGGGGGCACCGGCGGGGGCGGCGGCATCGGCGACCGGCTGAACGCCGCGTCGAACCGGGTGCAGGCCGACTCGGGATCGGTGTCGTACTGGCTCAAGCGGACGGTGGTCTTCCCGATTGGGGAGCGGTGGGCGCTGATTGCGCTGGCGGCGGCGCTGTTCGATCAGCGGATCGCCCTGCTCGCGGTGCTGACCTGGGGCGTGCTGGCGTTCGCGTACACCGGTGCGCTGCGTACGCTGCGGGCCCGCTGGATGTGGGTGCCGGTGCTGGACACGGTCGACGCGACCCTGCACCGCGACGACGGCCCGCTGGCCGCGCGGCTGCCGGTGCTGCGTCGTCCGGGGCCGCTGGTGCTCGCCGTGGTCGCGGCGCTCGGCGCGGCGCTGCTGTTGCTGGCCGGGCTGGTGTTCCGCCTGCCCGCTCCGACCGTGGAACTGCTCGGGGCCTCCGGCGCGGCCAGCGAGATCGATTCGGTGGACTGGTGGCGGTGGACGGCTCTGCCGGCGGCGTTGCCGGTTGCGGTGCTGGCGGTGTTGCTGGTGCTGCTGGTCGGTGCGGCCGGGGCCGGGGCGGCGCACAACGGGCCGCTGGACTGGCTGGTGCCGGCCGCGCTGCGGGCCGCCGAGTACCTGTTCGCCATCGCGGTCGGGTTGATCGGCGGGGCGCCGGCCTGGCTGATCTTCGGGTACGTCTTCGTGCTCACCGTGCACCACTACGACCTCGTGGCCCGGCTGGAGAAGCGGCAGGCGGCACCGCCGCTGCACGCCGCCACCCTCGGCTGGGAGGGGCGCTCGGTGTTGCTGGCGCTGGCGGCGATTGCCGGATTCGTGAGTATTGGCCTGGCTACACTCGGTATCTACCTTCTGGTGCTGTTCGTGGCGAGCGTGGTGCTGGCCTGGTTCGTCCGGCCGGCCCGTGCCGCGCGGGTGCCGGCGGTGCCGGCGGGTACGGGAGGCCGCGCGACGGGCTGACGGGGGGCCGGGACGATGACGCTGATCAGCTTCGTCGTCCCGGCCTTCCGCGTGCAGGGCTACCTGCGGGAGTGCCTGGACTCGATCCTCGGTCAGCCGGTGGCCGACATCGAGGTGATCGGGGTCGACGACTGCTCGCCCGACGGCAGTGGCGACATCCTCGACGAGTACGCGGCCCGCGACGACCGGGTGCGGGCGGTCCGGCTGGATCAGAACGTCGGGCTCGGCCCGGCCCGCAACGTCGGGCTGGACCGAGCCGTCGGCGAGTACGTCTGGTTCGTCGACGGGGACGACTGGCTCACTCCGGACTGCCTCGCCGAGGTCGCCGCCCGGCTGCGGGCGACCCGGCCGGACGTGCTGGTCGTCGACCACGTACGGGCGCACTGGGACGACACGGTGACCCGTAGCGCGATGGAGGAGGTCTTCCCGGAGCCGCCCGGGCCGGTCACCTTCCGGCTGCGCGACCGGCCGGAGACCCTGGACCTGCTGCACACCGCCTGGAACCGGCTGCTCCGCCGGCAGTTCCTGGCCGACGTCGGGCTGCGCTTCGCCCCCGGCTGGTACGAGGACGTCTCGTTCAGCTACCCGGCGCTGCTGGCCGCCGACCGGATCGGCGTACTCGACGTGGTCTGCGTCAACTACCGGCAGCGGCGGGCGGGGGCGATCACGAAGACCCAGGGCGAGCGGCATTTCGAGGTCTTCGACCAGTGGCACCGGGTGTTCCGGGAACTGGACCGGCTCGGGGCCGAGGAACTGCGGTCGGCGATCTTCGAGCGAATGATGTGGCACTACCTGACCGTGCTCGGCAACGGCAACCGGATCGCCCCCGAGTTGCGGCCGACCTTCTTCGCCCGGGTCGCGATCGAACACGCCCGCCTGCTGCCACCGGGCGGCCACCGGATGCCCGACGGGGTGGAAGGGCTCAAACACCGGCTGGTGGCGGCGGGCCGGTGGCGGACCTTCAGCGCCCTGCGGGCCACGAGCCGGGCGGGCGAGGCCGCCCGAAGGGCCGCCGGCCGGGTCCGGCGCCGGGTGGTGCCACCGGTCCGGTTCACCCTGCGGGCGACCCGCGACGCCGCGCTGCGTGAGTACCACCGGGCCGAGTCGCGCCGACCGCTGGACGACGACCTCGCGGTGTACGCCGCCTACTGGTACCGCGGTTACGCCTGCAACCCGGCCGCGATCTACGAGGCGGCCCGGCGGCTGGCGCCGCGGATCCGGGGGGTGTGGATCGTCCGCCGGGACCGGGTGCACACCATGCCGGAGGGGGTCGAGTACGTGGTCGCCGGCACGGCCGCGTACCACCGGGTGCTGGCCCGGGCCCGGTGGCTGATCAACAACGTCAACTTTCCGGATTCGGTGCGTAAACGGCCGGGCTCGGTGCACGTGCAGACCCACCACGGCACGCCGGTGAAGGTGATGGGGCTGGACCAGCAGCGCTACCCGCTCGGCGCGGTCGGGATGGACTTCGCCGGGCTGCTGCGCCGGGTGGACCGGTGGGACTTCAGCGTCACCTCGAACAGCTTCTCCACCCAGATGTGGGAACGCGCGTACCCGGCCGCCTACACGACGCTGGAGGTGGGCTACCCGCGCAACGACCGGCTGGTCACCGCGACCACTGAGGACGTGCTCCGGCTGCGCGCGGAACTCGGCGCCGGCCTCGGCGAACGGGTCGTGCTGTACGCCCCGACGCACCGGGAGCACCTGCCCGGTTACCGTCCACCGTTCGACCCGGAGCGTCTCCTCGACGCGCTCGGTCCGTCCGGGCTGCTGCTGATGCGCAGCCACTACTTCCACGACCGGGACCGGGGGCCACGCCGTCCAGACGGTCAGACGCGGATCCAGGATGTCAGCGACCACCCCCGGGTCGAGGACCTCTACCTCGCGGCCGACGTGCTGGTCACCGACTACTCGTCGGCGATGTTCGACTACGCGGTTTTGGACCGGCCGATCGTGATCTACGCGCCGGACTGGGACATGTACCGGCTCACCCGGGGTGTCTACTTCGACATCACCGCCGAGGCGCCCGGCCCGGTGGTGCGTACCTTCGCCGAACTGCTCCACCTGTTCCGTACCGGCGCGGTCGACGCACCCGTCGCCGGCCGGGCGCGGGCGCGGTTCCGGGAGCGGTTCTGCGCGCTGGAGGACGGGCACGCCGCTGACCGGGTGGTACGTCGGGTCTTCCTCGGCGAGACGCCCGGCTAAGGTCGGAAGTTTCGGGCGATAGCCGCTACTCGATGGAACGTAATACGTCTGTCACGATTCGAACATGGCACGTTTACCCGATGTGCCGACCCCATGATCCTCGTCACAGTCATTCGGGGTTCGGCCGACAAGGTTGGGGGATGAGACGGTGACGACCGTCGCGCTCAAGGATGTGACTAAGGTCTTCCGGGACGGCACCGTCGCGGTGGACAGCATCAACCTCGATGTCAACGACGGCGAGTTCATGGTGCTGCTCGGGCCGTCCGGCTGTGGCAAGTCGACGGTGCTACGCATGATCGCCGGGCTTGAGGACCCAACCACCGGCGCGGTGATGCTCAACGGGGAACTGGCCAACGACCTGCCACCCCGGGACCGGAAGATCGCGATGGTCTTCCAGGACTTCGCCCTCTATCCACACATGTCCGTCGGCGACAACATCGCCTTCCCGCTCAAGCTGGCCGGGATCGACCCGAACCCGCGTGGCGAGCGGGTCACCGATGTGGCCAGCGCCCTCGGCATCGGCGACGTGCTGGGCCGGCGGCCCAGCCAACTCTCCGGCGGACAGCGGCAGCGGGTCGCGATGGGCCGGGCCATCGTCCGCCGACCCGGGCTGTTCCTGATGGACGAGCCACTCTCCAACCTCGACAGCGGCCTGCGTGCCGAGCTGCGGGCGGAGATCTCCGGCCTGACCCGCGAGCTGGGGGTCACCACCATCTACGTGACCCATGACCAGGCCGAGGCGTTGACCATGGCCGACCGGGTCGCGATCATGCGCAAGGGCGTCCTCCAGGATGTCGGCACGCCGACCCAGGTGTACGGCCGGCCGGCCACCCTGTACGTCGCCGCCTTCCTCGGCAGCCCTCGGATGAACCTGCTGGAGGCGTCGGTCTACGTCCACCTCGACCGGTACGTCACCCTCACCCTCGGCGAGCAGGCCCTCTACCTGCCCTGGGACGACATCCGCAGCCGGGCGGTGGCGCACTACCACGGCGAGCGGATCGTGGTCGGGATGCGGGCCGAGGCACTCACCCCGGTCGCCCCGGACTTCCAGGGTGACGTGCTCCAGGGCCGGATCCGCTACCTGGAACACCACGGCCACGAGTCGCTGGCCTTCCTCGACATCGGCGCCACCGCGATCGTGGTCGACGAGGTCGGCGCCCCGACGGACGGCGAGGCCCAACTCGGCCAGCGCGGCCTGCGCCGGTTCGGCCAGGTGATGCAGCGGATCACCGGACGGGCCGGTGAGCCGGAGGAGGCCCCGACCGGCGGCGGTCGGACCAGCGTGCTGCACGATCCGGGCCGCCACCATCGCCGTCCGGCCGAACTGGCGGTCCGGCTCGCGCCGTACCCCGCGGTCGCCGCCGGTCACCCGCTCGCGGTCGCGGTACGCATGGACGCGCTGCACTTCTTCGACGAGCGCGGCGACCGCATCGACGTCGGCTGGCGCTGACGTGTAAGGAAGGGCCCCTTATTAACGCCTCCGGTAGAGCAGGGGCCCCCTATTAACGCGAGCCACCTCGGTGATAGGCGCCCAGGAGGCCTTGACCTCAAGTGCCGTTGAGGTTCTAGCGTGATTTTCATGAGCGCAACAGAGGTTGACGTGCAGGCACGCGCGATCGAGATCGAAGCGATCAAACAGGTGGTCGCCACGGTCGAGCACGCCCAGAACAACGAACTCCCGGACGAGTTCCTCGGCTTGTTCCGAGCCGACGCCATCTGGACGACGGGTGGCGGCAAGCGCCTCTTCGGCCTCGACGCGATCTCGACCTTCACGCGCCAGGTGCTTCCCGGTGGGATGCGGGGCCTGACGGTGACGTTCGAGCTGGAACATGTCCTGTTCATCCGCCCAGACGTCGCTGCCGTCAAGGTGCGCCAGGTGTACCAGACACCCGACGGGCCGGACGTCGGCACTCCACTCTGGGTCATGGCGAAGGAAAACGGGCAGTGGCGCTTGACCGCCTGCCAGAACACCGGCGCCCCCGCCGACGAGCTGCCGCCCACGGCGCCCACTCGCCCCATCTTCACCCCCACCCCCTGATACGTAAGCCGCCCGGCTTACCCCCATTTGGGGTGCTGTCACGGGCTGCCGAGCTACTAACCCACCCACCCCGCCCTCCGAGTCCTCTTCGTCGATCATGGAGTTGTGGTGGGGGAGATACGGCTATCACGGCATTTGCGGGGCACCACAACTGCATGATCGGCGGACCGCTCGTGGCGCCCCGCATCGCCTTGCCGGGTAAGTTACTGGCGGGTAGCGTTCGCGTATGACCATCGACTCGCGCCAGGTCGCCGCCGGCATGCTTCAGGCGGTGCCGTTCGCTCGTACGCTCGGTTTCGAATTCGTCGAGGTGGCCCCCGAGGCGGAGGGCGGGGTGCGGGCCGTGGTCCGGCTGCCCGACTCGCCGGCCACCCACAACCACGTCGGCGGACCGCACGCCGGGGCCATGTTCACCCTCGGCGAGACCGCCTCCGGAACGGTCGTGCTCGCCGCGTTCGGCCATCTGCTCGACCGGGCGACCCCGCTGGCGGTGCGCGCCGAGATCGCGTACCGCAAGCTGGCGATGGGGCCGGTGCGCGCGACGGCGCGGCTCGGCCGCCCGCCGGCCGAGGTCGTCGCGGAGCTGGCGGCCGGCGGGCGGCCGGAGTTCCCGGTACAGGTGGAGATCGCCACCGAGGAGGGCAAGCCGACCTCGGAGATGACCGTCATCTGGACCCTGCGCCCGAACCAGGCGAGCGAGAGCTGATTCGGTTGCCCGCAACCCCGTTGTGGCGTCAGCTGCAGAAATCGGCCTGGGCGCGAAGCGCGATCGCCGGGGCTTCGCCCTTGGCGTACCTGGTGGCACACACCACCACACCGGTTTCGGCGTCGGACCAGGTGGAGAGCGTCCCCTTCACCGTACTGCCGTCCGGGCACTCGGCGGTCAGCGGTACGGAGAGTCGCTGCACCGCCGCGTAACCGACGTAGGTACGCGGTTCCTTGACACCTGACAGGACGCGGTCCAGGTCGACGAGGGTGTTGCTGGTCCCAGAGGCGACATAGTCGAGGGAGCCCTCAATGGCGGCGACCGCCGCGGCCTTGTCGACGCGGGAGGTGTTCCACTCCACCACGGGAACAAACGGCTGGTCGATCTCGGGAGGCCGAACCTCATCGCCCAACTCCGGCACCACCTTGCGGACCGCGGTGAACGTCCATTCCGCAGGGCCGGGCGCTGGGCCGTCGGCGACCACGCTGGTGGGCCAGCAGTCCGTGCCGCTTGGATCTGTGGCAGCTGGGCTACCTTGATGACCTGCGGAGGCAGGATTGCTCGCTGTCGTCTCCACCGATGTGGGCTTGCCGCTTGCGGTACAGGCAGTGGCCAGTAGCACCAGTAGCCCGCTGACCGCCAACACTCGTGCCAGCCTCACGACATCATCATCCTCTTCGATCACGACCGGACGCAGGTGGATGGGTGACGTCCCATTGAGCGGCACCGACTCTTCTTCCAGTTGCCCGTGACCTGGACCTGCCCGCGTAGGTGACAACATACTTGTCGTAATCTTTTTCGGCTTTGCCACGTTGGTGACGGAGTACCACGAACCGACGTAGCCGTCGCAGGGAATGGCAAGGATGACTCGCTACAGAAGCGCTTGCTGAACCAGGCGCTTTCGGGCGCCGGTCGGCCGTGGGGAGCCCGCCGCGCCGGCTCGGCCGAAGTGCGTTTGCCGATACGTGACGGTGGATAGATTGGTACGGTGCTTGGCCTGCCTGCTCACGTGACCGCATGTCTCTTCGACCTGGACGGTGTGCTGACGCAGACCGCCCGGGTGCACAACGCCGCCTGGACCGAGACGTTCGACGACTTCCTCCGGCGGCACGCCGCCGCCACCGGTGAGCCGTACCGGCCGTTCGACCCTGACGCGGATTATCGCCGTTATGTCGACGGCCGCCCCCGCCTCGACGGCGTCCGCACCTTCCTCGCCTCGCGTGGCATCAGCCTGCCCGACGGCACGCCCGATGATCCACCCGGGACGGACACGGTGCAGGGCCTCGGCAGCCAGAAGAACACCCTGTTGCTGGAGCGGATCCGCACCACCGGGGTGGACGTCTACCCCGGCTCGGTGGCGTACCTGAAGGCGGTGGCCGCGGCGGGGTTGCGCCGGGCGATCGTCACGGCCAGCGCCAACGGCCGGGAGGTGGTCGCCGCCGCCAAGCTGGAACCGCTGCTGGAAGCCCGGGTGGACGGGCTGACCGCCCGCGCCGAGGGGCTGCGCGGCAAGCCGCATCCGGACACCTTCCTCGCCGGAGCGAAGATGCTCGGAGTGGAGCCGAAACAGGCGGTCGTCTTCGAGGACGCGCTCGCCGGGGTCGAGGCCGGCCGGGCCGGCGGATTCGGGTACGTGGTCGGGGTGGACCGGGTCGGGCAGGCCGACGACCTGCGCGCACACGGCGCCGACGTGGTGGTCGGCGACCTCGCCGACCTGCTCGACGACGGGCGGTCAGCATGATCAGGGAGCGGGCGTACCCGGTCGAGCCGTGGCACGTGCGGGAGACCCGGCTGGACATGGACGTGCTCGCCCAGTCCGAGTCCGTCTTCGCCCTGTCCAACGGGCATGTCGGGCTGCGCGGCAACCTGGACGAGGGCGAGCCGCACGGTCTGCCCGGCACGTACCTCAACTCGTTCTACGAGTTGCGCCCGCTGCCGTACGCGGAGGCCGGCTACGGCTACCCCGAGTCGGGCCAGACCATCGTCAACGTGACCAACGGCAAGCTGATCCGGCTGCTGGTCGACGACGAGCCGCTCGACGTGCGCTACGGCGAGCTGCTCGCCCACGAGCGAATCCTCGACCTGCGCGCCGGCACGCTGCACCGGTCGCTGCACTGGCGCTCGCCGGCCGGCCGGGAGGTACGGGTGAACAGCACCCGGCTGGTCTCCTTCCGGCAGCGCTCGGTCGCCGCGTTCCGGTACGAGGTGGAGGTGGCCGACGGCAAGCCACTGCGGCTGATCGTCCAGTCGGAGCTGGTGGCCAACGAGACGCTGCCGCCGCAGAGCAACGACCCCCGGGTGGCAGCGGTGCTGGAGTCGCCGCTGGAGGCCGAGGAGGAGCTGACCACACCCAACGGCGGGCTGCTGATCCACCGCACCCGGGTCTCCGGGCTGCGGGTCGCCGCCGCGATGGAGCACGAGGTGGAGTCCGAGGCGCGGACCACCGTCGAGTCCGAAGGGTACGAGGACTGGGTGCGTACCACCATCGGCTGCGTGCTGGAACCCGGCCAGCGGCTGTGCGTGATGAAGTACCTGACCTACGGCTGGTCGAGCCGGCGCTCCCTGCCGGCCGCCCGCGACCAGGTCGGCGCCGCACTGGCCGCCGCGAAGCTGGACGGCTGGGACGGGCTCGTCCGCGAGCAGCGGGAGTACCTCGACGAGTTCTGGGACGCCGCCGATGTGGAGGTCGAGGGCGACCCGGAGGTACAGCAGTCAATCCGGTTCGGCCTGTTCCACGTGCTCCAGGCCGGTGCCCGCGCGGAACGCCGGCCTATCTCGGCCAAGGGGCTCACCGGCCCTGGGTACGACGGACACGCGTTCTGGGACACCGAGATGTTCGTCCTGCCGGTGCTGACGTACACCCATCCCGCCGCGGTGCGGGACGCGCTGTACTGGCGGTGCTCGACGTTGCCGCAGGCCCACGAGCGGGCCCGGACGCTCGACCTGGAGGGCGCCGCCTTCCCGTGGCGGACCATCGAGGGGCCGGAGTCATCGGGCTACTGGCCGGCGGGCACGGCGGCGTTCCACGTCGCGGCCGGTGTCGCCGACGCGCTGCGCCGCTACGTTCTGGTCACCGGGGACCGGGAGCTGGAACGGGAGATCGGGCTGACCCTGCTGGTGGAGACCGCGCGGCTGTGGCGCTCGCTCGGGCACCACGACCGAAACGGCCAGTTCCACATCGACGGGGTGACCGGGCCCGACGAGTACACGGCCGTCAAAAACGACAACATCTACACCAACCTGATGGCCCAGCGGAACCTGACGACCGCCGCCGAGGTCGCGATGCGCTACCGCGACGAGGCGCTCCACCTCGGGGTCACCGACGAGGAGACCGCCGCGTGGCGGGACGCCGCTGCGGCCATGCACATCCCGTACGACCACGAGGCCGACGTACATCAGCAGGTGGAGGGCTTCACCCGGCTACAGGAGTGGGACTTCACGCGTACCCCGCCGGACAAGTACCCGCTGCTGCTGCACTACCCGTACGTCGACCTGTACCGCAAGCAGGTGGTCAAGCAGGCCGACCTGGTGCTGGCGATGCACTGGCGAGGGGACGCGTTCACTCCCGAGGAGAAGCTGCGCAACTTCCTCTACTACGAGCGCCGTACCGTCCGGGACTCGTCGCTGTCTGCCTGCACCCAGGCGGTGCTGGCGGCGGAGGTCGGCTACACCGATCTGGCGCACAGCTACCTGCGTGAGGCCGCGCTGATGGACCTGCACGACCTGAACGAGAACACCCGCGACGGGGTGCACATGGCCTCCCTCGCCGGAGCGTGGATCGCGTTGGTGGCCGGGTTCGGCGGGCTGCGGGACCACGACGGCGTGCCCTCGTTCGCGCCCTGCCTGTCGAGCCGGCTCGGTCGCCTGGCGTTCTCCCTGCAGTGGTGCGGCATGCGGCTGCGGGTCGACGTACGACCGCACGAGACGACGTACGCCCTGCACCACGCCGCCCCGGACGCGGTGATGGAGGTCCGCCACTACGGCAAGTCGGTACGCGTCACCTGCGCCGAGCCGGTGACCGTACCCATCCCGCCGCCCCGCGAGGACCTGCCGACGCCGGAGCAGGCCCCCGGACGTGCCCCCCTGCTCCGCCTGCCGGACATCCCGACCTGACCGACGCCGGGATCCGGCCGCGCCCGTCGGCGAGTCCGGTGGTCCCGGTGGCAGCGGTCTGCTGGTTCCGGTGGCGGCGGCATCTGCTCGTCCTGGTGGTCCCGCCGCGTTCGGTGCTTTCGCCCGCGCCGCGGTGACCCCGCCGGTGGTATCGGCGGGGTCACCCGGAGCGCTGCTGGCAGGCGGTCAGATCGGCTCGCCCTGGGAGGGGCGGCCGGTGGCGTCGTGCGGCGTCCTCGCCCGCGGATCGCCGGCCGAACGCGCCTGGGCCGCGTCGTCCGCCCAGTCCCGTCCGTGCTGGATGTCCTGTTCCCGCCGCTCGCGCTCGGCGGCCTTCTGAACGGGCTCACGGTTGTGATGCGGCATGACGGTCCTCGCGATCTGGTCGGTGGCGCCGGTGACGCCGGTCCGTCTGCGGTCCCCTGCCGGCTACCCGGCGCCCCCGCCGGCAAACGCGGGGCGAGTGCGGCGGTGTCGCCGCCCGGAAGAACAGCAGCGGGGCGTGCGGCGGCGTGGGAGCGGCCAGCGGGGGTATCCGGGCGGGTGATGGGACGGATCCGGGAGGGCGAGATGGACGTACGCGGCAGTGCGGTCACGATTCCGGCGGGAGATGCCGAGCTGCCGGCCGACCTGCTGGTGCCGGCGACACCGGCGGGGGTGGTGCTGTTCGCGCACGGCAGTGGCAGTTCCCGGCACAGTCCCCGGAACCTGGCCGTGGCGCGGGGGCTCAACGACAGCGGGCTCGGCACCGTCCTGGTGGACCTGCTCACGCCGGCCGAGGACGAGGTGGACGCGGTCACCGCGGAACTGCGCTTCGACATCGGGCTGCTGGCCGGCCGGCTGGCCGCGATCGTGGACTGGCTGGCCGCCGAGCGGCCCTTCGGTACGGCCGCGATCGGCCTATTCGGCGCCAGTACGGGTGCCGCCGCCGCTCTGGTCGCGGCGGCGCAACGACCGGACCTGGTACACGCCGTGGTGTCCCGGGGCGGCCGACCCGACCTGGCCGGTACCGCCCTCAGCCAGGTCCGCGCCCCCACCCTGCTGCTGGTCGGCGGACTCGACGAGCAGGTCATCGTGCTCAACCAGCAGGCGCTGAGCCAACTTTCGGCGCCGGCCGAGTTGCAGGTGATCCCCGGCGCGACCCATCTCTTCGAGGAACCCGGCACGCTGGAGCAGGTCGCCGAGGCGGCGGCCGGCTGGTTCCACGACCACCTCCACCCCGAGCCCGCCACGGCCTGAGCCGTCGACGGGCGGGCCGGGTCGACCTGCCGTGTCGGTCAGTAGGCGGCGACCGGCCCCCGGCCGACGGCCGGGGTGGGGATCTCGCGGGTCTGCTCGACGCCACCGAGCGCGGTCAGCGGCAGCACCGACTCGGCCGACTCGGCCGCCGGCAGGAGCGCGGAGGCTGCCTCTTCCCGCAGGCTGCGGGCCGCCGTGGCGGCGAGTTCCGCGGTCCGCCAGGCGTCCTGCTCCCGCTCCCGGGCCGCCCGCTGGCCCGCGAAGAGGTGGTCGCGTACCGCCCGGCGTAGCCTCAGCTCCTGCTCGACCGGGTGCAGCCGGGGATCCCAACCCCGGTGCGCGAAGACATCGCTGAGCTGTTCGACCGACAGCTCCCGCCGCCAGTACGCCTCCAGCGCGGCCCGGTGCAGCCAGCGCTCGCGGTCGGCGTACTCGGCGGGGGTGTGCGGGGTCTGCGGCAGCGGCATGCCGGTGGCGCCCGACAGCCGGCGGACGTTCGCCTCCGCCGCCTCGTATGCCTGCCATGCCTGCTCGGCCTCGTCCTGGGTGGCGAGCCACTCGTCGCGTCGGCGGCGCGCGGTCGCCTCGGCCCGGTCGGCGGCCACCATGACCTCCTCGGCCCAGCGGTCCTGGTCCCGCTGTTCCTCGGTGCGCTCCGACCGGCTCGGCAGCGCGGCCGCACGGATCCGGGCGCCCGCGTCGAAGCGGAAGAGTCGGGGACGCAGCAGCAGGCCGGCGACGGCGAGCGTCACCACGCCCAGCAGGCTCAGCCAGATCACGGCGGCCCGGGGCACGTCGAGCAGGACGGAGGAGAGTGCGGTTCGCATCATCATCAACACCTCGCGGTCGGATGAGATTCGTCGACTGTGGTGGACGGGGAATGGCGTGGACTCGACGGGCCTGACCAGGTGGCGCGCGGCCCGGACGGTTGCGGCGGTGGGACCGTTGGCGGCGTGGTGGGCGAACCCTTCGCACCAGCGGTGACCCGGTGGGCCGTCGGCCCACCTCCGGTCAGGCGCTAGGTGGACCGCGCCGGGTCGGCTCGCCCTCGCCGGTAGCGGCGTGCGGGGCGGCGAAGTGGTGTGCCGGGACGGCGGCGGCCGGGGCGGTGTCGGCGTGCTCGGGCCGGGCCGGCGGCGCGGTCGAGGCGACCACCTGCGCCGGCCGGGCCGGCAGATCAGCGGCCGCCCGGACGGGCTTGACGGCCGGTCGAACGGGCTCGACAGCCGGTTGGGCCGCGACCGTGGCGGCGACCGGTCGGGCCGGAAGGTCGGTGGCGGTGGACCGGCCCGGCTGGTCGGTGGCGGCGGCCCCGCCGAGACCGACGGCGAGCACGAGGGTCGCCAGCGCCAGGCGGGTCAGTTCCCGCAGTGCGCGCAGCGTCGCCGGCCACATCGGACGGGCGAGGGCGACGGACGGCACTCGTCCAACCTATCCCCGCCGTGCGCTGATCGCACAGCGATCGCAGTATGCGGACGGTGAAGCGCACCACCTCGTCCGCTGTAGAGGCTAACCGTCCGCGGCGCCGCCCACCGGTACCTCGGTGAACAGGGCCAGCAGGTCACCGACCTGGCGGTCGGCCTCCGCCGGGTGACGGAACCGGCCGGCCGGGTTGAGGGTGTACTCGTTGCGTCGGCCGACCCGGGTGCGGTGCAGATAGCCCCCGGCCTCCAGGTCGGCGACGATGGCCTGGGCGGCCCGTTCGGTCACCCCCACCTCGTCGGCGACATCGCGCAGCCGGGCGGTGGGGTTGCGTGCGATGGCGAGCAGCACGTGCGCGTGGTTTGTGAGGAACGTCCAGTTCCGGGTGCTTTCCCGTTCGCCTGTGCTCGCCATGCCCGCCATCGTATGACCTGTCCTCCGGGTTCTCCGGGCCGCACGTCGCGTCGTTGGCCGGCCTCACTCGCGCGCAAGCGTCGAGAAATGCATGAAATGCATATCACGTATAGCTTGACGCATCTTGTGGTGCGTGTGACGGTGATGGCAGCCCGCGACCAGCGTCGGCCCGGGATGACCAGGCATTACACCGAATAGCGAGGTGCAGCCGGATGACTCGACCCGGACCAGTCGGCGCGCAACCAGGGCCGGAGCGCGAGTACCTCACCGCGGACGTTCCCGGCGCCCCGCAGCGGGCGCTCGCCGAGCTGATCGCCGGTAACCAACGGTTCGTCAGCGGTACGCTGCGGCACCCGCACCAGGACGCCGGGCGCCGGGCCGCCGTCGCGGCCGAACAGCACCCGTTCGCGGTGATCGTGGGCTGCTCCGACTCCCGGCTGGCCGCCGAGATCATCTTCGACCGTGGGCTGGGTGACCTCTTCGTGGTCCGGACCGCCGGGCACACCGTCGGGCCCGAGGTGCTGGGCAGCGTCGAGTACGCGGTGACCGTGCTGCGTACGCCGCTGGTGGTGGTGCTCGGGCACGACTCGTGCGGTGCCGTCCAGGCGGCCCGCGACACCCTGGCCACCGGCAGCTCGCCGTCGGGTCACCTGCGTGCCGTGGTGGACGCGGTGGTGCCCAGCCTGCACCGGGCCCGGGAGGCGGGGGTGGACGAGCTGGACCGGATCGTGGACATCCACATCGAGCAGACCGTCGAGGCGATGCTGGGTTCCTCCGAGGGGCTCGCCGCCGAGGTGGCGGCCGGGCGGTGCGCGGTGGTGGGTATGTCGTACCGGCTGGCCGCCGGTGAGGTGCGGGCGGTGGCCGCGGAACCGGCCGGGGTGGCCGGCGCGGTGGCGCCCGCCGCCTGACGGAAGCTGTCGCCTGACCGCGGCGCCGGCCAGCGTCGCCGGCGACCGCCTCGGGCCCACTTTCTGGGTACGGCGAGGGCCGCCCCGCCGGTGGCGGGACGGCCCTCGGTGGGCGCGTCTCAGAGCAGTGACACGTGGACGTGGTCGGTGTGGTTCGACGGCCCGCTGTATGAACTCCAGCCCGTTGCCGGGAACCAGATCTGTCGGTTCCAGATCACGTAATAGATGCCCAGGCGGTCGGCATTGCGGACCAGGAAGGCCGCCAGGTTGTTGCCGTAGATCCGGGTGTCGTTGTTGTACCAGGGACGGAAGCCGCTGTTCTGCAAGGACCAGTCACAGGCCCGGCCCTTGGGGTGTTCCCACTTGTCGCCCGGCCGGTAGCAGCCCACGAACCGGTTGAAGCCGGCCCGCTTGACCTCCTTGTACATGTGCAGGGTGCGGGGCGTGATGCAGCCCGACGTGGTCGGGTCCCGCTGGCTGCACGACTCGGGCCTCCAGCTGCCGTCCGATGCCCGGTTGGGCCCGACGCGGGCGACCGGAGAGGTGGCCGCCACCAGACCGCCGGTGAGGCCCGTACCGCCGACCAGCCGGAGCGACTTCTCCGCGTCGCTCTTCTTGCGGGCCATGTCGTTGGTCAGCTTCTGCTGCTCGCGCACCTCGGCGTCGAGCGCGAGCTTGGCCTGCTCCGCGCGAAGCTTGATCGCGTTGACCTCGCCCAGCTTCTTGTCGTTGAACAGGTTCAGCTCGTCGAGCGCGGAGGCGCGGTCGATGAACGAATCGGGGGCGTTGCTCTGCAACAGCATGCCGATCGCACCGATTCGGCCCGTTCGGTACGACTGCGTCGCGATCTCGGCGACCTGCGGGGTGAGCGCGTCCAGGTCGGCCTGGGCCCGGCCGACCTCCACGGCGAGTTCGAGCTGACGCTTCTTGGACTTCTCCAGCTTCGCCTTGGCCTTGGAGTAGTCCCGGTTGGTCGCCTCGATCAGATCGTTGAGCATCGGCGGGTCGTCGTCGTGCTCGGCGGGCTTGGGGGGCGTCGGCGCGGCCATCGCCGGTAGCGGCCCGGCGAACACGGCGAACGCGGCGAACACGGCCACCACAGGTGTGAACCAGCGGCGTAGGGGTGCCGTCACTGTCTTCCCTTCCATCGACCGCCGACCGGGTTAGCTGACGGGTTCGGGACGGAAGCGGCCCCTACCGCTGTCGCGGATTCACCCCACGTACCTGGGTCCCCGGCTCGCCTGCTGGCGATTGGGCGGCGGCACCGCAGGCGCCGCTGCGCGCCTTCGGCGGTGACCGGCAGTGAGGTTACCCGACAGTCGATGTGGGCTTCTACGCCTCGAACCCGACTAGATACGTCATTTCGTAATCGCGGTGGGTGACCAGCGACACGCATGCTGCCCGGATCGGCCGGGGCGGTCACGCTGAGGAGTGTCACCATGTGGTGTCCGTGCTCCTGTCCGGTTCGGGCCACCCCGACGGGGCGGCGGGGGACGTGTTGCGGGTACGCGGTGTGCTGAGCGCCTGGAGCGCCTCGGCCCGGTCCGTCGCCGGCCGGGGAAGCCTGGGGTTGCTGGTGGTGGTCCGGCCGGAGTCGTCGGGCGTGCCGCGCTCGCCACCGTCGGCCGTCCGTCGTCGGCCGGCGGTGGTCACCACCACGGCCAGGGCGGTGGTCAGCGGTACGGCGGCGATCAGCCCGAGCGTGGCCACCACGCTGCGGACGATCTCCTGGGCGAGGAACTCGCTGGTCAAGATCTGGCCCAGCGCCCGGGAGTCGGCGGTGAGCAGGAGCAGTAGCGGCAGCGACGCGCCGGCGTACGCCAGGACGATGGTGTTGACCACCGAGGCGATGTGCGCCCGCCCGACCCGGGTCGCCGCGCGGTACAGCTCGCGGCGGGAGAAGTTCGGGTTGGCGTGGCCCAGCTCGGTGACCGTTGCTGCCTGGGTGACCGTGACGTCGTCGAGCACCCCCAGCGAACCGATGATGATGCCGGCCAGCAGCAGGCCGTGCAGATCGACGTCGCCCCGGAACATGGACAGCGTGGTGGCGTCCTCGCTGCCGAAGCCGGTCAGATGGGTGCCCATGGTGGCGGCCAGGCCGAGCAGCCCGGTGAGCACCAGACTGCCGAGCGTGCCCAGTACGGCCACCGACGTCTGCGCGGACACCCCGTGCGTCAGGTACAGCACCACGAACATGATCAACGCCGAGCCGACGATGGCGACCACCAGCGGCGAATGGCCGGCGCTGATGCCGGGCAGCACGAAGGTCAGCAGGATGGCGAAGCTCGCCGCCAGGCCGGCCAGGGCGGCCAGTCCGCGCAGCCGCCCGAAGGCGACGATCGCGGCGGCGAACAGCACCGCGAGCCAGATCAGCGGCTTGCCGCGCTGGTGCTCGGCGATGTTGTAGGTGCTGATCGACGGATCCTCCGGGTCGGTCAGCGAGACCAGGATGATGTCGTCCCCGGCGCTGACCCGGGGTGCACCGGGTCCGTCCGGTACCGGCGTCTGCACCTCCTGGCCGGCGTCCGGACCGTCCTGCACCCGTACGGTGACGGTGCCGCACGGCCCCTGCGCCGTCGTCGGGGTGCCCTCCGGGACCGCCGGGTTGGGCGGGCACGGCTCGGTCACCACCCGGGTGACGGTGCCGTGGTAGCGGGGCGTGTCGTCGGCGGCCTCGGGACGCGGCGCGTCCCGGGGCCAGAGCACGATGGCGGCGATCAGCGTGGCGACGAAGAGGGGGACCACCGTCACGATGAGGATCCGCCGCACCCCGGGCGGGGTGGGCGGAGCGGAACGGGTGTGGTCGGCGCCCAATTCAGTGTCTCCCAACGATTCCAGGGCTGAGTACGTGCCGGCGGGCGAGTCGGTTCAGCGCCGCCGCACGGCCGGTGCGGCGGGCAGCGTGGGCCGACTGAATGTGGCGGGGCGGCTGCGTACCGTGAGTGTCGGGCCGACTCTCGACGGCCGCCGCAGAGCGGCGGCGGAGGTGCGCGCCCGACGGCGGGCGCGGGCCGGAAGACACGGATATCGGCTGGCCATCGTGTGCGAATCGTAGCCAGCCTGAGATCGGAACGCAGGTCGTGAGGGCGTGTCGCCGATTTGCGACACAGCGGGCGCCGCAGCGGGTGACCTGTGACGGGGTGGCTCAACGCGGAGGGTGGCGGCCTACGGCGGGTGCGTGGCGGAGGCTGCGGAGTGGGTGGCGGCGGCCGGGGAGGCCGGGTCAGCCGCGCTTCATCAGTCGGCCGACGGCGGCCATCATCTCGGTGGCCATCTCGTCGGCGCGGCCCTCCGCGGCGCCTTCGTGCATGCAGTGCCGGGCGTGCCCGTCGAGCAGTCCGAGGGCGACCTTGTCCAGTGCGGCCTGGATGGCGGAGATCTGGGTGAGCACGTCGATGCAGTAGCGATCCTCGTCGACCATCTTCTCGATGCCGCGTACCTGGCCCTCGACACGGCGCAGCCGGGCGAGCAGCTGGTCCTTGCTGGCGGTGTAGCCGCGGATCGGCGCAGGTGTGGTCATGCCACCAGGATAGCTTACCCCTGGGGGGTATGGTACGGTCGGCCACGGATACCCCGGGTGGGTATTCGGAAGATGTGCTCGGCCCGTCCTGGGCGGGGCGTGGAGAGGAGAGTTCCGATGGTCACCACGACGTACCAGGTGCAGGGCATGACCTGCGGGCACTGCGTCAGCGCGGTCAGCGCCGAGGTCGGCGCGATCCCGGGTGTCGACGAGGTCCAGGTCGACCTGGCCGCCGGCCGGGTCACCGTCACCAGCGACCAGCCGCTGGACGACGACGCGGTGCGGGCGGCCGTTGACGAGGCCGGCTACGAGCTGGCCGGCGCCTGACGGCGGCGGGCCGGGGAAGCCGAGGTGCCACGATGAACACAGCGACGAAGCTGAGCGGCTTCGCGCTCGGCCTCGCGGCGATGTTCGGGACGGCGTACGGGGTCGGCCAGGTGACCGGCCCCGCCGCCCCGGTCGTCACCGCCGAACACGAAGGCGGAGGCGACAGCCACGGCGGGACCGGCCCCGCCACGCCCGGCCAGGGTGAGGGGACCACCGGGCACGACGACAACGCGGCCGGGCACGACGAGGGTGCCGGCGGGCACCTGCCGGGTGGGCTGCTCGTCTCCGAGCGCGGCTACACCCTGGTGCCGGTCCCGGCGCCGGAGGGGGAGTTCGCCTTCCGAATCACCGGGCCCGACGGCGAGCCGGTGACCCGGTACGACGTGGCCCACGACAAGCGGATGCACCTCATCGTCGCCCGGCGCGACCTGTCCGGGTTCCGGCACGTGCATCCCGAACTGGCCGCCGACGGCACCTGGCGGGTCACCTCGCCGCTGGGCTCGCCCGGGGTGTGGCGGGCCTTCGCCGACTTCACCCCGACCGGCGCCGAGCCGCTGACGCTGGGCGTCGACGTGACCGTCCCCGGCGAGCTGACCGAGCGACCGCTGCCCGCCCCGGCGAGCAACACCACGGTCGACGGCTACACGGTCACCCTCGACGGCACGCCGCAGCCCGGTCGTACCGCGACGCTGACGCTCACCGTCAGCCGCGACGGCGTACCGGTCACCGACCTGGAGCCGTACCTGGGCGCGTACGGGCACCTCGTCGCGCTGCGGCAGGGCGACCTGGCGTACCTGCACGTACACCCCGAGGGTGCCCCGGGCGACGGGCGG
Organism: Micromonosporaceae bacterium KJ-029; assembly: GCA_005402585.1. Classification (GTDB taxonomy): domain Bacteria; phylum Actinomycetota; class Actinomycetes; order Mycobacteriales; family Micromonosporaceae; genus Micromonospora. Next base: position 39,000 of record BIFP01000068.1, on the reverse strand, counting down.
ACGGCACCCGGCCCGGCGGTGAGCTTCGCCGCCGAGTTCCCCTCGGCCGGCGCGTACCGGCTCTACCTCGACTTCCGGCACGGTGGAACGGTACGCACCGCCGAGTTCACCGTGCACGTCGGCGACCACGACGCGGCCACGCCCGGTGGCGGCACCGCCACCACACCGGACGACGGGCACGGCACGCCCGGACACGAGCACGACTGACGGGACCAGCGATGACCACGAGCCGACCACTGCCGACCGCACCGAACCTGATCGAGCTGGCGATCGGCGGCATGACCTGCGCCTCCTGCGCCAACCGGATCGAGAAGAAGCTCAACCGGATGGACGGGGTGCGGGCCACCGTCAACTACGCCACCGAGAAGGCGACCGTCACCTACGACGACCCGGTCACCCCGGACGAACTGATCGACACCGTGGAGAAGACCGGCTATCGCGCCAGCGTGCCGCCGCCGCCCACCCCGGCGGCCCCCACGGCCGCCGCCGAGCCGGTGGACGAGCTGCACGCCCTGCGTACCCGGTTGTGGGTCTCGGTGGTGCTGAGCGTGCCGGTGATCGCGCTGGCCATGGTGCCGGCGTGGCAGTTCACCTACTGGCAGTGGCTGTCGCTGACCCTGGCCGCCCCGGTCGTGGTCTACGGCGGGCTGCCCTTCCACCGGGCCGCGCTGGTCAACCTGCGGCACGGCGCCGCGACCATGGACACCCTGGTCTCGGTGGGCACGCTGGCCGCCCTCGGCTGGTCGCTGTGGGCGCTGTTTCTCGGCAGCGCGGGTACGCCGGGTATGACCCACCCGTTCAGCTTCGACATCAGCCGCACCGACGGAGCCGGCAACATCTACCTGGAGGCGGCGGCCGGGGTGACCACGTTCATCCTCGCCGGCCGGTACTTCGAGGCGCGTTCGAAGCGGACCGCCGGTGCGGCACTGCGGGCACTGCTGGAGCTGGGCGCCAAGGACGTCTCGGTGCTGCGCGCCGGGGTGGAGACCCGGATCCCGGTCGACCAGCTCGCGGTGGGGGACCGGTTCGTGGTGCGGCCCGGCGAGAAGATCGCCACCGACGGGACGGTGGACGAGGGCTCCTCGGCGGTCGACGCCAGCATGGTGACCGGCGAGTCGGTGCCGGTCGAGGTAGGCGTGGGCGACACCGTCGTCGGCGGCTGCGTCAACGCCGGTGGCCGGTTGGTGGTCACCGCCACCCGGGTCGGCGCCGACACCCAGTTGGCCCAGATGGCCCGGCTGGTCGAACAGGCGCAGACCGGCAAGGCCGCCGCGCAGCGGCTCGCCGACCGCATCTCGGGGGTCTTCGTCCCGGTGGTGATCGCCCTGGCCGTCGGCGCGCTGGGCTGGTGGCTGGGCAGCGGGGCTGGGCCGACCGCCGCGTTCACCGCCGCCGTGGCGGTCCTGATCATCGCCTGCCCGTGTGCGCTCGGCCTGGCCACGCCGACCGCGCTGCTGGTCGGCACCGGGCGTGGCGCGCAGCTCGGCGTTCTGATCAAGGGGCCGGAGGCGCTGGAGTCCACCAGGCGGGTGGACACCGTCGTGCTGGACAAGACCGGCACCGTGACCACCGGCCGGATGGCCCTGATCGACGTGACCCCCGGCGAGGGCGAGCAGCGCGCCGAGGTGCTGCGGCTGGCCGCCGCGCTGGAGTCCGGCTCGGAGCATCCGGTGGCCCGGGCGGTCGTTGCCGGTGCCGCCGACACGGGCGGACTGCCGCCGGTCACCGGCTTCGCCAACATCGAGGGACTCGGCGTGACCGGCATGGTGGACGGCCGCCAGGTGCTGTTGGGTCGGCCCCGGCTGCTGCGCGAACGGGGTCTGGTCGTACCGGACGAACTGGTCCGGGCGGCGACCGGCGCGGAGGCGGCGGGACGCACAGCGGTGCTGGTCGGCTGGGACGGCCGGGCCCGTGGCCTGCTCGCCGTGGCCGACCAGGTCAAGCCGACCAGTCGGGAGGCGGTACGGCGGCTGCGCACGCTCGGCCTCACCCCGGTGCTGCTCACCGGCGACAACGCCACCGTCGCCCGGACGGTGGCCGCCGAGGTCGGCATCGACGAGGTGATCGCGGAGGTACTGCCCGCGGAGAAGGTCGACGTGGTCGCCCGGTTGCAGGCCGAGGGTCGGGCGGTGGCGATGGTCGGCGACGGGGTCAACGACGCCGCCGCCCTCGCCCAGGCCGACCTCGGGCTGGCCATGGGCACCGGTACGGACGTGGCGATCGAGGCGTCCGACCTGACCCTGGTGCGGGACGACCTGCTGGCCGCGGTGGACGCCATCCGGCTCGCCCGTAGCACCCTGGGCACCATCAAGGGCAACCTGTTCTGGGCCTTCGCCTACAACGTGGCAGCCCTGCCGCTGGCCGCCGCCGGACTGCTCAACCCGATGATCGCCGGCGCGGCGATGGCCTTCTCCTCGGTCTTCGTGGTGGCCAACAGTCTCCGGCTGCGCCGGTTCCGCCCGGTGTCCTGACCAAACTCGTCCACGCTGGCGGGAACCAATCGGGGGGCCCGTCCGACCAATACGGCGATGACAGCCGTGACCGACGACACAACCGGGTACGCGTTCGCCGCGAGCCGGGGCGACCATGCCGCCGCCGCGGCGTTCGTCCGCGCTACGCAGCACGACGTACGGCGGTTCCTGGCGCACCTGCCCGGGGTGCGGGACGTCGACGACCTGGTCCAGGAGACGTACCTGCGGGCCTGGCGTGCCCTGCCGTCGTTCGCCGGCCGGTCCACGGCCCGGACCTGGCTGCTCGCCATCGCCCGCCGGGTCGCGGTCGACCAGGTGCGGGCCGCCACGTCCCGCCCGCGTACCGCGAACCTCGCCGACTGGCAGTCCGCCGCCGAAGCGACTTCGGCCGGGGTACGCGCCGGGGTGGACGAGCAGGTGGTGCTGCACCGGCTGCTCGACGGTCTCGCCCCCGAGCGCCGGGAGGCGTTCGTGACCACCCAACTGTTCGGGCTGTCGTACGCCGAGGCCGCGCAGGTCTGCGACGTACCGGTCGGCACCATCCGGTCCCGGGTGGCCCGGGCCCGCGAGGACCTGGTCGCGGCGATGCAGCCGGCGCCGGCGCGGCCCGCGCCGCCTCACCGCAGTGGTGGGGGCGCCGCCGGCTGACGGCTTGGCTCAGGGCGACCGCACCGGCCGCCCGCTTCCAGCACAGGGCGTCGAGCCCTCCGGCGCGGGGGGACAGGCCTCCGGCTCGGGGCGACAGGCCGAGGTGCGGGGCTGGGGGCAGCGTCAGGCGGCGCGGCGGCGGTCCCGGCCGTGTCGGGCCTGGGCCGAGTAGGGCGGCAGCAGGCGCAGCGGGGCGGGCTCGTCGACCTCATCGAGGCGCAGCCGCCAGCGGGACCGCTCCGGCCGGTGCCGGTCGCTCGGGCCACCGGGTTGCCGCAGGCTTCGGGCCAGCAGCACGGTGATCAGGTAGCCGACCACCAGGAACCCGTGGCTGACCAGGCGCTCCGCGGCGACCCGGGAGGCGATGAGGTCGTTGACCGACAGCAGCACCAGGGTCCCCACGAAGGCACTGAGCATCGGCAGCAGTCCCGAGGGTGGGGTCCGGCGCAGCGCGACGAAGAGGAATCCGGCGCCGACCGCGACGTTCCAGGCGGCGGACTCGTGCCACAGGTGCTGGCCGGTGGCGTGCAGGTGCTCGGCCGCGTCGGACTGCCCGACCTGTGCCAGCCCGAGCACCAGTTGCACCGCGCCGAGCAGGCCTAGCGCGGCGCGCAGCCCGGTGACCAGCGGGCCGCGCCCGGCGGGCGAGCGTTCGGGCCGTGGGGTGCCGGCGGCGGCCGGGGTGCTTCCGCGCCCGGGTTGCGGCGTGACGGCGGCGACCAGCGACCGCCAGCGCCGGGGGCGCGGCGGCGGCGCGGCGGCGAGGATCGCTGCGGTCAGGTCCGGCAGCGTGGTCACCACCTGGGTACGCGCCCGCCGGTTCACCATCGCCGCAGTGTCCAGCCAGCCTCGGCAGCCGGCACAGGTTTCCAGGTGCAGCGCGGCTGTGCGCTGCTCGTCCGGGGTCGCCTCACCGTCCAACTGCGCCGACAGAATCTCCCGCCACTGCTCACACCCCATGTACAGGTAGTCGCTCCTCGGCCCGGCATGGTTCCCGCCGGGTCGCCGCGAGCATGGCACCGGCTCAGCCGGAGCTGATCAGGACGGACGGGGGCTGCCCGCTCGGCGGGGCCGGCGGGGCGGGGGGCGGATCCGTGCTGGTGGCGGTACGCGGGAGCTGGACCTCGGTGGGGCGGTCCGGCTCGCCGGTCTCGCCGCGCCAGTGGGCGAGCCGACCGGCCCGGGCGACGGCACGCAGGCGGCGTTCCGTCCGATCCCGGACGTGCGAGGTGGTGACCACGAGTAGTTGGTCAGCGCGCCGCAGTCGGGTGTCCGGTTCCGGCACGAAGGCGGTGCCGTCGCGTACCACGAGAGTGATCGCGGCCGGCGGCGGCAGCCGCAGTTCGCGCACATACACGCCGTGCATCCGCGAGCCGGGCTCGACGCTCAGGTGCAGCAGGTCCGCGTCGATGACGTCCAGCGGTGCGGCCTCGACCTGGAGGTCCGGGCCGACCCCGGCCCTGCTGAGCCCGAGCCGTTGCGCCAGCCACGGCAGCACCGGCGCCTGGAGCAGGGTGAACACGACGACCAGTACGAAGACGATGTTGAACAGCTGCTCGCTGCCGCCGACCCCGGCGACCACGGGAATGGTGGCCAGCACGATCGGTACGGCGCCGCGCAGCCCGGCCCAGGACAGCAGTATCTGTTCCCGCAGCGGCACGTTGAACGGCAGCAGCGTGAGCAGCACCGACAGCGGCCGGGCGAGCAGCAGCAGCACCGAGCCGACGGCCAGGGCGGGCAGGATCGCGGCGGGCAGCTCGCGGGGGTCGACCAGCAGGCCGAGCATGACGAACAGGCCGATCTGCGCGATCCACCCGAACCCTTCGGCCACCGACACGGTGGCTCGCCGGTGGGCGAGCCGGGCGTTGCCCAGGATCAGCGCGGCGAGATAGGCGGCGAGGAAGCCGCTGGCCTCGGCGAGCCCGGCGGCGGCGAAGGCGAGGATGCCGCAGGCGAAGGTGGCGATCGGGTAGAGGCCCGAGGCGGGCAGGGTGAGCCGGCGCAGGAACCAGACCCCGGCGGCGCCGACCGCGACACCGACCGCGCCTCCGACGCCGAGTTGGTAGATCAGCTCCACGAGCAGTTCCAGCGGGCTGGTCGCGGTGAGGCCGGTAGCGCTGAAGGCGAGCACCAGGATGACCGTGGGCGCGTCGTTGAGCCCCGACTCAGCCTCCACCAACCCGGCCAGCCGCCTCGGCAGTGGCAGGGTCCGCAGCACCGAGAAGACCGCCGCCGCGTCGGTGGACGACACCACCGCGCCCAGCAGCAGCGCCAGCTGCCAGGGAACGTCGAGCAGCAGGCGCGCACCGACGGCGGTGACCCCGACGCTGATCAGCACCCCGGAGGTGGCGAGCGCCGCCGCCGGGGCCAGCACCGGCCGGATGTCGGAGAACCGGGTGGTCAGGCCACCCTCGACCAGGATCACCGCGAGCGCCGCCGTACCGAGCGCGTGGGCCAGCTCGGCATCGTCGAAACGCAGGCCGAGGCCGTACTCGCCGAGCAGCAGCCCGACCCCGAGGTACGCCAGCAGCATCGGCACCCCGGCCCGGGAGGCGACCCGGGCCGCGGTGACACTCACCAGTACCGTCCCGGCCCCGGCGAGCATCAGCAGGTCGATCTGATCCAGGGTCACCGCCGTACCCGTTCCGTGCGACGTGGACCCATGCTTTCCGCCCCCTCACCAATCGCACCCGCGTCCAGGCGGAAGGTCGCCGTCGTCCACGCCACCCGTGGGCCCGCACGACCGGTCGCCGCCCGGTCGTCCCGACCGGGCGGCGACCCGAACCACGATGTCCCCCCGCGAAGCACGTTACTCCCCGGAGAGCAGTCGAGTGCCCTCTGTGAACTGTCGGGTCCGCGCGGCCCGGCCGGTTACGGCGGGTCCAGCCCGACGGTGACGGTGGTGCCGCCCGCCAGCTCGACCGGTCGGTCCCGGATCAGCACCGTGACCGGCGGATCCGCCCCCGGCGGCAAGGTGAGCCGGACATGATGGTGGTCGATCCGCAGCTCTATCAGCCGGTTGCGGTACCGGATCACGCAGTCGAGGTGGTCGAGACAGTCGGGCAGCAGCGGGTTGAGTCGCAGTACGTCGCCGCGCACCTCCAGCCCGGTGTAGCAGCGCTGGAGGATGTCCAGGGCACCGGCGGTCGCGCCGAGGTGGATGCCCTCCCGGGTGCTGCTGTGCGCCGGATCGGCCAGGTCGGTGCCGAGCGCGGCGAGCAACATCTCCCAGGACCGGCGGCGGTCCGTACGGGCCAGCACCCACGAGTGGGCGATCCGGCTGAGCGTCGAGCCGTGGGTGGTGCGGGACAGGTAGTAGTCGACGATGTCGGGGATGCGTGCCGGGTCGAAGGCGTAGCCGAGCCGGCGCACCAGCGCGGTCAGCTCCTCGGCACTGAACAGGTACAGCAGCATCAGCACGTCGGCCTGCTTGGAGATCCGGTACCGGTTCGGGTCGTCGCCCTCGGCCTGCAACAGCGAGCCCAGCAGGCGCAGGTCGCCGTACCGCCTCCGGTACCGGTCCCAGTCCAGCTCCGCGAGTTCGCCGTACCCCTCGAACTGGGCGGGGATCCCGTCCGCGACGAAGGCCAGCCGCAGCCGCCGGGCGATGTGCGCCCACCGGCGGCGTTCCTCGTCGTCGACGTCGATCGTCCGCCACGGCACCGCGCCGGGACGCCGGCTGAGGATCGCGTACGCCTCGGCCGCCCGGCCGAGCGCCCAGGCGACCATCACGTTGACGTACGCGCAGTTGTCCAGCCCCTGACCGGGCCGGCCCGGATAGCCGTCGTGGTACTCGTCGGGCCCGGTCACCCCACGGATGTCGTACCGGTCGTCGGCCGGGTCGTAGGTGGCCGCCGCCGCCCAGAAGCGGGCCGCCCCGACCAGCAGCTCAAGACCGGACGCGGCGAGGAACGACAGGTCGCCGGTGGTCTCCCAGTACCGCCAGGCGGAGTAGGCGATGGCGAGGTTGGCGTGCGGCTGCCGGCCCGTGTAGTCCACGACCCACTCGCCGTTGACCGGGTTCACCGAGCGCGGTGGGCTCTCGTCCCGTCCGCTGGTACCGCTCTGCCAGGGGAACAGCGCACCGGCCCCGCCCTCGGTCGCCGCCTGCCGTCGCGCGGCGGTCAGCCGGCGGTGCCGGTACTCCAGCAGCGCCCGGGTCAGCTCGGGAAACCGCAGGTTGAGGTACGGGTAGACGAACAACTCGTCCCAGAAGATGTGCCCGTGGTAGCCCTCCCCGTGCAGCCCGCGCGCCGGCACTCCCGCGTCGAGGTCCGCCGCGTGCGGCGAGAGGGTCTGCAAGAGGTGGAAGGTCTGCACGCGGACGGGCAGCTGCCAGGCGTGCCGCTCACCCACGTCCAACCGGAACCGGTCCCACAGGTCCCGCCACGCGGCGGTGTGCTCGGCGAGCAGTTGCCCGAACGACCCCGCGTGGCGTACCTCCTCCCGGGCCGCCCCGAGCGGCTCCTCCACCGACCGGTCCCGCGACGAGAAGACCGCGGCCGTCTTCGCCACCACCAGCCGCTCCCCGGCGCGCAGGTCGAGCGCGAGTACCTGGCCGATCTCCTCGGCACCGCCCACCTGGCGGCGGCCCACCGGGCCGCCGCCGCTGACCGTCGTCCGGGCGGTCACCGCCACCAGCTGGTACGCCCCGGTCGTCGTCGCCGTCAACCAGACGGCGTCGGCACCGTCCGCGCCGCAGGTGATCCCGGTCAGGTGTCGGCCGCAGGTACCCGGTTCGCTGGCCGTGTTCGCGTTCCGCACGCTGCCGTCGAGACCGGAGCGGATCTCGACGCGGCCGGACCAGTTCTCCGCGATCAGGGTGGTCTCCAGCGCGGCGAGATGCGGTGCCGCCATGGACACCAGGCGCCGTTGCCGGATCCGGGTGCGCCGCTGGTCCGGATCGACCACCAGCAGCTCGCGCAGGTACAGCCCGCGCCGCAGGTCCAGCGTCCGGTGTTCGTGCAGGCGCCGGCCGTGCCCGGGGGCGTACCACCGGCCGGCCGCCGGACGGAAGGTCAGCGGCAGCCAGTTCGGCAGGTTGACGATGCTCTCCTCGCCGCCGTCGGCTCCGGGCCTCCGGTTGTGGAAGCCGGCCAGGTAGGTGCCGGGGTAGTGGACGCCGTCGGCGGACGCCTCGGGGGCGGCGCCCCGGGCCGCGAGGTACCCGTTGCCCAGGGTCAGCATCGTCTCCCGGGTGCCCTCGCCCGCCGGGTCGTCGTCGATGTACGACAGCGCCCAGGACGCCGGCAACTCGCTGGTGCACAACTCGCAGCCGGGGTCCTGCTCACCCCGCACCGGTCCTCCTCATCGGGCTCGGCGCAGCTCCAGCGCCCGAGGCCCGGCCGGCGGCGGGTGCGGCATGGCCAGCGTCATCGTGCTCTCCTCGTGGGTCGCGCGCTGCCGGGGACGGGTGCGGGGCCCCGTCTACCCACCTTCGGACAAGCCAAACCGCAGATCGGGTCACAGCGACAGCACGGCGTGCGCGACGGCGAAGTAGATGATCAGTCCGGTGGCGTCGACCAGGGTGGTCACCATCGGCGCCGAGACGACGGCGGGGTCGATGCGCAGGCGCTTGGCCAGCAGCGGCATGGTGGCGCCGACCGTGGCGGCCCAGGCGCAGATCGCCACCAGGGACAGCCCGACGACGAGGGCGATCTGACCGCCGACCACCACCACGCTGACAACCAGACCGACCACGGCCAGCAGCGCGCCCAGTAGCAGGCCGACCCGGGACTCGCGCCAGATGACCGCCGGCAGGTCCGAGCCGCGCAGTTCGCCGAGCGCGATGGCGCGTACGGCGGAGGTGGTGGCCTGCGCGCCGGCGTTGCCGCCGGTGCCCACGAGCAGGGGGATGAACAGGGCCAGCGCGGTCACCTGCGACAGGGTGGCCTCGAATGCCTGGAGGACATTCACGGTGAGCACCGAGGCGATGATGAGTAGCAGCAGCCAGGGGGCGCGGGAACGGGCCAGCCGCCACACGCTGACCGCCATGTAGTGACCTGGCCACGGCGCTGTGCCGGCCTGGCGGGCCACGTCCTCGGTGTCTGCGGCTTCGATGATCTCCATTGCGTCGTCGATGGTGAGCAGGCCGACGAGGCGGTCCTCGCTGTCGACGACGGGCAGCGCGAGGGTGTTGGTCTCCCGCATCAGGCGGGCGGCCTCCTCGGCCGCGTCGGTGGCCCGCACCCGGGGCACGTCGGCGTCGACCAGCTCGGCCAACGGCGCGTCGGCGGAACTCAGCACCAGGTCACGCAGTTCCACGACACCGACCAGGCAGCGGCCCGGGTCGACCACCGGCAGCACATACACCGTCTCGGCATCGGCACCCTTCCGACGTACCACGTCGAGCGCGCCGGCGGCGGTGACCTGCCGGGGCAACGCGACCGTTTCCGGGGTCATCAGCTGCCCGACCGATCCCGGCGGGTAGCCCAGCAGCTCGGCGGTCATCTGCCGTTCGTGCGGCGACAGCCCGGCCAGGACCCGCTTGGCCACCTTGGCCGGGGCCTCGGTGAGCATCCGGGCCCGGTCGTCGGGGTCCATGCCCTCGACCAGGTCGTGGAACGCCTGGTCGCGCAGGCCCAGCAGGATGCTCTGCTGGTCGACCGGTGCCAGCTCCTCGAACACCGCGAGGGCGCGGTCCTTGTCGAGCAGCCGGAACGGCACTCCGGCGGCCACCCGGTCGAGCCGGGCGAGCGCGTCGGCGATCTCGTGGGGCGGGTGGGTGTCGATCCACCGGCGGATCAGGTCGAGGTCGTTGCGGTCGACGAGCTGCTGCAACGTCGCGGTCATCCGATCACCTCCGGGGGTGGCGCAAAGTGTGGGACCCGGTCCGGGCGGGTCGGCAGGCTCAGGCAGTGGGGTACGGACACCCACTGGCCGGCGGGATGATCCAAACCTACCCGCGTCCGCGCCGAACACCGTCCGTGCTGGCCGGTACTCAGCCCCAGAACGCCTGGGCCAGCGCGACACCGGCGAACGCGGCAGCCAGCCCGGCGACGACGCTGGTCCCCACGTTGAGCAGGGCGGCGAGCCGGGCACCGTCCGTGAACAGCCGGACCGTCTCGTAGCCGAAGGTCGAGTAGGTGGTCAGCGCCCCGCACAGGCCGGCACCGAGCAGCGTGACCAGCGACTCCGGCACCGCGCCCGCGGCGGCACCGCCGACCAGCACACCGAGCAGGAGGCAGCCGGCGACGTTGACCACGAGGGTGCCCCACGGGAAGGCCGAGGCGTGGCGGGCCTGCACCGCCCGGTCCACCAGATAGCGCAGCGGCGCGCCGACGGCGGCGCCGAGCGCCACGAGCAGGAAACTCATCCGGCGCTCCCGGGCCGGCCATGGTGCCGGCGGCGGCCGGTGGCCAGGCGAGCCAGGGTCATCCCGGCCCAGACCGCGGCCAGGGCGGCGACCAGGGTGCCGGCGAGGTAGAGCATTCCGGTCCGGACGGCGCCCACGGCGACCGCCTGCTGCACCTGCACCGCGTATGTGGAGAAGGTGGTGTAGCCGCCGAGGACACCGGTGCCGAGGAACGGCCGGACCAGCCGATGCGCCTGCCACACCTCGGTGACCAGCACCATCAGCACGCCGATCAGCAGGCAGCCGGAGACGTTGACGGCGAAGATGGCCCACGGGAACTCCTGCGGCGGGTTCGGCCAGGCCACGGACAGCCCGTGCCGGGCCAGCCCACCGACGATCCCCCCAGCGGCCACCGCGGCGAGCAGGCTGGCGGTGCCCTGCCGCAGCTCGGCCCGCTGACCCGGAACGCGGAGATCGACATCCGGGTCGGTGGGCGGTCGGTCGGGCCGCACAGGTCACCTCCCAGGGCGCTGGTCCCGAAGGAAGGCCGACACCGGCGCCATCTCGGTGGTCGAGGATAGCCCTGTCACCTGGCCGAACCTCGGCAACCCGCAGTAGGGTGCGCCGCGTGACCGTGCTGCGTTCTGTGCTGCTGTTCGTACTGGCCGCCATCGCCGAGATCGGCGGGGCCTGGCTGGTGTGGCAGGGCTGGCGTGAGCACCGCGGGCTGTGGTTCATCGCCGCCGGTGTGCTCGCCCTTGGCGCGTACGGCTTCGTCGCGACCTTCCAGCCCGACCCGAACTTTGGCCGGGTCCTGGCCGCGTACGGCGGGGTCTTCGTCGCCGGTTCGCTCGCCTGGGGCGTGGTGGTCGACGGCTTCCGCCCGGATCGGTGGGACCTAACCGGCGCGGCGCTCTGCCTGCTCGGCGTGGCCGTCATCATGTACGCCCCGCGCGGTGCCTGACCGCCTGACCGTCGGGGCCGGTGCCGGGCGTACGGTGGCGGCCATGCGGGTGCTCTTCGCCAGCCTGGCGTCGGTCGGTCACACCTACCCGATGATCCCGCTGGCGGTCGCCGCCCGCGCGGCCGGGCACGAGGTGTACTTCGCCGCCGGGGAGGCGGTGCACGCCCCGTTGGCGGCGAACGGGCTGCGTCCGTTCCGTCCCGCGGACGCGTTCTACGAGATGTACGCCGAGGACCTGGCGCCGGAACTGGCCCGGTTGGCGCCCGACCTGGTGGTGCACGGGTGGGGGGTGCCGGGGGCCGCGATCGCCGCCGCCCGGGCCGGCATCCCCGGCCTCTGGCACGGCTTCGGCCGGATGATCCCGCCGGGAATCGGTCTGGAGCTGCCCACAGCCGTCGCCGAGGCGTCCGGGCGGCCACACCTCGACATCTGCCCACCCTCCCTTCAGGACAGCGGCTTCCGCGCCGCCGTGGAGCGGATCGAGCTGCGTCCCGTTCCCTACTCCGAGCCGGCGCCGCTGCCCGAGTGGGACGGTCACCGCCGGTCGCTGCCACTGGTCTACCTGACGCTCGGCACCGCCTTCGGCACCCCGGAACTGCTCGCCACCGTCATCGAGGGGCTGGCCCCGCTGGCCGCCCGGGTCGTGGTGGCCGCCGGCCGGGTGCCGGTGGAGCAGTTCGGCGACGTGCCGGCCACCGTCACCGTGCGGCGCTGGGTCCCGCAGGCGGAGTTGCTGCCGTACATCGACCTGGTGGTGCATCACGGGGGCAGCGGCACCACGCTCGGCGCGCTCGCCGCCGGCGTACCGCAGCTGATCCTGCCGCAAGGGGCCGACCAGTTCGCCAACGCCGAGGCGGTCAGCGCGGCGGGCGCGGGGTTGCGACTGACGTCCGGTGAGGTGAGCGCCGAGGCGATCGCGGCGTACGTCGGACGACTGCTGCCGCGCCGGTCCGACCACCGCGACGCCGCGCGCGCCCTCGCCGGGGAGATCGCCCGGATGCCCGCACCCGAGCAGGTTGCCCGCCGGCTGCCGGAGTACGCCCCCCGGAGCTGACGCCCGCAACCCTGCCGAGCACTGCCGGCGATGCGGCACGCCGAAAGGTGTGGACCGCAGGCCCGCCGCCAGTGACGATATGTAGCGGGCTGGCCGCCGTCGGCTACGAAGGTGGTGGACCGTTCTGCACGGCGGGGACCGGGGGCACACCGCCCGCCGTGCCGGCGGCGACCGCGGTCGTCCACTCCGAGGAGGTACGTCCATGGCCGCCGTTCCGACCCGACGTCGTACCCGATCGCAGCGACCCGGGCCGGCGGCGCCCACGGAGTCGGTGCTGCCGGAGCTGCGGGCGATGTGGTGGGAGACGGGGTTTCGAGCGCGCGCCGATGCGGGCCTGTTCGCCGTCTTCGCCGAGCTGCCCCGGTTGGTCTGGGCGGCCCTACGGATCAGTTGGGGAGCCGACCGGCTGCGTACCTCGGTGGTGGCGGTGGCGACGATCGGAGCCGGCGTGATGTCCGCGTTCGGGCTGCTGGCCACCCAGCGGGTGCTGGTGGAGTTGTTCGCCGGTGGGCCGACCGGGGACAAGGTGGTCGCGGCCCTGCCGGCGCTTGCGGCGCTGGCCGGCGTGACCGCGGTACGGGCCGGATTGGGCATCGCCACCGGGTACGCGCTGAACGGACTGACGCCGAGGGTGAGCCGGGACGTCGAGCGGGGCCTGTTCGAGGTGACCACGGCGGTGCGGTTGGAGGCGTTCGACGCCGACGCCTTCGCCGACGACATGGAACGCGCCTCCCGGGGCACGGACTCGGCCATCGACCTGGTGCAGGCGTCGATGAACCTGCTCGCCGGGCTGGTCGGGGTGATCGCGGTGGCGGTCGCCGTCATGGTGATCCACCCGTTGTTGCTGCTGGCGTTGCTGGTCGCGACGGTGCCCAACGCGTGGGCGTCGCTGCGGGCGGGGCACCTGCGGTACCAGACCTACATCGCCGGTTCGGTGCGACGGCGCCGGATGTGGCTGCTGCACCGGCTGATGGCCGAGCGGGCCTCGGCGCCGGAGCTGCGCTCGTACGGGCTGCGTCGCTTCCTGCTCGACCAGTACGACCGGGTGATGAGGGTGGAGACCGACATCCAACTCGCCCTGGCCCGCCGGGTCACCACGACCACCACGATCGGGTCGATGATCGGGGGAGTCGCCACCGCCGTGGTCTACGCCCTGCTCGGCCTGCTGCTGATCGACGGGCAGATCCCCCTCGCGGCCGCAGCGACCTGCGTGATCGCGGTGCAGGCGGCACAACGCTCACTGTCGGTGGTCACCTTCCAGGTCGACCGGGTCTACACCGAGGGCCAACACTTCCGCGACTACACCGGGTTCATGACCCGTGCCGCCGCCTACCTGCCGGAAAAGGCGGGTGCCGCGACCCCCGACCGGCTGCGCGCCCTGGCGGTCGACGAGGTGAGCCTGTGCTACCCCGAACGGGACACTCCGGCGGTGGACCGCGTGACGCTGACCATCGAGGCGGGGCAGACCGTGGCCTTCGTCGGGGAAAACGGCTCGGGCAAGACCAGCCTCGCCGCGATGATTGCCACCCTGCGTACGCCCACCGGAGGCGTCATCCGCTGGAACGGCCGGCCGCTGCCCGACTGGGACCGCGACGGGCTGCGGGCCCGGATCGCCGTGGTCACCCAGGAGTACCACAAGTGGCCGTTCACCGCCGCCACGAACATCGCCATCGGCGACATCGACACCGAGGCCCGGCAGGACCGGATCGAGTCCGCCGCCGGCCGCGCCGTCGCCGACGAGATGATCCGCGAGCTGCCCCACGGGTACGAGACGCTGCTCGACCGCACCTTCGCCAACGGGCAGGACCTGTCCGGCGGGCAGTGGCAGCGGATCACCGCCGCCCGTGGCTTCCTCCGCGACGCGGAACTGCTGGTCATGGACGAGCCGTCCTCCGCACTCGACCCGCGTGCGGAGGACGCGCTGTTCCAGGCCATCCGCGACCGGCAGGGGCGTCTCACCACGATCCTCATCACCCACCGGCTGGCCAACGTCCGGCATGCCGACCGGATCTACGTCCTGCACCACGGCCGGCTGGTCGAGGCGGGCAGCCACGACGAACTCATGGCCGCCGGTGGCCGCTACGCAGACCTGTTCACCCTCCAGGCTTCCGGCTACGCCGCCGACCGCACACCCACCCCGCGACAACGCCCACCGGCCGCCCCGGACGGCGCCGCCGGCTGACCACCACCGCCGTGCCGCCACGGGGTTGGGCAGGGGCCACGCTGGAACTGGGATCGAGTGGCCTGGTTCGGCCTGCGAGGCCACTCCGGTCACCGGCGCATCCCGGCGGCGGCCCGGCCGGCGAGCGCGACCAGCACGTCGGCGTGGGCGGCCGGCACCTCCACCGGGTCGGGGCCAGCCGTTGCTGGCCAAGCAGGGCGGTGGCGAACAGGTCGTCATGCAAGCCCGGTTACGCCCAGCCGCCGACGAGGGCGCCGAACGCGAGCAGCTTCCACAGCCAGTCGCCGGCGTGGATCGCCGCGACCCGCCACGGCGTGTTCGCGTGGACGATGGCGCCCGCCGACAGCACGGCGGGGAATCCGATCCACAGCACCAACCCCAGGGCCAGGCCGCTCGGTGCGGTGTCGGCGCCGGCCGCCCCGGCCAGGCCGGCGACCACCCCGGCGAGAACCAGGCAGCGCAGGACCTCGACCGGAAGGCTCCACCGTGACGTCGCGGCGGTGCCGCCCGCTGTGACGAGCCGGTTCCCGAGGACGAGGTAGTAGACCGCGCCCAGGACGAACGCCACGACCGTGGCGATCGGAACGATGACCAGGTCGACGTCAGGCATCGGCGGAACCGTCCCGCAGCTGCGACGCGAGCCCGGTGAGGCGGTCGCGCCACCACTGCTTGCGACGGGCGGCCAGGTCGGCGTCGGCCAGGCGTACGTGCTGGACAGTCACCGTGCTCTTGGCCTCGCCCTTGGCCTGGAACGTGACGTTGACCCTGGTCCCGTCCTCCGGCCAGTCGAAGCGCGCGGACCGAGGTCTGGTGGCCGTACGCTCCCGCATCTGGCCGTCGGGCAGCCAGCCGCCTGCGGCGAAGGCGTCGAAGAGCTGGTCGACCGAGACTGGCACGGTCCTTGAGACGCTCACCGCGAATCCGTCCGGCTGCTGGCCGACCGCGCGCCCACCGCGGGCCCGCTCGTAACTGACGGTAACCGCCTGGGCTGCCCAGGCGAGCGGGACGACGCCCTGCTGCTCGGCGACCCAGCGGGCGACGTCCCGGTGTGACCGGCCAGCCATCCCCGCCTCGTCCAGCAGGTCGAACCACTCCTCCCAGCCACGCCCGGTTCGCTGTCGGATCATTGCGTCCGAGGTCGCCAGGGTCGGGCCGGCGGCGGCGTCAGGCCGGCGGTCCCGCGAAGCCAGCAGCGCGCTGCGCGCCGCGGTGTAGCTTTCGCCCGTCTTGGCCATTCGCAGGCGGACCAGCCGTTTGAACGATCGTTGCACGGTCATCGGATGCTCCCACTCCACGGCGGTGGCTGCGCGACTCACGCTCGCGTCACCCCGCCGGACTGGGTGTCACTGACCGGCGTCCCGAGGGTGCGGACCCCCTTTGCCTCCGCCACGCCGGTGGCGTGAGCACCGGAACCGGAGGTTGGGCGCAGGACGGCGCCCTGCGCAGACAGTACCGCGCCGGGAGCGTGACCGGGAGATGCGACGCGCGTCTGTTGCGGCGTCACGTTTGTGCTGCTCGGCAGGGGGAACGGGGGCCGCACCGAGAGTCAGGAGCAGCCCATGAGCGAGCCGGTAGCGGCCGAGCCAGTCGGCGAACTGGAACTCGTCCACGCCTTCACCGGGCCCATGCCGACCGGGGTGAGCGTCTCGCACACCGGTCGGATCTTCGTCAACTTCCCGAAGTGGGGCGACGAGGTACCGGCCACGGTGGTCGAGCTGCGCGACGGCCGTGAGGTGCCGTTTCCGGATCCGGCGTGGAACCGGCCGGACAGCGACGACGACCCGGAGGCGTTCGTCTCGGTGCAGAACATCGTGGTCGATCCCGCCGACCGGCTCTGGGTGCTCGACACCGGTAGCCCGATGTTCCAGCCCACCCGGCCGGGCGGCCCCAAGCTGGTCCGCGTCGACCTGGACACCGACACCGTCGCCCAGGTGATCGTCTTTCCGCCGGACGTGGCGCTGCCCACCACGTACCTCAACGACGTGCGGTTCGACCTGCGGCGCGGCGACGCCGGGGTCGCGTACATCACCGACTCGGCCGTCGCCGGGCCGAACGGGATCATCGTGGTCGACCTGGCCACCGGCGCGTCCTGGCGGCGGCTGCACGACCATCCGTCCACCAAGGCGGAGTCACCGGCCACCTTCCGGCCGGTGGTGGAGGGGCGCCCGTTCCAGCAGCGGCCGGCCGACGGACCACAGGCGCCGGTGACGATCGGCTCCGACGGGATCGCCATCTCCGCCGACGGCTCCCGGCTCTACTACTGCCCGCTGGCCTCGCGGCACTGGTACAGCGTCGCCACCGACGCGCTCGCCGACGTCTCGCTCACCGAGGACGACGTCGCCGCGACGGTGGTCGACGAGGGCGACAAAGGCGGTGGGTCCGACGGTCTGGAGAGCGACGACGCCGGACGGGTCTACCTCACCTCGTACGAGCAGAACGCGGTGCTGCGGCGCCGCCCGGACGGCGAGTACGAGACCGTGGTCCACGACCCGCGGCTGCTCTGGCCCGACACCATGTCGGTGGCGGTCGACGGGTACCTCTACGTCACCGCCAACCAGCTGCACCGGCAGGCCAGCTACCACCACGGGAAGGACCTGCGCCGCAAGCCGTACGCGCTGTTCCGAACCCGGATCGGCGCCGGGCCGGTGCTGCTGCGTTGAGGTACGTCAGCTGAGCCGCCGGAAATTCCCGCGAGAAAGTTGGGCGGTGGTGTCGAATCCCGGTCCTCCCGTTCGAGCTTCCCGGTAGAGGGGCCGAACGGCGCGCCCCGACGGCGAAGGGAGACCGGGCGATGTCCCGCAGGAGCAACTCAGGCACGGCTGAACCGCACGCCGACCAGGCCGGCCGGGTGGCGTCCCGGTCGGAGAACGGCCCGCGCGGGCCCGAGCCCGGCCCGGCCCGGCTGCTGCTACTCGGTGCCCTGGCCGGCCCGGCGTACGTCGTGGTGTCGCTGGCCCAGGCGCTGACCCGGGAGGGGTTCGACCTGACCCGGCACGCGTGGAGCCTGCTGGCCAACGGCGACCTGGGCTGGATCCAGATCACCAACCTGATCGTGACCGGCCTGTTGGTGATCACGGGCGCGGTCGGCCTGCGTCGAGCCCTCGGGCCCGGTGCGGGTAGTACCTGGGCACCCCGGCTGCTGATCGCCTACGGCGCCAGCATGGTCGCCGCGGGGATCTTCCGCGCCGATCCGGCCCTCGGTTTCCCGGCCGGCACACCGGCGGACGCGACCACCATCAGCTGGCACGGGCTGCTGCACTTCGGATCGGGCGCGATCGGCTTCAGCTGCCTCGCCGCGGCGTGCCTCGTGCTGGCGCGCCGCTTCGCGGCCGACGGGCTGCCCGGGTGGGCGGTGTTCTCGCGTACCACCGGGGTGCTGTTCCTCGCCGGGTTCGCGGGGATGGCCGCGGGCGGTGGGCGCGTCGCCACGAACCTGGCGTTCACCGCCGCCATCCTGCTGGCCTGGGCATGGTGGTCGCTGACCATGTGGCACCACCGCCGCACCGCAACCCGATAGCTGCCAACCCGAACAAGAAGGAGCTGAACATGCGATACCTGGCACTGCTCAAGGCCGCCCGACCCGACACCCCGGCCCCGCCCGGGCTGATGGAGGCGATCATGAAGCTCGGTGAGGAGGCGACGGCCGCCGGTGCCCTGCTCGACCAGGGCGGGCTCGCGCCGAGCGCGGCCGGCTGGCGGGTCGACGTGTCCGGCGGGAATCTGACCCTCACCGACGGCCCGTTCGCCGAGGCCAAGGAGATCATCAGCTACGCGGTCTACGAGGTACGCACCAGGGAAGAGGCCGTCGAGTGGACCTCGCGGTTCATGAAGCTGCACCGCGACATGTGGCCGGGCTGGACCGGCGAGAGCGAGGTGCGCAAGGTGTTCGGACCGGAGGACTTCGCGCCACCCGCCTGATGGCGGTGGTTGGATCGGTAGCCGTGGCGGCTACCGATCCAACCACCGAAGGCGCGACGCAGGCGACACACCAGGCCGTCGAAGCGGTCTGGCGAATCGAATCGGCCCGGTTGATCGCCCGGCTGGCCCGGCTGGTCCGCGACGTCGGGCTGGCCGAGGAACTGGCGCAGGACGCGCTGGTGGTGGCGCTGGAACGCTGGCCGGAGTCCGGCGTACCCGACGATCCCGGCCGGTGGCTGCTGGCGACCGCGAAGCACCGGGCGATCGACCTGCTGCGCCGGCAGGAGCGGTACGCGAACAAGCTCGCGCTGCTCGGCCGGGACGCGCAGATCCAGCAGGAGTACGCGGAGGCGGAGTTGGATGCCGCACTGGACGACCACATCGGCGACGACCTGCTGCGGCTGGTCTTCACCGCAGCCCACCCGGTGCTCTCCGACGAGGCGAAGGTGGCACTGACGCTGCGGCTGCTCGGCGGCCTGACCACACCGGAGATCGCCCGCGCCTTCCTGGTTCCCGAGGCCACCGCCGCCCAGCGCATCGTGCGGGCCAAGCGGGCGCTCGCCGCCGCGAACGTGCGGTTCGAGCTGCCCACGCCCGCCGAACTGCCCGACCGGCTCGCCGCAGTGCTGGAGGTCGTCTACCTGATCTTCAACGAGGGCTACTCGGCGACCAGCGGTCAGGACTGGTACCGCGCCGAGCTGTGCCACGAGGCGCTGCGGCTGGGGCGCCTCATCACCGGTCTGCTTCCCGACGAGCCGGAGCCGCACGGCCTGCTGGCCCTGATGGAGATCCAGGCGTCCCGCCTGCGGGCCCGGGTCGACGCCGCCGGGCAGCCGGTGCCCCTGCTCGACCAGGACCGCCGGCTGTGGGACCGGTTGCTCATCCGGCGTGGCCTGGCCGCGCTCGCCCGCGCCGAGTCGCTGGGGATCGGCCGCTACACCCTGCAGGCCGCGATCGCCGCCTGCCATGCCCGGGCCACCCGCGCGGAGGACACCGACTGGCCCCGGATCGTCGCCCTGTACGAGATCCTCGCCCATGTCCAGCCGTCCCCGGTGGTCCTGCTCAACCGGGCCGCAGCGGTCGGGCTGGCCGGTGATCCGGCCCGGGGGCTGGCTCTGGTCGACGCGCTGGCGCAGGAGCGGGCCCTCCGCGCCTACCCGCAGCTGCCGGCGGTACGCGGCGACCTGCTTGCCCGGCTCGACCGGGCCGACGAGGCGCGGGACGAGTTCCTCCGGGCCGCCGCCCTGACCCGCAACGACGGCGAACGAGTGCTGTTCCGCCGCCGGGCGGACGCGCTGAGGTAGTTCCTAGCGGTGGACCTGCCGATCCGTTGGCTTCCAGGATCCGCCGGGCCGGCTCACCCGGGAAGGTGGGTGCTCAGCCGGCGGTACGGCGGCGCACCATGAACACGACCGCGCCGGCGACCAGGAGGACGAGTACCCCGCCGCCGGCAAGCAGCGCCAGCGTGCCAGGCCCGCCGTCGGTCGAGTCGCTCGCGACTGGGCTGGCCGAGGCGGTGGTCGCGGCGGCGGAGGTCGGCACGGCGGAGGTCGGCGCCGCGGAGGGCGTCGCCACCGGCTCGCTCGCCTCCGGGCTGGCACTCGCGCTGGGATCGGCGACGGTGAACTGGTACGACCCCTGCACCGGGTGCCCGTCGGTGGAGACGACCCGGAACGCGACCGTGTAGGTGCCGTTGGCCAGTGGCGCGTCGACCGTGATGGTGCCCTTGGTGCCGGTCACCTCCGGATCGCTGGTGGCCACCTTCTGCTCGGCGGCGTCGCTGAGCGTGATGGTGGTGAACTTCGGGTTCAGCTTCTGCATGAACTCCAGGGTGATCTCGGCCGGCGGGGTGGTCAGCCGGGCGTCCTGGGCGGGGGTCGCCTTGCGCAGGGCGTTGTGCGCGTACGCGGGGGAGACCGGACCGAGCAGCAGTGCCGCCCCGGCCAGCAAGGCGGCGAGGAGACCCGCGGTGAACGGGCGGCGGATCCGGATGGGCATGGCGGTCATCCTCCTGGTCAGTCGAGCAGTTGCTGGCCGACCCAGCCACCCTCCGGGCAACCGGGCGGGACGGCGAAGACGGCGGAGCCGATCGGGGTGGTCCATTCGTTGAGCAGGTCCCGCTCGGCGAGCCGGCGCTGGACGGGCAGGAACTGCTTGGCGATGTCGGCCTGGTACGACGCGAAGATCAGGCCGCTGTCGGCGGTGCCGTCGGCGGCGGGTACGCCATCGTAGTTGTACGGGCGGCGCAGGATCCGGAACCGGTCAGCGTGACGTCGACGTCGCTCTCGTTGACCAGCGTGCCGAACGCCGCGGTCATCCCCTCGTCGGCGGCCTTCACCCAGGGATCCCGTACGCCCACCACCCCGGCGGCGGTGCGCGCCGAGGCGGAGGCCGTCACAGACGGGTTCGGCTCGGTCGTCGACGCCCCGTCGGGCGACCCGCAGCCGGCGGCGAACACGGCGAGGACGGCCCCGGCGCACGAGCCGGCTGGGCGCAGACGTGCTGGGCATGAACTTCCCCTCGAGAGTCGACGTCATGAGGTTGGTCGGCCCCGACTGTCAGGAAGTTCCACCCGCCCCGGTAACCCGTGTCACCCCGACCCCCCACCCCCACCGCCCGGGATCTCGCGCTTGTCGTCGGCGCGAAAGTGAACAAGAACCCCGCCGGCATGTTTACGGCATGCAGTTGCGGCCACCGAGACGGACCACTCCATCGAAGATGCGACTCATTCAGCCACTTCTTGACCGCAGTTGCGGCCCATTACGATGGCCGTCGTGACGATGTTTCGGATGGGCGAGGCGGCCGAGCTGCTCGGGGTCAGCGTGGACACGATGCGGCGCTGGGTGGACGCCGGGCGGCTCGTCGCGGGCCGCGACGAGCACGGCCACCGGGTGATCGATGGCGTCGACCTCGCCGCGTTCGTCCGCGCGCAGGCCGCTGACCCGGGCGGCCGCTCGGACGAATCCTCGGCGCGTAACCGGTTGCGCGGCATCGTCACCGCCGTGGTCAAGGACGCGGTGATGGCGCAGGTGGACATCCAGGCCGGCCCGTTCCGGCTGGTGTCACTGATGAGCCGCGAGGCGGTCGACCACCTCGGCCTGGAGGTCGGTTCGGTGGCCGTCGCAGTGATCAAGTCAACCACGGTCGTCGTGGAGAAACCCACCGCGACGGTCGGCAGCAGAGGGAGGGCCAACTCGTGAGAGCAACACGGTTCCGCGCCACCCTGGCCGCGTTCACCGTACTCGCGGTGGTGGGTCTGACCGGTTGTGGCGGCGACTCCACCGACCCACCGGCGGGCGGCGACGGGATCAGCGGCGAGTTGACCGTGTTCGCCGCCGCGTCGCTGACCGAGTCGTTCACCCGGATTGGCCAGGACTTCGAGGCGGCGCACCAGGGGGTGAAGGTGACCTTCAGCTTCGCCGGCAGCTCCGCCCTGGCGACACAGATCAACCAGGGCGCACCCGCCGACGTGTTCGCCTCCGCCGCGCCGGTCAACATGACGACGGTCACCGACGCCGGCAACGGTGACGGCGAACCGACCGTCTTCGTGCGCAACCAGCTCGTCATCGCCGTACCCAAGGGGAACCCGGACGGGGTGACCGGCCTGAGCGACCTCACCAAGCCCGGCGTGAAGGTTGCCCTCTGCGCCGAACAGGTGCCGTGCGGGGCGGCGGCGCGCAAGGCCCTGGACGCCGCCGGGGTGGCACTCACCCCGGTCACTCTCGAACAGGACGTCAAGGGGGCCCTGTCCAAGGTGCGGCTGGGCGAGGTCGACGCGGCACTGGTCTACCGCACCGACGCGCGGGCCGCCGCAACCGACGTCGACGGCATCGAGTTTCCCGAGTCGGCCGGAGCGATCAACGACTACCCGATCATCGTGTTGAAGGACGCGGCCAACAAGCCGGCCGCCCGGGCGTTCGTCGAGTACGTCCTCGCCGACACCGGCCGCAGCGTGCTCACCGCGGCCGGATTCCAGGCGTCGTAGCCGGTGTCCCACACCACCGGCGAGGTGACGCGGCCGACCACGGTCGCGCCACCGACCCGCACCAGACGTACCGGCCGGATACCGGTCGCGCTGCTGCTGCCCGCCGCGCTCGGGTTGCTCTTCCTCGTGCTGCCGCTGGCCGGGCTGCTCGTGCACACCCCCTGGAGCACGCTGCCGCAGCGGCTCACCGAGCCGGGCGTACTCACCGCGCTACGACTGTCGGTGCAGACCGCCACCCTCGCCACCCTGCTCTGCCTCGCCCTCGGTGTACCCCTGGCCTGGCTGCTGGCCCGCGTCCGGTTCCCCGGCCGCCGCGTGGTGCGCGCCCTGGTCACGGTCCCCCTCGTGCTGCCGCCGGTGGTCGGCGGCGTGGCCCTGCTGCTGGTCTTCGGCCGTCGAGGGCTGATCGGCTCGTGGCTCGACACGACGTTCGGCATCACCCTGCCGTTCACCACCACCGGGGTCGTCCTGGCCGAGGCGTTCGTCGCGATGCCGTTCCTGATCATCGCCGTGGAGGGGGCGCTGCGGGGGGCCGACACCCGGTACGAGGAGGCCGCCGCCACCCTCGGCGCCGGACGGTGGACCACCTTCACCCACGTCACGCTGCCGCTCGTCGCGCCCGGCATCGCCGCCGGCGCCGTGCTCTGCTGGGCCCGCGCGCTCGGCGAGTTCGGCGCCACCATCACCTTCGCCGGCAACTACCCCGGTCGTACGCAGACCATGCCGCTGGCCGTCTACCTGGCCCTGGAGACCGACCTGGAAGCCGCGATCGTGCTCAGCCTCATCCTGCTCACCGTCTCCGTGGTGATCCTGGCCAGCCTCCGCGACCGCTGGATCAGCGCACCATGACCGCCGGCCGGACCATGCTCGGGGCCACGCCCCACCTCGGCGCGCCACTGCTCGACGCCCACCTCGTGGTGGAGCGCGGCGCCTTCCGGCTGGACCTGCCGTTGACCGTCGACCCGGGCGAGGTCGTCGCGCTGCTCGGTCCCAACGGCGCCGGCAAGACCACCGCCCTGCGTACGCTCGCCGGCCTGCTCCCGCTCTCGGCGGGGCACCTCACCCTGGCCGGCCGCGACCTCGACCACCCCGGCCGGCGGCTCTGGATCCCCACCGAGCGGCGCCCGATCGGCGTGGTGTTCCAGGACTACCTGCTCTTTCCGCACCTCAGCGCGCTGGACAACGTCGCGTTCGGCCCGCGCCGGCACGGCCTGGACCGGCAGCGGGCCCGGCTCCGGGCGGCCGACTGGCTGGCGCGGATGGGGCTGACCGAGCACGCCCGCCGCAAGCCCCGGCAGCTCTCCGGCGGGCAGGCGCAGCGGGTCGCCCTCGCCCGCGCGCTGGCCGTCGAACCGGCGCTGCTGCTGCTGGACGAGCCGCTGGCGGCCCTCGACGCCGGTACCCGGCTCGACACCCGGGCCCAGCTCCAACAGCACCTCGCCGCGCACGCCGGGGCCACGCTGCTGGTCACCCACGACCCGCTCGACGCCCTGGTGCTCGCCGACCGGCTGGTGATCATCGAGCACGGTCAGGTCGTCCAGGAGGGCACCGCCGCCACCATCACCGCCCAACCCCGCACCGACTACGTGGCCCGCCTGGTCGGGCTCAACCTGTACCGGGGGCACGCCACCGGGCACAGCATCCTGCTCGCCGACGAGTTCCGGCTGACCACCGGCGACCCGTACGACGGTGAGGTCTTCGTGGCCTTCCCGCCGTCGGCCGTCGCCCTGCACCCACGGCAGCCCGACGGCAGTCCCCGCAACACCTGGCCGGCCACCATCGCCGGCATCCAGCGCCACGGCGACAACCTGCGGATCCAGCTCACCGGCCCGATCGAGGTGGCCGCCGACGTCACCCCGGCCGCCGCGGCCCAGCTGAAGCTGACCCCGGGGCAGCCCGTGTGGGCCGCGGTGAAGGCCGCCGAGACCCGCGCCTATCCGGCCGGGCCCGTACCCTGACCGGGTGGTCCGGTCGCAGCAGGTACGGGTCTGGTCCCCCTCGGTCGCCGGAATCACCGAAGTGCTGCACGCGCAGTTCACCGACCACGCCTATCCGATGCACACCCACGGCACCTGGACGCTGCTCGTGGTCGACGACGGCATCGTCAGGTACGACCTCGAGCGCCACGAGCACGGTGCGTTCCGGCAGGTGGTCACCCTGCTGCCGCCGGAGGTCGCGCACAACGGCTGCCCGGCCACCCCGCACGGGTTCCGCAAGCGGGTGCTGTACCTCGACCCCGGGCAGTTCGGTGAGCGCCTGATCGGGCGCGCCGTGGACCGGCCGGCGTTCGACGACACGGCCCTGCGACGGCGGATCGACCTGCTGCACGCGCGACTGGCCGAGCCCGGCGACGAGTTCGCGGCCGAGGTGCACCTCGCCTTCGTCTCCGAGCGGCTCCGGGCGCACCTCGCCCGGCGTACGCCCGGGGCACCGGCGGTGCACGATCCACGCGTCGCCCGCCGCCTCCGCGAACTGCTGGACGAGCGCTTCGTGCCAGGGGTGACCCTGCGGGAGGCGGCCCGGATCCTGCACGCGCATCCGACCTACCTGGTCCGGGCCTTCTCCGCGGCCTTCGGCCTCGGGCCGCACCAGTACGTGATCTCTTGCCGGGTCGAGCTGGCCCGGCGGCTGCTGCGGGAGGGCGTGCCGGCCCGGGAGGTGGCCGTCGAGGCGGGCTTCTACGACCAGGCCCACCTGAGCCGGCACTTCAAACGGATCCTCGGCTTCAACCCCGGGCAGTACGCTCCGGGGGCGCCGCGGCCCACCCGCCGATCCAGCGCTGGGTGAGCCGGATCGCCCGGTCACCTCACGGGTGCATCCGGGCGCCCTTGAACACCTTGTCCACCGCGGTCTTCGGGCCGTACACGGCCAGTCCGACCAGGTCGAGGTGGTCGCGTCCGACCGCGCGGACCGCCGCCCGGTTGTCCCGGTCGTTGCCGGTCCGGAACAGGTCCGAGGTGAAGACCGACAGCGGCAGCCCGCGCGCGACGGCGCGCTGGTGGGCGGCGGTCAGGGTCTCCTTGCCACCGGCGAAGACCAGCACGGGCTGCCGGAACATCGGCAGGTAGGGCGTGCCGTCGGCGTCGGCGTACGGCTCGCCGATCACCTCGGGCACCGCACCGCCGATACCGCTGACCAGAAACGCCGTCATGTTGAGCCGCTGCCAGTTCAGCAGGTCGTCGCGGAGCAGGACCGCGATCTTGGTGTCGAAGCGTACGGGCTCGGTGCCGGTTTCCATGCGTTCGAGTCTCACCGCCGCGTACCGCCCCGGTCTTGTACGAAATTTCCCGGACCGACCACCGGCACACCGAGTGCTCAGACCGCCCGGTACCGCCGCGGACCCGCTGCTCTCAGTCCTGCGGGCGCAGGCGCACCCGGCGCAGCAGTTGGGCGTTGAGCGCCACCACGATCGTGGAGGCCGACATCAGCACCGCCGCGAGCGCCGGGCTCAGCGCCACCCCGGCCCAGGCCAGGACACCGGCGGCGAGGGGCAGCGCGACCACGTTGTAGCCGGCGGCCCAGGCCAGATTCTGGATCATCTTCCGGTACGCCGCCCGGGACAGCCGGATCACCCCGGTCACGCCGCGCGGGTCGGACGAGGCGAGCACCACACCGGCGGACTCGATGGCCACGTCGGTACCCGCGCCGATCGCGATACCCACGTTGGCCCGAGCCAGCGCCGGAGCGTCGTTGACCCCGTCGCCCACCATCGCCACCCGCAGCCCCCGCCGTTGCAGGTCCGCCACCGCGTCGTCCTTGTCCGCCGGCAGCACCTCGGCGAAGACCTCGTCCTCGCCCGAACGGAACCCCAGGTCGGCGGCGACCGCCTCGGCGACCGGACGCGCGTCCCCGGTGATCATCACGATCTTGCGGACGCCCTGCCCTCGCAGGTCGGCGATGGCCTGCCGGGCCTCCGGCCGTACCTCGTCCTCCAGCGCGAGGGCGCCGAGCACGGTGGCCCGGCCGTCGTGCAGCCGAAGCAGGTGCAGCACCGCGGCACCCCGCCCGGACCATTCGTGCTGGTGCCGGGCGAGATCCTCGGGGACCGTGGCGTCGAACTCCCGCAGCAGCGCCGGGCCGCCCACCGCGTACGTCGCGCCCTCGACCTCGGCGCGTACCCCACGGCCGGTCAGCGACTGGAATCCCGTCGCCGTCCGCCGGCCGCCCCGCTGGTCGGCGGCGGCCACGATCGCCCGGGCCAACGGGTGCTCACTGTCGGCCTCCACCGCCGCCGCGACGGCGAGCACCTCCTGCTCGCCGGTTCCGGCGGTGGCGGCGACGCCGGTGACCGCGTGCTCGCCCCGGGTCAGCGTGCCGGTCTTGTCGAACAGCACCGTGTCCACGGTGCGCATCCGCTCCAGCGCCAGCCGGTCCTTGACCAGGATGCCGCCCCTCGCGGCCACCGCCGTGGACAGCGCGATCACCAACGGGATGGCCAGGCCGAGCGCGTGTGGGCAGGCGATGACCAGCACCGTCACCGTACGAACGACAGCCTCGTCCAGATTGCCCAGCGCGGACCACACCACCAGGGTGACCGCGGCGGTGGCGGTGGCGATGTAGAACAGCCAGGCGGCGAAGCGATCCGCCAGCACCTGTGCCCGGCCGCTGGACTGCTGCGCCTGCGCCACCAGCCGTTGGATGCCGGCCAGCGCGGTGTCGTCACCGACCGCCTCGATCCGGACCCGGAGCGCCGCGTCGGTGGCCACCGTGCCGGCCACCACCCGGTCGTCGGCCGAACGGGCCACCGGCCGCGACTCACCCGTGATCATCGACTCGTCCATCTCGGCCTGACCGTCGACGATCCGCCCGTCCGCCGGGACCCGCCCACCCGGCCGCACCAGGACCACATCACCGACGCGCAGGTCGGCCACCGGCACCCGCACCGGCTGACCGTCCGCGCCGAGCCGCTCCGCGTCGTCCGGCAACAACGCGGCCAGCGCCGACAGGGCGCCCCGCGCCTGGCCGATCGCCTTCATCTCCTGCCAGTGTCCGAGCAGCATGATCGTGACCAGCGCGGCCAGTTCCCACCAGAAGTCCAGGTCGAACGCGCCGAGCGCGGTCGCCAACGACGCGAGGTAGGCGACGCTGATCGCCATCGCGATGAGCAGCATCATGCCCGGCGCGCGGTCCCGGACCTCGCGCACCGCGCCTTCGAGGAACGGCCAGCCGCCGTACGCGAACACCACCGTGCCGAGGACCGGCCCCACCAGGCCGATCCCGGGGAAGTCCAGCCGGTAGCCGAACCAATCCATCACCATGTGGCTGGTGGCCACGATCGGCACGGTCAGCGCCAGGCTCAGCCAGAACTTGCGGCGGAACGCCTCCGGGTCGTGCCCGGCGTGCTTGTCGTGCCCGCCATGCCCGCCGTGGTGGGGGTCGTTCGTGTCAGCGTGCTTGTCACTGTCGTGGTGATGGGCGTCGTGGGACATCTCATCGCCTCCTCACCGCCACCATATACCCCTCGGGGGTATATGTGCCGCAGCGCCGCCGAGCGAGCGCCCGGGCGGCGGAGGATGTGACCCATATCGACCGGGATGCTGGTCCACGGCAGGCATCGTCGCGGGCCACTCCCTGCCACGAGGGTCAACCCGCCGGCCGCTAGACTGGGCGCTCGCGCCCTCGTAGCTCAGGGGATAGAGCAACGGTTTCCTAAGACGACGCTCTATGTGTATCCGGAGGCTCGCTACCTGCGGGTTCCTATTCTGCCCTGACGTTAGTGGGTCGCACATGCGCGTTGCTGTGCTCGCTTGCCGAAGATCAGCAGAACAGGCGTAAGTCCTGCTCAGGCCATGCTTCGGTCGGTCCGACGTGTCCTTGCCGAGATCCGGCGACGTTGCGGCGCCGCGTCAGTTTACGGTGCCGCAAGAGCTTGGGCCAGCAGCGTGGCGAGTTTGGCCGAGCGTGCCGGGTGGTGATGGCTGACCCAGAGAACACGTCCGATGAGGTATTGGGCGAAATCGGGGTGGCCGGTCCGGTTCTGCATGGCGAGGCCGGTGCGGGCGGCGTTGTGGAGGATGGCGCGGAGCTGGTCGTATTCGTCGCGTGGTGTGGCGGGGTGTTGGTTGACGACGAGTCCGGCGAGGAGTTGCCGGTCGGCTCGGCCGCGGATGCGGGTTTTGTCCGGGTGGATTCGGAAGCCTTCGTCAAAGGCGATGTCGCTGACGGCGGCGATCAGGTCGTCGACTCGGCGGGTGGTGAGGTCGCCGGAGAAGGCGAGGTCGTCGGCGTACCGGGTGTAGGTGACCTCGAAGGCGTCGGCGAGGCCGGTGAGGCGTCGGTCGAGTCGGTAGGCGCACAGGTTGGCCAGTGCGGGTGAGGTCGGCGCGCCTTGGGGCAGGTGGCCGGTGCGCAGCGCCGCGAGCCGCGTCGCGCGGTGGGGCAGGTCGGTGGGTGCGCGGCGGAGGACGGGGTGCGGGGTGCGAGTGGTGCAGAGTCCGGTGAGGGTGTGGGCGACTGGTTCGGGGTAGCCGGCGGTGCGGAACAGGCCGTAGACGCGGGTGGCGGGGATGTGGGTGAAGAAGGCGAGTAGGTCGATCCGGACGACGACCGGCTGTGCGGCGTGGGTGGCGGCGAAGGTGTGTGCGGAGCGGCCGGGTACGAAGCCGTGGGCAGTGGGGTGGACCGGGATGGGGCCGAGGACCTCGGTGAGGAGCCGGCGTTGCTGGGCGCGGAGCCGGGACTTGGGTGCCTCGATCAGGCGGCCGTGGTCGGTCCAGCGGTAGTGGTAGTGGTGTAGCCGGTGGGCGGTGGCGCGTCGGTTCATGGCGCGTCGGTCGGCGTACCAGTCGAGGTGTTCGAGGCTCAGGTCGAGCATCGCTGCCAGGTCGCTGACGGTGTCGATGACCGGGGTGGGCCAGGGTCGGCGGACGGTGCGGGTCGGTGTCACGGGCCGCGCGTGGATGACGATCGGCCGGTTGTGCTGGCGGGCGGTGGCGACTGCCGCGCGGAGCGGGTCGAGGGTGCTCAGGAACGAGGCCAGCTCGCGTGGCCGGTCCGTAGGCGGGCGCGGGTAGGCCACCAGCACCGCGTCCGTGACCGGCCACAGCCACCGCCGCCGGACCCCAAGGACGAGCCCACCCTGGTCGACGAGATCGGCGCGGCGCCAGCCGTCGCCGGCGAGGAACGCGTCGGCGAGCGCGGTGGCAAGGGCGTGAATGGTGGTCACGATCGGGCCGATGGTGGCAGCGTGTCCCGACGATGCCCGGTCGTGCGGGTGCACAGGCTCGCGGAGCGTGCCGACGCACCTGTGGTGTGGTGCCGAGGTGAGTATCGCGTCCCCGGGGTTGCCCCGGAGAGACCGTGACCGGACCCCGCGTGCGGGAGCGGCCTGGTCAGCTCGGGACACGCTGCCATGGGAGCAGCGTAGAGAACGGAGACCGTCATGGGTGTTCGCAGTGCGTGTGGCGCGGTGGAGAGAACCGTTTCGCCGTGTGATGCGTCCTAACCTTGCGTGATGGACGTGGACGACGAGGAGCTGTTGCGCCTCGTCGGGAAGGGTGACCGCGAGGCGTTCGACGTGCTGTATGCGCGTAACGCACCGTGGTTGGTGCTGCGTCTGCGCCGCCGGTGCCGTGATCCGGAGTTGGTCCGGGAGGTGGTGCAGGAGACGTTTCTGACGGTGTGGCGGGCCGCGGCCGGCTACCGCGGGGACGGTGCGGCGGTGGGCTGGCTGTGGTCGGTGGCGGCCGGTCGGCTGATCGACGCGCGGCGGCGTGCGTTGGCTCGTCCGCACAGTGTGGGGGCGCCGGGCGACGACGTGTTGGCGTGGTCTCCGTCGGCGGAGGACGAGGCCTTGGCGGGCGCGTATGACGCCGAGTTGGAGCGTGCGCTGCACCGGCTGGCTCCGGAGTTGCGGGCGGTGTTGCAGGCGACGGTGCTGGACGGCCTGACGGTGCGCGAGGCCGCGGTGTTGCTGGGTGTGCCGGAGGGCACGGTGAAGACCCGGGCGATGCGGGCGCGCCGCGAGTTGCGGGAGGCGCTGTCGTGACCGGGTTCCACGTCGACGCCGTGGTGCTGGCGGCGTATGCCGAGGGGCGTCTCGCTGACGTGGACGCGTGGTCGGTGGAGGCGCACCTCGACCGTTGTGCGGGCTGCCGGACGGGCATCGCATCGGACGCGTCGACGGCTCTGGTGGTGGAGGCGGTCGCGGTGGCTTTGGGCGGCCGGTTGCCGATGCAGGGGCGGGTGCGGCGGGCGACCGGGTGGCGTCGTATCAGGGTGTTGGTGGGTGCGGGGCCTGCGGCGCGGGCGGCGTGGTTTCTGTCGGTGGCCGTCACCGGGGTGCTCACCGCGGGGTTGGCGGTCAGCCCGGCGGTGGTTCCGCCGTGGCTGCTCCTGCTGATCGCGCCTGCGCTGCCTGCTGTCGGTACGGCCCTGTCGTACGGGCCGCGAACTGATCCACTGCACGAGCTGATCGCGGGGACACCGCAGGGCGGTCTGCGGATCGTGCTGTGGCGCACGCTGGCGGTGCTCACGGTCGCGGCGCCCGTCGCGGTCCTGGCTGGTGCGGTGACGGGCATCGGTACGCCGGGGTTGTGGCTGCTTCCCTGTGTCGCGTTGACCGCCCTGACGCTGGCGCTCGGCTCACTGATCGAGCCCGCGTACGCCGCGCTCGTGGTGGCCGGGGCGTGGGCGGTGGTGGTGCTGGCCCCGCCGGTCGGCGGTCTGGCGGTCCTGGTGTCCAGCGGCCCGGGCTGGCTGGGCGTCACCGCGGTGGCCGCGGTGGTGGTGTATGTGCGTCGGGAACAGGTGGGAAGGCAACCGGCATGACGACGGTGAGCGTCGACGGCCTGCGGGTCAGCTACGGCAAGCGAGTCGTCTTCGACGACCTGGACCTCGAGCTGGGCGTGGGGGTGCACGGGTTGCTCGGCCCGAACGGAGCCGGCAAGACCACCCTGATGCGGGTCCTGGCCACGGTGCTGCGCCCCGACCGGGGTGAGGTCCGGCTGCTGGGCCACCACATCGGGAACCCCCCGGCGTTGCGGCAGGCGCGCCGCCAGTTGGGTTACCTGCCGCAGGCGTTCGGGTTCTACCCGCGCTTCACCGTCCGGGAGTTCGTCGAGTACTTCGCCTGGCTGAAGGAGATGCCGCCGGCGCGGATTCCGCTGGCGGTGGACCGGGCGATCGAGCGGGTCGGCCTGCTGGAGCGCGCCGACGATCGAATGAAGCACCTCTCCGGCGGGATGCTGCGCCGCGCCGGCATCGCCCAGGCCATCGTGAACGACCCGCGGCTGCTGCTGTTGGACGAGCCGACCGCGGGTCTGGACCCGGAGCAGCGGGTGCAGTTCCGGGCGCTGCTGCGGGAGCTGGGCCTGGATGCCGTGGTCCTGGTCAGCACGCACCTGGTCGAGGACATCGTGGCGGCGTGTACTCGGGTGAACCTGCTCGACGGCGGGCGGCTGGTCTTCACCGGCCTGCCCGACGAATTGATCGCCGCCGGTGGGGACGGCGACAGCGGCGACTCCCCCATCGAGCGGGGCTACACGGCGGTGCTGCGCGGCGCGCGGACGGCACCGCGGTGAGGCGCGCGCTGAGGGTGGAGCTACGCCGCGGTACGGCGCCCTTCGCCGCTGCGGCGATGTTCGGCGCCGGAGTGTGGATGCTGGCCGTGCACCCGGACGACTGGGCCGGCCGGTGGGCGGGCCTCGCGAACTACCTGCGGGTGTCGCTGCTGATCCTGTGCGCTCTCATGATCGCTGCCGGGGCGTGGCAGTCCGGCCGGGAACGGCGGCGCGACATCGACGAGCTGATCGCCTCGACCCCCCGCCCGGGCTGGCAACCACTGGTGGTGGCCTGGCTCGCCGTCACCGTGGCCGGCGCCGCCGGACTGCTGGTCGCGTTCGCCGGAGCGGCGGTGCTGATCGCGCGGGTCGCGACGTACGCCGGTGGAGGCTGGTGGTGGACGCTGACCGTCGGTGTCCTCGCCCTGGCCACCGCCGCCGCGGTCGGCATCCTCGTCGGCCGGCTCGTCCCGCTGCGGGTGGCGGCCCCGATCGCCGGCCTCGCCACCTACCTGGGCCTGGCCGTCGTCACCTACTGGGACGGCACGCCCGCCGCCTGGCTCTCACCGGTCTACGCCGGCTGGGCGGTGTACTCGCTCGTCCCCGGCCGCGTCACCGCGTTGCAGGCAGCCTGGCTGGTGGCCCTGACGGTCCTGCTGCTCGCCGCCGCCGCACGGCAGCGGCGCGCAGCCCTGCTGGCCGGCGGACTCGCCATCGCCGCCGCCGTGCCGATCACCACCGGCCCGGGCACCTACCGCCTCCCCGCCGACCCGGCCGCGGTCGAGCTGGTATGCACGAGCAGCGACCCGCAGGTGTGCCTCTCCCGGATCAACGCCTTCCTGCTCGATGACGTCACCAAGGTTGTGCAGCCGATCCTGGGACGTCTCGACGGGATACCCGGAGCGCCCCGGCGGGCGGTCGACCAGGCCGCCCAGCCGGCCGGCCAGTCCATCGAACGGGACGACGGCACGGTCTGGCTCAGCCTCGACTACCAGTCCACCGCGCTGGGCGGTCTGGCCAGCCGGAAGAGCCTGCGGGCGGACTTCCGGCAGGTGACCCGGGCCAGATGCGAGGACCCGTTCGGGGTGCGCAGCATCGACCAGCGGGTGTACCGGGCCGACACCCTGGCCACCGACTGGATGCTCGACGAGGCAGCCACCCCGGACGACGTGCCCCTCACCAGGCTCCGCGCACTACCAGAGCCAGCGCAGCGTTCCTGGTTCGCCGCCTACCTCGACGCCTCCCACCGATGCGACATCCCGGCACTGATTCGCCTCGGCGAGCAGCCGTGACCGGCCGGCCGATCACGCTGCACCTGAGCTCCCGGGGCGCTCCCACGTTCCTCGCCGGTGTCGGCGTCATCACGCTGCTGGCCTGGGCCGCCGGAACCTGGCTCGCCAGCAGGCCCTACTTCGACGGACCCGCCGCCCGCATCCCCGTGGTCGCACTCGCACCGCTGCTGGCCGCACTACTGCTCGGGCCCACCCTCGCCGGCGCCGACGAGGACCTCGAACGCAGCACACCCCTGCCGTGGCGGGCCTGGCGAGCCGGTCACCTGCTCGTCGCCGCCCTCGTCACCGCCATGGCGCTCAGCCTGGCCGGGCTGCGGGACTCCCACACATTTGGCGCCCATGCACTGGTGCGCAACACTCTCGGTTGTATCGGACTGGTCGCCGGCGGCGCAGTGCTGCTCGGCGCGCGGCTGGCGTGGCTGCCCGCCTTCGTCTACGTGAGCGCCGTCTACGCCGCCGCTCCACGCCAGACCGGCGCCACCGTCGCGGCTTGGGCCTGGCCGATCCAGCCCTCCACCACCTCAGCGTCCTGGCTCACCGCCGTCACGATCTTCGCCGTCGGTGCGGCGGGATACGTGCACGGCGGATCCCGCGCGCTGGCTGTCCGCCGCTTTCGTTCAAGAGGTGCGCCGTGACCTGCAACAGAGTCGGCGTGAGCGGCCATAGTGTGGTGTGAGGCATCAGGTACGGCCGTCGGACGAGGAACTGTGGTCCTCGATCGCCGCCGGTGACGAGACGGCGTTCGGTCGGCTCTTCGACCGGTACTCCCGCCCAGTCTACAACCACGCGTTCCGGCTGACCGGGTCGTGGTCGACGGCCGAGGACGTCACTCAGGCGACGTTCCTGGTCGCGTGGCGCCGCCGCCATGACGCCCGGCTGGTGGACGGATCGGCGCTGCCGTGGTTGCTGGTCGTCGCCACCAACGCGGTCCGCTCCGAGTGGCGGTCGGCGCGCCGGTGGCTGGCGCTGCTACGGCGCCTGCCGGCGGAGCGGTACGCCGATGGTGACCTCGCAGACGAGGTTTCCGCGCGGCTCGACGACGAGCGGCGGATGGGCGAGGTCCTCTCGGTGGTCCGCGGGTTGCCGCCGGCCGAGCGGGAGGCGGTGGCGTTGTGCCTGTGGTCCGGCGTGTCGTACCCGGACGCGGCAGCCGCGTTGGGCATCAGCGAGGTGGCGGTGCGGTCCCGGGTCAGTCGGGCGCGCAGCCGCCTGGCCCGCTTGATGCCGGAGGAGATTCAGGAGGGGAAGCGGTGAACGACATTCTCGACCTGCCCGTAGAGCGGGACCTGCCGCCGGAGGCGGCGCGCGCGATGCGGGCCCGGATCCTCGGCTTCGTGAGCCCGCCTCCGGCGCGTACCCCACGACTGCGGATCGCCATGGCCGCGGCGGTGCTGCTGGCCGTGGCGTCCGGTGCCGCGGCGGTGGTGTGGGACCGGCCGGAACGATCGACCGTGCAGGTGCTGGCCATGGGGCCCGGGGAGCTGTCGCCGACGCTGCGGGACGCGGCCGAGCGGTGTCTGCAGTGGAACTCCCCGCAACGGCAGACCCGGCAGAACCCGAGCGAGCAACCCGTCCCGGTGTCCCTGGCCGACCTCGCGGTGGCCACCGAGCGAGGTGACCGCGCACTGGTGTTGTTCATGAACGACGTCGGCTACGCCACCTGCGACGTGGAGTGGGCGGGAACACCCCGGGAGTCCGGCGGGGGCGCCACCGAGCCGTGGCCGCACGGTGCCTGGCTGCCCGGGCCGGTGCAGCGGCTGCTGCTGACCTCCACCGAGTTCGACGGCGGGGACGTCAACGTCAGCGGCCGGGTCAGCGGGCGCGTCCACCGGCTCGTGCTCGACCACGGTGACGGCCACACCACCACAGCACGACTTTCCGAAGGCGCGTTCGGCCTGATGACCAGCGACGCCAGACTCAAGGCCGGCAACGACCCTGAACTGGTCAGCTACGACGTCCACGGAACGGAGATCGACAGGCGTCCGCTGTTCCAGGCCGAAGACCAACTCGAGCACTGCTACGCGGGCCCGGACGGGAAGCGGATCTACGGCAAACCGACCAGCGACTGCCGTCCTGCCGAGAAGTGGGGGCGTTAGCCATGATCGGAGGCTGACCGCTGCCCGGGCGTGGGTCGTCACTCGCGGGTCAGCCCCGGTGGCAGCGCATCTTCGTCAGGTCGGACCTGGCGGGCATTGGCCACGGGGTCGCGTTGAAGGGCGTGGATCACGGGTCTCGGGCCGCCGACGCAGGTCCAGGTGTCGTCCCAGAGCGCGGAGACCAGCCATGACCGGTCGGCGGGGAAGAACAGGTCGGGTAGCGCGCCGTGCGGGTGGCGGATGTGACCGCCGGTCCGCCAGGTGAGGGCTTGCTCGGGGCCGGCCTGGACCAGCACGTACGGCCAGTTCCAGTAGAGGAACACCCTCGGGGCGTGGGGGAAGACGACGTCGTGGGCGCCGGTGTCGAGGTAGGCCAGCCACCAGGGCTGGGCGGGCGTGTGCGTGGTGAGGTCCTCGATAAGGGCCCGCTCGTAGGCGGCGGCGGTCGCGTCGTCGGTCTGGTACGTGGTGGCGTAGGCGTCGAAGACCGGCGGGATGGCGGTGGTGATCGAGACGCCGGCAGTGGTGTGACCAGCGATCCAGCCCACGTCGGCGGCGGCGCCGACGCGCCAGTCCCGCCCGTCCTTGCTGACCTGCACACCGCTATTCAAGTCGCTGCACCGGTGGTTGGCGTAGGAATCAGGCCGGTCTCGGAACGGCGGCCGGCGACCAGCCGTGATGGGCCACCATGCCGTACGCCTGCCCCGCGCTCGGTGGAGCATGCTGCGTGGGTCCCGCACATTGTGTCCGAGGTGCCGGCCGGTGACGGCGGCAGGCTCGAGGTTGCCGCGCCGGCAGGGCGGGGAGTGGGGATGGCTGTGTGTGTTCCGCCGTGATCGTGGCTGAGCCTCGAGGTGCCCACCCACTTTCCCGCCTCGCGGGCGGGCTGGTTGAACGGGCACGGCCCTGGTGGCCGTAGACCCTGATGCCCGGAGCGGTGGGTATGGCTGCGTGTGCCCGACCGACCGTGAGCTGATGGAGCGGCTGGTGTGGGTGCAGCCCGGTGACGACGAACCCGTCTGGTGCGTCGGTGGCAGCTACCAGGTGGTCCGGCTGATCCGGCTGGCGATGCAGACGTGGGACTCGGAGTCGACCGAGGAACATGAGCGGGTGTTCGGGCGCAGCAAGGAGACCGGCGCACCTCTCGGGCAATCGTACGAGTCGGACGAGCCCGACTACCGGCCGACCCAGACGGACGGGTGATCCCGCTGGACGCGCACATCCGACGGGCGAACCCGCGTACCGCGGAGAGTGATCAGTATCGGATCCTGCGCCGCGGCTACTCCTACCGCCGCAGCCCCGAGGTGGCCGGCACCCAGGACGTCGGCCACATATTCATCTGCTTTCAACGAGACGTGGACAGGGGCTTCACGACCATCCAGCGGCGACTCGCGGGCGAGGCGCTGGAGCGGTACACGCTGCCGTTCGGCGGCGGGTACTACTTCGTCCTGCCCGGCATCAGCGACGGAGACGATTACCTTGGCCGCAGCATGGTGCAGTCGGTATAGGCGGGCTGCTGGGCGCGGCTGCCCTGAGCCCTCGACGTCCTCGCCACCGCAGTCCCGACCACGCACTCTTGGGTGATGTGCGCGGTGTGTGCTCTCCAGCGGATGCCAACCCGGGGCAGCCGGTGCCAGCGCGGGTCACCGTGGCCGACCGCTGGTCGCAAACCAGGGTTCGTGTGCTCGAGCTGTGGTCCTGGGCTGGGAGAACAGGGGTGCGGGTGACGTGGGTGAACCTGGGCCACTCCCTGCCACCCCAGGTGAACTCCCAGGTCGCTAGACTGTGCCCTCGCGCCCTCGTAGCTCAGGGGATAGAGCATCGGTTTCCTAAACCGTGTGTCGCAGGTTCGAATCCTGCCGGGGGCACCTCGAAGATCAGCCAAAACGCTTACTGAACTGGCAATACGCACAGCGCCCGATTGATCGTCATGTGCAGCCGTAGGCGACTGAAAGCGGCTGTTTGTCGTAGGTCGCGGAACATACGCGGAATGATCTTGCGGGCGTCTGCCCAGGTCAGGCGGGATGTCCAGGGCAAGATCCGGAATGATCATACGGGCCAGACAACGCCGGTCAGCGCCTCGTCGATCCGGCCGTTGACGGTGGCCTCTTCCCCGTCGATGCACTTGGCGTAGACCTTGAGCAAGACGTCGAACCCCTCGCCCTGGTTGGTGGCTTGCATCAGGTCGGATCGGAAGCTGTCAGCCAGTGCCCGCGTGACGAACGTCCGGGACTTCTCGCGGCCGGCGACCACCCAACGAACCGTGTACGACCGCTTCCCCGTTTTCGGCCGGCCACCTTCCGGGGTGTTGGTCTTGATCGCCCAGATGCGGACGCGGCGAGACTTCACGCCGCCACCTCGCGTCGCTGCTCCAGCCAGATCCGGAGATCCCTCTTTGATATCCGAAGCTCCCCATTGGGAAGCCGGATGCAGGCCGGGGCGATGCCGAGTTCGCGCCAGCGATAGAACGTCCCTACGCGAGACGTTGTTGAGCGCGGCAAGTACCTCCGGAACGGTCATCAGTTCGTCGTCCAAGGTCAGAGTCCTTTTCTCCTGCCAGGTCAAGCGGCAACCGGCGTGATGCCAGCAGGGGTGGACCTGAGTTCGTGGGCGAGTTCTTCGCGGCCGATGGTTCGTCGCTCGCGCGCCATGGCGGCGGCGGTGGCGGCGAGGAGTGCGTCTCCGGTGGTGTCCGGTCTCAGGACCTGCGTGACAGATCAGTCCCGGGACGTGGGTAACACGTCCGGCTAGATGATCTCCCGCCGTTGACGCCGGGTTTACCGTCAGAGGCGTGATCGTGCGTACGCGCTGGACGATGCCCCACCCGCCCGACGCGTTGTGGCCGGCACTCTGCGACTCACGCCTTGAGTTGCAGCCCCGGTGCCCGGCGTTCTACCTGGGTACGCCTCGGCCGACGATGTGCCGGTTGCCCGATGGCCCAGGCGAGGTGGACGCGGCCCGGCAGTGTGTCTCGGAGCAGGGGGTAGTGCGGCAGCGGATCACCGTATGGGAGCCACCGGCCCGGCTGGCATTCCATATGGAGTCGACGGATCTTGGTTTCCACCGCTACGTCGACTATCTCGGGGATCTGTTCGAGATGGCCCCTGCGGGTCATGGCACGCAGGTCACCCGGACCACGACGGTGACAGTCCGCGGGCTCGGCCGCGCCGCGCTGTATCCCGCGCTATGGGTCGGGTTGAAGTCGGTACACCGCTTCGTGTTCCGTAACTGGCAGAAGATGGCGTTATCGCCTCCTCGGCAGGGTGGCGCTCCCTCGCCTACTGGGTGATCGGCCTGGCTGCGGCATGTGGTGTCTCATGACCTGCGGTGCGGCGCGAGACTGTTCTGCGGAAGAGCGCGCTCAGCCCGAAGTTCGTTCCAGTAGCCGTGGAGAGATGCCGCAACCTTGCGGACTGCGACATCGGGGTCAGCAAGCAAAGTGTCGATGACCGGACCAGCATCGGCAGGCGTGACGTGGATCAGGTCTGTGATGGTCGCGTGAAGTGTCAAGCCCCGGGTTTGATGGAGAGTTGGTTAGCTGGTTTTCAGGGGTGCGGTGACCGGGTGGGTCATCGCGTGTAGTGCCTCGTGTTCGG
>BIFP01000067.1 GCA_005402585.1 Micromonosporaceae bacterium KJ-029 | reverse complement strand
CAACGATGGCAAGGTCAAGCTCGACGACGACTCCACCATCACCGACAACGACCCCACCAACTGCGCCAACACCGTCGAAGACTGCTTCAACTGAGCAGCTTCAGCGGACAGCCCAGCCGGGGAAGGTCGGCCCCCTGCCACCAGCGGTGGCAGGGGGCCGAACCGTGTGCGCTACTGCTGGACGAAGACCGCCACACTGCGGGCCGGCACGGTGAACGTGCCGCTCGCCCGGTCGAACGAGGCAGTCCGAAGGACCGGGTCCGTCGAGGTCCGCAGCACCGGGTGCAGCGCCACGTCCGCGCCGCGCAGCCCGCTCACCGTCTGCTCCGCCGCCTTCGGGGTGCCGTTGAAGACCACGGTCACCGACTTCCACTTCCCGCCGAGCCCGTGAGCGTCGAGGGTCATGGTGAGCACGCCCGGGGTTTCGTCCCGGCCGGACAGGGGGAAGGCGACCCGCCGCTGCACCTCCTGCGCGGTGGGCAGGCCGAAGACCGGCGAGGAGGCCCGGATCCGCAGCAGCTCGGCGTACCGGGCGTCGGTCAGCTCGACCGCCGCGCAGTCCGGGACCAGCTTCGGGTCGGCCAGCAGCGGCCGGGCGTACGGCCACTTGTCCCGGTTGTCCTCGGCCGCCGGCAGGCCGATGCCGAACCCGTTGCCCTGCGCGCAGTTCCAGCGGATCTGGTTGAACCAGTCTCCCGAGTTGTACGAGTTGCGGTCCAGCGACTTGGACCGCAACCGCTCGGTGCCGGTGGTGACGAAGCCGGCGCCCTGACCCATCACCACCGTGCCCAGGGCGAGCACCTGCATCCGGGCCCGGTCCGTGGCCGAGGTGTCCTGCGGCAGCTTGTACGCCAACGCGTCGTACAGGATCTCGTTGTCGTGCGCGTCGACGTAGGTGACCGCCTCCCCCGGCGCGTCGGTGTAGCCGGCCGGCGAACCGTTGTAGTCGACCTGCGCACCGGTCACCGCCCGGCCCGCGGAGTCGGTGAACCGGTATCCGCGCAGGTTACCGGCCAGCCCGACCTTGACCAGGTCGTGCTGGTGCAGCAGCCGGGCCCGCTGCTCGGCGGCGGATCCGTTGACCGGGTCGCCGTTGGGGTCGGTGAACAGCCCGGACGCGAAGCCCTGCCGGCGCGGATTGTCGTCGAACGGCCCGCCGCCGCGTACCGCGTCGCGCAACCGGTCGTTGAACGTGCCGATCCCGGTGCCGGCCATGTTGGCCTGGGTGGCCTGCACGAACCGGGCCCCGTCGGCCACCTCGCCGAAGTTCCAGCCCTCGCCGTAGAGCAGGATCTTCTTCCCGTCCACGCCGTCGCGGGCCACGGTCAGCTTGTCCAGCGCGGCGCGTACCGCGAGGATGTTCGCCTTGGGGTGGTGGCCCATCAGGTCGAAGCGGAAGCCGTCCACCTTGTACGCCTTCGCCCAGGTGACCATTGAGTCGACCACCAGCTTGCCCATCATGGCGTGCTCCGGGGCGGTGTTGGCGCAGCAGGTGGAGGTCGCCACCGCCCCGTCGTCGAGCAGCCGGTGGTAGTAGCCGGGGACGATCTGGTCGAGCACTGACTTCGGGTCGGTACCGGCGGCCGAGGTGTGGTTGTAGACCACGTCCAGCACCACTCGCAGACCCGCCGCATTGACCCCGGCGACCATCTGCCGGAACTCGGTGGTACGCCGCTCGCCGTGCGGGTCGACGGCGTACCCACCCTCCGGAACGGTGTAGTGCAGCGGGTCGTACCCCCAGTTGTAGCCGTCGGCGTCCTTCACCGCCGCGACGCACTCCTGCTGCCGGTCCGAGTCCGGCGGCAGGGCGGCCAGGTCGCAGTCCGGCTGCCGCTGGTCAGCCCGGCGTTCGGGGATGGTGGCGAAGTCGAACGTGGGCAGCAGGTGCAGGTGGGTCACCCCGGCGTCACCGAGGGCCTTCAGGTGCCGCATACCGGTGGTCGCCGGGTCGGTGAAGGCGAGGAAGGTACCCCGCCGCTGCGCCGGCACCGTGCTGTCGGCGATGGAGAAGTCCCGTACCGACAGCTCGGAGATCTGCACCTTGGCCGACGGCACGGCCGCCGGCTTGCGCAGCGACGCCCAACCCGCCGGAGCCAGCTTCGGGTCGGTCAGGTCGGCGATCTGGCTGTGCGTGGAGTTCGCCGCCAGCGCCACCGAGTACGGATCGGTCACTGCGGCGGTGACCAGTTGTTGGGCGGCCGGCTGCCACGCCTGCACCCGGTAGCGGTAGAACTTGCCGGACCAGTCGCGCGCCCCGCGTACCGACCACACGCCGGTGCGGTCGTCGCGGCGCATCGCCACCGTGCGTGGGGTCGCGGTGGGCGAGTCGAACAGCTCCAGCGAGACGGTACGGGCGGTGGGCGCCCAGACCGACAGGGTGGGCACGCCCCCGGCGAACGTCGCACCGAGGCTGGCCCCGGTGGCCGGGGCGTACACGTCGTCGAGCACCCCCGGTAGCTGCACGCCGGTGGCGCCGAGCAGCGTGCCGTCGACGGCCCGCTCGGTCACCAGCAGTTGCCCGCGCAACGCCTCCGGCACCTTGGCCAGGTCTCGCCGGTCGAGCGTGAAGGTCCGGTGGTCCCACAGGTGCGGGAAGGCCGCGCGCTGGGCCTCGGTGAGCCCGTTGCGCTGCGCGGTCAGCGGCAGCGAGGTGTACGTCCCGACCAGTTCGCCGTCGACCACGCGCACCCCACCGGCGGGCGCGGTCACCAGCGCGTACGCACGGCCATCGGTGGGGCCGGTGCGCCAGGCGACGGTGGAGCGGTCGATCCAGTGCGCCCGCTGCTTGCCGATGTCGGTGTCCGTGCTGCCGCCGGTCGCCACCGGCGGCAGCAGCCGGCCCGGCGTCGCAGCGAGCAGCCAGACCTCCCGGCCAGCGTCGGCGAAGTCGAGCCGCTGGTCCTGCGGGAGGTCCTTCTCATCGCCGGAGTGGACGATGTAGCTCAGCCCGGTCGCGCCGTCGGCCAGCGGCACCCGGAACTCGGCGCCGAAGGAGTCGATCCGGGTCGGCGGCATCGGCCTGGCCCAGTCGGTGGGGCTGGCCGCACCGTCCCACAGGTGCAGGCCCCAGCCGTCGTAGTTGCCGTCGGTCCGGCGGTAGTGGATCACCGCCACCCCGTCCTCGACCGGCGGCGCGGGCTCGCCGGCGGCCTCCTCCCGGGTCGGGTAGGTAGCCCGGTCGCCCTGCTTGACCCAGACCTCACCGGTCTGCGTGACGTCGACGGTCCGGTCGTGGTCGACGTCCTTCTTCCCGTCGGCGTCGACCACCAGGAAGCCGACCGACTTCGCCCCCGGCTTGAGCTTCACCCAGGCGAACCGCCCGTAGGCGTCCGTACCGGCGAACGGCTGCCCCTTCGGCCATTCGGTCGCGTACGCCGGGTCGATGTCACCCCAGGTGTACAGGCCCCAGTCCGCGTAGTCGCCGTCCGGGCGCTGGTAGTGCACGACCAGCCAGTCCCGGGACGCGCCGGACTGCTGCGGGGTGCCCACGGTGCCGGTGGAGCGGGTGGTCGCGGTACGGCCCCGACCGTCGCGGACCGCCGCCTTGTACTCGACCCGGGTGCCGGCGGCCAGGCCGGTCAGGTCGTGATGCACGGTGTACGGGGCGCGGTGCGCGGAACCGAGCAGCGTCCACTTCCCGCCGTCGACCCGGGCGGCGACCGTGACGGTGGCCAGCGGATCCCCGGCGACCTGCGCGGTAACGGCCGCGCGGGTGGCCACCGGCTGGTCCGGCGACGGGGTGGTGATGGTGATGGTCGGCTTGGCGGTGGGCAGCGCGACGGGCTTGCCGGCCCGGTGCACCACCGCCGACAACGGCGGCACGGACAGGGTCAGCTTGCCGTCACCGGCGGCCACCGGCCGGCCGGTGGCGCCGTAGATGCCGGTGAAGGTGGCACCGGCCGACCAGGTGTCCACGGTGACAGTCTGCGCGGTCGCGGCGTTGTTGACCGCCACCAGGTACTCGGTGCGGTCGTCCGGGTCGAACCGGGAGAAGGCGAAGACCCCGGGGCCGTCGGCGGCGTACCGGGTGACCTGCACGCCGTCGCGCAGCGCCGGGTGCGCCTGGCGCAGGCTGCCCAGCTCGGCGATGGCCCGGTACAGCGGGTGCGTCCGGTCGAACTGGTCGACGGCGTGGGTACGGTCGGTGCCCAGCAGGTCGTCGTCGAGGTAGTCCGGGGTCCGCGAGGCGAACATGGTCTGCCGGGCGTCCTTGTCCCCGCCGGCGCCGGTGAAGCCCTGCTCGTCCCCGGAGTAGATCACCGGCTGGCCACGGGTGAGGAACATCAGCTCGTGGGCGAGCTGGTCGCGGCGCAGGTGGGTGGCCGGGTCGGTGGGGCCGCCCGCGATGAACGAGCCGATCCGGCCCATGTCGTGGTTGCCGAGGAAGGTGGTCAGCCGGCCGGCGTGGGTGTCCCGGGCGGCGTACAGGTCGTCCTGGGCGTACACGTCGGCCAGCGCCTTGGCGGAGCCGTCGTTGGCGGTGAAGCCGCGCGCCGCCTCCTGGAAGGCGAAGTCCAGGGTGGCGGGCAGGGCGCCCTGGCGTACGTAGGTGGAGGTGACCTCCGGGTCGGCGCTGTAGACCTCGCCGAACATGAAGAAGTCCTTCTTGCCGGCGCGGGCCGCGGCCTGGTTGACGCCCTGGCTGAACTGCGGCCAGAAGTCCAGGTTCACATGCTTGACCGTGTCCAGCCGGAAGCCGTCCACACCGGTGGACTGCACCCAGTCGGCGTAGATCTTCGTCATCCCACGGACCACCTCGGGACGCTCGGTCCACAGGTCGTCGAGGCCGAAGAAGTCGCCGTACTCGCTGTTCTCACCGGCGAAGGTGGAGTCACCCCGGTTGTGGTACATGGTCGGGTCGTTCAGCCAGGCGGGGGCCTTGACCTTCGCGTCCGCCGGGGTCTCGAAGGTCGGGGTGTACGGGAAGGAGTCCGCGTTCACCTCGGGGAAGGCGCGGCTGCCGTCGGCGTAGTTGCTGTCCTCGAACGGCCGACCCTGCGCGTCGCGGTACGGCGCGGTCGCC
This sequence comes from Micromonosporaceae bacterium KJ-029, assembly GCA_005402585.1. Taxonomy (GTDB): domain Bacteria; phylum Actinomycetota; class Actinomycetes; order Mycobacteriales; family Micromonosporaceae; genus Micromonospora. The sequence continues at coordinate 397,640 of BIFP01000067.1, read as the reverse complement.
TTGTCCACATAGCTGTAGCGGTCCTCGGCGTAGGTGATGACGTCGGCGGTGTGGTTGACGATGACGTCGAGGTAGACCTTGATGCCGCGCCGGTGGGCGAGCTGGACCAGCTTCTTCAGGTCGGCGGCGCTGCCGAAGTGGGGATCGACCTGGGTGAAGTCGGTGATCCAGTAGCCGTGGTAGCCGGCCGAGATGTCGTCGCCCTTGCCCTGCACCGGCCGGTTCTTGAACACCGGGGCGAGCCAGATGGCGGTGGTGCCCAGACCCTCGATGTAGTCCAGCCGTTCGGTGAGTCCCTTGAGGTCACCGCCGTGGTAGAACCCCTTGTCGGTGGGGTCGTAGCCGGTGCGCAGCCGGTCTCCGGTCAGGCCGCCCCGGTCGTTGCTCGGGTCGCCGTTGGCGAACCGGTCCGGCAGGACGAAGTAGAACTGCTCGGCCCGCGTGCGGTTGGTTCCGGCGGCGAGCAGGGCAGTGGCGGAGGGCTCGGCCTGCCAGCTTGCGGCGCCTGCGGCGCTGCCGGCCGGACCGGCGGCCGCAGCGGTGGGCCGCACCGCGACGGGTGCGCCGACCAGGGTGAGTATGAGTAGGAAGACGAGGGCCAGCACGTTCTTGCGCGGTATCGGCGGCGGTTTCATCGACGGCCTTCCTCTGGTCGCTGATTGGCCCGCACGCTAGCCCTTGCCGAAACATTCTGCAATACCTTGCAAACAGCCCTGCAATAATGCCGGCCCTTGCGCAAGGAGCGACAGATCGGTCGCCGCAGCGGGCGTCCTCAGCGGTGGCTGCAGGTGTGCCCGGAGACGGTGCAGCTCGCCGGGCCCGGATCGGCGAACTCGATGTGGAAGCGCAGCGTGACCGAGGAATCCGCGGCCAGGTCCGGGCCGCTGCGGTAGGTCAGCGTGCCGTCGGCACCGCTGAACGTCCCCTGTGGAACGCCCTCCAGCCAGGCCGTGACCACCCGGCCGCCCGGGTACTCCACCCGCGCCACCCAGCCCAGCTCACCACGCGAGATGTTGCGGATCCGCACTTCGGCGATAAAGCCACCCTGGAACGTGTTCACCACCCGGTACCGCGCCTCCAGCGACGGCGCCACGGCAGGCGGCGCGGTGGTGGTACGGGACGGCGCCGGGGCGGCGGACCGCGACGGCGCCCCGGTCGCGGCCCCGGACGCGGTGCCGACCGGGCTCGGCGGGTCGGTCCGGCGGGGGGACAGTCCGGGCACGGCCGGTGACGGCCGGGCCGACGCCTCACGCCCGGCCGACGACGCCCGTTCCGGCAGGGGCACGGCGACCGCTGGCGGCCCGGGCGGCGCCGGGCTGAATTCCGGCCCCGGGCCCCGGTACGCCCCAACCGCGATGACGAGCAGCACCACCATGACGAGCACCCCGACCGACACCAGGATCCAGGGCGAGGAGGCGACGGCGGCGCCGTGGTGCAGGAACTGACGGGGAGCGCGACGCGAACCGGACATCTCTCTCCTCAGCGGGCGGCCCGGCAAGGGTAGCGATCAAGAGCAATACCCGGAAGTATCCGGCGAATCACCAGGCGTCCTCCACAGTGGGGTCAGTCCGCGCAGGCGGACCCGTTGACCGTGCATTGTGCCGGGTGCTCCCCGCCCCCGGTACGACTGAACCGCAGCTGCACGGTCTGCTGCCCTCCGGCGTCCAGCGGTCTGGTGCCGCTGAGCAGGTACCATCCGCTGCCCCGGATGGTCACCGACACGCCCGGGCCGCTGGATGCCTGGACGCCCGTGACCTCGCCGGTGAACCTCAGCTCCACCTGCCAGTCCTTCCGCTCGCCGGTGCCATTGTGCACCGACAGCCGGGCGCGGAAGGAGCCCACGTCAGTGTTCAGCACCCGATAGCTGGCGGTTACCCCACCGGTGTCGGCGACCATCGGCGCGTCCGTCGGGGCGATGCTGGTCGGGGCGATGCTGGCCGGCCCGGGGCCGGTGGCCGACGACGCAGCGGCCGCCGCGGTGCGGGACGGAGCCGTCGGCTGGGCCGACGACGTGCTCGGGGCGGGCGCCGCGCGGCTCGGGCTCTGCGCTGGCGCGGGGGTGTCCGCGGCGGCCGGAATCGGCAGGCTCATCGGCGGTGCGGGCGCCGACTGCGCCGGCCGCTCGGGGCCACGGAACGACAGCACCGCGACCACCAGCAGCACCACCAACAGTGCGGTACCGAGCAGGACCACCACCCACGGGGCGGAGGCGATCACCCGGGGCACCGCCCGCCCGCCGGTCTCGTCGCCGGAATCCGCGCCGGCCGGCCGCACTGACATGAGGTCCCCCCTCGTCGTCACCGACGCGCCAGCCTAATCACGCCGAGGTGGGACGCGGAACGGGCGAGGGGAGGGACCGTCCGACCGGCCGGGGCAGCGGCAAAAACGGTGGCCTGGGCCTGGCCGGGAGGCGGACGAGGCGGCACCAGCGACGGCTCAGCCGATCCGGACGACCACCCGGCGCACCGGTCAACGAGACCTCAGCGCGGCGGGATCCGAACCTCGATCTCGCTGCCCAGGCGGGCGCCGCCGTGCAGACCGAGATCGTCGCCGCTCCAGAAGCGACCCGGGTCGTACCAGTTCGGTCGTCGGCCCGCGGGCAGCAGTCCCATCGCCTCGTAGGTGACCGCGACGACCTCGGCGCAGTACGCGGTCTCCAGGGCCCGCTCACGGCCCGCCGCGGCGCGTTGCCGAGCCGGCGGCAGCGGTATCCGCAGCGGCGGCAACCGCGTCGCCGGCACCCGCCCGCGCAGCCACCGCCAGGCCAGCTGAGCGGTGGACGGGAACGGCGTACCGTCCAGCCGGGCGACGGTCCGCAGTACCGACCGCTCCATCTCCGCGTCCGCCGGCGGGTCGAGCTGGCGCAGCCACGCCCGCTGGCCGTACCGGTTGGCCCACACGCAGACCGCGTCGCGCAGGTCGTGCAGTTGCACGCCGCGCTGGTGGCCGCCGGTCCACATGTCCGGCAGCGACCGGCCCAACTCGGCGTGCCACATCAGCGGCGGCATGTCGTCCAGCACCACCGCCATGCCCACGTGGTTGACCGGGCTGTTGGTGGTCAGCTGAATGGCGCGGTCGGGCACGCTACGACCACGGAACACCCACACGTCGCCGGTACGGGTCAGCTCCACCGCCTCGTCCAGGCTGATGCTCATGGAGGACTACCCTAAGCGGATGCGGCGACGGGTGCGGTGGTGGAAGGTCCTCGGTCTGGCGGGTCTGGCCGGAGTCGCGGCGTCCGGCGTGGTGATCGCGCGGGCGGAGCGGCGACGGCGCGCGTACACCCCGGAGGAGATCCGGGCCCGGCTCCGCGACCGGTACGCCGAGGCTTCCTCGGCCGACGAGGCCGGCTGACGCGGGTACCGGCCGGGTACGGTCAGTCCACTTCGACGTGGTTGCGGTCCCAGCGGCCGCCCACCGGTCGGCTCTCCAACCGCAGTGCGCCGTCGGCATTGCCGGCGAGATCGTTGTCCTCGACCCGGCAGGACACGCAGGAACCCTTGTCGGTGATCCACAGTCCGTGGCTCTGGGTGGGGTTCTTGCGGTTGTCCCAGATCCGGTTGCCGCGGACCGTCGCCGATTCGAAGTGCGCGTTGATGGCGATGCCGGCCCGCACCGGCGCCGCGGCCGGCAACTCGTACTCCATACCGGGCGGCGGCACGTCCTCGTTCCATGCGTTCGCCGCGTCCGGCCGCAGGTCGGCCAGGGCCAGGTCGGTGTCGGTGTTGCCGACCACCACCGCCATCCGGGAGCCCACCCGCAGCACCTTGCCCCGGTGCCCGTCGGTCGGCCAGCTCGCCGTCCTGTCCGTCATGGACCGGCGGGCGTAGCGCACCGACTCGCCGAGGCCGGTGGCGGCCGGGGCGCACTGTCGGCCGTTGTTGCGGATCCGGTTGTCCACCACCGCCGCGTCGACCATCGGCCGGTCGATCCGGATCGCGTCGAGCCCGTTGTCCCAGAACTCGTTGCTGTCGATCACCACGTCCGAGGCGGCGCCCTGGTAGCCGTTGCCGAGGTCGTGCTGGTGATAGCCGTACCCTCCGTTGCCGCTGATCCGATTGCCCCGGATGGTGTACGGGCCGGGGGTGTTACCCATGCTGATCCCGTCGCGGACGTTGCGGTCGATGACGCAGTCGCTGAGGATGCCGCCCTGGCCGGCGACACCGGCCGTGCCCTTGGCGGAGACGTCGAAGCCGGCCTCCAGGTTGCCGGTGAGGGTGCAGGCGGAGACGATCAGCCCGTCGGCTCCCCAGTCGGAGATGCCGAACCGGTTGGCCTGGCTGTGGCAGCCGATGATCCGGTAACCGCGCGGCGACGCCCAGTACGACTTCTGCAACTCCAGGAAGATCCCGTTGGTGCCGTTGCCGAGCGTCGTGCAGTTGCTGATGGTGCAGCGTTCCACCTCACCCCAACCGCCGACACCGATGCCGATGCCGGCGCCACCCATCTCCTCGCCGTTGTCCAGCCGGCCGCAGCCGACCACCACCACCCCGTCGATCAGGCTGTCCTGAAGGAAGTCACAGCCCAGCCCGGTCGCGGCGGTGTGGTGGATGAAGAGGTTGCGGAACACGCCCCGCACGACGTACTGCAGGCCGAGCCCCTTGGCGAGGTAGCTGTACCCCGCCATGGCCACACCCGAGCCGTCGATCTCGAAGTCCGCGAAGGTGCAGTCGGCGATGTGCCGGTCGCGATCCGCGCCGTGCTGCACGGTGGTCCAGAAGGCGAGCGGGGTCGGGTCGGCGCGGTTGCCCTCGTTGCTCAGCAGGAACCGGGTCGCTCCCGGTCCGGCGCCGATCAGGGACACCCCGCTGCGCCAGATCGTTCCCGCGTCCCGGATCGAGTAGATCCCCGGTGGGCAGTAGATGACGCGGGCCCGGCCGTCGGCGGCGTACCCCTCGCCGAGGCGGTCCACCAGGGCCGACAACGCGGGCTGGTCGTTGGTCACCCCGTCGCCCCGGAGTCCGAACTCCCGTGCGTCGCACCACAGCGGCGCACCGGCGACCGGGGCCAGGCGCTCGCGGGTGGCGATGGACCGGTCCTGCTCCCGCACCGGGCCCTCCCCTCGGTCGTGGCCTCCTGCTGGCCGGCTTTCCCGCTCCCCCTGCCCGGAAACGCCGCCGCCACCCGCTGCGGCGGGTGGCGTCTCTCGATCGCAGCGCGGCACCGGAGGGCGGGCAGGGCAGCCCCGGGGTGGTGGTGCCGGGGTGGTGGTGCCGGGGTGGTGGTGCCGGGGTGGTGGTGCCGGGGTGGTGGTGCCGGGGTGGTGGTGCCGGGGTGGGCCGAAACGGCCCTGATGCCGGGGATGTCCGGATCGGATAACGGCGGCGGGTGGTGTCTGGATCGGCGTGGCGTGACGTGCCCCGATGTCCCGTTATGTGGCTGGTCGGGGGTGGCCCGGGTCACCGTGGGGGTGGAATCATGCTGGGCCTGGGGTCGTTGAACATGGCATACCGCCGGCGCTCTGCGCGCCGCACCCCCCGGAACCCGAGCCCGCTGGAATGTGGGGCCGGCCCGGATCGTTACACCCCCCGGACGCCCGAGCACCCCCCGCCAGGCGTTCCCCCTTCGCCGCACGCGGATCCCCGCTCACGGGTTGATCCCTGCCGCGCACCCCCGAACGAAAGGTCTGATCATCATGGCTACCACCATCCTGCGTAAGACCGCACTCACCATCGCCGCTGCCGCCGCCACCGCCGGAGGCATCGCCGGCCCCGCCATCGCCGCCAACGCGGCCCCGGCCGCCAAGACCGCCGCCCCGGTGGCCGAGCGCAAGCCCGGCAGCGAGCGGGAACTGAACGTCCGCTACGAAGCCCAGCCGAACTTCTACTACTGCGGCCCCGCCGCGACGCGTAACGCCCTGTCCGTGCAGGGCAAGGACATCAACGTCGACGCCATGGCCAAGGAAATGGGCACCACCGAGAACGGCACCAACTCCATCAACGACATCACCCCCGTCCTGAACAAGGAAACCGGTAAGAACGTCTACAAGTCCGTCGAGATCGGCGGCGCCAAGGCCGACAACAAGCAGGCCGACAAGCTCCGAGCAGACGTCGTACGCACCGTCGACGACGGCCGCGCCGTGGTCGCCAACATCGCCGGCACCGCCACCGACACCGACGGCACCACCCACAGCTTCGAGGGCGGCCACTACATCAGCGTCGTCGGCTACCGCGACAACGGCAAGACCGTCACCATCGCCGACTCCGCCAACCCCGCCCAGGCCAGCTACCGCATGAGCGTCGACAACCTCGCCAACTGGATCGCCACCCGCGGCTACACCGCCACCAGCTGACGATCCCAAACAAGAAGCGTTAGGAAGGGGCCCCTCCTCTACACCAGGCGTTAAGAAGGGCCCCCTCCTTCCACCCAGCAACCGAAGGGCCGACCCCGAACGGGGTCGGCCCTTCGGCGTGCTTACCGACCGGTCCTAGGTCAGCGGTCGCTGCCGGCGCGTACCGGCTCGGCGTCAGCGGGGGGCTCGGCCGGTGCCAGCCGCCGGGCGCGGCGGCGCAGCCACCAGGTGCTGGTGAGGCCGGCGAGCACCGCGACCACCAGCCCGGCCCAGGAGAGGTCCTTGAGCCAGTGTTCGGCGGCCCGGCCCACGGTGAAGAGCAGGTACGTGGTGCCGAACGCCCAGACCAGGCCGCCGGCCACGTTCGCCAGGAGGAACCGGCGGTACGGCACGCGCAGCGCGCCCGCCAGGGGCCCGGCGAGGATCCGCAGCAGGGCCACGAACCGGCCGAAGAAGACCGCCCAGACCCCGTACCGGGCGAAGCTCTGTTCCGCGCGGGCGAGGTGCGCCGGTCCGAGGTGCCGGGGGAACCGCCGGCCCAGCCGTTCCAGCAGAGGTCGGCCACCACGCCGGCCCACCGCGTACCCGACGGAGTCGCCGACGATGGCGCCGGCCGCGGCGGCGACGGCCACCCACTCGGGCTGAATCACCCCGGCGGCGGCGAGGAGGGCGGAACTGATCAGCACGATCTCGCCGGGCAGCGGAACGCCCATGCTTTCCACGCCGATCACCCCGGCGACGATCAGGTAGACCACGCCCGGGGGAAACGCGGCGAGCCAGTGCTGTACGTCTACCACCGCCACCCCTTCCGATCCGACGTCGAACCCTACCCGGGTCCGACGGGTCGGACGGCCCGCACATCGGGCGGCCACCCGGCCGGGCACCGCCACCCGTGGTGGGGCGGCGAAGGGGGTCATACCGGGGTGAGGAACTCCAGCCGGTTGCCGTGCGCGTCCTCGGTGTGGAAGCGGCGCATCCCCGGCAGTTCGTCCCCGCCCCAGGTCACCGGGTATCCGGCGGCGGCCAGTCGGGCGGCGAGAGCGTCCAGGTCGGGCCGGAGCAGTGCGGGATGCGCCTTGCGGGCCGGGCGGAAGTCGTCCTCGACGCCCAGGTGCAGTTCGGCGCCGTACCCGCTGAACCAGCAACCGCCGCGTGCCGCGAGGGCTGGCGGTTTGGCCTGCTCGGTCAGGCCGAGGAGACCGATGTAGTAGGCCCGCGAGCGGTCCTCGGAGCCCTGCGGGCAGGCCAGTTGAACGTGGTGGATCATGGTTACACCTCCCGTCCAGACGATGGCATCGGGTTGCACTTATAGCAAGACGGACGTACGGTTTTGTTGACAGCGAGAATCGGCGGTAAGTGTTGCCTAACCACGGCGGCGCTCCGGCCGGTGCGACAGACTGCTCAGGACTACTCACGGTCGCTGGTGTGAAGGAGTACGACGTGGCGAGCCTCGACACCTTCGGTGCGAAGACCCAGCTACGCGTCGGAGACGCGAGCTACGAGATTTTCAAGATCAGCCAGGTGGAGGGCCACGAGCGGCTCCCCTACAGCCTGAAGATCCTGCTGGAAAACCTGCTGCGGACCGAGGACGGCGCGAACATCACCGCCGAGCACATCCGCCAGCTCGGCGCGTGGGACCCGACCGCGGACCCGAACGTCGAGATCCAGTTCACCCCGGCCCGGGTGCTGATGCAGGACTTCACCGGCGTACCGTGCGTGGTCGACCTGGCCACCATGCGTGAGGCGGTCCGCGAACTCGGCGGCGACCCCACCAAGGTGAACCCGCTCGCCCCCGCCGAACTGGTCATCGACCACTCCGTCATCGCCGACCTGTTCGGCCGCGAGGACGCCTTCGCCCGCAACGTCGAGCTGGAGTACGCCCGCAACAAGGAGCGCTACCAGTTCCTGCGCTGGGGGCAGACCGCGTTCAACGAGTTCAAGGTGGTCCCGCCGGGCACCGGCATCGTGCACCAGGTCAACATCGAGTACCTGGCCCGTACGGTGATGGAGCGCAACGGCCAGGCGTACCCGGACACCGTCGTCGGCACCGACTCGCACACCACGATGGTCAACGGCCTGGGCGTGCTCGGCTGGGGCGTCGGCGGCATCGAGGCCGAGGCGGCCATGCTGGGCCAGCCGGTCAGCATGCTGATCCCGCGGGTGGTGGGCTTCAAGCTCTCCGGCGAGATGCCGGCCGGCACCACCGCCACCGACCTGGTGCTCACCATCACCGAGATGCTGCGCAAGCACGGCGTGGTCGGCAAGTTCGTCGAGTTCTACGGCCCCGGCGTGAGCGCGGTGCCGCTGGCCAACCGGGCCACCATCGGCAACATGTCCCCGGAGTACGGCTCCACCGTGGCGATCTTCCCGATCGACGCCGAGACGGTCCGCTACCTGGAGCTGACCGGCCGCGACCCGCAGCAGGTCGCGCTGGTCGAGGCGTACGCCAAGGAGCAGGGTCTCTGGCACGACCCGGCCGCCGAGCCGGAGTACTCCGAGCACCTGGAACTCGACCTGGGCACCATCGAGCCGTCCCTCGCCGGGCCGAAGCGCCCGCAGGACCGGGTGCCGCTGGGCAGCGCCAAGACCCTGTTCCGCTCCGCGCTGACCGACTACGTCGCGGACGACCAGACCGGCAGCGACGTCGACGCACGCGGCGGCGTACGCACCAACCCGCCGTACGGCACCGCCGGCCCGGCCGACGAGGCCAGCGCCGAATCCTTCCCGGCCAGCGACTCGCCGGCCAACGAGGTCAACGACCCGGCCGACGCCCCGCGTGACCTGGTGACCGCCGCCGTCGGCTCCGGCGGGCGGGCCACCAACCCGATCCGGGTCACCGGCGCCGACGGCAACGAGTACGAGCTGGACCACGGCGCGGTGGTGATCGCTGCCATCACCTCCTGCACCAACACCTCCAACCCGCAGGTCATGATCGGCGCGGCGCTGCTCGCCCGCAACGCGGTGGACAAGGGCCTGAACCGCAAGCCGTGGGTGAAGACCACCCTGGCGCCCGGCTCCAAGGTCGTCATGGACTACTACGAGCGGGCCGGCCTCACGCCGTACCTGGAGAAGCTCGGCTTCCACCTGGTCGGCTACGGCTGCACCACCTGCATCGGCAACTCCGGCCCGCTGCCGGAGGAGATCTCCGCCGCGGTGAACGAGGCCGACCTCGCCGTCGTGTCCGTCCTCTCCGGCAACCGCAACTTCGAGGGCCGGATCAACCCGGACGTGAAGATGAACTACCTGGCGTCGCCGCCGCTGGTGGTCGCGTACGCCCTCGCCGGCACGATGGACATCGACCTGGCCAACGAGCCGCTCGGCGAGGACGGCGAGGGCAACCCGGTCTTCCTGCGCGACATCTGGCCGAGCACCGCCGAGATCCAGGACGTCATCGCCTCGGCGATCGGCGCCACCGGCTTCAGCTCCGCGTACGCCGACGTCTTCGCCGGCGACGAGCGCTGGCAGTCCCTGCCGACGCCAACCGGGGACACCTTCGCCTGGGACGGCGAGTCGACGTACGTCCGCAAGCCTCCCTACTTCGAGGGCATGCAGCCGCAGCCCCAGCCGGTCGTCGACATCGCCGGCGCTCGGGTGCTGGCCAAGCTGGGCGACTCGGTGACCACCGACCACATCTCCCCGGCCGGCTCCATCAAGGCCGACTCCCCCGCCGGCGTGTACCTCGCCGGGCACGGCGTGCCGCGGCACGAGTTCAACTCGTACGGCTCCCGGCGGGGCAACCACGAGGTGATGATCCGGGGCACCTTCGCCAACATCCGGCTGCGCAACCAGTTGGTCCCGGGGGTGGAGGGCGGCTTCACGGTCAACCACCTGACCGGCGAGACGACCTCGATCTACGACGCCTCGATGACGTACCAGCAGGCCGGCGTCCCGCTGGTCATCCTGGCCGGCAAGGAGTACGGCTCCGGCTCGTCGCGGGACTGGGCGGCCAAGGGCACCATGCTGCTCGGGGTGAAGGCGGTCATCGCCGAGTCGTACGAGCGGATCCACCGCTCCAACCTGATCGGCATGGGCGTGCTTCCGCTCCAGTTCCCGGCCGGGGAGACCGCAGACTCGCTGGGGCTGACCGGCACCGAGACGTTCACCGTCACCGGGGTGACCGCGCTCAACGACGGCTCGACCCCGCGCACGGTCAAGGTCACCACCGACACCGGCCTGGAGTTCGACGCGGTCGTACGGATCGACACCCCGGGTGAGGCGGACTACTACCGGCACGGCGGCATCCTGCAGTACGTGCTGCGACGCATGATCGCCAACTGACGCACCACGACCGAAGGGCTCCTTTCCGCGTACGGGAAGGAGCCCTTCGTCATCTGCCTGTGGCGCCGGCACCCGCTGGCCCGCCGGCCCTTCGTCACTGGGAGCGGCGGCGGGCGTACCGGGTCTTCATGGCGTGCTCCACCAGCGTGATGAGCACCTCCTTGGCCGACTCCCGCTGCCGGGCGTCGCAGAGCAGCACCGGTACCTCGGGGTCGAGGTTCAACGCGGTCTGCACCTCGTCGAGCCGGTACTGCCGTGCCCCCTCGAAGCAGTTGACCGCGACCAGGAACGGCGTGCCCCGCTCCTCGAAGTAGTCAATGGAGGGGAAACAGTCGGGCAGCCGGCGGGTGTCCGCCAGCACCACGGCGCCGATCGCGCCGAGCGCCAGTTCGTCCCAGACGAACCAGAACCGGTCCTGGCCCGGGGTACCGAACAGGTACAGCACCAGGTCGTCGCTGATGGTGATGCGGCCGAAATCCATCGCGACGGTCGTGGTCCGCTTGGCCTCGACGCCGGACAGGTCGTCGATGCCCACCCCCGATTCGGTCAGCACCTCCTCGGTCCGCAGCGGGCGTGTCTCGCTGACCGCGCCGACCAACGTGGTCTTACCCGCCCCGAAGCCACCCGCGACGAGGATCTTGATCGCGGTGGGCAGCGGGGTCGCGCCCGGCCGCTCAGAGTGCCCGTAGTCCACTGATAACCGCCTCGAAGATGCTGTGGTCGGGAACGCCGACGGTGCTGTGCGGCGCCCTGATCTGAACCAGGCTGCGCGCCACCAGGTCGCCGAGCAGGACCCGCACGGTGCCCACCGGCAGGTCCAGGTGTGCCGCGATCTCGGCGACGGACTGTATCCGCTGGCACAGGCCGACGATCGCCAGATGCTCCGGGCCCAGCCCGACCTCCGAAGCAACGTCGTTACGGGTCGCCTTCACCAGGGAGATCAGGTCGAACCTACCGGCGACCGGGCGGGCCCGGCCGCCGGTCACCGCGTACGGACGGACCACCGGACCCGCGTGGTCGTCCACCCACCGATGGCCGGCGGACGCTCCCTGCACCGTCATATGGGCTACATCTCCCCGTTGGTCTGCTCGGCTGATCGTGACGGCGAAGCGACGTACTTGCCGACCCGGGTGACCAGCATGGCCATCTCGTACGCGATCAGCCCCACGTCGGCGTCCTCACCGGCCAGAACCGCGAGGCAGGCATTGCGGCCGGCGGCTGTGACGAACAGGAAGGACGACTGCATCTCGATGATCGTCTGCTGCACCTGCCCGCCGCCGAACCGCTTGCCCGCGCCGCGGGCCAGGCTCTGGATTCCGGCCGCCATCGCCGCCAGGTGCTCGCCGTCGTCCCGGCCCAGCCCCTGCGAGGAGGCCATCAGCAGGCCGTCGCCCGACAGCGCGACCGCGTGCTCGGCCTGCTTGACCCGACCGACCAGGTCATCCAGCAACCACGTCAGGTCGGCACTCGAAGCCGTCTTCTGCGCCACTTCGTCGTCCTCTTCTCCCCGGCTCTTCGCCGTGCTCATCTGGGCCTGACCGGCGGCGGCCCGGATCGCCGGGCCACCGAACTCAGTCAGGTCGACTGTTCGTCAGCGTCGCCGGACTCGTCTGCGTCACGCCGATCGTCACCACCGAGCAGACGGGCGGCGTCGGAACGTCCGCGCCGGGTGCCCGTCTGGTACGAACTCATCATGCGTCGAACCTGTTCGGGTTCGCGGATCACGTCGTCGCCCTCGTCCACGTCCTCGGCCTCGGTCCGCAGCGCAGGCGCGAGGCTGGCCTGCCGGATCCGGACCGGCAGGCCCGACTCGGTGCGGGTCGGCTCGACCCCGGCCGTGGCGGCGCCACCCGCCCCGGTCGGGGCCGCCATGGTGCTGGACGGCGGGAAACCAGTGATCGGCTGGGCGCCGCCCGGGTAGTTGTCGGTGGGCTGCCGAGGCGGCCGCGTCACGCCGTCACCGCTCGGCGTCGTGATGAACGGCAGTCCGATCGGGATGGTCGGCCCGTCCAGCGCGGGATGTCCCGGCCGGCGCCGCGACCTGGTCGGTAACCCGCCGCTGCCGGTGCCCTCGGTGCGTCCGAGGTGGACCTCCGCGTCACCATCGAGCGCGACGGCGCTGTCCTCCGTGACCGCTGCGGTGGCGGCATCGACCAGGGCTGGAGGGGCCGCCGCTGTGGCGAGGGCCACCGGCGCGGCCGACCGCTCGCCCGGACCCGCCGGGACCGGACCGGCGGTGGGCGTCGGGGCCTCGGTCCGGGCCTCGTCCGGGGCACCCTGCTCGGCACCGTCGGCGATCAAGGTGCTCGGGATCAGCACCACGGCGGTCGTCCCGCCGTACGCCGACTCCTTGAGCTGTACCCGCACCCCGTGCCGGTCGGCCAGCCGGCTCACCAGGTGGAGCCCCAACCAGGAGGCGGCGGCGAGGCTCAGTTCGGACCGGTCCACCATGCGGTGGTTGGCCACGGCGAGCTCCTCCTCGGTCATGCCCAGGCCGCGGTCCTCGATCTCGATCACGAACCCGTTGGCGACCAGTTGCCCACGCACCTCCACGCTGGTGTGCGGCGGAGAGAAGGAGAGCCCGTTCTCGATCAGCTCGGCGAGCAGGTGGATCACGTCGCCGACCGCCCGACCGGCCAGCGACAGCTCGCCGATCGGGAGTACGGTGACCCGGCTGTAGTCCGCGACCTCACCGACCGCACCGCGGATCACGTCCACCATCGGCACGCTGCGCCGCCAGGCGCGGCCGGGGGTGGCGCCGGAGAGCACGATCAGGTTCTCCACGTTGCGCCGCATCCGGGTGGCCAGGTGGTCGACGCGGAACAGGTTCCCCCGTTCGTCCACGTCGTGCTCGCGCCGCTCCATCGAGTCCAGCACGGCGAGCTGGCGATGCACCAGGGCCTGGGTACGCCGGGCCAGGCTGAGGGACACCTCGCGCGCCGCCCGACGCAGCTCCTCCTGCTCCACCGCGGTCCGGATGGCGGTCTCCTGCACGACGTTGAAGGCCCGACCCACCTGGCCGATCTCGTCGTCGCCGAACCGCAACGGCGGCGCCGCCGTGGCGACGTCCACCTGGTCGCCACGGCCGAGCCGCTCCACCACGTTCGGCAGCCGCTCGTCGGCGAGCTGGAACGCGGCGTCCCGCAGCCGTCGCAGCTGCCGCACCACGGCGCGCGCGGTGGTAACCGAGCCGGCCACCGCGGCAATGACCACGAGCAGACCGAGACCGGCCGCGAGGACCAGCCGGACGATAACGCCGACCGCGACCGGAGTGGCGCTCCTGACCACGTCGTCACCGCCGGCGAGGACGACGTCGCCGATCTCGATCAGCGCGGGACCGGTGGTGTCGGCCCACTCCGTGGCGGTGAACGGCAGCCGGGAGTTGCCGGAGCCGAGCATGACCTGTCTCTCCAGCTCGGCCAACCGCTGGAAGTTCGCGCCGGCCGTCATCTGCGCGTAGCGGCGCTGGTCGGCGTCGGGCAGGCGGGCGACCGCCTGCTCCGCGAGGAACTGCCGGGCACCCACGACGCGGGTGAACTCCGCCCGCTCGGCCTGCGTGATCCGGCCGGCGGCCAGCACACCGGCGAGCATGGCGTCCTCCTGGGACACCAACTCCCGGGCCCGGTTGAGCCGGATCAGGTGGGCGGTGTTCGCGGCGACCTCGTCGTCGTCGAGGTTGCCGAGCTCGTCGTAGACCCGGTAGATCGACTCGATCAGCTCGGTGAACGCCGCACCGGCCCCGCCGCGGCCGATGGTGCGCCCGTCGACGGCGGTACGCGTGTCCCGCAGCGCGTCCAGTCCCCGGTTCAGCTGCGCGACGCGTTCGTGCAGGTCGTTGCTGCCGAGCAGGCTGACCTGCCAGTTGTCGGCCGACCTGGCGAACCCGGCGGCCAGCTCGTCGGTGCGCTTCCGCAGCTGCTCCAGTTCGTCCCGCCGCGCCTCGTCCGGCCGCCCGAGGTACACCAGCGAGGTACGCCGTTCCAACTGCAGCTGCAGCAGCAACGGCTCGGTGGGGTCGAACACCCGCGCGTCGAGCGCCTGCACGCCGAGCAGGTTGACTCCATCCCGGACGGTGACCCATGCGGCGAAGCCCCAGAGCGCGACGAGAGAGGCCAGCAGGGCCACGACCTTGGTACGCAGATTCGAACTGCGGGAACCCATTGCACCGCCCCTGGCCCTGTACTAATTGATCGGTCGGTCAGGCCCGTCGCACACACCGACCCCGGCGCACGCTAACAACGTCGCAGCATCAACTCAAGCGCTGGTGATCATGCCCTGGTCGGCCCCGGGTCGGCGTGGCGCCGGCACCCCCCACCTCGCCGTCGACACCGATGGCGTACCCGCCGGGCGGGACCCGGCCGCCGTCCGTGCCCCGCTAATGCGGGCGCGGCCCGCCTCGCTGTGCCAGGCTCAGGGACATGGACGACAAGACCATCCTGAGCCGGATCTCCGATCTGGTCGACGAGGAGCACCGGCTGCGCGCAGCGGCGCAGGCCAACGAGGCGGGCACCGACGACGAGGCCCGCAACCGGTTGCGTGCGCTGGAGGAGTCCCTCGACCAGTGCTGGGATCTGCTCCGCCGTCGCCGGGCCGCCCGGCAGGCCCACGGCGACCCCGACGCCCAGGGCGCCCGCCCGGTTCCCGAGGTCGAGCGGTACCTGCAGTAGGAGCGAACCGGCAGCGGCGCGGATCGCGGGTGTGCTCCGGGCGGCGGTCCACCCGCCACCCGGAGCACCGTGATCAGCGCAGCCCCGCCTCGCGCGACAGCGCCTCGATCAACGCGGTCGGGTCCACCAGGCTCGGCGGCAGGCCCCGGGCCGCGAACCAGGTGGCGACGACCTGAACGTCCCGGGCCAGGAACTCCCGCCCCTGCGGGTTCGCCACCACGTCGACCACCTGCGGCAGGTCGATCAGCACCAGCCGCCCCGCGTGCACGAGCAGGTTGTACGGCGACAGGTCGCCGTGGGCGTACCCCGCCCGCGCCAGCACCACGAGGGCCTCGACCAACTGCCCCCACAGCTCACGCAGCTCGGCCGGGGCCGGGCGCAACTCGGCCAGCCGGGGCGCGGCCCGGCCCTCGTCGGGATCGCCGAGGAACTCCAGCATCAGCTCGGTGCCCCGCAGCTGCACCGGATACGGCACGGCGACCGTCCCGTACCGCTCGCCGATCTCCCAGAGCCGCGCCAGCGCGGCGAACTCGGCCGCCGCCCACTGCCCGGCAATCATCTGGCGGCCGAACGCCGTCCGGCCGGCCATCGCGCGCATCTCCCGGGACCGGCGGACCCGGCGTCCCTCCAGGTACCCCGCGTCGCGGTGGAAGAGCCGGTGCTGGGGATCGCGGTAGCGCTTCGCCGCCAACAGGCAGGATCGGTCGGTGTCGGGGACGGCCCGGCGGACCAGGTGTACGTCCGCCTCCTTGCCGGTCTTGAGTACCCCGAGTTCGGTGTCCTTCGCGGCCAGCTCGGTGACCAGCCAGGCCGGGTGGGGCTCCGGACCGTGCACGGCGTCGTCCCAGGACGACCAGACCGCACCGGTGTCCGGGTCGGGTTCGTCGTCGGGGTCGGCCGGGGCGGGCCCGGACGCCGGGCCGTACTTCAGGAAGTGTGGTTCGTCGTCGTCGAAGCGGCGCCTGCCGCGGGCCCGGCGCTCCCGCGCCGAGAAGTCATGATCGCGCACTGCGCTGGTCGTCCCTTGTTCGAGGTGGATGGAGGCAGGAGTTGACCTGCGAAGACGGCCATGACCGACCCCCTCTCCTCGACCGGGGCGCAGCCCGGATGCACGATGCGCCGACCATGCTCGCGACGACGACGCGCCGCGTCAACCGGATTTAGCGAGACCGGCAACAGGGCGGTGGAGGTCGTCCCTACGGCTCACGCGGCCATGACCGCGGCGACCGCGGCGATCACCGTGTCGACGACCGCGGTCGGCGCGAACCGGGTGTCCGTCCAGGGCCGGCCGCGGTGCAGCCAGATGCTGGGCAGGCCGACCGCGGTGGCGCCGCCGATGTCCGCCTCCGGGCCGTCGCCGATCACCCAGGCGCCGCGCAGCGGCATCCGCACCCGTTGGGCGGCCAACGCGAAGATCCTGGGGTTGGGTTTGCTGACCCCGGCCTCCTCGGAGATCACCCAGTCGGCGACGTACCGGTCCAGCCCGGTACGCCGGATCTTGGCGTCCTGCTGGCGTACCGCCCCGTTGGTCACCACCACGGGCGTCCAGCCGGCGTCGTCGGCGATTCGCAGCGCACAGGCGACCAGCGAGTCGAGCCGGGTGAACTCGACGACCCCGTCGTGCAGCTCCTCGACCAGGTCGATGGAGGGAACGCGCAGCCGGTACCGGTCCCGGATGGCGTCCGCGACGTCCCAGCGGTCGGTCAGCCCGTCGGCGTCGATGGACAACAGCCATTCGATGTCGGCCGGCGGCGCGCCGACGCCGTCGAGGAAGCGCTCTGCCCAGGTGCGGAACGGGCCGGCCCGGTCAAGGAGGGTGTTGTCCAGATCCAGCAGGAGCAACGGCACTCGGGAACCCTACGGGAATTCGGTACACCGCCGACAGGGCCGGGTGGCAGACATTCCGGTCACGCCGACACCGACGTCCGGGGTGCCCCCGGATGCGCGGGTCGGTCGCGCAGCATCGAATGCGCCGCCCGGGTGGCCGCCAGGGCCGCCGGGTCGAGGACGGCCACCAGCACGTCCTCCCCGCCGTCGGCGCCCCGGGCCAACGGTCGGCCCTGCGGGTCGTAGACCGCCGCTCCGCCGTTGAACCGCCAGGGTTCGGTGCCGCCCACGGCGTTGGCGAAGGCCACGTACATCGTGTTGTCGAGCGCCCGTGCGGCGTAGTAGAGGTCGCGGCGGTGCTCGGAACCGACCAGGTAACCGCTGGGGCAGAGGTAGCCGTGTGCGCCGTCGCCGGCGGCGGCGCGGCCGTGCTCGGGAAAGCAGCCGTCGTAGCAGATGCCCAGACCGAATCGCCAGTCGTCGACCAGCAGGGTGGCACCGCGCAGGCCGGGCTGGAACAGCTCCCGCTCCCCGCCCCAGAGCTGCTGCTTGTCGTAGCCCACCCGGACGGCACCGGCCCGGTCGACGACCAGCGCGGAAATGGCCCGGCGGCCCTGCGGGTGGCGGACCGCCGCGCCGACCACCACGGCGACGCCGGCACTCGCGACGGACCGCAGCGGATCCAGCCGCGGGTCCGCCACCTGCCCCTCGGCATCGGCTGCGACGTCGGTGCCGGCCGGGTCGGCGGCCAGCGTCGGCGGATGGTACGCGGGCAGGAAGAGCTCCGGCAGCACCACGACCCGGGCGCCCAGATCGGCGGCCCGGCGGACCATCCGGGCGGCGGTGACGGCGTTGCCGGCCACGTCACCGGGGACGGGCTCGGCCTGGACGACGGCCACGGTCAGCGGCGCGGCCGGAATGGTGGCGGTGGGCACGGCCAAGATCTTAACCGGGCACCAATCCAAGCCGTACGTACGGTTTGCGTTACCCGGGGTGAGCTGACACCATCGCGATGTGCCCAGAGTAAGCCAGGACCAGCTCGACGCCCGCCGGCAGGAGATCCTTGCCGCCGCGCGGGCCTGCTTCGCCCGGCTCGGCTACGAGGGCGCGACCGTCCGTCGCCTTGAGGAGGCGACCGGGCTGTCCCGGGGGGCGATCTTCCACCACTTCCGGGACAAGGACTCGCTCTTCCTCGCCGTGGCCGAGGACGACGCCGCGGCGATGGTGGAGACCGTCGCCCGCAACGGTCTGGTCCAGGTGATGCGGGATCTGCTCGCCCGGGCGGTCTCCCCGGACACCACCGGCTGGCTGGGCAGCCAACTGGAGGTGTCCCGGCGGCTGCGTACCGACCCGGCCTTCGCCAGGCGCTGGGCCGAGCGGTCGGCGGCCATCGCCGAGGCGACCCGGGAGCGCCTGGCCCGCCAGCGGGAGGCCGGCGTGCTCCGCGACGACGTACCGATCGACGTGCTGGCGCGCTTCCTCGAACTCGCCTACGACGGCCTGGTGCTGCACCTGGCGATGGGACGCCCGGCCGGCGACCTCGGTCCGGTGCTCGATCTGGTCGAGGAGGCCGTGCGCCGGCGCTGACGCGTCGGGGTGGGCGTCCTCATCGCCCCGCCGCTCCGGGGTTTCCACACCCGTAGGTAACGAGGAGATAACTGCGCCGTCGCGGACCTCGGTAGCTGGCGTCGCCGATCCACAATGAAACCGCGTTCCCCCTCGCGCGACAGGAGCAGGCCATGACGGGTCTCGCGGCAGACTTCGACACCTGGGGCGTCCCGAGCCGGACCTTCCTCATCCTCTACCTGGTGGCGGCCGTCGTGCTCGTCACCGGTGTGCTGATCCACCGCAGGGCTCTGCTGGCGGGCCGGTCCGCCCCGCCCGCCGACCAGCTCAGCCCGCAGCAGGTCGCCTACCTCAACGGCGGAGCGGACCTCGCGGTCTGGACCTCGCTGAGTGTCCTGCGCAGCCAGGGCTCGATCGGCGTGCAACCGGACCGCCGGCTGACCACCGAAGGCCCCCTGCCGTCCGGGGCCACCCCGCTGGACCGGGCCGTGCACTACGCGGCGGCCCAACACACGCCCGCCCGGCAACTGAGCAGCACCGAGTGGGTCGACCGCGCCCTCACCGAGCTGCGCGACGGGCTGGACCAGCGTGGCCTGCTGATCGGCGCCAACCGGCGCGCGGCCTTGCGGCTGGGCCCGCTGCTGCTGGCCGCGTTGGAGCTGCTCGGCGTCTTCCGGATCATCGCCGGGCTGGCCAACGGCCGTCCGGTCTGGTACCTCGTGCTCGTCGTCATCGGACTCGCGGTGGTCACCACGCTGCTCTTCGTCCGGGTTCCTCGGCGGACCCGGGCGGCCGACGCCGCGCTACGGACCCTGCGGCCCCGCAACCGTCACCTCTCGCCCGCGTCGAACCCGGCCTACGCGGTCTACGGCGCCACCGGGCTGGCGATGGCGGTGGCGCTCTACGGCACCGCTTCGCTCTGGGCGATGGATCCCGCCTTCGCCCAGCAGGCCGAGATCGTGCGCCAACCGCTGACGGGCGGCGGTGGCGGCTACACCGGTGGAAGCAGCTGTAGCAGCGGCACCACCGCGGGTGCGGGCTGCGGAAGCAGTTGCGGTGGCGGTGGCGGCGGCGGCTGCGGGGGCGGGTGTGGCGGATGACCGGCCCGCACGGGGTGGGCATCGGCTGGCGGCCGGAGATCGCCGGGTTCGTCGCCGACCTGCCCGGCCTGCGCTTCGTCGAGGTGATCGCCGAGGCCGTGCCGAGTGCCGGTCCGGTGCCGGACGGGCTGGTCGAGCTGCGAAAGCGCGGCGTGACCGTCGTACCGCACGGAGTGCGGCTCTCTCTCGGCGGCGCGGAGCCGGTCGAGCCGGCCCGGGTGGCTCACCTGGCCGCGGTCGCCGAACTGCTCGCGGCCCCGCTGGTCAGCGAGCACATCGCCTTCGTCCGGGCCGGCGGCATGGAGGCGGGACACCTGTTGCCGTTGCCGCGCAGCCGGGAGGCGGTCGACGTGGTCTGCGCCAACGTCGCGCGGGCACAGTCGGAGCTGCCGGTGCCGATCGCGCTGGAGCCGATCGCGGCCCTGTTCGACTGGCCCGACGACGAACTCGACGAGGCGGCGTTCCTGGGCGAGATCCTGGATCGCACCGACGCGCTGCTGCTGCTCGACATCGCCAACGTGCACGCCAACACCCGCAACCGGGGCACCGACCCGGTCGCGCTGCTGGACCGCCTGCCGTTGGAGCGGATCGCGTACCTGCACGTCGCCGGTGGCGCCGAGCACGGCGGCTTCTACCACGACACGCACACCGACCCGGTCCCGCCACCGGTGCTCGACCTGCTCGCCGAGCTGTGCGCCCGGCAGCGCCCACCGGCGGTGCTGCTGGAGCGCGACGGGCACTACCCACCCGCCGCCGAGCTGCGCGCCGAGTTGGACGCCGTGGCCGCCGCCAGCGGATTCCCGGCCGTGACATGAGCACCGCCGGCACCAACCCGATGGCACCCGCCGCCCACCCGGCCACCGACGCCTCCCAGCCGAGCGCCCACGCGCCGCTGCCGGCCGCTGATGCGCCCGGACCGACCCCGGATGCCACCGGGGAAAGCCCGGGATCGCTGGAGCAGCGGCAGGCGCAACTGGTGGCCGCGTTGGTCGCCGGTGGCCCGCTGCCACCGGGCTTCGCTCCCGCACCGCTGGCCGCCGCCCGCGCCGCACTGCTACGCAAGCGCGCCGGTGAGGTCGCCCGGCACTGGCCGCTGCTCGCCGCCGGGCTCGGTGCTGATTGGCCGGCGGCCTTCATCGAGTGGGCGGCGGACCGGCCCACCAGCGGTGGGCTGCGCGACGGCTGGGACCTGGCCCGCGCGCTGCGGGCCCGCGACGCGCTGCCGGCGCTGGCCGCCGAGGAGCTGGCCATCCGGGAGGCGGCGTTCCGCTACGACGGGCAGCGGGCCCCGCGCCCGCGCCGGTCCCCCGCCGTCGGCCGCGCCGGCAACGCCATCGCCGTCCAACTAGCCGGTCGAGTACGCCTGCTGCGGTGAAAGGAAGGGCCCCCTATTAACGCCTCCAGTAGAGGAAGGGCCCCCTGTTAACACGCTTCCGATCCGACCGAGGAGGCGCTGGGCGGGCCCGGGATGTCGGAACGCGGCCTGCTGCGGCAGGATCGGGGCATGGATCTCGGACTGACCGACCGGGTGTACGTGCTCACCGGCGCCTCCCGTGGGCTGGGCTACGCCACAGCGCAGTGTCTGGTGGCCGATGGCGCCCGAGTGGTGCTCTCCGCCCGGTCCGCCGAAGCGGTGGCCGCCGCCACCGCCGGCCTCGGCGGACCGGAGCGGGCGGTCGGCGTCACCGCCGACCTGGCCGACTCGGCCACGCCCGGGCGGCTGGTGGAGGCCGCCCAGCATCACTTCGGCCGGCTGGACGGCGCCCTGATCTCGGTGGGCGGCCCGCCACCGGGCAGCGCCGCCTCGGTCGACGACGACCAGTGGCGGCAGTCCTTCGAGACGGTCTTCCTGGGCACCGTCCGCACGGTACGCACGGTCGCGGCGGCGCTGCCCGACGGCGGCGCGATCGGGCTGGTGCTCTCCATCTCGGCGCGCGGCCCGGTGCCCGGGTTGGGCATCTCCAACGGGCTGCGTCCCGGCCTGGCCGGCGTCGCCAAGGACGTGGCCGACGAGTACGGCCCACGCGGTGTACGGGTGGTCGGGCTGCTGCCGGGGCGGATCATGACCGACCGCAACCGGGAACTCTTCGCCGCCACCGGTGACCCCGAACGGGCCCGGGCCGAGGCGGAGGCAGGTATCCCGCTGCGCCGCATCGGCGACCCGGCCGAGTTCGGCCGGGTGGCCGCGTTCGTGCTCTCCCCGGCGGCGAGCTACCTCACCGGGGTCACCATCCCGGTCGACGGCGGCGCGCTGCGCGGACTGTGACCGACGAACCGGCACGCGGCCGCAACCGACGAACCGGCCGGGACGGGCCGGTGCCCCGCTCGAATCCGCGGCCCAGCCGGGAGGAGCTGGCCGCCGCGGCCGACCGGACCCTCCCGGATCTGATCGCCCCCGGGCTGGACGTGCTGTTCGTCGGCATCAATCCGGGGCTGTGGTCGGCGGCGGCCGGCTGGCACTTCGCCCGCCCCGGCAACCGGTTCTGGCCCGCGCTGCACCGGGGCGGGTTCACCCCACGCCTGCTGCACCCCGCCGAGCAGGACGAGCTGCCCGGGCTCGGTCTCGGCATCACCAACCTGGTCGCCCGGGCCAGCGCCCGCGCCGACGAGCTGACCGCCGCCGAGTTGGTCGACGGCGCGCGGGAGCTGGCCGACAAGGTGGCCCGGTACCGGCCGCGCTGGGTGGCCGTGGTCGGGGTGACCGCGTACCGGATCGGGTTCGTCCGGCCGAAGGCGACCTTCGGCCGGCAGCCGGAGCCGCTGGCCGGCGCCCGGCTCTGGGTGCTGCCCAACCCCAGCGGCCTGAACGCGCACTACACACCGCAGACCCTCGGCGCAGCCTTCGCCGAGCTGCGGGAGGCCACCCGGAGCGAATGAGCCGCCGGCCAGGCCCCCGAGGCGACGGGTCCCGCCGGCCGGGCGAGCGGCCGGGGCACCGGCCCCCGGTCACCTCCGTCATGTGCCGACGGACGTGACCGGGCGGCGCGGGCTGCCGGGTCAGGCGGGCGTCAGTTCCGTCGTTGCCGGGGCGTCCCAGTCGATCGTGTAGCGCTGCTCCGGGCCCAGGGTCTTCTCCGGCTTCATCGCGACCTTCATCAGCATCCGCATCAGCACCGGCATGACCATCCGGCCGACCGGTCCGGGCGCCTTGGCGTGGTTGATCCGGGCCGCCCGGGCGGCGATCCCCTCCACCCGAGGCCGGCGCAGCCGCTCGTACGCGGCGAAGGCCGACGGTACGTCGGGCAGGTCGCGCAGGCAGCGGGCGAGTTGTACGGCGCTCTCGACGGCCAGCGAGGCCCCCTGCCCGGAACTGTTGGAGGGCGCGTGGACCGAGTCGCCGACCAGCACCATCCGGCCCCGGTGCCAGTGCGGCACCGGCGGCATGATGTGCAGTGAACCGGAGACCTGCAACTCGTCCGGGTTGCTGGTACGGACCAGCGCGGCGCCCGGGTCGTCGTCGCCGTACGCGGCCCGCAGCCGGTCCAGCCATTCGGCGGAAGGCACCGCCCGTGCCTCGGCCAGGCTCATCGGCCGGTCCTGCGGCAGGTTGGCGCCCCACCGGGTGCCGCCGCCCGGCTCGACCCAGTAGAGGTAGTAGCCGCGCCGGCCGAAGGTGAAGGTCATCGTCCCCGGCTCGACGTCCACAGTGTGCTCCGCCACCGCTTCGAAGCCGAGCACGCCGGTGTATCGCGGCCCCGGCGCGTGCGGGTCGATCAGGTTACGCACCGTGGAGTGCACCCCGTCGGCGCCGATGAGGATGTCGGCGCCGGCGGTGCTGCCGTCGCCGAACTCGGCGGTGACCCCGGTGGCGTTCTCCCGCACGCCGGTCAGCCGCTTGCCGCACACGATGGGGATGCCCTCGGCGGTCGCCCGCTGGTGCAGCACCCGGTGCAGGGCATTGCGGTGGACCACGCGCAGTGGCGGGGCACCGGCCAGGACCGGCAGGTCGACGCGGTTGGCGCCGATCACCAGCGCGGTGCGGTGCATCGGCGTGGCGGTTTCGGTCACCGCCTGGTCCGCGCCGACGATCCGCAGCGCCGCGACGCCGTTGGGTGCCAGGGCCAGCGTGCCGCCGATGCCGTCGGCGGTGCTCGGGTACGCCTCGTACACGGTCGCCGCGATGCCCGCCCGGTGCAGCGCGAGCGCCGCGACCGGGCCGGCGATGCCGCCGCCGATGATGATTGCTGTCCGTACGTCGGTCATGGGTCCTCCCCTGGGATTCGGTCCGGTGCATGGCGAACCGCCCTGGGTGGGAACCCGGCTATCCTCGTTGGTTGCCGCCTCGTGCCGAGCGCCTACCCAGGTGTGGTTCGAGGTAAGGGCCCCGGCGCGGTGTTGGCGCACCGCGCCGGGGCCGTGTCGTCAGTCCGACGGGTCGTTGGGGGTGCTGGTCCTCTCCGCGAGCGCGGCCACCTCGTCCGGGATCTCCCCGGTCTCGTGGAACGCCCGCCACTGGTCGAGCCCGGGGAAAGCGCCCGAGTCGAGATCGGCGAGGACGGTACGGATCCAGGCCGCCTCGGCTTCCCGAAGCGCCAGGTCGTACTCGGATTCGATGAGGAACAGCCGGGGCACCTCGGTGGCGTGCTCGGCCAGTTCGGCTCGGGCCGCGGTGATGTTCTCGACGACCTGGCCCAGCCGCTGCCGCAACAGGTCGGTGGCCTCGTCCGGGTGCAGGGCGGCGAGGACCGACAGGCCGGCCCGGAACCGCGGGTACTCGGCCATCGGGGTGGCGAGCAGCTCGCGGGCCCAGTCGACCAGCTCAGCCCGGCCGGTGTCGGTGATGCGGTAGACCGTACGCTCGGGCCGCCGGCCGGCGCGCACGCTCTCCACCGCCGTGACGAAGCCGTGCTTGTCGAGGTTGCCGACGACCGTGTAGAGCGACCCCCACTTGATCGGCATGTCCTGGTCCTTGCCCCAACCGCGCAACGCCGAGGCGATCTCGTAGGGGTGCATCGGTCGATGCGCCAGGACGGAGAGCACCGCCAACGCCATCAGATTGTTGACCTTGCGCCGCCTGGCCATACCGGCATCCCCTCGCGCCCGACTACTCGCACACGAGTATACATCTACGAGTAACCACCGCTACCCTTGTGACAGCAGCGGGCGGGCTGAGATCCATGCCTACGCGATCGACACGAAGGGCAGCCCGTAAAGATGAGCGCGGGGCCTACGGGATCCTTGCTGTCACGTACCGCGATCACATGTTGAAGGCTGGCCACCTCCAGGCAGTTGCCGTTCGCGCCACTCCGGGTGCTCTTACGCCATGTCACGTCGCCCAGGTCTGGCGCGTTCACCTGCAACACCTTCCTTGCTATCTGTTCTCGATCAACTTTGAGATCAACATTTGGCTGTCGAAGGTGTTCAGGGCAGCAGCGCGCAGCTGGTCGAACATCTCGGCGTAACGGCGCACGTCGGCTTCCTTCTCCAAGAACAAGCAGCACCGCCGAACCGGACGTGTAGACCTTGGACACTTGTCGTTAGCGCCGAACGGTAAGTGTCCAAGATCTCGGAGGTTCTCCGTGATCCGTTCGTGCGGTGAGGTCGACAGGGCCGGCCTACCGCCGTTGTCGTGTCGACGGGAACCGGCGTGGCCCGAGAACGAGCCCGGGCCACGCACCGATCCAGCGGGAGCCGGCATGGCCCACGAACGAGCCGGGACGCCCGGGATGGTGTTGCCGCGCCGGGGCCGGCCGGCGGCCCGCCCGGGGTAACGGGGCCGGTCAGTTGGCGGCGGCGGGAGGCAGGGCCTCGTCGGCGACGTACTCGCGGGTCGGGATGACTACCGGTTCCGGGGCAGTGGTGGCGTACGGGGTGGGCGAGTCGGCCACCGCGAACTGGGTGCGGTACAGCTCGGCGTAGAGGCCGCCGACGGCGACCAGTTCGTCGTGGCGGCCCCGCTCGACGATCCGGCCCTCGTCCAGGACCAGGATCTGGTCGGCGTCGCGGACGGTGGACAACCGGTGCGCGATCACCAGCGCGGTACGCCCGGTCAGCGCCACCGACAGCGCCCGCTGCACCGCCGCCTCGCTCTCCGAATCCAGGTGTGCGGTCGCCTCGTCGAGGATCACGATCGACGGCGCCTTCAGCAGCAGCCGGGCGATGGCGATCCGCTGCTTCTCGCCACCGGAGAAGCGGTAGCCGCGCTCGCCGACGGTGGTGTCCAGCCCGTCGGGCAGCGACCGGACCAGGTCGGCGACCTGCGCACCCGCGAGAGCCGCCCACAGCTCGTCGTCGGTGGCGTCCGGCTTGGCGTAGCGCAGGTTCTCCGCGATGGTCTCGTGGAACAGGTGGGAGTCCTGGGTGACCACGCCGATCTCGTCGCGCAGCGATTCGAGGGTGGCGTCGCGTACGTCCACCCCACCGACCAGCACCTGCCCGTCGGTGACGTCGTAGATGCGGGAGATCAGCATGGACAGCGTCGACTTGCCGGCGCCGGACGGACCGACCAAAGCCACCATCTGCCCGGGCTCCACCCGGAAGGAGACGCCCTTGAGCACCGGTTCGTTGACCGTACGGTCCAGCGTGGCGACCTCCTCCAACGAGGCGAGGGAGATCTCCGCCGCGCTGGGGTAACGGAAGCGCACGTCGCGGAACTCGACGGTGCCCGCGCCCCGGGGCGCTGGCTTCGCGTCGGGCCGCTCCTGGATCGCCGGCTCCAGGTCGAGCACCTCGAAGACCCGGTCGAAGGAGACCAACGCGCTCATCACGTCGACGCGGACGTTGCTCAACGCGGTGAGCGGGCCGTAGAGGCGGGTGAGCAGCAACGCGAGGGTCACCACGGTGCCGGCGCTGACGTCGCCGGTGACCGCCAGCCAGCCGCCGAGGCCGTAGGTGAGCGCCTGGGCCAGCGAGGCCACCAGCAACATCGCGACGAAGAAGGTCCGCGAGTACATCGCGGACTGGATGCCGATGTCGCGCACCCGCTCGGCGCGGCTGGCGAACCGGCCCGCCTCCGCGTCCGGCCGGCCGAACAGCTTCACCAGCAGCGCACCGGCGACCCCGAACCGCTCGGTCATGGTGGCGTTCATCTTGGCGTCGAGGTTGTACGACTCGCGGGTGATCTCGGCCAGACGCCGACCGACCCGCCGGGCCGGAATGATGAAGACCGGCAGGAGCACCAGCGAGAGCGCGGTGATCTTCCAGGAGAGGGTGAGCATCACCGCGGCGGTGAGCACCAGTTGGATCACGTTGCTGACCACGCCGGACAGCGTCGAGGTGAATGCCCGCTGGGCCCCCAGCACGTCGTTGTTGAGCCGGCTGACCAACGCGCCGGTCTGGGTGCGGGTGAAGAACTGCAGCGGCATCCGCTGCACGTGGTCGTAGACCCGGGTGCGCAGGTCGAGGATGATGCCCTCACCGATGCGCGCCGAATACCACCGCTGGGCGAGCGAGAGCATCGCGTCGGCGACCGCGAGCGCGGCGATGAACAGGGCCAGCCGGATCACCAACGCGGCGGCCTCAGGGCCGCCCCGGGTGATCGCGTCGATCACGTCGCCGGCAAGCAGCGGGGTGGCCACCCCGATCACCGCCGCGACGATCACGGTGAGCAGGAAGACGACAATGTCCCGCCGGTACGGCTGGGCGAACGCCACGATGCGGCGGGCCACCCCCCGTTGCAGCCGGTGGGTGGAGATCTCGTCGCGGCTGCGCATCGACCGGAGCATGCTCCAACCGCCCATGCCGCCAGCGGCCATCGGGTTGGACACGCACACCTCCGGGGTTGTCAGGCCTCAGCACACCGTCGGGTCATTCTCCCGACGACTACGACAACCTCGCGAGTAACCCGGATCTTCCCGAATGGCCCCTAGAGCTCGCGCAAGCTCTTACTATTCGCCCCGCCCGGCGAGATCCCGCAGCCGGCGCGTCTGCGCCTCCCGCTCGGCCCGCTGTTGCTCGGCGTGGGTACGCCCGGCCGCCCCGGCGAGCAGCGCCTTGATCTCCACCACGGCGTCCCGGTTGTGCGCGAGCAGCCCGGCGGTGAGATCCCGCACCGCGTCGTCCAGCTCGGCGTTCGGCACGACGAGGGTGGCCAGGCCGATCCGGTCCGCCTCGATCGCGTCCATCCGCCGGCCGGTGGCGCAGATCTCCAACGCGCGGGCGTAGCCGACCAGCTCGACCAGGCGCTTGGTGCCGGCCAGATCCGGCACCAGCCCCAGCGTGACCTCGGCCATGGCGAACTTGGCGTCCGCCGCCAGCACCCGCAGGTCGCAGGCGAGCGCGAGTTGGAACCCGGCACCGATGGCGTGCCCCTGCACAGCGGCGACGGAGATGACGTCCGGGCGGTGCAGCCAACTGAATCCGCCCTGGAAGTCGGCGATCCGGTCGGCGCACTCGGCTTCGGGCAGGGCGGAAAGCTCGGCGAAGGAACCTGGCCCGGTGGCGCCCGCGACCGACAGGTCGAGGCCGGCGGAGAACGCCCGCCCCTCACCTCGCACGATCACGACTCGTACGTCACCGGGCAGGTCCCGGGAGAAGTCGCTCATCGCGCGCCACATCGACGGGGTCTGCGCGTTGAGCACGTCGGGTCGACAGAGGGTGACCGTGGCCACCGGCCCGTCGCATTCCAGCCGGACCCCGGTCGCCTCGGCGGTCACCGGGCGGCCCGGGTCGCGGAGTTGGTGGACGACGCTGACGGGCGGGTCACGCCTTCTTGCGACGCCGGGCACCGCCGCGCTGCCGCAGCTGCACCCCGGACTCGGTAAGCACCCGGTGGATGAACCCGTAGGATCGGCCCGTTGAGGCCGCGAGCGCGCGAATGCTCTCTCCCCCGGTGTACCGCTTGACGAGGTCCTTGGCGAGCGTCTGACGCTCGGCTCCGACGATCCGGCGACCCTTCTCAGTGCTGGTGGCTGTGCCAGTGGCTGCCATGCTGTGTCCTCACGTCCCAGACTGTGCGGTTCGGATACGGTCCCACCTATTAGACCGCCTCGAACGATCATGCGCCAGATATCAACTAATAGCCAACCGACACGCTATGCAATGTCAGCTTCCCGATAGGTGACGCTGCCGACCTGGTCCATTCCGCGGGTCCGGCCGGCCGAATGACGCACCGACCGACACCCACCGCGACCCCATGGTCACCACCGGTGACAGACCTCGGTCCATCGCCGGCGGTGGAGCGCTCCCCGCCGACACCGGCGGTGCGGCCCAGAGACTGTCGGGAAACCCCGGGGCGAGCGAGGCGGAGTCCAGGCGGCGATCCGGCAAGGCGGAGATTGGTGCGGATACCGGTGTTGTATCCGGACCAATCTCCAACGCGGCCGGTCGTCGGCTGGGCCCGCCGCAGCCGCCGCGAGGTTTCCCGACGGTCTCTCAGGCCAGCTCGACCAGTTCGAGCAGGTCGTCGCTCCAGGCGTCCTCGTCACCGTCCGGCAGCAGGATGGCCCGGTCGGGCTTGAGCGCCAGGACGGCGCCCGGGTCGTGGGTGACCAGGACGATCGCCCCCGGGTAGCGGGCGATGGCGTCGAGTACCTGCTCGCGGCTGACCGGGTCCAGGTTGTTGGTCGGCTCGTCGAGCAGCAGCACGTTGGCCCCGGAGCAGACCAGGGTGGCCAGGGCCAGCCGGGTCTTCTCCCCGCCCGAGAGCACCCCGGCGGGCTTGTCCACGTCCTCGCCGGAGAAGAGGAACGCGCCGAGAATCTTGCGCAGCTCGGTGTCGGTCTGCTCGATCGAGGCCGCCCGCATGTTCTCCAGCACGGTCCGGTCCACGTCCAGCGTCTCGTGCTCCTGGGCGTAGTAGCCCAGCCGCAGCCCGTGACCGGGCCGCACCTCGCCGGTGTCCGGCTCCAGCAGGCCACCGAGCATGCGCAGCAGGGTGGTCTTGCCGGCGCCGTTGAGCCCGAGGATGGCCACCCGGGAGCCCCGGTCCACCGCCACGTCCACGTCGGTGAAGATCTCCAACGAGCCGTACGACTTGGAGAGGCCGGCCGCGGTGAGCGGGGTCCTGCCGCACGGGGCCGGTGCGGGGAAGCGCACCTTGGCCACCTTGTCCGCGACGCGTACCTCCTCCAGGCCGGACATCAGCCGCTCGGCCCGGCGGGCCATGTTCTGCGCGGCGACGGTCTTGGTGGCCTTGGCCCGCATCTTGTCCGCCTGGGCCATCAGGGCGCCGGCCTTTTTCTCGGCGTTGGCCCGCTCCCGGCGCCGACGCCGCTCGTCGGTCTCCCGCGCCTCCAGGTACGCCTTCCAACCCAGGTTGTAGACGTCGACCACGGAACGGGTGGCGTCGAGGAACCAGACCTTGTTGACCACCGACTCCAGCAGGTCACCGTCGTGCGAGATCACGATCAGCCCGCCCTTGTGGTTGGCGAGGAAGCCGCGCAGCCAGGTGATCGAGTCGGCGTCGAGGTGGTTGGTGGGCTCGTCCAGCAGCAGGATCCCGCCGCCGTCGTCGGCCGCGTCGCGGAACAGGATCCGGGCCAGCTCGATGCGGCGGCGCTGGCCGCCGGAGAGGGTGCCGATGGTCTGCGCGAGGGCCCGGTCGGGCAGGCCCAGGTTGGCGCAGATCCGGGCCGCCTCGGCCTCGGCCGCGTACCCGCCGAGGGCGGCGAACTGGTCCTCCAGCGCGCCGTAGCGGCGGACCAGGCGCTCGTCGCCGCCGTCGGCGAGCTGGTTCTCCAGCTCCTTCATCTGGGCCATCAGGGTGTCCAGGCCCCGGGCGGAGAGCACCCGGTCCCGGCCGGTGACCTCCAGGTCGCCGGTACGTGGGTCCTGCGGGAGGTAGCCGACGGTGCTGCGCCGGTCGACCTGCCCGGCGTACGGCTGCCCCTCTCCGGCGAGCACCTTCAGGGTGGTGGTCTTGCCGGCGCCGTTGCGGCCGACCAGGCCGATCCGGTCGCCGGGCTGCACCCGCAGCGTCGTGTCGGAAAGCAGGATCCGGGCGCCGGCGCGCAGTTCCAGGCCGCTGGCAGTGATCATCTCGGGGTACTCGCTCTCGGGATCCGGAGGGCTGACTCAGGGCACACGAAAGCGCCGGCGGATCTTGGTGGACCCGTCGGCGCGGGGCGTTCAGCCTTCGCAGAGCAGCACGGGACAAGTGTACCGGGCCGCGGCCGGCGCCCACCGCGGATTACTGATCAAGATCGTCGGGTACCGTCTCGCGGTACGGACCGGGTCCGGCCCGCGAGCCGCCGACTGATCGGGGTCGTCATGGAGCTGAACGAGAACGCGCGGATCGACACCAGCCAGGTGGACGACCGGCGGGGCGGCGGCGGAGGCGGCGGGCTGGGCATTCCCATCCAGATCGGCGGCGGGCGGGGCGGCATAGTCGGGATCGCCATCGCCGTACTGGTCGCCCTCGTCGGCGGCGGGCTCGGCCTGAACGTCATGACCGGTGATGACGAGCCGCGGGGCGACAACACCTCGCTGGAGCAGCGGTGCGCGGCCGAGGACGCGCTGGACCAGCTCGACTGCCGCAACACCCTCTACGTCAACTCGATCCAGGCGTACTGGCGTACCGCCCTGCCGCAGGCGCTCGGTGAGCCTTACCGCCCGACCCGTACCGTCTTCTTCAGCCAGGCCGTCAACACCGCCTGCGGCGCGGCCGACTCCGGGGTCGGCCCGTTCTACTGCCCGGCGGACTCCCTGGTCTACATCGACCTCACCTTCTACCGGGTGCTCGCCCAACAGCTCGGCGCCTCCGGCGAGTTCGCCCAGCCGTACGTGCTGGCCCACGAGTACGGCCACCACGTGCAGAACCTGCTCGGCACCAACGAGCAGGTCCGCCGCCAGCAGCAGCGCGACCCGGGCAACGCCAACGACCTGTCGGTACGCCTGGAGTTGCAGGCCGACTGCTATGCGGGGGCGTGGGCGAAGAACGCGACCGGCACCGCCGACGGCAGCGGCCAGAAGATCTTCAAGAGCATCACCGAGCGGGACATCGCCGAGGCCATCGACACAGCGGAGAAGATCGGTGACGACGCGATCTCGAAGCGCGCGAACCGGCCGGTGAACCCGAACGAGTTCACCCACGGCTCGTCCGCCGACCGCAAGCGGTGGTTCAGCCGGGGCTACTCCACCGGCAACCCGGCGGCCTGCGACACCTTCCGCGGCAGCATCTGAGGTGCAAGGAGGGCCGTCAGGCGGGGTCGCGGACCAGGACGTGCACTGCCCGGGCGGCGGCGATCGCGCCGACCAGCACCGCGTGCCGGGGTTCGGGTACGTCGAGCAGCCGGTCGGCGCGCAGCGCGGCCAGCGGGGCTAGTCGGCGGTCGGCCAGCACGATGTCCACGGCGCGTCGGTCCCCGCCGGCGACCACCGCGTCCAGTCGGTCGGCCTCCGGCAGCAGCAGCCGGGCCGCGAGGTCGACCGCGTCGGCCAGCGCCGCCTTCGCCTGGTTGTCCCGGCGCCGGGCGAAACGCTGTTGGGACCAACCACCAGCAGCGGTACGGCCCTGCACGTAGCGGGTGTCCACCTTGTGCACCGGCAACTGCTCCCCCTCGGCGACGCCGACCGCCACCGCGCCCTTGCGGGCGAGCAGCAGTCCGATCCGGCGCGGCGTGGTGGCCGCCGCCACGAAGGTCTCCAGATCCGTGGTGACCGGGGCGCCCGGTGGGGTGTGCAGCTCGGCGATGGCGCCGTCCGGAGCGGACAGCAGCAGCCCGTACTGCTGGGCGGTGGTGGTGGGTGGGCCGTGCCGGTCGGCGAAACCGGCGACCCAGCGGTTGATCCGGGACGGGTCTACCTCGACCCACCGGCCGCCCCCGGCGGCGGGTCGGCTGCTCATGACCCGACCGTACGGCACGGAAAGTCGGCACCGCACAGCGGGAAAGGGAACGCGGGAGGACACCGGAACGGCGTCCTCCCGCGCTGTCTATCCGTCGGTCAGTGCACGGTGAGGTTGCCGCCGGTCAGCTTGACCTCATCGGTGCCCGCCCCCGTCCAGTCGGACGAGAAGAGCAGGACGCCGCCCTGCCACAGGGTGATGCCGAGGGTGTCGTCCCGGCCGGGGGAACCCCGGTCGGTCACCGTCACCGCCAGCGTCAGGCCGCTGGCCACCACCTTGCCCTTGCTGTCGTACAGGCTGGCCTGGTAGCGCACCTCGGCCACCTTGCCGGCCGAGGTCACGCCGAGGCCGTCGACCGTGGAGGACTTGACCTGGTAGCTCGTGCCACCGGAACGGAACTCGATCTCCGCCTCGCCCGACGCCGCCTTCTTGGACGTGGCCGGCTTCGCGTTCAGCTCCACCTCGACCTTCGACGCCGGGTCAGCCGGGTACGCCCCGGCCGAGCGGCTGACGGTGGCGTGACCGCCGCCGGTGAGGAACCCACCGTCGGAGGCCGCCACCTGCACCGTGGCACTGGTGCTGCCGGTGTAGTACCCACCGACCGTGGCGGTGACCGTGTGGGTGCCCGCCGGCAGGGTGGCCTCGCAGGCCGCGGAGGCCGTGGTGGTGGCCTCGGCGACCAGTTCCGCCTCGGCGGTGCAGAGCGTCGCGCCGCCCGCGGTGAAGGTCACCGTGGCGTTGCGCAGGTCACCGGCGGTGGTGTCCGTCGCCGACGGGAGCACCGAGCTGTCCCGCAGGACGGCCCGGAGCAGGGCCGTGCCGGAGGCCCCGCTGGTCGCGGTGGTCACCAGCGTGTCGCCGGCCCACGTCGCCGCCGCGTTCTCGGCGGTGACCGTGATGGTGAACGAGGTGCTGGCGGCCAGGCCGGTGCTGTCGGTCACGGTCACGGTGACCGGGTAGGCACCCGGGGCCGCCGTGGTGGTGCCGGTGACCGTCCAGCTCCGGGTGCCGGGCAGGGTGTCCGCCCCGGAGGTGTCCGACAAGGTCAGCGCCAGGCCGGCCGGCAGACCCGTGGCGGACGCGGTCAGCGCCGCGCCGGCGGTGTCGGCGTCGGTCGCCGTAACGGTGACGGTCGGCGAGAGCGCGTCGCTGTACTGGACGCTGGCCCCGCCGGCCGGCGCGTCGTTGGTGACCACGGGTACGGCCCGGACGGTGAAGTCGGCGTCGTTGACATCGAAGAAGATGTTGCCGACCGCCTCGATCTTGATCCGTGCCCGCTCGGTCGCCACGTTCGGCAGGCTCACCGTCGCGCTACCGGTGTTCGGGGTGCTCTCGGCCAGCACGTACGGGAAGGTCTCGCCGCCGTTGACGGAGAGCGAGATCCGCACCTGGCCGGCGTTCACCGGCGCCACGTCGGTGCCGGCCACGTCCCAGGTCACCGTCTGGGTCGAGCCACCGTCGAGGACGGCGGCGGAGCCCTGCGAGGTGACCAGGAACGGCCCGGCGTTCGGGGCCAGCACCACCGCGACATCGGCGCTGCCGATGCCGCCGCCACCGAGCCGCCCGTCCCGGGCGGTCAGCTTGAAGTGCATGGTCCGGTCGTTCGTGAAGCCGACCCAGTCCCGGGTGGGCAGGAACTCCGAGTAGCAGTCGAGGATGTCCGCCGGCACGTTCGAGGCACCACCGCTCGCCGGCGGCGCCGGGGCGGCCGGGCAGGCACCCGTCTTGGCGTTCGTGTTGCCCACCAGGATCTGCTTCATGTCCGGGAAGACCCGGGTCGAGTCGGTGGTCACCGCGTTCTGCCCCGGCGAGTGGTACTTCAGGGTGTCCTCCGCCGACACCCACGCCGGCTCGCTGAACACCCGGAACAGCGGACCGTTGGTCTTGGTGTTGTTAACCAGCGCGGTACCGGCGGTGCCACCCCGGTCGTTCTGCTCCCACAGGTACGTCACCGTGTCGCCGTCGACGTCGGTGGCGCTGCCGCTGAGCGCGAACGGGGTCCGCACCGGGATCGTGACGGTGCCCGGCACGGTGACCACGGGCGCATGGTTGCTGGTCTGCTCGACCAGGTGGCCGCCGTTGTCGATGGCGCCACCCTTCGCGGTCTCGCCGACGAATCCGGAGGCACCGGAGAGGTTGGTGAGGGCGAGCTGGGCGACGTTGGTGGCGGCCAGGGTGCCACCGAAGGTGACCTGGAAGCCGGTGTCGTTCAGCGTGCCGCTGCCGCCGAAGGCGGCGACGGTGACGGTGCCGCCCGCCGGCCAGCCCGGGATCGCCTCGATGGCGGCCTTGATGCCGGCGGTGGTGTAGTTGACGCCCCGCACGATGGGCGCCGAGTCCGCCCCGCCGTAGCCGACGGTGAACGAGTCGCCGTTGGTGTCGAAGTCGCGCAACGAGACGGTCTGCACCTCGTTGATCGCGGGCCGCGCCGACGTGACGTAGTTCGTGATCTCGGTGTAGCTGCGGTGCGACCAGTACGGGTCGGTGTGCGGCTGAAGGTTGTCCTGCTGGCAGATGCCGGCGTACGCCATGATCGACGAACCGCTGCCCGGCTCGTACGAGTTGGCCGCGCTGCGGTTGCCGCCGGAGCAGTTCCACTGGTTTCCGTTGAAGGTGTGGTTGCCGGCGAACTGGTGGCCGATCTCGTGCGCGACGTAGTCCACCGCGTAGTAGTCGCCGATCGGTGTCGGCAGGCCGGTGCAACCCTGCGCCTTGCTGTTGCCGCCGACCACGCCGAGGCTGGCGATGCCGCCACCGCTGAGACCGAGGCCGATGTGGCCGACGTCGTAGTTGCTGGCTCCGACGAGTTGGCCGAGCACGATCCGGTTGCGTTGCAGGAGCGAACTGCTGCAGGAGGTCAGCTGGGCCGGGGTGTAGCAGCCCGCCGAGCCGCACGGGCCGTTCGACCCGGTGGCCAGCGCTGCGGTGTTCAGGTTGGTCTTCTCGGTGTCGTTGACCAGGACGAGCCGGATCGCGGTCTCGTCCTCGTAGATCTGGTTCACCCGGTTGATCAACGTCACCTTCGCCGCGGTCACGTTCTCCGCACCGAAGAAGTTGGCGTACGACGGGTCAGTGACGAACGCGAGGCGGTAGGTGCGCAGCGTCACCAGCGGGCCCGCCACCGCGTCGTCGTGAGCCGCCTCGATCTCGTCGTGCAGGGCATGGGCCGCCGACTCGACGTCCTCCCGCTCGACGAAGTCACCGTGCTGGTTCTCCAGATCCCGGGCGAAGTAGCTCGCGTAGACGCTCTGGTCGCGGTGGTAGTACGGGTCGATGTACCACGATCCGTCGGCCGAGCGGACCGAGGCGTGGAAGCCGAGCGGTGTCAGGTCCGCCCGGATCGTCGCGGTCGGGTCGTCCACGCCCTTGCCCGCGTACGTGGTGATCTCCGGATGGGCGGCCGCCAGACCCGCCTCCATCACCGGCGACTCCACCAGCTCGAAGCGCTGGAAGGTGCCATCCGGGGCGGGCAGCGACACCACCTGGCGTTGCTGGCGCGCCGCCCGGCGCTGCTCCATCGGTGCCCGGTCCAGCAGGCTCGCCATGCCGGCACGGTCCAGTGTGTAGGCGGCCAGCCGCTTCGCCTCGACGGCGGCCTTCCGGCCCGACTTGGTCGCGGCGGGCTTGCCGTTCATCTTGTGCCACGGCCCGTCGGCCGAGGGGGCGGCACTGACCGGGGTGGCGACCGCCAGGACCGGCAACATCGACGCGGTCAGCGCGGCAGCCAGCATGGCCGCCAGGCGGGCACGGCGTGGCCGGCCGCCTCTCGACCGGCCGCCCGGTTGGTGGGTGTGGTTGAGCCTCAACTCGTCCCCCTGTTCGTGAAGGGTGAGACCGACCGCGCTGCCCGGATCAACGGGTGGACGCGGATGATCTGGATTTGCCAGCACCCTAGGCGGACGGCGGATATCGAACATCGGCTGAACAGGGGAAGAAGTTCTGGCAGGACGTTTTTAAAGAGGAGCCGCAACACATCCATTACCAGATCGTCATAATCCCACCGTCCATCGAGGATGTTGCCGGCTCACGCAGCCGGCCGGGCGAGCCACCGGGCCGGTCATCCGACGAGGAGCATGCCGACCGCGAGCGCCGCGATGATGGCGCTCGACAGCAGGGCGGTGACCATGCGCCCGCGAGGGCTGGTGAGCGCCCGACCGATCAGCGTGCCCCCTGCGGCGACCAGCAACTGCCAACTGGCCGAGGCGAGGAACGCACCGAGCGTGAAGGTCAGCGCGACAGCGACCTCGGACCCGCCCGAATCGCCGCGCCCGATCACCAGAGCCGCGAAGTAGACGACGGTGGCCGGGTTGAGCAGGGTAAGCGCGAGGATCCCGGCGAACGCCCGGGCCGGGGTGTCCAGCCCGCGGCGCACGGCCGCCGGACCGGTCGGGGCCGCGACGCGCAGAGCCCGCCACGCCCCGTACCCGGCGAGGGCGAGCAGCACTGCGGCGCCGACCAACCGCATCGGCCCGGCGACCGGGGCCAGCCAGCCGGCCACCATCGCCCCACCGAGGGCCGCGGCGGCGGCGTAGATCCCGTCGGCGGTGGCCACCCCGAGCGCGGCGGCGGCGCCGACCCGGAACGAGGTACGCGCGGTGAGCCCGAGAATGAGCACGGCGATCGCGCCGACCGGGATGGCGACGCCGTAGCCGGCGATCAGCCCGGCCAGGAACGCCGCGGTCACGACGGCGCGCGGCGGGTCGAGGCGCGGCCCGGGAACAGCTGCTGTCGACCCGCGGCGGTGGCCACCGGGACAACGGGCTGCATCATCGGGTACGTCTCGATCACGCGGCCATCCTGCGCCCCCGGAGCCGTCCCGCGCCACGGGTTATCCCGTCCGGAGCGGGGCCCCGAGCATGTGTGGGGTGGGTCGGATGGCTACGCGCCAGGGCAACATTGTTCCCCGCGAGGTTGATGTCACAGCGACATGAATATGTCTGTGTGACATCACGGTTGGGAGGAGGATGTCGCCCCGAGGCAGTGGCCTGACCGAAGAGGGCCGGGCGCGGCACCCGACGGGTGCCGCGCCCGGCCTGTAGCGGTGCGGAGGGCCGGTCCAGCCGGCCCGGGTGGGACGGTCAGACGTTGAAGCCGAGGGAGCGGAGCTGGTCGCGGCCCTCGTCAGTGATCTTGTCCGGCCCCCACGGCGGCAGCCAGACCCAGTTGATCCGGATGTCGTCGACCAGGCCGCCACCCGGCCCGGTGGTCAGCGCCTGGCGGGCCTGGTCCTCGATCACGTCGGTCAGCGGGCACGCCGCCGAGGTCAGCGTCATGTCCAGGGTGGCCACGTTCTGGTCGTCGACGTGGACGCCGTACACCAGGCCGAGGTCGACCACGTTGATGCCCAGCTCCGGGTCGACGACGTCCTTCATCGCCTCCTCGATGTCGGCGACGGCGGCCTTGGTGCCGCCCGCCGCCGCGACGTCACCGGTGGCCGGCGTCGCCGTGCCGTCGGTCGCCACGGCGCCGGTCTCCGGCGTGGTGGTCTCCTCGCTCATGCCTTCACCTCCGTCGGGCTCGCGCCCACACCGGCGCGTGCCGCGGCGTCCTTGAACGCCATCCACGGCAACAGCGCGCACTTGACCCGGGCGGGGTAGCGGGCGACGCCCTCGAACGCCACCCCGTCACCGAGCACGTCCTCGTCCGGCGTGACCTGGCCACGGCCGGACATCAGCGCCACAAACGCCTCGTGCACCTCGAACGCCTCGGCCGCACCCCGGCCGACCAGCAGTTCGTGCAGGACGCTCGCCGACGCCTGGCTGATCGAGCAGCCCATGCCGTCGTACGACACGTCGTGCAGCACCTCGCCGTCGGTGGCCACCCGGATGGTCACCTCGTCGCCGCAGGTCGGGTTGACGTGGTGCGCCTCGGCCACCCGGTCGGCCGGGTCGGCGGCGTCGCGCAACCCACGGCCGTGCGGGTGCTTGTAGTGGTCCAGGATGATCTCCTGGTAGAGCTGGTCGAGCTGCATCAGCCGAACACCTTCCGCACCTGCTCCAGCCCCGCCACCAGGGCATCAATCTCCTCGGTGGTGGTGTAGAGGTAGAACGAGGCCCGGGTCGTCGCCGGCACCCCGAACCGGGTGCAGACCGGCCGGGCGCAGTGGTGACCCACCCGCACCTGCACACCGAGCGAGTCGAGCACCTGCCCGACGTCGTGCGGGTGCACGTCACCCAGGGCGAAGGAGATCGTGCCGCCCCGGCCCACCGGCACCTCCGGGCCAAAGATCCGCAGGCCGGGCACGGTGGCCAGGGCGTCCAGCGCGTACGCGGTCAGCTGCTTCTCGTGCCACTGGACGGCCCGCATGCCGATGCCGGTGAGGTAGTCCACGGCGGCGCCGAGCGCGACCGCCTCGGCGATCGGCGGGGTGCCCGCCTCGAACCGGGCCGGCGGCGGGGCGTACGTCGAGCCACCCATCGCCACCGTCTCGATCATCGAGCCGCCACCGAAGACCGGCGGCATCGCCGCCAGCAGCTCCGACCGCCCCCAGAGCACCCCGATGCCGGTCGGGCCGCACATCTTGTGCCCGGTGAAGACGATGAAGTCGGCGTCCAGGTCGACCACGTCGATCGGCATGTGCGGTACCGACTGCGAGCAGTCGAGCAGCAGCAGCGCACCCACCTCGCGGACCCGCGCGGTGATCCGTGAGGTGGCGTTGACGGTGCCGAGGATGTTGGACATGTGCACCAGCGAGACGATCTTCGTCCGCTCGTTGACCAGGTCGGTCAGCCCCGACTCGTCCAGCCGGCCGTTGTCGGTGACCGGGAACCAGCGCAGGGTCGCGCCGGTGCGCTCACAGAGCAACTGCCACGGGACGATGTTCGAGTGGTGCTCCATCTCGGAGATCACCACCTCGTCACCGGGGCCGAGCCGGAACCGAGGGTCACCGTCGGGCCGCAGCGAGGCGTTGGAGAACGCGTACGCCACGATGTTGATCGCCTCGGTGGAGTTCTTTGTGAACACCACCTCGTCGACGCTGGGCGCGTTGACGAAGGCGGCGACCTTCGCCCGGGCTGCCTCGTACGCCTCGGTGGCCTCGGTGCCCAACGTGTGCACCGACCGGGACACGTTGGCGTTGTGCCGCTGGTAGTGCTCGCTCAGCACGTCCAGCACCTGGCGCGGTTTGTGCGAGGTGTTGGCGCTGTCGAGGTAGACCAGCGGATGCCCGTTGATCTCCCGAGCGAGGATCGGGAAATCGGCGCGCACCGCCGCCACGTCGTAGCGCGGCGCGTCGTCGTACTGCGGCATCCCCGGTGGGATCGCGATGGTGGTCATCGTCGTGACCGGCCCTTCCTTCGGGATCAGGCCCGCGCCGAACCGGCCCCGGCCACGTACCGCTCGTAGCCCTCTTCCTCGAGCTTGTCGGCCAGCTCCGGGCCGCCCTGCTCGACGATCCGGCCGGCCACGAAGACGTGCACGAAGTCGGGCTTGATGTAGCGCAGGATCCGGGTGTAGTGGGTGATCAGCAGCAGACCGGTGTCGCCGGTGTCGCGCACCCGGTTCACGCCCTCGCTCACCACGCGCAGCGCGTCCACGTCGAGGCCCGAGTCGGTCTCGTCGAGGATGGCCATCTTCGGCTT
The DNA here is from genome assembly GCA_005402585.1 of Micromonosporaceae bacterium KJ-029. GTDB lineage: Bacteria > Actinomycetota > Actinomycetes > Mycobacteriales > Micromonosporaceae > Micromonospora. The sequence goes on along the minus strand of BIFP01000067.1, from coordinate 357,606 downwards.
GAGCAGCTCCAGCTGCACGATCTCGTGCCGCTTCTTCTCACCGCCGGAGAAGCCCTCGTTGACGTTGCGCTGGGCGAAGGCCGGGTCCATGTGCAGGCGCTCCATGGCACCGCGCAGCTCGCCGCCCCAGGTGCGCAGCTTCGGCGCCTCGCCGTCGATCGCGGTCTTGGCGGTACGCAGGAAGTTCGCCACCGACACGCCGGGCACCTCGACCGGGTACTGCATGGCCAGGAAGAGGCCGGCCCGGGCCCGCTCGTCGACGGACATCTCCAGCACGTCGACGCCGTCCAGCGTCACCGAACCGCCGGTGATCTCGTACTTCGGGTGACCGGCGATCGAGTACGCCAGGGTCGACTTGCCGGAGCCGTTCGGGCCCATGATGGCGTGGGTCTCCCCGGACTTCACGGTCAGGTCCACACCGGCCAGGATCGGCTTGAGCTCACCCTCGGGCAGCTTGACCGACACCTGCAGGTCACGGATCTCCAGGGTGCTCATTATCGGGTCACTCCATTGCTCGGCGTCAGACTGACGTAGATGTCGCCGTCGCGGACTTCGACGGGGTAGACGGGTACGGGTTCGGTCGCGGGCAGCCCGGTCGGCTCACCGGTACGCAGGTCGAAGCGGGAGCCGTGCAGCCAGCACTCCAGCGTGCAGCCCTCGATCTCGCCCTCGGACAGCGCCACGGCGGCGTGCGAGCACTCGTCGTACACGGCGTAGAACTGGTCGTCCTCGCCATGCACCAGCGCGAGCTGGGTGCCGTCGACGGCGGCGCTGATCGCGGTGCCCTTCGGCACGTCCTCGACGGCGCAGATGCGGATCATCAGGCGCCGGCCTTCGTGAGCCGCGCCTCGATCGCCTCGCCGAGGCGCTCGCGCAGTTCCTCGACCGGGATCTTGTTCAGCAGCTCGGCGAAGAAGCCGCGCACCACCAGCCGGCGAGCCTCGGCCTCCGGGATACCCCGGGCCATCAGGTAGAACAGCTGCTCGTCGTCGAAACGGCCGGTGGCGCTCGCGTGGCCGGCGCCGGCGATCTCGCCGGTCTCGATCTCCAGGTTGGGTACGGAGTCGGCCCGCGCGCCGTCGGTCAGCAGCAGGTTCCGGTTGATCTCGTACGTGTCGGTGCCGGTCGCCTCGGCGCGGATCAGCACGTCGCCGACCCAGACCGTACGGGCGCTCTCCCCCTGCAACGCGCCCCGGTAGCCGACGTAGCTGCGGCAGTCCGGCACGGTGTGGTCGACCAGCTGGCGGTGCTCCAGGTGCTGGCCGGAGTCGGCGAAGTAGACGCCGTACAGCTCGGCCTCGCCGCCCCGGTCGGTGTACTCGACGGTGGTGTACTGGCGGACCAGGTCGCCACCGAGGCTGACCTGGACGTGCAGCACCCGCGCGTCGCGGCCCAGCTTCACCTTCAGGTGCTGGGCCTGCACCGCGTCGTCGGCCCAGTCGGCGACGGTGACCAGGGTCAGCTTCGCCCCGTCGGCCACCGTCACCTCGACGTTGTCGGCAAGCGTCACCGAACCGACGTGCTCCAGCACCAGCGTCGCCTCGGCGAACCGCTCCACCTGCACCACGGTGTGCCCGTAGGCCACGCCGTCGGCGCCCTCGCCGACCACCCGCACGGTCACCGGCTCGGCCGGCACCGCCTCCCGGGCGACCCGCACCAGCAGCGCCTGCCCGGCCCCGCCGTACGCCAGCGCGCTGACCCGGTCGAACGGGGTGAGCACGCTGCCAACCCGCTGGTCGTCGTGGCCGATCCGCTCGACGGTCACGCCCTCGGGCAGGTCGGCGTACTCGTGCCGGACCGTGCCGGTGGCGGCCGGGTCGTCACCGACCAGCCCGCGCAGCCGCTTGAGCGGGGTGAAGCGCCACTCCTCCTCCAGGCCGGTGAGGGCCGGGAAGTCGGCGACGTCGTACGAGCGCAGCGCCTGCGACTTGGTGGTCGGCGGCGCGGAAGCCTGGGTAGTCATCTCGTCCTTGGTCTGTTCTTGCGACGACGGTCTGGTGCTGGGGTGGCGGGCCGGCACGCCGGCACGCCGGGCGGGAGGCGGGTCAGCCGACCGCGCCCTCCATCTGCAGCTCGATCAGGCGGTTGAGCTCCAGGGCGTACTCCATCGGCAGTTCCTTGGCGATCGGCTCGATGAAGCCGCGCACGATCATCGCCATCGCCTCGTCCTCGCTCAGACCCCGGCTCATCAGGTAGAAGAGCTGGTCCTCGCTGACCTTGGAGACGGTGGCCTCGTGCCCCATCGACACGTCGTCCTCACGGATGTCGACGTACGGGTAGGTGTCGGAGCGGGAGATGGTGTCGACCAGCAGCGCGTCGCACTTGACCGTGCTCTTGCTGCTGTGCGAGCCCTCCAGCACCTGCACCAGGCCCCGGTACGACGTCCGGCCGCCACCACGGGCGATCGACTTCGACACGATGGTGCTGCTGGTGTGCGGCGCGGCGTGCACCATCTTGGCGCCGGCGTCCTGGTGCTGGCCCTCGCCGGCCATGGCCACCGAGAGCACCTCGCCCTTGGCGTGCTCGCCGGTCATGTAGACCGCCGGGTACTTCATGGTCACCTTGGAGCCGATGTTGCCGTCGATCCACTCCATGGTCGCGCCCTCGTGGCACACCGCGCGCTTGGTGACCAGGTTGTAGACGTTGTTCGACCAGTTCTGGATGGTGGTGTAGCGGCACCGGGCGTTCTTCTTGACGATGATCTCCACCACCGCGCTGTGCAGCGAGTCGGAGGAGTAGATGGGCGCGGTGCAGCCCTCGACGTAGTGCACGTACGCACCCTCGTCGACGATGATCAGCGTGCGCTCGAACTGGCCCATGTTCTCGGTGTTGATCCGGAAGTACGCCTGCAGCGGGATCTCCACGTGCACGCCCTTCGGCACGTAGATGAACGAGCCACCGGACCACACGGAGGTGTTCAACGCGGCGAACTTGTTGTCGCCGACCGGGATCACCGTGCCGAAGTACTCCTTGAACAGGTCCTCGTGCTCCTTGAGGGCGGTGTCGGTGTCGAGGAAGACGACGCCCTGCTCCTCCAGGTCCTCGCGGATCTTGTGGTAGACCACCTCGGACTCGTACTGGGCGGCGACACCGGCGACGAGCCGCTGCTTCTCGGCCTCCGGGATGCCCAGCTTGTCGTAGGTGTTCTTGATGTCCTCGGGCAGGTCCTCCCAGCTGGCGGCCTGCTTCTCGGTGGAGCGCACGAAGTACTTGATGTTGTCGAAGTCGATCCCGGTGAGGTCGGCGCCCCAGGCCGGCATCGGCTTGCGCCCGAACAGCCGCAGGCCCTTCAGGCGCAGGTCGAGCATCCAGGCCGGCTCGTTCTTCTTGGCCGAGATGTCCCGCACCACCGCCTCGCTGAGGCCGCGCTGGGCCGAGGCCCCCGCGACGTCCGGGTCGGCCCAGCCGTACTCGTAGTTGCCCAGGGCGGCGAGCTGCTCCTCCTGGGTCAGGGGCTGGACGATCTGCTCGGTCATCTATCTGTCCTCACAGTGGTGACGGTCTTTCCGGACTGGGCAGGCGGCGAACCCGGAATGTGCGTGGTGCACACCCCGTCGCCGTGCGCGATGGTGGCGAGGCGCTGCACGTGGGTGCCGACCAGGCGGGAGATCACCGTGGTCTCGGCCTCGCACAGCTGGGGAAATTCGGCGGCCACGTGCGCCACCGGGCAGTGGTGCTGGCACAGCTGGCCACCGGAGGCGATCGTGGACGCACTGGCAGCGTAGCCCTCGGCGGTCAGCGCCGCGGCGAGTGCCTCCGCCCGGGCCATCGGGTCGTCCCCGGCGTCGGCCAGAGCGGCCCGGCAGCGGGACTCCAGGGCGGCCACCTGCTCGGCGGCGAACTGCTCCACCGCCGAGGAGCCACCGGTGCGGGCGATCCAGCGCAGCGCGGCGGTGGCCATGTTGTCGTAGTGGTGGGTGCCACAGCGGCTGCGGGCGGCGTCGGTCAGCAGGAACACCTTGGCCGGCCGGCCGCGCCCGCGGTGGCCGCGTACGGTCTGCTCGCGGGCGACCACGTCGCCCTCGGCGAGCATCGCGTCGAGGTGCCGGCGGATCGCCGCCGGGCTGAGCCCCAGCGCGTCGCCCAACTGGGCGGCGGTGGCGGCCCGGCGCTCCAGCAGCAGCTGGGTGACCCGGTCCCGGGTCGACAGGTCCCCGGCGTTCCCGCCGGGCGCACCCTGGGCCGGCGGCGCGACCCGGACGGGCGGCGTGACCCGGACGGGCGGCGTGACCTGGGCGGGAAGGGCGGTCTGGGCGGGCGGCGCGGCCCGGCCGGCGGCCACCCCGGCTGCCGGCTGGTGCCCGGAGAGCCCTGCCGCCTTTTTCACAACGCCCACGTTACGTAATTCGCCAGGGCCCTGCAAACGCAGTTCCGGTGATCCGAACCACCGCAAGGGCAGAGTCACCCGATCGGGGTCAACTACGTTGCGTAGGATTCGCTTCGTGAAGCGACCTGTCCGGTTCCCGGTCTCCGCCACTCTGCTACGCCGACTCGCGTACGCCAACATCGTCGCGAACGCGGCGATCGTCGTCACCGGCGGGGCGGTCCGGCTGACCGCCTCGGGGCTGGGCTGCCCGACCTGGCCCCGGTGCACCGACGAGTCGTACACCGCGACGCCCGAGATGGGCATGCACGGGGTGATCGAGTTCGGCAACCGGTTGCTCACCTTCGTGCTGGTGCTGATCGCAGGTGCCACCCTGCTGGCCGCGCTGGCGCACCGGCCCCGCCGTCGGGGCGTGGTGCCGCTCGCGCTGGCCGTCGTGTTCGGCATCGTGGCGCAGGCCGTGATCGGCGGAATCACCGTACGCACCCAGCTGCACCCCTCGATCGTGGGCATCCACTTCGTGGTCTCGATGCTGCTGCTGCTCGTCGCGTACGCCCTCTGGCGCCGCACCGCCGAGCCGGACGGCCCCAAGATCCCGCTGGTGCCGCCGGCGCTGCGAACCCTTACCTGGCTCACCGTGGTGGCCAGCGCGGCGGTGATCATCATCGGGGTCGCGGTGACCGGCAGCGGCCCGCACGCCGGGGACGCCGACGCGATCCGCAACGGCCTCGACCCCCAGACGATCTCGCAGGTACATGCCGACCTGGTCTTCCTGCTCGTCGGCCTGACCGTGGGCCTGTGGCTGGCCCTGCGGGCGGTCGGCGCCCCGGCCCACACCGTCCGCGCCGCCGGCATGCTGCTCCTGGTCGAGCTGGCCCAGGGCCTGATCGGCTTCGTGCAGTACTTCACGAACCTGCCGGCGCTGTTGGTGGGCGCGCACATGCTCGGCTCCTGCCTGGTCTGGCTCGCCACCCTGGCGGTGCTCTGGTCGACCCGCGAGCGCCGCCCGGCCGAGGTGGCACCGGACCCGGCCGCCGCGCCGGCCGAGGAGCCCGTCCCGGCCGCCGCCTGACATCCCGCGCCGCTGCGATCGGTGCCCGCTGAGGTGTTCGAGCGGGGCGGTCAGACTGCGGCGGCGCGGGCCAGGTGGGTGAGGACGGCGTCGGCCAAGCGTTCGGGAGCACCGTCGGCGTACCCGACGAACAGCGAGGGCTCGGTCAGCTCCAGCTCCACCAGCACGGGCGCGCCGTCGGGGCCGGGGATGAGGTCCACCCGGGCGTAGAGCAGCCGCTCCGGCCCGCCGGGCACCGCCGCCAGGACCTGCTCCGCCACCGCGAGCTGTTCGGCACCGACGGTGCGCGGGGTGATCTCCTCGGGCTTGTAGAGCCCCTCGACGCCCTCGTCCGGGCCGGTCAGCATCGGCCCCTTGCGGATCGCGTGGCTGAAGGCCAGGCCGTCCGGGCCGGCGAGGAAGAGCAGCGCGGTCTCGCCGTCGGTGTCGACCGCGGTCAGGTACGGCTGGACCATGGTCACCCGGCCGGCCGCGCCGAGCCGGCCCACGTGGGCCAGGGCGAGCTCCCGGTGCTGCGGGTCGGCCAGGTCGTACCGGCCGGTGTCCTGGCTGCCGGCGCTGACGGCGGGCTTGACGACGTACTCGCCCCGGTCGGCGGGCGGCTGCCACGGCTCGCCGGGCAGCACCCAGCCGGTGGGCACCGTCGGCACGCCGGCCGCGGCCAGCTCGTCGAGGTAGCGCTTGTCGGTGTTCCAGCGCACCACGTCGGCCGGGTTGACCAGTCGAGGTACCCGGGCGGCCCAGGCGACGAACTCGTCGCGCCGGGACATGTAGTCCCAGGGCGAGCGGAGCACGGCCAGGTCGTACCTGGCCCAGTCGACGGCCGGGTCGTCCCAGACGACGGGCTCGGCGACGACGCCACGCGCGGCGAGCGGGGCGACGACGAGGCGGTCGTCCGGGTCGAGATCGGCCAGTTCGGTACAGGTGACGAGAGCGACCCGGGGTTCCCCCCGGGTCGACTGGTGGTGGTTGGTCAATTTATCTGTCTCAACGTGCCATCGTGCGGCGCGCCATCGAACGCCAGAGGTCGTTGCTCGGGCGCATCTGGTCCATCAGTTCCCGCTCCCAGGCGTTCTCCACGGCGACTCCAGCCGTCGCGCAGGCCTCACGGGCCACGACCGTGTCCTCAGCGAACTGGTCGCCCCACGCACCGTCGGCCCCCACCAGGACGATGCGTGCGCCGCGCTTGCCGACGTACTCGATGACCGCCTTCGCCCCGCCGTGCTCGGCGGCGAACGACTTGATACCCGCGACCAGCCCGCTGGGGGTCGGTCCGGAGGCGGCCTGATCAGCCGTCAGCGTCGTATCGGAACCATCTGCCATGACGCGAAGCCTAAGCAGAGATGAACCCGGTAGGGCGAGAACCGTGAAGCTTTTGTGATACCGGTTACCCGCACGTTTAAGGAAGAGGAAAGGTTTTTCGCCCGGTTTTATCAGGATCAAGGCGGACGATACGACGCCGCAGAGTGGCACCAACCGGATCTAGCCGAACGATTGAGACCCGCTATCCGGTGCCGGACGATGTGCCGACAAACCGGATAGCGCCTTCTATCCGATGGTTGTTAGGAAGGGGCCCTTCCTATACAGCAGGCGATAAGAAGGGGCCCTTCCTAACACCTGGGTCAGATCAGGGCGTCCAACGCGGCGGCGGCGAAGACGATGGTCAGGTACGTGGTCGACCAGTGGAACAGTCGCATCGGCTTGACCGGCTCGCCCCGGCTGGCCCGGCCGGCGAGCTTGTGCGCCTCGACCAGGAAGACCGCGCCCACCACCAGCGTCGGTACGCCGTAGACCGGGCTCAGGCCCAACGCCCAGACCGCCAGCGAGGTCAGCACCGTCAGCCAGGCGAACAGCAGGATCTCGGCGTTGACCCGGCGGACCGAGGCCACCACCGGCAGCATCGGGATACCGGCGCGGGCGTAGTCGTCGCGGTACTTCATGGCCAGCGGGTAGAAGTGCGGCATCTGCCAGAAGAAGACCACCGCGAACAGCGCCCAGGCCACCGGCGACAGCGAGCCGGTCACCGCCGCCCAGCCGATCAGCACCGGCGCGGCCCCGCAGGCGCCGCCCCAGAAGGTGTTCGCCGCCGTGGTGCGCTTGAGCCACAACGTGTAGACCACGTCGTAGTACACGATCGCGGCCAGCGTGAGCCCGGCGGCGAGCAGGTTGGTGAAGGCCGCCAGCAGCGTCACCGAGACCGCCGCCAGCACCAGACCGAAGATCAGGGCGTTGCGCGGCGTCACCGTGTGCGCCGGCAGTGGCCGCCGCTTGGTCCGCCGCATGACCTGGTCGATGTCGCGGTCGATGTAGCAGTTGAGGACGCTGGCCGCACCGGCGGCGAGCGAGCCGCCGACCAGCACCACCGCGACCAGCCACAGCGACGGCATCCCGCCGTGCGCGAGCATCATCGCCGGCACCGTGGTGACCAGCAGCAGCTCCACGATCCGCGGCTTGGTCAGCGACACGTACGCCGCCACCACCGCCCGCAGGTCACGGGAGCGGGCCGGGGACTCCCCCGCCGTGCGCACCGTCGACTCCCCGGCGGGGTTGCTGACGGGGCGCTCGGTGATCGTGCTCACGGATTGCCACCTTCCGGCGTCGGCAGGGGAAGTCAGGGTGGCCGAACCCGACTCGGGTCCACACACCGCCCCACACACTACGCGTTGTCGTTTTGGCTGCCCGGGCGACCCGGCAACGGTGCGGGCCGTCACACCGACGGCTGAACCGCGAGCCGGCCGGAAACGTACAGAAGGCCATGCTGAGATCCCCGGGCGGACGTTCAGGACCGCTCGATAGGGTCATCGGTGAGGGTTCCGCCCACTCAGCTGCCGAGGAGCACAAGCATCGTGCCTGCCAACCGACCCGAGCACCCCGCACTAACCTGGTCCGACCTCGACCGCCGGGCCGTGGACACCGTCCGCGTGCTGGCCATGGACGCCGTGGAGAAATCCGGTAACGGCCACCCGGGCACCGCGATGAGCCTGGCCCCGGTGGCGTACCTGCTGTTCAACCGGGTCATGCGGCACAACCCCGCCGATCCCCTCTGGCCCGGACGGGACCGCTTCGTGCTCTCCGCCGGCCACTCCAGCCTGACCCTGTACATCCAGCTGTTCCTCACCGGCTACCCGCTGAACCTGGGCGACCTGAAGTCCCTGCGCCAGTGGGGCTCGCTCACCCCGGGCCACCCGGAGCACGGGCACACTCCGGGCGTGGAGACCACCACCGGCCCGCTCGGGCAGGGCCTGGGCAACGCCGTCGGAATGGCGATGGCGGCGCGCCGCGAGCGCGGCCTGTTCGACCCGGAGACGGAGGCCGGCGAGTCGGTCTTCGACCACGACATCTGGTGCATCGCCTCGGACGGGGACATCGAGGAGGGCATCAGCCACGAGGCCAGCGCCCTGGCCGCGCACCAGCAGCTGGGCAACCTCTGCGTGATCTACGACGACAACGAGATCTCGATCGAGGACGACACCCGGATCGCCAAGAGCGAGGACGTCGCGGCCCGCTACGCGGCGTACGGCTGGCACGTGCAGACGGTCGACTGGCGGCGCGGCGACGCCGACCAGGGCGACTACCACGAGAACGTGGCGGAGCTGTACGAGGCGCTGCTGGCCGCCAAGGCCGAGACGGGCCGCCCGTCGTTCATCGCGCTACGCACCATCATCGGCTGGCCGGCGCCGAACAAGCAGAACACCGGCAAGATCCACGGCTCGGCGATTGGCGCCGACGAGGTGGCCGCCACCAAGCAGATCCTCGGCTTCGACCCGGCCGCGACGTTCGACGTCACCGAGGAGGTGCTCGCCCACACCCGCGAGGCGCTCGGTCGTGGCGAGGCCGCCCAGCAGCAGTGGACCGTCGCCTTCGACGCCTGGGCCGAGGCCAACCCGGAGCGCCGCGCGCTGTACGACCGGATGGCCGGGCGCACGCTGCCCGAGGGCTGGGCCGACGCGCTGCCCGAGTTCCCCGCCGACGCCAAGGGTGTCGCCACCCGGGCCGCCTCCGGCAAGGTGCTGGCCGCGCTCGCGCCGGTGCTGCCGGAGCTGTGGGGCGGCTCGGCGGACCTGGCCGAGAGCAACAACACCACGATGAAGGGCGAGCCGTCCTTCGTCCCCAGCCAGTACGCCACGAAGGAGTTCCCCGGCCACGAGTACGGCCGGACGCTGCACTTCGGCGTCCGCGAGCACGCCATGGGCGCGATCCTCAACGGCATCGCCCTGCACGGTGGCACCCGCCCGTACGGCGGCACCTTCCTCGTGTTCAGCGACTACATGCGCCCCGCGGTGCGGCTCGCCGCGCTGATGAAGCTGCCGGTGACCTACGTCTGGACGCACGACTCGATCGGCCTCGGCGAGGACGGCCCCACCCACCAGCCGGTCGAGCACCTCTCCGCGCTGCGGGCCATCCCCGGCCTGGACGTGGTCCGGCCCGCCGACGCCAACGAGACGGCGTGGGCCTGGCGGCAGGCGCTGGAGCACACCGACCGGCCGACCGCGCTGGCGCTGAGCCGGCAGCCGCTGCCGACCCTGGACCGGTCGCAGCTGGCCGGGGCCGAAGGGGTCGCCAAGGGCGGCTACGTGCTGGCCGAGGCATCCAACAGCAAGCCCCAGGTGATCATCATCGGCACCGGCTCGGAGGTGCAGCTCTGCCTGACCGCCCGGGAGCGGCTGGAGGCCGGTGGCACCCCCACCAGGGTGGTCTCGATGCCCTGCCAGGAGTGGTTCTTCGCGCAGGACGAGGCGTACCGGGAGTCGGTGCTGCCACGCGGGGTAAAGGCCAGGGTGAGCGTGGAGGCGGGCATCGCGATGTCCTGGCACGGGATCGTCGGCGACTGCGGCGAGACCGTCAGCCTGGAGCACTACGGCGCGAGCGCCCCGCACTCCGTGCTCTTCGAGCAGTTCGGCTTCACCCCCGACCGGATCGTCGCGGCCGCGCACGCGGCGCTGACCCGGGTCGGCGACATCACCGGTTTCACCACCGGCAACTGAGGGGAGCGATGGCGCACATGACGACCGACAGGCTGGGTGAGCTGAGCGCCGCGGGAGTGGCGGTCTGGCTCGACGACATTTCCCGGGTACGGCTGAGTTCCGGCGGGCTGGACCAGCTGCGCCGGGAGAAGCACGTGGTCGGGGTGACCACCAACCCGACGATCTTCGCCAAGGCGCTGAGCGCCGCCGACGAGTACGACTGGCAGCTGCGTGACCTGGCTGTCCGGGGCGTCGACATCGAAGAGGCCGTCCGCATGCTCACCACGTACGACGTGCGGTGGGCCTGCGACGTGATGCGCCCGTCGTACGACGCCAGCGCAGGCGTGGACGGCCGGGTCTCCATCGAGGTGGACCCGCGGCTGGCCCACGAGTCGGAGCGGACCGTCGCCGAGGCCAAGGCACTGTGGTGGCTGGTCGACCGGCCGAACCTGTTCATCAAGATCCCGGCGACCGAGGCCGGCCTGCCGGCGATCACCGCCACGCTGGCCGAGGGGATCAGCGTGAACGTCACGCTCATCTTCGGGCTGGACCGCTACTCCCAGGTGATGGAGGCGTTCCTCGCCGGCCTGGAGCAGGCCAAGGCCAACGGCCACGACCTGTCGAAGATCGGCTCGGTGGCCTCGTTCTTCGTCTCCCGGGTCGACACCGAGGTGGACAAGCGATTGGAGAAGATCGGCTCCGAGCCGGCCAAGGCGCTGCGCGGCAAGGCCGCCGTCGCCAACGCCCGGCTGGCGTACCAGCGCTACGGCGAGGTCTTCTCCACCGACCGCTGGCAGGCCCTGGCCGACGCCGGGGCGCACCCGCAGCGGCCGCTGTGGGCGTCGACCTCGACGAAGAACCCGGACTACCGGGACGTCATCTACGTCGAGGAGCTGATCGCCCCCGGCACGGTCAACACCATGCCGGAATCGGTCATCCACGCCTACGCCGACCACGGCGAGACCCGCCCGGACACCATCACCGACGCGTACGACCACGCTCGGCAGGTCTTCGCCGACCTCCTGTCGGTAGGCGTGGACCTGGCCGACGTGATCGACACGCTGGAACGTGAGGGCGTGGAGAAGTTCGAGGCGAGCTGGAACGAACTCGCCGACGGCGTGCGGAAGTCGCTGACCGCCGCGCGGTCCGGAGGAAATGGGTGACGGTACGATCCCGCGCTCCCTACGCCGCCGCCCCGATGACGGGGTGGCGGCGTGGGTGAACTGCTGGCCGCACCGGCCGAGGCCGCCGGAGGTCTCGCGGTGTACGGCGCGTGGGCGGTCGACGCCGGCGCGCCGACGTCCATCCGGCAGGCGCTGGTCGACACCGGGGTACCGGGCCGGCTGGCCGCCAAGGACCCGACGCTGTGGGGTCCGGAGGCGGCGGCCGGCGCGCGCGCCGGACTCGGCTGGATGGACACCCACCGCCGTAGCCGCGAGCTGCTCCCCCAGCTCGCCGAGCTGACGGCGGAACTGGCCGACCTGGATCACGTGGTACTCGCCGGCATGGGCGGCTCGTCGCTCGCGCCGGAGGTCATCGCGCGCACCACCGGCCGACCGCTGACCGTGCTCGACACCACCGATCCGGGGCAGGTCCGGGCCGCCCTGGCCGACCGGTTGACGCGCACCGTCGTCGTGCTGGCCAGTAAGTCCGGTTCCACGGTCGAGACCGACAGCCACCGGCGCGCCTACTGGCAGGCGTTCCTGGACGCGGGGCTGACCGAGGCCGAGGCGGGCCGGCACTTCGTCGTGGTCACCGACCCGGGCTCGCCCCTGGAGGCGATCGCGGCCGAGCTGGGCGCGATCACCGTGCTCGCCGACCCCGAGGTGGGCGGCCGTTACTCGGCCCTGACCGCGTTCGGGCTGGTCCCGTGCGCGCTGGCCGGCGTCGCGGTGGCCGACCTGCTCGACCAGGCCGAGGCGTTCGCGGCGTCGCTGGACACCGTGGACGGCAATCCCGGCCTGGCGCTCGGCGCCGCGCTCGCCGCCGCCGCGACGGCGGGACGGGACAAGGTCGCGCTGGTGCCCGACGGCACCGGCGTCGAAGGGCTCGGAGACTGGGTGGAGCAACTGCTCGCAGAATCCACCGGCAAGGGCGGCCTCGGCCTGCTGCCGGTGGTGGTCGAGTCGCCGGACAGCCCCGGGGTGACCGGCACCGACGTACTCGCCGTCAGCTACGGCGGCGCGCTCGCCGCCGGCGACGTGCCCGGCGTCGGAGCGGCTCCCGACCTCGCGGTCAACGGCCCGCTCGGCGCCCACTTCCTGGCCTGGGAGTACGCCACCGCGGTTGCCGCCACGGCGCTCGGCGTCAACCCGTTCGACCAGCCGAACGTGACCGAGTCCAAGGAGCACACCGCCGTGATCCTGGCCGAGGGCCCGCCGCCGGCACCGGCGCCGTCGTCCGTCGAGGGCGCGATCGAGGTGTACGCGTCCCCGGGTGCCCCGGGCGACCTGGCCGGCGCGCTGCGCCACCTGCTCGACGGGGTGGGCGACGATGGCTACCTGGCGGTGTTGGCGTACGTCGACCGGCACACCGAGGCCGCCGCGACCCGGCTGCGTCCGCTGCTGGCCGAGGTCACCGGGCGGCCGGTCACCTTCGGTTGGGGGCCCCGCTACCTGCACTCCACCGGGCAGTACCACAAGGGTGGCCCACAAGTGGGTAGTTTTCTCCAGGTGACCGGTGCGGTCGACGTTGATCTGCCGGTGCCCGGAAAGCCGTACTCCTTCGGGGAACTTCAGGCGGCGCAGGCCGCCGGCGACCGCCGGGCCCTGGCCGGTCGCGAACGCCCGCTGCTGCGCCTGCACCTGACCGAGCGGTCGACGGGCCTGGCCCAGTTGCTCGACGCGGTCGGGTCGCTGCGGGCATGACGATGAACGACGTGGACGACCAGGATCGGGAAGGCACCGTGAGCGCGAGGAGTGAGCCGATCCTGCGAGCCCCGCAGTCGCGAACAGAGGAGACAGAGTGAACCCGCTGCGCGACCCGCAGGACCGGCGACTGCCGCGGATCCCGGAGCCGTGTGCTCTGGTGATCTTCGGAGTGACCGGTGACCTGGCCCAGAAGAAGCTGTTGCCCGCGGTGTACGACCTGGCCAACCGGGGGCTGCTGCCGCCCGGTTTCGTGGTTGTCGGGTTCGCCCGCCGGGACTGGGGCGACGGCGACTTCGCGTCGCTGGCCCGGGAGGCGGCCAAGACACACTCGCGCACCCCGTGGCGGGAGGAGGTCTGGTCGCGGCTGGAGCACAACATCAAGTTCGTCGGCGGCTCGTTCGACGACGACGCCGCCTTCGACCGGCTCGCGCACTGCCTGGACAGCCTGCGCGACAGCCACGGCATCCACGGCAACGCCGCGTTCTACTTCTCGATCCCGCCGGCCGCATTCCCGGTGGTGCTCAAGCAACTGGCCCGCACCGGCATGGCCGACAACGAGCAGTGCGGCGGCTGGCGCCGGGTGGTGGTGGAGAAGCCGTTCGGGCACGACCTGCCCTCGGCGAAGTCGCTCAACGACCTGGTCGACGACGTGTTCACCCGGCAGGACGTGTTCCGCATCGACCACTATCTGGGCAAGGAGACCGTCCAGAACATCCTCGCCCTGCGCTTCGCCAACAGTCTCTTCGAGCCCCTGTGGAACTCGCAGTACGTCGACTCGGTGCAGATCACCATGGCCGAGGACGTCGGGATCGGCACCCGGGCCGGCTTCTACGACTCGGTCGGCACCGCCCGGGACGTGTTGCAGAACCACCTGCTGCAACTGCTCGCCCTGGTCGCCATGGAGGAGCCGACCAGCTTCGACGCCGACGAGATCCGGGCCGAGAAGCTCAAGGTGCTCAAGGCGATCACGCTGCCGAAGGACGTCGCGCAGGGCACGGTACGCGGGCAGTACCTGCCCGGTTGGGTCGGTGGCCAGCGGGCCAAGGGCTACCTGGAGGAGGACGGCGTCCCGCCGGAGTCGACGACCGAGACGTACGTGGCGGTCCGGCTCGGCATCCAGAACCGCCGCTGGGCCGAGGTGCCGTTCTACATCCGGGCCGGCAAGCGGCTGCCGCGGCGGGTCACCGAGGTCGCGGTGATGTTCAAGAAGGCCCCACACCTGCCGTTCACCCCCGCCGACATGGAGATGCTCGGCAACAACCAGCTGGTCATCCGGGTCCAGCCGGACGAGGGAGTGGTGCTCAAGTTCGGCTCCAAGGTGCCGGGCACCACCATGGAGGTCCGCGACATCGCGATGGACTTCCAGTACGGCGAGGCGTTCACCGAGTCCAGCCCGGAGGCGTACGAGCGGCTGGTGCTGGACGTGCTGATCGGCGACCGGACGCTGTTCCCCGACGCCGCCGAGGTCGAACAGAGCTGGGCCGTGGTGGACCCGCTGGAACACGCCTGGGAGGGCACGAAGCCCGAGTCGTACCGGGCCGGCGAGTGGGGTCCCCGGGCCGCTGACGAGATGCTGGCCCGCGAAGGCCGCGCCTGGCGGCGGGCGTGATCGAGCACCGCGAGCAAACCAGGAGGCTCCGTTGATCGGATTGTGGGACACCACCGGCAGCGAGGTGGTCAAGGCGCTCGCCGCCGAGCGGCGCAGTGCCGGCGGGGTGGCCAGCGGCATGGCACTGACGCTGATCGTGGTGGTGGACGAGAAGCGGGTCCGCGAAGCGGAGGCGGCGGCCACGATAGCCGCCGCCGCGCACCCGTGCCGGCTGCTGGTGGTCGTCCGCTCCGACGTCGACCGGGACCGCAACCGGCTCGACGCGGAGATCGTGGTCGGCGGGCGGCTGGGCCCGTGCGAGGCCGTGGTGATGCGGATGTACGGCCGGCTGGCGCTGCACGCCGAGTCGGTGGTGATGCCGCTGCTGGTGCCGGACGTACCGGTGGTGACGTGGTGGCACCGCGAGCCGCCGGAGGAGATCGCCACCGACTTCCTCGGCGTGGTCGCCGACCGGCGGATCACCGACGCCGCCCAGGCCGCCGACCCGATCGAGGCGCTACGGCAGCGCGCCCGGGACTACGCCCCCGGCGACACCGATCTCGCCTGGACCCGGATCACCCCGTGGCGCACCCTGGTCGCCGGCGCGTTCGACACCAGCGAGGCGCGGCTCACCGAGGCCACGGTGGTCGCGCCACCGACCGACCCGACCGCCGCGCTGATGGCCGGCTGGCTGCGCAGCCGGCTCGGCATCGAGCCCCGCCGGGAGCCCACCCGGGAGTACCCGCGGATGCGCGAGGTGCGACTGCGCTGCGCCAACGGCGACGAGCTGACGCTGACCCGCGAGGACAGCCTGGCCACCTTCCGGCAGACCGGGCAGGAGGACCGCCTGCTGCCGCTGGTACGCCGACCACTCGGCGACGAGTTGGCCGAGGAGCTGCGCCGGCTCGGCTCCGACCAGGTGTACGCGGAGGCGCTCGGTGCCACGGCCGGGCTGACCGGCCTGGACCAGCGCTCCGGCCAGCGGGTGCACGTCTGGAAGGATCCGGCCACCGCGCAGCGGGCCGAGGCCGGGGTCACCGCGCACTCCACGACGAGCACCGGATCCTGATCGTCCCGCCCCCGACAGATGGCACGACACGACCGCCACGCGGTCGCGGAAGGACACCATGAGTGAGGCAAGTGTCGCCGTCCACGCCGACGCCGACCTGCTGGCGCAGGCCGTCGCGGCCCGGTTGGTGGTGAGGCTGCTCGACGCACAGGCCGCGCGCGGCCAGGCGTCGATGGTGCTCACCGGCGGACGGATCGCCGCGGCGGTCTACCGGGCGGTGGCCGCCCTGCCGGCCCGGGACGCGGTGGACTGGTCCCGGGTGGACGTGTGGTGGGGTGACGAGCGGTTCCTGCCCGCCGGCGACCCGGAGCGCAACGAGACCCAGGCCCGCGCGGCGCTGCTCGACACGCTGCCGATCGACCCGGCCCGGATCCACCCGATGCCGGCCGCCGACGCCGGCGTCGACCCGGAGGAGGCCGCCGCCCGGTACGCGGCCGAACTCGCCCGGGCGGCCCGGCCGGGCACCGCCGTGCTGCCCCACTTCGACGTGCTGATGCTCGGCGTCGGCGAGGACGGGCACGTCGCCTCGGTGTTCCCGGAACACCCGGTGCACTACGAGAGCCGGCCGGTCAGCGCGGTGCGGGGCAGCCCGAAGCCGCCGCCGGTACGGATCACCCTCACCCTGCCGGCGATCAACACCGCCGAGGAGGTGTGGCTGGTGGCCAGCGGCGCGGACAAGGCTCACGCGGTCGGCATGGCGCTGGCCGGCGCCGGGCCGGTCCAGGTGCCGGCGGCGGGCGTACAGGGCACCGGCCGCACCCTGTGGCTGCTGGACCGGGCCGCCGCCGCCTCCGTCCCCACCCGCCTCCGCAGCCTCCGGTGAAAGGAAGGGCCCCCTCTTAACGCCTGGTGAGGTAAAGGGGCCCCCTCCTAACATCTCCTGCGGGCGCGTGCGGGCTCGGCGCTGTCCGTGGAACCGGGCGGGCTCAGCGGGTGCCGCGGCGGTGCCGCAGGGCCGCGAGAGCCTCGGCGAGGATCGCCTCACCCTCGGCGTCGGTACGCCGCTCCTTCACGTACGCCAGGTGGGTCTTGTACGGCTCGGCCCGCGCCCGGCCGGGGGGATCCTGGGCGTCCTGGCCGGCTGGTAGCCCGCAGCGGGTGCAGTCCCACCCGGTCGGGGCCTGAACGTCGGCGGCGAAGCGGATGTCGGTGCGGTGCCCGTTGCGGCACCAGTAGCTGACCGACCGGCACGGGACCGGCTGATGACGTTCGGGATGGCGTGGGGGCGCGGACCCGACCCGGGCGCCCCGGATGACGTTGCCATTCGACACGGCGCTCGCTCCTGTCGTCGGAGGGGACCGCCGTCGAGGGGTGGACGGCGGGCGACGCGGTGCAGCGGGTGAAACGGACTGCGCGCGGCCCGTCGAGTGACGGACCGCGCGCAGATTGTACGACTAGACGGGCCTGCTCAGACGCCCACCTTCAGCCGGAGCCAGAGGCCGAGCCCGACGATGCAGGCAAACCAGACGATGCCCACCAGAACGGTGTAGCGGTCGAGATTCTTCTCGGCCACCGACGATCCGGCGAGGCTGGAGCTGACACCACCGCCGAACATGCTGGACATCCCACCACCCTTGCCGCGATGCAGCAGGATCAGCAGGGTGAGCATGACGCTCGTGATGACCAGCAACACGATCAACGTGTAGGCGAACCAGATCGGCATGGCGGGGGTCAGTCCTCTCGTTACGATCCTCGCCCGGGCAGTTCGGGCACGGCGGCACCGACCGGCGGACGGGCGGAGTCAAGGATAGCGAGCGATCAGCCGGTGATGTGCTCCGGGAACCGGCAGATCTTCGCGAACTCCTCGGCGTCCAGGCTGGCGCCGCCCACGAGGGCGCCGTCCACGTCCGGCTGCGCCATGATCGCGGAGACGTTCGACGACTTCACCGACCCGCCGTAGAGGACCCGGACCTGGTCGGCGGTGCCCTGGTCGAAGGTTTCGGCGAGCCGCTCCCGCACCGCGCCGCACACCTCCTGGGCGTCGTCCGGGGTGGCCGTCTTGCCGGTGCCGATCGCCCAGATCGGCTCGTACGCGACCACCACCCGGGTCACCTGCTCCGCGGTCAGCCCCTTGAGGGCCGCCGCGAGCTGGTCGGCGCAGTGCGCCACATGGGTGCCCTGCTCCCGGACGTCCAGACCCTCGCCCACGCAGAGGATCGGGGTGAGCCCGTGGGCCAGCGCCGCCTGCACCTTGGCGCCCACCAGCGCGTCGTCCTCGTGGTGGTAGACCCGCCGCTCGGAGTGCCCGACCACCACGTACGTGCAGCCCAGCTTGGCCAGCATCGGCCCGGCGATCTCGCCGGTGTACGCGCCCTCGCCGTGTGGGGAGACGTCCTGCGCGCCGTAGCCGATCAGCAGCTTGTCCCCCTCCACGACGGTCTGCACCGTGCGCAGGGCGGTGAACGGCGGCAGGACCACAGTCTCCACGTCGGTCAACTGCTTCTCGGTGAGGCTGGCCGCCAGCTTCTGCACCAGCAGGTTCGCCTCGAGGTGGTTGAGGTTCATCTTCCAGTTGCCGGCCATCAGCGGCCGGCGGGGAGCGCTCGCCATCAGTTCTCCAGAGCCGCGATGCCGGGGAGGGTCTTGCCCTCCAGGTACTCCAGGGAGGCGCCGCCGCCGGTCGAGATGTGCCCGAAGGACTTCTCGTCCAGCCCGAGCAGCCGCACCGCGGCGGCCGAGTCACCGCCACCGACGACGCTGAACGCGTCGGACTCGGCGATCGCCTCGGCGACACCCCGGGTGCCGTTGGCGAACGCCGGCATCTCGAACACGCCCATCGGGCCGTTCCAGAAGATCGTTCGCGTGCCGGTCCGCAGCGCGGCGGCGAACCCGGCCACGGTCTCCGGCCCGATGTCGAGCCCGACCCGCTTGCTGGGGATGCCGTCGGCCGGTACGACGTCGTGCTCCGCGTCCGGGGCGAAGGCAACCGCGGCCACCACGTCGACCGGAAGCATGATCTTGCCCTCGGAGCGCTCCAGCAGGTTGCGGCAGGTCTCGACCATGTCCTCCTCCAGCAGCGAGGAGCCCACCTCGTGGCCCTGCGCCTTGAGGAAGGTGAAACACATGCCGCCGCCGATGAGCAGCCGATCGACGGTCGGCAACAGCGCCTCGATCACGGCGAGCTTGTCGGAGACCTTCGAACCGCCCAGCACCACCACGTACGGCCGCTCGGGGTTGCCGGTGAGGGTGGAGAGGACCTCCACCTCGCGCAGCACCAGGCGTCCGGCCACGTGCGGCAGCCGCGCCGGCACGTCGAAGACGCTGGCGTGCTTGCGGTGTACCGCGCCGAACGCGTCGTCGACGTACGCGTCGGCCAACGCGGCCAACTGGTCGGCGAAGGCACCCCGCTCGGCTTCGTCCTTGCTGGTCTCACCGACGTTGAACCGCAGGTTCTCCAGTAGCGCGACCTCGCCGTCGGCGAGCCCGGCCACGGTGGACCGGGCCGAGTCGCCGACGGTGTCGGTGGCGAAGTGCACCGGAGCCCCGAGCAGTTCGCCGAGCCGCCCGGCGACCGGGCCGAGGCTGAACTGCGGATCCGGCGAGCCCTTCGGCCGGCCCAGGTGCGAGCAGACGACCACCTTGGCACCAGCCGAGACCAGCGCGCCCAGCGTCGGCAGGACCGCGCGGATCCGGCCGTCGTCAGTGATCTCTCCGGTCTGCTTGTCGAGCGGGACGTTCAGGTCGGCGCGCACCAGCACGCGCCGACCCGACACCCCCTCGGCGAGCAGGTCGTCGAGGTTACGGATGGTCACAGCGACTTACCCACCAGCTTGACCAGGTCCACCAGGCGGTTCGAGTAACCCCACTCGTTGTCGTACCAGCCGACGACCTTCACCTGGTTGCCGATGACCTTGGTCAGCGGCGCGTCGAAGATGCACGACGCCGGGTCGGTGACGATGTCGGCGGAGACGATCGGGTCCTCGTTGTAGGTCAGGATGCCCCGCAGCGGGCCGTCAGCGGCGGCCTTCAGCGCGGCGTTGACCTCGTCCACCGTGGTCTCTCGGCCGACGGTGACGGTGAGGTCCGTGGTGGAGCCGGTGGGGATCGGCACCCGCAGCGCGTACCCGTCCAGCTTGCCCTTGAGGTCCGGCAGCACCAGGCCGATGGCCTTCGCGGCACCGGTCGAGGTCGGCACGATGTTCAGCGCGGCGGCCCGGGCCCGACGCAGGTCGGAGTGCGGCGCGTCCTGCAGGTTCTGGTCCTGGGTGTACGCGTGGATGGTGGTCATCAGACCCTGCTTGATGCCGAACGTGTCGTGCAGCACCTTCGCCATCGGCGCCAGGCAGTTGGTGGTGCAGGACGCGTTCGAGATGATGGTGTGCTTGGCCGGGTCGTACTGGTCCTGGTTGACGCCCATCACGACGGTGACGTCCTCGTTCTTGGCCGGCGCCGAGATGATGACCTTCTTGGCCCCGCCGTCGATGTGCGCCCGCGCCTTGTTGGCGTCGGTGAAGAAGCCGGTGGACTCGATGACCACGTCCGCGCCGACCTCGCCCCACGGCAGCTTGGCCGGGTCCTTCTCGGCGTACGCCTTGATGATCTTGCCGCCCACGCTGATCTCGTCGTCGGTGGCCTTCACCTCCTGACCGAGGCGGCCCAGGATGCTGTCGTACTTGACAAGGTGGGCGAGCGTGCCGTTGTCGGTGAGGTCGTTGACCGCAACGACCTCGACGTCAGCGCTGGACGCCAGCACTGCCCGGAAGAAGTTACGGCCGATCCGGCCGAAGCCGTTGATGCCAA
Source organism: Micromonosporaceae bacterium KJ-029 (assembly GCA_005402585.1). GTDB lineage: Bacteria > Actinomycetota > Actinomycetes > Mycobacteriales > Micromonosporaceae > Micromonospora. The sequence goes on along the minus strand of BIFP01000067.1, from coordinate 336,979 downwards.
CCCGGATGGTCACAGGTCCCATCTCCTCGCGTTCTGGTCCGCCGGCGTGGAGACCCTCGGCCGGCGAAATGGTGTGCGCCGACCGTTGGAGCCGGCCGTTGACGGTTCATCTCGGCCACCCCGCCGCGGTCCCGAGGGACCTGACCGCCCGAGGCGGTGGGCACGGCGGGGAGCGCCGGTGCCGGCCCCCTTGCCGTACGCAGCGACCATATCCGAGCGCGCCGACCCGTGCCGCGCCGGGTGTAGCTATCCCCGTGCCGCCGGCCGTCGCGCCGTCCCGGCGACCCGAAGCGGCAGGACGCGCCCGCCGGCCCGCCCGTGCCGTGACGACCCACCGTCCTATCAGACCACGAGCATGTCGGGCGTGACGGCCGCTTCGGTATCCGGGATGCCCAGGTCCCGCGCCCGCTTGTCAGCCAGCGCCAGCAACCGGCGGATCCGCCCCGCGATGGCGTCCTTGGTCAGCGGCGGATCGGCCAGCGCCCCCAGTTCCTCCAGGGACGCCTGCCGGTGCTCCAGGCGCAGCCGGCCGGCCGAGGTCAGGTGCTGCGGCGCGTCCTCGGCGAGGATCTCCAGGGCCCGGGTCACCCGGGCCGCGGCGGCCACCGCCGCCCGGGCCGAGCGCCGCAGGTTGGCGTCGTCGAAGTTCGCCAGCCGGTTGGCCGTCGCGCGCACCTCGCGGCGCACCCGGCGCTCCTCCCAGGCCAGCACGCTGGCGTGGGCACCGATCCGGGTGAGCAGCGCGGCGATCGCGTCGCCGTCCTTGACCACCACCCGGTCGACACCCCGCACCTCACGGTTCTTGGCGGTGATGCCGATCCGACGGGCCGCGCCGACCAGCGCCAGCGCCGACTCCGGACCGGGGCAGGTGATCTCCAGGGCGCTGGAGCGGCCCGGCTCGGTCAGCGAGCCGTGTGCCATGAACGCGCCCCGCCAGGCCGACACCGCGCAGCAGACGTTGGCGGCGACCACGTGCGGCGGCAGCCCGCGCACCGGCCGGCCCCGCACGTCCAGCAGGCCGGTCTGTCGGGCCAGGGCTTCGCCGTCCTTGACCACCCGGACGATGAAGTGGCTGCCCTTGCGCAGCCCGCCGGAGGCCAGCACGTGGATCTCGCTCGGGTAGCCGTAGACCTCGGCGATCTCCCGCCGCAGCCGGCGGGCAACCGCACCGGTGTCGAGTTCCGCCTCCACCACCACCCGGCCGGAGACGATGTGCAGCCCACCGGCGAACCGCAGCAGCGCCGCCATCTCCGCCCGCCGGCAGCAGGGCTTGGGCACGTCGACCCGACTCAGCTCGTCCTTGACCGCAGCCGTCATCGCCATTGTGCGTCCCCTCACGGACCGGTTCCGGCGTGTCGCCGGAGATTACGTACGTGTTTAACGATCGGCGCCCAGGACGGGCACCAGGGCGGCGCCCAGGGCGGCCGGATCATGACGGGGAGTACCCTCGTCGACCGCGACGGGAGCGAGGACCAGCCGGGCTCCCAGCGATTCTGCCGCACGATCGACCGGTTCGGGGTCACCGACCGCCTTGGAGTCGGCCAGCACGAAATCGACCGTCAGCTCCGGCAGGTACCAGCGCAACGCCGCCAGGTGGTCGGCGACGGAGAGGCCGAGGGTCTCCTTCTCGGCGGCCAGGTTGAGGGTGACCAGCCGCCGGGCCGGGCTGGCCAGGATCGCCGCGGCCAACTGCGGTACCAGCAGGTGCGGCAGCACGCTGGTGTACCAGCTACCCGGACCGAAGATCAACCAGTCGGCCGCACCGATCGCGGCGACCGCCTCCGCGCACGCCGCGGGCGCCTGCGGGGTGAGCCGCAGCGACTCGACCCGCCCGGTGGTAACCGCCACCTGGTGCTGGCCACGCACCGTTCGCACCTCGTCGGGCCGGCCCGGATCCGCCCCGCGCACCCGCGCCTCGATGTCGACCGGCTGCCGGGACATCGGCAGGACCCGGCCGACCGCCCCGAGCATCGCCCCGGCGTGTTCCAGGGCGACCACCGGATCGCCGAGCAGCTCCATCAGCCCGCAGAGCACCAGGTTGCCCACCGCGTGCCCGGCCAGCCCGTCGCCCCGGCCGCCGTCACAGCCGCCGGCCGCCTCGCTGAAGCGGTGCTGGAACAGCCCGGCACTGCGCCGGGTGGCGGGATGGTCGCCGGCCAGCGCGACCAGTGCCTGCCGCAGGTCACCGGGGGGCAGGCCGCCCCGCTCGGCGCGCAGCCGCCCACTGGAGCCGCCGTCGTCCCCCACGGTCACCACCGCGGTGATGTCCAGGTCCAGTTCAGGGGCGCAGCGCCGCAGCGCGCGCAGCGAGCCGGACAGGCCGTGCCCGCCACCGAAGGCCACCACCCGGATCGTCATTCCCGCCCCAGGTCCCGGTGCTGGGCGTTGGCGGCCAGCCCGGTCCGCCGCAGCCGGGCGGCCAACTCCTCGGCGATCGCCACGCTCCGGTGCTTGCCGCCGGTGCAGCCGACCGCCACGGTCAGGTACCGCTTGCCTTCCCGCTCGAAGCCGGCGGTGGTGGCGTTGACCAGGTCCGCGTACGCGGTGACGAAGGCGTCCGCGCCCTCCTGCCCCAGCACGTACGCGCTGACCGCCTCCTCCCGGCCGGTGTGCTCGCGCAGTTCCGGCACCCAGTACGGGTTGGGCAGGAACCGGGCGTCGAGCACGAAATCGGCGTCCGGCGGCAGGCCGTACTTGAAGCCGAAGGAGATCACGGTCAGCCGCAGCCGGCGGGCGTCCTCCCCGCCGAACAGCTCCTCGATGCGCCGGCGCAGCTGGTTGACGTTGAGGTGGCTGGTGTCGATGATCACGTCGGCCTGGTCGCGGGCCTCCTCCAGCAGGCCGCGCTCGACCGCGATGCCGTCGGCCAGCCGGCCGTCGCCCTGCAACGGGTGCGAGCGCCGGACACTCTCGAACCGGCGGATCAGCACCTCGTCGTCGGCGTCAACGAAGATCACCCGGGGCGCGTAGCCGCGCTCCTTCAGCTCCCGGATCGCCTCCGCCAGGTCGGTGGAGAAGGCCCGGGACCGCACGTCCAGCACCATCGCCGTACGCCGGGCCGCGCCGCCGGCCTTTACCGCCAACTCGGCCATGTCCAGCAGCAGCGCCTGCGGCAGGTTGTCCACGACGTAGAAACCGACGTTCTCCAGAGCCCGGGCCACGGTGCTGCGCCCGCCGCCCGACAGCCCGGTGACCACGACCAGTGTGGTGTCCGTCTCGCCCGCCGCCATCCCGGTCCGCTCCGCCGGTACGTCGGCGTGGTGACCGGTCGTGTGCGCCTCGCCCACCCATCAACCCCCAAGCCGTGGCGCCACGGTCGGTGCCGACCGGGCGCGGTCAAACAGCGATGCTAGCTCGCTGGCCCCCGGCGGGGCGCGATACGCCGGACCCCTGTCGGCTGACCGACGGCGACCCGGGCCGCGACGCCTGTCGGCTGACTGACCGCGGGCGGCGGCCTGCCCCGATATCCTCCGGCAATGGGCAGGCACGGGGCGCGGCTGCGCTGGGTGGTGGCCCTCGTGTCGGTGACGGTCGCGGTGCTGGCCACGGTGGACCGCGTCGTCGAACGCGAGCGCGAGTGGGCACGCGGCGGTGACCAGGTCGCCGTGACCGTCGAGGCCCGCCTGCCGGAGCCGGACCAGGTGGCCGGCGCCGCCGCCGCGTTCGGCTGGACGGACGCGGCGAAGAATGTCTCCGGCGACCCCGACGAGCAGTCGGTCGTGCTGCGGCTGCGCTGGGCCGGGTCCAGCCAGAAGGGCCACTACCAGGTGATCCTGCTGGACAATCGGGCCGTTCCCGCGACGGTGATGCGCCCGTACGGTGGCTGGGACGCCGCCGGCGACACCGGGTTCGGCTGGGCCGACGCCTACGAGGTGCTGGCCGAGCGGTACGACTGGCTTGCCGGCACCGCTTCCCGGGATGAGCCGGACTCAGCCGTCACCGATACGGGCGACATCGGCGCGGTGGGCACCCGGGCGCTCGGCGACGGCAGCCTGGTCGCCGTGTTCCGGTTCGGCCGTGGCGCCGCGCCGCTGGCCGACCCGTCGAAGCTGGTGGTGGCGTTCTGCTACGTCGACACCGACGGTGAGGTGCGCTGGGCCAAGCGGGTTTCGGTGCCGCCGGCTCCCTGACGGGCGGGCGCGCTCGTAGAATCCCCGGATGGCCTCCCCCACCGACATCCGGACCGACGACTCGGCGGCGGTGCAGACGCTGCGGCGGGTCTTCGGGTACGACTCTTTCCGCGGTTTCCAGCGGGAGGTCATCGATCACGTGGTGGCCGGTGGTGACGCGCTGGTGCTGATGCCGACCGGCGGCGGCAAGTCGCTGTGCTACCAGATCCCGGCGCTGGTCCGCGACGGCGTCGCCGTGGTGGTCTCGCCACTGATCGCGCTGATGCAGGACCAGGTCGACGCGCTGACCGCGGTCGGGGTCCGGGCCGGCTTCCTCAACTCCACCCTGGACCTGGACACCCGGCGGCTGGTCGAGGCGGAGTTCGTGGCCGGGGAGATCGACCTGCTCTACCTGGCCCCGGAGGCGCTGGCCAGCCGTGCCACGCTCAGCCTGCTGGACCGGGGTCGGATCAGCCTGTTCGCCATCGACGAGGCGCACTGCGTGTCGCAGTGGGGCCACGACTTCCGGCCGGACTATCTCACCCTGTCGATGTTGCACGAGCGGTGGCCGGACGTACCGCGGATCGCCCTGACGGCGACCGCGACCAGCGCCACCCGGGCCGAGATCGCCACCCGGCTCAAGCTGACCGAGGCGCGGCACTTCGTGGCCAGCTTCGACCGCCCCAACATCCAGTACCGCATCGTGCCGAAACGGGAGCCGCGCAAGCAGCTGCTCGCCCTGCTGCGCGACGAGCACCCGGGCGACGCCGGCATCGTCTACTGCCTGTCCCGCGCCTCGGTGGAGAAGACGGCGGAGTTCCTGCTCGCCAACGGCGTCGACGCGTTGCCGTATCACGCCGGCCTGGACGCGGCGACCCGCGCCGCCAACCAGCAGCGCTTCCTGCGCGCCGACGGCGTGGTCATGGTGGCGACCATCGCCTTCGGGATGGGCATCGACAAGCCGGACGTCCGCTTCGTCGCCCATCTCGACCTGCCCAAATCGGTCGAGGGCTACTACCAGGAGACCGGTCGCGCCGGCCGGGACGGGTTGCCGTCCACCGCCTGGCTCGCGTACGGGCTGCAGGACGTGGTGCAGCAGCGCAAGATGATCGACACCTCCGAGGGCGACCTGGCCCATCGGCGTAACCTCGCCGCCCACCTCGACGCGATGCTGGCGCTCTGCGAGACGGTCCGCTGCCGCCGGGTGCAGCTGCTCGACTACTTCGGCCAGAGCCTGGACGGGACCTGCGGCAACTGCGACACCTGCCTGGAACCGCCCGAGTCGTGGGACGGCACCGTCCCCGCGCAGAAGCTGCTCTCCACGATCTTCCGGCTGGACCGGGAACGCAATCAGCGGTTCGGCGCCGGGCACTGCATCGACATCCTGCTGGGCCGTGGTACCGACAAGATCGTCCAGCACCGGCACGACTCGCTCACCGTCTTCGGGATCGGGGAGGAGCTGAGCGAGGCGGAGTGGCGCGGCGTGGTACGGCAGTTGCTCGCCGAGGGGTTGCTGGCGGTCGAGGGCGACTACGGCACCCTGGCGCTCACCGAGGCCAGCGCCGAGGTGCTGGGCCGGCGGCGCACGGTGATGCTGCGCCGCGAGCCGGCACGCCCGGCGCGGGCGGCACGAACGGCAAAGCCCCGGGGCGCGGCCACGATGGTCGCCGAGCTGCCGGCCGAGGCAGCCGGTACGTTCGAGCGGCTACGCGCCTGGCGGGCGGCGACCGCGAAGGAGCAGGGCGTCCCCGCGTACGTGATCTTCCACGACGCCACCCTGCGGCAGATCGCCGCCGACACCCCCGCCTCGCTTGGCGAGCTGTCGCGGATCAGCGGCGTCGGCGACAACAAGCTGGCGAAGTACGGCGAGCAGATCCTCGCGGTGCTGGGCGAGAGTGACTGAGCCGGGGCCGCGATCAGTCGGTGGATGACCGCTGGTCGCCGCCGAGCGCGGTCAGGATCGCCTCGGCGGTGCGCCGCCCCACCCCGGGAACCTCGGTGATCTCGTCCACGGTCGCCGCCGAGAGCCGCTTGAGCGAGCCGAAGTGGCGCAGCAGCGCCTTGCGCCGTACCTCGCCCAGCCCGGGGACGCTGTCCAGCACCGAGGTGGTCATCCGCTTCGAGCGGCGCTGCCGGTGGAAGGTGATGGCGAAGCGGTGCGCCTCGTCGCGTACCCGTTGCAGCAGGTAGAGCCCTTCCGACGCGCGCGGGAGGATGACCGGGAACTCGTCGTCGGGCAGCCAGACCTCCTCCAGCCGCTTGGCCAGACCGCACAGCGCCACGTCGTCGATGCCCAGCTCGGCGAGGGCCTGGGCGGCGGCGGCCACCTGCGGGGCGCCACCGTCGACCACCACCAGCTGCGGCGGGTACGCGAACTTGCGGGGTCGGCCGGTGGTCGGGTCGACCAGCACGCCGATCGTCGGCTCGTCGCCGCCGGCACCGTCGCCCCCGGCACCACCGTCACCACGACGGACGGCACCGTCATCCGCGAGACCGTCGGCGTCGAGACGGCCGGCGCCGCCGGCCGTGATCGGGGCGGCGAGATCGACGGCCGACTCGACCCCGACCTCGCCGGTCTCCGCGCGGGCGTCGAGGTAGCGGGCGAAGCGCCGGCGCAGCACCTCGGACATCGCGGACAGGTCGTCGGTGGCGCCCCGGATGATGAACCGGCGGTACTCGCTCTTGCGGGGCAGCCCGTCCTCGAAGACGACCATGCTCGCCACCACGTCGGTGCCCTGGATCTGCGAGATGTCGAAGCACTCGATGCGCAGCGGCGCCGTCCGCATGTCGAGCGCCTCGCTGATCTCGTCGAGGGCCTTGCTGCGGGTGGTCAGGTCACCGGCCCGCTTGAGTTTGTGCCGGGCCAGGGCGTCGGTGGCGTTGCGGCCCACCGTCTCCAGCAGGGCACGCTTGTCGCCGCGTTGCGGCACCCGCAGCGCGACCCGGCTGCCCCGGTGGGTGGACAGCCAGTCGGCCAGGGCGTCGGCGTCCGCCGGCAACTCGGGCACCAGCAGTTCGCGCGGCACGTCGGCCTCGCCGTGCTCGCCGCCGTACACCTGGGTGCAGAAATGATGGACGAGGTCGCCGGTGGTGAGGTCCTCGGTCTTCTCCACCACCCAGCCACGCTGGCCGCGCACCCGCCCGCCACGGACGTGGAAGACCTGGACCGCGGCTTCGAGAGGGTCGTCGGCGAAGGCGACCACGTCGGCGTCGGTGCCGTCGCCGAGCACCACCGTCTGCTTCTCCATGGCCCGGCGCAGCGCGGCGATGTCGTCGCGCAGCCGCGCCGCCCGCTCGAACTCCAGTTCCGCGCTGGCCTCGGCCATCTCGCGTTCGAGCTTGCGCACCATGGTGTCGGTGCGCCCGGCCATGAAGTCGCAGAAGTCGTCGACGATCTCCCGGTGCCGCTCGGCGGAGACGCTGCCCACGCAGGGCGCCGAACACTTGCCGATGTAGCCGAGCAGGCAGGGCCGGCCGACCTGACCGGCACGCTTGAACACGCCGGCCGAGCAGGTGCGCGCGGGGAAGACCCGTAGCAGCAGGTCGAGCGTCTCGCGGATCGCCCAGGCGTGCGAGTACGGCCCGAAGTAGCGCACGCCCTTGCGCTTGGCGCCGCGCATCACCTGCAGGCGCGGGAACTCCTCGTCGAGGGTGACCGCCAGGTAGGGGTAGGACTTGTCGTCGCGGTAGCGGACGTTGAACCTCGGGTCGTACTGCTTGATCCAGGTGTATTCGAGCTGGAGCGCCTCGACCTCGGTGCCGACGGTGACCCAGTCGACCGCCTCGGCCGTGGTGACCATCTGCTGGGTGCGCTGGTGCAGCCCCCACACGTCGGCGAAGTAGGAGTTGAGCCGGCTGCGCAGGTTCTTCGCCTTGCCGACGTAGATCACCCGGCCGGTGCCGTCGCGGAAGCGGTAGACCCCCGGCGCTTCGGGGATCGTGCCCGGCGCGGGACGGTAGGTCGACGGATCAGCCACACTCCGAGACTAGTCCGCACCCCCGACAGCCCAGATCATCCCCGGGTGGGCGGTCCGGCGACCACCGCACCGAACCAGCCGGCGCGTCCTGATTGACGCCTTCCAATATCGTGCGGCGGAGCCTACCATCCAGTAACCGAATGTTCTTCATGTAATGATCCCGTCCGATGGCCCCCCGTCCACAGAGGATCGCCATGACTACGCACACCGCCACCCGCCGGCTGCTCGCCGGCGCGACCACCGCCATCGCCGTCGCCGCGTCTCTCGTCGCCGCCCCGACCACCGCCGCCGCCACGGCCACCACCACCGGGTCCGCCGCCGCGCCCGGCACCCTCGCCACGAACGTCGCCAGCGCCTTCGCCGCCAATGACTACTGCCTCGGTGAGTGCTCGGAGATCCTGCCGCCCGGCCAGAACGGCAACGCCACCCTGGTCGAGATCCTGGGCAACCAGGCGTTCGGCACCCTGCCTCGACACTCCGCCGACCAGCTCGACAAGTACGCCGATCTCGTCTACGGCTACGCCGGTCTCCGGGCGGACCAGATCAGCACCTTCTTCAACGACGCCACCTTCGGCGTCGCGCCCAGCCAGGTCGAACGCGACTACTCCCCCCGCTCGGACGTGCGGATCGTGCGGGACAAAGCGACCGGCGTCCCGCACATCACCGGCACCACCCGGGGCGGCACCATGTACGGCGCCGGGTACGCCGGAGCCGAGGACCGGCTCTTCACCATGGACCTGCTGCGGCACGTCGGCCGGGGCACCCTGACCCCCTTCGCCGGTGGCGCCCCGGGAAACCGGGCCTTGGAGCAGAGCGTCTGGCGCACCTCCCCGTACACCGAGGCGGACCTCCAGGCCCAGGTGACGGCGCTGCGACAGAAGGGCGGTACGCGCGGGGAGCAGCTCTACGCCGACGTGCAGGAGTACGTCGCGGGCGTCAACGCGTACATCCGGGCCTGCATGGCGGGGCGCAACTGCCCCGGGGAGTACGTGCTGACCGGGCACCTCGACGCGATCACCAACGCCGGGGGGCCGAAGCCGTTCACCACAACTGACCTGATCGCGATCGCCGGGGTGGTCGGCGGCCTGTTCGGCGGCGGAGGCGGCACCGAGATGCAGTCCGCGCTGGTCCGGATCGCCGCCCGGGCCAAGTTCGGCCCGGTCGAGGGTGACCGGGTGTGGAACGCGTTCCGGGGGCAGAACGACCCGGAGACCGTGCTGACCCTGCACGACGGGCAGAGCTTCCCGTACGGCGACGCCTCTCCGGACGCCCCCAGCGTGGTGCTGCCGGATGCCGGCTCCGCCCGGGTCGAGCCGATCTTCACCGACCCGACCGGCTCCGCCACCGCCGCCGCGACCCCCGCCTCGAACAGCGGTTCGGAGCTGGCCGCCGCGCTGTCCGGGCTGACCGTCGACCCGGCCCACCGCGGCATGTCCAACGCGGCGGTGATCTCCGCCGCGCACTCCGCGACCGGCCACCCGGTCGCCGTGTTCGGGCCGCAGACCGGCTACTTCTCCCCGCAGCTGCTGATGGTGCAGGAGTTGCAGGGTCCCGGGATCAGCGCCCGGGGGGCCGCCTTCGCCGGGCTCAACCTGTACGTCCTGCTCGGCCGGGGCCAGGACTACTCCTGGAGCGCCACCTCCTCCGTCCACGACATCACCGACACCTACGCGGTGCCGCTCTGCGTGCCCGGCGGCGGCACGCCGACGCTGGCCAGCAACCACTACCTGTTCCGGGGGCAGTGCCTGGCGATGGAGGAGCTGTCCCACGTCAACCGGTGGAACCCGACGACCGCCGACGGCACCGCGGCGGGGTCGTACAAGCTGGTCGCCTGGCGCACCAAGCTGGGCCTGGTGGCCTGGCGCGGCACCGTCGGCGGCGCCCCGCACGCCTTCACCCAGCTGCGCTCCACGTACGGGCGGGAGGCCGACTCCGCGATCGGCTTCCAGATGTTCAACGACCCGACCGAGATGGGTTCCGCCGCGGCGTTCCTCAACTCCGCGCACAACGTCGAGTACGCCTTCAACTGGTTCTACGTGAACTCCACCGAGTCGGCGTACTTCAACTCCGGGCTCAACCCGTTGCGGGCTCCCGGCGCCAACCCGAACCTGCCGGTGAAGGCCGAGCGCGCCTACGAGTGGCAGGACTACGACCCAGACGCCGGCACCGCTCGCTACGCGCCACGCTCGGCCCACCCCCAGTCGATCAACCAGGACTACTACATCAGCTGGAACAACAAGCAGGCCAAGGACTTCGGGGCCGCCGACGGCAACTTCAGTTTCGGCGCCGTACACCGGGGTGACCTGCTGGACAAGCCGGTGAAGGCGGCAGTCGCGGCGGGCCGCAAGTTCGACCGGGCGTCGCTGACCGAGCTGGTGCAGCGGGCCGGCCTGACCGACCTGCGCGGGGCCGAGGTGCTCGGCGAGCTGATCCGGGTGCTGGAGAGCCAGCCGGTCACCGACGGCGCCCTGGCCACCGAGATCAGCCGGCTGAAGGCCTGGCGGCAGGCCGGCGCGCTGCGGGTGGAGACCGCCAAGGGCTCGAAGGTGTACCAGCACGCCGAGGCGATCCGCACCTTCGACGCGTGGTGGCCGCTGCTGGTACGGGGCATGTTCCGTAATCCCCTCGGCACGGACCTATACCAGTCCCTGGTCAACACGATGCAGGTCAACGAGTCCCCGTCCGGCCTTCAGCAGGGCGACGTGTCGAACCTGCCTTCGTCGGCGAACAGCGCCCAGACCCACAAGGGCTCGTCGTTCCAGTACGGCTGGTGGGGGTACGTCGACAAGGACCTGCGGGCGGTCCTGGGTGACCCGGTCGCCGCCGGGGGCCCCGGGCGGGCCTTCTGCGGCGACGGGAACCTCGGCTCCTGCCGGCAGATCCTGCTCGACACCCTGCGTACGGCGGCGGCGACGCCGGCCGCCCAGGTCTACCCGGGCGACGCCAGCTGCGCCGCCGGCAACCAGTGGTGCGCGGACGCGATCATCCAGTCCCCGCTCGGCGGGATCAAGCACGCCACCATCGCCTGGCAGAACCGCCCCACCTACCAGCAGGTGGTCTCGTTCCCGGCCCGGCGCGGCGACGACCTGACCAACCTCGCCGTCGGCCGGCCGGTGACCGCCTCCAGCAGCCAGCTCGGCAACGGTGTCGCTCGGGCCGTCGACGGTGATCTCGGCACCCGGTGGGCCAGTTCCTGGTCGGACAACCAGTGGATCAGGGTGGACCTGGGCACCGTACGGCAGGTCGGCCGGGTGGTCCTGGCCTGGGAGTCGGCGTACGCCCGGTCGTACCGGATCGAGGTCTCCACCGACGGGACGACCTGGCGGGAGGTCTGGTCGACCACGGCGGGCGACGGCGGCACCGACGTGCTGGCGTTCGCCCCGCAACAAGCCCGCTACGTGCGGATGTACGGCCTGACCCGGGGCACCTCGTACGGGTTCTCGCTGTGGGAGATGTCCGTGTACGGCCACTGAGGTCGGCGGTCGCGGTCGGGGGCATCGCCCCGGCCGCGACCACCCGCGGGCCGCTGCCGGTGCGCTGCCGCGCCGGACCGGCACCGGTGCGGAGCCGAAGGATCAGGCCAGCGAGATGTGGTCGCCGTTGACCTTGATCGGCTTGGCCGGCAACGCGGTGGCGGCCGGGCCCGCCTTGACCGAGCCGTCCTCGATGGAGAACTTGCTGCCGTGACAGGTGCAGTTGATGGTGCCGCCGTCGACGTTGGACACCGGACAGCCCTGGTGCGTGCAGATCGGGTCGAAGCCCTTGAACTGGCCCGCGGTGGGCTGGGTGATCACCACGCCCTGGGCGGCGAAGACGGCACCGCCGCCGACCGGGATGTCCGCGGTCCTGGCCAGCGACTGGGCGTCCTTCCGGTCCCCGCCGCCGGGGTCACCGGTGTTGGTGACCACCGGTCCACCGCTGGTCGGCGCCGCGCCGTCGCCGGTGCCCGTGCCGCCACACGCGCCGAGAAGCACCGCCGCGCCGACCGCGCCCGCACCCGTGAGCAGCGCCCGGCGGCTGTGCGCGTCCGGTCCGGCCAGCACCTGATCATCGCTCAGTGCCGGCGCTCCGCTTCGCTGCCCGCCGTCATGAGGCACCACCGCACCGAGTTGATGATTCGCTCGCTGGCGCTCGCTCATGCCCAACCTCTCCTGCTCGGCTACCACCGTGCATGATCCGTGGCTACGTTGCGGTACCCGCACCACTCTGCCGGGTGGTTCACCCGATCGGCTACTCACCGTCGGTGGCGCGGCGGCCACCGGGTCAGCGCGCCGCGACGGCCTTCCGGCCGCCGCGCGCCTTGCCGCCGTTGGCCTTGGCCGCCCGGGCGGTGGCCGCCGCCGCGCCCTTCGCCGTGCCGTCGAGCTTGAGCACAGTACGCAGGAACTGCCCGGTGTGGCTCTCGGCGACCTCGGCGACCTCCTCCGGGGTGCCGGTGGCGAGCACCGTGCCGCCCCGGTGGCCGCCCTCCGGGCCCATGTCGATCAGCCAGTCGGCGCTCTTGATCACGTCGAGGTTGTGCTCGATCGTGATCACCGTGTTGCCCTTGTCGACCAGGCCCTCCAGCACCAGCAGCAGCTTGCGGATGTCCTCGAAGTGCAGGCCGGTGGTCGGCTCGTCGAGCACGTAGACCGTCCGCCCGGTGGAGCGCTTCTGCAACTCGGAGGCGAGCTTGACCCGCTGCGCCTCGCCGCCGGAGAGGGTCGGCGCCGGCTGGCCCAGCCGTACGTAGCCGAGGCCCACGTCGACCAGGGTCTTGAGGTGCCGGTGGATGGCCGGAATGGCCGAGAAGAACTCGGCCGCCTCCTCGATCGGCATCTCCAGCACGTCGGAGACGGTCTTGCCCTTGTAGTGCACCTCCAGAGTCTCCCGGTTGTACCGGGCGCCCTTGCAGACCTCGCAGGGGACGTACACGTCGGGCAGGAAGTTCATCTCGATCTTGATCGTGCCGTCGCCGGAGCACGCCTCGCAGCGTCCGCCCTTGACGTTGAACGAGAACCGGCCCGGTCCGTACCCCCGGACCTTGGCCTCGGTGGTCTCGGCGAACAGCTTGCGCACGTGGTCCCAGACGCCGGTATAGGTGGCCGGGTTCGACCGCGGCGTACGACCGATCGGCGACTGGTCGACCCCGACGACCTTGTCCACGTGATCCAGCCCGGCGACCCGGGTGTGCCGGCCGGGCACCAGCCGGGCACCGTTGATCTGGTTGGCCAGCACGGCGTAGAGGATGTCGTTGACCAGGGTCGACTTGCCGGAGCCGCTGACCCCGGTGACGGCGATCAACTGGCCGAGCGGGAAGCTCACGGTCAGGTTGCGCAGGTTGTGCTCGCGGGCGCCCTGCACGACCAGTTCCCGCCCCGGAGTCTGCGGTCGGCGCCCCTTCGGCGTCGGGATCTCCCGGCGGCCCGACAGGTACGCCCCGGTCACCGACTCCGGGTTCTCCAGCAGCGCCGGCACCGAGCCGCTGTGCACGATCTGGCCGCCGTGCTCCCCCGCGCCGGGGCCGATGTCGACGATCCAGTCGGCGGTGCGGATGGTGTCCTCGTCGTGTTCGACCACGATCAGGGTGTTGCCCAGGCCACGCAGCCGGACCAGGGTCTCGATCAGCCGGTGGTTGTCCCGCTGGTGCAGCCCGATCGACGGCTCGTCCAGCACGTAGAGCACGCCGACCAGGCCGGAGCCGATCTGCGTGGCCAGCCGGATGCGCTGCGCCTCACCACCGGAGAGGGTGCCGGCCGGCCGGTCCAGGGAGAGGTAGTCCAGCCCCACGTCGAGCAGGAACCGCAGCCGGGCGTTGATCTCCTTGAGCACCCGCTCGGCGATCAGCTTCTGCCGGTCGGTCAGCTCGATGCCGGCCAGCAGGTCGGCGCACTCGCCCACCGAGAGGTTGCAGACCTCGGCGATGCTCCGCCCGGCCAGGGTGACGGCGAGCACCTCGGGCTTGAGCCGAGCGCCGCCGCAGGCCGCGCAGGGCACGTCGCGCATGTAGCCCTCGTACTTCTCCCGCGACCACTCCGACTCGGTGTCGGAGTGCCGGCGCTCGATCCACTGGACCACGCCCTCGAAGCCGGTGTAGTACGAGCGCTCCCGGCCGTACTTGTTGCGGTAGCGCACGTGCACCTGGTCGTCGGCGCCGTGCAGGATGGTCTTCTGCGCCCGCGACGGCAGGGCCCGCCAGGGCGTGTCGACGTCGAAGTGCTCCGCCTCGCCGAGCGCCTCCAGCAGGCGCAGGAAGTATTCGAGGTTGTGCCCGGTCGCCCAGGGCTGGATCGCGCCCTCACGCAGGGTGCGTTCCGGGTCCGGGACGACCAGCTCCGGGTCGACCTCCTTCTTGGTGCCCAGGCCGGTGCACTCCGGGCAGGCGCCATACGGCGCGTTGAACGAGAACACCCGGGGTTCCAGGTCCTCGATCGCGAGCGGGTGGTCGTTGGGGCAGGCCAGGTGCTCGGAGTAGCGACGCTCCCGGTCGGGGTCGTCCTCCGGCAGGTCGACGAAGTCGAGCAGCACCAGCCCGCCGGAGAGGCCCAGCGCCGCCTCGACCGAGTCGGTGAGCCGCTGTTTGGCGCTCGGCTTCACGCTGAGTCGGTCGATCACCACCTCGATGGTGTGCTTCTCCTGCTTCTTCAGCTTCGGCGGGTCGGTGAGCTGGTGCACCACGCCGTCGACCCGGGCCCGCGCGTACCCCTTGGCCTGGAGTTCGGCGAACAGGTCGACGTACTCGCCCTTGCGGCCGCGTACCACCGGGGCGAGCACCATGAAGCGGGTGCCCTCGGCCATCGCGAGGAGCCGGTCGACGATCTGCTGCGGGCTCTGCTTGGAGATCCGCTCGCCGCAGACCGGGCAGTGCGGCTCGCCGACCCGGGCGAACAGCAGCCGAAGGTAGTCGTAGACCTCGGTGATCGTGCCGACGGTGGAGCGCGGGTTACGGGAGGTCGACTTCTGGTCGATGGAGACCGCCGGGCTCAGGCCCTCGATGAAGTCGACGTCCGGCTTGTCCATCTGGCCGAGGAACTGCCGGGCGTACGACGACAGCGACTCGACGTACCGGCGCTGCCCCTCGGCGAAGATCGTGTCGAAGGCCAGGCTCGACTTACCCGACCCGGACAGCCCGGTGAACACGATCAGGGCGTCCCGGGGCAGGTCGAGGCTGACGTCACGCAGGTTGTGCTCGCGTGCGCCACGGATGATCAGACGGTCGGCCACGGTCCGTGTACTCCCGGGTGAGGATGACGAGGAAGATCTGTCCGCTTCCGGAGGACCCGATACCGGAGAACCCGATACGGGCGGATCCGAGCGGTTGTGTCAGCGCGGAAAGTGCGCCTCGGCAACTGTAGACCGGCCCTACGACAACTTTCCCCACCCACACACGCCCCTCCCCCACCCCCACCCCTCTCCCCCGCCGATCTTGCATTTCGTCTCGCCACAAAAGCCGCACAAGGGCGCGTAACGACGATCAGATCAGAAATGCAAGATCGGCGAAGAGTTGGGGATGTTCAGCGGCGGGTGGGGCGGGAGGGGCGGGTGGTACGGCGGCGGGTCTCGTGGGCGATCTCGCGTTGCAGCCGGCGCCAGCTCTCCCACCGCCGGGCGGTCAGCTCGCCGGACTCCAGCGCCTCGCGTACCGCGCAGCCCGGCTCCGTCTCGTGCCCGCAGTCACCGTAGCGGCAGTTGGTGGCGAGGTCGGCGATGTCGACGAAGGCCCGGTCGAGCCCGGCCGAGCCGTCCAGCAGGCCGACCGCCCGGACGCCGGGGGTGTCCAGCACGGCGCCGCCACCGGGCAGCGGCACCAGCGCCCGCCAGGTGGTGGTGTGCCGCCCCTTGCCGTCGACCCGGCGGATCGCCTGGGTGGGCATCACCACCGCCCCGGCCAGCGCGTTGACCAGGCTCGACTTGCCGGCACCGGAGGGCCCGAGCAGGCCGAGCGTGCGGCCCGGGGCCACCTCGGCGCGCAGCGGGTCCAGCCCGGTGCCGCACTCGGCACTGACCGGCAGCACCGGCACCCCGGGCGCGATGGCCGCCAGCTGCCGGGCCACCGCCGCCGGGTCCGCCGCCAGGTCGGTCTTGGTCAGTACCACCAGCGGCCGGGCACCCGACTCGTGCACCAGGGAGAGCAGCCGCTCGATGCGGCCTGCGTCCGGCGCGGGGTGCACCGGCTCCACCACCGCGGCCGTGTCCAGGTTGGCGGCCAGCAGTTGGCCGCTGGCGTCCTTACCGGCGGTCCGGCGGATCAGTGCGGTACGCCGGGGCAGCACCGCCTCCACGGTCACCCGCGCGTCCGGCCAGGTGCCGAGCAGCACCCAGTCGCCGGCGCACGGCAGTCTGGTGACGTCGCCCGCGGCGGCGGCCAGCACAGCCCCACCCGGCGAGGCGCGCACCGGCCCGTCCTCGGTGAGAACGGTGCAGACGCCGCGATCGACCCGGGCCACCCGGCCCGGTCGGTGGTCGGTACGGATATGACGGAGGTACGCCGCCCGGTCGGTGTCCCAACCCAGGGCGGCCAGCGTGATGTTCATGGCTCCTCGTTCAGTGTCGGTGCGGGTGACGGAAACGTGCGGTGACCGGCATGACCACCACCTCCTCCGCTCCGGCGCCGCGAACAACATCGACGGTAGGGCCGGCGGTGCCACGCGGGAAGCGAATTCCCCGGCGACGCGGCACCCGTGGGCGACTAGGGTCGAAACGTGACCATGGACCCCCTCCTGCTGACCGGCGACGTGGACGACGCGACGACTCGCCTGCTGCGGACGGCGGCCAGCTTCGACGCCACCGACCTGGCGACGCCGTCGTTGCTGCCGGGCTGGACCCGCGGTCATGTGCTCGCCCACCTGGCCCGCAACGCCGACGGTTTCGTCAACCTGCTCACCTCGGCCCGTGCCGGCGAGCCGATCCCGATGTACGCCAGCGCCGAGGCCCGTACCGCCGACATCGAGGCCGGCGCACCCCGGCCGCCCGAGGAGCACCTGGACGACCTGCGCCGCAGCGCGGACCGGTTCACCGAGGCGGTCGCGGCGATGCCGGTGGCGGCCTGGGGCGCCACCGTCGAGACCCGGCGGGGCCCCTGGCCGGCCGCCCTGCTGGTCTGGGGGCGGCTGCGGGAACTGGAGATCCACCACGTCGACCTGGTCGCCGGCTACCGGCCGGCGGACTGGTCGGAGGACTTCGGTCACCGGCTACTGCACGAGGTGGCCACCGCCTTCGCCGGCCGCGAGGACGCCCCGCCGATGGTGCTGCGCTTCGACGGCAGCAGCCACGAGCTGGTGGTCGGCGACCGCGAGCGGGCTCCCGTGGTCAGCGGTTCCGCGGCCGATCTCGCCGCCTGGCTCACCGGCCGCGGCACCGGCGCCACCCTGACCGTCACCCCCGACGGTCACCTGCCCCGCCCACCAGAATGGATCTAGGGAGCCATGACCTACAGCGGAGATGTCACCCCCGGCGGCCCGCCGGCCGTACGCGAACTCGACCGGCTGACCATCACCAAGGTGTCGGTCGGGCCGATGGACAACAACGCGTACCTGCTGCGCTGCCGGAACACCGGTGACCAGGTGCTGATCGACGCGGCCAACGACGCACCCCGGCTGCTGGAACTGGTCGGCGACGCGGGGCTACGCGCGGTGGTCACCACCCACCAGCACATGGACCACTGGGTGGGGCTGGAGGAGGTGGTCGCGAAGACCGGCGCCCGCCCGCTGGTGCACGCCGACGACGCGGCCGGTCTGCCGATCGAGACGCAGGCTCTGGCCGACGGCGACACCGTCCCGGTCGGCGACTGCGCCCTGGAGGTCATCCACATCAAGGGCCACACGCCGGGTTCGGTGGCGCTGCTCTACCGCGACCCGGCCGGCACCCCGCACCTTTTCACTGGCGACAGCCTTTTTCCGGGCGGCGTCGGCAACACCAACCAGGATCCGGAGCGTTTCGCCGAACTCATCGACGACGTCGAGCACAAGCTGTTCGACCGGCTGCCGGACGAGACCTGGTTCTACCCGGGGCACGGGCGGGACTCGACGCTCGGCGCGGAACGGCCGCACCTGGCCGAGTGGCGGGCCCGCGGCTGGTGACCGGCCGGTGGCGGGGGTCAGCCGGTGACCGTACGCAGCCGGCGCCGGGTGGCGACCAGCACCAGTGCGCCCAGCAGCAGGCCCCCGACCATCGTGACCAGCAACGGGCTCGCACCGGCCGGCAGCAGCCCGGCCAGCGACCGTGACGCGGTGCCGACCGCCAGGTAGAGCCCGGCCCACGCGCCCGCACCGAGCGCCGCGAAGGCGAGGAACCGCCGGTACGACATGTGCAGACCGCCCGCCGCCAGCGGCAGCAACGCGTTGAACACCGGCAGGAAGGGCGCGACCAGCACCAGCCGGCCGCCGTCGCGGCGCAGGATGCGTTCCGCAGCGGCCCACCGGGCCTCGCCGACCCAGCCACCGAATCGGCTGTGCCGCAGTTGGTCGCCCCACCGCCGGCCGACGAGGAAGCTCAACGACCAGCCGACGAGGCATCCGGTGACCACGGCGACGAAGGTCGCCAGGCCGGTGGTGGGGCTGCCGACCCCCACCGCGGCGAGCACCGCCACGTCGCCGGGGACGAGAACGCCGAACAGCGGCACCGCGTCGAAGAGCATGACCAGCCCGAGCACTCCCATCAGCAGGGCGACGGGAAGCTCTCCGACCTGGGCCAGCTGGTCTGCCATGCCTCGTACGCTAGGGCCTGGCCGCCAGGGTGGACATCGGGTTTCCTCCCGACGTTCTCCTCGACACACTCGGGGTCATCCCTGATCCCACCTTCCACTCCGGGGTGTACGCCAACCCACCCCATCACCTGAGGCCGCGCTTTACCCGGCAAATGCGCTTTCCACCGGTTACTGTCGGGAAGGTATCGGGCGACCATCGGCGCGGAGCCGGCGGTCGCCCGCGTGGAGCAGGGAGAGAAAACGCATGGCAACCGGCACCGTGAAGTGGTTCAACTCGGAAAAGGGCTTCGGCTTCATCGAGCAGGATGGCGGAGGACCCGATGTCTTCGTCCACTACTCGGCGATCGCGACCAGTGGCTATCGGGAGCTGTCCGAGGGCCAGAAGGTCGAGTTCGACGTGACCCAGGGGCAGAAGGGCCCGCAGGCCGAGAACGTCCGCCCGATGTGACCTGTGCCGCCGTGGCGGCCGGCGACCGATCGCGGCTTCGGGTTGCCGGCCGCGATCGGCCGGCCGCCGGTCAGGCGGCGGCCAGGCGTCGGCCAAGTTCCGCCACGACCTGCTGGGCCACGGTGGGCGGGATCGCCGCGGCGATCTGCTCGGGGGTGAGGCCGGCGAGTACCCCGGTGATGATCGCCTGCTCGTCGGTGAAGTCCTTCTTCAACAGTGTGTCCAGCGCCGTCTGAAGGGCGGTGAGCTGCGAGCCGAGGCTGCGCAGCGTGGGATGCGCGACCTGCAACTTCGGGTCGATATGGTCCTCACCCATGGCCATCCGGGTGTAGATCTGCCCGACCGGGTTACGCCCGTCCAGGACGGTCAGGTTGCGGTGAACGGTCTTGAGCCAGTTGTGCTCCTCGGGTGTCATGTCGTTCTCCTCCTCCACCTTGATCAGTCCGATGGTGGTCAGGTAGCGGCGGAACAGCGGGGTCTGGTCGCGGTTCGCCTTGATCGAGTCGCGGAAGAAACTGAAGTGGGTGTGCCACAGGTGGGACCGGTCGCCGGTGGAACGACGACCGAGGCGGTCCCAGCGCCGGACCACCTTGCCGTCCGGCGAATAGATGATCTCGCGGAGGTCCCGGCTGTCCGGGGTGTTGGCGACGCACTGCGCCACGCACCAGGTCGAGAAGGTGGACAGGTTGTGGGTGCGCCCGCCGACACCGACCCGGAACATGCCCACGTCCAGGGCGGCGGCGTCGAGGGTCAGCCCGTTGCGGTCCCGGGACGACTCGACCACGGAGTAGTCGTTCGTGACGACCCGGTCGGATCCGCAGTGGTAGCCCCCACGGTGGTTGGCATCGCCGACGATGCCGACCTCGGCGGGTTCGAGGTCCTCGTCGCGTACCCGGTTGGGATCGCGATTGAGATGGTCGAGCAGTAGGCGGCGGACGGCCATCAGGTTTGCCGGTGCCCGCGTCATGGGTCCCCCTCAGCGGTCTCGTCGGAAGCCGGGCACGACGGTGACACCGCGTACGCGGTGGGGAGGCCTCACGGGCGGGCCCGGCCATCGGTTGCACGGCGTCGGGCGTGCCACCACCATAGCCCACTCTTAGATGAATGCCCAGCTCAGAGGCGTTTTGTTCACCTTGGAAAAGGCTGTGAGGCAGAGTGGACGATCGGTAGGACCACTGCGGACGGGTGGTCCGGGTCATGCAGAACCGCCCGATATCCACCACGGAGCGTGACTGCCGCGCCAAGGGGTTCGCCGGTGCCGGGGTTACGCGCGTACCGGGGGTGGGCGCCGCCGGAGATCTGCAACCGCAGCCGGTGCCCGGGGGCGAACCGGTGAGCGGTGGGCCACAGTTCCACCGGCACCGCGACCGCACCCGTGACGTCGGCGGGAAAGCGCTGCGGGTCCAGCCGGACCAGCCCGTCACAGACGTTCCAGGAGCGGCCACGCCGGTCCACGTCGCACAGTCGCACGAAGACGTCCAGGTAGCTCAGCTCGCTACGTAGGTGGATCTCCGCCCGTACCGGCCCGACCACCTCGACCGCGTCGGTGAGCGGCTCGCTGGTCCAGGTCAGCACGTCGGGGCGGGCCTCGACCGGGCGGTTGTCCACCGGTCCGGCGCGCTGGGCCACCAGCAGCGGGCCGCCCAGCGACGGGGTGGGATCGGCCGGGTCGTACCAGAACCCGTCCGGCGGCGACGGTACGGCGGCCGAGGTGCGCAGGGCGAAGCCCGGGTGCAGGTACCACGCGGTGGGCCGGGCGGGCGGGGGCCAGTCGGGCAGGTCGCGCCAGCCGCCACCGACGCCGCCGACGTGCACCCGTACCGGGGCGTCGGGCGCCCCGGCGACGCCGGCACCCTCGGCGCTGTGGGTGCGGTCGGGAGTGCCGGCGCCGAGGTGCGTGTCGAGCCAGCGCAGCCCCTCCCGCAGGGCGGCCACGAAAAGCCCCGGGCTGCCGTGGGTCCACGGCCCGACGGTCAGTCGCGGGCGGGCACCGGTGGCGCGCAGCGCCGCGTAGTCGCGCAACTGGGCCGGCAGGAATATGTCGTGCCAGCCGCTGACCATCGCCACCGGGGCCCGCACCAGGTGCAGCCGGTCGTCGAAGACCCGGGTACGCCAGTAGTCGGCCTTCGGGGTGTGGTGGCGCAGCCACTCCTGGAAGAACGGCACGGTCACCCCGGTGGCGACCCGGTCCGCCTCGACCAGCGGCAGGTGGGACAGCGCGGCGACCAGCCGTGGCTGCCCCCGCTTGAGTTCCCATTGCCGGGCCAGCCACGGCACGGTCTGCGCCTGCAGCAGCTCCGTCCAGGTCAGCACCGTGTCCAGGGCGAACGACTCACCCGCGTAGGTGGAGTCGCGGGTGGCCGAGGCGGTGACCACCGCGACCATCGCCCGCAGTTCCTCGCCCGCGTCCGCGGCCAGGGCCCACTGCACGAAACCCTGGTAGCTCGCGCCGAACATGCCGAACGCGCCGCACCACCAACGCTGCCGGCGCAGCCAGTCGAGGGTGTCCAGCCCGTCGTCGCGCTCGTACACGAACGGGTCGAAGGACCCGCCGGAGCCGCCGGTGCCCCGGCACGACTGGATGACCACATGGAATCCCTGCTCGGCGACGAGCCGGCAGAGCAGCCGCATCGGCCCGCCCCGGCCGTACGGAGTGCGGATCAGCACGGTGGGCGCGCCCGCCAGGTCGGGGGCGTAGTGGTCGGTGCGCAGGGTCACCCCGTCGCGGGCCCGCAGCGGGATGTCCCGGGTGGCGGCGACCCGTCGGGTACGCGCCGGAGGCAGCCGCAGCGCGGCGGTGGCGATCCGGGACGCCAGCCGATCCAGCACCGGACCTCAGCCCGCCCGACGCGGGGACTCGACGCGGACGGAACGGACCGCGTCACGGTGCTCCCGGATCGAGGTTCCCATCGCCGTCATGAACCGGTACACCACTTCCAGTTCGTCGTCGCGGAAGCCGGCCATCACCTCGTCGGTGCGCTCGCCCAACGGCCGGAAGAAATCGCCGGCCAGGGCGGCGCCCCGGTCGGCGTAGTGCAGCAAGATCCGGCGCCGGTCGGTGGTGTCCCGGTCGCGGCGGATGTGCCCGGCCCGCTCCAGCCGGTCGATCAGGGCGGTGACCGAGCCGGAGGAGAGGTCGAGTTGCTCGCCGAGCCGCCCAGGGGTGAGCGGCTCACCGACCAGTTCGGCGTCCATCACGGCGATCAGTGCCTGCAGGTCGGTGGCGTTAAGGCCGTGCTGCCCGGCGAACGCGTGGCCGATCTGCTGAGCGTCCGCGCTGTAGCGCCGCAGTTCGGCGGTGATCTCCGCGACCAGCAGTTCCCGGCGCGTGTCCCGCCGCCGGTACATCCCGTGACCTGCCACGTCCCGCCGCTTCCTCCCGAGGCTCCGGGTCGCAGCATAACCGAGCTGGCCGATCACTTCGGCCGACGAGATTCTCGTCGGGCGAGAGCTGCTGTTGCGACTTCTCTCTCGATAGGCGAAACTCTCGACGTTCGAGAAATATTGGATGGGAGCCCTGGATGTCCGTACTCACCCGCGTCGCCCGCAGCCGCCGGGCCGCGTGGATCACCGTCGTCGTGGCGGTCGTCGCCGGGGCGGTCGTGTTCGGGCTACCCGTCCCCGACAACCCCGCGCCGGTGTCCGCCACCGGCCTGTCCGAGCGGTGGCAGTCCACCCAGGTCGAACGGCTCCAGGACGAACTGCCCGGCAGCGACGTCCAGCCGGCCGTCGTGGTGGTCAGCCGCGCCGACGGCACGCCGCTCACCGGCGCCGACCGCGACGCCGTCACCACCGGCACCGCCACTCTGGGTCAGCTCGCGGCCGGCGGTCGGGTCGCCCCGCCGCAACTCTCCCCCGACGGCACGGTGGCCCTGGTCGCCGTACCGCTGTCCACCAGCGGCGGCCAGGAAGCGGTCACCGGCACCGTGACCCGGCTCCGAGAGGCCCTGACGGCGCTGCCCCCGGACCTCACCGTCCAGGTCACCGGCGCGCCCGCCTTCACCACCGACCTCACCAAGGTCTTCGAGGGGGCCGACACCACCCTGCTCGCCGTCACCGCCACCGTCGTCGCGCTGCTGCTGCTCGTCACCTACCGCAGCCCACTGCTGTGGCTGGTGCCGCTGGCCATCGTGGCCGCCACCGAACAGGTCACCCTGCGCGCCCTCGAAACGATCATCCCGGCGGTCGGCATCAACTTCGCCGGTGGCGCCGTCACCGGCATCGCCAGCGTCCTCGTCTTCGGCGCCGCCACCAACTACGCACTGCTGCTCATCGCCCGCTACCGCGAGGAACTGCGCTGCGAGGCGGACCGTTTCGCCGCCATGCGCGCCGCGCTGCGGCGTACCGCCGAGCCGATCCTCGCCAGCGGCGGCACCGTCATGCTCGGGGTCCTCACGCTGCTGCTGAGCGAGCAGGAACTCAACCGCGCCCTCGCCGTGGCCTGCGCCACCGGCATCCTGCTGGCCATGGCCTCGGCCCTGCTCGTCCTCCCCGCCGCGCTGGTGATCGGCGGCCGTGGCCTGTTCTGGCCGTTCGTCCCGACGGTCGGCAGCACCGGCCGGGAGGGCCGGATCTGGGGCCGGCTCGGCGCCGCCGTGGTCCGCCACCCGGCCCCCGTCGCGGCACTGGCCACCCTGCTGCTGGCCGGTCTCGCCCTCGGTGGCCTCGGCATCCGCACCGGCCTGTCGGAAACCGAGCAGTTCCGGGTACAGCCGGAGGCGGTGGCCGGGGCGCAGACCCTCGCCCGCGCCTTCCCCGCCGGTACCACCCAGCCGATCGCGGTGCTGACCAACCCCGACGCCGTACCGGCCGTCACCGCGGCCGCCGCCGGCGTGCCCGGGGTCGCAGCCGCGCGCCCCGGCGCGGCCGGACCCACCGTCGCCCAGGTCGACGTCGTCCTCGACGCCGAGCCGGGAAGCACCAGCTCCGACCGGGCCGTCGAGGCCCTGCGAGCGGCGGTCTCCGCCGTACCCGGCTCCGCCCCGCCCACCCTGGACGGGGTGGGCGACCTGCCCGGCGCCGTCGTCGGCGGCACCGTCGCCGGCACGTACGACCAGGCGACCGCCGACGCCCGGGACCTGCGCCTCATCCTGCCGCTCATCCTGCTGCTCGTCGGCGCCGTGCTGGTCCTGCTGCTACGCGGCCTGCTCGCCCCGGTGCTGCTTGTGCTCACCGTGGTCGCGTCGTACTTCGCCAGCCTCGGCGGCGCCTGGCTGCTCTTCGACCACCTGTTCGGCTTCCCGGCGCTCGACAGCGGCGTGCCGCTGCTCGCCTTCGTCTTCCTCGTCGCGCTCGGCGTGGACTACAACATCTTCCTGGTCACCCGGGCCCGCGAGGACGCCCGCACCACCGGCACCCGCGACGGCATGCTCTCCGCGCTGCGGGTCACCGGCGGCGTCATCACCAGCGCCGGCATCCTGCTCGCCGCGGTCTTCGCCGTCCTCGGCGTCCTACCGCTGCTGACGCTGACCCAGATCGGGATCATCGTCTGTCTCGGCGTCCTGCTGGACACCCTGCTCGTCCGTACGGTCGTCGTCCCGGCCCTGGCGTTCCTGCTCGGGGAACGGTTCTGGTGGCCCGGCCGGATCACCGCCGGTCAGTAGCTCAGGCAGACGCACTCCGTCATCAACGCGCGGACGTTGCGCACGTAGCTCGGGTTGGGGATGGCCAGCGGCTGCCCCTCCCGAGCCACCGCGCCGTGCCCGTAGTTGTACGCCGCGATGACCGCGTTGAGCAGGCAGGAGTTCAGCACGCCGGAGGTGCACAGGCTGGCGTCGAGCCGGTAGTCGGAGTCGAAGTACATGTCGCCGATGTACTTGGTGAGCCACGCCAGATAGGTACCGCCGAGATAGGCGTTGCCCCGGTAGTCCCACACGTCGTAGCTCTGCTCGAACCGATCGTTCATCCAGGACGCGGTGGCCGGCATCACCTGCATCAGACCGATACCACCGTCGCAGGCGACGATGTTGGACTGCCAGCCGCTCTCCTGCCACGCGGTGGCCTTGATCAGGTTCACCGGGATGCGGATGTCCGGCGCCGAGTTCGGCCAGTAGACCCGCCCGGCCGCGTCGGTCAGCGCGGCCTTGACCTGCGCCCGGCTGGCCTGTTCGCCCTTGTAGCTGGGCTTGCAGCCAGTCGGCGCCGGCTTCGGTGGCGGCGGCGGGACCTTCGTCTCCGTCGGCGGCTTCGGCACCGCCCGCGGCGCCGTCACGGTGCGCTTGGGTTTCGGGCTCGGCTTCGCCGACGGCGACGCACTGGCGCTGGCACTGGGCCGCGGCGCGGCGCCCATCGACTCGACCGCCGACGGCGTGGGGCTCGCCTCGTCCGGCTCGTCCGCCTCCTCCGGCGCCGCCGTCGACTCGGCCACCTCCTCGGGCAGCGCGACCGGGGCGGGTAGTTCCCCCGCGGGAGCATCCACTCTGGCGCATCCGCCCGCCGTCGCCAGCAGCAGCCCGGCAACCAGCGCGACGCCCAACCGTGTAACGCTTCGCCCCATGTCGACCCCCTTCGGCAGTGACGAACCCGCCGACCCTAACAGCTGTCGAACGCCAGGTGATGCCCCCGCGCACCCGCATCGGCACCCCCACACCACCCTGACACCCGCGCACCCGCGGCCCGGGAGCCCCCCGCACCACCCCGTCGGCGGCCGGCCCGCGTCACCCCGCCGCCGGCGACCCGCCGGCCGCCACGGCCCGGTCCCGGGTGGCCCAGGCGACCATGAAAACAGCGGTCCACGCCACCCCCAGCAGCACCGCTCCGACGGTGCCGCTGGCGGTGCTCAACCCCAGGTAGAGCCGCGCGCCACCGACCCCGACGACGCCGGCCGCCGCAACGGTCCACGCGGCCACCGCGACCGGCCACCGGGCACCCCGCGACAGCAGCCAGGCCAGCGTGCACAGGCTCGCGGTCACCACCACGTTCTGGGTGGAGAACAGCACCACCCGGCCGCTGGCGGCCAGGTCGGCCGCCAGTGCCAGCACGACAAGTGGCACGAACGCGCCGATCGTGCCGACCACGCTGAGCAGGTCGGCGTGCCACGGCCGGTGCCGCCAGGCCTGCACCACGGCCACCACCCCGACCACCACGATCAGCGACGACCCACGCAGCACCGACACCGCGACCTGCGTCACCTCCACCGCGTCAGGCGTACGCCGCGCGGCGAACCAGCTCGCGATCACCCCGTCGACCAGCACCAGCCCGCTGTGCCGGACCACCGCCCGCAACGTCCAGGCGATGACCAGGCCACCCACGAACAGCAGCACCACCCCGGCCGCCAGGTTCGCCAGCAATGCCCAGGCCGGCCCCAGGCGCAGGCTGAGCAGGAAGAACAGCAGCCCGTACCGGGCCGACAGCCAGCGCAACGGCGGCAGCCCCGCGGCCCGCGCCAGCAACGCCCGGACCGGGTCGGGATTGCGCCCCAGCCACCGACCGGCCAGCACCACCGCGACCAACGCCGCCAGCAGCACCAGCACCGCCCCGGTCGCCCGGCCCAGCAGGCGGGACACCGTCTCGTACGACTCGCCCGCCAGGTGCCCGACCAGCACCGAGCCGCCCACCCAGGTGACCACCCCGGCCAGGTTCCACGGCGCGAACCGGCGGTACGGCATGCCCGCCGCCCCGGCGAGCCGGGGCACCAGGGTGCGGGCGAACGCGACCCAGCGGGCCGTCAGCACCCCCCGGCCGCCCATCCGCCCGAGCATCGCGTCGGCGCGGGCCCACCGGTGCGGCCCCACCCGGGCACCCCACCGGCTGGCCCGCAACCGCGGCCCGTAGCGCCGGCCCGAGCGGAACGCCACCGCGTCCCCCACCACGGCTGCCAGAATCATCACCAGCAGCGCCGGACCGAGCCGCAGCGTTCCGGTGTACGTGAGGAAGCCGACCAGCAGCAGGGTCGCCTCCCCCGGCGCCACCAGCCCGATGATCAACGCCGTCTCGGCGGCGACGACCAGCGCCGCCACCACGTAGATCAGCCACGGGGGCAGGCTCTGCACCGAATTCAACAGATCGTGCACGGCGCTCCCGGATCACCCTCGGTCAGACTGCCCTGCAAGTGTGACAGTGGTCTCCCCGGGCGGGCCGGTACGCACCCAGGGTGACCCCGACGCTGTGCCGCAACCGCACAGGCGGAAATAATGGAATCCATGCAGCTTCGCACCGACCTCCGCAACGTCGCCATCATCGCTCACGTCGACCACGGCAAGACCACCTTGGTCGACGCCATGTTGCGGCAGGCCGGCGCCTACGGCGCCCGGGGCGAGGTGACCGAGCGGGTGATGGACTCGATGGACCTCGAACGGGAGAAGGGCATCACCATCCTGGCCAAGAACACCGGCGTGCGCTACCTGCCGGCGGACGGCTCCGACCCGGTCACCATCAACATCATCGACACCCCCGGCCACGCCGACTTCGGTGGCGAGGTCGAGCGCGGCCTGACCATGGTCGACGGGGTGGTCCTGCTGGTCGACGCCAGCGAGGGCCCACTGCCGCAGACCCGGTTCGTGCTCCGCAAGGCCCTCAAGGCCCGGATGCCGATCATCCTGGTGATCAACAAGGTGGACCGTCCCGACGCCCGGATCAAGGAGGTCGTCGACGACACCTACGAGCTCTTCCTCGACCTCGACGCCGACGAGGAGCAGATCGACTTCCCGATCGTCTACGCCTGCGCCCGCGACGGCATCGCCTCGCTGACCCAGCCGGCCGACGGATCGGTGCCGGATGACAGCCACAACCTGGAGCCGCTGTTCCGCACCCTGCTGGACACCATCCCGCCGCCCGCGTACGACGAGCAGGCCCCGCTGCAGGCACACGTCACCAACCTCGACGCCTCCCCGTTCCTCGGCCGGCTCGCGCTGTGCCGGGTCCGGCAGGGCACCATCGCCAAGGGCCAGACCGTGGCCTGGTGCCGCACCGACGGCAGCACCCAGCGGGTCCGCATCTCCGAGCTGCTGATGACCGAGGGCCTGGAGCGCAAGCCCGCCGACTCGGCCGGGCCGGGCGACATCATCGCCGTCGCCGGCATCCCCGACATCATGATCGGCGAGACCCTCGCCGACGCGGAGAACCCGCTCCCGCTGCCGCTGATCACCGTCGACGAGCCGGCCATCTCGATGACCATCGGCACCAACACCTCGCCGCTGGTCGGCCGGGTCAAGGGCGCCAAGGTCACCGCCCGGATGGTCAAGGACCGCCTGGACAAGGAACTCGTCGGCAACGTGTCGCTGCGGGTGCTGCCCACCGAGCGCCCGGACGCCTGGGAGGTGCAGGGCCGCGGCGAGCTGGCGCTGGCGATCCTGGTCGAGCAGATGCGCCGCGAGTCCTTCGAGCTGACCGTCGGCAAGCCGCAGGTGGTCACCCGGGAGATCGACGGCAGGACCTGCGAGCCGGTGGAGCGGCTCACCATCGACGCGCCGGACGAGTACCTCGGCGCGATCACCCAGCTGCTGGCCACCCGCAAGGGCCGGATGGAGCAGCTGGTCAACCACGGCACCGGCTGGATCCGGATGGAGTGGCTGGTCCCGGCCCGCGGCCTGATCGGCTTCCGCACCGAATTCCTCACCGAGACCCGGGGCACCGGCATCCTGCACCACGTCTTCGAGTCGTACGAGCCGTGGTTCGGCGAGCTGCGCACCCGCAACAACGGCTCGCTGGTCGCCGACCGGTCCGGCGCGGTCACCGCGTTCGCGATGACCAACCTCCAGGAACGCGGCCAGCTCTTCATCGAGCCCGGCACCGAGGTGTACGAGGGCATGATCGTCGGGGAGAACTCCCGCTCCGACGACATGGACGTGAACATCACCAAGGAGAAGAAGCTCACCAACATGCGCTCGTCCACCGCCGACGAGACGGAGAAGCTGATCCCGCCGCGGAAGCTGTCCCTGGAGCAGGCCCTGGAGTTCTGCCGCGAGGACGAGTGCGTCGAGGTCACCCCGGCCGCCGTACGCATCCGCAAGGTCGTGCTCGACCAGACCCAGCGGGCCCGTACCGCCGCCCGCCGCAAGCACGCCGGCTGACCCGCCCCGCGTTAAGAAGGGGCCCCTTCACCTCACCAGGCGTTAAGAAGGGGCCCCTCCTTTCCGTTACCCTCGGCGGGTGATCTTCGCCGAGTTCGACGCGCGGCTCGACCGGGGGCCCGGCACGGTCTCGGTGTACGCGGGTCGGCTCGGCGCCCCGCCCACCTGGGCCCGGCACACCGACGCCACCCACTACGCGGCGAGCACGATGAAGCTGGCCGTGCTCGCCGCGCTGCACCGCGCCGCCGAGGCCGGCCGCCTCGACCCCGACGCACCGGTCGAGGTCCACAACCGGTTCACCTCGGCCCGGCCGGACGCTCCCCCGTTCTCCTGCGCCCGCCAGTACGACAACGACGCCGCCGTCTGGGACCGGTTCGGGGACCGGGCGACGCTGCGCTGGCTCGCCGAGCGGATGATCGTGCGATCCAGCAATCTCGCCACCAACCTGGTCATCGAACACGTCGGCCTGCCCGCCCTGGCCGAGGTGTGGACGCTGGCCGGCGCCCGGCACAGCGTCACCGGACGGGGCATCGAGGACCTCGCCGCCCGCGAGGCCGGCATCACCAACCTGGTCACCGCCGCCGACCTGGCCGCCCTCCTCGGTGCCGTCGCCACCGGCGCCACCCGCCCAGGGCCGATCGCCTCACCCGCCGGCTGCACCGCGATGCTCGACGTGCTCTGCGCCCAACAGGTCCGCCAGGACGTCGCCGAGGGACTGCCCGCCGGCACCCGCCTCGCCCACAAGAACGGCTGGGTACGCGGCGTCCGGCACGGCGCGGCGGTGGTCTTCCCCGACGACACCGCCCCGTACCTGCTCGTCGTCTGCACCACCACCCCGCTCAGTGACGGCCAGGGCAGTGACCGGGCCGACGCCGACGCCCGCCGGCTGGCCGCCGACATCTCCGCCCGGGTCTGGCAGGCCCGCCACGACCTCACTCCAGCAGGTTCGCCCGCAACGCCGCCACCAGCTCGTCGGTGACCCCCAGCCCGTCGCGCAGGTACGCCCCGAACGACCCGTACACCCGCCGCACCTCCGCGTACGCGGCGTCGAGGTACGCCGGGCGGACCTCCAGCACCGGCCGGACCGCCGCCTCGTCCAGCCCGGGGTGGCGCCGCCGCATCGCCTCGATGAGCACCTCACGCAGGCTCGCGGTCAACGGGTTGTTGGCCAGGTAGTCGGCCCGGATCGCGGCCTCGTCCACGCCCAGCGCGTGCAGCAGCACCACGGTCAGCCAGCCGGTGCGGTCCTTGCCCGCCGAACAGTGGTAGACCAACGGCAGGTTGCGCCCGTCGGCCGCCAACCGAACCGCCGAGGCGAACCCCTCCCGGGCCGACTCCCCGGTGACGAACCAGCGGTAGATCGCCGACATCGCCGCGGGCGTGCCCTGCCGCGCCAGTTCCGCGTACGCGCCCAGGTCGTGCCCGAGCAGCACCGCCGACACGTAGGTGAAGACCGGATGCGCCGGATCGTACACCGGCAGATGCACCAACCTCGGTTCGCCGGGCAGCCGGTCCGGCGGGGCCACCGACACCTCCGAGTGGGCCCGCAGGTCCACCACGCAGGCCGGGTCGAGCTTGGCCAGCACGGGCAGGTCCTCGTCGGTCAGCCGGCCCAGGGCGGGGGTACGGATCAGCCGACCCGGACGCAGCCGGCGACCCTCCGCGCCGATCAGGCCGCCCAGGTCCCGCGCGTTCGGCGCCCCCACAAGTGCCCACTCACGCCCGCCGCGCTCGCTCATGCCGACACTCCGCTGCGCTCCGCGCCGCCATGAGGCACCACCGCACCGCACCGATGATTCACTCGCTGACGCTCGCTCATGCCGACACTCCGCTGCGCTCCGCGCCGCCATGAGGCACCACTCGCTGACGCTCGCTCATCGCATCTCCCCTGCCGCTTGCCGCGCCTATAGATTGCCGCACATGACGATCGCCGCGGTACGCACCCATCGCCTCACCGCCCCCTTACACACCCCGTTCGTCACCGCGCTGCGCCGGGCGACCACGGTGGACACCCTGGTGGTGGAGGTGATCGACGCCGACGGACGCTCCGGTTTCGGCGAGGCCCCGCAGGTCTGGCAGGTGACCGGCGCCTCCGTGGCCGGTGCCGAGGCGTGCGTACGCGAACTGCTCGCCCCGACGCTGACCGGCCGGGACCCGGACGACCTGACGGCCCGGTGCGCCGAGGTGCGACGCGCCGTCGCCGGCAACGAGGCCGCCCGGTGCGCCGTCGACGTCGCCCTGCACGACCTGGCCGCCCGCCGCCTCGGCATACCGCTGGTCCGGCTGCTCGGCGGCACCCGCCTGCGGGTGCCCACGGACGTCACCCTCGCCGCCGGTGACGCGGTGGAGGTCGCGGCGGCGGCCCGCCGGCGCCTCGCCGAGGGGTTCGACGTCCTCAAGTTGAAGGTCGGCACGGACGCCGCCGGTGACCTGGACCGGGTCCGTGCGGTCCGGGCCGCGATCGGCGGCGGGGCGCGCATCCGGCTGGACGCCAACCAGGGCTGGACCCCGCGCGAAGCCGTCCGGGTCATCCGCGGCATCGAGGACGCCGACCTCGGCGTCGAACTGGTCGAGCAGCCGGTCGACCGGCGGGACCTGGACGGACTGGCCTGGGTCAGCGACCGGGTGCAGACCCCGATCCTCGCCGACGAGTCGGTGTTCGACCTGCGCGACCTGATCGAGGTGATCCGTCGCCGGGCAGCCGACCTGGTCAACGTGAAGCTCGCCAAGTGCGGCGGGCTGTCCACCGCGCGGACCCTGCTGGAGGTGGCCACCGCGCACGGCGTGGGCACCGTCGTCGGCTCGATGATGGAGAGCCAGGTCGGCATCAGCGCCGCGGCCAGCCTGGTCGCTGCCCACCCCGGCACCGCCGTCTCCGACCTCGACGCGGCCTGGTGGCTGGCCTGGTCGCCGGTCGCCGGCGGCATCCGGTACGACGCCGCGAGCGTCGTCCTGCCGGACTCCCCCGGCCTCGGCATCACCTCGGTCTTCGAAGTAAAGATTCACGCCGGGGATTGATAGGTGTCGGAAAGTTTCATATGGTCCCGAGGGGATGGGGGGAACACCGGCCGGGGGTGGATGTGCAGCAGGGTACGGAAGCGGTGGTCGGGGTTGCCATCGCCACCCTGTGGAGATCTCCCGACGCGGTCCGACCGGTCGACGCCCCGGCGCTCGGCACACCCGCCGACGTCGGGGCGTGGGTCGCCGGCCTGGACGAAGACCAGCAGGTCGGTGACTGCGTACTGAGTCAACTCCTGCTCGGCGAGCGGGTGCTGGTCACCGAACGCCGCTCTGACGGCTGGGCACATGTGGTGGCGGTCGAACAGCCGTCCGCCCGGCTCGACCCGCGCGGCTACCCGGGCTGGCTGCCCGTGGCGCAACTGGCCCCGGCCGGCCGCGCCACCACCACCGCACGGGTCGTCGTCGACGCCACGGTCACCGCGCTGCACGCCGCGCCGAACGGCCAGGTAGCGCTGCCCGGGGTCGTCCTCGGCACCCGGTTGGCCCCGGCGGGCCCTCCGGTCGACGGTTGGCACCCGGTCCACGTCCCCGGGTACGCCGAGCCGCTGTGGCTGCCGGCGGCACACGTGGCGCCCGCACCGGCCACACCGCCCACGGCCGAGGAGGTGCTGGCCGTGGCGACGCGGCTGGTCCACGTCGGCTACCTGTGGGGCGGGCTGTCCGCGTACGGGATCGACTGCTCGGGCCTGGTGCACCTGGTCTGGCGGCGGCTCGGCGGCACGCTGCCGCGCGACGCCGACGACCAGGCCGCCGCCGCCCATCGGGTGGAACTGGGGGCGGAGCGCCCCGGAGACCTGTACAGCTTCGCCCGGCCCGGACGGCGCATCCATCACATCGGCATCGTCAGCGCCGCTCCCCGGGGTCGCGACGAGCGGCGCATGCTGCACGCCTGCTACCGGCACCGGCGGGTGCTGGAGGAACGGCTACCCGCCGAGCGCACCGCCACCCTGGTCGGCGCCCACCGCATCGGCGCACCTCGGCTCTGAGGGACTGTCAGCCGCGCACCCCGGCGAGTTCGCGCCGTCGGTCCCGGGACGACTTGACCAGGCTGGCCGCCGTCGCCACGGCCAGGGTGGTCAGGACGACCGACAGGGACAGCCAGATCGGGATGTGCGGCGCCCAGCCGACCGGGTCGCCACCGTTGACGAACGGCAGGTTGTTGTCCGCCAACGCCTCCAGGATCAGCTTGACCCCGATGAAGCCGAGCACCACGGCCAGGCCGTAGCTCAGGTAGATCAGCCGGTCCAGCAGCCCGCCGAGCAGGAAGTAGAGCTGTCGCAGCCCCATCAGCGCGAAGACGTTGGCGGTGAAGACGAGGTACGGCTCGTGGGTGACGCCGAAGATCGCCGGAATGGAGTCGAGGGCGAAGATCAGGTCGGTGGTGCCGATCGCGATCATGACGATGAGCATCGGGGTGAACATCCGCCGGCCGTTCTCCCGTGCGGTGAGCCGAGCGCCGTCGTAGCCCCGCGAGATCGGCAGCGCCCGCCGGCTCCACCGGACGAGCACGTTCTCCTCGAACTCCTCCTCGCTCGACTCACCGTGCCGGGCCAGGTTGACCGCGGTGTAGATCAGGAAGGCGCCGAAGAGGTAGAAGACCCAGCTGAACTGCGAGATCAGCGCCGCGCCGGCGGCGATGAACCCGCCGCGCATGACCAGCGCGAGCACGATGCCGATGAGCAGCACCTTCTGCTGATACTGCCGGGGCACCGCGAAGCGGGACATGATGATCATGAAGACGAAGAGGTTGTCCACCGAGAGGCTGTACTCGGTCAGCCAGCCGGTGTAGAACTGCCCCGCCACGCTCGCCCCGGCGGTGAGCCAGAGCCCGGCACCGAAGAGCAGGGCCAACCCCACGTAGAAGGTGACCCAGAGGCTCGACTCCCGCACGCTCGGCTCGTGCGGGCGGCGCCCGATGATGATCAGATCCACCACGAGCACCGCGGTCAGGGCGACGAGCGTAACCGCCCACACCAGTCCGGACACGTTCACAGTCTCATTCCTCCGGCAGGCAGGCAGCAACCGGCACACCGTACGCCTCGACGAAGAGGGGGCCGGTGCGCCGGCGACGCTGGCACAGTGGCTGTCGGAGGTCTCTTCCGCCACCGCCTCCCAGCGGTGACCGGCGGAGCCGGGTCGGGTCACCGGGAACCGGTGGGCGACCGTGCTGACGACTCCGCCGCAGGGGAGTACTCCCCTCCTTACCCACCATTCTTGCTCACCGCGGCCGGCCCGTGCACCACGGTCCGCCCCCGGGCGCGACCACGTGCCGTGGAGGCGGGCGCTACCTGGGCGTCCGCCGGCATCGATGCGATCGGCCACGGGCGGGGCGGGCCGCATCGAGTGTGCGGTGGGCCACACCCTACACACCATCCTAGGAGGCTAGGGGTGATCGCGTACCCGTTCCGCTGCGCGGCGCCGGTGCGTGGGAATTGCCCGGGTGGGCGGCAGGGCGCCGGGCCGGCATGGCAGGCTGCCGGCATGGTGCTTGAGATCGCGCTCATCGACGTGGCTCCCGGCAACGAGGACGCCTTCGCCGCCGCGTACGCCGAGGGGCACAAGCTGCTGGCCGGCGCCCCCGGCTGCCGGTCGGTGCGGATGACCCGGGGCGTCGAGTCCCCGTCCCGCTTCGTGCTGCTGGTCGAGTGGGACTCGGTCGAGGCGCACGAGGAGAACTTCCGGGCCACCGACCGGTTCGTCCGATGGCGGGAACTGATCGGGCCGCACTTCTCCGCCCCGCCCCGGGTCGAGCACTTCGTCGACATCACGGCCTGACGTCAGCACCGGGCCACCGGCGCGACAAAGCCTCGGGGCGACATCGCGGCGGAGAAATCCGCATCGCGGGCGCAGAAACTGTCACACCTTCGGCCTATCCTGCGCCTCGCGTCGGCATCGGTCCCGACGGGCTACGGGGGCGGCGGGCCCGGTGCCGACGCGCGAGTGGTCACCCGTCGAGCCAGCGGGCCAGCACCCGCGCTGTCTCGTCCTCCGGCAACGCCGCCTCCAGCAGGCACCCGCTCATCCGCTCGTACCGGTCGACGTCGGTCGCGCTGGTCAGCCGGACATCCGTGGTCAGCGCCTCCAGCATCACCGTCCGCGGATCCGCCGGGTCCGGGAAGGAATAGCAGGAGAACGGGGTGAGCGGCACCGGACCCAGCTCGGCCCCGGCCGGCAGCAGCCGGATCGTCACGTGCGGCAGCGTGGCCAGGTCGAGCAGGTGTCGCAGCTGTTCGCGCCAGACCTCCACCGGATCGCCGGCGGGCCAGCAGGCCGTTTCGGTGAGCACCGCCGTGTAGCGGGGCGGATCGACCCGACGCAGCACCGCGTGCCGGGCGGCACGAGCCCGTAGGTCGGCCTCCACGTCCACCGCCGGATCGATCAACTGGCCGGCGGCGATGCGCAGGCGCGCGTACCCCGAGGTCTGCAACAGGCCGGGCACGACGGCGGGCTGGTACTCGACGATGCCCGCCGCGCCGGCTTCGAGTTCGGCGTACGTGCGCTGCCGTTCGCTCATCTCCCCGAGCGACTTCCACCAGCCCCGACTGGTCGCGGCGTCGCGGGCGATGACGATCAACGCGTCCCGCTGCGACGACGACACCTGGTAGATGTCGAGCAGGTCGAGCACGTCGGCCAGATCCGGACGGCTCTGCCCCAGCTCGATGCGGGACAGCTTGGAGGTGGACGCCCAACCGAGCCGCTCACACACCTGTTCCAGAGTCAGCGCCCCACGCCGCCGGAGCTGGCGTAGCTCGGCGCCGAGTCGCGCACGTCGAATGACCGGACTCGTTGGCAACGGCATCCCAGCCTCCCCACTGAGAGACTGTCGGGAAACCTCGCGACGGCTGCGGCGGGCCCAGACGACGACCGGCGGCGTTGGAGGTCGGTCCGGATACAACACCGGTATCCGGCCCGACCTCCGCCTGGCCGGGTCGCCGCCTGGACTCCGCCTCGCTCGCCCCGGGGTTCCCGACAGTCTCTGAGGGAGAGTACGCACGGCGATCACCCAGCGCAATAGGACGCTCGCATTCCGCTATCATCCCGCCGGGAAACCAGCTTTCCGACCGCCTCACCGCACTCCGGCGGCGTCCATCCCCCGCAGTTCCTTCTTCAACTCGGCGATCTCGTCGCGGATCCGGGCGGCCAGCTCGAACTGGAGTTCCCGTGCGGCGGCGAGCATCTGGTCGTTCAGCTCCTGGATGAGCTGCGCCAGCTCGGCCCGGGCCATCCCCTCCCGGGCCGGGGTGCCGGTGCCGGCCCGGACGCGACTGCGCGTCTCCTTGACCGGCGCCTTGCCCCGGGACAACTGCCGCACCGCACCGCCGACCCGCGTCGCCTCGGTGTCCTCCGCCTCGCGGTAGATGTCGTCGAGGATGTCGTGGATCTTCTTCCGCAGCGGCTCCGGGCTGATGCCGTGCGCCTCGTTGTGCGCGATCTGCTTGGCCCGCCGCCGGTTGGTCTCCTCGATCGCGTCCGCCATCGACGGCGTGATCTTGTCGGCGTACATGTGCACCTGACCGGAGACGTTACGGGCCGCCCGGCCGATGGTCTGGATCAGCGACCGGCCGCTGCGCAGGAAGCCCTCCTTGTCCGCGTCGAGGATCGCCACCAGGGACACCTCGGGCAGGTCCAGGCCCTCGCGCAGCAGGTTGATGCCGACCAGCACGTCGTAGTCGCCCCGGCGCAGCTCGCGCAGCAGTTCCACCCGGCGCAGCGTGTCGACCTCGGAGTGCAGGTAGCGCACCCGGATGCCGTTCTCCAGGAGGTAGTCGGACAGGTCCTCGGCCATCTTCTTGGTCAGCGTGGTGACCAGCACCCGCTCGTCTCGCTCCGTACGCAGCTTGATCTCGTGCATCAGGTCGTCGATCTGGCCCTTGGTGGGCTTGACGACGACCTCCGGGTCGACCAGGCCGGTCGGGCGGATCACCTGCTCGACGAACTCCCCCTGGGCGTGTTCCAGCTCCCAGGGGCCGGGGGTGGCCGACAGGAAGACCATCTGGCCGACCCGCTCCAGGAACTCGTCGAACCGCAGCGGCCGGTTGTCGGCGGCGCTGGGCAGCCGGAAGCCGTGGTCGATCAGCATCCGCTTGCGCGAGGCGTCGCCCTCGTACATGCCGCCGATCTGCGGGATGGTCACGTGCGACTCGTCGATCACGGTGAGGAAGTCGTCGGGGAAGTAGTCGAGCAGGCAGTGCGGCGGGCTGCCGGGCAACCGGCCGTCGATGTGCATCGAGTAGTTCTCGATGCCGGAGCAGAAGCCGACCTGCCGCATCATCTCGATGTCGTACGTGGTGCGCATCCGCAGCCGCTGCGCCTCCAGCAACTTGCCCTGCCGCTCCAGCTCGGCCAGCCGCTCGCCCAACTCGGTCTCGATGTCGCGGATCGCCCGCTCCATCCGCTCCGGACCGGCCGCGTAATGCGTCGCCGGGAAGATCAGCAGATGGTCGACCTCGCGGACCACGTCGCCGGTGAGCGGATTGAGGTAGTAGAGCTTCTCCACCTCGTCGCCGAACAGCTCGATCCGCACGGCGAGTTCCTCGTACGCCGGGATGATCTCCAGCGTGTCCCCCCGGACCCGGAACGTGCCTCGCTGGAAGGCCATGTCGTTGCGGGTGTACTGGATGTCGACCAACCGGCGCAGCAGCTGGTCGCGGTCCAGTTCCTGGCCGACCGCGACCCGGACCGCGCGGTCGAGGTACTCCTCCGGGGTGCCCAGCCCGTAGATCGCCGAGACGGTCGCGACCACCACCACGTCGCGGCGGGTGAGCAGCGACATGGTCGCCGAGTGCCGCAACCGCTCCACCTCCTCGTTGATGGAGGAGTCCTTCTCGATGTAGGTGTCGGTCTGCGGGATGTACGCCTCGGGCTGGTAGTAGTCGTAGTAGGAGACGAAATACTCCACCGCGTTGTCCGGCAGCAGCTCGCTGAACTCCTTGGCCAGCTGCGCGCAGAGCGTCTTGTTCGGCGCCAGCACCAGCGTGGGGCGCTGCAACCGCTCGATCAACCAGGCCGTGGTGGCGCTCTTGCCGGTGCCGGTGGCGCCGAGCAGCACGGTGTGCCGGTCGCCGCGGCGTACCCGCCGCTCCAGATCGTCGATCGCCGCCGGCTGGTCACCGGCCGGCTGGAACTCGCTGATGACCTGGAAGCGGCCGTCGAGCCGGGGTATGTCGAGCGCCATGACACCCACGGTACGCCGGGGGCCCGACAGTCCGTGCCGACTACACCTGGCACCTGATCGGCTTCGATATTCGCATTGTGTGGTTCTTCTCACCCCGCTACGCTTCACCCGTAGGCCGCTCGCGGCGGCCGACCGGGCCGGTGGCGAGCCGCACAGGCCGCGCCGCCCCCGGCACCGAGGGTCGCA
Source organism: Micromonosporaceae bacterium KJ-029 (assembly GCA_005402585.1). Lineage (GTDB taxonomy): Bacteria > Actinomycetota > Actinomycetes > Mycobacteriales > Micromonosporaceae > Micromonospora. The sequence continues at coordinate 298,369 of BIFP01000067.1, read as the reverse complement.
GCACCCTTCCGGCGTGCGCACCCGACGTGGTCGCGCTGAACGCGCTGACCGGCCGCCGCGAGCGCCGTCATTTCGTCACCGATCCCCGGTCCGACCCGTTCATCCTCCCGTGGAGAACACCTCACGACCGACACCCGGCGCCCGCGACACCGACCGTCCCGATCCCGACGATCCGTCCGCCGGCCCCACCGGGCCCGGACGCCCGGCGGGTGCTCGCGGCGGCCGAGCCGACCGCCGGCACCGCGGCGGCCCGCGGCGGCACCGGGCCGGCACCGTGCCGCCCGCCGTTCTCGGTCTCGCCGAACCCGATCCCACGGCCGGCGAGCCGGGGCGGCGGCCCGGGGTCCGTCGAGCCGGGGTGTCCCCCCGCGCGCTGGACCCGGCCGCCGGCGACCCGGCAGAGGACGAGGACCTCGCCGGGGCGAGCGAGGAGGCCGACGAGGCGCGGAGGAGAGCCGCCCGCCGGCGCCGGCTCACGTTGACCGGGCTCGCCCTGACCGCCGTGCTCTCCGCCGTCATGCTGGTGGCCACGCTGGTCAACTGGGCGCCCGGCGACCCGGCAGCGCGGGAGATGACGGTGGCCGAGCGGGAACGGCTGGCCGCCATGCGGGTCACCAACTACCGCGACCTGCGCGCCGGGCTGCATGTCACGATCGATGGCGGGACGGCCCGCACGGATCTCCTCGGCTGGGTCGACTGGGCCCGGCAACTGGCCTACCTCGACGTGGGCGGGCCCGGGGCGGGGGCACTGCGGGGTCTGGCGCAGGCCACCCCCACCGTGCTGGTGGTCCGGCCCGATCCGGCGGCGGTGCCGACGCCCGCCACGCCGCCCCTGGTGCCACCGGCCGACGGCTGGCGCCTGCCCGCCGATCGCCGACTCGACCCGCTGTTGGGCCTGATCTTCGCCCTGGCCACCGACCGCCCGGATCCCGCCGACCCGCCCGCGGGCCGCTGGGTCGGCCGGGACCGGATCAACGGGGAGGCGGTCGACATCCTGGAGGGGCCGTTGCCGGGTGCCGGAACCGCGCCCACCCGCACCGGCTCCGCCGCCCCCACTGGGGCTACCGGCGACGGCCGCGCGGCACGGTACTGGCTGGACCCGGCCGGCCGGCTGCACCGGCTGGAGGTCAACCTTCCCGGGTTCGGGCCGGTGAGCGTACGGCTCAACCGGGCCGACCGCCCCACGATCCGGCCGGTCGAGGCGCTGGGTGGCCGGCCCAGCCTGCCGCGCGCCCTCACCGCCGCCGAACGGGACCGCTGGCGCCGGCTGCCCGACCGGTTGCGCACTGCCGGCGGGGCTGTTGTCACCCTGACCGGTCCCGTGTCCGCCGGTACCAACCTGCGCGGCGAGGGCTGGCTGAGTTGGACCGCGGGTACGGCGTACCTCGGCGTCACCGACCTCGACGCGGACGGCCCGCGGACCCTGGTCCGTCGGGACCGCAGCGGGTTCACCCGGATCGACGGACCGTCCGCGGGCAGCGGCTCCGGTCCCCCGCCGGTGCCCCCGCCGGACACCGGCTGGCGGGCCGACCCGCACCGCACCGAAGCCCTGGACCCGCTGGTGGACGCCGCGCTGCGAGCCGCCCGGGGAACCGGCCCGGAGGGCAGCGTCCGGCGGGTGCGCGGCGACAGCCTCGCCGGCACCCCGGTCGACGTCGTGGAGGTCGACACCGCCAAGGGCCCGAGCCGCTACTGGATGGACCGCAACGGGCTGCTGCGCCGGGTGGAACTGCCGACCCGGGCCGGGGCCTGGGCGCAGCTCGACCTGACCCCCGGCCGGGTGCCCCGACTGACCCCCGCAGGCGCGACGCGCTGAGCCGTAACCGAGCGGGACGAGCGGCTGTGGGCGAGGTCAGGGGCGCCAACCGGTACGGGCCGCCCACTCCTCCGCCCGCAGGTGCTCCTCGTCGAACCACGGGTCCTTCGCCGTGGCGTACGCGCCGCTGTCCGGCGCGGCGGCCGCCAGTTCCCGCTTGAGCATCAGATACGCGGCCCGGCGGTCGGGGTCGGCCCGGAGGTGGTCGCGCATCAGCAGGGCGTACCGCCAGCCGGGCGAACCGGTCACCCGCAGGTGCAGGTGGACCGGGCGGGCCGGGTCGGCGCTGCCGTGCAGCCGCTTCTCCCACCGGCCGCTGCCGGCCGGCCGGGGGCTGTCCCACCAGTCGCCGGGCAACCGGGGAAAGCCGGCTTCGGCGAGCCGCTCGGCCAGCGGTCCGTCGGCATCGGCCAGGGACGGCACGCTCAGCTGGATGTCGATGACGTCCTTGGCGGGCAGGCCGGCCACCGCGGTCGAACCGATGTGGTCGATGCGCAGCTCGGCCGGGGCGACCGCGTGCCGGATCCGGGCGGCCAGCCGGGCGTACTGCTGAGGCCAGGTCGGATCAGCCTCGGCCAGCACGACCTGGCGCGCCCGCACCGCCCGCCGGTGGCGCACGTTGGCCTCGAAGGGCACCAGCCGGTCGTACCAGAGCGCATCGACCGCCGCGTGCAACTGCCCGAGGGTGCCGTCGTTGGTGAGCAGCACGTCCGCCACCGCGCCGCGACGGGCGTCGTCGGCCTGGGCGCCGATCCGCCGTTCGGCCTCCGCGCGGGTCATTCCACGGTCGCGGGCCAACCGCTCCAACCGGGTCTCCACCGCCGTCCGCACCACGACCACCAGGTGGTACGTGGGCGCCAACCCCACCTCGACCAGCAGCGGTACGTCGTTGACCAGCACGGCGTCGGCCGGTGTGGCAGCGATCAACTCCGCGGTACGGGCCCGCACCCGGGTGTGGACGATGGCCTCCAGCCGGCGGCGGGCAGCCTCGTCGGAGAAGACCAGGTCGCCGAGGGCGGCCCGGTCGAGGGCACCGTCGGCGTCGAGGACCCGGTCGGAGAAGGTGGCCACGACCTCGGCCAGCCCCTCGGTGCCGGGGGCGACCACCTCCCGCGCGACCTGGTCGGCGTCGACGAGCACGGCTCCCCGCTCGACCAGCCGCCGCGCCACCGCGCTCTTCCCTGACCCGATCCCGCCGGTCAACCCCACCCTCAGCACGACACCCAGTCAACCCGATCATGCCGGCCCCGCCAACCAGGACCACACCGACAACAGGCTCCCCGCCAGACCGTCAGCATGTTTTCGCCGGGGATCCTGGGGGCAGGGCGTGCCGGGGGTGGAGACGGCGAGGGCCCCGCCTCGACCCGGGGTACCGGGTCGGGGCGGGGCCTGTTGTCGCCAGAACAGCTCCAGGTCACTGCACGGCGTCAGACGCCGCGAGCTGGAGTTGTCGCAGGGTCACTTGCCGCCGGCGAGCTTCTCCCGCAGAGCGGCGAGCGCCTCGTCGGTGGCCAGGGTGCCAGCGGGCTCCTCGGCCTGACGGCTCGGCGCCGCGCTGGTCGAGGTGGTGGTGCCGGTGGCGGCGGGCTGCGGGTTGGCAGCGGCCTCGGCCTCGGCGGCCCGGGAGGTCTGCACCTGCTTCTGGTGCGCCTCCCAGCGCTGCCGCGCCTCGGCGTACTGCTGCTCCCACGTCTCGCGCTGCTTGTCGTACCCCTCGAGCCACTCGCCCGTCTCCGGGTCGAAGCCCTCCGGGTAGATGTAGTTGCCCTCGGCGTCGTAGGTCGCGGCCATGCCGTAGAGGGTCGGGTCGAAGTGCTCCTCGCCCTCGACGAAGCCCTCGTTGGCCTGCTTGAGCGACAGCGAGATCCGGCGGCGCTCCAGGTCGATGTCGATGACCTTGACCATGACCTCGGAGCCGACCTGGACGACCTGCTCCGGGATCTCCACGTGGCGCTCGGCCAGCTCGGAGATGTGGACCAGGCCCTCGATGCCGTCGTCCACCCGGACGAAGGCGCCGAACGGCACCAGCTTGGTGACCTTACCCGGCACGATCTGCTGGATCGCGTGGGTGCGGGCGAACTGCCGCCACGGGTCCTCCTGGGTCGCCTTCAGCGACAGCGAGACCCGCTCGCGGTCCAGGTCGACGTCCAGGACCTCGACCTCGACCTCCTGGCCCACCTCGACGACCTCGGACGGGTGGTCGATGTGCTTCCAGGACAGCTCGGAGACGTGCACCAGACCGTCCACGCCGCCGAGGTCGACGAACGCGCCGAAGTTGACGATCGAGGAGACGACGCCCTTGCGGACCTGCCCCTTCTGGAGCTTGTTGAGGAACTCGGTACGCACCTCGGACTGCGTCTGCTCCAGCCAGGCCCGGCGGGACAGGACCACGTTGTTGCGGTTCTTGTCCAGCTCGATGATCTTGGCTTCGAGCTCGCGGCCCACGTACGGCTGCAGGTCACGCACCCGCCGCATCTCGACCAGGGAGGCGGGCAGGAAGCCACGCAGCCCGATGTCGAGGATGAGGCCGCCCTTGACCACCTCGATGACCGAACCGCGGACGACGCCGTCCTCGTCCTTGATCTTCTCGATCGTGCCCCAGGCCCGCTCGTACTGCGCCCGCTTCTTCGAGAGGATCAGCCGACCCTCCTTGTCCTCCTTCTGGAGGACGAGGGCCTCGATGTGGTCGCCCACCGAGACGACCTCTGCCGGGTCCACGTCGTGCTTGATCGACAACTCCCGAGAGGGGATGACACCCTCGGTCTTGTAGCCGATGTCGAGCAGGACCTCGTCCCGGTCGACCTTGACGACGGTGCCTTCGACAATGTCGCCGTCGTTGAAGTACTTGATGGTCTCGTCGATCGCGGCGAGGAAAGCCTCCTCAGAGCCGAGGTCGTCGACGGTGACCTTGGTGGCGCTCGAGGGGGCCTCGATGCTGCTCGTCATGTGGGCGGTTGCTCCGGTCGGATGGTGTGTCACAGCAGGCTGGTGTCGCGGTGACCTGTGCGCGCCAACGGATCCGCCGGCGGGCCCACCCGGAAATCGCTGAACGAGATCTTGATGTGACTCCGTCGACCGCGCACCTGCTCCCTGCCGAGGCACACGATCCGCGAGCGCATCCTCTACCCTACCCGCTGCATTACCACAGCGTGCAAGCCCTCCCGTCTCCTCGCGACCTCACCAGCTGCGAAAGAGGAGATTTCATGCGGTAAAGGGGCCGCCGCTGTCTCATCCGTCACACGAGCACCATTCGTCCCGGTGGCCCGACGGGGTTCCGGGCGGCCCGGGGGCCTAGCGTAGGCGAGTGGACGACGACAGGGTGACCCGCCGCCGGGTAGCTGCCGACGAGGTCCGCCAGGCCAACCGTGGCTGGTGGGACGCGGACGCCGACGACTACCAGGCCGAGCACGGTGCGTTCCTGGGCGACGTGGACTTCGTCTGGTGCCCGGAAGGGCTGCGCGAGGCGGACGCCCGGCTGCTCGGCGAGCTGGCCGGCCGGCGCGTCCTCGAGGTCGGCTGCGGTGCCGCGTCCTGCTCCCGCTGGCTGGCCACCCAGGGCGCCCGGCCGGTCGCGCTGGACCTCTCCGCCGGAATGTTGCGGCACGCCGCGCAGGCCGCCGCCCGCAGCGGGGTACACGTCCCGCTGGTGCACGCCGACGCCCTGGCGCTGCCCTTCGCCGACGCGGCCTTCGACACCGCCTGCACGGCGTTCGGTGCGGTGCCGTTCGTCGAGGACTCGGCGGCACTGATGCGGGAGGTCCACCGGGTGCTGCGGCCCGGCGGTCGCTGGGTCTTCTCGGTCACGCACCCGATGCGATGGATCTTCCTCGACGACCCGGGCGAGGGCGGGCTCGTCGCCGTCCACTCCTACTTCGACACCCAGCCGTACGTGGAGCAGAACGCGCGCGGCGTGGCCACGTACGTCGAGCAGCACCGCACCCTCGGCGACCGGGTCCGGGAACTGGTCGGCACCGGGTTCCGGCTGGTCGACCTGGTGGAACCGGAGTGGCCCGCGGGACACGAGGGAACCTGGGGGCAGTGGAGCCCGCTGCGCGGGCGGCTCTTCCCCGGCACCGCCATCTTCGTCGCCGAGAAACCCCGCTGACCGGCTATCGCCTACGCACCGATCCGATCGTCCCGACGGCCCCCGTCGCGCCCCACCGACGCCATCCCGGCGCCGCCTCCGGTTCATTCATGTTCCCTAATGTCCGGCCCATGAGAAGGATCATCAGCAACACGTCACTGGGGCGGGCACTCGCCGGCACCAGCGCACTCGCGCTCGTCCTCGCCCTAGCCGGCAACGCCTCCTTCGCCGGCGGCCCGAAGGTCACCACACCGACGCTGACCGGCTTCGCGGCACTGCCCGCCGCGACGTTCGTGCCGGGCAGCGAACCCTCCGGCAGCCTCGTCACGGGCAACACGAACGGCTACCGCACGCCCTTCGTTGTCCGACAGCACGTCGAACGTGCCGTCACCGTTGTCCGCGATGCCGGAGAAACCCTGGATCGGCTGGTCGGGTTCGACGTCGAGTCGATCGTCAAGGCCGCCGACGGCACGTACTGGATCGGCGACGAGTTCGGTCCGTACCTGCTGCACTTCGACCGGGCCGGCCGGCTGCTGGCGGCGCCGATCCCGCTCGACGGCGTGGTCGCCCCGGAGACCGCTGCCCGCACGGGAGTCGTTGCCACCCTCGGCAGCAGCAAAGGCTTCGAGGGCCTCGCCGCCTCGCCCGACGGCCGTTACCTGTACCCGCTGCTGGAGGGAACCGTCACCGGGGACCCGGCGGGACACCTGCGGCTCAACGAGTTCGACCTGCGGACCGGCGCGTACACCAGCAAGCGGTACACCTACCCGCTCGACGCCCCCAACCTGGCGATCGGCGACGCCATCGCAATCGACAAGCACCGCTTCCTGGTCATCGAGCGGGACAACGGCCAGGACGTCGGCGCCGTCATCAAGCGGCTCTACGTGGCCGACACGCGCGACCGGAACCGGGACGGGCTGCTGGACAAGACGCTCCTCGTCGACCTCATGAACGTCGCCAACCCGAAGCGGTTGGGCGGCTTCGGCACCACCTTCACGTTCCCGTTCCAGACCATCGAGAACGTGGTGATCCTGGACGAGCGGACCGTCGCCGTACTGAACGACAACAACTTCCCGTTCTCCACCGGCCGTACGCCCGGGGTGGCCGAGGACAACGAGTGGATCACCATCAAGCTGCCCCGATCACTCGACCCGGACAAGCGCGTCCTCCGGTGACCTGCTGACCTGAGCCGGCTCACCACCGCCGTGCCGCGCCCCCGGACGACTGGAACGGATCGGCGCGGCACGGCGGCGTTTCCGGCCGACCACCCTCGGGTACCCGCCGGCATGGCCGAGCAGAGAGAGTTCCGCCGGGGCGATCACGTCTCCTGGGCCAGCCACAGCGGCCGGGCGTACGGCATCGTGCGGGAGAAACTGACCGAACGCACACACGTACGCGGACACACCGTGAACGCGTCACCGGAGGCCCCGCAGTACCGCATCCGCAACGACGACTCGGGCCGGGACGTCGCGCACCGGCCGGAGGTGCTGCGTCATGAGCCGAAGTGACGATCCGCAGCAGACCTACCAGGAGTTCACCGAGGCGGTGAACATGAAGCCCGCCGAACTCCAGGAGTGGCTGGAGTCCCCGGAGTCCAAGCACGTCGGCTGGCAGAAGAAGGGCACCGAGGGCGGTGAGTCCGTCGGCCACGAGTCCGGCCGGAAGATCGTCGAACTGCTCCGCCGCAAGCGGGAACAGCTCACGGCCGCCGACTACAAGCACATGCGCAAGGTCATCGGCTACGTGCACCGGCACATGGCACAGCGCCCGAGCGGCGACGTACGCGACACCCGGTGGCGCTACTCCCTGATGAACTGGGGCCACGACCCCGTCAAGGCCCCGCTGCCACCGCCCGGCGGTCCGTCCCGGAAGGCCCTCGAGCGCCACGGCGCCCCACCGACGGAACGCCGGGGACCGACACGCTGATCCCGGCGACCCGGCCCGCAAGTAACCCGACGCCTCCACCATCCGGATCACCCGACTGATCCGAGTCAGCCCACTGATCCGAGCATCACCGCGCGGACCCCTAGCCCGCACACCACCCGGACCACGTCAGGTTTTCCGGGCAGCCCGCCCCGCGGAGGGATCAAGCCTGACCGCCCGGAGCGGGGTGGGCTGCCCGGAAAACCCCCACCGAATCCGCAGCGAGGGAATCAGTGGTCGGCGCTGTTCCAGTCCCGCCCCTCGCCGACCGACACCTCCAGCGGCACCGACAGCGGGTACGCCCCGCCCATCTCGCGCCGCACCAGTTCCTCCAGCGTCGCCCGCTCTCCCGGCGCCACCTCGAACACCAACTCGTCGTGGACCTGCAGCAGCATCCGGGAGCGCAGCCCGGAGTCGCGCAGCGCCGTGTCGACGTGCAGCATGGCGACCTTGATGATGTCCGCCGCGGAGCCCTGGATCGGGGCGTTGAGCGCCATCCGCTCGGCCATCTCCCGCCGCTGCCGGTTGTCGCTGACCAGGTCGGGCAGGTAGCGCCGGCGGCCGAGGATGGTGGAGGTGTAGCCGTCCTGGCGGGCCCGGGCGACGACCTCCTGGAGGTAGTCCCGGACGCCGCCGAAGCCGGCGAAGTAGTTCTCCATCAGCCCACGCGCCTCCTCGGCGCTGATGCCGAGCTGCTGGGACAGGCCGAAGGCGCTCAGCCCGTACGCCAGGCCGTAGTTCATTGCCTTGATCTTGCGCCGCTGGTCCGGGGTGACCTCGGCGACCGGGACCGCGAAGACCGACGAGGCGGTCGCCGCGTGGAAGTCGGCGCCGGAGTTGAACGCCTCGATCAGCGCGTCGTCCGCCGACAGGTGCGCCATGATCCGCATCTCGATCTGGCTGTAGTCGGCGGTGAGCAGGCATTCGTACCCCTCCCCCACGACGAAGGCGCGGCGGATCCGCCGCCCTTCCTCCGTGCGGATCGGGATGTTCTGCAGGTTGGGCTCGGTGGACGAGAGCCGGCCGGTGGCGGCCACCGTCTGGTTGAAGGTGGTGTGGATGCGCCCGTCGTCGGAGACCGACTTGAGCAGGCCGTCCACGGTCGACTTGAGCTTGGCCACGTCGCGGTGGCGCAGCAGGTGGGCCAGCACCGGGTGCGGGTTCTGCGCGTAGAGCCACTGCAACGCGTCGGCGTCGGTGGTGTAGCCCGTCTTGATCCGCTTCGTCTTGGGCAGGTTCAGCTCGCCGAAGAGGATCTCCTGCAGCTGCTTGGGCGAGCCGAGGTTGAACTCCCGCCCGACGGCCGCGTACGCGCCCTGGGCGGCGGCCTTCACCTCGGCCGCGAAGTGCGCCTCCAGCTCGGACAGGTACTCGGTGTCGGCGGCGATGCCGGTGCGCTCCATGCTCGCCAGCACCCGCATCAGCGGCAGCTCGACCCCGGCCATCAGCCGAGCCGACTGCTCCCCGTCGCGGGACAGCTCCGCGTCGATCGCGTCGGCGAGGTCGAGGGTGGCCCGGGCGTGCAGCATGAGGTTCTGCTCGGCCTCGCCCTCGCCGCCGAGCCCGTCCAGCGTCAACTGGCCGTCGTCCGGCGCGTCGACGCGCAGCTCCCGGTGCAGGTAGCGCAGCGCCAGGTCGGTCAGGTCGTAGGAACGCTGGTCGGGGCGGGCCAGGTAGGCCGCGATCTGGGTGTCCCGGGCGATGCCGGCCAGGGACCAGCCGTGCGCGGCGAAGGCGAGCACCGCGGGCTTGCTGTCGTGCAGCACCTTGGGGCGGGTCTCGTCGGCCAGCCAACCCGCCAGGGCCGCCTCGTCGGCCTCGGCCAGCCCGCTCGGGTCGAACCAGGCCGCCGCACCGTCGGCGGTGGCCAGGGCCATGCCGGTGACGGTGGCGGTGTGCCGTCGGTTGGGGCCGGTGTCGAGCTTGACCGCGACGCCGACCGGGGTGCCCGCCTGGGCGTGCGTGGCCAGCCAACCGACCAGCGCATCCGGTGCGGCGAGCACCTCGCCGGTCAGGTCGAAGCCCGCCTCGGCCTCCGGCTCCACCGCCTCCAGGTACTGGTAGAGCCGATCCCGCAGAATGCGGAACTGGAGGGTGTCGAAGACCTGGTGGACGGCCTCGCGGTCCCACCCCTGCCAGCGGGCGTCGTCGGGGTGGATCGGCAGCTCCAGGTCGGAGACCAGACAGTTGATCTCGTAGTTGCGGATCACGTCGGCCAGCCGCTCGCGCAGGCTGTCGCCGGCCTTGCCCTTGATCTCGTCGGCGCGGGCGATGACGCCCTCCACCCCGCCGTAGGTGTTGATCCACTTGGCCGCGGTCTTCGGGCCGACACCGGGGACACCGGGCAGGTTGTCGCTGGTCTCGCCGACGAGCGCGGCCAGGTCGCGATAGCGCTCGGGGCCGACACCGTACTTGGCCTCGACCGCGGCCGGGTCCATCCGGGCCAGGTCGGAGACGCCCTTGCGCGGGTAGAGCACGGTGACCTGCTCGCCGACAAGTTGGAAGGCGTCCCGGTCGCCGGTGCAGATCAGCACCGGCATGCCCTGGTCGCGGGCCTGGCAGGCCAGGGTGGCGATGACGTCGTCGGCCTCGTAGCCCTCCTTCTCCACCACCGGGACGCGCAACGCGGCCAGGACCTCCTTGACCAGGCTGACCTGGCCCTTGAAGTCGGTCGGGGTCTCGCTGCGGCCGGCCTTGTACTCGGCGTACCTGTCGGTGCGGAAGGAGCGGCGGGAGACGTCGAAGGCGACGACGATGTGGGTCGGCTGCTCGTCGCGCAGCACGTTGATCAGCATCGAGGTGAAGCCGTACACCGCGTTGGTCGGCTGCCCGGTCGTGGTGGAGAAGTTTTCCACCGGCAGGGCGAAGAAGGCCCGGTATGCCAGGGAGTGTCCGTCGACGAGAAGCAGGCGCGGCGTCGTAGCTGTCACGGCAGCGACTCTAGCCCGTACCGCCGACATCGCCGGCCGCCGCCTCGCGAAGACAGCGAACCTCGGCGCCACCGGATCGGAGCCGGCGACGGACGGCGGCCGGCCGGGCGTCGGTCCGGCCGGCCGCCGGTGCGTGATCCGACCCACCGATCGAGGCGGGCCGGCGCCGATGATCAGAGCACCTTGGCCAGGAACGCCTTGGTGCGTTCGTGCTTCGGGTCGGCGATCACCTCGCGCGGGTTGCCCCGCTCGACCACCACGCCGCCGTCCATGAAGACCAGCGAGTCGCCCACCTCCCGGGCGAAGCCGATCTCGTGGGTGACCACGATCATCGTCATGCCGTCGCGGGCCAGGTCCTTCATCACGTCCAGCACCTCGCCGACCAGTTCCGGGTCGAGCGCGCTGGTGGGCTCGTCGAAGAGCATCAGCTTGGGCTGCATGGCCAACGCCCGGGCGATGGCCACCCGCTGCTGCTGCCCGCCGGAGAGCTGGCTCGGGTAGCTGTGCAGCCGGTCGCCCAGGCCGACGCGTTCCAGCAGCGCCGCCGCCCGGTCCCGGACCTCGGCCCGCTTCTCCTTGCGCACCAGCAGCGGCGCCTCGGTGACGTTCTCCAGGGCGGTCTTGTGCGGGAACAGGTTGAACCGCTGGAACACCATGCCGATGGAGCGGCGCTGGGCGGCGACCTCCTTCTCCCGCATCTCGTGCAGCTTGCCGCCGCGCTCCCGGTAGCCGATCAGCTCGCCGTCCACCCAGATCCGGCCGGCGTTGATCTTCTCAAGGTGGTTGATGCAGCGCAGGAACGTCGACTTGCCCGAGCCGGAGGGGCCGAGCAGGCAAGCGACCTCCCCCGGGCGTACCTCCAGGTCGATGCCCTTGAGCACCTCGATCGAGCCGAACGACTTGTGCACCTGCTCGGCCCGGACCATCAGGTCGGACTCCGCCGCCGGTGCACCCGCCTGGCCGGGAATGGCCAACTCGGTCACGGCTTCACCTCTCCCGGGTTACCGCCGGCCTCCGCGGCCATGCCGCGGAGACGCAGGCGGGCACGACCGGCCGTCCCGTACCCCTTGCCGAAGTGCCGCTCCAGGAAATACTGCCCGACCAGCAGGATGCTGGTCAGGAACAGGTACCACAGGCAGGCCGCGACGTACATCGGAAAGATCTGGAACGTCCGCTTGCCGACCGCGTCGAGCTGGAAGAACAGCTCGACGCTCACCGGCACGTACAACAGCAGCGAGGTGTCCTTGAGCATCGCGATGGTCTCGTTGCCGGTCGGTGGGATGATCACGCGCATCGCCTGCGGCAGCACCACCCGGCGCAGCAACTGGCCCCGGCTCATGCCCAGGGCCTGGGCCGCCTCGGTCTGGCCCTGGTCCACCGACTGGATGCCGGCCCGGACGATCTCCGCCATGTACGCGGCCTCGGACAGGGCCAGCCCCAGCAGGCCGGCCATGAACCCGGTGAGGATGTCCCGAGAGGAGAACCCGAACAACCGCAGTTGCAGGTTGTCGATGCCGAACAGTTGGCCCAGCTGGGTGTCGAACGGCACCCCGAACTCGATCCGGCTCCACAGGATGCCGATGTTGCCGAAGACGGCCAGCAACACCAGCCGGGGCACCGCCCGGAAGAACCAGGTGTAGAGCCAGGCCACGCCGCGCAGGATCGGATTCTCCGACAGGCGCATCACCGCGATCACCACACCGAGGGTGACACCGATCACCATCGCGGTGACGGTCATCAGTACGGTTCCGCGCAGCAGGCCCTCGATGATCGGCGGACGGAACATCCGATCCACCATGAAGGACCAGTTGAAGGCCTCGTTGGTCACCAGCAGGTGGATGAACATCGCGGCCAGGACGGCCAGCACGGCCACCGTGATCCAACGCCCCGGATGCCGGACGGGCACGGCACGGATTGGCTCCGGCCGCGCCCGTTCGGTTGTCGCTTGGTCGGTTGTCATGTCGTGTTACGGGTTGATCGCGGGATCCGTGATCGCGCCGTCCCCAACCTTCCACTTGTCGAGGATGGTCTGGTACGTCCCGTCGGTGATCAGGGCCTTGGTCGCGTCCCGGATCGCCTCGGCGAACGCCGTCTGGTCCTTGGCCACCACATAGCCGTACGGGGCCGCCTCGTACATCTTGTCGAGCAGTTCCAGCTGCCCCTCGGACTGGGTGACGGCGTACACGCCGACCGGGTAGTCGGCGAGCATGGCGTCGTCCTTGCCCGACATCACGGCGGCGGTCGCCGCGTCCTGGCCCGGGAACTGCTCGATGGTGATCTCCGGCTTGCCGGCGTCGGTGCATGCCTTCGACCGCGCTTCGATGTCGTCGACCTGGACGGTATCCTTCTGGACGGCGACCTTCTTGCCGCAGGCGTCGTCCAGCGTGACGCCGGCCGGGTTGCCCTTCTTGGTCACCCACTGGGTGCCGACCTGGTAGTAGCTGACCATGTTGGCCTGGACCTTGCGGTCGTCGTTGATGGTGAACGACGAGACGCCGACCTCGTACTTGCCCGAGTTCACGCCGGTGATGATGGCACCGAAGTCCGCGGAGACGAACTCCGCCTCGAGCCCGAGCTTCGCGGCGACCGCGGAGAACAGGTCGATGTCGAACCCGATGGCCGTCTTGCCGTCGTTGTCGAGGAACTCCGCCGGGGCGTAGGACGTGTCGCTGCCGACCACGATCTTGCCGTCCGCCTTGATCGCGTCGGGCACCTTCGCCGCCAGCGCCTCATCCGCCGAGGCGGTCACGGACGGGCCGCCACCGGGCTGCTCGTCGCCTTCCTTCTCGCCGCAGGCGGCCAGCGACAGGGTGAGCAGCGCAGCGCCGGCCACCCCGATAGCGGCCCGTCGGCGGCTGTTGAGATTGAACATGTCGTACTCCTTGGATGAGGGGTAGCAGCCGGTCAGGCCACGCCGAGGTAGGCCTCTTTGACCGCCGGGTCGTGCAGCAGTTCGCTGCCGGTGCCTTCCTTGACGATCCGGCCCGTCTCCAGCACGTACGCGCGGTGCGCCCGAGCGAGGGCCTGCTGCGCGTTCTGCTCCACCAGCAGAATCGTGGTGCCCTGCTCGTTGATCTCCGTGATGATGCTGAAGATCTGCTGGATCAGCATCGGCGCCAGACCCATCGAGGGCTCGTCGAGCAGCAGCAGCTTGGGCCGGCTCATCAACGCCCGACCCACGGCCAGCATCTGCTGCTCGCCGCCGGAGAGCGTTCCGCCGACCTGCTTACGCCGTTCCGCCAGCCGAGGGAAGAGGTCCAACACCTTGGCCAGGTCCTTGCCCACCTCGGCGCGGTCACGCCGGGTGTAGGCACCCATGTCCAGGTTCTCCAGCACCGTCATGCCGGGGAAGATGCCCCGGCCCTCGGGTGCCTGGCAGAGCCCGCGCCGCACCCGCAGGTCGGCCCGGAGCTTGGTGATGTCCTCACCGTTGAACCGGATCCGGCCGGAGGCGACCGGGCGGATACCCGAGATGGCCCGCATCGTGGTGGACTTGCCGGCGCCGTTGGCGCCGATCAGGGCCACGATCTCGCCCTCGTTCACGGTCAGGCTGATCCCGTGCAGCGCCTTGATCCGCCCGTAGAGCAGACTGACGTCTTCGATCTCAAGCAACGTCGTCATCCGGCACCCCCAGGTAGGCCGCGATCACCCGGTGGTCCTCCCGCACCTCGGCGGGGAGTCCTTCAGCGATCTTCTTTCCGAACTCCAGCACCACGATCCGGTCGGTCACGCCCATGACCAGACGCATGTCGTGCTCGATCAGCAGCACGGTGATGCCCTGGTCCCGAATCTTGCGGATGAGCTGGAGCAGCTCCTCCTTTTCCGCCGGGTTGAAGCCGGCGGCCGGCTCGTCCAGGCAGAGCAGTACCGGGTCGGTGGCGAGCGCCCGCGCGATCTCCAGCCGGCGCTGTTCGCCATAGGAGAGGTTGCGCGCGGCGTCGTGCATCCGGCCGGAGATGCCGACGAAGTCCAGCAGCCGTTCGGCCTTCTCGATCCCGTCGCGCTCCTCGCGCCGGTGCCGGGGCAGCCGGAACAGGGCGGAGATGACGCTGGTCTTGTGGTGCGCGTCCGCGCCCACCTGGATGTTCTCCAGCGCGGTCATCTCCGGGAACAGGCGGATGTTCTGGAACGTCCGCGCCATGCCCATCTTGGTGATGTGGTGCTTCTTCTTGCCGGTGATCCGCTCTCCGCGGAACCGGATCTCGCCCTCGGAGGGCTGGTAGATCCCGGTCATCGCGTTGAAGCAGGTGGTCTTGCCGGCGCCGTTCGGGCCGATCAGACCGAGGATCTCCCCCTTGTAGAGGGTGAAGTCCACGTCGTTGAGGGCCACCACGCCGCCGAAGCGCAGCGTGACGTGGTCGACCTCCAGCAGTGGCTCCCGGTCACCGGCGGTGGACTCCACCGCCGGGGCGCCGGCCTGCTCCGGAACGGTCGGCTTCTGCACGGTCTCACCCACCGACGATCACCTCCTTGCGACGATCCTTGAACTCCGCCGCTCGTCGTCGGTTCGGTATCAGGCCCTGTGGCCGGAAGATCATCATGACCACCAGCACCAGGCCGAAGAACATGAACCGGTACTCGTACAGCTCGACGCCGAAGAACTCGATGCCACGGAACCGCTCGATCAGGTACGCCACCAGGCCACCGCCGACGATCGCGCCGACGATGTTGCCCGAGCCACCGAGGATCACCGCCGCCAGGATGATGATCGAGTTGAGCAGTTCGAGGTTCTGCGAACTGACGAAGTTCTGCTTGCCGGCGAAGAGCGCCCCGGCCAGGCCACCGATGAACGCACCCGAGGCGAACGCCCAGAGCTTGAACTTGAACGTCGGCACGCCCATCAGCTGGGCCGCGTCCTCGTCCTCCCGGATCGAGATCCAGGCCCGGCCGACCCGGCTGCGGTTGAGGTTCCGCACGCCGATGACCACCAGGATGATCAGCGTGAGCACCAGCCAGTAGTACGGCCGCGGGTCGAGCACCCCGAAGATCGGCTTGCCGTCGGAGTAGCTGCCCGGCGGGTGCGGGATCTGGTTGAAGCCGCGCTGCCCCTTGAGGAAGTCGGAGGCGGTCGCCGCCACCCGGATCATCTCGGCGAAACCGAGCGTCACGATGGCCAGGTAGTCACCGCGCAGGCGCAGCGTCGGTGTACCCAGCATCACCCCGGAGACCATGGTCAGCACGAGCGCCACCGGCAGGGCGAGCAACCACGGCCAGAGCGTCTTCAGGTCGCTGCTCGGCGAGGTCAGCACCGCCACCGTGTACGCACCGACCGCGAAGAAGCCGAAGTAGCCCAGGTCGAGCAGGCCGGCGAAGCCGACCACGATGTTCAGACCCACCGCCAGCAAGACGTAGATGGAGACGGTGAAGAGCACCTGCCCGAAGTTCGACCCGGTGGTCGGAATCGGCCCGAGCCACTGGTAGAACTCTCGGTTCGGCAGGGCGTAGAAGAAGACGATCACCGCCGCGATGACGGCCCAACGCATCCACCGTGGCGCGTTGTGCCAACGCTCGGCCACCGCGTGGCGACCCGAGTCGATCCATTCCCTCACGCTTGTCATGCGCGGGCCCTCCCCAACGACTCACCCAGCAGACCGGTCGGCCGGAACATCAGCAGCACGACCAGGACGACGAAGGCGGCCAGGTCCTTCCAGTTCGAGCCGAACAACGCGGAGGCATAGTTCTCGACCAGGCCGAGCAGCAGCCCGCCGACCAGCGCGCCGCGCAGGTTGCCGATGCCACCGAGGACCGCCGCGGTGAACGCCTTCAGCCCGAGCAGGAAGCCCACGCTGTAGGTCAGCGTGCCGATCCGGATGTCGTAGAGCATGCCGGCGACCCCGGCCATCACGCCGCCGATGACGAAGACGACCAGGATGATCCGGTCCTTGTTGATCCCCATCAACGCGGCCGTGTTCGCGTCCTGGGCGACCGCCCGGATACCCCGGCCGGTCCGGCTGCGGTTGATGAAGAGGTCCAGCGCGACCATCATCGCCAGCGCCGAACCGAGGATCAGCAACTGCACCACGGTGACTTCGGCACCGAAGACGGTGAACAGGACATCGTTCTTGACCAGCGTGGGGGCGCCGACCGGGCGCCGGCGGGTGTAGATGCCGAACGCCTCGGCGATCGCGATCGACGCGCCGATCGCGGTGATCAGGAAGGCGAGCGGCGGGGCGTTGCGCTTACGCAGCGGCCGGTACGCCACCCGCTCGATCACCGTCGCGGTGCCCGCCGAGGCCACCGCCGCGATCAATGCGCCGACCAGCAGGTAGAGCATGATCGAGCCGAAGCCGCTAGCGACCGAGTTGCCGTCCAGACCGAGCGCGGCCCAGCCCCAGATGGCAGCGAAGGCGCCCGCGATGAAGACCTCGGAGTGGGCGAAGTTGATAAGTCTCAGCACGCCGTAGACCAGCGTGTACCCCAGCGCGACGAGGGCATAGATCGCGCCCACCGTCAGCCCGGTTATCGTGTATCCCCCGAAATCGGAGAACAGGGCGTTGAAGTCCAAGGAAGGTACTCCGTACAGGATGAAGAAACGTGGGGGTGCGGCCGGGAGTCAGCTCCCGGCCGCACCCACGATCACCGCTCGATCGCTCTAGCAGCGACCAGAGCCATTACCAGGACTTCGGAATCTCCTTGGCCGGAACGATCTTGCCGTCCTTGACCACGTACGCGAACACCCGCACCGACTCCGGGTCCAGGTCACCGTTGGCGCCGAACTTGTAGTTGGCCGCGACACCCTGGCCGGTGTAGCCCTTCACGAACTCCAGCAGCTTGGTGCGGTCGGTGTTGCCGGCCTTGATGCCCTGCAGCAGGATGTTGGCCGCGTCGAACGCGGTGTCGCTGTAGGTACCCGCGTCGACACCGTGCAGCGCCTTGTAGTCCTCCTCGAAGGTGCCACCGGTCTCGGCGGCCGGCATGCAGGGGCAGGTCAGGATGCTGCCCTCGGCGGCCGCCGCGCCGGCTCCCTCGATGTAGGCGGCGTCGTTGGTGCCGTCACCGGCGACCAGGGTGGCGGTGACGCCAGCGCCGGTCAGCTGCTTACGGATGAGGCCGGCCTCCGGGTAGTAGCCGCCGTAGTAGACCGCGGTCGCGCCGGAGGACTTGACCTGGGTGACGGTCGCCGAGAAGTCGCTCTGCTTGCCGTCGCCCTGGACCTTGTCGCTGCCGACGACCTTCGCGCCGAGCACCTTCTTGACCTCGTCGGCCAGGCCGGCACCGTACGCGGACTGGTCGTCGATGACGAAGACCTTCTCGGCCTTCAGCTCGTTCTCGATGTACCAGGCGGCCGCCGGGCCCTGGTAGAGGTCGTTACCGACCACCCGGAACCAGTTCTTCCAGCCCTGCTCGTTGAGGCTCGGCCGGGTGGCGGACGGGGTAACGGCCACCAGGCCGGCCTCGTTGAACAGCGGGTTGGCGGCCTCCGACTCACCCGAGAACGCGGGACCGACGATGCCGAGAATCTTCTCGTCGTCGATCGCCTGCTGGGCCAGACCGGGCGCCTGGTCCGGGCTGCCCTGGGAGTCCAGCGGCACCAGGGTCACCTGGCAGTCCGCATTCTCCTTGTTGTACTTGTCAAGGGCGAGCTTCACACCGTTGTTCTCGTTGATGCCGAGCGCCGCGTTCGGGCCGGTCAGCGCACCGAAGAACGCGATCTTGGCGTCACACGCCCCCCCGCTGGCCTCGTCGCTTCCACTGTCAGACTTGCAGGCGGCGGCACCGCCGAGGGCGAGCGCGGCGATTGCCACCCCACCGACCAAACGTACGAGCTTCTGCCTCACGGCCCGAACCCTCCTCCGTCCCATGGCCCGAACCACCCGCTGCCTATTGGCACTTGCGGGGGCGGACGAACCAGACCGTCGTCGCCGGTCTGGGGCCGGACGTTATCCCACCGTGGAGCTGTGACGTAAGCCCCGGGAGGGGCCGTTGACCGAACCGTTACACGCCGTGGCGGATAGGGTGCGATCGCTGTAAGAAACGACCGAAGAACCGTCAGTCGTGAGACTTTTTCACTTTTGTTTAGTCGGCGGCGGAGGCCCACCCGACCTCTTTCATTCAGCCACCCTCCGACAGGCGCGCCCACCAGCCACCGGACCCGTCTCCCGGGTCCGCGAGCACCATCAGCCGATCCCCGACGAACGCCACCGCCAGCCCCGAATCGCCACCCGGCGGCACCGCCACCGGCAGGGCGACCGCGCGCCACGATCCGCCGGCATCCGCCGAATACCACAGCCGATGACCGCCGGCGTCGACGGTCGCCGCCACCACCCGATCGCCATCGGCCGACAGGGCCCGCACCGACAGCGCGCCCGGGCCACCCGAGCCGAAGGCGCCGACCCGACGCCACCCGGACCCGCTCCACCGCCACGTCCCGAAACCGTCCCGCACCGGACCGACCGCCAGCACCACGTCGCCGGCCGTCGTCACCCGCTGCACCTGGCCACGCCCGTCCGCCCCCGGCAACTCCAGCCGCCGCCACACCCGGGCGTCCGGCGAGGTCCAGGCCACCGGCGTGGTCCCGGGCGCCAGCACCGCACCCACCACCAGCCATCCCGACGGCACAGCCACCGCGTCGTACGCGAAGGTCCGGCCCCGGTCGTCGCTCGCCAACTCCGGCAGGCCCTCACGGGCCGTGAAGCGTTCCCCGTCCCCGGAGGTCCACACCGCCGCCCCCGCCACGCGGGTCCCCACCACCAGCCACCCGCCCGGCCCGGCCGCCAACCGGGAGACACTCACCGCCCGCGGCCCGCCGTACAGCCCGAACGGGACCTCCACGTCGTGGAGGGTGCCGTCCGGGCCCTGCGACCAGGTACCCGTGCGGGGATTGCCGTGCATGCCGCCGACAGCCGCGCCGAGCGCCGCCACCCGCCCGTCCCGGCAGGCCGCCGCGTAGAGCACGTGCCGGCGGCCGTAGAAGCTCGTGGGCGCGGTCGGTACCGACGACCAGGCCAACCCGTCCGAGCTGGTCCAGGCCGCCGGGCGGGTCTCCCCCGCCGGGTCGGCGGCCCCGCCGACGGCGTACCAACGCCCGGCACAGGCCACCACGTCGCGCACCATGGTCCGGCCGGACGGACCCGGCGGCGCCGGCAGCGCAATCGGTTGCCAGGCCGGACGCAGCGGCCCCGGATCCTTGGGCGTGCTCGGGCCCGCGCAGCCGGCCAGCACCACCGCCAGGCCGGCGACGACCGCGACCAGCCGCCCGATCACCACGGGTCGATGCTATATCGACGCCGGGCACCCCCGGCCGACGCTCATATCCCGACAGTCCCTCAGGAAGCCGGCTGCGCCACCTCGCCGCCGGCGGTCTCGGCGAGGATCCGCTCGGAGACCTCCTTCATGGTCATCCGGTGGTCCATCGCCGTACGCTGGATCCACTTGAACGCCTGCGGCTCGGTCATGTTGTACGTGGTCATCAGCGCGCCCTTGGCCCGCTCGACGGTCTTGCGGACCTCCAGCCGGTCGGTCAGCCCGGCGACCTCGGCCTCCAGCGCGGCGACCTCGGAGTAGCGGGAGAGCGCGATCTCCACCGCCGGCACCAGGTCGCTCTTCTGGAACGGCTTGACCAGGTACGCCATGGCGCCGGCCGCCCGGGCCCGCTCCACCAGGTCACGCTGACTGAAGGCGGTCAGGATGATCACCGGCGCGATCCGGGCACCCGCGATCCGCTCGGCCGCGGCCAGCCCGTCCATGATCGGCATCTTGATGTCGAGGATGACCAGATCGGGCTTGAGTTCCTCGGCCAGCCGGACGGCGGTCTCGCCGTCGCCGGCCTCCCCGACCACCTCGTAGCCCTCTTCAACCAGCATCTCGGCCAGGTCCAGCCGGATCAGCGCCTCGTCCTCGGCGATCAGTACCCGCCTGCGCGCGGCATCCGTCTGCGTCTCGGCCACGAGCCACTCCCACCAGTCTGAGCCCCGACACCCGCGGTACCGGGTGTCGCCGCCCCTAGCGTAGTAGGTAACCTGTGCAGGCCGAGAACTCAAGGCCCCTGTAGTCCAACGGCAGAGACGATGGTTTCAAAAGCCATAAAGTGTGGGTTCGAATCCCACCGGGGGCACCAGAAAGTGTCGCACTAGCGTTCGAAGATGCATCTGTGCATCCACCCGAATTGCGCGCCCGAGCACGGCGATTGCATCTCGCTGGAGCGACCGTCGCGGAAACCGCCCGCGCCGTCGGAATCTCCTATCCCACCGTCCGACAGTGGTGCAAAATCCAGCCGGAGCCCAAACAGCACGGCACCGCTTCGCGCTGCTTCCGCTGTCGCTCCGACGTCAAGAATCCGACAGAGCCCGGGCAGTACGCCTACCTACTCGGCCTCTACCTCGGCGACGGGCACTTGGTCACGAGTGCCCGGGTGCCGGTCTTGCGCATCTCCTGCGCCGACGCCTGGCCCGGGTTGATCGACGCCTGCGAGGTTGCCATGAAGTGCGTGCTCGCGGCCTCTGTGCAACGCGTTCAGATGCAGGGCTGCGTCAGCGTGCAGAGCTACGGCAAACACTGGCCCTGCCTGTTACCGCAGCACGGGCCGGGCAAGAAGCACGAGCGGCCGATCATTCTGGCGGACTGGCAGCGGCGGCTCGTGGAACCGCACGCCGGCGACTTCGTCCGCGGCCTGTTCCACTCCGACGGCGCCCGCTTCGCCAACCGGGTCACCGTTCGCGGTAAGGAGTACGTCTATCCGCGTTACATGTTCACCAACGAATCCACCGACATCATGGGGCTCTGCCAGTGGGCGCTCGACCTGCTCGACATCGCGTGGAAGATGAACCGCCGCAACTCGCTCTCGGTCGCCCGGGGCACGGCGGTCGCCGCGCCGGACCGCCACGTCGGTCCGAAGTCCTGACGACGCCGGGCGCCCCGGATCGGGCTGCGGGACGCCGACGCCGGGTGTCAGGCGACCGCGAGCGCCTGGTCCAGGTCGACGCGCAGGTCCTCCGGGTCCTCCAGGCCGACCGAGAGCCGCAGCAGGCCGCCGCCGGGCTTCGCGTCCCGCTCGACCGGCCGGTGGGTCAGCGACGCCGGGTGCTGGATGAGCGTGTCGACCCCGCCGAGCGAGACGGCGTGGGTGATCAGCCGGCATGCGCCGGCGACCGCCGCCGCGGCCGGCTCGCCGCCGCGTACCTCGAAGGCGAGCAGGCTGCCGGTGCCGGCCATCTGCCGCCCGACCAGCCCAGCCGGGTCGTTCACGCCGGGGTGGTGCACCCGCGCCACGGCCGGGTGGTCGCCGAGCCAGGCGGCGAGCTTCTCCGCCCCGGCCTGCTGGGCGCGTACCCGCACCGGCAGCGTCTGCAGGCCGCGGTGCAGCAGGTACGCCCCGAGCGGGTGCAGGATCGCGCCGGTGAGGGCGCGGACCTGGCGCAGTCTGACCGCCCACTCGGCGTCGCAGGCGAGTGCCCCGGCGAGGACGTCGCCGTGGCCGCCGATGCTCTTGGTGGCGCTGTGCAGC
This sequence comes from Micromonosporaceae bacterium KJ-029, assembly GCA_005402585.1. Taxonomy (GTDB): domain Bacteria; phylum Actinomycetota; class Actinomycetes; order Mycobacteriales; family Micromonosporaceae; genus Micromonospora. Next base: position 276,173 of record BIFP01000067.1, on the reverse strand, counting down.
ACGAGCCGGGCGCCGTGGCGGGTGGGCTGTTGGAGCACCGGGGTGGCGACCGTGTTGTCGATCAGCAGCGGCACGTTGCCGGCGGCGTCGGCCAGCGCGGCGATGTCGATCAGGTCGAGGGTGGGGTTGGCCGGGGTCTCGGCGATCACCAGGGCGGTGTCGGGGCGGATGGCGGCGGCGACCTGGTCGGGGCGGGCCCAGGTGATCTCGGTGCCGAGCAGGCCGGTGGCCAGCACGTGGTCGGTGCCGCCGTAGAGGGGGCGTACGGCGACCAGGTGCCGTTTGCCGTCGCGGGTGGCGGCGAGCAGGGCCGCGGTGAGGGCGGCCATGCCGCTGGCGAAAGCGACCGCCTCGGCGGTGCCCTCCAGTTCGGCGAGGGCGGTCTCGAAGCGGGCCACGGTGGGGTTCCAGAGCCGTTGGTAGACGGCGCTGGCGCCGGTGGGGAGGGGGCCGCCGGTGGCGAGTGCCTCGTACGCGTCGCCGCCGGAGTCGACCGACGGCAGCGGGTTGGTTGTCGACAGGTCGATCGGCGGCACGTGCACACCGAGCGCCGCGAGGTCGTCGCGGCCGGCGTGTACGGCTCGGGTGTCCACGGTCACCATACGGAGAGGATCGAACAACTGGCCCATCACGGGCAATAGTTTCGAAGATTATTCGTAACATCCTCTTCATAAGCAGGGCTTGTTCGGTGGAGTATGGCGGGATGCCCCTCGTATCGAACGATGTGCGGCCGTTCGCGGCCCTCGACGACACCGACCGCGCGATCCTGGCCGAACTGACCGCCGACGGGCGGCTGCCGAACAACGCCCTCGCCGAGCGGGTGGGAGTGGCGCCGTCGACCTGCCTGGCGCGGACCCGCGCGTTGCGGGAGTGCGGGGCGATCCGGGGCTTCCACGCGGAGGTGGCCCCGGCGGCGCTGGGTCTGCCCCTGCAGGCGTTGGTGTCGGTACGGCTGACCGAGCACGAGCGGGCGGCGGTAGACGCGTTCCGGGCCCGCTCGGTGCGGCTGCCCGGGGTGGTGTCGGTGTTCCACGTGGCCGGTGCCGAGGACTACGTCCTGCACGTACGGGCGGCGTCGGCCGAGGCGCTGCGCGACTTCGTCCTGGACCACCTGGCCGTGGACCCGGCGGTGCAGCACACCCAGACCAGTCTGATCTTCGAACAGGCGCGCGGGATGGGTTGAGCTGTCGACCGCACCACGCTTTCGCCCGAGTGGGAACAGATGCGGCATGCGGGGGGTTGGCCAGCCGTGTGATCGACGTACCGCTGTCTGTTCTCGACCTCGCCCCCGTCGCGGCCGGCGCCTCCGCCGGCGAGGCGCTGCGGCACACCACCGAACTGGCCCGGCGCACCGACGAACTGGGCTACCACCGCTTCTGGGTGGCCGAGCACCACAACATGCCGGCCATCGCGTCATCGGCACCCGCGGTGCTGATCGCGCACCTGGCCGCGCACACGAGCAGGATCCGGCTCGGCTCGGGCGGGGTGATGCTGCCCAACCACGCGCCGCTGGTGGTCGCCGAGCAGTTCGGCACCCTGGAGGCGTTGCACCCCGGGCGCATCGATCTGGGCATCGGCCGCGCTCCGGGTACCGACCAGGTCACCGCGCTGGCGTTGCGCCGGACCATGGAGGGGCTGTCGGCCGAGGGCTTCCCCCGGGAACTGGCCGACCTGATGAACTACTTCGGTGACGACGCGCCGGGGCCGATCACGGCCACGCCCGGGCGCGGGCAGCGGCCGGCGGTGTGGCTGCTGGGTTCCTCCGGGTTCAGTGCCCAGTTGGCCGGCGCGCTGGGGCTGCCGTTCTCGTTCGCGCACCATTTCAGCGCGCAGAACACCCTGCCCGCGTTGGCGCTGTACCGGCAGAGCTTCCGGCCGTCGCGCTGGCTGCGCGAGCCGTACGCGATGGTGGCGGTGAACGCGGTCTGCGCGGATACCGATGAGCGCGCCGAGTGGCTGGCCGGGCCGGCCGGGCTGTCGTTCCTGCGGCTGCGTGCCGGGCGGCCGGAGCCGCTCGCCTCGCCCGAGGAGGCGGCGGCGTACCCGTACACCGATCTGGAGCGGGAGTTCGTGGTGCAGCGGCGGGAGGGCCAGGCGACCGGCTCCCCGGAGACGGTACGCCGGCAGTTGGGCGACCTGCTGGCCCGTACCGGCGCGAACGAGCTGATGCTGACCACGATGGTGTACGACATCGCCGACCGGGTGCGCTCGTTCGAGTTGATCGCCAACGAGGTCGCCGGCGGCCTGCTCCGCTGACCTGGTGCCGGGCCTGTGCGGGCGGGCCGGGCGAATGTGGTGGGCCAGGTCACACCGGTCACGGGGTCACGAAACACGATCTTCACGGCAGCGTCACCCTCGCGACGCGGAGCCTGCCTAACGTTGGTTCCGGTGGTGGTACGGCACTCTCCGGTCGGGACGGGTCGGGGGTGCCGCGGTGTGGGGCACCGGGCCGCGATTGTGCGGATTCCGCGATCGCGGCCCGGTGCCCGTCCCTTTTCGGTCGTCCTGTCGCCGCCGGCTCAGCTCAGCGCAGGTGGATGCGGGGCGCGGGCGGGGTGGTCATCCCGGCGCCGAGGAAGAAGCTCGGGTGCGGGGGCTGGTTGTAGGCGGTGTTCTGCCAGGCGACCGCGACCCGGTACTGCGGGTCGTGCATCAGGGTGTGGATGCGGGTGCTGGTCGGCGTCGGAGTGCTGTAGATCCGCAGGGCCCGGCTGTCGGTGGTACGCCAGACCACCTCTTCCCGCCAGTCGCCGAGGATGTCGGCGGAGAGTGCCGGGGTGGCCTTGGTGCCGTTGTTCGAGGCCACGTCGCTGCCGGTGAGCAGGCGGGTGTCGCCGCTGGGGCCGTACTTGTCGATCCGGGTGGCGTCGAGCAGTTCCCGGACCGGGTCGCCGTCCCACCAGACGAGGAAGTTGGTCGAGGAGGGCTTGCGGCCGATGTTCTGGCCTCGGGTGTTGGCCAGCCCGCTCACCGCGGACGACCAGGATTCCGCGCCGGGGCTGCCGGCCCAGATGTCACCGGAGACACCCCGGCCGTTGTCACCGTTGGCCGGGGTGGACCAGATGAGCTGACCGGTACGGGCGTCGGCGAGGTAGGAGCTGGGCTTGCTGCCGTCCTCGTTGACCTTGAAGACCTCCAGGCCGGGGCGGATGGGGTCGAGGTCGCCGACGTGCATGGCGTCGCCGTGGCCGGTGCCGGTGGAGTGCAGCAGCCGGCCGTTGTCGTCGATGGTGACCGCGCCGTAGACGATCTCCTGACGGCCCTCGCCGTCGACGTCGGCCACGGAGAGGTTGTGGTTGCCCTGGCCGGCGGCGGCGCTGTTGCCGGAGGCGTTGGAGTCGAAGGTCCACCGCTTGGTCAGGGTGCCGTTGCGGAAGTCCCAGGCGGCGATCACCGCGCGGGTGTAGTAGCCGCGGGCCATGACCAGCGAGGGTCGCTGCCCGTCGAGGTACGCGCTAGCGGCGAGGAACCGGTCGACCCGGTTGCCGTACGAGTCGCCCCAGGAGGAGACGCTGCCGCGCTGCGGGTCGTAGTCGACGGTGGACAGGGCGGCGCCGGTGCGACCGTCGAACATGGTCAGGTACTCGGGTCCGGCGAGGACGTACCCGCTGGAGTTGCGGTGGTCGGCGCCGGAGTTGCCGATCACCTGGCCGGTGCCGGAGCGGGTGCCGTCGGCGGTCTTCATGGCGACCTCGGCGCGGCCGTCCCCGTCGTAGTCGTACACCTGGAACTGGGTGTAGTGCGCGCCCGCCCGGATGTTGCGGCCCAGGTCGATGCGCCACAGCCGGGTGCCGGTGAGGGTGTACGCGTCCACATAGACGTTGCCGGTGTGGCCGGACTGCGAGTTGTCCTTTGCGTTGGACGGCTCCCACTTGAGGACGAACTCGTACCGTCCGTCGCCGTCGAGGTCCCCGACGCTGGCGTCGTTGGCCGAGTAGGTGTACGCCTCCCCGGTGGGGGTGGTTCCGCCCGGCGGGATCTGCAGCGGCACGTCGAGGTAGCCGGCCGGGAACTGCAGCGCCGGCGCGGACGCTGCCTGCTCGACGCCGTTGACCACGGCCCGCACGGTGTACGCCGCGCCGGCCGCGGTGCCGCTGTCCAGGTGGTTGGTGGCGCCGGTGATCGGGGTGGCGTTGACCCGGGTGCCGCCCCGGTAGAGGTTGAACGCCACGCCGGAGGTCTCGGTGCCCAGCAGTCGCCAGGTGACCAGGTTGCCCGACCCGGAACGGACGCTGACCAGGCCGCGGTCCAGGTTCTCCGCCTGCATCGAGCCGGCGGGCGGGGTGGTGGGTGGTGGCGTGGTGGGTGGTGGCGTGGTGGGTGGTGGCGTGGTCGGGGGTGGCGTTGTCGGGGGTGGCGTTGTCGGAGGCGGCGTGGTCGGGGGTGGCGTGGTGGGTGGCGTGGTGGTCGGGGGTGGGGTGGTCGGGGTGGTGCAGGTGGTGCCGTTGAGGGCGAAGCTGGCCGGGGCCGGGTTGCTGCCGGTCCACGAGCCGTTGAAGCCGAACGCGGTGCTGGCGTTGGTGCCGAGCGCGGCGTTGTAGTCGACGTTGCGGGCGGTGGCCTGGGCGCCGGTCTGGGTGACGGTGGCGTTCCAGACCTGGGTGACCTGCTGGCCGGCGGGCCAGGTCCAGGTCAACGTCCAGCCGGTGAGCGGGTCGCCGAGATTGGTCACCGTGACGTCGGCGCCGAAGCCGCCGGTCCACTGGTTGGTGACGCGGTAGTCGACGCGGCAGCCGGCGGCGGCGGCCGAGGCGGTCAGGGTGGTCAGCGCGCCGGCCGCCAGGGTGGTGGCGGTGGCGGCGGCGAGCAGGGCGACCCGACGGGTGGTGCGGGGCATGGGTGTCCTCCGGTGGAGGTCGGGCGCGCGGCGGCCGGTCGTCCGCCGGCCTGCCCGGTGCCGGCGGGGCGTGCCGCGCTGGCGGCAGGGATCTCGACGTATCGACGTCGGCGTACGCGGCCCCACGCAGCTGCGATGCTAGGGCAAGCGCTTTCTGCACACAATCGTTCCGGGTGCTTGCCGTCGGGCCGGCTTTCTTGATCGACTCGTCGGGTGGCAGCACACATGACACCCCACGAGTTCCGCCAGGCCGGGTACGCGGTGGTCGACTGGATCGCCGACTACTGGGCCACCCTCGACCAGCGCCCGGTGACCTCCCAGGACCCACCCGGCACGGTGGCCGCCGGGCTGCCGGCCGGACCACCGGTCACGGGCGAGCCGGTCGAGGCGATGCTCGCCGATCTCGACACGCTGGTGGCGCCCCGGCTCACGCACTGGCAGCACCCCAATTTCTACGGCTACTTCCCGGCCAACACCTCCGGCCCCAGCGTGCTGGGCGACCTGGTCAGCGCCGGGCTGGGCGTACAGGGGATGCTCTGGGCGACCGGCCCGGCCTGCACCGAGCTGGAGACGGTGATGCTCGACTGGCTGGCGGAGGCGCTGGACCTGCCGGCCCGGTTCCGTTCCGCCGGGCCGGGCGGTGGGGTGATCCAGGACTCGGCCTCCTCGGCCACCCTGGTGGCCACCCTGGTCGCGCTGCACCGAGCCACTGGCGGCCGGTGGCGCGAGGCCGGCATCGACCGCCGGTACCGGGTCTACACCTCCCCGGAGGGGCACTCGTCGATCGAGAAGGCGGTCCGGATCGCCGGGCTGGGCGCCGACGGGGTACGGCTGATCGACGTGGACCCGGCGACCCGGGCCATGTCACCGGCGGCGCTGCGGGCCGCGATCGAGGCGGACCGGGCCGCCGGGGTGGTGCCGGTGATGGTGGTGGCGACCGTGGGTACCACCTCGACCACCGCGGTGGACCCGTTGCCGCAGATCGGGCCGGTCTGCGCCGAGCACGGTGTCTTCCTGCACGTCGACGCCGCGTACGCGGGCGCCGCCGCGGTCTGCCCGGAGCTGCGGTTCGGCCACGCCGGCCTGGAGTACGCCGACTCGTACTGCTTCGACCCGCACAAGTGGCTGCTCACCGGCTTCGACTGTGACGCGTTCTGGGTGGCCGACGCCGGCGAGTTGGTCGAGGCGCTGACCGTGCTGCCGGAGTTCCTGCGCAACGCGGCCACCGAGTCCGGCGCGGTGATCGACTACCGGGACTGGCAGGTGCCGCTGGGCCGGCGGTTCCGGGCCCTGAAACTGTGGTTCGTGCTGCGCTGGTACGGCGTGGAGGGCCTGCGCGAGCACATCCGCAGTGGGGTCGCGCTGGCCGCCCGGTTCGCTGACCGGGTACGCGCCGACGACCGGTTCGAGCTGGTCACCGCGCACCCGTACGCCCTGGTGTGCTTCCGGCTGCGCGGCCCCGACGGGCCGAACGAACAACTGCTGGCGGCGGTAAACGGCACCGGCCGGGTCTACCTGACGCACACCCGGGTGGACGGCCGCCACACGCTGCGCCTCGCCGTCGGCGCACCGCAGACCACCGAGGCCCACGTGGACGAGACGTGGGACCTGATCTCGCGCATGGCGGCGACCCTCCCGCCGGCGAGGTGACGGCGGACGCCTACCAGGCCAGCGGTCGGGGCCCGGCGGCCGCGTGCCCCTCGGCCGTCAAGGCCCGCTGCGCCGGCCTCGCGGTCAGCGGTCCGCGCCGGAGAGGGCGCGGGCCTGGTCGGCGTCGACCGGTTCCGAGTCGGCGTGGTCCGTTCCGACCTCCTCGCCGGGGCGCGGGCCGGACGGCACCGCGACCGCCTCGGCGAGCGCCCGCTGGCGGCGGGTACGCAGCAGGACCCGGATCGCCAGCGCCAGCGCGGCGACCCAGCCCGCGGCCAGCAGCAGGTAGACGACCACCGGCAGGGAGCCGCCCAGGTCGGCGGCGCGCATCAGGACGCGGGCATTGGTCAGCACGATCACGCCACCGACCGCCGCGCCGAGCAGCTGGGCCGGGACGAGCCGGACCAGCCAGGCCGCGATCGGGGCGGCGATCAGCCCGCCGGCGAGCAGGGCGAGCACGATCGGCAGCAGGAACCCCTCGCTGCCCAGACCGATCAGGAAGCCGAGGCTGGCCGCGGCCGCGACGACGAACTCGGAGGTGTCCACCGAACCGATCACCTTGCGAGGCTCCATCCGGCCGCTTACCAGCAGCGCCGGCGTCGCGACCGGGCCCCATCCCCCGCCGCCGGTGGCGTCGACGAAGCCGGCGACCAACCCGAGCGGGCCTAGGAAACGCCCGCGCAGCTGGCCGGCGGCCGGGTTGCGTCGCAGCGGCCGGGAGAACCGGACCAGCAGGTACGCGCCGATTGTGAACAGGATCGCGGCCATCCACGGTGCGGCGGCCTCGGTGGAGAGCGAGCTGAGGAAGGTGGCGCCGGCGAACGCGCCGACGGCGCCGGGTACGGCGATCCGGGTCACCACCCGCCAGTCGACGTTGCCGAACTTCCAGTGCGCCGCGCCGGCAGCGAGCGTGGTGCCGACCTCGGCCAGGTGCACCGAGGCGGACGCGGCCGCCGGGGCGACGCCGACCAGGAGCAGCAGCGTTGACGAGGTCAGCCCGTACGCCATGCCGAGCGCGCCGTCGACCAACTGTGCGGCGAACCCCACCAGTGCGATGACCAGCAGCTTGCGCACGGACGCCCCCTGACTTTTCGGCATCTCCTATCAACTTGGTCGACAATGCGGCACCGGACGCTCCGGGTCAACCCCCAACCAGCCAGTGAGACAACACCCACCCACAACCAGCCCGGCCCAGCCCAGCCCGGGTGATCATGAAGTTAGCGGGTCATTTGGAGATCAAACCCCCCGCCAACTTCATGATCGACGCCGCCGGGAGCGGGGCGGGCGACGCGGGAGCGGGGCGGGTGGGAGGGGAGGCGCGGGGTGGGTCAGGTCCAGGCGCGGGGGTCGGCCGCCAGTTTGGTGACCTGCTCGGGCAGCGTGCCCTGCGCCACGTCGGCCAGCGTGACCAGTTCCAGGATCTGCCGTTCGTTGGCCCGCAGGGCGATCCAGACGTCCTGCAGCGCGCGGGCCGCGCCGTGATAGCCGAGCTGCTCGGGCCGCTGCCCGCGGATGTGGGCCAGCGGCCCGTCGATCACCCGGATCACCTCGGCCAGGGAGATCTCCTCGGCCGGACGGGCCAACCAGTAGCCGCCCTCGGGGCCCCGCTGGGCTCGCACGATGCCGCCGCGGCGCAGTTGCAGCAGGATGCTCTCCAGGAACTTCGGCGGAATCTCCTGGGCGCGGGCGATCTGGTCAGCGGTCACCGGGCGGCCAGGCCCAGCCCCGGTGCCGGTCACCGACGCCAGTTCGGTGACGGCTCGAAGGGCGTAGTCGACCCGGGCGGAGAGGCGCATGCCGAACAGGTTATCCGGCCGGCCGATCCACCTGGACGATCGCCCCTTTGACCGATCGCCCGCCGGGTTGCCCTGGCCTCGGCTCGACCGAGGATTTCGACACCGGCCCTACGCGCCGACGCGGCGCAGCAGACCCTCCTGCACGGCGCTGGCGATCTGCCGGCCGTCGACGGTGAACATCCGGCCCGTGGCCAGGCCCCGGGCGCCGGAGGCGGACGGGCTCCAACAGTCGTAGAGGAACCATTCGTCCGCGCGGAACGGTCGGTGGAACCAGAGCGCGTGGTCCAGACTCGCCCCGACCACCCCGCCCGGCCCCCACACCTCGCCGTGCATCGAGAGCACCGAGTCGAGCAGGGTCAGGTCGGAGGCGTAGGTCAGCGCGCAGGCGTGCAGCAGCGGGTCGTCGGGGAGCTTGCCGTCGATCCGCATCCACACCCGCTGGTGCGGGTCGGCCGGCCGGTCGCCCGGGGGTACCCAGCCGGGCTCGCCGACGTAGCGGACGTCGATCGGTCGGGGTATCTGCCCCCAGATGCCGAGTCGCTCCGGGTAGCGGGCGAGCCGGTCGGCCATCGTCGGGACCAGCTCCGGGCCGGGCACGTCCGGCGGGATGGGGGCGTGGTGGTCAAGCCCCTCCTCCGGCCGCTGGAACGAGGCCGACATGAAGAAGATCGGCTCGCCGTGCTGGAGCGCGACCGACCGGCGCACCGAGAAGGAGCGGCCGTCGCGGACGTTCTCCACCTCGTACTCGATCGGCTCCGCCGGGTCACCGGCCCGCACGAAGTAGCCGTGCAACGAGTGGACCAGCCGTTCCGGGGCGACGGTGCGGCCGGCGGCGACGAGGGCCTGGCCGGCGACCTGGCCGCCGTACACCCGCTGCGGGCCGACCGGCGGGCTCATCCCCCGGAACGACATGGTGCCGGTCGACTCGAGGTCGAGCACCTCCAGCAGCTGGTCGACGGCGGCCTGACCGACGGCCACCTCGCCATCGGTCACTGCAAGGCCCGTGCGGACGCCGCATCGACCAGCGACCCGAGCTGGTGCACCCGCAGGGTGTTCGTCGAGCCGGGGGTGCCGGGCGGGCTACCCGCGACGATCACCACGTAGTCGCCGGGGTTGCCCCGGTTCAGCCCGAGCAGCGCCTGGTCGACCTGGCGGAACATGTCGTCGGTGTGTTGCACGAACGGCATCAGGAAGGTCTCCACGCCCCAGGAGAGGGCGAGCTGGCTGCGCACCTCGGGCACCGGGGTGAAGGCCAGCAGCGGCAGGTCGCAGTGCAGCCGGCTCAGCCGCCGCACGGTGTCGCCGGTCTGGGAGAACGCGACCAGCGCCTTGGCGCCGATGGCCCGGGCGATCGAGGAGGCCGCGACGGTGAGCGCGCCACCGTGCGTACGCGGGTCGTGCTGGAGCCGGGGCACGGCGATCGACCCGGACTCGGTGGTGCTGACGATCTTGGCCATGGTGCTGACCGTGAGCACCGGGTACTTGCCCACGCTGGTCTCGCCGGAGAGCATCACCGCGTCGGCGCCGTCAAGCACGGCGTTGGCGACGTCGGACGCCTCGGCGCGGGTCGGCCGCGAATTCTCGATCATGGAGTCGAGCATCTGGGTGGCCACGATGACCGGCTTGGCGTTCTCCCGGCACAGCTGCACGGCGCGCTTCTGCACCAGCGGCACCTCGTCCAGCGGCAACTCCACGCCGAGGTCACCGCGGGCGACCATGACCCCGTCGAAGGCGAGCACGATCGCCTCGAGATGGTCGACCGCCTCCGGCTTCTCGACCTTGGCCAGCACCGGCCGGTGCACGCCGGCCTCGCTCATGATCGCGTGACACAGCTTGATGTCGTCGGCGGAGCGGACGAAGGAGAGCGCCACCAGGTCGACCCCGAGGCCGAGGGCGAACCGCAGATCGTCGGCGTCCTTCTCGGACAGGGCGGGCACGCTGACCGCCACGTTGGGCAACGAGACGCCCTTGTTGTTGCTGACCGGCCCACCCTCGGTGACCAGCACCCGGATGTCGTTGCCGGTGACGTCGGTGACCTCGACAGCGACCCGGCCGTCGTCGATCAGCAGGCGGTCACCGGGCTTGACCTCCTGCGGCAGCTTGCGATAGGTGCAGGAGACACGCTCCTTGGTACCCAGGATGTCGTCTCCGGTGATCACCACCGAGTCGCCGGTACGCCACTCGTGCGGGCCCTCGGCGAACCGGCCCAGCCGGATCTTCGGCCCCTGCAGGTCGGCCAGGATCGCCACCGGCTGGCCGGCCGCCTCGGCCGCCTCCCGGACGAGCCGGTACATCGCCTCGTGATCGGCGTGGCTGCCGTGGCTGAAGTTGAGTCTCGCCACGTTCATGCCGGCTTCGACGAGCCCTCGGATGCGCTCGGGCGACGAGGTGGCGGGGCCAAGAGTGCAGACGATCTTCGCGCGGCGTGTCACGCCCATCAGGCTAGTCTCTCCTCCAGGTCGAACCACGGGCCGACCCCTTGCGCACAGCGGAACAATTGTCCAACGGCGCGCGGCGTACGCGCGCAGCCGGCGGGCAGAACCGCACCGGACGTCGATGGCGGGCAACAGCGACCGCGCGCCGGAATGGTACGCCCCTGCCGCCACGGGGTGCCGAGGTGCTCCACACCGACAACCAGCCGTGAGAGTCGGATCACAGTCCGTAACCCGTCGACCGGTTCAGCTCTCGGTCTTGGCCAGCGGGAACTCCAGCGAACCGGCCGGGCAGAGGAAGGTCATCACGTCCACCCGGTAGAGCCCGGCCTGCACCGCCGGATCGGCCTCCATCACGCTGCGGATGTCGTCGACCGAGCCGGTACGGGCCAGACCGAACCCGAGCGGCGGGTCCGGCTCCCGAGCCTGGCCGTCCACCGCACCGGCGACCAGGATGATCCCCCGCCGCTGCATCGCCGTCATGTGCTCGGCGTGCTCGGCCTGCAACCGCTGGATGGTCTCGGCGGGCAGCGCCCGCCCGGCCGCGCCGGGATAGAGCACGATGCACTCGTACGTGTCGAGCGCGAAGTCGACCTGTGGCTCTCCTGTCATGGCGTTCCCTTCCGCGGCCCGCCGACGCGGGGCGGCGGCACGCGGCGGCACCGTCCAGCGTCCCACGAGCCGCCCGGGCGTACCGGGCGCTCGGCCAATCCGGTCCGGCTTGCCGTCAGGCCATCGGATTGCGCCAGCAGGACGGGCCCGCGGTCTACACCGTCAGTCCGCCGCGCATCCCGAAGTGCACTCATCGACCCGGCTGCCGCAGAGTATGTCGCGCTCGGTTCAGGAGGCGACGGCCACCGCCACAGCGGCACAGCTGCCGATCGCGGTCAACAGCGCAGCACCCTGCACGATTCCACGGCGCCGGTTCAGCATCGTCGAGATCCAGTACGGCTCACGTGGCGTGCCGTCCTGATGGTCTCGCCTACGTGGCACCAAGAGGATGGCGACCGCGATCGGCAGACAGAAGCCCACTCCGTACGCGAAGCCCTGCCACCACGGCGCCACATTGAGCAGTCCGAGTCCGATCAGCGCCCAAGTGACGGCCGAGACACGGAAGGTCGTCACGGCCAGTCCGGTGTCCAGCCCCCAGATCAGCGCGCCCCGGGTGTCGCCATAGCGGAAGACCAGGTTCTTCGGCGTCTGACGCCGGAACGTGACCGGGCACATCGAGCGCCGGCGCAGCGCCCAAACATCGAGCACGACCAGCGCAACACAGCAGAGCAGCGCCGCGAACAGGCGCACCTTCGCCGGCAGGAGGTGCACGCCGAGGGCCAATCCGACGAAACTCGCGACGGCGAAGGTCAGGGTTGCCGACACCAGGAATCCGGCACACAGTGCTGCGGTCGGCATCCCAGCTCCGCGGAGACGCTGGGCAAGTGAATGCTCCCCCTGACCCAGAGGGTGTGGGCCGCTGACAGCCAACGGGCGTAGCATCCCCACAAAGGACACGCCTCAAGGGCTGAACAGTTGAGCGAACCCGGCCGTCGTGGCGAGGAGCAGCATGACCGGGACGACAAGGTCGGAGTACGACGTCATGCGCTCTCCGACGCCACCGTCGTCTGCAGGGAACCGGCCTTGGCGCCCACGGAGGACAGAATGACCTCAAGCTGCCGACTCGACGGGACGGAACTGGCGCGTGTCATCCGCCCGTTCTCGATGACCACGGCAGCTGGCGTCACCTTGAGCCCCAGACCGCTGGCGATATCGCCCTCGCGATCGATCACGGTCCGCTCCGGGTCCAACTGATAGCTGACCATCAGATCGCTGGCACCGCTCGCGCCCTTGCCAGGCTCGACAACCAGGAACAGGTCGGGATTGACCCTACCGTCCAGGGAAGCGGCGAGCGAACGGCACGTGCCGCACCGATCCGACAGCAGCAGCACCACGCCCCGAACCGCCGTGTCCAGCGCCGCCGGCAGGCCGACGCTGGACGGTGTCCGATCGCTCGGCACGTCGAGTGGTATCGGTCGGTCGACCAGACCGCCGTACTCCCGTAGTTGCTCGATGCTTCGGTACATCTCGACCTGAGAACCGAGGAGCAGCAGGAGTAGCGTTCCCAGCAGCACCACGGCAATCGACAGAGCTATCGTCATCGCTTTCCCTCAATCGCGTGAAGACCCACAACGATGTCTGCGCGTGTCCCCGAGGCCTCCTCGACCGCCCGGCGATGGGCCGCATCATGGTGCCAGGACCGGACCACCTTTACCGCGTACGGCGCACAGGAGCCGACGACGACTAGGGCCAACAGCTGGAAGCCTTGTGAGATCGACCATGGCGCCGGAGCCTGGTTGACCAGGATCGCCGTGGCCAGCCACGCTGGAAGCAGGCGGATCTGCTTCCAACCGAGAACTCCGTCGGTCGCCGCACCAAAGCACGAGCAGACAACGGGCTGGTCGAGGCGCAGGCTCAGCAGGCCGGCGGCGGCGAAGGCCGTGCCGAGAATAGCGACGCCGACTGGAGGCCACATCGCCTCGGGCGCCAACATAAGACCGAGCGCTGTGGCGAGTTCGGCCGCTGGGACCAAGAACAGCAGCGGTGGTACGACACCGGCCGGCAGCATGAGATTATGTAACGTCGTGGAGAAGGCTTCACGGGTACGAAGCTTCTCCACGCCGCTGACGATTAACACCGCCGCCACGACGCAGGTGACGGTGGCGGAAAGAAGAATCAACGCGAACCCCGCCGCATCACCTTAGCAGCGAGCATCGTCCCACCATATCGAGCAATTATATGTGCCGCCATTCCAGCAGTCGGAATTTCTGGATTGGCATTCCCCGCACCCGATAACACGAGTACCTGCTATGCAGTACCACATCTTCTTGTACCAGCCACTGGGGCAGGAGTATCTCTCGCAGGTACCGGAACACTGTCTGCTACTAGCAAGTGAGCAACACGGCGATCCGAGAGGGTCAGCGGAGGCGGGAGTGGCGGTGGAGAGGACGCTGGACAGCCCGGACACGATCGCCGTTCCTCCGACGGCAAGGTACTTCACGAAGCCCCGACGACCAGCAGTTGCCGGTTCAGCGGCCGCTCGGCTGGATTCCTGATTCTGAACATGGGGGATCAGCTCGTTCATCGCAATTCCTCGCACAGTGAGAAGGTCTAGGAGGCCTACGGGTTCGCGAATGCGGAAACCGGCTTGATGCTGACGCACGACAACGCGTCATCAACATCGTTCGCGACATAGAAGGCGATGGACTCCTCGGTCACTGCGCTTCGCTGGACCACCGCACCCGGACGCAGCTTGAGTTCCTGGCCACCGATCCGGGCGACGCGTCCCGCGCCCTGCTCGACACGGCCTCGGACCGACTCCACCAAGGGCATGATGGTCAACGGGCTGGCTCCGTCTAGCACACCGGTCAGAATCACCCGGTCACCGGGCCGGAGTTGCCACCCGTCCGGGAACCCTGAGACCGGCGCCACCTGCGTGGACAGAATCGCACCGCCGACGGAGAGCACCTCCACCTCGGCGGTATCGCCGAAACTCCTGATGACCCTCGCAGTGTGAGCTCGACCGGAGGGCTGCAGCCGAGGCGCGGCCCCGGCGGCGTCTACACCTACCATCGCGGCACCGGCGACACCCGCCGCCGCAGCTGCCGACCCGGAAATCACTGAGCGTCTGGACAGTCGTCGATTATGGGCCATTTGCCTTCCCCGTCCTGTTTAGACAACGGCTTGATCGAAGCCTGCCATGGCCAATGATGCTTGTCAACGTATGGACGGCAGCGCCTCGACCCTCGGATTGCTGAGTCGCGCCGGATGGGGTCGGTGTGGATGAGTGTTCGACCGCCGAACACGGTGAAGCACCGACGGTTGACCATCTTCGGTGGCAGAGGAGAGGACCGCGATGCCTCACCGCGGACATTAGCCACATCGTGGATGTTCTGATGGCGGCGCCGCGGCGCTTTCACCCGCACCGCCGTTTCGGACGCTCACTGCAATTGTGGCCGGAAGAGTCGCCTGCGACGTACCCGCACTCGGCCCCTTACGCCCCTACCGAGGCAGGGGCGTAAGGGCGTGTCGAAGTCCCGGGGCAACTCGGGGCGAGGCCCAGGCGGCGGACCGACCTCCAACGCTGCCCGTCACCTGGGCCGGCGCAGCCGGGCTGTGACCTCGACACAAGCCTTAGAGGGCGAAGCAGTTGGGGTTGATCGTCGCGTCCCGCAACGCCTGCCGGATCACCGTGTACGTGGTGCCGTCGAGCACCAGGCCGAGGTGCCCGACGACCCGCAGCGGGCACCGGGACTGGATCAGCACGTTGGTCGCCCCGTCGGCCAGCGTCGCGTTGTCGACCGGCCGGACCAGTTCGTCCTGCCAGGTGCGTACGGTGGTCCAGCGCACCTGTCCCGGGGTGTCGTCGCCGGCGTTGAGCGCGGCGAGGAACGACGAGCCGATCGTCATCTGCTGGCAGGCGACGATGCCGGCGCAGCTGCCCAGTCCGAGGAACGTCACGATGTTGGCGACGTACGTGCCGTACTGCGGAGTGCCCAGGCTGACATAGCGCCCGACGGCGTCTCCACCGCCGAGGTTCTTGATGTAGTAGCGGGATACCAGGCCGCCCTCGGAATGGGCGACCACATCGATCTTGGCCGCGCCGGTGGCGGAACGGACCTGCCCGACGAAGCCACGCAGGGCGCCGGCGGAGGCGACTATGTCGCCGAGCCCCAGGTTCGGCAGCTCGTAGATCCAGACCCGGTAGCCGTCGGCGCGCAGCCGGGCGGCGAGCGGCTCGTACGCCGCGGCGAAGCCGCTGAGCCCGCCGACGACGATGACCGGGTTGGCGTTGGCGAGGGCCCGCAGGCCGTCGTCGCTTGCGGCGGCCTCGGCGGTGGCCGGGACGGCGCTGGCCTTGGTGGTGGCCGGGGCAGCGGAGGCCGGAGCGGCGGCGGTTGGAGCGAACAGGACGGCGGTGAGGGTGAGGGCGAGGACGGGGGCAGCCTTTCGGAGCAGCATCGCTGCACCTCCCAAGGGGATCCCGGGGTTGCCGGGTGGAGGCGGTGGGTGTCCGATCGACCGTGAATTGATGATGCCCGTCACAATCTAGAAACGTCAATGAAAAGTTACGCGCGGGTAGCAGTTGCCCCACCAGGCATCTTGGGATCCCACCCGATTCGTCCATAGACGACAGACGCCGCACGCACCCGGGCAGGGCGCGTGCGGCGTCGAGGACCGCGCGGCGTCAGCCGGCCGGCGTCGCCTCCGGCTCCGGCTCGGGCTCGGGCCGCGCCGGACCGCTCTTCACGTACGTCGGGTGCAACTGCACCGGCAGCGCCTCCTGCTGGCGCCGCTGCCGCGCCCGTACCCGCAGGTTGAGGAACTCCACGAAGATCGAGAAAGCGATCGGACCGTACACGTAACCCTTCGGGATGTGCTGGTCGAAGCTCTCCGCGATCAGGCTCGCGCCGATGATCAGCAGGAACGACAGGGCCAGCATCTTGACCGTCGGGTGCTGGTTGACGAAGTTGCTGACCGCGGCGGCGGAGACCAGCATGATGATCATCGCGATGACCACGGCGGCCACCATGATGGCGAGTTCGTCGACCATGCCGACCGCGGTGATCACCGAGTCGAGCGAGAAGACCACGTCCAACACGAGGATCTGCGCGATGACCACGCCGAACGAGACGGCCTTGCCCGACCGGGCGTGGTCGGAACCCTCCAGGTGCTCGTGGATCTCGTACGTCGCCTTGCCGACCAGGAACAACCCGCCGAGCAGCAGGATCAGGTCCCGCCCGGAGATCTCCTGGCCGGCCACGGTGAACAACGGCGCGGTCAGGCCGATGATCCAGGACAGCGACGCGAGCAGGAGCAGGCGGGTGATCAGGGCGAGCGAGATGCCGATCGTCCGGGCGCGGGCCTGCTGATGCTCAGGCAGCCGGCCGGACAGGATCGAGATGAACACGACGTTGTCGATGCCCAGCACGATCTCCAGCAGGAGCAGGGTCGCGAACGCGATCCACAGCTCGGGGCTGGTCAAGAATTCCATTCCATCCTCGACTCTCAGTCCGCCGCCGGGTCGGCACCCGGAGCCATCGGCAGATCTGCGCAAGCATGGCGTACCGCGTCGACCGCCCGCCCGCAACCCCGTCCCGCTGCGGTCGGCGTGGCGGGCTCGCCGGTGACACGATATGGCGCCGTCCCGCTTTGTTTGCGCCGGATCCGGCTCACCCGCGCCGCGCCGCGATGGCACGCGCGACGGCGAGCAACTCCTCCCGGTCAACCTGCTCCGGGTCGACCAGGACGTTCACGGCGACGCCCGGCTCGGCCGACCAGAACGCCTGCGCATCATCCATCAGACCCGGGCCGTCCTCGTGCTGAAACTCGGTCAGCCGCCACCCGTCGGGGTCCCGCTCGTGATAGTCGGCGAGGAAGGTCCGCAGGGCTTCGAGGTCGGTCAGCCGCTCTCCGCGCAGCACGTGGACCCGCAGGTCCGCCCGGTAGCCGTCGGGTGTCTGGCGCTCCCAGAACCGGCTGGCGAAGTGGATGTCCTCCCACTCCGTGGCGAAGTCCGACACCTCGTCGCCCACGCCGTCCGGTACATACCCGACGCGGAACCCGTCCAGCACGCCGCCGTCACGCGTCACGTCACCCACCCAGCCGCCTCCGTCTTGTCCAGATGGCCGAACCGCCACCCGCCCTCGTGATCTGCCCACCGCCCATGGTCAGTTTCCCAGTGCGCGGACCTTGGCGATCGTCTCCTGGACGTGCTGCTTGGCGGGCTCACCGCCCTGGGCGGCCTGCGCGAGCGCCTGCCGGTACGAGTCGATCATGCTGATCAGCGGCCCGGCGGCGACACCCTGCAACGCGCCCGCGACGAGCTGCCGCGCCTCGGCCGCGTCCTGGGCAGCGGCGGCCGACTTCGCCTTCGCCTCGTCCAGCTTCTGCGCGGCTGCCGCCAGCCTGGCGATCATCTCCGCTGCGCTCACACGCCCTCCCATCGTTGCCCCACTGGCACGAGCAGTGACCACTGGGGAGCGTACGAGGCGGGGACCCTGGTGCGGAAGTGTCCTGATGGGGCTGAACGTCGTGCTCGATGCCGGATCGGGTCCGGCCAGCTCAGCGCAGCGTGCGGACGAGCAGCAGGTAGCCGCAGTAGGCGAGCGGGACGGCCAGGAAGCAGAGCAGGAAACCCAGCACCGGATAACGGGGCGGGGTGGCGGCGCCGGCGGCGGGCCGGCCCCAGCGGCCCAGCACCAGCCAGCCGCCGACCAGCGCCACCGCGGGCAGGCCCGCGCACATCCAGGCGACCAGGGTGCCGAAGCCGACCACGCCGACGTCGGAGGCGAGCCCCAGGAGCAGCATGAGTACCACCGAGACGCCGGCGCAGGCGAGGTAGACGGCGACCGCCCGGGCCATCGGCGACCAGCCCGGCAGCAGCGCCGGCCGCTGGGCGAGCAGCTCCGCCTGCTGCGCGTGCCGGTCGGCCTCGTCGGCCCAGCGCCGCGCCAGCTCCAGCTCCGTCGCCGGGTCGACCTCACCGGCCCGCTGGGCTGGCACCCCGGCCGCCGCCGGACTCACGGCCACCGGCAACGCCCGGCTCGACTCCCCCACACCCACCTCGGGGTACGCCCCGACCCCCGCCAGCCCCGGCGCGGCGGCTGCGCCGCCGGTCCCCACCGTCCCCGGTCCCGGGCCACTGCCCGAGGCTCCAGACGTGGACAGGGGTGCGCCCGGCCCGAACCGGCTCGGCGGCGAACCGGGCGGCGCGGGCGGCCCGGACACTGGCGGAACGCCCGGCGGCGCCGGTGGCGCCGACACCGGCGGGCCCGACGGGCCGGATGCGGGCGGGACGCCCGGTGGGGCCGAGGAGCCGGACATGGGTGGCGGGACGCCGATCGTCCGACCCAGCTGGTCGAGACGCTGCCCCTGGGCGGTGAGCCGCCGGTCGAGGTACTCCACGGCCGCGCCCAGGTCGCGCCGGCGTTCGGCCTCGGCGGCGGCGCCCTGCTCGTCCGCGCGCTGCCGCGTGGACAGGTGACGGGCCAACGCGGCGTACTCGTCGAAGGTGGACACCCTCACTCCTGCCCGTCGGATCCGTGCCCGTCCCGGGCGAACGGCACGATCAACCGGACCCGGTGGTCGTGCCGGTCGACCAGCAGCGCCCGGTCGGCCCGGGGCGTGTACGCCAGGTCGTGCATGCCGAGGTGGAGGCCGAGTTCCGCGCCGGGCACGTTCAACGCGACCAGGCAGGCGACGTCGTCTCGGTTCTGCGTGCCCCCGAGGTCGTCGGCGAGCCGGCGCAGCCCGCGCCACCAGCCGAGCAGGTGCACCCCGTGGCCGGGCCCCTGGCGCAGCAGGGCGCGCAGGTCGTCGTGGCCGGAGCGGAAGGTGGCGGGATCGGTCTCGGCGAGCAGTCCAGCGGCCGCGTCCATCCCGAACACCACCAGGTAGCTGCGCCCCGGCGGCGTACCCCCGGAGTCGCCCGTTCCGGTGGCGAGGGTGCTGATCCGGGCCCGCAGCGCGGCGGCGTCGAGCCGGTCCACCCGGTGCCCGGCGGCGGTCAGCGCGGCGGCGGTGTCGTCGGCGGCCGGGTCGGCGGCGGCGACCAGCGGGGCGAGCAGGAAGGCCGCCTCGCCCGGCGCGTGCTGCCGGGCCAGGCTCAGCGCCGCGGCACGCAACACGTCGGCACCGGCGGCCGAGGTGCCCACCACGGCCAGGTGCCGGCCGGGGGCGGTGTCCATGATGAACAGCGCGGTGGTGCCGTCCACGTCGACCGTCCGGCCGACCAGGGCGAGCGGGCGCCGGCCGCCGGGGCGCAGCCCGGTGAAGGTGGCGTCGTCGTCGACCCGTGCGGTGTCGTACCCCCGGAACACCGACGGTGGCCGGGCGCCCGCCGGGCGGGCCTGCCACAACTCGTGCCGCAACCGGGTCAGGTCGCCGGTGGCGGCGTGCGCGTCGGGGAAGCGGACCACCGTGTTCGCGCCGGGTGCTCCGGCGGCGGTGTTGACCACGGCCGAGCCGACCGGCAGCGTCGCCGCCGCGTCGTTGAGCTGGTCGAGCACTCCCCCGCCGCCGGGCAACGCCACCCGCAACGCGAACTGGCCGAAAACCGCCTCGGCGCGGCCGTAGAGCGCCTCGATCCCGGTCGTGCTCTGGCTGGCCAGCACCAGGTGCACGCCGTACGAGCGGCCCTTGCGGGCCAGTTCCTCCAGCAGGTCCACGGACTCGCGGGCGATCGGGTCGTTGCCGGCGAGCAGCACCTGGAACTCGTCGATCACGGCGACGATCCGCGGTACCGCGGTGTCGGCGGGCAGGTCGGCGAGTTTGGTGACGCCGTGCCGCTTCAGCGCGGTGGCCCGCCGGTGCAGTTCGCGGCGCAGCTCGCGCAGCACGGCGACGCCGTACTCGCGGTCGCTCTCGATCCCGACCGCGCGGGCGTGCGGCAGCCAGGACGGGTCACGGCCGGTGGGAACGAACTCGGTGAAGCTCACTCCCTCCTTGAAGTCGAGCAGGTACAGCTGCAACTCGGTCGGGGAGTAGCGGGCGGCCAGCCCGTAGAGGACGTCGAGCAGGAAGACCGTCTTGCCGGCGCCGGTACGCCCACCGACCAGCCAGTGCGGGGTGGTGTCGTCGAAGCCCATGGCGAACCGGTCCCGTCCGGCGCGGCCCACCACCGTACGCAGGCCGGCGCGGGCCGAGGCGGCCCACCGTTGCCCGGGAAGCAGGTCGGCGAACCCGACCACCGAACCACGCCGGGCGGCCTCGCCGAGGTGGCCGGCGAGCGCGGCGACCGAGGCCGGCGGCGGGTCGCCGTCGAGGAGCACCGGTGCGGCCAGGCCGCTGCCGTCGGCGCTGAACGGGGTGCCGGGCGGGTCACCGACCCGGGCGTACCGGTCGATCAGCGACAGCCGGGTGGTGGCGCCCAGCCGTAGCGCCGGCTCGTCCGGCGTGGCCGGCGGCCATCCGCCGAGCAGGACGCAGACCGCGGCGGCGGGTCCGGCGTGGGTGAGCGCGGCGAGCCGGGCGGCCTCGCGGGGTGGCGGCACGGACGCGGCGACCACCACCAACAGTTCCTGGTCCGGCCGGTCGGCCTGCCGGGCGGCGCGGGCATGCTGTTCGGCGTCGTCCAGCAGCGCGGCGACCTCCGGCTCGCTGATGGCCGGCGCGTCGACGACGCCGGCGTCGACCAACGGGCGCAGTGGACCGAAGGTCGCGCCGAGGGCAGCGGTGTCCAGCCCGGCGACCCGGCCGCCGCCGGGCTCGGCGGTGGCCAGCAGCCGCAGGACAAGCGCCCGCAGCAGCCCGGCCACCACCGGGTCACGGGCGTCGGCGTCGACCGCCAGGTGATGCCCGGCGCCGAGCGGCAACAGGACGGGGAATCCGCCGCCGGAGGTGACTGCCTCGCCGACGCGTACCGGCACGGGTCGGTCGGCCAGCCGGGCACCCGGGGTCGGGGTGGCCAGCGCGGCACCGACCCGGGCCAGCCGGTCGAGCAGGTCGGTGTCGGCCGCCGGTGTGGACGGCCCGGGGGTACGCAGCGCGTCGCGGGCGGCTTCGAGATGGGCCCGGGCGGCCCGGTGGGCGGCGACCGCCTGCCCGTACGCCGACGCGAGCGTGCCCAACCTCTGCCCCTCCGCCGACGGCCGTCTGGTCGGTAAACCCTAACGGACCGCGCCGACGCGGGCACAGCCCCGAACCGGACGTGTCGGACGCCGCGACCCGGAACCAGGCCCGCGCCGGCCGGTTGCCTTGAGCGTTGACGGCTCGGCCGCACGACACGCCGGGACGGCAGCGCTCGAACTAGGCTTCGAACGAGCCCGAAGTCGGGCGCTACGGCGTCCGGCTGCGACGGGCGGATCGCGCCCCGGCGGGAGCCCCGGCGGGGCGGGGGCGGGCGACGGCCGGTGACGCGACCGGCCGGGCCGGGGCAGCGCCGCGCGCGGGGCGCACCATCCGGGCGACGGCCGACGCCGGCCACACCACGCGTGCCGCCGTGGCCGCCACCCGACGCACCGGGCGCCGCACCGCCGGCCCGGTCAGCACCAGGTTGACCCGCCGGCGCAGCCGACGACCGCGCAGCCGGTCCAGCACCGCGCCCGCCACCACGGTGGCCACCGCCGTGACGGCGCCGGCCAGCACCAGGGTCTGCCGCGGGCCGGCATGCTCGGAGAGCCAGCCGAGCAGCGGCGCGCCGACCGCAGCCGCCACCGAGCCGGTGATCCCCAGCGCGGCGAGCACCCGGCCGCGCATCGCGTAGTCGGTGTCGAGCTGCGCGCGGGTGCTGACGGTGGTGTCGATGACCACGGCCGCGGCGGCGATCGGCAGGATCACCGCGGCGAAGCTCAGCGTGCCCGGGGTCACGCCGGCCACGATCTGCAGGGTGCTGGCCAGCAGGCCGGCACCGACGAGCATGGCGTAGCCCAGTTCCCGCCGACGGGCGGCGAGGAGCGCCCCGAGTACGGTGCCGACCGCGAAGACGGTGGACAGCAGGCCGTAGCCGGACGCCCCGGCCCGGAGCGGCCCGTCACTCATCGCCGCCATGGTCACCTGGTAGTTGCGCCCGAGGCTGCCGAGCACGAAGGACAGGGCCAGCGCGACGAGCACCACCGGTTGGCGCAGCAGGTACCGGAAGCCGGCCCGGATGCTGCCGTCGGCCGCCTCGGTGGCGGTCGCCGGCTCGCCGGTGTACAGCTCCCGCTCGCGTACGGCGAACAGGGCCGCCACCACGGCGAGGAAACTCGCGGCGTTGATGGTGAACAGCATCCCGGGGCCGACGACGGCGACCACGACGGCACCGGCGCTCATGCCGAGGATGCGCCCCGCGGAGTGGGTCAGCGAGCCGAGCGCCAGGGCGTTGCCGAGGCTCTCCCGGTCCACCAGGGTGGAGCACCAGCGTCCCATGACCGGTCCCTCGATGGCGGACACCGCCCCGGTGGCCAGGGAGATCGCGAAGATCGCCGGGAGGCCGCCGGCACCCGTGAAAGCCACCACCGCCAGCCCGGCGGCCAGCGCCGCGTGCGCCACCTGCGCGGCGATCAGCAGCGGCCGGGCGGGCAGCCGGTCGGCCAGTGCCCCGCCCCAGACGCCGAGCAGCAGCATCGGGATGGCCTGGAGCAGGACCGCCAGGCCCATGGAGGTCGCCGAACCGGTCTCGGCGAGCACGTACCAGTTGACCCCGAGCACCTGCATCCAGGTGCCGACCACGGACACGAGCCCGGCGGCGGCCCAGATGCGGTAGTTGCGGTGGCGCAGCGCGGCGAACGTGGCAGCGAACGCCACGGCGAACCTCCCCAGACGGTGGCATGACCAAGCCGAACCGCCTGGCGCTCCGGCAGCCGCCAAGTCTGACCGCAATCAGCCGGATTCGCTGCAATCCGTGAGCCGACTCACCACCGTGACCCCGTCGATCACGGACGTGCCGGCAGCGTCGCGCCGCGAGCAGTCTGGCCTGCGGGTTCGGTCGCCGGGTCGACGGGTGTTAAGAGGGGCCCCCTGCTCTACGCCAGGCGTTAACAGGGGGCCCTTCCTTACACCGTCAGCGGGTGGGCGGCGGGGTCGACCGGTGCCGGGAGGGTGCCGGGGGCGCCGAGGTAGGCGTGGATCGCCGCGGCGGCGGCCCGGCCCTCGGCGATCGCCCAGACCACCAGCGAGGCGCCCCGGTGCATGTCGCCGGCGACGAAGACGCCGTCGGCGTCGGTCTGCCAGTCCGTCCGGGCGTCGATCGCGCCCCGGACGTTGCGGGTCACCCCGAACTGGGCCAGCAGCGGCTGGTCCTCGGTGCCCTCGAAGCCGATCGCCAGCAGCACCAGATCGGCCGGCAACTCCCGTTCGGTACCCGGGACAGTGGTGACGATGCGCCGGCCGTCCCGCTTCTCCACGGTCACCTCGGCGATCCGCACCGCCCGCACCGCGCCGGTGCCGTCGTCGACGAACTCCTGCACGGCAACCGCGAAGACCCGCTCGCCGCCCTCCTCGTGGGCCGCGTACTCGCGCAGGATCCACGGCCAGGTCGGCCACGGGTCGCGGGCCTCGTCGCGGGCCTGCGGCGGCCGCGGGTACAGGTCCAGCTGGTGTACGCCGGCCGCGCCCTGCCGGTGCGCCACCCCGAGGCAGTCCGCCGCGGTGTCGCCGCCGCCGATGATGACCACGTGCTTGCCGGCCGCGTCGATGGGCGTACCGTCCGGCAGTGCGGCCACGGCGGGCCGGCCGTCGCCGGCCGCGGCGACCACCCGGTTGGCCGCCACCAGGTGCGCCATCGCCTGGTGCACGCCCCGCAACTGCCGGCCCGGGGTGTCGGTGTCCCGGCCCTGCAACGCCCCGCAGGCGAGCAGCACCGCGTCGTGCTCGGCACGCAACTGCTCGGCGGTGACGTCGACGCCGACGTTCACACCGGTGCGGAACACCACCCCCTCGGCACTCAGCTGGGCCAGCCGGGTGTCGATGTGCCGCTTCTCCAGCTTGAAGTCGGGGATGCCGTACCGCAGCAGGCCGCCGATCGCGTCGTCACGCTCGTACACGGTGACGGCGTGACCGGCGCGGGCCAGTTGCTGGGCGGCGGCGAGCCCGGCCGGCCCGGAGCCGACCACGGCGACCGACCGGCCGGACGGTGCCGGTACCGGGCGGGGTGCCAGCCCTCGCGCCACCGCCGCGTCGGCGATCTCCACCTCGACCTGCTTGATGGTCACCGGCTCACCTCCGCCGATGCCGAGCACGCAGGCGGCCTCGCAGGGCGCCGGGCAGAGCCGGCCGGTGAACTCCGGGAAGTTGTTGGTGGCGTGCAGCGACTCCGCGGCCGCGTCCCAGTTGCCGGTACGGACCAGGTCGTTCCAGTCCGGGATCCGGTTCGCCAGTGGGCACCCGGCCGTGTCGCTGTGGCAGAACGGGATGCCGCAGTCCATGCACCGGGTGGCCTGCTCGCGGATCAGCTCCTCCCCGGCCGCCGGGTAGACCTCCCGCCAGTCGCTGATCCGCACCGGCACCGGCCGACGGGTCGGCATCCGTCGCGGGTAGCGCAGGAAACCGTTCGGGTCAGGCACGAGCCACCTCCTGGGCAACCGCCCGCGGGGCGGGCGGAACCGGCGCGGACGAGTCGGCGGAGGCCGGCCTCGGGGCCGGTGCCGCCAGTGCGCTCATCACCGCGTCGTCGACGTCCTGGCCGGCGGCTTCGGCGGCCCGCATGATCTCCATCACCCGGCGGTAGTCCCGGGGTACCACGGCGGTGAACTCCTCCACCGCTTCCGGCCAGCGCTTGAGCAGCTGCTCGGCGACCGCCGAGTCGGTCTCGGCGAAGTGCCGCTGCACCAGCTCGTGCAGCCGGGCCCGCTCCTGATCGCCGGGCGCGGAGAGGTCGACCAGCTCGGTGTTGACCAGCCGGCGGTCGAGGTTCCAGACGAACGCGGTGCCGCCGGACATGCCGGCGGCGAAGTTACGCCCGGTCGGGCCGAGCACCACCACCGTGCCACCGGTCATGTACTCGCAGCCGTGGTCGCCGACCCCCTCGACGACGGCCACCGCACCGGAGTTGCGCACCGCGAACCGCTCCCCCACCCGGCCACGCAGGTAGACCTCACCCTCGGTGGCGCCGTACAGGATGGTGTTGCCGGCGATGATCTGGTCCTCGGCGCGGCGGCCCGGTTCGGCGTCGGTGGCCACGAACGGTGCCGCCGCGGCCGGCCGGACGACGAGCCGGCCGCCGGAGAGGCCCTTGCCGACGTAGTCGTTGGCGTCGCCGTGCAGGCGCAGGGTGACCCCGCGCGGCAGGAACGCGCCGAAGGACTGCCCGGCGGTGCCACGCAGGGTGAACTCGACGGTGTCGTCGGGCAGCCCGGCGCCGTGCCGGCGGGTCACCTCGCCGCCGAGCATCGCGCCGACGCTGCGGTGCTCGTTGCGGATCGCCACCTCCGCGCGGACCGGGGTGACCTGCGCGCTGTCGGCCGGGCCGCGCAGGGCCGGCTCGGCCAGGGCGATCAACTCGTTGTCCAGGGCCAGCTCCAGCCCGTGGTCCTGGGCCCGTACGCCCCGGCGGGCCGCGCCCTCCGGCAGCTCCGGCAGGTGCAGCACCCGGCCGAGGTCGAGCCCGCCGGCCTTCCAGTGCTCGACTGCCGGCGCGAAGTCGAGCAGCTCGGTGCGGCCGATCGCCTCGTCGATGCTGCGCAGGCCCAGCTCGGCCAGGTAGCCGCGGATCTCCTCGGCGAGGAAGAGGAAGAAGTTCTCCACGAACTCCGGCTTGCCGGTGAAGCGCTCGCGCAGCACCGGGTTCTGGGTGGCGATGCCGACCGGGCAGGTGTCCAGGTGACAGACACGCATCATCACGCAGCCGGAGACGATCAGCGGGGCGGTGGCGAAGCCGAACTCCTCGGCGCCGAGCAGCGCCGCGACGATCACGTCCCGGCCGGTCTTGAGTTGGCCGTCGACCTGCACGGTGACCCGGTCGCGCAGCTTGTTGAGCAGCAGCGTCTGCTGCGCCTCGGCCAGGCCCAGCTCCCACGGGGTGCCGGCGTGCTTGAGCGAGTTCAGCGGGGAGGCGCCGGTGCCGCCGTCGTGCCCGGAGATCAGGATGACGTCCGCCTTGAGCTTGGCCACCCCGGCGGCGACCGTACCGACGCCCACCTCGCTGACCAGCTTGACGTGTACCCGGGCGGCCGGGTTGACGCACTTGAGGTCGTGCACCAGCTGGGCGAGGTCCTCGATCGAGTAGATGTCGTGGTGCGGCGGCGGGGAGATCAGGCCGACGCCGGGGGTGGCGTGCCGGGTACGGGCGATCCACGGCCACACCTTGTTGCCGGGCAGCTGCCCGCCCTCGCCGGGCTTGGCTCCCTGGGCCATCTTGATCTGGAGGTCGTCGGCGTTGACCAGGTACTCGCTGGTCACGCCGAACCGGCCGCTGGCGATCTGCTTGACCGCGGAGCGGCGGGCCGGGTCGTACAGCCGCTCGACGTCCTCGCCGCCCTCGCCGGTGTTGGACTTGCCGCCGAGCCGGTTCATCGCGATCGCCAAGGTCTCGTGCGACTCGGCCGAGATCGACCCGTACGACATGGCGCCGGTGGCGAACCGCTTGACGATCTCGCTGGCCGGTTCGACCTCCTCGATCGGCACCGGGGGCAGCTCGCCGGTACGCAGCCGGAACAGCCCGCGCAACGAACCGGCCTTCGCGGCCAGCTCGTCGACCTTGGCGGTGTAGGTGCGGAACACGTCGTACTGCCGGCTGCGGGTGGCGTGCTGGAGCAGGAACACCGTCTCCGGGTTGAACAGGTGCAGCTCGCCCTCGCGGCGCCACTGGTACTCGCCACCGACCGGCAACCGGGCGGCGGCCGGGGCGCCCGGAGCCGGCCAGGCCAGCGCGTGCCGCGCGGCGACCTCGGCGTGGATCCCGTCCAGCCCGACGCCGCTGATCGTGCTCGGCGTGCCCCGGAAATACCGTTCGACCAGGCGGGTGTGCAGCCCGACCGCCTCGAAGACCTGTGCGCCGCAGTACGACGACACGGTCGAAATGCCCATCTTGGACATGATCTTCAGGACGCCCTTGCCGAGCGCCTTGACGTAGTTGCGGATCGCGACCCGCGGCTCGACGCCGGCCAGGGCGCCCGTGGAGGTCATGTCCTCCACCGACTCGAAGGCGAGGTACGGGTTGACCGCCGCGGCGCCGTAGCCGATCAGCACGGCGGCGTGGTGCACCTCGCGGCAGTCACCGGACTCGACGATCAGCGCGACCTGGGTGCGGGTCTGCTCGCGGACCAGATGCTGGTGCACCGCCGCGGTGAGCAGCAGCGACGGGATCGGGGCTAGGTCGGCGTTGGAGTCACGGTCGGAGAGCACCAGGATCCGTACGCCGTCCTCGATCGCCTCGGAGACGTGCCGGCAGATCTCGGTCAGCCGGGCCTTGATCCCGGCGCCGCCGTCGCGGACCCGGTAGAGCCCGGAGACCCGGACCGCCTTGAACCCGGGCAGGTCACCGTCCTCGTCGATGGAGAGAATCTTGGCCAGCTCGTCGTTGTCGATCACCGGGTAGGGCAGCACGATCTGCCGGCAGCTCGCCGGGCCGGGGTCGAGCAGGTTGCCCTCCGGGCCGATGGTCGACGCCAGACTGGTCACCAACTCCTCCCGGATGGCATCCAGCGGCGGGTTGGTGACCTGGGCGAACAGCTGGTGGAAGTAGTCGTAGAGCAGCCGTGGCCGGGTGGACAGCGGCGCGATCGGCGTGTCGGTGCCCATCGAGCCGATCGGCTCCGCGCCGGTGCGGGCCATCGGCGCGAGCAGGATCTTCAACTCCTCCTCGGTGTAGCCGAAGGTCTGCTGGCGGCGGCGTACCGAGTCGTGGGTGTAGACGATGTGCTCGCGGGCCGGCAGCTCGTCCAGCTCGATCAGGCCGGCGTGCAGCCACTCGGCGTACGGCTGGGCGGCGGCCAGCTCGGTCTTGATCTCGTCGTCGTGCACGATCCGGCCGGCGGTGGTGTCGACCAGGAACATTCGGCCGGGCTGGAGCCGGCCCTTGGCGACCACGGTGGCCGGGTCGAGGTCGAGCACGCCCGCCTCGCTGCCCAGCACCACGAGGCCGTCGGCGGTCTGCCACCAGCGGCCCGGGCGCAGGCCGTTGCGGTCGAGCACGGCGCCGACGATCTCGCCGTCGGTGAAGGCGACCGAGGCGGGGCCGTCCCACGGTTCCATCAGGCTGGCGTGGAATCGGTAGAAGGCGCGCTTGTCGGCGCGCATGCCGGGGTCGTTCTCCCACGCCTCGGGGATCATCATCAGCACCGCGTGCGGCAGGCTGCGCCCGGCCAGGTGCAGCAGTTCCAGGACCTCGTCGAAGTTGGCCGAGTCGGAGGCGGCCGGGGTGCAGACCGGGAAGACCCGGCGGATGTTGCCGGGCAGGTCCGGGGTCCGTAGGAGGGCCTCCCGGGCCTGCATCCAGTTCCGGTTGCCGCGGATGGTGTTGATCTCGCCGTTGTGCGCGATGAAGCGGTACGGGTGCGCCAGCGGCCAGGACGGGAAGGTGTTGGTGGAGAAGCGGGAGTGCACCAGGGCGATGGCGCTGTCGACCCGCTCGTCGGTGAGGTCGGGGTAGAACGTCGGCAACTGGTCCGGGGTGAGCATCCCCTTGTAGACCATGGTCCGCCCGGACAGCGACGGGAAGTAGGCCGGCACACCGCGCTCGGCGGACTCGCGCTCGGCCTGCTTGCGTACGCAGAAGGCGACCCGCTCCAGCTCGATGCCGCCCAGCGGGGAGCCGGCCGGGCCGGCGGCGGTGTCGGTGAGCCGCCGCGCGGCGAGGAAGAGTTGCCGCACCCGGGGCATCGCCGCCAGGGCCGTCGCACCGAGGTCGGACGGGTCGACCGGGACCTCCCGCCAGCCGAGCAGGTTGGCCCCCTCGACCAGGGCGTACTTCTCGATCACCTGCCGGGCGCGGGTCTCGGCGGCGTCGTCGTCGGGCAGGAAGACCAGGCCGGTGGCGTACTCGCCGGCCGGGGGCAGAGGGAAGTCCACCACCGCGCGCAGGAACGCGTCCGGCACCTGGATCATGATGCCGGCGCCGTCACCGGTGTTCGGTTCCGCACCCCGGGCACCCCGGTGGTCCAGCCGGCACAGTGCGGCGAGGCCGTTGGCGACGACCGTGTGGGAGCGCCGTCCGTGCAGGTCCGCCACGAAGGCCACGCCGCAGGCGTCGTGCTCGCGGGAGGCGTCGTAGAGGCCGGCGGGGGGCGTCACCTGGCCGTGTCGCGGCGCCGGCTGGGGGTGGTGTGGGTACGCAAAGGCCACCGGGCCTCCTGTCGTCACTCAGGGTAGATCATGGTCGGGACGACGTCGGCCCTTTGCGGACTATTGAGTCTACGTTAGGGCGCGGTGCGCAAGGCCAGTGCGGATTGATCACACCGTCCAGACTCTGGGACATGTAGTCTCGCGCGGTGGATATACGGCGCGCTGACCTGCTCGACCGGTTGGAGCGGTTCTACGACGCGGTGCCCCGGGACGTGGCTCGCGCGGAGAATCACGGTGCCTGCGTCCTGTTCGTCCGCGAAGGCCCCGGTTGGCCGTTCTATGCCCGGCCGCGCCAAGGCGCGGACCGGCCGCCGTCGCTGGCCGACCTGACGGCGGTCCGGGCCCGGCAGCGGGAACTGGGCCTGCCCGAGGCCCTGGAGTGGGTGCACGAGATCAACCCGGAGCTGCTCGCGGTGGCCCGCTCGGCGGGGCTGGCCGTGTTGGAGGCCCCGCTGATGGTGCTCGACCCGGCCGCCGTGGCCGACCCGGCGACCTTCACCGACGTACCGGTGCGGCTGCTGGCGGCGTCCGCGCCGACGCTCGGTGCGGACGTGGCCGCCCGCCGGGCGGTCGCGGCGGTCGGTTTCGGTGCGGCCGGCACCGCCCGCGGTGAGGCCGGTCCGGCCGAGCGTGACGCCGCCCTCATCGGCCTGGACGTCGCGGCGCTCGACGAGGAACGGGCCCGCATCGCCGACGGCAGCCGGCTTTCGGCGCTGGCCGGCACCGCAGCCGAGGGCGCACTGGCCAGCGGCATGGCCATGCGGGTGGACGACGTGGCCGAGATCGCCGGGGTCGCCACCCTGCCCAGCGCCCGCCGTCGCGGCCTGGCCGCCGCGGTCACCGCTGCCCTGGCCCGCGCCCTGCTGGCCGACGGCACCGACCTGGTCTTCCTCTCCGCCGGCAGCGAAGAAATCGCCCGGGTGTACCTACGCGTCGGCTTCCGCCGGGTCGGCACCGCCTGCATCGCGGAACCCGTTCCGCTGCGCCCCTGACCCGCCCCTCCCCCGTGGGTCCCCCGTCACAACCTGATGAACGGCGTGGGGCAGGGGGTGCGAGGGTCAGGCCGGGGGGCGCCACTGGGCGGCGACGGCGGCGGCGCTGCCGAGCAGGCGGGGGGTGATGGTGCCGAGGGCGGCGTCGCGGGCGCGCAACGCCAGCCGGCCCCGGGTCTGCAACACGGCGGACATCCGCCGGGTCTGGCGGACCACGGCGGCGGCGCGGGGACGGCGGGACCGGTCGTACGCGACCACCGCGTCGGGCAGCCGCGACTCGCGCAGCAGCGCGGCGAGCGTTGCGGCGTCCTCGAACGCGAGACAGGCTCCCTGCCCGAGATGCGGCGGCATGGCGTGGGCGGCGTCGCCGAGCAGCACCACCCCGCCCGGCCCGACCGGGAAGCCGTACGACCGCGGCAGCGGACGCAGCTCACGGATCTCCTGCTGCACCAGGTCGGCCGGGTCGGTGGCGGCCAGCAGCTCGTCGACCGGTGCGGGCCAACCGGCGTACCAGCGGCGCAACAGCGCCAGCTGGGTCTCCGGCGGCTCGGGCCGGGGTGCGCCGGCCGCGGTGGCCATCCAGTAGATGCCGCCCCGGCTGGAGGCGCCGGAGGAGCCGCGCTCGCCCAGCGAGGCGGCCACGAAGCGGTAACCGGCGCCGAGGATCTCGCCACCGACGGGTTCACCGGCGGTCAGGCTCGGTGCCCGGTACCAGGGGATCACCGCCCGCCAGGCAGCGCACCCGGAACTGACCACGCCCGCCTCCGGGGCGAGCTGACGACGGACCACGCTGTCGGTGCCGTCGGCGGCGACCACCAGGTCCGCCTCGAACGTGTGCCGACCGTCGCCGACCGCTGGGCGCAGGCCCGATGCCGCGCGCACCGTCCGCACGGTCACCCCGGTACGCAGCTCGACCCGGTCTCCCAGGCCCGCGATCAGCGCGTCGTGCAGGTCCTCCCGGTGCACCACGACCGGCAGACGCTCGACCGGGGTCTGCCGCGGCTGCACCAGCCAGTGCCCGTCGGGACGGCGCACGCCGCAGTCGGGCAGCGGGGTGGCGATCGCGTCCAGGCCGGCGCCGAGGTCCAGGGCGCGCAGGGCGCGGACCCCGTTGGGCCAGAGCACGACGGCGGTCGGCTCGGGGCGGATCCGGTCGGCCCGCTCCAGAAGCGTGACCTGCCAACCGGATCGGGCGAGCGCACCGGCGACCGCCAGGCCGCCGAGGCCCCCGCCGACCACCACCGCGGTCCGCATGGCGCCGCTCCCTCGCCTCAGCTGTCGCGGTCGGCGGGCCGGGTCGACGCGGACCCGGGCGCCTCACCGTCACCGGCTGGGACCGACGTGGTCCCCGTCACGTCGACGGGCTCGCCGTCCTGCAGGTCCCCGGCGGGGTCGACCGCTACCGCCGGGTCGGACGGTGACTCGCCGGTCTCGCGCCAGTGCCGGAACTGCTCCTCGCTGACCACCCGGTACCCCTCGGGCACGGCCGGCTCGGCGCCGGCCCGCTTCGCCGACAGGTCGACCTGGGAGACGTCGGAGGCGGCCGGCGACACGGCCGCGGCCGGCACGCCGATGGGGATCAGGTACTCCCGTGGCCCGCGGACCCGGACGAAGTAGATCAGGGCGCCGAGGAACACCAGCGCCGCGGTCCAGACGTTGAGTCGCACCCCGAGGATGGTGTTGGCCTCGTCGGTCCGCATCATCTCGATCCAGAACCGGCCAACTGTGTAGCCCATCACGTACAGCGCGAACGCCCGGCCACGGCCGAGCTTCAGCCGGCGGTCGAGGAAGAACACCAGCGCGGCGACCCCGACGTTCCACAGCGCCTCGTAGGCGAAGGTGGGGTGGTAGAGCCCCTCCTCGAGAATCGGCTGGCCCGTCTCGTCGCGGAGGGCTTGACCGCCCTCCATCCGGTGGATCTCCAGGCCCCAGGGCAGGGTGGTGAGACCGCCGTAGAGCTCGTTGTTGAACCAGTTGCCGAGCCGACCGATCGCCTGGGCCAACGGCAGGCCCGGCGCCAGCGCGTCGGCGACCACCCCGAGCGGGATACCCAACTGCCGGGCGGCGATCCAGGCACCGACCGCGCCACCGGCGACCGCGCCCCAGACGCCGAGCCCGCCTTCGTGGATGTAGAAGACCTTGAGCGGGTCACCGCCGGTGCCGAAGTACGGCGCCGGTGAGGTGATCACGTGGTAGATCCGGGCGCCGATGATGCCCGCCGGAACCGCCCAGAGGGCGATGTCGAGCACCGCGCCGGGGGCGACTCCGCGCTGACGCAGCCGCCGCTCGGTGACCCAGCAGGCCACCACGATGCCGGCGATGATGCACAGCGCGTACGCCCGCAGGGGGAACGGTCCGAGATGCCAGACGGCGGTGCTCGGGCTGGGAAGGGCGGCCAGGGGCAATGGCGAGGCGAGACTCACGGGTGCCAAGGCTACCGCTGTCGACCCCCCAAACGTCACCCCGGTCCGCCCGCCCGCCACACGTCATTTCACGCCCATCCCCGCGATCTTGCACCTCGCGCCCCGACGAACCCGGACATCAATCGCATTCGGCCGACACAAAGGCCATGATCGGCGTGAGTTCGGGGTGTGAGGATGAAGTCAGGGGGTGGGGGTGCGCACGCCTTCGGCCAACTCGGCGCTGAGCGAACGCAGGGCGGACAGGCCGGCGGCCTGGTCGGGTGCGTCGAGCAGGCAGCGGATCAGCGCGCTACCGACGATCACCCCGTCGGCGTACCCGGCGACGGCGGCGGCCTGCGCCCCGGTGCCCACGCCCAGCCCGACCCCGACCGGCAGATCGGTGACCTGCCGCACCCGGGACACCAGCACCGGCGCCGCCTGCGAGGTCTGCGCGCGGGCCCCGGTCACCCCCATGATCGCGGTGGCGTAGACGAAGCCACGGCAGTGTTCCACGGTCATCGCCAACCGGGCGTCGGTGGACGACGGCGCGACCAGGAACGTCCGGTCCAGCCCGTACGCGTCCGAGGCGGCGAGCCACTCGTCGGCCTCGTCCGGGATCAGGTCGGGGGTGATCAACCCGGTGCCGCCGGCCGCGGCGAGGTCCCGGGCGAACGCGTCCACGCCGTACCGCTCGATCGGGTTCCAGTAGGTCATCGTCACCACCGGGGCGCCGGTGGCCGCGACCTCCTCGATGATGCGCAGCGTGTCCCGGGTGCGTACGCCGCCGGCCAGGGCGATGTCGCTGGCCCGCTGGATGACCGGCCCGTCCATCACCGGGTCGGAGTACGGGATCTCCACCTCGATCACGTCGACGCCGGCGGAGACCATCGCCTTCATCGCGGCGATGCTGCCCTCGACGGTGGGGAAGCCGGCCGGCATGCAGCCGACCAGCACCGCCCGGCCGTCCGCCCGGGCCTTGTCGAACGCGACGCCGATCCTGCTCATGCCGGCCCTCCGCTGCGCTCCAGGCCGCCATGAGGCACCACGGCGCCGAGCCGATGATTCACTCGCTGACGCTCGCTCATGCCGTCGCCCCGCTTCGCCGGATTACCCGCTCACCGAGCTGATGATTCGCTCGCTGACGCTCACTCATGGGGCGTCACTCCTTGTCGAGGATGCCGAAGTACCCGCCGGCGGTGTGCACGTCCTTGTCGCCCCGGCCGGAGAGGTTGACCACGATGGTGGGCTGCCGGCCCAGCTCGGCGGCGAGCTTCGGGGCGACCGCCAGGGTGCCGGCGAGGGCGTGCGCGCTCTCGATCGCCGGGATGATTCCCTCGGTGCGGCAGAGCAGCTCGAACGCCGCCATCGCCTCGGCGTCGGTCACCGGCTCGTAGCTGGCCCGGCCGGTGTCGTGCAGCCAGGCGTGCTCCGGCCCCACGCCGGGGTAGTCCAGGCCGGCCGAGATCGAGTGCGACTCGACGGTCTGGCCGTCCTCGTCCTGGAGCACGTACGTGCGGGTGCCGTGCAGCACGCCGGTCGAGCCGCCGGTGATGCTGGCCGCGTGCCGCCCGGTGGCCACCCCGTCGCCGCCGGCCTCGAAGCCGTACAGCCGCACCTGCGGGTCGTCGACGAAGGCGTGGAAGATGCCCAGCGCGTTGGAGCCGCCGCCGACACAGGCGGTGACCGCGTCCGGCAACGCACCGGTCAGGTCCAGGCACTGCTGGCGGGCCTCGTCGCCGATGCCCCGTACGAAGTCGCGGACCAGCGCCGGGAACGGGTGCGGGCCGGCCGCGGTGCCGATCAGGTAGTGGGTGTCGTCGACGTTGGCGACCCAGTCCCGCATCGCCTCGTTCATCGCGTCCTTGAGGGTGCGCGAGCCGTTCGTCACCGGTATGACGGTGGCGCCCAGCATCCGCATCCGGGCCACGTTCAGCGCCTGCCGCTCGGTGTCCACCTGGCCCATGTAGACCACGCAGTCCAGGTCGAACAGGGCGGCGGCGGTGGCGGTGGCGACGCCGTGCTGACCGGCACCGGTCTCGGCGATCACCCGCTTCTTGCCCATCCGCCGGGTCAGTAGCGCCTGGCCGAGCACGTTGCGCACCTTGTGCGCGCCGGTGTGGTTGAGATCCTCCCGCTTGAGCAGCACCCGGGCGCCGGCCCGGGCGGAGAAGCGGCGGGCCTCGTACAGCAGCGACGGGGCGCCGGCGTAGTCCCGCAGCAGGGCGGTGAACTCGGCCAGGAACGCCTCGTCGGCCATCGCTTCGCGGTGCGCGGTCTCCACCTGGTCGAGGGCGGCGACCAGCGCCTCCGGGACGAACCGGCCGCCGAAGCGGCCGAAGTGACCGGCGGCGTCAGGGAACCGCCCCGCCGGCGCGGCCAAGTCGGCGCTCATGCCGGCACTCGGCTGACGCTCGCTCATGACAGCACTCCGCTTCGCCATGAGGCACCACCGCCCTGAGCCAGACGATTCGCTCGCTCACGCTCGCTCATGGCGGATCCTCTCGGTGGGGACGGGGACCGGAGCGGGTCAGCGCACCGGGCGGGGCGTCGCGGGGTGGTTGCCGGCGTTGACCAGTTCGGCCACCGCCTCGCGGGGGCTCTTCTGGGTGACCAGACCCTCGCCGACCAGCACCGCGTCGGCGCCGGCGGAGGCGTACCGGATGAGGTCGTGCGGACCGCGCACGCCGGACTCGGCGATCTTGACGACGTTGCTCGGCAGGCCCGGCGCGATCCGCTCGAACACCGACCGGTCGACCTCCAGGGTACGCAGGTCACGGGCGTTGACCCCGATCACCTGCGCGCCGGCCTCCAGGGCCCGGTCGGCCTCCTCCTCGTCGTGCACCTCGACCAGCGCGGTCATGCCCAGCGACTCGATCCGCTCCAGCAGGCCGACCAGCGCGTTCTGCTCCAGCGCCGCGACGATCAGAAGCACCAGGTCGGCGCCGTGCGCGCGGGCCTCGTGTACCTGGTAGCTGGAGACCACGAAGTCCTTGCGCAGTACCGGAATGTTCACCGCGGCCCGCACCGCGGCGAGGTCGCCCAGCGAACCGCCGAACCAGCGCCCCTCGGTGAGCACGCTGATCGCGCGGGCGCCACCGGCGGCGTAGTCGCCGGCCAGGTCCGCCGGGTCGGCGATCTCGGCCAGCTTGCCCTTGGACGGCGAGGAGCGCTTCACCTCGGCGATGACGGCGACGCCCGGCCGACGCAGCGCCGCGTACGCGTCCAGCGGTGGCGGAGCGGCGGCGGCCAGTTCGCGGATCCGCTCCAGCGGAACCTGCTCCTGCCGCCGGGCCACGTCCTCCCGGACGCCGGCCAGAATCTCGTCGAGCACGCTGGCGGGCGCCGGCGGACCGGCGTCGCCCCCCTCCGCGTGCGCATGCTCAGCAGTCACCAACGGACTCCCCTCTCCGGGTGTCATGGGCCGATGCTAGGGGGCCCTACCTGGCACCGACCGCTGGGGGTATGGCGCTCCTCACGAAATGGGCTGCGGCATAATGGCCAACTTGCGCGAACGCGTTGTGACTCTGCGTCACCACGCCATCGACGGCCACCCATGGGGACGCCCGGCGTGACTCCGCCCGTCGACCATACGATGACCGGCGTCGATGCTGTGAGCAAGCTCAAGGACGAAGGACCCTTTGCCAGCTCAGACACGCTGCCGCAGAGTTGACGGCGCGGTCATCGCCACGAAACGTGAACCGGGCAGCCTTCTCCTCGGGCAGACTCGATGGCGCGCCTGCCCCACACCACGACGATCTCTCCCCGGGGTGATCATGAGTTCCTCCGCGCCGCAACAGACCATCGGACTCACCACCATCTCGCGCACCGTCGCGTCGCTCGCCGTCGGTGTCGTACACACCCTGGAGCGAGCCATGGTCGGGCCGGCCCGGATGCGGACCGCGCAGGGCAACGCCTGGGAGGCGATCTGCGCCGACCGGGCCCGGGCCGACCAGCGGGCGGCCCTGGACCGGCTGGTGGCGGAACTCGCCGCCACCCGCGGCCGCGACCGGCAGCCGGTCAGCTGACCGTCGGGTCCTCGCCCCGGTCCAGCGCGTCCCACGCCTCGACCGTGCCGCGCCCGGTGATCGGGCCCGCCGTACCCACCGGCTGGCGCGACCGGCGCTCGTACCGGGCACCCATCGCCGGCCAGCGCTGACCACGCAGCGCGGTCAGCAGCCCACCGGTCGCTGCCAGCAGCCCACCGAGCAGGCAGAGCGCCGGCCACTGCCAGGTGACCTGGTCACCGAGGTCGGCGGCCAGCCCGTAACCCCCGCCCGCCGCCACCGCCAGGCCGAGCAACGCCAGCAGCCCGCCGAGCGCCCGGCGCAGCCAGCCACGGGTGGCCAGCACCGCACCCCCGCCGGCCAGCCCGACCAGGGCCAACGCCGGCAGCCACGGCAACACCTCCGCCCCGGTACCCCCCTCGCTCACCAGCGGCATCGGATCCGAACCGACGACGTCGAGCACCCAGGTGCGGGTCGCCGCCCAGAACGCCAACCCCGCGCCGCCCAGGCATAGCAGCACCGCGAAGGCCAGCTCGCGCCCACCGGCCGCGGGCCGCGCGCCCTCCTCGGGCGGTGCCGCACTCATCGGGCCGGCCGGAGGGTTTCGGCGGCGGCGATCGCGGCGAGCACCGCGGCGGCCTTGTTCCGGGTCTCCTGGTCCTCCGCAGCCGGGTCGGAGTCGGCCACCACCCCGGCGCCCGCCTGCACGTACGCCCGCCCGGCGCGGATCAGCGCGGTCCGGATCGCGATGGCCATGTCGAGGTCGCCACCGAAGCCGAAGTAGCCGACGGTGCCGCCGTAGAGGCCCGGCGCACCGGCTCCAACTCCTCGATGATCTCCATGGCCCGGACCTTCGGCGCGCCGGAGAGGGTGCCCGCCGGGAACGTCGCGGCGAGCGCGTCGAAGGCCGTCCGGTCGGCGCGGAGCGTGCCGACCACCGTCGAGACGATGTGCATCACGTGGCTGTACCGCTCGATGGTGGCGAACTCCGGCACCTCGACGGTGCCCGGCCGGCAGACCCGCCCCAGGTCGTTGCGGCCCAGGTCGACCAGCATCACGTGCTCGGCGCGCTCCTTGGGGTCGGCGAGCAGCTCGGCGGCGAGCCGCGCGTCGGCCTCCTGCGTCGCGCCGCGCGGACGGGTGCCGGCGATCGGGTGCAGCAGCGCCCGCCGCTCGCCGTCGACCTCGGTGGTCACCTTCAGGTGCGCCTCAGGTGACGAGCCGACGATGTCGAAACCGTCGAAGCGCAGCAGGTACATGTAGGGGCTGGGGTTGGTGGTCCGCAGCACCCGGTAGACGTCCAACGGGTCGGCGTCGGTGTCGCGTTCGAACCGCTGGGCGAGCACGATCTGGAAGCACTCGCCGGCGCGGATCGCCTCCTTCGCCGCCTCGACCGCCTTCGGGTAGCCACCGTCGGGGGTACGGCTGCGTACCTCGCCGGCCGATGGGCGGCGGACCGTGGCGACCATCGGTGGGATGGGCCGCGACAGGGCGGTGGTCATCGCGTCCAGCCGGCCCACCGCGTGGTGGTACGCCGCGGCGACCATCGCCTCCCGGCCTGGCTCCTCCGGCGGCGGCAGGATCGCGTTGGCGACCAGGATCGCCGAGCCGTCGAAGTGGTCCAGCACCACCAGGTCGGTGGCGAGCATCATGCCCAGCTCGGGCAGGCGCAGGTCGTCCTCGGTGAGTTCGGGCAGTCGTTCGAAGCGGCGGATCAGGTCGTAGCCGAGGTAGCCGACCATGCCCCCGGTCAGCGGCGGCATGCCTGCGTCCGGGTCGGCGGGTGGCCCGGCCAGCGCCGTCACCGTCTCGCGCAGCACCTGGACCGGGTCACCGGTGGCCGGCAGCCCGGCCGGCGGCTCGCCGAGCCAGGCCGCCGCGCCGTCCCGCTCGACCAGGGTGGCGCTGCTGCGCACCCCGACGAAGGAGTACCGGGCCCAGGCCAGCCCCGACGAGCCGACGCCCTGCTCGGCGGACTCCAGCAGGAAGGTTCCGGGGCCGCCGGCGAGCTTGCGGTAGACCCCGACCGGGGTCTCCGCGTCGGCCAGCAGCCGCCGGGTGACCGGCACCACCGGCCAGCGTGCGGCCAGCTCGGTGAAGGTGGCCAGGTCCGGGCTCACCACGCCGTCGGTCATGAGGTCACCTCGCCGGTGACCGGAAGCTCGGTGAAGAAGCAGGTGCGGTGCCCGGTGTGGCAGGCGGCGTCGACCTGGTCCACGCTGACCAGCACGGCGTCGCCGTCGCAGTCGAGCGCCACCGAGCGGACGTACTGGTGGTGACCGGAGGTGGCGCCCTTGACCCAGTACTCGCGGCGGCTGCGCGACCAGTAGGTGGCCCGCCCGGTGGTCAGGGTCCGGTGCAGGGCCTCGTCGTCCATCCAGGCCACCATCAGCACCTCACCGCTGTCGTGCTGGCGGACCACGGCGGCCACCAGGCCGTCCGGGGTGCGTCGCAGCCGCGCGGCGATCGCCGGGTCGAGCCGGGACGGCCGGTCCGGGCCGCCGGGCGGCTCCGACTGGTCGAGGTGGGCGCCGGTCACCGGCGCGTCAGGTACGGGCACAGTGACCCATTGTCCCGTACGCGGCGCGGGTACCCCAGCGGGCTCCCGGCTGTCGGACGGAACCGCGCCGGCGGGCCGGCCCAGCTGGGTCACGTAACGCTCCAGGCGGCCGTCGAGCAGGGCGTCGGCGAAATCCGGACCGGCTGCCCCGGCCACCTCGGCGGCGTACGGGCGGATCAGCGGGAGAATACCGCCCACCAGGCGGGCCGCCGCAGCCCACAGCTGGCCGATCGAGCCGGGCCACAGCCCGAGGCAGCGCAGCATGTCCTCCCGGTAGCCGGCCGGCGCCACCGGCAGGTCGAGCGCGGCGGCGAACGCCGAGCGGCGGGACGCCACGCGGACAGAGGGGTTCGCCAGCCGCAGCACCGACGGGCAGAGCCGGGCCAGGTCGGCGGCGGCCAGCCGGGCCCCGAGCTGGTCGTCGGCGTCCCGGGCCGCGGCCACCTTACCGAGGGTGGCGATCAGCTCCTCCAGCTGTGGCTCGCCCGCCGGCTGGCAGAGCACCGGCAGGTCGATCCGGTCCCGCCAGCGCGGATCGGCCCAGAGCAGCCGGGCCGGGGCCGTCACGGGCAGGCCGAACGCCCAGTCGGCCGGCTCACCCAGCCGGCTCACCCACGACCGGACGTCACGGGCTGCGACCGAGACGTGGGTCAGCCGGCCGGAGTGCTCCGCGAGGTACGCCCGGCGGGCCGCGTACGGGGCCCCGCCGACCAGCACGTCGACGTCGACGTCGCTGTGTGCGGTCGCGGCCCGGCGGGCGTGGCTACCGCGCAGCAGGATGCCCACCACGGGCCGGTCGGTGGTCGCCCGCAGCCGCGCGGCCCAGTCGTCGAAAAAACCACTGTCCGGTGACTGAGCGTGATCCACTGCGCCATCGTGCCGCACGTCCGATCAGGGCGCAATGACCGATGACGGACTTGGTGTCCGATCTGGGGCGAGGTGACCGTGCTACGGCATTGTCAGCCCGGAGCCCCTTGCCGTCGAGCACTGGCGCGACTCCGCCCCGTCCGTACCCAGCTCGATCTGGCGATAGAGGTCGATCTTGAAGTCGAGTGCCTTGAGATCCTCCTCCAGCTCGACCATCCGGTGCAGCACCCGCACCCGGTGCTCCTCGAACAGCGCCCGCCGGGCGCCGAGGGTGCCGTCGCCCTGCCGGGCCAGTTCCACGTAGCTACGCATGTCGCGCACCGGCATCCCGGTCCGACGCAGCCGGATGAGCATCCGCAGCCAGTCGAGATCCTGCTGGGTGTAACGGCGCCGCCCGGCCGAGTCCCGGCCGACCGGCGTGATCAGCCCCTCCTGCTCGTACCAACGCAGCGTGTAGGTGGTCAGGCCGACCTCGTCGGCCGCCTCGCTGACGGTGAAGGTCCTCTCCCGCGTACCGATATCCATCCCCAGAGGGTCCCAGGTCATTGCCAGCCCGGCACACCCGCCGGACGCGCGCACCGCCTTGCCCCAACACCGTTACTTCAACTACCGTGGATTTCAACACTCGATGAGTTTTTGGAGGTACGTGATGGGCGATGCGATCGCCGTCCGGGGCCTGGTGGTGAACCGGGGCGGGCGGCGAGTGCTGGACGGGATCGACGCCGCGGTGCCGCGCGGCTCGGTCACCGGGCTGCTCGGACCGAGCGGCAGTGGCAAGACCACGCTGATGCGCGCGATCGTCGGGGTGCAGGTGATCGCCGCCGGCACGGTGACCGTGCTGGGCCTGCCGGCCGGAGCGGCGCAGCTGCGCCACCGGATCGGCTACCTGACCCAGGCGCCGAGCGTCTACGCCGACCTCACTGTCCGGGAGAACGCCCACTACTTCGCCGCC
Organism: Micromonosporaceae bacterium KJ-029; assembly: GCA_005402585.1. Taxonomy (GTDB): domain Bacteria; phylum Actinomycetota; class Actinomycetes; order Mycobacteriales; family Micromonosporaceae; genus Micromonospora. Next base: position 234,928 of record BIFP01000067.1, on the reverse strand, counting down.
CTGCACGGCCGCGGCCGAGCCGAGGCCGACCGGGCGGTGGCCGACGTCGGGCTGGCGGACGCGGCGCACCAGTTGGTGAACGACCTCTCCGGCGGGCAACGCAGCCGGGCGTCACTGGCCTGCGCCCTGGTCGGCGAGCCGGAACTGATCGTGCTCGACGAGCCCACGGTCGGCCAGGACCCGGTGCTGCGGGCCGACCTCTGGGCCCGGTTCCACGAATTGGCCGCGGCGGGGGCGACGCTGCTGGTGTCGAGTCACGTGATGGACGAGGCGGCCCGCTGCGACCGGCTGCTGCTCATCCGCGAGGGCCGGCTGATCGCCGACGACACGCCGGACGCGATCCGGGCCGCCGCCGGCGTGGACGACCTCGACGAGGCGTTCCTGAGACTGATCAGAGCGGGCGAGAGCGGCGGCACCGGGCGGGAGGCGGCATGAACCCGCGAATCCTGTCCGCCACCGTCGGCCGCATCCTGCGCCAACTGCGCCACGACCGGCGGACCGTGGCCCTGCTGGTGGTCGTGCCCACCGTGCTGCTCACCCTGGTCTACTACATGTACAACGACCAGCCCACCCCGCCGGGCCAGCCGTCCGCCTTCGACCAGATCGCGTTGGTGATGCTCGGCTTCTTTCCGTTCATCATCATGTTCCTGGTGACCAGCATCGCCATGCTCCGCGAGCGGACCACCGGCACGCTGGAACGGCTGCTCACCACCCCGTTGGCCAAGGTCGACCTGCTCTTCGGCTACGGCATCGCCTTCGGGCTGGCCGGCGCGGTGCAGGCCGGCGTCGCCTCGGCCGTGGCGTACTGGGTCTTCGGCCTGCACACCGCCGGCAGCAGCGGGCTGGTGATCCTGATCGCGGCGCTGAACGCGGTACTCGCCGTCGCGCTCGGGCTGCTCTGCAGCGCCTTCGCGCGCACCGAGTTCCAGGCCGTACAGTTCATGCCGGTCGTGGTCGCCCCACAGCTGTTGCTCTGCGGGCTCTTCGTGCCGCGTGACCAGATGGCCGGCTGGTTGCAGGCGGTCAGCGACGTACTGCCCCTGTCGTACGCCGTCGAGGCCCTGCAGGAGGTCGGCGCGCACGCCGAGCCGACCGGCACGATGTGGCGCGATCTGGTCGTGGTCGCCGGCGCGGCCGTGCTGGCGCTGGTGCTCGCCTCGGCCACCCTGCGACGGCGCAGCGGTTGACGGTTCGTCCGTGCCCCGGTCCGCACCGGGGCACGGACGACGCGGGAACGAGCGAGGGAGGACGATGGCGCGGCGGACCGGACGGCGCCCCGGCAACCCGGCGACCCGGGACGCGATCCTCGACGCGGCCCGAGCCGCCTTCGCCCAGCGCGGCTTCGACGGCACCACCATCCGGGCCATCGCCACCGAGGCCGGCGTGGACCCGGCCCTGGTGCACCACTACTTCGGCAGCAAGGACCAACTCTTCCTGGCCGCCATGCAGGCGCCGATCGACCCCCGGGAACTGCTGCCGAAGGTGCTCGCCGGCGACCGCGAGGGGCTCGGCGAGCGGCTGGTGCGGATGTTCGTCGCGGTGTGGGACTCACCGGCCGGTGCCGCCGGGGTGGCCCTGCTGCGCTCCGCCGTCAGCAACGAGTGGACCGCCCGGCTGCTGCGCGAGTTCCTGACCACCCAGGTGTTGCGCCGGGTCCTCGACCACCTCGACGTCGACCCGGCGGAAGTGCCGCTGCGCGGGTCCCTGGTGGCCAGCCAGCTGATCGGGCTGGCGCTGATGCGGCACGTCGTCCGCCTGGAACCGGTCGCCTCCGCCGCCCCGGAGACGCTGGTCGCCATGGTCGGTCCGACCGTCCAGCGTTATCTCACCGGCGAGTTGCCCGGCTGAGCAGGCGGATGGTCACCGTTCCCGGTCAGTTGCCGACCGGCGGGTAGAGCATCGAGTGCAGCAGTCGAGCCAGGTCGGTGTAGTCGGACAGATCTCCGCAGGACTGGGCCGCATGTCACGCCCTCCTTTGAGGTTAGCCTTACCTAAGTTGAAGCGTAGGGCATCGTCCCAACGGCGTCTACCGGGTCTGCTCCAACCAGGAGGCGTACAGCAGCCCGTAGACCGAATCCGGGTCGCGGATCAGCTCCTCGTGCGGACCACGCTGCACGATCCGGCCCCGGTCGACCACGATCACCTCGTCCGCGCCCTGAGCGGTGGAGAGCCGGTGCGCGATGGCGAGGGTGGTGCGGCCCCGGGTCACCGCGTCCAGGGTCCGCTGCAGCCGCACCTCGGTCGCCGGGTCGACCGCGCTGGTCGCCTCGTCCAGCACCAGCAGGTCCGGATCGGCCACGTACGCGCGGGCCAGCGCGACCAGCTGCCGCTCCCCCACGCTCAGCGCCTCGCCGCGCTCCCCCACCCCGGTGGCCAGCCCGGCCGGCAGCCCGTCCAGCCAGTCGGCCAGCCCCAGCTCGGTGAAGGCGGCGGTGAGCTGCTCGTCGGTCAGCTCCGGGCGGGCGAAGCGGACGTTCTCGGCGACCGTGGCGTCGAAGAGGAAACCGTCCTGCGGGACCATCACCACGCGCGAGCGCAGCGAGTCGAAGCGGACGTCGGTCAGCGGCACCCCGGACAGCAGCACCGTGCCCGCCGTCGGGTCCATCAGCCGGGTGAGCAGCTTGGCGAAGGTGGTCTTGCCGCTGCCGGTCTCACCGACCACCGCCACCCGACTCTTCGCCGGGATGTCCAGGCTGATGTCGTGCAGCACGGTCGAGCCGCCCGGGTAGGCGAAGCGCACCCCGGCGAAGCGAATGTCCAGCGGGCCGGCAGGCAGCTCGCGCCCCCGCTGGCCGGGGTCGGCCACGTCCGGAGCCACGTCCAGCACGTCCAGCACGCGGCGCCAGCCGGCGATCGCGTTCTGCGCCTCGTTGAGCACCTCGGTGGCGATCTGCACCGGCTGGATGAAGAGCGTGACCAGGAACAGGAACGCGGTGACCTCACCGATGGTCAGCGTCCGGTCGGCACCGAGGAACACCCCGAGCACCACCACACCGGCCAACGCCAGCCCGGCGGCCAGCTCGCCGACGGAACTGCCCACGATGCTGATCCGGATCGCCTTCTGCTGGGCCGTCCGCTGGCCGTCGATCGCCTCGTCCAGCCGCCGGGCGGTCCGCCCGGCGATGCCGTACGCCCGGATCACCGGTGCGCCGACCACGCTCTCCCCTATTGCCGCGAGCAACGCGCCGGTGCGCTGCCGGACCACCCCGTACGCGGCGGCGAGCCGGCGCTGGAGCAGCCGGATCACGAAGACCGCCGGCACGAAGGCGGCGAAGACCACCAGGGTCAACTGCCAGGAGTACGCCAGCATCACCGCGGTGGTGACCGCCAGCTGCCCGAGGTTGACCAGCAGGATCACCCCGCCCCACTGGAGGAACTGGGTGATCTGGTCGACGTCGCTGGTGACCCGCGAGACCAGCGAGCCGCGCCGCTCGGACTGCTGGTGCAGCATGGACAGGTCGTGCACGTGCCGGAACGCCCGCACCCGCACGCCGGCCAACGCCGTCTCGCTGACCGTGAACAGCCGGCGCATCATCAGGTAGCCGCAGACGGTGGTCACCACCAGCACGGTGGCGGCGATCGCCACCACCACGAACAGCGCGTCGAGATCGAGCCCGCCGGCGATGCCCCGGTCGATGCCCTGCTGCACCGCCACCGGCACGGCCACCCGGCCGACCATGTAGACCAGCGCCAGGCCGAGCGTGCCGGCCAGCCCGACCCGCAGCTCCGGGGAGAGCGCCAGGCCGCGGCGCAGCGTCCGCCACGTCGACTCGGCCTGCTCCACCCCGTCGGTCCCGCTCACCGGTGCCGCCTTTCGTTCGCGACTGCGGTACTCCGCCGCGCTGCGTTCCTCGCGCTCACCGAGCCCGCCTTTCGTTCGCGACTGCGGTACTCCGCTGCGCTACGTTCCTCGCGCTCACCGAGCCCGCCTTTCGTTCGCGACTGCGGTACTCCGCTGCGCTACGTTCCTCGCGCTCACCGGTCCACCTCCAGGCCGGAGGTCACCGGGGTGACCTCGTCGTACGTACGCTGCCGCTCGTGGTCGACCTCGGCCTGCTCGTAGGCGGTGACCAGGTCGGCGTAGCCGGGCACGGTGGCCAGCAACGTCGAGTGGGTACCGCGGGCCACCACCCGACCCTGCTCCAGGTAGATCACCTCGTCGGCGAGCGCGATGGTGGCCCGGCGGTACGCCACCACCAGGATGGACGCGCCCGGTCCGCCGTTCGCGGAGGAGCGCAGCCCGGCCAGGATGGCGGCCTCCACCCGGGGGTCGACCGCGCTGGTCGCGTCGTCGAGCACCAGCAGGCGGGGGCGCCCGGCCAACGCCCGGGCCAGGGTGAGCCGTTGCCGCTGGCCACCCGAGAGCGAGGTGCCCCGCTCGCCGACCATGGTGTCCAGCCCGTCGGGCAGGGCGGCGACGAACCCATCGGCCTCGGCCAGCCGCAACGCGGCCCACACCGCCTCGTCGTCGACGCCCGGCCGGTCCAGCGAGACGTTGGCCCGGACGGTGTCGTCGAAGACGAACGGCACCTGGGCCACCAGCGCGGCGGTGGCCGCCAGCGAGTCCGCCGCCAGCTCGCGTACGTCCGTCCCGTCGATGGCGACGGTGCCGAAGCGCGGATCCACCAGCCGGACCGCCAGCGCCGCGACGGTGGACTTGCCGGACCCGGTCGGCCCGACCAGGGCGACGGTCTTCCCGGCCGGGACGGTGAACGAGACCTCGCCGAGCACCTCGGTGCCGGGCAGGTGCGCCTCGGCAGGCTCGTAGGCGAAGCCCACGTCGTCGAAGGTGAGCGTGGCCGGCGTGGTCGTCGCCGGGTCCAGCCGGGTGTCGCCGTACGGCATCTCGCCGGTGGCGTCGAGGACCCGGCGGACCCGGTCCCAGCCGGCCACGCTGCGCGGCAGTTCGGCCAGCACCCAGCCGATGGCCCGGACCGGGAAGGCCAGCACGGTGAACAGGAAGGCGACGCTGACCAGCTCGGTCACGGAGATGGCGCCCTGCCGCAGCCGGAACGCGCCGACCACCAGCACGGCGAGGGTGCCGAGGCTGGGCAGGGTCTCCAGCATCGGGTCGAAGACGCCCCGCAACCGGCCTACGGAGATCAGCGCGTCGCGCAGCTGCCCGGCCCGGTCCCCGAACCGGGCGGTCTCCTGCGCCTCCCGGCCCATCGTCTTGACCACCAGCGCGCCGTCGAAGCTCTCGTGGGCGATGCCACTGACCTCCGCCCGCAGTCGCTGGGCGCGGGCCTGGCGCGGAGCCATCCGGCGGGAGTAGGCGACGTTGAGCGCGAACAGCGCCGGGAAGACCGCCAGCCCGACCAGCGCGAGCGCCCAGTCGGTGACGAACAGCGACGCCACCGCGCCGACCAGCATCACCAGCGTGCCGACCGCGAACGGCAGCGGCGCGATCGGATGCCAGGCCGCCTCCACGTCGGAGTTCGCGTTGGACAGCAGGGTGCCGGTGGCGTTGCGGTGATGCCAGGACAGCGGCAGCTCCAGGTAGCGGCGGGTGACCCGACGCCGGTAGTCGGCCTGGAGGCGGTACTGCATGTAGCCGGCGCCGAGCCGCCGCCCGAAGATGCCGATCACCCGCAGCAGGCTGATCCCGAACAGCCCCGCGGCCGCCAGGGCGAGCACGCCCACCGCGACCGAGCCGCTCTCGATCGCCGGGACCACGACGTCGCCGACCACCCAGCCGACCACGAACGCGCTGCCGACCACCATCAAGCCGAACAACACGCTGCCGGTGACCGCGACCGCGAAGATCCTCGGCTGCTCCCGGATGGCCCGCCACAGCACCGCCAACCCGCGGCTGAGCACTTCCCGACTTGTCCCGCTCGCCACATTCTCCCCCGCCGTAAGCCGCCACAATCCTCCCTCATCCTTACCGCTACCCGCCCGTCCCGCCGACCCGCGGTGATATGTCCGGCGTCACCCTCGCCGGCCTACGATCACGTCATGCCGCGGTACGCCCGATCGGAGCGCGAGGCGCTCACCGAGCTGATGTCGACGCTGGGACCGGATGCCCCGACAATCAACGAGGGCTGGACCACCCGTGATCTCGCCGCGCACCTCGTGGTACGGGAACGGCGGCCGGACGCCGCGGCGGGCATCCTGCTCGCGCCGTTGCGCGGGTACGCCGAGCGGGTCCGGCGTGAGGTCGCGGGGGGCGACTGGGCCGACCTACTCGGCCAGGTGCGACGGCCGCCGGTGTGGAGCCCGGTGAGCAATCCGCTGACCGACGAGCTGGCCAACACTCTGGAGTTCTTCATCCACCACGAGGATGTGCGCCGGGCCCGGGCCGGGTGGCGCCCCCGCGAGTTGTCCACCGGGCTGGACCGGGCGCTGTGGCGGCGCGGTTCGACGTTGGCCCGGCTGGCGCTGCGCCGCTTCCCGGCCCAACTGCTCGTCCAGGCGCCCGGTCACGGCGGGGTCGGCACCGGCCGGGGCGGCGAGCCGCTGCGACTGGTGGGCGCACCGGGCGAACTGGCCCTGTTCCTGTCCGGCCGGCAGCGGGTGGCGCGGGTGCAACTCGACGGGGCCCCGGCGCTGGCGGAGCGGTTGCGCGGCGCCAAGCTGGGCCTGTAACTCTATGCACAGAACCGGTCGCGGCGAAACCCGAAGCCTTATCCACCCCGCGATCCGACAACAGCCTTGCTCCCGTACGCTTGCCGCGCCGCTCCGCCCGGGGGCGGCGCGACAGGAGCTCGATGCGGAGTTTTGCGGTCTCGGCCCTGCAGGAACCCCCGTTTGCCAGCGCCCGACACGATGACACGGAGCGGGTAGCCCGGGAGAGCGCCAACTGGGCGCAGGAGCTGGGGCTGATCAGTAACGGGCAACGCCTGCGCCGGGCGGACGCCGCCGGGCTCGCCGGGCGGGCCTGCCCACACGCCCCGCTGGAGCGCCTGCGCCTGCTGGCCGACCTGATCTCCTGGCTGTTCGTGATGGACGACGCCTGCGACGAGGACGGCCTGGGCGACGACCCGACCCGCCTCGCGCCCACCGTGGCCGCCCTGCTCGACGTGCTGGACCGCCAGGGCGCGCCGGGCGAGGTGCCGACCGGCGTCGCCGGGCCGTTGGGTCTCGCGTTGGCCGACCTGTGCCGGCGGGTCCGCGCGCACCGCCACCCGGCCGTACTGCTGCGCTTCACCGCCGCCATGCGCACGTACCTGCTCGCGCTGTTGTGGGAGGCGGCCAACCGCGAGCACGACCGGGTGCCCCCGGTGGCCGAGTACGTGCAGATGCGCCGGCACACCGGCGGCGTCTACCCCAGCCTCACGCTGACCGACCTGGCCCTGGACGGGTTCCCGCCGGCCGCCCATCGGGCCGATCCCGACTGGGCCGCGCTGGACCTGCTCGCCGCCGACCTGGTCTGCTGGTGCAACGACGTGTTCTCCTACGGCAAGGAGCACCGGGCCGGGCCGGACGCGCACAACCTGGTCACCGTGCTGGCTCGGGAGACCGGCGACGAGTCGGCCGCCCTGCGGGCTGCCGCCGACCGGTTCAACGACGGGCTCAACGCGTACCTGACCACCGAGAGTGACCTACTGGCCAGCCACGGGGACGCGGTCCGGCCGGCGTTGGCGGCGCGGCGGAACTGGATCCGGGCCACCTACGACTGGTCACGGGCGGCCGAGCGGTATACCTGAGACAGCGGTTCCATTTGCCGGGACAGGGCCGGCGGTTGATCGCCAGGGCTGGCCGTTACATCCGGCACGGGCAATACTCTTCGGTAACGAACACCGACGTGACGACCGTCACGCCTCCACCCCCGAAGGCGGCTACAGCGATGGCTCTCGATGTACCGTACCGTTCCATCCCTGACATGTTCCTCAAGCGCGTGGCGGCGACCCCCGACCGCCGTGCTTTCGCCCACCCCGGCCCGGCCGGGCCGGTCTGGCTGACCTGGGAACAGGTCGCCCAGCGGGCCAAGGCGGTCGGCGCCGGCCTGCACGGCCTGGGCGTCGGTCAGGAGGATCCGGTGGCGATCCTGGCGAACACCCGGCTCGACTGGGTGATCGCCGACTTCGGCATCATGTGCGCCAGCGGCGCCACGACCACTGTCTACCCGACCACCGAACCGGACGACGCCACCTACATCATCGCCGACTCCGGATCGAAGGTGCTGTTCGCGGAGAACCCGGACCAGGCGGCGAAGATCGCCGGGGCGGAGCTACCCGCGCTCACCCACGTGGTCCTCTTCGACGGCGATCCCGACCCGTCGGCGGCGGTGCCCCAGCTGACCCTCGCCCAACTGGAGGAGCAGGGCGCCCAGCGGCTCGCCGAGGACCCGGAGCTGATCGACCGGATCGTGGCCGGCATCGTTCCCGAGCACCTGGCCACCCTGATCTACACCTCCGGCACCACCGGCCGGCCCAAGGGCGTCGAGCTGCTGCACGCCGGCTGGTGCTGGGAGGGCGTGGCGCAGGAGGCGATTGGGCTGCTGCGCGACGACGACCTGCAGTACCTCTGGCTCCCACTGTCCCACTCGTTCGGCAAGACGCTGCTCTGCGGCAGCACCCACGTCGGCATGCCGACGTACGTCGACGGCCGGGTCGACAAGCTGGTCGAGATGCTCTCGGTGGTCCAACCGACGCTGATGTGCGGCGCACCCCGGGTCTTCGAGAAGGTCTACAACAAGTCGGTGACCACCGCCCAGGACGCCGGCGGCGCCAAGGCGAAGATCTTCGCCTGGGCCGTGGGCGTGGGCAAGGAGAAGGTCGCCCTGGAGCAGGCCGGCAAGCCGGTCCCCGGCGGCCTCAAGGTCAAGTACGCGGTGGCCGAGAAGCTGGTCTTCAGCAAGCTCCAGGCCCGCCTCGGCGGGCGGATGCGGGTGCTGGTGTCGGGCGCGGCCCCGCTCAGCCCGGAGATCGCCACCTTCTTCGCCGCGGCCAACCTGCCGATCTCCGAGGGCTACGGGCTGACCGAGAGCAGCGCCGGCAACTTCGTCAACCCGCCCGACGGGCTGCGCATCGGCACCGTCGGCAAGGCGATGGGCGACCTGGAGTGCCGCATCGACACCGACGGCGAGATCCTGATCAAGGGCCGGCCGGTGATGCGGGGCTACCACAACCTGCCCGAGGAGACGGCCGCCGCCTTCACCGAGGACGGCTTCTTCCGCACCGGCGACATCGGCACCCTCGACGACGACGGCTACCTGCGCATCACCGACCGGAAGAAGGACCTGGTCAAGACCTCCGGCGGCAAGTACATCGCGCCGTCGCACATCGAGGGCATGTTCAAGGCGACCTGCCCGTACACCTCGCAGGCGGTGGTCATCGGCCAGGCGCGCAACTTCTGCACGATGCTGGTCACGCTGGACCCGGACGCCATCGCCGGTTGGGCGGCCGGAACCCCGCTGGAGGGCCGCCCGTACGCCGAGATCGTCGCCTCGCCCGAGGCCGAGGCCATGGTGGAGGAGTACGTCGCCCAGCTCAACGGCAAGCTCAACCGCTGGGAGACCATCAAGAAGGTCACCATCCTGCCGCGTGACCTGACCATCGAGGACGGCGAGATCACCCCGTCGCTGAAGATCAAGCGCCGCGGGGTGGAGAGCAACTTCTCCACCGAGATCGACAAGATGTACGCGGGTACCGTCGCCGAGCTCTGACGGCAGCCTGCCCCAGGCGACCGGCGACCCGGTTCGTCGCCGCCGGCCCCGCACCTGGACCCGGGTGCGGGGCCGGCGCGCATCCGGGTCACAGGTGGCGGCCACGCCAGCTGGTCTGCTCGGACTCGGCGGCGAGCTGCTCTGTCCACGCTGTCTCCCGAACACTCCGCCGCAGCGGGGTGTCCACCATCGTCTGCACCACGGTTGCGGCCACCACGACCACGGTGAGCAGCCCGAGGGCGGCCAGCTCCGGCAGCCGCGCGACGACCGGCGCCAGCCCGGCCAGGACGACCACGGCGACCACCGTCGGCCAACGGAGCGCCCGCAGCACCCGCCAGCCCAGCGCGGCCAACGCGATCAGGTAGATCGCCACTCCGCCGTAGAGCACCACCAGCTCGAACAGCGGCAGTTCGCCGCCGGGAGCGGCTGGCCCGGCGCGCCCACCGATCAGCCCCTTGAGACCGAGCGCGAACAGGACCGGGCCGGCGACCAGGAGCAGGTGCAGATAGGTGTACGCGTCGCGGGCCAGCACGGCCCGGGCCCGCCGGTCCCGGGTGCGGTGCATCGCCTGTTCCAGGGCCAGCGCCATGGTGTCGAAGTACGCCCACCACAGCGCGGCGACCACCGCCACCGCGAGCAACGCCGCGCCGATCACCGGCCAACTCAACGGCGATCCGACGGCGAACCCTCCGGCCAGCCCCAACGCGATGATCGTCTCGCCGAGGGCCACCAGCACGATCAGGGCATGTCGCTCCGCCCAGTGGCCGGCCGACAGCACGGTCCAGCCGCTGGCGGGCCACGCCAATGCGGTGCCGTACTCCACCAGCAGCGCGGCGATCCACAGCGTCAGCCGCAGTCCGATCTCGCCCGGCCCGCCGAACACGATCAGGCACTGCACCAGCCCGCGCGGTGGGGTTGTCGGCGGTGAGCGTGGTGACCCGGATAAAGGCGAAGACGAAGACCAGGTCGTAGAAGAGTTCCAGGCGGGTGGCGCGGGAGCCCGGAGCACCGGGCCGCACCCCGCGCGACCATCGCACTCCGCTGACGCTGTCCACCCCGGCAGTCTGCCGGTCGCCACCGAGCGCGGGCGGTGGATCAGCCGGATCGGGTCCGTACGACGATCAGGCGATGACGCTGGGCTCCCGCCACCGGGGCAGGCCCGCCCGGTCCAGGTCGTAGCGGACCGCGGCGATCCGCCCGACCGCCTCCACCAGGTCGGCGGCGGGCAGGGTGAACGGCAACCGCAGGAAGCGCTCCAGGGTGCCGTCCAGGCCGAACCGGGGACCGGGCGCCAGGCGTACGCCGACCTCCTCGGCCGCCCGCGCCAGCGCGCTGGAGATCGGCCCGTCCAGCTCGGCCCAGAGGGTCACGCCGCCGCGCGGCACGGTGACCCGCCATTCCGGCAGCCGGTCGGCCAGCGCGCCGAGCAGCGCGTCGCGCTGGACAGCCAGTTGCGCCCGCCGGGCCGCCGCGATGGCCGGCGCGGCGGCCAGCAGGTGCACGGCGACGAGTTGGTCCAGCACCGGGCTGGCCATGTCGACGCCGACCCGCGCGGCGGCCAGCCGCTGCACCTGCGGCGCGGAGGCGCGGATCCAGCCGATCCGCAGCCCGCCCCAGAACGGCTTGCTCATCCCGCCGATGCTGACCACCCGGGAGTGCCGGTCGAAGCTCGCGGTCGGCGGCGGCAGCACGGTGCCGTCGAGCGGCAGGTCCACGAAGGACTCGTCGATCACGAGGTCGGTGCCGACGGCGTGCGCGGTGGACACCAGCCGCTCGCGCAGTTCCGCCGGCATCAGGTGGCCGGTCGGGTTCTGGAAGTCGGGGATCAGGTAGCCCACCCGGGGGCGTACCTGCCGGAGGGTGCCGAGCAGCAGATCTGCGTCCCACCCGCTCTCGTCCACGGCCAGCCCGTGGGTGGTGATCCGGGCCCGCCGGGCGGACAGCGCGGCGAGGGCGTTGGGGTAGCTCGGGGACTCGACCAGCACCCCGCCGCCCGGGGCGAGGGTCAGCCGCAGTACCAGGTCCAGGGCGTGCTGGGTGCCGTTGGTGACCATGATCTGGTCGGGCGAGGTGGGCAGGCCCCGGTCGGTGTACCCCTGGGCGACCGCCTCCCGCAGCTCGATCAGCCCGATCGGGTGGTATCCGGCGCCGCCGAGGTAGCGGGGCAGGTCCTCGGCGGCGGCGTGGGCGGCCGGCAACAACTCGGGCGGGGCGGCCAGCGCCGCCACCCCGAGGTCGAGCATGTCCCGGTCGTCCAGCGGAATCCACAGCCCGTTGCTGGCCACCCGGTGGGTCCTCGGCAGCATCGTCCAGCTCCCCGCACCGCGCCGGCTGGCCAGGTGCCCGCTGTCGCGCAGTTCGCGGTATGCGGCGGTGACGGTGGTACGGCTGATCCGCAGCGCCTCGGCCAGGTCACGCTCGGCCGGCAGGCGTACGCCCAGCGGCAACCGGCCGTCGGCGAGCAGGCCGCGTACGGCGCCGGCCAGCGCCGCGTAGTCGGGGCTGCGGCGCCGGCCGGGAAGGGCGTGCCACTGCCCGAGTAAACGAGCCAATTGGCTCCCTCGCACCTGACTTGCCATGGCCACTCCCCCCGTATTGGCTCTTTATCGACGCCAATTGGACCCTAGGGTGGCATGGGTGACAATGATTGGCAACCTCCGGCACCGCCCGATCCGGCGACTCACGCAGCTTTTCGTCGGGCTCTCCCTCTACGGCGTCAGCATGGCGCTGATGATCCGCTCCGGGCTCGGCCTGAACCCCTGGGACGTGTTCCACCAGGGGCTCGCCCAGCTGACCGGGCTGACGATGGGCACCGTGGTCATCGCGGTGGGCGTACTGGTGCTGCTGGCCTGGATCCCGCTGCGGCAACGCCCCGGCATCGGCACCCTGGCCAACGTCGTGGTGGTCGGCCTGGCGGTCGACGCGACCCTGGCCCTGCTGCCGCCCGGCGGGGCGCTCGCCACCCGGATCCCGCTGCTGGTCTGCGGCATCGTCGGCAACGGCGTGGCCACCGCGCTCTACCTCGGCGCCCGGCTCGGCCCCGGCCCGCGGGACGGCCTGATGACCGGCTTCGTCGCCCGCCGGCCCGGCCGGTCACTGCGCCTCGTCCGCACCGTCATCGAGATCGCGGTGCTGGCCGTGGGCGCGCTGCTAGGCGGGACGATCGGCATCGGCACGATCGCCTACGCGCTGTCCATCGGACCGCTGGCCCAGCTGTTCCTGCCGATCTTCGACGTTCCCGAGCCGATCCCGCCGGCGGCGGAGGCGGTCGAGGCGGCGCCGGCCAACTGACGACGCCACGAATCGCACCCCGCCTCCGGCCACTCTGGGTCACCCCTGCACCGGCACAACGTCACTCCGCGTCGTAATGGGGCAGGTGGTGTTTTCTTGAGCCGGGTCGCCCGGCAGAATCTCCGCATGGGGGAGAACACCTGGCGGCGTACCGACGCATGGATCTTCGTTTCGTTGGTGATCGCCAGCGGTGCGGGACGGCACCGGCGATCCCCGACCACCCGCCGTCCCGAGGGCGTACGCCTCGCCGACGTGCTCTCCACCGCCGACCACCTCGACCGGACGATCCCCGGGAGGCACGACATCGAGGAGGCGATCCGGCGGTTGCTCGGCGCGGGCCTGGTGGACGTCTCCGACGGGTGGTTCCGGATCACCCCCGACGGCGAGCGGCTCTGGCGGTCGCGGCCCAGCGCTGGCCTGGCCACCACCGTCGACACCGTCCAGGGCGTGCTCAGCCGCCGGCACGCGCCGGGCAGCGCGGAGTGGCACCTCGACGAGGCCGAGCACGCGGCTGCCGTGCAGGAGTACCTGGTCCGGTCCATCCCGATGCCGCGGCGCTCCCCCGAAGGCCACTCCGGCCGGAGCTAAGAGAGACCGGCGATAGGGCGGTGGAGGCGAGGCGGGTCCTGGCCGCGGGTGGCAAGGCGGAGCAGGAGGCCATGCCGGTGTCGCATGGCCGACGACGACAACGCCGCCAGCCGAAGTGCCAGGGCGCGCCGCAGCCCCGCCAGTCCTATTGCCGGTCTCTCTTAGCCACCCAGACACGTTCCGTCGGAGGTCGGGGCGATCCGCCGGGCCGGGGCGGAGCCGGCACGGCGCGTGGCCGCCTGGGGTGTCAGCGGACGGGGTGACCCGCGCCGCGCAGTGCGTCCTTGACCTCGGCGACGGTCAGTTCCCCGAAGTGGAACACGCTGGCGGCGAGCACCGCGTCGGCGCCAGCGCCGATCGCCGGCGGAAAGTGGGCCACCTCGCCCGCGCCGCCGCTGGCCACCACGGGCACGTCGACCACCCGGCGCACCGCGTCGATCAGTTCGAGGTCGAAGCCGGCCTTGGTGCCGTCGGCGTCCATCGAGTTCAGCAGGATCTCCCCGGCGCCCAGCGCCGCGCCGCGCCGCGCCCACCGCACCGCGTCGAGCCCGGTGCCCCGCCGGCCGCCGTGGGTGGTGACCTCGAAGCCGCTGGAGGTGGTACCGGCCGGGGCACGCCGCACGTCCAGGGAGAGCACCAGCACCTGCCGGCCGAACCGGTCCGCGATCTCCGCGATCAGCTCGGGCCGGGCGATCGCCGCTGTGTTCACCCCGACCTTGTCGGCGCCGGCGCGCAGCAGGGTGTCCACGTCGGCCACCGTGCGGACACCGCCGCCGACGGTCAGCGGGATGAAGACCGACTCGGCGGTACGCCGGACCACGTCGAGCATCGTGCCCCGGTCGCTGGACGAGGCGGTGACATCGAGGAAGGTCAGCTCGTCCGCGCCGGCCCGGTCGTACGCCGCCGCCAACTCGACCGGGTCGCCGGCATCGCGCAGGTCGAGGAAGTTGACCCCCTTGACCACGCGACCGGCGTCCACGTCGAGACAGGGGATCACCCGCACCGCGACCGTCATGACAAGAGCCTATCGCCTCGCGTCGGCACGCCGAGCCGTGCGCCCGGCCCCGCACCGGCTGCGGTGTTAACAGGGGGCCCTTCCTCTACCTCAGGCGTTAACAGGGGGCCCTTCCTTACACCTCGGTGAGGGTTTGGAGGGCCTCGGCGACGGTGAAGGCTCCGGCGTAGAGCGCCTTTCCCGCGATCACGCCCTCCACCCCGATCGGTTCCAGCGTGGCCAGCGCGCGCAGGTCGTCCAGCGTCGAGACGCCGCCGGAGGCGATCACCGGCGCGTCGGTCCGGGCGCACACCTCCCGCAGCAGGTCCAGGTTCGGCCCGCGCATGGTGCCGTCCTTGGTGATGTCGGTGACCACGTATCGCGCGGCACCGGCCTTGTCGAGTCGCTCCAGCACCTCGTACAGGTCGCCGCCGTCCCGGGTCCACCCCCGGGCCGCCAGGGTGCGACCCCGCACGTCCAGCCCGATCGCGACCCGGTCGCCGTACTCGCCGCAGATCCGGTCGCACCAGTCCGGATTCTCCAGCGCGGCGGTGCCGATGTTCACCCGGGCGGCGCCGGTCGCCAGCGCGGCGCGCAGCGAGGCGTCGTCGCGGATGCCGCCGGACAGTTCCACCCGCACGTCGAGGCGGCGCACCACGTCGGCGAGAAGCCCGGCGTTGGAGCCCCGGCCGAACGCGGCGTCGAGGTCGACCAGGTGGATCCACTCGGCGCCGTCGCGCTGCCAGGCCAGGGCGGCCTCCAGCGGGTCGCCGTAGGTGGTCTCGCTGCCCGCAGCGCCCTGCACGAGCCGGACGGCCTGGCCGTCGGCGACGTCCACGGCGGGCAACAGGGTGAGGCTCACGTGTCTTGTCCTCTCACGTTCGTCAACGGCGGTCCAGGGCGATCACCACGATCACCGGCAGTACGAGCAGCAACAGCGCGACCAGTCCGATGCGCAGCGCCAAATCGGGCACGAGCGTCCAGATCAGGATGACCGCCGCCAGGGTCAGCGCCACGATGGCGGACCGTTCGCCCCGGGAGTACTTCAGTAGCCGTCCGGTCCGGCCCCGGCGCACGGCCGGCACCAGCCGGCGGGCCAGCGCCCGGCGGCGGGCCCGGCGGGCGAGCGCACGTTCCCGGACCACCTGCCGCCGGGCCGCCTCCGCCTCGCGGGCCGCCCGACGCCGGGCCCGTTCCTTGCTCACCGCGACCTCCGGCGCAACCCGACCGACGGCTCAGCCGGCCACGACCGGCCCGTCGGCTCAGCCATTGGCGGGCACGGTGGCCAGCCAGTTGCGCAGCAACGCGGCACCGGTGTCGGCGGACTTCTCGGGGTGGAACTGGGCGGCGGACAGCGCCCCCCGTTCCACCGCGGCGACGAAGTCGGTCTCGTGGTGGGCCGTGGTCACCCTGGCCCCGGCCCCGGCCAGCGCCGCGGCGTCGCTCACGGCGTACGAGTGGACGAAGTAGAACCGGCTGTCGGCGGGCAGCCCGGCGAACAGCACCGAGCCCACCGGCGCCTGCACCGTGTTCCAGCCCATGTGCGGCAACCGGGCGGCGGCGAGCCGCGTGACGCTGCCCGGTAGCAGCCCCAGCCCCTTGGTGACCAGCCCGTGCTCGTCGCCGAACTCGAAGAGGACCTGCATGCCCACGCAGATGCCCAGCACCGGGCGGCCGGCGGCGACCCGCTCGGCGATCACCGGCCCGGCACCGATCGCCTCGATGCCGGCCATGCAGGCGGCGAAGGCGCCCACCCCGGGCACCACCAGGCCGTCGGCGTCGGCTGCGGCGGAAAGGTCGCCGGTGACCGCCACGTCGGCGCCGGCGGCGACCAGCGCCCGTTCCGCGGAGCGCAGGTTGCCCGAGCCGTGGTCCAGCACCACCACCCGGCGCCGGTCACCCCCGTCGCCGGCCGGCCGGCCGAGGTTCCGGTCCGTCACGATCCCTCCCCCGGAAGCAGCCACAGCACCCCGGCGACGGTGGCCAGCACGGCCAGCAGCGCGGTGACCACCACGGCACCGCGCGGCGCCCCCTGCCGGTGCAGGGACAGCGTCCCGCCCACCAGGACCCCGGCCAGGATCAACAGCAGTGTCGGCAGCGCGCCACTCATCAGCGCCACCCCCGCCCGGCGACCGTCACGGCTCGTACGGCGGCACCCGGGTTGGTCACAGCGCCCCCTTGGTGCTGGGGATGGCGCCGGCCGCGCGCGGGTCCAGCGCGGTGGCCTCCCGCAGCGCCCGGGAGACCGCCTTGAACTGCGCCTCCACCACGTGGTGGGCGTCCGGGTGGCCGCCCGGCCGGGCCGCCCGCAGCACGTCCACGTGCAGGGTGATCCGGGCCGCCTGGCCGAAGGACTCCCAGATGTGCCGGGTCATGCTCGTCGGGTAGACCGGCCCGATGTACGGCGCCAGCGGTGGCTCGTCGTGCACCACGTACGGCCGGCCGGACAGGTCGACGGCGGCGCGGACCAGCACCTCGTCCATCGGGACGGTGGCCGAGCCGTACCGGCGGATGCCGGCCTTGTCCCCCAGCGCCTGGTCGAACGCGGCGCCGAGCGCCAACGCGGTGTCCTCCATGGTGTGGTGGGCGTCGATTTCCAGATCGCCCACCGTCTGCACGGTCAGGTCGAAGCCGCCGTGCCGGGCGATCTGGTGCAGCATGTGGTCGTAGAAGCCGACCCCGGTGCTGATCTCGGCCGTTCCGGTGCCGTCGAGGCCCAGCTCGACCAGGACCTTGGTCTCCTTGGTTATCCGCTCCACCCGGGCGGTCCGACTCATGGTGTGCCTTTCGGTCGCGGCTGCGGGCCGGGCGGGCCCTCGCGCTGTGTCTTGTCCAGGGCAGCAAGGAAGGCGTCGGTCTCGGCCGGGGTGCCGGCGGTGACCCGCAGCCAGCCGGGCAGGCCGACATCGCGGACCAGCACGCCGTGGGCCAGCATCGCCCGCCAGGCGACGGCCTGGTCGCCGCCGACCTCGTACAGCACGAAGTTGGCGTCGCTGTCGGCGACCCGCAGGCCGCGGCGGCGCAGTTCGGTGACGATCCGGTCGCGCTGTTCCATGATCGCGACAACCGTACCGAGCAGCACGTCACGGTGCGCCAGCGCGGCCCGGGCAGCGGCCTGGGTGAGCGCGGAGAGGTGGTACGGCAGGCGGACCAGCTGCACCGCCGCCACCACGGCCGGATCGGCCGCCAGGTACCCCAGCCGCCCGCCGGCGAACCCGAACGCCTTGCTCATCGTGCGGGTCACCACCAGCCGTGGGTGCCCGGCCAGCACCGCCAGGGCACTGACCGTGCCCGGGCGAGCGAACTCCGCGTACGCCTCGTCGACCACCACCATCCCGGGCGCGGCGTCGAGCACGGCGGTGACCACGGCCGGGTCGAGCGCGGTCCCGGTGGGGTTGTTCGGGGAGCAGAGGAACACCACGTCCGGGTGGTGCTCGCGGACCTGGGCCACCGCCTCGTCGGCGGTCAGTCCGAAGTCGACGCCCCGGCGGGCGGGCACCCACCGGGTGCCGGTGCCCAGCGCCAGCAACGGGTGCATCGAGTACGCCGGGGTGAACCCGAGCGCGGTACGCCCCGGGCCGCCGAACGCCTGGAGCAGCTGCTGCTGGATCTCGTTGGAGCCGTTGGCCGCCCAGACCCCGTCGACGTCGAGCCCGTGGCCGAGGTACCCGGCCAGGTCGGCGCGCAGCGCCACCGCGTCCCGGTCCGGGTAGCGGTTGAGGTCGCGCAGCTCGGCCGCGAGGGCCTTGCCGATCGCCTCGACCACCGCTTCCGGCACCGGGTAGGAGTTTTCGTTGGTGTTCAGCCGCACCGGCACGTCCAGCTGCGGCGCGCCGTACGGCGACAGCCCCCGCAGGTCGTCGCGGATCGGCAGGTCGTCCAGCCCGGTCATGCTGTCACCTCGGTTCGCGACTGCGGGGCTCGCAAACCCGGCTCGCTCCTCGCGCTCACGGAACTCACCACAGTTCGCGACTGCGGGGCTCGCAAACCCGGCTCGCTCCTCGCGCTCACGGAACTCACCACAGTTCGCGACTGCGGGGCTCGCAAACCCGGCTCACTCCTCGCGCTCACGGCATTCCCCGGAACCGGGCGGTGACCGCCTGGCCGTGCGCCGGCAGGTCCTCCACGTTCGCCAGGGTCACCACGTGCGGGGCGACCTCCCGCAGCGCCGCCTCGGTGTACTCCACCAGGTGGATGCCGCGCAGGAAGGACTGCACCGACAGCCCGGACGAGTGCCGGGCGCAGCCGCCGGTGGGCAGCACGTGGTTGGAGCCGGCGCAGTAGTCACCCAGCGAGACCGGCGAGTACGCGCCGACGAAGATCGCGCCCGCGTTGCGTACCCGCATCGCCCACTCCCGGGCGTCGGCGGTCTGGATCTCCAGGTGCTCCGCCGCGTACGCGTCGACCACCCGCAGCCCCGCCGCCAGGTCGTCAACCAGTACGACGCCGCTCTGCTCGCCGCGCAGGGCGGTGTCGACCCGCTCGGCGT
Organism: Micromonosporaceae bacterium KJ-029; assembly: GCA_005402585.1. GTDB lineage: Bacteria > Actinomycetota > Actinomycetes > Mycobacteriales > Micromonosporaceae > Micromonospora. The sequence continues at coordinate 215,956 of BIFP01000067.1, read as the reverse complement.
GCTTGGTGGCCGGCACCTGCCGGGCCAGTTCCCGGTCCACCTCGTCGGCCAGCGCGACCGACGGGGTGACCAGCACGCTGGCGGCGAGCGGGTCGTGCTCGGCCTGGCTGATCAGGTCGGCGGCGACGTGCGCCGGGTCGGCGGTGTCGTCGGCCAGAATGGCGATCTCGGTTGGACCGGCCTCGGCGTCGATGCCCACCACGCCCCGCAGCAGCCGCTTGGCGGCGGTGACCCAGATGTTGCCCGGGCCGGTGATCATGTCGACCGGGTCGCAGTGCGCGCTGCCGGCGGCGTCGACGGCGCAGCCGTACGCCAGCATGGCCACGGCCTGGGCGCCGCCGACGGCGTACACCTCGTCGACGCCGAGCAGCGCGCAGGCGGCGAGTACCCGCGGATCGGGCAGGCCGCCGTTGTCCTTCTGCGGTGGGCTGGCCACCACCAGCGACCGGACGCCGGCCGCCTGGGCGGGCACCACGTTCATCACGACGGTCGACGGGTACATCGCCAGCCCACCGGGGACGTAGAGGCCGACCCGGTCGACCGGAACCCACCGCTCGGTGACCGTGCCGCCCGGCACCACCTGGGTGGTGTGGTCGGCGCGCCGCTGGTCGGCGTGCACCTTGCGGGTGCGGGCGATCGACTCCAGCAACGCGGCACGGACCTGCGGATCCAACGTGCCCTCCGCCGCGGCGATCGCCTCGGCGGGCACCCGCAGCACCTCCGGCGCCACCCCGTCGAACCGCTCACTGGCCTCGCGGACCGCCTGGTAGCCATGCTCGCGGACCGCCGTCACCAGGGGGCGGATCTGCTCGACGGCTACCGAGACGTCGAGCTGGGCGCGAGGTAGCAGGTGGCGCGGGTCGGGTGCGCCACCGCGCAGGTCGATGCGGTTCAACACCCCTGCGAGTCTAGGCGGCCCCGCGCCGGGCCGGACCGTGCCGCCCGCGGACCGGGACGGTGAGCCGGGACACGCCGGAAACCGCCGGTGGGGCTACGCTCGATCACGTGACCGCACGGCTGCCGGTGTTCCCGCTCGCCATGGTGCTCTTTCCCGGGCTGGTGCTGCCGCTGCACATCTTCGAGGAGCGCTACCGCGCCCTGGTCCGGCACCTGATGGAGTTGCCCGAGGGCACGCCACGCGAGTTCGGTGTGGTGGCCATCCGCAGCGGCTGGGAGGTGGCGCCCACCTCCGGTCGGATCACCCCCGGCAACGGGGAGGTGACGCTGCACGAGGTGGGCTGCACCGCGGAGCTGCGGCAGGTCACCGAGCTGGCCGACGGGGGCTTCGACATCGTCACCGTGGGGCGGCGGCGGTTCCGGGTGACGGAGGTGGACCGCCACTCCGCGCCGTACCTGAGCGCCGAGGTGCGGTGGCTGCCCGAGCCGAGCGGCCCGGACGAGGCGGCGAGCCTGCTGGCAGCCCGGGTGATCGCCGTCTTCCGGCAGTACCTCGGCCTGATCCGGGTCGAGTCCGGTCAGCTGACCGAGCAGCTGCCGGAGGATCCGACCGTGCTCTCCCACCTGGTGGCCGCGACCGCGGCGCTGACCGTGGCGGACCGGCAACGGCTGCTCGCCATCGACGACACGGCGGCCCGGCTGCGCGCCGAGCTGAACCTGCTCAACCGCGAGGCGGCTCTGCTGCGCCAGGTGCGGGCGGTTCCGGTGCCGCTGGCGGAGCTGGCCACGGCGCCGCCGACCCCGAACTGACCCCGTTCGGGCGCGATCCCTCGTCAACCCGGTCCTCGGCCGGCTGGTCGCCGCCCGTCGCCGGCCCGTGCGGGCCCTCCCCCACTTCGGCCGGCGGGTGGCCAGCCACACCCATCGACGGCCCGCCCTGACCCGCACCCGGCGGGTAGCCGCCCTGGCCCACGCCCGGCGGGTAGCCCATGGGCGGGCCGAGCCAGGTCAGGTCGGGCTCCGGCTCGGGACGCAACGACGGCCACCGCGACCAGCCGGCCAGCAGCGTGTACGCCACCGCGGCGCCGAACGACGGCAGCAGCAGGTTGCCGTACGGCACCGGCAGCAGCCCGAGGAACAGGTCGATCCCGCCCGCACGCAGGTCGGGCGGCTTGGTGAAGGCCGTCCCCTCCGGCGCGGTCTCCAGCAGCCGCTGATAGGTGCCCAGCCCGATCCGGCGACCGACCTGCCAGGCGGCAATCGCGGCGGCGAGCGCGCCGACCACCACGAGTACCAGCCCGACCGGCCCCCGGCGGCGGCGCAGCACGAACCACACGGTGAGCGCGGCGAGCACCCCGAAGCCCAACCCGAGCAGGCTGAACCACCCGTCGGCGGCGATCGGCTGCTCCGGTTGGGCCTGGCCGTAGACCGCACCGTTGGCGGTCTTTACGACGGGGGTGGCCGGGGCGACCGCCGCCCAGAGCCACCCCAGTGGAGCGCCCAGCAGGCCCAGCACGAGCACCGTCAGCGCACCGACCACCACCACCGTGCGGGCGGGCCTGCGCGCCGGGTCCAGCGGCGCCTGCGGGACGGTCGGCGATGCCGGTACGGGTGGTTCGGCGGCAGGGGTGTCCGGGCTCACCCGATGATCCTCGCAGTTCCCGGCGCGAGCCGTGCATCGTGTCGCCACCTCAGTGCGCGAACGGCTCCAGCATCGCCGACGCCGCCCGCAGCCACGCCTGCCGGGTCTCGGCCTGGAGCTGGTGATATTCGATCGAGGAGCCGGTCTCCAGGGCCGGGTCGTACGGCACCACGGCCACCGCCCGGGTACGGGTGGCGAAGTGCCGCTCCAGGTCGTCCTGCAGTGGCAGGCGGCCCGGGGTGGGGCAGGAGATCAGGGTGACCGCGTTGTCGGCCAGCTCGCTCATCCCCTCCTCGTGCAGCAGGTCCAGCATCCAGTCCGCGCTGAACGCGGCGTCCTCACGCGGCACGGTGGTGACCACCAGCTGGTCGGCGGCCTGCATCACGGTGCGCCAGTTCGGACTCTCCACGTTGTTGCCGGTGTCCACGCAGATCACGTCGTGGGTGCGGCGCAGCAGCTCCAGCACCCGCTTGACGGTGAACTGGTCCAGCCGCTGGGCGAACCGGGGGCTCTCCTCACCGGCCAGCACGTCGTACGAACCGTCGGAGGCGTGCCGCAGGTAGTCGTCGAGGATCTCCAGCAGCTCCGCGCCCTCCCGGATCTCGATCTGGACGAGATCGGCGATCAGGTGCCGGATCGTACGGGCGTGCCGGGCGCTGCCGGCGCGCAGCCCGAGGGTGCCGCGCAGCTCGTTGTCGTCCCAGGCCAGCACGCCACGCCCGCGCACGCTGCCGACGGTGGCCGCGGCCAGGACGGTGGCCGTGGTCTTGTGCACGCCGCCCTTCGGGTTGGCGAAGGCGACCACCCGGGGCGTACCCAGGTCCCGGCGGAGCACTCCGGCGGCTCGTTCGAGTTCGCTCTCGGCGCTCTGCGCGCGCCACTCGATCCTCCCCGGACGGCCGGTCACCGTCGCGGGTGGTGCCGGCGCCGGCGGGGGCGCGGGCGGCGGCGCGACCGGGGGTGCCGGCGCCGGCGCGGGCGGCGGCGCGGGCGGCTGGTAGCCGCCGTTGTCCAGCAGCGCGTACCGGGACTCCACCGGTGGCGCGGCATGCCGATAGCCGTTGTCCAGCAGGGTGTACCGGGACTCCACCGGCTCCGGCCGGCGCGGCTCCGGCACCACCGGATAGGACGGCTCCGCCGGATAGGACGGCTCCGCCGGGTACGCCGACTGCCCGCGGTACGCCTGGGGGGCGGGGCGCTGGGGCTCGACCCGGTAGCTCGCCTCGGCCCGGTAGCCGGGTTCCGCGCCGTACGGCCGCTCGGCCGGCTGACCGACGGCCGCGGCCCGCCCCGCGTAGCCCGTGCCCCGCCGGGGCAGCGGCGGCTCGGGCGACGGCGGTGGCTGTTCCTCGGCCCGCCGCTCGGCTGCGGCCGGCTCGGCGCCGCGGGCGCCGTGGCGGGCACGATCGAGCAGCGCCCGCCACCGCGGTGCCGGTTCGGCGGGCCGTCCCCAACCGGTCTCGCTGCCGTCCACGGCTCGCCTCCCCAGCGCCTCGGTTTCCGTCTGACAGGCTACGAACGAAACCCCATTCAGGCCACACCGGGCCATGCACCGATGTGTCCGAAACCGTCAGGGTGTCGGGCTCGCGTCGCTTTCCGCGACGGTGTCCGCCGAGGTGGGAGGCGCCGGAGGGGGTACGACCGGCGGTGCGGACGAGGATCCCGCCGGTGATGGTGACGAATCCGTCACGTCCGGCGGAGCGGGCGAGCGGTCCGTCGGCGCCGGCGCCGACGTCGGCGACGTCGGCGAACCGGACCTGGTACTCGGTGTCGGGTCCGGGGTCGCCGCCAGGTCGCGGTCGACCGGCGGCCGGGCCACGTCCCACTGCTCGGGCAGCGGCGGGGTGAACACCGTGCGCTCCAGCCGCCGGACCTCCGGCGCCGGGTCGACCACCCGCACGCCAGGTCGGGCCGCGACGCCGCGCAGCGCCGCCGGTGCGGCGCGTACCACCAGCGCGTAGACGCAGGCGCAGCCGGCGCGGTACGCGGCCGCCTCCTCCGCGGCGACCCGCGCGCCGCTCTCGTACAGCTGGCGCAGCTCGCGTTCCTGCGGCCCACCGCCGCCCAGCCGGGCGGCCCGGGACCGGTACTCGACGGCCTCCCGCTCCTTGCGGTCGGCCAGCTCGACCATTCCGGCCGTCACGTCCTCGGGAAGCCGCTGCGCGGAGATGCGGACGATCTCGGTCTGCCGGTCCGGCAGCGGTACCCGCCCGAAGACGACCGCCACGCCCACGTCCCCGACCACCGCCGCCAGCGACTGCGGGGTGAGGTACTCGGTCAGCGAGACCAGAGCGTAGGTGCCCTCGCCGAGCGACGCGCCGCCGGCCAGTGCGGCCAGATCGGCCGCGGCCGTCCGCTCGTAGCCGGGGATCGAGTCGCCGTCGGCGACCCCCACCCGGGTCACCTCGCCGACCGTCCGGTCCGGCACGGGCGAGCCGTCGGTGGCGAGCACGGCGGTGAACAGCACGGCGGCGCAGGACAGCACGGCCACCCATCCGAGCAGCGGGGTCCGGGCCGAACGGTGATCGAGCCGGGTCACTGCGGTGGCGAGGCGGGGCAGCAGTCGCTGGTCCAGCTGCCGTAGCAGATCGCCGGCGCGCACGGGCGGACCCCCTCGTCGGATCGGTCGGGACGGGCGGGGCGCGTCAGTCGCGGAGGATGTCCAGCGCGCGTCCCAGGTCGTCAGGGTAGTCGCTGACGAAGCGGACCTCGTCCCCCGTACGGGGGTGCTCGAAACTCAACTCTCTGGCGTGCAACCACTGCCGATCCAGTCCGAGCCGGCCGGCGAGAGTGGGATCCGCGCCGTACGTCAGGTCACCCACGCACGGGTGTCGCAGGGTGGAGAAGTGCACCCGGATCTGGTGGGTACGACCGGTCTCCAGCCGCACGTCGACCAGGCTCGCCGAGGGGAACGCCTCGATGGTGTCGTAGTGCGTGATGCTGGGCTTTCCGCCGGAGACCACCGCCCACCGGTAGTCGTGATGGGGGTGCCGGTCGATCGGGGCGTCGATGGTGCCGCGCAGCGGGTCGAGGTGGCCCTGGACCACCGCGTGGTAGCGCTTCTCCACCTCGCGGTACTTGAAGGCCCGCTTCAGGCTGCTGTACGCCTGCTCGCTCTTGGCCACCACCATGATCCCGGTGGTGCCGACGTCGAGCCGGTGCACCACCCCCTGGCGCTCGGCGGCGCCGCTGGTGGCGATGGTGTGCCCGATCGCGGCCAACCCGCCGATCACGGTCGGGCCGGTCCAGCCGGGGCTGGGATGCGCGGCCACCCCGACCGGCTTGTCGACCACCACGATGTCGTCGTCCGCGTGGACGACCCGAAGGCCGGGCACCGCCTGGGGCACCACCACCGGCGCCGTGGCCGGCGCGGGCAGCGTCACCTCCAGCCAGGAGCCCGCCCGAACCTTGTGCGAATTGGGCCGCACCGCGCCGTCGACCAACGCCTCACCGGCGTCGACCAGCGCGGCGGCGGCCGTCCGGGAGAGGCCGAACAGCCGGGCCACGGCCTGGTCCAGTCGCATCCCGTCAAGGCCGTCCGGTACCGGCAGGCTGCGGTGGTCGCCGCCGGCGGCGAAGGTGGCCGTCACGCCCGCTCCCGCCGCCCGCCGTCGGTGGCACCGGACTCCTCGGCCCCGGCACCGTCCTCGCTCGCGGCGCCCTTCTTGGCCGCGTTGGCCGGACGGTCGTCGCCGGCGGCACGGGTACCGTCGCGCTGGCGGCCGGTGAACTCCAGCCCCACGGCCAACAGCACACCGCAGACCAGCGCGCTGTCGGCGGCGTTGAAGATCGGGAAGACCCGGCCGTACGGGTCGAAGACGCTGACCATGTCGACCACGTGTCCGACGAACCAGCCCGGGGCCCGGAAGATCCGGTCGATCAGGTTGCCCGTCACCCCGCCGACCACCAGGCCGAGCGAGATCGCCCACGGCACCGAGCGCAGCGTCCGTGCCATCCAGGCGATCCAGGTCAGTACGCCGAGCCCGATCAGCGGGAAGACCCAGGTGTATTCCTTCCCGAGGCTCCACGCGGCGCCGCTGTTGCGGGTCAGCGAGAGGTAGACGGCCCCGCCCAACAGTCGTACCGGCTCGCGGTTGCTGAGTTCGACCAGGGCCAGGTGCTTGGTGAGCACGTCGACCGTCAGCGCGAACGCCGCGATGCTGAGCAGGATCGCGACCGGCCGACGCCGCGACTTCGTGGCGGTGCCCGGCTCGGCGGTACCGGATCCAGCGGGCGGTGCTGCGCTCATCTGCTCCCCATCGAGAATCGCGGCGGTGCCGTCGCACCGCCGCGCACCGTGGCCGGGGAGCGGGCCGTCAGCGCCGCTCCTCCAGCTGCTTGCAGGTCACGCAGAGGGTGGCCGACGGGAAGGCGGCCAGCCGCTCCACCGGGATGGGGTTGCCGCACCGCTCGCACCAGCCGTAACCACCCTCGTCGAGGCGCTCCAGCGCGCGTTCGACCTGCGTGATCCGTTCCAGGATGCTGTTGGCGAGAGAGATCTCCTGCTCCCGCTCGAACGTCTTGGTGCCGGTGTCGGCCTGGTCGTCCCCGGCCGAGTCGGTCAGCCGATCGCGCTGCAGCTCGGTGATCTCGCTCAGCGTCTGATCGTACTCGGCTCGCAACTCGTCATGCCGGGCCGCCAGCGCGGCACGGATCTTCTCGGTCTCCGCGGCGCTGCGGGTGGACTTGGCGGTCGGCTTGCGGCCTGCGGTCCTGGTGTCGGCTGGCTTGGCCATCGTCGCTCCCTCGGCCACGGAGCCGCGGTCAGTCCGCGGCGCCTGGACAGGGGCCGCCTACATCGGCCGCCCCGGGTACAAAACGGGCGCGCGGCCACGAGGCCGCGCACTCCGGAGGTTGGCAAGGATACGGAACGTACAGGCGTCCGACAACGTGCCGCTCCGGAGCGCCCGATCCACCCTAATTTCATGCCATATCAGGGCAAATGGAACGCTAGCAGATCAAGGCGCCCGATCCGGCGTACTCGGCCAAGGACTCCGGCCCGATCCCGGCAGTCTCTCAGCCGCTCGGCTCGGCGCCGTCGCGCAACCGGCTCAGCCGCCCGGCCAGTTCCGGACCGGCGGGGGCGACCAGGAAGAGTTTGTCGCGGCTCGCCGCGCCGGTACGCAGCGACACCGCTGCCGGCCGGACGCCGAGCGCCCCGGCCAGCGCCCGCCGGGCCGCCTCGGTGGCCCGCCCGTCGACCGCCGGAGCGTTGACCGCGATCACCAACGCGGGCCCGTGCGGGCCGTCGAACCGACCGCCCACCCGGGCTCGGGACGCCCCCGGCTTCACCCGGACGGCGACGGTGAGCGCATCGTCCATCGGGATCGGCTCAGCGCCGTCCGGATTCCGACAGCAGGGTGGTGCCCGGCGCGCAGTGCGCGCACGGAGTGAAACCGAGTTCGACCGCCTCGGCGACGGGCAACGGCTCGTGCTCCCGCCCGACCAGGTGCGGGCACTCGACGAGGTGGTAACGGGGCCGCCCGTCGACCACCCGGACGTCGTCCGTGAGGCGGGCCACCCGGGCCGCCTGCTCCGGGGTGATCTCCTGAGCCGCGGGCTCGTCGTCATACCCGTCGGCGATGTCACCACCGGCGTCGGTGGCCGGCTCCCTCGGGTCCGTCACCAGCGAACCGGGTGGTTGCCGCCACCCGGAATCGCCGGTGTCCACCGTTGGTGGGACGTGCTGTGCCGGGATGTCCGGCTCACGGTCGGCGGTCGGAGTGGCCGCGCCGGCCCTGTCCCGTGACTGGCGCCCGTTCGGTCCGCGGTGCGCCGAGGCCCGGCCGGCGGCCGCCTGGCGGGCGCCCGCGACCAGCGCGACGGCGGCCAGCAGGCTGGCCCCGATGGAGACGACCAGCAGGAGGCTGGACCCTCCGGCCAGGCCGAGCACCAGCAGTACCACCGCGACGAGGATGAGCGCGAGACTGACGACTATCACGGCTCACCCCCGCCGCGTCGTACCGATGAGGCAGGGCGGGCGACCGCCGCGCCGACGACGGTCACCGGCCCGGTGGTTCAGCGACCGGACTCGAGCGCGCCGGAGCGCCCTGCGCCGTAGGAACCGGCGAGGCCGGCGGCGGCCAGCCCGTTGCCGGCTGCGGCCCGGGTGTTCTCCCCGCGGGTCATCTCGGCCTCCAGGCCCTGGCCACGGCCGTCGAGGTCACGCAGCTGGCTCTCCAGGTACGCCTTGAGCCGGGTGCGGTACTCCCGCTCGAACTGCTTGAGCTCCTCGATGTGCTTCTGCAGCGCGGTGCGCTTGGCGTCCAGGCCGCCCATGGCCTCCTGGTGCCGCTGCCGGGCGTCGCGCTCGAGCGCGTCGGCCTTGGCCCGCGCCTCGCGGGTGACCTCCTCGGCCTTGGAGCGGGCCTCGGAGAGCAGCTGGTCGGCCTCGCGGCGGGCGTCGGAGACGTGGTCGTCCGCCGTCCGCTGGGCCATCATCAGCACCCGCAGCGCCTGCTGCTCGCCGTCACCGCCCGGCACGGCGCCACCAGCGGCGCCCCGGACCTGCTCCAGCTCGGCCTGCATGGCGCGGGCGGCCTGCTCGGCGGCGGCCTTGTCGCGCTGCACCCGGTCGAGCTGGGCCTTGACGTCGTTCAGCTCGGCCGCCAGGCGGGCGTCGCCGCCGGGGCCGGCGGGGGCGCCGCCCCGCCCTCCGCGCTCCACCTGGGCGCGCAGTTCGTTGTTCTCCTCGATCAGACGGGCGAGTTCGCGCTCGACCTCGTCCAGGAAGGCGTCGACCTCCTCCTCGTCGTAGCCCCGCTTGCCGATCGGCGGCTTCTTGAAGGCGACGTTGTGGACGTCGGCCGGGGTCAGCGGCATCGAAACTCCTCGGGTCAGTTGCGGCCGCGATAGCGCGTCGGTCATCAGGCGGTCCTGATGATCGCCGGCTCTAACACAAACCTCATCAGCACGAACAGGATAACCAGGAGCACAAGGGAGGCCAGGTCGATGCTCACGGTACCAATCCGCAGCGGAGGGATCACACGCCTCAACGCCCAGAGCGGGGGATCAGTGACGCTCCACACGGATTCCAATCCAGCCGATGCCCCGCGACCGGGTTGCCAGCGCCGGCCGTACTGCAGGACCGCACTCAGTACGAAACGGGCCAGAAGAACGATAAGGAAGACATACGTGATCAGGTAGAGGACCTGAAGCAGGATCGACAACACGGCAGGCGACGTCCCTCTGGTCGGGCGGGTCAACTCAGGCTGAAGAACCCGCCCTCAGCGATCTTGGCCTTGTCCTCCGCGGTGACCTGGACGTTGGCCGGTGAGAGCAGGAACACCCGGTTGGTCACGCGCTCGATCGTACCGCGCAGCCCGAACGCGAGTCCGGCGGCGAAGTCCACCAGACGGCGGGCGTCCGCCTCATCCATCTCGGTGAGGTTGATGATCACGGGAACGCCGTCCCGGAAATGCTCACCGATGGTCCGGGCCTCGCGGTAGGTGGTCGGGTGCAGCGTGGTGATCTGGTAACGCTGCTCCTCCTCCGGCACCACCACGCGCTCGCGGGGCTGCACCTGCGGCGCCAGCGCGAGATTGTCCCGGGAGTGGTAGGTCAGCGCGCCGGACGGCTCACCGGTCGACCGCGTGATCGACCGTACGCTGGACCGCTCGACCCGCTCCGGGCGCTCGGACTCCAGCCGCTCGGACTCACCGAGGCGGCCGGCGGACCGATCGCTCGACCGGCCCCGGTCGCCGAGCCGGGGCCGAGGTGCCGGCGGCTCCTCGGCCTCGTCGTCAAGATCGTCGGCGAACTCCTCCGCGTACCGGCTCTGCCGGTAGCGCGACTCACGGTAGCTACCCTTTTCGTAGCCACCGTCGTCATAGGCCCGCTCGTCGTCCTCTTCGACCAGTCCGAGCCAGACCCCCGCCTTGCGCAGTGCACCCATCCCCGCGCCCTTCCCGTCCGCCGTGCGGCACACGCCCCCGCCGTGTCGCCTGTCGCGAGTGGACCATTCCTGCCCACTGGACCGGAACGGCAATCCCCCGACGCGCAATTCGCGTTGCACGTCGCGCCCCCCGGTCGCCGGGAAGGCCGTTCCTGCAAACAACACTGATGTAATTTGCTTCTCTCGCGGCCAGGCTACCGCAGCGTGGGACGCATTCCGAGCAACGCGCTGCCGACGCGGACATGTGTCGCGCCGTGATCGATCGCCGCCTCCAGGTCACCACTCATGCCTGCCGACAGGGCGGTGGCCTCCGGATGGTCGGCCCGGAACGCCGCGGCGACCATGGCCAGCCGCTCGAACGCCCGCTCCGGCTCCCAGCCGAGCGGCGCCACGGCCATCAGCCCGGCCAGCCGCAGCCCCGGCGCGGCGGCCACCGCGGCGGCGACCGGGCCGAGGCCGACGTCCGGATCCGCCGAGTCCGGCACCGTACCGCCCCGCGCCGGGTCGGCGTCGATGCTGACCTGCACCAGCACGTCCAGCGGGTGGTCCCGGCCGGCGGTCGCGGCGGCGTCCAGTGCGGACGCCAACCGGACGCTGTCGACGGACTGCACCACGTCCGCGTACCGGATCACCGACTTCACCTTGTTGCGTTGCAGCCGACCGATGAAGTGCCAGCGCGGACTGACCCCGGCGGCGGCGACCTGCGTGGCCTTGGTCGCCGCCTCCTGGTCGCGGTTCTCCCCCACGTCGGTCACACCGAGGCTGGCCAGGGCCACCACGTCGGCCGCCGGGTAGGTCTTGGTCACCGCGATCATGGTCACCTCGGCCCGGTCGCGGCCCGCCGCGGCACAGGCGTCGGCGATACGCGCGCGTACACGGGCCAGCCCGGCGGCCAGTTCGGCACGCCGGTCGGGGCGTACCAGGGCAGGACTGTCGGTCATCGGCGGTGCTCAGGACCCGTTCTTGAGGAAGTCGGGCACGTCGACGTCGTCGAAGAGCACCCGGCGCGGCGACTGTGGCGTGACCGGCGGGGTGGGCGACGGCACGACCGGCGTGCTCGGCTGGGTGGGCTGGTTCTGGTTGGTCTTGCGGGCCGGCTCGGCCGCCTTGTAGGCCGGCGCGCCGCCGTCGAAGCCCGCCGCGATCACCGTCACCCGCACCTCGTCGCCGAGGGCGTCGTCGATGACCGCACCGAAGATGATGTTGGCGTCCGGGTGGGCCGCGTCGGTGACCAGCTGGGCCGCGTCGTTGATCTCGAACAGGCCCAGGTCGGACCCGCCGGCGATGGACAGCAGCACGCCCCGGGCGCCGTCCATGCTCTGCTCCAGCAGCGGGCTGGAGATGGCCGCCTCGGCCGCCTCGACCGCGCGGTTCTCGCCGCGGGCGCTGCCGATGCCCATCAGCGCGCTGCCCGCGCCGCTCATCACGCTCTTGACGTCGGCGAAGTCCAGGTTGATCAGACCCGGCGTGGTGATCAGGTCGGTGATGCCCTGGACACCGGAGAGGAGCACCTGGTCGGCCGTACGGAACGCGTCCATCATGCTGATGTTGCGGTCGCCGAGCGCCAACAGCCGGTCGTTGGGGATGACGATCAGGGTGTCGCACTGGTTGCGCAGCTCGTCGATGCCGGCCTCGGCCTGCACCTGGCGGCGCTTGCCCTCGAAGGAGAAGGGGCGGGTCACCACGCCGATGGTCAGCGCACCCAGCTTGCGGGCGATGTTCGCCACCACGGGCGCGCCGCCGGTGCCGGTGCCGCCACCCTCGCCGCAGGTCACGAAGACCATGTCGGCGCCCTTGAGCACCTCCTCGATCTCGTCGCGGTGGTCCTCGGCGGCGTTCTTGCCGACGTCCGGATTGGCGCCGGCGCCCAGCCCCCGGGTCAGCTCGCGGCCGACGTCGAGCTTGACGTCGGCGTCGCTCATCAGCAACGCCTGCGCGTCCGTGTTGATCGCGATGAACTCGACGCCCTTGAGCCCAACCTCGATCATCCGGTTGACGGCGTTGACGCCGCCGCCCCCGATGCCGACGACCTTGATGACCGCCAGGTAGTTGTGCGGAGGTGTCATCTCCGGTCCTTTCCCTTCGAGATTGGCTACTCCCCGACCGGCTACGGCGTGGCCGGACCGGCGGTCGACGCAGCTGTCACCAGCGAGGTCGAGAGGTAAACCCTCACCCTCTACTAGAGGGTGACAGTTATGTCAACCACTGATCCTCTTCCGGGCAACGTAAGCGCACCCGAGCGATGAGCCAAGGACCTGCCCGGCGTGTCGCAGGTGGAGCGCCACGCCTCACAGCCGGCACCCACGCTGACCGGCCGCTCACGCCGCCACGCTGCGGTGCCGAACGCTCGCTCCTGTATTGACGGTTCGCTCGCTGGCGCTCGCTCACTTGAAAGTGACCACGTCCGGAGCGCTGACGTCGATCCGGGCGGCGTCCTGGTCGAGCAGGGCGGTGGCCACCCGGGCCTTGTCCGCCCCGCGTGTCGCGTCGCCCCAGAACACCGTCCGGTCGCCGCGCAACTTCACGCTGATCCGGGCCAGGCCCTCGACGGTGACCTCCACCAGGTCGGCGCGCAGCTGCGGGGTGAGCACAGCCAGCACCTCCAGCCCGGCCCGGGTGTCCGGGTCGTCCGGGCCCGGCTCGGCCAGCCGGACCAGCGGCAGGCCGTCCGGCCGCTCCGGCATGGTCCGGAACACCACACCGGCGGCGTCGACCACGACGAACTGCTCCCCGCGCGGCACCACAGCCACGCCGGTCCGCTCGGTCAGCCGGACCACCAGGGCGTCCGGCCAGTCCCGTCGCACCGTCACCCGCTCCACCGGCGGCAGGGCACCGACCCGGCCGGCCAACTCGGCCAGGTCGACGCCGGCCAGCGGAGCGCCGTCCGGCACCCCCACCGCGTCCCGCACCTGTACCGACGTCACCAGCTCGGCTCCCTCCACCCGCACCTCGCGCACCCCGAACAGGCCGGTGCCGAACAGCGCCCACGCCACCAGCCCGGCCAGAGCGAGCACTCCACCGGCCACCGCCCAGGGCAGCGCCGCGCGCATCCGGCGGCGCCGGGCCCGCGCCATGAACCGCCGGGTGGAGGCGGGCACCGCGTCACGGCCGGCACGGACCAACTGCCAGCGGCGGGTGGGACGCCGGCCCGCGCCGCCGTCCACACCGGTGCCGCGTCCGCGGGCCGGGCCGGGACTCATTCCGCCGCGGGCGCCGCGCCGTCCACCCCGACGCCGCCGGGAACGGTGCCGCCGATGCTCGTCGACCCGCCGGCCAGCCCGCCGGGAACGGTGCCGACCGACGCCTGCGGATCGGCGGTACGCGCGGTCAGCGCGGTCAGCAGCTCGTCACCCATCAGCGAGATCGGCGGAGCACCCATCGTCACCACTACGTCGCCGGGCCGTGCCCGGCGAGCCACCTCCGCCGGCGCCGCCTCCCACGAGTCGACGAAGACCTTCCGCTCCGCCGGCAGCCGCACCGCCTCGACCAGCGCCGTCGACCCCTCGCCCGGCCCGCGCTGCTCGCCCGGCCCGAAGACCTCCAGCAGCACCACTTCGTCGGCGATGGCCAGTGCCTCGGCGATCTCCGCCTGCAGGTCGCGGGTGCGGTAGAGCCGGTAGGGCTGGAAGACGACGATCAACCGGCCGTCCCCGGCCACCTCGCGCAGCGTCCGCAGGGCCAGGGTCATCGAGGTCGGATGGTAGGCGTACTCGTCGTAGACGAGCACGCCGTCGGCCACACCCTTGCGCTCGAAGCGCCGGCGTACGCCCGGGAAGGCGGCCAGCGCGGCCTCCGCCGCCTGCAACGGCAGCCCCAGCAGGTACGCGGCCAGCACCGCCGACGCGCTGTTGAGCCCCATGTGCCGCCCCGGCACCGGCAGCCGGAACTCGCCGAGCGAGCGGCCGTCGATGCTGGCGAGGTAGCGCACCCCGCGCGCCGAGGAGGCCATCCCGGTCAGCCGCAGGTCGGCGTCCTCGGCCTCGCCGTAGGTGTAGACCCGGCGCCCGTCGGCGCGCAGCGTGGCGGCCAGCCGGCGCCCGCCCGGGTCGTCCGCGCAGGTGATGATGAAACCGTCCGGGTCGGTGAGCCGGGCGAACTCGGCGAAGGTGGCCTCCAGGTTGGCCAGGTCACCGTAGGTGTTCAGGTGGTCCGCCTCGATGTTCGTGATGATCGAGACGAACGGGCGGTAGATGAGGAAGGAGCGGTCGCTCTCGTCCGCCTCGACCACGAAGTACTCGCCGGTGCCGTGGTGCGCCCCCGAGCCCACCTCGGAGATCTCCCCGCCGATCACGAAGGACGGATCCGTCCCGGCCTGCTGGAGCACCATGGTCGCCATGGAGGTGGTGGTGGTCTTGCCGTGCGTACCGGCGACGGCCACCGTGCGGCGGCCGGTCATCGCGGCGGCGAGGGCCTCCGAGCGGTGCAGCACCCGCAGGCCGCGCTGGCGTGCCTCGACCATCTCCAGATGGTCGGCGGGGATGGCGGAGGAGTAGACGACGGTGTCGACGCCGTCCAGGTTCGCCGGCTCGTGAGTCATGTGGATCGTCCCGCCGAGCGCCCGCAGGCCGGCCAGGGACGGCCACTCGCGCAGCTCGCTGCCGGAGACCGGCAGGCCCCGGGTGAGGAAGAGCCGGGCCAGGCCACTCATGCCGACCCCGCCCACCCCGATCAGGTGGATCCGACCGAGGTCCTCGGCGGTGAGCGTGCCGGCGGGCGTGAAAGTGGTCATCGGTTCACCGCCTCGTAGACGAAGTTGAGCAGCGCCTCGTCGCCGTCACGCCGCCCGTACGCGGCGGCGGCGGTGCCCATCGCGTGCAACCGCTGCGGGTCGCGGATCAGCGGGATCACCGTCCGTTCGATCCAGTCCGGGGTCAGCTCGCCGTCGTCGACCAGCAGCCCGCCGCCGGCCTCGACCACCGGCAGGGCGTTGCGCTTCTGCTCCTGGTTGCTGTGCGGGTACGGCACGTAGACGGTCGGCAGCCCGATCGCGGCCACCTCCGCGCAGGTCATCGCCCCACCCCGACCGAGCATCAGGTCCGCGGCGGCGTAGCCGGCCTCCATCTCGGACAGGTACGGCAGGGTCACGTACGGCACCGACAGGTCGGTGGGGATCGGCACCGGCTCGTTGCGGGCCCCGATCACGTGCAGCACCTGGATGCCGTTGCGGGCCAGTTCCTTGGCCGCTCCGGCCACCGCCAGGTTGATCGACCGGGCGCCCTGCGAACCACCGGCCACGAAGAGCACCGGCAGGTCGGGGCGGAGCCCGAAGTGGGCGCGGGCGGCGTTGCGCATGGCGGACCGGTCCAGCCCGGCGATGCCCCGGCGCAGCGGCACACCGACCACCCGCGCGTCGCGCAGCGACTCGGCCTGCGACGGCTGGTGCGGGAAGCCGACCGCCACGTGCCGGGTGAACTTCATGCCCAGCCGGTTGGCCACGCCCGGCGGCACGTTCACCTCGTGGATCACGATCGGCAGCTCCCGCCGCCAGGCGGCCAGGTACGCCGGCACCGAGACGTACCCGCCGAAGCCGACCACCACGTCGGCGCGTACCTCGTCGATGACCTTGCCCGCCGCGCGGGCCGCGGTCCACATCCGGCCCGGGGTGCGGACCAGGTTCATGTTGATCGACCGGGGCAGCTGGTAGGCCGGGATGTTCCGCAGGTCGTAGCCGGCCGGCGGGATCAGCTCGTTCTCCAGGCCCTTCGGTGTGCCGAGGCAGGTGACCCGGACGCCGGGGTCGTGTCGGCGCAGGCAGTCGGCGAAGGCGAGCAACGGGTAGATGTGCCCCCCGGTGCCACCTCCCGCGAGCACCACCGAACGGAGCGGACCCATCAACGTCTCCTCTCGTCCGCCGACCCGCCGCGGCCCCGGCCTCCCCGGGCGCCACGCGGTGCGGCCTGGTCGTCCCCGCGCCGCTTGCGCGCCTGGGGTACGGACCCCCGGGCAGCCGGCGGCGACGCCGCGCGGCGACGCCGGCCGGGAAGCGGCGGCAACGGTGCCCACACTAGTCGGACCCACCGGGCCGGCGGACGGGCATGCAGTGCCCGGGCCGCATCGGGTTCCGCGCGGGCGAAGGAGGCCAGCATGCCGACCGCCGCCAGGGTCACCACCAGGGCGCTGCCGCCGACCGAGATGAACGGCAGCGGTACGCCGGTCAGCGGCAGCAGGCCGATCACCCCACCGATGTTGATGAACGCCTGACCGACGAGCCACGCGGTGGCGCCTGCGGCGGCCAGCCGGCGGAACGGGTCCTCGACCCGCCGGGCGATCCGCAGGCCGGTGTAGGCGAGCACCGCGAAGAGGGTGACCACCACCGCGCAGCCGACCACGCCCAGTTCCTCGGCGATCACCGCGAAGATGAAGTCGTTGTCCGCTGCGGGCAGCCAGGCCCACTTGCTGCGCCCCTGGCCCAGGCCGGTGCCGAACCAGCCACCGTTGGCGATGGCGTAGCGAGCCTGGACCATCTGGTAGCAGAGTTCGTCCTTGCAGGCGTCCAGTGGCGGCGGCTTGAAGAACATGGTGAGCCGGGCCAGCCGGTAGTTCTCCTCGCCCCGGACGCCGGATCCGGCACCGAGCGAGGCGACCGCGACCAGCAGGCCGATGCCGACCAGGCCGATCGCGCTGAGCGCGGCGAAGACCCGCAGCCGCACCCCCGCCGCCCAGAGCAGGCCGACCACCAGGGCCAGCAGGCAGATCATGCTGCCCAGGTCGTTGTAGCCGACCAGGACGAACATCAGGCCCACCACCGGGAACAGCGGGGTCGCCAGCTCCCGCCACCAGCCCAACGCGGCGCCCTTACGGGCCAGCACGTACGCCCCCCACAGCACCACCGCGAACTTCGCCAGCTCGGAGGGCTGCAGGCCGATGCCGCCGACGTGCAGCGAGAGCAGCTCGGCCTCCACCGGGCCGATCTTCGCCGGGCCACCGGTCAGCCGCCCGTACGCCACCAGCAGGTTCAGCAGCAGGAGCAGCCCCACCGCGACGGCCAGCGTCGGCCGGCCCAGCGTCCGGTAGGTGCTGGCCGGCAACCGTTGGCAGGCCCAGAAGGCCACGATGCCGATCACCGCGAAGATCGCCTGTTTGGTCAGCGACGCCGAGGCGTTGCCGCCCTGGGCGTAGTCGCGCACGCTGGTGGCCGAGAAGACCATGGTCAGGCCGATCAGCAGCAGCAGCCCGGCGCTGGCGAGCAGCAGGTAGTAGGAGGCCAGTGGCCGGGCCAGCAGGCCGCGCAGCGCGGCCAGGCCGCCCATCGCGGCCAGGCCGTGCCAGGGGCTGTCGGCTCCCGGGTCAGCGGGCTGCCGTACGCCCGGTGCCGTCGCCGCGGCCGTGCCGGAGCCACCGGTCCGGGGGGTACCCGCCGTCTTCACCCCACCGGCCCGCGCCCTGCCGCCCGTCCTCGACCCGCCGGACCGCGTCGCACCGGCGGTCTCCGCGTCGCCTGTCCGCGCTGCGGCGACCGGCTCCGCGCCGTCCTCTTCTCGCGCCTCCCCCACAGCGCCATCATCGCGGTTGCCGGCAGCTGACACCGGCGGTACCGCCCGGTCGGCGTGTCGGTGCGCCGCTCACCCCCCGCTGTCACACCGTCACCCCACCCACCGACCGCACCCCACCCGCGCCGGCCACGCCACCCGGTCCGGCTCGGCTGATCATGAAGTTGGCGGGCGGTTTGATCTCCAAACCACCCGGCAACTTCATGATCGACCGGGTTGGTGGGGTGGGGTGGGGTCAGCCCATGTTGGCGAGGAAGTCGCTGTAGAAGAGGCCGAGGGCGATGGCCACCCCGATGCCGGCGATGATCCAGAACCGGACCACGATGTTGACCTCGCTCCAGCCGGCGAGTTCGAAGTGGTGCTGCAACGGCGACATGCGGAACACCCGCTTGCCGGTGGTCTTGAAGGAGATGATCTGGATCACCACCGACATCGTGATGATCACGAACAGCCCGCCGATGATCGGCAGCAGCAGGATGGTCCGGGTGGACATCGCCATGCCGGCGATCAGGCCACCGAGGCCGAGCGCGCCGGTGTCGCCCATGAAGATCCGGGCCGGGGAGGTGTTCCACCACAGGAACCCGACGCAGGCCCCGGCGGCGGCCCCGGCGATCAGCGCGATCTCCAGCGGGTCGCGCACGGTGTAGCAGTAGTTGTTCGGGTTGGCGGTGTACGCCGGGTCGGCGCACCAGTGCCGGTACTGCCAGAAGGCGATCACCGCGTACGCGCCCAGGACCATCACCGAGGCGCCGGTGGCCAGGCCGTCCAGGCCATCGGTCAGGTTCACGCCGTTCGTCGCCGCCATCACCACGAAGATGAAGATGATCACCGCGCCGATCTTGGTGACGTCCAGCGCCGGGATGTCCCGGATGAAGCTGAGCGTGGTGCTGCCCACCGTCTCGGTGTTGGTCACCTTGCCGGAGGCGTCCGTCATGGTGGACGGGAAGTAGAGCGCGACCACGCCGAACACCGCGCCGACCAGGATCTGCCCGAGCAGCTTGCCCCGGGCGCTCAGACCACCGCTGTGCCGCTTGCGCACCTTGAGAAAGTCGTCGATGAACCCGACCGCGCCGGCGAACACCATCAGCCCCAGCAGCACCAGGGCGGTGATGGTCGGCTCGACCTGGGCGATCTGCAGGTCCGGCAGGGTGGTCAGCGCCAGGTGCCCGGCCACGTACGCGATCACGGTGGCGAGGATGAACACCACGCCACCCATGGTCGGGGTGCCCTTCTTGCCCTGGTGCATCTGCGGGCCCTCGGCCCGGATGGGCTGGCCGGCCTTCAGCCGGGTGAAGACCTTGATCGCGATCGGGGTGCAGAACAGCGAGACGAGGAAGGCCACCCCGATGGCCACGATGACCGCCCTCACGCCGCGCCACCCCCGGCCGGCGTACCCGTTCCGTCGCCGGCGGCGTCGGCGCGCAGCGCGTCGGCCACCTCCCAGGTCCGGTACCGGGACCCCTTCACCAGGACGACGTCGCCCGGCCGTAGCTCGCTACGCAGCACCTCGACGGCCGCCGCCTGATCGGTGAGCAGCACCGACTCTCCTCCCCAGTCACCTACCGATGTCGCCCCGTGGTGGATCGGCGCCGCCGCGTCGCCGACCACGAGCAGCCGGTCGACGCCCAGCTCGGCCGCGAGGCGACCCACCTCGGCGTGCCCCTGCGCCTCGAACTCGCCCAGCTCGGCCATGTACCCGAGCACCGCGACGGTACGCCGCCCGCGCCCGATGCCGGCCAGCGCACGCAGCGCCACCGCCATCGACGCCGGGTTGGCGTTGTACGAGTCGTCGATCACGGTCATCCCGTCGGTGCGCTCGAAGACGTCCATCCGACGGGTGGAGACCAGGCCGAGCGCGCCCAGCGCGACGGCCAGTTCGGTCAGCGGCATGCCCAGTTCCCGGGCCACCGCCGCCGCGGCGAGCGAGTTGGAGACCTGGTGCCGCCCGGTGAGCCCGAGCCGGACCGGCGCGCTGCCCTCCGGCGTCACCAGGGTGTACGCGGGCCGCCCGCGCTCGTCCAGCGTCACGTCCTCGGCCCGTACGTCGGCGTGCGCCGCCTCGCCGTACCGGACCACCCGCGCCACCGTGCGGGCGGCCATCGCGTCGACCAGGGGGTCGTCGGCGTTCAGCACGGCCAGTCCGTCGGCCGGCAGCGCCTCGACCAGCTCGCCCTTGGCCAGGGCGATGTTCTCCTGCGAGCCGAACTCGCCGATGTGCGACACCCCGACGTTGAGCACCACGGAGATGCGCGGCGGCGCCACGTCGCAGAGGTACCGCACGTGACCGATGCCCCGCGCGCCCTTCTCCATCACCAGGTAGCGGGTCGTCGGCCCGGCCTGCAACGCCGTGTACGGGTGCCCCAGCTCGTTGTTGAACGACCCGGGCGGCGCCACCGTCTCCCCGAGCCGCGCGGTGAGCTGGGCGATCAGGTCCTTGGTGGTGGTCTTGCCGGAGGAGCCGGTCAACCCGATCACGGTCAGCCCGGGCAGCCGGTCCACCACCGTGCGGGCCAGCCGGCCCATCGCGGTCAACGCGTCGGCCACCAGGATCATCGGCACCCCGGGCACCTCGCGGGTGCCCAGCACCGCCGCCGCACCGGCGTCGACAGCCGTGGCGGCGAAGTCGTGCCCGTCCACCTTCTCCCCGTCGAAGGCGACGAAGAGCCCGCCAGAGGTGACCTTGCGGGAGTCGAACTCGACGCTTCCGGTGACCTGCGCGGCGGGATCGGCGGCGACCAGCCGCCCGTCGACGGCCGACGCGACCTCGGCCAGGCTCAGCGCGATCACTGCTGGCCCGCCAGGTCCCCGAAGCGGCTCCGCAGCGCGTCGGCGAGTTCGGTCACGTCGTCGAACGGGTGCACCTGGCCGGCGATCTCCTGGCCGCGTTCGTGCCCCTTGCCGAGTACCGCCACCACGTCGCCCGACGCGGCCAGCCGGACCGCCTCGTCGATCGCCGCGCGACGGCCGGCCACCTCGACGATCCGGGCCGGCGTCGCGGCACGGTCGGCACCGGCGAGCACCTCGGCCCGGATCGCCCCGGGCTCCTCGGTACGCGGGTTGTCGTCGGTCACCACCACCACGTCGGCCCCCTCTGCGGCGGCGGCGCCCATCACCGGCCGCTTGCCCCGATCCCGGTCACCGCCGGCGCCGATCACACAGATCAGCCGGCCGGAGCTGAGTTCACGCAGCGCGGCCAGCACGGCCACCACCGCGTCCGGTTTGTGCGCGTAGTCGACCACCCCGCGCACGCCGCCGGCCACGCCCACCGACTCCAGCCGGCCGGGCACCCCGCCACAGGCGGCCACCCCTTCGGCGGCGGTCACCGGGTCGACCCCGGCCGCGACCAGTGCGGCGATGGCCAGCAGGGCGTTCGCGACGTTGTGCCGGCCGGGCAGCGCCACCCCGGCGGGCAGCACCAGCCCGTCCGGGCCGTGCGCGGTGAAGCGCTGGGCGTACCCCTCGCCGTCGACGTCGTCGGCCCACCAGGTGGCGGCTCGGTCGCCGGTCGCCGAGAAGCTGACCGTCGCCGGCCTGAACAGCGCCTTCAGCGCCGGGTCGTCGTGGTTGAGGATCTCGACGGCGCAGCGGCCGTCGAACAGCCGTGCCTTGGCGGCGAAGTAGTCCGCGGAGTCGGCGTGGAAGTCGAGGTGGTCGGAGCCGAAGTTGGTCCAGCCACCCACGGTGAAGCGCACCCCACCGACCCGGCCCATCGCCAGGGCGTGGCTGGAGACCTCCATGACCACCGCGGTGACCCCGCGTTCCCGGGCGGCGGCCAGCATCGCGTGCAGGTCGGTGGCCTCGGGCGTGGTCCGGACGCTGTCCACCACCAGGTCGCCGAGGCGGGTCTCCACGGTGCCGATCAGGCCGGTGGTGTGGCCGGCGGCGCGCAGCCCCGACTCGACCAGGTACGCGGTGGAGGTCTTGCCGGCGGTGCCGGTGACCCCGATCACGGTCAGCTCCGCGGTCGGGTCGCCGTAGACGGCCGAGGCGAGTGTGCCGAGCACCGCGCGAGGGTCGGCGACCACCAGGGCCGGCAGCCCGCTGGCGGCGGCCAGCTCGGCACCGGCGGGATCGGTCAGCACGGCGACCGCACCAGCGGCCGCCGCGCCGGCGGCGAACTCCGCGCCGTGGCGCCGGGCTCCGGGCAGGGCCGCGTACAGATCGCCGGGGTGGACCTCCTGGCTCGCGTGGGTCACCCCGGTCACCACCGGATCGGCGCTGGTGGGGGGCGCCACGGCGAGCCGGGCGGCTAGGTCACCGAGCCGGATTCCGGTCACGGTACGGGGACGAGGATTGCCGCGCACGGCGTCAGACCCTACCCGGTCGCCCGGTCCCGGCCACACGGCGCGCCTGAATCTCCGTCTCAGGGAGTCGAACCGCAGGCAGTGCCCGGTGCCCGGTACGCGGTCCGTCACCATCCTTCCGTCGCCACGCGGTCCGAGGTAACGCCCGGCGGCCCGCGCCCGTCGGTGACCGATCGCCGGCGACCGATCCGCCCACCCGGCGCCAGCGAATTCCGTACCGGGATGATGCGCCCGGGAAGGCACGACCCGGGATGTGCCGGAGCAATGTGTTGCCACGGCGCCTGCTGTTCATTGCGAAAACCGGCGCCACGGCATGATCCGCCCGGGTGGATTATCGCCACTCTTTCAAGGAGGCTTCGGACTCCGCCGGCAAATAACACCCCGTCGATATATTGATTACCGCCAAAGAGTCGGGTCACCGGCCGAGACGGCCGGCGACCCGAGATCAGTGCTGTCGAACGCTACGGAAATACGGTGTACTTCGGCGCCGGCTCACTCGACGGCGGCACCTTGAAATGCCGAAGGGTGAAGGTCATCATCTCCCGGAACGCCGGAGCCGCGACCGTTCCACCACCGCCGCCGGGGCTGTGCACGAAGACCGCGATCACGTACCGCGGGTTCTCTGCCGGCGCCATCCCGATGAACGAGCCGACCTCCCCGGGCTGCTTCTTACCGTTGACCAGCCGATAGCCGGTGCCGGTCTTGCCGGCGACCCGGTAACCGGGGATCGCCGCGGCCACGCCGGTGGCGTTCTCCACGGTGGTGACCGCCTCCATCATCGTCCGTAGCGCGGCGGCGTTGGCCGGGCTGAGCACCTGCCGGGTCACCGGGTCCTCGGCCGGGGTCCGCTTGCCCTTCGGGTCGATGACCTCCTTGACCAGGCGCGGCTGGACGTACGTGCCGTCGTTGGCGATGGCGGCGTACGCGGCGGCCATCTGCAGGGGGGTGGCGTCCACGCTGTGCCCGATCGGCACCGACCCGGACGACGACCCGCTCCACTCCTCCACCGGGAGCAGCCGCCCGCTGGCCTCGCCGGGCATCCCGACGTTGGTCTTCGTGCCGAGCCCGAACCGCTGCTGGTAGTCGAGCAGGCGCTCCGGGCCCAGCTTGTCGGCGATCTGGATGGTCCCCACGTTGGAGGAGTAGGCCATCATCCCGGCCACGCTCATCCGCCGCCCGTTCGCGAGGTGCGTGTCGCGGAACCAGGTGTCGCCCTTGCGGATGGCGTTGGCGACCGGGAACGACGTCTCCGGGGTGATCACCCCCTCCTGCAACGCGGCCCCGAAGGTGATCGCCTTGTGCACCGAGCCCGGATCGACCACGAAGCTGGTGGCGGCGTCCTCCCGATCGGTCCAGTCGCTGTCCGCCGGCTTCGCCGCGTTGTAGGTGGGGTGGCTGGCCTGCGCCAGCACCTCCCCGGTACGCGCGTCCAGCACCACCGCCGCGGCGGTGCTGGCCTGCACCGTCTTCGCCTGCTCGCTGAGGATCTGCTGCGTTCGGTACTGCAGGTCGCGGTCGATGGTGAGCACCAGCGAGCTGCCCGGCTTGGCCTGAGTGGTCTGGCTGTAGCCGCCCGGGATGGGCGCGGCCAGCTTGCCGAGGCCGACCTCGAACACCCGCTTGCCGTTCTCGCCGTGCAGCAGGTCGTCGTAGCGTGCCTCCAGCCCCTCCAGCCCGTCCATGTCGGTGCTGGTGAAGCCGATCAGGTTGGCGGCCAGATCACCGCCCGGCACCTCGCGCCGCTCGTCGCGGTCGGTGTAGATGCCGCGCAGCTCCAGCGCCTGGATCTCGCGGGCGCGTTCGACGTCCACCCCCCGGGCCAGGTACTCGAACTGGGAGTCGACGCCGTACCGCTTGCGGGGGCGCATCTTCTCGGCCAGGTCCGAGGCCGCGATGCCCAGCAGAGGGGACAACGCCCGCGCGGTCGCCGGGATGTCCTCGACCCTGGTCGGGTCCGCGTAGACGTACCGGGCCTCGACGCTCTGCGCCAGGGTGGCGCCGTCCCGGTCGTAGATCGCCCCGCGCGGCGCGGGCAACGGCACGGTCCGGAGGCGGTCGGCCAGGCCGCCGTCGGCGTACGCCGGGGTGTCCACCGCCTGGAGCACGACGAGCCGGATGCCGATGGCCACGAAGAGGGATAGGACCAGCGCGGTGCCCAGCCGCAGCCGGCGGCCCGGGTCGGCGAGCCGGGGCGGGCGCGGTGTCTTGCGGGACGGCCGCCGCTGCGCCGGCCGCTCTCCGCGGCGCGGCTCGCGGCCGCCAGCCCGTCGCCGCGGCGGGGTCGGCGCCCGCTCGTCACGGGGGGCCCGGTCGGCGACGGTACGGACCACCGTGGCGCGACCGGCGCCGCCCTGCCGGTTGCCGGTCCGGGTGGCGGCCGACCGCCCGCCGTCGAGCACCTGCAACGCCGGCCGGAACGGATCCTGCGACCGACTGCTGCGCGGGGTGCGGCGCTGCTCAGCCCGGCCGCCGCCGGCCGGGCCGGCGCCCTCCCGGATGGTGCGGCCCCGGGGGGTGTACGCGCGCGCGTCGGAGATCCCGCCGATGCCGGGCTCGCCGCCCCGCTCCCCGGCGGCGCGCGGCGGGACGCCCCGCTCTCCGCTGCCACGCGACGAACCGCGCCGGGAGCCTGTGGCGTCCCGGCGCGGTTCTTCCGATCTCGATGGCACGGCCTACCCCTCCGCGCCCTGCTGGCTGGTGATGGACGGCTGCCCGACGGCCGGCTGCGGCACGCCGATCAGCTTGCCGTCCGGGAGCCGGATCAGCCCCAGCTCGCCCGACTCGACCAGCCCCAGCTTGCGGGCCTGGGCGGTCAGGTTGCCCGGCGCCTCGGCGGCGTCGATCTCCCGCTTCAGCTGCTGCTGTCGCAGGTCGAGGTCGGTCTGCTCCTTCTGCAGTTCGTTCAGCCGGAAGGCGTTCTCGTTGACCTTCGTGTTGACGGCCAGGATGCCCAGCACCCCACCGACGACCAGCACCACCACCAGCGCCGCGAACGGCGCCCGGGGCACCCGCACCGGCGGCGGCGGGGCGACCCGCAGCCGCGGTGACTCGGCCCGCTCGACGTCGGCTGTTCCGGCCCGCTCGACCGGACGCAGCGCGGCACTGCCCTGGGTCGGAAACTCGCGCGCCCCCCGGGCGCGAGTCTCCTCCGGCCGGCTCACCCGGTCCGTCCGACGCGTACCGTCCCCGGTCCCCCGGACCCGCTCCGCCGCGATCCGGCCCCCCGACCGCGGTGTGCGCTGCCCGGCGCCGGCGATGTCCCGGCGCTTGCTCACGTTCATGTTCCCTCCCCCTCATCGTCCGTGGTGTCCCCCGGCGTCCGCCGCGGCTCCGGTCCGGCGCCCGCAGCCGACCCCGTCCCCGGTTGGTGCATCGCCTTGACCCGGCGGCGGTACCGTTCGCGGTCGGTACGCCCCTGCTGCCGGGCCTGCGGGTCGATCCGCTCCGCGGCCCGCAGCCGCACCGAAGCGGCCCGCGGGTTCGCGGCGACCTCCGCCTCCCCGGGCAGCTCCGCGCCCCGGCTGAGCAGCCGGTACGTCGGCTCCGACCCGGGCAGTTCGACCGGGAGGTCGATCGGGCCCGTGCTGCGGACCCGGTCGGCGAGCGCCTGTTTGGTGAGCCGGTCCTCCAGTGAGTGGTAGGACAGGACCACCATGCGACCGCCGACGGAAAGCCGGTCCAGGGCGGCCGGCAGCGCCGTCTCCAGCGCCGCCAGTTCCCTGTTTACCTCGATCCGTAAAGCCTGAAACGTTCTCTTTGCCGGGTGTCCGCCCGTTCGTCGGGCTGCTGCTGGAATCGACTCCCGAACCAGCTCGGCCAGCCGCGCCGACGAGGTGATCCGGCCCCGCTCCCGCTCGCGGAGGATCGCCGAGGCGATCCGTCCGGCGAACTTCTCCTCGCCGTACACCCGCAGCACCCGCGCCAACTCCGGGTGCGAGTAGGTGTTGACCACCTCCTCGGCGGTCACTCCCCGGGTCTGGTCCATCCGCATGTCCAGCGGCGCGTCCTGCGCGTACGCGAACCCGCGGTCGGGCGCGTCGAGTTGGAGCGAGGAGACACCCAGGTCGAACAGGATGCCGTCCACCGTCGGATAGCCCAGCCGGTCGAGCACGTCGGGCAGCTCGTCGTAGACGGCGTGCTCCAGATGGACGCGGTCGGCGAACCGGGACAGTCGCACCCGCGCGTGGGCGAGCGCCTCGGTGTCCCGGTCCAGGCCCACCAGGATCGTCTCCGGGTGGGCCTGGAGCACCGCCTCGGCGTGGCCGCCCAGGCCCAGCGTGGCGTCGACGTGGACCGTGCGCCCTCCCCGGCCCAGTGCGGGGGCCAGCAACTCGAGACACCGCTCGAGCAGTACCGGCACGTGCGCGCCGCGTAGCTCCCCCATGTCGACCCCCCTGGTTGACCCGTTCCGTTCCCCGCGTCCTGCTCGTCGGACGACGCCGTGCCGTCGTACCGCCAGATCCCCATCCGCTCCCCGCCCGCCCGTCAGGCCACGGCCCTCCGTATCGGATCGTGCGCCTGGCACCGGGGAAGGGATGCCAGGAACTCGAAAGCGGCTGGAGATCTCGCAGTACGTCGGGCGTCGCCACGCCCTACAGACCGCCTGGCAGCACCCCTTCCTCGATGTCGGCGAAGTCGTCTTCGCTCTCGGCGAGGTAGGTCTCCCAGGCGACCTTGTCCCAGATCTCCACCCGGGTGCTCGCGCCGATGACCACCAGGTCCCGGTCGAGCCCCGCGTACGTGCGCAGGTGCGCCGGGATGGTTACCCGGCCCTGTTTGTCAGGCACCTCGTCGTGCGCGCTGGCGAAGAAGACACGGCTGTAGGCCCGGGCCGCCTTGTGCGTCATCGGCTGCGCGCGCAACTGCTCCGCGATGCGCTGGAACTCGGGTGTCGGAAAGACGTAGAGACAGCGCTCCTGCCCTTTAGTGATCACGACACCCCCTGCCAGCTCATCCCGGAACTTCGCCGGCAGGATCAACCGGCCTTTGTCGTCCAGGCGCGGAGTGTGGGTGCCGAGAAACATCGGCCCAACCCCCTCGCCCTTTAGCGGCGTTCGCGCGCCGCTGACCCCCCGGGCCGGTGAGCCCCTCCCGGCCTCACCAATGCGCCCCACTCTACTCCACTTCCCTCCACCCGCAACCAGAATCGACCACGCGGCGCGCCGTTTCGAACGGCAAAACAGCACGTCAGTCGGGGTGGAGCGGAGTGGAGGGCCGCGCTGCCCGCCGGGCGAGGTCCGCTATCCGACATAGATCGACTCCATCCGGCCGACCGTCCCCGGTCCGGCCGCCGGGAAAGCCGGCCCGAACGGATCGTCGTCGGCGGCGATCTACCGGGTCCCGTGGTCCGGTAACCTCGCTCGCGTGACGGACGCGAAGATGCCCCTGCGGGCGAAGGTGGCCAGCTCCGTGTCACGGACCGCTGCGGCGCTGTCGCGGGCCGCGGGCCGTGGCGACGGATCGGTGATCGGCGGATGGCTCGGCTTGAAGATCGACCCCGACCTGCTCGCCCACCTGTCCGCCGGGCGGGCCATCGCGCTGGTCTCGGGCACCAACGGCAAGACGACGACCACCCGACTGGCCGCCGCAGCGGTCGGGGTCCTCGGCCGGGTCGCCACCAACTCGTTCGGCGCCAACATGCCCACCGGCCACACCTCCGCCCTGGCCAAGGCGGGAAGCACCCCGTACGCCGTGCTGGAGGTCGACGAGCACTACCTCGCGCAGGTGATCGAGGCGACCGACCCGCATGTGGTGGCGTTGCTCAACCTCTCCCGCGACCAGCTGGACCGGGCCAAGGAGGTCGCCATGATGGCGCAGCTCTGGCGCACGGCGCTGGCCCGCCATCCGGACGTCCGCATCGTCGCCAACGCCGACGACCCGCTGGTGGTCTGGGCGGCCACCCCGCCGGCCAGCCACGACCAGCAGATCACGCCGCCACACGTCACCTGGTTCTCCGCCGGGCAGCGGTGGCACGACGACTCCTGGGTCTGCCCCGAGTGCGGCTCCACCATCCAGCGCTCCGGTGAGCAGTGGTGGTGCACCGGCTGCCCGCTACGCCGGCCCGACCCGCAGTGGACCGTGGACGACGAAGGGGTCGTCGACCCGACCGGCGCCTGGTACAAGGTGAAGCTCCAACTCCCCGGCAAGGTCAACCTCGGCAACTCGGCCACCGCCCTCGCGCTCGCCGCCGAGTTCGGCGTACGCCCGTTCGACGCGGTCCCCCGGCTCGGCGACGTCACCTCGGTCGCCGGGCGGTACGCCCAGGTCGAGCGGGACGGGCGTACCGTCCGGCTGCTGCTGGCCAAGAACCCGGCCAGCTGGCTGGAGGCGTTCGACATGGCCGAACAGGCGCCGACCCTGCTGTCCATCAACGCCCGCGACCCCGACGGGCTGGACACCTCCTGGCTCTTCGACGTCGACTTCGCCCCGCTGCGCGGGCGCCAGGTGCTCATCACCGGCGACCGGGCCTACGACCTGGCCGTGCGGCTGGACGTCAACGACGTACCGTTCCAGCACGTGCGTACGTTCGACGACGCCGTCCGGGCGGTGCCGCCGGGGCGGTTGGAAGTCATCGCGAACTACACCGCGTTCCAGGACATCCGAGCGGAGTTGGACCGTGTCAACTGAGACCCTGCGCATTGTCTGGATCTATCCCGACCTGCTGTCCACCTACGGCGACCGGGGCAACATGCTGATCCTGGCCCGGCGGGCGTGGCAGCGCGGGTTCCGGGTCGAGGTGCTGGAGGTCCGCTCCGACCAGCAGATGCCCACCACCGCCGACATCTACCTGATCGGTGGCGGCGAGGACGGCCCGCAGGCGCTCGGCGCGCAACGGCTGCTCGCCGACGGCGGGCTGCACCGGGCCGTCGCCCAGGGTTCGGTGGTGTTCGGCGTCTGCGCCGGCTACCAGCTGCTCGGCACCTCGTTCTTCGCCAAGGGCACCCAGTACCGGGGCCTGGAGCTGCTCGACCTCAGCTCGGACCGGGGCCCCACCCGGGCCGTCGGCGAGCTGGCCGGCGACATCGACGCCCGGCTGGGCCTGCCGCCGCTGACCGGCTTCGAGAACCACGGCGGCCGGACCCACCTCGGCCCCGGCGTCTCGCCGCTGGCCCGGGTCACCGCCGGGATCGGCAACGACGGCGCCACCGAGGGGGCGTGGCGGGGCAAGCTGCTCGGCACGTACTCGCACGGGCCGGCGCTGGCCCGCAACCCGGCCCTGGCCGACCTGCTGCTGCGCTGGGCCACCGGCGCGCACCAGCTCCCGCCGCTCGACGACACCTGGGCCGACCGGCTGCGGGCCGAACGTCAGGGCGCGGTGGCCGCCGCCCGGGCATGATCCCCGCCGTCCGACGGCTGCTGCACAACAGGCGATCGTGGTCCCGGGTCGCCGCCAGGCCGTCGGTCGTCCGGTTCTGCCTGCTGCTGCTCCTGCTCGCCGGGTTCGGGGTGACCCTGTTGCTGGTCCCCCGTCCCGACCCGACGGCCCTGCCGCAGTTCGGTGACGAGCTGGGTGGTCTCGCCCCGGTCGCCGGCGTCCTCGGCGGGGCACTGCTGCTGGTGGCACTGGTCCCCCGCACGTTCATCACGCTCGCCGCGGGGGCGGTCTTCGGCGCCCTGGAGGGTGCCGCGTACGCCCTGGGCGCCGCCCTGCTCGCGGCGGCGGTCGGCTTCGTCGTGGGCCGGCTGCTGGGCCGGGACTTCGTCGCCGAACGCGTCCGGGGCCGGCTGGCCCGGCTGGACCGCTGGTTCACCCGGCAGAGCGTGCTCGGGGTGATCACCGTACGGCTGTTACCGATCTCCGGGTTCGGCCTGGTCAGCTACGGCTACGGCACCACCGGCGCGCGGATCCTGCCGTTCCTCGTCGGCAGCGTGATCGCCTCCGCCCCGACCGCGTTCGGCTACGCGGCGGTCGGCGCCGCCGTCACCTCCCCCGGCGAGGTCAACTGGTTCGCCGCCGCCCCGGCCGCGCTGGGCTTCATCGCCAGCGCGGTGCTGATCGCCCGCTGGTGGCGCGCCGAACGCCGGCGGCCCGACCCCACCTGACAGCGCCCACCCGCGCAACCTCCCGCTCGCCGCATCGCGTTCCCGCCGCCGTCGCGCGTTAGGAAGGGGCCCCTGCTATACACCAGGCGTTAACAGGGGGCCCCTCCTTACACCTCAGGCGACGACGGAGACCATCCGGCCGGGGATGACGATGACCTTGCGGGGTTCCTTGCCGGCCAGCGTGCTGGCCACCGCGGCCAGCGCCTGCGCCCGCACGTCGTCCTCGGCGGCGCCGGCGGGCACCTCGATCCGGCCGCGGACCTTGCCGTTGACCTGCACCGGGTACGTCACCGTCTCGGCGACCAGCAGGGCCGGGTCGGCGACCGGGAAGTCCGCGTACGTCAGCGAGGTCTGGTGGCCCAGCCGCCGCCACAGTTCCTCGGCGACGTGCGGGGCGACCGGCGCCAGCATCAGCACCAGCGGCTCGGCCACCTCGCGCGGGGTCTGCGCCAGCCGGGTCACCCCGTTGGTCAGCTCGATCAGCTTGGCGACCGCGGTGTTGAACCGGATCCCCTCCATGTCGCCCCGGACGCCGTCGATCACCCGGTGCAGCAGCCGCCGGGTCGCCTCGTCGGCCGGGGCGTCGACCACCCGCAGCTCGCCGGTCTGCTCGTCCACGATGGCCCGCCAGACCCGTTGCAGGAACCGGTACGAGCCGACCACGGCCCGGGTCTCCCAGGGGCGGGACACCTCCAGCGGCCCCATCGACATCTCGTACACCCGGAAGGTGTCGGCGCCGTAGGCGGCGCACATCTCGTCCGGGGTGACGACGTTCTTCAGGGACTTGCCCATCTTGCCGTACTCGCGGTTGACCTGGACGTCACCCAGGAAGAAGCCGCCGTCACGCTCGGCGACCTCCTCGGCCGGCACGTACGCGCCCCGGGCGTCGGTGTACGCGTACGCCTGGATGTAGCCCTGGTTGAACAGCTTGCGGAACGGCTCGTACGACGACACGTGGCCCAGGTCGTACAGCACCTTGTGCCAGAACCGGGCGTACAGCAGGTGCAGCACGGCGTGCTCGGCACCGCCGACGTACAGGTCCACGCCGCCGCAGTCGCCCTCGCCGCGCGGCCCCATCCAGTACCGCTCGTTGTCGGCGTCGACGAACCGCTGCGGGTTGGTCGGGTCCAGGTAGCGCAGCTCGTACCAGCAGGAGCCGGCCCACTGCGGCATCACGTTGGTCTCCCGGGTGTAGCGCTTGGGCCCGTCACCCAGGTCCAGTTCGACCTCGACCCAGTCCCGGCGGCGCGACAGCGGCGTCTCCGGGTCGCTGTCGGCGTCCTCCGGGTCGAAGGTGCGCGGGGAGAAGTCGTCCACCTCGGGCAGTTCGACCGGCAGCATCTCCTCCGGCAGCGCGATGGCGGCGCCGTCGGCGTCGTACACGATCGGGAACGGCTCGCCCCAGTAGCGCTGCCGGCTGAACAGCCAGTCCCGCAGCCGGTAGGTCACCGCGCCCTGACCGGCGCCGTTCTCCTCCAGCCAGGCGATGATCCGGGCCTTGGCGTCGGCCACCCCCAGGCCGTCCAGGTCCAGGCCGCGCTCGGGCGCGGCGCTGTTGATAGCCGGGCCCTCCCCGGTGTACGCCTTGCCGTCGAAGCCCTCCGGCGGCTGCACGGTACGCACGATCGGCAGCTCGAAGACCTCGGCGAAGGCCCAGTCCCGCTCGTCCTGGGCGGGCACCGCCATGATCGCGCCGGTGCCGTAGCCGGCCAGCACGTAGTCGGCGATGAAGATCGGGATCTGCGCGCCGGTGACCGGGTTGGTGGCGTACGCACCGATGAAGACGCCGGTCTTCTCCTTGGTCTCCGCCTGCCGCTCGACGTCGGTCTTGGCCGCCGCCGACTTGCGGTACGCCTCCACCGCCGCCCGCGGGCTGGCGTGCCCGCCGGTCCACGCCTCCCGGGTGCCCTCCGGCCAGGCCGCCGGTACCAGTTCATCCACCAGCTGGTGCTCGGGCGCCAGCACCATGTAGGTGGCGCCGAAGATGGTGTCCGGCCGGGTCGTGAACACCCGGATCGGGGCGACGGTGGTCGGGAAGTCGATGTGCGCGCCCTGGGAGCGGCCGATCCAGTTGCGCTGCATCAGCTTGATCGGCTCGGGCCAGTCCAGCTTGTCCAGGTCGTCCAGCAGCCGGTCGCCGTACGCGGTGATCCGCATCATCCACTGCTTCAGGTTGCGCTTGAAGACCGGGAAGTTGCCCCGCTCCGAGCGGCCGTCGGCGGTGACCTCCTCGTTGGCCAGCACCGTGCCCAGCCCGGGGCACCAGTTGACCGGCGCCTCCGAGACGTACGCCAGACGGTGGTCGTCGACGGTCCGGCGCCGCTCGGCGGCGGTCAGCTCACCCCACGGACGGCCGTCCGGGGTGCGCCGGGTGCCCCCGGCGAACTCGGCGATCAGCTCGCTGATCGGCCGGGCCCGCCCGGCGTCCCGGTCGTACCAGGAGTTGAAGATCTGCAGGAAGATCCACTGTGTCCAGCGGTAGAAGTCGGTCTCGATGGTGGCCACCGAGCGCCGCTGGTCGTGGGCCAGCCCCAGCCGGCGCAGCTGCTCCCGGTAGCGGACGATGTTGGCCTCGGTCGTGGTCCTCGGGTGGGTACCGGTCTGCACCGCGTACTGCTCGGCGGGCAGGCCGAACGCGTCGAAGCCCATCGCGTGCAACACGTTGCG
The DNA here is from genome assembly GCA_005402585.1 of Micromonosporaceae bacterium KJ-029. GTDB lineage: Bacteria > Actinomycetota > Actinomycetes > Mycobacteriales > Micromonosporaceae > Micromonospora. The sequence goes on along the minus strand of BIFP01000067.1, from coordinate 183,019 downwards.
CCCCGCCATCCGCTGGTAGCGGGCGAAGCAGTCGGTGCCGATGTAGCCCAGCGGGTGGCCCACGTGCAGCCCCGCGCCCGAGGGGTACGGGAACATGTCCAGCACGTACAGCTTCTCCGAGCCGGAGCGCGGGTGCGCCGGATCGGCCAGCGGCCCGGCCGGGTTCGGCGCGTGGAAGGTCCCCTCGCGTTCCCAGAAGTCCTGCCAGCGGCGTTCGATCTCGTCGGCCATCACCGCGGTGTACCGGAACGGTGGGGTCTCTGGCTCGGTCATGGCGTCTCCTCGCGTCGCTCGGCGGAGTCCTTGCTGGCTGGTCTCGTGTCTCGTGCTCGAGGCCCGCCCCGGCCCGGCGGCGGGCACGAAAAAGCCCCTCACGCAGGAGGGGCCGCCGTGCTGTCGCGCCTTCAGCGCATCAGCACGGCTCGGTAAGAAGCAGGAAGACTCCGGCCACGCCGCCAGTCTACCGCCATCGACCCGGCACTGCCGCCCGCCACCCCCGCCGACGGCGGCTCGACCCGCGACCGGCCCGGCGGCACGCCGGCGAGGACCCGACGGTGCCGGCGGCCACCGGCCGCCGGCACTACCGCGCCGCCCCCACCTCGTCGGAGGGCGGCGCCATCGGACTCTCTACCCCCCAGACACGACGACATGCACTCCGTGGATGACAAATCGCTGCGTAAGCACTCAAACGCCTGCGGCGGTCGGCGTTGGCGACAAACATGGTTAGCCTGAGAGGCCAGTGAGATTGCTGCGGCAGACGAGGCTCGCACGTCGCGAACCCAACGGCGGGTCCAGGTGCTCTATACAGAGCTGCCGTGACGGCCACGAGGAGGAGGCCCGTGACACAACAGACCTGGGACGAAGTTGGCGGACTGCTGCCGCACGACGAGTTCCGCGCCGCGAGTGACGCCATCGTGGCCAACATCGAACAGGTCATCGAGGGCAAGACCGCGACCGTGCGGCTGGCCCTGGCCGTGCTGCTCGCCGAGGGTCACCTGCTCATCGAGGACGTGCCCGGTGTCGGCAAGACCAAGCTGGCCAAGGCCCTGGCCCGCTCGATCGACTGTTCGGTACGCCGCATCCAGTTCACCCCCGACCTGCTGCCCAGCGACGTCACCGGGGTCAGTGTCTACAACCAGGAGACGCACGACTTCGAGTTCCGTCCGGGCGCCGTCTTCGCCAACCTGGTCGTCGGCGACGAGATCAACCGGGCTTCCCCGAAGACCCAGTCCGCCCTGCTGGAGTGCATGGAGGAGCGGCAGGTCACGGTCGACGGGGTGACGTACCAGCTACAGACGCCGTTCATGGTGATCGCCACCCAGAACCCGATCGAGATGGAGGGGACGTACCCCCTGCCGGAGGCGCAGCGCGACCGGTTCACCGCGCGTATCGCGATGGGCTACCCGGACCCGAACGCCGAACTGGCCATGCTCGACGGCCACGGCGCGGTGGACCCGCTGTCGGGGCTGCGTCCGGTCTCCGACGCCGACACGGTGCGCCGGCTGATCGGCCACGTCCGGCAGGTGCACGTCGCCGACGCGGTGAAGCAGTACGCCGTCGACCTGGTCACCGCCACCCGTGAGGCACCGGACCTGCGCCTCGGCGCGTCCCCCCGGTGCACCCTGCAACTGCTGCGCACCGCCCGCGCGGTGGCCGCGCTGGACGGGCGCGACTACGTGCTCCCCGACGACCTGCAGGTGCTCGCGGTGCCGGTGCTCGCGCACCGGCTCATCCCCACCGCCGACGCCCAGCTCGCCCGGCGCACCACCGACGCGATCGTCGCCGACCTGGTGCACCGGCTGCCGCTGCCGCACGACCGCAAGCGTTCGCCGTACGACACCCGGGCGCCGCGCGGCAACGGCAACGGCCGGGCACCCTTCGAGCCCCGGAGGCCGTGACGTGCGTGACGGGCTGCGAGGGCTGACCACCCGCGGCCGCTCGTTCCTCGCCGCCGCGGTGGCAGCGGCCGTCTCCGCCGGCATCCTCGGCGAGAAGGACCTGCTGCGGGTGGCGGTGCTGCTGGCCGTCCTGCCGCTGCTCGCCGCGCTCTACGTCGGGCGCAGCCGGTACAAGCTGGCCTGCCACCGGTCGCTGGAACCGCACCGGGTGCCGGTCGGGGCGAGCGCCCGGGTGGTGCTGCGGTTGCAGAACATGTCCCGGCTGCCCACCGGCACCCTGCTGCTGGAGGACCGCCTCCCGTACGCCCTGGGCAGCCGGCCCCGGGTGGTGCTGGAGCGGCTCGGCGCGCACCAGGCCAGCTCGGTGGCGTACACCGTGCGCGCCGACGTACGCGGCCGGTACGAGGTCGGTCCGCTGGTGGTCCGGATGACCGACCCGTTCGGCCTGTGCGAACTCACCCGCGCCTTCCCCGGCACCGACCGGCTCACGGTCGTCCCGCAGGTGGTTCCGCTGCCGTCGGTACGGCTGCCCGGCGAGTACGCCGGCAGCGGCGAGAGCCGGGCCCGATCCGTGGCGGTGCACGGCGAGGACGACGCGGCGACCCGCGAGTACCGGCGTGGCGACGACCTGCGCCGGGTGCACTGGAAGTCGACCGCCCGCACCGGGGAGCTGATGGTGCGGCGGGAGGAGCAGCCCTGGGAGAGCCGGGCGACGGTCCTGCTGGACACCCGCTCGTACGGCCACCGGGGCGACGGCCCGACGGCCAGCTTCGAGTGGGCGGTCTCGGCCGCGGCCAGCATCGCCGTGCACCTGCGGCAGGCCGGCTACAAGCTGCGCCTGGTCACCGGCGACGGCGCGGACATCGACGCCACCGAGGGCGGCGGCGACGGGCTGCTGCTCGACCACCTCGCGGAGGTCCGGCTGGACCAGCGGGTCGAGATCACCACCCTGGTGCAGCACGTCCGGCAGCGGTCCGACGGCGCCATGATCATCGGCCTGTTCGGTTCGCTGAGCACCGCCGAGGCGGAACTGCTGGCCGGGTTGCGGGCCAACGGCGCCACCTGCGTGTGCTTCCTGCTGGACAGCTCCGCCTGGCTCAACCTGCCGGCGCAGGCCCGGGCCGAGGCCGACCAGGCGCACGACGCCGCCGCGCTCGCCCTGCTCCAGTCCGGCTGGCGGGTGATCGGCGTCGACCACGGCGGCCGGCTGCCGGCGCTCTGGCCGCAGGCGGGCCGGGGCTCCCAGGGGTTCGCCCTCCGGGCGGCCATGGCCGAGACGGTGGCGGGCGGCGTGCGATGAACGGAAGGTCCCCCTCATGATCGCCCATCGGAACCTGGGCCTGGTGGCCGCCGCGGCGACGCTGCTCGCCGCGGCACCGCTGTCGGCCATCTTCGAACGCTGGACGTGGCTGGTCCAGGCCGTCATCGCGGTGGCCGCGGTGGCCGCGGCGGCGGCGCTGGCCCGGCTCGGCCGGACCCCGCTGTGGGCGCAGATCCTGGCCATGGTCGGCGGGCTGACGCTCGCCCTGACCTGGTTGTTCCCCAGCGGCGGCGAGCTGCTGGCGGTGCTGCCCACCCCGGCCACCTTCAGCCACTTCGCCGAACTGCTCAGCAACTCGGCCGAGGACATGCGCTCGTACGGCGTGAAGGTCCCGGACACCGACCCGCTGCTGTTCGTCACGGTGCTCGGCGTCGGCGGGGTGGCGGTGCTGGTGGACGTGCTCTGTGTCGGGCTGCGCCGGCCCGCCCTGGCCGGCCTGCCGATGCTGGCCATCTACTCGGTGCCGGTGGCGGTCTACGTGGACAGCGTCCCGCCGGTGCCGTTCGCGATCGGCGCCGCCGGCTTCCTCTGGCTGCTGGTCACCGACAACGTGGACCGGGTCCGCCGGTTCGGCCGGCGGTTCACCGGGGACGGCCGCGACGTCGACGTCTGGGAGGCGTCGCCGCTGGCCGCCGCCGGCCGGCGGCTGGCGGTGGTGGGCCTCGCGCTGGCCGTGCTGGTGCCGCTGGCCGTACCGGGGATGACCGCAGGCCTGATGAACAGCCTTAACTCCGGCGCGGGCTCCGGCATCGGCGGCTCGGGCCTGGGCGGCTCCCCCGGCCGGGTCGACCTGTTCGCCGCGCTCAGCGGGCGGCTCAACCAGTCCGAGGTGACCGACCTGGTGAAGGTCACCACCACCGAGGAGGAACCGTTCTACCTGCGCTTCGGCGTCGCCGACGAGTTGCGCAACGACGGCTTCCGAGTCCGCGGCCCCAACGGACGACGCGTCACCGGCGACCTGCCCGAACCGTCGGAGCAGTCGCAGACCGGCATCGAGCGGACCCGGCACCGGGCCACCATCGAGGTGTCCCGCAACCTGAACATGCCGCTGCTCCCGCTCTACGCCGAGCCGATCCGCTTCGCGGAACTGAACAACAGCTGGTTCTACGACCCGAACCTGCAGGTCGTCTTCTCGAACCGGGAGAACTCCCGGGGCAAGCGGTACTCGTTCGACTACGTGCGCTCGACGTACACCCCGGACCGCCTGCGCGCGGCGCAGCCGCTGCCGGCCGACCTGCCGCTGCGCCTTCAACAGACGGTGACGCCCGAGGTGCCCGAGGTGCGGGCCCTGGTGGAGGAGCTGATCCGGGGCAAGCGCAGCGAGTACGACAAGGTACGCGCCATCTACGACTACTTCTCCGAGGACAACGGCTTCAGCTACCGGCTCAGCACCGAGCAGGGCACCAGTGGACAGGAGATCCTCGACTTCCTGGAGAACAAGGTCGGCTACTGCCAGCAGTACGCCGCGGCGCTGGCGTGGATGGTGCGGGACGCCGGCATCCCGGCCCGGGTCGCGTTCGGGTTCAGCAACGGCAGCCGGCGCACCGGCGACACCCTCACCCTGACCAACCGGAACCTGCACGCCTGGACGGAGGTCTACTTCGACCAGATCGGCTGGGTGCCGTTCGACGCCACCCCGACCTACGGCGTGCCCGGCGCGGCCCGGTCGGCGTGGGCGCCGGACACCGACGCCCCCGAGGAGACGACGCCGGAGGCCGGCACGCCGGGCGCGCCCGACGACACCCACCCGTCGGCCGGGCCGGACCGTGGGCCCAACCGGATCGAGGAGGAGTTGGACCTGGGCACCGGACCCGGCTCCGACACGCCGGCCGCGCAGGCACCGGTCTGGCCCTGGTGGACCGCCGGCCTGCTCATCCTGCTCGTCCTGCTCGCCGTGCCCGCGCTGCGCCGGCTCGCGCTGCGCCGGCGCCGGGGCCGGCCGGCACCGGCGGTCCGGACGGTCGACGCCCCGGCCACCGACCCGCCCGTCGCCGGTCAGCCGGTCGTGCTGGTCGGCACCGATCCGGATCGGGCGCGGGCGGACGCGCACGCCGCCTGGGACGAGCTGATCGACACGCTGGTCGACTTCCGGATCCGGGTGGACCGGACGGAGACCCCGCGGGCGACCGCCGACCGGCTGGCCCGGGAGGCGCTGACCGCCGACACCGAGGCCGGGACGGCGGTACGCCTGCTCGGCCGGGCGGAGGAGCGGGCCCGTTACGCGCGGGATCCGTTGACCGGGGAGCCCCTGCCCGCAGCCCTGCGCACGGTGCGCGGTGCGCTCGCCGAGCGCGCCGACCGGCGTACCCGGGTGGTGGCGGCCGTGTTGCCGCCGTCGGTGCTGGAACGGTGGCGTACCGCCGTCGCGGATACCTCCTCGCGGCTGGTGGCCGCCGGCGGACAACTCCGCTACCGGTTGCTGCGGTTCAGCCCGCGCCGGATGATCGCCAACCGCGCGGGGCGCTGACCGGGCGGGCGGCGCGAACGACGATCGGGCCGGTGGTGGGCGAACCCACCACCGGCCCGATTCCGTCAGCGGGCCGTCACCGTCAACCGGCGGCGGCGCGGCGGCGCCTGCATCCGCGTGAAACGACAAATAGAGCATTCGACCGACACCCGGTCGTTCGAGTGCGGATCAGCCCGGACGGGGTCGGACCGGGGGCGAACCGGCCTGCCTCAACAACGGCGGGACAGGTTCAGCGGTGCCCCTCCGGGCGCTGCCGCCACCGGTCCTCCATCCGGTCGAGGAAGCCTCCCCGCCGGCCGCCACGACCGCGGGACCGGCGACGACTCGCCGTGCCGCCGACGACGTGCAGGTCGGGTGACTGCGACCGACGGTGCGACTGCACCGCGAACGCGGCCGAGGCCAGCATCACAACGAATCCCGCCACTGCCAGCGGCGGAGTCTTGATCACCGCGCCATAGACCAACAACGCCAGGCCAGCGATGATCACGCCGGCAGCGACGAGCAGGCGACGCCGCGCGTGGAAACGCGGATCGCTGGCGCGCACGGCCGAGGCGAACTTGGGGTCCTCGGCAAGCGACCGCTCGATCTGCTCGAACAGCCGCTGCTCGTGCTCCGAGAGCGGCACGGCACTCCTCCCCGGTCACGTTGGTCGGTCCGGTCGGACCGACAGACCGTGGCAGCCAACCGGCTGCTTACCCGCAAGTCTACGAGGGGCCTCGCGCGTCGGAAAGCGGGACGACCTATGGCCGGGCCGGATTTTCGTTTCGTCGCGGATCGCGCCCGGTGAGAAGACTGGCCGGTCCTATGACGGACCGCCCGAAACGGGCAGCCGCGGCGTCGGCGGCGGCCTCCGCCTCCCGCCAGCCGCGCTCGGGCGCGCCGAGGGCGAGCTGCCGGGGAGTCTCGTCCGCGGCGGTGAGCCCCTCCGCCCGGACGCCGACCAGGCGGATCCGCTCACCCGGGTGCAGCGCGGTGTAGAGGGACCAGGCCGTGTCGAACATCTCCCGGGCGACATCGGTGGGTACGTCGAGGGTGCGCGAGCGGCTGACGGTGCGGAAGTCGGCCATCCGTACCTTGAGCGACACCGTCCGCCCCACCTGCCCGGCACCCCGTAACCGGGCACCGACCTTCTCGGTCAGGGCGAGCAGCGTCCGGCGGATCTCGGTCGGATCATCGACATCCACGTCGAAGGTGACCTCCGCGCCGATGGACTTCTCCGCCTGTTCCGGGCTGACCCGGCGCGGGTCGCGTCCCCAGGCCAGCTCGTGCAGGTGCGCGGCGGCCGCCGCCCCGAGCGCGGTACGCAGCATGCCGACCGGCGCCTCCGCGAGGTCGCCGACGGTACGCAGGCCGAGCCGGAGCAGCGCCTGCTCCGACCGCTCCCCTACCCCCCACAGCGCGGAGACCGGCAGCGGGTGGAGGAATTCGAGCACCCGGGTGGCCGGGACGACGAGCAGGCCGTCGGGCTTGGCCCGGGTCGACCCGAGTTTGGCCACGAACTTGCTCGGCGCGACCCCCACCGAACAGGTCAGCCCCTGCTCGGCGGCGACCCGTTCGCGGATCCGGCGGGCGATCGCCGCGGGCGGGCCGAACAGCCGCCGGGCACCGGCGACGTCGAGGAACGCCTCGTCCAGGGAGAGCGGCTCGACCAGTGGCGTGACGTCGCGGAAGATCTGCATGACCGCCCGCGAGGCGGCCGTGTACCGGGCGAAGTCCGGCGGGAGGAAGATCGCGTGCGGGCAGAGGGCGCGGGCCCGCAGCGTCGGCATCGCGCTGCGTACGCCGTACCGCCGGGCCTCGTAGCTGGCCGAACTGACCACGCCGCGCGGCCCGACCCCGCCGACCACCACGGCCCGGCCGCGCAACTCCGGCCGGTGGCGCACCTCCACCGACGCGTAGAAGGCGTCCATGTCGACGTGCAGGATCGGGCAGCCGGTGTCGTCGGCGTCCGGCCCGAACCGGGGATCACCACCCCGAGGCAACGACTGGCTGCGGCCCACCCGCGCAGGTTAGCCCCCGGCACCGACATTCGGGCCGGTCAGCCCCGCAGCACCAGCAGCGGGATGGTCATCTCGGTCGCGGTGTCCGCGCCGTGGAAGGCGACCAGTCGGGACAGCACCGGGCTCTCCGACCGGCTGGCCATGACGGCGTACGTGTCGTTGCAGATCACCACGACGTCGCCGAGGCGGCCCAGGTGCTCCTCGGGCACCGGCCCGAACCAGCCGGTGGCCACCGCCTCCGCGCGGGTCAACACCCGGGCGGCCGGGCCCAGCACGCCCGACCAGGCGGCCACCACGTCGGCGGTGGCACCGGGGGCGACGTGCAGGTAGCGCACCCTCGGCTCACCCGCGACGACCCGCACCCCGTCCCGCAAGCGAGGGTCGGTGTCCAGGTCGAACCGGTGCCCGGCGGGCACGTCGAGCTGCCCGTGGTCGGCGGTGACCAGCAGCGCCGCGTCCGGCGGCAGCCCGTCCACCAGCCGGGCCAGCAGCGCGTCCACCTCGGCTACGGCCGTCCGCCAGGGCACCGAGTCGACGCCGCTGAGGTGGCCGTTGCGGTCGACGTCCGGGTGGTAGCCGTAGACCAGGGTGGGGCCGGGGCCGGCGGCCAGCGCCGTCAGCATCGTGGCGCCCAGCGCGTCGGTGCCGGACGCGCCCCGGTAGTCGCCGCCCCGGTTCGCGGCCAGAGTCAGGCCGGTGCCACCGAACTCCGGGCGGCTCACCACCGTCACCGCCACGCCCGCGGCGCGGGCCCGCTCCATCTGGGTGGTGACCGGCTGCCAGCGCAGCGGCTGCGGGTCGTCGGCCCAGTCGATGTGGTTGAGCACCCGATCGGTGCCGGGCACGCGCAGGGTGAAGCCGAGCACCCCGTGCGCGCCGGGCGCCGCACCGGTACCCAGGGTGACCAGGCTGGTCGGGGTGGTGGAGGGGAAACCACAGGTGAGCGGCCGGCCCGCCGTGGCGGCCAGCCCGGCCAGGGTCGGCGCGTACGGCGCGGCGGTCGGGATCTGGTGCCAACCGAGGCCGTCGACCAGCAGCACCGCGATCCGGCGTACCCCGGTCAGTGCGGTGGTGAGCCCGAGCGGGTCCCCGGTGCCGGGCACCCCGAGCACGGCGAGGGCGCTGGGCAGCACGTCGGCGAGGCTGCCGCCGCCGTAACCCGGCGCGACCAGAGTAAGGAAGGGCCCCTTCTTAACGCCTGGCGCATAGGAGGGGGCCCCTTTTAACACCGGCTGCCGGTCGGGCGCGCTCCGCCCGTCGGGTGCGCCGAGGGCCGGCTCGGCGTCGGGTGCGGGCGTCCCGGCCGGGTCGGTCATGCCGGGCGGCGGGCGAACAGGTGCAGCTGGGCGGCGATGTCCCGCCAGGGTGGCCGGGCGGCGAGCGCCCGCTCCAGCTCGACCAGGGCGCCCGGCTGACCGTCCGCCACCGCCGCGGGGAGCAGGTCGGCGAGGACGCGTACGCCGTGGATCTCCTCGACCGTGAGCCCGGCGGCGGCCAGCAGCGCGGCGGCGCTGTCGGCGTCGAAGCGCCGCCGCAGCGTGTCGCGGGGGCCGACGCTGCCGTCGGGTTCGGCGGCCAGCGCCGCCGCCACGTCGAGGTGGCCGTTCATCGCCCGGCCGAGCACCGCGGCGGCCCGCCCGGCGACCAGCACGCTCACCGCGCCGCCCGGGCGCAGCGCGCCGGCCAGCGCGGACACCACCGGCGCCGGGTCGTCGACGACCTCCAGCACGGCGTGGCAGAGCACCAGGTCGACACTGGCCGGCTCGACCAGCCCGGCGAGGGCGTCCCCGTCGCCCTGCACCGCGCGTACCCGCTCGGCCACCCCGGCCTCGGCGGCCCGGCGGCTGAGCGCGGCGAGCGCGTCGGGGCTGGCGTCGACCACGGTGACCTGGTGTCCGGCCCGGGCCAGCGGCACGGCGAAGCCGCCGGTGCCACCGCCGACGTCGAGCACGGTCAGCTCGGCGGAGGGCCGACGGTCCAGCTCAGCGCGGAGCACCGACCAGACCACGGCGGTACGGGGGGTGAGCGGCGGCCCGGCCGGGTTCAGGGTCTGTTCCACCCGGTCGAGCCTAGGGCCTGTCGTGCCGATCACGTCAGGCGAGGCACGGTCCCGAAGGCGCGTGGCGCCGCCCGCCGGTCAGCGGAAGTCGCGGGAGGCGGGGCTGACCGGGGGATCGATCGCGTCCAGCCGGTCGGCGACCAGGTTGACCACCCCCTCGTGCCGCTGCAACAGCCCGCGCACCACCAGCGCCGTGCTGGTGCGGGCCACCCGCCGGTGCCGCTGCCACAGCCCCGGCGAGCAGGTGACGTTGAGCATGCCGGTCTCGTCCTCGAGGTTGAGGAAGGTGACCCCACCCGCGGTCGCCGGGCGCTGCCGGTGGGTGACGATCCCGCCGACCCGGATCCGCCGACCCGGCTCCACCCGGCCCAACCGGTCGATCGGCACCGCGCCCATGGCGTCGAGCTGCGGGCGGACGAACCGGGCCGGGTGGTTCTCCGGCGACAGCCCGGTGGCCCACACGTCGGCGACCAGCCGGTCCACCGCCTCCATGCCGGGCAGGACGGGCGCCGTCGCGCCGGTCACCGTGCCGGGCAGCCGGCCCGGCCGGTCCTGCGCCGCCGCGCCGGCCGCCCAGAGCGCCTGCCGCCGGGTCAGCCCGAAACAGGCGAAGGCGTCCGCGGTGGCCAGCGCCTCCAGTTGGGCGGCGGTCAGACCCACCCGCCGGGCCAGATCCGGCATGTCGCGGTACGGCCCGCCCGCCGCCCGTTCGCTCTCGATCCGCTCGGCCACCCCGTCGCCGAGGGTACGCACGCTGGACAGTCCGAGCCGTACGGCCGGCCCGCCCAGCCCCCAGGCGTGCGGCGGCTCCCCCGGCTGGCTGCCCCACCGGGTCTGCGGGGTGGACTCCAGCACCGGCTTCGCGCCGCTGGCGTTGATGTCCGGCCGGCGTACCTCCACCCCGTGCCGGCGGGCGTCGTCGACCAGGGTCTGCGGCGAGTAGAAGCCCATCGGCTGGGCGCTGAGCAGCGCGGCCAGGAACGGGCCCGGGTGGTAGCGCTTGAGCCAGGAGCTGGCGTAGACCAGGTAGGCGAAGCTCATCGCGTGGCTCTCCGGAAAGCCGTAGCTGGCGAACGCGGTGAGCTTGCGGTAGACGTCGTCGGCCAGCTCGCCGGTGATGCCGCGCTCCGCCATGCCGCCGTAGAGCCGGTCGGCGATCTTCGCCATCCGCTCCACCGACCGCTTGGCCCCCATCGCCCGGCGCAGTTGGTCGGCCTCGGCCGCGTCGAACCCGGCCAGGTCGATGGCGAGCTGCATCAGCTGTTCCTGGAACAGCGGTACGCCGAGGGTCTTCTCCAACGCGTTGCGCATCAGCGGATGCGGAAAGGTCACCTCCTCCTGCCCGCTCTTGCGCCGGATGTACGGGTGCACCGAGCCGCCCTGGATCGGGCCGGGCCGGATCAGCGCCACCTCGACCACCAGGTCGTAGAACTTGCGGGGCTTGAGCCGGGGCAGGGTGGCCATCTGTGCCCGGCTCTCCACCTGGAACACCCCGATCGAGTCGGCCCGGCAGAGCATGTCGTAGACCTCGGGATCGTCCAGCGTCATGTCGCCGAGATCCAGGCTCATCCCGATCATGTCGTAGCCGTAGTGCAGCGCGGAGAGCATGCCGAGGCCGAGCAGGTCGAACTTGACCAGGCCGACGGCGGCGCAGTCGTCCTTGTCCCACTGGAGCACGCTGCGGCCGGGCATCCGGCCCCACTCCACCGGGCAGACCTCGATCACCGGCCGGTCGCAGATCACCATGCCGCCGGAGTGGATACCCAGGTGCCGGGGGAACGTCTGGAGGGCGTTGGCGTACTCGATCACCTGCTCGGGGATCTCCGGCACGTCCACCGTGGCCACATCACCCCACCGGTCGATCTGCTTGCTCCAGGCGTCCTGCTGGCCGGGCGAGAAGCCGAACGCCTTGGCCACGTCCCGCACCGCCGAGCGGGGTCGGTAGGAGATCACGTTGGCCACCTGGGCGGTGTGCTCCCGGCCGTACCGGTCATAGACGTGCTGGATGACCTCCTCCCGGCGGTCGGACTCGATGTCCACGTCGATGTCGGGCGGCCCGTCGCGTTCGGGGGCCAGGAACCGTTCGAACAGCAGCCGGTGCCGGACCGCGTCCACGTTGGTGATCCGCAGCGCGTAGCAGACCGCCGAGTTCGCCGCCGAGCCTCGGCCCTGGCAGTAGATGTTCTTCTCCCGGCAGAAGTCGACGATGTCGTAGACCACCAGGAAGTAGCCGGGGAATCCCAACTCCTCGATCATGTTCAGCTCATGGTCGAGCTGCGCGTACGCCTGCGGGTGCGCCTCCCGTGGGCCGTAGCGGTCCCGCGCGCCCTGCTCGGTGAGATGGCGCAGCCAGCTCATCTCGGAGTGCCCCGGCGGCACCGGGTACGCCGGCAGCTCTGGCGCGACGAGATGGAGGTCGAAGGCGAGTTCCGCGCCGAACTCGGCGGCCCGCGCCACCGCACCCGGGTACGCGGCGAACCGGGCCGCCATCTCGGCACCGCTGCGCAGGTGGGCGGTGCCGGCGGCGGGCAGCCAGCCGTCGATCTCGTCCAGGCTGCGCCGGGCCCGCACCGCCGCGAGGGTGGTGGCCAACCGGCGCCGCCCCGGGGTGGCGTAGTGCACGTTGTTCGTGGCCACCGTGGGTAGTCCGGCGGCGGCGGCCAGCTCGGCCAGGGCGTCGTTGCGGTCGCCGTCGACCGGGTGGCCGTGGTCGGTCAGCTCCACCGCCACCGTCTCGGCGCCGAACAGCTCGGTGAGCCGGTCCAGCTCGCGGGCTGCCGCGTCGACCCCCTCGGTGAGCAGGGCGCCCGGCACGTGCCCCTTGCGGCAGCCGGTGAGCACCAGCACGTGGTCACGCAGGGCGTCGGCGACCTCTTCCAGCTCGCCGTAGACCGGGCGGCCCTTCTCCCCGCCGCGCAGCTGCGCGCGGGCGATGGTCGCGGCCAGCCGGGCGTACCCCTCGTGGCCGTGCGCCAGCACCAGCAGGTGGTTGCCGTGCGGGTCGGGTACGCCGTTCTGCGGGCCGGGCAGGCCGAGGGACAGCTCCGCCCCGAAGATCGTCGGCAGGCCCAGCGTGCGGGCCGCCTCGGCGAACCGCACCACGCCGTAGAAGCCGTCGTGGTCGGTGACGGCGAGCGCGGTGAGCCCCAACCGGACGGCCTCCTCGGCCAGCTCCTCGGGGTGACTGGCGCCGTCCAGGAAGCTGAAGTTGGTGTGCGCGTGCAGTTCGGCGTACGGCACCACGCCGTCGGGGCGGGTCAGCTCCGGCGGCCGGTAGTGCTCCCGCCGCCGGCTCCACGCCGGCGAGTCGCCCCCGTCGGCGTCGACCGCGAGCGGATCCACCACGTGCAGGTGCCGCCCGCCCCCGCTCCCCCGCCGGTCGCCGTTCCTCTGCTCCCCACCCGACCGCCCCCCGCCCGACCGCCCGGAGAGCACCCGCTCCAACTCCGACCACGGCAGCTGCGGATTGTGAAAACTCATCGCACCCAACCCACCGCCGAGATCTTGGTACGTTCCGGCCCTCCCAGAGGCCGAGGCGTACCAAGATCTGGATTCACCTCAGTCATAGATCGCCTCCACCAGCCACTGGTTGGCTTCGACTGCCAGTAGCAGTGCGCTGCCGTCGTCCAGGCGGACCTGGAACCGGGCCCGCCGGCGCGCCTCGGCCGGGGCCCACCACCGCTCGTCGACCGGCCACGGGCCGGCCCAGCCGACGATCTCGGCCGGCACGATCGCACCGGCTGGGGCGGCGACGGTGGTGGCAGTGGCGGCGGTGGGAGCAGCGGTGGCGGCGGTGGGAGCAGCGGTGGCGGCGGTGGGAGCAGCGGCAGCGGTGGTGGTGGCGGTGGCGGTGGACCCCACGGCCGCACCGATGATCAGCCGGGCCGGCGGGGCGCTCACCGCCAACCGCGCGCTCACCACGACCGGTGTGCCGGTGGCGTCGAGCACGCTCGCGGCGAGCGGGACGGGCAGCACCACGGCCGGCGAGGGCGGCGGCAGTCGCCCCGGCCAGGACGGTATGGGCTGCCCTTGGCCCGCCCGCCGGCCACCGGCCCGACCCGGCTTACTCACGGACGCGCCTCCGGCCCCGGACCTGCCTGACCCGGCCCCACCGGCACCGGACCCACCAGTCCTCGACCCGCCCGACCCACCGGCCTCGGACCCGCCGGCACCGGTCCGGGCAGCGTCGGCACCGCTCGGCCACGGCGTGCCGCCGGGGCGTTCGACGGACTCGCCCGGTGATGGCGCGGCGCCGGGGCGGGCGGGCAGGCGTTCGTCACCCCACGGAACCAGACTGACCTGGTCGGCCGGGGAACGCCCGCCGCCGAGCACGGCGGTGACCACCGCCTCGGGGCCGAGCAGCCCCTGCACCCGGCTCAGCGCGCGATGCGCCCGCTCGCGGTCCGCACCGGTCTCTCCCCACAGCCCGGGTTGCAGGCCGGCCTGGGCGAGCACTCCGTCCGGTACGAGCCGCAGCCGGATGATCCCGGCGGTGGGGCGTGCCGGCCCGCCGCCCCGGCGGCCACCGCCGGAGAGCCAGCCGTCCAGTTGCCAGCGGACCCGGTCGGCGATCGCCGCCGCGGTCAGCAGGCCGTCGTGCCGCCAGACCCGGTGCAGTTCCTGGCCGTGCGCGGTGACCGCCTCGATGCCGAGCCGGGTGCAGGCCAGCCCGTACCCGGCAAGCCGTTCGTGCAGCCGCTCGGCCAGCGTCCGCGCGGCGAACGCCGCGACGTCGACGCGGTCGATCGGCTCGTCGAGGTCGGCGGTGACCGTCAGGTCGGCGGGAGGACGCCGGACCGCGAGCGGCCGGTCGTCCCGGCCGGCGGCCAGCCGGTGGGCCAGCGCCCCGTCGAACCCGAACCGGGCCAGCACGTCGCCGGCCGGCAACGCGGCGAAGTCGCCGAGCGTACGCACCCCGAGCCGGCGCAACAGGTCGGCCAGGGCGGGCCGTCCGAGCGCCTCGACGGACTGGGCGGCCAGGAAGTCCGGCGTACCGCCGGGCGACACGATCCGCCCCTCCCGGGCGGCCAGCCCGGCGGCGAAGACCCCGTCGGCGATGCCGACCTGGCTCTCCACCGCGCAGCTCTGGGCGACGTGCTCGACGATCCGCTCGGCGGCCGCCTCCTCGCCGCCGAGATACCGGCTCGGCCCCCGGGCGGCCAGCGCGCAGGCCCCGGGGCGGATCACCTCGACCCCGACCGCCACCTCCTCGACCGCGGCCACCACCGGCTCGAACGCCCGGGCGTCCCGGCCGGGATCGTGGTCGACGACGGTGAGCTGCGGGCAGCGCCCCTGCGCCTCCCGCCGGCGCAACCCCCGGCGTACCCCCTCGGCCCGAGCCCGCTCGGAGCAGGCGACCACCCGGTTGGCGTGCAGCACCGCGACCGGACCGGTGGCGGGCACCCCGTCAACGATCTCGGCGGCAAGAACCGGCCAGTCCGGGCACCAGAGCAGCAGGGTCCGCACCGGCGTGCTCATGCCAGCACTCCGCTGCGCTCCGCGCCGCCATGAGGCACCACCGCACCGCACCGATGATTCACTCGCCGACGCTCGCTCATGCCAGCACTCCGCTGCGCTCCGCCGACGGCGCGGGGGCGTCGGTCGGCACGACCATGCGCAGCCGGCCGGCGCCCGGCCGATCGGCACCGGGAGGCCCGGGAATGACCCGGGTCAGCTCGTCACCGGGCAGCCATACCTTGACCTCCTTGGGCCGGGCGGCCGCGCCCCGCCCGCGGGCCGAGATGGTCACCTCGCGGCGGCGCAGCCGCCCCCGCCCCGGCCCGAGCCCGTCCCACGCCCCGCGGACCACCTGGAGCGTCACGTCCGCGCCGTCCCACCGGCCGTACGGCACGAGCACGCTGCCGCGCTGCCGGGCCCGTGCGGCCAGCCGGCTGGCGACGGAGGCGGAGACGGTGGCCGGTACGGCGGCGACCACCACGTCGACCCCGTCGATGAGCGCGGCGACGACGGTGGGCCAATCGGGCCCGGGTTGCGGCACCAGGGCGAGCCGGTCCAGGGCGATCCCGGCCTCGGCCGCCGCCCCGGCCCCGAAGGTCGGCACCCCGACCACGGCGCACCACGAGCCGGCGCGGGACGCCTCGGCGAGCAGGGCGAGGATCAGCGACGTGGTGCCGCTGTGCCGGGTCTGCCCGAGACCGACCGCGATGGTGCTGCCGCGCCGCAACCCCCGGCTGGGCAGCAGCCCCGTCAGCTCGGGCCGGACGGGCAGCACCCGATGCCCGCCCGCCGGGTCGGGTGCGCTGGCCGGACGCACCAACCCGGCCAGCGCGGCGGAACCGATCACCATCCGGCCCGCCATCGGACCAACCCCCCGTCATGTCGCCACGGAGACTCCGGCCCGTGGATGGTGCTGTCGTGGATCAGAAAAGGACGTGGCGGGGGCGGCGTCCGGCCACCCTGGGTCCCGCCGGTGGTGGCCGGACGCCACGACTCAGGCGACGAGACCGTCGATCGCCGGCTGGTGCGTCAGGCCGAGCGCGGACTCCACCACCGTCACGAACTCCTCGGCGGCGCGGAGCAGGTCGTCGGCCTCCCGGGCGGTGACCACCCGGGGTATACCGGCCTCGGCGGCGGCCCGCTTGCCGGCTCCGGTGGCGAAGTAGCCGGCCCACTCGTCCAGCTCGGGGGCGACGCTGGCGAGCAAGACCCAGACGCTGGTGATCCGGCTGCGCCGGGTGGGCGCGGGGCGGGCGCGGGCGGCGAGCACTGCGGCGGCGGCGCGCAGCGCCGCGAGGTGGGCGGCGGCGTACCGGAGGCCGTCGGGGCCGGTCCGGGCGGCCTCGACGAGCCCGTGCCGGGCCACCGCGAGCAACTGGGCGGGGGTGCGGTGCGGCAACACGTGTGCGGGCACCGTCGGCACCTGGGCCGGGCTGGTCGGCATGGTCTCTCCTCCAGGTGGGCCGGGGTGGGCGGGCCGCGCGGCGGAGATTGATCCGTCGGCGCGGGACGCCCGCGGCAGGCGGTGCGGAGGAAGACGCACCAGCAGGGCGGCCGGCCGGGTGCGGAGCTTCCCCACACCACACCCGGCCGGCGTACCGGCGGGTCCGTCGCCCGCCGCCCGGGGGTCGTGGGCGGCGGGCGACGATCCTGCCTTGACGGGTCCGGACTCGCGACTGCCCGGAGCCCCGGTGCGGTCCGCGGCACCGCACCTCCCGGAGGCCGGTGCCGCGAAACACCCGCCCCGAAGGGGTTGGAACGAACGTTCGAGGCAATCGAACACTCGTTCTAACTGCTGCTGACAGTACACCCTCCCACCGACGAAAATGCAACGTGTGGCGCACCGACTTGCCGGACCGGCGCCGGCCCGGCGAGGTGGGACACGCCGCCACCGACCGGCGGACCGCCCGCCGTGCCCCGGCGCCGGTCCCCACCTGGTGGGCTGACGTCGCCGGCAGCCGACGTGTACGCGACCGCGGCGCTGGCCCGGGGCGCCGACGCGCTCGACTGGCTGGCCACCCTGGACGGGCACGCCGCCCTGCTGGTGGACGCCACCGGCCGGGCCCGGACCACCCCGAACTGGCCCGGCACCCGGCTGGCCACCTCGCTTCACCTGGGGTAGCCGGACCGGCCGGCGGCCGAGGCCGCCCCGACCCGGCGTGGCCGGCTGCGTCGGCCACCCCGGTACCGGGAAGAATGGCGGCATGCAGTCACACCCGAATGTACGGGCGGTGCAGGACGCGCTCGACGACGCGAACGCCCGGGACGGCTCCGGCACGCCCGCCACCGTCCGCCTGCTGCCCGACGCGGTGCACACCGCCGCGGCCGCCGCCGAGGCACTCGGTGTCGACGTCGGCGCCATCGCCAACTCGCTCGTCTTCGACGCCGACGGCGCACCGTTGCTGGTGCTCACCTCCGGCGCACACCGGGTGGACACCGCCGGCCTGGCCGCCCGGCTCGCCGTCACCCGGCTGCGCCGGGCCACCCCGCAGTTCGTCAAGGAACACACCGGCCAGGTGATCGGCGGGGTCGCCCCGGTGGGCCACCCGCAGCCCCTGCGCACGCTGGTGGACACCGCCCTGGAGAAGTACGACGAGATCTGGGCCGCCGGTGGCGTGCCGCAGGCGGTCTTCCCCACCACGTACGCCGAACTGCTGCGGGTCACCGGCGGGACCCCGACCGACGTAGCGTGAGTGCCCTGCCGGACGCCGTCCCGGAGCTGGTCACCCTGCACGTGTGGCGGATCCCCCGGACCGCCCTGCCCCGGGCACTGGCCCGGATGGCACTCGACCCACGCCGGCTGCGCGCCCTGCCCGGCGTACGGTTCGGCAAACTGCTCGGCACCGGGACCGGCACCGGCTTCGGGCCGGGCGACGCCGACCCGACCCGCTGGGCGGCGCTGACGGTGTGGGACTCCCCCGCCGCGGCCACCCGGTTCGCCGACTCACCGGTGGGGCGGGCCTGGTCCGGCATCGCCCGAGCGGGCGTCCGGCTCGACCTGCGGCCACTGACCAGCCGGGGTGAGTGGTCCCGACGCCGACCGTTCGGCGATCCCACGGGCGGTCCGGCCGCCGGCCCGGTACTGGCACTGACCCGGGCCCGGCTGCGCCCGGCACGGGCACTCACCTTCTGGCGGGCGGTCCCGCCGGTCGTCGCCGCCCTGCACGCCGCGCCCGGCCTGCTGGCCCGCTTCGGTGTCGGCGAGGCGCCGCTGGGTTGGCAGGGCACGGTGAGCGTGTGGCGTGCTCCGGCGGACCTGGTGGCGTTCGCGTACCGTCACCCGGAGCACCGGGCCGCGATCACCCGGACCCCGACCGAGCGGTGGTACGCGGAGGAACTCTTCGCACGGTTCGAGGTGCGTGACGTGATCGGTGACCGGACGGTACTGGGGTGGGTCGCCGACGGCGACCCGGCGAAGGGTGGGCGGGCATGAGATTGGTGCGGTGGACACCGGACGATCTCCTCCGGCGGCTGGACGACGTGGTGGCCGTCTACGGCGAGGCGATGGGTTACCGCGCCGACCTGCTGGAGGCTCGTCGCGGCTACATCGCCACCCACGTCCGCCGGCCCGGCTTCCGCGCCGTCGCCAGCCTGACCACCGAGGGCCACCTGGCCGGCTTCGGCTACGGCTACGTCGGCGGGCCCGGCCAGTGGTGGCACGACCAGGTCTGGCGGGCGCTGGACCCGGCCACCCGGCAACGTTGGCTGACCGACTGCTTCGAGGTGGTCGAGCTGCACGTACGGCCACCGGCGCAGGGGCACGGCCTGGGCGCCGGACAGCTGCGCGCCCTGCTCACCATGGCCGAGGGCACGACCACGCTGCTGTCCACGCCGGAGGCCGACGAGGCCACCTCGCGCGCCTGGCGGTTGTACCGCCGGTTCGGCTTCGTCGACGTCCTGCGTGACTTCCGCTTCCCCGGCGACGAACGCCCGTTCGGGGTGCTCGGCCGGGACCTGCCCCTGCCGGCACCGGAGCCGCCGCCCGCCCGCCCCGCTCGGCCATGAGCGAGCGCCGGCGAGCTAATCATCAGCACAGCGCAGTCGTGCCTCACGGCGGGACGCAGCGCAGCGGAGTGCCGTCGTGAGTCCCCTGGCCCGGCTGGCCCGGGGTCACTCCTGGGCACTGCTGGCCCTGCTGGTGCTGGCCCAGATCTGCTACCCGCTGACCGGCGGGCCGATCCGGGCCCGGCTGACCGTGGCCACCGTCGTGCTCGGCTACCTGCTCTCGGTCGGTCACGCGCTGGCCAGCCGGGGGCCGCGTACGGCGGCGGTGCTGGTCGCGGTGGCCACCGGCGGCGGGTTCGTCATCGAGGCGCTCGGGGTGACCACCGGCTTCCCGTTCGGCAGCTACGACTACTCGGGCCAGCTCGGCCCGAAGCTGGCCGGGGTGCCGCTGGTCATCCCGCTGGCCTGGACGTGGATGGCCTGGCCGGCCTGGCTGGTGGCGACCCGGCTCACCGGCGGGTCGGGCGCTCCCGCACCGGGCAGCGGCCCCGCCGGGCCGGCGGCCGGGGTGGCGGGCCGGCGGTGGCGGTGGCCGGCCCGGATCGCGCTGGCCACGGTCGGGCTGGCCGCCTGGGATCTCTTCCTCGACCCGCAGATGGTGGCCGAGGGCCACTGGGTGTGGCGGGACGCCACCCCGGCGCTGCCCGGCCTGCCCGGCGTCCCGGTCAGCAACTACCTGGGCTGGCTGCTGTTCGCGGTGCTGGTGATGGCCGCGCTGCGCCCGCTCGCCGGGCCCGCCGTGGCCGCCACCCGCGCCGGCGACGATCCGATGTACGCGCTCTACCTGTGGACGTACGGCTCCAGCGTGCTGGCCCACGCGGTCTTCCTCGACCTGCCCGCCTCGGCGCTGTGGGGCGCGGCCGGCATGGGGATGGTCGCGGTGCCGCTGGCGGTGACGCTGCTGCGGGCCCGCCGGGACCGGAACCGGGACGCCGGCTCACCCCGGCCCAGAGTTGACGTCACGGCATGACCGGGGCACTTGTCCTGCTGCTCGGCGTCGCCGTGCTGACCGCGCACACAATGGTCAACGCCGGCCGATGGCTGCGCCGCCCGACCGACGACCCGGCGACGATCACCGAACGGGTGGCGGTGCTGCTGCCGCTGCGCGACGAGGCCGCCCGGGTCACCCCGTGCCTGCGGGCCCTGCTCGCCCAGCGCGGCGTGCCCGGACTGCGGGTCGTGGTGCTCGACGACGGCTCCGGCGACGGCACCGCCGACGTGGTCCGCGCGGTGGCCGCCGGCGATCCGCGGGTCACCCTGTTGACCGGCACCGCCCCGCCACCGGGCTGGCTGGGCAAGCCGCACGCCTGCTGGCAGTTGGCCACCCGCGCCGACCCGTCGGCCACCGTACTGGTCTTCGTGGACGCCGACGTGGTGCTCGGCCCGTACGCGGTCGCGGCGGCGGTGACCGAGCTGCGGGCGGCCGGGGCGACGCTGCTGTCGCCGTACCCCCGGATCGTGGTGCGGACGGCGGCCGACCGGCTGGTGCAACCGCTGTTGCAGTGGCTCTGGCTGACCTTCCTGCCGTTGCGCGCGATGGAACGCTCACCGCGGCCGTCGCTGGCCGCGGCCGGCGGGCAGTTCCTGGTCGTGGACCGGGTCGGCTACCTGCGGGCCGGCGGGCACGCGGCGGTCGCCGGCCAGGTGCTGGAGGACATCGAGCTGGCCCGGGCGGTGAAGCGCGCCGCCGGCCGGATCGCCCTGGCCGACGGCTCCCGGCTGGCCTCCTGCCGGATGTACGAGACCTGGCCGCAGCTGCGCGACGGCTACACCAAGTCGCTCTGGGCCTCGTTCGGGCACCCGGTCGCCGCCGCCGTGGTGGTGGCCCTGCTGCTCCTGCTCTACACCGCGCCGCCGCTGGTCGCCGTTTCCGCGCTGTTCGCCGGCGCGCCGGTGGTGGCCGGGGCGGCCGGACTGGCGTACCTGCTGGGGGTGGCCGGGCGGGTGGTCAGCGCCCGGGCCACCGGGGGGCGGGCCTGGCCCGACGCGCTGAGCCACCCCGCGTCGGTCGCGGTCCTCGGTTGGCTGACCCTGCGGTCGTACCATCTGCGCAAGCGGCGGCGCCTGTCCTGGCGCGGCCGTCCGGTCGGCTAGTGCGGTGTTCAGGGGCGTTGGCGGTGTCGCGGCGAGGTCCAGGCGGCGATCCGGCAAGGCGGAGCCGGGTCCGGATACCGGTGTTGTATCCGGACCCGGCTCCAACGCCGCCGGTCGTCGTCTGGGCCCGGCGCGGCCCGGTATACGTTCCTGGACACCGCACTAAAGCCTGGGAGGACGCGGCATGGCGCGGATCGTGGTCGTCGGCGCTGGGGTGGGCGGGCTGGCCGTCGCCGCCCGGCTGGCCGTCACCGGGCACCAGGTGACCGTCCTCGAACGGGCCGACACGGTCGGCGGCAAGCTCGGCCGGCACACCCACGACACCCCCGAGGGCTCCTTCCACTTCGACACCGGGCCCAGCCTGCTCACCCTGCCCGAGGTCTTCCAGGAGCTGTTCGAAGCGACCGGGGCGAAGCTCGACGAGTACCTCGACCTGGTGCCGCTGGACCCGATCGTGCGGCACGTCTTCCCCGGTGGCGGACCGGTGCTCGACTCCTGCGCCGACCCGGTGGAGTTCACCGCCCGCGTCGGCGCGGCCCTCGGCGACCGGGCCGCCGCCGAGTGGCAGCGGCTGTGGCGGCGGGCCGACCGGGTGTGGCGGGCCTCCGAACGGGACATCCTGCGCCGCCGCGTCGACTCCCCCCGGGACCTGGCCCGGCTGGCCTGGCGGCTCGGTGACCTGGCCGCGATCCGGCCCGGGCAGAGCCTGCGCGGGCTGGGCCGGGCCCACCTGTCCGACCCACGGCTGCGGATGCTGCTGGACCGGTACGCCACCTACACCGGCGCCGATCCGCGCCGCGCACCGGCCGCGCTGGTTTCGGTCCCCTACGCCGAACTGACCTTCGGCGGCTGGTACCTGCGTGGCGGGCTGGGCACCCTCGCCGACGCGCTGCTGTCGCGCTGCCTGGACCTGGGGGTGGTGGTGCAGACCGGCGCCGCGGTCACCAGGATCGACGCCGTGGGCGGCCGGGTGCACGGGGTACGCGTCGCCGGTCACCCCGCCCCGGTCCCCGCCGACGTGGTGGTGGCCAACGTGGACGCGCTCACCGTCTACCGTGACCTGCTGCCCGACCCGCGCCGGCTGGCCGGACTCACCGACCGCAGCCTGGCCGGCTTCGTGCTGCTGCTCGGCGTACGTGGCGACTCCGGCCTGGCCCACCACAACGTCTTCTTCCCGCGTGACTACGACGCCGAGTTCGACGCGGTCTTCGGCGACCCGGGGCGGGGGGTACGGGCCCGACCCGCGACCGACCCGACGGTCTTCGTCACCGTCGCCGACGACCCGGCGGTCCGCCCGGCCGGACACGAGGCGTGGTTCGTGCTGGTCAACGCCGCCCGCCACGGCACCGCACCCGGGGCGGTCGACTGGCGCCGGCCGGGGCTGGCGCAGGCGTACGCCGACCGCGTCCTCGACGTGCTGGCCGAACGCGGCGTGGACGTCCGTGACCGGCTGGTGTTCCGCGACATCCGTACCCCGGCCGACCTGGCCAGTGCGACCGGTACACCCGGTGGGGCGATCTACGGCACGGCCGGCGGCCTGCTCCGCCCGGCCAACCGGGGCCCGGCCCACGGCCTGTGGCTGGTCGGCGGCTCCAGCCACCCGGGCGGCGGCCTGCCGATGGTCACCCTCTCCGCGCAGATCGTCGCCGACGAGATCGGCCCCGCCTGGTAGGTGTAAGGAGGGGCCCCCTGTTAAGAGAGACCGGCAATAGGGCGGCGGAGGCGAGGCGGGTCCTGGCCGAGGATGGCAAGGCGGAGAAGGAGGCCATGCCGGTGTCGCCTGGCCGACGACGACAACGCCGCCAGCCGAAGCGCCAGGGCACACCGCAGCCCCACCAGTCCTATTGCCGGTCTCTCTAACGCCTGCGGTAGAGGAAGGGCCCCTGTTAACGCCCGAGAGGTAGCGGCTCAGCCGGCGTTGATCAGCGCCCGGCGGACGGCGGAGAGAAGCTGCCCCAGCCCGAAGGCGGCCAGCAGCACCCAGACCGCGGTGGCCATGGTGATGGTGCCGGCGGCCAGATCGGGTTCGATCAGCCCGGTGAGGCCGGCCAGCACCAGTCCACCGATGGCCACACACACTCGGGTGGGCCGCTCGCCCACGGTCACCGCGCCGATCTCCCGCATGCCGGCGGCGATCGCGCGGGCGCGGACGTACTCGTGCAGCCAGGACAGTGCGCCACCCGCGGCGACCAGCGCGCCCGGCGCGCCGACCAGCCAGAACGCCACCAGCCAGGCGGCCTCGCCGATCCGGTCGGCCAGCGAGTCGTACACGTAGCCGAGCCGGGTGGTGCGGCCGGTCGACACCGCCACCGCCCCGTCGACGCTGTCGGCCACCGAGGCGAGCAGCACGAACGCCGCGCCCAGGAACGGCCCGTCACCCGGCCGGACCGCGAGCAGCGGTACGCAGAGGCAGAACAGCACCCCGACCACCGTCACCGGGGTCGGGCCGACCCGCAGCCGGCCCAGCAGGAACCCGAGTTGATAGGAGAAGCGCAGCCAGCCGCGTACCACCGGGGTCGCGGCCCGAGGATCGAACCCCCCGTGCAACCGGGCCCACGCCGCGGCGTACTCGTTCCAGTTCAGCGGTCTGCCCACCACCGTTCAACCGTCGCGGCGGCGCTGAGGTGTCGCGCCGCCGGGTGTCACGTGGCGGCGCTCACCCGGAGGTTCTGCCAGATCTCCCGGGTCGCGGTGGACCGGTTGAAGGTGATGAAGTGGATGCCGGGGACTCCCTCGTCGAGCAGCCGCTGGCACATCTCGCTGGTCTGCTCGATGCCGAGCCGGCGAACCGCCTCCGGATCGTCGGCGATCCGCTCGAAGCGCGCGGCCAGCGCCGGCGGGAAGGGCGCACCGGTCAGTTGCACCGACCGCTCGATCGTGCCGATCCGGGTCACCGGCATCACCCCGGCCAGGATCGGGGTGTCGCAGCCGGCGGCGGCCACCCGGTCCCGCAGGCGGAGGTACTCGTCGGCGTCGAAGAACATCTGGGTGATCGCGAACGCCGCGCCGGCCCGGCACTTACGGACGAAGTGCTCGGTGTCGGTGGCGATGTCCGGCGAGCGTGGGTGCCGGTACGGGAAGGCGGCGACGCCGACGCTGAAGTCGCCGGACTTGCGCACCAGGCGGACCAGATCCTCGGCGTAGTGCACGCCCTCGGGGTGCGGCACCCACTCGCCGGTGGGGTCACCGGGCGGGTCACCCCGCACCGCCAGCACGTTGCGCACCCCGGCGCCGGCCAGCCGGCCGATCACGTGCCGCAACTCGGCGACGGAGTGGTTGACCGCGGTCAGGTGGGCCATCGGCAGCAGGGTGGTCTCGGTGGCGACCCGCTCGGTGACCGCGACCGTGGTGTCCCGGGTCGAGCCGCCGGCGCCGTAGGTGATCGAGACGAACGAGGGACGCAGTGGCTCCAACTCGCGGATGGCCTGCCAGAGCTGCCGCTCCCCCTCCTCGGTTTTCGGCGGCATGAACTCGAAGGAGAAGGTCGGCTGGCAGTCGCGGACCAGCTCCCCGATCGCCGGTTGCGGGTTCGGGAGGACCGAGGGAAGACCGAGCGCCACGCATTGACTCTAGCGGGCCGTGCCGCGTACCCCCACCCGCTTCCCACGGGCTGGGGACGCCGCGTGTCGCCGTTGCCGTGGCGGAGAAGCCGTCGTACCCACAGGGTAGTTCTGTGACCAGCGCGGGTGCGGCCGAGACCGCACCGGGGGCCGCGCGGGGGTCAGCATCCGACCGGTGGCAGACGGGCCCGTCCCGGCCACGCGCCACCACCGCGCCGACCCCCGGAGGCCCGATGCCGCCGTCCCCGCCCGCCCCGCCGCCGTTCGGGCCGCTGCTGGCCCGGTCCCGGCTCGCCCGGGGCTGGAGTCAGGCCCGGCTCGCCGCCGAACTCTGCGCCGCCGCCGGCGTGCCCACGCTCAGCCGGCACGAGGTCTCCCGCTGGGAGCGGCAGCGACGCGTGCCCGGACGTTTCTGGCGCCGCTGGTTGGCCGAGGTCCTCGCGGTGCCGGCCGACCTGCCGGCCGGGACCGCGGCGGATGGCCACGCAGGGTCCGGGTCTGGCGGTACGGTTTCACATGGCGAGATCCCCGTAGCCCCGGGACCAGCTGACCGCCGGGCCGGGCGCCGCACCCGACCGGCCCGGCCGGTCCGCCGGTCCGCCGGCCCGACCGCAGCCGGTCCGCCGGCCCGACCCGCGAGCAGCCCGGCCATGACGCGCCGGGCCATGGGCGGGTCAGCAGCCCGCAGCCCGACCCACTAGCGTCGGGACGTGACCCACGCTGCTCCTGTATCCCCCGTCGACCGTGCCAGTCTCCGCCAACGGGTCGACAAGGCGCTGTCCGACTTTCTCCTCGGCCGCCGGGCCTGGATGACCGACGTCGATGACGCGCTGGTGCCGGTCGCCGAGGCGATCGAGGCGTTCGTGCTGGGTGGCGGCAAGCGGCTGCGGCCGGCCTTCGCCTACTGGGGATACCGGGGCGCCGGCGGGGTGGACAGCGACCCGGTGGTTACCGCCCTCGCCGCGCTGGAGTTCGTCCAGGCCAGCGCCCTGATCCACGACGACCTGATGGACCGCTCGGACACCCGTCGGGGTGAGCCGGCGGTGCACCGGCGGTTCGCCGCGCGGCACCGGGCGGCCCGCTGGGGCGGCGACCCGGACGACTTCGGCGACGCGGCGGCGATCTTGCTGGGCGATCTGTGTCTGGTCTGGTCCGACGAACTCCTGTACTCCGCCGGGCTCGATCCCCGGGCGGTGGCCCGGGCCCGGCCGGACTTCGACGAGATGCGCACCGAGGTCACCGTCGGGCAGTACCTCGACGTGCTGATCCAGGCCACCGGGGACACCTCGCTGGAACGGGCCGGCAAGGTCGCCCGGTACAAGTCGGCGAAGTACACCGTGGAACGACCGTTGCTGATCGGCGCGGCGCTGGCCGACGCGCCCGCCGACGTGCGCACCGCCTACTCGGCGTACGGGCTGCCGTTGGGTGAGGCGTTCCAGCTGCGCGACGACGTGCTGGGCGTCTTCGGCGACCCGGCCCAGACGGGCAAGCCGGCCGGCGACGACCTGCGCGAGGGCAAGCGGACCTACCTGGTGGCGGCTGCGCTGGAAGCAGCCGACGAGGCCGGTCGGGCGCTGCTGCTCGCCGGGCTCGGCGACCCGGACCTGGACGCGGCCGACGTGGGCCGGCTGCGGGAGCTGATCACCGACACCGGTGCGCTGGCCCGCGCGGAGCAGCGCATCGTCACGCTGACCGATGCCGCGCTCGCCGCGCTGACCGCCGTCGACCTGGACACCGAGGCCCGCCAGGCCCTGGTCGACCTGGCCATCGCCGCCACCCGCCGCGCCGACTGACCCCACCCGTGCCCTGTCCCACACACCCCGCTCCCTGCGGCGGGGTGTGGATCAGAAGCCGAGGGCCTGGGCGCGGCGCTTGATCTCGCGGGCCTGGTCGCCGCCGAGGGCGGTGGCGGGGGTACCGCCGGGCAGGCTGTCGTCGGGCTCGTAGAGCCAGCGCAGCGCCGCCTCGTCGTCGTAGCCGGCGTCGGCCAGCAGGGTGAGCACGCCGGGCAGGTGCTTGAGCACGGTGTGGTTGGCCACCAGGTCGGCGGGGATCCGGCGGACACCGTCGCGGCGTACCGCGATCAGCTCCCGGTCCCGGATCATCTGGTGGACCTTGCTGATCGGTACGTCGAGCCGCTCGGCGACGTCCGGCAGGGTCAGCCAGCCCGCCGGGTCGGCGGGGCCGGCCCCGGGCACGGCGCCCTCGGCGGGTACGGAATGGGTCACCCGACCACCCTGCCACGCCGCCCCAACCCCCGGTCAACGGGCTCCCGACAGTCGCGCTGAGCAGGGCGGATCTCCACCCCGTACGCACGGTGGACCCGCGTCCGCCCACCCGGGCTGTAGCATCCTGTTCAACCTTCATCCCCCGACACATAGACTCCCTGCCGATGGACACACAGGTCGCCGACACGTTGCTGGGCTCGCTGATCGACGGGCGCTACCGCATCCGCGGTCGCGTGGCCCGTGGCGGCATGGCGACCGTGTACACCGCCACCGACGAGCGACTCGAACGTACGGTGGCAGTCAAGATCATTCACTCGACCCAGGGCACCCCGGACCGGGCCGGGCCGGGCAGCTTCGTCGACCGGTTCACCGACGAGGCCAAGACGATAGCCCGGCTCACCCACCCCAACGTGGTGGCGGTCTACGACCAGGGCACCCACGGCGGGATGCCGTACCTGGTCATGGAGTACGTACGCGGGCGGACCCTGCGCGAGGTGCTGACCGAGCGACGTCGACTCAACCCGGACGAGGCGCTGGCCATCACCGAGCAGATGCTCGCCGCGATCGCCGCCGCCCACCGGGCCGGGCTGGTGCATCGGGACGTCAAGCCGGAGAACGTGCTGGTCGCCGAGGCACCCAGCGGCGGCCCGGCCAATCTCGTCGACGGCGTGGTCAAGGTGACCGACTTCGGGCTGGCCCGGGCGGTCGAGGCGAGCACCGACCACGACAGCGGCAACCAGCTGATGGCCACCGTGGCGTACGTCGCCCCCGAGCTGGTCACCGACGGCCGCGCCGACCCCCGTACGGACGTCTACTCAACGGGCATCGTGCTGTTCGAGATGCTCACCGGGCGGGTGCCGTACGACGGTGACCGGCCGATCGACATCGCCTGGCAGCACGTCGACCGGGACGTCCCCGCGCCGTCGACGCTGGTGCCCGGTCTGCCGAGGGTGCTCGACGAACTGGTCGCCCGGGCCACCCGGCGGGACCCGTCGGCCCGCCCCGCCGACGCCGGCACCCTGCTGGCCGAGGTGCAGGTGGCCCGGGACGGCCTCGGTAACCCGAACACCCACACCGCCATGCTCTCCCCAGTGGCCGACGGTCCGGCGGTGTCCCAGCCGACGATGGTGGTGGCTGCGGTCCGCCCGGCCGAGCGGCCGACCTGGGCCCGGCTGCCGGAGGGCGGCGCCGCCGGGCGGGGCCGGCGGCGGGTGGCCCCGGACGGTGGCGACGACCTGCGCTCCCGCCTGGCCGCGCTGCGTACCCGGCTACTGGGCGACTCGAACGGACGCCTCGCCGTCGCCGCCGTCGTGGTGGTGCTCGGCCTGGTGGCGGCGCTCGGCGGCTGGTGGTTCGGGGTGGGCCGTTACACCAGCACGCCGGAGCTGGTGAGCATGACCAAGGCCCAGGCGGAGTCACAGGCGGCCCAGGGCGGTTTCACCGTGCGGTACGCCGACCCGCGCCACGACGAGCAGATCCCGCGCGATGGCGTGGTGGCGCAGGAACCAGCCTCGGCCGCCCGGATCCTCAAGGGCGGCACCATCACCCTGACCCTGTCGCTGGGCCCGGCGCGGTTCCCGGTGCCCGACGTGGTCGGCATGGAGTTCGACCTGGCCGAGGCGGACCTGGCCAACGCCCAACTGGAGGTCGTCAAGGGCACCGCCCGCTACGACGACGGCCTGCCGGAGGGTGTGGTGGTGGCCACCAAGCCGGAGGCCGGCAAGGAGGTCAAGCCGGGCGACAAGGTCACCGTCATCCTCAGCAAGGGCCGAGCCCCGATCACGGTGCCGAACCTGGTCGGCAAGAACCTCAACGAGGCCCGCACGCAGATCGCGCAGCTCGGCCTGGTGCTGGTGGAACCGACGTACAAGCAGTCCGACAAGCCCCGCGACGAGGTGCTCGGGCAGAGCCCGGCCGACGGCAGCGGCGTGGAGAAGGGTGCCCAGGTCCGGCTGGAGGTAAGCGAGGGTCTGCCGCAGGTGGCCGTACCCCGGGTCATCGACCTGCCCTGCCAGCAGGCCAAGCAGCTGCTGGAGAGCCAGGGTTTCCCGGTGGAGGTGCAGTTCAACCCGGAGGCCACCGCCCGGTTCCAGAACCCGCCCGAGAACGCCCAGGTCCCGCCGGGCACCCAGATCACCATCGGGTGTTTCTGATGGCGGCGACGGGCCCCGGTCACCGGCTGGTCGGCTCGCACACGCCCACCTCCGGCCGGCTGGCCAAGGCGGCGCTGCCGTACCTCGACGCCGCCGGCTCCGAGGTGGCGCAGGTCTACGTCGGCAACTCCCGCGGGTGGGCGATGCCGGCTGGGGACCCGACCCAGGACGCGCTGTTCCGCGACGGCTGCGCCGAGCGGGGCATCCCGGTCTACATCCACGCGTCGCTGCTGGTCAACCTGGGCTCCCCGACCGCCGCGACGGTCGAGCGGTCGACCCAGTCCCTCGCCCACGCGCTGCGCCGGGGCGCCGCGATCGGCGCGCGCGGGGTGGTGTTCCACGCCGGAAGCGCGGTGGACGCCGGGCACGCCGAGGCGGCGATGCGGCAGGTACGCGAATCCCTGCTGCCGCTGCTGGACTCGGCCGCGGCCAGCGGCGGCCCGATGCTACTGGTGGAGCCGAGCGCGGGCGGCGGCCGGTCGTTGGCCTGCCGGGTGGAGCAGCTCGGGCCGTACCTCGACGCGGTGGATCGGCACCCGTGGCTCGGCGTCTGCTTCGACACCTGCCACGCCTGGGCCGCCGGGCACGACCTGGCCGCCGAGGGTGGCATGACCGAGACCCTGGACTCCCTGGTGGCCACCGTCGGGGCGGACCGGCTGCGGCTGGTGCATGCCAACGACTCGAAGGACCTGTGCGGCTCCACCCGCGACCGGCACGAGAACATCGGCAAGGGCACGATCGGTGAGCCCGCCTTCGCCGAGTTGATGCGCCACCCCGCCACCGCCGGTGTTCCGATCCTGGTGGAAACCCCCACCGAGAACCACGAGGGCCACGCCGCCGACATCGCCACCCTCCGCCGCCTCCTCCCCTGACCCCTTCGCCACACCCGCAGCCAACGGTTGATCAAGAAGCTTGCGTCAGCATCCGGCCCGCCGATGACGCAAACCTCTTGATTAAGAGCTCGCGCGAATAGGGCGGTGGAGACGAGGCGGGTCCTGGCCGAGGGTGGCAAGGCGGAGGAGGAGGCCATGCCGGTGTTGCATGGCCGACGACGACAACGCCGCCAGCCGAAGTGCCAGGGCGCGACGTAGCCCCACCAGTCCTAGTTGCGCGAGCTCTAACTAGCCGGGGGCGGTCAGGCGCGGAGGATGCGGGTGATGGTGGTGGCGGCGCGGGTGATGGCGCTGTCGGCGACGTCCATGTGGGTGACCATGCGGGCGGTGTGGGGGCCGAGGACCGAGATGAGTACGCCCTCGGCGCGGGCGGCGGCGGCGAGGGCAGGCGCGTCCAGGGGTGCCTTGGTCAGATCCAGCGGCACCAGGTTGGTACGCACCGGCGTGGCCAGCACCCCGAACGGGGCGATCGCCTCGGCCAGCCGGGCCGCCTTCGCGTGGTCCTCGGCGAGCCGGTCGACGTGGTGGGCGAGGGCGTACCGTCCGGCGGCGGCCAGGATGCCGGCCTGGCGCAGCCCGCCGCCCATCCGCTTGCGGATCACCCGAGCCCGCTCGATCTTGTCGGCAGCGCCGACGACCAGCGAGCCGACCGGCGCACCGAGCCCCTTGGACAGGCAGACCGACAGGGTGTCGAACAGCGCGCCGTAGGTGGCCAGCGGCACCCCGTCGGCGACGTGCGCGTGCCAGATCCGGGCGCCGTCACAGTGCAGTGCCACTTGTGCGGCGTCCGCGACCTGACGCAGCGCGCGCAGCGTGTCGAGGGGGATCACCCCGCCACCGCCACGGTTGTGGGTCTGCTCCACGGCGATCGCCCGGGTGGGCACCGCCCAGTAGCCGTCGGGGCGGATCATGCCGGCGACCACGTCGGGGTCGATGTCCGCGCCCACCGCGGGCCAGGTCCGCGAGGTGATCCCGCCGTACGCGGCAGCCGCCCCCATCTCGTACGTGACCACGTGCGCGTCGGCGTCGCAGAGCAGCTCCGCACCGGGCGGCGCCAGCAGTTGCAGGGCGATCTGGTTGGCCATCGACCCACTCGGGCAGAACAGCGCCGCCTCGTGCCCGAAGACGGCGGCGACCTCGGCCTCGAGGGCGTTGACCGTCGGATCCTCGCCGTAGACGTCGTCGCCGACCTCGGCGGTGGCCATCGCCTCCCGCATCCCGGGGGTGGGCCGGGTCACGGTGTCCGAGCGCAGGTCGATCAACATGTCTCCGCTTTCGGTGTGGTCAGCCACGGGTCATCCTTTCGGCTGCCGACTGCGGGGCTCGCAAGCTCACTCCTCGCGTCAGCCACAGTCATTCTTTTCGGCTGCCGACTGCGGGGCTCGCAAGCTCACTCCTCGCGTCAGCCACAGTCATTCTTTTCGGCTGCCGACTGCGGGGCTCGCAAGCTCACTCCTCGCGTCAGCCACGGAGCATCTCCGCTACCAGGAAGGCCAGCTCCAGCGACTGCTGGGTGTTCAGTCGCGGGTCGCAGGCGGTCTCATACCGATCGGGCAGGTCGAGGTCCTCGATGCCCTGCGCGCCGCCGAGGCACTCGGTGACATCCTCGCCGGTCAGCTCCACGTGCAGGCCACCCGGGTGGGTGTCCAGGCCGCGGTGCACCTCGAAATAGCCCAGCACCTCGTCGACGATCCGGTCGAAGTGGCGCGTCTTGTAGCCGTTGGACGACTCGTGGGTGTTGCCGTGCATCGGGTCGCACTGCCACACCACCTTGGCCCCGGCGGCGGTCACCTTCGCCACGATCGGCGGCAGCGCGTCGCGGACCTTGTGGTTACCCATCCGGCTGATCAGGGTGAGCCGGCCGGGGACGTTGTCCGGATTCAGCTTCTCGCACAGCTCGATCGCCTCGTCCGGCGTGGTGGTCGGGCCGAGCTTCACCCCGATCGGGTTGGCGATCCGGGAGATGAAGTCGATGTGCGCCCCGTCGATCTGCCGGGTCCGCTCGCCGATCCACAGGAAGTGCCCGGACAGCCCGTACGCCCGGCCGCCGGAAACCCGGGTGAGCGCCCGGTCGTACTCCAGGGCCAGGGCCTCGTGCGAGCAGTGGAGGGTGACCGTGCGCAGCGCGTCGTCGTCGGTCATCCCGCAGGCCCGGATGAACGCGAGGGCCCGGTCGATCTCCCGGGCGATGGCCTCGTACCGCTCGCCGGCCGGGGAGTTGCGCACGAAGCCCTTGTTCCAGTCGTGCACAGCGTGCAGGTCGGCCAGCCCGCCGGCGAGGTAGGCGCGGAGCATGTTCATCGCGGCGGCCGAGTTGGCGTACGCCCGGATCATGCGCTGCGGGTCGGCGACCCGGGCCTCCGGGGTGGCTTCCAGCGAGTTGATCATGTCACCGCGGTAGGCGGGCAGACCCCGGGCGTCGGTCGGCAGCGAGCGGGGCTTGGTGTACTGGCCAGCGACCCGGGCCACCTTGACCACCGGCAGCGACGCGCCGTAGGTGAGCACGATCGCCATCTGCAGCAGCGTGCGGGCGTTGGCCAGCAGGTGGCTCTCGGTGTTGTCGGCGAAGGTCTCCGCGCAGTCGCCGCCCTGGAGCAGGAACGCCTTGCCCTCGCAGACCAGCGCGAGGCGCTGCCGCAGCTGGTCGACCTCGTACGGGGCGACCACCGACGGCACCGTGTCGAGCACCTTGCAGACCTCGGCGACCTGGGCCTGGTCCGGCCAGGGCGGGGTCTGGGCGCGCGGCAGCTCCCGCCAGCGGTCCAGGCCGAGGGCCTCGTCCTCGGCGGAGTCGACGGTCGGGCGGCTGGTCTGCAGCACCGGGCTGCCCACCGCCGGATGGCTCAGCTGATGCCACTCATGGCGCATGACATTCAGCGTACGGCGACCGGCGGGGCGACCGACCAGCGAGGGGCCCGGTTCCGGCAGATGGACGACGACCGACGGCGGCGCAGGTCAGGGCGTCGGGGTGGGGGCGGGAGTGTTCCCGCCGGGCCGCTCGTCCGAGATGCACCAGTCGACCCCGTCCCGGGTGACCGTGAACAGCAGCTTGCGGGTGAGCTTCTTGCCACCCGCGGTCACCGCGATCGAGGTGCTGACCTCCTGCCCGGCCGGACCCGACCGGATGTCGGTGATCTCGGTCCGCGGCACGTCGAAATGGTCGGCGAAGTCACCGTTCGGCCCGGTGGCGGCCTCGTCGAACGCCTCGTGCAGCACCGCGCAGAGCTGGCTGCGCCCGGCCGCCACGTCCTTGGCCGCTACCGCGTCGAGGTACGCCTGCACCCGTTCCCGGGACTTCGCCGTAGCCTCCTCGGCCGGAGCCCGACCGGGCTTCTCCGCCTCGTCCTCCCCGCCGATGAGCCCGCACCCGAACAGGGCGAACGACACGGTCGTGAGCAGGACGACGGTGGCGGCCCGGCGCCGGTACGTCACCCGCATCGCTACCTCCCCGCGGCGGACGTCGAGACACGTTCGAGCGGCGAGTCTGTCACACCCACCCGTCGATGCAAGGAAGGGCCCCTTCCTTGTCGCGCGCCGGACGGGGAGGGGCCGGTGCGGCCCCTCCCCGTCGTGTGGGTGATGCGTCGGCCGTCGGCTCAGCCGAGACCGCCCTTGATGGCGCTGATCAGCTCACCGTTGCTGGTGTCACCGGAGAGCTCCCAGAAGAAGGCGCCACCGAGGCCCTGGTTCTTCGCGTACGTCATCTTGCCGTTGATGGTCGACGGGGTGTCGTAGCTCCACCAGTTGCTACCGCACTTGGCGTACGCCGTCCCGCCCACCGTGCCGGTGGCCGGGCAGGTGTTCTTGAGCACCTTGTAGTCCTCGATGCCCTGCTCGTAGGTGCCCGGCGCGGGCCCGGTCGCGGTGCCGCCCGCCGTGGTCTGGGTCACCCCGGTCCAGCCCCGGCCGTAGAACCCGATGCCGAGCAGCAACTTGTTGGCCGGGATGCCCTTGCTCTTGAGCTTCTGGATGGCCGCGTCGGACCAGAAGCCCTGCTGCGGGATGCCGGTGTACGAGGTCAGCGGCGAGTGCGGGGCGGTGGGGCCCTGCGGGGCGAAGGCGCCGAAGTAGTCGTACGTCATCGGCATGATCCAGTTGAGGTTCGCCGCCGCGCCGGCGTAGTCGGCCACGTCGATCTTTCCACCGTTGCTGCCGTCCGCGGTGATCGCGGCGGTGACCAGCGCCGACGAGCCGAACCGGGTGCGCAGCGCGCTGATCACGTTCTTGAACGCGTTCGGGCCGCTGGAGTCACAGGTGAGGCCGCAGGCGTTCGGGTACTCCCAGTCGATGTCGATGCCGTCGAAGACGTCCGCCCAACGCGGGTCCTTGACCATGTTGTAGCAGCTCTCGGCGAAGGCGGTCGGGTTCTGCGCGGCCTGGGTGAAGCCGCCGGACCAGGTCCAGCCGCCGATCGAGTAGATCACCTTGAGGTGCGGGTACATCCGCTTGAGCTTGCGCAACTGGTTGAAGTTGCCGCGCAGCGGCTGGTCCCAGGTGTCGGCGACGCCGTCGACGCTCTCCGCCGCGGTGTACGCCTTCTCGTAGTCGGCATAGCTGTCACCGATGGTGCACCGGCCGCCCGTGGTGTTGCCGAAGGCGTACAGGATGTGGGTCAGCTTCGCCGCCGAGCCGCTGGTGTGGATGTTGCGGACGTGGTAGTTCCGCTGGTAGACGCCCCACTGGACGAAGTAGCCGACCACCTTCTGGGCACCCGGTGGGGTGGTCGGAGGCGGGGTGGTCGGCGGGGGCGTCGTGGGCGGCGTGGTGGTCGGTGGGGTGGTCGTCGGCGGCGCGGTGGTGGTCGGCGGGGTGGTGCCGCCGCCGCACGGCGCACCGTTGATGGTGCAGTTCAGCGGCGCCCGGTACGCCCCGGTGCCGTTGTAGCCCCAGCTGAAGGAGGCGCCCGGGGCCAGCGGGCCGGCCCAGCTCTTCTTGACCGCGACGTAGTGGTTGCCGGTGCGGGTGACGTCGGCGTCCCAGAAGCTGCCGATGGTGGTGCCCGAGGGCAGGTCGAACTCGATGCGCCAGGTGCTCACGCTGGCGTCCGAGCCGTTGGTGATGGTGACCCTCGTCTCGTGACCGGTCCCCCAGTCCTGCACCCGGGTGAACGAGGTGGTCACGCTTCCGGCGCCGAACGCCGAGGCCATCGGGACCGTGGCGACGGTCACCGCGACCACGGCGCCGACCCAGAGGGCCCGGCGGAGCGATCTCTTCATGTGGCGTCTCCAAACAGTTAGGAAACTTTCCAAAATGTTGAGGAGACGCTACTCACACGCCACCACTTCGTCAAGATGTGCATGTTTCGATTTCCCTGCCGAGGCGAAACCGCCGCGTACGGGGTGTCGCGGCGCCACGCCGCCGTACGGCGCACCTGGCGGTAGCCTCGCGGGATGACCGTCTTCGACACCCCGATCGGCGCGCTCACCGGCGGCCCGGCCGATCTCGCGCAGTACCGCGGACGCGCCCTGCTGGTGGTCAACGTCGCGTCCCGCTGTGGACTCACCCCGCAGTACGCCGGCCTCCAGGCACTGCACGAGGAGTACGCCGACCGTGGGCTGGTGGTGCTCGGCGTACCGTGCAACCAGTTCGCCGGCCAGGAGCCCGGCAGCGCCGCGGAGATCAGCGACTTCTGCCAGGTCAACTACGGGGTGACCTTCCCGCTCACGGAGAAGGTCGAGGTCAACGGCCCCGAACGGCACCCGCTCTACGCGGCCCTGGTGGAGACTCCCGACGCCGAGGGCCACACCGGCGACATCCGCTGGAACTTCGAGAAGTTCCTGGTCGCCCCCGATGGCACCGTCGCCGCCCGCTTCGCCCCGACGGTCACCCCCGACGACCCCACCCTCCGGACCTCCCTCGAAAAACTCCTCCCCTGACTCCCACCTCACCCCGCGATCATGGAGTTGTGGTGGGCGACTTGGGGTATACGAACCTTTTGTGAGGCACCACAAGTCCATGATCGGCGGGCCGAGGGGTCGCGGGCGGTTCCCCGAGCTGGACTCGGGCAGCGCCACCAGCAGCGAACTGCTGCAACGCCACCTGCCCGAGGCACGGGTGGTGAAGGCGTTCAACAACATCTACTTCCGGCACCTGCCCGCCCTGGCCCGGCCCACCGGCGCGGCCGACCGCAGCGCGCTGCCGATCGCCGGTAACGACGCGGACGCCAAGACCAACGTCGCCGCGTTCCTCGACCGGATCGGCTACGACACCGTGGACGCCGGCACGCTCGCCGACAGCTGGCGCTTCCAGCCGGAAACCCCGGCGTACGGCGTCATCTACTCCGCCGACCCCGCGAACTGGGAGCAGGAGTTGCCCGCCGGCGCCGACCGACTGCGTACCGCCCTCGCCGCAGCCGGCTAGCGGATCTGGCGCTTCGGGTCAGCCCTCACCGACCGTGGCGCCACCGCGCCGGGCGCGCCACTCGGGGGCCAGCACCGACCAGACCTCCAGGTCGATCCGGCCGTCCGGTCCGGCGAGCACCTCACGCAGTACGCCGTCGCGGCGCATGCCGAGCCGGCGGGCCACCGCGATGCTGCGTACGTTGCCGGCGTTGGTCCGCCACTCGACCCGGTGCAGGCCGCGCTCGACCAGCGCCCAGTCGATGATCCGGGTGACCGCGCGAGTCACCAGACCACGCCCCTCGGCGGTCGGCTCCAGCCAGCAGCCCGCCTCGCAGACTCCGGTCGCGGCGTTGAGCGACACGAGCAGCACCCCGCCGACCAGCCTGCCGTCGCACCAGATGCCCCAGATGCCGCCGTCGTCGCGGGCCCACCGGTCGGCGTAACGCTGGAGCACGTGCCGCGCCCCGGCGAGGTCGGTGGCCACGAAGGACGGCGACACCCAGGGCGAGATGTGCTCCCGGGCCCGGTCCAGGTTGGCCAGGAACTCCTCGGCGTGCCACGGGTTCAGTGGGCGCAACTGCGCATCGGCGGTCAACGACGCGGCGAACATCAGCGCCCAACCACGAACGCGACGAACTCGACGTCCGCCAGGTTCCGGCGCAGGATACGCAGGACGCTGTCCCGCCACGTGTCGTTCCCGGTCGCTCGTAGCACGTTGCTCACCAGGGCAACGGTAGTGCATCGCGAACACCAGGTGCGCGGTCAGCGCCGCTGCCACCACGACGCCACACCCAACCAGCCGGACATCCACCATCAGCGATGCTGAATTACTGCCGGTAATCGACCAGCGTCAGATTTACGAGGAATCAGGGTCGAGATCTATCGATCTCCGGTTTCCGATGTCGGCCACCGAAGTTCGGGCGCCGCCGCCCCCGTATAGACACCATGTAGATTCTGTCTCGGTTTCATGAAGGAGCCATGTAGGTTTCATGAATATCCACGCCGATCGAATTTGGGCGTCGACGGGACAGGCGGTTTGACTAACCCCCCACGGGCCGCACCGATAAATGGAGCGCCGACCTCCGCCAATGAAGAACCCGGCACCACTGGACTCGGGGGACTCGCGGCAGCCGCGCCGAAGGGAGCACTCACCGCACCGTTGTGGCCACAAAAAGTAATCAATCCCGATCCTTATCGACCAGATTGGCCGGGAGTTCTCTGCCGTCGGAGGTCCCGCCACCTCTCCGCTTCTCCATACCGGAATGGTGCGCCTGCCGGCCAATGCTGCCCACAAATAGCTCGTCGTCACGACGTGTTCCAATGGCTGTGCCTCACGCAACGAGGCGGCAAGCAGGGTTGCCGTTCGCGGACACCCGTCGGGTAGGGTCGAGCCCCACCCACCTGGGACTGTCCTGAATCCGGCAGCCCGACGACACGAGAGATAGCCGGTAGATACGCGACTGCGTACGTCGCCTGAAATGGCCGTCGTACCGTATGCCCCTTGGAATGGAGACCGTGTCCGCACTCACAGTCAAGTCGCTGTACAAGGTCTACGGGAACCGCGCCGACAAGGCGGTGGAACTCCTCAGAGACGGCGCGCACCGAGACGAGAAGCTGGCAGGGCTACCGGTCACGGCTGCGGTCATCGACGCGAACTTCGAGGTCAGACGCGGCGAGATCTTCGTGGTCATGGGCCTGTCCGGTTCGGGCAAGTCCACCCTGATCCGGATGCTCAACGGCCTGCTGACACCCACTCACGGCACTGTGGAAGTCGACGGAGTCGACATCACCAAGCTCAAGCCGGCGGCGCTGCGCAGGCTGCGCCGCGAGAAGATCAGCATGGTGTTCCAGCACTTCGCGCTCCTGCCGCACCGATCGGTCCTGGACAACGCCGGCTACGCGCTGGAGGTGGCGGGCCGGCCGCGCGCCGAGCGCCGCGAGCGGGCGCAGCAGGCACTGCGGATGGTCGGCCTGGACGGTTGGGCGGACAAGCTGCCGCAGGAGCTCTCCGGAGGCATGCGCCAGCGGGTCGGCCTGGCCCGCGCCCTCGCAGCGGGCACCGACATCATGCTCATGGACGAGGCATTTTCCGCGCTGGATCCGCTCATCCGCCGCGAGGTCCAGGACCAACTGCTGGAACTGCAGGCCGAACTCGGCAAGACGATCGTGTTCATCACGCACGACCTCAACGAGGCGATGCGGCTCGGCGACCGCATCGCGGTCATGCGCGACGGCCGAATCGTCCAGATCGGCACCGCCGAGGAGATCCTCACCGATCCGTCCAACGACTACGTCGCCCAGTTCGTCGCCGACGTCGACCGCACCAGGATCCTCACCGCGTCGTCGGTCATGGAGCGGCCGCTCGGCGTCGTCGACGTGAACTCCGGGCCCCGGGTGGCCAGCCGGGTGCTGCGCGATACCCAGACCTCGGCCGTCTACGTCACGGGACGCGACAAGCGGTTCCTCGGCACGGTGACCGCCGACGAGGCCGCGCGGGCCGTCCGGGACGGGAAACAGAACCTCCAGGAGATCGTGTCGACCGGTTACGCCCGCACGGTCGCCGACGACACGCCCGTGGCCGACATCTTCGCCGCCTGCGCGGAGAGTCCGGCCCCGGTCGCCGTGATCGACGCCGCCGGGCGGCTCGCCGGGGTGATACCGCGCGTCACGCTTCTCAGCGCCCTGGGCAGCATGAGCGCCGACGCCACCGACGACACGACCGCACCCGGTGCGGCCGTCCCGGCCACCGATCCGTCGCCAGCCACCGAGACGGCCCGCACAGCGCCCGCCGGCAGCGGCGCCGCCACAAGGGAGGTACCGGCCCAGGTGGCCGCCGAACCACCGGCCCGCCTGACGGGAGAGCCCGCATGAACAGCGCCGACGGTCTCAACGACCTACTGCCGTACGTCCGGATCGGCGACGCGTTCAAAGCTGGCGTCGACTGGTCGAGGGAGCACCTCTCCGCCGTCTTCGACGGCATCGCCGCCGCCGTCGACTCGCTGGTCGAACCGCTGGTGGACCTGCTGACCGCGCCCCCGGCGATCGTCGTGGTGCTGATCTTCGCCGGCCTCGGCTGGTGGCTGCGGGGCTGGAAGTTCGGCCTGGGCACCGCGCTCGGACTCGGCCTGGTGGCCGGGATGCCGATCTGGGACCAGACCATGAGTACGCTGGCGCTGGTCCTGGTGGCCAGCGGACTCGCCCTGCTGCTCGCCATACCGGTGGGCATCTTCATCGCGGAGAACCGCCGCGCCTCGGCCATCGTCCGGCCGGTGCTGGACCTGATGCAGACAATGCCCGCATTCGTCTACCTGATCCCGGCCATCTTCTTCTTCGGCATCGGCGCCGTACCCGGCGTGCTGGCCACCGTGGTGTTCAGCATGCCGCCCGGGGTACGCCTGACCGAGTTGGGCCTGCGTCAGGTCGACCGCGAGGTCGTCGAGGCCGGCGAGGCGTTCGGTGCCTCGCCGTGGAAGATCCTGCTGCGCACCAAACTGCCGCTGGCCCTGCCCACCATCATGACCGGCGTCAACCAGGTCATCATGCTGGCGTTGTCGATGGTCGTCATCGCCGGGATGGTCGGTGCCGGTGGCCTCGGTGAGGTGATCACGAGGGCGCTCGCCCGGGTACAGGTCGGTGCGGGTTTCGAGGGCGGCATCGCCGTGGTGATCCTGGCGGTGGTGCTCGACCGCCTCACCGACTCGATCGGCGCGCGTACCGCGGCGGCGAAAGCGCAACGCGCCATGCAACAAGCTTGATCGCCTGCCCTGACCCACGCAGGGAAGTCACCGTTGCCGGCGCCCTGCCTCGCTACCGCGAGTCCCGCCGGTGCACAGCAACGAGGGAAGGAAACTCCACATGTGGAGCAGCAAATTGGTGCGCCGAGTCGCGCTGGCGGCCACGGCCGCCCTGGCGCTCACCGGAGTCGCCGCCTGCGGTGACGGCTCCGGCGACTCCGCCGGTGACAACAAGAAGATCACCATCGGTTACATGGCCTGGGACGAAGCCATCGCCACCTCCTACCTCTGGAGCAACCTGCTAAAGGAGAAGGGCTACGACGTCGAACTCAAGAACGTCGAGGCGGGGATCGTCTACCAGGGCCTGTCGACGGGCGACATCGACCTGTTCCTCGACAGCTGGCTACCGCAGACCCACGCCGACTACATGAAGGAGTACGGCGAAAAGATCGAGAAGATCGGCGTCTGGTACGACAACGCCAGCCTGAGCATCGCCGTCCCGGAGTACGTGACCGGCATCGATTCGCTGGAAGACCTGGCCGCGAATGCCGACACCTTCGGCGGCGAGATCATCGGCATTGAGCCCGGCGCCGGCCTGACCGCCGCCACACAGGACAAGGTCATCCCGGAGTACGGCCTGACCGGCAAGCTGGACCTGAAGGTCTCGTCGACCCCGGCCATGCTGGCCGCGCTGGACGGCGCGGTCAAGGGCCAGAAGCCGATCGTGGTGACCCTGTGGCACCCGCACTGGGCCTACGCGAAGTACCAGCTGAAGGACCTGGCGGACCCGAAGGGCACGCTCGGCGGGGCCGAGGAGATCAACACCCTGGCCCGTCAAGGCTTCAGCGCGGACTTCCCCGAGGTCACCGAGATGCTGAAGAAGTTCAAGATGGACGACCAGCAGCTCGGCTCGCTCGAGGACCTGATGTTCAACGTCCACAAGGACGACGAGGAGAAGGCCGTCGAGGAGTGGCTGAAGGCCAACCCGGACTACGCTACGTCACTGGACGGCGCAACCTCCTGACCTGGTACTGAGGGATCAGCCGCCGGTGGCGGGCCAGCGTGGCCCTGTCCCCGGCGGCTGATCCGTTTCTCAGATCAACGACACGGACGCGCTGGCCGTCGACCAACGAGCGGACCCGCGCGAGGAGGCATGCACGGCCGCACGACCTCACCAGAGCTGTTTTGCCACAGGATTGTCCGGTCTCACTTCCAGACGGCGCTGATCGTCGAGATGCTGGCACGCCTGAAGCACGACCGGTTGGGCCCGATGTTGCCCGATCCGTCGGGTGCGGTAATGCAGTGGCGGGGTCAGATCGGGCGGCGGCCGGCGAAGCCGCAGTCGGCCCGGTGGTACCAGCGCACGTCGCTGTCGCCCTCCAGCCAGCACCAGAGCACCGGCCGGCCGTCCCGCTCGCCGGGGAAGTCGAGCAGCACCGGCGCCACGCTCTTGACCTCGATGCCGTGCTGCTGCAGCTCGTCGAGGACCGCGTACAGCCGGGCCTCCAGCCCCTTGACCTCGGGCCGGCCGCCGAGCGCGCTGACCCCGTGGGCGGCCAGGTCGGCCTGCAACTCGGCCAGGTCGGCCCGGACCCGGATCAGTTCGTCGACGCGCGGGTGCAGGGTGGCCACCAGGTGCCGGGCCTGGGCGAGAGTGAACACCGCGCCAGTATGCGGCACGACCGTCAGCGGAACGAGCCGGCGCCGGTGACGGACACGCCGCCCAGCCGGGTCGGCTCCGCCGGGAGCCTCACTCGGCCTGGGCGGCCAGCTCCCGGGCCCGGTCCCGGGCCGCCTCCAGGGCGGCCAGCAGCGCCGCGCGTACGCCGTGGTTCTCCAGCTCTCGGATCGCGGAGATGGTGGTGCCGGCGGGCGAGGTGACCGCCTCGCGCAGCTTCACCGGGTGCTCGCCGGAGTCGCGCAGCATCACCGCCGAGCCGATCGCCGTCTGCACGATCAGGTCGTGTGCCACCTGCCGGGGCAGGCCGAGCAGGATGCCGGCGTCGGTCATCGCCTCCACCAGCAGGTAGAAGTACGCCGGGCCGGAGCCGGAGAGGGCGGTCACCGCGTCCTGCTGGGTCTCGGGCACCCGGATCGTCGCGCCCAGCGGCTTGAACATCTCCTCGGCCAGCGCCAGGTGCGTACCGGTGGCGTGCGCTCCGGCGGAGATGGCGGTCATCGCCTGGTCCACCAGGGCCGGCGTGTTGGTCATGACCCGCACCACCGGTGTGCCCTCGGGAAGCCGCCGGCTGAAGAAGCTGCTCGGCAGGCCGGCGCAGAGGGAGATGACCAGTTTGTCGGCGGGCACCTTGGGCCCGATCTCGTCCAGCAGCGCGGCGGCGTCCTGCGGCTTGACCGAGACGGCCAGCACCTCGGCCTCGTCGACCGCAGTGAGGTTGTCCACCACCCGGACGCCGTAGCGGGCGGCCAACTCCTCGGCGCGCGCCGGCCGGCGGGCGGTGGCCAGCAGCCGGTCCACCGGCCAGCCCGAGCGCAGCAGCCCGGACAGCATCAGCTCCCCGATCTTGCCCGCGCCGATCACCGCGACGGTGTGCACCCCGGCTGACATCTCC
Source organism: Micromonosporaceae bacterium KJ-029 (assembly GCA_005402585.1). GTDB lineage: Bacteria > Actinomycetota > Actinomycetes > Mycobacteriales > Micromonosporaceae > Micromonospora. The sequence goes on along the minus strand of BIFP01000067.1, from coordinate 140,236 downwards.
GCCCCCTCTCCCGTGCCGCCCGGGAGTCACGCGCCCGGGCGGGCTTGCGCGCGCCGGCGGGCTCCAGCCCGCCGGCGCGCCTCGCCGTCAGCTGCCGAAGAAGACCTCGGCCTCGGCGTACCGCTCCAGCGGGACGGTCTTCAGCTCGCGGGTGGCCTCGGCGAGCGGAACGCGGACGATGTCCGTGCTCTGCATCGCGACCATCTTGCCCCAGTCGCCCTCGTGCACGGCGTCGATCGCGTGCAGGCCGAGCCGGGTCGCGAGCACCCGGTCGAACGCGGTCGGGGTGCCGCCGCGCTGGATGTGCCCGAGCACGACCGTGCGGGCCTCCTTGCCGGTCCTGGCCTCCAGCTGCTCGGCCAGCCACTGGCCGATGCCGCCGAGGCGGACGTGGCCGAACGCGTCCAGCTCCTGGTTGTGCAGCACCATCTGCCCCTCGATCGGGTGGGCGCCCTCGGCGACCACGACGATCGGGGCGTACTGGTGCTGGAAGCGCTTCTCGACGTAGCCGGCGACCTGCTCGACGTCGAACTGCCGCTCGGGCAGCAGGATCACGTTCGCGCCACCGGCCAGGCCGGCGTGCAGGGCGATCCAGCCGGCGTGGCGGCCCATCACCTCGACCACCAGGGTGCGGTGGTGGCTCTCGGCGGTGGTGTGCAGCCGGTCGATCGCCTCCATCGCGATGTTGACCGCGGTGTCGAAGCCGAAGGTGTAGTCGGTGGCGCCGAGGTCGTTGTCGATGGTCTTCGGCACGCCGATGACGTTGACGCCCAGTTCGTGCAGCTTGGTGGCGACGCCGAGGGTGTCCTCACCGCCGATGGCGATGAGCGCGTCCACGCCCTGCGCGGCCAGGTTGTCCTTGATCCGCTCGACGCCCTTCTCGATCTTGAAGGGGTTGGTCCGGGAGGAACCGAGGATCGTGCCGCCCCGCGGCAGGATCCCCCGGACCTCCGCGATACCCAGCGGGCGGGACAGCCCCTCCAGCGGGCCCTTCCAGCCGTCCCGGAAACCCACGAATTCATGGCCGTAGCTGGCGACACCCTTGCGGACCACCGCCCGGATGACCGCGTTGAGACCCGGGCAGTCGCCGCCGCCGGTGAGCACGCCGATACGCATGATCTGCTCATCCTCCTGGGGAGCATCTGGTCAAGCCCGATCAAGCCCCAGGATATGTGTCAGGTCAGACCCTCGGCACCGTTGCCGGCCCGGGGCGGGCCGTCACTGCGCACTGTAGTCGCCGCGGGGTGACACCCGGCACCGCGGCCCCGCTACCGGCCAGTAGCCGAGCGCACCGAACCGCCCACGCCGGAACATAACGGACCAGAACCTACGAACCGGTTATCGCCCGCCACCGGGCCAGGTTGTGCCGGGCGTCGACCAGGGCGTCGTGCCGGGCCGCGTAGGCGTTCGGCAGTCGCGGTCTCCCCCGCTCGTCCCACAACTGCCGCAGCTCCTTGGTGAGCCGGGGAATCTCCCGGGGCAGGGCGGGCATCGCTCCCCACAGCTGCGCCAGCGCCACATGGTCGTACGCGGCGTACCAGGCCCACAGCTCCAGCTCCTCGCCGGGGCGGTCGCGGACCGGCTCGACCAGGAAGTCGTACAGCTCGTCGCGGATGCGCTCGCGCGACCGCCAGGCGCGGTCGGCCGGAGAGGGCAGCTTGTCCAGCACGTTACGGCGGACCCAGGGCACCGCCCGGGACGCGTCGAACTCGGTGGAGACCGCGTAGAACTCGCGGCCGTACTCATCGACGACGCCGATCGAGACCAGCTCGACGGTCCGGCCGTCCTCGATGAACTCGCAGTCGTAGAAGTAGCGGTAGGTCATCACCGCCATCCTTGCCGACGGCCGCCGGAGGGTGGCGCGCGGGGCGACGTACCCGGGAGCGCTTCCATCTATCTCGACCTGGCGACATCCCCAGCTCGAAGCTGTCACGGAAGCGATTTGAGGGGTGTACAGCACGCGACCAGAGCGTCATGATCTGATGTGTACCGCTGCCGGACGCCGAACGGGTGTCACTACACCTCGTCAGGAGCCGTCAGGCTCACCCGGTGAGCGAGTTGGGGTCCTTGACCGGGGAGGGGTGGGGCCGTGGAGATGCGCCTGCCAGAGCCGGGCGACGCGCTCACGGGCGTCGAGATGTTCGCCGGGCTGGAGCCTGAGGTGCGCCAGCGGGTGATCGCCGCGGCGGTGCCCCGGACGTACCGCAAGGGTCAGCTGCTGTTCGTGGAGAACGATCCGGGCGAGTCGTTGATCGTGCTGCGCCGGGGCGCGGTGGCCGTGTTCCGCACCGCGCCGACCGGCGAGCGGGCGGTGCTGTCGGTGATCCGTCCGCCCGACGTGCTCGGCGAGGTGTCCCTGCTGGACGCCTCCACCCGCTCCGCCTCCGCCGAGGCGATCGAGGACTGCGCCGCCCTCGCCCTGTCCCGGGGCGCCTTCATGGAGCTGGTCCACTCGAACCCGCGCATCCTCGACGCGGTCATGCGCTCCCTCGGGGCGCTCATCCGCCGGCTGACCGAGCAGAACGCCGATCACGTCTTCCTCGACCTGCCCGGCCGGGTCGCCAAGACGCTGGTCCGGCTCGCCGGCGAGAGCCAGGCCCCGATGATCACCATCGAGCTGAACCAGAGCCAGCTCGCGGAGATGGCCGGCGGCTCCCGGCAGAGCGTCAACCAGGCGATCGGTTCGTTCGCCAACCGGGGCTGGCTACGCACCGAGGGCCGGCGGATCGTGGTTACCGACGTCCCGGCGCTGCGGCGCCGCGCGGGCATGAACGAACGCTGAAACGACCGGGCGGGGCCGGGGACGTTCGTCCCCGGCCCCGCCCGTGTGTATTCGTCAGGGCTTGGTGCTGCCCGGCCCGACCCATTCCGTGCCACCCGGGCCGACCCAGTCCGTGCCGTCCTTGCCCTTGCCCGGCAGCTCACCGACGATCCCCTGCGCCTGGAGCTGGGCGAGCGTGGCGGCGTCGACGTCAACCGTGTCGCCGGCGGGGTGGGTGACCCCGTTACTGTCGGTCCAGTCACTGCGCAGCATGACGTACACCATGAAGCTGTCCCCCTGATCAAGCAGTCAACTATCGGTCGCCTGAATCTAGCCGTTCGGGACACGTCAAGCCGCCTGGTGGAGTGTCCACAAGCCAACAGCCCGGTACCCGACAGTGCGCCGGGCGGGGATACTCGACTCTGCGCCCCCGGGCGTCGGGGGCTCGCCAGTGGAGGGTGTCATCGCCGCGCAGTGTGACCGCTGTGGACGCACCGCCGCCGACGGCGACCGTTTCTGCGGTGGCTGCGGGGCGGAGCTCGGTGCCGTCTGCCCGCACTGCCTGCGTCCGCTCGCCCCGGACGTGGCCTTCTGCACCTCGTGCGGCGCACCTCGGGCCGGCACCGACCGCCCGGCGATGATCCCGCAGGAGGACCGCCGCCGGGTCAGCGTGCTCTTCGTCGACCTGATCGACTTCACCCCGTACGTCGAGCGGGCCGATCCGGAGCTGGTCCGCGGCATGCAGACCGGCTTCTTCTCGGCCGCCCGACGGGTGGTGGGCCAGTACGGCGGGGTGGTGGAGAAGTACATCGGCGACGCGGTGATGGCGCTGTTCGGCGCACCGGTGGCCACCGAGACCGACGCGCTGCGCTGCGTACGGGCCGGGCTGGAGCTGCAACGGGTGCTGACCCGGTTCACCCCCACCGGCACCGACGGGCTGCGGTTCCGGGTCGGGGTGGCGACCGGCGAGGCGCTCGTCGACGTGGCCGCCGCCCGCGACGGCGGGCAGGCGATCGTCGCCGGCGACGTGGTCAACACGGCCTCCCGGTTGCAGTCCGTGGCGCCGCCCGGCGGGGTGCTGGTCGACGGCACCACGCACGCGCTGACCCGGGACTCCATCCGCTACGACGAGCAGCCGCCGGTCACCCTGCGCGGGCGTTCGGGGCCGACGGAGGTGTGGCTGGCGCTGGCCGCGGTACGCCAGCAGCCCACCGACCGGGAGTCGGACACCACGCCCCTGATCGACCGCGAGCACGAGCTGGGCATGCTGGTCAACGCCCTGCACCGCAGCCTGCGCGACCGCCGGCCCCAGGTGGTCACCGTCTTCGGCCGGGCCGGCATCGGCAAGAGTCGGCTGGTACGCGAGCTGCACCGGCACACCGGCCGGCTGGTGGACGAGCCGCTGACCTGGCGTACCGGGCGGTGCCCGCCGTTCGGCGAGAACGTCACGTTCGCCGCACTGGCCGACATCGTCAAGGCCGAGGCCGGCATCCTCGACACCGACCCCGCCGCCAGCGCCGCGCAGCGGCTCGCCGCGGCCGTCGGCGAGCTGGTCGGCCCCGGCGAGCGCGACCGGGTAGCCGACGCGCTGCGCCCGCTGGTCGGTCTGGCCGGCACGCCGCTGCCGGCCGAGGAGGCCGAGTCGGCGTGGCGGCGGTTCCTGCTGGCGCTGGCCGCCCGCCGCCCCACCGTGCTGGTCTTCGAGGACCTGCACTGGGCCGACGACGCGATGCTGCGCTTCGTGGAGCTGCTCGGCGCGGCGGCCCGGGAGGTGCCGCTGCTGCTGCTCTGCACCGCCCGCCCGGAGCTGGTCGACCGGGATCCGAGCTGGGCGGGGACGATCACCGGCTCGGTGACGATCACCCTGCCGCCGCTGCGGGACACCGGCATCGCCGCGTTGTACGCGCACATGTTCGGCCAGGCCGCCTTCTCCGCCGACCTGCTCACCCCGCTGATCGAGGTGGCCGGGGGCAACCCGCTCTACGCCCACGAGTACGTCCGGATGCTGATCGAGCAGGGCGCGCTGCGCCAGTCCGGACGAGGCTGGTCGCTGGACAAGCACCTGGACCTGCCGATGCCGGAGAGCGTGCACGCGGTCATCGCCAACCGGGTCGACCTGCTCGACCCGAAGGACCGGGCGGTGCTGCTGGCCGCGGCGGTGGTCGGGGTGCAGTTCTGGCCCGGGGCGGTGGCCGCCGCGCTCGGCCAGCCGGTCGAGTCGGTCGAACGCGCGCTGCGCCGGCTGGAGCAACGGGACTTCGTCCACGAGCAGGGCGCCTCCACGATGGCCGGGCAGCCGGAGTACCGGTTCCGGCACGTGCTGGTCCGCGACGTGTGCTACCAGCGGTTGCCGCGCACCGAGCGGGTGGCCCGGCACGAGCGGACGGCCGACTGGCTGGACACGCTGTCGCAGAGCCGGGACACCGACCTGGCCGAGGTGCTGGCCCACCACCGCTGGGCGGCCCACGAGATCGCCCGCTCGCTGGGCATGGAGACCCTCCGCTACGCCGGGCCGGCACGGGCCGCGCTGCACCGGGCGGCCCGCCGGGCGTACGCGCTGCACGGGCTGGACGCCGCCGCCAGCCACGCCGGCCGGGCGCTCGGGCTGGCCGACGACTCCGACCCGGTGGGCCGGCTCCAGCTGGAGCTACTCAGCACGGAGATCTCGTTCTACCGCGACGGCAACGCGTTCCTCTCCGGCGGCGGGCCGGAGCAGGTGCAGACGCTGGCCGACCGGCTGCTGGCGTACGGCGACGAGGCGTGTGCGGCGCGCGCCTGGACGCTGCTCGGTCAGGCCGCCTGGCTGCGGGCCGACCGGCAGGCCGCGCTGGCCTGCCTGGACCGGGCGGTGCGGCTGTTCGAGCCGCTGCCGGACAGCGCCCAGAAGGCGGACGCCTACGCGGAGCTGGGCCGGTTGCACATGCTCAACTACGAGCGGGATCCGGCGGTGGACGCCGCGGACACGGCCGCCGAGATCGCGGAACGACTCGGGCTGACCGAGTCCCGCACCAACGCCCGGATCACCGCGGCCACCGCCCGCTACCAGGCGGGCGACCGGTCCGGCCTGGACGAGCTGTACGCGATCGTCGAGTTCGCCCGGGCCCGGCAGCTGCTCGCGCTGCCCCGGGCCACCCAGAACCTCGCCTACGCCGTCTGCGAGGAGGGCGACTGGTTGCGCTCCGACGCGCTGCTGTCGGCGGCACCGGCCCGGACCGCGAGCGGGCAGACGTTGACCACCAGTTACTCCGCCGAGGCCGTCCGGTCCTGGTTCGAGGGGGATTTCAGCCGGTTCCTGACCGCCGCCGAGGCGTTCGTGCACACCCCGACCGGCAGCTGGGACATGCAGGTACGCGGCCTGCGGTCGTGCCTGCTGGTGCTGCGCGGCCAGCCGGTGCCGCCGCCCATCCCGGGCACCGGGTCGGACTCCCCACCGGACGGCGCACCGGCGCGTCCCGGCGCGGCGCCACCGCCCCGCGACGACGTGGCCGCCGCGTTGGACACCGCCCGGCGCAGCGGCTTCCACCGGGTGCACTGGACGATGCTGGCGATGGGCGCGTTGTGCCGGGCGGTGCAGGGGCGTACCGACGAGGCCGCTGCCCTGGTCGACGAGTTGGCCGAGGCGTGGTCGGCGGTGCCGGCGCTGGCCAGCGGCGAGTGGATCGCCGCGGTCAGCTGGGCGGCGGCCCTCGCCGGGCGCAAGTCGGCGGCCCGGGTACGCGCCATGCTGGACCAGGTCGGTCACCGTACGCCCTGGTCGGAGGCGGCGCTGCGGATCGTGACCGGGGCGCTGGCCGGCGCCGACGGCGACCACCGCCACGCCGTCGAGCTGTACCTGGCGGCCGCCGAGATCTACGCCGGGATCCCCGATGTCACCGACCGGATGCTGGCGCTTGCCTTCGCGGTCCGGGAGTCGGAGTCGGCCGGCGACCGGGCGGCGACCGGCGCGCCGCTGACCGAGCTACGCGCCTTCGCCCACCGCAACGGCGCGCCCGGCCTGCTCGCCCTGGCCCACCCGCCCGCCGCCGCGCGGACCCTGGCCTCCTGACCCACCCGACACGGTCAGGCGGCGACGGGGGCGGGCTGGGTCTTGAGCTTCTGGGCGTAGACGTCGACGTACTCGCGGCCGGAGAGCTCCATCAGCTCGTACATGATCTCGTCGGTGACCGCGCGCTCGACGAACCGGTCGCCGGCCAGCCCGGCGTACCGGGAGAAGTCCAGCGGCGGGCCGAAACGGATCCGGACCCGGTCGAGCTTCGGGATGATCGTGCCGGGTGGCTGGATCTCGTCGAGGTTGAGCATCACCACCGGGACCACCGGCGCGCCGCTCTCCAGCGCCAGCCGGGCCACGCCGGTCTTGCCCCGGTAGAGCCGCCCGTCCGGGGATCGGGTGCCCTCCGGGTAGATGCCGGCGATACCGCCGGCACGCAACACCGTGAGCTGGGTGTCCAGCGCGGCGCGGGCGGCCCGGCCGCCGGAGCGGTCCACCGGGACGGTGCCGGTGCCGACGAAGAACATCCTGGTCAGCCAGCCCTTGATCCCCTTGCCGGTGAAGTACTCCGCCTTGGCGACGAAGGTGACCTTCCGCGGCACGATGAGCGGCGTGAAGATCGAGTCGGAGAAGGAGAGGTGGTTGCTGGCCAGGATCACCGGGCCGGTCGCCGGTACGTGGTGCAGGCCCTCCACCTGCGGCCGGAAGATGAGCCTCAGCAGCGGGCCGAGGATCACGTACTTCAGCAGCCAGTACAGCACCGGCGTCCTTTCCCCAGGGCGGTGGTGGCGACGCCCCGGCCGGGCCGGGCGGTCGTGGCACGAGCCTACGAACCTCCGCCCGCCCGCCACAACGCCCACCCGGGCCGACCCCACCCACCGCATCGATCATGCCCGGTGTCGTCCTGGCGACAGGCTCGCCTGGCACGCCCAGCACAAAAGGACAAAGAGCCCGGCCGCGACCAGCGCGGGCAGGACGCGCCGACGTACCCCGCACCACAAGGCACTCCCCGAACCCACCCCGGACGTGTCACGATTCAGAGCACGGCGTGCGGGGGCGCGTCGAGGGGGCTGGACGCGGGGCGCGCCGGCGGCGCGATGAGGAGGATGGTCCGGTGTCAGCGGGTGGGGCTCGGCGGGGACGGCGGGACAACGGACTCGACGCTAACGAGTACGCCGTCGCCGGCGACGTCGATCCGCGCGTCGGCGAACACCTGCTCGACGTGCTGGCCGCCGGTGGGATCGCCGCCTACCTGCAACCGTCGGCGGATCTGAACCCGGTCACCCGCACCACCACCGTGCCGCCCCGGCCGGTGGACCGGCTCTACGTGGACCGCTCGCACCTGAGCACGGCCCGGGACTACCTCAGTCAACTCTCCGACGAGACCGTCGTCGGGCGGGCCGGTGAGGAACCGGACATCGACGCCGAGTGGGCCCGGATCGTCGCCGGCTACCACAGCTCCCCGGGCGCGGGCGAGCATCCGTGGCCGGCCGCGGAGGACGTGGACGACGAGGCCGACCAGGCCGACCGGGGCGGCGGCACGGCCACGGCGACGCTGCCGGGCACCGACGAGCCGACCGGGCCGACCGCCACCGACGTGCGGCGGCTGCCGTACGCGGCCGACATCTCCGGCGTCTCCGTCGGGCGTGGCCCCCGCGACGGCGACGGGCCGTCGCTGCTGGACGGCCTGGACACCTTCGGCGCCCACCTGCCCGGCGACCCCAGCGACGACGAGCGCTACGTCCCGCCGCCGCCTCCGCCGCTGCCCCGGGTGTCGAAGTACGCGGTGGCCGGCGTGCTCGCCGTGGTGCTCGGCTTCGTGCTGTTCCTCTTCCCCGACCTGCTCCCCGCGGACCGGGGGGTGGTGACGCTGCTCGGCTTCACCGGCATCCTCGCCGGCTTCGTCACGCTGGTGTGGCGACTGCGCCCCGGCGACGAGGACCGCGACCCCGACGACGGCGCGGTGGTCTGAGCAGGCGTCCGGATGCCGGGACGGCGACCGCGCCGCGCCAGTGGGCGTAACAGTGGTGTAACTTACTGTCAGTAGGAATACCGCAGTACGTCACTTCACCCGCCGACTGCCCGGTTGTTCCTTCCTCGTGGCAGTCCCTCCCCTGCTGATCGGAATGCCCGAGATGCGACAGAGTTCCCTCGTGGTTGTGGCCAACCGCCTACCCATCGACGACAGCCAGGCTCTCGACGGCGCCTGCGAATGGCGCCGCAGCCCCGGCGGGCTGGTGAGCGCCCTGCACCCCCTGCTGCGGCACACCCCGGCGACCTGGGTCGGCTGGGCCGGCGGGACGGGCCCCGCGCCCGCCCTGCCCGACGTCGACGGCGTACGGATGCACACCGTGGCGCTGACCGGCGACGACCTGCGCGACCACTACGAGGGCTTCGCCAACGCGACCCTGTGGCCGATCTACCACGACGCCGTCGAGCAGCCGGAGCACCACCGGCGCTGGTGGGACGCGTACCAGCGGGTCAACCAGCGGTTCGCCGAGGCCACCGCGGAGGTCGCCGAGGCCGGCGCGGTGGTCTGGGTGCAGGACTACCACCTGCAACTGGTGCCGGGGCTGCTCCGCGCCCTGCGGCCCGACCTGCGGATCGGCTTCTTCCTGCACGTGCCGTTCCCGCCGCCGGAACTGTTCATGCAACTGCCCCGCCGGGCCGAGCTGCTGCGCGGGATGCTCGGCGCGGACCTGGTCGGCTTCCAGCGGGCCCAGGCCGCACACAACTTCGCCCAGCTGGTGACGAAGGTGCTGGAGCTGCCGGCCACCGACCGGCGGATCGCGGTCGACGGCCGGATGGTGCGGATCGGCGCGTTCCCGGTCTCCATCGACACCGCCGAGATGTCCGCACTGGCCGGCCGACCGGAGGTGGCCGACCGGGCCCGCCGACTGCGCCAGGACCTCGGCAGCCCCGAGCAGGTGATCCTCAGCGTCGACCGGATGGACTACACCAAGGGCATCGAGCAGCGGCTCAAGGCGTACAGCGAGCTGCTCGCCCACGGGCACGTCAAGGTCCGGGACACGGTGCTGGTGCAGGTGGCGGTGCCGAGCCGGGAACGGGTCGGCCAGTACCAGATCCTCCGCGACCGGGTCGAGCGGGAGGTCGGACGGATCAACGGGGAGTTCGGCCGAGTCGGCGAGCCGGCGATCCACTACCTCACCCAGCCGTTCGACCGGGCCGAGCTGGCTGCCCTCTACCGGGTGGCCGACGTGATGGCGGTCACCCCTTTGCGGGACGGGATGAACCTGGTCGCCAAGGAGTACGTCGCCGCCCGGGTGGACGACCTCGGTGCGCTGCTGCTCAGCGAGTTCGCCGGGGCCGCGGCCGAGCTGCCGCAGGCATACCTGGTCAACCCGCACGACCTGGAGGGGCTCAAGCAGGGCCTGCTGGCGGCGCTGCGCGCCGACCCGGCGGACGTGCGGGAACGGATGCGGGCCATGCGCGAACACCTGCGAGAGCACGATATCCGCGCCTGGGCCCGCTCCTACCTGTCCACTCTGGACCAGACCGGCTCACTGCTCACCCACCTCAGCACCGGCTGACGACGGGTCTGACCGGGCCCGAAGTCAGGCCCGGTCGTCGCGGGTCGGGTTCTTGACCAGCCAGTCGAGGATCGCGTCGATCGGCTCCTGCCAGCGGGCGTCGAGCATCAGGTCGTGCCCCATACCGGGAAAGAGCAGCGGTGCCGAACCGTACCGCCGGGCGGCGCGGGTCAGCGCCGACGACGGCACCACCCGGTCGTCCGGACTGCCCAGCACCAGTACCGACGGGCGGCCCACCGCCGGCTCCGGGTCGGCGCCGGTCAACAGCTGCCACTGGGCGCGCCGGGCGGCCCGACCCAACCGGGCGGCGTAGCGGCGGGCGTCGGCATCGGGCAGCCCGCGGCTGAACAGCTGCCGGCGGCTCAGCCGCAGCCGACCGCCGAACACCGCCGGCACGGTGCCGAACGGGTTGCGGCGCAGCGCGGCACCGAACGTCGCCCAGCCGCCGAGCACCGGCGCCACCAGCACCGCCGCGCGGGCCGGGTAGCGGGCCAGGGCGTGCGCGACCACCAGGGCCCCGGCGCCGTGCCCCACCAGCACCGCCTGGCGCGGCAGGCCCGCCGCCACCTGGACCACGTCGTGGGCGTACGCCCGCAGGTTCGCCTCCGGCGCCGGGTCGCTGCCGCCGTGCCCGCGCAAGCTCACCGCGTACGCCGGGAAACCGCGCGCGGCGGCGTGCCCGAGCCAGTGCTCGGCGTACGCCCAGGCGCCGTGCCCGAAGCCGGGCACGAACAACAGCGGCGGCTGGCCCTCCTCCAGCTCGGGCAGGGCGCTGAGCACCTCACGCCGGACCGGGCGGACCGGCCGGGCCCACTCCCAGCTCCGCATGACCCGCACCCGCTCACCGGTCTGCACGCTCACGCCGCCACCTCGCTCCGCTCGCCGGCGGCGCCAGGCGCCACGCTGCTGTACCCGATGGTTCGCTCGCCCCGCTCGCTCACGCCGCCGCCTCGCCCCGCTCGCTCACTTGCCCTCCAGGTTCCGCAGCGCGCGCTCCAGCGCACGCAGGTAGTCGGCGTGGCCGACCTCGAACCAGTGCCGGGTCGAGTCCTTCACCTGCCCCGAGTAGCGCTGGCCGGCGCCGGCCCGGACCCGCTTCGCGAAGGCCGCGGCCCGGTCCGGTCGGGTGGCGCGCAGCCGCAGCAACCGGGCGAAGAGCACCGCCTGCCAGTGCGACAGGGTGAACACGCCCGAGTCCGGCTGGACCAGGCCGGCCACCGCGAGGGTCGGATGGTCCGGTACGAAGGCGTTGAGCCACAAACGGGGCCGGCCCGCGCCCTCGTCGTCGCCGAGGATCTTCGCGTCCAGGAACTCGAACCGGGGCAGGTAGCCGGTGGCGAAGACGACCAGTTCCGGGTCGATCTGCCGGCCGTCGGCCAGCTCCACCGAGTGCGAGTGGAAGCGCCCGATGTCCGGCACCGGGGTGATCGCGCCATGGCCGACGTGATAGACGAGCTGGCTGTTGGCGATCGGGTGGGTCTCGTACACCCGGTGGTCCGGCTTCGGCAGACCGAAGCGGGTCAGGTCGCCGACGGTCAGCCGCAGCGTCCGGTGGTAGAGCCACTGCCGCACCCGCAGCGGCACCCGCAGTGCCAGCAGGGTGTCGTTGACCTGGTCGGCGGGGCGACCGAAGACGTATTTCGGGGCGTACCAGTAGCCCCGGCGGGTGGAGTGCCAGCAGCGCGACGCCTGCTGCGCGGCCTCCACCGCGATGTCGCAGCCGGTGTTGCCGGCCCCCACCACCAGCACCCGCTTGCCGCGCAGCTGGGCCGGATCCTTGTACGAGGAGGCGTGCATGACCTCGCCCCGGAACTGCTCCAGCCCCTCGTACCGGGGCAGCTTCGGCGACCAGTTGTGCCCGTTGGCGATCACCACCGCGGCGTACCGCGAGGTGCGTTCAGGGCCGTAGCCGCCGGTGCTGCGGGTGGTCACGTCCCAGCGGTCGTCGGCGACCGGTTCGACGCGGACCACCTCGGTGCCGAACCAGATGTGCCGGCGCAGGTCGAAGTGGTCGGCGTAGCGCTCGAAGTAGGACAGCAACTGGCTGTGGTGCGGGTAGTCCGGCCAGTCGTCGGGCATCGGGAAGTCGGGGAACTGGGTGAACGGCCGCGACGAGATCAGGTAGGTGCTGGCGTACACCGGGCTGCGGTCGTGCCGCCAGTTCCAGGCGCCGCCGATGCCGGTCTCGCGCTCGTAGCAGTCGACGCCGAAGCCGTGCTCGGCGAGGTTCTTCACGGCGGTCAGGCCGCTGGCTCCGGCGCCGATGACACAGACCGTGTCGCCCCGGTCCGAGACCGGGCGGCCGTCGCGGCTGTGGGCGAGCGTGGTCGTCTCCGGATCGGGCCGGCCGTGCTCGGTGGGGGTGGGCACCGGGGAGTCTCCTTCGTCTCGGCACGAGTGCCGGGTCGCGCGAAATCCTCTCCACAACGGAGCGGGATGTCCAGCCCGCCCGGCGGCCGGCGGTCAGCCGGCAGCGGGCACCAGCAGGTCGACCAGTACCGGAAAATGGTCGCTGGCCCGGCGGGTCAGCGGGGTGTCCACCACGTCGTAGTCGACCACGGTGATCCGCGCGTCGACGAACAGGGCGTCGATACGCCGGCGCGGGTTCGCGCAGGAGAAGGTGAACGACCCGCCCCGATCCGCCGCCACCGCCGCGTCGGTCAGCCCCCGCGCGACGGTGGTCCACGCCGGGCCGCCCGGCTCCTCGTTCAGGTCGGCCGCGGCGATCACCGGGTGGGTCGCGGCGGCCAGGTCCCGCTTGAACAGCTCCGCCTGCCCCGGCCGCTCGGCCGGGTCGGTGGACAGGTGCGACCCGGCCACGGTGAACCGGGCGGACCGGCCCACCAGGCAGTCGGCGTACGCGGCACCGCGCAGGTGCCGGCCGGGAGTGAGCGGAAAGCGGCGGCACCGGGTTCCGGTCACCCGGACCCGCAGGCTGGTGAGCAGCAGGTTGCCCAGCGACGGCAGCCCACCGGCGGCGACCACCAGGCCGAACGAGGCGGCCAGCGCGGCCGTCTTCTCCCGCCAGCGCAGCCGACGCGGCCCCTCCTGGACGACCACCACGTCCGGCGCCACCGCACGCACCACCGCGGCCAGCGCGGCGGTGTCGTCGCGCTGGCCGTGCACGTTGTAGGACACGACCCGCAACGGCACGCCGGGGGTCACCTATATTCGCCGGGCCAGGTCGGCCGCGCCGATGACACCGGCGGAGTTGCCCAGCTCGGCCGGGCGGATCTCGGCCACCGGCAGCCGGCTGCGCTGCGCCAGGGCCTCGGTGAACGAGCGGCGGGTCGGGCCCATGAGCAGGTCGCCGGCGTCGATGACGCCACCGCCGACGACGAGGACCTGCGGGTCGAGGATCTGCGCCATGTCCGCCAGGCTTGTGCCGAGCCAGCGCCCGACCTGGGCGAACGCCTCGGCGGAGACCGGGTCGCCGCCCTTGGCCGCGGCCGTCACCATCGGTCCGGTGATCGCCTCGGCGTCGCCGTCGGCCAGCTCCAGCAACGCGGTGGCCCGGTGCGGTTCCTGCCGGGCGGCGGCGCGGGCGAAGCGGACCAGGGCGCTGCCGCTGGCGTACTGCTCGATGCAGCCGAGCCGCCCGCAGCCGCACTGGTGCCCGTCGGGAACGGTGAGCATGTGGCCCAGTTCGGCGGCGATGCCGTTGTTCCCGCGTAGCAGCTCGCCGCCGAGCACGATGCCACCGCCGACGCCGGTGCCGATGGTGAACATGACCATCGAGTCCTCGGCGTTCCGGGCGGCGCCGTAGCGGAACTCCGCCCAGGCGGCCGCGTTGCCGTCGTTCTCCACCACCACCGGCAGCTCGACCGCCGTGCTGACGTACGCCCGCAGCGGCTCGTCGCGCCAGGCGAGGTTGGGGGCGAAGAGCACGGTGGAGCGGTTGGCGTCGATCCATCCCGCCGCACCGATGCCGACCGCCTGGATCTCGCGCCCGGTGGCGAGTTCGCTGACCAGCTCGATGATGACGTCGCGGGTCTTGCCGACGTCATCGGCGGGGGTGTCCCGTCGGGTCTGCAGGAGAACCGTGCCGGTGTCGTCGACAACACCGCCGGCCACCTTCGTGCCACCGACGTCGACTCCGATGGTCAGCGTCACCGCGGCCACTCCCCTCTGCTGTGCCACCCCGCGCGCACCAGCCCTCGCCGGTGCTGCGGGTCGTCCTGTCAGGCCCCGTCGCCTGGTGCGCCCTGCGCCCCGCCGGGCACGGCCTCCGCGCCCGGTGCGGGCTCGCCGTCGGGTACCCGCGAGGCGGGCACCACCCGACGGTCGGTCGGCGTCCGGCGCCCCGCTGGCGCGACCGGCCCGGCGGCGTCGACGGGCGCGGCGGCCGGGACGGCGATGTCCTCCGCCCGGGTCGCGGTGGACCAGACGTCCCGCTCCGGTGCCGGCTGAGAATCATGCCCGGTACGGGTCGCCTCGCGCCAGACGCGGTCGCTGTCCGGGCCGGGGTCGGCGGGTTCGGACGGGTTCTCGGCGGCGGGTTCGGACGGGGTGAAGGCGCGCAGGAAGCTGGCCAGACCGGCGGCCAGATCGCCGGCGCCGGTGGCCAGCCGCTCGGCGAATTCCGGACTCGGGTCGCGCAACGCGGCGATTCCCCGGCAGACCGGGCAGACGCAACATTCGGCCGTGCCGGTGGCGAAGCCGGCCCCCGGTGAGCCGACCCCCGGCTGCTCCGGGGCACCGCTGTGACCGAGGACACCGGTCACGATCCCACCGAGCGGGCCCCAGGATCCGGGACCCGGGCCGGCGGCGGCCATCCGTGCGGTGGCCAGCAGAGTGGCGACCAGCCGCTCCGCCTCTTCCCGGGCCGAACCCGGATCCGTTGCACCCATGCTGGGCTCCTCTACCGTGGCGACCGGGTCGCCGGACGCGTCACTGCGCCACACCAGATGCTTCTACCCGGCGCTTCAGCTGCTTCAACGCGGCGTCCATGATCATTTTTTCGGCCTTCCGGCGGAACATCCCGAGCATCCCGACCGCGAGCTCCACCTCCAGGGTGTACGTCACGGTGGTCCCCCCGTCGGCGTTGGCGGTCAGGTCGTACGAGCCACGCTGGGCCCGCTGCATCTTCGAGGGCGCGACCAGGTGCCACTCGATCCGGGACAGGTCCTCGGCGTAGGCGTACGCGAGCACGTACTCGTCGGCCATCACGCCGGCGTCGAGGACGAAGCGGACCTGGCTGGCGTAGCCGTCCTCGTACTCCTCGACGACCTCGGCCTGCCGCACCGCGTCGGCCCACTCGGGATAGCTCGGGAAGTCACAGATGACCGCCGCCACCCGGTCCGGTGGAGCGCCGATGATGATCGACTGGGTGGAGGTGTCCGCCATGGGGGGAGGCTACCCGTCCGGACGGCGCCATCGCGCCGCGCCGCCCCACCTGCCTGTGCCCGCGAGCCGGTCGGGCGGGTAGGTTTCGACAGAGCCGACCCGAGTGGCCCGACCCGGCCAGTGTGAGTGCGAGGGAGTGCAGGTGCGCGAGTTCTCCGTTCCGCCGATCGTCACCGTCGGCGACTCGGCCAACCTCACCGACCCGGTCTGGGACAACGCCGAGGTCGCCCCCGAGGCGGTGCAGTTCGTCCGCCGCGACGCGGCTGGCGGTTGGGTGGACGTGACCTGCCGCCAGTTCCGCGACGAGGTGGTGGCGGTCGCCCGCGGCCTGGTCGCCGCCGGGGTGCAGCCGGGTGACCGGGTCGGGCTGATGAGCCGTACCCGCTACGAGTGGACGCTGGTCGACTACGCCATCTGGGCGACCGGAGCGGTCACCGTGCCGATCTACGAGACCTCCAGCGCCGAGCAGGCGGCCTGGATCCTGGCCGACTCCGGCGCGGTGGCCTGCGTGGTGGAGAGCACCGCGCACGCCACGCTGGTCTCCGGCGTCCGCGACCAGCTGCCCGACCTGGCCCACCTCTGGCAGATCGATCTCGGTGGGGTCGACGAGCTGGTGGCCGCGGGCGCGGCGGTGGAGCCGGCCGAGATCGAGCGACGGCGCGCGGAGCTGCGCTCCTCGGACGTCGCGACCGTCATCTACACCAGCGGCACCACCGGTCGCCCCAAGGGCTGCGTGCTCACCCACCGCAACATGTACGCGGACATCGCCAACGCCGTGCCGGTGCTGCCGAACCTGTTCGGGCCGAACGCGTCGACCCTGCTGTTCCTGCCCCTGGCGCACTCCTTCGCCCGACTCATCCAGATCGGCGTGGTGCAGGCGCGGGCCACCATGGCGCACTGCTCGGACACCAAGAACCTGGTCGCCGAGCTGCAGGAGGTCAAGCCGACCTTCGTGCTCTCGGTGCCCCGGGTCTTCGAGAAGGTCTACAACGGTGCCAAGCAGAAGGCCGAGGCCGCCGGCAAGGGCAAGATCTTCGCCCGGGCCGAGGCGGTCGCCATCGCGTACAGCGAGGCGTTGGAGACCTCCGCCGGGCCGGGCCTGGCCCTGCGCGCCCAGCACGCGCTCTTCGACAAGCTGGTCTACGGCAAGCTGCGGGCCGCGCTCGGCGGGCGCTGCCGCGACGTGATCTCCGGCGGAGCGCCGCTCGGCGCCCGGCTGGGGCACTTCTTCCGGGGTGTCGGCGTGACCGTCTGCGAGGGGTACGGCCTCACCGAGACCTCCCCCGCCGCCTCGGCGAACCTGCCCTCGTTCACCCGGATCGGCACGGTCGGCCGCCCGCTGCCCGGCGTGACCATCCGGATCGCCGACGACGGCGAGATCCTCATCTCCGGTGAGCTCGTCTTCCAGGGGTACTGGCGCAACGAGGCGGCCACTGCCGAGGCGATCGTTGACGGCTGGTTCCACACCGGTGACCTCGGCTCGCTCGACGGCGACGGTTACCTGACCATCACCGGCCGGAAGAAGGAGATCATCGTGACGGCCGGCGGCAAGAACGTCGCCCCGGCCGTGCTGGAGGACCAGGTCCGGGCGCACCGCCTGGTCAGCCAGTGCGTCGTGGTGGGCGACCGGCAGCCGTTCATCGCCGCACTGGTCACCCTCGACGAGGAGGCCCTGCCGGCCTGGCTGGAGTCGGTCGGCCTGCCGGCCGACACCGACGTCGAGACGCTGCGGGGGCACGAGGGACTGCGGGCCGAGATCCAGGCCGCCGTGGACGACGCCAACCGGTCGGTCTCCAAGGCCGAGGCGATCAAGGTGTTCCGGATCCTGCCCCGGGATTTCACCGAGGCCACCGGCGAGCTGACCCCGTCGATGAAGGTCAAGCGTCAGGTCGTACACAAGACGTACGCGGCGGAGATCGCCGACATCTACCGCGGCTGACTACCATCCGTCACGTGCCCGCCTCGACATCGGCCCTGGTCCGTTCGCATCCGCTCGCCGCGGCGGCGCGCGTGGTCGTGCTGGCGCTGGTCGCCGTCCTGACCCTGCTCGCCACCCGCGACGTGGCCCAGCTGTGGTGGATCGTCCTGCTGGCGGTCGCCGGGCTGCCCGCGTTGCTGGCGCCCCAGCACCGGCTGATCGGCCCACTCAGCCGGGTGGCGGAGGTGGTGGTGCTCGGTCTGGCGGCGAGCCAGGTCGCCGCGGTCGCCACCGTCGGCGGTCACGTCGACGGGTTGGGCGCCTCCGCGGTGCTGCCCTACCTCGCGGTGCCGGTGACGGTCACCGCGCTGCGGCGGCGCTTCCGCGAGGGCGCCGCGCTGATCGCCGTCGTCGCGGGCACCCTGCTGGTCGCCGGCGGGTTCACCGAGGTCGGCGGGGTGCGGCAGCTGAGCCAGCCGGGGTACCTCGCGGTGTGCGCGCAGTGGCTGATCCTGGCCGCGCTGGGCCTCTACGCCGCGGACACCCTGCACCGGGTCATACAGGTCCGGCACGAGGGCAAGCCCCAGCCGTACGCGGAGGCGACCCGGCTGCTGACCCAGCTGCGTACGGTGGCCCGGCAGCTGCCCGGGGCGACCCTGGACCCGGGCGGGATCGCCGAGCACCTGCTGGAGGAGTTGCGCCCGGTGGCCCGCACCGACCGCGGGGCGGTGCTCTCCGCCAGCGGCGGCGGGCGACTGGTGGTGCTCGCCCAGCTCGGGGCCGACCGGGTCGACTGGGAGACCACCCTCGACGCGGACTCGGCCATCGCCGACGCCTGGGCCAGCCAGCAGCCGCACACCGCGGCCCGCTCGCAGTCCCGCTCCCACTCCGGCGGAGAGGTCTCCGCGCTGATCGTGCCGCTGGTCGCCGGGGTCCGCACGGTCGGTCTGGTGGTGCTGGAGGCCGACGTCGCGCAGGCGTACCCGTCGCCGGTGACCGCGCAGGTGACCGGGCTGACCGGCCCGGCGGCGCTGCGCCTGGAGGCCGCCCTGCTCTTCGACGAGGTGCGGTCGCTGGCCACCAACGAGGAACGGCAGCGGCTGGCCCGGGAGATCCACGACGGGGTGGCCCAGGAGTTGGTGATGGTCGGCTACGGCATCGACAACGCCCTGGCCACCGTGCACGACGACGCCGAGGAGACCGCCGAGTCGCTGCGCGTGTTGCGGCACGAGGTCACCCGGGTGATCACCGAGCTGCGGCTGAGCCTGTTCGAGCTGCGCAGCGAGGTGGACCGGCACGGTGGCCTGGCCGCCGCGATCGCCGAGTACGCCCGCACCGTCGGCGCCTCCGGCGGGCTGCGGGTGCACCTGTCGCTGGACGAGTCCACCGCCCGGCTGCCCGCCGCCACCGAGGCCGAGCTACTGCGGATCGCGCAGGAGGCGGTGACCAACGCGCGCAAGCACGCCGGGGCGTCCAATCTCTGGGTCACCTGCGAGGTGGACCCGCCGTACGCGCAGATCGAAGTGTCAGATGACGGTCACGGCATAGGTGACCAGCGCTCGGACGGGCACTATGGTCTTGCGATCATGGCCGAGAGAGCGGAACGTATCCGGGGCCGGTTGGAGATCAGGCCACGACAACCGAGCGGGACGACCGTGGCGGTGGTGGTTGGCTCGTCACCCCGGCGCGATAACGTTCCCGGTAGCGCCGCCGCAGTTGTAGAAGGGGAGTAACGCGAGGATGACCACAAGTCCGACACCGGCCACCCGTACCAAGGTCCTCCTTGTCGACGACCACGACTTGATCCGCAAGGGCCTGCGGCACGCCTTCGAGCGCGACCGGCAGTTCGAGGTCGTCGGCGAGGCGGCCACGGCGGCCGAGGGCGTTCGGCAGGCCGGTGCGCTGCAACCGGACGTGGTGATCATGGACCTGCGGCTGCCCGACGGCAGCGGCCTGGAGGCCACCCGCGCCCTGCGCAAGTCCAGCGCGTCCATGGGCATCGTGGTGCTCACCATGTACGCGGGCGACGACCAGCTCTTCGGCGCGCTGGAGGCCGGGGCGAGCGCCTTCGTGCCGAAGACCGCGCCGGCCGACGAGGTCGTCGCCGCCGCCCGGCACGCGGCCTCCTCCCCCAGCGCCTTCACCGCCGCCGACCTGGCCGAGGCGATGAAGCGCCGACTCGCCCCGTCCGGGCCGCAACTGTCGCCGCGCGAGGGTCAGGTGCTGCGGCTGCTCGCCGACGGGATGAGCGTCGCCGGCATCGCCAAGCAGCTGTTCGTCAGCGAGTCGACCGCCAAGACGCACATCTCCAAGCTCTACGAGAAGCTCGGCGCGGCCAACCGGGCCCAGGCGCTGATGACCGCGCTGCGGCTCGGTCTGCTCGAGGCTCCGGACGCACCGAAGTTCTGAGTCCCGCCAGACGTACCACCAACGGGGATCCGTGCCCGCCGATCGGCGGGCACGGATCCCCGTTCGCATAGATCGTCGTCCGTACCACCGCGCTATGGCCTACCAGGCGAATGCGGGGCAGAATACCCGCCGGGGCGGTAACGCCCCGGACGGCGTGCGAAGGGGTGAGGGCATTGCAGCGGCCGGACTGGGCACCCGAGACGATCGACGTGGAGCGCCCCAGCGTCGCTCGCATGTACGACTACTACCTCGGCGGCTCGCACAACTTCGCGGCCGACCGGGCGGCGGCCCGGGCGATGGTGGCGGCGGTGCCGGAGGCGCCGCTGATGGCCCAGGCCAACCGCGCGTTCCTGCGCCGGGCTGTGCAGTTCCTCACCACGGCCGGCGTCCGGCAGTTCCTGGACATCGGCTCGGGCATCCCCACCGTCGGCAACGTCCACGAGATCGCCCAGCGGCACGCCCCCGACTCCCGGGTGGTCTACGTCGACGTCGACCCGGTCGCCGTGGCGCACAGCCGGGAGATCCTGGCCGGCGACGAGCGCGCGACCATCGTCCAGGAGGACTTCCGCCACCCCGAGCGGATCCTCGCCCACCCGGACGTCCGCGCGCTGCTCGACTTCTCCCAGCCGGTCGCCGTCCTGGTCGTGGCGGTACTGCACTTCGTCGCCGACGACGACCGCCCGGCCGAGGTGCTGCGTACCCTGCGCGCGGCGCTGGCCCCGGGCAGCTACCTGATCCTGTCGCAGGCCAGCGACGACGGCCGCGACGAGACACAGCGGGCCGAGGCCGAAGAGGTCTACCGGCGCACCGACAACCCCCTGTGGGTGCGCAGCCGGGCCGAGCTGACCGCGTTCTTCGACGGTTTCGAGCTGGTCGAGCCCGGCGTGGTGTGGGTACCACAGTGGCGCCCGGAGACACCGGAGAGCGCCGAGGACGCCGAGCGGGCGGTCTTCCTGGGCGGGGTCGGGCGGCTCGGTGGGTGAGCCTCCGGACGGCCGGTCCAACGCCGGGCCGTTCGCCCGCGCCTGGGCCAAGGCGCTCTCGGGGACCAGCTACCTGCCGATGACCAATGCCCAGCTGGAGACGCTGTTGCAGCGGCTCACCGACCAGCTGGCCGAGGCGCTGCGGGCGGAGCCGCTGGACCTGCGGGTGGGGCACCGGGTCGCCGACGAGCTGGTCGGCGCGCACATCGCCTCCGCCGAGGCGCTCGGCCGCACCGTGGAGGTTATCCAGCTCCGGCTGATCCGTGATCTCGACCTGGTCGCCGATGACATCTCCGACCGGATGGCCCGGCTCCTGGCCGCGGTCGCCACCGGCTACGCCCGGGCGCTGCGCGACCGCACGTTGGACGAGCAGGAGGCGATCCGCCGGGCGGCGCTGACCGCCCGGGTCGAGGCGGAGCAGGCACTGCGGGCCAGTGAGGCCCGCTTCCGGCACCAGGCCACCCACGACCCGCTGACCGACCTGCCCAACCGCACGCTGTTCGCCGAGCGGCTCGCGGCGGCCGTCGACGGGCCCGCGAGCCGTGGCCGCCGGGTCGGACTGTGCTTCCTCGACCTGGACCGGTTCAAGCGAATCAACGACTCGTACGGCCACCAGATCGGCGACCGGGCCCTGGTCGCGGCGGCGCGGCGGCTGCGTCGGGCCGTCGAGCCCCACCTGGTGGCGCGGTTGGGCGGGGATGCGTTCGTCGTCCTCGTCGAGAAGTCCACCGGTACCGGAGACGTGGTGGCCGTCGCCGAGGCGGCGCTGGCCACCCTGTCCGAGCCGGTGGTGGTCGACGGGAACGACGTGACGGTCACGGCGAGCGTCGGCATCGTGGAGCGGCGGGTCGCCGACACCTCTCCGGACGACCTGATGCGGGCCGCCGGCAGCACGCTGCACTGGGCCAAGACCGCCGGGGGCGCGCGGTGGGCGTTGTACGACGCCGAGCGCGACGGGCGGGAACAGGCCCGCCAGGCGCTGAGCGCGGCGATTCCGGTGGGCCTGGAACGCGGCGAGTTCTACCTCGACTACCAGCCGTTGACGTCGCTGCACGACGGCTCGCTGCTCGGCGTCGAGGCGCTGGTGCGCTGGCGCCATCCGCAGCTGGGTGTGCTGCGTCCGGACAGCTTCATCGGGCTGGCCGAGGAGACCGGGCTGATCGTGCCGCTCGGCGGCTGGGTGCTCGCCGAGGCGTGCCGGGAGGCGGTCGGCTGGGCGGCCGGCGCCGGCGAACCGCCGTACGTCAGCGTCAACCTGGCGGTACGCCAGGTCCACCGGCCCGGCCTGGTGCAGGAGGTACGCGCCCTGCTGCGGCGCACCGGCCTGCCACCGAACCGGCTCCAGCTGGAAATCACCGAGAGCACGATGATGAGCACCGCCGAGGAGCCGGTACGCGCCCTGCGGGCCCTGGCCGACCTGGGCGTACGCATCGCCATCGACGACTTCGGCACCGGCTACAGCAACCTGGCGTACCTACGGGACCTGCCGGTGACCGAGCTGAAGGTGGCCGGCGAGTTCGTTCGTGGGCTGCGCGCCCCGGAGCCCCGCGCCGACGAGCGGATCCTCGCCTCGCTGGTCTCCCTGGCGCACGCCCTGGACCTGACGGTGACCGCCGAGGGGGTGGAGACCGGCGGGCAGGCCGATCGGCTGCGCGCGATCGGCTGCGACGCCGGCCAGGGCTGGCACTTCGGCCGCCCCGCCTCCGCCGACCACATCCTCGCCCGCATCCGCTGAGGATGTAAGGAAGGGCCCCCTGTTAACGCCTGGTGTATAGCAGGGGCCCCCTCCTAACGGGGTCAGCCGGCCAGCATGGTGGCCAGGCGCTGGGCCTGCGCCTCCCAGCGCCACTCCTGCTCCACCCAGGCCCGACCGGCCGCGCCGAGCTGCCGGGCCAGGTCCCGGTCGGCGAGCAGGGTGGCCACCCGGTCGGCGAGTTGGGCGACGTCCCGGCCGTCCACCACGTACCCGGTCTCTCCCTCGCGTACCGCGTCGGGGGCGCCACCGGAGTCGCCGGCCACCACCGGCAGGCCGGTCGCCGACGCCTCCAGGTAGACGATGCCGAGCCCTTCGACGTCCAGCCCGCGGTTGCGGGTGCGGCAGGGCATCGCGTACACGTCACCGGCCGCATAGTGGGCGGGCAGTTCGGCCGACGGTACCGAGCCGGTGAAGACAACGTCCCGCTCGACGCCGACCTGGCGGGCCAGCCGCACCAGGGTGGCCCGGTACGGCCCCCCGCCGACCACCAGCAACGCGGCGTCGGGCACCCGGCGACGGATCAGCGGCATCGCCCGGATCAGCATGTCCTGGCCCTTGCGGGGCACCAGGCGGGACACGCAGACCACCACCGGCCGGTCGGCCAGCCCCAGCCGGTGTCGCACGGGGGTGCCGTCGACGGTCGGGTGGTAGACGTCGGTGTCCACGCCGGGGGCGAGCCGGCGCAGCTCGGTCAGCTCGTCCAGCGCCCGCGCCAGCCGGGTCCGGGTGTACTCCCCCAGGTACGTGATCACGTCCGTGCCACGGCCGATGCGGCGCAGCGCGAACCGGGCCACCGGCAGCGCCGCCCAGCCCACCTCGTGCCCGTGGGTCAGGGCGACCACCCGCCGCACCCCGGCCCGTCGACGCAGCCCGGCGGCGAGCAGGCCGAGCGGGGCCGCCGCACCGAACCAGACCGTGTCGCAGTCGTACTTCCGGGCCAGCCGGGCGGCGCGGCGGGCCACCAGCGGGGTGGGCAGCAGCACCCGGGTCCGCTCGCGTACCACCTCGAACGGCTGGTCGGCGTCGAACTTCTCGGCGCCCGTCCAGCTCGACGCGTAGACCACCACCGACCCGGCCGGCTGGCGTACCGCGAGGTTGTGCACGAACGACTGGATGCCGCCCGGCCGGGGCGGGAAGTCGTTCGTGACCAGCAACGTGCGGCTCATCAACCAACCTTTCTGGCGTACGCGCGGGCGGCGGCGATCCGCTCCACGGTGGACGGATGCGAGGCGGAGTAGAGGTACTCCCAGCGGGGCGGGTCGGGGTCGGAGAGGTTGACCGCGGAGAGCCGGCGCTGCATCGACTCGTAGCTGGCCGGGTCTCCGGTCAGCGCCAGCGCGTGCGCGTCGGCGCGCGCCTCCAACCGTCGCGAGACCAGCGCCTGTACCGGCGCGAAGACCAGCCCGGCGACCGTGACCAGGGCGAGTAGCAGGGGGAACGCGCGGGGCACGGCGACCGACTCGACACCGGCCAGGCGCAGCAGCGGCGGCCAGGAGCCGATCAGGTAGAGCGCGACCACGGCGGCCGCGGCGCCGAGCGCGCCGGTGAGCGTGCCGATCGTCACGTCCCGGTCCTTGGCGTGGCCCAGTTCGTGTGCCACGACGGCGGTCACCTCGGCCGGCGTCGCCTCGCGCAGCAGGTTGTCGTACACCACCACCCGGCGGGTCGGGCCGAGGCCGGAGACGTACGCGTTGACCGCCCGGGTGCGCCGGGAGGCGTCGGCGACCAGCACGTCGCGCACCGGTACGCCGTCGCGGGCGGCCAGCTCGACCAACTGGGTCCGCAACGGCCCCGGTTCCATTGGGCTGAACCGGTTGAACACCGGCTCGACCAGCACCGGCAGCACGAAGGAGAGCAGCACCACCAGGATCGCCGCCCCGGCCGCGCCGAACGCCCACCACCAGCGGGGCGCCAGCCGGACGACGGTGTAGAAGCCGAGCAGCGCCACCGCGCCGATGACGGCGCTGACCGCGTACGACTTGAGCAGATCCACCGCCCAGCCGCTCCAGCCGTTGGTGGCCAGCCCGTACCGGGTCAGCACGGCGTGGCGCCAGGCGGAGAACGGCAGCGTCACCAGGTCGGCGACCAGCACCACGGCCAGCCCGCCGAGGACCGCCTGGGGGATCCAGTGGTCGCCGAAGGGGCGCCCGGCCAGCTCGATCAGGCGGCTGCCCAGCGGGGTCAGCCCGAGCGCCAGCGCCACCAGCAGCCCGACGCCCAGCGCCGCCCAGCCGCCGGGGCGCAACGCGGAGCGGAACTGCCGGGCCCGCTCCACCTGGTCGGCGGGCAGGTCCCGCAATGCGGCGAGCTGGTCGGCCCGGGGCGCCGGTGGGCGGTTCCACGGGATCAGCACCAGGGCGGCCACGACCAGGGCGACGCCGAGACCGGCCAGGGTGAGCAGGGCCCAGCCGCGCGGGGTCACCGCGCCACCTCGCCCTGCTCCAGCGACCTGCCGCCGCAACGACCGGGACAGGACCCGTCGTTCGCCGTGCGTCTCATATCGCCGCTCCTGTCGCCATGGGCGCCCATCCTATTGCCCGCCTCACCCACGTCCCCGGGCGAGCCGATCCGACCGGATCGATCAGGAGCGGGACAGCCGGCGCAGCAGCGAATCCGCCCCCAGCGGGTACGCGCCGTGCCGGCGTACCCCGTCGGCGACCTCGCGGTCGGAGGAAACCACCACCACCGGGCGGCCCGGCGGCTCGGCGCGGACCAGGCGCCGGATCAGCTCGTCCGCGGTCTCGCCCTTGCGGGAGAACAGCACCCGCACCCCGCGCGGGGCGGGCGGCAGTCCGTGCATCCGATCGGCCCCGTCGAAGACCACGGTGACCTCGTCACCGGTCTGCGCGGCGATCCCGCCGAGGCCGCTGATCAGCCGCTTGCGCTGCTGCTCCAGCGACATCTCGCCGAAGCCGCGCTTGGTGACGTTGTAGCCGTCGACCACCAGGTGGGCCCGGGGCAGGGCGAGCAGCTGGTCCAGCCGGGCCGGGTCGTCGGTGTCCCGGGCCCGGGCGGCGGCGCCGGCCGAGGTGGCCGCCGAGGAGTCGGCGAACGCGTCCGCGACGAAGTCTGCGGGCAGCCGGTCGACCGGATCCAGCGCCAGCTCCCGACGCAGCCCGACGGCGGCCTGGCCGATGGTCTCCAGCAGCAGCCACAGCCGCGCGTCGTCGACCGACCGGGCCTCCTTGGCGCTGGCCCGGGCCACGCCGGCCGCCGCCTCGGCCTCAGCCAGCCGGGCCCGGGTCCGGCGCAGCTCGGCGTCCGCGTCGGCCGCGGCCCGCGCGGCCCGGCCCCGCTCGGTGGCCAGCAGCTCACCCGCCTTGCGCTCGCGGCCCTGGATCTCCCGGAGGGTACGGGTCAGCTGCCGGACCTCCTCCCGCAGCTGGCCCAGCTCCTCACGGGCCCGGGCGAGTTCGTCGCGCAGCTTGTCGGCCTCGACCCGGGCCACCGCCCGGTCGTGTTCGGCCCGATTGGCCCGCTGCTCGGCCTGGCGGACGAGTTCGGCCACCACCGCGGTGTCCGCCTCGGCGCGCACGGCCGCGCCGCTGGCCTCGATCAACTCTCGCCAGCCACGCGGCCGGGCCAGGTAGGCCAGGGCCGCCACCTCGACCGGGTCGGCGGCGGCGGGGGCCGTCCCCTCGACCACGGCGCTGCCCAGGTCACCGGCGTCGGCCAGGACCCGGGCGGTGACCCGCTGCCGGAACAGCGGGTCACCGGCGAGTTGGGCGGCGATCACCGGCGCGCCGAGTCGGGCCCGCCGGTTGGGGGCGAACTTGGCCACCCGGCGCAGCGGCACGGGCACCTCGTCGGCGGGCAGGCCGGGCAGCACGACGGCGGTGAGCGAGACGATCCGCTGCCGGACCGGCTCGGGCAGGCTCGGCTCCGGCTCCGGCGGCTCCGCGGGCGCCGCGAGATCGCCGGCAACCCCTTCCTCACCGGCGACCGGCACGGCGACGACCTGCTCCTCCTGCGGGAGGCTGTCGTCGTACGGCTCGGTGAGGGGCATGTGGCAAGTCTCCCACCGCGACCGGGCCCACCGCCCGGTGAGTGAGCCGATCTCTCATCCTAGACCGGTGGTGACGCCTGAGGCCGGTGGGGCAGGAGTGTCGGACCGGGCCGCTAGCGTGCCGCCGATGGCACGACAGGAATTCCTCCAACCGACACTTGCCGGGCTCGACCCGGCGGCCGACGGCATCGACCCGGCCCTGCCGCTGTACGCGACGACGTTCGTGGTGGTCGACCTGGAGACGACCGGCGGTGCCCCGGACGGCGGCGGCATCACCGAGATCGGCGCGGTCAAGGTGCGCGGCGGGGAGGAGCTGGGGGTGCTGGCCACCCTGGTCAACCCCGGGGTGCCGATCCCGCCCTTCATCACCGTGCTGACCGGGATCACCCAGGCGATGCTGCTGCCGGCACCGCCGATCGAGGAGGTGCTGCCGAGCTTCCTGGAGTTCGTCTCGGACGCCGTGCTGGTCGCCCACAACGCCCCGTACGACGTGGGTTTCCTCAAGGCCGCCTGCGCCAAGCACGGCTACCGCTGGCCGAATCCCCGGGTGCTGGACACCGCCGCGTTGGCCCGGCGGGTGCTGCTGCGCGACGAGGTGCCCAACCGCAAGCTCGGCACCCTCGCCGCCTACTTCCGCGCGACGACCCAGCCGACCCACCGGGCGCTGGACGACGCCCGGGCGACCGTCGACGTGCTGCACGGGCTCATCGGGCGGCTCGGCGGGCACCGGGTCGACACCATCGGCGACGCGATCGAGTTCTCCCGGGCGGTCACCCCGACTCAGCGGCGCAAGCGGCACCTGGCCGAGGGCCTGCCCAAATCCCCGGGGGTCTACATCTTCCGCGCCGCCGACGAGCGGCCGCTGTACGTCGGCACCTCCCGGGACATCGCCACCCGGGTACGCAGCTACTTCACCGCGGCGGAGAAACGCGCCCGGATCTCGGAGATGCTGGCCGCCGCCGAGCGGGTCGAGGCGGTCGAGTGCGCCCACTCGCTGGAGGCGGAGGTTCGCGAGCTGCGGCTGATCGGGGCGCACGCGCCGCCGTACAACCGGCGGTCGAAGTTCCCCGAGCGGGTGGTCTGGCTCAAGCTGACCGACGGGCCGTACCCCCGGTTGTCGGTGGTTCGGGAGATCTCCCCCGATGACCGCGCCTATCTCGGCCCGTTCAGCTCGCGCCGGGGTGCGGAGCTGGCCGCCGCGGGCTTCCACGACGCGGTGCCGCTGCGCCAGTGCACTCACCGGCTGTCGCTGCGCACCGTCACGCCGGCCTGCGCGCTGGCCGAGCTGGGTCGCTGCCCGGCACCCTGCGAGCACCGGATCACCCCCGAGGAGTACGACGCCCGCGCGGTGACCCCGTTCGCCACCGCCACCACCGGCGATCCCCAGCCGGTGGTGGACGCCCTGCTCGCCCGGATCGAGACGCTCTCGACCGACCAGCGGTACGAGGAGGCCGCCGTGCTGC
The DNA here is from genome assembly GCA_005402585.1 of Micromonosporaceae bacterium KJ-029. Lineage (GTDB taxonomy): Bacteria > Actinomycetota > Actinomycetes > Mycobacteriales > Micromonosporaceae > Micromonospora. The sequence goes on along the minus strand of BIFP01000067.1, from coordinate 112,055 downwards.
GGTCCCGGCTGGCCGCGGTGCTGCGGGCGACCGTACGCATGCAGCGCCTCGCCGCCCTGAGCACGATCGCCGAGCTGGCCGCCGCCCGACCCGCCGCCGGCGGTGGTTGGGAGCTTGCGCTGGTGCGGCACGGCCGGCTGGCCGGCGCCGGCGTCTCCCCGGCCGGTGTCCATCCTCGACCGACGCTGGCCACCATCCGGGCCACCGCCGAGACGGTGCCACCCGGCCACGGCCCGGTCCCGGCCGCCAGTCCCGAGGAGTCGGAACGGATCCTGTCCTGGTTGGAACGGCCGGAGACCCGGCTGGTCGAGATGTCCGCCGGATGGGCCTCGCCGGTGGCCGGCGCGGCCCGGTTCCGCGACCTGCTGACCAAGGCCGAGAGCGCGGCGTCCCACCAACTCTGGTCCGAACGCTCATGAGCAAGTGTCCGATCGGACTACGTCGGCTCACTTAGTCTGTTAAGGAAGTGCAGTCCTGCCCGTTTCGAGGGTCTGCTCCCGGTTGCCGGAAATCCGGCGGTCACGGAGCGGGGGTGAGGGGGTGTCCCAGGTGGACGTCGACGCCGGCCACGGCGGCGCCCTGGGGGGCGCGCTCCCGACACAGCCGGGCGAGCTGCCGCTGGCCCGCCGGCTCCGGTCGCTGCTGACCTGGCCCACCGCCGATACCGAACCGGTCGGCCAACTGGTCCGGACCCACCGTGGCATCCACACCGGCGCCGATCCCGCGGTGCTGCGCCGGGCGTACACCATCGCGGAGAACATGCACCGCGGCCAGTTCCGCAAGAGCGGCGAACCGTTCATCACCCACCCGCTCGCGGTCGCCGAGATCTGTGCCGAGCTGGGCATGGACACCACCACCCTGGTGGCGGCCCTGCTGCACGACACGGTGGAGGACACCCGCTACACGCTGCAGGCGCTGGCCGAGGACTTCGGCCACGAGGTGGCCCACCTGGTCGACGGGGTGACCAAGTTCGACAAGGCGTTCTACGGAAAGGCCGCCGAGGCGGAGACCATCCGCAAGATGATCATCGCGGCCGGCAAGGACGTCCGGGTGCTGATCATCAAGCTCGCCGACCGGCTGCACAACATGCGTACCCTGGGCGTACGCTCGGCTGCCTCGCGGGAGCGGATCGCCCGCAAGACCCAGGAGGTGCTGGTACCGCTCTGCGACCGGCTGGGCATCCAGACGCTCAAGCGGGAACTGGACGACGTGGTGCTGCTGCACCTGGAGCCGGACGAGCACGCCCGGATCGCCCGGCACGTACACGACCGCCCCGGCTGGGACAGCTTCCTCGCCGACGTGGTGGCCCAGGCCAGGGTGGGGCTGCGCCGGGGCCGGGTCGACGCCGTGGTGGCTCCCCGCGCCCGGCACCTCTACTCGATCTGGAAGGACACCGTCGCCGGCGGCCACACCGTCCCGTACGACCTGCCCCGCATCACCATCGTGGTGGACGGCCCGGCCACCGACTGTTACGCGGCGCTCGGCGTGATCCACGGCCTGTGGCGGCCCATCCCCGGCCGGTTCAAGGACTTCATCGCCTCGCCGAAGAACAACCTCTACCGGTCCCTGCACACCAGCGTCTGCGGCCCGAAGAACCGTACCGTGGAGGTGCTGATCCGCACCGAGGAGATGCACCGCTCGGCCGAGTACGGCGTGGCCGCCGACTTCCGCTTCCCGCGCTCCGGCGGGACCGCCGCGACCCGCTCCGAGCAGCTCGACTGGCTGCGCCGGGTGCTCGACTGGGAACAGGACGCCGCCGACCCGGCGCAGTTCCTCCAGTCGCTGCGCTGCGACCTGGCCGAAACGCAGATCCAGGTGGTCGCCGAGGGCCGGCAGATCGTCCTGCCGGCCGGGGCCACACCGGTCGACCTGGCGTACGAGCTGGGCACCGACCGGGGCGACCGGTGCCTCGCCGCGCAGATCAACGGCCGGCTGGTCCCGCTCTCCTCCGAGCTGGAGGAGGGCGACGTGGTCGAGATCTTCACCGAGACCGACGAGGAGAGCGGCCTCGACGCCGAGGTCGCTCCGCGCGGTCCGCGCCGCGAGTGGCTGGGTTTCGTCAAGTCGCCGCACGCGCAGATGCAGATCAACAGGTGGTTCGCCGACCACAGCGAGCCCGGCATCTCGATCAGCGACAAGGTCCGGCTGGGCCGGGCCACCATCGGGCTGGCCCTGCGGCAGCACAACCGGGGCCTGGCCAGCGACCTGCCGCTGTTGCGGTTGTCGGAGGAACTCGGCTACCCCGACCTGGAGACGCTGCTGGTCGCGGTCTTCGACCGGGCGATCGAACCGGATGCCGTGGTGCGACAGCTCATCGACCTGGTCGACCACCGCCAGTGACCTCTGTGGTCCCGGGGCGCGAGCACGCCTCCCGGCCACTAGCCTGGACCCATGATCCCCCGCTCACGCCGCACCGGCCGCGCCGTCGCGTACCAGGTCTTCTATCGGTTGCCGCTACCGGTGCGGCGCCGGCTGGTGCGACTGGCCGTGCCGAAGTACATCGTCGGCGCCGTCACCCTGGTCCGCGACAGCGAGGCCGAGGGCGCGGGCCGGCTGCTGCTGCTGCGGCAGCCCCCGGGTCGGGGGTGGACGCTCCCTGCCGGGCTGCTGCAACGCGGCGAGAACCCGGCGGTGGGCGCGGCCCGGGAGCTGCACGAGGAGACCGGGGTCCGGCTCTCCCCCGCCCGGCTGAGCCCGGCGGTGCCGAACGCGGTCGTACACGCCAAGGGGTGGGTGGACGTGGTGTTCACCGCCGAGGTGCCCGCGTCGAGCACCCCGCTGACCGTCGACGGGGCGGAGGTCTTCGAGGCCGCCTGGCACCCGCTGGACGACCTGCCGAAGCTGACCTGGCCCACGGCCCGCCTGCTCGCCTACTACGACATCGGCCCGCTCGCCGGGAAGTTCCCGCCGCCGCTGCCCGACACCACGCCGTGACCGGGCCGGCCGGCGCCGGGATCTGCGCGGTGGTGCTCGCCGCCGGCGAGGGCACCCGGCTGCGCCCGCTGACCGAGCGGCTGCCCAAGGCGCTCTGCCCGGTGGGCAACGTGCCACTGCTCGACCGGGCGCTGGCCCGGCTCGCCGGGCTCGGCCTGACCGGGCCGGCGTCGGTCGCCGTCAACGCCTGCTACCTCGGCGACCAGATCGTCGACCGGGTCGGTTCGCGGGCCCACCTCTCGGTGGAGCCGGGCAGCCCGCTCGGCACCGCGGGTGGGGTGGGGAAGCTCCGGGACTGGATCGCCGGGCGCGGTGTGCTGGTCGGCAACGCCGACGCGTACCTCGCCGACCCGGCGGCGCCGCCCGGGCCGGACATCGCCGCCCTGCTGGACGACTGGGACGGCGACTCGGTACGCCTGCTCGGCCAGCCCGCGCCCGACCCGACGGCACCGGGCACCTTCGACGGGCACGTCTTCACCGGTTTCTCCCTGCTGCCCTGGCGGCTGGTCCGCGACCTGCCGGCGGTCTTCGGCGACCTGGTCCGGGCGCTCTGGCGCCCGGCCGAGGCCGACGGCCGGCTGACCGTGGTCCCCTACCGGGGCACCTTCTACGACACCGGCACCCCGACGGACTACCTCGCCGCGAACCTGCACGCCGCCGGCGACGGGTGTCTGGTCGACCCGGACGCCACCGTCACCGGCCGCTGCCACCGGTCGGTGGTCGGCGCGGGAGCCACGGTGCGTGGGGAGGTCACCCGCAGCGTGCTCTGGCCCGGCGCCACGGTCGGCGTCGACGAACGCCTGCACGACGTGATCCGTGCCGGCGCCGACCTCACCGTCCCGGCGGCCTGAACCCAACTAGAGTGGGCTGCGACGCCGACGAACGGAGAACCGCACCGTGATCACCGCGATCGTCCTGATCGACTGCGCCACCGACTCGATTCCCGAGGTGGCCGAGACCCTGGCCAACCTGCCCGGGGTCAGCGAGGTCTACTCGGTGGCCGGGCACGTCGACCTGATCGCCATGGTCCGGGTCCGCGAGTTCGACGAGATCGCGCAGGTGATCGCGGGCAGCATCTCGAAGGTTCCGGGGGTGCTCAACACCGAGTCGCACATCGCGTTCCGCGCGTACTCCCGGCACGACCTGGAGGGGGCCTTCGCAATCGGGCTGGCCAACGCCGACTGAGAGCGACCGGCAATAGGACTGGCGGGGCTGCGGCGCGCCCTGGCACTTCGGCTGGCGGCGTTGTCGTCGTCGGCCATGCAACACCGGCATGGCCTCCTCCTCCGCCTTGCCACCCTCGGCCAGGACCCGCCTCGCCTCCACCGCCCTATTGCCGGTCGCTCTGAGCCACGCGAACCGGCCCACCCGAAGGTGGGCCGGTTCGCCTCGTACCACTGGATCAGCTCTGCTGCGGCGCCGGAACCTCGGTGCTGGTGCTACCCGGAGCCGGGGACTCGGTGGTGGTGCCGCCAGGAGTCTCCTCGGTGACGCCCGGAGCCGGCGTGGTGCCACCCGGAGCGGGGGCGGTGCCACCCGGGCTGGGCGTGCCGCTCGCGCTGGCCTGCGGCACCGGGATACCCAGCTGCTCGGCCAGCTGCACCAGGGCGTCGTAGTGCGCCTGCAGCATTGGCAGCGCGGTCTGCGCCAGCTGGATCACCTGCGTGTCAGTGCCCTGCGAGATCTCCGTCTGGGTCGCCTGGATGGCCTGGAGGTGGCCGGTCAGCCCCTGGGTCACCCAGAGCCGGTCGAACTCCTCACCGCTGGCGTTGTTCAGCTGGTCGAGAGCCGCCCGCTGATCGGCGGTGGGCTCGTTCGGCAACTGGACGTTCAGCTGGCTGGCCAGGCTCTTCACCGAGTTGTCCAGCTCGGTATGGTCCGTGACGAACCGCTGCGCCAGGTCCTTGACCTGCGTGTTCTGGCCCTTCTTCTGGGCCAGCTCACCGGCCGCGATCTCGTACAGGTTGACCTGGTGGAGCGCCTGCAGGTACTGGGTGTCCTGCTCCGACGGCTGCGCGGACGGCGACTCCGACGGCTGCGCCGCCGCCTGGGCCGCCGCTGCGGGCGCGAGGCCCACCAGCACCAGCGCGGCCACCAGGCCGAGGCGTTTGATACCCAACATGCTTCCTCCCCGTTGAGACGTTGGACCGCACGGATACCCGGCTGGCCGGGGTTATTCCTACGATCCGATGACGGGTGGGAAGCTCCGGCGAGGGGCCGGAAGGCCGGAAAAGGGCGTGGCGCCCGCCGGACGACTCCGGCGGGCGCCACGTCACGCTGTGACGGACCTCAGCGGCGGGTCTCCCCGCTGCCGATCTCCTCCCGCTCCGGGCGGGGCTCGACCGGCGGGTGCCCCGGCGAGACCGGCGCCTCGGCCGGCTTCTCGATCGGGTAGAAGAAGCCCCGGATGGCCGGGCCGAGGGCCCCGAGCCGGTTCATCTTCTTCGGCACCACCCAGCCGGCGTACGGCAGCTCGCCGTGTCCGTGCTCGTCCGGCACGCCGAGCGGCTGGTGCACCTCGACGAACCGGCCGTCCGGCAGCCGCCGGATGATGCCGGTCTCCACGCCGTGGGCGAGCACCTCCCGGTCGTGCTGCTGCAGACCGAGGCAGATCCGGTAGGTGACGTAGTACGCCAGCGGCGGGAGGATCAGCAGGCCGACCCGGCCGGCCCAGGTCATCGCGTTCAGGCTGATGTGGAACTTGTCGGCGATGACGTCGTTCGCCCCGGAGAGGGTCAGGATCACGTAGAACGTGACGGCCATGGCGCCCAGGCCGCTACGGAACGGCACGTCGCGGGGACGCTGGAGCAGGTTGTGGCTCCGGTAGTCCTTGAGGTAGCGGGCTTCCAGGAACGGATAGAGCGTGGACAGCCCGACCAGGATGCCGGGTAGCACCACTGTCGGCCAGAACAACGGCGGGATGACGTACCCGTCGCCGATCGGGATGTCGATCTGCCAGTCCGGCATGAGACGGGTCGAACCGTCGAGGAACATGACGTACCAGTCGGGCTGGCTGGCGGCCGAGACCACCCACGCCTCGTACGGGCCGAACAGCCAGATCGGGTTGATCTGGAACAGGCCGCCCATCAGCGCGATCACGCCGAAGACGACCATGAAGAAGCCGCCCTGCTTGATCGCGTAGCGGGGGAACATCCGCTCGCCGACCACGTTGTCGTTGGTCCGGCCCGGGCCCGGCCACTGGGTGTGCTTCTGCTTGAAGACCAGCCCCAGGTGGACGCTGATCAGCGCGACCAGCAGGGCCGGGATGAGCAGCACGTGGGCGATGAAGAACCGGCTGATGATGATCGTGCCGGGGAACTCACCGCCGAAGATCGAGGAGGTCAGCCAGGAGCCGATCACCGGGATGGACAGCATGATCGCCGAGGCGATCCGCAGACCGGTGCCGGACAGGCCGTCGTCGGGCAGCGAGTAGCCGGTGAAGCCGGCCAGAAAGCCGACCCAGAACAGCAGCGAGCCGATGATCCAGTTGGTCTCGCGCGGCTTGCGGAACGCGCCGGTGAAGAAGATCCGGAGCATGTGCACCACGATCGCGGCCATGAACAGCAGGGCTGCCCAGTGGTGCATCTGCCGCATGATCAGGCCGCCCCGGACGTCGAACGAGATGTCCAGGCTGGAGGCGTACGCGGCCGACATCGGCGTGCCCCGCAGCGGGGCGTAGCTGCCGTTGTAGATGACCTCGGTCATCGACGGCTCGAAGAAGAAGGTCAGGAAGACACCGGTCAGCAGCAGGACGATGAACGAGAAGAGCGCGATCTCGCCGAGCAGGAACGACCAGTGGTCGGGGAAGACCTTGTTCAGCAGCTTGCGCAGGGGGGTCGCCGCCTGGAAGCGCTCGTCGACCGCCCGGGCGGTGTTGCCCGGCACGGCTGCCATGTCAAACTTTCGCCGCTTCACGGCCGCTCCCAGAAGTCGGGCCCGACGGTTTCGGTGTAGTCGGACTTCGCCACGAAGAAGCCCTCGGCGTCCACCTCGATCGGCAGCTGCGGGAGCCGCCGGCTGGCCGGGCCGAAGACGGGCTTGGCGTTGTCGGTGATCAGGAACTGCGACTGGTGGCACGGGCAGAGCAGGCGGTTGGTCTGCTGCTCGTACAGGCTCGCCGGGCAGCCGGCGTGCGTGCAGATCTTCGAGTAGGCGGCGTAGTTGCCCCACATGTAGTCGCCGTGGCCCTCGCGCTCGTTGTTGCGGCGCGATTCTGCGGCGTCGGCGTCCCGCAGGTGGATCAGCAGGGTGGGTGAGTCGGCGTGCAGGTTGCTCACGCCGTGCTCGATGCCGGGGAAGACGGTGATCTGGCCGCCGGCGCTGATGTCCGCCGGACGGATCGGTCGCCCGTCCTCGCGGATCAGCCGGATCTTCCGGCCGTCCTGCGGGGCGAACCCGGTGGTGAACATCTGGTTGTTCTTGTGCGGGTTGGAGATCAGGCCACCCACCAGCGGCGCCGCGACGACCGCGCCGACCGGCACCAGACCGGCCAGCAGCGACACGCCGAGCAGCGGGCGGCGCTTCACGCCCAGCTCGTCGGCCATGTAGAGCATCGTCTGGCCGGTGATCTTCTGGTCCTCGGTGGAGACGCCCTCGTGCCGGTCCTGGATCGACACCTCCTTGGGCAGCAGCTTCTTGCCCCAGGTGAGGATGCCGAAGCCGATGCCCAGCAGCGCGACGCCGAGGGTCACACCGAGCAGCGGGGTGTAGAGCTTGTCGCCGCCGCGGCCCGGCTCGTACTGCCAGGGCCACCAGATGTAGATCGCCAGGAAGGCGGTCGCCGCGAGGCCGGTGAGCAGGAAGAACGCCGCCACCGTACGAACCAGCCGGCGCTCGGCCTTGCTGCCGGGGGCGACCTGCGGCTCGTAGTGGACGATCTCGATGTCGTCGCGCCGGGCGCCCTCACGGACGATATCGAACCGGCTCAGCCCGGGGTCGTTCACGTCGAGCTGGTCCTGGCCCGGTTGGGCCGTGTGGGTGCTCATGCCAACACCTCGCTAGGGGTGGCGCCGGGCTGCGGCACCACGGCACTGACTCGGGAGATCCGCTCGGTCACGACTTGCCCGCAATCCACAGGCTGGCGAAGACGAGCGCGACGATGCCGACCAGGAAGATCGCCACACCCTCGGTGGAGGGTCCGTACCGGCCCAGGTTGAACCCGCCCGGGTCGCCGTCGTGCTTCAGGGTCTGCTGGATGTAGGCGATGATGTCCGCCTTCTGCTCCGGCGTGATCTGGTTGTCACCGAAGACCGGCATGTTCTGCGGGCCGCTCAGCATCGCCGCGTAGATCTGCCGGTCGGTGGCCGGCTTGAGGCTCGGCGCGTACTTGCCGGAGGAGAGGGCACCGCCGCCGCCGCTGAACGCGTGGCACTGCGAGCAGTTGATCCGGTAGAGCTCGCCGCCGATCGCGACGTTGCCGTCGGCGTGCAGGTTGTCACCGGCCGGTACGACCGGGCCGCCACCCAGCTCCTGGATGTACGCGGCGAGCTGGTCGATCTCGTCCCGGTTGAACACCTCGGGCTTGCGCGCCGCCTGGGCCTCCTGCCGGGCCATCGGCATCCGGCCGCTGCTCACCTGGAACTCGACCGAGGCCGCGCCGACGCCGATGAGGCTCGGCCCGCGCCCCTCGACCCCCTGCGCGTTGCGACCGTGGCAGGTCACACAGCTCACGTCGAACAGCGCCTTGCCCTCGGAGGCGGCGGTGCTCATCGGCGGGTTGTCCTGCGCCTGCGCGCCGGGGGCGAAGACTGCGTAGGCGCCGCCGGCCAGCATCAGCGCGGCGACCAGCCGGACCGCGGCACCCAGCCGGCGGCGGCCCCTGCTGCGCGCCACGGGCCGCCCGCGCAGCCGCGCGAGCAGACCGCGTCGGCGGTCGTTGTCAGAAGTCATGACCTGTGTCCTTAACCGGGTTGGACCTTGTCTCAGGGGTGGAGAAGCGGCGCGGCACGCGCCAAGATCACTGGAGCCAGTAGATCATGGCGTAGAGCCCGATCCACACGACGTCGACGAAGTGCCAGTAGTACGACACGACGATCGCCGATGTGGCCTGCGCCGGAGTGAACCGGCCCATGGTGGTGCGGATCATGAAGATCACGAAGGCGATCAGACCGCCGATCACGTGCAGGCCGTGGAAGCCGGTGGTCAGGTAGAACATCGAGCCGTAGCCGTCCGCGTTGATCTTGATGCCCTCGTGCACCAGCTCGCGATACTCGTTCGCCTGGCCGAGGACGAAGATCAGGCCCATCACGAAGGTGAGCGTGAACCAGCGCCGCAGCGCGTGCACGTCACCCTTCTCGGCGGCGAACACGCCGAGCTGGCAGGTCACCGAGGACAACACCAGGATCACCGTGAAGGTGGTCGCGTACGGGATGTTGAGGATCGCGGTGTGCTCCGCCCAGAGCTCCGGCGCCGCAGCGCGGATGGAGAAGTACATCGCGAACAGCGCCGCGAAGAACATGAGTTCGCTGGAGAGCCAGACGATCGTCCCGACGCTGACCATGTTGGGACGGGTCAGCGAGTGGATCCGGCTCTTGTCAATGGCTGGGGCCGCAGTCACGCGGTCATTATTGCCCTTGACCACGGCCCGCGATCAGCGGGGGGCCAAACCCGCTGTCCACGTGGCCCGATCGGTACCGTCCGGTTCGCCTGACCTAGGCTGATTGGCGTGCTGCACGTCGATCCGATCTCCCTGGCCACCTCGGCCGCGCCGCAGCTTACGGCGGTCGCGACCAGCACGGCCGCAACCCAGGTGACGGCCGGTGCCGTGCCGCTGGCGGCCGAGGCCACCCCGCCGCCGTTCTCGGTCACCGCCGTGTTCACCGAGGCCAGGTTGGACAGCTGGCTCGCCGTCGGCCTGGTCCTCGCCGCCGGCCTCTACCTCTACGGGGTACACCGGCTGCGGGTACGCGGCGACCGCTGGCCGATCGCCCGGACGATCTTCTTCCTCGGTCCCGGCCTCGGTGGCATCGCCTCGGTCACGGTCAGCGGGCTGCACGCGTACGACACCGCGCTGCTGTCGGTGCACATGGTGCAGCACATGGTGCTGTCCATGATCGCGCCGATCTTCCTGGCACTGGGCGCACCGGTGACGCTGGCCCTGCGTACCCTGCCGCCGAGGCCGCGCAAGCGGCTGCTCGCGGTGGTGCACAGCCGGGTCGCCCGGATCTACACCTTCCCGCTGGTGGCGTTCGCCATCTTCGTGGTCAACCCGTTCGCGCTCTACTTCACCGACCTGTACCGCTACACCCTGGAACACGTCTGGGCGCACGAGCTGGTGCACGCGCACTTCATCATGACCGGCTGCGTGTTCTTCTGGCCGCTGCTCGGGCTGGACCCGCTGCCGGGCCGCTGGCCGTACCCGGGCCGGGCCCTGCTGATGCTGCTGTCGGTGCCGTTCCACACCGTGCTCGGGCTGACCATCATGCAGAGCACCACCCTCTTCGGCGGCGACTGGTACCCCTCGTTGGGTCTGACCTGGGCCGACCCGTGGGAGGACCAGGTCGTCGCCGGCGGCATCCTGTGGGCCGGTGGCGAGTTCGTCAGTGTGACCATGCTCGCGGTGCTGGTGGTGCAGTGGATGCGCCACGCCGAGCGGGAGGCCCGCCGGATCGACCGCGAGTTGGACCGCCAGGAGGCCCGCCAGCGCGCCGCGGAGTCCGCCGGCTGAGCCGACCGGCGCCGCACCCGGGGCGGCGTGTCGTGCGGGCCACGCCGACCGGTACGATCGGCGACGCAGCTACGAGGTGGGAGCCAAGCCTGACCATGAGCGAGCGCAGCGAGCGAATCATCAAGCTCAGTGCAATGGTGCCTCAGGACGGCACGGAGCGAAGCGGAGTGTCGGCATGAGTGATCGTCTGTGCACCGTCCTGCTCTACAGCGACGACCCGCAGGTCCGGGACCGGATGCGGCTCGCCGTGGGTACCCGTCCGGCGGCCGACCTGCGCGTCGAGTTCGTCGAGGCGTCCACCTACGCGGAGTGCGTCCGGCTGGTCGACGACTACGAGATCGACCTGATGCTGCTCGACGGTGAGGCCACGCCGGGCGGCGGCATCGGCATCGCCCGACAGATCAAGGACGACTTCGACGAGGCTCCCCCGACCTGCGTCGTGATCGCCCGCGCCGCCGACCGATGGCTCGCCGCCTACGCCGAGGTCGACGCCACGCTGGTGCACCCGCTCGACCCGATGACCACCGCCGCCACGGTGACCGAGCTACTGCGGACGCACACCCCCGCCTGACGTCCCCGCTCCGGCACCGCCACGGCGCCGGGGAGCCGGCGCCGGTCCCGTCCCACCCGTACTCGTCTGCTCGGGAGGCCCGCCATGGGCGATCGGACCTGGCCGCACCTGCTCACCGCGCTGCTGCGCGGGGAGGAACTCTCCGCCGCCGACACCGCCTGGGCGATGGGTGAGATCATGTCCGGCTCGGCGGCCCCGGTCCAGATCGCCGGCTTCGCCGTGGCGCTGCGCGCCAAGGGCGAGACGCCGGCCGAGGTGACCGGGCTGGTCGAGGCGATGCTCAGCCGGGCCGTCCCGGTGGAGTTGCCCACGGAGGTACGCGAAACCGCGCTGGACGTGGTCGGTACCGGCGGTGACCTCGCCCACACGGTCAACATCTCCACGATGACCGCACTGGTCGTCGCTGGCGCCGGGGTACGCGTGGTCAAGCACGGCAACCGTGCGGCATCCTCCTCCTGCGGCACCGCCGATCTGCTGGAGTTCCTCGGAGTTCCGCTGGACCTCGGCCCCGAGGGCGTGGCCCGGTGCGTGGCCGAGGCCGGCATCGGCTTCTGTTTCGCCGCCCGGTTCCACCCGGGCATGCGGCACGCCGGCCCGATCCGCCGGGAGTTGGGTGTGCCGACGGCGTTCAACTTCCTCGGCCCGCTGACCAACCCGGCGCGTCCCCGGGCCGGTGCGGTCGGTTGCTTCGACGCGAAGATGGCACCGGTGATGGCGGCGGTCTTCGCCGCCCGGGGCGACTCGGTGCTGGTGATGCGCGGCGAGGACGGGCTGGACGAGTTCACCACCGCCGCGCCGACCCGGTTCTGGATCGCCCAGGGCGGCACCGTCCGGGAGACCGTGGTGGACGCCACCGACCTCGGAGTTACCCGGTCCACCCTCGCCGACCTGCGCGGCGGCGACGCCCCGTACAACGCCGACGTGGCCCGTCGCCTACTCGCCGGCGAGCCCGGCCCGGTCCGCGACGCCGTGCTGGTCAACGCCGCGGCGGCGCTGGCCACCCAGGGCCCGCTGGACGGGGACCTGACCACCGCGCTGCGCGCCGGCCTGGGCCGGGCCGCCGAGTCGATCGACTCCGGCGCCGCCGCCCGCACCCTCGATCGCTGGATCGAGGTCGCCGGCACCGCCTGACCCCACGTCCCACCCGACCACCTGGGCCCCCGAAGCCCGGCACGGGCTGGCGGGGGTTCGACCGGCGTGGCCCGGCTGACGCGGGCCGTCGGGGCGGTGCGGGCTGGTGTGGCGGCGTGGATGTCGGAGCGCCGTGGGAAACTACAGCCGAGTAATTCCCACCATCGCCGCAGCCCGGCGACCGCCCTGTTCCCGGAAGGTTGCCCTGGTCAGCGTGGGCGAACCGGCCGAGCGAGAGGAGACGCCCGTGGCGGAGCGCGAACTGCACTGCGACACCTGCGACGGTGTCCAACTGTTCGAGGCACCGCCCTGCGTCGACGGCCACGGCTCCCACTGCCCCGAACTGCTCTGCACCCGCTGCGGCACCGCCGTACTCACCCCCGCCCTCCCGCGCCACCCCCGACGCGACCGCCGGCACCCCACCCCCCACGCCGCCTAACCCCACCCACCCCTCCCCACCCTTCTCTCCCCTCCCGCACCCGCCCACCACCCGGTTGATCATGAAGTTAGCGGGTGTTTTAAAGATCAAACCCCCGCTAACTTCATGATCAACGCAACCGACGGGCGCGGGGTGGGGATGGCGAAGGCCCGCCTCGGGGAGGCGGGCCTTCGTGGGTTGGGGGCGTCGCGGGCGACGCGGGGGGTCAGTGCTCGGCGGTGCGGCGGGTGCCGCTGTAGTACTCGAAGAGCAGGCCGCACGCGGCGAAGATGACCATGACCGCGCCGACGCCGAGCAGCCAGAACTGCCAGAACACCAGGCCCAGGCCGGCGATCGCGGCGGCCAGCGCCAAGCCGAACGGCCAGTAGCTGCCGGGGCTGAAGAAGCCGATCTCGCCAGCGCCGTCGGCGATCTCCGCGTCCGCCCGGTCCTCCGGACGCAGGTCGATCCGTCGGGAGACGAACCAGAAGAAGCCGCCGCACATCGAACAGAGCAGGAACGACAGCAGCAGGGCCACGGTGCCGATCCACTCGACGTGGCCGCCCGACTCGGCCCCCGTCCAGGCGCCGTACAGGACGGCCGCGAAGAGCAGGAACGCGGCAATGATCAGGAAGATGCGCCACTCGGTCTTCATGCCCGTTGCCTCAGCTTCCCGCGCCGACCGGAGCGCCCTGGTTGAAATTGTGCTCGGTACGCCGCGTCTCGAACGGTTCCGTCGTGACCGCGTACGGGTCCTCGCCGATCGCGGTCAGCGCCTCCTGGGTCGAGGCACCGTCCTGCTTGGCCGCCAGGAACCGGTCGAACTTGTCCGGCGAGACCACCCGCAGCTCGAAGTTCATGAAGGCGTGGTAGCTGCCGCACAGCTCGGCGCAGCGGCCCACGTACGCTCCCTCGCCCTCCAGCTTGGAGACCTCGAAGACGTTCCGGATGTTGCCCGGCATGACGTCCCGCTTGAACAGCATCTCCGGCACCCAGAACGAGTGGATGACGTCCTTGCTGGTCTCCTCGAACCGGATGGACCGGTCGGTCGGCAGCACCAGGATCGGGATGACCTCGCTGGTGCCCAGCACCGACGCGGTGGTGTTGGCGTCCACGCCCTGGCCGTCGCGGTAGTTGAACTGCCAGTTCCACTTGAACGCGACCACCTCGACGGTGACGTCGGGGTTGCGGGTCGTCTTCACCACGTCGGTCTGCACGACCGCGGTGTAGTAGAAGAGCACGGCGACGATCAGCACCGGCGCGATGGTGTAGAGGAACTCCATCGGCAGGTTGTAGCGGGTCTGCACGGGCAGCTCGTTGCCCCGCTTGCGGTAGCGCACCACGCACCAGAAGATCAGGCCCCAGACGAAGACGCCGACCACGAGCGCCGCGATGCACGAGGCGATCCAGAGGTCGTACATCCGCCGGGCCTCGGGCGTGATGCCGCCCTGAGGCCAGCCGAAGCCGCCGAACGCCGCGCCGACGTTACAGCCCGTGAGCAGGACCAGCAGCGCCGCCCCACCGAGACCGAGCCCGGCGAGACGCCCGGCACGACGCCCCCGGCGCCCACCGGCTCCTGGGGATGCGCTGCGCCGTACGGCCGTCGGCCGTACCTCCGAACTCCTTGCGACCACCTGGTCCTGCCTCCCTAGCGCGCCGCGGTGTCTTCCTCGATCTGGCCGGCTCCGCGGAGCGGAGCCGCCGCACCAGCGGCAAAGGCGTCACCGACGGTCGCAGATTACTCGACCATGACGGGCTCGACCCGGTTGGGGTCAGTGTCCGCCCCCGACGGGGGATCTCGTGCGGACCGAGGCGATAGCGTGGGCAGACGTGATTCCTTCCCCGGTCTACCTGGACGCGGCGACCGCCGCGCCGCTGCATCCGGTCGCGCGGCAGGCGCTGCTGGCCGCGCTCGACGACGGCTGGGCCGATCCCGACCGGCTCTACACGCAGGCCCGGCGCGCCCGCCAGTTGCTCGACGCCGCCCGCGCGGCGGCGGCGGAGACCCTCGGCGTACGCCCCGACGAGCTGTCCTTCACCGCCAGCGGTACGACCGCGGCGCACGCCGCCGTGCTCGGCGGCCTGGTCGGACGGCGGCGGATCGGCGGCGGCCTGGTGCACTCGGCGATCGAGCACTCCGCCGTGCTGCACGCCGCCGAGCAGCACGTGGCGCGCGGCGGCACCGCCGCCGGGATACCGGTGGACCGCCTCGGCCGGTTGGATCTCGACGCCTGGTCGGAGGCCGTGGCCGGACCGGGGGTGGCGCTGGCCGCCCTGATCGCGGCCAGCCACGAGGTGGGCACCGTCCAGCCGGTCGAGGCCGCGGCGGCGGCCTGCGCGGACGCGGGAGTGCCGCTGTACGTCGACGCGGCCCAGGTGGTCGGCCGGATGCCGGTACCGGCGGGCTGGTCGGTGTTGAGCGCGAGCGCCCGCAAGTGGGGCGGTCCGCCGGGCGTCGGCCTGCTGGTGGTCCGCAAGGGCACCCGCTGGGAGTCGCCCTGGCCGGCCGACGAGCACGAGTCGGGGCGTACGCCCGGCGTGGTGAACCTGCCGGCGGTGGTCGCGGCGGCGGCGAGCCTGCGCGCGGCGGCGGCCGACGCGGCGGCGGAGGCGGCCCGGCTGTCGCCGCTGGTGGAGCGGATCCGGGCCCGGGTGGTCGCGGAGGTGCCGGACGTGGAGGTGGTCGGCGACCCCGATCACCGGCTGCCGCACCTGGTCACCTTCTCCTGCCTCTACGTCGACGGCGAGGCGCTGCTGCACGCGCTGGACCGGCGGGGTTTCGCCGTCTCGTCGGGCTCGTCCTGCACCTCCTCCACGCTGCGCCCGTCACACGTACTGGAGGCGATGGGGGTGCTCTCGCACGGCAACGTGCGGGTCTCACTGCATCGCGGGACCACCGAGGCCGACGTGGCGCGGTTCCTCGCCGAGTTGCCGGGAATCGTGGCCGACCTGCGGGCGCAGGCCGGGGTGGTGGGGCTGTGACGGCACCCGACGAGGTTCTCGACTGTCTCGGTCAGCGCTGCCCGCTGCCGGTGATCGCGCTCGCCCGCCGGCTGCCGTCGCTGCCGGTCGGCGCGGTGGTGCGGGTGCTGGCCGACGACCCGGCCGCGGCGGTGGACATCCCGGCCTGGTGCCGAATGCGCGGCCAGGAGTTCCTCGCCGCCACCAGCTCCCCCGACCACACCCCCGCCTACGACGTCCGCCGCGTGCACTGAAACGCCGCCCTCCCCGCGATCTTGCACTTCTCGTCGCCGGAAAAGGGACAATGCTCTCGGCAAGGCAACCGCAAGTGCAAGATCGGCGAGGGGCGGGCGGCAGGCGGGACGAGTGGGTCAGGGGAGCAGGTGGGGGCGGATGTCGTCGGCGGCCTGGTCGCCGTAGGACTCGGCGAGGCGCTTGACGAACAGGTCGGGGCGCACCTGGTACTCCTGGGTACCGACGGTCTCCAGCACCAGCGTGGCGAGCAGCGAGCCGACCTGGGCGGCCCGCTCCAGGCCGACGCCCCAGGACAGCGCGGTGAAGAATCCGGCCCGGAAGCCGTCGCCGACGCCGGTGGGGTCGACCGCCTGGGTCTGCCGGGCGATCGGCACGTGGATCGGGTCGATGTCCCGCCCGGCGATCTCCACCCCGTGCTTGCCCAGCGTGGTGACCCGGATCCGTACCCGGTCCAGCAGCTGGTCGTCGGTCAGCCCGGCCTTGCTCTGCAGCAGCGACCTCTCGTAGTCGTTGGTCATCAGGTAGTCGGCGCCGTCGATCAACGAAACCACGTCCTCGCCCTCCATCCGGGCGAGCTGCTGCGACGGGTCGGCCGCGAACGGGTAGCCGCGCTCGCGGCACTCGGCGGAGTGGCGCAGCATCGCCTCCGGGTCGTTGGCGCCGACCAGCACCAGGTCCAGCCCGTCGAGGCGCTGCGCGACCGGATGCAGCTCGATGTTGCGCGCCTCGCTCATCGCCCCGGCGTAGAAGGAGGCAATCTGGCACATGTCGGTGTCGGTGGTGCAGACGAAGCGGGCGGTGTGCGCCACCTCGCTGACGTGCACCGAGTCGCAGTCCACTCCGTGCCGCTCCAGCCAGGAGCGGTAGTCGGCGAAGTCGGCACCGACGGCGCCGAGCAGCACCGGCCGCAGGCCGAGCTGCCCCATGCCGAACGCGATGTTGGCCGCCACCCCGCCCCGGCGCAGCACCAGGTCGTCCACCAGGAAGGAGAGTGAGACCTTGTGCAGCTGGTCGGCGATGAGCTGGTCGGCGAACCGGCCGGGGAAGCTCATCAGGTGGTCGGTGGCGATCGAGCCGGTCACGGCGATCTTCATGGCAACCCTCGGGGTCGGGAGCGGGGCGCGGTCAGACTACCGGCCCGGTAACCTCCCAGCGACCGGCCCGTCAGACCCCGGACACCTCGCCGGCCACCCCCGCCCCGCCGACCACCCAGCCATCATCGACGGGCACCGGACCACCACCCGAACCTCCGTTGATCATGAAGTTGGCGGGGTTTTCGATCTCCAAAACACCCGTCAACTTCATGATCAACGCGGCTGGGCTGGGTGGATGCGACGGCGGGGCGGCCTCCGGACCGCCCCGCCGTCGTGGAGAGAGTCGTGGTGAGACTCAGCTGAAGGAGTCACCACAGGCGCAGGAGTTGCCCGCGTTGGGGTTGTCGATGGTGAAGCCCTGGGCGTCGATCCGGTCGGCGAAGTCGATCGTGGCGCCGGTCAGGTAAGGGGCGCTCATCCGGTCGACGACGACCTCGACACCGTCGTAGTCGGTGACGATGTCACCGTCGAGCGAACGCTCGTCGAAGAAGAGCTGGTACCGCAGGCCGGAGCAGCCGCCCGGCTGCACGGCGACCCGGAGCCGCAGGTCGTCACGGCCCTCCTGCTCGATCAGGGCCTTGACCTTCTGCGCCGCGACGTCGGTGAGGACGACGGACGTGGGGGCCTTGGCCTCGGTCGACTCGGTCTGCGCTGGCGTGGTCACGTGGAATTCTCCCTGCGCGCGTTCGGTGTGGTCTCCCCTGGCCAACGTCAGCCGCCGGTCAGCGATTCCCACAGTGGTCCAGTTTTCGATTGTAGGTCGCCCGCGGCCGGCGCACCCGGCGGTGTGACCAGCCGGCATGCATGCCCTCGGCGTACGGGCTTCTCGCGGCGGTCAGCGGCTCCACTGCCGGGCCAACCGGGCGCCGAGCGCCCGCAGCCCCTCCGCCGGGCGGTCCAGGGCCGCGGCCAGGCCGCCGTGCTCCTCACCGCCGAAGTGCTCCACCAGGCTGTACGCGTCGGTCACGCCGACCGTCGCCGCCTCCCGCCGCCCGGTGCTCACCTGGCCGGCCAGCACCACGCAGGGTACGCCCCGGTCCCGGGCCGCGCCGGCCACTCCGGCGACAACCTTGCCGCGCAGCGACTGGTGGTCGAACTTGCCCTCCCCGGTGACCACCAGATCGACCTCGTCGAGCACGGTGTCCAGCCCGATGGCCCGGCTGACCAGGCCGATCCCCGACTCGGACCGGCCGCCGAGGGCCAGCAGGGCCGCCCCGATGCCGCCGGCCGCGCCGCCGCCGGGCAGCGCGCCCAGCCCGGCGGGGCAGCCCGGCAGGTCCCGCTCCAGCACCTCGGCCCAGCGCTGCAACGCGCCGTCGAGCAGCAGTACGTCGGCGCGGTCGGCACCCTTCTGCGGCCCGAAGACGTTGCTCGCCCCGTGCAGCCCGAGCAGCGGGTTGTCGACATCGGTGGCGGCGACCAGCCGGGCCTCGCGCAGCCGGGGCACGCCGTCGAGCCCCGCCACGGCGGCCAGCGCGGCACCGCCGTACGGCAGGGCCATCCCGGTGCCGTCCAGCGGGACGGCACCGAGCGCGGTGAGCATCCCCGCGCCGCCGTCGTTGGTCGCCGAGCCGCCCAGCCCGACGATCACGGTGCGGGCGCCGGCCTCGACCGCGGCGGCGATCAGTAGCCCCAGGCCGTACGAGGTGGTGGCCTTCGGGTCACGCTCGTCGGCGTCGAGCAGGTGCAGCCCGCACGCCTGCGCGCTCTCCAGCCACGCGGTCGCGCCGTCGTCGGTGAGCAGCATCTCACCGTCGGCCGGGCGGCCCAGCGGATCGACCGTCCGCACCGGCACCCGGCGTCCGGGCAGCGCCTCGGCGAGCACGTCGAGGAACCCGGGCCCCCCGTCGGCCAGCGGCTTGACCAGCAGGTCGTCGCCGGGGGCGACCTCCCGCCAGCCGTCGGCCACCGCGGCGGCGACCTCGGGGGCCGGCAGCGTACCGGCGAACTTGTCCGGGCAGAGCAGTACGCGCATGCCTGGCAGTGTGGCAGCCCACACCGGCTGGGGCGGCGCGGCGGTCACGCTGTGGGACCATGGAGTGCGTGACGTCGACCTGGGTTGAGCCCTCCAACACCGCCACTGCGCTGCTGCTTCTCGGCCGCGGCAGCGACCCCGCCACCGAACGCGGCGTGGAGTGTCCGGGTGACCTGCCGGCGCCGAGCGACCCCGACCTGGTGGCCCGGGCGACCGCCGCCAAGGCGGCGCTGGGCGACAAGGTCTTCGTGCTGGGCCACCACTACCAGCGCGACGAGGTGATCCAGTTCGCCGACGTGACCGGTGACTCGTTCAAGCTGGCCCGCGAGGCCGCCGCGCGGCCGGACGCGGAGTACATCGTCTTCTGCGGCGTGCACTTCATGGCCGAGAGCGCCGACATCCTCACCACCGACGCGCAGAAGGTCGTCCTGCCCGACCTGGCGGCCGGCTGCTCGATGGCGGACATGGCCGTGCTGTCGCAGGTCGAGAACGCCTGGGACGTGCTCACCGAGCTGGGTGTCGCCGAGCGGACCGTCCCGGTGACTTACATGAACTCCTCGGCGGACATCAAGGGCTTCGTCGGCCGCAACGGCGGGGTGGTGTGCACCTCGTCGAACGCGAAGCGGGCCCTGGAGTGGGCGTACCAGCAGGGCGAGAAGGTGCTCTTCCTGCCCGACCAGCACCTCGGCCGCAACACGGCGGTGCTGGAGATGGGCCTCTCGCTGGACGACTGCGTGCTCTACGACCCGCACAAGCCGGGCGGTGGGCTGACGCCGGAACAGCTGCGCGACGCCCGGATGATCCTTTGGCGCGGGCACTGCTCGGTGCACGGCCGGTTCACCCTGGAGAGCGTGAACGATGTCCGTGAGCGGGTGCCCGGGGTCAACGTGCTGGTGCACCCCGAGTGCCGGCACGAGGTGGTCAAGGCCGCCGATCTGGTGGGCTCGACCGAGTACATCATCCGCACCATCGAGGCGGCGCCGGCCGGTTCCGCGTGGGCGGTCGGCACCGAGCTGAACCTGGTCCGCCGGCTCGCGCTGGCCCACCCGGACAAGCAGATCATGTTCCTGGACCGGGCGGTCTGCTACTGCTCGACCATGAACCGCATCGACCTGCCCCACCTGGTCTGGGCGTTGGAGGAGCTGGTCGCCGGTCGCGTGGTCAACCAGATCACCGTCGACGCCGACACCGCGCACCACGCCCGGGTGGCGCTGGACCAGATGCTCGCGCTACCCGGCGCGTAGCCGGGGAGAGTCATCACCCTCAGTGAGGTCACAGGTACACGAAAGTGCCGGATCACCGATAAATACCCTCCACGGCGGTGTGACCGGATCCATTCTCATCACGGAGGGCTATGCTGCCGGGCGACGACACACGCGGGTGCGGGCGTTTGGGCATGACCGCTTTCCGGGTAGCGATCCGCGGTGTCCCCACATCAAAACGGCAGCACGCACGCGCTGGAGGTTGCGTTGACCGACGACGTCCTGGTCGTACACGGAGGCACCCCGCTGCAAGGGCGGATCCGCGTGCGCGGCGCGAAGAACCTGGTCTCCAAGGCGATGGTCGCCGCGCTGCTCGGTGACTCCCCGAGCCGGTTGTTCGACGTACCGAAGATCCGTGACGTGGAGGTGGTCCGGGGTCTGCTCGGGCTGCACGGCGTCAAGGTCACCGATGGCGACGAGGACGGCGAGCTGGTCTTCGACCCCGCCAACGTCGAGAGCGCCAGCACCGACCAGATCAACGTGCACGCCGGGTCCAGCCGGATTCCGATCCTGTTCTGCGGGCCGCTGCTGCACCGCCTCGGGCACGCCTTCATCCCGGACCTCGGCGGCTGCCACATCGGGCCACGGCCGATCGACTTCCACCTGCAGGCGCTACGGGAGTTCGGCGCCACTGTCGAAAAGACCCCCGAAGGGCTGCACCTGTCCGCGCCGAACGGCCTGCACGGCACCAAGTTCGCGCTGCCCTACCCGAGCGTGGGCGCGACCGAGCAGGTGCTGCTCACCGCGGTGATGGCCGAGGGCGTCACCGAGCTGCGCAACGCCGCCGTGGAGCCGGAGATCATCGACCTGATCTGCGTCCTGCAGAAGATGGGCGCGATCATCAAGGTGCACACCGACCGGGTGATCGAGATCCAGGGCGTGCCGAGGCTGCACGGCTACACCCACCGGCCGATCCCGGACCGGATCGAGGCGGCGAGCTGGGCCGCGGCGGCGCTGGCCACCCGCGGCCACGTCGAGGTGCTCGGCGCCGAGCAGGCCGACATGATGACCTTCCTCAACGTCTTCCGCTCGGTCGGCGGCGAGTACGAGGTGACCGACGCCCGGCCGCCGAAGCTGGGCCACCCGGGCCAGGAGGGCGGCATCCGGTTCTGGCACCCAGGTGGCGAACTCAACGCGGTGGCCCTGGAGACCGACGTGCACCCGGGCTTCATGACCGACTGGCAGCAGCCGCTGGTGGTGGCGCTGACTCAGGCCCGTGGCCTGTCGATCGTCCACGAGACGGTCTACGAGCAGCGGCTCGGCTACACCGAGGCGCTCAACTCGATGGGCGCGAACATCCAGGTCTATCGGGACTGCCTGGGCGGCACGCCGTGCCGCTTCGGCCGGCGCAACTTCAAGCACTCGGCGGTGATCGCCGGGCCGAGCAAGCTGCACGCCGCCGACCTGGTCATCCCCGACCTGCGGGCCGGCTTCAGCCACCTGATCGCCGCGCTGGCCGCCGAGGGCACCTCCCGGGTGTACGGCGTCGACCTGATCAACCGGGGCTACGAGGACTTCGAGGCCAAGCTCGCCGACCTCGGCGCGCTCGTCGAGCGGCCGTAATCCCGGCCACAGTCACGGCCCAACGCCACGCGACCGGTGCACCCGCGATGTGCACCGGTCGCGTGGCGTTGGCTACCCTTGCCGCGTGCCGTCGCTGTTTCGCCGCAAGTCCGCCGACCTCGCCGCCCCTGCCACCGACCCGGTGACCCCGGAGGAGGAGTCGGCCGAGGCCGCCCGTCCCCGTGGCTACACCCCGGGCAAGGGGCGGGAGACGCCCAAGCGGCCCGTCACCGGCCGCCGGCCGGCCGGCGCGGTCAAGCCGCTGACCAAGGAAGAGGCGAAGGTGCAGCGGCGGGCCCGCCGCGCCGAGGCGGCGGCCGAGTTCCGGCGCGAGGGTGGCCCCCGCGACCAGGGCCCGGAGCGGCTGCTGGCGCGCAACGTGGTCGACTCCCGGCGTACCGTCGGCACCTGGTTCTTCGGCGGCGCGCTGGTCGTGCTGATCGGCTCGAACCAGGCGATGCCCCCGGTGGTCCGGCTGGCCTCCAACCTGCTCTGGGGCGCGCTGGCCATCGGCGTGGTGATCGACTCGATCCTCATCTCACGCAAGATCAAGAAGCTGGTCCGGACCCGCTTCCCGAACAGCGGCCAGCGGATGGGCTCGCTGTACCTCTACGCGATCATGCGGGCGATCACCTTCCGGAAGCTGCGTACCCCGGAGCCCCGGGTCGCCATCGGCGACCCGGTCTGACCGGCGGCTCAGCGCGCGGTCTCGCTCAGGGGGCACCGAGCAGGCGGAGCAGCGCCGCGGTACCGGCGGCGGCGAGGATCACCACCACGAACGGCGCCCGCCGCCAGGCCAGCAACACCCCCACCAGTACCCCGGCCGGGCGGGCCCAGCCGGCGAACCGGCCGACCTCGGTCAGCGCCGCGGTGGCCGCCAGCGCCGCCAGCAACGCCGCCGCGCCGACTGGCAGCAGCTGCCGCGCCCACGCGGGCAGGTCGAGCCGGTCGCGCAGCAACACCCCGGCCACCCGGAAGCCGTACGTCCCGACGGCCAGCGCCAAGATCACCGCAATCAGCACGAGGACTCCTTCTTCCGGCCAGCCGGCACCACCTCGGCCGTCACCACCTCGGCCGGCATCGCGTCGGCCGGCCGGACGTCGGCCTCGCCCCTCGGCTGGGCGGACCCGACAGGATCGCCGGTCACCGATGGACCGGTCTCCCCGGCCGCGACCGACGCCCGCCGCCTGAGCTGGCGTACGGCCAGCAGCGCCGGCCCGGCCAGCGCGAGCAGCACCGGCAGGCCGGCCGGCAGCAACGGCGTGGTCAGCACCGCCACCACGGCACCGGCCACCGCCGCCCGCCGGGTGTCACGGTCCCGCAGCGTGGGCAGCAGCAGGGCGATCAGGCCGGCCGGGAACGCGGCGTCCAGCCCGAGCGCCGCCGGATCGCCGACCACCCCGCCGGCCAGCACGCCAAGTACGGTGCCGGCGTTCCAGGCCAGGAACAGCAGGATGCCGGCGAGCCAGAACGCCCGCCGCCGGACCGCGCCGGCCGGCCGGGCCAGCGTGAAGGCGGTCGCCTCGTCGGTCATGAGGTGACTGCCGAGCAGGCGGTGCCGGAGCCGGCGCCCGATCGTGTCGCCGAGGGTCAGCCCGAAGGGCAGGTGCCGGGCGTTGAGCAGCAGCCCGGCGAGAACGGCGGCCACCGGGCTACCGGCCGCCACCAGCCCGACCGCCATGAACTGCGCGCCACCGGCGTAGACCAGCAGGGACATGGCAACGACCGCCCAGCCGGGTAGCCCGGCAGCAACGGCGACCGCGCCGAACGAGGCACCCACCGCCACCATCGCCGCCCCGATGGCGGCGACGTCGCGGAGCATCCCGGCCCCCGGCGTTCGTTCTGGCGTACGCATGGTCCATCATGATGAACACGCCCCTGCCGTTCGTCAAATAGAACAGCTGACCGACGGAGCGAACATGTCCCCCGATCCCACTCCCCCGCTGGCCACCATCGCCGCAGCCCTGCGGTACGAGCGCAAGCGGGTCGGCATCTCCCTGACCGAACTCGCCCGCCGGGCCGGAATCGCCAAGTCGACGCTGTCCCAGCTCGAATCCGGCGTGGGCAACCCGAGTGTGGAGACACTGTGGGCGCTCGGCGTGGCGCTCGACGTGCCGTTCAGCCGCCTGGTCGAGCCGCCGGCGGCCGGCGTGCGCGTGATCCGGGCCGGCGACGGCCCACGGATCCGCTCCGAGCACGCCGACCTCACCTGCACGCTGCTCACCGCCGGCACCGCGCACTCCCGGCGCGACGTCTACCTGATCGCGTTGGAGCCCGGGCGGGTACGCACCGCCGACCCGCACACCCCACGCAGTGTCGAGCACCTGGTGGTGGGCTCCGGCCGGCTGCGCTGCGGGCCCGAGCACGACCAGGTGGAACTCGGCCCCGGGGACTACGCCACCTTCCCCGGCGACGCGGCGCACCGCTACGAGGCCCTCGAACCGGGCACCTTCGCCGTGCTGGTCATGGAGCATCCCTGAACTGGCGACACGAGCGTGGCGACCGCAGGCTGACGATGGGTGCAGTATCGTCGGAAGTCCGATCCAGCCAAAGCCCTAAATGTCCGGATCAATAGGATAACGTTTGGGTTCAGGGGAGGGTGCCGCAGTGGCGGTGACCGAGCCCGCGCCGCTACCCTCCTTCCGCAGCCATTCGGTGCCGGGACATGCGACTTCACCGGTCCCCCGGGGTGCCCAGCGCGACCATTTCCGACGAGGTGACATCGCCGTGAGCGAGCGGACGCGAGCCGACCACCGGGGCGCGGCCGTGAGCGGGCGGATGCGGGCCCGGTGCGTCACCGCGAGCGGCTGTGGACGGTCCGCTGTCGCCGCCTCCACCGGGTCGGTCGAGGGTTCCCGTGTCGCGGCCGGCGCCGCCTCCCCCCGGCGTCCTGGCCGCAACGACGGGTCCGGCGGATGAGTCGCGGCTACGCCGACCGGTGGCACGATCCCGCCGAGCCATCCTGGGTCGTCGAGCCGACAAGCGAGTGGCACCCACAGTTCCCTGGCCAACGCTATCCGGGCGACATCGGCATCGACCATCAGCCACCGCCCGCGCGAGGTCGGGCGAGCGCCGTCGGGCGGGCCGAGGTACCTCCGCTGGCACCGACCAGACCCGACGGTACGTACGTGGGCCGGTCCTGGGCCGACGAGCCGGACGGCTGGCCGGGCCAGCATGAGGTGCCCGACCCGTGGCGCCACGACGGCACCAACGATGCCCGACCGTACGACCGGCAGTCGTACCCCGGCCCCCGAACCGAACAGCCCCGCGAGGAGGGCCGCCGGTCCCGCCACGCCGAGCCGGCGCGCGGGCGCGACGGGGTGACCTGGTCCGACGTCGGCCCCCAGGGCAGGACCGCCGCCCCCGGCGCGCCTGCCGGACGCGACCACCGCGCCCCCGACCGACGTGACTCCGACCGGTACGCCCAGCGCGACCCAGACGGACGCGACCCCGGCCGGTACGCCCAGCGCGACCGCGACGCGGACCGGTACGCCCAGCGCGACCCGGACCGACGCGACGCCGACCGGTACGGCCAACGCGACCGCGACCCCGACCGGTACGGCCAACGCGACCCGGACCGGTACGCCCGCCGCGACCCTGAGCGGCGCGACCCTGACCGGCGCGACCCTGAGCGGCGCGACCCTGAGCGGCGCGACCCTGAGCGGCGCGACCCTGAGCGGCGCGACCCTGAGCGGCGCGACCCTGAGCGGCGCGACCGGCACGATCCGGACCGGTACGCCCATCCGCCACAGCGGTCCGAGCCGACCGACCGTGACCAGTACCGTTTCCGCGGCACACCGGTGTCACCCGCCGGACGGCAGGACCCCGGTTGGGTGCCGGAGCCGGGCGAGGAGACGCGCCGGCCCGCAGCGGCGCGGCGCCCGGCCGACGGTCCCGACCGCCAGCCGGGCGGCGACTCCGCCCAGCGCCCCCGGTACCAGTGGAGCCGCCATCCCGGCCAGCCCGCGAACGACGACGGCCCGGTGGTGGACGGCTACCGGGAAGAGTTCAGCATCGGCGATCCGGACGGTGCGCCGTACCCGGACGGCTTCGTCGACGACGAGCCGGTCCGCTCGGGCGGACCCCGCGACGAGTGGGGCCGCCCCGAGCGGGTTCGTCCGGAGCCATCGCCGCAGGATCCCCAGGCGTACGACGCGCCGCCGCGTGGTGACCTGCCCTGGCCGGCGCCGGGTCCGCTGCGTCCGGGCACCGGCCGGGACCACCGCGAGTACCAGCGGCCCACCACCCCGCCCCGGCACGGGGCCGACGCTCCGCACCCTGACGACCGGAGGCCGGCCGCCCCACCGGAGGCACCCGGACCGGAACGGCTCCCGGCCGACCGGCCGGCCGCCCAGCGACCCGACGTCGACCGTCCCGTCTCACCCGCTCCCGACCGCGACGCGGCCCGACCGGGCCGGCCCCACCTGTCGGTGGTTCCCGACCGGCCGGTCTCACCGGCCCGGCCGGTCTCCCCCGCCCCGGAGCACGACCGGCCCGTCCCACCCGCCGCCGGGCGGGCCCGGCCGGTCTCCGCGGTGCCGGAACGCGGCCGATCCGACCCGCCCGACCCGTACCGGGACCGGCCCACCTCCCCGGCCGTGGCCCGGGACTGGACCGACACCCCGGGCCGGGAGCGGCACCCCGCCCCGCGTCCCGACCAGGACCGGCATCCCGCCGCGCGCCCAGACCAGAACCGGCCCGACGTGGCCGGTCCACACCGGGATCGGCCCGTTGCCTCCGGCACCGACCGGACACCGGCCGGAGACACGGTGCGGCCGGCGCCACTGCACCAGCACGAGGTCCGCCCGGCGCCGCTGCACGAGCACCAGGTTCGCCCCGCGCCCCTGCACGACCAACCGCTCGTGGCCACGCCGCCGCCGGTCGCCGCTACGCCGCCCGCAGCCGGGCCACCCGCGTCCCGGCCGGTCTCCACGCCACCGGCGTCCCGGCCGGTCTCCACGCCACCGGCGTCTCGACCGGTCTCCGCGCCACCCACCCACCGGCCCGACTCCGGGCCACCCATCCACCGGCCCATCTCGGCGCCGCCCACCCACCGGCCCATCTCCGCGCCGGTGGCGCCGGGACCGGTGCCGGAGCCCCCGGCCCGAGCCCCACGCCCCGCCGCCAAGCAGCCACCGATGGGTCCGTCGGCAGCACCGCCGGACGGCTGGACCGGCGGCGACACCGGTACCCGGGGCGCCGACGACCGCCCGGCAGGTTTCCCACCCGCACCGCCCGCCGCCCGGCGCGGCCCGGCGGCCCCCACGCCGGAACCGACACCCGCCGCACGCACCGCCCCTGAACCGCCCCGGTACCTCTCGCCGCCGCCCGAGCCCGGCCCCGCGCCGGCTCCACCGCCGACCGAGAGTCCGCAGGGATGGTTCGGGCCGTCCACGCCGGGCCCGTCCGCCGCACCGGACCGCCACGCGCCCACCGGGGAGACCGTCCCCGCGCGCCCCTCCGCCGAGCCGCCCGTCGCGCACGACCCGGCTCGCCCGACCGCCGAGTCGGCCGAGCCGATCTCCGCGCATGCCGGCCCGCCGTCATTGGCACCACCCGTCTCCGCGCCACCGATCGCCGCGCCACCGGCCTCCGGCCGGCCGGTCTCGGCGCCACCGGTCTCCGGATCGCCGAACGCCGCACCACCGATCGCCACGCTGCCCGTCTCCGCGCCGCCGGGCACTCCGGCGCCAGCCGTCACCACGCCGGTCTCCGCACCACCCGTACCGTCGAACTCGAACTCCACGCCGCCAGCAGCCCCGGTATCCGGACCGCCGGCCTCCGCCCCACCGGCACCGCCGGTTTCCGCGCCACCGGCACCGCCGATCTCCGCACCGTCGGTTTCCATACGGCCGGCAGCGCCCGTCCCCGCGCCGGTAGTGCCACCGATCTCAGCGCCGCCGGCCGCAGGACCGTCCTACTCGACACCGCCGCCTCCACCGGGCGCCGCACCGCCACCGGTTCCTCCGCTGTCAGTTCCACCCGTCTCCGCACCTCCGGCGGCATCGGTCTCCGCGCCACCGGCGGTAGGACCGCCGACCCCGACCCCGCTGGCACCACGCGCCTCCGCACCGCCCGCACCACCCGTCTCCGCACCACCGGCTGACACCGCATCGCCCGTCTCCGCACCACCGGTCTCCGCGCCACCCGCGCCACCGGTGCTCTCCGCGCCGCCCGTTTCCGCGCCACCCTTCTCCGCAAGGCCGGCACCACCGGTCTCCGCACCACCGGCACCACCGGTCTCCGCACCACCGGCACCACCGGTCTCCGCACCACCGGCACCACTGGATTCCGCGCCACCGGCTGACACCACATCGCCCGCACCACCCGTCTCCGCACCACCGGCTGACACCGCATCGCCCGTCTCCGCACCACCGGTCTCCGCGCCACCGGCCGACACCACATCGCCCGCACCACCCGACTCGGCACCGCCGGTCTCGGCACCGCCCGCCTCGGAACCGCCCGCCTCGGAACCGCCCGCCTCGGGACCGCCCGTCTCGGCACCACCCGTCTCGGCACCACCCGTCTCGGGACCGCCCGTCGACGGGGCAGCGCCGACGGACGGTGAGCAGGCGTCCGGGACGACAGACGAGGCCGAGCCGGTACCCGAGCCGCAGGCCGACCCCGAGCAGGTGTTGGCGACGTACCGCTGGAATCTCGACTCGAAGACGCTGCGGGAGATGGTGGACGACCCGGAGGAACTGCGGACCGTCCGGCAACGGCTCACCGACAAGCTCGCCACGGCCCTCGACAACCGTTCCCGGGCCCGGCTGCTGAGCCTGCGGGCGGTGGCCTCGCGCGTCCTCGGCGACCTCGACGACGCGCTGGCCGACGGACGCATGGCGCTGACCTACGCCGAGGCGACCGGGGAACTTCGCCGCGTCGCGCTGGCCCAGGCGCGGCTCGCGCACGTGCTGCGCTGGCGGGGCGACTTCGCCGAGGCGGACCGACTGTTCGCCGAGGCCAACTCGGTCGAGCTACCCGACCGGCTGCGCGCCGCCCTGCACGAGCACGCCGCCCGCTGCTGCTACGACCAGGGCCGGCTGATCGAGTCGTGCCACCACTTCGAGCGGGCCCTCGACCTGCGCGGCGAGGGCGACGCCGAACTGCTGGCCCGGGTCCGGATCGGACTGGACGCGATCGCCGTCCGAGCCGCGGAGAACGACTTCGGGCCGTACCCACGCAGCTGGGACGAGATCCTGGAGCGGGACCGGACGCCGATGCCCGCCCGCGACGGCGGCCAGGGCCTGTGGGGTTACGCGGACGCCGAGGGCGACATGGCGGTGCCGGCCCGGTACGCCGAGGCGCAGCCGTTCCGGGACGGACTGGCCTGGGTACGCGGGCCGGAGACCGACCGGTGGTCGCTGATCGACCTGACCGGCCAGACGGTGGTCGGGCCGACCTACCTGGCGGCCCGGCCGTTCTCCGACGGGCTGGCCTGGGTGGTACGCGACCAGAGTGGCTGGCTGGCCGTCGACATCTCCGGTGAGGTGGTCGTGCCGCCCGGCTTCGCCGACGTACGGCCGTTCCGCCGAGGCGTGGCGGCGGTCCGCCGGGAGGGATGGGGCGCCGTCGACCGGACCGGTCGGATCGTGGTGCCCACCCGCTACCACGGTTTTCACACCACCCTCGCGGACGGCCGCTACGTCGACGGCTTCACCGACGAGGGTCTGGCCGTGGTCGAGCTGGCCGGCCGCAAGGGCGTGGTGGACCGTACCGGCCAGGTGATCGTCGCACCGGCGCACCCGGTGCTGCTCATCCACCCGGTGGCTTTCCTGGCGACCAACGGCGGCGGGCGCTGGGGTGCGCTCGACCGGCGGGGCAAGCCGCTGATCGACCCGATCTACCGCAACCCGGACGAGGTCGTCGCGGAGATCGAGGCGCTGCTGGCGGACGCCAACCCGGTGCTCTGACCCGGCGGGCCGCGACCGTCAGGCCTTGCAGCCCTGCGGCTCGTACTGCTCCTTGTCCCAGAGGTGGTACTTGCCTGGCGGGTTCGGGATCCCGCCCGAACTCGGAATGGGTTTCGCCTGGAAGATCCGCAGGAAGAAGTTGACTACCTCCTGCACCGGCTTCGGAATGGTGTACCCCACCGAGTAGTTCAGGTCGATGTCCAGGCTGGCGCCGCGACAGTCGATACCGCGCGTGCCCGGCGCGAGCGGGAAGAACTGGGCGAGCGCCGAACCGCGCGCCACCCCGGTGGCGACGACGAACCCGAGGTTGAGCCCCGCCTTGAAGCCGAGGGCACCGAGACCGAGGGTGAACGTCGCCTTGTAGGTCAGCACGACACCGTTGGCGCCGACCGAGATGCCCCGGACCGAGTCGAGCAGGCTGGACCGGACAAAGGGACCTTCCGGTTTGTGCACTCCCCAGTCGCCGTTGCGGTAGCCGAAGCCGAGCGCACCACTGAGGTCGTACGCGCCGGAGGCGCTCAGGTTGCCGTCCTTGGCACTGAAGGCGGTCTGAACCACCACCTCCTGGGTGACGCTGAGGGTGAACGGAATCCCGAGGACGAGGCCGACCGGCACGGTGAAGTCGACCGGGATGGTGAAGTGCCGATGCAGTTGCCAGTCGGTGCCGACGCTGCTGGCCGCCTCGATGCTGACGTTGAGCCCACCGCCGCCGTAAACCTGCAGCTCCGCCACGCTCACCCGGCCGCCGGAGATGGCCAGGTGGAACCGCGCCGAGGGTCGCTGCATCGCCAGCTTGACGGTGGCGAGGAGCCGGACCTGCCCATCGTCGTACGCGATGTCCGCGCCGACGCCGTCGCTGCAGCACCGGGGGGTGGTGTTGAAGCCGTTGCTGCGTACGCCCTTCGACCCGGCGGATGGACGGGGCATCTCGACGCGTTCCGGATCCGGCTGGGCGGGGGCGTGGCGGGCGGCGGTGAGGGCCGCCGGACGTACCAGGGCCTCCGCGGGACCCGGCTCACCCACCGACCGGTCCGGGGGGCCGGGGTACGACGCCGTCCGCGCCGCGGGCGACGGTGTCGACGCGGCCGCGACGGTGTTCTCGTCGGTCCACATTGCACCTTCGTCGCTGTACACGATCGGGTCGTCCAGCGACACCGGCTGGTCGCTGGCGAACTCGCCGTCGCGGATCACCTCGGTGAGTTCGACCGGCGCAATGGTGACCGCCCGGTTGTTTCCCACCTCCTGGACGTCCACGACCCGGCCCACCCCGCGCGAGGTCACGAACATGACCTTGCCCGGCACCAGGTCCGACACTCCGCGCACGGAGGCGTCCAGCGTCCAGGTCAGCCCATCGACGGTGACCGACCGCACCGCCTCCGCGCCGGCCTCGATGAGGACCACGTCCGGTTGGTAGGTGACGTCCTTGTGCGGTCGGGGGCCCTGACCGTAGCGGAACTCCTGCTCGGTCAGCTTCTGGCCGCCGACGACCACGTCGGGCGCCCCGGTCTGACCGGCTCCGCCCCGCGTGCATCCGGTGACCGTGACCAGCACCACGAGCAGCCCGGCCAGCACTCGTCTGCGCATCTGTCCACCTCGTCGCCTCGGTCCCGGCCGCCGGCCGGAATCAGCTGGGGCCGGTCATGCCGGCAGGCACGTTCGGGCCGCCCCCGGGCCGAGGTTCAGAGCCGGTCGCGGACCAGACCGGTGAGCCGGATCATAGTGGACCGGTCACGGTCGTCGACAACGCTAGTTACCACCCGCAACGTGCAGTACCGGTCGCCGCTGGCGAACTCGGCCTCGCCGACGGAGAACCGGATCCCGTCGGGGCCTTCCTCGGGATCACCGAGGACGGCATCGGCCGGCGGGAGGACCCCGTCGACGGCGGTCCCGGGCCGTCCGACGGAGAGGGTCACCGAGTGCGAGGTCTCCGGGTTCTCCCACACGCAGCCGTCGGCGCCGGGCACCCCGCCGGGGTTCGGTCCGATGACCTCGGTGACCTCGGCGTCGGTCAGCAGCAGGCAGGCGTCGATCTGCTCGGCGGCGCGGCCCGGCCCGGATCCGCCATCGGCGGGGGCGGACTGGTCCGGGCCCGTCGGGGTGGCCGGCTGGTCCGCGCAACCGGCCAGGCCAAGAGCCAGGGCCAGGGCGAACGTCATGGTGAGCCGCGTTCCGGCCCCGGCGGCGGACTGCCGCCAAGGCAGGGTCGCGGCGGTGGGTGCGACTGAGGGCACGGTCATGATGGGCTGTCTCCAGATGGGAGGGTCGGGATCGGTCGGTGGCCGGGAGGCGGTCCGAGCAGCTCGATGCCGTGCCGGGCCGCGACATGGCCCAACGCGGCCGGGTCGACCGGCACCGGATCCGGCAGTCGCAGCTCCGCCGCCGGCATTCCGGCCTCGGCCGCGAAGCCCTCGAACCCGGCGGGTGTGGTGATCTGCAGCGTCCGTAGCGGCTCGTCGGCACCGACCACGAAGGTGTGCGGCACCCCGAGCGGCAGCAGGACGAAGTCGCCCGGCCCGGCCCGCAGTTCCTCCCCCGCGCAGTGGAACACCGCGGAGCCGGAGATCACGTAGAACATCTCGTCCTCCAGCTGGTGCCGGTGCAGCGGAGGCGCGAAGCCGGGTGGGTTGACGAACTCGGCCACGGTGAGCTGCCCGCGGGTGTGCGTACCGGCCGCCTTGACGGTGACCAGGTTCCCGAGGAACCAGTACGCCTCTCCCTCGTCCCGGCGGAGCAGCTGTGGACGGACGGACACGGGACCTCCCCCTGGGCTGGCCGCCGACTTCCCGAGCCATTCGATGGCCGGCCGCTATTCGATATCACGGTGTCTAGTGAATGTATTGCTAGTATGACGGCCTCATGGGTGAAGTCAAGGACGGAAAGCCGACCCGGCCGTACCGCTCCCGGGTCCGGGAGGAGAGCGCCCGGCGTACCCGGCAGGCGGTGGTCGCCGCCGCGACCGAGCTGTTCGTCGACCGGGGGTACACCGCCACCTCGCTGGCCGACGTCGCCGCCACGGCGGGCGTCGCCCGGCCGACCGTCTTCGCCGCCTTCGGCTCGAAGGCGGCACTGCTGCGGCAGGTGCTCGACGAGGCTCTCGCCGGCGACGACGAACCGGTCCCGGTCGCGCAACGCCCGTGGTTCCGGCCGGTGTGGGAGGCGGCGGACCCGGCCGGGGTGCTCGACGGGTACGCCGACGTGTGCACGCTGATCGGCGCCCGCGCGGCCCGGGTGTTCGAGACGGTACGGCGGGCCGCCGACGGGTCACCCGAGGCGGCCGAGATCTGGCAGACCCTGCTGCGCAACCGGCGCGCCGGTGCCCGGATGGTGGTCGAACGGGCACGCACCCTCGGCCCGCTGCGCCAAGGCTCCGACATGGAGCGTGCCGTCGACGAGCTGTGGTTCTACAACGACCCGGCGCACTACGGCGCAATGGTGGACGGCCTGGGCTGGGACGAGCAGACGTTCCGGCGATGGCTGGCCCGGAGCATGCGGCACGCCCTGCTTCCGCACTGAACACCACGCCGGCGGCGGTGGTCCGCCCAGGGCGGACTGGATCACGGTGGCGGTCCGACCCCAGGGGCGGGCTAGGGTCAGGGCATGGAATTCCGACACCTGGGCCGCTCCGGCCTGATGGTCAGCGAGATCTCGTACGGCAACTGGATCACCCACGGCTCGCAGGTCGAGGAGGACGCCGCCTTCGCCTGCGTCCGAGCCGCCCTCGACGCGGGCATCACCACCTTCGACACCGCCGACGTCTACGCCGGCACCCGCGCCGAGGACGTGCTCGGCCGGGCGCTGGAGCAGGAGCGGCGCGAGGGCCTGGA
The DNA here is from genome assembly GCA_005402585.1 of Micromonosporaceae bacterium KJ-029. Classification (GTDB taxonomy): domain Bacteria; phylum Actinomycetota; class Actinomycetes; order Mycobacteriales; family Micromonosporaceae; genus Micromonospora. Next base: position 78,488 of record BIFP01000067.1, on the reverse strand, counting down.
GATCTTCACCAAGGTGTACTGGCCCACCGGCCCGGGTCGCAACGACCGGGGCCTGTCCCGTAAGCACATCATGGAGTCGATCAACGGCTCCCTGCGCCGGCTGCGGACCGACTACGTGGACCTCTACCAGGCCCACCGGTACGACTACAGCACGCCGCTGGAGGAGACGATGGAGGCGTTCGCCGACGTCGTGCACTCCGGCAAGGCGCACTACATCGGCGTCTCCGAGTGGAAGGCGTCGCAGATCCGGGAGGCCCACGCCCTCGCCCGGGAACTGCGCATCCCGCTGGTGTCCAGCCAGCCGCAGTACTCGATGCTCTGGCGGGTCATCGAGAGCGAGGTCGTCCCCACCAGCGAGGAGCTGGGCATCGGGCAGATCGTCTGGTCGCCGATGGCACAGGGCGTACTCTCCGGCAAGTACCTCCCCGGCCAGCCGCCGCCGGCCGGTTCCCGGGCCACCGACGAGAAGTCCGGCGCCGGCTTCATCGCCAAGTGGCTGACCGACGACGTGCTGACCCGGGTGCAGCGGCTGCGGCCGTTGGCCGACCAGGCGGGGCTGAGCATGGCCCAGCTGGCCATCGCCTGGGTGCTGCAGAACCCGAACGTCTCCTCGGCGATCGTCGGGGCGACCCGCCCCGAGCAGGTGCGGGACAACGTCAAGGCGGCCGGCGTCAAGCTCGACGCCGACCTGCTCAAGGCGATCGACGAGATCGTCGAGCCGGTGACCGAGCGCGACCCGGCGCGTACCGAGTCGCCGGCCACCCGGCCCTGACCCGGTCCGGCCCGGCCGGCGCTCCTCGCGCCGGCCGGGCCGCTGCGTCTCCCGTCCACGCCGGGAGCCGAGCTGGTTACCAGCCGGGCGTCGCGCCGCGGATCAGCTCTGCCAGAAGCGGACCAGATCAAAGCCGGTGGCGTAGAGCCAGGGCGGCAGGCCGAGGAAGTCGCCGATCGCGAAGACGAACCGGAAGAACCAGCGGCCGATCGTCGGATTCCACAGCAGCGCGAAGAGCAGGATGAAGCCGTACGGCGCGAACAGGTCGTACATCCGCCGCCACTGCGGGTTCAACCACGGCTGGATCATGTTGCCGCCGTCCAGTCCGGGCACCGGCAACAGGTTGAGCACGCTGGCGGTGAGCTGGAGGAAGGCGAGCAGGGCCACGGCGGCCCAGAACTCCACCGGACCGCCGCCCGGCACGCCGAGCCGCAGCACCACGACCAGCACCAGCGCGAACAGCACGTTGGTGGCCGGGCCGGCGAGGCTGACCAGGGTGTGCCGCAGCCGCCCGGGAATCACGTGCCGGTCCACCCAGACGGCGCCGCCCGGCAGGCCGATGCCGCCGAGCAGCACCACCACCACCGGCAGCGCGATGGACAGCAGCGGATGGCTGTACTTCAGCGGGTTGAGCGTCAGGTAGCCACGGTGCGCCACTCCCCGGTCGCCCGACCGGTACGCGACCACGGCGTGGGCGTACTCGTGCAGGCAGAGCGAGACCAGCCAGCCGGAGACGACGAACCCGAACACGGTGAGCCGGACGTTGCCGATCCCGTGCCAGGTCAGCACGGCGCTGGTCACCAGCAGCGCGACCAGGGCGAGGAAGACCGGGCTGGGCCGGAACGCCGCCCGGGGCACCCCGAGCACCAGCGGCTCGGCGTCCCGGGAAGTCATCACTCGGCCACGGGCAGCAGGCTCATCCGGTAGTCCACCCGATCGTCCTCGACGAGCGCGACCGAGGTGACGCCGGACGCCGCGAGCTCCCGCCAGGTCTGGCCGATCCAGGACTCGGCGTCCGCCTGGCTGCCGAACGACTCGGCCGGCCCGTCGACCGGTTCGCCGTTCGTGCCCTCGTACCGCCAGCTCCACGCCATGTGCGCGTCTCCCCTCGCCGCTGATGTCCCGTGGGACGGACCTTCGCCAGCGTAGTCGGCCGCACGCGCGGCGGCCCTGCCCTCGCCCGGCGACCGAGCGACCGGGCAGCCGGGCGGCCGGGCCAGAGCCGTAGATCGACTGCCGGTACCGTGACCCGGTGCTGACTCAAGGGGGCGTGCTCAGCGAGCGGTATCAGCTGGGCGATCGGGTCGCGACCGGCGGAATGGGCGCGGTCTGGCGGTGTACGGACCTCCTGCTGGGCCGGGAGGTGGCGGTCAAGGTGCTGTTGCCGGCGCTGACCGCCGACCCCGAGTTCACCACCCGGTTCCGGGCCGAGGCTCGGATGCTGGCGGCCCTGCGGCATCCCGGGGTGGTCGCGGTGCACGACGTCGGGCGGGCCGCGCTCGCCGACGGCAACCACGTCGACTACCTGGTGATGGAGTACGTGGACGGCGAGCCGCTGAACGCGCGGCTGCGGCGGGTGGGGCGACTGGATCCGGCCACCACCATGTCCGTCGTGGCGCAGACCGCCGAGGCGTTGCACGCCGCCCACCTGGCCGGCATCGTGCACCGTGACGTGAAGCCGGGCAACCTGCTGGTCAAGCCGGACGGCCGGGTGGTGCTGGTCGACTTCGGCATCGCCCGGTCCGGCGCGACGGCGGGGATCACCGCCGCCCACACGGTGCTCGGCACCGCCTCGTTCATGTCCCCCGAACAGGCCGCCGGCCAGCCGATCTCCGGTGCCAGCGACATCTACGCGCTCGGCGCCGTGGCGTACCTCTGTCTCGCCGGGCGGCCCCCGTTCGTCGGGGACAACCCGCTCGACGTGGCGCTGCGGCGCCTGCGGGAAGATCCGCCGCCGCTGCCGCCGGACGTCCCCGCGTCGGTGGCCGCCGTGGTGTCCCGGGCGATGGCGAGAGACCCGGGCGCCCGGCACGCCAGCGGGGCGGAGTTGGCCGACGCCGCGACCAGGGCCGGCGGCACGGCAGCGGGCGGAGCGGCAGCGGGCGGTGCGCCACTCGTCGCGGGGCCGCCCTGGGCGGCGGCACCGCCGTCGCCCGCGCCCGGCCCGCGTCCGGGCGGAATGCTCCCCGCCCCGGTGCCGTCGACCGGGTCCGTCGACGCCCGAGCCGAGGCGACCACCCAGGTGGCGCCGGCCAGCGGGTACCGGCGCCGCCGCTTCCGGCGTCCGGTCGTGCTGGCCACCGCGGCGGGTGTCGTGCTCGCCACCGTGGCCGGGGTGGCGGCCGTGGCGGCGCTGCGGCCGACCGACGATGCCGCGGCACCGTCCAGCCCGCCCGTGCTGATCGGCGACCCGGGGCTGGTGGCGTCCCGGCGTGCCGGCACCGACGGCACCGGAGAGCCCCAGGAGAGCCGGTCGGCCACGCCCGGTGCGGCGACGACGGCGGTGTCGACCCCGTCGCCGGGCCGGAGCAGTGCGCCGACGGCCACGCCGGGGCCGAACTCCCCCGCTCCCTCGCTCACCCCGACCCGGCCGAGCACCGCGCCCACCACGGGTGCTGCCGAGGTACCGAACCCGTACACCGCCGTCCAGGCGTGCGGCAGCGGGTACAAGGTGATCAACTCGGCGACGCTGACCGCCGGCGGCCGCCGGCAGGGCAAGGTCCAGTTGCTCTACCACGCGGGGACCGGGTCGAACTGCGTGGTGACGCTCAAGGAGAGCAACGTCGGCAAGGCGACGCAGGTGTCGGCCTACCTGGAGGTGCAGGGCCGGGCCCGGTCCACCGACAGCGGCTCGTTCAAGTACTACGCCGGACCGGTCCGGGCCAGCGCCGCCGGGGTGTGCGTGAAGTGGGGCGGCTCCGCCGGCGGCGCCAGCCACAACAGTCCCTTCGAACACTGCGGTTGACCGCCCCGAGGCGGGGTATGCCCTCTGCTGAACCGACTCGGTGACAGGGGACGGCGATGACCAAACCGATACCGGAGATGGACACGGCGGAGCTGCGCGAGATCGCCATGCACGGCGGCATCGAGGGGGCCCGGGAGATGGACCGGGAGGAACTGATCGACGCCCTGGTCGCGCGCCCCGGTGAAGGTGCCTGGCAGGAGGATCCGAAGCGGGCGGACGTGAACCCGAACGACTACATGTACCACGCACCCGAGCGGCGGCACTGAGGCGTGCCGGGTGGCGGGCTTCGCAGCCAACCTGCGGTGCCCGTCCTGCCCGACTGGCCGTAAGGTACGGGCATGTCCCTAGACGGGTGGAACACGCTCCTGGTGCTCGGCGGTATCCGGTCCGGCAAGTCCGAGTTCGCCGAGTCTCTGGTGGCCGACGCGGCCACGGTCCGGTACGTGGCCACCGCCACCGGCGGAGGCGACGACGACGCGGAGTGGGCAGCGCGCATCGCCGCGCACCGCGCCCGCCGGCCGGCGACCTGGAGCACCGAGGAGACCGCGGCCGACCCGCGCCGGCTCGCCGACGTGATCGCCGCCGCCCGGCCGGACGAGACGCTGCTGGTCGACGACCTCGGCGGCTGGGTGACCGTGCTGCTCGACCCGGCCCACCAGCCGGCCGACGACACCGCCACCATCGACGAGCTGGCCGCCGCCGTCCGCGCCTGCGCGGCACGGCTGGTGCTGGTCAGCCCCGAGGTCGGGCTCTCCCTGGTGCCGGCCACGCCGCTGGGCCGGGCGTTCACCGACGCGCTCGGCACGGTCAACCAGGCGATCGCCGACGCCTGCGACGCGGTGGTCCTGGTGGTCGCGGGCCAGCCGTGCCGGCTGAAGCCGGCCACCGCCGCGCCCGCGCCGGCCGTCGCGCTTCCGCCTGGCGCGCCCGCCGCGAGCAGCCTGGGGACGACGGTGCCCGTGCAGGCCGGTCCGGCGGGCGTACAGCCCACCAACGGCGCCGCGCCGCCGCTGCCGGCCTCGCCGCCGGTGACCACGCCGCAGGTACCCACCTTTGCGCCCGCCGGCGAGGCCACCGGAAGGACGGCGCCGGCGACCCTGCCGGCGGACACCACCGGCCAGGTCATCCAGCCCGGCATGGACCTGCCCATGCCCGACGAGTACGCCGGCCCGCAGGCCGTGGACCGGTTGGCCACCCTTGACGTGCCGGGCGGCGGGCTCGGCGTCCTGGACCAGGTGGTCTCGTTCGCCGCCGCCACCCAGGGCACGCCGACCCCGGCACCCTGGCAGTCGGTACGGGTGCTGCTGCTGCACGGCGACCACGCCGGCGGCTCCGCCGCCGGCAACGCGACCGGGGAGTCGGCCCGGCGGGCCGACCAGGCCCGCGCCGGTCAGGGCGTACTCGGCCGGCTGGCCGCCGAGAGCGGGGCGAGCCTGCAGGTGGTCGACGCCCCCGCCGCCGCGCCCATCGAGCACGGCCCGGCGCTGACTGCCGAGCAGGTCGAGTCGGCCCTGCACTACGGCTGGCGGCTGGCCGAGGAGGCCGCGGATGCCGGCGTACAGCTGCTGGTGCTGGCGGCGTGCGGTGCCGGCACCGACGCCGCGGCGGCCGCGGTGCTGGCGGCGACCGCCGGTGCCGAGCCGCCCGCCGTGCTCGCCCGGGTGGTAACCGCGGGCGGCGAGATCGACGACGTGGCGTGGATGGCCCGCTGCGCGGCGGTCCGGGACGCGCTGCACCGCACCCGTCGCTCCTCCCGGGACGCCAAGGACGTACTGGCCGAGTTGGGCGGTGGGGACATCTCGATCGCCACCGGCATCCTGCTCGGCGCGACCGCCCGCCGGATTCCGGTGCTGCTGGACGGGCCGGTCGGCGTGGCGGCCGGGCTGGTCAGCCGGGATCTGGCCGGGCAGGCCCGGCACTGGTGCCTGCTGGCCGACCACGGCGGGCACCCCGCCGTCCGGCTGGCCGCCGACGTGCTCGGCCTGACCTCGCTCACGGAGCTGCGGCTGGACCTCGGCGAGGGGGCGAACGCGCTGACCGTGCTGCCGCTGCTGCGGTCGGTGCTGACGCTGGCCGCCGCCCTGCCGGCCCGCCCCGACACCGACACCGACACCGACACCGACGGTGCCGGTCCGCAGGAGCCGGAGCCGGAGCCGGTCGAGGAGGCCGAGCCCGACTTCCGCGAGCCGGAGCCGGAAGGGCCGGGACCGACCAGCACCGAACCGGCCCAGGCGGCGGACCACTCCGGCTCGCGTGCCGGCTGAGAGCCTGTCGGGAGACCCCTCTGGACCCCGGCTCGGTGACGGGGCGCGGCTGGCGCTGACCACCTTCACCATCGCACCGGTCCGGGCCGGCCGGATCGACCGGGCCACGGCCGGCACGGCGATGGCCCTCGCCCCGGCGGTCGGTGCGCTGCTCGGGCTACCGCTCGCGGGCGTACTGCTACTGCTCGACGCGTTCACCGCGCCGCTGGTCGCCGCCGGGGTGACCGTCGCCGTGGGTGCCCTGCTCACCCGGGGACTGCACCTCGACGGGCTGGCCGACACGGTGGACGCGCTCGGGTCGTACCGGCGGGGGCCGGCCGCGTTGGAGATCATGAAGAAGCCGGACGTGGGGCCGTTCGGTGTGGTCGCGCTGGTACTCGTCCTGCTGGTACAGGCCGCTGCGCTGGCGGAGTTGGCCGCCCGTTCCCGCCCGGCGGCGCTCGCCGCGGTCGTGGTGGCCACCGCGGCCGGTCGGCTCGGGGTGGCCCTGGCCTGCCGGCGGGGTGTTCCGGCGGCCCGCCCGGAGGGACTCGGCGCGTTGGTGGCCGGCACCGTCGGGCCGGTCGCCCTGGCCGCCGGGACGGCCGCCGTCGCGCTGCTGGCGGTCGCCGCCGTGCCGGGCCGCCCCTGGCAGGGGCCGCTGGTCGTGCTGGCCGCACTCGCCGTCGCGGCCGGGCTGCTGCGCCACGTGGTACGCCGGCTCGGTGGGATCACCGGCGACGTGCTCGGCGCCACCGTCGAGCTGGTCACCACGCTCGTCTACCTGGGACTGGTGCTGTCCGGCTGAGCCGGGCGCCCGGTGCCGGGTAGCGTCTTCCCACGACAGCACCGGCGCGGCCACCCGGGGGACGAGATGCTCATCACCGACGACTTCCTGCCCGTTCCGGTCCCGGAGTCGCTGAATGCGACGTACCTGGTGCCGACGGCGGGACTGCCGGCGGTCAGCGCACGGACCGCGGTGCGGGGGCTGACCGGCCGGCTGGCCGAGCCGGTGCACGGGCTGGCCCGGCAGATGCTGGACAGCCCACTGATGAGCGTCGACGTCCGGCCGATCGGCGAGTTCCCCGAGCTGCCGCCGGACCTGCTCACCGCGTTCGGGGCCACCGAGGCACAGCTGGACCGGCTGGCCGCGGCGAGCCACCTGGTGGTGGTGCAGGCCGAGTACCGGCCGGGCTGGCCGCCCGCGCACGAGTGGGCGGCCCGGGCGGTGGCCGCGGCGGTCGCCGAGGCGGTGGACGGCGACGTGGTCGACGTCTTCGGGTTGCAGTTCCTGGACCCGGCCGCGGCGCTGCGTTCGCTGCCCGACGCGGAGGGCCGGGTCCGGCTGGTCGACTGGGTGCTGGTGCCGTACTCGTCCGACGCCGACGGGCTCTGGTTCACCACCAAGGGGTTGCGCCGCTTCGGCCTGCTGGAGTTGCAGACCCAGGGCGTGCCGGACCACCTCACCCGGGCCTGGGGTGCGGTGATGACCGGCGCCGCCCGCCGGCTGCTGCGGGACTGGACCGACGGGCTGGCCGGCGAGGAGGTGCCGGCGTTCGTGCAGCTGCCGGTGCTGGCCACGGTGACCGGGCACGACATCGCGGTGGCGTACGGCAATCCGGAGCAGCACGGGGCGACCGCGCCGGTGCTGCTCCGGCTGGAGCTGGACCCGGCCACCGACCCGGACGCCGACTCGTTCCTCAGCCTGCGCCCGCCGGCCGGGCATCCCGGCCCGCCCGGGCGGTACTTCGCCGCCGCCTGCGCCACCCTGTTCGCCGGCATCCAGCCCGACGTGCGCTACGCCCGGCCGGGTGACGCGATGAGCCGGGCGATCGCCACCGCCCGCGCCGGGCTCGGCGACATCCGGGCCCGGTTCCACGCCGGCCAGCTACCGCCGGAGACCCAGCTGGTGGTCAAGTACGGGCTACCCGGCGACGACGGCCCGGAGTACGTCTGGGCCGGGGTGACCGCCTGGGACTCGCCGGAGCGGATCATCGGCGCCAGCGCCAGCGACGCCAACACCGACCCGACCGTACGGATCGGCTCCCCCGTCGTGGTGGAAGCCACCGACGTGGTCGACTGGGCCGTCCTCGACGGCACCGGCGTCATCGAAGGCGGCTGGACCCAAGCCGTCCTCGACGCCGGCGAACCCCCCACCCCCTAACCCCCATCCCTCCCCCGCCCCGCCCACCCCCGAGCGACCGGCTGGTTGATCATGAACTTAGCGAGGGTTTGGAGATCGAAACCCCGCTAACTCCATGATCAACCCGTGATGGGGTGGGGTGGGAGGGGGTTGGGGTGGGGGGTGGGTGGGGTTATTTGACGGAGGGGTGGGTGAAGGGGGGGCGGGTCAGGCGCATGGGGGCACGGCGGCCGCGGATGTCGACGTGCAGTTCGGCGCCGTCGGGGAGGGCGGGGGCGGTGTCGATCAGCGCGAGGGCGATGCCCTGCTTTCTGGTCGGGCTGAAGGTGCCGCTGGTGACGATGCCGACCCGGTTGTCGCCGTGGAACACCGCCATGCCGGGGCGCGGGATGGCCCGTTCGACGGCCTCCAGGCCGCGCAGCGTACGCCGGGGGCCGGCGGCCTTCTCCGCGAGCAGCGCGCCGCGGCCCCAGAAGGCCGGCTTGTCCCAGCCCACCGCCCAGCCCGAGCGGGCCTGCACCGGGGTGATCTCCAGCGACAGGTCCTGCCCGTGCAGCGGGTACCCCATCTCGGTGCGCAGCGTGTCCCGGGCGGCCAGCCCGCACGCCTGCGGCTGCGGCTCGGCGGCGAACAAGGCGTCCCAGACCGCCACCGCGTCAACGGCCGGGACCACCAGTTCGTAGCCCAACTCGCCGGTGTAGCCGGTGCGGCACACGGTCAGCTCGACGCCGTCGAGGGTGGCCGGCGAGAAGCTCATGTACCCGTGCTCGGTGGGCAGCCCCAACGCATCCAGCAGTTCGGCCGAGCGCGGCCCCTGCACCGCCAGTACGGCGTACGCCTCGTGCTCGTCGGTGACCGTGACCTGCGGCGGCGCGGCGGCGCGCAGCCGGCCCACCACCTCGGCGGTGTTCGCCGCGTTCGGGATGAGGAAGACGTGGTCGTCCGCGTACAGGTAGGCGATGATGTCGTCCACCACGCCGCCGGTGGCCTCGTCGCAGCAGAGGGTGTACTGCGCCCGGCCCGGCCCGATCCGGCCCAGGTCGTTGCTGAGGCAGGCGTTGACGAAGTCCGCCGCCCCCGGGCCGGTCACCCGCACCTTGCCCAGGTGCGACACGTCGAACACGCCGACCGCGGTCCGTACCGCGGTGTGCTCCCGGAGCACCCCGCCACCGGCGTACTCCAGCGGCATCTCCCAGCCCCCGAACGGGGCGAACTTGGCGCCGAGCGCGGTGTGCCGCTCGGCCAGCGGGGAACGACGCAGCCGGGTCGCGGCGGCGTCGGTGGTCACGTCGGTCATGGGTGGGAACTTACCGGGACGCACCGGTCTGGTTAGCATCGGCGGGACCGCCGGATTAGTCGGCGGGCCAGCACCGACGCCCGGCGGGTAATCATCCGCCGGGGAACTCCACCGCCGGTACGCGACGACGCGACCGGCCCGGCCTGCCCGGGAGCAGCTTCCGTGACATCGCCCAGCACCACCCTGAGCCTGGTCGACACCGACCCCGCCGAACTCGCCGTCGACGCGATCGTGATCGGCGTGCACAGTACGACCGGCGAACCGTCCGCCACCAGCGGCCTCGCCGGCACCCTGCTGCTCGCCAGCGGCGCGGAGAGCATCGCCGCCGCCTTCGACGGCAAGCTGACCGAGACGCTGGCGCTGCTCGGCGCCACCGGTGGTCCGGGCGAGGTGATCAAGTTGGCGACGCTGGGCACGGTCACCGCGCCGGTGATCGCCGCGGTCGGCCTCGGCCCGGAACCCAGCGGTGCCGCGCCCGCGCCGGAGACGCTGCGGCGGGCCGCGGGGGCCGCCGTACGGGCCCTGGCCGGCGCGCCCCGGGTGGCGCTCGCCCTGCCGCTGCCCGACGACGCGGACGCCGCCGACGCACTGCGCGCGGTCGCCGAGGGCGCGCTGCTGGGCGGTTACCGCTTCGCCGGCTACAAGACCCGGCCGCAGCCGACCCGGCGAGAGCCGGTGGCCGAGGTGCTGATCGCCGTGCCGGACGCCGCGGACGCGGACGCGCAGGCCGAGATCACCCGGACGCGGACGGTCGCCGACGCAGTCCGGCGCACCCGGGACTGGGTCAACATCGCCCCGAACGAGCTGCGCCCGCCGGCCTTCGCCGACGCGGTGGCCGAGGCCGCCCGGGCGGCGGGCCTAGAGGTCGAGGTGCTCGACGAGGTGGCGCTGCGCGAGGGCGGCTACGGCGGCATCACCGCCGTCGGGCAGGGCTCGGAGGCCCCGCCGCGCCTGGTGAAGCTGACCTGGACGCCCGACGGCGGCGGCAACGGCAAGCGGGTGGCTCTGGTCGGTAAGGGCATCACCTTCGACACCGGCGGTATCTCGATCAAGCCCGCGCAGGGCATGTGGGAGATGAAGTCCGACATGGCCGGGGCGGCGGCGGTGGCCGCGACCATGCTGGCGGTGGCCGAGCTGAAGCCGTCGGTGGCGGTGACCGGGTACGTGCCGATGGCGGAGAACATGCCGTCGGGGACGTCGTACCGGCCGGGCGACGTGATCAGCATGTACAACGGCAAGAAGGTGGAGGTGCTCAACACCGACGCCGAGGGCCGGATGATCCTGGCCGACGCGATCGCCCGGGCCTGTGAGGACGGCTGCGACTACCTCTTCGAGACCTCCACCCTCACCGGCGGGCAGGTGGTCGCGCTGGGCAAGCGGATCTCCGGCGTGATGGGCACCGCCGAGCTGTGCGAGCGGGTCCGCGAGGCCGGCGACACGGTCGGCGAGCCGGCCTGGCCGATGCCGCTGCCGGACGACGTGCGCAAGGGCATGGACTCCGAGGTGGCCGACATCTCCCAGGTCAACGCCGGCATGGACCGCGCCGGCCACATGCTCCAGGGCGGCGTCTTCCTGCGCGAGTTCGTCACCGACGAGGTCGCCTGGGCGCACATCGACATCGCCGGGCCGGCCTACCACTCGGGCGAGCCGACCGGCTACTGGACCAAGGGCGGCACCGGCGTCCCGGTCCGCACCCTGCTGCACCTGATCGACGACGTCGCCGCCAACGGCTGAGCTGCAAGGAAGGGCCCCCTGTTAACGCCTGGCGTATAGCAGGGGGCCCCTTTTAACACCTGCCCGGACGGCGCCCCGGCAGGGTCAGTACAGCTCGGGGCGGCGCTTGCGGCGCTCGTTGTAGTCACGCATCCGCTGTGGGTAGCCCATCAGCGCCACGTCGTAGATCGGGATGCTCAGCCGGTACGCGAAACGCCGCGCGCCGTCCGGCCCGTCGATGCGGCGCCGGGTCCACTCGCCGTCGTCGGCGATCAGGATGATCGTGGTCTCGGTGACCGTGGTGCGCGGCTCGATGTACGCTTCGACCCCCTTACGGGTCCGGATAAAGTTCTCCAAATGCTCCAGATCGGCGCGATTAGCCGTACGGTCAGGGTCAACCGCGCGTGCCTGCTTGCGTCGCCGGAACAGTCCCACCGAGCCGTCTCCCCACCGTCCGTCATCGAAAGCGGCGAACCCTTTCAACCTCCCCTTGCGGCCCCCGGGGCCGCAAGGACGGACGCCGTGCTCAAGCGCCGCGCGGTTCAGGTTGCAAGAATTCGGTGCCAAGGGTACGTGGCCGGAACGTGTCGTTGGGCACCTCGGTACGCAGGTTCGTCACGGTGGTGACAAGATGGCCGAGGTGGGGTGTGTCCCTGTTACCCCGCCGTGACCCCCGAATGCAGTGAAGCGACCTGGGAGTTGGACGTGAGCGAGCCGAACGACGCAACCTTCGACATCGTCATCCTCGGAGGTGGTAGCGGCGGTTACGCGACCGCGCTGCGCGCCGTCCAGCTGGGCCTGACGGTCGCGCTGGTCGAGAAGAGCAAGCTCGGCGGCACCTGCCTGCACAACGGCTGCATCCCGACCAAGGCGCTGCTGCACGCCGCGGAGATCGCCGACCAGACCCGCGAGTCGGAGCAGTTCGGCGTCAAGGCCGAGCTGGTCGGCATCGACATGGCCGCGGTCAACTCGTACAAGGACGGCGTGATCTCCCGGCTCTACAAGGGCCTGCAGGGCATGCTCAAGGGCAACAAGTCGATCACCATCGTCGAGGGGCACGGCCGGCTGGTCGCCCCGAACACGGTCGAGGTCGACGGCAAGCGGTACACCGGCCGCAACGTGGTGCTGGCCTCCGGCTCGTACGCGAAGAGCCTGCCCGGCCTGGAGGTCGACGGCCAGCGGGTCATCACCAGCGACCACGCCCTGGTCCTGGACCGGGTCCCGGCCTCGGCGATCGTGCTCGGCGGCGGCGTGATCGGCGTTGAGTTCGCCAGCGTGTGGAAGTCCTTCGGCGTGGACGTGACCATCATCGAGGCGCTGCCCCGGCTGGTCGCCGCCGAGGACGAGGAGTCGTCGAAGGCGCTGGAGCGGGCCTTCCGCAAGCGGAAGATCAACTTCAAGGTCGGCAAGCCGTTCGAGAAGGTCGAGAAGACCGCGAACGGCGTCAAGGTGACCATCGCCGGCGGCGAGACCGTCGAGGCCGAGCTGCTGCTGGTCGCGGTCGGCCGTGGTCCGAACACCGCCAACCTCGGGTACGAGGAGCAGGGCGTGAAGATGGACCGCGGCTACGTGCTGACCGACGAGCGGCTGCGCACCGGCGTGCCGAACGTCTACGCGGTCGGTGACATCGTGCCCGGCCTCCAGCTCGCCCACCGCGGCTTCCAGCAGGGCATCTTCGTCGCCGAGGAGATCGCCGGCCAGAGCCCGGCGGTGATCGACGAGGCGGGCATCCCGCGGGTCACCTACTGCGACCCGGAGCTGGCCTCGGTCGGCCTCACCGAGGCGAAGGCCAAGGAGCGGTACGGTGCTGACAAGATCAAGACTTACAACTACAACCTCGGCGGCAACGGCAAGAGCCAGATCCTCAAGACGGCCGGCTTCGTGAAGCTCGTCCGGGTCGAGGACGGGCCGGTGGTCGGCGTACACATGGTCGGCGCCCGGGTCGGCGAGTTGGTCGGCGAGGCGCAGCTGATCTACAACTGGGAGGCGTACCCGGGCGAGGTGGCGCAGCTCGTGCACGCCCACCCGACGCAGAACGAGGCCCTGGGCGAGGCGCACCTGGCTCTCGCCGGCAAGCCGCTGCACGCGCACGCCTGACCTCGACGTATTCGCGGCGTCCGGCGACGGGCGATGATCCCCCCACCAGGGAAATGAAGGAGTCTGGAGAACATGCCGGTATCGGTCACCATGCCCCGGCTCGGCGAGAGCGTCACCGAGGGCACCGTCACGCGCTGGCTCAAGCAGGAGGGTGAGACCGTCGAGGTCGACGAGCCGCTGCTCGAGGTGTCCACCGACAAGGTCGACACCGAGATCCCGTCCCCCGCGGCCGGCGTGCTGACCCGGATCGTGGTGGGCGAGGACGAGACGGCCGAGGTCGGCAGCGAGCTGGCGGTGATCTCGGGCGAGGGCGAGCCGGCCGGGGGCGGTGCCGCCCCGCAGGCGGCCCCCGCCGAGGAGGCCGCCGAGGCGGCCGAGGAGCCGCAGGCCGAGGCGGAGCAGCCGGCCGTCGAGGAGCCGGCCCCGGCCGCCCCGGCGCCGTCGGGTGCGGGCACCCCGGTGCAGATGCCGGCGCTCGGCGAGAGCGTCACCGAGGGTACGGTCACCCGCTGGCTCAAGCAGGTCGGCGAGACCGTCGAGGTGGACGAGCCACTGCTGGAGGTCTCCACCGACAAGGTGGACACCGAGATCCCGTCGCCGGTCGCCGGCACCCTCCTGGAGATCAAGGTCGCCGAGGACGAGACGGCCGAGGTCGGCGCCACGCTGGCCGTCGTCGGTGCCGCCGGTGGTGCCCCGGCTCAGCCGAAGCCGACGCCGACGCCGACGCCCGCGCCCGCGGCTGCGCCGCCGGCCCAGCCCGAGCCGCAGGTGTCCGAGCCGACGCCAGGCGTGTCGTACAACGAGCCGGCTGCGGAGGCCGAGACCGCGCCGCAGCCGGCCAAGGTCGAGCAGGCCGCGCAGCCGCCGGCGCCGACCCCGCCGCGGGTGGCGGCGCCGGTCGCCGGGGGCGAGCAGGCGGCCGGTTACGTGACCCCGCTGGTCCGCAAGCTCGCCGGCGAGCACGGCGTGGACCTCGGCTCGGTCAACGGCACCGGGGTCGGCGGCCGGATCCGCAAGCAGGACGTGCTGGACGCGGCGGAGAAGGCGCGTGCCGCCAAGGCCGCCCCGGCTCCGGCGGCACAGCCGACCGCTCCCGCGGCCCCGGCCCGGGCCGCCGAGAAGCCGCAGCCGAGCGCGAAGCGCGGCACCACGGAGAAGCTGCCCCGGATCCGCGCGGCCATCGCCAAGCGGATGCAGCAGTCGCTGCACGAGATGGCGCAGCTCACCACGGTGATCGAGGTGGACGTCACCAAGATCGCCAAGCTGAGGGCGCAGGCCAAGGACTCGTTCCTGCAGCGGCACGGCGTCAAGCTGTCGTTCCTGCCGTTCTTCGCGCTCGCGGCCATCGAGGCGCTCCAGCGGTACCCGATCGTCAACGCCCGGATGGACCTCGACGGCGGGACGATCACCTACCCGGAGGCCGAGAACCTCGGCATCGCCGTGGACACCGAGCGGGGCCTGCTGGTGCCGGTGATCCACAACGCCGGTGACCTCAACCTGGGCGGCATCGCCAAGCGCGTCGCCGACCTGGCCGAGCGGACCCGGACCAACAAGATCAGCCCGGACGAGATCGCCGGCGCGACCTTCACGCTGACCAACACCGGCAGCCGGGGCGCCCTGTTCGACACCCCGATCGTGCCCTCGCCGCAGTCGGCGATGCTGGGCACCGGTGCCGTGGTCAAGCGCCCGGTCGTGGTCAACGACCCGGATCTGGGCGAGGTGGTCGCGGTCCGCCAGATGGTCTACCTGGCCATGTCGTACGACCACCGGCTGATCGACGGTGCCGACGCGGCCCGCTTCCTGGTCGCGGTCAAGGAGCGGCTGGAGGCCGGCCAGTTCGAGGCCGAACTGGGCCTGTAGCACGCCGACCCCGAAGGGCGCCCCGGTCACGGTGACCGGGGCGCCCTTCGTCGTGCGGGCTCAGCCGGCCAGGGTCTGCTCGCTGACCCGCCACAGCCGCTGGGCCGCCTCCGGGTCGAGGGCGTACCCGGCGGTCCGGGCGTTCTCGCAGGCCGGCGCGGAGGTGACGCTCTGCGACTCGGCAGGTGAGCTGCTCGGTCAACTGCCGCCGGTCGAGGCGACCCGAACCTGGATGGACCGCTTCATCGACTACGTCAGCACCAAGCGGGAGATGGCCGACGCCCTGCGCCTGGTGATCGCCGCCGGCACCAACCCGTACGCCCAGAGCCGGGACCTGCTGCTCGCGGCCGTCACCCGGCTGCTGGCCGCGGGCGCGGCAACCGGGACGATCCGGTCCGACGTCGAGCCCGCCGACGTGCTGGCCGGGCTCAGCGGCGTCTCCCTGGCCGCTGGTGGACGGGACCAGCGCGACCAGGCGCGACGCCTGCTCGACCTGCTGATGGACGGGCTGCGGTACCGTCCGCAACGCTGAGCGAATCCCGCCCGTGGCACCGCCCGACGCTGCGAAACTCAGGCGATGGGCGAAAGAGGCTGGCGGGGGCGATTGGGGCCGGCCGTCGGGATAGCGCCGGGCGCCCGGGTCGACAAGTTCGAGATTTTCTTCGATCTGGTCTTCGTCTTCTCGTTCTTCAACATCGCCCGCGCCACCGCCGCCAACATCGGCGGCCGGCAACTGCTGCACGCCGTGCTCGTGCTCGCCGTGCTCTGGTGGTGCTGGGTGGTGCACACGGTGGTGGCCACCCGGGTCCGGATCGGCGAGGGCTTCGTACCGGTGCTGATGGTCGCCGGAATGGCCGCGCTGTTCTCCTTCGCGCTCGCCCTGCCGCAGGCGTTCCAGGACCCGCACCGCGGCGACGCCGGGCCGATCGTGGTGGCGGTCAGTTACGTGGCCATCCGCGCCGTACACCTGGTCTTGTTCCTGCACCTGGTCCGCAACGACCCCGTGGAACGCCGGCAGCTGCTCCGGTACGCCCCCGAGCTGACCCTGAGCACCGTCCTGCTGCTCGTCGCGGCGCTGCTGCCCACCCACCTGCCCGACGCGGGCACCGCCCAGATGGTCCGGGACACCCTGTGGGTCAGCGTGGTACTCCTCCAGTACGGCACCGGGCTGCTCGCCAAGACCTGGGGCTGGGAGGTCACCTCGGCGGAGCACTGGACCGAACGGTACGACCTGATCCTGATCATCGCGCTGGGCGAATCGGTGATCTCCGTCGGTCTGGGCAGCAACCTGATCGGCCAGCCGCCGACCTGGCCGGGGGTGACGGCGGCAGTGCTCGGGATCGTCTTCACCGCCGCCCTGTGGTGGGCGCACTACGACGTGATCGGTCCGGCCGCCCGGATCGCGCTGCACGCCAGCGAGGGCCGGTCCCGGGTGCTGATGGCCCGCGACGCGTACGCGTACCTCTACCTGCCGATGATCGCCGGGATCCTCCTGTTCGGCCTAGGCGCCGAGGGCATCGTGCACGACATCGCCGAGCCGGGCGTGCCGGCGGCCGAGCCGGCGCGCGGGCCGGACGTACCGCTGCTGTTCGGCGGGGTGATCTGCTACCTGGCCGGGAACATGCTGTTCCAGCTGCGCACCCTGCGCACCCTGTCCTGGCTGCGGCTCGGCACGCTGGGCGTGCTCGCCGTCTGCATCCCGCTCGCCATGCCGCTGCCCGGGCTGGCCGCCCTGATCCTGCTCGCCGTGATCTGCGTCGGGATGGTCAGCGCCGAGGTGGTGCTGATGGCGGACGCCCGTCACGCGCTGCGCGCGACGGTCTTCGAGGAGCGGACCACCCACGAGGCCAACGAGGCCGCCTTCCGCGCCCGCTGGCACGAGAACCCACCCGAGTCGACGCCCTGAACAGGCCGCTGGAAGCGACGAGGCGGCACGTTCCGGGACACGTCTCGCCTCTTCCTCCAACCGGCATGACGGCGACAGTCCAGCGACAACGGTCGGATTGGCGGCGGTTGCCGACGCGGCGACCAAGGACGAACAAGCGGGCGCTGGGCACTCAGGCCGCTCGTCGGCGTCGATACGCCGCGCTTTCTCCAACCGCCGCGCGCCCTGCCAGACAGCTATTACCGTGCGGACGTGGCCTCTTCTCGTGTGGTTGCCGTGGCCGTGAGCACGGTGCTCGTCCCGGTCGCCGGACCGATCGTGACTCCCGCGTCGGCCGTGGCCGCGCCGCATCAGCCCTGCCCCACTGTTGAATCGCCGGCGCGGCCGTCCGCCACGCCGTCGCCACCACCGGTCAACCCCACCGACGGGGCGGTCGGCGGGGAGGCCCTGGCGACGCCCGGCCTGGCCGCCCCGGCAGACGCGCCGAAGGTGCCGGCCGTCACCGCCACCTCCTGGCTCGTGGCCGACCTCGACAGCGGGCTGGTTCTCGGCGCCTGCGGACCCCACGAGCACCGGACCCCGGCCAGTGTGCAGAAGCTGCTGCTCGCCGCGACCTTGATGCCCCGCCTCGACCCGACCCAGGTCGTCGAGGTGAAGCGGGACGACCTGCAGGATCTCGATCCGGAGAGCTCGCTGATGGGGGTGGTCCCCGGTTGCCGGTACACGGTCGAGGACCTGTGGTTCGGGCTGCTCCTCGAATCCGGCAACGACGCCGCCAACGTGCTGGCCCGTCTCGGTGGTGGCGCCGCCGGACGGCCGGGCGGCGTGCAGGCGATGAACGACGAGGCGCGGCGGTTGCACGCCAACCAGACCCACGCGGCGACACCCTCCGGGCTGGACGGACCCGGCCAGTACACCAGCGCGTACGACCTCGCGCTGATCACGCGGACCGCCTTCGCCCGCGAGGACTTCCGCCGGTACATGGCGACCCGGGTCGCGCAGATTCCGGCGCAGCCGGGACGGCCGGAGTTCGCGATCAAGAACGACAACTCGATGATGAGCAGCTATCCCGGCATGCTCGCCGGCAAGACCGGATTCACCGATCTGGCCCGGCAGACGTACGTCGGCGTGGCCGAACGCGACGGTCGCCGACTCGTCGTGACCCTGCTCGGCGCGGAGACCGCACCATTGGGCAGCCTGGGTGAGGCGACGGCGCTGCTGAACTGGGGATTCGGCCTCTCTCCCGACAAGTCGGTCGGTCACCTGGTCACGCCCGGGGAGGAGAAGAAGGACGACCAGGTGGTGGTCGCCGCGGGCGGCAGGGTCGGCGGGTCCGGTGGCTCGCCGTCGCTGCCGGTGCCGGTCGCGCTCACTCTCGGCGCCGCCGCCCTCCTGATTGTCACGCTCGGCGTGGTCGTCGGGCTACGGTGGCGCGCCCGCCACCGGTAGGCACCGGCCCAGTGCAGGGGAAGCGCACCGGCGGCGTAGGCACCACGCCACTTTGAGTAGCGGCGCGTACCTGCTCGGCCGACCCGACCGCCTCGCCCTCCATTCGACGCCGATCCGGGCTGATGCCCGCCGTGGCGGTGCGGCGCGGGCAGCGACCGTCCGACGAATGGCGAACATTCGTGGGGGCGGTTTCCGGTACCTGTAGAAATCTGCCCGAACGCGCTCCCAACTGGCCTTCTCTTCATCCGAACGGCGGAGACGCCGAATGACTGCCCGCCGGTACGGTCCTTACTCACACGACGCGCCCATCACCACCTGGACGTCGCGTCGGTCTTTCCACCGGAAGGCAGGCAATGGCACTTCGATCCCCCACCCGGCCCCGCAGGGGCCGGCAAGTCCTCGGCGTGATGGCCGCAGGGCTACTCCTGGCCGGCATGCTGCCGGGCACGGCGTCGGCGGCGGAGCCCGATCCTCGAGTCGGGCTCGGCGCCGGCTGGCTGAATGCTGAGACCGCGATCAGCAACCTGGAACACCTGGCGAACCGCCCCAAGCCCGCGGGCTTCGTCGACCCGGCGAACCCCGGCAGCGGCTCGTACCTCAACTCGGACCTCGGCTTCGGCGGCAAGTACGCGTTCCTGGGTAACTACAACGGTTTCAACATCGTTGACGTCTCCAAGCCGGCCGACCCGACGCTGGTCACCAGCGTCGTCTGCCCGGGTGGCCAGGGCGACCCCTCGGTCTACGGGAACCTGCTGTTCATGTCGGTCGAGGAGACCCGCGGCCGGCTCGACTGTGGCACCAACTCCGCCGTCGGTACCCGGTTCCAGGGTGTCCGGATCTTCGACGTCAGCGACGTGCTGAACCCGGTGCAGGTCGCGGCGGTTCAGCTCTGCCGTGGCTCGCACACGCACAGCTTGGTGACCGACCCCAAGGACCCGAACAACGTCTACGTCTACGTCTCCGGCACCGCCGGGGTGCGTCCGGCGACCACGATGGAGGGCTGCAACAACAACGTCGCGACGGGCGAGAACCCGTCGCGGTGGCGCATCGAGGTCATCAAGGTTCCGCTGGCCGCGCCGCAGCAGGCCGCGGTCGTGAACGAGCCGCGGCTCTTCACGGACCCGGAGACCGGCCGGATCGACGGCCTGCAGAACGGGCCGACGTCGCCGCGCCACCCGTCCGGCTCGACCTGGTCGCCGTCGCCGAACACCAACGCCTGCCACGACATCACCGCCTACCCGGAGATCGGGTTGGCCGCCGGTGCGTGCCAGGGCAACGGCATCCTGATCGACATCTCGGACCCGGCCAACCCGGTCCGGATCGACGAGGTCTCCGACCCGAACTTCGCGTACTGGCACTCGGCGACGTTCAACAACGACGGCACCAAGGTGATCTTCACCGACGAGTGGGGCGGCGGTAGCGGTGCTCGCTGCCGGGACACCGACCTGCCCGAGTGGGGCGCCAACGCCATCTTCGACATCGTCGACGGGAAGATGGAGTTCAAGAGCTACTACAAGCTGCCGGTGCCCCAGACGCTGCAGGAGAACTGCGTCGCGCACAACGGTTCGCTGATCCCGGTGCCCGGCCGCGACATCATGGTCCAGGCCTGGTACCAGGGCGGCCTCTCGGTGTTCGACTTCACCGACTCGGCCAACCCGCACGAGATCGCGTTCTTCGACCGTGGTCCGATGAGCGCGACCTCGCTCGTGACCGGTGGGTACTGGTCGGTGTACTGGTACAACGGCAACATCTACGGCAACGAGATGTCCCGCGGTTTTGACGTGTTCGCGTTGAAGCCCAGCGCGCACCTGTCGAAGGCGGAGATCGAGGCGACCTCGCAGGTGAAGCTCGCCGAGTTCAACGCCCAGCACCAGCCGAAGGTCAGCTGGACGCCGAGCTTCTCGGTCGCGCGTGCCCACTACGACCAGGCGGTACGGGCCAACAACATCGGCCACCCGCTGAAGTCCCAGGTCGACATGTTCCTGGAGCGGGCCGAGGGCTTCGCGGCCGAGGGTAAGCGGTCGGCCGCCGTGGCACAGCTGGGGGCCATCTCCAACAAGCTCAAGGCTCCCGAGCACCAGGCGCTGAAGCAGGCCATCCTGGACCTGCAGGCATCGCTCTGAACTGTCCCTAACTAACCGAAGGGCACCTCGACTCGAAACCTTTCGAGTCGAGGTGCCCTTCGCCTTGCCCTGAACCGTCAGCGCATCTTGGCCAACAGCTCCTGCATCCGCTGAATCTCGATGCTCTGGTCGGCGTTGAACTCCCGGGCGAGCTGGTCGGTGGCCGGCTCGTGCCCGCCACCGGACTCGTACAGGTCATTCACCATCTTGATCGCTCCCTCGTGGTGACGAACCATGAAGGTGAGAAAGAGCCGGTCGAACTCCGCGTCGCGCGCCTTCCTGAGCTGCGCGAACTGCTCTTCGGTGAGCATCCCCGGCATCAGCTCGTGCCCGGCGTGACCCGCGTTCGGCCCCGTGGTCGGCACCTTCCGCTCCTCGAGCCAGCGCTGCATCAGCGCGATCTCGTCATGCTGCGACACGTCGATCCGCTTGGCGAGCAGAGCGATGTCCGGGTTGTCGGTACGGCCCGACACGAGTGCCGTCATCGCCAACGCCTGCTCGTGGTGCGGGATCATGCCCTGGATGAACAGCGTGTCGGCCGCGGTGAACTTGGGCGGCGAGATCTGCGCCACCTCCTCCTCCGACAATGTCCTTCCCGCCTGGCCCGGCGCGCCCGGCTGGACCACGTGCGAGCTCGGCGGACGGTACGCCGGCTCACTGTCGGGCCAGAGGGCGACGGCCACCCCCGAGCCGACCGCGACCGTGACGACCGCGGCTGAAATGATCACGCGACGAGAAAACGGCATGGTTCACGTACCAATCTCAGCTTGAGCTGCGCAGAATGAAGGCCATAGTGCCTGAACTCCGGCGCCGTCACCAGGGACCAGCTGGTTGTTGGTGGCTCGACCAGAGGCCAACAAATGGCTGGTCACGCCGGACGAACGGCCCACGCCGGGGCGAGTCCCGGTGCCGAGCCGCTCCGTGATCCGCTCCGTGATCCGCGACGAGGCTCAGCCTCGCGGCTGGTCAGGTAGCTGACCGACCTCTTGACGCGGTGACGAACGGCGTCCGACATTGGACGTGTTCGTTGAAAGGTGACACACCGTGCACATCGAGATCGCCGACCATGCGGATCTCGATCGGGCGGAGGCGCTGGTCTCGTGGCTTGAACGCCCCCATCTCGACCGGGTCATCATCACACTGCCCGGGATCGGGACCACGGAACGTGAGCGAGCTGCGGCAAATC
Organism: Micromonosporaceae bacterium KJ-029; assembly: GCA_005402585.1. GTDB lineage: Bacteria > Actinomycetota > Actinomycetes > Mycobacteriales > Micromonosporaceae > Micromonospora. The sequence goes on along the minus strand of BIFP01000067.1, from coordinate 56,755 downwards.
TCCGCCACCTGTTCAACGACTGCGGCTGCGCCTGGGGGCTCGCCGCTCTCGTGCTCGCCGGAGCCGGTTCCCTCCTGGTCTGGCCGAGCGGCGCCCGGGGCGTCACCGGCGCCGTACTCGGCTGCCTGCTGGCGGCCGTCGCCGGCAAGCTCCTCGGCCTGGCATGGAGCCGCCGGCGCCTGCTCGCGCTGCTACACACCCTGCGTTCGGCCGCTTGATCCGCGGAAGGGGGATCTCATGGCACTCGTCTGTACCGAAATCACCGAATGGGTCGAGGAGAAGGTCTCCAAGCCCGTCGAGGAGTGGGAGGAACGACAGGAGAAGCGGTGCAAGGACTATCCCTGGTACGACCCGCGCGGCTGGGTCTGCTGGTTCGTCACGATCCTGGTGAAGGTCGTGCGCTGGGTGGTCGTCACCGTCGGCAAGTGGGTGGTCCGCACGGTCTGCAAGATCGTCGCTGTCGTCGTCGAGGCGGTCGTCGAGATCGTGGGCGGGCTCTGGGACGTGATCGTCGGCATCTTCACGCTCGACTGGCGGCGCATCCTCGACGGCCTGCTCCGGATCGGCCTCGGAGTGGCGCTCGGGATCATCCGGCTGGGCCGCATCGTGCTGCTCGGCGACACCATCGACTACATCATCGAGGAGATCAACCGGGAGCGGCTCCGCCGGTACGTACGTGGCCTGCTGGAGGCGAAGTACGACGGCGACACGCTGGCCGAGATCAAGGAGGCGATCCGCCTCGACCACGGCGCGTTCGGACTGCGCCTGCACGCGACCGCGTACCGGACGATGCTCGACTCGGAGACGCCGTCGCCGCGCGAGCCGGCCGTGCCCAACCTGGTGGTGCTGCACGAGCAGGGCGCGATCAACCTGCGCGCACTCTGTGGCTTCGAGTTCGACGAGGGCTTCTGGAACCGCAAGCGCTACAAGACCCTGAAGAAGGGGCCGGTGCTGGGCGGCGGTGGCGGGGGCGAGTTCGACAACCCGATCTCCGCCGGCGAACTGGACACCTACCTCAGTTCGCGCGGTGCCGAGGGGCCGAAATTCATCGTGCTGCCGATGCGGGACGGCGCCCTGGACACGAAGGTGTCGACGGCCAGCGAGAAGGGCCGCGAGCTGGCGCTGATGCTGGACTTCGACAAAGATCGGCGCGAGGTCACCGAGGCCGGGCACATCGTGCACACCGGTTCCGGCCCGGCCCAGGTCAGGTTCCTCAGGGACGTACTCGGCCGGCGGGACAAGCCCACGGACCCGCTGGGCGCGACGGCCGACCTCTGCCACCCGGTCGTCGCCGGGGTGTTCCGCTACACCAACACGCTGCGCGGGCTGGCGAGCAACCTGCACGAGAGCAAGTGCGGGCTGGATGCCCACGATGCCTCCGGCGCCACCTTCGTCGACAACCTCCCGGACGCGATCTGGAAGTACGTGCCGATCCACGAACTCGGTCACTGCTTCGGCCTCTGCCACACCGACGGGGTGGACCGGATCATGTACTCGCCAAAGACCAACAGCTGGTGGCGTGGCTGGGCGATCCCCCGGAGCCTGTTGAACATCTACCTCCAGGGCGAGCCGTCCTTCACCTTCGCCGAGGCGAAGGCGACCTGGGACTACATCGTCGCCCACTTCGCCCCACAGTGCCTGGGCGCCCGCCCGATCGTGATCGGCGCCGCTCCGGCACCCAGAGCGGCGGCCGACGGCGCCGGATCCGTCGACACCGGCCCCGTCGGCGCCGATCGCTGACGGCCCAGCAGCTCGCCCGAGTCGGCGAGCTGTCGGACAGCGCAAGGGAGCGACGGCAGTTGGGCTGCCGCCGCTCCCCCTGCTATCGCCCACCAGGACACCGGTGATCAATCTGTCTGCCTTCGCCATCGCTCCCGTGCTCGACGCCGAAAAGTTCCGCCGTGACATCGACTCGACGGCCGATCAGGAACCGTTTCGGCCGTGAGTGGTGACTCCCACCGAACTGCCCGAGGAGAAGGTGATCAGCGCCGTGACGCTCGCGGAGCGTCCTCCCGGCCCTGGCCCACACACCACCACTGGCCCCCGATTCCGGCCAGAACACGCACCACGGGATCACCCGTGCGGGCCCAGGCCGACAGCCCAGGCCCGAACTCGCCCGACCGCCCCGCGCGTCGGCCACTCTGTCGAGATCTTGGACAGTTGCCGTTCGGGCCGAACAGTAAGTGTCCAAGATCTGAGGAGCAGAAGCGCGGCGTGACGCAGTGCGGCGCGATTCGGGTCAGTCCTCCGAAGGGCGCTCGGCCACAAAGACCCCAAGGCCGTGTACGCCCTCAACCAGACCTTCGGTCTTGAGCACGCTCCCTGTCTGGAGGTACGACCCGTGCAGCCGGTGACCGAACCGTCGACGCGGTGGAGAAGATGCTCGGTGACATCCCGGTGCCGCGCTGCGTCACCGCCGAACATGTCCGCCTCGCGGTGAAGGCGGTGGTGGTGCACGCCCCCGAAGCCTGGCCCGCCGGCCCACTCTGCCGCGCCGACCACACCCCGTACCCCTGTCGCCTGCACCGTTGGGGGCGCCGAGTGCTGCGCACCCGTGGCCTGACCGACCCGGCCGTGACCGAGCTGGCGGCACGCGGCCAGTCGGCCTGGGTGAACGAGCCGGCAGGACGCGGTCGGGCGGCCCGGGGGAACGAGCTGGCGGCACGCGGCCGGGCGGTCCGCGTACCCGAGCGGCGGCGTTGACATGGCGACGATCCGGCGGCGGAACGACAAGCCGGTGCCGCTCGGGCCCCGACACCGACGCACCTGGCGCGGGCTGCGCCGCTGGTGTTCCTGCGGCCTGCGCTGGCGTGACTGCCCGGACCGGCACGCCCCCGTACCCACTGAGCCACCGACACCGCCGCGCACCAGCCGCTGGTGGGACGAGGTGACCCGCGCCAACCCTCAGGTCGGCCGGGTCGGCCGGCTCACCCCCGCGCAGACCTGGCGGGCCAACGGCGGGCGCTGGCCATGACCGCGCACACGCCGCTACGCCCGCTGTGGCTGTGCCGGGCCTGCGCCGCGCCGTGGCCGTGCGGGTCCGCGCGGGTGACGCTGCTGCGGGAGCACGCGCAGGACCGGGTGGCGCTGCTGGTCTACCTGGGCGGGCTGCTGCACGGCGCGGCCGACGAGCTGCACACGTTCAACCCGCACGGCGGTCCGGAACCGGGGCAACTCTGCGACCGCTTCCTCGGCTGGGCTCTCATCCAACGCACCTGAGGCTGGTGACAAATCCGCGCTTGACTTCGAGCGTGCTCGAAACGGAACGCTGTATGCATGACGATCACACGGGCACTGGGACGCAGCGGGATCGAGGTCAGCGCGATCGGCATGGGGTGCTGGGCCATCGGCGGACCGCTCTGGGGCGACGACGGTCAGCCGTACGGCTGGGGCGAGGTCGACGACGACGAGTCGGTCCGCGCCATCCACGCGGCGCTGGAGCACGGCATCACCTTCTTCGACACGGCCAGCAACTACGGGGCCGGACACAGTGAGCGGGTGCTCGGCCGGGCCCTCGCCGGCCGGCGCGACCAGGTGGTGATCGCCACCAAGTTCGGCAACACCTCGGAAGAGTCGACCCGGCGGGCCACCGGCACCGACCACAGTCCGGGTTACGCGGTGGCCAGCCTGGAGGCGTCGCTGCGCCGGCTCGGCACCGACCACGTCGATCTCTACCAGTTGCATCTCAACGACCTGGCTCCCGCCGCCGCGCTCGATCTGGTCGACACGCTGGAGGGCCTGGTCAGCCAGGGCAAGATCCGGGCGTACGGGTGGAGCACCGACGATCCGGCCTCGGCGGCGACCTTCGCGGCGTCCGCCCCGCACTGCGTTTCGATCCAGCATGACCAGTCGGTGCTGCGGGACAACGCCGAGATGCTGGCGGTCTGCGAGGAGTACGACCTGGCCAGCATCAACCGGGGGCCGCTGGCGATGGGGCTGCTCACCGCAGCGACCCGGTCGCTCGGCGCGGACGACGTACGGGGGCGGGCGCCGGAGTGGCTGGACTGGTTCGCCGACGGCCGGCCGGCGCCGCAGTGGGCCGAGCGGGTCGCCCAGGTCCGCACCGCGCTCACCGCGGACGGCCGTACCCTCGCCCAGGGCGCGCTCGGCTGGTTGCTGGCCCGCAGCCCGCGAACGGTGCCGATCCCCGGCTTCCGCACTGTGGCCCAGGTCGAGGAGAACGCAGGCGTTCTCGCCCTCGGCCCGCTGCCGGGCGACGCCTACGCCGAGGTGGAGCGCCTGCTGGTCGATCTACGTCCGGGAGCGAGTTATACCGCCGCGTGACCGACTCGACGGGGTCGGGGCGCCGCGCGTACCCGAAGATAGGACCATGCGCATCCTCATGGCCGGCGCGTCCGGCTTCCTCGGCACCCGACTGGCCGACCTGCTCGTCGCCGACGGGCACCAGGTCACCCGGCTGGTACGACGGGCGCCGCGCAGCCCCGACGAACGGCAGTGGACGCCCTCGGCGGCGCAGCTCGACCCGGCGCTGGTCGCCGAGGCGGACGCGGTGGTCAACCTGGCCGGTGCCGGGGTGGGCGACCGGCGCTGGAACGACCGGTACAAGCAGCTGATCCGGTCCAGCCGGGTCGACACCACCAGCACCCTGGCCATCACCATCGCCGGGCTGCCGGCGGCCGACCGGCCCGAGGTGATGGTGAACGCCTCGGCGGTCGGCTGGTACGGCAACACCGGCGACCGGGTCGTCGAGGAGGACGCGCCGGCCGGTGAAGGCTTCCTCGCCGACGTGGCGCGGGTGTGGGAGGCCGCGACCCGGCCCGCCGAGGACGCCGGGGTGCGGGTGGTACGGCTGCGTACCGGGCTGCCGCTGCACCGCGACGGCGGGCTGCTCAAGCCGCAGTTGCTGCCGTTCAAGCTGGGCATCGCCGGCCGGCTCGGCAGTGGGCGGCAGTGGCTTCCGTGGATCTCGATGACCGACTGGCTCAACGCCACCGCGTTCCTGCTCGCCCGCGCCGACCTCGCCGGGCCGGTGAACGTGGTCGGCCCGGCGCCGGTCACCAACGCCGAGTTCACCCGGGAGTTCGCCCGGCAGCTGCACCGCCCCGCGATCGTCCCGATCCCCGCGCTGGCCCTGAAGGTGGCCCTGGGCGGCTTCGCCCACGAGGCGCTCACCAGCACCCGCGTACTCCCCGGCGTCCTCAACCGCGCCGCCTTCACCTTCCGCCACCCCGACCTCCCCACCGCCCTCCACGCCGCCCTCCACAACTAACCCCACCCCACCCACCCCGCCCCCGCCCCGGCCGGCGATCATGCAGTTGTGGTGCCCCGCGAAAGGGGCTTATCGGCATCATCCGCCCACCACAACTGCATGATCGACAGTGGCAAGGTGGGGTGGGGTCAGCAGCCGATGATCCAGTGGTTGGGGGCGGTTTGGCGCAGGGCGGTGGTGTGGAAGGTGTTGTAGAGGCCCATCCGCTGGTTCGAGCCGTTGGCGTAGGCGTAGCCGCCGGAGTGGTAGGCGCGGCCGGCGCTCACGTGGGCGTAGTTGCTGGCGGTGACACAGGTCGGGCTGGGGGTCGCGGTCGGGCTGGGAGTGACGGTCGGGCTGGGGCTGGGGGTCGGGGTCGGCCCGGCGCCACGGTCGAGGCCGAAGAAGAGCGCGTCCCGGTACGCCGAGCAGATGGTGTCCAGGAAGTACGCCGCGGCGGTGCCGCACTGGTCCACGCCGGAGCCCGGGTCGACCGGGGTGCCGTGACCCATGCCGGCGACCCGGTACAGGCGTACCGCGTCGTTGCCGTACACCTCCAGGCTGGTGCTCGCCGGCAGCTGGGCGGTGCTGGTGGGGGTCTGCGCCACGCCGAGCACGTTTGTCCACTGGTCGCGTGACTCCGTGGCGTTCGCCACCGCGACGGTGTAGTCGGCGGTGCCGTGCCAGACAGCCACCTTCGGGCGCGGGCCGGAGTATCCCGGGTAGGCGTTGCGGACCAGGTCGCCCCACTGTGCCGGGGTCTTGTCCACCCCCGGGCTCATGCAGGAGAACGCGTTGACCATTCCGGTGGCGCAGCGGTACGGGACGCCGGCGATGACCGAACCGGCGGCGAAGACGTCCGGGTAGGTGGCGAGCATGGCCGCGCTCATCGCGCCACCGGCCGACAGCCCGCTGACGTACACCCGGTCGGCGGCCGTGCCGTAGCTGGACCTGGCGTGGTCGACCATCTGCTTGATGGACAGCGCCTCGCCCTGGCCGCGGCTGGTGTCGCCGGTCTCGAACCAGTTGAAGCAGGAGCTGGAGTTGTTGGCGGACGACTGTTGGGGCACGATCAGGGTGAATTTCCACTGGTCGGCGTACTTCTGCCAGCCGGAGTTGGCGAAGTACCCGGCGGCGTTCTGGGTGCAGCCGTGCAGCAGCACGACGGCCGGTGCGCCGGACGGCAGGCCGTCCGGCCGGTAGGCGTACATGGCGAGGTTGCCGGGGTTGGAACCGAAGCCGGTGACCTGGGTCAGGGACGCGGCCTGGGCGGGAGCGGCGACGGCCACCAGCGCGGCGGCGGCCAGGACCAGTCCGGCCAGCACGCCGGCGAGCCGGCGGGGAAGAGTGCGGGTGCGGCGCACGAGGACCTCCTGGGCGTACGTGAGCTGGGTCACCGATAATTGCCGCGACATTACGTAGTTGTGTCGCACCGATGACATGTCGAGCATTCACACATTTACCTGTGTTGCGATGTGTGCCCGCTAGCCGTCGCTCGCCCGCCCGGCCGCCGCCCCGGCGTGCGGCCGCCGCCCCAAGTGTTAGGAAGGGCCCCTTCACCTACCCCAGGCGTTAACAAGGGGCCCCTCCTTACATCTCGACGTGCCGGGTCTGCCCGGGCGTGTCCGGGTGCGGTTGGTAACGTCCGCTAGGTGCCCACCTCCCCGTCCGTGGCGTCCGCGCCCGCCTCACCACCGCGCGTCACCCGCGACCGCCGCGTCGACCTGATCGTGGCGCTGATCGCGCTGGCGCTCGCCGTCTGGGTGACCAGCGGGCTGTGGCGGGACCCGAACGGCCGCGCGATCACCGTCAACTCCAGCGACCAGGCGCTGTTCGAGTGGCTGCTGGCCTTCGGCGGCCACGCGGTGTTCCACGGAGAGAACCCGCTCTACACCTATCTGATCAACGTCCCGGACGGGGTCAACCTCGCGGTCAACACCTCGATCACCGTGTACGCGGTGGTCTTCGCCCCGCTGACGTACCTGATCGGGCCGCCGGCCACCTTCCTGGTGATCCTCACCCTCAACCTGGCCGCCACCGCCGTCGGCTGGTACTGGCTGCTCTCCCGGCACCTGGTCCGCAGCCCGTTCGCCGCCGCGATCGGCGGGTTGTTCATCGGCTTCTCCCCCGGCATGGTCTCGCACGCCAACGCCCACCTGAACTGGACCGCCGGCTGGCTGGTACCGCTGCTGGTGTGGCGGGTGTTCGCGCTGCGCCGGCCGGGGCGCTGGCTGCTCGACGGCGTGATCCTCGGCGTGCTCGTCGCGATCGCCTTCTCGATCGCCGCGGAGGGCCTGTTCTTCACCGCGCTGGCGCTCGGCCTCTTCGTCGTCGTGTGGGCGCTGCATCCCGCCAACCGCGCCGAGGCCCGGGCCGTGCTGCCGTCGTTCCTGCGCGGGCTCGCGGTGACCGCGGTGGTCGGCGGGCTGCTGCTGGCGTACCCGCTCTGGCTGCACTTCGCCGGGCCGCAGCGGTTCTCCGGCACCGGCTTCGACCCGGTGATCCACTCCGAGGACATCGCGGCGTACGTCTCGTACCCGCGCCGTTCGCTGGCCGGCGAGGCCGGGTTGCGCACCTCGCTGGCCCCGAACCCCACCGAGGAGAACTCGTTCTTCGGGCTGCCGCTGCTGGTCCTCACCGTCGGCTGCTTCGCGCTGCTCTGGCGGCGCGCCGACCCGGCCCGGCGGGCGACCCTGTGGGCGCTCGGCATCGTCGCGGTGGTCTTCACCCTGCTGTCCTTCGGGCCGGTGGCAAAGGTCGACGGCCAGCGCCACGACCTGCCGATGCCGTTCGACCTGCTCGGGCACCTGCCGGTGGTGAACGCCGCGCTGCCCGCCCGCCTCGCGCTGGTGGTGACACCGGTGATCGGCCTGCTCCTGGCGTACGCCGTGGACCAGCTCCGTCAACACCCGCCGAGGCGGGCGGCGGCGGTGGCCTGGACGGTCGGCTTCCTGGTGGCGCTGGTGCCGCTGCTGCCGACACCGCTGCTCACCAGCGAACGGGAGCCGATCCCCCGCTTCATCACGTCGGGCGCGTGGCGGAACTACGTCTCCCCCGGCGGTGTGCTGACCCCCGCGCCGCTCGCCCTGGATGTCTACCCCGACGGCCAGCGCTGGCAGGCGTACGCGCTGGCGAACCGGCAGGGCGAGTTCGCCATCCCGTCCGGGTTCTTCCTGGGCCCCGGCGGCCCCGACGGCCGGGGCCGGATCGGGCCGGTGCCGCGTCCCTTCGGCGCGATGCTGGACCAGGCCGCCCGCACCAGCACGGTGCCGATCGTCACCGAGGGCACCCACGAGGAGGTCCAGGCCGACCTGGCGTACTGGCGGGTCGAGGTGGTGGTGCTCGCCGACGCCGTGCACGGCGCCAAGTTCGCGGTCGACGAGGAGGCCCTCCGGCGGACGTTGACCATGCTGCTCGGCGAGCCGGAGCGGGTCGAGGACGTCTGGCTCTGGCGGATCCGGCAGGAGTGAGCGGGGGTGCCGTCGGCCGGCGACGCCCGTGAGCGGGCTCACCGCTGGTGACCGGCGGGTACGGGTCTACGCTGGGACGCGTGACCGCGACGACCTCCGGCCTGACGGCCGTCCACGCCGGCGTTCTCGACTACACCGCCGCCTGGGACGAGCAGCGCCGCCTGCACGAGGCGGTGGCCTCCGGCGAGCAGGGTGACACCGTGCTGCTGCTGGAGCACCCGAGCGTCTACACCGCCGGCAAGCGCACCGAGCCGTGGGACCGCCCGGTCGACGGCACCCCGGTGGTCGACGTGGACCGCGGCGGCAAGATCACCTGGCACGGTCCCGGGCAGTTGGTGGGCTACCCGATCCTGCGCCTGCCCGACCCGGTCGACGTCGTCGCGTACGTGCGGCGGGTCGAGCAGATGCTGATCGACGTGTGCGCCGAGTTCGGCCTAGCCGCGGGCCGGATCGAGGGGCGCAGCGGGGTCTGGGTGCCGGCCGACGACCGGGGTCCGGCCCGTAAGGTCGCCGCCATCGGCATCCGGGTCGCCCGTGGGGTGACCCTGCACGGCTTCTCCATCAACTGCGACTGCGACCTGACGTACTTCGACCGGATCGTGCCGTGCGGCATCCGGGACGCCGGGGTCACCTCGCTCACCGCCGAGTTGGGCCGCCCGGTCACCGTGGCCGACGTGCTCCCCGTCGTCGAGCGCCACCTGCGGACCATCGTCGAGGTCTGACCAGACGTAGGCCCGGTGTCGCGGTCCTCGGTCGAGGACTCCGACACCGGCCCCCTTGCGCCCGACCGTGACCGGCGGACACCAGCGCCGGCGGCGTGGGCGCTCATCCGACCACGTCGCCAGCCCTGGCACGTCGCTGGTCCTCGGCACGTCGCCAGTCCGGTCAATCGCGCACGTCGAAGACCATCTCCGACACCCCTCTTGAGCGACTGCTCAAAAGTCGATAGCGTCTATTGAGCAGTCGCTCAAAACGGGGGTGGACGTGCAACCGATCTACGTCGAGGCGCTCATCGACGCGCCGATCGAGCAGGTCTGGCGGGCGACCCAGGATCCCGGGGAGCACCGCCGGTGGGACGCGCGTTTCGGCCGGATCGAACCGGTCCCGGGCAGCACGCCCGCCCGGTTCCGGTACGCCACCACGGTGCTTCCCGGGCTCACCGTGGCCGGCTGGGGCGTACACGCCGGGGAACGCCGTCGCCCGGACGGCACCCGTACCTCGGCGTTGCGATTCGGCTCGGACGACCCGCGTTCGCTGATCGCGACGGGCGCCGGTTACTGGCGTTACCTGCCCGGCCCGTACGGCGTGCGCTTCCTGACCGGATACTCCTACGCCCCTCGGTGGGGGCCGCTGGGCCGGCTGGCCGACCTGGCCTTCCGCCCCGCCTTCGGCTGGGCCACCGCCTGGTCGTTCGACCGGCTACGGCTCTGGTTGGCGCACGGCGTCCCGCCGGAGCGCGCCCGGGCCAACGCCATCCGGGAAGTCACCCTGCGGGCGGTCGCGGTGGCGGCGGCCGGCGCGGCGGCCGGCGCCGCCGGCCGGATACCGGCGACGGTCGGCCTGATGGCCGCCGCCACGGCGGCGTGGTTCCTGCCTCCGCATCCGCACACCCCGGCCGCGCGCCGGTGCCGACGCCGCCCGGCGGACCGTCTCGCCGCCCGGCCACCCACTCTCCTGGAGGAGCTGTGACCTCTGTCTTCCAGCACGCCCTCGGTGCCGACTTCGACCGGCTGCACCCGCAGCTGCGCCGCCGATTCGGCGTGGACGGCGACGCCGACCTCGGCTGCGTGGGCACCGGCGTGATGGACCAGGTCTGGCGAGGCGCCGCCTTCACCAGCCCGTTCCTGCACTTCGGCGCCCAACGCCACATCCTGTTCCCGGAAACCGGCCGGCAGGTCCCCTTCACCATCGAGAACTACGCCTACACCGACTCGTACGGCCGCCCCACGCTGACCTTCGTGCGGACCTTCCAGGTCACCCCACACCGGCGGCGGCGCTTCGACGCCACCATGGTGTGGAGCACGCGCCGGGAAGTCCTGGTCGACTACCTCGGTACGCACCAGCACCTCGCGGTCGACCTGCACCTCGCCGTCGACACCACCGGCGCGCTGACCATCCGCAGCGGGCTCCAGCGATTCCGGAACGGCCTGTCCTTCCCCGGCGTGCTGACCGGCGAGGCCCGGGTGCGGGAGTGGTACGACCAACGGGCCGGGCACTTCGGCATCGAGGTGGCGGTGACCAGCCGCCGGTTCGGCCCGCTGTTCGGGTACACCGGCAGCTTCACCGTCCGCTACGTCGGGCCGGACCGGGCACCGGTGCCCGCCGCGGTCCGGCCGCTGCGCGAGAATTCCCGGGAGTAAGAGACTGTCGGGAACCCCCGGGGTGAGCGAGGCGGAGTCCAGACGGCGGTCCGGCAAGGCGGAGATCGGTCCGGATACAACACCGGTACCCGGACCGATCTCCAACGCCGCCGGTCGTCGACTGGGCCGCCGCAGCCGCCGCGAGGTTTCCCGACAGTCTGTAAACGAGGGGATTCCATGGCCACCCGCGAGAAGCTGATCGACGGCGCGCTCGCCGCGATCCGTGAGCACGGCATCGCCGGCGTGTCGGCGCGTACCATCGCCGCCGCCGCGGGGGTCAACCAGGCGCTGGTCTTCTACCACTTCGGCAGCGTGGACGACCTGCTGGCGGCGGCCTGCCAGAGCGCGACAGCCGCGCGCGTGGCGGTCTACCGGGCCCGCTTCGCCGACGTCCGGTCGCTGCGCGAACTGCTCGACCTCGGACGCGCACTGCACGAGCAGGAACGGGCCGAGGGCAACGTGGCGGTGCTGGCCCAACTGCTGGCCGGGGCACAGAACGATCCCCGGCTCGCCGAGCCCACGGCAGCGGCGCTGCGGCTCTGGACGGTGGAGATCGAGGCCGTCCTGCACCGGCTGCTGGACGGCTCGCCGGCCGCCCCGATCGCCGACCCGCCCGGGTTGGCCCGGGCGATCTCCGCCGCCTTCGTCGGGCTGGAGCTGTACGAGGGCGTCGACCCGACCGGCGCCCGGTCCGCGTTCGACGCGCTGGAGCGGCTGGCCACCCTGGTCGAGGTGGTCGACGACCTCGGCCCACTCGCCCGCCGCGCGGTCCGGGCGAAGCTGCGCGACCTGACCTGACCCACCGTGGTCGGGGGCTCGGGCTACGGGGTCAGGCGGTGCAGGTCGCGTGGGAAGGCGGTGACCTCACGGACGTTGCGAGCGCCGGTCAGGCGGGCGACGAAACGTTCCAGGCCGATGGCGAACCCGCCGTGCGGCGGCATGCCGTGCCGGAACGCGTCGACGTACCCGGCGTACGGCTCGACCGGCTCGCCGCGTGCGGCCAGCGCGGCCAGGTAGTCGGAGTGCCGGTGCAGCCGCTGCCCACCGGTGACCAGCTCCATACCACGGAACAGCAGGTCGAACCCGTTCGAGTACGCCGGCCGGGCCGGGTCCGGGTGGGTGTAGAACGGGCGCTTCGACATCGGGTACCCGGTGACGAAGACGAACTCCGACCCGTGCTCGCGCCGGGCCCACTCCCCCAACGCCCGTTCGTGCGCGGGGGCGAGGTCCGGCTCGTCCGCGGGTCCGCCGGCGATCTCCAGGGCCTCCGTGAAGTGCACGGCCGGGATCCGCACCGGCACGGCCGGCAGGTCCACGCCGAGGGTGGCCAGCGCCGCGCCGGCCCGATCGCCGACCGCGTCGAGCATCCCGGCCAGGGTGTCCCGCAGCACCGCCATCACGTCCCGGTGGTCGGTGACGAAGCCCAGTTCGGCGTCGAGCGAGGTGTACTGCGCCAGGTGCCGCACGGTGTCGTGCGGTTCGGCCCGGAACACCGGTCCGACCTCGTACACCCGCTCGAAGACGCCGACCATCAGCTGCTTGTAGAACTGCGGCGACTGGGCCAGGTACGCGGGCCGACCGAACCAGTCCAGCGCGAAGACGTTCGCTCCGCTCTCGGTGGACGACGCGACCACCTTCGGCGTGTGGATCTCCACGAACGCCGGGCGTCCAGCGCGGCCCGGAAACCGGCCACCGCCGCCGCCGAAACCCGCAACGCGGCCGACCGGCTCGGGTGCCGCAACGCGACGGGTGCGTTGTCCAGCTGGGTGGGCAGGCCGGCGGTGAGCGAAGGCCGGTAGAGGTCGAACGGCGGCGGTACGGCGGGTGGGCCGAGCGGGCGTACCGCCGGGTCGGTCAGCTCGACCCCGGCGGATGCCGTGGTCGCCGCGACCTCGGCAGCGGCGCCACGCCGCGCGACCACCGTGCCGGTGACCTCGACGACGGTCTCCTCGGGCAGCGCCTCGACGGTGGCGCGTACCGCCGGGTCGGTGACCACGACCTGGGCGAGGCCGGCGGCGTCCCGGACGATCAGGAAGGCCACCGACTTGAGCAGCCGGCGGCGGTGCACCCAGCCGGCGATCCGGACGGTACGCCCGGCGTGGGGGGTGAGTTGGTCGGACAGGATGCGTTGCACAGCGGGCTGCTCCTCGGTTGATCGCAACGCCTTCGCCACCCTCGGATGGCGAAGCATCGCCTCAGCCCCGGGAGGTGTGGGCGAGCGGGAACCTCGCGGTGCCACCACACCTTCGCCCCCGCCGGAGCGGGAGCCTCGTTCGTCGCCTTTTTGCCGGGGCCAGCCGGGCGGGCTCTACTGGGCGCGGGGTGTTAAGAAGGGGCCCTTCCTCTACCGCACGCGTTAAGAGGGGGCCCTTCCTTGCACCGCAGGCTGTTCTCGGGACGGGGTGCTACTCGGCTCCGTCGTAGCTCTCTGTCGGGCACGCTAACACCCACTCGGATCGGCGTGTTACGTGTTTTTCCTGCCTCCGGTGTCCGGCGTCACAGGATTTCCGGGGTGACGGCCGTCGCCCGCCGTTCATCGACAGCCACCACCCGGCGTAGGCTCGTTTTTGTGACGATCGAGCACTCCGCGCCGACGACCGGCCAGGCCGCGCGCTCCGCGACGCCCGCACCTGAGGGGCGGCGTCTGCTGCGGATCGAGGCCCGCAACGCCGAGACGCCGATCGAGCGCAAGCCACCGTGGATCAAGGTCAAGGCCAAGATGGGCCCGGAGTACACCCAACTGCGCGGGCTGGTCGCCCGCGAGGGGCTGCACACCGTGTGCCAGGAGGCCGGCTGCCCCAACATCTACGAATGCTGGGAGGACCGCGAGGCCACCTTCCTCATCGGCGGCGACCAGTGCACCCGCCGTTGTGACTTCTGCCAGATCGACACCGGCAAGCCGGCCGAGTTCGACGCCGACGAGCCCCGCCGGGTCGCCGAGTCGGTGGTGTCGATGGGTCTGCGGTACGCCACCATCACCGGCGTCGCCCGCGACGACCTGCCCGACGGCGGCGCCTGGCTGTACGCCGAGACGGTCCGGCAGATCCACGCCCTGCAGCCCGGCTGCGGTGTCGAGCTGCTGATCCCCGACTTCAACGCCGTCCCGGAGCAGCTCGCCGAGGTCTTCGGCGCCCGGCCCGAGGTGCTGGCGCACAACGTCGAGACGGTGCCGAGGATTTTCAAGCGGATCCGGCCCGCGTTCCGCTACGAGCGGTCGCTGGACGTCATCCGGCAGGCCCGCGCGGCCGGCCTGGTGACCAAGAGCAACCTGATCCTCGGTCTGGGCGAGGAGCGGGCCGAGATCTCCCAGGCGCTGCGCGACCTGCACTCCGCCGGCTGTGAGCTGATCACCATCACCCAGTACCTCCGCCCCTCCCCCCGGCACCACCCGGTCGAGCGCTGGGTCAAGCCGGAGGAGTTCGTAGAGCTGAGCGCCGAGGCCGAGGAGATCGGCTTCGCCGGGGTGATGAGCGGGCCGCTGGTGCGCTCGTCGTACCGCGCCGGCCGCCTCTACCAGCAGGCCCTCCAGGCCCGCGAGGGCGTCACCGCCGCCGCCGGCTGAGCTACCTTTTCGCCCGCCGCGCCGGTGCTGTCGCCACCCGGGGCGCCGGGTCGGGTGCCATGATCAGCACATGACGGTCGAGGTACGCCGTGAGCCACGCGCCGCGCTGCGCGCGCTGCCGGCGGCCCTGCGTACCCTGCCCGGTTCACTGCGGGCGCTGCCCGGCTCCCGGCTGCCCGGGGCGCTCACCGTGCTCGCCTTCCTGGCCGGGGTCGGGTACCGCCTCGGGCTGCTGCTGTTCGACGCGCCACCCACCAACAGCGACGAGGCCACCATGGGCCTGGCCGCGCTGCACATCTCGCGGGGCCAGGAGTTCCCGGTCTGGTTCTACGGCCAGTCGTACATGGGCACCCTGGAGGCGTGGCTGGCCGCGCCGGTGTTCGCCCTGGCCGGGCCGTCGACACTCGGCCTGCGGCTGCCCACCCTGGCGATGTACGCGCTGTTCGCGCTGCTGGTCTGGCGGCTGACGCTACGGCTGACCGGGGACCGCTGGTTCGCCCTGCTCGTCGTCGTGCTGCTCGCGCTCGGCTCGGACCGGATCGTCAAGAATCAGCTCATCGCCGGCGGCGGCTACCCGGAGATGAACGTCGCCGGAGCGGCGCTGGCCCTGCTGGCATACGACCTCGCGGCCGGGCGACCCGGCCGGCGGCTGCCCCGCTGGGCGGCCTGGGGTCTCCTCGCCGGGCTGATGCTCTGGGTCGACCCGCTGGTGCTGCCGTACCTGGCCGCCACCGGGCTGGTGCTGGCGGCCTTCCGCTGGCGGGAGCTGTGCGGCGTGGCCGGGGCGCTGCTCGGGCTCGGCGCCCTGGTTGGCGCGGCACCGCTGCTGGTGGACAGCCTGGCGGCCGGCCGCAACCCGCTCACTGCGGTGCTCACCGCCAGCGGCGCCGACCAGCCCGCCGGCTGGGCCGACCGGCTGTACGGCGGGTTGGTGCTCGGCCCGCCGCTCGGCATGGGCTTCTGCGACCCGGGCCGCTGCGCGGGCTGGCAGCTCTGGTGGACAGTGGCGCTGCCGGTGCTGCTGCTCGCCGCCGCGCTGACCGCCTGGCACACCCTCCGCCGTCCCGCCCCTGCCGCCACCACCCCGCTGACCTCTTCCGCCATCCCCCTGGCCTCGTCCGCCATCCCGCTTGCCCCTTTCGCCATCCCGCCAGCCAATGCCCTGCCCCACCTCGCCGCCCCACCCGGCCTGACCGCCCCACCCGGCCTGACCGCCCCACCCAGCCTGACCGCCCCACCCGGCCCGACCGCCCCGACCGGCCCGCCCCACCCCGACACCCCACCCGGCCCGACCGCCCCACCCCACCTCAACGCCCCACCTGACCTGACCGGCTCATCCCACCCCGGCACCCCACCCGACCTGACCGGCCTCCCGGGATTCGCCGCCACCCCGTGCCCCGGCTCGCCTCAACAGCGCCTCACCGCGAATCTTGGACACTTGCCGTTCGGCGCTGACGGAAACTGTCCAAGATCTACGGACACGGGTGCAGCGCGTGCGGACACGGGCGGGCATGCGGGCTCGGGCGCGGGGCGTGCGGGCTCGGGCGGAGGGCACACGGGTGCGGGGCGTGCGGGCTCGGGCGCGGGGCACACGGACACGGGTGCGGGGCGTGCGGGGAGCGGCGCGGAGGATGTAGGCGCTCCCGAACATCCGGTGCGGGTCGGGGCGGCGGTGTCACTCGCGCTCGTCGTGGCGGCGGTGGCGACCGTGGCCGCGTACACGGTCAGCAGCGCGGCCGGGCGCACGCCGGTCGAGAGCGCCCGCTACCTCTCCTGCCTGCTGATCTCCGTACCGGTGCTGCTGTGGCCGGTGTGGACGGCGGCCCGGCGGCGGGCGGGCCAGCCCGGGCACGTTGGTGTGCTGCCGCGAGTGTGGACGGCGGGCCGGCTCCGGTGGGCTGCGGTACTGTCGCGGGTCGCGGCGGTCGGGGTGCTCGTAGCGACCCTCGGCACCGCCGCCGTCGCCACGGCCGGCGCGATCGGCGCTGCCCCGGCCACGCACGGTGCCGAGGCGCGGCACGCCGCGCTGGTCGCCGCGCTGCGCGAGCGGGGGGTACGGCACGTCTACGCCACCTACTGGACCTGCAACCGGCTCACCTTCGCCAGCGTCGAGGACGTGGTCTGCGCCGTTGTCGACGACAACCTGAATCCTGGCCACGACCGCTACCGGCCGTACCGGGAAGCGGTGGCGGCAGCGCCGGCGCCGGCCTGGGTCGCGCCCGACGGTTCCCCCCTCGCGGCCCGCCTCGACGAACGGCTACACGCCGAGCCCGGTACTCTCGACCTGCTCCCCCTCGACGGCTGGCGCATCTACCTCCCCCACACCTAGCCATCCCCTACCCCGCCTCGCCCACCCGCCTCGCCTCGCCCACCCGCCTCGCCTCGCCTCGCCCCGCCCCGCCCCGCCCCGCCGATCATGCGGTTCTGGTTGCCCTCATGCGTCCGCGGCACCTGCACCGACGCAACGCTGCAAGATCGGCGAGGCCCGGC
Organism: Micromonosporaceae bacterium KJ-029; assembly: GCA_005402585.1. Taxonomy (GTDB): domain Bacteria; phylum Actinomycetota; class Actinomycetes; order Mycobacteriales; family Micromonosporaceae; genus Micromonospora. The sequence continues at coordinate 39,664 of BIFP01000067.1, read as the reverse complement.
ATGAGGCATGGCGCGGGAGGTGGAGGTCAGGCGGGGTCGGTGAGGAGGTTCAGGCGGTGCGCCACGGCTGCGGCCTCAACCCGGTTGCTCACGTCCAGCTTCGCGATGATCCGGGAGACGTGCACGCTGGCCGTCTTCGGCGAGATGAACAGCTGCTCGGCGATCCGGCTGTTGCTGTGTCCCTCGGCCACCAGGCGCAGCACCTCGCGCTCCCGCTCGGTCAGCAGGTCCGCGCCCGGCCGGCCCCGACCCGCGCCACGCAGGCCGATCCGGCGGGCCAGAGTGGCGGCCTGCTCGGCGAGCGGGGTCGCGCCGAGCCGGTCGGCGAGCGCGGTCGCCTCGCCCACCGCCGCCACCACCTCGTCCCGTTCCCCCGCGCCCGCCGCCGTCTCGGCGAACGCCAACAGCACCCGCGCGAGCGCCCCGGGCTGGCCGGCGGTCCGCCAGGCCGTGACCGCCGCCCGCCAGGCGGCGAGCTGATCGGCTGCCACGGTGGCAGCGACCTCGGCGGCGTACGCCTGCTCGGCGGGGAACCGGACCGCGACCGTGGCGGCCAGCGCGGCCACCCGGGCGGCGAGCGCCTCGTCGGCGGTGTGCCGGGCGACCCGGGCCTGGGCGGCGAGCACCGGCCAGCCGTAGCGGGGGTACTCGGTGATCGCCGGGTCGCTCACGCTCGCTTCCGCGGCACGCCGCGCCTCGGCCCGGTCGTCGGCGGCGAGCGCCGCCGCCAGCCGCAGCTCCGACAACGGGAGCCGGTTGTGCGGGTGCAGGTACGGCTTGGTGAGGAAGCCCAGCGCCCGGCCGACCGTCTCGTCCGCGCCGGGGTGGCTCTGGGCCAGCCGCAGCCCGGCCCGCAGTTGCAGCCAGTGCAGCCCGGACACCCCGGGCGGGTCGAGCCGGGCCGCCTCGGCGCAGACCTCGTCGGCCTCGGCCCACCGGCCCAGCGCCAGCAGCGCCTCCGCCCGGTTGGAGAGCAGGTACGCGCCGGTGGAGCGGCTGATGCCAACCCGGCGCGCCTCGGTCACCCCGTCGGCGGCGGCCCGCGCCGACTCCTCGTACCGGCCCAGCTCGAACAGCACGTCGGAGATGTGCACCAGCGCCTTGACCAGCGCCGGCACCTCGCCGGCGGCGCGGGCCAGCGCCTCGCACCGGCGCAGTTCGGCCAGCCCGAGGTCGGGCGCGCCCTCGCGTCGCCGCAGCACCGCGAGCTGCACCGGCAGCAGTGCGCCGTCGACCCCGGCGGCCCGCGCCGTCGCCACCACATCGGCGGCGATCCGGGCCCCGTCGGCATGGTCGATGCGGGCCAGATGGTCGGCGAGGTCGGCGAGCAGCCGCAGCCGCTCCGGACCGTCCGGCACCCCGGACGCCAGCCGGTACGCCTCACGCAGCTCGGTCGCGCCGTCGCTCTTGCCGAGCATGGCCAGCATCCGGCCGCGCCGGTCCAACAGTCGCGCCGCGCGCAGCGGCTGTGCCTCCGTGTCCACCTCGGCCAGGGCGGCCCGGGTCAGGGTCAGCGCACGGTGGTAGTCACCGGCGGTGGTGGCCGCGCCGAGGGTCTCCTCCAGCACCGCCAGGTGGTCCATGCCGAGGCGGTCGGCCGCGTCGGGCACCAGCTCCCACAGTTCCAGTACGCGTTCCAGCAGCCGGGTCTGCTCCGCGTACGCGTACCGGTCAGCGGCGGCGCAGGCGGCCACCCGGGCGGTCACCAGGGCGCGGGGATGATCGTGGGCGGCGTACCAGTGGTGGGCGATCTCGGCCGGGGCGCGGCCGGCGGCGACGAGATGCGGCTGGGCCTCGACGGCGGCGGCGAACCGGGCGTGCAGCCGGGCGTGTTCACCGGGCAGCAGCTCGTCGTGGACGGCCTCGCGGACCAACGCGTGGCGGAACTCGTAGTCGCCGTCCGGGTCGGCCACCACCAGCTGCGCCGCGACGGCGGCCCGCAACGCGTCGTCCAGCTCCGGCTCGGGCAGCCCGGCGACTTCGGCGAGCAGTTGGTGGGCCAGCCGGATACCGCCGGCCGCGGCGATCCGCAGCACCCGCTGGGCCGCCTCGGGCAGCCGGTCCACCCGGGCCAGCAGCAGGTCGCGCAGCGTGTCCGGCAGCGCCGCGCAGCCGATCGGGCTGCCGGCGGCGGCCAGCTCCTCGATGAAGAGCGGGTTGCCCTGGGTACGGTCGTGGATGTTGTCGACGGTACGGGCGAGCGGCTCGGTGCCGATCAGCCCGGCGAGGACGGCCCCGGTGCCGTCCCGATCCAGCCGGCCCAGTTCGATCCGGTCGACGTCCCGGGCCCGGTCCAGCTCGGCCAGGAAGGGGCGCAGCGGGTGGCCCCGGTGCAGCTCGTCGGTGCGGTAGGTGCAGACCAGCAGCAGCCGCCCGGTGCGGGCGGCCCGCACCAGGAAGCCGATCAGGTCGCGGGTCGACCGGTCCGCCCAGTGCAGGTCCTCGATCACCAGCACCAGCGGCTGGTCGGCGGCGAGCCGACCGAACAGCTCGGCGACCAGGTCGAACAGGTAACCACGGGGGGCGTCCGAGAGCGGCCCGGCGGCGGGCGCGGCGATGCCGGCCGGCACCCGGGCCAGCTCCGGCAGCAGTCGGGCGAACTCGGCCTCGTACCCGTCGAATACGGCGGCGCCGTCGCGGCGCAGCACCGTGCGCAGCGCGGCGGCGAACGGGGCGAAGGGCAGGCCGACCTCGCCGAGTTCGAGGCACTGGCCGACCAGCAGGCGGGCGTCGTCGCCGGCCGATCGGCAGAACTCCTCCAGCAACCGGGTCTTGCCGACCCCGGCCTCGCCGCCGACCAGGACGGTGACGGGTTCGCCGGCGTGGGCGCGGGCCAGTGCGTCGCGCAGCTGCGCCAGCTCGTGCTGGCGGCCGACGAAGACGGTGCTGGTGGTACGGGCGGTCACGGCACCGAGCATGCCACGCCCGGTCTCGCCGCCGTCCCCGCCGACCGTCCGGTCGGCGGGGACCGGCGGCGACACGTCGGCCCCGCCCGGCAAACGGCCGGTGGAGCCGGCCGAAGGCGCGTCGCGACCGTTGTCCGGGCGGTTCGCCCCCGTGCGCGAACCGATTCCGGACCCCCCGGGTCGAGTGTTAACAGGGGCCCCTTTCTCTACCGGAGGCGTTAAAAAGGGGCCCTTCCTTACTCCCGTGCTCACCGGCGGGCGTCGCCGGTGCGGGCCGGGTCGCGGCGCCGACTCAGCCAGCCGCGTGCCGACCGGCGCGGCAGCGACCGGGCCAGCCGCTCCTGGGCGGCCTCGGCCCGCAGCTCGGCGGTGTGCGTACGGTGAACGGTGAGGAGGAACTCCGCGTCGTTGCCGAACATGTCGTGCTCCTTGCGATCGTCGTCAACTGCTGACCCTGACTCTGCTCGCGAAGGTGCCGCCGACACATGGGTGCGCTGCCCGATCTGTGCCCGCCCCTCCTCCTTACGCCCGGCCGGTGGGCGCGTCGCGACGCCGTAAGGTACTCAGCCGGCCGAGGACCGGCCGCGGATCAACGCTGCGGCGCGCGACCACTAGACTCGACGTCATGGCAAAGCCCCAGGAGAAGGTCTCGTTCGGCCAGCGGCTGAAGCAGATCGGGATGGTGTTCCGGTTCACCGCCAAGCAGGACAAGTGGTTCGCGCCACTGGCCACCGGTGCGGTGCTGATCCCGCTCGCGCTGACCGTGGTCGCGGTCGTGCTCTGGGGCTGGCTGTGGCTGCCGCTGGGCATCCTGCTCGCCCTGCTCTGCCTGCTGATCGTGCTCAACCTGCGGTCCAACCGGGCGATGATGAACGCCGCCGAGGGGCAGCCTGGTGCCGCCGCGCAGATCATGGAGAGCATGCGCGGTGACTGGCGGGTCTCCCCCGCGGTCAGCTCGACCACCCAGATGGACATGGTGCACCTGGTCATCGGCCGCCCCGGCGTGATCCTGCTGGCCGAGGGGAACCCGCAGCGGGTACGCGGCCTGCTCGGCCAGGAGAAGCGCCGGCTCGCCAAGGTGATCGGCAACGCCCCGCTCTACGACTACGTCATCGGCCACGAAGAGGGCGAGCTGCCGATCCGCAAGCTGCGGATGACGCTGATGCGGCTGCCGCGCAACCTCAGCGGCAAGGACGTCAACTCCCTGGACAAGCGCCTCAAGGCGCTCACCGCCCGGCCCCAGATGCCCAAGGGCGCCATCCCCAAGAACCTCCGCCCACCGCGCGGCGCCTTCCGCCAGTCCCGCGGCCGCTAACTCGGAAGTAGACCTACTTCCTCCCGATTAGGGCCGCTTCGCATAGCGGAGCGGCAGCGACTAACCCCGACCCACCCTCGCCCTGCCCCGCCTCACCCAGTCCCGCGATCATGCGGTTTTGGTCGGCGCTTTGCCGGGTATGAGGCGTTGTGTCGGGGCGGAAGGTGCGCGATCACGGGCGGGTCGGCCCGGGAAGGGTGGCCTCAGGGTGCGGGACGGGGCGCGGGGGTGACAACCGAGCCGGTGAGGCGGTCGTGCAGGCCGCGCCGATGCTGGTCCATCAGCAGGGCGGGTACGACCAGGGCCAGCAGCACGCCGCGCAGCAGGGCGCGGGCCAGCCCGATCCGCCCTCCGTCGGTCCAGTCGACGCAGCGGATCCGGGTCACGTACATGCCGGGGGTCTGCGCGAACAGGCCGAGGAAGAAGCCGTACTCCACGATCAGCACGACCACCGGCGCCCAGGCGTCCCGGGTGGGGCTGGCGAACACGCCCGCCGCGAGCAGGCAGAGCACCCAGTCGATGACCAGCGCCCCGAACCGGCGACCCAGGTCAGCCGGGGTGAAGGCGGGGTCCGCGGCGGGCGGCGGGGGGCGGTGCGGCTGGGTGGTCACAGCGGACAAGACTAGCCAGCCGTGGTGCACCGGCCGAGGGCGGAGGCCCGGCACGTGACGCCGAAAGGGACCAACAGCACCAACTGTCACTACACTGACAAAGCAGTTAGCAGTCCCGCGCTCCCCGCGTCCGCATCGGGCGCCGGGGTGACAGATCGCGAGGGACGTAACACGGCAGAAACACTGGAGACATGGCCGGGCAACCGCACGGTCATAGCGTCGCCAGGAGCCTAGCTACCCGTGGACGTGCCAGGAGGACGAGTGTTCGCCAATCCCGAGGAACTCCTGCGATACCTCAAGAACGAGGACGTGAAGTTCGTCGACGTACGTTTTTGTGACCTGCCCGGCGTGATGCAGCACTTCAACCTGCCGGTGGAGTCCTTCGACGACAGCGTCTTCACCGACGGCCTCGCGTTCGACGGCTCGTCGATCCGTGGCTTCCAGGCGATCCACGAGTCGGACATGCTCCTGCTCCCGGACGTCGCCACCGCCTTCATCGACCCCTTCCGCGCACAGAAGACCCTCGCGCTGAACTTCTTCATCCATGACCCGTTCACCCGCGAGGCGTACTCCCGCGACCCGCGCAACGTCGCCAAGAAGGCCGAGGCGTTCCTGGCCGCCAGCGGCATCGCGGACACCGCGTACTTCGGCCCCGAGGCGGAGTTCTACATCTTCGACTCGATCCGCCACGAGACCTCCGCCAACCAGGCGTTCTACTACATCGACTCGATCGAGGGCGCCTGGAACACCGGCCGTGAGGAGGAGGGCGGCAACCGCGGCTACAAGACCGCGTACAAGGGCGGCTACTTCCCGGTGCCGCCGGTCGACCACTACGCCGACCTGCGGGACAGCATCGTGCGTCGGCTCGTCGACACCGGCTTCACCGTGGAGCGCTCGCACCACGAGGTCGGCACCGCCGGCCAGGCGGAGATCAACTACCGGTTCTCCACCCTGCTGCACGCCGGTGACCAGCTCCAGCTCTTCAAGTACATCGTGAAGAACGAGGCCTGGGCGAACGGCAAGACCGCCACCTTCATGCCGAAGCCGCTCTTCGGCGACAACGGCTCGGGCATGCACACCCACCAGAGCCTCTGGCTGAACGGCGAGCCGCTGTTCTACGACGAGACCGGCTACGCCGGCCTGTCCGACACCGCCCGCTGGTACATCGGCGGCCTGCTGCACCACGCCCCGTCGCTGCTGGCCTTCACCAACCCGACGGTCAACTCGTACCGCCGCCTGGTGCCGGGCTTCGAGGCGCCGGTCAACCTGGTCTACTCGCAGCGCAACCGCTCCGCCTGCACCCGCATCCCGGTCACCGGCAGCAACCCGAAGGCCAAGCGGGTCGAGTTCCGGGTGCCGGACCCGTCGGCCAACGTCTACCTCGCCTTCTCGGCGATGCTGATGGCCGGCCTGGACGGCATCAAGAACAAGATCGAGCCGCCGGCGCCGATCGACAAGGACCTCTACGACCTCCCGCCGGAGGAGTGGGGCGACGTCAAGCAGGTGCCGGGCTCGCTGCCCGAGGTGCTGGACGCGCTGGAGGCCGACCACGACTACCTGCTCGACGGCGGCGTCTTCACCCCGGACCTGATCTCCACCTGGGTGGACTGGAAGCGCACGAACGAGGTCGACCCGGTGCGTCTGCGCCCGACCCCGCACGAGTTCGCCATGTACTTCGACTGCTGATCAACACCCACGCAACTCGGGCCGGTTCCGCATCCGCGGGGCCGGCCCGAGCGCTTGCGGGCCGCGCGATACCTTCGCGTCCGATATATTCCTGGCGTGGACACACCGCTGCGCGAACCCACCTTCCTCATCCTCACCGCGCTCGCCCGCGAGCCGATGCACGGCTACGCGATCATCGGCGAGGTCGCGGCCCTCTCCGACGGGCGACTCTCGCTACGTCCTGGCACCCTCTACGGCGCGCTGGACCGGCTCACCGACGCCGGCCTGGTGGAACTCGACCGCGAGGAGACCGTCGACGGGCGGCTGCGCCGCTACTACCGCCTCTCCCCCACCGGGGACGCCACGCTCGCCGCGGAGAGTGAACGGCTGCGGCGCAACGTCGAGGCGGCCACCGCGCGGCTGCGCGCCCGCCGGGTGCGAGCGCTGGCGCCGCGTACCGCCGGGGGGCTGGCATGACCGGGCTGGAGCGCCGCTACCGGCGGTTACTGCTCGCGTACCCGGCGGACTACCGCCGCGACCGGGGCGACGAGATCGTCGGCACGTACCTCGACCTGGCCGGCCCGGAGCGGCGCTGGCCCACCCTCGCGGACGCCGCGGACCTCGTGCGCGGCGGCCTCCGCCAGCGGCTGCGGGCCGCCGGCGCCACCGACCTGGTTCCCGGGGTACGCCTCGCCGGGCTGCTCGCCCTGGTCACCGCCACCTTCCTGGCCGCCTTCTGGGCGTTCGTCGAGCAGCAGCCACCACCGGCCGAGTGGGGCGTGCCGAGGTTCGGGCCGTTCGTCTCGACCGGCGTCATCGCCTGGTTCGCCTGGCTGGTGCCCGCGATCCTGACGCTCGTCGCACCGGGCCGGCCGACCCGGGCGGCGGTCGCCGTGGCGATGCTGGCAACCGTGGCGGTGCCGGTGGTGAGCCTGGCCGGCGGCGTGCCCCGACCGCCGCTGTACGTCCTGGTCCCGCAGTTCACCCTCGGGGTGCTGGCGCTCGCGGTGAGCAGTCGCCTGCCGCTGCCGGCCCGGGTCCTGCCGATCGCGGCGGCGGTCGCCGGTGCCGGTACGGCCGCCTACCTGGTCGGGCACGGCTCGTACTGGGGCTGGTACGGCTGGACCACCGAGCAGCTGCTACCGGCCGTCGGCGGGGTGCTGCTGGCGATCGCCCTACTGCTCGCCATGGGGCTGGCCGTGCGGCGGGACGGGCGGGGCGGATGGGCCTTGGCGGCGCTACTCACCCCGGTCGGCCTGCTCAACGTGCACAAGCTCGCCGGAGCGGTGGAGGGCCTCCACCGCGCCCCGAACCCGACCTTTCCCACGCTGGTCGCCACCGCCCTCATGGTCGGCCTGCTCGGGCCGGCCGTGCTGCCGGTGGCCGTCGCCCTGCGCCGTAGGCGCGGCGCCGAACCCACCGGACCCGCCGGGCCGGCCGAGCCCTGACCGACCTACGGCGCTCGCGCGCGCACCTGACCCGGCCGTGCCCGTTCGTCGGCCACGGCCGGGGCGGCGCGGCCCGACCCGCACGGTCGCATGGCCCGACCGGCACGGACCCGTCCGACCCGACCGGCACGCCCCGGCCGACACGGCCGGGGCGGCACGGCCGGGGCGGCACGGCCGGGGCGGCACGGCCGGGGCGGCACGGCCGGGGCGGCACGGCCGGGGCGGCACGGCTGGCTGATTGGGCGGTCAGCAGGCCCAGAGCGGCAGTGCGGGGCTCAGCGCAGGCGGGCGTGGCGCAGCCGGGGCAGACCCCAGATCGCCAGGCCGACCACCAGCAGGGTCATCGCCACCGCGCCCGGCGCCTTCGCCAGCCGCGCCAGGTTGGTGCCGTCCGGCAGGACGAGGAAGGATGCCACCGCGCTGGGCACCACGAACCAGGCGGTCCGGGTCGCCGCCACCGCGAGCACGGCCAGCGGCCAGGTCGCGTACCAGGGGTGGAAGACCGGGGCGAGGGCGACGGTGGCGGCCAGCGCCAGCCCGGCCCCGAGCAGGGCGACCCGGATGTGGGCCGAGCTGGAACCGGCGTCGTCCGGAACGTGTGGCGGAGCGGCCCCGTCCCGGCCCCGCGACCGTTCGCCGTCCGGGTCGCGAAGCGCCGACCAGGCCCGAAGCCACAGCAGCACCAGCAGGGCGGCCAGCACCACCAGCGCGACGACGCGCACCACCGGCACCGCGGCCGGCTGCCGGCCGAACAGCTCACCGACGTAGTCGACGACCATGCCGATCGCGGTCGGCGGCGAGGTCCACTGCACGGTGTCACCGCTGCGGCCCAGCCCACCGAGCCAGCCGAGACCGAGACCGGCCAGCAGCGAGGTCACCGCCAGCCCGGCGAGCGCCCCGACGGCGAGCGTGCCACCGTCGCGCACCAACGCCGGTACGGTGGGCCGGCCGCGTACCGCGGCCAGCGCCGCGAACGGCAGCACCACGACGGCGGTGGCCTTCACCGACACCGCCAGCCCGAGCAGCACCCCCGCGACCAGCAGCGCTGCCAGGCGACCCACGGTGCTCTGGGCCCTCAGCCCAGCGAGGCGGCTCGCCCCAGCGGCGCGCCCCGGCCCGGGAAGGCGGCTCGGCCCGGCCGGGAGGCTCGGCGCGGGCAGACCGTGCGGCCCGCTCGCCGGGCCCGTACGGACCAGTATCAGCAGGCCGAGCAGGAGCAGGCCGAGCATCACCGCGTCGTTGTGCGCGCCGGCCACCAGGTGCACGCCGACCAGCGGGCAGGCCAGCAGCAGCCAGACCGCCCGCCGGGCCGGTATCCCGGCGGCCCGGGCCAGGCCGGGCAGGCAGATCGCCGCCAGCAGCAGCCCGGCCACCGCGAGCACCCGCAGCAGCACCACCGTGCCGACCAGCCCGCCGCCGAGGACCACGGCGAGCGCGGCGAGCAGTACGAAGAACGGGCCGTACGGCGCCGGGGTGTCCCGCCAGATCGGCGCGACCGTCTCCACCCAGGGGCAACCGGCCGCCGCCACCCCGGTGGCGTACGGGTCACCGCCGTCGGCGTACACCCAGCCCTGGCAGGCGTACGAGTACACGTCCCGGCTGCCCATCGGGGCGGTGACCAGCAGGGGCAGGGCCCACAGCCCGGCGGTGACGTACGCCCATCGGGTCGACGGGGCGCCGCCGCGCAGCGCCCACCAGGAACCGACCAGGGCGGCGGTGCCGAGCAGCCACAGCGCCACGATCAGCGGGCCGGCGCCGGAGTGCCAGGCCCGGGTGATGGTGCCGGGCAGGGCGCCGCCGAGGTACCCGGCGACCGCCAGCAGCAGCGCTCCGCCGAGCCCGGCGTACCGGGCGAGCCAGGACCGGCCGGGCGCGGGACAGCCGTCTGCCCGGGGGCGGGCGGCGGATCCGAAGCGGGCGCCGAAGGCGGGTGGGTTGGCGCCGGGGTCGGTCACCGGCGTACCTCTCCTCAGACGGCGGGAACCGGGCGGCGGGCCGCCCGAGCCGACCGTACCAAGCGAACGGCCACCACGATCACCAACAGCGTCATCAGCGGCGCGCCGGCCGTCTTGGTGTACCGGGCCAGCCCGGTACCGTCCGCCAGCACCAGGAACGACGAGACCACCGTCACCACGCTGAACCACCAGGTGCGCTGGGCGGTGGCGGCGAGCAGGGCCAGCGGCCAGAACCAGTACCAGGGGTGGAACAGCGGGGCCAGCGCCACCGTCGCGGTCAGCGCCAGGGCGGCGTGCCACAGCGGTTCCCGGGTACGCGCCCGGAACCACAGCCACACCAGCAGCACCGCCAGCACCGCCATGCCGATCGCCCGGGTCACCGGCAGCGCGTCGATGTGCAGGCCGAACGGCAGCACCAGGTAACCGATCGTCTGCCCCACGGCGGTCGGCGGCGAGGTCCAGGCGATCACCTCGTTGCCGTGCGACAGCCCGGTGATCCAGCCGAGGTTCAGCCCGGCGGCGAGGGTCACCCCGACCAGCATGCCCACCGCCCCGCCGACCACCGGGGTCCCGTGGCGCAGGAGTGCGCGCAGGGAGAACCCACCACCGATCGCGACGAGTGCCGCGAACGGCACCACCACCAGCGCGGTCACCTTGATCCCGGCGGCCATGCCGAGCACCACGCCGCCGGCGAGCAGCGGCCACGGCCGGCCCGGCCGGCTGACCACGATGGCCAGTCCGGCCACCATCAACCCGACCATCAACGCGTCGTTGTGCACGCCGGAGATCAGGTGCACCCCCACCAGCGGGCTGGCCAGGGCCAGCCAGAGCGCCCGGCCTTCCGGCACGCCGCAGCGGCGGGCCAGCACCGGCAGGCAGGCCGCCGTCAGTACCACGCCGGCCACCGCCAGCACCCGGAACAGCGCGATGCTGCCGAGCAGCGAGCCGGTCAGGGTGACCACCGCACCCGACAGCACCACGAACAGCGGCCCGTAGGGCGCCGGGGTGTCGCGCCAGATGTGCGACATGGTGTCCAGCCAGGGGCACGGCAGGGTGGAGACCCCGTGTTCGTACGGGTTGATGCCGGCCGAGTAGCTGGCGCCCTGGCAGGCGTACGCATAGGCGTCCCGGCTGCCCAGCGGCGGCGTGACCAGGAACGGCAGCAGCCACAGCCCGGCGGTGACCAGGGCCCACCGGGCCGACGGCACCCGGTGGCGCAGCACCCACCAGGCGACGGCCATCGCTGCGGTGCCGAACAGCCACAGCCCGATGATCAGCGGCCCGTTCGGGCCCTGCCAGATCGTCAGCGGGGTGGGGCGCAGGTCTCCGTCGGGCAGGGCTCCGCCGAGGAACGCCGCCACGGCGAGCATGGTCGAGCCGGCAAGTCCGATCCAGCGCACGAGGTGATGGGGCACGCCGGACATGCTGCCAGTACCGTGGTCGCGGTACGGAGGTGGGCATGCGGGGCAGTCGGGTGGTGGCGCTGGTCACCGCGTCCGCCGGCACGCTCGGGGTGGCGTACCTCACGCTTCCGGCGATGGGTTCGGACCTGGCGGCGCAGGTGGCCCGGGCCGACTTCTTCGCCGCGCACGGCCTGAGCCCGGTCGACCTGCGCTGGTACGGCGGCGTCCAGCAGTTCGGCTACAGCCTGGTCGCCCAGCCTGTGATGGCACTGGTCGGGGTACGCCTCACCGGCGTGGTCGCCCTGGTCGCGGCGGCAGCTGCGTTCGCCGCGCTGCTGGTCCGCACCCGGGTGCCCCGGCCACTGCTCGGCGGCCTGGTCGGGGTGGTCACCATCGCCGGCAACCTGGTCTCCGGCCGGGTGACGTACGGCCTCGGGGTGGCCTTCGGCCTCGCCGCCCTGCTCGCCCTCACCTGGCGCGCCGGACCGGGTGCCGGCTCGCCCAGGGCCGCCGGTGCCGCCCCGGCCGGCGACCCCGCCCGATCCGAGAGAGATGGCTTCCGCACGAGCGCAGCCGGCGCTTGGCGACCGCTCGCGCTGGCCGGGGCGGCGGCGCTGCTGGCGTCGGCGACCAGTCCGGTGGCTGGCCTGTTCGTCGGTCTCGCAGGCGTCGCCCTGCTGCTGTCCCGCCGGTACGCCGGCGGGCTGACCATCGCGGTCGCCGCCGCCCTGCCGCTCGGCGCCACGGCGTTGCTGTTCGGTGACGGTGGCTGGATGAACATCAGCCGCACCGACACCGTCCGGGCGGCGGTGACGGCCCTGCTGGTGGCCGTGCTGGTCGGGCACCGGCCGGTGCGGCTGGGTGCGCTGCTGGCGGCGGGCGGGGTGGTCGCGGCGGCGCTGGTACACACCCCGGTCGGGCTCAACGCCACCCGGCTGGCGACCATGTTCGCGCTGCCCGTCCTGGCCGCTGCGGCCCGCCCGCCCGGATGGCTGGCCCGCGTGTGGCCGGTGCGGCGGCCAGGTGCGGCGGCCCGGCCCGGCCCGGAGGTGCCGCCCGGGACGGCGATGCCACCTGGCGCGGGGATGGCGCCCGGGACGGCGGCACTACCCGGCACGGAGATGGCGCTCGGGACGCAGGCACGGCCCAGGACGGCGACGCGGCCGGTCCGCAGGACGGCGAGAGCGGGGGCGGTCGCGCTGGCCGCGCTGCTGGCGTTGGGCTGCTGGTGGCAGCCGCCGGTGGTCCCCGCCGACCTGCGCAGCATCGGCGACCCGACGAACGATCCCGGCTACTTCGCCCCGCTGCGCGCCGAGTTGGACCGGCGCGGGCTCACCGGGCGGCTGGAGGTACCGTCCACCCGCAACTACTGGGAGGCCGCCCGGCTCGGCGACGTGCCGCTGGCTCGGGGCTGGCTGCGGCAGGCGGACATCGCCCGCAACCCGCTGTTCTTCACCACCGTGCCCGGCGCGGCCGGCACCGGCGTGCCGCTGACCCAGGCGAGCTACCGGGCCTGGCTCGACGAGAACGCGGTGCAGTACGTCGCGGTGCCCGACGCGCCGCTGTCCTGGGTCGGCCGGGCCGAGGCCGAACTGGTCGCGGACGGCCTGCCGTACCTGACGGAGGTCTGGTCCGACCCACGGTGGCGGCTGTACGCGGTGGCCGACCCGACTCCGCTGGTCGGTGCCCCCGGTGAGCTGGTCCGCCAGGACGCCGCCTCGGTCACCTTCCGCACCCCGGGCGCCGGCACGGTGCCGATCCGCGTCCGGCACAGCCGCTGGCTGACCGCCTCGGGTGGGGCGACGGTCTCCGCCGACGGGCAGTGGACGGCGGTGACAGTGCCCGGCGCCGGGACGTACACCCTCGGCAGCTGATCCACTCGCCGGCTCTACCTGCCGCTCCCAGTGGTTAAGAGGGGGCCCCTGCTCTACCGCAGGCGTTAACAGGGGGCCCTTCCTTACATCTCTAGGACGCGTTCGGCGGCGGCGCGGGAGCGGCGGCCGGTGCGCAGGTACTCGTCGAGGAACTCGCCCGGGTCGTCCCGGCCGAGCAGCCGGACCACCCCGGCCAGTTCCACGCCGTGCCGGGGCAACTGGTCCCCGGCGCGGCCACGGACCAGCATCAGCGCGTTGCGGACCTGGGCGGCGAGTGTCCAGCCGGCCGCCATCGCCTCGGCGTCCGCCGGTTCGACCAGGCTCGCGTCCCGGGCGGCGGCGAGCGCGTCGAGGGTACGGGTGCCGCGCAGCACCGGGTACGCCCCCGCGTGCCGCAGCTGGAGCAGCTGCACCGCCCACTCGACGTCAGCCAGACCGCCCCGCCCCAGCTTGGTGTGGGTGGCCGGGTCGGCGCCCCGGGGCAGCCGCTCGGTCTCCACCCGCGCCTTGATCCGGCGGATCTCGATCACCTGTTCCCGGGTCAGTCCGTCGGCCGGATACCGGATCGGGTTGATCATCGCCTCGAACCGGGCGCCCAGGTCGGCGTCGCCGCAGACGCACCGGGCCCGCAGCAGCGCCTGCGCCTCCCACACCCGCGACCAACGGGCGTAGTACTGCTGGTAGGCGGCGAGACTGCGGACCAGCGGCCCCTGCCGGCCCTCGGGGCGCAGGTCGGCGTCGACACCGAGCGGCGGGTCGGGCGCGGGCATGCCCAGCAGCCGGCGCAGTTCCTCGGCGATCGAGTGCGCGGCGGCGCTGGCCGCGCTCTCGCTGACGCCCTCCGGCGGGTCGTAGACGAAGAGCACGTCGGCGTCGGAGAGGTAGTTGGACTCGTACCCGCCGAGCCGGCCCATTCCGATCACCGCGAGGCGCAGCCCCGGCATGGCCGGTTGGGCGGCCCGGGCGGTGCGCAACGCGGCGGCGAGGGTGGCGTCGGTGACGGCGGACAGCGCGGCGCCGACCGCGGTGATGTCGGCCAGGCCCGACGCCGGGCGACCGCCGTCCGGACGGGAGGGGGCGAGCGACCCGGCGCGGCTGAGCACGTCGGCGCAGGCGAGGCGGAGCAGTTCCCGACGGCGCAGCGCGCGTACCGCCCGGGTGGCCTCGACCGGGTCGGTGTGCCGGGCCGCGGCAGCGGCGAAGCCGTCGTAGAGCACCTCGCGTGGCCGTGGGCTCAGCTCGCTCTCCTCGGCCAGCAGGCGCAGCGCCTCCGGCTCCCGGGCCAGCAGGTCGGCGACGTACCGGGAGGAGGACAGCACCCGGGCCAGCCGGCGGGCCACCGGCCCGGAGTCGCGCAGCAGCCGCAGGTACCACGGGGTGCTGCCGAGGGAGTCGGAGACCTGGCGGTAGTTGAGCAGGCCGCGATCCGGCTCGGGAGCGTCGGCGAACTCGCTGAGCAGGACCGGCAGCAGGGTTCGTTGGATCGCCGCGGTGCGGCTCACCCCGCCGGTGAGGGCCTGTAGGTGACGCAGCGCCCCGGCCGGGTCGGCGAAGCCGAGGATCTCCAGGCGGTTACGGGCCGCCTCCGGGGTCAGCCGCAGGCCGTCGGCCGGCACCCGGGCCACCGACTCCAGCAGTGGCCGGTAGAGCAGTTTGGCGTGCAGCCGGCGTACCTCGCTGGCGTGGGTGACCCACTCGACGCGGAACTCCTCGACGGCGCTGCGCCCCGGGGTGGCCGTGTAGTCGAGCGCCGCGGCCAGCCAGCGCAGCGCGCCCGGCTCGGTCGGTACGGTGTGGGTCCGTCGTAGGCCCTGGAGTTGCAGGCGGTGTTCGACGCCACGCAGGAAGCGGTAGCCGCGTAGCAGCGCCTCACCGTCGGCCCGGCCGACGTAGCCGCCGGTGACCAGCGCCCGCAGGGCGGGGATGGTGCCGGGCGCCCGCAGCGACTCGTCGCCCCGGCCGTGCACCAGTTGCAGCAACTGCACCGCGAACTCGATGTCGCGCAGCCCGCCGGGACCGCGCTTGATTTCGCGTTCCAGCTCCTTCGGCGGGATGTTGTCGATGATCTTCCGCCGCATCGCCCGGACGTCCTCGACCGCCTCCGGACGCTCGGCCGCCTGCCAGAGCAACGGGGCCAGGGTGTCGATCCACTCCTGCCCCAGCGCCAGGTCACCGGCGGCCGGGCGGGCCTTGAGCAGCGCCTGGAACTCCCAGGTGCGGGCCCACCGCCGGTAGTACGCCAGGTGGCTGGCCAGCGTTCGCACCAGCGGGCCCCGGTTGCCCTCGGGGCGCAACGCGGCGTCGACCGGCCAGGCGACCAGCCCGCAGATGTGGATCAGCCGGGTGGCCACCGTGGTGGCCGCGGCCAGGTCGTCGTCCTCGGCGGCCACGAAGATCACGTCGACGTCGGAGACGTAGTTCAGCTCGCCGCCGCCGCACTTGCCCATCGCCACCACGGCCAGCCGGGGCTCCCGGGTGCCCTCGGGCAGCTCGGCGACGGCGATCGAATACGCCGCCGACAGGGTGGCGTCGGCCAGCGCGGAGAGCGCGGCCATGGTCTGCTCCAGGCCGCGCCCACCGGTCAGGTCGGCCGCCGCCACGCGCAGCAGCGCCAGCCGGTACGCCTGGCGCAGCACCACCACCGGGTTGCCGCCGTCGGACAGGTCGAGCTGCCCGTCGGCGACCGGGGCGAGCCCGTCCGGGGCGGTCCGCAGCACCGGCCACTGTGCCGGGTTGGCGACGAGATGGTCGCCCAGTGCCGAGGAGGCACCCAGCACGGCGATCAGCCGGCGACGCAGGCCCGGATCCTCGTGCAGCGCGGCGAGCAGCGCCGACCCGCCGCCGATGCCGCCGGCGGGAGATTCCGCGCCACCGTTGGCACCGGACAGCGCACGCCGCTCGGCCTCGACCAGCCGGTGCAGCTGGCGCAGCGCCAGATCCGGGTTGGCGGCCCGGGACAGCGCGGTGAGCAGTTCCTGGGCCTGCTCGCCGGTGGGCTCCTGGGTCTGCGGGCGCCACAGGTCGAGCCCGGCCGGGCCGAGCAGGTCGGCGGCCCGGGCGCCACCGTCGTCGTCACCGATACCGAAGCCGTACCGGGCGAGCCGGCCCGTGGCGCTGGTCGGCCGCCCCATCAGTGCCCGAGCAGCGGCAGGGTGGGGCGCGGGCCGCTGTCGTCCAGCTCGCCGAGGGCCAGCGCGGCGAACCGGGCGGCGAACGGCTGCCAGACCTCCTCGACGTCGGCCATCACCGCGTTGCAGGCGGAGACAACCAGCTGCGGGTCGTAGCCCAGCTCGGCCAGCAACGCCGAGTCGGTGGCCCATTCCGCGATCATCGCGGTGTCGCACTCGATGTGGAACTGCAGGCCCCAGGCCCGGTCGCCGAGGCGGAACGCCTGGTTCGGGTAGCGGGTGGAGGCGGCCAGCAGGGTGGCGGCGGCGGGCAGCTCGGTGATCTCGTCGGCGTGCCACTGGAGCACGTCGGGGATCAGGGGGACGTACCGGAAGAGCGGGTCGGACTCGGCCGCGTCACGCCGGCCGACCACGGCGGGGCCGACCTCGGGCCCGGACGGGCTCCGCTCGACCGTGCCGGCGTGGGCGGTGGCGAGCAGTTGGGCGCCGAGGCAGATGCCCAGCGTCGGCACCCGGTGCCGGACGGCCTTGCGCAGCAGCCCCTCCTCGGCCGGGAACCAGGCCGCGCCCGGCGAGCCGTCGGCGTGCGGATACGCCTGCTGGTCGCCGCCGAGCACCACCAGTGCGGCGTACCCGTCGAGGTCGGCGGGGAGCGCGTCGCCCGCGTGCGGACGGGTCACCGACAGGTCGAGGCCGGCCTCGGTCAGCCACTCCCCCAGCCGGCGCAGGTCGTCGGTCGGGTCGTTCTCGATCACCAACGCTGTTGCCACGCCGTCGAGGCTATCGGGTCTCGCCGACCGGCTCCGCGCGCGGGACCGGTGCGGTGTCAAGACACATTCGCCGCACCCGGCCAGGACGACGACCGGCGCGTCGGACGTCGCACTAGGCTCTGCCGCTGTGTCCGACCACACCGCGCCCGACGACGTCGTACGGCCGCCGGCGCTGCGCCCCGGCGACACCGTGATGCTGGTCTCGCCGTCGGGGCCGACCCGCCCCGAGCGGGTGGCCCGGGGGATCGAGTTGCTCACCGGCTGGGGCCTGCGTCCGGTGCTCGCGCCGAACGCGTACGCCCGGCAGGGCTACCTGGCCGGTGCCGACGCGCTGCGCGCGGCCGATCTGAACACAGCCTTCGCCGACCCTCGGGTACGCGGGGTGATCTGCACCCGCGGCGGTTACGGCGCGCAGCGGGTGGTGGACGCGATCGACATGGCGGCGGTCCGCCGCGACCCGAAGGTGGTGGCCGGGTTCTCCGACATCACCGCTCTCCAGCTGGCGTTGTGGCGGCGTGCCCGGCTGGCCGGGGTACACGGGCCGGGGGCGGCCTGGCGGGACGAGCGCACCCCGCTGACCTCGGCGGAGTCCCTGCACGCGGCGATCACCACCACCGAGCCGGTCACCGTACGCGCGGTCGAGGGCGAGGAGACCTTCGGCGTACGCGTGCCGGGGCGGGCCGTCGGCCGGCTGCTGGGCGGCAACCTGTGCCTGGTCGTGGCCTCGCTGGGCACCCCGGACATGCCCGACCTGACCGGAGCGGTGCTGCTGCTGGAGGACGTGCAGGAGCCGCCGTACAAGGTCGACCGGATGCTGACCCAGTTACGCCGCGCCGGGGTGCTGGATCGGCTGGCCGGGGTCGCGGTGGGTCAGTTCACCGACTGTGCGGACGGCTGGGAGGTCGGGGTCGCCGAGGTCATCACCGAACGCCTCGGCGACCTGGGGGTGCCGGTGCTGGGTGGCCTGCCGATCGGTCACGGCACCGGTCAGCTCACCGTCCCGGTCGGCACGCTGGCCACCCTCGACGCCGACGCCGGCACCCTGACCGTCGCGCCCGCCGTCCGCTGAGCGGCGTCAAAACGGTCGGTTCGTCCGGTTCGTCGGCCAGGATTGCCAGCCCGCTGACAGCTTGGGCACGGGTCAGCCCCAGCCTCGATCGTCACTGTCGGTGACGTCAACGAACCACCGGCGAGTTGGAGGACCGATGTCCCGCACGATCTCGAAGAAGCACCTGCTGGCCGGGCTGGCCGCCGCGGGCGTGCTCGGCGTGGGGATCGCCGCTCCCACCGTGGCGCTCGCGGACGAGAAGAGCACCGCGAGCGCCAGCGCGAGCGCCGAGGACCAGCAGGACGGCCAGCGGCCGGAGCGCGGGGAGCAGCGACAGGCGTTCGCCGAGGCGCTGGGCCAGGAGCTGGGCGTGCCCACCGAGAAGGTGACCGCGGCGCTGGAGAAGCTCCGCGAGCAGCACAAGCCGCAGGGCCGGCCGGACGGCGGGAGCCGGGAGGGTCGGGGCGGGGACCGCGGGCCGAAGGGTTCCGCCGAGGACCGCAAGGAGGCGCTCGCCGAGCGGCTCACGAAGGCGGTCGAGGACGGCAAGCTCACCCAGGAGCAGGCCGACGCGATCACCGCGGCCGTGGAGGCCGGTGTCCTCGGTGGGCCGGGTGGCTGGGGTGGCCCCGGTGGCCCGGGTGGCCGGGGCGGTCACGACGCCGCCGGCAAGTGACGCCGGAGCCCACCACGACGATGTGCCGCCGGGCAACGCCGCCCGCTGACGCCGGGATGTGACGGTCAGGAGTCGGCCGTGGCATCCGCCGCGCCCCTGTCCGGTCGAACCTGACCGGACGGGGGCCGCCGGCGCTCCGTCAGCGGTCGCAGCCGCCGCACCAGGTCGGGTCGCTCCCGGCCGTACCGGGCCTCGAACTCGGCCAGTGCCGCCGGCAGCCCGGCGCGGCCGGCGTCGCCGCCCCACTCCTGCGCGTACACCAGTGCCTCCGCGCCCGCCACGTCGATGGGCGGGAAGAGCGCGGCAGCCACCGCGCCGCTGATCCGTTCGGTCAGCCATCCGGTCGTGTCGAGGTCCATCGCCCGATCCGCGCACCGCAGGACCGCGACCGTCACCTCCGGGTGGTTCAGCAGGTCCCCGGCGGCCGCCAGGACCTCCGCCACCACCGCCGCGGACGCCTCGTGGTCCTGGGCGAGGCGGTCGAGCAGCAACCGCAGGTAGGCCGCCCGGTCCCAGTCCTCCACCAGACCCTCGGCGGCCACCACCAGCTTGACGCAGCGCAGGTACACCTCCAGGCGCTGCCGCTCGGTCGCCGGGCGCAGCGGGAGGAGCCAGGCGTCGATCAGCGCGTGGACGACCGAGGGAGTCGGGCCGCCGCCCATTTTTGGGAAGGTGGCAAGAGCCGTCTGAAGCTGGGCGTACACCGGCTCCACCGCGTGCACGACGAGGGCGACCGCCGGGTCGCAGCTCAGGTGGGCCGTCCGCAACAGCCGGGCCACCTCCTCCGGCGCGACGCGGTAGCCGTACCCCGATCCGGCCGCCGGACCGAACGTCCAGCCCAGGTCCAGATCCGGCGGCAGCGCGAACCGATCGTCCGTCCAGATCCGGACGTCCCGGTCGGTACCCCCGCCGAGGCGTTCCAGCGCCAGCAGGTCGTTGAGGCTGCTCCACTCGTCGGGATCGAGCTGGGACCGCCACAGACCGACCTCGGCCCGCCACGCGTCAGCCGGATCAGCCGCCTCCGGGAACAGCGTCCGCCCGGTCACCTCATCGGCGACGACGAGGATGAGCAGTAGCAGGTTGGCACCGTAGGCGGCGTAGCGGGCGGGCACCCGCAGGCGGCGGGGACGGTAGCTGTCGAAGTGGCGGGTGCCGGTCGCGTGCGGCGCGGCCCGGAACAGTCGCACCAGCAGCTCCGCCCAGGCCGCCCGGTACGCCTCGTCCCGCCCGGCCAGCCGCTCGCCGAGGAAGGCGAGCACGGTGCTCCGGGTGCTGAGCACGGCGTACGAGAGCAGGGCGTGCAGCAGGTCGTCGTCGACCCGCTCGCCACCCCACCCGAGGCTGGTCGAGGCGTACCGGGTCACCAGTTCGTCGAGCACCTGGCCGGTGAACCGCGCGACGAGATACTCGCCGAAGGTGGCGTGCAGGAACTCGTACGTCTCACGGTGCGTCTCGACGGCCGAGGCCCGGGCACGGTGGATGAAGAAGAACCGGCCCAGCAGCAGCTCGGCGGCGGCCAGCGCGGCGCGCAGTCCGCCACGTTCCCCGTCCGGTGTCCCACCGAGGCGCAGCGCGGTCAGGTCGGCGTCCAACTCCGCCGAGGTGACCCACTGGGCACCCCGGTTGAACATCGCGAACGCGACCACGGCCAACCGGCGCAGCTCCTCCTCGACGGCCCGGTCGAGCACCCGCTCCGGCAGCCCGACCCGACGCTTGGCCACCTCGCGCCGGGCGAACCGGCTCAACAGCCGCTCGTACAGCTCACCCCGGCGCAGCTCACCCGCCTGGCGCAACTCGCCGCCCTCGGCGTCGTACAGCGCCAGCATCACCAACAGCAGCGGCTGTTCCGCCAGCTCGCGGTGGGACAGCACGGCAGCCGGGTCCAGCGGTCGCGTCCCGGCGGATCGGATGGCGACCGCGTTGACCCGGTTCCAGGTGTCGATCCAGGCGGTCACCCGGTCGTCGTCGAAGGGTTCCAGCCGGATCGCCACCGTCGCGGGTGGCGGCTGAGCCCGGTCGGCCACGCTGGTCCGACTGGTGACCAGGACGGCCACCGGCCGGCCCTGGTCGGCCTCCCGGCGCTGGAACGCGGCGATTCGCCGCAGGTAGTCGGTCTGGCTGACGCCGGTGGCCTGGAGCAGCTCGTCGAAGCCGTCGAGCAGCACCACCGCGAGCGCGTCGCCGGCCGAGCGGGCCAACGCCGGCCAGTCGATCCGCTCGCCGGTGTCCTTGCGGACCGCCTGCTCGATCTGGTCCTGCAGGTCGCCGTCCGCGTCGACCTCGCGGAGGACCACCCGGACCACCAGGAAGTCGGCGGCCGGCAGCCGGGCGGCGATGATCCGGGTGAACACCGACTTGCCCGAGCCGGGTTGCCCGAGCACCAGCAGCGGCGCCCGGGTCGCAGCGGACGAGGTGAGGTGTACGACGAGTGACTCCCACAGGTCATGACGCACCGGCTGGCCGCGCCACCACTGCTCGTCGCTCGGGCGGGCGCGGGAGTCCAGCTCGGCGATCCGGCACAGGGGCGGAACGTACCCGTCGCCGAGGGTCGGCACGGCCAGCCCGGCCGGTACGTCACCGGAGGTGAGGATCGGCCGGCGCAGCTCGGCGGCGTACGCGGCGGCGAGCCCGGCGCGACGGGCGTCCGGCGGGCCGCCCGTGGACAGCTCGTTCAGGGCCCGCTGGAGTTTCTCCAGCCCCAGGGCCAGCTGCCGGAGATCCTTCCGGGTCGCCTCGTGCTCGTGCAGGCCGAGCCAGAACGACACCTCGGGGAAGTCGACGGCGAGCCGGATCAGCAGCTCCTGGTGCCGGTCGGCGGCGACGGGCGGCAGCTCGGCCAGCAGGGTCCGGGTTTCTTCCCACCGTGCCTCACTGAGCTTGTCGCCGACGGCGAGGCCGCGCAGGAAACTCGTGAGCGAGGTGGCCAGCGTGGCGTGATACCGGAGCAGCTCGACCCGCAGGGCGGAGTACGGCAGGTGCGGGCCGGGTACCGGAGCCGCGGTGGCGAACAGCGCGGCGGTGAGGTCGTCGGCGGCGAACCGGGCCCCCGCCAGCGACAACTGCTCGGCCCGGGTAATCCGGGCCGCCGCGATGTCGAACGGCAGGTCGATCTCGTCGAGCGTCTCGAAGAACGCGGTGACCGCGAGCACCGAGTGCGCGGCCTCCAGCCGTCGCGTCCGGCCGTACCGGGACAGGCCGGAGCGCCGCTCCGACACGCTGCGCACCAGCTCGTGACCGAGCCGGATGAGGTCCGCCCTGGCGTCGAGGAGGCCGAGCAGCGCCGGCACCGGCACCGAGGCGGCCAGCAGCGCTCCCCCGGTCAGCGCGTCGAGCCGGTCGGAGAATGCGCTCTGCTCCCCGCCAAGCAGGCGTACGGCGTCGGCGTAGCCGAGCGTGTCGGGCACCGCGGTCCTCCCCAGGTGCACCCGCCAGCATGCCCGGCCCCGGGCAACCCGCACTGCCGGGTGCCACACCAGCCTAAGTAGACCTGCCCGCCGCGTCTGCCCGCCGCGTCCGCCCGTTCGGAAGGCGCCGGACGGCCGTCTCCCGGACGCCGGCCGGGGACCGCCGTCGCGCGGCGGCGGGGTTCAGGCGATGCAGGCGCAGACGATCAGCGCGGCGCCGAAGTGGGTGGCGGCGCTGACCCGGGCCACCGGGTGCGGCTCGTCGGAGCAGATGACCTCGCCCAGCCGCCCGGGGGTGAGCAGGTCCAGCACGAAGAAGGCCAGCGCCATGATGGCCAGGCCGACCAACCCGAAGATCACCGTCGAGGCCAGCCCCTTGGCGAAGTCGCTGTAGCTGGTCAGGATCGCGGTGAACACGATCCCGGCGATGCCCAGCTGGTTGGCGGCGAGCAGCAGACCGGCGTTGGCGTTGCGGCGGATCCAGATCAGTTCCCGCAGCTTGCCCGGTGTGAGCAGGTCGACCAGCACGAAGCCGGCGGCCATCAGACCGACCCCGACGACCCCGAACACCACACTCTGCCAGGCTCCGCTGAGCAGATCCTCCACCACCGACTGCCTCCCCGACCGTCTGCCGGCCGGCGGGCGCCGGCACGGTGATCGAGACGATAGCGGGCACCCGCAACGCCCAGCGGGCCGGCGCCCACAGCGGACCGAGCGGCCTACAGCGACAGGTAACGCTGACGCTCGTACGGGGTGACCTCGCGGCGGTACTGCTCCCACTCGGCGCGCTTGTTACGCAGGAAGAAGTCGAAGACGTGCTCGCCGAGCACCTCGGCGACCAGCTCCGAGCCGGCCATCACGTCGATCGCCTCGGCGAGGTTCTCCGGCAGCGGCTCGTACCCCATCGCCCGCCGCTCGGCGCTGGTCAGCGACCACACGTCGTCCTCGGCGCCGGGCGGCAGCTCGTACCCCTCCTCGATGCCCTTCAACCCGGCGCCGAGCAGCACCGCGAAGGCCAGGTACGGGTTGGCGGCCGAGTCGGGCGAGCGGATCTCCACCCGCGCCGAGTTCGGCTTGCCGTACGCCGGGACGCGGACCAGCGCGGAGCGGTTCAGGTGACCCCAGCAGACGTACGCCGGGCTCTCGGTGACCCGGTCCGGCAGCGCCTGCGGGAACAGCCGCTTGTACGAGTTCACCCACTGGTTGGTGACCGCGGTGTACTCGCGGGCGTGGGTCAGCAGCCCGGCGATGAACGCCCGCGCCACCTTGGACAGCTTCATCGGGTCGCCGGCGTCGTGGAACGCGTTGCGCTCCCCCTCGAACAGCGACAGGTGGGTGTGCATCCCGCTGCCGGGCTGGTCGGTGAAGGGCTTGGGCATGAAGGTGGCCTGCACCCCGGTGGAGAGCGCCACCTCCTTGACCACGTGCCGGAAGGTCATGATGTTGTCGGCGGTGGTCAGCGCGTCCGCGTAGCGCAGGTCGATCTCCTGCTGGCCGGGGGCGACCTCGTGGTGGCTGAACTCGACCGAGATGCCGATCCGCTCCAGCGCCAGTACCCCCTGGCGGCGGAAGTCCCGCGCCACCGCGTGGGTGGTGTGCTCGAAGTAGCCGCCGCTGTCCACCGGCACGGGCACCGACCCGTCCATCGGCCCGTTCTCCAACAGGAAGAACTCGATCTCGGGGTGGGTGTAGAAGGTGAAGCCCTTCTCGGCCGCCCGGGACAGCGCCCGGCGCAGCACGTGCCGGGGGTCGGCCCAGGACGGGCCGCCGTCGGGGAGCAGGATGTCGCAGAACATCCGGGCGCTCTCGCCGCTGACCCCGCCCTCGAACGGGAAGACCTGGAAGGTGGTCGGGTCGGGCATGGCGACCATGTCCGACTCGAATACCCGGGCGAAGCCCTCGATGGCCGAGCCGTCGAAGCCGATCCCTTCCTCGAAGGCGGCCTCCAGCTCGGCGGGGGCGACGGAGACGCTCTTGAGCGTGCCGAGCACGTCGGTGAACCAGAGCCGGACGAAGCGGATGTCCCGCTCTTCCAGCGTACGGAGGACGAACTCCTGCTGACGGTCCACTGCCCCAACCTTCCGCGACACGCTCTGCCCGTCTTCGTCCGGGCCATGCCCGGCCTGACCGATCAGTTTTCACCGGCCCGATTACGCAGACGTTACGCGAACCGCCGCCGTCGCGTCCCGGCCAGTCTCGACCGGCGGTCGCCGGCCTGCCGGCGACCCGGCCTCCAGCCGCGCCGGGCGCTGCCGGCGTCCGGCGGCGGGGTCTGCCCGCGCCCCGCGTGTCGGCCCCATCGGGCTGGGGCAAGATGAGGGCATGCCCACCCTGCGTCTCGCCCTGTGCCAGGTCAACCCCAGCGTCGGCGACATCAGCGGCAACGCCGACCACGTCCGCGCCTGGACCCGCCGGGCCGCCGACGCCGGCGCCCAGCTGGTCCTGTTCCCGGAGATGATGTTGACCGGCTACCCGGTGGAGGACCTGGTCTTCCGGCGGTCCTTCGTCGCCGCCTCGAAGGCGGCGCTCGACCGGCTCGCCGCCGACCTGGCCGACGACGGGCTGGGCGACCTGCCGGTCGTGGTCGGCTACCTCGACGCCGACGGCCCACCGCAGGTCAGCGCGGACGCCGAGCCGGGTCGGGGAGCCCGCAACGCGGCCGCCCTGCTGCACCGGGGCGAGGTGGTGGTCAGCTACTTCAAGCACCACCTGCCCAACTACGGCGTCTTCGACGAGGACCGCTACTTCGTGCCCGGGGGCATGCTCACCGTGGTCCGCCTCGGCGGGGTGGACGTGGCGCTGACCATCTGTGAGGACCTGTGGCAGGCCGGCGGCCCGTTCGCCGCCGCCCGGCAGGTCGGGGTCGGGCTGGTGGTCAACATCAACGGCTCACCGTACGAGCTGAACAAGGACGACATCCGGCTGCCGCTGGTCCGCCGCCGGGCCGCCGAGGCCGGGGCCGCCATCGCGTACGTCAACATGATCGGCGGCCAGGACGAGCTGGTCTTCGAGGGCGACTCGATGATCGTCGCGGCGGACGGGACACTGCTGGCCCGGGCACCGCAGTTCGTCGAGCACCTGCTCGTACACGACGTGGACCTGCCCGAGGCGGCGGAGCGTGGCCCGGCCGGCGCCACTGCCGGAGGTACGGACGGCGTCGCCGAGCCGGCGGACGGCGCGGAACTCGCCGACGGGCTGCGGGTGGTACGCCGTACCGCCGACGGCATCCCGCCGGCGCCGACCGGCCCGGCGGCCACCGGCGGGATCATCGAGCCGGTCGCCGACGAGGCCGAGGTGTGGCAGGCGCTGGTGCTCGGGCTGCGTGACTACGTCGACAAGAACCGCTTCCCGTCGGTGGTGCTCGGGCTGTCCGGCGGCATCGACTCGGCGGTCGTCGCGACCATCGCGGTGGACGCGCTCGGCGCCGACCGGGTGGTCGGGGTTTCCCTGCCCAGCCAGCACTCCTCCGAGCACAGCCGGGAGGACGCGGCCGACCTGGCCAAGCGCACCGGGCTGGACTACCGGATCGAGCCGATCCAGCCGATGGTGGACACCTTCCTGGCGAACATGTCGCTGTCCGGGGTGGCGGTGGAGAACCTCCAGGCCCGGGTACGCGGCGTGATCCTGATGGCGCTGTCGAACCAGGAGGGCCACCTGGTGCTCACCACCGGCAACAAGAGCGAGCTGGCGGTCGGCTACTCGACCCTCTACGGCGACTCGGTCGGTGGTTTCAACCCGATCAAGGATGTCTGGAAGACGCTGGTCTGGCGGCTGGCCAAGTGGCGCAACGCCGAGGCGGCCCGGCTGGGCGAGACGCCGCCGATCCCGGAGAGTTCGATCGGCAAGCCGCCGAGCGCCGAGCTGAGCCCGGGGCAGCTGGACAGCGACACGCTGCCCGACTACGACGTGCTCGACCCGATCCTGATCGGCTACATCGACGGCGACCTGGGTCGCGAGGGACTGGTGGCCTCCGGCCACACCCCGACGGTGGTCGACAAGGTGCTGCGGATGGTGGATACCGCCGAGTACAAGCGCCGGCAGTCCGCGCCGGGCACGAAGATCTCGATGAAGGCGTTCGGGCGGGACCGGCGGTTGCCCATCACCAACCGCTGGCGCGAGCACGGCTGAGCCGGCCCGGCGTTCACTCCGCCGCCCGGCCCCGGCGGCCGGAGTGACATCCTCCACTGCGCTCTGCCGCGACCAGGGCCGTCGGTGCGACGATCGCGGGGAACCCGGGGACCGCGTACGCGGCCTCGAGGAAGGAGAGAGTCATGGTGGAATCCACCCCGGCCGAGGTGACCGCCCTCTACGGCGGACCGGCCACCCGTCGGGTCCGTACCCGCGACCTGATCGCCGCCAAGGAGCGCGGCGAGAAGTGGCCGATGCTCACCTCGTACGACCAGTACACGGCCTCGATCTTCGACGCCGCCGGCGTGCCGGTGCTGCTGGTCGGCGACTCGGCGGCGAACAACGTCTTCGGCTACGAGACGACCCTGCCGGTGACCGCCGAGGAACTGCTGCCGCTGGTCCGGGCGGTCGTACGGGCCACCCGGCAGGCGCTCGTCGTCGGCGATCTGCCGTTCGGTTCGTACGAGGAGGGGCCGACCCAGGCGCTGCGTACCGCCGTCCGGTTCATGAAGGAGGGCGGCTGCCACGCGGTGAAGCTGGAGGGCGGCCGGCGCTGCGCCGACCAGGTCGCCGCCATCGTCGGGGCCGGCATCCCGGTGATGGCGCACATCGGATTCACCCCGCAGAGCGAGCACACCCTCGGCGGCTACCGGGTGCAGGGCCGAGGTGAGACCGCCGAGGAGGTGATCGCCGACGCCCGGGCGGTGGCCGAGGCGGGCGCCTTCGCGGTGGTGCTGGAGATGGTGCCCGGCGAGGTCGCCAAGCGGATCACGGCCGAACTGCCGATTCCGACGGTGGGTATCGGCGCCGGCCCGGAGACCGACGCCCAGGTGCTGGTCTGGCAGGACATGGCCGGCCTGCGTGCCGGTAAGACGCCGCGCTTCGTGAAGCGCTACGCCGACCTGGCCGGCGTGCTGGGCGAGGCGACCCGCCGCTTCGCCGACGAGGTCCGGGGCGGCCAGTTCCCGACCGCCGAACACACCTTCTGAGCACGCCGGGCAACTCGACCGCCAGAGCCAGGCGACGCGGGCGGTGCGGGCCACCGCACCGCCCGCACCCTGCCTCGCAAGCCCCCTGGCGTGGTGCTCAGCGCCCGCCGCGGCGAGCGCCCGAACGGGCCCGGGCGGAGAAGGCCGCCGCACCGGATCGCGCCGATCCGGATCGCGTGGTGGCGCCGGATCGCGTGGCGGGGGTCGACGACGGCTTGCCGCCGCCTCGGCCGCCCTGTCCGCCCTGTCCGCCCTGTCCGGACTGGGCCTCGTATCGATGGCCGGCGGACTGCGGGACCGGTTGCGGGACCAGCGTCCGCTCCCCCGGCGCGAGTTCGCGCAGCAGCGCGTCACCCGGGCGCAGCCGGGTGGTGATCGGCGCGATGCCCGCCTTGCGGGTCAGTTCCCGCACCTCGGGCGCCTGCCCGTCGGTCATCAGCGTGACGACCGTCCCGGCCGCGCCGGCCCGGGCGGTCCGGCCCGAGCGGTGCAGGTACGCCTTGTGCTCTGCCGGCGGGTCGGCGTGCACGACCACGGCCACGTCGTCGATGTGGATGCCCCGGGCGGCGATGTCGGTGGCGACCAGCGTCTGCACCTCCCCGTCGGAGAACGCCCGCAGGTTCCTGGTACGCGCGCCCTGGGCCAGGTTGCCGTGAAGTTCCACGGCGGGCACACCGGCCGCGACCAGTCGGCGGGTGAGCGTCTTGGCGCCCCGCTTGGTACGCGTGAACACCACGGTGCGGCCCGGCGCGGCGGCCAGATCGACCAGCACGGCGAACCGGTCGTCGGCGTGGACGTGCAGGACGTGGTGCGTCATCGCGGCGACCGGCGACAGCTTCGAGTCGATGCTGTGCACGACCGGATCGGTGAGGAACCGCCGCACCAGGACGTCGACGCCGGCGTCCAGGGTGGCGGAGAACAGCAGCCGCTGCCCGCCGCGCGGGGTCTGCTCCAGCAGCCGCCGTACGGTGGGCAGGAAGCCGAGGTCGGCCATGTGGTCGGCCTCGTCCAGCACGGTGATCTCGACGGCGTCCAGGTGCGCGTTACCGGCCTCGACGTGGTCGGCGAGCCGGCCCGGACAGGCCACCAGGACGTCGACCCCGGCACGCAGCCCGGCGATCTGGGGTCGGGCGGCGACGCCGCCGAAGATGGTCATCGTGCGTAGCGACAGCGCCTTCGCCAGCGGCGCCATCACACCGTCGATCTGGCTGGCCAGCTCGCGGGTGGGGGCGAGGATCAGCGCCCGGGGCCGCCCGGCCCGCCTGGGCGTGGCGGTGGCGGCCAGGCGGGTCAGCACCGCCAGCACGAAGGCATAGGTCTTGCCCGAACCGGTGCGGCCCCGGCCGAGCACGTCCCGCCCGGCGAGCGCGTCGGGCAGGGTCGCGGCCTGGATCGGGAACGGCCGTTGCACGCCCGAGGCGGCCAGCACGCGGTTCAGCGCGTCGGGCACGCCGAGGTCGGCGAAGGTGAGGGAGTTGGATGAGGTGGTCTGGTGCGGGCGGCGTGCCGCCATGAAGGCTCCGAACGTTGAAGGGACGTCCCGCCCGGCGCTGACCGTTCCGGCCGCGGCGCGTGGTCTGGGACATCGAACTCGGCCCGCCATGACGGGGCCGTGCCGCCAGTTTACCTGAACCCGCTACCGGGCCCGCTGCCTGCTCACGGACGGCGAGCAGAGCATCGGCGCCGGCCGGTCAGGGCGCCACGTCCCGCCACCGGGTCTGTCCGTCCATCCATGCCCCGGCCAGGATCTCCGCCGACCTCAGGCCCGGACACGGGTAGATCTTCGACCGGCCGGCGCCGCCGCCGGCTCGGGCCTCGACCTCCCACGACTCGCCATCGGTACGGATGAACACGTCGCGGCGCCCTCGCTCGGTGCGGTCGCCGTTCCACCAGTGACGCTCGGTTCTCACCCACAGACCGTACAGCACGGGTCGAGTGCGGAACGTTGTCGATCTTGTCGTTGACGAGGACAGCGCCACCTCCGACGCCGACCAGCGCGCCGAGCGAGATCCCGAGGGAGCGGATAAGGTACCCGGCCGTGAATCGCTTTCGCTCTTCCGCTGTCGTTCTGACCTGCGTCTCCCTGCTGACTCTCACCGCCTGCGCCGGGGAGGAGGCCGCGCCGCCGGCCGCGTCCGCGCCGTCCACCACCGCGGCTGTGCCCTCGACCGCTCCGACCACCTCGGCGCCGTCGGCGGCCGCCGGGGCGGAGACCGTGAGCGACAAGAAGCTCTGCGAGTCGGCGAAGAAGGCCGGGGATGCCATGAAGGAGGCCCTCGTCAGCGCGCTGAGGTCCGGGGCCGAGCCCTCCCCGGCCCTGTTCGAGAAGACCTTCACCGACCTGGAGAAGGAGCTGACCACGGTCGCCGCCACCGGCGCCGGCGACAGCAAGGTGGTCGCCGCGCTCGGACAGTTCAGCGCGGAGGCCGCCAAGGCGGCAGCGGCTGCGGATCCGGGAGCGGCCGCGGACAGCCCGGCCTTCGCGAAGGCCGGTGCGAACCTCAGCGCCGCCTGCAAGAAGGTCGGCGTCCACGCCACCTTCTGATCCGCAGCTGCCACCCGTCGGCTCGCTCCGTCACGTCGCGGCCCGCCGGTCTACCGGCGGGCCGCCGGCTCAGCGACTGTCGGGAAACCCCGCGCGGTTTCCCGACGATCTCTCAGCTCAGAGGTCGGTGACGCGGACGCCGGCGTGCGCCTTGTACCGCTTGTTGATCGCGATCAGGTTGGCGGTGAACGCCTCGATCTGGTGGGCGTTGCGCAACCGTCCGGCGTAGACGCCACGCATCCCGGGGATGCGGGCCGCGAGCGCGCCGACGACACCGACCAGTTCCCGCTCCTCGGTGCAGATCAGCACGTCGAGTTCGATCCGTTCGATCTCCGGGTCGGCCAGCAACGGGGCGCTGACGTGGTTGAACGCCGCGCAGACGCGGGAGTCGGGCAGCAGCGCGGCGGCCTGCTGGACAGCGCTGCCCTCGGGCACGGGCAGCGCGTACGGGCCCTGCTTGTCGAAGCCGAGCGGGTTGACGCAGTCGACCACGATCTTGCCGGCGAGTGGCTCGGCGAGCGCGGCGACGGTGGCGGCGTGCCCGGCCCAGGGCACCGCGATGATCACCACGTCGCTGCGGCGGGCCACCTCGTCGTTGCCGGCGCCGGTGACGCTGCCGCCGGCCGCCACGCCGGGTAGTGCGGCGATCTCCTCGGCCGACTCGATGGCCCGCTCGGCCGAGCGGGAGCCGATCAGCACCGTCTGGCCGGCCCGGGCGAACCGGTAGGCGAGCCCCCGGCCCTGGTCACCGGTGCCACCGATGATGCCGACGGTGAGCCCGGACACATCGGGCAGCGTGCTCGCGTCGTATGCCATGGTCGTCATCCTCGCAAATCCGTCGACCCGGCAGCAGCGACTGCCGCTGTGACAAACCCCGCTGGGTCCGCCAGCCGGCGCCGGCAGCCCACCATCAGGCGAGTTCGAAGCCGACCGAGCGGGTGACCGGGTCGGCGGTAACCAGCCGGACCCGTACCCGTGTACCCAACGGCAGCTCGCCGACGCAGCGGGCGCGCACCGGCGGGTCGTCCAGGGCGACGGTGCCGCCGGGCGGGCGCCCCGGGCGGGCCTTGCCGTTGGACGGCGCGTCCACGTCCAGCACGGCGGCGTCGAACGTCTCCCCGACCCGGTGCTCCAGCAGCACCGCCTCGGCCAGGTCGATGGCGCCCCGGCTGGCCGTCGATGCGGTGCGGTCCGTCGCGGCCATCACCGAGGGCAGCCGGGGCAGCGCCGCACGGGCCCAGTCGGGCACCTCACGGCCGTCGTGCAGGGCGAGGCAGACCTCCGTGGCGTACCGGTCGGCCAGTCGCCGCAACGGTGCCGTGACATGGGCGTACGCGGCGGCGACCCCGCCGTGCGCCGGCTGGCCGGGCAGTTCGCCGTCGAAGGCGGTGTACGCGGCGGACCGCATCAGCTCGGCCGCCTGGTCGACGAAGGCCGCGGCCCGGGGCTGGGCCGGGTCCAGTCCGACCAGCAGCTCACCGACGCCCACGTCGTCCGGCCAGTGCACGCCCAGCGGGGCGGCGGCCGCCCGCAGCCGCTGCACCGCCTCGGGTTTCGGCGCCGGCATCGTCCGCAGCAGGCCGACCCCGCCGGCCAGCATGAGGTCCGCGGCGGCCATCCCGGTGAGCAGGGAGATCTGCGCGTTGTGTTCCTCCAGCGGTACCGGCGCCCGCAGCACGAGCCGCCAGCCGTCGCCGTCGGCCTCCACGTCCTGCTCGGGAATCGGTAGGTTGATCGCGCCCCGGCGCAGCCCTCGGGCGGTGAGCAGGTCGCCGATCTCGGGCAGCAGGGCGATCGGTTCCGGCAGCCGGCCGGCGTCGGCGTCGGCCTGTACCCCGGCGTAGTCCAGCTTGGCCCGGCTGCGCACCAGTGCCCGCTGCACGACCACGGCGGCGGTGCCGCCGTCGGCGTCCAGGTCGATGGTCCACAACACGGCCGCCCGGTCGACGTCGGGCAGCAGGCTCGCCGCACCCTCGCCGAGGATGTGCGGGTGCAGCGGCACGTTGCCGTCGGGCAGGTAGACGGTCTGCCCCCGCCGCCAGGTCTCCTCCTCCAGCGCACCACCCGGGCGTACGTGCGCGGCGACGTCGGCGATCGCGTACCGCACCCGGAAGCCGCCACCGGCACGGCGGCTGAGGTGCATCGCCTGGTCCAGGTCCCGCGAGCCGGGCGGATCGACCGTGACCAGCGGGATGTCCGTGCGGTCGACGGCCGGCCGGGGCGACGCGGCGGCGGCCTCGTCGGCCTCCCGCTGCGCCGCCTCCGGGTAGACCTCGGGCAGGCCCAACTCGCGGCGCAGCGCGCCGAAGTCGATGCGGGGCGCGAGGACGCGTCGGATGACCATGGGTCAATCCTGACAGCGCGCCGCACGCACCGCCCTCCACCGACCGACGGTCGTCGGGCGTACGCCGGGTCAGGGCGGGTGTCGACGTCCCGGCGCGAGTGCGCAGCGGCGCCGCGAAGGACGTCGGGCGGCTCCGACGCCGGATGGTCGTCGGGAGGGGGCAACGAGAGTTGCGGCGAGGGCGCGTTGCGACCAGGCGGAGGTCGGTCCGGACACCGGCCTGGTGTCCGGACCGACCTCCAAGGCCGCCGGCCGTCGACCGAGGACTTCGACACCGGCCCTAGCCGGCAGCCTTCCGCGCGGTGCCGGCCCGCCCGGTTGACGCCGTACGCGCGGGAGCCTTGGCTGCGGTGGTCTTCTTCGCGGCGGTGCTCGCCCTGGTGGTGGCCTTCCGCGCGGGTGCCTTCGCCGCGGTCGCCTTGCGCGCGCCCGACGCGGGTCGCGTCGACGCCGCCGTGGTCTTCTTGGCTGGCGCGGCCTTCCGGGCCGTGGCCGTCTTCTTCGCGGGCGCCTTCTTCGCGGGCGCCTTCTTCGCGGCTGCCCTCTTGGCGGGTGCCTTGGCCGCGGTTGCCTTCTTGGCGGGCGCCTTCTTCACGGCGGTCTTTCGGGCCGGCGTCCCGGCCGTCGCCGACGTGACCTTCCGCGCGGTGGTCTTCCGGGCCGCCGCCGTGGTCTTCCCCGCCGCTGCCTGCTTCGCCGCGGACACGGTGGCGCGGGCCGGCGCGGCCTTCCGGGCGGGTGCCCTGGTGGCGGTCTTCTTCGCCGTGGTCGTCCCCTTCCGCGCGGGCGCCGCCGCCGTCGTCCCACGCGCGCCCGTCGCGGGCCGGGTCGCCGCCGTGGCCCGCTTGGCCGGCGCGGTCTTCCGCGCCGTGGCTGTCTTCTTCGCGGGTGCCTTCTTCGCGACGGTCTTGCGGGCCGCCGTCCCGGCCGTCGCCGACGTGACCTTCCGCGCGGTGGTCTTCCGGGCCGCCGCCGTGGTCTTCCGCGCCGCCGTGGCCTTCTTCGCCGGAGCGGTCTTCCGCGCCGGGGTCGCCTTGCCGGCGGTCGTCTTCGCCGGGCTCGCCTTCGCCGCCGAGGTGGTCCGCGTCGACGTGGTCTTCGCCGCCGTCGATCCGGCCTTCTTCGCGGGGGCCTTCTTCGCTGGGGCCTTCGCTGCGGCGGTCTTCGCTGCGGCGGTCTTCCGCGCCGGCGAGGTCGCCTTCGTCGCCGGTGCCTTGGTGGCAGTGTTCTTCGACGCCGGTGCCCGCCCGGCGCCACCCGACGCGTTCCGGGCCGCCGGGGCGGTGCCGTTCGCGCGGCGGGTCGCCGGGCTACGGGTGAGGCCCGCGGTGCGTTCCGTCGCGGCGGTACTCCGCGCGGGCGTACGCCTAGCGGCCGGGCGGGTGGCCTGTTGTGCTTCGGCCATCTCGGTTCCCTCCTTGGGGACGTGCCACCGCCCTCGCGGCGCACGCAGTGCCTCGACGCGGGAGGCGTCCCGCGTCGTCTACCTGTCCTCCCCGGCCCAGCGGGCGTCCTCGGCCTCCCACGCTTCGTTGCGCTCCCGCACCTGCTGCAGGGCGTTCTCCGCGTCGGCGGCTGAGGCGTACGGTCCGAGAACGTGCCGGGCAGGGCACACGTCGGCTTCGGTCTCGACCCGGTGGTGTCGCGTACACCAGTAGTAGTGCCCACGTCCGCTGTCGCTCATGGGATCACTGTGCACCGGGAAACGACCGCCCGCCACCGGAACACCGCAAGTCACCAGGCTCTTCCACAGTAGACGTGCAGGCCGCACAACGTGCCGAAACGGCGAAAACCACCGCCCGGTGATCCTCCGAACGGCCGCTGCCGGTGGGCTGCCGGCGTCGCCACAATCAGCGGTCGTGACCACACCGACCTCGAACGCGACCGGATGCCCGCAATGCGGCACCGTGACAGTGTCCCCGCTCGACGCGACGCCCTGGTGCCCGTCCTGCGAATGGAACCTGGAGGCGTACGACGCGGACCGGAACCGGCCCGTGTTCGGCTGGGTCTGGCTCGACCGCCGGGCGCACCGACTGGGTTACCGGATGACGCGCCAGCAGTTCGACCGGTTGGTGGGGCGGCCGATAGGAGCGACCGAAGCCGGCGCCGCGACGGTGCTGATCGCGGCGGCCTCGGTGCTGCTGCTGGCCGGGGTGGCCGCGCTCACGGTCATCGGTGTCTGGCTGACCGTGCGGTCGTTCCCGAGCCTGACCATCCTGCCCGGCGTCACGCTGCTCGGTTTCGCCTACCTGCTGCGACCCCGCTTCGGCCGGCTCGACCCGGAGTTGGAGGTGCTGTCCCGGCAGCGGGCACCCGAGTTGTTCGCCCTGGTCGACGAGGTCGCGACGACGCTGGGCACACCCGCGCCACAGGTGATCGGTGTGGACGGCGACTTCAACGCGTACGCGGGCCAGGTCGGGCTGCGCCGGCGGCGGGTGCTCTGCCTGGGCCTGCCGTACTGGGGTTCGCTCGGCCCGCAGGAACGGGTGGCGTTGCTCGGCCACGAGTTGGGCCACTTCGCCAACGGCGACCCGCGCCGGACACTGCTCACCCAGCCGGCGTTCCGGACGCTCGGCGAGGCCGCCGAACTGCTCCGCCCGGTGGACACCGGGCACCGGGGCGGCATCCTGGAGTTGTTCGGGGCCTTGCTGGCGAAGGTGTTCCTCGGCACCCTGTCCCGGCTGCTCGCCGCCGCCCACCTGGTCCTGGTCTGCCTCGCGCTGCGAGAGAGCCAGCGCGCCGAGTACCTCGCCGACGAACTGTCGGCCAGGGCCGCCGGGTCGGACGCGGCGACCCGGCTGCTGGACCACGCGCTGCGCATGGAGTCGATGATGCTCGTGGTGCGCCGGGACTCCCGGGCCGGCCACGGGCCACAGCGGTGGCGGGCCGCGACGGCCGAGTCGCTCGCCGACGCCGCGGACCGGTTGCCGCAACTACGGCAACTCTCCGTACGTGAGGAGGCGTCGTTGTTCACCTCGCACCCGCCAACCGGGCTACGGCGACGGATGCTGACCAGCCGGGACTGGCACGACCCGAAGGTGGTCCTCACCGAGTCCCGCCTGGAGCGGATAGACGCGGAACTGGCCCGGGAGTACGAGCGGATCCGCCGGCAGATCAGCCTGTCCTGACCGGGCGCGGGGCCGCCGAACCCGAGGGGCTAAGGTCGCCGGGTGGGCGTACCGGACTACATCCTGCGCATGCGCAAGCACGTCGGCCATGACCTGCTCTGGCTACCCAGTGTCAGCGCGGTCGTACGCAATGACGCGGGCGAACTGCTGCTCGGCCAACGTGCCGACGACGGGCGATGGTCGGTGGTGAGCGGCTTCGTCGAACCGGGCGAGCAGCCGGCCACCGCGGTCGTACGCGAGGTGCTGGAGGAGACCGGCCTGGAGGTCGAACCGCTGCGGCTCAGCAGCGCGGTGTCGCACCCGCACACCTACCCCAACGGGGACCACTGCGAGTACCTCAACCTCGGCTTCCACTGCCGCCTGCTCGGCGGTGAGGTACGGGTCAACGACGACGAGTCGCTGGACGTACGGTGGTTCCCGCCGGGCCAGCTGCCCGACCTGGACGAGCAGGCCCGGCTGGTGATCCGGCACGCCCTCGGCACGGAGACCTCGGCGTTCTTCCTGCCCGTCGGAATGCTGTGGGGCGAGCCCGGAGAGCTGGAGTATGGCTGAGCCGCTGCGGCGGTACCTCGGGGAGCTGGTAGCGGTCGCCGGCGAGGTACTCGGCGACGCCCTGTGCGGGGCGTACGCGGCGGGATCGGTGGGTCTGGCGGCGTACCAGCCCGGACGCAGTGACGTGGACGTGGCACTGGTCTGTGCCGGGCCGCTGGATCGGGCGGTCGCCGGTGAACTGGTGGCGCGGCTGCGGCACGAGGCGCTGCCGTGCCCGGCCCGGGGTCTGGAACTGGTCGTATACCGCCGGGAAGTGGCCCGCTCCGGGACACCGGAGCCGGGGTTCGAGGTCGAGCTGAACACCGGCGCGCGGATGGACTTCCGGGCTTCGTACGGCCCGGCCGAGCGACCACCCGCCGACGGCCTGTTCTGGTACGGCCTGGACCGCAGCATCCTGCACCAGAGCGGGGAGGCCCTGCTCGGCCCGCCCGCCGCCGAGGTCTTCGCCGACCTGGCCCCCGACGACCTGCGTCGGTTGGTGGCGGAGGCGCTGCGATGGTGGCTGAACCTGCCGCTGCCGCCCGGCGACGTGCCCGCACCCGGAGCGGAAGACGCGGTGCTCGGCGCGTGCCGCTCCTGGGCGCGGCTGCGTCACGGGATGTGGTTGCCCAAGGTGGCCGCCGGCCGCAGGTTGCTGGCCGATGCCGGGCCGCTTGTCGACACCCCCACCACCGAACTGGTCGAGCGGTCCATCGCCGCCCGCTCCGGAGGTACGCCGCCCAGCGGCCCGCAGGCCCGCGCCTTCCAGCGGCGGGTGCTCGCCGATCTCACCGGCACGCCGGCCTGACCGCTCTCCCCGGCTCCCGGTGGCTGGCGGCGCGAGGTTGGCCACCGACGGGCGGTCAGGATGTCCGGCCGCCCGACCGAGCCGGAATTGAACGGAATCGGCACCAAGACATCAGCCGCAGCGTCTGATCCCGCCCGCCCGCTGGTCACCCGACCTGGCCCGCTCAGCCCGTTCGTGACCCGCAAGGGTGCGGCTGGGAGGTCGCGTGTGCAACTCTCGTCCGAGATCCATTCTTCACCGGGGCGACGGGGGTCCCCGCGGAGATCCGTGCGCTGGCGTGGGCAGATGCGTCAGTCGACCCTGGAGGCAACGTGGCCAACCTTGACACCGCCCTGAAGGACGCCATGACCATCGACGGCGCGATCGGCGTCGCGCTCGTCGACTACACCAGCGGGATGACCCTCGGTGTGGCCGGTGGGACTCCGGAGATCGACCTGACCGTCGCCGCCGCCGGCAACACCGACGTGGTACGCGCCAAGATGCGCACCATCGAGATGCTGAAGCTGAACGACCAGATCGAGGACATGCTGATCACCCTCGCCAGCCAGTACCACATCATCCGGCCGCTCACCGGCTCCAACGGCAAGGGCCTGTTCCTCTACCTGATGCTCAGCAAGGCCCGGTCCAACCTCGCCCTCGCCCGGCACCAGCTGCGCAACATCGAGGAGCAGCTGGAGCTGTGAGCACCGGCGACACGTCCCTGCCCCGCCGTACCACGCAACGGCCGCCCCTCCCGCCGCCGCCCAAGCTCCCACCGTCGTTGGCCGGCAACCCGTCGCTGCCGTACCCGGCGATCGGCACCGATTTGGCCGAGCTGCGCCTACAAATTCCTGGGGTGCAGGGAAGCATCCTGGGCGGGGTGGACGGCCTGCTCATCGCCCACGACGTACCGGCCGCGCTGGATCCCGACGACCTGGCCGCGATGGCGGCGGCGACCTTCGGCCTGGGCCGGCAGGTCAGCCTCCGCCTCGGCCAGGGCGAGTTCGTCCAGTCCACCGTCCGCAACGGGTCCGGCTACTTCGCCGTGTACGCGGTCGGTCCGCAGGCCCTGCTCTCCGTGGTCGGCCACGACGCGATCAACGTGGCTCGGCTGCACATGTACGCCCCACCGGTTGCCGAACGCCTCGCCAAACTGCTCGCCCAGGTCTGACCGACATGCAGCGCCGGGAGCGGCCAGGAGCCTCGGACCACGGCTCAGGGCTGCTGCCCGTCTTCCGGTTCGCGTACGCAGGCACTGGCTTCCAACGGAAGATCACCTTCCGGAATCGTCCCAAGCAGCGACTGGCTGCCGATGATGAGGGCGTTCCGGTCCTGGACGATCCGACCCGTCGATCTCAGGACGTGCTCCAACTCTTCGCGCCTCACGCCGCCCGGCCCCAGCCGCTGCGCTTGAAGGACTCAAGAACCTTCCGACGCTGCGGCTGCGAGAGCACGCCAGCGAAGGGCGAGTTCTGCCGCAGCTCGACCGCCTCTGGATCTTCCGAGGTCAACGCCCGAAGGACGGCCCCAACCCCTTCGTTAATCTTGTCCTGCCAGCGCCTCAGCCAGACCTCGGTCATGGTCCCCCGATGCTGCCGGAGCAGCCGATCAAGATTCTCCGCAGCCTTACCCAGCACCTCGTCCGGATCGACGACCAGGCCACCCGCGACGGCTTGATGCAGCCAAAGCGACTTGAGCTGATCACGGGTCAACCCCTGTTTGGGTCGCAACAGCGCCTCGACGTGCTCCCGCCTCACCTTGCGGTGGGCACCAACCCGCACGAACGGCAGATCCCCACGCTCGCACAGGTTGACCACCTGCTGACGCGAAGAACCCAGCAACTTGGCCGCCTGACCGGTGGTCAGGAGTTCTCCACTCATAGTCGCCATACCTGCCAGGGTGCGCCGTAAACGCCAAAACGCAACTCGACGACGGTGTCCGTGCTGCTCAGGGCACCGCGCTCCGCGCGCTTCTAGGGCGGTAACCCGCCCGGCGGCACGCCGAGAAGCAACCTGCCGCAGCCTGGCCGGTCTACTCGTCGTGCGCCAAGCGGTAGACCCGCGAGTCCCGCAGCCCGAAGCCGAGCCGTTCGTACAGCCGATTCGCCGCCTCACGAGACGGGCGCGACGTCAGGTCAACAGTACGGACGCCCGACTCCCGAGCCAGCCTGACGGCTTCCTGAGTCAGCGCCGCCCCGACGCCAAGGCCCCGCGCCGACTCGTCAACAACCACATCCTCGATCCACGCGCGCCGCCCCGTCGGAATCGGGAACATCACCAAGGTCAGCGCACCGACGATCTCGCCCTCCCGGCGAGCGACGAGCAGAGTGTTTCCGTCCCACGCCACCAGCTCGCCCAACTTCGTTAGGTCAAGTGGCCTGGCGGAACGGGACAGCTGCGGGAGGAGCCGACCGAACGCCTTCACGATCTCGTCAGTGGCGGCCTGGACGGCCTCGATCTCGACACTCATGCTCGCGACTCTAACGACCGAACACTCCGCGCGAGGCGGTACAGAAGCCGACGGGGGCTGGCCGCCGTCGTCCTCCCGGCATCCGGCTGCCGCACCGGTTTACACCCCGGGCCGGCTTGCCATCGAGTCACGTCCCGCCGGCTCCGTACCCCGCGCCGATGCGTCCCGTCCACCGTCCACGCCCGCCAGGCGGTCCAAATCTGAGCGTAGCCAGGGCGTCATGGCGTAGCCAGGGCGTCAAACGCCGCCCAATGTTGACCATCAACGCCGACGCCCCGGCCTGCTGGCGACCTCCGGCCGGCATCGGCCGGGCCGGCCAGCCACTCTGGCGGACGGACCAAGGCAGAAGGGCAGAGGCGGGACGATCGCCATCAGGGTTGCTCCCCGTTGACGTTGGGGCGATCGGCTGCCGCGCAGCGGCCCGGGTTCCGCAGCTTGTAGTTAAGCGATCATCGGATTCTGGGCGTGGACCAGCGGAGATTGATGTTCGTCGTGGAAGGGTTGTGTGCCTACGCCCTCGCGCTGGTGTCTGATCCTGGC
>BIFP01000066.1 GCA_005402585.1 Micromonosporaceae bacterium KJ-029 | reverse complement strand
TCGCCAAGCGGTACACCGGCCGCGGCATGGCCTTCCTCGACCTCATCCAGGAAGGCAACCTCGGCCTCATCCGCGCCGTCGAAAAATTCGACTACACCAAGGGCTACAAGTTCTCCACCTACGCCACCTGGTGGATCCGCCAGGCCATCACCCGCGCCATGGCCGACCAGGCCCGCACCATCCGCATCCCGGTGCACATGGTCGAG
>BIFP01000065.1 GCA_005402585.1 Micromonosporaceae bacterium KJ-029 | reverse complement strand
TGCAATTCTCAACAAACAACCAACCCACAACCCACAGCCCCACACCAAACCCGGACCAACGCCGACGGTATGCGAGACCAGGCCATGCCTGGCAACCAACCCCCACCACACACGGTGAGGCAATGGCTCCGAAAGAACCAACCACACGGGTTGTTCCTTCAGGACCCAACAGGGTGCTAATCATCTTCCCCCAGCCGCACCAACCGATCGTTCCAACACCCCGAAGAGC
>BIFP01000064.1 GCA_005402585.1 Micromonosporaceae bacterium KJ-029 | reverse complement strand
CGTGCCGATGCAGGCTTCTACACCCGCACGCGAGGATCGGCCAGCACGTTGGCGACCACGGCCGTCATCCCGTCGACGCACAGCGTCGGCGCGCCGACCACGAACTCCTCCCGGTCGAGCCACTCCACGCGCTCGACGCCCGGCGCGGCCAGGATGCCCACGTCGAGCTGCAGCGACGCGTGGTCGTCGTAGTATCCGCGGGCGGCGTCACCGACCCAGAGCGACCAGTGGTATCCGGTGCCGCCCCGCTGTCGGTCCGACTCCGTGAGCGGGTCGGCTTTGAGGTCGCCGGTGTCAAGCAGTTCGGCGACGGTCATGGGTTCAAGATCCGGATGGGCCGGCGGCAGCACCACGTC
>BIFP01000063.1 GCA_005402585.1 Micromonosporaceae bacterium KJ-029 | reverse complement strand
AAGACGGGGATGTTCTTCGAGCGGGTGGAGATTCGTACTGATTCGGGTGGGGCGGGTCGGTTCCGGGGTGGTTGTGGGTTGCGGCGGGATGTTCGTTTCGTGTCGGCGGGGGAGTTCCTGTCGGTGATCAAGAAGACGAAGAGTGCGCCGTGGGCGTTGGCTGGTGGGTGGCGGTCTGAGCCGAATCAGGTGGTGGTGTTTCCGGGTACGGATCGGGAGCAGCGGGTGAGTACGAGGCGTACGGCGGTGGTGGTGGGTGATCGGGTGACGTTGTTGACCGCTGGTGGTGGTGGTCATGGTGATCCGAGGTTGCGTGATCCGGAGGCGGTGCGTCGGGACGTGGCCGAGGGCTACGTCTCCGTCCAGGCCGCCCGCGACGTGTACGG
>BIFP01000062.1:138564-139348 GCA_005402585.1 Micromonosporaceae bacterium KJ-029 | reverse complement strand
ACAACATGAGCCGGCGCCTTACCCACGAGTCCACCCCATCCTGGCGCGACTAAACCGACACCCCTCACACAACCGAACGAGATGCCCTCTTAACGCCTCGTGTAGAGCAGGGGCCCCCTGTTAACAAGCGCTGGGTGCGGCTTGCGATGGTGTGGCGGGAACGCCGACTGGCCGGCACCCCGGGTGGGGTGCCGGCCAGTCGGTGTTCGGTTCTGTGGTGGGTCAGCTGTTCCAGTGCTGGGCGACGAGGTCGGCGGCCTGCTGTTCCCACTGGGCGTAGTGGTCCGGGTACGCCGACACCTGCACGGTCTGCGCGGCCTTGGTCAGCGGCATGTCCTTCCACCCGTCCACCTGCTTCAGGCCCTTCAGGAACGCCGTCGTGGAGTACTCGGGGTCGGTGATCTGCTCCACCGTGCCCCAACCGCTGGACGGACGCTGCTGGAACAGGCCCTGCGAGTCGTGGTCGTTGCGGTCACCCAGATGACCCAGGTTCTCCAACTTCGACTCCTGCAACGACGTCGCGATCGCGACCACCGCGGCACGCTCGTCCATGCCGGTCTTCTTCGTCGCGGCGATGATCGCCTTCACGTTCGCCATCTGCTCACCGTTCAGGTCGATCCGCGACTGCTTACCCTGCACACCGTGCGGGATCAGCTTGCCGCTGTCCGCCTGCACGGCAGCAACCGGCTTGGCAGCGGCGGTGGTCGGGGTGGTGTCCGCGAACGCGGCCACCGGACCGGCGAACAGACCGCCGGTGAATGCCAGACCGGCAATACCCAGAACG
>BIFP01000062.1:0-138413 GCA_005402585.1 Micromonosporaceae bacterium KJ-029 | reverse complement strand
CAGGCGCGAAGCACCGTCAGGCGCTCAAAACAAAAGGGGAGAAAGAAGATGGGCGGATCAGATCTGATCCGCGATCCGAGGGGTCAGCGCGGATGGCGCCTGCCCGTCGGGGGAACCATGTCCAACGACCGACCGGCCACCAACATTCCCGGCCGCGGGCCGGGGGCGGCGGCTCGCGGGGCGCGAGGGCCCTTCGCGGCGCCGGGACCATATCCAACCGGCCCGGATCATTCCACCGAACCGCCGGGCCACGCCTCACGCCCATCAGCGCGGGGGCCCTCCTCAGTCAGCCACCCGGATACAACGCCACCCACCCGCCCGGCATTCCACCGGCCGGCCCCCGGCCCGACCCAGAAACCGGACACCACGCCCAATACGTCCCGCGAGATTGCGAACCGCCCGGGCCTCCAAGCCGACAAGCCGCGCACCAACCCTGGCCGATCCGTTCACGCCATCAGCTCGACAGGGCACGCACCAACCCACCGATCTCCGATGCGGGCCGGATATGCCCAGTGCGACAGGTCGCAGAGCCGCCCGCCGGACCGAATCCGGCGGACGGACATGACTCACCGGGGTGGCCAGCCATGGTTCAGACGCGAACCGGCCGGCCCCGAAAGGTACGGGGCCGGCCGGGTAGCGCGTGGTGCGGTGTCACCAGAGCTGGGAGACGACGTCCGCCGCCTGGTCCTCCCACTGGGCGTAGTGGAACGGGTAGGCCGAAACCTGCACCGTCTGCGCCGCCCTGGTCAGCGGCATGTCCTGCCAGCCGCGGACGTTCTTGAGCGCCTCGAAGAACGCGGTCGAGGAGTACTCAGGGTCGGTGATCTGCTTCTCGGTGCCCCAGCCGCTGGACGGACGCTGCTGGAACAGTCCCTGCGAGTCGTGGTCGTTGTACGCGCCCAGGTGGCCGAGGTTGTACAGCTTCGACTCCTGCATCGCGGTGGCGACGCCGATCACCGCGCCCCGCTCACCCACGCCGGTTTCCTTGGCCACCTCGATGATGGTCTTGGCGTTGGTTCGCTGCGCGTTGTCGAGCGGGATGCGCGACTGTGCGCCCTGCACGCCGTACGGCACCAGCTTCTTACGACTGGGTTTGTCCGCGCCCGATGTGCGCGCCTGCGACTTGCCGGTGTCCGGGTTGTCGCTGGTGCCATCGGTGGTCGGCGCGGAATCGACCGTGGTCTCACGGCCGGTGGCCTTGTCGATCGCCGCGACCGCGCCCTCGTGGGGGCCGGTGGTGATCGGTGCGGCGACGGCGGTCGGGCCGAAGGCCAGCCCGGCGAGGGCGGCCACGCCCGCCACGCTCAGTGCGGTTTTCCGGTTCGGGTTCGTCGCGATGGCCGGGAGCCATCGAGTGAAGTCCAGCTTCACGATGGTTGCCCTTTCGATCGTTACGAGCCGCTCGGGGTTGAGCCGCTCTCGGGGGAACTACGGACGCCGGTCGAGGTTTACGTGCCGGCGCTACGGGGGATCCAACCTAGCTGGCGTGTCGGGCATTCCGGAAATGCCCGAAGTGGTCCACGGCTGCGATCCGGGTCACGCCGCAGGCCCGGCAGCCGACCCCAGTCAGACAGGGACCGAACGGCAGGTTCAGACGTCGTACGGGGTGCCGAACCGGACCAGGACGTGCCAGAGCTGCTTGAGGTGCTGCAGGGTGTCCGAAACCGGCCCCCGGTCGGCCCACCGGCCCGGATCCGTCACCACCGACGCCGCGGCCCGGCCGATCAGCGCGGCGTGCAGCGGCTCCCCGGGGCGGGCGAACTCGGCGTGCACCCGGGCCGCCAGCGGCGGGATGGCCGGCCCCCGGAACTCGGCGTCGACCTGGTGCACGGGCAGTGCGAATCCGGCGTGCCAGCGCAACGGGAACCCGTACCGGTGGGCGGCGGCGGTGAGCGTCGCCCCGCTGCCAGTGCCCCGGAACGAGGGGTCAGCGACCAGTTCCAGCACGTCCGTGGCCAGTCGGATCTCACCGTGAACCTGAGCCTCGACGTAGTCGTCGAGGGCCCGGCCGGCGCCCCGGGGCGCCGCGGCGATGTCCTCCCGGCGGCGCAGCAGCTCGCTGGTGAGAGCGACCAGGTCCATGCCCGGCCGGCCGAGGCTGACCCCGGTGTCGACGGTCGCCACGAGCAGGGCGGCCAACACCGGCTCGACCACGTCGACCGTGCCGACGTCGCGCGGGCCGAGGTGACTGTCGCCGAAACAGAACGTCGTGCGGGCCAGCACCTCGGGGCGCAGCCGCAGGTGGCAGGAGCCGAACCGGGGGCTGGCGCCGTCCGGATGGTCGAGCAGGTTCAGGCCGCCGTACTTCGGCCGGTCCGCCGGGCGTACGCCCGGTCGTTGGTACGCGCCGCCGAACAGTCGCTGCTCCCAGCGGTCCCGGTCGCTGCCGGGGTACGCGTTCAGCTGGCCGTTGGAGATCCCGGTCTCGAACTGGCTGCGGTAGACACCCTCGGCGTCGAGCGCCTCGGCGACCGTCCGC
Source organism: Micromonosporaceae bacterium KJ-029 (assembly GCA_005402585.1). Classification (GTDB taxonomy): domain Bacteria; phylum Actinomycetota; class Actinomycetes; order Mycobacteriales; family Micromonosporaceae; genus Micromonospora. The sequence continues at coordinate 135,934 of BIFP01000062.1, read as the reverse complement.
CCGTCGGCGAGCAGCCGGTCGGGGTGGAAGTTGAGGGTGACGCGGCCCTCCCGGCCGATCGCCGCGACGAGTTGCTCGCGGTCGTGCCGTACGCCGGTGCCGGCGAGCGCCCGGCCGATGGTGGCCAGCGCCGCCGGGCGGTCGCCCAGCGCCACCGTCCGGACGTGCCGCAACGCGGCGCGCTGGGCCGGCGTCAGGGTGGGGTGCGGGGTGGCTGACACGGCGGCAGTGTCGCCGGGGCCGACGGGCCGGCGCACCCGGATTTCCCGGTGCGCCGGCACGATGTCGGTGTGGTCAGTGCCCTCGGGCCAGCCACTGCGGCAGCTGCGGCGCCTCGGCGCCGATGGTGGTGCTGTCGCCGTGGCCGGTGTGGACGACCGTCTGCGGTGGCAGGGTGAGCAGCCGGTCCCGGATCGAGCCGACGATGGTGTCGAAGTCGCTGTACGAGCGGCCGGTGGCACCCGGCCCGCCGGCGAACAGGGTGTCGCCGGTGAAGACGACGTCGAGTGCGGGCGCGTGCAGGCAGCACGCGCCGGGGCTGTGCCCGGGGGTGTGCAGCACGGTCAGCGCGGTGCCGCCCACCTCGATCGTGTCGCCGTGGTGCAGCTGCCCGCCGGGCGGCTCGTCGGGGTGCACCATGTCCCACAGCACCCGGTCAGCGGGGTGCAGCAGCACCGGCGCGCCGGTGGCGCGGGACAGTTGCGGGGCGACCCGGACGTGGTCGTCGTGGGCGTGGGTGGCGAGGATCGCGGTGACCCGACGGCCAGCCACCACCTTGAGGATGGCGTCCACGTCGTGCGGGGCGTCGATGACGACGCACTCGGTGTCGTCGCCGACCACCCAGACGTTGTTGTCGACGTCGAAGGTCTGCCCGTCCAGGGAGAACGTTCCCGAGGTGACGGTGTGGTCGATCCGGGCGGCCATCAGAAGACCACCACCGAGCGGAGCACGTCGCCGCGGTGCATCCGGGCGAACGCCTCCTCCACGCCGTCCAGCGGGATCTCCTCGGTGACGAAGGCGTCCAGGTCAAGGCGGCCCTGCAGGTAGAGCTCGGTGAGCATCGGGAAGTCGCGGCTGGGCAGGCAGTCGCCGTACCAGCTGGACTTCAGCGCGCCGCCCCGGCCGAAGACGTCCAGTAGCGGCAGTTCGATCCGCATGTCGGGCGTGGGTACGCCGACCAGCACGACGGTGCCGGCCAGGTCGCGGGCGTAGAACGCCTGCTTCCAGGTCTCCGGCCGGCCGACCGCGTCGATCACCACGTCTGCGCCGAAGCCGCCGGTGGCGGCCTGGATCTCGGCCACCGGGTCGGCCTCGGAGGCGTTGACCGTGTGGGTGGCGCCGAACTTGCGGGCCCAGTCGAGCTTGCGGGAGTCGGTGTCCACCGCGATGATCGTCGTCGCGCCGGCCAGCGCCGCGCCGGCCACCGCCGCGTCGCCGACACCGCCGCAGCCGATCACCGCGACCGAGTCGCCACGGGTGACGCCGCCGGTGTTCATCGCCGCGCCGAGCCCCGCCATCACCCCGCAGCCGAGCAGACCCACCGCGGCGGGCCGGGCGGCCGGATCCACCTTGGTGCACTGGCCGGCGTGGACCAGCGTCTTCTCGGCGAACGCGCCGATGCCCAGCGCCGGGGAGAGTTCGGTGCCGTCGGTGAGGGTCATCTTCTGGGCCGCGTTGTGGGTGGCGAAGCAGTACCACGGGCGGCCCCGCCGGCAGGCGCGGCACACCCCGCAGACGGCCCGCCAGTTGAGCACCACGAAGTCGCCGGGTGCGACACTGTCGACTCCCGCGCCGACCTGCTCGACGATGCCGGCCGCCTCGTGGCCGAGCAGGAACGGGTACTCGTCGTTGATGCCGCCCTCGCGGTAGTGCAGGTCGGTGTGGCAGACCCCGCAGGACTGCACCCGTACGACCGCCTCGCCGGGCCCGGGATCGGGCACCACGATGTCGGTGACCTCGACGGGTGCGCCCTTGCTGCGGGAGATGACTCCCTTGACCTGCTGGCTCACGCTCTCCTCCTACTCCGCGTCGGCGCGAGGCGCCGGCGTCGTCGCACCGCGGCCTCACCCCACGGGCGGCGGCGTCCACGATCACTCCCGGTGGCGAACCTACCGCCGTCGGGGTGGTTCGGCACAGCTTCCGGACGGGTCGTCGGGGCGGCCTGCCCGCCGTCGTGGCGGCGTGCCGCGTTGCGCCAGCGCAGGACCTGCACCGCACCGACGGCCCACAGGACGTACTGCAGGGCGAACGCCCAGCGGAACGCGTCCAGCCCGGGGGCGTCCTGCCCGGCCGGGGTGGCCAGGTCCAGCACCACGCCGACGGCGAACACCAGGACGATCGACGCGGCGAAGCCGCCGACGTTGACGATGCCGGTGGCGCTGCCGATCCGGCTGACCGGGTTGAAGGTGCGCGCGTAGTCGAAGCCGATCAGCGAGCCGGGCCCGCTGAGCGCCAGGACCAGCACCAGGACGACCAGCAGCCAGCCGGGCGCGCGCCCGGGCCAGGCCAGCACCACCGCCCAGATCCCGGCGGTGACGCCGGTGATGGTGAAGACCAGCACCGAGCGCTGCCTCGGGTAGCGGCTGCACAGGTGCGCGATCACCGGCCCGGACAGCAGCATGGCGAGGGTCATCACGGTGAGCAGCGACGCCGCCGCGGTCGGGGTGAAACCCTGCCCCTGCACCAGGAACGGGAAGCCCCACAGCAGGGCGAAGACGGTGCCGGAGAACTGGGTGACGAAGTGCGTCCAGAGCCCGAGCCGGGTGCCCGGGTGCGCCCACGCGGCGGCGAGCCGCCCACGGACCGGGGGCGACGGTGACGCGGCGGTCGCGGGTGCCCGGTGTGGGGAGTCGCGGACCGCGGCGACGACCACGAGCAGCACCGCCGCCCCCAACCCCGCCGCGGTCAGGAAGGCGGTGGTCCAGCCGGCGTGGTGCAGCAGGGCCACCAGCGGTACGGCGCCGAGGACCGCGCCGAGTTGGCCGAGCGTGCCGGTCAGCTGGACCAGCAGCGGGTTGCGGCGCCCCGGGAACCAGTACGCGACGATCCGCAGCACGCTGATGAAGCTCATGGCGTCGCCGAGACCGACCAGGACCCGGCCGGCCACGGCGAGGGGTACGTCGGTGGCGAGGGCGAAGCAGAGCTGACCGGCGACCATCAGCGCGCCGCCGGTGATCAGGAGTCGGCGCGAGCCGTACCGGTCGAGCAGTATCCCGACCGGTACCTGCATCAGCGCGTACACGGCGAGCTGGGCGACGCTGAACGTGGCCAGCGTCGCGGCGCTGACCTCGAAGCGGTGCGACGCGTCCACTCCGGTGACGCCGAGCGAGCTGCGGTGGAACACCGCCGTCAGGTACGCGGCGAGCGCCACCGACCAGACCAGCACGGCGCGTCCGCGCGGCACCTGCGGTGGGGATTCCGGGGCGGGCGCGCTCATGCCGGCACGGCGCTTCGCCGTGTGCCGGCACGGGAGCACGTCATCGGGGGCCCAGGAACACGCGGGCGGTGGTCTCGATGTGCGCGGCCACCGCGGCGAGCCAGGGCTGTGGATCGTCGCCGTCGAGGGCGGCCAGTTGCGCGGCGTGCTCGGTCAGCGCCACCTCGGCCCAGGCGGGCGAGAGCCGGAAGCTGGCCTGGGCCATCCGCAGCTGCCGGTCACGCAGTCGCTGGTACAGCTCGGCGAGGATCTCGTTGCCGGCGGCGTCGACGACGGTGGCGTGGAACGCCCGGTCGGCGGCCATCAGGGTGGTCAGGTCACCGGCAGCGTGCGCGGCCCGCATCTCGGCCAGCCGGGCGGCCAGGTGGGCGCGGATCTCGGCGCGCCGGGGCCAGACCCGCTCGGCGGCGTGCACCTCGACCAGTCTGCGAGCCTCGACGACGTCGGCGATCTCGCGGGCCGAGACCGGCAGGATCAGCGCTCCCCGCTTGGGATAGAGCCGGACCAGTCCCTCGGCCTCCAGCCGCAGCAGGGCCTCCCGGACCGGCGTACGCGAGACTCCGGTCGCCTCGGCGATCTCGCCCTCGCTGACCAGCGAACCGCCGGGGTGGAGCTGTTCCAGGATGGAGCGTTTCAGGTGGCGGTAGGCGCGTTCGGCGGCCGACGGCGCGGCGGTCCGGCCAGGCGCATGGGGATGCGTCATGTATCTATGATGCGCCCCTGGTCTGGCGGCAGATCAACCGGGGGGGGCCGGTCAGCGGCTTCGGGCGGCCAGGAGGCGGCCGTGACCGACCGGCGCGATCCGGGCCAGCAGGTCCGGCAGTTTCGCCGACCAGCCGACGAGGACGCGGCCACGGCGGCGGGCGACGCCGCGCAGGATGACCTCGGCCGCGGTGGCCGGGGCGATGGTGAGCAGCCGCTCGAACCGCTGGCGGCCGGCCTCGTACTCGGCGCGGTCGACGCCGCTGCCCAGCCGGGCGTCGCGGGCGATGCGGGTACGGATGCCGCCGGGGTGTACGCAGGTGACGCCGATGCCGTCGGCGACGAGTTCGTGCCGCAGCGCCTCGGTGAAGCCGCGGACGGCGAACTTGCTGGCCGCGTAGGCGGCCTGGCCGGCCGGGGCGATCAGGCCGAACAGGCTGGAGATGGTGACCAGGTGCGCGCCGGGTTCGGCCTTGAGCGCCGGCAGCAGCGCGTGGGTCAGCTGCACCACCGCCCGGAAGTTGACGTCGACGACCCAGCTGAACTCGTCGAGGGTCACCTCGTCGAACCGACCGCCGAGGGCCACCCCGGCGTTGTTGACCAGCAGCCGGATCCGGGGATGCCGGTCGCGGATCTCGGTGGCGACGGTGGCGGTGCCGGTCGCGTCGGCCAGGTCGACCACGTGGGTGTCCACCGCCCGCCCGGGATGGGCGTCGCGGATGGCGCCGGCCACCGCGTCCAGCCCCACGGCGTCCCGGTCGACCAGCACCAGCGCACTGCCACGGCGGGCCAGGCCGTGGGCCAGGGCGGCGCCGATGCCGCCGGCCGCGCCGGTGACCACGGCGGTGCCGTCGGTGAAGTCGAACCTACGCATCGACGGAACTCCTGCCTGCCGAGTCGGCCCGGGTGAACCGGACGCCGGGGTCGGTGAGCCGCCCGTACCGCATGAGCAGCAGGTCGCGGGCGTAGTTCTGGTGCACCCGCCAGGGTGCCCGGTGCCCCTGCCGGGGCAGCTTCCCGATGCCGCGCCGCACGTACCCGGAGGTGAGGTCGATCAGTGGGGCGCGCGGGCCGTCGGGCGGGGTGAGCGGGGTGACCACCTGCGCGCCGGTGCGGTCGAGGTGGCGCAGCAGCCGGCAGACGTACCCGGCGACGAGGTCGGCCCTGAGCGTCCAGGAGGCGTTTGTGTAGCCGAGGGTCATGGCGAAGTTCGGTACGCCGGAGAGCATCATCCCCTTGTACGCGACGGTCTGCGGCAGGTCGACGTCCACGCCGTCCACCCGCAGCTTCATCCCGCCGAGGGCGAGCAGGTCGAGCCCGGTGGCGGTGACGATGACGTCGGCCGGCAGGTACTCGCCGGAGGTGAGCCGGATGCCGTGTTCGGTGAAGGTGTCCACGGTGTCGGTGACCACGCCGGCACGCCCGTCGGCCAGGGCGGTGAACAGGTCCCCGTCGGGGACGATGCACAGCCGCTGGTCCCACGGGTCGTAGCGGGGTGCGAAGTGGCGGTCGACGTCGTAGCCGGCCGGCAGTCGCCGGGCGGCGGCTCGACGCAGCAGCTTCCTCACCAGCCCGGGGGCACGCCGGCTGAGCTGGTAGTTGGCGGTGGCCAGCAGCACGTTCCGGCACCGCACGGCCGCGTACGCCAGGCGCGGCGGCAGCCGGCGCCGCAACGCGTCGGCGAGCCCGTCGCGCGAGGGCAGCGCCAGCACGTACGTGGGTGAGCGTTGCAGCATGGTCACCTGGGCGGCCCGTTCGGCCAGCGCCGGGACGAGGGTCATCGCGGTGGCTCCGCTGCCGATCACCACCACCCGGCGACCGGTGTGGTCGAGGTCGGCCGGCCAGTGCTGCGGGTGCACGATCCGCCCGGCGAACCGTTCCTGGCCGGTGAAGTGCGGGGTGTGGCCGGCGTCGTAGCGGTAGTAGCCGGTGCAGGCGTAGAGGAAGTCGCAGGTGAGCACGACCGGCTCGGCGCTGTCGTCGCGGCGGGCGTACACCGTCCAGCGGGCCTGCCCGCCGTCCCACTCGGCGCGGACGACGCGGTGCCGGAAGCGGATGTGCCGGGTGACGTCGTGCTGGTCGGCGGTGCGGCGCAGGTAGTCGCGGATGGAGGCGCCGTCGGCGATCGCCTTCGGGTCGGTCCACGGCTGGAAGGAGTAGCCGAGGGTGAACATGTCGGAGTCGGAGCGGACGCCGGGATAGCGGAACAGGTCCCAGGTGCCGCCGACGGCCTCGCGCGCCTCCAGCACCGCGTACGTCTTGTCGGGACAGGCGCGGCGCAGGTGGCAGGCGGCCCCGATCCCGGACAGTCCGGCCCCCACGATGAGCACGTCGACGTGGTCCGAGGCCATCTCATCTCCCGCTCGCCGAGGTGGTGCCCTGGACCCTATCCCGCCCGCTCCTCCCACCCTCCCGCCGCACGGTGGAGCCGGCGGGTACATCGCCCGTCGTCGACCTGTGTCACCCTGGGGACGACGAGGAGAATCACCGGAGGTGATGGTCACGTTACGCACGTTCGAACTCGTTGCCGTACCGGACGCCTCCCCGCTCACCCTCGACGTTCCCGTCGGCGCGACGGTGGCCCTGGTCGCCGGTCCGGGGCTGGGCACCGCCGTGGCCCGGGTACTGGTCGGGCTGGCCGCGCCGGTCGCCGGCCGGATCCTGGTCGGCGGCCGGGACGTCACCGACCTGCCCCCGCTGCAGCGCCGGATCGGGTACGTCCCGGCCGGTGCCGCCCTGCTGCCCCACCTCACCGTCGGCCGCAACATCTCCTACGGCCAACGCCGGCGCAAGCGGGTCCGCGAGGTCGCCGACGACTGGGCGGCCGTGCTGGTCGACCGGCTCGAACTCGCCCCGACGCTGGGTCTGCGCCCGCACCTTCTCTCCGACGCGCAGCGGTTCCGGGTCGCCCTGGCCCGGGCCATGGCCTGCCTGCCCGAGGTGCTGGTGGTCGACCTGCCCACCGCGATCGACGGGGTACGCCTCACCGACCTGGTCGGCCGACTGTCCCCGCCGGACACCCCGGGCGTCACGACGCTGCTCTGCTCGGCCGACGGCGAGGTACTGACCGAGGTGGCCGACCGGGTGCCGATCGAGGCCGCCGGCGGGGTACCCCGGTGACGGCGGCCGGGCGGCTGCGCCGCCGTACCCTGCTGCGGGCCGCCGCGGCGGCGACCGCCGCGGGTGCCGGTGGTTGCGCCCCGGGCCGGCGGTCGGTGCAGGTGGCGGTGGTCTGGAGCGGCAGCGAGATGGCCCGGTTCCGCGAGGTCATCGCCGGCTTTCCCGCGCCGGTGCAGGCGATCGGGGTGGGCAACGACATCGACGCGTTCCTGGCCGCCCGGCAGTTGGCCGGTACCAGCCCGGACGTGGCGATCCTGTCCCGTCCGGGGCTGATCGTCGAGTACGCCCAGCGGGGTTGGCTGAGCGAGGTGACCCCGGCCGCCAGCTACGCCGCCCCGGCCGGCATGGCCGATCTGCTCACCGTCGACGGGCGCCACTACGGCGTCTGGATCAAGGCGGCGCACAAGTCGCTGCTCTGGCACCCGCCGTCGATGCTGGCCGAGCCGCCGAGAACCTGGGACGCGCTGGTCGCGCTGACCCGCCGGCTCGGCGCCCGGCACCGGGCGGAGGCGGGCCCGGCGCCGCTGGCGATCGGCGCCGCCGACGGGTGGGTGCTCACCGACTGGTTCGAGAACGTCCTCGCCGACGTCGCCGGCCCTGACCTGTACGAGGCGCTGGCCCGCGGCGAGGCCGACTGGCAGGACGAGCCGGTGCGGCACGCGCTGGACCGGCTCGCCGAGTTGTGGAGCGTCGACGGCGCGTTCCCAGGCGGCGGCCGGCGGGCCCTGCTCACCCAGTTCGAGGAGTCGGTCATCCAGGTGGTGCACCACCGCGACGCGGTGATGGTGTTCGAGGCCGACTTCGTCGATGCCATCGACGCGCGGTTCCGGCGCGGCACCGAACAACTGGCCCCGTTCCGGTTTCCCGGCGCCCGCGAGGCCGACCAGCCACTGATCGTCGGCGGCGACGCGGCGGTGGTGTTCGCCGGGTCGACCCGCGGGGTGGAACTGGTGCGCTGGCTCAGCGACGCGACGGCGTTCCTGCCCTGGCTGGAGGCCGGCGGCTACCTCTCCCCCAACCTCGAGGTTCCGGTCGACCACTATCGGGATCCGCTGCGTCGGCGGCTGGCCACCGAACTGCTGGCCGCCGACACGGTGCAGTACGACCTGTCCGACCGGTTGCCCGGCACCTTCACCGGCACGGACGGGGTGGGGATCTGGCGGATCATGCAGGACTTCTTCATGGACGTGACCGACGGGGTGGCCGCCACAGCGGCGATCCGCCGGGCCACCGGGCAGCTCGCCGACGCGGCGCGGGCGGCGGGGAGCCGACGGTGAACCGGGGCCCGCTGCTCGGCGAGCTGGCGGTGCTCGACGACGTCGGGCCGCCCCGGCGCGGCCGGGCGTATCCGGCGGCCGGGGTCAGCTGGGCGCTGCTGACCCCGGCGGTGCTGCTGCTCGGCGGGCTGCTGGCCTGGCCCGTGCTGCGTACGCTGCAGGCCAGCGTCACCACCGACGGGCGGTGGGTGGGCGCCGAGCACTACCGCGCCGCCCTCGCCGCCCCGGGAACCGCCGGGGTGGTGGGACGCACCGTGCTGTGGGCGCTGGTGGTGCCGAGCGTCGTCACCGTGCTGGGCTACCTGCTCGCGGTGGCCTCGCGCCGGTCTCAGGAGGGTCGGCTGGTCCGGCTCATCCTGGTGGTGCCGACCGCGCTGCCGCTGGTGGTCACGGGGGTGACCTTCCGGCTGCTCTACGACCCGGATCCGCAGCGTGGGCTGGCCACCCTGCTGCTGGCCCGGATCACCGGGCGCCCACCGGACCAGGTGCCGCAGTTGCTCGGGCCGGAGCTGGTCACGGTGGCGCTGATGTCGGCGTTCGTGTGGGCCTGGGTCGGGCTGGCCATGCTGGTCTTCCGGGCCGCCCTCGACACGGTGCCGACCGGCCTCGTCGACGCGGTCCGCGCCTTCGGCGGCAGCCGCCGCGACGTGCTCTGGGACGCGCAGTGGCGACCGCTGCTGCTGCGTACGGTGGCGGTGGTCTTCGCCCTGGTCGCGGTCGGCACCAGCCGCACCTTCGACCTGATCCTGGTGATGACGCCCGGCTCGGTACGCGACGAGGCGGCGGTGCTGGCGCTGCGGGTGTGGCAGACCTCCGCCGCGACGACCACCGGCGAGGGCGCCGCGCTGGGAGTGATCTGGCTGGTGGCGGTGACCGCCGGAATCCTGGTGGCGGCGCTGTTCGTCCGGCAGGCGTGGCCGCCGCCACGGCAGTCCGCCGCGCCCGCGCCGGCCGCCCCTCCGCCCCGGCGGTGGCTGCGGCTGCTCGCCGCAGGCGCCGCCGTCGCCTGGCTGCTACCCCTGGGCGTGCTGGTGGCCACCTCGCTGCAGGACCCGGTCCGCGCGGCCACCGAGAGCTGGTGGTCCGGCCCGCCCAGTCTCGACTCCTACCGCGCGGTGCTCACCGGGGCGGAGCTGTGGCGCAGCCTCGGCTTCACGCTGGTGCTGGCCGCGCTGGTCACCGCCGCGGTGCTGGGGGTGGCGCTGCTCGCCGCGTACCCGCTGGCGTGGTTGACCGGGCCGGCCGCCCAGGCCACGGGGCTGGTGCTGATGGTCGCCGTGGTCGTCCCCGTGCAGGTGATCGCCGGGCCGGTCAACGAGGTGCTCGGCGTGGCCCTCTCCTCCGGCACGGCCCGGGGCCTGGCCCTGGTACATGTGGCGTTGGGTGTCCCGTTCGCCGTGCTGGTGCTGCGCAACGCGTTCGCCGACCTGCCCGCCGACCAGGTCCGCGCGGCCCGGGTCGGCGGGCGGCACTGGTGGGGCACGCTGCGCCGGCTGGTGCGGCACAACCGCACCGCGGTGCTGGCGGTGGCCGTGCTGGAGTTCGTCCAGGTGTGGAACGACCTGGCGGTGGGACTGCTGTTCAGCAGCCCCGACGGCGCCCCGCTCGGGTTGTTCCTGTCCGAACAGACCCGCGGGTTCGTCGCCGGCAGCGGCACACTCGCCGCCGGCTGCGTACTCGCCTCGGTCCTGCCGGTGCTGGTGTTCGTGCTGGCCCGCCGGCACGTCGTCGCCGGTCTGGTCGCCGGAGGTGTGCGGTGACCCCGGCCGAGCGGGATGCCCGCCGGCCCCGGCTGCTGAGCGTCCTGCTCACCGTCGGCGGGGTGGCCGGCGGAGCGGTCACCGCCGTGCTCGGCAACGCCGCCGGCAATCTGCTCTCCGAGCTGTTCGTCACCGTCGTCGGCTCGGCCAGCCTCGGCCTGGTGGTCATCGGCGTGGCCGCGCTGTGCGTGGTGGAGTGGCGGCGCCGCCAACGGGAGCAGGCGGGAGCCGCCGACGACACCTCGCCGACCAGTACGGCGCCCACGCTGCCCTGGCCGGCCGGGTTCACCGGCCGACGCGGGCAGGTGGAGGCCGTGGTGACGCTACTGGCCCCGGAGCACGCCGTGGCCGTGGTTGGTCGTCGGGCGGTGGGCACCTCCTGGTGCGCCATCCAGGCGGCCAACCTGTGCCGGACGGACTTCCCCGACGGGCAGTACTACCTCGACCTGCGCCGGGGCGGCCGGGCCCGCTCGCCCCGGGAGGTCCTGTCGGCGCTGGCCCGCATCCTCGGTACCACGCCACCACGGTCCGGCCGGCCGGACGATCTCGCCGACGCCGCCGACGAGCTGCGCGGCCAGCTCGACGGCCGCAAGGTGCTCCTGGTGCTGGACAACGTGGACGATCCGGCCCAGGTCCGGCCGCTGCTGCCGCCGACCGCCCGGACCTGCCGGCTGCTGCTGGCGGGCACCGGCCGGCTCGCCGCCCTCGACGGGGTGGTGGCGTACTGGCTGGCCGAGCCGGGCGTCGACGACGCGGTGGAGATGTTCGCCGACGCGGGTGCCACCGCCCCGGTCGCCCGCCCGCACCGGCCGGATCCCCGCACCGACCCGGCGGTACGCGCCATCGTCGAGCTGTGCGGGCGGCAGCCGCGCACCGTGACCGAGCTGGGACGACGGACAGCGCAGCACGGCTGGCGGCCGGCCGACGTGCTGCAGGCGCTGCGCCGCGCCGCCGACACGCCGCCGCACCAGCGGGTCGGTGTCTCCCCGGTGACCGGGCTGGTCACCGCCCGAGACACCGCGTACCACGCGTTGAGCGGTGAGGCCGGTCGGTTGTGGCGGCTGCTGTCGCTGAGTCCGGTGCCGCTGGACCGGCCGACCATCGCCGCGCTGGCCCGGCGCCGCCCGGAACGGGTCGCCGCGCTGCTGGACGAACTGGCCGACGGCGCGTTCATCGCCGGCGCACCCGGCGACCGGTACGAGGTGCGGCCGCTGCTCGCCGCGTACGCCCGGATACACCTGCGCGAGGCCAAGCGGGTGCGGCACCGGGTGAGCGGGCAGGCGCGGCTGACCCGGTGCCTGGCCCGGCGGGCCGAGCGGCACGTGGCCGGGCTGGCGGTGGGTGGCCTGCTGGATCGGGACCACCGGCTGCCCGACGACGACCCGTACGGCTGGTTCGACCTGCACCAGGAGCTGCTGCTGGCGGTGGTGAAGGTGCCGGCCGGCGCGGTGGAGACGCTGCCACGCCGGGTGCGGCGCTGGTGGTTCCGGCTGGCCGTGGCGCTGTCCGGCTGGCTCGCGCACGCCGAGCGGTTGGACGAGTGGGAGGAGGTGTGCCAGACCGTACTGGCCAACCCCACCGCGCAGGACCGACCGGAGATCGCCGGCTGGGCGCACAACGAGCTGGGGGTGCTGCTGCGCCGCCGGCACGACCCGCGCGGCGCGGTGGGGGCGCTCAGCCTGGCGGTCAGCGGCCGAGGGCGGCGGGGCACCGCCCAGGCCCGGATGAACCTCGGGCTGGCGCTGCTCGATCTCGGCCGGCTCGACGAGGCGGTGGAACACCTGGAGCTGTCCCGCCGGCACCGGGCGGCTACCGATCGGGCCGGCCAGGCCCTCAGCGACCTGGGGCTGGGTGCGGCGCGGCTGGCGCGGGGCGAGCCGGAGACCGCTCACGACCTGCTGGTCCGGGCGGCGAACGCGTTCCGCTCCCTCGGGGACTCGCGGGGCTACGCGGCGGCGCTGACCAACCTGGTGCTGGTGCACTCGGCGATGGGCGAGCACCTCGACGCCGCGCAGGCGTGGCGGGCGGCGCTGCGTGAGTACGAGGCGGTCACCGATCCCACCAACCGGGCGGCCGCGCTGCTCAACGCGGGGGCGGCGCTGCTGGCGGTGACCCCGGGCCAGGCCCGCCAGGCGTACCGGCTGCTGGCCGAGAGCCGGCGGCTGCGCGAGGGCGGCCGGCCGGGCGCCGGGCTGGGGCGGACGCTGCTGCACCTGGGCGACGCGGCGGCGGCACTGGGCGACGACCGCGAGGCTCGGCAGCACTGGGTCGACGCGGCGGCGATCTGCGAGGCGGCCGGCGACGACGACGGCCAGCAGGCGGCGGACGCCCGGCTGAGCGGCGAACGCGCTCCGGAGACCAGGGCGGGCTGAGCGGCCGGTGCCGACCTACCCGCTGGCGTTGGGCGGGTCGGTGGCGGTCGGCGGGTCGGTGGGGGGCCGATCGGCGGTGATGCTGGCGGCGGCGGTCCGGAGCGCGGCGACGCAGGCGGCCACCGCCGGGTGGTCGGCCGCTCCCCTGCGGTAGGCGACGCTGGTACGCCGCCGAAGCGCCAGCGGAAGCAGCGTGACCGGCGGGAGCGGATGGCTCAGCGCCAACTCCGGTACCAGGCCGACGCCCTGGCCGGCGGCCACCAGGGCGAGCAGGGCCGTGAAGTCGTCGGCCCGGTGCCGCACCACGGGCTGGTAGCCGGCCGCCTGGCAGGCATGCATGGCCACGGCGTGGCACAGGGTGCCGGGCGTCCCGACGATCCAGTCCGCGTCCCGGGCGCCGGCGACCGGGTCGGTGCGCTCGTCCTGCCGACCTGGCGGATCATGGGCGGCCGGCACGGCGAGGAAGACCGTCTCGTTCAGCAGCGGGGTCGAGTCCAGCGCCGGGTCCGGCTCGGCCGGCACGATGTCGTAGTCGTGCGTCAACGCCACGTCCAGCCGCCGCTGACGCAGCGCGGCGGGCACGGCGACCGGGTCGAGTTCGGTGACCGTGAGATCGAGCGCGGGGTGCTCGCGGGACAGCGCCACCAGGGCCGCCGGCAGCAGGGTGCGTACGGCGCTGGGAAAGGCGCCGATGCGTACGCCACCGGAGAGCCCGTCGCGCCCGGCGGCGAGGGTGGCCTCGGCCGCTTCCAGGGCGGCGAGGACGACCTCGGTGTGCCGGACCAGGGCGGCGCCGGTGGGGGTGAGCGCCACCCGCCGTCCGGCCCGCTCCAGCAGCCGCACGCCCGCCTCCCGCTGCAACGCCGCCAGCTGCTGGGAGACGGCGGACGCCGTGTAGGTGTGGGCCTCGGCGACGGCGGCGATCGTGCCCAGGTGGGCCAGATCCCGCAGCAGCCGCAGGCGACGCACGTCAAGCATCAGCTCAGCTTACGTTTTCGTTGACGAGGCCGAACTGGTTCTTCAGCGTCGGTACGCCGAGGCTGGAGGCATGACACTCACCGGCCTGTACGTTCCGCTGATCACGCCTTTCGACGAGTGCGGAGCCGTCGCCACCGACGCCCTGACCGGGCTCGCCCACCAGGTGCTCGACGCCGGCGCCACCGGAGTCGTCGCCCTCGGCACCACCGCCGAGCCCGACGCGCTGACCGACGCGGAACGGCGGACCGTGGTCGACGTCGTCGCCCAGGTCTGCCGGGAGCGTTCGGCGCGACTGCTGGTCGGCGCGCACACCGCGACCGCGTTGCGCGCGCTGGCCCACCGCCCGGAGGCGACCGCCGCGCTGTGCCTGGTGCCGCCGTTCCTGCGCCCCGGCGAGGAGGGCGTGCTGGCCCACTTCGCCCACCTGGCGTCGGCGAGTCCGGTACCGCTGGTGGCCTACCACGTCCCGTACCGCACCGGGCAGCGGCTGGGCACGGACGCGTTGCGCCGGCTCGCCGGCCTGCCCGGTGTCATCGGGGTCAAGCACGCGGTGGGTGGGATCGACGCGACGACCGTCGGGTTCCTCGCCGACGTGCCGCCCGGCTTCGCGGTGCTCGGCGGCGAGGACGTCGTCCTGTCGCCCCTGCTCGCCCTCGGCGCGCACGGCGGCATCGTCGCTTCGGCCCACGTCGCCACCGCCGACTTCGTGGCGCTGGTCGACGCGTGGCGCACCGGTCACGCCGGCCGGGCCCGGCCGCTCGGGCACCGGCTCGCGGCCCTGTCCGCGGCGCTGTTCGCCGAACCCAACCCGACCGTGATCAAGGCGGTCCTGCACGCCCAGGGCCGCATCCCCACCCCGGCCGTACGGCTACCGCTGCTGCCCGCCGGGGCGGCCACCACCGAGGAGGCACTGCGACTACTCCACGCCCCGATCACCGTCGGCTGACGGCGGCGGGCGGCGGCGATGGTCGCGATGCCCTCCTCGATGGCCGAGGCGGAGTTGGCCGCGTACCCGAGGACCAGGCCGGGCGGGTACGGCCGCCGGCAGTGCCAGGAGGCCCGCCCACCCGCCGGCGCCTGCCCGATGTCCAGGTGCAGGAAGTCCGACCCGGCGTTAAGAGGGGGCCCCGCTACTACACGAGGCGTTAACAGGGGGCCCTTCCTTGCAGTTATGGGCCGGCTCAGATGTTGGCTGAGTCGGCCGGTACACCGTCGGGCAACGTGGGCGCCCCGCCCAACGGCTCCCCGGACCGGCCGGGCCTGCCCACCGTGTAGGCGGTCATCGACAGCGACCCGTAGGCGTACCCGTCCACCAGCACGTCCGCCCCCTCGCCGCCGGCCCCGGCCAGACCGGCCAGGTAGAGCAGTGGAATGAAATGGTCCGGCGTCGGCACCGCGACACCGAAGTCGCGGTGAGCGTCCAACGTGGTCGCCTCGGTCGGCTCACCGAGCATGACCTCCTTCGCCGCCTCGTCGAACCGCTGCGCCCAGTCGAACCCCTGGTCGACCATCCGGGGATTGACGCCGCCGAGGTTGTGCACCACGTTGCCGCTGGCCACCACCAGCACTCCCCGCTCCCGCAGCGGCGCCAGCTTCGCGCCCAGTTCCAGGTGGTAGTCCAGGCCCTTGAACGCGTTGATGCTCAGCTGGACGACGGGAATGTCCGCCTCGGGAAAGGCGTGTACCAGCACCGACCAGGTGCCGTGGTCGATGCCCCAGGAGTCGGTGTCCGCCCCCACCCAGGTCGGGTGGACGACGTCGCTGATCTCCTCGGCCAGTTCGGGCAGGCCCGGCGCCGGGTACCGCACGTCGAACAGCTCCTGCGGGAAGCCGTAGAAGTCGTGGATCGTCCGTGGCCGTGGCATGGCGGTGACGGCGGTGGCGCCGATGTACCAGTGGGCCGACACCACCAGGATCGCCCGGGGCCGCGGCACCGACCGGCCGAAGGTCCGCCACGCGGACGTGTACCGGTTGAGTTCCAGCGCGTTCATCGGGCTGCCGTGGCCGAAGAACACGGCCGGCATCAGCGTGGACACCTTGTCGCTACTCATGGTGCGCCTCCTGACCTGGCGGGTGGCCTGAGCGTAGACGGCCCGCCGCGCGGTGTCCGGCGTACCGTCGCGCGCTCGGGCCTTCGGATCCGCCGCCGGGACCGCCAGGTCAGGCCGTCTCGCCGGGCGCGAGGTGGCGGTAGCCGGTGACCGTCTCGGTGAACCAGCCGTTGACGCTGGCCAGGCCGCGCTCGTTGAGCTGGGCGTCGTGGATCGGGAAGACCTCGGCCGCGCCGACCTCGGTGGCGAAGTCGATCGCCTCGGTCAGCTTGAGCCAGGACGCCTGCGCGGGAACCAGCAGCGTCCGCACCGGCCGGCCCGGCGGGTGCAGCGAGTCACCCGGGTGGTAGACCGAGTCGGCGACGAGGTAGCCGAGGTTGACGCAGTCGGGCTGCCCGCCGTGGATGGTGGCGTGCCGCCCGCCGACCGCGGTCACGTCGAGACCGGCGGCGGTGAACCGCTCCCCCGCGCGAACCCGGGTCACCGGCAACGCGGCCAGTTCCGGCAGCACGGCACCCTCCGGCGCGAAGACCGGCACACCCAGGCCGGCCAGCCGCAGGACGTCGACGTGGTCGGCGTGCTCGTGGCTGACCAGCACGGCGTCCGCTCCGGCCAGGGCACGCGGTTCGCTCCACGTACCGGGGTCGATGACGAGGACCGCGCCGTCGTGTTCGAGCCGGACGCAGGAGTGCGTGTACTTCGTGATCCGCATGCTCCGGACGGTACGTCGACCGCCGCACCGCAGCGACCGCTGTCAGGTGCGCGCGGGCCGGCGGCGACCGGGCCGGCCGGCCGGCGGTCGTTCGGCCGCCTCCTCCACCGCCTCGCACAGGTCGGTGAGCGGGTCGAGCGCCTGCGCCGCGCAGGCCACCCGCCGCAGCAGCGCCCGCAGCGTCGCGTTCTCGTCAGGCGTGAGCGCCTGTAACAGCCGTGACTCGACCCGACGCAGCTCCTCCCGCCGGTGCCGCGCGGCCTCACGGCCGGCGTCGGTGAGGGTGACCAGGCGGCTGCGCCGGTCGGCCGGGTCCGGTCGGCGCAGCGCCAGCCCGTCGCGCTCCAGGTCGTCGATGAGGTACGTCAGGACCGTGCGGTCGATGCCCAACTCCTCGGCGATCGCACCCTGGTTGCGGGCGGGCTGCCGGTCGGCGGCGGTGAGCACGTGATAGCCCCGCGGCCCCCCGGGCAGGTCACCGACGGCGTGCTCGGCGGCGCGGATGTAGGCCCGGAAGACGACGCCGAGCATCCACCCGAGATCGTCGTTGAGCGGGTCTGGTCGGGAGTCGTTGCCCTCGGCACCGGTCATCCTCACAGGTTAGCGCAGGTCACAGATTTTATTGGGCAAAGATGTTCTGCTCGGCATAACATATTTGGTGCGGTGACCGACGCCGCGCCACCGGAAGGAAGGCCGAGATGAGCGACTACGGGCACCCCCTGACCTTCGGGTCGTTCCTGACGCCCGGCAACGCCGACCCCGCGCGACCGGTCGGTCTCGCCATGCTCTCCGAGCAGGTCGGGCTCGACCTGGTCACCTTCCAGGACCACCCGTACCAGCCCGCGTTCCTGGACACCTGGACGCTGCTGAGCTTCGTCGCCGCACGGACCGAGCGGGTACGCCTGGCCGCGAACGTCACCAACCTGCCGCTGCGCCCACCCGCCGTGCTGGCCCGCAGCGTCGCCAGCCTCGACCTGCTCAGCGGCGGCCGGACGGAGCTGGGCCTGGGCGCCGGCGCGTTCTGGGACGCCATCGAGGCGATGGGCGGCCGGCGCCTCTCCCCCGGTCAGGGGGTGCGGGCCCTGGAGGAGGCGATCGAGATCATCCGCCAGATCTGGGACGCCGACGCCCGCGGCGGCGTCCGGGTCGACGGTGAGTTCCACCGCGCGGTCGGCGCCAAGCGCGGCCCGGCCCCCGCCCACGACGTCGGCATCTGGCTCGGCGCCTACAAGCCGCGCATGCTCGCGCTGACCGGGCGCCGGGCCGACGGCTGGCTGCCCTCGCTGGCCTACCTGCAACCCGGTGACCTCGCCAGGGGCAACGCGATCATCGACGACGCCGCCGCCGAGGCCGGTCGGTCCCCGGTCGACGTACGCCGGCTGCTCAACATCAACGGACGGTTCACGGCCGTCGGGCGCGGCCCGCTGCACGGTCCGGCCGAGCAGTGGGCCGAGGAACTCGCCGATCTCGCCCTGACCGAAGGCATCAGCACCTTCATCCTCGGCAGCGACGACCCCGACGACCTGCGGCGGTTCGCCGCCGAGGTGGCCCCGGCGACCCGGGAGCTGGTCAGCGCCGAACGATCGACCGGCGGGGGCGGCACCGCGACCGGCCCAGCCGGTGCGGGCAGCGCCTCGACCGGCGGGGGCGGCCGGCAGCCGGACGGCGATGCCGGAACCCGGTCCGGCGACCCGGCCGGGACCGCGACGGAGCAGGCCGGCGGCGCGGCTCGGACCGGGGCGGCCGATTCCGCGGGGCGGCCGGCGGGACGACGCGCCACCGTCGCCGCCGGGCCGTTCGCCGTCGTGCCGACGCCCGACGACGGCAGCCGGCGCAGCGACGTGCGGGTCTGGGACGAGTCGGCCCGGCCCACCGGGCCGGCACGGGACCCGGAGCGCACCTACACCGCGCACGAGCAGGCCAGCGCCCAGCACCTGATCGACGTGCACGACGGCCTGCGCGGCGAGCTGGCCCAGATCCACGACCTGATCGAGCAGGTCGCCGCCGGGTTGATCGACGTGGGCACCGCCCGGTCGCACATCAACACGATGACCATGCGGCAGAACAAGTGGACACTCGGCACCTACTGCGAGTCGTACTGCCGGGTGGTGACCACCCACCACACCATCGAGGACCGGTCCCTCTTCCCGCACCTGCGCAACGCCGACCCCCGGCTCAAGCCGGTCGTCGACCGGTTGGAGGAGGAACACCACGCCATCCACGACGTGTTGGAAGGTGTCGACCGGGCATTGGTCGCGTTCGTCGCCACGCCGGACGGGATGGCCGACCTGCGTGCCGCAGTCGACCTGCTCACCGACACGTTGCTGTCGCACCTGTCGTACGAGGAACGCGAACTGGTCGAGCCGATCGCCCGGCTGGGCGTGCACTGACAGTCGCGACGCGCCACGTCCGGCCGTGGCGCATCATCGAGGCATGGAGCCACGACCCGAACGCGGGCACCGGTGCGTGCCGCACACCGCCGACGTACGGATCGAGGCGTGGGCACCGGACCGGGAGGGCTGCGTGGCCGAGGCGGTCGCCGCGCTGGTCGAGTCGTTCACCGACCCGGCCGGCGCCCGGCCCCACGCCGAGCGGGAGTTCCAGGCGCCGGCCGCCACCGACGAGGACCTGCTGGTGGGCGTACTCGACGAAGTGATCTTCCGGTTGGAGACGACGGATGAACTGCCGCTGTCCACCGAGGTGACCGACGACGGCGCCGGCGGCCTGCTGGTGCGCTGGCGGACCACGGCCACCGGCGAGGTGGAACTCACCGGCGCGGTCCCGAAGGCGGTCTCGCTGTACGAGCTGCGCTTCGGCGGCGACGGCGCGGGATGGTCCTGCGGGGTGACGCTGGACGTGTAGTCAGCCCTTGACCACGCCGAGCGGCACCAGCCGGGCCACCTTCCGGCACAGGCCGGCACCCTCCGCCGCCTCGACCACCGCCGAGATGTCCTTGTACGCCGCCGGCATCTCCTCGGCCAGCCCGCGCCGGGACGCCCCGCGTACCGCGATGTCCTGCGCCTCCAACTGGGCGCGCGGATCCGCACCGTGGCCGGCCGCGACGGCCTGCTTGCGGCTCTGCACCCGGCCCGCGCCGTGGCAGGTGGAGGCCCAGGCGGGCGCCCCGGCCACCCCGGTCAGCACGTACGAGCCGGTGCCCATCGAACCCGGGATGAGCACCGGCTGACCGACGGGCCGCAGCTCGTTGGGCAGGTCCGGGTGCCCGGGCGGCAGCGCTCGGGTGGCGCCCTTGCGGTGTACGCACAGCCGTCGCGTCCCGCCGTCCACGGCATGGTCCTCGATCTTGGCGAGGTTGTGCGAGATGTCGTAGACCAGGTCGAGCCGCCGGCCGGTCTCCCGCTCGAAGATCTGGCCGGCCGCGTGGGCGAGCAACTGCCGGTTGGCCCGCGCGTAGTTCGCCGCGGCGGCCATCGCGCCCAGGTAGGCGCGTCCCTCGTGCGAGCCGACCGGGGCGCAGGCGAGCTGCCGGTCCGGGACGTGGATACCGTGCCGGCCCATCACCTTCTCCATGGCCCGCACGTAGTCGGTGCAGATCTGGTGGCCCAGGCCCCGCGACCCGCAGTGGATCATCACGCAGACCTGACCGGGGCGCAGCCCGAACGCCTCGGCCACCGGCTCGTCGTACACCTGCTCGACCGCCTGCACCTCCAGGAAGTGGTTGCCGGAGCCGAGGCTGCCCACCTGACGCGCGCCACGCTCGATCGCCCGCTCGCTGACCTGGGCCGGGTCGGCGTCGTCCACCGCGCCGTAGTCCTCGCAGCGGTGCAGGTCCCGTTCGACGCCGAAGCCGCGTTCCACGGCGTACCGGGAGCCGCCGCGCAGCACCGCGTCGAGTTCGTCGCGGCCGGTCAGATGCCACACCGCGCCCCGGCCCATGCCGCGCGGGGTGGCCGCGCTCAGCGCGTCCATCACCGCTTCCAGGCGCGGGCGTAGTTCGTCGCGGTCCAGGTCGGCGGTGAGCAGCCGGACCCCGCAGGAGATGTCGAAGCCGACGCCGCCCGGCGAGACCACCCCGCCGGCCTCGACGTCGGTGGCGGCGACCCCACCGATCGGGAAGCCGTAACCCCAGTGCACGTCCGGCATGGCGTACGAGGCGCCGACGATGCCCGGCAGGGTGGCCACGTTGGCGACCTGCTCCAGCGACCGGTCCGCCCCGGCGTCGGGCAGCAGCGACCGGGACGCGAAGACCACCCCCGGCACCCGCATCGGATCGTGCCGGTCGATCCGGAACCGGTACGGCGACTCCTCGACCAACTCCATCCCGGGCAGCTACCCGCCCTCGGTCCCGCTACACCTTCCCACCGGGCGGTCGGCGCATCCCCCACACCCGGGGGCCGCCGCCGGGCACCTCCACCTGGCCGGTCATCTCGAAGCCGAGCCGGCGGTAGAACCGGAGGTTGTCCGTCGACGAGGTCTCCAGCACCGCCGGAAGCCCAGCGTGTGCCGCGGCGGCCAGCCCCGGCTCCAGCACCCGCCCGCCCAGCCCCTGGCCCCACCGGTCGCGCCGCACGCCAACGGTGGCCAGGAGGCAAGCCGCCTCGGTGGTGCGCAGCGGGGCGCACGCGGCCTCGGCGGCGACCATGGCGCCGTACCGGTCGCCGGCCAACTGCGCGTCCCGCTCCGACAGGTCGGTCCAGACCTGTTCCGGCACCGGCCGGTCCGGGCGCAGCCACACCGCCACGCCGGCCACCCGTCCGGCTCGCTCGACCGCCGCCCACACGTCGCCGTACGGCAGGCCGACCGCCGCGATGGTGAGGCCGAACAGCCCGGCAAGCCGCTCCCGGTGCCGGTCCGCGGCCACCGTCCACGCCGTCCAGGGGTACCCGTCGAACGCGTCGGCCAGCACTTCCGCCGCCTCCTCGACCTGCTGCGGCGCCAGCCGCCGTACCTCGACGTCCACCCGTCGCCCCTTCCTCCGCTCCGGCCGCTGGGCATCCTCGCACGGGGCATACCGACCGGCGGCCGATTTCCGGCGACCACCCGCGTGGTTTCCGGCACCGTCCACGTCTCGACCGGGAGGCCCCTGCTAGAACGTGTAGAGCCGTCGGTAGCGGCGGATCAGGCGCCACTGCACCAGCACCGCCGCGACGGTCAACAGCATCATCACCAGGGTCGCCGCCGCCGCGTAGCCGTAGCGCAGGTACTCGAAACCCGTCTGGTAGACGAACAGCGACAGGTAGGTGGTCGCGTACGGGGGCGGGCCGCCGTCGGTCACCACGAACGCCGGCACGAAGGTGAAATGCAGGCTGGCGATGGCGTCCCGCACCGCCAGCAGGGCCAGCACCGGCGCCATCAGCGGAAGGGTGACCCGGCGGAACACGTCCCAGCCGGTGGCGTCCTCGATGGCGGCCATCTCGTACACGTCGCGGGGCAGCGCCCGCCGGGCGGCCAGCAGCACCACGAAGGTCTCCCCCATGGTGAACAGGCTCATCAGGATGATCCCCGCGCGGGCGCTGGTGGGATCGGTCAGCCACTGCGGCGGAGTGCGCCCCAGCACAGTCAGCCCCTGCTCCCCACCGATGCGCAGCAGCTGGTTGATCGGGCCGTACAGCGGGTTGAACAGCCACAGCCAGAGCAGGCCGTAGGCGATCTCGGGCACGGCGGTGGGCAGCAGCGCCGCGGTGCGGGCGGTGCCGGTGCCGACGGCCCGGCGATGCAGCAGCAGCGCCAGGCCGAGCGCCAGCAGCACCCGCAGCGGTACGGCCACCAGCGCGAACACCACCGAGTTGAGCAACGCGACGCGGAAGATCGGGTCGTCGACCAGGGCGGTGAAGTTGTCCAGTCCGGCCCAGGCCGGCGGGCGCAGCAGGTCGTACTCGGTGAACGCCAGCGCCAGGGTGACCACGGCCGGCACCAGCACCAGCCCGACCAGGCCGACCAGGTACGGCGCCAGCATCAGCACCAACTGCCGCCGCGAGCGGGTGTCCGGACCGCTCACGGTGCGAATCTTTGGTCGCGGCTGCGGGGCTGCCGGCCCGCTCCTGGCGCTTGCGGGGCCGTCCTCTGTTCGCGGCTGGGGGGCGCGCAGGCCCGGCCCGCTTCGCGCGCTCATGGGGCGTACCGGCGGCCGGAGGCGGCGTGGAACAGGTGGGTATCGGCCCAGCGCACGCCGACGCGTACCGTCGCGCCCTTGTCGGGGCGGCGGGCGGCCGGCACCCGGGCGACCACCGGTTGCCCGGCGGCGACGGTGAGGTACGCGTAGGCGTCCTCGCCGATCACCTCGACCCGCTCGACGGTGGCCGGGGCGCCGTCGGCGGCGTCGAGGGTGACCGCCTCCGGCCGGAAGCCGATCTCCAGCGGCTCGTCCGGCAGCTCCGGTGCGGCCCCGTTGGGTCGCAGCGCGCCGTCGGCGGGCAGCAGGTTCATCGCCGGGGAGCCGACGAACCGGGCCACGAAGGTGCTGGCCGGGGTACGCCAGATCTGGTCCGGGGTGCCCACCTGCTCGACCCGACCGTCGCGCAGCACCGCGATCCGGTCGGCGAGCACCAGTGCCTCGGTCTGGTCGTGGGTGACGTGCACCATGGTCGCGCCGATCCGGTCGTGCAGGGCCCGCAGTTCGGTACGCATCTCGACGCGCAGCGCGAGGTCGAGGTTGGACAGTGGCTCGTCGAGCAGGAACACGTCCGGTTCGCGGACCAGTGCCCGGGCCAGGGCGACGCGTTGCCGTTCGCCGCCGGATAGCTGTCCCGGGCGACGGTCCAGCAGCCCGGCGCAGCCCACCGTCTCGGCCGCCGCCCGGGCCCGCTCGCGGGCCTGGCGGCGCGGTATGTCCCGCACCTCCATCCCGAAGGCGATGTTCTCGACCACGCTCAGGTGCGGGAACAACGCGTACGACTGGAACACCATCGACACGTTGCGCAGGCCCGGGCGCTGGTCGGTGACGTCGCGGCCGGCGATGTGGACGCGGCCGGTGGTGACCGGTTCCAGGCCGGCCACCACCCGCAGCACGGTCGACTTGCCGGCGCCGGACGGGCCGAGCACCACCAGCAGCTCGCCCCGCTCAACGGTCAGGTCCACCTCGTGCAGCACGGTGGTGCCGCGGTAGGCGGCGCTGACCCCGTCGAGGACGAGGCCGCTCACCCGTTCTCCCCACGGGCGAACATCGGCCGGCTCTTGGTGTCCAGCTCGCGGACGACGTCGTCGAGCTTGTCGCCGCGGTGCATGGCGTTCTCCAGGATCCCGTAGCTGAGATCCTCGATCTCCGGCCAGGTGGAGACGGTGGGCAGCGCCCGGACGGTGGGGATGGCGTCGAGGAAGACCTGCGAGTTGCGCGGCGGCTGGTTCGGGTCCAGGAACGCCGGTGAGCGGGACACCCCGATGTGCGACGGCACGGTACGCCCGGTCGCGGCGATGATCCGCTGCCCCTCCTCGGCCATCGCGTACTCCATGAACCGCCAGGCGGCGTCCTTGTTCTTCGACCCCCGGGTCATGCAGTACGCGTCGGAGTGCAGCACCCCGACCGGCTGCCGGTAGACCGGCATCGGGGCGACGTCCCACTCGAAGCCGGTGATGGTGCGGAAGTTGGTGGTGGCCCGTCGGGAGGTCATCAGCATCGCCAGCCGCCCGTTGAGGAAGCGGGACTCGTCGTCCTCCGCCTCCACCTCCGCGTCGGTCGGCACCACCCCGTACGCCAGCCGCAGGTCGACCAGGTTCCGTAGCGCCTCCCGGGCCGCCGGGCTGTCCAGCGCCAGCCGGGTGGGCTTGTCCGGGTCGTCGACGATCTCACCGCCGTTGGACCAGACCAGCGGGGCGAGCCGGATGATCGACGGCTCCACCCCGAGGCCGTGTACGGCGGGCAGCCGGGCGGCGCCCTCGGCCTCGGTGCCCTTGATGACCAGGCCCCGGTCGTCGCGGGTCATCAGGGTGGCGGTGCCGACCAGGTCGTTCCAGGTCCAGCCGGCCTTCGGTTCGGGCACCCCGTACTTGGTGAACAGGGTGCGGTTGTAGTAGACGGCGAGGCTGGAGACGTTCTGCGGCAGGCACAGCTGGGCGCCTTCCCACTTGAACGCCTCCATCGCCACCGGGTAGTAGTCGGCCGGGTCGAGCGCCGACGAGGCGGCAATCCGCTCGTCCAGCGGCTCGACGACCCCCTTGGCGGCGAACTGGCCGTAGAAGCGGTAGTTCATCAGGAACACGTCCGGCGGTGCTCCCCCGGCCACCGAGGTGGCCAGCCGGGCCAGCAGGTCCTTACGGTCGCTGGCCTCGATCAGCTGCACCCGCTCGCCGGGTCGGGCGTCCTGATACGCCTCGATCAGCGTGCGGTACGCGCCCAGTTCCTCCGGGGCGCCGAACACCAGCAGCTTGACCGGGCTTGAGTCCGACGACCCGGAGCCGGAACCGGAGCCGCAGCCGGTGAGGCCGAGCGCGGCGCACAGGGCGAGGGCGAGCAGGGATCTCGGTTTCACGGTGGTCAGCCCCTCGGATCAGTCGTCATGGTGCAGAAAGCGCCGCTGGGCCAGGGCGAAGACCACCAGCGCGGGAACGGTGGCGATCACCGCCCCGGCCAGGAAGACGGGGAAGTTGGTGGGGTCGAGCAGCGACAGCGACCGCAGCGCCAGTGGCAGGGTGAACAGGTCACGGTCGTAGACGTAGATCAGCGGATCGAGGAAGTTCGACCAGGTGAGCACGAAGGTGAGCGCGGTGAGCCCGGCGGTCACCGGGCGGACCAGCGGCAACGCGACCCGCCACCAGGTACGCAGCGGCGACAGGTCCTCCACCAGGCAGGCGTCGTACAGGTCGGCCGGCAGGGCACGGAAGGCCAGGTAGTAGACCAGGACGTAGAGCGGTGAGGTGCCCAGCAGCGCCGGGGCGATCAGCGGCACGAGGGTGTCGGTCAGCCCGAGGAACCGGAAGATCGCGAAGCGGGGCACCAGCAGCGCGGTCGCCGGGACCATGAGCGCGACCAGGGAGGCCGCCACCACGGTGGCGGTGGTGCGCGGGGCGAGCCGGGCCAGCGCGAAGCCGGCCAGCGAGGCGACCAGCACGCTCAGCGGCACCGCCACCACGGCGACCAGCACCGAGTTGAGCGAGGCGCGCAGCAGACCACCCAGGTCCAGGGCGCGCTGGTATCCGGTGGTGGACAGCGTGTCGGGCACCAGTTGCGGTGTCGGCGAGGGCGGCAGGCCGGGTTCGGTGAGGGAGCCGGAGACCAGCAGCAGCAGCGGTGGTACGAAGACCAGGATGACGAAGGCCGCGCCGAGCGTACGCCACAGCCGGGCGGCCCGCTCGGGCAGCGGCGAGGGGCCGCGCTCGCGACCCCTCGCCGGTACGTTGCCGATGATCTCGTTCCTTACTTCAGGCTGAGCTTCCAGGCGCCGAGACCGTGCGAGGCGGCGTAGAGGATCCGCTCGCCCGGCACGATGGTCAGCCCGGCGACCTCGACGTTCGGCATGCCCTTGGCGGCCTTGGTCCAGGAGGTCTTGCCCCGGGGCAGCAGCAGCACGCCGAAGTCGGTGGAGGCGTACAGGTCGCCGGTGACGTCGTCGCGGACCAGGTCGGTGATCGGCTGGTCACCGAAGTCGTACGACCGGTCGGTCCAGGTCGCCCCGCTGCCCGTGGCCTTCACCTCGAACGCGTGCCCGGGTGTGGTCGGGGTGTTCGAGCCGTAGCCGCTGTAGGAGATCCACGCCCGGGCCGGGTCGGCCGGGTCGATGTGGATGCTGGTGACGAAACGGTTCGGGGTGGTGGCGGTGTCGATCCGGGTCCAGGTCACCGCGGAGGCCGGCTCGGCGTCGGCGTTACGGCTGACGAAGACCCGGCCGGTGCTGGTCGCCGCCCACGCGGTGGAGGTGTCGGAGTCGACCCGCTGGACCACCGAGACGGCGCCGCCGGCCCGGTCGCCCCACCCGGCGCCGGTCAGGTTGGTGGTGCCCAGCGCCTCCCAGTCGCCGCACACCGCCTCGTAGGTGCCGGTCCACGAGTTGCAGATCCGGTCGGCCTCGGCCAGGGTGCGGTTGCCCAGGCCGAAGGTCTTGGTGCGGTACACCGACAGGCCGGTGCCGGCGTACATGGTGCCGCTGACCTTCGGGTCGCTGATCACCGGGGCGTAGAACAGGTTGCCCGGCTGGCCGAAGATCGGGTCGGCGGTCCAGATCCAGCTGCTGATGTCACCGTTGGCGAAGCTCACCTCGGGCGAGACGTCGTAGAACGTGTGGAACCGGAACTCGGGGCGGCCGACGTCCCAGCCGGAGGCGCCACCGTCACCGATCATGGTGTTGACCCAGCGCTGGCGCTGGCCCTTGTTCTCCCAGGTGCCGTTGTCCTGGGTGCCGCCCTGCAGCAGGTTCACGTCGTGCGGGCTGACCGACAGGCTGATGAACTGCAGGGTGTTCATGCCCTTGTTGATGCCCTCCAGCTTGGAGGGAATCTTGGAGAGCATCTGCCGGCAGCGGTCCTTCTGGGCCTGGGTGGTCAGGTTCCGGTCCGGGTTGTCGCACCACGACGACCGGTCGACGAACTGGCCGCTGGAGCGCATCACGCCGCCGTCATTGGCCTCGAAGAACTGGTACGGGTTGCGCGGGTTGGTGACCAGCGCGTGCTGGTCGGGGTGCAGGCCGTTGGGGTGCAGCTCGTCGGTGCCGTCGTAGGTCATGTCGGTGCCGCTGACCCCGGCGTCGGTGGAGAGGACGACGGCCCGCTTGTGGGCGATGTTCTCGCCGTACGAGTAGCTGCCACCGGTGTAGACGATGTCCGGATGGCCCGGCGGGGTGTGCACGAACACGTCGTACCAGCACTGGCCGGTGCACTGGTTGTAGGTGGCGAAGCCCGGGTCGGCCGGGTTGGCGCTGCTCAGGTCGGTGAAGGTGGGTGCGCCGGTAGCCACGTCGTCGCTGCGGAACAGCCGCGAGTACGGGCTGCCCACGTTGCCCTCGTAGACGTACATCCGGGTCTTGCCGCCGGGCAGGGCGGTCACGTCGATCGCCGCGCGGGTCGTCGGCAGCGTGGCGTTGAGCGACGTCTTGAGCTGCGTCCAGGTCTTGCCGGCGTCGGCCGAGCGCCACACGCCCCGGGCGTACGAGGAGGCGTAGACGATGTTGGCGTTCTTCGGGTCGAGTTTGACGTGGCGCACGCCGCGCGGCGAGCAGCTGGTGGTGTTGTTGTACTCGGCCAGGCTGCCGGTGCAGGCGGTGGCGTCGGCCGAGCCGTTGTGCAGGAACGTCCAGCTCTTGCCGCCGTTGGTGGACTTGTACAGCCCCCACTTCGCGGCGTCGGGCACGGGCCGGGTGACGCCGCCGCAGCAGGAGCTGGACATGCCGCGAAGCGCCGTGGTGGTGGCCACGTACAGCGTCTTCGGGTCGCCCGGCTTGATGGTGACCTCGCCGATGCCCTTGCCGGCAAGAGTGTCCTTGCCGAGCGGGCCGGACCAGGTCAGGCCGCCGTTGGTCGACTTGTACAGGCCGACGCCGGCCACGCAGCCGGAGGCGCAGGTGTTGGCCTCGCCGGTGCCGACGTAGATGGTCAGGCCGGTCCGGTCGTTACGGTCGATCGTCACCGCGCCGGCGGCGTTGATGCCCAGCGGGCCGCCGAGGTAGAACCACTTCGGCTCGGCGGCGAGGATGTTCAGGGTGCCCCAGACGCCGCCGCCGGCCGGGGTGACATACGCCCGGCAGAGCAGTTGGTTGCAGTCCGGGCTGATGTCGATCGAGGTGACCCGGCCACCGGCGACGTACTCGTTCGGCACGTAGTTGTACGCGTTGCGGTACTCGGTGAACGGGTACAGGGCCTCGTCGGGACCGATGTTGGTCCACTGCTTGCTGCCCTTGAACCGCTTGTCGGCGGCGGTGTACGCCGCCTTGGAGCGGTCCATCTGGGCGATGGTGATCGCGTCGGCCGGGTAGGCGCGTTCCAGGAACTCCTGCTGGGCGGCACCGCCGGGCCCGTCCGGCGCCATGCCGCCGTCACCCGGTACGGCCTGGCGCAGCCGCTCCAGGTGGGCGCCGAGGGCGTTGGGCATCTCGCCGTCGCCGACCGCGGCGGCGGCCGGCACCTCGGCACCGGCAAAGTGAATTCCGACGAAACCGGTCGACACCACGAGGGCACCGACCGCCAGTCCGGTGAGTAGATGGCGACGTCTACGCTTCACGAGGGTCCCTCCGACATGAAGGCGTCACCGCAGCGCGGCGACCTCGGATTGGCGACCGTCACTGGCAGCGTCCACGATGGAATATGTCAGAGTGAATCTCCCCAGGCAAGAGCCACCCCGGGCGGTCGGGCGGAGGGCGGTACGGGAGAATCGCGTTCAGGCAGGTCGTCGGGGGGGGCGGAGATCAACCGGGGCGTGGACGGGTGGGAAGGAGAGGCGCGGATGACGGAGGCAGCCGTCGGTGAGCTACGGGCGGACTGCGCCCGCTGCTTCGGCCTCTGCTGCGTCGCCCCCGCCTTCGCCGCGTCGGCCGACTTCGCGCTCGACAAGCCCGCCGGGCAGCCGTGCCGCAACCTGCGCCCGGACTTCGGCTGCGGCATCCACGCCGAGCTACGCGACCGCGGTTTCCCGGGCTGCACCGTCTTCGACTGCTTCGGCGCGGGCCAGCGGGTCGCCCAGGAGACCTTCGGCGGGCGGGACTGGCGGGCGGCGCCGCAGACCGCCCGGCCGATGTTCGACGTCTTCGCGGTGATGCGACCCCTGCACGAGCTGCTGTGGTACCTGACCGAGGCGCTCGCGCTGCGCCCGCCGGCAGAGCTGCGCGAGGAACTGTCCGCCGCGCTCGCCGAGACCGACGGGCTCGCCGCCGGCAGCGCCCAGACGCTGCTCACGCTCGACGTCGACGCGCACCGCGCGAAGGTCAACACGCTGCTGTCGCGTACCGGCGACCTGGCTCGCGGACGCGGCGGCGGTGCCGGCGCCGACCACCGCGGGGCCGGGCTGGTCGGCCGCGACCTGCGCCGGACCGACCTGCGCGGGGCGAACCTGCGCGGGGCGCTGCTGATCGGCGCCGACCTGCGCGGCGCCGATCTGACCCGGGCCGACCTCACCGGGGCCGACCTACGCGCGGCCGACCTGCGCGGCACCGACCTGTCCGGGTCCCTGTTCCTGCACCAGTCGCAGGTCGACGCCGCCCGTGGCGACCGGCACACCCGCCTGCCGGCGCGGCTCACCCGCCCGGCCCACTGGTCGGCGCTGCCGCTCACCCCGTGCCAGCCGTCCCGGCGGCGGAGCCGCAGCCGCTGACCCGGCTCCCTCCGGCGCCGCTGTGCCGCCTTGATCGCGTGTCGGATAATTACGATCAACGAGCCTTTGATCGGAAGGATCCTTCATGGCCATCTCGACGCACCGGTCGACCACTCGCAGTCTGCTCGGGGCATTCCTGGCCGCCGTGCTGGTGGCGACGACGCTCGCGGTCACCAGCTCACCCGCCGCCGCGCACCCCAAGCTGAGCCCGGGGGCGTCCTGTCCCGGCACCGAGTTGTCGCCGCACCGCGACGCCTACGGCGGCGCGATCTCGGTGTTCATCTCGTACTCCAGCGCCAACGGCGGAACCAACTGCGTCTGGGCGCAGAAGAACCTCAACCGCGACCGGGCCGAGCGGATGGAGGTCTTCATCGGCCGCTGTGCCAGCGGCAACCCGGGTTTCCCGTGTGAGCCGCTGGTCTTCGACCGCGATCCCGGCAACTTCCAGTACTACGCCGGCCCAGCGCAGATCACCGGCACGGCCGGCCGGTGCATCCTGGTGTACGTGGTCTACCGCAACCTCCCCGAGGAACGGTGGGGACCGATCCACTGCGGCTGACGACCGCACCCGTCCCGGGCTGACCAGCCCGGCTGGTCAGAAAACCTAGCGGCGGGCCGGCGCGGTCGCGGCGCGCGCCTCGGTCATCCCCTGGTTCGCCAGGGCGTCGGCCCGCTCGTTCTCCGGGTGCCCGTTGTGCCCCTTCACCCACAGCCAGGTGACGCGGTGCTGGGCGCAGGCCGCTTCCAGCCGCTGCCACAGGTCGGCGTTCTTCACCGGCTGCTTCGCGGCGGTCAACCAGCCGTTGCGTTTCCAGGACGCCAGCCAGCTGGTGATGCCGTTACGCACGTACGTGCTGTCGGTGTGCAGCTCGACCGTGACCGGGCGGGTCAGCGTCTCCAGCGCCTCGATGGCGGCGGTCAGCTCCATCCGGTTGTTGGTGGTCGGGGTCGCCTCGCCGCCGCACAGTTCCCGCTCGTGGGAGCCGTAGCGCAGCACCGCGCCCCACCCGCCCGGCCCGGGATTGCCGCTGCACGCGCCGTCGGTCCAGATCCGCACCACCCGGCCGGCCGTCTCGTCCACCATGCGGCAAACCTACCGAAGCCTCCCCCGCCGTCGAGCACCCAGCCCCAGCCCCAGCCCCAGCCCCAGCCCCAGCGATCATGCAGTTGTGGTGTCCTGCACAAGCGGCTTATCGGGGCAATGCGCCCACCACAACTGCGTGATCGCCGCGCAGGGCGGAGCGGAGGCGTGCTCGGCGCCGCGTCGAGCACGCGGGTCAGCGGTCCGGCCGATCGGCTGCCGGGTGGTCGGAGGCGACGACGGGGGGCGGCACCGCCCAGGCCGGGCGGCGTGACGGGGCAAGGCGGTCGCGCACCCGGTTGGCAGCGTCGGCCACAGTGGCGGTGACCATCGGCAGCAGCCGGGTGGAACGCATCACGGCCAGGTCCTCGGCCAGGGTGGTGGCGCCGTCGAGGAAGCGCAGCACCCGGGGTGCCGGGTTGCGGTCGAACAGCCGGCCGAAGAATTCCGGGCCGCCGACCAGGTCACGGTCCAGGGCCCGCAGCGCGACCGCGTCCATCCACCGGTGCCGACCCGGGTACGCGGGCGCCGGCACCGGCGGCCGGCCGGCGGCGAGCGCCCGGGCGACCTGCTCGGCCTGGCGGTGCATGGCGGCGAAGGTGAATCCGGTCGACGGGCGGGTGGCGCCGCCGGCGGTGCCCAGGCGTACCACCCGGGGCGAGGGTCGGGCGACGAACGGTCCGTCGGTCATCGGGATGACGCCGTTCTCGACCTCACGGACGGTGAGTCGGGCCGGGTCCAGGCCGAGCAGGTCCCGGTAGCCGGCCAGGGCCGCGTCGTACGCCGCGTCGGTGAGCAGGTCGGGCGAGAACTCGGTGTACTCGACCAGCGCGTACCGGCTGCTCACCGGCAGCAGATAACCGAACGAGACACCCCGGTCCGGCTGCGGCGTGCGGAAGTCCATCAGGACGGCGCGTCCCGGATCGAACAGCGGCCGGTCCGCCGCCAGCCACCAGCCACGGAAGTGCTGCAACCAGTTGGTACGCCCCGGGCGGCGCGGTGGTCGCGGCCGGGAGTCCAGCACCCAGCCGGCCCGCAACGCCGGCCGGTCACCACCGGTGTCCACCAGCACCCGGCCGCCGTCGTCGCGCAGGGTGTCCGCACCGGCGACGATCCGGGCCACGCCGAGACGCCGCTCGGCCTCGGCGGCCCGGTCGTAGATCGGGCCGGAGCGCAGCATCGCGTACCGCAGCGGGGCGAGGTCCAGGACCCGGTGCGCGCCGGGCGTGACCACCTCGACCTGCGACCAGCTCGCGCTGAGCAGTTCGTCCAGATCGTTGCCCGGGTGGTCCCAGAACGCCCAGGTCCGGTCCTGGCCGCGCCGGTGCACCGGGTCGACGACGGCGATCCGGAGATCGCGCACGCCGTGGCGGGCCAGCGCGGCCAGCACGAGCGACGCGGCACCACCCCCACCGACCAGGGCGAGGTCGACGTCGACCGGCGCGGAACCCACCCGGTCACGCTGCCACACACCGGCACCCTCGCGGGCTCCGCCCCCGGCATCCGGTGGGGCGGCGGGGGCGACCGGCCGGCGGTAGGGTCCACCGGGCCGGCGTGCCGCCCGTGGTGTGCCGCGTGCCCGACCAGGAGGACACCTCCCGCATGAGCATCCGCGCCACGAACGCCCTCACCGCCCGCTGGGCGTCGACCCTCGAGGCGGAGGGAACGGTGCTCTCCGGCGCGGGCGTCTACCCGCTGCTGGCGCTGCTCTCCCGGTACGCGGCCGGGCCGGCCCGCGAGGAACTCCTGGCCGTCGCCCCCGACCCGACCCGGTACGACCTCGACGGGTCGCCGACCACCCGGATGGCGCTCGGCTTCTGGTCGCTGCGGGGCCTGCCGGTGTCCGAGCGGTGGCGCACCGAGGTGCCGGCCGCGATGCGGGGCGAGTTGACTGGCGACGAGAAGGTCGACCAGGCGGTGCTGGACGAGTGGGCCGCCACCGAGACCGACGGCCGCATCACGGAGATGCCGGTGCGGGCCGGCGCCGGCACGGCGCTGGTGCTCGCCAGCGTGCTGTCGGTGCTCACCAGATGGCAGGAGCCATTCCACAGCGCCTGGTGCCAGCCGGCCGACGGGCCGTGGCAGGGCCGGCGGCTGGCCGGCCTCAGTCGCTCCAGCTACGACCTGGCCGCGCTGCGGGTGGCGGACACCTCCGCCGGTCCGCTGAGCCTGCTGACCGTCGCGGGTACGGAGGACGTCGACGTCGTCCTCGCCCTGGGTACGGCGGATCGCGGGGCGGCCGAGGTGGTGCCGGCCGCGATCGCCGCGATCGACGGCGCAACGACGCTCGCCGTCACCGCCGGGCCGGGCGTGACCGAACAGTTCGTCACCGCAACGGACTCGACACCGGAGTTGCAGGTCTCGACGGTCGGGTTCACCGTGACCGCCCGCCACCACCTGCTCCAGCGGGCGGCGCTGTTCGGCCTCAAGGCGGCGACCGATCCGGCCGGCGACCACTTTCCCGACATCACCCGGCGGCTGTTCGTCTCGCAGGCCGCGCAGGGCGCGACCGCGACGTTCAGCGCCACCGGTTTCTCCGCCGCGGTGGTGACCGCGTTCGCGATGCGGGTCGGCTCGGCGCCCAGGCCGGCCACGGAACGGAAGCGGCTGGTCGGCCTGACCATCGACCGCCCGTTCGGCTTCCTCGCCGTGCACCGGCCAACCGGCCTCGTACTCGTCGCGGGCTGGGTCACCGACCCCGACGAGGCAGAGGCGGCGTGAACTCAAGCGCAGACGCCGACTGGCCGGCACCCGCTTCGGGTGCCGGCCAGTCGGTGTTCGGTTCTGTGGTGGGTCAGCTGTTCCAGTGCTGGGCGACGAGGTCGGCGGCCTGCTGCTCCCACTGGGCGTAGTGGTCCGGGTACGCCGACACCTGCACGGTCTGCGCGGCCTTGGTCAACGGCATGTCCTTCCACCCGTCGACCTGCTTGAGGCCCTTGAGGAACGCGGTGGTGGAGTACTCGGGGTCGGTGATCTGCTCGACCGTGCCCCAACCGCTGGACGGGCGCTGCTGGAACAGGCCCTGCGAGTCGTGGTCGTTGCGGTCACCCAGATGACCCAGGTTCTCCAACTTCGACTCCTGCAACGACGTCGCGATCGCGACCACCGCGGCACGCTCGTCCATACCGGTCTTCTTCGTCGCGGCGACGATCGCCTTCACGTTCGCCATCTGCTCACCGTTCAGGTCGATCCGCGACTGCGCACCCTGCACACCGTGCGGGATCAGCTTGCCGCTGTCCGGCTTCTCCACCTGCACGGCGGCGACCGGCGCGGCGGTGGTCGGGGTGGTGTCCGCGAACGCGGCCACCGGACCAGCGAACACGCCACCGGTGAAAGCCAGACCAGCGATACCCAGAACACTCTTACGCAGCATCGAGTTCATGATCAAGCTCCATTCGGGGGGTAGACGTCACCCAGTCGCAAGGGGGATGGCAGGCGACGCAAAGCGCCCATCGGGCACTCAAGAAAAGGGGAAAGTCGAGGGCGGATCAAAATCCGCGATCCGAGGGGCCAGCACACCCAGCCCCGTCGGGGGAACCATGTCCAACGACCGACCGGCCCGGATCATTCCCGGGGACCGGGGTCGGCGGCTCGCGGAGCACAAGAGCCCTTCGCGGCGCCGGGACCATATCCAACGACAGGCCGGCCCGGATCATTCCACCGAACCGGCGGTAGGCTCACACACCCGGTGGGCGCTCGGCCGGCCGTCGTGGGTAACGCCCGGCGACCGGCCCGGATTCCGGCCGGCTCCTCCCGGAATCGGACATCTCGACATGATCGGCTACGAGATCACGCCCACCTCGCGATCCGCCCAGCCGTGACACCGCGGCCGTCGGCGCACCGGAGTGATCCCCGCACCCACCAGATCCGTACCCGGCAGTTCGGCGACGACCCCGTCGCCTGGCTGGAGGCGGGACGGCAACGAGGATTCCTCGTTTTCACCGGATCGAGTGTCACGCCCACATAGTGTTCGAGTCGCGGTGCTGGCCACCCGAACGGACGTCCCACGCAGTCAGCGGACGACAGGTGAGGGAAGACGGGCATGAAGGCAACCAGAGTATTCGTACCAGCCTTGGGCGGCATGGCACTCGGCGCGCTGCTACTGCCGGCCGCCGCACTGGCCGACACCACCGTGGCACCGTCGACCACCCCGGTCGGGGGGACCGTCGTGCTCACCGCTCCCAGGTGCAACCCGGACTCCGGCGACGCGATCTTCCACGTCACCGGGCCCAACCGGGACCACAATGTCCGCTCCACCACCGCCGCGGCTGGCGGTGGGTTGAGCGCCGAGCTGTTCACCGCCGGCTTCACCCTGGGCACGTACACGGTAGCGGCCACCTGCGGCGACGGCGATTCCGACGGCAGTGCCACCTTCACGGTCGCCCCGATCGGCGATACCCAGCCCGGGGGCCACGACGGCGGCGACGGCACCGGAAAACTGGCCGCCGGCGCGACCCTGATCGCCACCACGCTCGGCGGTGCCGTCATCCTGGCCCGGCGCCGTCGGCACGCGGCCAACGCCGCGACGCTGTGAACTGCTCGCCGCCGGTCCACCCGCCCAAGCCCTCGACGACGCTGTGACCGGCGGTCTCACACCTTGCATCCTGCGACAGGTGCCCGTGCCGGCAGCCTGATCCGTTTCGCCATCCCTGAGCCCGGTTAGGCCGGTCGCGGGCGTTTGGTCGCCCAGGTGCCGGGAAGACCGTGCGCCACGGCAGATCCCGAGGAGCGACGATGGCGCAGGCAGGACGAGCCAGGAAGCACACCGGGGCGAGGAAGGCCCCGATGCCGCGCAAGGCGGCGGCGAAGAAGGCCGCGACGGTGGCGAAGCGGGCCACAGGTGCGACCGCCGCCAAGACGCCCGGCGAGAAGCCCACGCCGACGAGCGCGCGCACGGCACGCAAGAAGACTGTCTCCGCCACGGCCGCTCCGACCCGCCGGCCAACCGCGAAGGCTACCGCCGCGAAGAAGGCCACCAGCCCGAAGAAGAAGGCCACCGCGGCGAGTACGGCACCGGCGGTCAAGAAGGCAGCGGCAGTCCAGAAGAAGGCGGCCGCCAGGAAGGCGCCGGTCGGGACGAAGGCGGCCACGAAGAAGGCGGTCGCCAAGGCGCCCGCGAGGAAGGCGGCCACCACGAAGGCGCCAGCCGGAAAGGCCACGGCCACGAAGGCACCGGCGAAGAAGGCGACGACGAAGAAGGTGGCGACGCGGAAGACGGCGGCCAGCCAGGCCGCGGCGTCCCGGTCCCGTGCGGCCAGCGTGACGCCAGCGAAGAAGGCGACGACGATGGAGTCGTTCGGCAGCCGCCGTGGCGCCCGGACCGCGTCGCGCTGACCGCCGGCTCAGCCTCGGGACAGGCGCGCGAGGAAGCCCACACCCGGGTCGGCTCGTGCAGCAGCGAGACGTGGCCCGGGAGTGGCCCGGAGTATGCACCACACGCAGCCCGCCGGTGCACCCGACCATCCATCGTGCCCGACGCCCGGTTGCGGCGGGGCCCCGGCGTCGCCCGGTCACACCGAGGCGGCAAGGATGGTGGAATGGCCAAGCGAGACAGACAGCCGGCACGACAGGCCGAGGTGACCGGGGCGTGCCCGTGCGGGCAGGGCCTGCCATACGCGGACTGCTGCGGGCGGCTGCACCGGGGCGAGGCCGACGCGCCGACGGCCGAGGCGTTGATGCGATCCCGGTACGCCGCCTTCGCCGTCGGGGACGCGGACTACCTGCTGCGCAGCTGGCACACCCGCACCCGACCGCCTCGGTTGTTCCTCGATTCGGCGCAGCGCTGGACCGGGCTGGAGGTCCTCGGCACCGAGCAGGGCGGGCTGTTCGACAGTGCGGGCACGGTCGAGTTCCGTGCCCGCTACCGCGAGGGCGGACGCCCGGGCACCATGACCGAGCGCAGCCGCTTCGTGCGCGAGGAGGGCCGCTGGGTCTACCTCGACGCCGAGCAGACCTGACCGGCGGCCGTCACGCGTCGGTCCGGACGGGCGGCGGTGGGTCTGTCACCGGCTCGGGCGGGGTCCGGTCGCGTGCCGCGCGTGCCGCCAACGCTGCCGCGATCAGCAGGTAGGGTGCGGCGGCGACCGCGAACGCCACCCCGTTGCCCGACGCGGTGGCGACCAGGCCGTATCCGGCGTAGACCGCGATGATGCTCAGGTCGGTCGCCATGCCGGCCAGCGAGGTCACGGTGGCCCGACCGGGACCGTTGATTCGGGCCTGCAACCGTGCGTCGGCCAGTACCGACGCGAGTTGGAATCCGCAGAACGCCAACGCTACCAGGATGAACCCGGCCGGTTGGCGGAGCAGCGCTCCCCCCGCCAGAGCTACCGCCGAGCCGGCCAGCAGGACCGCGTACCCGGGGGTTCGTAGTCGCTGGCCGGCCGGGGCGAGCAGGCCACCGGCGATCTGCCCGACCGCGACGAGCAGGAGCAGCAGCGGCACCGTCGTGAGGGCGACGCCGGTGTCCCGGGCCAGCAGCGGGACGTACTCCTCCAACGCGCCCCAGACCGCGGTCACCGCCGCGACCAGCAGCACGGCTGCGCGCACCGCCCGGTCGCGGCGTACCTCGACGAGTCCCGCCCGCAGGCCCGACCACCAGCCGGGCTCGTCGTCCGGCTCCGCGGTCTCCGGCCAGCCGGCACCGTCCGGTCCGGCACCGGGCCCGGCCGCCGCCACCGGCTGCCGGGTGCGGTGCGGTCCGGTGGCGGCGGGTGGATCGGCGGGGGCCGCGACGCCGGTGACCGCGCCGGCAGCGGGCCGGCGGTGTTCGGGGAAGCGGGCGGCGACGGCGGCGGCGAGGAGGCAGGCCGCGACGCTGGCGGCGCCGACGGCCGGGTAGCCGCCG
This sequence comes from Micromonosporaceae bacterium KJ-029, assembly GCA_005402585.1. Classification (GTDB taxonomy): domain Bacteria; phylum Actinomycetota; class Actinomycetes; order Mycobacteriales; family Micromonosporaceae; genus Micromonospora. The sequence goes on along the minus strand of BIFP01000062.1, from coordinate 98,412 downwards.
AGCCCGAGCACCGGCCCGGCCAACAGGATCGACCCGAGCACTCCGATGGTGCCGGCGGTGCGGGCCCGGCCGATGGTGCGGGCGTACCGGTCGGCGGCGCCGAGGTGGTCGAGTTCGTCGAAGACCAGTGCCTCCAGCGCACCGGAGGCGAGCGCGCCGCCGGCTCCCCAGAGGACGAACCCGACGGCGAACGCGGGATAGGACGGTGTGAGCGTCCATAGGGCGAAGCCGGCGGCCGTGCACAGCGGCGCGAGGCAGAGCAGCCGGCGCCGCGAGGTCGCGTCGGCCCACGCGCCGGAGGGCACCTCCAGCAGGATGCTGGACAGCGACCAGATCACGAACAGCGAGGAGATCTGCCCGATCGACAGGCCGGTGTCGGCGAACAGCAGCACGTACACCGGGTAGAGCAGCACCAGGTCGGTGAGGAACGCGTACGCGTAGAGGGTGGCCGCCAGGCGGCGGACACCTGTCGAGGTGAGGGTCATGAGGCCTTCCGAGTGGGACGAGTGACGGACGCCGGTTGCTACGGCGACCGCTGGCGGCCCACGGCCTCGGTTGACGCATCAATGTCGCCAGGTCATGGCGATGATGTTAGTCGGCGGCGCGGTGCGGTGTCACGGCGCCGCCGGGAGGCGTCGCGGGGACGGGACCGAGGTGGTCCCGTCCCCGCGACCGGATCAGCGAGGGAACTGCTCGTCGTTCCTGGGCAGGACCATGGTCGAGTCGCTGTCGTCGGTGCCGCGCTGCGCCGGCACGTCCTGGCCGGGCGAGGCGACCTGGTTGGCGTCCGGGTCGTCGTGGCGCGGCAGCGGCGTCGTCGGATCGGTGTCGATGGCGGGGGCGCTGACGACCTGGGTGGCCTCCGGGTCGCTGTCGAACGGGCCGGCGGCGCCCGACTGGCCGGCGGCCGGGCCGGCGAAGGTCGCCGTGCCGGAGGTCGGTGCGGTCGGCGGGGCGGCGGCCGTATCGGCGTGGTTTTGCACGGTGTCGCGGCGGCCGGCGGAGTAGGCGCGGGCATGCTCGGCGATGGTCCGCGACTCCTCCTCCGCGCGGGACAGCCAGGACTCCCAGCGGCTCTGCATCGGCCGGACCAGCCCACCGCCGACTCCGATCACCAGGATGCCGCCGATGGTGGCCAGCACGGCGATCAGCACCGGGGTGGTCACGGCCGTGGCGACACCGATCTGGTTGAGCGCGGCGATGACGCCGAGACCGAGGATGAACGCCGAGGCGATGGTGGCCAGCAGCCGGCCGTACGACAGACCGCCGAGCGCGCCGGAGATGATGTCCTTCACGGCGCGGGCGATGGCTGCGGCGACGACCACGATGACGATCGCGACGAACGCGCGTGGCAGCCAGGCGATGACCCCGGCGATCAGGTCGGAGATCGGGTTCGGCCCCCACACGCCGAAGGCGAGGTGGAGGGTGAGCAGCAGGACGCCGTAGTAGGCGAGCCGGGCGACGATGTCGCTGGCGTCGTAGCGGGATCGGGCCAGGGCCCGCCGGATGCCGCCGCGTTCGACCGCACGGTCGAAGCCGACGCGTTCGAGCAGCCGGTCGACGAGCTTCAGGACCGCCTTGGCGATCAGCCAGCCGGCCACCAGAATCGCCACGAAGGCGACGGCCTTGGGCAGGAAGAGAAGTATCGAACGGAGGGTGTCCCCCACCGCGTCACCGAGGTTGTCTCGCATCGGTCGTTCCTCCACAGGGGCGGGTGCTTCGTCCGGCCCGACCTACCCGGGTGGCCTGCGAGGGAAACGTGCGCGGTGCCCGGCTCAGCCGGGGCAGGAGTAGACGACCTCGGTGCTCGCCTGCGCCGGTGCCGGCGAGACGACGTTCACGGTGGCGGTCTCGGTGGTGGTGCCGACCCCGCTGAACGACCAGCGCAGGGTCAGCTCGACGGTGCGCTGGCCGCGACCGACCCGCTCGTCGAGCAGGGCACCCGGCGCGGCGCCGGAGCGCAGCCACTGGTACTGGATGACGCCGGCGCGGCCGTTGGTCCGTACGGTGGCGACCACGTCGACGGTGGTGTCGCACTGCTCGCCGGCCGGTCGGGGCACGGCGACGCTCACCTCGGCGATCTCCAGCGGGCTGAGCCGCTGCCAGATCCACAGCCCGACGGCGGCGAGCAAGGCGAGGGTGAGCAGGGTGGACAGCACCGAGACGAGCCGGCGCCAGGCCGACCTGCGGCGCGGTGGCGGGGCCGGCGCCGGCCAGGCGGGTGCGGCCGGCGGGGCGGCCGGCACGCCGGGCCCGAACCGCAGCTCGCCGCCGGGACCGGCGGTCGGGGCCGGGAGCGCTTCGGCCGGGGTGGGCGGCCCGGCCGTGCCCGCCGTGACGAACGCGGCGACGGTGGGATCCGCACCGGTGGCTGCGGCGTGCGTCGTGGCCGGCCAGGGGGCGTGCCGCACCGTCTGGTCCAGCGAGGCCGTCGCCTGCGCCGAGTGAGCTGTCGCGTCGTCCGCCGATAGCCGCGAGGTCGCCCTCTGGTCGACCGTCGGCTCCGTGCCGCCGAGATACCCGGTCGGCTGCCCGCCCGGCAGGTGGACGGTCGGCGCCGCACCGCCCAGGTGCACCGTGGGCTCCTCCGGCGGCACCGGGTGCGACGGGGTGCGGTCGAGGTGGTCGCCGGCTGCGGGGCGGGGCAACGCGCGGTGGGTGGGCAGGGCCTCGGTCACGTCGTCCGGCTGGGTCACAGCTGCGTCTCCCGCTCGTCGTGGGCTGGTAGGTGGGCGCGCCCGGTCAGCCCGGCGTGCAGGAGGAGTAGAGCGTCACGTACACGGTCGAGTCGCCGGTGGTGGTGTTGCCGGCGGCGTCGGTGGCCACGACCGTTACCGGGATCCGGGTGGTGGCGCCGGGTCGGGGCAGGTCGCCGAGCACGCCCCGGAACTGGCCGCTCCTGGTCGGGGACATGCTCTGTTCGTACGACCGCTTTTCAAGGGTGTAGCGGAAGCGGACCCGCAGGTCGCCCACGGCGGTGCGGTCGTCGTTGACGAGCGCGGTGATGGTGCTCGCCGTGGGGCCGTAGGGACAACCGGCCGGGTCCAGCTCGCTCGGGCTCGCCGCGACCCGGTCGACCGTCGGGCCGGTGGTGTCCGGTGGCGGTGGCGGGCTGGTGCTGGTCGACGGGGTGGGGGCCGACGTGGACGGCGACGAACTGCCGCTCGGCGTCGGTGACGGGGTGGTTCCGGCCGGAGAGGCGGTGCCGCCGGTCGGGGTGGGCGGTGCGGGGGTCGGCGTGGTGGATTCGTCGGGCTCGTCGGGTGTGGGCGAGGCGGACACCTCGCCGGCCGGCGGCGTGCCGCCGGTCAGCTCCGTCGTCACCTCGGGCCGCACCGCACCGGCCGGAGCGGCCGGCTCGTCGCGGGCGGCGTAGCTGAGCCCGGCACCGCCGACCAGCATGGCCGCCACCAACCCGCCGCCGACGAGCGCCGCCCGGGCGCGGCCCCGTCGTGGTGCCGGGCGCCCGCTGCCGTCGCCGGCGGAGGCCCCGACCGGTCCGCCGGTGGACGTACCGAGCGCGGTGCTGGCCACGCTGGTGGTGCCGCCGGTGCCGTCCGGGAACGGGAGGAGGGCGGCCAGCAGCGCCGCCCTCCAGGCGAGTTCCCGCAGTCCGCGTTCCTCCCAGTCCGGCCCGTACGCCCCGGCGGCCACCTCCTCCAGCGTGGCGAGGAAGACCTGGGCGGGCTGCGGCCGGTCGGCGGGCCGCTTGGCCATGCCGTGCCGCAGCAGGTCGTGCACCGGCGGCGGAGCCGGGTCGGTGGGGATCGGCGCACGGGCGTGCTGGTCGCGCAGGGTGGTCAGATCCCGTCCGCCGTACGGGGGATGGCCGGTGAGGCACTCGAAGAAGGTGGCGGTGGCGGCGTAGATGTCGCAGGCCGGGCTGGCCGGGGCGCCGGTCCACTGTTCGGGGGCCATGTACCGCGGCGTGCCGGTGACGGTGGCGCCGGAGCCGGCGCCGACCGGCATGGCGATGCCGAAGTCGGCGAGTTTGCTCGCGCCCTCGGCGGTGACCAGCACGTTCTCCGGTTTGTAGTCGCGGTGCACCACGCCGCGGGCGTGTGCCGCGCCGAGCCCGGCCAGCGAGCCTTTGAGTACGCACAGCGCCGACTCCGGTGTGGTCGGGCCCTGCGCGCGCAGCATCTGCCGCAGCGAGACGCCGTTGACCAGCTCCATCACGATCGCGGCGCCGCCCGGGGCCTCGACGTACTCGTAGAGGCGGCAGACGTACGGGTCGTCGATGCCGGCCAGCAGCCGGGCCTCGTCGCGGAAGGCGGCCCGGAACGAGGCGTCGTCGAGCCTGGCGGTCAGGTACTTGATCGCCACCGGCGTGCCGGTGGCGTCGTGGACGGCGAGGTCGACGCTGCCGGACGCGCCGGCACCGAGCCGGCGGACCGGGGTGTAGCCGGAGACGCGCCATCCCGTCATGCCACCACTCCCCGCGCTCCGCGCAGCTGGTCGGTGCTCCTCAGCACGCTGATCATTATCGTCCCCACGGCCGGTGCGGCCATCGGCCCGACAGGTGCCGTCACCGGCCGGGCGGCTGCCTGGTGGCTCGTCCGGAGGGCACGGTGGCGGGCGGGCGACCCGGCAACCGCCGCAGCCGGCGCGGGATGGTCGGTCACGGACACGTGGTCACTGGTAGCACGCCCGGTCAACGCGCCGTTCGAGGTGGACCAGCGGCGGCGAATTGGACCTGGCCAGGGCGGGTGCCGTCGCTCCTACGATGGCGGGCCGGCAGCATCGTGGAAGGGACGGACGTGATGGTCGAGCGGTTCGCCGAGTTGTCCACGCCCCTCGTGGCGGACGCCTGCGTACGCCTGGAGGTGACACCGCGGGCGGCCCCGGCGGGGATCCGGCCGGTGGTCGGGTCGGACGAGGCGTGCGTGGGCGACCTGGCGGTGCTGGAGGCCGCCGCGGCGGGACTGTCCGGTGTGGCGGTGTGGGGCCTGCACCGGGACACCGCCGAGCTGACCGAGGACCAGGTGCTCGACGCCGCCGGGCGGATCGGCCGTACCGAACGGGAGCAGGCCCGCCGGATCCGGGCCGGCGAGACGCTGCGCGAGCAGACCGGCTTCGCCGACTACCTGGCCGCCCGCGCGGCCGACCCGTCGCTGACCTTCCGGCAGCACCTGCGCCGCGTCGGCGGGGCCATCGAGGAGTAACCACGCGTAGATGACGGTCGACCTCTGGCGTCGACGCCCACCTTGGCAATATCCTCCACACCACGCACTTTCGTTGGAGCTGGTTTTCATTCGGTCCCGGAGGAGACGCCATGCATGCCGACCACACCGAACTGGACCGCCGGACGCTGCTGCGCGCCGGGTTCGGCGCCGCCACGGTCGCCGTCGTCGGGACCGAACTCGCCCGCCCCACCCCCGCCCGGGCCGACGCGGGCGGCGACCTGGACTGGATCATCGGTTGTGACGGGTGGGGCGCCCGCCCGCCGAAGGACCCGCTGTCGGTCAGCGCCATTCCGACCAACAAAATCATCGTGCATCACATGGCCTTCCCGAACGTCACCGACTACTCCCGCGAGCAGGCGGTGAAGCTGGCCCGCGACTGCCAGGACCTGCACATCGACGGCAACGGCTGGTCCGACACCGGCCAGCACTTCACCATCAGCCGGGGCGGGTACGTGTTGGAGGGCCGGCGCGGCAGCCTGGAACGGCTACGGGTCGGCGACCGGCAGATGATCTCCGCGCACTGCCCCGGGGAGAACGGCCGGGCCATCGGCATCGAGAACGAGGGGACGTACGTCGACGAGACGCCGCCCGAGGCGTTGCTGGACTCGCTGGAACGGCTCTGCGTGACGATCTGCCGGCGGTACGGGCTGCACGCGCACGACATCTTCGGTCACTGGGACTTCCGAACCACCCAGTGCCCGGGCGCGGCCTTCTACCGGCAGTTCCCGACCCTGCGGCGCCGGGTCTTCCGCGCCCTCGGTACCGGCCTCGGCGACGTGCCGGCTCGACGCTGGCCGGACCTGTGGCGCTTCGTCAGTTCCCCGTCGGTACGCGTCGCGCAGTACCTGCTCGCCCACCACGGCTACCCGGTGGAACCGAGCGGCGTGTTCGACACGGCCACCGTGGCGGCGGTGCAGGACTGGCAGGCCCGCAACGGACTGCCGATCGACATCGATGCCACGCTGACCGCCGAGACCTGGGAGACCCTCGCGCCGGAGTTGGACCAGCACGCCACCGGCCTGCCGGTCACCGCCGCGCAGTACCTGCTCAACTTCAAGGGGTACGCCGACGTCGCGGTGACCGGTGCCTATGACCACGCCACCCGGCGGGCGGTGCGGGACCTGCAGGCCCTGCACGGGCTGCCCCGCAACGGCAAGATCGGCACCGGCACGTGGTGCGCGATCGTCGGCGGCGTGGTGCGCCAGTCCTTCACCCGCCGCTGACCGCCCGGCGCGGGCTCCTCGCCCGGGTCGACATGGAGCGATACGGTCCCATCGTGGGCATGGGAAGCCTCCCGCGACCCGTGGTCGCCGTCGAGATGGACTACTACCTGCTGCGCGCCGAGGCGGACCACGTCGCGGCGGCCGGGTTGCTGGTCGAGGAATTCGTCCTGGCCGACGACCTCAGGTCGACGACGCGATCTTCCCCTGGGACCTGCGACGGATCGGCGGCGGCATCGCCTGATGCATCGACGTGACCTCCGAGCCGACCGGCGGCGAGGCGCTGCACCGGCTGTTGCGCCAGCTCACCGCCGCGGCGCGGGGCCAGGGCCTGGTCCCCGTCACGATCGACCGCCTGTCCTGAGCACGGCCCCAATGCCAACGGGCGGCGGGCGGCGGGCGGCGGGCGGCGGGCGGCGGGCGGCGGGCGGCGGGCGGCGGGCGGCGGGCGGCGGGCGGCGGACCTTTTGAGACCGACCTAGCCTGTGCGGCATGTCGATCACGGATGGCGAACTCGCCGTCGCCGCGGCCGAGGCCGGCGCGGCGGTGCTGCGGGCCCGGTACGGGGCGACGCTGGAACGTAAGGACAAGGGCGCGGGCGACTTCGCCACCGTCGCCGACATCGACGCCGAGCGGGCGGTGCTCGACCTGCTCCGGGCCACCCGTCCGGCAGACGAGGTGCTGGCCGAGGAGAGTGGCCGCACCGGGCCGGGCGGGAGTGAACGGGTGTGGCTGGTCGATCCGCTGTGCGGAACGCTGAACTACGCCGCGCGTACGATGCTCGCCTCGGTGAACGTCGCCCTGGGGGTGGGTGGAACGACGACGGTGGCCGCCTGTGCCGACCCGTTCGCCGGGGAGGTGTTCTGGACCGACGGCAACCGGGCCCACGTACGCCGCGACGGTGCCGACGAGCAACTTGAGCCCTCGGCGCAGTCGCGTCTGGTGGAGGTCAACCTCGACCCGCCGTTCCCGAACGAAGCCGTGTTCCGGGCGGCCCGGATGCTCGCCGACCCCGGATTCGGGGCGCGATTCCGGCCCCGGGTGGTCGCCACCACCCTCGCGGTGGCCTGGGTCGCCGCCGGCCGGCGGGCCGCGTACGTGACCGACGGCCACCTGCGGGACAGCGTGCACTTCGCCAGCGGTATCGCCCTGTGCCGGGCCGCCGGCTGTGTGGTCACCGGCCTGCGGGGACAGCCGTTGCACAGCGGGGCGGGCGGGCTGCTGGTGGCAGCCGACGAGGAGACTCACGCCGAGTTGGCAGAACTGGTCGGCCGGCAGTTCGCGGCAGGTCAGGACCATCTTTAGAACGTGTGTGCGAAGATGGCCAGGTGTCAGGCGAGGCCACCATCCTGCATGCCGATCTGGACGCGTTCTACGCCTCGGTCGAGCAGCGCGACGACCCGCGGCTGCGCGGCCGCCCGGTGATCGTCGGCGGTGGCGTGGTGCTGGCCGCCAGCTACCAGGCCAAGGCGCGGGGCGTGCGCAGCGGCATGGGCGGTGCGCAGGCCCGCCGGCTGTGTCCGGACGCGGTCGTCGTCCCGCCCCGGATGGCCGCCTACAGCGCGGCCAGCCGGGCCGTGTTCGAGATCTTCCGGCAGACCACACCGCTGGTCGAGGGGCTCTCCATCGACGAGGCGTTCCTCGACGTCGGCGGCCTGCGCCGGCTGGTCGGGCCGCCGGCCGACATCGCCGCCAGGCTGCGCCGGGCGGTGCGCGAGGGTGTCGGGCTGCCGATCACGGTCGGGGTCGCCCGGACGAAGTTCCTGGCCAAGGTGGCCAGCGGCGTCGCCAAGCCGGACGGCCTGCTGCTGGTACCGCCGGCAGGGGAGTTGGCCTTCCTGCACCCGCTGCCCGTCGAGCGGCTGTGGGGCGTCGGCCCGGTGACCGCCGAGAAGCTGCGACAGCATCGGATCCGTACGGTCGGCGACGTCGCCCGGCTCGGCGAGGCGACCCTGGTGTCGCTGCTCGGTGGCGGCGCCGGACGCCACCTGCACGCCCTGGCCCACAACCGGGATCCGCGACCGGTGCAGGTCGGCCGACGACGCGGATCGATGGGCGCCCAGCACGCGCTGGGCCGCTCCGGGCACCGCCCCGCCGAGTTGGACGCGATCCTCGCCGGCCTGGTCGACCGGGTCACCCGACGGCTACGGTCGTCCACCCGGACCGGGCGGACGATCACCCTGCGGTTGCGCTTCGCCGACTTCACCCGGGCGACCAGGTCGCGCACGCTGGCGAAGGCGACCGCCGACACCGGCACGGTGCTCGTCACCGCACGCGGTCTGCTGCGGGCGGCGCTGCCCGAGATCGACCGGCGTGGCGTCACGCTGATCGGCGTGGCGGTCGGCAACCTCGGCGACGGGCACGTACAGCTGACGCTGCCGTGGGACGCCGACCCGGCGGCGGAACTGGACGCGGCGGTCGACGCGGTCCGCGAACGCTTCGGTTCCGCGGCGCTGACCCGCGCGGTGCTGCTCGGCCACGATCCCGGCCCGGAGATGCCCCTGCTGCCCGACCTTTGATCCGGCCTCAGCTGGTGGTCGCGCCACCGCGTGCCGTCGCGCCCGGTGCGGATGCCCGCCTGTGGTAGGGCCTACCCGCACCGGGCGACTCGTCACCACGTCACGGTGGTCGGTGCGGGCCGCTCACCCGCCGACCGGCGCACCCCCGCCCGGATCAGCCACCACGGCCAGCCGGCGTACCGGTTGCCGCCCGACCCGCGCCGCCGCCGGCACGGCAGCGCCGTCGAGCCCGACCGGTGGCGCGGGCCGCCAGAGGAGGTCGACGGGTACGCCGTCCGGACGCGACATGCGGTGCTTATCGCGGTAGCCGAACCGGCGCAGGAGGCGGCGGTCGGCGCTGGTGTGCACCTCGGCGTACATCGGCAGGCCGAGGGTGTCCATCCACTGATGGCTACCGGCGAGGACGGCCGTGGCCTGGCCGGTCCGCTCAACGTCCGGCGGTGCGGCGAGGAAGGCCAGGTGGTTGTGGGCCTCGTCGGGGCGCCGCGCGGCGAGGACGTGATCGAGTCGGCGGAAGCGTACGGCATGGTCGCCGCAGGCGTCCTCGAGGCGCTCGTCGTAGCGCGGTGGTGGTGGGATCGGGCGGTAGCGGTGGAACCACACCGTGGCGGCGGCCCCGTTCTTGAGCAGGAACGCGTCGCCGAACAGCAGCGCGTGTTCGACCCAGATGCGGGCCACGGCAGCGACCACGGCGGGTCGTTGCCGCTCGTCGGGTACGAGCCAGGCCCCAAGGGTGGTGGGAGCGACGGTGGCGGTCACGAGGTCGACGATCCAGTCGATGTCGCGCCACCGGGCGCGGTTGACCGGCGGGGTGATCTGCATGGGAACTCCTGGTCAGATGAAGGTCCGAGATGGAGGGTCGCGCCTGGCCGGCGCCGCGCGGACGACCGCAGGCGGCAGGCGGGGCCGTGACGCACGGCCGCGTACGACGGCCGTCAGGTGTCGCGCCGGCGGGCCGTTACGGTGGTGGTGGCGCGGCGCTGGGCGTCGGTCCCGCTGGTCAGGCCGGTCTGCTCCGCGGCCGTGGCGATCGGGACGGGCGCCGCATGGTACCGGCGGGCCGGGTCACCTGGCCTCGGACCGGGGGCAGCATCCAGCCGGCCGGGGAGTTGTCGGGGGCTCCGCTGTGGGTGGTCACGGTCGAGTCGACGCCGCTGGTGCCCGGAGCCGGCGAGACCGGCGGCTGCGTCGGGGGCCAGTCGGCCCGCCGGTCGCCGGGGTGCCGCGCCCCGCTGCCGCCGGCCGCCGCGGACCGGGGTGCCACCGAGTACGCGGACCGGTATGGAACGGCGTCGGCGGCAACCGGGGCGCCCGGCGGCGACACGCAGCAGGGCGGGACGTGCACCGCCGGTGGCGGGGAGGTGGGCGGGGGCGCCGGTTGGGGCATGGGGTCGGTTTCGGGGTCGGGGGCGGGGGGCAGTGGGGTCGCCGGCGGCGGCTGGGGTCGGGGCAGGGCGACGACGGGGTCCAGGATGTCGAGCACCGGGTCGAGTGGAGCGAGGATCGGTCCGGCGTCCCGCAGGATCGGATCGAGACCGGCGACGATCGGGTCGAGCAGCGGCGCCACCGGGCCGAGAAGCTGGCCCAGCACGCCGACGAGCGGGTCCGCCACCGGACGTACGGCGGCGGCCACCGGCGCGACAACCTCGTCACGGGCGGCGTCGGTCACCGGTACGGCCGGTGCCACACCGTCCAACGCCCGGCGCTGATCACGCGGATCCGACCCGCGCGGTGGTGCTGGCGGGTCGGCGGGCGGGTCGTGACCGGCAGGTGGCCGGGCCGCGTCCGCCGGAGCCGTCGGTGACTTCCTGGCCGGCGGCGGAGCGGGCTCGGCCGGCGGTGTGTCGCCCTCCGGTGGATCCGGTGTCGACGGGGCGGACGACTCCGGCTGCTCGTCCGGGTCCCGCGGAGGCGCGTCGGTCGCCGGCCGGGAGGGCCCGACCGCGGTGACCACGGGGGCGAGGACGGCGCGGATCAGCTCGTTCGCCCGGGGCACCGGCCGCTCCGGTGTGGTCATCGGTGGGACCTCGGTGGCGTGGGCGGCGTCGCCCACGGCGAGGTCGTAGGCGCCCCAGGCGACACCGGCGACCACGGTCAGGAATCCGAGCCGCAGCGCGGCACGGACCAGCCGGCCAGGTCGTCGACTTGTCACCGGCGCCTCCCACTACCGACCGCCACAAGATGCGAACTGCACCTTACTTGCCGCAATGACCCGACCACAGAGTGCACGGCGTGTCGTTCCGGAAACCGGCCACGACCGCCCGGGCGCCGACCGTTGCCACATGTCGGGCTGGCCAGCACCGTCAACGCACACTGGTCCAACCAGTTGACGGGTTGATGTGCCCTGGGCCACACTGCCGGACATGACATTCGTCCCCGTCACTCGGGCGTCCGTCTCCGACCTCGTCTTCGGTCAGCTGCGCGACGCGATCGTCAGCGGCACCTACCGGACCGACGACACCCTGCCCGGTGAGCGGGAGCTGGCCACCGCGTTCCAGGTGAACAGGCACGCGGTACGCGAGGCGTTGCGCCGGCTCCAACAGCTCGGCCTGGTCCGGGTCAGCCAGGGCGGCGCGACCCGGGTGCTGGACTGGCGGGTGCACGCCGGCCTGGACTTGGCGCTGTCGCTGGTGCAGTCCGGCGACGTCCTCCCGGTGTCCACGCTGGTGCGCGACATGATGGACATGCGCGCCTGCGTCGGCGTCGATGCGGCCCGGCTGTGCGCCCGCCGCGCCGACCGGCCGGTACGCGAGCAGATCCGGCACGCCGCCAAGGACTTCGCCACGCTCGCGCCCGACCTGCCGGCGATGGGCGAGGCCAACATCGCGCTGTGGCGGCACATCCTGCGCGGCTGCGGCAACACGGCGTACCTGCTGGCCTTCAACAGCCTGGTGGCCGGCGCCCTCGCCGTCGGCAAGGTGCCGCCGCAGCGACGCGCGGCCGAACTGCTCGACGTCGCCGGGCACCGCCGGCTCGCCGAGGCCATCGCCGAGGGCCGCGCCGACGACGCCGCCGAGCAGGCCCGGTCCCTGCTCACGGCCCCCCTCACCGCCACCGCCAGAAAGGACAGCCGAGCATGATCCCCGCCGTGCTGTACGCCGTCCCGGCGTTCCTGCTGCTCATCCGCGTCGAGGCGCTGTCGTACCGGTTCGCGCCCGACGACACCGAACGTGGCTACCAGGCCCGCGACACGGCCACCAGCCTGACCATGGGCGCCGGCAGCCAGGTCATCGGCGTGCCGTGGAAGCTGCTCACCATCGGGCTGTACGCGGCGGCGTACACCGTCTCGCCGTTCACGCTCTCCCCCGGCGACTGGTGGGTGTGGGTGCTGCTGTTCTTCGCCGACGACTTCGCCTACTACTGGTTCCACCGCGCGCACCACGAGGTCCGGCTGTTCTGGGCCGGGCACGTGGTGCACCACTCCAGCGTCTTCTTCAACTTCTCGACCGCCCTGCGGCAGAGCTGGACGCCGATGACCTCGCTGCCGTTCTGGCTCGGCCTGGCGCTGCTCGGAATCCCACCGTGGATGATCTTCCTTCAGCAGTCGACCAGCCTGCTGTACCAGTTCTTCCTGCACACCGAGCGGATCGACGTGCTGCCCCGGCCGATCGAGTTCGTCTTCAACACCCCCTCGCACCACCGGGTGCACCACGGCTCGAACGCCGAGTACCTGGACCGCAACTACGGCGGCATCCTGATCGTCTGGGACCGGCTGTTCGGCACCTTCCAGCCGGAGCGGGCCGCCGTCCGGTACGGCCTGACCACGAACATCGGCACCTACAACCCGCTGCGGGTGGCCACCCACGAGTACGCGGCGATCTGGCGGGACCTGCGTACCGCCGCCACCTGGCGGCACCGGCTCGGCTACCTGCTGCGCCGCCCCGGCTGGCAGCCGGCCCGATGAACCGCCCGAAGCGGGACGCCGGCGCGAGCGGCCTGCCGGAACGGAACGCCGGTCGGACGAGTCCGCCGGACCGGACCGCCGGGGCCAACGGCCGGCCGACGCACGACACCGCGCTGCCGGCGAGCGACACCGCGCCGGGCGGTCGGCCGGCGCGGTGCGTTGCGTTGCTGTGGGCGTTCGCCGTGGTGGCGGCCGTCGAGCTGGTCGCGGTCGCCACCGCGGCGACCCCGGTGCAGTGGTTGGCCAAGCCGCTGCTGGCGCCGCTGCTGCTGGCCTGGCTGTGGCGGACATGCCGGCGGGCCGACCTGGTCGCGGTCGGGCTGGTCTTCGCCACCGCCGGGGACATCGCGCTGCTGGTGCCGGGAGATACCGCGTTCCTGGTCGGGATGGGCTGCTTCCTCGGTACGCAGCTGGCGTTGATCACCGCGTTCGTCGGTCACCGTCGGCCACCGCTGGCGGCGGGGATCGGATACCTGCTGCTCTGGGCGGCGGCGAACGCGGTGTTGTGGCCGCAGCTCGGGGCACTGCGGCTGCCCGTGCTCGGGTACAGCCTGGCCTTGAGCCTGATGGCCGCCACCGCGACCGGCGTCAACGTCCGGGTCGCCGCCGGCGGCGCGCTGTTCCTGGTCTCGGACCTGCTCATCGGTCTCGGCGCGGCCGGGACCGAGCTGCCCGGGCACGGTGTGCTGGTGATGGCCACCTACAGCGCGGCCCTGCTGCTGATCACCACCGGCTGGGCTCAACGGGCCGGCGGCATGCCGCCGTAAGGAAGGGCCCCTTCTTAACGCCTGGCGTAGCAAAGGGGCCCCCTCTTAACAGCCCCGCCGGGTGGGGGTGGGCTGTTCAGTGGCCGCGGTAGAGAGCGGCGATGTCGTCGGCGAAGTGGTCCTGCACCGTCTCCCGTTTGATCTTGAGGGTGGGGGTGAGTTCCCCGTCGGCCTCGGTGAGGTCCCGGGGCAGGATGCGGAAGGTCTTCACCTGCTCCGCGTGGGAGACGGACCGGTTGGCCTGGTCGATCGCGTCCTGGATCTCGTCGCGCAACTGCGGGTCGTCACGCAGCTTGGCCAGGGACGCGCCGGGATGCCCGTGCGAGTCCCGCCACCGCTGCCATGCCTGCGGGTCGACGGTGACCAGCGCGGCGACGTACGGGCGGCCGTCGGCGACCAGCATGGACTGGCTGACCAGCGGATGCGCGCGGATGCGCTCCTCGATCGGCGCGGGCGCGAGGTTCTTGCCCGCGGCCGTGACCATGATCTCCTTCGTCCGGCCGGTGATCCGTAGGAAGCCGTCGTCGTCGAGGCGGCCGAGGTCGCCGGTGTGCAGCCACCCGTCGGTCAGCGCATCCCGGGTGGCCTCGGGGTTGTTCCAGTAGCCGGAGAACACCACCGCCCCCTGGGCCAGGACCTCCCCGTTGTCGGCGATGCGGATCCGTACCCCGGGCAGGGGCCGGCCGACCGTGCCGATCCGCATCGCCGTCGGCAGGTTCACGGCCAGCGCCGGAGAGGTCTCGGTCAGCCCGTACCCCTCCAGCACGGTGATGCCCGCGCCACGGAAGAAGTGCCCGAGCCGCTCCCCCAGCGGCGCCCCACCCACGATGGCCATCCGGCACCGCCCACCGAGCGCGGCGCGCAACTGCCGGTACCCGACGACGTCGAAGAGCAGGTGCGCCAGGCGCAGCAGCGGCCCGGGGCCGTGCGGCCGGTCCAGGGCTCGGCTGTACCGCACGGCCACCTGCTCGCCGAGGCCGAACAGCCACCCCCGGTGTGCGTCCTCGGCCGTGTGCCGGGCCTGGTCGTGCATCTTCTCGAACATCCGTGGCACGGCGAGGATGAACGTGGGCCGGAACCGGCGCAGTTGGTCGAGCACCCCGGAGGCGTCGGCGCTGTGCACCATCGTGGCGCGGTTGTGCACCATGCCGACCTGGATCAGCCGGGCGAAGGCGTGCGCCAGCGGCAGGAACAGCACGGTCGAGGCACCCGGATGCAGCAGCTGGGGCAGCACTGCGGTGGCGTTGCCGACGTCGGCGGAGATGTTGTGGTGGGTCAGCACGCAGCCCTTCGGCGGGCCGGTGGTGCCGCTGGTGTACACGATCGTGGCCATGTCCTCGCCGGTCACCGCGCCTCGGCGGTGGTCGGCCTCACTCGCGGGGACGGCGCGGCCCTGGGCGGCCAGCTCGATGAGGCCACCGACGTCGATGCGCCAGGTCTGCCGCAGCGCCGGCAGGTCCGGCCGCAGCCCGGCGACCGTGGTGGCGTGGTCGGCGGTCTCCACCACGCAGCCGACCGCGCCGGAGTCGCCGAGGATCCACTTGATCTGGTCGGTGCTGGAGGTGTCGTAGATCGGTACGGTGACCGCGCCGATCGACCAGAGCGCGTAGTCGACGAGGGTCCACTCGTAGCGGGTACGGCTGAGCAGACCGACCCGGTCGCCGTGGGCCACCCCGGCGGCGACCAGGCCGCGGGCCAGGGCCAGCACGTCGTCGCGGAACTGGCGGCAGGTCACCGGCAGGGCGCCGCCCCGGCCGGATCGCCGTACCGGCCAGGAGCGGGGGTCCGGGTCCGGGCGGATGAACTGCACAGCATCCGGATCCTCTTCCGCGTTGTGCCACACCCGCTCGGCCAGGCTGGCGTCTCCGCCACCGGCGATCGGCTCAACCGCTGTCTCCCGCACGCCCGCCCACCTGCCGTCGTGTCCCGTCGCGCTGATGGTGGCCTCCTACCCACCGTCCGGTCCCCGGAACACGAAAACCCGCCCGCCCCTCCCCTACACGTGTTACCGCCGATCGTGGGGCTAGGCGGTCTGGGGCGGGGTGCGAGGGCGACGGCGGGCGAGGTAGGCGAGCAGGGCGGCCACGACCACGGCCTCGGCGACCAGGATGGTGACGGCCCAGCCGGAGCCGACCCACCGGGCCAGCGAGTCGTACCAGTACCGCACCAGCAGCGTCAGCACGGTCGCCGCGAAGACCGCCGACGCCAGCCCGTACAGGGCGTACGCGACCCGGTCGCGGGGGCGGTGGGCGCGTACCGCGCCGGGGCCACGACGCAGCAGCCGGCCCCAGAACCGGTAGCTGTCGCCGCGCAGGTCGGTGAGGTTCAGCGCGTGGCTGAGCATGTAGTAGCCGTCCAGCCGCAGGAACGGCACCAGGTTGAGTGCGGCGGCGGCGGTGCCGAAGATCAGCATCGTGCTGGCCAGTTCGTACAGCGGGCCGCCGGGCGTACCCCACAGGTGGATCGCGGCGAACGGCAGCAGCGCCAGCATGCTGACGAAGACCCCGGCGAACGAGGTGGCCACCCGGCGGCGCGGGGTGAACAGCACGATGTCGTCGACCTTGCAGTACGGAGCCAGCAGCGGGAAGCGCCACATCATCCCGATCTCGGTGACCCGCCCGCCGAAGTGCCGGCAGGTCAGCCCGTGGGCGCACTCGTGCAGGAAGACGATCGTCCAGGTGATGACCACCGCGGCCAGGATCGCGGGCAGGGGACGGCCGCCACCGGTGACCCCGTCGGCGAGCTCCGGCAGGTGCAGCGCCACATATCCGGCGACGGCGAGTACGGCCAGCAGCGCCGGCACCACGAACCACCAGCTGAACAGCGGCGCCAGCCAGGGCAGCAGTCGGGTGAACAGCCGTTCCGGGTCGAACAGCGGCAGGCGGGCCGACAGTGGGCCGCGCCGGGCCTTGGCGACGCCTGCGGCGGCCGAGGCCGTGAGCCGGGCGAGGGCCTCCGGATCGGTGGCGCCGTGCAGCAGTTGCCGCTGGTGCAGCATGCCGAACAGCTGCTGCCAGTTCTCCGGCCCGAGCCGGCGCTGGTAGGTGTCGGCGTACTCGCCGGCCAGCTCGTCCAGGCTGCGGGTGCCGTCCATCCGGGACATCAGGAAGTGCTCACGCGGTCCCACCCGGTAGTACCAGCCGGTCTCCGGGTCCTTGACGTGGTGGACGAGTTTCCCGTCCCGCCACTGGCCGGGGCCGAGGACGATGCCGTCCCGCAGCCGGGGTTGGGTCCACGTGGCGTCGACGGTGGTCATCGCGGCCCGGCCGGGGTGAGGTCGTCGAGCAGTGCGGTCCGCATCAGGTACGACAGGTAGATCTCGTCGAGGATGCTCACGCCGAGGCGGTTGTTGGTCATGTGCATATAGGAGCTGAGCAGGATGGGCAGGGCGGCGTCGAGGTCGCGGACCGGGGTGGGTTCGCCGCCGCCGCGCTGGAACACCAACTCGCCCCGTTCGGTCGCCTCGACCACCCGGTCCCGCAGTTCACGGCAGTGCGCCGACCAGCGGCCCTCGACGCCGGTGGCCCGGACGGCGGCGTCGTCGCGGGCCGCCGCGCGGATGGCGGTCAGCCGGTCACGCAGCCCGGCGTCCATCCGACGGTAGCTGGTGTCGAAGCTGGAGTGGTAGTCGTCACTCGGCTCGGAGTAGGAGACCTCCCAGAACCGGCGGTACTCGTCGAGGAACTCGGCGATGCGCCGGTCATCGGGCAGGAAGGCCGCGCACATCATCATGCTCAGCTGGGCGGAGAGGCCGAGCAGCACCGGGCGTACGTGCACGTTGGTGGTGGCCAGCAGGTCCAGCACCACGTCGCTGGAGTGCTCGAAATGCCACTCGGCCAGCTCGATGCCGGCCGGGCCGCCGTAGCGACCGTACTCGCGCTCGTACTCGATGTGGTGGTAGCTGTTGTTCGCCCGCATCGGCATCGCACCGTCCGGGCCGTACTCGTCGTCCCACCGTTGCTGACCGTACTCGGCGAGGAACATCTGCTTGTACAGGTCGCCCAGCCCCTCGCTGTCGACCTCGTAGAGCGCCGGCCGGCGGCGCAGGAAGGCGCCGATGGCCGCGTCCACCCGCGCCCGCACCAGCGCCGGGTCGACGCCCGGGGCGGGCAGCACCCGCAGCCGCACGTGCGGGCCCTCCATCCAGTACTTGATGAAGAAGTACCGGTCGATCAGCCCGTCGGCCCGCAGCTCGTCCACCAGCGGCCGGACGCCCTCGACCAGCATCGGGTTGCCGTTGCTGGCGTAGAAGACGTGGACGCTGAGCCAGTCGTGGTCGACTGGCGACGGGTAGTCAGTCATGCTCGGCTCCCCCTCGGACACCGTTGAGTTCGACGGTCAGTTCGGTGACGTACGCTCCGGCCTCGCCGCTCAGCAGCTGCTCGTCGCGGTCCGGCAGCATCTCGGCGAGCACCAGGCGGCTGCCCGCCGAGCGTCCCATCGCCTCCAGCAGCTGGAGGCACAGGTGGCTGTCGAAGTCGACGTACAGCGGCTTGTGGTCCGGTCGGCCGCCCTGGGCCGCACCGGCCGCGCCCGCGTCGTCGGTGCTCGGGGCGAGTCGGTTGCCGTCCGGGGTGGCGAACACCCGGCGGGGCAGGCCGTTGTCGCGCCGCCACCGCTGCCAGGACAGGAACCAGTCGGCGTCGCCGAGTTGGGCGGTGCGCGACGGAGGCAGGTAGTCCGGGTGCAGCTTCCACATCCGCCGTTGCAGCACCAGGTCGCCGTGCACGATCCGGGGGTAGCCGGCGATGGTCCGGTCGGGCAGCGGCACGGTGGTGCCCGCCCAGAAGTCCGGCTGGGCCATCCCGAGGTAGGCGAAGGTGAGCAGCACCTGCTGCACCTCGGGCAGCGCCATCGGCAGCAGGAAGCCCAGGTAGACGGGGATGACCTCGGCGTCGAGCCGACGCGAGCGCAGCAGCAGCCGGTCGGCCACCGGATCGTGTTCGACGCTGAGGTCGTCCATGTGGATCTGCTCGGCCGCCGCCCGGAAACTGATCTCCCCGGGGCAGACCAGCTCGTACGGGGTGACCGCCGGGTGCAGGTTGAGGTTGGTGGCGTCGTACCCGCCCTTCAGCTCGGCCAGCACCGCGCCGGGCGGCTGGAGCCGGGCCAGCTCGGCGCGGAGCACGGCGGCCAGGTCCTCGTCGGCGAAGAGGTGGGCGAAGCGGGAGAACAGCAGCGTCATGCCGGAGTAGATCCGGTTGACCACCACCCGGTGCCGGTCGCCCTGGTCGGCGATCTGGAGGAAGAACGACCGCGGATCGAGGGTGCCGAGGGTGTCAGGCACCATGGCGGCGACATCGGTCATGAACGCGTCGTCCAGCGCCACCTCCTCGGCGCCGGCCGGCAGCCGGCGGTACGCCTCGTTCACCCGTCGGGCCACCTCCTCTCGCGCGTCGTCCAGGGCGCTGATCTCCTCCTGCCGGAACCAGTTCTCCTGCCGGACGTACGCGTTGTCCGCGTCGAACGCCCGGCGGCGCATCATCCGGCCGGTGTAGTGCTCGAAGAAGTCCTGCTGGAACTCGTGGGCGAAGGTGAGCAGGTCGTCGCAGCGGCCACCGACGCCGTAGCGGGCCCGGAAGAAGCCCCTGGTGGCCAGCCGGCGGGGCAGGTTGACGTCGAACACCGGCATGATCCGGGCCAGCGCGCGCAGCCCGGGCAGCACGTCGCGGCGCCACCGGTTCCGGTCGGCGGTGACCGGAGCCTCGGTGCGCAGCGTGGCGTCCTCGTACAGCAGGGTGCGGGGAGCCGGGACGTCGGCGCGGCCGAGGTCGGCGTGGGCGGCAACCAGCTCGCGCCGGATGTCCGCCAGTACCGCGCGGCGACCGTCCACGTCGGTTGCCGGGTAGCCGGTGGCGAGGCGGTTGACCGTGTCGACCCGGTCGGCGAGCCGGTCGGCCCAGTCCCGGTCGATCTCCCGCAACGCGGCCCGGTAGCCTTCGGCCGGGTCGTCGGCGTGGATGTCCAGTTGCAGGTTCGGCACCACCAGCAGGCCCACCCGCAGCAGGTGGTGCAGGTACTGCCCGACCTCGTCGGCCGGCCGGCCACCGGTGGCCAGCTCGGTGGCCAGCTCGGACATTCGGCGTACCCGGCCACCGTCGAGCGCGGCCAGGATGTCGTGCAGCACCTGGCCGGTGGGCAGGACGAACAGCGACTCGTGGATCGACTCCAGGGTGATCGCGGCGTCGCCGTCCTCGGAGCTGGTCCGTCGTCGGCGCAGGTAGCGCAGCCGGCCACGCTCGATCCGCCAGCCGGTGGTGACGGTGACCGGCAGGTCGGCGCGCAGCGACTCGTCGGCCAGCACGATGGCCGACAACCGGCCCAGCACGGCGAGGTTGAGCCGGGCCGCGCCTCGCTTGGCGGCGCCGGCTTCGGGCCGGACGTCGAGCAGCCGGCCGCTGCCCGGTGCGAACGTCCCGACGTTGACCGTGGTCAGGCGGCTGAACGGGCTGGTCTTGCAGGCGGTACGCAGGGCGTACTCCAGCAGGGACCGTTCCACCCGCCGGGCCCGCTTGCCGGATTTGCCCGGCGTGGCGAGGTATCCGGGCAGGTACTGGTCCAGCGACGGGGAGGCGAGCAGGATCCCGCCGCGCAGGTCGGCGTCGTCGGCCAGGTCGCGCAGGACCGCCCGGCGCTCGGCCAGCTCCTCGGCGAGCACCGCCTCGCCGCCAGCCAGTTCCCGCCGGTACGCCGCGAAGGTCTCCAGCCAGTCCACCAGCGCCTGGTGGGTGTCCGCGCCGAGCGGCCCGGACGGCCAGGCCGCCGGGTCGGCCGGGCGCGGCTGGCGCAGGTTGTACACGTCGCGGCGCAGCCGGATCAGCCGCTGCCGCAGGCCGTCGTCGTGCAGGTTGCGGGCGACCGCCGCCTGGAGTGCGTCCGCCAGTTCCCGGCCGGTGTCGCGCAGCCGCTCCTCAAGGTCGAGCAGATGGCGGGCCCAGGCGGCGCTGCGGTCGAAGACGAGCCGGTCGGCGACGTCGAGGGGCAGGCCGGCGGTGCGCAGCATGAACACCTCGGGCATCCGCCAGGACACCTCGGTGGCCGGTGGTGCGGGCAGGGACACCGTCACGGGTCTCTCCTTCGTCGGCGCGTCGGCGCGGGTCGGGGGCGTCACAGCCGGTACGCCAGGTCGGCCGTGTCGTCCGGGTGCCGCCCGAGGAGCAGGAACAGCACGGTCCGTTCGTCGGTGCCGTCCAGCCCGAGGGCGGTGTCCATGGACACGTTGTCGAAGCCCAGTACCGCGCCGCAGCCGACGCGCTGGGCGGTGGCCGCGCAGTACGCCCGTTGGGCCACGGCGCCGATCTCGGCGTTGAGGATCCGGTAGCCCCGGGGGCCGTACGCGTCGAGCACGGCGTCGCGCCGGCCGGAGATGGCCAGCACCGCCCCCACCTGCCCCATCGTGTAGTTGGTGAGGAAGTACTGCTGTTGCAGGAAGGCGGCCATCCCGCCCTCGGGCTCCGGCCCGGCCGGCAGCAGCGCGTGCCGTCGCGGGCAGTAGGCGTAGCCGCCGGAGGCCAGCCCTTCGAGGTGGTTGGCGAAGACCCAGAGCCGGGTCAGCGCCGGCGTGTCCCCGGGCAGGCCGGCGTCGGCCGGATGGTGCCGGCCGGCGGCGGCGAAGGCGAGCGTGGTGCCGAGTTCGGCGGCGGTCAGCTCGGGCGGCCGGCGGAACCGGCCGAAGCTGCTGGACCGGGTGGCCAGCACCGTCGACAGGGGGCGGTCCAGCCGGTCGAGGAGGGGCTCGGGCAGCGCGACCGGGGTGCCGGGCAGTTCCCGGGGAGCGGCGTCACCGACGGCCTCCGGGGTGATGACGGCGGGGGTCGCCGCCGCCCGGTGGGTCGCGATGACGGCCGGGAACTGGCGTACCCGGCGGGAGCGCTCGTGGGCGGCGTACCGGACCCGGACGTCCTCGGCCGGCGGTGCCGGCGCCGCGACCGGGCCGGCCGGGTCGGGCTCGTCGGCCGGGTCCGCGGTCCACCGCAGCGGCACGACCGCGAAGACGCTCTGCTCGTCACTGTCGAAGCCGAGCAGCCGGTCCATCGGCGCCGGGTCGAAGCAGAGCAGCCGGCGCAGCGGTACGTCCAGCGCGGACGCCAGCAGGTCCCACGAGCCGAGCAGGGCGCCGAGGTCCTGGGTGACCACGTGGTAGCAGAAGCTGTTGTACTTGAACGAGTTCTTCCAGAACTTGATGCTCGCCAGCAGGAAGCTGTCGGCGCCCTCGGCGGCGGCGAGCCCGGCCCGGACGGTGCCGCTGACGTCGCCGAGCAGCAGCCGTTGGAGCACGTGCCGCCCGGTGTCGTAGTGGTAGACGCCGGGCAGCACCGGCGCGGACGCCCCGGCGACCAGGTACAGCTCCACCGGATACATGCCGCCGCCGGACGCGGTGCCCCGTCCCCAGACGGCGTGCTCGAAGTGGGCCCGTTTGGCGACGTCCTGGTTCCAGTTGACGGTCATTCGCCGGTCGAGCACGCCGTAGGACAGCCGCAGCAGGGTCGCCAGCCGGGCCAGCGACCAGCCCGCCGACGAGGCCGGGGCATCCCCGCCCCCCGACGGTCCCGCCCGGGTGAACAGGTCACGCAGGGTGGCCAGCTCGGGCAGGTCCGCCGGCAGCGGCACCTGGGGCGTGCCGGGGTACGCCGTGTGGCGGGAGGGCTGGTCGGCCCAGTCCACCTCGTAGTTGAGCGGTTCCATCGGGACCCGGGCCCGGCGGAAGACCGCCTCGGTGTAGTCCCGGACGACGTCGCGGGCCTCCTGCTGCATGCCGGTGCTCCTACGGGAAGGGGTGCGGGTGGGGGTTGCGGCCGGTGGCGCCGAGCCGGTCGGGTCCGGACACGCCCCGGGCCAGGTGGCGCTCCAGCCGGTCGCTGTGCAGCACCCGTTGCCGCTGCCACCCGAAGTCGATCGGGAGCAGGGCGGGGGCCACCAGCGCCATCGTGTGCACCCCGGCGATCTCCTGCTCCGGGCAGGTCTGGTCGACGGCCAGGACGTCGCCGCCGAGGCCGGCGATCAGCGAGCACAGGTACTCCGCGTCGGCGCGCAGGTCGTCGTGGGTCGGCCGGGCGGCCAGCCAGTCGCCGTACAGCTCGGTCATCGAGCGCAGCGGCGGGTCGTCGAAGAGGAACCTGGCGTGGTGGGTCATCTCCGGCAGCCCGTACAGCAGGGCGTGGTGGCTCAGCTCGGTGACCTTGGTGTAGTCCCGGGTCATCTCCCGCAGCGCGGGCTCGCTGGCGGCGACCCGCTCGTCGAAACCGGGGACGTAGGACGCCGTCTCGCAGACCGCGGCCCGCACCGCGTCGTCGGGGTCGAGGCTGGCACCGGCGGCGAAGCAGAGCTGGCCGAGGCCGTCGCCGCGCTTGACGGCGACCGCGGTCACCACCGGGACGGGCAGGTCGGCCCGGGTGTCGAAGAGACGCAGGTCGTACCCGAGCAGGTTCACCCGGTCGATCATGAAGTGCACCGACTCGTCGCGGCAGGTGGCCGGGTCGATCTCGGCCTGTCGCGCCGAGCCGTACCAGGCGAGCAGGAAGGCGTCCCGCTCGACCAGTTCGAGCATGCCGTGCAGCAGCGCCTCCTCCGGGCAGCTGCCGCTGGCGCAGCCGTTGGAGCACTCCTGGACGAACTTGCGCTGGTCGGTGCGCCGGTCCAGGTAGTACACCAGCTGCTCGGGCACGAGCCGGGGCTCGCGGTCCCGCAACGAGTACCCCCACACCCAGTGCATCGGCTCGGTCGGTGAGTAGGGGGCGTAGTAGAGGCCGTGGCCCTGGTAGAACGCCGGGTGGTAGCCCAGGCCGGCCGGGTCGAGGGCCCGCGGGGCGAGGTTGGCGTAGCTGTCGAAGACCGTGGTCGTCTTGGCCCGGGGGAACTGTCCGGCGTACCGTTCCAGCCCCTCCAGCAAGGCGTACGTCTCGCTGCCGCCGTAGCTGTTGGCGTGCCCACTCCACCACATCTCGTGCAGGTCGTAGCGGCTGCGGACGCGGAAGTAGCCGGTCACCGGCGCGGTGGCGGTGGCGTTGTACGCGCGCAGCGCGTTGCCACCCAGCGCCCCGGCGATCGGGTTGGACAGCGCGGTGACCGGAAGGTCGAGGTCCCCGGCCGAGCGCAGCCGGTAACCGGACGGGTCCGGTTTGGGCCGGCTGGTCAACGAGATGACCGCGGCCTCGGCGGTGTCCGGGCGGGGGTGGGCGCAGGCCGGGCACTCGGAGTCGGCCATCACCGACACGACGGTGGTCTCCAGGGTGTCCATCCGCAGCTGCCAGAGCCGGCCGACGCCGGGCCGTTCGGGTCTGGGCCGGGCGGTGTCGAGCAGGAGTTGCCACAGCGCGTCGACGGCGAACGGTGTCAGGTGGGGCAGCGCGGCGACGGCACCGACCCGGGCACCGTGCTCCAGGGCGTGCCGCTCCTCGCGTACCCGGATGGCCTGCCAGCGACGCTGGACGCAGAGTGGGCACGGTCCCGGCGCGGGTCCGGGCTCGGTCCGCCGCGCGGCGCCGGGCGGCGGGGACCAGCGGGGGCCGACCAGCGCGGTGGCGCCGTACAGCCAGATCGGCAGGACGTCGCCGCCGGGGACCGCCTCGGCGCCGTCGGAGTACGCGTCGGTCAGGCCCAGGGCGGCGATGCGAACGGTGACTCCGTCGAGCGGTGTCAGGCCGGGCGGGTGTGCCTGGTCCTGGCGTCGCTCGTGGAGCGCCTCACCGAGCTGTTTGAGGCTGCTGTCCCACCCGGTGGAGGTGGTCCGGACGTCGACGATCATCGTTCACCTGTCTGCGGTCGTGCGGCTGGGGCGGGGACCGGGTGCCCCGCCGACGTGGACCGCCGGCGGGGACGGTGGCGACGGGACTACCCGCCGCCGCATCCGGTGCTGGTGCTGCTGCTGCAGCAGCTGGACGTGCTGCAACTGCAGCAGCTGGAGCACGAGCAGCTGGAGCTGGACCAGGCCATGACCATCGCGTCGATGGCGTCGACGTCCTCGATCTCGAACGTCTCGGTCTCCAGCGTGCGCAGTTCGTCAGTGAGTTCCGGCATTTGGGTACACCTCCCCTCGGGTGACACGGGCCACGACAGCGCCGGCCGTCCGGAACGTCCGGCGTCGCGGTGGCTCAGCTGGTGCTGCTACAGCTCGACGAGGTACAGCTGCAACAGCTGGACGTGCTGCAACTGGAGCAGCTCGACGTGCTGGTACTGCTGCTGCAGATGCCCATCAGGTCGTCGGACAGTTCCGCGATGTCCTCGACCTCGAAGGTTTCGGTCTGCAGATCGCGGAGTTCACTGCGGACCGAGTCGGATAGCGAACTGGATGTCGGGGGTTGGGTCGGCATGGGACGTCTCCTTGAGCCGGGTCGGCGCCAGTCGTCTGTGGTCGGTGTCCGCACCACCACGGTGAATCCAGCGGAGGCACGCAGGACTGCTCGCCGGTGTCGGTCGGCGGCGGATGGGTCGTGTTGCGGTCCCACCAGGACAGAGGGTCAACGGCGTCGGGGGTCAACCCCGCTCACCCGGTCAGCCGCAGCTGGAGCAGCTCGTGCTGCAGCTGCAACAGCTGGACGTGCTGCAACTGCAGCAGCTGGAGCAGGAGCAGCTGGAGCTGGTCGCCGCGAGCGCCTCGGCGCCGTCCTCGATCTCTTCGATCTCGAAGGTCTCGGTCTCCAGCTCGCGGAGCTCGTCGTTCAGGGTGATCGGCATGTTTCCACCTCCTTTCCGTGGTGCGTGCCTCGCCGAACCCACATGCTGTGGTGGTTTCAGTCGGCCGTACGGCCGTGGTGGCGCAGCAGGACCACGCCGCTGCGGAACGCCCCGCTGGCCCGGACGTCCCGGGTGGTCGTCTCGACCAGCAGGGCGCTGATCGACCGCCCGGCCAGCGCCGCCAGCACCGCCGCCCGGTCGGTGCCGGTCGGGGCCCCGGCGCCGGTGGCGTCGGTCGCGGTGGCCCCGGCGGTGAGCGTCGCCGGATCGAAGTCCCGCAGCACCGGGTCGCCCAGGTCGGCGTCGACCCCCTCGAAGTGCCGCACCTGGACCCGTCCGACCGCGTCGAGTGCGGCAGCCAGCCGGGTGGCGACCGGGTCGAACCCGCCGGCCAGCGCCCACTGGCGGTCCCCGTCGGGCAGCTCGGCGACGGCGAGCACCGCGTGCGCCGGAGCGGCTCCGGCCAGCGACAGGACCGACAGCCGGCAGCCGAAACGGTGCGCCGCCTTGACCACGAAGGCGGTGTCGTCGTCGCGGACCAGGTCCTCCTCGCTCACCGCCCGGAGCCCGGACCGGCCGCGGATGGCGCTGGTCAACGCGTGGTAGGCGAGCGCGTCCGCGAGGCCCTGGTCGATCACGCCGTCGAGGGTGGCGGCGACGGCCGCGCCGGCCACCGTCGGCTCGACCCAGTCCTCGGCGCCCGGGTCGCTGGTGGGCAGGGTCAGTGCGGCGGGCACCCAGACCCGCTCCGCCCGGCCCAGCACGGTGGCGGGCAGCCACCGCCGCCGGGGGTCGTCGGACCGCCCGCCGACCGCCGTGTCCAGCTGCGTCCACGGCACCGGGTGCTCGCCGCGCTCGTGCAGTTCGGCCGCGGTCGCCGTCACCGCGCCGGCCGGGTCGGCGTACCGGCCCGCGTGGTCGCGGACCGCCACCCGGTACGCGGCGAGCCGGGCGCCCATCACGGTGTGTACGTCGAAGGCGCTCAGCTCGCGCGGCCCGCGCCGGCCGGGCAGCCGCAGCCGGGCCGTCTTCAGCGGCGCCTGCTCCAGCGGGTCGTCGACGAACCGGGTGAAGACCCCGGCGTTCGGCGCCACCAGCACCTCGGCGCGCTGGTACGTCTCGTCGTCCGAGCCGTCGGACGGTTCGGCCGCGGGCACCTCGACGTGGCGGCAGACCGGGCAGGCGGGGTGTGGCAGCACCCGTTCCCGGGTGGATTCCAGGGTGGCCGCGTCGAGCAGGAGCACCCCGGTGGCCGTGTCCGGCGCCAGGGCGCCGGTGAGCGCCCGGAAGAGTTCGAACGCGGCGGCGTTGCCCAGCATCCGCCCGGTCACCTCGGGCAGGTTCCCCGGCGTGCCGGTCGCGGCCCCGACGGCGAGGTGGCGCCAGAACTCGGCCGAGGCCGCCGGGTCGGCGGCGGCGGTGAGTCGCAGCTGGGCACAGAGCCAGCAGGGTGTCTGCCCCGCCGTGACGGTCGGCCCGACCACCGCGCGGTCGGCGTCCCAGATCACCGGCACCAGCAGTGGGCCGTCGCGGTGGCAGTCGCGGGCCAGGTCGGCGAGGCGAGCCAGGCCGCCCGGCCCGGTGCAGTAGACCACGGCGTCCGCTCCGGCCGTGGTCAACGGCCCGGGGTGGACGGTGACCTCGGTGGGCAGCCCGTCGGCCCGCAGCTCCGCCAGGTCGGGGCGCAGCGCCTCGGCGTACCGGTCCGGATCATCGTCCGGGTACAGGTCCAGCGCCAGGCACCCGTTGCGGAGCAGGCCGCTGGCCGCCGCGAGCAGGGCCGCTCCCCCACCGCCCAGCGCCACCCGGGCGCGGTGGAACCGCAGGAACCGGCCGGTGGGGTCGTCGGCGAAGTGGTCGATGAACTCGATCTGGGCGGCGAACCGGCGGGCCAGCGGCTCGGCCAGTTCGGTGCGGTCGCCCGCGTCCTTGGCGAAGCCGCGCGTGATCAGCGCGCGGACCAGGGTAACCACGGTCTGCCGCTGGGCCGGTTCGAGGGTTTCGGTGAGCTTCGCCAGCGTGTGCTCGCCGGTGAGGTACGGGCTCAGCGAGGTCAGCCAGCGGAAGGCCGTCTTGCCCTTGATCAGGAAGGCGCTGTCCGGTCCGCGTAGGTACGCGCCGGCGGGCGCGTCCAGGAAGACCACGTCGTGCCGGAGCTTCGGCCGCATTCCAAGAGTCTTCCCGGCGTCCGGCGACTCGCTCATCTGGGCTCCTATGGCATCGACGTCGTCAGTCACGAAAGTGACTACATGCTGCCCAAGGTCAACTCCCGAGTCAACAAACTCTTTTGGAAAGGGTAATGTTGCGGGTGAATATCACGGCCGTGAGCTGCGGCTAAGACAAAACGTGCGTTCAGCCGCCCCGTCGGGACTTCCGGCGTGGATCAGCCTCCGCTACCCTGTGGACGGTCGTCGGCTTAGCCCAGGTCAGGCGCCATGTCGTGGCCGCTGACCGGGGCACCCGCCGCCGACCGGTGACGCCCCCGACTCGGGAAGCGTTTCCGTTGCCCCCTCACCGGCTCGACTTTACGGACAGTTAATTGGCGACGTGCAAGCAACCCAGCGTGGCGGTCGGGAATTCGAGGAACCTTCACATGAACATTCGAAGAAACCTGCGCGACCGGTCCCCATTGCCCGATTTTCCGGTTACGGCGTCCCGTTGATGGGCGACCGTTTCGCCATCGAACTGGAGGCCGTCACCAAGCGTTATCCGGGTGGGGTCACGGCGGTCGACGACCTCGACCTTCGGGTGCGCGAGGGCGAGGTGCTCGGCTTCCTGGGTCCGAACGGGGCCGGCAAGACGACCACCATGCGCATGCTGGTCGGGCTCGTCCGGCCAAGCAGCGGGCGGATCCGGGTGCTCGGGCAGCCGCCCGGCACGCCGGACCAGCTCGCCCGGGTGGGTGCCCTGATCGAATCGCCCGCCTTCTACCCGCATCTGTCCGGCCGGGACAACCTTCGGCTGGCGGCCCGGTACGCGAGCGTGCCGGACAGCGCCGCCGAGCGGGTGCTGTCCGAGGTACGCCTCAGCGACCGCGCCGGGTCGCCGTACCGGACCTACTCGCTGGGCATGAAGCAGCGGCTCGGGGTGGCCACCGCGCTGCTCAAGGAGCCGAGCCTGCTGATCCTCGACGAGCCGACCAACGGCCTCGACCCGGCGGGCGTCTCCGAGATGCGGGAGTTGCTGCGCTCACTCGGGCAGCGGGGCCACACCGTGCTGCTGTCCAGCCACGTCCTCGCCGAGGTGGAACAGGTCTGCGACCGGATCGCGGTGATCAACCGCGGCCGGCTGGTCGCCGAGGGCACGCCCGACGAGCTGCGGGGGGCACTGGGCAGCGGGATGCTGCTGATCGCCGCCGAGCCGGTCGACCGGGCGATCGCCTGCCTGCGGGAGCACGACCTGGTCCGGGCGGTGGAAGAGGTCGACGGGCAGTTGCGCGTCACCGCCGATCCGGCCCTGGCCGGCGAGCTCAACCGGCGGCTGGTGACCGCCGGGATCGACGTGCGGGAGCTGCGCCCGCTGCGCCACTCGCTGGAGGAGGCATTCCTGGAACTGACCACGGCGGAACGGTCCGACGCCGAGAGCGAGCAGGACAGCGCCGAGCCGACCGAGCGGCCGGAAGTGACGACGGGAGTGAGCCGATGATCGCCTCGGTGCGGGCAGCCTGGTTCGCCGACCGTCGGCGGCCGGCGGTGTGGACGGTCACCGCGACCTGGACGATCCTCGCCCTCGCGTTCGGCATCGGCATCCCCTACGTCGTACACCTGGCGCTGGCCGGCGACCCGGAGCAGGCCGACGCCGCCGAGTCCCTGCTCGCCGCCGTCCTGCCGGGCGAGCTGGTCACCACCGGGATCGGGCTGTTCCCGCTCTTCGGCGGTGCCATCGTGGTCATCCTCGGCGCGCTGGTCGTCGGCAACGAGTACCGCTGGGGCACGCTCAACCTGATCTTCACCCAGCGGCCCCGGCGGGGCCAGGTGCTGGCCGGGCACGCCGTCGTCCTGTGTGGCCTGACCCTGCTGATCGCGGTGCTCACGTTCGGTGCGCTGGCGGTGGTCACCGGCCTGCTCGGCGTGGCGGAGGGGCGCGCGGCCGGCTGGCCGCCCGCCGCGGACCTGGCCGGTGCGGTGGCCGCGGCCTGGTTGATCTGCACCGCGCACGCCAGCGTCGGCTGGTTCCTCGCGATCGCCTTCCGCAGCACCGCGACCGCGATCGCGGTCGGTCTGGTCTGGACGCTGGTCCTGGAGAACGCGATCAGCGGGCTCGCCCTCGTCCTGAGCCCGCTGGAGGTGGTGCAGAAGATCCTGCTGGCCCCCAGTTCCGGGGCACTGGCCGGCGCGTTGGGCGCCCGTTCCCAGTTCGACGGGGGCACGCCCGGGGTGATGGAATCGTCAGGTGCCCTGCTGCCGACCATCGTCCTGCTCGGGTACACCCTGCTCATGTTCGGGCTGGGCAGCTGGCTGGCGGCACGTCGGGACGTCGGCTGACCCGCCAGGAGGGACGTGACGATGGAGTTCCTGCTCGCTTTCGCGCTGACCGCTCTGGTCGCCACGGGTGGCTGGATCGCCTGGGCGGCCGTGCGCGGCTGGACCCGGCTGCGGGATCGCCGTCACGAGCTGCGGCTGGCCCGCGCCCGGTCGGCGGCGGAGATCCGCCGGGCCGAGCTGGCCGCCCAGGTCCGGGAGATCGAACTCGCCAACCAGACGTACGAGGACTTCGTCCGCCGCCACCCCGAGCGTTGAGCGGCGACCCGGCCCTCCCCGACCGGGTCGCCACCTGCCGTACCCGGTTACCCGGCGTACGGCTGCCGCTCGGGCGAAACCGGCACCCCCAGCACCGGCAGCCCGAGTCGCTCGACCGCCGCGACGACCAGCGCGTCCGTGGACATCTGGAGGTCGAGCACGATCCCCCGCTCGTCCGGCGAGAGCGGTTCCAGGGTCGCGGTCTGCGAGTCGAGCAGGCTCGCCGGCATGTACGGATGGCTGCGGGTCGACATCCGCTCCCGGATGACCTCGGTCGGCCCGTGCAGGTGCACGAAGTCCACGCTCGGCGGGCCCTGCCGCAGCAGGTCCCGGTACGAGCGCTTGAGCGCCGAGCAGGCCAGCACCGTCGAGACGCCCTCCCGGTGACGGGCCGTCATCCAGTCGGCCAGGGCGCGCAGCCACGGCCAGCGGGCGTCGTCGTCCAGCGGTACGCCGGCCCGCATCCGGGTCACGTTGGCCTCGGAGTGGAACTCGTCGGCCTCGGCGAAGGCCAGCCCGGTCAGCTCGGCGACGCCCCGGGCCACGGTCGTCTTGCCCGCGCCGGACACGCCCATCACCACGATGTGCCGGGTCGACGGCTCACCAGTCATGGACCGTCCCGTCCATCAGCCGGTTGAACGGCAGGTACGCCGGCTGGTACGGGAACCGCGCGGCGGCCTCCTCGTCCAGTTCCACGCCGAGGCCGGGCTGCTCGCCGGGGTGCAGGTAACCGTCGGTGAAGGTGAACGACTGGCGGAACACCTCGTTGGTGAGCGGCCCGTGCCGCATGTACTCCTGGATGCCGAAGTTGTGGATGGCCAGGTCCAGGTGCAGGGCCGCGGCCATGCCGACGGGCGAGATGTCGGTCGGGCCGTGGATGCCCGACTTGATCTGGTACTGGGCGGCGAAGTCGAGCAGCTTGCGCATCGCGGTGATGCCCCCGGTGTGGGTGACGGCGGACCGGACGTAGTCGATCAGCTGTTCCCGGATCAGCGTCTGGTAGTCCCACACGGTGTTGAAGACCTCGCCGATGGCCAGCGGCGTGGTGGTGTGCTGGCGGACCAGCCGCAGCGCCTCCTGGTTCTCCGCCGGGGTGCAGTCCTCCAGCCAGAACAGGTCGTACGGTTCGAGGGCCTTGCCCAGCTTGGCCGCCTGGATCGGGGTCATCCGGTGGTGGCCGTCGTGCAGCAGCGGCAGCTCCGGGCCGAACTCGCTGCGGACCGCCTCGAACACACCGGGCAGGTGGCGCAGGTAGGCGCGGGTGTCCCAGTCCTCCTCCACCGGCAGCGGGGTGCGCTGGGCCGGCTCGTAGTCGTACCGCTTGCCGTCGGCGCTGGGCTGGGCGGCGACCCCGTACACGGCGTTGATGCCGGGCACGGAGGTCTGCACCCGGATCGACCGGAACCCGAGTTCGAGGTGCGCGCGGATCGAGTCGAACAGCTCCGGCAGGTCCCGGCCGGAGGCGTGCCCGTACGCCATGAGGCCGTTGCGCGACGCGCCGCCGAGCAGCTGGTAGAGCGGCATCCCGGCGGCCTTGGCCTTGATGTCCCACAGGGCGACGTCGACCGCGGCGATGGCGGCCATGGTCACCGGGCCGCGCCGCCAGTACGCCGAACGGTAGAGGAACTGCCAGGTGTCCTCGATGCGGTGCGCGTCCCGGCCGAGCAGCAACGGCACCACATGGTCACGCAGATACGAGGCGACGGAGAGTTCACGCCCGTTGAGGGTGCCATCGCCGAGCCCGGTGATGCCGTCCTCTGTGGTGATCTTCAAGGTGACGAAGTTGCGGTCCGGGCTTGAGACGATGACGTCGGCGGCCACGATCTTCACGGGGGTGCCTTTCTCGGGGTGATCCTCAGCGGAGGGTGGTGCCGGCGGCGCTGCCGGTGATGAGGGACAACTCGTCGCGGCGGGGCAGGCCCTCCCAGTCACCGTGCGCGGCGACCGCGAAGGCGCCGAGAGCGACCGCGCGCCGGAGCCGGTCGGCGAGGTCGAGCCCGTCGAGGTGTCCGGAGAGGTATCCGGCGGTGAACGCGTCGCCCGCGCCGACGGTGTCCACGGCGGTGACCGGCACCGCCGCGACGTGCGTGACGCCGTCGTCGGTGTAGGCACGGGCGCCGTCGGCACCGAGCTTGACCAGCACCGTTCGCACGCCACGGCGGAGCAGCGCGGCGGCGGCGGTGGCCTCGTCGGCGTCGGGCTCGGCGACCAGGTCCAGCTCCTCGGCGGAGGCGACGACGACCGACGCGTACCCGGCGAGCGGGGTCAGCGTCGCCCGTGCCGCCTCCCGGGACCAGAGCCGGGCCCGGTAGTTGACGTCGAGGGAGACGAACGTGCCCGCGCCCGCCGCCTCCCGCACCGCCCACGTCACGGCCTCGCGCGCGCTGTCGGACAGCGCCGGGGTGATGCCCGTCAGGTGCAGCACACGGGCACCGGACGCCAGCGGCCCGTGCAGGTCGTCGACGCTCAGCGCCGATCCGGCCGAGCCGGCCCGGTTGTACCGCACCCGGGTCACGTCGGCGGTGCGCCGCTCCAGGAACATCAGACCGGCGGGCCGGTCCGGGTCCCGGCGGGCCCCGTCGGTGCCGACGCCCTCGGCGCGCAGCTGGCGCAGCACGAACTCGCCCAGCTCGTCGCCGCTGACCCGGCCGGCCCAGGCGGCACGGTGGCCGAGCCGGGCGAGGCCGATCGCCACGTTGCACTCCGCGCCGGCCAGGTGCATGGTCAGCGCCCCACCGGTGGCCAGCGGGCCGGGCGACCGCAGTGACACCAGCGCCTCGCCGACGGTGAGCAGATCCACGTCGCTCATGCCGGCACTCCGCTTCGCTCCGCGCCGCCATGAGGCACCACCGCACTGAGCCTGATGATTCGCTCGCTCCGCTCGCTCATGCCGGCACTCCGCCTCCGGTCGCCGTCGCCGCCACGTAGGCCCGGGCCCGCTCCCGCAGGGCATCGAGGTCACCACCGGAGGCGGCGTCACCCACCAGCGGGCCGCCGACCCCGACCGCGATCGCGCCGGCGGCGAAGTAGCCGGGCAGGTCGGCCAGGCCGACCCCGCCGACGGCGACGAACGGGATGTCCGGGAACGGGTCGCGCACCGCCTTGAGGTACGCCGGTCCGCCCACCGACACCGGGAAAAGCTTGATCGCGCTGGCCCCGAGCCGCACCGCCGTGTACGCCTCGGTGGGGGTGAACGCGCCGGCGGCGACCGGCAGGCCCCGGCGGGCCGACTCGGCGATCGACTCGACCACGGCCGGGGTGACCACGAACTGGGCGCCGGCCGCGGCCACGTCGGCCACGTCGGCGGTGGTGAGTACGGTGCCGGCGCCGACGAGCGAGCCCTCCGGCGCGGTTGCCCGGATCGCCTCGATGGCCTCACAGGCGCCGGGGGTGGTCAGGGCAACCTCGACGATCGAGACGCCCTCGGCGAGCAGGGTGGTACCGGTCGCGATCGCGGCGGCGGTGTCGGTGCCGCGAATGACCGCCAGCAGGCGGGTCGCGGCGAGTTCGGCGGTGAGGTCGAGGGTCATGATCACCATTCCGCGTAGGAGCCGTCGGGGTGCCGGAAGGTCGGGCTGCGCCAGGCGTGGCCGCGCTTGTCGGCGGCGCGTACCGCCTGCTCGTCGATCTCGATGCCCAGCCCGGGTGCGGTGAGGCGCTGGACGTACCCGTCGACGAAGGTCAGCGGTTCCTGGTCGACGCAGTAGTCGAGCACCTCGGCGCCGAGGTTGTAGTGGATGCCGATGCTCTGTTCCTGGATCAGGTAGTTCGGCGTGGCGAAGCCGACCTGCAGGCAGGCGGCAAGGGCGATCGGGCCGAGCGGGCAGTGCGGGGCGAGCTGCACGTCGTAGACCTCCGCCAGCGCGGCGATCTTGCGTACCTCGGTGATGCCGCCGGCGTGCGACAGGTCCGGCTGGGCCACCGCGATGCCGGCTTGGAGCACCGGCAGGAACTCCTGCCGGTTGTACAGCCGCTCCCCGGTCGACACCGGGGTGGTGGTGGAACGGACGAACTCACCGATCAGGTGGGAGTTCTCCGGCACCACCGGCTCTTCCAGGAAGAACGGCCGGTACGGCTCCAGCAGGGGCGCCACCCGGCGGGCGTTGGCGAGGGTGAACCGGCCGTGGAAGTCGACAGCCACGTCGCGGTCGTCGCCGAGCACCTCGCGGGCGGCGGCCACCCGCTGCACCACTGCGTCGAGTTCGGCGACGGAGGCGACCGGGCTCATCCGGCCGGAGGCGTTCATCTTGACGGCGGTCAGGCCCGCCTCCACCCGGGCGGCGATCTGGTCCCGGACCTCGCTGGGTTCGTCGCCGCCGACCCAGCCGTAGACCCGGATCCGGTCCCGGACGGGGCCGCCGAGCAGCTGGTGCACGGGGGCGCCGTACCGCTTGCCGGCGATGTCCCACAGTGCCTGGTCGAGGCCGGCGACGGCGCTGGCCAGGATCGGGCCGCCCCGGTAGAAGGAGCCCTTGGTCATCACCTGCCAGTGGTCCTCGATGCGCAGCGCGTCCTGGCCGATCAGCAGCTCGCTGAGTTGCTCCACGGCGGTGCGTACGGTCTCGGACCGGCCCTCGCAGGTCGCCTCACCCCAGCCGACGAGCCCGTCGGTGGTCTCCACCCGGACGAACAGCCAGCGGGGTGCGACGAGGAACGTCTCGACACGGGAGATGGTCGTCATGGTCGATCAGCCCTTCGTCGCGCCCGCGGTGAGCCCGGAGACGATGTACTTCTGCACGAACAGGGCGATGACCATGATCGGCAGGGTGACCACGGTGGTCGCCGCCATCAGGCCGCCCCAGTCGATGCTGGCGTAGCCGACGAAGTCGAAGATCGCCACGGGCAGCGTCTTCGTGTCCGCGCCGGAGAGCACCAGGGCGAACATGAAGTTGTTCCAGGAGAAGATGAAGGACAGGATGCCGGCGGTGGCGATGCCCGGGACGGACAGCGGCAGGGTGATCCGGCGGAACGCGCCGATCGGGGTCAGGCCGTCGACGAGCGCGGCCTCCTCCAGCTCATCCGGCAGGCCGTCGAAGTAGCCCATCATGATGTAGACGATCAGCGGCAGCGACACGAACATGTGGCTCAGGATCAGCACGCTGAAGCCGCCGACCAGGCGCAGGTTCGAGAAGACGTAGTACCAGGGCACCAGCAGCGAGACGCCGGGGATGACCCGCGCCATGAGCACCACGAGCGCCGATTTCTTCATGTTGAAGCGGCTCATCGAGTACGCGGCCGGCACGCCGAGCAGCAACGACAGCAGGGTCGCCGCGAAGGCCACCCAGAGGCTGTTGCCGATGAACTGGACGTAGTTGGCCTGCTGCAGGACCGTGCCGTAGTTGTCCAGGGTGGGCGTGAAGAACAGCGCCTTGCTGGAGTCGTAGATGTCGACGTTGGTCTTGAACGACGCGGCGACCATCCAGATCAGCGGCGCCACCAGCGCGAGCACGACCACGGCCAGCGCTACCGCACGGAAGGCCCGGAAGCCGGCGCTTGCCTTCATCGTCCGGCCTCCTTCTTACGGGCGGTGAGGGCCCACATCACGCCGATGATGATCAGGAAGAACAGGATCAGCACCGTCGAGGAGAGGCCGTACTCGTTGTAGTCGAAGCTCAGGCCGTAGGCGTACACGTTGAGGGTCTCCACCTCGTTGAACGAACCGCCGCCGCGGCCCTTGGTGGCGTAGAGGATGTCGAAGGTCTTCAGCGCGTCGATGCCGCGCAGCAGGACCGCGACGATCACGGTGGGCATCAGCAACGGCAGGGTGACGTGCCGGAAGCGCTGCCAGGCACTGGCACCGTCGATCATCGCCGCTTCCTGCGGCTCGTCGGAGAGCGAGGTCAGGCCGGCGAGCAGGATCAGCACGACCATCGGCGTCCACTGCCAGATGTCGATGAAGATGGTGGTGGGCAGCGCGGTGTGCTGCCCGGCCAGCCAGGGCTGCGGACCGATACCGATCCAGCCGAGCGCCTGGTTGGCGAGACCGATGTTGGGGTCGAAGATGAGCCGCCACATCATGCCGACGGCGACCGGGGTGGCGACCAGCGGCAGCAGGATGGCGACCCGGACCCACTTCTCGCCGCGGAACGGCCGCCACAGCAGCAGGGCGATCGCCATGCCGAGGACGACCTCGAAGAACAGCGCGACGCCGGTGAACGCCGCGGTCCGCCCCACGGCGGGCCAGAACCGGTCGGTGTCGCTGAGGACATCCAGGTAGTTCCGGAAGCCGATGAACTCCGACTCGGCGCGGACGGATCCCGATGAGTCGGTGAGGCTGAGGTACACGGTCCAGGCGAGCGGGAAGATGATCAGCGCGGCGACGAAGGCCATGGCCGGGGCCGCGAAGAGCCACTTGCGATGGTCGTTGGC
Source organism: Micromonosporaceae bacterium KJ-029 (assembly GCA_005402585.1). Lineage (GTDB taxonomy): Bacteria > Actinomycetota > Actinomycetes > Mycobacteriales > Micromonosporaceae > Micromonospora. The sequence goes on along the minus strand of BIFP01000062.1, from coordinate 62,035 downwards.
CCAACGCGCCCAGCCGGGCGTGTCGGGCATGACGGAGGCGCCGCGGGGCGCTCTGCTGGGGGCGGTTACAGCTGGCATCAGTTCTCCGTGGTGGGGAGGCCGGGCGGGGGCGGCGGGGCGCAACGCCCCGCCACCCCCGCGTTCGGACTTAGCGGGCCTCGTCGTCCAGGAACTTCTGGAACCCCTGGTTGGCGGTGTCGGCCGCGGCTGCGGCGTCCTTGCCGGTGATGGCGTCGACGATCGGCTGCCCGACGATCTCGCGGGCCTGCGCGACCCGCTCGACCAGCGGCCGGTCGTGGCCCACGCCGTTGGCGAGGCTCACCGTGATCGCGTCGGCCATGTCCTTCGGGTAGGTCGCGATGCCCTCCGGGTTCTCCCAGACGGAGGTACGGGCACCGGGCACACCGGCCTTCTGCTGCTCCAGCGTCTGCTGCTTGCCGGCCGCCCACTCGATGAACTTCCAGGCGTTGCTCTGGTTCTTCGAGGCGTCGTTGATGGCCAGGCCCCACGAGGGGATGTTGTACGGCTTCGAGCCGGCCGGGCCGGCCGGGAACGGCGCGAACCCGACGGTCTCGGAGACCTTCGACTTGGCCGGGTCGGTGGCGTTCTTGTAGAGCGAGTTGGCCTCGGTGTAGAAGGCGGCCTGGCCCTGGGTGAAGATGGCCATCGCCTCGGACCAGCTCATGTCGGTGCTGATGTTGGCCGGGCCCTGCTCCCGCAGCAGCCCGCCGTAGTAGGCGTACGCCTGCTTGGCCGCGTCGCTGTTGACGGCCGACTTGCCCGACTCGTCGACGAAGTCGCCACCGAAGCTGTACAGGAAGCTGGAGAACTGGGTGACGGCGGCGGCCTTACCGGTGCGCGACACGAAGCCGGCCACGCCCGGGTTGTCCGCCTTGATCTTCGCGGCCTGCGCCTGGAGCTCGTCGAGCGTCTTCGGCGGGGCGCTGAAGCCGGACTTCTCCAGCAGGTCCTTGCGGTAGTAGAGCACCTGCTGCTCGGTGATGATCGGGATGCCGACCACCTTGTCCTGGTAGGTGGTGGCGCCGACCGGCGCGGACTGGAAGTCACCGAAGTCGAAGTCGGCGCTGTCCTTGGCCTTGTCGGTCAGGTCGGCCAGGTACTTGTTCTTGGCGAACAGCCGCCCCTCCTGCAGCGGGCGGTACATCATCACGTCGATGTCGCTGGAGCCGGCGTTGAGCTTGACGTTGTACTGGTCCGACAGCTGGTCCTCGCCGAGCTGGGTGACCTCGACCTTGAGACCGGTCTGCTTCTCGAACTCCGGCAGGGCCTTCCGGATGTTCTCGGTCCAGACATGGTTGACCAGCGTCACCCGGACGGTGTTCGAGCTGCCGCTGTCGTCACCACCGCCGCCGCAGGCGGACAGCGTCATGGCGGCGACCACCGCCAGAGATGTACCGATTATTGATCGACGTCCCACGTCCGTCTCTCCCTTGCTGTCCTGGCCGCCGCCCTCGGGGGGCGGGCGCGACCTCGGCCTGTTACATCCGCTTAACGTCCGGATGCTAGGCCGAAAAAGCAGACTTATACAAGGGGTAGACCTAACTGATATGATCCGACGCGTGAATCCGCCCTCCCCCGGGATCGCACCCGTCCAGTCCGCCGGCCCCGAGGCCGGGCTGCACGGCCGCGTCCTCGACCACCTCGGCACCGCCATCTGCGGCGGTGACCTGACGGCCGGAGCCGTGCTCAACATCGACGACCTGGTCGACCGCTACGCGGTGTCCCGCTCGGTGATCCGCGAGGTCCTCCGGGTGCTCGCGTCGATGGGATTCATCGAGACCCGCCGGCGGGTCGGCGTGATGATCCGGCCCGCCAACGACTGGAACGTCTTCGATCCCCAGGTGATCCGCTGGCGGCTGGCCTCGACCGGCCGGATCGCCCAGATCCGCTCGATCACCGAGCTGCGTACCGCGGTGGAACCGCACGCGGCGCTGCTCGCCGCCCAGCGGGTCGACCACGACGAGGCGAGTGAACTGGTCGGCCTCGCCGCCAAGATGTGGGCGGCCGGCAAGGCCGGTGACGAGGAGCGCTTCCTCAGCCTCGACATCGAGTTCCATCAGCGCGTGCTCCGCGCCTCCGGCAACGAAATGTTCGTCAAGCTGCAGAGCCTGGTGGCCGAGGTGCTCATCGGCCGCCACCACTACCACCTCATGCCGCACTACCCCCACGAGCAGGCCCTCCAGCTGCACGCGGACGTCGCCCAGTCGATCCAGCGCCGCGACGGCGAGAGCGCCCGCCGGGCCATGGTGCAGATCATGGAACACGCGTTCGAAGAGATGTCGTCGATCTGGGAGCAGGCGCGTACCGAGCCGAACCCGGCCTGAGCGTCTCACCGGCGGGCCCCTCGCCCGACGGACGACAAGGTCGGCTCGATCCGGGATCGAGCCGACCTTTGGCTTTGGCTTGGCGCTACACCGACACAATCGGCGTGTCGACGAGGTGTTCGGCGATGAACCAGGTTTGCAGTTCGTTGGTGCGGATGACGTTCGAGACCAGCATGTCGTTGCTGCCGTCGTCGCCGCCCTCGACCACCCGCGCCGCGGCGTCGTGCGCGTCGGCGAGGATCGTCTCGTGCGCCTCCAGCAGGCGCGACAGCATCGCCGGCACTTCCTCGGCACCGTCGGGCGGGCGCGGCACCCGGGTCAGCTCGGCCACGTGCCGCGGGTCCCCCACGGCGATCCCACCCAGCGTCTGGATCCGCTCGGCGAGCATGTCGACCAGTTCCAGCTGTTCGTCGGCGTGCTTGTCGAGCAGCAGATGAAGTTGGTAGAAGGTCGGCCCACGCATGAGCCAGTGGTGTTTCTTGTACAGCGAGTGCAGGATGCGGGTGTCGGCGAGGATCAGGTTCAGCCGCTCGCACGAGTACATCCGCGTGTCGTACGACAGGGCGACCGGCAACTGCCGGACGGTGCCGAACGCCTGGATCTCCCGGCCGTGCTGGTGCAGCCGGGGCTGGCTGTCCGACCGCTGCTTCTGCTGGGTCATGCTGTCCTCCTGGGTACCTCGGGTGGCCGCTGGGCGCGGCGGGACCGCTCTGGCCGCTGGCGCGGCGGTGCTCGTGGCCGGCTCAGGCGGCGACCCGGCGCTGCTCGGCGAGGATTCCGGTCCCCTGACCGACCTCGATCAGGTAGCCGTCCGGGTCCCGCAGGTAGCAGCGGATCTCCACACCGTGGTCCTTCGGCTCGGTCAGGAACTCCCCGCCGCGCGCCCGCCACTGCTCGTAGACCGCGTGCACGTCGGTGACCCGGATGTTGATCGCACCGCTGAGCGTGTCCGGGTCCGGCGGCGCCTGGGCCCGTACGGTCGGCTTGTCGTCGGTGGGGCCGCCCTCGTCGTTGATCACGATGTAGCTGTTGTGGAAGCGCAGGATCGCCGGCTGGCGTTCCCGCACCACGGTCGCGCCCAGTACCTGCCGGTAGAAGTCCCGCGAACGGTCCACGTCCCGCACGATCAGCAGATGGGTGAGCACCATCCCGCCCGCTGGCTGGAAGTAGTCCGGCGCCTCGTCGGCCATACCCTGCCTCCCGAAGTCGAAAGCCGGGGCGTACCCACTGACGGCGCCCGCACACCTGATCACGGCAACCCGCGGCCGTGAACCGCCGACGACCACCCGCAGGGCGATTCCTGCCGCGCCCCACGACCCGGTCCGGGCCACGTCGGCAGCCGACCTGGTCGCCGAGGACACCGGCGACGAGCCGGACGCCAGTGGGGCCTACCGGTCCGCACTTGGCTGGCGCGTCCCGTTATGTCCCGGTGCTTGCGGAGTCGACCCCTCGCCCAGCCCGGAACCGGCCCCCACCAGGACATTGACCCATCGACATGCGTCTCGTATGGTCGGGAGGCGGAAAGCGCTTTCCAATCCCGTCCCTTGAGGAGCGCGTATATGAGACGCCGACGCCCGCTACTGCTCGCTTTACTCGCAACCGTCACTCTCTTGTTGACGAGTACGACCTCGACCGCCGCGAGCGCATCGACCACCACCGCCACCTTCCGGGTGCTGGTCTTCTCCAAGGTCACGAACTTCTACCACGACTCGATCCCGGCCGGCATCGCCGCCATCCAGCAGCTCGGCCAGCAGCACGGTTTCGCCGTCGAGGCAACCACCGACTCGGGCGCCTTCACCGATGCCAACCTCGCCCGGTTCGACGCCCTCGTGTTCAACAACACCAACTCCACCCCCGCGTCCGGAGACCTACTCAACGCCGACCAGCGGGCCGCGCTACAGACGTTCGTCCGCGGTGGTGGTGGCTGGGTCGGCCTGCACGCCGCCTCCGCGAGCGAGCGGGACTGGACCTGGTACGAGGGACTGGTCGGGACCATCTTCGACCACCACCCGGACTTCTCCCGCACCGGCGGTACGTTCCCGGGCCGGATCAAGGTCCTTGACCACGCTCACCCCTCCACAAAGGGCCTGCCGGAGCTCTGGGAGCGCAGCGAGGAGTGGTACAACTGGCGGATCAACCCCACCGGCAGGGTCCACACGCTCGCCCAGATCAAGGTGCGCGACGGCATTCCCGGAATGAACCAGGGCCACGACCACGCCTATTCCTGGTGCCAGAACTACGACGGCGGCCGCTCCTGGTTCACGGCCGGCGGGCACAGCTCGTCGTCCTTCCAGGAGCCGGCCTTCCTCCAGCACCTGCTGGGCGGCATCAGGTGGGCGGCAGGCGTCGCCTCCGGTGACTGCGGCGCCACCAGAACGGACAACTTCGAGCGGATCCCCCTGGTCAACCAGAATCTCTCCGACCCGTTCGAACTGGCGGTGGCGCCGGACCGCCGGGTCTTCTACATCGAGCGCACCGGCGCACTGAAGGTCATCAACCAGGACACCCTCGCCGTCACCACGCTCCTCGACTTCGCCTACACGCCGGAGCACACCAGTCAGTCCGACGGCCTGATCGGCATGACGCTGGACCGACACTTCGACACGAACAACTGGATCTACCTGCTCTGGTCTGACCGGGTGGAGAAGCAGCTGAACCTGTCCCGGTTCACCGTCGACGGCAACAGCGTCAGCCTCGACTCGGAGAAGCGCCTGCTCACGATCCCCACCTGGCGCGGTGAGGCTCGCGCCAACTCACACATGGGCGGCTCGCTGACGATGGACCAGCAGGGCAACCTGTACGCCGCCATCGGCGACAACACCGACCCGTTCGAGTCCAGCGGCTTCACCCCCATCGACGAGCGGCCCGGCCGCCGCGCGTACGACGCACAGGCCACCTCGGCCAACACCAACGACCTGCGGGGCAAGATCCTGCGGATCAAGCCCCTGCCCAACGGCAAGTACGCCATCCCAGGTGGCAACCTGTTCTCCCCGAACACGCCCAAGACAATGCCCGAGATCTACGCGATGGGCATGCGGAACCCGTTCCGCATCACCGTCGACGCGAAGACCAAGGCGCTGCTCGTGGCCGACTACGGCCCTGACGCCCGGTCCGCCAACCCCGCCCGGGGGCCGGAAGGGACCGTCGAGTTCCACCGGATCACCAGTGCCGGCAACTACGGCTGGCCCTACTGCGTCGGCAACAACACCCCGTTCAACGACTACGACTTCGCCACCTCCACCTCCGGACCGAAGTTCGACTGCACCGCCCCGGTCAACGACTCCCCCAACAACACCGGCCTGACCAACCTCCCCCAGGCCAAACCCGCGCAGGTGTGGTACGCCTACTCGGCGTCACCGGAGTTCCCCGAACTCGGCACGGGCGGCGGCGGCCCCATGAGCGGACCCGTCTACAACTTCGACCCGTCCAACAAGCGGCTGACCAAGTTCCCCCAGTACTACCACGGCAAGTGGATCGTCTTCGAGCTGACCCGCAAGTGGTTCAAGACGCTGTCGATCCACTCGACCGCCCAGACCTTCAACGATCCCCGCTTCGGCCCCACCAACGTCGGTGACCTGCAGTCCATCAACGGAATCTTCGGCAACATGTCGTGGATCCAGCCGTTCGAGGCGGAGTTCGGGCCGGACGGCTCCCTCTACGTCATCGACTTCGGCGTGGGCAGCGGGAGCGGTCGGGGCGGCACCAACGAGGGCGCCGGCATCTACCGCATCGACTACGTGGCCAACAGCCGACCGCCGGTTGCCCGGCTGACCGCGGACAAGGACAGCGGGCCCGCCCCGCTGACCGTCGCCTTCTCCAGCGCCGGCTCCAGCGGGCCGGACGGTACCGCGATCCAGTACGCCTGGGACTTCGACGGCGACGGCAAGGTCGACTCCACTGCCGCCAACCCCAGCCACACCTACAACACACCGGGGCGCTACACCGCCCGACTCACCGTCACCGCCACCAATGGGCAGACAGCCATCGCCGTGCAGGAGATCACGGCCGGCAACACCCGCCCGACGGTGACCCTCAGCGTCCCCGACGGGGCCTTCTTCGACTTCGGTGACCGCATCCCGTACACGGTCACGGTCACCGACCCGGAAGAGGGCAGCATCGACTGCTCCAAGGTGGTCGTACAGACCCAGCTCGGCCACGACTCGCACACCCACCCGCTGGACAACTACATCGGATGCACTGGGGTGGCGGTCACCGAGAGTGGCGGTGGCGACGGCCACGGCCCGGGACAGGACCTCTACACCGTGCTCACCGCGCAGTACACCGACGGCGGGGCGGCCGGAGCACCGTCGCTGGTCGGCTCAACCCGGGTGGAGCTGCAGACCAAGCGCAAGGAGGCCGAGCATTTCGACGCCCAGAGCGGCATCGAGGTGATCGAACGCGCGACCGCCAGCGCCGGTAAGCGCATCGGGGATATCGACCATGGAGACTGGATCAGCTTCAGCCCGGCCAACCTCCGCAACATCGACTCGGTCACCTTCGGAGTCGCCTCCGGCAGCAGCGGCGGCGACATCGAGATCAGAGCCGACTCCCCCACCGGCGAACTCCTCGGTCGGGCCACCATCGGCGGCACCGGCGGCTGGGACAACCTCATATCGCCGACGGTGGAGCTGACCGACCCGGGCCGCACGTGCCAGCTCTATCTGGTCTTCGTCAACCCGAACCAGACGGGTGGCACCCCCGACCTGATGACGCTGGACTGGCTGCGATTCAACGGCGCCGGGATGCGGGAAGAGACCGACGCGACGGTTTCGGCCTCGGCCACGCCCACCGCGGGCACAGCGCCACTGCAGGTGGCATTCACCGGGACAGCCTCACCACCGCCCGGGCGCACCATCACGGACTACGCGTGGGACTTCGGCAACAACACGGCGGTCGTGCACGCACCGTCGGCCAGCCACACGTACACCCGCAGGGGCACCTACACCGCACGGCTGACCGTCACCGACAACCTCGGGGCGACGCTGTCCTCGACCGTCGTCGTGACGGTGCGCTGAGAGTCAGGTGGTGGCGGGGTGCGTACCCCGCCACCACCGACCCGGCCGACCCATCCGTCAGCGCGAGGCCGCTCGCGCACTGGGCCTCGTCCGCGATCCGCGATACCCGACCCGCACACCACCAGTGCCAGGAACCTCCAGCCGTTTCTCGTCTACCTGGGAGAGAACATGCCCACCGACTCCGCCCGCCCGTCCCACAATCGATCGAGGCGAGCGCGTCAGCTGCTCGCCACGTCGCTGGCCGCGGCGCTGCTGCCGTTCACACCGGCGCCGGCGTCGGCCGCCGAGGCTCCGACCAACAGTCCGAGCATGTCCGTCGCCGTCAGCACACAGATCGCTGAGGATGCCTGCCCCTGGGGTTACACCACCTCGTCCACGGTCTTCTTCGGCCAGGACCGGGCCAACTCGGGCGTACCGAACCGCGACCTGGGCAACGGGTGCACGATCATGGACGCCATCTGGGCCGAGGCGCCGTTCGCCAACCACGGCAGCTTCGTGAGCACGGTCAGCGGGCTCGCCAACACCCTCCGGCAGGACGACCTCATCACGCAGGAGGAACGCCGCAGCATCGTACGGGCGGCAGCTCACTCCGAGATCGGCAGGGCACAGCCGGCACCCGGGACCCGCGCGGTACCCGACGACCGGATCGGTCTCGTCCTTTACACCGTGCGGGCGACCATGACAACCGCACCCGCAGCCACCCTGGGCTCGCTCGCCGCCTGCGGCTACCGCAACGCGGAGCCCTCCGGCTCGGTGAACAACTTCTACGGCAGGACGGCCACGGCCCTGGCGCCACTGGTTGCCGATGCGGGGCTGTCGGTTCCGTCGATCGGGATCGGCCTCGGCGACCTCCGGAACAACCTCGACGGCGTCATCGCCAACGCCAGGACATTCGGCGCCAAGTACGTCCGGATCTCGGGTTCCGGCTCATGGGGACTCCACGACTATGCAGAGGTCGCGGCGACGCTGAACGCCGTCGGCGCCAAACTCAAGCAGGCGGGCATTACCGTCGCCTACCACAACCACGGGTTCGAGTTCACCACGCAGAGCGGCGGTGTAAGCGGCTATGACGTGCTGGTACGCGAAACCGACCCGAACCTGGTCGCGATGGAACTCGACCTGTACTGGGCGGTCAGCGTCGGTGCGGATCCTGTCGACCTCATCCAGCAGTACCCGGGCCGGTTCCCGCTGTTCCACGTCAAGGACATGGCGGCCGACGGGTCGTTCGCGGACGTGGGCGAGGGCGTCATCGACTTCACCCGCATCTTCGTTCACAGCACGATGGCGGGCGTCGACTACTACCTGACCGAGAACGACAACCCGCGGCCGGACGGCGTCTCGTCCGCCTGCGACAGCTACGCCAATCTCCGCGCCCTGCGTTACTGACCGGCGACCCCACCGGTCACCACCCGCCGCCGGCCGGCGCTACCGCCGGCCGGGGCGGGCCACCAACTCCCGCTGCGCCCCGGTGGTGCGCAGCACCACCCGTCCCGTCAGCACGGCCGTGGCCACCAGCGCCGCCGTCCCGGCGCACCACAGCGGGTACGTCACCGGACGCGCGGCCAGCCGCTCGGTCAGGTACACCGCGGCGACGCCGTGCAGGAACACCGTGCTGATCAGGGCCGTCCACCAGCGACGCACCGGCGCCTCAGGGACGGTGACCGCCGGCTCGTCCGACGGGTCGCTGGCCCGCCACACGTCCCGCACCACCAGGTACGGGATCACCAGGTTCGCCACCGGAACGAACCATCCACCGACCGCCCACGCCGGGGCCCACCTCGGCGCCCCGCCCAGCCGTACGGCGTTGCGCCGGGCCAGGACCAGCCAGGTGACGAAGGCCGCCGCAGTGCCGACCAGCGTGAGCAACCGCAGCGCGGCGAGCACGCCAATCACCGTGTCGGCCGGCGCGAGCAGGGCGAGCAGCTCATGCACCACGTACGCCACCAGCACGTCCGGGCTCCCGTGGGTCACCGCGACGATCCGGCCCTCGTAGTTTCCGATCGCGACGACGGTGTCGAGCACGCTGACGGCCGCGCTGGCGACCAGGCAAACCACCACCAGCCTGGCGGCGCGCCGTGGCGGCCGCGGTGACTCGGGCCGGTGCGGGTCGGCGGCCGGCCGGGGGCGACGCGTGGATTGCACGGGCACTTCCATTCATCGTCCGATGTCCTCGGCGAGTATGCCGTGGCCGCACCACACGCCGGCCGCGTGGGTGACGTGGTGGTGTCCCTCGGCGACACTGGCGGGGTGAGCTACCACGACCCGTACCAGCAGCACCAAGACATGACGGCCAACCTGCCGGTCCCGGCCCAGTACGGCCCGCCGCCGGCCTACTACCCGCCGGCCGTCGTGGTCGCGCCACCCAAGTCGACCGGTGCCGCCGTGGCGCTGGAGTTGATCCTCGGCTTCTTCGGCATCTTCGGCGTGGGCAACATCTACGCCGGTCGGATCGTCACCGGCGTGGTCCTCATGGTCTCGTTCTGGGTGCTGTTCTGGATCAACTTCTTCCTCATCTTCCTCGTCGTGGGCATCGTGACCATGCCGCTGACCTGGCTCGCCTACCTGGCCGGTGGTGCGCTGTCGGCGGCCCGCGGCGTGGAGCAGCACAACCTGCGCGCCATCGCGGCCTGAGCACGGCGGCGCGGCCTCAGGCCCACTCGCCTGCGAACAGCGGGGCGACCGGCCGATCCCGGCGGCCGATCCGCAGGTCCCCGAAGATCGTGCTCCGCTCCGCCCGCTCGACCTCGGCGTCCAGGTCGATCTGCAGTTCCTCCGAGGCGTCGTGGGCCGCGCCGACGAGGACGAGCTCGGTTCCCGGGTGGTCCAGGAACGCGGGCGGGTCGAGCGGGGCGAAGCGACGGCCGTGAAACTCCCCCTGCAACGGGGCGGGCAGTTTCACCTTCCGGGCCCCGCTGAGGCCGACCCCGGGTGGGGAGGGTGCCTGCGGGTTCTTCACCGTGACGATGTAGCTCGCCTCCGGCTCGATGCTGAACTCCCGCTGGGGTGGGCCGGGGCGCAGGGGCAGTTCGAGCTGGTACGCGAGGTGGGTGTGGTCGTCGTGCCGGGCGATCACGTACGCGCCCTCTGCCGCCGGTCGGGCCGGCGGCTGCTCCCGCTCGTCCCGGGTCCTCGTCCGGTAGCTGCGCGCCTGCAGGGTCTTGTGCAGTTGTTCGGGCCGGTCCACCACCTCGTCGACGAACGCCCAGAATCGGTCATGCTCGTCGATGTCGGGCAGGCGCTTGCGGCCGACGACGAGCAGTCGCAGGTGTCGCCCCCGCCACGGGTGCATCACCACGAGTAGCCGCTGCACCTCTTCCAGCGAGTCGACGTGCTCGTGCTGCACCCGGGGGCGGTAGAGGAAGTAAATGTCGCCGTCTTCCAGCACCTCGGCCATTCGCGCGGTATACCCGGTATGACCAGCTACCAACACCGGCCGGGATTCGGCAGCTGGGCGAGGGGGTACGGGGCACGGGTGTTTCCAGAGGCTGACAACGAGAACACTGCCGGCGTACCCGCACAGGCCGACGCCGCTGCGGGGCGCAAGCGGCGACGCCGGCGGATACCGATCTTCCTGGCGGTGCTCGCGCTGCTGCTCGGCATCGGTCTGATCGGCGGCACCTACTACGTCGACAGCGTGCCCACCCCCACCGACCTGAGCCTGCCCGAGTCGACCACGGTCTACTACGCCGACGGTCGGACGCCGATGGCGAAACTGGGCTCCGAGAACCGCACGATCATGCCGTACGAGCAGATCAACGACGCCGCCAAGCAGGCGATCGTGGCGACCGAGGACCGCACGTTCTGGACCAACAGGGGCATCGACTTCAAGGGTGTGCTGCGCGCCGTCTGGGCCAACGTCACTGGTGGTGAGCGCCAGGGCGCGTCGACGATCACCCAGCAGTACGCCCGGGTGGCCGCCGACCTGAAGGGCGTCACCTACTCGCGCAAGGTCCGCGAGGCGGTCATCGCGTGGAAGCTCGACGACGAGTACAGCAAGGAGGAGATCCTCGGCTTCTACCTGAACACGGTGCCCTTCGGGCGGGGCGCGTACGGTATCGAGGCGGCCGCGCAGACGTACTTCGGCAAGACCGTGCGCCGTGACGCGCCGGCGGCGAAGCAGCTGACCGTGGCCGAGGCGATGGTGCTCTGCGCGATGGTGAAGCAGCCGGAGGCCAACCCGGACGACCCCGAGGGCCAGCCCGGGTACGACCCGCAGCGCAGCGAGCAGGCCCGGGAGAACTCGATCAACCGGTGGAACTACGTCCGGGACGGCATGGTGAAGCTGGGCTACCTGTCGCGGCAGGAGGCGGCCGACCTGGCGTACCCGGACACGGTGAAGCCGATCGACCCGACGGCCAACCTGTCCGGCCTGGACCGGCCGACCGGGCTGGTGATCAACCACGTGCTCAGCGAGCTGCGGCAGACCGAACAGTTCCAGGACAAGCCCTTCGACTACGTGCGCAACGGCGGGTTCAAGATCGTCAGCACCGTCGACAAGCGGGTTCAGGAAGCCGCCGAGGCGGCCGCGGACATCCGGCGGGACACCGCCCCCGAGCAGGTACGCGGGCAACCGAAGAACTGGCAGGCCGCGCTGGTGGCGGTGGAACCCGGCACCGGCCGGGTGCTCGGCTACTACGGCGGCAACGACGGCTCCGGCGCCGACTACGCCGGCTGGTACTACGACGAGAACGACGAGGCCGCCGGGTTCGGCCAGCATCCGCCGGGGTCGTCGTTCAAGGTGTACGACCTGGCCGCGGCGGTGCAGGAGAAGATCTCGGTCAAGCAGCGCTTCAACTCCCCCGACACCAAGGAGTTCCCCGCGTCCGGCCGGACCAAGGGCAGCGCCGCCGGTCCGATCCGCAACGCGGAACGGGCCGCCTGCCAGCCCGACTGCGCGCTGTGGGAGGCCACCGTCGCCTCGCTCAACGTCACCTACTTCGAGCTCACCGAGAAGCTGGGCACGGACAAGGTGATCGACATGGCCACCCGGGCCGGCGTCTCCTCGATGTGGGCCAACAAGAAGGGCGACGACCAACCCAAACGGATCGAACTGAGCGGCCACCCCGGCGCGGAGACGGCGAAACATTTCTCGACCGAGGTCGGCATCGGCCAGTACGGCATCACCGTCGAGGACCACGCCAACGGGATGGCGACCTTCGCCGCCGGCGGCAAGCGGGCCGACGCGCACTTCGTCCGGTCGGTGACCAAGGGCGACGAGAAGGTCCTCGAAGAGCGCCTGACGCAGACCGAGGTCGGGCTCGACGAGGAAGCGGTCGCCCAGCTCAACTGGACGCTGAGCCGGGTGAAGGCGGCCGAGTTGCACAACGGCTGGGACGTCGCCGGCAAGACCGGCACCTGGCAGGCCGGCGAGAGCACCACCAAGAACCTGCACACCTGGATGGTCGGCTACACCGGGGCGCTGGCCGCCGCGACCTGGCTGGGGACCACCGACGGCAAGCCGTTGCGGACGAAGGACGGCAGCTACGCCGTGTACGGGGCCAGCGGTGCCGGGCCAATCTGGCAGCAGTTCATGACCGAGGCGACGGCCGCGTTGAAGCTCGACCCGGACAAGTACCGGTTCGCCCAGCCGAAGTTCCCGGACGACCCGCCGTCAGCCACCGCGTCGGCGCGACCCGGGCCGACGACGGCACGACCGACACCGACGACCACGCGACCGACACCGACGACCACGCCGACGACCACGCCGACGACCACGCGACCCACACCGACCGCGACCGTACCGACCTGCGACCCGACGGAGTGTGTCACCGCGACCCCGACCGGCCGGCCGACGCGGACGCCGACCCGGTCGCCGGAGCCGAGCCCGCCGCGCAACTCGGAGTCGCCGCGCCCCTCGCCGCCGGGGTGATCCACGTACGATGCGGCACATGGCTTTGCTGCACCGGGCGGAACTGCACCCCACCAAGCTGGAACTGTTGGCGGGCTGGCTGCCCGGCCGCGACTGGTACCAGGGCGACACCGACGCCGAGGTGGTACGCGTGGCCGCGTACCGGTTCGACGACCCGGCCGGTGAGGTCGGGATCGAGACGCTGCTCGTCCGCGCCGGTGACGGGCCGGTCCACCAGGTGCCGTTGACCTACCGCGGGGCGCCGCTGGCGGGCGCCGAGGATCGGCTGGTGGGGACCACCGAGCACTCGGTGCTGGGCAAACGCTGGGTCTATGACGCCTGCGGCGATCCGGTGTACGCCGCCGCGCTGGCCAGCGCCGTCCTCGCCGGCACCGGGCAGGCGGAGGAGTACTTCGAGGTCGACGGCCGGCGTGAGGTGCGCCCGGCCAGCATGGACATCACCAGCAACGCCAGCGCGGGCGCCGCCGTCCCGGCCATCGGGGCGGTGCACCGGGTCGTGGACGGCGACCCGACGCTCATCGTCACCGACACCGTCGAACTGGCCGTGATCCGCCGACCCGGCGCCAGCGCCGGCTCGGCCGGAACCACCCTCACCGGCACCTGGGCCGACACCACCGCCCCCCTCGCCTACGCCCCACCACACTGACCCCCACCGCTCCCCGCCCGGCTCCGCCCGGCCCGCCTTGCCTCGCCGATCTTGCACTTTTGGTTGGGCTAATGCCCCTTCCGCGGCTGTTGCCGCGACAGAAAGTGCAAGATCGCGTGCGAGGCGGTCCGGGGCATCGGCGTTGTCGAAGACCAGCAGCCAGCGCGGGTACGGCCGGCCGACGCGGTGGGGCTGGCGGCACGGACGCGCCGTGGTGTCGGCCGGTCAGTCGGTGAAGGCGGAGAGGTCGAACCGGTTCAGGCGGTCCGGGTCGGCGATCACGTCGATCTCGGCTATCCGTCCGCCGGTGATGGTGAAGGCCATGATCGCCAGCGGCCGGTCGGCCGCCATGACGACCACGCCGGCCGCGCCGTTGATGACGGCGTGCCGGGAGAACGGGGTGAACCGGCTGAACAGGGTGGCCTGCGCGGCGACCTCGCGGCCACCGGTGATCACGGTGGTGTGGCGGGCCCGGGTCGCCCCGCCGGCAGAGCGAAGCACCACGTCCGGATGCAGCACGGCGACGAGCGCCTCGAAATCGCCGTCGTGGGCGGCGGCGAGGAACGCGGTGACCACCTCGCGCTGGCGGGTGAGATCGGTGTCCGGAGTCGGGGCCTGTCCCCGGACGCGGCGTCGGGCCCGGCTGGCCAGTTGCCGGGCCGCGGCCGGTGACCGGTCGATCATCGGGGCGATCTCGTCGAAGGGCACCCCGAACATGTCGTGCAGTACGAAGGCGAGCCGTTCGGCCGGGGCGAGCGTGTCGAGGACCACCAGCAGCGCCAGCCCAACCGAGTCGGCCACGACAGCGGAGTGCTCCGGGTCGTCGGGGCCGGCGGGGACGACCACCGGATCGGGTACCCGGATGTCGAGCGGTTCCTCGCCGCGACGCCGGCGCGAGCGCAGGGTGTTCAGGCACACCCGGGCGACCACCGTGGTCAGCCAGGCGGCGAGATTGTCCAGCTCGTCGGAGTCCGTACGGGACAGGCGCAGCCAGGTCTCCTGGACGGCGTCGTCGGCCTCGCCGTGGGAGCCGAGCATCCGGTAGGCCACCGAACGCAGGTGCGGCCGTTGTTCCTCGAAGCGCTCGGCCAGCCAGACGGACTCGCCCATGCCACTCCCCTTCCTCGCGGGTTCACCCGTTCGACCCGGCCGGGGGCACGGGTGTGACAGCGCGTCGCGGATATGAGCCACGTCACCTCTGTCACAGCGTCCGCGCCTGTGGGGTCGAGCCGGTGAAGCCACGAAACGGTAGCCGAGCGCGGGCCCCGGCCCGCGGTCCCGACACAGGGAGACACCATGAACCCACCGATTCTGGTCACCGGCGGCACGGGCACCCTTGGGCGCCTGGTCATCCCGCTGCTGCGGGAGGCGGGCCACCCGGTGCGGGCGCTCAGCCGGCGGGGCGGCCGGTCGGCGCCGGGAGTCGAGCACGTCACCGCCGACCTGGCCACCGGCGAGGGCGTGGACGCCTCGGTGCGCGGCGCCGGGATCGTCCTGCACCTGGCCGGTGGGCAGAAGGGCGACGACGAGATCGCCCGTCGGCTGGTGCGGGCCGCGCAACGGGCCGACGTACGGCATCTGATCTTCATCTCGGTCATCGGCGCCGACCGGGTACCGCTCGCCTGGCTCCGGACCAAGCTGGCCGCCGAAGAGGCGATCTCCAGTTCGGGTGTGCCCTGGACGACCCTGCGCGCCGCCCAGTTCCACGAGCTGGTGCTGACCATGGCGCAGAAGATGGCCGCCCTCCCGGTGGTGCCGGTTCCGGGGATGCGGCTGCAGCCGGTGGACGGCCGTGACGTGGCGGCCCGGCTCGCCGACCTGGCCCTGGGTGCGCCGGCCGGCCTGGTTCCCGACCTGGCCGGGCCGAAGGTGTACCCGATGGGAGACCTGATCCGCGGGTACCTGCGCGCCACCGGCAAGCGCCGGTTGACGATGCCGGTGCGGCTGCCCGGCCGGGCGGGCCGCGCGTACCGGGACGGGGCGAACCTGACCCTGGACGGCGCCACCGGCGCCCGGACCTGGGAGGCCTTCCTGGCCGAACGGGTGGGCCAGCCCACCCCGGCCCGGTAGGGCCCGAAGCGCTCCGGTGCGGGTCAGGCGACGCCGGCCGGGCGCCCGGGAAATGACGGGAAAGTCGGCAGGTGGGTGTCGTCGAAGTCGTAGCCCAGGTCGTTGACCACCTCGACGACCCCGCTGACCCGCGCCGCGAGCCGCCCCGCGATGTCGACCGCCGAGCGCTGGTCCAGTCGCCCGGTCATGCTCACGACACCGTCGTGTACCTCGACCCGGACGGTTCCCTCGCGCACCGCGAGCACCCGGAGCAGCACCTCCTGGACCACATCGTCGCGGATGTCGGCGTCCGGGCGCAGGTGCACCCGCAGCAGGTCGCCACGGGTCACGACGCCGACGATCCGGCCGAGGTCGTCCACCACCGGCAGACGCTTGACCTGCTCGCGGTCCATCAGCTTCGCGGCGGCCACCAGGGAGGTGTGCGGGAAGGTGGTCACGGCGGGTGCGGACATCAGGTCCCGGGCAATCCCCGCCTCACCCTTGAGCCGGGCCCTCCGCTGCCTCGGCCGCTCGAAGACGCGCCGCTCGTGCGGCTCACCCATCCACTCCACCTTGTGCAGCAGATCCGCCTCGGACACCACGCCCCGCACGTGCCCGAAGTCATCGACCACCGGCACGGCGCTGACCCGCCGGTCCGCGAGGACGTCGACGATCTTCCGGTACGGAGTCGCCTCCACCACCGTGGCGACGTCCCTGGTCATCACGTCGCCCACCTGCCAAGCCCTCATCACGACCTCCTCGTCCGACGCTGAACCCACGCTATGGCGTACGTGGGGGGTCGGGTCAGCGTCGGCGGTCCCCTCTCGCCGGGACCTCTGGCCGCCCGTTCCCGGTAGAACGGCCCTACGCCGAGCAGGCCCGGACGCTGACCCACGCCCGGACCGCGTCCGGGCGGCACGGCGACGCACGGAACCGATCGGGGACAGCACGCGGCGTCACCGGTTGGTAACGTGGCGGCGACCCTGTCGGCGGAAGCCGGTGGTGTCCCCTGGGGAGGGTCTCATGTGGGCAGACGAGGCCGGGCTGGACGCGACGCAGCGCCGGCTCGACGAGTGGGAGTCGTCCTTCGCCGACCGGGCGGAACGGGCCAAGGCCCTGTCGGCGCGGATGCGGTCCCTGACCGGCACCGCGCACAGCCCGGATCGGACGGTCGAGGTGACCGTCGACTCGGCGGGCCTGCTGGTCGACCTGCGGTTGGACGATCGGGTCCGGCAGCAGTCCGGCGCCCACACCGCGCGGCAGGTCATCTCGACCACCCGGGCCGCCCGCGCCGATCTGCTGCGACGGATCACCGCAGCGACCACCGAGACGCTCGGCGACGACGACCCGGCGGGACCGGCCGTCGTCGACTCCTACCGGCGCCGGCTGGCCCCCGAGCACCCCACGCCGGATGTCGGCCGGTGACGGCATCCAGGTCGACCCCGACGACCTGACCGTCCACGCGGCACGCCTCGACCGCCACGCCGGCAACCTCGACACCGCCCGGCAGGCCGGGCAGCACGTCCGGCTGGGCACCGACGCGTACGGCCAAATGTGCGCGATCATGCCGGCGCTGCTCGACAATCTGCAACGCGTTCTGGTTGACGGCGTCGGCACCGCAGCCAGCTCGGTCCGCGACACCGCCGGCCGGCTGCGTACCAGCGCCGAGCGCTACCGGGCCACCGACATCCGCGCCCAACGGCTCCTCGATCGGGTACGGGGCCACGGGTGACCGGCAACCCGCTCGTCGCCGCCCCGGTAAACGCCGGGCCGAGTCCATGGGCGGGCGTGTGGATCCTCGAAGACATCGAGCTGATCCATCAGGGTGTCACCAACGGCAGCTGGATCGACGGCAGCCTCGGTGTGGTCAGTGCCGGCCTGGACGCCCTCGCGCTGGTCTCCGATCCGGTCGGCGCCCTGCTCCAGTACGGCATCGCCTGGCTCATCGAGCACGTCAAACCGCTCAGCGAAGCACTCGACTGGCTCGCCGGCGACCCGGCGCAGATCACCGCGCATGCCCAGACCTGGCGCAACGTCGCCGCGGCGCTGCGCGACGAGGCCGCCTCGCTGGCCCGCGCCGTCGACATCGACCTGCAAAGCTGGGGCGGCAGCGCCGGCCCCGCTTACCGTGCCTGGGCCGCCGAACAACGCCAGGCCGTCACCGGCCTCGCCCAAGGCGCCGAGGCGATGGCCGCCATCACCGAGGGCACCGCTGGCCTGGTCGCCGCCGTCCGGCTGCTGGTCCGCGACGCCATCGCCGCCTGCGTCTCCCGTCTCATCGTGTACGCGGCCGAACTCGTCGCCACCGCCGGACTGGCCACCCCGCTGGTGGTGGAGCAGGTCACGACCCTGGTGGCGTCGTGGGCGGCCCGGATCGCGAGGCTGCTGCGCGGGCTGCTCAACAGCCTCCGCCAGATCATCCCCAACATCCGTCGCCTCGCCGACCTCATCGAACAACTCAAGCAAGCCCTCGGCAAACTCCGCCAAGGGAATCCAGGACACCACTCGGGCGGGGGCGCACAGGCCGTCGACATACACGGCGGACACACCACCCGTCCTCGCAACCCTCTGGACTACGATCGCCAAGAGCGGTGGGCGGCAGCGGCTTACGACACGATCCGCCAGCGAGACGACGTCGATGCACTAACACGGCATACTGCCGATGTCCCCCGCTTGGACGGCTCCAAGGGGTTCTCGCGGGAGGAGATAGATCAGATCCGCCGCCACATCTTCTTCGAAGAGCATCCGATGGACGATTACACTGGCGGGATCATCCACCAGCGTTACGACCCGAGTGCGCCGATGGCCGAGGCATGGCTGCGCCTCCGGCGCGGAAGTCCGCTACCCGAAGATTTCGTACTCCTGGAGCATGAGCTAGCGGAGTCTCGCCACTACCGCAAGCACCCAGGGGCCGACTATCGAGAAGCTCATCTAGCCGCAAACCGGGTATCAAACTGGGAGAAGTCGATACCCGACCCAACCTATGAGGACTACTCGCGATGGGCATGATGGTTGTCGCACGGCGTACCGACAGTGTTGGCGATCAGGTCAGATATGAGTTCGGGTTCGAGGACAGATTCGACCGCGTGCTGGCGATCGATCCAGGCACAATGGAGGCCCGCGTCGAGGACGGCAACTTCGATCAAGCGGCCAGCGCCATCACGGCGAAGATCGTAAACGCCTGGCGCTCGAGCGGCGAGTTCCCCGTGAGGGCCTTGTTCGCCAGCTGAGCGTGGTCACAGTCTCACAACAGCTACCTCGGATTGCTTTAATCATTAGCTATTCGCGCCAGACGATGCGGTGTTCAATGGCACCAGGTTTCCGCTTCGGCGACCGTGAGAACGGTGTAGATCTCACGCAACGCGGGAGGGGCCAGCATTAGCTGGAGGACCTCGCCCGGCGGCGAACTCATCTTTGGCACGTCGATCGGTCCGACGCAGTCTCCTACTACGCGTGCGCAGCGGCCGCCGCCTCGCGGAGCGCGGCGACTGCGGTCTGCACTGCCGGTGTGTGCTCGACCGCGTCGTGCACCACCACATAGATCGAGCGGATCGGCGTGGGGCGGACCAGCCGGACGCGGGCCACGCCGTCGGGCAGCTTCGCCGCGCCGAGGGCGGGGAGCACCGTGAGGCCGATGCCGGCTCCGACGAAGGCGAGCGCCGTCGGGTAGTCGTGCGCCTCGACGCGGAAGACCGGGCTGAAGCCGGCAGCGGTGCAGGCTTCGATCAGGTTGGCGCGGCACCAGCCGCGGGCGAAGTCGTTGTCGACCCAGCGGTCGTCGGCGAGGTCTGCCAGGTCCACCTCCTCCTCGTCGGCGAGGCGGTGCCCGGCGGGCAGCACGGCGACATAGGGGTCGTCGAGGAGATGGTGGGCGGTGAAGCCCGACCCGGGGTCGAAGCCGGTGGGTCCCACCACTACCTGGACGTCGGCGCGTTCCTCTCGGCTGTCCGGAATGTGTTCGCGCAGTTCCAGGTCCAGCCGGACGCCGGGGAGGTCGGTGGTGACCCGCCGCACCACGACCGGCATCCACGCCGCGCCGACCGATGCGAAGTACGCGATGGACAGGGCGCCGGTGCGTCCTGATCGCAGGTCCGCGATCAGCGACTCGGCCTCGCCGAGGCGGGCGAGTACCCGGTCCGCCTCGGCGGCGAGGGCATGCCCGGCGGCTGTGGGCCGCAGGCCGCGCCCCGCTCGGGCGAGCAGGGTAAGGCCCGTTTCGCGCTGTAGTGCGGTGAGGTGCTGGCTGACGGCGGAGGGGGTGTAGCCCAGGTTGGCGGCGGCCGCCTGAACGGACCCGGACGCCACGACGGAACGGAAGACCCGAAGGCGGTGGACGTCGAGCACGCCCGCAACTATAAAGCCCGACTGAACTGTTGTGAAGAAACAGTCGCTGGTACTGAACAGTCAGACGGATGAGAATCACGGCATGACCTGTCCGGAGATCACCGCCTCGACCGAGGCCGCCGCCCCCACCCGGGCCGCCGTCGAGGACACCCGCGCCCGCTCGCGGGCGCCCGCCCGGCCCGCCGGGCGGCCCGGATCCTGGCCGGTCGTCGCCGCCGCCGGGACAACGGTGCTGCTGTGGGCATCAGCGTTCGTCGGTATCAGATTCGCCGGGCACGACTACTCCCCCGGCGCCATGGCGTTGGGCCGCATGGCGACGGCATCCATCGCGCTGAGCGTGTTCGTGGCACTCACCACCGGCGCCCGACGCCGCAGCAGGCGACCGCGACACGCCACACCGGGGCTGGACGGCCCGGCGCCCAGCCGCTCCGGCCCGCCCCGGGGCCGAACCCTGGGGCTGATCGCTCTCTGGGGCGTGGCCTGGTTCGGCGGGTACAACGTGGCGCTCAACGCCGCCGAGCGGCTGGTCGACGCCGGGACGGCGGCGTTGCTGGTGTCGGTCGCGCCAATCCTCGTCGCGGTGGCCGCGGTCATCGTCCTGGGGGAACGGCTCACCGGCCGACTCGGCGTCGGGGTGGCGGTCGCCTTCGCGGGCGTGGCCCTTATCGCCGCCGGCGGCTTCACCGGGCAGGCCAACCAGGTCGGCGTCGCGCTGGCGGTGCTCTCCGCCGTGCTGTACGCCTTCGGCGTGCTCCTCCAGAAACGGCTGCTGGCACGCGTGGACGCCGTGACGATGACCTGGCTCGGCGCGCTGGCCGGCACCGTGGCCCTGCTGCCGTTCGCCCCCACGCTCCTCGGGGAGTTCGCCGCAGCGCCATCATCGGCCACCCTGGGCATGCTGTACCTGGGCGTTTTCCCCACCGCGATCGGCTTCCTCACCTGGGGATACGTGCTGTCCCGCTGGACTGCGGGTCGCACCGCCGCCGCGACCTACCTGTCTCCACCGGTGACCGTCCTGCTGTCCTGGGCGTTGCTGGGCGAGGTACCGGCGTCGCTCGCCCTGCTGGGCGGCGCGCTCTGCCTCACCGGCGTGGTCCTTGCGACGCGCCGCTGACGCCAGGTCCCGCTTCCGCCGCAGTGGCGAGGCGAGTGCCCTGTGCGGCTGGCCGGCCAGCCGACGACGGCCCCACCCACGCGGCATCGCTGGTCGCGTGGGTGGGGCCTCGCCGTCAGGGCTGGTCGAGGCGAGCGAGGTGCTCGGCCGACAGTTGGAGTTCGGCTGCGGCGACGGAGTCACGGATCGTCTCGGGGCGTGACGAGCCCGGGATCGGGATCACGTTAGGCGCCTTCGCCAGCATCCAGGCCAGGCAGACCTGTTGCGGGCTGACCTCATGCTCCCTGGCGACCTCGGCGAACACGGCAAACCGCGAACCCAGGGCGCCGGCGTTGGAGATGCCGCCGAGCGGGCTCCAGGGCAGGAACGCGATGCCGAGTTCCGCGCACAGCGCCAGTTCCGGTTCGCTGGAGCGGAAGGCCGGCGAGTACTGGTTCTGCACGCTCACCAGCCGGCCACCGAGGATCTCGTTGGCGAGCACGATCTGCTCGGGGTTGGCGTTGGAGATGCCGGCCATCCGGATCTTCCCGGCGTCGAGCAGGTCCCGGATCGCGCCGACGGAGTCCGCGTACGGGACCTCGGGGTCGGGCCGGTGGAACTGGTAGAGGCCGATCGCCTCGACGCCGAGTCGCTTCAGGGACGCCTCGCAGGCGCTCTTGAGGTACTCGGGCGACCCGTTCCGCGTCCACGAGCCGTCGCCGGGACGCAGGTGACCGCCCTTGGTGGCGATCAGCACGTCGGACGTGTCGCCGCCGTAGGTCGCCACCGCGCGGGCGATCAGCGACTCGTTGTGGCCGACGTCGTTGGCGTACAGGTGGTAGGCGTCCGCGGTGTCGATCAGCGTGACGCCGGCGTCCAGCGCGGCGTGGATCGTGGCGATCGAACGCTGCTCGTCGGGCCGGCCCTCGATCGACATCGGCATGCCGCCGAGACCGATCGCGCCGACGGCAATGTCACCGATGCGGCGGGTGTGCATGGAGGCTCCTCCTCGAAGCGGTTCGGATTCGACGCACGCGGACGGCGGCCCGCGGCGCACGGGTTCCAGCCTCCACCCTGGCGGCTAAGCTGTCCAACAGAAGGATCTGATCCCGGCAATCGGTGTTGGTGATGAATCGTGGAGCTGCGCCAGCTCGAGTATTTCGTGGCGGTCGCCGAGGAGCGGCACTTCACCCGGGCTGCCGAACGGATGCACGTGGCGCAGTCCGGCCTGTCGACGTCCATCCGTTCGCTGGAGCGTGAGCTGGGCGCAAGCCTCTTCGTCCGCAACACCCGCAGCGTCGAACTGACCAACGAGGGCCGCGCCCTGCTCACCCAGGCCCGGCACGCCCTCGCCAACGTCGCCGCCGCCAAGGACGCGGTCGCCGCGGTACGGGGGCTGCTGCGCGGCACACTGGCGGTCGGCACCCTGCAGTGCCTCGGCGCCGTCGACCTCCCGGCGACCCTGGCCCGGTTCCACACCGCCCACCCCGGCGTCGAGATCCGGCTACGGCAGGGCGGCTCGCCCGACCTGATCGAAAGGGTCCGCACCGGCGACCTCGATCTGGCGTTCGTCTCGGCGCCCGCGAGCACGGTGCCCGGCGTCGCGCTGGCCCCGCTGCGCGCCGAGCCGCTGGTGCTGGCCTGCGGCCCCGCCCATCCGTTCCGGGACCGCCCCGGAGTCGACCTGCGTGACCTGTCGGGTGAGATCTTCGTCGACTTCTCCCCCGGCTGGATCAGCCGGGACGCGGTCGACCAGGCGATGGTCGCGGCCGGGGTCGAACGGCGGGTCGCGTTCGAGGTCAACGACGTGCACTGGCTGCTCGACCTGGTCAGCCATGGGCTGGGCGTCGCCGTCGTACCGCAGATCTTCACCACCAAGCGGACGGCCGCGCGCTTCGTTCCCATCACCGACCCACCGCACTGGCATCTCGCCGTGGCGACCGCGAGCGGACGGCATCCCAGCACCGCCGCGACCGCACTGCTCTCCCTCGATGACATCCGGCCCAGGCCCAGGCAGGCCACCGAGAAGCCTTGACAGCTAATGGTCCTGCTGGGCGGCGGGGCGGCTCACGAAAGGAGGATGACGGCCGGCATCGCCAGCAGGGCGATCATCGCCGACGAGGCGAACCCCAGCGCGACCTCGGCGCGCCGCAGCCGGCGTAGTGCCCTGGCGTTGATGCCGCAGCCGAGTGCGAACATCGCGGCGGCCAGGGCCAGCGACTGAACCACCGCCACGCCGTCACGCACACCTTGCGGTACCGACACCACGCTGCCCACCACCGCCAACGCGACGAACATCGCCACGAATAGCGGCACCCGCGCCGGTGGACGGCTGGCGGAAGCCACCGCACGCGCCCTGGCACGCCACGACACGACGGTAAGAACGGGAGCCAGCATCAACACCCGGGCCAGCTTGACCACCACGGCAACCTGGAGAGCCGATCCACCGATCAGGCCACCGGCCACGACCACCTGACCCACCTCGTGGATGCTCCCGCCCATCCAGGCTCCCGCCGCCCGCTCGGCGAAGCCCATCCGAAGCGCGATGAACGGAAGAATCAGCATCGCGGCGCTACCGAAGGTGACCACCATCGCAAGCGCGACAGCCATGTCCTCCTCGTCGGACTCGGTGACGCCGTCGACCGCCGCGACCGCCGCCGCTCCGCAGATCGAGAAGCCGCACGCGATGAGCAGGCGCCGCGCGGGCGGAACGCCGAGAACGGCACCAGCCCAGACGGTGAAGGCGATACCACCGACGACCACCACGAGCGCGACCACCATCACCTCCCAGCCGAGGGCGAGTAACTGCCCCACCACAAGCTGCAGGCCGAGCAGGGCGACGCCGATGCGCAGAATGCGGCGGGAGGCGACGGCCAGGCCAGCCGAAAGGGATTGCCTGACACCACCAAAGCCCGCAAAGGCGACGCCGAGAATGAGGGCGATCAGCAGTGCGCTGACCGGCGGCAGCATGACATTCAGCGCGAGGGCGCCGACGCCGCCGGCGAGGGACACCGCCACCCCCGGCCCGGCTGCCACGACTCGGTTTCGCGACCTGACGACAGGGGCCATGTTCGTATCAGCGAGCACGCTCTTACGGTCGTCCAGGCGCTCTCCGGCGGGTAGCCGTTGATCGACTACGAGGTCATGCGCTTTTGACATGAGCCCTGACCTGCTCATACGGTTCGCGAGTGACCTCCGCCCGCCCCGACCTAGCCGCTCTGGATCTACTCGTGCGGGTAGCTGAGGGCGGGTCGATCGGTACGGCGGCCCGATCCGTCGGCATCGCGCAACCCAACGCGAGTCGTGCCATCGCGCGGCTGGAACGCCAACTCGACGTCGTCCTGTTGGAAAGAACGCCCAGCGGCTCGCGGCTCACGACCGAGGGCGGCGCCGTCGTGGAGTGGGCCCGTGAGGCGCTCGCCGCAGTGGACCGCATCGTGGTCGGGGCCCGGTCGCTCGCCGCGCAACGCCGTCCGCACCTGTCCGTGGCGGCAAGCCTCACCGTGGCCGAATACCTCGCGCCCGGCTGGCTCGCCGACTTCCGTCAGGCGCGTCCTGACCTACGAGTCAGCCTCGCCGTCGCCAACTCCGACGAGGTGCTCGAACAGGTGCTTGCGGGCGAGGTCCTGCTCGGATTCGTCGAATGCCCAGCTCTGCCACGGTCGGTGGCGTCAACGACCGTCGGGCGCGACAGTCTGGTGGTCGTGGTGAGCCCTGCTCACCCGTGGGCAAACCATCGCCGCCCCCTGGAACCAGCCGAACTCGCAGCGGCTGACCTCGTCGTCCGCGAGTCAGGGTCGGGGACCCGCCAGACGCTGGCCCGCGCGTTGGCCCAGGTAGGTGTCGAGCTCGGGGAGTCCCACCTTGAGCTGGCCAGCACGGCCGCAGTCAAGGCTGCGGCGTCGGCCGGCCTCGCTCCCGCCGTACTCAGCAACCTGGCAGTAACCTCGGAACTCGCCACCAGAACTCTCGTCGAGGTCAAGGTCAGCGGCCTCAACCTGGAACGAAAGCTCCGAGCGGTATGGCACTCCTCCGTCCGGCCCTCCGGGGCCGCCGCAGAACTCATCCGCTTGGCCACCGCTCGCAGCCCACAGTGATCAGGCTCCCTCGGGATGTGGGTGGGGCGGGCACCAACCCGGCCAACGGTGGACACCGCGTTAGCCCTTCTGATCCGTCGTCAGCCCCCGCCAGACGCCGGGGTCGTCGCGTCCACCGTGCTTTGAACAAGGTCGTGGCCCAGGTCGAAGCGGATGCCGTCCGGGTTGGTGAGTTCTTTCTCGGCGTACCATGACCGGTCGGCTTCGGGGTGGGGGCCCACGAGCCCGACGCGCCCGGCGCCGAAGGTGGTGACGACGGCGGCGGCTGCCCCGGTGTCGTAGGTGGCGAGCACCGTGCCCGGCGCCTGCGGCCTCAGCTCGAGTGTGGGCCCGTCCTGGAAGTACATGTGCCGCGTCTGGCCGCGCCACCGAACCTGGATCACCGTGTCGTCGGTGCTGTCGACGCTCGCCCCGTCGGTGCGGATGTACTGATCGACGCTGCCGTCGATCAGTCCGAAGCCGGGCTGGGTGGCGGCGAGGTACGCCCCGAGGCAGAAGCCGAGGTAGTGGCCGCCGTGGTGGACGAAGTCCTGGATGTCCTCTGCGTGGTCGCGCAGCTGCCGCCAGGCCGGCCTGATGTTGCCGCCGCCGGGCTGGGCGTAGACCATTGCCTCGGCCAGCGTGCTCCGCGATATCTGCCGCTGCTCGTCCGGGCCGCAGTAGTCGGTGCGAAACGGCGTCGGCGCGCTGCGCAGGAGGGCGGCCACCGCCTCCGCGCAGCCGGAGCAGGCGGCCGGTCCTCGGTAGACCAGCGCCAGCGGCCGCTCTCCTCCGAGGACTGCCGACAGGCCGGCCCACCCCAGCGCGGCCAGCGTGCCGGCGGCGCCGATACCGAACAGGAGACGCCGCCTGTGGAGTTGCCGCGTCTGGCCGAGCGGTAGGCCCCACCTGGTCCGTCTCATATCGCTTCGCCTCCGGTCAGCCGCTGCGCCACATGGCTGGTTGCGCGCCAGTCGGGTCGTGGCCGGCGCGCGGCGATTCCTCCCAGTAGCTCGACAGGCGGGCGCGGTACGTGCTGGCGTGCCGGGTGGCCAGGCGACGAGCGCCGCGGGACAGCACCATCACGAGGCCCTCCAGCGGTCCGCGACCCGCGGTCGCTGACCAGGCGGTTCCGAGCAACAGGATGGCCAGGACCTGCACGAGGTATCCGGACATGGCCGTGAAGTTGTCGAGATTGGAGTTGATGAACATGATGTGGGCGGTGTAGAGCGTCAGCGTCATGCTGCCGGCCACCGCGAGGGGAATCAGCAGGGCCCGGATCACCCGACGCGGGCGGGGCCATGCGACGCGGGCGGCGAGCAGCAGGACTGCGAGCGTGGCGGTTGCGGCCCCGGTCGTGCCGACCAGGTCGAGCGGCGTGGTGGTGTGCGGCGCGTCGACCGCGAGCCACCACCAGGTCGAGGTGGGCGTGCTGCCGTCGCCGCCGAACGTGAGAAGTTCTGCTGTCTCGGCCGGGGACAGTCCGCTCTTCGGCTGGGCGGACCAGATCTGCCGCAAGCCCTCGTACCGGTTCAGCAACACCCACGAGGCCACCGGCGCCGCGACGGCGAGGGTCAGTCCGGTCAGGAGCAGCGAGAAGATCACTTTCAGCCGGGTCAGGATCAGCCGCCCGATGACCAGACCGGCGCACAGGTACGCCAGCCACGCGATCGCCGGATATTCTCCCGTCACCGACAGTTCGGTGAGAAGCCTGCCGGCGTCGCCGACGAGGTGTGCGAATCCCGGGTTCTCGTAGGTCGGTTCCGGCAGCTGCGGCAGCAGGATCTGGCGGAGCGCGGGAGCTCCGGCGGCCACGGCCAGGCCGGTGAACGCGACCAGCCAGGTCGGCAGGAACACCAGCGGGATCGCCAGCAGGAACATGACCGCGTAGGAGGGCAGGATCACCGCCGCCAGGGAGGCGTCGGTGTAGCCCAGTCCCAGGCCGATCGCGCCGATGACCAGGGCCCGGACGGCGAGCGCCGCAACGTGACCCGTGCCGTCGGTCAGGCGGACCCGCCGCCGGCCGGTGAGGAACGCGATGCCGACCCCTGTCAGCACCGCGAACAGCGCAGCCGCCCGCCCCTGGAAGATCGTGAACGACCAGGTTGGCCGACCGGCGGCATCCGCCGCGTACAACGAGTGCACGGCGATCATCCCGAACAGTGCTACGCCCCGGGCGGCGTCCACGCCGAGCAGCCGCGATCGCCTGGTCGGCGGGACCGGCGTCGCGGGGGGCCTGTCGGTGGGCCTTGCGAGGGCGTTGGGGCTGAGGTGGAGGGTTTGGGTCATGGTTTCATCACCGTGTCGACCAGGTCGCTGCCGAGATCTGTGCCGAGCCGGCCGGCGACGCGCAACCCGGCATCGATGTACCAGTCGTCGGTGGCTTCGGGATGGGGGCCGACGACGGCCACCCGGCCGGCGCCGAAGTGGGTGACCATTGCGGCGATCTTGCCGTTTGGGTAGGTCGCGAGGACGTCGGCCTGGGCGTTCGGGCGCAGCCAGAAGTACGGGCCGTCCTGGAAGAAGAGCGTCCGCCGCCGGCCGTGCCACAAGACCTGGACGACGGTGCTCTTGTCCGAGTCCACGGTGGCGGCGGTGGAGGCGATGTACTGGTCGGTGTCTCCGGGCAGGAGAGCGAAGCCGGGGGTGGCTCCGGCGAGGTAGCCGCCGAGGCAGATCCCCAGGTACCGCCCGCCGGAGTGGACGAACTGCCGGATCTCGTCGCGGTGGCGTTTCAGGTGCCGATAGCCGCGCTTGAGGGTGCCGCCGCCGGGCTGGGCGTAGAGCGCCGCTCCGGCCAGGGCCTGGGGGGTCAGCGGCAGGTCCTCGTCCGGGCCGACGTACCGGACGTCGAAGCCCCACCGGCTGGACTTGAGCAACGCCGCCACCGCCTCGGGGCAGCCGGGCAGCGTCGCCGGTCCCCGGTAGACGAGTGCGACCGGTGGTTCGGTCGGCTCGGGTAGTGGCGAGCGGGTCGTCAGGCCACGGCCCGTGAGTGCCCTGCCGCCGGCGGCGAGCAGGCGGCCGAAGCTTCCCGGCGCCATCACGGTCTCGCCGGCAGCGGGTTGTCGAGGGTCAACGCGGTGCAGCGGACCCCACCTCCGCCTTTCGCGAGTTCCGTCGTATCGAGTTCGACGACCCGCAGGCCGCGTTCCCGCAACGTGGCCGCCAGCCGGGGCGCCCCCTTGGTCATGGTCACGGTGGTGCCGTCGCTGATCAGGTTGAGCGCGAAGCGAGCCGCCTCCTGGACATCGACTTCGATCAGGTCGAGGCCGAGTCCGCGCAGCCGGCGGCGGCTCGGCTCGTCGAGGGCCTGCGGGCAGTAGGCGAGCGTCCGCCCGGGCTCGACGACTCCGACCGCCAGGTCGAGGTCGTACCAGCGCGGGCTCACCGTGCGCAGCGGGACGACCTGGTAGCCCAACTCCCGCGCGAGCAGGGCGTGCATCCGCCGGTCGGTTCGCTGTCCGTAGCCGGCGAGCAGCAGGTCGCCGCAGACGAGTGCGTCGCCCTGACCGCTGAACGGGTACGGCGCTTCGAGGATCTCGTAGTCGTGGTTGATCAGCCACTCCTGGAAGTACGGCAGCTCGGACTTGCGCTCCGGCGGCGGTGCTCCCAACACTGCACGGTTGCCCGACACCACTGCGGCGTTCGCCGTGAAGACCATGTCCGGGCACTCCGGCGCGGACGCCACGTACTCGATGCGGCGGCCCGCCGCTCGGTGCGCGGCGATGATGCCCTCGTGCTCGGCCAGCGCCGCCGCCTGATCGGGCTGCACCGCGGTGTGCATGTACGGGTTGATCTCGTAGTCGACGCGGTAGTGAGCAGCGTCGGAAACCAGCAGTGCCTTGTTCATTGAACGGTCCTTCTTCTTGGCGAGTGGAGATGGGACGGGGTCAGTTAGCGCGGTACGCGACCGCACGGTGGCATCAGGCCGCCAGTTGTTCGTCGGGGTCACGGGCGAGCACTCCTTGGGCGGGGATCCCGCGCCACCGGGTCCCGGGAGTCAGGTGTTCGCCCTTCATGAGCAGCGAGAGCGAGCCCAGGCTGACGTTGTCGCCGACGACGGCGTCGTAGAGCACGATGGCGCGGGTGCCGATCGTGGCGCCGACACCGACGGTGACGATCGACATCTTCATCACCCGGTCCTCGAACAGGTGGGTCTGCAGCGACGCGTCCGTGCCCACGGTCGCGTCGTCGCCGATATCGACCAGGTCGAACTCGGTGAGGTAGGTGGTGCCGATCCAGGTGCGTCTGCCGACGCGCACTCCGAACCAGCGCAGCACCGGCGGCAGGAAGGGCGTGCCGACCAGGAGGCCGACGCCGGCGGGGACGGCCGCCGCCTCGTACATGCCGGTGACGAACTCGGTACGCCGGACGAAGGTGCTCCAGAGTGGTTCCACCCGGGGGTGGTAGGTGCCGACGATGTTGCGTTTGGTCGCCGCGCAGAAGCCGATCACCGCGACGCTCGACAGCATCGCGACGAAGGGCGACACCAGCGCTGGCACGAGCAGGTCCCGGCCGTTGGCGAGCCAGGACAGCGCGAGGAGGTAGAGGTAGAAGCTGGCGCCGAGCACCGATGCGGGCAGGGTGGCGCGGAAGAACTCGACGAACAGCCGGCGGGCCACCACGATGCGGGGTGGACGGAACGTCTGCTCCTCGGAGAACGAACCGCTGCTCTGGCGTACCGGCAGGTGCATCGCCGGTGAGCCCAACCAGGAGGTGCCTTCCGGGACACCGCCGTCGGGTGGCAGCGTGCTGACGCCGAGCAGGGAACCGTCGCCCATCACCGTGCCGGCTGGTACGAACGCGGCGTTCCCGACGAAGGCCCGGCTGCCGACCGTGGTGGGCAGGAATGCGACTCGGCCGTTGGCGAACGTCGCGGCGCCGAGGCTGGCCATGTCCGCGACGAAGCTGTCCGATCCCAGGGTGAGCAGGTCAGGGTCCAGGTGCGCGGCGGTGGAGACCTCGGCGCCGGAACCGACCCGGGCACCGAGCAGTCGCAGCCAGGGCCCGGTGTAGAGGGTCGCGTAGAGCGAGTTGGTGAACGTCAGGCTGAACTCGAGCAGCTTGTCGGCGATCCACTTGCGCACGCCGAGCATGGAGTGCACCCGGTGGTGGACGCCGACCGGTACCCGCGGCAGCACGAGACGCTTGCCGGTGGCGACGAACGCGCAGACGGTGGCCACGTAGACGATCCCCGCCGGGATGGTCGCGATCAGGCCGGCCAACAGGCCGTGGCTCAGGAGCACCCACCAGACCAGCGCCACGCTGGGCAGGACCGCCGCGATCGCCCCGAGTTCGAGGCCGATCAGACCAACCAGGGCGGCGGCGACGTGGTGCGGGCGCCAGCCGCGGTGTAGGCGGCGGTAACTGAGCATGGCCTCGACGGTGGGGGCGAGCCGGCGGGTCGGCGCCGGCGGTGAACCCGCCCAGCGCGCTCCGGATGGCACCGCGTCGCCGTGGACGAGGACCGACTGCTCGCCGAGGCCGGCGTTCGCTCCGACCGAGGCGTCGGTTTCGAGAATGGCGTTCGCACCGACGAAGGCATCTGGTCCGACCGTGATCCGCCCGATCACGACCCACCCGTCCTCCACGCGCCACGGACGCAGCGAGGCGCCGTACCCGATCGAGGCGCCCGACCCGATGGATATCAACGCCGGCAGGCTGATCGCGCTGGTCGCGATCATGGTCCGGCGCCCGATCCGGGCGCCGAGCATCCGCAGGTAGGTCGCCATCAGCGGCGAACCGCTGAGCACGGCGAGCGGCCCGATGGCCAGTAGGGCGTTCAACGCCCAGAGCCGAACGTAGGTGGGTCCCCACAGACGGTACCGGCCGGGCCGAATGCCCACGGCCAGCGGCCGGGCCAGCAGCACCGGCAGCACCCACCGGACCCCGAGATAGCTGAGCAGGATCGCGGCCATCAGCTCCACCAGCACGCGGGTCGACACGAAACCGTCGTTGCGGGTGTAGACGTAGGAGACGGGCAGCGTGACGGCCAGCAACAGCAGGTAGATCACCGTCCCCTGGCCGAATCCGGCCAGGGCGATCCGCCGGCTGCGGTGCCGCAGCGGGGCGGGGCGGGGCGGAGCGGTCCGCCCATCCACTCGCCGGGCGGCGGCAAGGTGAGCGGCCATGCCGCGTACGGTCGGATGTGCGTACAGGTCACGCAACGCCGGGCTCACGCCCACCTCGCGGGCGCGCAGCAGCGACACGACCCGGGCCGCGAGCAGCGAATGTCCCCCGAGGTCGGTGAAGAAGTCCGCCTCGACCGAGAGCGTCTCGGGCTCGATGCCGAACGCCTCCGCCCACGCCGCGCGTACCTGTTCCTCCAACTCGCCAGCGGCGGCCACGACCGGGCCGGCGGCGCGGGTGAGGCGCCGGGTCGGCGCGGGCAGCCGTTTCCGGTCGACCTTGCCGCTGGGCATGGTCGGCAGGGCCGTCACGACATCCAGGAAGGACGGCACCATGTAGGCGGGCAGCCGGGTCTGCAGGGTCTGGCAGAGCCGGGCGGTCAGCTCCTCCCACCCACCTTCGTGGCCGTCATGCGGTACGAGGTAGGCGGCCAACTCGCGGGGGGCGTCCGGGCCGTCAGCGATCGGTACGAGTGCCGCCACGGCCTCGGAAACACCAGCGTCTTCCAGCAGCACGCTCTCGATCTCACCGAGGTCCACCCGGTGGCCACGGATCTTCACCTCGGAATCCGCCCGGCCGAGGTACTCGATCTCGCCGTCGGCGGTGAGCCGACCCAGGTCACCGGTGCGGTACAGCCGACTGCCGGATGGCGCCAACGGGTGCTCGATGAACCGGTCGGCGGTCAGGTCGGGGCGCCCGACGTACCCCCGCGCCACCCCCGCGCCGCCGATGCAGATCTCGCCGACCTCGCCGTCGGCCACCGGCCGCCGCTGCTCGTCCAGCAGCACCACCGAGTACGTCGGCAGCGGCCGCCCGATGGTGACCAGCCGTCCAGGGCGCAGCTCTGCCCAGGTCGCGGTAACCGTCGCCTCGGTCGGCCCGTAGGTGTTGAGAATCCGCCGGCCGGGGCGGCTCCACCGCTCGACCAGTTGCCCCGGGCAGGCCTCGCCACCGACGAGCAGGTTCCGGATCCGGGGCAGGTCGCGGGGAATCGTGGCCAGCAGCGTCGGTACACAGTAGAAGACGGTGATGCCGGCCTCGTCCAGGAAGTCCCCCAGTTCCGCGCCGAGGCGGCGGGAGTCGTTGGGCCCGGCCACCAGCGTCGCCCCGACCGACCACGTCGGCCAGACCTCCTCGATCGCGAAGTCGAACGCGATCGTCATGCCCTGGTAGACCCGGTCGGTCGGGCGCACGTCGTACACGCCGGGCACCACGTCCAGGAAGTTGCAGATGCTCGACTGCGCGACCTCCACACCCTTGGGCCGACCGCTGGACCCGGAGGTGTAGATCACGTAGGCGGTGGGATCCGGGATGCCATCACCGCCGAGGTCCGGCCGGTCGCTGGGCATCGCGGCCAGGTCAGCGGCGCACTCGTCCACGACGAGAGCGCGGCGGCCGCTCACCCGGTCGGCGAGCGCCGAGCAGGCCAACACCAACTCGACGTCGGAGTCTTCGGCGATGTAGGCAACCCGGTCGGCCGGGGACTCGGGGTCGATCGGCACGAAGGCCGCGCCGGCCTTTCCCACGCCCAGCAACGCCACGTACGTCTCGACCGAGCGTGGTAGCAGGATGGCGACCCGGGCGCCGCTCGCGACGCCGAGAGACCGCAGGTGATGGGCCAGCCGATTTGCGCGCTCGTCCAACTCGCGGTAGGTCAACAACTCGCCGCCGCACTCGAGCGCGAGGGCCGACGGATTCCGGTCGCACGCCGCTTCGAACACGTGGTGCAGCCGACGCGGGCCCGTCACGCTCCCCTCGTACCGGCGTCCGCCGGCAGGATCGACGAGGGGCGGGCCCACGACGGCGTCTCCGTCCGGGAGACGCTCCGGTGGCAGCGGTGAGACGGACGTGCTGGTGGAACCTAACTGCTGCACGGAACCGCAAACCTCCTACACCAACCACGCGGGAACCGCCCGTTGCCGTGCAGGCCATGCGGAGGCCGACCGGTCACCAGGCAGGTGTCACAGGGATGTCCGACGAATCGAAGCCCCCGGAATACGCCCATAACGGGCTATATCTGCCGCAATAACGGCAGACCCCCATGAAGGTAGCAAGTCCTCTCATCGGGCGCCCGACAAAACACTGATTGATGCCGCAGTTAGCTGATTGGTGCCGCAGTTAGTCGACGGCGCAGGCGAGGAAGCCGAGCGCCGCTCGGCTTGGCTGGCCGCACGGCCAAGGGCATGACCAGTACGGAGATCATGCGAATCTCAAGCGCCACCGGCCGTGACGCCTACCGGATGCTCATTCAGATGCGCCCTGCTCGGACCGTGACCGGGAGCGAGGCGTGCGAAGGGCCCCTTCCCTGCGCATCCCGCACAAGAGAAAGGGCCCTTCCTCACCCTGGATCAGTCGTGGGCGATCGCGCCGAGCACGTTGAGCCGCGCGGCACGGATCGCCGGCAGCACTGCGGCGACCACTCCGATGAGTGCTGCCAGGCCCACGAACAGCCCCATCTGGGACCAGGGGAGAACCAGTGTCGTGATGCCTTCCTCCTTCAGCGCCTCGACCGTGGCGGCGCCGAGACCGGTCCCGACGGCGACCCCGAGCAGCGCGCCGAACACCGAGATCACCACTGCTTCGACGGTGATCATCCGCATGGTCTGCGCCCGGCCCAGGCCGATCGCGCGAAGCAGGCCGAGTTCGCGGGTGCGTTCCAGCACCGACAGGGCCAGGGTGTTGATGATGCCGAGCACGGCGATCAGGATGGCCAGCGCCAGCAACACCTGGATCATCGTGAGGATGACGTCGAGCTGGCCGGTCTGTTCATCGATGTACGCCTGCCGGTCCGCCACCGACACCTCCGGGCTGTCCGCGAGCAGCGCCTCCACCTGCGGCAGCACCTGGTCGACGGCGGTGCCCGGGGCCAGTTGCAGGGCAGCCATTGTGGGTTGCGGGACCGTGAAGTCGGCCGCCGCCGCGGCGGGCAGCACGAACCCGCCGAACAGGTCCACCTTGCCGTAGATCCCGGTCACCGTGTAGGTCGTCGGCTCACCGCGGGACGGCTGCACGGTCAGCGTCGAGCCGACCGACAGTCCGCGGTCGGCGGCGGTGTCCTCGTCGACGACGAGCTGGTTCGCACCGAGGGTATCGACGCTGCCGGCGGTGGCCTTCATCTGGAAGACGTCACGAAGTGCGGGCAGGCTGTTGGTCGCCCCGACGAATGTACGTTCACCCTCCACCACTGCCTGGTCGGTGTAGAGCCCGGCGACGGCACGGACGCCCGGAACGTCGGCGGCCTGGTCGAGCACCGCCTTGTCGAAGCTGGGCGGGCGGGGTCCGGACTGGACCCCGGAGATCATCAGTTCCGCCTTGATGGCGTCGTTTGCCCGCTCGGAGAGGCTGCTCTTGGCTGAGTCCAGGATGACCGTTACTCCGGTGACCAGGGCGATGCCCACCATCAGCGCGGCAGCGGTGATCGCGGTGCGGCGCGGGTTGCGGCCGGAGTTGAGCCGGCCCAGCTTGCCCGGCACCGACCAGGAGAACAGCGCCCCGAGCAGCGACACCACCGGGCGGCTGAGCAACGGGGTCAGCAACGCCACGCCGATGAACGAGACGAGCACGCCCCCGAGGATCGCCACGAGGGTGTTGTCGCCGACGTTCTCGGTCAAGCCGAGAGCCAGCAGCACTGCCCCCACCGCGCCGACGATCCCGCCGGTCACGGAGATCCTGGTCAGCGGCCGATCCGGGGTCGCCACGTCCTGCAACGCCGCCATCGGCGGGATGCGGGAGGCACGCACGGCCGGCAGGATCGCCGCGACCACCGTCACCAGCAGGCCGACCACGATCGCACTGATCACCGCGGCCATCGGCACCCCCACGCCGGCCAGCCCCAGATCACCGGCGACCTGTCCGAAGACATACGCCAGCAGCGCGCCGACGCCGATGCCAGCGCCCAGGCCGAACACCGAGGCGAGCAGTCCGATGACCACGGCCTCCACCAGCATCGAACCGATCATCTGCCGGCGGCTGGCGCCGACGGCGCGCATCAGCGCCAGCTCACGGGTACGTTGCGCGACGATGATCGAGAAGGTGTTCAGGATCAGGAAGACACCGACGAACAGGGCCACCGCTGCGAAGCCGAGCAGGACGTTGTTGAAGAAGGACAGGCCCTCCTTCAACCCGGACGAGGCCTCCTCGGAAAGCTGCCCGCCGGTCTTGACCACGTAGCCGTCGCCGAGCTTGGCGGCGATGGCGTCACGCAGCGCCGCCGGGTCGACCCCGTCGTCGGCGCGCACGGTGATGTTGTTGAACACCCCGGTCTCGCCGAGCATCAACTGCTGTGCGACCGGCTCGGTGAACGCCACCTCCTGCGCGCCACCGAGGCTGTCCCGCCCGCCGCTGTAGCCCCAGATGCCGACCAGGGTGAAGTCACGCTTCGGCTCCAGCGTGAGCACTCCGACCCGATCCCCGAGCTTGATCTTCGCGGCCTCGGCCACTGTGGCGTTGACGGCGATCTCGTCGTCGGAGGTGGGACCGCGGCCCGCCCGCAACTCGATCATGTCCTCGTGGTCACCGATCCAGCTGCCACCGAGCTGTGGCGGTCCGAACGAGGTGAGAACCTTGCCGTTGCTGCCGATGACCCGGGCGCCATCGCCCGCCACCATGCCGTACGCGCTGGCCACACCGGGCACCTCGCGCACAGTCTGCACGGCCGATGCGGGGAAGGGGGCCTGCACCTGCTCGCCCTCGAACTCACTCACCGCGACCTTGGGCCTGGCGGTGACACCGACGTCGGTCGAGGCGTAGACATCGCTGAACACCGAGTCGAACGAGCGACCGAGCGTGTCGGTGAGCACGAACGCGCCGGAGACGAACATGACGCCCAGCACCACGGCCAGGCCGGAGAGGACGAGGCGCACCTTGCGCGCCAGGAGGCTCTTCCATGTCGCGCGGAACATCAGGCCGCCGTCTCGGTCGGGGTGTCAAGCACGGTGTCGGCGGTTGGCTCGATCCGCTCGGAGACGATCTGGCCGTCGGCGAGGAAGGCGACCCCGTCGGCGTACGCGGCGGCGGTGGGGTCGTGGGTGACCATGACGATGGTCTGGCCGTGCTCGCGGACGGAGTTGCGCAGGAAGTTCAGTACCTCGGCGCCGGCGCGGGAGTCGAGGTTGCCGGTCGGTTCGTCGGCGAAGATGACGTCTGGGCGGGCGACCAGGGTGGCCGCGGCCTGCACCTGCTGGCCTACCATCGCGGTCACGTCTACCTCTTCCGTCTGCTTGCGGTGTCCCCGCCGCCCCGCTGGCCGGCGGGGCTGGTCCCATCCTCCGGGGCCGGGCCGGCCGGATCCGTCCTCCCATGGGCGGACAAGCAGCGGATTTCCCGCTGCGGGTCGGCCCGGAGCCCCGGTTCAGGGTTGCCCCTGAAC
Source organism: Micromonosporaceae bacterium KJ-029 (assembly GCA_005402585.1). Taxonomy (GTDB): domain Bacteria; phylum Actinomycetota; class Actinomycetes; order Mycobacteriales; family Micromonosporaceae; genus Micromonospora. The sequence goes on along the minus strand of BIFP01000062.1, from coordinate 25,098 downwards.
CGGCGGCCGGCCCGGCGCTGTCCTTCGGGTGTCCGCTGGAAGTTCGAGCGCAGGTCAGCGGGTGCGGCCTACGTCGGCGGATGGCCTGACGCGACCGGTCCACATGATCGCCGGCAGGACACCCGCCATGATCAGAGGCGGCGGACGACCAGCCCTGGTCCTGCCGAGGCATCCCGCACTCCGGCATCGGGCGGTACTGCGCCGTCGAGAACAACCGCAACGACTCGCCATCCGGCCGCAGACACGGCCGACACAGCGCCTACCCGCAAACTGATGGTGGCCGGGTTCTGGTTCCAGCGGTCTATCGATGGTGTTGGTGCAACGATGGACGACGTGGCAACTGCGAAAACATCTACGCCGGGCGTCTCGCCGCTTGCCGGCGAACCGATCAAGCGTGCTGACGCCGAGCGGCTCGCGGGAGTGCTGAAGGCATTCGCCGACCCGGCCCGGCTGCGACTGCTCAGTCTGATCCAGTCCGCTCCGGAGGGCGAGGCGTCCGTGAGTGACCTCACCGCACCGCTTGGTCTCTCCCAGCCGACCGTGAGTCATCACCTTCGGATCCTCACCGAGGCCGGCCTGCTCGAGCGCGAGAAGCGGGGCGTCTGGGCGTACTACCGCCTGGTGCCGTCCGCGATCGCGACGATCGCCGAACTGTTGACGCCGCCCCGCAAGCGGGCGACGAAGAAGGCCCGCTGAGCGGCACTGTCGAAGGCCGGTCCCCCGGTTCTGCGGATGTCAGCGATGGCGTCCGCTCTGGTCGCGGCCAGTTTGATCACGGCTCGGCGCGCTGGCCGGCACCGTGGCCCTGTTGCCGTTCGTCCCTGGTACCGGCGCCGCTCGCCCTGTTGGGCGGCGCGCTCTGCCTCACCGGCGTGGTCGTTGCCACGCGCTGCTGACACCAGGTCCCTCTTTCCGCCCCGGCGTGCTGCCTCTCCACCGGCAGGGCGTTGTCGGTGGAGAGGTCGGCCGCATGGGCGTAACCAGTTCGTCCTCATTTCCTGGGCCCGGTGGTCGGTGGTCCTACCGGCGAGGGTTCGGGTCGTAACGCTGGTAAATCGCCGAGCGGCTGCCGTTGGGGTCGAGGCGGTGCAGAATCGCGTCGGTGATGGCCGCCATCTGGGCAATCTGCTCGTCTGTGAGAGCGTCAATGACGTTCTCACGGACGGCGGCGGCGTGCCCAGGAGCGGTGTCGCGCACCTTCTGCCAGCCGGCGTCGGTGAGGCGGGCGTTGGTCGCGCGTCGGTCCTCGGGGCAGGGGAAGCGTTGGATCATGCCTCGGGATTCGAGACGTTGCGCCGTCCTGTTCGTCGCCGATCTGGCGCCGCCCGCCCCGCCCTGCGGTGTCACCCGCCGCGGGCAGCGACGGCTCAATGATCGCCCACTGGGCATCGGTAAGCCACGACGAAGGATAGAACCCGCAGGTCAACGGCTCTGACATACCTACCGAATAGGTCGGACGCAGGCGACAATGACACAACGAGCTCCTGGTAAACGGCTGGCCTAGACAACCGCCGATCTACCAGGAGCTCGCTCCATGTCGATCCACCACACACCGCGCTTCATCGTCTTGTGACCATGCGCCCGGCCGAGTTCCCGGACGCTCACCAACCAGGAATGACCGGTGACAGCGCTCGCCGAGCTCGGCCGAGATGCCCGTTCAGGTTCACCCGGCCAGCGGGCCGCTTCCTCGCTGGCGGATTTCCCGTCCCGTACGCCATGGCCGGCGCTGGTGACGCTCCTCGCCAGCTGCGGCGTTCTCGCCCTCGTCGTCTGGGACGTGTCGGGCATCCTGCGGGCGGTCAGTGTCCTCGGCTACCTCGCCGTGGCGCCGGGACTGGCCTGCGCGCGTCTGATCCGGATACCGGATGGTTCCAGCCAATTCGTCGTCGGTGTCGCGCTCAGCCTCGCCCTCGGCGTCCTCGTCGCGCAGGGAATGATCCATCTAAATCGATGGTCACCGGTGCTCGGACTCGTCACCCTCACCACGATCGCGTCGCTGGCCGCACTGATCGAGGTGGGCCGAGACATGCTGACCAGCGCCGGCGGAGGGAAGCTGTGTCGTCGACAGACGGCCGCGGGATTTGCCGGAACGTGGCGCTGGCTCCTGGGTGGGAGCACTAGCCTGGGCCTGGATGGGGGGATCGCCTCCTCAGGCCGGTACCGACCATGTGGATCATGGGGGTGTCCATGCGCGGGCCGAAACGTGGTCCGGTCTGGGCGGCCCAGTTGTGGATGCGCCAGCGCCGGCGCAGGTGGCGTACCCGACGGGAACGGCAGGCCGAGCGGAGCCGCCGCCGCCGGATGGACGAGCGGCCCGACCACCGGATGAGCTGGCGGCACCACCGGGGCCTGCGGTGGACGATTGTCGCCACCGCCGGGGCGCTCGTGGTGTGGACCGTCTTCTCCCTGGTCCTGACGATCCTCAACAACGAGCCCGGTTTCCTGCGGGTGGCGAAGTGGTGTGCCGGGGACCAGCCGAGGTCGTACTACTGCGGGCAGGTAGACGGTTTCGTCAAGGGGCCGCTCATCCTGGCGCTGGGCCTCGCGGTCTTCCTGTTCTGGCGATACGTCCCGGTCCGCCGCTGGTACGACCGCAATGCCCTGCGCAATCTCCGGATGGTGCTTCCCACCGCCGAACGCGACAGCCGCGCGAGCTACGTCGTGGGCCGGGACGAACTGTGCGAACTGATGGTCCAGCGGCTACGCGACGAGCATCGTCGGCGGCCGCTGCTGCTGGTGGGCGGCATCGGCACTGGCAAGACCGCAACCCTGGTGCGCCTCGCGGAGATGCTGATGGCCAGCGACGTCGTGCCGGTCGGGATCGACCTGCGCACCGTCACGGACCCGGCGAAGTTGAACTTCCACCAGCTCGCCCTGGAACAGTTCCAGAAGACAATCGACAGCCAGCTGCACGCCGCCAGCGAGGCCGACAAGGTGTGGCGGCGGCTGTGGCTGGAGAACCGGATCGTGGTGCTGGCCGACGGCTTGGAGGAGGTGCTCGCCGACTCCGACCAGCCAGCCGACCGGGACAGTGTGCTCCGCGAGGCGGTGCGGGGCGCGGTCCGCGAGCGGCTCCCCCTGGTGGTCGCCTCACGGCCGGACGATCCGCTGCGCGGGTTGGACGCGCTGCTGCTGCAACTGGAGCCGCTCTCCATCGGCGCGGCGTTGGAGTACGTGCGGACCCGCAGCCACCGCCCGGACGGTGGCCAGCAGTGGGACCGGATCACCGAGCTGGTCAAGGACGCCGACGTCGCCGACTCGCCGTTCTACCTGCGGGTCATCAGCCAGCTCCACGAGGTGGACCGCCTGGACCGGGTCGGGCCGACGGACCAGGGCAGATCCGGGCTGCGCTGGTGTCTGCTGGAGGAGTGGTGGGCTGCCATCGTCGCCGGGGATCTGTACGAGGACTACGGCATGCCGCAGACCGAACGGACAGACGCGATCGAAGTGCTTTCCGCGCTCGCCTGCATCGGGTTGCGCGACAACCGGCTGTCGGTGCGTACCACCGACCTCGTGAGCACCGACGGCGGGAAGGACGCCGGCCGGCAGTGGATCCTGGCCGAGCTCCGGGCCCGGCTGCACAAGCTCAGTGCCGACAACCCGCAGGACCTCGGCCTCGCCGAGACCACCGGGGATGAGCTGAACATCGTGGTGAAGCGGCAGGACGGGGTGCGTTTCCAGAACGGGGTGGTCCAGGCGTACCTCGGCTCGCGCTACCTCACCGCAGCCCTGCGCGACGACGACTTCCTGGAGCAGGCCTTCACCCGCAATCACGGCCCCGGGCGGGAACTGCTCGCCGCCCTCACCCTCTACACCCGCAGCGCGGGCGCTTTCGAACGGCTGAACGGGCGGCGGACGCCGTCAGTGGAGCGTGGGATCCTGCTCCGGCTCCGCTACGCCGTGTGGCAGACGGTGAGACCGTCCTCGGGCCACCGGGACGCGAGGATCACCCAGGACCGGTCCATCGCTCTCGTCCACCGGCTCCGCGCCGCGGCGACCGGGACACGCAACCGCACCCGAGCCTTGGAGCTGTTCGCGGCGGCGCTGGAGATGGACGCCGCCACCGGGCACACGGCGCACCGGACGTTGGCCGACGCGATCCGCGGCACCTGGCCGAACTACCAGGGGGACGGCTCGGTCACGGACCGCCCGCTGGAGGACGCCAAGATCGCCCTGGTGCACCGGTACGGCGACGCCGCACGGCAACTGCGGGACCGGCCTCCGGAGCCCACTGGATTCCGGAGACAGCCGCCCACACCGCAGTACCGGCAGCTATTTCAGATGATGGCGTACGAGACGTCCTACCTGCCCCGGCTGACTGCGGCCCGCCAGATCGCCAGCGGTGGCAACGCCGCGGTCCGCTCCCTGCGCGACCTGCTCGACCAGCCGCCGGAGGCGGCCGACACCCAGGGCCGGGAACGGCTGGAGGAGCTGCGGACCTGGCTCGCCCCGTCGCTGTTCCTCTTCACCGATGCCACACGCACCCCTGACGAGCCGGACTGGCAGGGCGTGGCCCGGGATACCCTGCGCCGCTGGGTCGACCGCCTGGCCACCGACTTCCGCGAGGGGGCCCGCGTCTACGAGATCACCTTGGCGCAGGGGTTCCGGATGGCGGCCAACTGCCGCACGTACCCGGCGCACCGCAGTGTGCTGATCGAGGAGGCCGAGAAGGCGCTGCGGCACTCCCGGTTCTGGTACTCCCACCTGATGCTCATCCAGGCGCTCACCCTGCTCGCCCTCCCCCGCGACCCGGGCGAAGCGTTGCGCAAGCGGGGTCACGGTTCGGACCCGCGCGGCCTGGTGGGATTTTGGACCTCCATCGCCGGTGGCGGGCTCCGCGCCCCGCAGCCCGGCAGCGGTACGGCTCACCCTCTCGTCCTCGAGGTCGCGGACCTGTGCGTCGAGGCGCTCATCGACCGCCACCCCGAGCGGCACTGCTGGCTGGACGAGCGGGAGATCGTCGGGCGGATCGGGTCGGTCAGCCCTCAGCCGGGCATACGCCGGCACCAGGCCTCCTGGCTGCCGGCCTGGCACGGCTGGGCCGTCCTGGAACCGCGGGCCCAACGGCTGCTGGCCGACGTGATGCTGCTGCTCAACCTCGCCGACCGGGGACGGGACAATGACCAGCGGGCGCGCCGGCTCACCCGGGCCAGCCGGGCCGAGCTGCCCCCGTGCCTCACCATCGACCGCTCCGCCATGCGGGTCAACCTGAGCCGCCGCCAGGCCCACGACGTACAACCGGGCGCCACCTGCATCGACGACTGCCCATTCCGGCTGTGCCCGCTGCCGCCAAAGGGAGACGACCTGCCGTACCAGATGGACGAGGCCTTCTGCGCCCACCAAATCGACCTTGCCGGGCGCTCGCGCCCGGGGCGGGCGGACTGGCAGGCGGTCAACCGGCAGGACCTGCGGACGTTCTGGCGGGAAATGTCCGAGCGGATGGCCCCTGCCTGGCGAAAATAGCAAGCAACAGTTGCAGGCGTGGTGGCAGAACCTGCGGCTGGTAGTCGGTGAAAGTCCGAATTCCCACCGTCGATCATTGCGGCAGCGCTTGCCACGCCGGAGGTCACGAAAGCTCTGCCGGCAGGTCGTGCGGATTCACCTCGGCATGGATCAGTGCCGGACCGTTCGACGCCTTTGCGCTCGCGAGCGCTGAGTCCAACGCCGCTGCCGTCTTGACCGACTGGGCGGAGTGGACGCCAAGCGCGTCCGCAAACTTGACGAAATCCCATGGATTGAGGACGACGTAGGGTTTCGGGTGTGCGGCGGAAGTGCCGAAATACGTCTTGTCGACGAGGAATTGCTCAAAGGCGTAGAGGCCGTTGCCGACCACGATGACGACCGGGTTGCGTCCGTAGCGCGCCATGGTGGAGAGCGCCTGCGCGGTCATGTGGAAGCCGCCGTCGCCACAGATGACCAGTGGCCGCCGGTTCGACCCGAAGGACGCGCCGACGGCGGCGGCGACCGAATGCCCAATCGAGGCCCACACGGCGCTGCACAGGAACCCGTCGCGGCCCTTGACCGGGAGGTTCGCAGCCGAGTACACACCGAGCATCGTGTCGGGGACGACGAGCCACGAGTCGTCCAGCGCGGCGCCGATACGGTCGAACACCTGGCGGTAGGTCAAGGCGCCGGTGGCCGGCGGGGGTGCGGCCGGCACCACTCCCGCGGGGACGGGTTTCGGCGGTGCGGTCGCGGCCTGGGAGACGAGGGCCGCCACCAGGGCGCGGAGTTCGGCGTTCCGCTTCTGGCTGCCCTTGATCCGCACGGTGCCGTCATAGATCGAGACGATCTTGGCGGTTCGGGTGGTGACCAGCGTCGCATAGCCGTTCGGGAAGACCGCGCCAAGCATCACCAGCAGGTCCGCCTGTTCGACCGCCTGTGCCGCCGACGGGATCGATTGTGGGGGGTCGTAGACGCCGACCCAGCCCTTGCCCTGTTCGGGAAGCGTCGACTTGGCGAGCAGCGCGGTCGACCACCGGACGCCGAGCTTTGCGATCAGGTCGGCGACCTGGTTGGCGAGCCCGTATCGCTGGATTTCCGCGCCGACCAGCAGCAGCGGTGAGGTCGCGGCGCGGATCAGCTGGACGATCGTAGTCGCGAGTTGCTGCTCGGTGCCGGCTGTGGGGTTGGTGAGGTCAATCGGTCCGGCCGGAGGTGTGCAGTCCTGGGTCCAGAGGTCCTTGCTGATCTCGACGTAGCTCGGCCGCTTCTTCCGTATCGCGGTCGCGAGCGCGGTGTCGACCGCTGCGGGCACCTGGGTTGTCGTGCTGGCGCGCGTCGCGCTCCCTGTGACGAGCCGGTAGGCGTTCAGGTCGGTGTCGGGCTGGCCGATTGAGTGCGAGAAGAGGACGTCGAAGTTCTTGAGGTTGTCGAGGTGTTGGGCGGTCGGGCCGCCGTTGATGACGACGACCGGACTGCGCTCGACGTATGCGCCGGCGATCGCGTTGATCATGCTCAGTGTGCCGACTCCGTTGGCGACAGAGACGGCGCCGAGCCCCTTCGTGCGTGCGTACCCGTCGGCGGCGTAGCCCGCTTCGAGATCGCTGGCCGCGATGACCGACGTCACGCCGCGGGCGGCGGCGGCGTCGAAGAGCGGCGCACAATACGCCGCGGGTACGCCGAACAGGGTGTCGATCTGCTGCTCGCGCAGCCGGGTGAGGACGTAGTCGGCGACGGTGAAGGGCATTATGTCGCTCGCACCAGGGCCTGGCGTTCGGGCGAGTCGATCGGGAACAGCATGGCCGGCGTGGTCGGGTCGACCATCCGCGCGTTGCGCGGGTGGTGGACGTGGACGTCCGGGATTGGGATCGGTGTCGCCTTGCCAAACTGGGCGGCGAGGTAGTGGACGAGCAGCTTGCACAACGCCTTGTCCGGCGTCTCGTTGTTGACGTGCTCCTGGTATGTGCCGCCGATGACGACGTGGTCGCTGCGCGGAAACAGGTAGCCGTTCTTGCTGTACAGGTACTGCAGCGCCGGCTGCGGCGGCAGCATGGCGAGTTGTCCCGTGATCGGGACAACCTTTGTGTCATGCCACAACGTCTGCGCCCCGAGCCCGGTACAGTTCACGACGATGGTCTGCGACAACGACGTGACCACCTCCGAACTACTGGCCAACTTCCGCTGCACGAAGGTGACGCCGCGCTGTCGGAGGTCTTGCTCCAGCCGCTGCAGAAAGGTCGGCGGCTCGATCAGCAGCGTCTGATACTTGTATCCGGACTGCGTGTGGTGCTCGAACGGCAGCCGCTCCAGGAATTCCCGGGGAGGCAGCAGCCTGGGCACGAGCCGCATCACCACCTCGAGGTTCTCCGCGGGGATGGGGCTGTAGTTGGGCCGTTCGACCACGCCGAAGCCTTTGCCGATGCTGCATTTGAAGGTCTCGTACGAGGTCTTGAGGATATCTTTGAGCTCCTGCTCTTTTCCGTCGTATTTGACGATCGACACGGCCCATTGGCCGCCGGCCTTCCACGACGTCGTCTTGGCCGGCATGCGGTCCGCATAGATCGTGACTGTGAGGCCGAGGTCGAGCAGCAGCGTCGCGGCGGTCAGGCCCATGACGCCGGCGCCGAGCACCGCGACTTCCGTCTCATGCGACGCGGCGATATGACTCTGAACGATCCCTTTCACCTTGGCGGCGCAGCCCCAACTCAGGGTGATGCCGGCGCCACCGTGTCCATAGTTGTGCACGATCAGCTTGCCGGACGCCGACTCGGCGTCGAGCCGATAGGAGCCGGAGCGGTACGGCCGCACTCCGGCGACGCAGGCGCCCGGTGCATCTGGATCGAAGGTGAAGGTTGGTGTCGGCAGATTGGCGACTGTCGGCATACCCACCTCCGGCACCTGATCGCACAACGCGCTGCGGCCCTCTGCTCGTGCGCCAACGAGTACACGACTCGCTTGACGAGCCCCACTCGGACAGAAGTCTGCCGGTTGCCGCGTGGTCTGGCGTCCAGACTCACGAAAGTGATCGCCTCGGATCACGTGGCGTCCGGCCCATCGGCGGTCGCGAGCCGTGGCCGACCACCCGGCGGGTCACGACCAGCACGGCGCCAGCCAGCGGCACGCCGTCGTCCGCACGGAAACAGCGAGCACGTGCGCGCCGCTGATGGCCCGTACGTCGATGAGGGCGTCGTTGATGCCGTTGCGGATCTCTTACCTCACGGCAGGACAAACAACGATCATCAAAGATTCGCATTTGTACACGGGTCGCCAGGCAAACGCCTCCGTTGCAATCCATCGGCGAGTTCGAGGCGACAACACGTGTCACCGCGGACCGGCGTAGCGGGAGGGCCTTATCCCCCTGAAGTGCGAAAACTATCGGAGGTGAACGAGTAAGCTCGGCCCTACCTGACGCGACCCGGCCATTCCGAGGTGTTCCATGACCACAACTCGCCGTTGTTTGAACTGCATCACGCCTCCCTACATCCTGAAAAAGCTCCTGGAGAGCGGGGAGGAAGAGATCCGCCAAGCCGCTCTGAACACGCTGATAAGCACAGCCCAACTGCGTGGAGAGCGGGCCGTGCGAGCAAGTTTCGCTGGCTCAGCCGCCGCTCCCGCCAACGGTCGTCGAACGATCTTCGACTGCCGCAACAGCCGCTTCCTCCCGCAGGCGACCTTGGTCAGGTCGGAGTCCGATCCGCCTGTCGCCGATGCGTCGGCCAACCGGGCCTTTGACGCAATCGGCGCGACCCGCGACTTTTACAAAAAGGTGTTCGACCGCAATTCGATAGATAATCGAGGAATGCGACTGCAAGGTTATGTGCATTTCGCAACGAACTACAACAACGCATTCTGGGACGGGCAACAGCTGGTGTTCGGCGATGGAGACGGGCGCGTCTTCACAGATTTCACCGGATCCTGCGAAGTAATCGCCCATGAGTTTGCCCACGGAGTCACCGAGCACACGGCCGGCCTGGATTATCACAACCAGTCCGGTGCGCTGAACGAGTCACTGTCGGACGTTTTCGGGGTGATGGTTAAGCAGTGGACGCTACACCAAAGGGCCGCCGAGGCGGACTGGCTGATCGGGGCAGACGTATTTACCCCAAATATCAAGGCGGACGCATTGCGGTCGATGAAGGCACCGGGAACGGCCTACGACAACAAGCTACTCGGCAAGGATCCACAGCCCGACCACATGAGCCACTACGTCAAACTGCCGGACACCGAACAGGGTGACATGGGTGGAGTACATGTCAACTCTGGCATCCCCAACAGGGCCTTCTACTTGACAGCAATGGGTATCGGTGGTTATGCGTGGGATGCGCCCGGGCACATCTGGTATGAATCCCTCAAGGCATCCAGCCCTCAGACCCAGTTCCAGGAATTCGCCGACACCACTTATCTGAAGGCGGGACAGCTTTACGGAGCCGGCAGCGCCGAGCAGCAGGCGGTGCTGGCAGCGTGGAACGAGGTCGGCATACGAGTCAGCGGCGTGCCGGGGGGCGCGGAAGCCCTGCGAGTACCCGTCCTGGCGGGTCGGGGAGACGGCCTGGTCCACGACGGGACACCAATCCCAGCCCTCATCCGGCAGATCGAGGCCCTCGCCGCTCAGGTGAATGCGCTGGCCGAGGGCCTCAGTGTGTTGACGCCGAAGCCGTGACCGTCTGCGTGCTACTCCTAGGTTGTAGAACGATCCGGACTGCTCGGAGCGTCGGATGAAGGTGACCCTGGCGACCCACGGTGGGCAGGCGGCCGCGATCAATCTGCGCCTCCCGCCTCGAGTCGTGGATGCCGAGGCTCTGCCGCAAGAGGCAGCGCGAGAGTTGGCCCGGTTGGTGGAAGCAGCAAAGACCACCCAGGCGGTCAAGGAAGACGGACCCGGACAGGCCAGGGACGCGCTCAGCTACACGATTACGGTGGAGGACGTCGACCGCTCCACTGTCCTTACCCAGTCTGACACGACCATGTCGCCGGCGTTCGCCGCACTGCTCACCTGGCTCGAACGACGCTTAGCGATGGAATGACGCGAGATGGTAGATGGCCTCTTCGGGTTCGCCGAAGAGGTCACCGAGCTAGGCCTGGTTACGACGTTGAACATGCGCGCTTCATCTCGATTGGTCCTCAGTGTCCCCATCCACCGTCGGGTATGGACCGGCGCCACCAACGCAAACAACGGGCTGTTTCAGGGGCGCGGAAGCGGGCAGCGCTGGATTACCAAGCCGAAGGACCGCGCTTGTGGGAAAGGACCTCCAGCCCGTCCGCCTCGGCCAAGGCGTGAAACACCGGCCGCCAGTGCACCCGTCGACTCCATCGCCGCGTGCGTGACCCGTTCGGCGATCAGCCAGACGGTCATCTCCTGCAGCTACCTGGCGACGGTTGTGAGCAACCCGGCGTCCAAGCGGGTCAGCGACCGCCACACCGTCGTACCAGCCGGGACGCCATGGGTGAATCCGAGCCGGGCACGGGCGGCGTCGTCCAGGTCGTGCAGCCAGTCGGTGCTCGCCCCGAACGACGACGCGCCAGCCAGCACAGCACCACCGCGACCGCGCGCATACCGGCCAGGGGGTAGCGCCGCCCGTTAGCCTGGTCGGCTGCCGCGTGGAAGCCCGAGTGTGACAACTGATCGAGTCACTCTCCCCGAGTTCTGGGCACTCACCGGCGAGACGTCGACCCCGCCGCGCGGCCCGCGTTCAACCCGGCCGGTGTCGCGGTGCTGGTGCGGGTGCTGCCGCAGCCCGTCTCCTCATCGGCCAGCTTCAGTCGCGCGAGTGACGGTGAGGCTGGGGCCGCTTGGCGTACCGCGCGCCAGTCTCGGGTCATTGTCCTGGCGGGTTCGCGCCCTTGAGCTACGCCGCGAATGCTCCCACCCGTGAGGCCGGGAGCGCTGCTCCACGGCGAGCCCTTGCGCGACAGGTCTCGGCTCAACGACCTTGCGCTGCGAAGGCTGCCCGTATCGACGTCACTTCGCCTTTCTCCCACCTGCGGCGTTACCTCTCCTGGGGCGTCGGGTAAGCGCGCCATCGGTCCGGCGTTCGGGTCGGTTCCGGGGCGGGTGACATCGTGGTTCGATAACTAACCGACGGAGGTTTGCGACATGGGCGCCAACCTGGTTCCGACCAACGCCCAGCGGTTGATCCCGGAGGACACCTTCGTCGACAACACCACCTACGTGCACCTGCGAATCAATGGCGACAACGTCACCATCCTCGAGGGGGCGCTGCGGATGGTGGACGTGAGCGGATACACGGTGGACGGTCAGGACCGGTACGCCGCGATCTGGGAACAGGGCGCGGGACCTGGCTGGCAGGCCCGGCACGGTCTCACCGCCGACGCCTACCAGCGCGCCTTCGACGAGCTCGCCGGCCAGGGCTACCGGCTGGTCGACGTCAGCGGCTACGGCTCCAACGGACAGGACCGGTACGCGGCCATCTGGGAACAAAGCCCCGGACCCGCCTGGCAGGCCCGACACGGCCTCACCGCCGACGCCTACCAACGCACCTTCGACGAACTCGCCGCCCAGGGTTACCGGCTGCGCCGGGTCAGCGGGTACGAGGTCAACGGTCAGGACCGGTACGCGGCGATCTGGGAGCAGGCGCCGGGCGGGCTATGGGAAGCACGGCACGGGATGTCTCCTGGCACCCACCAACAGGTCTTCAACCAGTTGACTGGTGTCGTCACCGAATCCGTCAGCCCGAGCCTGTAGTCCGCTGACGGCGACAGGTCCGGGGGCGGCCGCGTGGGTCGCAGCCATGTCCCAGAGGAACGCTGTGCCGCTGCGTCGCACCCGGGCGGATCCGGGGCAACAACTTCGCACACTATATCTAGCCTACGTCGTACCATCTGGGGCATGTACGAACGATTTACCCGATTTCGCTCGCCGCTCGTCGCGTCACCGGGTAGCTGATGGCGCATTCAGTTGAGGGTCAGGCGGGGCAACGGCCGACCTCTCCCGGTGAGGAAGCCGACCGACAGGACATCCGCCTTGCCGTGGTGATGACCGGTGGAGTCAGCCTGGCGGTGTGGATCAGCGGCGTCACCCTTGAGATCTTCCGGCTGGCCACAGCCCGCACGCACCCCGGATCGCCGTACTCGTCGCTGCTGGACCTGCTGCGGGCCGACGTTCGCGTCGATGTCATCTCGGGAACGTCGGCGGGTGGTCTCAACGGCGCCTTCCTCGCGCTGGGCCTTGCGCGGGGCGGGGACCTGTCCGTCATGCGCGACCTGTGGCATGAACACGGCAGCCTGGACCGGTTGTTGCGCGACCCGTTGACGCGCAGTCCGAAGTCCCTGCTCAAGGGGGACGACTACTTCCTTCCCAAGGTGCGGGAGGCGCTGGAGAAGCTCATCTCGGACGCTGGCCCACCGTCGAGGCGGATCGTTGACGACCGTACGCCGATCGAGTTGGTGCTGACCGGGACGCTCTGGCAGGGACGGTCCACGACGTTCACCGACGACCTGGGGGTGGCGATCACCGAGACCGACCACGACGCCACTTTCCGGTTCGCCGATCTTCGAGCGGGCTACCGCGATGGCCGGCCAGTGAGCGGTGACCTCGCCGCCGAAGCCGTGCTCGGGGAGTTGGCTGCGGCGGCGCGATGCACCTCCTCGTTCCCGGGCGCGTTCGAGCCGCATTTCGTACGGGTGCGCCCTGGAGATCCGGGCGGGGACCTGCGGTGGGAGTCCGCGGCGGGCCGGGCGAACTTCCGCGAAGCGCAGCACGTGGTGGACGGCGGAGTGTTGCTCAACAAGCCGATCCGCCCCGCGCTGGAGGCGGTGTACCGGCAGACCGCCGGCTTCCAGGTGCGCCGGGTGCTCGCGTACGTCGCCCCGGATCCGGGCGAGCAGCTCTGCCCCTCCCCCGCAGCCGACTCGCCGGCCGGGCCTGCTGACGGGGTCGGGCTGGGGTCGCCGCTCCCGTCGGCCCGCGAGGTGCTGCTCGGAGTCCTCACCCGGCTGCGCGCGACAGATTCCGTCTCCCGGGAACTCACCGAGATTCGCAACCGTAACGCCACCGTGCGGGCACGTCGCCGGGCACGTGACCGGTTCGCGACGGCGATGGTCGGCGTCGCCGATCAGCTTTCCGACGGGGCGTGGCCGGCATACCTGGAGGTGCGGGTCGAGAATGCGGCCAACACCATCGCTCCGCTGCTGCTGGCGGGGCAGCGCGGCCGACCCGCCGAGCAGTGGAGCGGGCACGAGATGCTTGCCGCGCTTCGGCGGCAGCGCATGTCGTTCATCCCGAAGGGCTCCCTCACCGAAGCGCTCGAGCGAGCCGCAGCGGGCTGGGACTGGGGGCAGACCACTGTCCAACGCCTGGCCGACATGACGGTTGACCTGCTCAAACGATCGGTTTGGCTGGCCCACCTCGCCACGCCGGAGCGGGCGGCGATCGTGCGCTGCCGGGAGAGGGCGGCCGCCACGCTGAAGGAGATCTACGCTGACCGGGAAGATCTCAACCGCTACTGGTCCACCGCGCCGGCCGGGCTGGCGCAGTACGGTATCGACCCGATGCCCACGCGTCGGGGCTCGCTGAACCGGACTGCCGAGAACCTGCCCGAACTCGAACGCTGGCTCGCCGCGGCGTTGGCGGCCTGGGACGCTCTGCCCGTTCCCGGTGACGGCGTCCGACGGGCGCGGCTGCACCGACAAGCCCTCGAACTGGCCCGGAGCGTTCGCTCGGTCGCCCCCGCCCTTCAGACGGTGAGCGAGGCAGGGAACGACGTGCTGGATCCGGATGGCGAGTGGACGGAGCGGCTTTCCGCACTCCACCGGTTCCTCGTCCCGATGCGGCCAACCGACGAGACGGTGCTGCGGAACATGCTGCGCCTCGACGTCGTACAGCTCGCCTTCACCAGCGCCAGTCAGGAGCCGGAGCAGGAGGTGGAACTCGCCAAGGTCTCCTCGCTGCACCCGGACCGGTTGACCGGCATCCAGCTGCACCACTTCGGTGCCTTCTACCGCGGCTCCTGGCGCCTCAACGACTGGTTGCACGGCCGTATGGACGCCGTCGAAGAGCTCATCCGGATCCTGCTGGCACCGGAGCGACTACGGCAATGCCTGCTGGCGCCGGGGTCGGCCACCTGCGCCGGCCCTCGGCCGGCGCAGAGCGAGGCGGTGGTCCAGCTGGTGGAGGCGTTCGAGCGATGTGCGGTTCCCGACCAGTCGTCGGACCGAGGGTGGCTGGCCGAGCAGTGGGCGCAGGACCGCGCGGTGTGCGAACGCGAGGTGGAACAGATTCTCACCGACCCGGATGCCCGGGCGCTGGGCGCCTGCGCCCGCGCCATCGCCCGACCGATCCAGACGGCGGTGCTCAGAGCGGACCTACCCGGCCTCGCCGACGCCGTACGCGCCGACGGGAACGATCGCGCCGGGACAAGCACCGCCTGGTTGGAGTCCTTTGACGCCGCCGATCGGAAGGCCGGTCAGCAGATGTCGGCCCAGGATTTGTGGCGGCTGTGGGACGAGGCTGCGCAGATCGGCAGGGAACGCATCGAGAGCGACGTCGGAAGTGACACCTTCGCGCGAACCATGTCGCACACCGCCACCGTCCTGGCCAACGTCGCCGGCGATGTGGCCCGCATCAAGCCGCTGGCCGTGGTCCTCTCCGCCTTTCGCGGCTACGCCCTCGCCGTCTGGGCGATGGTGGCCCTGCTGACCCGCCGCAGCGCGATGGGCACCCATGCGGTCGAGATCGCCGTCGCGGCCGGCGCTGTCCTGCTGGCCGTCTCTCTGCTGGTGCCCGCGGTCCCGGTCGCGCTGACCCTCCTGGCGGTCCTCCTGCTGCTGGCCGGGTTCTCGGCTGCCGCCCTGCTCTCACCTCGGACCAGGCCGGTCGGCCTGCGCCTGGTCGCGGCCGCCCTCGTCGTCCTGCTCGCCCTCGGCGGCATTCTGTGGTGGGACTGGTCCCGCAACGGCTCGGCGGCGCTGATCTGGAGCCTAACGATCAAGCTCGGGGTTTCGGTGCTCATCGTTCTGCTCGGCTGGTGGGTCGCCCGGGCACAACCCCGGCGGTCCGGCCGCCGCCGGTAGATCACTACTTATCACCGGGATTCACAGGGCCAGACTGCTGCATTCGCGCGGATGCCGCAGTCGCTGCCGATCAGGTCGCCCTGATCGGCAGCGGTTCGTCCGTGATCGTGTCGGGAAAGTATAGCTGCGTGGTCACCCAGCCGTCGCCGAGGTGCGCGATGAGGTGGATGTGTACGGTGCGGCTGGCGTACCAGCCCGGGTAGATCGTGTTGAACGCGCACATCCCGCGTTCGTCGGTGCGCTGGCTGCCCCGCAGGTACGTCTCATGTTTGGCGGTCCACCCCACCGGATCTGCTCCAGCAGCGGGCGTCGTCGATTGCCCGCGCCGACGGCGGCAGGCTCTTGACCTTGTAGTAGGTGGAGGTCCACATCGACTTATGTCGATACGTCTGACCGGGCAGGCGATCCGGTGGAACAACGCCACCGAACGCGAAGCCGCCCGACGTATCAACGTTGAAACACTTCTCGCCGCGTAGTCACCTAGTTACCGATGGTCTCAGACCGTCTCGGGACCGTCGACCTTCCTGGCCGGAACAGGTGATCGATGGCGTGTGCGCGCGTCTACTCATCGAAGCTGCGGGTTCGAAGCCAGCCTTCGGCGCAGGAGATCCGGCCGGCCGCCGGGTCGACGTACGCCCCGCGCGGCATGTCGGACTCGACGAAGCCTTCCGCCTCTCGCCTGCCCCGGTCGGGAAAGGAATGGCTTCGCTCCCGGCCGGCCGGGCCGATGTAGCGGACCCGGTAGCGCTTGCTGGCGCCATGCCGGTCGGTCCTCTCGCGCCTGGTTGCCCGTCGGGCACTGCGCGCGGTCATCAGTTTAGAGGCTGAGGACCGATGACTCACGATTCGCCTGATAGATCCCGTAAGTCGCCATAGGCTTACTCACGGGCGTACTGCCGATGGGTCGTGGAGGGGATCGCGTAATGACCGACGACCAGGTCACCCGCAACCTTAAGAGCATGGACGCGCTCGACTTCAAGGGATGGAACCCGGCGGACTGGAACGGCGTATTCGCCCACCACCACACTGATGATGTGCTCGTGGAAATGAAAGGGCAACCACAGACTCACGGCGTCCAGGAGCACATCGATGCCATGAAGGCGTTCGCCGAGCAGACCGGTGGCAGGCCGGTCCAAATCAAGTCGCACCCCATCGGTTTCGGATCGGGAGACTGGACCTGCGTGGTGGGCGAGTTGGAAGACGGCAGCCGGATGGTGACCGTAGCGAAGTGGCGTGACGGCGCCATCGCTGAAGAGTACATCTGGATGTGATGTTCTCCCCGCCCCGAAGCACGGGGATTCCCTCCGCGCAGCGCGCAGCACCCGGGTGGATTCCTGCTTCTCGGCGCGGTGACGGCATGGATGGCCGGTCTTACCTGTCCACCGCAGGCCTTTAACCTCTCGGCGCGCCCTGCCGCGAGGATTAGGTGTATCGAAGCCGCACACCGGACCACCAAATGCAGGCGGGCGTCAGTGGGGCCGGATGCGTGGCGGGGTGAGCGCCCGCGGGGCCAACCGCCAGGCAACCACGTTGGAAACGGCGATCGCGGCCAGTACCACTGCGGCGAGCATGGCGACCACGACCGGCGGCAGCCTGAGCGCCGCCGGGGCCAGTGCGGCGAGCAGGAGCACCCCGATCGGACGGGACCGGGAGACGCGGCTGAAGACCGCGTAGTCGATCATGCTCCGCCCGATCAGAAAGAGCCCGGGTCCACCGAAGATAACCGCGATCCAGGCCCATTCGGTATGCCCAAAGGGTTGCGTGATGATCAGCGTGTCGCCCACGGCGCTGAGGCTGATGCCGATCACCATGACCAGGTGTGCGTACGCCGCGAGTTCGCTAACGCGGGCAGGGGCTGAGGCCGAGGCGATGGCGGCGCGCAACATTGCGCCCGCCCGGTAGTAGTAGAGCTGCCAGAGCAGCACCGTAATGACGAACGACACCAGCAACGCCACCGTCCGGTCCCGCTCGAAGCCGTATGGGCTGAACTGGATACCCGATGCCAAGACCGCCTCACCGAGCGCGATGATGAGTAGTTGGCGGCAGCGCTCGGTCAGGTGCTCCTCCGCGATCGGCTGACCGCGGAGTCCGGCGCGGCCGAGCCGGGGTGTCGGGAAGTCGAGAATTCCTCCGCCGTAGTCGATGGCGATCGCCACGGTCCACAGGGCCAACCGCGCGCCATCCTGGACGAAGGTTCCGGCGATCCAGGGCACCGCCGACATGGTTGCCCAGAAGAGGATCCGGATGTGGACGAGTCGGGGGTAACCGTCCTGGTTACCGAGTAGCAGGAGCCAGAGTGGGCGGAGCACCTGGACGGTGACGTAGACCCAGGCGAAGACCACACCGCGCTCGGTGAGAGCCGCCGCGGGCACCGCGACCGACAGCAGCAGGCTGCCGAGCATGGCCACGATGACCATGAGCTGGATGGCTGGTCGGTCCGGGTCGTACCGGTTGGTCGTCCACACCACCCGGTACCAAAACCACCACATGGCCAGCATCAGCACCAGCGTTGCCCAGGCATTCGCTAGAGTGAAATGCTCGACCAGCCGCTCGGAGAACCGGGTGAACGCGAAGACAAACACCACGTCGAAGAACAGTTCGACGAAGCCCACGTGCCCTGGGCGCTGGCTTTCCACAGATTCGGCCGACCCACCCGGTCTGGCCATACCGGATCACCTCCTTTCATCACGTTCTAGACACTATTCTCCGGAATGGTTTCTGGAGGTGTGTTTAGGCAGGAGAGCGCCTATCCTCGCAGCGACTCCCGCTAACTTCGCAGAGCCCCGACACGGGCGGGCCGTCCTGTTGGTCCGGTCACAGTGAAGAGCAGATCAACGAGGGAATTCGGGCAGCGGCTGCCATCGACCGCCAGCGCCGGCGAGCCCGCCAGGAACTGGCCAGCGCCGCGCCGGCCCTGTCGAATACCTCAGCCTCGTCGGCAGACAAGGCGAACGGGTACACGTCCGCGCGGCACCCAAGGCCCGGCCATCCGAGTAGCCGGCAGATGCACGGCAACGTGGCTTCCGGGAGCTGCCCTCGACCGGGCGAGCCCCGCTGTTCTCCGGCCTGGTCTTGATCGATACGGTCGCGGGCATGCAGACGAGCTACCTGTCGTGGGGCGAGGCAAAGGCACTGTTCAACAGCCGCGGCTTCGCCGAGTCGTCCTACCGGAACCTGCACGAGGAGGAGTACATCCTCCATCCGGGCAGTGCCCAGGTCAGTGGCGCCTTCCAGCTCAACGGCCATGACCGGCACCCGTGGCGCGACACCACCCCGGACGCCGCCACGGGGTACATCGTCGATGGCGACCTCACCGTCGACGGCAACATCTTCGACTGGGACGACGGCGCCAGCGCATTGATCGTGCTGGGCGACCTCCGCGCCGCCAACATCTACCTGGGCTGCGACTCGAAGCTCCTCGTGCAGGGCAACGTCGAGGTCGAGACGTTTGTCGGCGACATGACCGACAAGCTCGTGATGATCCACGGTGACCTGCGCACCCGGGTGACGGTGATGTGGGACGGGTTCTGCCCGGACCTGGTCGGCGGCTGCCTCTACGGTCGCACCCTCGCCCCCGACTACATCGACCTGCCGGGCGACACCATCAGTCGCATCGAGGATCCGACCCCCGACGTCCCGCTCGCCGACCTGCTCGTCGTGGAGGTGCTCGTCGACGCCGACCCGGACGACCCGTATGCCGTCGAGTGCGGTGTACACAAGCGGCGCTGCTACGACCGGATCGCACAGGGACTACCGGTCGCTCAGGGCGGCCGCCGGGTGGCCTCCCTGGAAACCCCGGTGTAGCGGTATCGGTCGTCGCGCCCGGCCCGCCCCGGCCGGAGACTCCCGGTCACCGCCCACCTGCCTTCGACGTCGCCACATCCACCTACGGTGATCGCGGCCCATCCGCAGTCAAGGTGAAGCTGTGTAGCCGCTCGATCTGCCATCGCCGCTCCGCGGCTTGGGCTGCCTGCCGGACCCGCTGGTTGCGGGTCCGAATGGCCCGTTGGCGTGCGGCGCCGGACGCGACCTGGCTGGCAGCCGCGACGGGCAGGGCGACCACGGCGACGCTCGCGAAGGACCAGAAGAAGATCGCCGGAGGATCGAACACCAGCCGGGTCACCAGCCCGATGATCGGCAGTATGACGAGGCCGAAGCCGAGCGTCGCCACCGCCGGCCAGTACGGCCAGCTGATGTCACCGGCGCGCCGAGCGCGGCGACGCTGGTTGACCGGCGCAGGCTCCCATCCGCAAGTTCCAAAGCTGACCAGAAACTGGTACGCGACCGGCCGGTCGGCGTCACTTCCGGTCACCGGTCCGCCGGCGGCTTCACCTCCTGGCCATCGCAACTGCCGCAGCCGTGCCACCTCGCTGGTGGCCGCCCGTCGACAGCCCTGGGCCTTCGCTTCTCGCCTGCGCCCGCCGAACTCGGCAACATCGGCGAGCCACACCCGCCGACTGGTCTCCAGCGCCGCCACCGCCGGCACGAGACTGGACGGTTCATCCAGCGGCCCGTACCGCTCGCGCAGATATTCAAGCGTCGCTGCATATCCGTACGGCGCGTAGCGGGACACGCACTGGCGCAAGGCCCGAACACGGTACGCGAGCGGTGCCGACTCATCGCGAACGGTACGGGCGTCGCGGTTGAAACTCATCCGTCGGCCAGGCCGGCCGCCTTACGAGCGGCGGCAAGCGTCTCGACCTCGTCGCCGAAGTAGCCCCACGGCCACGGCATCGGCCGCGGACCACCCCGCTCCAGGTGCGGGCGCGCCCGGTCGTGGGCCGGAATGTCCTGGTAAAGCGCCGCGAACACCTGATGAGCCGCCATCGACCACGGGTGGTCGGCGTACTGGTCGGCGCCGGCCAGGAGTCGGTCGGAGGCGGCGTCGACCTCGGCGCGTACCTCTTTCTTGGACAGGTACCGCATGGTGCGCCAGATCCGCCCGATCACGTTGCCTCGCATCCCACCGTCGATCATGCCCTCGATATGCACGGATGCGATGAGCGCGAGCAGCGGGTGTCCGGGCGGAAGGTCGTGGGTGAGCTCGCGAGCGAAGGCGAGTGCCTGCTCCTGGCTGCCGTACCACTTGCGGGTCAATGTCCCCAGGCGCACCTGGTTGGCCGAGTACAGGTCCGGGCCGAGCTCCTGCACCCGGGTGAAGATCCGGTCGAGCTCACCGGGATCATCCGTCGAGCCCGACGCGCAGTGCAGCAGGACACTCCACGGCACCGGGTCCTTCGGGGCCAGGTCGGCCGCTCGGCGCAGCGCCTTGCGCCCCTGTTCGGCCAGGTTCACCATGCCGTGGATCTGCTCGTCGCTGGTGTGCTCGATGACCGCCGCACCGCGCGCCGTCCAGGACGCCTCCGACAACGAACTACCCAGCAGCAGCCAGCGATCGGGATCGTCGGGGCGCTCGTCGGCCACCGCCCGCAGGTCGGCCAGCAGGTGCTGGCCGGCTCCGCCCAGCACGTCGACGTACAGTTCGCGACGGTCGGCGTCCTCGCGGGTCGCGGCCAGCAGCGCGAGCGCGGGACGCACGTCACGGCGCACCAACGCGGGCAGCGCCGTCTCCAGACGCGAGTCCGACCAGGCCAGATTCAACCCGGCCGGCAGTCCGCCGTTCCCCGCCATACCGACCTCCCGCGCGAATGTGTCACCGGCAAGGTACGACGAAGTGATCGCCGCTCTCAACTCGCTCTGCCCCTGTCCGGATCGAGTTGGCCAGCTGTCGGACGAAAGGCCGATGCCCCGTTCAGCTTTCGGACTCGTGGCATGGTTCGAGCGAGATGTGCGCGGACAGCGCGCGGAGGAATTCGGGCGCGTCGAAGATCTCGCCGGCGGAGGCGACACCGCTCGTTCCCGTCTGCCCGCCGAGGATGCGATGGACCGCTTCGACCGCCAGCGGTGCGCTGATGGCATAGATGTCCTGGCCGCTGGCGACGACGCGGCGTTGCGTGTCGCCGGAGCGCACGATGACGTCGACGGTGAACGCCTGCGCGGACCGGCCGAGTTCGTCGACCGCAGTCGGTGCGGAGGCGTCCGGAGCGGCCAGGTCCGTGGCCGCGTCGGTGGTCATGTACGTGCGGACCTCGGGGATGGGCAGGTGGCTGGGGATGGTGACGACGTCGGCCATCGTGAACTCGCCGAGGACGGTCCGGCGGCCCATCGGAGCGCGAAAGTCCCATTCCAGGGTCGGCAGGTCGCCCTCGGCGACGTAGTACTCCAGCCGGCCACTGGTGTAGCGGACCCGTCGGCCATCGCGCCGTTCCCGGGAGACGGCACCGGAGGCGAGGGTCCCGCCCGTGGGGTGCCAACTGCTCAGTCCGTACGCGACGTGCGCCTCGTCGGCCGCCGCCCAGTCGCCCATCGCCGTCGTGACCAGCAGGTCGCCGAGTCCGCCGAAGAAGGCCATCGCCGGGACCACCGCGACGCCTGCGGTCTGAGCGCGGTCGGTGAAGTGCGTGAACGTGTCGAGATTGGCCTCGATCTCGGCCGCCACATCCACGTACGGAACCCCGGCGCGCAGGGCGGCCTCGATCACGGGAGCCGCGGTCGAGGCGAACGGGCCGGCGCAGTTGATGACTGCGGCCGCACCGTTCAGTGCCTGGTCGAGCGAGCCCGGATCGCCGACCGACGCCACCCGGTGTTCCAGCCCCGGATGCGATGCCGCCAGTGCCTGGAGCTTGCCCGCGTCGCGGCCGAGGAGAAGCGGGACGAAGCCGCGATCACGCAACTCGGTCACCACGAACCGCCCGGTGTGTCCGTACGCGCCGAACACCGCCACCGTCTGACCCGAACCCATCTGCGTTTCCTCCGTGCTCCTCGAAAGATCGACTGAGGAGAGCCTCTCAGCAGCGGTCGGCCCGGAGTAGTGTCTGGAACGCCATGCCCCATACAATTTCGGACATGGCCACTGTCGCGGTCGCCGCCACCGACGGGATGCTGCACTTTGAGCTCGCCATGGCCTGCGAGGTCTTCGTCCGCGACCCCTCCGGCCTGGCGGACCCGTGGTACGAACTCGTGGTCTGCGGCGCGCACCCGGTCCGCATCGGCAGATTCCGCGTGGAGCCAGACGACGGGTTCGACCGGCTCGCCCGCGCCGACACCGTGATCATCCCTGCCGTGGAAGACATCGACGCGGACGTGCCCCCCGACCTGCTCGACGCCGTCCACGCGGCCCACGAGGCGGGCGCTCGGATGGTCTCGCTGTGCACCGGTGCGTTCGTGCTGGCCGCCGCCGGGGTACTGGACGGGCTGCGCGCGACCACGCACTGGGCCCACACCGAGGCGCTGGCCGCCCGCTATCCCCGGGTGCAGGTCGACCCGGACGTGCTCTACGTCGACAACGGCACCGTGCTCGCCTCCGCCGGCAAAGCCGCCGCGATCGACCTGTGCCTGCACCTGATCCGCCGCGACCACGGCTCGACGGTCGCCAACGCGGTCGCCCGCCGCCTGGTCGTGCCACCGCATCGCGCCGGCGGCCAGGCCCAGTTCGTCACCACCCCGGTGCCCGCCCGCGACGACCATCCCCTCGCCGACCTGCTCCCGTGGGCGATGGAACGGCTGGACCGCCCGCTGACCGTGGAGGACCTGGCTCGCCAGGCGAACATGAGCTCCCGCAACCTGACCCGCCACTTCAAGTCGGCAACCGGCACCACCCCGCTGCACTGGCTGTCAACGCAGCGGATCCGCCGGGCCCAGGAGCTGCTGGAGAACACCGACAACAGCATCGACGCCATCGCCCAAGCGGCCGGCATGGGAACCGCCACGACGCTGCGCCGGCACTTCAACCGCACCATCGGTGTACCTCCGGACGCCTACCGCCGTACCTTCCGCAGCGCCTGACCCTCGGCCTCGGCCGCTGAACTCATACGTCCCCTACACCCGGACTGTCCGTCTTCAATGTTTTCGTTGTCGACGCCTGGGTTTATCCGGGTGGTGACGAGGAACGTTCCGCGCTGGGACCGGGGCTCGCCGCTCCGGAAGGGCGCGGCGGAGCAGGCGACGTTCGTTGAACTGTTCTTCGACCTGGCCATGGTGTTCATCCTCAGCCGGCTGGTCGAACAGGCGTTCGACGTGCTGGCCGGGGCGCCCGGTCCAGCAGGCTGGGTGGTGCTGGGGCAGAGCTTGCTGCTGTTCCTGCCACTGATGCGGGTCTGGACTTTGACCACGCATATCACCGCCCAGTTCGATCCGCGACGACCCGCCGTGCAGGCGTGCGTCATCGGCAGCGTGTTCGGTGTGCTGGTCTTCGGCGTCAGTGTGTCGTCGGCCTTCGACGGTCGCGCCATAGCGTTCGCGGGCACCTACGTCGTCATGCAGGCCGGCAGGACCCTGGTGATCGGTCTCCTCGCCACGGCACCCGAGGTGCGTACCGCGTATCTACGGGCCTTCTGCTGGTACGGGGGCGTTTCTGTCCCGTGGCTGATCGGGGCGTTGTCTCACGGTGCCGTCCGCACGACGCTGTGGGCCTTGGCCATACTCGTCGAGTACGTCGCGAACGCCCGCGGCTGGCCCGTGCCCCGACTCGGCGCCGGCCTGGCGAACCTGTGGGCGACGGCTGCCCGATATCTCGCCGAGCGCTACCAACAACTGCTGATGATCTCCTTCGGGGAGCCGCTGCTGTCCGTGGGCGTCGCCTTCACCCAGGTACCGGCCAGCCCGTACCGGATCACCGCACTGGTCGTCGCGTTCCTGACCACCGTCCTGCTGTGGCGCCTGTACTTTCACGTCGCCGGTCAACTGGTCGACGACGCGGTCCTGGCCGCCTCGCACCCGGCCCACGCCGGGCGGGTCGCCGGTGTCGCTCACCTTGTCATGATCCTCGGTGTCATCACCACCAGCGTGGGACACGACCTGGTCGAGAAACACCCCGGCAGGCACACCTCCCTCATCTGGTCGTCGGTCATCCTCGGCGGGCCGGTCATCTTCCTCTTTGGCCGCTCCGTGCTGGAGTACGTCGTCTACGCCCGCGTCTCCCTGCCCCGCCCTGCCGGCATCGCCGCCCTCGTGGCCCTGATCGTCCCACTGACCCTCGTCCCACCACTGGCAGTCTCCAGCGCTGCCGCCATCGTTCTCCTTCTCATCGCCGCCGCCGACACCAGACGCTCACACCGCCACCCCGACGAACACCCCACCCCACCCTGACCATGTGTGGGCGATCGTGCCGCGAGCGGCGACCTGCCAGCCGTCGGCGGCTGTCAGAGACTGTCGGGTAACCGGTCTGATCCGATGGGTTATGGCGAGACGTGTCGATGTGGGGTGCTCGACAAATAGGTCATCCCCGCCATGATCTTGATGTGTGTGCAACAAAGATCGCGGCGGGGATGACGCCCGTTCATGCTATCCGTCGAGTTTGACTGATGCGATGTGGGCGGTCCTCGCGCCGCTGCTACCGGTGCGTGACCTGCGTAAAGGTGGTCGGGCGCGGGTCTACGACGATCGGCTGATCCTGGACTCGATCTTCTACGTGCTGCGGTCGGGTTGCCCGTGGCGGATGATGCCGCGTGATCTGGCACCGCCGGACGCGGCGCATCGCGGCTCTTCGAACTTGAGCGGGGTTCGCGGCTGGAGTCGACCCGAGGGTGAAGGGCTCGCAGCTCATCGGTGATCATCTGAGTGTCTAGT
>BIFP01000061.1 GCA_005402585.1 Micromonosporaceae bacterium KJ-029 | reverse complement strand
CGACCGCATGTCTTCGGTCCCGAGGCCGAGACGAAGATGTCGGTGGTGGACTGCTTCAACGCGTCCGACGTGATGGTGTCGGACGTGTCGAGTGTGGTGGCCGACTACCTGTACTCGGAGAAGCCGTTCGCGATGGTGGCCGTCTCGACGCCGGCGGCTACGTTCACGGATTCGTTCCCGCTCGGCCGGGCGAGCTACGTGATCGACGCCTACGGCGGCCGGGTGCGGGGGCTCGACGCCGCCCTGGACGACCTGCTCGGCCGGGACCCGCTCGACACCACCCGCCGTGACCTCAAGAAGTACTACCTCGGGGACATCCCGGCGGAGCAGTACGCGCAGCACTTCGTCGACGAGGCGTCGCGCTACGTCTGATC
>BIFP01000060.1 GCA_005402585.1 Micromonosporaceae bacterium KJ-029 | reverse complement strand
GAGGACGGATACCAGCGGTCGGCCACCAGGAGCCGGCCACCGTTCCACGAGGTTTTGTAGGCCAGCTGTCGGCGGATCTCGGCGAACCCGGCATCGGCGATGTGTTTCGCGAGACGCCGGTTGGCCAGCATGCCGGTGACGTGGAGGTCTTCGACCACGACCGTGCCGTGCTCGCGGGCCAGCTCACTGGTGAGCTTGTGCAGGCCGTCGCGGCGCAGGT
>BIFP01000059.1 GCA_005402585.1 Micromonosporaceae bacterium KJ-029 | reverse complement strand
CGTTCGTCCTGAGCCAGGATCAAACTCTCCAACAAAAACCTGTTGAACAATCCATCCCGACAACAAAAAGTGTTGCCAAAGGAATCCCAACCAGACAGACCAAAGCCTGACCAGTCCGGGGTAATAATCAATTTGGCACTGGCTTATCAAGCACCCTGTTGAGTTCTCAAAGAACAACCACACACCATCAGAACACCCACCAACCGGCAAGCACCCATCCGGGGCATTTCGTTCACCACACCCGCCGCTCTCGCGCCGGGCACTTTTACTACGTTACC
>BIFP01000058.1 GCA_005402585.1 Micromonosporaceae bacterium KJ-029 | reverse complement strand
CAGGGGCATTGCGTTCTCTGAATCTGAGTCGCTGACCTGGGGTTCTGCGGCGTGAGTGGCCTCTGTGGAGGCGGATGAAGCGGGTGAGGTCTGGAAGGTGATCATGGAGTTGCGAAGCTTCACGACACCGAGGAAGACCTCACCCGCGGATGACATCATCTCTCACTGCTGTACTCACCGTGACAACCCCCGACTCGGACACGCCGCCAGCACCGGTCACCGATGGT
The DNA here is from genome assembly GCA_005402585.1 of Micromonosporaceae bacterium KJ-029. GTDB lineage: Bacteria > Actinomycetota > Actinomycetes > Mycobacteriales > Micromonosporaceae > Micromonospora. Next base: position 966 of record BIFP01000058.1, on the reverse strand, counting down.
GAACAGCGGCGGCTGCTCGACGCGTTGACCGCGGTTCCGGACCCGCGGAATCCGCGCGGGGTGCGCTATCCGCTGACCGCGTTACTGGCGGTCGCGGTGTGCGCGGTCCTGGCCGGGGCGTCGTCGTTCGCGGCGATCGCCGACTGGCTGTACGACCTGGAAGAGCAGGATCAGATCCGGCTCGGGTTCACCCGTGGCGTGCCGGCCGGCACCACCGTATGGCGGCTGCTGAGCCGTGTGGACGCCGCCCTGCTGTCCGCGGTTCTGGCCGGCTGGCTGCGCGCCCGGGCACAACCCGTCACCGCCCGGCCGCGCCGTTACCGGACGGTCATCGCCGTCGACGGAAAGACGCTGCGAGGCGCCCGTCTGGCCGACGGCCGCCAGGTGCACCTGCTGTCCGCACTCGACACCAGCACCGGCATCGTTCTCGCCCAGGTCACGGTCGACACGAAGAGCAACGAAATCCCCGCGTTCACGCCCCTGCTCGACGCCGTCGAACGGCTGCTGGGCAGCCTCACCGGGATCCTGTTCGTCGCCGACGCCATGCACACCCAGACCGATCACGCGCAGCAGATCACCAGCCGCGGAGCGCACCTGCTGCTCCAGGCCAAGGGCAACCAGCCCACTCTGCTCGCCCAGCTCAAGAGCGTGCCCTGGGCGCAGATCCCGGTCGGTGACCGCACCCGCGACACCGGTCACGGCCGTAAAGAGACCCGTACCGTCAAAGCCGTCACCGTGCAGATTCCTGGCGGCATCAGCTTCCCGCACGCCCGGCAGGCCGTTCGGATCACCCGCACCCGCACCATCGACGGCAAGACCAGCCGGGAGACCTCCTACCTGGTCACATCCCTGCCCGCCGCCGACGCCCAACCCACCGACCTGCAGAAATGGGCGAGAGCAGAGTGGCTGATCGAGAACCAGATCCACAACATCAGAGATGTCACGTTTCGTGAGGACCTGCATCAG
>BIFP01000057.1 GCA_005402585.1 Micromonosporaceae bacterium KJ-029 | reverse complement strand
ACGCCCGGTTACATTCCGAACCCGGAAGCTAAGCCCTCCAGCGCCGATGGTACTGCACCCGGGAGGGTGTGGGAGAGTAGGACACCGCCGGACACACGTTACAGTCGAGGGCCACCCGGAATCGGGTCGGCCCTCGACTGCGTTGCGCCATGGGATGGCGTATTCAGGAAGGATGTACCAGTGAGTTCTGGACCTCAGGGCGGAGACCGTCCCCGGGGCTACGAGGGTCGGCCCGGCGACCGTGACGGCGATGCCCGCCGTGGCGACCGTCCGTCGTACCGCGATGACCGTGGTCGGGAGCGTGGCTTCCGCGACGGTGGACGCGGCGACGGCGGCGACCGTTCCCGGTCCGGTGGCTTCCGGCGGGATGGTGACCGTCGTGAGGGCGGCTTCCGTGACGGCGACCGTGGCGCGAGTGGTGGTTTCCGGGGCGAGCGCCGCGGCGACGACCGGCAGGGCGGGTTCCGCCGTGACGGCGGCGATCGCCCGGGTGGCTTCCGCGGCGGTGACGGGCGTTCCGGAGGCTTCCGCGACGGTGAGCGCGGCGCGAGCGGCTTCCGTGGCGAGCGCCGTGAAGGCGGTTCCCGCGATGGCGAGCGCCGTGAAGGCGGTTCCCGCGATGGCGAGCGCCGCGACGGTGGATTCCGCGGCAACGAGCGCCGTGACGGTGACCGCCGCGAGGGCGGATTCCGGTCTGACCGGCGCGACAGCGGCTTCCGCGGCGGTGAGCGCCGCGATGGTGGATTCCGCGGCGGTGAGCGTCGTGACGGTGGATTCCGCGGCGGCGAGCGCCGCGAGGGCGGCCTCGGTGGCGGTGAGCGTCGTGAGGGCGGTTTCCGCGACGGCGAGCGTCGCGAGGGCGGGTTCCGTGGCGGTGATCGCCGTGAGAGCGGCTTCGGTGGCGGTGACCGTCGCGAGGGTGGCTTCCGCCGCGACGGTGGTGGTTTCCGGCGCGGTGAGGGCGGCTCCGGAGGCGATCGCCGTGAGGGCGGTTTCCGGCCCGAGCGCCGCGACGGTGAGCGCCGAGAGGGCGGGTTCCGTGGCGGTGACCGTCGCGAGGGTGGCTTCCGCCGCGACGGTGGTGGTTTCCGGCGCGGTGAGGGCGGCTCCGGAGGCGATCGCCGTGAGGGCGGTTTCCGGCCCGAGCGCCGCGACGGTGAGCGTCGCGAGGGCGGGTTCCGTGGCGGTGATCGCCGTGAGAGCGGCTTCGGTGGCGGTGACCGTCGCGAGGGTGGCTTCCGCCGCGACGGTGGTGGTTTCCGGCGCGGTGAGGGCGGCTCCGGAGGCGATCGCCGTGAGGGCGGTTTCCGGCCCGAGCGCCGCGACGGTGAGCGCCGAGAGGGCGGCTTCGGTGGCGGTGACCGTCGCGAGGGCGGGTTCCGTGGCGGTGAGCGCCGTGAGGGCGGGTTCCGCGACGGCGAGCGTCGTGACGGCGGCTTCGGTGGCGGCGAGCGCCGTGATGGTGGCTTCCGTGGTGGGGAGCGTCGTGACGGCGGGTTCCGTGGCGGCGAGCGCCGTGACGGCGGGACCCGCGAGGGCCGCGAGGGTGGCTTCCGCGAGCGGGACCGCTCACCGCGCGGCGAGGGCTTCGGTGAGCGCCGTGAGGGCGGCTTCCGCCGCAGCGGTGACGAGCGGGGCGGCGAGCGCCGTGACCGTGGCTTCCGCGAGGACCGGGGCTTCCGGGCCGACCGGGACGGGCGGGAGCAGGCTGAGGACGGGCGTACCTCGGCTCCCGAACTGCCCGAGGAGATCGTCGCGACCGACCTGGACAAGGACGTCCGCGCCGAGCTGCTGTCCCTGTCGAAGCCGGTCGCGGAGACCGTGGCCCGCCACCTCGTGGCGACCGGTCAGCTGATCGACGAGAATCCGGCCGAGGCGCTCGCCCATGCACTGGCGGCACGGCGGCTCGCGTCGCGGATTTCGGCGGTCCGGGAGGCGGTCGGCCTGGCCGCGTACCACAACGGGGAGTGGCAGACGGCGATCGCCGAGCTGCGGACGTACCACCGGATGACCGGTGTGCAGAGCCACCTCGCGGTCATCGCGGACTGTGAGCGGGCGCTGGGCCGGCCGGAGCGGGCGATCGACCTGTTCCGCGGTGCGGACCGGGAGAAGCTGGATTCGGCCGTCGCGATCGAACTGCTGATCGTGGCCGCCGGCGCGCGGGGTGACCTCGGCCAGGGAGACGCGGCCGTGGCCATGCTCCAGGTCCGGGAGCTGACCACCGACGTGGCCGAGCCGTGGACGGCCCGGCTGCGGTACGCGTACGCCGACGCGCTGTTGGCCGTCGGACGGCGGGCGGAGGCCCGCGAGTGGTTCTCCCGCGCGGCGGAGGTCGACGCCGACGCGGAGACCGACGCGGCGGAGCGGCTGCTCGAACTCGACGGTGTGGTCATCGAGGGTGACGACGAGGACGAGGTGACCGAGGACGAGGTGGCCGAGGAACTGGTCGCCGGTCCCGGTGCTCCGGGGGCGGTGCCGGCCCGGCCGGACTTCGAGCAGTCCGGGGAAGCGGTCGACGAACTGCCCGGAGACGACCTCGCCGAGGACGGAGTGACCGAGGACGGCGTGACCGAGGACGATCCCGCTGGGGACGACCCGGTCGGCGTGGCTCCGGTCGAGGACGAGCCGGCCGGCGACACGGTGCCGGATCTCGAGGCTGGCGGCGGGGAAAGCACCGAGGGCGAGGCCCCCCGGGAGCCGCAGGCGCAGTCGCGATGACCGATACCGGGAGTCGGCTGGTCGACGGTTACACCCTGGTCGTGTTCGACCTGGACGGGGTGATCTACCTGATCGACCGGCCGATTCCCGGCGCGGTCGAGACGGTCGCCCGGCTGCACGGCGAGGGCCGGGCCGTGGCGTACGCGACGAACAACGCCTCGCGCCGGGCCGGTGATGTCGCCGACCTGCTCACCGGGATGGGTGTGCAGGCGCGGCCGGAAGAGGTGCTGACCAGCGCGGCAGCCGCGGCCCAGCTGTTGGGCGAGCGGCTGCCCGCCGGTACGCCGGTGCTCGTGGTGGGTGCCGAGGCGCTGCGGTCCGAGATCCGCGCGGTGGGTCTCACCCCGGTGTCCAGCGCCGACGAGTCGCCCGCCGCGGTGATTCAGGGTTACGGCCCGCAGGTGGGCTGGGCCGACCTTGCCGAGGCTGCGGTGGCCGTGCGTGGCGGAGCGACCTGGATCGCCACCAACACCGACCGGACACTGCCCAGCGGACGGGGACCGCTGCCGGGCAACGGTGCGCTGGTTGCCGCGCTGGCGACCGCGCTCGACCGGGAGCCGGACGAGGTCGTGGGCAAGCCCGCGCCGGAACTGTTCGCCACCGCGGCCCGGCGGGCCGGCGAGGGCCGGACGCTGGTCGTCGGCGACCGGTTGGACACCGACATCGAGGGTGCCAACCGGGCCGGCCTGGACAGTCTGCTGGTGCTCACCGGCGTCAGCGACGTCGCCGAACTGCTCGCCGCCCCGTCGCAGCGCCGACCGACGTACGTCGGCTGGGACCTGACCGGGCTCTTCGACCCGGCCGAGGTGGTGCGGGTGCCGGCGGCCGGGGCGGACAATGGCGGCTGGCGCGTGGCGGCCGAGGCGGACGGGTGGGAGCTGTCCGGGGCCGGACGCCCGCTGGACGCGCTCGCGGCGCTGTGCGCGGTGGCGTGGGGGCGCCGTCCGACCGGCGTGCCCCGACCGGCGTCGCCGGAGGCGGTGAAGGTGCTGGAGAGTCTCGGCCTGGTGTCCTGACCGCGTGCCCGGCGTCCGCCGGGTCTGGCGTGGCTCAGAGCAGCTTGCGCAGCTTGATCAGGTCGAATGGGTTTGCCTTGATCGACACCCGGCGGTTGGCCACCGCGCGGGTGATGTCGAGCTTCCCGTGCACCAGGTCGATCAGGTCGTCGCTGGTGGTGGTCATGGCGATCTTCGCCTTCGGGTCGTCGCCGTCGGTGAGGTCGACCAGTCGACCGTCGGTGAGCCGGCCGTGGAAGGCGGTTTCCAGGTCGCTGATCCGGCAGGCCAGGGTGCGGTCCAGGTCGACGTGCTCGCGGACGGTGTCCGCGTTGCGATCGAGCCGGGCGGCCAGCTCCTGCAATGCCTGCCGACACTCGTCCACGGTGGCCAATATCGCCTCCTTGCCCCACACCACATCGTCTCCCGGGCACGGTACCGCACGGTGTGGTCCGGGCGGCCCGGTAGCGTGACACCTGCAGACCCGGCGGGTGAAAGGACTAGGGCATGCAGGACGCGTGGCGCGCCTACCTCGAACTGGCCATGGGCCTGACGGAGGCGCCCCGGAAGAAGGCGCAGGAGGCGGTGCGCCGGGTGATGGGATCGACCGGCGCCACCGCCGCCCAGCTCCAGACGCTCGCCGACGAGCTGCGCACGACCGGGGCGGCCAACCGGGAGGCGCTGACCAAGCTGGTGCGGTTCGAGGTCGAGCGCGCGCTCGGCGTGGTCGGGCTGGCCACGGCCGACGAGGTGGCCGATCTGGAGCGCCGGGTACGCGAGCTTGAGCGCCAGCTCCGCGCGGCCGCCGGGGTCGCCGGGGCCACGGTGGCGGGCGGGGCGGCCGTGCCGGGCGGCGACGTGGGGGCCGGCGGCGAACCTGCGGCCACGACGGCGCCAACCACTCCGGCCAACACCGTTGCCAAGAAGGCCGTGGCGAAGAAGGCCGTGGCGAAGAAGGCCGTTGCCAAGAAGGCCGTTGCCAAGAAGGCCATAGCGAAGAAGGCGCCCGGCACGGTGGCCCGGACCGATGGCGACGCGGTGCCCCCCGCGAAGGCCACGCCGGGTTCGCGCCCGTCGAGGCCGGACGGTGCGGCATGAGGGAGCGACTCGTCCGGCTCGGTGTGATGGTGTCGCACGGCAACAGGGTGCCGAGCGGAGCTTCGGCATGACCGCGCCGCGGCCCGGCCCACCGCCGGGCCCCCGACCGGGTCCGCCTCCACGGTGGTCCGGCGACGAGGCCGACGAGGGCCGTCACCCGGCCGTGGACGCCGCGGTGCAGGCGATGGCCAACGCCGCGGCCCTGGCCCCCGCCGACCAGATCCCACAGTACGAGGCCGCATACCAGACGTTGCGGGAAACGCTCGCCACCATCGACCAGGCCTGAGGAGGCCGCCCACCCATGGCACGTCGTAACCGGTTGGACGCCGAACTCGTCCGCCGTGGCCTGGCCCGCTCCCGCGAGCAGGCGGTCGCGCTGGTGGAGGCCGGTCGGGTCCAACTGCGGGGGGTGCCGGCCCGCAAGGCCGCGGCGATGGTCGACCCCGCCGATCCGCTTCTGGTCACCGGCGACGATCCCACCTCGGAGTACGTCTCCCGGGGCGGGCACAAGCTGGCCGGTGCGCTCGCCGCGTTCGCTCCCGGCGGTCTGGCCGTCGAGGGCCGGCGCTGTCTCGACGCCGGCGCGTCCACCGGTGGCTTCACCGACGTGCTGCTGCGTGCGGGCGCGAGCGAGGTGGTCGCGGTCGACGTCGGCTACGGTCAGCTCGCCTGGTCGCTGCGCACCGACGCCCGGGTGCGCGTCTTCGAGCGCACCAACGTCCGGACGCTGACCCCGGAGGCGATCGACGGCCCGGTCGAGCTGACCGTGGCCGATCTGTCGTTCATCTCGCTGCGGCTGGTGCTGCCGGCCCTGGCCGCCTGCACCCGAGCCGACGGCGACCTGGCGCTCATGGTGAAGCCGCAGTTCGAGGTGGGCCGGGAGCGGGTCGGCGCGGGCGGGGTGGTGCGTGACCCGGCGCTGCGGGCCGAGGCGGTGCTTGATGTCGCGGCGGCGGCCGCGACGCTGCGGCTGGGTTTGGCGGATCTGGCCGCCAGTCCGCTTCCAGGGCCGAGCGGCAACGTCGAGTTCTTCGTATGGTTACGCCGGGATGCGCCACCGGCCGACCCGGAACGGGTGCGGGCCGTGGTGGCGGCCGGGCCGCGGGGCCCGGCGGCGTTCGGCGACGCGCCGGACGAGGCGACGGAGGAGGTGGCCGGGTGAGCGAGCCATCAGCGCGGTGCGTTGGTGCCTCGGGGCGGCGCGAAGCGAAGCGGTGTGCCGGCAGGAGCGAGCTGGGCAACCTCGCCGGGGCGCAAGCGCGGTCGCCGGGCGGCGCGGCGGGCCGGGCGGGCCGGGCCGGGCGGGCGTCGCGGTGACCCGCACCGCCCTGCTGGTGACCCACACCGGCCGCCGGCGCAGTACCGAGCACGCACGTACGGTCGCCGCCGATCTCATCGCCGCCGGTTTCGAGGTCCGGGTGGTGGCCGAGGAGGCGGAGGACCTCGACCTGCCGGGTGTGGTGCCGGTGACCGGTCTGCAGGCGGCCGAGGGCGCCGAGATCGTCTTCGCGTTGGGCGGGGACGGTACGTTCCTGCGCGCCGCCGAGCTGGCCCGGCCGGCGAAGGTGCCGTTGCTCGGCATCAACCTCGGCAAGGTCGGCTTCCTGGCCGAGGCGGAGATCGACGATCTGGACGTCGCGGTGCGGGACGTGGTGGGCCGCACCTACAGCGTCGACGAGCGGCTCACCCTCGACGTCACGGCGGAGTTCGACGGCGGGCCGACGATCGAGTCGTGGGCGCTCAACGAGATCAGTGTGGAGAAGGGCGAGCGGGCCCAGATGCTGGAGCTGCTCGTCGACGTCGACGGGCGCCCGCTGTCCCGCTACGGCTGCGACGGGGTGGTCTGCGCCACCCCGACCGGCTCCACGGCGTACGCGTTCTCCGGTGGCGGACCGGTGGTCTGGCCCGAGGTGGAGGCGTTGCTGCTGGTGCCGATCAGCGCGCACGCGTTGTTCAGCCGGCCGCTGGTGACCGCACCCACCTCGACCTTCTCGATCACCGTCGACCCGTTCACCACCCTCGCGGTGCTCTCCTGCGACGGGCGGCGGGTGTACGACCTGCCTCCGGGCGCCCGGGTCACCGTGCGGCGGGGGGCCCTGCCGGTGCGGATCGTGCGGTTGCGGGACCGGTCGTTCACCGACCGGTTGGTGGCCAAGTTCGATCTGCCGGTGCACGGCTGGCGGGGCAGCCGCCGCTGAGCCGATCCGGTGGGCGCGGGTGCAGCCGGCGACGGCACTGCGCGGCGTCGACCGGACCGTGCGCGCCGCGCCGGCTGGTCAAGTGTCGGGGCTCGCGTCTACTGTCGGGTGCTGTGCTGGAGGAGCTGCGCATCACCGGGCTGGGCGTCATCGAGGACACGACGCTGCCGCTGACCGGCGGCATGAACGTCATCACCGGCGAGACCGGTGCCGGGAAGACGATGGTGGTGACCGGTCTCGGCCTGCTCTTCGGTGGCCGGGCCGACGCCGGGCGGGTCCGGGCCGAGCCGGGTCGCGCCGTTGTCGAGGGGCGGCTGCGTCTCGGTGGCCGGGTGGCCGAGACGGTGCACGCCCGGATCACCGACGCCGGCGGCGAGCCCGACGAGGACGGCTCGGTCCTGTTGAGCCGTACGGTCACGGTGGAGGGTCGCTCCCGGGCGCACCTGGGTGGGCGGGGTATGCCGGTGTCGATGCTCGGCGAGGTGGGCGAGCAGGTGGTGGCCGTGCACGGCCAGTCCGACCAGCTGCGCCTGCTGCGCCCGGCCGAGCAGCGGGCCGCGCTGGACCGGTTCGCCGGCCCGGAGCACGAGAAGCTGCTCGACGCGACGCGGGAGGCGTACACGCGGTGGCGGCGGCTGGTCGACGACCTGGCGGACCGGCGGCGTAACGCGCGGGAACGGCACCAGGAGGCGGATCTACTGCGGCTGGGCCTCGACGAGATCACCCGGGTCGACCCGCAGCCGGCCGAGGACGACGAACTCAAGGCGGAGGCGCAGCGGCTGGAGCACGCGGAGGGTCTGCGTACCGCGGCGCAGTTGGCCCATCAGTGCGTGGCCGGCGGGCTGGAGGCCACCGACGACACGCCGGACGCCGCGGCGCTGCTGGGCACCGCCCGGCGGACGCTGGAGGCGCAGGCCGGTACGGATCCGGCCCTCGGTGAGTTGGCGGCTCGGCTGGAGGAGGCGGCCACCCTGGTCGCCGATGTCTCGGTGGAGCTGTCGACGTACCTCGCGGGGCTCGACGCCGACCCGGCCCGCCTGCAGACCGTCTACGAGCGCCGGGCCGCGCTGCGAGCGCTGACCCGCAAGTACGCCGACGACATCGACGGTGTGATCGCGTGGGCGGAGCGGGCCCGGACCCGGCTGTCCGATCTGGACATCTCCGACGAGCTTCTCGACGAGCTGGATCGGGAGGCGTCCCGGCTGGCCGGCGAGGTGGCCGAGTTGGCCGCCCGGCTGTCGGCGTCCCGGCAGGAGGCGGCCGGGCGCTTCGCCGAGCAGGTCACTGTCGAGTTGGCCGGGCTGGCGATGCCGCACGCCCGGGTCGAGGTGGCGGTGCTGCCCCGGCCGGCCGGTCGGGCCGAGCCCACGTTGCCGGTCAACGGGGTGGAGGTCGGTGTCGGGCCGGACGGCGGCGACGAGGTCGAACTACGTCTGCTGGCGCACCCGGGTGCGCCGTCGCTGCCGTTGCAGCGGGGTGCCTCCGGCGGTGAGTTGTCCCGGGTGATGCTCGCCATCGAGGTTGTCTTCGCCGGCTCCGGTGGGCCCCCCACCCTGGTTTTCGACGAGGTCGACGCGGGGGTCGGCGGTCAGGCGGCGGTGGAGATCGGCCGGCGGCTGGCGCGGCTGGCGCGCAGCCACCAGGTGCTGGTGGTGACCCACCTGCCCCAGGTGGCGGCCTTCGCCGACCGGCACCTGGTGGTGGCCAAGGACACCGGCGGTGCGGTGACCACCAGCGGGGTACGGGTGGTGGAGGACACCGAGCGGGCCCGTGAGCTGGCCCGGATGCTGGCGGGTTTGCCGGATTCGGATCTGGGTATCGCACACGCGGAAGAGTTGCTGGCCGTGGCGGCCAGGGAACGGCGGCCGTGAGGCTGCGATTGTGAGCGGAGGCACACCAGCCTTCGCCGTCATGTGCTTCCCTGGGTAGGCGGCCCTGCTCAGGCATGTCGCGACAGATTCGCCTGCCTCACATGCCAGGATGGTCACGATGCGTCTACCCACGTTGCGCCGGAGCCGGAACACGGAACCGGGACGAATCCTCGGCACCGCACGCCTGGATCGCCGTACCAAGCGGCTGGTCGGCCGGCTCCGCCCCGGTGACATCGCGGTCATCGACCACGTCGACCTGGACCGGGTCGCCGCCGATTCGCTGGTCGCGGTCGGCGTCGGGGCGGTGCTCAACGCCAAGCCGTCGGTCTCCGGCCGTTATCCCAACCTCGGTCCGGAGGTGTTGATCTCGGCGGGCATCCCGCTGCTCGACGACCTCGGCGAGGGGATCTTCGAGCGGATCCGCGAGGGCGACACGGTGCGGATCGAGGGCAACACCGTCTACCTGGGTGACGATCCGGTGGCGCACGGCAGCCTGCAGGACGCGGAGAGCGTGGCCAAGGCGATGACCGACGCCCGGGAGGGTCTGTCGGTGCAGTTGGAGGCGTTCGCCGCCAACACCATGGACTACCTCAGGCAGGAGCGCGACCTGCTGCTCGACGGTGTCGGCGTTCCGGAGATCGCCACCGAGGTGCAGGGCCGGCACTGCCTGATCGTGGTCCGGGGTTACGACTACAAGGCCGACCTGGACGTGCTGCGCCCGTACATCCGGGAGTTCAAGCCGGTGCTGATCGGCGTCGACGGGGGTGCGGACGCCCTGGTCGAGGCGGGCTACACCCCGGACATGATCATCGGTGACATGGATTCGGTCACCGACGACGTGCTGCGGTGCGGCGCCGAGGTGATCGTGCACGCGTACCCCGACGGGCGGGCCCCGGGGTTGCCCCGGGTCAACGGTCTGGGGGTGCCGGCGGTGACCTTTCCCGCCGCCGCCACCAGCGAGGATCTCGCGATGCTGCTGGCGGACGAGAAGGGCGCCTCGCTGATCGTCGCGGTGGGCACGCACGCCACGCTCGTGGAGTTCCTCGACAAGGGGCGCGGCGGCATGGCCTCGACGTTCCTCACCCGGCTCAAGGTCGGCGGCAAGCTGGTCGACGCCAAGGGCGTGAGCCGGCTCTACCGGCAGAGCATCTCCGGTTCCTCGCTACTGTTGCTGATCCTCTCGGCGGTCGCCGCAATGGCCTCGGCGGTGGCCGTTTCCACTGTTGGTAAGGCATACCTGGGTGTGGTCTCCGAGTGGTGGGACAATTTTGTCTTCCAGCTCGGCCAGCTCTTCTAGCTCCCGACCGATCAAGAGGCTGCAAGCGTGATCAACTTCCGGTACCACGTGGTGTCCCTGACCGCGGTCTTCCTCGCGTTGGCGATCGGCCTGGTCGTCGGCACAGCCGCCCTCAACGGCCCGGTCGCGGATTCGCTGAAGGAGACTGTCAACTCGCTGCGCAAGGACAACCAGCAGATGCGCCAGGAGGTCCAGAGCATGCAGCGGGAGCTGGAGATGGAGGAGGAGTTCGCCGCCGAGATAGCCCAGAACATGCTGCCGGGCAAGCTGACCGGCAAGCGGGTGCTGGTGCTCAGCCTGCCCACCGGCCGCGACCACACCGAGGGCGTGATCAAGATGCTCCAGCTGGCCGGCGCCGACCTCACCGGGCGGATCGACCTGCAGGACAAGTTCATCAACCCGGAGAACAACAACAACCTGCTGGAGTTGGCGGTCACCGCCGCCCGACCCACCGGCGCGCCGACCGGCGGCCTGCCCGGCAACGGTCACGGGGTGGAGACCTCCAGCGCCCTGCTGTCCACCGTGCTGCTGGACCGGCCGGCCGGCTCGGAGCCGGTCACCGAGGCCGACCGGCGGGCGGTGCTGGCCGCGTACGGCAACGCCAACTACCTGACCACCGCCGACCGGGTCACCGCGCCCGCGGAGGCCGTGGTGATCGTTAGCGGCCAGCCGTACGTGGACAAGGACTCCGCCAAGAAGGACGAGTCGGTGGTCAAGATCGCCGAGCAGTTCGACCGGGGCGGAGGGGTCGTGGTGGCCGGCAACGGCTCCGCCGGTGGCAACCTGGTGGCCTTCGTCCGGGGCGACGCCGTGCTCGCGCAGAGCATCTCGACCATCGACAACGCCAACACGGTGATGGGCCAGATGGTCACCACCCTGGCGCTGGTGCAGCAGCTCGCGGAGCGCAAGGCCGGCCAGTACGGCGTCGCCGACAACGCGGCCTCGTTGCTGCCTAGACTGCCCCAGTGAGCCAACGGTGCACGCCGGTGTCCGATCTGACGATGTCCGCCGGCGGGCGGAAGGGGACGGCGTGAGCGAGCGAACCATCAGGTGCAGCAGCGGGGCGCCTCGCGCCGCCGACATGCGATGCGGGGCGGTGGCGTGAGGGTGCTCGGTCGACTGCTGGTGGCGGGCATCGGGGCGGCTGCCGCCCGGTACGCGCTGCGCGAGATCCGTACCTCCCCGGGCGGGCCGGGGCTGGAACGGACGAACTTCCGCGGCCGTACGGTCACCCTGGCCGCCGGCCCGGCGCTCGCGGCGGGCGCGTCCGGCGCCGCGGCGTGCGGCGCGGCGAGCGTGCCGGCGGGGGCGGCGACGCTGGTGGCCGGGCTCGGTGCCGGTGCCGTCGGCCTCTACGACGACGTGGTCGGCGGCCGACCGGAGCAGAAGGCGTACAAGGGCTTCGCCGGGCACCTGGCCGCGCTGCGGCAGGGGCGGGTCACCGCCGGCCTGGTCAAGATCGTCGGCGTGGGTGCGGCCGGCCTGGGGGCCGCGACACTGCTCGCCGCCGACCCGAGGGTGGCCGGGCACCGCCACCGACGGCGGCAGGGCGCGCTGGGCCGGGGCGTCGACGTGCTGCTCGGCGCGGGCGTGGTGGCCGGTACGGCCAACCTGCTCAACCTGCTCGACCTGCGGCCCGGCCGGGCGCTGAAGTCCGGCCTGCTGCTTGGTGCGCCGCTGGCTGCCGGCCGGCACGGCGGGATCGCCGCGGGCGCGGTCGGCGCCGCCGCCGGGTTGCTCCCCGCCGACCTCGACGAGGACGTGATGCTCGGTGACAGCGGCGCGAACGCGTTGGGCGCCGTGCTCGGCGTGGCGCTGGCCGCCCGGACCGGCCCGCTCGGCCGGGCCGGGCTGCTCGCGGTGCTCGCCGGGCTGACCGCGGCCAGCGAGAAGGTCAGCTTCACGTCTGTCATCGCGCGTACCCCGGGCCTGCGTGAACTCGACGCGCTGGGCCGTCGCGCCGACTGACGTGACCAGACCGGCACCCCTCGCCGGCGCCGGCCGGGTGGCCGGAGCGGCCGCGCTCATCGCCGTACTCACCGTGCTCAGCCGGCTGGCCGGGTTCGGGCGTACCGCCGTGTTCACCTGGGTGGTCCAGGGCAGCGACCTGGGCGCGATGTACGTCATCGCGAACACCCTGCCCAACATCGTCTTCGAGATCGTCGCCGGTGGGGCGCTGGCGAGCCTGGTCGTACCGCTGCTCGCCGGAGCGGTCGCGGCCGGCGACCGCCGGGCGGTGACGGCGACCACGGGCGCCCTGCTCACCTGGACGGTGACCCTGCTGGTGCCGCTGGCGGTGCTGCTGGCGCTGGGCGCCGGCCCGGTCGTCTCCCTGATCAGCGAGGGCCGGTCGCCGGAGGAACTGGCGGCGGGTGCCCGGATGCTGCGGGTGTTCGCGCCACAGCTGCCGCTGTACGGCATCGGTATCGTGCTCACCGGCGTGCTGCAGGCGCACCGCCGGTTCGCGTGGCCGGTGATCGCGCCACTGCTGTCCAGCCTCACCGTGATCGTGGTGTACCTGGCCTTCGCCGGTGTCGCCGGTACGGGGGCGAGCGTGGCGCAGGCCGGCCGCGGCGCGGAGCTGATCCTGTCGGGCGGCACCACCCTCGGCGTGGTGGTGCTGTCGTTGTCGCTGCTGATCCCGCTGCGGCGGCTGCGGCTGCCGCTGCGTCCCGGGTACGCCTTCCCGGCCGACGCCCGGGCCCGGGTGGGTGGCCTGGCCGCGGCCGGCGTCGTCACGGTCACCGCTCAGCAGCTGGCGCTGCTGGTGATGCTCAACCGGCTCGCCGGCGGCCCCACCGAGGCACCGCAGGTGTTCAACCTGGCGCAGACGTTCTATTTGCTGCCGTGGGCGGTGCTGGCGGTGCCGCTGGCCACCGCCGCCTACCCCACCCTGGCCGCGGCGGCGGTGGGCGGAGACGACAAGACGTACCGGGACACCCTGTCGGTGGCCCTGCGTGGGGTGCTGCTGCTCAGTTTCCTCGGCGCGGCGGTGCTGGTCGGTGCGGCCGGGCCGATCGGGTGGTTCTTCCCGCTCAACGCCGAGGCCACCGCCGCCGCCGTCGCCGGCTTCGCACCCGGGCTGCTCGGCTACGGGCTGTTCGCCGTGCTCTCGCGGGCCCTGTACGCCCGTGGGGCGACCCGCGCAGCCACCGCCGCCATCAGCGCCGGCTGGCTGGCGGTCCTGCTGGCCACGCTGCCGCTGGCGGCCGTGCTCCCGGTGGCCGACCGGGTGCTCGCCGTGGCGCTGGCCAACTCGGCGGGGATGCTTCTGCTCGGTGGGCTGCTGCTGGTCGCGGTGCTGCGGGTGGCGGGGCGGGAGGCGCTGACCGGCGCCGCCCGGACCGCTGCCACCGGGTTGTTGGCCGGTACGGCGGGCGCCCTTGCCGCGCTGGCGCTGCTCTGGTTGGTCAACGCCGGGGGCGGCACCCCGACGCGGTGGGTGGCGCTGGTGCAGGGCATGCTGTCCGGAGTCGTGGTCGGCGTCGTGTTCCTCGGCGTGGTCTGGCTGGTCGACCGGCGGGACCTGCAGCCGCTGCTGACCGGGCTGCGTCGACGCCTGCGCCGGGCCTGGTCCCGGGGTAGGCGGGAGGACGGGAACACCCCGGAGCGGGGCGACGGGAAGGAGACGGTGTCCCGGTGAGCGCGAGGAGTGAGCTTGCGAGCCCCGCAGTCGCGAACGGAAGGCCGGCGTGGGTGAGCGCGAGGAGTGAGCTTGCGAGCCCCACAGTCGCGAGCGAAGGACCGGTCCGGTGAGCGCGAGCAGTGAACCGGCAGCCACCTCGGACCGGCGGGGCACGGTGGTGCTGTTGATCGCTTCCAGCACCGGCGGCGTCGGGCAGCACGTGCGGGCGCTGGCCCGCGGACTGACCGCCGCCGGGGAGTCGGTGCTGGTCTGTGGACCGGCGGCGACCCAGGACCAGTTCGACTTCGTCGCCGCCGGCGCCCGGTTCCAGCCGGTGGAGATTCCGGCCAGCCCCACCCCGGCCGACGCCCGTGCGGTCACCGTGCTGCGTCGGGTGCTCGCCGGCGAACGGGTCAGCGTCCTGCACGCCCACGGGCTGCGCGCCGGGCTGGTCGCGGTCCTCGCCCGGCCGGCCGCCCCGCTCGTGGTCACCTGGCACAACGCGGTGCTCGCCGGCGGGTTGCGTGGCGGCCTGTCCCGGCTGGTCGAGCGGATCGTGGCCCGGGGCGCCCGGGTGACGCTCGGTGCCTCCGCCGACCTGGTCGAGCGTGCCGCCGCGCTGGGTGCGACGGACGCCCGGCTGGCCCCGGTTGCCGCGCCGGCGCTGCCGGCGCCGCGCCGCCGTCGGGACGCCGTACGCGCCGAGTTCGCTGTCGCCGCCGACCAGCCGTTGATCCTTTCGGTGGGCCGGTTGCACCCGCAGAAGCGGTACGACGTGCTGGTGGACGCCGCCGCCCGGTGGCGGGAGCGGACCCCGCCGCCGGTCGTGGTGATCGCCGGCAGCGGGCCGGCCTACCTGCCGCTGGCCGCCCGGGTCAGCGCGGCCCGCGCCCCGGTGACCCTGCTCGGGCACCGCACCGACGTGGCCGACCTGCTCGCCGCCGCGGACCTGGCGGTGGTGACCAGTGACTGGGAGGCCCGGCAGCTGTTCGCGCAGGAGGCGTTGGGTGCCGGCGTACCGCTGGTGGCGACCGCGGTGGGTGGCCTGCCGGAGCTGGTCGGCGACGCCGCGGTGCTGGTGCCGCCGGGCGACGTCGACGCGGTCGACGCGGCGGTGCGGAGCCTGCTCGACGACGAGCCCGGCCGCACCGAGCTGGGCCGCCGTGGTGCGGTGCGGGCGGCGACCTGGACCACCGAGGAGGAGACCGTCGCCCAGTTGGTCACGCTCTACGCCGAGCTGACCTCCGGCCCGGCCGGGCCGGCCACGCCCGACGCCGACGCGCCGTCGACGGGACGCCGGTGATGCTGCGCCGAGTCGCCCCGATCCTGCTCACCCTGGTCGTGGTGGTGCTCGGCATCACCGCGCTGGCGGCCCGCCCGGAGACGCCGCCGCCGCGGCGCACCGCGGACTACGTGGTGCTGGTCGGGGTGGCCGGGTTGCGCTGGGAGGACGTGGATCCGCAGCGCACCCCCACGCTGTGGCAGATGGCGCAGGAGGGCTCGATCGGATCGCTGTCGGTGCGTTCCGCGCACCGGCCCACCTGCCCGGTGGACGGCTGGCTGACTCTCGGTGCGGGCAGTTTCGCCGCCTGGACCGGTAGCCGGTCGGACGGGCAGTGCCCGCCCGTCGAGGTGAAGGTGGAGCAGCCCGACCGCATCGGTGCGAACCTGCCGGAGCAGGAGGGCGTGGTCCAGCACAACCAGGACCGGTTGCCCTGGGGCACGGTGCCGGGCGCGCTGGCGGAGTCGGTGCGCTGTTCGGTGGCGGTCGGCCCCGGGGCGGCGGTGGCCGCCGCCCGGCCGTTCGGCCGGGTCGACCGGTACGAGCCGACCCTGCCGGAGGATCCGGCCGAGCTGCTCGGCTCCTGCGTGCTCAGCATCGTCGATCTCGGTACGGTCGCCGGTGAGGATCCGGCGGTACGTGCGGCGGCCGCCCGCGTGGCGGACACGCAACTGGCCCGGGTGCTCGCGGGCCGCCCGCCGCAGTCGCTGGTGATCGTCGCGGGCATCTCCGACACCGAACGGCCGTCCCGGTTGCACGTTGCCGTCGCCGACGGCCCGGGATGGGAGGGGGGCTGGCTGACCTCGTCCAGCACCGGCCGCCGGGGCTACCTGCAACTGATCGACCTCGCCCCGACCGCGGTGGCCGCGTTGGGTCGCCCGATGCCGGATCGGCCGTTCCTCGGCCGGCCCGCGGCGTCGGTCGGCGGCCGGTCGGCCGACCTGTCCGCCGCGATCGCCGCGCCCGCCGACGCAGACCGGGAGGCCGCGGCCCAGCGGCAGGTGGCCGGGGGGTTCTTCACGCTGCTGGCCGTGGTCCAGGTGGCGCTCGCCGTGGCGGTGCTGCCGCTGCTGCTCCGGGCCCGCCGGCATGCCGGGCCGTACGGTCCGAAGCCGGTGTCCCGGCGGGTGGTGGCGACCGTGGAACTGCTGCTGGTCGCCGCCGCGCTCGCGATGCCGGCGGCCCTGCTCGCGGAGGTCGTGCCGTGGTGGCGCAACGCGCATCCGGCCGTGTCGTTCGCCGGGCTGACCGCGGTGCTGCTGGCTGCCGCGACGCTGCTGGTGCGGCTTGCCCCGGGCTACCGCACCTCGCTGGGCCCGCTCGGCGCGGTGGCCGGGCTGACCGCGCTGGCCATCGGCGTGGACGTGGTCACCGGTGCCCGGCTGCAGCTCAACGGTGTGATCGGCTACTCGGCGCTGGAGGGTGGCCGGTATGCCGGGCTCGGTACGGTCGGGCTCGGGGTGTTCGTCGCCGGTGCCCTGCTGAGCGCGGGCTGGCTTGCCCAGCGGGTCTCACGCGGGTGGCGGCCGACGGTCATGGTGGCCGTGGGTGGCGCCGCCGTGGTGGTGGTCGGCAGCCCGTACCTGGGCGCCGACTCGATCGGCGCGATCGCGTTGACCGCCGGGGTGAGCGTCGCCGCCGCGATCAGCGCGGGTGGCTGGCTGACCCTGACCCGGCTCGCCTGGGCGGCGATGGCCGGGCTGGCGGTGACGGTCGGGTTCGCGGTGGTGGACCTGGGCCGTCCGCCCGCCGATCGGGGCAGCCTGGGCCGGTTCCTGGCCGCGCTGGGCGACGGCACCGCCGGGCTGACCGTGCAGCGGTCCAGCACCTCCAACCTCGAGACCCTGGTCAACAGCCCGCTGACCGTACTGGCCCTGGCCGGGGCCCTGTTGGTGTGGTTCGCGCTGCTCCAGCCGTGGGGCGGGCTGATGCGGCTGTTCGGCATCTACCCGGCGATCCGCGCGGCGATGGCGGGTACCGCCGTGGCCGCCGGGGTCGGCGGCGTGCTGGGTGCCGCGGCGCTGGACGTGGCCGGCGCGGCGGCCGCCGTGGTGGTCCCGCTGGCGGCGCTGTCCGCGCTGCGGGTGCTCGACCACTCCGCGGACCGGACCCGGCCCGGTGGGGACCGACCGGCCGACCACGGGCCGACGAAGGGCGGGCCGACCGAGGCCGGGTCGGGGTCGACCGAGCGGGACGGCGCCGCTGAACGTGGCGACGGTGCCGGGCGGGCCGACAGCGGTGCCATGCCGGACGGCGACGGTGCCGCGACGCCGGACGGTGGGGCGGATCAGGCGGCGGCCAGCGAGGCGGCCCCGGGCGGCACAGGGCCGCACCGGCACGCGACGGTGGCGCCGCCGGGTGGCGCCGGCCGTGGACGTGGCCGGGCCGTACGGTCATCGGCCGAGGTCGCGACCGGGTGACCCGGCGGCGCGTACTAGGGTGCGGCACCGACACACCGCCGGGGAGGTGTTACCGTGGAATCCCGTGGATCGCGTGATCACTTCGCTGATCGGCTCGGCGGTCTGCACGACCGCTACGGACGACACGGGAGCAGGCCTTGGCCCCTTCAGCACAGACGACCAGGCACATTTTCGTCACCGGGGGCGTCGCCTCCTCGCTGGGTAAGGGGTTGACCGCCTCCAGCCTCGGCAATCTGCTGACCGCGCGAGGACTTCGCGTGGTCATGCAGAAGCTCGACCCGTACCTCAACGTCGACCCGGGCACGATGAACCCGTTCCAGCACGGCGAGGTGTTCGTCACCGAGGACGGTGCCGAGACAGACCTCGACGTCGGCCACTACGAGCGTTTCCTGGACCGGGCGCTGTCCGGCAAGGCGAACGTCACCACCGGGCAGATCTACTCCGACGTGATCGCCAAGGAGCGGCGCGGCGAGTACCTGGGCGACACGGTCCAGGTGATCCCGCACATCACCAACGAGATCAAGTCGCGGATCCTGGCCATGGGCGACCCGGACGACGACGGCCGTACCCCGGACGTGGTGATCACCGAGGTCGGCGGCACGGTCGGTGACATCGAGTCGCTGCCGTTCCTGGAGGCGATCCGGCAGGTCCGCCACGACCTGGGCCGGGACAACTGCTTCTACCTGCATGTCTCGCTGGTGCCGTACCTGGCACCCTCCGGCGAGCTGAAGACCAAGCCGACCCAGCACTCGGTGGCGCAGCTGCGCAGCATCGGTATCCAGCCCGACGCCATCGTCTGCCGGTCCGACCGGGACATCCCGGACAAGCTCAAGCACAAGCTGTCGCTCTACTGCGACGTCGACGCCGAGGCGGTCATCGCCGCCCCGGACGCGCCCAGCATCTACGACATCCCGAAGGTGCTGCACCGGGAGGGGCTCGACGCGTACGTGGTGCGCCGGCTCGGGCTCTCCTTCCGGGACGTGGACTGGGGCGGCTGGGACGACCTGCTGGAGCGGGTGCACCAGCCGCGGCGCACGGTCACCGTCGCCCTCGTCGGCAAGTACGTCGACCTGCCCGACGCGTACCTGTCGGTCAGCGAGGCGATCCGGGCGGCCGGCTTCGGCCACCGGGCCCGGGTGCAGCTGCGCTGGGTGCCCAGCGACGAGTGCGTCACCCCGGCGGGTGCGGCGGCGGCCCTGGCCGGCGTCGACGGCATCGTCATCCCCGGCGGGTTCGGTGTCCGCGGCATCGAAGGCAAGATCGGCACCGCCCGGTACGCCCGCGAGAACGGCGTCCCGCTGCTCGGGCTCTGCCTCGGCCTGCAGTGCATGACCATCGAGGTGGCCCGGCACCTGGCGGGTCTGGACGGCGCCAACTCGCTGGAGTTCGACGAGGAGGCCGTGCACCCGGTCATCGCCACCATGGCCGACCAGGAGGACATCGTCGCCGGCAAGGGCGACCTGGGCGGCACCATGCGGCTCGGGGCGTACCCGGCGGCGCTCGCCGAGGGCTCGATCGTCGCCGAGGCGTACGGCAGCACCGAGGTCAGCGAGCGGCACCGGCACCGGTACGAGGTGAACAACGCCTACCGCGACCAGCTGACCAAGGCCGGGCTGCGGATCTCCGGCACCTCGCCGGACGGCCGGCTGGTCGAGTTCGTCGAACTGGACCGCGAACTGCACCCGTTCTTCGTGGCCACCCAGGCGCACCCGGAGCTCAAGAGCCGCCCGACCCGGCCCCACCCGCTGTTCGCCGCGTTCGTCCAGGCCGCGGTGGCGTACTCGCAGGCCGACCAGCTGCCGGTCGACCTGGACGCCGCCACGGACCGGTCCACCCGCAACGCCACCGCCGCGACGGCGGCCTCCGCGTCGTGAGTGAGTCTCGCGAGCGAACCATTCGGTGCGGCCGCGCGGCGCCCCGCGCCGCCGCCGCGCGCAGCGGGGTGGCGGCGTGAGTGCCGTCGAGCACGACTACGAGGTGCGGTCCCGCGAGGTGCGCTACCACGGCCGGATCTTCGACGTGGTCACCGAGGAGGTGAGCATGCCCGGCGGCGGGACCGCAGTGCGTGATCACGTCCGGCACGTCGGGGCGGTGGCGGTGGTGGCGCTGGACGACGCCGGACAGGTGGTGCTGATCCGCCAGTACCGGCAGCCGGTCGGGCGGCGGCTGTGGGAGCTGCCGGCCGGGCTGACCGACGTCACCGGCGAGGACCCCGCCGCAGCGGCGATACGGGAACTGGCCGAGGAGGTCGACCTCACCGCCGGACGGCTCGACGTGCTGGTCGACCTGCACAGCTCACCCGGGTTCACCAACGAACTGGTCCGGGTGTTCCTGGCCCGGGACCTCGGCGACGTGCCATCGGCGCAGCGGCACGACCGCCGCGACGAGGAGGCCGACCTCCAGATCGTCCGGATCGACCTGGACGAGGCGGTCGGCATGGTGCTGGCCGGGGAGATCACCAACGCGTCCTGCGTGGCCGGGCTGCTCGCCGCCGCCCGGGCCCGTGACGCCGGCTGGTCGGTGCTGCGTCGAGCGGATTCCCCGCTGCCGCGCTGACCCGGTCCGCGACCAGGGCGTGTGTCGAGGTCCCGGCGCGGCTGTGACTTCGATACACGCCATAAGGGGCCGTGCGGATCGCCGCACGGCCCCTTCGTGGTGTCGGTCAGTCGCGCAGCGGGCGACCCTGAGCGTCGGTGCCACCGTTGACCAGGATCATGATGCCGTCGATGAGGCCCCAGAGGGCGCCGGCTCCGAGGGTGCAGAGGCTGACGACCAGCTGCAGCACCGCGATCTTGGTGTGGCCCGTGTAGAAGCGGCCGGCGCCGAGGCCGCCCAGCAGGATGCCCAGGACGCCCGCGACGACCTTGCTCTTGTCAGAAACGCCCTGGGGATACCCGGGCTGAATGGGAGGAGTGGTCATGAGGCGACACAATAGTGATCCACTGAGTCGCTGTCCTCCCTGGGGCCCCCAAGTGGGACGATGATGGTCGAACACTGTCCTGACGGCTGAGGTGGCGTCCACTTCCGACCCGGGGTCCATACCTGACACATCGTCAGCGTCCGCGGCCACCGGGTGTCACAGTGCAGGCTCCGATGACGTGCGCTCGCGCCTAGACTGCCGCCGGCGGGACCGGATGACCGTGGCAGCAATGGGGCTACCGCGGCACCGCGCAGTCGGGGGAACGGTCCCCGAAGAGAGGTGTCTGCAACGTGAAGGTCGGCATCCCACGCGAGGTCAAGAACCACGAGTACCGCGTGGCGATCACGCCCGCGGGCGTCAACGAGTTCACCCGCAGCGGTCACCAGGTCTTCGTCGAGGCCGGCGCCGGGGTCGGGTCGAGCATCACCGACGAGGAGTTCGCCGCCGCCGGTGCCAAGATCCTGGACAGCGCCGACGAGGTGTGGGACGCCGCGGACATGGTGCTCAAGGTCAAGGAACCGGTGGCCGAGGAGTACCACCGGATGCGTGAGGGGCAACTGCTCTTCACCTACCTGCACCTGGCCGCCTCCCGGGACTGCACCCAGGCGCTGCTGGACCGCAAGGTCACCGGCATCGCCTACGAGACCGTCGAGCTGCCCGACCGGTCGCTGCCGCTGCTCGCCCCGATGTCCGAGGTGGCCGGCCGGCTCGCCCCTCAGGTCGGCGCCTTCTACATGATGCGTACCGGCGGTGGCCGGGGCGTGCTGCCCGGCGGCGTCTCCGGTGTGTACGCGGCGAAGACCGTGGTCATCGGCGCCGGTGTCTCCGGCATGAACGCCGCCGCGATCGCGCTCGGCCTGCAGTCCGAGGTGCTGCTGCTGGACAAGAACGTGGCCCGGCTGCGCCAGGCCGACGCCATCTACCGCGGCCACCTGCAGACCGTCGCCTCCAACGCGTACGAGATCGAGCGGGCGGTGCTGGACGCGGACCTGGTCATCGGCGCGGTGCTGGTGCCCGGCGCCAAGGCCCCGAAGCTGATCTCCAACGAGCTGGTCTCCCGGATGAAGCCCGGCAGCGTGCTCGTCGACATCGCCATCGACCAGGGCGGCTGCTTCGAGGACTCCCGACCCACCACGCACGCCGACCCGGTCTACACGGTGCACGACTCGATCTTCTACTGCGTGGCGAACATGCCGGGCGCAGTACCGAACACCAGCACGTACGCGCTGACCAACGTCACCCTCCCGTACGCGCTTGAGCTGGCCAACCACGGCTGGCGTGAGGCGTCGCGTCGCGATCCGGCGCTGGCGCTGGGCCTGAACACCCACGACGGACACGTCGTCTACGGTCCGGTCGCGGAGGCGCACGACCTGCCCACCCTGCCCCTGGCCGAGGTGCTCGCCTGACCGGTCAACCACCGACCGCCGCAGCGGACAGGGCCGACGCGGGCCACCAGCCCGCGCCGGCCCTGAGCCGTGCCGTACGCGGCTACCTGGACCACCTCACCGTCGAACGTGGACTGGCCGCGAACACCCTCGCGTCGTACCGCCGGGACCTGGACCGCTACCTCGGTTCGCTGGCCGCCGCCGGGGTGACCGACCTCGCGGCCGTCTCGGCCGGCGAGATCGAACGCCACCTGGCCCGGCTGCGCGCCGGCGACGACGGGCGTGCGCCGTTGGCGGTCTCCTCGGCGGCCCGGGCCGCCAGCGCCGTGCGCGGCCTGCACCGGTTCGCGCTGCGCGAGGGACTGGCCGACGCCGACCCGAGCCGCGACGTGCGGCCACCCACCCCGCCCCGCCGACTGCCCCGGGCCTTGTCCGTCGACGACGTGGTCCGGCTGCTGGAGACCTCCGGCTCGGTCGAGGCGGCCGGGGACGGCGCGGCGCTGGCGCTGCGCGACCGGGCGCTGCTGGAGTTCCTGTACGGCACCGGGGCCCGCATCTCCGAGGCGGTCGGCGCCGTCGTCGACGATGTGGACGTCGTCGACCGGGTGGCGCTGCTGCGCGGAAAGGGCGGCCGGACCCGGCTGGTGCCGATCGGCGGGTACGCGCTGCGGGCGCTGTCCGCCTACCTGGTCCGCGCCCGCCCCGGGTTGGCCGCCTCCGGCCGCGGCACCCCGGCGGTCTTCCTCAACGCCCGGGGCGGACCGCTGACCCGGCAGGGCGCCTGGACCATCCTGCGCCGCGCGGCGGCGCGGGCCGGCCTGACCGTCGACGGGCCGCAGGCCGTCTCGCCGCACACGCTGCGCCACTCGTACGCCACGCATCTGCTCGACGGCGGCGCCGACGTGCGGGTGGTGCAGGAGTTGCTCGGCCACGCCTCGGTCACCACCACCCAGGTCTACACCCTGGTCACCGTCGAACGACTGCGCGAGGTGTACGCCACCGCGCATCCGCGTGCGCGTACCTGAGCCGACGCTGGCCGACACGCCGAGCGGGTGCCGAACCCCTGCTGGCCGGTGGCGTACAGTCGGCATCGGCGCGGCCCTCGCGGCAAGATGACCGGGGTGCGCAGCGGCGCCGCGAAGGACGTCGGGCGGCTCCGACGCCGGATGGTCGTCGGGAGGGGGCAACGAGAACATGGCTGGCAACGGTGACCGTGCCGAGACCTGGACGTCGGAGCTCCGCGAACAGCAGAACGCCCTCGGCTCGGACCTGGGCCCGGCCGATCCGGCCGCCTACACGATGCGTAAGCCGATCCCCGAGCCGATGCCCACCGACCGGCACGGCCCGGCCCGGATCATCGCGATGGCCAACCAGAAGGGCGGGGTCGGCAAGACCACCACGACCATCAACCTCGGCGCCGCACTCGCCGAGTACGGCCGCAAGGTGCTGCTGGTCGACTTCGACCCGCAGGGTGCGCTGTCGGTCGGGCTGGGCGTCAACCCGCACAACCTGGACCTGTCGGTCTACAACCTGCTGATGCAGGACGACGTCACCGCCGACGACGTGCTCATCAAGACCGACGTGGCCGGTCTGCACCTGCTGCCCGCCAACATCGACCTCTCCGCCGCCGAGATCCAGCTGGTCAACGAGGTCGCCCGCGAGATGGCCCTGGCCCGGGTGCTCAAGAGCGTCCGCAAGGAGTACGACTACATCCTGATCGACTGCCAGCCGTCGCTCGGCCTGCTGGCGATCAACGCGTTGACCGTCGCGCACGGCGTGCTCATCCCGCTGGAGTGCGAGTTCTTCAGCCTCCGCGGCGTGGCCCTGCTGCTGGACACCATCGACAAGGTGCGTGAGCGGCTCAACTTCGACCTGGAACTCGAGGGCATCCTCGCCACCATGTACGACAGCCGCACCACCCACTGCCGGCAGGTGCTCCAGCGGGTGGTGGAGGCGTTCGGCGACAAGGTGTACCAGACGGTGATCACCAAGACCGTGAAGTTCCCCGAGTCCACCGTCGCCGGCGCCCCGATCACCACGCTCGACCCGGCGTCCTCCGGGGCCCGCAACTACCGGCAGTTGGCCCGCGAGGTGATCGCCGCGCAGGCGGAGCGGTAGGCCGGTGAGAGCCCGCGCAAACTGGGCGGTGGAGGCGAGGCGTGGCCTGGTCGAGGGTGGCAAGGCGGAGGAGGAGGCCATGCCGGTGTTGCATGGCCGACGACGACAACGCCGCCAGTCGATGTGCCAGGGCGCGCTGCAGCCCCGCCAGGCCAGTTTGTGCGGGCTCTGAATCCTGGTGTCCAGGCCGTGGACTACGGTCGTCGGCGTGAACGCGCCGCCCCTCGACCCGGCCGCCGCAGCGGAGCATCCGCCCCCGGCGGCTGACGCCGTCGCGGCCGGTGTGTCGGTGTCCTCGGCCGGCGCGGACCCGGTGGCGGTCACCGATTACGCCACCGCCGCGGCAGCCGGCACTGGCGATGAGGCCGGCGGTGGCGCGAAGGCCGGCGGTGGCGCGGAGCCGGCCGACGGCGGTGGGTTCACCGTGCGGCTGGCCAACTTCACCGGGCCGTTCGACCTGCTGCTGCAACTGATCGGCAAGCACAAGCTCGACGTCACCGAAGTCGCCCTGCACCAGGTCACGGACGAGTTCATCGCCTACATCCGGGCGATGGGTGACAACTGGGACCTGGACGAGGCCAGCGAGTTCCTGCTGATCGCCGCGACCCTGCTCGACCTCAAGGCGGCCCGGCTGCTGCCCGCCGCAGAGGTGGAGAACGAGGAGGACCTCGCCCTGCTGGAGGCACGGGACCTGCTCTTCGCCCGGCTGTTGCAGTACAAGGCGTACAAGGAGGCGGCGGCGCACATCGCCGCGCTGGAGGAGGTCGGGGGACGCCGCTACCCGCGTGCGGTCACCCTGGAACCCCGCTACGCCGAGGCGCTGCCGGATCTCGTGCTCGGCTTCGGCCCGCAGCGGCTGCTCAAGCTGGCCGTCAAGGCGATGACCCCGAAGCCGGTACCCGAGGTCTCCATCGCCCACGTGCACATGGTGCGGGTCAGCGTCCGGGAACATGCCGGGATCATCGCCGAGCGGCTGCGCCGGGCCGGCACCGCCACGTTCTCGCTGCTCTGCGCCGACTGCGAGGCCACCCTGGAAGTGGTCGCCCGGTTCCTCGCCCTGCTGGAGCTGTACCGGCAGGGCGTCGTGGCCTTCGTGCAGGAGCAGGCCCTGGAGGAATTGACCGTACGCTGGACAGGTCCCGCCGACGGCGGCCCGACCCTGACCATCGACGAGTACGCCGGCACCCCCGCCGAACCGACAGGCCCGGCCGGCTCCGGCACCGGTGCGGTGGGCGCGAACCCGCCGGACGATTCGACCGGCCCGACCGGAGCGGGGTCGGCACCGGCGGGCCCGGGTCCGGAGGCAGCGGTGCTCACGTCGGGCGGCGTGGGCGCGACAGGCGCGGAGGTAGCGGTGCCGGCGCTGGCCGGCGCGGAGCTGGCGGCACCGACGGGCGCGGTCACGGCGGGCCTGGAAGTAGCGGTCCCCACGTCGACCGGCGCGCAGACTGCGGGCGTGGAGGCGACGGGGCCGGACACGGCGGCCGGTGGGGACGGGACGGGAACGACGGAGGAGCGAGCCGGATGAGCAACGAGGAGCGCCGGGATTCGCTGGCCGACCAGGCCGCCGCCTGGATCCCGCCCTGGCAACGCCCCACCCCACCCCGCGAATCCACCCCTATCGGCCACGAACCCGAGGACGCTGCGGATCTTGGTACAAAGGTGCCCTCCCAAGGGCAGTCCCGTACCAAGATCCCGGCGGACGAGACCGCGCCCGGCGAACAGGACGGGGGCGTTGGGGGCCAGCGGGCCGAGGCCGTCGAGGAGTTGGCCGACGCCGAGGAGCAGGCCGAGACGGCGGAAGGCCAGCAGGCCGACTTTGGTGGCGAGTCGCGGGACGCGGCGGGGGATGAGCCGACTGGCGTCGTGCCCGCCCGGCAAGCTGAGGCCACGGAAGCCCAGCAGGCCGGGTTCGGTGGCGAGTCGCGGGACGGGGCGGGGGATGAGCCGGCCGACGTCGTCCCCGCCCAGCGGGCGGCAGCGGGCGGGCAGGCTGAGCCTGGCGGCGAGCGGGCCGCCGTCGCGACGGACGAGCGGGCCGGGACAGCGGGCCAGGTTCAACCGGCCGAGGGCAGCGGAGCGCAGACAGCAGAAGCCGGAGCGCCAGCTGCGGTCGCGGGGGAGGCCGCCACGACGCGGAAGCGGTCGGCGAACAGGGCGCGGGCGGTGCCCGAGCCGGCGCCGGTGCTCGACGACGCCGAGTTGCGCGGCGCGTTGGAGGCGATCCTGCTGGTGGTGGACGAGCCGGTCAGCGAGCTGACGCTGGCCCAGGTGCTCGAGCAGCCCGCCGAGCGGGTCGGCCCGATGCTGGACGAGATCGCCGCCAGCTACACCGCGGCCGGTCACGGATTCGAACTGCGCCGGGCCGCCGGGGGGTGGCGCCTGTACACCCGGCCGGAATACGCCACGTACGTCGAACGGTTCGTTCTCGACGGGCAGTCGGTCCGGCTGACCCAGGCCGCGCTGGAAACCCTGGCCGTCGTCGCGTACAAGCAGCCGGTGACCCGGTCCCGGATCTCCGCCATCCGCGGTGTCAACTGCGACGGGGTGATCCGTACCCTGGTTTCCCGCGGCCTGGTCGAAGAGTGCGGCACCGAGACGGACAGCGGCGCCTACCTGTACCGCACGACCACCATGTTCCTGGAGAAGCTCGGCCTGAACAGCCTCTCCGACCTACCGCCACTGGCCCCGTTCCTCCCCGACGACGTAGAAGAGCTTGCTGATGCCACGCGATAACCGCACCCCATCCCCGGACGCGCCCGTCTACACCGGCCCAGAGCGCCTGCAGAAGGTGCTCGCCGCCGCCGGCGTGGGCTCCCGGCGGGCCTGCGAAGACCTGATCTTCCGCCGGCGGGTGACGGTCAACGGGCGGGTGGCGCAGCTCGGCGACAAGGTCGACCCCGCCACCGCGGTCATCCACGTCGACGGCCAGCGGCTGGTGGCCAACACCCGGCTGGTGTACCTGGCGATGAACAAGCCGCGCGGCGTGGTCTCCACGATGGCCGACGAGAAGGGCCGCACCGCGTTGGCCGACTTCCTCGGCAACCGGGTCGAGCAGCGGGTCTACCACGTCGGGCGGCTCGACGCGGACAGCGAGGGCCTGCTGCTGCTCACCAACGACGGCACCCTGGCGCACCGGCTGATGCACCCCTCCTACGGAGTGCCGAAGACATACCTGTGTGAGGTGTCCGGGCCGATCCCCCGCAACCTCGGCAAGCGGCTGTCTGCCGGCGTCGAGCTGGAGGACGGGCCGGTGACGGTCGACGCGTTCCGGGTGGTGGACAGCCTGGGACGTACCGCCCAGGTCGAGCTGACCCTGCACGAAGGGCGCAAACACATCGTACGGCGGCTGCTCGCCGAGGTCGGCCACCCGGTGAGCCGGCTGGTGCGTACCTCCATCGGGCCGATCCGGCTGGGCGACCTGCGTGCCGGGCGCACCCGGCGGCTGACCAACGCGGAGGTCGCCGCCCTGTTCAAGGCCGTGGGTGACTGACCCCGCGCGTGCGGGTAGGGCTGGCGGTAGGCTCCCTGGCGGTCCGGCGGTGCCGGCAGGCCGTAGGCCGCCGCGCCGGGCATGATTGAAGACGTGTGGGCAACCGCTCGCGTCCGCCACTGAGGGCGGACTGCGGGGTACGGGCTGAGGAGGACAACGGTGGAGGAAAACGTACCGGCCGGGCGCTGCGTGGTCGCTGTGGACGGGCCGTCCGGTTCGGGTAAGTCCACCGTCTCCCGGCGGCTCGCCGCCGGCCTCGGTGCCCGCTACCTCGACACCGGCGCGATGTACCGGGCGATCACCTGGGCGGTGCTGCGCTCCGGGGTCGACCTGACCGACGCGGAGGCGGTGGCCAAGGTTGCCGGCGAGGTCGACCTGCGCATCGGCACCGACCCCGCCGGGTACGGCGTGACCGCCGACGGGGTCAGCGTCGACGCCGAGATCCGCGGGTCCGAGGTGACGTCCGCGGTCTCCGCCGTGGCCGCCGTGCCGGCGGTGCGGGCGCTGCTGGTGGCCCGGCAGCGGGACATGATCGCCAGGGCGGGTCGGATCGTGGTCGAGGGGCGGGACATCGGTTCCGTCGTGGCCCCGGACGCCGACCTGAAGGTCTACCTCACCGCCTCGGCGGCGGCGCGGGCGGCGCGGCGCAGCGCCGAGAACGCCTCCGACGTGGCGGCCACCGCCGCCGACCTGGCCCGCCGCGACCAGCTGGACTCGACCCGCAAGGCCGACCCGCTCGCCCAGGCGCCGGACGCGGTCGTACTGGACACAACCGAGCTGGGCATCGACGAGGTCGTCGCGCGGCTGCGCGCGCTGCTCACCGAACGGGGAGTGGCGTGACCGAGCGAACCATCAGGCGCGGCGGCGCGGTGTATCGCGCCGCCGGCCAGCGAAACGAGGCGTGGGCGTGAGTGACAACGACGGTTGGGTGGAGCTGCGGGAGCCGGACCTCGACCTTGAGGAGCCGACCGGCCCGCAGCCGGTGGTGGCCGTGGTCGGCCGCCCCAACGTCGGCAAGTCCACCCTGGTCAACCGGATCATCGGCCGCCGCCAGGCGGTGGTCGAGGACATTCCCGGGGTGACCCGGGACCGGGTCCCGTACGACGCGCAGTGGGCCGGCCGGGCGTTCACCGTGGTGGACACCGGCGGGTGGGAGCCGGACGCGAAGGACCGGGCGGCGGCGATCGCCGCGCAGGCCGAGGCGGCGGTCGTCACCGCCGACGTGGTGCTGTTCGTGGTCGACGCGACGGTGGGCTCCACCGACGTCGACGAGGCGGCGGTGAAGATGCTGCGACGCAGCGCCAAGCCGGTGATCCTGGTGGCCAACAAGGCCGACAACGCGGCCGTCGAGATCGAGGCGACCTCGCTGTGGTCGCTCGGGCTCGGCGAGCCGTTCCCGGTGTCGGCGCTGCACGGCCGTGGCTCCGGTGACCTGCTCGACGCCATCATGGCGGCGCTGCCCGAGGCACCGAAGATCGTGGAACACCGGCCGCGTGGCCCGCGTCGGGTGGCCCTGGTGGGTCGGCCGAACGTCGGCAAGTCCAGCCTGCTGAACCGTTTCTCCGGCGAGGAGCGGGCGGTGGTCGACGCGGTCGCCGGCACCACCGTCGACCCGGTGGACAGCCTGGTCGAGATCGGTGGCGAGACCTGGCACCTGGTGGACACGGCCGGGCTGCGCAAGCGGGTCGGCAAGGCCAGCGGCACCGAGTACTACGCCAGCCTGCGTACCGCCTCGGCGATCGAGGCTGCGGAGGTCGCGGTGGTGCTGCTCGACTCCAGCGAGCCGATCAGCGAGCAGGACCAGCGGATCCTGTCCATGGTCACCGAAGCCGGCCGGGCGCTGGTGATCGCCTTCAACAAGTGGGACCTGGTCGACGGCGACCGCCGGTACTACCTGGACAAGGAGATCGAGCGGGAGCTGCGCCGGATCCCGTGGGCGATCCGGCTGAACCTGTCGGCGAAGACCGGCCGGGCGGTGGACAAGCTCGCCGCGGCCCTGCACCGGGCATTGGCCAGCTGGGAGACTCGGATCCCCACCGCGCAGCTCAACGCGTGGCTCACCGCCCTGGTCCAGGCCACCCCGCACCCGGTGCGTGGGGGACGGGCACCGCGCATCCTGTTCGCCACCCAGGCGGGCGTCGCCCCGCCGCGCTTCGTGCTCTTCACCACCGGTCCGCTGGACGCCGGCTACCAGCGCTTCGTCGAGCGGAAGCTGCGCGAGGAGTTCGGCTACGAGGGCAGCCCGATCGAGATCTCGGTACGCCCACGCAAGAAGCTCGGCCCCGGCGGCCGGGGCAAGGCACACGGCTGACGCAACCTCCCGCTGGGGTCCTACGGCTGGCTCGCCACCGCAGGACCCCAGCCTCCTAGGACGCCCTAGTGGTGGTGTGGGTGGTCACCCGCGACAACGGGGGAGGGGGCTGTGCGACGGGTCGAAGATCTTGCGATAAGCTGTACCGGCTGTCGCGGGGGAAACCGCGCGGTGGCATCGGGACGTGGCGCAGTTTGGTAGCGCACTTGACTGGGGGTCAAGGGGTCGTCGGTTCAAATCCGGCCGTCCCGACAGAAGGGAAGCCCTGACCAGCGGAAACGCGGTCAGGGCTTCGACTTCTTTCCATGAGGTTTTGAACCGTCCCCCGATAACCCCCCGTTTACCGGGTGCGGCAACCAAGTTTGTCA
This sequence comes from Micromonosporaceae bacterium KJ-029, assembly GCA_005402585.1. Taxonomy (GTDB): domain Bacteria; phylum Actinomycetota; class Actinomycetes; order Mycobacteriales; family Micromonosporaceae; genus Micromonospora. Next base: position 54,627 of record BIFP01000057.1, on the reverse strand, counting down.
TCGGTGTGCATCGTTGTGCGCTGTGGATGCGTGCTGTCCGTTCGGGTTGGCGGCGAGGCGTTCAAGGACGTCGGACACGTCCGGGGCCTGGGCTGGCTTGGCGATGTAGTAGGTGGTGGTGGTGACCTCCTCGCTGGAGTGTCCAAGCTGTGCTGCGGCGCTCTTGGTGTCGGTCTCCTCCTTGATGAGGGTGGCGACGGTTTTGCGGAAGGTGTGTGGGGTGACCCAGTCAAGGTCGGTGTCGGCGCGCGCTTGGCGCCACTGGCGGCGGACGTTGTTGGGGGAGAGCCAGGTGCCGCGTCGGGAGGCGAAGATCGCGTCATGGGGGTTGTCGGCGGCCATGAGTTTGCGGGCCAGGAGCATGCCGACGGCGAACCGGGGTAGCACGAGCATCCGGTAGCCGGCGTCGCTCTTGGTCCAGGGTTGTCGGAAGATGCCCTGACCTTTGACATAGACCAGCGTGCCGCAGATTGTCAGGGTGGGGCGTTCGACGGCGAGATTGAGGTCTTCCCAGCGGAGGGCGAGGATCTCACCGATGCGGGCGCCGGTGGCGAGCATGAGGTCGACGATGTCGGCCAGGTCTCCGGTGTGTCGTGGTCCGGGCTTGCCGGGAACCGGTCGTTGCCAGTCGCGGATCGCCGTGCGGACGGCTTGGAGGTGTTCGTCGGTGAGGGCGACAACCGTGCGGCGGGGTTTGCGTAGCCGGCCGGTGTCGCGTAGGGGATTGGTCGGGATCGCGCCGTGCCGGACGGCCAGCGCGAACATCTGACTCAGGACGACTTTCACGCCTTTGGCCGCCGACGGGCGGTCCTTGCCAATGTCGCGCAGGAACCGGTCCAGTCGCCCGACGCTGGCCTCGCGGATCCGGAGGTTACCGAGGGCGGGCAGGATCGCGGTGCGCACGCTGGTCTGGTACCGGTGGATAGTCTGCGATGTGATCCGTTCCTCGGCGGTGATCTCCTCGATCCACAGTTCGGCGAGCCTGCTGATGCGGGTCTCCCGGGTGATCTCGTCGTCGTTCGGGGTGCTGCGGTCGCGGAGCTTGACCTTCAACGCCCTGACGGCGGCCGGGCCGGTGGTGTCGGTGACCTCGATGTCGCGGGTCACGCCGTCGTAGTCACGGAACCGGGCTCTGGCGCGGAACCGGCCAGGGCCGAGTTTCTCGGTGCGGATCTTGCCGGAGGTGCCGATGGGCAGTTCAGGACGGGCCATGGCTCATCGCTCCGTGTCGGTGTGTTCGTCGAGCCAGCGTTCGACCTCGCTGCGTCGGTAGCGCAGGGTGTTGCCGACGCGGATGGCGCGGGGTCCTTTGCCTCGGCTGTGCCAGGCGTACAGGGTGTTCTTGGGCTTGCCCAGCCAGGCGGCGAGGTCATCGATGGTCAGTAACGGATCGGGCCGCCATTCGGGGGCGGCCGGGCCGTTCATCGCCGGCCTAACGTGTTGGCCGAACCTGGTTGCTGGGGCGGCCCGGCGCGGTCGGCAGCGTTGCGGTGGCCGGTGGCGTCTGGCGGCGCGGATCCGGGTGCGGGTGGGGGGTGGTGCGGGCATGGATCGGTTTTCCTTTCGGGATCCCAGCCGTGCCGGGACCTGGGGTCGGTGGCGCTGCCGCTGCGATGCGCGGTCGCTGGATTTGTCTGCTGTGGACGTCTATCCACCCGTTGCGGCCCCAGGGTGTCAAGCCTGCCGTTGATCTCTGCGGCGGTGAGACTCTGCGGCCCGTGCGGGCGGGCATCCTTACGCTGACCCTTCAGAACCTCGCGTGGATGAGGGGCGGCTGCGGAACCTTCGCCCGATGGTGAGATTTGGCGTGAGTTCGTACGGGACCCGGGCGCGTAGGAGCGTGTTGACCAGGCCGTAGCACTCGTTCGCCTGGGCTGGTCGAGTTCGATGATTCGGAGATTCGCAAGCGTTCCCATGATGAGTGGCCTTTCGGTAAGGGTGAGGGGCTCGGGCTTTGGCTGGCTGCGGCGCACGATCGGCGGGAGCGCCGAGTGCCAGCCAGCACTGGAGAAATGGGGGGAGTGCGAGACTGGTGTGCTGGCCGGACTTGCCGGCGTCAAGCCGAGATCCGGCTGACCAGGGCGTAGGCGTTGACGCCGCCCTTTCGCGTTCCTGAAGTCGCGGCACACGGTGGAGCACCACGCGTTGACGGCAGTGGCGATTGCGTGTCCGCAGGGTGAGGAGAACCGACCACGCGGGCACAAGATGCCCAGCTGCGGATCCCACCGTCGGAGCCGGGAGCCACGCAGCTGTTCGCCGTTGGCCCGTCAAGGCTGGCGATGTGCCGAAAGCGCGCCCCGTCCGACGCGCAACTACGTTGCGGCCCGGCCGCTGCCCGGAGTCGGGTTACGAGTCAACGAGGTACGCGGCCAGGATCTCGCTATCGAGGTACAGGCTCCCGAGTACACATGCAGGCACGCCTCCGGAGATCGATGTACCCGGAAGGTCGACGACATCGGCCGAGCAAGTCTCCAAGTCTCACGGCGAGGCGGATCATTGACTATATTCCGTCACTTCTGGGCGAGGCGCGCTCGCACCGGATCGCGGCATGTGCGGGTGCTAGGTTCTATGTCGTGCTCTGCGTCCGTGCTGGCTGCACGGTGGCGATCGGCACCGACGTGATCGTGTAGTCCTCGGTCAAGTCCGGTTGCACGTCGATCGTCGCGTCATCACCGACGTAGCGGACGGTGAACACCGTCTCCCTCGGCCGAGTGGCACCATGGTCCGTCACGCTGGTTGGCAGTTCGCCTGCGAGTCGCACTCTGTCCCCTGGCAGTATCGCGGCATCCCTCTCAGCCTCGTGACGCTGGATGTCCGAGATCAGCTGGATGAGGGTCTCGATCGGTTCGGTGTCTGTGCCGTAGTGCACGAGGTGGCCCGCGTGGCCGAAGATCAAGCCAGCTTCGGATCTGCTCAGGCCGGTCAGTGCCTCGACCGCGCCCGGCGCGAGCGCAGAGTGCTCCGACGCGTCAACTTGGGCCGCCAATGCCTCGATCAAGCGCGCCAGAACACTGTCCACACCTTCATCCGTCATGGTGGCGAGAATACGATCGGGCGCCGACGCCGGTGGGCAGCCGCTGTACGCCGTCAATCGCGTCGGATCCGCACGCGTCGGATTGTTGAGGGGCGGTGCGGGCCGGCCGGTAGGTTTGCCCGCATGTCATCGATTCCGTCGCCGTTGCTGCCTGAGACCCGACGTGCGCTGGTCCACCGGTTGGCTACTGGTCAGGTGGCGGGTCGGGCGCCGTCGGTCGTCGCTGCCGTGGTGCGTGATGGTCGTCCTGTGTGGGTGGGCGGGTGGGGCACGGTGGACGGTCGGGTGCCGGACGGCGGTATCCAGTACCGGATCGGTTCGATCACCAAGACGTTCATGGCGGTGCTGGTGCTTCGTCTGCGCGACGAGGGGCGGCTCGCGCTTACCGACTCGCTGGCCGAGCACCTGCCTGGCACGGTGGCGGGTGAGGCCACGGTCGGTGCCCTGTTGGCGCACACGGCCGGGCTGATCGCTGAGGCGCCGGGCCCGTGGTGGGAACGAACTCCGGGCGCGCTGCGACCCGACCTGGCCGACGTGCTGGGCAGCGATCCGCAGGTGCATCCGGCCGGACAGCGCCACCACTACTCCAACCCCGGCTATGCGCTGCTCGGCGCGCTCGTGCAGCGGGTTCGCGGCCAGGCGTGGGGTGAGGTGCTGCGGCGCGAGGTGCTGGAGCCGCTCGCGATGACCCGTACCACCCTGCTGCCGGTCGCGCCGCACGCCACTGGCTGGGCGGTGCATCCCTGGGCCGATGTGCTGCTGGCGGAGCCCGCCGTGGACACCGGTCTGATGGCGCCTGCCGGGCAGCTGTGGTCGACCGCAACGGACCTGGCCAGATTCGCCGCGTTCCTCATCGACGGCGACGACCGGGTGCTGCATCCGGACACCGTCGCGCAGATGCGCAACCCGGCCAGCGCACCGGAGGCAACCGACTGGGGCATCGGCTACGGGCTCGGCATGCAGCTGCTGCGCCGCGACGGCCGGCTGTTGGCCGGGCACACCGGCTCGATGCCGGGCTTTGTCGCGACCGTGTGGGTCAGCCCCGACGACGCCCTGGGCGCGGTCGTGATGGCTAACGTGACCGCCGGCCTGTCCGCCGGTACTCTCGCCGCGGACCTGCTGCAGACGGTCGCCGAGCGGGAGCCGCCGATCCCGGCGCCGTGGCGCCCGCTGCCCTCAATCGACCCGCAGCTACTGGATCTCGCCGGCCCGTGGTACTGGGGACCGGCCCCGTACGTGCTCCGCCCACAAGCAGATGGCTGCCTGGAACTGACCCCGTTTCCCGGCGGACACGGCACCCGGCTACGCCCCACCAGCGACGGCGACTGGGAAGGCACCAACGGCTACTTCGCCGGCGAACGGCTGCGGGTGCAACGCGACCCGACGGGCACCGTCAGCCACCTCGACCTCGGCACCTTCATCTTCACCCGACAGCCCTACGACCCCACGACGCCAGTACCCGGCGGCGTCGACCCAGCCGGCTGGCAGGCCGGCTGACCTGGAGTGGGATACTCGCGCGGTGACCGCTGCCGGCTGTCCCTCCTGCGGGCGTCTCCTTGACCTACACAACCGGCATGTCCGCTTCACGTTGCCCGACCCGGTGCTCGACGCGCCCGGCAAGGAGACAACACCTGGCACCTGGATAAGCCACGGCAACGCCCGCGATTCGGCGATGATGCAGGTCCCGAACGTCGGGGCCTTCGTCCGTGCGCTGCTTCCGATCAAACTCACCGAAGGCCATACCGTCACGTTCGGCGTCTGGCTCGCGGTCGACCCCCGTGAACTGCGGTCCGTCTTCGATGTGTGGTGGGAACCCGAGTATCGCGACCTCCGGCTCACGGGCAGGCTCGCGAACACGATCCCACCCTGGGGAATGCTGGCGGCACCTGTTGAGACGGTGGTGCGCGACCCCGACGAGACACCGTACTGCGAGAGCTCAGAGGACCCACAGCTCGATCGTGTTCTGCGCGGCGAATGGCCACACGATCTCGTGCTCACTGCCACCGGCCAGGGTTGACCCACGCTGCCACCTCTGCGCGGTCACAAGCCGCAGACTATGACGACGGGCTAACTAACGGTCGTAGGTGCTACCGCGCACTCGCGGCATGAGAGTGCGCCGACAAGGTGAGTCGCGCTGACGGTAAGAAGATTAGCGGATTAGCGCTTGGTAGGGTGAGGCGCATGGAGTTCGGTTCTCGAATATCGTCGAACAGATGACATCGGATCAGTTCTTTGCCGCGGCGACGCCCGCGCAGGCGAGGATTTTTGCTGCGGCCTGTGCCGAGCGTACGATTGGCATACTTTTGTGGACGGTTGCGCGAGCCGATAGAGCGAACGACGTCGCTCGCTACGTAGACGCCCTGGAGATCCTGTGGAGTCACGATTCGGATGATCCGACGGCATTCTTTACTCAGCTGGACGGACTTGAATCGATGCATGAGATGACTGTAGGGGACGAGTTGGTCGGACCATCGGCCTATGCGTTGTACTCAGTTGTAACTCTCCACTCTGCTCTTGGCGTCGTAGCCGATCCCGCCGCGGAGGCTTTGGCGGACTGCTCGATGGCGGGACGCAACGGAGCTTTTCGACTAGAGTGCCTTGTTCGCACTCGTCATATCCTCGCCGCGGAGGAGCGAAGTCAGGACGACGACATCAAGGCTCTCCTACAAGGTGCCTCTGCGGATGATCTGCGGGACGGCGCTAGGCGAGTCGGTAGGAATCGCCTCAAGCTTTTTCGGCCGCACTTCCAATAGTTTTCTACCGTTCACCTCGAAGGACGGGAAATTGGAAGACGGCGATTGACTGGCGAATAGACCGCACAAATATCGCGGAAAGCCGCCTACTCGGACACACTCTTCTCGGCAGATCCGCGCACCGCCAGGTCGCCCCTACCGTCACATTCCGTAGTTGGCGAGCTTTGGGCGCGGGCCGTCGCGCCTCTGCTGCCAACCGCCCGTACACACTTGCCGACGCCGATGGCTGCTGTGTACGTGGGCCCACCTGATCCGGCCGATCAGCGGGAATCAGCCTGCCCGGAGCGCATCACCGACGGCCGGCACGGGCTGTGCTACCCCGCCAGGCGAAACTGACGCAACCAGGCAATGTTGGTGTCACCGGTGGTGGCGACGAGGCCTGCGCACAACCAGATCATCGCGGGGAACAGGTGGATGCCCAACAAGTCGGACAGGTCATTGAAGGTCGGCTCCTGTACGCCGGCGCGGTCGGCGAGTGCGGCTTGGCCTTCCGGGTGCCCGGCGAGGGCGGAGATTATGGCGGCGGGCCCAGCGCATGCGGCGCCGTACCCGCTGCCGAGCCTTTTCGAGCAGCTCCGGGCGGTCAACGGGATCGCCCCCGAAAGCTGGCCGACGCGCAACTCGACCACCGCCACTGGCCCGCCGTCGGGCGCATGGGCCACCCGGGCGGGACGGCAGGTGGCCGACGACGGCCAACCAGCAGCTGTTCGGGCGGTGTCACCGACTAGGGCCTGTCCTGTCGATCATGGAAGCCAGATGATGGCCGCGATGAGCACGAGGCTGGCCCGGTAGAGGGATGCGCGTTTGGCGTATCGGGTGGCCAGGTCGCGCCACTGTTTGAGCCGGTTGAAGCAGCGTTCAACGACGTTGCGCTTGCGGTAGATCGCCTTGTCGAAGGCGGGTGGCCTGCCGCCGTTGCTGCCCTTGGCAGCACGGCGGGCGATCTGGTCCGAGCGTTCGGGGATGACGTGCCGGATCCCGCGCTGCCGTAGGGCTCGGCGGGTGGAGTCGTGGGCGTAGCCCTTGTCCGCGATCAACACCTCGGGTCGCTTGCGGGGCCGGCCCGGTCCGGGCTCGTTGACCCGGATCGCGTCGAGCAGCGCGAGGAGCTGGGGGTTGTCGCCGGCCTGGCCGGGGGTGAGCAGGATCGACAACGGCCGGCCGCGTCCGTCGACGGCGAGGTGGATCTTCGTGCTCAGCCCGCCTCGGGATCGGCCGATGGCCTCGCCATCTTGCGCACCAGGCGTCGCCGGACTTGTCGGGGAGCCCCTTTTTTGGGGGCGCCAGCGGCATGCTGGTGCGCCCGCACGATCGACGAGTCGATGCTGATCGTCCACTGCACCGGTATGCCGTCGTCATGCACCTGCGCCGCCGCGAGGATCCGATCCCACGTCCCGTCCGCGGTCCACCGTCGCAGCCGTTCGTGGCAGGTCTTCCACGGCCCGAAGCGTTCCGGCAGGTCACGCCACGGCGCACCCGTGCGCAGCTTCCACAGAATCCCGTTGATGACCTGACGGTGATCCCGCCACCGCCCCCGCGCCCCGCCAGGCTCCGGTAGGAGCGGTGCGATCACCGCCCACGCCTCATCGGTCAGTTCACCACGACGTACCACCGGCACATCGTCAACGACCCAGCGCTACAAGATCGGCAGGACACGCCTAGCCCCCGCTGGGCAGGCTCAGCCGCCATGACACGGGTTGCTGCCAGGGACGTCTTCCGCAACGGCTCGACCCACAACCGCGGGGACGCCGAGCCGTTCGGTCACAGCGGTGACGGGTCGTCGCGCAGCCGGCTGTAGAGCCACCCGTCACGCCAGGCGCCGGCCCGAAACTCGCAGGCCCGCACGACCCCCTCCAGCTGGAAGCCGGCCTTCTCCAGCGACCGCTGCTCGGCGGCGTTCTCGGCATGGGTGCTGGCCTGAATGCGCTGCGCCGGGGTGTGGCTGAACAGGTAGTCGCAGAGCAGCGCCTGGGCCCGCCAGCCGATGCCCTGGCCGCGCCACTCGGGCAGCAGCACGATGCCGATCTCCCAGTAGGGCGCCCGCCCGCCGTACTGGCCCTGGAGATAGCTGAGGTAGCCCGCCGGGGCATCCGCCGCAGGCTCGACCTGCACAATCAGGCCGCCGGTCCGCTCGCCGAGATAGCCGTCCTCGGCGAAGCGGCGGGCCGGCGCGGCGGCGTCCCGGAAGCCGGCCCAGTCGAGCCCGATCAGCCCGGGTTCGACCGCGAACCGGCGCAACATCGCCAGGTCGTCCTCGGCCACCGGGCGCAGCCGTACGGTCGAGCCGGGCGCCTGGTGCACGATGCCGGCCACCGGCGGGTGAAAGCTGTCCATCCTCCATACCGTAGTGACGGGCCGGGCCGCCCGCTGCCCCGCGCCGACGGCCGTCAGGCGATGGCGCAGCGTTCCCTGCAGGGTGGCCATGCCGGGCCCGGTGAGGTCGTTGCAGTACGCGGCGCGGCCATCGCCATGGTCAGCGCCAGCGTGCTGCCGCTGACCAGCGGGCCGGTCCCGGCGGCGAAGGGCCCGTCGGTCGCCGCCACCCGCAGCCCTCGATGACGCTGTGCCCGGCCAAGTCGTCGGCGAGGGCGGCTCGCTCGGTGTGCGTGAGCGCCTACAGGGCTTCGCGGGACGGGGCAGCGTCCTCGATCATGACGAGCACCCTACCCATATGGCCTGCCCACCGGTCAAGATCGGCAGGACAGGCCCTAGCCGCGAGGCACCGATCACGCCGGCCGGCAGGCCCCGCTGAAGACGCGGGACGGCGTCAGGAAAGCCGGATGTCGTCCAAGGTGGGGAAGTCGTACCAGGTGAGCTGGAACGGCTGCTCGATCTCCGGCACCATGGGGAAGACTCCCCAACTGTTCAGTTGTCCGCCCGGGGCGATGCTGAAGGAGGCACCAGGCCGGTTTGTGGCGCACCAGGTGTTCTCCGAATGCACGATCTGGCCATCGGGCAGGGCCAGCCGTGAGTGGTTCCGGTCGTCCTCGGCGTCCGGGCAGGTCAATGGCCACTCGACCGGTGAGTCGTTGCGGTAACGAAGGTTGACCCTCAGACTGCCAGCTGCAGTCTCAGCGCTGACCAGCGTGACGGTCACCGACCCCTGTCGGTACATCAGTCGGTTGATTCGGTACGTCCGCGTGCTGGGGCCCCCGTCACCACTCGACGCGGCGGACGTCGAACCGGTGTTTCCGGTCCCACCGTCCGGGGAGGCGGGTGCCCCGGACGAGCTGACGGGATCTGCGGTCTCATCCGACCGGAGCGCGGCACGGTCCGCCACGTAACACCCGCCGGCGGCCCCGAGGACGGCGACGCATGCCACCGCCGCGACGATCAACAGGCCGGCGCGGTATCTTCTCATTGCTTTGTCTCCCCGGGGTGCGGTGATGGACGCCGGTCACCGTATCAACGACCCGCACGCCCGAGCCGGGACCCGAAGGAACACCGCCGCCGGGAGGAACTCCCGATCCTTCGAGCCGGATCCCCGGGCCGGGAGGGTGCGCTGAAAGTCGCAGGCGGTCGGGTATGTCATAGATCTCGGCGAGTGCGGTGATGGCGAGCAACCCGGCGGGGTGCAATGAATGAAGACTTCTTCGAGCGAGGCCGGCGCAAGTTCAGCCGGCCCAAGCGCAGATCATGCCGTCGGGCCCAGTCCACGATGGCGGCGACACCGTCCTGCAGCTCAGGGGCGTGAACGGTCACCGACCACCAGGAATCCGCGGTTCCGGAAACGTCATCGGAGGGTGTTCGCGCGACATCACCGGCGACGAGCGACCACAGCTCGGCGAGTTCCGCGGACGATGCCGCTGTGGTGAAGGTGATGCGCGCGGGAAGCGCTGCGAGCACATCGAACATCGCGCCCTCAACCGCGATCCGCCCCTTGTCAAGGATCATCACCGAGGCGACGAGTTGCTGCGCCTCATCGCAGTAGTGCGTGGTGATGAGCACTGGCGTGCCGCAAGTATTGAACTCGCGAATGATCGACCACATGGTACGCCGGGACTGCGGTCGAGACCCAATGCCGTTCAGTTAAGGCATTAGTGCTGGTCAGCGCGGTGAGCTGACGAGGAGTCGACCGGCCGGTACGGTGCTGTGGCGTGACGTCGTCTGGGGTGGAGTCGCTGCGGCCGCATGGCCGGTTGACCGATCACATCGGGCTCGGGGTGGTGTCGGCTCGGTTCAACCGGGATCTGCTGGAAGAGGTACTCAATCGCAGCGGGCGGCGTGAGAAGCGGGTCCGGCGGCTGCCGGCGCACGTGATGATCCGTTACGTGATCGCGATCGGGTTGTTCTGCGCCGAGTCCTCTGACGAGGTGATGCGTCGGCTGGTGGGTAACCTGCGCAGGCTCGGTTCCTGGGACGATGACTGGCAGGTGCCGACGGCGTCGGCGATCACCCAGGCACGTCAGCGGCTGGGTGCCGAGCCGGTGAAGATGTTGTTCGACCGGGCGTGCGTGCCGTTGGCTGGACCGGGCACGAAGGGCGCCTGGCTGGCCCGGCGCCGGCTGATGGCGATCGACGCGACCAGTGTCGACGTGGCCGACACCCCGGCCAACGTGGAACGCTTCGGCCGGATGGGGTCGGGGCCGAAGGCGTCGGCGTACCCGAAACTGCACATCGCGGCGTTGGCCGAGTGCGGCAGCCACGCGATCGTCGGGGCAGTACTCGGCTCGTGCCGCACCGGGGAACGTACCCTGATCAAGGATCTGGCCTGGCGGGTCGGCGCGAGCGTGTCCATCGGGCATCTGCGGTGGCTCGCGGACGGCTCCTACCAGGCACTGATCTTCAAGGCGGGGTTGTCCGCGCAACGCCGGGCCAGGCTGGTCGAGCAGGCCCGGACCGGCCAGGAGATCCCCGCCGATCTCGCCCGCCTCGTCAGGGTGGTCGAGTACACCGTCCCGGACCGCAACCCCGATGGCGAACTCATCGCGGTGGTCACCACCGACGACCACGAGGTCCCCGCGATGGAACTGGCGGGTGCTTACCAGCAGCGCTGGGAAGAAGAGTCCGCTCTGGACGAGATCAAGACGGATCTGCGCGGCCGCGGCGAAGTCCTCCGATCGAAGGCCCCGGACCTGGTCGAGCAGCACATGTGGGGACTACTGCTGGCCCACTACGCCATCCGCGCGCTGCTGCTGGAAGCAGCCGACCCAGCCGGCTACGACCCCGACCGCATGTCGTTCGTCAAAGGCCTACGCGTCGTGCGCCGCCAGGTCACCGACCAGGCGGCCACTACCCCCTGAGCACCTTTCCACCGCCCTCGACGACGCGCTCACCGAGATCCGCCACCAGCCGAACCCGCCCCGACGCGACCGCAGTTGCCCCCGCGTGATCAAACGCGCCCGCAACAGCTCCTACCGCGTCAAACGACCCACCGACCGGACCACCCGCCACAACGGACTCGCCATACCCAAGCTGGCCTGCCCAGACGTCTTAACTTAATGGCATTGGTCCTAGATCCGACGTGGTCGCGATGTGGTGAGGTCGGTCCGGTGCATCGGGTAACGGCGCGGGCCGGCCAGATCCTCGGGTCATTCCGGACAGTTGATAGGCCCGCTTGTGCAGGCGCTCGGCCAGGCCCGGAAATGGGTTCGGGAACAACCTCGGATCGCGGGAGCCCAGTTGACGAACCGCCAACCCGTATTGTGGAATCAACTTCCATAATGTGACGGATGAGGGTGAGGGGCGGCAACTCATGGCCCGGACGCGGATCGAAGCAGTGGACTGCTTCGTCCTGAAGCTTCAGCACGCCGAGCCGTACCTCGGTCCGGCCAACGGTGTGACCGAGTCGGCTGGGCCACCGTCGGGATACGCGGTTCGGCCTCCGTGGCGCAGCATTTACTCTCCCCGCTTCGAGACTCTGCTGGTCAGGCTGACCACCACCTCGGGGGTCACCGGCTGGGGGGAGGCCCTCGCGCCGGTCGCGCCGGAGGTTCCCGCCGAGGTGGTACGCCGCCTGCTCGCGCCAGGGCTCATTGGTGCCGATCCGTGCCGGGTGCGGCCGTTGAGCGCGGCGTTGCGCGACCTCATGCGCGAGCGGGGACACCTCGGCGGGCACCAGGGGGATGCGCTGGCCGCCGTCGACATCGCGCTGTGGGACCTCGCCGGCCGCCTGGCCGGTCTGCCGGTGCACGAACTGCTCGGTGGGGCGTTCCGCGAGCACATTCCGACGTATGTCTCTGGTCTGCCGTCCCGCGACGACGGCCAGCGCGCCGTGCTCGCCGCGGAGTGGGCGGCGAAGGGGGCAGAGCGGATCAAGCTGCACCTCGGGCACGGCGTCGAGGCCGATCTGGCGACTGTGGACGCGGTGCGGGCAGCCGCGCCGAGTGTGGCGCTGGCCGTGGACGCGCACTGGAGGTACGACCTTCCAGACGCGTCCAGGTTGGGTCGGGGCCTGGCTGCTCGCGGCGGCGTCCTGTTCCTGGAAGCGCCGTTGCCGCCGGAGGACCTGGCCGGCCACGCCGACCTGGCCAGGCGGATCGACCTACCGGTGGCGGTTGGCGAGGCAATGCGCCACCGTTACGAGTTCCTGCCCTGGATACGTGAACGCGCGGTCGGCCTGCTTCAACCGGACGTGGCGCGTACCGGCATCACCGAGGCGATGGCCGTGGCCGAAATCGGCGCGGCGCACCACCTACCGATCGCGCCGCACCACTCCGTGGGTCTCGGCGTGGCACTCGCTGCCGGGCTACAGGTCAGCGCGGCCGCCGAGATGCTCACCGTCTTCGAGTACCAACCCACGGCGACCGTGGTCGGACAGCGGATCCTGGCCGCGCCGCTCCCCGGAGGCCCGGACGGCTTCGCCGTGCCGAGCGGTCCAGGCCTCGGGATTGAGGTGGACGACCACATCGTCAGCGCACTTTTGGAGGAGAGTTGAGCACACCCGAGTCCCGGATCCGCGTACGCGGGCTGGTCCCGATCCTCGCCACCCCGTTCGATGCGGCCGGCGCACTGGACGTGCCCGGTCTGCGTCGGCTGGTGGAGTTCCAACTTGCCGCCGGGGCAGACGGCCTGGCCGTCTTCGGCTTGGCCAGCGAGGGATTCGCCCTTACGACCGCGGAGCGGGCCACTATCCTGGCCGAGACCCGCGCGGTGGCCGGGCCGGACGTTCCTCTGGTGGCCGGCATCAACGCCACCAGCACGTCGACCGCCCTGGAGCAGGCGTCGGCGGCGCGGGACCGGGGCGCCGACGCGCTGATGGTCCTCCCGCCCTATCTGGTGAAGCCGTCCGGCAGCCAGGTGGTGGATTTCTACGGCACGGTGGCCGAACACAGCGGGCTGCACGTCATGGTGCAGGACGCCGCCACTACCACCGGTGTGAACCTGCCCGTTTCGTCGATAGTCGAGTTGAGCAAGGTGACGGGCGTGGAGTCGGTGAAGGTGGAAAGCCAGCCTACTGCGCCGAAAGTAGGTGAGGTGGTGACCGCAACCGACGGCCAGTTCGACGTACTGGGCGGCCAGAACGCGCTCTTCGTGCTCGAGGAGTACGCGCGCGGCGCGGTCGGCACCATGCCGGCGTGTGAGTTCACCGATCTGCTCGCTCCGATCCTGGCCGACTGGCTGGCGGGCCGCCGCCGGTCTGCGTACGAGGCGTTCAATCTGTTGCTGCCGCTGGTGCGCTTCGGACTGCAGCCGCGCCTGGCCTGGGCCGTGCACAAGGAGATCCTGGTGCGGCGCGGCATCATTGGCTGTGCTGCCGTACGCGATCCCGCCGTCGCTCTCGATGCCGGCAGCCTGGCCGCGCTGGATTCGATCCTCGGTCTGACCCCGCTGCCGCCGTGGCGCGCCGTGGCAGGCTCACGGTCATGACCAAGATTGTGGGGTTGGACGTCTTCCCGCTCGCACTCCCCGCCCTGGGGCAGGTCGCGCGAGCGTATGCCGCTCGGCCACCCTGGCCGAGCATCTACGGTAGCCATCGGGAGACGCTGGTCGTGCGGCTCACCGCGGACGACGGCACGGCCGGCTGGGGCGAGGCCTTGGCGCCGGTAGCCCCGGAGGTTCCGGCCGAGATCGTCCGGCGGCTGCTGGCCCCGGTGCTGCTCGGTGCCGACCCGCAGCGGGTGCGTCCGCTGCGCCACCAGCTCGGTGAGCTGATGCGCGAGCGGGGACACCTGGGCGGCCACCAGGCCGACGCGATCGCCGCGGTGGACATCGCCCTGTGGGATCTCGCGGGCAAGCTCGCCGGCCTGCCGGTCGTCGATATGCTCGGTGGCGCCTTCCACCGCGAGGTGCCCACGTACGTCTCCGGGTTGCCCGGCCGAGCGGATGCTCACCGCGTGGGCCAGGCTCGGGACTGGGTCGGGCGCGGCGTGCGGCAGGTCAAGGTGGGGCTCGGGTACGGGGTGGACGCCGACCTGGCGACCGTGTCGGCCTTGCGCGAGGTGCATCCAGACCTGCGGATCGCGGTGGATGTGCACGGTGTGTACGGGTTCGCCGACGCGGTGCGGCTGGGTCGCGGGCTAGCCGAACGCGACGCCTGGTTTCTGGAGATGCCGCTGGCCTTCGAAGACGTGCCCGGGCATGCCGATCTGGCCACGCGGGTGGACCTGCCGGTGGCGTTGGGCGAGAGCCTGCGGCACCGCTGGGAGTTCCAGCCGTTCGTCGCGGCCCGGGCGGTGGGCCTGCTGCAGCCGGATATCGGCCGGACCGGCATCACCGAGGGGCTGGCCATCGCGCAGTACGCCGAGACACACCACCTGGGCGTCGCGCCGCACCACTCGGCCGGGCTCGGGCTGGCGCTCGCCGCCGGGCTGCACGTCGCCGCCGCCTGCGCCAACCTGGTCGCGTTCGAGTGGCACCCGACCCTGTTCGACGCGGTGAACCAGATCCTGACCGTGCCGATCGAGCCAGCGTCGACCGCCATCCCGCTGCCCGCCGGTCCGGGCCTCGGGGTGTCGGTCGACGTCGACGCGGTCGAGCGGTACTGCACCTGGCGGGAGCGATGAGGCGCGTGCTGCTGATCGGTGCCTCGACACCGATCGGCCGGGCAATCGCGGCCCGGTTCGCGGCGGCCGGCGACCTGGTCGTCGGCTACGGCCTGGAACCGGCCGGCGAGCCCAGCCTGCTGGCCGACCTGACCGGCGACTGTGCTACGGCCGACGGCGCCCGCGCCGCAGTCGACACGGGCCGGCGGCGGTTGGGCGGGCTGGACGTACTGGTCGCGGCGGCCGGGGCGATGCCGATCGCGGCGGCCCACGAAACCACCGACGAGCAGTGGCGGGCGGCGCTGGCCGGCTGCCTGGACACCCTGTTCTTTCCGTTGCGCGCGGCGTTGCCGCTGCTGCCATCCGGGGGGTCGGTGGTCGCTCTGTCCTCGGTGAACGCCTTCCTGGCCGCGCCGTGGGTGGCTGCGTACGCGGCGGCCAAGGGCGCGGTGGAGGCGCTGGTGCGCCAGGTCTCGCTGGATTACGCCGCGCGCGGGGTACGGGTCAACGCGGTAGCCCCCGGCCTGGTCGGCGGCGAGACGTTGCCGGACGCGGCCGGTGGTTACCCGATCGGACGTACGCTGCGCCCGGCGGAGGTCGCCGAGGCTGTCCATTTTCTCGCCTCCGACGCGGCCAGTGGGATCACAGGGGTCGTGCTGCCGGTAGACGGGGGTCTGTCGGTCGCCTCCCCGGCGGCGTTCGCTCGCGCGGATCTGCGGCAGCGGCTGGCTGGTCTGCGGCCACTGGCCGATGAGGGGGCGGCCGGCGTCGGCTCGCCGGGGCAGCAGCGGGAGGTCATCGCCGGGTGAGCGGTCTGCAGGTGGAGATCGGTGGCCGGTTCGGCCGGCTGTACCGGCTGCTGGATTGGCCGGTTCGGCTGGCCGGGTTGAACCTGCTCTGGCTGGCCGGCGTGCTCGCCGGCGGGGTGGTCGCCGGGATCTCGCCGGCCACCGTCGCGCTGTTCGCGGTGTTGCGTGACTACCTGCTCGGCCGCCCGCCGCGACCGTGGCACGCCTTCTGGCGGCACTGGCGGGCCGAGTTCGTCCGATCGCAGGCGCGGCTGGGGCTGCCGCTGTTGACCCCGTGGGTGTTCCTGTTTTACCTGCTGGCGGCTCGTGGCACCCCAGTCGCCGCCGCAGTCGCGGTTCTGGGCGTGGCCTATCTCGTGGTGCTGGCCTACCTGCCGGCGGTGCTCGCGCACTTCGAGTTGCCGGCTGCGGCCGCCTGGCGGGTCGCTGCGCTGGCGGCCTGGCGGGCTCCACTCTGGACCGCCGCCTTGGTCGTGGCGGTGGTCGTGCCGGTCGCGGTGATGGTGTTCGTGGTGCCGGCGGCCATCCCGTTCTTCCTACCCAGCGTGCCAGCGGTGTTGATCATGCTGGTCGGGCTGCGGGTTTTCGGGTCGCTGACCGGTCCGGTCCGCTGACCGAAGTAGCTCCGACAGATGCCATTTGGCCGGGGTGGCCACCACCTCGATCGCGGGTGCGAACGAGGTGGCGTCACCCGGTTGTACCGGATTTGATCAGGGCGGCCGGCGAACCGGCCGGCACGGCCTGCGCCGATCAGACCACGGCGGACAGTGGCGTTGCGGAGGCGTGGTAGCCCAGCCCGACGGAGATCTGGTCGGCATGCTCGATGACCTTGAGGGCAAGTTCGTTCTGCCGGTGGGGCAGGTCCATCGCGGACAGCGGGCCGGACACGGACAGTGCGGCCACGATTCGCCCGGACCGGTCGCGGATGGGTGCGGCGAGGCAGGCCCGACCGAAGGCGAGTTCCTCGAGTTCGGTGCTGTAGCCCCGACTCCGCCCGTCCGCGAGGTCTGCGAGCAGCCCGTTGAGGTCGGCGATGGTCCTCGGGGTGTACGCCGGGTACTTGGCACCCAGCAGCGGCTCGATCTCCTCGGCGGTCAGGTCGGACAGCAGGGCCTTGCCCATCGCTGTGGCGTGCAGCGGGCCGCGTCGACCGACCAGGGTGAAGGAGCGGGGGGCGAGCCGGCCCTCGAAGTTGCACAGGTAGAACAGCTCGGCGCCGTGCCGTTCGGCGACGTTGGCGCCGAGGCCGAGTTCACTGGCCAGGTCCTGGGCGATCTGCCGGGACTGGCGGTGAATCGGTGACTGGTTGAGCGCGATGCCCGCCAGGCCCACCACCGCCGGGCCGATCCGGTAGAGGCCGCTACGGCCGTCGTGGGTGACGAAACCCAGCGCCTCGAGCGTGCCGACCAGGCGCGAAACCGTCGACTGGCCCAGCCCGGTGAGCTGGACCAACTCGGAGACCCGGCGCTCCGGATGCTCTTCGGTGAAGGCGCGTAGCAGGGACAGCGCACGCTCGACGCTCTGCGTGCCGCCGCCAACCTCGCGGACGGTGGTGGACCGTGACATCCTCTTCATCCCTCGAAATGTAGGAGAGCAATCCAGATTACGGATCATACATCGCGTATCGGTGAGCGCCTTGCGGCGCGCGCGAGACGGCCAGCGCCGATGAGAACTAGCCTGGTGGCGCGAAGGCTAGCGCCGGTGGGGGCCGCGGCGCGGCCCCCACCGGCGGTTCAGCACCCGGGCGGCGCGTTCGCCGCCACGACCGGTTCGAACCGCACGGCGTCGGCCCGATGGTGTCCCGCCTGCTGCGCCGACAGGCGTACCGCCGCCGTCGCCGGGTCCAGATCCCACACGCCCAGCACCCGCCACTGCCCGGCGTCCGCCGTCTGGTTGACGATCACCGTATCGGAGCCAGATGCGTGCATTATCCGGTACGTGGCCGCCGCCGTCGTGGTCGAGTTGGTCGGATACCAGACACTGACCTGGTACCGCCCGGCCGCCAGGGTCGGCCGCCAGGTCGCCTCGGCACCGGAGCCGCCGTTGGCGAAGCGGGTGGCGCTGTCGGCGTAACCCTTGAGCGTGCTTCCGGCCCAGCCACCCTGCTCGCTGTAGCCGGCCTGGCCGTCGTCAATGACCACCTCCCGGGCTGGATCGGGCGTCCCCACGGGCACCGCGATCCGGTCACTCGATCCAGCCGCGTGCAGCGCCACCTCGTGCAGGGCGCCGGCCGGAGCGTTCGGCGGCGCCGCCACCGTGAACGTCACGCTCTGCGTGGCGCCCGGCGCGAGATTGACCGGCACGCTCGCCGGCGTGACGGTCCAGCCCGGCGGCAGGCCGAGCGCGGCGCAGCCGGTCGCGCCCACCACCGCCTGCGCGGTGAGCGTCGCGGCGACCGTGGTGCTCCCGCCCGGTGCGGGGACCGGCGCGGCCGACAGCCCGCTGATCCGGGGCCGTACCACGGCCGGGTCGACCGGCCGGAACCGGGCGGCGTTGACCCGGTGGATGGCCGGATCGTCGACGACCAGCCGGACGAACCCGTCCTGTCCCGCCGCGAAGGGGTACGTTCCGAGCACTCGCCAGGTGCCCGCGTCCTCCTGCTGGTTGACCCGTACCGTGGCGGTGCCGTCCTGGTGCGACACTACGTAGTCGGCCTCGGTGGTGGTGGCCGCGTTGGACGGGTACCAGACCGCCACCTCGTACCACCCGGCCCGGGGTATGCCGGGCCGCCAGGTCGCGCTGCCGGGCTTCCCCTCGGCGCTGTAGCGCGACTGGCTGCCCTTGTACCCGGCCAGGGTGCTGGGCAGCCACTCCCCGGTCTCGGTGTAGTTCGGCCGGAAGTCGTGGATGTCGAGGATGATGTCTTCGCTGGCGATCCGTACCGTCGCCGTGGTCGGCGCACCGCCGTCCAGGGTCGCCGTGAAGCGGTACGTCTGGTCGCGCGCCGCCCCGGCCGGCGAGGTGAGGGTGAACTTGTACGCCCGCTCGGCGCGGCCGGCCACCTCGTACGGCACGCTCGACGGCGTGATTGTCCACCCCTCCGGCGCGGTCACGTTCAGCGTGCCCCGCGCGGTGGCCGGACCGGTATTGAGCACGCTCGCGGTGATTGTGGCCGCGTCACCCGGAGCGGCGAGTTCCGCCGGCGACGCGACGAGCGCGCTCAGCTTCGTCGATGGGCGCACGATGAGCCTCCCGGCCGAGAGCGCCGCGTCGCCACCGCTCCAGCGCACCGTCCCGCCGAGTGACACGGCGCCGGCGGCGTCAGCCCCGACGGTCACCTCGTACCGCCAGGTTGCCTTGCCGCCGGCCGGCACGCTGGACGGCGCCCTCCCCACCGGCCGGGCCGTCCAGCCGGCGGGCAGGCCCAGCGCGACGGTCGGATCGGCGACGGCGGCCGAGCCGTCGTTGCGCACGGTCACGGCGAGCCCCACCGTGTCGCCGGATGTGCTGTCCGGCGAGTCGGGCGCCACCACGCCGCACATCGACTGGCCGGCCGGGCAGCGGTCGGTGACGGTCATCGGCAGGCGCAGCGTCGCGTCGCCGGTCTGCGCGGCGTCGGTGCTGATCCAGTAGGTGAACGCCGTGTCGAGGTCGCCAACCGGGATCGTCCACTCGTTCGGGTAGATCCGGTCGGCCTGTTCGTGCCAGGTCTCGCCGCCGTCGGTCGACCAGTGCAGGGTGGCTGGCGACTCGGTGGCCGCCTGGACGTAGGCGTCGTACCCGGTCCGGTCGGGGCGGGTCAGCAGCATGCCGCGGGCGATGCCGATCGGGCTGGCGTCATCGAGGTGGTGGCTGTCCGGTCCGGCGTCGGCCTGCTCGCCGACGACCTGGTGCCCGACGCCCGGCACCCGCACGCCCCGGACGACCAGCGCGGTGATTCCCTTGCCCGAGACGGTCACCGGAAGCTCTGCCCCCCGCATCGTCCTGACCTCGCGGGGTCCGTTGTCCCGGATCACCTCCACCCGGTAGTTCTGGTCCGGCCGCACACCGCTGACCTGCGGGTCGAATCGAACGACGCTGTTCGACGGGCCGTCGGCCTCGCTGGTCAGGCTCAGGTACAGGCTGTCGTTGCCGTGCCCGGTCACCCAGTTCAACTGCGGGTTGGCGACCTTGGCGATGCCCTTGGGCAGGTACGGCCAGACGCCGTTCTCGCCGTAGAACTGGCCGGGCTGGTGCCCGTAGACGTGGTACTTGAAATAGACGTAGTTGGTTTCGAAGGCGGCGGGGAAGCTGATCCGCCCGCCCGACCGGTAGCTCTGCTCGGACATCAGGTAGTCCATCGCCAGCCCGAGCTGCGCCGGGATGTGGTGGTAGTAGATGGAGGTCAATCCGGCCGGGCCGGTCAGCGGGAAGTCCGGGCGCATCTGCCATGCGGTGAACTCGCGATAGTAGTAGCCGGGATAGTTGGTGAACCGGCCGACCACCATGTTGTGTGCGATGTCGGCGAGCAGCTTGTCGCCGGTGTGCCCGGCCAGCCGCAGCAGGAACGGCGCCCAGATCGGGTTCATCACCAGACCGCCGCCCGTGTGCGTCCGGCCCGCCGGCACCTTGTAGGTGCTCAACTGCTCGAAGGTCATGCCGCTGGTGGAGACCATCCAGGCCGGTACCGTCTGGGCCGGTACATCCTTGAGCGGGTAGTCGTAGGTCACCCCGCCGTCCCCCCAGCGGTCCACCTGCGCGTCGATCCAGCCCGCCGCGTTGACGGTGATGTCGTCGTCGGGCACGGGGCGCACCATGGTCTGGGTGACGAACCGTTTCGCCTCGGTGTACGCGGCGTTCAGGTAGCGCGCCTCGCCGGTCTCCTCGTACAGCTCGAGCAACTCCAACCAGCCCTTGGAGTGGTTGAACTGGAATTCGTTCTCGCCAGTGTTGGTGGTGTACGGCGGGTCGATCTCGGCGGCGATGTACCGGTCCGCCTCGGCCTTCGCCTCCGCCAGGTATGCCGGGTTGCCGGTTAGCCGCCAGGCGGCCAGGGGGGTGCTCACCGGGGTGCGGTTGTCCTTGCGCGGGCGCTCCTCGATCGCCTTGAGAGCCAACTCGTGCAGGCCGGCGACCTGGCCCCGGGTCTGCTGGTAGAGCGGCACCAGGGTGGAGGCGTCACCAGAGACGGTGCCGATGCGCCAGGCGTCGGTGTTGCCGTACACCGGGTTCTCCTTGATCGGGGTCCAGCCGATCCCGTTGCGCGACACCTGGTACTCCAGCATCGGGCGGGCGCGCTTGTCGTACAGGTCGCGGTTGCCCGTCAGGTAGTAGGCGCTGAGCAGCACGCCGCTGGTGGCCGTCCGGACGGCCCGGTCGTTCTCGGTGTCCACGAAGCTCTTGGCGCGGTCCCACCAGCCCGACAGGGACCGCTGGTAGGTCTCGCTGTCGTCGGCCGTCGAGTCCTGCATTGTCAGGTCGACCAGGTTGTGCACCGTCTCGGTGAGCGAGGTGTTGTAGACGTTGTGCCGGTAGTCCGTGTAGTTGTACTCGTCCCGGGTGAGGGCCGTGTACGCCTCGTACATGGTGCCGGGCCGGGCGTAGACACCGAAGGTGAACGTGTGCCGCTGCCCGGCCGCGAGCGGCGACTTCCGGCCGACCTGTGGTGCGAAGACCACCGGCTGCACATCGCCGGCCTCGTTGCGCAGGCTCATCCCGAACGGCTGCCCGTCCGGGCCGACCTCGCGCTGGTGCTCGAACGGGATCACCTCGGCCGGCGCGTATACGCCGGCCGTGACCTGTCGCCCGGCGACGGTGCGTTCCAGCAGGCAGGCGGGTGTCATCAGCTCCCAGGCGCCGAGCGCCGTGGCACCGTAGACGACCCGAGCGTGCTGGCGGCTGCCGCACAGCACCTCGTCGATGTCGTCGAATGCGGTGACGTCCAGCGCCTGGTAGCCGACGACGAAGTCGTCGGCGCGGCGGGCGGTCAGCGTCCACGACGCCTCGGGGTTGTCGCCCGCGACCGACCAGCGCACGGTCAGCTCGTACCCGCCGGCTGCGGCGGTGCTCAATTCCACGGTGTGCTTGTTGACGCGGCGCATGCCGGTGAAGCCGACCCAACCCGGGTTCATCGAGCTGTAGTAGTCGCTCGGGGTGCCGCCGGTGCCGCTGAGCACCAGCCACTGCTCGTCGAACCGCTGTGCGTGGTCGGTGACCGGTAGCCAGCCCCGGGGCGTACGGACGGCGATATCCCGCAGGTAGGTCTGGCCGCCGGTCCAGGTGGCGTGGTGGAAGGTCATCCGGTGGTGGGCGCCTTCGATGATCGCGACCCGCTCGATCCGGAGGTTGGGCTTGTCGAGGGTGCGCAGTGGCGCGGCGAACGGGGCCTGGTCGGTCGCGACGCGGGGCGGTGCCGCCGCCGCAGCGGCCGCATGGGCGGGCAGCAGGGCGACTGCGAGGATCATGACGAGGGTGAGTTTGAGGCGATGTTGCCACGAGGTGATGGGCTTCACATCCATGTTATGGATGGTTAATGTGAATACGGGCGATGTCAAGGGAATCTATGGGAGGTATGCGCATGTTCGTCGATTGGCCGCTCGATCGGCTGCGGACGTATCGGCCTGACCGGGATGAACCGGCCGACTTCCGTGAGTTCTGGCGCCGGACGCTCGAAGAGGCGCGGGCTCAGGCGTTCCCGGCGCGGTTCGAGCCGTACGACAGCGGATTCGTCACGGTGGAGGTGTTCGACGTGACGTTCGCCGGATTCGGGGGCCATCCGGTTCGCGGTTGGTTTCTGACGCCGCGCGGCATCGGCGACGCGCTGCCCTGCGTCGTCGAGTTCATCGGGTACGGCGGCGGCCGCAGTCTCCCGCACGACTGGCTGTACTGGAGTGCGGTCGGCTATGCCCACCTGGTCATGGACACACGGGGTCAGGGCAGCAACGGGTCGCTGGCGGGCGAGACGCCGGATCCCGCGCCGGCCGGGGGACCGGCCACCTCCGGGTTCCTGACCCGCGGCATCGCCGACCGGGACACGTACTTCTACCGGCGCGTCTTCACCGACGCGGTCCGGGCCGTCGAGACGGCCCGCGCACATCCTCGCGTCGACCCGGATCGGGTGGTGGTGTGCGGAGGCAGCCAGGGTGGCGGCATCGCGCTGGCGGCGGCGGGCCTGGTCGACGGGCTGGCGGCCGTCGTGGCCAACGTGCCGTTCCTCTGTCACTACCGACGGGCCACCGAGATCACCAACGCGGCGCCGTACGCGGAACTCACCACCTACTGCGCCACCCATCGCCACCAGGTGGACGACGTCTTCGCGACGCTGCGCTACTTCGACGGGGTCAACTTCGCCGCCCATGCCACGGCACCCGCCCTGTTCTCGGTAGGGCTCATGGACACGATCTGTCCACCCTCGACGGTTTTCGCGGCATACAACCACTACACCGGGCCCAAGGACATCCGGGTGTGGCCGTACAACGGGCACGAGGGCGGCGCGGTCGTCCAGAAGGCCGATCAGATCCGGTACGTGGCCAAGGCGCTGGCGAGTTGACGAGAGGGTTCGGACCCGCGCCGAGGCTTGTGTAGCACGCAGCGTGCGTGCGCTACCCACATTACGGATGGGCATTGCAGGAGATGGTCGCCGCAGCTACAGTCTCGACAACTTCATTTACACCCCCGAAACCTGACCGTCGTTCTCGTCGGCCGACCGGTTGCCCGGCGGCAGACCGGACTAGGAGAAGAGCATGAACAACGTGGACTTGTCCCGTCGGTCGCTACTGCGGTTGGTGGGTGCGGGCGCGGTGGCGACCGCGGTGGGCGGCCTGACCTCCGCCTGCAACCTCGTCGGCGGCAGCGAGAAATCCAGTGGCGACAAGGTGACGATCAAGGTCGCCCTCACCCCGGACCCTTCCGGCGCCTCGCAGTTCTACCGGCAGCAGTTCGACCTGTTCGAGAAGAAGAACCAGGGCATCAAGATCGAGGTCATCGAGAACCCATCCCTGCAGCAGCTCAACGCCGTGGAGCTGATGTTCCAGCAGGGCAACCCGCCGGACGTATTCCGCGCGCAGGACGACGGCTTCGACCGGATGTTCGAGCGGGGGTGGACGGCGTCGCTGGACCAGTACGTGACCGACGAGTTCACGTCCCGCTTCCCGGCCGGCTCTCTCGACCCGGCCACGTCCGGCCTGCACCGCGACGGCAAGCTCTGCACGCTGCCGCTGGTGTGGGGGAAGTGGTCATCGGTCCGGATGCTGCTGGTTAACAACGCGGTCCTGAAGCAGCACGGGATAGCCGCCCCGCCAAAGACGTGGGAGGAGCTGGAACAGAGCGCCACGAAGATCACGCAGGCCGGCGGCGGCAAGGTGTTCGGTTTCGCCGCCATGTGGAACAACGGCGACCCGATCAAGATGTTCCAGCCCACCGCTGGGGCGTGGTCGATCGCCGAGGTGGGGGTGGACCTGCGCACCGGCAAGGCTGCCGTGACCGATCCATCCCTCGGCGGGGCCGTTGAACTGCTGCGGCGGCTGCACGCGGGCAAGGTGATGATGCCCGGCTGGGAGACCTGGACGGACACCGCCCGCATCTACACGGCGTTCGCCAAGGAGCAACTCGCCATGTACCCGGCATCTCCGTTCCAGGTCAACGAGGTCCGAAAGCTGAACGCGAAGATCGACATGTCGGTCTTGCCGATCCCGGTGCCGGCCAGTGGCCGGGCCGGATACTCCGGTCAGCGGAGCAACTTCAGCCCACTGTGGTCCATGTCGGCCCAGTCGAAACACCCCGACCAGGCGTGGAAGGTGATGGACTTCCTGGCGTCGAAGGAGTTCCACCTCGCCTACTACGAGAAGTTCGGCACGCTCACCGCGGTGGAAAGCGCCTGGCAGGACCAGGCCGCGGCCAACCCGGACCAGAAGGCGATCATGGACGTGGCCGCCGAGGCCCTCCGCCGCGGGCCCAACCCGGTACTGACCAGCCCCGGTGGCAAGGAGCTGTGGAACGCCATCAGGGGCAAGCAGGACCTCTTGTGGGCGGACGCCGCACAGCAGTCGATCCTGCGCAACCAGCCCTTCGCCGGGCCGGCCGCGCAGCTCAACGCGAAACTCGACGCGTTCATCGACGAGCAGGCCAAGGCGCTGGCCGGCAAGGGGATCACGGCCTCCCGCAACGATCTGACCTTCCCGGCGTGGAACCCGCTCGAGCTGTACACGCCGGGCCAGAAGTGACCAGCACGCCCACCCTCGTCCCGGGTGGCGCGGCCGAGCCATCCGCGCCACCCCGGCGCGTCACGGCCGCACCACGGCGCCGCCCGGGGCGCCGGCGCCGGTACGTCTGGCACTACGTTTTCCTCGCCCCGATGCTGCTGCTCTTCGTCGCCTTCACGCTCTGGCCGATGGTCGCGAGCTGGTGGTATTCCTTCTTCGACTGGGACGGCGTGGGGCCGGCGACAGATTGGGTCGGCTTTGGGAACTTCGCCGAGGTGCTGCAGAGCGGGGCGTTCTGGCATGCGTTCGGCAACTCGTTCCTCTTCTCCCTCGTCGCGATCTTCGTCGAGATGCCGCTGGCCCTGCTCGTCGCGATCCTGCTCAACAGTCAGCGGCTGCGCGGGCGCAACCTCTACCGGCTCTTCCTCTTCCTGCCCGTGGTCACCACCACCGCCGTGATCGGCATCGTCTTCGCGATCATGCTCGACCCGGCCGGCGGCTTCGTCAACGGGCTGCTGACCTCCGTCGGGCTCGTTGACGCGCCGATCACGTTCCTGTCCGAGTCGTACGCCCTGCCGACGGTGATGGCCGTCGACGTGTGGAAGGGCTTCGGCATCACGCTCATCTACTGGCTCGCCGCCCTGCAGACCGTTCCCGACGACCTGTACGAGGCAGCGAAGATCGACGGAGCGAACGGGCGGCAGACGCTGCGGCACATCACGCTGCCGGTCATCGCCCCGATCGGCGTGGTGATCCTGCTGCTCACCTTCCAGAAGAGCATGAACCCGTTCGACCTGGTGCAGGCGATGACCGAGGGCGGACCCAACCACGCCACCGACGTGGTCGCCACCTATATCTACCGGTACGCCTTCGATCCCTACCTCAATGCGCCACGGTACGGCTTCGCCTGCGCGGCCGGGGTGGTCTTCGGGGCCATCACCCTGGTGATGACGGCGCTGCAGGGGCCGCTGCTGCGCCGGCAATACCTCAAGGGGAGCCGTTGATGCGCCGCCTGAACCTGTGGCACCTGCTGCTGGTGCCGCTCTGTCTGGTGTGGATCTACCCGTTCGTCTGGATGGTCTCCACGGCGTTCAAGTCCGAGCGAGAGGTCTTCCTCGGCGGGCTCTCTGTGCTGCCCGACGAGTGGACGTTCGACAACTTCGTCCGGGCCTGGGACACCGCGCACTTCGGGGCCTACCTCTCCAACACCATCGTCTTCTCGGTGACCACGGTGCTCATCGTCCTGCTGGTCTCCGCGACCGCCGGGTACGCCCTCGGCCGGGGCAGCCTGCCCGGCAAGAAGGTCATCGTCGGGCTGCTCATCGCGACGATGTTCATCCCGCACGGCTACACGATCATCCCGATCTTCAAGCTGGTCGACGGACTCGGACTCAACAACGGCCTGCTCGGTGCGGTGCTGGCCACCGCGGGACCGGCGCACGTCGTACCGATCCTGCTCTTCATGGGGTACTTCGCCGGCATGCCGCAGGAACTGGAGGACGCCGCCCGGATCGACGGTGCGAGCTATCCGCGTACCTTCTTCTCAATCATGCTGCCGCTGGCCAAGCCGGTCATCGGCACCGTGGCCCTGTTCAACTTCATGGCCGCGTGGAACGCGTTCTTCATCCCGCTGGTGTTCACCCTCGGCCGGCCGGACCTGCGCACGCTCGGCGTGGGCATGTACAGCTTCTTCGGCTCGGAGGCCACCGACTGGGGTGGGCTGGCCGCTGGGGCGACCATCAGCCTGCTGCCGATCATCGCCATCTTCCTGTTCCTGCAGCGCACATTTGTGGAGGGAATCGCCGGTGCCGTCAAATCTTGAGGCGCTGGCCGCCCGACCGGTCTCGGCCGAGCGCTACGAACTCGGCGAGGGGCCACGGCTGGATCCGCGTACCGGCGAACTGTTGTGGGTCGACATCCGGGTGGGCCGGCTGCTGCGCGGGCGGTTCGCCGGCGACCGGATCGACGTGCTCGCCGAGTACGAGATCGGCGAGCCGACCGGGGCCATCGCACCGGTTGCGGCCGACCGCGGCGGCTGGGTGGTGGCGGCTGGGCGAGGCTTCCGGCACGTCTCGGCGGCCGGCGTGCTGCGCCCGCTGGCCGCCGAGGTCGCCGCGCCCGGCACGGTGATGAACGACGGCGCCTGCGACCCGTACGGCCGGTTCCTGGCCGGTAGCCAGGTCACCGGCGACGTATCGCCGTGGACGGGCGGGCTCTACCGGTTGGAGCCGGACGGCTCGGTGGCGACAGTGCTCACCGGCGTTGGCTGTGCCAACGGGTTGGGGTTCGACCCGACGGGGAAGACCATGTACCACGTGGACAGCCGGCGCCGACAGTTGTGCACCTACCGGTACGACCCGGCCACCGGCGCGGCGACCCACCGGCGGATCCTCGTCGAGTTCGCCGACGCCACACCCGACGGCCTCTGCCTCGACGCCGAGGGCTGCCTGTGGATCGCGATGTGGGACGGCTGGAGCGTCCGCCGCTTCGCGCCGAACGGCACCGCGCTCGCGCGGGTGGACGTACCGGTGCCGCGGCCCACCGCCGTCTGCCTGGTCGATGGCGTCCTCGTCATCACCTCGGCCTGGCTCGGATTGGACCCGGCGGGCCGGCGGGCGGCGCCGGACAGCGGCCGGATCTTCGCCGCCGAGGTCGGCGTCAGCGCGGGCCCGGCGCACACCTGGGATGGATACCATGAAGATCACTAACGTCGAGCCGCTGTTCGTGCCCGACGGCGCCAGCGTCATGCTCCTCGTGCTGATCAGCACGGACTCCGGCGAGTACGGCGTGGGCGAGGTCGGTATGCGCGCCCGCTGGCGGACTGTGGGTGGTGCGGTGGACGACCTCGCCGAGCTGCTCGTCGGGGCCGACCCCGGCAGGATCGAGCACCTGTGGCAGGTGCTGTTCCGCTCGGGATTCTTCCCCGCGACCGGCGTACTGGGCTCCGTCGTGGCCGCGGTCGACGTGGCGCTGTGGGACATCCGCGGCAAGACCCTCGGCGTCCCGTTGTACCAGCTGTTCGGTGGCGCCTCGCGAGACCACGTCGACAGCTACGTGCACGTGACGAGCAGCGATCCCGAGGCGATAGTGCCTGAGTGCGAGCGGCTCGTCGAGGCCGGGTGGCGATACCTGCGCGTGCCGGCGAACAGCCCCGGTGCCGGCGGCGAGTACGACCAACGCGCCGCGCTGCGGCACACCGTCGCGACTGTGCAGCGGCTTCGCACGGCACTCGGCGACGAGGTGGAGTTGCTGCTCGATGTGCATACCCGGCTGGATCCGGCGCAGGCGGTGACGCTGTGCCGGGAGCTGGAGCCGCTGCGCCCGTACTTCGTCGAGGACCCGCTGCGCAGCGAGCATCTCGACGGCTACCGGATGCTGCGCCAACGGACGACGGTCCCGCTGGCTGCGGGGGAGCAACTGGGCACGAAGTGGGAGTTCCGGCCGCTGATCGAGGCCGAACTCATCGACCACGCCCGGGTGGACGTGGCCAACACCGGGCTGACGGAGGCCCGCAAGATCGCGGCCATGGCCGAGGTCCACCACATCAATCTGGCCACCCACAGCCCGCTCGGCCCGGTCACCGCCGCGGCGTCGGCGCACCTGAACCTCGCCCTGACCAACGTCTCCGTGCAGGAGCAGCCCCGGCCGGCCTTCCCGCCGTCGGAGGTGTTCACCGCGGTGCCTCGGCTGGAGGCCGGGCGGATCATCCCGGCCGAGCGGCCCGGTCTGGGCGTCGAACTGGACCTCGACGCCGCGCGCCGGGCGCAGCGGCGCGGCCCGCAGCCGCTGCCGCAGTTGCACCGGCCCGACGGCTCCTTCACGAACTGGTGACCCGCATGCACATCCTGATCACCGGGGCAGCCGGCGGCGTCGGCCGGCTGCTGGTGCCGGAACTCGTCGAGAACCACCAGCTCCGGCTGACCGATGCCCGCCCGCCGCCGGACCCTGGCGGGCGGGCCGAGGTGGTGGTTGGCGACCTCACCGATCGCCGGCTGGCCGCGCGACTGTGCGACGGCGTCGACGCGATCGTGCACCTGGCCGGCAACCCCCGACCGGGCGACGGCTGGGATCTGCTGCGCGGGCCCAACATGGACACGGTGACGACGCTGCTCGAGGCGGCCGGTGACGCGGGCGTGGCCCGGATCGTGCTGGCCAGTTCCGTGCACGCCGTGGGCGGTCACTACCAGCGCGCCAGCGGGCCCGGGGCTGCCCCGGTCAGCGACAACCGGCCGCCCTACCCGTGCTGCCGCTACGGTGCGACCAAGGTGTTCGCCGAGGCCGCGGCGCGGGTGTACGCCGACGCGTACCCGCTGTCCGCGATCTGCCTGCGGCTGGGCGGCTGCCGGCCGGCACCTCCGCACCGCGGTTGGCTGGACACCTGGCTCGGCGTGGCCGACCTGGGCCAGGCGGTACGTCGCGCGCTGCGGGCCGACATCCGCTTCGGGGCGTACGCCATCACGTCGGCGAACCCGCGCCCGGTGTTCGACCTCGGCGCGGCTCGGGACGACCTGGGCTACTCGCCCACGGAGGACCCGGACGCCTATGCCGACGGCTTACCGGAGGGTCCGTCGACGATGTGTCGACCGCGGATGGGAGATCGCCGATGACGGGGACGGCCGGCGTGGCGCGACGGACAGGGTACGACGTCGTATGTGTCGGCGAGTCGATGGCCCTGCTGGCCCCCGATCCGCCCCACCCGCTACGCGCGGGGGGCGCCATGCGGCTGGACGTGGCCGGAGCGGAGTCGAACGTCGCGATGAACCTGGCCGGATTGGGACTGCGGGTGGCCTGGTCCAGCCGGGTCGGCGCCGATCCGCTGGGCGAGCTGGTCACCACACGGATCGGTGCCGCAGGCGTGGACGTGAGCCTGGTCGAGGTGGACCCGGCGGCCCCGACCGGTGTCTTCTTCAAGGATCCCGGCCCGCACGGCACGAACGTGCACTATTACCGACGCGGCTCGGCTGCCGCAGCGATGGACCGTGGTGTGTGGGGAGCGCGAAGCCTGCTAGGCAGCCGGCTGATCCACCTGACCGGCATCACCGCCGCACTGTCCGAATCCTGCGCGGACCTGGTCACGTACACACTCACCGAGCGCCCGATCAGCGGGGCGTTGTGCAGCTTCGACGTCAACTACCGCCCGGCGTTGTGGCCCGTGCGGACCGCCGGGCCGATCCTCGCCCGGTTAGCGGGACACGCGGACATCGTGTTGGTCGGCCTGGACGAGGCGGCGACCCTCTGGGGCGCCACGAACGCCGACGCGGTGCGCGAGCTGCTGCCCGGGCCACGGACGCTGGTCGTCAAGGATGGCGGGGCCGCCGTGACGGCGTACGGCCCGGCGGGCAAGGTCGTCGAGCCGGCGCCCGCGGTCGAGGTGGTCGAGCCGGTCGGTGCGGGCGACGCCTTCGCCGCCGGCTATCTGTTCGGGGTCGTGCGCGGCCTGCCCGAGGAGGTCCGGCTGCGGCTGGGGCATCTGGTTGCCGGATCCGCACTACGGGTGGTCGGGGATACAGGCGCCCTGCCGCCCGCAGTCGAGCTGGTACGCGCTGCCAGGCGACGGGTGTGCTCCGAGACGGAGGTATGAGGTGTCTCTCGACGAGTTGTTCGGCGACCAACGACTCATGGTGATCCTGCGCGGGCGGCCGCCGGCCGAGACGGCGGCGCTGGCCAACCGCGCATGGGACGTGGGCGTCCATCACGTCGAGGTGCCGATCGGTCAGCCGGAGCAGGTGGCGGCACTGGCCGCCGCGGTTGAAGCCGCGGCTGACCGAGGCAGAGTCGTCGGCGCCGGGACGGTCGTGACCCTGGAGCAGGTCCGCGCCGCCGCCCGTGCCGGCGCCCGCTACTCCGTCGCGCCGGGATTCGACCCGTCGATCCACGCCGCGAGCCTGTCCGCTGGTCTGCCGCACCTGCCCGGCGTCGGGACGGCGACAGAAGTGCAGCGAGCGCGCAGCGCCGGCTGCGGGTGGGTCAAGGCCTTTCCGGCCGAGTCGCTCGGCGTCGGTTGGTTCTCCGCCCTGCGCGGCCCATTTCCCGAGGTGTCCTATGTGGCTACCGGTGGCGTCACCGTGACCACCGCACCGCGATTCCTCGCCGCCGGCGCTCGGATGGTGGCCCTGGGCTCGGCGCTGTCCGACCCCACCCAGTTCGCGCAGTTGCCTGCGCTGGTCGAGGCGGCGCGGGTCAATTGCGCTTCCTGGGAGTGCACGGCGTCATAGCCAGCCTGATCAACAGAATCCAGCCCTCCGCGCACCGGTGATCGCGCGTGACGAGCTGCTACACCTTCCCACCCCGCATTTACGGTGCTGAGGTTTGACCTTGTACCTGCCGAGAATGCGTCGTCGAGATGCATCACGAGGCCCTGGCCGGTGTGCTGCGGGAAGGCCGGGCCGGGTCGACATCACCGCCGATCACGACACCGTGCTCGACCAAGCCCTCGCCCAGATCCCTGACCAGCATCGGTTTGGCACCCTGATCCTGCTCCGCGCCGACGCGGCCGGTTCCAGCCAGGGGTTCCTCGCCCACATCCGATCCATGCGCGATCAGCACCTGGACATCCAGCACGGTGCGGCTGCCGTGGACTGCCCCCAACGTTCAACTTAACTACGAGATCGGCTGGAGATACGCCTGCTTCTTCTGCTGACACCTGCCATCACCTCGGGTCCCCGCGGCAGCCGTTTTGCCGCGGGGACATCGGGATAGGGAATACTTCATACATGCGCTCTCGCATCATCCTGATCTTGGCCGCAGGAACGCTCGCCATACATGGGTGCACCACCCCTGAACCACCCGCCGTCGAGGCACATCCACCGACTTCAGGAAGGCCAGTGGTCCTGGATGTCCGGGTGCCTGGCTGGGAAACTTCGGCCTGGCTGACCGAGGATTCGTTCTGCGTTCGCACGGCGCGCAGTGATGGCGAACGCAAAGGCAGGGAGAACGAGTTCGTCTTCTGCGATCCGGCGCCGCGGGCTCTGACCTCCGCTGGTCCGCCGCTGCTGCCTGCCAAGCCACTGCCTTACGCCGTTCCCCTGGATCCGCATTCGCGGGAGATCATCCTAGTGGGAATTACGCGTGGAGCTGTTGTTAGCGTTTCCGTGACCATGTTCGACCAAACCGTTACGGCTGCCGTTCACCCACTGCCCACGCCCGGCAGTCACCAGGTCGGCGCCTACGCGGCCTGGCTCCCTCGCAGTGGCGCTATCCCGAACGGAATGGATCTTTCCGACGTCGCTATCGTGGGCCGCAATGTGGACGGCACCGTTGTAGCACGGTTGGACTGACGCCGGCCTCGATTCGTCAGAGGGTTTTTGATCCGGTTCTCCGTCGGTGCCGCGATCACCGAGGGCGTGCGGGCGGCGATCCGGGCCGCGACCGGCTGGGTGCCCGCCCTCGACGCCGGTGGTGACCTGCGCGAGCATGCCGAGGTCTGCGAGATCACCGGCCTGTTCGACCCGACCGGCTGGCCAGACGGCACCCGGTTCTTCGTCGGCCGGGAACGCCCGCACCCCGGCGCCCAACTGACCTTGTTCGACACCATCGAAGGCGGCATCAACTCGTCGCCACCGACACCCCGCCCGGCGGCGGCAGCGTCCAATTCCTTGAGGCCCGCCACCGCGGCCACGCCCGCGTCGAGGACCGGATCCGCTGCGGGAAGAACACCGGCTTCGGCCGGTTCCCGTCCCGCCTGTTCGCGATCGATCAGGCCTGGCTCCAACTCGCCCTGACCGGCATCGACCCGCTCTCCTGGACCCAGGTCCTGCTCCTAGACGGCGAAACGCGCCCGCGCAGGCACTGCGACCACTGACCCGGGACCATGATCGTCACGTCCGGAAGGCCGTGGCGAGAAACCCCTCGACCTCGGTCGCCAATCTCCTGCGACTCGTCAAGGACGCCGACCGGTGGGTCCGCTGGGCGGTCGCCGGCAACCCGGCCTGCGACGAGTCGATTCGCCGGGTGATGGCGGAGGCCCCCGACAAGGAGCTTCGTGGTCTCCTCGCGGAGAGACGCGAACTGGAGCCCGAACTGGCCGCGCGGCTGGTCGACGACGTCTCACCAGAGGTACGGGAACGACTCGCCACCCACACCCACGACCCCGACGTGATCACCGCCCTGATGGCCGATCGCACCGCACGCGTACGCAAGGGGCTCGCCCGCAACCCGCGGACCACCACCACCCAGCGCCCAGTTGTAGTTCGCCATTGATGACGACCATGGACTCCTGGTCAACGTCGGGCTCGGACACGTAATTACCCCACGAAGCTCATTCGCATCTGCTACGGATGGGCTTTTTCGGCTTCCGTCTCCTGCTCTTCTGCGGGTTCGATAATCCAGCTGATGCCGTTGGTCATGATCACGAGTCGGTCGTGGCGGAGGCGGTGGGCGAGGTCTTCCGGAGTTGAACCCCCACGGTCCAGTCCATTTCGCAGCTCGCCGAGTTTGCTGATGGCGCGGTCTGCGCGAATGTAGAGGTTCTTGGGCCGGGCGGCGTCCGCACTTCGGGCGCTGCTGTGGCCGTGGCGGCAGCGGTAGCCCGGTCTGGTATGCACCCAATGTGCGTCCTCCATGCGGCGGTGGCAGATCCCGCAGCGTATAAGTCCGGCGAGCAGATAGGTGCGGGCGCTGCCGTCCTCGGTGGGGCGGGCGGCGCGGATTGCCTGCACTGCGATGAAGTCCTGTTCGCTGACGAGCGCCTCGTGTACGGCATGTTCGGAGATCGCCCAGTCCTGGGCGGGGTTCCAACGCTGCACCTCGTCGTGACCGGGCTGGCTGAATACGCCGTCCGGTCCGGTCCGGTGCGGTCGCGGTCGAGGCGTTGCCGGTTCCACACCTGCCGCCCGGTGTAACGAGGATTCGCCGGGATCGCGGCGACGGACTGGACAGTCCAGGCATCGCCCTTAAGGTGCCGGTTGCGTTCCCGATCCGCGCCAGATGGGCAAGGCACCTCGTGGTCGTTGAGTGTCCGGGCGATCCTGGCCAGGCTGCGTCCAGCCAGCCGCTCGGCGAACATCCACCCAGGTACCGGCCCTGCTGACCGGCTTGCAGCGCATCGCCGCAAGCACCCGAAACCGGCCCGAAGTACCTCACGCTTCGATTGCGCCCCGATCAGTCGTATTACGGGCAGGTGGGCTGGGTCGTCGAAGTCGACCGGTCCGTCGAGTTCGGGCAGCCACAGCTGCACCTGGTGCTGCTGGAATTTCGGCATCATCAGGATCAGCTGATCGCTGAAGAAGGCGCGCTCGTACTCGCTGACCACGATCGCGTCGAACGCGCGCTCCGGGTTTGCGATCGCGGCCAGTAGCGCTGCCGCCTCGGGGCGATTCGGCCAGGCGCGACGCCGCGAGTACCCGACGTCGAAGAACTGAGTGACGATCCGGCCATGCCCGGTCACAAGTTCGCGGGCGAAGTCCAACTGCCAGCCCAGCGACGACACCGGATCCTGGTAGTCCTCGGTCGACATGCGCCCGTAGAACGCGAACCGCAGCCCGCCGCTGTCTGGCGCCAGCGCCGAGCCGGTGGCCCACGGGGTCCGTCGCCACCGTGCCCGGATGACCCGCCGACGAGCAGCCCGCGAGCACCGCGACCGCCAGAAGGGGCCAGATCAGTCGTTGATAGTCGTATCGCAGTAAGCGCGACCATTGGCGATGTCCATCGAAGAACTCGGTCCCCGCGCGGCGACGGGCGATCGAAGGGCCGGACGAGGTAGCCACCATCGATCCGGCGTCGAAGAGGACAGAGCTTGTGCGCGCCGGTGCCGACCTCGACGTGGCGCCTTGGGCACCGTCTCGAACGGTACCCGCGACTGCTGCGACCGCTACTCAACCAAGAGCCATGCTGGCCGCCCAGGCCGCTGCGACGCAACGCCCTGGCGGGAGATGCTGATACCCACCAGGGCGTTTTGTTTGGGTGAACCGGATGTGGCCGAACCCGAACCACATTCCCGCGGCCCAGGGGCCTGTCGTAGCGGTTTCGCCGGTGCGTGGGATCACGGCCACGGCCGTCTGATCCGCTGAGACAGGAGGTTGGTCGGTGAGCGTCAGCCACACTTCGGCCAGCAGCCTCCACCGTTAAGGTACGGGTTGGGCAGGTCGTCGCGGGTCTCGGGCTGCGCGCGGGTGATCCGTAGCGGGTCGACCAGCAGGTAGCTCCGCGCCAGCTCCCCGTCAACGAGGGCGATCGTGGTGGGGTTGCGGGGATTGGCCGGCTCGTTCTCGAACCCGGGCGCGGCCCAACCCTCGAGTACGGTGATAGCGGCGCCGCGAAGGCGCAGGGTCTTGTCCACCATCTCGTACGTGACGATGGTCGTGTCCGCGTCGGGGTTCAGGTATGCCTTACCGTCCATGACCACTTTGCAATTCTTGCCCTTGGCGTCGCACGCCTCGACGACGACCGCCGTCGACGCGTTGCCGTCGGCGGACTCGGTCTCCTGCATGTGCACCTTGGTCTGGCCGACGAGATTGCCCTTCTCGTCGTAGTTGTAGATCGTCGCCTCGGTGTTGCGGATCTTCGTCCCGTCCGATCCGGTCCGCTCGGAGATGTAGCTAACCGAGTCGATGGAACCGTCCTCGTTGAACTTGACGATGCGGGAGTCGTTCACCGTCGACCCGTCGTCGGTTCGCGGTGGCTGGAATTGCGTCTCGGAGCGGACACCCGGTGTGCCGTCGGCGTTGGTGTACTGGGTCTCAATGCCGTCGAACCGCTCGCTGCCGACGACCGACTTCGTGACTTTGTCGGCGAAGATGAACACGCCGCCGTTGCGGGTGTGGCGGTAGTCGACCACTCCGCCGTGCTCGCTGCCGGGGCCGCGGTCGTCGTCGGACGTGAGGTTGCCGACCATGCGGGCGTCGATGCCGCCGACCCGGGTCCCCGGCAACGATCCGCCGCTCCGGGCGTTCCCGAGGCCCATCGTCAGCCCGTCGTGACCCAGGTCGATTTTGGCCGCGGCCACCTGACCCAGATCGATGCCAGCCCGCGTGACGGCGTCCTTGCGCTGATGGACGGGGAACGCCCCCAGCAGGTCCGAGCCGTCCTTGGCGAGAGCGACCACGATCTCCGCGGGGAACGCGATGAAGGCGCCGCGCCCTGCCTCGAACGAGGGCAGTCGGCGGTCCACGCCGAGGTCGAACAGCAGTTCCAGACCGGGCCGGCTGCGCGGGTCGTACGGGTCGGTACCGGCCATCACCTCATCGGCGTCGTTCACGCCATCGCCGTCCGAATCGACGACGGCCCACGCGACGTAACAGCCGGTCTGATCGCAGGCCCGGAGGCTCACGAACGCCCGGTCGCCCAGTGCTTCCTTGTCAGGGCTGCCGGCCGCCGCCGGGGCGGAGGCGGCGAGAAGGGCGAGAACCGCGGTCAGTACGACGCTGGCGCGGACATCCGAGGGGGTGACCGTAGGAGCGTGCCACCGGTGGCGATTCGAGGCTAGACGAGTGATCGCCAGCGCCCCGGCCAGGATTCCCGCCACACTGGCGCGGAAAGTTCGTTGAATCATGCGACGGACGATCGCACCGGCGTAACACCCCCGCGAGGCGCTGTCAGCATTACGTCAGCGCATTCAGGGGCCTGGGGAATCCACCGGGGCCAGCCATAGAATCTGTCGTGCTCATCGACCTGGAGGCGGACCGGATCCTGGCTACCGCCCGAGATGTCGCCGACCCGGCGTCCGCCGCCGGCATGGTTGCCGAGGCGTTTCTGGCCGTGTCCAGAACGGCGGACCCGGCCACTTTGGCGCCGTTGGTCGAGCGGATCGCGGCGTTGCGTGGTGAGTCGGCCGAGCCGCGAACCGAGCTGCTGTTCCACACGCTGTCCGGTGTCGTCGGGACACGGATCAGGCAACCGTACGCCACCCGCCATCTCGAGGCGGCCCTGCGGATCTTCGCGGCGCACCGGCTGAACGATGACGCCCTGTCTGTCGAGTGCGCCCTCATGTGCACCTTGAGCCTGATCCGGCCGCACGAGGTACGGCCCGGCTTCGCGCATCTGGTTGACCAGCTCGACGTCGATCCCGTTCGCCGAGCCAGGCTCATCGCCATGATCGGACTCGGTGACGCGTGGGCGGGCAACCTGATCCGAGGGCATGCCGGGCTGTGCGCGGCCCGCGAACTCGCCGAGTCGGCGGGCCGCTTGGACGTCCAGGCCGAGGTGGCCTCCTGGTTGATCAAAATCTCGGCGTTCTGCGGTGACCTCACCGCGTCGGCTGCCTACCTGACCGAAGCGCGGGAGTTGGCCGCGCGGGTGGGGTCGAGCTGGGTCGCCGTCCACATTGCCGAGTGCGGGGCCGCTTTGTATCTGCTCAGCGGCGACATCGAAGCCTGGGTCGGCACGCTGGAGCTTCTAGTCAACAGCGCGATCGGGGCCAACTCCGGTTTGTTCTTCGAACACCGTTGGGAACTCGCCACCCACTACGCCCTGTACGGCGATGCGGGCGCAGCGCAGGCACTGCTGGCCGGCACACCCGACCCGCCGTTGGCCTGGCCCGGGGCTCCGGCGCTGCCCGCGTGGCGCGGCTGGATCGCCGAGCCCACGAGCGCGGCTGCGATGGCGCGGGTCGAGGCATCGCTCGCCGGATTGAACCGGCCGGTGGAGCGGTTGTCGCGGGCCCGCATCGCGTGGCTGCTCGGTGCGCAGCATGCTCGTCTGCAGCGACGGGTCGATGCGATCCGGCTGCTGGAGGCCGCGAGTTCCGGCTACGCCGCGATCGGCGCGGTGGGACCACTGACCCGGGTCATCGCCGAGCTGGACGGCGTCGCGATGCGCGCCACCGTTATCGGCGAGCTGCCCCGGGCGCTGGCCACCCGGCCGCCCAGCGAACAGCCGTTGACGGCGGCAGAGGGCCGGGTGGCCGGAGCGGTCGCCGCGGGGCTGAGCAACCGGGAGGTCGCGGACCGGCTCTGCGTATCCGCGAAGACAGTCGAGTTCCATCTCGGCAACATTTTCCGCAAGCTCGGCGTACGCAACCGGACCGAACTCGCCAGCCGGCTCGGATCGCTCGCCTGAGGCCATCCGACGAACCGCCGCCAGCCGCAGCGGCCGGGCCAGCCGAGCAGCTCACGCGGAGGCGCGCATAACACGAGGAGCACCTTTTCGGCAAGCTGCTAGCCGTAACCCGACAGTGCAGCTTGGGGCCGGCCAATCGACAGGCCCACCTCCACCGCCTACTGTTCGCGTGACTCCGGGCCTGCCTCCGAACGACAGGTGCACATCCCGCCGGCGGACGCCTGCGAGAAAGGATTCCCGCGTTGTCGCACCTCGGTCTCACCCGCTCACTTTCCCTGGCCGCGGTGGCGGCGCTGCTGCTCAGCGCATGCGGCTCGCAGTCGAACGGCCCAGACAGCTCGAAGCACGGTCCGGTCGTCGTTGACGGTGTCGTGAACCTTTCGGCGTTGCAGCAGTTGGCCGACACCGAACGCGCGCGATCGCAGGAACAGCAGGAGCTCGAGCTCGCCAGGCTCGACAATGTCCTTGAGCGGGAGCTGTGGAAAGAGTCGGGTTTGGAGGCGGAGCTCGGCGGAGCCTCAGCCGCTGACGCCGCGTTCGCCGCGCACGGCAAGGCACTCACCGGCAAGGCGCGGGCGATCGGCGATAAGCCGATCGTGATCGTGCCGGCGGCGTACGTCGCCGACCCTGCAGGCCCGACCATCGGTGAAGGCCTGTTCGGTGGCATCCTCCTCGTCATCCTCGGCGCCGACGGCGCCGTGTCCGCCACGAACGACTTCAAAGACGGTGAGCGGGCTTCCGCGGACCTGAGCAAGGAAGTCAAGATCTCGGGCTCACTCGAGCACGCCGACCTGAGTATGGATGCCACTCACGAGTCGGACGGCGTGACCACCAAGCTGGCCGTGAAGATCGGGATCAGCCCGTGCCCCGACGCGAGCGGCCGCTTCGAGGCCAGCGCCAAGGTCGACATCTCCGCGACGAAGACAGGCGGCCGCACGGGGCAGCGCGGCACCCTGGACGTCACCATCACCGGCCAGGTCAACGACGACGCGAAGCTGGAGTCCTCCGACGCCGAGTACCGTATGCAGTGGGCCGACTTCGCGAACAGCAAGGGCAGCTTCGTGGACGTCTCCGGCGCGATGGGCGACACGACATTGCGGTCCTTGACCTTCAACCGCAGCGGCGGCAAGCCGAACAGCTCCTTGTACGAAGCCGCAGCTACCCTCGGTGCGCTTTACGGCATGATGGTGAAAGGCAAAGTCGTCGACGCGGCCGAGAAGGGCTGGCAGTCGGGCCGTTGCGTGACCCTCAAGCCGACAGCTTCGCCGGGGCCGAAAGGCATGAAACCCGGCGCAACCTCGACGATCAACGCCGCGCCTCGCAGCCGGATCGATGGCGGGCCCGTTGGCGGGTCGGTCAAGGCGACCCTGACCGCAGGTGGTGCGGCGGTCAAACCCGATGGCAGCAAGGTGAACGCCGATGCAACCTTCACCTACACAGCCCCCGACGCTCCCGACAAGAGCGGGACGGTGTCCCTCGAGGCCAGGTCACGGCGAGGTGTCGCCAAGGCGAGCATCGACTTCGACACGAAACAGGGGGCGTACGTCGCCAGCGGTGGCACCCAGGTGAAGGTCTCCGGCACCGTCACCGACCTCACTGCTCCGTTCGCCTTGCACGGACAAGGACGCGGCTTCAAGGTTGTCTACTCGTACACCCCCACCAGCAGCACCGGTGGCACCTACACCTACGCCGGCTCGGGAGGTGGTGTTTCGATGAAGGGGTCGGGCACCTACCGGATCACGGGCAGCGACCCTGTGCTCACTTTGACGCAGACCGGCCAAGGCTGCGTAAACGTGGGCGGTGGCTGCAGCACGACCACCAACGTAATCACCCTGACCAGAACCAATACCGTGTAAAAAGACGACAGGTCATCGACACAGGAGTGTGTCGAACTCGCGGTGGACGGCTGAGCTGGTGCATGCGAAGACAGGTCTTGGCTGCTCAGGGCGTTTCGGTCGGCCCTCCGGGGTGTCGACCACGAAGCAGGCGCATTGGAGGATCTCCAACAGCACGGCGCGGACCCGCCGGATCACATCGTCGCCTACGTCGAGGCGCAGCCGAACCGGTACTACAAATCCAACGAGACTGAGAAGGCGGCGCTCCACGAACTGCCTACACCACATAAATGTCGACAATGGAACGCCGCCAAGGATCAACCGTTACAACAACGGGAT
This sequence comes from Micromonosporaceae bacterium KJ-029, assembly GCA_005402585.1. Lineage (GTDB taxonomy): Bacteria > Actinomycetota > Actinomycetes > Mycobacteriales > Micromonosporaceae > Micromonospora. The sequence continues at coordinate 14,821 of BIFP01000057.1, read as the reverse complement.
CGACGCCGACAGCGTCGGACCCGGATGGGTTTTGGTTTGTGTAGATCCTCGGACACCAGTTCTGGTGGAGTTCCACCGGGTGCGAATCGGGCTCGGTTCCGTGGTGGCGCACAGACGGCACCCATGCTGTAACAAGTGATCGTGAGCGCCAGCGAGCCGTACGTCGCTGCCGGCGCGCACCTGCGTGTTCGCAGTTGGACCGGCCATGACACCACCTCGCCGCCGCGATCGTGAGCAGCTCATCGGCGTGCTCGTCCCGGCCCTGCTTCCCGGCCGACCGCGACCCCGCCCGGTCCCTATGCCGCTGCTACCCGCACCACGTCCGCCAGCAGCCGCCTCGCCGGATGAGGTCCTGCTCGGTATGGCTTGCCCGGACCGTTCCGGCCGGGTGACCGAACGCGGGCTGCTGCGCGCACTGGGCTGGGACCCGGGCCAGCGCATCAGCATCGATCCGCGCGCCGGGATGTTGGTCGTCGCCTCGGCGCTGGCCGGGCCGCAGGTGGTGGGCAGCCGGGGGGAGTTGCCGCTACCGGCCAGCGCACGGCAGATGTGCGGGATCGTGCCTGGGCAGCCGCTGCTGCTGGCCGCCCTGGTCGCTCATGACCTGTTGGTGATTCATCTGGCCGGGGCCGTCGTGCGGCTGCTGGCCGACCTGCATGCCCAGGTGATCGGAGGCCGTGGTGACAGCTGATCCTGCCCGCGTCGCCGCCGCCCGGCAGCTGCTGGCCCACCTCGGCGTCACTCTCGCCGATCTGCAGGCCGACCTCGGTCCACGCCTGCCGACCCTCGGCGAGTACCTGCCCCACGTCATCGCGGCGGCCGGGCCGGGTGCCCGTCGCACGTACGGGACCTACTGGAACCGCATGGCCGCCGCTTGGGGCGACATCCTCTTGGACGCCATCGCGGCCAGCGACATCGAGGCCATGCAACGACAGATCGCCGCGACGGCCCGGTCGCGGCGTAACAGCCGCAGCGGCCGCCACGCCGGTGAACACGTCATCGCCGCCGCCCGGGCCATCTACAACCGGGCCATCGCCGACGGGCTGATCGACGCCGCGGCCAGCCCCGCCCACCGGGTGGTCAAGCCCCGCCGGCTACCGAGCACCCGTCGCGCCCTGACCCCCGACGAGCTCGAACAGATCAACCTCGCCGCCCGAACCAGCGGCAACGACGTCCTCCTCGACGCGCTGCTGCTGCGGCTGCACACCGAGACCGCATGCCGCCACGGCGGCGCGCTCGGGCTACGGCTGGCCGACCTGGACACCGACCGCGGGCTCCTGCGGCTGACCGAGTAAGGCGCCACCCTGCGCTGGCAGCCGACCACCCTCGACCTCGCCGCCCACCTCGACGAACACGCCCGCGCCCGAGGCGCGGTCCTGCCCACCGACCTTCTGCTGCGCTACCGCAACGGCCGGGCGATCACCAGCCGCCGCTACGACCACCTGTGGAAACGCATCGGCCAGCAGTTGCCGTGGGTGGCCGCCCAGGGAATCTCCACCCACTGGCTGCGCCACACCACCCTGACCTGGGTCGAACGGCACTTCGGCTACGGCATCGCCCGCGCCTACGCCGGCCACACCGACTCCACCGGGCCGGCCACCACCACATACACGTGGCGGCCGCGTTAGCCGCCATGACCGGCCAACCACATCCGCTCGCCGCCGCGGACCGCTCCTTTGGGCCGTGACGGCCAACGGAAACTGCCGGCTACGGCCGGCCGGAGTCGAACGGGTCAGGTCAGGCCGGTTGGAGGAACTCCAGCAGTTTGCTCGTGAGTTCGGCGGGGCGTTCCTCGAAGATCCAATGGCCACAGTCCTCGATGACGCCGCCGCTCACGTTGGAGGCGTAGTGGGCGGCCTGTCGGGATACGGCGTTCCCTAGGCTCGCCTGGGCGCCGAGGGCGAGCACCGGCATGGTGAGTTTCGTCTTGGCGTACTCGGCGTTGTCGGCGATGTCCTGTGGAAGGGCTCGGAAATACTCGAAGCTCGCCCGCAGGTGGGCATCGTCCTGAAGGTACCGGGCGTACTCCGCGACCTCGTCCGCGCCGATGCCGGTCTTCTGTACCTCCATCGAGTCGGTGAACCGATCCACCCAGAGCTTCTCCCGGCCGGCCACGATCTGCTCCGGTAGCCCGTTCGGGAGGCTGAAGAACCCGAAATTCCACAGGCCCGGCCCGTTCGGAGTGAGCGACGGAGCCTGATACAGGCCCTGGTCGGGGATGGGCGCCTCGGTGAGGACGAGCTTGCTCACCTGATCGCCATAGGCGGCGGCGTACGCGTACGCAACCATGGTGCCGATGTCGTGGCCGACCAGGCAGATGTCCCGTTCGAGCCCGAGTTGGGCGAGGAGGTCGTGTACGTCCCGGGCGAGGGTCTTCTTGTCGTATCCGCTTGCCGGGGCGTCGCTGCCGCCGGCGCCGCGCAGGTCGGGCGCGATGACGGTGTACCGCTTGGCAAGCTCCGGCAGAACCTTGCGCCACATGAACCACGTCTGCGGATAGCCGTGCAGCAGGACCAATGTCTCGCCCTGACCACCGCGTACGTAATTGATCGTGATTTGGCCGACCCGGGCCGTCTGTTCCGTGAACCCGGGGTGGGATCCGCGCGCCGTCCATTGCCAACCCCTCGAGTCGTCAGTCCGTTTCGCGTACCCAACACGCCCCGAATCGCCTCGGCTAGCGGAGCGGCCGGAAACCGGCACGCAGCTCTTCGGTGAACAGCTGTGGTTGTTCCCAGGCCGCGAAGTGCCCGCCCCGGTCGAGCCGGTTGTAGTGGATGAGATTGGGGTACGCCCGCTCCGCCCAGCTCCGCGGCGCCTGATAGAGCTCGTCCGGGAAGACGCTCACGGCGGTCGGTACGGAGACGCCCTTCGCGGACAAGAAGGACAACTTGTTCTCCGCGTATAAACGAGCCGCGGAAACGCCTGTGTTCGTCAGCCAGTAGAGTGTGATGTTGTCGAGGATGTCGTCTCGCGTGAGGCCGCCGGGTTGGCCGGCGAAGGCCCGGCAGATCAGCTCCAGGCTGGCTGCGTCATGGTCCAGCATGAAGCTCGCCAATGCGATGGGCGAGTCCGCGAGTCCAGTCAACGTCTCGGGACGCGTCCCCATCACGAGGGCGTACGCTCCATGCTTCCAGAAGAAGTCGAGCTGCCCGCAGGCGCGCTTCTCGTCTTCTGAGAGGTTGGAGGGCAGCTTGCTGAGTGCCTTGTTTATCCCGGTGATGTCGGACTGGATCAGTGCATCGATGTCGGGGGGAACCGTACCGGGCATGTTGGTGTGAATGCCGAGCAGTTCCGGGGGAGCCTGTAGACCGATGAGGTCGGTGATGAGCGCGCCCCAGTCGCCGCCTTGGGCGACGAATCGGGTGTAGCCGAGGCGCTTCATCAGTTCGATCCAGGCGCGTGCGATGTGCTCCGGGCCCCAGCCTGACGTGGTCGGCTTGCCAGAGAACCCGTAGCCCGGCAGGGACGGGATCACCAGATGGAAGGCGTCCGACGCGTTCGCGCCGTGTGCCGTGGGATCGGTGAGAGGACTAATGATCTTCAGCTGCTCGATGATCGAGCCGGGCCAGCCGTGTGTGACGATGAGCGGCAGGGCGCCTTCGTGTTTCGATCGGACGTGGATGAAGTGGATGTCGAGCCCGTCGATCTCGGTGATGAAGTTCGGTAGTGCGTTCAGCCTCGCCTCGACCTTGCGCCAGTCGTACTCCTTCTCCCAATAGCGCGCGAGCTCCTGGCTTGTTTCGAGCGGTACGCCCTGCGACTGATCAGCGACGGTCTGCGTCTCGGGCCAGCGCGTGGCCCTGATGCGCGTGCGCAGCGCCTCGAGTTCCGCCTCGGGGACCTGAATCGTGAACGGCCGGACACCTGCGATGCCCACCCGCTCTTCGGTCTTGACAGCCACATGGGCCTCCGTTCCTCGCCAGGGGCATCCGCATACCACCTCGATCGGCGCCTACACCTGCCTGTCGCATGAGTTCGCCGAGCCGAGCCGAGACGGGTGGGTACCGGATTTGTCCGGGTGCCCGACGGGGGGACCGCTGGATCGGGTGCCTGTGCCGTCGAGCGCTGCGGCAATGCTGGCCTGGTGCTCGTTTCCTGCCGCAACGATTTGGGGCGTGGGCCCGGGGCCGGGTGTCGACCACGAGACGCTGCGCAACTCGGTGGCTCAGCCGCGGCAGGAACCGGTGCAGCAGGGCGGATCTCGGCATGGTGGCACGACCCGTTAGGTAATGATTACCAATGGTAGTGACGGCGTGGGGGTGGGCGATTGGCCGGAGATGGCAGGTTGGCCCGGCTGTCCCGTACCGTGCGTCTGCTGGGGCTACGCTACCCCGGCGGGCCGGAGCTGAACGAAGAGCGGCATGCCACCTGGCTTGAACTCTTCTTCGATCTGGTGTTCGTCCTGGCCCTGCTGGGCGTGACCGCGCGGTTGGACATCCGGGCATCGCCGAGTGTGCAAGAACTCGCCGTTGCCATCGTGCTCTACATGCTCATCCAGTGGTCATGGATCGGCCAGTCTTTCTACGACACCCGCTACGACCCGGACGACACTCTGCACCGACTGCTCGTGCTGGCCGCGACGGTTGGTGCTGGCGCCATTACCCTCGGCGTGCAGCAGGCCCCCTCCGGCCTGCTGCTGCCGGTCGGGTACCTGATCGTGCGTGGCTGTCTGCTCCTGATGTACCTGCGAGTCCTCGCAGCCGACCGGTCCGCCTGGGATCTGGTTGCCGTCTATCTCACCGGATTCGGTACCGGGTGGTTGCTCTGGGCTGGGTCACTGGCCATCTCCCCGACCGTACGACCGGCAGTGTGGATCACCGCCCTGGCTGTTGAGCTGCTCACCCCGTGGCTCGGCCGCCGCTGGCTGCGCCGCCATCCCGTACACAGCACCCACCTGCCTGAACGGCTGGGGCAGTTCACCATCATTCTGCTCGGCGCCACGCTGACCAACCTGCGTGACGCGGTACCCACCGCCCACCCGCCCGCCCGCGTGGTGGCCGCCGCCTTGGCGGCCTTCCTCCTGCCAGCCAGCATCTGGTGGATTTACACCACCTACGTGAACAGCAGGCTCGCCGTGCCGCAGTTGGGCAGCGGTCAGGGCTACGCCTATCTCCACTCACCCGCTGGCGCGGCCGTGCTTTTCCTGGGATGGGCGCTGGGCGTTGTGGTGTACGAGATCGGTCAGTCGCGTCAGATGCCGCTCAACGCGCGACTCGTGCTGGGCGGGTCGATCGTCACGTGGATGCTGTGCGGGTTGGGTCTGCACCGCTTCGCTCTCGGTCGCATGCCCCGGCGCCGGTTCATCGTTGGCCTGGTGGGAATCACGCTGGCCATCGTGGTGACGCTGGTGGTCACCGAACCTGGCCTGCTGCTCGGGCTCACCTCGGCGCTTCTCGTCGGGTACGCCATCGTGGTCAGCCCGCAAATCGTCAAGGCCACTAAAGGCTATCGATGAGTCTTCCTGCGGTATCGGTGGCGCCCGCCCGAACGACTGCCCGCTCAGCCCTGTTCGACCCATTGCGCCCAAGGGCTAGTCGGGGGCTAGTCGCAACGCCGGTCAGTTAGGCGGTCAGGGCTTCGGTCACCAGACCAGGCATCGCCGGCGGCCGGTTGTCCGACTCCGACTGATGAGGACACGGCGGCTTCACCTGGTGGGTGACGCGACCAGCAGCCGGCCGGGCCAGCGTGTAACCGTCCGTGACTGGATGCGCCGAGCTGACGACGCGTCCGGCGTTCACGTCGCTTCCGCTTCCGGCCGATGTGCGGACGGCTAGGATTTCATGGAAGCGACCGGCGACCCGGAGCGGTGCAGAGCGTGCGCCGGCGGGGTCGGGACTTCGTTCCCGCGGCGTGAGGTTACCGCTGTCCGAGGGTTCCGACGATTGCTGCAGCCTATCGGAAGGAGCATCATGAGCGAGCCCACGACTAATGCCCTGCCGATCGTGCTGATCCACGGGCTTTGGATGACCGCCCGAAGCTGGGACCGCTGGGTGGAGCACTACCGGGCGAAGGGCCATGAGGTCTTCGTGCCGACGTACCCGGGATTCGAGATCGAGGTAGAGGCGTTGCGGGAAAACCCCGAGGTCATCGCCGAGGCCTCCGTTCCCGCAACGCTCGACCATCTCAGCGAGGTGGTCGAGAGCCTGGACCGGCCGCCGATCATCATGGGCCACTCCTTCGGGGGAACCTTCACCCAGCTCTTGGTGAACCGCGGGTTGGGCGCCGCCGCGGTGGTGATCGACTCGGCGCCACCCGAGGGTGTGCGGGTGAACCCGCCGTCCCAGATCAAGTCCCTGTTCCCAATCCTCAAGAATCCGGCCAACCGGCACCGCGCGGTGGGCTTCACCAAGGAGCAGTTCCACTATGCCTTCGCCAACACGGTCAGCCGCGAGGAGTCCGACGCCGCCTACGACCGCCTCCACATCCCGGCGCCCGGCAGCTGGGTCTGGACCTATGGCCTGACAGCCAACTGGAAGCCGGGCCACCAGGAGACCTGGGTCGACTACGACCTGGACGACCGTGCTCCGTTGTTGTTCATCATTGGCGGCAAAGACCACCTGATGCCGCCCTCGGTGATCCGCTCGAACGCGAAGAAATACCGCAACTCCGAGGCGACGACTGAGACCTACGAGTTTCCGGACCGCTCACACTTCACCGGTGTCGAGCCTGGCTGGGAGCAGGTGGCCGACTACGCGCTCGAGTGGGCGACGAGCCACGCACGAACGTGACAGGGCTGACCGACCGTAGACAGCGGCAAGTTGTGGTCCGTCCGGCATCGCTGCGCGTCGGTTGACGCGGCTCGTGGAGTCCCTTCCCGTGTTCGCCCGATCCGGGCCCATGGGTTATGCACTGCCGCCTAAAATCGGGTAAAGCCGACATCGCGGGCGCGAGCTGCTGTACCTCTCTCGCAGCTCTTCGGCGGTTCTGCGGTACCGGCCGGCATGCCCGACGGGGACGAATCGGAAGGACAGCGGCATGAGCTACATCACCGCCAAGGACGGCACCGAGATCTATTACAAGGACTGGGGTGCGGGCCCCGTTGTCACTTTCTCCCATGGCTGGCCGCTGAACGCGGACGCGTGGGACGGCCAGATGCTCTTCCTCATGCAGAACGGTTTCCGGGTCGTCGCGCACGACCGCCGTGGCCACGGCCGGTCAAGCCAGGCCTCCGGCGGAAACGACATGAACGGCTATGCAGACGACCTCGCGGCGGTCATCGAGGCGCTCGACCTCACCGACGTCACACTGATCGGGCACTCGACCGGCGGTGGTGAGGTCGCGCGCTACATCGGCCGCCACGGGACGAGACGGGTCGCCAAAGCCGTCCTTATCTCCGCCGTGCCACCGATCATGGTACAGACGCCGGACAACCCCGAGGGCCTACCCATCGCCGTCTTCGACGAGATGCGCGCCAACCTGATGAAGGACCGATCGCAGTTCTACCAGGACCTGGCGCAGATGTTCTACGGCGCCAACCGGCAGGGGGCGAAGGTCTCGAAGGGGATCCTCGACCAGTTCTGGCTGTGGAGCATGCAGGCCGGCCTGTTGAACGCTTACGAGAGCATCAAGGCCTTCTCCGAGACCGACTTCCGCGACGATCTCGCCAAGTTCGACATCCCCACCCTGGTGCTGCATGGCGAGGACGACCAGATAGTCCCGGTCAAAGACTCGGCGAGGAAGACCGCCCAGCTCATCGCGAACGCCAAGGACATCTACTACCCGGGCGCGCCGCACGGCATCACGTCCACCCTCCAGGACCAGGTCAACGGTGATCTGCTCGCGTTCCTGAGGAGTTGACCGAGGCGATCTGCAGGCGTCGACTTGGTCCTCGACCTAATGATGTCGATAGTCGAGCTCGGCGAACTCCGGGTGCGCGGCCATGAATGCGATGACGAATGGGCACAGGGGCAGGACTCGCAGGTCCTGCGCCCGCACCATGTCGAGCGACTCGGTGATCAGGTGTGTGGCCAGCCCTTTGCCCTTCAGGCCCTCGCGGATCTCGGTATGGCTGAACACGACGAGATCGTTGGCGCGCTGGTACTCCGCGAACCCCGCGAGCGTCCCCCCAAGACGGATCTCGAACCTTGACATCGCCGTGTTGTCGACGACCTCCGGCGCGGTCCGCTGCCGGCCGTCGTTGGTGCGGTAGCCCAGGGCGTAACTGGGGCAGCGGTCGACCACGTCGATGACGTCGTCCACGGCGGCGGCCTCGGGCGTGATCCAGGGCCGGCGGGTGGGGTCGAAGACCAGCGGCAGGCCGCGAACGCACTCGGTGGCGTGTCGGCAGCGGCTGGCGTCCCAGGTGACGGTGATGCCTGGCGCTGGGTACGAGCGAAAGTCGTTCTCGGAAGACATCAGCCGCTCCTGCCGTTATGCGAGTCTCGTGTGTTCCGGGCCGGTTGGCCGCCGGCGGCCAACCGCATCAGGTCCGTGTCGAAGTCCACGTCTGCGATGGACCGCTCGGTCCGGGTCGCGTTGCCGTTGAACTGGTGCTGGTAGGCACGCCAGTTGTCGTCGGCGATCTCGCGAGGTGCGCCGCTGCGCAGTAGCAGCACGAGTTCGGTGGCTGCTCGGGTGATCCGGTTGCCGAATTCTGGGGAGCCCCAGTCCTCGGGCGCGGCGTACAAGGAGGTGGGGACGGGGATGGCGCGTAGGAACGCGAACAGTGGACGCAGTTGCTCGTCGACGACCATGGCGTGGCGGCCGGTGCCGCCGGTGGCGCCGAGGATGACGGGTTTGGCGATCAGCAGGTCGTTGTCGATGAGGTCGGCGAAGGATTTGAACAGGCCGCTGATCCCGGCCTTGTAGACCGGTGTGCTCGCGATGACCGCGTCGGCGGAGGCCAGCCGGTCGATGGCGGCTTGGACGGGTTCGGTGGGGAAACCGCCGACGATCGATCGGGCGATGTCGAGGGCGATCGGCGCTAGGTCGATGATCGTCACCGTGGCCTGGGTGCCCTCGGCATGGAGCAGGTCGAGAGTGCGCTGTGCGGCACGCTCGGCAAGTAGCCGGGTCGATGACGGGTCACTGATGCCCGCGCTGACGACGGCGATGGTGACGGCCGAGGTTTGTGGAGTGCTTATGTCAGGCTCCTGCCTTGAGCTGGTGTGGTGGTCAGATGTGCGTCCTCGCTGGCTACGATCAGGGCGCGACCGAGGTCGGCAAGCGCATCGAGTTGGGTGCGGTTCAGCGCCCGGGTCATGGCAACGATGACCTGCCGGGCGTGGGCACGACCGGCGCGGCGTTGGACCTGCCGGCCGGCCGCGGTGAGCCGGAGCGGGCAGGCCGCTCGTCGTGTACGTCGTCCTGCCGGTCCACCAAGCCGCGTTGGTCGAGCCTGGCGATCAGCCGCGAGATCCCCGGCTGCGTGAGCAGCGCGTCGCGGGTGAGGGCGGAGATGCAATCCGTTGCGGGCGCGGGACAGCGCGGCGTACTGGCGAGGCAGCAGGGCTTCCCAGTCGCCCTCGCGCTTGAGCTTTCGGATGAGCGTGGCCGAGGTTCGCAGCAGCGTCTTCCAGGCGACGTTGGCCAGCCGGGTGTCGGCGTCCATCAGAACGCCACCGGGAAGCTCGCCTGGACGCTTGGGTCGCTGTCTTGGTACGGCGAGGTGCCGGACAGGTTGTCACCTCGGTTCGGGTTCGGTCGAGGCTGCCGCGGCTCGGCGTCGCCGTACTTCGCGGCAACCAGCGACGCGTGCGTGGGCGCGTCGGGAACGCCCGGAGCCTGCCGGGCTTTCATCTCCTTGCGTAGCACCGGCACCACTTCGGTGCCGAGTAGCTCGACCTGCTCCAGTGCCACCTCGATCGGCAGGGCCAAGCCGTCGACCGCGAACAGTTGACGCTGGTAGTCGCCGAACCCCTCCTGGAAGGTGAGCACCTTGTCGATCACCTGCTGCGGGCTGCCGACCGTGATCGGGGTGCGTTCCATCTGGTCTTCGAGCCGGGAGCCCCGGAACACCGGGTAGTTCTCGAAGTACGGCCGAAACGCGTCGACCGCGTCCTGGGAGCGCTTGGCGATGAACGACATGCCGCCCAGCCCGACGATCGCCTGCTCGGCGGTGCCGTGCCCGTAGTGCTCGAACCGCTGCCGGTACAGGTCGACCAACGGCTTGAAGTGCAGGTTGGGCGCCAAGATGTGGTTGGCGAAGAAGCCGTTGCCGTAGAAGGCTGCCTGTTCGGCGATCTCCGGTGATCGGATCGACCCGTGCCATACGAACGGCGGTACGTCGTCGAGCGGCCGGGGCGTCGAGGTGAACCCCTGCAGCGGAGTCCGGAAACGGCCCTCCCAGTCGACGACGTCTTCGCGCCACAGCCGGTGCAGCAGGTTGTAGTTCTCCAACGCCAGCGCGATCCCCTGGCGGATGTCCTTGCCGAACCACGGGTAGACCGGCACCGTGTTGCCCCGGCCCACCATCAGGTCAAGTCGGCCGCCGGCCACATGCTGAAGCATCGCGTAGTCCTCGGCCAGCTTCACCGGGTCGTTGGTGGTCATCAGCGTGACCGATGTACTCAGGATGATGTTGCGGGTGACCGCGGCGATGTAGCCCAGCAACGTCGTCGGCGACGACGGCACGAACGGTGGGTTATGGTGTTCACCGAGCGCGAACACGTCGAGCCCGACCTCGTCGGCACGCCGCGCCACCCGGATCATGTTCTGGATCCGCTCGGCCTCGCTGTAGGTGTAGCCCGTCAGCGGATCGGGGGCGATGTCTCCGACGGTGAATACTCCGAACTGCACGACAACCTCCTATGGAAATGTCGAGGGCGGTCAGGCCTGACGCAACGGCGCCAGCGCGGTGCTCCACGCGACGACCTCGTCCAGAAGCGTCTCCAGCGTCTGGGCTTGGTGCTCGCCGGGCGCGAGCTCGGAGAAGTTCTGAAAGTCGGCGAACAGTGACAACGCGACATTGGTGCGTACATCGGCCATCTTGAGCTCGCCGGCGATCAGTCGCAGATGCTCGGCAGCCCGAGCCCCACCCACGGTTCCGTAGGACACGATGCCGAGCGCTTTGTTGTTCCATTCGGCGAAGAGGTAGTCAATCGCGTTCTTCAGCACGCCCGAGGTCGAATGGTTGTACTCCGGCGTCACGAACACGAATCCGTCGAAGCGGCCGATGGTCGCCGCCCAGTCCTGGGTGTGTGCGTTCTGGTACTTCCCCATCGCCGGCGGCAGCGGCTCGTCCAGGTGTGGCAGTGGGTAGTCGACCAGGTCGATCAGCTCGAAGGTCGCGTCGGACCGCTTGACGGCCGCATCCATGACCCACTGCGCCACCGTGGCTCCGACGCGACCCGGACGAGTACTACCGAGAATGACACCGATCTTGGCGGACATGCTCAACCCCCACCTCGACTTGAATGTTCAAGTGAGAACACTAGCGGCCCTGACTTGAACATTCAACCCAGTGGTAGACTGAGCTCGTGTGGCGAGAATCTCCGCAGCCGAAGAGCGCAACGCCGACCGCGGAACCCCGCTGGCTGGACAATGACCAGCTGGCATCCTGGCGCGCGCTGGGGACCCTGACCGTCCGGCTGCCATGGGCCTTAGAGCGACAACTGCAGCACGACGCCGAACTGAGCTTCATGGAGTACCACGTGCTCGCCCGGCTCTCCGAAGAGCCCGACCGCCAACTCCGGATGAGCGTGCTCGCCGAGCTGACCAGCTCCTCGCTCTCGCGCCTCTCCCACCTGGTCAAGCGACTGGAGGCACGGGGCTACGTACGCCGCGCGCCCGACCAGACCAACGGTCGCTTCACCGTCGCGACGCTCACCGACCTCGGCTACAGCAAGCTTGCCGCGGCCGCTCCCAGCCATGTGAGCGAAGTGCGCCGGCTCGTCATCGACCGGCTCAGCGCCGACGAGCTCCGGCTGCTCGGCGACCTCGCCGAGCGCTTGGTCGAAGGGATCGAGCGAGCCGACCCCTAGTAGTACTTTGTCACGGTTTGGTCGCGGACGCCGGTTGTCCGCCGGGCCCGCACATCCGAGGAACTGCAGAACATCAACAACGTGGTCGCGCGCACCAGCGGCAACGATGGCACCCCCATCGCGGCCCGGTGCCCGCGAACCCGCGGCGCAGAGGGCGACGAAGACCTCTCGGGGAAGGTACCGGGTGTTGCCGTAGGTGACCTCGAACCCAGTGCGGGGGCCGGTGCGCAGGCTCCCGTCGGCGATCGCGCGTTGGAGGTAGTCGGCCGGTACATACATGCCCTTGAGTACGAATGGGTCGCCGGGGGTGAAGTCCAGATCGCGGACGAACTTGAACCAGAACGGACTGGGCACCATGCGCCAGTCCTGGGAGTTGACCGGCTCGTTCAAGCCGATGTCCATCCGCTGCAGTTGTTCCTCAAGTTCCGCCTGGGCGGTGTACGCCCACCGCTCCGCGCTTTTGTCTCGGCCGGTGGCGCGCAACGTCATGCGTTTGTACTGGACGAGTGTGAAAATGTGTGCGAGTTCGTCGTAGTAGATGAGGTCGACGCCCAGGGCTTTCTCCAGCGGTTTGCGGTTGACGTTGGTGATGGTCAGCGCGAACTGGTCGTCGGTGAATCGGGCGATGCTGGAGCTTCGCATCTGTAGTTGACCGTGGGGGTCGAAGCGGCGCAGGTCCGCGGCGAGCAAGTCGTTCTCGTTGTCGGCCACCGACAACGGGTTGTCAATGAGGTACAGCGGATTGAGCGTGGCGCCGAATGCCTCGCCGGGGTTGAGCCCGTCGCCCGGGGTGTACAGCAGGTCGTCGGGTGCCGGCACGCCGGAGATGTCGATCGCCAGTGAGACGGCGTCACGCTCTTCACGCAAGCGAGCGGAGTGCGGCCCGGTCAGCCGCTCGTCGGTCTCATGCAGCGCCGTGATCCACTGCCCGGCTGAGGGTGAGAGGTGGTGCAGCGCGGCGACCACGGCGGCACCGGCTTGCAATGGCAGCCGTTCTGGATCGAGGGGATGGGGCAGCTGAGGTTCCCCCGTTAGCGTGGAGGCCGGAACTGAGGGAATAGATGGTCATGGCTGAAACGAGGAGACGGTTCGACCGAGAGTTCCGTGAGGGCGCGGTGCGGATCGTGCGGGAGACGGGCAAGCCGATCGCGCAGGTTGCCCGGGACCTGGGGATCAACGACGGCACCCTGGCCAACTGGGTGGCGCAGGACCGGCGGGCCCGTGGTGAGGCCGCCGCCGGCGGTCTCGACGAGGACGAACGCGCCGAACTGGCGAGGCTGCGCAAGGAAAACGCCGAGCTGGCGATGGAGCGCGACGACGCCCCTATGTTTGTCAAGTCGCGGGAATCGGTGTTGTCGCTGGTGGCAGGGCTGCGGTGATGAGGGGGAAGATCTGCCGGGCGACGTAGCGCTTCAGGCAGCGGATGATTTCCTTCGTTGATTTGCCCTCGCTTGCCCGTTTGGTGGCGTAGTCGCGGGTGCGTTGGTCGCGGCCGAGTCGGGTCAGGACGATGGTGTAGAGGGCGCTGTTGGCGCGCCGGTCGCCGCCGCGGTTGAGTCGGCGGCGGGTGGTCTTGCCCGAGGATGCCTCGATGGGGTTGACGCCGCAGAGGGCGGCGAAGGCCGCCTGGTTTGTCAGCCGGTCGGGGTTGTCGCCGGCGGTGATGAGCAGCGCCGCGGCGGTGTCGGGGCCGACGCCGTACTGGTCGAGCAGTTGCGGGGCGCAGGCGGCGATGGCGCTGCTCATCTGTTGTTGCAGGGTGCGGGTTTCGTCGGTGAGGGCGAGGATGCGGCGGGCCAGGCTGCGCAGGACCGTGATGGTTGCCGCGTGGGTGCTGTGGTCGGGGGGGGGGGGGGGGGGGGGGGGGGGGGGGGGGGGGGGGGGGGGTAAGGCTGCGCAGCGGCGGATCAGCGCGACGCGGCCGAGACCGCTCAGCGATTCGCGCAGCGTCGGGTCGGCGCGCACCAGCAGGGCCTTGAGCTGGTTGATGGCCTGGGTGCGGGCCTTGACCGCCGAGTCCTTGGCGATCTTGAACATGCGGATCGTCTCCACGACGCCGTCGCCGCTCTTGGCCAAGCCGGTGGCCTGCCCGGACAGCACCGCGCGGGCAGCGTTCTCCGCGTCGATGGCGTCAGTCTTGCCGCGGCGGCGACGCACCGCACGGTCGGGCCGGTTGACCTCGATGACCTGCAGCCCGTCGCGGTGCAGGTGCCGGGTCAGCGCGGTGCCGTGGGAGCTGGTGCCGTCGACGCCGGCGCGGCGCAGTTGGCCGTGGCCACGCGCCCAGTCCACCATCGCGGTGTAGCCGGCGACGGTGGTCGGGAACGCCCGCGTGTCCACCAGCGCACCCAGCACGGTGATCACCGCGGCGACGTGCGCGTCGTTGTGCGTGTCCACCCCAGGATGATCTCCTCATCCATCGCGGCGACGTTGGTCGGGACGTCGGTGGGCAACACTAGATCCTTCCACTCAGGGACAGGGGTCGACGTCGACCGGACGTGGTGGTCAGGACTGTGACGGTGCCCATCGGCGAGGCCCCTATCGGGACACATCCACGCCCAGGTCGGGTCGGTGCCGCCCGAGGGCGGGGTCGACGGGTCATCGCGAAGGCACCCGCAGGGCCAGTCTCAAGCTGGGTCAAACCTCGCCCGCCGGGCGGCACCTGTCCATCCTCACAGTGCTCAAGCGATCGGTGGTCCTGTGGGTCAAGGAGGCGACGAAGTGAGCGTGGCACGCTTCGTCGCCGCTCAGAGGACCGAGCACGCCGTGCCGCACGCGGTCACCTGCCGGGCGCTGGGGCTGTCGCCAGGGGCATTGCGTTCTCTGAATCTGAGTCGCTGACCTGGGGTTCTGCGGCGTGAGTGGCCTCTGTGGAGGCGGATGAAGCGGGTGAGGTCTGG
>BIFP01000056.1 GCA_005402585.1 Micromonosporaceae bacterium KJ-029 | reverse complement strand
CCGGTCACGGTCACCGCGCAGGCGCGGTGCGTCGCCGGCAAGGCGTACGTGGCGGTGCAGGCGCGCAACGACCATGACGCGCCGGTCGACGTAGTGCTGGAAACCGCGTACGGCGAGCGGTCGGTGACGAACGTGGCGCCGGGCGCGAACGCGTACCAGCAGTTCGCCACCCGGGCAGCCGCGGTCCCGGCCGGTACGGCGACCGTACGGGTCACCGCATCGGTCGACGGCAAGGACG
>BIFP01000055.1 GCA_005402585.1 Micromonosporaceae bacterium KJ-029 | reverse complement strand
CGTTCTTGACGGTGACGTCCTTCAGGGTCAGGTCACCACCGTCGGCGACCCGGAAGATCCGGAACCCTTCCTTCGCCTCACGCTTGATCGTCGCGCCGTTGCCCTCGATCTTGATTTCCTGCTTGATCGTCGGCAGGCCGGCCTCGGCCTTCTTGTCGAACTCGTCCAGCTCGTACGTGCAGTCCGGGGCCAGCTTCAGCGTGCCACCCTCATCACGGTTGGCCAGGTCGAGTGCCTCGATCAACTCATCGTCGTCACAGGGCACCTCCCGCACCCTGCGCTCGTCCCGGTCCCGGTCCTTGTCCCGGTCCTTGCCCTCGTGGTCCTTGTCCCGGTCCTTGTCCCGGTCCTTGCCCTCGTGGTCCTTGTTCTCGTGTTCCTTCTCCCGGTCCATGTCCCGGTTCTTGTCTTCGTGTTCCTTGTTCTTGTCCTGGTCCTTGCCGTCGTCGCTGACCAGCTGGGCGGTCGACCACTTGACGTCGGTCAGTCGGTGCGCGCCGGTCACGCCTGTGGTGGCGTAGGCGACGCCCGCGAGGCCGACCACCCCCGTGAGGCTCGCGACACCGGTGACGAGCCAGAGCCGGCGGAACGGGGAGTTCTTCGCGCGAGTCGGGTCATCGTTATTGCGAAGGTAGTTGGACATCGGAGCTCTCTGCCCTCTCCTTGTACTGACAAGGTCGCTTCGTCGTGGCGGGGCGACCTTCGCTACAAATCGGTTGTAGCTCTTGAACAACACCGTATGAGAGACATCCTCGCGATGCGGGCGGATCCGAAGAAACCCCACATTAGGTGTGCGGGGGTGCGGACGGCAGGAGTGCGGACGCTCAGGGCCGGCCCGGCATGACCGGTGCTGGGGAGGCCGCCGGTGGCGGAAAGCTCACGGACGCGGCCAGGACGCGACCGGTGGGGGAAAGCTCGCGGGTAACGCCGAGGATGCGGCCGGTGGCGGAAAGCTCGCGCGGCGGACGGTCCGGGGAGGTGGTGGATGCGGTGACCGTGGAGGGGTCGCCGGTGATCCGGGCTCCACCCGTACCGCTCCGCGACGACCGGAGGTCTCTCCCCGCCGGCTGGCGGGGAGAGACCTCCGGCGCTATGTGGTGGTTCAGTTGAAGCAGTCTTCGACGGTGTTGGCGCAGTTGGTGGGGTCGTTGTCGGTGATGGTGGAGTCGTCGTCGAGCTTGACCTTGCCATCGTTG
>BIFP01000054.1 GCA_005402585.1 Micromonosporaceae bacterium KJ-029 | reverse complement strand
CGACCTAATGAGACTTACCGGGTCGGCGTGAGTCAGACTCGGTGCCGGTAGCCGCCGGCGGGTGAGCACTGCTTCGGCCAGGACGTTGAGTCCTACTGTCAGATCGTGCCCCTGCCTGGTGGTCGGGAGACCAGACCGCTGATGGGATGTCGTGCCCGCCGTCTTCTTGGCGTGAGCACTTGATCATTAGGTTGCGGTAGCTCTCCCGCAGGCTGCCACAGGTCGGCCGTGAACGGGGAGGACGAGGTGTTGTTGCTGCTGGTCGGAGATGATTGGGCCGAGGACCACCACGACGTGGAACTGCAGGACGAGACCGGCCGCCGGTTGGGCAAGGCCCGGCTGCCGGAGGGCATCGCGGGCATCGCCCGGCTGCACGCGATGATCGGCCGGCACGTCGGCGACGACGATGAGCCGGTTGAGGTCGTGGTCGGGATCGAGACCGAGCGGGGCCCGTGGGTACAGGCGCTGCTCGCGGCCGGCTATCAGGTGTACGCGATCAACCCGTTGCAGGTCGCCCGCTACCGAGAACGACACGGCGTGTCCGGGGCCAAGAGCGATCCGGGGGACGCGCACACCCTGGCCGACATGGTGCGTACCGACCGGCATCAGCTGCGGCCGGTCGCTGGGGACAGTGACCTGGCCGAGGCGATCAAGGTGGTCACCCGGGCGCACAAGACGCTGATCTGGGAGCGGACCCGGCACACGCTGCGGCTGCGGCGGGCGTTGCTGGACTTCTTCCCCGCCGCGGTGGCCGCGTTCGACGACCTGGACGCCCCGGACACCCTCGAACTGCTGGCAGCGGCACCGGACCCGGTCACCGCGGCCGGGTTGGACGGCGTGCAGATCACCGCGGCGCTGCGCCGCGCCCGCCGCCGCGGCATACCCGACAAAGTGGCCAGGATTCAGGAGGCGTTGCGGGCGCCGCAACTGGCCCAGCCGCCGGTGGTGGCCGGCGCCTACGCGGTCACCGTGCAGGCCCAGGTCGCGATCCTGACCACCTTCAACACCCAGATCAAGCTGATGGAACAGCAGGTGGGGGCGCATTTTGGCCGGCACCCGGACGGTGAGGTCTACCTGAGCCAGCCCGGCCTCGGTGGCATCCTCGGCGCCCGGGTGCTCGCCGAGTTCGGCGACGACAAGGCCCGCTACACCGACGCCCGGGCCCGCAAGAACTACGCCGGCACATCGCCGATCACCCGCCAGTCCGGCAAGAAGAAGATCGTGCTCGCCCGGTACGTCCACAACGACCGGCTCCTCGACGCCCTCGGCCAGCAGGCCTTCGCCGCGCTGAAGGCCTCACCCGGCGCCCGCGCCTACTACGACCAGCAACGCGCCCGCGGCATCGGTCACCGCGCCGCGCTACGCCAGCTCGGCAACCGGCTCGTCGGGGTCCTGCACGGCTGCCTCAAGACCGGCACCCCGTACGACGAACGCACCGCATGGGCGCACCATTGACAAGATCAACAACTTGCCGCTTGACATCAAAGATCATGGGATGTCTGA
>BIFP01000053.1 GCA_005402585.1 Micromonosporaceae bacterium KJ-029 | reverse complement strand
TGTCCGGCGGTGTCCTACTCTCCCACACCCTCCCGGGTGCAGTACCATCGGCGCTGGAGGGCTTAGCTTCCGGGTTCGGAATGTAACCGGGCGTTTCCCCTCCGCCATGACCGCCGTAACCTTATCAACATATCAAACAACACCACACCAACAACCTGTCGGGGTGTTTGTTTGTTTGTCGTGAGTTGCACAGTGGACGCGTAGCAGCCTTGTTGTCAAGTCCTCGGCCTATTAGTACCGGTCAACTGAAC
>BIFP01000052.1 GCA_005402585.1 Micromonosporaceae bacterium KJ-029 | reverse complement strand
AAGATCATCAACCAAGGGCTGTTTCCGTTCCCGGCCGGGGTTCCCGCAGGACCCTCGAAGGTTAAAGATCAAGCTCAGAGACTGTCGGGAAACCCCGGGGCGAGCGAGGCGGAGTCCAGGCGGCGATCCGGCAAGGCGGAGATCGGTCCGGATACCGGTGTTGTATCCGGACCGATCTCCAACGCCGCCGGTCGTCGGCTGGGCCCGCCGCAGCCGCCGCGAGGTTTCCCGACGGTCTCTCAGAGCAGGGCGCCCTCGTCGTGCAGCCAGTCGACGAAGCTGGTGGCCACGGCCGCTCCGCAGTCGAGCAGCTCGACCAGGAGCGCGTCGTGGGTGCCCGCGGCGAGCGGCACCTGCAACTCGGCGTAGATCGGCAACTGGCCCCGCTCGGTGGCGTCACCGACGTACGCCTTGCAGAAGCGCCGGGTGTGGTTCCACTCGTTGACCACCCGGTAGGCACGGTCCGCCCAGTCCGGCGGCACGGTCGCGTGCGGCCGGGCCCGCAGCACGAGGATCTCGTCCTCCGGACCCTCCAGGGCGACCAGCACGGCGTGCCGCTCCCACATGGCCAGCAGGTTGCCGTCCCCGTCGGCGAGGTAGCGCACATCGAGCAGGTCGAGCGCGTCGCAGATCCGGCGCAGGGTGACCGGTTCGACGGTGGCCGGCATGTCGGCGATCAACGGATGCTCTCCGCCCGGGCAGTCTTCCTCGGGCTGGCGGGGCGTCGGCAGTCCGACCCGGACGGCACCCTCCACCGTGATCCTGCTTCGAGTTTCCGGGTCACCGCCACTGGCGGGACCGGGGCGCCATGACCACCACGGCATCGCTCGCGCACCTCACTCCCCAGCGGATCCATTCGCCTACGGTGTGTTGGATCCGAGGATGGACGGTACCCGGACAGCCGGTACGAAGCATCCCCCCAACGCTAGCCCAGACCCAGAAGGATGAGGGGTACTCATCCGTTCGCATGAGCTACGGCGGGCCTTACGACAAGATCCGTGGCCTTCTGCGACCAGACGGCTCCGTACGGTCCCACCAGGCCGACCCATCGGCCAGCCGTACGGACCTGCACCCCGTCCGGCTCCGGCGAGACTCCGGGTGCGCCCACGAAGCCCATCCGGATCAGGCCCTGCACCAGCCGCTGAGTCACCTCCACCGGACGGCGGTCGGGCTCGTCGTCCGGAGTCACCACCACCGCCACGTGGTCCAGCAGCGCGTCCCGCAGCGCCCGCTGCCCGACCGCCCGGCCGGCCACCCCGTGCGCGGCGGCCTCGCGCAGGGCGCCCGCCGCCGCCTCGGCGAGCCGCCGCAGCTCCCCGCCCGGCAACGTCTCCACCCCACGACTGGTGGTGGGCGGCAGCGCCCAGCGCCACTGCGCGTCGCGTCGGGCGGGCAGTTCGGCACGGCCGGCCGCCAACTCGGCGAGCAACTGTTCTGCGGCGACGGTGACGTCCCCGGCGCCCGCACCGGCCACCGTACGCACCGCCAGCACCCCCCACGGCAGCCGTGCCCAGAGGGCGGTACGGGCGGGCGTACCGGCCGGACGTAGCCGGACCAGGGCGGCGCGCTCCAGCCGGACGAGCCGGGACAGGAAGGCACCGGCGTCGGCGACGCCCTCGATCCCGTGCCCCCCGGCGACGGCCCGCGCCGGCCCCCCGGCGGCCTCGGAGCCACCGACAGCGCCCGGGGCGTCGGTGCCACTCATACGGTGTCACCGTTCGGGGCGTATCCGAGCAGGAACTTGCGCTCCGGGTCACTGAGCCGCCGGGGCAACTGCTGGGCCAGGTCGAACGGGACCAGCACCGAACGCGCCCGACTGACCAGCAGGTCACCGTCGTACATCTCGTAACCGATGGTGAAGGACGCGGCCCGAACCTGCTCCACCCACAGTTCGATCCGCACGGTCGGGGCCGCCTCGGCGGTGGCCCGGCCCAGGGCGTAGTCGACCGGGCGCAGGTAGTCGACCTCGTGCCGGCGGATCACCACGCCGTCGGCGAACGAGTCGACCCCCTGTGCCCGGGCACCGACGAACATCAACGCCACCCGGGCCTCCTCGTAGAGGGTGAGGAAGCGGGAGTTGTTGACGTGGCCGTACGCGTCCAGGTCGGACCACCGCAGCGTGCAGTGGTAGACAAACCGGTCAGCCAACACAATCGCCCTGGCTCAGTCGCGGGTCAGCTTGCGGTACGTCACGCGGTGCGGACGGGCCGCCTCGGCACCGAGCCGGTCGATCTTGTTCTTCTCGTACGCCTCGAAGTTGCCCTCGAACCAGAACCACTTGGCCGGGTTCTCGTCGTCGCCCTCCCAGGCCAGGATGTGCGTGGCGACCCGGTCCAGGAACATCCGGTCGTGGGAGATCACCACGGCGCAGCCGGGGAACTCCAGCAGCGCGTTCTCCAGGCTCGACAGGGTCTCCACGTCCAGGTCGTTGGTCGGCTCGTCGAGCAGGATCACGTTCCCGCCGATCTTGAGCGTGAGGGCCAGGTTCAGTCGGTTGCGCTCGCCACCGGAGAGCACCTTGGTCGGCTTCTGCTGGTCCGGCCCCTTGAACCCGAACGCGGCGATGTACGCCCGCGACGGCATCTCGACCTTGCCGACCATCAGGTGGTCCAGCCCGTCGGAGACGACCTCCCAGACGGTCTTGTCCCCGTCCAGGCCCTGCCGGTTCTGGTCGACGTACGACAGCGAGACGGTCTCGCCGACCTTGACCGAGCCGTCGGTCGGCTGCTCCAACCCGACGATCGTCTTGAACAGCGTGGTCTTGCCGACGCCGTTCGGGCCGATGATGCCGACGATGCCGTTGCGGGGCAGCGAGAACCCGAGGTTGTCGATGAGCAAACGGTCGCCGAAGCCCTTGGTCAGGCCGTCCGCCTCGATGACCGTGTTGCCCAGGCGGGGGCCCGGCGGAATCTGGATCTCCTCGAAGTCCAGCTTGCGGGTCTTCTCCGCCTCGGCGGCCATCTCGTCGTACCGGTCGAGGCGGGCCTTGGACTTGGTCTGCCGCGCCTTGGCGTTGGAGCGGACCCACTCCAGTTCCTCGGACAGCCGCTTCTTCATCTTGGCGTCGCGGCGGCCCTCGACGGCCAGCCGCGCGGCCTTCTTCTCCAGATAGGTGGAGTAGTTGCCCTCGTACGGGTAGGTGCGGCCCCGGTCCAGCTCCAGGATCCAGTTGGCCACGTTGTCCAGGAAGTACCGGTCGTGCGTGATGGCGATGACGGTGCCCGCGTACTTGGCCAGGTGCTGCTCCAGCCACTGCACGCTCTCCGCGTCCAGGTGGTTGGTGGGCTCGTCGAGCAGCAGCAGGTCGGGCGCCTCCAGCAGCAGCTTGCAGAGCGCCACCCGGCGGCGCTCACCGCCGGAGAGCTGGGTGACCTCGGCGTCCGGCGGGGGGCAGCGCAGCGCGTCCATCGCCAGTTCGAGCTTGGAGTCGATGTCCCACGCGTCGAGGTGGTCCAGCTCCTCCTGGAGCTTGCCCATCTCCTCCATCAGCTCGTCGGAGTAGTCGGTGGCCATCTGCTCGGCGATCGAGTTGAACCGCTCCAGCTTGGCCTTGGTCTCCGCGACCGCCTCCTCGACGTTGCCGAGGACGGTCTTGCTGTCGTTGAGCGGCGGCTCCTGGGCAAGCATGCCCACGGTGAAGCCGGGCATCAGGCGGGCCTCCCCGTTGCTCGGCTGGTCCCAGCCTGCCATGATCTTGAGGAGGCTGGACTTACCGGCGCCGTTCGGACCGACCACACCGATCTTGGCCCCGGGCAGGAAGTCCAGCGTCACGTTGTCGAGCACGACCTTGTCGCCGTGTGCCTTACGCGCCTGCTTGAGGGAGTAGATGAACTGGGCCACGGTGCGGGCTACCTCCGTCGGGTTGCGATCGCCGAATTGCGGGTGCGGGGCGCGGGCCACGACCGCCGCAGGCCGGGAGCCGGCCACGCGCACGCCATCGTCAATCCTGACAGGTACGCCACGTATTCCCCACATCGCCCCGCCCGGCCGTACGGCCGGCCAACCGCCCTGTCCCGCGCCGCCGGCTGGGCAGCTGGCCTGTCAGCATGATCACGTTCGCGGTTCGGCGAGTCTGGGATGGGTAGGTGACTCCGGCACGGGGGAACAGACGCCGCAGCTACGCTCAGTACGCTCATCGCGGTGGGACCCGTCAGCACCCGGAGGTGGCAGATCGTGACCGTCCGTAGCTCCTTTGTCGTAGTGGCGAACCGACTGCCGGTCGACGAGGTGAGCACACCCGAGGGACGGCAGTGGCGACGCAGCCCCGGCGGGCTGGTCACCGCGCTGCATCCCGTGCTCGCGGAACACCACGGCACCTGGGTCGGCTGGGCCGGCGGCACCGGCGCAGCCCCCGAACCGTTCGACCTGGAGGGCATCCGCCTGCATCCGGTGCCGCTGAGCGCGGAGGAACTGGAGCGCTACTACGAGGGCCAGTCCAACGCGACAATCTGGCCGCTCTACCACGACGCCGTCGAGACACCCGCCTACAAGCGCCGCTGGCGTGAGGCGTACCGCCTGGTCAACGCCCGCTTCGCGGAGGCCGCGGCGGAGGTCGCGGCCGAGGGTGCCACGGTGTGGATCCAGGACTACCAGCTCCAGCTGGTACCGGCGATGCTCCGGGAACTGCGCCCCGACCTGCGGATCGGCTTCTTCCTGCACATCCCGTTCCCGCCGATCGAGCTGTTCATGCAGATGCCGTTCCGCACCGAGATCCTGCGTGGCCTGCTCGGCGCCGACCTGGTCGGGTTCCAGCAGCGGCTGGCCGCGCAGAACTTCGTCCGGCTGGCCCGGCACCTGCTCGGCCTGCGGTACGAGGGGCAGATGATCCAGGTGGACGGCCGCCACGTGAAGGCCGGCGCCTTCCCCATCTCCATCGACACCAAGGAGATGGAGCGGCTGGCCGCGGACCCGGCGATCCAGGCCCGGGCCAAGGAGATCCGCGAGGAACTGGGCAACCCGCGGACGATCATCCTGGGCGTGGACCGGCTGGATTACACCAAGGGCATCGAGTTGCGTCTCAAGGCCTTCCGCGAGTTGCTGGCTGACGGAAAGTTGACAGTCCCGGACGCTGTTATGGTGCAGGTAGCCACCCCGAGCCGCGAACGCGTCGAGCACTACCAGGCACTTCGCGTCAAGGTCGAGCGCGAGGTTGGTCGGATAAATGGCGAATTTGGCCGGGTCGGGGTCCCGGCGGTGCATTATCTGCATCAGTCGTACAGTCGGACCGAACTGGCTGCGATGTACGCCGCCGCCGACGTGATGATGGTGACCCCGCTGCGAGACGGAATGAATCTGGTGGCCAAGGAGTACGTCGCGTCGAGGGCCGACCACGGTGGCGCGCTCGTACTCAGTGAGTTCGCCGGCGCGGCCACCGAGCTGCGTCAGGCGTTCCTGTGCAACCCGCACGACCCCGACGCAGTCAAGGATGCCCTGCTGCGGGCCGTGCATGTGGAGAAGCCGGAGGCTCGTCGCCGTATGCGGACCATGCAACGCCATTTGCGCACCCACGATGTGGGGCACTGGGCGAAGTCCTTTCTCACCGAACTCGGTGTGCCCGACATGGAGGCGGCGTGAACGCCGCGACCAACGACATCATCGTGCCCGTGGCGGGGACGATGGATCCCGAGCTGCGGGCCGCCATCGGTCGGATCGCCCGAGTGCCCCAGCTGCTGATCGCCTGTGACTACGACGGCACCCTCGCGCCCATCGTGGAGGACCCGAGCAAGGCCGTACCGCTGCCGGAGTCGGTGGCGGCGGTGCGCGCCCTGGCCGCGCTGCCGCAGACCACCGTGGCGGTGGTCTCCGGCCGCGCGCTGCGTGACCTGGCCGCGCTCTCCCGGCTGCCCAGCGAGGTCCACCTGGTCGGCAGCCACGGCTCCGAGTTCGACATCGGCTTCGTCGAGCGGCTCTCCCCCGAGCTGATCGCCGTGCGTACCCGGCTGCGTGACGTGCTGCGCGAGATCGCCGCGGCCCATCCGGGCGTCCGGCTCGAACGCAAGCCGGCCAGCGTCGCCGTGCACACCCGCGGAGTGGATCCCCAGATCGCCGCCGCGGCCATCGAGGCGGTCCGGAACGGCCCCGCGACCTGGCCGGACGTCACCGTCACCCAGGGCAAGGAAGTCATCGAACTCTCCGTGGTGGCCACCCACAAGGGCACTGCGGTCGACCAGCTGCGTACCCAGCTCTCGGCCAGCGCGGTGCTCTTCATCGGCGACGACGTCACGGACGAGAACGCCTTCGGCAACCTGCACGGCCCAGACGTCGGTATCAAGATCGGCCCGGGCGAGACCAAGGCCGATTACCGGGTGGCCGAGCCGATCGAGGCCGCCCGCGCCCTCGGGCTGCTGCTGGAGACCCGCCGGCACTGGCTGTTCGGCGAGCGCGCGGTACCGATCGAGCGGCACTCGATGCTGGCCAACGGGCGGACCGTCGCACTGCTCACCCCCGACGCCAAGGTGAGCTGGCTGTGCAACCCCAAGCCCGACTCGGCGGCGATCTTCGCCGACCTGGTCGGCGGCAGCCCGGCAGGGCACTTCAGCGTCGCCCCGGAGCGTGGCGGCATCCCGCTGGGCCAGCGTTACCGCTCGGGCACCATGACCGTGGAGACGCGCTGGTCGGGCCTCACCGTCACCGACTGGCTCGACAAGCCCGACCCCAGGGCCACGCCGGACGGGCCCGCGATCATCTCCGGCGACTCGACGCTGGTCCGGGTGCTGACCGGCACCGGTCGGGTCCGGCTGGAGTTCGCGCCACGGCCGGAGTTCGCGCAGGTCGCGGTGCAGCTCCAGCCGCTCGGCGACGGCCTGCTGGTGCTCGGCTCCAACGAACCGGTAGCGCTCTACGCCCCCGGCGTGCAGTGGGAGGTCGGCAACGACGGCGGGTACGAGTCCGCCAAGGCGGTGGTGGACCTCTCCGCGCTCGGTGGCCAGGTGGTGCTGGAGCTGCGCTTCGGCACGCACAGCCTGGAACACCACCGGCTGCCGATCCACGAACGGCAGGCCGCGGCGGAACGGCCCTGGAAGGACTGGGTGGCCTCGCTGCGGCTGCCGACCACCGCCCGCGACCTGGTCGCCCGCAGCGCGCTGACGCTGCGTGGCCTCTGCCACGAGGCGACCGGTTCGATCCTGGCTGCGGCGACCACCTCACTGCCCGAGGAACTGGGCGGCGTCCGGAACTGGGACTACCGGTACTGCTGGCTGCGTGACGCCGCGATGACCGCCCGAGCCCTGGTCGACCTGGGCTCGATCACCGAGGCCGAGGCGTTCCTGCGCTGGGTCGACGGCTGCGTGGAGCGCACCGGCGGGCACCCCGAACGGCTGCACCCGCTCTACACTGTGGACGGCTACGAGCTGGGCGCCGAGGCCGTCATCGACACCCTGCCCGGCTACGCCGGTTCCCGACCGGTACGCGTCGGCAACCTCGCCAACCACCAGCTCCAGCTGGATGTCTTCGGCCCGATCGCCGACCTGATCGCCGCCACGGCCGACGCCCGGGGTTCGGCGCGGGCCGAGGAGTGGCGGGTGCTGGAGAACATGGTCGAGGCGGTCCGTCGCCGCTGGCACGAGCCGGACCACGGCATCTGGGAGGCTCGTCTGCCACCCCGGCACCACATCTTCTCGAAGGTGATGTGCTGGATGACCGTCGACCGTGCGCTGCACGTGATGCGCCAGCACGGTGGCGAGGACCGCCCCGAGTGGGTGGAGCTACGCGACCGGATCGGCGCCAACGTGCTCGAGTACGGCTGGCACGAGCACGCCGAGGCGTACAGCGTCGCCTACGGCGACGAGGACATGGACGCCTCGTCGCTGTGGATCGGCCTGTCCGGCCTGTTGCCCGGCGACGATCCACGCTTCCTCTCCACTGTGCTGAAGATTGAGGCGGACCTGCGCAGCGGCCCGGTCGTGTACCGCTACCACTGGGACGACGGCCTGCCCGGCCGCGAGGGTGGCTTCCACATCTGCACCTCGTGGCTGATCGAGGCGTACCTGCGCACCGGGCGGCGCACCGACGCCGAGGAGCTGTTCCTCCAGATGATCGACACGGCGGGTCCGACCGGGCTGCTGCCCGAGCAGTACGACCCGCTCGCCGAGCGCGGCCTGGGCAACCACCCGCAGGCGTACAGCCACCTCGGGGTCATCCGGTGCGCGCTGCTGCTGGACAACATGCTCAAGCAGTAGCCAGACCTTGCGTACGCGGGTGCGGCCGGAGACCGATGTCTCCGGCCGCCTCCGTTTGGGCCGTCGGCGGAGTGTCCGTTCCGCCTGCATGCCCGTGCGGCGTCGCTGCGCGGTTATCCGATCATGCCGTAGATGTCCGTTTCCCGGTGGCGACCCGGCGGAATTCGCGACGGGGTGGGGGCGTTGTATCGGGTGGCTGACCGAGTAGCGCCGCCCCGCCCCTGAGGGTGTTGAGCCGCGGCCGGCGGAACCCCGGAATGACCCGCCCCGGTCGGTCGTTGTACATGGTCCGCGCAGGGCGTACCCCTGAGCCCGCGCGATCTGGTCTTTCCCCTCCGAGCGCCTGACGGTGCTTCGCGTCGCCTGTCTTCCCCCGATGGGTGGCGTCTACCCCCGAATGGAGCTTTGATCATGAACTCGATGCTGCGTAAGAGCGTTCTGGGTATTGCTGGTCTGGCCTTCACCGGCGGCGTGTTCGCCGGTCCGGTGGCCGCGTTCGCGGACACCACCCCGACCACCGCCGCTGCCAAGTCGGTTGCTGCCGTGCAGGCGGACAGCGGCAAGCTGATCCCGCACGGTGTGCAGGGTAAGCAGTCGCGGATCGACCTGAACGGTGAGCAGACCGCGAACGTGAAGGCGATCATCGCCGCGACGAAGAAGACCGGCATGGACGAGCGTGCCGCCGTGGTCGCCATCGCGACCTCGCTGCAGGAGTCGAAGCTGGAGAACCTGGGTCATCTGGGTGACCGCAACGACCACGACTCGCAGGGCCTGTTCCAGCAGCGCCCGTCCAGCGGTTGGGGCACGGTCGAGCAGATCACCGACCCCGAGTACTCCACCACCGCGTTCCTCAAGGGC
Source organism: Micromonosporaceae bacterium KJ-029 (assembly GCA_005402585.1). Taxonomy (GTDB): domain Bacteria; phylum Actinomycetota; class Actinomycetes; order Mycobacteriales; family Micromonosporaceae; genus Micromonospora. The sequence continues at coordinate 270,026 of BIFP01000052.1, read as the reverse complement.
CTCAAGCAGGTCGACGGATGGAAGGACATGCCGCTGACCAAGGCCGCGCAGACCGTGCAGGTCTCGGCCTACCCCGACCACTACGCACAGTGGGAGCAGCAGGCCGCCGACCTCGTCGCCCAGAACTGGAACAGCTGACAACCCACACAGCAGAGCCGACTGGCCGGTACCCCTACCGGGGTGCCGGCCAGTCGGCGTCTCCGTCCGGCGGACCGAGTGCGGCGACGACGTCGCCCACCACCACGACCGCCGGTGGGCGCAGTCCCACGGTGGCCACGTCGGCGGCCACCTCACCCAGCGTCGAGCGGACGATCCGCTGGGCGCCGGTGGTGGCCTCCTGGACCACGGCCGCCGGGGTGTCGGCCGGCCGGCCGTGTTCGAGCAGAGTGCCCGTGATCGCGGGCAGGTTCTTCAGCCCCATCAGGATCACCAGCGTGCCGCGCAGCCTGGCCAACGCGTCCCACTGCACCAGTGAGGCCGGGGAGTCGGGCGCGACGTGCCCGGACACCACGGTGAACTCGTGCGCCACCGCCCGGTGGGTGACCGGGATGCCGGCTGCGGCGGGGGCGGCTATCGAGCTGGTCACGCCGGGCACCACGGTGACCGGCACTCCGGCCGCCGCGCAGGCCAGCAACTCCTCCCCGCCCCGGCCGAAGACGTACGGGTCGCCGCCCTTGAGACGTACCACGAAGGCCCCGGCGAGCGCGCGGTCGACTAGGATCCGGTTGATCTCCTCCTGGGCCCGGGACGGGCCGTACGGGATCTTCGAGGCGTCCACCAGCTCCACGCCGGTGCGCAGCTCGTCCAGCAGCAGGCCGGGCACCAGCCGATCGGCGACCACCACATCGGCCTCGGTGAGCAGCCGCCAACCCTTGACGGTGATCAGCTCTGGGTCCCCTGGGCCGGCCCCGACCAGCGCCACCCGCCCGGTTCCGCTGGTTGGGGTGTTAACAGGGGGCCCCTCCTCTACAGAATCCGTTAACAAGGGGCCCTTCCTTGCGTGCAGCAGGGTGCGGATGGCGTCGCGGACCCTCATCGAGCGGCGAGGGTCGCCACCGCCGAGCACGGCCACGGTGACCGGGCCGTGCCGGGTCACCGCCGGCGTCCAGGCCGTCGCCGCCTCCCGGTCGTCGGCGCGTACGCAGAAGACGCGACGCTCGGCCGCAGCAGTGCTGACCGAGGCCGCGGCGGCCCGGTCGTCGATGGCGACGTGCACCAGCCAGGCGCCGTCCAGGTCGTCGGGAGCAAACCGGCGCGGCAGCCAGCGCAGCCGGCCGGCGTCGGCGTGGGCGCGCAGTGCCGGGGTGAGTTCCGGCGCCACCAGCAGCACGTCCGCGCCCGCGTCGAGCAGCGCCGGCACCCGCCGGGTGGCGACCGCTCCCCCGCCCACCACGACCACCCGCCGTCCGGCCAGCCGGAGCCCGAGAGGGTACGGGTTGACACTCACGCCGGCACTCCGCTTCGCTCCGTGCCGCCGCGAGGCACCACCGCACTGTGCCTGATGGTCCGCTCGCTCACTTCTCGGCCACGCCGGCGGAGTCGAAGGTGGCCACCTCGTGCAGCACCCGGACCGCGCCGGTGACCACCGGCAGGGCCAGCAGTGCGCCGGTGCCCTCGCCCAGTCGCAGTCCGAGGTCGATCAGCGGATCGAGGCCGAGCCGGCGCAGCGCGATCGTGGCACCGGGCTCGGCCGAGCGGTGACCGGCGACCATCGCGCCGACCGCGTCCGGGGCGAAGGCCGCTGCGGCGAGCGCGGCGGACACCGCGATCACCCCGTCCAGCAGCACCGGTACGCGGCGCGCGGCGGCGCCGAGGACGAGCCCGGTCAGCGCGGCGTGCTCCAACCCGCCGACGGTGGCCAGCACCCCTAGCGGGTCCGCCGGATCCGGGGTGTGCCGGCGTAGCGCGGACCGCACCACCTCGATCTTGTGCTGGTAGGTCGGGTCGTCCACGCCGGTGCCCCGGCCGGTCGCCTCGGCGGCGTCGACCCCCGTGAACGCGGCGATCAGCGCGGCGGCCGGGGTGGTGTTGGCGATCCCCATGTCGCCGGTGAGCAGGATTCCCGCCCCGGCGTCGATCAGGTCCCCGGCGATCCGGATACCGACCTCGACCGCCGCCCGCGCCTCGTCGCGGGTCAGTGCGGCGGTGACGGTCATGTCCCGGGTGCCACGGCGGACGGCGGCGCTCACCAGCCGGGGGGTACCGTCGCCGCCTTCGTCGTCGGAGTCGAGGCCGGGCAGCGGGTTCGCCACCCCGACGTCGACCACGGCCACCGAGGCGCCAGCCTGCCGGGCGAACGCGTTGACCACCGCCCCGCCGGCCAGGAAGTTGCCGACCATCTGGGCGGTGACCTCCTGCGGCCAGGGGGTGACCCGCTGGGCGTGCACGCCGTGGTCCCCGGCGAAGATCGCCACGGCGGCCGGGGTGGGCAGCGGCGGCGGACACATCCCGGCCAGGCCGGCGAGGCGGACGGACAGGTCCTCCAGGGCACCGAGCGAGCCGGCCGGCTTGGTCAGCCGTTCCTGCAACTGCCGTGCGGCGGTCATCGCCGACTCGTCGAGCGGGCCGATCTCCGCGATCGTGTTCTCCAGCATCATGCCTCCAGAGTCTCCGCCAGCACCTCGGTGAACGCGTCGGTGGTCGCCCGGTCCCGCACCGCGATCCGCAGCCAGTCCGGGCCGAGTCCCGGGAACGTGTCACCTCGGCGTACCGCCCAGCCGCGCCGGCGCAGTTCGGTCCGGACCCGGTCGGCTCCGGGCCGGTGCACCAGCACGAAGGCGCTGGCCGGGCGCCCGGCGACGCGTACCCCGGGCAGGGCCGACAAGCGGGCGACCAGGTGTTCGCGGTCGGCCGCGAGCTGCGCGGCGATGGCGCGCTCGGCCCGTACCGCCGCCGGGCCGGCGCAGGCGGACGCGGCGGCCAGGGCCGGTGTGCCGACCGCCCAGAGCGGCTGTACGGCGGCCAGGCGCTCCAGCAACGCCGCCTCGCCGAGCAGGTAACCGATCCGCAGTCCGGCCAGGCCCCAGGTCTTGGTGAGGCTGCGCACGACCAGCAGCCCGGGCAGGTCCCGCCGGGCCGCCAGCGACTCGGGCTCACCGGGTACGCCGGGCGCGGCGGTGGTATCGGCGAAGGCCTCGTCGACCACCAGCACGCGACCCGGCCGGGCCAGCGCGGCCAGGTCGGCGGCGGGGTGCAGAACCGAGGTCGGGTTGGTCGGGTTGCCGATCATGACCAGGTCGGCGTCGGCGGGGATCCGCTCCGGGGCGAGCTGGAAACCGTCCGCCGCGTCGAGCAGCACCCGCTCGACGGTGTGCCCCGCCGCCCGCAACGCGGCCTCCGGCTCGGTGAACTGCGGGTGCACCACCACCGGCCGGCGTACCCCGCGCAGCGCCTGGGCGAGCAGCACGAAGCCCTCGGCGGCGCCGGCGGTCAGCAGCACCTCGGCCGGCGGCCGGCGGTGCCGGGCGGCAACAGCGGCCCGCGCCGGCCGGGAGTCGGGGTACGCCGCGAGGTCGGCCAGCGACGCCGCGATCGGCCCGGACAGCCAGCTCGGCATCGGGGCGCGCCGCACGTTGACGGCGAGGTCGACGAGGCCCTCCCCCACCTCCGCGTCACCGTGGTGGGCGAGATCCGGCTCGGCCGGACCGTGGTGGGCGAGATCCGGCTCGGCCGCGCCGTGGTGGGCGAGATCCGGCTCGGCCGCGCCGTGGTGGGCGAGATCCGGCTCGGCCGCGCCGTGGTGGGCACGATCCGACCCGGCCGGTGCCACTCCGGGCGTCCCGGTCAGCTGACCATGCATGCCCGCGATCCTGCCGGGAAGGCGGCGCGGGGGACAGCCGTCCGGAGGGTGGGCCGCATCACCACCGATCACTTCATGAGTATTTCTCATGGACGAATCGGAAATGTCATAACTTGGCGGTGTGAGCAACCGACCCCTTGCTGCCGCTGGTCGTCTCGTTCCTCTCCTCCGCGCCGGTCTGATCGCCGGCATCGTGGTCGCCGCCGTGGCGTACCCCGTGGTCGCCCTGACCGGAGTTGGCGCCAAAGCCACCGCGCACGCCGTGGAGAGCAAGACCCGCCTGTTGGCCACCGCCCTGCCCGCCGAAACGTCCTACCTGTACGCGCCCGACGGCAAGACCCTGCTGACCATGTTCTACGAGGAGTATCGGCAGTACACCAAGCTGTCGGACATCTCGCCGCACATGCAGCAGGCGATCGTGGCCGCCGAGGACAACCGCTTCTACCAGCACCACGGCGTCGACCCGAAGGGCGTCGCCCGCGCCTTCGTGGCCAACGCCCGCTCCAACGGCGTCTCCCAGGGTGCCTCCACGCTGACCATGCAGTACGTCCGGATGGCGCTGCGGGACAGCGCCACCACGCCAAAGGAGGTGCAGGAGGCTACCGGGCAGACCCCGATCCGCAAGGTCAAGGAGATGCGGATGGCGGTCGACCTGGAGAAGGAGCTGAGCAAGGAGGAGATCCTTGAGCGCTACCTCAACTCGGCGTACTTCGGGCACCGGGCGTACGGCATCTACGCCGCCAGCGAGATCTTCTTCTCCAAGACGCCCAAGGACCTCACCCCCGTCGAGGCGGCCACCCTCGCCGGCCTGGTGAAGTCCCCCTCCCAGTACGACCCGGCCAGCTCCGACCAGAAGGACGCCACCACCCGCCGCAACTACGTGCTCGACAACATGACGCATCTCGGCTACCTGTCGCCGGACTCGGCCGAGGCGGCGAAGAGTGAGCCCATCCGGCTGCGCCTGACCTATCCGCCCAACGACTGCGCCGCGGTGCCGGAGAAGTGGAACAGCTGGGGATTCCTCTGCGACTACCTGAAGAACTGGTGGAGCGCGCAGCCCGCGTTCGGGGAGAACCGACTGCAACGGATGGACAAGCTGCGCCGTGGCGGCTACCGCATCGTGCTCAGCATGGACCCGAAGATCCAGGCGGCGGCGGAGGAGAACGTCGGGACCAAGGGCAACACCGGTAGCCCGTTCGCCAACGGCATCGTGGTCTCCGAACCGGGCACCGGGCGGGTCAAGGCGATGGCGGTGAACCGCACGTACTCGCTGGACCTGGACGACAACCCGCTCAGCTCCAACCCGGAGGCCGGGCCCAACGTGAAGGCCAGCTATCCGAACACGGTGGCGCCCCTGATGGGTGGCGGTGACCTTCCCGGGTACCAGGCCGGGTCGACGTTCAAGATGTTCCCCATGCTGGCCGCGCTGGACTCCGGCATGACCCTCAACACCACCTTCAATGCCCCGCACCGATACCAGTCCCAGATTTACGACGGCTGGGCGCCGACCAACGCCAGCGGCGCGATGAGCGGCACCCAGACCATGTGGTCCGGCTTCGGCAAGTCGGTGAACACCTACTTCGTCTGGCTGGAGGAGCAGGTCGGGGCGGAGAAGGCCGTCCGGCTCGCCGAGCAGTTGGGCCTGCGCTGGCGTACCGACGTGGACCGGGAGCACGCCTCACCGTCGAGGGCACACAAGTGGGGCGCGTTCACCCTGGGCGTCTCCGACGCCACCCCGCTGGAGATGGCCAACGCGTACGCCACCGTCGCCGCCGACGGCCGCTACTGCGAGGCGATGCCGGTGACCGCCATCTACACCCGGGACGGCACCCCGGCCACCTACAAGACCACCTCGGGCATTGAGCGGGAGGTCGCCAAGCCGCGGTGCCGCCAGGTGGTAAGCGCCGACGCCGCGCGCGCCGCGACCGACGCAGCCCGCTGCCCCACCGGCGACTCCCCGGCCAAGGGCGGCTGCGGTGGCTGGTCGACGGCGGACAGCGTCCGGGGCACGGTGGGTCGCCCGGTCGCCGGCAAGACCGGCACCACGGACAGCACCCGGTCCGCCTGGTTCGTCGGCTACACCCCGGAACTGGCGGCGGCGAGCTTCATCTCCGACCCGGACAACCCGTTCAACGCGGTGGGTGACGGCCAGTCGGAGGTCCCGATCGCCGCGGTCTCGAACACCCTCCGCGACGCCCTCAAGGGCAAACCCGTCCGGGACTTCACCCCACCGTCGGACCGAATAGTCGGCTGACAGTCGGGCCGCCGCCCCGCTCCACCACAGCGTCACCGGTGCCGGACGGTTCGCTCGCCCCGTCAGCTCACGCCGGCGACCCGCCGGCCGGCCCGGCCGCCGCGACACCGGCCGGCCCGGCCGCCGCGACACCGGCCGGGCCGGTCGCCGTGACACCGCCGGAGCCGGTCCCCGTAACACCGCTGGAGCCGGCCGCCGCCGGGACAGTGGCAGGTGCTGCCGCCGCGGCGGCCACCAGCCGTGCCGCGATCTGCGGGTACGCGGCCCAGTGCGGGACGAGTTGGGAGGCGTGCACCCCGCGCCAGACGAACCCCTCCGGCGCCCCACCCGGCCAGCTCCACGCCGGCCGCTGCCCGGCCCGGGGGATGAGTACCGCACGGTGCTCCTTGTGCCCGGTCACCACCTCGCCCCGGGTGCCGACCACGCTGTCACTCTGGGCGGTCGCCTCCCGGTAGCCGACGACCAGCCCGTCGCGAATGCTGCCGATCGCGTCGAGCACCCCGCACATCGGCAGCCCGTCCACCTCCCGGGCCAGCCAGAGCAGGCCGGCTCCCTCGGCGACCACCGGCCGGCCGGTCCGGGCCAGCTCGGCGACCGCGATGCAGAGCCGACGGTTGGCGGAGAGCTGCTCGGCGTACGACTCGGGCAGGGCGCCACCGATCACCAGCGCCCGGGTGTCGGCCGGCAGCACCTCGTCGGCGAGCGGGTCGAGCGTCACCACCTCCGCCCCGGCGGCCCGCAGCAGCTCGGCCGTCTCGGCGTGGCTGAAGCTGCCGCCCGGCCCGCCGGCCAGCGCGACGACCGGGCGACCGGTGCAGGGCGGAAGGGCCGGCGCGGCGCCGTCGGCACCCGCCGGTGGCTGCGGCGACCACGGCTGCACTCCCAGCGTCGGGGCCGAGCGGGCCAGCCCGAGCAGCCGCTCCAGGTCGACGGTGGCGGTCACCGCCTCGCCCAGGCGGTGTACCGCGCGGGTGGCCTCGGCGGCGTTGGCGAGCACGGGAACCACTCCGTGCCGGCGGGCCGGCAGCACGGAGGGCAGATCCTGGCGGCGCAGCGCGCCGTAGACCGGCACGCCGATGTCGTCGAGCGCCTCGCGCAGCAGCGCTTCGTGCCGAGAGGAGGCGACCCGGTTGAGGATCACGCCGCCGATCCACAGCTGTTCGTCGTACGCCCGGAAGCCGTGCACCAGGGCGGCCACCGACTGGCCCATCGCGGCGACGTCCACCACCAGCACGACCGGGCTGCGCAGCGCGGTGGCCACGGCGGCGGTCGACTCGCTCTCAGTGCGGCCGGTGAGGCTGTCGTACAGGCCCATGCTGCCCTGCACGACCGCGAGGCCGGCGCCGGCCGCGCCATGCAGGAACAGCGGGGCGATCCGTTCGGTGCCCACCAGCCGTGGATCGAGAGTGCGCCCGGGTCGACCGGCGGCGAGCCCGAGGTACGCGGCGTCGACCTGGTCCGGCCCCACCTTGAACCCGGCCACGTCGAGACCCCGGTCGGCGAGCGCGGCGAGCAGACCGATCGCCAACGCGTTCTTGCCGTGCCCGGAGGAGGGAGCGCTGAGCACCAGACGCGGCACGACGGTCATCATCGACTCCTCGCGAGCGGACGGCGTGCCGACCGTCGGCGCGCTCCGCCCGCGTGACGATAGCCGAACCGGACGATGGGGACGCGCCACCCAGCGCCCTCTCCCATTCCGACGCGGACGGCCGGCACGGACCGCCCCGACGCGGGCACGCTCCGCCGCGGACGACCCGCAGTGGCGGACCCGGGCGGCGCGGCGCAGTGGTGGCGGTCATACGGGTAGCCTCGTGGCGTGTACCGGTTCCTGCTGACGCCGCGCTGGCTGGGCATCCTCGCGCTGACCCTGGTCGCAGCCCTGGTGATGGTGTGGCTCGGCAACTGGCAGCTGGACCGCTACCGGGGTCGCACGGCGGTCAACGAGCGGATCGACGCCGGCCTGCGGATGGCGCCGGTGCCGCTGCGCGAGGCGCTCGCGGCGCCGACCGGTGGTCCCGGCACGGCCGGCCCGCCGCCGACCGAGGAGCGGACCTTCACCCGGGTCACCGTGACCGGGCGGTACGACACCGACAACATCGTCCTGGTCCGGGGCCGGACGGTCGAGAGCAAGGTCGGCTTCGAGGTGGTCACCCCGCTGGTGCTGGCCGACGGCACGGCCGTCCTGGTGGACCGGGGCTGGATTCCGCCGGCTCCCGGTGGGGCGATGGCACAGCCGGAGTTGCCGGCGACGCCGACGGGCGAGGTGACCGTCGAGGGCCGGGTGAACGTGAGCGAGAGCGGGGGCGGCACGGTGACCCGCCGTGAGGGTCGGTTGGAGACCCGCCGCATCGCCCTACCTCAGCTCGCCCAGGAACTGCCGTACCCGGTGCACGGGGCGTACCTGCTGCTCGACGAGCAGACCCCGGCCGCCGACCCGGTGTTCAAAGCGGTGCCGGTGGGACACGCGAACAACTGGCAGAACCTCGGCTACGTGGTCCAGTGGTGGATCTTCGCGGCGATGACCCTGTTCGGCTACGGCTGGATCGCCCGCCGCGAAGCCCGCCGCCTGGCCGGCGTGACCGACGACCGCCCCCGCGACCGCGCCGCCGACCCCACCCCCGCCTAGCCCCCGTCCCCTCCCCCAGCTGACGCGCGCCCGCCAGCTGTCGGTTGATCATGAAGTTAGCGGGCCTTTCGATCACTAAAACCCCCGCTAACTTCATGATCGGCCGTCTGGCCGTGCGGGGTGGGTGGGGTGGTCAGGGGGGTGGGTGGGCGGTGTGGATGGCGCGGACGGCGTCGATGGTGTCGGCCTCGGCCGCGGTCTTGTCGTCGCGGTAGCGCACCACCCTGGCGAACCGCAGGGCCACCCCGCCGGGGTAACGCGAGCTCGTCTGCACCCCGTCGAAGGCGATCTCCACGACCTGCTCGGGGCGGACCCGGACCACCCAGTCACCGCGCTCCACGGCGAGCCCGAGGAAGCGCTCGGTCTGCCAGCGCAGCAACTCGTCGGTGAGCCCCTTGAAGGTCTTGCCGAGCATCACGAACCCGCCGGTACGCGGGTCGCGCGCCCCCAGGTGCAGGTTGGACAGCCAGCCGGTACGCCGGCCGCTGCCCCACTCGACGGCTAGCACGACCAGGTCGAGGGTGTGCCGGGGCTTCACCTTGACCCAGGCCGCGCCACGCCGGCCGGCATCGTACGGCGCGTCGGGTGCCTTGACCACCACGCCCTCCTGACCGGCGTCGAGCGCGGCGGCGAACGCGGCACCGGCCTGCTCCGGCCCGTCCACCTCCACCCGCCCCACCAGCAGCGACGCGTCGACCGTGCCGCGCAGCGCTGCCCACCGCTCGCGACCGGGCAGATCGATCAGATCCGCCCCGTCGAGGTGCAGCAGGTCGAAGAAGTACGGGGTGAGCACGGTCTCGCCGGTCCGCGTCGCGGCGGCGCGTACCGCCGGGGCGACCGGTGGCCCGTCGGCGGAGCCACCCGGCCCGGTGCGGGCCACCCCGGCCCGGCGGGCGGCGGCACTCGACGTCTGTTGGAAGGGCAGCGGCCGACCGGTGTCGTCCAGCCCGATCGCCTCACCGTCGAGCACCAACTCCCGCGCGGGTAGGGCACGCACGGCGGCGACCACCTCGGGCACCCGGGCGGTGATGTCGTCCAGACTGCGGGTGAACACGGCGATGTCGGGGCCGCTGCGGTGCACCTGGATGCGAATGCCGTCGAGCTTGACATCGACCACGGCGGGCGTACCGGTGGCCGCGAGCGCCTCGTCGACCGACGACGCGCTCTGCGCCAACATCGGCGCGAGGGGTCGGCCGACCCGCAGCCCGAACCCGGCCAGCGCCGCGGCCCCACCGTCCAGCGCGGCCACGGCCACCGCCCGCAGGTCACCGGCGAGCAGCAGCGCCCGGCGCACCGCGGCAACCGGCACCCCGGCGGCCCGGGCGATCGCGTCGGCGAGCAGCCCCGCCTGGGCCCCGTGGCGCAGCTCGCCGAGGAACAGGCCGGTCAGCAGGCGCTGCTCGTCGACGGTCGCGGCGGCATAGAGGGCGTCCAGCAGAGCCCGGCGGCGGGCCTGCGAACCCGTGCCACGCACCGCCGCGATCTCGTCGATCGCCGCGTCGACCGCAGCCACGGTCAGGGTCGGCTCCGCCGCGGGCGCGGGCAGGTCACGCAGACTGGCCCAGCCGACGCCGGTCTGCCGCTGGCGCAGCTCACCGGCGAGCCAGCCGGAACCCGCCGCGACCTCGGCCGGGTCGAGCCGGCGCAGCGCGTCGGCGAGCAGCTCGACCTTCGCCCGCCGGCCACTGGTGGCACCGACGGCCGCGGAGGTGGCAGCCAGGTCGAGGAACCGCACGGCCCCATCCTGCCAGCCACCCCCGACAGCGAACCCCACCTGCGCGCGAGCCGCCCTGCTCACGGCCACCGCCGATGCCAGCTCCCGGCGGCGCGGTTGTCGGCATGGCCCGACCCCACACGGCACGGCCCGGCACGGCCCGACGCAGCCCGGCCCGACGCGGCCTGGCACGACACGACGCGGCCCGGCCCCGCCCCGCCCGGCACGACGCAACGCGGCCCGACCCGACGTGGCGCGGCGCCCGGCCGGTGTCAGGCCGGGACCGGTTCCTCGACGCGCAGGCCGCGGGCGCGCACCTCGTCGGCGATGCGGGACAGCGACGCGTCCAGGGCGACCAGGGCGGCGGACAGCTCACCGAGCTGTTCCTTGAGCGTGTCCTCGGGCCACGCGGAGACGTCGACGTCTCCCAGAGCGCTGACGGCGGCCTCCAGGCGGGCCAGAACCTCGTTCGTACGCATGTTCGAGAGGCTACAACAGCCCCGCGCCCGACACACCGGAAACGGCCACCATTCGCCGGAAGTTACGGGTTACCCACGCCCCGCCTCGGCCACCCTGGCCAGCAGCAACGCCTCGGCCAGGCAGACCCGGGCGAACTCGCCCAGGTGCAGGCTCTCGTTCGGCCCGTGCGCCCGGGCGTGCGGGTCCTCCACGCCGGTCACCAGGATCGCCGCCTGCGGGAACATTTCCTGGAAGGTGGCGATGAACGGGATCGAGCCGCCGACTCCGATGTCCACCGGGTCGGTGCCGTCCCAGGCGGTGCGGAAGGCCGAGCGGGCCGCGTCGAAGACCGGGCCAGTGGCGTCGATGACGCACGGGGCGCCGTCGTGTTCGATGGTGACCTCCACCTGGGCACCCCAGGGCGCGTACCGCGCCAGGTGGTCACGCAGCGCGTCGTACGCCCACTTCGGGTCGTCACCCGGCGCCAGCCGTACGCTCAGCTTGGCCTTGGCGGCCGGGACCAGGGCGTTCGGCGCCTCAGCGGTGGCCGGGGCGTCGATTCCGAGCACGGCGATCGCCGGCTTGGTCCAGAGGCGGTCGGTGATCCGGCCGGTGCCGATCAGTTGCACCCCCTCGACCATCCCGGCCTCGGTGCGGAACCGGTCCTCGGGGTAGTCGACACTGGCTGCCTCCCGGCCGACCAGCCCCTCCACCGCCACGTTCCCGGCGTCGTCGTGCAGCGTGGCGAGCAGCCGGACCAGGGCGGTGAGCGCGTCCGGGACCGGGCCGCCGAACATGCCACTGTGCACGGCGTGGTCCAGGGTGCGCAGCTCGACGAAGCAGTTGACGATGCCGCGCAGCGAGGTGGTCAGGGCCGGCACCCCGACGTCCCAGTTGGTCGAGTCGGCGATCACGATGACGTCCGAGGCGAGCTTGTCACGGTGCTCGGCGAGCAGCAGTTCGAGCGAGTCCGAGCCGTACTCCTCCTCGCCCTCGACGAACAGGACCACTCCGACCGGCAACTGGTCGCCGAACGCGCGCAGCGCCGCGACGTGCGCCATGATGCCGGCCTTGTCGTCGGCGGCACCCCGCCCGTACAGCCGACCGTCCCGCTCGACCGGCTCGAACGGGTCGGACTCCCACAGGGTCCGGTCGCCGATCGGCTGTACGTCGTGGTGGGCGTAGAGCATGACCGTCGGCGCGCCGGGCGGCGCTTCCTTCCGGCCGATCACCGCCGGCTGGCCGCCGGCCCGCACGATGTCGACGTCGAGCCCGCAGCCGCGCAGCAGTTCGGCCACCGCCTCGGCGGAACGCTCCACGTGCGCGTGGTCGAAACCGTCGAAGGCGATCCCCGGGATGCGGACGAGGCGCTCCAGGTCGGCCCGCACGCCGGGCAGCTCCCGCGCGACAGCGGCCCGCAGGTCAGACTCGGACATGATCGGTGTGGTCATGACCGAAATCGTATGCCGGCCTTACCCCGGGGCTACTGCCGGCATCGTGTGCCGGCCATACCGGTGCGTCGGTCGAGCCGGCAGCGTGTGCCGGCCTCACCGGGATGCGTCGGCCGAGCCGGCTGCGCTGGCCGTGGTGGTGCGGCGCAGGTAGTAGCGGTCGGCGTCGTGAGGCAGCGCGGGCGCGCCGTCGACCACCAGATCGGCCCGGGACTCGGTACGGTCGGCGGTGAAATGGGCCTGCTCGGTGGTGTGCCAGCGCCGCAGTTCCGGCAGGATCGACGCGCCGTCACGGTCAACCGCCCGGGTCAGCCGCAGCGGCTGCGGGGCGGTCACGAACACCGCCAGCGTCAGGTCGGCTCCGGCGGCGGTTCGCGCCACGCTGACCCCCTCGACGATCAGCACCGGCGCGGCCGGCACCGGCACCGGCTCGGGCAGGAAGCGACGGCGCGTCCAGCTGTAGCGGTGGTACGCCCCGGTCCGACCGGCCCGCACCGGCGCCAGCACCGACTCCTCCAGCCGGTCCCAGAAAGTGAGCTGGTCGCTCCACCCGTCGAGCAGGTCGTCGGTGTGCACCACGGGCGGCCGTCCGGTGGCCGCGCCTTGCCACTCGACGGCACGATCGGCAACGTGGACCACGGCGGCACGGGCGCCAACGGCCCGCGTCTCGGCGGCCCGCGCCTCGCCAGCCCGCGCCTCGCCAGCCCGCGCCTCGGCGGCGATGGCATCGGCCAGGCGTTCGGCGAAAACACTCTTGCCTGCGCCGCTGGGCCCGTCGACGGCCACCAACCGGGTACGCCCCAGCCGGGGCGACCCGGCCAGCACCCGGCGCGCCAGTCCGGCGTACGCCTCGAATACCACCACCACGGGCAGCGACGTTACCGATCGGGTTGTCCCGGGCTGCTTCGGATCGCGATTCCGCGGGGCAGGCGGCATGATCGTGCTGTGTCCCATTCCGTGATGAGTCCCGGCGTCGAGGCGTTGCTGGAACAGGCGCGCGCGGGCATGGCCCGGTTGACCCCGCAGGAGACGGTCCAGGCCGCCGCCCGAGGTGCACTCGTGATCGACACCCGTACCGACGTGCAGCGGCGGGAGCAGGGCGACCTACCCGGCGTCATCGTCATCGACCGCACGGTGCTGGAGTGGCGGATCGACCCGGCCAGCGACTGGCGCATCCCCGAGGCGACCGGGTACGACATCGAGGTAGTCGTGGTGTGCCGCCAGGGCTACAGCTCCAGCCTCGCGGCGGCGAGCCTGCGCGCCCTCGGTCTGCACCGGGCGACCGACATGATCGGCGGAGTGGATGCCTGGCGGTCGGCGGGCCTGCCCTTCACCGACAAGCCCGCCGATATCCGCTACTGACCTCGCCCGCGTCCCGGCTGGTTCGTCACCTGCCGAGGCCGGGTGGCACGAACGGCAGGTCGCCGGGCGGGCCGTCCTCGATGAGCCGGCGCAGGGCAACAGTGTCCAGGTGCTCCTCGACCAGATCGCCGAGCAAATCGAGGGTGCGTTCGCGGGCGGCGGCGAACGAGTTGCCCGGCGCGACCCGGAACCCCGTGCGCCCGGCGAGGCGGGCCACCCGGGCGAGGAACCACCGGCGGAACTCGTCGGACTCGAAGGTGCCGTGCCAGTGGGTGCCGTGCACGACGCCGTGTACCGCGCCTTCCCCGGTGCCATCGGCGTGACGCAGCAGCGGGGGCAGTTCCGGGTCGGCGGTCGAGACGTACCCGTGGTGGATCTCGTAGCCACGGACCGGCAGGTCACCTTCGACGGTGCCCGCCGCCTGCCGCACGGTCTTGCGCGGGTCGAATGTGATCTCGGTGGGGAGCAGGCCGAGGCCGGGCACGCTGCCCCGGCGGCTCTCCACCGTGTCGTGAATGGCGCGGGCCAGCATCTGGAAGCCCCCGCAGAGGCCGAGCAGAGGCCGGCCGGCCGCGACGTGTCGGGTCACCGCGTCGGCCAGACCGGTCTCGCGCAGCCAGGCCAGGTCGGCCACGGTCGACTTGGAACCGGGCAGCACCACCAGGTCGGCGGCGGCTAGTTCGGCCGGTTCGACGGTCAGGCGCACCCGCACCCCGGGTTCGGTGGCGAGGGCCTCGACATCGGTGGCGTTGCTGATCCGGGGCAACCGCACCACGGCCACGTCCAGCCACTCGGTGCCGTGCGGTGCGGCGGGGCGGCCGAGTACCCGCCCGTAGGCGAGCGAGTCCTCCGCGTCGAGCCACAGGTCCAGCGCCCAGGGCAGCACCCCGTACGTCGGGCGGCCGGTTAGCTGGCGCAGCATGTCCAGCCCCGGGGCGAGCAGGCCGAGGTCGCCGCGGAACTTGTTGATCACGAAGCCGGCGATGAGAGCCTGGTCAGCGGGTTCGAGCAGGGCCAGGGTGCCGAACATCGCGGCGAACACGCCGCCCCGGTCGATGTCGCCGACCACGATGGTGGGCAGCTGGGCGTGCCGGGCGAGGCCCATGTTCACGTAGTCGCCGTCCCGCAAGTTGATCTCTGCGGGGCTGCCGGCACCCTCACAGATCACCACGTCGTACGACGCACGCAGCTCCGCCAAGGCTGCGTGGGCCGTCTCGGCCAGCCGGGGGCGCAGCGACCGGAACGTACCGGCGGTGACGGTGTCGACCGCCTCGCCGAGCAGCACCACCTGGCTGGCCAGGTCGCTGCCCGGTTTGAGCAGCACCGGATTGAACCGCAGGTCCGGAGCGAGCCCGCAGGCCGCCGCCTGCATCGCCTGCGCCCGGCCGATCTCGCCGCCCCGGCCGTCCGGGCCGACCACGACGGCCGAGTTGTTGGACATGTTCTGCGCCTTGAACGGCGCCACCTTCACGCCCTGCCGGTGCAGCCAACGGCAGATGCCGGCGGTGAGCACGCTCTTGCCGGCGTCGGAGGTGGTCCCCGCGACCAGCAAGCCGCCGGTCATCGCCGGTCCTTGACACCGCCGCCGGCCAACATGGTGGCACGGTCACCTCTGCCGCCGGCCGACGCGGTGGCACGGTCACGTCCGGCGCCGCCCAATGCGGTGGCAGATCCGCCGCCGGCCCGCCGGACGAGCCGCGTCACGGCACCGGACCGCGCGGCCCGGCGGGTGAGAGCGCCGGCCAGGCGGCCGACGGTCAGCGGGTACGCCGCCGCCAGCCCGAGCGCCGCCAGCCCGACCGCGCCGGAGATCCGAGCCGCTCGGGGCAGGTGCCGCGCCTCCGGCCGAGGGCCGTCACCGAGGAAGGGGCGTACCTCGGACCGGCCGAAGTAGACGTTGCGCCCGCCCAGCCGTACGCCCAACGCCCCGGCCATCGCTGACTCGCACTGCCCGGCGTTGGGGCTGGGGTGGTCGGCGCGGTCCCGCCGCCACACCCGCCATGCCTGCTCCCGGTCGCCACGCCCGGTGGGCGCCACCGCGACGGTCAGCAGGCCGGTCAGCCGCGCCGGCACAAGATTGAGCAGGTCGTCCAGGCGGGCGGCCGGCGTACCGAAGCGGGCGTAACGGGCGCTCCGGTGGCCGACCATGGCGTCGAGGGTGTTCGTCGCGCGGTAGCCGAGCAGGCCTGGTAGCCCGGCGACCGCGCCCCAGACCAGTGGGGCGACCACGGCGTCGGAGGTGTTCTCCGCGACCGACTCGACCGTCGCCCGGGCCAACTCGGGCTCGTCGAGCGCCGACGGGTCCCGCCCGCAGAGGTTCCCGAGTCGCTGCCGGGCGGCCGGCAGGTCGCCGTCGCGCAGCGCCCGACCCATTGTGTCCGCCTCGTGGCGCAGGCTGCGCCCGCCCAGCACCGCCCAGGTGCCGGCGGCGACCAGCACCGCCCGGGCCACCGGCCGCCGTCGGGTGGCGTACGCGGCGGCGGCCCCGACCAGCACCGGCCCGCCGACGGAGAGCGCGGTGAAGACGCCGCCGGCCAACCGGTCGGGGCGGTAGAGGCGGCGTTCCAGGGCGGCGGCGGCGCGACCGAACCCGGCGACCGGGTGCCCACGGCGGGGGTCGCCGAGCAACGCGTCCAGCGCGTACCCCGCGGCGAGTCCCGCCGCGTTCGCCACCGCACCTGAGTGCCGCACTCACACCACCCCCGGCCGGCCAGCCTAGCCGAGGCCGGCCGCCGGGCCCGCCCGCCAACCGGGCCGCCCAAGCGGCCCGCCTACCGAGCCACCGCCTCCGTCTGTCAACCGGTCCACCCCATGCCGCCCCGCCAACCAGGCCGCACCAACCCAGGCCGCCCAGGCCGCCTGTCAGCCCAGGCCGCCCAGGCGCCTGTCAACTGAGTTGCACTCACTCCCGACGGCGCCGATCGTCCGCGGATGGGCGACCCGACGTGCCGGCCACCCGATCGCCCATCCGCAAGCGATCACTGGTTGCGCCGCCCGACCCGCGCGGGTCAAGCCGGCTGCGGCAGCCTCCCCCGACCCCGCCGGCTCCGCCCGGTCGCCGCGCCGCCCGCCCCCGATTCCTCCGGACGCGCCGCCAACTCACCGTCGGGCACTGCGGCCTCGGTGTGCATCGGTGCCAGTTCGTCGGAACTCGCCTCGTCTCCTCCGTCGATGAGGTCGTCGAACGGGTCAGGCGGGAGGATGTCGTCGCCGGCCGGACCTCGCTGGGCCGTCGTGACGCCGGACGGCTCGACGTCGTCCACCGGGCCCGGCCGGTAACCGCCCCGGTCGGCCGCGTCGAGGTCAGCGTCGGCGTCGGGCAACTCGACGTCGCTGCCGGGGCCTGGCCGGTAGCTGCCGCTGTAGGGCAGCCCGGCACCCGGAGAGGCGAGGCCGGACAGCTCGAAGTCGTCGTCTACCGGACGGTGGTCGGGCTGGGCCGGTGCCTGGCCGTCCGGCACCGGCTCGGTCGGCTCACCGTGCACCCGCTGCTCGGCCTCGGCGTCGGAGACGGTACTGGTGGTCAGACTCGGACGGTTGCGCAGGAACCGCCCGCGCCCCCGGGACAGGTCGTGACCGACCGCGACGGCTTCCAACTCGTACAGCGTGCGGTGGTTGCCGGCGTCGTCGGTCCAGTCCCGGGTGTACAGCCGCCCGCAGACGACCACGGGATCGCCGACCATCACCGAGGCGGCCACCCCCTCGGCGAGCCTGCGCCAGCAGTTGACCCGTACGCGCAGGCTGTTGCCGTCGACCCAGCGCCCGCTGTCGCGGTCGAGGCGCCGGGCGGTCGAGGCGACCTTGAAGTTGGCCACCAGGGTGTTGCTCTGGGTGGTGCGCCGCCACTCGGGCGCGGTGAGCACATTCCCCACAATCGTTACATAAGTATCAAACATCGTCCCTCCAGCGAGGATCGGCGGCCTGCCGTCGCGAGCCGACTCGAACCGAGCCTGCTGCCCGGCACGATCACCGGGCAGCCCTGGAGGCCGGATCTGTGGACAGCCGGACCGTCTGTGGACGAACGCCTGATCAAGGTCCCGGTGTGGTAGGCCGGGTGGCCCTGCCTCGCCCGGCCGTCCGATCGCAATGATCGAGAGGCACCGGCTCACGTTCCAGACGGAGCCGACCCGGGTAGGGATCTTTCAACCGCACCAGTGAGCACGACGTCGAACGAAAGGTCAGCGATCATGAAGATGACCATCACCCGTTCCGCCGCCCGCGTCCCTGGTCAGGTGCGGCGATGAGCGCGAACCCGGCCACCGTGGCGAAGTGCCTCCGGCTCGGTGCCGGTTTCTCGCAGGCCGACCGGGACTGGATCGTCGCCCAGTTCACTACGCTCGACGCCCGCCTGGCCACCTTCCACGCCGACGCCACCGAGCTCGAGCTGTCGGTCAAGAACCGGGAGGCGAGGGGCCAGCGGGTCACGTTGGAGTGCTGGATCGCCGGCCGACAGAAGATCGTCACCACCTCTACCGAGGAGGATCTGCGCGCTGCGCTCAACGATGCCCGCGACGACCTGCGCCGCAGACTCAACGACGCCAAGACCCGGCAGGAGCCGCGCAACAACAAGCACCTGCGGGTCAACACCCCGTCCGGCCAGGCCACGCCGGCCGACGACCTGGCCGGGGCCGGGGTGACGACCGACGAGAGGTGATCGCGCCGCCGGCCGGGTGCGACCCCCGGCCGGCGCGCCGCAACCGGGCCACGACCTCACCCAACCGACAGGCCCACAGGCCCACGGTGAAGGGCCGAGGGCGAACCGATCGGGGACGCCGCACGTCGGGTGCCGGTGGGCGGGCTACCGCCCGGTAGCCCTGCCGGCGTACCGTCGGCGAGGTGGAACCGGATCTGCTGGGCCCGCCGTACGAGCGGCACACCATCGACCTGGGCAGCGACGACGAGGGGCCGGTGGTGGCCACCCTGGTCCGCCGCCGGGCCGAGCGCCCCACCGGGCGGGCCGTGCTCTACGTGCACGGCTTCGTCGACTACTTCTTCCAGACCCACGTGGCCGACTTCTTCGCCGCGCGGGGCTGGGACTTCTACGCGCTGGACCTGCGCAAGTACGGCCGCAGTCTGCTCCCGCACCAGACCGCCAACTTCTGCCGCGACCTCGCCGACTACTTTCCCGAACTGGACGCCGCCGCGCAGATCGTCCGCACCGAGGACGGCCACGACACCCTGCTGGCCGTGGGGCACTCCACCGGGGGCCTGATCGTCTCGCTCTGGGCGCAGGCCCGCCGCGACGCCGGGCTGGTCGACGGCATCTTCCTGAACAGCCCCTTCTTCGATCTCAACGCCCCATGGTTCGTGCGCCGACCCCTCGCGGCCGCCGTCGCCCGCCTGGGCCGCCGGGCGCCGCACCGGATCCTGCCGCTCGGGCTCGGCACCGTGTACGGCGAGAGCCTCCACGCCGACCATCACGGCGAGTGGACGTACGACCTGGCCTGGAAGCCGCTCGCCGGCTTCCCCGTCCGAGCCGGATGGCTGGACGCCATCCGAACCGGCCAGCGGAGGCTGCGCGCCGGGCTGGACATCCCGGTGCCGGTACTGCTCGCCTGCTCGACCCGCTCGTTCCGGGGCACGAAATGGCACGACTCGGCGGCCCTCGCCGACGCCGTCCTCGACGTCGAGCACATGGTCCGCTGGGCGCCGCGCCTCGGCCGGCACGTCACGCTGGCCCGCTTCGACGGTGGCCTGCACGACCTGACGCTCTCCGGCCCCGCCGTACGCGAGAAGGTCTTCGCAGAGGTGGGCCGGTGGGCCGAGGCGTTCCTCGGCGCCGGACCGACCACCGTCCGCCCAACCGCGCCCGAACCTCGCCCGGCCGTGGACGGCGCACCCGACCCGGCGGCGGTGACCACGCCCCACGCGGACGCGGGGACGGGCGCCTGAGCACGGCCGACTGCGGCGAGTAACCGGGTGCGCGGCGTCGACCTGCGTGCGACGCTGGCCCGGCCACCCGTTCCATCGCGCGGGGCCGGGGCGGCGGTACCCTTCTCGCGCGATACCACGACGCGCCCGTAGCTCAGCGGATAGAGCAGGGGACTTCTAATCCCAAGGCCGCAGGTTCGAATCCTGCCGGGCGCACCACCGTCACCCCAGGTCGGGCGTGATACGCGGGTCAGCCGGGCAGGCGGTAGTGGCCCGTTGCGGGTCGCCAGCCCGCCGGCGGGTCCTCGCCGACCAGCCCGTCGACGGCCTCGCGGAGCAGGTCGGCGTGCCCGGTGTGCCGGCCGTACTCCTCGATCATGTCGCAGACCAGCCGGCGCAGGCTGGCCTGGCGACCGTCCCCGGTGCGGACGTGGACGAGTTGGTCGAGCCCGCCGGCGGCGAGTGCCGCGTCGAGGCGCGCCCGGGAGCGGGCCACGGCGTCGTCATAGAGCGCGTACAGCCGCTCCGGCGGGTCGGCGGCGGCGGAGGTGAACGGCCAGTCAGGACCGTCCCAGGCGGCGGTGTCCCACGGGGCACCGATCGGCGTACCGCTCAGTTTGGTGCCGAGGGTGTGGTCCTCCACCACGGCCAGGTGCTTGAGCAGGCCACCGAGCGTCATCGCGGAGGCGCCGACCCGAGTTTGCAGCCCGGTCGCGTCGAGGTCGTCGGTCTTCCAGCGGAAGGTGGTACGCAGGCGGTCGAGCGCGCCGACGAGGTGTCCTGCCTCGGTGCCAGCCAGGGGCGGTTCCCACGGAGAGTCACTGTCGGTCACGGCGAAACCCTAACGCGGGCGCGGATAACGGTGGCCGGTGCGGTGCGGGGGGCACGACGGGTGGCGCGGCACGGTGGGTCGTGCCGCGCCACCCGTCGGTGCGGGTGATCCGGGTACCGTCAGCCGGTCTGGCAGGGGGTGCCGTTGAGGCGGAACTCGCTCGGGCGGTCGTTGCTGCCGGAGTACGTGGCCTGGAAGCCGAAGCTGACCGCGCCGTTGGTGGACAGGCTGCCGTTCCAGGCGGCGTTGCGCGCGGTCACGTTCCGCCCGGACTGGGTGACCTGCGCGTTCCACCCGTTGGTGACCTGCTGGTTGCCGGTGAACGACCAGGTCACGGTCCAGCTGGTCAGGGCGGGCCCGCGGTTGGTGACAGTTACGTCGGCGGTGAACCCGTTGTTCCACTGGTTTGCCGTCCAGTTGACCGTGCAGGTGGCCGGCCCGGGCGTGGTCGGGGTCGGGGTGGGTGTGACCGTGTCCCGGGGTGGAAAGCGCAGGATGCGGTCGTCGTTGGCCGCTGGGGTGCCCCGGCCGTCGCGGTTGCTGGTGGTGACCCAGAGCCAGCCGTCCGGTCCGTACTCCACTGTGCGCAGCCGCCCGTACGTGCCGACCAGTTCGGCGGTGGGGGTGCCGACACCCCCGGACCCGTTCAGTGGCACGTTCCACAGCCGGTTGCCGCGCAGGCTGGCCACGAACAGCCGGTTGCCGGCGATGGTGGCACCGCTGGGCGATGCCTCGGCCGGCGTCCAGGTGATCAGGGGGTCACGGAAGCGGGGATCGTTCGCCCGCCCCTCGACGGTGGGCCAGCCGTAGTTGCCGCCCGCGACGATCAGGTTGACCTCGTCCCAGGTGTTCTGACCGAACTCGGTGGCATATAGTCGGCCCTGGGCGTCCCAGGCCAGACCCTGCACGTGGCGGTGGCCGAGGCTGTAGACCGGCGAGCCGGCGATCGGATTACCCGCTGGGACGGAGCCGTCCGGTCGGATCCGCAGGATCTTGCCGTTGCGGCTCTGCGGGTCCTGTGCCGTGGCGGTCTGTCCGGCGTCACCGACCCCGACGTAGAGCAGCCCGTCCGGCCCGAAGGCGATCCGGCCGCCGTTGTGGATCGCCGCCCGGGCCAGCCCGGTGAGGACCGGCTCCTGGTTCTGCGGCGAGGTGAGCCGGAACCGGGCGATGCGGTTGTCAGTCGCGGTGGTGAAGTAGACGTAGATCCAGCCGTCCTGCGGGTAGCTCGGGGAGACGGCGAGGCCGAGCAGGCCACCTTCACTGGTGGGGGTCACGCCGGAGATCTGGGCGACCGTCTCGGGCTGTTGGCCCGGGCGTACCCGCACCACCTGACCAGTGGGGCGTTGGGCCACCAGGGCACTGCCGTCGGGCAGGAAGTCCATGCCCCACGGCACCTGGAGCCCGGTGGCGACCGTCTCCGGCCGGGTGAGATCGAAGTCGCCGACGGCGAGCAGTCCGGGTGCTGCGTCTCCGGCGAGGCCGGACGGGCGTTCGGCGGTCGGGACCGCGCCGGCGAGGCCGCCGACGCCGACACTGCCGGCAACCAGGCCGGCGGCGAGTACGGCCCCGACCGTGAGTCGGATCTTCATGCCACCCCCTCAGATAGTGATAGTCATCAATGTAACACACGGTGTTCAAGCGCGTTGAGCCGGAGGCGCTCAGCCTGGCCGCCACCGAGGCGGGCGAGGTCGTCGGGCACGTGAGTCCACCCGGAGCCGGCCTTCCAGACAGCGACGCCGTCCGGGTACGAGCCGTGGATGACCGGGACGCTGGTCCACTCGGCCACCTTCTGGGCGCAGAACGCGTCGGGCTGCGGTAGCGACCCGGAACGCCAGGTCGCGACGGAACCGGGCGCACTGACGCAGCGACGACACGCCCGCCACCTAGGGTCACCAAGGTCACCAATCCGTGTTATTCTCCGGCGTCGATCTCCGCCGCGCGGACCCGGATCGGGTCGTTGTCGCAAAGGACGCCCTCCCGATGCCGGCCCTTCCCGCTTCGAGTACGCCACCGGACACGGTGGACGCTCCGGCCGCTGGTGCGTTCGCCTTCATTTTCACCCGGTTGCCGGCGCTGTTGCGGCTCTCCTGCGGTCTCGCCACCGCAGTGGTGGCGCTCGCCGTGCGTACCCCGCCGGTGCGCCCGGAACTGCTGGTACCGGCCGTGGCGGCGCTGACCGCCTGGTCGGTCTGGTACGCGCTACGTGCCTGGCGCCACGGCATCGGCGCGGCGCTGGTCGTCGCGGACGTGGCGCTGACCAGCGCCGCCTGCCTGGCGATGCCGGTCCTGGTCGCGCCGGAGGTGCTGCCCGGCGAGGCCAGCTGGATCGCGGTGCTGGCCAGCACCACTGTGATCAACGCACAGGCGACCGCCCCGACGCGCTGGTCGATCCCGGCGGGCCTGTTGGTCGCCGCCGCCTACGCGACGGGCGCGCACGCGGCTGGCGACGCCACCGAGGCGAGCGCCCACGCGGCGACCCTGCTGGCGCAGACCGCCTGCACGGCGATGCTGACCGCGGTGATGCGCCGACGCATCGCCCGCGCCGACGCCGATTTCGTGGCGGGTCAGCGGGCCACCCGGGAGGCGTTGGTCGCCCGTACCGCGCGGGAGGCGGAACGGCAGCAGAACCGCGACCTGCATGACACCGTCCTGGCCACGCTCACCATGGTCGGGCTCGGCGCGGTCGCCGGCCCGTCCACGGCGCTGCGCGAGCGTTGCGCCGCGGACCTGCGTACCCTCGCCGCCCTGACCGAGGCCCGGTCGGTGCCGGACGGTACGGCACGGGTGGACGAACGGTTGCGGGAGGTGCTCGCCCGGCTGCCCGGTCTGCCGGTCAACGCCGACCTGCCGCCGTGCCCGGCGCCGGCAACGGTCGCCGAGGCGATCGCGGAGAGCGCCCACGCCGCCCTGTCCAACGTGGCCCGGCACGCGCCCGGCGCCGCGACCACGGTGCGGCTGCGGCGTCTCGCCGGCACCGTCGCGGTCGAGGTGGTCGACGACGGTCCGGGCTTCGACCCGGCCACGGTCCCGGCGCACCGGTACGGCCTGCGCGAGTCGATCCATGGCCGGATGGCGACGATCGGTGGGCGGGTCGACGTCGACTCCGCCCCGGGGCACGGCACCCGGATCCGGCTGGAGTGGTCGGATGTCAGCTGAACCGGGTATCGCCCGGCCGGGGGCGACGGCGATACCGGCACCGCGTACGGCGGGGGTGGCCGACGGGGTCGACGCCGGCCGGGCTGCGGCCGCGGTGGCGCGGATCTCCGACCGGGGCGCCCGGGTCGTGGCGGTCACCATCGCACTGGTCTGGCAACTGGCTATCGGGCTGCCCGCGGTGTTGGCCGCCTGGTCGGAGCTTGCCGCGCCGCTGGTGGTGGCCGGCGGCTGGCTGCTGGTGACGGCGGTCGGGGTGCTCGCCGGGGTCCGCCTGCTGCACCACAAGCCGCTGCCGGCTCCGCCGCTGGCCGGGCTGCTGCTGGCGGTCGACGTGGTGGTCTTCGCCGCAGTCGGCCGGCCGCACCTGTTCGGCCCGGCCAACTGGGTCTGGGGCACGCTCGCCTGGTTCTTCGTGGTGATCCTCTGGGGCCGGCCGGTACGCTGGCTGCTCGCCCTGCTGGTCGCCCACGCGTCCATCGCGCTGGCGGCGGTCGCACTGTACGACGCCAACAGCGCCGCGGACCTGGCCCGCTCCGCGATGGCCCTGTACGGCACCTCGTCGCTGCCGGCGGCCGTCTTCGCCGGGGCCACGGCGCTCGCCACCCTCTCCCGCAGCCGGGCCGCCACCGCCGCCACCACGAATGCGGTGGTGGCCGAACGAGAGGCGGCCGAGCGGGCCCGGCTCGAGCGGCGCGAGCGGCTGGCACTGGTCAGCGGCGCGGCCGGGGACGTGCTGACCGAGTTGGCGCAGGGGCGGGCCGATCCGGCCGACCCTGAGGTGCAGCGGCGCTGCGTACACGCCGCGGGCCGGCTGCGCCGGCTGATCGCCGAGTCGGACGACGTGCCCCATCCGCTCCTGCACGAGCTACGGGCCGCCGCCGACCTGGCCGAACGCAACGGCCTGCCGATCGACATGGTCACGGTCGGTACACCGCCACCGCTGCCGGCGCGGATCCGCCGGAGCCTGGCCGATCCGCTCACCGCCACCCTCGCCGACGCGCGGGACTGGGCTCGACTGACCGTCGTCGCCGGCCCGGACGAGGTGGTGGTCGGCCTGGTCACCCCGGACCGGCCGGGCCTCGGGGACACCGGTCCCCCACCGGAGGATGGTGATGGGCAGGTCGAAATACTGGACGAACGGGACGGGAAGATCAGATGGACGCAGACGCGCTGGCGGCGATGACGCCGGGCCGGCCCGTCGGCGTGGCGATCGTGGACGACCACCCGGTGGTCATCGACGGGGTGCGCGCCTGGTTGGCCACCGAGCCGCGGCTGACCGTGCTGGCCACCGGTGACGATCCCGACGAGGTGCTGCGGGCCGCGCCTGAGGCAGACGTCGTCCTGCTCGACCTTCGGTTGCACGGCCGGGTGGTACTGGACAAGCTGGCCGAGCTGAGCGCCGCCGGCCGGCGGGTGGTCGTCTACTCCGAGCACTCCGACCCGCAGACGATGCTCGCCGCCCTGGACGCCGGCGCGGTGGCCTTCCTCGCCAAGCACGAGGGGCGGGAACACTGCGTGGCCACCGTCCTGAACGCGGCGAGCGACCGTCCGTACGTGGCACCCGCGCTGGCCGGGGCGATCGTCGGCGATTCCCGGCCGGACCGGCCGGTGCTGTCCGACCAGGAACGCGAGGCGCTGCTGCTGTGGTTCCAGTCGATGTCGAAGGCGTCGGTGGCCCGCCGCATGCGGATCAGCGAGCACACCGTCAAGCAGTACGTCGACCGGGCACGGATCAAGTACACCCGGGCGGGCCGGCCGGCGGCCACGAAGGCGGCGCTGCTCGCCCGGGCGATCGAGGACGGTCTCATCCGACCAGAGGAAATCGGTATCTACCGGTCGCAGGCGTCGACCGATTGGCCGACCCCCTAACGGGTGTCATGACAGCGCGGGTCGGCTGGGCGAGGCTCGTCCGCAGATGCCGTCTGCACCGGAGGTCCGTGACGATGCACGATGACGCGTCCCCCTTCTTCATCGCCCCGCATCGCTTCGACGCGGTGGGCGACGACACCGGCCCGTTGCTGGACCGGCGGCACGAGCTGGTGCCGGAGAGCGGCGAGCGGGTGTTGGGACGCCACCGGTTGGACGTGGCGGGCTACCTGCTCGGCCCGACCGAGAACTGGCGGCGGTGGGCGCTGCCGGCCCCGGTCACGCTGACCGTCACCGATCGCCGGATGGCGTACGTCGGCACGGGTTCACAGCTCGCCCTCGTCGGTGCCAGACATCGCCGGGGCACCCGGATGCCCGGGCTGGTCAGCGGGCAGATCCGCTGGCAGTGGCCGTCCCGGCTGGAGTTGTTGCCGGCCGCCGAGGCCCGTCCCGCCCGGCTGCTGGTGGTCTGCGACGCGCTGCGCACCATCCAGCAGCCCGCGCTCGCTCTGGCCGGCCCGGGCAGGCAGGTCGCCGAGGTGGCCCAGCAGGTCCGTCGGGTGGTGGCCATGTTCCGCCTGACCCGGCCCGAGCTGGTGGACCTGTCCCCGCCGGAACGGGACGTGCTGTCGCGCCTCACCCTCGTCGCGCCGCGGGCCGCCGACCCGAGGGTGATCCTGCCCGGCTCACTGCCGGTCGAGTTCCACTCCCGGGACGACTACTACCGGCCCCGGCACGCCGACCAGGTCGCGTACGGCGCGGCGTCGGGGCAGCGCTGACGAACAGCGGGCAGGCTGTCGACCGGCACGTCAGGCAGCGGGGGTACGCCGGTCGGCCGCGTCGAGCGCGGCGGCCTCCTCCGGGGTCGGCGCGGTGCCGTCGAGGTGCGCCGGCAGCCACCACCGGTCCTCGGGGCCGGCCGGCCGGTCCGGGTACTCCCGCTGGGCCCGGTCGACCAACGCGTGCAGTCGCGTCCGCAGGTCGGCACTCATCGTGTTGCCGTCCGGGTACCGGGCCGGGTCCATCGGCTCGCCGACCAGGATGGTGATCGGGATGTGCCGGCGGGTGAGCGTGCGCGGGCGGCCCTTGGTCCACAACCGCTGGGTGCCCCACACCGCCACCGGCAGCACCGGCACGCCCGCCTCGCGAGCCATCCGGGTGGCCCCACTCTTGAGTTCCTTCACGGTGAAGGAGCGGCTGATCGTCGCCTCCGGGAAGACCCCGACCACCTCGCCGGCCCGCAGCGCCCGCAGCGCGGCGCCGTACGACTCGGCGCCCGCGCGCCGGTCCACCGGAATGTGCCGCATCCCGCGCATCAGCGGCCCCGACACCCGGTGCCGGAACACCGACTCCTTCGCCATGAACCGGACCAGTCGCCTCGATTCCAGTGCGCCCAGCCCGCAGAAGATGAAGTCCAGGTAGCTGACGTGGTTGCTGGCCAGCACCGCCCCGCCGGTGCGCGGCACCTGGTGGTCGCCCTCGATAGTGATCTTCAGGTCGAGAATCCGGAACATCGTCTTCGCGGCAGCGATCACGGGCGGGTAAACGAACTCCGGCATCCGCCAACTTTACCCTGAGTAGGTTACGCGCCGGTAGGACCGGGTGAAGTCGGCGCAACCGGGCTACCCGATAGGGAACCCGGTCGCGCCGCCGTTCATCTTGCGCGCTTCGCGCACGCCACCGTCACGTGGCGAGCTTGTGCAGGTCGAGACGGCCACGGGCGAAGGCGTCCACGCGGCCCCAGCGGCCCGGGATGTCCAGCACCTCGATCCGCCCCATGCCCACCGGGAGCCGGGGCTCGACCGCCAGGTGCCCCTCGTGCGGTTCCAGGCCGAGCATGGTGCGCAGCAACAACAGCGGCGCGCCGGTCGACCACGCCTGCGGGCTGCACGCCGTCGGGTACTCCACCGGGAACTTCGTCTGCTCACGCGGGTAGCCGCCGAACGCCTCCGGCAACCGGCCGTCGAAGAACCGCGCGGCGTCCAGAATCCCGTTGGCGATGGTGGCCGCCTCCTCCGCGAAGCCGTACCGGCGCAGGCCCCAGGCACAGAACGAGGTGTCGAACGGCCAGACCGTGCCGTTGTGGTACCCGATGGGGTTGTAGCGGACCTCCCCCTCGGCCAGCGTCCGCACCCCCCAGCCGGTGAAGAGCCGCGGCCCCACCAGGTGATGCGCGAGCTGCTCGGCCCGGTCGTCATCGACGATCCCGCTCCACAGCAGATGACCGATGTTGGAGCTGAGCACGTCGCACTGCCGCCCGTCGGGGTCGAGGCCGAGCGCGTAGTAGCCGCCGTCGGCGACCCACCAGTCGCGGTTGAACCGTTCCTTCAGCTCCGCGGCCTGCCGCTCCAACTGGTCGGCGTACGCCGGGTCGTCCCAGAACTCGCGGGCCATCCGGGCCGCGCGCATCTTCGCGTCGTACGCGTACCCCTGCACCTCACAGGTGGCCCGGGGAAACGGCGGCAAGGTGCCGTCCCGGTACGAGATGGAGTCCCAGGAGTCCTTCCAGCACTGGTTCTCCAGACCGGTGTCGGTGTTGCGTCGCTCGTACCAGATGTACCCGTTACCGACCAGATCGGCGTAGTCGTCAATCCACCGCAACGCCTGACGGCACTCCTGTTCCAGTTCCTTGACCAGCGCGACATCGCCGCTCCACTGCTCGTACTCGTCGAGCAGCACCACGAACAGCGGCGTGGCGTCCACCGACCCGTAGTACGGCGAGTGCGGCTGCTCCTCGAACGCGGCGCTTTCGCCGTAGCGCATCTCGTGCAGGATCCGGCCCGGATCCTCCTCCCGGAAGTCGTCGAACCGGGTGCCCTGCAGGGCAGCCAGGATCCGCAGCGTGGTCGCGCTGAGGTCCGGCGTGAACGGCAGCGTCTGGAGGCAGGTCAGGATGCTGTCCCGGCCGAACATGGTCATGAACCACGGCAGGCCGGCGGCCGGGAGCGTCGCGCCACCGAGTGACAGCGGCGAGAAGCGCAACGCGGCAAGGTCGATCACACACCGCTGGTACGTCGCGGCGAGTTGCCCGTGCTCGCTGTTCACCTTCGGCGCCTTGGCGACCCACTCCTCCAGGTCACGCTGGAGGGCGACCCGCTCGCTGCCGTGCAGTTGGAGGCCGATCCGCAGGTCCCGTCCGCCCGGACCGAGCGCCACGGTGTCCACCTCGATGACCGTGTCCCACTGTTCGTTCGGTTCCAGGTGGACCGTGTACGCGAGACCGTTGCGGTCGTACCGCGCCGGGGCCGAGGAGGAGATGATCGTCTCCCGGATGAAGTTGCCGCGCCGGTAGCCGAGGCGCAGCTTGTCCGGCTCCACCTCGGAGTAGATCTCGCCCTTCTTGTTGAGGATCTCGTCCTTGACCTCGAACAGGTCGGCGAAGTCGCACCCGGCGTCCATCCTGATCTCCAGGTCGACCGCCTTCTCGTCGTGGTTGAGGATGGTGACGGTCTCCTGGAAGCTCCCGCCCACGGTCCGCTCCCGGATGATCGACAGCTTCGCGTCGACGTAGTGCGTGGCCAGGCCGGGCACCAGGAAGAAGCGTGCTTCGTAGTACTGGAGATCGTCGTAGGAGAGCGCGGTGAGGCGCTCACCGTCGACCGTGAGCACCCACTTCGACAGGTAGCGGGTGTCGATGGAGAACAACCCGGCCGGCTCGATCGGCGTCGCCTCGATGTCCCCGGTGGCCTCGGAGACGACGAACGTGTTGCCGTCCAGAATCCGCACGTTGTGACTCGGCGCCATCAGCGCACCCCCTTCCGGTAACGGTGCGGGCCCTGGGCGTGCGGCGGCCCCGGGAAGATCCGTTCGATCTGCACCACCAGGCGGGCGTCACCGGCCACGGTCATGTCCCCCCGCAGCAGCGCCGCCAGTCCGTTCTCCCGTCCGGTGACCAGGTCCTCGAACAGGGCCGGGCTGGCGCCGACCACGGTGTCCGCCTCCATGTCCTCCTGGCTGACCTGGATGTTCCCCCGGTCGATCCGCACCAGCCAGTGCGTGGTCTGCGGTCCCTCGTGCAGGTCGAGGCGCAGGGCTCCGGAGGACTTCGCCAGCCGGGGGTTGTACCCCCGGCGGTCGAGATCCTCGAAGAACCGTGTGGTCGCGTCCACTCGGGCCCTCCTCCCGGTCGCTCGTGTCCTCCAGGCGGGTCCCCGTCCGGTGCTGGGTCAACCTCGCCCGGATCGGGTGAGCCGCCAGGCGGTACGCGTCGACGCCGGCCCCTCGGAAGGAGCCGGCGTCGATCGGTGGGAGGTCAGTTGTTGGGATCGTCGGCGCTGATGTCGGCAAGCACCGACTGCGGCTCCCGCTCCACGGCCAGGTCGCCCATCGACACGAGGCCGATCAGCCGGCCGTCCTCGATCACGGGCAGCCGCCGTACGGCGTACGTCCGCATCAGGTCGGCGGCGGCCACGGCGTCGTCGTACTGACTCACCGTGACCACGTCCTTGGTGGTGATCTGGTTGAGCCGGGTGGTGTTCGGGTTCATGTTCTCCGCGACGCCCCGGACCGTGATGTCCCGGTCCGTGATGATCCCGACCACGTTGTCGCCGTCGGTCACCACCACGTCTCCGATCGCGGAGTCACGCATTTCCTGGGCCGCCGCGACGAGCGTGTCGTTGCCGTCCATGGTCACCAACCGGGTCGTCATGAACTCTCCGACCGTTGTCATGGTGCCTCCCTCTCGGTGTAGGGCAACCACGGGTCTACCCGGCCGCGGCGACCAGTAACGCCCCGCCGGACGGACCCGGCGGGGCGTTGTCGGACCGGACAGCGGGACGGTCAGCCGCGCGGCGGGGCGCCGTAGAGGCGTTCGACGTGCAGCCGCAGCACGAGCCGCCGCTCGGCGACCATCGCCCGGCGGAAGTCGTCCCAGTCCGGGTGCTCCCCCTGCACCGACCGGTAGAGCCCGACGAGTTCCTCGACCGTCGCGTCGTCCGGCTCCGCCGCGACCGGGGTCAGTTCCGCCCGCGCCTCGGCCACCGCGTACGCCCAGCCTTCGTCGCTGCTGACGTGAAAGCTGGCGCGGGGATCGCGGCGCAGGTTGACGGTCTTCGCCCGGTCGTCGGTCACCGACACCCGGATCAGCCCGTGCTCCCGGTCGAAGGAGTAGACCACGTTGGACAGCTGGGGTCGCCCGTCCCGCTTGATGGTCGCCAGCACGCCCAGTGCACGGCTCGCGATGAGGTCACCCAGCGCCCGCTGGGTCTGGTCGTCAGTCACGGCATCCTCCAGATCCGGGCCCCGCCTCAGCCCTCGGCGGCGACCAGCTCGGCGAGCTGCACGGCGTTGAGCGCGGCCCCCTTACGCAGGTTGTCGTTGGAGCAGAACAGCGCCAACCCGTGCTCGACGGTCTCGTCGGCGCGGATCCGGCCGACGTACGTCGGGTCCTGACCGGCGGCCTGCAACGGGGTCGGTACGTCGGACAACGCCACGCCGGGGGCGTCGGCGAGAAGCTCCCGGGCCCGCTCCGGGCTGATCGGCCGGGCGAACCGGGCGTTGATCTGGAGCGAGTGCCCGGTGAACACCGGGACCCGGACGCAGGTGCCGGAGACCTTCAGGCCGGGGATCTCCAGGATCCTGCGGCTCTCGTTGCGGAGCTTCTGCTCCTCGTCGGTCTCCGCCGACCCGTCGTCGACGATCGACCCGGCGAGCGGCAGTACGTTGAACGCGATCGGTCGGGCGAACGAGCGGGGAGCGGGGAAGTCCACAGCGGCGCCGTCGAAGGTCAGGCCGGACGCGGTCTCGGCGACCTTGCGGACCTGCTCGTCCAGCTCGGCGACACCGGACAGCCCGGCGCCGGAGACCGCCTGGTACGTCGAGACGACCAGGCTGACCAGTTCCGCCTCGGCGTGCAGCGGGCGCAGCACCGGCATCGCGGCCATCGTGGTGCAGTTCGGGTTGGCGATGATGCCCTTCGGCCGGAGCGCGGCGGCGTGCGGGTTCACCTCGGCGACGACGAGTGGCACCTCCGGGTCCATTCGGAAGGCCGAGGAGTTGTCGATGACGACCGCGCCGGCCGCCGCGACCCGCGGAGCCAACTCCTTGGCCGTGCCCTTGCCGGCCGAGAAGAGCACGATGTCCAGCCCCGAGTAGTCGGCGCTGGCCGCGTCCTCGACGGCGATCTCCGCGCCGCGCCACGGCAGCGTCCGCCCGGCCGACCGCGCCGAGGCGAACAACCGCACCTGATCCGCCGGGAAGTCCCGGTCCGCCAGCACCTGCCGCATCACGCCACCGACCTGGCCGGTGGCCCCCACAATGCCGATCCTCATGCCCGCGAGGCTACCCAGCCGGCCGGTGGCGGCGGGAACGCTTTCCCACCGCCCGGACCCGTTATCACCCGGATCATGGCGTGGCGTCGATCACCTCACCCAGCCCCGTCACGACGAGTTCGTCCCTGATCACCGCGGCGTCACCCTCGATGACCAGGGTCAGCGACTCCGGGTACAGGTGTGCGGCGGCGGCCGTCGAGACCTGCGCCACGTCGGCGGCGAGCAGCGACTCGCGCAACCGGGCGTGGTAGTCGTCCGGCAGGTCGTGCACCACCAGCGTGGTCAACGCACCGGCGATCGATCGCGGGCTCTGCAACTCGACCGAGAGCTGGCCCGCCCGCCAGGACCGGGCCACCGCCAGCTCGTCCTCGGTCACCCCACCGGCCTGGGTACGGGCGATCTCTCCGACCGCCTCCACCAGGGCCGGCGCGGTGACGGCGGTCTGCACCCCCGAGCTGACCGCGAACCGGCCGAATCGGCGGGACGAGGCGAAGTCGCCCCGGATGCCGTACGTGTAGCCGCGCACCTCGCGGATGAGGTGGTTCAGCCGGGACGTGAACGCCCCGCCGAGCACCGTGCCCGCGAGAGCGATCGGCACGTGGTCCGGATGGGCCCGGTGTGGCGCAGGGTGCCCGAGCCGCAGCGTGGACTGCACCGAGCCGGGCCGGTCGACCAGGATGATCCGGCGACCGGTCCGCAGCGGCACCTCGATCGGCGCGCCCCGGTCCACCGGCCCGCCGCCGGTGCCGGAGAACGCCGCCGCGGCGAGCGCGTCCAGGTCGATCCGGTCCAGGTCACCGGCGACCACCAGGGTCCCCGGGCGGATGAACCACTCGGAGTGGAAGACGGTGACGTCCTCCACGTCCAGCCCCGCCACCGACCCCGGGTCGCCGTACATCGGGCGGCCCCAGCGGTTGTCGGCGCCGAACAGGTCGGCACGCAGCACCGCGTCGGCGCGCGGCCCAGGGTTGGCCCAGTCCATCCGCAGCGCGGTCGCCTCGTCGTCGCGGACCCGCCGCACGTCGTCCGGATCCAGCTTCGGCGTACGCACCGCCTCGGCGAGCAGTTCGACGGCCGCGCCCAGCCGTTCCACCGGCACCTGCACGCTGGCCTGGAAGGTGTCCCAGTCCAGCGCGGTCACCAACTCGGTGCCGAGCGCCTCGATGGCCAGCGCGTACGAGGTGGCGTCCCGCTGGGTGGTGCCCTCCTCCAACGCCTTCGCCAGCACTCCGCCGAGCCCCTCCTTGCCCACGGGTTCCCGGCCCGCCCCCGCGTCCAGCAGCAGCAGCGCGACGGCGAGGTTCTGCCCGGGCAGGTGCGCGGCGACCACCTCACCGCCCGCCACGGCCCGGCGGACCACCTGCGGGAACCGGTACGGGCGGGCCGCACCCGGACCAGGCCGATCGGCGATGAGCGTCACTGAGCAATCCTCTCGTTCGCGACTGCGGGGCTCGCGCCCTCCAGGCCACGGCGCCCCTCCAGGCCGCGCCGCTCACTCCTCGCGCTCACTAGGCTTTCTCCTCTGGGAGGTAGGTCAGGGTCACCCGGTCGGCGGCGGCGAGCACCTCGGCGGCCGCCGCGGCGATCTGGTCGGCGGTCACCGCGAGCCAGGCCGGCAGCCGTTCGGCGACGGTGGCCGGGTCGCCGAACTGGGTGGCATACCGGCCCAACACGTCCGCCCGTCCGTCCACCGTGGACATCTGTCGCCACCAGGCGGTGGTCAGCAGCGCCTTCGCGCGGTCCAGTTCGGCGGCGGTGACCGGCACGGTGGCCAGTTCGTCGACCACCTCGGCCAACCCGGCGGCGAGCCGCTCGCCGCTGATCCCGGGGCGCGCGGTGGCGGTGGCGATCAGCGGCGCCGGGGCGTGCGCCAGGTCCACCCCGTAAGCCCCGACCAGGTCCGGTTGGGCGATCCGCTCCCCGTCGGCGAGGCGCTGGTACAGCCGGCTGCCCCGGCCGCTGCCGAGCACGGTGGCCAGCACGGTCACCACGTCGTAGCCCGGGCTGCCGAACGGGTACGTCCGGTGCGCCAGGTACACCCGGGGCGCCGGCACGTCGGCGACCACGGTCTCCCCGGCCGGCACGCCGGTCGCCGGCACTACCCGACCGTCCGGCGCGGGCGGGATCTCCAGCCGGGGCGGGATGGCGCCGAAGTACTTCTCGGCCAGCGCGACGACCTCCTCGCCGGTGGTGTCGCCGACCACGGTCAGCACCGCGTTGTTCGGCGCGTAGTAGGTCTGGTGGAACGCCTGGAAGGTGGCCAGGTCGGCGGCGTTCAGGTCGGCCATGGAACCGATGGTGGCGTGGTGGTAGGGGTGGCCCGGCGGGTAGAGCAGCGGCAGCAGCCGCAACCAGGCGTCGCCGTACGGCACGTTCTCGTAGCGCTGCCGCCGTTCGTTCTTGACCACGTCCCGCTGGTTGTCCAGCGTCTCCTGGGTCAGCGCCGGCACCAGCCCGCCCATCCGGTCGGCCTCCAGCCAGAGCGCGAGTTCCAGGTGCTCGGCCGGGACCGTCTCGAAGTAGTTCGTCCGGTCCGGGTTCGTGGTGGCGTTGAGCGACCCGCCCGCCCCCTGCACCAGCTTCATGTGCTCGGTCTTCGCGACGTTCACCGAGCCCTCGAACATCAGGTGCTCGAAGAGGTGCGCGAAGCCGGTCTGTCCGGCCGGCTCGTGCCGGGAACCGACGTCGTACCAGAGATTGACCGCCACCGCCGGGGCGGTGCGGTCCTCGCTGACCACCACGCGCAGGCCGTTGTCCAGTCGGGTCGTCGAGATAGGCCAGGGGTAACCGCTGTCGGGCATGGCCCCGACGCTATCCGATCTCCGGCGCCCGACGGGGGTGGGACGCGGCAGGCACCTCGACACGTCCGCCGTGGGGTCAGTCCGGTGGCTCGACCGGGGTCACCGTCTCGTCCGAGGCACGCCGTTCCAGGACGGTGTCCGGCGCGGCGTTGCGGTCGGCCTCGCGGATGTCCGACTCGGCCAGGATCGCGTCGGCCTGGGCCTCGGCGTCCTCGCTGCCGACCGCTGCCTCCTCCGGCAGCAGGTGCGCCCGGGACTCGATCCGCTCCTGGTCGCTCTTTCCGTCACTCATCCCGCTCCCTTACCCCCACAGCATCCCAGGCATGTAAGGAAGGGCCCCTTGTTAACGCCTCGTGTACTAAAAGGGCCCCCTCCTAACACTCCGGGCGGTCAGGAGCGGAACGGACCGCGCACCTCGTAGGTCCGCAGGAACGGCGCGACCACCTCCGCGGGCGTGATCACGCAGATCTCCATGTTGCCGCCGTCCGCGGCCACGTAGAGGTCGCCCGAACGGGCCCCGGTGATGTTGTCCACCCCGGTCAGCGGCGCGGTCCCGGACACCCGCGCGGCGTCGTACGCCAGGTCGATGCGCTGGTTGACCGCGTCGTACGCCCAGACCCGGTTGTCGCCCTTGGTGGTGAACCAGCAGGTGCCGTCGGCGTACCAGCAGCCCTCACCGCCGTTGAAGCGCTTGGCCCCGGAGACCTGGTTGCGGGTGAGCGTGCTCGCCCCGGCTGGTCGGGCACCCGCGCCCAGGTCACCGGTCCGCTGGTGGCGGTGCCCGCGACCAGCACCTCCAGCGTGCCGGCGGAGAGGTTGCCCCAGGTCGTCGGCCGGAACCGGTAGAAGCAGCCGTTGGTCTCGTCCTCGGTCAGGTAGATCACCCGGCGGTCCGGGTCGCAGGCGGCGGCCTCGTGCTTGAACCGGCCCATCGCCGCCTGGCGTACCGCCGTCGTCCCGCCCTGCGGGTACGTCTCGTAGACGTACCCCCGGCTGACCTCCTCGCAGGAGAGCCAGGTCCCCCACGGGGTGGCACCGCCGGCACAGTTCTGGTTGGTGCCGGAGAGGATCCGGTACGCCGAGGCGATGCTGCCGTCGGCGTTGAACCGGACCGCCGAGGCACCGCCGCCCGGGGTGATCTCGGAGTTCGAGACGTAGATCCAGCCGGTGCCGGCGGCGAAGCAGACGCCGCCGTCGGGCGCGTCGTGCCAGGCGTACGACGTGCCCGCCACCGCCTTCCGGGAGCGGGCGATGACCCGACTGGTGAACCCGGCGGGCAGTTGGATGCCGTTGGCGTCGGCAGCGCCGGGCGGCCCGTACGGGCTGGGACCGGGCTGGGCCGGGGCGGCCACGGCGGCACCGGCCCAGAGGCTGCCGGAAAAGGCGGCGGCACCATCGGCGACGGTGGCGCGCAGGACGGTACGACGATCCATCGGATACCTCCGGATTTGACGTTCGGTGTGGCTGAAGCTACCGGTGGTTCCATCGATGGGGGTGAACGCAGGGCGAGGCTTTGCCGACGAGGGGGTGAGCGGCGGCGCATGGTCGGGTACGCTTACCGCCGTGGCGTGGTCGTATCGATGGTTTAGGCAGCCGGCTCGCAGGCCGGTGACCTCACCATGATCTGACGTCACCGTTTATCGAGCCGGCCGGGCAGGAGCTTTCGTTCCTGCCCTTTCGCGTACGAGCAGCCGGCTCGACCTGGGCACCGGCCCCGGGTGCGGTCGGCGGGAAGGATGCCCACCGTGACCACCCCGGACAACCACCGGGTCATCGACCAGCGGATCGACCGTGTCGTGCCGCTGACGACCCCGGCGCTGCTGCACCACGAGCTACCCCTGGACGACAGTCTCACCTCGGCCGTACTCGCCGGGCGGCGTGCGGTCGGCCAGGTGCTCGACCGGATAGACGACCGACTGCTCGTGGTGGTCGGGCCGTGCTCGGTCCACGACCCGGCCGCGGCGCTGGAGTACGCCCACCGGCTGCGCGAGGCCGCGGCGCGGGTCGCCGACGATCTCCTGGTGGTGATGCGGGTCTACTTCGAGAAGCCGCGCTCCACAGTGGGCTGGAAGGGCCTGATCAACGACCCGGGGCTGGACGGCTCCGGCGACGTCAACACCGGTCTGCGGATGGCCCGGGCGCTGCTGCTCGACGTGTTGCGCCTCGGCCTGCCGGTGGGTTGCGAGTTCCTCGACCCGATCAGCCCGCAGTACATAGCGGACACCGTGGCGTGGGGGGCGATCGGGGCACGCACGGTGGAGAGCCAGGTGCACCGCCAGCTCGCCTCCGGCCTGTCCATGCCGATCGGCATGAAGAACCGCCCCGACGGCAGCATCGCCACGGCGGTCGACGCGATCCGGGCGGCCGGCGTACCACACGTCTTCCCCGGGATCGACGTCTCCGGCACCCCGGCGATCATGCACACCCGGGGCAACGCGGACGGCCACCTGGTGCTGCGCGGGGGTGGCGGCCGGCCGAACTACGACGCGGCCTCGGTGGCGGGCGCGCTGGACCTGCTGCGCGCCGCCGGGCTGCCGGAGCGGCTGGTGGTGGACGCCAGCCATGCCAACAGCGGCAAGGACCACCGGAACCAGCCCGTGGTGGCCGCCGACGTGGCCACTCAGATCGCCGCCGGACAGCGGGGCATCGCCGGGATCATGCTGGAGAGCTTCCTCGTCCCCGGCCGGCAGGACCTCGACCCGACCCGGGAGCTGACCTACGGCCAGTCGATCACGGACGCCTGCATCGGCTGGGACACCACGGACGAGGTCCTCGACCAACTCGCCGCCGCCGTCCGCACCCGCCGCGTCGCCGGCCCCCACCCCCTGGCCACCTCCGCCTGACCCGCCGACTCCAGCCCCGCCTCGTCGGTCATGAGCGTGCCGGTCCGGAACGCCACCGACCTCATGATCGACGAGGCGAGGCCGGGGTGGGCGAGGTGTTTGACCGATTCGGTCGCGGGTAGTGACGGGCGTGACCGACGACGTACCCGTGACCAGGGCATCCAGGCCACCCACGACACCCACGACCGAGGTGCGGCTGCCCGACACCATCCTGGCCGACGTGCCGGTGGTCGACACCGCCGCGATCGACCCGCCCAGCACCGAGCTGCCGGGCACGGCCGCCGCCGTACCGGACGAGGTGCTGACCGAGGAGGTGGACACCCGGCCGCTCGACGAACTGCTCGACGACCTCTACCACGGTCAGGAGCGGATCAGCCAGGTGGACATCTATCGGCGCGCGGTCGCCGCGGAACTGCCGGCGCAGCTGCTCGCCCGGCTGAACGCACTGCCACAGGGCGAGTACGCGGTTGACGAGGTGACCGACCTGCTGGGCGGTTCGGTGGGCTGACGTCCACCGCCCCGCCGCCAGCTAGCCGGTAACCGGCGACCGGCGACCGGCGACCGGCGACCGGCGACCGGCGACCGGCGACGAGAAGAGGACGCGATGTCGCAGCCCGAGGAACAGCAGCACGAGCGGACCTCCGCGCTCGCCCAGCCGCCGGAGGGCACGGACGACCTGCCCGACCCCGACTTCGCCAACGAGCACGAGCGCACGGCCGTGGACCGGGACATCATCACCGGGGCGGACGAGGACGAGCGGGAACCGGAGTCGCCGCACGGCTGGTCCGGCATGCAACGTTGACGGACCCAGCGGGACGGGCCCACCACGCCGGTGGGCCCGTGCGGCGTGCGGTCAGTCCCGGTGCCGCTCCGCGCCCTGCTGGGCCATCGCGTACGCCATCTGGAGGAAGTCCGACGCCGCGATCGCGGTCAACGCCGTGGCGACCAGGCGGGTCAGCCGCGGTGCGAGCACGAGGGCGCCCGTGAACCCGGTGGCCACCCACACCGCCAGGCAGAACGGGCAGCTGAGCAGCTCACCGATGGCGTGCCGGGTGGCGCTGCCCGAATCGCGTACCTGCTCCATCACCTCGCCACTGCCGATCGGCCGGTCGTACCGGGTGAAGGGAGCACGCAGCGGGCTGGTGATGGCGTCCTTGGACAGCAGCCGGCTGAGCTTGTGGGTGGCGATGGCGAGGAGCACCACGTCGGACGTGGCGGGGCGTTCCGGCACTGAGCGCCCGGTCACCTTGACCAGACCGGCGATCGCGCCGGTCACCCCGGCGTAGGTGCCCATGGCGGCCAGGTAGCCGCCGAGCGGGCGGTGCTCGTGCGGGGCGTACGCCCGGCGCAGCCGTGCCACCCTCTGCTTCAGCTCGCTCACCCGGCCTCCTTCGGGTCACGCAACGATCCGCCGCCCTTGGCGGGGCGGGCTGGGCCGGTTCAGCCGGCCTGCAGGTTGTCGGCGACCGCCCGGACGAGGTTGACCAGCGCCTCGTCAGCCAGTCGGTCGGTCTCCTGACCGCCACCGGCCAGGTCCAGCCGGATCCGGGCCCCGCCCGCGTCGACCGGCTCCACGCGCAGTTCGGCCGACCAGTCCGTGCGCCGCGCGTCCCAGCGGGCCCGTAGCTGCCCGGCGTCCGCGGCCCGGGTCGGTTCCCCGGACAGCAGCGGCTCGGGCAGCCAGGCGGAGACCCGGCGGGGGTCGGTCGCCGTGTTGAAGACGACCTCGGGCGGTGCGGACACCCCCCGCTCCGCGTGTGCCATCAGAGTCCCCGCAGCCGGCTCGGATCTACCTCCCGGCCGGGGTGCCGGGCGAGGTACTCGGTCTCCAGTTCCGCGGTGCGCCGCAGATGGGTGGCCAGCGCCGAGTCGGTCGCGTGCCGCAGCGTCTCCAGCCGGGTCCGGTGCAGGCTCTGCATCTCCCGGATCAGATCCTCGTCGGGCAGTTCGGCCGGGTCGATGCCGGGCAGGTCGGCGTCGAACTCCGGGGCGGCCACCCGATCGTTTCCCCACTCGGGAATCCGCTGCTCGGGGCTGACCTCCGTGCCACCGGCGGGAAATCCGTCGGGTCGTCCCGATGCCGTCATCTCGCGCCCTCTCGTCCGTGGTGGGCTGGCGTCTGTACGGATGCCCACGCCGGTCGCGACCAAACCACCGCCGCACTACGACACCGCGTCGGAGAGTGCCGCGCGTCCCGGTACCCTCGTGGCATGAAGCGGCTCTGGACCCCGGCGTGGATCGCCCGCCACGTGGCCATGGTCGTGCTGGTGACGTCCTTCCTCGGGCTGGGCTGGTGGCAGGTCAGCCGGGCTACCGCGGGCAACGCCATCAGCTGGGGCTACGCCGTGGAGTGGCCGATCTTCGCGGGGTTCGTCGTCTTCGTCTGGTGGCGCGAGGTGCGCCACGCGCTGCGTGACGCGCCGACGGCGGCCAGCCGCGAGGCCGGAGTGACACCGGTCGAGGTGCCGTCGGCCATCGGCGGCTCCGACGCTCCGGCCGGTGCTGCCGGGACCGGAACGGGCGGGCCACGGACCGGGTTCCGCCGGCCGGTCCGGGTCGCCCGGGCGGCGGTCAGCAACGGCGCGGACGACGCCGACCTGGTCGCCTACAACCGCTACCTGTCATGGTTGAACGCCAATCCGGGCGCAAAGCCCGGCGACTATCCCGGCTGAGCCGGGCCCGGAAGGACGGACGAGAAAGTGCGCGCTGCCCTCACCCGCTACCGCGTGATCGCCTGGGTCGTCGGGGTGGTGCTGATCCTGCTGGTCGTGATCGGCATGCCGCTCAAGTACGGCTTCGACAACCCGACCGTGGTGGAGACCGTGGGCCAGGCGCACGGCTTCCTCTACATGGTCTACCTGGTCGCCGCGTTCGACCTGTCCCGCCGGGCCAACTGGCCGCTCAAGCGCATGATCCTGGTGATGCTCGCCGGCACCGTGCCGTTCCTCTCGTTCTGGGCCGAGCGGCGGGTGAGTTCCCTGGTCACCGCCGAACAGCGGGAGCGGGAGCAGGCACCCGAGCCCGTCGCCGGCTAGCGACTGCCCTCACCGTCGCGGTCGCCACGGGTCCACGGTGGCCAGCGGATCCTCCCAGCCGCCGTAGCTGTTCATCTCCCGGGCGCGGCGCAACGCGCGGGTCACCTGGCCGAACTGGTGCTCGTCGTCGCTGCTGAACAGCAGTTCCTCCACCCCTCCCCGGCGGCCCCACAGCTCGTACGCGGGCGGACGCCACCGGTCCCCTGCCGCCGCGAGCAGCACCGGCACCAGGAACACGGCGCCGAGCAGGAGGTACGCCCCGGCAGTGAGCCGTTGCAGGCCACCGGTGAAGCCGAGCAGCAGGCCGATGCCACCGATCACCGCGGTGGAGACCAGTACGGCCCGCGTCGCCAACCGGTCGTGTGGGCCCCGGGTGGTGTGCAGGTGGGTCAGCTCGGCGACCCGCCAGCTGCTCCGGCCGACGGTGAACCGGTCGACCGTGACGATGATCCCGGGTCGGGCGTAGAGCAGCGTCGGCTCCTTGCCGGCGGCGCCGCGCGGTGGCGGCGGCGGTCGCGTCGTCGCGCCTTCACGATCCACGGTGCCTCCTCCCACGGCTGCTGGCGCCGGGGTCGGCCCGCCGGCCCCTCGCATCGATGCCGGTTGACGGGATTCCCGCCTGTGCGGTTCATTGTGTGCCGCGACCGCCAGCCCAACCGGCCGTTTCGGGTGGTCACACGCCCATAACCGGCACCATGCCCGCCGGAATGAGACCCCCAAGTCCGTCTTATCGGTTATAGCGCTCAGCCAAGCGACGTCATGTGCCGAGAGCGACCAGTCCGGCATCTGCCCAGATAGCCGGGCAATCCCAGCATCGGCGGATCCGACCGGTCCCACCATCACCATTGGTCCCGACTTTCTCTGCGGGTGACACGTGTGTCGTACTAGGTTGGGCGGGTCGGCCCGGTCGGCCGCCGTCCAGCCGGACGGCACCGGGCCGGTGCCGTCGCGGAGCGTCAGCAGCCCGCGCCGGCCATGGGAGAGGAGCATCGAGCTCTTGTCGTCCCTGAGGCACACGCTGCGCGCCCTGACGGTCGCCGCCTTCTCGCTGACGCTGGTCGCGCCGGCCACGGTGGCCCGGGCCGAACCTTCCCCGGCCGAGCTGACCCGGCGGATCGAGAAGTCCTCCGCCGAGTTGGAGCGGGTCGTGGAGGCCCACAACGAGTTGCGCGAGAAAATCAAGGAGAACAAGGAATCCGTGGGCCGGCTGCAGGACCGGATCGGCCCACTGGAGCAGCAGGCCGCACAGAGCCGGGCGGACGTCGGCCGGCTCGCCGTTACCGCGTACAAGACCGGCAACCTCGGCACCGTCGACGCGCTGTTGCACGCCGGCGACTCGGCGTCGGTGCTCGACCGCCTCGGCACCCTGGACCAGCTGACCCGACAACGCAAGGCGACCATCGCCAGCTACACCGCCGACCAGCGGCGACTGCTCGACGAGAAGACCCGGCTGGATGTCACGCTCAGCCGGCAGGCGGCCCAGTCTCGGGAACTGGCGACGGCGAAGAACCGGATCGAGCGGGACCTGGCCAAGCTCTACGAGCTGCGCCGGCAGGCGTACGGCCGGGCCACCGAGCGTCCGGCCAGCCGGTCGAACAGCGCCAACGACGCCCCGGCGGTCTCCGGCCAGGCCGGCGTCGCCGTCCGGTACGCCTACGGCGCGCTGGGCAAACCGTACGCCTGGGGCCAGGACGGGCCGAACGGCTACGACTGCTCCGGGCTGACCTCGGCGGCCTGGCGCGCGGCGGGTAAGTCACTGCCGCACAACACCCGGATGCAGTGGGGAGTGGTGGCGCACATCAGCCGCGGCGAACTGCGCCCCGGTGACCTCGTCTTCTACAGCAACCTCGGGCACATGGCCATCTACGTCGGCGACGGGCAGGTCATCCACGCGCCCACCTTCGGCCGCAATGTCGAGAAGCGGAGCGTGGACCTGATGCCTCCGTACGGCTACGGCCGGGTCCGCTGACCCGGCCGGGTCGGTTGCGACCGGACCGCCCCGGTGGTTGAAGGCGGATCCGCCGCCACGGCCCGGGAACCGACGAACGGCCGGCGTCCGATAGGGGGACGCCGGCCGTTCTCGTCATTACTACCAGCTCAGGCTGCCTGGAGGCCCTCCGCACGAGCCAGCTCGCGGAGCCGGCCGAGCGCCTGGATCTCCAGCTGCCGGATCCGCTCACGGGACAGCGAGAACCGCGAAGCCACCTCGGTGAGCGAGTGCTCCCGGCCGTCCTCCAGCCCGTAGCGGGCCCGCATGATCCCGGCCGAGCGGTCGTCGAGGTGGTTGAGCAACCCCTCGATCCGCTGCCGCTCCAACCCGGTGAGAACGATCTCCTCCGGCGACGGGGCGTCGCTGTCGGCGACCAGGTCACCGAGGTTGGTGTCGCCGTCGTCGCCGACCGGCGTGTCCAGCGACACGGTGTCCTGCGACCAGCGGACCAGCTCGTTGACCCGCTCGACGGTGACGCCCAGGGCCGCCGCGATCTGCTCCGGCTCCGGGTCGCTGCCCAGCTCGCGGGTGAGCTGACGGGCCACGTTGCGCATCCGGTTGACGTCCTCCACCAGGTGCACCGGCAGCCGCACGGTGCGCTCCTGCTGGGCGATGGCCCGGCTGATCGCCTGGCGGATCCACCAGGTCGCGTAGGTGGAGAACTTGTAACCGCGCTCGTAGTCGAACTTCTCGACCGCCCGGACCAGACCGGTGTTGCCCTCCTGGATCAGATCCAGCATCGGCATTCCCGAGCGGACGTAACGTCGGGCGATCGACACGACCAGCCGCAGGTTGGCCCGGATGAACAGGTCCTTGGCCCGCTCGCCCTCGGCGACCAACCGCGCCAGCTCCTCCCGGGTGGCCCCGTCGGGTACGCGGTCCTCACCGAGCAGGTGCTCGGCGTACAGGCCCGCCTCGATGGCCTTGGAGAGATCGACCTCCTTGGCGGCGTCCAGCAGTGGCGTCCGGGAGATCTCGTGCAGGTAGACTCCGACCAGGTCGCGCTCCTCGGCAACCTCGTCGGTTCGCATACCAATGTTCTTGTCCACGTTGCCCACGGTCCCCTCGCTCGCGCCGGTTGCCCGGTTCCTTGCCATCCCCACGCCTATCAGCCCTCCCCCGTACCTCCGCTGTGCCCATCGGTGCGGACATCTACACAACAGATGAGACGTGTCGGGGATTCCATGTCGTGGGTCGAAAGTGTCACGAATGCCTGATAATCAGCTGAGAGCACGGTCCATGTTTGCTGTCAGCACCCTGCCTGACTGGTTGTCCGCAGGCCGGTGAGGTCGACGGATCGACGGATCGCCGTCCGGTTACGGTCCATGGCAACACTGCCCGGCCAACAGGCACAGCGACCCGGGTCACCACCGTGCTGCGATCCTGGTCACTGCCAGATACGCGTACGCGGACCGGTTGGTTCATCCACGCCGGTGGTAATACCCCACGCCCTGTTGAACAATCCGTGCCCCGCTCCTATGCCCGCCCGGGCCTACGCGTTTCGGGCGCTGTCGGAATCAGGACGCGAGCAGGGCAAGGGCGCCGCGGACCTGGTCGGCGGAGCGGGCCAGCGCCGCCCGCGCGGCCGTCGCCGCCACCCCTGAGACGAGGCTCACCAGAGCGGTCTTCAGGTCACCATCGGCCTCGTCCAGGGCACGACGGGCGATCTCCTCGGAGCAACCGGTCGCCTCGACCAGGATCGAGATCA
Source organism: Micromonosporaceae bacterium KJ-029 (assembly GCA_005402585.1). GTDB lineage: Bacteria > Actinomycetota > Actinomycetes > Mycobacteriales > Micromonosporaceae > Micromonospora. The sequence continues at coordinate 225,987 of BIFP01000052.1, read as the reverse complement.
TTCGTCCCCGGAGCTTCGCGTTGGTGGCGACCATATCGATCATGAGGTTCGAGTAGACCCGACCCAGGCGCACCATGACCGCCGTGGAGAAGCTGTTCAGCACGAGTTTCTGGGCCGTACCCGCCTTCATCCGGGTCGACCCGGCCACCACCTCCGGCCCGGTGTCCACCCCGATGAAGACGTCGACGGCACGGGCTGCCGGCGCCTCCGGGTTCGCGCAGAGCAGCACCGCCGAGGCACCCTTCGCCCGGGACGCGGCGAGCGCCCCGAGGACGTACGGGGTGCGTCCGCTCGCGGTGAGTCCCACCACCAGGTCCCCGGCATCCACGCAGTCGGCCGCCTCGACCCCGCCACGGGACTCGTCGTCCTCCGCGTCCTCCACGGCCCGCCACATCGCGTCCGGACCGCCGGCGAGGTGGGCGCAGAACCAGTGCCGTGGCGAGTTGAAGGTGGGTGCCAGTTCGGCGGCGTCGAGCACGCCCAGCCGCCCCGAAGTGCCGGCGCCGAAGTAGTGCACCCGGTGCCCGCCACGCAGCGCGGCGACCGCCAGGTCGACCGTCTCCACGATCTCGTCCAGGACCGCGGCCACCGCAGCCGGTACCCGGCGGTCCGCCTCGTTGATCACGGAGAGGACGTCACGGGTGGACATCAGGTCCAGGTCGACGCTGAGCGGGTTGCGCCGCTCGGTCGGGGCGCCGACCCGGACCGCCGGCCGGGCCGCCGGTGCGGGCGCCTCGTCCGGCTCTACGGCGCCGGCGGTCATGCCCGCCTCCGGCCGGAGCCGATCCGATGGGATCGGACCGCCTCGGCTGTCGCCTCCAGTGCCTTACGGGCCCGGGGGCGGTTGCGGGCCGCCACCCCGACGAACAGGCAGTCGACCACGGTGAGCTGGGCGAGCCGGCTGGCCGTCGCCCCGGAACGGTACGTGGTCTCCCGGGCCGCGGTGGTGAGCACGTGGTCGGCGACCTCGGTGACCGGCGAGCGCGGGAAGTTGGTCAGCACCACCGTGGTCGCGCCCCGGGCCCGCGCCTGCTCCAGCACCTCCACCACGTCGGAGGTGGTGCCGGTGTGCGAGATGCCGATGGCGACGTCGCCTCGGCCCAGCAGCGCCGCCGAGGTCAGCGCGGTGTGCACGTCGGGGAAGTAGAACGCGGTGCGGCCGATCCGGTGCAGCTTCTGCTGGAAGTCCGAGGCCACGAAGCCGCTCGCACCCGCGCCGTAGATGTCGATCCGGCCGGCGCCGACGATCGCGTCCACCACCTGTTCGCAGACCGCCGGGTCGAGCTGCTCGGCTGTCTCCTCGACCGCCCGCGCGTCGTTGAACGCGATGGTCGCGATGATCTGGGCCAGGTCGGCGCCGGGCGGGATATCTCCGCCGACCACCCGGGCGTCCGGTGGCTCGACCCGTCGGGCCGCCTCGGCGGCGAGCCGGATCCGCAGCTGTGGGTAGCCGTCCATGCCGACCGAGCGACAGAACCGGATCACTGTCGCCTCGGACGTCTCCGCGGCCGTGGCGAGGTCGGTGATGGTCCGGCGGGCCGCGTCCGCGGGGTCGGCGACCACCAGACGGGCGACCCGCTGCTCTGCCGGCGACAGCGACGGGAGCAGGCCGCTGATGTGGACGATCAGTCCACCCGGCTCGTGACTCGCGGAAATCTTCGGACTCTTCGCCACGGATGAAACTTACTTTCATGAGCCCGGGAGCGTCAACCTCGACGCGCGCTCCGACGAACGTACCGGCGACCGGCGGTCACGGTGCGTACAGCCTGCCACCCGGCCCACCCCGCCACCTCCCCCACCGGGACGGGTCCCGCCGTCGGGTGGGGCCGGATCCGAACCGACCGGATGGCGGCATTAGCGTGAAGTCATGGCGGATCGAAGTGTGCTGGTGACCGGGAGCACGGGCGGGCTCGGCGCGGCGGTCACCGACGCGTTCCTCGCGGCGGGATGGCGGGTGGTCGCGCCGCAACGCCGGCAGCCGACCCCGAAGCCCCGACCGGACGCCAACGCGCCGGTCCGGCTGGTCGCGGACCTGACCGACGCGCAGGACGCGGCCCGGGTGGCCGAGGTCGCGGCCGGTGATCCCGAGGCGCCGCTGCGGGCCGTGGTCAACCTCGTCGGCGGGTACGCCAGCACCGGGCTGGTACACGAGACCCCGGTCGAGGAGTTCGACCGGATGCTCGCCCTCAACCTCCGCCCCACCCATCTGGTCACCCGGGCGGCGCTGCCGCACCTGGTCGCCGCCGGTGGCGGGGCGGTGGTCTGCGTGGCGGCCCGGGCGGCGGTCGCGCCGTTCCCGGGCGTGGCCGGCTACGTGACCGCGAAGGCCGCCGTGCTCGGCTTCGCCTCCGCCGTGGCGGTGGAGTACCGATCCGCCGGGGTGCGCTGCAACACCGTGCTACCGAGCGTCATCGACACGCCGACGAACCGCGCCGCCATGCCCGACGCCGATCACGCGCGCTGGGTCGACCCGGCCGAGATCGCGTCGGTGATCCGTTTCCTGGCCTCCGACGAGTCGGCGCCGACCAGCGGCGCCGCCGTACCGGTCTACGGCCGGGCCTGATCCCCGAGCCGCAGTCCGCGCGCCACGGGGCCGGAACCGAAACCGGAACCCACGACCGCGCGTCCCCACGACCGGCCCCGAACCGGAAGCCAGAACCCGTGTAACGGCCCTGACGCCGCGACCCGCTACGGCCGGGCCTGGACCGGGATCAGATCCCACGCCGGGCCTGCAAGCCGGGCCTCGCTCCGCACCACCGGGCCGCAGCCGGCCGGCCCGTCCCCGGCCGTCAGCCAGCCGGCCAGGTGGCCCCGGATCTCCCGGGCCACCTCGTCCGCCGGCCGGTTCCCGTCGACCAGCACGAACGTCGGGTACTCGGGCAGCGTTCGGTAGGCGAGATCGGCGGCCGTCAGGTAGCCCAGGCTCTCGTGGTCGGTGCCCCGCCGCTCGATCCGCCGGTACGCCTCGGCCGGATCCACGGTCAGCAGGAACGTCACCTGCGGTCGCGGGAAGAGCCGGTAGGCGGCCCGGACCAGACGCTCCCACCGCCGCCCGCCGTGGGCCTGGAGGCTGGCGTACTGGCAGGCGGCGTAGCGGTCCATCACGGCCACCCGGCCGGTCAGCAGGTTGCCGAGCAGCGCCATCGCGATGGCCAGCCAACGCAGCACGGACTCCAGCACGAGCATTCCGTCCCGCCCGAGAAGCCCCTGGGCATCCGGCCGGCCGAGCCGGGACGCGACCCGCCCCAGCCAGCGCCGGCCGCCGGCATTGCGGTGATAGGTGGCGGGATATCCGGCTCCGGTCAGTGCCTCTGCGAGTCGGTGCGCCTGGGTGGTCTTGCCCGATCCGTCGATGCCAATCAGGGCTACGGTACGGAGTCGGGCGGTATCGCACCGCACTCCCGTCGATTTGACCATCCGCCACAGGCTATCCGACCCAGGCACGAGGGCTGCGCGATTCGTCCGCTTTGATCACTGTTCGAACCCTTCCGCGAGCCCCAGAGGTGTGGACGACCGGAATGCCGGGTACCGATCGGGGATCCCACCGGTGGCAGCCCGACGACGGGAGTGACGACATGGCCGAGCGCGGCGACGAGACCCTTCTACACACCCTCAAGAAGGTCGCCGCCGTGCTCAAGCAGTCCGAGATCCCGTTCGCCCTCGGCGGCAGCTTCGCCGTGTACGCGCACGGCGGGCACTCCAGCGAGCACGACGTCGACTTCCTCATCCGGGAGCCGGACGTCGACGGCGCCCTGGAGGCGCTGGTGGCGGCCGGGTTCACCGCCGAACGGCCACCGGAGGACTGGCTGGTCAAGGTCTACGACGGCGGTCGGATGGTGGACCTGATCCACCGACCGATCGAGACGCCGGTGACCGAGGAGACCTTCGCCGACACGGTGGTGCGGCCGGTCGACGCCATCCACATGCCGGTGCTGTCGGCCACCCAGTTGATGGTGCACAAACTGCTCAGCTTCTCCCAGCACTACTGCGACTTCGCGCGCGGGCTGCCGCTGGCCCGGTCGCTACGCGAGCAGATCGACTGGGAACGGGTACGCAAGGAAACGCAGCACTCGCCGTACGCGGAGTCGTTCCTGGTGCTGCTGGACAGGCTCGACGTCGTGCCGTACGCCGGCACGGCCGACGGGAGGGAAACACCGTGACCACGCACCGCGACTACGGCACCGGACCACCCGACGAGTACGTCGAGGCGGAGATCCACCGGATGCTCACCGAGGATCCGGCCGTCGCCGAACAGGGAATCACCGTGGTCCGCCGGGAACGCGCCCTCGTGCTGTCCGGCGAGGTCGAGAGCGCGCACCGGCGGGAGGAGATCCTGCGCCGGGTGGCCGAACGCTTTCCGGACGTTCCGATCACCACCGACATCGGGGTGATCCGTGCCCAGGCGCCCACGGAGATCGAGCAACTGCCCTGAGGGAGGTTCGATGGTTATCCGGATCGCCGCAGTGGGCGACGTGCATCTGGACGAGGACGTGGTCGGCCGGTTCCGGCCGGCTCTGGAGCAGCTGCCGGACAGCGCCGACGTACTGCTGCTCGCCGGCGACCTGACCCGGCACGGCACCGAGGACGAGGCGCGCTGCGTGGCGCGGGAGTTCGGCGGGCTGGGTGTGCCGGTGGTCGCCGTCCTGGGCAACCACGACCACCAGTGCGACCAGGTGCCGCAGGTGGTCGGGGCGCTGGAGGAGGCGGGCATCATCGTGCTGGAGGGCAACGGCGTGGTGTTGGACTGCGTGGGTGGCCGGCTCGGTGTCGCCGGGGTGAAGGGTTTCGGCGGTGGCTTCGCCGGCCGGTGCGCCAGCGACTTCGGCGAGCCGGAGATGAAGGCGTTCGTCCGCACCACGACCGAGAGCGCCGACCGGCTGAGCGAGGCACTGCGGTCGCTGGACTGCGATGTGCTGGTGGCGCTGACGCACTACTCGCCCGTACCGGACACCCTCGCCGGCGAGCCGCTGGAGATCTACCCGTTCCTGGGCTGCTACCAGTTGGGGCAGGCGATCGACTCGGCGCCGACCGCGCTGGCCCTGCACGGTCACGCGCACCAGGGCTCCGAGCGGGGCACCACGCCCGCCGGAATCCGCGTACGCAACGTGGCCCACCCGGTGATCAAGCAGGCGTACAGCGTGTTCCACCTGGGCGACCACCTCGACCAGCCCCAGGTTTCCGGAATTGGGGCCGGGGGTATTCAGCAGTCATGGAGCTGATTCTCTGGATTCTCGCAGTGGTACTGGTGGTCTCCGGCATCCTCGCCCTGTTCCGCCGGCAGATCCTCTGGGGCATCGTCCTCATCGTGGTCGGGCTGCTGGTCGGCCCGGGTGGTGTCAGTATCTTCAGCACTTGACGCGGCGACGCGGGGTGTCGCCCGCACCGGACCCGCCGGGGTCGTCGTGACCGGAACTCCGTCCTCCCGACCGGAGGTACCGGCCACGGCGACCCCGGCGTTGCTCTGCCCGGGCTGGGGACGGTCGCCGCGTTGGTTCCGGAGTGCGTCCATTGCCAGGCGTCGTTGCCGCAGTAGCTTCGGGCGTACGGCGCGCCGGCAGAACTTGTGCTGATGTCATAGCCGGCATAGTTGCTGTAGTTGGCACAGGATTCCAATCCTCTTTCTCGAACGGTTTTGGAGCGTCCTCACGCCGCGTGACTGCTGGAAGGAACCAGATTCTCGACCCCGGCCTCGGCCACGGCCGCCAATTCATCGCTGGAACCCATAATTCGCCTGGCGAGTTCGGCCCCGCCCGCGGCGTAGAGGATCGCGGTCGGCACCGCGGCGACGGCGAGTTGCCCGAGAAGCCGCGCGTCGACCAGGGCCCGGACCGCAGGGCTACCCCAGCAATGTCCGAAAGGTTGCTCGGCATGCCCCCGCCGCCGCGGGGCGGTTGCTCTGCAGTTCGCGGACGATCTGCAGGAGCGTGGCCACCCCGAAGAACAGCACGACCACTCCCACGAAGGAGAAGACGGCCAGGGCATTGATCGCGGACTGCATGCGCTACCGAGCCGGTACGAGACCGACCGCGAGGTTCTCGACCACGTCGACGAACCGGGCGTCGGGACGACGGGTTTCCAACATGGTCACAGTCGTGCGCCCGGCGATCAGCGCACGGCGGACCGGCACACCGCCGTAGTTGTCGGCCTCATGCCACATCGTCCCGCCCCGGACCCTGCGGCCCGCGCGGCTGGGCAGCAGCCGGCTCGGAGCTGTCGACCAGATCCAGCCGGGAAAGAACGGCGAGAAATGCCTCGAACGGCACGTCCGGACAAGAGGTTCAATCGAGGCAACTGTCAATGCATCAGCGGCTGCTTCTCACTTCAGCGGCAATTGGCGTAATCGGCGCCTGCCGGCGCCCCGACACGGCGGCCGACGACGCAAGGCGAAGCCACCGGACCGGGCCGCCACGACATCTCCCGGGAGCGCCCGACCCGGCCTCTCCGCCGCGGCTGTGACGGTCCGTATTCGCTCGGAACGGGTTGACGGCTGGTGGTTCGTCGGTCGACCCGCCACTCTGGGAGCGACCAGGGCACATCGACCCTAGTCAAGGTCACAGCGTCCGCACCGCCGCCCACCACCGAATCGTTACCGATCCGATCGCATTTTCACCATTGCGACACAAGGGCGTAACCGCTTGACTATCGCTCCAAGACTTGCTTCAGCGCCCGCTCGTCAACCCGACCGGACGTGGCGGCTGACGAGAGAGGAAGGGGCGCATGCGACTCCGCGTCACGACACCGAACCTGACCGCCGCCTCGGTCGGCGCACTCAGTCTCACCCTCGTGCTGGCCGGCTGCGGCGGCGGCAGCACCGATTCCGACGACCGCGCGGCGAACGCGCCCAAGGTCGACTGCACGCAGTTCACTCAGTACGGCGACCTCAAGGGCAAGACGATCACCGTCTACACGGGCATCGTCACCCCGGAGGACAAGGCGTACACCGACTCCTACAAGCCGTTCGAAGAGTGCACCGGCGCCACGGTCAAGTACGAGGGCGACAAGGCATTCGAGACCCAGATCCTGGTACGCGCGAAGGCCGGCAACCCGCCGGACCTCGCGATCGTGCCGCAGCCCGGTCTGCTCCGGCAGCTGGTGGAGACCGGCCGGGCCGTGGAGGCACCGGCGGAGGTCGCGGCCAACGTCGACAAGTTCTGGGGCGCGGACTGGAAGGCGTACGCCACCGTCGACGGCAAGTTCTACGGCGCTCCGTCCGGCGCGAGCATCAAGTCGCTGGTCTGGTACTCCCCCAGCGAGTTCAAGGACAACGGCTACGAGGTCCCCAAGACGCTCGACCAGCTGATCCAGCTGAGCGACAAGATCGCCGCGACCGGTAAGAAGCCGTGGTGCGCGGGTATCTCCAGCGGCGAGGCAACCGGTTGGCCGATCACCGACTGGATGGAAGACATGATGCTCCGCCTGCACGGGCCGGAGACGTACGACAAGTGGGTCAACCACGAGATCCCGTTCAACTCGCCGGAGTCGGCCGCCGCCCTCGACGAGGTCGGCAAGTACCTGAAGAACGCCGACTACGTCAACGGCGGCCTCGGCGACGTCAAGAGCATCGCCACCACGACGTTCCAGGACGCCGGCCTGCCGATCCTGGAGGGCACCTGCTCGCTGCACCGCCAGGCGAGCTTCTACGCGGCCAACTTCCCGGCCGGCACTCGGGTGGCCGAGGACGGCGACGTCTTCGCGTTCTACCTGCCGGGTAAGGACGAGTCGGCCAAGCCGCTGCTCGGCGGTGGCGAGTTCAACCTCGCCTTCAGCGACCGGCCCGAGGTCAAGGCGTTCCAGACCTACCTGTCCACCGACACCTGGGCGAACATCAAGGCGTCGGTCTCGCAGGGCTGGGTGACCGCCAACAAGGGCCTGGACGTGTCGAACGTGAGCAACTCGATCGACAAGCTCGCCGCCGAACTGCTCGCCGACCCCAACTCGGTGTTCCGCTTCGACGGGTCGGACCAGATGCCGGGTGCGGTCGGGTCCAACGCGTTCTGGAAGCAGTCCACGAGCTGGATCACCGGACAGAGCACCAAGCAGACGGTCGACAACATCGAAGCCGCCTGGCCGAAGTGAGCTGAGGGCAGGGCCGGTCGGACGGAGAGCTTCCGCCGGCCGGCCCCGTCGTCGCTCGGAAGGTGAGAGTCTCCTTGACCACCGCTGGCAAGTTCCTTGAGATGGGGACGGCGATCCTGCTCTTCGTGGCGGTCGTCGGCGTCATCCTGTTCGTGGCCGGCCGCCTGGGTGGCCGGCGCGGGGACCGCTGGGTCGCGTTCCTCTACCTGACCCCGGCCGTGCTCATGCTCGCCGTCGGACTGATCTACCCCGCGGCACGCACGATCTACCAGTCCTTCTTCGACGCCGCTGGCGACACGTTCATCGGGTTGGACAACTACCAGACGATCTTCACCTCGGACGAACAGTTGACGGTGCTGCGCAACACCGTGCTCTGGGTCGTCGTGACGCCGTTCGCGGCGACCGGCATCGGTCTGCTGTACGCGATCCTGGTCGACCGGGCCCGGCTGGAGGCGTTCGCCAAGGCACTGATCTTCCTGCCGATGGCGATCTCGTTCGTCGGTGCCTCGATCATCTGGAAGTTCGTCTACGAGTACCGGCCGGACCAGGTCGGGGTCAAGCAGATCGGCCTGCTCAACCAGGTGCTGGTCTGGATTGGTGGCACCCCGCAGCAATGGCTGGTCGACCCGCCGTGGAACACGCTCTTCCTCATCCTGGTGATGATCTGGATCCAGGCCGGGTTCGCGATGACGGTCCTCTCCGCGGCCATCAAGGCCATCCCGGACGACGTGGTCGAGGCGGCCCGACTCGACGGCGTCACCCCGGTGGGGATGTTCCGCTACGTGACGCTGCCCAGCATCCGGCCAGCGGTGGTGGTGGTGCTCACCACAATCGGCATCGGCACCCTCAAGGTCTTCGACATCGTACGCACCATGACCGGTGGCCAGTTCGACACGAGCGTGGTCGCGAACGAGTTCTACAGCCAGAGCTTCCGTAGCGGCAACGAGGGGCTGGGCGCGGCGCTGGCGGTGCTGCTCTTCGTCCTGGTCATTCCGATCGTCGTCTACAACATCCGGCAACTGCGTGCAGCGGAGGCACGATGACCGCGACCGACACCTCGCTGAGCACCACAACGCCGGTCACCAAGGGATCCGGCATCTCCGCGCGGGCCCGTAAGCGGCTCACCTCACCCTGGGCATCGCTCGCCGCGGTGGTGATCGCCGTGCTCTGGACGCTGCCCACCTTTGGTCTGGCCGTCTCCTCGCTGCGGCCGGAACGCGAGATCAAGACCACCGGATGGTGGACCTTCTTCCGCGACCCGACGATCACCCTCGACAACTACCGTGCGGTGCTCAGCGCCGAGGGGTCCGAGGGGCTCGGCAGCTTCTTCGTCAACTCGTTCGTGATCACGATTCCTTCGGTGATCATCCCGATCTGCCTCGCCCTGTTGGCGGCGTACGCCTTCGCCTGGATCCGGTTCCCGGGTCGCAGCGTGCTGTTCGTCGCGGTGTTCGCGCTCCAGATCGTGCCGATCCAGGTGACGCTCATCCCGCTGCTGACCCTCTACGTGAAGGCGGACATCGTCGGATCCTTCTGGACGATCTGGCTGTCCCACTCGATTTTCGCGCTACCCCTGGCGATCTTCCTGCTGCACAACTTCATGAGGGACATCCCGCCGGGGCTGTTGGAGGCGGCGCGGATCGACGGCGCCGGACACCGTCAGATCTTCTTCCGGGTGCTGCTGCCACTGCTCACCCCGGCCGTGGCGGCGTTCGCCATCTTCCAGTTCCTCTGGGTCTGGAACGATTTGCTGGTGGCGCTCACGTTCGCCGGCGGCGGCTCCGAGGTGGCACCCATCACCGTGGCGCTGGCCAATCTGAGCGGTACCAGGGGCACCGCCTGGCACCTGCTATCCGCCGGCGCGTTCGTCTCGATCATCGTGCCGGTGGTGGTCTTCCTCCTGCTTCAGCGCTACTTCGTCCGCGGGCTCCTGGCCGGCGGTCTGAAGGGCTGATCGCCAGCCACGGGACCGACCCCTGTCCACGGGCCGCGACCGGTACGCACACCGTGCCGGTCGCGGCCCGCGTCAATTTCACCGCCGGCCAGGGTGATTCCTGGCATACCCGGTCGCCCGCCGCCGCGCACGAACCGGACCCGGCAGCGAAAATGGAGCCGCCCGACGTGGCCGGCTCACCGCAGATCGCGCCACCCATCTGCCAGCGAGGTTGACTGGCACCGAACCGGGAGACCGCTCTGAACGACAACCCGACACCGGATGCCCCGGCCGCCCGCTGGTGGACCGAGGCGGTGATCTACCAGATCTACCCGCGCTCGTTCGCCGACTCCGGCGGTGACGGCATCGGCGACCTGCCGGGGATCACCGCCCGCCTCGACCACCTGGTGGAACTGGGGGTCGACGCCGTCTGGCTCTCCCCGTTCTACCCTTCGCCACAGGCCGACGCGGGGTACGACGTGGCCGACTACCGGGACGTGGACCCGCTGTTCGGCACGCTCGCCGACGCCGACCAGCTCATCGCGCAGGCCCGTACCCGCGGACTGCGGGTGATCGTCGACCTGGTGCCCAACCACACCTCCTCCGCCCACCGGTGGTTCCAGGCCGCCCTCGCCGCCGGGCCGGGCAGCGCCGAGCGGCAGCGCTACGTCTTCCGCGACGGCCGTGGGCCGGACGGCACCGAACCGCCCAACGACTGGCGGAGCGTCTTCGGTGGCCCGGCCTGGACCCGGGTCGCCGACGGGCAGTGGTACCTGCACCTGTTCGACCGCGGCCAGCCCGACCTGAACTGGGACAACCCCGAGGTGCCGGCGGAGTTCCTGGACGTGCTGCGGTTCTGGCTGGACCGTGGGGTGGACGGCTTCCGGGTCGACGTGGCGCACGGCCTGGTCAAGCAGGCCGACCTGGCCGACTGGCAGGAGCCGCAGGAGATCCTGTCCGGCCAGGAGGCGGACAAGCCCCGCCCACCGATGTGGGACCAGGACGGCGTGCACGAGATCTACCGGGACTGGCGGCGGCTGCTGGACGGCTACCCCGGCGGGCGGATCCTGGTGGCCGAGGCGTGGGTGGAGCCGGCCGAGCGGCTGGCCCGCTACGTACGCCCCGACGAGATGCACCAGGCGTTCAACTTCGAGTACCTGCTCGCCTCGTGGACGGCACCGGCCCAGTACGCCGTGATCACCCGGTCGCTGGAGGCCACCGACCTGGTCGGCGCGCCCACCACCTGGGTGCTGTCCAACCACGACGTGGTGCGGCACGCCTCCCGGCTCGGCCTGCCGGTGGGCTCCGGCCGACCCAACGGCATCGGCGTCGGCGACGAGCAGCCGGACGCCGCGACCGGCCTGCGCCGGGCCCGGGCGGCCACCCTGCTGATGCTCGCCCTGCCCGGCTCGGCGTACCTGTACCAGGGTGAGGAACTGGGGCTACCGGAGCACACCACCATGCCGGACGATGCCCGGCAGGACCCGACCTGGGAGCGCAGCGGGCACACCCAGCGCGGCCGGGACGGCTGCCGGGTGCCGATCCCGTGGCAGGCTGACGCCCCGTCGTACGGCTTCGGGCCCACCGACGCGAGCTGGCTGCCGCAGCCGGCGGTCTGGGCCGAGTACGCGCTGGACCGCCAGCGCCGGGTGCCCGGCTCGACGTACGAGATGTACCGGACGGCGCTGCGGCTGCGTCGTACGCACGGGCTGGGCCGGGGCACGCTGGAGTGGCTCTCCTCGAGCGACGAGGTGCTGACCTTCCGCAACGGTGACCTGGTGGTGTCGACCAACTTCGGCGCCGCCGCCGTCCCGGTGCCCGGCGGCGAACTGCTGCACAGCAGCGCCCCGCTGAACGAGGACGGCTCTCTCCCCACCGACGTGACCGTCTGGGTCCGCACCGCCTGACGTGAAAGGAAGGGCCCCCTATTAACGCCTCGGGTAGAGGAAGGGCCCCTTGTTAACACCGTGGGACGGCGTGCCGGCGCAGTGGCAGCGAAGTGCCGCACCATGCGGTGGTGCTTGTTAACAGGGGGCCCTTGCTATACACCAGGCGTTAAGAGAGGGCCCTTCCTTACAGCTTCTCTGCGCGGGTGTGCAGCAGTTGCCGCACGTCGGCGATGTCCTTGGGGGAGGTGCGGGAGGCCAGCCAGTACATGACGCCGGTCGGGATGAAGAAGAGCTGGAACACGGCCAGCCCGACCGCGTAGTTCAGTGGCGGCGGGAAGGCCGCCCGCAGGCCGTGGAAGGCCAGCCCGACCAGTCCGTTGCCGGCCGCCCGCCCCACCCCGTTGACCAGGTTGCCGAGGCTGTAAACCGTGCCCCGGTGCTCGGGCGGGTTCGCGTCGGCGATCAGCGCGAACCAGTTCGGCGAGTTCGCCGAGGTCAGCGCCAACGCCAGCAGCGCGGTGAGCAGGCTCAGCCCGACCGTCGGTTCGCTGACCACGCTGCCCAGCACCGCCCACACCACCGCGCCGGTACCGGCGCCGTCGGGCACGTCGATGCGGATCGGGACGAAGAACAACACCAGGTAGAACGGGAGCGCGGCGAGGATGCCGACCGCGGCGACCAGGGCCCGCCCGGAGGGCGTACGCCGTTGCAGCGCGTCGCCGACCAGCCCGCCGACGATGGACAGCACCCCGCCGAGCTGGAACAGGGTGGCGAAGACGCTGCCCACCACGATCGCGGTCGCCGACGAGTAGCCCTGATCCCGTGCCCGCTCGGCGAACAGCACCGGCAGCCAGACCAACGAGCCGAACGCGGCCTGTGCGGTGAGGCCCTGGAGGATGAGCCAGCGGTTGGTCCGCCGCCCCAGGATGACGGGCAGGTCGGCCCGGCTGATCCGGTGGTCGTACTCCGCGCCGGTGGCGAGCGCGTCGGCCAGTTGCGGTTCGCTCTGGCCCCGCCGGATGTCGTACGTGAACAGGTACGCCGCCGTGGCGACCAGGCCGGCGACGGTGAGCACCAGGAACGGCCGGCGCCAGTCGGCCGCACCGAGGAGCCCGCCGACCAGCGTGCCGGCCAGCGTGCCGACGCCCTGGGAGAGCCCCCAGAAGCTCATCACCAGACCCCGTCGGCGGGGCGAGATCAGGTCGGTCACGACCGAGAAGCCGACCGACCCGACCGCGCCGAGCCCCACCGCGGCGAGCAGTTGCGCGGCCAGGAACGTGGGGTAGTTGACGGCCAGCCCGCTGCCCGCCGTCCCGGCCGCCCAGATCAGGGTGCCGATCATGAGCAGGGGCTTGCGGTTGGTGCGGTCGCCGACGTACGCCCAGCCGACCGCCGCCACCGCGCTGACCAGGAAGCTGGCCGCGGTGACCAGGCCGAGCAGGCGCTGCGGCACCTCGAAGGAGTCCGCGATCGCGCCGTACAGCGGCGGCACCAGACCGATCGCCACGTTGTCCAGCGAGGCGAGCAGCACGAAGACCACGACGCTGTAGAGCCGGTGCGCCGCGCCCCCACCCCGCACCGGCGCGGGCCTGCCCTTGGTCAAGGTCATGTCGGCAGCCAACCAGGGTCAGATAACGGGCTGGTCACCGGGTGCCCGTGGGGACGCGGCGCACCGTCACCCCTGCGTCGCGGGCCGGTCCAGGTGGCGTTCCCGGGCCTCGGCGTAGCGCTCGCGGATGGCGGGGACCGGTTCGGCGGCGTACTCCTCGGTGCCGGCCGGCGACCACGGCGGTGGCTCGGAGCCGCCCAGGGCAAGCCAGGCGGCCTGGCGGGCGGCGCCATCGGCGACGTACTCGCCGGGTGGCGGGACGACCACCGGGCAACCGAAGACCTGCGCCGCGACCCGGCGTACGGCTGCGGAGCGGGCCCCGCCGCCGACCAGGATGACCCGCCGGACGGCCGCGCCCTGGGCGGCGAGCGCGTCGAGCCCGTCGGCGAGCGCGCAGAGCATCCCCTCCACGGCGGCCCGGGCCAGGTGCGCCGGGGTCGAGGTGCGCAGGGTCAGCCCGTGCACCGAGCCGGTGGCATGGGGCCGGTTCGGGGTCCGCTCGCCCTCCAGGTAGGGGACCATGACCAGCCCGTCCGCACCGGCCGGTGCGGAGAGCGCCAGGTCGGAGAGCTGGTCGAGCTCGACCTGGAGCAGGGCCGCGGCGGCGTCGAGCACCCGGGCGGCGTTGAGCGTGCAGACCAGCGGCAGGAATCGCCCGCTGGCGTCGGCAAAGCCGGCGACCGTACCGCTCGGATCGGCGGTGGGGGCCGACGCGACGCTGAACACGGTGCCCGAGGTTCCGATCGAGACGACCACGTCGCCCGGACCGGCACCGGCACCGAGCCCGGCCGCGGCGTTGTCGCCGGCACCGGCACCGAGCAGGATCTCCCCGGACGAGCGCGCCGGACCAGCGAGCGCGGTGGAATCGAGGACGCCGGCGACCTCGGCCGGACCGAGGACGACCGGCACCTGCGGCCGCCGGCCGAAGGCTCGTTCCAGCAGGTCGAGCCGGTACTCGCCGGTGGCCGGCGACCAGTAGCCGGTGCCGCTGGCGTCACTGCGGTCGGTACGCAACGCCGTCAGGCCGGGCGCGCCGGCCAGTCGCCAGGTCAGCCAGTCGTGCGGCAGGCAGACCGCCGCCACCCGGTCGGCGTTCGCCGGCTCGTTGCGGGCCAGCCAGCGCAGCTTGGTCACGGTGAAGCTGGCCACCGGCACGCTGCCCACGGCGTCGGCCCAGAACCGGCGCCCGGCGGGCCCGGTGCCCGCCTCCTCGATCAGTTCGGTCGCGGCTCCGGCGGACCGGGTGTCGTTCCACAGCAGGGCCGGTCGGACCACCTGCCCGGCCTCGTCCAGGCAGACCATGCCGTGCTGCTGGCCGGCGACGGAGACCGCGGCGACGTCGGCCAGCCCGCCTGCGGCGTCGACCGCCGCCGCCAGGGCGGACCACCAGGCCGAGGGGTCGACCTCGGTGCCGTCCGGGTGCGACGCCCGGCCCTGGCGGACCAGGGCGCTGGTCTCCGCGTCCCGGACGACCACCTTGCAGGACTGGGTGGAGGAGTCCACCCCGGCGACGAGCGGCATGCCGACCGCCTCAGCGGGCGCCGAGCACGTGCTCGACGGCGAGCTGGTTCAACCGGATGAAGCCGAAGCCTCGGGCGGCGACCGCGTCGGCGTCGAACTCCTCGAACGCGGCGGTGTCGGCGAGCAGTCCGGCGTAGCCCTCGCCGTCGCCCAGGGTCGGCACGCCCAGCTCGGTGACCTTGCTCGCGGCCAGCGCCTCGGCCACCTCCGGGTCGGCCCGGAACGCCGCGGCCCGCTCCTTGAGCAGCAGGTACGTACGCATGTTCGCCGCCGCCGAGGCCCAGACCCCGTCGACGTCCTCGGTCCGGGAAGGCTTGTAGTCGAAGTGGCGCGGCCCGTCGTACCCCGGGCCGCCGTTGGTGCCGCCGTGCTCCAGCAGGTCGACCAGGGCGAACGCGTTGAGCAGGTCACCGTGGCCGAAGACCAGGTCCTGGTCGTACTTGACGCCGCGCTGGCCGTTGAGGTCGATGTGGAACAGCTTGCCCTGCCAGAGCGCCTGGGCGATGCCGTGGACGAAGTTCAGCCCCGCCATCTGCTCGTGGCCGACCTCCGGGTTCAGCCCGACCCGGTCGGGGTGGGCGAGGGTGGAGATGAACGCGAGGGCGTGCCCGACGGTGGGCAGCAGGATGTCGCCACGCGGCTCGTTGGGCTTGGGCTCCAGGGCGAACCGCAGGTCGTAGCCGCGGTCGATGACGTACTGGCAGAGCAGGTCGACGGCCTCGCGGTACCGCTCCAGCGCGGCCTGGACGTCCTTGGCCACGTCGTACTCGCCGCCTTCCCGGCCGCCCCACATGACGAAGGTGCGGGCGCCCAGCTCGGCGGCGAGGTCGACGTTGCGCAGCACCTTTCGCAGCGCGAATCGCCGTACGTCGCGGTCGTTGCTGGTGAACCCGCCGTCCTTGAAGACGGGGTGCTGGAAGAGGTCGGTGGTGACCATGGGTACCACCAGGCCGGTCTCGTCGAGCGCCTTGCGGAACCGGGCGATCTGGGCGTCGCGGGTGGCGGCGTCCGCGCCGAACGGGATGAGGTCGTCGTCGTGGAACGTGACGCCGTACGCGCCCAGCTCGGCGAGCCGGTGCACCGACTCCACCGGGTCCAGCGGGGCGCGGCTGGCGTGGCCGAACGGGTCGCGGCCCTGCCAACCGACCGTCCAGAGCCCGAAGGAGAACTTGTCGGCGGGGGTGGGACGGGATGCCATGGCAGACCTCCGGTGGTGTCGTCCGCTATTTGTTCAGTGGTTGAATTAAATGGCCGCAATGTGGCAGTGTCAAGGGGTGAACCCAACCGCAGCAGCCCCGGCCGGCGCCGCACGGCAGGGCAGCCTGCGCGAACTGAATCTCGCCCTCGTACTCGGTCGCATCGCCACCGCGCAGCGCCCGCCGTCCCGGGCCGCGCTGGCCGCCGAGACCGGCCTGACCCGGGCCACCGTCTCGGCCGTGGTGGAGGATCTCGTCGCCGGCCGACTGGTCACCGAGGCGGAGCCGACACCCCGTGCCGGAGCCGGCCGGCCGGCCCGCGGCCTGGTGCTCGCCGGTGACGGCCCGGCCGGACTCGGGCTGGAGATCAACGTCGACTACCTCGCCGCCTGCGTGGTCGACCTCGCCGGCGCGGTCCGGCACCACACGGTGCATCGCGCGGACCTGCGGCCCGTCTCCCCCGGCGACACGCTCGGCCGGCTGGCCCGGCTCGCCGCCCACGCCCGCGCCGACGCCGAGGCGCAGGGGCTCACCCTGGCCGGCGCCGCCCTCGGCGTACCCGGGCTGGTGGACGACACCGGCCGGGTCCGCCTGGCGCCGAACCTCGGTTGGCGCGACGTGCCGGTGCCGGAGCTGCTGGCCGGACATCCGCCGCTGACCGAGACCGTCGACGGCGTGCCGGCCCTGGTGGTGGACAACGAGGCCAACCTCGCCGCGCTCGGCGAGCTGCACGCGGGCGCCGGACCGGGCAGCTTCCTGCACATCTCCGGGGAGGTCGGTATCGGCGCCGGGATCGTGCTCGACGGCGCCCTGTTCCGGGGCACCCGCGGTTGGAGCGGCGAGATCGGCCACATCCCGGTCCGGCCGGACGGGCCGCCGTGCCGCTGCGGGGGCCGTGGCTGCCTGGAGCGCTACGCCGGGCAGGAGGCGATCCTCTCGGCGGCCGGCCTGGCCGGGGCCGACCTCCCGGCCGACACTGCACCGACCCGGCTGGTCGAACTCGCCGAGGCCGGGGAACCGGCCGTGCTGCACGCCCTGCACGAGGCCGGTACGGCGATCGGGGTCGCCGTGGCGAGCGTGGTCAACCTGCTGGACCTCGACACCGTGGTGCTCGGCGGTGGTTACGCCCCGCTCACCCCCTGGCTCCGACCACCGGTGCTCACCGAGATCGATCGCCGGGTGCTCACGGCGGCCTGGTCACCGGTCACCGTCCGGCCGGCCTCCCTCGGCGCGACGGCCGCCGCCGTGGGCGCGGCCGGTTCGGTGGTACGCCGGATCATCGCGCGCCCCGCCGGCTGGCTGGCCCGCCTCTAGGCCGTCCGGCAGACGGACGCCTCCCCCGCCGGCCAGCCACGCGGCGGGTCGGTGCTGTGGTCCATACCGTTGCGGCCCTCCGGCAGCTGCTCGGCGTGAGGCTGCTCCGGCTGCGGCACCAGCGGCGACACCGGCCGGACGACCCGCGTACGGGCCGCCTCGTCGAACTCCCGCAGCCCGTGCAGCAGCGCCTGGCGCCCGTCGGGGGTCATGTCGGCCAGGATCGCCGCCAGGTGCTGGCGCCGATCCTCGCGCAGCTCGGCGAGGAGTCGGCGGGCCTCCGCGGTCAGGTGCAGTGAGATCTCCCGCCGGTCCGACCGCCCCGGCTCGCGCTCCAGCATTCCGGCGGCGACCAGCCGGTCGCAGAGCCGGCTGGCCGAGGAGAGCAGCATGTCCAGCCCGGCGGCCAGCCGACGCAGGTTGATCCCGTCCTGCCGTTCGACGAGCATGACCGCGCGAAGCTGGGCGGTGGAGATCCGGTTGGCCGTCCGTTCCCGTGCGCCGTCCCAGACGGTCAGCAGGGCGCCTGCCGCGGTATCCAGCTCGGCAGCCATACTCATCTCGGGTCCCGGTGGACCATGCAGTTCCGCCATGGTGCGCCTGAGCGTACTCCGATTCTGTCGGCGGATGGGCTTGTGATCAAGGAGCGAGCATGACCGAACCGGTCGACCAGGCCCGCACCGCCCTCATCGGGGCCCCCGCGGACCTCCTCGTGCGGCGGATCGCCGGGCTCCTTGCCCGGGAGTACGGCATCACCGACACCGAGTTGCTCCAGGTCGACTACCGGTTGGCCGCGCTGCTCCCGCTCACCGACGGGGAGGAGGTGACGGCGCCCGGACACCCCGCCTGGCGCTGTTTCGACCACCAGACCCCGACCTACGCCGACGGCACCGGGTACCTGCCGGTCAGCATGCGCGGCGAACGGCGCGGGGTGCTCCGGGTGGCTCCGGTCGCCGACGCGGAGCTGCTGGCCAAGCTGGCCGAGATCGCCACCGCCCTGGCCCACGAACTGACCGCCGTCGACCCCGGCACCGACGTGTACCGCACCGCCCGGCGCAGCCGACGGCTCACCCTCGCCGCCGAGGTGCAGTGGGAGCTGCTGCCGGGGCGCAGCCGGACCCGCCCCTCCTTCGGCCTGGCCGGCCAGCTGGAACCGGCGTACGCGGTGCGCGGCGACAGCTTCGACTGGTCCGACGACGGTGAGCGGGTCTGGACCGCCACGATCAACGGAATGGGCGAGGGCGTCGCCGCGTCGATGCTCACCACCCTCGCCACCTGCGCGCTGCGCAACGCCCGTCGGGCCGGCATCCCGCTCGCCGACCAGGCCGCACTGGCCGACCAGGCGATCTACGCCCTGCACCGGGGTGAGCAGTACCTCGCCACGCTGCTGATCGAGATCGACCTGCGTAGCGGGCTGCTCACCGCG
This sequence comes from Micromonosporaceae bacterium KJ-029, assembly GCA_005402585.1. Taxonomy (GTDB): domain Bacteria; phylum Actinomycetota; class Actinomycetes; order Mycobacteriales; family Micromonosporaceae; genus Micromonospora. Next base: position 207,023 of record BIFP01000052.1, on the reverse strand, counting down.
GTCGACGCCGGCTCACCCCGGCTGGTCCTGCTGCGCGACGGCGAGGTCAGCGTGCAGCCGCTGGAGGCACAGTTTCCGCTCGGGATGTTCGAGGGGACGAACTACCGCGAGCAGCACCTCCAGCTCCAGCGCGACGACCGGCTGTTCATGCTCAGCGACGGGGTGGTCGAGGCGACCGGGCGGAACGAGCGGTACGGCGAGAGCGCGCTGGACCGGATGCTGCGCCGCACCGGGCCGCTGTCCCCGCTGGACGCCGTCCGCTCCGTCCTCGGCGACCTGCGGGCGTTCGTCGCCGGTGACCTGACCGACGACGCCGTGGTGGTCTGCCTGGACTGGTTCGGTCCACAGCCCTGAGGCGGCGAGGTCAGTACGCGCCCCGACTGTTGACCACCGCGCCGAAGGTCTTCCACAGGATCGTCAGGTCCGCCGCCAGCGACCAGTTCTCCACGTAGTAGAGGTCCAGCCGGATGCCGTCCTCCCAGCTCAGGTCCGACCGGCCGCTGACCTGCCAGAGCCCGGTCATCCCGGGCTTGACCAGCAGCCGGCGGGCCACGTCGCCGTCGTAGCGGGCGACCTCGGAGGGCAGCGGCGGTCGTGGACCGACCAGGCTCATCTGACCCAGCAGGACGTTGACCAGCTGCGGAAGCTCGTCCAGCGACCGTCTGCGCAGCAGCCGGCCGACGCGGGTCACGCGCGGGTCGTCCCGCATCTTGAACATCAGGCCGTCGGTCTCGTTGCGGGCCGCCAGCTCCGTCAACAGCGCGCCCGCGTTGACCACCATGGTGCGGAACTTGAAGACCCCGAACTCTCGGCCGCCCTGCCCGACCCGGGTCTGCCGGAACAGCACCGGACCCCGGCTGTCCAGCCGGACGGCCAGCGCGATGACCGCCAGCAACGGCAGCAGCAGGGCCAGTGCCACCAGCGACGCCGACCGGTCCACGACCTCCTTGACCAGCTTGCGCACCCCACGGAACTCCGGCGCCTCCACGTGGATCAGCGGCAGGCCGGCGACCGGGCGGGTGTGGATGCGGGGGCCGGCGACATCGGTCAGCGCCGGAGCCAGCACCAGGTCGATCCCGGTCCCTTCCAACTGCCAGCCGAGCCGCCGTAGCCGGGTGGCGGTGAGTTCCCCGCAGGCGGTGACGGCGACCGTGTCCGCGCCGATCGCGGCGGCGGCCTCCGGGATGCCCCGGAACGAGCCGACCACCGGCACGTCGCCGAGCCGCTGCGCCACCGGGGCCAGCAGGGCGTCCGGGATGCACGCGCCCACCACCTGATAGCCCGCGTACGGCTCACGGCGCAGGGTGTGCACCAGCTCCAGTACGTGCGCGGCGTCACCGACCGCCAGTACCCGACGCGACCAGCCCGCGCCCCGCGACCGGGCCCGGTGCAGGCGCTTACGGGCGGCGAACCGGGCCGCCTCCAGACCGACCGTGCCGACCGCGAACGAGATCGCCAGGAAGCCGCGGGAGACACCGAGGTCGGCGACGTAGCCGAGGATGGCGGTGGCTCCGGCAAGCCGGAGGCCGGCCATGCTGACCCGCCGGTACTCGTCCGCGCCGTAGCCGATCACGCGGTCGTCGTAACAGCGCAGCACCTTCAGCGAGACCAGCCAGGCCAGCACGAGCCCCGGGGCGACCAGGACGTACGGCACGTGTGTGCCGCGGGGAGCGGCGTCACCGAACCGGGCAGCGTACCCGAGGAGCACGGCCAGGGTCAGGACCGTGGCGTCCAGCACCACCAGGGTGCGGACGTAGGTCCGTTGGTCGGCGCGCGCCGACGCGCTCGATGACGAGGCGTCATCCGCTCGCAAGGACGATCTGGCGGGGGTCAACAGCGTCGCCGAGGTCACCAGCCCTCCCACTTCGCTCGCCGACGGCCGGGGTCCGGCCCGGATGGAGGTCGGGCCTGCCCGCGCCCGACGACATCCTGCCCTGACAACTACGGCGGCCGACTACTTCGGACGTATTGCCGTCACTTCCGAACTGCAGAACGACCGAAAAGGGCCTGTGATACCGGTTTCTCCGGTACCACAGGCCCCCGTTCCTGTGCGGTGGGTCAGGCAGGCGCCTTCCGCAGCGCGATCGCCCGGAGGAAAATGTCGCCGATCTTGGTCGGGTCCTCGGCGATGAAGGCATTGCCTCCGGCGCCGCCCGCGATGGTGTCCAGCTCCGCCTTGCTGACCTCGTCGCCGATACCGATGATGATCACCTGGATCGGCTGGTCCGGGTCCCGGAGCCGCTTCAGCTCAGCGAGCAGTTCCTTCTGCGAGACGCCGTCGGCGTCCTCGTTCTTGCCGTCGGTGAAGAGCACGATCGAGTTGATCTTGCCCGGCTCCCAGTTCTGCCGGACATCCTTGTACGCGGCCAGCAGCGTGTCGTACAGCCCGGTGTCGCCGTTCGTCGAGGTGACCGAGTCCAGGCCCCGCTCCAGGGCGCCGCGCTGCCGGGACAGCGGGCCGACGGGCACCACCTCGCGGTAGTCCCGCGAGCCCACCAGCTTGGTCGAGAACACCCAGAGGCCGATCGACCAGGAGTCGTCGAACAGGTTCAGGCCGCGCCGGGCCGCCTCGGCGGTGACCTGCTGCCGGGTCGCCCCGTTGGCGGTCGGGACCGGCTTCTTCATCGATCCGGAGACGTCGATGATGCTGAGCATCCGGCCGGAGAGGGTGGCGATGGACCAGCTGGAGACGGCCCGTTCCACCGCGTCCGGGGCCAGCCCGCCCGCGGCGATGCCGCCCTTCGCGGGCGGCGCGGCGGAGGCGTCGCCGCTGGCCGGGCTCGGTGCGCCTTGCGGCGGGTTGAAGCCGTTGCCCCAGTTGCCGTCCGGCCCCCGCAGCGACTGCACGGCCAGCTTGTCCTTGAACGACGGGGTGGTGAGCGCCTCGAACAGCACCCGAGCGGCGGCCGCCTTGGCCGGCTCGATGCCAGGCAGCACCGCGTACGGGTAGTCCAGCGGCAGTGGCGCCGGCTTCAGGTAGAGCGCCGCCAGCGGCACCGGCGGCTTCTTGGCGTTGTACTGGATGACGTCCTCTTCGGACAGTGCCGCCGCACCGAGAGCGCTGGCCATGGTGGTGTTGTCGGCAGCGGTCGGGAACTTCGCGAGCAGGTCCTGGCGCAGCGCCGAGGAGCCCGCGGCCAGGGCACGCAGCGCCCCGATGCGGTCCTGCTCGGCGGTTGCACCGCCGGACGACGCGGCGGCGGTCATCAGCGACAGCAGGCCGGACAGGCCGGCGGCGTCCCGGGTCGGTTCCACGATGCCGGTCTTCAGCGGCCGGTCGCTGTTGACCCGGGCCAGCAGTTGGGTCCAGCCGAGTTCCTTCTGCGGCCAGCCCAACCGGGTGGCGATCGGCTCGGGCATGGCGACGACGACCGGGCTGCTCGCAATGGAAGCGCCGTTACCGGGCTCGAAGGCCGCCGCGCCGCCGGTCTGGAGCCGCAGCAACCAGGTCGAGGAGTCCGGAATCCAGACGTCCGGGCTCACCGCGGTGCCGCTGGCCTGACCCACTCCGGCCAGGCTGGCACCGTGCTTGGCCGCCACCACCGCGGCCACCTCGACCGCGTCGGAGGCCGCGACCGTCACGTCGATGCAGGTCCCGTCGACAGCGGCGCCGCGCGCCTCCCACTCGGTGGCCGCCTCGTCGACCGCCGGGGCGAGTTCGGTCGCCACCGCGACCGACAGCTCGATTTTGCCCGAGCAGCCCTGGCCGGTGAGCTGGCGGTAGCCCACCCACCCACCAGCGGTGACGATGAGTACACCGACCGCGGCTGCGGCGGCGGCACCGTGAAAACCTGAACGCATGCGATGGCGGCCTGCTGACACGCAGACCATCTTGCGTACCCGACTGATGGACTGCCACGGCCGTTCGGACGAAAGTTACAGAGGAGAAACAGTTTACCGCCATTTAGTAACGTTGAGTGATGAGTCAACGGCGCAATGTGGATCCATCAATGTCCAACACCCACGATCAGGGCAGAACGCAGGTGGGGCTGGCGACCGGCAACGGCTCCCCGATTGCCACCGGCACACCGGTCTCCCGTTCGACGCGGAAGGTACGCACCATGTCCGCCCGCTCGTCGGCGACGTAGAGGTGCTCGCCGACGAGCACGAAGTGGCGGGGCCACTCCCCGCCGGTGTCCACCTCGCCGACCAGCTCGGGCCGGTCCGCGCCGAGCGCGAACACGGCCACCGTGCCCACTCCCCGGTTGGCGACGTAGAGGAAACGGCCGTCCGCGCCGACAGCGATCTCCGACGGCTGGACGTGGCCGGGCCGGTCGCTGGCCTCGACTCGAGCCCGCTGGTGCAGCGCACCGTCGTCGGTCAGCTCGTACGCGAGGACCGAGCCGTCCAACTCACCGGAGATGTAGCAGCGCCGCCCGTCCGGGTGCCGGGCCAGGTGCCGGGGGCCGGTTCCGGGCGCCGTACGCACCCGTGGCGCCCGGGGCACCAACCGCCCGGACGGGGCGTCGAGGTCGTACCGGTAGATCGAGTCGGTGCCCAGGTCGACGGCGAGCAGCGGTTGCCGCCCGGTCCCCGGCGAGACCATGTGCGCGTGCGCCCGCTCCTGGCGCTCGGGATCGGCGCCGTGCCCCTGGTGTGCCACCAGGTCGGTACGCTCGCCGGGCACCCCGGCGGGGTCGAGCGGAAAGACCGTCACGCTGCCACCGCCGTAGTTGGCGACGAACAGGTGGGCGCCGTCCGGTGCGACCGCCAGGTGGCACGGATCCGCCCCACCGGTCGGCCGCGAGCCGATCGCCGTCAGGTCGCCGTCGGGGGCCACCCGCCACGCACTGATCTCACCGGTGGGCAGTTCGTTGACCGCGTACAGCACGGGCCGGGTCGGATGGCGGGTGAGGAAGGACGGCGACGCGGTGACCGCGACCGTGCCCAGCACGGTCAGCTCGCCGGTATCGGGATCGCGCCGGGCGGCGACGATGCCGGCGCCCCGCCCGCCGCTGTGCGCGGTGTACCCGCCGATGTGAACGATCTCGCCCTGGCCTGCCACCGGGTACCGCCTTCCGATCACTCCGTCGATCCCACCCGAGACCTTCCCCCGACACCGGCGGGTTAGACCTGCGATCCGCGTCGCGGTGGCCCTGCCGCCGACCGGGCGGCGGTCAGGCCGCCGGCACCGGCTCGCCCCGCTTGCGGGCGACGTGCTCCACCAGGGAGATCAGCACCGTCTTCCCGGACTGCCGGTCGCGGGCGTCGCAGAGCACCATCGGCACCTCGGGGTCGAGGTCCAGGGCCCGTCGTACGGCCTCCAGACCGAACCGCCGGGAACCGTCGAAGCAGTTGACCCCGACCACGAACGGGATGCCCCGCTGCTCGAAGTAGTCGATCGACGGGAAGCAGTCGGCCAGCCGGCGGGTGTCGGCGAGCACCACCGCGCCGAGCGCCCCGAAGGCCAGTTCGTCCCAGAGGAACCAGAACCGGTCCTGTCCCGGCGTGCCGAACAGGTACAGCTGCAGGTCGTCGTTGATGGTGATCCGCCCGAAGTCCATCGCCACCGTGGTGGTCGACTTGGTCTCCACGCCGGAGACGTCGTCGGTGTCGATGCCGGCTCCGGTCAGGATCTCCTCGGTCTGCAACGGCCGGACCTCACTCAACGCGCTCACCAGAGTCGTCTTGCCGGCGCCGAAGCCGCCGGCGATGAGGATCTTCAACGCGATCGGGACCCGATGGCCCCGCCGCTCGCCGTCATAACGCACGGAGTCCATCGACCACCGCCTTGAGGATGTCGTTGTCGGGCAGATACGTGGCGCGCGGCGGCTGACGCACGGCGACCAGTCCCCGGGTCAGCAGATCACCAAGTAGCACCCGGACCACGCCGACGGCGAGATTCAGGTCGGCGGCGAGTTCCACGACCGGGGTTCCCCGGCCGGCCAGTTCCACCAGCAGCCGATGCTCCGGATGCAGCTCCGGGTAGGCGGCCAGGTCGGGGTCCGGCATCGCCAGCACGTACGCCACCAGGTCGAACCCGTCCGCGCTGGGCCGGACCCGGCCGCCGGTCAGGGTGTACGGACGCACCACCGGGCCGGCGTCGCCGTCGAGCCACTCATGCTGGTGCCCGGGTAACTCAGCCCGCATCGGCTACACCCACCGACGCCCGGCTCGGAGCCCCCAGATTCTCGCCCACCCGGGTCACCAGCATCGCCATCTCGTACGCCACCAGGCCGATGTCCGCGTCGGTGTCGCTGGCCACCGCCAGGCATGCGCCCTGCCCCGCCGCGGTCACGAAGAGGTACGCGGACTCCATCTCCACCACCGTCTGCCGGACCTGCCCGGCGGCGAGGTGCCGACTGGCGCCCCGGGCCAGGCTGGAGAGGCCCGAGGCCAGGGCGCAGAGGTGCTCGGCGTCGGCCCGGTCCATCCCGGCGGAGGAGCCCAGCAGGAGTCCGTCCGCCGAGAGCACCACGGCCCGCCGCGCGGGCGGCACCCGCTCCATCAGATCGTCGAGCAACCAGTCGAGATCGGCACTCTGCCTCGTCGATTGCATCAGGCGTCCCTCTCAGTCGCGGTCGGGGATTCCACAGTCGCCGGTCCGGTCCGATCGGTGGTCCGATCCTGGTCGGCGGTCTGGCTTTCGGTGCTCCGGTCCTGGGCGACGGCGGCCAACCGGCCCCGTGCGGTGCCGGACTGTAGGGCGGACATGAACCGGCGCGCCTCCTCCGGGCTGCGCGGTGACGGGTCGCCGAGCCCTCCGGCCGGTACACGGGGCACCACCACCGGATGCTGCACGGTTGGACCGTCAATCGCCGCCACCTGCTCGGTCCGGTCGGCCGCTGGGCCGTCGATCGCTGCCGCCTGCCCCGGCCGGGCGGTCACCGCCGGCAGCCGGACCGTCGGCGCGTCCACCGGGCCTCGAACGCCGTCGGCCACGGCCGGTACCGCCCGCACCGCCGGCCTGGCCGGAGCGACCGGGCCGCGTCGGCGGATCCGGCGGGGCAGCCCGTCCGGCTCCTCGGCCGGTGCCACGGTCGAGCCGCGGGCCGGAGCGCCCTGTCCCACGTCGGCGGCCGGCTCTCCGGTCGGCGCGGTCCGCTCGGGACCGTCCGGGGTCGGTTTCGCACGCGTCGCCGATCGGGAGCGTGGCCGGGGGACAGTGGTCAACCGCGTCGCCCGGGCCAGCCGACGTTGCTCCGGGGTGGCCGCCTGCTCGTCGGCGGCCGGCACGTCCGGGCCCGGCAGCGGCGAGGGCTCGGTGGTAATCAGCTCGGTGGGGATCACCACCACCGCGGTCAAGCCGGTGCCCTCCGACGGACGCAGCCGCACCTGCACGCCGTGCCGGGCGGCCAGCCGTGCCACCACGAACAGTCCGAGCCGGGCCGTCTCGGCCGGGTCGAACTCCGGGGACTGGGCCAGCTTGCGGTTGGCCTCCTCGATGGCCGCCGCGGTCATGCCGAGGCCCTGGTCGGAGACCGACAGCGCGTACCCCTGCGCGACGTGCTCGCCCGACACCTCCACCCTCGACTCGGGCGGGGAAAACGTGGTGGCGTTCTCCATCAGCTCGGCGAGCAGGTGGATGACGTCGCCCACCACCCGGCCGACCGTGCCGGCGGGCTGCACCGCGCCGATCTCGACCCGGTCGTACGCCTCGACCTCGGAGATCGCCCCGCGGATCAGGTCCACCATGGCGACCGGGTTACGCCAGCCACGCCCCGGTGCGGCGTCGGCGAGGATGACCAGGTCCTCGGCGTGCCGGCGCAGCCGGGTGGCGAGATGGTCGACCCGGAACAGCTCGGCGAGGTGGTCCGGGTCCTCCGCGTCGCGTTCCAGCCGGTCGAGCACGGCGAGCTGCCGGTGCACCAGACCCTGGCTGCGTCGCGCGATGTTCAGGAAGACCTCGTTCAGCCCGCGCCGGAGGGTGACCTCGACCATGGCGGACCGGATCGCCACCTTCTGCACCTCGGTGAACGCCTGCGCGACCTGGCCGATCTCGTCCGCACCCCGGTCGGCCACCGGCGCCTCCTGGGCGATGTCCACCTCCTCGCCCCGGCGCAACCGCTCCACCACGTCCGGCAGCCGCTGTTCCGCCTTCTTCAGCGTGCCGTGCACCAGGGTGAGCCGTTGGGCGAGGGAGCGGCCGACCCGCACCGCCACCACCAGCGAGAGCACGACAGCGATCAGCCCGAGCAGGCCGGCGGCCGCCAGCCGGGCCAGGGTGCGTACCGCCATCGGCACCGACCGGTCGGCGAGGCCGTCGGCCTGGGTCAACTCGAAGTCCCGCAGCGCCTGCTGCACCGCGTCGTAGCTGGCCTGCCACGCCTGCGGGTCGACCTTGATCCGGGCGGTGGGGCCGGCGGCGACCAGTTCGTCCTGCAACGCCCGTAGCTGGCCGAACTCGTCCTGCTCGGTCAGGCGCTGGTACGCGGCCCGGTCCGCCTCGGGCAGTTCGGCCACCGCGTCGTCGGCCAGGAACCGCTGCTTACCGACGGCCTGGACGAGCAGCGCGTGCTCCCCGTCGGCGAACCCGCCGCCGGTCAACGCACCGGCCAGCAGCGCGTCGGCCTGGCCGAGCAGTTCGCGCGAGCGGCCCAGGTCCGTGAGGGCCAGCGCCTCCCGGTTGAGATCCTGATCCGGCAGGTTGGCCATCGCCTCGAAGGTGTGGAAGGCAGCGGAGATCATCCCGCTGTAGAGGCCGACCGCACCGGCCCGGTCCAGGTCCCGGCGGTCGATGAACCCGCGCCCTGCCGGCAAGGCGTCCAATTCGCTGACCAGCCGGTCCAGCCGGGTGTCGAGCAACTTCCCGGCCGCGTCGCGCAGTTCGTCCCCGGCGATACGGCGGCGCAGTTCGGCCACGGCCGCGTCGGTACGGGCCCGCTGCTCGAACAGGGCCGGCAGCACGCAGTTGGCCGGCGGCTGGCCGCACGCCGATGTAGGCGAGGCGAGGTGCACCACCGAGAGCCGCCGCTCCCGTTGCAGCTCGGCCACCACCGTCTCGCCCGGTCTGCCCAGGTCGTAGAGGAGCGTCCGGGCGGCGAGCAGGTCCAGCGCCGGTCCGAAGGTGAGGGTGGTCGCGAATATCCACAGTGCCAGCAGCGCGGTCACCGGCACGACGACCAGCGCGGTCAGCTTGGAGCGGATCGGCCAGTCGCGGGTGTTCAATCGGACCTCGCCCGGAAGGGTGGCTGGAAGGGCTCCCGGCACGGCCGGGCAGCGCCGTCGCCGGGGCGCACCCCGGTTGCCCCGCCGGGACGCCGGCTCGGGCGCCTTGGGCAGGATACGTAATCCGAGCCGCACGCACTACCGTCCGTCGAGGCTACCGGCACAGTAACGAACGGTCGGATGCCGGACGCACACTGGATCAGTCGGGGTAATCCCGGATCGCCGACCCCATTTTCCCGATCGCCCCGGGTTTGCCCCCAGGTTCGCGCGGTATTGAACCCTCACGCCCGTCGCAGCCCGAGTCGGGCGAGGAAAGTACTCCGGAACGGGATTGGTGATCTGTGGACGGAGGGAATAACTGCGGGCGAAGGAGGAGCCATGTCGCCCACGCAGATATTCGTCACCATCCTCGTCATCCTGGTCGTCGTCGCCCTCGCCGCGGCCGTCGTCGTGGCAGGCCGCCGCCGGGCGCTCCGGCAGCGCTTCGGGCCCGAGTACGACCACGTCGTGGCCGAGCAGGACAGCCGCAGCGCGGCCGAGCGGGAGCTACGGGACCGGGAACGCCGGCACGCCGAACTCCGGTTGGTCCCACTCGATCCCGACTCCCGCGCACGGTACGCCGACGCGTGGGAGGAACTCCAGGTGCGTTTCATCGACTCCCCCGCCGAAACCGTCAGCCAGGCCGACGAACTGGTCACCCGGCTCGTCGCCGAACGGGGATACCCCACCGGTGACTTCCCCGACCAGATCGCCCATCTGTCTGTCGAGCACGGTCGCACGCTCAGCCACTACCGGGACGCCCACGAGATCCACCTACGCAACGCCCGGGGCGAGGCCAGCACCGAGGACCTCCGCCAGGCCGTCGTCCACTACCGCGCACTCTTCGCCGACCTGCTCGGCGCGGAGCCGGTCGCCGCCCCGACGCCGGAGCAGCGCCGACCCGACGCCGCCCACGACGCCACGAACCGCTGAGGAGATCACCATGCGGCAGGAAGAGCAGCAGCTCAACAACGACGACCCCGAGGCCGTCCGGTCCGCCCCGGTGACAGCGCCGCCCAGCGCCGATGACCGTGCCGCGCCGGAGGCCGTCGACGAGCCGACGGACCGGTCGGAGGCCGGCGCGGACCGGTCCGGTTCGTCGGGCGGCCGCCCGGGTGCCGACGCCGAGCGGAGTGACTTCCACCCGCCGGGTCCGGTGCCGACCACCTTCGGCGCGCCCACCGTCGCCGGCGCGGTGGCGGCGTCCGCGCTGGCCAGCCCGTACCCGGAGGACGAGCCTGACCCCCGCGAGGAGCGCACCGCCCAGCCCGGCGACGGCGCGATCGACGGTGAGCGCGAGGGGTGGCGTGCGGATCCCACCGCCGAGTTCGATCGGACCGGCGCCGGCAGCGACCGGCGGCCCGGCCTGCCCGGCGTGACCGAGGACGAGCCGGAGGCGTCGACCGAGGCCGACGCGGCGGCGGCCGGCGCGGGATACGGCGGGACGGGGTACGACGCGGCGGCGGCTGGTGGGGCGGGGTACGGCAGCGCCACCCCGACGATGGTCGACCCGGATGCGGAGCCGCCGAACGGCGTCGCGCCCGCCATCGCCGAGGCGGTGCCGGTCGGGGCGGCGACCCTGTTCGACGAGACCACGGCGCGGGGATTCCGGGACCGCTGGCGGGACGTGCAGCTGCGTTTCGTGGACGACCCGCGGGCCGCGGCCGGTCAGGCGCAGTCCCTGGTCGACGAGGCCATGCAGGCCCTGTCCGCAGCGCTGGCGGAGCACAAGAACAAGCTCGGCGGCTGGCAGGAGGCGGGCGCGACCGACACCGAGCAGCTGCGGGTGGCCGTACGCGAGTACCGCGACTTCCTCGACCGGGTGCTCGGCCGCTGACCGTCGACGCAGGCGGGCGTCCCGGACCGGGGCGCCCGCCTGCGTCGTGACCACCGCCAGGCATGACGACCGGCCTGGCGGGTACCCGGCGGGGGCCACCTGCGAGCGCGATGGAGTGAGCGTCGCGAGCCTCGCGGTCGCGAGCGAAAGGTAGGCCGGAGTTCGGCGGTGGACAGGAGGGCGGCGACGATGACCGATCGGGACTGGGAACGACCGCTGGAGGAGCGCCCGGAGGTGGCCGCGGCGGTGGACGACGACAGCGCTGTCCCTCAGCTGATGACCGGGGGCGGACCCGACCGGGACACCCCGGCCTTCGCCGAACCGGGCGAGGGGGCCGGCCGCGGTGGGCCGACCGAAGACCTCCTCGGCGACCCGTACGCGGCCGGCACCGGGGCGACGGGGACCGGTACCGGCGCCGCGGGGGACAACATCCGCACTGGCGCCGAGCAGCCCTGGGAGCCGGAGGATCTGGTGATGGCGCGGGGCCAGGACCTCACCCCGGAGAACATCGAGCGGGCCCGGCGCGAGCTGGACGAGACCGGCCGGGCGGCGATCGAGAAGACCGTGCCCTGACCAGCGGGTCGACGACCCGGGACCGGACCGGTGCGTCCGGCCCACGGGACGGCCGGCAGGTGGCTGCGGGCCGTACGTCGAGAGGGGCCCCTGGTCCGACCGGTTCGGTCGGACCAGGGGCCCGGGGGAACCTGCCGCGCGGCAGCGCCTCACCTACTGCCGGCGACGGGTGTGCCTGACCGCCGTCACAGCGCCGGGTACGCGTTACGCATCAGCTCGGAGAGCTGCGCCGGGAACCAGGCACCCGAGATCGGGGCGTCCGGCAGGGCGCCGGTGCGGTTGTTGCCGTTGCGGGCGTTACCGGTGTAGGTCGGGTCGCACATCCGGTCGAAGCCCTTGCCGTCGTTGTTGGGGATCTCCCGGCTGGAGCCGTCCGACTCACCCGGGGGCTTGATCCAGACGTACGCGTCGATGCCCGGCTCCGGGTTCGCCCTCGGCCGCTCGCCCAGGCCGGCACCCGACTGGTTGCACCAGTTGCCGGTGTGGATCCGCCGGTCGACCCGGCCACCGTCCACGTAGGCGTCCACACTGGTCTGCGGACCCGGGCCGGTGGGCCGGGCGGTGCCGCCCCAACCGTTACGGGACGTGTCGATCAGCATGCCGATGTTGCTGTCGAAGCCACGGCGGACGAGTTCCTGCCGGAACGCCTGGGCGAACGAGAGCTCGTCCACGTAGCGGTTCCAGTCGACCCACTTGGCCTGGCGGACGTCCTGGCCGTTCGGGCGGTCGTTGATGGTGAAGTACGGCTCCTTCAACGCCGAGTAGTTGGCGGTGTTGACGATGAAGCCGTGCACGTTGGCCGGGCTGGCGCCGGAGGCACCGGCGGCCTCCCGCAGGATCGCGGCCGACGGGCCGAAGTTGTCGTCCCAACCGAGCCAGCCGTGGTGACCGGCGTCGATGTAGTTGTAGACGTTCGGGATCGCACCAAGCTTGGCGATGGCGTACCCGACACCCTGGACGTACGCGCCGTTGGCCTTGACCGTGTCGCACATGGCGGTGCCACCGGGGCGACCGGACACGTTGGTCACGATGTTCGGCAGCGAGTCGATCTCGACGATGTTGATGATCCGCAGGTTGCGGTACTTCGCGTCACCCTGGATCGCCGCGATCGGGTCAATGTACTGCGCCTTGTACTTCGGCAGCTCGTTCGGGCCCAGTTCGCCGTTCGAGGCGAGCGCCGAACAGTCGCGGCCGGGCAGGTTGTAGATGACGAACTGGATGTACTGCGCGCCCTGGCGCAGCGCCTCGTCCAGGTGGTCACGCACGCCCATCGGGCCGTTGGACTGGCTGTCCGGGGTGCCGTTGATCGCCGCGATCCGGTCGATCCACACCCCGGTCGGGGTGTTCGACACCCGGTTGCCGCCGCTGACCGACTCGGCCTTGGCCTTCCACTCCGGGTTCACGTACCCACGGGCGTTCAGGTAGGGGTTGTCCACCCGCCCGCCGGGAGGCGGCGTGGTCGGCGGAGGAGTCGTGGGCGGAGGCGTGGTCGGCGGAGGAGTCGTGGGCGGAGGCGTGGTGGGCGGGGGCGTTCCGCCGCAGGTCACCCCGTTGATCGTGAACGAGGTGGGGCGCGGGTTGCTGCTGCCCCAGCTGCCGTTGAAACCGATGCTGGCGCTGGCACCGGTGGCCAGTGAGCCGTTGTAGGACTCGTTCTGCGCGGTCACGTTGCGGCCCGACTGGCTCCACCGGGCCGCCCAGCCCTGCTGGACACGCTGGTTGGCATCGGGGAACGTAAAGCCGAGCGTCCAGCCGTTGAGCGGGTCGCCGGTGTTCGTGATGGTGAGGTTGGCGGTGAATCCGCCCTGCCAGTCGTTCGTCGTGTACGTGACGGCGCACTGCGTAGCCGCGTGCGCCGCGGTGACCGGAATCGTCACCAAACCGCCCGCGACCAGCGCGCTCACGCCGGCCAGCGCGACGGCCCGGCGTCGGCCGGACAGCCTTCTCCACACATTCATGCCACTGATCTCCTTGGGCGAGACCGGATCCGCGTACGGCCCGGCACGTGGCCCGAGGGGCGTCCTGCGCGGACGACCGCCGGTGCCAACGGGATTCTTCGGGAGCGCCCGGCCCGGACGGGCGTTTGGTGGTGGTGCGACGACCGGCGTCACCGGTCGGCGGCGGGTGGTCGTCCGGAGAATCCGGCTGCCCTCGACACCTGCCTGCGCGGTGTGGCTCCCCCGAACCGCGTGCAGCGATTCTTGCATGGGAGCGCTTCCATGGCAATGGTTCGATATTTTCGAAACCCTACCGAGCCACCCCCCATCCCACGACCCCTCACCCACCGTCGGCGGCCGACACGGACCGGCAGGGCGGCCGGCTGACCAGGCGCCCCATTCCGGCATGGGTCGGCACACCACGGCCAACGGGCACCGATCAACCCGCAGATTGAATAAATGCCAGAACACGAATCTTTCCCTGCATAAGCCGCGAAACGGTCTAACGTCGGTTCTGGCTCGGTTGTTACCAGCCGCAGGACAACCAGGGATGGAGTGACACAGGTCATGGCTAAGAAGATGCTGGGGAAGGTCGTTGCGGGTGCTGCGCTCGGCGGTGCGTCCCTGCTGGTGTTCGCGCCCGGTGCGGCGTTCGCCGACGGCCACCCCCGCGACGACGAAGGCAAGGTCTTCGCCAAGCCGCACGCCGCCAAGCCGGGCGAAGAGATCAAGCTGGTGCAGGTGTGCGAGCAGCCGCAGGAGCACCCCTTCGTCTGGTCCAAGGTCACCGGCAAGGTCAAGCTCGAACCGGCCCACAAGGACGGGGACAAGGACCGCGACCACAAGGACCGCGACAAGGACCGGGACCACGACAAGGACCGCGACCACGACAAGGACCGCGACCACGACAAGGACCGCGACCACGACAAGGACCGCGACCACAAGGACTGGGACAAGGGCCAGGACTGGGACAAGGACCACAAGGACCGGGACAAGGACCAGGACCGGGACAAGGACCACAAGGACCGGGACAAGGACCAGGACCGGGACAAGGACCAGGACCGGGACAAGGACCAGGACCGGGACCTCGACAAGGACCGCAAGGACTGGACCGGCGGCGACGAGTGGTCGGACTCGGCAGAGTCGGCGGACCAGTCCGCGGCGGAGGACGGCATGGGTGGCGGTGCCTCCGACGTCGACGACCGCGACTGGGCGGGCCGCGAGGACCACGAGCGCGGCGAGAAGGACGAGCACGGCAAGGAAGACCGCGACCACAAGAACGAGAAGTCCGAGCACGGCAAGGACGACGGCTGGGAGCACAAGAAGGACTTCGTCTTCTTCGGCGAGGCCCGGATCTCCAGGGACGCCAAGCCCGGCACGTACAAGCTGGAAGGCTCCTGCGGCGTGGGCGAGCTGGTCGTCCTGCCGCACGGCGGGGTTGACGGTGGCGACGGCGGCATCGCCACCGGCGCCAACGGCGGCCTGGCCACCGCCGGGGCGAGCATGGTCGGCGCGGCCGCCCTCGGTGGCCTCGTGCTGATGCGCCGGCGTCGGGCTGATGAGTTCACGTCCTGACCTGACGGCGAGATGGGCCGGCGGCCGCCACGGTTATCCGTGGCGCGCCGTCGGCGCCGTCGTCGTCGTACTGCTGGCCATGGTGGGATCCGGGCTGATCGGCGCCTCGCTGAAGACCGCCGAATCCGTCCGCCCACCCCAGCCCCAGCCCCTGGCCCAGGCGAGGGCGGGGACGCCCACCTCGGCCGCGCCGTTCGAGGACGCCGACCTCGACGGCGCGGACCCGCCACCGGTGGCCGGGCTGCCGCGTTCCGCCCCCACCACGATCAGCATTCCCCGGATCGGCGTCAACGCGGAGATCATGAGGCTCGGCACCAATCCCGACGGCACCGTACAGGTGCCCCCGCTGGATCAGGCCTGGCTCGCCGGCTGGTACGAACCGGGCCCGAGCCCGGGCGAGGTGGGCAACGCGGTCATCGTCGGGCACGTCGACTCGGCGGCGATCGGCCCCGCTGTCTTCTTCTCCCTCGGCGCCCTGCAACCCGGCGACACCATCACGGTCAACCGCGAGGACGGGCGTCCGGCCAACTTCCGGGTGGATTCGGTCTCGGCCCACCCGAAGAACGCCTTCCCCACCGAGCAGGTGTACGGCCCGAGCGACCGGCCCGGGCTGCGCGTGGTCACCTGCGGTGGCCAGTTCGACGAGGTGGCCCGCAGCTACCCCGACAACGTGGTCGTCTTCGCCTCGCTTATCGAATGACCCCGCGGCGAATGAGCCGCCAAAGCCGTTGGCCCGGCGACGGAAGTCGCCGGGCCAACGGGTGGGGTGGTCAGGTGGCGGACGAGGTGCGGACCAGGGTGCGGATCTGGCGCAGGAGCACCGAGAGGGCAGCCAGGTCGGCGCGTGACTCGTCGAACTCGCCCATCGCCCGTTCGGCCCGGTGGATCGAGGTCGCGTTCGACTGCTCCCACTGCTGCACCCGCTCCTGCGGCGGAAGGTCGCCCGGTGTGGAGTCGAGCACCTCCGCGGTGAGCGCGGCCAACGCGGCGTACAGGTCGTAGCGCAGCGCCATTCTCGCCAACGTCTGCCACCGGTCCTCGCGGGGCAGCAGCGAGATCTTCGACAGCAGCGCGTCCACCCGGAACCGGTCGGAGAGCACGAAGTAGACCGAGGCCACCTCGCTCACCTCCCGGTCGGTGCCGGCTGCGGTCTCCACCACGTCGAGCAGGCCGAAGCTGTACATCAGCCGGGTGCTCTGCTCGGCCAGCTCGCGGGGCAGGCCACGCTCGGTCATCGAGTCGATGTGCGCCGCGATCGCCTCCCGCTCGCTGCCGTAGAACAGCGTCTCCAACTGCGGCAACAGCCGGGCCACGCCGCCACGCAGCCGGTCGATCTCCGCCCGCACGTCGATCGGCGAACGGCGGTTGGTCACCAGCCAGCGCACCGCGCGGTCGAGCAGCCGCCGGGTGTCCAGGTAGACGTTGGTCTGCAACTCCGGGTCGATCCGGTTGTCCAGCGCCTCGACGTCGTCCCAGAGCTGGCGCAGCCCGAACACCTCGCGGACCACCACGTACGCCCGGATCACGTCCGCCGCCGTGGCCGCGGTCTCCTCGACCACTCGGAAGACGAACGAGATGCCGCCCCGGTTGATCGCCTCGTTGACCAGCACCGTGGTCACGATGTCGCGGCGCAGCCGGTGCCGGCCCATCCGGTCGGCGAACCGCTCCCGCATCGGGGTCGGGAAGTAGTTGACCAGCACGTCGCCGGTCCACTCCTCGTCGGCCAGGCCCTCGGCGAGGATCTCCTTCTCCAGCGCGATCTTCACGTACGCCAGCAGCACCGCGAACTCCGGCGCGGTCAGCCCGGACTCGGCCCGTACCGCCAGTTCCTCGTCCGGCGGCAGCGCCTCCAGCGCCCGGTCCAGCGTGCCGGAGCGCTCCAGCTCGGTGATCATGCGCCGGTGCACCGGTAGCAACGATGCGGCCTGGGCCTGCGAGTTGTTGATCGCCCGCGCCTGGTCGTAGTTGTCCCGCAGCACCAGCACGGCGACCTCGTCGGTCATCCGCGCCAGCAGCTCGTCCCGCTCGGGGACGGTCAGCTCGTTGTCGGCGACCGCCGTGTTCAGCAGGATCTTGATGTTCACCTCGTGGTCGGAACAGTCCACCCCAGCCGCGTTGTCGATGAAGTCGGTGTAGATCCGCCCGCCGGCAAGCGCGTACTCGATCCGGCCGAGCTGGGTCCAGCCCAGGTTGCCGCCCTCGCCGGCGACCCGGCAGCGCAGATCCTTGCCATTGACCCGGATCGCGTCGGTGGACTTGTCGCCCACCTCGGCGTTGGTCTGGCTGGACGCCTTGACGTAGGTGCCGATGCCGCCGTTCCAGAACAGGTCGACCGGCGCGGTGAGGATGGCCTTCATCAGCTCCTGCGGGCTGATCTGCTCGACGTCGTCGTCCAACCCGAGCACCGCGCGGACCTGCGGCGACACCGGCACCGACTTCGCCGTACGCGGGTAGACGCCGCCGCCGTCGGAGATCAGCTCGGGGTTGTAGTCCTCCCAGGTCGACCGGGACAGCTCGAACAACCGCTTCCGTTCGCGGTACGAGGTGGCCGCGTCCGGGTCCGGGTCCAGGAAGATGTGCCGGTGGTCGAAGGCGGCCACCAGCCGGATGTGCTCCGACAGCAGCATGCCGTTGCCGAACACGTCACCGGACATGTCGCCGACACCGACAACGGTGAAGTCCTGGCTCTGGGTGTCGTGGCCCATCTCGCGGAAGTGCCGCTTGACCGACTCCCACGCGCCCCGGGCGGTGATGCCCATCTTCTTGTGGTCGTAGCCGGCGGAGCCGCCGGAGGCGAAGGCGTCGCCCATCCAGAAGTTGTGCGCGATCGAGATCTCGTTGGCGATGTCGGAGAAGGTCGCGGTGCCCTTGTCCGCCGCCACCACCATGTACGGGTCGTCGCCGTCGTGCCGGACCACGTCCTCGGGCGGCACGATCTCGCCGGCCGCGATGTTGTCGGTGACGTCCAGCAGCGCGGAGATGAACTCCTTGTAGCAGACGACGGCCTCGTCCCGGTCGCCCGGCTTCTGCTTGAGCACGAAGCCGCCCTTGGCGCCCACCGGCACGATCACGGCGTTCTTCACCATCTGCGCCTTGACCAGGCCGAGCACCTCGGTGCGGAAGTCCTCCCGCCGGTCCGACCAGCGCAGGCCGCCCCGGGCCACCGGCCCGAACCGCAGGTGCACGCCCTCGAACCGGGGCGAGTACACGAAGATCTCGAACTTCGGCCGCGGTGCGGGCAGCTCGGGGATCGCCTGCGGGTCGAGCTTGAACGCCACGTACGGCTTGGGCCGTCCGCCGATCGGCTTCTGGTAGAAGCTGGTCCGCAGGGTGGCCTGGATCAGGGTCAGGTACGACCGCAGGATCCGGTCCTGGTCGAGGCTGGCCACGTCGTCGAGCGCGGCGCGGATGTCTGCCACCAGGTCGGCGCTGCGCTGCTCGCGCTGCTCGGTGTCGAGCCCGCCCGGCTCGAACCGCGTCTCGAACAGCTGCACCAGCAGCGTGGCGATGCGCGGGTACGCGATGAACGTCGACTCCATGTAGTCCTGCGAGAACACCGTGCCGGTCTGGCGCAGGTACTTCGCGTACGCCCGCAGCACCACCACCTGGCGCCAAGTGAGCCCGGCGCGCAGCACCAACTCGTTGAAGCGGTCCACCTCGGCCTCGCCCCGCCAGGCCGCCGCGAAGGCGTTCTCGACATGCGGGCGTACCTCGGCCAGCTCCTGGTGGGCCTCGGGCAGTCGCAGCCCGAAGTCGTACAGCCAGATCCGGCCGTCGACGCGTTCCACCTCGTACGGGTGCTCGTCGACCACCCGTACGCCGAGCGAGTGCAGCACCGGCAGCACCGCCGACAGCATCATCGGCTCGCCGTACCGGTAGACCTTGAACCGGACGTCCATCGACTCGTCGATGTCCGGCCCCCGGCCGCCGGCACGCGGCATCAGCTGCTTGCGGAACAGGTGCATCTCCAGCTGGCCGGGCTCCTCCAGCAGCTCCAGCTTGGCCAGGTCCTTCATCGCCTCGTACGGCGTGTGCCCGTCCTTGTAGCCCTCCGGGAACGCGTCGGCGTACCGGCCGAACAGGTGTTTGGCCTGCTCGTCGCCGAGCTTGCGCTCCAGCACCAGCCGGTAGTCGTCGTCCCACAGCCGGGTGGCGTCGGCCAGCTCCTCGGCGAGCAGATCGGCGTCGATGTCCCCGGGCGGGCTGGTCGGGTCGGTACGGACGATGAAGTGCACCCGGGCCAGCATCGACTCGGTGACCCGGGTGGTGTAGTCGACCCCGACGCCGTTCAGCTCGCGCAGCAGGATGTCCTGCATGCGCAGCCGGTTCTGGGTGGTGAACCGGTCCCGGGGCAGGTAGATCAGGCAGGAGATGAACCGCCCGTACGCGTCCCGGCGCAGGAAGACCCGCAACTGCCGGCGACCGGCCATCCGCAGTACGCCGATCACCGCGTGGTAGAGGTCGTCGGTCTTGATCTGGAACAGCTCGTCGCGCGGGTAGGTCTCCAGGATCTGGAGCAGATCCTTGCCCGAGTGGCTGCGCAGGCTGAGCCCGGAGCGGTCCAGCACCTCGGCGACCTTGCGCCGGACCACCGGCAGCTCCTGCACGCTGGTGCGGTACGCGGCGGTGGAGAAAAGGCCGAGGAACCGCCGCTCGCCCACCACCTCACCGTTCTCGTCGAAGATCTTGAAACCGATGTAGTCCAGGTACGCCGAGCGGTGCACCGTGGCCCGCGAGTTCGCCTTCGTGATGATCAAAAGGCGCTTCTCGGTGACCTTCTCGTGCGCCTCCGGCGTCATCGACGACAGCGCGCGGGCCTCCGGCGAATCGGACCGCAGGATGCCCAGCCCGGTGCCGAGCACCGCCTCCAGCGCCGGCCCGCCCTCGGACGAGTCCGGCACCAGCCGGTACTCCCGGTAGCCGAGGAAGGTGAAGTGGTCGTGCGCGAGCCAGCGCAGCAGCTCCACCGAGTCGGTGATGTCCTTCTCGGGCACCGGCGGCCGGTTGTCGCTGGTACGCGCGGCGGCCAGATCGTCGGCGAGCGAGAGGGCCCGCTGGCGCATCTTCGGCCAGTCCTCGACGGCTTCCCGCACGTCGGTGAGCACCCGCTGCAACTCCCGGCGCAGCTTGTCCCGCTCCTCCGGGTCGCGGACCGGATCGATCTCGATCCGCATCCAGCTCTCGACCAGGTCGCCGTCGATCGCGTCGTCCGGCTCGACGTCGGCCGCCACCTCGACCAGCCGGCCGAGCGGCTCCCGGCGCACCACGACCAGCGGGTGGACCAGCAGGTGGACGTCCAGGTGGTGGGTGTTGAGCAGGGCGGTCACCGAGTCGACCAGGAACGGCATGTCGTCGGTGACGATCTCGACGACGCTGTGGTGCTGCTCCGCGTCGGGTGAGTGGATCCGCAACTTCAACTCGCCGGGCACCCGCTGCTTGGCCAGCTCCCGGTGAGCGCGGGCGGCGTCGAGCATCTCCTCGGCGGTGAACCCGATCAGCTCCTCGTCCGGCGCGAACCGCCAGAACCGGCCCACCAGGGTCGCCGCGTCGTGGTCGTCGCCGGCCAGTGCGACCGCCTGCGCCACGAGCCGCTCTGCGTTCGGTACCGGCTCGTCGAGTTCGGCGTCCTCCACGTCGTCCGCCAGCGCCTCCGGCGGCAGACCCAGGTCGTAGAGGGTGTCGATACTCGAACCGGTCATCCCGGTCACTCCTGTGTCGAGTCGGCCCAAGCCGTCTCCGTCGGTCGCCGAATCGAAGCTGTCGTCCCGGCTGGTGTCAGCCTGCCGGAGGTCGGGTCCCGGTTTGATCGCCGGACGCCGGTCCATCGGTGCCACTCCCCTCGACCCACAGCGTTGTGGGTCACTCTCGCCGCCAAGCCTAGGCCGACCGATCGGTCCCTCCGTCGGCGGACCACCGGCCGGACTTCCGGATCGGGAGATCGTCCTTTCACCCGTTGCGGTACGAGGTTCGGCCGGATCCCGATTACCCCGCCTGAAGTTGTTCATCACCTGGTCACGGCACGGTCTTTGGCTCCGACCGGGCACGGGAGGGGCAAACCCGGGTGCGTCGGCGTACTAGCGTGCAGGGCAGCCCGACCAGGAGGAAGACACCCCTATGCGCCACCCGCAACGAATTCGTCGCACAAAGTCACGACTCGCCGCCGTCGCCGCCTGCCTGATCGCCTCGACCACCCTGGTCGCCTGCTCCGGCGAGGACGGGCCGCAACGCAGCGTGGACGCCTTCCTGGAGGGTTGGCGCTCCGGCAACCTGCAGGCGGTCGGCTTCGTCGACCCGACCGGCGCGAAGATCGCGGCCGACGCCGTCGCGCAGGAGATCAAGGAACTCTCCGGCGAACTGGCCGGCACCCCACCGGCGCTGAGCCTGCGCGGTGACCCCGAGGTGGTCCACAACGCCGCGACGGCCACCATCCGGGTCGAGTGGGCGTTGCCGGGCGAGACGAATTGGACATACGACCGGCAGGTCCGGCTCACCCAGGGCCGGGACGACGCGTGGCAGGTGATCTGGGAGCCGCAGGTCGTACACGAACAGCTCACCCGAGGGGACCGGCTCGGGCTGCGGCGGAACACCGCACAACGGGCCGGGGTGCTCGACGGTGCCGGCAAGCCGCTCATAACGCCACGCCCGGTGGTCAGGGTGGGACTGCAGCCCAGCGAGGTGACCGACGTCCAGGCGATGATCCGCGAACTGGACGCCGCGTTCCGCGCGATCCGGCCGGCGATCACCCCGCCGGTCGACCTGTCCGACCTGCCCAAGCGGCTCGAAGAGGCGAAACCGGACGCGTTCGTCGAGGTGGTCACTCTGCGCGACGAGGCGTACCGGCAGATCAAGTCACGCATCTACGACCTGCCGGGGACGAAGTTCCCCACCGACAAGCTGCAACTCGCCCCCACCCGCGAGTTCGCCCGGGCGGTGCTCGGCACGGTCGACCCGGCGCAGGCCGACGATCTGGAGAAGTTCCCCGACCGCTACTTCCCCGGTGACATGGTCGGCCACGGCGGATTGCAGGGCCGGTGGGACGAGCGGCTGGGCGGCGTACCGGGGCTCTCCGTGATCATCAAGCGGCCGGGCCCCGACGGGACGCTTGAGCCCACCGACACCGTGTTGTTCCGGCGCGAGCCGCAGCCCGGCGAGCCGGTAAAGACCACCCTCGACGTGGCCACCCAGAACGCAGCCGACCAGGCGCTGCGCGGCGAGCGTCGACGCTCCGCCCTGGTGGCCGTACGCATCAGCGACGGCGCCGTGCTCGCCGCCGCAAACGGCCCCGGCGCCGCCGGGGAGAACCTGGCCTTCACCGCGCAGGTACCGCCCGGCTCCACGTTCAAGATGGTCAGCGCGCTCGGGCTGCTGGAACGCGACGCGGTGACCCCGGACACCACCGTCGACTGCCCCAAGACGTTCACCGTGGACGGGCGGTCGTTCAAGAACTCCAACGACTTCGCCCTCGGCAAGGTGCCGTTCCGCACCGACTTCGCCAAGTCCTGCAACACCGCCTTCGCGGCCCTCGCTCCGCAACTCGGCGCCGACGGTCTCGCCGCCACCGGCCGCACCCTCGGCCTGGAGGGCAAGTGGGAGGTGGGCCTGGACGCGTTCACCGGACAGGTCTCGGCCAACGGCGGCGCCACCGAGCAGGCGGCCGCCGCGATCGGCCAGGGTACGACCCTGGTCAGCCCACTGGCGATGGCAGCGGCGACCGCAGCGGTGGCCAAGGGCGGCTTCACCCCGCCGAAGCTGGTCCTCGACCCCGCCCCAGAGGGGGCGGCCGAGCCGGGTCCGGAGCTGAAGCCCGAGGCGGTGGCGGCGGTCCGGGCGATGATGCGCGAGGTCGTCACCAGCGGCACCGGGACCGCGTTGAAGGACGTTCCAGGCGAGCCGGTACACGGCAAGACCGGCACCGCCGAGTACGACGACAACCCGAAGAACACGCACGCCTGGTTCGTCGGCTGGCAGGGCGACGTGGCGTTCGCGGTCTTCGTCGAGAAGGGCGGCTCCGGCAGCGGCACCGCGGTGCCGATCGCTGAACGATTCCTGCGCGCCCTGTCCCGCTGACCCGGACCCGGCCGGGTCCGCTCGCGATCTTGGACAGTTTCCGTTGACTCCTCCGAGCGGAAACTGTCCAAGATCGACGGTCGCCGGCAATCAGGCGGTCAGGCCGCCAGGAGCGGACGCGGGGCGGGCGTCGTCCTCCGTCTGGGCACCGGCGCCGTCCAGGTGCCGATCGTCGGGAACCGGATCGCGGCCGTCCGGTACCGGCGCCTCGACACCCTCCGAGCCCAGCCCAGGTGTACCCGGCACGAGCGAAGCCGGCCCAGCCGGGCCAGGTGTGAGCGGCAGGCCGGGACGGCCGGCGGGCCGGCGGGGCGCGGGCGCGGAGCGGTCGTGCTCCTCACGACGCGCCCGGGGCGGCACCGGCTTCGGGGCGGTGACTGGGCGCAGGCCGGCCACCACGGTGTTGACGATCTCGGCGGCGTACCCGCCGTCCGGGTCGTAGTCGGGGTCGAAGACGGTCAACTCCACGCCGAGGCAGTGCGGGGTGTCGACCAGCCCGGCGAGCAGGATCTCCAGCTCGGCGAAGGCGATGCCGCCGGGGTCGGGGGCGTCGACCGCCGGCATCACGGCCGGGTCGAGCACGTCCACGTCGATGTGCACCCAGTAGCCGGCGCAGTCGGCGAGCTGCTCGTGCGCCCACTGCGCGGTACGCGCCGCGCCCTCGGCGCGCAGCGCCGGCACCGGTCTGGTGATGATCCCGGCGGCCTGGAGGTCGAGCCGGTACTCGTCCTGCGCGCGGATGCCGAGCACCACCACGTCGATGTCCCGGAAGTAGGGGCGCCGCCCCTCGATGGCCGCCAGGTCGGCCTGGCCCCGGCCGGTGACCAGGGCGAGGTCCTCGCCCGCCGCCGCGCCCACGTAGGAGGCGTTGCCGGGGTGCCGGAAGTCGGAGTGGCCGTCGACGAAGACCAGGCCGATCCGCCCGCCGACCGCCTCACCGAGCCGGTGCATGGCCAGCGCCGAGCCGAGCAGTATCGAGCAGTCCCCGCCGAGGACGACGGGGAACTCCCCCCGGTCGATGATCGCGCCGAGCCGGTCGGCCAGCGCCACCGAGTAGTCGGCGATCTCCCGCGCGTGACACACGCCGTCGCCCGGCCGCCAGTCACCGGCGTCGTAGCGGGGCGCGGTCAGGCAGCCGGCGTCGCGGGCCCGCAACCGGGGCAGCAGCCCCTGGTCGCGTAGTGCCCCGGGCGCCTTCGCGCAACCCGGGACCGAGGTCGGCGTGGGTGGACGCAGGCCGAGGTTGCTCGGCGCGTCGAGGACGGCGATCCGGCGCATCATGAGCCGCTGTCGTTCGCGACTGCGGGGCTCGCAAGCTCACTCCTCGCGCTCACATGGGCTCCCGTCCTCCGGTCTCGGGCGGGCCGGCCGTCAGGCCGGCCCGCGCTGGCGTCGCAGGTGGCTCAGAACAGGGCGCTGGCCAGGGCCCGGCGGGCCGAGGCGACCGCGGGGTCCTCCGGCCCGGCGATGGTGAACAGCCCGACGAGGTGCTGGCGCGTCTTCTCCCGGTCGTCGCCGGCGGTGCGGCGGACCAGCCCCACCAGCCGCTGGTACGCCTGCTCGGCCAGCCCGCTGAGCACCTCGATGTCGGCGGCCAGCAGCTGGGCGTCGACGTCGTCGGGGTCGGTCGCCGCGGCGAGCGCCGCCTGCGGGTCGACGCCGGCCACCCGGCGGGCGAGCCCGACCTGGGCCAGCCCGGCCTCGGCCGCGGCGTCCGTCGGGGTCTCGGCCAGGATCTTCCGGTACGCCTGCTCGGCGACGTCCAGGTCGCCGCTCATCAGGGCATCGTCCGCCTCGTCCAGGCGGGGGTCTTCCGGCTCGGCCACGGCCACCCCGCCGGCCTTGAGCACCGCCTGGATCCACTGCCGCAGCTGCGGCTCGGGTACCACCCCGGAGAAGGCGTCGACCGGCTGCCCGCCGACCACCGCGTACACCATCGGGATGCCCTGGACCCGGAACATCTGCGCCAGTCGCGGGTTGGCGTCCACATCGACCTTGGCGAGCACCCACGCACCGCCGCCCTCCACCGCCAGCCGCTCCAGCACCGGCGAGAGCTGCTTGCAGGGCTGGCACCACTCGGCCCAGAAATCCACCACCACGGGTGTGGTCAGCGAGCGCTCCAGGACCTCGGCTTGGAAGGTCGCCTCGGTCACATCGACGACGTTCACGCCGCCGACGGAACCGCCGGGCGCTCCGGCGGGGGGACCTGCCTGAGCCGGTGCCGGGGTGGGGCTGGGTGCAGGGGTGCGCAGCGCGCTGAGGTCGACCGCGCCGCGGGTGAAGATCGACGAGGTGATCCGTGGGTCGCTCATGGTTACCTAGTCTCGCACGCGATCTGCCGAACTCAGATCAACCGCGGCCCCGACAGTTGCCACTGTCACCCGTGCCGATCAGGCCGGCGGGGTGGCCGGTCAGCCGCCCCGCCGGGGTCGGTGTCAGAACCGCGCCGGCTCGCGGTAAACGCCCCATTCGCCGCGCAGCGCGTCGCAGATCTCGCCGAGCGTGGCCTCGGCCCGGACCGCGTCCAGCATCGCGGGGATCATGTTCCCCTCGGTACGGCTCACCGCCACCATCGCCTCGATCGCGGCGCGCACCTTGGCGTCGTCCCGGCCGGTCTTGCGGTCGGCGAGCACCCGGCGCTGCTCCAGCTCCACCTCGTGCGAGATGCGCAGGATCTCCAACTCCTTGGCGACCGTGCCGGTGTGGCAGTTGACGCCGACGATCTTCTTGTCGCCCTTCTCCAGCGCCTGCTGGTACACGAAGGCCGACTCGGCGATCTGGCCGGTGAACCAGCCGTCCTCGATGCCGCGCAGGATGCCCGAGGTCATCGGGCCTATGGCGTGCGGGCCCTCGCCGCCCAGCGCGCGGATCCGGGCGAAGATCTCCTCCGCCTCGGCCTCGATCCGGTCGGTGAGCGCCTCGACGTACCACGAGCCACCGAGCGGGTCGGCCACGTTGACCACCCCGGTCTCCTCCATCAGCACCTGCTGGGTACGCAGGGCGATCTCGGCCGACTCGTCGGTCGGCAGCGCGAGGGTCTCGTCCAGGGCGTTGGTGTGCAGCGAGTTGGTACCGCCGAGCACCGCGGCGAGCGCCTCGACGGCGGTGCGTACCACGTTGTTGACCGGCTGCTGCGCGGTCAGCGACACCCCGGCGGTCTGCGTGTGGAACCGCAGCCAGAGCGCCTTCTCACTGGTCGCGCCGTAGACGTCGCGCAGCCAGCGGGCCCAGATCCGGCGGGCGGCGCGGAACTTGGCGATCTCTTCGAAGAAGTCGACGTGCGAGTCGAAGAAGAAGCTCAGGCCGGGGGCGAAGACGTTGACGTCGAGCCCCCGCGACAGCCCGAGTTCGACGTAGCCGAAGCCGTCGGCGAGGGTGTACGCCAGCTCCTGCGCGGCCGTCGACCCGGCCTCCCGGATGTGGTAGCCGGAGACCGACAGCGGCTTGTAGCGGGGGATCTCCCGGGCGCAGTACTCCATCAGGTCGCCGATCAGGCGCAGGTGCGGCTCGGGGTCGAACAGCCACTCCTTCTGCGCGATGTACTCCTTGAAGATGTCGGTCTGCAGGGTGCCGTCGAGCTTCGACAGGTCGGCGCCCTGCCGCTCGGCGGCGACCAGGTACATGCAGAACACCGGCACGGCCGGGCCGGAGATGGTCATGCTGGTGGTGACCCCGGCCAGGTCGATGCCGTCGAAGAGGACCTCCATGTCGGCGGCGCTGTCCACCGCCACCCCGCAGTGGCCGACCTCACCGAGGGACTGCGGGTCGTCGGAGTCGCGGCCCATCAGGGTGGGCATGTCGAAGGCGACCGAGAGGCCGCCGCCACCCGCGCCGAGGATCATCTTGTAGCGCTCGTTGGTCTGCCGGGCGTTGCCGAAGCCGGCGAACTGCCGGATGGTCCAGGTCCGCCCCCGGTAGCCGGTGGGGTAGAGGCCCCGGGTGTACGGAAACTCGCCCGGCCAGCCGATCCGGTCGAAGCCCGGGTACCCGGCACCATCCGGGGGGCCGTAGACCGGCTCGACGGGCATCCCGGAGAGCGTGGTGAAGTCGGCGTCCCGCTTGCGCGCGGCGTCGTACCGGGCCTGCCAGCGGGCCCGTCCGGCGGCGATCTCGTCGGCGTTCATCCCCGGGCTCCTCCTCGAGTCCTTGATTGCACGTCGAGTGTAGAGCCCTTACCTGAACGATCGATAAGGAACTTCGTACCGACCGGTAACCCGAGCTGGGCCGACTCAGGCCGCCGGCCCGCCGATGGCCACGTCGTCCACCCGGATGTTGATCTCGTCGACCCGCAGCCCGTACGCCTCGACCGCCTGGGTCACCCCGGCCCGCACCGCCGCGGTCACCTCGGGCACCGCGTGCCCGGCGTCGATCACGATGACCAGGTTGACCACCGCGGCACCATCGGTGACGTGGGCCGAGCAGCCCCGCCGCGCGTCGCCCACCTGGTCCAGCCCGACCCGGTCGAGCACCGCGTTGAAGAACCGGGCGAGGTCGCCGCCCAGTTCGGCCACACCGGGCACCGCCTTCGCCGCGGCCACCGCGATCTTCTCCACCACCTCGTCCGAGATGTCGGTACGACCACCCGCCACTGCGTCCGGCGTCATCGGCAACTCCTGCGTCATCTCGTGGTCCATGCTCTCTCCAGCGGCCGTCACACCACCCCACGCGCTCTGCGGGGCGGTGCGAGCGTAACCGTCCGAGCCGGTCCGCAGTGGACTCTGTTCAGCCGGAAAGCTGGGCCAGCAACGCGTCGGCGGCGGCGTACGGGTCGGTCGCGCCGGCCGCCACCTCGGCGGCGAGCGCCGGCAGGTGCGTACCGTCGCGCAGCGAGCCGATCCGGGCGCGCAGCGTGCCGAGCGCGATGGCCTCGATCTCGGCGGCGGCCCGCGCCTCGCGGCGGCGGCGCAGCTCGTCGTGCTCGACCAGCCAGCCACGGTGCTTGTCGATCGCCGCGGCGATGTCGTCGATCCCCTCGGCGCGGACGGCCACCGCCCGCACCACCTGCGGACGCCACTGACCCGGCCCGCGCTCGCCGAGGGCGATCATGCCCTGGATGTCCCGGACGGTCGCGTCGGCGCCGTCGCGGTCCGCCTTGTTGACCACGAAGATGTCGGCGATCTCCAGGATGCCGGCCTTGACCGCCTGAATCGCGTCGCCCATCCCGGGTGCCAGCAGCACCAGGGTGGTGTCGGCCAGCGAGGCCACCTCGACCTCGGCCTGCCCCACCCCGACGGTCTCGACCAGCACCACGTCGCAGCCGGCGCCCTCCAGCACCCGCACCGCCTGCGGAGTGGCCGCCGACAGCCCGCCGAGGTGCCCCCGGCTGGACATCGAGCGGATGTAGACGCCCGGATCGGTGGCATGGTCCTGCATCCGCACCCGGTCGCCGAGGATCGCGCCGCCGGTGAACGGGCTGGACGGGTCGATGGCCAGCACGCCCACCCGGTGCCCCCGGGCCCGCAGCGCGCGCACCAGCTCGTTGGTGGTGGTCGACTTGCCCACCCCGGGGGAACCGGTCAGGCCGACCACCTGGGCCTGACCGGCGTAGGGGGCGAGCGCCGCGGCGATGCTCGGCACCGTCTCGTCGCCCGACTCGACCAGGGTGATCAACCGGGCCACCGCGCGTGGGTCACCCTCGCGGGCCCGCTCGACCAGCATGGGTACGTCCCGGCTACGGCGCACCGATCCGGTGACCGCGGCCGGGACGTTCGCGTTCGACTCGCTCACCGAGTGGTTTCAGTGGCGTCGGGAACGTGGATGACCAGCGCGTCGCCCTGGCCACCGCCGCCGCAGAGCGCCGCCGCCCCGGTGCCGCCGCCGCGTCGCTTGAGTTCCAGCGCGAGGGTGAGCACCAGCCGGGCACCGGACATGCCGATCGGGTGGCCCAGCGCGATCGCGCCGCCGTTGACGTTGACCTTGTCCGGGCTGATCCCGAGGTCACGGGTGGACTGGATACCGACCTGGGCGAACGCCTCGTTGATCTCGATCAGGTCGAGGTCGGAGATGCTCAACCCGCCCTTGCGCAGGGCATGCTGGATGGCGTTGGACGGCTGCGAGTGCAGGGAGTTGTCCGGGCCCGCCACGTTGCCGTGCGCCCCGATCTCGGCCAGCCAGGTCAGCCCCAGCTCCTTGGCCTTCGCCTTGCTCATCACGACCACCGCGGCGGCACCGTCGGAGATCGGCGACGCGCTGCCGGCGGTGATCGTGCCGTCCTTGCTGAAGGCCGGGCGGAGCTTGGCCAGCGACTCGGCGGTGGTGTCCGGACGGATGCCCTCGTCCTCGCTGATCACCAGTGGGTCACCCTTGCGCTGCGGGATGACCACCGGGGTGATCTCGTCGGCGAAGTGGCCGTTCTTCTGCGCGGCGGCGGCCCGCTGGTGGCTGGCTGCGGCGAAGGCGTCCTGCTCCTGCCGGGTGATGCCGTGCGTGGTGCCGTGCCGCTCGGTGGACTCGCCCATCGAGCAGCAGTCCCAGGCGTCGGTCAGCCCGTCGAGCGCCATGTGGTCCTTGATCACCACGTCGCCGTACTTGTAGCCGCCGCGCTGGCCGAGCAGCAGGTGCGGGGCGTTGGTCATCGACTCCATGCCGCCGGCCACGACCACGTCGAACTCGCCGGCCCGGATCAGCTGGTCGGCCAGCGCGATCGCGTCGAGCCCGGAGAGGCAGACCTTGTTGATCGTCAGGGCGGGCACGGACATCGGGATGCCCGCCTCCACGGCCGCCTGGCGAGCCGGGATCTGCCCGGCGCCGGCCTGGAGCACCTGCCCCATGATCACGTACTGCACCTGGTCGGGAGCGACTCCGGCGCGCTCCAGAGCCGCCTTGATGGCGATACCGCCGAGCTTCGTCGCCGGAAGATCCTTGAGGTTGCCCAGCAGGCGCCCCATCGGGGTCCGTGCGCCACTGACGATCACCGAAGCCATAGCTGCCTCCGAGGGGGTGCCGACCTGTACGCCTTAACAATCGTTCGGTCAGACTAGCGTCATGCCTGAGAACTCCCCCGTCGAGCCCGCTGCCGACTATGTCACAGACATCGGGCTGCGCCGTATCGATCATGTCGGGGTCGCGGTCGCCGACCTCGACGCCGCGATCGACTTCTATGAACGGACGTTCGGGATGCGCTGCGTGCACACCGAGACCAACGTCGAGCAGGGGGTCCGCGAGGCGATGCTGGCGGTCGGACCGACCACCGAGGGCGGCTGCGTGCAACTGCTCGCCCCGCTGACCCCGGAGTCGACCATCGCGAAGTTCCTCGACCGCAACGGCCCGGGCGTGCAGCAGGTGGCGTACACCGTGGCCGACGTCGACGCGGCCTGCGCGGCGCTGCGCGAGCGCGGGCTGCGACTGCTGTACGAGACGCCGCGGCGCGGCACCGCCGGCTCACGGATCAACTTCGTCCATCCGAAGGACGCCGGCGGCGTCCTGGTCGAACTCGTCGAACCCGCCTGAGGTGCAAGGAGGGGGCCCTTCTTAACGCCTGACGCATAGCAGGGGGCCCCTTTTAACACGTCAAGCTCAAGAGGCGGACGACCCCGGGAAGCACGGCGGTGAGCGGTTGGATGGCACGGCGAACAGGTCCGCTCATTGACCAATGCAGTTTTTCACAGATGACTTCCGACCAAAGCTACCGTTCAGTAGCGTCCGCCCCCACAGGGTGCGACCGGGGCCGGATGTGTCGGGGACCGACATGGTGGTCGGGCGCACCGGGCGCCGACGATGGCAGCACCAGGCCCGCGCGCCGGGTGCGCCGAGAACCGGAGGTCACCGTGCAGGACATCCTCGAAGCCATCATGGCGGCGGAAGGGTCGGCCGACCCGGGACGGGAACTGGCCGGTGTCGCCGGGCTGCCGGTACCGGAGAGCTACCGGGGCGTCGTGGTCCGGGCCGAGGAGGCCCGGATGTTCGACGGCATGACCACCCGGGACAAGGACCCGCGCAAGGCGCTGCACCTCCAGGAGGTGCCGACGCCCGCACTCGGGCCGGGCGAGGCGCTGGTCGCGGTCATGGCCAGCGCGATCAACTACAACACCGTGTGGACCAGCATCTTCGAGCCGCTGCCCACGTTCAAGTTCCTCCAGCGCTACGGCCGCACCTCGGAACTGGCCCGCCGGCACGACCTGCCGTACCACGTGGTGGGCTCCGACGCGGCCGGCGTGGTGCTCCGGGTCGGCGACGGGGTGAGCCGGTGGCGGCCGGGCGACGAGGTGGTGGCGCACTGCCTGTCGGTCGAGTTGGAGGACGCGGCTGGTCACGACGACACGATGCTCGACCCGCAGCAGCGGATCTGGGGCTTCGAGACCAACTTCGGCGGCCTGGCCGAACTGGCCGTGGTCAAGGCCAACCAGCTGATGCCCAAGCCCCGACACCTGAGCTGGGAGGAGGCGGCCAGCCCGGGTCTGGTCAACTCGACCGCGTACCGGCAACTGGTGTCGCACCACGGCGCCAACATGAAGCAGGGCGACGTGGTGCTGATCTGGGGTGCCTCGGGTGGCCTGGGCGGCTACGCCACCCAGATGGCGCTGAACGGTGGGGCGCTCCCGGTCTGCGTGGTCTCCTCGCCCGAGAAGGCGGAACTGTGCCGGCGGATGGGGGCCGAACTGGTCATCGACCGCTCCGCCGAAGGCTTCCGGTTCTGGTCCGACGAGCAGACCCAGAACCCGGACGAGTGGCGCCGCTTCGGCGAGCGGATCCGGGAACTCACCGGCGGCGAGGACCCGGACATCGTCTTCGAGCACCCGGGCCGGGAGACCTTCGGCGCCAGCGTCTACGTCACCAAGCGCGGCGGAACCATCGTCACCTGCGCCTCCACCAGCGGCTTCCTGCACCAGTACGACAACCGCTACCTCTGGATGCATCTCAAGCGCATCGTCGGCAGCCACTTCGCCAACTACCGCGAGGCATGGGAGGCCAACCGGCTGGTGGCGCTCGGACGGATCCACCCGACGGTCTCCCGGACGTATCCGCTGGAGCTGACCGGCCAGGCCGCGTACGAGGTGCACCGCAACGCCCACCAGGGCAAGGTCGGCGTACGCTGCCTGGCTCCCGACGACGGCCTCGGCGTACGCGATCCCGAGTTGCGCGCCCGGCACCTCGACGCGATCAACCGGTTCCGCGGGCGCTGACCTGACGGACGAGCCGCCGGTGGCCATTCGGTGAACGCGATTGGCTTTCCACACACCCGGCCCGGCGCCCATTCGTGCGATCGGGCCGGGGTGGAAACAAAGGACCGCGGGTACGCCGTGGGCCCCAATTCCACGTCACGCTCCGTGCCACCGGGCTCGCCCCGGAGCTGGCAAGATCGCCTCTCCGGCCAAGGGTCCGGCGGCCCGCCGACTTGACCATGTAATGAGGACGGCAAAGGGCGGCACGGTCTTGCGAAGCACCCCGGGTGGTCTGCCAGTATGTCCCAATGCCCCAGCAGCAGTCCTCCCCTCTCGCGTTCTTCGATAACGCGAACTCGCAGCCTGATTTCACTGTTGGCCTGCGCGGATACAACACCGGCCAGGTCGACGACTTCATCGGTCGGCTCAACGGCGCGCTGAGCCAGGCCAACAAGGACCGCGCCGACGCCGAGCAGGCGCTGAACGACGCACAGCGCCGCCTCCGGCAGTCCGAGCAGCGGCTCACCGCCCTGGAGCAGAAGCTCACCGACACCAGCAAGCAGCTGGAGGAGAACAGCCGCCCCACGCTGTCCGGCCTCGGTACCCGCGTGGAGCAGATCCTGCGCCTCGCCGAGGAGCAGGCCAACGACCACCGCAACGAGGCCAAGCGCGAGTCGGAGGGGATCCTCTCCGCCGCCCGCTTGGAGGCTCGGGAGATCACCGACAAGGCGCGCGCCGAGGCGGCGGCGATGAAGGCCACCGCCGAGCGGGAGGCGGGCAACGTCCGCACCGCCGCCGAGCGGGAGGCCGCCGAGGTACGCGTCCAGGCCCGCCGCGAGGCCGACACGCTCCGCGCCGACGCCGAGCGGGAGACCAAGCAGCTGCGTACGGTCACCGCCCACGAGGTCGCCGAGCTGAAGTCGACCGTGGAGCGTGAGGTGGCCACCCTGCGGGCCACCGCCGAGCGCGAGATCACCCAGCAGCGGGCCAAGGCCGCCCGCGAGGCCGAGGAGAAGCGCGCCGAGGCGACCAAGCTGCTCACCGACGCCCGCGACAAGCGCGACAAGGACCTCCAGGCCCTGGAGCTCCAGCTCGCGGAGCGCCGGGAGAAGGCCGAGCGCGAGGAGTCGGAGCGGCACGCCGCCCAGGTCGCGCAGACCCAGAAGTTGGTCGGCGAGGCCGAGCAGCGGGCCCGGGCCGCGCAGGATCGGGCCAAGGAGATCGAGCAGCGCGCCGAGGCCCGCCGGGTCGATTCCGAGCGCACCGCCACCGAGACGATCGAGAAGGCCAAGGCGCTGGCGGAGCGGACGCTGAGCGAGGCGCGCGCCGAGTCGCAGCGGCTGCTCAGCGAGGCCCGTACGGAGGCCGAGATCACCACGCAGGCGGCCCGCCGCGAGGTCGAGGACCTCACCCGGCAGAAGGACGCCGTCACCTCGCAGCTCGGGCAGATGCTCTCCGGCCTGGCCGGCATCGTCCCGGGCGTGCCCAACAACGCCGCCGCCGGGTCGGACAAGGCCGCGGCCAAGAAGGCGGACGGGGCCGACGAGAAGGTGGCCGCGGACACCTCCAGCTGACCAGGTCCACCGGGGCATGATCTACGGCGCGGGGTGACACCGGGTGACCGGTGCCACCCCGCGCCGCCCTGCATTCGCAGAACCTACCGAGGACCGCCTGCCTGGCGCGATGAAGTAGCTCCCAACCGGGGCGTCCGTATCGCCCCAGGAGGGCCCGATGCGTGTGAGGATGGGAGCATGTCGCACGGCGAGGATTTGTTCGCGCTCAGCGGAGACGTGACCACCCAGCCCAGCTTCGAGTTGGCCCTGCGGGGGTACGACAAACGGCAGGTAGACCGCTACACAGCTCGCGCAGAACACGAGATCGAGACGTTGGCGGCCGAGCGCGAACAGGCATACACCCAGATCCATAAGCTGGCCGGCCAGGTCGAGGTGCTCCAGCGCGACCTCGCCGCCGTACGCAAGCAGGTCGGGGTGGTCGACCGGGCCGCGTTCCGGCACCTCGGCCCCCGGGTGGAGACGATCCTCAGCCTGGCCGAGGAACAGGCCGAGGACATTCTCACCGCGGCGAACGAGGAGATCGAGGCCCGCCGGGCCGCCGCCGAGCACATCATCGACGAGGCCCGCGCGGAGGCCGCCAAGGCGCTCAAGGACTTCGAGATCGCCCTGGCCGCCCGCCGCGCCGAGGAGGAGCGGCACGCCGCCGCACGCAAGGCGGAGGTCGAGGCCACCACCAAGGCGGCCAAGGAGGAGGCCGCCCGACTGCGCAAGACCGCCCAGGAGGCGCTGGCCAAGGCCGAGCGGGAGGCCACCCAGCTGCGGGACACCGCCAAGGAGATCCACACCCGGGCCCAGCAGGAGGCGACCAAGCTGCGCGAGGCGGCCCGCGAGGCGCGCGCCACCGCCCAGCAGGAGGCGACCCAGCTGCGCGACGCCGCCAAGGAGGTGCACGCGAAGGCCCAGCAGGAGGCCAAGCGCCTGGTCGACCAGGCCACCGAGGCCGGGCGGGCCACCCACGCCAAGGCCAGCCAGGAGGCCAAGCAGATCATCGACGACGCCGCCGAGGCCGGGCGGGCCGCCCGCAACAAGGCCCGCCAGGAGGCCGAGCGGCTCACCACGTCGGCCACCGAGACGGCCAAGCGCACCCGCACCGAGACCGAGGCGTACGTCCAGCGCATGCGCACCGAGACCGAGGCGTACGTGCAGCACACGCGGGCGCAGGCACAGCAGGAGCTGGGCGCCTGGCGGGCCGGGGTGGAGAAGGAGGTCAACGGCCGGCGCGAGGCGGCGGACCGGGAACTGACCGAGCGCAAGGCGACCGCCGAGCGCCAGTTCACCAGCCGCCGGGACGAGCTGGAGAAGCAGTACAAGACCCGCAACGCCGAGCTGGACGGGCGGATCCGTACCCGCACCGCCGAACTCGAAGAACAGATCCGCACCCGCACCGCCAAGCTGGAAGAACAGATCCGTACTCGCAACGCCGAGCTGGACGAGCAGATCCGTACCCGCAAGGCGGAGCTGGAGTCCGGTTTCGAGTCCCGCCGCGCGGAGCTTGAGTCGGAGTACACCGCGCGGAAGAACGAGATCGAGCAGGGCGCCGACGGGGTCCGGCAGGCCGCCGAGCAGGAGGCAGCCACGGTCCGCAGGCGGGCAGAGGAGCAGGCCGGCGAGATGCTGCGCCAGGCCAAGACGGAGGCGGCCCAGAAGCGCCGCGAGATCGACGAGTACAGCGGCACCACCCGCCGCGAGGCCGAGGAGTTCGCCACCACGACGCGGCGTGAGGCCGACGAGTACGTCGCCGCCTCGCGCCGGCAGTTCGAGGAGTACGCGGCCACCACCCAGCAGCACCTCGCCACCACCCAGCAGCACCTGGCGGCGACGCAGCAGGAGGCGGCTGCCGGCCGCCAGCAACTCGCCCAGGTGATGCTGGAGATCGCCAAGGCCCAGCAGCAGCTCGCCGATCTCCGGCAGG
The DNA here is from genome assembly GCA_005402585.1 of Micromonosporaceae bacterium KJ-029. GTDB lineage: Bacteria > Actinomycetota > Actinomycetes > Mycobacteriales > Micromonosporaceae > Micromonospora. Next base: position 171,300 of record BIFP01000052.1, on the reverse strand, counting down.
AGACCTGGAAGGCCCGGCAGGAGTCCGACGAGTTGCAGCGGAAGCTGCTCGAGATGCGGCTCCAGGCGGCGAGGGGTCCCGACGGTCCGACCTCCCCCGCCCCGGCCGGCGCAGCCCCCGTCGCGCCCCTGATGGCCGGCGCGGCACCGGTGTCTACCAACGGCAGGCGGCCCACTGACGACAACGCCACCCCGTCGACCAAGCCGGTCGCCGAGCCGGTCACGACGGTCGACGGCGGCGCGGCGAGCGCCGGGGTGGACGGCGAGCCGACAGTGGCGGCGGTGCCGGGCGAGGGCGGCCGGGGCGCCACCCCGACGAAGATCACCAGCACCGGCGAGAGCGGCAAGCGACCGACCAAGCCGACCACGGACGAGCGCAGCGCCAAGCCGAGCAAGGTCACCGACGAGCAGGCCACAACGCCGACCAAGTCCACCGACGCACCGGCCGCGACGCCGGCAAAGCCCGGCGACGCACCGGCTGTAACGCTGGCCAAATCCACCGACGCGCCGGCCGCCGCACCGAGCAAATCCACCAACGCACCAGCCGCGACGCCCAGCACGGTCCTCGACGAACAGGGCGCAGCGCCGGCAAAGCCCGGCGACGCACCGGCCGCGACACCGGCCAAGTCCACCGACGAGCAGGCCGCGACACCGAGCACAGTCAAATCCGACTGACCGTCCGCACCGTTCCCATCCCTGATCGGACCTGACGAAGGTCGACCGCCACCCAGGCCCGCTCCTATCCCCCGGCTGGCGGGCTGGTGGGCCGGCCCCAGGCGACAAACCGGTTGAACAGCGTCCGGGGCTCCGGACCGTCGTGCGGGTTGAGGTGGTAGAGATCGCGCATTGCCTCGTACATCAGGCCGGCGAGGTAGATCGACAGACCGGGCAGGTTGCCGTCGTACTCCACCCTCAGCAGCAACCGGGCCTCGGCACACGGCCAGGGCTGCCCGTCAACCCGGCAGCACCACATCGGTCGTAGCGGGGTGTGCGGGGCATCGCCGCCGGCCGCGCGGGGACGCTCGGGCAGAGGGCCACGGCCCGGTACCGGAAGCCGTGTGCTGATCACGGCCGACCCCCGTTCGCCCGCCACTGCTGGCCGGGCGTCAGCCAGCCGGGCCGCCCGGGGTGCTGGAGCGGTAGCGGCTGCGTCGGCTGGCGCATCCACTCCGGCAGGTGTTCCCCGCGCCGGCGCTGCGGCAACACCGGCAGGATCTTGGTCGGGCACTGGAACCACCGAACACGCACGTCGACCTCCGTGAAGAAACCTCTGGGTACGTCTGTTGCTGCTCCAGCGACAACAGACGTACCCACCGCGGCTGGAAGGGGCCGCCCGCTCGGGGGAAGGGGGCGGCCCCGGCCAGGACCCGTCCGCGCCCTCCCCGGCAGCGGACGTGCCCGGCATGGCTGACAGTCTGGTGAGCGCACCGCTACTGTCGGAAGGCATCGAGCCTGGTCGTGGCGCGGCTGCGAAGCCCCTACGCCGCTGGGAGATGGCGAGCAATTCTCGGCACGCGATTGTGGAGGCACTGTGGAGGAATCGACCGCCGATCTGATCCGGGCACAGCTCCGCCGGCTGCGGACCGCCGCCGGGCTCAGCCAGGAGGAGTTCGGCAAGCTGGTGCACTACTCACCGTCGATGGTCTCCGCCGTCGAGACCGGCAGCCGGCCGTACGACCGGCCGTTCCTGGCCCGCGCCGACGAGGTGCTGCGCTCCGGCGGGCTGTTGGTGGCGCTGCTACGGATCGCCGAGCGGGAGGCCCAGCCCTCCTGGTTCCTGCCCTGGCTGGACGCCGAACGCCTGGCCCGCCAGCTCCGGGTCTTCCAGCCCACGCTGATCCCGGGTCTGCTCCAGACCGAGGGCTACGCCCGCGCGGTGATCCGCTGCGACGACCTGCTCAGCGACGACGAGGTGGAGCGGCGCGTCGCCGCCCGGCTGGATCGGCAGGCCATCCTCACCCAGCCCGACCCGCCCCAGCTCATCGCGGTCATCGACGAGGCCGTCCTGCACCGGCGGGACGAGCGATTCCACGCCCTCATGATCCATCAAGTCGAGCACCTGATCGCCTGCGCCGAGCGCCCGAACGTCAGCATTCACGTCATCCCGCTCAGCGTCGGGCTGCATGTCGGGTTATTCGGGGCGTTCGTCCTGGCCCGAGGCGTGGACGGGGGTTGGGTGGCAAGCACGGAGACCCAACTGACCGCCACGTCGACCGATGGCGAGGCGGACCTGGCTACGCTGTCGGCGCGGTGGGAGACGGTGCGCAACGAGGCGCTGCCCCGCCAGCAGTCGATCGAACTCCTCAGGGAAGTGGCGAAGTCATGGAACTGAACGGCGCGACCTGGCGCACCTCCAGCCGCAGCGCAAGTACCGAGTGCGTCGAAGTGGCCGACAACCTGCCCGGCGTGGTCGCGGTCCGCGACAGCAAGGACCGGCACGGCCCGGTGCTCGCGTTCACCCCGCAGACCTGGCGCTCCTTCGTCCAACACGTCAAGCGACACTGAGCCGAGCCGGTCATGATCCGGCAGAAGGTGCCGCCCCCCGCCGCACCGAACGCGATCCGGCAGAGGTGAGGCCGCACCCCGCACCGGACGTGATCGGGGGCGGCGCCCTCCCGCCCGCGACCTGAACCGGCTATGCCATCAGCTAGTGCCTCGCTTTGAACGTTGATCGGGTAATCCGTTCGTGCTGGGGATCCCTTGGGTTGCCTGACGGTGTCCGGGCGCTTCAGTGATTGGCGCCCAGGCCTGGCGCTTCGGTCGGGCGGATGGGCCGGGTCCGTGTCGGTTTCTCGACGCGCGTTGTAGGTGCTGCCGATGGCTGCGGTGCCATCTCCGGACGTCGATGGAAGGCCAGAGTCTGTGTGCGCACCCGCTGCGTCCCCGTCTCGCGCGCTGCCGTTCCCAAAAGGCGAGATGGCGACGCGAGATCTTGGACAGTTGCCGTTAGCGGGGAACGGGAACTGTCCAAGATTTCGCGCCGGGTCCGGGATGGGCCTCCGCGTGTGTGCGTGGGGTGCCGGCTCTGTCTGGTGCCGGGTCACGCAACCTTGAACGGGTAAACCGTGCTCCCCCTTGAACCACGTCCGCCACCGCTGACATTCTGCGTCCGGCGACTCCCAGCCGGGCGGGGTCGAGGCACGCCAGCAGCCGATGCGGGCCGGCAGATCTGGTGATCCGCGGGCGGGCGTATCGACTGGCCCGGCCCGCCCGCCCGGCACTACCCTCCGGTCAGGACCGCCGGCTCATGAGCGCCGCGCGGACCGGCACGACTCCGGCAGCACCCGCCGGAGCCTGAACGGGGAGGCCGGATGGCGCAGGACTGGCCGGAGCAACCCGGGCCACAGCAGCCCGAGGCAAGGCAGGCCGAGGCAAGGCAGGCCGAGGCAAGGCAGCCCGGGACAGGGCAGCCCGAGGCAAGGCAGGCCGTGGCAGGGCGGCCGGGGCCACACCAGCGCGAAACCGGGCAGCTCGGGCCGGGGACGGATGGCTCCGGCGACCGGGCCAGCGCCGAGGCGGCCCTCGTGGCCGAGGAGTCCGCGGTCGGGGCGCCGCGGCCACCGGCGGGCGGGGAGGCCGGGCGGTTCGGCACCCCGGGACGTCCACTGCGGCGCAACAGCTTCCTGGTCGGCTTCACCGGGGCGCTCGGCGTGCTGCTCGCGTACGCCGTCTATCTGGGCCTGCGCAACGCCGCCGGGATCCTGGTCCTGGTGGTCATCGCGCTGTTCCTCGCGGTGGGCCTGCACCCGATGGTGATCCGGCTGCGTTCCTGGGGGCTGCCGCGCGGGCTCGCCGTCGCCGCCGTCACGCTGACCGTGTTGGCCCTGCTCTGCGCCGGCGTGCTGGCGCTGGTGCCGCCGATCGTGACCCAGACCGGGCAGTTCCTCGACCAGGTGCCGAGCTACCTGGAGGCGCTACGCCGCAACGAGACCGTCAACGACCTGGCCGAGCGGTTCGACCTGATGCGCCGGGCCCAGGAGGCGGCCAACGCGGACGTGGTCGGCCGGGCGCTGGGCGGGGTGCTCGGCGGCGCCCAGTTCGTCTTCGGCACGGTCTTCCGGGTGCTGACCGTGCTGGTGCTGACCATCTACTTCCTCGTCTATTTCGACCGGCTGCGCGACCTCGGCTACGCGCTGGTGCCCCGGTCTCGGCGGGAGCGGGTGCAGCTGATCGGCGACGAGATCCTCACCAAGGTCGGGGCGTACATGGTGGGTGCGCTGACCATCGCGGTGCTGGCCGGTGCGGTCGCCTTCGTGTTCGCGCTGGCCGTCGGTTTGCCGTACCCGTTCGCCCTGGCGGTGGTCGTCGCGGTGACCGACCTCATCCCGCAGATCGGCGCGACCATCGGCGCGGTGATCGTCAGCCTGGTCGGGTTCGCCACCGACCCGTCCGTCGGCATCGCCTGCGTGGTCTTCTTCGTGGTCTACCAGCAGATCGAGAACTACCTCGTCTACCCCAAGATCATGCGCCGCTCGGTGCAGGTCAACGAGGTCGCCGCGCTGGTCGCCGCGCTGCTCGGGGTGTCCCTGCTGGGGGTGATCGGCGCCCTGATCGCGATCCCGACCGTGGCCGCCGTCCAACTCATCCTGCGCGAGGTGATCATCCCCCGCCAGGACGCCCGCTGACCCTGTCCGCCGTCGCGCGGCGTCACCAGCCGGCGGGAATCACTCGGCCCGGCGCTGCTGCGGGCCCGGGACTGGCGTGTCGGCGAACGCGGCCACCGTCCGGTCGGCGTACGCGCTGACGTCGCCGGTCTCCATCGGGCCATCCCAGGTGGTCGGCAGGGGCACCGGCACCGTCGGGTTGATCCGCCGGACCACCTCGTCCAGCACCGTCTCGGCGTCGCCGACCCACAGGTGCTTCGCACCGGGCACGCCGACCACCTCGGCCTGCGGCACCGCGGCGAACCGCTCGCGGGCCTCAGCCGGGCGCAGGTAGTCGTCGAACTCCGGCACCAGCGCGGTGAGCGGCTTGCCCGACTCGGCCCAGTGATCCAGGTCGGCCGGGACCGAGAAACGCAGCGGCGGGGAGAGCAGGATCGCACCGGCCACCACCGGATCGCAGCCGTACTTGAGCACCAGGTCGGTGCCGAACGACCAGCCGAGCAGCCAGATGTTGGGCAGTTCGTGGAACTCGGCGTACTCGATGGCGGCGGCCACGTCGAAGCGCTCACCGACGGCCGAGTCGAAGGCGCCCTCGCTGGTGCCACGCACGCTGCTGGTGCCCCGGGTGTTGAACCGGAGCACCGCCACGTCGGCCAGGGCGGGCAGCCGCCAGGCCGCCTTGCGGAACACGTGGCTGTCCATCATCCCGCCATGGGTGGGCAGCGGGTGCAGGCAGACCAGGGTGGCCGCCGGTTCCCGGTCGGCCGGGCGGGCCAGCTCGCCGACCAGCCGCAGGCCGTCCGCGGTGTGCAGCTCGATGTCCTCCCGGTGGCCGGGCAGGATCGACGACGCGCGGATCGGTGTGCTCACCCCTCCAGTCTCCCGCCCCACCCGCCCCACCGCCGCCCGAGGTGACAAAGATCGCCGCTGGCGGTGCAAGGAAGGGCCCCCTGTTAACGCCTGCGGTAGAGGAAGGGCCCCTTGTTAACACCGAGCCCGCCTGGCCGGCTCAGCCGTGCCGGGGCGCGCCGCGACCGCGCTGGATGACCGGTGCTCGCCGGTCCCGAGCCCGCCAGCAGCCGCTGTGCCAGTGCCGCCGGTCGGTGAGGTCACCCCGGCCGTCCGCCGGCCAGGCGACGACGTGCGCCACGCCGGGCGGGATCTCCTGGTCACATCCGGGGCAGCGGTACGTCTTGACCGACGCGCCGCCACTGATCCCGCGTACCTGCCAGTCGCCGTCCCGCCACTGCTGCACCGCCGCGACGCCGTGCCGGGCACGCTCGGCGTCCAGGCGCTCGGCGTCGTCGCGGCGGGGACGGTTACGACGGGGGCTCACGTCATCCAGCGTACGGGCCTGCCGGCGCCGCCCCCGTCTCCGCCCGGCCTCGCAACGGTGTTAAGAAGGGGCCCTTCCTCTACCGCAGGCGTTAACAGGGGGCCCTTCCTTACACCTCAGCGGCTGGTGTGGTCGCGGAAGCCGCGGCCGGCCTTGCGGCCCAGGTAGCCGGCGGTCACCAGGTGCTCCAGCAGCGGCGCGGGGGCGAACCCGGGCTCCCGCAGCTCCAGGTACAGCTCCCGCTGGATGGCCAGCGACACGTCCAGGCCGACCACGTCGAGCAGCTCGAAAGGTCCCATCGGGTAACCGCAGCCGAGTTTCATCGCGTGGTCGATGTCGTCGGTGGTGGAGTAGCTGGCCTCCAGCATCCGCACCGCGTCGTTGAGGTACGGGAACAGCAGCGCGTTGACGATGAAACCGGACCGGTCGCCGCAGACCACCCCGGTCTTGCCGAGCGCGGCACAGACCGCCCGGGCGGTGGCGGTGGTCTCCGCCGAGGTGCGGATGGTCTTCACGATCTCCACCAGCGGCATGATCGGCGCTGGGTTGAAGAAGTGCAGCCCCACCACGTCGGCCGGGCGCTGGGTGGCCATCGCCACCTCGATAACCGGCAGCGAGGAGGTGGTGGTGGCCAGCACGACGCCCGGCTTGCAGATCTCGTCCAGGCTGGCGAACAGCGCCTTCTTGACGCTCAACTCCTCGACCACCGCCTCGATCACCAGGTCGACGTCGGCCAGGTGCTCCAGCGTCGCCGACCAGTTGATCCGGCCGAGCGCGGCGTCCCGGTCGGCCTCGCTGAGCTTGCCCCGGACCACGCCCTTGTTCAGCGAGGTCTTCACCGCCTCGCAGACCGTGGCCGACTTCTCCGCGCCCCGGGTCACCGAGACGACCTCGTAGCCGGTCTTGGCGAAGACCTCGATGATGCCGGTGGCCATGGTGCCGGAGCCGACAACGCCGATCTTGGCGATGGCGCGGGCGCCGTCGGCCTGCGCCGACTCCGCGGCGGCCGGCGTCTGCTCATCCGGTACGACCCTCGGCGAGCCCGGTCGCTCGTAGGTGTAGAAACCCCGGCCGGACTTCCGGCCCAGCAGACCCGCGGTGACCATCTGCTTGAGCAGCGGCACCGGTGCGTGCCGGCGGTCGCGCCCGCCGCGCCGGTACATGGTGTCCAGAATCTCGTACGCGGTGTCCAGGCCGATCAGGTCCATCAGGGCGAGCGGCCCCATCGGCAGGCCGCAGCCGAGCTTCATCGCCGCGTCGATGTCCTCACGGCTGGCGTACCGGGCCTCGAACATGCCGACCGCGTGGTTGAGGTAGCCGAACAGCAGCGCGTTGGCGATGAACCCGGCGCGGTCGTTGATGGTCACGTCGACCTTGCCGAGGCGCGCGCAGAGTGCCTCCACGTCGGCCACCACGTCGGCGGAGGTGACCACCGTACGCACGATCTCGACCAGCTTCATCACCGGTGCCGGGTTGAAGAAGTGGATGCCGATGACCTGGTTGGGCCGGGCGGTGGCCACGGAGATCTCGGTGACGCTCAGCGACGACGTGTTGGTGGCGAGGATGGCTTCGGGCTTGCAGACCCGGTCCAGCTCGGCGAAGATCCGCTGCTTCAGGTCGAGGTGCTCGGGCACCGCCTCGATCGCCAGGTCCACCGAGTGCAGCGCGTCCAGCCCGACGGCGAAGGTGACCCGGCCCAGCAGGGCGTCCCGGTCGGCCTCGGCGAGCTTGCCCTTGGCCACCGCCCGGTCGGTCGAGCCGGTGAGGTTGGCCCGTCCGCGTTCCAGGGCGGCCTCGGAGATCTCCACGGCGACCACGTCGATGCCGTTACGGGCGAAGACCTCGACGATGCCGGCACCCATGGTGCCCAGACCGACCACGCCCACACTGGTGAACTCGCGCGCCACGACCCGGCCTCCCCTGTCCCTGTCCGCTCGGCGCGGCCCGACATGAACGGCCGCTAAGGTTATGCGCGCGAGTCTGCCACCTTACGCACGGTTGTCGAGGCGCCGTGGGATATTTCACGACCGGCCGCCCGGAGGGCTCCCGGCCCCGCTCGGACCGCGTCCGGCCGCATCGATCAGACGCCTCTGAGCGTATCGACGCCGGCCAACGCGAGCAGCTCCGCGAGGAACTCCGTCGGCCGCTCCAGGTGCGGGCTGTGCCCGCAGCCGGGCAGCGTCACCTCCCGGTAGCTGCCACCGGCGGCGGCGTACCGGTCGAGCACCGCTCGGGTCTGGCCCACCATCGGCTGCGGTGGGCACTCGTCCGGCCCGGGCCAGCCGGGCACCACGCCGAGCGCGCCGAGCTGGGCCAGGTCGAACAGCGACGTGTCGGAGACGATCACGTCGGCGTCGCCCCGGATCCAGGTCACCGGCGGCTTGGGTACGACGGCCACCAGTTCCTCGGCGATCCGGAAATGCGCCGGGGCGAGCGCGTTGAGCACTCCGCGCCGGCCCGGCGCGGTTCCGGGCCAGTGTGGCGAGGGCACCGCGTCGCCGGGGTAGTTGTCCGTCCCGGTCGCGGTGGAGAGCAGGCTGTCGAGCAGCAGTTCCTCGTCGTCGGCGAGGGTGGACGGGTCGGCCACGTACGCGGCCCGCAGCACGCTGCGCGGGCTGGTCCGCTCCTCGGCGCTCCGGTCACCGTCGGCCAGCCGCGCGACGAAGTCGGCGTTCGCCGTACCGCCACCGGTGCCGGCGAAGTCCGGGGTGGTGGGAGCGCCGGCCAGGTCACGGGTGCCGCCGAAGCCGTACGGCGACACCGGCGCGGCCAGCAGCAGCCCGGCCACCCGGTCGGGGTGGTCCACCAGCAGCCGCATCGCCACTCCCCCGCCGAGCGAGTGGCCAACCACCACCGGCCGGGCGCCTTCGGCGAACAGGGCCGGCTCATCGAGCAGCGCCGCCACGTCGTCGGCGAAGTCCGCCAGCCCACGGCCGGCGTCCACCGGCGCGGTCTGCGTACCGCCGTAGCCGCGCAGATCCGGCGCGACCACCCGCAGCGTCTCCGGCAGCCGCCGTACCAGCGGCTCCCAGAAGGCGGCCGAGGAGCAGTTGCCGTGAATCAGCAGCACCGGTACGCCGTCGGCCGGGCCGGCCACCCGGACGGCCTGGGTGATCCCGTTCGCGGTCACGACGTGCCGGTCGGTCCTCATCCGCGGCATGCTGCCATGGTCGGCGGCGCCGGTCCATGTGTCCGGCCCCCACGAGCCGCCCCCGGCCGGTGGCGTCCGCCGCCGTCAACAACCGGCCGGCCCGCCGCCGTCAGGCGCGGCCCTCCGGCCGTCACGCACCCGTAAACCGCAGCCGGCCCGCCGTCAGGCGCGGCCCGCCGTCAGGGGCGGCCCGCCGTCAGGGGCGGCCCGCCGTCAGGGGCGGCCCGCCGTCAGGGGCGGCCCGCCGTCAGGGGCGGCCCGCCGTCGCGGTCGGCGCGGGTACCGCCGGCGTCGTGCCCGGGGACGCGACCGGCAGCGGCAGGGTCGGGCGCCGTTCCTGCCGGGGCACGCCGAACGACAGGCCCACCGGATCGGTCCGGGCCAGCCCAGGGTCGAAGAACCGCAGCTCGGTACGGCCGATCCGGATCACATCGCCGTCGGTGAGCCGGGCCACCTCGGTGATCCGTAGGTCGTTGACCCAGGTGCCGTTGGTGGAGTCGAGGTCCCTCAGGGACACTCCCTCGCCGGTCAGCCAGATCTCGGCGTGCCGGCGACTCAGGTGCGGATCGTCGACGACGATGTCGACCGCCGTCGCGTCGCGGCCGATCACCTGCGGCTGGTGACGCAACCGGAAACCGAGCCCGCGCATCGGCCCGGTGGCCACCGTCAGCAGCGGCATCAGTTGCGGATGTTCCTCCATGGACAGACCTCCACCCCGCGCGGCCACCCCCCGGTCAGCCTGCCACCACCGGGTGGCCGCCTCCACTGTCCGGCCGGTCAACTCTGAGTCAACAGCCGGACACCTCCCTGTCCGACCCTCCGACGACCCGGCCGGCGGTACGCCGACGGAAGTGCCGTTCCGTCCGGTTAAACGCGCCGGCGGCCGATGGGGTTCGCCCCGGTTCAGCACCCCTACCAGTGAGTAGGACTCGGGTCTAGACTTCCGCCATGACGGCTGTGCGGCACTCCGGCACACCGGTGATCGAGGACGGTCACCTGATCTCGACCAACCCGGCGACGGGCGGTGAAGCGGGCCGCGTCCCGGTCGCCACCCCGGTGGACGTCGAACGCGCCGTCGAGCAGGCGCGCGCCGCCGGCCAGTGGTGGGCGGGGCTCGGCTTCACCGGGCGACGGGAACGGCTGCTGCGCTGGCGGCGGCTGCTCGCGCAGCGCATGGAGCAGTTGGCGGAGCTTATGCACGTCGAGGGCGGCAAGCCGGTCGCCGACGCCCTTGTCGAGATCGTGACCGCCGTGGAGCACGTCGACTGGGCGGCCCGCAACGCCCGCCGGGTGCTGGGTCCCCGCCGCGTCCGCTCCCGGCTCATCCTGGCCGAGTTCTCGGCCCACCTGGAGTACCAGCCGCACGGCGTGGTCGGCGTCATCGGTCCCTGGAACTACCCCGTCCTCACTCCCATCGGCTCCGCCGCGTACGCGCTGGCGGCCGGCAACGCGGTGGTCTTCAAGCCCAGCGAGTACACCCCGGTCGTCGGGCAGTGGCTGGTCGACAGCTTCGCCGAGGTGGTGCCCGAGCAGCCGGTGTTCGCCGCCGTGCACGGGCTCGGCGAGGTCGGCGCGGCGCTGTGCCGCGCCGGGGTCGACAAGCTCGCCTTCACCGGCTCGACGGCGACCGCGAAGAAGGTGATGGCGGCCTGCGCCGAGTCGCTGACCCCGGTGCTGCTGGAGGCGGGCGGCAAGGACGCGATGATCGTGGACGTGGACGCCGACCTGGACGCCGCCGCCGAGGCGTGCGTCTGGGGCGCGATGACCAACGCCGGTCAGACCTGCATCGGCATCGAGCGGGTCTACGCCGTGGAGCAGGTCTTCGACGCCTTCGTCGACAAGGTGGTCGCGCGCGCCGGCCGGCTGACCGTCGGCCTGGAGGGCGCGGACATCGGCCCGATCACCATGCCGAGCCAACTGGACGTGATCCGCCGGCACATCGACGACGCTCTGGCCCGGGGCGGTCGCGCCGTGCTGGGCGGGCCGGAGGCGGTACGGCCGCCGTACGCGCACCCGACTGTGCTGGTGGACGTGCCGGAGGACTCGGCCGCGATCCGCGAGGAGACCTTCGGCCCCACCCTGACCCTCAACCGCGTCCGGGACGTGGACGAGGCCGTCACCCGGGCCAACGCCCTGCCGTACGGCCTGGGTGGTTCGGTCTTCGGGCGACGGCGCGCGGTGGCCATCGCGCGGCGGCTGCGCACCGGCATGGCCTCGGTCAACTCGACCCTCACCTTCGCCGGGATGTCCACCCTGCCGTTCGGCGGGGTCGGCGAGTCGGGCTTCGGCCGGATCCACGGTGAGGACGGGCTGCGCGAGTTCGGCCGGGCCAAGGCGGTGACCCGCCGCCGCGCCCGCTCGCTGCTGCCCTCGACCACCTTCGAGCGCACGCCGGCCGACGTCGCGCGCCTGGTGAAGGCGGTCAAGATGCTGTACGGACGGGGCTAGAAGAGGGTCAGCTCGTCGCGCTCGATGCCGCGCAGCCGGTCGTAGTCCACCACGACGCACCGGATGCCGCGGTCCGTGGCGAGCACCCGGGCCTGCGGCTTGATCTCCTGCGCGGCGAAGACCCCGGCGACCGGGGCGAGCAGCGGATCCCGGTTGAGCAGTTCGAGGTAGCGGGTGAGCTGCTCCACCCCGTCGATCTCGCCACGGCGCTTCACCTCGACCGCGACCGTGCCCTGGTCGGCGTCCCGGCAGAGCAGGTCGACCGGGCCGATGGCGGTCATGTACTCCCGGCGGATCAGGGTGTAACCCTCGCCCAGGGCCTCGGGGTTGGCCGCCAGCAGTTCCTGCAGGTGCGCCTCGACACCGTCCTTGCGCAGCCCGGGGTCGACACCCAGTTCGTACGAGGTGTCCTGGAAGATCTCCTCCAGGGTGATCCGCAACTCCTCGCCGGCCTTGTTGACCACCCGCCAGACTCCGGGAGCCTCCTCCAGCCGGCACGGCGGGCTCATCCAGTTCAACGGCTTGTACGCCCGGTCATCGGCGTGGATCGACACCGATCCGTCCGCCTTCACCATCAACAGCCGGGTGGCCGGCGGCAGGTGGGCCGAAAGCCGTCCGACGTAGTCCACCGAGCACTTCGCAATGACCAACCGCACCCGACGAGGGTAGCGGAGTCACCGGAAATACCCGTCGAGCGGCACTGGCGTGCCGGTGCGATGCTGAAACGGTGTTCGAATTGCTCACCGGTACCGGCCTCGCCGCCTCGGCGGGGCTGAACGCGTACGTCCCGCTGCTGGTGACGGGTCTGCTGGCCCGATACACCAACGTGATCGACCTGCCCGGCGGCTGGCAGTGGCTGGGCAACGGCTGGATGCTGGCCATCCTGGCGGTGCTGCTCGCCGTCGAGTTCGTCGCGGACAAGGTGCCGGTGGTGGACCACGTCAACGACGTGGTGCAGACCGCGATCCGCCCGACCGCCGGCGGCCTGGCGTTCGGTGCCGGTACGGCCGCCGAGACGGTGACGGTGAGCGACCCGGACAGCTTCTTCGCCAGCACCGGCCAATGGCTACCGGTGGTGGTCGGCGCGCTCATCGCGCTCGGCGTACACCTGCTCAAGTCCGCCGCCCGGCCGGTCATCAACGCGACCACGGCCGGATTCGGCGCCCCGGTGGCGAGCACCGCCGAGGACGCCACCAGCGTGGTGATGTCCCTCGTCGCGATCATCCTGCCGGTGCTGGTGCTGGCGTTCCTGGTCGGGTTCGTGTTCTTCCTGATCTGGTTCCTGCGCCGCCGGTCGGAGCGCCGCCGGGAACGAGCGGCGGCCCGGGCCGCCGGCTTCCGAGTCTGAGAGACTGTCGGGAAACCCCGGGGCGAGCGAGGCGGAGTCCAGGCGGCGATCCGGCAAGGCGGAGATTGGTGCGGATACCGGTGTTGTATCCGGACCAATCTCCAACGCGGCCGGTCGTCGGCTGGGCCCGCCGCAGCCGCCGCGAGGTTTCCCGACAGTCTCTGAGCCGGTACGCCGGGACCGGCGGTTCCACGGCCGGCGGGCGGAGCTGAGACCATCTCAGGGTGTCTGTGAAAGTCTCTTCCGTTCCGCTGGTCGCGACCCTCGCCGCCGTAGTCGGTGCGGTGGTCCTGCTGGTCGTCGCAGTCCCGTTCCACCGGCCGGACGGCGTCGATCGGCCACCCGTCTGGGAACAGGCCGAACAGATGGCTGCCGACAAGGAGCCGGATCACCAGGGCCGGGTGCCGGAGCCCACGCCGACCGAGACCCGGACGTCGCCACCGGAGGCCGACGCCCTGCCCGGCGCGACCCGGCCCGGAACCCGGCCGCCGGTGCTCGACCACGGTCCGCGCAGCGGCAACAAGGTGGCGCTCACCTTCGACGCCGACATGACCGACGCCATGCGGTACCAGCTGCGCAGCGGCGCCGTGCGGTCGTACGCGAACCTGAAGATCATCGAATTGCTGGAGCGGGACGAGGTGCCCGCGACCTTCTTCCTGACCGGCAAGTGGGTCGAGCAGTACCCGCAGGTGACCCGGCGGCTCGCCGCCAATCCGCGCTTCGAGTTGGCCAACCACACCTACGGGCACCTGGCCTTCACCCCGGACTGCTACGGCCTGCCCCGGATCGCCCGCGAGGAGATGACCGCCGACGTGGCCCGGACCTTCGACGTGGTGCAGGCGTACGGCGGACGGCAGACCCGCTACTTCCGTTTTCCCGGACTCTGCCACGACCGGACGGCCCTCACCGAACTCGCCCCGCTCGGCCTGACCGTCGTGGACGGCGACGTGGTGAGCGGGGATCCGTTCGCGACCTCGTGGCGGCCGATCGTGCGGGCCGTCCTGGACGGCGTACGACCCGGCTCGGTGGTCGTCCTGCACGTCACCGAGGCCAACGCCCCGATGACCGACGAGGCGCTGCCACACATCCTGGCCGGGCTCGCCGACCGTGGCCTCGAACCGGCTCCGCTCTCCGAGGTGCTGGGGCACGCTCCACTTGCGTCACAACCCTAGGCTGTCGCCCATGACGTACCCGCCAGCCCCGGTCCCGCCGCCCAACAACCGCCGGACCCTGCGGATCGTACTCATCGTGGTCGGTGTGGTTCTCGCCCTGTGTTGCGCGGGTGCCGCCATCGGCGGGTGGTTCATCTACGACACGGTGCGGGACGGGGTGGCGCCGGCCCGGAACGCCACCGTCAGCTACCTAGACGCCGTCCGGGACGGTGACCACCAGCGCGCCTACGACCAGCTCTGTGAGGAGCGGCGCGGGCGACTGACGCTCGCGGAGTTCAGCCAGCAGCGGGAGGCCCAGCCGAAGCTGGTGGCCTACGAGATCACCGGGCTGCACGTCAGCAACAACAACGGCCGGGTCGGCGGCACCGCGACGGTGCGCCTGGAGACGGAGATCGGCGCCGACACGACGCAGATCATCAGCCTGGTGCGGGAGAACGGCGATTGGCGCGTCTGCTCGTGACCGAAGCGCGGCAGGCGCCCTTCCTCACAGGCCGTTCGCCTCGCGGATGACGGTGACCAGCTCGTCGATGATGCCGGTCAGGGCGAAGTCCTTCGGCGTGAAGACCCGCGCCACACCGGCGGCCCGCAACTGCTCGGCGTCCGGGGCGGGGATGATGCCACCGACCACCACGGGCAGGTCCGGCCGGCCGGCGGCCCGCAGGCCATTGAGCACGGCGGGCACCGCCGCCAGGTGCGAGCCGGAGAGTACGGAGAGCCCGACCAGGTCCACGTCCTCCTCGACGGCGGCGGCGACGATCTGCCCGGCGGTGAGCCGGATGCCCTGGTAGATCACCTCGAAGCCGGCGTCGCGGGCGCGTACCGCGATCTGCTCGGCGCCGTTGGAGTGACCGTCCAGGCCGGGCTTGCCGACCAGCAGCCGTAACCGCCCGCTGCCCAGCTCGCGGGCGGTGGCGGCGACCCGCTCGCGGACCGCGGCCAACCCCTCGTCGCCGCCCGCCCCGGCACCACCGGCCAGCCCGGTCGGCGCCCGGTACTCCCCGAAGACCTGGCGCAACGCGCCGGCCCACTCGCCGGTGGTCACCCCGACCCGCACGCACTCCAGGGTGGCGGACATCAGGTTCGCCTCGGTCGCGGCGTCCGCGCGCAGCCGGGCCAGTGCCGCGTCCACCGCCGCCGCGTCCCGACCGGCCCGCCACCGGCGTACGGCGTCCACGGCGGCTGCCTCCACCGCCGGGTCGACCTGCTCGACCGCCTCGGCTCCTGCGGCGGTCAGCGGTGACGGCTCGGTCTCGGTGAACCGGTTGACGCCGACGACCACGTCGCTGCCGGCCTCCATCCGGCGCCGCCGCTCGGCGAGCGAGGCGACCAGGGCGCTCTTGAGATAGCCGGTCTCCACCGCGGCGACCACGCCGCCCATCTCCAGCACCTTCGCCAGCTCGACCCGGGCGCCGCCGACGATCTCGTCGACCAACGCGGTCATCACGTTCGAGCCGGCGAACAGGTCGGGGTACTCCAGCAGGTCCGACTCGTACGCGAGCACCTGTTGCATCCGCAGCGACCACTGCTGGTCCCAGGGGCGGGGCAGGCCGAGCGCCTCGTTCCAGGCCGGTAGCTGCACCGCGCGGGCGCGGGCGTCGCGGGACAGGGTGACCCCGAGCATCTCCAGGACGATGCGCTGCACGTTGTTCTCCGGCTGCGCCTCGGTCAGGCCGAGCGAGTTGACCTGCACGCCGTACCGGAAGCGGCGCTGCCTCGGGTCCTCGACGCCGTACCGGTCGCGGGCGATCTCGTCCCACAGCGCGCCGAAGGCGCGCATCTTTGCGATCTCCTCGACGAACCGTACGCCGGCGTTGACGAAGAACGAGATCCGCTGCACCACGTCGCCCATCCGGTCTTCGGGCACCTGGCCGGAGTCCCGGACCGCGTCGAGCACGGCGACGGCGGTGGCGAGCGCGAAGCCGACCTCCTGCACCGGCGTGGCACCGGCCTCCTGGAGGTGGTACGAGCAGATGTTGACCGGGTTCCACCGTGGCATCTCGCGCAGCGTGTACGCGACCACGTCGGCGGTCAGCCGCAGCGACGCCGCCGGCGGGAAGATGTACGTACCCCGGGAGAGGTACTCCTTGATGATGTCGTTCTGCGTGGTGCCCGCGCAGCGGGACAGCTCGGCGCCCTGCCCGGTGGCGACCGTGCCGTAGAGGCCGAGCAGCCACATGGCCGGCGCGTTGATCGTCATCGAGGTGTTCGTCTCGGCCAGCGGTATGCCGTCGAACAGCGCCCGCGCGTCGCCCAGGTGCGACACCGGTACGCCGACCCGGCCGACCTCACCGGCGGCGAGTTCGTGGTCGGGGTCGTACCCGGTCTGGGTGGGCAGGTCGAAGGCGACCGACAGGCCGGTCTGCCCCTTGGCCAGGTTGCGGCGGAAGAGTGCGTTGGTCGCGGCGGCCGACGAGTGCCCCGCGTAGGTCCGCATCACCCAGGGGCGGTCGCGCTCCGGCAGCCGGCCAGGGAGTGCCTTCTCGTCCATGGCCGGAGTTTAAGTTACCGTTCAGTAAAACGGACTGTGGAAAACCGCACACCTCGATGGAGGTGACGTCCGGGTACAGGACACCCGCAATGGGGGGAACCGCCACCCCCGGTGCGGGCGGTGGACCTGGGAGGGCCGCACACTTGACGGCATGAGTGACGACGTCGCGATCCGCGTCCGGGGTCTGCGCAAGGCGTACGGCGACAACGTCGCGGTGGCCGACCTGGACCTGGACGTTCGCCGGGGCGAGGTGTTCGCCCTGCTCGGGCCGAACGGCGCGGGCAAGACCACCACCGTGGAGATCCTGGAGGGCTACCGCCACCGGGACGCCGGTGAGGTCAAAGTCCTCGGCACCGACCCTGATCCTGCCTTCGGGTCACGACGGCGGGGCTCGCAAGCCCACTCCTCGCGCTTCCCGGGCGATCCGACGCCCGAGTGGCGCGGCCGGGTCGGCATCGTGCTCCAGGGCACCGGCGAGTTCGACGAGCTGACGGTGGCCGAGGTGGTGCACCACTTCGCCGGCTTCTACCCCGGTGCTGACGACCCGGACAAGGTGATCGAGCGGGTCGGGCTGGCCGCGAAGGCTCGCGCCCGTACGCACACCCTCTCCGGCGGGCAGAAGCGCCGCCTGGACGTGGCGCTGGGCATCATCGGCCGCCCCGAGCTGCTCTTCCTCGACGAACCGACCACCGGCTTCGACCCGGAGGCCCGGCGCGAGTTCTGGGAGCTGATCCGGGATCTCTCCGCCGCCGGCACCACCATCGTGCTCACCACGCACTATCTCGACGAGGCCGAGGCGCTCGCCGACCGGGTGGGCGTGATCGCGGGCGGTCGGCTGGTCGAGGTCGCCGCCCCGGACCGCCTGGGCAACCGGCAGGAGGCGCTGGCCACGGTCTCCTGGCGTACGCCGGAGGGCCGGGTCGAGAGCGCGGAGAGCGGGACGCCGACGGCGCTGGTGACGGAGCTGGCCGCGCGCTTCGGCGGTGAGGTGCCCGGCCTGACCGTCACCCGGCCGACCCTGGAGGACATCTACCTGAGCATGATCGGACATCGATGACCACCACGACGAAGCCGGCGACTCCGGTAACCGCCCCCACGGTCCGTCGGCTCGGGCCGACCAGCCTCGCCCTGCGCCAGGGTCGCCTGGAGATCCGGCAGTTCCTGCGCAGCCGGGAGTCCGTCGTCTTCACGCTGGGCTTCCCGATCATCATGGTGCTG
Organism: Micromonosporaceae bacterium KJ-029; assembly: GCA_005402585.1. Lineage (GTDB taxonomy): Bacteria > Actinomycetota > Actinomycetes > Mycobacteriales > Micromonosporaceae > Micromonospora. The sequence goes on along the minus strand of BIFP01000052.1, from coordinate 153,536 downwards.
ATCTTCGCCTCGATCTTCGACGGCGAGGTCGGCTCCGGGGTCAGCTACACGCAGTACTTCATCACCGGCATGATCGCGAGCGGCCTGATGACGGTCAGCTTCCAGAACCTCGGCATCTGGATTCCGATCGAGCGGGACCGGGGTGTGCTCAAGCGTTACCGGGGCACCCCGATGCCGAAGTGGGTCTGGTTCGCCGGCAAGGTGATCATGGTGCTGGTGATCGGCGTCGTGATGACCGCCCTGCTGCTCGCCGTCTCGGTGGCCCTGTTCGACCTGGACCTGCCGAGCACCGCGACCGGCTGGCTCACCTTCGGCTGGGTCAGCGCCCTGGGGATCACCGCCTGCACACTGTGCGGCATCGCGATCTCGTCGCTGGCCCGCACCGCCCGCAGCGGCTCGGCCGTGGTCACCCCGGTCGCGCTGGTGCTCCAGTTCATCTCCGGGGTGTTCTTCGTCTTCACCAACCTGCCGCCCTGGATGCAGCAGGTGGCGGCCCTCTTCCCGCTCAAGTGGATGTGCCAGGGGCTGCGGGCGGTCTTCCTGCCGGAGAGCTTCGGCGCCAACGAGCCCGGCGGCTCGTTCGAGCTGACCCGGGTCGCCCTCGTCCTCGGCGCCTGGTGCGTGATCGGCCTGGTGCTCTGCCTGACCACCTTCCGCTGGACCACCCGCCGCGACGGCTGACATGCAAGGAAGGGCCCCCTTTTAACGCCTGCGGTAGAGGAAGGGCCCCCTATTAACATCCGTCCGAGCCGAACGCCGGCACTGTTAATAGGGGGCCCTGGCTATACACCAGGCGTTAAAAGGGGGCCCTTCCTTACATCTCAGTAGGAGTAGAAGCCCTTGCCGGTCTTGCGGCCGAGGTCGCCGGCGGTGGCCATGCGCTGGAGCAGCTCCGGCGGGAAGAACTTCTCGTCGGCGGTGTCGGTGTAGATGTTGCGGGTCGCGTTGAGCAGCACGTCGACGCCGGTCAGGTCGACGGTGGCGAGCGGCCCCATGGCGTGCCCGAAGCCGAGCTTGCAGGCGGTGTCCAGGTCCTCGGCGGAGATGACGCCCGCCTCGACCAGCCGGACCGCCTCCATCGCCAGAGCGCTAATCAGCCGGGTGGTGACGAAGCCGGCGATGTCCCGGTTGACCACCACGACGGTCTTGCCGATCTCCTCGGCGAACGACTTCGCCGTCTCCAGCGTCGCGTCGCTGGTCTTGTAGCCGCGGACCAGCTCGCAGAGCTTCATCATCGGCACCGGCGAGAAGAAGTGGGTGCCGACGACCGCCTCGGGGCGCTCGGTGGCCGTCGCGATCTGGGTGACCGGGATGGCCGAGGTGTTGGTGGCCAGAACCGCGTCCGCCTTGCAGATCTTGTCCAGCGCGCGGAACACCTCGTGCTTGATCTCCAGCCGCTCGAAGACCGCCTCCACCACGATGTCCGCGTCGGCCGCGGCCTCCAGCTCGGTGGTCGGCGTGATCCGGCCGAGCGCCGCCTCGACATCGGCGGCGGAGATCTTGCCCTTCTCCGCGAACTTCTCCAGCGACTTCCGGATGCCGTCCATGCCGCGCCGCGTCGACGCGTCGTCCAGGTCCCGCAGCACCACCTGCCAGCCCGCCTGCGCCGCCACCTGGGCGATGCCCGAGCCCATCAGCCCGGCACCGACGACCGCGAGTCGACCCGCCATCTGCCTCTCCCTCGCTGCGATTCGAGTGTCTGCCTGCACCCTAGTCGGCGGGCCTGAACGACAGCTAAGGAGAGTGGCTCAGATGGTCAGTTCGGGTTCCTCCGGTGCGGTGGCCCGCTCGACCTCGATGCCGAGCGCCCGCAGGTCGGCCACGAAGTCGGGATAGCCCCGGTCGACGTGGTGCACGTGGGACACCTCGGTCGCTCCGTCCGCGCAGAGCCCGGCGATGATCAGCCCTGCGCCGGCGCGGATGTCGGTGGCGCGTACCGGCGCGCCGGAGAGCCGCTCCCGGCCGCGCACCACCGCGTGGTGCCCGTCGGTCTTGATGTCCGCGCCCAGCCGCATCATCTCGTTGGCGAACATGAACCGGCCGTCGAAGATGTTCTCGGTGATCAACGAGGCGCCGTCGCTGAGCGCGGCGAGCCCGATCGCCATAGGCAGCAGGTCGGTGGCGAAGCCCGGGTACGGCAGGGTCACCACGTCCACCGCCCGGGGCCGGTCGTCCATGCGTACCCGGAAGGCGTCCGCCCGGGTCTCCACCAGCCCACCGGCCGAGACCACCTTGTCCAGCGCGACCTCCAGGAACGCGGGGTCGAGGCCGGTCACGGTGACGTCGCCGCGGGTCATCGCCGCCGCGAAGGCCCAGGTCCCGGCGACGATCCGGTCGCCCACCGTGGCGTGCCGGACCGGCTGCAACCGGGGTACGCCGACGATGGTGATGGTGGACGTGCCCTCGCCCTCGATCAGCGCGCCCATCCGCTGGAGCATGGTGCAGATGTCCACGATCTCGGGCTCGCGGGCGGCGTTCTCGATCACGGTGGTGCCGTCGGCCAGTACCGCCGCCATGACCAGGTTCTCGGTCGCCCCGACGCTGGGGAAGTCCAGCACGATCTCCGCACCGTGCAACCCGTCGGAGGCGGAGGCGATCACGAAACCGTGCTCGCCGGAGATGTCGGCGCCCATCCGGGTCAGCCCGGAGATGTGCATGTCCAGCCCGCGGGAGCCGATCGCGTCCCCGCCCGGGTGGGCCACCCGGACGTACCCGCGTCGGGCCAGCAGCGGGCCGAGCACACAGATCGACGCGCGCAGCCGGCGGACCAGGTCGTAGTCGGCCTCGACGCCCGGCTGCTCGGGCACGTCGATGATGACCGACCGGGACCGGGCCACCCCGCCGACCGCCACCATCGGGTCGACCGGGTCGTCCGCGTCGAACCGTACGCCGCAGCCGAGGCGGCGCAGCACCTCGCCCATGATGGCGATATCGGTGATCCGCGGGACATTGGTGATCACGCTTCGGCCGGGGGCCAGCAGCGCGGCGGCCATCAGCTTCAGCGCCGAGTTCTTCGCCCCGACCACGTGTACGGTGCCGGCGAGCCGGGCGCCGCCGCGTACCCGGATGACGTCGACATCGGCGACCGCGGTGTCACCCGCGTCGCCCGGACCGACCCCGGCGGACCAGCCCGTGCCCGCCGCCGGTCGCGCCGGGATGGTCAGGTCCGGTATCCGTAGGCTGTGCGTCATGGCCGTCCACCTCACGCGCATCTACACCAAGGCCGGCGACGCCGGCATGACCAGGCTGAGCAACAACGAGCAGGTGCCGAAGAGCGATCCGCGGATCGCCGCGTACGCCGACGTCGACGAGTGCAACGCCGCGATCGGGGTGGCACTCGCCCTGGGCCAGCTCGACGACGAACTGCGGGCGGTGCTCGGGCCGATCCAGAACGACCTGTTCGACGTGGGGGCGGACCTGTCCACCCCGGTCGAACCGGACCCGAAGTACCCGCCGCTGCGGGTTACGGAGGAATACGTCGAGCGCCTAGAGGGCTGGTGCGACGAGTACAACGCACGCCTGAGCAAGCTCGACTCCTTCATCCTCCCCGGCGGCACCGCGGGCGCGGCGCTGCTGCACGCGGCGCGGACGATCGCCCGGCGCGCCGAGCGGTCGGCGTGGGCCCTCGTCGCGCACGACCCCGACCGGACCAGCCACCTCCCGGCAAAGTATCTCAACCGGCTGTCGGACCTGCTCTTCATTCTGTCGAGAACGGCAAATCCGGACGGAGATGTGCTATGGGTTCCGGGCGGAGGCCGGTGACCGTCGGTTCACTGCACCACGTGGAAGTCTGGGTACCCGACCTGGGCGCCGCGATGCGCAGTTGGGGCTGGCTCCTCGGCGAGTTGGGCTGGTCCCCGTTCCAGGAGTGGCCGGCCGGCCGCTCCTGGCGGCTCGGCCCCACGTACCTGGTACTGGAGGAGTCACCCGCGCTGTCCGGCCGGCGGCACGACCGGCTCGCCCCCGGCCTCAACCACCTGGCCTTCCATGCCGGCCCACCCGCCGCCGTGGACCGGCTGGTCGCGCAGGCTCCGGGGTACGGCTGGGAACTGCTCTTCACCGACCGCCACCCGCACGCCGGCGGCCCCGACACCTATGCCGGCTACCTGGCCGACGGGCAGGGGTACGAGGTGGAGCTGGTTTCTTCCTGATCTGGGTTTTTCGTGGTTGCGGTTTGGGGCTGGGGGCGACCGTGCCCGGCTCCGGGCGGTCAGGCTTGATCCCTGCGCCGGGCACGCTCGCCCCCAGCCCCGTCGTGGTGGGCCCCGCGCGCCCGATCAGGCTGATCGTGTGGTCTTGGGAAGGGTGCTGGCCGGCACCCTTGTGGGTGCCGGCCAGCTGGTCTGGGGTGTTCTGTGGGTGTCAGCTGTTCCAGTAGTTGGCGACCAGGTCGGCGGCCTGCTGCTCCCACTGGGCGTAGGCGTCCGGGTAGGCCGAGACCTGCACGGTCTGGGCGGCCTCGGTCAGCGGCAGGTCCTGCCACCCGTCGACCTGCTTGAGGCCCTTGAGGAAGGCCAGGGTCGAGTACTCGGGGTCGGTGATCTGCTCCGGGCTACCCCAACCGCTGGACGGCCGCTGCTGGAACAGGCCCAGCGAGTCATGGTCGTTGCGGTCACCCAGGTGGCCCAGGTTCTCCAGCTTCGACTCCTGCAGGCTGGTCGCGATCGACACCACCGCAGCCCGCTCGGGCAGGCCCGCCTTCTTGGTCGCGGCGATGATCGCCTTCGCGTTCGAAACCTGCTCGTCGTTCAGGTCGATCTTCGACTGCGCACCCTGCACACCGTGCGGGATCAGCTTGGCGCTGTCCGGCTTGTCGGCCTGCACGGTGGCAACCAGGTTGCCGGAAACCGGGGCGGCGTCGGCGTGAGCGGCGATCGGACCGGCGAACACACCACCGGCGAAGGCCAGACCGGCAACACCAAGAACGGTCTTACGGAAGATCGTGTTCATGACGAAGCTCCATTCGGGGGTTGGCGCACGCGCCGACGGGGGTCGGAATCGCGTGCGCAAGCACCGTCAGGCGCTCGAAGAAAGGGGGGCATCCAGCGCGCGGGGCAAGGCCCTCTTCGCGGCGCCGGGACCATGTGTAACGACCGGCGGCCCACCATCATTCCGGGCCCCGGCCACCCGCCTCCGCGGGCGCTTCCTCGTTCATTCAGGGATCTCCAACGCCCCCGGCCCACCCTCAATTCCGCCCAGCGACGCCCCACCCCACCCGACAGAACCGGACACCACCCCACAGACCGCAAACCGGTGACGCAGCCTTCGAGCGAAGAACCGGGCAAGCTTCACCGAACGCCGCCAACTGGCGACGAGCCGGTAACCGCCTCGGGACGGGCCAGCCGGCACATCCGGGCGGAGCCCACGCACGACGCGGGTGTGGCCCGCCGTGCCCGGCGGAGGGATCAAGCCTGACCGCCCGGAGCCGGGCACGGCGGGCCACACCCGACAACGGGGACCACCGAAACCAGGGACCCACCCGACAACAGGGACCACCGAAACCAGGGACCCACCCGACAACAGGGACCACCGGAACAGCGAGAGTCAGGCGGCGGGCCAGTCTTGGGAGGCCACACGTGGCGAGACCGCCCCCGGAGGGGCGGCCTCGAGCCAGGAGAGGAATCCGGTGACGGTGGATCGTGCCATGGCGATCTCGACCGGAGCGTGTCGACTGGTACAGCGGAGGATGACCCAGTCAGCCGGCATGGACATCTGTTCCTGCCCTTCCGGCAACCGCCGTCGCTCCACGGTCAAGCCCTCGCGGGACAGCACCCGCTTGGGTCGTACGGCGAAACTGACCAGCCGGTACCAGCGGAGTTCGTCGCCGACGAACCGGCCGAAGCCGGGCGCCCAGCCGCGGCCGTCGAGCATGGTGGAGGTCCGGACGCTGAGCCGGATGATGCCTCCGCTACGGGTGACGATGGCCCGCCTGAGGAAGAGAAACAGGATCGCGCCGAGGATCACGGCGAAGCCGATTCCGATCCCTTCGACGATCTCCATCGGCGGTTCGGCTCAGCTGCCCTGAGCGGCGGAGGCCGGGGTCGCGGTCTCGGCCAGCACGGTTACGCCCCGATCGCTCACCGACAGGAAGCCGCCGGCCACGTCGTAGGCGACCTGCTCGCCACCGGGAAGCTTGATGCGTACCTGCCCGGGCTCGGCGAGCTGGCCGAGCAGCGGCGCGTGCCCCGGCAGCACACCCAGCTCACCCTCGGTCGTCCGGGCCATGACCATCTCGGCCTCGCCCGACCAGACCTTCTCCTCGACGGCCACGAGCTGGACGTGAAGCTGCTGTGCCACGCTGTCTCCTTGTTGAGGCGGCGGATTGGGGAAAGTCTAGTCCCGCCGCTGACCTGTTCTTCATGCGGGTGCCGAGACCCACGTCACGATCAGCCCTTGTTCACGAACTTGGGATGTTCGAGCAGGAACGGATCCAGTAGCTCCTTCTCCAGGGCGACGAAGAAGTCCTCGACCTCGGGCACGAACTTCTCACCGAGGTATTTGCCGGCGTGGTCGTTGACACCGCCGCCCGGCAGCTTGATCATCTGGATGTTGCCGGGGCGGATGTCCTTGAGCGCGAGACCGAAGTCGACCACGCTGTGGCCCCGACCGTTGAAGATCAGCGACTCGCCCGCCGCCCGGAGCACCTTGTCCAGCTTCACCGGGTTGGTCACCACGTCGGCGCTGAACGCCTGGCTCGCCATCGCCTTGACGAACTGCTGCTGGTGCCGCTGCCGGCCGTAGTCACCGTCGAGGACACCGCTCGAAGGGTAGCGCTGGCGGACGTAGTCCAGCGCCTGCCAGCCCTTGAGATGCTGCTTGCCCTTCGGGTAGACCGCCTGCGGCCCGATGTAGCCCTTGCCGTTGGGGTTGCCCTTACGGTGCTTGCCGTCCGGCTCGCGGTGCTCGGAGCGGACCTCCCGCTCGATGTTCATTGTGACGCCACCCATGGCATCGACGATCTTCTGGAAGCCCGAGAAGTTGATGATCGCCCCGGCGTCGAAGCGCTTGATCCCGGTGACCCGCTGCGCGGTGATGGCGAGCAGTTCGAAGCCGCGTGCCGCGTCCGGCTTTCCGCCGGGAACCCGACTGCCGAAGGACATCGCGGCGTTCAGCTTGGTGGTGGAGCCGTTGAACTCCGCCTTGGGGAACGCCGGGATGTCGACGTAGAGGTCACGCGGCAGGGAGAAGAGGTACGCCCGGTCCATCTCCTTCGGCACGTGCAGGATCATGATGGCGTCGCTCAGCGGCGGGGTGTCCTCGTCACGCGGATCGATGCCGACCAGCAGGATGTTGAGCGGGCCCTTGATGTCGCTCTTGCGCTCGCTGGCGCCGGCCGCCTCGTCGCCGAAGAGGTCCGCCTTGCCGACCGCGCCCTCGTACCGGGCCATCAGCGCCTCGGCGCCGACCAGCGACGTTCCGCTGAGCATCATCAGGACCACGCCGAAGATCGTGCAGAACCGCGCCCAGCCGGGCACACCCTTCCACATCGATGGTTTTCCACTACGCGCACCGCGCTTGCCGCCCCTGCCGGCCTTACCCACCTGCGTCTCCGTTCGTCACACCCGTTGGGAGATACGGGCGCGCGTAGCCGAATGGTTGAAATCGATCGCCGCTCATCGGCGCATGAGCGTGGCTAGACGGTATCTCGCGGACGGCGCAATCGCCGACCGTGGGAACCGGGCAGCGGCATAGTACGTCCTGAAGATGAACGGAAGGCCGCCCCGGCGGTTACCGGGGCGGCCTTCTTCCGTTCGTGTCGAAGGGTCAGCCCTTCATCAGCTCGGCGGCCTTCTTCTCCAGGTCGTCGAGCCCACCGCACATGAAGAACGCCTGCTCGGGGAAGTGGTCGTACTCGCCCTCGCTGATCTTCCGGAACGCCTCGATGGTCTCCTTGATCGGGACCGTCGAGCCCGGTACGCCGGTGAACTGCTCCGCCGCGTAGGTGTTCTGCGACAGGAAGCGCTCGATCCGCCGGGCCCGCTGGACCGTGATCTTGTCTTCCTCGGAGAGTTCCTCGATACCGAGGATGGCGATGATGTCCTGCAGGTCCTTGTAGCGCTGCAGGATCCGCTTCACCTCGCTGGCCACCTGGAAGTGCTCCTGGCCGACGAACTCGGGGGCGAGGATCCGGGACGAGGACGCCAGCGGGTCCACCGCCGGGTAGATGCCCTTGTCGGAGATCGAACGCTCCAGGTTGGTGGTCGCGTCCAGGTGGGCGAACGTGGTGGCCGGGGCGGGGTCGGTGTAGTCGTCCGCCGGCACGTAGATCGCCTGCATGGAGGTGATGGCCTGGCCCCGGACGGAGGTGATCCGCTCCTGCAGCTCACCCATCTCGTCGGCCAGGGTCGGCTGGTAACCCACCGCGCTCGGCATCCGGCCCAGCAGGGTGGAGACCTCGGAACCGGCCTGGGTGAAGCGGAAGATGTTGTCGATGAAGAGCAGAACCTCCTGCTTCTGCACGTCGCGGAAGTACTCCGCCATGGTCAGCGCGGAGAGGGCGACCCGCAGCCGGGTGCCCGGCGGCTCGTCCATCTGGCCGTAGACCAGCGCGGTCTTGTCGATGACGCCGGAGTCGGTCATCTCGTGGATCAGGTCGTTGCCCTCGCGGGTGCGCTCACCCACACCGGCGAAGACCGAGGTACCACCGAAGTTCCGGGCCACCCGGGTGATCATCTCCTGGATGAGCACCGTCTTGCCCACGCCGGCGCCGCCGAACAGGCCGATCTTGCCGCCCTTGACGTACGGGGCGAGCAGGTCGATGACCTTGATGCCGGTCTCCAGCATCTCGGTCTTCGGCTCCAGGTCCGCGAAGGCGGGCGCCTTGCGGTGGATGCCCCAGTGGTCGTCGGCCTGGATGGTCTCACCCTCGGTGAGGTTGAGGCACTCGCCGATCGCGTTGAAGACGTGGCCCTTGACCCCGTCGCCGACCGGCACCTTGATCGGGCCACCGCTGTCGCGCACCTCGGCGCCACGAACCAGGCCGTCAGTGGGCTGCATCGAGATCGCGCGGACCAGGTTGTCACCCAGGTGCTGGGCGACCTCCAGGGTCAGCGTCTTCACGCCGCCGGACAGGGTCACGTCGACGTTCAGGGCGTTGAACAGGTCCGGCATGGCGTCGCGCGGGAACTCGGCGTCGACGACCGGGCCGATGACCCGGACCACGCGACCCGTGGCCGTCTTGGTCTCTACTGGGGCAGTCATCACACTTCACTTCCCGACGCGGCCAGCGCGTTCGCGCCGCCGACGATCTCACTGATCTCCTGGGTGATCCCGGCCTGGCGGGCCGAGTTCATCTCACGGGTGTACTTGTCGATCATCTCTTCGGCGTTGTCCGTGGCGCTCTTCATCGCCCGCCGCCGGGCCGCCGACTCGCTCGCCGCCGACTCCAGCAACGCCGCGTAGATCCGCGTGTTGATGTACTTCGGCAGCAGCGCGTCGAGCAGCGCCTCCGGGTCCGGCTCGAAGTCGTAGTCCGGCAGTGCGCCGGGCGCCGCCTCCGACCGGGGCCGCTCCTCGACCTGCAACGGCCCGATGATCCGGGTGATCGGGGTCTGGGTCATCAGCGATTTGAACTCGGTGTAGACGATGTGCAACTCGTCCACGCCGAGCACCCCGTCCTCGCCGGGGTCGCCGTCGACGTCGTCCGCGCCGGCCGTGAACGCCTTGATCAGCGTCTGGCCCACCTCGCGGGCGTCGGCGAACGACGGCTGCTCGGAGAAGCCCGTCCAGCTGGCCTCGATCGGCCGGTTGCGGAACCGGTAGAACGACACGCCCTTACGCCCGATGACGTAGAGCACCGGCTGCTTGCCGTCGGCCTGGAGCCGGGCGATCAGCGACTCCGCCGTCTTGATGGCGTTGGAGCTGTAGCCACCGGCCAGACCACGGTCGGCGGTCACCAGCAGCACGCCCGCCCGGCGCACCCGCTCGCGCGGGGTGAGCATCGGGTGATCGATCCGCGCGTTGGACGCCAGCGCCGTGAGGACGCCGGTGATGGCCCGGGCGTACGGCAGGGACGCCCCCACCCGGGCCTGGGCCTTGGCGATCCGGCTCGTCGCCACGAGCTCCATCGCCTTGGTGATCTTCTTCATCCCCTTCGCCGAGCGAATACGTTGACGAAGAACACGTACCTGCGCCGCCATGGCCCGGCCCTAACGCTTCTCGGCCGGGGCCCCACCGCTGTAGCGGGTGACCGTCTCGTGCTCGGCCTCGCCCTCCAGCGGCGTCGCCGGCGCCTCGTTGATCGTGCGCTCGTCCTCGCGGCCGAGGAAGCCCTGCTTGAACTCCGTGACGGCCGCGTCGAGGGTGGCGATGATCTCGTCGTCCCACTTGTTGTCGGCGATCGCCTGGAGCGTGGCGTTGTGCTTGCGCCGCAGGTGCTCCAGGAACTGCGTCTCGAAGCGCCGGACGTCACCGACCGGAATGTCGTCCAGCTTGCCCTCGGTGCCGGCCCACACCGCCACGACCTGGTCCTGCACCGGGTACGGCGAGTAGTTCGGCTGCTTGAGCAGCTCCACCAGGCGGGCACCGCGGTCCAGCTGGGCGCGGGAGGCCTTGTCCAGGTCCGAGGCGAAGGCGGCGAACGCCTCCAGCTCGCGGTACTGGGCCAGGTTCAGCCGCAGCGAACCGGAGACCTTCTTCATCGGCTTCACCTGCGCCGCGCCACCGACCCGGGAGACCGAGGTGCCGACGTTGATGGCCGGCCGGACGCCCTGGTTGAACAGGTCGGTCTCCAGGAAGATCTGGCCGTCGGTGATCGAGATGACGTTGGTCGGGATGAAGGCCGAGATGTCGTTGGCCTTCGTCTCGATGATCGGCAGGCCGGTCATCGAGCCGCCGCCCATCTCGTCGGAGAGCTTCGCGCAGCGCTCCAGCAGCCGGGAGTGCAGGTAGAAGACGTCACCCGGGTACGCCTCACGGCCCGGCGGGCGGCGCAGCAGCAGCGACACGGCCCGGTACGCCTCGGCCTGCTTGCTCAGGTCGTCGAAGACGATCAGCACGTGCTTGCCGGCGTACATCCAGTGCTGGCCGATGGCCGAGCCGGTGTACGGGGCGAGGTACTTGAAGCCGGCCGGGTCGGACGCCGGGGAGGCGACGATGGTGGTGTACTCCATCGCGCCCGCCTCCTCCAGCTGGCCCTTGATGGAGGCGATCGTGGAGGCCTTCTGGCCGATGGCGACGTAGATGCAGCGGACCTGCTTCTTCGGGTCGCCGGAGGCCCAGTTCTCCCGCTGGTTGAGGATGGTGTCCAGGGCGACCGTGGTCTTACCGGTCTTGCGGTCACCGATGATCAGCTGCCGCTGGCCCCGACCGATCGGGGTCATCGCGTCGATGGCCTTGATGCCGGTCTGCATCGGCTCGGAAACGGACTGCCGCGCCATCACGTTCGGGGCCTGGAGCTCAAGCTCCCGGTAGCCCTCGTCGGCGATGTCGCCGAGGCCGTCGATCGGCTGGCCGAGCGCGTTGACCACGCGACCCAGGAAGGCGTCACCGATCGGCACCGAGAGCACCCGGCCGGTGCGCTTGACGCGCTGGCCCTCTTCAAGACCGGAGTAGTCGCCGAGGACGACGACACCGATCTCCCGGACGTCGAGGTTCAGCGCCACGCCGAGCGTGCCGTCCTCGAACTCCAGCAGCTCATTGGTCATGGTCGAGGGCAGACCCTCGACGTGGGCGATGCCGTCACCGGTGTCGGCGACGGTGCCGACCTCCTCACGGGAGACGTCGGGCGAGTAGGAGGAGACGTAGCGCTCCAGGGCGCCACGGATGTCCTCCGTCGAGATGGTCAGCTCGGCCATCCTCTGCTTCCTTAAATATCAGGGGCCCGGGATACCTAGTACCGACCGGTCCTCGGGTCGACTGTCGTTCCGGGCGCTTCGCGGGGTGCTGGTCAGCGCTTCGCGAGCGCGTTACGGGTCTCGTTGAGGCGGCGCAGGATCGTCCCGTCGTACAGGTCCGAACCCACCCGGACGCTCGCTCCGCCGAGGATCGTCGGGTCAACCGTAAGCTTCACGGCGACCGCCCGGCCGTAGATGGCCGAGAGCTGCTCACTCAGCCGGCGTTCCTCGTCCTCGGTGAGCGGCGCCGCGACGGTCACGTACGCGACCTGCCGGTCGCGCCGCTCCGCCGCCAGCTCCACCAACCGGGTCAGCGCGGCGGAGAACGACCGGCCGCCGAAGCCGGCGAGGGCCGCCTCCACCAGTCGCACCGTCACCGGCCGGGCCTTGCCCGTCAGGAGCATCCCGACCAGCTCGGCGCGCTGGGCCACCGGCGCGATCGGGTCGGACAGGGCGTTGGACAGCTGCGAGTCCGCGGCGACCACCTGGCCGAAGCGGAACAGCTCGTCCTCCACCTCGCCGAGCTCCCCGGCGCGGTCCGCGCTGGCGAGCAGGGCCTGCACGCCCAGCCGCTCGGCACCCTCGAGCAGTTCCGACGGTGCCGACCACCGGCCGGCCACCAGCGCGCCCAGCAGGTCGAGCGCGTCCGCGCCGACCTTGCCGGAGAGCACCGAGGCCAGCAGCCCGCTCCGGTCCGCACCCTCGCGGGCCGGGTCGGAGAGCGCCCGGCGCAGCCGGACCTCACGCCGCAGCAGGTCCGCCACGGCGAGCAGTTCGGCGCCGGTGGTGGCGACCGCCGACGGCTCGGCGCCCCGGACGTACTCCTCCAGCCGCTGGGCGGCGGCGGTGTAGGACTCCCGGCTGGCGGCCTGCATCAGCGGGCCCCCGCGCTCTCGAGATCGGTGAGGAACCGCTCGACGGTGCCCTTGCGGCGGGCCTCGTCGGCGAGCGACTCGCCCACGATCCGGCTGGCCAGGTCGACCGCGAGGCCGCCGACCTCCGCGCGCAGCTCGCGCACGATGGTCTGGCGCTCCACGGCCAGCGACTCCCGGCCGGCGGCGATGATCCGGTCGGACTCCTCCCGGGCCTTGGCCAGGATGTCGGTCCGGATCGACTCGGCGTCGGCGCGGGCGTCGTCCCGGATCCGAGCCGCCTCGGTACGCACCTCGGCGAGCTGGGCCCGGTACTGCTCCAGCAGCTGGTTTGCCTCGGCCTGAGCGGCCTCGGCGCGCTTGAGGCCGCCCTCGATCGCGTCGACCCGCGCCTGGTACATCGTCTCCATGCGCGGCAGGACGAACTTCATCAGGGCGAAGCAGAGCAGCGCGAAGGCGATCGACCCGACGACGAGCTCCTGCCAGATCGGCACGAGCGGGTGGTGCTCCACGCCTTCAGCGGCGAGATACATGTCAGACCTCCGGGTCGACGAGCGGACGGTCAGCTAACGGCGAAGGCAAGCACCAGGCCGAACAGGGCGAGCGCCTCGACCAGCGCGAAGCCCAGGACCAGCCAGGTGCGGTTGTAGCCGGCGGACTCCGGCTGGCGGGCGCTCGCCTGGATGTAGGCCGCGAAGACCAGCGCGACGCCGATACCGGGGCCGATGGCGGCAAGACCGTAGCCGATGGTGTTGACGCTGCCCGAGATGGCGGCAAGATCAGTCATTGCGGGTATTCCTCCTAGTAGACGCGTGAGGTTTCACGCGTACGCGGTCTTACTGGAAGCTCTGGTCAGGCCGGGCGGCCCGCCGAAGTCTGTGTGGATCAGTGCTCGTCGGCGAGCGAGCTGCCGATGTAGTTGGCGGTCAGGGTGACGAAGACGTACGCCTGCAGCAGCGCGACCAGCACCTCGAAGAAGGCCATCAGGATCGCCATCAGGAACGAGGCGATCGACCCCACCTGGATGAAGAGGTTGTCCGAGGCGAGCATCACGAAGCCGCCGATGGTGAACACCAGCAGGATCAGGTGGCCGGCGAACATGTTCGCGAAGAGCCGCACCGCCAGGGTGACCGGCCGGACGATGAACGTCTGCAGGAACTCGATCGGGATCAGCAGCGCGTGCATCGGCCACGGGATGCCCGGCAGGATCAGGCTCTGCTTGAGGTAGCGACCCAGGCCGTGCTTGCGGACGCCGATGTAGAGGTACATCACGTAGGAGATCAGCGCGAGCACGATCGGGAAGGCGATGTGCGAGTTCGGCGAGATCTGCAACCCGGGCACGATGCCGAAGAGGTTGGTCACCAGGATGAAGCAGAACAGCACGGTGAAGTAGGGCGCGAAGCGGATGCCGTCCTTGCCCATCTGCTCCCGGGCGATGTTGTCCCGGACCAGGCCGTAAATCGACTCCGCCATCCACTGGCCCTTGCTCGGCACCAGCTTCGGGTTCCGGTAGGTGGCCATGAAGAAGATGATCAGCAGCCCGACGGCCAGCCAGATCATCAGGGTGAACTTCGTGACCCACGGTCCGGCCAGGTCCGGCGGGTAGAAGTCTTCGACCCTGGGGGGCCAGGGAAGGCCCTCTGCGGCGACCAGCTGTCCGCTCACCGTGTCATCCTCCGCACTCGACAGACCCGCGCGTGCCGGCACTCAGGCACTGAGCCTCTTCATGATCAGGTAGATCGCTCCGGCTGCGCCGAGCATCATGCCCACGGCGATCCCGATGCCGGTCGGCAGACCGAGGAATTCCTCCGCCAACCAGCCGAGGAACCCCCACACCACGATGCCGGCGAGCAGGTAGCCGAGAACGGCTCCGGCAACGCCTTCCGACGAGTGCTCGTCGGAGCTTCCGCGGTGAGGGTTGTCGGCCATGACGAGGCGAACACTATCAGCCGGGTGTTTCGCGAGTGTGCGGCACCCCCCACACTGCGAGCAGCGTGCGGGCGGCGGGTGCGGGCGCGTCAAGCCGGGGTCAGCCTACTCCTGTAAGGCCAGCCGTACAGGAGGACGAAACGCCCGGGAAACGCCAGTCGTACGGTCAGTGTTGCGACGAGCGGTCCACGGTGGGCAGCGGAGAGCGCAAAGCCCAGGTCAGGTGGGCTCCCGTCCATACCACCACGGCCGCGATGATCGACACGCCCATATCCGGCAGCCCGGGCCAACCGGTGGACGCCACGGCGGCCATCGCCACGCCCAGGAAGACGATCTTCGTGGCGTACGTGACCAACCCCACGGACATGATCAACCTTGGGTGGACCGCGTCGGCCCAGGCCACCGAGAAGCTGGAGACGAGGTAGCTGACGATCACCAGGGCGATCCCGGCGGCCACCCCGGCCGCGCCGGCCGGGCCGCGCAGGAGGGCGGCGGCCGGCACCGCGACCACGGCCAGCGCGGCGCAGGCGAGCAGCGGCAGGCGGAGATGCGGCAGGCGGGCCCGGATCGCGCCGGGCTCCCCCGCCCGCGGCGCGGTCATCGGGGGTACGCCGGGCTCGCCGGCGCGGGGCGCGGTCATCGGGGGTACGCCGAGAACTCGGCGGCCAGCTCGGCCACGTCGGCGGCGACCCGGGCCAACTCGTCAGCCCCGCCCGGTTCCGCCGGATCGGTTCGCACGGCCCGGCCGATCAACGCCGCGATCTGGCGCATCTGGGCCTCACCCATGCCCTGCGTGGTGACGCTCGGCGTGCCCACCCGGACACCCGAGGCGACCATCGGCCGCTGCGGGTCGTACGGGATGGCGTTCTTGTTGAGCGTGATGGTCGCCGCGTCGCACCGCGCCTCGGCCTCGGCCCCGGTCACCCCGGTGTCGCGCAGGTCGATCAGGGCCAGGTGGGTGTCCGTGCCGCCGGAGACCGGCCGCATCCCCTCGGCCGCCAGCCCGTCGGCGAGCGCCCGCGCGTTGGCCACCACCTGCGCGGCGTACGTGCGGTACTCCGGCTGGGCCGCCTCGCGCAACGCGACTGCCTTGGCGGCCACCGCGTGCATCAGCGGGCCGCCCTGGGTGAACGGGAAGACCGCCTTGTCGATCCGCTCGGCCAGCGGCTCCCGGCAGAGAATCATGCCGCCGCGCGGCCCGCGCAGCACCTTGTGGGTGGTGGCGCAGACCACGTCGGCGTACGGCACCGGAGAGGGGATGGCCTGCCCGGCGACCAGTCCGATGAAGTGCGCGGCGTCCACCATCAGGTACGCGCCGACCTCGTCGGCGACCTCCCGGAACCGGGCGAAGTCGATCAGTCGCGGGTACGCCGTCGCCCCACAGATGATCATCTTGGGCCGGTGGGTCCGGGCGAGGTCGCGGACCTCGTCGTAGTCGATCAGCTCGGTGTCCCGCCGGACGGTGTAGCCGACGGTCTGGAACCACCGGCCGGAGAAGTTGACCCGGCTGCCGTGGGTCAGGTGCCCGCCGTGCGGCAGTTCCATCGCCAGCACGGTGTCGCCCGGCTGCACCAGCGCGGCGTACGCGGCAAGGTTGGCGCTCGCGCCGGAGTGCGGCTGGAGGTTGGCGTGGTCGGCGCCGAACAGTTCCCTGGCCCGGGCGATGCCGATCTCCTCGGCCCGGTCCACCTGCGCGCAGCCGCCGTAGTAACGCCGGCCCGGGTAGCCCTCGGCGTACTTGTTGGTCAGCGTCGAGCCCAGGGCGGCCAGCACCGCCGGCGAGGTGAGGTTCTCGCTGGCGATCAGTTGCAGGCCGCCGCGCAGCCGGTCGAGTTCGCCGAGCACCACCTCCGCGATTTCCGGGTCGGTGGTGCTGAGCTGCTCGAAGTCCGGCCCCCAGAAGGTGCCCGTCGCGGTCTCCACAGCGCAAGAGTCTATGCGGCCCCAGACTGGAGACCGTGAGATGCCTGGTCACCGGCGCTACGGGATACATCGGTGGGCGGCTGGCGCCCCGCCTGCTGGCCGAGGGGTACGCGGTGCGCTGCCTGGCCCGAAGGGCCGGACGACTGCGCGACGTGCCGTGGGCCTCCCAGGTCGAGGTGGTCGAGGGTGACCTGAGCCGGCCGGAGACGCTGACCGGGGTCTTCGACGGCGTCGACGTGGCGTACTACCTGGTGCACTCGCTCGGGCAGCCCAGCTTCGAGGCCGCCGACCGGCGGGCCGCCGGAGCCTTCGTGACGGCGGCCCGCACCGCCGGCGTACGCCGGATCGTCTACCTGGGCGGGCCGGAGCTGGCGGCCGGCGACAGGGCCTCCTCGGCACATTTGCGCTCCCGCAACGAGGTGGCGCGGATCCTGCTGGACAGCGGGGTGCCCACGGTGGTGCTCCGGGCGGCAGTGATCATCGGCTCGGGCTCGGCGTCGTTCGAGATGCTGCGCTACCTGACCGAGCGGCTGCCGGTGATGATCACCCCGAGCTGGGTGGCCAACCGGGTCCAGCCGATCGCGGTCCGCGACGTGCTGCGGTACCTGGTCGGCTGCGCTCACCTGCCGCCGGAGGTGAGCCGGGCCTTCGACATCGCCGGCCCGGACGTGCTCACCTTCGGCGAGATGATGCAGCGCTACGCCCGGGTGGCCGGGCTGACCCCCCGGGTTCTCGTGCCGGTCCGCCCGCTCACGCCCGCGCTCTCCTCGTTCTGGGTCGGGCTGGTCACCCCGGTGCCCAACGCGCTCGCCCGGCCCCTGGTGGAGAGCCTGGTGCACGAGGCGGTCGCCCACGAGCACGACATCGCGGCGCACGTGCCGGACCCGCCGGACGGGCTGACCGGCTTCGACCGGGCGGTCGAGCTGGCCCTGGCCCGGGTACGCGACGCCGCGGTGGAGACCCGCTGGTCGACCGCGGCCGGGCCGGACGCGCCCGCCGAGCCGCTGCCCAGCGATCCCGACTGGAGCGGCGGCACGGCCTACACCGACGTGCGGGAACGGGCGGTGGCGGCGCCGCCGGAGGTGCTGTGGCGGGTGATCGAGGGGGTCGGCGGCGAGCACGGCTGGTACTCGTTCCCGCTGGCCTGGTCGGTGCGGGGCTGGCTGGACCAGCTGGTCGGCGGGGTGGGCCTGGGTCGTGGCCGGCGCCACCCGCACCACCTGCGGGTGGGTGAGGCGTTGGACTTCTGGCGGGTGGAGGAGATCGTGCCGGGCGAGCTGCTGCGGCTGCGCGCCGAGATGCGGCTACCCGGCCGGGCCTGGCTGGAGATGCGGGTGCACCGGGACGAGGCCGGGCAGGTCCGGTACCGGCAACGGGCCGTCTTCCTGCCCCAGGGCCTGGCCGGGCACGCGTACTGGGCCGCGGTGACGCCGTTCCACGCGCTGGTCTTCGGCGGGATGGCCCGCAACATCACCGAGGGCGCCGAGCGGGTCGCCGCGGAGGAGCAGTCCTAACGGTCGCCGGTGCCCCGCCACGCGGTCTGCTCGCTGGGCGGCACGAAGTCGCGTACCGGCTCGTCCCGCAGGGCGAACGCGAGGATCTCCCGCACCCCGTCCACCATGTCGGCCTGCACCTTCGACCCGACCCCGTCCTGCGGATCGTCGGGGTTGGCCGCGATGGTGGCGACCGCCAGCTGCGGCGTGAAGGCCACCACGGTCTCCGTGGCGTACCGCTCCGAGCTGCCGGTCTTGCCGGCCACCGGCCGACCGAGGTCGCCACGCAGTCGGGTTGCCGTACCGCCGTCGCAGGCGCGGTACATGGACTGGTCGCCGACCGGGCAGCGGGCCGCGTCCGCCGCCGCCCGGGCCACGTCGACGTCGAGCACCTGCCGGCAGTCCGGCTGCCCGGCGGTCACCGGCCGGCCGGCGGCATCGGTGATCGAGGTGATCGGGGTGGGCGCGCACCACGTCCCCTCGGCCGCCACCGTGGCGTACGCGCCGGCCAGGTCCAGCGGGGTGGTGGCGGCCACGCCCAGGGTGAACGGCCCCCACTCACGCGCGCCGTGCCGGGCCAGCATCGCGTCGTCCTCGGCCCGCAGCACGATGCCGAGCCGCTCGGCCATCTCCACCACCCGGTCCGCGCCGATCCGCTCGGTCAGCCAGACGAAGTACGTGTTGACCGAGCGACCGAACGCCGTCCACATGTCGTGCTCGCCGCTCATCGACATGGCGGCGTTCCCCGGGCACCAGTAGCCGCCGCAGCTCGCGTTGCCGCTGACCTTGTAGTCGGTGACGATCCGGGACGGGGCGTCGTACCTGGTACGCAGCGGCAGCCCGGCCTCCAGGGCGGCCAGCATGGTGAACAGCTTGAACGTGGACCCGGCCTGGTACCCGACGATCGTGCCGCCACCGGCGATGAGCTGGTTGACGGTGTTCGGGTGGTTCTTCTGCCCCGGCGGGTTGGCCGCCACGCTGTAGACCCGGTTGACCGACATGGCGAGTACCCGCCCGGTGCCCGGCTGGACCACGGCGGTCGGCGCGGCGTACCGGCGATCGACGGGGTAGATCGACCGGACCTGCTCGGTGGTGGCCTCCTGCACGGCCGGGTCGAGCGAGGTGACGATGGTGAAGCCGCCCCGGCGCAGGGTCCGCTGCCGTTCGTCGACGCTGCCGCCGAAGGCCCGCTGGTCGTTCCACCACCGGGTGAACCAGTCGCAGAAGAAGCCCCAGTCGTTGTGCCCCTCGGGCACCGCCGTGCAGTCGTTCGGAGTCTCGCTTGGGTGCAGTTCCAGCGGCTCGGCCTTGGCCCCGGCCGCCGCGTCGGCGGCGACCTGACCCGACTCGACCATCTGGTCCAACACGTACGCGCGGCGGTCCACGGCGGCGTCCGCGTCACCGTTGATCGGGTCGTCGGTGTGCGGGGAGCGGACCAGCCCGGCCAGCAGCGCCGCCTGCGCCAGCGTGAGATCCGCCGGCGAGGTGGAGAAGTAACGCTTGCTGGCGGCGGCGATGCCGTACGCCCCGGCCCCGAAGTAGGCGATGTTGAGGTACCGGGTCAGGATCTGGTCCTTGGTCAGCTCCCGTTCCAGCGCCAGCGCGTAGCGCATCTCCTGGATCTTGCGGGCGGGGCTCACCTCGGTGGCCGCGGCCCGCTGCGTCTCGCTCAGTCGCGGGTCGGTGCTCAGCACGTTGCGGACGTACTGCATGGTCAGCGTGGACGCGCCCTGTCGGGTGGCGCCGTCGCGCCGGTTGACGGTGAAGGCCCGCACCACGCCCCGCAGGTCCACCCCGCTGTGCTGGTGGAAGCGGATGTCCTCGGCAGCGATGATCGCCTGGCGCATCACCGGCGCCACGCCGTCCAGCGGCACATCCACCCGGTCCTCCTGGTAGAAGGACGTGATCAGGGTGGTGCCATCGTTGGCGTACAGGTTCGACCGCTGGGCCGTCGGTGGCGTACGCAGCGTGCTGGGCAGCTCCGCGTACGGCCCGGAGAGCGACGCGAAGCCGATGCCGAACACCAGCGCGGCCGGCAGGGCCGCCGTCGCCAGCACCAGGCCGGCCAACGCGCCGGACAACAGGACGGTGAACACTTTCGGCAGTATCGCCCGGGTCATCAGCTCTCCCCGCAGGAGCCGGCAGGACCCTCCCAGAATGGCGCTAATCGCCTTTTCCGCCGCGCTTTCCCTCAAACCCGGAGGAAATTCACCGATCAGGGCAGCAGGGCCGCCGCGAGCGGCTGGACGGTCTCCTCGATCTCGTCGGCCACCCGGGTGAAGCACTGGTCGCCGCGACCCCACGGGTCGTCGAGGTCGTCGCCGGGCAGCGACGTGGTGCCCTGGCGGGCCGCGTGCGCCGCCTCGACCAGCGCCACGCCGCGGGCGTGGAGCAGCTCCGGGTCCGCCTGGGCCGGCGGCAGCGCGGCCTGGTCCAGGGCGGCCAGTAGCCGGCCGAACTCGCCCAGCACGAACGTGCGGGAGGCGGCGTCGGGACGCAGCGCCACCACGTACTCCTGCTGGTCGGCGGTGGCGGTGAGGATGAGGTCGGCGGCGTCGATGTGGTCGGAGCGCAGCTTGCGCGCGGCGAAGCCGGCGACGCTGCCGCCCCGGGTGGTCACCTGGCGGGCGGCCGGCGGGTTCATCTCCTCACCGGCGTGCCAGCCACCGGTGCCCGCGCTGTGGCTGTGCAGCAACTCCTCGGCCCGGGCCGGGTCGGCGTCGCGGCGGGCCAGCCGCTCCCCCACGGCGAGGGTGAGCAGCCGCTCGGCCATCGGCGAGCGGCAGATGTTTCCCATGCAGACGTGCAGGACGGTGAACGGAGGCACTCACGCCACCTGGCTCTCGAGCAGATCCGGCACCACGTCGCGCAGCCGGTCCAGATCGATGGCCCCCGCCCGGACGAGCACCGGCGCCTCGCCGGTCAGGTCCACGATCGTGCTCGGCACCGGATCCACCGCCGGCCCGGCCTCCAGGTACGCCCGCACCGAGTAGGCCAGCTGGTCACGCGCCTCGTCGGCGGTGAGCGCGGCCGGCTGGCCGGACTTGTTGGCCGCGGCGACGGCCATCGGGCCGGTCTCCCGCAGCACCTCCAGCGCCACCGGGTGCAGCGGCATCCGCACCGCAACCGTGCCGCTGTCGTCGCCGAGGTCCCACCGCAGGCTCGCCGAATGCTTCACCAGGATCGTCAGCGCCCCCGGCCAGAACGCCTCCACCAGGTCCCGCGCCGCGGGCGGCAGCGTGTAGACCAGTCCGTCGAGGGTGTGCCGGGAGCCGATCAGCACCGGTGGCGGCGCGTGCGGCACGTCCTTGGCGTCCAGCAGCGCCTTGACCGCGTACGGGGTGAACGCGTCCGCGCCGATCCCGTAGACCGTGTCGGTCGGCAGGACGACCAGTTCGCCGTTGCGAACCGCCTCGATGGCCGCAGCGATGCCGCGGTCCCGGTCGGCGACCGACCGGCAGTCGTAGAGCATCACGAGGAGCCAGTCTGCCACGTGCCGGCGGTGTCCGGTCGCGGGCGGTCCGCCCGGCGGGACCCCGTGGCGAAGCGGGGTCGGCCGGCGAGGTCGTGGTGCTCGGCGATCGCCACGTACCGGCCGTCCGCGGCGAGCAGGCCGGGCACCACCGTGCCGTGCGTGTCGTCGTGCTCGACGCCGAGGACGCCGCGCGGTCGCAGCAGGGTCGCCGCACGGTCCACCACCGGACGGATGACGGCCAGGCCGTCCGCCCCACCGAACACCGCCTCCGCCGGGTCGTGCCCGGCCACCTCCGGCGGTACGGCCACCGCCTGCGGGACGTAGGGCGGGTTGCACAGCAGCACGTCGACCCGACCGGTCAGCTCGTCCAGCAGGTGCGGGTCGGTCGCGTCCGCCTCGACCACCTCGATCGGCCGGTCCCCGGCGGCGGCCCGGGCCGCCGCGTTCCGGCGTAACCAGGACAGCGCGGCGGGCGAGCGTTCCACCGCCACCACCCGGGCGGCCGGCACCTCCTGGGCCACCGCCAACGCGATCGCCCCGGACCCGCTGCACAGGTCCACCACCAGCGGCTCCGCCCGGCCCCCGACCCGGGCCTGCTCGACGCCCCAGCCGGCGAGCAACTCGGTCTCCGGGCGCGGCACGAAGACGCCCGGCCCGACGGCCAGCTCCAGGTGCCGGAACGCGGCGCTGCCGATGAGGTGCTGCAGGGGCTCCCGCTGGCAGCGCCGGGCCACCAGCGCCTGGTAGCGGTCCAGCTGCTCGTCGGTGAACCCGTCGGCGAGGGCCAGCCGGCCGCGTGGCACCTGGAGCACGTACGCGGCCAGCAGCTCCGCCTCGGCGCGGGCCGAGGGCACCCCGGCGGCGGCCAGCGCGCGGGCGGCCTCCGCCAGCACCGGAGAGGGACGACGGCGTCTCGTCCCTTCGGACGGGTGTTGCGGCGAAGAGGTCACGCAATAATCATGAAGCGTCGCGGTGCACGTGCATAAGCGGGTGCATCCGGCGGCACACCGACGGGAGGTCGCGGGTGGGCTGGCTCGACCGGGTCGATGACCAGGTTGACGCCCTGACGAAGGCACGGGCGTTGCAGGAGATGAGCCGCTCGACCGAGGCGTACACGATCCTGGAGCGGGTGCTGCGCACCACCCGGGATCCGCACGCCTGCGCCGACGCGCTCGTACAGCGCCTCTCCGCGCTGATCAACCTCGGCCGCACGGCCGAGTACACCCGGGCCATCGAGGAGGCGTCCGCCGGGGTGCGGGACCTCGCCGAGCCCTACCTGCACGGCCACCTCAACGCGCTGGCCGCGCTGGCCGCACACCATCAGGGCGCGCTGGACCGCTGCGTCACGCATCTGGTGAAGGCCGCGCGGGCGCTGGGCGCGGTGGACGACCCCGACCGGGACACCGCCTGGGGCTGGCACGACCTGGCGATGGCCTACTCCTACCTGAGCTTCCACGGGTACGCCCTCGGTGCGATCGAACGCGCCCGACAGCTCGGCACCGCCGCCGGGATCCCGGAGGAGACGTTCGCCGCCCCGGGCATCCGGCTGCGCAACGCCGTCGCCCTGGACCACACCGGCGACAGCGACGGCTGCCTGCGCGTACTGCGCGACGTCGCCACCGACCTGGACCGGTTCGTGACCGCCGGGCGCACCGACCGGCTGCGGCCCAGCAGCCTCGCCGCCTACGGATACGCGGCGGCACGCCGGGCGGCGCTCGGCGACGTCATCGCCACCGCGCCCGGCATGGAGCCGACCCGGCTGCTCGGGCACGGCGCGGACAGCGCCCGCGCCCGCGACATGCGCCAGCTCGGTCAGGTCTGCCTCGCCATCGCTGGCGGGCGGCCGATCGAGGCGGTCACCCGGCTGGACACCGTCCAGGTCTCCGCCGAGACGCTCGGCGCGGCCGAGCCGGCCCGGCTGCGCAGCATGGCGCTGGCCCGGGCGGGCGACCACGCGGCCGCGCACCGGGCGGACCGGTTGGCCTTCCGGCTCGCCGCCCAGCGTCACGACCGGCTCCGCGACGTCTACATCGACGGCATCGCGGCCCGGATCGACCACGAGGAGATGCGCCGCGAGGCGGCACGGTTCGAGGGCGAGGCCCTGACCGACCCGCTGACCGGGTTACCGAACCGGCGCCGGCTGGAGCGCTACATCGCGGCAGTGGTCGCCCGGGGCGAGCGGGTAGTGATCGGCGTTTGCGACCTGGACGGGTTCAAGGCGGTCAACACCCGTCACGGGCACCACTCGGGAGACCTGGTCCTCCAGCGGGTCGCCGGGGTGATCAACCGGGTGATGCGCCGCGGTGACTTCGTGGCCCGCTACGGCGGCGACGAGTTCGTGGTGGTGCTGCCCGGGGCGGGGATGGCGGAGGCGGCCGAGGTGGCCCGCCGCATCGACGCCGCCGTCCGCACCGAGGACTGGGAGTCACTGGTACCCGGTACGCCGGTCGGCGTCAGCATCGGATTCTCGGAGGTGGGCGGCGGCGGCCCCGGCCAGCGGGACGCGCTCGGCGCGGCCTTCGAGGCCGCCGACCGCGAGATGCTGCGGGCGAAGGCCCGGCCGCGTACGGTCTGACCGGGTCAATTTTCCGACGGCCGCTCAGCGGCGGGCGAGTTCCGGATCGCCGGCCAGGCGGGCGGCGCGGTCGGCCTCGCCGAGCGCGTCGAGCACGCCGTCCACGTCGCCGGCCAGCACCAGGTCGAGGTTGTACGCGGTGTACCCGATCCGGTGGTCGGTGATCCGGTTCTGCGGGAAGTTGTACGTCCGGATGCGCTCCGAGCGGTCCACCGTGCGCACCTGGGCCTTGCGGGCGTCCGAGGCCGCCGCGTCGGCCTGTTCCTGGGCGGCGGCGAGCAGCCGCGCACGCATGATCCGCATCGCCTGCTCCCGGTTCTGCAACTGGGACTTCTCGTTCTGGCAGGAGACCACGATGCCGGTGGGCAGGTGGGTGATCCGCACCGCCGAGTCGGTGGTGTTCACCGACTGGCCGCCGGGGCCGGACGACCGGAACACGTCGATCCGCAGTTCGTTGGGGTCGATGGTCACGTCGACCTCCTCGGCCTCGGGCAGCACCAGCACCCCGGCGGCGCTGGTGTGGATACGCCCCTGCGACTCGGTGACCGGAACCCGCTGCACCCGGTGCACGCCGCCCTCCCACTTCAACCGGGACCAGACGCCGTTTCCGCCCTCGGGCACGCCCTTGGTCTTGATGGCCAGGGAGACGTCCTTCACCCCACCGAGGTCGGACTCCTGCGCGTCGATCACCTCGGTGAGCCAGCCCCGCCGCTCCGCGTACCGGGTGTACATCCGCAGCAGGTCACCGGCGAACAGCGCGGACTCCTCGCCGCCCTCACCGGCCTTGATCTCGACGATGACGTCCTTGGCGTCGTGCGGGTCACGCGGGATGAGCAGCTCGGCCAGCCGTTCCTCCAGCCCCGGCAGCGTCGCCGCGATCGCCTCGGCCTCGGCCGCGAAGGACGCGTCCTCGGCGGCCAGCTCCCGCGCGGCGGCCAGGTCCGCCCGGGCCTGCTCCAGCTCGGCGGCGGCCTTGTGCAGCGGGACCAGTTCGGCGTACCGGCGACCGACCCGACGGGCGGTGCCCTGGTCGGCGTGGATGGCGGGGTCGGCCAGCCGCTTCTCCAACTCGGCGTACTCGTCGAGGAGGGCGGCCAGGCGTTCACTGCTCATGCTGGGAATCGCTCCTTGGACGGCGGGGAGACCGGGACACAGACGGACGACGCCCGCGCCCGGCGAAAACCGGACGCGGGCGTCGAACGAGGAGCTACTTGGCCTTCTTGGCCTGAACCTTGGCGTACTTCTGCTGGAACTTCGCGACCCGGCCAGCGGTGTCCAGGACGCGCTGCTTGCCGGTGTAGAACGGGTGGCAGGCGCTGCAGGTCTCGACGTGGATCGAGCCGCCCTTGGCGGTGCTGCGGGTGGTGAAGGTGTTGCCGCAGGAGCAGGTGACGTCCGTGGTCACGTACTCCGGGTGAATGTTGGGCTTCATGTCGCCTCGGTCCTCTCGTTGTGGTCGCCGGGTCGCCCTGGCGCAGGTGCGCGCCGATCGGGGCGTGAACCGGAACCGGTGGCCGATTGACCAGTGTGCCATGGGCGTGAGCCGACCCGGAATTCGGGCCGCACGGCAGGTCCGGCATCGACAACGTACGCCTCCGGTTTCGCATTCCCGCCCCCGCGCCGGGCATTCACCCGGCACGGCCGGGCCGGCCGCGTACTCCGCGCGGGGTACCGACGGCGGATCGGCCGCGGGCGCCCGCCGGGCGTCCGGGTGACCACCCAGGCGTACGACACGGAGGACCTCATGGCCCGCCTGATCGCCACCCGAGGTCTGCCCGCCTCAGGCAAGACCACCTTCGCCCGGACGCTCCAGCCGTTCGTGGTCCGGGTCAACCGGGACGACCTGCGCCGGATGCTGCACGGCGAGCGGCTCTTCACCCAGCGGGCGGAATGGCAGGTCACCATCGTCCAGCGGGCCCAGGTCGAGGCGCTGCTACGGGCCGGTGCCGACGTCTGCGTGGACGACACCAACCTGCGTTCCCGGGTGGTGCGGGACTGGGCCGACCTGGCCGCCCGGTACGGCGCCGAGTTCGAGGTGCACGACTTCACCGACGTGCCGCTGGCGGAGTGCCTGCGCCGTGACGCCGCCCGCCCGGAGGCCGACCGGGTCGGCGAGGCAGCGATCCGGCGGCTGCACGAGCGTTTCCTGGAGGGCAGGACGCTGCCGCTGCCCGTACCGCAGGCCCGCACCGGACGGCCCGCCACGGTGCACCCGCCGTCGACCGAGCCGCCGGAGATCGTCTCGGCGGACACCGACGGCACGGAGGGTGACTTCTGACTCGGTCTCTTGGATGGCCGAAGGGGCGCGGCCGAACGGCCGCGCCCCTTCATCCGCCTGCCGGGGAGGTCACTCCCCCGGCGTCGACTTGGCGATCTGCATCAGGAACTCGATGTTGGTCCGGGACTGCTTGAGCCGGTCCAGCAGGAGGTCGAGCGCCGCCTGCGAGTCGAGCGAGTGCAGCACCTTGCGGAGCTTGTGCACGATGGCCAGCTCCTCCGGCGCGAGCAGGATCTCCTCCTTGCGCGTGCCGGACGGGTGGATGTCGATGGCCGGGAAGGTCCGCTTGTCGGCGATCTTCCGGTCCAGCTTCAGCTCCGCGTTACCGGTGCCCTTGAACTCCTCGAAGATGACCGTGTCCGCCATGGAACCGGTCTCCACCAGCGCGGTGGCGAGGATGGTCAGCGAGCCGCCGTTCTCGATGTTGCGGGCCGCGCCGAGGAACCGCTTCGGCGGGTAGAGCGCGGTGGAGTCGATACCACCCGACATGATCCGGCCGCTGGCCGGCGCCGCCAGGTTGTACGACCGACCCAGCCGGGTCACCGAGTCCAGCAGCACGACCACGTCGTGGCCCAGCTCGACCAGGCGCTTGGCCCGCTCGATCGCCAGCTCGGCGACGGTGGTGTGGTCCTGCGGCGGACGGTCGAACGTGGCCGCGATGACCTCGCCCTTCACCGACCGCTGCATGTCGGTGACCTCTTCCGGCCGCTCGTCGACCAGCACCACCATCAGGTGGCACTCCGGGTTGTTGTGCGTGATCGCGTTCGCGATCGCCTGGAGCACCATCGTCTTACCGGCCTTCGGCGGCGAGACGATCAGCGCCCGCTGGCCCTTGCCGATCGGCATGACCAGGTCGATCACCCGGGTGGTGAGGATGTGCGGCTCGGTCTCCAGCCGCAGCCGCTCCTGCGGGTACAGCGGAGTGAGCTTGTAGAACTCCGGCCGCCGCTTGGCCTCGTCCGGCTCCATCCCGTTGATGGTGTCCAGCCGGACCAGCGGGTTGTACTTGTCGCGCCGCTGCTCGCCGTCGCGGGCCGCCCGCACCGCGCCGGTGATCGCGTCACCGCGCCGCAGGCCGTACTTCTTGATCTGGGACATCGACACGTAAACGTCGTTCGGGCCGGCCAGGTAGCCGGTGGTCCGGACGAAGGCGTAGTTGTCGAGCACGTCGACGATGCCGGCCACGGGGACGAGCACGTCGTCCTCGCCGACCTGCGGCTCGCGGCCGCCGTCGCCACCGGACTCGCCGCGCTCGCCACGGCCCCGCCGACGGTCCCGGAAGCGGCTGCGCCGGCTGCGCCGGCCACCGCCCTCGCCCTCGTCGTCGCCGTCGTTGTCCCGCTCGGCACGCTGCCCGCGCTCACCACGCTCGGCGGCACGGTCGCCCCGCTCGGCCCGCTCGCCACGCTCAGCGCGCTCGGCCCGCTCGCCGCGCTCAGCGGCCCGCTCGCCACGCTCGCCGCGCTCAGCACGCTCACCGCGCTCGGCGGCACGCTCGGCCCGCTCGCCGCGCTCAGCACCACGCTCGGCCCGCTCGGCGGCACGCTCGGCCCGCTCGCCGCGGTCGCGGCCGGTCCGGCCCTCGGCCCGCTCGCCGGCTTCGGCGACGGCCTCCTCCGCCCGGGGCTCCGCCGCGGCGGCCCGGCTGCGCCGGGTCCGGCTACGGCCCTCGGCCTCGACGCTCGCCGTCGGCTGCTCGGCGGCACGCCGTTCGGCCTCCGGCCGTTCACCCGCCTCGCGTACCTCCGCGTGGACCTCCTCGCGGACCGGGGCGGCGGCCGCCGCGACCTCGGCCCGTGGTCGAGGGGCCCCGGCAGCGCTGCCCTGCCGCTCGGTGATCGCGCTGATCAGCTCGCCCTTGCGCATGCGAGCCGTCCCCGAGATGCCGAGCGACGCGGCCAGGCTCTGCAGCTCCGGCAGCAGCATCGCCGACAGGCCCGTGCCGCTGCGCCGGCGCCGGGCAGGGGCAGCGGTGGTGGCATCGCCAGCGACGTTGGAAACATCCGACGTCACGTCGGTGGTGTCGCTCAATGGATTCCTTCCCTCGATAGGCCGGGACTGCCCGGAATCGACAAACAGGTGGCCGGGCGGCCTCGGTGCACCCGCCTCGCATGACGCTTCGCGGGAGTCTGTGACACAGCAGCCGGTCGGTCGCCCGACCCACCAGGGAGCCGGTGAGCGGGTTTCGCCGTCTGCGGCGACCGGTGAAGACTGCGGTGCGGCGTGGCCTAGGCAGGGGTGACGGGCTTACCGCCGAAAGCTTCGGGGGTGCGCCGACCCGCAGGAGATCGCATGCTTCGCGGCTGTGCTAAGTCTAGAGCGTAATCAACTCTTCCGACCTGCGGCAACAGGGTCCCGCTCCGCGTGTCCGAGTCTACCCCGCTCGACCTGTGCGCCGGGTACGTCTACCGGCAACCGCAGAACTTCCCAATCTGTTCCCACGTTGAAGCCTTCGGGCAGCTCAGACAGGGCGAGCACGGTCGGGCCCGCCCCACTGACCACGGCCGCCACACCGGCCCCACGCAGATCGCCGACCAGGGCCGCCGTGCCGGGCATCGAGGACGCACGGTAGTCCTGGTGCAGCCGGTCGACGGTGGCCGGCAGCAGCAGCGCCGGCTGCGCGGTCAGCGCGTGCACCAGCAGCGCCGCCCGACCGGCGTTCAACGCGGCGTCGCCGTGCGGCACGACCGCCGGCAGCGCCGCGCGCGCGGACGCGGTCAGGCCACGCTCGGCGGGTACGAGGACCGTCAGGTGTACGCCGTCGGCCACCGGCAGCGACACCGCCCGCGCGCCGGACGGTTCCGTCCAGGCCACCGTGAAGCCGCCGAGCAGGCAGGGCGCGACATTGTCCGGATGCCCCTCGATCTCGGCGGCCAGGCGCAGTGCGGCGCTATCGTCGAGGTGGCGGTACCCGTCCGTCACCAGGGCCCGGGCCAGCAGCACTCCGGCGACGATCGCCGCCGAGGAGGATCCGAGGCCGCGGGCCTGCGGGATGCGGTTCACGCACTCGACCGCCAGCCCCGACGGCTGCCCGCCGAGCGCGTCGAAGGTCGCCCGCATGGCGCGTACCACCAGGTGCCCGTCGTCGACCGGCAGGTCGCCGGCGCCCTCCCCGGTCACCGACACCGTCACCCCGTCCGGCGTCACCTCGGCGGCCACGTCGTCGTAGAGCGCGAGGGCCAGCCCCAGGGCGTCGAAGCCGGGTCCCAGGTTCGCGCTGGTGGCGGGGACCCGGACCCGGACCGGGCCGGCGGTGAAGGTGGTCGGCACGCGCCCATGCTAGGGCCCGGGGCGGACCGGGTGGACCACCGCCCGACTCCTGGGACGGCGCTACCGAACCGTGGTGCCCTGCGGCGCCGCGGCCGGCGTGGTGAGCGAGAGCCGCCGGGTGGCGATCCGCCAGCCGACCGCGTAGGTGAGGGTGACCAGGCCGCAGCCGGCCAGGACGATCCGCTCGTCCACCACGTCCACCACGCCCGCCACCACGAGCTGGCTGACGGAGATCGCCAGGGTCGCCAGCATCATGTCGGTGGCGAAGACCCGGCCACGCAACCTGTCCGGCACCTCGCCCTGCAACGCGAAGTTCGACATCACCCAGTTGCTGCCGCCGGCGAAATGCGCCACGAAGACCAGGACCAGCACCAGCGGGAACCAGTTCACCGCCGAGGTGCCGAGATAGGCCAGCCCGTAGGCCGACATGGACAGTGCCAGGCCGGGCAGCAGCCAGGCCCGGTTGGTCAGCACCCGGCGCATCAGGATCGGGCCGACCAGCGCGCCCGCGCCGCGTACCGCGAACAGCAGACCGGCACCCACCGGGCCGACCCCGTACACCCCGGCGAGCAGCGGGAAGACGGTCAGTACGCCGTTGCCCAGGCCGACCGCCGACTTCACCGTCACCAGGGCCAGTACCCGCGGGCGGTGCCCGATGTAGCCCAGCGCCTCGCGGATGGCCGCCCAGGTCTGCGGCGGTGCCGCGCCAGGCTCGCGCGGGGCCTGCAACGGCCGGCGGATGCGCGTCGCCAGGCCCGCGGCGATCACCAGGCCGACCGCGCCGACCCAGAAGCAGACGTACGGACCGGCGGCGGCGCTGAGCACGCCGCCGAGCGACGCGCCGACGATGGTCATCGTGCCCCAGGCCGAGCCGGCCACGGCGTTCCCCGCGGCCAGTTCCTCCGGGTCGAGCACGTTCGGCAGGGCGGCCTGCGCCGCCGGCGAGTAGAACGCCTTGGCCACCGCGACCACGCCGATGCCCAGCATCGCCAGCCAGGCCGTGCCGGCGCTGCGTACGCCGAGCAGCAGCAGGACGCCGACCAGCGCGGCGACGTTCGCAATGATCATGATCTTGCGGCGGTCGAACCGGTCCGCGATGGTGCCGGTGTACGGCAACAGCAGCGCCACGATGCCGGTGTCCACGGCGAGCACCAGCGCGCCCCACACCCCGCTGCCGGTCAGCTTCGGCAACAGCACCAGCAACGGCACCATGACGAACCAGTCGGCGCCGAAGACCACCAACTCGGCCAGGAAGAGATTGCGAAAGTTCCGGTTGCGGGTAAGGACCGAGAGGGTGGACGCCACGGAGCGGACCCTACTCCCACGTCCTCGTCGGTTGAGTCGCAGCGCGGACACGCCGACGCCCCCGGCGGATGGAACCGCCGGGGGCGTCGTCGAGCAGCGCCGGTTACTCGGCGGGCGGGAACGGTGAGTTGCGGCTCTTCGGCAGCCGGAGCACCTCGAACTGGTCGGTGCCCTCGATCAGCGCGCCGGAGGGGGCCGCCGGCACCGGCCGGCTCTCCGGCTTCCGGCCGTCGACAGCCGGGGCGCCCACAGTGGCCCCCACCGGTACCCGCTGCTCGGCCGGGCCCGGCTCCGGGCCGTCCGCGTCGCCGTCCCGCGACTCGCCGTCGGGCGCCCCACCGGAGCGGCGCCGACGCCAGGCCCGCAACGAACCCTTGGTGTCCTCCACCATCGCGTACAGCGTGGGCACCAGGATCAGCGTGAGCAGGGTGGAGCTGAGCAGCCCGCCGATCACCACGATCGCCAGCGGCCGGGAGATGAAGCCGCCCTCGCCGGTGAGCCCGAAGGCCATCGGCGTCAACGCGAAGATGGTGGCGATCGCGGTCATCAGGATCGGCCGCAGCCGGTGCCGGCCGCCCTCGACCACCGCCTCCCGTACGCCCAGCCCCTGGGCGCGGTACTGATTGACCAGGTCCAGCAGCACGATCGCGTTGGTGACCACGATGCCGACCAGCATGAGCACGCCGATCAGCGCCGGCACGCTCAGCGCGGTGCCGCTGACCAGCAGCAGGGCGACCGCGCCGGTGGCCGCGAACGGGATGGAGACCAGCAGGATCAGCGCCTGTACCACGCTGCGGAACGTCGCCATCATGATCAGGAACACGATCGCGATCGCGGCCAGCACGGCCAGGCCCAGGTCGGCGAAGGTCTCCTGCTGCTCGGCGCTGACGCCGCCGAGGGTGAGCGTGGCGCCCGGGACCTCGATCGCGTCGAGCCGGCTCTGCAGCTCCGTGCTGATCGCGCCGAGGTCGGAGCCGGTCACCGTACCGGTCACCGAGACGCTGCGCTCGCCGTCGATCCGGCGCACCTGCTGCGGACCCTCGGCCTCGGTCACGTCGGCGATGGAGTCCAGCTTCACCGGGCCGACCGGCAGCGCCCGCAGGTCCTCCACCGTCACCGGCGGCGTCGCCGACAGCCGCAGCACCACGTTGCGGGTGCCGCCGTCGAGGCTGATCTGGCCCAGCGGCGTACCGCGGAACGCCTGCGCGACGAGTTGGCCGACCGCGGCCTCGGTGAGTCCGACCCGGCTGGCGGCGACCCGGTCCACGGTCACGTCGACCCGTGGGACCCGGTCGGCCAGGGTGGTCGAGACATCCTCGACGCCCCGGATGCCGGCCAACGCCGCCTCGGCCTGCGCCGCGGCGCGGGCCAGCACCTCCGGGTCGGCGGCCCGGACCACCACCGCCAGCTCGTTGGCGGAGGCCCCGCCCTGGCCGGCCGGGAAGGTGATCGTGCCGGCCTCGGGGCCGAGTGCCGCGAGCCGCTCGCGCAGTACGTCGCGCATCTGCCTGGCGTCAGTGTCACCGCCGAGCCGCAACGCGTAGCTGGCCACGTTGTTGCCGGCGCTGCCGGCCCAGGGCGAGTCCCCGGCACCGGCGGTGACCTGGTACGACTCCACGCCCGGGGTGCCCTCCAGCACCGCCTCGACCCGGCGGGCCGCCGCGTCGGTGCCGGCCAGCCCGGTACCCACCGGCAGTTCCTGGCGGATGTTGAGGGTGTCCTGGCCGGAGTCGTCCAGGAAGTTGGTCTCCAGCTGACGGGCCAGGCCGAAAGTGCCGGCCAGCACGAGCAGGCCCACCGCCAGGGTCGCCCAGCGGTACCCCCGCTTCCCGGTCGCGAACCGGATGACCGGCAGGTACGCCCGCTGCAACGGGCTGCGCAGCTCCCGCTCCTCGGCGGCCCGGCGGATCGCGGCGCCGTCGGCCCCCGCCACCGGCTTGAGGAACCAGTATGCGAGCACCGGGATCACCGTCAGCGAGACCAGCAACGAGGCGAGCAGCGCCACGGTGACCGTGATCGCGAACGGGGCGAACAACTGTCCGACGAAACCGCCGACCAGTGCGATCGGGGCGAAGACGGCCACCGTGGTCAGCGTGGAGGCGGTGACCGCGCCGGCCACCTCGCGGACGGCGGTGAGGATCGCCACCCGCTTCGGCTCGCCGTACGTGAGGTGGCGCTTGATGTTCTCCAGTACGACGATCGAGTCGTCCACCACCCGGCCAACCGCGACGGTCAACGCACCGAGGGTGAGCAGGTTGAGCGAGTAGTCGCCGATCCACAGTGCGAGCAGCGCGACCACCACCGACAGCG
This sequence comes from Micromonosporaceae bacterium KJ-029, assembly GCA_005402585.1. GTDB lineage: Bacteria > Actinomycetota > Actinomycetes > Mycobacteriales > Micromonosporaceae > Micromonospora. The sequence goes on along the minus strand of BIFP01000052.1, from coordinate 120,272 downwards.
GGATGGAGACCGCGGTGACCACCGTGGAGCGCACGGACAGCAGGAACACCAGGATGACCACCACGGCCATGATCAGGCCCAGCAGACCCTCGGTGGTCAGCGTCGCGATGGACTTCTCCACGAACGGGGCCTGGTCGAGCACGACGGTCAGCTCGGCACCGGTGGCGGCCCGCAGCTCGGCGAGCCGTTCCCGGACGGCGTGCGAGATCTCCACCGCGTTGCCGTCCGGGTCCGCGGTGACCGCGATGCCCAGGCTCTCCAGGCCGTTGGTACGGGTGATCGCGGTGGCCGGGGCGAGCTGCTCCTCGACGGTGGCGACATCGCCGAGGCGGACCGGGCCGGCCTTGCCGACGGGCGGGGCGACGACGACTCCGCGCAGCTCGTCCAGAGTGGTCAGCGGGGCGCCGACCTGTACCGGCAGCGTCCGGTCGCCGTCGAGCACGGCGCCGGCCGGCACCGCCACACCGCTGGCCTTCAACGCGGTGCCGATCGCCGTCGGCTGCACCTTCGCCTTGGCCAGCTTCGCCGGATCCGGCGTGATCACCACGAGGTCGCCCCGGACACCGGTCAGCTCGGCGCTCCGGACACCCTCGATCGCCTCCAGTTCGGGCACCACGGTGTCGCGCAGCTTCCCGGCCAGGGCGCGCTCGTCACCACCGCCGGTCGCGGCCAGCACCACGGCCGGCAGGTCGTCGGTGCTGCCCGCGATCACCTGCGGATCGACGCCCTCAGGCAGCCGGGTGCGGTTCAGCGCGGTCTGCATCCTGCTGACCACGTCGTCCAGGTCGGTGCCGAACTCGTACCGCACCTGGATGCTGGTGAGTCCCTCCCGGGAGGTCGAGATCACAGTTTCGAGCGCGGGGATGCCCCGCAGGCTGTTCTCGATCGGCTCGGTGACCTGGGACTCGACGACCTCCGGCGCGGCGCCGGGGTACTGGGCCACGATGAACGCGGCGGGAAACTCCAGCGACGGCAGGAGTTGCTGCTTCAGCGACGGTACGGCGTACGCACCAAACGCCGTGGTCACCACCGCGATGAGGGCTACCAGCCCCCGGTTGGCGAGGCTGAATCTGGCGAGCAGCGACATCGGCGTGGCTCACTCCTGGGGGAGACGGTCGGCGGGCACGAGCAGTGTGCCCGACCCGGTCCGTCCGCCCGTTTCCGGGGCGGGCGCGACAAAACCCGCCTCGGTGGTACCGATCCGCAGCGACGCCACCAGGTCCCGGTACAGCTCGTCGGTGCGCAGCAGGGTCGCGTGGTCACCGACGGCGCGGATCCGACCATGGTCCATCACGACGATCTGGTCGGCGTCGAGCACGGTGGACAGTCGGTGGGCGATGGTCACCACCGCGCCGGCCTCGGCCCGCTGCCGGACGCACCGGCCGACCGCCGCCTCGGTCAACCCGTCGACCTGGGAGGTCGCCTCGTCGAGCAGCAGCACGTCCGGGGTACGCAGCACCGCCCGGGCCAGCGCGATGCGCTGTCGCTCGCCGCCGGAGACGGTGGTGGCGGACAGCGGCGTGTCCAGCCCGAGGTCGAGGGAGCCGACCTTGTCGTCCAGGTCGACCGCGCGCAGCGCGGCCCACAGCTCGTCGTCGGTGGCGTCGGGATGGGTGAACCGCAGGTTGTCGCCGATCGTGCCCGGCACGACCGGCGCCTCCTGCTCGACGTAGGCCAGCCGGCCGCGGATCTCTCCGGGCGTGTGCTCCGGGTACGGGCGGCCGTCCAGCAGCAGGACGCCGTGCTCCGGTTCGAGGAAGCGCAGCAGCAGGGAGAAGAGGGTGGTCTTGCCCGCGCCGGAGGGCCCGACGATCGCGGTGTGGCCGACGCGGGGGAACTCCAGGTCGATCCCGCGTACGGCGGGCGGCGCCCCGGGCGCGTACCGCGCGGTCACGCCCCGGAAGGCCAACACCGGTACGGCGCTGTCGGGGCGCGGATTGCCGTCCGCTGCGGCGCCGGCCGAGGTGGCGGTGTTCGGGTTGACGCCGGCCGTGGGCGCTCCGGGCTCGACCGCGATGGCCTCGATCTCCCGCAGCCGACCCGCCGCCGCTATCCCGGCCTGCATGGCGGTCATGTTCTGGGTCAGCTCGCTGATCGGCCCCATCAGCTGGAAGGCGTAGAGCAGGAACGCGATCAGCGTGGAGACCTCGATCAGACCCCGCCCGGCCCGCGCCGCGCCGAAGCCGAGGATGACGATGACGGCGAGTTGGATACCGGTCCAGGAGATGGTCCAGACCAAAGCGGCACGCCGGGCGGCGTGGATCCCGTGCCGCGCCGAGTCGCGGGCGTGCGTGGTGATCAACGCCGCCTGGCGTTGCTCGGCGCGGCTGGCCTAGACGGTCCGGATCGCGCACAGTGAGCCCTCCAGCGCTTGGGCGGTCTGGCATGCCCGCCGGCTACCTGACCGGCCTCCGACCGGCGAGCCCACCTGGCGACGGCGGCCTGGCTGCGGAGAACCTGGTGACGCCCCCAGGGCGCCCGTGGTGATCTCAGACGAGGTCGAGGGAGCGGGCGGCGGCGAGCGGATCGTTGGCGATGGTGACGGGGGCGGGGGCGGTGGTGATGGCCCACTCCGGGTCCTTCAGGCCGTGCCCGGTGACCGTGCAGACCACGGTGGACCCGGCCGGCACCCGCCCGGCGGCGGCCTGCTGGAGCAGGCCCGCGACGCTGGCCGCGCTGCCCAGTTCCACGAAGACGCCGACCTCCCGGGCCAGCAGCCGGTACGCGGACAGGATCTCCCGGTCGGTGACCGCCTCGATCAGCCCGCCGGAGGCGTCCCGGGCGTCCAGGGCCTTCGTCCAACTCGCCGGGTTGCCGATCCGGATGGCGGTGGCGATGGTGGACGGTTCGGCGACCACCTGGCCGGTCACGATCGGCGCGGCACCGGCCGCCTGGAAGCCGTACATCTTCGGGGTGCGGGTGGCGTTGCCGGCGTCCCGGTCCTCGGTGTAGCCCATCCAGTACGCGGAGATGTTGCCGGCGTTGCCGACCGGCAGGCAGTGGATGTCCGGCGCGTCGCCGAGCGCCTCGACGATCTCGAACGCCGCCGTCTTCTGGCCGTGCAGGCGGTCGATGTTGACCGAGTTGACCAGGGCCACCGGATAGTCCTGGGCGAGCTTCGCGGCCAGCGCCAGACAGTCGTCGAAGTTGCCGTTGACCTGGAGCAGCTTGGCGCCGTGCACCAGCGCCTGGGCCAGCTTGCCCAGCGCGATCTTGCCCTGCGGTACCAGCACCGCGCAGGTCACCCCGGCCCGGGCCGCGTACGCGGCGGCGGAGGCGCTGGTGTTGCCGGTGGAGGCGCAGATGATGGCCTTGTTGCCGGCCTCGACCGCCTTGGAGACGGCCATCGTCATGCCCCGGTCCTTGAACGAGCCGGTCGGGTTCGCGCCCTCCACCTTCAGGTACACGTCGCAGCCCAGCCGGGCGGACAACACCGGCGCGGGCAGCAGTGGCGTGTTTCCCTCGTGCAGGGTGACGACGGGCGTGGCGTCGGTGACCGGCAGCCGGTCCCGGTAGGCGTTGATCAGACCCCGCCACATGTCGCTCTCCTCGCCTCTCCGTCCCATCACAGGCCGCCCTCGACCCGCAGCACGCTGGCCACCGACCGGACGATGTCCAGGCCCCGCAGCTCGCGGACGGTCGCCGCGAGCGCCGCGTCCGGCGCCACATGGGTCACGATCACCAGGATCGCGTCGCCGCCTCCGCCGTCGTTGCCGCCGCTCGCCGGCCCCTGCCGCACGGTGGCGATGGAGACGTCGTGCCGGGCGAACACCCCGGCCACCGACTCCAGCACACCGGGACGGTCGGCCACGTCGAGGCTGATGTGGTAGCGGGTGAGCGCCTCCCCCATCGGCCGTACCGGCAGGTCGGCGTACGCGGACTCGCTGGCCGCGCGGACGCCGGCGAGCCGGTTGCGGGCCACCGCCACCACGTCGCCGAGCACCGCGCTGGCGGTGGGCGCGCCACCGGCGCCCCGGCCGTAGAACATCAGCTGCCCGGCGGCCTCCGCCTCGACGAAGACCGCGTTGAACGCGTCGCCGACGCTGGCCAGCGGGTGGGTCAGCGGAATCATCGCCGGGTGCACCCGGACGCTGACCGTCTCCCGGCCCTGCCCGTCGGTGCCCCGGGCCGCGATGCAGAGAAGTTTGATCGTGTGGCCCATCGCCTTCGCGCTGGCCACGTCGGCGGCGGTGACCTCGGTGATGCCCTCGCGGTGCACGTCGGCCGCACCGACCCGGCTGTGGAAGGCCAGCGAGGCCAGGATGGCCGCCTTGGCCGCGGCGTCGAAGCCCTCGACGTCGGCGGTCGGGTCGGCCTCGGCGTACCCCAGCTCGGTCGCCTCCTCCAGCGCCTCGACGAAGCCGGCGCCGGTGGCGTGCATGGCCGAGAGGATGAAGTTGGTGGTGCCGTTGACGATGCCGGTGACCTGGGTGATCCGGTCCCCGTGCAGCGACTCGCGCAACGGGCGCAGCAGCGGGATCGCCCCGGCCACGGACGCCTCGTAGTAGAGGTCGCCACCGCCCTCGGCCGCCGCGTCGTGCAGGGCGCCGCCGTCCTCGGCGAGCAATGCCTTGTTGGCGGTGACCACGCTCTTGCCGGCCCGCAGCGCCTCCACCAGCCAGCCGCGTGCCGGCTCGATCCCGCCGACCACCTCGACCACCACGTCGACGTCGTCGCGCTTGATCAGCCCGAGCGCGTCGGTGGTGAACAGGGTCGGGTCGATCGGCAGGTCGCCGCGGTCCCGTCCGATCCGGCGTACGGCGATGCCGGCGATCTCCAGCGGGGCACCGATCCGGGCGGCGAGGTCGGCCGACTGCTCGTGCAGCAGCCGGACCACCTCCGCACCGACGGTGCCGCAGCCGAGCAGGGCCAGGCGCACAGGTGACGTCATCCCACATCCAAAGCGAGCAGGTCCTCTTCGGTCTCCCGTCGAACGATCAGCCGGGCCTGGCCGTCCCGAACCGCGACCACCGGGGGTCGGGGCACGTGGTTGTAGTTGCTGGCCATGCTGCGGCAGTAGGCACCCGTGCCGGGCACCGCGACAAGATCTCCGGGCTGCACGTCGGCGGGCAGGAATTCATCCTTCACCACAATGTCCCCGGACTCACAATGCTTTCCCACCACGCGGGCGAGCATCGCCTCGGCGGCGCTCGCCCGGGAGGCCAGGGTCGCCGAGTACGAGGCGTCGTACAGCGCGGTACGGATGTTGTCGCTCATCCCACCGTCGACGCTGACGTACGTGCGGATGCCGTCGACGTCCTTGACCGTGCCCACCTCGTAGAGGGTGAACACGGCGGGGCCCACGATCGCCCGGCCGGGCTCGACGGACAGGTGCGGCACGGCGAGCCGCTCCGCCGCGCACTCCCCGTCCACGATCTTGCGCAGCCGCTTGGCCAGGTCGTGCGGGGCCGAGGGGTCGTCCTGGGTGGTGTACGCGATGCCGAAGCCGCCACCGAGGTCCAGCTCGGGCAGCTCGACCCCACGTGCGTCGCGGATCTGCGCCTGCAGGGCGAGCACCCGCCGGGCGGAGACCTCGAACCCGCTGGTGTCGAAGATCTGCGAGCCGATGTGCGAGTGCAGGCCGCGCAGTTCCAGCACGTCCTCGTCGAGGATGCGCAGCGCGGCGGCGATGGCCGCGCCGCCGGCCAGCGAGAAGCCGAACTTCTGGTCCTCGTGGGCGGTGGCGATGAACTCGTGGGTGTGTGCCTCGACGCCGACCGTGACCCGGATCATCACCCGTGGCCGGACGCCCCGCTCGCGGGCCAGTTCGGTGAGCCGGTCGATCTCGCCGAACGAGTCGACGATGATCTGTCCGACGCCCACGTCCAGCGCCCGGCTCAGCTCGGCCACCGACTTGTTGTTGCCGTGGAAGCCGATCCGCTCCGGAGGCATCCCGCCGGCCAGCGCCACGGCCAGCTCGCCGCCGCTGCACACGTCGAGGAACATGCCCTCCTCGGCGATCATCCGCACCACCGCGCGGCAGAGGAACGCCTTGCCCGCGTAGTAGACGTCCTCGGTCGGGAAGGCGGCCCGGAAGTCCCGGCAGCGCGAGCGCAGGTCGTCCTCGTCGAGCACGTACACCGGGGTGCCGTACTCGGCGGCGATGGCGCGTACGTCCAGGCCCGCGACGGCCAGCGCGCCGTCGTCGCCACGCCGGGTGTTGCGCGGCCACAGCTGCGGCACCAGGGCGTTGACGTCGGCCGGTGTACGCAGCCAGGCCGGCCCCCGGTTGCCGATGTCGCCGTGCAGCGCACCGGCCTCGTGAGCACGCATCAGCCCGCTCCTCCGCTCGCGATCACTCGCCTCCGCTTCGCGACTGCGGGGCTCGCAAGCTCACTCCTCGCGCTCGCAGCCATCGTGCTCACATCCGTTCCGGGGCCGAGACGCCGAGCAGGTGCAACCCGTTGGCGATGACCACCCGGGTGGCGTCGTTGAGCCAGAGCCGGGCCCGGTGCAGGTCGGTGACCTCCTCGTCGCCCCGGGGCAGGATCCGGCAGTTGTCGTAGAACCGGTGGTACGCACCGGCCAGGTCCTCCAGGTAGCGGGCCACCCGGTGCGGCTCGCGCAGCTCGGCGGCGGCGGCGACCACGGCGGGGAACTCGGCGAGCGCCTTGAGCAGCTCGTTCTCCTTGTCGTGGTCGAGCAGCTCGGGCCGGAACGACGCGGCGTCGCCCCGGGTCAGGCCGACCTCGGCGGCGTTACGCCCGACACTGGCCGTCCGGGCCGCCACGTACTGCACGTAGTAGACCGGGTTGTCCCGGGTGGCCCTGGTCCACAGCTCGATGTCGATGTCGATCGGGGAGTCGCTGGAGTAGCGGGCCAGCGCGTACCGGGAGGCGTCCACCCCGATCGCGTCGACCAGGTCCTCCAGGGTGACCACGGTGCCGGCCCGCTTGCTCATCCGCACCGGAGCGCCCTCGCGGACCAGGTTGACCAGCTGGCCGATGAGGATCTCCAAGGTGTGCGCGGGGTCGTCACCGAAGCAGGCCGCCATCGCCTTCATCCGGCCGATGTAGCCGTGGTGGTCGGCCCCGAGCATGATCACGACCCGGTCGAAGCCGCGCTCCCGCTTGTCCAGGTAGTACGCGCAGTCCGCGGCGAAGTACGTCCACTCACCGTTGGACTTGCGCAGTACCCGGTCCTTGTCGTCGCCGAAGTCCGTGGTCCGCAGCCAGGTCGCGCCGTCGGCCTCGAAGACGTGCCCCTGCTCGCGCAGCCGGGTCAGCGCGTGTTCCAGCTCGCCCCGGTCGTGCAGGTCCTTCTCGTTGAAGTAGGTGTCGAACTCCACGCCGAAGTCGCGCAGCGAGGACTTGATCTCCTCGAACATCAGCGCGACACCCTCGACCCGGAAGACCTCCTGGGCGGCGGCGTCGTCCAGCTCCAGCACGTCCGGCCGGCGTTCGGTGACCTCGGCGGCGATCTCGGCGATGTACGCCCCGCCGTAGCCGTCCTCCGGGGCGGGCTCCCCCTTCGCCGCGGCGAGCAGCGAACGGGCGAACCGGTCGATCTGCGAACCGGCGTCGTTGAAGTAGTACTCCGTGCCGACGTCCGCGCCGGTGGCGCGCAGCAGCCGGCTCAACGCGTCGCCGACCGCGGCCCAGCGGACCCCACCGATGTGCACCGGGCCGGTCGGGTTGGCCGAGACGAACTCCAGATTGATCTTCAGGCCGGCGAGCCGGTCTCCGCGGCCGTACTCGGCGCCGGCCTCGACGATCGTCCGGGCGAGTTGACCCGCGGCGGCTGCGTCGAGCCGGATGTTCAGGAAGCCCGGACCCGCGATCTCCACCGACTTGATCCCGGTCGTGCTGGCGAGCTGGGCGGCCAGCGCGGCGGCCAGCTCCCGCGGCGGTACGCCCACCTTCTTGCTCAGCTGCAACGCGAGCGTGGAGGCGTAGTCACCGTGCTCGGGATTGCGGGGTCGCTCGACCGTCGTGTGCTCCGGCAGCGCGGAGCCGTCCAGCCCTCGGTCGGCGAAGATGGCGTGAGCGGCGGCAAGGACGGCGTCGGCGAGTTCTGCGGGAGTCACCGATCCATGTTATCGGGGGTAGACTCGGTCCCCGCGGCGGCGACCCGGCATCGGGGGCCGGGCCGCCGGATTCCCCTGACCGACCGACCTGACGAGGCACGATGAGCATCAGCACCCCGGGCGGCCCACAGCGCCGTCCGACCGTGGTCAGCACCGGCAAGAAGCCGGCGGCGGGTCGGCCGGCCGCCGACGCCAAGGCGACCGGCACCAAGGCCGGTTCCGGCAAGCCGGCGACGCCCCAACGCTCCGGCGGGGGCGGCAAGGGGCCGCGCAAGCCGATCACTCCGGTGAAGGTCAGCCAGGGCCGCTCGTGGGGCCCGATCGCGCTCTTCGTCGCGGTCGGCGTGCTCGCCACGTCGATCATCGGGTACGGCGCCTGGGCGGCCATCAGGGGCAGCCAGTCCTGGGAGGACAAGGCGGCGGACATCCAGGGCATCGTCAACTTCCGCGAGACGGACCCGGAGAGCGTCTCCAACTCGGAGCACCGGGCCGGCAAGCAGGAGTACAAGCAGAGCCCGCCGGTCGGCGGCCCGCACAACAACACCTGGCAGCGCTGCCTGGGCGACGTGTACGACGCGCCGATCGCCGCCGAGCACGCGTTGCACAGCATGGAGCACGGCGCGGTGTGGCTCACCTACCGCCCCGACCTGCCGGCGGCCGACGTCGAGAAGCTGGCCAGCGTGATCCGCAACAACGACTTCATGCTGATGAGCCCGTACGAGGGCCTCGACAAGGCGGTCTCGATCCAGGCGTGGGGCTACCAGCTGAAGGTCGACAGCGCGGACGACCCGCGGATCAAGGAGTTCGCCACCACGCTGGCGCAGAACGCCTCGGTGGAGCCGGGCGCCACCTGCTCCGCCGGTAACTACACCACTGGCACCGGCACCGAGCCGCGCGAACTCCAGCCGTCGATGGGCGGCTGACATGCCGAACGCGGTACAGGACGCACCGGTGGACGAGCGGACGAGCCCGGCGGAACCCCGCCAGGCATCCCGGACGCTGCGCTACCTGACCCTGGCCGTGACGGCGCTGCTGTTGCTCGGCGTCGGCTGGACGGCCGCGACGCTGACCAGTGGGCGCACCCCCGGTGAGACCTCGGCCGAGGCCGGTTTCGCCCGGGACATGTCCCGGCACCACGCCCAGGCCGTGGAGATGGCCATGGTCGCGTACGCCAAGGGACAGAATCCGGAGATCCGGCAGATCGGGTACGACATCGCCCTGACCCAGCAGGCCCAGATCGGTCAGATGCAGCGCTGGTTGCAGGAGTGGGACCTGATGCCGACGGGTTCCCGGCCGGCGATGGAGTGGATGTCCGACGACGTACAGCCGCGCGACGACGGGCTGATGCCCGGGATGGCCACCCGGGAGGAGATCGCCCAGCTGCACGAGGCGCAGGGAGCCGAGGTCGACCAACTCGTCATCAAGCTGATGATCAACCATCACCTGGGCGGGATCCACATGGTCGACGGCGTGCTCAAGGTCTCCGACCGCCCCGAGGTGGTCCGGATGGCCAAGGCGATGAAGGCGGGGCAGCAGAAAGAGATCAACGAGCTGCGGAAACTGCAGCAGGCCAGCGGCTGAGCCGCCCCACACCTGGTACGACCGCGCCGCCCCGCTCACCGTCGAGCGGGGCGGCGCGGCCGTAGTGGCGGCGCAACCCTCGCCGCCCCCCGACCGGGATCGTAGGCTCCGTCATGCCTTGGGGTCATACGACCGATTTTCCCTCTAGGGGTTACTTAGAGCGAACTGCACTCGTTGTCCAAGACGTGGGGGTTGCACTCAGAGACGCACGGCGTTCCGTCACCAGCTGGTGCCGGCGCCACACCATCGGCGGTGACGGGGCGGTGGCAGCCGCCCGTCGCGGACAGCGGCAGGGCGAGCCGGGAGCGCTCAGCCGCGAACAGGAGCTGGAACTGATCGACGCCCTCCGGGGCGTCCACCCCGACGAGTTCGGCCTGGACGAGGAACTGTGGACGCGCCAGAGCCTGCACACCCTGATCCAGCAGCGTTTCGGGCTGACCATGGACGTCGGGGTGGTCGGGGCGTACCTGCGGGCCTGGGGGTTGGGTCCGCGCGAGCCCCGGGAGCGGGCCTGCGGCCTCTGCGTCGGCGCGGTCGAGCGCTGGGTACGCAGCGAGTACCCGGCGATCACCCGAGCGGCCCAGGAGCACCTCGCCGAGGTGTACTGGATCGGGCGGGTCCGGCTGCGCGGCACGATGCCGGCCGCCGACGTGATCTCCGCCGTCTCCTCACGGGGCCGGGTGCGGTTCATGATCACCACTCCGGCGACAGACCCGCCACTGCCCCGGGAATTCGTGTTGCGACTCAGCGGTGCGGAGCAGCGCACGGTGCACCTGATCGTGGACGGCTCCTGGGCCCGCAACGAGTGGCCGCGCCGGCTACCCCGGCGCATCGTCCCGCACCCGCTGCCCAGCTGCGGCCGCGCCCTCGCCGCCTGACTCGCCGATACCGATTCGGCGATCGCCTACGGGGTTTGCTAGTCTTCTCCAGTCGCTGAGCCCCCGTAGCTCAGGGGATAGAGCACCGCCCTCCGGAGGCGGGGGCGCAGGTTCGAATCCTGCCGGGGGCACACTTGCTAGGAAATCTTTGACCAGCACGAAAAGGCCGCTGACCAGGGCGAACCCGGTCAGCGGCCTTAGTCGTGTGTCCGGCTGTGTCCGGCCGTCAGCGGCCCGTGGCGGGCGTCTGTGCCGAATACGTGCCGAAGTTTCGACGCCGATCAGTCGTGGCCCAGCGCTCTCTCGATGCACTGCCGGAGAGCTACGTCACCGCTAAGGCTTGACGCGTGGCGAACCAACGCCGCGCTTCACGGCTACTACGAGAGGCAGGGCTTTACTCCGGTCCGCGTCGTCGCGTATGCACATAGAGGATCGGGAGCACTCTTTCAGCGCCGGGTGAACTCAGCAGGCTAGCAACGAATGTGGTTTCTTCGCAGTGGCGGCGGCCCGGGTGAGCCATGAACGCGCGGTCACAGACCTGCGGCTTCCCGCAACGGCCTCTCAGCCGCCTTCCGGGGAGAAGCTTCCGCGACGGGCCGCAATCGTAATGTTCGCCCCACCCTCGTCCGGCAGCACCAACGGCGACTCCTTGCGCCCTCCCTCAATCAATGGCGAGACCACGACGACGCTCACCTCGCCCGCAGCGTCATTTATCGGCAGCAGCACCTTTCCGGCGGCGTCCGACTTTCCCGTCGCAAAAACCTGACCACCGAGGTCAACCAACGACACTTCCGCTTCCGGAATCCCGAGGAAAAAACAACCAGCGTCGCCCTCCACACAGACATTCACCCAGAGCTGCACGTCGACGTTGGCAGGCTCACCGCCACCACAGCCGGCTGCGCTCGTCACGGCCAACATGACCCCGAAGAGGGGTCCGAGCTTCGCAAGCTTTTTCCCCACCAGAGCCTCCGTTGTAGACGGAACCGAGCTTGCCGGGCATCCTACCGACGCATGGCCACGGCCGGTTCGACGCGCGAACCGCGCGTCTGTGCCGAATGCGTGCCGAAGTTGACCGCCTTAACCATCATTGGGCAGCGTTTGCCCAGTTCAAGAGCAGGGTGCGGCAGGAGAAGGCGCACCCCTCCGGAGGCGGGGGCGCAGGTTCGAATCCTGCCGGGGGCACCAGAGTTGACCAGCACGAAGGTCGCTGACCAGGGAAACCCGGCCAGCGACCTTTTTCGTCCGGGCCTTGCCCATTCCTTGTGGATTTCTTGCGCATCCTGGTGACGCGGCAGGTTCGCGTACTCAGTCGGTGGCGGCGCGCCGGGCGCGGGCCCGGCGCCGGCCCTCGTGCATGGCCTGCACCCGGGGCACCGGGATGGCCCGGCCCTCCTCGACCAGTTCGGCGGGGAGTTGCTGCGGTCCCGGCATCAGCTCCGCCCACGGGTCCCGGTCTGCCACCGCCCCGGTGACCGTGCGGACGGTGAAGTCAGCCGGCGCCACGGATTCCAGGTCGTCCCAGGGAACCGGGAAGGAGACCGGCAGCCCGGGCCGCAGCCGCGGGCTGTACACCGAGGCCACGGTCGCCCCGCCGGCCCGGGTGGGGTCGACGAAGACCTTCCCGCCCCGGTCCTCCCGGATGAACGCGGTGGTCGCGATGGCCGGGTCCAGCCGCTCCGCGCGGGCCGCGAGGGCCCGGGTGGCGGCGGCCATCTGCTCGGCGTCCGGGCCCGGCGCGACCGGGACGAAGACGTGCACCCCCTTCGCCCCGCTGGTCTTCACCGCGCCGGCCAGCCCGGCGTCCGCGAGGGCATGCCGGACCAGCATCGCGGCGGCCACCCCGGCGGCGAAGCCGGCGTCCTCCGGCGGGTCGAGGTCGAGCACCAGGTGGGTGGGGCGGCTCAGGTCGTCGACCGTGGCCAGGGTCGGGTGGTACTCCACCGCCCGCTGGTTGGCGAACCAGAGCAGGGTACGGCGGTCGTCGCAGAGCGCGTACGCGATCTCCCGGCGGGACGCCTCGGCCCAGATCGGCACCCGGCGCACCCAGTCCGGGGTGTATCGCGGCAGGTTCTTCTGCATGAACGGCGGCTGGCCCGGACGGACCCGGACCACCGACAGCGGCCGGCCGCGCAGCTGCGGGACCATCCGCTCGGCCACCGCGTCGAGATAGTCGACCAGGTCACGCTTGGTCGCGCCGGCTCCGTCGAACAGTGCCTGGTCGAGGTTGGTCAGCGCCACCCCGTCCCGGGTCTCGTCAGCCCCGCTCACCCGATCACCATCCCGGCCCGGCGCTCCGGGGTCAACCGGGACACGGCTGCCAGGTCGTCCGGACTGTCGGGCGGGAACCCGGGCTGAATGGCCCTGGCGTGCCACGGCTGTGGCGAACACCACTGATCTGACCGATCGGTCAGCCTCTGACCGATCGGTCAGGCATGCTGGGGCGATGGCCCGCCCGACCCCACAGACCCACGGTGACATCCTCGCCGCCGCGGCGCGGCGCTTCGCCGTCACCGGCTACCGCGGCACCTCGTTGCAGGAGATCGCCAGCGAGGTCGGCTGCTCCAAGGCGGCCGTGCTCTACCACTTCGCCAACAAGGAGGCCATCCTCACCGAGTTGATGGCCCCGGCGATCGCGGTGCTCCAGTCGCTCGACGACCGGATCGCGGCCCAACCCGACCCCGCGTCCGCCCAGCGGGTCGCCGCCGAGGGCTTCGTCGACCTCGCGGTCCGGTTCCGCCGCGAGATCGCCCTGCTCCGTGGCGAGTTCCCGGAACTGCTGCAACAGCCCGTCTTCGCGCACATCCACGAGATCTCCGAGCGACTCATCGACGCCATGGCCGGGCGCTCCGAACGGGCCTCGGCCCGGATCTGCGCGCTGGTGCTGCTGGCCGGCATCGCCGAGACCTGCGGGCAGTTCGGCGACGTGACCGACGAGGAACTGCGCGACGCCCTGCTGGCGCTCCTGCGGCGGGCGCTGGAGCCCGTCGGATGACCTGTCCCACCACACGACCGAGGGAAAGGACCTCATGGCAACCCTGCTCTACCGGCTAGGCCGGGGTTCGATGCGCCGACGGCGACTCGTCGCCGCGATCTGGCTCGTCGTACTCGTCGGGCTCGGCCTGGCCGCGGCGACCCTGCGCGGCCCGACGGCCAGCAACTTCACCATGCCCGGCACCGAATCCCAGCACGCGCTCGACCTGCTCGACGAGCAGTTCCCGGCGGCGGCCGGCGCCACCGGCACCATCGCCCTGAAGGCGCCGGCGGACGGCCAACTCGGCACGCCCGAGGGCCAGGCGGTGGTCCAGGCGATCACCCAGGAGGCCGCGACCGTGCCCGGTGTGGTCGCCGCCGTCGACCCGTTCCAGGTCGGCGCCGTGTCGCCGAACGGCCGGTACGCGCTGATCCAGGTGCAGTTCAACAGCGGCGCCGACGGGGTGACCGACGAACAGCGGGACGCCTACGAGAAGGTGGGCGGCCAGGCCGAGGCGCAGGGCTGGCAGGTGGCCCCCGGTGGTGAGGTGCTCAACTCCGAGCCCGAGGTCGGCTCCACCGAGGCGCTCGGCGTCGCGGTGGCGCTCGTCGTCCTGGTGGTCACCTTCGGCTCGCTGGTGGCGGCGGGAATGACCATGCTCAACGCGCTGATCGGCGTCGGCGTCGGCATGGCCGGGCTGTTCGCGCTCAGCAGCGTGGTCGAGCTGACCAGCACCGCACCGATCCTCGCGCTGATGCTCGGCCTCGCCGTCGGCATCGACTACTCGCTCTTCATCACCTCGCGCTACCGACAGAACCTGCTCGACGGGCTCCCGGCCGACGAGGCGATCGGCCGAGCGGTCGGCACCGCCGGCTCGGCGGTGGTCTTCGCCGGTGCCACGGTGGTCATCGCCCTGGCCGGTCTCGCTGTGGTGAACATCCCGTTCCTGACCGTGATGGGTCTGGCCGCGGCCGGCACGGTGACCGTCGCGGTGCTGGTGGCGATCACCCTCCAGCCGGCCCTGCTCGGCTTCGCCGGTCGCCGGGTACTGCCCCGTCGGCTGCGCTCGACGGTCCCGGTGACGACCAGCGCCGACCGCGCCGGCGAGGACGGCGTGACAACCGACCGGGCCGCACCGGCGGCCGCCACCCTCGCGGGCGAGAACCGCAAGGCGTTCGGGTTCCGCTGGGCCCGGCTGGTCACCCGCTTCCGGATCCCGGTGATCCTGGTCGGGGTGCTCGGCCTCGCGCTGCTGGCGCTGCCCGCGCCGGACATGCGCCTGTCCCTGCCGGACGCCGGCACCGCGCCGGCCGGCTCGGCGGCCCGGGTCTCCAACGACCTGATCACCGAGGGCTTCGGGCCCGGCTTCACCGGCCGCCTCGCGGTGGTCGTGGCGGGCGACGACGCCCAGGCCACCGCCGCGGCCATCCCACAGGTGACCGCCCTGGTCCAGCGCACCGAGAACGTCCTCGCCGTGGCCCCGCCGCAGCTCAGCCCGGACGGCCGGACCGCGCTGCTCGGGGTGATTCCGCAGACCGGTCCGACCGACCCGGCCACCGAGACCCTCGTACACGACGTCCGGGCGTCCGTCGGCGGCATCCAGAGCGCGGACGTACTGCTGACCGGCGTGACCGCGATCGGCATCGACGTCTCGGAGAAGCTCTCCGACGCGTTGCCGATCTACCTGGCGCTGGTGGTCGGGCTGTCGATCCTGCTGCTGATGCTGGTGTTCCGCTCGGTGCTGGTGCCGGTCAAGGCGGCCCTGGGCTTCCTGCTCACCGTCGCCGCCACGTTCGGCATCACCGTCGCCGTGTTCCAGCAGGGTCACCTCGCCGACCTGGTCGGCCTGGACACCCCCGGCCCGCTGATCAGCTTCCTGCCGATCCTGCTGGTCGGCATCCTGTTCGGCCTGGCCATGGACTACGAGGTCTTCCTGGTCTCCCGGATGCGGGAGGACTTCGTGCACGGCGACACCGCCCAGCAGGCCACCATCAACGGGATGGGGCACGGCGCCCGGGTCGTCACCGCCGCCGCGCTGATCATGATCTCGGTCTTCGGCGGCTTCGTCTTCCTCGACGACCCGGTGATCAAGTCGATGGGCTTCGCGCTGGCCGTCGGCGTGGCGATCGACGCCTTCGTGGTCCGGATGACCATCGTCCCGGCGGTGATGTCGCTGCTCGGCAAGCGGGCCTGGTCACTGCCCCGCTGGCTGGACCGGGCGCTGCCCAACGTCGACATCGAGGGCGAGAACCTGCGCGCCCGGCTCGACGACAAGGTAACCGTGTAAGGAGGGGCCCCCTGTTAACGCCTCGCGTATAGCAGGGGGCCCCTGTTAACGCCCGGCTTCGACGCGCATCACACCCCGGCCGGGTACGTCTCCATCTCCCCCGGCGTGGTGAGCGCGGGCAGCGGATGCAGCGCGGTCGTCTCGTCGCACCAGATGAAGGCGTCGTACCGCTGCCCGAGCCGGGTCGGCACGTAGTTTCCCCACGACTCGAACGACGGGTCGTACACCACACCGATCGCCCGGTGGTCGAGGGTGTCGGTGACCCAGCCCGGCTGGTCCGCTCCGCCGAAGACCAGCACCGCCCGATCCGGCATCAGCTCGTGCAACCGGTGTTCCAGCGAGCCGGGCCGGGCCGGCGGCACCACCATCGCCTCGGCGGGCGAGCCCCACCGTGGCGCGGCGATCACCGTGCCGCGCCAACTGCCGAAACCGATCAGCGCGACCTCGTCGGCGCCGTAGCGTTCCCGGGCCAACTGGCCGATGTTCACCAGCCCGTCGGCGGCCATGTCGGTCGCCCGCGCGTCGCCGACGTGTGTGTTGTGCGCCCAGACCACCCCTCGGGCGCCCGGCCCGTAGCGGTCCAGCAGTCGATCCAGGGTGTCGGCCATGTGGTGGTCCCGGACGTTCCACGACCCCGGGCCGCCGGCGACCATCTCCCGGTAGTAGCGCTCCGCGCCGGCCACCACCTCCGCGTTCTGCCAGGCCGAGAAGGCTCCCGGCCCGTCGGTGGCGGCGTGTTCCCGGGTACGCGCCAGCAGCCGCACCACCTCCTGCTCGCAGCGGGCGGAGACGAACCGGCTCGCCGAGCCGTACTCCTCGACCCGCTTGCCGTACGGCTCGAAGCACCGGTACGCCTCCTGCGCGGCCTCCAGGGACGCCGGATCCTCCTCGCCCAGGTAGTCGAAGATCGCCTGCATCGACTCCCACAGGCTGTAGACGTCGAGGCCGTGGAACCCGACCCGGGACGCCTCGGCCCGCTCCAGGTTCCACGACCTCACCCAGCGACAGAAACGGGCCACCTCGGCGTTCGCCCACATCCACGTGGGCCACCGCTCGAACCGCTCCAGCGCGGCCTGCGGCTCGACCGCACCACCGGGCGCGCCGGTCACCGAGCGGTGTACCCGGTCGCAGTCGGGCCAGTCGCCCTCCACCGCGACGAAGTCGAACCCACACTCGGCGATCAGGCGGCGGGTGAGCTGCTCCCGGATCCGGTAGTAGTCGTAGCTGCCGTGGGTCGCCTCTCCGATCATCACCACCCGGGCGTCCCGGACGCGCTCCAGCAACGGATCGAGATCGCTCGGCGCGCCGAGCCGCTGTACCAGCATGCCTGCGGCTACCCGCGGCCCCGGCGGGCAAACGCCCGGGCCGGGCCGGTGGTGTGCCGGGGCGGTTGCGCGGGTAGGTCAGACGGCATGACCGACAGTGGCGCCTCCCCGCAGGAGTACCTCGCGGGGCTCGACTTTCCCGTCTCCCGCGAGGACCTGATCCGCTGGTGCCAGGAGAACGGCGCGACCACGGAGCAGTTGCAGGCCGTACGGGCGCTGCCGGTGGAGCAGTTCAGCTCCCCCGCCGAACTCACCGAGGCGCTGCGCACCGAGTGGTGAAGGGGCCCTCCGCAACCGCGGGTGTTGAGAAGGGCCCCTTCGGTACCGGTCAGCGGGCGTGGAGCAGGCGGTGCAGCACCAGCCACTGTTCCGGCCAGACGTGCCCGACCGGGGTGTCCGGGTCGAGCCGGCTGGCCCGCAGCGCCGCCGCCAGCCGGGCCCGCGGATGCTGGCGGGCCAGCGAGGCCGCGATCGAGCCGCCGACGCCGCCGAAGCCCAACTCGACCATCCGGCGGTACGCGGGCAGGGCGTGCGGCGCCAACAGCGGCTGCGCCCGGCGCTCGATGCGCAGGATGCCCGCGTCGACCCGGGGCACCGGGCGGAACGCGGCACGCGGCACCCGCCCGGCCAACCGCCAGCCGAACTCCGGCCAGGTCAGCACGGTCAGCCGGCTCCACCGGCCGTAGTCCCCGGCGCGCCGGCGGGCGTACTCCCACTGGGTCAGCAGGGTCGCCGACCGCAGCCCGGGAGCGGCCAGGCACCAGCGCACCACCGCCGCGGTCAGCGACCACGGAATGTTGCCGACCACCGCGAATTCCTCCTGCGGCGGGGACGCGGCGAGGAAGTCCGCCTGGCGGTGCGTCACCGTGGGCAGGGCGGCGCAGACCCGGGCCAGCTCCACGCCGGCGTCCGGATCAACCTCGTACGCCACCAGGCGACGGCAGCGCACGGACAGCGGCCGGGTCAGTTGCCCCCGCCCGGCGCCCACCTCCAGCACCAGTCCGCCGGGGTCGGGGCGAGCGGCGTCGACCAGCCGCCCGATGGCAGCCGGGTCGGCGAGAAAGTTCTGCGAGAGTACGCGACGGGACCGGTCGCGTTCGGTCGTGCGGATGCGGCGGGGCGCCATGGCGTCGTCCTGTCTGTCGCCGTCGGGCGACGGATCCGGACAGGCAGCCGTCAACGGGGCCTGTCCGAGCGGTCGGGACTCGGACGGCCCTGGTCAGTGACGCGAAGGCGGGATCGATCGATCACGCACGGGCAGCCGGCGGCGCCCCGGTGCTGGCCGGGTGCCGGCAGGCTGGCGGATGGTAGCCCGGCCACCACCGGGGGTGGCTGAGTCGCGGGCGCACCGGTCGTCACGCCCCGCGATGCGGGACGGGAGCGTGCGTGTGGGCGTCAGTCGCGGGTCGCGTCAGCCAGGGCCGGACGCCGGACTCGCGGGCGGGCCACCTGCAACGGCCCGAACGCGGCCGGCGTGACGACCGCGTTGATCAGAGCGCAAACGCACATGCCCGCCACCCTACCGACCACCCCACCCCCCGACCACCGCATTTCCCTCCGCCCGCCCCGCCCCTACGGTTGATCATGAAGTTGGCGGGCGGTTCGATCTCCAGAACCCCCGCTAACTTCATGATCAACCCGGGCTGGCGGGGGTGGGTGGGGGTCAGGTCGGGGGTGGCTGGGTGCGGGCGGCTTCGGCGGCGGCCAGCACCGTCACCACCTCGCGGCCGAAGCGCACGTCGCAGCGGTGGTCCCGGGTGCCGGCGTCGATCTCCGCCAGCAGCTGGTCGATGGCCACTCCGAACGCCGTCGCCGGGCTCCCGTCGCCGGGCGGGACCTTCTCGATGCCGTTGTCGCCGTAGAACACGAACTCCCGGGCCACCGCCTCGGGCGGCGCGTCCAGGGTGAGCGACACCGTGCTGGTGGCACCGCCGTCGTGGGTGAGCATCAGGTGCACCAGGTCACCGGGGCCGTCCGTGGCCGCCACCTGGGTCACCCGACCGAGCACCGGTAGCAGGATCGCCAGGGCGTGCGGGCCGATGTCCCACAGCGCGCCGTGCTGCCGGCGCCAGGGCGACTGCCCGTACGGGCTGTCGGTCCGGAAGATCGAGGCGAACTGGATCACGTTGGCGGTGTGCCAGCCGCCGGCCGCGGCGGTCGCGGCGACGAAACCGGCCACGTTCGGCTGGTACCGGCCGGTGAAGAAGATCAGCGAGGCCACGCCCGACTGAGCGACGGCGTCGACCACCCGGTCGGCGTCGCCGACGGTCAGCGCGAGCGGCTTGTCCAGCAGCAGGTGACGGCCGGCGGTGGCGGCCCGGACGGCGATGTCCGCCTGGACGTCCGGAGGCAACGCGACGGCGACCGCGTCGCACGCCTCGATCAGCGCGTCGACGTCGTCGAACGCCCGCACGCCGTAACGCGTCGCGAGGGCGGCGGCGCGGTCCGGGTTGCGGCCCCAGACCCCGACCAGGTCCGCCTTCGGGTGCGCGTCGAGCGCCGCCGCGTGCGTCTCCGCCGCCCAGTGACCGGTGCCGAACAACCCGAACCGCAACACGCGCACCTCCGTCGTCGTCGCCTGCCCACGGGTGACCCGCGGCACGGTCCACGCTAGTCCCCCCGGACGGCCACGCCCGCCTCCCCGCCGGCTTTGCCGGGATCGAGAACGGTGGTGGCGGGGTCACCACGCCCCGACGCCTCGGCCAGCCGCGGCGCCCCCCGCCGGGCCCGTCTCGCCACCACCGCCCCGTCGCCGGTGTTCTTACTACGGGGGTTAGTAGAGTGGGCCGGTGATTGCAACAAGCACCGGACACAACCGGTGACCGGCGCCGATTCGCCGGTCGACGGCGTACTGGCCGTCGCCGCCATCGTGCTGTCGCTGCTGGTCGCGGCCTGGGCGCTGGTCGCCGCGCTGCGCCACCGGGCGCCGGACCGGGTACAGCTGATCGGCCTGGCCGGGCTGGAGCTGCTGCTGCTCGGGCTGGCCGTGGCAGCCGGCGTGGCGCTCGGCGGTGGCGAGCGGCCGGGTGAGCCCGGGGCGTTCTTCGGCTACCTGGTGACGCTGGTCTGCCTGCCGCCGCTGGCGGCGGTGCTGGCCCGGATGGAGCCGACCCGCTGGGGCTCGGCGATCGTCTGCGCGGTCTGCCTGGTGACGCCGGTGGTCGTGGTCCGGCTCCAGCAGACCTGGGAGGTGCTCGGTGGCTGAGGTGGAGACCGCGCGACCGACGAGGACCAACGCCGGCCCTGGCCGGCTGCTGATCGCGGTGTACCTGCTCTTCGCGATCGCCGCCACCAGCCGCGCCGGCCTGCAGATCGCGACGAAGTTCGACCAGGCACCGCTGGCGTACCTGCTCTCCGCGCTCGCCGCGACGGTCTACATCGTGGCGGCGGTGGGCCTGGCCCGGGCCGGCCACGCGGGCCGGCGGGTGGCCCTCGCTTGCTGCACCGTGGAGCTGGTTGGCGTGGTCGGGGTCGGTGCCTTCAGCCTGGCCCGCCCGGACCTGTTCCCGGACGAGACGGTGTGGTCCGGTTTCGGCAGCGGCTACGGCTACATCCCGCTGGTCCTGCCGATCCTCGGCCTGGCCTGGCTCTGGAAGACCCGGTAAGGAAGGGCCCCTTCTTAACGCCTGGCGTATAGGAAGGGGCCCCTCTTAACACTCGACGGTCAGTCCTTCGGACCGCCGGCGACGTAGATGACCTGGCCGGAGACGAAGGACGCCCCCTCGCTGGCCAGGAACGAGATGGCGTGCGCCACATCCTCGGGCCGACCGACCCGCCGGACCGGGATCTCCGCCTCGGCGTGCTTCTGCAACGCCGCGAAGTCGATCTTCATCCGGGCCGCGGTCGCCGCGGTCATGTCGGTCACGATGAAACCGGGCGCGACCGCGTTGACGGTCACCCCGAAGGGGCCCAGTTCGATGGCGAGGGTCTTGGTGAGGCCCTGCATGCCGGCCTTGGCGGCGGAGTAGTTCGCCTGGCCCCGGTTACCCAGCGCCGAGGTGCTGGAGAGGTTGACGATCCGGCCCCACCTGGCCTCGACCATGTGCTTCTGCGCGGCCTGGCTGAACAGGAAGGCACCCCGCAGGTGTACGCCCATGACCGTGTCCCAGTCGGCGTCGGTCATCTTGAACAACAGGTTGTCGCGGAGCACTCCGGCGTTGTTGACCAGTACGGCCGGGGCGCCCAGTTCGGCGGCGACCCGCTCGACGGCGGCCTCCACCTGCGCCCGGTCGGCCACGTCGGCGCCGACGCCGAGCGCCCGGCCACCGGCCGCCGCGATCGCGTCGACGGTCTCCTTCGTCGCCGACTCCTCGATGTCCACCACCGCGACGGCCAGCCCATCGGCGGCCAATCGCTTGGCGGTGGCCGCGCCGATCCCCCGCGCCGCTCCGGTCACGATGGCGACCCGCTGCCCCTCCGACATGCCTACCTCCCGGTAACTTCGCTCGATCGTCGGAGCCTAACCCACCGCCTGCACGGCGTGACTCCCGTCGATGTCGACTCCCGCCTGGCGCACCGCGTCGACGGGGTCACGGCCGGGCCGCCCGGCCCGGTACCGTGCCGTCATGCGGAGCGTCGACTGGTCCAGCGGCACCTGGTGGCAGCAGCCGGTACGGGCGGTCGAGGAACCGGACGGTGGGCTGAGCGTCGAACCGGGCGCGGGCAGCGACCTGTGGCGGCACACCAGCTACGGCTTCGTGCATGACGGCGCCCCGGCGCTGCTCGCGCCGTTCCCGGTGGACAGCGCGGTGGAGGTGGACTTCCGGCTGGACTGGACGGAGCAGTTCGACCAGGCCGGGGTGCTGGTCCGGGTGGACGACCGGAACTGGGTGAAGGCCGGGGTGGAGGTCAGCGACGGCCAGCCGCAGGTCGGCGCGGTGGTGACGCGCGAGTTCTCCGACTGGTCGGTCGCCCCGGTCCCCGACTGGACGGGCCGGGAGGTGACCGTACGGGTCAGCCGGGCCGGAAACGCCCTGACCGTACGCGCCCGGGTGGCCGACGAGCCGTGGCGGCTGGTCCGGCTCGCCCCGCTGGCTCCCGACGTCGAGGCGTCGGCCGGCCCGTACTGCTGCTCCCCCAGCCGAGGCGGGTTGACCGTCCACTTCACCGCCTGGCGCCACGGCCCCGCCGACGCGACTCTCCACCCCGAACACTGACCCCCCGCGATCGTGGAGTTGTGGTGCCTCGCAAAGGCCGTGCATCCGGCTGGAACGGGCACCACAACTCCATGATCGGCGCGAAGGGGTGGCGGGTCAGGGGAGGGTGCGGAGGTGGGGGGAGACGGTGCGGGCGAAGCCGTTGCCGTTGGTGACGTCCCAGTTGATGGACCAGGTCATCGCGCCGCGGAGACCGGGGTAGGTACGCGGGGGGCGGAAGCTGCCGCAGTTGGTGCCCCGGGTCAGGCAGTCCATCGCGGCGTTGACCACGCTGGGCGCGACGATGCCGCCACCGGCCGCCCCGGCACCGGCCGGCAGGCCGAGCCCGACCTGGTCGGGCCGTAGCCCCGCCTCCAGCTGGATGCAGGCCAGCGCGACGATGAAGTTGACCGTCCCCTGGGCGTACGCGGCATTGTTGTCGCAGCCGAGCATCGCCCCGGAGTTGTAGAACTGGGTGTTCACCACGGTCAGGATGTCCTTGATGTCCAGCGCCAGCTTGAAGTAGCTGCCGCCGGGGTTCTGCATGTCGATGGTCTGCGGCGCCATCGCGATGATCAGGCCGTTGCCCACCTTCGACCGCAGCGACCGCAGCGCCTGCGCCATGTAGGTCGGGTTCAGCCCGTTCTCCAGGTCGATATCGACCCCGTCGAAACCGTACCGCTGGATCAACGCGTGCACGCTGTTGGCGAAGGCCACCGCGGAGGCGGCGTCGTTCACCGCGACCCGGCCGGTCTCACCACCGACCGAGATGATCACCTTCTTGCCTCGGTTCTGCAACGTTCGTACGTCGGCGGAGAACTCGGCGTCGGTGTAGCCGCCGAGCGAGGCGGACAGCCCGGGGTCGATGGCGAAGCCGACCGCGCCGGGCGTGCCGGTGGCGTCGGCGAAGGCGACCGCGACCAGGTCGTACTCGGTGGGCACGTCGCGTAGTCGCAGCTCCACGGCCGGGTTGTCGAAGTTGTGCCAGTACCCGGTCAGGATGTGCTTCGGCAGTCCGGTGACCGGCGGCGGGGTGGTCGGCGGCGGAGTCGTCGGCGGCGGGGTGGTGGGCGGCGGGGTGGTGGGCGGCGGGGTGGTCGGGGGCGTCCCGCCGCCGCAGGCCGCGCCGTTGAGCTGGCAGTTCGCCGGTACGCCGGAACCGCCGCCCAGGAAGCCGAAGGAGACCGACGCCCCCGGGGCGATGGTGCCGTTCCAGGACCGGTTGGTGAAGGTGTACCGCTGGCCGCTGGAGGTCAGCAAGGCGTCCCAGTAGGTGCCGACCGTGGTGCCGGCCGGCAGGTCAAAGCTGAGGCTCCAGCCGTTGACCGTGGCACCGCCCCCGTTGGTGATCGTGTACTTGCCCTCCCAGCCCGTACCCCAGTCGGACGTCTTGACGAAGCTCGCGCTGACCTCGGCGGCGTGCGCGGCAGGTGCCAGCCACACCGCGCCGAGCGCAGCTGCCAGCACGCCGACCACCGACAACACCAGGGTTCTGGACCGTTTCATGCCACCCTCCAGACCGGACAGAAATCCATGTACGTCAACCTGGCGCTCATTATTAAGACTGTTAACTATTTCTGTCCAGAGCTGCGCGGAGGGTTGTTAAGAAGGGCCCCCTGCTCTACCGGAGGCGTTAACAGGGGGCCCTTCCTTGCACCTCAGCGGCGGAAGTGGAACCAGTTGACGTTGACGAAGTCGTTGGGCTGGCCGCTGCTGAAGGTGAGGTAGACGGTGCGCCGGCCGGTCACCGCGGAGACGTTGCCCGGCACCGACCGCCAGCTCTGCCAGCCGCCGGTGTTGGCGATGGCGAAGCTGCCGATCGGCGCGCTGGTCGGGCTGTCCACCCGTACCTCGACCAGGCCGCTCACCCCGGCCGCCGCACCGGAGGCGACCCGGGCCACGAAGTCGCGCGGGGCGGTGGAGCCGAACTCGACGTTGTCGTAGCGGACCCAGTCGCCGTTGCGCAGGGCGCCGATGTTCTGCCCGCCCTCGGAGCACGCCTCGACGATCACGCCGTTCTGCGCGTTGAAGGATTCCGCCTCGATGGTCGCGTACGCGTCCCGCACGCCACCCGGCGGCGGCGTGGTCGGGGGCGGGGTGCTGCCGCCACCCCGGCTGTAGACGGCCACGTAGTCGACGAGCATCGGCCGTCCGGGTACGGTCGCCGAGGTCGGCGTCGTACTGCCGGCCACCCCGTTCGGAAAGCCGCCGCCCATCGCCACGTTCAGCAGCAGGAAGTAGCCGGCGTGGCTGGTCATCTGCGACCAGTACGGCTCACCGACGCGGGTCTGGCTGACGCTGTGGTAAAGCTGCCCGTCGACGTACCAGCGCAGCTGCTGGGGGCTGATCGAGGTGTCCCACTCGAACCGGTAGGTGTGGAACGCCGACTGGCAGGTGCTGCCCGGGCAGGCCCGCGAGGCACCGATGCCGTTGAACTCGTCGCACGGGCCGCCGGGAGCGACGCCGCAGTGCAGCACGCCCCACACCGAGTTCAGCCCGTTGACGTTCTCCATCACGTCGAACTCGCCGATGCCCGGCCAGTTCTGGTAGTTGCCCCGATAGGGCGAGCCGAGCGCCCAGAACGCCGGCCAGTAGCCGGCCGCGGCGGCGCCGGTGACGTTCGGCATCTGAATCCGGCCCTCGATGGCCAGCACTCCGCCGGCTGGCGGCTTGAAGTTGCTGCGGACGGTCTCGATGCGGGCCGAGGTCCACCGGCCGGCACTGTCGCGCAGCGGGGTGATCCGCAGGTTGCCGGCGCCGTCGTGGCTGAGGTTGGCGGTGCTGTTGGTGTACGTCTGGATCTCGCCGGTCCCCCAGTTGGGCGGGCCGCCGGGGTAGCTGGTGCCGGTGTCGATGATCCAGTTGCTGGCCGACGGGAGGGTGCCGGCGGCGCCGGTGAAGTCGTCGCTCCACACCAGGCTCCAGCCGGCCGGGGGTGGCGGCACGGCGGCGTCGGCGGTCGCGGCGAGCCCGGCGACGGCGGTCGCGGTGGCGGTGAGCAGGGCCAACGTCAGCCGCAGCCGGCGTCGGGCAGGCAGGGCGGCGGGTGCCGCCAGGGCAGGTGTCATGGGACGTGCCTCTCTGCGGGGACGGGTGAGAGAGCGCTCTCTCACGAGTTGTACGTCCCGTCCGTACAGTTGTCAATGTCGATCGATCCGGCCGGTGGGAAGGCCGCCACGCCGGGCCCACGCCGGTCGGCGTTTCCGCCTGCCACCACCGGGGGTACTTGCCGGCCGAGCCGGCGCGGACGGACCGTGACCGGCCGGAGCGGACGGTGGTGGCGATGGTCAGGCAGGTGGCGGCGGCCCCGAACCGTCCCGTCGAGGGAACCGACCTGCTCACCGTGGGTGTGGAGGAGGAGTTCCTGCTCGTCGACCCGGGTACCGGCGTCGCGGTGCCCACCGTTGAAGCGGTGCTCACGCAGGTGCCCGGCGAGCTGCGGGGCCAGGTGGAACGGGAGTTCCAGACCAGCCAGATCGAGATCGGCAGCCCACCCGGGCTGGAACTCTCCTCGATCCGACACTCCCTCGGACTGCTCCGCGCGGCGCTCGCCGACGCCGCCGAGCGGGCCGGCGTACGACTGCTCGCGATCGGCACCGGACCGGTCGACGGCCCGGTGCCGCCGGTGGTCGACAAGCCCCGCTTCGACCGGATGGTCGAGCGGTTCCGGCTGCTGGTGCCCGGACCGGGCAACAACGGCATGCACGTACACGTCGGGGTGCCCGACGCCGACATCGGGGTACGGGTGCTCAACCACGTCCGGCCCTGGCTGCCGATCCTGCACGCGGTCACCGCCAACTCGCCGTTCGCCCGCGGCGAGGACACCGGCTACGCCAGTTGGCGGTCGATCGAGTGGGAACGCTGGCCGTCGGTGGCGCCGACCCCGTTCCTGGCCTCCCACGCGCACTACCGGCGGCTGATTCGACAGCTGATCGGCAGCGGCGTGATGCTCGATGAGGGGATGCTCTACTGGTACGCCCGACTGTCGGCCAAGTACCCGACGGTCGAGCTGCGCATCGGCGACGTCTGCCCGACGGTGGACGACGCGGTGCTGGTCGCCGCCCTGGTCCGGGCGCTGGTGGCGACCGCGCTGGACGACATCGCCGCCGGCCGCCCGCCGCTGCCGGCCGACCATCACCTGCTGGTCGGCGCGCACTGGCGGGCCGCCCACGACGGCCTGGAGGGCGAGGCCGTCGACCTGGCCGGCGGTGGGCTGCGGCCGGCGTGGGACCTGCTGCACGAGTTGGTCGGGCGGCTCGGGCCGGCCCTGGAACGGCACGACGACCTGGCCGAGGTGACCAGGCTGCTGGACGGGCTGCGGGAGCACGGCACCGGGGCAGCCCGACAACGGGCGGTGTACGCCCGCACCGGGCGGTTGGAGGATGTGGTGTCGGACGTGGCACGACAGACCCGGGGAGAGACCCGGGCGTGACAGGAGGATTGCCGTGGCGGAACGGTTGATCGTCGTCGGCGGGGACGCCGCCGGCATGGCGGCCGCCTCCCAGGCACGGCGCCGCCGGAGCCGGGACGACCTGGAGATCATCGCGTTCGAGCGGGGGCACTTCACCTCGTACTCGGCGTGCGGGATCCCGTACTGGATCAGTGGCCTGGTGGCCGACCGGGAGCAACTGGTGGCCCGGGATCCGGCGACCTTCCGGGCGTCGTACGACATCGACGTGCGCATCCGGCACGAGGTGGTCGCGATCGACCTGGACCGCCGCGAGGTGACCGCCGTCGACCTGGACTCCGGCGACGAGGTCCGGGAACGCTTCGACACCCTGATGTACGCCACCGGCGCGGTACCGACGAAGCCGGACTGGGCGCGTACCGACGCCGCCGGGGTCTTCGGCGTGCAGACCCTGGACGACGGCTCGGCGCTGCGGGAGTGGCTGGACGCCGACCCGCGACCCCGGCGGGCGGTCGTGGTCGGCGGCGGCTACATCGGTGTGGAGATGGCCGAGGCACTGGTCCTGCGCGGGCTGTCGGTCACTCTGGTCGAGCGGGACGAGCAGCCGATGTCGACGGTGGATCCGGACATGGCGCAGTTGGTCACCGAGGCGATGCGCGGGCTGGGCGTCACCATCCACACCGGCGT
Organism: Micromonosporaceae bacterium KJ-029; assembly: GCA_005402585.1. GTDB lineage: Bacteria > Actinomycetota > Actinomycetes > Mycobacteriales > Micromonosporaceae > Micromonospora. The sequence goes on along the minus strand of BIFP01000052.1, from coordinate 92,974 downwards.
CAAGGTCACGGCGCTGACCGGACGCGACGGTCGGATCCACGAGGTGGTCACCGACGCCGGCCCGATCCCGGCCGACGTGGTGATCCTCGGCCTCGGCGTACGCCCCAACACCGCGCTCGCCGAGGCGGCCGGCCTGCCAATCGGCCCGACCGGCGGGATCCGGGTGGACCGCCGGATGCGGGTCGCCGGGATGCCGGGGGTGTGGGCCGCCGGGGACTGCGTGGAGACCCTGCACCGGGTCAGCGGGATGCCGGTGCACGTGCCGCTCGGCACCCATGCCAACAAGCAGGGCCGGGTGGCCGGCATCAACATCGGCGGCGGGTACGCCACCTTCGCCGGGGTGATCGGCACGGCCGTGACCAAGGTCTGCGACCTGGAGGTGGGGCGCACCGGGCTGCGCGAAGGGGAGGCTTCGGCGGCCGGCTTCGAGTTCGTCTCGGTGATCGCCGAGTCGACCAACCGCGCCGGCTACTACCCGGGCGCCAGGCCGATGACGGTGAAGCTGATCGCCGAGCGGCCCAGCGGGCGGCTGCTCGGGGCGCAGATCGTCGGCTGGTCCGAGGCGGCGAAGCGGATCGACACGCTGGCCGTCGCGCTGTGGAACCGGATGACAGTGGACGACATGACCGCGCTCGACCTGGGCTACGCCCCGCCGTACTCCCCGGTCTGGGATCCGGTGCTGGTGGCCGCCCGCAAGGCCGTCGACGCCCTCGCCCCGCGCTGACCGGGCTCGCGGTCTTTGTCGGTGGTGGCGGTTAGCGTGTCCACGCCACCCACTCAGGGCTGGTCGCCAACCCTCGGAGGACCCCTCATGTCGCAGGAGACGACCTACCTCGAACTGTCCGAAGTGGACGGTGGAGCGCACAAGTTCTACGAGGTGGTGGTCGACGACACCACGATGACGGTGCGCTACGGCCGGATCGGCGACCAGGGCCAGGTGAAGACCACCGGCTACCCCGACAACGCACGGGCGCGGGCCGCCGCGGCGAAGAAGATCGGCGACAAGGTCCGCAAGGGGTACGCCCCGGCGGTGCGCGGCGTGCGGCAGAAGCGGGCGGTCTCCCGGCGGCAGATCGTCAGCACCCGCTCGACCGCCCGTACCGCCCCGGTGCTCTGGCGGTACGACTCCGGCGCCCCCGCCTTCGGCATCTTCATCGACGGGCGCACCTGCATGGTGGGCAACGAACGGGGCGTCATCACCACCCTCGACCACGACGCCCGGGTGCTGGACCAGGTCCGCCTGCCCGACGGGGTGAAGTGCATCGTGGCCGACGACGCCTGGATCTACGCCGGCTGCGACGACGGCAACGTCTACGACCTCTCCGGCAAGATCCCCCGGGTGGCGTACGCGATCGCGCCCGACATCGACATCTACTGGCTCGACATCCACGACGGCGTGCTGGGCGTCTCCGACGCGGACGGCGGGATCGCCGCCATCGACCACGAGGACGAGTTCCTCTGGCGCCGGGCCGGGCGCGGCCGGTCGGCCTGGATGGTGCGCTGCGACTCCGACGCCGTCTACCACGGCGACTCGACCGGGGTGAGCGGCTACGACTGGCGCACCGGGCGGGAACTGTGGCACACCCGCACCGGGTCGGTGCTGTTCGGCTGGCAGGAGCGTGACGCGGTCTTCGCCGGCACCGCCACCCGCGAGGTGGTGCGCCTCGGCAAGGACGGCCGAGCCGCCTACCGGACGTACCGCGCCGACGCGCCGGTCTTCTCCTGCGCCACCGCCGAGGACGGCCGGTACGTCTTCGCCGGCGACAGCCAGTCCTCGATCTACTGCTTCGCCGAGGACGGCACCCGGCTGTGGAAGCTCGGCACCGGCTGCGGCTCGGCGTACTCCATGCAATACCACGAGCAGCGCCTCTATGTGGTGACCACCAGCGGCCACCTGGCCTGCATCGACGCCAGCGAGCCGGCGATCCGGGCGGCGGAGGCGGGCAGCGTGCCAGACGTGGTCGACGTCAAGGCCCCCGCCCGGCTGCCGGAGCCGGCCGCCGTGACCCAGGTCGAGGTGGTCGCCGACGCCGGCAACGGGGTGATCGTGGAGTGCGTCGAGCAGGGCGGCCGGCTGCGGGTGCACGTCCTGTCGACCGGTTACCACCGGGACTGGTCGGTGCAGTTCCCGAAGGGCATCCGCGAGCCCGGGGCGCGCTACCTGGTCACCGAGGTCCGCGAGTCCGGCCGGGGCGGCTTCTACCGGGCGTACGGCGACATCCGCCGCCTGCGCTGACGCTGGTCGTGGTGGCTCGGCTGAACCTGACAGGTGGGGCACCAGTAGAGGTTGCGGCCGGTCAGGGTGCCACGGCTGACGGCGGTGCCGCAGGCGTGGCAGGGCTGGCCCGGGCGGCGGTAGACGTACACCTCTCCCCCGTGCGGGTCGACGCGGGCCGGGCGGCCCATCGCCTCCGGCAGGTGCGCGGGGCGCACGGTGTCGATCCGGCCGGTGCCGACGGCGAGCGTCATCAGCTCGACCAGGTCGGCCCAGAGCGCGTCCCAGTCGGCCCGGGTCAGCCCTCGGCCGGGCAGGGTCGGCGGCAGCCCGGCGCGGAACAGCGCCTCGGTGACGAAGATCAACCCGGTGCCGGCGACCACCGACTGGTCCAGCAGCAACGCCGCCAGTGGCGTCGAACTGCGCGAGATCCGGGCGTACGCCCGATCCGGATCGGCGTCGGCGCGCAGCGGGTCCGGGCCGAGGCGGGCGCGCAGTGCCGCTGCCTCGGGCGGGGTGAGCAGTTCGCAGGCGGTCGGCCCGCGCAGGTCGAGCCAGTGCCGGTCGTCCGACGGCTCCAGCTCGGCGCGTCTGCTGCCCCGCCGCGACCTGGAGCCGTCGCTGGTCAGCCGCAGCCGGATCTGCCCCACCGGCTCCGGCGGCTCGCCGTCGCCGTCAGCGAACTTGCCGTACAACCCGAGGTGTACGTGCAGGATCAGCTCACCGGCGTAGTGGTGCAGCAGGTGCTTGCCGTACGCCTCGGTGGTTTCCAGGACGGTGCCTGAGAGCCGGGCGGCGCCCTCGGCGAACCGGCCCTGTGGGCTGGCGACGAGCACCTTGTCCCCGGCGAACAGGTCGGCGTGGCGGGCCGCGAGGCGGTGGATGGTGTGTCCCTCTGGCACGGGCACCAAGGGTAGTCAGCAGCCCGGCGGGCAGCGGCCGGGCGTCCGGCTCCCGCTCGCCGCACCGTGCGGGTCCCGGCCCCGCTACTCGACGGTAGGGGTCGGCCGACGGGTCTGGTTCAATTGCACGTCGGACCGCCGGTACGTCGGCGCAATGAGGACGGTGGGGCATGGCGGATCGGGTGCGCTGCGCGGTGGTGGTCGGCAACAGCGACGGGATCGGGTTGGCGTTCACCCGCCGGCTGCTGGCCGACGGTTGGCGGGTCGCCGGGCTGTCCCGGCGGGAGAACGGGATCAACGTACCGACGTACACCCACCACACCGTCGACGTGACCTCGCCGGACTACTCCGAGGTGCTGGGCAAGGCGGTCGACGAACTCGGCCGGGTGGACCTGTGCGTGTACGCCGCCGGGATCGGCGAGCCCGTCGACCTGGCCGACCTGGACGCGCAGACCCGTACCTTCGAGGTGAACCTGATGGGGGCGGTACGCACCGTCGCGGTGGTCGTGCCGACGATGGTGGCGGCCGGCGACGGACACCTCATCGGACTGTCCAGCCTCGCCGACCGGCTGGTCTCCGGCGACGCACCCGGGTACGCCGGATCCAAGGCCGGGCTGTCGTCGTACCTGATGGGACTGGCGGCGGCGCTGCGCGGGCACGGCGTGCACGTGACCACGGTGCGCTTCGGCTTCGTGGACACCAAGATGGCCAAGGGCCCGGTACGCCCGCTGATGATGCCGGTCGAGCGGGCGGTGGAGGTCCTGACGCGCTGCGTACGCACCCGCCCGGTGCTGGTCTCCCGCCCCCGCCGGATGGCCCTGCTCACCTCGGCCCTGACCACCCTGACCCGCCTCCGCCCGCGCTGACCCGGCGATCTTGCAATTTCGGTCGCCGATCGTGAGGTGTGCCGTCGGGCGTGGTGGGTGCGGGGGTGGTGTCAGGGGGGTTGAGTGTGGGTACCTCCTGGGGCATTACCGCGTGGCTGGCGATACGGGGCTGATATGGCCGGCCACGCACCCATCAGGAGGTGCAGCCATGAGATTTCCTTCGCTGCCACGTCGGGAGGAACCGGCGCAGCCGGTCGGCGACGACGCCGACCGTACCGGGGCAGTGTCCACCGACACCCGTTCCGCCGCCCGGCCCGTGGCAGAAAAGTCCGGCGGCAGCCGAGCCTGGAACCGCCGTGGGGCGGCGACCGGCGCCGAACGGGCAGCCGGGGCGCGCGCCGCCACGGCCCGCTCCGGCGTCGACGGTTCCCGCCGCGCCCGCGCTGCCGCCGCGCCCGCCCCGGATTCGACCCTCGATCCGACCCTCGACCGGGACCGCTCCCTAGACACCGACGTGGACCGCACCGCCGGCACCGACCAGGACGCCGCCGAGCAGGACCGCGTCCCGACCGGGCCGCCGGCGCCGGCCGGTCCCCGGCCCCGGGCCAGTCTGCTGGCCACCCTCGGTCTGGTCGTCGGGGTCGCTGGGCTGCTCTTCGTCCTCACCGGGACCCTGGCCGGCTACGGCATCGGCCTCGGCGCGGCCGGCGCGGTGCTCGCCGTGCTCGGCCTGGTCGCCACCCGGCGGCGGCACATCGCCGGCAAGTCCGACGCCCTGCTGGGGATCGCCTTCGGCCTCGGCGCGGTGGTCCTCGGCGTGCTGGCCATGTCCGGCCAGTTCGACTGGCCGACCACCGACGGCGACACGGTGACTCGCTTCCGCGAGTGGCTCGACTCACAGGTTGTCGATCGCTTCTAGGGCCCTAGGAACACCGGCTGGCAACCCCTCGTCGGGGGCGGCGGTATCGCCGCCCCCGACGGAGCCGACCAACACACAGGGTGAGCAGCACCGACTGACCGGCCATCGGCCGTTTGGGGCGCTGGCGCAAGAAATCGACGCCGCAGCGGCATCAAACGCAACGAACAGCCGGTATATGCAAGGGTCAGCGGTGGATCCTGCGGCTTCGCGGCGCCTAACGTTGAGCAACGGCGCCAGCCCGTGGGCCGACGGTGGCCGGGCGCGCCCGACCCCCTGGGAGCAGGACATGACGATGGACGCCACCCGCCAGCGCTTTCTGATGTGCCGGCCGACGTACTTCGCCGTCGACTACGCGATCAACCCGTGGATGGACCCGACCGCCCCGGTCGACACCGACCTCGCCGTTCGGCAGTGGGAACGGCTGCGCCAGGTGTACCGGGACCTGGGCCACACCGTCGAGGAGATCACCCCGGTGCCGGGCCTGCCCGACATGGTCTTCGCCGCCAACGGCGGCACCGTGATCGACGGCAGGGCGATGGCCGTGCAGTTCCGGGACCCGCAGCGCGCCGACGAGGCGCCCGCGTACCGGGCCTGGTTCGAGGCCGCCGGCTTCGAGATGTACGACCCGAAGCACGTCAACGAGGGTGAGGGCGACGTCCTGCTGGCCGGCGACCATCTGCTCGCCGGCACCGGCTTCCGCACCGCGCACGCCTCGCACGCCCAGTTGCAGGAGGTCTTCGGCTACCCGGTGATCACCATGCAGCTGGTCGACCCGCGCTTCTACCACCTGGACACCGCGCTGACCGTGCTCGACGAGCGGACCGTGGCGTACCTGCCGGAGGCGTTCTCGCCCGGCAGCCAGGCGGTCCTGCGCCGGCTGTTCCCGGACGCGGTGTACGCCACCATGGCCGACGCCGAGGTGCTCGGCCTCAACGCGGTCAGCGACGGCCGGCACGTGGTGCTGCCGGAGCAGGCGACCGGCCTGGCCGCGCAGTTGCGCGACCGGGGCTACCAGACCATCGGCGTCGACCTGTCCGAGCTGCGTAAGGCCGGCGGCGGGCCGAAGTGCTGCACGTTGCGACTCCGTCAGGGAAAGGCAAGCAAGTGATCGAGGACATGCTGCGGACTCCGGCCGCGGTGCAGGACGCGGAGCGGTACACCGCACACAACTACCACCCGCTGCCGGTGGTGATCTCCTCCGCCGAGGGCGTCTGGCTGACCGACGTCGACGGCCGGCGCTACCTCGACTGCCTGGCCGGCTACTCGGCGCTGAACTTCGGCCACCGGCACCCGACGCTGATCGCCGCCGCGCACGCCCAGCTCGACAAGCTCACGCTGACCAGCCGGGCCTTCATCCACGACCAGTTCGCCGACTTCTGCCGTGAGCTGGCCGCGCTGTGCGGCAAGGACCTGGTCCTGCCGATGAACACCGGCGCCGAGGCCGTCGAGACCGGCATCAAGGTGGCCCGCAAGTGGGGCTACCAGGTCAAGGGCGTACCGGCCGGGCAGGCCAACATCGTGGTCGCCGAGGGCAACTTCCACGGGCGTACGACCACCATCGTCAGCTTCTCCACGGACGAGGACGCACGGGCCGACTTCGGGCCGTACACCCCCGGCTTCCGGATCGTCCCGTACGGCGACCTGGCCGCGCTGGCCGGTGCGATCGACGAGCACACCGTCGCGGTGCTGCTGGAGCCGATCCAGGGCGAGCAGGGTGTGGTGGTGCCGCCCGAGGGCTACCTGCCGGGCGTACGCCAGCTCTGCACCGAGCGCGACGTGCTGTTCATCGCCGACGAGATCCAGTCCGGCCTGGGCCGCACCGGCACCACCTTCGCCTGCGAGCAGGAAGGCGTCGTGCCGGACATGTACCTGCTGGGCAAGGCGCTCGGCGGCGGCATCGTGCCGGTCTCCGCGGTGGCGGCCGACGCCGACGTGCTCGGTGTCATCAAGCCGGGCCAGCACGGCTCGACCTTCGGCGGGAACCCTCTCGCCTGCGCCGTGGCCACCGAGGTGGTCCGGTTGCTGGCCACCGGCGAGTTCCAGCGGCGCTCGGCCGAGCTGGGTGAGCGGCTGCACGCCGGCCTGCGCGGGCTGATCGGCAAGGGCCTGGTCGCCGTACGCGGCCGGGGGCTGTGGGCCGGCCTGGACATCGACCCGGCGCTGATGAGCGGCCGGGAAGCCTGCGAGCGGCTGATGGAGCGCGGTGTGCTGGCCAAGGACACCCACGGGTCGACCATCCGCCTCGCCCCGCCGCTGGTGATCACCGAGGAGGAGATCGACCACGCGGTCGCGCAGCTGGCCGCCGTGCTGGCCGGCTGAGCAGTCGTACCGAAGGGCGGGCGCCGGGACCACGGTCCCGGCGCCCGCCGTCGTACGGCGGACCTCAGCGGGGCAGGCGAATCGCCATGGTCGGCGCCTCGGCCATGACCGAGTCGGGGTTGTACGGCGCGCCCGTCGGCAGCTCGCCCGGACGGCCGACCTGGACCCCGGGGTAGAGCTCCACCATGTCCCCGGTGCCGAGGATGCGGGACTGCTGCGGCGCCAGCGGGATCCGGTCCGCCTCCGCCATCGAGCCGCCCGGCCGGACGCCGGAGCCGTTGGTGCTCACGTCGGTGGCGACGACGTCGCCGCCGCGCAGCTCCAACCGGAGGTGGCTGCGGCTGATCCAACGGCGGGCCTCGTCGTTGAGCCACTGCCCGAGCACGATCCCACCGGAGCCGTCCGGTGCCCGGCCGATCATGACGGGCTGCTCCGCGGTGAGCACGAAGCGGCGCCTGATCAGGCCACCGACGCGTACCGCGAGGACCTCGCTGCGGGGCCGGGGACCGCCGTCGCCGAGCCGCGTGCCGTGCCGGGGGCAGGTGGGCACGCCGTTACGCAGCGACGGTGGCGGCTGGCCGCTCGGGGCGCGGTCCACCCGGGCCAGGTCCGCGAACGCGCCGCCTCCCCCGCCGCCGAAGAGGCTGCAGCCCGATTCCGAGCACCGCCACTGCCGGGCGAGCAGCTTCGCCCCGGCCGGGGACGGTGGGCCGGCCACCGGCGTGTGGCCCCCGCCGACGTGCGCGATGAAGACCGGCCCACCGGCACCGGGTACCGGGGCGACCGCCCGACCCGGCTGCTCGACCAGCCAAGGAAACCGCCCGCGCAGGCCGTCGAACCGGACCCGGCTGAGCACCGGCAGGCCGAGCAGGTCGGCGACCTCCAGCATCCGGTCACCCGGGTTGTCCAGCACCTCGACCAGGCCGTCGTCGGCCCAGCGGCGGACCACCATCCGCTCGTTGGAGGTCAGGTCGGCGTCGGAGAGCACGCCTCGGTGCACCACCGCGTAGACCTGGACGCTGTCCTCCTCCATGCTGCGTGCCAGCGCGTCGATGACCATGCCGAGGCGCAGCGTGCTGGCCGGACGCCCGCCGTCGAGGTCCTGATATCGGATGATCTCGGCCAGGTCCAGCACCGCGCGGGCCAACTGCGGGTCGGTGCAGACCCGGCCCTCGATGGCGTCCAGCACCTTGCTGATCTCGAATCTCATCGGATGGCCTCCACGATCTCGTCGATCCGGCGGGCCAGCTCAACGTCACGCACCGTGACGCCGCCGGCCGAATGGGTCACGCAGCGGAAGGTCAACGTCCGCCACCGGATGTCGATGTCGGGGTGGTGGTCCAGCTCCTCGGCCGTCACGGCGACCCGGTCGACCACCGCGATGGCGTCCGGGAAGCTGGCCAGCTCCACGGTACGGGTGATCCCAGCCGGATCCCCCGACCAGCCCACCAACCCACCCAGCTCGTCTCGCACCGCCTCGGCGGTGAGCACGTCTGCCATGGCAAGACCCTACCGGTGCCTCCCGAAGGCAGGACGACCAGCGGGAGCCGGGTCAGCTCATCCGGCCGACGGCGGAGCGGAGCCGGATCAGGTCCCGGCGGCGGCGTTCGTAGGTGGCCGCGAGGCCGATCAGCGCCAGCCCGGCAGCAGCCAGGAAGACCCACCGGGGCAGCAGGTCCCAGCTGCGTGCCAGTTCGTGCAGGGCGAGCAGGGTCAGCGTCACCCCGCCGAGCACCACCGGCGCCTGCCAGCGCCGTACCGCCCCGAGCAGCGTGGCGGCGAGGGCGGCGGCGCCGAGCAGCAACCGCCGCCACGGCTGCGGGTCGGCGCCGAACAGCACGGCGGCCAGGCTGGGTAACAGCACGGCGGCCAGGCCGGGGCCGAGCGCGAGCCAGCTGGTCAGCCCCGGCCGCGTACGCAGCGCCACCGCCCCCGCCGCGAGCGCCAGCGCCGCCAGCGGCACGGTGTACGCCTCCAGCACCGTCACCCCGCCGGCCACCAGCAGCAGCCAGACGGCGAGCAGTTCGCTGCCACCGGCGATGCCGGCGAAGACCCACCGCCGCCCGGTCGACTCGTCGCGGCGCAGCAGCCGCAACCCGACCGCTGCGCCCCAGAGCACGCCGACCGTCGCGCCGTGCCGGGGTGCGCCGAGGGTGAGCAGCAAGGCGACCAGCGCCACCGCCTGCGCGGCGGCGTCCAGCACCGCCCTCAGCAGCCCCGCCGCCGGGACGGCCACGGCCGACCCCGGCGCGGAGAGCGTGGCCGGTTCGGGGCCGCTCCCCCGCCTGGCGGGCACCGTCGCGGCGAGCGCGAGGGCGAGCGCCGCCACGCCGAGCACCGCGAACGCCGCCACCCGCAGCGGCAGCCCACCGGCCAGCGGGGCGGTGACCGCGAACCCGGTCGCCGACGCGACCGCGATCAGCCAACCGGCCAGGCGTACCTCGGCGTGACGGGCGGCCACCCCGGCCACGGTGGCCGCCACCACCAGCAGACCCAGCCCGGCCAGCGTCCCCGCCCGGGTGGCCTGGAGATTGAGCAGGCCGGTCCCGGCCAGCACCAGCCCCACCGGCACGGCCGCCCCGACGAACGTCGACCGCGAGGCCAGCAACGCGGTCGCCAGCAGCAGGGCCACCCCCTCGACCAGCGCCACCGCGGGCACCACCGGCCAGGGCGCACCAGCGGCGACGAGCAGTACCTGCCCGGCCAGGGTCGCGAAGGGCAGCACCACCGCAGCCACTCGCCCGGCACCGGCCCGGCCGATCCGCCACCAGCTGTCCCGGCCGCTGGAGCCAGCGGTCGCGGAGCCAGCGACATCGGTGGGGAGACCCGACCTGGTGCCAATGGCCGAGGCGATCGGCCAGGCCGCCAGCGCCGCCGCCAGGGCCAGCACCAGCAGTGCCAGACCGACCGGCAGCGCGCCCGAAACAGGCTGGGCAGCGGGGACGCCGGACCAGACGGCGGGTGGCGGGCCGTACGGGGTGACCAGCGCGGTCAGGGCCACCGGCACGGCGGCCAGCACCGCCACCACGGACAGGACCGCCCCCGCCACCAGCAGCCCCGCCAGGCGGGTGCGGAAAGCGGCCAGCGCGACCAGCAGCGCCGCCACGGCCGCGTAAACCGTCACCGGCTCGTCGCCCGGTACGGCCACCGGTGCGAGTCCGGTCAGCACGGCCGTCACGGCGAGGCCGATCGAGCCGTACTCCTGCAGGTCGGGCCAGTGTCGACGGACCGCGAGCAGCGCGACCGCCGGCAGCGCGACGGCGGCCAGCGCCGCCCGCGCCTGCCACCAGGGCGGCGCGCCGGCCCCGATCAGCGCGACCGCCGCGCCGACCGGCACCACGAGCACCGCCGCGACCAGCCCGTAACCGGCCACGCCGCGCTGCACGGACCCGCCGCGCCGGCCGGCGGCGGCCACGCCGAGACCGACGGCCAGGATCACCGCACAGGCGGCGCCGGCTCCACCCGGCCCGGCCAGTCCCACCAGCAGCCCGTGCCCGAGCAGTGCGGCGCCGCCCAGCGCCGCGGTCGACACCGTCGCCCCGCGCGCCGCTGGGCGGGCCACCGCAGCGGCCAGCAGCACCGCCCCCACCAGCAGGTCGACGGCGACCACGGCCGGCCACGGCGCGGCCCAGGCCGCCGGCAGGGCGAGCGCCGCCGCGGCGGCACCGGCCGCCGCGACCGCCGGCCCGGCCGCCCGGGGCAGCAACCAGATCACGGCCGCCGAGGTCAGGGCCACCGCGACCGGCAACTGCCAGCCCCAGGCGTACGCCGGCCCCGCCGTGGCCCCCCGCCAGGGCGGCAACGACCGGCCCACGGCGGCGCCGGCGAGCACCACCGCCGCCAGCGCCGTCAGCTGCGCCCCGCCGGCGGCCACCAGCAGCGCACCGACCCGGGGGCCAGGCCGCCAGCCGGCCGGGAGCAGCCGCACCGCACCGGCGAGCGCCACCGTGACCAGCGCCGCCACCACCAGCAGCAGCGACGGGCGCAGCTCGGCCGCCGGGCGGATCAACGCGCCGGCCAGCACCGGCACCAGCGCCCCGGCCGCCACCGCCCGCGCCGTGACCCCGCCGGTGAGCAGCGCCGCACCGAGCAGGGTCAGCGCCACCAGCAGCATCGGCCCGCCGGCCAGCAGCGTCACCCCGCCGGCCCGACCGACCAGCAGCGGCACCAGCGCACAGCCCCCGGCGAGCAGCACCGCGCCGGCGTACCCGATCCAGGCCGTCACCTGCCCGGCGAGCAGCAGTGCCGGGGGCGTCGCGGCCCCCTCGCCCGCGACGTCCCCCGGTCGGTGCCGCAGCGCGGCGATCACCGCCAGGTCGACCAGCGCCACCCCGACGAAGACCACCGCCCAGCCGGCCGTCTCCGGCCGGGCCTCGGCGGCGAGCAACGGCAGCACCGGCTGCGCGGCGAGCAGCGCCGCGAACCACGGCACGGCCAGCCGGCTGAGCCGGGCGTACCCGGCGGCGACTGCCGCGCTGACTGCCGCGACGAACCCGGCGTAACGGCTACCCGGCCAGCCGGTCACGCCGAACAGGTCCACCGTCCAGGCGGCGTACCCGTCGAGCACCACCAGCAGCAACCCGACCGCGGCGAACGTCTCGGCGGTACCACGCAGCCCGCGCCAGCGCGCGACGAGCGGCACGGCGAGCAACAGCGCGGTGAACGCCAGCAGGATCAGCGCCCGGCCGGCCACTCCGACCGATGCCCAGGCCACGGCCGTGAACACCGTCGCCGCCGTGCCGAGCAGCAGCCCACCGACGACGAAGAGCAAGCCCTGCACGGTCCGGGTCGAGGTCTCCGCCCCACCCGGACGGGCCGGCACCGCCGGGGCGGGCGGCGGCGTGATCCGCATCGCCGGGACGGGCTGCCAGCCGGCGGCCATCGGGGCGGTGGCCGGTGCGCCCGGCGGCCCGGCCACGACCGGCGCCGGGAACTCCGCCCGGACCACGCCGGCCAGTTCGGCCCGCCGCCGCCGGGTCGTCGCCAGCCGCCCGGCCAGGTCCTCGTACGTCTGGCGAGCCCGGTCCACCTCGCCACCGAGCACGAGGATCTCCCGGTCGAGCCGGATCACCTCGGCGGCGGCGGGGTGTGGCGGCCGGCCGCAGCCGGTACAGCCGGAGTCGAGGTTCGCGGGTGCGCCGCAGGCCGGGCAGGGGTAGCCGTTGTCCACGCGGACATCCTCGGCGGGACCACCCCGTCCGCACCAGAGTCCGCGTACTCAGGGCCGGCTCAGGGCCGGGTGTGCTCGAACACCCAGGCCGCGTACCCGGGGTGGCCGCAGTCGACCCGGCTGACCAGGATCTCCGGCACCTCGTACGGGTGGCTGGCGCGGATCTGCTCGACCAACGCGTCGACCCGGTCCGGTGCGGTCTTGAACTGCACGGACCATTCGGTGCTGGTCTCCACCCCGGACCGCCACCAGTAGGTGCTCTCCACCTGGCCGCCCACCTGGGCACAGGCGGCGAGCCGCCCGGCCACGGCGGCGGCGGACAGCAGGTCCGCGACCGACCGCGCGTCGACCACCGTCGTCACCACGCTGATCTGGTCCACGTGCGCACCCTACGTGGCGTCGTCGCGATTCGCCGCCACCCACCCGTCTATCCGACTCCACCAGTCGTAGAGCCAGTCGATCCGCTGCTGCCGCTCGGACGGGATCTCCTCCGGTGGCACCGACCAGAACCGCATCACCAGCCGTTTGTCCATCGGCAGTTCCCGCCACACATCGGCGACGGTGAGCATCCGGTCCAGGCCGGTGTGGGCCACGAAGATCACCCCGGCGTCCGGGGCGGCGTCCAGCGCCGCCAGCAGTCCACCGGGCTGCGGCGCCAGCACGTGCTGCATGGCCTCCGCCTTCACCGCCATCCGCTCGTGGCCCCGGTCCCGCAGCCGGGCGATGGCGCGCAGCCGGCGCTTCGGGGTGAAGTTGCCGCCCTCGGGGAAGATCACGAAGGCGTCGTCGTCGTCCAGCCCGGTGGCGAGGTGCCCGATCTGCGCGGTGAGGGGCCCCCGGCCGTCGCGGCCGGGCGCGATGAACCGGCTCGGCAGCCGGTTGAGCAGCACGTCGATCGCCGGATCCCACTGAAGGGTGTCCTTGAGTACGATCCGCGGCTCCCGCCGGAACCAGTTCACCAGGGCGTGGATCAGGATGAACGAGTCGCCCGGACCGGCGTGCCGGCAGACCACCAGCTCGGGCCTGCCGGGAAGGGCGGTGTCGGGATCGGTGCCGACCACCTCGATGCCGAGCCGCAGGGTCCATTTGGCCTGCCAGAACAGCACCCGCAGGAACCAGCCGGCAAGCACGTAGTGGGCACGCTGGAAGGCCGGCGAGTTCACCCGCCAGCCGAACCCGGCGGCCACCCAGAGCACGAACAGGCAGAGCAGCGCCGCCGCGTCCCAGAACAGGTAGAAGCAGCCGATCCACAACAACCGCAGCGGGCGCAACCGCCCGGGGGCGAACGGGGAGATGGCCAGCGCCACCAACGCCCACAGCGGCACTGTGGTCGCCAGCAGGAACGCGAGCAGCACCACACCCGGCGCCAGCAACAGTCGGCGAGCCCACCGTGGCGGTAAGGGCATCAGCGCTCCAGGTTGGCCAGGTAGTGCCGGGAGGCCGAGTAGGCGCGGCTGATCCGCCGGCCCACCGCGGCCATGTCCCGGTACGCCCACGGGGTGTCGTCGCGCGGTTGCAGCCCACCGGTCGGCAGCACATGCACCTCCACCCCGTCGGGCAGGGCGGCCATCTCCCGGGCGAACCGGTGCCGGCGGGCTATCTCGAACGCGACCTGGGCGATCTCCCAGGGCCGCCGGGGCGGGGCCAGCGCCCGCTCGATCCGACCCACCTGGAGTACGAAGATCCGGACCGCGCCGGCCGTCACCGCCTCGCCGATCGGGATGGAGTTGACGATCCCGCCGTCGATGTAGTGCTGGTCGCCGATCCGGGCCGGCGGCAGCAGCCCCGGCACCGAGGCGGACGCGAGCACGGCCGGCACCACCGGCCCACTGACGAACCAGTGCTCGGCGGCCCGCTCGATGTTCGCCGCGCAGCAGCGGAACGGGATCTTCAGGTCGGCGAAGGTGGTCTCCGCGCCCAGTTCGCTCTCCAGCAGCTTGCGCAGCGGCCGGGGCGAGTGCAGATGGGTACGGGCGGCGAAACGCCGCAGCTGCCGGGCCACCGAGTCGCCGTACACCTCGCTCGCCTCAGGGGAGGCCCAGAGCCGCACCAGCCGGTCGGTGACCGCCTCGGACGGATCGGCGGCGACCAGTGCACCGTTGACCGCTCCGATCGACGTGCCGAGCACCATGTCCGGCCGGATCCCGGCCCGGAACAGGGCCCGCAACATGCCCACCTCGACCGCGCCGAGGACGCCCCCGCCCCCGAGCACGAATGCCACCGGTCCCCGCGCCATGCCGTTCATCCTGGCACGCCCGCACCCGGGCGCGTTCGTCCTGTACGCCCCACCCTCACGTCGGCCGGTCCGGCACCGCCGGGTCCACGGTTCGTACCGCCGGGTAGGGGGCCCGTTGACAGGGAGGCAACATTCGCGCAACCTGATACCGCTCCCACCTACGAGGCAGGTGCGATCCGTGAAGCCAGCACTGCAGCCTGGCCGGTTGCTGGCCACCCGGTACCGGTTGATCGACCAGATCGGTGCCGGTGGGATGTCGGTGATCTGGCGAGCCCACGACGAGGTGCTCGACCGGGTGGTCGCACTGAAGGTGCTCACCCCGTCCCTGGCCGCTGACGCCCGGTTCCGCGACATGGTCCGCGAAGAGGCCCGGGCCGCCGCGCAGCTGGTCCACCCGCACGTGACGTCGGTGCACGACTACGGCGAGACGGTGGCACCGGACGGCTCGATCACGTCGTTCGTGGTGATGGAGCTGCTCGCCGGCGAGGAGTTGGAGTTCCGGCTCACCGAGGGGCCGTTGCCCTGGCCCGAGGCGGTGGAGATCGCCGCCCAGGTCGCCGACGCGCTCGCTGCCGCCCACCGACTCGGCATCGTGCACCGGGACGTCACCACAGCCAACGTGATGATGACGCAGGTGGGCGCGAAGGTGCTCGACTTCGGCATCGCCACCAGGATCGGCGCCCCCGACGACGACGAGGACGGTGCCACCTTCGGCACCCCGGCATATGTGGCGCCGGAGCGGCTCGACGGCGCGCCGGCCCAGCCGGCGACCGACGTCTACTCGCTCGGGGTGCTGCTGCACGAGGCGCTGACCGGCCGGGTGCCGTACCCGGCGGACACCTGGGAGGAACTCAGCGTGGCGCTGGCGGAGGGGACGCCGCCCACGCTGGCCGGGGTACCGGGCCTGCCGCCGGCGGTGGCCCAGGTCTGCCTGCGCTGCCTCTCCCACGATCCGGCCGACCGCCCCACGGCCCGCCAGGTGGCCACCATGCTTCGCGACCAGATGCTGCCCGCCGATCCGCAGGCCAACACGATGCTCGCCCCCACCGTCACCCTCCCGTCGGTCGAGCCGACCCGCGCCACCGCCCCGGTCGGGCCGACCTCGATCGCCGCTGCGGTCGGGCCAACCACCGCCACGGTCGGGCCAACCACCGCCACGGTCGGGCCAGCCACCGCTGCCGTCGGGCCGGCCATCGCCGGGGGCGGGCCGGGCGGGCAACCGGGCATCGCACCGGACAGCGCCGGACCGGCGCCCGGTTCAGCCGACGGTCGGCGGAGGCCGTTGCTGCGCCCGGTGCTCGTGGTACCGGCGCTGGCGGTGCTGATCGGGGTGGCGCTGGCGGTGCCGGCGTTGTTGCCGGACGACACCGATCCGCCCGCCGCGCTGCCCACCCTCGGGCCGACCGCCTCGGCCGAGCCCACCCCACCCGCCGAGAGCGCCACCGAGCCGCCCCTAGCCCCGGCACCGACCACCTCACCCCCGCCGTCGGCACCCACCGCGCTACCGAGCCCGGCCGGCGGGACGGACACCCTCATCGAGGCGGCGAATCGCCTCGAAGCGGTGATCGGCGCCGGGCTGGCCGACGGCGGCATCCGCGACGACGTCGGTCTCGACCTGCGTAACGAGCTGCGCAACCTCACCCGGGCGGTGGCCGGTGGTGAGGGCGAGCTGGGGCCGGGAGTCGCCCGGCTGCGGGAGAAGGTCTCCACCCGGCTGCGGGAGGAGGGGCTGAGTCCGGCGTACGCCCAGCAGCTGGACGCGGCGATCGCCGCGCTCGGCGCCGCGCAGGTCTGACCAGGCTCAACTTGGCGTGACGCGGACCGGCTCGCGTACGGCGGTCCGTGGCGTCGCCGCGACGAGGAACCGGCGGTACACCGCCTCGTAGCCGGTCGCCATCCGATCGGTGGAAAAGGTCCGCGCGACGTGCGCCACGCAGTCCGCCGGGTCGAGGCGGGACGCCTCGCGCAGCGCCGCCGGCAACTCGTCCGCCCGCTCGCAGACCAGCCCGGTGACCCCCGGCCGGACCAATTCCGACACCGCGCCGCGGTTCAGCGCCACCACCGGCGTGCCGGTGGCCATCGCCTCCAGCATCACGATGCCGAACGGCTCCTCCCACTGGATCGGCATGACCAGGCAGCGCGCCTCGACCAGCAGCCGCAGCACGGCCTCCCGGTCGGCGTCGAGCACCACCGTGACGTCGGGGCCGAGCATCGGCCGGACCACCTCGTCGTAGTAGCGCCGCTCGGCGGGCTCGTTGCACTTGCCGGCCAGCACCAGCGGCAGACCGGCCGCCCGGCAGGCCCGGATCGCCACGTCCGGCCCCTTGTCGGGGCTGAACCGGGCCAGCCACAGCACCGGACCGTGGCTAGGTGCGCTCTTACGCGGGAAGGTGTCGACCTCCATCGCGTTGTGCACGGTGCCGACCCACGGCAGCCGAGGGTTCAGCCGGCGTTGGGCGTGCGAGATCGCCACCAGCCCGACACCGCGGTCGGTGTCGCTGAGCACCGTGCCATACTCGCCCACCGGGTTGCCGTGGATGGTCGCCACGGTGGGCACATCGCGCCGCCCGGCGACCAGGGGGCCGATCGTGGTGTGGTCGTGGACGAGGTCGAAGTCGGCCGCGCTGACCAGGTGGTTCACCCGGGCCAGGTGGGCCAGCTCGGGCAGCGACTCGCCGAGCCGGTCGTACTGCAACTCGTCGAGCGTGGCGAGAAACTCGGCGGAGGTGCCGTGCGCCTCGCCAGCGCCCAACAGCGTCACCGCGTGTCCCCGCTCGACCAGGGCGTCGACCAGGCCGGCCACCACCTGCTCCAGCCCGCCGTAGCCCGGTGGCGGCACCGACAACCAGGGCGGCACCACCATTGCGATCCGCAACTGGCGCTCCCCCGCGGCGTGGATGTCGGCCACGAACCCTCCCGTCGGTCGGTGGTGGCGTCGGCCCCGATCCGCGGTAGGGCGGAATCCGGGGATCAAAGCCGGTTTCCCGGCTCCGGCACCGGCAAACCGGACACCACGGCCCCGGTCAGCCGCCCACCAGCAGTTCGGTCCGCACCGCGCACACCCCCTCGGCCGACCAGGCCACCCGTTCCGCCTGGTCCCGCTCCCACCAGGAGCGCACCACCCCGGTCAGGGTCACGGTGTCACCCTGTACCTCGACGTTCACCCGTTCGGTGCCGATGCCCCGCAGCAGGGCGCGCTGCACGTCGCGGCGGACCTGTTCGGTGTCGGGTCGGGCAGCGGGACGGACCTCGACCAGGTTGGTGACGCCGCGTACGCCCCGCAGCCGGCGCAACTCCCGCTCGGCGGTACGCCGCTGCCAGCCGAACTCCACCTCACCGCGCAACATGACCCACCCGTTGGCGACGGTGAGGTCCAGCCGCTCGGCCGGTACGAAACTGTTCCACTCCAGCGCCCGGCTGGCCGCGATCGCCAGCTCGGCATCGGTGATGTCGACCGGCCCGAGCGGGCGTACCTCGATGTCGTCGGCGACCGCCCGTACCCCGCGTACCCGCTGGGCGCTGCGGACCGCCGCCCAGGTACGGGCGGCGCTGTCCACCCAGCCGGTGAGGCTCACCACGCCGTCGTGCACGGTCACCCCGATGTCGGTCGAGCGCACCTGCGCGTCCCAGGCGAGTTCGTCGAGCACGTCGCGCTGGATCTGGTCGTCGGTTCGGGCGTTCGCTGCCGTGCTGGTCATGGCACCCCCATACGCCTCGAAGACCTCCACGGCCGAGGCTGCCGGCCGGCGGGGTGACGCCGGTTCACCCGGTGCGGGTGAACCGGGCCGGAGACGAAGGCGGGGCGGCGGGCGCCGCGACCAACCCCCTTGGCCGCGCCACCCGCCGCCCCAGAGGGGAGGCAGGTTCTTGACGTTAGGACGCTTCGGCGAGCGTCACGGTTGCCGTCGATTCGGACCCGTTGCGGTGATAGGTCACCTCGACCTGGTCTCCGACCTTTCCGGCCTGGACGGCGCCGACCAGATCGTTCGAGTCATTTATCGGCTTGTCGCCGAACCGGCTGATCACATCGCCGCGCTGCAACCCGGCACGCTCGGCGGCGCTGCCCGGAGTGACGGCGTTGACCAGCGCGCCGCCGTCGGGCGCACCGCTCACGCTCACCCCCAGCGATGGGTGGCTGACCTTCTCACCCCGCTGGAGTTTGTCGGCGACGTCCTTGGCCTTGTTGCTCGGGATGGCGAAGCCAACGCCGATGTTGCCGGTGCTGCCCTGTCCCGCGGTGGCGATCGCGGTGTTGATGCCGATCACCTCGCCCCGGGTGTTGACCAGGGCCCCACCGGAGTTGCCGGGGTTGATCGGCGCGTCGGTCTGGAGCAGCCCCGAGATCGAGCTGACCGCCTGGCCGGGGAGTTGCTGCCCGCTACCGGCCTGGATGGTGCGGTCGCGGGCGCTGAGGATGCCCGCGGTGACCGAGCCCTGCAGGCCGAGCGGGCTGCCCAGGGCGAGCACCTGGTCGCCGACCTGCATACCGTCGCTGTCGCCGAAGGTGGCCGGCTTGAGGTCGCTCACCCCGGTCGCCTTCAGCACCGCCAGGTCGGTCTTCGGATCGGTGCCGACGACCTTGGCCTGGGCGCTGGTGCCGTCCGCGAAGATCACCCGGACGGTGTCGCCGCCGCCGGCGACCACGTGGTTGTTGGTCAGTACGTAGCCGTCGGCGCTGAGTACCACGCCGGAGCCCTCACCGCTCCCGGTGGTGATCGACACGACGCTGGGCTGCACCGACGCGGCGATGCGCGGCAGGTCGGCGCTGTCGATGACGGGGGCGGCGGAGTAGGTGCGGGTGATCCCGGGCCCGTCGTTCAGGGCCAGGGCGATCGCCCCGCCGGCGACACCGCTACCGAGCATCAGTGCGAACACCGCGACGCCGGCACCGGCGAACTTGGCGATCCGGCCGGGACGGGGCCCGCCGGACGGCGTGGGCGCCCACGGTGCCGGCTGCCCCGGGTAGCCGGTGGACGGCCCGCCCGGCTGCCCCGGATACCCCGGGTGCCCGACGCCGGGCGACCCCGGCTGCGCCGTACCGGCCCAGCCTGGCTGGCCCTGATACCCGGGTTGGGCCTGGTACCCGGGCTGGCCCGGGTACCAGGGCGCACCGGGATAACGCTGGCCGGGCGCGGAGTGGCCGGGCTGGTACGGGTGGTGGCCGGCCGGTGCCCAGGTGGGCTGGCCAGAGACCGGCTGGGCCGGCGAGGTCGGCTGAGCGGGCACGCCGGCGACCTGCCGGGTCGGCTCACCGTCCGGCTCGACGGCGGCGGCAGCCGGCGCGTCGAAGGCAGCGGCAGCCGGCGCATCGACAGCAGCGGTGGCCGGTGCGTCGAAGGCAGCGGTGGCCGGTGCGTCGAGGGGGACGGTGGCCGGTGCGTCGAACGCAGCGGTGGCCGGTGCGTCGACGGCCCGGATCGGGATGGTCGGCGCCTCGGCGGTGGAATCGGCGCTGACGCCGGTCGCCGGAACGGATGGGGAGTCGGACTGCGCGCGCTCGGCGCGGGACAGCTCGGGGTGCGACGGCTCGGCGTCGGTGGGGGCCGGCCGCCGCGGGTCGGACTCGTACTCGGTCATGTCTTCACCCTCCCCTATCGCTCTGCGACCCGCCTTAGGCTGGCCTGAGGATTCGCTGAAAGTCACTCTTGCTCACCGTCGGTGGCCGGGGCGAGCGGCAACCGCACCCGGAAGGTGGCGCCCCCACCGGGCGTCTCGGCCACCTCGACGGTGCCCTGGTGCACGGTCACCAGCGCGGCGACGATGGCCAGGCCGAGGCCGGTACCGGTGTTCCCGCCGACCCGCCGGGTGCGCGCGGCGTCCGCCCGGTAGAAGCGCTCGAAAACCCGTTCCGCCTGCTCCGGGGTGAGCCCCGGGCCGGTGTCGGCCACCTCCACCACGGCCATGTTGCCCGGTTCGGCCCGCAGCCGCAGCGTCACCGCCGCCTCCGGTGGGGTGTGCCGCAGCGCGTTGGTCATCAGGTTGCCGATCACCTGCCGCAGCCGCGCGTCGTCGCCCCGCACCAGCAGCGGCCCGGAACCGGGCTCGATCTCCAGCTCGATCCGCCGGTCCGGCGCCATCGCCCGGGCGGCCGCCACGGCGTCCGCGGCCAGCACCGGCAGCTCCACCGGGGCGAGCGAGAGCGGTCGCTCACGGTCCAGCCGGGCCAGCAGCAACAGGTCCTCCACCAGCAGGCCCATCCGCGCCGCCTCGTCCTCGATCCGGCGTAGCAGGTCGGAGGTCTGCTCGGGGGCGCGCGCGGCGCCCTGCCGGTACAGCTCGGCGAAGCCACGGATGGTGGTCAGCGGCGTCCGCAGCTCGTGCGAGGCGTCCGCGACGAACTGCCGCATCCGCTCCTCGGAGCGGCGGGCCCGGCCCTCGGAGGCCCGCGCCGACTCGGCGGCCTCCCGGGCCGCCGACTCGGCGGTCCGCGCCGCGGACTCGGAGGCCGCGCGGGCGGTGAAGGCCATCTCGATCTGGCTGAGCATCGCGTTCAGGGCGCGGGCGAGTCGGCCCAGCTCCGAGGTCGGGCAGGGCTGCCCCTCCTCCGGGTCGGGCACCCGTCGGCTGAGGTCACCGCCGGCGATGGCGGCGGCGGTACGTTCGATCTCCACCAGCGGTTTGAGGCTGGCCCGGACGATCGCCGCGCCGATCGAGGCGAGCAGGACCAGCACCGCACCGCCGACCAGCAGGTCGATCCAGATCAGCCGCTTGACCGCCAGTTCCACGTCGGTGAGCGGCTGGCCGAGGGCCAACACCTCGTTGTTCGGCGCCTCCGTGTAGTACATCCGCCACCGGGTCTGGCCGTCGAACGAGGTCACCGTACGCCATTCGCCCACGCGCTCGGCGAACCCCTGGTAGTCGCTGGGGAAGCGGGGCAGCTGTGGCGGTTCCAGCGTGCGGTTGTCGTAGTTCGGCCTTTCCACCCCCCACTCCGGGTTGGCCAGCACCACGACGTAGCGGCTGGGCAACACGGCCTCCACCGTGCGGTCGCGCAAGCTGGGAATCCGCGGTCCGAGCATCTGGCTCGAACCGGCCAGCTGCCCGTCGATCTGCTCGACCAGATAGCTGCGGAGGAAGAAGGTGGTCAACGAGCTGATCACCAGCAGCGCGGCGGCGACCAGGGCGAGGACGGCCGCGACCAGCTTGAGTCGCAGTGGGACGCCGCGCAGCCGTTGCTTGCCCTGCTGTAACGGATTCACGCCGCCGGCTTGCGCAGCACGTAGCCGACCCCACGCAGGGTGTGGATCAGCCGGGGTTCGGTGGTGTCGACCTTGCGCCGCAGGTAGGAGATGTACGACTCGACGATGTTGTCGTCGCCCCGGAAGTCGTAGTTCCAGACGTGGTCGAGGATCTGCGCCTTGGACAGCACCCGGTTGGCGTTGAGCATCAGGTAGCGCAGCAGCTTGAACTCGGTCGGCGAGAGCTGGACCCGCTGGCCGGCCCGGTACACCTCGTGGGTCTCCTCGTCCAGCTCCAGGTCGGCGAAGGTGAGCCGGGCCGGCGCCTGCTCGCCGGTGCTGGTGCGGCGCAGCACCGCCCGGATCCGGGCGGTCAGCTCCTCCAGGCTGAACGGCTTGGTGACGTAGTCGTCGCCGCCCAGGGTGAGGCCGCGGATCTTGTCGTCGGTGGCGTCCCGGGCGGTGAGGAAGACCACCGGGGTACGCGTGCCACCCTCGCGCATCATCCGGATCACCTCGAACCCGTCGAGATCCGGCAGCATGACGTCGAGCACCACCAGGTCCGGCCGGTGGTCCCGGGCCGCGCTGAGAGCGGCGCTGCCGCTGGTCGCGGTCGCCACGTCGAAGCCGGCGAAGCGCAAGCTCGCGGAGAGCAGTTCGAGGATGTTGGGATCGTCCTCGACGACGAGCAGTCGCGCCTCGGTCTGGGTAGCCGCCATGCCGCCCATCATCCGCGCAGTCGCTGCGCCCACGCTGGGCGGATACTGAAAAAACCCTGAGAGCGGATCGTCCTGATCAGGCGGCCACCGGCAACCCTCGATCGGACGCGCTCCCCGCGTCGGGCCCCGGCCCGGCCGGCACCGGTCGGGCGCCCGGCCACGCCGACCCCGTCACCACCTCCGGGCCGGGTAGCACCGGTACGGCTTCCGGACGCGGCGCCGGCACCGGTTCCGGACAGAGCACCGGTTCGAGCGCCGGACGTGACGATACCGCCGACGACGGTACGAGATGGACGGCCGATTCGGCGACCCGGGCCAACGTTCGGCGGTCGGCGGCGCGGGCCGGGTGCAGCGGAGCGGCGATCTCGACGGTGACCCTCAACTCCCGGACGGCGAGCACCCGGCGCACCGAGTTCAGCAGGGTCTCGTCGCCGACGAAGGCCGGCGCGGTGGTCGGCTCGCCGGCCGGGCCGCACCGGTAGCCGATCCGCAGCGGCACCACGGGCGCCCCGGCGTCGATAGCGGCCTGGAACATCGCCGGCCGGAACCCGGCCGGCGGGCGGCACGCCGCCCCCTCGCCGCACCAGGTGGTTCCCTCGGGGAACACCGCGACGGACCGGCCCGCCCGCAGCGCTGCCGCGACCCGACCCACGGTCACGGGCAGGGTGCGGGGGCGGGAGCGGTCCACGAAGAAGGTGCCGGCAGCCCGGGCGAGCAGCCCGACCAGCGGCCAGCGGCCCACCTCGTGCTTGGCCACCATCCGGGCCGGCGCGACCGCCAGCACCGCCAGGATGTCCCACCAGGAGACGTGGTTGGCCACCAGCAGCGCGCGCCGTCGGGGCAGGTGGCCCCGCACCTCCAGGCGTACGCCACAGGCGCGCGCCGTGGCCCGCGCCCAGGCGCGCGTCCCGGCGTACCGTTCCCGGGTCGGCAGCAGCGGGAGCAACGCCGCCAACCCGATCCCGAGCCCGAGCATGCCGACCAGGGCGGCGGCCCGCCCGAGCTGCTGGGGCACCGGCACGGCCGGGGACTGGCCGGGCAGCGGCAGACAGCCGGGGCTGCACCCGGAAGTCGGCCGCCACAGCGGGTGCGCCAGCGTGGTCACGGCTGCCCGCCGAGGAAGTGCCGCAGGTAGCGGGGGTTCATCCGGTCCATGGAGAGCAGGACGTAGTAGTCGGCCACCCCGAAGTCCGGGTCGTGCGACGGCTCGCCGCAGACCCAGGCGCCGAGCCGGAGGTACCCGCGCAGCAGCGGCGGGACCAGCTTGGCCGATCCGGCGACCGGCTCGGTCGGGACACCCGGCTCGGCGAACCAGGGCCGCAGCGGGCGTACCCGCAGCGGCGGCGGCGACAGGTGCCGGGCCCGCGCCTGGGCCCACACCTCGGCGGCGGCCAGGCCGCCGTCGGCCACCGGCACCGAGGCGCACCCGCCGAGCCAGCGCAGGCCCCGCAGGTGCAGGTAGCGGGCGATGCCGGCCCACATCAGGTTGATCACCGCACCGGTGCGGTGGTCGGGGTGCACGCACGAGCGACCCGCCTCGACGAGCTGCCCCCACAGCGGGTCGAGCGCGGTCAGGTCGAACTCGCCCTCGGCGTAGCGGCGGCTGGTGCGCCCCGGCGGAAGCAGGCGGTACGTCCCGACCACCTCGCCGGTGCTCTCCTGCCGCACCAGCAGGTGGTCGCAGTACGGGTCGAAGGCGTCACGGTCGAGTTCGGGCTCGCCCGGGGAGACGGTCGCACCCAGCTCACCGGCGAACACCCGGTGGCGCAGGCGTTGGGCGGCCCCGACCTGGATGGGGTCGTCGGCGATCGAGAGGATGTAGCCGCTGGTCGTCAGGGTTACGTCCGCGGCGGGCAGAACGGCCATACCCCTTGTGTAACGCCCGGTGGGTTGCCGGCCCTGGTGGGCAGGGGTGTCGATCCGGTGAACGCCGGTCGGCGACCGGTGGCTGACACGCTGCTGGCGGCTGCCCCGCCGGCGGTGGCCGCGCGGCGGCCGTGCGAGGCTGCCGGGGTGCCGGGCGAGGTGGCCGGCGCGGGCGGGAGGAGTTCGATGATCATCGAGGCGCGTTTCAACGGGCCACCCGGCTCGGGCAACGGGGGCTGGAGCGCCGGCGTCTTCGCCGAGGCGTACGGCGGAGACGGGCCGGTCGAGGTGACCCTGCGCCGGCCGCCGCCGCTGGACACCCCGCTGGCGCTGGTCGACGGGGAGGTGCGCGACCCTGCCGGCGAGGTGGTCGCGCAGGTGCGCCCGGCGGAGCGGCTCGACGAGGTGGTGCCGCCGGTCGACCTGGCGACCGCCCGAGCCGCCTCGGCGGCGTACGCCGGGCTGGTGGACCACCCGTTTCCGGGCTGCTACGTCTGCGGCCCGGACCGCGCCGACGGTCTACGGATCTTCCCCGGACGGCTGCCGGACGGCCGGACGGCGGCACCGGTGCGGGTGCCGGAGCAGGTCGGCGTCGCCACGGTCTGGGCCGCCCTGGACTGCCCCGGCGGCTGGACGGTGATCGGCGCCGGCCGCCCGTACGTGCTCGGCCGGATCGCGGCTCTGGTCGAGGCGGTGCCCCGCCCGGGGGACGAGTGCGTGGTGACCGGCGCGGCGGTCGGCACCGAGGGACGCAAGGCGCTGGTGCGCACCAGCCTGTACGGGCCGGACGGTGCCCTGCTCGCCCGCGCCCGTGCCACCTGGATCGCCGTATGACCATCACCGTCGATCGGGTCGTACCTAGGGATGAGGCGTCTCCTGCCTGGGATGGATCACGATCTACGGAGCGCGCCCGATTGATTTGGTTGACCACTACCGTCACGCTGTGCAACGGCGCATCCCGGCGCCAAACGGGAGGAGAACGATGTCCGACGGGCAGCCACGCCCCACCAATGACGCACAGATCGTGGTATCCGGCCTGACCAAGCAGTACCGCAACGTCCGTGCGGTGAACAACCTGTCGTTCACGGTCGAGCCGGGCCGGGTCACCGGCTTCCTCGGCCCGAACGGCGCGGGCAAGACCACCACCCTGCGCATGCTGCTGAACCTGGTCACGCCGACCGCCGGATCGGCGACCATCGGCGGCCGGCGGTACCCCGAACTGTCCGACCCGCTGCGGCACGTCGGCGCGGTACTGGAGGCATCCAGCGCGCACAAGGGCCGCACCGGCATCAACCACCTGCGGGTGATCTGCGCGGCGGCCGGGTTGCCCCGGCAGCGGGCCGACGAGGCGCTCGCCCTGGTCGGCCTCACTCCGGCGGCGAAGCGCAAGTTCAAGGGCTACTCGCTGGGTATGAAGCAGCGGCTCGGCATCGCTGCCGCGATGCTCGGCGACCCGCGGGTGCTCATCCTCGACGAGCCGGCCAACGGTCTGGACCCGGAGGGCATCCGGTGGATGCGTGGGTTCCTCAAGGGCCTGGCCGCCGAGGGCCGCACCGTGCTGGTCTCCAGCCACCTGCTGTCGGAGATGCAGCTCCTGGCCGACGACGTGGTGATCATCGCGGCCGGGCAGCTGGTCCGGCAGGGTCCGGTCGACCAGGTGATCGGGTCGATGGCGCAGAGCGCCCGGGTCCGGGTCCGCACCCCGCAGGCGGAGGCGCTGACCACGGCGCTGGCCGGCGGGCCGGCCAAGGTGGAGACCGACGAGCAGGGCGCACTCCTGGTCACCGGGGTGGACGCCCCGGCCGTGGGCCGGGCGGCGCTGGCCGCCGGCGTGGAGTTGCACGAGTTGACCACCGAACGCCCCGACCTGGAAGGCGTGTTCCTGGAGCTGACGGCCGGAAAGGCGGGCATTCGATGAGCAACCTGGTCCGCTCCGAACTGCTCAAGATCCGTACGACCAGCACCTGGTGGTGGCTGGCCATCGGGGCGTTCCTGTCGATCGCCCTGGCCTTCCCGTTCAACGCCTGGGTGGCCCACGAGACGCTGAACGGCGGCGGGGAGCAGTTCGGCCTCACCGGCGATGTCGCCTCCGCTCCGGCACAGGCGGCGAGCATTTACACCTCGGGGCAGTACCTCGGGCTGATGTTCGTGATGCTCATCGGCATCCTGATGGTCACCAACGAGTTCTTCCACCAGACCGCGACCACCACCTTCCTGACCACCCCGCGCCGGACCACGGTGATCGTCAGCAAGCTCATCGCGGCCAGCCTGCTGGGTTTCGCGTTCTGGCTGGTGACCACGCTGATCGACCTCGGTGCCGGAGCCGCCTTCCTGAGCCTGAACGACCACGGCACCCTGCTCGGGGAGTGGGAGGTCCAGCGGGCGTTGTTGCTCAACCTGCTGGCGTACGCCATCTGGACCGTGCTGGGCGTGGGCATCGGCACCCTGATCACCAACCAGTTGGGCGCGGTGATCACCGCCTCGGTGCTCTACCTGATCGGTACACAGGTGGTCGGCCTGCTCTTCTTCCTGCTGGCGAGCTGGTTGGACAACGTGGCCGTGCTCAAGTGGCAGGTGATCTGGCCGGCTGCCGCGTCCACCATCATGATCACACCAGGGGAGAACGAGATGTATCCCGCCTGGTGGGTCGGTGCCCTCGTGCTGGCAGGCTATGCCCTGGTCAGCGGCATCATCGGGGTCCTGATCACCCGGCGCCGCGACATCTCCTGACCTACCCGGTCGGGTTGGGGCCCGGCGCAGCAGCCTGAAGGGCCCGGTTCAACGGTGGAAAGCCGGCGAACCGGGCCCTTCGGCCATAGCAGCTAGGAACGGGACGCGCAGCGCTTACCGAACTTCTGGCATCTTCTGTGAATCGGACCACGCGGCGGAGGCGGAAATGCCTCAGCGATCAGTACGGCGTAGCCTGGGATCCGTCCTGTGCGCCCGCCCCGGCGCACCGGGACACCGCGTGACACACAAACCCGCGTGAAAGAGGCGATTACCGGCCGTGTCGACCCAGCAGACTTCGCAGGAGAACCCACTGGCGGGTTTCGGCCCGAACGAGTGGGTCGTCGAGGAGATGTACCAGCGCTACCTCGCTGACCCCACCAGCGTCGACCCGGCCTGGCACGACTTCTTCGCCGACTACCGTCCCGGACCGGGCACAGCCCGCCCGGCCGAGGGTGACGGCGCCGGCCGGCCGACCACCACCGTGGCCGAGCCCGCCCGCAAGGAGACCGCCCCGGCCAAGGCCGAGCCGGCCGCGAAGGCCGCACCGGCGGCCAAGCCCGAGCCGGCCGCCAAGGCCGCGACCCGCGCGGCGACCGCCCCGGCCCCGGCGAAGGCCCAGCCGGCGAAGACCGCGCCGACCACCGCGGGGCCGCAGACCACGCCGCTGCGCGGCGTCGCCGCCAAGATCGTCCAGAACATGGACGCTTCTCTGGCCGTGCCGACCGCGACCAGCGTGCGCGCCGTGCCGGCCAAGCTCCTGGTGGACAACCGCATCGTGATCAACAACCACCTCGCCCGGGGGCGCGGTGGCAAGGTCAGCTTCACCCACCTGGTCGGCTACGCGCTGGTCCGGGCGCTGGTCGCGCACCCGGAGATGAACAACTCCTTCGCCCAGGTCGACGGCAAGCCGGCGATGATCCGCCCGGAGCACGTCAACCTCGGCATCGCGATCGACCTGACCAAGCCCGACGGCAGCCGCAACCTGGTGGTCCCCTCCATCAAGGGCTGCGAGAAGATGGACTTCCGGCAGTTCTGGCAGGCGTACGAGGACGTGGTCCGGCGCGCCCGCCGCAACGAGCTGACCATGGAGGACTACTCGGGCACCACCATCTCGCTGACCAACCCCGGCGGCATCGGCACCGTGCACTCCATGCCGCGGCTGATGCAGGGCCAGAGCGCCATCATCGGGGTCGGCGCGATGGAGTACCCGGCGCCGTACCAGGGCATGAGCGAGGCCACCCTGGCGGAGCTGGCGGTCAGCAAGGTCATCACGCTGACCAGCACGTACGACCACCGGATCATCCAGGGCGCGCAGTCCGGCGAGTTCCTCAAGGTCATGCACGAGCTGCTGCTCGGCGAGCACGGCTTCTACGACCAGATCTTCACCTCGCTGCGTATCCCGTACGAGCCGGTGCGGTGGATGCGCGACGTCGCGGTCGACAGCGAGGGTCAGATCAACAAGACCGCGCGGGTGCACGAGCTGATCCACTCGTACCGGGTCCGTGGCCACCTGATGGCCGACACCGACCCGCTGGAGTTCAAGATCCGCAAGCACCCGGACCTGGACGTTCTCCAGCACGGGCTGACCCTGTGGGATCTGGACCGCACCTTCCCGGTCAACGGCTTCGCCGGCCGGCAGCGGATGCGGCTGCGGGAGATCCTCGGCGTGCTGCGCGACTCGTACTGCCGCCGGGTCGGCATCGAGTACATGCACATCCAGGACCCGGCCGAGCGCCGCTGGATCCAGGAGCGGGTCGAGCGCAAGTACGAGAAGCCGGCGGCCGACGAGCAGAAGCACGTCCTCAACCGGCTCAACGCGGCCGAGGCGTTCGAGACCTTCCTGCAGACCAAGTACGTCGGCCAGAAGCGCTTCTCGCTGGAGGGCGGCGAGTCGCTGATCCCGCTGCTCGGCGAGGTGCTGGAGGCCGCCGCCGAGGGCGACCTGGACGAGGTCGTCATCGGCATGGCGCACCGGGGCCGGCTCAACGTGCTGGCCAACATCGTCGGCAAGCCGTACGAGAAGATCTTCTCGGAGTTCGAGGGGCACCTGGACCCGCGCTCCACCCAGGGCTCGGGCGACGTGAAGTACCACCTCGGCCAGAACGGCAAGTTCACCACGCCCGACGGCGACCACTCGGTCAAGGTCTCGGTGGTGGCGAACCCGTCCCACCTGGAGGCCGTCGACCCGGTGCTGGAGGGCATCGTGCGGGCCAAGCAGGACCGCATCGACCTCAAGCTGGAGGGCTACACCGTGCTGCCGCTGGCGGTGCACGGCGACGCCGCCTTCGCCGGCCAGGGCGTGGTGGCCGAGACGCTCAACCTCTCCCAGCTACGCGGCTACCGCACCGGCGGGACCGTGCACGTCGTGGTCAACAACCAGGTCGGCTTCACCACCGCCCCGGAGTACTCCCGCTCCAGCCTCTACAGCACCGACGTGGCCCGGATGATCCAGGCGCCGATCTTCCACGTCAACGGCGACGACCCTGAGGCCGTGGTCCGGGTCGCCCGGCTGGCCTTCGAGTACCGGCAGACGTTCAACAAGGACGTCGTCATCGACCTGGTCTGCTACCGGCGGCGCGGGCACAACGAGGGTGACGACCCCTCGATGTCCAACCCCCAGATGTACAAGATCATCGACTCGAAGCGTTCGGTCCGCAAGCTCTACACCGAGGAGCTGATCGGGCGGGGTGACATCACCGTGGAGGACGCCGAGGAACTGCTGCGCGACTACCAGGCCCAGCTCGAACGGGTGTTCAAGGCCACCCGCGACGCGGCCAGCACGCCGCGCCAGCTGAGCCGGCCGGCCCGCCAGGACGAGCCGGAGCCGCAGGTGGAAACGGCGACCGAGGCGTCGGTGATCAAGGCCATCGGTGAGGCGCACGTCAGCCTGCCCGACGGCTTCACCCCGCACAAGCGGATCCAGCAACTGCTCGACCGGCGGGCCCGGATGGCCGTCGAGGGCAACATCGACTGGGGCTTCGGCGAGATCATCGCCTTCGGCGCGCTGCTGCACGACGGGGTCACCGTCCGGCTTGCCGGGCAGGACTCGCGCCGCGGCACCTTCGTGCAGCGGCACGCCTCGATCGTCGACGCCGTGACCGGCGACGACTACCTGCCGTTGCAGTCGCTGACCGGCGACGGCGAGCGATCCCGGTTCTTCGTGCACGACTCACTGCTGTCCGAGTACGCCGCGATGGGCTTCGAGTACGGCTACTCGGTGGAGAACCTCGACGCGCTGGTCTGCTGGGAGGCGCAGTTCGGCGACTTCGTCAACGGCTCCCAGTCGGTCATCGACGAGTTCATCTCCTCCGGCGAGGTGAAGTGGGGCCAGCGCTCGGCGGTCACCCTGCTGCTGCCGCACGGCCACGAGGGGCAGGGCCCGGACCACACCTCCGGTCGCCCGGAGCGGTTCCTCCAGCTGTGCGCCGAGGACAACATGCGGGTGGTCATCCCGACCACCCCGGCGAACTACTTCCACCTGCTGCGTCGCCAGGCCCTCTCGCCGAAGCGCAAGCCGCTGGTGGTGTTCACGCCGAAGTCCCTGCTGCGGCACAAGCTCTGTGTCTCGTCGGTGGAGGACTTCACCACCGGCACCTTCTCCCCGGTGCTGGGCGACCAGGCCGCCCCGGCTCCGGAGCAGGTCAAGCGGGTGCTGCTCTGCTCCGGCAAGGTCTACTACGACCTGTTCCAGGCCCGGCAGGAGCGCGGCATCACCGACACGGCGATCATCCGACTGGAGCAGCTCTACCCGATGCCGGTGGAGGAGATCCGGGCCGCCCTGGCGCAGTTCCCGAACGCGGAGGACTTCGCCTGGGTGCAGGAGGAGCCGGCCAACCAGGGCGCCTGGTCGTTCGTCGCGCTCAACCTGCTGGAGCACCTCGACGGGGTGCGGTTGCGCCGTATCTCCCGCCCGGCCGCCGCCGCCCCTGCGGTCGGTTCGGCCAAGATGCACGAGGTCGAGCAGAGCGCGCTCATCGAGGCGGCCCTTCCCCGGCCCTGACGAGATCCATCCCGGTCCCGTCCCACCCTCTGGTGGGGCGGGACCGACCGGCTTTCACCGGAAACCGCCGGTGAGAAAGCGAGTAGGCGCATGTACTTCACCGACCGGGGCGTCGAGGAACTGGTGGAGCGGCGGGGCGACGAGCAGGTCAGCATGGAGTGGCTCGGCGAGCGGCTGCGCGACTTCGTGGACCTGAACCCGGAGTTCGAGACCCCGATCGAGCGGTTCGCCACCTGGCTCGCCCGGCTCGACGACGAAGAGGACGACTGATCGGTGGCGCGGCCTCGTGGCGTCGGTGTGTTCGGGGTGGTCCTGGCGCTGCTGGCCGGGTGCGGCGGCGGTGGCGAGCCCGCCGCTCCGGTCGCGCCCGAGCCCGCCGGATCGGCTCCGCCCGTGCCGTCGGTCTTCTACGTCGACCCGGCGAACCCGGCCGACGTGGAGGCGGACCGGCGCGCGGCGCGCGGCGAGACGACCGACGCGGAGGCGCTCCGCAAGATCGGCAGCCGGCCGAGCGCGAAGTGGCTCACCGGCGGCCCGGCCCGCGAGGAGGTCGACGCCTTTGTGGGACAGGCCGCGATCGCCGGCCAGGTCCCGGTGCTGGTGGTGCACAACGTGCCGCAGCGAGACTGTGGCCGGCGGGACGACGGCGGGGCCGACACCGGCACCGAGTACCAGTCCTGGATTCGTGACGTGGCCGCCGGCATCGCCGGCCGCCCGGTGACCGTGGTCCTCGAACCGGGCGCACTACCGGACGCGGTGGCTGGCTGTGTACGCGACTCCGCCGGCCGGCTCGCGCTGCTGCGCGACGCGGTCGCCGTACTGGCCAGCACCGGCACCGCCCGGGTCTACCTCGACGCGGGCCACCCGGGCTGGATCAAGAACGTCGACGCGCTGGCGACGGCGCTGCGCCAGGCCGGGGTGGCCGAGGCCGACGGCTTCGCGCTCAACGTGGCAAACTTCGCCCGCACCGAGGACAACGTCGCCTACGGGCACCGGATCTCCGACGCGCTCGGCGGCGCCCCCACGTTCGTCATCGACACCAGCCGCAACGGCAACGGCCCGTACCCGGCGAACCGGGTCAAGGGGGCGCCGAGCTGGTGCAACCCGCCGGGGCGGGCGATCGGCGAGGAGCCGACGGCCGACACCGGCCTTCCCCGGGTGGACGCCCTGCTCTGGATCAAGTTCCCCGGCGAGTCCGACGGCGACTGCCGCCCCGGCGAGCCGCCCAGCGGTGACTTCTGGCCCGAGTACGCCATCTCTCTGGCCAATCCCTGACGCCCTCACGTCGGCAGGTCGGACGGCGTCACCCGACCTCCCACTGCCCGCCGGGCTCGGCCGTGACCAGCAGAGCCACCCGCTCACTTCCTGATCAGGGCGAGCTGACAGGGGCACGGACCGGGGCGGAGGGCTGGGTGGGGGTGAGGCCCGTGCGGCGGAGCTTCTGCCAGCCGAGCCGGCCACCGGTGAGCGCGGTCACCACCGACTGGATCATCACCAGGTACATCAGCTGGCGGTACGCGAACTGCTGCAACGGCAGCACCCACAGCACGCCCAGCTTCTCCCGGTCCAGTCGGAACGCCACCACCGCGGTCAGCATCTGCACCGCGAGCATGACCAGCCAGGCGACCGCCGTCGCGGTCCGGTCGAGGAAGAACAGCCCGTAGACCGCGAGCAGGTCGATCACCGGGGCCAGCAGCGGCAGGAATACCCCGAACAGGCTCAGGAAGAGCAGGCAGCGACGGGTGAACCGGCCCGAGGCACCGCGATCCAGCAGCGAACGGCGGTGCTTCCACATCGCCTGCATGGTGCCGTAGCTCCACCGGTAGCGCTGCTTCCACAGCTGTCCCAGCGTGGTCGGCGCCTCGGTCCACGCCCGCGCCGTCTCCTCGTAGACCACCTTCCAGCCGGCCCGGCCGAGCGCCATGGTGATGTCGGTGTCCTCGGCGAGGGTGTCGTCGGTCATCCCCCCGGCGTACGCGAGCGCCTGCCGGCGGAACGCGCCGATCGCCCCGGGCACGGTGGACATGCAGCGCAGCGTCTCGTAGAGCCGGCGGTCCAGGTTGAAGCCGATCACGTACTCGATGTGCTGCCACTTGGCGATCAGGCTGTTGCGGTTGCCCACCTTGACGTTGCCGGCGACCGCCCCCACCTGCGGGTCCGCGAACGGCTGGACCAGCCGCCGCACGGAGTCCCGCTCGAACACGGTGTCCCCGTCGACCATCACGATCAGGTCGTACCGGGCCAGCGCCACGCCGGTGTTCAGGGCGCTCGGCTTGCCGCCGTTGGGCTTGCGGACGACCCGGACGTTGGGCAGCCCGAGCGCCTCGACGATCTCCGGCGTCCCGTCGGTGGAACCGTCGTCGACGACGATCACCTCGATCCCGCCCGGATGGTCGCCGCCGGCCAGGGAGCGGACCGCCGCGGCGATCCCCTCCTTCTCGTTGTACGCGGGCACGATCACCGACACCGGCTCGGTCACCGGCGGCCCCCACGCCCAGTCCTTGGCGCGGCGCCGGCGCGCGTGCCGGCCGGAGAGCACGAGCAGCAGCACCGTACGCCCCACGGTGAGCGCGCCCACCACGAGGAAGAGCACCCCGAGCCCGCCCAGGGTGCGGTCCGCGCCCTGTACCGCCCAGATCAGCATCTGGCCGCGCCAGCGCTCCCCCGTGCCGGCTGGCTGGCCCATGCTCACCTGGTGGTCGATCCCGGCCTCGGCGAGCGCGAGGTTCAGCCCCTCGGTGACCGTGACGAACCGGTAGCCGCGCTCCTTCATCAGCGGGATGAACCGGTCGAGGGCGGCCACGGTCTGGGCGCGGTCGCCGCCCGCGTCGTGCCAGAGCGTGACGGCTCCGGAGTACCCGGGCGGCATGACGTTGGTGATGATCTGGTCCACTCCGGGCAGCGCCCAGTCCCGGCTGTCGGTGTCGTTGAGCACGCTCAGGTAGCCCAGGTCGCCGGCCTGGGTGAACACCGGCCAGTTCAGGTCGTCGATGGCCGCCGCGTACGAGGAGTACGGGAACCGGACCAGCGAGGCGCGTACCCCGGCCGCGCTGGCGATGGCCAGCTGGGTCTGGGTGTACTCCAGCCGGCGCCGCCAGCCCGGCAGGGCGGCCAGGTCCGGGTGGGTGAAGGTGTGCACGCCGAACTCGTGGCCGCCTGCGGCCAGCTCTCGGGCCAGGTCCGGGTGGCGGGCCACCTGTGACCCGACCACGAAGAAGGTCGCCGGGACCTGGTGGGCGGCCAGCACCCGGAGCACCTCGGGGGTCCACACCGGGTCCGGGCCGTCGTCGAAGGTGAGCGCGATGGTGCGCGGCGGCAGCCGGTACGAGCGGGTCTGCCCGCCCGTGGTGCTGATGATCGGGCCGCCGGTGACCACGTCCGTGGGCACCTCGTGCTGCCCGGCCTGGGTCTGTTGGCGGTCCGGGGCGAAGGACGCGTTGGCGTACGCGCCGACGAGGAGAACGCCGGCCAGCACGGTGCACAGCACGCCGAACACGGTCCAGCTCGGGGGCGGTACGACGCGCCGGCCCAGCCCGGGCCGGCGGGCCCGCCGCGACGACCGGTCAGCCATCGGCGCGTGCATCGGCAGCGGGGCCGGTCGGAGGGGCGATGACCGGGGCCGGGTGGCCGGGTTCCGCGGTGGGTGTCGCCGGGGAAGCGGGTGTCCGGGTGGCTCTGGGTCCGGCCGGCGCCGACGACGGGGCGCGGCTGGGCACCGCCGAGGCCGAGGGAGCCCGGGACGGTGCGGTGGGCGTCCGCGTACCGGTGCTGGCCGCGGTCCTCGGTGCGGCCGGTGTGCTCGCCGTCGCCTCGACGGCGGGCAGCGACGCTGCCGGGGGCGGCTGCCAGGGTTGCTGGGTCGGCTCCACGAAGGGCAGCACCGTCTCGGGGTTGACCGGGCCACCGGCGAAGCTCGCCGCGACCAGTCCGGTGTAGAGCAGCCCCACCAGCCCGAGCAGGTACGCGATCCAGCGCAGCCGGCACCGGCGCCGGCCGCTGGGGTCGACGAAGACCGGTGGTGGCTGGGGAACCGCCGCCATCAAGGTGGTGGGGCTGTCGACCCGGCTGTCGACCCGCGCGATCACCATGGTCGGCGCGTCCACCACCGGTCGCGGAGGCCGAGGAGCGGAAGTCGGTGCGGTGGATCCCCGCGCCCTCCCGGACGGGGCTGGCTGCGGCACGGCTGGCTGCACCACTGTCGGGGCGTCCACGGTGCGCCCGCCTCCCAGCCTGCCGGTTGACGGATCAGCGCTGGTCAGGGGATCCGCAGTCATGAGTCGGGAGTTTAGGAGTGAGTGATCCTCGACTTGCATGCGGAGTCAGCCGTCGGGATGCAAGTTGCATCGAGCCAGAGGCGCTTCCTGCCTCGACGTGACCGACGTCCTGCGAAGCGTGAGGGTCGACTCGGCCTGTGGGGTCGGCCGGCAACCGCGCCGTCTCCCCCGGTCTGCCCGAACCCCGGGCCTGACCAGGTCGAACGTCCTGGCCACCGTCGGGCAGGCAGCGACCAAGGTCGTCCGGACCGGCCCCCATGCTGACCGAACGGGTCAAAATGATGGTCCTCTCGGTGGACACCCCGGCTCAGCTGCCCGTCGGCTGCGGCGACGGCGACCGGCGCCGGCCGGCCCGCATACCCGGGTACGAGGACCCGGGCGGGACAGACCTGGATCTTGTAGCGTGAGCTTCGTGGCCCGGAGCGTGTACCTGACCAGCGTCGGCTCGGGCGGGGGGAAGTCGACCATCGCCCTCGGCCTGGCCGAACTGTTGTCCCGGCAGGTCGGGCGGATCGGCGTCTTCCGGCCGCTGGTGGCCCAGGGTCGACCCGACCCGATCCTCGCCCTGCTCCGTGAGCGGTACCGGGTCGGGCTGCCGGTCACGGACCTGCACGGCAGCACGTACGCCGAGGCGACCGCCCTGGTCGCCGAGGGCCGGCGGGAGGAGCTGATCTCCCAGATCGTCGAGCGCTACCGGGACGTGGAACGGCAGTTCCCGGCGATGGTCGTGGTGGGCAGCGACTTCGCCGCCGCGGGTGACGGCGCCGGACCGCGCGAACTGGCCTTCAACGCCCGGCTGGCGACGGAGTTCGGCAGCGTGGTGGTGCCCGTGGTGGACGGATTCGGGCAGCAGCCGGCGGCGATCACCGCCGCCACCCGCGGGGCGTACCACGACCTGGCGGATCTCGGGGCGACCGTGCTGGCGGTGCTCGCCAACCGGGTACCGGGCGCGATGACGCTGCCGCGGCTGCCGGTCCCCGCGTACGCGATCCCCGAGGTGCCGAGCGTGTCGGCGCCCACGGTGGCCGAGGTGGCGGCGGCGCTCGGCGCCACCCTGCTGGCCGGCGACGACACCGCGCTCGGCCGCGACGTGCTCGACTACGTGGTCGGCGCGGCCCACGTGCCGACCCTGCTGGAGCACCTGACCGAGGGCGCCCTGCTGATCATGCCGGGTGACCGGGACGACCTGCTGGTGGCCGCCAGTGCGGCGCACGTGGCCGGCCAGGTGTCGCTGGCCGGGCTGGTGCTCACCCTCGGCGTGCCGCCCGATCCCCGGGCGATGCGGCTGGTGGAGGCGCTGAACGCCCGACTCGCGGTGCTCTCGGTGCCCAGCGACAGCTACCACACGGT
Source organism: Micromonosporaceae bacterium KJ-029 (assembly GCA_005402585.1). GTDB lineage: Bacteria > Actinomycetota > Actinomycetes > Mycobacteriales > Micromonosporaceae > Micromonospora. The sequence goes on along the minus strand of BIFP01000052.1, from coordinate 56,269 downwards.
GGCCGCGTCCAGCCGGATCGAGGGCCGGCCGAGTGCCGCCAACCCCCGCAAGGTGGAGGCCGCGCTCGGTGCGTTCGAGGCGCACGTCGACACCGTCGAGCTGGCCAGCCGGCTGCGGGTCAGCCGCTCTGAGCGGGTCACCCCGCTGATGTTCGAGTACGACCTGATCGACCGTGCCCGGACCCGGCGCCGGCACCTGGTGCTGCCGGAGGGGACGGAGGGGCGGATCCTGCGTGCCACAGAGATCCTGCTGCGCCGGGGAGTGGCCGACCTGACCCTGCTCGGCCGCCTCGACGAGGTCGCGCGGCGGGCCCGGGAGCTGGGCGTCGACATCGGCGCGGCCCGGGTGGTGGACCCGACCACCAGCCCGTGGCGGGACGAGTTCGCCGAGGCGTACGCGAAGCTGCGCGCCCACCGGGGCGTCACCACCGAACTGGCGTACGACATCGTGGCGCAGGCGAACTACTTCGGCACGATGATGGTCTGGGCCGGCTACGCCGACGGCATGGTCTCCGGCGCCACCCACACCACCGCGGCGACCATCCGGCCAGTGTTCGAAATCGTCAAGACCGTGCCGGAGGTCTCCGTCGCCTCCAGCGTCTTCTTCATGCTGCTCGCCGACCGGGTGCTGGTGTACGGCGACTGCGCGGTCAACCGGGACCCGGACGCCGCCCAGCTCGCCGACATCGCGATCTCCTCCGCCGACACGGCGGCCCGGTTCGGCATCGAACCCCGGGTGGCGATGCTGTCGTACTCGACCGGCAGCTCCGGTGCCGGGGCGGACGTGGAGAAGGTCGCGGCGGCCACCGCCCTGGTCCGCCAGCGCCGGCCCGAACTGGCTGTGGAGGGACCGATCCAGTACGACGCTGCCGTCGACCCGGCCGTGGCGGCTACGAAACTGCCCGGCAGTTCGGTCGCCGGCCGGGCCACGGTCTTCATCTTCCCCGACCTGAACACGGGCAACAACACGTACAAGGCGGTGCAGCGCTCGGCCGGGGCGGTGGCCGTCGGGCCGGTTATGCAGGGCCTGCGCCGGCCGGTCAACGATCTCTCCCGGGGGGCCACCGTGCCGGACATCGTCAACACCGTGGCGATCACCGCCATCCAGGCGGCGGCGCTCGCCGAGGTGCCGCCACCGGCCGACGGCACGGAGGCGGGCTCTTGAGCAAGGTGTTGGTGCTCAACTGCGGGTCGTCGTCGGTCAAGTACCGGCTGTACGAGGGCGAACGCATCGCCGACAAGGGCACCGTCGAGCGGATCGGCGAGCCGGGCGGCGGCCCGGCCGACCATGCCGGCGCGGTCCGGCAGATCCTGACCGGGCTGGACCTGACCGGGCTCGCCGCGGTCGGTCACCGGGTGGTGCACGGCGGCCGGCGGTTCACCTCCCCGGTGCTGGTGGACGACGCGGTGCTGGCCGCCATCACCGACCTGGTGCCGCTGGCACCGCTGCACAACCCCGCCAACCTCGCCGGTATCGCGGTGGCCCGCGACGCACTGCCGGAGGTGCCGCAGGTCGCCGTCTTCGACACGGCGTTCCACCACACCCTGCCCGATTCCGTCGCCACGTACGCGATCGATCGGGACGTCGCGCAGCGGTGGGGCATCCGGCGGTACGGCTTCCACGGCACCTCGCACGCGTACGTCTCCCGGCGCACCGCGGAGCTGTTGGGCCGCCCGTACGCCGAGGTCAACACGATCACCCTGCACCTGGGCAACGGGGCCAGCGCGTGCGCGGTCGCCGCCGGGCGCAGCATCGCCACCTCGATGGGGATGTCGCCGCTGGAGGGCCTGGTGATGGGGACCCGCAGCGGCGACCTGGATCCGACCGTCGTGTTCCACCTGCGCCGGGAGGGTGGGCTGGGCGTCGACGAGATCGACGACCTGCTCAACCACCGCAGCGGCCTGCTCGGGCTGGCCGGCGCCAACGACATGCGCGAGGTGCTGGCCCGGCGCGAGGCCGGGGACGAGGCGGCGGCGCTCGCCTTCGACGTCTACTGCCGCCGAATCACCGGCTACGTGGGGGCGTACTACGCCCTGCTCGGCCGGGTGGACGCGGTCACCTTCACCGCCGGGGTCGGCGAACACGCCGCGCCGGTACGCGCGGCGGCGCTGGCCGGCCTGGGCCGGCTGGGCATCACCGTCGACCCGGACCGCAACGCGGGCAGCGGCGACCGGTTCATCTCGCCGGACGGCGCGGAGGTGGCCGTCTGCGTGGTCGGCACCGACGAGGAGCGCGAGATCGCCCGCGCGGCCCGGGCAGTGGTCGGCGCCACCGGCTGACCCGGGGCGTCGGCCACCATTACACCCCCGGCCAGCGCCCGGCGGAGTCAGCCGAAGGCGAGCCAGCCGGCGAGGGCGAGCAGCACCGCCGCGACCACGACCGCCCCGACGATCAGGCCGGTCCGCGACGCCGGCTCCGCCGGGGCGTCGGTGTGGGCGAAGGCACGGAACGCCTCGGTGTTGCCGCTCGGATCGGTGTAGTTCTCAGCCATGCCGTGACCATAGCGAAACCGGTCCAGGGGACCGTTTGACGCGCCCCGCGGAGTCGCATGGCACCCGGGCGCCGGCAACGGCACCGGGCAGGTGACGCGGGGCCCTACCGTGATGCCGTGGGGATCATGCGGCGGCTCGCCGCGGCGACGACGGCCGTTCTGATGACGGTCCTGACCGGTTGCGCGTCGACCGGCGAGATGACCGGTCAGCCGGCACCGGCCCGGCTGGCGCCGCAGCTGCCGTACGAGGTGGGCGTCCGGACGGTCGTCGTCGATTCGGGTTCGGCGCGTCCCCTGCCGGTCACCCTCTGGTATCCGACGCAGGGCAGCCGGGTGGCCGACGGGCGTTTCCCGGTGGTGGTCTACAGCCACGGCCTGGCCAGCCTGCCCGAGTTGCACGCCGGGCTGACCGCCCGCTGGGCGGCGGCCGGTTTCGTGGTGGCCGCACCGACGTACCCGCACACCCGGCGCGGCGCGAAACGGTTCTCCCGCGCCGACGTACGCAACCAACCGGCCGACGGTTGGCGGGTGATCCGGTACCTGGTCCGGCTCGACGGTAGGCGCGGCGAACCGCTCGCCGGCCATCTCGACGTGCAGCGGATGGCGGCGGCCGGCCATTCTGCGGGCGGCTTCACCACGGCCGGCATGTTCACCTCCGGGCATCCGGCCCGACTGCGGGCCGGCATCGTGATCGCCGGCGGCGGGATGGCGGGCAGTTTCGCCGGGGCGCCCGCGCCCATGCTCTTCGTACACGGCACCGCCGACACGGTGGTACCGGTGAGCGTCGGCCGGGCCGCGTACCGCCGTACGCCCGGGCCGGCCTGCTTCCTGAGCCTGCTCGGGCAGGGCCACGGCGAGTACCTCATCCCCGGCCGCCCGGGATTCGCCCAGGTGCTCGGTACCACCACCGACTTCCTCCGCTGGACCCTCTACGACGACCTGGAGGCGGCCCGCCGGCTGCCCAGCCGGGCCCAGTTGTCCGGCGTGACCAGCTACGAGAGCCGCCCTGCCGGCTGACCCCACCGGCCCGCCACCGGGGCAGGCAGAATCGGAGCCATGTCGCGTCGCGCCGCTTCCGCTCTGCTCGCCAGCACCCTGTTCGCCAGCGCGCTGGTCGGCTGCTCCGCCGACCGCGGGCCCGCCGAGACACCCGCTCCGCAGGCGAGCACACCCGCACCGGCGACCACACCCCCGCCGCAGGCGACCGCGTCGGCACCGGCGATTCCTGCCGGCAACGCGCCGGAGCGCACCTTCGCGGTCGGCGTACGACAGCTGAAGCTGAACCGCGACGGTGACCGGCCGCTGCCGGTGACCGTCTGGTACCCGGCGGCCGGCCGGGCGGGCGGGAAGCCGGCGGACTCGGCACGGGCCGCGGACGGAAGGTTCCCGGTGGTCATGTTCAGTCATGGCCTGGGCGGCCGACCCGACGACTACGCTGCCCTGCTGACCCGCTGGGCGGCGGCCGGCTTCGTGGTGGCCGCGCCGACCTTCCCGCACACCTCGGGCGGCAGCGACCGCAACGTGCTGGACGTGCTCAACCAGCCGGCCGACGTGTCGTACGCGCTGACCCGGGTACTCGCCCTCGACGGGCGCGCGGGCGACCCGCTGCGCGGCCGGCTGGCCACCGACCGGGTGGCCGCCGCCGGGCACTCGGCGGGCGGGGTGACCACGATCGGGCTGTTCACCGCCGGCCGGGACGATCGGCTGGCCGCCGGGATCGTCTTCGCCGGCACCGGCCTCGGGGTGGGCACCGCCTTCGCGGGTACCGCGGCACCGCAGCTGTTCGTGCACGGCGAGGCCGACGAGGTGGTGCAGTACGCCGCCGGCAAGGCCGTGTACGACAAGGTGCCCTGGCCGAAGGCGATGCTGAGCCTGCCCAACGGCGACCACGGCCGGGACCTGCTGAGGGACGACAGTTCGCTGCGGGTCGTCGCCGACACCACCATCGAGTTCCTGCGCTGGACGCTCTACGGCGACGCCGACGCCAAGGGCCGGATCCCCACCGCCAGCGCCGACGGCAACATCGCCACCCTCGACAACCGCCTGTGATGTAAGGAAGGGCCCCTTATTAACGCCTCCGGTAGAGCAGGGGCCCCCTTTTAACACCTCAGCTGGTGTGGTCGACCACGACCTTGCCGAAGACGTCTCCGGAGTGCAGGCGGGCGAAGGCGTCCTCGACCCGGCTGAACGGCACCACGCTGTCCACCACCGGGCGTACGTTCCGTTCGGCACAGAAGGCCAGCAGGTCGGTCAGGTCGCCCGGAGTGCCCATCGAGGTGCCCAGGATCTCCAGTTGCATGGCGAAGACCCGACGCAGGTTGACCTTCGGCTCGTGCCCGGCGGTCGCGCCGGAGACCACGATCCGGGCGCCCGGCGCGGACGACTTCAGCGAGTGGTCGAAGGTGGCCGCCCCAACGGTCTCGATTACCACGTCTACCCGCTCCGGTAGCCGGGCGCCCGGCTCGACGGCGGTCGCGCCCAGTTCGGCGATCCGCTCGCGCTTGGCGGCGTCGCGGCTGGTCGCGTACACCCGCTTGCCCATGGCCACGGCGAGCGCGACCGCCGCGGTGGCCACGCCGCCCCCGGCGCCCTGGACCAGCACGGCCTCGGCCTCGTCGACGCGGCCCTTGGTGGTGAGCATCCGCCACGCGGTCAGCCAGGCGGTCGGCAGGCAGGCCGCGTCGGTCGCCGACAGGCCCGCCGGCAGCGGCAGCAGGTTCGATCGGGGTACGGCCACCCGCTCGGCGAGGGTGCCGGGGAAGTGCTCGGAGAGGATGGACATCCCGCGTGGGTCGCCGGGGGTGGGTACCACCGGGTACACGACGACCTCGTTGCCGTCCGGGTCCACCCCCGCCGCGTCGCAGCCGAGGATCATCGGCAGCTGCTCGGCACGCAGCCCGACGCCGCGCAACGACCACAGGTCGTGGTGGTTGAGCGAGCTGGCCGTGACGCGCAGCGTCACCCAGTCGTCGTCGGGCAGGCTCGGCTCGGGCTGCTCACCGACGGTGAGCGCGGCGAGCGGATCGGCGTCGTCGAAGCGGGAGGCGAAGGCGGCACGCATGATCCGCACCGTAACAAGCTGAGCGCCCGTTAAGAAGGGCCCCTTCCTATGCATGAGGCGTTAAGAAGGGGCCCCTCCTTACATCTCAGGCGCGGGCGACGCCGTCGCGGCGGGCTGCTTCGGCGACCGCTTCGGCGACGGCGGGGGCGACGCGCGGGTCGAGCGGCGAGGGCACGATCGCCTCCGGGGTCAGCGTCTCGGCCACCACGGAGGCGATGGCGTCGGCCGCCGCGACCTTCATGGCGTCGGTGACCCGGGTGGCCCGCGCCTGGAGCGCGCCGCGAAACACGCCGGGGAAGGCCAGCACGTTGTTGATCTGGTTCGGGTAGTCGCTGCGGCCGGTGGCGACCACCGCGACGTGCCGGGCCGCCACCTCCGGATGCACTTCCGGAGTGGGGTTGGCCAGCGCGAACACGATTCCGCCGGGGGCCATTCCGGCCACCGCCTGCTCGGGGATCTGCCCGCCGGAGACCCCGATCAGCACGTCGGCGTCGCGCAACGCCTCGGTGATGTCGCCATGGCGGCCGTCGGCGTTGGTCAGCTCGGCGAGTTCGACCTTGGTGCCGGTCAGGCCGGTGCGCTTTCCGCAGATGATCCCCTGGGAGTCGCAGACCACCACCCGGTCCGGATCCACTCCCCCGGCCACCAGCATTTTGGTCACCGCCACCCCGGCCGCGCCCGCGCCGCTGACCGCTACCCGCAGGTCACCGAGCTTGCGGTTGAGCAGCGTCGCGGCGTTGCGCAGCGCGGCCAGCACGACGATCGCGGTGCCGTGCTGGTCGTCGTGGAACACCGGGATGTCCAGCGCCTCGTCGAGCCGACGCTCCACCTCGAAGCAGCGCGGGGCGCTGATGTCCTCCAGGTTGATCCCGCCGAACGAGGGCGCCAGCGCCTTGACCACCGCGACGATCTCGTCCACGTCCTGGGTGTCCAGGCAGACCGGTACCGCGTCGATGCCGCCGAACTGCTTGAACAGCACGGCCTTGCCCTCCATCACGGGCAGCGCGGCGCTCGGGCCGATGTTGCCGAGGCCGAGTACGGCCGAGCCGTCGGTGACGACCGCGACGGTGTGCGACGCCCAGGTGTAGTCGTGGGCGAGCGTCGGGTCGGCGGCGATCGCCTCGCAGACCCGGGCCACACCCGGCGTGTACGCGAGGGAGAGGTCGTCCCGGCTGGTGAGCGAAACCGTCGAGGCGACGGCCATCTTGCCGCCACGATGCAGCTGGAAAACGGGATCAGCGGGGTCCACGGTGGACGAAGGCATGGTGACTCCAGGATCTGTCGAGCAGATGGGCCGGCCGGTCGCGCGCACGGTGAGGCGTCGAGGGGCGGCACGTGGTGCAGGGGGTCACCCGGGCACCTCCGAGCATAGTGGTGACGGCAGGCCCAGGATGTGGGCAGGGTCATAACGGTCGGGGCCGCACCCGGCCGGGGCGGGGCCAGTAGCGCACCACCACCCGGCCCAGCACGTCGGCCACCCCGTACGCCCGGGAGTCGTCGGTGACCAGGTCGTTGTCCCCGTACAGCCACCACCCGCCGTCGGCGGGGCGGACTGTGCGTTTCACCACGAGCAGGTCCGGACGGCTGCGGAAGACCGCGATGACCACGTCGCCGGGGCGGATGGCCCGACCACCGCGGCGGACCAGCACCGCGTCGCCGTGGCGCAGCGTCGGCCACATGGACGGACCGGTCACCAGTACGGCCGACAGCGGCCACCGCAGCCAGGGCGTGCGCACGGGTTTCACCTCCTGCGGCCTCGGGGACCACCTCCAGGAGTAATGTCGTCTTGGATCATCGCAAACTTCCCATGGAGGATCCCGATGCGACTTCCACGCATCCTTACGCCCCGCGTGACCGCCAGCGCCCACTGCGACCTGCCCTGCGGCGTCTACGACCCCGCGCAGGCGCGGATCGAGGCCGAGTCGGTGAAAATGATCTGCGAGAAGTACCAGGCCAACACCGACCCCGAGTTCCGTACCCGGGCCATCCTGATCAAGGAGCAACGGGCCGAGTTGGTCAAGCACCACCTCTGGGTGCTGTGGACCGACTACTTCAAGCCGGCCCACTTCGAGAAGTACCCGAACCTGCACCAGCTGTTCAACGAGACCACCAAGCTGGCCGGTGCCGCCGGCGCCAAGGGCGCCACCGACCCGGCCAAGGCCGACGAGCTGCTGCAGAAGATCGACGAGATCTCGAAGATCTTCTGGGAGACCAAGCAGGCGTGACGTCGCCGCCCGTGGCGACCGTCTCGGCGGTCGGCGCGCCCGCACCGGGCGCGCCGACCGCCGTCGTTTCCGGCGGGGCCTTCACGCCGCATCGCTCCGCCCCGCGGAGCCACCGGTCCGCCACGTCGACGGCCGTCAACCGTCCGGCCGCCTGAGCGGGTAGAGTCCCCGACCGGGGGGATGAGTGGTGACTCAACTGACCGGCCAACCGACGACCGACGATGACGTCGTGCACCTCACCGTGCCCGCCGACGGCGGGTATCTGGGCGTCCTCCGCACCGCCACCGCCGGCCTCGCGGCCCGCCTCCAGTTCGCCCTCGACGAGATCGAGGATCTGCGCATCGCGGTCGACGAGGCGTGCGCCATGCTGCTCGCCATCGCCCACCGGGGCGCCGAACTCGACTGCCGCTTCGCGGTCACCGAGGACGCGCTGACCGTCGAGGTGACCGTGCCGACCGTGCCGGGCGCCAGACTGCCCGCCGAGTCGTCGTTCGCCTGGAAGGTGCTCACCGCGCTGACCACGTCGGCGTCGGCGAGCGCGGTCGACGGTCGGGCCACCATTTCCCTGCTCACCCGCCGCGCGTCGGGCTGGTGATCGGGCCCGCGGGTCAGCTCACGCCGCCACGCCGCGGTGCCTGACGGTTCGCTCGCTCACTCGAAGCCCAGGGCGCGGGTGGTGGGCGGGCTCACCAGCAACCAGGTGACACCGAGCCCGAGCGCGATCAGCGGTACGCCGAGCCAGCCCAACCCACCCTGGATCATGAACCACCCGATCGGCAGCAGCATGAGTTGGAGCACGATGGCCGGCGCACGGGCGCCCGCCCGCCGATGCAGCAGCGCGCCGCCCAGCGCCCACAGCGCGACGGCGGCACCGATGGCGAAGGCCGTGACCAGTAGCGCCGACGTCAGGTCGGTGGTGGTGGCGGTGACATCGGCGACGACCAGCCAGGCGGCGACCAGCCCGACGGCGAGCGCCTGTCCCCGTAGCAGCCGGACCGCCCAACGCAGCGTGACAGGGGTCGGGTCCGAGTCGATGGTCACGCCGCCACGATACCCGTGACATCCCGGAGTACAGTGCCGCCCATGCGGGCCGTCCTGCTGGTCAATCCAAAGGCCACCACCACCAGCGAGCGCGCGCGGGACGTGCTGGTCCGGGCGCTGCGCAGCGAGGTCGACCTCTCCGTGCGCTACACCCGCCGACGTGGTCACGCCACCGCGCTGGCCCGGGAGGCCGCCACGGAGGGCGTCGACGCCGTGGTCACCTTGGGTGGCGACGGCACGGTCAACGAGGTGGTCAACGGGTTGATGACGGCGACCACCGCCGGTGGCGACGCGCCGACCGCCGAGCGGCTGCCCGCCCTGGCCACCGTGCCGGGCGGCTCGACCAACGTCTTCGCCCGCGCGGTGGGCCTGCCCAAAGAGTGGCCGGAGGCCGCCAGCATGCTCCTGGAGGGGCTGCGGCTGGGCCGGCACCGGACGATCGGCCTCGGCCGAGCCGATGACCGCTACTTCACCTTCTGCGCCGGCTTCGGGCTCGACGCGGCGGTGATCCACCGGGTCGAGGAGGCCCGCCGCCGTGGCCGGGTTTCCTCGCCAGGGCTCTACTTCCGCGCCTTCACGGCGCAGTTCCTGTTCGGCACCGAACGGCGGCACCCGGCGATCCAGCTGGAGCGGCCGGGTGAGCCGGCCGAGGGCGAGTTGGCCACGATCATCGTCCAGAACACCGCCCCGTGGACGTACGTCGGGGACCGGGAGGCCAACCCGAACCCGGAGGCGTCGTTCGATCTGGGGCTGGACGTGATGGCCTTTCGCCAGCTGGGCGTTGCCAGCACGACACGTACCGTGACGCAATTGCTCTCGCGTACGCCTGATCCGCACGGCCGTCAGGTGTTGCGTCTGCACGACATGAGCGAGTTCACGCTGGTCGCGAGCCGTCCGCAGGCGTTCCAGCTCGACGGCGACTATCTTGGCGAGCGGGAAAAAGTCAGATTCACCTCCGTTTCCGCCGCACTCAGAGTAATCTGTTAGGTCTCCGGTACCACCGGGCGGAGACGGTCGGCGCGACCCCCGATGCGCGACGACTGCGACACCCGAGACCGATGCCGGAAATGTCAGCAATGTCCGCCGGACTGTACTATATTGATCCCCGACTGTGGCACGCCGGGTGGCCGGAGCGATCCGGAACCCGGACAAAAGGGTTGTGGGCTTGCTCACCGCTTGGAGTTTTTCCGAGCGCCACCCTTGACATTGTGTGAGTTCGTGAAAGTATTCACAAGCGAACTTGAGTTACCGGGACATTGCCTGGATATGCTCGGCAGGTTGAGCAGTTCCAGCAGGTCCCCGGGGCCAACAGCCTGCTCACGCACTGCCGAATAGGCCGACGCGAACCGTCACCATCGGCATTGCGGACGCATATAGGAAAAGCACCAACAGCAACATCTGCCACCCACCCAGAATGAGGAGTGTTGCCGCCATGGACTGGCGTCACCATGCTGTCTGCCGCGACGAGGACCCGGAGCTGTTCTTCCCGATCGGGACGTCCGGTCCGGCTCTCCTGCAGGTCGAGCAGGCCAAGGCCGTCTGCCGGCGCTGCTCCGTGACCGACCAGTGCCTGCAGTGGGCGCTGGAGTCCGGTCAGGACGCTGGCGTCTGGGGCGGGATGAGCGAGGAGGAGCGGCGGGCTGTCAAGCGCCGCGGCGGCCTCCGGGTGCTGCGCGCTCACTCCGCCTGATCAACGCAACCGAACGCCCCGGCAGGCTTCAGCCCGCCGGGGCGTTCTGCTGCCCGAGTACGGCCTCGGCGTTTACCCGGCGCAGCACCAGGTCGACCAGTTCCGGCGCGTCCGTCAGCGGCGCCGCCACCGCCACCGCGCCGGCCTCCCGCGCCGCGGCCGTCACCGCGTCGTGGAACAGCCCCGGTGCCAGGAAGTACGCGGCCACGGCTACCCGCCGTGCGCCCCGCGCCCGCAGCCGGGCCACCGCCGCGCCGACGGCCGGCGGCGCCGCCGAGGCGTACGAGACGCGGGTCGGGGTGCCCAGCGCCGCACCCAGCGCCTCGGCCACCCGGCCGACGGAGGCCCGCGCCCCCGGATCCCGGGTGCCTGCGGCAGCCAGCACGAGCGCGTCGAACCGCCCCGCCTCCGCCTCGGCCAGCCGCCGCCGCAACCCGTCGAGCAGTGCCGGGTCAACCGTCGCTCCGACCGGGCCGAGCACGTCGGTGATGCGTACCCGGATCGGCGGCCCGGACTCCCGGGCGGCCGTCACCGCTGCCGGGATGTCCACCCGCCGGTGGTACGCGGCGGTGAGCAGCAGCGGCACCAGGACCGCCCGGGGATGCCCCGCTGCGGCCAGCCCGCGAAGCGCCTGCGTCGGACCGGGCTCGGTGTGGTCGAGCCAGCTCGCCAGTACCGGCGTGCCGGGCCGGGCGGCCGAGACCGCCCGGGCGAGCGCCGTGGTCGCGTCGGCCGCCCTCGGGTCGCGGCTGCCGTGGGCGACCAGGAGCACCGGGTCACCGCCCGGCCCTGACCCCACGGGCCGGACCAGGCGGCCGGGCGGGCCCGCCCGTTCGGTCAGAGATGCAGACCGCACTCGGTCTTCTCGAACATGGCCCAGCGGCCGGCTCGCGGATCCTCGCCGGCCCTGGTCCGCCGGGTGCAGGGCCAGCAGCCAATCGAGCCGTAGCCGCGCCGGAACAGCTCGTTGACCGGTACGTTCCACCGCGCGATGTACGCGTCCACGTCCGCCTGGGTCCAGGCCGCGATCGGGTTGACCTTCACCTTGCCCCGGCGGGCGTCGAACGTGACCACCGGCGTGTTGGCGCGGGTCGGTGACTCCTCGCGGCGCAGCCCGGCGGCCCACGCGTCGTAACCGGCGAGCGCCCGCTCCAGCGGCTCCACCTTGCGCAGCTGGCAGCATTCGTCCGGCGACTTGTTGAACAGCCGCGGCCCGTACTCGCCGTCCTGCTGGCCCACGGTGAGCCGCGGCCGGATCGACCGGACGTTGACCGGCAGCCTGCGGGCCACCTCGTCACGGACCGCGAGGGTCTCCGGGAAGTGCAGGCCGGTGTCCAGGAAGACCACGTCCACTCCGGGCGCCACCCGGGAGACCAGATGGGCGAGGACCGCGTCGGCCATCGAACTGGTCACGCAGAACCGGTCACCGAAGGTCTCCACGGCCCACCGGGCGATCTCCAGCGCGGGTGCGCCCTCCAGCTCCCGGCCGGCCCGCTCGGCCAGCTCGCGCAGCTCGGTGGGATCGCGCCGCGCGGAGCCGGCCGGTGCGGGCACGCTGGTGTCGACGAGTCCGAGGCCGACGGCGGAGACCAGGGCGCTCACCGGGTCACCCGGCTCACTCCTCGCGCTCACCGGGTCACCTTTCGTTCGCGACTGCGGGGCTCGCAGACCCGGCTCACTCCTCGCGCTCACCGGGTCACCGCCCGGGAAAGCAGGCCGGTGAAGCGGACTGTGAACACCCGGGTGCAGGCGTGGCACTCCCACGCGCCGTGGCCGGTCTCGCTGGGCCGCAGATCCTCCTCGCCGCAGTACGGGCAGTACAGCGGGACGGAACGGGATTCGCTCATCGCAATTCCTCCTCGTCGACCCTGATCACCCAGTTGGCGAACGTCTCGCCCTCGGTACGGCCGGCCAGGTATCGCCGGGCCAGCCGCTCGACGTACTCGGGAAGTTCCTCGGCGGTCGTCTTCAGGCCGCGCAGCTTGCGCCCGAAGCCGGCGGTCCGGCCCTCGGCCATGCCCAGGCCGCCGCCGAGGTGCACCTGGAAGCCCTCCACCTGGCGGCCGTCCGGTCCGGTCACCAACTGGCCCTTGAGCCCGATGTCGGCCACCTGGGTACGGGCGCAGGCGTTCGGGCAGCCGTTGATGTGGATGGAGATGTCCGCGTCGAAGTCACGCAGCCGCTGCTCCAGCCGGGCCACCAGTTCCTCGCCCCGCGCCTTGGTCTCGACGATGGCGAGCTTGCAGTACTCGATGCCGGTGCAGGCCATGGTGCCGCGCCGCCAGGCCGACGGGCGCGCCTCCAGGCCGATCTCGCGCAGCCCCGCGATCAGCGAATCCGTCCGCTCCGGCGCCACGTCGAGCACCAGCAGCTTCTGGTACGGGGTGAGCCGCACCCGGCCGCTGCCGTGCGCCTCGACCACGTCGGCCAACTGGGCGAGCTGGGTGCCGGACACCCGCCCGACCACCGGGGCGGCGCCGACGTAGTTGCGGCCGTCCCGCTGGGCGTGCACGCCGATGTGGTCAATCGGCTTGACCGGCAGCTCCGGGGCGGGCCCGTCGAGCAGCGTCCGGCCGAGGTATTCCTTCTCCAGCACCTCGCGGAACTTCGTCACGCCCCAGTCGGCGACCAGGAACTTCAGCCGGGCCCGGTGGCGCAGCCGGCGGTAGCCGTAGTCGCGGAAGATGCCGACCACGCCGGCCCAGACGTCCGGCACCTCGGCCAGCGGTACCCACACGCCGAGCCGCTGGGCCAGCATCGGGTTGGTGGACAGCCCGCCGCCGACCCACAGGTCGAAGCCGGGGCCGTGCTCGGGGTGGTCGACGCCGAGGAAGGCGATGTCGTTCGCCTCGTACGGGGTGTCCACCAGCCAGGAGATCGACGACTTGAACTTGCGGGGCAGGTTGGAGAACTGCTTGTCGCCGACGTACCGCCGGACGATCTCATCGATCGCCGGGGTGGGGTCGATCTGCTCCGTCTCGGCCACTCCGGCCACCGGGCTGCCCAGCACGATGCGGGGGCAGTCCCCGCACGCCTCGGTGGTCTGCAACCCGACGGACTCCAGCCGTCGCCAGATCTCCGGCATGTCCTCGACCCGGATCCAGTGGTACTGGATGTTCTGCCGGTCGGTGATGTCGGCGGTGTCCCGGGCGAACTCCCGGGAGATCTCCGCGATCGTCCGCAGCTGCGCCAGGTCGAGCTGGCCGCCGTCGACGCGTACCCGGAGCATGAAGAACTCGTCTTCCAGCTCGTGCGGCTCCAGCACGGCGGTACGCCCGCCGTCGATGCCCGCCTTGCGCTGGGTGTAGAGGCCCCACCAGCGGAACCGGCCACGCAGATCCTGCGGGTCGATGGAGGCGAAGCCTCGGTGGGCATAGATGTTCTCGATCCGGTCCCGCACGTTGAGCGGGTTGTCGTCCTTCTTGATCCGCTCGTTGGGGTTGAGCGGCTCCCGGTGCCCGAGCGCCCACTGGCCCTCGCCGCGAGCGCGTCGGGGGGCCCGCGCGGGGCGTGCCGAGGGGTCCCCAGGCCGGGTCGGAATCTCGCTGACCGCCATCGCGGCGTCCTCCGTAGTCTGCGGGCCTCGGTTGGGGTACGCGGACGCGACGACCGGCTCCCGGAGGGCCGTGGACGGCGATGTCTTGGGCGGCCGGCGCGCTGCGTGCCCGAGGCAGGGTGGTCGGGCGTCGTCAGTGGGCCGGACAGATGGCGCTGCGCACGCGGCCGTAGTCGACGTGGCGTCGGGCCACGAATCGGCGGACTACGGCGGCGGTCATGAACGTCATGCTGCCACACCTCAGGCGGGGCAGCCAATGAGCGCGTGCCCGATCCCACATCACGGGCGGTCGCTGCCGCCACCCGGAGCGCTACCCTGTGGCAGGCTCGCGACATGGGGGATTTGTCCGATAGGCCGATCCCGACCGCCCGGAGGGGCGTCCGGCTCAGCGGGACGCGCCTGCGGTCGCTGCCGGTGTGGCTGGCACCGACGGTCGTCACCCTGGTGCTGACCCTGGCCGGGCTGGACGCCGCACAGCCCTGGCGGGACGAGCTGGCGACCTGGAGCGCCGCCACCCGGGGGGTGCCCGCGCTGCTCCGGCTGGCCGGCACCATCGACGCCGCCACCGGCCCCTACTACCTGCTCATGCACGCCTGGGTGGCGGTGGCCGGCGACTCGGTGGCCGCGCTGCGCCTGCCGTCCGCGCTGGCGATGGCGGCGGCGGCCGGAATGACCGCCGTGCTCGGGCAACGGCTGGCCGGTGCCCGCGTCGGCGCCCTCGCCGGGCTGCTCTTCGCGGTACTCCCCGGCACCTCCCGGTACGGCCAGGAGGCCCGGCCGTACGCGCTGGCCACCGCTCTCGCCGTGCTGAGCACCCTGCTGCTGGTCGACGCGCTGCGCCGCCACGGCTGGGGCCGCTGGGCCGGGTACGCCGCGGCGACCCTCGCGCTCGGGCTGACCCACCTGATCGCGCTGACCCTGCTCGCCGCGCACGCCCTCGTGGTGCTCACCCGCACCGACCGTACCGTCGGGCCGCCGCCGCCATCCGCCGGGACGGCCACCGCCGACCCGGCGGTCGACCGTGCCCCCACAAACCACCGGAACCCCGATCGGACCGGGGTCGGCCGGCTCGGGCAGCTCCGGTCCTGGTTGCTCGCGCTGGTACCGGTGGCGCTGGTGCTGACCCCGCTGTTCGTGCTCGCCCGGAGTCAACGCTCCCGCCAGTTGGACTGGGTGGACACCGCCCGGCTCGGCGACCTGGCCACGCTGCCGGGTGGCCTGGCGCAGAGCGCGGTGGTGGGCGGCATGCTGGCGGCACTCGCCGCGCTCGGCGCGGGGCTGCTCGGCCGGCGCGGGCTGCTGCCCCTGGCCGCCGTCCTGCTGCCGGTGCTGCTGCTCTTCGCGGCCGGGCTCGCCGTTCCCCTGTGGGTGCCCCGCTACCTGGTCTTCGTGGTGCCCTTCGGCTGCCTGCTGGCCGGCGCGGCAGTGGCGGCGCCCCGGCTGCCGGCCGCCCTCGGTGTGCTCGCCCTGGTCGGGCTGCTCGGACTACCCGACCAGGTCGCGTTGCGACGCACCCACGAGTGGCCGCGCACCACCACCGTCGACTATCGGAGCGCGGCGCGGATCGTCGCGGACGGCCAGCGCCCCGGCGACGCGGTGGTCTACTCGCCCCGGGACAGCTGGCTCTTCCTCGACCTCGGGCTCCGCTACCACCTCCGCGGCCAGGTCCCACGGGACGTGCTGGCAACCGAGGACCAGGATCGCCGGGGCGACCTGTGGGCCGTCGAGTGCGCCCGGCCGGCCGAGTGCCTTGCCGGCACGGACCGGGTCTGGCTGGTGGTGGCCGGTCGCCGCGCCGACCCGCTGGCCGCCGTCCCCGGAGCCAAGGGCGACGCTCTGCGCGCCGGATTCACCGTGACCCAGGTCTGGCCCCGCCCCGGCCTGACCATCGCCCTCCTGACCCGCTAGCGGTGGAGGGGGTCAGGGGGCGGTGCGGGCGAGGGGGACGATCAGGACGGCCTCGGTGCCACCGTCGGCGCCTGGGCGCAGTTCGATGCTGCCACGCAGCTCGCCGGTGACCAGCGCCCGGACGATCTGCAACCCGAGCTTGCCGCCGCCCTCGGCGTCGAACCCGGCCGGCAGCCCGCGCCCGTTGTCGGCGACCGAGACGTGCAGCATCTTGCGGAAGCGGTGGGCCGACACCACCACCTCCGGCACCACCACCTCGGGCATCGCAGCCTCAGGCACGACACCCCCAGGCGCCACGGCATCAGGCGCCGCGCCTTCTGGCGCCACGACCCCGGGCTCGGCCGCCTCCGGCGCGGGCCGCGCCGCGCTGGACGGCTCCGGCGCACCCGCCCTGGTCGGCAGGGGTTCCTCGGCCTCCCCGGCCGGCGGGAAGCCGTGTTCCACGGCGTTGAGCAGCAGCTCGTTGAGGACCATCACCAGCGAGGTGGCGATCTCGGCCGGCAGCACGCCGAAGCTGCCCTTGCGCCGCATCCCGACGGTCACCTCGGTCGCCGCCACCTCGGTCGCCGCGCTGGCCACCCGGTCGACGATCCCGTCGAACTCCACCGCCTCGTCGCTGGACATCGAGAGCGTCTCGTGGACCAGGGCGATCGACGCGACTCGGCGTACCGACTCCTCCAGGGCCACCCGCGCCTCCGGCATGCCCACCCGGCGGGCCTGTAGCCGCAGCAGCGCGGCGACCGTCTGCAGGTTGTTCTTCACCCGGTGGTGGATCTCCCGGATGGTGGCGTCCTTGGTGATCAGGGCGCGGTCCCGGCGGCGTACCTCGGTGATGTCGCGGACCAGCACCAGCGCGCCGATCGGCACTCCGGCGGGCATCAGCGGCAGGGCCCGCGTGAGCATGGTCGCCCCACGGGCGTCGATCTCCCGCCGGGGTGGTGCCTCGCCGCGCAACGCGGCGAGGATGCCGTTCCCGGCTTCCGTGCCCTCCAGCGGGTCGTTGGCGAGCCGGCGGTGCAGCGCCGCGAGATCCTCACCGACCAGGTGGGAGGCGTAGCCCAGCCGCCGGTACGCCGACTGCGCGTTCGGGCTGGCGTAGGTGACCTTGCCCCCCGCGTCGAGCCGCACCAGGCCGTCGCCGACCCGCGGCGCGGACGTGGTCTCCCCGGGGTGCCGGGGCGGTGGGAACGTGCCGTCGGCGATCATCTGCGCCAGGTCGTCGGCCGTGGTCAGGTAGTTCAGCTCCAGCTGGCTGGGGGTACGGGCGGTGGAGAGGTTGGTGTCCCGGCCCACCACGGCGATCACCTCACCGGATTCGCCGTCGGCGGCGCGCAGCCGGACCGGGATCGCCTCGTGCCGGGCGGGCACGTCGCCGTACCAGACCGGGTCGCCCTCCCGCCAGATCCGCCCCTGCCCGTAGGCGACATCCAGGTGTGCCACCTCCGGGCCGCCGACGATCCGGCCCACCTGGTCGTCCAGGTACGCGGTGGGCGCGGTCGTCGGGCGGACCTGGGCCACGCAGAGGAAGCTGCCCTCGCCGTCCACCGGGACCCAGAGCAGCAGGTCGGCGAAGGAGAGGTCGGACAGCAACTGCCAGTCACCGGCGATCCGGTGCAGGTGGTCGATGTCGGCCGGGCGCAGACGGGTGTGCTCCTCGGCGAGGTCGCGCAGCGTGGACACGCCGACCAGCGTGCCACGCCGGCGGTCACATCGTCGCGGTGACCTTCTTCAGCCCCCGTGGCGCGTCCGGATCCTCACCCCGGGCCAACGCGAGGGCGAGGGCCAGCCGCTGCAACGGCAGAATGTCCAGCAGCGGGGCGTACCGCTCGTCGACCTCGGGTACGGCGACGCGGGTGGCCCCCTCCACCTCGGCGGAGCCGACCACGACCACGTCGGCGCGGCGCTCGCCGAGCCGGGGCAGCACCTCGCCCATCGCCCGCCCGCCCGGTCCGGATCCGACCACGGCCAGCACCGGCACGTCCGGGTCGGTCATGGCGAGCGGGCCGTGCAGCAGGTCGGCGCCGGAGAAGGCCAGCGCCGGCAGGTACGAGGTCTCCATCAGCTTCAGCGCGGCCTCCCGCGCGGTCGGGTACGCGTACCCCCGGCCGGTGGTGACCAGCTGGGCGGCGAACCGGTAGCGCGGTGCGAGCTGGGCCGGGGTGGGGTCGGAAAGGGTACGGGCGGCCAGCTCGGGCAGGGCGGCCAGGGCGCGGCGTTCCTCCTCGGGCAGTGCGCCGTCGCCGGCCCGGATCCCCTCCACCAGCATCAGCAGGGCGAGCAGCTCGGCGGTGTACGTCTTGGTGGCTGCCACCGCGCGTTCGTGCCCGGCCGCGATGTCGACGGACAACTCGGCGGTGGTCGCCAGTGGGGAGTCCGGCGCGTTGGTGACCGCGAGGGTGAGCGCGCCGGAGTCCCGGGCCACCCGGAGCACCTCGGCCAGGTCGGGCGAGCCGCCGCTCTGGCTGACCCCGACGACCAGGGCGTCGGAGAGATCGGGCCGGGCGCCGAAGAGGGTTATCGCGCTCGGCGAGGCGAGCCCGGCCGGCAGGCCGAGGCGGATCTCGGTGAGGTAGGCCGCGTACAGCGCGGCGTGGTCGGAGGTGCCCCGCGCGGTGAACACCACGTGTCGGGGTCGGCGCGCGGCGACGGCCGCCGCGACCCGGGCGATCGGTGCGGCGTGGTCGGCGGAGAGCAGCCGCTCGTAGCCCGCCGGCTGCTCGTCGATGTCGGCGGCCATGCCGCTTCCTGGGCGCGTCACGAAAACTCCTCCCCTGCGCGATACCCGCGCGTTTGCTGCTCAGTGTTGCACCTTTCATCCACTCTGAGCAATCAAACGAGCAGCACCGCGCAGGTGATCACCAAAATTGGGTGTCGTCACCTACGCTGACCCGACCTCACCGCGCAACCGTCGGTACCGACCAGTGAGAGGACGAGGTGGCCGAGGGAACGGACGACCGGGCGTTGCCGGCGACGGAGGAACTGGCCCGGGCCCGGCGGGCCCTGGACTCCGGCGACCTGGCGCACGCCGCCGACCATGTGGCTGGCGCGCTGGCCCGGGCCCCGACGCTGCCCGAGGTGCACGAGATCCTCGCCCGGCTCGCCGTGGCCGGCGGTGACGGTGGGCTGGATCTCTTCCCCCTGCAACACCACACGTTCGTCGGGGCGGTGGTCGCCCGGGCGCACCTGCTCGCCGCGGCCGGCCGCCCCGCCGAGGGTCTCGACCTGCTGGTCGCCGCCACCGCGAACGCACCCGGGGCGGACTGGGCGGGGGTCCCCTGGGTGACCGCGCCCGAGCTGGCCGAGCGGATCGGCCCCGACCGGGCGGCCCGGGTCCTGATGCAGGTCTGTGCCGCCGCGCCCGATCCGGTGCCACCGGCCGACCGGGCAACCCTGGCGGCGTACCTGACGCTGGCCCGCAACGCGGTCACCGTCCACCCCGAGCACGGTCTGCTGCTGGGCACGGCGTCCGCGCTGGCCCGGCGGGTGGGCGAGGTCACCCTCGCGGTCCGCTGGGCCAGCCGGGGCGTACGCGCCGCGCCGTCGAAGATGGGCGAGGTCTGGCTCGGGTACGCGCTGCGCAGCGCCGGCCGGACCCGGGAGGCGCTCGCCGCGCTGCGCCGCGCCGTCGACCACGACCCGGACGACCTGGCGGTGTACGCCGACATCGCCGGCACCCTGGCCGACCACGGCCAGCTCCAGGAGGCGCTCGGCTGGATCGAACGCGCGCTGGCCCGGAACCCGTCCTTCGACTGCGCGGTGCACACCGCGCACCGGCTGCGGTTCCAGCGCGACGGCGACGTACGCCACCTGGTCGCGCTGGCCGACTACGTCCGGGACCACCCGGACGACTCGCACGAGCACGGCGACCTGGCCGAGTGCTGCCGTGGCCGACCGTGGCTGGGACAGTTGACCCCGGCACGTGGGCCACTGCGCCAGCGGAACACCGCGACGGCGGGCGACGCGTCGGGGCCGGTCGCCCCGGCGCCACCGTCGGCGGAGGCGGCGCGCCGGCTGCGCCAGCTCGCCCATCCCGCCTGGCCACACCCACCGGCGGCGTACGACACGGCGGTCGGCCTGGCCACCCTCGACCTGCCCGACCTGCTCGGCCTGCTGGCCCACCCGCCCGAGACCCCGCAGACCGCGCTGGGCCGGGTGCTCTCCAGCCAGGACCCGGCGCTGTGGGTGCGCTGCGTGCAGGTGTGGACCTGCCTCGGTCTGCTGCACCACCGCACCGACGAGCCGTGGGCCGACTCGACCCGACGACGGGTGCTGCTGGAGCTGGCCCACGGGGTGGAGGCCGCAGAGGCAGCCCTGTTCGCCCTGGTGACCGCCGCCTGGGTCGATCCGTCGGTCCGGTCCGACGTGGCCCGGGTGGTTGCCGAACGGCTCACGGCGGTGGCCGAGGCGGCCCGGGAGCGCCCGCTGCCGGCCGCCGCCTCGCTGGCCCACCTGGCCCTGGCCACCCCCGACCTGGACCCGGACACCACCGCCCTGGCCCGGTCGCTGGCCGGCGCGACCGCCGGTCGGCGGCGCCACCGGCTACGCGCCCTGCTGCATCGCCTCCTGCGCCCGTTCCGGCCGCACATCCCCGGCCCCCCACCGTCCTGACGGCCGATGGCCCGCCGGACGCGCGACGCCCCGCGTCCCGCCGGGGCGGGACACGGCGTCAGGCGGTGGAGATGTTAGGAGGGGGCCCCTCCTCTACGCCAGGCGTTAAGAAGGGGCCCTTCCTTTCAGGCCGACGGGGTGCGGGCGAGGGCGGTCTCGGCCTGCTCCTCCGGGGTGCTCGGTACCTCGTTGCTGGTACGCAGCGGGATCTCCCGGATGAACCAGGCGAGCACCGGTACCACCACGGCGAAGAGCACCGCCCACAGGAAGACGTGCGAGATCGCGTCGGCGAGCCCGCCCAGCACCAGCTCACGGGCCTGTGCCGGCAGTTCCTTGAGCTGCTCGATGTTCATCCCCGCGCTGCCCTCGCCCCCGCCGCCGAACGCGCCGCCGGCCGCGCTGCCGGCGAGCCGGTTGGCGAAGATGGCGCCGAACAGCGAGATGCCGAACGACCCACCGATGGAGCGGAAGAAGGTGGCCGCGCCGCTGGCCGCGCCGAGGTCCTTCTGCTCGACGCTGTTCTGCGCGATCAGCATCGACGTCTGCATGAGGAAGCCCATGCCGACCCCGAGCACGATCATGTAGAGCGACGACTCGATTTTGCTGGTGCCCACGTCCAGCAGGCTCAGCAGGCCGAGCCCGACGGCCATCACCGCGCCGCCGACGATCGGGTAGATCCGGTACCGCCCGGTCCGGGTGATCGCCCGGCCGACGACCAGCGAGACCACCAGCATGCCGAACATCAGCGGCAGCAGCAGCAGGCCGGAGTTGGTGGCCGAGGCACCCTGCACGGTCTGCTGGTAGAGCGGCAGGAAGTTCATCGCGCCGAACATCGCGAAGCCGAGCAGGAAGCCGATCACCGAGATGAGGGCGAAGTTCCGGTTGGCGAACAGTCCCAGCGGCAGGATCGGCTCGGCGGCTCGCCGCTCGACGAACCCGAAGGTCACCAGCGCGGCGACGGCCAGCCCGGCGAGGCCGAGGATCTGCGGGGAGGCCCAGGCGTACTCGTTTCCGCCCCAGGTGGTGATCAGCACGATCGCGGTGATACCGACCGACAGCAGCGCGGCGCCGAGCCAGTCGATGCGGTGCTCGGTGCGGTACTTGGGCAGGTGCATGGTGGCGATGAGCAGCACCAGCGCCACGCCGCCCAGCGGCAGGTTGACGTAGAACGCCCAACGCCAGGAGAGGTGGTCGGTGATGAAGCCACCGACCAGCGGGCCGGCCACCATCGCGATGGCCATGATTCCGGCGATCATGCCCTGGTAGCGACCACGCTCCCGGGGCGGGACCAGGTCACCGATGATCGCCATCACGCCGACCATCAGGCCGCCGGCGCCCAGACCCTGCACGGCCCGGAAGGCGATCAGCTGGACCATGCCGTCGTCGGGGCCACCGAAGATCACCGAGCCGGCCATCCCGCACAGCGCGGAGCCGAGCAGGAAGATCACCACGGCGGTGAGGAAGACCGCCTTGCGGCCGTAGAGGTCGCCCAGCTTGCCCCAGATCGGGGTGGAGACGGTGGTGCCCAGCACGTACGCGGTCACCACCCAGGTGAAGTGGTTGAGCCCCCCGAACTCGCCGACGATACGCGGCAGCGCCGTGCTGACGATCATGTTGTCGAGCATCGCCAGCATCATGGCGATCATCAGGCCGAACAGCACGACCCGGACATTGGGTCGCACGGGAGCCTGGGTTTGCTGGGCCATCGGTACGCTCTCCCCCTGAGATGCGGCGCCTTACCTGCCGTCCGGCTAGCCACCTTACTAGCCGGACGGTAAGTTTGACGGCGAACGACCGTCAAGCGGATTAGGTGGTACGAGTGAGCCAGAGCACAGGCGGCGGCACGCGGGAGCGGATCAAGGCCGTCGCGCTGGAACTCTTCACCGAGCAGGGTTACGAGGCGACCTCGCTGCGGGAGGTCGCCGAACGGCTCAACGTGACCAAGGCCGCGCTCTACTACCACTTCAAGAGCAAGGACGAGATCGTCACCAGCGTGGTCGAGGACCGGCTGGAGCGGATGGACGCGCTGATCGCTTGGGCCGAGTCCCAGCCGGCCACCCTGGCCACCCGGCGCACGGTCATCGAGCGGTACGCCGACGCGATGTTCAGCAGCGAGGAGCCGTCGGTGATGCGCTTCTTCGAGCAGAACCAGACGGCGCTGAAGAGCCTCTCCGCCGGCCGGGAGATGCGCGGGCGGATGTTCCGGCTGGCCACGGTGCTCTCCGCCGGGGACGAGTCACCCGGCGCCCAACTGCGGGCAGTACTGGCGATCTTCGCGGTGCACAGCAGCTGGTTCGCCGTACGCACCCCCGACATCACCGACGCCGAGCGCAAGCGGGTGGCGCTGGAGGTCGCCGACGAGTTGCTCGCCGCGATCGCCGCGAGTGGCTGAGCCACCCGCCGCCGAGGAGTGACCGGCCACGCACCGATGATCACTACACTGACGCGGTGCCCCTCGCCGCCATCGCCCTCGTCGTCCTCCTCGCCCTCCTCGCGGCCTTTCAGGTCGCACTCGCGCTCGGCGCACCGCTCGGCCGGTTCGCCTGGGGTGGCCGGCACGAGGTGCTGCCCCTCCCGCTCCGGCTCGGCAGCGCGGTGTCGATCGTCGTGTACGCGGTCATAGCGGCGATCGCCCTCGATCGCGCGGACCTGATCGACGTGCTCGCCGCGCCGGTCGCGCGGATCGCGATGTGGATCGTGTTCGGATACTTCGCGCTGTCCATCGCGCCGAACGCGCTCTCCCGGAGCCACTCGGAGCGGAACGTGATGGTGCCGGTCTCGATCACGCTCACCGCCCTCGCCCTGCCCGTCGCGATCGGCTGAACGGAAAGTGCAAGATCGGCGGGAACCTAGCCGGGTGGCGCCGCGGTGAGGGCCAGTCGTAGGGCGAGCAGGTCGACCCCGGGTAGGGGCGTCCAGTCCCGTTCTGGGACGCGGACGAAGCCACGACGCTGGTAGAGGCGGTGGGCCGACTCGGCGAGACCGGCGCGTACGCAGATCAGCAGGGCTCCGCAGTTCAGTTCGGTCGCCCGCGCCACGCACGCCTCGACCAGCGCCGCGCCCGCGCCCCGGCCCTGCGCCGCCGGGTCCACCGCCAGCATCCGGAACTCGGCCTCGCCCGGGCCGCACAGCTCGGCGTACCGGCTGCCGGGCAGGACGAAGGTGACCGAACCGAGCAGCTGGCCGGTTGCCGGGTCGGTGGCGACCAGGATCTCGCCATGCTCCGCCCGGCCAGCCACGTCGGCCAGCACGTCCCCGTAGCCGTTCTCACCCTTGAGCTGGCCGTCAGCCTCGTACGCGGCGACGGTGAGCCGGGCCACCCCGGCGAAGTCGGCCGGCTCCGCCGGCCGGACCAGCGGGCCGGTCAACCGATCACCGCGATCAGGTCGCCGTCCTGCACCACGTCGCCCTCGTTCACGGCGAGCTGCTGCACGACACCGTCGGACTCGGCGACCACCGGGATCTCCATCTTCATCGACTCCAGGATCACCAGCGTGTCCCCCTCGGACACGGTGTCCCCGGCCGACGCGACGACCTTCCAGACGTTCGCCACCATCTCGGCGCGGATCTCCTCGGCCATCTCCCGGCCCCTTCTCTCGCAACTGCCTGCGACGTATCCAATCATGCGGCGACCGTCCATGGGCGAGGAGCAGCCCCGGCGACGGTCCGTCAGCGGCTACGGCACTAGCATCAACGGGTCGGACCCTGGCGCCGGGAGGACCGGTACCTGCACCGGCGCCGAGGTCGTGCGCAGGTGATCCGACCATCACGAGGAGGTCAGCATGGCGAAGAAGGCCCGTAAGAAGAAGGCCCGTAAGAAGAGCGCCGCCAACCACGGCAAGCGCCCCAACTCCTGAGCTGGCGGGCGGTCGCGGCACGCCCGCGGCCGGTCAGCGAAACGCCGGTGGCCCGACTCGGGCCACCGGCGTCGTCATATGGGATCCCGTCACACACCGGAATTCGTGGTCGTGATCGGCTCAGTCGGCCAGTTCGCGTGACTCGGTGCTCTCGAAAACGACGATCTCGCTCAGCCGCACCCGCAGCCGCTCGCGCAGCTCGTCCGGCGCGGACTCGTTGCCGCAGCAGCGGGCCACGAGTGCCTTGACCTCCTGCTCGATGCCGTACTCCCGCAGGCACGGGCCGCACTCGTCGAGATGATGGCTGATCAGCGCCCGGCGCTCCTGCGCGCACTCCAGGTCGAGGTAGAGGTAGACCTCGGCGAGAACCTCACGGCAATCCGTCTCGTGCGGATCTCCACAGCTCACGTCACACCTCCCGGCCACTGGCAGCGGCTGAACTCCGCGCCGACGGCGCGGCGGAGAAGCCGCGCTCCGCGGCGTAGCCCTCAAGCAGCTTGCGCAGATTACGACGGCCTCGGTGCAACCGCGACATCACGGTACCGATCGGCGTGCCCATGATGTCGGCGACCTCCTTGTAGGAGAAGCCCTCGACATCGGTCAGGTAGACGGCCAGCCGGAACTCCTCCGGCAGCTGCTGGAGGGCCTCCTTGACATCACTGTCGGGCAGCCGGTCGAGCGCCTCGGTCTCGGCGGACCGCAGCCCGCTGGAGGTGTGCGACTCCGCCTCGGCGAGCTGCCAGTCGGTGATCTCGTCGGTCGGCGCCTGCACCGGCTGGCGCTGCCGCTTCCGGTACGAGTTGATGTAGGTGTTGGTCAGGATCCGGTAGAGCCAGGCCTTGAGGTTCGTGCCCTGCTCGAACTGGTGGAAGGCCGCGTACGCCTTGAGGTAGGTCTCCTGGACCAGGTCCTCGGCATCCGCCGGGTTACGCGTCATCCGTAGGCCGGCCGCGTACAGCTGATCGACGAATGGCATTGCGTCCCGCTCGAACCGGGCCCTGCGCTCGTCCGTCTTCTCGGTGGTCAACCGCACATCCCCTCGGGTCGGATGCTTCCTCGCCGAGGATACGCGTCCGGGCCTACCAGAAGATTCGGTTCCGACGGGTGTGCCCGTCGCCACCTCGACCGGCGGCACCGCCGCCGGCCACTCCGGGCCGGCCAGCAGCTGCCTCAGCTGCCGAGCCTCCCGCTCGTTCCGGATCTCCGTCGGCACCGGTCCCCCCTCGCACAGTGGTCGTCCGAGGGGTTCAACGCCCGGGGTGGGCCCGGACATTCCGTCCCGCCCCCGTTCCTGGTCCCGGCCACGGGGTACACCGCGGCTGGGACCAGGAAGGGCCTGGGAGCCCGATGTCGCCGCCCAGACCGGACGCCCGACACCATCGGGTGCAACGACCCGGCGCGGCCGGCGGAAACGCGCCAGCGCGGCGTGCCGCTCTGGCAACGACCGGAACGGCGCCGGCACCCGACACCCGACGGCCGGCGGAAAGGCGCCAGCGTGGCGTGCCGACGGGCGGTCGCCGGGTGCGGAAGCGGTCAGCCCCGCGCCCAACCGTGCTCGCGTAGCCAGTCGACCACCACCGCGGCCGTGCCGACCGGGTCGCCGCGCAGGTCGTGCCGCTCCCCCGGCCGGACCACCACCCGCACTTCCGGCCCCGGCTTTGGCATGCCGAACGGGTCCCGGTCGCCGTTGACCACCAGGGTCGGTACGCCGGTGGCCAGTTCCCCGGCCCGGCTGCGCTCCGGCCGCCCGGGTGGGTGCAGCGGAAAGGCGAGCGCGACCACCCCGGCGGCGCCCACGGCGGTGGCGGTCCGGCAGGCCACGCGCGCCCCGCTCGACCGGCCACCCACCACCAGAGGTACGCCCGGATGGCGGGCCCGCAGCACGGCCAGCACGGCGGTCCACGCCTCGTCGAGATGCCCGGCGGGAGCCGGCGCGCGCCGGCCGGCGACCCGGTACGGCTGGGTCACCCGGGCCACGACCGACCCGGCGGCGACCGCCGCGTCGCGGAGCGCCAGCAGGTCCGGGGCGTCGACAGCACCGCCCGCGCCGTGCCCGAGCACCAGCAGCGCTCGGGGCGGGCCGGAGGGCAGGTCGGTATCGACCCGCGCCGGACCGCGCGGGGTGTCGAAGAGATCGTCGTACGGCACCGACCCATTGAACCCTCTTCGACCTCCCCTGCGGCCGGCGATGGCCGCAGGGGGTGGTCGGGACGCAGGCGCCGCCTGGTCCAGGGTTGAAAAGGGTTCGCCGGCTCAGCGGTGCCGCGCCCCGGCGGTCAGCTCAACGAGTGGTCAGCTCAGCGGGACCAGGGTGAGCAGTCGATCGCGTACCGGCGGGCCCGCCTCGCTGGCGGCATCCGGATCGGGTTGCACCTCGCCGCGCCAGGCCACCAGCATCGCCCGCCGTTCACGCGGGGTGGTGCCACCCCACACGCCGTGACAATCGCCGACCTCCAACGCCCAGGCCAGGCAGGAGCCCTGCACGTCGCAGCTTCGGCACAGTGCCACGGCAGCGTCGGCCGGCTCGTTCGGCGCCGGAAAGAATGTCTCCGGGTCGACACTCTGACAGGTGCCCCTGGTGCGCCAGGCTTCATCCTGTCGCCGTTCACGCAGCGCTCGCAGCAGTCGCGGATCACGCCGCGCGGCGGCCACCTCGTGCGGACGGGGCATACGCGCCCGTGTCATCCACCCACCTCCCCCGTGGGACCAGCAATATCGATGTCGGTCGTTCACCTGACGCGAACGACACCCACCACCGGCGCTGTGTTGTATCGCACTTGTTGGCGCGGGGACAAGACTCTGCCGGGAAGTTGGCAAAACAATCGAGTGAACTTTCACCCGCAACCGCGGCAAATCACTCCCGACAATGCGCGTTCCGTAATCAGAACAGCGTCATACTCCCCGGCTCGGCACGGCGTTCCAGTGGCACCCGGGCGGTCAACTCCGGGCCGTCGTTGCGGACATCGCCCACCGCCTGCCCCACCGGCCGGACCTCCAAGCCGGCGAGCCAGTCGAGCGAGGGCGGGGCGAGCAGGTCGGCCGGATCGCCGGCCGCGCCCAGCCAGCTCGCCCACCGCTCGGGCGGCAGCAGCAGCGGCATCCGATCGTGTACCTCGGCCAGGTCGCCGAGCGCGGCGGTGGTCAGCACGCTGCAGGTCAGCAACGGGCCGCCGGGGCCGTCCCAGACCGACCAGATGCCGGCGAAGGCGAGCACCGAGCCGTCCAGCGGGGTCATGTAGTACGGCTGCTTCGTCCCGCCCGGCTGGCGGACCCACTCGTACCAGCCGTCGGCCGGGACCAGGCACCGCCGGCGGGCGAAGGCGGGGGCGTACGCCCGGCTGGTGGCGACCGTCTCGGCCCGGGCGTTGATCATGCGCGCGGCGCCGGCGGCCGACCGGGACCACCCGGGTACCAACCCCCACCGGCCGAGCGAGAGCGCGCGGTGCCCCTCGGAACTCACCCGGACCAGTGGCACCGGGTCGGTAGGCGCGACGTTGTGATCGGCGACGAGCCGACCGCCGGTCTCGTCGGCGGAGTCGAACAAGCCACTCAGGTCACCGGCGCTCCGGGTCGTGGCGTACCTCCCGCACATGCCGCACACGCTAGCGCGCCGCCGGTCGGACGGCTGTCCCGTCCACCGGGAGCGACGCGGACGGCAGCGGTCATCCACGGCCACGACACGGCAGAATGTAGCTGTGGGGAACCTGACCGCGACCCGGCCGCTACAGCCGTGGACCGCCCCGACGGCCAGCGATCCGGTGTCGGCGTCGCTGCGCCTGCCGGGCTCCAAGTCGATGACCAACCGGGCCCTGGTGCTCAGCACGCTGGCCACCGGCCCGTCGACGCTGGCCAAGCCGCTGCGCGCCCGGGACACCGAGCTGATGGCCGCCGGCCTGCGGGCGTTGGGCGCACACGTGTCGATCGCCGACGACGAACGCTGGCTGGTACGACCGCACCGGCTGGTCGGCCCGGCCCACGTCGACGTGGGGCTCGCCGGCACGATCATGCGCTTCGTGCCCCCGGTGGCGGGGCTGACCGAGGGACAGGTCACCCTCGACGGCGACCCGTACGCCCGTACCCGGCCGCTCGGGCCGTTGATCGAGGCGCTGCGCTCGCTCGGGGTACGCATCGAAACCACCGGGGCCGGCAGCCTGCCGCTGATGGTCCGGGGCACGGGTCGGGTGACCGGTGGCGAGGTGGTGATCGACGCCTCCGCCTCCAGCCAGCTGGTCTCGGGGCTGCTGCTGGCCGCGCCCCGCTTCGACCGCGGGCTGGTGGTCCGGCACGTCGGTCCGCCCGTACCCTCCGCGCCCCACCTGCGGATGACCGTGCAGATGCTGCGCGCCGCCGGTGCGGCGGTCGACGACAGCACCCCCGACGTCTGGGTGGTCGAGCCGGGCCCGCTGACCGGGCGCGGCTGGGAGGTCGAACCGGATCTCTCCGGTGCGGTGCCGTTCTTCGCCGCCGCCCTGGTCACCGGCGGCGAGGTGACCCTGCAGGGCTGGCCGCGCGGCAGCGCCCAGCCGGTGGAGCGGCTCCGCTCGCTGCTGCAGCAGATGGGTGCGGAGGTGACGCTCACCACCGAGGGGCTCACCGTGCGGGGCACCGGGACGGTCCGCGGCCTGCACGCCGACCTGTCGGACGTCAGCGAGCTGACCCCGGCGCTGACCGCGCTGGCGATGCTCGCCGATTCCCCCTCCGTGCTCACCGGGGTCGGCCACATCCGTGGGCACGAGACCGACCGGCTGGCCGCGCTGACCCGCGAGTTCACCACGCTCGGCGCGGACATCACCGAGTCGCGCGACGGTCTGGAGATCCGGCCCCGGCCGCTGCGCGGCGGGGTGTTCCGCACCTACCACGACCACCGGATGGCGCACGCGGCGGCGGTGGCCGGTCTCGCCGTGCCCGGCATCGAGTTGGATGATGTGGCGTGCACCTCGAAGACCATGCCCGAGTTCCCGGCACTATGGTCGGCAATGGTGACCGGCAAGAGCTGAGCGAGCGGAAAGGGCGGCCCTGGCGACCAGGCGACGCGAGTACGACGAGGACGACGTCCGGATTCGGCCGGGCAAGTCCTCGCGTCCGCGTACCCGCACCCGGCCCCGGCACGAGGACGCGAAGGACGGCTTCGTCATCGCGGTGGACCGGGGACGGTACACCTGCGTGCTGGCCGTAGCCGGGCAGGAGATCCCCACCGTCACCGCGATGCGCGCCCGCGAGCTGGGGCGCAAGTCGGTGGTGGTCGGCGACCGGGTCGGCCTGGTCGGCGACACCTCGGGAGCGCCCGGGGCGCTGGCCCGCATCGTCCGGATCGAGCCACGCCGGTCCGTGCTGCGGCGTACCGCCGAGGACGACGCCAGCACCGCCGAGGGGCGGCTGGAACGGGTTGTCGTCGCCAACGCCGACCAGCTGGTGATCGTCAGCGCGCTGGCCGACCCGCCGCCCCGCACCGGGTTCATCGACCGCTGCCTGGTGGCCGCGTACGACGCGGACATCGAGCCGCTGCTCTGCCTGACCAAGGCCGACCTGGCCGGTCCGGAGGCGGTGCTCGACTACTACACCGAGTTGGAGCTGCCGTACGTGCTGATCCGACCGGACTCGCCGCTGGACGCCCTGCGCAGCCTGCTCGCCGGCCGGCTCTCGGTACTCGTCGGGCACTCCGGGGTCGGCAAGTCGACGCTGGTCAACCGCCTGGTGCCGGAGGCCGACCGGGCGGTCGGCACGGTCAGCGCCATCGGCCGGGGCCGGCACACCTCGACCAGTGCGGTGGCGCTGCGGCTGCCCGCCCTGCCCGGCGCGCAGGACGACCCGGGCTGGATCGTGGACACCCCCGGCGTACGCAGCTTCGGGCTGGCGCACGTCTCGGCCGAGAGCCTGCTGCACGGCTTCCCGGACCTGGTCGAGGCCACCGTCGACTGCCCGGCGAACTGTCCGCACGCCGCCGACGAGATCGACTGCGCCCTCGCCGCCTGGGTCGCGCAGGGGCGGGCGGATCCGCGCCGGCTGACGTCGTACCGTCGGTTGTTGGCCTCCCGGGCCGGCGAGACCGACCCGCACGGCGAGGCCGACCCACGCGGACGTGCGGAGTGACCCGGTCAGCCCCCGGCGGCCGGCCGGGGTGGGCGTCGCTACGGTGTCCGGCATGACCGGGTACGCCGACGACCTCGCCCTCGCCCACCGACTCGCCGACGCCGCCGACGCCATCTCCAGGGCCCGGTTCCGCGCGCTCGACCTGCGGGTCGAGTCGAAACCCGACCTGACCCCGGTCTCCGACGCGGACACCGCGGTGGAACGCGAGATCCGTGCCCTGCTGGCCGAACACCGGCCGGGTGACGGCCTGCTCGGCGAGGAGTACGGTGCGACGCCGGCCGCCGGCACTCGGCAGTGGGTGGTGGATCCGATCGACGGCACCAAGAATTTCGTCCGGGGAGTGCCGGTCTGGGCCACCCTGATCGCGCTGCTCGAGGACGGCCGGCCGGTCGCCGGGCTGGTCTCCGCGCCCGCGCTGGGCCGCCGTTGGTGGGCGGCGCGCGGCGCCGGGGCGTACGCCGGGCCGGACGCGTCCCGGGGCGAGCCGATCCGGGTCTCCGGGGTGACGAAGCTGGCCGACGCGAGCCTGTGCTACTCCTCGCTGGGCGGCTGGGAGGACGCCGGGCGACTGGAGCCGGTGCTCCAGCTGATGCGGGACACCTGGCGCAGCCGGGCCTACGGCGACTTCTACGGTTACATGCTGTTGGCCGAGGGCGCGCTGGACGTGATGATCGAGCCCGAGTTGTCGCTCTGGGACGTGGCCGCGCTGGTACCCATCGTGACCGAGGCCGGCGGGACATTCACCGATCTGGCTGGCCGTCCCGCCCCGGCCGGCGGCGAGAACAGCGCCGTGGCCAGCAACGGAGCGCTGCATCCCGACATCCTCGACCGGCTCGGTCGGCCCCCCGCGCGCTGACGCCGGGTAGCCTCTATCCTCGCCAGGTGGCTACCTCGGGTTGGTGTTTCCTGGCGGCGATGATCGTCGCGTACGGCGTCGCCAACCTGTTGCAGTCGGTCGCCGCGACCCGCACCACCGTGCACCGCACCTTCGACCCCGGGCTGCTGCTCCGCCTGGCCGGGCATCGCACCTACCTGGTCGGGCTGGCCTGCCAGGTCGGCGGGTTCGTGCTGGCCTTCCTCGCCCGGCGGGACCTACCGCTGTTCCTGGTGCAGGCGAGCGTGGCGGCCGGGTTGGGGGTCACCGCCATCCTCGGCGTGCTGGTGCTGAAGTGGCGGCTGCCGGTGGCCGAGGTCGTGCTGCTGCTGCTGCTCTTCGCCGGGATCACCGCGCTGGTGCTGTCCGCGCGGCCGGCGCCGTCGAAACCGCTCGGCACCGCGGGCATGATCACCCTGCTGGTGACCCTCGCGGTGATCGCGGTGCTGGGCTTCTTCGCGGTCCGGCTGCACGGCGCGCCCGGGTCGGTGGCGCTCGGCTCGCTGGCCGGACTGGCCTTCTCCGCCGCCGCGGTGGCCGCCCGGCCGTTGGCCTCCGCGACGAGCTGGGACGCCTTGCTCGCCGACCCGCTGCTCCACCTGCTGATCGCCCACTCGATCGTCGGCCAGCTGCTGCTCGGGCTGGCGATGCAGCGGGGTTCCACCACGGCGGCGGTGGCCGCCATGGACGCCGCCGGGGCGGTGCCCGCCGCGATCGTCGGTCTGCTGCTGCTCAACGACAAGATCTGGCCGGGCCGGGAGTGGCTCGCCGGCATCGGCTTCCTGGTCACCCTCGCCGCGGTCATCGGGCTCACCCGGTACGCCGAACCACAGCACCACCACGCCGTCGCCCGGGAGACGACCCGGGCCGTGGTGGACCGGACGAAGGGCCCTCTGTTGACGCCTGCGGTAGCGGAAGGGCCCCGGCCCAACACCGAACCGGGTAACCCGGCTCAGGCCGCCTCGACCGGTTTGCGCCGGCCCACCACCCGCTCGTAGAGCCGCTCCAGGGCACCCGCGGTCCGTTCCCAGGTGTAGCTGCACCGGACCCGGTCCACTGCGGCGTGCCCGTACGCGAACCGGCCCGCGTTGTCGGTGAGCAGCCGGCGCAGCGTCATCCCGAGCGCGCGTACATCGCCGGGCGGCACCAGCTTGCCGGTGACCTCGTCGACCACCGCGTCGGCGATCCCACCCATGGCGTAGCCGACCACCGGAACACCACAGGCCATCGCCTCCAGCGACACCCGGCCGGCGGAGGAGTAGTGCGGTGTGCAGGCGACCACGTCGGCCGAGCGGTACCAGGTGGCCATCTGGTCGTGCGGCACCACCCCCACCAGGTGCACCTGCTCGCCCACGCCGAGGCGCTCGGCCAGTTCGCGCAGCCGGCGGGCCTCGGCGTGGTTGGCCAGCCGCTCGGCCGGCGGCCCTCCGGCGATCACCAGCTCCGCGTCGCCGACCAGCCGCATCGCGCGGATGAGGTCGTCCTGGCCGTGGCCGCGGGAGAGCCCACCCACCGAGAGGATCCTGGGCCGCTGGTCTCGTGGGGCCGCCTCGCCGTCGGGGTGGAACCGCTCGGTGTCCACGCCGGTCGGCACCATCGCGACCGAGGTGCGTTGCAGGCCCATCCGGGTCAGCTCGTCCACCTCGTCGTTGCACTGCGCGACCGCGATGTCCACCGCCCTGGTCAGCGCCCGTTCCAGCGGAATGCGGTTGCCCGGCCCGTCGTACTGCGGGCCGAGGTGACGCAGCTGCTCCATCCCGATCGAGTGGAATGTCTGGACCACGGGGATGTCGGTCTCCCGCACGGCGTGCGCCGCGGCCAGCCCGCCGACCCAGTAGTGACCATGCACCACCTCCGGCGTCCAGTCCCCCGCCCACCGGTCGGCCAGCCACTGGCCGAACTCGGCCACGTACGGCACCAGGTCGGCGGTGGGTATCTGCGCGGCCGGACCGATCGTCGCCCGCTCCACCCGGTAGCCGTCGACGGTGGTGCTGTCGGCTGCCTCCGGGTCGTCCCTGCGGGCGTACACCCGGACGTCGTGACCTCGTCCGACCAGTTCGGCGGCCACCCGCGCGATGTGCTGGTAGGTGCCGACGACGGTACCGTCGCCGGCCGGCGGCACAGCGGCGTGGGCGCAGACGAGGCCGACGCGCACGGGTCTCACCTCCATGCGGATGATGCGGTGGTTCCTCCGGTCAGAGCGTCCCATTAACCGGCGTCCCGGGAGCCGAAACCTGGCAGATCGGGATACGGCCGGCGGCATGACCCCGGCACCTCGGGGTACCGGTGACGGATGCCCTGACCCGAGGCGTTGCCGCCCGGGTGGTGACCACCGGCGCGGCCCGATCGTCGGGGTGGCGCCGGTTACGGCGGGAGGGCAGCGGGTAGTGGTCAGGTATGCGCGACGACGAGTACCCGACCCCGGTGTCCGATCCCGAGGCCGACGGCCTGCCTGACACGGCCGACGACGACTCGACGGCCCGGGACGACGTGCTGACCGGACGGGAGGCGGACGGCCCGGCGCCGGCCCAGCTGCCCGCCGACCGGACGCCGGTGGCCGTCGACGAGTTCGGTACCACCGCCGACGAGCAGCTCGACGGTGAGTCGCTGGACTACAAGCTGAGCCGGGAACAGTTCGAGCTGGCGGTCGACGATCCGCTGGCCGGTCCGGTCGACCCGGACATCGCGGCCGAGGCGGACAGCCGGGAGCAGGCGGCGCAGGCGCAGCTCGACGCCGACATCATCGACCCGGGCCCCACCTCCGACCCGCACTCTCCGGTCTCGCTCTACGACCACGGCCAGCTGGGCAGCGTGGCGGACGCCACGGTGGGCCGGCTGGTCGAACCGGACGAGGGGACGCACACCGACCAGGAGACCGATTCGATCGCGTACGACGCGGGTGCGGCCGGCGGCGGAGCCAGCGCCGAGGAACTCGCCGTGCACGAAACCCGCCCGCCGCACTCGGTCTGAGCCCCGCTCAGAGATTGTCGGGAAACCCCGGGCGACGATCTCTCAGCCGTCCAGCCCGCGTTCGATCGCGTACCGGGTCAGTTCGACCCGGTTGTGCAGCTGGAGCTTGCCAAGCGTGTTCTGCACGTGGTTCTGCACCGTCCGGTGCGACAGCCCGAGCCGTTCGGCGATCTGTTTGTAGGACATCCCCTTGGCCACCAGCCGCAACACCTCGGTCTCCCGTTCGGTGAGCCGGGGTGCCGGGTCCTCGGTGCCGGCCGGCGCGCGCTCCCGGACGGCGGCCAACCGGCGGTACTCACCGAGGACCAGCCCGGCCAGTCCGGGCGTGAAGACCGGTTCCCCGGCGGCGGTACGGCGCACCGCGTCCAGGAACTCCGCCAGCGCGGCGGACTTGAGCAGATAGCCGGTGGCACCCGCCTTCACCGCGTCCAGGACGCCCTGCTGTTCGCCGCTGGCGGAGAGCATCAGCACCCGCACCTCGGGCCGGGCCGCGAGCAGCCCACGGATCACCTCCACCCCGGAGACGTCCGGCAGTTGCAGGTCGAGCACCACCACGTCGGGACGTGCCGCGGCGACCACCCGGATCGCCTGGCGCCCCTCTCCGCAGCTGGCCACCACCTGATGGCCGGCCTCGGCGAGGTCGCGGGCCACCCCTTCCCGCCACATCGGGTGGTCGTCGACGACCATCACGCGTACGCCGCTCACGGTTCCCTCCTCGGCACGGTGAGCTCGACCTCGGTGCCGCTGCCCGGGGTGGCGCTGATCCGGGCGGTCCCGCCGAGGTCGGCCAGCCGGCCTCGGATCGCCTGGGCCACGCCCAGCCGCCCCTGGGCCGCGGCCTCGGCGAGCCGCTCCGGCGTGAAGCCCGGGCCCTCGTCCCGGATCGACACGGTCACCGCCGAGCCCTCGTCCTCGACCAGCACCCAGGCCCGTCCGCCACCGTGCCGGGCCACGTTGTCCAGCGCCGCCCCGGCGGCGGCGGCCAGCTCGCGGGCCGTCATCGGGGGCAGCGGCACCGGGGTGGCCGGGGCGGACAGCGAGACGGTGGCCGAGGAGTACCGCCCGAGCAGCGCGCGCAGGTCCACCGGTGCGTCGGCGGTGCCGGCCGGCAGCGGCCCGGCCCCGGAGATCAGGGCGCGCAGCGCCGCCTCCTGTTCGCCGGCCAGCCGGGCCAGTTCCCCGGCCTCGCCGTCGAGCCGGGCGCCACGCCGCTGCACCAGGGCGAGCACCTGGAGCACCGAGTCGTGGATGTCGCGGGCCAACCGCTCCCGTTCCCGGGTGGCGGCCTCCAGTTCGACGGCCCGCTGCAACCGTTCCCCGGCGGTCACTGTCAACCGGGCGACGTGCCCGACCACCACGCCGGCGAGCAGCATCAGGATCGCGCCGTTGATGGCGCTCGGGGTGGCCATGCCCCGGGTAGCCAGGTCGGTCGCTCCGAGTACCAGCGCGGCGACCGCGCCGCGCCGCCGCCCGCCGGAGACGGCCCAGGCCAGCACCGGCCCGCCCAGCCAGGCCACTGTCAGGGTCGGCAGGCCGGCGGCGAGCGCGGGCCGTCCCATCACCCACGGGGTGACCAACAGGAGCGCCACGACGACCCCGAGGTCGGCGAGGAGCAGCGGCCAGCCGCGCCGGGCCGGGGCGGCGTAGCCGACCGCGGTGACCGCGGTCCAGGCCGCCATCACCAGCACCAGCGCGCCGGCGACGAGCGGGTGGGCGTACCGGTCCGCGTCGCGGAGCACCACCACGCAGACGTACGCCAGGGAGGCCACCCGGAACACGGCGACGGCCCGCCAGAGCGGGACCTCGAAACCACCGGGCGCGGGCACGTGCGTCACCATGCCACAGGCCCCGCGGCCCAGCCTACGCCCGATGCGGTTCGGTGAACCCTGCCGTACGGTGGTAAATGCCGCGTAAACCTCTGCGATCTCCTGTCGGGACGGGGCCATGACGAACGGAGAACCCCGCACACCGCGTACGGTGGTGCCCATCGAACATGCCCTCCTGATCGCCGACGCCTTCGACCAGGCCCAGGTGACCGAGCTTCGCCACTCGGTCACCTCCTGCGCGCGTGCCGCCGGGCTGCGGAACGAGCGCCTGGACGACTTCGTGCTCGCCGTCAACGAGCTGATCACCAACGCGGTGCGGCACGGCGGGGGCCGGGGCTGGCTGCGGCTGTGGGAGGAGCCCGGACTGGTGCTGTGCGAGGTCTCCGACCACGGTCAGGGCATCAGCGTTCAACGCCTCGACGACCGCAGCCGCCCGGCGCCGGACACGGCCGGTGGGTGGGGCCTCTGGCTGGCCCGCGAGCTGACCGACGCGATGGACGTCGACACCGGCCCGGCCGGCACCACGGTACGCATCACCACCGCGACCGTCTCAACCGAGCAGCACATCGGTCGCCACCGCGGCGAGTGAAGGTCACTCCCAGCGGTTGCCGGTGAGCTTCTCGTAGACGTCCACGTAGCGGGCCCGGGTGGCCTCGACCACCTCGGCCGGCACCTCGGGCGCCGGGCTCCGCTTGTCCCAGCCGCTCGCGGCTGCCCAGTCCCGCACGTACTGCTTGTCGTAGGAGAACTGCGGGCGACCCGGCTGGTAGGACTCGGCCGGCCAGAACCGGGACGAGTCCGGGGTGAGCAGTTCGTCGCCGAGGACCAGGGTGCCGTCCGGCGCCCAGCCCAGCTCGATCTTGGTGTCGGCGACCAGGATGCCCCGCTCGGCGGCCAGTTCGGTGCCCCGGCAGTACACGTCGATGGTCAGCTGCCGCAGCCGGTCGGCGGTGTCCACGCCGACCTTGTCGACCACCTCCGCGAAGGTCATCGGCTCGTCGTGCTCCCCCATCGGCGCCTTGGTCGAGGGAGTGAAGATCGGCTCGGGCAGGATGGACGCCTCGACCAGGCCCCGCGGCAGTTTGACGCCGGAAACCGCGCCGGTGCGCTCGTACTCATTCAGGCCGCCGCCGGTGAGGTAGCCCCGGGCGACGCACTCCACCGGAAGCATCTCCAGCCGGCGGCAACGGATCGCCCGGCCGGCGAACTCGGCCGGCACGTCGGTGGCCGAGATGACGTGGTTGGGCACCAGGTCGGCCAGTTGCTCGAACCACCACAGCGACAGCGCGGTGAGCAGCTTGCCCTTGTCCGGGATCGGGGTCGGCAGCACCACGTCGTAGACGGAGATGCGGTCCGAGGCGACCAGGATCAGATCGTCGCCGTCGACGTAGACGTCCCTCACCTTGCCTGAGTGCAGAAGTTCCACGGGCACAAGTAGACCACGCTGCCGGCGTACCCCCGTTGCCGGACCTGACGCCCGACGGGGGCCGGCACGGCGCCGGAACCGGGCCTGGCAACCATCCCACCCAACGGCGTGACCAGCAGGTCAGCGCGGTGGTTCAGGGGTCGGCGCGGTGGCCGGTCGGTCAGCGCGGGGGTCCGCCGCGACGACCGCGGGTGAGCCGGAGGACCAGCAGGACGATCACCGCCACCACCGCCAGGCAGCAGAGCAGGCTCAGGAAACCGAAGAACCCGAAGCCACGCCCGCGCCGCCGGGCCGCCTCGACGACCAGTTCCCCGGTGCCGGTCGAGGCCCACGCCGCGACCGGGACGAACACCGACAGCACGACCGCACCCAGGAGCGTGCCGAGCCGCCCCCACCACTTGCCGAAGGAAGACATGGCCCCATCCTCGCCGAGGCACGCAACCGCAGCCGGCGAACGGAGTTCGTGTCGACGTCGGCCAGTCAGCTCGGCTCGCCTGGAAACGAACAGAGGCCCCGGAAAGATCCGGGACCTCTGTTCCGTAGTAGCGGGGACAGGATTTGAACCTGCGACCTCTGGGTTATGAGCCCAGCGAGCTACCGAGCTGCTCCACCCCGCGTCGGTAGAACCAGCCTACCCCATCCGTTCCCGCCCTCTTCGCGCCCCCCCACCCCCAACGCCCCACCCGACGATTCTCGGCGCAAACGGCCCGACCACCCCGACCCCAGCCCCGGCGCCGGCAACCGGGGCCGGGAAACGACAGAGGCCCCGGAAAGATCCGGGGCCTCTGTTTCGCAGTAGCGGGGACAGGATTTGAACCTGCGACCTCTGGGTTATGAGCCCAGCGAGCTACCGAGCTGCTCCACCCCGCGTCGGTAGATCCACCGTAGCGCACCACCCCCGGCCACCGCAAAACGACCACGGAACGGCCCCGCGCCGCGCCATCCGCAGCCACACAACCAGCAGGGCCCGCGGCGGCGATCGGGGATCGCCGGGCCGCGGGCCCTGCCGGTCAATCATCAGCCGGCCGGTTACGGGCTACCGGTCGGCGTCGGGGTACTCGGCGCGTTGTTACCACCGGCCACCTGCTGGGCCTGCTGGAACGCGGTCAGCGCGTCGTCCAGCGCCTTGAGCGCCCGGCCGTACCGCTCGAAGTCGCCGGACGCCTGCGCGGCCCGTACCTCGGTGATCGCCGTCCGCACCTGGTCGGCGGCCGCCCCCAGCTCGCCGGTGAGCGGCGGTGCCTCGGTGGGCGTCGGCGTGGGCGACGGAGTGGCCGAGGGTTCTCCCCCGTCAGAGGGCGGGTTCTCGCCGTCGGTGGGCGGCGGGTTGCCGGCCGCCCACCGCTTGCCCTGCTCGACGAGCTGCTTGATGCCGTCGGCCGGATTGTCGGCCAGCACCACGAAGGAACCGCCGTCACCGTAGGAGAGCAGCACCTTCTGCAGCAGCGGGTACGCGTCCTGCTGGTTGCTCTTGACGTAGACCGGCTCCACGTAGAGCATCCCGTTGCCGAAGGGCAGCGAGAGCAGGTTGCCGTACTGCACCTGGGCCTGGTTCGAGGAGAGCAGGTTCAACTGCTGCCGGATGTTGGCGTTGTTGGTCATCTGCTGGTGCACCTGCACCGGGCCGGAGACCCGGGTCTGGTCAGGCAACTCCAGCACCTGCAACGTCGGCTTCCCGTCCTGGTACGACGCGGAGATGAGCGCGGCCAGGTTCTGCCGGCCGTTCGGGGTGACCGCGCTGGTCAGCTGGAAGCGCGGCGCCTCCTGCCCGGGGAACTGGGTGTAGAGGTAGTACGGCGGCTGCTTGACCCCGCTGTCCGGCGCGTCCGGCACGTTCGGCACCTGCCAGAAGTCCTGACCGGAGTAGAAGTCGCCGGGGCTGGTGACGTGGAACCGGGTCAGCAGGTTGCGCTGCACCTTGAACAGGTCGGCCGGGTACCGGAAGTGGTCGGCCAGCGACGGCGGGATCTCGGCGCGGGGCTTGATCAGGTCGCCACCGAAGGCCTTGTTCCACGCCTTGAGCACCGGGTCGTTCTCGTCGAACTCGTAGAGGGTGACCGTGCCGTCGTACGCGTCGACGGTCGCCTTGACCGAGTTGCGGATGTAGTTGACGTTCTCCCGGGCCAGCTGGATGGTGCCCCGGCCGGTCAGCTCGTCGGTGGTCTCCTGCTGAAGATTGACCCGCTCGGCGTACGGGTAGGTGGCGGCGGTGGTGTAGCCGTCCACGATCCACTTCACCCGCCCGTCCACCACCGCCGGGTACGGGTCGCCGTCCAGGGTGAGGAACGGTGCGACCTTCTCCACCCGGTCCCGCGCGTTACGCACGTACAGCAGCTTGGAGTTCTCGTTGACCGCCTCGGAGAGCAGGAAGTTCGGCTCCTGCTCCTTGATCGAGTAGAGCAGCCGCCGGGTGAACGACCCGATGTCGACGCCGCCCTCACCGCTGTAGGTGTAGTACGACTCGCGTCCCTCGCCGCTCTCGCCGGCGGGCCGGTCGAACTCCGCCGGGTTGGCGTCCGGGTTGGGCTTGCCGACGATGGCGTAGTCGCCGTCCTGCATCCGCTCGCCGTAGTAGATCCGGGGCTGGCTCGCCGGGATCTGGTCGGTGGGCGAGGAGCAGGACTCCTGCGCCCGCTCGCCGAGAAAGCCGGAGACGAAGTACGGCTGGCCACCGCAGACCACCTGGTTGGCGGGGGCGGCCACCACCCCGTACCCGTGGGTGTAGACGGTGTGCCGGTTGATCCAGTTGCTCTGCTGGGCGGTCAGCTCGCGGTAGTTGATCTCGCGTACGCCGACCACGTAGTCCTGGGTCTTGCCGTTGACCGTGTACCGGTCGATGTCGAGCTTGGGGCCGAAGTCGTAGAAGCCACGGACCTGCTGGAGCTGGGTGTAGGTCTCGCTGACCAGCTGCGGGTCGAGCAGCCGGGCGTTCGGCACCACCGAGGTGTCGGTGGCCAGGCTCTCCTGCGGGGTGAGGTTGCTGGCCGCGTACGCCGAGTGCTGGGCAACGTCCAGCCCGTACGACGCGCGGGTGGCGTCGATGCTGCGCTGGATGTACGGCGCCTCCTTGTCCCGGGCGCTGGGCTTGACCTCGAAGGTCTGCACCGCCCAGGGGTAGATCCCGCCGATCGCCACCGCGGAGACGCCGAGCAGCGCCAGGGAGATGCCCGGCCAGACCAGGTTCCGCATCCAGGCGTTGGAGAACACGATGATCGCGATCGCCACCACCACGGAGATGTAGGCGAGGATCTCCTTGGCCGGCAGCAGCGCGTTGATGTCGGCGTAACCGGCGCCGTAGACGCCCACGCCGTCGTTGTACTCCAGCAGCATCGACCGCCGGTCGAGCACGTACGCGACCGCCTTGAGCAGGACGAAGACCGCGACCAGCGTGCTCAGGTGGGCCCGGGCCGCGTTGCTCATCCGGTCACCCACGCCCTGCAGGCGCACCCCGCCGAAGAGGTAGTGCACGGCCAGCGAGCCGATCAGCGCCAGCACCACCGCGGTGAAGCCGAGCCCGAGCAGGAACCGCCAGAACGGCAGCTGGAAGACGTAGAAGCCGACGTCGACGCCGAACTCCGGGTCGGCGACACCGAACTCACCGCCGTTCAGGAAAAGGAGCCACTGGTTCCAGCGGCTCTGCGCCGACAGCCCGGCGAAGAGCCCGACGATCACGGCAGCGGCCGTGATCCACAGCCCGAGCCGGGGGCCGAGCAGCATCCGGTAGCGCTCCAGGGTGGCCTGTTCCGGCGAGTGCGGCCGGTGTCGGGGGCGCAACCGTTGCGCGAGCCAGAGGTTGCCCCCGACGATCGCCGCCATCGCCAGGCTGGCGCCCAGGAAGAGCAGCAGTCGGGTGACGATCACCCCGCGGAAGACCGCGGTGTAGTCGACCTCGGAGAACCAGAGCCAGTCTGTCCAGGCCTGCACCCCCCAGCCGAGCAGGGTGAACAGTATGAACACCCCGATCAGGACTCCGATCGTGACGCGTCCGCGTCGGCTCATCCTCGGCAGGGGGCTGCTGCTACGCATGACCACTGTTGGCTCCGCACGTTGACTTGATCGGCTCCGACCAGGCACCCAGAGTACGGGGTCTTCCTGAATACGTCGGCGCAAGGTCGCGTCGCACCCTGATGCACCGAGTCCCGACCCGACCGTACGGCCCGCGAGCCAGCTGTCGCCACCTGCCCGTGCGGCGCGGCGTCGGGCCGGGCGTGGTGCGGCTCAGCAGTGGGTCGGCTCGCCCCCGGAACGCAGTGTCTCCAGCGCGGCCAGCGCCTCGTCGAGCGAGCCGACCTTCACCAGCGGCAGATCCGGCTGCCGGTTGTCCACCGCCTCGGCACAGTTGGCCGCCGGCACCAGGAAGACCGTCGCGCCGGCCCGCTTCGCCCCGACCAGTTTCTGCGGGATACCACCGATCGGGCCGACCTGGCCGGCGTCGTCGATGGTGCCGGTGCCCGCGATGACCCGGCCGCCGGTCAGGTCCTCCGGAGTGAGCTTGTCGATGATGCCCAGGGCGAACATCAGACCCGCGCTGGGCCCACCGATGTCCTTCAGGTCGAAGGAGAGGGTGAACGGGTGCGGCTGCTGCTGCTCGATCTCGATACCGATGCGGGGCCGACCATCCTGTTCCCGGCTGGTGATGGTGGCGGTTTCGGCGACGCCGTCGCGGGTGTAGCCGATCCGCAGCGCCGTGCCGGCGGGCTTCGCCCTGATCAGCTCGGTCAGCCGGGAGGCCAGCGGCACCGGTTCCCCGTCCACCGAGGTCACCACGTCGCCCGGGCGGAGCACCCCGGCCGCCGGACCGTCGGCGGCCACCGTCTTGACCACGACCTGCACCGCGTACCCCAGCTCCCGCAACGCGGCGGTCTCCGCGCTGGTCTGCGAGACCTGGAAGTCCTCGGCGTTTCGCTGTTCGACCTGCTTCTGGCTCTCCCCCGGCGGGTACACCAGCTCGCGCGGCACCACCGCCTGGTCGTCGGAGAGCCAGCCCTGGATGGCCGAGCGCAGCTTGACGTTGGGCTGCACGCCCACCGTGGTCAGCCGCAGCTGGCCGGTGGAGACGGTGGACTCCCGGCCGGTGACCTGGATCACCTCCTTGCCGTCCTCCCGCCCGAGGGTGTCGACGGTCGGACCGGGACCGAGTACCACATACGGGACGGGCGCGCCGAGCACGCCGATGCTGAGCAGAGCGGTGAGCAGAGCACCGAGCAGGACGGTCACGCCGCGACGTCTCATGCGGCAGAGCGTACCGAGCGGGGCGATTGCTCCCGACCGCCACGACGACGTTCGCCCTCAGCGCAACGGCGGCAGCGGCGACCTGGGCGTGGCCGGCCTTCATTCGGTCCGGAGCGCCGTCTAGGCGCGCAGGCCGAATTATGGCCGCCGGCCTTCATTCGGTCCGGAGCGCCGTCCAGCGGCGCGGAGGCCGAATTAGGGTCGCCCGCGTACCGTAGAGGTCGTGCCTGATATTCCGTTCGGTTTCGCGCTACCGGGTGGGCAGCCGCCCGACCCCAACGACCCCGCGCAGATGCAGCAGTTCATGTCGCAGTTGCAGCACCTGCTCTCCGCGCCGGGGAGCGGGCCGGTCAACTGGGATCTGGCCCGCCAGGTGGCGGCCAGCCAGCTCGCCGCGGCGGGCGACCCGGCGGTCTCGCCGTACGAGCGCAACGCGGTGGAGGAGGCGTTGCGCATCGCCGACCTCTGGCTGGAGCCGGCCTCCGCCCTGCCCTCGGGCATCCGGACCGCGGTGGCCTGGAATCGCAACGAGTGGATCTTCAAGACGCTCGACGTCTGGCGTAAGCTGTGCGACCCGGTGGCCAGCCGGATGGTCGGTGCGATGGGCGACCTGGTGCCGCCGGAGGCCCGGGCCCAGCTCGGCCCGATGCAGTCGATGGTGGCCACCCTCGGTGGCGCCCTCTTCGGCGGGCAGCTCGGCCAGGCGCTCGGCTCGCTCGCCGCGGAGGTGCTCTCCGCCGGTGACATCGGCCTGCCGCTCGGCCCGGCCGGGACGGCCGCGCTGATCCCGGCCAACATCCGCACCTACGGCGAGGGCCTGGAGCTGCCCGAGGACGAGGTACGCCTCTACGTGGCCCTGCGCGAGGCGGCGCACCAGCGGCTGTTCGAGCACGTGCCGTGGCTGCGCGGGCACGTCCTCAACGCCGTGGAGACGTACGCGGCCGGCATCCGGGTCAACCGGGAGGCGATCGAGGAGGCGATGGGCCGGGTCGATCCGACCGACCCGGAGTCGATGCAGGCGATAGCCCTGGAGGGCATCTTCACCCCCGAGGACAGCCCGGCGCAGAAGGCGTCGCTGGCCCGGCTGGAGACCGCCCTCGCCCTGGTCGAGGGCTGGGTCTGCCACGTGGTGGACGGCGCCGCCGCCGGGCGGCTGCCGAACGTGGTGGCACTGGGCGAGGCGTTCCGCCGCCGCCGGGCAGCCGGCGGGCCGGCCGAACAGACCTTCGCCGCGCTGGTCGGGTTGGAACTGCGGCCCCGCCGGCTGCGCGAGGCCGCCGCACTCTGGGCGGCGCTCACCGAGCACCGGGGCATCGCCGGCCGGGACGCGCTGTGGGGGCACCCCGACCTGCTGCCCTCCGACGACGACTTCGCCGACCCGGTGGCCTTCGCCATGGCCGACTTCGACCTGATGACCGAGTTGGAGAACTTCGACTTCTCCGCCCCGGGCGGTCCGGAGGAGAAGGCCCCGGGCGAGACAGACCGCCGTGACGACACCGAGGGCGGCGAGAACCGCTCCTGATACGCCCCGCCGGGGTGCCGGCGACGGCGCCGGCCGGCCAGGCTCGGTGTTCCAGAAGCGCACGTTCCTGTCGGGTTCGCGG
This sequence comes from Micromonosporaceae bacterium KJ-029, assembly GCA_005402585.1. Classification (GTDB taxonomy): domain Bacteria; phylum Actinomycetota; class Actinomycetes; order Mycobacteriales; family Micromonosporaceae; genus Micromonospora. Next base: position 11,809 of record BIFP01000052.1, on the reverse strand, counting down.
CGTCAGGCGCGGCGGCCGGCGCCGGAGAGCAGGGCGCGGGTGTTCTCCCACCCGCCCAGCGCCGGGTCGAGCCGGGCCAGGTCCGCCGGACCGCGCAGCCGGTGCCAGGACGGTGCCACCGCCAGGTCGCCGGGGCGGGGCGCCGCGGCGCGCACGGCCGCGGGCACCGTGGCGTCCAGGTCCAGCGGCGGCAGCCACGGCGGTACGGGCAGCCGGGCGGCCACCCCGAGCAGCCCCGGGGCGTCGCCGTCGACCGGGGCGACCGCGACCGGACGGCTGGTCAGCGGGCGCAGCAGCTTGCCCACGGTGAGCCCGGGCAGGTCAGGAGCATCCCCCACGACCACCGCCGCCTGCTCGTACCCGCCGGGGCCGCCCAGCGCGGCGAACACGGCGTTCGGGGTCGGCTCGGGGACCTCGTAGACGGCCGTGCCGGGCCAGATCACCGCTTCGGCCAGCCAGCGGTCCGCCGGAGTCACCGCCACCGCGGTCTCCACCTCGTTGAGCATGGCGAGCAGATCCACCACGTCCTCGGCAAGGGCCGTACGCCAGTCCACCGGGTCGACGCCGGGCGGCGCCCAGGCGACCGGTGCGAGCAGCGCCACCACCACACGTCGGGCCATTCCCTGACCCTACGCCGGCCGGGAACCCGGGCTCCGATCCATCCGCCCCGCCCGACCGCGCCCATCCCGTGCCGTGACCTTCCGACCTGGCCCGAGCCGCAGGCGGCCCTGGTGGGGCGGCCGCTCAGGGCGTGCCGGAGACCGCCGCCACGCCCTCCAAGTAGCCGCGGGCGCGTTCGGTCTTCGGGTACCGGCCGACCAGGGCCCAGAACTGGGCGTTGTGGCTGGGCACGATGAGATGGGCCAGTTCGTGCAGCAGGACGTAGTCGATCACCCAGTCCGGCATGTCCTGGAGCCGGTGCGACAGCCGGATCGAGCGGTCCGCCGGGGTGCAGGAGCCCCACCGGCCGTTCTGGTTGCTCACCCACCGGACGCTGGTCGGCAGGGCCTGGTCGCCGTACTCGGCGAGGTAGAGCTTGATCAGCCGGCCGGCCCGTTCCAGCAGTTCCCCGTCGGAGCGAGCCAGGCGCCCCTCCCGGGCGGCGAGCCGGGCGAGCATCCGGTCCACCCACTCGCTCTCCTCGGCCCGGGAGAACTGGTCCGGGATGAGGACGACGACCCGTTCACCGTCGCGGTAGGCGGACACCGTCCGTCGCCGGCGCTGGCTGCGCCGTACCTCGACGACCGGCTTCCGCGCCCCAGCCATCAGTGGACCGCGCAGCCTCGGTTCGCTGTCACGTCGGCAAGCTAACGCGTTGTGACCAGGGATCCGCAAGAGTCAACCCACCGACACGCGTCCGGAAAATGGGGATTGGTCGCCAGGAGTCCCGAAAATTTTCTGGCCGGACCGACGAAAGGCGTCACGATCACCCTTCGTGGTGGTCATCAAGGTGTCATGCCTACGTCGCCGACCACCGTAGGTGATCATCGCAGCGGGGCCGACGCCGGGGGGCCGCTCCCCGGTTCCGGGGCGCTACCAGCGAATTTGCGGGCCTCCAGTCGGCGTGTCCCCGCCAAACTGACTGATCTGACCCAATTCGGCGTGCACACTCTCGACGTCGCCTTGCTCACAGTGGCAACGCGCAGCTGACATGGAACCGCCCACACCTGGGTAGGGTCCGCCAACCAGTGGTCACGTGGGTGGCCGCGGGAAGAGACCCAGCGCCGGGCGCCGTACGCGGCCGCCGCCGGGAACCCGCCGGACCGGTATCGACCGGCGGACGAGACGAGGAGGGCACACCGTGGCCGACCAGGCCCAGACCTACAACGGTTACTGCGTCAAGTGCAAGGAGAAGCGGGACTTCGAGGGCCGCGTCGAGGTCTCGAAGACCGGTATGAACATGGCCAAGGGCAAGTGTCCGGTGTGCGGCACAACAGTGAACCGCATCCTGGGCAAAGCGAAGGTCTGACGTACGCGTACCGCGAACGGGGGTGGCCGATGGCCACCCCCGTTCGCGTTCCCGACGCAACTGTCGGACGACCGACCCAGTTACCCGCCGGTTGTGGATATCTCGCCGAATCCTGTGGACAGCCCTGGATCTGGAGCTGCCCACCTGTGGACAACGATCGACGGACAGCACGGAAGCGGTCACTATCCGTGCCCATGCAGCTGTCCAAGGAGCGCCCGCCGTCCCCCCGACCCACCCTGCTGCCCGGGCTCAACCGACTCTGGCGTGACCGGCACACCCTCCAACTCGGGCTCGGCCAGGAGCGGGCCGTCCTGGTCGAGGTGGCGGACCCACGCTCCGCGCGGCTGCTCGACCTGCTCGACGGCACCCGCAGCGAACGGCAGGTGCTGACCGGGGTGACCGGGACGGGCGTCCGTCCGGAGCACGCCCGCGCGCTGCTCGACGCCCTGCGCACCGCCGGCCTGGTGGTACCGGCGCACACGCTCCTGCCCCGGGACCTCGCCGGCCCCCGGCGGGCCCAGCTCGCCGCAGAGGCCGACGCGCTGGCGCTCGCCGCCGCCCGACTTCCGGGGACCCCGGCCCAGGTGCTCCGGCGCCGCCTGTCCGCCCGGGTGATGGTCACCGGTGCCGGCCCGCTCGGTGCCGCCATCGCCGTCGCCCTGGCCCAGGCCGGCGTCGGCCACATCCATCCCGACCTGCCCGGCCCGGTCCGCCCGGTCGACCTGGTCGGCGCCGGCATCATGGCCGGCGAGATCGGTCGCCCGCTCGACCGGGCGGTCCAGGCGGCGGTGGAACGGGTGGCACCCGGCACCGGTGCCGGCCCGCTGCGCCGGCACCGGCCCGACCTGGTGATCCAGCTCGGCACCGACCGGCCGGCCGCGTTGCTGGCCGCCGGCTACACCCAACGGCGGCAACCGCACCTGCTGGTCGACGTCCGAGAGGGTGTCCCGGTGGTCGGGCCGCTGGTCCGCCCGCCGGTCGGGCCCTGCCTGCGCTGCCTCGACCTGCACCGCGCCGACCGGGATCCCGACTGGCCGGCGCTCGCCGCCCAGCTCGCCAGCGGCCCCGCCGCACCCACCGGCGCCACGAGCACCCTCCTGGCGGCCACCGCGTACGCCGTGGCCGAGGCGCTGGGCCAGCTCGACGGTGGCACCCCGGAAACCTTCGGCGGGGCGATCGAGGTAATGGCGGCGGGCAACGTCCGGCGCCGCCACTGGCCCCCGCACCCCCGCTGTGGCTGCGGCACGTACGGCGGAGCAAGCCGGCCAGCCCGGCCGCACGGCAGCAGCGGGCACGCCGGTTCGGTAACAATGGCCAAGTGACCGACATCCCGCGCCGGGCCGTGTCCCGGACCGCCAAGCTCGCCGCTCTGCCACTCGGCTTCGCCGGCCGGACCGTCCTCGGCATGGGAAAGCGCGTCACCGGGCTCGCCTCCGACGTCATCTCGGCGGAGATCCAGCAACGCACCGCCGAGCAGCTGTTCAGCGTCCTCGGTCAGCTCAAGGGCGGGGCGATGAAGTTCGGCCAGGCGCTGTCGGTCTTCGAGGCCGCCCTGCCGGAGGAGATCGCCGCGCCCTACCGGCAGGCCCTGACCAAGCTCCAGGAGGCCGCGCCGCCGCTGCCGGCGGCGAGCGTGCACAAGGTGCTGACCGAGCAGCTGGGCCCCGCCTGGCGGGACCGGTTCGTGACCTTCGACGACTCCCCGGCCGCCGCGGCCAGCATCGGCCAGGTGCACCGGGCGGTGTGGCGGATGCCGGACGGCACCGGCCGGGACGCGGCTGTCAAGATCCAATATCCGGGCGCCGGCGACGCCCTGCTCGCCGACCTCAAGCAGCTCTCCCGGCTGGGCGGCATGTTCCGGGCCATCCAGCCCGGGCTGGACGTCAAGCCGCTCCTGGTCGAGCTGCGGGAAAGGATCACGGAGGAACTGGACTACGAACTGGAGGCGGAGTCGCAGCGGGCCTTCGCCGCCGCGTACGCCGACGACTCGGAGATCTACGTACCGGCGGTCCTCTCCGCCTCGCCCCGGGTCCTGGTCACCGAGTGGGTCGAGGGCACTCCGCTGGCCGAGATCATCCGGAAGGGCACCGAGCAGCAGCGGAACGAGGCGGGCCGGCTGATGGCCACCCTGCACCTGTCCGCGCCGGAGCGGGCCGGGCTGCTGCACGCCGACCCGCACCCGGGCAACTTCCGGCTGCTGCCGGACGGCCGGCTCGGCGTGATCGACTTCGGCGCGGTGGCCCGCATGCCGGAAGGTACGCCGGAACCGATCGGCAAGATCGCCGGGCTCGCCCTGCGCGGCGACGCCGACGAGGTGATGGCCGGCCTACGGTCCGAGGGCTTCGTCACCGCAGACGAACCGATCGACGCCGGCGCGCTGCTCGACTTCCTGCGCCCGATGCTGGAACCGATCGCCGCCGACGAGTTCCGGTTCACCCGGGCCTGGCTGCGCGCCGAGGCCACCCGACTGGCGAGCCCGCGCTCACCGGCGTACCAGTTCAGCCGGAAGCTCAACCTGCCGCCGTCCTACCTGCTCATCCATCGGGTGACGCTCGGGTCGATCGGCGTGCTGTGCCAACTGGAGGCCAAGGCCCCGTACCGCGGCATCCTGGAACGCTGGTTGCCCGGCTTCGCCCCGGTCGCCTAAGAGACTGTCGCTCTGAGCACGAGCGGGCTCGCGACGTGAAACGGCGGGCGGGGACCGGAGGTCCCCGCCCGCCGTTTCGGTGTGTGGTTTACAGAACGCCCAACTCGCGGGCCGACCGGGCGCGGCCGGCCATCGCGACGGTACGGGCGGATCGGGTTGCCTCAGTGCTCGTGGTGGTACGACCGGCCTGAGGCCGGAGCATTCGAGCCCTCGACAACGCTTCGTGGAGTAGGTGCATCTCGGTGAGTCCGTTCGGAAGGTGCAGCATGGTGGTCAGCTTTCTCGTGGCCGGTACGGCACCGGCGGGGGTGGTTCGGATCGGGAACATGTCAGGCAGCCAGCCGGACGGCGCTGCGCGACGTGGCAAGGCCGTTGGCCGCCAGCCGCGCCTCCGCCTCGACCCGCAGCGCCGCGTCGCGGGCGAGGTCCTCCTTGCGAGGGCGACCACGGGGCCGCTTGCGCGGAACAACCGCGCCACGCTCGAAGATCTCGCCGCCCCAGACGCCCCAGGGCTCGGCCCGCTCGACCGCGCCGGCGAGGCACTCGACGCGCAGCGGGCAGTCCCCGCAGAGCGACTTGGCCAGTTCCAGCTCAGTGGGCGAGTCGGAGAACCACAGGTCGGGGTCGAACTTCCGGCAGGGCAGGTTCGCCTCCACCTCGACGCTCAGGTCGAGTGGGGCCAACGCCAGACTCATCGCCCGGTCACCTCTCTCTCACTTCGATCTTGTGGATCGCTGTTCAGACGTACTTCGGCGGTGCAAAAAAACTGAGGCCGCGGATCCCGGTATGCGGGTTCCGCGGCCTCGAGGTGAGCCGGTGGTCTGGTGGTCAGACCGGTCTACCTCGAGGTGGAACACCGCGGACGTCCATCCGCTTGTTGGCGCCATCGACGCCCTTGCCCGTGAAGCCACTGGTCCCCTGGATCCCGTTCGGCGCCGGCGCGAGGATCAGCTCGGCCTGAACCTCGACCTGGTGCACCTGCGGGGCCCACGGTCGCGCGGCGACGACGGTCGCCCGGGATTCCGCCAGTAGAGCGACGGTGGCCAGGGCAGCCGACAGCGGAGCGACGGCAACGGGCAGCGCCGTCGGACGCTGGTAGATGTAGCTCTCCATCGGTGCCACCTCCCTGACGTTCACTCGTGATCGACTCGGACACAGACCCCGTGAGCAGCCCGAACAGGGCCCCTTCCCGAGGTGTGCCCTGAGGCTATGCCGGCTGATGGGGCGAGGGCAAACGAATTAACGGCCAGATTCAGAAACTTTTCTGCGGGCAGATCTCGTCGACCGCCACGCCCCCCACCAACGCCAGCACCGCCTCCCCGTACAGGCCGAGCTTGCGCGGCCCGATGCCGGCGATCGCGACGAGTTCCTCGGCCCGCGCCGGACGCCGTTCGGCCAGCGCGACCAGGGTGGCGTCGGTGAAGACGACGTAGGCGGGCACCTTCTGCGCCCCCGCCACCCGCGACCGCCACTCGCGCAGCCGCTCGTGCAGCTCGTCGTCGATGTCCGACGGGCAGGTGGCGCAGCGGCCGAGCTTGCGGTCGGGCCCGGCGAGCAGGGTCGTCCCGCAGATCCGGCAGGAGACGATCCGATTGGCGCGCCGCTGCGGGCCAGGCGCCGGACGGCCGCCGGTGGCCCGCTCGCCCCCGCCGTTGGGGGTCAGCTGGGGCAGGAACCGGCACGGCCGCCGGGCCCGGCCACCCGGCGAGCGCGCCGAGGCGTACGACAGCCAGAGCCACTCCCGGGCTCGGGTGATGCCGACGTAGAGCAGCCGGCGCTCCTCCTCGACCTGCTCGGTGGTCCGCGCGTACGTGGTGGGCAGGGTGCCCTCGGCGAGGCCGACCAGGAAGACGGCGTCCCACTCCAGGCCCTTGGCGGAGTGCAGGGAGGCGAGCGTCACCCCGTCCACGGTCGGCGCGTGCTGCTGGGCCGCACGCCGGGCCAGCTCGTCGGTGAAGTCGGCAAGCGTGACCGGGCGTTCCACCGTGGCCGCCGCGCCGAGCGGCACCAGTTCCGGTGCGGCCGCGTACTCCTCGGCGAGCTGGACCAGTGCGGCCAACGCCTCCCACCGCTCGCGGGCGGCGCCGCCCGGCGGAGGCGCGTCGGGCGCCCAGCCGACGGCCGCGAGCGCCTCGACCACGGCCGCCGGCAGCGGGGTCTCGCCGGGGATGGATCGGGTGGCGGCGCGCAATGCCACCATCGCCTGGCGTACCTCGACCCGCTCGAAGAACCGCTCGGCCCCCTGCACCAGGTACGGCACACCCGCCTCGGCGAGCGCCTTCTCGTACGCCTCGGACTGCGCGTTGGTGCGGAACAGCACGGCGATCTCACGGGCCGGCGTGCCGGCGTCGACCAGGGCACGGCAGCGGGCGGCGACCGCGTTCGCCTCGGCCGGTTCGTCGGTGAAAATCCGTACCTCCGGGGCGGGGCCGGCTGGGCGCTGGCCGACCAGCTCCAGGCGTAGCCGTGACTCGGTGCCCCGGGCCTGCGAGATGACCGCGTTGGCCAGTCCGACCACCTGCGGGGTGGACCGGTAGTCGCGGACCAGCCGGACCACGGTGGCGCCACGGTGCCGGCGCGGAAAGTCGACCAGGTACGACGAGGTCGCCCCGGTGAACGAGTAGATCGTCTGGCTGGCGTCGCCGACCACGGTCACGTCGTCCCGGCCCCCCAGCCAGGCGTCCAGCAGCCGCTGCTGCAACGGGTTGACGTCCTGGTACTCGTCGACGACGAAGTGCCGGTACTGGTTGCGGACCTGCTCGGCGACGTCCCGGTGCTCCTCGATCCCCCAGACCGCGGCGCGGAGCACGTCCTCGAAGTCGATCACTCCGCCGGTCCGCTTGAGCTTCTCGTACGCGGCGAAGACCTCGGCTACCTTCGCCGGCTCGTGCGGGGTCTCCCGCAGCGCCTTTGCCGCGGCCACCACGTACTCCCCCGGCTCGACCAGGGACGACTTGGCCCACTCGATCTCACCGGCGAGGTCCCGGGCGGCCGTCCGGTCGGCCCGTAGGCCGGCCCGGGCCGCGGCGAGGGTGACCAGCCGGACCTTGCTGTCCAACAGCTCGGGCATGGCCCGCCCGTCGAGCAACCGGGGCGCGAAGTAGCGCACCTGGCGCAGCGCCGCCGCGTGGAAGGTACGCGCCTGCACGCCGGCCACGCCGAGCTGCGCGAGCCGGTGGCGCAGCTCGGCGGCGGCCCGGGCGGTGAAGGTGACCGCGAGCACGTGCCGGGCCGATATCTCGCCGGTCAACGCCCGGTGCGCGATCCGGGACGTCACGGCCCGGGTCTTGCCGGTGCCGGCGCCCGCCAGTACGCACACCGGACCGGCCGGGGCGGTCACCGCCGAGCGTTGTTCCGGGTCGAGCCCGGCGAGCACGCGTTCGGACGCGGAGTTAACCACCACAGCGGGGAATTGTCTCAGCTGCTGAGGATGTTGCAGCAGATAGCCTGTGTTGGGTCGGCGAGCAGCCGGGCATGACGTTGGAGGATGTCAGCATGTTGACGATGTATTCCACTCCCTGGTGCGGCTACTGCCACCGTCTGAAGTCGCAGCTCGACCGGGAGGGGATCGCCTACCAGGTGGTCGACATCGAGCAGGATCCGGAGGCCGCGGAGTTCGTGATGGGGGTCAACGGCGGCAACCAGACCGTCCCCACGCTGCGCTTCGCCGACGGCAGCGCGCTGACCAACCCGTCGATCAACCAGGTCAAGCAGCGCCTGGCGAGCATCGCCGCCTGACCGACGTACGGAGATCGTGGTAGCGGACGACAGCACCACCAAGATGCCCCTCAGCGGGAGGCTGAGGGGCATCTTTTGGAGGTCACCCCGCCTGCTCGGGGCCAATCCGGCAGCCTCGAACGGGTAATCCGGTAGCCCCGCTACATCCGGTCCAGATCTTGGACACTTCCCGTTCGTCGCGAACGGAAAGTGTCCAAGATCTCGTTCCAATCCGTGCATGCGGGGCGAGGACGAGCAGGGTGAGCACCAGATGACGAAGCACGTCGGCACCCGGGCTGGTGCTGCTACACCAGCACCAGCCGCAACGAGCGTCGAAAAAACTGAGCTGGGACCGACTCGACCCGCCGCCCCCTGCCACCACCACCTGAAGTGCCTTGGTTACGCCCGCTCCGAGCTGGACAACCTCGCGCTCGGCTGGGCCCGGGACCGGGGCCTGCCCGGCTGACCCTCGCGGATCCAAACACCGCCGGCCGCCGCCGGACCGCCGGGACTCGGGGCTGCCGGTCCCACGCACAGAAGAGGGCACAGATGGGCGACGCCGCCGGAGCGCAGGCGGCGGTCAGCGGCCGCGGTTCCGGGTGAGGACGATCACCTCTGCCTCGCGGTCGTCGGCGGCCGGGCGTGGCGCGGGAACGCGCGGGCGCGCCCCCGGCCCGGCCGGCGGGCTCAGCCGGCGTCCCCGCCAGAGGTAGCCACCGGCGAGCAGGGTGGCCAGGCCGACCGATGCGAAGACCAACCGGTAGTCGAGCACGCCGACGACCAGGGCACCCACGCCGATCGAGAGCGCCTGCGGGCACCGGACCACGGCCTCGGCGGCCGCGGCGACCCGTCCGAGCAGCTCGGGTGGGGTCCGCCGCTGGACCAGCGTGTGCAGCCCGACCAGGGTCAGGGGCAGCGACAGGCCCGCCATCAGTACCGCGGCGAATCCGAGCCACAGATTCGGGTACGCCAACGCCAGCGCGGCGGGCCCGAAGAGTGCGACACCGGCGGCGAGGGTGCCCAGCTCGCCGACCCGGCGCAGCAGGGCGGCGGAGCACAGGCCCCCGACCAGCCCGCCGACGCCCTGCACGGTGACCAGTACGCCGACGAACGCCGCGTCCCGGCCGAGCCCTCGGTCGACGTACGCGAAGATCAGCGACTCGGTGAAGCCCATCACCAGTGAGCCGAGTCCGTAGCCGACCAACGCCCGCCGTAACGCCGGTTCCCCGGCGAGGTGGCGGAGCCCGGCGACCACTTCCACCGGCCAACGTCCCGCCCGGGTGGACCCGTCGGCCGGTCGGGCGGGCGACTCGGCCACCCGCAGCGTGGCGACCACGGCGGCGGCGACCACGAAGCCGGCCATCCCGACGGCGGCCAGCATCCAACCGCCGAGGACCGCGTAGAGCCCGGCACCGGCCAGCGGGCCGATCAGCCGCAGTCCCTGCCGGACCGTCTGCAGCGCGCCGTTCGCCTCACCGAGCAGGTCGGACGGCACCAGTTCCTGGATCAGCCGGCTGAGCACCGCGCCGACGGTTAGGTTCGACAGGCCGTACAGCGCGGCCACGCCATAGATGATCCACATGTCGCCCGCGTCGCGGACCGCGAAGAGCGGGGTGAGCAGCAGCGCCGTGGCGAGGTTTGTCGCCACGAAGAAGGGGCGCCGCGGGTACCGGTCGACGAACCAGCCGACCAGCGGCGCGAGCGTCCTCGGGGCGAGGATCACGAAGATGGTGGCTCCGGCGAGGCCGTCCGATCCGGTCAGGTCCTTCACCCAGATGGCGAGCGCCAGCAGCAGGATCGACTCGGCGACCATGCTGGCCAGCAGTCCGCCGAAGAGCAGGCGGAAGTCCGGGCGGCTCAGGACGTTGCGCATCTATTCCTCCGGGGTGGCGCGACTCGGGCGCGGCCGACAGCCGGCCGGGGTCCGGCGACGCAGGTCGTGGTGCCCCCGTCCGGTGTCGGGTCTGGTGCATTTCTGATGACACGCCCCTCGCCGGTACCTCCGGCGCCGGTCGCGGCGTCCATACTGACCGTGGGGGCTGAGTTTCATACAGTTACCGTCGTGTCCACGGCGGTCGACGGAAAAGAGGACACGGTGCCTCCTGCCGCACCCAGCCCGATCCTGCGCCGCCGCCGGCTCGGCGTCGAACTGCGCCGGTTGCGCGAGTCCGCCGGCCTCACCGGGGACCAGGTCATCGACCACGTCGGTTGGGCCTCCGCGTCCAAGCTGTCCCGACTGGAGAACGGTCGCAGCCGGCCGGACCCGCAGGACGTCCGGGACCTGCTCGACCTCTACCACGCGGACGAGGCGCTGCGGGTGGAGCTGCTCGGCATCACGCACGAGGCCGGCGACATGCGCGGTTGGCTGAAGAACTTCCCGGCGATGACGCAGCAGCAACGCGGTTTCGCCGAACTGGAGGCGGGCTGCGCCGAGATCTCCGAGTACAACCCGGTGCTGGTGCCGGGGCTGTTGCAGACCACCGGGTACGCGCGGGTGCGGATCTCCTCGGCCCGGCAGGTCGACCAGGAGGCCGGCGACCCGGAGGTCGACGAGGACATCGAGACCGAGATCAAGGCCCGACTGGCGCGACAGTCGCTGCTCACCCGGGAGACCGACGCGCCGCGCTACACGGCGGTGCTGGAGGAGGCCGCGCTCGGCCACCGGGCCGGGCCGCCCGAGGTGCTCCGGGAACAGCTGGCACAGTTGTGCGAACTCGCCATGCTGCCTAACGTCACGCTGCACGTGCTGCCCCGGGGCACGCCGATCGGACGGTGGTACCTGCCACCGACGGCGTTCTCGCTCTACCGCTTCGCCGACCCGCTCGATCCGGAGACGCTGGCCATCGAAGGTGGCTTCACCGACGTCATGTCGACCGAGGTAATTGCCCTAAATCGCTATAAAGTGGTGTTCGAGTGGCTATGCGCGGCGGCGCTCTCCGCAACGGACACCCTCTCCTGGCTGATGGAGTCGTCAGGGCGGCTGCCCGAGGCGGCGACCCCGTCCACTGTGGCGAGTGGCTCGGCAACGGCGCCGGCCCAGCGCCGCGGATCCTTCGGGCGCCTGACGGACCGGTGACCAACCGGAAACCGCCGTCGGGACGCGTGGCGCCACTCGTCCCATCGGTTCGGTTCACCGCAGGAGCGCAACGATGAACGAGATCCACAACACGCCGTCCGTCCTCGCCCAACTCCCGTATGCCCCCTGGCGTACCAGCACGCGTAGTCAGACCTCCAACTGCGTCGAGGTCGCGCCGCTTCGTACCGGTCCCGCCGCGGTGGCGCTGCGGGACAGCAAGGACCGCGGCGGCCCGGTGCTGCTGTTCAACCGGGCCGGCTGGCTGGGCTTCATCTCCGGCGCCAAGAACGGGCAGTTCGACCGGAACTAGTGTCGCGTAATTGAGATCTTTTACGTGGCTTGGTGTTACTTCGTCCTGGTTGACTTTGGCTCGTGGCGTTGACGCAGCAGCAGCGGGCTG
>BIFP01000051.1 GCA_005402585.1 Micromonosporaceae bacterium KJ-029 | reverse complement strand
TCATGCATCGATCATCACGACCCACGCCACCCGTCCCGAGCACCACATCAACCAGCGTGTACTACAACCAACCCGATCAAGACGCCCTCTAAGAGGGGGCCCCGCCTTGCGTGCGATCGCGGCGGTGGTGGCGGGCGATGTCGAGGAGAGCCGCGAGCAGGGCCAGCGTGACGATCGTGGCGGCCAGCAGCAGCGACTTTTCGAAGCCTCTCGACCAGGCGTTGCCGCCGCCGCCGGCCACCGTCGTGAAGAAGACCGACCCGACGACCGCGATACCCGCCGCCGAACCGATCCGTTGACCGGTCTGGAGCATGCCCGCACCGCTGCCTGCCTGGGGGACCGGCACCTGTGCCAGGGTCAGTGTCTGGTTCGGGGCGATCACGAATCCGCTGCCGATCCCGGCGACCAGCAGGGGAACCGCGGTCACCCAGGGGACGGGGACATGCAGAGCCAGGTCGATGGCGAGGGCCACCAGGCCGAGTCCGACCACCACGGCCAGTAGCCCGACGGCGACCAGCGGCCGACCGAACCGGTTGACGATTCGCCCGCCGACCGCGGACGCGACGGCCGAGCCGAGCGCGAACGGGGTGATCGCCGTACCGGCGATGAGTGCGCTGTAGCCGAGGCCGATCTGCAGGTAGAGCGTGAAGACGAAGAAGACCGCGGTGAACCCGCCGAAGTAGAGCAGCGCGATCAGCGAGCCCAGCGTGTACGACTGGTGGCTGAACAGGCGTACGTCGAACAGTGGCGGGCCCCGGCGCGCGTACCGCCGCTCCCAGAGCCAGAAGCCGACCAGGGTGACCGCACCGGCGGGCAGCAGCAGCCACTTGCCCGAGCCGTGCCACTGTGTCTGCTGCACCAGGGGCAGCAGGATCAGCGCCACCCCGACCCCGAGCAGCAGTACGCCGACCGGGTCCAGCCGGTGCTGGGTGGTCCGGGCGGTGACCCGGCCGGGCAGCAGCCGCCAGCCGAGGATCACCGCGACGATGCCGACCGGCACGTTGACGAAGAAGACCAACCGCCAGCCGTGCTCCGGCCCGCCGGCGGCGATCAACAGGCCGCCGAGCAGCGGGCCGACCGCCGTGGAGATGCCGATGATGGCGCCGAGCAGCCCGAACGGCCTGGCCCGCGCCGGACCTTGGAACAGTTGCTGGATAAGCCCGGTCACCTGCGGGTTCACCACCCCGGCGGCGGCGCCTTGGAGTAGTCGGGCGCCGACCAGCCAGCCGGGGGACTGGGCCAGTCCGGCCAGCGCGCTGGACAGCGTGAACAGCGCGATGCCGAACACGAAGACGTTGCGCCGGCCACGGATGTCACCGAACCGTCCCGCCGGCACCAGCGCCAACCCGAAGGTCAGCGCGTACCCGGACAGCACCCACTGCAGGTCGGCGGGGTTGGCGTGCAGGGCCCGTTCCAGCGACGGGATCGCCACGTTGACGATGCTCACGTCGAGCAGCGTCATGAACGTCGCGACCAGCCCGACACCGAGTGCCTGCCACCGCCGCCGCTCGTCGTACGAGTCGGGGTCGGCCGACCCCCTCGTCCCCGCCGGAGCCATCGTGTCCCCCGTCGATCGCGCGTGGTCGAGCGGCACCCCGCCTGCGGGGAACGTGTCGTCCGGCGGCGCCCGTCACGCCAACTGCTGCGCGCAGAACCGTGGGCCGAAGTCGAGCCCGGACATCGGCGAGTCCTCCCGGTGCAGCAGATTCTTCTCGGTGAGCAGGTGCAGCGGGTTCTGCAACTGCTCCTCGGTGAGGCCGCACTCCTGGGCGATCATGTCTGGGTAGGGAACCTGTCCGCGTGACTCCAGGGCCGCCACCGCGTCGTAAACCCGAGCCTCGACGTCCGACAGCTGCACCTGCTGCATGGTTTCCTCCTCACGTTCTTCCGCCTGTGTCAGGCGGTCTGCGCCGGGCGGTTACCCCCTTGGTGGCCGAAGATGCGCGCCCGATCGGGGGGCGCGCGTCGCCCCCCGCCCGGGTTCGTGCCGACGTAGAGAGACCGGCAATAGGACTGGCGGGGCTGCGGCGGGCCCTGGCGCTTCGGCTGGCGGCGTTGTCGTCGTCGGCCATGCAACACCGGCATGGCCTCCTTCTCCGCCTTGCCATCCTCGGCCAGGACCCGCCTCGCCTCCGCCGCCCTATTGCCGGTCTCTCTTAGGCTGCACCGGTGATCGTCTGGGATCTCGTGGTGATCGGTGGTGGCCCCGCCGGACTGTCCGCCGCCTTCGCCGCCGCCGGTCGCGGCGTGCGGACGCTGGTCGTCGAGCGGGCCGCGCACCCTCGTTACAAGACCTGCGGCGGCGGGTTGATCGGTAGCTCGCTGACCGTCGCGGCCGGGCGGATCGAGGTGCCCGCCCACGACCTGGTCGACCGGGCCACCTTCACCCTGGATGGGCGACGCGGCTTCACCCGGAGGCACCGGGCGGGGCCGCTGGTGACCATGGTGCGCCGGGAGGAGTTCGACGACCGGCTGCGGGCCGCCGCGGTGTCCGCCGGGGCCGAGGTCCGCGAGCGGGTCGCGGTCCGCGCGCTGGAACAGACCCCCGAGGTCGTACGCCTGCGGCTGGCCGGCGGTGAGACGATCCTCGCCCGGACGGTCGTCGGTGCCGACGGCTCCTCCGGGGTGAGCGCGCGACACGTCGGGGTGCGCTACCGGCAGGTGGATCTGGGGCTGGAACTGGAGCTGCCGGTCTCGGCGGAGCAGCAGGCCCGCTGGCGGCACCGGCTGCTGCTGGACTGGGGTCCGTTGCCCGGCTCGTACGCCTGGGTGTTCCCGAAGGGTGATCGACTCACGGTTGGGGTGATCGCCGGTCGGGGTGAGGGGGAGCGCACCCGGGAGTATCTTCGTCGGTTCGTCGACCGGCTCGGCCTGGCCGGTGTGCAGCCGGTGCACGACTCGGGGCATCTGACCCGGTGCCGTGCCGACGACTCGCCACTGCGGCGGGGTCGGGTGCTGGTCGCCGGTGACGCCGCCGGGCTGCTGGAACCCTGGACCCGGGAGGGGATCAGCTACGCGCTGCGCTCCGGCGAGCTGGCCGGCGGAGCGGTCGCCGACGGTGATCTCGCCGGCTACGAACGTGCGGTGGCCGAGCGGCTGGTGCCGTCGATGCTGGCCGGGTTCCGGCTCCTCGACGTGTTCGCCCGGCGGCCGCACGTCTTCCACGCGCTGATGGCCACGCCGCCGGGCTGGCGGGCGTTCGCCCGCTTCTGCCGGGGGCGGACCGACTTCGCCGAGATGGTCGGCCGGGCGCCCGTCCGGGCGGCACTGGCCCTGATGAATCGCCTGCCCAGCCCGCGCGCCTCGCTCACCGTGCCCAGTCCTGACCCTCGCGCACGAGCCAGCCGTCCAGGATCCTAGGACGCCTTACGGGTGGTGACGCAACGGTGTTGCCGTGTGGCGAGCCGGGTCGACAATGGGGGAGCGTGGAGGGAGAAGGCCATGACGGAAAGTTCTGGGCTGCCGTTCACCGACGACGAATACGCCTTCCTGCGGCACGTCCGCTTCGGCGAACTGCCGCCGGCGGTCCGCCCCGAGGATCGGGTGCCGCTGACCGAGACCGAGCCTCGCCGCGACGGTCCGGACCTGGACGACCCACACCGCTGGGCGCTCCGCCACCCCTGAGACCCGGCGACATCGAGGCGTTGGCCAGGAGTGCGGACCGGACCGGAATCCCGCGCCCTGATCGCGTGGCAGCCTCACCTCGCGGGGTGCGATCGGCGCGGTCCCCAGGCCACGAACCGGTCGAACAGTGCCGCCGGCTCCGGGCCGTCGTGCGGGTTGAGGTGGTAGAGATCGCGCATCGCCTCGTACATCAGCCCGGCGAGGTAGATCGACAGGCCGATCGGATTGCTCTCGTACTCCGCCCGCAGCAACAGCCGCGCCGTCGCGCACGGCCACGGCTGCCCACACGCCCGGCAGCACCAGATCGGCCGCAACGGGGTGTGTGGCACGGTCGCACCGACGGCGTACGGGCGCTCCGGATGCGGACCACGGCCCGGCGTCGGCAGCCGGGTGCTGATCACCGGCGGCCTCCGTTCGCCCGCCACTGCTGGCCCGGCGTCAACCAACCCGCACAACCCGGACGCTGCATCGGCAACGGCCGGGTCGGCTGGTACGCCCACCCCGGCAACTCGGCGCCCGGCTCACGCTGCGGCAACACCGGCGTCACCGGCCGCGCTGGCACTACCGGCAGCACGGTGGTCGGGCACTGGAACCACGGAACACGCACGTCGACCTCCCTCAGGGGACCACTCGGGTACGCCGCCGGACCGGGCAGGCGTAGCCGAGGGGAGTGGAAGGGGCCGCCCCTGCAACGGGGGAACACGGGCGGCCCCGAGGCGGGATCCACCCCGTCCCTCTCCGGATAGGAGCGGATCCGCTGCGTGACAGTCTGGTGAGGACCGGTCTATGTTCGATACGTGCTCGCGATGAACGAGCTGGTCAGCGGCGCGGAGTGGGCGGGGCTGGGCGACCGGCCGACGGAACCGGGTTGGAGATGGGGAGTCGATGGGCGGCATCACGGACTACGTGTTGATGGAGCTTCGCCTACTTCGGGCGTCGCTCGGCCTCAGTCAGGACGATTTCGGCCGGGGCATCGGCTATTCGGCGTCGCACGTGAGTTCGGTCGAGACGGGCGGGCGTCCGCCCACCAGGGACTACATGCTCGCGGTCGACCGGACGCACGACCCGGCCTTCGACCCGGAGCAGGGTGGCAGGTTCACCCGGATGCTGCGTGAGCTGTCCAAGCTCGACCCGACACCGACCTGGCTTCGGGAGTGGATCGAGTTCGAGCGGGAGGCGGCGACGCTGCGCTGGTTCGAGATGTCCTACCTTCCCGGCCTGCTCCAGACCGAGCGGTACGCGCGAGCGACTCTCGCCGGCGGCCGGTTCACCACCGAGGAGGTCGAACGCATCGTCGCCTCCAGGCTCGACCGGCAGGCGATCCTGGAGCGCGAGCGCCCGCCGCAGCTCATCGCCGTGGTGGACGAGAGCGTGTTGCGCCGGCCCGTGCTCGATCAGCCGGGGCTGATGGCGGAGCAGCTCGACCACCTCGCCGAGCAGGCGAAACGGGAGCACATCCAGGTGCACGTCGTGCCCCGCGACGCCGGGATGTATCTCGGGCTCGCCGGCCAGTTCATCATCGCCGAACTACCCGACGGCACCCGGGTGGCGCACGCTGACAACCAGCTCATCGCGCAGATCGTCGACGCTTCCGCCGATGTCGCTAAGCTGGCCAAGACGTGGGAGATAGTTCGCAACGAGGCTCTCCCTCGTCGCCAGTCGATCGAGCTGATCAAGGAAGTGGCGAAGTCATGGACGTGACGACCCCCCAGTGGCGTAAGTCGACGCGGTCCGGCGGGAACGGCGGGTCTTGCGTCGAGGTCGCCGACAACATGCCCGGCGTCGTGCTGGTGCGCGACACCAAGGACCGGGAGGGCGGCACCCTCCACGTAAACCGGTCGTCGTGGCAGTCCTTCGTCGACCTGGCCAAGCGGATCGGTCCACTGGCCTGACCCGAGCCAGCGCCAACGGAGCCCGGGCCGCGCCTGGTCCGTGGGCGGTGGCAGGCCGGCACACGACGACGAAACCCCCAGCGCGGACGCTGGGGGTTTCGTCGTGAGTGGAGCGCCGGCTCAGAAGACCGGGACGCCCTCGCGCACCAGGCGCCAGTTCGGCTGGAAGAAGTCGGTCGGGTCAATCGCGCCCCGGGCCTGCGCCCAGTCGATGAGCAGCTGACGGATCTCCTGCTGCGCGTTGTAGACCTGGGTCTTCACGATGCCGGGGAAGTTGCCGCCGCCGCTGCGCCGGTAGTTGTTCACCGCCACCACGAACCGCGCGTCGTCGGCCACCGGCGTGTCGGTGCCGGGCAGGACCAGCCGGGTGATCCGCTGGCCGACCGGGCGTGAGATGTCGATGTCGTAGTCGAGCCCGGAGAACACGTCGTAGTTGTAGTCCGGCACCGACGGGTCGCTGATCGTGTCCGGGACGACCGGCGCACCCGGGGCGTGGGTGCGGAAGTACTTCGCGGAGTACTCCAGGTAGGCCCGCACCTCGGCGCCGCTGAGCACGACCGCCTCGAGGGTGTTGTCGTAGACGTACAGCCCCGCCACGTCGCGGATCTTCACGTCGCCGGCCGGGAAGACCGCGGTCCGGCTGAACGGCGCGGCGATCGACAGTACCGGCAGGGCCGCGTACTCGGTGCCGGCCAGGGCCTCGGTGACCGTCTCGGTCTGCACGTGGTTGATGAAGTCCAGGATCGGGGTGTCCTGGTAGCGGGACGCGGCAGCCGACAGCTCCACCGTGGATCGGGCCACCACCTGGTTGACGTACGCGACGGTCTTCTCGTGCTGTGCCCGTACCGCGGCGAGGACCTTCGGGTCCTCGACCACCGTGTTGGTGTTCAGCAGGGTCGCGGACTTCTTGGTGATCTTCCACTGGCCGCGCTCGCGGATGAGCGTGAAGTCCATCCGGGTCAGCCGCTGGCCCCACCGCGACGGCTCGGAGAGCAACACCTGCTCGCCGGTGCGGGCGTTGGTCACGAACCGCTCGGGCACCTCCGCGTGGGCGTGTCCGAACAGGATCGCGTCGATGCCGGGGACCTGCTCGGCGAGCATCGCGATCGGGTTCTCGTTCGGCAGCTCCGGGCCGTAGCTGGAGGTGCCGCTGTCACCGCCGTGCGCCGAGATGAGGATGATGTCGGCGCCCCGGTCCCGCATGATCGGCACGTACTTCGCGGCGGTGGCGATCATGTCGTCGAAGCGCAGCACGCCTTCGACGTGCGCCCGGTCCCAGATCGCGGTGCCCGGGTTGGTCAGGCCGAGGATGCCGACCCGCACCGGCGGTGCGGCGAAACCGGGCGAGACCTTCTTGATGACGTACGGCAGGAAGGCCGGCTTGCCGGTCCGTACGTTGATCGCGTTGGCGGCCAGGGCCGGGAAGCCGAGCTGGCGGATCCACTTGTCCAGCAGCGGCAGGCCGTAGTTGAACTCGTGGTTGCCCAGGGTCACCGCGTCGTACTCGATGACGTTCATCGCCCGGGCCATCGGGTGCTTCTCGCCGGTGACGGTGATCGGCTCCTGCTTGGCGTAGTACGTGGCCAGCGGGGTGCCCTGGATCGTGTCGCCGGCGTCGAGGACCAGGGTGGCCTTGCCGCGCCGCTCGTCGCGGATCTGGTTGATCAGGGTGGCCAGCTTCGCCACGCCGACGTCGTTCTGCCGGCTGTCGTCGTACTCGGCGTCGCGGTAGTAGTCCCAGTTGTAGACGTTGCCGTGGGTGTCCGACGTACCGAGCAGGGTGAGGTCCCAGGTCCGCTTGGGGCCGGTCGCCGCAGCGGGCGCGGCGTTGACCAGCGGTGCGGCGACCGCCGCAGCCGCGGCGGCGACGAGCACCTGGCGGCGGGACGGGCCGGTGGGAGAGGGGGTCATCTGCTGCCCTTCGAGACGGTCTGGTGGCGCCTCATGGGCACCGCGGGCACCATAACGAGCGGAGGTTACGGCAGCCACAGCAGCCTCTGAAGTATCAGGTGCCCCGGTCGCGGGCCGGCTCAGCGCGGCCAGGCGGACAGCTGCCGCCGGACCTGGGCGATGTCGGCGGGGCCGAGGCCGTAGCGGGCGAAGCGGCGGTCTGGGATCCGGTCGAGGTAGCGTCCGGCCGCCCGAATGTCCTCGTCGTCGAGGGCCGGGTCGATTTGCCGGGCGAGGTCCAGCAGTTCGGCCACGTCCCGGTGCTGCAATGCGGCCGCCACGTCGATGTAGTCGCGGACCTCGCGCCGGTTGACCAGGGCGGCGGTCTTGTTGGCGATCAGGTCCCGTACGTCCATCACCGGGCCGAGGTCCATCATCACCACCGGGGTGCGGTGCCGGTCGAGTCGTGCCAGGCTGAGCCGGATCTGCCGGCCGTCTCGTCCGACCACGAAGTCCCGCATGTCCCGGTCGAAGCCGTCGAACAGGTCCGTGAGGTCGCTGTCCGGATCCGCGTCGGCCACCTCGAATCCGGCCGCCTCCAACGCGGCCCGGACCCCGGCCGCCGCCGCGGCGGCGGCACCCTCCACGTCGGCGAAGAGGTCGACGTCCTCGGTGGGGCGGGTGACCAGTCCGTGCGCCGCCCACGCCACCCCACCGCCGAGCACGAAGCGGTGTGGCCCGGCGACGGCCAACGCCACCCGGGCCACCTCGCGGTAAAACTCGTGCGGATGCGCTCCGCTCACGCCGCCGCCTCGCTCCGCCCCGCGGCGGCGTGAGGCGCCACGCTACTGAGTCGGACGGTCCGCTCGCTCACGCCGACCGGAGACCACGGTGCCGGGCCTCCCATGCCAGCCGTACGCTGCGCGGCAGGTTGAGTAGTCGCCACACCCGGCGCAGGGTCCGGCCGTTGACGAGCCGGCGCAGGTCGTCGACGCTTGTGGTCTCCCGCAGCACGTTCTCGTACATCCAGAGCAACTGGTCCGGGTCAGCAAGGTCGAAGGCGCGGTCGGTGCTCCACATCAGCCGTACCGGCAGCTCCACCACGCCCCGGGTGGGGCCGCGCAGCTCGGCCAGCGTCCGGGCCACCACGGCGGGACGGCCGGGCCGGGCAAGATACGCCACGCCGGTCGCGGTGGGGGAGACGGCCTGCATGCTGTCAGGGTAACCCCAGCCGGCCCCCGATCGAACCTTCGCCGCCGCGCCGACCGTTCCGGGCGCCCCGCGCCGTCCGGGCGCCGTCGGCGTTCCGGGGGCGTAGGTCACGGTTTGGGCGTTTTCCATTGGGTACGCCCCGCCTCGGTGCGGGCTGCTGCCCTCAGCTTCCGGCCGTCAACGACGGCGGCGTCAACGAGGGTGGCTCTGCGCTTGCAACCCTGGCGCCTTCTCAGGAGGCGGCCTGGATGTGTGTCCGGCGGCTTGCCTGATGTCCGGTTTCCGGGTCGGGCCGGGGGCCGGCCGGTGGAATGCCGGGCGGGTGGGTGGCGTTGTATACGGGTGGCTGACTGAGGAGGGCCCCCGCGCTGATGGGCGTGAGGCGTGGCCCGGCGGTTCGGTGGAATGATCCGGGCCGGTTGGTCGTTGGATATGGTCCCGGCGCCGCGAAGGGCCCTCGCGCCCCGCGAGCCGCCGCCCCCGGCCCCGGCCGGGAATGTTGGTGGCCGGTTGGTCGTTGGATATGGTTCCCCCGACGGGCAGGCGTTATCCGCGCTGACCCCTCGGATCGCGGATCAGATCTGATCCGCCCATCTTCTTTCTCCCCTTTTGTTTTGAGCGCCTGACGGTGCTTCGCGCCTGCGTGGCCGGCATCCCCCCTTGGGTCGGTCTGCGGGGCGTCTACCCCCGAATGGAGCTTTGATCATGAACTCGATGCTGCGTAAGAGTGTTCTGGGTATTGCTGGTCTGGCCTTCACCGGCGGTCTGTTCGCCGGTCCGGTGGCCGCGTTCGCGGACACCACCCCGACCACCGCCGCCAAGCCGGTTGCTGCCGTGCAGGCGGACAGCGGCAAGCTGATCCCGCATGGTGTGCAGGGTGCGCAGTCGCGGATCGACCTGAACGGTGAGCAGATGGCGAACGTGAAGGCGATCATTGCCGCGACGAAGAAGACCGGCATGGACGAGCGTGCCGCGGTGGTCGCGATCGCGACGTCGTTGCAGGAGTCGAAGTTGGAGAACCTGGGTCATCTGGGTGACCGCAACGACCACGACTCGCAGGGCCTGTTCCAGCAGCGCCCGTCCAGTGGTTGGGGCACGGTGGAGCAGATCACCGACCCCGAGTACTCCACCACGGCGTTCCTGAAGGGCCTCAAGCAGGTCGACGGATGGAAGGACATGCCGCTGACCAAGGCCGCGCAGACCGTACAGGTCTCGGCCTACCCCGACCACTACGCCCAGTGGGAGCAGCAGGCTGCCGACCTGGTCGCCCAGAACTGGAACAGCTGACCCACCACAGAACCGAACACCGACTGGCCGGCACCCCACCCGGGGTGCCGGCCAGCGGCATCTCCGCCGCCGATCTTGGACAGTTCCCGTCAGCGTGGAACGGGAACTGTCCAAGATCTGAGTTTCCTCCGCTTCGTTGGCCAGGCGGGTGCCCCGCCGCGCGCCTGTCCGTGCAGCGTGAGTGGATCGGTGGAGAGCGGGAACAAGACCGGAGGTGGGTCGGTTGTACCGAGCGTCGGTGTGATCCAGTGTCCCCGGGCCTCACCTAAATTGCCTTCGCGGAATACCGTCCGGCTGGAGCCGCGTCGCGCCACTCGCCGAGAGGCGACCTGCACACCGACACCTACCGCCCGCCCCCGGGCCCGACAGGGCCCGGGGGCGGTGTCGTACCCAGGCCCGGCGCCGCCGATCCGCGGGGCTCGGTTCCGGGTGCCGGCGACATCGGCTCCGCTGGGCTGGTTCTGCCCGGCCCGGTTCGCCGAGCCGGGGCGGCTGCCCTAAGGTCAAGACGGGTAAGCGCCGGTGGGAGGTGTCGAACGTGGGTCTGCGGGACGTGCTCCTGGGCTGGCCGGTGTACCGGCAGCTCACCGGCACCGATCCGCTTGGCCGGGGTGCGGCGGCTCAGTCTGCCCGTTCGGCCGGGCTCACCGCCCGCACCCAGGACGCCGACCGGGTGGCCCGTTCGGTCTGCCCGTACTGCGCGGTCGGCTGCGGCCAGCGGGTCTTCGTGACCGACAACCAGGTCACCCAGATCGAGGGCGACCCGGACAGCCCGATCTCCCGGGGCCGGCTCTGCCCGAAGGGGTCGGCCAGCAAGAGCCTGGTCACCAGCCCGCTGCGGCAGACGACGGTGCGCTACCGCCGGCCGTACGGCACCGAGTGGGAGGATCTCGACCTCGACACCGCGCTCGACATGATCGCCGACCGGATCCTCGCCGCCCGCGCCGAGACCTGGGAGGACGTCGACGCCGAGGGCCGCCCGCTGAACCGTACCCTGGGCATCTCCAGCCTGGGCGGGGCGACGCTGGACAACGAGGAGAACTACCTCATCAAGAAGTTGTTCACCGCGATGGGGGCGCTCCAGATCGAGAACCAGGCCCGTATTTGACACTCCGCCACCGTCCCCGGTCTGGGGGCCAGCTTCGGTCGCGGTGGCGCGACGGTTTTCCAACAGGACGTGGCCAACGCCGACGTCATCGTCATCCAGGGTTCCAACATGGCGGAGGCCCACCCGGTGGGCTTCCAGTGGGTGATGGAGGCGAAGCGGCGTGGGGCGAAGGTGTTCCACGTCGACCCGCGGTTCACCCGTACCAGCGCGGTGGCCGACGCGTACCTGCCGATCCGGGCGGGCACCGACATCGCGCTGCTGGGCGGGGTCGTCAACTACATCCTCGCCAACGAGCTGGACTTCCGTGAGTACGTGCTGGCGTACACCAACGCGGCGACGATCGTCAGCGACGAATTCGTCGACGCCGAGGACGCCGACGGCATCTTCTCCGGCTTCGATCCCGAGACCGGCAGCTACGTGCAGGACAGCTGGCAGTACGCCGGTCATGAGCGGGACTCCGGTGGCGGGGAGACGCTCACCGAGCGGGAGACCGCCGCCGGGCTGGGGCACGAGTCGCACGGCGCCCCGCTGGCCGGCCAGGTCGACCGGGACGAGACGTTGCAACACCCACGCTGCGTCTACCAGATCCTCAAGCGGCACTTCGCCCGTTACACGCCGGAGATGGTGGAGCGGGTGTGCGGCCTGCCCCAGGAGAAGTTCCTGGAGCTGGCCCGCGCCTGGACGGAGAACTCCGGCCGGGAACGCACCGGCTGCCTGATCTACTCGGTGGGCTGGACCCAGCACACCGTCGGGGTGCAGTACATCCGCACCGGGGCGATCATCCAGCTGCTGCTGGGCAATGTCGGTCGTCCGGGTGGTGGTGTGCTGGCGCTGCGCGGGCACGCGAGCATCCAGGGCTCCACCGACATCCCGACCCTGTTCAACCTGCTGCCCGGCTATCTGCCGATGCCGCACCACGCCGAGCACCCGAGCTTCGACGCCTGGGTGAACGGCATCCGCCACCCGGGTCAGAAGGGCTTCTGGGGTAACGCCCGCGCCTACGCGACCAGCCTGCTCAAGGCGTACTGGGGGGACGCGGCGACGCCGGAGAACGACTTCTGCTACGGCTACCTGCCCCGGTTGACCGGCGACCACGGCACCTACCGGCAGGTCCTCGACATGATCGACGGCAGGATCAAGGGCTACTTCCTGCTCGGCCAGAACCCGGCGGTCGGTTCGGCGCACGGGCGGGCGCAGCGGTTGGGCATGGCCAACCTGGACTGGCTGGTGGTCCGGGACCTGTTCATGATCGAGAGCGCGACGTTCTGGCAGCGGGGTCCGGAGGTCGCCACCGGCGAGATCGTGCCGGAGCAGTGCCGTACCGAGGTGTTCTTCCTGCCCGCCGCCTCCCATGTGGAGAAGGAGGGCACGTTCACCCAGACCCAGCGGTTGCTGCAGTGGCGGGAGAAGGCCGTCGACCCGCCCGGCGACGCCCGCTCCGAGCTGTGGTTCTTCTACCACCTCGGGCGCAGGCTGCGGGAGAAACTGGCCGGCTCGCCGCTGCCGCGCGACCGAGCCCTGCTGGACCTGACCTGGGACTACCCCACGCACGGTCCGGACGCCGAGCCCGACGCCGAGGCGGTGCTGCGTGAGATCAACGGGTACGACACCGCCACCGGCCGCCCGCTGTCCGCGTTCACCGAGGCCCGCGACGACGGTACGACCGCCGTGGGCTGCTGGATCTACACCGGCGTGTACGCCGACGGGGTCAACCAGGCGGCTCGCCGCCGGCCCGGCTCCGAGCAGGACTGGGTGGCCGCCGAGTGGGGCTGGGCGTGGCCGGCGAACCGGCGCACGCTGTACAACCGTGCCTCGGCCGATCCGCAGGGCCGGCCGTGGAGCGAGCGCAAACGCTACGTGTGGTGGGACGCGGCCGCCGGCCGGTGGACCGGTCACGACGTGCCGGACTTCGAGCTGACGAAACCGCCGTCGTACCGCCCGCCGGAGGGCGCCACGGGTCCGGCGGCCCTGGCCGGCGACGACGCGTTCGTCATGCAGGCCGACGGCAAGGCCTGGCTGTACGCGCCCAGCGGTGTGCTGGACGGCCCGCTGCCCACCCACTACGAGCCGGCCGAGTCGCCGATGCGCAACCCGCTGTACGCCCAGCAGGCCAACCCGACCCGCAAGATGTACGCGCACCCGGTCAACCCGACCAACCCGAGCCCGCCGCAGGAACACAGCGAGGTCTTCCCGTACGTGTTCACGGTCAGCCGGCTGACCGAGCACCACACCGCCGGCGGGATGAGCCGCACCGTCCGGCCGTTGGCCGAGCTGCAACCGGAGATGTTCGTCGAGGTCTCCCCGGAACTGGCCACGCTGGTCGGGTTGACCCATCTCGGCTGGGCCCATCTGGTCAGCGCCCGAGCGGTCATCGAGGCGAAGGTGCTGGTCACCGACCGGCTCACCCCGCTGCGGGTGGACGGTCGGGTGATCCACCAGCTCTGGCTGCCGTACCACTTCGGTTTCGAGGGCCTGGTCACCGGCGACTCGGCAAACGACCTGTTCGGCATCACCCTCGATCCGAACGTGCTGATCCAGGAGAGCAAGATCGGAACCTGTGACGTCCGCCCGGGCCGCCGGCCCACCGGGGCGGCGCTGCGCGACCTGGTGGAGGATTACCGAACCCGGGCCGGCATCGTGCCCGGCACCGTCCCGCCGGCGGTCACCCCCGGCGTGCCGACCGGGCCGGCCGGGTCCGGCGGCGACGGAGAGGGGAACGGCTGATGGTCGACCAGCAGCGCCCGCCCGCGATGCCGGCCCCGGCGTACGATCCGGCGGCCGAGGCCGGGTGGGCCGAGGCGCCGCCGCGGATGGGCTTCTTCACCGACACGAGCGTCTGCATCGGCTGCAAGGCGTGCGAGGTGGCCTGCAAGGAGTGGAACGGGGTGCCGACCTCCGGGCTGGACCTGCTCGGCATGTCCTACGACAACACCGGCGCGCTGACCGCGAACTCCTGGCGGCATGTGGCCTTCGTCGAGCAGCCCCGCCCCGCCGGCCACCGCACGCCACCGTTCGCCGGCACGCCGACCGGCGACCCGGTCAGCGCCGCCTCCGCCGCCCGGGCGGCCGGCACCACCAACCCGACCGGCACCGACCCGGGGCTGCCGCCCGGTGACCCGCCGGCCGCCGCCCGGATGACCGAGTTCCTGGGCATGCCCGCCGCCGGGCCGCCCGGCCGTACCGGCAGCGCCGACGGGCGCAGCGAGTTCCGCTGGCTGATGATGTCCGACGTGTGCAAACACTGCACCCGGGCCGGCTGCCTGGACGTCTGCCCGACCGGTGCGCTGTTCCGCACCGAGTTCGGCACCGTCGTGGTGCAGGAGGACATCTGCAACGGCTGCGGCTACTGCGTGTCGGCCTGCCCGTACGGGGTCATCGACC
Organism: Micromonosporaceae bacterium KJ-029; assembly: GCA_005402585.1. Lineage (GTDB taxonomy): Bacteria > Actinomycetota > Actinomycetes > Mycobacteriales > Micromonosporaceae > Micromonospora. The sequence continues at coordinate 404,564 of BIFP01000051.1, read as the reverse complement.
GGCGAGCCGACGACGGCCGGGTGTGGAAGTGCACGCTGTGCTACGACCGGATCGGCGCCGGCCTGACCCCGGCCTGCGCGCAGGCGTGCCCGACCGAGTCCATCCAGTACGGCCCGTTGGACGAGCTGCGTGAGCGGGCCGCCGCCCGGGTCGCCACGCTGCACGAACGGGGGGTGCCCGAGGCCCGGCTCTACGGCCACGACCCGGACGACGGCGTCGGCGGCGACGGCGCGTTCTTCCTCCTGCTCGACGAGCCCGAGGTGTACGGCCTGCCGCCCGACCCGCAGGTCACCACCCACGACCTGCCCCGGATGTGGCGGCGGGCGGGGTTGGCCGCGCTGGCCATGGCGGCGGGAGCCGCCGCCGCGTTCCTCGGAGGTAGGCGATGAACCCGGAGCGACCGGAAACGGGCGACCGGTTCCGCCGCTTCCGCGACCAGGCCACCGGAGGGCCACGTGAGGGCCGGCGGGGTGGGCGCGGTGGTGAGGAACTGAACGTGCCCCGGGCGGAGTTCACCTCGTACTACGGCCGGCCGGTTCTCAAACCACCGGTGTGGACCTGGGAGATCGCCGCGTACCTGTTCACCGGCGGGCTCGCCGCCGGCTCCTCGCTGCTCGCGGCGGGTGGACAGGTCACCGGCCGGCCCGAGGTGCGCCGCGCCGGCCGGATCGCCGCGCTGGGCGCGGTCACCGCCAGCGCCGTCCTGCTGGTCAAGGACCTGGGCCGGCCGGAACGGTTCCACCACATGCTGCGGGTGGCGAAGCCGACCTCACCGATGTCGGTGGGCACCTGGATCCTCACCGCGTACGGCCCGGCCGCCGGGCTCGCCGCCCTCGCCGAGGCGGCACCGTGGTTGCCCGAGCGGGGCCCGCTCGGGCTGGCCCGCCGGGTGTTGCCGCCGGTGGGGCGGGCCGCCGGGCTGGCCGCCGCGGCGACCGCGCCGGCTCTGGGCACGTACACGGCGGTGCTGCTCGCCGACACCGCGGTGCCGTCCTGGCACGAGGCGTACCCGCACCTGCCGTTGGTCTTCGCGGGCAGCGCCCTGGCCAGCGGCGCCGGGGTGGGGCTGCTCGCCGTGCCGCCGGCGCAGGCCGGCCCGGCGCGGCGGATGGCGATGGCCGGCGCCGCCCTGGAACTGTTCGCTGCGCACCAGGTGGAGAACCGTCTCGGCCTGCTCGGCGAGCCGTACCGGACCGGTCGCGCCGGACGGCTGCTGCGCGCCGGACGGGCGTTGACCGCCGCCGGAGTGGCCGGCGCGCTGCTGGGTCGCCGCAGCCGGGCGGTGGCCGCGCTCTCCGGCGCCGCGTTGCTGGCCGCCTCGGTGGCCACCCGGTTCGGGGTATTCCAGGCCGGCGTCGCCTCGGCCCGGGATCCGAAGTACACGGTGCTGCCGCAGCGGGAGCGCCTCGACCGGCGGCGTGCCGCCGAGGCCGCCGACCCGGACCGGTGGGCAGGGCCCGCGCCCGCCACCGAGCTGTGATCCAATACCCGGTGGAGGCGTTCAGGTGGCTGGTGCCCCTCCCGGTCTTCAAAACCGGTGTGGTCCGGGACCCGGGCCAGGCGGGTTCGATTCCCGTCCGTCTCCGCCACTCTGCGAGGGGATGAGGCTATGGGCGAGGCCGGCGCCGACCCGAGGCGCCAAGTGCCGCGTACCGACGCGCTGCTGGCCGACCCGCGGCTCGCCGCCGCCGCCGTCCGGATCGGCCGGGACCGCGTCAAGGCCGCCGTTCGGCAGGCCCAGGAGCGGGCCCGGCGCGGTGAGATAACCCCCGACGAGGTACGCGATGCCGCGCTGGCCGCGTTGCCGCCAGCCGCGCCGCGGTCCGTGCTGAACGCCACCGGGGTGCTGCTGCACACCAACCTCGGCCGGGCCGCGCTGTCCGACGCCGCGGTGGCCGCCGTGGTCGCCGCCACCGGCCACACCGACGTCGAGCTGGACCTCGGCACCGGGCGGCGGGCCCGCCGTGGCCGGGACGCCCTCGCGGCCCTCGCCGCCGCCGTGCCGCACGCCGAGGCGGTGCATGTGGTGAACAACGGCGCCGCCGCCCTGGTCCTCGCCGCCACCGCGCTGGCCACCGACGCGGAGATCGTGGTCAGCCGGGGTGAGCTGGTGGAGATCGGCGACGGGTTCCGGCTGCCCGACCTGCTGGCCAGCACCGGCGCCCGGCTGCGGGAGGTCGGCACCACCAACCGCACCACCCTCGCCGACTACGCCGCCGCCGTCGGCCCCCGCACCGGCTTCGTACTCAAGGTGCACCCGTCGAACTTCCGGATCGCCGGCTTCACCTCGGCGGTACCGGTGCGGCAGTTGGCCGGCCTCGGCGTGCTGGTGGTCGCCGACATCGGCTCCGGGCTGCTCGCCCCCGATCCGCTGCTGCCCGACGAGCCGGACGCCGCGACCACCCTGCGGGCCGGGGCGACGCTGGTCACCGCAAGCGGCGACAAGCTGCTCGGCGGCCCGCAGGCCGGGCTGCTGCTCGGCGCCGCCGAACTGGTCGAGCGGCTGCGCCGGCATCCGCTCGCCCGGGCCCTGCGGGTGGACAAGCTGACCCTGGCCGGGCTCGCCGCCACCCTCGGTGACCCGGCCACCCCCACCCGGTCGGCACTGCACGCCGACCCGGCCGCGCTGCGCGGCCGGACCGAACGGCTGCGTGACGCCCTGGCCGCCGACGGCCGCAAGGTCGAGGTGGTGCCGTCCGTCGCGGTGGTCGGCGGTGGCGGTGCCCCCGGCGTGGAGCTGGACTCGTGGGCGTTGAGCCTGCCCGAGCGGTACGCCGGGCCGCTGCGCACCGGCGACCCGCCGGTGCTCGGCCGGGTGGCGCGCGGCCGGCTGCTGCTGGACCTGCGGTGCGTGCCGGAACACGCCGACGCCGCCGTCCGCGCCGCCGTGCTGGCCGTACCGGGGGACGACTGACCATGCTCGTGGTGGCCACCGCCGGGCACGTCGACCACGGCAAGTCCACGCTGGTGCGGGCGCTGACCGGGATGGAACCCGACCGGTGGGCGGAGGAACGCCGTCGTGGCATGACCATCGACCTCGGGTTCGCCTGGACGGCGCTGCCGTCCGGCGGCACCGTCGCGTTCTTGGACGTGCCAGGGCACGAACGGTTCGTGCCGAACATGCTCGCCGGTGTCGGGCCGGTGCCCGCAGCGGTCGTGGTGGTCGCCGCCGACGAGGGCTGGATGCCGCAGTCCGCCGAGCACCTGGCCGCGCTGGACGCGCTCGGTGTGGCGTACGGCGTGCTGGTGGTGACCCGCGCGGACCTGGCCGACCCGGCGCCGGCGCTGGCCCGGGGCCGGGCCGAACTCGCGGCGACCTCGCTGGGCGCGGTGGAGGCCGTGGCGGTCAGCGCGGTCACCGGGGCCGGCCTGCCGCAGCTGCGCGACGCGCTGGACCGGCTCGCCGCCCGGCTGCCCGCCCCGGCGGGCGACGCCCCGGTCCGGCTCTGGGTCGACCGTGCCTTCACGGTGCGCGGCAGCGGCACGGTGGTCACCGGCACCCTCGGCGCCGGCCGGCTGCGCGTGGGCGACGAACTGGAACTGGCCGGCACCGGGGAACCGGTCCGGGTCCGTGGCCTGCACCGCCTCGGCGAGGCCAGCGGCGAGGTCGGGCCGGTCGCCCGGGTCGCGGTCAACCTGCGCGGAGTGGCCCGCGACCGGGTGGCCCGAGGGGACACGCTGCTCAGCCCGGGCCGGTTCCGGGCGACCGACCTGATCGACGTGCGGCTGGCCGGTGACCCGGTGGCCGACCTGCCCGCCACGCTCACGCTGCACGTCGGCTCCGCCGCGGTGCCGGTACGGGTACGCCCGCTGGGCGGGGACACCGTCCGGCTGCGGCTGGCTCGCCCACTGCCGCTGCTGGTGGGCGACCGGGCCCTGCTGCGCGACCCGGGCCGGCATCACGTCGCCGGTGGCGTCACCGTGCTGGACGTACTGCCGCCGCCGTTGCGTCGCCGGGGCGCCGCAGCGGCCCGCGCGGACGTGCTGGCCACCCTCGACGGCCGTCCGGACCTGGCCGGTGAGCTGCGCCGCCGGGGCCTGGTCCGAACCGGTGACCTGGTCCGCGCGGGGGTGCCGGTGACCACCGCGCCGGTGGCGGGGGACTGGCTGGCCGACCCGGCGCACTGGCGGCAGTTGGCCGACCGGCTCGCCGACGCGGTGGCCCGCCACGCCCGGGACCATCCGTTGGAGCCGGGCGCCCCGGTCGAGGTGTTGCGCCAGCGCCTCGACCTGCCCGACCGGGCGCTGGTCGAGGCGCTGGTCCGGCCGCCGCTGCGGGTGGTCGCCGGCCGGGTCGCCGCCGCCGGGGTGGATCCGTTGCCCGAGCCGGTGGCCCGCGCGCTCGCCCTGGTCCGCGCCGACTACGCGGCTCATCCGTTCCGTGCCCCCGACGCCGACCGGCTCGCCGCCGTCGGGCTCGGTGCCCGGGAGATCGGCGCGGCGGTACGCGCCGGGGCGCTGGTGCGGCTGACCGGCAACGTGCTGCTGCTGCCCGGCGCGCCACGGCAGGCGGTGCGGGTCCTCGCCGAGCTGCCGCAACCGTTCACGCTCAGCGCAGCCCGGCAGGCCCTGGACACCACCCGCCGGGTCGCGGTGCCGTTGCTGGAACTGCTGGACCGGCAGGGAATGACCCGCCGGCTGCCCGACGACGCCCGCGTCGTGGTCGAGGACGGCTTGCCGGCGCCTGCCACGATGACGCCATGATCAAAGTTGGGCCGACGGTCGAGCGCCTGCGCCCGGCCGTGCGGCTGGCGGTGCGCTGGGGCCTGCCGGTGCTCTGGCTGCTGTGGGCCGGGCCGGCCTGGTGGTCGGCACCCCGGCAGGTGCCCGCCGAGCAGTTGGCGCGCGACGCCGCCGCCGGCCGGGTGGTGACCGCCCAGCGTGCCGACGGCTGGAACGACGATCTGAACTACTGGGGCGCCCGGCCACAACCCCAGACCAGCAGCACGGGTTGGATGGCGGTCTGGACGCTGTCGAACGGGCAGGTCCGCTACGCCGACCTCGGCGGATACGTCGGCCCCGGCCCTGACGAGAGCGTGCCCGGCTTCGACTCGGCCGGCCTCGGCTCCGATGGTGCGGCCGGGACCTCCCCGTGGTCTGTCAACGACGCGTGGGCTTCTCTTCGCGTCGACACCCGAGGCAGCGAGCAGGGGCTGGCCCACCGGCTGGCGCAGGCGGCCGTGCTGGTCGCGACCGTCATCGGCCTGTGCTGGCTGGTCATGCTGGTGGCCGGGCCGGCACCGGCCGCCGGTACGCGCTGGTTCTGGTTCTGGGTCGGGCTGCTGCCGTTCGGGCTCGGTGTGCTGGCCTACTGGTTCCGGGAGTGGCGGTTCACCGGCCATCCGGAGTGGGAGGGACGAGGCGGCCGATCCGGGTGGCTGGGCCTCGGCTGGCTCATCTTCGGCGGCATCGCGCTGTCGCTGCTCGTGTTCGGTGCGCAGGTGGTGCTCGGCCGCTTCCTGGTGCCCGGTTGAGACCAACCGCCGGTCGGGGCGGGGTCCGGCCACCTACCGTGACGCCATGGATCCCTCCGCGATCTGGCGGGACAGACAGCACCGGTGGCGGATCGAGGCGTACCGCGCGCCGGACCTGCGGTTCGCCATCTTCGCCACCAACGGCACCACCGAGTCCGCGCCGCTGTGGCTGTTCGGCATGTCGGCGCTGGCCCGCTGGCTGATGACCCACAAGATCTCCCTCGACGACCTGGAGGCCGACTGACGGTTCGCCCGGTCGGGGGACATCACCGCACAAAACCGGCAGTACGGCGCTGTGGTCCGTAACGTGCGAGCCGTGAGCCGAGGCGTCCGGAAGTTTCTGGCGGTACTGGCCGGCCTCGCCGTGATCTACTTCGGCACCACCGGCCGGGCAGCCGAGGAGGGCCGCGGGATCACCGGCGGACTGGTGGTGCTGGCGCTGCTCGCGGCGCTGCTGGTGTGGTACCTGCTCAAGCCCGGGGGCGACGCGGCGAGGTGACACCCGGTCAGCGGGCGGCGACACTGCGGCTGATCTGCCCGGCAGACTCCTCGCCGAGCGCCACCCGCACCAGCGCCGAGGCCAACCGGCCGAAGTCGACCTCGTCGACCAGCCCGGCCAGCCGGTCCGTCGCGGCGGGCAGGCCGAGCCGCTTCGCCCCGGCGACCGTGCGCCGGTCGGCGTACGGTCGCAGTTCCGGCCAGACCGTCTGCACCTCGCGCAGGAAGATGTCCGCACCGGTGGGCCCGATCCCGGGGAACTCGATGAGCAGCCGGCGCAGCGTGTCCCGGTCACCACCCGCCTCCCGGTGCAGCCGCCGCAGGTCGCCGTGCCAGCGGTCTAGGCAGAGCCGGGCGCCGGTGCCGAGCATCGTGGCGGTCCGCTCGTCGTAGCGCCGGTAGTGGCCCCGGCCGAGCGCGTCGACCCGCTGCTGCCAGCTCGCCGCCTCCATCGCCTGTGGCGTGCGGTAGCCGGCGGCGAAGAGTTCCCGGGCCGCGGCCATCCCCACCGACGCCCGGATCCGGGTGCTCAGCAGGGTGACGAGCACCAGCAGCTGGTACAGCGGTGCGGGCCGGTCGGCCAGGGAGATCCCCGCCTCCTCGGCGTACGTGCGGCGGGTCAGCAGGACCCGCGCCACATCCCGTTGGTCGCCCATCGTCGTGGTGTACCCGTCCCTGGCCGGGCTAGCCCTGCTCGCCGGCCGTCATGACGGAATGGCGTCCAGGCCGGTGGGTAAGCCGCAGCTGGACGTGGCTTGCTGCCGCGTCCAGCCACCGGCGAAGGGAGACGACCGTGACGAACCCGCAGCAGCAGGAGTTCCGGCGCAACGCGCAGGGCGGCACGAGCCAGGACAACAAGGGTCCGGGCCCGTCCGGCCATCCCCGCAACGCCGGCACGTCGGGCGGGGACACCGGGCGTCCGGTGCCCCACGGGCAGGTGTCGCCGTACGGTCCGGCCGCGCAGCCGGTGGCCGAGGACGACAGCGACCGCCGCTAACGACGGCGTGACGTGGACGGCCGCAGCCGGTTCCAGGTGGCTGCGGCCGTCAGCCCGTACGCGAGGTGCGGGACGACGTCGGCAATCCAGTCGGCGCGTCGCCAGGTGCGCGGGTCGGTGACGCCCAGCAGCGTCAGCGACCCGTCCGACAGGGCCATCGCCCCGGCGCCGAGCAGCGCGGTGGACCGTAGCACCGGCTGCCGCCGACCACGGACCAGCGCCGCGAAGCCGACCGCGGCGGCCATCCCCAGGCCGTAGCCCATCAGCGCGCCGAGGCCGGAGCGGCGGTTCGCCGCCTGTTCCTTCGAGCCCAGGCTGACGTGCGCCGCGCCGGCTACCCGCCCGGCGCTCTCCTGCGGGGTCTGGCTGGCCGGGCGGGCCCGGGCCACGATGTCCAGATAGGTCGCGATGTTGAGCGCCATGGTGCCCACCGCCCCGGCGATGATCCCGTCGGCCAGGCCGGTGGCCTTCACTTCGGGTCACCGGGTTCGCGGTTGCCCTTCGGGCCGTAGGTGCGTTCGCCCCGGACGACGCCACGCTGACCCCGGTCCTCCTGGAGGATCCGGTTGGCGGTCTCGTTGGCCTTCTGGTCCGGCGAGTGCCGACCTGAGTCGTCGATCGCGTTGCGGATCCGGGCGCGTTGCTTGTCGTAGGCGTTGCTGCCGGGCCGTGGTCCTGGCATCGCTGTCTCCTCTGGTCGTCGCCGGTGGCGTACGCGGCCCGTCTACCCGCCTGGACCGCGACCAACCCCACCGGGCCGCTCACCGCGACGCGCGGACCACCGCGACCGGGCAGTGGCTGTGGTGCAGTACCGCCTGACTCACCGACCCGAGCAGCAACCCGGTCAGCTCACCGCGCCCCTGACCCCCCACCACCAGCAGTTGCGCCCGGCGGGAGGCTTCGGTGAGCACCTTCGGGGCGCGACCGCGTACCGTCTCCCGGGTGATCGGCACCTCCGGGTACCGCTCGGCCAGCCCGGCGACGGCCTCGGCGGCCGCCCGCTCCTCGTCGGCCCGCAGGTCCGACTCGTCGTACACCAGGGGTTGCATGTCGCCGGGCCCGGTGGAGACCGGGTGCCGGTAGGCGTGCGCCGCGACGACCGCCGCGCCACGCAGGGCGGCGGTCCGTACGGCGAACTCGACGGCCCGGCCGGACAGGTCCGTGCCGTCCACACCAACCACCACCGGCCCGTCGGCGTGCGGCACGCCGCGGGCCACCAGCACCGGGCAGTCGGCGTGCGCGGCCACCTTGACCGCGACCGAGCCGACCACCACGGCGGTGAGCCCGCCCAGTCCCCGGTCGCCGAGCACGATCATCGCGGCGGCGGGCGCCTCGTCGAGCAGCACCGCGCCGGGCTCGCCGTCGACGATCTCGCCGGTGATCCGCAGCCCCGGTGCGGTCGCCTCGGCCTCGTCGACCGCCGCGGCGACCAGTTGCTCGGCCTGTTCCCGCAGCCCTCCGCCGGGTGGACCGTCGGTGGCCGGCCGGACCGGTGAGCGCAGCAGCGGCCAGATGAAGGCGTGCACCACCCGCAGCGGCAGCTGCCGTCGGGCCGCCTCCGCGGCGGCGAGCCGTACCGCGGCGAGGGACGGTTCGGCGCCGTCCACGCCGACCACCACCGCCGCGCCGTTGGCCGAGTTCACCGTCACCTCCCGGCTGTGGGTCGGTATCGGAACCGGTTTGGGTCAGTATCGCGGCCGACGGTGGTCAGCGGGGCGATACCGGCCAGCGGCACAGGGTCGGTACGCTGGCGGCGAGCGCCTGGGGAGGGAGCGTCGTCGATGGTGGAGCCCGACCAGCCGAGTACCGCACGGATGATCGACTTCTGGCTCGGTGGTGAGCATCACTACCCCGTGGACGTGGCCGCCGCCCGCGCCTTCGAGCAGGCGTACGGGCCGTGCGCCCCGATTTTCCGGGCCCTGCGTGCCTTCCTCGGTCGGGCGGTACGCGCGATCGCCGCCACCGGTGTGGACAGTTTCCTGGTCTTCGGTGCCGGGGTGCCGACCATGGGCAACGCGCACGAGGCCGTCGGTGACGCGACGGTGCTCTACACCGACGTGGATCCGGTGACCATCCGCCTTGGACAACGCATCCTGGCCGGCAGCGACCGGGCGGGCTACGGCTTCGGCGACGCCACGGACATCGGCACGGTGGACCCGGCGCTGCTGCACCGTTTCGTGCCCGGGTGGGGCCGGCGGCCGGTAGGGGTGGTGTTCCTCGGCCTGGCCGCCTTCCTCGACGACGAGACCCTCGCCCACACCCTCGACGAGCTGTACGCGGCGACGGCGCCGGGCAGCCACCTGGCGATCGACTTCGACACCGAGGAGTTGGCCGGCCATCCCGAGGCGCTGGCCATGATGGGTCCGGCCTTCCGGATGCGTCCGCCGGCGTCGTTCCGGCCGTTGCTCGGCCGGTGGACGCCCACCTCGGACGGCATCGTCCCGGTCACCGACTGGCGGCCGGACGGTCCACCGGTGCGGGTGCCGGACGCCTTCCACGGCGCGGTGGCGGTGCGGTCGGCCGGGTGACCATGGTCGGACCTGCCTCCGTATGATGCTTGCCCCAGAGCAAGTATTTCGGAGGATGGTCATGGCGGATGCCCCCGCGGGAGTTTCCCGCGCCCTGCGCGAGGCCCCGCCCGACCGGGTGGTCGAGGCAGCCGACCGGGCCATCCGGTCCGTCCTGGGGGCGTCGGGCACCGCCGTGTTCGTCGCCGACTACCGGATCAGCGGGCTCTGGCCGGTGCTCGACTCGCGGCAGCCGCAGGCCGCCGCCGAGGCCGTCCAGGAACTGGTCCAGCGCTGCTTCAGCAGCCAGCAGCCGGTCCGGGACCTCGGCGAGGACGACCGGTGCCGGCTCTACCTGCCGCTGTCGGTGTGGGGCGAACGGCTGGGCGTGCTGATGGTCGAGCTGCCCGAGGCGCCGCAGGAGACGGTCGTCCGGCGGGCGGCGGACATCGCCGGCGAGGTGGCCCTGGCGCTGCGCGCGGCCGACCGGGAGACCGACCGCTACCGGCGGGCCCGGCGACAGGAGCGGCTGAGCATGGCCGCCGAGCTGCAGTGGGACCTGCTGCCCGGACGCAGCGTCAGCCACGGCTCGTTCCAGTTGGCGGGGCAGCTGGAACCGGCGTACACGGTCGGCGGGGACCACTTCGACTGGTCCCTGGACGACGGTCAGCTCACCGTCACCGTGCTCAACGGTGACGGCATCGGACTCAGCGCGGCCCTGCTGACCGCGGTGACGGTGAACGCGATGCGTAATGCCCGCCGCTCCGGCGGCGGGCTGGTGGAACAGGCGGAACTCGCCTCCGACACCGTCTACTACCAGCACCGGGGGCATCGGCACGTGGCGACGGTCCTGCTCGAACTGGACTGTGCCACCGGGCGGGTGCGGGCGGTGGACGCCGGCTCGCCGCACCTGATGCGGCTGCGGGGCGGCACCGTTTCCCGGGTCACGCTGGAGCAGCAGCTGCCGTTGGGCATGTTCGCCGAGACCCGCTACGACCTGCAGGAGTTCGACCTCGACCCGGGGGACCGGTTGTTCGTCGTCTCCGACGGGGTGTGGGCCGCCGATCCGAGCGGCCGGGAGACGTACGGCGAGCGGGCGATGGCCCGGTCGATGCGGGCCACGCGGTTGCAGCCGCCGGCCGAGGCGGTTGGTACGGTGATGCGCGAGTTGCAGGCCTTCCACGCGGACGCCGATCTGCGTGACGACGCCGTCGTCGTCTGCCTGGACTGGCGCGGTGCCGCCGGCCGGGCGGGGGACTGACAGCCGGCGTCGGGTGAGGCAGAACCAGCGGGACGATCGCAGGGGACATCGCGTGGAGCGACCGGATCTCGCCGCGTCGATCGACGCGGCCGCCGAGACGCTGGTGGGTGTGCTCGACTCCGCGGTCTCCCGCCATCGGCTCGCCGTCTCGCCGACCCAGCTGCGGGTGCTGTCACTGCTGACCAGCCGGCCGGAGACCAACGTCAACGGTCTGGCCGAGTTGCTGGACGTCGTACCCTCCTCGGCCAGCCGGCTGTGTGACCGGCTGGAGGCGATGGGCCTGCTGCGCCGGATGCCCGACCCGCGGGACCGCCGCGAGGTGCGCCTGGTGCCGACCACGGCGGCGCAGGCGCTGCTGGGGGAGCTGCGGGCGCGTCGGCACGAGGCGGTGCGGGTCGTGCTGGACCGGATGCCGGTACGGGTGCAGCAGGATCTGTTACGCGCCCTGCTGGCGTTCGGGCAGGCGGCGGGGGTCGCCGAGCCGCCGGATGCCTCGACCCGGAGCGCCTGACGCCCGGCGCAACCATCCATCCTAGGATGCCATACGGGTGGTGACGCCCGTCACAGAACATCCGATCCACGATCCAGCACGGCGGCGCTGGGCAGCGAAAGCGTCGGGCGAGCCCGATATAGTGGCAGCGCATCCGGCCGGCCGTGATCATCGACGGTGGACGGCGGGGCCAGGGGAGATCCCGGATCGGGATCGCAGGGGGCGCCGGCGCCAGCCGGCCCGACAGGGCGTACGACACCCACGGCGGACCAGGGTCGCGGGTGGTCGAGCGTGTCGTGGAGGAGGATCGGTGTCGCGTCGGCCCGCTCGGGCAGAGCAACCGCAGGCCCCCGACGCCGGAGGACCGCAGCCCGAGGACCGGGTGCTGACCCTGCCGAACCTGATCAGCTTCGTACGCCTGCTGGGCGTACCACTCTTCCTGTACCTGTTCCTCGTCGTCCGCGCCGACGTGGCGGCGATCGTGGTGCTGGCCATCGGCGGCACCAGCGACTGGGTCGACGGCTGGATCGCCCGCCGGCTGCGGCAGGTCAGCCGCCTCGGTGAGTTGCTCGACCCACTCGCCGACCGGCTGTACATCCTCGCCACCCTGATCGCCTTCACCGTCCGCGAGGTGGTGCCCTGGCAGTTCACCGCCGCCCTGCTGGCCCGGGAACTGCTGTTGCTCGGGTCCCTGGCGGTGCTGCGCCGGCACGGCTACGGGCCCCCGCCGGTGCACTACGTCGGCAAGACCGCCACCTTCCTGCTACTGGCGGCCTTTCCGATCCTGTTGCTGGCCGCCGCGGTGCCGGCCGCCGCGACGGTGGCGGGCGCGGTGGGCTGGGCCCTGGCGTGGTGGGGGTTGGTGCTCTACTGGGTGGCCGGTGCGCTCTACGTGATCCAGGCACGGCAGCTGGTGCGGGCGGCACGTGGTCAAGGAGCGGCGGCATGAACGAGCGGATCATCGGGCTCAGTGCGCTGGTGCCTCATGGCGGCACGAAGCGAAGCGGAGCGCCGTCATGAGCGACGATCCCGGCACGGGTCGGCGGGGCGGGCGGGTCTACACCCCGGATTTCCTCACCGAGCTGTTCCGCAACCCACTGGATCCGGGTTACGCCGACGCGGCGGCTCGGCGCGCGAGGACGGGGCAGCCGGCGCGGCCGGGCTGGTCGGTGGGTCCGGCGAGCCTGGCGGTCGTCGTGCTGCTGGGCTTCCTGTGCGTGGTGGCCTACCGGCAGACGATTGCCGAGGAGCCGGGGCGTGCGCAGGCCCGTTCCGGGTTGGTGGCGCAGATCAAGCAGCGGCAGGGTGAGACGGACGCGTTGTCGGAGCGGGCTGACGTGCTGCGCGAGGAGGTCAACCGCGAGCGGGAGGCAGCGCTGGGTGGTTCGCAGGCGGCGCGGCTGCGGGACCTGGAGGCGAGCACCGGCCTGGGCCGGGTGCGCGGCGACGGTGTGGTGGTGCGGCTGGCGGACGCGCCGGCAGGTCAGGACGCTCTCAGCGGCGGCAACGTCGGCCCGTCCCGGGTGATCTACAGCGACCTGCAGGGGGTGGCCAACGACCTGTGGGGCGTCGGGGCGGAGGCGATCGCGATCAACGGGCAGCGGTTGACGGCGACCTCGACGATCCGTTCCGCGGGTCAGGCGATCCTGGTGGACTTCCGGCCGGTGACCGGGCCGTACGAGGTGTCGGCGATCGGTCCGGGTTCGATGCGTAAACGGTACGAGGGCAGTCGCAGCGCGTTGACGATGCGCAAGGTGGCGCAGGACACCGGGTTGTCGTTCGCGGTGCGGGACGCCGATGACCTCACCCTGCCGGCTGCTCCTGAGCCGCGGCTACGCTACGCGGAGCCTGCGGTGAGTCCGAGCGCGTCACCGTCGGGCCGTGACGGGTCGTCCGGCTCGGGTACGTCCCCTAGTCCCTCCGGAGGTGGTCGATGATCGCGGTGGTGGCCCTGCTGGCCGGTGTAGGGCTCGGTCTGTGGCTGGACCCTACGGTGCCGGCGGCGTTGCAGCCGTACCTGCCGATCGCGGTGGTGGCCGCGCTGGACGCCGTGTTCGGCGGGGTTCGGGCGAAGCTGGACCGGATCTTCGACGACAAGCAGTTCGTGGTGTCGTTCATCTCGAACGTGCTGGTGGCCGCGCTGATCGTGTACCTGGGTGACCAGCTGGGGGTGGGCGGGCAGTTGTCCACCGGTGTGGTGGTCGTGCTGGGGGTGCGTATCTTCGGCAACGTGGCGGCGATCCGCCGGCACCTGTTCCGGGCGTAGGTTTGTGGCGTGAGTGACGAGCACACCGAGACGGGTACGGGGTGGCCGCAGCCGGCGGGTCCGGTGCGGCCGGGTGGTCCGGCGGGGGAGCCGGATCCGCGGCCGGACGCGCCGGATCCGGACGAGCTGAGTCCGTTGTCGCCGCAGGGGCGACCGGAGGCGGACGACGCCGAGCCGGCTGAGTCGACCGACGACCCGGTAACCGACGATGGCGAGCGGGCCGATGAGGCGTCGGCGGTCGCGTCGGCGGGGCCGGCTGCGGCGCCGTGGCGGCGGTTCAGTTCGGCGGCGGTGATGATCGCTGTGTTGCTGGCGTTGTTGGGTTTCACCCTGGCGGTGCAGTTGAAGACGACGTCGACGGATTCGTCGTTGGCGGCGGCGCGGCAGGAGGACCTGGTCCGGATCCTGTACGACCTGGAGGCGCGGGAGAACCGGCTGCGTCAGGACATCTCGGCGCTGGAGGACAGTCAGCGGCAGTTGCGCTCGGGTGAGCAGGGGCGTCAGGCGGCGCTGGAGGAGGCGACCCGGCGGGCCGACGAGTTGGGGATCCTGGCGGGTACGTTGCCGGCGCAGGGTCCGGGTCTGGCGGTGCGGTTTCTGGCGGGTTCGAAGCCGATCTCGGCGATCCGGGTGCTGGACGCGGTGCAGGAGTTGCGGGGGGCCGGCGCGGAGGCGATGCAGATCTCCGGTGGTGACCGCGCGTCGGTGCGGATTGTGGCGTCGACGTACTTCCTGGACGGGGAGAACGGGTCGCTGATCGTGGACGGGCGTCGGTTGACGGGTCCGTTCACGATCACGGTGATCGGTGATCCGTCGACGATGCGTACGGCGTTGAACATTCCGGGCGGGGTGGTCGCGTCGGTCGCAGGGGACGGCGGTAACGTGATCGTTGAGGATCGTGAGGTTGCCGAGGTTTCGGCGCTGCACGTGCCGAGCACGCTGGAACACGCCCGTCCGGTCGCCTAGGCCGGCGGGGCCGGCACCGGTTGGTCCGGTGTCGCGACGGATGAGGACGCTTTGGTGATTCCTGAGGATCTGCGTTACACCGCTGAGCACGAGTGGGTTGCCGCGGCCGACGGCGGTGCCGTGCGGGTCGGTATCACTCATTTCGCGCAGGATGCTCTTGGCGACATCGTGTATGTGCAGTTGCCGGAGTCGGGTGCGGTGGTCGCGGCCGGTGAGTCGTTGGGTGAGATCGAGTCGACCAAGAGCGTGTCGGAGATCTACGCGCCGGTGGCCGGTACGGTGTCGGAGCGCAACGAGGCGTTGACCGACACTCCGGAGGCGATCAACACGGACCCGTACGGTGCGGGTTGGCTGGTGGTCATCACTCCGGAGGATCCGGCGGTGCTGGACGGGTTGTTGTCCGCGGCCGCGTATCGCGAGCTGACCGAGAGCTGAGCGTTTCCTTGTGCCGGCGGGTCGGTGTCCGTGCCGCGCGTCCGGTTGCCCTGATTTTCGGCGCTGGCTAGGCTCGCCCAGTCGACCGAGAACCCATTTTGTTGAGCGTCGCGGACAGCCTTTCGGGGCACGGAGAGCCAGCCGCCGGGTGGATGAGAGCCCGGCGGCCAGACCCGCCGACCCCCGACGCCGACCGAAACAGATCCGTGAGGTGGTCCCATGACTCGCCCAGGCGACGAGTTCCCCCCGCTCGACGTCACGTCGACGCTCAATCTCGGTTCGCTCGAGGAAGCGCTGGAGGGCCCGGACACCGATGTGGTGCCGAGCCGGATGTCCGGTTCGCTGCCGCCGGGGATGGCGCTGCTGGTGGTCCGTCGGGGTCCGAACGCGGGTGCCCGGTTCCTGCTGGATCATGATGTGACAACCAGTGGGCGGCACCCGGACAGTGACATTTTCCTCGATGATGTGACGGTGTCGCGTCGACACGCGGAGTTCCACCGGGATGGTGGGACGTTCACGGTGCGGGATGTGGGCAGTTTGAACGGCACGTACGTGAACCGGGAGCGGGTCGAGGCGGCGACCTTGAGCAACGGTGACGAGGTGCAGATCGGCAAGTTCCGGGTGGTGTTCATCGCCGGTCCGCGCCCGGAGGGTGAGGCCGGCCGGGGGTGAACGAGCCTGCGGCCTCCACGCCGTCCGGGGCGGGTCGCGCCCAGCCGTTGATGAGCATCGGCGAGGTGCTGACCCAGTTGCGGGCGGATTTTCCCGACGTGACCATTTCGAAGCTGCGGTTTCTCGAGGCTGAGGGCCTGGTGGAGCCGCAGCGTACGGCGGCGGGTTACCGGAAGTACGGCTGGGATGATGTGGCGCGGCTGCGGTTCGTGTTGACCGCGCAGCGTGATCAGTATCTGCCGTTGCGGGTGATCCGTGAGCAGTTGGCGCAGTGGGATGCCTCCGGTGAGGCACCGGAGCGGTCGCGGCCGGCGTTGGTGGCGGTGGGTCCTGATGGCGAGGTTCCGGGGCGTGCTGCGGTGCAGCCGGTCGAGTCGGCGCAGGTACGGCTCGACCGGACGCAGTTGGTGGCGCGTAGCGGGATCGACGAGTCGACGTTGGGTGAGTTGGAGCGGCTCGGCCTGGTGGTGTCGGATCCGCCGGGTTGGTACGACGGCGATGCGTTGATCATCGCGGGGGCGGTGGCGGGTCTGGCGGTGTACGGGTTCCAGCCGCGTCATCTGCGTGGTTACCGGACGGCGGCGGACCGGGAGGTCGGTTTGTTCGCGCAGTTGGTGGCGCCGTTGGCGCGGCAGAGTGATCCGGCGGCGCGGGCCCGGGCGGCGGAGACGGCGCGGGAGTTGGTGGCGCTGTCGCAGCAGTTGCACGCGGCGTTGGTGCGGGTGGGGTTGCGTTCGACGTTGGGCCGGTGAGGGCGGTGTACGTACGGATCGGCTCGTCGGGGCGTGGCGTAGGCTTGCGGGGGTAACCCCTCTTCTGGCGCGGGCGCGAGGTGCGGAAGCGCATGCGACGGCCGTGTCGCGGTCCGTGTACCGTGCAGGGAAGGGCGCGGTGCGGCGTAGGTGACAACGACACGGAGGCGGCGGTGCGCGAGCTGAGCGTGGTCGGGGTTCGGGTGGAGCTGCCCAGCAACCAGCCGATCGTCCTGCTCAGGGAGGTCGAGGGGGACCGCTATCTGCCGATCTGGATCGGCGCGGTCGAGGCGACGGCGATCGCTTACGAGCAGCAGGGTGTCAAGCCGGCGAGGCCGTTGACCCATGATCTTCTGCGGGACGTGTTGGCGGCGTTGAAGGCGCCGTTGCGGGCGGTGGAGATCACCGAGCTGAAGGACAACGTGTTCTTCGCCGATCTGTTGATCGGTGACGGGGTGCGGGTGTCGGCGCGGCCGAGCGATTCGATCGCGTTGGCGTTGCGGGTCGGTGCGCCGATTCGTTGTGCGGAGCAGGTCCTCAGTGAGGCGGGGATCGTGATTCCCGATGAGCAGGAGGACGAGGTGGAGAAGTTCCGGGAGTTCCTGGAGCAGGTGCGTCCGGAGGACTTCGCCGGCTGATCCGGTGGCCCGGGTGGGCGGGCCGGTTTCTCTTCCCGAGGGTGACTCTCGGTGATGGTGATGCTTGTCGCTGTCGATGCGCGGCGTGTCGCGACGGTTTCTCCGTGGTAACCCTGGATGGTCGCTATAGGGTTGCCGTGTCGAGGGGTGCACGTCCCGGAAACGACGTGTCACCGCACTGACGGGGAGGTTGTCCGGATGCACGAGCCGCGAGATTCCGATCCGGGTACGGGGCTGGACGAGTCGGGTGCGATGCCCGGTTCGGCAACTGACAGTGACGGTGCGGTGGGGTACCGGGGTGTGACGGCGTGCCACGCGGTGGGGATCAGCTACCGGCAGTTGGACTACTGGGCGCGTACGTCGCTGGTGGTGCCGAGCGTGCGGGACGCGTCGGGTTCGGGTACGCAGCGGTTGTACTCGTTCCGGGACCTGGTGGTGTTGAAGGTCGTGAAGCGGCTGTTGGACGCCGGGGTGTCGTTGCAGAACATCCGTAAGGCGATCGAGGCGTTGCGGTCGCGTGGGGTGGAGGATCTGGCCGGCATCACGCTGATCTCCGACGGGACGACGGTGTACGAGTGTCGTTCCCCGGAGGAGGTGGTCGACCTGTTGCAGGGCGGCCAGGGGGTGTTCGGTATCGCGATCGGTGGCGCGTTCAAGGAGATCCAGGGTTCGTTGTCGCTGCTTCCGGCGGAGCCTGCGGCGGGGTTGGTGCAGGAGCCGGAGGTGCCCCCGGCGGGGGATGCGGTGGGCGACGAGTTGGCGGCGCGGCGGGCGCGCCGGCGGGCTGGTTGAGGCGTCTCGGCCATTGGTGACACGCCGGGTCCGTCCGGGTTTCGCCGATCATTTGCGTGATTTTTGCTGATCACGCTGCGTGCTGGTCCAGGCTGCGGGATTCCGATGTGGCCGGTGGACGGTCGCGGGTAGCGGGTTCCGGGCCGTCGGTGCTGGCCAGCGGCGGGTGAGGGGCTGGTGCCCGGCGCGTCGGTCGCCCTCGAACCTGCGGGCCGTGACCACTGTCGGTGGTGGCCGCATGGCCTTTGCGTGCCGGTATGGACGCCTTCCCATCACGCTTCGTGGTCACGTCTTGTCGGGAATGCGATAGGTAGGCCGTGACGGGTCGGGTCTGGCACGCTATGGTCCCACACGGTCCGCACCAGAGGATCGTCCTTTGCGCCGATGCCGCGCATCCCCCTCATGACGGAAGGAATCACCGTGACGGTTACCGAAGAGAGCACCCCCGTCTCGCATTTCGAGCGGATCGGCGGGGCCAGCTCGGTGAAAGCAGCTGTCGAGCTGTTCTACGAACGGGTGCTCGCCGACCCCGAACTGGTCGACTACTTCGCCGAGGTGGAGATGTCGGGGCAGCGTCGGCACCTGGCGCAGATGCTGACGGTGGTGCTCGGTGGCCCGAACGCGTACACCGGCCGTGACCTGGCCTCGGCGCACCAGCCGCTGAACATCCCGGTGGCGCACTACGCCAAGGTCGGTGCGCACCTAACGGCGACGTTGACGCAGCTGGGTGTGCCGGGCGACATCGTCACCGACGTGCAGGCGGTGCTGGCGCAGGTGCAGGACCAGGTGGTGGCCGGCGGGGACCGGGCGGGCGCCTGAGCGTGGACGTCTCCCGGCTCAAGCGGAGTTGGTCTCTGGTCGCCGCGCACGGCGACCAGGTGCCGCTCTACTTCTACTCGACGCTGTTCCTGGCGTATCCCGAGACCCGACAGATGTTCCCGACCAACATGGCGGGTCAACGCGACCGGCTGGTCACCGCGCTCGGGCACATCGTCTCCCAGGTGGACCAGGTGGATCAGCTGGCCGGTTACCTGCAGGGTCTCGGCGCCGACCACCGCAAGTTCGGGGTGCAGGCGGAGCACTACCCGGCGGTCGGGGAGGCGTTGGTGGCGACGCTGCGGCACTTCCTCGGTGACCAGTGGACCGAGGAACTGGCGCAGGACTGGACGGCGGCGTACGGGCTGGTGTCGAAGGTGATGACCGAGGCGGCGCAGGCCGCCGAGGCGGTGAATCCCCCGTGGTGGGTGGCCGAGATCACCGGTCACGAGCGGCGGGCGTTCGACGTGGCGGTGCTGACGTTGCGTCCGCAGTATCTGCTGCCGTTCACCGCGGGCCAGTCCATCGGGGTGTCGCATCCGGCGGTGCGGGCGTGGCGGTACTACTCGCCGGCGAACGCGCCGCGCCCGGACGGCACGCTGGAGTTGCATGTGCGGGCGGCGCCCGGCGGAGCGGTGTCGTCGCGGCTGGTGTACGGCTGCGCGGTGGGTGACCAGCTTCATCTGGCGGCGCCGGTGGGCGAAGGTTTGACGCTGTGGTCGGCCGGGTCGTCGGACCTGCTGCTGCTGGCCGCCGGCACCGGCCTGGCGCCGTTGAGGGCGCTGGTGGAGCAGGTGGCCGCCGAGGGGTCCCACCGCCGGGTCGACCTGTACGTGGGGGCCCGCTCGCGCAGCGAGTTCTACGACGGCGACGCGCTCGACAAGCTCGCCGCGTCGTACCCCTGGTTGCGGGTGACCCCGGTGGTGGGGTTGGACCTGAACCGGCCGGGGGAGTTCGTGCATCCGGTGGACCGGGCGCTGGCCGACGGTGACTGGCGGTCCCGACACGTGTTCATCTGTGGTTCCGACGACATGGTGTCGCATTCGGTGGCGGCCCTGACCCGGTCCGGCTACCACGCCGGGCAACTACACCATGAGGGTCTGGGCCAGCACTGGTACGGCCCCGCGTGGCGGACGGCGGTGGACCGCCCGGCCGCCACCGATGATTCCGGAGGTGCCCGGTGAGTGAACTGCGTAGCCCGAAGGGAGGGTCGGTGCGGTGAACGCGGCCCCGATCAGCAGGTACGACGGCACGCACGTCGCCGGTGGCGTGCAGGTGCGGATGACTTCCGACCGGGTCCGGCGGTGGGAGTTCGGGTCGACGTCGTTCGCCCGGCGCGGCTACGACCAGGCCGACGTGGACCGGTTCCGGATGCAGGTGGCCGACGAGTTGGACCTTCTGGCGACACAGGTGGCGAACCTGCGCGCGGAGAACGAGCGGCTCAACGACCACGTGGAGCTGCACCGGCACGGGGTGATCCCGAGTTCCGGGCCGGCGGCGAACATACCGGCGGCCAAGGAGGTCAATCTCCTGTCGGCGGCGCAGCGTGAGGCCGAGCAGATCATCGCGCAGGCGCACGCCTACGCCCGGCGGGTCGCCGAGTACGCCCGTACCCAGTACGAGAGCTACGTGCGGGCGGCGGTGGAGGAGGCCCGGCAGGAGGCGGAGCGGGCGGTGCAGGAGTACCGCGCGTCGGCCGGGCCGGCGTTCGACGACGGGGTGGCCGCCCGGGAGGCGTTGCGCATCTACGGCGAGATGATGATCTCGCACATGCAGGCGGCGGCTCGGCACCTGCACGACGGCTCGGAGCACCTGGCCCGCACGATGGACCGCATCGGCGGGTCGGCGCAGGCCGCTGTAGTGAACGGGGCGGCGGCGCGGTCGTTGCCGCGCCACCACCAACGCTGACCCCGGTGGGCCGGCCAGGTGGCCGGCCCACCGGCACTGTTGGGCTGCCCACGCCGACCTACGGGCGCTGTCCGGCCGCCCACGCCCCGCCACGGCCGGGGCCCGCCGCAACGCCCACCCGGCGGCGTTGTCCGTCCGCCCACGCTCGCCGGGAGCGGCCCGGCTGGGGCAGCATGGGTGGGGTGGAGGACGTGATCGAGCCGGTGGCGGGGCTGGTGGCCGGCGGTGGCGTGGTGGTGCTCAGCGGAGCCGGGTTGTCCACCGAGTCGGGCATTCCCGACTACCGGGGGCCCAGCGGGGCCGCCCGCAGGCACTCGCCGATGACGTACCAGACGTTCGTCGGGGACGCGTTGGCGCGGCGCCGGTACTGGGCGCGCAGCTATCTGGGGTGGCGGCTGATCGCCCGGGCGGCGCCGAACGACGGGCACCGGGCGGTGGCCCGGCTGCAGCACGCCGACCTGGTGTCGGGGATCATCACCCAGAACGTCGACGGGTTGCACACGGCGGCGGGCAGCCGCGACGTGGTGGAGCTGCACGGCCGGCTCGATGAGGTGATCTGCCTGGGGTGCGCCGACCGTACGTCCCGGCGGGACCTGGACCGCCGGTTGCGGCTGGCCAACCCGGGGTTCGTCGCCCGCGCCGCCGCGATCAACCCGGACGGTGACGTGGATCTCGACGACGCCGAGGTGGCCGGGTTCCGGACCGTCGACTGCGTGTCCTGCGGTGGGATGCTCAAGCCTGACGTGGTGTTCTTCGGTGAGATGGTGCCCGCCGCGCGGGTGCAGTCCTGTTTCGCGATGGTGGAGCGGGCCCGGCTGCTGCTGGTGCTGGGGTCGTCGTTGACGGTGATGTCGGGGCGCCGGTTCGTGCTGCGCGCGGCGAAGCGGGGCGTGCCGGTGGTGATCGTCAACCAGGGGCCGACCCGGGGTGACGGGTACGCCCGGCTGCGGGTGGACGCGCCGCTGGGCCGGCTGCTGCCGGCCCTGGCCGACCGGCTCGTCGGCGACCCGTCGGCGCCGGCCGCCACCACCGGCGCGATGCCCGCCCCGGCGTGAAGGAAGGGCCCCTTCTTAACGCCTGGTGTAGAGGAAGGGCCCCCTTTTAACCCGGCGGCGGCAGCCGCGGTTTAACCGGGCGGCGGCCGGCGCCGGAGGGGCGGTGACCCGGCCGGAGAGGCGGGCCGGGTGGGACGCTGGTAGCGTTGATCGCGCCGGTAGCACCCACGTGGGAGAGACCGCCTGGCGGCAGCCGGGGCGGCGCCGAAGGGGCAAATCCTCCCCGGAACCTCTCAGGCAAAAGGACCGCGTCGGGGCAGGCACTGTGGAGCGCCCGTGGGTGCGACAGAGGGGGAGGGCCGACCTGTCGACCCCCGCCCCGCAGGAGCGCCGCCCATGACCGTAGAGCAGTTCGCCGACCGTCACATCGGTCCCGGACCGGACGACGAGCGCCGGATGTTGGACGCCGTCGGATACGCCTCGATCGACGAGCTGATGGACGCGGCGATTCCCGAGGTGATCCGCTGGCACGGCCGACTGGACCTGCCGGAGCCGGCCAGCGAGCACGACACCCTGGCGGAGTTGCGGGCCCTCGCGGCGCGCAACACGGTCGCCGTGTCGATGATCGGGTTGGGGTACCACGGCACGTACACCCCGGCGGTGATCCGCCGCAACGTGCTGGAGAACCCGGCCTGGTACACCGCGTACACGCCGTACCAGCCGGAGATCAGCCAGGGCCGGCTGGAGGCGCTGCTGAACTTCCAGACCATGGTGTCCGACCTGACCGGCCTGGCCACCGCGAACGCGTCGATGCTCGACGAGGGCACCGCGGCGGCCGAGGCGATGACCCTGGCCCGGCGGGCGTCGAAGAGCAAGAGCCCGGTGTACGTCGTCGACGCGGACACCCTTCCGCAGACCATCGCGGTGATCGTCGGGCGGGCGGAGCCGCTCGGCATCGACGTCCGGGTGCTCGACCTGGACGCCGAGGAACTGCCGGCGGAGTTCTTCGGCCTGCACCTGCAGTACCCGGGTGCGTCCGGGGCGGTGCGTGACCACGAGCCGCTGGTGCGGGCCGCGCACGAGGTCGGGGCGTTGGTGACGGTGGCGGCGGACCTGCTGGGGTTGACGCTGCTGCGCCCGCCGGGGGAGATCGGCGTGGACATCGCCGCCGGCACCACTCAGCGGTTCGGGGTGCCGATGGGTTTCGGCGGGCCGCACGCCGGCTACCTGGCGGTGCGGGCCGGGCTGGAGCGGATGCTGCCGGGACGGCTGGTCGGGGTGTCCCGCGACGCGGCCGGCAACCCGGCGTACCGGTTGGCGTTGCAGACCCGTGAGCAGCACATCCGCCGGGAGAAGGCGACCAGCAACATCTGCACCGCGCAGGTGCTGCTGGCCGTGATGGCCAGCATGTACGCCGTCTACCACGGCCCGGACGGGCTGCGGGCGATTGCCCGGCGCACCCACGAGATGGCGGCGCGGCTGGCCGCGGGGCTGCGGGCCGGTGGGGTCGAGGTCGCCGACGTGGTTTTGTTCGACACGGTGACGGCGAGGGTGCCGGGCCGGGCGGCGGAGGTGGTCGCGGCGGCGGCGCGGCGCGGCGTGAACCTGCGGCAGGTCGACGCCGACCGGGTCGGGATCTCCTGTGACGAGACCACCAGCGTGGCGCACCTCGACCTGGTGTGGGCGGCGTTCGGCGTCGACGGGTTCACCGGCGACGTGGACGCGGCGTTGCCGGCCGGGTTGGCCCGTACCTCGGACTTCCTCACCCACCCGGTGTTCGGCTCCCACCGGTCGGAGACGGCGATGCTGCGGTACCTGCGGCGGCTGGCCGACGCCGACTACGCGCTGGACCGGGGCATGATCCCGCTCGGTTCCTGCACGATGAAGCTCAACGCCACCACCGAGATGGAGGCGATCACCTGGGCGGAGTTCGCCCACCTGCACCCGTTCGCCCCGG
The DNA here is from genome assembly GCA_005402585.1 of Micromonosporaceae bacterium KJ-029. GTDB lineage: Bacteria > Actinomycetota > Actinomycetes > Mycobacteriales > Micromonosporaceae > Micromonospora. The sequence goes on along the minus strand of BIFP01000051.1, from coordinate 381,140 downwards.
CGGAGCAGACCGCCGGTTACCGGGAGCTGATCGCCCAACTGGAGGGGTGGCTGGCGGAGGTGACCGGCTACGACGCGGTCAGCGTGCAGCCCAACGCCGGCTCGCAGGGGGAGTTGGCCGGGTTGCTGGCGATCCGTGCGTACCACCGCAGCCGTGGGCAGGGGCACCGCGACGTGTGCCTGATCCCGTCGTCGGCGCACGGCACCAACGCCGCCAGCGCGGTGATGGCCGGGATGCGGGTGGTGGTGGTCGGGTGCGACGTCGACGGCAACGTCGACCTGGTCGATCTCGACGCGAAGATCGACAAGCATCGGGACGCCCTGGCGGCGATCATGGTGACGTACCCGTCGACGCACGGGGTGTACGAGACGGGCATCGCGTCGCTGTGCGCGAAGGTGCACGACGCCGGCGGTCAGGTGTACGTGGACGGGGCGAACCTCAACGCGCTGGTCGGGTTCGCCAAGCCGGGCCGGTTCGGCGCGGACGTGTCGCACCTGAACCTGCACAAGACGTTCTGTATCCCGCACGGCGGTGGCGGGCCGGGGGTGGGTCCGGTGGCGGTGCGCGCGCACCTGGCGCCGTTCCTGCCCGGTGACCCGGTGGGTGCGCCGGTCGACGGCCGGCCGGCGATCTCGGCGGCCCGGTACGGGTCGGCGGGGATCCTGCCGATCCCGTGGGCGTACCTGCGGATGATGGGTGCCGACGGGCTGACCCGGGCCACCGGGGTGGCGGTGCTGGCCGCCAACTATGTGGCGGCGCGGCTGCGCGCCCACTTTCCGGTGCTGTACGCGGGCAACAAGGGCCTGGTGGCCCACGAGTGCATCCTCGACCTGCGGCCGTTGACGAAGGCGACCGGGGTGAGCGTGGACGACGTGGCCAAGCGGCTGATCGACTACGGTTTCCACGCGCCGACGATGTCGTTTCCGGTGGCGGGGACGCTGATGGTGGAGCCGACCGAGAGTGAGGACCTGGCCGAGCTGGACCGGTTCTGCGACGCGATGATCGCCATCCGGGCGGAGATCGACAAGGTCGGCTCCGGTGAGTGGACGGCCGGGGACAATCCCCTCGCGAACGCGCCGCACACGGCGGCGATGGTGGCCGGTGACGAGTGGCCGCACCCGTACCCGCGGTCGGTGGGCGGCTACCCGGCCGGGGTGGACCGGGTGGGGAAGTACTGGCCGCCGGTGCGCCGGGTCGACGGCGGGTACGGCGACCGGAACCTGGTGTGCTCGTGTCCGGCGCCGGAGGCGTACGAGAGCTGACGTGCAGCCGAGCCGGGGCGGTGCGCGCCGCCCCGGCTCCGCGCCGACCTGGTCGTGCCGGTCCCGGACCGGGGGACTAGCCTTGGGCGACGCGGGAAATATCGTGACGGATCGTGATGGTCTCAGGCGGCGAGGGCGTGTCGGGCGGGGCCGCGGTGCGGAGCGATGCTGCTGCCGTCGGGCAGCAGCTCGCCGGTGTCCTCGAAGACGATGACGCCGTTGCAGAGCAGGCTCCAGCCCTGTTCACGGAAGCAGGCGAGGACCCTGGCGGCTTCCCGGTCGGTGGCTTCAGCGGAGGGGCAGGTGGGTTGGTGCTGGCACATCGGGTTCTCCGGAGTGTGGGGGCACTGTGTCATGGTTCACATGACCAGTGACGCACAGTACCAAGCGAAAGCACGCCGCATCGAGCAGATGTGCGCGTGGTGGACGGGAAATCCGCTGAACGGATGAGCAAGAATCACCCGGACGTCGTGGAAGCGCTCCCACGGATGGTGTTCGATCCGCCCGCGGCACCCGCCGAGTGCCGGGGCCGGCTCGTCGAACGCGCCCGGTGGGAGTGGCGTCCGACCGACGGCGGCGACCCGGCCGCGCGTACCGAGCAGTTCCTCGCCGCCCACGGCCTGCGCCTGCACGACCTGGGCCGCCCGGCCACCCGCCACGACCACGACGGCGTCTGCGGCGCCGCCCTCTACCTCTCCGCCGCCGCCGGCGCCCTGCTGGCCGGCGGCGCCACCGGCGCCGCCAACCCGGCCGACCTGCCCGAGGTCGCCGTCGTCGTCTACGGCCACACCGACCCGTCCCCGGCCCGCCCGCACCCGCCGACCGGCTGGTGGCACGGACCGTGGACCGAGAGCTGGACCCGCCGCCAGCACGCCGACGCGGTGCGCGCCGTCCGCGAGGCCATCGGCGCCGGCGAGGTCTACCAGGTCAACCTGGTCGGCCACGCCACCGCCGGATACACCGGCGACCCGCTGCCGGCCCTGGCCCGCCTCGGCCGGCTGCCCGGCGCCCGCTACGGCGGCGTGCTCACCGGCGCCGGCTGGGCGATCGGCTGCGCCAGCCCGGAAACCCTCATCGAGGTCCGCGACGGCACCCTCACCACCCGCCCGATCAAGGGCACCCGCCCGGCCACCGCCGCCGGCCACGCCGACCTGCTCGCCTCGGCCAAGGAACGCGCCGAACACATCATGATCGTCGATCTGGAACGCAACGACCTGGCCCGGATCGCCCGCACCGGCAGCGTCCGCGTCGACGACCTGTTCGCCGTACGCCGCTGGTGCGACCTGTGGCAGGCCGAGTCCACCGTCCGCGCCGAGGTCGCCGACGGCCTCGGCCTGGCCGACCTGCTGCGGGCCGTCTGCCCCGGCGGCTCGGTCACCGGAGCACCGAAGCTCGCCGCCCTGGACCGCATCGCCGCCCTGGAACCCGTCGGCCGCGGCGCCAGCATGGGCGCCCTCGGCTGGGTCGACGCCGGCGGCGTCGACCTGGGACTCACCATCCGCACCGCCGCCGTCGACGGCGATGCCGTACACGTCTGGGCCGGCGGCGGCATCACCTGGGACAGCGACCCCGACGACGAGGTCGCCGAGGCCGCCGCCAAGACCGCCCCGGTACGAGCCACCCTCGACTGACCCCGCACGGCCCCGTCGCCGTACGGCGTACGGCAGGCGGCGGTAGAGTGCTGGCGGTGAGCACCGAGTACAGCGGCACCGGCGACCCGGCACGCAGCCTCGCCCTGCTGTGGCGCACCCGCGAACGGACCAGCCGCAAAGGCCGACCCGACCTGTCCGTCGACCGGATCGTGCGGGCCGCCATCGACATCGCCGACACCGAAGGACTCGCCGCGCTGTCCATGCGCCGCGTCGCCCAGGCCCTCGACGTCGGCACCATGTCGCTGTACACCCACGTACCCGGCAAGGGTGAACTACTCGACGTCATGGTCGACACCGTGCACGGCGAACTCGCCCACCCCACCCCGATCCCCGGCGGCTGGCGGGCCCGCCTGGAACAGGTCGCCCACGCCCGCTGGCAGCTGCACCTGCGCCACCCGTGGCTGCTGCAGGTCGCCACCACCCGACCCGCGCTGGGCCCACACGTCATCGCCGGCTACGAACACGAACTCGGCGCCGTCGACGGCATCGGCCTCACCGACCTGGAGATGGACGCCGTGGTCACCCTCGTCACCGGGTACGTCCACGGCGCCGTACGCACCGCCGTGGAGGCCGCCCAGGCCGCCGGCCGCACCGGCATGACCGAACAGCAGTGGTGGCAGGCCCACGCCCCGTACCTGGAAAAAGCCGTGGACCCACGCCGGTTCCCCCTCGCGGCCCGGGTCGGCACCACCGCCGGCCGGGAGTACCAGGGCGCCGCCGACCCCACCCGCGCCTTCGCGTTCGGCCTGGCCCGCATCCTCGACGGCATCGAGGTCCTCGTCGACGGCCGGACAGGCACCGACGCGACCGGCACCGACGACCGATAGCCTTGCCGGCATGACCATGCGGGACATCCGAATCATCGGCGACCCGGTGCTACGCACCCCGTGCGAACCGGTGACCAGCTTCGACGCCGAGCTACGCGACCTGGTCACCGACCTGATGGACACCCTGCTCGGCGCGCCCGGCCGCGCCGGAGTCGCCGCCCCGCAGATCGGCGTCAGCGCCCAGGTCTTCGTCTACGACGCCGCCGGCCACCGCGGCCACCTCGTCAACCCCGTCCTCGAGGTGTCCGAGGAACTCCAGGACGACGACGAGGGCTGCCTGTCCATCCCCGGCCTGTACTTCCCGACCCGGCGCGCCCTGCACGCCACCGCCCACGGCTTCGACCAGCACGGCGAACCACTCACCATCACCGGCAGCGGCTTCCTCGCCCGCGCCCTGCAACACGAGACCGACCACCTCGCCGGGCGCCTCTACGTCGACACCCTGCGCGGCGACGTCCGCCGCCGCGCCCTGCGGGAGATCCGCGCCGGACGCTTCGACTCACCGCGTCGCGCCTGACCCCGCCAGCCACCGCTCCCGGGTGATCTCGTACTCCACCTCACCCTGCTCCGCGCCGGGCAGCGGATCCGGCCACGACTGGTGGAACGTCCGCACGTACCGCATCCCCACCGCGGCCATCGTCGCCCGGGAGGCGACGTTGACCGCCATCGTCTCGGCGAAGACCCGCCGCAACCCCAGCTCGGTGAAACCGTGCCGGATCAGCTCACGGGCCCCCTCACTGGCCAGCCCCCGCCGCCAGTACCGGCGCAGCAGCCGGTAGCCCAACTCGGCCTGCCCGGCCACCGGCCCCTGGTCGGGGCGCTGCGGCGGCTCCAGGATCCACCAGCCGACGAACCCGCCGTCGACGAAGCCCACCCAGAAACCCAGACCGGGCACCTGCCGAGCCGCCGCCAACCGCAGCTCGTGCGCCCGGCGCACCTCGTCGCCGCAGCGGGGCGGCCCCAGGTAACGCATCACCTCCGGGTCGGCGTCCAACTCGACCTCGTACGCCAGGTGCTCGTCGGCCAGCGGCACGAGTTCGATCCGTTCGGTACGCAGCGTCGCCTGAGCCATGGCCGCCATTGTCACCCGCCCGCCGGCGCCCGCCGCGCCCGGCCCGTCACCGCGCGGTCAGGGTGAACTCCGCGTAGTCGGCCACCCGGGTGAACCCCAACCGCTCGTACAGCCGCACCGCCGCCACGTTGTCCGCCTTCACGTTCAACGTCACATGGTCGGTGTCGGCGCGCAGCAGCCCACACAGCTGGGCCACCGCCGCCGCGGCCAGCCCCCGACCCCGCCACGCCGAACGGGTGGTCACGTTACCCAGCGCCGCCACCCGGTAGTCCCGGGAGAACACGTGCACCCCGGCCACCGCCACCAGCTGATCCCCGTCGCGGATGCCCACGTACCGGCCGGTGTCCACCATCCGCGCGTCGAACCAGTTGCCCGGGTACGCGGCCGCGTACAGCTCGTGCAGCCGCGGCAGGTCCGCCCGGCCCAACCTCACCCCGGCCGGCGGCACCGCCGCCAGCAGCCTCGGATCGGTCAACGCCATCTTGTGGTGCAGCCCGGCCGACACCATCCGGAACGACCCATCCAGCGCCGCCTCCAGACCGGGGGACAGGTGCGCCTCCAGGCGCGCCGGCAACACCGGTGCCAGCTCACCCAGCAACGCGGCCAGCTCACCCACACCGTCCGGGCGGGCCAACGCCAGCAGGGTCGGCAGCTGCGCACCGTGGTACAGCAACGCCACCGAACCCCCACGCCGATACCACGACGTGTACGGCCAGAAGAAGTCGTCCAGGTCGCCCAACTGGTAGGCGTGCAACGTCGGATCCCGACCCAGCAGCCCCGCCAGGACGGCCCGATCGTGTTCCGCGCGCACCGGCATCCGCCGATGATCACACGCGGGGCGCCGCCGCGCTCACCCGGCCAGCCACTGGTCGTAGCCGAGCTTCGCCACCAGCGCCACCACCACCAACAGCAGCACCACCCGCACGAACCCCGAGCCGCGGCGCAACGCCATCCGCGCCCCCACCATCGCGCCGGCGATGTTGCACACCGCCATCGCCGCACCGAGCAGCCACCACACGTGCCCGGTCACCGCGAACACCGCCAGGGCACCGGCGTTGGTGCCCGCGTTGACCACCTTCGCCATTGCCGAACCGTGCACGAAGTCCGCGCCCACCAGCGCGGTGAACGCCACCACCAGGAACGTGCCGGTACCCGGGCCGATCAACCCGTCGTAGGTGGCGATACCCACCCCGGCGACCAGCACCGCCACCACCATCCGGGTACGGGTACGCCGCTGCGGCACAGCGAGCACCCCGAGCCGGGGACGCAGCACCACGAACAGCGCCACCGACAGCAGCACCACCAGCACCACCGGCCGGTACGCCGACGGCGGCACCGCCCCGGCCAAAGCCGCACCCAGGCCGGCACAGACCACCGCGATGGCCGCCGCCGGCCCCGCCACCGCCCAGTCGATCTTCGTGCGGCGGGCGAACGTCACCGCCGCCGTGGACGTACCCGCGATCGCCGCCAGCTTGTTCGTACCCAACGCGGTCGCCGGAGGTATCCCCGGCGCGGCCACCAGCAACGCCGGCAGCAGCAACAACCCGCCACCACCCACCACGGCGTCCACCCAGCCGGCAAGCAGGGCAGCGGTCAACAGGATCGAGATCGTCGACGGGTCCAGGTCCACGGGCGGCATTCTTCCCAGCCGGGCACACCCCGCGCCGCCACCTGTGGCCAGCCTCACCGACCGCGCTGCCGCCGCACCCACATACCCGCCACGCCGATCGCCAGGAACACCAGCATCGAGCAGACCAACCCGCGCACCATCGGGCAACTGTGCCACGGCGTCGTTAAGGTGACACCGTGCGTCTGGCCACGTTCAACCTGCTGCACGGCCGGTCCCTGGCCGACGGCCTGGTCGACCCGGTCCGCCTCGCCGCCGCCGTGACCGCCCTCGACGCCGACGTGCTCGCCCTCCAGGAAGTCGACCGCGACCAGTCCCGCAGCGGCAACCTGGACCTCACCGCCATCGCCGCCCAAGCCCTCGGCGCCCCCGAGCACCGCTTCGCCGCCGCCGTGGTCGGCACCCCCGGAGAGGGGTTCCGCCCGCTGACCCACGACGACGACGGCCACGGCGAACCCTGCTACGGCGTCGGCCTGGTCTCCCGCCACCCGGTCACCACCTGGCAGGTCACCCGGCTGCGACCCGCCCCGGTGCGCTCCCCGGTGTACGTGCCCGGCCCAGGCGGCGGACTGATGCTGCTACGCGACGAACCCCGCGTGGTGCTCGCCGCCGTGCTGGACACCCCCGGCGGCCCGCTCACCGTCGCCGCCACCCACCTGTCCTTCGTACCCGCCTGGAACGCCCGCCAACTGCGCCAGGTCGTACGCGCCCTACGGTCGCTGCCCGCCCCGCGGATCCTGCTCGGCGACCTCAACCTGCCCGCCTGGGCCGTCCGCCTGATCTCCGGCTGGCGGCTGCTGGGCCGCCGACCCACCTATCCCGCCGGCCAACCCCGCGTCCAGCTCGACCACGTCATCGCCGACCGGCAGGGCTTCAAACGACTGCCGCCAGTCACCGCCGTACGGACCCCGCTGTCGACCATCTCCGACCACCGGCCCCTGCTGGTCGACCTCGGCTAGCCGGCACCGACCCCTACGACTGGTCCGCCAGGCCCGCGGCTGACCGCGCCGCCCGCAACGCGTTGCGGAACAGCATCGCCACCGTCACCGGACCCACCCCACCGACCCGCGGCGTGATCGCCCCCGCCACCTGATCGCAGGACGGGTCCACGTCCGGCAGCAACCGCCGCCCCTCGTACCGGACCCCACCACCGACCACCACCGCGCCCGGCCGCACATGCTCCGGCCGCACGATCCCCGGCACCCCGGCCGCGGCCACCAGGATCTCCGCCCGCTGGGTGTAACGCGGCCAGTCCGCCACCCCCGTGTGCACCACCGTCACCGCCGCGTTCGCCGTCGGCCGCTTCTGCGCCAACAGCATCGCCAACGGCCGCCCCAACGTCGCACCCCGACCCAGGACCACCACCTCCCGACCTGCCACCGGCACCCCGTGGTACGCCAACAACGCCTCGATCCCGGCGGGCGTACACGGCAGGGGACCGGGCAACCCCAACGCCAGCCGCCCCATGTTCACCGGGTGCATCCCGTCGACGTCGGAGTCCGGGTCCAGCACCTGCAACGCCCGGTCATAGTCCAGACCCTCCGGGATCGGATGCTGCACCAGCACCCCGTGCACCCCCGGGTCGGCGTTGAAATCCGTCAGCACCGCGTGCAGGTCGGCCTGCGACGCCGACGCCGGCAACCGTACGTGCGGCGAGGCGAACCCCAGCTCCGCCGCCTGCCGCTGCTTGATCCGGATGTAGCCGGCGCTCGCCTCGTCGTCACCCACCAGCACCGTCGCCAGCGCCGGGGTCACCCCCGCCGCCCGCAACTGCGCCACGCCCTCGGCCACCTCGGCCAGGATCGCCTCCGCCACCGGCCCACCGGGCAACAACCGCGCGGTCGTCATCGTCGTCGACATAGGTCACCTCGCCCGCGGAGGCCCAGGCGGACGACCCCCACGACGAGAGCTCCCCGATGGTCGATCCCATCCCCGGTGCCGCCAGTCGCGTCACCGCCAGCCTGCCACACCACCACCCCGGCCCGCCATCAACCGCGCCGGCCGGTCGCGTGGGGTGCCGCCCCCACGCGACCGGCCGGTCGATAGCGCTCACGCGCGGGCGATGACTCGCCAGTGATAGCCGTCGGGATCGGTGAAGTGCCCGGCATAGCCACCCTGGTCGGTCCGGGCCGCCGAGGCGACGATCCGGCCGCCGGCAGAGCCCGCGGCGGCCAGAAGGGCGTCGACGTCGTCCCGGGAAGCGACGCGGTGGGTGAGGACGAGCGCGGAGAAGCCGTCGCCGTTCCCATCGACGCCGACGTCCTTGGCGAGGGCCTTACGTGGCAGCAGGCCCAGCCGGCACACGCCGTCGGCGACGGCGAAATCGACGAACTTGTCGCCGTAGTCGCGGTCAATACCCATGCCCAGCGTCTCGTAGAACACCTTGGACGTTTTCGGCTTGGCTACGCCGAGATAGACGGCGGTCTCGGTCGGCTTCGGAGGGTCAGGGACGAGACCCGAGTCCTTCTTGGCGGCGGCAGACAGCTTCCAGACGACCCCGTCCGGCGCCTGATATGCGGCGGTGAACTCGCCGAAAAGTTCCTTCTTCGCCGGCTTGACCACTGCCGCGCCCTTGGCGGCGGCGGCCCCGAGAAGGGCCCTGACCTCGGCGGGCTGGTTGACGATGGAGGACAGGACGTAGCCACGGAAGCCCGAGGTCGCCGGGTTCGTGTCGCAGTCGGTCGCGAGTGCGTCGATCTGGTGGAGGGCGAGCCGGCCGGTGCCGTGAAGGTCCAGGCTGGCGGTGTGGTCGTCGTCAGCGGCCGTGGCGGAAAACGCGGACGTGTAGAAGGCCCGTGCGGCTTCCACCCGCGGTACGCCGATCGTGATGATGTCGACAGAGAGCGCCATCAGGTGGCTCCTTCGCGGTCGGTTGATCTGGTGGCCGGAGTCGTACGCAGCGGCTCACTCAGGTGAGCTGGTTGATGCGGACGAGGTTGCCGGCGGGATCACGGAAGGCGCAGTCGCGAACTCCGTAGTCCTGGTCGATGGGTTCCTGGACGACGTCGGCACCGGCACCCTGGAGGCGGTCGAAGAGCCCGTCGAGGTCGTCGGTGGCAAGCGTGATGGCGCTGTAGGCGCCCTTGCTGATGAGTTCCAAGACGGTGCGGCGCTCCTCATCGGTGACACCCGGATCGGTGGCAGGCGGCTGCAGCACAATGGAGGTGCCACGTTGGCCGACCGGCCCGACGGTGATCCAACGCTGACCTTCGTAGCCGACGTCGTTGCGGACCTCGAAACCCAGGGCGTCGCGGTAGAAGCCCAGGGCGGCTTCGGGATCGGTATGCGGGAGGAAGGCGTGATGAATGGTGACGTTCATGCCCGTCAGGCTAGGCAGAACAACCCGGCGCGGCCTTCTTGATTCCTGACCTGTCTGACCACCGTTCCGATGTTGACCGACAGGTGCGAAGCATGCCCCGGAGCACGGGGCGAGCATCGATCAGGAATCGAGAAGCGCCAGGGCTCCCAGCACGGCTAGCGTCCGAAACAGTTCCCACGATTACGACCAGGAGAGCGACAGCGATGAGCGCGAATCCCCGCACGAACAGCACGGACGGCTTCTCCACGCAAGAACGTGCCGCCATCAAGGAGCGTGCCGCGGAATTGAAGAAGGAGGCGAACCGCGGTCGCGGCAACAAGGCGGCCGCCGAGGAACTCGACGTGCTGTCGAAGATCGCGGAGATGGAAGCACCGGACCGCGCGGTGGCCGAACGCATCCACGCCATCGTCACCACCAACGCCCCGCAGTTGTCGCCGAAACTGTGGTACGGACAACCGGCCTACGCCAGGAAAGGGAAGGTCGTGTGCTTCTTCCGTAGCGGTCACGTCGACAAAGAGCGTTACTCGACCTTCGGCTTCACCACCGCCGCGAACCTCGACGACGACAGCGGACTGTGGCCCACGTCCTACGCCGTGACCGAGCTGAGCGACAAAGCCGAAGAGGCAATCACCACCCTCGTCAAGAAGGCCGTGAGCTGACACCACCCCGAGTGCCGACCGGCCCTCCGGGACGACCAGTAGCGCGGGGGCCGCGGAGCCCGCCCTCACCCCGGGGGGCCGAAGGCCAACGCCAACCGCAGCGCCGTGTCCCGCACCCCGGTGAACCGCCGCACCTGCGCCAACCGGCCCGCCCGCACCGCCATCGCCGCCATCCGCTGCGTCGGCCCGCGCCGCAGACCGTCGTACCGGGCCAACGCCGACGGCACATCCGACTCCGCCGCCAACGCCTCCGACAACGCCACCGCGTCGATCAACGCCTGACAGGCACCCTGACCCAGGTCCGGCGTCATCGCATGCGCCGCGTCACCCAACAACACCCAGCGCCCCCGCACGTACGTCGGCAACGGCGGGAGGAAATGCACGTCGTGATGCAGCAGAGCCGCCGGGTCGATCCGACCCAGCACCGCCGGCAGCGGATCGTGCCAGTCCCCGAACCAGCGCCGCAACGCCGCCAGGTCACCCTCCGGCGGCCGGTACCCCTGCGGCGCGGCCACCGCCGCGTACCAGTTCGTCACCCCCGGCGCCTGCGGCGTCACCCCGAACTTGCGGCCCCGCCCCCAGGTCTCGCCACCCGCCGGCACCTCCAGCGGCACTGTGCCCCGCCACGCCGTCACCCCCGCATACCGCAGCGGAAACCGCTCACCGAACATGCCCGCCCGGGTCGCGCTACGGATCCCGTCCGCACCCACCACCACGTCGTACCCGTCGGCCAACGCCGCCGGATCCGCCACCGCGGAACCGAACCGTACCGTGCCCGCCGGCAGCGCCTCCGCCAGCAACCCCAGCAACGCCGGACGCGACAGCAGCAGCACCCCCTCACCGTGCCGCCGCCGGATCCGCCCCACGTCCAACGTGGCGATCACCGAACCGTCCGGCCGGCGCATCGCCCCGTCCGGCTGCGCGCGCCCCCGTTCCCGCGCGACCGGACCCACCCCCAGGCGGTCCAGCGCCCGCAACGCCGACGGCCAGATCCCCAGCCCGGTGCCCGTCTCGGGCAGCCCCGCGGCCCGCTCGAACACCGTCACCGTCCACCCGGCCCGCAGCAGTCCGTTCGCCACGGCCAACCCACCGACGCCGCCCCCGATGACGGCCGCTGATCCTCGCATCACCCGACCGTACTACACATGTAGTTGCAGGCACTACTGCTGTAGTGTCACCTCGTGGACGCCCGCCAACAACAACTCCTCGACGCCGCCATCACCGTCCTCGGCACCCGCGGCACCCGCCACCTCACCCACCGCGCCGTCGACGACCAGGCCGGCCTGCCCACCGGCTCCACCTCCAACCGCTACCGCACCCGGGAAACCCTCCTCGCCGGCGTCCTCACCCGCATCCTCGACCTGGAGACCACCGGCTGGAACCACCTCGCCGGCAACCTCGACCACATCGACCCCGACGCCCTCGCCACCGCCCTCGGCGCCCTCGTCCACGACCTCACCACCACCCGCCGGACCCTCACCCTCGCCCGGCTCGCCATCTTCGCCGAAGCCGCCCACCAACCCGCCCTCCAGCAGCAGATCGCCCACCGCCAACAGGACCTCGCCGCCTGGGCCACACCCCTGCTCGCCGCCCTCGGCGCCCGCCACCCGGCCACCGCCCTACGACTACTCCTCGCCCTCGTCGACGGCCTACTCAACAACCAACTCGCAAACCCCGACCCCAACTTCGACCCCACCACCGCGATCGCCACCGTCCTACCGGCGATCCTCACCGCCCAGAACCGGCCGCGAACCCCCGGAGCGAACGAGACGAAATCCACGCGATGATCCGGCACGGCGAGCAGGGCCCGAACCGACCTCCAACGCGCCGATCGTCGGCCGGTGCACCGCAGCCGCTCAGTCGCCCTGCCCCCGCGCCAACCCCGCCAACGCCCGGTTCGTGCGGTTCGCCCGCACCGCCTCCCGCTGCTGCCCCGCGGTCACCTCGATGTACGTCTGCGACGACGCCAACGATGCATGCCCCAACAACCGCATGATCTCCGCCGCCCCCGCACCGTCCTCCGCCAACCGGGTCGCGAACGTGTGCCGCAGCGCATGCAACCGCGCCCCACGCGGCACCCGGTCACCGATCCCGGCCCGCCGGTAGCAGGACTCCACCAGATACTGCAACCCACCCCGGCGCAGCGGCTCACCCCGCCGGTCCACCAACAACGGTGAATCCGGCCGCACCGAACGCGAACCGAACCGGCGGACCCGACTGTCCAGATAGTCCGCCAACACCGCGTCCAGATCCGGCTCCACCGGCAACACCCGGGGACGCCCACCCTTGCCCGCCACCTCCAGCCGCCGCTCGCCGGCCCGACCCGCCAGCGAACCGACCCGCAGCGCCAGCAACTCCGACAACCGCAGCCCCGCACACAGCGCCAGGGCCAGCACCGCCACGTCCCGCTCCGGCCACGGGTCACGCTGCCATCCCTCGGCACGCGCGGCAGAAATGAGCAACCGCTCCGGGGTGTCCTCGCCGCGCAGCGGCTTGGGCTGGGGGAGCGGGGACCGGGGCCGACCCACCGCCGGCATCGGATTACCTGGCACCACCTGCTCGACCACCAGGAAGGTGAAAAAGCCGTTCCAGGTGGACCATGCGCGCCCGACGGAGGCAGCGGCCCGGTCGGCGGCGAACCGGGCGAACGCCGCCCGCATCAGGCTGGGGGAGAGCGCGCCGACCCGGAGGCGGTCGAGGGGGAGGGGAGGGGTGGCCAGCTCCGCGGCGAGCGCGGCGACCGCGGTCAGATCCCGCCGGTACGCCGCCTGGGTGTGTGGGGAAGGCTTGCGAGTGGCCCGCGCGGTCAAAAACTCCTCGATCAGCTCGACAACCGCTTTATCCGATTTGTCATGCATAAGGCATATTATGCATGATTTTCATGTTATAGGCGAGAGAGGGGGAGCGAGTGAACGGCGTGCGTCTCGATCGCACCGAAGGATTCGGCGGCCGGTGCGGGTTGCAGTACGTTGCTGCCGTGCTTCGTAGGTTCGGCACCATCGCCGCTGCTGTCGTGCTGGCCGTTGCGAGTGGTTGCGCCGGTGACCCGCCACAGCCATCAGCTCCGAGTCCGTCGGCCACCGCGACGGCGGAAGACCTGATGACGCGGTTGCGTCTGGGCGCGGAGAAGGTCAGTCAGGACACCTTCGTCATGCGATTGAGCGTGCCGCGCGAGGACGAATCGCGCGCCTGGACGACTCTCGAAATGGAGATCGATCCGGCGCTACGACGCAGCAACATGACGATCCGCCTGCCCATCCGTCAGCCCGGGCACATTCAGTGGATCGAGATGAGGACTGTAGACAAGGAAAGCTGGATCCGGTTCTTTGGTTTCGGAGAGCCGCCCAAGGGGTGGCTTCCAGCCGATCCGACCGCTCTACTTGACGGCGACAACTCGTTCTTCGACGGCACCCAGGCAACCAAGGACCTGCAGGAACTCGTCAGAACGGTGGTCGAGCCGCGCCTCGTCACCGAGCGGGTCGTCAGCGGCACACTCGATCTGCACCGGCACCCTTACGTCTTTGCCGAGCTGGGCAGGAGCGCACCGACGACAGACCTGAGCGTGCCGTTCACCGTCACCCTCGACCCTCAGGGCCGCATTACCAACCTGACCATCTTCTTCGATCAGACACGACGGGACGCCGGCAGATGGCAGATCGTCTACCACTCGTTCGGTAAGTCGCTGCGGATCGAGCCTCCGTCCGCCGGCGAGGTCCTCCAGCCGGGTGATGTCGACCCTCAACTGTTGTCGTACCTGAAAGGCGCCGCGACGCGCTGACTGTGGCGCCGGTCCGAGCCGGTGCTGAGAGGGGATGCCGACGGCCGCCAACTTGACATAATGTCAATTATCGAATCTGTGGATCCAGCGTGGGAGTGGGACCTGAGCCAGCGCATTCGGCTTGGTGAACGGCCCGGCGGTCAGTGGCTTCGCCGATCAGAAATCCTCCATCACGTCGTCAGTTCTGTTAGCCTCTCGCACCGGTGGAAGGATTGATGACCATGACCGACGCCAGACTGCTGGGCGCCGACGAGGCCGCGTTCATCGCGGCGGCCCGCTCAGACGACACGGCGCGGTTGGCACTCATTACGGAGCGCCACCGGCGTGAGCTTCAAGTGCACTGCTACCGGATGCTCGCGAACTACGAGGACGCCCAAGACATGACGCAGGAGACGTTCCTGCGAGCGTGGAACAAGCGGGCGTCGTTCAAGGGCCATGCGGCCCTGCGGACCTGGCTGTACCGGATCGCGACGAACGCCTGCCTCGACTTCCTGGAGCGCAACGACCGTACACCCGTACCGTCCGAGCTGGCGGACGTCGGCTCCGAGGTGCTGTACCTGCAGCCGTACCCCGACCGGATGCTCCCCGAGGACCCGCAGGAATCGGTGGTGGCGCGGGAAACGATCGAGCTGGCGTTCATCGTCGCCGTTCAGCACCTGCCGCCGCGGCAGCGGGCGGTGTTCATCCTGCGCGACGTCCTCGGCTGGCCGGCGGCGAAGGCCGCCGACGCCCTCGAGCTGACCGTCGCATCGGTGACCAGCGCACTGCAGCGGGCCCGTGTGACGATGCGCGAGCAGCTGCCCGACCGCCGCCTCGACTGGCGGAGACCCGCCACCCACGAGCTGTCGAATGACGAGCGCGGCGTGGTGAAGTTGTATATCGACGCCCATGAGCGCAACGACCTCGACGGGCTGATGTCCCTGCTGCGCGACGACCTGCGCTTCGTGATGCTGCCCGAGGCGGGCACCTCGGTCATCACGGCCAAGGACGCGGTGGACGGCTGGGTCTCCGGTGGGCTCTTCCAGCCCGGCTACGACGACTGGCGCTGTATCACCACGATGGTCAACCGCATGCCTGCCGCCGCGCTGTATCTCCGTACCCCCGACGACCCGGAGTACCGGTTGTTCAACATCGCGGTCCTGCACATCGTCGACGGGAAGATCGCCGAGCTCACCGGATTCGACGCCACCGACAAACCATGGCTGGACCTGCCCCCGACACTGTGATCAGACAAGTCACCATCGTCGACGAGTCCAGCGCCACGGGCCGGCGTCACCGAGGTCACCGCGGAATGAGCGCCCCGACCAGCTGAACACCAACGCGAACACCACCGCCCCGCCGGCGTTACCGGCGGGGCAAGTTGATGATTTCGGCCCGGGCTCACGAGCCGAGCAGCTGGCCCGTGCTCATCGCCTCGTCTCGTATCGGGTCAGCACGACGCCGCCGGGAAATGTCCGCGTCTCCACGAGGTTCAGGTTCACCCAGTTGTCCAGCGCGGTGAAGAACGGCGTGCCGCCGCCCACCAGGACCGGCACGGTGACCAGCATGTACTCGTCGATCAGCCCGGCCCGCATGGCCGCCCCGGCGAGCGTCGCGCCGCCGATGTCCATCGGGCCGGCGTCCTCTGTCTTGAGCCGGGTGATCTCGGTGACCGCGTCGCCGGTGACCAGGCGGGTGTTCCAGTCGACCGTGCTGGTCGTCGAGGAGAACACCACCTTCGGCATGTCCCGCCAGCGGCGGGCGTACTCGATTTCCGCCTGTGCGGCGCCCGGCTGCTGGTCGGCGGTCGGCCAGTGGGAACTCATCGCCTCCCACAGCTTGCGCCCATACAGCGCCAGGCCCGTCGCCCCCACCCGGTCGGACCACCACTGGAACAGCTCGCCGCTCGACGACGAGTCCGGTCCCTCACCCCCACCCCAGCCGAGGTCGTCGCCGGGCGCGGCGATGTAGCCGTCCAGGGTCACACTCATGCCAAAGGTCAGTTTCCGCATCATGCCAGCCTCTCGTGAGTCGATCTCACACATACAGACGGGCGCGGCGCGGAAACCTAATCGGTGCGATGTGCTGGTCGGCGGACCGGTGAGATCGGCGGCAGGTCTCCCCCGCCTGTTCACACTGGCCGCACGGCCGGGTCGCACGTTCGGGTGGCACTGAGCCACCGCGTCGCGGCGACCTCTCCCCTCGCCTGGTCGCCGGCAATCGAACTCCAGTGCGAAAAGTGTCGTTGGTCGATCCGCGTCCGGTTATAGGCTGCCGGTTGTGGCGCGTTTCGGGGACGTACTGGCGCCGGCCGACCGGGTGGCGGGCGCGCTGACCGCGTACGCGTGCGGTGACGCGCTCGGCGTGCCGTACGAGGGCCGGCCACCGACCGGCGATGGCGACGAGGTGATCGAGACGCCGCGGGCCAGTGAGCGCTGGGCGGCCGGGGCGACGTCGGACGACACCGCGCTGACGCTGCTCGCGGCGCGCTGCCTGGTGGACGCCGCTGGTCGCGCCGATGCCACGGCGTTCCTGTCCCGGTTGGCGGCCCACGATCCCCCGGTGCCCGGCATGGGCCCGTCGACCAGGGCGGCTCTGGCGCAGTTCCGGCGCACGGGGGCGGTACCCGACGACCGGGAGGGCGCTACGAATGGTGCGCCGATGCGGGCGCTGCCGGTTGGCTGGTCGGTGCCGCCGGAGCAGATGGATCTGCTGGTGGCGCGGACGGTGGAGTTGACCCGGGCGACGCACCGGTCGCCGGAGGCGCTGGTCGCCGCGTGTGTGCTGGCGGGCTGTGCGTCGTGGTCGTTGGCGGGAGCCTCGGCGGCGACGCTGACCGATCGCGCCATGGCGGTGGTGGACATCGCGCGGCCGGTGTGTGGGGACGCGTCACGGCTGGCGGGGCTGCTGGGTGAGCTGGTCGCGGGCCGGTGGTGTCCTCCGAGGACGGGGATCGGCCTGGACGCTGGTGAGACTGTGGTCGGCGTGCTGCACTGCGTACGGGGCGCGGAGTCGTTGCGGGCTGGTCTGTTGGCGGCGGTGCGGCTCGGTGGGGACACCGACACGGTGGCGGCGCTGGTGGGTGGTCTGCTGGGGGCGCGACTGTCGGCGGCGCAGGTGCGGGCTGAGCTGCCGTGGAGTGGAGGGGTGTCGTTGCCCGACGCGGCCAAGGTGTGTCGGCTGGCGGCGGGTCTGGTCGCGTTGCGGCAGCCGGTCGTCCGGTCGCCAGGGCTCCGGCCGTAGCTTTCGGCGAAGATCAGCGATTGGGCTTTGATCATGGCTTGGGTGGCCGTAACGTTCCGTCCTTTTGACCGTGGTCGTTGATGGAGAGGCGGTGGGCCCGGCCGTGTTCCAGGGCCGAGTCCACCGCCGGGAGCACTGCGGTGTCGCCAGTTGGTATGTGACCGCTAGTTGGTGATCCGGGTGTTCGGGGTGTCGCCGGGTAGCCCGCCGGAGTTGGTTTCGAAGGCGGGGATGGGTGTGCTCGCGAGGGTGGTTCCGTCGGGGGCGTGGGCGGTGACGGTTGCGGGCTCGTTCGGCGGGACGGTGGTGGTGCCGGAGCCGGATGCGTCGAGGGTGACCGGGGTCGGGGCACCTTCCTGGGGGGTCACGGTTGCGGTGGCCGCGCCCGGTGGGGCTACCACGATGACGCGGTCGGTTCTGGTGTCCTTGCCTTCGGCGCGCATCCTCCATGCGATGGGTCGTTGTTCGGCGCCGTGGGCGGGCAGCAGCAGCCGAAGGTCGGTTCGCCAGCCGCTGGTGTCGCCGTGGATGGCGTAGGCGATGACGCCGCCGTCCTTGGGTTGGATCGTGATCAGCGCGGCGGGTTTGTCGTTGACGGTTCCGCACCAGCGCACGCGGATCGTGACGTGCTGGGCTGGGAGTCGGCTGTCACGTAACGCGTGGTCGACGAACCGCGCCAGGACGGCTCGGTCGATGACGGGTCCTCGGGTGTCGCGGACGGCCGCGGTGAGCATCTCGTCGGTCGGGTCTTGGCTGGTGTCGGGTCCGGACCAGCCGCCGTATACAGGCCCCTCGTGGATGACGGTGTCACCGTTCGTGACCCGAGCGGTGAGCGTGGGTCCCCCGACTGTTCTGGCTGCGGGTACCGACGCGACACCGATTCCGGTGCCGGCCGACGAAGAGAGTTGATGGCGTTCCACGACGCCTCTTGGGGAGTAGCCGGAGAAGCCGGAGATCGTCACGGTGGAACCTGCCGGTCCGATGACGAGCGCGACACCACCGTTGTTCGCATCGCTTTCCATCCAGGTGGCCACCGTCGTGCCGGCGGTTTCGTTGCCGCCCTGTTCCATCTGTTCAGGCTCGGCTCCGGGCGGACCGCTGAACCAGACCAGCGTCGAGTCGGTGATGACGCCCAGGCGTAGGGGTACGAAGACCAACGCGATGCGGCGGCCGGGCACGTCGCCGGCGTACACGACGCGGATCGCGTCGCGGTCGGTGATCTTCCACCACCCTTGCGGGTCTTGAAGGTCGTTGACCTGCTTGCGCAAGCCGTCCAGCCAGTCCCGATCGGTGGCGAGGCTGCCCCGGGTGGGTCCATCCGCCAGGGGCGAAGGCGATGAGGCGACGGCGATGCCCGGAACCCATCCCGGGAGGGGTATCAGGTTCGTCTGAATTCCGACGGCGGTGGCAAGGAACCCGGCGATGATGCCGACACGGATCCGGCGCGCGCGGCGGTGGGCGTCCTCCCGCTGGGCGAAACGGGGCCACGGGTCCTCCAGTACGGCCAATGTGTCGGCCTCGGCGCGGAGAGTCTCTCGTAGCGTGACTTCAACGTCTCCGGTCATGCTGGATCTCCCTGCAGGTTTGTGTCGAGGAGGGTGGACGGTGGCGTCAGGTCGGCTCGCAGCCGAGCGAGGCCTCGCGACGCTTGGCTCTTGACCGTCCCGGTCGAGCATCCGAGGATTCGGGCGATGTCCGCCTCGCTCAGGTCCTCGAAGTACCGAAGGACGAGTACCGCTCGCATTCTCGGCGGCAGTCGCCGCAGTGCCCCCAGCAGCTGATGTCGGTTCTCTGCCTGGTGGTAGGCGTCTGGCGCGGCGATGGCGTCCGTGTCGAGGAGCGGCACCTCGACGGTTCGGCGGCGTCGTCGCCAGGAGACCGCGGTGTTGACCATCACCCGGCGGACGTAGACCCCGGGGGCGTCCTTGCGGACGATGTTTCCCCACCGGCGGTGGGTCTTCTCCAACGCTGACTGCACCAGGTCCTCAGCGGTGCCCTGGTCTCCGGTCAGGAGGTAGGCCATGCGAGTCAGTGGCCCCCACTGCGCCAACACGAAGTCGCGGAACCGCTGCTCGTCCTCACCCGGCATGACGTGCCCAGGTCGTGGAGCGCACTCTTGTTTGCATGGGAGGTAAGACGCTCCCTGCTGGGCGACAGGTTGAGTGGCGGAGCCGGGCGTTATCTCGCGAGCTTGATCTGCGGCAGGTCGCGGCTCAACTCGCGGTAGCCGACGCCGTAGTACATGTTGCGGGCGGCCGGATGCGCGGGCGCGCCAAGGCAGGCGACCAGCATGCGGTTCGCGCCGGCGGCCCTGGCCAGGTGCATGCCGTGCAGTTGCAGCGCGGTGCCCAACCCCTGGCGCCGGAAGTCTCGGTGTGTGCCGACGGGCTCGAACTCGGCGGTTCGCGTCGCTTCGTCCAGCCAGATGATCGCGGTTGCGGCGAGGGTGCCGTCCGGTGCCTCGATCAGCACGTGCAGGTCGGCTCGATACGGCCAGGTCCGCCGGATTCGCTCGAGCGCCGTCTCGGTGAAGCTGGACGGGTACCAGGCGTCCCGGTGCGCCTTGACCGCGTCCGCCACCGAGATGTCTCCGGCCGTCAGGAACCGGAAACCCTCGGGCAGCACCGGATCCGGCACGTCGGTCAGTTCCCGGGCATTGAACTGTACCCAGGACCCGTTGTCCGAGCCGGTTTCCGTGTCGAACGCGTATCCGTGTGCGGCTACGCGGGCACGGGCCGGTGCGTCCGCGACCTGTACGGTCAGCAGCCGGTCGACGTCGCCCGCCACATCGTCGTACCAGTCGAGGATTTCGGTCAGCAGCTCGGGCCGGTCCGGATGTACCTGCCAGATCAGGTTGGCCGTCTCGACCTCACGGAACTTCCCGTCGCTGCGCTGGATCCGGTAGGGCAGATATACCCACCCCCACCCGGCCAGCTGGCCGTCGGCGAACCACAGCCGGTGCCGCCAGAATTGGTTGAGTGCGTCGAAGTCCTTGGCCCAGCCCCAGGCCAGTTCACCGACGGTCGCCTCGCCGTTGAGCAGTTCCGGCCGTAGTGCGGTCACCTGTTGGGCCAGGCCCTGCATCAGCCGGAGTTCGGTCGGGCCAAGATCTGCCATCCGAGCACGGTGGCAGGACGGGACGGTTCTGTCGAGGGGATTTCGGGCCGGTCGGCGTCGGGGTTACCAGCAGTGGCCTGCCGATGGTTACAGGCCGCCGCCGACGCGGAGGACGGCGCCGGTGGTGTAGGAGGCGTCCGGGCTGAGCAGCCAGGCGATGGCGGCGGCGACCTCGTCGGGTTCGCCGGGGCGGCCCAGTGGGATGCGGCTGGCGGCGCGGTCGGGTCGGTCGGGTTGGCCGGACAGGGCGTGGATGTCGGTGCGGATGATGCCGGGGGCGACGGCGTTGACCCGGATGCCGTGTGGGGCGAGTTCCTTGGCCAGGCCGATGGTGAGGGCGTCGGTGGCGGCTTTGACGGCGGCGTAGTGGACGTACTCCCCTGGGCTGCCGAGGGTGGCGGCGACGGAGGAGATGTTGACGATGGCGGTGCCGTCGGTCATCCGGCGGGCGGCCTGCTGGGCGCAGAGGATGTAGCCGACGAGGTTGACGTCGACGACGCGGCGCAGGTCGTCGGGGTGCAGGTCGGTGAAGGGGCCGATCGGGCTGGTGATGCCGGCGTTGTTGACCAGCCCGGTGATCGGGCCGAGTTCGGCGGCGGCGTCGAAGAGGGCGGCGACCTGGTCGGGGTCGCGGGTGTCGGCGGGTACGGCGATGGCGTCGACGCCGGTGGCGCGCAGGTCGGCCACGACGGTGGCGGCGGCCTGGTGGTCGCGGCGGTAGCCGAGTGCGATGTGGTGGCCGGTGTGGGCGAGGCGGCGGGCGGTGGCGGCGCCGATGCCGCGGCTGCCGCCAGTGATGACGGTGACGGGTGTCATTGTCCTTCTCTCCTGCCCCGGCCGGTGTCGGCGACGTTACCGGGGCGGTGCGGCGGCGGGTAGCGGGGTGTGGTGGAGCACACGGGCGCATACGCTCGCCCGCGACGGCGTCGAGGTGAGGAGTGGGCGTGGCGGGTGTGGGTGTGGGTGACGTGGTGGACGATTTCGAGTTGCCCGACGAGACGGGGCGGCCCCGGAGGTTGTCGGATTTTCTGGCGGCGGGGCCGGTGGTGTTGTTCTTCTATCCGGCGGCGATGACGCGGGGCTGTACGGCGGAGAGCTGCCACTTTCGGGATCTGGCGGCGGAGTTCGCGGCGGTGGGAGCGCAGCGGGTGGGGATCAGTCGGGATTCGGTGCAGCGGCAGGCGGAGTTTTCGCGCCGGCACGGGTTCGACTATCCGTTGCTGTCCGACCCGGACGGTGTGGTGGCGGACCGGTTCGGTGTGCGGCGCCGGCTGCCGTTGGGGCCGCTGAGTATGCGGCGGATGACGTTCGTGATCGGTGCGGATCGGCGGGTCCTGGCGGTGGTGCACAGCGAGTTGAGCATGAACGAGCACGCCGACGCGGCGTTGCGGGCACTGGGGGGTTGATCTTTCTGCTGTCGCAGCCGGCTGGTATCAAGGCTGCGATCAGACGTGGGACGGAAGAGGACGTGATGGCGGGCCAGGGTTTGTCCGAGGACGAGGTGCAGGGTTTCCGGGAGGCGTTGGCCGCGGGCCGTAAGCCGAAGGTGGTGTTCACGGCCGCGGCCGGGCAGATCGCCGGGCAGTTGGGTCAGGTGGTCGAGTTGACCGATCCGGCGGTGTCCGACGAGTTCGTGGTGGTGCGGTTCGGGCGCGACGAGTTGCCCTTCTCCCCCGCCGATGTGGCGGTGGCGCCGAAGGGTGCGGGGCGCAGGCCGGTTGAGCAGAAGGTGGAGCCGCCGCAGGCCGAGCCGGTGGCGGCGGAGCCGGAGTTCGTGTTGGACCGGGTGCCGCAGCCGCGGCGGGAGGAGCCGAAGGTGGAGACTGTGGAAACGGTGGAGGCGAAGCCGGCGCGGCGGGCGGTGAAGGCGGCGAAGCCGAAGGGTCCGGCGGGGCTGACGGTGACGCTGGCGTACGCCGATGGTGAGTGGACGGTGGCGGCGCAGCAGGGTGCCAAGGTGTTGGCCAAGCCGTACGTGCTCAAGCCGGCGGAGGCGCTGCGGATGGTGGCGTTGGTGGACGTGCCGGGGGTGCACGAGGCGGTGGAGCAGATCCTGTCGACGGAGCGGTCGGAGGCCGAGCGGCAGGCGGAGAAGCTGCGGGCGGAGTTGGCGGAGATCGAGGCCCGGTTGGCGGAGTTGCGCGAGGCGGGTTGATCGGCGCGTCGGCGTGGTCGGCCGGCCCGGGCGGTTCGCCTGGGCCGGCCGTTCGTCTTGCTGGTCGGGTGGGTGGCGGTGTCGGTCGGCGAGCCGGGGTTTGTCAGAAGTAGTCGAGGGCTTGGGCGGGTGGTCCGGCGGCGAGCAGGTCGAGGGCGCTCGGGTCCGGTGTGGTGTGTCGCAGCAGGCCGGTTTCGGCGAGGGTGTGGGCGGTGGCGGCGCTGGTGTAGAGCAGCGCGAAGCCGCGTACGGTCAGGTGCAGGTCCGCTTGGGTGGTGACGCGGTGCAGGTGGGCGTTGCCGTCGGCGACCGTGAGCTGCCAGGTGCCGGTGTTCCATTCGGCGAGGTCGTCGGTGAGGGTGAAGGTGACCTGGCCGCGGGTGTGTGCGGGCCAGCCGCGGCTCTCGACGGCGCGGGCGATGTCGACGGGCCGGTGCATCCAGGTGTCGCGTTCGTGTTCGCGGGCGATCTCGAGCGGCAGGTGGGTACTGATGGCGTCGCCGGGTAGTGGGGTCAGCCGCACGGTGGGGGTGACGCTGTGCCAGCTGGCGAGGACGCCGACGAGGGTGCGGGCGGCTTCGGTGGTGGTGGCGAGGATGTCCTCGACGGTGAGGACCGCGTCGGGGCCGTAGCCGCGGCCGCGGTTCCAGCCGGCGTAGCCGAGCAGGTGGCCGTCGTGTTCGACGATGGTGAACCCGTCGTAGGGCAGTTCGTCGGCGGCGTTGTCGTAGCGGGGGTGGGTGCGGGTGAGCAGGCCGCAGCGGTGCCGGGTGACGCGCTGGTGCAGGTCGGCGACGGCGGGCAGGTCGGCGGGGGTGCCGGCGCGGACGGTGAGCTGCGGGTCGGGGCGGTGCCGGGGCAGCGCGGCGGTGGGCAGGTCGAGGGTGCGTAGCTGCCCGGCGATCTCCCAGCCGCAGGCCCGGTAGGGGGCGGGAGTGGTGGCGAACAGCGCGCTGACGGCGGCGCCGCGGTCGTGGGCGTCGCGCAGTAGGGTGCGGAGCAGGGCGCGGCCGACGCCGGTGCCGCGGGCTTCGGGGGCGACGGCGACTCCGGCGACGTCGGCGACGGGTACGGCGCGCCCGGCCCACCACTGTTCGTCGTGCAGGTCGACGGCCTTGCCGAGCAGCTGTCCGCCCGCGTCGAAGGCGCCGTAGGTGGTGCGGCCGGGGCTGGGTGTGACGGCCTGTGGTGGGGGTTGCGGGTCGGAGCCGAAGGCGAGCCGGCCGAGGTGCCAGGCGGCGGTCAGCTCGTCGGGGGCGAGTTCGCGGACGTCGACGGTGGGTTGCACCGGGTTGACGATAGCCATGCTGGCGGTGCTGTCGACCGGTTTGCCGGCCCGCCAGCGGAGGTGTCCGGGGCGGTGGTGCGTCGGTCAGTCGGTGACGGTCGTCGGTTCGTGGCGGACCGGGAAGTTGACCGAGTTGGCGATGAAGCAGACGTGGTGGGCGTCGTCGTGCAGGGCGGTGGCGGTGTCGGCGGTGGTGGGGTCGGCGACGGTTACCCGGGGACGTAGGACGACCTCGGTGAAGTGGCCGCTGCCGCTGGCGTCGGTGGTCATGGTGCCGGTGGCGTCGTCGACGTAGTCGGTGACGATGATGCCCTTGGCGGCACATTGGTGCAGGTAGGCGAGCATGTGGCACTGGGACAGTGCGGCGAGCAGGAGTTGTTCGGGGTTCCAGCGGGTGGGGTCGCCGCGGAAGGTGGGGTCGGAGCTGCCGGCGATGGGTGGGGCGCCGTCGGTGGTGATGTCGTGGTCGCGGCGGTAGTCGCGGTAGCCGCTGGTGCCGGTGCCGAGGTTGCCGGTCCAGGTGACGGTGGTGGCGTAGGTGTGGGTGTGGGTGTGTGGCATGGGGGTCATGGTGCCTGATCGGGCCGGGGACGGTGGTCCCCGGCCCGGTCGCGGTCAGTGTTGCGGGATGTGCGCCACCCCGATGCGCTTACGGAACACCCAGTACGTCCAGCCTTGGTAGACGAGCACGATCGGGGTGAAGAACACCGCCACCCACGTCATGATCTTGAGGGTGTAGGGGGTGGAGGCGGCGTTGGTGGCGGTGAGTGTGCCGGCCGGGTCGAGGGTGGAGGGCAGCACGTTCGGGAACAGCGCGGCGAACAGGGTCGCCACGGCCAGGCCGATCGCCAGCGCGGTGCCGGTGAACGCCCAGCCTTCGCGGCGTACCTTGGCGGCGGCGAGACCACCGAGCAGCGCGAGGGCGGCGCCGGCGGCGAACACGACGGCGGCGGCGCTGGAGCGGATGGTCAGGGTCCAGGTCAGGAACGCCACCGCGAGGACCGCGGTGGCCACGCCGAGGCGTACGGCGAGGGTCGCGGCGCGGTCGCGGATGTCGCCGATGGTCTTGAGGGCGACGAAGACGGCGCCGTGGGTGGCGAACAGGGCCGCGGTGGTGGCGCCGCCGAGCAGGGCGTACGGGTGCAGCAGGTTGAGCAGGCCGCCGACGTACTCGTGGTCGGCGTCCAGGGGTACGCCGCGCAGGATGTTGGCGAAGGCGACGCCCCACAGGATCGCCGGGACGAGTGAGCCGAAGAAGATGGCGTTGTCCCAGCGGCGTTTCCAGGATGCCTCGGGGCGCTTGTGGCGGTACTCGAAGGCGACGCCGCGGGCGATCAGCGCCAGCAGGATGAGCAGCAGCGGCAGGTAGAAGCCGGAGAAGAGGGTGGCGTACCACTCGGGGAAGGCGGCGAACATGGCGCCGCCGGCGGTGATCAGCCAGACCTCGTTGCCGTCCCAGACCGGCCCGATGGTGTTGATCATGACGCGGCGTTCGCGGTCGTCGCGGCCGAGGACGGGCAGCAGCATGCCGACGCCGAAGTCGAAGCCCTCGAGGATGAAGTAGCCGGTGAACAGCACGGCGACGAGGAGAAACCAGATGGTGGTCAGTTCCACGGTGGGGCTCCGGGTCAGTAGGCGAAGGCGAGCGGGCGCTCGGCGTCGTCGGTGTCGTCGGGTTCGGGGTCGGGGGTGACGTCGGGTACGCCGGCCTTGGCGTAGCGGATCAGCAGTTTCACCTCGATGACGGCGAGGGTGGCGTAGATGAGGGTGAAGGCGGCGAAGCTGGTGAGGACCTCGGCGAGGGAGACGCTGCGGGAGACGCCGTCGCGGGTGAGCATCTCGCCGAAGACGATCCAGGGTTGGCGGCCCATCTCGGTGAAGATCCAGCCGAAGGAGTTGGCCAGCAGCGGCAGGATGGGCATGGCCAGGCCGGCGCGCAGCAGCCACTTGCTGCGGGGGGTGCGGCCCTTGCGTTGGGCCCAGAGCACGAGCAGGGCGATGGCGGCGGCGGCGAGCCCGAATCCGATCATGAAGCGGAAGCTCCAGTAGGTGACCGGGATGATCGGGGTGTAGCTGCCGGCGCCGTACTGGGCGGTGTAGAGGGCCTGCAGGTCGTTGATGCCGTGCACGGTGCCGTTGGGGTCGCCGGTGCCGAGGTACGACAGCAGGTACGGGATCTTGATGGCGAACAGTTCCCGGCTGCCGTCGAGGCTGCCGACGGTGAGCACGGAGAAGGAGGCGGGGCTCTCGGTGTCGTAGAGGCCCTCGGCGGCGGCCATCTTCATCGGCTGCACCTGCGTCATGATCTTGCCTTGGATGTCGCCGGTGATCACGACGACGGCGGCGGAGATAAGGGTGACCCAGGAGCCGAAGCGGGCGGCGAACCGGTACGCGGGGGTGTCGGCGCTGTCGCGGTTGCGGATCAGGTGCCACAGGGCGACCGCCACCAGCAGCGATCCGGCGACCAGGAAGGCGCCGGCGATGGTGTGCGGGAAGGTGATCAGGGCGACCTTGTTGGTGAGTACGGCGACGAAGTCGGTCAGCTCGGCCCGGCCGGTCTCCGGGTTGACCCAGTAGCCGACCGGGTTCTGCATGAACGAGTTGGCGGCGAGGATGAAGTACGCCGACAGGTTGGTGCCGATCGCGGCGGCCCAGATGCTGGCCAGGTGCAGGCGTTTGGGCAGCCGGTCCCAGCCGAAGATCCACAGGCCGATGAAGGTGGATTCGAGGAAGAACGCGACCAGCGCCTCGATGGCCAGGGGTGCGCCGAAGATGTCGCCGACGAAGCGGGAGTAGTCGCTCCAGTTCATGCCGAACTGGAACTCCTGCACGATGCCGGTGACCACGCCCATGGCGAAGTTGATCAGGAAGAGTTTGCCGTAGAACTTGGTGAGCTTGAGGTACTTCTCGTCGCCGGTGCGGTGCCAGCAGGTTTGCAGGATGGCGACCAGGACGGACAGCCCGATGGTCAGTGGTACGAAGAGAAAGTGGTAGACGGTGGTGACACCGAACTGCCAGCGGGCGACGTCCAACGCGTCCACCTGCGAACCCCCAGCCAGTCATACTACGAGACGTAGTAGATACTACAGCTCGTCGTACAGCGATGGGCAGAGGCGGGCGGCCCGAACCCGCCCAGGACCAATGACCCTGCTCACCTCCGCCCTACGGCCCGCCCTGACCGCCGCCGTCGGCTCCGGCCGTGCGACCATGGCCCGCTGATGGACACTGCCCCCTCCCCCTGGCAACCGCCGCTGATCTGGCGTGCCGCGCAGGTGCTCGCCCGCGTCATCGTCGGGCTGCTGGCCCGGCTGGAGGTCACCGGCGACATTCCCGCGCCGCTGCGCGGCGGGCCACTGATCCTGGCCGCCAACCACATCAGCCCGTTCGACCCGATCGTCCTCACCGCCGCCTGCCGGGTCCGTGGGGTGGCCCCCCGGATCATGGCCACCGGCGGGCTGTTCCGCGCCCCGGTGATCGGCGCCGCCATGCGCCGCGCCGGACACATCCGCGTCGACCGCGGCACCAGTGGCGTACACCGGGCCCTGGACGACGCCGCAGCCGCGGTCACCGCCGGCGCACCGGTCCTGGTCTACCCGGAGGGACGCATCGGCCTGGACCCGGGCCTGTGGCCCGAGCGCGGCAAGACCGGAGCCGCCCGCCTCGCCCTGTCCTGCGGCGCCCCCGTCATCCCGGTCGCCCAGTGGGGTTCCCACGAGGTGCTGCCCTACCGGACACCCCGGGGACTGCTGCGCGGCGTCGCCCGCGCGCTGGCCCACCGCCCGACCGTACGGGTGCACTTCGGCGA
Source organism: Micromonosporaceae bacterium KJ-029 (assembly GCA_005402585.1). Taxonomy (GTDB): domain Bacteria; phylum Actinomycetota; class Actinomycetes; order Mycobacteriales; family Micromonosporaceae; genus Micromonospora. The sequence goes on along the minus strand of BIFP01000051.1, from coordinate 353,357 downwards.
CCCGGTGAACCTGTCCGACCTGACCCACGGCGTGCCCGGCACGGCCCGGCTGGCCACCGACCGGATCATCGACGCCCTCACCGACACCCTCGCCCCGCTGCGGCCGGACGAGCCCGACCGGCCCCGACACGTCGACCCCGGGCGGCCGGTCGACACCAGCCGCTCCCACCGCCGCCGACCCGCCGCCGGCTGACGCGGGAGCAAGCCACCGCCAGTCGACGGGTCGAGGCTGCCGGCCGGATACCGGCCGGCAGCCCGATGATCACCAGGGCCGGGCATACTGCGCTGCGTGCCGTCCGGTCACCCCTACCTCGACTCCCCCGCCCCGCTGGCCTTCGCCCATCGCGGCGGCGCCGCCGACGGCGACGAGAACACCGCGGCGGCCTTCGCCCGCGCGATCGACCTCGGTTACCGGTACGTGGAGACCGACGTACACGGCACGGCAGACGGCGTCGCCGTGCTCTTCCACGACGACACCCTGCAGCGGGTCACCGGGCAGCGCGGCCGGGTCGGCACGATGCGCTGGGCCGACCTGGCATCCGTGCGCGTCGGCGGCGCCGCCGTGGTCCCCCGCCTGGACGAGGTGCTCGACGCGTGGCCGCAGGTGCGGTTCAACATCGACGTCAAGTCCGACCGGGGCGTGGCACCGACCGTGGCCACGGTCACGCGGGCCGGCGCGGGTGACCGGGTGCTGCTGGCCTCGTTCAGCGACGCCCGGCTGACCCGGCTGCGCGCCCTCACCCACGGCCGGGTGGCCACCAGTCTCGGGGTACGCGGGGTGGCCCGGCTGCGGTGGGCCTCGCTGACCGGCCGGCCGGTGCGGCTGGCGCCGTCGGTGGTGGCCGCGCAGGTGCCGGTGCGCTACGGCCGGTTGCCGGTGGTCGACCGCCGGTTCCTGCGGATGGCGCACCGGCTCGGGCTGCAGGTGCACGTCTGGACGATCGACGAACCTGACGAGATGCACGAGTTACTTGATCTTGGTGTTGATGGCATCATGACCGATCACGTCGGCGTGCTGCGCGACGTCTACCGCAGCCGCGGCCACTGGGCCGCCTGACCCCCTGGGCGAGGACCCGACATGGCCGAGACGGCGACCCCTGCGACGCAGGACACCCCACCGCCGACCAGCACCCGGCGCGAGCGCACCGGCTGGTACTTCTACGACTGGGCCAACTCGGCCTTCCAGACCACGGTCATCACGGTGTTCCTCGGGCCGTTCCTGACCAGCGTGGCCAAGGTCGCCGCCGGCTGCGAACTGGGCGCCGACTGCACCGGCTACGTCTACCCGCTGGGCATCAAGGTCGCCGCCGGTTCGTACTACCCGTACCTGATCTCGCTGTCGGTGCTGCTGACGGTCTTCGTCCTGCCGGTGATCGGGGCGATCGCCGACCGGTCGCTGCACAAGAAGCGGCTGCTGGCCGGGACCGCGTTCACCGGCGCCGGCGCGACCATCGGGATGATCTTCGTCACCGGGGACCGGTACCTGCTCGGCGGCGCGCTGTTCCTGGTGGCCAACATCAGCTTCGGGGCGGCGATCGTCGTCTACAACTCGTTCCTGCCCCAGTTGGGCGGGCCCGACGAGCGGGACGCCATCTCCAGCCGCGGCTGGGCGCTGGGCTACCTCGGCGGTGGTCTGCTGCTGGCGCTGAACCTGGTCGCGGTGCAGTCGTTCGACAACGGGACGGCCGAGCGCACCCTCGACCTGGCCCGCTGGTCCATCGTCTCGGCCGGTCTGTGGTGGGCGGCGTTCACCCTGGTGCCGCTGCGCTGGCTGCGCGAGCACCCCACCGCCGCCGCGCTCGCCGCCGGTCGCGGCGGCAACGTGCTCACCGACGGGTTCCGGCAGCTCGGCCGTACCCTGCGGGAGGTCAAGGCGTACCCGCTGACGCTGTTCTTCCTGCTGGCGTTCCTGGTCTACAACGACGGCATCCAGACCGTCATCACCCTGGCCAGCCAGTACGGCACCGAGGAACTGCGGCTGGAGCAGAGCACCCTGATCGTGACGATCCTGCTGGTGCAGTTCCTGGCCTTCGGCGGGGCGCTGGCGCTGGGCGGGCTGGCCGCGCGGATCGGCGCCTGGAAGACCGTCCTGCTCAGCCTGGTGCTGTGGACCGGGGTGATCGTCGCCGCGTTCCGGCTGCCCGCCGAGGCGCCGTTGCCGTTCATGGTGCTCGGCGGCGCCATCGGTCTGGTCCTCGGCGGCAGCCAGGCGCTGAGCCGGTCGCTGTTCAGTCAGCTGATCCCGGCCGGCAAGGAAGGCGAGTACTACGGCTTCTACGAGATCAGCGACAAGGGCACCAGCTGGCTCGGCCCACTGGCGTTCGGCCTGGTGTTCCAGCTCACCAACTCCTACCGGGTGGGCCTGGTCTCCCTGCTGATCTTCTTCGTGGTCGGCTTCCTGCTACTGCTGGCCGTCCCGATGCGGCGGGCGATCGTGGCCGCCGGGAACACCCCGCCACGGGTGCTGTAACCCACACCGCCCGGCCGCCGGTGATCCGCTGGGAGACGTCGATCGACTAGGCTCGCCGTCCGTGACGACCGCCGACGACGCCGTACCGACCTGCCTGGCCCGACCCCCGCTGGCCGGGCCGGGCGACACCCCGGCCGGGTGCGCCGTCGCCCGCGGTGTCGACGGGCGGCCGGCCCACGCCGCCGCGCTGCGGTTCTACTGGGGGCCGATGGACTGCGGCAAGTCCACGATGGCCCTGCAGATGAACCACAACCACTCCCGGCAGGGCCGCCGTGGCCTGGTGACCACCCGCATCGACCGCTCGCTCGGCCCGCAGGTCACCACCCGCATCGGCCTGGCCCACGAGGCGATCGAGGTCACCGACGCGCTCGACCTGCGCACCCTGGTCCGCGACGCCTGGGCCGACGGGGTACGGGTGGACTACCTGATCTGCGACGAGGCCAGTTTCTACTCCGTCGAGCACGTGGAACAGATGGCCGAACTGGTCGACAGTTACGACGTCGACGTGTACGCCTTCGGCCTGGCCACCGACTTCCGGTCCAGCCTGTTCCCCGCCGCGCAGCGGCTGTTCGAGTTGGCCGACTCGGTGGCCCGTATCCAGGTCGAGGTGCTGTGCTGGTGCGGCCGGGAGGGCCTGCTCAACGCCCGCGTCGCGGGTGGGCGGGTGGTTCGCGAGGGCGAGCAGGTGGTCATCGGCGACACTGTCGACACCGGCGAGGTCCGCTACCAGGTGCTCTGCCGGCGGCACCACCGCACCGGCGACCTCGGTCCCCGCGCCGCCGCCGCTGTCTCCTGAGGATCGTCCCCACCCGCCGGGATCCGTGGACCGGCCGCCGGTGTCACTGCCGCGGATAACGAAACGATCACTGCTGCGAACCTTTCCCGGGGTCCCGCCCCTTCTGCTGCATGACGACAGTGACCACGGGCCGCAACGGCCCGCGAACCGGCGGGGGTACAGGTCGAATGAGGTTCGCGTTGCGGCGCGCCCGCGGCACGAAGGGACTGCTGCTTGCCGCAGCCGGGGCGGCGCTGGTGGCGACCGTCGCCCTCACCGGACTGGCCGCATACAACCGGGACGTGGTCGACTCGGGCACCCGCAACGTGCTCGCCGAGGCCACCGCGCAGGAACGGTCGGTCCTGATCCGGGCCTCGGCCGGGCGCACCGCCGAGGCCCTGCGGGAACGCGACACCGCCCTGCGGGAACAGGCGCAGAGCGACCTGGACGGGCTGGCCGCCCGGGTCACCACCGTCGGGTACGCGGCCGGCCGGCAGTTGCGGGGCGACACCGGCGACGCCGTCGCCGACCGCACCGGCAGCATCTACGCCTCGGTGATGTTCCTCGACGACCTGCCGGCACACGCCCAGCTCACCGCCGGCGCCTGGCCGCAGGCCGGCGCGGACCGGCCGCAGACCGCCCTGGCCGCCGCGGCCGCGGCAACGCTGCGGGTGGGTGTCGGCGACCGCATCCCGATCACCGACGGGCTGACCGAGCAGGTCACCGAGGTGACCGTGGTGGGCTTGTTCACCCCCGTGGACCCCGACGCCGCATACTGGCGGCTCGCTCCCGATGCGGCGACCGGTTCGCTGGCGCAGGCGGCCACCTACGGCCCGATGACCGTGCACCGCGACGACTTCGTCACACACTTCCTGGCCAACGCCTCCGCCGGCTGGCTGGTCGAGCCCGACCTCTCCGGCATCAGCACCACCAGCCAGCTGGACCGGCTGGCTGCGGTCGCCACCCGGATCATCACCACCACCCCGACGGCGGCCGGCCTCGGTGACTCCGCCGTAGCCACCGGCGACCTCACCGTCCTGGTGCCGCGGTTGCAGCAGGCCACCCTCGTCGGCCGGTCCGCGTTGGTCACCCCGATGCTGTTGGTGGTGGTGCTCGGCGGGTACGCGCTGCTGCTCGTCGCCATCCTGCTCACCGAACACCGCCGCGGCGAGACCGCACTGCTGCGTGCCCGCGGCGCCGCCCGCTGGCAGTTGGCCGGGCTGACCGCCCGGGAGGCCACCCTGGTCGTCCTGCCCGCCGCGGTCCTGACCCCGCTGATCGTCACCGAGCTGCTCGGCTTCGCCGGCGGGCTACCCGGGCTCGCCGCGGTGTCGCTGCGCCCGGACGTCTCACCCGACTCGATGGTCTGGCTGGTGGCCGGGGCCGCGGCCGCCGGTTGCGCGCTGGCGATGATCGGGCCGAGCCTGCGTCGCGGCGGCAGCTACGTGGCCGACCTGGCCAGCCGGTCCCGACCGAGCCGGCGCGGCATGGTGCAACGGGCCGGCCTGGATGTGGTGCTGGTCGGCCTGGCCCTGCTGGCCTGGTACCAGCTCAGCCGCTACTCCTCACCGCTGTCCCGCTCCCGCGGCGGGGAGCTGGGCATCGACCCGCTGCTGGCCGCCGCACCCACCCTCGGGGTGCTGGCCGGGGCGGTGCTCGCCCTGCGGCTGCTGCCCCCACTGATCCGACTCGCCGAACGCTGGGTGGACCGCAAACCGTGGCCCGCCACCATGCTCGGCACCTGGCAGGCCGGCCGGCGACCGCACGCCGGGCCGGTGCTGCTGCTCGCCCTCGCCGTCGCGGTCGGCACCCTCGCCTGGTCCCTCGCCAGCACCTCCCGACGGTCCCTCGACGACCAGGCCGCCCACCAGGTCGGCGCCGACCTGCGACTGACCGAGGTCAACGGCTCCGCTCCCGACAACCGGGCCGAGCAACTCGCCGATCTGCCGGGCGCCGCGGCGGTCCTGGCGGCCCGGCGGGACAGCCTGCGGGTCGGGCCGGACTCCGCGCCGGTCACCGTGCTGGCGTTGGACGCCCAGGCCGCTGGCCAGGTGGTGCGGATCCGCCCCGACCTGGCCGGCGGCTCCACCGAAGAGCTGTTCGCCACCCTCGCCGACGGGCGTGTGACGGCGCCGGACACCCCGCTGCCGGCGGGCACCCGACGGCTGACCGGGCAACTACTTACCCAGATCACCGCCCCCTTCGGTGTCGTGGCGCCGGTACGCCACCACGTGGTGCTCGCAGGGCCACGCGACGGACACCGGCGGCTGCTGCTGGGCACCACCCGCGACGACGAACCACTACGGTTCTCCGTCGAGCTGCCGACCGGGGACACGCCCTGGCGACTGGCCGGGTTCACCGCCGAGACTGTCGGCAGCGACCAGATGTCCATCGACTGGCAGCTGTCCGAGCTGCGGGCCAGTTCGGACGACTCCCCCGGCACGCCGGTCGACCTGGCCACCGACGGGCCGTGGCGGATGCTCGACCGGTCCGGTCCGGTGGCTTCCCCGATGGCCACCGGCAGCACCCTGGCGGTCAGATATGGACGCAGCGGAACGTCGGATTTCTACGCCAGCGGCAAGATCCTGCAACTGAGCATCTCCCGGCCGGTAGCCGAAGGCCTGGTGCCAGCGGTGGCCACCCCGCAGGCGCTCGCCGCGCTGCGCCGGGACGTCGGCACCCAGACGCAGTTGTTCCTCGGTGGCGCCGACGTCAACATCACCATGGTCGGCACCGTGGCCGCGGTGCCCGGCGACGCCGAGAACGCCGCCCTGCTGGTCGACCTGCCGTCGCTGAGCACCCGGATCTTCCACGACAGTGGCATCGTTCTCTCGCCCGAGGAGTGGTGGCTGGCCGCCCGTCCCGGGCAGGCGGAGCAGGCAGCCACCGCGGCCGCCGCGCTCGGTGGCCTGGACGTGCTGGACCGGGAGGACGTCGCCGCCGAGCTGAGCCGCGACCCGTTCGGAGTGGGCGCGCGAGGCGCACTGTTCGCCGCCGCCCTGGCCGCGGTGCTGCTGGCCGCCGTCGGGGTGGCCGTGGACGTCAGCGCCACCGCCCGCCGACGGGCCACCGAGCTCGCCGTGCTGCACACCCTCGGCGCGGGGCACCGCCTGGTGGCCAGGTCACTGCTGGCCGAGCAGTCGTTTCTGGCCGGGGTGGGTGTGCTGGTCGGGCTGGCCGTCGGGGTCGGCGTCGCCGCGACGATGGCGCCGCTGGTCATCCTCACCCCGTCCGCCAACCGCCCCGACCCGCCGCCGTTGTTGAGCGTCGACTGGCCACCGGTGGTGGCCACCGGACTGGGTCTGCTGCTGCTGGCGCTGACGTTCAGCGCGGCGGTGTCGGTGACCATGCGGCGCCGCCTGGCCGCCACCCAACTCCGCATCGGGGAGGACCGTTGAGTGTGAGGCGGATCAGGGCGTACGGCGCCCACGTGGGTCTGCTGGCGGTGCTTGGGTTGGTGGCGGCGCTGCTGGTTACCGCCATACCCCGGCTGGCCAACGGGTACGCCGATCGGAGTTTGCACGCCGACGTGGCCCGGCTGCCGCACCTGGTCCGCGACGTGTCACTCGCGGTCGAGCTGCAGCCCAACGAGCAGCGACCCGACGAGCGGGTGCCGGCCGCGGCGGGCGAGGCGGACCTCGATCGGTTCGCCGACGCGTTGCCGCAGCCGCTGCCCGGCCTGGTGGATCGCCGGTGGTACGCCGCCAGGCTGGACGAGGAGACGCTGACCGCCACCGGTGACGACCCGCCGATGGACGGTGGCGCGATCAAGAAGGTCGGCCTGCGTGCGCAGACCGGGGTCGAGGAAGCGGCCGTCCTCACCGCCGGCCGCTGGCCACGCAGCGAGGCGGGCCGCCCCGCCGAGTTGGCGGTGTCCACGGCGATGGCCGAGATTCTGTCGCTGCGCCCCGGCACCCGGCTGCGCTTCACCGGCCCCGGCGCGCTGAAGCAGGCGCAGGCGCAGGTCGTAGGGGTGTTCGACCCCCGCGATGCCGGCGACCCTATCTGGGACGACCTGATGCTGGCCCTGGACCCGGTCGTGCCGGTCGCCGACGGCGAGCCCTACCTCGCGATGGCGATCACCGACTGGGCGGGGATCGACGCCGTGGCCGCCGGCAGCGGCGCGCCGACCACCTACGAATGGCGGTACCGCTTCGACGAGCGGCGGTTGAACACCAACACGCTGGAGGCGGTGGCCGCCGCGGTGGACGAGACCCGGCGCATCCAATGGCTGCCCCGATCGACGGTGCAGACGTCGCTGGACGTCGCCCTGGCCCGGTTCGCCGAGCAGTTGCGCGCGGTGCAAGCCCTGCTGGCCATCGCGCAGACCGGCCTGGTCGCCAGCCTGCTCGGGCTGATCCTGCTGGCCGCCCGCCTGACGGTGCAACGCCGCCGCGACGAGTTGGCGTTGCTGCGGGCCCGGGGTGCGTCGCTGGCCGCCATCGGGCGGCGAACCCTCGCCGAGGCGGCACCCGTGCAACCCGTCGCGGTGCTGCTCGGTTGGTTGGTCGCCACCCGGGTGCCGGGCCGGTCGGACGGGATGCCCTGGGCGGTCCTGCTGCTGGTGGTGCTCACCACCGCCGTGGTGCCGCTGCTGGCCATGTACTCCCAGCGGCGGGTCGGGCTGGTCGCCGGACGGGCCGACCTGGTCCGGCAGCGCCCGTCGGTACGTCGGCTGACCGTGGAGGCCAGCGTGCTGGTGCTCGCCGGGCTGGGCGTGGTGCTGCTGCGCCGCCGTGGCCTCGACCCGGCCGGCGGTGTCGACGCGTACCTCAGCTCGGTGCCGGTGCTGGTCGCGGTCGCCGCCGCGCTGGTGGCGATCCGGCTGCTGCCGTGGCCACTGCGACTGGTCGGTCGGCTGGCCGGGCGGGCCCGGGGCGCGCTGTTGTTCCTCGGCGTGGCTCGCGCCGGTCGGGGCGCGCCGGTGGCGCTGGGGCCGCTGGCGGTGCTGATCGTGGCCGTCAGCACCGGCGTGTTCGGTGGGGTCGTCACGACCACCGTGGCCGCCGCCCGGGACCGGGCCGCGGCGCTGACCGTACCGGCCGACGCCTGGCTGACCGGGTGGGCCTTCTCTCCCGACGCGGGCGACGAGCTGATCCGGGTGCCCGGGGTGGAGGCGGTGGCCCGGGTGTCGGTGGAGTCCAGCCGGCGGCTGCTCTCGGAGGTCGGGCCGCAGGCGACGGTGCTCGGCCAGGCGCGGGTGCTGGTGGTGGACGCCCCGGCGTTCGCCGACGTGGTGGCCCGCAGCGGGGTCGACGTCGACGTGCCCGCCGCGCTGCGCTCCGCCGCCCGCGGTGACGGGCCGGTGCCCGCGGTGGTCTCCTCGAAGGTGGCGGCGGATCTCGGTGACGGTGGGGTGGCCGACGTCCAAAGCCGGCTGTACGAGTTCCACGTCGCCGGTGTTGCCGAAACCTTCCCGGGCGTGGGGTTGGGGGTCGAGCGGTTCGTGGTGCTGCCGTGGCAGGCGCTGCCCGAGTACGAGTTCACGCCGATCATCCCCAACCGGTATCTGATCGCCGGCGACGACATCGACGAGGCAAAGCTGCTGGCGGTGGCCGACGACGCGCAGCGCCGGCGGCAGTCCGCGGTACTCGGCAGGGAGGTGACGCAGACGCAGCTGCCGGCGACGCTGGAGACCTGGCGGGCGTACCGGGAGGGGCTGGAGCGCACCGGGGCCAACGAGGTGCTGTCCCTGGCGTTCACCGCCGGCGCGGTCGGGGGCACGGCACTGGCCGTGCTCGCCGTGGGGTTCGCGGTGGTCGCCGACGCCGCCGGTCGGGGCCGGATGCTGTCCCGGCTGCGCACGATGGGCCTGTCCGCCGCCCACGGCCGGCGGCTGCTGGTGTACGAGCTGGTGCCGCTGGTGGTGGTCGCGGCCCTGACCGGCGGGGCGGTGGGGATGGCCCTGCCCCGGCTTCTCGGCTCGACCCTCGGGTTGTCCCAGTTCGCGCCCGGCGTGCCGATACGCGACCACCTGGACCCGCTGGTCGTGGGCGGGGTGCTGGCGCTGGTGGTGCTCGGCCTGCTGGCCGGCCTGCTGGCGGAGAACCTGGTGAACCGACGGATGCGCCTCGGCGAGGTGCTGCGTCTCGGAGAGGAGAACGCATGACCGTGGTAAGGGACGTACCAGATCTCGCGACGCTGCAGCAGCGGGCGGCGGAACGCGCGGCCGCCCGCGCCGGCGGCGCGGACCGGTTGCGGGGACATATCGTCTGCGACGGCCTGGTGCGCATCTTCACCACCGAGGGCGTGGAGGTCGTCGCGCTGCAGGGCCTCGACCTGGTCGTCGACCGGGGTGAGCTGGTGGCCATCGTGGGCGCGTCCGGGTCCGGCAAGTCGACCGTGCTGAACATCCTGTCCGGCTTGGACGTGCCGACCGCCGGGATCGCCCGGGTGGCCGGCTACGACCTGTTGACCATGTCGGCGCGTAAGCGGCTTCGCTACCGGCGGCACACGGTCGGGTTCGTGTGGCAACAGACCGGACGTAACCTGCTGCCGTACCTGACGGCCCGGGAGAACGTGGAGCTGCCGATGCGGCTGGCCGGTCGGGGTGGCCGGGCGGGGCGGCGGCGGGCGACGGAGCTGCTGGAGATGGTCGGCGTCGGGTACTGCGCGGACCGCCGGCCGGGGCAGATGAGCGGCGGCGAGCAGCAGCGTTGCGCCGTCGCGGTGGCGGTGGCCAACGACCCGGAGGTGCTCTTCGCCGACGAGCCGACCGGTGAGCTGGACGAGGCGACGGCCGCGGAGGTGTTCGCGGCGCTGCGCACCATCAACGCCGAGCTGGGTGTCACCGTCGTGGTGGTCACCCACGATCCGCAGGTCGCCTCCCAGGTCCGGCGGACCGTCGCGATCCGCGACGGGCGGACCGCCTCGGAGGTGCACCGCACCGCCCGGGTCGGTGCCGACGGCGTCGAGGAACTGGTCACCGAAGAGTACGCGGTGCTGGACCGGGCCGGGCGGATGCAGCTGCCCGCCGGTTTCGTCGACGCGTTGGCCCTGCGGGACCGGGTGAAGCTGACCCTGGAGCCGGATCACGTGCAGGTCCGCTCCGGCGACGAGAAGGGTGCGCGGTGAGCGGGCGAGTCAGGTTCAGTGCGAGGCTGCCTCAGGGCGGCACGGAGCGAAGCGGAGTGCCGGCATGAGCGAGGATCTGGTCCGGGTCGAGGGGTTGTGCCGGGACTACGGCAGCGGCGACCGGGTGGTCCACGCGGTGCGGGACGTGTCGCTGCGGGCCGGTCGGGGTGAGCTGGTCGCCGTACGAGGGCGCTCGGGTGCGGGCAAGACCACCCTGCTGAACCTCATCGGTGGTCTTGACCGGCCCACCGCCGGGCGGGTGTGGGTGGCCGGCCACGAGGTGACCTCGGCCGGCGAGCGGGACCTGCTGCGGCTGCGCCGCGACAGCATCGGTTTCGTGTTCCAGTCCTTCGGGCTGATCCCGATCCTGTCCGCGGCGGAGAACGTCGGGGTGCCGATGCGGCTGGCGAAGGTGCCCGCCGCGCAGCGCGAGGAGCGGGTGGCGGTGCTGCTGGAGCTGGTCGGGCTGGGTGGCCACGCCGGGCAGCGGCCGTACGAGTTGTCCGGCGGGCAGCAGCAGCGGGTGGCGATCGCCCGGGCCCTGGCCAACGACCCGGCGCTGCTGATCGCCGACGAACCCACCGGGCAGCTGGACTCGGAGACCGGTCGCGCGGTGATGGACCTGCTGCGGGCGCTGGTGCACGCCCGGGGGATGACCGCCCTGGTGGCCACGCACGACCCGACGCTGGTGGAGCTGGCCGACCGGGTGCTGGTGCTGCGTGACGGTCGGCTGGTCGAGTCCACCGCGCCGGTCGGGGTGTGATCAGTACGGGTCGCCGCACACCCGCCAGCCGCCACCGTCCCGCACCACCGACAGGTCACGCTGCTCGGTGCTGCCGGTGTCGCGGGTCAGCCGCACGGTGACCTTGCCGTGCGGCCGGCCGCCGCGGGTGGCCACCGACACGTCCACGATCTCGTAGTCGCGCACCACCGGCGGGGTGCGTACCCAGCTGGTGAAGCCCAGCTCGCTCCACCGGCTGCGTGACTCGGCGCAGAGCCGCTCGTACGCGCCGTCGGTGTCGCCCGCGGTGACCTGCCGCAGGAACCCGTCGGCGGTTTCCCGGACCGGGCCGGCGGCCTGGGTGACCACCTGTACGTTCCAGGCGCCCAGGCCGGCGACGCCGATACAGCACAGGGCCATCCCGGCGCCGACGAAGACGAGCCCGGCCCGTACCGGTTGGCGTCGGCGGGCCGGTCTGCTCCACGGCTGCGCAGCGCCCACATCATCCGACGGTAGAGAATCGGCCGCGACGGCGGGCGGAAAGCCGCCCCGGTCGGTCCGCCCGGCGGATGGGCCTGGCCGGGCGGACCGCGGCTCGCCGCGAGGTTTCCCGCAGTCTCTCAGCCGCGGCGGCGGGCGCGGGCGGCCCAGACGGCGTACGCGGGGTCGCGGTCGAGGTTGTGCCGGTCCCGGTCGTAGCGGCGGGTGGTACGCGGGTCGGCGTGGCCCATCGCGTCCTGCACGTCCTCCAGCGGGACTCCCTCGGCGCGGGCGGTGGTGGCGAAGGCGTGCCGCAACGAGTGCGGCGACAGGCGGGCCCAGGCGGGAATCCCGGCGCTGCGGGCGAGGCGGCGGACCAGCCGGAACACCGAGTGCCGGTCCAGCCGGCCGCCGCTGGCGGTGACCAGCAGCGCCCCGGTGAGCTGGTGCACCGGTACGCCGTGGTCGGCGGCCCGCTCGGCCAGGTACGCGTCCACCGCGTACGCGGTGCCCGGGGTCAGTGCCCGGCGGCGGTGTTTGCCGCCCTTGCCGGCGAAGCGGACGCTGCGGTGCCCCCGCTCCACGCCGAGGTCGTCGACGTCCAGCGAGACCAGTTCGCCGACCCGCAGCCCGAGGTCGGCCAGCAGGGCGATGGCGGCCCGGTTGCGCACGGCGGTCAGCCCCGTCTCGGCCTCGGCGGCGGCGAGCAGCGCGTCCACCTCGTCGGGAGTCAGGCCCACGGTGGCGGAATGGTCCCGGTCGACGCGGGGCCGGTCGGCCCCGGCGACCGGGTTGGTGTCGACCGCCCGCAGCTTGACCAGGAAGTCGTACCAGCTGGACAGGGCGGACAGCTTACGAGCCACGGTCGCCGGGGTCAGCGGGCGGCCGGTACGCGCGGCCAGGGTGCTCTCCAGCGCCCGCCCGTACTCGTTGACGTGCAGGAAGTTCACCCGCAGCGGGTCGAGCTGGCGGGCGGTGCACCAGTTGAGCCAGCCGGCGACGTCGCGGCGGTACGCGTCGCGGGTGTGCTCGCTGAGCCGGCGGTTGCGCAGCCACGCCTCGGTGACAGCGAACGGCCCGCCGGGCAGGGCGGGATGGGCCGGGGGACGGTACAGCACCGGGGTGTCTTGCGCGCGCATGTGAAAAAGGTTCTCAGATCGGGTAGCGGTTGACGATCAGGCGCGCCGGCAGCGTCATGATCGCTGCCGGCGCGCCGTTACGGCCGGGTCGCCCGTGGTCAGTTCTCGCGCTTCGACAGCAGGGTGATCAGGGCGGCCGGCACCGCCAGGTGCATCGCGCCCAGGGCGAGCTTGGCGCCGCCCGTGGCGTCGACCTGGAAGAGGGGGACGAAGGACAGCAGCGTCACGGCCACCGCGAGGGTGAACCAGATGCCGGTGGCCCGACGGCCGGCGACCCGCTCCAGGACGGCCAGCGCCGCCCAGCCCAGCAGCCCCGAGCCGAGCGAGAAGGTGATCACCGGACCGAGGTTGACGACCATCTCCGGCTGCCCCGGGCTACGTACCGCGTAGTCGACACCGGCCAGCGCGCCGACGAGCCAGATCACGGCGCTGGCCACGACGGCCGCGCCCACCCCTGCGGCGCGGCGCCGCAGGGACGAGGTGGTGCTGACGGATTGCACGGTCGTGCTGCTCATGGCTGCTCCTCGGTCGGGTACACCAACAACAACGACCGTATCAGATAGTCTCGTGCGGAACTATCTCTTTCGGGAGTATGAAAGACGGCCGGTGACGCGGCGTACCGCGCCCCGACCGATGGGGGCTAACAGACCGAGCCGGAGGCCGGCCCGCACACCCCGCCGCCGGAGAGTCGCTCGCCGACCAGACGCTGAATCGCCCGCAGGAACACCTCGCGCTCGGCGTCGGGCAAGGTGGCGAGCACGTCCTGTTCGAGTCGGGCGGCGATCTCCTGAGCCTGGCCGAGCACCCGCTCCCCCTCTGCGGTGATCTCGACCAACCGCGCCCGCCGGTCCGTCGGCGAGGGGACACGCCGGGCCAACCCGGCCGCCTCCAACTGGTCCAGGGTCACCACCATGGTGGTCTTGTCCACCCCGCACAGCTCGCCGATCTGCCGCTGGGTGAGGCCACCGACCCGGGCCCGCAGCAACACACAGTGCGCCCGGGGCGAGATGCCCAGCTCGGCCAGGCCGGCGGCGTGCTCCGCCCGCAACGCGTGACTGGCCCAGCTGAGCAGGAACATCAGGTCCGACGGGCGACCCGGCGACGGGGAGGTCATCCAACGAGGCTAACAAGATGTTCCGGGGTGGGATCGTTGCCAGGTCAGTAAAACGGGGGTCCCAGCCGGCGCCGTCGTCGTCGACAATGGTCGCCGTGACCACATCCGCGACGCCGGAAACCCAGACGCCGGACGGGAAGCACCCGGCGCCGCCCGCACCCGGTCCCCCCGCCACCGGCCCATGGCTGGTCGCCGGTACGGTCACCCTGGTCCTGCTGGCGCTGGCACCACGCTACGGCTACCACCGCGACGAGCTGTACTTCCTGCTCGCCGGCCGCCACCTCGACTGGGGGTACGTCGACCAGGGGCCCCTGGTACCCGCCCTGGCCCGGCTGGCCGACACGGTGGCACCCGGCAGCCTGCTCGCCCTGCGTACCCCGTCGGCGCTGATGGGCGGCGGTGCGGTGCTGCTGGTCGCGGCGATCGCCCGGCAGTTCGGCGCCGGACGGGGCGCCCAGACGCTCGCCGCACTGCTTGGCGGCACGTCGGGCATCGTGCTGGCCAGCAGCCACCTGCTCAGCACCACCACCGTAGACCTGCTGGTCTGGCTGGCCGCCGCGCTGTTCACGGTAAAGCTGCTGCGCACCGGCGACACCCGGTGGGCGCTGGCGGTCGCCGCGGTGCTCGGCGCCGGCATGTTCAACAAACTGCTGCCCGCGCTGCTCGGCGTCGGGTTGCTGGCCGGGCTGGCGGTCGCCGGGCCGCGCCGGCTGCTGCGGGACCGCTGGGTGCTGCTCGCCGCCGGCATCTTCGTCCTGCTCGCCGCCCCCACCCTGATCTGGCAGGCCACGCACGGGTTCCCTCAGTTGTCGGTCGCGGCGGCGATCTCCGGTGGCGAGAGCTCCTACAGCGGCCGACTCGACGCCCTGTTCCTCCAGTTCGTGATCATCAGCCCGTTCGTGGTGCCGATCTGGGTGGCCGGCCTCGTCGCGCTGCTGCGCCGGGCCGAATGGCGGGCCTACCGGGCGCTCGGCTGGGCCTGGCTGGTGGTCGTCGCCATCGTCCTGCTCGCCGGGGGCAAGGGCTACTACGACGCACCGCTGCTGCTGGTGCTCACCGCCGCCGGTGCGGTGGTCACCGCCGGTTGGGTGGCCCGGAGCCGGCCACGACGGGCAATACCGGCGGCCGTCGTACTGCTCACCGCCGCCAGCAACGGCGTCCTGCTGCTGCCCACGCTGCCGGCCGACCGGCTGCCCGACTTCGTCGTGGCCGTCAACTACGACGCCGGCGAAACCATCGGCTGGCCGGCGTTCGCCGACTCGCTCGCCGCCGTGCACCGCCAACTGCCGGCCGACGAACAGGCCCGGGCCGTCATCCTCACCGGCAACTACGGCGAGGCGGGCGCCGTGGCCCGCTACGGCCCGTCACGCGGGCTGCCCGCCGCCTACTCCGGGCACAACAGCATGGTCGACTTCGGTCGGCCGCCGTCGGGCGCGGACGTGGCGATCGCCGTCGGGTGGCAGCGGCCGGACCGGCTGCGGGCCTGGTTCACCGAGGTCACGCTGGCCGGTCGGGTGGACCAGCGGGTCGACGTGGACAACGACGAGAACGGCGGCCCGATCTGGCTGTGCCGGGGCCTGCGCCGCCCGTGGGCCGACATCTGGCAGACCGAGGTACGTCACGCCGGGTGACCGGAAGCCGCACTGAGGGCCACCGTCGACCACGCGGACGGTTAAGGTGCTGCGATGGGTACGCACTCCGCCGCGGTCGAGGCCCTCAAGGCCGATCCGGCCACCGCCTCGCTACGCCGCTCGCTGGAGGTCTACTACGGCGATCCCGACCGCGACGCCGCGATGGACGCCTTCTACGCCCGTTTCGTACGCCCCGGCGACCTGGTCTTCGACATCGGTTCGCACGTGGGCGACCACATCGGCAGCTTTCGCCGGCTCGGCGCCCGGGTCGTCGCCGTCGAACCGCAACCGCTGTGCCTACGCGTGCTCCGCGCCATCTACGCCGACGACGACCAGGTCACCCTGGTCGAGGCAGCCTGCGGAGCCCGGCCGGGTCGGATCGGGTTCCTGGTCAACTCGACCAACCCGACCGTCTCCACCGCCTCCACCGACTTCGTGTCCGCGGCGGCCGGCGCCGGCGGCTGGGAGGGCGAGGTGTGGGACGGCCAGATCGAGGTTCCGGTCACCACCGTCGACATCCTGATCGCCGAGCACGGCACGCCGGCCTTCATCAAGATCGACGTGGAGGGGTTCGA
Source organism: Micromonosporaceae bacterium KJ-029 (assembly GCA_005402585.1). GTDB lineage: Bacteria > Actinomycetota > Actinomycetes > Mycobacteriales > Micromonosporaceae > Micromonospora. The sequence continues at coordinate 337,378 of BIFP01000051.1, read as the reverse complement.
GGACGCCGTGCTCACCGGCCTGAGCCGTCGGGTGCCGGCACTGTCGTTCGAGTTCACCACGATCGGGCGGGCGGTCGCGCTGCGCTGCCTGGACCGGCTCGCCGCACTCGGCTTCGACGGCTTCGATGTGGCGCTCGGCGACCACAAGTCGTTGACCCTCGGACGCTGGGCGTCCCCCGAGGAGATGGCCGCCCAGCTGCTCGCGCTGCCGCACGAGACCAACTCCGGCGACGTGTACTGCGTACGGGTCAGCGGTGACCAGCGACGGTGAGGAGGTGACTGCTGACGCCGAGCAGGCTCGGTTCGTCCTCCACCCCGCGCAACATCTCCAGCAGCAGGGCGGTCAGTTCCCGACTGGCCAGGATCTCCGTCAGCCTCGGCCCGGTCATCCACAACGGGCCCTCCACGGCGACCCGCCGCCGCACGACCAACCCCGCCTGGGTCACCTCCCCGGCCAGTTCGTCGGGATGGTGGAAGTACGCGCTGGTGAACCAGGTGCGACTGGCGTCGGCGTTGTGATGCACCCCGTCGACCAGCACCCGGTCGACCAGCGGCCGGAACCGGGCATCACTGAAGTAGTCCTTCACGAATCCGTCGAACAGCGAGGCGAACCGGCTGATCGTGGCGCCCACCACCACACCGCCAGGGCGTACGACGCGCGCCGCCTCCCGCCACACCGCAACCCGGTCGGCCCGCTCCAGCAGGTGGTAGAGGGGGCCGAGCAGCAGCACCGCGTCGGCGCTGCGATCGGCCGCCGGCAACGCCCGGGCGTCCCCCATCGTCGCCGTCACCCCGGGCCGGGACGCGGCCTCCGCCACGTGCTCCGGCACCGGGTCGACCAGACGCACCCGGTAGCCGGCCCGCGCCAGCGGCTCGGCATACACGCCCGTGGCCCCGCCGACGTCCAGCACCGTCGCGGGCGGTGCCGGTAGCACCCGCGCCAGCACGTCCCAGGTACGCAGGAACTCCAACCTGCCCGCACCGGTAGCGAGGCGATCCCGCTCCCCACCCTGCCGGTAGTAGTCCACGATCTCCGGTCTCAGCATGTCCCACCCCCGGACCTCGTCCTGCCGCACGTCGCCAACAATCGCGGTCGAGTTGGCCGCCGTGCCACCGAAATTCGGAACCCGGAACCGCCGGACCGGGGCGGCGTCGCACCCGACCTCTACCCTGACGCCGTGCTGTCCCAGATCAACGGCCTGTCCCGACACTTCACCGAGGACACGCTCCGGGCGTACCTGCTGAACCGATCGACGCGTACCGACCAGGGATGCCTCGTCGTGCGCGGCTACGGCGACCGGCGCGGCGTGTACCAGAAGCTCGGTGGCCGGGCGTGGGCGCACATCGCGGCGTACGTGGTCTTCGTGGGCGGCTACGACCCGGCCCTCGAGGTCCACCACGACTGCGGGGTGCCGGACTGCATCGAGCCGACCCACCTGCGCCAGCTCAGCCACTCGGACAGCTGCCGCGAACGTGCCCAGCGCCCGCAGTGCCGCAACGGCCACGATCGAGAGGTCGATCCGGCGACGGGTCGCTTCCGGCGAGTCTGCCGGACGTGCAACCGCGAGGCGCAGAAGCGCTGGCGCGAGCGTCAGGCCGCAGAGGTCGCCGAAGCGCGCGCCGCATTCGGGCGGATGCGTTCCTGATCCCGTCGGCCGGGCCGGCGTTTCGCCGCAGTTCTAGCGTGCGCCCAAGTCGTGCGGCTCGGTGGGCCGGACGGCACCGTGCAGCACCCACCAGCCGCAGGCTCCGCAGACCAGGGCGGCTGGCGAGAACGGGTGGCGCAGCAGCGGCAGAACGGCTGCGGGGTGGGACAGCGTGAACGGCGCTGAGGAATCTCTTCCGTGTCGGCGCGGGCCGTGGTGGCGGTCGCCGGCGGTGATCGGGCGTGCAGCGGTAACGCAGTCGAGCAGCTTGTTTCCCGGCGATTCTAGGTCAGGCACGATCGCGGCCACCCGGGGAGATGTCCAGTGTCCTGGCCCAATGGAGTTGAGATGCGCTTGTCCCGTTGGCCTGGGGGGTGTCACCTTCATTGGGTCGTCCACCCTGGTTGCGGCCCGGTGTAACTGATGCCCGCAGAACTGATCTTGTTGTGGCGAGTTGAGTAGGGGCGGATGTGGTTTTCGATCAGGATGGCGAGTCGGCTGCGGTGGCCTGGAGGCCACGGGTCGTAGCGCATCGACAGGTCGAGCAGGTTACAGAAGGCGGCGCCGGCCTGGCCCTGGGTCATCGGTGAGATGGCTTGGATCTGCCAGTGGCGCGTGACGAAGAGGCTGGCTGCCGCGATGATCTCCGGGTAGTTCGCGGCGTGGAACGCGGGGTCTTGTGAGTGGTATTGGGGGGCGGCTGGCCGTAGCACGGTCAGCCGTTGGCTCTGGCTGTGGCCGACGTAGCGGCCGTGGATGTACTCCCAGGCATCGAAGGCCGCCGCGGTAGCGATCAGGACTGCGGTCTGACCGTATCGGCGGACGAGACGTCGATGGCGGATCTGTGCCGTTTTGATCTCTGGCAGGCGCTTGACGTTGATGGCGTGGTCGGTGACGGGCCACGCGGTCGCTGCGGGGGCTCGGGTGCCAAGCCAGAGGTTGTGCTTGACGCAGGTGGTGACGTGGTGCGGGTAGTAGCGGTGGACGGTGCCGCCTCGGTGGCGGCGGACGCAAGGTGGGCAGGCGGGACGGGGGAACGCCTGGAACAGCCACCAGCGCGGCGCGGGTTGGCGTAGCTCAGGCAGAACGCGGCGAAGGTGGTCGGCGGGTCGGCCGGTGAGTGCGCTGAGCTTGTCGAGGTTGAGAGTTCGTGTGTGGCTGTAGGAGACCTTGTCCGGTGAGGCGTCAACGGCGGCCTCGATGTCGCGGATGGGGGTGTGGTTGGTGGCGGCGAGCCGTTTCAGGTAGGAGGTGACGGTTTCCCAGGTGACGGGGGGTGTGGGGATGGGAAGCCGTCGGGTGGGTGCGCCGGTCATGCCGCGCCCGGTCGTTGTCGGCGGGGGCGGGCGGGACTCGGGGCGGGGGTGGCTGTCTCGGCGGCGTGGTCGAGGCGGATCGCGTCGAGGTGGGCCTTGGTGATCTTTTCGGTGCCGTCGAGGATGGTATCGATCGCGGCGCCGCGGATGAGGTGGGACAGGCTGCCGATCATGCCGCGTGATCGTTGGTAGAGGTATTCGCCGTGGCGGGCGAGGGTGCCGGCCTTATGGCGGTGCAGTCGTAGGGCCTGTTCGAGGGTGGCGACCAGGGCCCGCCAGTTTTCCCGCTGGACGGTGGTGCCGTAGGCGAACGGCCGGGTCGCGATGGTGGCGAACCGACTGGCGATCTGTTCACCCCGAGTGCCGGTGAACAGGTTGGCCCGCTCGACGTTAATGCCGGAGTAGACGAACGTGGCGGGGATCCGCTCGGAGAAGTATTTGAGCTGGTCGGAGGCTTCGGCTCCGGCGCGGGTGGCCAGGTTGAGGTTGTGGATCTCGTCGACGAGCACCAGGTCGCAGCCGACGTCGCAGAGCACGGCGCAGACGGCGTTGGTGACGTCGGTGATGTTGGACCGTGCAGCCAGGGGCAAGCCGAGGAAACGGGCGAACTCGACGGCAAGCATGCGAGGTGTCGCCGCTGGAGGGACGGTGACATAGACGGCTGGGATCCGTGGGCCGGTCATCGGGTTGCGCAGGGCGACGGACAGTTCATGGGCGCGGCCGAGCTGGGTGATGGCGGTCGTCTTGCCGGTGCCGGCGCCGCCGGTGATGATCAGCCCTCGGCGGGCCGATATCTGCCGGCGGTTGAGGATCAGTAGCCGGCGGACGGTCTTGACGACCTCCCGGATGGTCGGGGTGTTCACCACGATCAGGTCGCTGTGGTAGTCCAGGCGGGCGTCGTCGTAGGCGGCCTGCTCGACCGGGCTCAGGTGCGGCCAGTCCAGGTGCAGCTCGGGCGGGCGGGGGTCGTGCTGGACCCACCGTGACCAGCCTTCCTTGCTGGTCAGCGGCTCGTCAGCCGGCGGGGTGAACGCGGCGGTCACAGCCACCGTTGCGCCTCCTCGCGGGCGTCGAAGATGCCGAAGGGGATGACGTTGCCGACCTGCCCGTCCTCGGGCTCGTCGACGTCGTCCTCGGGTGCAGGCTCGGGAGCGACGCGGGGCCGGTGCGACGTCGCGGCGGCCCGGGTCCTCGCTGCCACCCGCCGATCGGTCTCACCCGTCGGGGCCTGCGGTGCGGGGCCCTCGCCGGCGCGACGCAGCAGGCCGGCCAGCACCCGGGCGGTCGCGGTCTCAGCCGGTTCGCCGCCCGGGTCGGAGGTGACCTGTTGCCGGGCATGGCGCCAGGTGAAGTCCGCGAACGGCGCGGCCACCATCGGCAGGTGGGTCCACCCGGCGCGGATCCACCCGCCGTCGCGGTGGTTGCGCACCCAGACGTGCGTCAGGTCATAGGGGTCGTGGCGGACCTCCCACAACCCCTGCCTGGCCGCGACACCGGAGTGCTGCCTGCGGTAGGGATTAAGCGCCTTGCTGTCGTAGGTGCGCCCGCCGAGGCGAACGCCGTAGTCGTTGACCGTGCGCCACGTCCCCGGCAGCAGCTCGACGTAGTCGTCGCCGGTGAGCATCAACGGGACGTAGCCGGCCGCCGAGACCAACACCGCGAACATCTCGTTCGGCGACAGCACCCGCCCGGTATCCGGGCTGAGTAGCCCTTCGTGCGGGCGCTGCTGCCACCCGGCGATGATCCACTCATCGAGCAGGTCCTGCATCTGAGCCATCGACCACACTGCCTCGGCCTGCACCCGACTGCCCCGGTGAGCCACGTCCGGGCCGGTGTAGCCGGCGACGTACTGGCAGAACAGCGTGTTGATCGACCCGAACGTGCGCTCGATGATGCCCTTGTCCGTGGGGCTGCGCGGATGCGCCGGCTGCACCGAGATCCCCAACGTCTGGCAGGCCCGCAGGAACGTGTCGGACAGATAGACCTTCCCCCGGTCGCAGACGATCGTCTCCGGGACCACGACCGGTTTGGCGGCGGCCTGCTCCATCCGCGCGTCGATGTCAGCCAGCCGCCGGTGCGGCAGCCTGGAAGCCGCCATCCGCAGCGACTCGTCCCAACCCGGCCGCATCGGCTCGGGCACCAACATCCGCGCCAACAACAGGGACGCGTCCACGCCCTTCGTGCCCACCGGCCGCAGCACCGCGGCGCAGATCGTGCGGGTGGCGACATCCACCGCCGCGGTTAACTCGACCCGACGGGCCTGACCGTCGTCGAAGAGCACCATTACGTCCAACACCGTGGTGTCGATCTGCACCTGCTGGCCCGGCCGGGCCGCCCAGGTCACCGTGAATGAGCCGGCTGGCCGGTTCGCCGTCGACCGGCGGGTCGTCGCCGCGCCGAAAGTGTGCTGGCCCACGGACAACGCGGCGACCAGGCGGTGGAATGTGCTCTTCGGTGGCAGTGCCACCACGCCTGTTCCGTGTCGCTGCGTCAGGATTCTTTCGACCTGGTGCCGCAGCCGGGTGCGAGTGCCGGTCGACTGATTCTCCTGCGCGGTCAACGCCTCACGGATCGCGGCAATCACCCGTTCGTCGGCCCGCCCGACCTGCGAGACAGGTCGCTGTGACCGCCCGTCCACCAAGGCGCGCAGGCCGCCGGTTCGGTAACGTTGCCGCATCCGCTGAACGGTCGCCACGCTTGCGGGGATCCCAGACGCGGACAACTCCTCGGCCTTCGCCGCCACCCGCTGTCGCATGCCGTGCAGGCGCGGGTCGTACTCGCTTCGCGGCGCGGTCCCCGGCTCGGCGCCGGGAGGAAGCCCGGTCTCGACCTCGATGATGTGTTGCTCCCACTGCCGGGCCCGATGTGCGACGTCCTCGGCGACATCAGCGAGGGCATGATCGGCAAGAACCGTGCGCGGCTCGGCTGGATCCCCGCCGAGGATGTCGAAGCCCGGCGAGCCCACCAGGTGCGTCAGCAGCACCGCCCTCGGCGTACCGTCCGGGCTGACCAGCCGGACCCATGACCCCGACAACACCGCCACCTGGTGCTCTGCGCCGTCGAAGGCAACTCGATCACCCACCCGCAGCAGCCGCGTCACGATCCCGCCCTCACCACGACCGACGTCGCGTCCAGCCGAACCACCATGTCGACGGACAACCGCTGTGACCACAGCAGATGAAACAGCACCGGCAAGACCGCGATTGGATCACCGACCTGCGCTGCTGCCTCCATCAGAGGCATCGGCGAGCCGAACAGATCAAGCAGCCGATCCGCGACCGGCGCGTCAAGGTGACGGGGATGCCGGTAGCCGGCCAGCCACCGCAGGTTCGCCAACCACACCCGATCGTGCCCGCTCACGAGGCGGTAGTCCCAGCCCACCACGTCGCACGCCTGGGCGGTGGCCTCGAACGCGGCAGCGTCCCTTTCCGCGATCCGGTCCGTTGGACGGCAGTCGATCACCACTCCGGTCCCGTCCCGGCGGCGGGCGAAGAAGTCCGGTGCGTGTGACCTCGCTCGCCTCGTGTCCGGCCACCACAACCAGAACGGCTGCGCGGCGAAGCCCACCACGGACGCTTCGAAGTCCAACGCCATCGCCTCGTCGCGCTCCAACCACGACTCGAAACCGACGTGAGCACCGATGCAGGCCGCCCAGTACAGGCCCGGATAGTTGCGCTGCCCTCGGTACGACGGGAACGAGCGGACCGCCGGCACCTGTTCGAACGGGACATCTGCCGCATCGACCAGGCGCCGACGCACCTCGCCCCCGCCCTCAACGACAAAGCCGACCTCGAACTCCACCGGATCCGTCAGGCGACCACCTGACACGAACCGTAGATTGGCCACCGCGACCACCCACCCACATGCCTCGCCGGTCCGCCAGTGTCGCAGCCGCTGATCAGATTCAGGGCTCCGGGTCGCAGATCACCAGACCGACGGCACCAAGTCTCCAGGCGTGGGGCTGCGGATTGCTGGCCTCGGTGAACCGGGTCCGGTTTGGGGCCGGTACGGACCGTCAATTCTGGGCCCTCGCAGAAGTACTTTGGTTGCCTTCGTCGAGGAGTCGCTGCACCTCACTGCTGACCTGCGGGGATGCGATCGGAGCCCAGGCGGCGAACAGGGAGCGAAAGTACGCGCCGTGCTTGTCCACGGTAGAAGGATCTTGCTCGATGACGTCCAGCTCGTTGACGATGCTGAGATCCACGAAGGGTCGCATCTGGCCGGGGCTCAGGTGCCACGTCTGACCGGTGAAGCGGTCGACGACCTCACCGGTTGTCGCCAGCTCTCGCCAGGTCCGCCTGCGGTCGCAGGCCCCGTACAGATAGACCAAGGCCTCAGCGTCGTCGCCGATGAGGTTTCGCAGCGTGGCTCGATCGTTCCAGTCGAGCAGCGTCACATCGAAGCCGTCCGTGCTGTAGACGGCATGCGCGAGACCGGCCAGTTGCGTGTCAACGCCACACTCCAGCTCAGCGAGACGGTCATGCACCCGGCACAGGTGGGCGTAGAGAGTGCCGCCGGGGTGCTGAATTGTCCCAGCTCCACGCTGCCGTAGCCAGCGCCGCACGTCAGAGTCCGCACCCATGGACCGACCTTACGTAAACCGCACCTGGCCGGCAGCCCGTCAGCCTGGGCGGTTCGTCACACCTCTGCACCCTTGCTTCCTCGGGTGCCCAGGCAGTTGGGTCAAAGGCATGGCTCGGATCACGTACGACACCGCGGACGCTGCGGCGTTCGAGGCGACCCGTCACCTCACCGACGACGGACTCTCGGCCTGGCGGGAAGCCGTGACCCGGCACCTTGACCCCCATGCAGGCATGCGAATACTCGACCTCGGCTCGGGCACCGGGATGTGGGCGCGAGCCTTCATTGACTGGTACGACATCGAGGTCACCGCGGTCGAGCCCTCCGAGGCGATGCGCGCCCGCTCGATGTACCAGCCTGTCGTGCATGGCGACGCCGAGCGCATCCCGCTCGACGACGACAGCGTCGACGCCGCCTGGATCTCCACGGTCATCCACCACGTGCCAGACCTGAACCGTGCAGCCCGAGAACTACGCAGGGTCGTCCGCCCCGGCGGCCCGGTGCTGATCCGCTCCGCGTTCGCAGGCCGACACCAAGCAATCACCCTGTTCCGCTACTTCCCCGAAGCCATCCGTGTGCTCGACACCTACCCCAGCGTGGCCGACGTCGAGGCAGCCTTCACTGCCGCCGGGTTCGTCACCGTCGGCCTCGAACAGGTCCCGCAGGTAACCGCGGCCTCACTACGCGAGGCTGCGACGGCACTGCGCCGCGAGGCACACACCCCTCTGCAACTGATAAGCGACGAGGCGTACGCCGCAGGTCTGGCCCGACTGCGTAAGGCAGCGCAACGTGAGACCGGACCCGTGGTCGACGCCCTGGACCTCCTCGTCCTCACCTGAGCAGCAACAAGATCTTGAGAAGATCACAGACAATCGTGGCAATGTGGTTGGGGTCGCGATGACTGCTACATCGGATCGTGGAGTGGCGCCCGTTCGCGTCTCGTTGGCGGTTTATCCAGGCACGTTCGATCCGTTCACCCCGGGACACCGCGACCTGGTGGCCCGCGCTCGGGTGATGTTCGATCGGATCATCGTGTTGCTGGCGGTGAACGCCGACAAGCAACCAACCGCCGGGGCCACGGCCAGGGCGGTGCAGGTGCGCGACGCCATGCCGGCAGCCTGGGGCAACGTCGAAGTGGACACCTGGGCCGGCCTGACCACTGCCTACTGCCTACGCCGCAGCGCCACGGTCATCGTCCGCGGCGTACGCACGGCTGCGGACCTTGGCTACGAGTACCAGCTCGCCGCGATGAACGAGCAACTTGGCATTCAGACCATCTTGGTTGCCGACCCGTCCGCACCTGGCCGCCATTTCATCCACGGCCGCACGCGCACACCGATCGGCACAGTCGGCCCGCCGGTCGCATAACGCTGAAATTGAGGCTCAGCTACCGTAAACTATCCGTCCAGCCTTGATTCTCTGCCGCCGCTACGGGCGGACACGCTCAGCTACGACGCAACACGCAGACCACCTTGCCGAGGATCACCGCGCGGTCACCGGGGATGACGGGGTAGTGCGGGTTGCGGGGCAGCAGGTCCACGGCGCTGTCCCGGATACGCAAGACCTTGACGGTGGCCTCGTCGTCAATCATGGCGGCGATGATGTCGCCACTGTCGGCTACCGCTTGCTGCCGCACCACGACGACGTCCCCGTCTGCGATGCCAGCTTCGACCATTGAGTCTCCGCGGACATGCAGCGCGAACAGCCTTCCGTGGCCGACGAGCTTCCTGGGCAGGGTCAGGACTTCCTCGACGTACTCCTCGGCCAGAATGGGGGCGCCGGCAGCGATCGAGCCCAGCAGCGGAACCTGAACACCAGAGCGCGCGGCAGTGGCGTCTGAGCGTCGCGAAGGGCGGGCGTCAACAGCGCGTGGCCCGTGTGCGGCCCGGCGCAGGAAGCCGCGCTGTTGGAGCACCTTCAGATGGTGCGCTACCGATGATGGAGAGCCGAGTCCGACTTCAGCGCCGATCTCCCGCACCGTCGGTGGATACCCATAGCGCTCGACCCACTGACGTATCACGGCCAAGATCTGTCGTTGACGAGGACTCAAGCCGGGCAGGTCCGGAGGCAGCCCCGAGGTTGTCATCCTCGGACGATACCCCCGCGTTCGATCAAATGTGCTAATCGGCCCGCGTCGCCAGCATGGCCCATCAGGACGTCACCCCCGAGTTCGATTCACTCAAGCAGCCGCCACCCCCAGCTTCACTGGGTCGGGTCGCAAATAGTCGGGCCCACAACTCCAGCTTCAGCGGGATGTCTCAGATCAACTGGGACAGGACACCCAGGACCAGCCGAGGCTCTACACCAGCGTAAGTCCTTACGCATCTTAACAGTCATTATGATGCGTGCACGATATGTCCACTTCGTGGATATTAATTATCGGATTTCTGTAACCGGCAATCCGATAATTGGTGCCGACTGGAACTGGAGGCTGCGCGCCTGAACGGCGCCGCCGCGAAGAATCACTTCGCAGCTTCACACGCCGACTCGTTCGAGGTGCGGCCTGTTCAGCTGTGGTCGGAGCTGGTGAGGATGACAAGTTGCTGGGTCGCCCGGGTCATCGCGACATAGCGGTCGACCGCGCCCTCGACGCCTTCGCCAAACGTCTCCGGGTCGACGAGCACGACCAGGTCGAACTCGAGCCCCTTGGACAGCTCCGGGGTCAGCGATCGGACGCGGGACGTCGCCTCGAACATCGGATCGCCGATGACGCAGGCGATTCCCTCGGCATGCGCAGCAGGCCAGGTGTCCAGAATGGCGCCGAGATCGGCGACGGAGCCGTGCCGGACGGGTACGCCGTTGCTGCGGATGGAGGTCGGCACGTTCGCGTCCGGGATCGCGGCCCGGATGACCGGTTCGGCCTCGGTCATCACCTCCTGCGGCGTCCGGTAGTTGACGCTCAGCGAGGACAGCCGGATCCGGTCGAGCCCGATCCGCTCAAGCCGTTCCTGCCATGACTCGGTGAACCCGTGCCGGGCCTGGGCGCGGTCCCCGACGATGGTGAAGCTGCGCGACGGGCAGCGCAGCAGCAGCATCTGCCACTCCGCGTCGGTCAGCTCCTGCGCCTCGTCTACGACGATGTGCGCGAACGGGCCGGCAAGCCGGTCCGGATCGGCGCCGGTCGCCACGGTCTCGTCCACCAGGATGTACTGCAGGTCCTGGTGGCGCAGCATCGTCACCAGGCCCAGACCGTCGTCGTCGTCGGCGATCAGGTCGTCGACGACCCGGTCCATCTGCTCGCTCTTGGCGGCGACCGCCGCGTCGAAGCGGCGCCGGCGCCGTGACACCTCCGGGTCGCCGAGCCGCTGCCGTGCCGCATCCAGCAGCGGCAGGTCGGACACCGTCCAGGCCCGGGCGTCGGCGCGTTGCAGCGCCCGCACCTCGTCGCGGTCGAGCCAGGGTGCGCACTTGCGCAGGTAGGCGGGTACCGACCACAGGTCACCGACCAGGTCCGCCGGGTCCAGCAGTGGCCAGGCCCGGTTAACGGCCGAGTGCAGTTCCCCGTTACGCACCAGCGACCGGCGCAGCTGCTCCTCCGGTTCGTCGCCGTCGTACTTCGCCACCAGCAGCGTGAGCAGTTCCTCCCAGATCTCGTCGCGCGCCTCGTTGTGCGGGGTGCCGGGGCCGGCCGCCCGGAACGCCTGCGCCCAGTCGTCGGCGGTCAGCCGGATGTCGGCGTCGTCGGTCATGACTGTCATCGCCCGGGCTGGCGGCTCCTCGTAGAACCGAACGGCCTCGTCGATCGCCCGCACCAGCTGGGCGGACGACTTCAGCCGGGCCACCTCGGGGTCGGCCTCGACGGTCGCCGTGGCGCCCTCGGCGACGAGGTCCCGCACCGTGCAGGTCTGCACCCCCTCCTCGCCGAGGCTGGGCAGGACGTCGGCGACATAGGCGAGGTAGGGCTGGTGCGGTCCGACGAACAGCACGCCACCACGGTGGTGACCGAGGCGCGGATCGGCGTACAGCAGGTAGGCGGTGCGGTGCAGGGCGACAACCGTCTTTCCGGTGCCCGGACCACCGTCGACGACGAGCGTCCCGCGGGATCCGGCGCGGATGATGGCGTCCTGGTCGGCCTGGATGGTGCCGAGCACGTCGCGCATCCTCGGCGAGCGATCGCCGCCCAGGCTGGCGATGAAGGCGGACTGGTCGTCGAGCGCGGCGTGGCTGGCGAACCCGTCCGCGGTGAACACCTCGTCCCAGTAGTCACTGATCCGGCCGCGGGTCCAGCGGTATCGGCGGCGACTCGCCAGACCCATCGGGTTGGCGTGGGTCGCACCGAAGAACGGCTCAGCCGCGGGCGAGCGCCAGTCGAGCAGCAGCCGCCGGCCCGACCGGTCCGTCATACCGAGGCGTCCGATGTACACCGGTTCCGGGTCGTCCGCGGCGACGATGTGGCCGAGGCACAGGTCCAGACCGAAGCGGCGCAGGGCACGCAGCCGCGCGGTCAGCCGGTGGATCTCCATATCCCGGTCCAGGGCCTGCTGGCCTTTGCCGCCGGCCGCCTTGCGCTGCGCGTCGAGCCGGTCGGACAGCTCCGCAATGGACTGCTCCAGGCTGGCCGCGACGGCCGCGAAGTGCTGTTCGTCACGGGCGATCAGCGCTGGGTCGGCCTTCGCGGAAAGGCGCTCGGGAAGGTCAAACGCACTGGCAGTCAGGGAATTCACGGCATCAGCTCCCACGCACGCATTTCACAAGTTTCGCATTTCCGGCAGATTCTGACCTCGGTCAGCGATTCTGCGGCATCACCCGGGTCTTGCCACAAGCCCCCAGGTCCGCTATACGTTGAGAGTGGCGGGGAGTGACTTCGCTGACCGCGCGAGGTCCCGTACATCCACGTGCTCGAAGAGGCACGTGTTCCGCGACCGCAGGTTTTGTCACCTGTGTGTCGCGGGGAGGAGCTCCCGTGACCCATTCTCCAGATACTCCGTCCCAAACTCAGGCGGCGGCACCGCGGCTCTCGCAGTCGCAGTTCCCGCCGAGGCGGGTGGCCGGGCGGGGGCGGGCCTGGTACCGAGGTGACTGCCACCTGCATTCGGTGCGCTCCAACGGTGGAGAGCTGACGCCGGAACAGCTTGCAGCCGCAGCCCGTGAGGTCGGGCTGGACTTCATGGCCATCACCGAGCACAACACCTGCGACACGCATGGAGTCTGGGGTCCACTCGCCGGTGACGATCTGCTCGTGATGCTGGGCCAGGAGGTCACCACCCGGACCGGGCACTGGCTGGCGCTCGGCATCGAACCGGGACAGGTGGTCGACTGGCGGTACGGCATCCGCGACGATGTGATCGACCGGCATCTGCACCAGGTCCACCAGGCCGGCGGGCTGTGCGTCGCGGCTCACCCCCACGCGCCGTATCCCTCCGGCGTCTTCATGTACCCGTTTCACCAGTTCGACGTGGTCGAGGTGTGGAACGGGCGGTGGAGCTCAGACCTGCCCTGGAACGCAGACAACGAGGCGGCACTGGCCGAATGGGGTCGCAGTCTGGCCGCCGGCATCCACGGTGGGCGGTGGCGGCCGGCGATGGGCAACAGCGACACGCACCTGGCGGGCCAGATCGGCATCCCACACACCGTCGTGCTGGCCGAGAGCCTCGACAGTGACGCGATCCTCGCCGGGATCCGGGCCGGCCGGAGTTGGATCGCCGAATCGGCCGCGATCGAGCTGTCCCTCGACGTCTCTGCCGGTGATCGCAGCGCCGGTATCGGTGAGCGGCTGAAGACCCGCAGCGAGTCGGCCGTGGTCCGGACGGAGGTACGGGGCGTGCCTTCCGGCACCGTGAGCGTCCACACCGATCGAGGCACGGTGCACCGCGAATCCTTGCCCAGCGACGGATCCGGCGCTGTGGAGTGGCGGACCAGCGCGGCAGATTCGGCGTTCGTCCGAATCGAGGTACGCCACCCCGGAGGCCACATGGCGGCGCTCACCAACCCCGTCATCCTGATCTGAGATCTCCGCCGGTCAGTTGCTGGCGGTGGCGTCCAACACCCGCCGGGCCTCGTCGGTGACCTGCGGGGAGGCGACGGGCGCATAGCGGCAAACAGCTCAACCCACCGGAGTGGCAGCACCCTGGTTCGCGGCGACCTTGTCGCGGAGCTGCTCGACGTCCGGGTGCCCTATCTCCATGAGGATCTCCGCGGCGCGCCGCCAACAGTCGCTGGCGGCTTCCAGGTCGCCGAGGGCCTGGTGGGTGTCACCCAGGTGCCGTAGCGCCTCCGCCTCGTTGTGTCGGTGTCCGAGTTCCCGGCTGAGGTCCAGCGCCCGCCGATAGCAGCGAGCCGCCCGCCGGTAGTGGCCGAGGTGGTGATGGGCGTAGCCGAGCGTGTCCCAACTGTTCGCCTCGCCGGTTCGGTCGCCGAGCTGGCGCTGCAGGGTTATCGCCCGCCAGCAGTAGCGGATCGCCTGCCGGTGCTCGCCGAGCATGGCATGGTCCCAGCCGACCGCGTTGAGCGCCCGGGCCTCACCCGCCCGGTGGCCGCTGTCGCGGAAGAGCCGAAGTGCCCGCTCGTCGTGGTGCAACGCGGCCGCTTGGTCGCCCTCCTTCTCGCTGGCCCAGCTCAGGGTCAGCAGGGTGTGCGCCTGGCCGACCCGGTCGGCAAGCTCGTCCAGGAGTATCAGCGCACACTCCAGGTGACCACGGGCCGACTCGAAGCGACCTGTCTCGGAGTAGGCGGGAGCGATGTCGCGGTGCGCCTGCGCCCTCGCCGCCCGGTCGCCGCCACGCTCGGCGGCGGCCAGCGCGCGGTTCTGTACCGCGATCAGGTCGTCCCAGTAGCTCCGGCGGCTCAGGTAGGTGGTCAACGCCCACGCCAACTGCCAGACCTGCCGGTCGAGGCCGTGCCGGTCGGCCAGCTCCACCACTCGCACGAGCACCGGGTGTTCCTCGGCGAACCAGGCCAACGCCTGCGCGTTGTCCGCCGGCTGCTCCGGCTCCACGCCCGCCTCGGCCGGCGGCGGTACGATCGGGTCCCGAAGCGGGGACAGCTGTCCGTCGGCGGTACACGCACTGCGCAGATAGTGGTCCACGATCCGGCGCAGGGCGGCGTGGCGTCGCTCCGCGGGCTCCGACTCCACCATCTCCGCCGCATACGCCCGCAGCAGGTCGTGGCAGGTGTACCTGCCCGGTACCCGCTCCACCATCAGCTGCGTCCGGACGAGTTCGCCGAGGATGGGACGCACCTGCCGCTCGGGCAGGGCGGCGAGGCTGGCGGCGGCCCGTACCGAGATGTCTGGCCCGGGATGCAGCCCGAGCAGGCGGAACATCCGCGCCGCCGGCTCGCCGAGCGCGCGGTACGACCAGGAGAAGACCGAGCGCAGGTCGGTGACCGGGTCCCCGCCGCCGGCGAAGCCGTCGAGGCTGCCCTGCTGCTCGGCCAGTTCCCGGTCCAGCGCGGCGAGCGGGAACCCGGGGTGGGCCGCCGCGCGGGCCGCCACGATCGCCAGCGCCAACGGCAGCCCGGAACACCGCTCGACGATCCCCTCCACCGACCTCGGCTCGGCCGCCACCCGGCCGCCGCTCAGCCGGCTCGCCAGCAGCTCGTGGGACTCGGCGGCGGTGAGCAGGTCGAGGGTGATCGGGCGGGCGCCCTCGACCGCCACCAGGCCGGACAGCTGCTGCCGGCTGGTCACCACCACCGCGCAGCCGGGGACGCCGGGCAGGAGCGGGCGCACCTGCTCGGCGTCGCGGGCGTTGTCGAGCACGATCAGCATCCGCCGGCCGGACAACATGCTGCGGTACAGGCCGACCTGCGTGTCCAGGTCCATCGGTACCGATCCGGGCGGCACACCGAGAGCGTCGAGGAAGCCCCGTAACGCCACCACCGGCGGCACAGCTTCCGCAGCGGGCTCGAAGCCACGCAAGTTGACGTACAACTGCCCGTCGGGAAACCGGTCCGAGTGGTCGTGGGCCCACCGCAACGCGAGCCAGGTCTTGCCGATCCCACCCATCCCCCCGATGACCGAGATGGCGACTGCGCCACCCGGTTCGGCCTGCCAGTCGAGGGCGTCGGTCAGAGCGGCCAGCTCCCGGACCCGGCCGGCGAACATGGCCGGCGGCGCTGGCAGCTGCCGGGGGGTCCGGGGAGCGGCCGGTCCGGCAGTTGCTCGCGGCACGGCCGATGCGGCGAACTCGCGATCGCCGTGGAGAATTCGGAGATGCAGCTCCTGCAGGTCAGGGCCGGGGTCGACGCCCAACACGTCGGCCAGGCGGTGCCGGATCCGCTGATAGTGGTCGAGGGCTTCGGCCTGTCTACCTGAACGGGACAGCGCCAGCATGAGTTGTCCGGCGAGACGCTCGTCCAACGGCTGTTCGGCAACGCAGCGCGACAACTCGGACAGCAGCGTCGAATGTTGGCCGCTGCGCAGGGCGGCATCGGTCCGGTCGCGCTCGGCCGCGAGCCGTCCCTGATCCAACGCGGTACGAAGGACGTTGAACCAGGGCGTGTCCAGCGGCGCGAACGCCTCACCCCGCCACAGGCCGATCGCTTCGTCGAACTGCCGCAGGGCGTGGTCGTCGTCGGATGCCCGACGGGCGCGTGACACCAGCTCGTTGAAACGGTGCAGGTCCACCGCCATGGGATCGACGGTCAGCAGGTAGCCGCCCCGTTGCCGCACGATACCGACGTCCTCGGCGCTGCTCAGAGACCGCCGCAACCGGGACAGGTAACTGTAGAGGGAGCTGTGGGCCCGCTGCGGCGGGCGATCCACCCACACCCGCTCAAGTAACTGGTCGATGTGAACGGTCTTGTTCGCCTCGACCAGCAGCACCGCCAGCACGCATCGCTGCCGGACATGGCCGAGGTCCACCGGTTCACCGTCAACGAGCGCCGCGACGTCGCCCAGCAGCCTGAACTCCACGACCATGAGCCCTCACTGTCCGCCGCTGACGCCGACCACCTGTCACCCATTCTGGTCTGTGAATTCAAGGTTCCTACAAGGTTTTACCTATGGCGGGACGCGGATGCTGACCTCACGGGGCACGCACGGACGCAGAGGCCGGTGGCCCCGCAGGACCATCCCTACTCAGTGATTGGGATCTTCAGTGCTCAAGCGTGGATTGATCGCACTGGCCGGCAGCGCCGCACTCGTCCTCGGACTCGTCGCACCGGCTCAGGCCGCCGTCACCGCCCGGTACCCGGGGCAGGTCAAGTGCCCCAAGGGTGACTATCAGCTCTGCATCGACGGCGGCCCTGGTGGATTCACCATCAGCGGCAGAAAGTTCTCCGGCCACGCCAACGCGATCCTGCTCCGGAACACCCGGAACGTCACGATCAGCGGGAACGAGTTCAAGAATCTCAGCGGCTCCACCGGATACGCCGCGATCCACGTCAAGAACTCCTCCGGCATCGTGATCAGGAAGAACGTCTTCTCCAACCTGCGCAACGGCGGGATGATGCACGGGGTCTACCTGGTCAAGACCACGAGCAGCAGCATCACCGGCAACAAGTTCTCGTCGATCACCGGCGACCCCGTGCGGATCAGGGACGGGAGCAAGAACAACGTGGTGAGCGGGAACACCTTCACCAAATCCGGCCAGTACGCCATGTTCAGCGAGTGGGGCCGGCTGGACAAGGGCGAGGTGTGCGGGAGCGGCAACATCTTCAAGAACAACAAGTACGGCAAGAGCTACTCCGGCAAGAACATCTCGCTGATCAAGTGGGGTGGCCGCGGGGGCGGCAGCACCGGACTCCCGCTCACCTGGGGCAACTGCAAGAAGGCGAGCATCGTCAACAAGGGCGGCAACACCAAGATCTAGGGTCGGCGTGATCGCCCCAACGGGGGCCCTGGAAGCGCCGGCGGGGCAACGCGCGCCCCGCCGGCGCTCTATTGGTCAGTGCCCGACGGCGGATCAGACGCCCAGGCCACCCACCGGCGGGCGAACGCGTACCCGCCGGCACGGGCGGGATCAGCCGACGCCGTCGAGCATCGGGATCAACTGCTCCTCCTCGTACGCCAGATGTGCCTCCAACTCGGCGACGAGCCGGCCCACCTGCTCGCGGACCTGGTCGCGGTCGGCGCTCTCGGCGGTGAGGGTCTGCTGCAACTCCGCCAGCAGCGCGGCGACCCGCTGGTGTTCCTCGCGCAGCCGGTCCAGCACCGGCGCCAGCTCCGGGTGCTGCGCGCCGAGGCCGGCGAACATGCCCTCGTCCTCCTTGACGTGGTGGCCGTGCAGGCCGCCACACAGGGTCAGGCAGTTCACCCGCAGCTGGGCACCCAGCACCGGGCCGGAACGGTCGACCTCGGCGCGGATCAACTCCAGCTCCCGCCGGAACGCGTCGTGGATCATCTTCAGCACGGTGCCGAACGACGACGCGGCGGGCGGCCCGGCCAGCTCCGGGTGGAGGGCCACCACCGGGATCACCCGGGTGGTCTTCGCCTGGTATTCGGCCCAGCCGGGGTCGGACTCCACGGCGCGGGCGAAGAGCCGGTCGCGTTCGGTACCCGTGAGCACCTCGGCCCGTGCCGGGTAGGTGAAGGCCCCGTCCTCGACGGTGACCTGCGGGTCGGCGACCAGGTTGTGGTACCAGTGGGGATGCCGGTCGGCGCCGCCGGCGGAGGCGATCACCAGGATCCGCTCCGCACCGTCGGGAAGGTACGCGACCGGGGTGGTGTGGGTGGCGCCGGTACGCGCCCCGGTGGTGGTGAGCAGGATCAGGCGGGCGCCCTCGAACGGGCCGCCCACCCGGCCGGCGTTGGCCCGGAACTCGTCGATGATCTGCTGGTTGAAGTCGTTCGGCATGCTCTGCTTTCTGCTGCGGCAGGAGTCGGCCACATCGGGAACGCCGGTGGCCACGGCGGAGATCGCGCCCGAAACGGGCGTACGACAGCGAGCGCCCGACAGGCGCGGAGACGATCACGGAAGGGTGGCGGGCCGCGGGCCCGCCCGGCTCAACGGCGGGCCGGGTACCCCGTCCGCTCGTGGCCCATGGCCGACCCGGCAGTCACCTGGCCGACGGTAGCCGACCCGATCCACCCGGGCAATGGCGGCGGCGCGAGGTTGTCCGATGCGGCCAGCGGCGCCAGGGTGGAGCTCATGCGGGTGACCGGAGCACGGGAACGGCGTACTTCCTGGACCTGGCAGGCGGCGGTGAGCTGAGTCAGGCGGCGCGGCGCCGACGGAACGGCAGCCAGGCCCGCCGGGGCGCGGGCGACGGCGGGCCTGCGGGCCTGGCTGGTTCGGTGGCGGCAGCACGGCGGTCGGCCCGCCACTGCTGTACGACGGCGTCGGCGTTGACCGGGCGTACCACGACCCGCGGGCCGGACGGATTGCGCAGCCAGGCCATCACCTGCGCGTTCAGGTCGGCGACGCAGGACCGGACCGCCTGCTCGGTCGGCAGGTCGCGGACCTCGTCCGGCAGCCGCTCGATCCGGCGACGCAGCAGCAGCGGGGTGGGCAGCAGCAGGTCGGTGGGCAGTTGCTCGCGGTCCAGGAAGCTCTTGATCCACCACGACTCGTCGTAGGGCATGCCCCGCCCCGGGATGGGTTTGCCCGCGCCGGGGAGGTTGTCGAACTCTCCGCGTTCCTGGGCCGACCGGATCTGCGCCTCGACCGACGCCTCCCAGCTCCTGTCCACCTCGTCACCTCCCCTGCTCACCGTAACGCGGCCTCGTACCGGGGGCGCGGCGTCGGCGCCTCTGCCGGCGACCTAGCCTCGAACGGGACGTGGGACGGGGGTCACGCAATGGTGAGTACGGCGGGAGTCGTCGGGATCGCACTGGTCGCCCTGGGGCTGGTGCTGACGCCGGGGCCGAACATGGTCTACCTGGTGTCGCGGTCGGTGACCCAGGGCCGCCGGGCCGGGTTGATCTCGCTGCTCGGGGTCGCCGCCGGTTTCGCGGTCTACCTGGCCGCCGCGGTGGCCGGCATCGCCACGGTGTTCGTGCTGGTGCCGCCGCTGTACACGGCGGTCAAGCTGGCCGGCGCGGGGTACCTGCTGTGGCTGGCCTGGCAGGCGATCCGTCCGGGCGGGCACTCGCCGTTCACCCCGGCGCCGCTGCCACCGGACCCGACCCGGCGGCTGTTCACCATGGGCTTGGTGACCAACCTGCTCAACCCGAAGATCGCGATCCTGTACGTGTCGCTGCTGCCGCAGTTCATCGACCCGACCCGGGGCAGCGTGGCGACGCAGAGCCTGCTGCTGGGGCTGACCCAGATCGCGGTGGCGCTGACGGTGAACGGGTTGATCGTGCTGACCGCCGGCGGGATCGCCGGCTTCCTGAGCCGGCGACCGATGTGGCTGCGGGTGCAGCGGGTGCTGATGGGCACGGTGCTGGCGACGCTGGCGGTGCGGATCGCGGCCGACCGTTCCCGCGCCGCCGTCGCCACCCCCTGACCGGCGTCGCCGCCACGGCCGTCGGTCAGCCGGTGCGTTCACGGAGCACGGCGACGCCGCCGGGTGGCAGGATGACCGCCTCGTCGACCGGGGCCCCGGTGAGCAGGTCCACACCCCGCGCCGGTACGCGCAGTTCCCGGTCGGTGTGGTTGAGCAGGAACAGCCAGCTCACCCGGTCGCCGCGACGGCGTACCGCCTCGACGCCGGGCGGCGCGTCCGGGCAGACGGGGGTGGCGCCGGCGGCCCGGGCGGCCCGGTCGAGCAGCCGGCGGTACGTGTCGTCGTCGGGCCGGGTGGAGACGTACCAGGCGGTTCCGGCGCCGTGGCGGTGCCGGGTGACCGCGGGCAGCCCGTCGAGCACCCCGCCGGCGTACCAGCCGACCGCGTCCGCCCCGGCCGGCCGGAGGGTCTCGGCCCAGACAAGTCCGGTGCCGCCGTCGGCGAGCCGGACGTGGTCGCCGTCGGCCAGCGGGTGGAACTCCTCCGCCCAGACTCCGAGTACGTCCCGCAGGGCGCCCGGGTAGCCGCCGAGCCGGACCCGGGCGTGCTCGTCGGCGGCCCCGCTGAGGTAGGTCGCCAGCAGGTGGCCGCCGCCGTGCACGTAGTCGCGTACCCAGTCGGCGGTGGTGTCGCTGGCCAGGTAGAGGGCGGGCAGCACGAGCAGCCGGTACCCGTCGAGGGGGTCGCCGGGCGCGACGGTGTCGCAGCCGTACCCGGTGTGCCACAGGGCCCGGTGGGCGGCGGCGACCTCCTCGTGGTGGTCGAGCCGGGGCGAGGGCAGGCCCGGCTGGCGTAGCGCCCACGCGCTCGGGGCGTCGACCGCGACGGCCACGGACGCCTCGACGGAGCCCTGGACCTCGGTGAGGCGTTCCAGCGCGGCGCCGAGTTCGGCCGCCTCGCGGAACACCCGGCTGTCCGGCCCGGCGTGCGGCACCAGGGCGGAGTGGAAGCGTTCGGCGCCACCGGCGGGGGCCCGCCACTGGAAGAACATCGCGCCGTGCGAGCCGCGGGCGACGTGGGCGAGGCTGTGCCGGATCATCCGTCCCGGTTCCTTGGTGTGCATCCGTCCGCCGGTGTGGATCTGGTTGGGGGCGCTCTCCATCAGCAGCCAGGCCGGCGGGTCGGGGGTGGCGGGCGGATCGGTAGTGGCCCGGCCGGCGGCGACCGGGGTCCGCCGGCCGGTGGCGGCGTGCCGGGCCCAGCCCCGGGCCAGGTCACCGGCCAGGGCGGTCTGTTCCTCCGCCCCGCCGTCGGCGGCCGACGGGTAGTGGTCGACGGCCACCAGGTCCACCTCGCGGGCCCAGCGGGCGTGGTCGACGGGCACCCAGTCGCCGAGGACGTAGTTGGTGGTGATCGGGATCGCCGGGTTCGCCGCGCGCAGCAAGTCACGTTGCTCGGTGTACGCGGCAAGCAGGGTGTCCGACCAGAACCGACGGAAGTCCAGCAGGTGGCCGGGGTTGGCCAGGTACTGGGTGGCCCGGGGGGTGCTGATCTGCGCCCAGTCGGAGTAGTGCTGGCTCCAGAAGCTGGTGGTCCAAACGTCGTTGAGGGTGGCCAGGTCGCCGTGCCGGTCGGCCAGCCAGCGCCGGAACGCCCGGGCGGTGTGTTCGCAGTGGCAGGTGGTGCCGTACTCGTTGTGCACGTGCCACAGGGCGAGCGCCGGGTGGTGGGCGTACCGGTCGGCGAGGGCGCCGGCGATGCGTAGGGCGGCCTCCCGGTAGGCGGGTGTGGCCGCGCAGTAGGTGTCCCGGCTGCCGTGGTGCAGCCGGACCCCGTCGGCGGTGACCGGCAGCGCGCCCGGGTGGGCGAGGGAGAACCAGGGTGGCGGGGAGGCGGTGGGGGTGGCCAGGGCGACCCGGATGCCGCCGCTGTGCAGCAGGTCGAGGACCTGGTCGAGCCAGTCGAAGGTGTACCGGCCGGGGGCCGGTTCCAGCCGGGACCAGGCGAACACCCCGACGGTGACCAGGTTGACCCGGGCTCGCCGCATCAGCGCGACGTCCTCGGCCCACACCCGCGCCGGCCACTGCTCCGGGTTGTAGTCGCCTCCGTAGCAGAGCCGGCCGTCGCTCCACATGCCACCACCGCCAATTTAGTGGGACCGGCAATAGGACTGGCGGGGCTGCGGCGTGCCCTGGCACTTCGGCTGGCGGCGTTGTCGTCGTCGGCCATGCGACACCGGCATGGCCTCCTCCTCCGCCTTGCCACCCTCGGCCAGGACCCGCCTCGCCTCCACCGCCCTATTGCCGGCCCCTCTTAGTTGAAGATACGTCCAAACTAGGAAGTGGCTTTGCCCATGTCAACGCCGCCGATACTTCCGGAATCGACGATCCTCGTTGACAGTTCGTTGGGTATTTAAAGAAACTGACGGCACCGCTTGTGCCGTCGCCGAGGAGACGCTGATGCCGTACCGACCGCCGTTGGTGCCGTACGAGACCTTCGTTGCCGACCCGCCCGACCTGCCCGTGCGGGCCCCCGGCGAGGGCGGTGCGGCCCTGGTCAGCCGGGCCGAGGTCGCCGGCACCGACCCGCACGGCGTCACCTTCAAGGCCGCGCTGGCCGACGGCGCGACGACGGTGGTCCGCGTCGACGCGGCCGGCGACGGGGTGATCCGGGTACGCCTCGCCGAGGACGCGCAGGCCCGCAGCCGCTCCGCGCGCGCCGTGTCGCTGGTCCACCCGCGTACCCACCCGGCCACGGTCACCGTCGACGACCGCCACGTACGCGTGGCCGCCGGCGCGGTGGTCGCCGAGATCCAGCTCGACCCGTGGCGGATCCGGTTCCTGCGCCCCGACGGCTCCCTGCTCGTCGAACAGGACCCCGGCACCGTCGACATCAGCGGCCGGCGGCGCACCCTCCCGTTCGGGCGCTCCACCTCCGACGGGGTACGGGTCGCCTGGCACGAGAGCTTCGTCGCGCCGGGCGACGAGCGCTTCGTCGGCTTCGGCGAGAAGTTCACCCCGCTGGACAAGCGCGGCCTGCGCGCCCTGATGTGGAACTTCGACGCCTTTGGCAGCGAGTCCGACCGGTCGCACAAGAACGTGCCGTTCTACCTGTCCAACCGCGGCTACGGGGTGCTGGTCGACAGCGGGCTGCCGGTGCAGTTCGACGTCTGTCAGTCCACCCACAGCGCGGTGCAGATCCTGGTCCCCGACGACCTGTTGGACTACTACGTGCTGGCCGGGCCGAGCCCCGCCGAGGTGCTGGACCGCCTGGATCAGCTCACCGGCCGGCCGTACCTGCCGCCCCGGTGGGCCTTCGGCGCCTGGATCTCCTCCGGCTTCTACCCGGACAGCCAGGAGCGGGTGCTGGAACGGGCCCGGCGCATCCGGGAGCGCGACATCCCCTGCGACGTGCTGCACCTGGACTGCTACTGGCAGGTGGCCGGACGCTGGTCGGACCTGCGCTGGGACGCCGAGGCGTTCCCCGACCCGGCCGGGATGCTGCGTACCCTCGCCGGGCAGGGTTTCCGGGTCTGCCTCTGGATGAACCCGTACCTGATGACGGACAGCCCGCTGTACGCCGACGCCGAGCGGGCCGGCTACTTCCTGCGCCGCCCCGACGGCGGCACGTACGTCGCCGACGTGTGGCACGGCAGCTACCCGGCCAGCGCCATCGTCGACCTGACCAACCCGGCCGCCGTCGACTGGTTCACCGGGCTGCTGCGACCACTGCTGGAGCAGGGCGTGGCCGTGTTCAAGACCGACTTCGCCGAGGGGGTGCCGGCCGACGCGGTGGCCCACAACGGGATGACCGGCGTCGAGCTGCACAACGTGTACGCCCTGATGTTCAACGACGTTGTCGCCCGGGTCACCGAGGAGGTGGCCGGGCACCGGGCGGTGTGGGCCCGCTCGTCGTACCTGGGTGGGCAGCGGCACAGCGCGCAGTGGAGCGGCGACGTCAACGCGACCTGGCCGGCCCTGGCCAGCACGCTGCGCGGTGGCCTGTCCCACGGCCTGTCCGGGGTGCCGTTCTGGAGTCACGACACCGGCGGGTTCCACGGCACCCCGGAGCCCGACCTCTACGTCCGCTGGTCGCAGTTCGGCGCGTTGTCGCCGCTGGTGCGGCTGCACGGCACCACCAGCCGGCTGCCGTGGGACTTCCCGGCCGAGGCGGAACGGCACGCGGTGGCGGCGCTGCGGCTGCGTTACCGGCTGATGCCGTACCTCTGGTCGGCGGCGGTGCGGGCCGCGCGTACCGGTGCGCCGATGATGCGGGCCCTGCTGGTCGACACCCCGGACGACCCGACGGCCTGGACCACCGACCTGCAGTACCGCCTCGGGACGGACCTGCTGGTCGCGCCGGTGACCGACCCGTCCGGCCGCCGCGACGTCTACCTGCCGGTCGGGGACGACTGGATCGACGCCGCGACCGGGCAGCGGCATGCCGGCGGGCAGCACCTGCGGGTGGCGGTGCCGCTGTCGCGGATGCCGCTGTTCGTGCGCCACGGTGCGCTGCTGCCGCTGGTCGCGTCGGGCGCCACCGTCGGCGACGGCCCGTTCCGTGACGTCACCCTGGTCTGCTGGGGTGCCGTCGACGGCTGGACGGTGGTCCACGACGTCGACGGCGACACCATCATCGAGGCGATCCGTGACGGTGCGGAGTTGCGGATCCGGACGCGGGGGCCGCTGCAGGTGGGGCATCTGGTCCTTGCCGGGGTCGGCGATGCCGACCTGCCGGCCCGGTCACTGCTGAACGGCGAAGCGGTGACCGTCGGGCCCTTCGCGGAGCTGTTCCCCGCCGAGGGCTGACCGTCCCGCGTCGGCGCCCGGCCTGGACGGAGCCGGGCGCCGCGCGGGGCGGGGTCGAACCGACCGCCGTCCGACCCCGGCCAACCTCGCGGGTTTGCGGAGCAGGAGCACCGGGCTAGGATTAGTTGGGGGCTCGAACAAATTAATCGACGGTAATCCGTCCTCCGGGACAGGGCGTGCCGGCGGCCCGGACGGCATGATCGCTCCCGCGACCGCGGTACGCGATGATGGACGCGCGCCACGTCACCGGCGCAGGGAGCGGGCAGATCGTGATCAGCATCCACAACGAACCGCAGCCGACCGACCTCGGCGACGTACGGGTCGCGAACCGGGCGGTGGTCCTGCGGCACGTACGACTGCACGCCCCCTGCTCCAGGGCCGACATCGCCGCGCGGACCGGGCTCAACAAGGCGACCGTGTCCAGCCTGGTGGCCGAGCTGATCGCGCAGCGGCTGGTCCGCGAGACCGGGCTGACCGAGAACCGGGTCGGCCGCCCGGCCACGATGCTCGTGCTCGACGGCGAGCCGTACGCCGCCCTGGGCCTGCAGATCGGCGCCGACGAACTGGTGGCGGTGGCGATCGACCTCGGCGGCAACCGGCTGCTCACCTGGCGGCGGGCCTTCGCCGCCGGCGCCGTCTGCCCCGCCGAGACGATCCGCGCGCTGGCGACGCTGGCCCGCCGCGCGATCGGTCGGGTCACCGCCCAGGGCCGCACGGTGCTGGGCCTCACCCTCGGCGTGCCGGGGCTGGTGGACCCGACCGGAGCGGTGCCGTTGGCCGCCGCGCTGGGCTGGCGGGACGTGCCCGTCGCCGCCGATCTGCGCGCCGCCCTCCGGGAGCCCGCCTTCGCCGTCGGCGTGGACACCGTCGCCAACCTCGCCGCCCTGGCCGAGCAGCGACACGGCGCGTACGCGGGCACCGCCGACCTGGTGCACCTGACCGGCGGGATCACGGTCGGCGCGGGCATCATCGCCGCCGGCCGGCTACTGCGCGGCGGACGCGGCTTCGCCGGGGAGATCGGCCACCTGTCCCTCGACCCGACCGGCCCGGCCTGCTCCTGCGGGGGCCGGGGCTGCCTGACCGCGCTGGTCGGGCTGCCCGCGGTGGTACGCCGGCTGCTGCCCGACGCCGAGGCCGACGGCCCGATCACCGACTACCTGCCGGAACTTGAGCGGATCGTGGCCCTGGCCCGGCAGGACGACCCCACCGTGCTGAGCGGGCTGGCCGACACCGGTCGGCACCTCGGGCGCGGCGTGGCGATCCTGGTCGACCTGCTGAATCCGGAAGTGGTGGTGCTGGGCGACCACTTCGCGACCCTGTCGCCCTGGCTGCTGCCGGCGGCCCGGTCGGAGCTGGCCGCGCGGACCCTCGCGCCCGGCGCCGGAGGTTGCCGCCTCGACGCCTCGACACTGGACACGGCGGCGGCGCTGGGCGGCGCGACCGCCGCGCTGGCCACCGTCGAGGCCGGCCGGCTGCCGGCCCGCTGACCCGACCGGGACGGTGACCCGCCCGGACGGCTGAGCCGGTCCGGGCGGAGTCTTGACCGGACCCGTCGCGGGTGCCAACCTCGAAGCAAGCCGCTCCGTCAGGGCACCCGGGGCGGCTTGCTTCTCACGGTTTGTCGAAGCGCTTCACCAGCGTCCGGGTCGGCGACCGTCATCCCACCGTCACCTGCGATGCCGCTCGGCCATCGGTCGTCGAAGCGCTTCGACCCTCGGCGCCCGGGCACTGGAAGGCGATCCACGATGACCGACCCCACCACGCCTCACCCACGTGATCGCGTCGAACACCTCCTGGCCCAGCTCACCCTCCCGGAGAAGATCGGCCTGCTGCACCAGTGGCAGGCCGCGGTACCCCGGCTCGACCTGCCCGGCTTCCGCACCGGCACCGAGGCCCTGCACGGTGTCGCCTGGCTCGGCCCTGCCACCGTCTTCCCCCAGGCGATCGGCCTGGCCAGCAGCTGGAATCCCGACCTGATACGCACCGTCGGCGCCGCCGTCGGCGACGAGGTACGCGCCAAGCATCACGCCGATCCCGACCGGGTCGGCCTCAACGTGTGGGCGCCGGTGGTCAACCCGCTGCGCGACCCGCGCTGGGGCCGCAACGAGGAGGGCTGGTCCGAGGATCCGTGGCTGACCGGCCGACTCGCCACCGCGTACGCCGAAGGCCTGCGCGGCGACCATCCCGAACGGCTGCGTACCGCCCCCACGGTCAAGCACTTCCTCGGCTACAACAACGAGACCGACCGGGCCACCACCTCCAGCGACCTGCAGCCCCGGGTGCTGCACGAGTACGAGCTGCCGGCGTTCCGCGCCCCGCTCGCCGCCGGCGCGGCCGTCGCGGCGATGGCCTCCTACAACCTGGTCGACGGGGTGCCGGCCCACCTGAGCCCGCTGATCGACGGCGAACTGCGCCGGTGGGCGCCCGGCGAGATGATGGTGGTTGGCGACGCGGGCGCGGTGACCAACATCGCCGGCGTGCAGGGCCACCTGCCCGACCACGTCAGCGGATTCGCCGCCGCGCTGCGCGCCGGCATCGACAGCTTCACCGAGGACGACGCGGACGGCGCGCCGACCCGCGAACGGCTGACCGAGGCGCTGACCCGCGGACTGATCACGCCGTCCGACGTGGACCGGGCGGTACGCCGCATCCTCACCGTCCGGCTGCGCCTGGGTGACCTGGACCCGCCGCACACCGACCCGTACGCCTCGACCTCGCCGGACGTCGTCGACTGCCCGGCCCACCGGGAGCTGGCCCGGCAGGCCGCGCGGCAGTCGGTCGTGCTGCTGAGCAACTCCGGGCTGCTTCCGCTCGCGCCCGGGCTGCGGGTCGCCGTGCTCGGCCCGCTCGCCGACGCCGTATACGAGGACTGGTACAGCGGAACCCTGCCCTACGCGGTGACCACGTACCAGGGCCTGGCCGGGCGGCTGCCAAAGGTCACCACCCACCCCGGCGGTGACCGCGTGGCGTTGCGGGTCGGCGACCGGTACGTGGGCTGCCCGGACACCGCCGAGGGTGGCCCGCTGACCGTCGGCGCCGACGCCACCTGGTTCGACGTGTTCGACTGGGGCCGTGACACGGTGGCGCTGCGCGCCGTCGGCAACGGCCACCACGTCGGCTCCGACGACGACGGCACTCTGGTCAACGACCGCCCCGGGCCGGGCGGCTGGGTGGTCCGGGAGACCTTCCAGTTCGATCCGCTGCCCGGCGGCACCGTGCTGCTGCGCCACCTGGCCACCGACCGGTACGTCACCGTCGACGCCGACGGGCGGCTGCGGGTCGACGGCGACGGGCCGCAGGCCGCCACCGCCTTCGGCATCGAACTCGTGGCCGACGGCGCGGCCGAGGCCGCCGCGCTGGCCGCCGCCGCCGACGTGGCGGTGGTGGCGCTGGGCAACCACCCGATGGTCAACGGACGCGAGACCGAGGACCGGGTCGACCTGGCCCTGCCGGCCCGGCAGGAGGCGATGCTGCGCGCCGTGCACGCCGCCAACCCGCGCACCGTGCTGGTGGTGACCAGCAGCTACCCGTACGCGGTCGGCTGGGCGCAGGCGCACCTGCCGGCGGTGCTCTGGTCGTCCCACGGTGGGCAGGAGCACGGCAACGCGTTGGCCGACGTGCTGCTCGGCGACGCCGAGCCGGGTGGCCGGCTCACCCAGACCTGGTACGCCGACGCCGCCGAGCTGCCCGACCTGCTCGACTACGACGTGATCGGCGCCGACTCGACCTACCTGTACTACCGGGGTGACCCGCTGTACCCGTTCGGGCACGGCCTCTCCTACACCCGTTTCGACTACGCTCGGCTGCGGCTGAGCGCGGCGGCGGTGACCGCCGGCGAGGAGGTCGAGGTGCGCGTGGACGTCACCAACAGCGGCACCCGCGCCGGCGTCGAGGTGGTGCAGCTGTACACCCGGCAGCGGCGCTCCCGGGTCAAGCAGCCACTGCGGCAGCTGCGTGACTTCGCCCGGGTCGCCCTCGCACCCGGCGAGTGCCGGACCGTCACGCTGCGGCTGCGTACCGCCGAGCTGGCCTGGTGGGACGCCGACCGGGGCGCCCGGGTGGTGGAGGACGCCACCCACACCGTGCTGGTCGGGCGTTCCGCGACCGACGTGCGGCTGGTCGGTGCCGTGGCGGTACGCGGCGAGCCGGTCGAGCGGCTGGCCCGGCTGCACACTGCGAGCGGGGCCCGGTGACCGGGCGCGGACGCGTCGCGTCCGGCCAACCCACCATCGCCGACGTGGCCCGGCACGCCGGTGTCGCGGTGAGCACCGTGTCCTACGTGCTCAGCGGCAAGCGGGCCATCTCCGAGGTCACCCGTAACCGGGTGCTGGCCAGCATCCGGCTGCTCGGCTACCACCCGAACGCCGGGGCGCGGGCCCTGGCCAGCCGGCGGGCCAACGTGATCGCGCTGGTCCTGCCGTTGCGCTCGGGCATCCAGGTGCCGGTGGTGATGCAGTTCGCCACGGCGGTGGTGACCTCCGCCCGCAGCCACGACCACGACGTGCTGCTGCTCACCTCCGACGAGGGCCCGGAAGGGCTGCGCCGGATCGCCGCCGGTGCCCTGGTCGACGGGGTCCTGGTGATGGACGTGGAGCTGCACGACGTACGGGTGCCGCTGCTGCGGGAGCTGCGCCGGCCCAGCGTGCTGATCGGGCTGCCCGCCGACACCGGCGGACTGACCTGTGTGGACCTGGACTTTCACCGGGCAGGTCAGGTCTGCGTGGAGCACCTGGCGGGGCTCGGGCACCGGCGCGTCGCGCTGCTCGGTGCCCCGGCCGCCGTCTACGACCGGGGCACCGGATTCGCGCACCGGACCCGGGCCGGCGTGGTCGAGGCGGCGGCCCGGCACGGCGTGGAGGCGGTGACGCTGCCCTGCGAGGAGAGCGCCGCCGACGTCCGCCGCCGGGTGGACGTGCTGTTCGCGCGGCACCCGGACATCTCCGGGCTGGTGGTGCAGAACGAGGCGGCGGTCGGGCCGGTGCAGGCGGCGCTGGCCGCGTCGGGCCGGCGGGTGCCGCACGACGTGTCGGTGGTGGCCGTCTGCCCGGACCAGTTCGCCGAGCACGCAAGCCCCCGGCTCACCTCGGTGCCGGTACCCGCCGAGGAGATCGGCCGGCAGGCGGTGGCGCTGCTGATGCGCAAGCTGGGCGACGAGCCGGCACCGGAGGTCACCCTGCTGGAACCCCGGCTGACCGTCCGCGACAGCACCGCCACGGCGTACCACGGCCCGGTGGCCGGGCCCGACGGCACGACCACGGGGTGAGCCGCGGGGCCGCGTCACCGTCGAGGAAGCGGCCCGGCACCCGGCCGGGGTGCGGCGGCAGCCCGTACGGCGATCCGGGCGTGGCGCTGCCCGCCGGGCGCGGCGGTGACCGCCCACTAGACTGCCCGTTCGATGGACGCCCAGCCCGCACCTGCCGCCGACACCCGCCCCTGTGCCCACTGCGGACGCGACGTGCCACAGCGCGTCGGCGCGGGCCGCCCGTTCCGGTACTGCCGGGACAACGACGGCGCCTGCCAGCGGGCCTCCCGCAACAGCCGGATGCGCCACCGCAACTCCCCCGGCCTGCTCGGCCAGGTGGCCCGCACCTGGGAGGCGGTGGACCGGCTCGACCAGATCGTGCAGACGCTGACCGAGGCGTTGCACGCCGAGCTGTCGCCGGCCGGGGTGGAACGGCAGCTGTCCCAGGTCCGCGCCGAGACGGCCGGCGAGGTCGCGGCGGCGCAGACCGAACGGGACGAGGCACTGCGCACGGCCGAGGACGCGACCGCCCGCGCCGAGCGGGAGCGCCGGCAGGCGCAGGCCGCGACGGCCGAACGCGACGCCGCCCGGGCCGACGCCGAGCGTGCCGCCGAGCAGGCCACCTCTGCTGCCGGCCGCGCGGAGCGGGCGGAGACGGCCCGCGACGACGCCGTCCGCGCGAGCGCCGCCGCCGAGGCGCTGCGGGCGCAGGCCGAGTCCGATCGGGACACCGCCCGCGCGCAGTCGCGTACGCTGCACGCCGACCTGGACGCCGAACGGCGCCGGGCCGCCGACCTGACCGCCGAACGGGACGCCGCGCGGGCCGACGCCCAGCGCGCCGGGCAGGCCGCCGCCGAGGCGACCACGCACGCCGGGCACCTGCGCTCGGAGGTCGACCAGTTGCGGGTGGACGTCGACCGGGCCCGCGCGGAGGCCGGGCAGGCCCGGACGTCGGCCGCCGAGGCACGAGCCGCCACCGAGCAGGCCCGGGCGGAGACCGTCGAGGCCCGCGCCGCCGCCACCGACGCTCGGACCGAGACCGTCCGGGCCGAGCAGGCCCGGGCGGCGGCCGAGGCCGACCGGGATCAGGCAAGGGCCGACCGGGACCGGGCGGAGGCCGTGGCGCGGCGGGCCGGCGAGGAACTGGCCGCCGCCACCGGTCAGACGGACACGCTGCGCGCCGACCTGGCCACCGTCGAGGAACGGCTGGCGGAGCTGACCGTACGGCTACGCGCGGCCGAGGCCGACCGCGACGAGGCGCGCCAGCGGGTGGCGCAACTCGCCGCCCAGGTCGGCGACCTCGCCACCGCCCTGACCCGCCTCACCCCCACCCACCCCACAACCCCCTGACTCCCCACCCTGGCCCCCTCGCCGATCTTGCACTCTGGGTCGCCACCAATGCACCTTGCACGGCTTTCGTGGCGACACCAGGTGCAAGATCGCGGGGTGCGGGGCGGCGGTGGGGGCGGCGGCGGTCGATGATGGTGGCATGGGTAAGACGTACGAGCGCATCGACGGCCGGCTGCGGGAGTTCATCGAGACGCAGCCGGTGTTCTTCACCGCGACCGCCCCGCTGGCCGGCGACGGCACGGTCAACCTCTCCCCGAAGGGGCTGCGCGGCTGCCTCGCCGTCCTGGACGAGCTGACCGTCGCCTACCTGGACTTCGCCGGCAGCAACGCCGAGACCATCGCGCACCTGCGGGAGAACGGCCGGATCACGCTGATGTGGTGCGCCTTCTCCGGCCCGCCGTCGATCGTGCGGGTGCACGGCCGGGGTGAACCGGTGTTCCGGGACGATCCGCGCTTTCCGGAACTCCTGGCCCGTTTTCCGGACATCGACACCGCCTCCCACGGGCTGCGGGCGATCATCGTGGTGCGCGCCGGGGTGATCCGCGACACCTGCGGCTTCGCGGTGCCGCTGATGACCTACGACGCCGACCGGGACCTGCACGCCCGACGCTTCGGCCGCGAGGACGACGCGTCGTTGGGCGCGTACTTCGCCGGCAAGGACGACATCGCCACCAGCATCGACGGGCTGCCCGGGCTGCCGCTGCCGCTGCCGCCGACCCCACGGGCCGGCTGACACGCCACGGCGCGTCACCGGCCGTCGCGCCCGCGCGGGTGTCCCGGCCGGTTACCATTCCGCTGGCGGCGACGGTCCGCCGCAACGACCCGGCCGGGGACGACCCGACCGGGCGTACGCCATGGCCAGCTACCCTTGACTCCGCACCCGCGGGAGCGGGTCGTCGAGGCGTGGCCACGGGAATGGCCCGGCGGAGACGGACCGTTACACCGATAGGACCAGCACCACCAAAGAGGGGAAGTCGATCATGGGCGAGCGTATGCTGCGCGGTAGCCGGCTGGGCGCGGTCAGCTACGAATCCGACCGCAACACGGAGCTCGCGCCGCGGCAGACCCGCGAGTACCTGTGCGCCAAGGGTCACCAGTTCGAGGTGCCGTTCGCCGTCGACGCCGAGGTGCCCACCACCTGGGAATGCAAGTTCGACGGCAGCGTGGCCCGGCTGGTCGACGGCAACGAGCCGGAGCAGAAGAAGGCCAAGCCGCCGCGCACCCACTGGGACATGCTGCTGGAGCGGCGGTCGATCGCCGAGCTGGAGGACATCCTCGCCGAACGGCTGCAGGAGGTCCGTACCCGCCGCGGTCGCGCCTGACCCACACCACGACGGCGCCCCCGGGAGGTTCTCCCGGGGGCGCCGTCGTATGCCTGGCCGCGCTCAGCCGCGCGGCTCCACGATCTCGCCCTCGATGGCCCGGCCGTCATCCACCAGCGGCTGTGCCGGCCCGGCAGCCGGCTGCGGCGCTGTCGCGCCGGTCGGCTGCGGCGCGGCACCCGCCGGCTGCTGCGGCGCGCCCCGGTACACCCGTACCCGGCGCGGCCCGAACAGGTCACCGGCGGCCATCGACGACACCCGGCGCTCGGTGGCGCGCTGCATCCCGCCGCGGGCCAGCCGCCGCACCGGCGGCACCAGCAACACCAGCCCCACCAGGCCACTGACCAGCCCCGGGGTGGCCAGCAGCAGGGCGCCGAGCAGACCCACCAGCCCATCGGTCACCTGGCGGCCCGGCGGCCGGCCGGACTGCGCCGCGTCGCGGAACCCCCGCCAGGCGCGGATCCCCTCCCGCCGCAGCAGCACCAGCCCCAGCAGCGAGGCCGCGAACACCAGCAGCGTCGCCGCGCCGAAGCTGATCGCCTGGCCCACCAGCACGAACACGGCCAGCTCCAGGGCCACGGAAACCAGCAGGGCCAACGGTACGAACCTCATTGCTCGGCGCATATCACCCCATCCGCCTCACGGCGCCTCGTCGTCTCCGGCCCGCCCGGCGGGCGCAGCCGTCCCGTACGTCCAGCATGACACGTTCCGGGTCACGGCCACCGAGCCTGCCTCTCGGCGGTGCGCCGCCACCCTCGCCGCACCGCGGTACGCCGGTCAGTCACCGCCCAGCCGGTGATCCGCCACAGCGCCTCGGCCACGATCAGCGGGCTCATCTTGCTGGCACCGCGTTCCCGCTCGGCGAACGTGATCGGCACCTCCACGATCCGCGCCCCGGCCTGGTGCGCAAGCCGGCACAGCTCCACCTGGAACGAGTACCCCTGCGAGCACACCGACTCCAGGTCCAGGGCGTCCAGCACGGCCGCCCGGTAGACCCGGTAGCCGCCGGTGGCGTCGGTGACCGGCATGCCCAGCGCCAGCCGCGCGTACAGGTTGCCGCACCGCGACAGCAGCAGCCGCCGCAGCGGCCAGTTGACCACCCTGGCACCGTGGGTCCACCGTGACCCGATCACCACGTCGGCGTCGCGGGCGGCGGCCAGCAGCGCCGGCAGGTCCTCCGGGGCGTGCGAACCGTCGGCGTCCATCTCCACCACCGCGTCGAAGCCGCGCTGCCGCGCCCACGCGAATCCCGCCAGGTACGCCGCGCCGAGCCCCTGCTTGCCCTCCCGGTGCAGCACGTGCACCCGCTGGTCGGCGCGGGCGAGGTCCGCGGCGATCCCGCCGGTGCCGTCGGGGCTGTTGTCGTCGGCGACGAGGATCTCCACCTGCGGCGCGGCCTGCCGGACCCGCCGCACGATCGCGGCGACGTTGTCGGCCTCGTTGTAGGTCGGGATGACCACCAGCACCCGGCCCAGCCCGGGCATCCCAGTCGCCGCCGGACGGATGTCGGTCCTGCGCATCACCGCTGCCCCCCTCACACCGGGCTGTCGGCCGCCTCTCCGGGCCGGCCCGCTGACCGGCGCCGCAGCACGGCCACCCCGGCCAGCGCGGCCACGCACAGCCCGGCCAGCAGCACCTCCGGCAGCACCCCGAGCCGGGTGGCCAGGGTGCGCCCGTCGGCCAGCCGCAGCTGCCGCACCACGACCGCGCGGGTGTTGAACCCGGTGGCATCGCTTACCCGCCCGTCGGGGGTGACGAACCCGGACACCCCGACCGTGGAGGCCATCAACGCCGGCCGCCCGTGCTCGACGGCCCGCAACCGCACCATGGCCAGCTGCTGGCGTGCCTCGGCCTCGTCGAAGGTGGCGTTGTTGGTCTGCACCACCAGCAGCTGCGCCCCACCGACGACGGTGTCCCGGACCAGCCCGTCGTAGGCGACCTCGAAGCAGATCACGTCGCCGAGCACCACCGGCCCGGCCCGCATCACCCCGGGCTCGGAGCCGGCGACGAAGTCGGACCGCACCCGGTCGACCTGGTCGCTGACCATCCGGGCGATGCGGCGCAGCGGCACGTACTCGGCGAACGGCACCGGATGCCGCTTGATGTACAGCTGCTCCAGGTCCGGGCCGGTGCCCGGGTGCCACAGCAGCCCCGCGTTGCGCACCTGTCCCTGCTCCGGCCCGACCAGCACCGCCCCGACCAGGATCGGCACACCGACAGCCTCCGTGGCCGCGGAGATCCGGGCCCCGGCGGCCGGGTTGCGCAGCGGGTCGATGTCGCTGGAGTTCTCCGGCCACACCACCAGGTCCGGCCGGGGTCGGGCGCCGGCGGCGACCTCGGCGGCCAGGTTCATCGTGGCGTTGACGTGGTTGTCGAGCACCGCCTGCCGTTGGGCGTTGAAGTCCAGCCCGAGCCGGGGCACGTTGCCCTGCACGATGGCCACGGTCACCTGGTCACCCGGCGAGGGCGCGCCCACCGGCACCGCCAGCCCGCCGGCGAGCAGCACCACTGCCGCGGCGCAGGCGGCCGGCGCCCACCGGGACCGAACCGTCGGGCCCCGGCGGGCCCGGACCAGCCACCAGGCTCCGGCGACGAGCAGCCCCCCGGCCAGCGCCACCCCGAACGTCACCAGCGGGGCGCCGCCCAGCGCGGCCAGCCGCAGCAGCGGCGAATCGTCCTGGCTGAACGCCAGCCGCCCCCACGGGAACCCGCCGAACGGGGTCCGGTCGCGCAGCGCCTCCTGCCCCACCCACAGCACGCCGGTCAGCGCCGGCCACATCGCCGGGATCCGGTCGGCCAGCGGCGACACCCAGGCCGTGGCCACGCCCAGCAGCGCCAGGTAGCTGGCCTGCAGCAGCGACAGCAGCACCCAGGGCAGGTAGCCGGTGTGCAGGTTCGTCCACACCAGCAGCGGCGCGAACAGGGTCACCCCGGTCAGGAAGCCCAGACCGGCGCCGGCCCGCAGCCGCCGCCGGTGCGTCGCCGCGGCCAGCAGGGCCACCCCCACCGGCGCCAGCGGCCACCACCCGTACGGCGGGAACGCCAGCAGCAACGCCAGCCCGGCCGCCACCGCCATCACCACCGCCACCGGCAGGCGCAGCGGGGCGGGATCGGGGCGGCCGACAGGGGTGGACACGGCGGGGTCCACGACCGTCGCGGGCGAGTCGGGCAGGATCACGGGGCGAAGGCTACCCGGTCCGCGTCGCCGTGCACCCGGCGGTTGAAGCCGCCCGGAAAGACACCACGCCACGGCCCGTTCACCGGTGATCCGCCCGACACCCGCCCTACCGGCGGCGGGCGAGCAGGACGGCGTCGTGGACCACGACGTCCCGTCCGTCCGGATCCACCGCCGCCCGGGGCCGCGCCTGCGCCACCAGCACCTCGAACCGCGCCGGGTCCAGCTGCGCGGCGACCTGCTCGGCGGTGTACATCATCTCCGGGTAGTGCATCCGGTGGGCCGTGGTACGCAGGTCCCACGGATGGTGCCCGACGATCAGCAGCCGCCCACCGGGGGCCACCGCGTCGGCCAGCCGGGCGAACAGCGCCCGCCGCGGCTGCGGCGGCAGGTGCATGAACTGCGCCGACACCAGGTCGTACGTGGCTTCGGCGGGCGACCACCGCAGCAGGTCGGCGTGCGTCCACTCGACGCGTTCGGCGACCTGCCCACCGGCGGCCTTCGCGTGCTCGGCGGCCCGCGCCAGCGCGGTGGTCGCGATGTCCACCGCGGTGACCCGCCAGCCCCGCTCGGCCAGCCACACGGCGTCGGCGCCCTCGCCGCTGCCGACGTCCAGGGCCCGGCCCGGGGTCAGCTCGGCTGCCTCGGCGACCAGTTGCGGGTTGGGTCGGCCGCTCCACACCGCCGGGCGGGCCTGGTAGCGCTCCTCCCAGGCGGCCTCGGTGAACATGGCCTCCCGCTGCCGCCGGTGCTCCGCCACCGCGTCACGGGTGTCCTCCTCGACCAGGTCCGCGTTGATCGCCGCCCCGGCCATCATGCCGGCCCCGGCCGCCCGGATCACCTGGGCGGACACGTCGGCGACGTTGCCGGCCACCCACACCCCGGGCACGGCGGTGGCGCCGGAGGCGTCGGCGGGGACCTGCCGGCCGACCACGTGACCGGACATCTCCACGTCGACCGGAGTCAGCCCGAGCGACTCCAGCAACGCCGAACGGGCGGTCATCCGCGTCGCCACCACCAGCGCGTCGAGTGCGACGACCTCGCCGGAGGCCAGCCGCACGCCGGTGAGGGTGTCGTCGGCCACCTCGAGGTCGGCGACGGGCCCCGGCACCACGCTGATGCCCCGCGCCGCGAGCCGCTCCGCCTCGTCGGCGTCGGGTGCGTCGGTGTCGTGCAGCAGGAGCAGCACGTGTGGGCTCCACTGCCGCCACATCCGCGCCTGGTGGGCGGCGAGCGGCCCGGTGGCCAGCACCCCGATCCGCCGGTCGCGGACCTCCCAGCCGTGACAGTACGGGCAGTGCAGCACGTCCCGGCCCCACCGCTCGGCCACCCCGGGCACCTCCGGCAGTTCGTCGGCCAGACCGGTGGTGACCAGCAGCCGCCGGGCCCGCACCGTCCGCCCGCCGTCGACCGTCACCACGAAGTCGGCCCCGTCGCGGTCGACGGCGTCGACCCGCCCGGCGACGATCTGCCCGCCGTAGCCGGTGACCTCGTCCCGCCCGGCAGCCACCAACTCCGCCGGGGGCGTGCCCTCCCGCCCGAGGTAGTTGTGCACCCCGTCGGCGGGGGCGTTGCGTGGTTCACCCGCGTCCACCACCAGCACCGTGCGGCGCGCCCTGGCCAGGGCCACGGCCCCGGCCAGCCCGGCGGCCCCGCCGCCGACCACCACCACGTCGTACCTGTCGTCCATCGGTAGCCCCCTCGTCGCTGTCGTCGGACCACACGCTGCACCCGCCTGCCGCCTAGCGACAACTATTCTTGCTGTTATGGCAAACGACGAGGCGGCGGTGCTGGCGGCGGTGGGGTCCCGGTTGCGGGCCCTGCGCAAACGGCGCGGCACCACACTGAGCGACCTCGCCGAAACCACCGGCATCTCGGTGAGCACCCTGTCCCGGCTGGAATCAGGGCAACGCCGCCCCACCCTGGAACTGCTGCTGCCGCTGGCCCGCGCCCACCAGGTGCCGCTGGACGAACTGGTCGGCGCACCGGCCGTCGGAGACCCCCGGGTACGCGCCCGCCCGATCGTCCGGCACGGTGTGACGTTCCTGCCGTTGACCCGCCGACCGGGCGGTCTGCAGGCGTTCAAGCAGATCCTGCCCCCGTACACGCCCGCCGACCCGCAACCGCAGTCCCACGAGGGCTACGAATGGCTGTACGTGCTCTCCGGCCAGCTGCGGCTGAGACTCGGCGAACACGAACTGACCCTCGCCCCCGGGGAGGTCGCCGAGTTCGACACCCGGGTGCCGCACTGCGTGTCCAACCCGGGCCCCGAACCCACCGAGGTACTCAACCTGTTCGGGCCGCAGGGCGAACGCCTGCACGTACGGGCCCGCCCCGCCGCCCGCTGACCACGATCACACCCGCCGACCCGGCACGCGGGCGGAGAAACAAAATCGGGGCGCGGCGTGAGCCGCGCCCCGATGCTCCCAGGCCCTACACGGCCGATGCGGCAAGAATGTGGCACGCCGACCTTCGGACCGACCGGACGGCGACTGGCTGCCCCCGCCGGGCCGTTGTCTACTGGCCGTGCACCCCACCCTGCCCGTACACCGGTATCCGCGGCCGGTTCGCGCCGCCCCGCCGACCCCCGCCCGCTGGACCTGGCCGCCGCGACGAACTACACATGTCGCTCGGCCAGCGGACGAAGGGACGAAGCGAACAGCAGCCGCTTCCCGTGGTAGGACTCAAAGACGGTACGTGGCCCACCCCGGGACTTGTCAACCCACCCCCGACGAGTCGCCCACATCACCTCGGCGTGTCGCGTCCACCGGCCCCCGGACATCGACGCCAGGCGGGGCCCACCGGTCCACTGTGCTCAGCCGAGCAGCGGACGCAGCAGCGCCCGCGCCGCCGCCCGATGCTCCCCGACGAGCAAACCCGCCGCGGCCAGCACATAGTCGGTGTCCACCACCGGCCGGGCCGCCCGCGGCAACGCCCACCCACCGGCATGGTCGGCCAGCACCGCGTCCAGCACCCCCGCCGCGTCGTTGTCCGGAGCGTGCCGCAGCACCCCACCGGAGCCGACCAGCAGCCGCACGTCCCGCAGGTCCCGCCCGGCCCGCTCACCGGTGCCCACCCCACGGGCATGCCGGCGCAACGCCACCGTCGCCGCCAACGCCGCGATCCGCGCGTCGACGGCCCGCCCCGCGGCATCGGCGGGCAGGAACCCGGGATCGGCCGCCCGAACCGCCGCCGCGGCCACCAACCCGTCGTCCTGCCCCGCCGCGACGAGACGTTCCTCGACCGCCGCCCGCACCACCCCGGGGGCGCTCCACCGCACACCCAGGTCCCCCTCGACGGTCCGGGCCCGCCACAACTCACCGGCCACCTCCCGGCCCGGCCCACTGGCCCGCTCGTCCGGAGTGAGCACCGAGTACACGTCCGTGGTGGCCCCACCCACGTCGACCACCGCCAAGTCACCACCGACCACGTCGGCCAGGGCCTCCACCCCGGTCAACACCGCGTCCGGTGTCGCCGCCCGCACCAACCGGGCGAACCGGCCGCCCCGCGACAACCGCTTACCGCCGATGACGTGCCGCAGGAACACCTGCCGGATCGCCGCCCGCGCCGACCCCGGCGCCAACACCCCGATCCGGGGCAGCACGTTGTCCGCCACCGTCACCGGCACCCCCGCGGCGGCCAGCAGCCCGTACAGGTCGTCACGGACATCGACGTTGCCGGCCAACACCACCGGCACCCGCCAGCGGGCCCGCGCCAGCCGCGTCGCATTGTGCGTGAGCGTCTCGACGTCCCCGCCGTCGGTACCACCCACCAGCAGCACCACATCCGGACGGGCCGCCCGCAACGCGGTCAACTCCGCCCGACCCAGCCGCCCGGACGCCACGTGCACCACGTCCGCCCCCGCCGACAGACCCACCCGCCGGCCCGCCTGCGCGGTGACCAACGGCTCGTAGCCGACCACCGCCAGCCGCAACCCACCACCGGCCGACGAACACACGTACCACGGCACGTCGCGCACCCCGAGCCGCGCGGTGGCGGCCGCGACCGCGGCGTCCAGGCCATGCAGCACATCGGTGCCGACCGTGGTCGGCGCCGCCGCCGCCGCGACCAGCCCACCGCCGTCGAGGTCGACCACCGCCACCTTCGTGTACGTCGACCCGACGTCGGCGCAGACCGCGACGTTCACGCCGCGGCGGGTACGACCACAGTGCCGGTGGCGGTCACCGCCACGATCGGCGGATCGAGAACCTCCGCCGCCGACTCGCCCCGATCCGGGCGACCCCGGCAGACCACCCGGGCCTCGAAGTCGACGGTGCGGCTACGGGTACCCACCCGCGTCACCGTCGCCACCACCTCCAGCACGTCACCGGCCTTCATCGGCGCCTTGAACTGCACGTCCGAGTACGACGCGAACAGCCCCTCGTCACCGTCGGTACGGATACACACCTCCGTGGCCACATCCCCGAACAGGCCCAACGCGTACGCCCCGTCGACCAGGTTCCCCGCGTAGTGCGCGTGCCCGTACGGCACGTACCGCCGATGCGTCACCGTCAAACCCAACCGCTGATCGGTCATGCCACCTTCGCCTTCTTACTCGTGATCAACGCATGGACCAGATAGGACGCCACCTCACCCGGAGTGGTCCCCCGACCGAAGATGCGATCCACCCCCAACTCGGCGGCCTGCGTCTCGTCGAACCGCGGCCCACCCACGATCAGCAACGGCCGCCGACCCGCCGGCATCGCCTCCCGGAACGCCGCCGACATCTCCCGGGTGTTGTGCAGATGCGCGTCCCGCTGGGTCACCACCTGCGACACCAACACCGCGTCGGCCCGCGCCACCCGCGCCGCCTCCACCAACTCCGGCACGCTCACCTGCGCACCCAGATTGGTCACCGACAACTCCCGGTAGTACTCCAGGCCCTTCTCACCGGCGATGCCCTTGACGTTGAGGATCGCGTCGATACCCACCGTGTGCGCGTCCGTGCCGATGCACGCCCCCACCACCGACAGCTTGCGGCGCAACCGCCGCTTCACCACCGCGTTGACCTCCTTGGCGCTCAGCAGCGGAAAGTCCCGCTCCACCACCTGCACCGCCGACAGGTCCACCAGATGATTCACCCGCCCGTACACCACGAAGAAGGTGAACCCGTCCCCCATCTGCTTGGCGTGCACCAGCATCGCCGGGTCGATACCCATCCGGTTCGCCAACTGGACCGCCGCACCCTCGGCCCGCTTGTCGTGCGGCACCGGCAACGTGAACGACACCTGCACCATGCCGTCACCGGTGGTGTCCCCGTACGGCCGGACAATCTTCCGCTCCGCCGTGGTCATGCCGCCTCCAGGATCTCCGTGGCCGGGTTGTAGTAGTCGGCCTCGTGCCGCGCCACCCCGTCCAGGCCCTTACCCCGATCCGCCGGCCGCTTCATGATCCCGAAAGTGCCCTCGGCGATCGCGGTCAACAACGACTGGTCACCGATCCGCTCCAGCAGATCGACCGCCTCACCCAGCACCCGGTGCGCCCGCTGCTGGATGAACCCACCCGGCGCCGGCACGAAATCCTCGTGCAACCCACCGGCCGCACCCAGCACGTACCGGACGTTCTGCAGGGCGATGTCCCGGTCCGACAACCACGGCGTCACCACCGCCTCGGTCATCATCCCCACCAACAGAATCCCCTGCCCGGTCATCGCGCCCGCCAGGTTGAAGAACCCGTCCAGCAGGTTGCCCCGGAACACGTCACCAGTCATGTGCTTCGTCGGCGGCATCCACTTCAACGGCGCCTCCGGAAACAACTCCCGGGCCAGCAACGCGTGCGCCAACTCCAACCGGAACGACTCCGGCACATCCGGATTGATCTCGAACGCGTGCCCCAACCCCAACTGCCAGTCCGCCAACCCCGCCTCATGCGCGAAATACTCGTTCAGCAGCTGCGACACCGTCACCGTGTGCGCCTCGTCCACCGCGTCGGCGGTCGTCAGGTAGTTGTCCTCACCGGTGTTGATGATGATCCCCGCCCGCGCGTGCACCTGCCGGGAGAACCGCTGATCCACGAACGTACGGATCGGGTTGATGTCGCGAAACAGAATCCCGTACATCGAGTCGTTGAGCATCATGTCCAGCCGCTCCAGACCCGCGAGCGTGGCCATCTCCGGCATGCACAACCCCGACGCATAGTTCGTCAGCCGCACATACCGACCCAACTCCCGCGACGACTCATCCAACGCCGCCCGCATCAGCCGGAAATTCTCCTGCGTCGCGTACGTACCGGCGAACCCCTCCCGAGTCGCCCCCTCCGGCACATAGTCCAACAGCGACTGACCCGTCGACCGGATCACCGCGATCACATCGGCACCCGCCCGCGCCGCCGCCTGCGCCTGCGGAATGTCCTCGTAGATGTCCCCCGTCGCCACGATCAGATAAATCCACGGCCGCTGCGCCGGATCCCCGTACCGCTTCACCAGACGATCCCGCTCCGCGCGCCGCCGGTCGACCTGCCGGACCCCCACGGCCACCGCGCGGCGGGCCGCCCTCCGCGCGGCGGTGGCCGCCTTACCGGTCGGATGGACGAACCGCACCGAGCCGGCCGCCGCCTTCTGCGCCAGCAACGTCACATCACTAATCTGCTCCCGCACGAGCGCGTCGAACACCGGCACGGCCACCCCGTGCCCCAGCCCCACGTCCGCGACCACCGCGTCCACCAGACGGTTCACCCACGGGATACCGTCCGGGTCCGCACCGGTCACCCCGGCCAGCCGCAGCACCGCCCGCTCCACCGACACCGTGGTGTGACTACGCGCCAGATCCACCACCGGCTGCCCGGCCCGGCGCGCCAACTCCCGCGCCCGCACCACCAGCGCCGGGTCCAGCTCAAGCTTGCCGCTCACGCACTACCTTCCTCATAGATCACCTCACCGCGCAGCACCGTGGCCCGGCACACCGGCAACGGCGTCGGATCATCCGCACCCCGCGCCTCCGGATCCTCGGCCTGCAACACCGGAAGGCCCCGGTCCACCCCGGCCGGGCTGGACCACACCGCGAACGTCGCAGGCGCCCCCAACGCCAGCACCCCGTCGCTGTCCAGGTGCACCGCCCGCCACCCGCCCCGAGTGTGCGCCGCGAACGCCGCCCGCACGCTCATCCGCTGCACCGGGTTGTGATGCGCCACCGCCGCCCGCACCGACCCCCACGGGTCCAGCGGCGTCACCGGCGAATCAGAACCGAACGCCAACGTCACACCCACCGCGTGCATCGCCCCCATCGGGTTCGACGCCAGCGACCGATCCAACCCCAGCCGCGCCTCGTACATCCGACCCGCGCCACCCCACAACCGGTCGAACGCCGGCTGCATCGACGCCACCACCCCGTACTCCACGAACCCGGCGATCAACCGCCGATCCATGATCTCCGCGTGCTCCACCCGGTGCCGCGCCGCCCGCACCCGATCCGTGCCGAGCTTCTCCGCCGCCGCCGCGAAACCCTCCAGCACCGTCGAGATCGCCGCGTCCCCGATCGCGTGGAACCCGCCCTGCATCCCGTGCGCCGCACAGTCCAGCAGATGATCACGCACCTGCTCCGCGCTCAGATAACCGTGACCACACCCGGCACCGTCCGCGTACGCCCGCGACACATGCGCCGTACGCGACCCCAACGCCCCGTCGGCGAACAGATCCCCACCGGCGCCCACCGCACCCAGCTCCCGCGCCCGCGCCGCACCGCCCAACTCACCCCAGTACCCGTACACCTCCGGCACCCCCACCCCGGAGATCGACAACAGGCCGGTGAAATCCTCCTCGTCGGAGATCTCCGGCCCACCACACTCGTGCACCGCCGCGATCCCCAACGACGCCGCGCGCCCCAGAGCCACCCGCTGCGCCGCCACCCGCTGCGCCCGCGTCACCGAGGCCCGCGCCACCGCCCGCACCACATGGTGCGCGTCCCGCCGCAGCCACCCCGACTCGTCGTACCCCGGCGCCGCCACCGCCTCCGGACACGCCGCCAGCAACGCCGACGACACCAACGCCGAATGGATCGACGCCTGCGACAGGTACACCCGCCGCCCACCGGCCGCCCGCCCCAACTCCGCCGCACCCGGCGGCCGCGACACCGACCACGTCGACTCGTCCCAGCCGTGCCCCAGCACCACCGCGTCCACCGGCAGCCCCGCCGCGAACGCCGCCACCGCGTCCAGCAGCTCACCCGCCGACCGCACCCCGGACAGGTCCAGCCCCGACAACGCCAACCCGGTGTCACTGACATGCACGTGCGCGTCCACGAACGCCGGCGTCACCAACGCCCCGTCCAGCTCCACCACCCGATCCGCGGCCGGGGCGTCCGCGCCCGCACCCAACCAGGCAATCCGCCCGTCCCGGACCAACAAGGCCGTCGCGGACGGATCCGCCGGACAGTGCAGCACTCCACCGCGGTACAACGTCGAGGGGTTGTTCGTCATGGCCTCAGTCTGCCGCCAGCCGCGCCTCGAAAAGACCACGCACCCCCGGCTCGCCGCGCAACAACCCCAACGCCAGCTCCGCGTGCCCCGGCACGTACCCGTTACC
The DNA here is from genome assembly GCA_005402585.1 of Micromonosporaceae bacterium KJ-029. GTDB lineage: Bacteria > Actinomycetota > Actinomycetes > Mycobacteriales > Micromonosporaceae > Micromonospora. The sequence continues at coordinate 293,150 of BIFP01000051.1, read as the reverse complement.
GACCAGCATCGTCACGTCCGCCGCCAGGCCCTCCGCACCCAACGCCGCCGCCGCGAAACTCGTCGCCATCGAGAAGAAGATCACCGTGCCGCCGTCCGCGGTCGCCAGCACCGCGCCGTGCTCGCAGCCCGGCACGTCCACGCAGACCACCGTCACGTCCGCCGGGACACCCAGCGCCGAGGTCACCGCCGTCGACAACGCCACCGGATCCCGGGCATCGGCCAGCACCACCGCGTCGGCCAGGCCCGCCGCCACCAGCGCGTCCCGCTCCGCGGCCACCGGCACCACCCCGACCGTACGACCCGCACCCGCCCGCCGCGCCGCCGCCAGCGACAGCGAACCGCTCTTGCCCGCACCGCCGATCACCGCCACCGTGACCGGCCCAGCCCCCGGCTGCGCCGCCCGCTCGGCCACGTACCGCGACACCACCCGGGCGGTCAACGCCGGCGCCCCGCACACGTCCAGCACCGCCAGGGACAGCTGCGGATCCAGATCCTCCGGCAGCACCGCCGCGATCGACCGGGCGAACAGGATCGCCCACCCGTCGCAGGGCACCTGCTCACTGCGCCCGTCCCAACGGGCCAGCCCGTCGGTCACCACCAGCGGGGTCAGCGTCAGCGACACCAGCGTGGCAACCCGCTCACCGGGCTTGAGCCCCAACGGGGAGCGGCGGCCGGTCTCCTCGACCGTGCCGATCAACATGCCGCCCGACCCGGTGACCGGGTTCTGCATCTTCCCCCGCGTCGAGATGATGTCGAGGACCTCGGCGCGAACCGCGTCGCCGTCACCGCCGTGCTTCTCCCACAACTGCCGGAAGCTCGCCGCGTCCAGGTTCAGCCGCTCGACCCGGATCCGCACCTCGTTGGGCGCGATCTCCCGCCGCGCGTCCAACCGCCAGGCGGCCTGTGGCAGCACACCCGCCGGTTCCACGACACGGTGCAGACCCACCGGTGACGTCACGCCGACCTCCCCTGTTCGGCCGCCCGAAGCCCTGACCTGGACTCGCGTGGCGGGAAAACTTCCGGCAGACTAATTTCTTCACCGGATATTTTCCAGTAGCCTTGCGATCCGCTGATCACCCAGGTCCGCCGAACACCCCAGCAAACCAGAGGAGGGGCCGTGACCCAGACCCAACCGCCGGTGCAGACCATCCCGGCACCCCAGCCGGCCCCCGACAACATGCTCACCGGCCAGCCGTACGAATACCGCCGCAACCCGCTCGTCGAGCCCGACTGGACCCGCTTCCCCGGCTGGCGCCACGTCACCCGCGACCAGTGGGAGAACGCCCAGTGGCAGCGCGTCAACTGCGTCAAGAACATCAAGCAGCTGCGCACCGTGCTCGGAGACACCGTCGACGAGACCTTCTACGCCGACCTCGAAGCCGACCAGCGCGCCCTGGCGACCATGTCGATGCTGGTACCGCCGCAAATGATCAACACGATGGTGCCGTTCGCCCCACTCACCACCGAGGCGTTCCTCGCCGACCCGATCCGGCGCTACATGATCCCGGTCGCCTCCGACCGGCGCACCGACTGGCCGTCCCACCCGTACGCCAGCCGCGACTCACTACACGAACACGACATGTGGGTCGCCGAGGGCCTCACCCACCGCTACCCCACCAAAGTCCTCGCCGAACTGCTCTCCACCTGCCCCCAGTACTGCGGGCACTGCACCCGGATGGACCTGGTCGGCAACTCCACCCCCGCCGTCGACAAGCTCAAGCTCACCCTCAAGCCGGTCGACCGGTACGACGCCCACATCAGCTACCTCAAGGCCCACCCCGGCGTCCGCGACGTCGTCGTCTCCGGCGGCGACGTAGCCAACGTGCCCTGGCGCAACCTCGAGTCGTACCTGATGCGGCTGCTGGAGATCGAGACCATCCGCGACATCCGGCTCGCCACCAAGGCCCTCATGGGCCTGCCCCAGCACTGGCTCCAGCCCGACGTCGTCGAGGGCCTGGAACGAGTCGCCCGCACCGCCGCCCGGCGCGGCGTCAACCTGGCCATCCACACCCACGTCAACCACGCCCAGTCGCTCACCCCGCTGGTCGCCAAGGCCGCCCAGACCGCCCTCGACGTCGGCGTACGCGACGTACGCAACCAGGGTGTCCTCATGCGCGGAGTCAACGCCACCACCACCGACCTGCTCGACCTCTGCTTCGCGCTACAGGGCGAGGCCGGCATCCTGCCCTACTACTTCTACATGTGCGACATGATCCCCAACGCCGAGCACTGGCGGGTTCCGGTCTGGCACGCCCAGCAGCTCCAGCACGACATCATGGGCTACCTGCCCGGCTACGCCACCCCACGGATCGTCTGCGACGTGCCCTTCGTCGGCAAGCGCTGGGTCCACATGATCACCGAGTACGACCGGGAGCGCGGCATCTCCTACTGGACCAAGAACTACCGCACCTCCATCGAGTCCGCCGACCTGGAGGCGCTCAGCAAGCGCTACGCCTACTACGACCCGATCGACACCCTGCCCGAGGCCGGGCAGCGGTGGTGGCAGACCCACCGCGACGACTGACCCGTACCACCCGTCACCCCCGTCGCCAACCCGGCGTGCGGGGGTGACGCCGCTTCCACCACCCACCGGCCGCCGGCGTCCGCACGCCCTCGCCAGGCCGGCCTGATTCCCACCGCGTCCGAAGCGGGCCTGCACGACTGGACGGGCCGGCTGACAGCCGGCCCGTCCAGTCGAGGCGGTCACTTCGTGAAGGCGTCCTTGGCGTTACGCCCGGCGGCCTTCATATTCTCGCCGGCCTGCCGCGCCCGGGCCTCACTCTGCTTGGTGGCGCCCTCGGCCCGCATCCGCTCGTTGTCGGTCATGTCGCCGATGCGCTCCTGAGCGGCGCCGGTCATTTCCTGAGTCTTGTTCTTCGCCTTGTCGGTGAAGCTCATGTCGCCTCCTCTGCTCCGCCGGCGGGGCCGTCAGTGCCCCTCTTTTGCGGTGTGCCCCTGACCGGCTGATCAAAACCCATGGTGGTGCTCACATCGCGTAAGGCGTCCTAGGAAGCTAGGTGAACGGCGCGAAGTCGGGACTGGTTAACTGGACGGATGGGACAGATCCTGCTGATCCGGCACGGTGAGACGACCTGGAGCGCCAGTCGCCGGCACACCTCGTACACCGATCTGGAACTGACCCCCGACGGTGAACGACAGGCACGCACGCTCGGTTCCGCCCTCGCCGGACAACGGTTCGTCGCGGTGCTGACCAGCCCGCGCAACCGGGCGCTGCGTACCGCCCAGCTCGCCGGGCTCACCGTCACCGGCACCGACGAGGACCTGGCCGAATGGAACTACGGCGAGTACGAGGGACGCACCACCGCCGAGATCCACGACGAGCATCCCAGTTGGAGCCTCTGGTCCGACGGCTGCCCGGGCGGGGAGTCCCCCAGTCAGGTCGGTGAGCGTCTCGACCGGCTGCTCACCAAGCTGCATCCACTGCTCGACCGGGGCACCGTCGCCCTGGTCGGGCACGCCCACTCGATGCGCGTGCTGGCCGCCCGGTGGATCGCCCTGCCACCCTCGGCCGGCGGACTGCTCCGCCTGGACACCGCCACCCTCAGCCTGCTCGGCCAGGAACACGGGCGGCGGGTCATCCTCCGGTGGAACCAGCCCGCTCCCCTGCCCGTCGAGACCGAGTCGACGGCTCGGCACTGAACAAAACCGGCTCCGGTTCCGCGTTGCCGTGGAACCGGAGCCGGTCAGCGGGCGGTGTCGCCGCGCTCTCGATCAGACGTAGCGCGACGCCTCGTCGACGAAGTGCTGCGCGTACTGCTCCGCCGGGATGTCCCCGAGGTAGTACTTCTTGAGGTCACGGCGGGTGGTGTCGAGCGGGTCCCGGCCGAGCAGGTCGTCCAGGGCGGCGTCGAGCCCCCGCACCCGGCCGCCGTAGGCGTCGATCACGTAGCTCGCCCGGCCGAGCGGGAACGAATCCGTGAACGTAGCCGCCGGCGTCGAGACGGCCACCATCGCGAACGGCTTCTCCGAGTACAGGTAGTCGGCCACCACACTCGACACGTCCGACACCATCACGTCGGACGCGTTGAAGCAGTCCACCACCGACATCTTCGTCTCGGCCTCGGGACCGAAGACATGCGGTCGGCCGTTCACCCGGCGGTCCTCGGCCAGCAGCGTCCGGATGCGCCCACACTCCCGGGCCAGATCGGCGGACCGCAGGCTGTACGGGTGCGGCCGGAAGACGATACTGCAACCGCGAGCCACCAGGGCCTTGATGATGTCGTAGCCGACGAGCAGCGACGAGTAGTTGGAGTCGGTGTAGAAGCCGGCCCACGTCGGTGCGTACAGAACGCGGGGGTTGGCGATCGAGGAGATCGGCTCGGTGGCGATCGCGACGTTCTCCACCTGCGGGCGACCGACGATGGCGAACATCTCCGCCGGCATCTTCACGCCGTTGGCGGCGAACCGGTCGATCGCGGCCTGGCCGGCGACGAAGTTCTTGTCGTACACCCGGAAGACCGGGTTGTGACTCGGCACCTTGTCGCTGTCACCGTGGTTGAGCTGAATGTGCGTCAGGTTCGTGTACCGGATGACGTGGTTGTTCTTCGTCGCGGTGTTGACGTAGAAGGCCGCCCGCAGCGACGGTGCGATGACGCTGTCGATGTCGGTCAGCCCCGTCCGGAGTACCACCGGTGCCTTGGTCAGACCCACCACCTCGTTGAAGTTGGCTTCGCTGCGGACCAGGACGAAGTACTTCTTGCCGAGGCGCTCCAGGTAGGGCAGCCACATCGCGATCTGGTACGCGGTCCCGGCGGGCGCGTTCCAGTGCACCAGAAAGGCCGGCTCGTAGGCGGTCAGCGCATCCAGCAGCTTCGTCTCGCTGGCGTGCCGCGCCCGGACCCGCGTCAGCGCCTGCGACCCGGTGAACACGACCAACGCAAGCGCCGCCGCCGACACCGCCAGCGCGATCACCCCGAGGGTGCCGATGAACGCGCAGCCGAGAACCACGACGACCGCGGCGCCGTTGACCATCACGACCCGGCTCGTGTTGGGGCGGCGGAAAGCCCGCGCGGTGATTCCGGGCAGGTGGGCCGAGACGGAGTAGACCGAACGGGCGACGGCCCCCAACGGCGACTCCCCGAGAATCGCCACGGCCGCGACGGCGACGGCGACGGTCAGGGCGGGATCGGGGCCACCGTGCACGGCGCTGAGCAGATAAGCGCAGGCAAGCAGAAGGATCCGCACCACAAGGGACTGTCCGGAGGAGACCGAACCGCCGCCCAGTGCGCCCCGCCACGTCCAGCCCAGCAGGCCGATCGCGAGGACGGCCGGGGGAAGCGCCCAGAGGCGGGAGTCGCCCACCGCCGCCAGCAGCAGGGCGGCAAGGGCCAGCACCTCGGCCGACAGGATGGGCAGGCGGCCGATCAGCCACCCGCTGAACCCGGATCGAGCCGGCTTCGAAGTCGTCACCGTCGGACCCCCGTCGACGACGGGACGATCCGCAGCGCCCGGCTGACCCGGCCCCGCCAGCTCGCCAGGAAGTTCTGCTGCAACTTCAGCTCCTTCTCCAGTTGACTAACCCGCTCCTCGAGCGAATTCAGTGCGCGCGGTTCGCGGAACGGTGGTTGGAACTCGTAGGCCGGCCGCTGCAGGTCGCCGTCGTGTCCCTGCCGCAGCCAGCGCAGGCGGGACATCACCTGCCGCCGACCGGTCACGTCCGAGGCCATCAGCGTGTGGACCGGGCCGGGGAACTCGGCGGCGGCAAGCGCCTTGTCGTAGGCCGGGTTCTCCTTGCCCGGCTGGAACACGTGCTCCAGGTCGTTGTGCTCGAGGAAGCGCACGTAGGTCTCGAAGGTCTCGGCCTGCCGCGTCGCGAAGACGTCGAAGTCCGCCTCCTGGTAGAGCTGCTGCGCATCGACGTCGGGCGGCAGGTCGGCGTAGAGGCGGTAGGGAATGCCGTGGTACTCCGCCAGCTCGACGGTGCGGGAGTCGTGGGCCAGCACGACGGCCGGCGTACCGGCCAGGACGGCGGCGACGTTGCCGTGGATACGCGTGCCGAACGCGAAGTGCTGCTCGGCCATGAACTCGACCCAGGTCGAGGCGTCCACGAAGAACCGCATCCGGTCGTTCTCGTAGAGCGGATGGTCGGTGTGGATCGGCATCCGCTTGTTGGGGATCTTCGCCGGGTTCTCACCCCAGAGCATGAGGGCGAGCCGCTGATGCTGCTGGGGCACGATGACGCTGTTGGCGTAGCGGTTGGTGTTGGCCTCGACCAGCCGGTCGACCCCCTTGACCTTCGGGGTGTACGAGATGGCCAGCGGGCTGTCGTAGCGCAGGTAGTCGACCTTGCGTACCAGCGGCCCCAGCGGCCCGTTGCCGAACATCGAGGGGCAACCGATAACCCGCACGTGCTCGTCGCCGAAGCCCAGGTACTTCAACATCCGCGCCGTGTACTCGCCACGGACACCGATGGACGCGGACCGGTCGAGAACGGCCCGGGTGAACCGGGTGACGATCTTCTTGTAGTCGTCGGGGAGCGTGTCGAACTCGGTGCCGTACGGCAGCTGGGCGCCGATGCCGACCACCGTGACGGGAATCGTCAGCCGCTCGATGACCTCGGCGAGCCGCTGCAGGTGCGGCAGGAAGGTCTCCCGGTACGAGTTCGCCATCGGCAGGACGAACCGGTCGAACTCCTCGTTCGTCCGGTTGATGTAGGTCCTCCGGTGTACCGGACGCTCGTGCACGTAGGAGTTGGCGACAACCTCGGTGCCGGGCACGCTGAGGACCCGGTACACCGCGCTGTAGAACAACATGTTCCCAGAGTTCGACCCGAAGACACCCAGCCGGGATGTGGAGAGGCTCTGCTCGTGGGAGAGTGGTGTCAGTGGGTTCTTGCCGGCGCGGATGAGGATACGAGTCATGAGCGGACTCCGGGCACCGTCCGGCTGAACCGCGACCGCATCGATCGGTACATTGCATCCTCCCCTTGAGGACCCGCATCGGGTGCCGAGGCACCACGAGACGACACCGGCCGTCGGCGCGGCGTCGGCCCGCGATCGGGTCTCACTTCCGCAGAATCAGGGATGGATCCTAGCCCCGTTCGCTGTGAGTCAGAGGCACCGGGGGTAGGGTGTTGTCGATCTTATTCGACCGGTTTGGCACGATTCTGTCCACCGGCCACTAATGCACGATTGGTTCCGGTTCGGCGTTGACGCTGAACCGGAACCAATCGTGGGCGGCGATGCCGCTGGCAGCATCGGATGCCGGTCGCGGGATCAGACGTAGCGCGACGCCTCGTCGACGAAGTGCTGCGCGTACTGCTCCGCCGGGATGTCCCCGAGGTAGTACTTCTTGAGGTCACGGCGGGTGGTGTCGAGCGGGTCCCGGCCGAGCAGGTCGTCCAGGGCGGCGTCGAGCCCCCGCACCCGGCCGCCGTAGGCGTCGATCACGTAGCTCGCCCGGCCGAGCGGGAACGAATCCGTGAACGTAGCCGCCGGCGTCGAGACGGCCACCATCGCGAACGGCTTCTCCGAGTACAGGTAGTCGGCCACCACACTCGACACGTCCGACACCATCACGTCGGACGCGTTGAAGCAGTCCACCACCGACATCTTCGTCTCGGCCTCGGGACCGAAGACATGCGGTCGTCCACCCGCGATCCGGTCGTCTGCCAGCAGCGTGCGGATGCGCTCACACTCGTGGTCCATTTCTGGGGACCGCCGGGAGTACGGATGGGGCCGGAAGACGACACTGCAACCGCGAGCCACCAGCGCCTTGACGATGTCGTAGCCGACCAGCAGCGACGAATAGTTCGAGTCGGCGTTGAAGCCGGCCCACGTCGGTGCGTACAGAACGCGAGGGTTGGCGATCGAGGAGATCGGCTCGGTGGCGATCGCGACGTCTTCCACCTGCGGGCGACCCACGATCGCGAACATCTCCGCCGGCATCTTCACGCCGTTGGCGGCGAACCGGTCGATCGCGGCCTGGCCGGCGACGAAGTTCTTGTCGTACATCCGGAAGACCGGGTTGTGACTCGGCACCTTGTCGCTGTCACCGTGGTTGAGCTGAATGTGCGTCAGGTTCGTGTACCGGATGACGTCGTTGTTCCTGGTTGCGTTGTTCACGTAGAAAGCAGCGCGGAGTGAGGCGGCGATCACATCATCGAGCTGACTGGCACTCCGACGCAGGATCACGGGGACGCTGGTCAGGCGTGCCGCCTCGGCGAAGTTGTGCTCGGTGCGTACCACGACCATGAATCGCTTGCTGAGGCGCTCAAGGTAGGGAAGCCACATGCCGATCTGGTACTCGGTACCGGCGGCGGCGTGCCAATGCAGGAGGAAGACCGGCTGATAGTCGGCCACCAGGGCGGGCAGTCTGCTTTCAACGTCCCGCCACCGCCATGACCGAGTCAGCGCCTGGGCGCCGGTGAACGCAACCAACCCGAGGGCCGCGGTCGCTGCAGCAAGCACGACCACCCCAAGATTGTCCGCAAAGGCGCAGGCCAGTGCCACAAGCACGACAGCGCTGTTTACCAGCGCGACGCGGCTGGTACTCGGACGACGGATGGATCGCGATCCGGTTCCGGGCAGGTTGGCCGTGACGGGTTGGGTACCACGTGCCAGGACCGCCAATGGGGACTCGGCGAGCCCCGCCAGGGCGGCGAAGCCGATGCCAGCGACCATGAAGGGATCAAGGCTGCCGTGTACCGCACCGACCAGGCACGCGCACGCGAGCAGGAGAATTCGCGATACAACGGACTTTCCGGACGGCACTGGGCCGCCGCGCAGCACGCCAAACCACATCCACCCCAGCAGACCGAACGTGGCAACGGCCGGGGGAAGCGCCCAGAGGGGAGAATTCCCCACCGCCGCCAGCAACAGGGCGAAAAGGGCCAGTAGTTCGGCCGTCAAGGCGGGCAGTCGCCTCGCAAGCCAGCTGCGGAACCCGGACCCGCCCGGCTTCGAAGTCGTCACCGCCGAGCCCTTGACGACGAGTTCTTCCACCGCGGCCAGTTCACCGCGCCCCGCCGGTTCGCCGGGCTGTTCTGCCGCAATCCGCGCCGCGTTAACCTGATCTTCATCTGAAGGGATTACGCTTCGAGTCACCAGCGGGCTCCGGACGCCTTCGGGCGCAGCCGCGATCGCGTTGATCGGCACATTTTCAATCCTCCCCGTGAACGCACGCAAAGCGACCTGGGTGGCACCGCCACCAGGGACAACATCGGTCGCAGAAGCAGCGCGATCTCAATGTCCAAATCGGATTCCGGCACAAGCAGGGTTGGATTATAGATCTCCTCACCTGATAAGTTGATCATGCAACCCACCGATTCCGAGGACCCGTCAGGCGGCTGTCGCTCATCGTTGAGCAGGCGACGGCGACCCAAAGGCCAGACGCTGGAAACGTCCGTCCGACAGGTGCCGCTGGTCGGGTGGTAGCGAATCAGCCGTTTCGTGTTGGCGAACCCGCCTATTCAGCCGGGGCGCCCCGGTGCCGATGCTGGTTCGAGGGCTCGGAGGCGACCTTCGGCGGGCGGTGCTCGTACGGAGTGGAGAGCACCACGGTGGTCCGGGTGGTGACATTGGCCGAGGTACGGATCTCCTGGAGCACCCGCTCCAGGTCGGCCGGGCCGGCCACTCTCAGCAGCAGCAGGTAGAAGTCCTCCCCCGCCACCGAGTAACATGAGTCGATCTCAGGCAGGTGGGCCAGCCGCTCCGGCGCGTCGTCGGGCTGCGACGGGTCGAACGGCCGGATCGCCACGAACGCGGTCAGCGGCAGGTCGAGGGCCTCGAAGGAGACCTGGGCGGTGTAGCCCTTGATCACACCGCGCTGCTCCAGCCGGCGCACCCGCTGGTGCACGGCGGAAACCGACAGGCCCACCTTCTCCGCGAGGTCCGTGTACGACAGCCGACCGTCGGCGGTCAGCGCGGTGACGATGGCGCGGTCGATCTCCTCCACGGCGTGCAACCTACCGGGAAAGCGGCGCCGACGCGACGACAGGCCCGCCGGGCGTCACGCTCGGTCAGCCCTTCGCCAGTGCCCGGGAGATCACCAGACGCTGGATCTGGTTGGTGCCCTCGACGATCTGCAACACCTTCGCCTCGCGCATGTAGCGCTCCACCGGATGGTCGGCCACGTAGCCGGCACCGCCGAGCACCTGCACCGCGTCCGTGGTCACCCGCATCGCCACATCGGTGGCGAACAGCTTCGCCTTGGCCGCCTCGATCGAGTACGGCCGCCCGGCGTCGCGCAGCCGGGCCGCCGCGAGCATCAACGCCCGGGCGGCGGAGATCTGGGTGGCCAGGTCGGCCAGCATGAAGCCGAGGCCCTGGAAGTCGATGATCGACCGGCCGAACTGCTGGCGCTCCCGGGCGTACTCCACCGCGTAGTCCAGCGCCGCCTGGGCCAGCCCGACCGCGCAGGCGGCGATGCCCAGCCGGCCGGAGTCCAGGGCGGACATAGCGATGGTGAAGCCCATCCCCTCGCCACCGATCAGCCGGTCGGCCGGCACCCGGGCGTCGTCGAAGGCGAGCTGCGCCACCGGCGAGGACCGCAGGCCCATGGTGCGCTCGGTGGCCTGCGGGTGGATGCCCGCCGTGGCCCGGTCGGCGAGCAGGCAGGAGATGCCCCGGGGGCCGGGGCCGCCGGTGCGGCAGAAGATGTTGTAGAAGTCGGCAACCTGGGCGTGGGTGATCCACGCCTTGGTGCCGGAGACGACGTACGCGTCCCCGTCGCGGACCGCCTTCGTGGTCAGCGCGGCGGCGTCCGAACCGCCCTGCGGCTCCGACAGGCAGTACGCACCGAGCAGTTCGCCGCCGATCATGTCGGGCAGCAGCTTGCGCTGCTCGTCGGTGCCGAACGCGGCGACCGGGTAGCAGGACAGGGTGTGCACGCTGACCGCCTCGGCGACCGCGAGCCAGCGGCTGGCCAGGATCTCCAGCACCTGCAGGTAGACCTCGTACGGCTGGGCGGCGCCGCCGTGCTCCTCACCGTACGGCAGGCCGAGCAGGCCGGCCCGGCCCAGGGTGCGCAGCACCTCCCGGGGGAACTCGGCGCGTTCCTCGAACTCGACCACCTTCGGCGCGAGTTCCCGGTCGGCGATCTCGGTGGCCAGTTCCAGCAGGTCGTGGGCCTCGTCGGTGGGCAGGATCCGGTCGACAGTCATAGTGCGATGAGCTCCGTGGGGGTGGTGTTGAGCCGTCGTACGCCGTCCGTCGTGCAGACGACGATGTCCTCGATCCGGGCGCCGTGCCGCCCGGCCAGGTAGATCCCCGGTTCGACGGAGAAGGCCATCCCCGCCGCCAGCGGGCGGTCGTTGCCCGCCACCACGTACGGCTCCTCGTGGCCGTCCAGCCCGATGCCGTGACCGGTGCGGTGCAGGAAGGCGTCGCCGTGCCCGGCGGCGGCGATCGGCTCGCGGGCGGCGGCGTCGACAGCCTCGGCGCTCACGCCGGGGCGGACCGCCGCCACGGCGGCGCGCTGCGCGTCGTGCAGCACCGCGTAGTAGTCCAGGAACTCGGCCGGCGGTCGGCCGCCGGCGACGTAGGTGCGGGTGCAGTCGGAGCGGTAGCCCGAGGGCATCGTGCCGCCGATGTCCACCACCACCGGCTCGCCGGCACCGATCGGCCGGTCGGAGGTGCCGTGGTGCGGGCTCGCCCCGTTCGGGCCGGCGGCGACGATGACGAAGTCGACCGTGACGTGCCCGGCGGCGCGGATCGCCGCGGCGATGTCGGCGGCCACCTCGACCTCGGTACGCCCCGGCCGCAGCCACTCACCCATCCGGGCGTGCACGGCGTCGATCGCCGCGCCGGCCTCGGCGAGCGCCGCGATCTCGGCCGGCGACTTGTGGATCCGCAGTTCCCGCAGCACCTCGGAGGCGAGCCGCTGCCCGGCGCCGGGCAGCGCAGCGCGCAGCGCGAGGACCTGCTCGGCCCACATCCGGTCGGCCAGCCCCACCGCGCCGACCGGCCCGCCGAGCGCGGCGGAGACCAGCGGGTACGGGTCGGCCCCGTCGGGATGGTCGACGATGCGTACGCCGGTGGCCGGTGCCGGGGACGCCTCGGCCGCCGGCCGTTCCAGGGTCGGGACGATCAGCGTCGGCTCGCCCTCGGCGGGCAGCACCAGCAGGGTCAGTCGCTCGCCGGCGTGCGCGTCGTAACCGGTCAGGTAGCGCAGGTCGGAGCCGGGGCTGAGCAGCAACGCGTCCAGGCCGGCGGCGGCGGTGGCGTGCTGCGCGGCGGCCAGCCGCTGCGGCGGATACAGCTCCTCGGTTCCCACTCGTTCAGCTTAACGGTCGTTTGGGGAATCAGGAGCCGGGAGGTCCCGGTTCCCCCACCGCGTCAGCCACCCGCCGGGTGGGCCGAGGCTATTCCATCAGCCAGAGGCAGAACGGGTGGCCGTCCGGGTCCAGGCAGACCCGCACGTCCTCCTGCGGCTGAAACGCGGCCAGGGTGGCGCCGCAGTCCAGTGCGTGGGCCAGGGCACCGTCCAGGTCCTCGACGCCGATCTCCAGGTGCATCATCATCTGCTGCCGGCCGGCCTCGGCCGGCCAGGTCGGCCGCACGTACGCCGGCTCGCGCTGGAAGGACAGGCCCACCCCGCCGTCGGTCGAGCGCAGAATGACGTCGTCGGCCTCCTCGACCTCGATGTCCCAGCCGAGCAGCCGCGCGTAGAAGCGCGCCAGCGCGGCCGGGTCGGGCGTGTTCAGGTTGACCGTGGTCAACGTCAGCCGGGCCGGTGCGGTCATCGCGTCCTCCTGGTGGCCCCCGACGTGCCGTCGCTCCCGATGTCGGTGGGTTGTGTCAGGCTGTCGGGCGTGGCACAGCAGACCCCGATCATGCTCGTCGACGCACCCAGTCTCTACTTCCGGGCGTACTTCGGCATCCCCGAGTCGGCCGCGAAGACCGCCGACGGCCAGCCGGTCAACGCCGTACGCGGGTTCCTCGACATGCTCGCCCACCTGGTCCGCACCCGGCGGCCGGGGCGGATGGTGTGCGCGATGGACCACGACTGGCGGCCGGACTGGCGGGTGGCGCTGCTGCCCTCGTACAAGGCGCACCGGGTGGCGCCGCAGGGCGGCGAGGTCGTGCCGGACACGCTCACCCCGCAGGTGCCGATGATCCTCGACGTGCTCGACGCGTTCGGCATCACCGTGGTCGGCGCGCCCGGCTACGAGGCCGACGACGTGCTCGGCACCCTGTCGGTCACCCAACCCGGCCCGGTGGAGGTGGTCTCCGGCGACCGGGACCTGTTCCAGCTGGTCGACGACACCCGCGGGGTGCGGCTGCTCTACATCGGGCGCGGCGTGGCCAAGCTGGACGACTGCGACGACACCGCGGTCCGGGCCCGGTACGGCGTCCCGGCCGACCGGTACGCCGAGTTCGCCGCCCTGCGCGGCGATCCGAGCGACGGGCTGCCCGGGGTGGCCGGGGTCGGCGAGAAGACCGCCGCCCGGCTGGTCGACCGGTACGGCGACATCGCCGGAATCCTCGCCGCTTTGGACGACCCGACCTCGGGCTTCGCCCCCGGGCTGCGCGGCAAGCTCGTCGCCGCGCGGGACTATCTCGCGGTGGCCCCGAAGGTGGTCCGGGTCGCCCTGGACGTGCCGCTGCCGCCGCTGCCCACCGAGCTGCCGGTGGCGCCGGCCGCCCCGGACCGGCTCATCGAGCTGGCCGAGCGCTGGAACCTGGCCGGCTCCACCCGCCGACTGGTCGACGCCCTCGCCACCCGCACCACAGCCAGCTAGTCGCCCGGCTCGAGGATCGTAGGTCCTCCGGTGCAGTGGGGGTTCCAGCCGCGGGCCGCCCCGGAACGAGGGGCCGTGAGCTGCCCGAACCACCTGATCAGGAAAGGGCCTTCCCTGCGGTACGGTGACGCATGCCGCCGGGCGCGTGGCCGGCACGAGGGTGAGGGGGGGCGGAACGTGGCGACTCTGTCCGATGTGGCGCGGCGGGCCGGAGTCTCACCCGCCACAGCGTCCCGTGTGATCAACGGCAGCAGCAAGCCGGTCACCGACGAGTTGCGCGAACGGGTGCTCCAGGCGGTCGCCGAGTTGCAGTACGTGCCCAACGCCCACGCCCAGCTGCTCGCCCGCTCGCACCGCGGCGCCGTCGGCGTGATCGTGCACGACGTCTCCGACCCGTACTTCTCGGAGATCACCCGAGGGCTGCAACGGGTCGCCACGGACCAGGGCCGGCTGCTGATGATCTGCAACAGCTACCGCGACCCGGAGCGCGAGCTGGAGTACGTCGAGCTGCTACGCGGGCACCAGGTCGCGGCCATCATCCTGGCCGGCTCCGGCTACCACGACGCCGACTTCACCCGGCTGCTCAACGGGAAGCTGGCCGCGTACGAGGCCACCGGCGGGCGGGTCGCGGTGATCGGCCGGCACGAGCACTCCGGCGACGCGGTGATGCCGGACAATCACAGCGGTGCCCGGCTGCTCGGGCAGGAGCTGTGCCGGCTCGGGCACGAAGGTATCGGGGTGGTGGCCGGGCCACGGGTGCTGACCACCACGACCGACCGGCTGACCGGGCTGCGCGAGGCGCTCACTGAGCACGGCCGCGAGCTGCCCGAGCACCGCGTCCGGTACGCCGACTTCGACCGTGACAGCGGCGCCGACGCCGCCGCCGCCCTGCTCGACGCGGAACCCGGCCTGACCGCGATCGTGGCGCTCAACGACTCGATGGCCATCGGCGCGCTGTCGCTGCTGCGTTCCCGGTCGGTGGCCGTGCCCGGCCAGGTCAGCGTATTCGGCTTCGACGACATGCCGATGGCCCGGGACGTCACCCCGGCGCTGACCACCGTCCGGCTGCCCCTGGTGGAGATGGGTGCCCGGGCGATGGCGCTGGCGCTCGACGCGGGCGCGTCCCGCCCTCGGTTGGAGTCGCTCGCCGCGGAGCTGGTCCGGCGGGACAGCTCCGGCCCCGCTTAGGTTCTGCGCGCCAACCACAGCCAGGTGGTCAGCTTCTGCTCGAGGACGCCGCCGTGCGCGTCGACGCGGTCGGCCAGGGCTCGGTGCAGGCGGGACCGCTGCTGCTCGGGCAGCATCCGGTGCGGGGAGAACGTGGACAGCAGGGTCAGGTAGCGGGCGGTGTCGTACCGCACCACCGTCATCACTCGCCGCTCCTCGGCGTCGGTGAACCATGGTGAACCGCGCAGTTCCTCGGGACGGAACGCGCCCGGGTGGCGGGAGTGGACCGGCCGTCCGGGCTGATCCGCGATCTCCGGCGCGTACTCCAGGTACACCAGGTTCAGCTGCGCGCGCAGGTCGGCGTCGACGAACCCGTAGTCGTGCCCGAAGACCGCGAGTACCCCACCCGGGGCCAGCGCCTCGGCGGCCAGGTGGGTGCGCCGGGTGTGGTCGACCCAGTGCCAGGCCTGCGCGCTGGCCAGCAGGTCCACGCCGTCGGACGGCGGGATCCAGTCCTCGAACCGGCTGACCACCACCGAGACCAGGTCGTCGCCGTCGAAGCGGCGGGCCAGCAGCGCGGCCATCGCCGGGTCGGGTTCGACGCAGGTCAGCGGTACGCCGAGGCCGCGCAGCAGCGCGGTGCCCTTGCCCGTCCCCGCTCCCGATTCCACCACGGTCCGCACAGCCCGGCCCACGTACGCGGTGATCAGGCCCAGGATCTCGGCGGGGTAGCCGGGTCGGACGCCCTCGTAGGCGTGGGCCACCTCGCCGAACACCCGCCGCTGCTCACGTGGCACCGTCATGGATAAAGCCTACCGAGCACGCCTACCCTGATCCGGTGGCGTCGATCAGTCCCACCCAACGTGACCTCTCCCCCGACGACGTGGCCGAGTTCGTCCGGGCCTCGTTCGGCCCCGACCGCCAGCTGCGCGACTGTGGACCGTTGGCCGGCGGCGGCTTCGCCGCGGTGTGGTGGGTACGCCTCGACGACGGCCGTGACGTGGTGCTGAAGGTCGCGCCGCCGCTCACCGCACGACTGCTGCGCTACGAGACCGACCTGCTCGCCGCCGAGGCCCGCTACTTCCGGCTGGTCGCCGAACGGGCCCCGCAGGTGCCGGTGCCGCCGGTGCTGCACCACGGCAACGATCCGCGTCTCGGCGAGTGGCTGGTCACCGGCCGGCTGCCCGGGCGGGCCCTGCCCGACCTGGACGGTGACGACGGGCCGGCCCGCGCCGACCTGGGCGCGGCGACGGCCGCCCTGCACCGGATCACCGGCGACCGGTTCGGGTACGACGCCGGGCGCACCGGCGGTTCGACCTGGCGGGCGGCGTTCGCGGCGATCATCGACGACCTGCTGGCGGACGCGGTCGACTGGAAGGTGACGCTGCCCGCGCCGGCGGAGCGGTTCCGCGCCCTGGTGGCCCGGCACGGGGACCTGCTCGACCAGGTACGCCGCCCGGCCCTGCTGCACTTCGACTGCTGGGACGGCAACGTGCTGACCGTCCCGGACGCCGCCGGTACGTACCGGATGTGCGGCCTGGTCGACGGCGAACGGTTCCTCTACGGCGACCCACTGCTGGACCTGGTCTCCCCGCTGCTGTTCCGGCGGGCCGAGGACGAGCCGGCACACCCGTTCCTGCGCGGGTACGCCGACGCCACCGGCACGCCGCTGATCTTCGACGACGGGGCACGCCGCCGGCTCGCGTTGTACCGGATGCACCTGCACCTGCTGATGACCGTGGAGATGCCCAGCCGCGGCATCACCCCGGACAACGATCCCGGCCGGCACGCCCTGCTGGCCGAGCTGCTGGACCGCGACCTCGCCGACCTGTCCCGCGACTGACCGGTGCCGCCTATCCGCCCGTGGGGGCGAAGCGCGCGATCGGGTTGGTCAGGGCGCCGACGAGTTGCAGTGCGGCCGACGGGTCGGCCAGGTCGACCATCTGCTGGTTGTCGCGCAGTTGCAGCCGGTTGAGGCAGGACAGCGCGAACTCGGGGGCGAACAGGTCGTAGCGGGCGAGCCGGTCGGCCAGGTGCGGCACCCGGTCGGCGTACTCGGCGGCGCAGTCGGCGACCGCCCGCCAGAACGTGTCCTCGTCGACGACGCCCTGGGTGGCGAGGGTTGCGCCGAGGAAGCGGAAGAAGCAGTCGAAGACGTCGGTGAAGATCGACAGCAACTTCAAGTCCTCCGGGACGCCGGCCCGGATCCGCTCGACCGTGGGCGGCAGTGCCGCCTCGGCGCTCATCACGACGATCTCCTCGGCGATGTCCTTGAAGATCACCCGCTCGACCGCTCCGTCCCGCAGCACCAGGATCACGTTCTCGCCGTGCGGCATGAAGGCCAGGTCGTAGGCGTAGAAGGCGTGCAGCAGCGGGGTGAGGTAGGCGTTCAGGTAGCGGCGTAGCCACCGCACCGGCGCCAGCCCGGAGGTGGCGATCAGCTCGGCGGCGAAGGACCGGCCGTCGGCGTCGACGTGCAGCAGCGACGCCATCGTGGCCAGCCGCTGGCCGGGCGCGAGGTCGGGCACCGGGCTCTCCCGCCAGAGCGCGGCCAGCATCTTCCGGTACGGCGAGTAGCGGTCGGTGGCGGCCTCGTACTGCCGGTGCCGGTAGCCGACCGCGGCCCGCTCCCGGATGATCGTCAACCCGGTGGCCCGGAACACCTCGTCACCGCCGATCAGGTCGGCGAGCCAGTCGTTGATGGCCGGGGTGGCCGCCATGTACGCCGCCGACAGCCCGCGCATGAAGCCCATGTTCAGCACGGAGAGCGCGGTCTTGACGTAGTGCCGGTGCGGGTCGCTGACGTTGAAGAAGGTACGGATGGACTGCTGGGCGAGGTATTCGTCCGGCCCCTCACCGAGGTGGACCAGTCGCCGGCGGGCCACCTCCCCGGCGAAGGTGACCGACAGCTTGTTCCACCACTGCCAGGGGTGCACCGGGATGAGCAGGTAGTCGGCCAGGTCCAGGCCGAGCCCGGCCATGGTCTCGGCGAACCCGGCGAGCACCGCGTCGCCCAGTTCCGAGCGGACGAGCGTGTCGTAGTCCAGGTCGGCGGCGCTGGTGAAGGTGGCGTGGTCACGGTGCGCGGCCAGCCAGATCAGCCGGACCGGCCGGGCGGCCTCCGGGGCGTAGCGGTGGTACTCGTCGACGCCGAAGCCGAGCCGGCCGCTGTTGGCCACGAAGCAGGGGTGACCCTCGGTCATCGACGTCTCGACGGTCTGGAAATCGGCCTCGACCAGCTTCGCCGCGCCCGGCAGCGGGCGGTCCAGCTTGTACGCGATACCGGCCAGGGTGGAGCTGATCTCCTCCAGGTAGACCGGGAGGATCCGGTCGGTGAGGCCGAGTGCGTCGCGCAGGTCGAGGCAGAGGTCGACCGCGTCCAGCGGCAACGCCTCCTCGCCCCGGCGTCGGGTGATGCTCTCCGGGTCGATGTCCCAGTGCTCCAGGGTCAGCACCCGCGCGGCGAACCGGTACTCGACCGCGCCGGAGTCGCCGGACACCGCGTACCACCGCGGCCCGGCGGCGTCGGCGGGCGGTTCCACCGGCTCGGGGCTGAGCAGCCGCTCGTGGGTGAACTCGGCCAGGGCCTTGCGCACCAGCAACCGGTTGGCCCGCTCCCAGATCTCCGGACGCAGATGGGCGACGGGTGAGGGCGAGGAATGCGGCGAAGCGGAGTCCCACGGTCGCGAACAGGTGGGTGACAGGTCACGCGTGGTCATACCGGTTCTCCTTCGCTACGGTGGCGGCCACGAACCGTTCCCGGGTGCAGATGCTCAACAGGGCCGTCTTCTCCGGCTTGGCGATCGGTCCGATCACCTGGAAACCGACCGCCGCGTTGAGCGCGTGCACGGCGGTGTTGCGTACGTCCGGCTCGACCACGACCCGCTGGATCGTGGGGTCGGCGAAGAGCCAGGCCATCACGGTGGTGATCACCGCGGTGGTGAAGCCGTGGACGGGGGCCTCGGCCGGCGCGCAGAGGAAGTGCATGCCCACATCGCCGGGCTCGGCGTCGTGGAGCCCGACCAGCTCCACCCGGGCCGGGTCGTAGCGTTCGACGAGGAACGCCGGCTCACCGCGCCACAGCCCCAGGTACGCGTCGTGGTGCGGGTGCGCGGCGATGGCCCGGTACTCGGCGGCGACCCGCTCGACGTCGGCGTCCTGCATCAGCCAGAACACCGCCTTCGGGTGGGTCACCCACCGGTGCAGCAGCGGGGCGTCGGCGGCCACGTCGAGCGTACGCAGGGCGAACTCGCCGAGCCGCCGATCGTGACGGGTGTAGAGGATCCTGCTCACACCGTCACCCCGAACTCCTGGAAGGTGATCGACTTCTCGATCGGGTACGGCTCCCGGCCGAGCATCTCCCGGATGATCCACGCGTTGCGGTACGGGCCCATGCCGAGGTCGGGCGAGGTGATGCTGTGCGTGTGGGTGCCGCCGTTCTGCAGGAAGATGCCGCGCCCGGTGTGGTCGACGCTGTAGTTGCGGGCGACGTCGAGCCGGCCGTGGCCGTCGAACCGCAGCCGGTCCCGGACCGGGTCCAGGAACGCGGGCACCCGGTACCGGTAGCCGGTGGCCAGCACCAGGCCCTCGGTGTCCAGGGTGAACTCCCGGTCCTGCTCGACGTGACGCAGTCCGAGGGTGTGCACGCCGGCGGCCTCGTCGTACGTCACCGCGGTCAGCTCGGTGTTGGTCATCAGGCGGGTGTTCACCGGGCCGGGCACGCTGCGGGCGTAGAGCAGGTCGAAGATGTCGTCGACCAGGTCGGCGGAGATCCCCTTGAACAGCCCCTTCTGCTCGGCTTCGAGCCGGTAGCGGGTGGGTTCGGGCAGGGCGTGGAAGTAGTCCACGTAGTCCGGTGAGGTCATCTCCAGGGTGAGCTTGGTGTATTCCAGCGGGAAGAAGCGCGGTGAGCGGGTCACCCAGTTCAGCTGGTAGCCGTGGGTGTCGATGTCGCCGAGCAGGTCGTGGTAGATCTCGGCGGCGCTCTGCCCACTGCCGACGATGGTGATGCTGCTCTTGGCCTGCAACGCGTCGCGGTGGTCCAGATAGCGCGAGTTGTGTACCGCGTCGGAGGTCAGGCCGGCGCAGGCGGCCGGCAGGTGCGGCGGAGTGCCGGTGCCGAGCACCAGGTGCCGGGCCCGGTGGGTCACCGTGCCACCGTCGACGGTGGCGGTCACCACGTACCGCTGGTCGGTCGGGTCGTACTCGACCGCGGTCACCTGGTGGCCGAAGCGCAGGTTGGGCAGCTTCGCGGCGGCCCAGCGGCAGTAGGCGTCGTACTCGACCCGCAGCGGGAAGAAGCTCTCCCGGATGTAGAAGGGGTAGAGCCGGCCGATCTCCTTGAGGTAGCTGAGGAAGGAGTACGGCGAGGTGGGGTCGGCCAGGGTGACCAGGTCGGCCAGGAACGGTGTCTGCAACCGGGACGACTCCAGCAGCATGCCGGGGTGCCAGGCGACATCGGAGCGGGCCTCCAGGAACAGCCCGTCGAGGTCGTCGATCGGCGCGGTCAGACAGGCCAGGCCCAGGTTGTACGGGCCGAGGCCGATCCCGATGAAGTCGTAGCTGGACATCCGGTCCTCCAGGCTCGGATTGGCGGGCGACACGGTCAGCCGACCCGGCAGGTGAGGTCGGCGACGGACGACGTGGCGTGGGTGTGCACGTACCGGCCGGCGTGCTCGGCGATCAGGTCGAGCACGTACCCGACGTCGTCGCGGGTCGTCACCGGATTGAGCACGGTGAACTTCAGGTACTGGCGACCGTCGACCCGGGTACCGGCGACCACCCCGAGGCCGGAGGCGGCCAGCGCCTCCCGGGCGTGCAGGTTCGCCGCGTCTGCCAGCTCCCGCCCCGGCCCGACGGGCCGCCACCGGAACACCACAGTGCTCAGCGGCGACCGGGTCAGCACCTCGAACCGGGGATCGGCGGCAACCAGCTCCCACGCCTGCGCGGCCCGGTCGCACACCTCGTCGAACAGCTCGCCGACGGCGTCCGGACCCATCACCCGCAGGGTCAACCAGAGCTTGAGGGCGTCGAAGCGGCGGGTGGTCTGCAAACTCTTGTCGACCTGGTTGGGGATGCGCTGGGCCACCATCCGGGCCGGATTGAGGTAGTCGGCGTGCCAGGTCGCGTGCCGCAGCGTCCGCCGGTCGCGGACGACGAGCGCGCTGGAGCTGACCGGCTGGAAGAAGGACTTGTGGTAGTCGACGGTCACCGAGTCGGCCCGTTCGACGCCGTCGAGCAGGTGCCGGCGGGTGGGCGAGACCAGCAGCCCGCAGCCGTACGCGGCGTCCACGTGCAGCCACACCCCGGCCGTGGCGCACACCTCGGCGATCTCGTCGAGCGGGTCGATGGTGCCGAAGTCGGTGGTGCCGGCGGTGGCGACCACGGCCATCACCACCAGGCCGGCACGCCGACAGCGGGCGATCTCGTGCCGGACGGCGCCGGGACGCATCCGCCGATCGGGCCCCGTCTCCACCACCACGACCGCGTCCGGGGCGAGGCCGAGCAGCTTGGCCGCCTTCTGCACGCTGAAGTGACCCGCCGCCGAGGCGACGATCCGCAGCCGGGGCTGCATTGCCCGTCGGTCGGCGGGAGTCGCGCCGGCGAGGGCCTCCTCCCGGGCCAGCAGCATCGCGTGCAGGTTGGACTGGGTGCCGCCGCTGGTGAACACGCCGTCCGCGTCCGGGCCGAGACCGATCCGGGCGGCCGTCCAGTCGATCAGCCGCCGCTCGATGAGCGTGCCACCGGCGCTCTGGTCCCAGGTGTCCATGGAGGAGTTGACGGCGCTGAGCACCGCCTCGCCGAGCAGCGCCGGGATGACCACCGGGCAGTTGAGGTGGGCCAGGTAGCGCGGGTGGTGGAACCAGACGGCGTCGCGCAGGTAGACCTGCTCCAGTTCGTCCAGGGCCGCGGTGGTGTCGCCGAGCGGGCGATCCAGGTCGATCGCGTCCACCAGCGGGGCCAGCTCGTCCGGGCGTACGCCGGTGAACGGTCCGGTCACCTCGGTCACCCGGCGGGCCACCCGGTCGGCGCCGGCTGTCACGGCCCGGCGGTAGTCGGCGACGGTGCCGTCGTTGAGCAGGTGGGCGCGGGCTGGTGTGGGCCCGGTCGCCGCCCGGGTCGGCGTTGGCTCGGCGGTGTGCACCGGCAGGGTCATGGACATGTCCTCCACGCTCGGCGGTTCGGTTTCGGGCAGCCGGAACCCGCCGCCCACGCATGGCGCGGCGGGTGCTGCGGTTCGGTGAGGGTGGTGGATGGGCGGCCGGTGGATGGCCCACCGCCGGCCGCCCAGGGCGTCAGGTCAGCTTCTTCGCGCCCTGGATCGCCTTGGCGAGGTCCTCCAGCAGCGGAGCCGCGCCGGCGTACGAGAAGCGGGGTACCGCGTCCCACGGGGTGACCTGCCCGGCCCGCACGGCGGGTAACTGCTTCCAGGTGGGCTTGGCGGCCAGGTCGGTCGGCTGCAGGGCGGTGCTGCGGTTGTCGAGCAGGATCAGGTCGGCCGGGAACTTGCCGGCGTTCTCCCAGCTGAGCGACTCGAAATAGTCGCCGGCTTCGAGTTTGGTGGGCACCACGATGTCGACGCCGAGGTCGGCGAAGTACATCAGGTCGGTGCTGACCTTGGGGTTGGAGACGTAGAACAGGTCGGGGCTGCCGGAGGCGGCCATCACCTTGATGCCCGGGTTGGCCCTGACCGCCTGGCGTACCGCCTCGGCGGCGGCCTCGAAGCGGGCCTTGGCGTCGGTGACCCTGGTCGCCGACAGGTCCGCGCCGAGGGACTCGGCGAGCTGGGCGTACCGCTCGATCGGCTTGGTCATCGGCACCCGGGCGGTGGTGATGGTGACCACCGGCGCGAGCGGGAGGATCTGGTCCTTGCTCTCGTCCGGCACGTACCAGTAGGCGCCCGGGTCGTACATGTGGGTGACCAGCAGCTCCGGGCGCAGCCCGGCGTACTTCTCGACGCTGAACTCGCCCCACACGTTACCGAGGATCTCCACGCTCTCCACGTCCAGCTGGCCGGCCTGCGGGTCGGCGCTGCCGTCGGCCCGCCTGGTCTCGCCGAAGACGCCGACCACCTCCCGGCTGAGTCCGAAATCAACCAGCGCGGCGGCGGAGCCGGTGAAGGCGACCACCCGCGCGGGCCGGGTCTCGGCGGTGACCGTCTCAGGGCGGTCGTCGGTGAACGACCACGGGCCAGAGCCGTTGTCCGTGTTGGGATTCACGGCGTCGTCCCGGCCACAGCCGGCGAGCACGGCAGCCACGGCGGCGGCGCCACCAGCGGCGAGCAACCCCCGGCGGGAGAGGCGGCGGGCGGAGACGGGATCAGGCATCGTGTCGTCTTTCGATCAGGGCCTCGGGGGACCGTGGACAGCCGGGGTTAGGCTAACCTAACCTAACTTCCTGTCAAGCCCCGATCGGCGTTTCGCACCACTGGAGTCCACACTGTCCGTCATCGAGTCGCCACCCGACGAAGCGTCGACCCGGACCGCCCCGCCGCCGCGTCACCGCGCCACGTTGCGGGCCAGCGGTCTCGCCGCCGCCGCGCTGGCGCTGCTCGCCGTCGCGGTGCTCAGCATCGCGGTCGGCGCCAAGCCCGTCCCGCTGTCCGAGGTGTGGCACGCCCTGCTGGACCGCGACGCCGCCGAGTACGCCGTGGTGCGGCAGATGCGCCTGCCGCGTACGCTGCTCGGCCTGCTCGCCGGCACCGCCCTCGGCGTCGCCGGCGCGGCGATGCAGGCGCTGACCCGCAACCCGCTCGCCGACCCCGGGCTGCTCGGCATCAACGCCGGCGCCGCCGCCGCGATCGCCACCGCCGCGCTGCTGTTCGGCGTCGGTGGTGGCACCGGACAGGTGTGGTTCGCGCTTCTCGGCGCGGCCGTGGTGACCGTCGGCGTGTACGCGGTCGGCGGCGGGCGCTCGGCTACCCCGGCCCGGCTGGCGCTGGCCGGCGCCGCGCTCAACGCGGCCCTCTACTCGTACGTCAGCGCGGTGATGCTGCTCGACTCCGCCGGCCTGG
Source organism: Micromonosporaceae bacterium KJ-029 (assembly GCA_005402585.1). Classification (GTDB taxonomy): domain Bacteria; phylum Actinomycetota; class Actinomycetes; order Mycobacteriales; family Micromonosporaceae; genus Micromonospora. The sequence continues at coordinate 269,266 of BIFP01000051.1, read as the reverse complement.
AACGGCTGCGCTTCTGGACGGTCGGGTCGCTGGCCAGCGCCGACACCGACACCGTGCGGCAGGTGCTGCCGTTCATCGCGGTCGGGCTGCTGGTCGCCCTGGCCGCCGCCCGGCCGCTGAACGCGTTGGCCCTCGGCGAGGACACCGCCCAGGCACTGGGCGCGCGCCCGGCGCTGATCCGGGTGGTGGTGATCGCCGCCATCACCCTGCTCTGCGGCGCCGCCACCGCCGCCTGCGGGCCGATCGTCTTCGTCGGGCTGATCGTGCCGCACCTGGTGCGCGCCCTCACCGGGCCGGACCTGCGCTGGCTGCTGCCGTACTGCGGGCTGCTCGCCCCGATGCTGCTGCTCGGCTCCGACGTGCTCGGCCGGGTCCTCGGCCGCCCCGGCGAACTCCAGGTCGGCATCGTCACCGCGGTGCTCGGCGGCCCGCTCTTCCTCTGGCTGGTCACCCGGACGACGGCCCGCCCATGATCGTGATCCGTACCCCGGGCCGGCTCTCCCTCCGGCTGCACCCCCGGGCGCTCGCCGTGGGCCTGGCGTGCGGGCTGCTCACGCTGGCGGTGGGCGTCCTGGCCGTCGGCCACGGCGACTACCCGATGACGCCGGCCGACGTGCTACGCACCCTGACCGGCGGCGGCAGCGCCGCCGAGGAGTTCATCGTCACCCAGCTGAGACTGCCCCGGCTGGTCACCGGACTGGCCGTCGGCGCCGCCCTGGGGCTGGCCGGCGCGGTGTTCCAGTCGCTGGTCGGCAACCCGCTGGGCAGCCCCGACATCCTCGGCTTCACCCAGGGCGCGGCGACCGGCGCGCTGGTCGTGGTGGTGCTCGGCGGCAGCAGCGCCGCCCTCGCCGGCGCCGCGGCACTCGGCGGCATCACCACCGGGCTGCTGATCTACCTCGTCGCCTGGCGGCGAGGCGTACACGGCTACCGGCTGGTCCTGGTCGGCATCGGTATGTCAGCCATCCTCACCGGCGTCAACGGCTACCTGCTGACCCGGGCGCCGCTGATGGAGGCGGCCCGCGCCATGCTCTGGCTCACCGGCAGCCTCGACGGCCGGGGCTGGTCCAATGCCGCCCCGCTGCTGGCCGCCCTCGTGGTGGCGGTGCCGGTGCTGCTCGCCTGCGGCCCGGCGCTGCGAATGACCGAACTGGGCGACGACGCCGCCACCGGGCTGGGGGTGAACGTGCACCGACTGCGGATGGTGCTGCTCGCCGCGGCGGTGCTGCTGGTCGCCCTCTCGGCCGCCGCCGCCGGCCCGGTGTCGTTCGTCGCGCTCACCGCCCCGCACCTCGCCCGGCGGCTGACCCGGGCGCCGGGGACCAACCTGCTGCCCGCGGCGATCTCCGGGGCGCTGCTGACGGTCACCGCGGACCAGGTGGCGGTGCGGGCCTTCCCCGCCCAACTCCCGGTCGGCGTGGTGACCGGCGTGATCGGCGGCGGCTACCTGGTCTGGCTGCTGGCCACCGAACGCCGGGCCGGCCGGCTGTGACGACCACCAACGAGAACGGAGCAACCAGCATGCCGACCTCCCGGCTCGACGGCGGCGGGCTGCGGCTCGCCTACGACCGGCGCGTCGTGGCCGACGGCCTGACCGTCGCCGTCCCGGACCGGTCCTTCACCGTCATCATCGGCCCGAACGCGTGCGGCAAGTCGACCCTGCTGCGCGCGCTGTCCCGGCTGCTGAAGCCGGCCGCCGGGTCGGTGCTGCTCGACGGGGAGGACATCCACCGGCGGCCGGCCCGCGTGGTGGCCCGTACGCTCGGGCTGTTGCCGCAGTCGCCGATCACCCCGGACGGCATCGGCGTGGCCGACCTGGTGGCCCGGGGCCGCTACCCGCACCAGGGCCTGCTGCGGCAGTGGTCCCGCGACGACGAGCGGATCGTGGCCGAGTCGATGGCCGCGACCGGCGTCGCCGACCTCGCCGACCGCCGGGTCGACGAACTCTCCGGCGGCCAGCGGCAGCGGGTCTGGCTGGCCATGGCCCTGGCCCAGCAGACCCCGCTGCTGTTGCTGGACGAGCCGACCACCTACCTCGACATCGCCCACCAGATCGAGGTGCTCGACCTGTGCGCGCGGCTGCACGAGGAGCAGGGCCGCACCCTGGTCGCGGTGCTGCACGACCTCAACCACGCCGCCCGCTACGCCACCCACCTGATCGCGATGCGCGGCGGCCAGGTGGTCGCCGCCGGCGAGCCCCGGCAGATCGTCACCGCCGACCTGGTCGAGGAGGTCTTCGGGCTGCCCTGCCGGGTCATCGCCGACCCGGAGACAGGCACCCCGCTGGTGGTCCCGGCGGCGCGGGCCCGGGCCGGTACGGTGACCCGATGAGCGAGCGGACCGCCACGCCGGTGCACAGTGGACGTCGCTACCGCGACGCGTACGGGATCCCGCACCTGCGCGCCGACGATCCCGGATCGCTGGCCCACGCGCAGGGTCGGGTCACCGCCCACGACCGGGCCTGGCAGATCGAGGTGGAACGACACCGCTCGCAGGGCACCAGCGCCGCCTTTCTCGGCGCGAACGCCGTGGCCTGGGACAGCTTCGCCCGCCGGGCCCGGCTGGACGACACCGCGCGACGCTGCCACGCCGCCCTCGACCCGGCCACCGCGGAGTGGGTGGGCCACTACGTCGACGGGGTCAACGCCGGCCTGGCCGAGGGCGCGGCGCGGGCACCCGAGTTCGCCGCCACCGGCCTGTCCCCCGGGCGCTGGCAGCCGTGGACGCCGCTCGCGCTCTGGCTCACCCACCACGTGCTGTTCGCCGGCTTCCCCACGAAACTCTGGCGCGAACACGTGGCGCGCACGCTCGGCCCGCAGGCGGCCAGCCTGTTCGCCGTGGACGGTAACGTCACCTCGGGCAGCAACGGGTGGCTGCTCACCGGGGAACACACCGCCAGCGGCGCCGCGCTGATCGCCGGTGACCCGCACCGGTTCATCGAGGCCCCCGGCATCTACCAGCAGATCCGCCTGGCCTGCCCGGAGTACGACGTGCTCGGGCTCGCCGTGCCCGGGATACCCGGCATCGCGCACTTCGGCCACGCCGGCGAGGTCGCCTGGGCCATCACCAACGCGATGTCCGACTACCAGGACGCGTACGCCGAGCGGCTGCGCCGCCGGGGCACGCAGGTCGAGGCGTACGGGCCGGACGGCTGGCGGCCCGCGTACCGGCAGGTCGAGACGATCGAGGTGGCTGGCGCCGAGCCGGTCGAGGTCGAGGTGATCGAGACCGAGCGGGGGCCGGTGATCTCCGGCGGACCCGACGACGACCCGGCGATCACGGTCAGCCTGCGCCATCCGCCCCGGGTCACCGGTGACCTCGGCTTCGCCGTGCTGCCCGCGCTGCTGCGCGCCCGCACCGTCGCCGACATCGACGCGGCGCTGGACGGCTGGGTGGAGCCGGTCAACGTGGTGCTCGCCGCCGACACCGCCGGTGGGCTGCTGCACCGGGTCGCCGGCCGGGTGCCGCGGCGGCACCCCGACAACGGGCTGCGGGTGGTCCCCGGCTGGGAGGCGGAACACGCCTGGCGGGGCTGGCACCCGATGCCCAAGTCCCCGGTCGACGGGGTCGCGGTGATGGCCAACGAACGTGGGATCGCCGCCGCGCTCGGGGTGGAGTTCGCCCCGCCGTACCGTGCCGACCGGATCCGCGAGCTGCTCACCACCGGCAGCGGCTGGCACCCCGAACAGATGTCCACCGTCCACACCGACACCTACCTGGCCGCGGCCGGGCCACTGCTGGACCTGCTCGCCGGGGTGGACGGGCTCAGCGTGGTCGCCGCCGACCTGCGGGCACGGCTGCTGCGCTGGGACCGCCGGATGGACGCCGACAGCGTCGACGCCGCGACCTTCGCCGACCTGCGGGCGGCCGTGGTACGCCGGCTCGCCGCCCACCCGGCGCTGGCCGCCCTGGCCGAGCCGCCGCCCTACCCGGAGGTGTTCCGGCCCTGGCTGGCCCTGCCACCCCGGGTCGGGTACGCGCTCACGCCGCTGCTCCGCGCCGACCTGCCCGGACTGGACCGGGCGGCCCTGATCCGCGACGCTGTCGAGGAGGTCGCCGCCGACGGTGGCACCCGCCGCTGGGGCGACCGGCACCGGCTCGCGCCGTGGCGGGCGCTGCCCGATCCGGCCGCGCCGCTCGGGCCGGAACTGTCCGGGGACCACGACTGCGTGCTGGCCACCTCCGGCGTACCCGGGGTCACCGACCTGTGCGTACGCGGTCCGGCGGCCCGCTACGCGTGGGACCTGGCCCGACGCGAGGACAGCCGGTGGGTGGTGCCGCTCGGCGCCGACGGCACCGGCCGGCACCGCGACGACCAGCTGCCGCTCTGGGTGCGCGGCGAGCTGATCGAGGTGACCTGCGACTGGAACCGGCTGACCGAGGAGCACGATGCCTGACCCCCACCACTACCAGCGGCAGGTGCCCGGGTTCGGCCTGGTCACGTTCCGGCCGGTCGAGCCGGAGACCGACGCCGACGTGATCCACGGCTGGGTCAGCCAGGAACGGGCCCGGTACTGGGGCATGCGCGACGCCGACCGGGACCGCGTCGCGGAGATCTACCGGTACGTCGACTCGCTGCCCACCCACCACGCGTACCTCACGCTGCGCGACGGCGACCCGGTGGCGTTGTTCCAGACCTACGAGCCGGAACACGACCCGGTCGGCGAGTGCTACCCGGTACGCCCCGGCGACCACGGCGGCCACCTGCTGATCGGCACGCCGGTCCGGACCGAGCCGGGGTTCACCGGCACGCTGCTGGCCGAGTTCATCGCCTTCGTCTTCACCGACCCCCGCCGGTTGCGCATCGTGATGGAGCCGGACGCCCGCAACGACAAGGCGATCGCCCGGCTGCGACGGGCCGGCTTCGTCGAGGGCCCGCTGATCGACCTGCTGGAGAAGCGGGCCCGGCTGATGTTCCTCGACCGAAGTGCAAGGAAGGGCCCCTTCTTAACGCCTCATGCATAGCAGGGTCCCCCTCTTAACATCCCGGCGCCGGCTCGGGCCGGTTCGCGGCTTCGCGCCGCTCAGGCCGTCTCGCAGCGTTCCGAGAGGGCGTAGCGGGTCAGCACCACGTCGCCGATCTGGCGGGCCTCCACCACCTGGGCGCGGCGGCCCGGGTGCCACGGGAACCGGCCGTCGCCGACGAACCGGGGCGCCCGCCGGTCCCCGACGAAGAACGGGGCCACCACCAGGTGCAGCTCGTCGGCCAGGCCCGCGGCCAGGAACTGGCCGTGCACGTTCGCACCGCCCTCCACCAGCAGCCGGCGCACTCCCCGATCGGCGAGGTCGGCTAGGGCCCGCGCCAGGTCGACCGGATCACCGGCGTCGACCACCGTGGCCAGTTCGCCCAGCCGGTGCCGGGCCTTCTCCGCCGCTGCGCCGGCGCAGTAGACGATCCGGTCGGTGTCACCGACGGTGAAGAACCGAGCGCCCGGGTCCAGGTCGCCGCAGCCGGTCAGGGTCACCCGCGTCGGGGACTCCGACAGGCCACGGGCCACCCGGTCGGCCCGGCGACGGTCGCAGCGGACCAACAGCCGGGGATCGTCGCGGCGTACCGTGCCGGCGCCCACCAGGATCGCGTCGCAGCCGGCGCGGACCGCGTCGACCCGGTCGAGGTCCGCGTCGTTGGACAGCAGCAGCCGCTCGTCGGAGGCATCGTCGATGTAGCCGTCGATCGAGGTCGCGCAGCTGAGCAGCACGTACGGCCGCTGCGCCGCCGGCGGGCCGCCGGTCACCGGACGAACGGGAGGTCGGCGGCACGGGCGGCGCGGCTGGCCTTCGCCGCGAGGTAGTCGGCGTTGGCCGGGGAGAGGAACACCCCGGTCGGCACCTGCTCGGTCACGGTCACCCCGAGCCGGCCCAACTGCTCGGTCTTCTCCGGGTTGCTGCTGAGCACCGCGATCGGCCCGACGCCGAGCGCGGCGAGCATCTGCGCGGCGACGGTGTAGTCGCGTTCGTCCTCACCGTGACCGAGGGCGACGTTGGCCTCGTAGGTGTCCAGCCCGGCGTCCTGCAACGCGTACGCGTCGAGCTTGGCGTACAGGCCGATACCGCGACCCTCCTGACGCAGGTAGAGCAGGTAGCCGCCGACCTCGGCGATCCGCTGCACCGCCTCACGCAACTGCGGGCCGCAGTCGCAGCGCTGGCTGCCGAACACATCACCGGTGAGGCACTCGCTGTGCGGACGGACCAGCGGCACCGTCCCACCCCGCTCGGCGGTACGACTGCCCTCACCGAGGGCGAACGCGAGGTGTTCCCGGCCGTCGACCAGCCCGTCGAAGGTGAACAGCCGGGCGGTGGTGGCGTAGCCGTCGGAGAACCGCAGCGGCACGGCGACCTGCGTCCGGATGGTGGCGACAGGCAGTGATTCGGACATGGGTCTCCTCGTCAGACGGTGGCGGGTACACGGACACGTCGGGCCAGCAGCACGGCGGCCCCGGGCAGGCTCGCGACGAGCACCAACGCGCCGTACACCGTCGCGGTGGCCACCCCCTCGGCGGCGGTCAGCCCGGCGGCGGCGAACGCCCACGCCGCCACCCCCTCGCGGGGGCCGAACCCGGCGACGTTCGCCGGCACCCCCATCGCGAGCAGGGCCAGCAGGGTCAGCGGCAGGAGCAGGCTCAGCGGGGCGGTCGAGCCCGCCGTCCGGGCCGCCACCAGGAACGTCGCGAGGTGCCCGGCGACCGCGATCGCCGAGGCGAGCAGCACCCCCAGCCAGGTCCGCCGGCCCAGCAGCCCGCTGCGTACGTCGGACACGGCCGTCCTCAGGGCACGGGTCCACCGCGACGCACCGGAGTGCGGCAGCAGCCGGGCGGTCAGCACCACGACGGCCAGCACCGCTGCCGCGACCGCGGTCGCCACCGGAAGATACGGCCGCACCGGCGACGGGAAGGCGAACAGCAGCGCCACCGCGACCGCGACCAGCACGACCTGCCCGGCGATCCGCTCCCACACCACCGCCCGGATGCCGCGGCCGACGTCGCCGACGTCGCGGCCGTGTCGTACCGCGCGGTGCACGTCGCCGAGGATCCCGCCGGGCAGGGTGGCGTTGAGGAACACCGCCCGATAGCAGTGCGCCACCGCCTCCCGCAGCGACAGCCGGACCCCGAGGCCGCCGGCGACCAGGCTCCACCGCCAGGCGGCGCAGACCGTGGTGAGCACGCCGATGGCGAGCGCGGCGACCAGCGCGGGCGCGTCGATCAGGCGCAGCCCGGCCAGGAACGGGCCGGTGCCCAGCCAGCACAACAGCCCCCCGAGCACGGCGAGCCCCAGGGCCAGTCGCGCCCAGCACCACAACGACCGACCCGCCGGGGCGGCCGTGGACACGGCCCTACCTTCATCCCCCACGCGAGCCTCCCCCGGCATGGCGATCTTCCCTGACTGTACGCACGTAACCGGGCGGCCGACGGTTCAACGACACAGCGCGAGCAGGTCGGCGTGGTCGACCAGGACATCGAGCCGGCCCGCTTTCACCTCGGCCCGACGGCGCCGCGCGTACTCGCGGGTGCGGTCGGTCAGCTCGGGGCGTTGCTCGCAGGCCGCGTCCAGCCAGCCGGTGAACCACTGCGCCGCCAGGGCGGCCTGATCCGGCCCGAGCCGCCATGGGCTGGGCCGCGTCTCGACGGCCACGCCGTGCCGGGCGAACGCCGCGACGCAGGCGTCGGCCGCGTCCGGCCCGAGCAGCCGGCGACCGTTGACGGTACGGCGCTGGTGGGCGTTGAACGCGTCGGCGATCTCGCCGTCCAGCGGGTCGGCCGGGGTGAGCCGTACCGTGCCGGTCACCGAGATCAGAAACAGAGTCGGGCAGCGGGCCTTGGCGCAGGCCGCGACGAGTTGGTCGATCTCCTCGGCGGTCAGCATGTCGAGCAGGGCCGAGGCGGTGACCAGCGCGGCGTCGGCCAGGTCGGCGGCGGTCAGCCGGGTCAGGTCGCCCCGGAGGGTCTGCACCGTCACCGGCGTGCCGTCGGCGGCGGTGGCGGGCAGGTTGGCCCGGGCCCGGGCGAGCAGTTCCGGATCCTGGTCGTAGAGAATCCAGTGCTGTGGCCCGGGCAGCAGCGGGGCCAACCAGCGGCCCAGCGAGCCGGTGCCGGCGCCGAGATCGTGCACGACGAACGGTCCGCCGCCGTTCAGCGTCGCGCGGACCGCGCCGACCAGCTCCGCCGACCGGGCCGCGATGTCGGCGGGTTCCCGCAGCGCGAGCCACCGCGCGAAGTCCGGCGGAAGCTCGAAGCTCACGCCGCCGCCTCGCTCACGCTCGGCGCCGGCCTGCGGCCCCAACGCCCCCGCACTGATGATTCGCTCGCTCACGCCGCCATCGCCTCCTTGAGCGCGGTGGTGATCCGGTCGGTGGTGGTCGTCCAGTCGTCGAGGGTGGCCCGCCGCTGGTGGGCGGCGCGGCGCAGCCGGTCGCGCAGGGCCGGGTCGTCGAGCCAGTGCCGCAGCGCGGTCGCCAGCGCTTCCTGATCACCGGGCGGCACCAGCAGGCCGGGCCGTTCGCCCGGGGCCGCGTGCCCGAGGGCGTCGGGCAGGCCGCCGACCGCCGAGGCCAGCACCGGAATCCCCCGCGCCAACGCCTCGGTGACCACCATCCCGTACGTCTCCCCACGCGACGGGTGCACCAGCAGGTCGGCGGCGGCGTACGCGGCGGCGAGCCGGTCGCCGGCCAGGGGGCCGGTCAGCCGCACCCGGTCGCCGAGCCGGTGGGCGGCGATCCGCTCGCGGAGCCGGTCGACGAACGCCGGTTCCCGGTGCAGCGGGCCGACGCAGGTCAGCGTCCAGGTCCGATCGGCAACCGCCGCGAGCGCCTCCGCCAGCACGTCGTGGCCCTTGTGTGTGGCGACCGCGGCGACGCAGAGCAGCGCCGATCCGGCCGGTGACCCCGACACGGACGGCGCCGGGTCCACCCCGGGTGCGGCGACGTGCACCCGGTCGGCGGGCAGCGCGTACCGCCGCAGCAGTTGGGCACGGGTCCAGTCACTGGTGGCGATGACGGTGGTGACGGCGGCCAACGCCCGTGCCTCGGTGTCGTCGTCGCGCGGCAGGTGCACCAGGGCGACCAGGCGCAACCGCCGGGCGTTCGCGGCCAGCGCGTCCGGCACCACCGAGGCGACCAGGCCGTCGACCAGCACCAGCGCGCCGTCGGGGAGTCCGGAGAGCACCCCGGCCAGCGCGGTGTGTTCGGCCGGAGACGGCCGGGGCCAGGCCCCCGGCACGGCGTGCTCCCGGACCGGCCATCCGGCGACGGCGAGTCCGGTGCAGATCCGCCGGTCGTAGCCGTTGCCGCCGCTGGGCGACACCGGGTCGTCGATGTCGCCGGGAAGGATCACGTGCAGGGTCGGCACCTCAGGCGGTGTTCTCGCCGGCACCGCCCGGCCCGAGCGACCGTTCGTAGCTGGCCCAGGCGACGTGCGACTCGTGCAGGGTGACGGCGATCCCGGCCAGTCCGTGGGCGCCCGCGCCGAAGTCACCGGCGTGCACCCGATCAGCGAGCCGGTCGGCGATGGTCCGGGCCAGCACCTCGGTGGTGGTGTTCGTCCCGGCGAAGGCGGGCTCGTCGTCGAGGTTGCGGTAGTTCAGCTCGCCGAGCACCGCCTTGAGCTGATCGGTGGCCACCCCGATGTCGACCACGACGCCGTCGGCGTCGAGATCGGGGCGGCGGAAGGTGGCGTCGACGACGAACGTCGCGCCGTGCAGCCGCTGGGCGGGGCCGAAGACCTCGCCCCGGAAACTGTGGGCGACCATGATGTGGTCACGGACGGTCACGCTGAACACGGTTCACTCCCCGTCGTAGGTGATGAGATGGCAGAGCGCGGGCAGGCTGCCCGCGCTCAGTCGGGTGAGCACGTCGGGCAGCTCCGCGAACGGCGACCGCCCGGTGAGCAGCGCGTCGAACGCCGGGTCGGTCAGCAGGTCGAGGGCGAGGGCCATCCGGTCGGCGTAGCCGCGGCTGCCCCGCCGCGCGGGAGCGACCATGCCGACCTGGCTGCTGCGGACGGTCAGCCGTCCGGAGTGGAAGGCGCCACCGAGCGACAGCTGTACCGGCCGGTCGCCGTACCAGCTCAGTTCGAGCACGGTGCCCTCGGGCGCGAGCAGGTCCAGGCAGCGTTGCAGCCCGGCGCCGGTGGCGCTGGCATGCACCACGAGGTCCCGTCCGCCGGAGGCGGCCCCGGGCGCGGCGAAGTCGACGCCGAGCACGGCGGCCACCTCGGCCCGGGTCGGGTCGGTGTCGACCAGTTCCACCCGGACCCCGGGGAAGCGAGCCAGCAGGGCGGCCACCGCGCAGCCCACCATCCCACCGCCGACGACGGTGACCCGGTCACCGACCAGCGGCGCGGCGTCCCACAGCGCGTTGACCGCGGTCTCCACCGTGCCGGCCAGCACCGCGCGGGCCGCCGGCACCCGATCCGGTACGACGGTCACCGCGTCGGCCGGCACCACGTACGCGCTCTGGTGCGGGTGCAGGCAGAACACCGTCCGCCCGCGCAGGTGGGCCGGACCCTGCTCGACCTCGCCAACGCTGAGATAGCCGTACTTGACCGGGGCGGGGAAGTCACCCTCCTGGAACGGGGCGCGCATTGCCGCGTACTGGCTGGCGGGCACGCCACCGGTGAAGACCAGCGTCTCGGTGCCCCGGCTGACCCCGGAGTAGCGGCTTTGTACGAGGACCTCGTCGGCGCGTGGCTCGGGCAGTGTCACCGGGCGGATCTCGCCCACACCGGGCGCGCGGAGCCAGAAGGCGCGGGCCGCTCGGGTCACTGATTTTCTCCCTTACCTGCGTCCGGACCGAACTGATCCGTCGTATTTCCCGTAGTTCCCTGGCAGGGGTCGTCGATCATAAACACGGAGGCACGGTGTCCACGGTTCGAACCGGTCCACAAATCGGGCTGATCGTCCAGATTGTCCTGCTGGCGGGGCTCGCCGCGACGGTCGGTCTCGGCGTCGCGGGCTGGCTGGCGGGCGCGGCGTACGGTGCGGTGACCTGCCTGGCGCTCGTCCGGGGCCTGCGGCACGCCGGTTCGGCCCGGCTCGGCCCGGCCGACTGGGTGACGATGGGCCGCGGACTGCTGGTCGGCGGGGTCACCGCGCTGGTGGCGGACGCGCTGGTCGCCGGCCGTCCCGCGCCGGTGGTGGTGCTGGTCGCGCTGACCGCGGTGGCGCTGGTGCTCGACGCCGTCGACGGCAAGGTGGCCCGGCGCACCAGGACGGTCAGTGCCCTGGGTGCCCGGTTCGACATGGAGGTCGACTCGTTCCTGGTCCTGGCGCTGAGCCTCTACACCGCCCCGTCGGTCGGGATCTGGGTGCTCGCCATAGGCGCCATGCGGTACGCGTTCCTCGCCGCCAGTTGGCTGTTGCCCTGGATGCACGCGCAGTTGCCGCCCCGGTACTGGCGCAAGGTGGTCGCTGCGGTCCAGGGGATCGTGCTGGCGGTCGCCGCGGCCCAGGTGCTGCCCGGTGCGCTGACGATGCTCGTCCTGGTGGCGGCGCTCGGTCTGCTGGTCGAGTCGTTCGGGCGGGACGTCGTCTGGCTGTGGCGCCACCGGGCGATCCGGGTCGCCCCCACGCTGGTCGTGCCGAGCGTGCCCATCGGGGTGCGCCGGGTCGACCGGGCGGAGGACCGCGACCTGCCGACCGCGCCCGTACTGTCGCTGCGCTGACCCGGGAGGCCCAGTTGTCGATCTCCGACCCGGTGCCCGCCGCGGACGCCGACGACACCACGAACCCGCCCACCACGCCGGTCGCCGACCGCGAAGCCGAGCCGACCGGGCCACGCCGAGCCGCGCCGGGCCAACCCCGCGAGCCCGAGCCGGGTGAGCGGCCCGTCCGCCGAACCCGATGGCGGGTCGTCGCGGCCCGGGTGGTCACGGTGCTGGCCGCCACGCTGGTGCTGGCCGCGCTGACCCTGCCCAACCAGCCCTGGCGGATGCAGCCCGGCGCGTTTCTGCGTATCCCGCTGGAGGCGTTGCTGCTCGTCGCCCTGCTGCTCGCGCTGCGCGGCCGGACCCGATGGGTGGTGGCGGCGGTGTCCGGGACGCTGATCGGTCTCGTCGTCGTCCTGAAGATCGGTGACCTGGGTTTCTATTCGTCGCTGGGACGCCCGTTCGACCTGGTGCTGGACTGGTCACTGCTCGACGAGGCGTTCACCTTCGTGGCCGAGTCGATCGGCGAGCCCGGCGCGATCGGCATCGCGGCGGGCGTCGGGCTGGTGCTGCTGGCCGTACCCGTGCTGACCGCGCTGTCCACGGTGCGGTTGTCCCGGCTGCTGGCCCGGCACCGCACCGGCGCCACCCGGGTCGTCGCGACGCTGGTGGTGGTCTGGGTGCTGCTGGCCGCCTTCGAGGCCCGGATCGTGACCGGCGTCATGGTGGCCGACACCAATGCCAGCACCCTCGTCTACGACCACGCCACCGAGGTGCGCGAACGGCTCAACGACCGCGAGGCGTTCGCCGCCGAGGTCGGGGTGGACCCGTTCCGCGACACGCCTGGCGACCAGTTGCTGACCGGGCTGCGCGGGAAGGACGTGCTGATCGCCTTCGTGGAGAGCTACGGCCGGGACGCGGTCTCCGACCCGGAGTTCGCCTCCGTCCAGCGGGTGCTGGACGAGGGTGCCGACCGGCTGAGCGCGGCCGGATTCGCCTCCCGCAGCGGGTTCCTCACCTCGCCGACGGTCGGCGGGGGCAGCTGGCTGGCGCACGCCACCCTGCTGTCCGGGCTGTGGATCGACAACAACCAGCGGCACAAGAGTCTGCTCGCCAGCGACCGGTTCACCCTGGGCGACGCCTTCCAGCGCGCCTCCTGGCGTACCGTCGGGGTGATGCCGGCGGTCAACCAGGCCTGGCCGGAGGGGGCGTTCTACGGCTACGAGCAGTTCTACGGCGGGCCCGACCTCGGCTACCAGGGGCCGAAGTTCGCCTTCTCCCCGATGCCCGACCAGTTCGCCATCAACGCCTTCCACCAGCGGGAGCGGGTGGGGCCACGGGACCGGCCGGTGATGGCCGAGCTGGCCCTGGTTTCCAGCCACTCCCCCTGGACCAAGGTGCCCCGGCTGGTCGACTGGGACGCCGTCGGCGACGGCACCGTGTTCCGCGAGGGCATCATCGGCACCCCGACGGCACAGGCGCGCACCGGTTACCGGCACGCGGTGAGCTACACGCTGCGCACCCTCATCTCCTACCTGGAGAGGTACGGCGACGACGACACGGTGCTGATCTTCATGGGTGACCACCAGCCCGCGCCGGTGGTCACCGGCGAGAACCCCAGCCCGGACGTACCGATCCACATCGTGGCCAAGGACCCGGCCGTGTTGGAGCGGATCACCGACTGGGGTTGGCAGGAGGGGCTGACCCCCGACGCGACCGCCCCCGTCTGGCCGATGGACTCCTTCCGCGACCGCTTCCTCACCGCCTTCGGCCCAGCACCCTCCCGCCCCCAGGCCCAACGCCGCTGACCCGCCCCAGGATCGCGGGCGGGCTGCGGAGAGTTGGTCAGGCGGGTTTGCGGGCCACCAGCACGTCGCGGACGATGGCCTGGTCCACGCGGTGGGACAGGGACCGCCAGGGGCCGTCGTCGAGGACGGTGAGGCCGGCGGCGGTCAGGTGCTCGGCGGCGGCCTCGCGGCGGGCCACGTTGGTGTTCCACGAGATACCGAGGGCACCGCCGGGGCGCAGCAGCCGCGCCCAGCCCGGTGTGGCGGCGGCGAGCAGCGCGAGGGGGTCGCGGGCCAGTCCGGTCTCGGCGGTACGGCTGCCATGCTGCACGCCGTACGGCGCGTCGGCCACCACCAGGTCGACCGTCTCCGGGCGGAAGAACTCGCCGGCCCGGGTGGTGTCGGCGTTGACCACGTCCACCGACTGCACGTCGCCGGCCTTGTGGGCCTCCCTGGTGGCGGCCAGCTCGACCCGCAGTCGCCGGCCGACCACCTTGCGTTCCCGGCGTACCGGCCCGGACTCCAGCACCCGGTGCTTGATCCGCTTCCGCTTGAGCCAGGTGGTGAGGAACGCCTGGTACGCCTCGAAGTCCTTGCTGTCCCGGTCCACTCCGGCGGCGTCGAAGCCGTACATCATCGCCTGGTTGACGGTGGTGCCCCGGCCGCACAGCGGGTCGAGCACCCGGAACCGCCGGGTCAGCAGGTCACCGGCCCAGTCCGAGGCGAGCAGGGTGACGTTGAGCAGCAGCTTGGTGAACTGCTCGTTGGTCTTGCCCGGGTACTTCTGGATGGTGACCAGGTCGTCGTCGAAGCGGTCGAGGCGGCTCAGCGGCACCGGTCGCAGCAGGTCGCCGACGAACTCGAACAGCGCGTACGCGCTGGAGAGGTTGCCCAGCAGCGCCGCGTCCCGCTCGCTCAGGCCGCCCTCGACACCGAACGTGACGTAACGGACCCCACCGACGGTGGCGATGTCCAACTCGCCGATCCGGCCGTCGAGCACCGCGTCACCGAAGATCTCCAGCTCCGCCCGGGTCAGCTCGACCGACGCCCCCGCGTACACCCGGTTGCTCGCAGGCAGAATCAACACCCCATACCGCTTCACGACCAGCCACTATTCCACGCCCCCACCCGCCTCCCACCACTCCCCCGCCCTCACCCTCCGCTCCGGCGATCATGCAGTTGTGGTGCCTGACAAAACCCCGGAAAGCCGGCTTGTCAGGCACCACAACTGCATGATCAACGTTCTGGGGCTGGGCGGCGGGGGTGGGGGTGGGGGTGGGGGGTGTCAGGCGGGGAGGCCGCCGACCTGGGTGTTGATCCAGGAGCGGATGGAGGGCAGGTCACCGTAGATGGAGGGGCCGGTGGCGCAGGTGGAGTTGTTGTTGCCCGCCCGACTGGTCGCGCCGATCACGTTCCACACGCCGTTGATCCGGCGCACCTGCGGGCCACCGGAGTCGCCGTAGCAGGCGCCCGAGTTGCCGTTGGTGTTGTCGGTGCAGATCTCGTACGGGCCGTTGATGCCGCTGCACCGGCTGTCCGCCACGATCGAGGTGTCCAGTTCGTGCGCCACGGTGGGCGCGGAGCCGCAGCCACGGGGCGCGCACGTCTGGCCCCAGCCGATGATCCGGGTGGCGGTGCCGACCGCACCGGAGGAGGTCGGGATCGGGGCCGGCGCGTAGCTGACCGAACTGGACAGTTGGAACAGCTTGACGTCGATGGTGGGGTGGTTGACGGCCCGGCTCACGCCGACCACCGTCCCGCCGCTGGTGCGGTTGGTGCTGCCGACCCGCACCGACGACGGGGTCGGGCAGTGCTTGGCGGTGACCATCCAGTTGGCCTTGATCAGGGTGCCGGTGCAGCCGGAGGTGTAGACCAGCCACGGGTAGTTCTCGGTGGCCGGCCGACCGCCGACCACGAACGTGCCGAAGTCCGCGTCCGCCGTCCAGGTGTACGTGCCGGCGGCGACCGAGGTGCTCAGGCTGCCCGCGAAGAGTTGGTTGACCCGGCTCGCCTCGGCCGCGCTGGGGTTGGCGTTGGTGCACGAGACCGGTGCGCTGCTGCCGGACATCAGGTCGGAGCAGAGGCCGGTACGCCGGTCGGGCAGGCCGAGGATGTGGCCGAACTCGTGGGTGGCGATGCGGGTGCGGTGGTAGCCCTGGTTGACCGCCTGCCACCCCATCCAGATCCGGCCGGAGCCGAGCCCGGTGACCTGCGCCCGGGGCCAGCCGCTGTCGACCAGGATGGTGACGCTGGCGGGCGTGCCGGGCACCAGCCGGACGTTGCTGACCCGGCTGTTCCAGATCTGGGCGGCCTGGTCGAAGTTGGTGCGAAACTCGCCGGCCTGGCTGGCGTCGTAGTAGACGGTCCGGGCCGCGGACGCGCTGGCGGCCGTGGCCACCTGCACCCCGGTGGCGGCCAGCACCGCCGCCAGCGCGGTGGTGGCCACGCGCAGCAGTTGTCGTCGGATCATCACGCACTCCCCTGCGGACTCCGCGGCGCGCCGATGCGCCGCAATCGATATGCGTGAATATTAATAGCCATCCTTCGCCAGATGTCATCGCGAAGGTGTCATACCGCCCGACCCTGTTACCCGGGCGTTACTCCACGGTGAAGCTCCCGTGGCGGGCTGTCCCGACGGTGGAACCGACGAGGTCAGTGCCCGACCGGGCGGCACGTACCCGGCGACCGGCGGGCAGGGAGGAGACGACGATGAAAATCAGAAGGACCATGACGGCCCTGGTCGTGGCGCTCACCGCGCTGCTCGGCGGAGCCGTCGCCGCCGCGCCGAGCACGGCGGCGACCGGTGCCCCGTACTGCGGGATCACCTGGGGCAGCGGAGGCAGGACGGCCGGGACGCTGAGCAGCGCCCCCCTCGGCGAGGTGCGGACCGGTCGGCACGACTGCTACGACCGGGTGGTGTTCGAGTTCGACGGCCGGGTCACCGGCTACGCCGTCGGCTACGGCGAGACGTACACCGAGGGCGAGGGGCGGGCGCTGTCGCCGTACACCGCCGGTGGGGCGCTGCTGCGGGTCTCGCTGCGCGCGCCGGCGTACGACGACGAGCACGCGGCCACCGTGCCGTACCGGGTCGGCGACCACGTGGCCAACGTGCTGCGTTACCGGACGCTGCGCGACGTGGTCTTCGGGGGCAGTTTCGAGGGCTACACCACCTTCGCTGTCGGCGTACGGGCCCGGTTGCCGTTCCGGGTGTTCGTCCTGGCCGGCCCCGGCACGCACAGCCGGATCGTGCTCGACGTGGCGCACCAGTGGCAGCAGTGACCGACCGAGGGGGCGGGGGTCCGGCGCCGGCCGGTCTCCCGTTCCCGGCCGTCACGCCGAGCGACGGTCGGGCGCCCGCGGACTACCCTGGGTGCATCATGGACGGCCGCGTGCTGGTGGTCGAGGACGACGCCTCCATCCGGGAGGTCACCGCCCTCGGACTGCGCCGCGCCGGCTTCCGGGTCGACACCGCCGTCGACGGCCGGCAGGCGCTCGCCGCCTGGCGGGCCGGGCCGGTCGACCTGATCGTGCTGGACGTGATGCTGCCCGGGCTCGACGGCCTCGAGGTGTGCCGCGAGATCCGGCGCAGCAGCACGGTGCCGATCCTCATGCTGACCGCCCGCACCGACACCATCGACGTGGTGGTCGGCCTCGAGTGCGGCGCCGACGACTACCTGCGCAAGCCCTTCGACCTGCCCGAGCTGGTGGCCCGGGTCCGCTCGGTGCTGCGCCGCACGGTCGCCCCACCCGAGCCCGGCGCACTGCGGATCGGGCGGCTGGAGATCGACCCGGGCGCCTTCGCGGCCCGCCGCGACGGACACGAACTGCCGCTGACCGCCACCGAGTTCCGTCTGCTGCTGGAACTGGCCCGCCGCCCGGGGCAGGTCTTCACCCGCGAACTGCTGCTGGAACGGGTCTGGAACCACAGCTACCTGGGCGACAGCCGACTGGTCGACGTGGCGGTGCAGCGGCTGCGCGCGAAGATCGAGGACGACCCGGGCAGGCCGCGACTGATCCGCACGGTGCGCGGTGCCGGCTACAAGTTCTCCACCGGATGACCGGGCGGCGACGATGGCCACGGAAACCGTACGCCCCGGCCGGCTGCGCCGGCGGCTGACCATCGCGTTCGTGCTCGTCGCCGGGGTCTCCGCGGGCGTCCTCGCCGGCGGGTCCTACCTGCTGCTGCGGCAGGCCCGCTACGACGCGTCGCTGCACGCCGCCGCCGCGGACGCCCGGTACCAACTCGTCCTGGCCGGTCAGTTCCTGCCACTGACCGAGCAGCGCCGTGCCGAACTGCTCACCAGCTTCGAGGGCAGCGGCCGGCACGTCGTGCTCGTCGCCGACGGCACCTGGCCGTCCCACCCGGCGTACGTGCCGCCGCTGAGCGAACGGCTGCGGGCCACGGTCGCGGCCGGACAGCTCGGCTACGAACGCGGCACCGGACGGTCCCGGCTGCTCGTGGTGGGCGGCCGGGTACCCGGCTCCTCCGCCGAGCTGTACGTCATCACCGGGGAGGATGACCTCGCCAACGGCCTGGACCAGCTGCGCAACGCCCTCGCGGCCGGCTGGGTGCTGGTGGTGCTGCTCGCCGCCGCGGTCGGCGACACCCTCGCCCGGCGCACGCTGGAACCGGTGAGCCGGGCCAGCCGGGCCGCTCGGGCGATCACCGAAGGGCTGCTCGCCACCCGGTTGCCGGTCCGGGGTCGGGACGAGTTCAGCGCCTGGGCCGCCTCGTTCAACGAGATGGCCGAGGCGCTCGAAGCGAAGATCGCCGCGTTGCACCGGGCACAGGAACGGGAGCGGCGGTTCACCGCCGACGTGGCACACGAGCTGCGTACCCCGGTCACCGCTCTGGTGGCCGCGGCCTCACTGCTGCGCGACCACCTCGACCAGCTGCCCGGCGACGCCCGCCGGGCCGGCGAGCTGCTGGTCACCGACGTGGTCCGGCTTCGCCGGCTGGTGGAGGACCTGATGGAGATCTCCCGGTTGGACGCCGGGCAGGAGGCGGTCGCCGTCGCCGACGTGGACGCGTCGGCCCTGCTCCACGCGATCGTCGCCGCCCGGGGCTGGCGGAACCGGGTCGAGGTCGACGGCGAGCCGGTCCGGCTGCACACCGACCCGCGCCGGCTGGAGCGGGTGCTGGGCAACCTGATCGCGAACGCGGTGCAGCACGGCGACGGCGCGATCCGGGCACGGGTCACCCAGGCTGGCGCGCGGGTCGTGTTCGACGTCGACGACCAGGGGCCGGGCATCCCGGCCGAGCATCTGCCGCGCCTGTTCGACCGCTTCCACAAGGTCGACCCGGCCCGCTCCGGCGGCGGCAGCGGGCTCGGCCTGGCCATCGCCCAGGAGAACGCCCGGCTGCTCGGCGGCCGGCTGAGCGTGCACAGCGCCCCCGGTTCCGGCACCCGGTTCCGGCTCGACCTGCCCGACGCCGGTCCGGATGCCGCCGGGCCCGACCGGCCGGACAGCTCGGACGGTGCCGGATGAGCCGCCGCGCGGTCGTGGCGGCGACCGCCCTGCTGCTCCTGGCCACCGCCTGCGCGCCGTCGCGGTCCGGATCACTCGGACCCGCGCCCACCGCCGCCGCGCCGACCTCGACCGGCCCCACCGGCGCCGGACCGCCGGCCACCACCGCGCCGTCGCCCACCGATCGCCCCACCACCGCGCCGCCCACCACCAGCGCCGCCGGCACCGGCCGGCCCACGACCCTCACCCTGGAGCTGTGGTACGTCCGCGACGGGCGGATCGCCCCGACCCGGCGGACCCGACCGGCCACGATGGCCACCTCCCGACTGGCCCTGACCGAGCTGGCCGCCGGCCCGACCCCGGCGGAGACCGCCGCCGGCCTGGTCACCCTGCTGCCCGACGGCGCCGAGGTGAGCCGGATCGCCGACCAGGTCGCCACGGTCCGGCTGCCCGACGCACCCGATCCGACCACCGCCCGGCTGCGCGAGGCCCAGGTGGTCTACACGCTCACCCAGTTCCCCACCGTCCGCCGGGTCGCCTTCGGTGCCGACCCGCCCGCCGGCCGCGCCGACTACGCCGACCTGCTGCCCGCGATCGTGGTCACCGGCCCGGTCATCGGCGACCGGGTGACCAGCCCGGTCACCGTCACCGGCACCGCCGAGGTGTTCGAGGCGACCGTCAGCGTCCGGGTACTCGACGCCGCCGGTCACCAGGTCGCCACCGCGTTCACCACCGCCACCTGCGGCACCGGCTGCCGGGGCGCCTACCGGGTCGCCGTCGCCTACCGGCTGTCCCGCGAACAGCCCGGCACGATCGAGGTGTACGAGGTGTCCGCCGTCGACGGCTCACGCACCAAGCTGGTCGCCGTACCGGTGACCCTGGCCGCCACGAAATGAGCCGGACGGTCAGCGGGGCCTGCCGGCGTCATCCGGATCGGGCCTCGCCCGGGGGCGCGGGCAGGTTGTCGTCAGCCGCGCCTACGGCGGTTCGCCGAGCGGGACCGCCGCCGGGCCGCACGGGTCTTCGGACGAACGAGCGTGCCGAGTTCGGCGGCGGGCGGACCGCCGCCTCCCGCCCGGTCCGGGACGGCACCCGCCAGCACGCTCCGGTCCTGCTCGGGCAGCCGCCGTTCGAGATCGCTGATGATGGCCTGCACCCGGGCGAGCTGCTCGCGTACCGACGGCTCGTCCTCGGTCTCGCCAGCCGGCTGGTGACCGGCACGCTGCGCCGCGACCTGCTCGGCCTCGTGCGCCTCCTGCAGGGCGGTCAGCACCAGACCGACCAGCAGGTTGGTGAGCAGGTAACAGGCCGCCACCATGTAGGAGACGTAGTAGACGATCGCCCAGGCGGTGACCTCCCGGCCCTCCTGCAACGTGTCGGTGATGCCGTCCAGCGACAGCAGCAGGAACAGCGTCAGCATGGCCTGCCCCACGGTGCCGTACTGCTCCGGGTAGGAGGTGCCGAACAGGATCCAGCCCAGCATCGCGTACCCGTACAGCAGCAGCGCCGTGACCAGCAGGAAGCTGCCGAGTCCGGGCAGGCTGCGCCGGATGCCGACCAGGATCACCCGCAGGCTCGGGAAGAGTCGGAACGCGCGCACGATACGGGCCAGACGCAGCAGCCGCAGCAAGGTGACGTTCTCCCGCACCCCGGGCAGCAGCGGGGCGGCGACGATCAGCAGGTCGAACACGTTCCACCGGTCCCGGAAGAACCCGGCCGGTGCCGGCGCGTGCGCCCCGAACCGCACCAGAAGTTCGACGACGAACAGCACCAGGCAGGTGTACTCGACGGCCCGCAGCGCGGTGCCGACCGTCGCGACCACGCCACCGTACGTCTCCAGGCCCAGCGCCACCGCGTTGACGATGACCACGGCGAAGCTGGCCAGGTTGAACCAGGAGGCGTCGACCACCGCCCGGCACCGTACGGCCAGCTGTTGCAACGGACCGCGGGCAACGCTCGTCATGGATCTCCTCGACCGGCTCTGAACCGGACGGCAGCCTATGACATCCCCGGACAGGACGGGCAGGCGGACCGACCACACAGGACGAACGCCTGGTCACTCCGGCCGGCGCCGGAGAACGGCTCAGACCAGCAGCCCGCCGGTGGCCCGGATGTTCTGTCCGGTGATCCATCCGGCGTCCGGTCCGGCGAGGAGCGCCACCACGTCGGCGATGTCCTCGGGCCGGCCGAGCCGGCCCAGCGCGGTGATCTCCGGAGTCTGCGCCAGCGCCTCGGGCGGGTTGGTGGCGCGCAGCAGGTCGGTGTCGGTCGCGCCCGGCGAAACCGTGTTCACCGTGATGCCCCGGCCGCCCAACTCCCGCGCCGCGACGGCGGTGAACTGCTCCAGCGCTGCCTTGCTCGCGCAGTAGAGGACATGACCCGACGCCGGCACCACCGTGTTCAGGGTGGAGATGTTGACGATCCGGCCGTGGTCGCGCATCACCTCGGCGGCGCGCCGGATGGCCAGGGCCGGAAACTTGGCGTTGACCGTCATCACCCGGTCGAAATCCTCGCCGGTCAGCTCGGCGACCGGCAGCGGCGGGTTGATCGCCGCGTTGTTCACCAGGATGTCCAGGCCGTCGGGTACCGCCGCGAACAGCGCGTCGAGGCTGTCCGGGTCGGCCTGGTCGGCGCGTACCCCGGTCACCTGCTCCAGCTCGCCGACCAGCTCATCGGCGGCGGCCGCGTTCTCCCGGTAGCTGAACACCACCCGCGCCCCGTCCCGGGCGAGACGCCGGACGATGGCTCGCCCGATTCCCCGCGATCCCCCGGTAACCACCGCCGTCTTTCCCCGCAACGTCATGCTCCGGGACGATACGAGGCGGGTCGGCGCAGGTCTTGAAGGAATGCGAACATCTCGGTCGGGGTGACGCCGGTCATCGCCCGGACCTCGCGGGCGAGGTGCGACTGGTCGGCGTACCCGCAGTCCACCGCCCCGGCGAGCGCGGCACCGGGCTGGCCGAGCCGGTGCACCGCGTACTGGAAGCGGGCGACCCGCGCCACGGTCTTCGGCGGCATGCCGACGTGCCGGTGGAAGGCCAGCTCCAGGCCACGCCGGCTGATGCCCAGGCTGGCCGCCACCTCCCCCACCGTCCGCCCCGGCCGGTGCAACCGCCACCAGGCGCGGTCGACCGCGCCGTCCGGTGCCCGGCCGCCCGGCAGCCACGCCGTCAGCAGCTCGTCCAGCAGGTCGAACCGCGCCGACCAGTGCGGTGCCGAGCCCAGGCGGTCCGCCAGTTCGGCCGCCCGGGGACCGAGCAGCGCCGCCGGATCCACGGTCGCGCCGACCAGCTCCGGCGCGGGTACGCGAAACAGCGCGGACACCCCGGCCGGCGTGAGCCCGATCGCCATGCCATGCCGCCACTCGGCCAGCTCGTGTACTGCGTGGACGCTACGCGGACCGGTCACCCAGCTGCCCCGGCCGGTGAAGTCCACGATCAGCGTGGCGGCGTTGAGCGGCAGGATCCGGCGCCGCAGCCGCCCGTCGACCACGGCCCGGAAACCCGCATACCCGAGGACGTACGGGCGCAGCGCGCGATCCGCCCGCCGGCTGGGCGTCTCGGCGCAGCTGGCGTACGACTCGGTCGGCAGTGAGTGGATCAGCGGCAGCTCACCCAGTGGATGACGGTTCATGGGTCAAGCCACGGTGGGAGGTAAGCCAAACGGTGCGAAGTGGTCCCTGCCGAGAAACGAGGTGATCTCGGCGATTCGCTCGCCACGTAGGGTCAGCACGGTGATCGACCAGCCATGGTGTTCGCTGGCGTGGTCGTCGCCCACGTAGAACGCCACAGCCGGTTGGCCGTTCGCGCTGATGGACCGGTGGCGCCAGCTGGGACATCTGGTCAGTGGTACCTGTGCAGCAAAGTCGGTGACCGCACCGAGGCCCGCGTACCAGTGTGCGAGCGGGGGCATCGACCACGTGACGTCCTCGGTCAGCAGGGCGACCAAGGCGTCCACGTCTCGACGTTCGAATGCCGCCGCGAACGCGGCGACGACTTGTCTCAGCCGCATGTCCCCGATGGTTCGCAGCGTCTGCTGCTGCGTCGGTGCCGGCACCCGCTCGGCGACGACCTTGCGGGCGCGGGCCAGCGCGGAGTTCACCGACGTGGTCGAGGTGCCCATCATCCCGGCGATCTCGGCGACGGAGTAGCCGAGGACCTCGAACAGCAACAGCGCGGCCCGCTGGTTGCCAGGCAGGTGTTGCAGGGCCGCGACGAAGGCGAGTTCGACGGCTTCCCGCTGTTCGTAGCGGACATGCGGCCCGGGCCGCCGCTCAGCGAGCCCGACGTCCGGGTACGGGCCCAGCCAGGCCACTTCGGTAAGTGGCACGTCGTCGAGGACAGCCCCGTCGCTGGACGGACCGAGATCAACAGGCAACGCCCGCCTTCGGCGCGTCTCGATGGCGTCCAGGCAGGTGCGGGTGGCGATGGTGTACAGCCACGACCGCAGCGAACCGCGACCCTCGTAACGGGCGACTCCTCGCCAGGCCCGCAGCAGGGCGTCCTGCAAGGCGTCGTCGGCATCGTGCACCGAGCCGAGCATGCGGTAGCAGTGAGCGTGCAACTCACGGCGCAGCGGTGCCACCACCCGGCTGAACGCGGCGTCGTCTCCGTCGCGTGCGCGGACGAGATCGAGATCATCGACGTCGCCCGCCGTCGCACCGGCGACCGGCCCCGAGAAAAGGTCGCTCACAACCGACGATTTTGCCCGACAGCGGGAGTCTTGTCGTCGACCCGGTACGACTACCTCACTCGGCCGACACCGCGACGACCTGGCTGCACCGGGCGCGGCGCGGCGACGGTCACGACAGGAGATCCGAGGACATGTCCGATCCCAAGGCGAAACCAGGCCGCCTCGTCAGGAGCGACGTCTGGTCGCTGGTCCACGCCGAGCGGGCGGCCCTGGCAGCCGACCTCACGAGCCTCGCACCCGACCGGTGGACAACGCAATCGTTGTGTACGGAGCTGACGGTGCGTGAAGTTCTCGCACATCTCACCGCGGCGGCGAGCCTCAACCCCGTGCGCTGGATGCTGGGCGTGCTCCGGTGCCGGTTCGACTTCGACCGGCAGGTGGCCATGCGGCTGGCCGAGCAGATGGGTCGCGACCCCGACGAGACACTCGAAAGGTTCCGCCGCGTCATCACCAGCACCATCAAGCCGCCCCTGCCGGTGCTGGCGATGCTCGGCGAGCTGATCGTGCATGGCGAGGACATCCGACGTCCGCTGGGCATCCGCCACCCGTACCCGGTCGAGACTGTCACGCGCGTCGCCGAGTACTTCGCCGGCTCCGACCTCACCGTCCTCGCCAAGGGACGGATCGAAGGGCTGCGCCTGGTCGCGAATGACGGGCCCTTCGCCAGCGGCTCCGGGCCACTGGTGTCCGGTCCCACCCTCGCCCTGACGATGGCGATGACCGGGCGCACGGCCTACCGCGAGGAGATGACCGGCGACGGGGTCACCATCCTGCTCGACCGCAGCGACATGGTGTGATGCGTTATGGGCGTCTCTCGCGTCCGGCGTTGACCCCGAGCCGAACACGTGAGATATAGATAGCCATGCGTCAATTTGAGCGAGCCCGGCAGGCCGCGTCGATCCCCGGTAGGCGAGAAACCGAGCACCTGCCATCGCCGTCACTGCCGGCGCCGCGGCTCCCCACGGTCCGGCCCGCCGGCACGCTGATCCGGCGTCAGCGTCGTCCCCTGGGCCGGATGGTGGCAGGGCTGGTCGCGCTCGGGATCATGGTCCCCGCAGCACCGGCGTTCGCGGATTCGCTGCCCAACCTGCCGCACAACGCCGGCGGCTACGAGTCGTCGTTCTCCCCCGCCTACGACTACGACACCGATGGCTGCTACGCCGTCTCGGCCATCAGTCCGGACGGCACGATCAACGGCGGGCTGAAGACCACCGGGGCCATCAACGGCAACTGCCGGGACCGGTCCGATCTGGACCAGTCGCAGGCGTACGCCCGATCGAAGTGCAACAACGGCTGGTGCGCGATCGTCTACGCCAGCTACTTCGAGAAGGATCAGGCCGTGCACGGCAGCGGCCTCGGCGGCCACCGGCACGACTGGGAACACGTCATCTCCTGGGTCAACCAGGCGGCCAACCAGGTCGAGTACGTGACCACCACGCAGCACAGCAGCCAGCGGACCTACCCGCGCTCACAGGTGCGTTTCGACGGCACCCACCCCAAGGTCGTCTACCACAAGGACGGCGCCTCGACCCACTTCTTCCGGCTCGCCAACAACAACGACGAGCCGCCGGAGAACCACTACCACACCTGGCACTACCCGCCCGTCGTCGACTGGAACGGCTGGCCCAGCATCGAGCTGCGCACCCGGCTGATGGAGGCCAACTTCGGCGCCGCGACCATCAAGATCAAAGACGGGTCGTTCGAGTACCTGCTCAACGTCTCCAAGCCCGCCGGCATCCCGTTCAACCCGTACGGCTGAGGCGTACGGCCGGCGCCCGCCCCCTCGACGGGCACCGGTCGTACCTCAGCCCTTCACGCAGACCACCTGCTTGAGGTGCGCGACCACCTCGACCAGGTCCTCCTGCTGCGCCATCACCTCGTTGATGTCCTTGTACGCGCCGGGGATCTCGTCGACCACCCCGGCGTCCTTACGGCACTCCACTCCGGACGTCTGCACCGCCAGGTCGTCGGTGCTGAACGTCCGCTTGGCCTGGGCCCGGGACATCCGCCGCCCCGCCCCGTGCGAGGCCGAGCAGTACCCCCACTCGTTGCCCGTGCCGCGCACGATGTACGAACCGGTACCCATCGACCCGGGAATGATCCCCAGGTCACCGAGGCCGGCCCGGATCGCTCCCTTACGCGTGACCAACACGTCCACCCCCTCGTAGTGCTCCTCGGACACGTAGTTGTGGTGGCAGCTGATCGGCTCGTCGTAGCCGACCTGCGGGAACCGGTCCCGCACCAGGTTCATCAGCACCGCGAGCATGACCGCCCGGTTCCGCCGCGCGTACTCCTGCGCCCACCACAGGTCCCGGCGGTAGGCGTCCATCTCCGGCGTACCGGTGAGGAACACCGCCAGGTCCCGGTCGGGCAGGTCGGCGTTGTGTGGCAGCCGCCGGGCCACCGCGATGTGCCGCTCGGCCAGTTCCTTGCCGATGTTGCGCGACCCGGAGTGCAGCATCAGCCAGACCCGGCCGTCCTCCGCGCCGCCCTGCTCCAGGCAGACCTCGATGAAGTGGTTACCGCCGCCGAGCGTGCCCAGCTGCCGCCGGGCGCGCGTCTCCAGCTGCGCCACCCGCCGGTCGAGATCGGTGAAGCGCCGCCAGAAGTCGTCCCATCCGCGCTGCTCCAGTCCCCGGACCCGGCGCGGGTCCACCGGGTCGTCGCGCTGTGCGAAGCCGACCGGAATGGCGTCCTCGATGGCCCGACGCAGCCCCGCGAGGTCGTCCGGCAGGTTGGCGGCGGTCAGCGACGTGCGGACCGCCGACATGCCGCAACCGATGTCCACGCCGACGGCGGCCGGCGAGACGGCCTGCCGCATCGCGATGACTGAGCCGACCGTGGCGCCCTTGCCGAAGTGCACGTCCGGCATCACCGCGACGCCCTGCACCCACGGCAGCGCGCCGATGTTGCGCAGCTGCCGGGCTGCCTGCGGCTCGATACTGTACGGGTCGGTCCACACCCGCACCGGGGCCCGCGTCCCCGCGAGCATGCTGAAACCCATGGTGTCACTCCTGAAGTCCGTGCAGAGCCCGCCGATCTTGCACTTCTGGTCGCTGACACATCACCTCTGCGCCTTAGAGAGACCGGCAATAGGACTGGCGGGGCTGCGGCGCGTCCTGGCGCTTCGGCTGGCGGCGTTGTCGTCGTCGGCCATGCAACACCGGCATGGCCTCCTTCTCCGCCTTGCCATCCTCGGCCAGGACCCGCCTCGCCTCCGCCGCCCTATTGCCGGTCTCTCTTATGCGGCGACAAGAAGTGCATGATCAACGCGCACCGAAGAAGGTGGCGGGTGAGGGTGGGGAGGGCCGCCCGGACCCGGGGTGGGTGGACGGCCTCGGCGGAATCGGGCGGCGCGCTGGTTAGCTGCGCCGGGCCGATCGCCGGGACGGTTGGGGGCGGCCTGAGCGGTGTGCCGCTGTGCCGGTGTGCACGGCAGCGGGACACGGCAGAAGCCACTCGGCCTGGCTGCGGTCACGTTTCGACACGGCGTACTCCCTCCGGCTCCCGTCGGATCGATCCGATACCGAGAAGACTAGGGACAGCCCGCCGGGCCCGCAATTGATATTGAGCCGGCGGTCAGGCTCGGGCCGCGTCCTCCCGGTCACCGGCGATCCGGTCGAGGTGCGCGGCGAGTTCGTCGGTGATCAGCAGGTCAGCGCGGATGTCGTCGTGCGGGTACGCGGCCCGACCGACCATGTGCGCGGCCACCGGGGCGGTGGCGAGTTGGAACACCCCGACCAGCACCAGCGTGGTGATGTCCACTCCGGTACGCAGCCGCAGCGCGCAGCCGACCAGGACCAGCAGCAGGCCGAGCACCTGCGGCTTGGCCGCGGCGTGCATCCGGGTGAGCAGGTCGGGGAAACGCACCAGGGCCACCCCGGCGGCGAGGCTGAGCAGCGCGCCGGTGATCAGGCAGACGGAGGCGACGATGTCGAGCGCGGCATCCAGAGTCATTTCGTGTTTCTCCGTGCGGCGAAGCGGGCGACGCTGACCGACCCGATGAACCCGAGGACCGCGAGGACGACCAGCACCGGCAGCGCGGTGGCGTCGCGGCTGTAGGCGGCCTCGGTGGCGATCGCGGCGACGATGATGGCCAGCAGCACGTCGGTGGCCACGGCCCGGTCCAGGATCGATGGGCCGCGGATGATACGGGTCAGGGTGAGCCCGCCGGCCACGGCGAGCAGCACGGTGACGGTCACGGCGACGGCGGTCATGTCGGTGCCCCTTCCAGGTCGGCCGGTGGCGGTGGGTGGGCGCCCTCGCGGACGCGGCGTTGTTCGTCGTCGGAGCCGATGGCGGCGATGATCCGGGCCTCCAGTTCCAGCACGCCGCGCCGGAACTGTTCGACCTCGTCCAGGCTGCGTACGCCGATGACGTGGATGTACAGGGTGCCGGTCTTGCGGTCGACCTCGAGGATCAGGCTGCCCGGCACCAGGGTCAACGCCTCGGCGGTGAGGGTGAGGTTGAGGTCCGTGTTCACCCGCAGCGGTACCGCGATGATGGCGCTCTTCGGGGTGTGCCCCACCCGTAGGGCCAGCCAGGCGACCTGGGCGGAGGCGACCACGAGGTCGCGCAGGAACCTCCACCCGAAGCGCAGCAGCGGCAGCGGGTGGATCCGGCCCGCGAACGTCACCGGAGGCAGCGGGAAGACCGCGAGGAGCACGGCGGCCACCGCCAGCCCACTGATCACGTTGGCCCAGGAGAAGGTGCCCCACAGCAGCACCCAGATGGTGACCAGAGCGGTCACCGCGACGATCCGGTTGCGGCGCCGGGCCGCCCGGGTCAGTGGCGGGTTCGGCGGGTCGGCCGGCGGTGCCGGGGTCATCGAGTCGGGGTTCACGGCGTACCCCCAGGGAAGACGGCCTCCACGTACGGCGTCCGGCGCAGCAGGTCGTTGGCGGCGTCGGTACTGAGATCGAACAGCGGGCCGGCCACCAGGGTCAGCACCAGCCCGAACGCCACCAGGGCCACGGTCGGCGCGATCATCAGCCCGGGCATGACGGCTCCCGTCTGCCCAACGGTGACGACCTGCTGCGGCTGTGCCGAGCCATCGGTACGGGCCGGGGCCGAGCCGCCGCCGTCCGGCATGTCCGGGTGCGGTGCCCGCCAGAAGGCGAGGTTCCACACTCGGGCGATGGCGTACAGGGTGAGCAGGCTGGTGAGCAGCCCGCCGGCGACAAGGATCCAGGCCAGCACGCCGCCGTCGTCGATACCCGCCTGGACCAGGCCAAGCTTGCCGAGGAACCCGGAGAACGGCGGGATTCCGGCGAGGTTCAGCGCGGGCACGAAGAACAGCACGGCCAGCAGCGGCGACAGTCTTGCCAGGCCGCCGAGACGGTCCATGGCGGTGCTGCCGCCCCTGCGTTCGACCAGGCCGGCGGCGAGGAAGAGGGTGGTCTGGATGGTGATGTGGTGCACCACGTAGAAGATCGCCGCGGACAGCCCGAGGGCCGTGGTGAGCCCGACGCCGAAGAGCATGTAGCCGATGTGGCTGATCAGGGTGAACGACAGCAACCGCTTGATGTCCGACTGCGCGACCGCGCCGAGGATGCCGACCACCATGGTCAGCACCGCCGTCACCAGCAGCAGGGTGGCCGTCCGTCCGCCCGGGAACAGCAGCGTCTCGGTACGGATGATCGCGTACACGCCGACCTTGGTGAGCAGGCCGGCGAAGACGGCGGTGACCGGAGCGGGGGCGGTCGGGTAGCTGTCCGGCAGCCAGGCCGACAGCGGGAAGACCGCCGCCTTGATGCCGAAGGCCAGCAGCAGCATGCCCTGCAGGACCAGCCGGATGTCGTCCGGCAGGGCGTCCAGCCGGTCGACGAGCTGGGCGAGGTTGAGCGTGCCGGTGGAGGCGTACACCAGACCGATGGCGACCAGGAAGATCACCGACGAGAGCAGGCTGACCACGACGTACGTGGTGCCGGCCCGGATCCGGGTCTCGGTGCTGCCCAGGGTCAGCAGCACGTAGCTGGCGACCAGCAGGATCTCGAAGCCGACGTAGAGGTTGAACAGGTCACCGGAGAGGAACGCGTTGCACACGCCGGCGGTCAGCACCAGATAGGTGGGGTGGTAGACCGACAGCGGAGTCTCCTCGTTGCCGTCGGCCATGCCCTGCCCGATGGAGTAGATCAGCACGCAGAGGGTGACCGCGGCGGAGACCACCAGCATCAGCGCGGCGAGCTGGTCGGCGACCAGCACGATGCCCAGCGGCGCCACCCAGCCGCCGACCTCCACCACGAGCGGGCCGTTCAGGCTGGACTGGACCAACAGCGCCGCGGCGACCGCGACGGTGGCGGTGAGCACGGTCAGGCTGACCCATCGCTGGGCGCGCGGGCGGCCGAGCAGCAGCAGTGTCAACGCCGCGCCGAGCAGCGGCATCACCACCGGCAGCGGAACGAGGTACGTCATCCAGCCCTCCCCGCGTCGGCCGTGGCGGCCAGCGACCGCTCGTTGTCGGTTTGCGTGTCATCGTCGTCGTCATCGTCTTCGGCGCCGTCCGGGACCTCGTCGCGCTCCGCGAGCTCCATGATCCGACGGTCCTCGACGTCGTCCTGCACCTCGTCGTGCCCGTTGAGGTGCCAGCTGCGGTAGGCCAGGGCCAGCAGGAAGGCGGTCATGCCGAGGGTGATGACGATGGCGGTGAGGATCATCGCCTGCGGCAGCGGGTCACTCATCTCCTCCTGCGGGGTACTGCCGACGATCGGCGCCCCACCGGCCCGCCCGCCGGTGAGCAGCAGCAGGTTGGCGCCGTTGCCGAGCAGGATGACGCCCATCAGCACCCGGGTGAGGCTGCGTTCCAGCAGCAGCGTCACACCGGCGGCGACGAGCACGCCGACCACGATGACGTAGGTGAGGTTGGGAGTCACACCAGCTCCTTTTCCCGAACGTCGTCGTCCTCGGTCTCGTGCTGGCGGTCCATCTCGGCACCGAGGCTGCGCAGGATGTCCAGCACCAGCCCGACGACGATCAGGTAGACACCGACGTCGAAGAAGGCCGACGTGACGAAGTGGATGTGCCCCAGCAGCGGCAGGTGGAAGTCGAGCAGGGCGCTCTGCAGGAACTCCCCGCCGAGCAGCATCGCGGCCACGCCCGTGCCGACGGCCACGAACAGGCCGGCACCGAGCACCACGCCGGCGTCGACCGGTGCGGCGCCGTTGAGTTCGGTACGCCCGCCGGCCAGGTAGCGCACGGCCAGGGCGAGACCGGCGACCAGGCCGGCGGCGAACCCGCCGCCGGGGGCGTTGTGCCCGCTGAACAGCAGGTAGATGGAGAACAGCACGATGGCGTGGAACAGCAGCCGGGTGACCACCTGGAGGATGACCGACTGGGCGCGAGCGGTGGCGCCGGTGGTCAGCCAGCGTGGTCGGGTGGAGTCGGCCCGCCCACCACCGGGGATGTCGCCGCGCCGGTCGAGGTCGCGGGCCCGCCGGAAGATCAGGCTGGCCACGCCGGTGGCGGCCACCACCAGCACGGCGATCTCGCCCATGGTGTCCCAGGCCCGGATGTCGACCAGGGTCACGTTGACCACGTTCTTGCCGCCGCCGTACGAGACGGCTTCGTCGGGGAAGCCGACGGAGATCGGTACGGCCTGGCGGGCGCCCGCCGCGACGTACGCCATGCCGGCGGTGACCGCGCCGACGGCGACGCCGATGGCGATCCGGCCGCGGCGGCTGGATCGGATCGGACGTTCCGAGAACTTGGTCGGCAGCCGGCGCAGCACCAGCACGAACATGACGATCGTGACGGTCTCCACCAGGAACTGGGTCAACGCCAGGTCGGGTGCGCCGTGCAGGATGAACATCAACGCGATGCCGTAGCCGGCGACACCGACCAGGATCATCGCGGTGAGCCGGCGCAGGGCGCGGGCGGCCGTGACGGCGGCGACCACGACCACGGCGGCGGCGACCCCCTGCAACGGCGTGTCCCACAGGTGGAACCGCTGCGGCCAGGGGCTGCCGGCCAGCAGCGCGCCGCCCGGCAGGACGACCAGTACCACCAGGATGACGCCGAGGTAGAACGGCAGCGAACCACGCTGGGTGGCACCGGTCAGCTCCACCGCCAGGCGGTCGACGGCGCCGATGGACTTCTTGTAGACGGTGGCGCCGTCGAACGGCAGCCGCAGGGTGACCGGCACGCGCTCGCGGCGCAGCAGGTGGAACAGACCGGCACCGCCGGCCACGGCCAGCGCCGACAGGCCCAGCGCCGGGGTGAGCCCGTGCCACAACGCCAGGTGGTAGCCGGGCTCGGTCGAGGAGTAGAGATCGGCGTACGGGGTGAGCAGGCGGTCCACCGCCGGGGCGAGCAGACCCACCGCGGTGCCGGCCAGCGCCAGCACGGCCGCGGGCGCGAGGAACGACCAGGACACCGTCCGGACCGTGGTGGTGGGCGGGTCAGGCGTGTCGGGCGTGCCGACCTTGTCGGCGAAGGCGCCCCACAGGAACCGCAGCGTGTAGGCGACGGTCAGCACCGAGCCGAGCAGCACGCCGGCCAGCACCACCAGGTCGGCGCCGCCGCGGTGCAGGAGCGCGTCGATCGCTGCCTCCTTCGCCACGAACCCGGCCATCGGCGGCAGGCCGGCCATCGACGCCGCCGCGAGCCCGGCCACCAGAGCCAGGGCCGGTGCCCGACGGCCGAGGCCGCTGAGTTCCCGCAGGTCGCGAGTGCCGGTGGCGTGGTCGACGATGCCGACCACGAGGAAGAGGGTGGCCTTGAACAGCGCGTGCGCCAGCACCATCGCCACCCCGGCCAGCGCGGCGTTCCGGGTGCCGGCGCCGAGAATCACCATCAGCAGGCCGAGCTGACTGACCGTGCCGTACGCGAGCAGCAGCTTGAGGTCGACCTGGCGCAGCGCCGCCCAGCCGCCGAAGAACATGGTGACCAGGCCGGTGGCCAGCAGCACCGGCCGCCACGGCGCGGTGCCGGCGACGGCCGGCCCCATCAGGGCGACCAGGAACACGCCGGCTTTCACCATCGCGGCGGCGTGCAGGTACGCGCTGACCGGAGTCGGTGCCGCCATCGCCCCCGGCAGCCAGAAGCTGAACGGGAAGATCGCCGACTTGCTCAGTGCGCCGAGCAGGATCAGCAGCACCGCGACCGCGAGGTACCCGCCGCCGGGCAGGTTCTCGGCGATCCCGGACCAGCGGTAGGTGCCGGCGTGCTGGCCGAGCATGACGAACCCGGCGAGCATCGCCAGGCCGCCCAGTGTGGTCACCAGCAACGCCTGCATCGCCGCCCGCCGGCTGGCGCGCTTGGCCGGGTCGTAGCCGATCAGCAGGTAGGAGAAGACGGTGGTGAGTTCCCAGAACACGTACAGCAGCAGCAGGTCGTCGGAGACGACCAGGCCGAGCATCGCCCCGGCGAAGGCGACGAACACGGCGCCGAACCGCCCCAGCCCGACGTCGTCGGAGCGGAAGTAGCGGGCGCTGTACGCCAGCACCAGCGCGCCGACGCCGCCGACCAGGACGACCATCAGCCAGGACAGCGTCCCCATCCGCAGGGCGAGTTCCAGCCCGAGCTGCGGCACCCAGGGCACCGTCTCGACCACCGGTTCGCCGGAGCGGACCGCGCTGGTCTGTGTCAGAGCCCACACCAGCGTCGCGCCGGGCGCCAGTGCCACCAGGTAGAGAGCGTGCCGCCCCCAGAGCCGCGCCAGTGCCGGGGCGATCACGGCTGTCAGCGCATGGACCGCCACCAGAACCAGCACACAGCCTCCTCAGAGATCATCAGTCGGTGTGACGACCCTATCCGGTAAGGACCGCCATCTGCATCTGTCGTGATTTGGATCAAAGGTGTGTCCGTGGACAGAGCGCCCGGGCCGGCGGACGAGTTCACCCGTGGTTCATGGCCGGACTCACCGCCGAAACACGCCTCTGACCAGGACATTCGCCTCGACCAAAACGGACGTTCAGTCCTTTCCGGTCCGACGCATCCGGCCGTCGTCGCGGTCGATACGCAATTCTCGTTCGAGTTCGACGATGAGGGTGCGGAGGTCGTCCAGCCGTTGACTGATCGCGATCCGGTCCAGTTCGTCGGGCACCCCGTCGCCGTCCTCGTCGTAACCAGGGGCGAGCCCCTCGGTCATCTCCAACCGGCGCGCCTCCTCCATCGAGTTGACGAACACCGCGATCAGGATGTTGAGCAGCAGGTTGACGGTGATCACCACGAAGCTGGCGTAGTACAGCACCGTCCACGGGGAGAACTCCATGCCCTGCTCGATCAGGTCCGGCAGGGTCTCCAGGGAGAGCAGCACGAAGAGCGTCAGCAGGGCACGGCCGATGTCGCCGTACTCGTCCGGATAGACGTCCTTGAAGATCAGCCAGCCGGCCATGCCGTAGACGTAGAGCGTCACCACGGCCAGGGCGAAGAAACCGCCGATGCCGGGCAGGCTCCGCCACAGCGCGGCGACGATCGTGCGCAGGCCGGGCGAGAAGCGCACCAGCCGCACCATCCGCAGCACCCGGACGATCCGCAGCAACGCCGGGTCGCCGTGCAGCGCCGGGACGAAGATCGCCGCGATCACCAGGAAGTC
Source organism: Micromonosporaceae bacterium KJ-029 (assembly GCA_005402585.1). Taxonomy (GTDB): domain Bacteria; phylum Actinomycetota; class Actinomycetes; order Mycobacteriales; family Micromonosporaceae; genus Micromonospora. The sequence continues at coordinate 235,148 of BIFP01000051.1, read as the reverse complement.
GAAGACGTTCCATCCGTGCCGGAAGAAGTCCTGCGGCCGGCGGCCGTACGCCACCAGCCGGATGGCGATCTCGACGACGAACACGATCCGGAAGCACCACTCCAGCCCGCGCAGCGCCGAGCCCGCCATGCCCAGGTCGGGATAGGTCTCCAAGCCGAGGACCACCCCGTTGGCGAGGATCACCCCGACCATGGTGATCTCGAACGGGCGCGACGCGGAGATCCGGGCGCACGCGTCAACCAGCCCGGAGCGGTGCGAGGAGTGAGCCGGCCCTTTCCGAGGGGCCGGTACGGACGCACCACTCACCGGGCGACCGGCCTCGATGCGGGCACCGGGGCCGGCAGAACCAGCCACCGTGCGTCATCGCAGCATCGACGTACGGCAGTCATGGTCCACAGCCTACGGGTCGGCCGTGGCGGAAATCAGCCCCCCAGCCGGCGGACCATGTTCATGATGGTCTCCACCTGGGCGCCGCCCTTGATCGGGTAGTTGGTGGCACCGAGGTGACCCCACCAGTCCCAGCAACCGTTCGGGTTGCTCACCGAAGTGATCGCCTGGGGATAGAGCACGATCGTCTGGTTGGTGTCCGCGTACTGGTTGAGATTGGCCCGGTCCACAAAGGCCGTTCCGACCCAGCTGTGGCCCTGCAGGCACCCGTGCAGTGCCACCAGCAGCCGACACGTCGCACCGGACGCGCACGACGCCGGGACGTAGGCGAATCCGTTGGCGTCCATGCTCAGGCCGTTGGCCCAGCCGTTGACGGCGAAGGTGTTCTGGCTGAACCGCACCAGCGTGCCGCCGAGCGGCCCGGTGTTCGGCGCCTGCACCGAGCCGAACAGCTTACGCAGGAAGGTGTTCTGCGGGTCGGTGCCGCAGTCGTTGAGGTACGGCGCCGCCGTGGCGGAACAACCGACCGTGCCGTACGGCGTTACCCAGCCGTGCCCGGCCCCGGATCCGCTGTCGTACTGGACGCTGGCGCCGAAGTGCTGCTGGTAGCGGACCAGGTCGTCGCTGACCGACCGTTTGACGGTGGAGTCGGCGCCGCCGTGGAACACGTAGACCGGTTCGCCGGACAGCCCGGAGACCGGGTCGACCCAGCCGTACCCGGCCCAGGTGCGGGTGTAGGTCTGCAGGGTGCTCAGGTACGTCGGGTAGACGTTGTCTCCGCAGCCGTACAGCGCCTGGGCGACGTTGTTCTGCGCGCAGTAGTAGGGGCCGGCGGCGAACAGGGCCGCACCCCGGATCCGCTGCGAGTAGGCGACCTGAAGCTGGGTGGCCATGTAGGCACCCGAGGAGACTCCGGCGACGTACACACCGGAGACGCGGTACGTGGACAGCGTCCCCGAGACGGGCGTCTTGGTGTGCGGGGTGGCGGCGGCGTACGCGGGTGCTGCGGGGGTCAGCAGCAGGACCGCGACGGCGCCGGCGAGCAGTCGTAGGACGGGTTTCATCATGACGCTCTCCCTGGTCCGGTGAGCGCCGGCGGTGGTGTCGGCGTGAGGCGACGCTAACGTGAGCTGCGTCACCGGCGACATGAGCGCGGCCCACACGTCCCGGGCCCGCGCTGTGTGGTGTCGGCCGCCGCCGATCGGGGCGACGACCGGGCCGGTGAGCCGTTACGGTCGACGCTCATGGCCCTGATCCGCTGTGACTTCTTCTCCGAGGTGCTCGGCCTCAACACCTCGATGACCGTCATCCTCCCGCAGCAGACCCCGTCGCAGATCGGGCTGACCGGGGCCGGCCCGGCCGGCGACCCGCCGGTGCTCTACCTGCTGCACGGGCTCACCGACGACGACACGATCTGGCTGCGGCGTACCTCGATCGAACGGTACGTCGCCCCGCTCGGCCTCGCCGTGGTGATGCCGCAGGCCGGGCGCAGCTTCTACACCGACGAGGAGCACGGCAACCGGTACTGGACGTTCCTCAGCGAGGAACTGCCGGCACTGTGCCGCACGTTCTTCCGGCTCTCCGACCGTCGGGCCGACACCTTCGTCGCCGGGCTCTCCATGGGCGGCTACGGCGCGGTCAAGTGGGCGCTGCGGGAACCGGGTCGCTTCGCCGCTGCGGCCAGCCTCTCCGGTGCGCTCGACCTCGCCGCCCGTGGGCGGCACCCGAGTCGCCCGATCGACCCGCAGGTGTGGCACACCGTCTTCGGCGACCGCCCGGTCGCCGGCTCCGACGACGACCTGCTCGCCCTGCTCGACCGGTCCGGCAGCGACGTGCCCGCGCTCCACCTCTCCTGTGGCACCGAGGACTTCCTGTACGAGGACAACATGCGCTTCGTCGAGGCCGCCCGGGCGAAGGGGGTGCCGCTGACCGTGGACTTCTCCCCCGGCGACCACGACTGGGCGTACTGGGACGGGAAGATCTCCGACGTGCTCGACTGGCTGCCGCTGCGTACGCGGGTGGCTGGCTGAGCCGAGGCGGGTTCAGCCGGGTCCGGTGGCCGGTCGGGTCAGCCGAATCAGGTGGCCGGTTGGGTCAGCCGGCCGAGGTGCGGGCGACCGGCAGGTCGAAGTAGGTGTCCGGCCAGGGTTCGTCGCGGTAGCGGAAGTGCCACCACTCGCGGTCGTAGCCGACGAACCCGCCGTCGGTCATCAACTGCCGCAGCAGCCGCCGGTTCTCCCGGGCGGTGCCGCCGACGCGCGACGAGTCCGTGTGCGCCAGCGGGTCGAAGCAGTCGAAGCCGGTGCCCATGTCGACGCTGTTGTCCGGGAAACGCTTGTCGCGCGGCGCGGTGCAGGACACCAGCGGCTGACCCGGGACGTACCCGGGCTGCGCGGGGGTCGGCACGTCGACCAGCGTGAGGTCGACGGTGCTGCCCCGGCTGTGCGCGGAGGGCGCGCCGACGTAGCCGAGGCGGAACAGTTCCGACTTGGCCACCAGGGGGTAGAACTCGGCCTTCGTCGCCTGCTCGTCGGGCTGGCGGGACCAGTTCACGAAGTCGTCCACGGCGCGCTGGGGCCGATAGCAGTCGTACACCTTGAGGCTGCGGCCGGCGGCCAACGCGGCGTCCTGCACCCGGCGCAGCGCCTCGGCGGCCGGCGCGGTCAGCAGGCACAGCGCCTCCTGATAGCCGTCGACGGGCCGGCCGACGAAGTTGTGTGCGGTGGCGTACCGGATGTCGGTGCGGATTCGTGGGTCCACGTCGGACAGTACGACGAACCCCGGCCGCGCCGGCGCCGACGACGGCAGCGGCTCCGGTGTGCCCCGCGTGCAACCTCCCATCACCACCGCCACCAGCACCAGCACCCGCGCCAACTGTCCGGGGCGGGCACCGGCCTGCCGGCGGGCGTCGGCGATGAGGTTGGCGGAGGCTCTGATCTCCGAAGCCCCCGCCAACCTCATGGTCACATTCAACGACGCTATCGGGTGATTTCCGGCCGGTCCGGCGAATCGACCAGGGCGGAAGTCCGGCCGGCGCGGGCTCGTCAGTCGGTACGGTCGGTGGCACGGCCACGCCGCGCGGCCACCACCGCCAGGACGATCGCGGTCACACCCACGGCCAACGCCACGAGCGTGCCCGCGCCCGGTCCGTCGTCCAGCGTGGCGGACGCGGTGCCGCCCTTCTCCGGTACGCCGTCCGGGTCGGACGCCGCCGGCGACGGCGTGGCGTCCAGTTCACCCGGCTCCACCAACCGACCGACCGACACCTCCCGGGGCAGGGTGAACCCCCAGTCGAGCAGCGCGGCGCCCTGTTCCCAGCCGCGCATCGGCCGGGGTTCGGCACCGAGCAGCGTGACGACCAGCCGGCGTCCGTCGCGCTCGGCGGCACCGACATAGGTGTGCCGGGCGTAGTCGGTGAAGCCGGTCTTGCCGCCCAACGCACCGGGGTACCGGTAGATCAACTGGTTTCCGTTCTGGATCTGGAAGCCCTTGGCACGCGGCGACTTCTGAGCCGGGATCTTGGTCCGCTCGGTGAGCACGTACCGACGGAAGGTCAGGTCGGCGAAGCAGGCCCGGGCGATCAGCGCCAGGTCGTACGCGCTGGTGAACTGCCCCGGAGCGTCCAAGCCGGACGGGGTGACCGCGTGGGTCTGCAGGGCACCCAGCCGGCGGGCCTGCTCGTTCATCTCCCGCACCCCGCCGGCCGCCCCGTCCGGTCCGCCGCCGAGGCGTGCCAACGCGTTCGCGGCCTCGTTACCGGACTGCAGCAGCAGCCCCAGCCAGAGGGTCTCCACCCGGTAGCGGCCACCCACGAGCAGCCCGACGGCCGAACTACCCGGCGCGATGTCCAGGTCCTCCTTGGTCACCGTGATGACCTGCTTGGGGTCGAGCCGCGGCAGCATGGTCGCCGCCAGCAGCAGCTTCTGCACGCTGGCCGGGGTGGCGTACTCGTGCGGCCCGCAGCCACCCAGCACCTCACCGGTGTCCAGGTCGGCCACCAGCCACGAGGTCGCGGTCACCTTCGGCGGGGCCGGCACGCCCGGCGGCACGACGAGGCCGGGGGTGCCCAGTGCGTCCCCGCCGACGACCCGGTGCTCCGGTACGGACGGTGGCGGCGTCGGTCGCGGCGACCGCACGACCTTCGGCGCCACCGCCTTCGGGCAGGGCACCGCGGCCGAGCTGGGCGCGCCACCCGGGGCCGGCGCGGCGGCGGGTGTCGACGCGGCGGCGGGTGTCGACGTGGCCGCGCCGGCGGTGACCGTCGCCGCGGCGGGAGTCGCGGGAATCGCCGAGATCGAGACGACGGCGGCGATGACGGTCAGGGCCCGGGCTCTCATGAAGAGGCAGCCTAACGGCAAGATCGGCGGCGTCGCGCGCCCAGCCGCCGGCGCCCCGGCGCGAGTCGCCGTCGATCTTCGCCACGACCGGTCGAACCGACGCCACCCCGGGCGACCTGGTCAACCTGGCCCCCCGCGCGGTGGACCGAGCGATCCGGTGGTGGGCGGCGGCCTCGACCCGCCTACCCAATTGGTCACACATGGTTGACGGGATCTCACTCTCCGGCTAGAACCACAGCAACGCTCGACCGGATTTCCCGGCGGCGGTCGCGAGGTGGTGGCCGTGGCTCTGATCTCGTACGACGACACCGACGCCGCCGCGTTCGCCGCCAGCCGCGAGCTGGCGCGGAGCGGCCTGAAACGCTGGCGGTACGCCGTCCAGCAGCACCTGCGGCCCCGAACCGGGTCGACTCTGCTGGACGTCGGCGCCGGCACCGGCGCGTGGGCCCACGCCTTCACCGACTGGTACGGCGTCCGCGTGCTCGCGGTGGAACCGGCCGCCGCGATGCGGGACCGCTGCGCGCACCGCCCGCTGCTCGCCGGGGACGCCACCGCGCTGCCGCTGGCCACGTCCGGCTTCGACGGCGCCTGGCTGTCGACGATGGTCCACCACGTCGCCGATCTGGACGCCATGGCGCGTGAGCTGCGCCGGGTGCTCCGGCCCGGCGCACCGGTGCTGATCCGCTCACCCTTCCCCGGGCGGCACCAGCGGATCACGCTGTTCCACTGGTTCCCCGAAGCGGTCCGGGTGCTCGAGACGTATCCCAGTCTGGCCCGCGTCCGCGCGGCCTTCGCCGACGCCGGATTCCCGGTGAGCACGGTCGAACCGGTCGCGCAGATCACCGCCGGCTCGCTGGCCGAGTGCGCGGACCGGATGGACCGCCGCGCGCACACCCCGCTCCAGCTGATCACCGACGCCGAGTACGCAGCCGGGATGGCGCGGTTACGGGCAGCGGCCGACAGCGCCCACGGCCCGGTAGTCGACCACCTGGACCTGCTCGTGCTGCGCTGAGGTCGCTCCGGGCCGGGGCATCGACCACGCCTCGCCGGGAGCCGGCATAGCGGTTACGCCGCGCCGAGGTGGCGCAGGTAGTCGTACAGCGCGGCCGAGGCGGCCAGCCGCCGCAGGCTGCGCCGGTACAACTCCTGTTCCCGCCGGCCCAGCTCCGCGCGGACCCGCTGCGGGCTGCCGGTGGTCCGCATCTCGTCGAGCACGGCCATGATGATGTCGAACGGGTAGGCACCTCGGCGAAGCAACGCCACGACCTGGGCGGCTCGTAGCTCCGCCTCGTCGTACACCCGGTAGCCGGTCCCCCGCTCGCGCACCGGCCGGAGCAGGCCGCGGGCCTCCCACGAGCGCAGCTGTGAGGAGCGGACCCCGACCAGGTCGGCCACCGCGCCGACGCGCACGGCCCGGCGCGGCGCGGCGACCGGCGGGCGCGGGCTGGCCGCCACCGTCTCGAACGCGCCGAGCACCCGGCGGATCTGGCCCCGTTCGCGGTCGAACTCCGCGTGGCCGGCGTCGAGGGAGGCCAGCGCCGCCGGCCGGTCACCCGCGTGCACGGCCGCCATGATCTCGCGGGTACGCGCCCAGCCGTGCCCGTCGGCCATCGCGCGGGCCACGGTGAGGGCCCGGGCGTGCGCGTCGGTGAAGATCCGGTAGCCACTCGGGGTGCGCTCGACCGGTGGCAGCACGCCGAGGTCGACGTAGTTGCGGAGCTGCTGCACCGAGATGCCGGCCGCCGTGGCGAGGTCGACCGCGCGTAGCCGCCCGCTGCGTTCCCGACCCGCCACCCAGCCACCATACCCCTTGACGTCGTTTGAGACTTACCGGCATATCCCGCCGGCCCGAGCGCTCAGCATCCGGACAAAGTCTCAACGTGGCCGTCAATGAGACACTTGAACCCGGCCAGGCCATTCGAAGCCAGTCCGTCCACGATCTCGCGAAGGATTCGCATGCAGCAGCCAGCACGGTCCGCCGCCGACAGTCACGACGTGATCGAGGTACGCGGGGCGCGGGAGAACAATCTCGCCTCGATCTCGGTCGACATTCCCAAGCGCCGGCTGACCGTATTCACCGGGGTCTCCGGGTCCGGCAAGTCCTCGCTGGTCTTCGGCACCATCGCCGCCGAGTCGCAACGGATGATCAACGAGACGTACAGCGCGTTCCTCCAGTCGTTCATGCCCAGCCTGTCCCGGCCGGACGTGGACTCACTGCGCAACCTCACCCCGGCGATCGTGGTGGACCAGGAACGGATGGGCGCCAACTCCCGCTCCACCGTCGGCACCGCCACCGACGCGTACGCGATGCTGCGGCTCCTGTTCAGCCGGCTCGGCGACCCGCAGGTCGGCGGGGCCGGGGCGTTCAGCTTCAACCTGGCCGAGGGCATGTGCCTCACCTGCGAGGGCCTGGGCCGAGTGTCCGACCTCGACATCAACGAGCTGGTCGACGTGGAGAAGTCGCTCAACGGCGGCGCGATCAGGGTGCCGAACTTCGCCGTCGACACGTGGTACTGGCAGACGATCGTCGCGTCGGGCCTGTTCGACCCGGAGGTCAAGCTCCAGGACTTCACCCCGCAGCAGTGGGCGGACTTCCTGCACAAGCCCGCCACGAAGATCAAGGTGGGCAGCAACAACCTGACCTACGAGGGCCTGATCGTCAAGGTGCGCCGGCTCTACCTGGCCAAGGACCGCGAGTCGATGCAGCCGCACATCCGGGCCTTCGTCGACCGGGCGGTCACCTTCACCACCTGCCCCGACTGCGCCGGCACCCGGCTCAACGCCGCCGCGCTATCCTCCCGGGTCGGCGGGCGCAACATCGCCGAGTGCGCCGCGATGCAGATCAGCGACCTGGCCGAGTTCATCCGGGGCATCGACGACGAGTCGGTCGCCCCGTTGACCGGCAACCTGCGGGACCTGCTGGACTCGCTGGTCGAGATCGGCCTCGGGTATCTCAGCCTCGACCGCGAGTCCGCCACCCTCTCCGGCGGCGAGGCGCAGCGGGTCAAGATGGTCCGGCACCTCGGTTCCAGTCTCTCCGACATCACGTACGTCTTCGACGAGCCGACCGTAGGCCTGCACCCGCACGACATCGCCCGGATGAACGACCTACTGCTCCGGCTGCGGGACAAGGGCAACACCGTGCTCGTGGTCGAGCACAAACCGGAGACCATCGCGATGGCCGACCACGTGGTCGACCTCGGCCCCGGTGCCGGCACCGCCGGCGGTCGGATCTGCTACACCGGCGACGTCGCCGGCCTGCGCCGCTCCGACACCCTCACCGGCCGCCACCTGGACCACCGGGTACGGCTGCGCGAGCGGGTCCGCACCCCCAACGGCCAACTACCCATCCGCCACGCCGAGCTGCACAACCTGCGCGACGTCAGCGTGGACATCCCGCTCGGCGTGCTGACCGTGGTCACCGGGGTGGCCGGCTCGGGCAAGAGTTCACTGGTCCACGGCTCGCTGCACCGCCGCGAAGGGGTGGTCGTGGTGGACCAGGCCCCGATCCGTGGCTCCCGGCGCAGCAACCCGGCCACCTACACCGGGCTGCTCGACCCGGTACGCACCGCGTTCGCCAAGGCCAACGGGGTGAAGGCGGCACTGTTCAGCGCCAACTCCGAGGGCGCCTGCCCGACCTGCAAGGGCATCGGGCTGGTCTACACCGACCTGGCCATGATGGCCGGCGTCGCCTCGGTCTGCGAGAAGTGCGAGGGCCGACGGTTCACCGCCGAGGTGCTCACCTACCGGCTGCGCGGCAAGAACATCAGCGAGGTGCTCGGCATGCCGGTCGCCGAGGCCCGGGACTTCTTCCCCAGCGGGCCCGCCCGGGTCATCCTGGACCGGATGGCCGACGTCGGGCTGAGCTACCTCACCCTGGGCCAGCCGCTGACCACCCTCTCCGGTGGCGAGCGGCAGCGGCTGAAACTGGCCATCCACATGGCCGACAAGGCGAGCACGTACGTGCTGGACGAGCCGACCACCGGCCTGCACCTGGCCGACGTCGACCAACTGCTCGCGCTGCTCGACCGGCTGGTCGACGCCGGCAACACGGTCATCGTCATCGAGCACCACCAGGCGGTCATGGCGCACGCGGACTGGCTGATCGACCTCGGGCCGGGCGCCGGCCACGACGGCGGACGGGTCGTGTTCACCGGCACCCCCGCCGACCTGGTAGCCCACGGTGACACCCTCACCGCCCGCCACCTGCGGGAGTACGTCGCACGCTGAGCCCCGCCGGTCCGGGGCCGCGCGGCACGGTCAGGCCAGGCGGCGCAGCCAGCGGCGCTGCCAGGGCGTCTCGACGGCCCTGGGCCGGTAGGCGGCCCGCACCCAGTCCACCGCGCGCTCGGCGGGCAGCCCGTCGAGGATCGCCAGCGCCGCCAGCGCGGTGCCGGTCCGGCCCGTGCCGCCCCGGCAGGCCACCTCCACCCGCTCGCCGGCATACCCGCGCCGCAGCGCCTCGCGCAGGGCGTCCAGGGCGTCGGCCCGGTCCACCGGCACCCAGAAGTCCGGCCACCGTATCCGCCGGTGTGGCCAGGCCGGCGTCGGTCCGGGCGCCAGCAGCAGGCTGAAGTCGGCCGGTGAGGCCGGGTCGGCGACCCGGCGCCCGCGTACCCGCACGCCCCCGGGCAACTCGACCACTCCGACGTTGTCCGCCCAGTCCTGCCCGCCACTCATCGGCCCAGTATCCGCCGCGTGCCAGGGCGCCCACCGGGGAGGGCGGCGATGACCGTCAGCGGAGTTCGTGGTCGGGGCGTTGCTGGTCGTCGGCCCAGGCGCTGCGGTAGATGGTGCCGCGCCCGTGCGGGTCGGGTACGCCGGCCGGCGCCGACTCGACCAGCGCCTCGCTCGTGTCGTTCGACCGCAGGCCGCCGGCCCGCCGCGACCGGCGCATCCGGGTGACGACGAACCAGATCAGCCCGCCCACACAGGCGACGATGACCACGTTCTGCAGCACCCCGGCGTACCCCTCGACCAGGTGCCAGTTGTCGCCGAGCAGGTAGCCGGCCATCACGAAGGTGGTGTTCCAGATCAGGCTGCCCAGGGTGGTGTAGAGGACGAAGGTGAGCAGTGGCATCCGCTCCACCCCGGCCGGGATGGAGATCATGCTCCGGAAGATCGGGATCATTCGGCCGAAGAAGACGGCCTTGACGCCGTGGCGCAGGAACCATTCCTCGGTCCGGTCGATGTCGCTCAGCTTCACCAGCGGCAGCTTGGCCGCGATCGCCCGCGTCCGCTCCCGCCCCAGCACGGCACCGATCCAGTAGAGCGCCAGCGCACCCAGCAGCGAGCCGAGCGTGGTCCAGAAGATCGCACCCACCACGCTCATCCGGCCCTGGGCCGCGACGAACCCGGCGAGCGGCAGGATCACCTCGCTGGGAATCGGCGGGAAGAGGTTCTCCAGCGCCACGGCCAGTCCCGCACCTGGCCCGCCGAGCCGCTCGACCAGATCGGTGACAAAGCCGACCAGGCCATCCTCAGGTGGCGCGGACTGGCTGAGGACGCCGGTACCGGACAAAGCGCGCGGGGACTGAATCATGCGCAACAACCTACGAACTGAACCTGAGAGCCGGCCAGTCGGCCGTCGACTCCCGGGGGACGAGGCCCGTAGGCTGCGCAGGCGTGGGAGAAGATTCCGTGCGTGGTCCACTGAGGATCGCCGTCGCCCAACCGGACTGCGTGGCGTACGACGTCGCCGCGAACGTGGCGGCGCACGCGGCGCTGGTCCGCGCGGCGGCGGCCCGGGTGGTGGTCTTCCCGGAACTCTCCCTGACCGGCTACGAGTTGGACGCGGCGCCGGTCGACCCGTCCGACGCCCGGTTGGCGCCGCTGGTCGAGGCGTGTGCCGAGACGGGGGCGCTGGCCCTGGTGGGCGCCCCGGTGGCCGGCGAACACATCGCGACCCTCGGCGTGCGGGGCACCGGCGCGTGGGTGGCGTACCGCAAGATGTGGCTCGGCCCGGTCGAGGCCCGCCGGTTCACCCCGGGTCCGGCGCCGGCCGTGCTGGAGGTCGACGGCTGGCGGCTCGGGCTGGCGATCTGCAAGGACACCGGTATCGCGGAGCACGCGGCCCGCACCTGCGCCCTCGGGGTCGACGCCTACCTCGCGTCCATTCTCGACTCGGCCGCGGAGGCGGCGGTGCCCGACGAGCGGGCGCTGCGGATCGCCACCACCCATCGGGTCACCGTCGCGGTCGCCAGCTTCGCCGGTTCGACCGGCGGTGGCTACGCCGAGGCGGCCGGCCGGTCGGCGATCTGGGCGCCGGACGGCAAGGTGCTCGCCCGGGCCGGCACCGCACCCGGCGAGTACGTGTCCGCCACCCTGACCTGACCCCGGACGGTCAGTCCTCGTCCTCGCCGTCGGGAAGCGCCGCTTCGAGCCGGTCGAGCAGGTTGTCGAGGCGGTCGGCGAAATCGGCCGGGATCCGGCCGCGCTCGACCTCGTCCTCCAGGCGTTCCCGCAGGTCGTCGATCCGCTTCTCGCGGTCCTTCGGCTTGCCGCCGACCAGTTTGGTGAGGTCCTTGCGCAGCTTCTCGGCGGTCTTGCCGTCGATCTCGTCGGCGAGCTGCGCCTCGGTGAGCAGGGCGGCGAACTCGGTGGCGGCCTGCCGCAGGCTCACCGGCTCCGGGCCGGCGGTCGACGGGGTGGGGCTCGGTCGCGGCGTGGCCGGGGCGGTCGAGGTCGGCGGGTCGGCCGGGGTGGTGGTGCCCGAGGCTGTCGGTGGCTCGTCGCCGTCGTTGCCCAGGGCGAGCGCCGCGCCCAGCCCGACCAGCAGGGCCAGGCCGGCTGCGACAAGCGCGCCGACCGGCGGGCCGGACCGTCGCGGGCGGCCGGGGGCGTGGACGGGGCGGGCCGCGCCACCCGCCGGACCGCCGGGCGGCACGGCGGTCGCGGACCAGCGGCCGTCGTCGTCCCCGCGGCGCGCCGGACCGCCGGCCGGCACCGCGGCGGTGGCCGACCACGAGCCGGCGCGGTCGATGAGGGTCGGCGGATGGACGGGACCCGGCGCCGCCGGGGCGGGCGGGCCGGCCGGGGTGGAGATGATCGGCAGAACGGTGGTGGACGATCCCGCCGGCGCGGCCGCGCCGGCACGGAACCGGGCGGCCAACTGCCCAGCGGTGGGTCGGCCGGCCGGATCGGGGTCGAGGCACGCCAGCACCAGTTCGGCGAGGTCGGCCGAAAGTCCCGGCACCCGCAGCGGCGCCACCGGCGGCCGGTGGGCGTGCACCGCCACGGCGTCCCTCCAGTCGCGTACGGCCAGCGGGACGTCACCGGTGAGGGTGCGGTAGACCAGTACGCCGAGCGCGTACACGTCGCTGGCCGGGTTCGGTGCCCCGGCGCTCAACCGCTCCGGCGCGGTGTACGCGGGCGTGCCCATCATGGGTTCGCCGGCCCGCCCGGTGCTGGCGTGGTGTGGTCCGGCGAGCGCGGCGATGCCGAAGTCCAGCACCTTGGCGCCGGTCTCGGTGAGCATGACGTTGCCGGGCTTGATGTCGCGGTGCACCACCCCGATCCGGTGTGCGGCGGCCAGCGCGGCGGCGACCTGGGCGGCCATCCCGAGGGCCTGCGGCCAGGGCAGTGGCCCGTCGGCGAGCCGATCGGCGAGGTTCTCCCCGTCGACCAGTTCCATCACCAGGTACGGCACGACGGTTCCGCCGTCGAGGGTGGCCTCGGCGTAGTCGTACACCTGGGTGACGTGCGGGTGGGCCAGGCGGGCCGCGGCGCGGGCCTCCCGCCGGATGGTGGCCCGCAGGTCCGGGTCGACGGCGAACGTCCCGGCGAGGACCTTCACCGCGACGGGCCGGCCCAGCACCTCGTCGTCGGCGCGCCACACCTCGGACATCCCACCGAGGCCGATGCGGTCGTGCAACACGTAGCGGTCGTGCAACCGCAGGTTGGGCGTGAACGGCGACATGGCCGCCCAGTCTGCCTGGTCCCCCGACCGCTCCACCACCCACCCGGCCCGGTTGTGACCGGTCCGGGCGGATAGTGCGCTAGCGCCATGGGCGTGCGATCAGCAGGCGCGGGCCGGGACGTTGGCGGCGCAGCCGGGCTTGGCAGGCACCGGGGCAGGCTGGATCTGGTCGGCGAGCCGACGCAGGACCCCGGCCGCGAGGCTGCGGGGGACGGCGAGCCGCACGGTGTGGGGCGGCTCGGCGCGGACCGGCGCATCCGGGCGGGCGGAGGTGACGTGCCGGGTGACCGCGTCGAGGGCGAAGATGAAGCCGGTGGGCTGTTCCATGGTCAACTCCTCGGGACTGGTCCGGTACTGGTCCGGACGACGAGCGTGGTGGACAGCAGGATCTGGCCGGTCGAGGCGTCCGCGGGCGGGTCGAAGAGGAGTGCGGCGGCGCTGCGTCCCTTCTCCTCGCCGGGCTGCCGAACTGTGGTCAGGCCGGCCGGCGCGGCCTCGGCGATGTCGTCGAAGCCGGTCACCGACACGCTCCGGCCCACCTCGCCGGCTGCCCGCAGCGCGTCGAGCGCGCCCAGGGCGAGGACGTCGGAGCAGGCGAGCACCGCGGTGGGCGACTCGGGACCGGCGTCCAGCGAGTGGACGGCCGCGGCACCGGCGGCCCGGTCGTTGTCGGGGGCGGAGAGCACCGTCAGGTCGGACCAGGCGACGCCGGCCGCGGCGAAGGCGTCGGCGAAGCCGGCCAGGCGGTCCCGGGTGGTGGGATGCGGCACATCGGCCACGTCGGCCACCCGCAGCCGTCCTGCGGCGGCGTCGGGCAGCACGTCGTGGCCGAGCAGGGCGACCCGCCGGTGGCCGAGCCCGGTCAGGTGCTCGGCGGCCGACCGGGCGGCGGCCCGCTCGTCGATGCCGACCCACCGGTCGCCCTCGCGGGGACGCGAAGAGGTGGTGACGAAGGGCAACCCTCGACCGCGGATCGTGTCGATGATCCCCCCTTCGTCACCGGCGCAGTAGACGCAGAACCCGTCGACCGCCGCGTTCTCCACCGCCTTCCGCGCTCCGGCCCGGTCGGCGGGCAGCGGTACGAGCAGCAGGCTGCTGTCGTACCGCTCGGCCGCCTCGGCGACCCCGGTGAGGAACCGCACCGCGAAGGGGTCGGTGAACGCGTACGACAGCCGGGAGGTGAACAGCACCCCGATGGCGCCGACGAAACCACGCCGCAGCGACCGGGCGGTCGGGTTCGGCCCGGGGTAGCCCATCTGCCGTGCCGTGTCCAGGATGCGCTGCCGCAACTCGGCGGAGAGCTGGTCGGGGCGGCCGTAGGCGTTGGAGACGGTGCTGCGCGAGACACCGACCGCCTCGGCGACGGCCTGCAGGGTCGGCTTCACCGGCCTCTTCCTTCCTTCTGGATCGATTCAGTCTGAATCGATCCAGAGATTAGTCGCAGGATCCGAAGGTTGTCAATGCAGATGGCCACCGCCCCGGTACGCGGGGGGGGTGTCGGGTGGGGACGGTGGTAGCGGCTGTCGCCGGTCAGCCGCGCCGGCCGGTCACTCGGCAGGCAGCTCGGCGATGATCCGTTCGAGGATCTCCCGCGTACGCTCGGGCGGCTCGGCCTCGACGCAGAGCTGTTCCATCGCCACCGCGTAGTAGTCGAGGTCCTCGCGCTTGTCCAGGTAGATCGCGCTGGTCAACTGCTCGATGTAGACGATGTCGGGCAGATCCTGGTCACCGAAGCGCAGGATGGTGAAGGCGCCACCGGCGGCGGCATGCCCACCGGCCGCGAACGGGATGACCTGCAGCCGGACGTTCGGTGTCCGGGTGACCTCTAGCAACGCCTCCAGTTGACCACGCATCACCTTCGGCCCGCCGATCGGCCGGCGCAGTGCCGCCTCGTCGACCACCGCCCACAGCTTCGGCGGGCGTGGCCGGCGCAGCACCTCCTGGCGTCGCATCCGCAGGTCCACCCGGCGGTCGACCTCTCCGGGCCCGGCCCGGCCGTGACCGAGCAGCACCACGGATCGGGCGTACTCCCGGGTCTGCAACAGACCCGGCACGAACTGGACCTCGTAGCTACGGATGAGCGCCGCGGCGGCCTCCAGCCCGAGGTACGACTGGAACCACGGCGGGAGCACGTCGCCGTAGCGGTGCCACCAGCCCGGGTTGTTCGCGTCCCGGGCCAGCTTGAGCAGTGCCGCACGCTCCTGCTCGGCGGTGACGCCGTAGAGGGTGAGCAGATCGGCGACGTCGCGCTCCTTGAACCCGACCCGACCCAGCTCCATCCGGCTGATCTTCGATTCCGAGGATCGAATCTCCCAGCCGGCGTTCTCCCGGGTCACCCCGCGCGACTCCCGCAGCCGGCGCAACTGGGCACCCAGCAGCATCCGCAGCACGGTCGGGCCCGCCGCCGGACCCTCCTCGGCGGAAACCATGGTCACCTGCCGTCCTCCGCATGCCGTCAGCGAGCGCACCGGTGGTCCGGCGCGACCGACGTGTAAGCATGCCATGAACCATCTGTGAGGTGAACCTCCGTCCCGCGCGGGGCGAATCCCATCAATGGGATGGCAGGTCAACCGATCAGATGATCGAAGTCCCCGTCCCGGGCGCCGAGCACGAACGCCGCGATCTCGTCCACGGTGTAGATCAGCGCCGGCCCCTCGGGGTGCCGGGAGTTGCGCATCGCGATGCCCGCTCCCCCGGGCAACTCCGCCAACTCGACGCAGTTTCCACTGGGATTGCTGCGCTGGCTCTTCTGCCAGGCAAGGGTAGGCAACTGGTTGGCGGGAACACCGTTGGGCGGCTGCTGCATGAGGGCGTCTGTTCTCTCCGATAGGCGCCGACGCCGTGGGAGGAGCGGTAGCGGCACGAGGGACGATGTCGACTGGATCATTCTGCAGATGCACGTGCATCTGCTATTGCATCTGCAATGGACAGCGAGCATGATAACGCAAGTGCGCGGTGCCGAGCCGCTCACGTTCTGTTACGTGAACCTGGCCGCCACCAGGGGAAACGAGGTGTCCGCCAGCGCCCGCCGCCGGTGCTGGGACGCGCGTCGCGGCGAAGGGAGAGGTTGTGCCGGATCCGGTGACCGTCGCGTCCGGCATCTGCGCCGTGGGCGCCCTGCTCTCCTCCTGGCAGTTGGGACGCCGCGCCGTGCGCGCCGAGGCCGAGATCGACCGGCTCCAGGCCGAACTCACCGCCGAACGGCACGCCGCCAGCCACGATCCGCTGACCGGCCTGCCCAACCGACGCGCCTTCTACCGCCTCGCCGCGGCGCTACTCACCGACGGCGCCGGCCGTCCGCTGGTCGCGGTGGTGCTGGACCTCGACGACTTCAAACAGATCAACGACCGGTACGGGCACGCCGCTGGCGACAAGGTGCTCATCAGTGTCGCCCAGCGGCTGGCCACCTTCGCCGGTGACAACCTGGTGGCCCGGCTCGGCGGTGACGAGTTCGCGGGGCTGCTGGCCAGCCCGACCGTCGACCGACGGTGGATCGAGCACGCCACCCGGCGGTTGTGCGGCATGCTCTCCGCGCCGATTCCGATGGGTACGGTCACCCTCCAGGTGACCGCCTCGGTCGGTCTGGCACCGGTGCAGGGGACCCAGCTCGCCGAGGCACTCGACCTCGCCGACGCGGCGATGTACCAGGCCAAGGGGATCGGGGCGGCCCGGCCGGGCCGGGCGCTACGCGACACCGCACACCTCGCCGAGTGCTGACGCACCCGCGGCCGGTGTCGCCGTGCCTCGTGCTCAGTGCCAGCCGTACCCGGCGCGCAACGCCGCGCCGACCCGGTCGAACCGGGCCCGGTCCAGCACCGCGCCCTCGCGGCGGATGCCGTCCTCCCGCATCGTGAGCACCCGGTCCAGCCGCACCCAGCTGGGTCGCTTGTCCCGGTCCCACTCGCCCGGCCCGAGGGCCAGCCAGTGCCGCTCGCCGTCGCGATCTCGCTGGCTGGAGAGCATCAGCCCGAACAGCGTCCGGCTGTGCCGGCCCACCACCAGCACCGGCCGGTCCTTGCCCTGGCGGGGATCATCCTCGTAGGACACCCAGGTCCAGACGATCTCCCCCGGGTCGGCCTGCCCGTCGAGTTCCGGAGCGTACGACAGCTCACGGCGCTGCAACCTGGTGACCTGGCGGGGTCGCGCGACCCGGGCCGGGGCCGGCCCGGCACGCCGGGGGGTCGGGATCGCCGCGCCGACGCGGGCCGCCACACTCCTGAACAGACCTGCCACGGCGGGCAGCCTATCCGTTGTCGCCAACCCCTCGGCCGGCAGGGACACCGCGCCGACCAGAGCCGGCCCGCGCTACGGCCGAGTCTCGCCCGCCCCCGGGATCGGGTCGGTCGTGCCGTCGGCGGCGGGCAGCCGGGCGACCATCTCCTGGAACTCGCCGACGGTGACCGTCTCGCGCAACGTCGCGAAGACCGCTGCCGCCCCCACACTCGCCGTCCGCTCGTCCACCCCGGCCCGCCGGCCGACACGGTCGAGGAAGTCCGCCGGAGAGGGACCGGTACCCGCGTCGGTCAACTCGTCCGGCAGGTACCCGGTCGGGTCGCTCGTCGGGCCGCCGCCGGTCATCCGCTCCACGACGGTCTCCAGCACCGCGCGCGCGACGGTTGCGGCCTGGTCGGGGGGCAGGCCCGATCGGCGCGACACCGCGTCGACGAATAGGGGAAACCGCACGGCGCCCTCCTGTCGTCAGCGCCGCCCTGGTTACCCCCACCCGTCCCCGGTAAACCGGCGCACGGCGCGGGCGTGGACAGGTAAGAGAGACCGGCAATAGGGCGGCGGAGGCGAGGCGGGTCCTGGCCGAACGGGCGGCGAAGGGGCACGCGGCACGCCGAGGTGGTCGGCGCGCCGCGTGCCGGGCGAGGAGGTCGCCCCGAGGTCTTCCAGCCGCCGTACGCCGACTTGCGCCCGCACGTCGCGCCCCCGTTCCACACCACGTGCAGGCGTTCCGGAAGACCACTCTGGCAACCAGCCGTGCCAGGATCGACTGATCCGGTCACGAGAGTTGCCAAAGTGGGCATTATCGTAGGCGTACTGTTAGGACTCTTGTCAACGCTTGATTCCGGATCGAACCCTCGTGTAAATCTGATGTTCCGCTGCGCGAGGAGTCCCCATGCCTGAGGCCCCTGACCGACCCGGCGAGACCTTCGCCGAGCGCCTCGACTGGCTGTTCCGCACCACCCGGGACTCGACCGGCAAGCCGTACAGCGTCCGGCACGTGGCCGGCGAGCTCACCCGGCGCGGATGCAAGATCTCGCACACCCACCTGAGCAACCTCCGGCAGGGGCGGTCACCTGATCCGCGGCGGTCGGTGGTGGAGGCCATCGCCGCCTTCTTCGGCCAGCCCCCCACCTACTTCACCGGGCAGCCGGCCGGCCAGGATCCACACGACCTGGTCCACGCGCTGGCCGACCCGCACATCAAACAGGTGGCGATGCGACTGGTCGACGCCCGCCTGTCACCCGAGGGCCACGCGGCCGTGGTGGCGATGATCGAGCAGGTGCAACGGCTGGAGGCCGCCGCCCGCAGCCGGCGCGACGGCGTCGAACGGCCCACCGGCGGTGGCTGAGACCGCGCCGGCGGCCGCCGCCACACCCCAGGTCACCCCGGGCTGCGTACGCCTCGCCCGCTGGTGGTTGCGGGAGGAGGCCACCGCCAGCCGGTACGTCGACCAGGTGCGCCGCTGCGACGACCTGCTGCACGGCCTGGTCGTGCCGCAACCGTTCGCCCTGGCCGACTTCGTCGCCGGGCTGGCCCGTCGGCGCGGGCGACCGCTGGTGGTACGGGCCCTGCGGACCCGGCGTGTGGAGGCCCGGGCCGTGTGGTGTCGCGGTGCCCGCACCGACCACATCCTGATCAGCTCGTCCCGCCCGCGCCTGCACCGCGAGCACCTCGTCCTGCACGGCATCGGTCACATGCTCTTCGGCCACGTCGGCGGCCCGGCCGTCGGCGCCGGCCTCACCCAGGTGCTCGGCGAGGCCGACGCAGCCCGCCTAAGCCGGCTGGGCAGGCGCGCGGTCTACACGCTCGACGAGGAGTGGCAGGCCGAGGTCTTCGCCACCCGGGTACGGCAGCTGGCCGGCCTACCGGCCACCCACCCGGCGCCCTGTCCGGAGGCCGTCCTGGCCCGGCTCTCCGCCACTCTGGAGCGTCGGCCGTGCCGCGCCCGCTGACAGACTGTCGGGAAACCTCGCGGCGGTCTCCGAACGTCACCACGTTCGACATCGAGTTGTTGACGAATGGTGGCGGGTCCGCCACTCTCGGACGTTGCTTCCGCTCGCCGCGACACCGGGCGGGCCGCCGGAGTGGCCGAGGGAGAAGGTGATGGGACGTCGTAGCGGTGGCAACCTGAGCGACCTGCGGGATCAGTCGATCCGGTTGCTGGCCGCGCTCAAGCTGCCCGCCACCTTCACCTTCGCCCAGCTGCACGACCGGGTCGAACGGCACCGGGAACGGCCGGTGCACCTGATCCCCCGGCGCCTGCCGGCACTGGCGCCGCACGGCCTGTGGGTGGCCGGCGAGTTCGCCGACTACGTGTTCTACGACGCCGACGCCAGCACGGTACGGCAGAGCCTGATCATCGGCCACGAGTACGGCCACATGATGTTCGACGACGCCTCCGTTCCCGGCGACCTCGAACACCTCACCGCCATGCTCATGCCGTCGGTGGACCCGTCCGTGCCGCGGGTGCTGCTGGCCCGCAGCGCGTACGACGAGCCGATCGAACGTCGCGCGGAGATCTTCGGGACCATCGCCGTGCAGCGGACGGAGTCCTGGTCGGAGATCCCGGCCACGGAAACCGCGGACCCCGAGGTGTCCGCGCGGC
Organism: Micromonosporaceae bacterium KJ-029; assembly: GCA_005402585.1. Classification (GTDB taxonomy): domain Bacteria; phylum Actinomycetota; class Actinomycetes; order Mycobacteriales; family Micromonosporaceae; genus Micromonospora. The sequence goes on along the minus strand of BIFP01000051.1, from coordinate 215,671 downwards.
TGATCGCGACGCTGGAAGGGCGGGCCCCGCGGTGGTGAGCATCATCCGTGGCGCGATGATCGTCGTGACCCTGGTCTGCTGGGGCATGAGCCTGTACAAGCTGCGCGACCTGGCCCGGGACCGCGCCAACCTGCCGCTGCGGGCCCTGTGCCTGGCGCTGTTGGCGATCACCCTGTCGATGACGATCCAGCCGTTCATGCCGAGAATCGACCAGTTCCTCGGCGTGCTGGACGCCGCCCGGCTGATCTCCAACTGCCTCTCCCTGCTGTGCGCCACCGCCGCGCAGGCGTTCCTGCTGTACATGACCAGCGACGACGCCGAGACCCGCCGGAACGTACGGCGCCGGAACGTCGCTCTGCTGGTCACCGTGACGGCGATGGTCGTGCTGTTCGCGGTGACACCGCCGGCGGCCGGGCTCACCGAACCCCGGGTACGCGACGGCGAGTACTACGGCGAGCCCTTCGACGCGCCGTTCCTCTACGTCTACCTGGCCTACCTGGGCTGGTCACTGGTGCAGGTGGTGATCCTGGCCGGCCGGTACGCCCGCATCGCCCATCGGCCGCTGCTGCGCTTCGGGCTCCGGCTGATCGTCGTCGGCTCGCTGTGGGGGCTGGCCTACGTGTCGGCCAAGGTGGTCGCCGTGGCCGTGGGCATCCTGCGACCGGACTGGGCACTGGCCGCGGACGCGCTGGTGGTGCTCAGCTTCACCACCTCGATCCTGCTGGTACTGATCGGGTCGACGATCCCCTCCTGGGGGCCGATGGTGGGGCTCGACCGCCTGTGGGAGTGGGCCGGGGCGCTGCGCGACTACCGTCGCCTCCACCCGCTGTGGCGACGCATCCACGAGGTGCTGCCGCAGATCGCGCTGCTCCCCCCGGCGACCGGGGTACGCGGGGCGCTCGCCGTCGCCCGCGACGCCTCACTGCGCCGGGTCCGCATCACCGTCGAGATCCTCGACGGCTACGCGAGCCTGCGCCCGTGGATGTCCGGCGCCGTCGCCGCGCACGCGGAGCAGGTGGCGCGGCAGCACGACCTGTCGGCGCAGCAGCGGGCGGCCGTGGTCGAGGCCGCAGTGATCGGCGCGGCGTTGCGGGCCCGGCGAGACGGTCTTCCCGCCGTCGCCGAGGCCGGGCCGCAACCGGACCCGTTCCCCGGCCCCGGCACCGACCTCGGCGCCGCCGACCAGGTGACCTGGCTGGCCCGGGTCGCCCGGGCGATGTCGACGCCGCTGGTGAAGGCGATCATCGCGGAGTCCGGTCCGCGCCCCGGAACCGTCCCCGCCCAGCCCGCCCAGCGGTAGATCCCCACCAGCGCCGTCGAGAGGTATACCCGTTGCCCACCGCCGTCGACCCGAGCACCCGCCGTACCACCCGCCTGGCCCGGGCCACCACCGAGGTGTTCGCGCCCGCGGTGCTCGCCGCCGTCATGCCTCTGGTCGTCGCCGTGCACAGCACCGCGCCGGCCGTCGCGGTCGGGCTCGGCTGGGCCGCCCTGGCCGTGCTGTTCTGCTCCGCCGTCCCGTACGGGATCATCTGGCTGGGCGTACGGCGTGGCCAGCTGACCGACCACCACATCGGCGTACGCAGCCAGCGCCGCCGGCCCCTGGCCTACGGGCTGCTGTCCGTCCTCTCCGGCCTGGCGCTGCTGGTGCTGCTCGAAGCGCCCCGCCCACTGGTCGCCATGGTCGTGGTGATGCTCGCCGTCCTGGCCGCGGTCACCGCCGTCAACCAGGTCTGGAAGCTGAGCGCGCACGCCGCCGTCAGCGCCGGTTCGGTGGCCGTGCTGATCGTCCTGTTCGGCCTCCTGGCGGTCCCGCTGCTGGCCCTGGTCGCACTGGTGGGCTGGTCACGGGTCCGGCTGGGCGACCACACCCTCGGCCAGGTGTTCGCGGGCGCGACCGTCGGCGCGCTCGTCGGCGCCCCGACCTTCGTCCTGCTCGGCTGAGCCGCCCGCCGACGCCCGCCCACCGGCTTCCGGACCGTCCCCGGCCGGGATCCGGCCGTCCAGCAGCGCCGCCCGGCCGTCAATCGACCGTTCCCGGCGGGCCTCCCGCCAGTGGTCCGCCCGCCGGGTGTCCACGGTGTAGCACAGTTCCCGCGGCGCCTCCGGCCGTCCGGCCACCCGGGCGAACGGAAGCCCCCGGCCGGCGTAGTCGTAGTGCGCCTTCAGCAGCCGGGTGAGCCCGGCCATCGCCCCGATGATTTTTTTGCGGGGCCGCCCGGTGACCTGGGCCAGATCCCGCACCGTGAACAGCCGATCCGGCTCCGCCGCGAGCGCGTCGAGCACCGCCGACACCGTCCGGTGGGTGGCGCTGCGCCCCTGGCTGAGCCGGCGCAGATCCTCGACCGTCCAGTCCGTCGCCGGCTGTCCGCGCACCGGCTCGGACCGGCGTCTGGGCACCGGCGCGACCCGCCGCCGGGCGTCGAGATCGGCCAGCAGGCGGGCGACGTGGGGGACGTACGCCAGCGGCACCGCCACCAGCACCACGCCCTCGGGGGCGGCTCCCGGCACGCCCATCACCGGAAGCGGGTAGGGCGCCTCCCCCGGCAGCATGTTCACGAGGTCGTCGGCGAGGCGGCGGCGGACGCGGGCACGAAGCGGTAGCCCAGGCCGCGTACGGTCACGATCATCGGCGCCTGGTTCCCGTCCAGGGCGAGCCGCCGGCGCAGCCGCTTGATGTGCACGGTCAGCGTGTTGGAGGTGTCGTCGGAGATGCCGCCCCACACGGCGGCGAGCAGTTGCTCGCGGGTGACGGTCCGCTCGGCGTGGCTCATGAAGAAGTAGAGAAGCTTGAACTCCTTCAACGGCAGGGCCACCGCCCGGCCGTGCAGCCGCACCTCGAACCTCGCCGGGTCCACCCGCAGTCCCCCGAGTTCGATCGGCGGGTCGAGAGCACCGGCGGTCTCCGGGCGGATGGCCCGCAGGATGGGCAGCACCTCCTCGCCGCGGTACGGGCGCCGCACGCAGGCCGTCGCGCCGGCCTTCAGCGCCGCCACGGCGGCCCCTCCGTCGTCGTCACCCAGGCCGACCACGGTCGGGATTCCGGCCCGGCGGGCGAGCAGCCGCACCAGTTCCGTGCTGCTCATGGTGACCAGCCCGGCGGCGACGACCGCGGCGTCCGGCTGCAGTGCTCCCGCGGCCAACAGCGCCTCGGCGGCGTGCGGGTAGTGGTGTCCGCGTACCCGGTGGTCGGCCAGTTGGGCGACCAGCGCGGCACCGACGCTCTCGTCGTCGTCCACCACGAGCAGCACGAAACGCCCGTCCGATCGGTGGTCACCCCTGGTGGCCTCGACGAGGTTGTTCATCGGCACCGGCTCCGGTTCAGGTTCAGGCCCGTCGCGACACCCTTGCGCCGCGCAGGACGATCCGCCGCACTGCAGGACACCACGCGGTCGGTGGGCACGGGCGAGCGCCAGCGGCGAGGCCGCGCCCGGTGGGCCGTCGTTGACATCCGACGACCCACCATTGACCGCCGCTCCGGCCTCAGCCGAAGCGACCGGTGATGTAGTCCTCCGTACGCTTGTCGGCGGGGTTGGTGAACAGCTTGCCCGTCTGGCTGAACTCGACCAGCCGGCCGTGCCGCACCTGCTTCTCGTCCACCTCCGCGGTGAAGAACGCGGTGTAGTGGCTGACCCGGGCGGCCTGCTGCATGTTGTGCGTGACGATCACGATCGTGTAGTCGTTCGTCAGCTCGAACATCAGATCCTCGATCTTCGCGGTGGCGATCGGGTCGAGCGCCGAGCAGGGCTCGTCCATGAGGATGACCTCGGGCTTGACGGCGATCGTCCGGGCGATGCAGAGCCGCTGCTGCTGACCGCCGGAGAGCGCCAGGGCGCTCTTGCGGAGCTTGTCCTTGACCTCGTCCCACAGCGCGGCCTGGGTCAGCGCCTCCTCGACGTGGTCGTCGAGCCGGCCCTTGATGCCGTTGATCCGCAGGCCGTACGCGACGTTGTCGAAGATGGACTTCGGGAACGGGTTCGGCTTCTGGAACACCATGCCGATCCGGCGGCGGACCTGGATCGGGTCCACGTCCTTGGCGTACAGGTCCTGGCCGTGGTAGAGCACCTCGCCGCTGACCCGGGCTCCGGGAATCGGGTCGTTCATCCGGTTCAGCGCGCGCAGCACCGTGGACTTGCCGCAGCCCGACGGCCCGATCATGGCCGTGACCTGGTTCTGCTGGATGGGCATCGAGGTGCCTCGGACCGCCTCGTAGCTGCCGTAGTAGACGCTCACGTCACGCAGTTGCATCACCGGTGCGGTGGACTCCATGACACCGGCGCTGGTGGTGCCGGGAGCGTGGACCGACACGGACGGTCGGGTGGTCAGGTCGGCGTCGTTGTGTGCCATGTCAGCGCTCCTTGATGGCGAATCGGCTGGCGATGAGTCGAGCGATGATCGTGAAGCCGAGCACGATCACGATGAGCGTCAGGGCGGCGCCCCAGGCGCGGTCCTGGGCGGCCTCGAAGGGTTGGCTGGCGTTGCGGAAGATCTGTGCGGGCAGCGCCGTGTTGAAGCCGTCGAAGAGGTTCGAGTTGGGCGCGAAGACGATGCCCGTCACGATGACGATCGGTGCGGTCTCGCCCGCGGCCCGGGCGACGGCCAGCAGCGAACCGCTGGTGATACCCGAGATCGCCGCCGGCAACACCACGGTGAGCGTCGTCTTCCACTTGCGGGCGCCGAGCGCCATGCTCGCCTGCCGCAGCTCGTCGGGGACCAGCCGGAGCATCTCCTCGCTGCTGCGGATCACCACCGGCAGCATCAGGCAGGCCAGCGCCAGCGCCCCGGCGAAACCGGTCTGCTGGCCGACGAACAGCACCCAGGCGAGGTAGATGAACACGCCCATCACGATGGACGGCACGCCGGTCATCACGTCGGCCATCAGCCGGATGAGCCGGGCCAGCGGCGACTGCTTGCCGTACTCGTTGAGGTAGATGGCGCCGAACACGCCGAGCGGGATCGCCATCAACGCGGCCATCCCCGTGATGAGCAGCGTGCCGACGATCGCCGGCGCCATGCCGCCGCCTTCCCGCCGGTACGAATTCGGGATGTCCGAGGTCAGGAAGTCCAGGCTCATCACCCCGGCGCCCTTGACGATGACGGTGTAGGTCACCAGGGCCAGCGGCACGACGGCGAGCCCGACGGCGGCCCAGATGGCCACCGTGGCGAGGTGGTTGCTGAACCGGCGGCGGCCGGACAGGGCCGCGCGGGTCAGGTCCGGCCCACCGGCTCCGGCGCGGGTGGTGGGTGGTGCGGTGACGGTCATTACCTGCTTCCCTTCATCCGCGCCTCGGCCCGGCGGACGATCACCTGGGCAAGCACGTTGATCAGTACCGTCATCGCGAACAGCACCACGCCGAGGCCGATCAGCGCGGCGGTGTAGGTGCCGGTGGATTCGCCGAACTGCTGCACGATGACCGCGGCCATCGAGTTGCCGGGCGCGAACAGGTTCGCCGTGATGTTCGTCGAGCCACCGATGACGAGGGCCACCGCGATCGTCTCGCCCATCGCCCGGCCGAGGCCGAGCATCACCGCGCCGACGATGCCGCCGAAGCTGTGCGGGAAGACCGCCCCCCGGATCATCTCCCAGCGGGTGGCACCGAGCGCGAGGGCGGCGTCCTTGTCCGCCCGCGGCACGGTGCTGAACACCTCGCGGCTGATCGACGTGATGATGGGCGTCACCATGATCGCGAGGATGATGCCGGCGGTCATGAAGTTACGGCCGCTGCTGACCGGTCCGAAGAGGTTGCCGAGCACCGGGACGCCACCGAGCACGTCGTGGAACCACTGGTAGACCGGGACCAGGGCGGGGGCGACGACCAGGATGCCCCACAGGCCGAAGACCACCGACGGGACGGCGGCCAGCAGGTCGATCACGGTCACCGCGGGGCCGCGCAGCCGACGCGGCGCCAGTTCGGTGAGGAACAGCGCGATGCCGATCGAGACCGGCACCGCGAACAGCAGTGCGATCAGCGACGAGAGGGCGGTGCCGTACGCGAACGACAACGCGCCGAAGATGGCGTCGCCGGTCGCCGGGTTCGGGTCCCAGATCCGCTCGGTGATGAACCGTAGGCCCATCGCGTCGAAGGCGGGCCAGGCCTCCCGGACGGTGGTGATCAGGATCAGCCCGAGGACGGCCAGCACGAGCAGGCCGGTGCCGAGCGTCCACCAGGAGAAGACGCGGTCGCCGAGGGCGCTGCCGCCGCGCTGGGCCAACGTCGACCGGGAGTCGGGGGACTTGGTAGTTAGGGTCATCTTCACTCCAGCTCAGGTACCCCTCTGGGGACGGGATCGAATCGATCCCGTCCCCAGGTGGAACGCCCTAGCGAACTTGATCCTGATCAGCCCTGGATCTTGTCGACCTGAGCCAGCGCCTTCTCCTTGAGGGAGGCCGGCAGCGGCGCGAAGTCGATCTCCTTGGCCAGGTCCTGGCCGTCGTTGAGCAGGTACTTGAGGAAGCCCTTGACCAGCTCCGCCTTGGCGGCGTCGTCGTACTTGGCCTTGACGATGATGAAGGTCGGGGCGGTGATCGGGTACGAGCTGGCACCGGCGGCGTTGAGCGGGTTGTAGCTCAGGTCCGCCTCGATCGTGGCACCCTCCAGGCCGGCGGTGGTGCCCTCCAGCGACGGCTCGACGAACTGGCCGTCCTTGTTCTTGATGGCGGCGAACTTCAGCTGGGTGGCCTTCGCGTCGCTCAGGTCGACGTAGCCCACGGCGCCGTTGGTCTGCTTGATGATCTGCGCGACACCGGTGTTCTTCTCGCCACCCTGGGTGCTGGCCGGCCAGGCCACGGTGTCACCGCTGCCCAGCTTCCAGGCGTCGCCGGCGGCGGCGGTCAGGTACTTGGTGAAGTTGTTGGTGGTGCCGGAGCCGTCCGAACGGTGCGCGACGACGATCGGCGTGCTCGGCAGCTCGACGCCCGGGTTGTCCGCCTTGATGGCGGCGTCGTCCCAGGTCTTGATGTCGGTCTGGAAGATCTTGGCGAGCGTCTCCGGGCTCAGCTGCAGCTTGTCGACACCCTGCACGTTGTAGGACACCGTGATCGGCGCCGCCACCGTCGGGACGTAGAGGAAGGAGTCGGCGGCCACGCCGTCGGTGTCCTTGACCAGGCTGTCGGTGCCAGCGAAGTCGACCAGACCCTCACCGAACTGCTTCTTGCCGGTGCCCGAGCCGGTCGCGTTGTAGGTGACCGTCACGTTGGAGGCCTCGCCCTTGAAGGCTTCGATGACCTCTTGGTAGTACGCGTCAGGGAAGCTGGCGCCGGACGCCTTCAACTCGCCGGACAGGCTCGCGTAGCCGCTGTCGCTGCCACTCCCGCCCGGCTCCGTGCTGTTGTCGTTGCTACCACAGCCGGTAAGCGCGAGCGCGGCAAGCGCGACGCCGACGAGGACGCGCCGCGAAAGCACGTTGCGGTTCACCAGGTAAGCCTCTCTATCGGGATGCATCAGCCCGTCCGGGCCGTACGCCGATCAAGGTAGGAGGCACAGGTAGCCGGACCCCCGGCGCCAGATGAACGGAAAGTGAACTTGACGGCTCCGGTTATGGCCGACGGGCGACGGGATGTGACGTTCGAGGGGCGAGCGCGCCGGATGCCCGGAATGGGCGGCTGAGACGTACCTCTCAGAGGCGGATCGTCCCGGTCACCAGGTAGACCACCTGACGCGCGACGTTGACCGCGTGGTCGGCGTACCGCTCGTAGTACCGGCCCACCAGGGCCAGGTCGATCGCCGACTCCACCCCGTACGGCCAGCCGGAGACGAGCAGCGACAGCAGGCGTTCCTGGGCGGCGTCGACCTCGTCGTCGTCCAGCCCGAGTTGCATCGCGTCCAGCCGGTCGTGGGTGGCCAGTACGACGGCGGTCTTGTCGGCGATCCGGGCCGCCGCGTCCGCCATCGCGGTCATCAGGGGCACCGCCAGCTCCGGGACCACACCCACCGGATGCCGCATCAGGACGATCTTCGCGACGTGCACCGCGAGGTCGCCCATCCGTTCCAGGTCGCTGGCGATCCGCAACGCGCACAGCACCAGGCGCAGGTCGGAGGCGACCGGCTGGTGCCGGACCAGCACCTGGGGGATCATCGCCTCCACGTCGGCCCGCTGACCGTCGAGCACGGCGTCGCCGGCCAACACCGCCTCGGCCGCACCCCGGTCGACGTCGAGCAGGGCGGCGCTGGCGCCCCGGATCGCCGCGCTGGCGCCCCGGCTCATCGTCGCGAGTACGCCGGTGAGCCGGTCGAGCTGCTCGTCGTAGCTGTCCCGACCCATCGCGCCTCCTCCGTCGCCACCCCCGGCGAGCGGTCCGGGCGGCGCGTCCTTCATACCCGAAAACCGCCGGCGGCGCGGGCCGGTGGTCAGCCGGCCAGCACGTCCAGCAGCAGCGCCGCCGTCCAGCCGAACGCCGGGGAGCCGAGGCCGGCGCCGGTGTCCGGGTGGAAGTACTCGTGGCAGCCGGCCGTCTCGGCCAGCCCGACCATCGACGCGCTCAGGCCGGCGGCCAGCCGGGGGTGCCCGTGTGCGAGCAGGCCGTGCCGGACCAGCCAGTTAATGTTCATCCAGCTGGGGCCACGCCAGTAGCGCAGCGGTTCGAAGTCGGCCGCGGTGCGGTCGTGGCTGGGCAACGGCCGGGACATCCGGACGGCGACACCGAACCGGGCCGAGCCGGCCTCGACGAGCACCGCGTCGACCTGCCGCGCCGGCAGGTCGGGCAGGATCAGCGGCGCCAGCCCGAGCACTGTCCGGGCCGGAGTCAGTTGACCGGTGCGCAGGTCACGCGGGTGGAAGGTGCCGGTCGTGGGGTCGTACAGCCGGTCCACCACCGCCGCGGTGATGCGGGCCGCGTTCTCCCGGTGCGGAACCGGGTCCGCACCGATCTCGCCGGCGATCCCGGCGAGCGCGTGCTCGGCGGCACCCATCGCCGCGTTGAACAGCGGACACTCCACCAGGAACGGATGCCGGTCGCCGAGGCCGTCGTCGCGGTAGCCGGCCGCGCGGTACGCGATGACGATCGCGACGTACCGCGCGTAGTCCAGGTCGGTGGGGCGGTGCGCGGCCGCGGCGTGCACGATGTCCCGCCGCCGGTACGCGGGCAGCACCGCCGCCTCGGCCGGCACCGCGGCCAGCGGGGCGTCCCAGGCGGGGCTGTTGTCCAACCCGGACTCCCACGGATGCACGATGCTGGCCAGCCCGGCGCCACCGACGTCGCGGCGGGTGGTCAGGTAGCGCTGCTGGGCCACCAGCCTCGGGTAGAGCCGACGCAGCGCGTCGAGCCCGTCCGCCGACGGTGCGCGGCGGTACGCGTGCCAGGCGGCCAGGGCGTGTACCGGCGGCTGGACCAGTCCCGAGGTGGCCACCCAGGGTGCCCCCTCGACTGTGGTCGAGGCCCAGAACCCGGGGCCCGGGAAGTAGGCACCGGCGGACACCGCCGGGTTGAACACGATGTGCGGCACCCGGCCGTCGAGCCACTGGGCACGGAACAGGCTGGTCAGCTCCGTCCAGGCGCGGTCGGGGCGGACGTGGGCCCAGCCGATCGCGATGAACGCGGAGTCCCAGCTCCACTGGTGCGGGTAGAGGGTGCGGGACGGGACCGTGTGGTCGTGTTCCCAGTTGCCGTCGAGGGTGGTCCGGGCCAGTTGCCACAGGTCGGCGTGGCGCCCGGACGGGTCGTCGCCGCTCGCGGCACCGCCGGTCGGCGTCGTGCCCGACCCGGCCGGCGGAGTCCAGTTCACCATGCGTCACATCCTGGTAGCAACGGGCTCCAGGATAGGCTAGGCAGCTGCGACAGAGATCACTGCGCACGGGGGACATCGCGCACAGGTCGAGCGGCACCACGAGGCAGAGGAGCCCCGGATGAGCCAGGCACGGCAGGGCCCCACGGACACCGAGGGTGAGGACTACACCCGACGGTTGCAGCACCTCAGCGGTGCGCGCTGGAAGCGGGTCCTGGACGTGCAGGCGCCGTACCGGTGGAACCTGCGGCGGCTGCGACTGGGCCGCACCCTCGACGTCGGCTCCGGGCTCGGCCGCAACCTGGTCAACCTCGGCGAGGGCGCCGTCGGGGTGGATCACAACCCGACCTCCGTGGCGCACACCCGGGCGCTCGGCCTCGAGGCGTACACCACCGAGGAGTTCTTCCGCTCCGAGCGGGCCCGGCCGGACGCGTTCGACTCGCTGCTCGCCGCGCACCTGCTCGAACACATGCCGGCCGAGCAGGCACGCGAGGTGGTGGCCTCGTACCTGCCGTTCGTCCGCTCCGGCGGTCGGGCCGTCTTCATCACTCCGCAGGAGCGCGGCTACCGCAGCGACGCCTCTCACGTCCGGTTCGTCGGCTTCGCCGAGGCGGCCGAGGACTGCCGGGCACTCGGCCTGACCGTGTTGCGCCAATACTCGTTCCCCTTCCCCCGCGCCGCCGGCCGGCTGTTCACCTACAACGAGTTCGTGACCGTGGCCCGGCTGCCTCATGACGGCACGCAGCGAAGCGGAGGGCCGACATGAGCAACCCGACCCGTTGGGTGACCGACACCGGACCCGAGCACTCGCAGTGGTACGTCGACCGGTTCCGCCGGATGGCGGCGGACGGGGTCGACCTGGCCGGGGAGGCGCGGCTGGTCGACACGCTGGTGCCGCCGCGCTCGCGGATCCTGGACGCCGGCTGCGGTACCGGCCGGGTCGGTGCCGAGCTGGCCGCCCGGGGTCACACGGCCATCGGGGTGGACGCCGACCCGGTCCTGATCGAGGCCGCCCGCGCCGACCACCCCGGGCCCCGCTGGTTGGTCGCCGACCTGACGGAGCTGGATCTGCCGGCGGCCGGCGAGCCCGAGCCGTTCGACGCGGCGGTGCTGGCCGGCAACGTGATGGCCTTCGTCGCCGCCGGCACCGAAGGCGCGGTACTGCGCCGCGTCGCCGCGCACCTGCGCCCCGACGGGGTGGTCGCGGTCGGCTTCGGCACCGACCGAGGCTACCCGCTGACCGGCTTCGACGCCGACGTGGCCGGCGCCGGCCTGCGGCTGGAGCACCGGTTCGCCACCTGGGACCTGCGTCCGTGGCGCGACGACGCGGACTTCGCGGTGAGCATCCTGCGCCGGCCGTGACGCCAGGTCACACCTCGGCAGCCGCCGCGAGGAGCTGGGCGAGTTGGACCGGTTTGCTGACCATCGGCCAATGGCCGGAATCGAGGTCGACGAGGCGCAGGTGCTTGACCTTGGCGAGTTCGGGCACGTCACCGGCGTCGATCCACTCCTGCGCCTGGGCCGGCGTGAACTCGGGACACACGAGCACGACCGGCACATCGAACCGTCGCTCGTCCGCCAGCCGCACCAGGCCCTTGGCCACCCCCTCGGGGACGGGGATCGCAGCGGACGCGATAGCTCGCCTGGCCGCCTCGTCGAGGTCGGCTGAGTCCGGTCCGTCGAACGGGCCCCAGCCGGGGAAGGGCATGACGCCATCCTTCAGCTCGAAGAAGTCGGCGTAGGGCTGCCCGTCGACGGCCGGGAAACCGCCGATGAGCACGACTTTGGCGACCTGCTCCGGTCGCGCGTCGGCGGCCAGCCAGGCCAGGGTGCAGGCGGCGGAATGGCCCACCACCATGGGCTTTCCGGATGCCGAGTCCACGGCGGCGAGCACCGCCGCCACCTGGTCGTCGAGCGTGGCGGACGCAGCTCCGTCACCCTGTCCCGGGAGGGTCAGTGGTAAGGGACGGTGGCCGAGTGGCTCGAGTGCGGACGCCACGTCGTCCCAGGCGGATCCGTCGAGCCACAGGCCGCCGAGCAACACAATATCCATGATCAGTTTTCTCTCCCTGATGTGGTCGGATGTCGGGCCGCCTCCGGGTCCAGGGTCGCACCGGCGGGGACCAGGCTGACCACGCCCGCCGGCAGGCGGACCGGGCGCACCTCGCCGTAGCCGAGCATGGCGCGCACACCGGTGTCTGCGAGAACGTACCGCCGACCGAGGTCGGTCACCACGGAGATCGCGCCGCCGCCGGCTCCGGGGGCCGCGACCGACTCGACCACCGCCCCGCGGCCGGGCTCCACCAACACGTGATCGGCCACCACCGGGCCGCCCGCCCTGCTCGCGCCGCCCGCACCGCTCGCGCCGCCCGGCGCGGCGGCCAGGTCCGGCAGGTCGACACCGAGCCGCAGTTCGATCGCCCCGGCGTCGTCGGCGACCCGCGCGCAGAGCAGTGGTGAGTCCACGGTGGCCAGCCGGGGCGGCGCGTTCGGTGGCGCGCCGGGACCGTTGGGGACGAGATCGGCCAACTGGGGCAGGGTCGCGAACCGCCCGAGGCTGAGCTGTTCCGGCTCCTGCTGGCCGGTGCGGGCGAGCAGCAGGCCGGCCTGGAACTCGGTGATGCCGGCGAGCCCGTCGCGCAGCACCACCGCGTACTGCCGCTCGCCGCCGGAGTTGCTCACCAGCAGCACGTCCCCGACCCGGGCGTCGGAGACCCGCGCGGACGGCTCGCCCAGGCCGGGCAGGTCCAGCGGGGCCAGGTCGGTGCCGGCCGGCACGGTGTTCAGCAGGGCCGCGGCGACCGGGACGGCCCGGGCCCGGGTGGCGGCGAGCGCGGCCAACACCCGGTCGGTGTCGCGGATCAGGTGTCGCCGCTGGTGCCAGACCAGGTGCAGCCGGCCGTCGGGGTCGCGCAGCAGCAGCCCGTCGTCGCCGAGCGGCCGGCCGCCGTCGCCGCCGTCGCCGATCAGCAGCACCGACCGTGACTCCCGCCGGCCGTCCGCCGCGGTCCCCACCGAGCAGACCGTCCAGGCGCCGGTGGACAGCCGCCCCGCCGCCGGCAGCGAGTCGGGCGCGTCGGCGATGCCCAGCGGTAGGCCCCGGGGTACACCGTCGATCGACCGGCGCGACACCAGCACGGTCTTCGGCTGCTCGGCTCCGATGATCAACAGCGCGGACGCGTAGTTGAGTACGGGGTACAGCTTGTCCTCGCGGTAGACGAACCGGGCGCCGGACTCCTTCTCCACGATGACCGCGCCGGTGTCGCGCCACTTCGCGCCGCCACCGGCAAACAGGCCGTAGAGGGCGGAACCCCCCAACCCGATCGCCGCCACCAGCACGCTGGCCAGCGCCGCGCCGGCCAGCCGGCGGAACGGCGACTGCACCGGGTCGGTCTCGCGCATCACCAGCGCGGCCACCGTCCGCTGGATGGTGAACTGGTACGAGTGCAGCTGGTCCTGCCGCGACGGCATGCGGTCCCTTCCCGCGAGACGGTCGGGGCACAGGATATGCGTCGCGTCGATGTCCCGAGTACCGTGCGTCGTCGCCGGGCCGCAGCCGACCGCCCGGTAACATCCGGTCGGTGACCGTCCGCTTCGAAGAACTGGCCTGGCGACCGACCCCGCTCGGCGAGATCAGCCTGCGCCGGCGCCGCGACCCGCGGCTCGACCTCGACGTGTACGAGGTCAAGCTCGACGACGAGTTCCTGATGTCCAGCCTGTTCACCGCCGGTGAGGTCGAACTGGCCCGGCTGGGGTTGGCGCCGCTGGTCGGGTCGCGTCTCGACGTGGCCGTCGGCGGGCTGGGGCTGGGCTACACGGCGCGGACCGTGCTCGCGGACGACCGGGTCAGCTCACTGGTGGTGGTGGAGGCGGTCGAGGACGTCATCGACTGGCACCGGCGCGGCCTGCTGCCCTTCGCCGCCGGGCTGGCCACCGACCCGCGTACCCGTCTGGTGCGGGCCGACTTCTTCGCCCGGGTGGCCGGCGGGGACGGCCTCGACCCCGACGATCCCGGGCGGCGCTTCCACGCCGTGCTGCTGGACGTCGACCACTCCCCCCGGCACCCGCTGCACCCCAGCCACGCCCCCTTCTACACCTCCGACGGGCTGCGCCGGCTGGCCCGGAACCTGCATCCGGCGGGGGTCTTCGCGCTCTGGTCGGACGACCCGCCCGACCCGGACTTCGAGGCCGCCCTCGCCGAGGTGTTCCCGACCCACCGCAGCCACGTGGTGCGGTTCGCCAACCCGCTGACCGGCGGCGAGTCGGCGAACACCGTCTACCTCGCGCAGGCCCCGGCCTGAACGCCGGCGGCCGGTGACCGGCGGCACCCGGCCCACCAGGTCACCTCGTCCCTCGCCCCCTCCGCCTGAGGGGGCGGCCGGGCGGCCACGAGCAGCCGGGGTGGGGTCAGACGCCGGCGGTGGCGAGGGCGCGGGTCGGGCGGTCGTCGGAGGTGGTCTCGGGGCGGCGCCGGTTCGGCAGGGCGAGCCGGAAGACCTTCTTCCACGCCGAGAACACCTGCCGGGGCAGCGACCCGGTGGTGTACTTCAGCCCGTACCGGTCGAACAGCGCCCGCACCTCGGGGGCGATCTCCTGGTAGCGGTTGCTCGGCAGGTCGGGAAAGAGGTGGTGCTCGATCTGGTACGACAGGTTGCCGGTCATGATGTGCAGCAGCCGGCTGCCGCTGATGTTGGCCGAGCCGAGCATCTGCCGCAGGTACCACTCGCCCCGGGTCTCGCCCTCGATCGAGGTCTTCTCGAAGGTCTCCACGCCCTCCGGGAAGTGCCCACACATGATCACCGAGTGGCTCCACAGGTTGCGGATCAGGTTCGCGGTGAACGTCGCGGCCATGGTGTGGAAGAACGACGGGCCGGACAGCAGCGGGTGGATCACGTAGTCCTTGAGGACCTGGCGGCGGATCTTCCGGCCGGCCGCGCGGAGTTTGGCCCGGAACTCCGGGTCCTTGTGCCGGCCTTCCTTCAGGTTCTTGCCCAGATCGAGGTCGTACGCGGCGACGCCGTACTCGAAGAAGCAGGCGTTGACGAAGTTGTACAGCGGCTGGCCCAGGTAGGCCGGGTGCCAGGGCTGGTCCTCGTCCACCCGCATGATGCCGTAACCGAGGTCGTTGTCCTTGCCGACCACGTTGGTGTAGCGGTGGTGCAGCTCGTTGTGCGACTGCTTCCACTGTTCGGCCGGGGTGGCGTGGTCCCACTCCCAGCTGGTCGAGTGGATCTTCGGGTCACGCATCCAGTCCCACTGGCCGTGCAGGATGTTGTGTCCCATCTCCATGTTTTCCAGGATCTTGGCCACGGAGAGGCCGGCGGTGCCGACGATCCAGGCCGGCGGGAACAGCGAGAACAGCAGTACCACCCGGCTGCCGATCTCCAGCTTGCGCTGAGTCCTGATGATCTTGCGGATATACGCGGCGTCCCGCTCGCCCCGGGAGTCGATCACCCGCTGCCGGATGGCGTCGAGTTCCTTGCCGATGGTCTCGATGTCCTCGGCGCTCAGGTGAGCGATCGGGTTGTCGGCCTTCTTCTGGATGACGGTCACGTCGGCGGTCTCCGATCAGATCTCGAGTTCGCAGGGGCCGGCCGCGGCCGACACGCAGGTCTGCACGCGTACGCCGTCGCCCGGCAGCGCGGTGGTGAGCTCCCCGTTACGCAGGTCGCGGACGGCCCCCTGACGCAGCGGCAGTACGCAGCCGAAGCAGATGCCCATCCGGCAACCCGACGGCATCAGCACCCCGGCGTTCTCCCCGGCGTCGAGCAGCGGGGTGGCGCCGGTGGCCTCGACGGTCACCGACGAACGGGTGAAGGTGACCGTCCCGCCCTCACCGGTGGTGATCACGGTCGGCCGGAACCGCTCGGTGTGCAGCCGGTCGGCGTGTCCCCGCGACGACCAGTGCTGCTCGGCCGCGTCGAGCAGCCCCACCGGGCCGCACGCCCAGGTCTGGCGCTCCAGGTGGTCGGGCACCAGGGAGTCGAGTTCGGCGACGTCCAGCAGGCCCTCGACGGTGGTGTGTCGCTCCACCAGCCGGATCGCACCGTGCTCGGCGAGGGCACGCAGTTCCGCGCCGAAGACCACGTCGGCCGCGGTGGGTGCCGAGTGGACCAGCACCACGTCGCTGTCGGCCAGCGCACCCGAGCGCAGCATCCCGGCTACCGGGGTGATGCCGCTGCCGGCGGTGAGAAACAGCACCCGTGGTGGCACCGGCTCGGGCAGGACGAAGTCGCCGCGGGCCTGGTCGAGCTGCACGATCGTGCCCGGCCGGATCCGGCGGACGAGATGGTTGCTGACCAGGCCGTCGGGGATCGCCTTGACCGTCACCGAGATCGGATCGGTGCGGAGGCCGGGACGCGAGGTCACCGAGTAGGTTCGCCACTGGCGTACGCCGTCGACGTCGACACCGAGCCGGACGTACTGGCCGGGGGTGTGCCCCCGCCAGCTACGTCCGGGCTGGATCAGCACGGTCGCCGCGTCCGGGGTCTCCGGGCGTACGGCGACGATCCGGCCGCGCAGGTCGGCGCCGGCCCGTAGCGGGGCGACCAGGTCGAGGTAGTCCCCGGGCAGGACCGGCGTGGTCACCGTCTCGGCGAGCCGCCACAGGCGGCGCCGGAGGGACCTTGTCGTGCCCGGTGGCGGGACGGTGGTGGCCATACGACGATGGTCGCGGCCGGCTGGCATAAAATCTTGGCCAGCGAAGGTAAAGCGATCCATCCCTCTTGTGCGGGGAGAACAACTGTGGCGGAATCCTCCGGAACCACTCATCGGGCGACCCGCCTCGAGCTGGACCAGCGGGTGGCCCGCGAGCTGCGTGACCTGCTACCGCAGGTCGCCGGGCGGACCGTCACCGCGATCACGGCCGAGGTGCCCAGCTACTCCGGCACCCTGACCGGCCACATGCGGGACAAGATCGAGAACGCGGTGCAGATCGCGTTGGGCACGTTCCTCCAGTTGCTCGAACGGTCCCAGGCCAGCGACCCCAGCACCCCGCTGGTCCCGGCGTTGGAAGCCGCGTACGCCCTGGGCAGCGGCGAGGCCCGCTCCGGCCGCAGCGTGGACGCGCTGCTGGCCGCGTACCGGGTCGGGGCCCGGGCCTCCTGGCGGGAGATGGCCGCCGCCACCGTGGCGATCGGGTTGCCGGCGGCCACCGTCGCCGAGTTCGCCGAGCTGATGTTCGCCTACATCGACGAGCTGTCGGCAGCGAGCGTGGCCGGGCACGCCGACGAGTTGGCCAGCGTCGGCCGGGCCCGGCGACGGAACCTGGAACGGCTCACCGAGCAGCTGCTCGCCGGCGAGCCCGAGGACGTCCTGGTCCGCAGCGCGGAGCGGGCGGGCTGGCCGGTGCCGCAGACCCTCACCGTCGCGCTGCTGCCGCAGGCGAAGCTGCGCGGGGCGCTCGCGCTGCTCGACGAGCACACCCTGGAGAGCAGCGAGGAACCGCCCGCGGGCGAGCCCGGTGAGGAGACAGCGGTGCTGCTGGTACCGGACGCGCACGGCGACCGGCGGCGGCAGCTCGCCCGGGTGCTGCAGGGACGCCACGCGGTGCTCGGCCCCGCCCGCCCGTGGCACCGGGCCAGCTCCTCCTACCGGCGGGTCACCCGGGTGGTCGCCCTCGGCATCGCCCACCCGGAGGATGGCGAGCCGCTCGACACCGATCGGCACCTGGCCGAGCTGCTGCTCAGCGCCGACGTCGAGGCCCTCGCCGACCTGCGCGCCCGGGTCCTGCAACCACTGGCGGCGCTGCCCGCGGCCACCGCGGAGCGGCTCACCGAGACGCTGCGCTCCTGGCTGCTGCACCAGGGTCGGCGCGACGACGTCGCCGCGGACCTCTTCGTCCACCCGCAGACCGTGCGCTACCGGATGGGCCAACTGCGCCAGCTGTACGGCGAGCGCCTCACCGATCCACGCAGCCTGCTCGACCTCACGGTCGCGCTGGCGCTACCGGTCCGCGTCGCGCCGGCAGGTTGAGCCGCACCCGGTCGATGGTCGGACGCCGGTCATTCGAGAGTCGTCGGCCCCAGCAGGCGGATCTCCTCGACGTCGAGTCTGGCCTGCAGTTCGCGTAGCACGGCATCGTCGATCTCGCGATGGTCGCGCATCCGGGTGATCTCGCGCCGCTTGTGGTCGATCGCGGCCAGCCGCAGCCGGCGCTCGACCTCGCGGGCGGCCGCCGACTCCTCCTCCTGCTCGGCCTGCATGGCACCGAGGTGGCCCTCGTACTCGCTCTGGAGCCGCTGCGTGACGTCCCGATCGGCGCCGACCCGATCGGCGATGTCCGGCAGCGCGTCGAGGGTGGCCTGGGTGGCCCGTGTATGCGCCTGTCTCGTCTCGTCGGCGTGTTCCGGGTCGCCGGAGAGTCTGGCCCACCTCATCACCAGCGGCAGGGTGGTGCCCTGCACAAGCATGGTCAACAGGATCACCGTGGCCACCACGAAGATGATCAGGTCGCGTTCCCGTACCGGTTGGCCGCCGGAGGTGGTCAGTGGCACGGCGAGGGCGGCCGCGAGGGAGACCGCGCCCCGGAAGCCGGCCCAGCCGGCGACGATGCGCACCCGCCCGTTCCCCCACCGATCGCCCCGGCCGCGCCGCCGGTCGATCAGCCAGGCGGCTGCGGACGTCAGGTGCAGCCAGAGCATCCGGACCGCCAGCAGCACACCGGCCACCACGAACGTGATGGCGATCGCGCGCATCAGCGAGATGCCGGCGACGGCGCGGACCGCCCGCGGGATCTGCATGCCCACCAGCACGAAGAGTCCGCCGTTGATGAGGAACGTGGTGAGGTCCCAGAACGCCAGCGCGAGCACCCGCGACCGGGCCCCGATCACCCGGGGGCTGGCGAACACGAGCATCAGCCCGGACACCACCACCGCGAGCACACCGCTCTCGTGGATGATCTCGGCGAGAAAGAACGCGGCGAACGGGGTGAGTACACTCACCGCGCCCTCCCGCAGCGGGTCGTCCAGACGCTTGCGGACCAGGATCACCACGGTGCCGACCACCACGCCGGCCGCGATGCCGCCCAGGAAGGACAGGCCGACCCGCTCGACGAGCTCGAACGCGTTCGGGAACGCGCCCCCGCCGAGCAACCCGAGCGCGACGGAGAACAGCACCAGGGCGGTGCCGTCGTTGATCAGGCTCTCCGCGTGCAGGGTGGTGAGCAGGCGCCTGGGCATCCGCTTGGCCAGGCCGGCCACCGCCGCGGCGTCGGTCGGGGCGAGCACCGCGCCGAGCACCCAGGCCGCCGCCGGGTCGACGCCGAACCGCTGCACCACCAGCGACACCGCAACCATGGTGACGCCCACCAGTCCGATCGCCAGCAGGGCGATGAACACGATGTTCGCCCGGATCTCGCGCAGGCTGCTGGTCAGGCTCTCCCGGTAGAGGATCGCCGGCAGGAACAGCAGCAGCACCACCTCCGGTTTGAGCACGACCTCACTCAACGCGGGAATGAGCGCCAGCAACCCGCCCAGGCAGATGAGCAGCACCGGCGGCGCGACCCGGTACTTGCCACCGAGCGTGGTGCCGACGAGCACGGTGACGCCGAGCGTGATGATCAGCAGCAGTTCACTCACGTCGCGTCCCCCGTTCAGCGCTCCCCACATGGTGGTACGCCCGCCGGCCGGGAAACCGCCGTTTTCGCAGACCACGACCGTGTGGGCGGCTGACCCGGCGGGCGGACACGCGACGCGGCGCCCGACCCACCCGCCGGTGCCGGGCGGCCGGACCCGCCGGTCCAGAGGGTCGCGTCCGCGCGATCTAGGATCGCCTCGACCACCACGACGAATGCCGGGCCCGCCGCGCCGGGCCCGGCCGGCCGATCGGGGACGAGATGGCGGGGACGATCACCGAACAGGTCCTGGACAACCCGGTGTGGGCGGCCCTGAGCGACGCGCACCGGGGGCTCGCCGAGCGGCACGGTCGGGCGGCGCGCTACCACCACGAGGTCTCGCCGTTCCACGCGGTGGCCGACGCCGACGATCCGACCGCCTGGGCCGATCTCGCGACGCTGGCCGGTCCGGGAGCCACCGTGTGGATGGCCGGCGGCACGGGACGGCCGCCCGCCGGGTGGACGGTGGACCAGCAGATCGACGGAGTGCAGCTGGTCGACGACGCGGCCGAGGCGGCCGACGACCCCGAGGCGCTGCGGCTGACCACCGCCGACGTGCCGGAGATGCTCGACCTGGTCGCCCGCACCCGGCCGGGACCGTTCCTGGCCCGTACCGTCGAACTCGGCCACTACCTGGGCATCCGGCGGGACGGGACGCTCGTGGCGATGGCCGGAGAGCGGATGCGAATGCCCGGGTGGACGGAGATCAGCGCCGTCTGCACCGCGCCCGAGGCGCGTGGTCAGGGCCTGGCGGGCCGCCTGGTCCGGGCGGTCACGGCCGGCATCCGGGCCCGGGGCGACCGACCAATGCTGCACGCGGCGGCGGACAATACCGGGGCGATCCGGCTGTACGAGGCGCTCGGCTTCACGCTGCGCCGGGAGGTGCTGTTCTGGTCGGTTCGGACGCCAGGAGCCGACCCGGTGTGACCCGGGTCGGCGCAGCGTGCGGAAGAACGCGAACACCAGCCACCACGGCACCCGCTCGCTGCGGCAGGTCGAGCCGCACGCCCTGGTCAGCTGGGGCCACCACTGGTATCTGGTCGCCTGGGACATTGATCGCGACGACTGGCGCTCGTTCCGGGTCGACCGGCTCCGGCCGCGTACCCCCACCGGGCCCCGGTTCGCCCGGCGGGAACTGCCCGGCGGCGACCCGGCCGGCTACCTGGCGCGGACACTGTCCACCGGCCCGCGGGCGCTCCGGGCGACCGTCACCATGCACGCGCCGGCCACCGTTCTCGCCGAGCGGGTGTGGCCGGGCATGGGCAGCGTCGAGGCAGTCGACGAGCACCACTGCCGGCTGCACCTCGGCGCGGACACGGCCGCCGACCTCGCCTGGATGATCGCCGTACTCGGCGTCGACTTCACCGTCAGCGGACCGCCCCAGCTGGTCACCGCCCTGCGCGACCTCGGCGAACGGTGCCATCGGGGCGTTGCCGAGGGCTGACCACCACGCCGGGAACCGTCGTGACCCCGCGTCCGACTAGGTGCTCAGGCGGCGGGCATCCGGGCGACGGCGACAGCACTGACCCGAGGGGCACGGGCCGGCTCCACACGTACACCCTCTATTCCGATCGGAAAAGTGCATGTCTCTGACCGAACTGTCCGGTGCGTCGACACCGGAGTCCTCCCCCGGCGTGGAACCGTCCGCCGCCGATCCGCCCGCCACCCGCGCGCAACGGCGCCCCGCACCGCTGGCGGCGCTGCTGCTCCGCCTGCACTTCCGTCGACCCGGACGCCGGGGCCCTGACCGCCCGCAGCGATTTCGCCGACTGGCCCCTGCTGGCCAAGCTCAGCGCCCTCGGCGTCCAGGCCCACATGGGCCTGCTGTTCGGCACGGTCAACCAGATCCTGCTCGCCGCGCTCGCCATCGGCCTGCTCTGCGTCATCGTCTGGGGCTACCGCATGTGGTGGCAACGCCGCCCCACCCGGGTCGACCGTCGGGCGCTGGTCGGGGCGCCACCCGCCCGTGGCGGCTGGCGTGAGCTTCCACTCTGGGCGCTGCTGTTGGGCGTACCGGTGACCGTCGCCCTCGGCTGGGCCCTGCCGTGGTTCGGCGTAACCCTGCTCGGCTTCCTCGTCATCGACGCCGCCCTGGGCGTGCTCGCCCGTCGGCGTGGCGACGCCCCGGCAGGCGCCGCCCGGTGACATCGCCGCCCCGGCCGGAGCGCGAGCGGATGTCGAGGTCACCGCGCGAACTTCGACATCCGCCCGACGGCCCCGGCCGGGGCGGACGTACGGCCCGGTCCTCCCGCTCGGATCGACCGGCGGCAAATCGATGGTCCGCGACCATGGCGCGCGGCGGCGTTACGGGGTAGAAACATCTCAACCCAGTTCCTTCACACCGTGATACAAGTCTGCCACGGCCAGAGAGCGCTCTCCCACCGTGGTCCACCACGTCGCCGGGTCCCGGCAAACAGGGCCCGACGGGAAGGACGAACCGCATGCCGACCCCACCACACCCCCGACGGCGACTCGGTCGGGCACTCGCCCTCAGCCTCGTACTGACCACTGCGGCGGTGGCCACGAACACCCCGGTCGCCGCCGGACCGCCGCACCCCGCCCCACCCGACCTCGGGCCCAACGTCACGATCTTCGACCCGAGCATGCCGGTCAGCCAGATCCAGGCGACCCTCGACGCGGCCCACGCCGCGCAGGTCGACAACGAGATGGGTACCACCCGGCACGCCTACCTGTTCCGGCCGGGCAGCTACGGCACCACCGACCAGCCGCTGCAGATCAAGGTCGGCTACTACACCGAGATCTCCGGTCTGGGCGCCTCCCCCACCGACGTCGTCATCAACGGCAAGGTGGAGGCGTACAACCGTTGCCTGACCGAGGGCGGCACCGGCAACTGCATCGCACTGGTCAACTTCTGGCGCACCCTGTCCAACCTGTCGCTCCGCGTCAACGCCGCCGGCCAGGACGGATGCCGGGCCTCGGCCAACTTCTGGGCGGTGTCCCAGGCGGTGTCGATGCGCCGGCTCGACATCAGCGGCGGCGGACTGTCGCTGATGGACTACTGCACCAACGGGCCGCAGTACGCCAGCGGCGGCTTTATCGCCGACTCCCGGCTGCCCGCCACCGTCAACGGCTCGCAGCAGCAGTGGCTGACCCGCAACAGCGAGGTCGAGAGCTGGTCCAACGGCGTGTGGAACCAGGTCTTCTCCGGCGTCGTCGGCGCTCCCGACGACGCCGGCTTCCCCGATCCGCCGTACACCACGCTCGACACCAACCCGCTGAGCCGGGAGAAGCCGTACCTGTTCGTCGACGCCAAGGGCAAGTACCAGGTCCGGGTACCGGTCGCCCGGCGGGACACCCGGGGCATCACCTGGGCCACCGGCATGACGCCGGGGCGGACCCTCCCGATCGGCGACTTCTTCGTCGCCAAGCCGTCCGACTCGGTGCAGGTCATCAACTCCCAGCTCGCCCGGGGCAAGCACCTGCTGCTCACCCCCGGGGTGTACGACGTGGCGCGCAGCATCGAGGTCCGCCGGCCCGACACGGTCATCCTCGGCATCGGTCACGCCACCCTGACCGCCGTCGGCGGCGCGGTGCCGCTCAACGTCGCCGGCGTGCCCGGCGTGATGATCGCCGGAGTCACCATCGACGCCGGCCGCACCGAGTCGCCGGTGCTGCTACGGGTCGGTCCCCGCAACGGCCGCGACCACAGCAACCCGCACAACCCGACCACGCTGTCCGACGTGTACTTCCGGGTCGGCGGGCCGCACATCGGCAGGACGGACACCGCGCTGGAGGTCAACAGCGACCACGTCCTGATCGACCACACCTGGGTGTGGCGGGGCGACCACGGCGTCGAGGGCTTCACCGAGGGGGTCAACGGCGACACCGACCGGTGGCGTACCAACACCGGCCGCTACGGCGCGGTCATCAACGGCGACCACGTGACCGCCACCGGGCTGTTCGTCGAGCATTTCCAGCGGTACAACACCGTCTGGAACGGTGAACACGGCACCACGATCCTCTACCAGAACGAGCTGCCGTACGACCCGCCGACGCAGGCCGACTGGATGAACGGCAAGGTCAACGGGTGGGCCGGTTACAAGGTCGGCGACCGGGTCCGGAACCACACCCTCCACGGCGGCGGCGTGTACGTGTTCAACCAGAACAACCCGTCGATCCGCACCGAGAACGGGTTCGAGGTGCCGGTACGGCCGGGCATCCGACTGCGCCACATCATGACGGTGAACCTCAGCGCCGGCATCATCGACCACGTCGTCAACGGCGTGGGCGAAGCGGCCGACATGAACCGCGTCGGCGCCCCCGTCTACCTCACCCAATACCCGTAGCGATGAAAGGAGGGGCCCCTTGTTAACGCCTCAGGTATAGGAAGGGGCCCCTCCTAACACATCGGGCAGCTGTTCACGCCACCACGGGGCTGCGCCGCTCCAGCAGGACCACGTCACGCCAGCGGCCGTGGTGGCGGCCCACCCGCTCACGGGTGCCGACGACGCGGAATCCGGCCCGCCGGTGCAGGGCGAGGCTGGCGGCGTTCTCCGGGAAGACACCGGACTGAATGGTCCAGATGCCGGCCGCCTCGGTCGAGGTGATCAGCGCATCGAGCAGCAGCCGCGCCACGCCACGTCCGTGGGCCGCCGGGTCGACGTAGACGGAGTGCTCCACCACGCCGGCGTACACCGCCCGGGACGAGGTCGGCGACACCGCGATCCAACCGAGCACCGACCCGTCGTCGTCCACCGCCACCAGCCGGTGCGCCGCAAGCCGCCCGGCGTCGAACGCCGTCCAGGTCGGCGCGACGGTCTCGAAGCTGGCGTCCCCGCCGTCCAGCCCGGCCTGATAGATGGCGAGCACCCGGTCAGCGTCGCCGGCCGTCATCGGCCGCAGCGTGATGTCGGCCATCGGGGCTCCGTTCGCGTCCTGGGTGATCGGCCGGCCGGCCCCGCCGGGCGCCGTCGACCTCCTCCTCGGCGACCGTACTCCTGCTCGCCACCGGTACTGCGGGCGCGGGCCGGCGGGCCGCCCGGTCGGAGGCACCCGATCGGACGGCCCGCCCCGTCAGCGGTCAGCGCTCGGCGAGGTACGCCTCCACGGCGTCCGCCGCGTGGCGCAGTCCGCCGTTCGCCCGTACCTCGGACTGGATCTCGGTCAGCCGGCGCCGCAACCGCGGATCGTCGGCGACCGCGTCCACCGCCGCGCGCAGCGTCTCGGCGGTGACCTCCTCGGCGGGCAGGCGTCGGCCGACACCGGCGTCCACCAACCGGTCGGCGTTGCCGAACTGGTCCACCGCCTGCGGGATCGCGACCGTGGGTACGCCGAACCAGAGCGCCTCGGTGCAGCCACCCATGCCCGCGTGCGTGACGAAGGCCGACGCGTGGGCCAGCACCGCCAGTTGGGGCACGGTGCGGTGCACCTCGACGTTGTCCGGCAGCGGCCCCAGGTCGACCGGGTCCACCTTGTCGCCGATGGCGATCACGACATGCCACGGCGAGTCGGCGAACCCGCGCAGGCAGTCCTGGTAGACCGGCAACTGGTCGTTGTAGGCCGTGCCGAAGGAGACCAGCAGGACCCGTCGTCCGTCGGTGGGCGGGGTCCACGGCTCGGTGAGCCGGGCCGGGTCTAGGCACGGGCCGACGAACCGCACCCGGTGCGCCGGCACCCGGTCGGCGTTCGGTTGCATCACCCGGGGGATGAGCGCCAGCACCTGCGCCGGGTAGGCCAGGAAGCTACGCGAGTCCTCGTGGATGCCGTTGCCGGCCAGCCATTTGTCGAAGGTGGCGTAGTAGTTCCGCCCGGACTCCGACGCGTACAGGGCGGTGAGGAACTCCGCCATGTCCTCGTCGTAGCCGTCCCAGGCGACCATCGCCGGCGACAGTTGCACCGCCGGCACGCCGTAGCGGGCGCCGAGCAGTGGTCCGGGTAGCCCGCCGATGTCGTAGAGCACGAGGTCCGGGCGGTCCGCGTCGTAGCGGGCGGTCAGGCGCGGCAGTACCGCGATGGCCTCGTCGAGGAACACCCGCATCGCCTCACCCGGGTCTTCCGGCCAGGCGGTGTCACCCTGCGGCAGGATCGACGGATGGGCGATCAGCTCCGCCCCGGTCGGCGCCACCAGGTCGGTGAGCGGTTCGCCGACCGCGTAGGTCACCCGGTGTCCGCGGTCGACCAGTTCCCGGATCAGCGCCAGGGACGGGTAGATGTGGCTGGGCGCGGTGCTGCCGACCATGGCGATATGAGTTGGTTTACGCATGTGAAGAGGTCCTGTCGGGTCGGAGGAAGGATGCCATCCAGCGACGACACGACGCAGCCGTGACCCGGGCCGCTCAGCTCAAGCTGGGGCTCTACCGGGCCGGCCGAGAGCCGGTCCATAAACGACCGGTGCGACGCGCCGCCTCAGGCGGAACGCAGGCGCACGAACTCGATGATCATGCCTGGAACGGTAGTGGACCCGACCGGTCCGGTCAAACAGGCCCGCCGGCCGCCGCCGGCGGGCGGGCGGTCACCGGGGCGGGCCGCCGTACAGGCGGCTGACCGTCTCGGCGACGCAGACCGGCTTGCCGCCCGCGTCACTGTCCACCGTCACCGCGGTGACCATCTGCGCCCCGCCCTCGATCCGGCTCACCTCGGCGATGGTGGCGGCGGCCCGTACCGCGCTGCCGACGCGTACCGGGGCGGGGAACCGGACCCGGTTGAGGCCGTAGTTGACGCCCATCGCCACCCCGCTGACCTTGTAAAGCCGCCCGACCAGGGCGGGCAGCAGGGACAGCGTCAGGTAGCCGTGGGCGATGGTCCCGCCGTACGGCCCGGTCGCCGCCCGGGCCGGGTCGACGTGGATCCACTGGTGGTCGTCGGTGGCGTCGGCGAACAGGTCGACCCGGCGCTGGTCGACCGGGTACCACGGTCCCGGGCCGAGGGTCTCGCCGACCGCGGCGGCCAGTTCGTCGATGCTGGCGAAGATCCTCATGCCAGGTGCCCTCCCAGTTTCGTATAGCCGCGCAGCAGGTCGCGGGCGATGATCAGCCGCTGCATCTCGTCGGTGCCCTCGAAGATGCGGTAGAGGCGCACCTGTCGGTACCACCGTTCGATCGGCAGTTCGCGGGTGTAGCCCATGCCGCCGTGGATCTGGAGCACCCGGTCCACCACCCGGTTGACCATGCCGGCGCCGTAGAGCTTGGCCATGGAGGAGGCGTGCCGTGGGTCCAAGCCCTGGTCGACGGTCCAGGCGGCGCGCAGGATGAGCCAGCGGGCCGCCTCCAGCTCGGTCTCCGAGTCGGCGATCATCCACTGGATCGCCTGGTTGGTGCCGATCTTCGCGCCGAACGTCTCCCGGGTGTTGGCGTGGTCGATCGCCATCCGTAGGGCGCGTTCGGCGATGCCGACGGCGTGCGACGGGATGGTGTAGCGCCCCTTGCCGATCCACTCCATGCCGAGGGTGAAGCCCTGACCGACCTCGCCGAGGATGTTGCGGTGCGGCACCCGTACGTCGTCGAAGATCAGCGACGCCGGGCCGCCCTCGCCCATGGTGGGGATGAACTCCGACCGCCAGCCCATCGACCGGTCCACCAGGAACGCGGTCGCGCCACCGTTGCGGGCCCCCCGCTCGGGGTCGGTGACCGCGATGACGATGGCGAAGTCGGCGTCGTTGCCGCCGGTGATGAAGGTCTTCTCGCCGTTGAGGATCCAGTCGTCGCCGTCGCGCCGGGCACCGAATCTGATGTTGGCGGCGTCCGAGCCGGCGCCCGGCTCGGTTATCGCGAAGCAGGAGATCCGCTCGCCCTCGATCGTGGGCAGCAGGAACTCCTGCTTCTGCTCCTGTGTGGCGTGGAAGAGGATGTTGTCGGCCTCACCGCCGAAGCGGAACGGCACGTACGACCGACCGATCTCGGTCCAGATCAGCGACTGGACCACGGCGGGCAGGTCCATGCCCCCGTACTCCTGCGGTGTGGCCAGCCCCCAGAACCCGAACGCGCGCGCTTTGAGCTGTAACTCCCGTAGCTCGGAGCGCTCCAGGCCGGGCTGGTGTGCCCGTTCCCGGCGCAGCAGCTCCTGTTCCAGCGGCACGACCTCTTTGGCGATGAAGTCGCGGGCCGTGTCGCGGATGGCCCGTTCCTCGTCGGACAGCCCGAAGTCCATGTGTTCACCGGCTCCTCTCCGCAGCCGCGCGTCCTCAGCGCGCGCCGCCGTTGACGTACAGGGTCTGGCCGCTGACGTACGACGCGTCGTCGCTGGCCAGGAAGGCGATCACCGAGGCGATCTCGGCGGGCTGCGCCACCCGGCGCAGCGGGGTGCGCTCGGCGACCAGTCGCTGGTGCTCCTCGGCGGTGCTGCCGACCCGCTCGGCGGTGGCGGCGGTCATGGCGGTGGCCACGTAACCGGGGGCGACGGCGTTGACGGTGACGCCGTACGGGCCCAGCTCGACGGCCAGGGTGGCGGTGAGTCCCTGCACGCCGGCCTTGGCCGCGGCGTAGTTGACCTGGCCCCGGTTGCCGAGCGCGGACCGGCTGCTGAGGTTGACGATCCGGCCGTAGCGGGCGGCCACCATGTGCTGCTGAGCCACCTGGCAGCAGAGGAACATGCTGGTGAGGTTGGTGGTGAGCACCGCCTCCCACTCCGGCAGCGGCATCTTGAACAGCAGGTTGTCGCGGGTGATCCCGGCGTTGTTGACCAGTACGTGCCACCCGCCGAGGTCCCGTACGACCTGCTCCCCCATTGCCGCGACGGCCTCGGCGTCGGTGACGTCGCAGCCGATGCCGACGGCGTGGCCACCGGCGGCCACGATGTCGTCGGCGACGGCCTTGCTGCGGCCGGCGTCGAGGTCGACCACGGCGACGGCGGCGCCCTCGGCGGCGAGCCGGTGGGCGGTGGCGGCTCCGATGCCCTGTGCCGCGCCGGTGACGACGGCGACCCGGTCGGCGAATCTGGTCACGGTGTCCCCCCTGGGGTTCAGAAGGCGTTGACGCCGGTGAGCGCCCGCCCGATGAGTAGCTGCTGGATCTGGCTGGTGCCCTCGTAGAGGGTGGCGACCCGGGCGTCGCGCAGGTACTTGCCGACCGGGTACTCGTCGATGTAGCCGTACCCGCCGAAGACCTGGATGGCGTCGTTGGCCGCGCGGACGGCGGCCTCGCTGGCGAACAGCTTGGCCATCGACGCCTCGGTGGCGAACGGCTGGCCCCGGTCGATCAGGTCGGCCACCCGCCAGACCAGCAGCCGTGCGGCGGCGGTGTCGACCGCGATGGTGGCGAGCAGCTGCTGTACGAGCTGGTGTCCGGCGATGGGCTTGCCGAACTGCGTCCGCTGGCCGGCGTAGCCGACGGCGGCGTCCAGGCAGCCCTGGGCGATGCCGACGCAGCCGGCGGCGACCGACATCCGTCCCTTGGCCAGGGTGGCCAGCGCCAGCCGGAAGCCGCCGCCCTCGTCGCCGAGGCGGGCGGCGTCGGGCACCCGGACGGAGTCGAGGGTCAGCTCGGCGGTGGCCTGCCCGCGCAGGCCGAGCTTGCCGTGGATCTCCGAGCGGATCAGGCCGGGGGTGTCGGTGGGGATCAGGAAGGCGGTGATGCCGCGGTGGCCGGTGCCGCCGGTACGGGCGAACAGCAGCGCCACGTCGGCCGTGGTGCCGTTGGTGATGAACGTCTTCCCGCCGGTGATCACCCAGTCGCCGCCGTCGCGTACCGCCCGGGTGGTCAGGGCGGCGGCGTCGGAGCCACTGTCCGGTTCGGTCAGCGCGAAGCAGCCGAGCGCGTCGCCGCGGCAGAGCCGGGGCAGCCACCGTTCCCGCTGCTGCGGGCTGCCGTACCCGGCGATGCTCTTGGCAACCAGCCCCAGCGAGACCGAGACGATGCCGCGCACGGCCGAGTCGCCCCGGCCGAGTTCCTCCAGTACCAGGCAGTACGACAGGTGGTCGCCGCCGGATCCGCCGTACTCCTCGGGAATGGTCAGGCCCAGGAAGCCGACCTCGCCGAGCCGGCCCACGACGCCAGGGTCGACCGCCTCGCGCCGGTCCCAGGCCGCCGCGTGCGGCGCCACCTCGCGGTCGACGAAGTCGGCGGCGAGCTGGCGGACCGCAGCCTGTTCGGCGGAGAGGTGGAGGTCCATGGGCGCTAAACTAGCGCTGGAAGTTTTACGTTGTCCAGACACCGGTGTGGCAAAGTTCCGGGCGGAGCATCGACCTGAGGAGGACACCCATGCCCCGGCCACGAGAGGCGCTGCTCAGCCGGCAGCGGATCGTCGAGGCCGCCGCCGCGCTCATCGACGCCGACGGACTGGAGGGGTTCTCCACCCGCCGGCTCGCCGCCGACCTCGGCGTACGCGGGCCGTCGCTGTACAACCACTTCGCCACCAAGGACGAGATCCTCGACGCGGTGGCCGACAGCATCACCGGCCAGGTGGACGTGTCGTTCTTCGGCGAGGTCGACTGGCGGGAGGCGCTACGCCGGTGGGGGCACTCCTACCGGGCGGCGCTGGCCGCGCACCCGAACATCGTGCCGTACCTCGCGCAGGGCCCGGGGCGACGACCGGCGGCGCTGGCCATGGCCGACGCCGTCTACGGCGGACTGGTCGAGGCGGGCTGGCCGCCGGCCCGGGCGACCCACATCGGCGCGCTGATGCGGTACTTCGTGGCCGGCTCGGCGCTGGGTTCGTTCGCCCGCGGCTTCGTCGAGGACGCGGGCCTGTACGCCGACCAGTACCCGCACCTGAGCCAGGCGCACCGCCTCGCCGAGCACCAGCAACGGGTCGACGAGGGCGCGTTCACCCTGGGCCTGGACACGCTGATCGATGGGCTGTCGCGCACCTACGAACGCACGGTCGGCCCGCTGCCGCCCCTCCCGCCGACGGGCGAGGCGTACTAAAGTCCAAACTTGCATCGCTAGTTTTCGGCGAGGTGAGGGGCGCATGGATCGCGTACGGACCGACTTCTACCTCGACGGAGACTGGGTCCCGGCCGGCGGTGGCCAGTCACTGGAGGTGCACAACCCGACGACCGAGGAGGTCGTCGCGACGGTGCCGGCCGGCACGGCCGACGACGTCGACCGGGCGGTGGCCGCGGCCCGGGCGGCGTTCGACGGCTGGGCGGCGACCGACCCGGCCGAGCGGGCCGCCCACCTCGACCGGCTGCACGCCGAGCTGACCGCCCGCGCGTACGACGTCGCCCGCACCGTCGTGTTGGAACTCGGCACCCCGCTCAAGGTGGCCACCCGGGTCCAGACCGGCCTGCCGCTGACCGTGCTGCGCGGCTACGTCGACCTGGCCGCGCGGCCGCCGGCACCGCAGACCGTGGGCAACTCCCTGGTGGTACGCGAACCGGTCGGCGTGGTCGGGGCGATCACCCCGTGGAACTACCCGCTGCACCAGATCGTGGCCAAGCTCGCGCCCGCGCTCGCCGCCGGATGCACCGTCGTGCTGAAGCCGAGCGAGTTGACCCCGCTGACCGCGTACCTGCTTTTCGACGCCATCCATGCCGCCGGCCTCCCGCCGGGCGTGGTCAACCTGGTCACCGGCACCGGACCGGTGGTCGGCGAGGCCATCGCCGGCCACCAGGACGTGGACCTGGTCTCCTTCACCGGGTCCACCGCCACCGGCCGGCGGATCGCGCACCTGGCCGCCGACCGGATCGCCCGGGTGGCGCTGGAACTGGGCGGCAAGTCGGCCAACGTGATCCTCGACGACGCCGACCTGGCCACCGCGGTCAAGGTGGGTGTGGGCAACGCCTTCCTCAACTCGGGGCAGACCTGCACCGCGTGGACCCGGATGCTGGTTCACCGCGCCCGCTACGACGAGGCGCTCGACCTGGCCGCCAAGGCGGCCGAGGGCTACCAGCTCGGCGATCCCCTCGAGCCGGGCACCCGCCTCGGTCCACTGGTCTCCGTGCAGCAGCGGGACCGGGTCCGGGAGCACATCGCCCGGGGCCTGGCCGACGGCGGGCGGCTGGTCGCCGGTGGGCCGGACGCCCCGCTCCCCCAGCAGGGCTGGTTCGTCGCCCCGACCGTGATCGCCGACGTCGACCCGGACAGCGCGCTCGCCCAGGAGGAGGTCTTCGGGCCGGTCCTCGCGGTCATCCCGGTGGACGACGACGACCACGCCGTGGCGGTGGCCAACAACTCCCGGTACGGGCTGGCCGGCGCGGTCTGGTCCGGCGACGAGGAACGGGCGTTGCGGGTGGCCCGGCGGCTGCGCACAGGCGCCGTCGACATCAACGGCGCCCCGTTCAACCCGATGGCGCCGTTCGGCGGCTACAAGCAGTCCGGTCTCGGGCGGGAGTTGGGCCACCACGGGCTGGAGGAGTTCTGCGAAGTGAAGGCGATCCAGCGGTGAGGGGCCTGGTCGCCCGGGCCGCCGGTACGCCACCCCGGGTCGAACAGGTCGACCTGCCCGCCACCGGTCCCGGTCAGGTGCGGGTACGGATCCGTGCCGCGGGCGTGTGCCACTCGGATCTGTCCATGGTGGACGGCACCCTGGCCGCGCCGTACCCGCTGCTGCTCGGCCACGAGGCGGCCGGCGTGGTGGCCGAGGTCGGCGACGGCGTCGACCGGGTCGCGGTCGGCGACCACGTGGTGCTGAACTGGGCACCACCGTGCCGGGCCTGCTGGTACTGCCTACACGGTGAACCCTGGCTGTGCGAACGCGGCGGGGCGCCCGGCGCCGTCCGCGGCCACACCATCGACGGCCAGCCACTGCACGTCACGCTCGGCCTCGGCGCCCTCGCCGAGCAGGTGCTGGTGCCGCAGGAGGCCGCGGTCGCCGTGCCGGCCGAGTTGCCCTTCACCGCCGCCGCGCTGCTGGGCTGCGCGGTGCTCACCGGCGTCGGCGCGATCCGCCGTACCGCCGGGGTCGCCCCCGGCGACTCGGTCGCCGTGATCGGTCTCGGCGGCGTCGGCCTGTCCGCGGTGGCCGCCGCCCGCGCCGCCGGTGCCGCCACGGTCATCGCCGTCGACGTCTCGCCGGCCAAGGCCGACCTGGCCGCCGCCGCGGGCGCCACCGACTTCCTGCTCGCCGACGCCACCCTCAGCCGGTCGGTCCGGGCGCTGACCGACAAGCGCGGCGTCGACCACGCGGTGGAGTGCGTCGGGCAGGCCAGGACCATCCGCACCGCCTGGCGGGCCGCCCGCCGGGGCGGCCAGGTCATCGTGGTGGGTATGGGCGGCCGGGACGACATCCTCGGCCTGAGCGCCCTGGACATCTTCCACTCGGCCCGGACGCTGCGCTCCTCGGTCTACGGCTCGTCCGACCCGGACCGGGACGTGCCCGAACTGGCCCGGGCGGTGCTGGACGGCAGCCTCGACCTCGCCTTCCTGGTCACCGATCAGGCCACCCTCGACGAGGCACCGGAAGCCCTCGCCCGGATGGCCCGGGGCGAGGGCGCCCGCACGGTCGTGCAGTTCGACTAGTCGGTCAGAAGTAGACGCTTCGCACGGCGTCGACGAACGCCTGCCCACGCGCCGAGGGCGGACCGTCCTTCGTCGGGAACAGCTCCATACGCAGGTCCGTCGTCAGTTCGAGCTGGACTCCGGCACCGTCGGCGTCCTTGTTGACGAAGTTGTTGACCGACGTACCCGCGATGTCGGCGGGTGCGGGCTGGACGACGGTGAAGCCGGCAGCCCGTAGGGCGGTCGCCAACTCGACACCGGTCGCGGTGTCCCGGCCACCCACGTAGGCGATCTTGGATGCCTTGGACGTACCGTGGATCGACAGCGCGTGGGTACGCTGGCCGATCAGGATCAGGCACTCCTCGACGTCCCAGCGCTCGCTCGTGACGTGCAGGCGCGGGAAGTTCTGGCCCGCGGGCAGCTTGCCCTTGAACTGGCACTGCGTGTGCTCGGTGCCGGCGATCGCGCTCACGATCTCGCTGGTCCGCAGCTCGATCGCACCGCCGTGCGGAGCGACGACGATCAGCGGGGAACTGGTGATCGTCCAGGTGAGATCGTAGGCGACGCCCTCCTCCTCGACCTTGCGCAGCGCGGTCATCGACGGGTACTCCCCGACGGTGCCCACCACCGCGGCCGCTTGCTGCGCCGGCGCCTGCCCCACCCAGGAAACGCCGTATCCGGTCAGCAACACGAGCGGCACGGCGAGTGCGCTGAGAATCCATCGCGTACGTCTGTTCACACAGTTCTCCTGTCCGTGCCGGGCGATATCCACGCCCGCGATGGAAGTCATGATCCTGGATACCGACGGCCGCACCAAGGCCGCGCGGTCACCCTGTCAGGCGGGCCCGACCCGGTCGCGCTCGGCGGCGTCGCGCTCGGCGGCCTCGATGGCGGCGTCGGTGACCCGGAGCATGCCGAGCAGCAGGCTGAGCGCCAGCACACCCATGATCGCGAAGACCGCGCGGAGGCCGAACAACTCGGCCAGCAGACCGCCAGCGACGGCGCCGACGGGCATACTGCCCCAGGCGAGTAGCCGGTAGCTGCTGTTGACCCGGCCGAGCAGCCGGTCCGGGGTGATCCGCTGGCGCAGCGAGACCGTGATGACGTTCCAGGCGGCGAGCAGGATCCCGCCGCCGAAGAAGACCGCGCCGAGCACGTACGGGTTGGTGGTCAACGCCGGCGCACCGACGACCGCCGCCATGGCCACCATGGAGACGCCGAGCGCGCGGGCCCGGCCGAGCCGGCGCTCGATCCACCCGGCGACCAGCGACCCGAGCACGATACCGCCGGCGATGGTGGTCAGCAAGATGCCGTACCCGGGCTCGGTGAGCCCGATCGCCGAGTCCGGGCCGACCGCGTAGAGCACCAGCACCGCGAAAATGGCGTTCGTGATGAAGTTGCTGACGCCCACCATCGTCGCCAGGGTGCGCAGCAGCCGGTGCCGCAAGAGGAAACGCAGTCCCTCGGCGATGTCGGCGCGCAGCGTGCTGTGGCCGTCCCGCTCGACCCGGAACCGGCCGCCGACCAGGAGCAGCGCCGCCACCGCGACCGCCCACATCCCCGCCGGCCCGGCCAGGGCGAGGGCCACCCCACCGGCCACCAGGAAGCCGGCCAGCGGCGGGCCGACGAACTGGTTGGCCGCCAACTCGACGGCGTGCAGCCGCCCGTTGGCCCGGGGCAGCACCTCGCGCGGGACGAGCTGCGGCAGAATCGACTGGGCCGAGGTGTCGTACAGGGTCTCGGCGACTCCGGCGCCGAACGCCACCAGGTAGAGCAGCCAGATCGAGCCGATGTCGAACGCCACCGCCAGCGCCATCGCCCCGAACAGGCTCGCGCGCACGGTGTTGGCGGCCAGCATCACCCGACGCCGGTCGAGCCGGTCAACGAGCGCGCCCGCCGGCAGCGCGAACAGCAGCCACGGCAGGCTGAACGCCGCCGCCACCCCGGCGACCAACACCGGCGAGTCGGTGTAGCTGACCGCCACCAGCGGCAGGGCGATCTTGACGATCCCGTCGGCGAGGTTCGACACCGCCGACGCCGACCAGAGCCGCCAGTATCTGCCGCCCAACCGATCCCGGCCGGAGAGGGACTCCGCCACCGGATCCGTACGCAGTGGTTCCTCGACCCCCGTCATGTGGCCGATCATCGCAGAAGCCGCCAAGCAGCCCAAAGGCCAGCGGCACGTCAAGGTCAACCCGCTGGGCTGCGGGCACCGGAGCCCGTCTCTGCAATCAGGGCGAGTTCAGCCGCGCTGGGTTATCCGGCCCGGTTCTCAGGTGATAGACACGCGCCAGCTCGACCAGCGCGTGACGACGAGCCACACCATCCAGCCGCCTGGCGCTACTTTGCACGTCCGCCAGCAACCCGGGAAGCACCGCCGCGACCGCCGTACGCTCGGTGGACGACCGATGCCACAACGCCCATGCCTGGTCAACCAGCCCACGCACCACCTCGACCGGCGTCGCGGCGCCGGCCGGCGCGGAAGCACGCTGCATGGCGGCGGCGACGCTGTCGACGCCGGCATGGCCGACACTGGTCACCGAAGCCACCGGCAGGGACTGGTCGCCATGAGATCCGCCAGCTTGTGAGGCCAGAACGTGCGGAACTGCTTGGTGTGGCGTCCCGGCTACCGGTTGTCGGCATGGGGCTCACCGCTGTCAGCTCCCGCCCCGCACGACGTCGCTCGAATGCAGTGAGATGCGGGCGCTAGATCTTGGACAGTTCCCGTTCCTCTCTAACGAAAACTGTCCAAGATCTGGACCGGGTGTAGCCCGGATTATCCGTGCAAGGTTGCATGAGAAGACACCAGCGGGGCGAGCGGATCTGATCAGTCTTGTACCCCATCTGCACTCTGGGTGACGGTATCGCCGGCCTTCAATCGGCCGTTCGTTACACCGCCGACCGCTCGTTCGGCGCTGGCCCTCACGGACTCGGTGTACGTCTCGACGTCGGCACGTTTCGCGGGACAACAGCGGGACGGGAACCGTCGTACACTGTGCAGCCGGCGGCCGGGTGGAGGATTAGAAAGGTCGGAACCGCTAGCCGCCACCAGGCGACGGCGAGGCACTCAACCTGCGGGAACATCCGTTGAAGCCTTGTTTTCTGCCGAGATTCGACCTTGGTAGCCCTGACTTTCCCGCGCGTTCAGGGCTTGCGGCTGATGGAGTGACGCGACGTGGCATCTCAGAGGACACCCACACACCCGGCGGGCCGTCGCCGCCTGGCTATCGCAATCGCCCTGTGCGGAGGCCTCGCCGCAATAGTAGTTCTCCTGGCTGTGTTCCCTGGCGCGGCCGGTGGCGGCTGGGACGTCCTCAACAGCCTGCGGTCGTCGTCTTCAGCCACGCCTGAGCCAGGGCCGACCTCGGAACCGGCATCCGACCTGGGGGCCCCTGCGCCACAACTCCTCAAGGCTTGCGTCAAGCAGGTCAAGGGCCCGGAGGTGGCCGCGTTCTATGTGAACGACATTCCTGTGGACCGGTGGGGAGACCCGGTCAACGGCCTTCTCTCGACGTACAGCGAGCCACACGTGCTATGGCTCTTTGACGCTGATTGCAAGTCGTATGAGGCGGTCGCCGTGCCAGCTAATAGCAGTCGGTCGTTCACGGCGTATGTAGGCCAGGTCTGGCACTACGCCGAGGCATCGGCGGAGCAGCCGGTTGAGGATTGCGCCTGCCGCGTCTTCAGCCCTTCGAACAGCGGTGCCTTGCAGGAACTCAGCGACACTGGCCGTCTCACCTACTACACGAAGTAGGCGAGCTGCGGATCTGTCCCAGCCGTTAGCCGAGTACGCGGGCCAGTTCGGTGCGGGAGCGGATGCCGAGTCGGTGGAAGATGTTGCGCAGGTGGTGGTCGACGGTCCGGGTGGACAGGAACATCTGGGTGGCGACCTCCCGGTTGGTGGCACCGGAGGCGACCAGGTGCGCGATGCGCAGCTGCTGACCGGTGAGCAGCTGCGCGGCCGGGCGGTCCGACCCCCCGACGGACTCCCCCGCCGCCCGCA
Source organism: Micromonosporaceae bacterium KJ-029 (assembly GCA_005402585.1). GTDB lineage: Bacteria > Actinomycetota > Actinomycetes > Mycobacteriales > Micromonosporaceae > Micromonospora. The sequence goes on along the minus strand of BIFP01000051.1, from coordinate 178,999 downwards.
GCTCCACCGTCGCCTGCTCGGCCCACATTTCCGCCCCGAGCAGGGTGAACGTCTGCCGGGCGCGGTGCAGGTGGTCGCGGGCGTCGCGGGGTCGTCGGCTGCGGCGCAGTTCCCGGCCGAAGAGCAGTTCGGTGCGGGCCCGTTCGAAGGTGGCGGCGTCGGCCGGGTGCAGCCGCAGCGCCGCCCGGAAGTGCGTCTCGGCCTCGGCGCTGCCGCATGGGGTCAGCAGCGCGTGGCACCGGGCGGAGAGTGCCCGGCGGGACGGGCTGGCCGTACTGCCGGCCCAGCGGTCGAAGACGGCGAGCGCGGCGCGGGCCTGCGCGTGGCGGCCGACGTGGGCGGCGGCTTCCACCAGGTGGGGCGTGGCCATCACCTGGACGAGTACCTGGCCCCGGCCGGTGCCGGGGCGGGCCAGCGAGGTCAGGCGGTCGGCGGCGTCGGCGTACCGGCCGTCGACCAGGTCGAGCACCGCGAGAGCCCACTGTGCGAGGGCGTAGGGCCGGCTGTCCGGTGCGGCGGTGTCGCCGATCTCGGCCACCTGCCGCAGGCTGGCGGCCCGGTCGCCGCGCACCGCCGCGAGCACGGCCAGCAGACCCAGGTGTACGCCGGCACAGGCGGGCTGTCCGCTGACCCGCGCCACCCGCAGCCCCTCCCGGCAGCTCTCCGCTGCCGCGTCGTGCCGGCCCAGCCAGTACTCCGTCATCGCGCGCAGTTCGAGGGCCCTCGGCAACAGGGACAGCTCCCCACGGGTACGGGCCAGGTCGACGGCGCGGTCGGCGAGCCGGTGCGCCGCGGCGTCCACGGCCACCAGCAGGCCGGCCACGGCCGCGCCGGTCAGCGCGGTCGGGGTGAGCGCGGCGCCGGTCAACCGTCCACCGAGTACGACCGCCCGGCGCAGTAGCGGCCCGCCCTGTCCGTGCTCGCCGCGAAGCGTCGCGGCGATTCCGGCGACGAGGGTGGCCAGCAGTTCCACGGGCGGCGGATCCCCGTCCCGGCGCAGCGCGGTGACCCGGCGCGCCACCTCGGCGTAGCGGTACTGGTCGCCGGAGAAGCAGATGGCCTCGCCGGCCCGGAACAGGGCGACCAGTGCCGTGGTGCGGTCGGTGCCGGCCAGTGCGGTGGCGGCGGCCAACAGGGTCGGTAGCGCGACGGACGGTGAGCCGCAACGCAGCTGCATCTCGCCGCGCAGCAGGTCGGCGCCGCCGGTGAGGCTCGAATCGGCCGACCATGGGGAACGGTAGGCCGGGGCGGCCGGAAGGTCGACTGGTGCGGCCGGGAGGTCGGCCGAGGCACCCTCGGCGGCGGGCAGGCCCCGCAGCAGCGCTCGGGCCCGGTCGGGCTGGCCGGCCGCCCAGGCGTAACGGGCGGCGGTGACGCGCCGGGCGGCGGCCCGGGTCGGGTCGTCGGTGAGGTCGGCGGCCCGGCTCAGTGCGGTCGCGGCGGTGGCCCAGTCGGCCCCGCCGCCGGCGGCGGCCTGCTCCAGTTCCGCCGCCAGGGCCGGGTCCGGCCCGTCGTCGGCGGCGGCCCGGTGCAGGGCCCGGCGCAGCCGGTTGCCGGTGGCGTCGAGGGCGCCGGCGAGCAGCAGGTGGGCGACGCGGCGATCGGCGACGGACGCGGTGGCCTGGACCATGCCGCGGGCGAGCGGTCGGGAGAAGTCGACGCCGCCCTGCGGGTCGATCCAGACCAGGCCGGCGGCCTCGGCTGGGGCGAGCGCCTCGACGGTGCTGCCGGCGGCCCGGGCGGCCCGCGCCAGGGTGCCGGGATCGACGCCGGCCGGGCGGGTGGCTCGGCCCTGGTTGGCGGGATCGCTGCCGGAGACATCGGTGGCCCGGTCCGTGTCGCCGGGCTGGACGTCGACCACCTGCCCGGCCCGGTCGGGGAGGCCGGGACTGGTGTCGGTGGCGAGCGCGGCCAGCAGCAGCACGCGCCGGGTGTCGCTCGGCAGGCGGTCCAGCAGCGACCGGTACGCCCGACCGAGCGCGCCGTCGGCCGGTGGCGCGGTGGGCAGCGGCTCGTGTCCGTGCCACTGGCCAGGGGTGAGCGTGTCGGCGAGGTCGACCAGGGCCTGCGGGTTTCCTGTGGCGAGGGCGGTCAGCGCCCCGAGCACCGGTGCCGGCGGCTGCGGTCCGGGACGCCGGTCGGCGAGCACGGCGTGGCTGTCGCGGCTGTCGAGCGGCAACAGCCTACGGGTGGGTATCCCGGCCGCGCCGGTGTCGCTGCCGGCCGTGAGCAGGACGGTGACCCGCAGGTGGTGCAGCCGCCGGGCGACGAAGGCCAAGGTCCGCGCGGTCGGTGCGTCACCGGCGTCGACGTCGTCCATGGTGCACAGCAGTGGATCGTCCCGCGCGGTGGCGGCCAGCAGCCCGAGCACGCCCATCGACAGCGCGAGCCGGTCGGCCTCGGGGCAGCCCTCGCCGGCCAGGGCACGCCGCAGCGCCTGCCGTTGCCGCTCGGGCAGCGCTGCGGCCCGGTCGAGGACGGGATCGAGCAGCCGTTGCAGCCCCGCGTAGGGCAGGGCGGCCTCGTCGGGCAGGCCGGTCCCGGCGAGGAGGGTGCGGTCCCCGGCGTGGCGGTGGGCGTACGCCAGCAGGGCCGTGCGGCCAGCGCCGGGCTCGCCGTGCAGCAGCAGCGCTCCCCCGGTCGGCGCGACGAGCAGGTTGCGGATTTCCCGGCACTCGGGTTCCCGGCCCCGCAACACGGTTATTTGCACTCTAGATGCATTAACCATGTATCGAGTCTCACCCATAAGAGACTGCTTGAGAAGAGGTGGACGGGAACGAGGCGGCGGCGAGCGAGCAGGACATACCCCCGGAGCTTGATGTCACTCAGACATATTCATGTCTCAGTGACATCAGGCTGACAGGGACACATGGTCCCGGTGGACGGTGGGCGCGGCAGCCGGCCGGCGGGCGGTCAGCGGCCGGCCGGTTCCGCGAACAGGGCGGCGACGGTACGGGCCATCACCGCGCGGGCTGGGTCCACGCCCAACCCGAGTCCGTCGCGCAGCATCGACCAGGCCGGCCACATGCTCACCGCCACCACCGCGTTGAGCAGCTGTTCCCGGCCCGTCCCGGCCCGATCCAGTTCGACGGCGAACAGCTGCTCGACCTCGTCGCGGACCCGGTCGATGTGCTTGAGACGGTTGCGGCGCAGCTGCGCGGAGACCGGCTCACGCATCTGGGCGGCCCGGGCCGACGGCGCGATGAGTTGCAGCAGCTTCGCCCGCTGCCGGCAGTACGCGTCGATCCGCTTGGCCAGCGGCAGGGTGGGCGAGATCGGCCGCCAGGCGGCGTCCTGCTGCCGGAGCAGTTCCGCACCGCTCGCCTCGAACAGGGTCTCCATGTCCTTGAAGTTGGTCCAGAGCGTACGCAGGGAGATGCCAGCCCGCTCGGCGATGCGTTCACCGGTCGGCCGTAGGTCGCCCTCGGAGATGAGGGCGAGGTGCGCCTCGACGATCGCCGCCCGGGTGCGCTCCGCCCGGGCGGTCCGCCCGTCGATCCGGCCGGCCGGCTCACGGCCCGCCGCCTCGGCCCGGTTCGCAGTGCCCCGGCCCGCCGCCTCGGCCCGGTTCGCGGACGTGCCCCGGCCCACGGAGCCGGCCCGACCCGGCGCTTCGGCCTGACCCGGTGCCTCGGCCCTGCCCATCCGCGTCCGCCCCCTCGCCATCGCAAGCTCCGTACGTGCCAGCCGAGTCTAGACGCGCGCCGGCACGGGGGTTTCCGCCCGATGCCGGCGCAGTTCCCGGCGCGCCAGCGACTGCCGGTGCACCTCGTCGGGGCCGTCGGCGATCCGCACGGCCCGGGCCCGGGCCCAGAGCCGGGCGAGCGGGGTGTCCTGGCTGACCCCGGCCGCGCCGTGCGCCTGGACAGCCCGGTCGATGATCCATTCGACCGTCTCCGGCACTGCGATCTTGATGGCCTGGATCTCGGTGCGGGACTGCCGGTTGCCGACGGTGTCCATCAGCCAGGCCGTCTTGAGCACCAGCAACCGGGCCTGCTCCAGCCGTACCCGGGCCTGCGCGATCCAGTCGCGCACCACGCCCTGCTCGGCCAGCGGGCCACCGAAGGCGTGCCGCTGGCTGACCCGGCGGCACATCAGCTCGACGGCCCGTTCGGCCATGCCGAGCAGTCGCATGCAGTGGTGCACCCGCCCCGGCCCGAGCCGAGCCTGGGAGATGGCGAAGCCGGAGCCTTCCGCCCCGATCAGGTTCTCCGCCGGCACCCGTACGTCGACGAAGTCGATCTCGGCGTGCCCGCCGTGATCGCTGTCGTCGTACCCGAAAGCCGTCATGCCCCGCCGCACGGTCACGCCGGGGGTGTCGCGCGGTACGAGGATCTGGCTGTGCTGCTGGTGCCGGGGCGCCGACGGATCGGTCCGGCCCATCACGATGAAGATCGCGCAGCGCGGGTCCATCGCGCCGGTGACGAACCACTTGCGACCGTTGACGACGTACTCGTCGCCGACCCGCTCGATCCGGGTCGCGATGTTGGTGGCGTCGGACGAGGCGACCGCCGGCTCCGTCATGGCGAATGCCGAGCGGATGCGGGCGTCGAGCAGCGGTGCCAGCCACCGCTCCCGTTGCCACGCGGTGCCGAACTGGGCGAGCAGTTCCATGTTGCCGGTGTCCGGCGCGGCGCAGTTGAGCGCCACCGGGGCGAGCCACGGACAGTGTCCGGTGATCTCGGCCAGCGGCGCGTACTGGAGGTTGGTCAGGCCGGCGCCGTGCTCGCCGGGCAGGAAGAGGTTCCACAGCTCGCGGCGGCGGGCCTCGGCCTGGAGGTCGGCGACGACCGGCGGCACCTTCCACGCGTCGCCGGTCTCGCGGGCCTGCTGCTCGAAGACCGGTTCGGCCGGGTACACGCACTCGGCCATGAAGCCGAGCAGGCGTTCGCGCAGCCGTTCGGTGGTCTCGTCGTGACGGAAGTCCATTCATCCCCTCCGGATCGTGGCCAGGCCCTCGGCGATCAGCGGTGGCACCCGCGCCCCGACGGTGTCGAAGCCGTCGCCGACGGTCTGGCCCCGCACGTACCGGTAGTGCACGCCCTCGAGGATCACCGCGAGCTTGAAGGCGGCGAAGGCGAGGTACCAGTCCAGGCGGTCGACCGGCCACCCGGTGCGCCGCGCGTACCGGGCCGCCAGTTCGGCGGTGTCCGGTTGCCCCGGCGCCTCGATCCGGCTTGCGTAGAGCAGCGACAGGTCCAGGTCGGCGATCGGGTCGCCGAGGGTGGACATCTCCCAGTCCAGCACCGCCCGTACCGTGCGGGGCGCAGTGGTGGACCATCGGCGGCACCGGGACGGCGGTCGGGGCGAGCGCCGCCATCACCCGGCGGCCCATGTCGTGGGCGGTGGCCAGGACGTGGCCCAGCCGTGGCGGGCCTGGTCCGGCGGCACGCCGGGGCGGGTCCGGTCAGGCATCGCGGTCCTCCGCGTCCTGCTGGATCCGGTTCATCGCGCGCAGCCAGCGGTCCGGGTCGGCGGCGCGGTTGGCGTACCAGGTGGCGACCTCGGCATGGGGCAGCACCAGGAACCGGTCGTCGGCCAGTGCCTCGACCACGCAGTCGGCCACCTGCTCGGGGCTGAGCGCCGTGCCGTCGAGCAGGGCGCTGCTCAGGGAGTCGGCGCCGGCCAGCATCGGGGTACGCACACCCTGCGGGCACAGTGCCTGGACGGTGACGCCGCGGTGGGCGTACGTGGCACGCAGCCATTCGGCGAAGCCGAGCGCGGCGTGCTTGGTCACCGCGTACGGCGCCTTGCCGAGCAGGGTGAGCAGGCCGGCCGCGGAGGCGGTGACCAGCTGCCGGCCGCGTCCGGCCGCGAGCCAGTGCGGCAGCAGTTCGCGGGCGGCGTACACATGGGACATCACGTTGACCCGCCAGGCTGCCTCCCACGTCGCGGCGGGTGCGTCGGCGCCGCCACCAGCGGGCACTCCGGCGTTCGCGCAGTACAGGTCGATGGTGCCAAGCTGTCGGCGGGCGACGTCGACCAGGGCCGTCACGCCGGCCGGGTCGGCCGCGTCGCCGGGGCAGGCGTGGCCGTCGATCCGCGCGGCGACGGCCCGCACCGCCGTGGCGTCGAGGTCGTTGACCACCACCCGGGCTCCGGCCGCGGCGAACCGGGCGGCGAGTGCCGCCCCGATGCCGGGGCCCGCGCCGGTGACCACGACGGCGGCGCCGGGCAGGGTCAGCCCGCTCCCGGTCATCCGGCGCCCCGGCCTGCGAGGGTACGGCCGCCGTCGACGACCACATTATGAGTCGACATCGGTCTCCGATCAACGGGCCGGGCGTGGTCCGCACCGCCTCCGGCGCGGACCACGCGGACGACAGCTCAGGCGGACGACAGCTCAGGCGGACGGCACGCCGTTGGCCGGCGGTGCCACCGGCGGTGCGGAGTACTCGTTGACCGGCCCGTCCTCCTCGTCGGTCTCGTACGTCGGGCCGAAGTAGCCCTGCACTCCCCCGCTGACCCGGCTCAGCCGTCCCCCGCCGTAGCCGGAGTGGTCGGTGGCGGAGAAGCGCAGCGGGGCCACCGACGGGCCCTGGTAGCCGCCCTTGCGGACCGCCTCCACCAACGACTCCCGGGTGAGGTCCTGCCCGGCGGCCAGCAGCACCTGCACGAAGAGATAGCCGACCGCCATGCCGTAGACGGTGTTGCCATCGAACGGCGCGTCGCCGTTGTGCTCCTTGTTCACCTTGGTGAACAGCTGGATCCACGGGTCGGCGGTGTCGTTCTGCATGGGCAGGTAGTTGACGCCGATCATCCCTTCCAGCAGGCCGGCGGCGTCGCCGAGCTGCCGGGACAGGGTCGGGTGGTCGGCGCCGACGTTCGAGACCAGCCACTGCGGCTTGAAGCCCAGCCGGGCGGCGGTGCCGACGGCCAGGGCGGTGAAGCCCGGCACGGTGGCCAGGATGACGACCTCGCAGCCGGCCGCCTTGAAGGCGCCGATCTGGGGTGCCACGTTGGTGTTGCTGGTGACGTACGTCTGCCGGTCCACCACGGCGTCGGCGCCGAGCACCTTCTCCACGCCGACCAGGCTGTCCCGGCCGAAGTCGTCGTCCTGGCCCAGGAAGCAGACCTTTCTGCCGGGCAGGTCGGTCTGCACGTGGTGGGCCAGGATCTTGCCCTCGACCGTGTAGTCGGGGTTGAAGCCGAAGGTGTTCGGGTAGCGCTCGGGCTGGTCCCAGCTGCGGCTGCCGGAGGCGACGAAGAGGTCCGGCACCCGGTTGCTGTGCAGGAAGTCCAGCACGCCGGTGTGGGTGGGCGTACCGAGCCCGTTGAGGATGGCGAACACCTTGTCCTGCAGGACCAGTTGGCGGACCACCTGCTGGGTGTTCGCCGGGTTGTACCCGTCGTCCATGATCTTGTAGGTGATCTTCCGGCCGTGCACGCCGCCGTTGGCGTTGACGTAGTCGAAGTACGCCTTCGTGGCCGGCGCGATCTTCGAGTAGCCGGCCGACGCCGGCCCGGTCAGCGGCATGTGGGTGCCGACGACGATCTCCGTGTCGGTGACACCGGGGACCGGTTGACCCGAGCCGGGACCGTCGTCGGAGCCGCAGGCGACGGAGCTGGCCAGCAGGGTGAGGGTGGTGGCGATCGCGAGACCGCGTCGTGCCATGGGTCGCATGGGGACACCGACCTTTCATCGGTATGTGCCAGGTGGTGGTGGGTCTCCCGGCCGCCGCGACGGCCGGGACGGTGGGTGGGTCAGCCGGGCCACGGCGGCCTGGGGCGGTCTACGGCCGGTGGCGACGCCACCGCGCCGGCAGCGCCCCGGCGAGGCGGGACACCAGGCCCTGCACGCCGCCGGGCGCGGCGATCATGACGACGATCAGCGTGCATCCGAAGATCGCCAACGGCAGGTTGCCCTCCAGCCGCTGCGCCGCTGCTGGCGAGAGGGTGAACAGGTCGGTCACGGTGTGCGTCAGGTCGGGCAGGGCGACCAGCAGCACGGCCCCCCACACCGCGCCGGCGAGCCGGCCGAGACCACCGATGACCACGGCCATCAGCAGGAACAGCGACAACGTCAGGCCGAACGCGCCCGGCGACACGCTCTGCGCGAGCACCGCGAGCAGGGCACCGCCGAGGCCGGCGCTGGCCGCGCTGACCACGAACGCGATGACCTGGGTACGGGCGACGTGGATCCCGGCCAGGCGGGCGGCGACCTCGTCGTCGCGTACGGCCCGGAAGGCGCGGCCGTACCGGCTGCGAACCAGGTTGGCGAGCACCACGAGGCAGAGCAGCGTCGCGACGGTGACCACCCACAGCTGCCACCGCTCATACGGGAAGTAGACGCCCAGGGACGCGGGTGCGGGGGCCATCGGCACCGCTAGTCCCTGCTCGCCGTTGAAGACACCGTCGAAGGTGACGGTCAGCGCCGGCACCACCACCGCCACGGCAAGGGTGAGCCCGGCCAGGTACGGCCCGCGTAGCCGGGCGGCGGCCACCCCGACGAGCGCGCCGACGGCGACGGTCGCCAGTACCGCCGCGCCCAGCGACAGAACCAGCACTCCGCCGGCGGTGACACCCCGGTCGGCGAAGGCGTTCTGGCAGAGCGCGAGGGTGTAGGCGCCGGTGGCCATCAACGCGCCGTGCCCGAGGGAGAGCTGCCCGCACAGCCCGGTGAGGATGGTCAGTCCTGCGGTCGCACAGAGGTAGGCGGCCACGGTGGCCAGCTGGAAGTTGCGGAACGAGTCGAGCTGGTAGCTGATCGCCAGCACCAGCAGCCCGGCGCCGGCCGCGACGGCGAGGTGACGCAGCAGTGTCGGCACCGGCCGGCCGGCACGGAGACGGTTGGCGGCGGCGCTGCGGGTGGGCGGCGCCGGCGCCCGGGTGGCGCTCACACCCGCCTCGCCGCGACCGGGGCGAACAGCCCGCCGGGGCGTAGCAGCAGCACCGCCAGCAGCAGCACCAGCACCGCGAGGGGGATGAGGTCACCGCCGGCGTAGCCGCTGACGTACGACAGCAACAGACCGACGCCGAGGCCGCCGACGACGGCGCCGGGCGGGCTGTCCAGCCCGCCGACCACCGCGGCGGTGAACGCGGAGACGAAGACCAGGTCCATCGCGTGCGGGTGCAGGCCCAGTTCGGTGGGGATGACCAGCATCCCGGCCAGGGCGCCGACACCGGAGGCCAGCGCCCAGCCGAGGGTGAGCATGCCGCTGACGTTCACCCCGAGCAGGCGGGAGACCTCGGGGGCGAACGCCGCCGCGCGCATCCGCAGCCCGATCGCGGTCCGGGTGAAGATCCAGACCAGCGCCGCGCCGACCACACCGACCGCGGCGAAGACGAACAGGTCGTACGGCGACAGCACGGCCAGGCCGCCCACGGTCAGCGCGGTACGGCTGAACGGGGCCTGCGCGGGAAGGTACTCGTTGCCGTACACCATGCCGAGGACGGCGTGGATCAGCAGCACCAGCCCGAGCGCGACGATCACCGGGTTGAGCGGCGACCGGTGGTCCACCAACCGCATCACCGCGACGTCGACCACCGCGCCGAGCAGCAGCCCGGCGATCAGGGCGGCGACGAACCCCAGCCAGTACGACCCGGTCGCGGCGGTGACGCTGTACGCCACGTACGCGGCGGCGACCGCCATCGCCCCCTGGGCGAAGTTGACGATCCGGCCGGCCCGCCAGATGAGCACCAGGGCCAGCGCGAACGCGGCGTAGACCGCGCCTCTCGACAGTCCGTCGAGGGTGAGGAAGAGGAAGCGGTCCAACGATCCTCCTTCCCATCAGAATCCGAGGTAGGCGTGGCGCAGTTCGGCGTCGTCGCGCAGCCGGTCGGCCGGTGCGGCGAGGGCGACCCGGCCGAGGGACATCACGACGCCCTGGTCGGCGACGGCGAGCGCGCTGCGGACGTTCTGCTCGACCAGCAGCACGGTCAGTCCGGTGTCGTCGCGCAACTGCCGCAGCAGGGCCATGGTCTGGGCCACCACGCGCGGCGCCAGGCCGAGCGACGGTTCGTCGAGCAGGAGCAGCCGGGGCCGGCTGACCAGGGCCCGGCCGAGGGCCAGCATCTGCCGTTCGCCACCGGAGAGCTGGTGACCGAGGTGCCGCCGACGCCGGGCCAGTGGCTCGAAGAGCTGGTAGACCTCGTCAAGGGCGCGGGCCGCGTCCGCCCGGTCCCGCCGCCACAGCGCGCCCAGCCGCAGGTTCTCCTCGACGGTGAATTCGCCGATCACGCCGCGTCCCTCCGGGACGTGTGCCACGCCGCGCCGGACGAGTTGTTCCACCGGGGTGCCGCGCAGGTCCTCCCCGTCGAGGAGGATCCGGCCGGCGGTGGGCCGCAGCATGCCGGACAGGGTGCGCAGCAGGGTGGTCTTGCCGGCCCCGTTGGCGCCGATGACGGCGGCGATGGTGCCGGGGGCCACGCTCAGGTCCACGCCGTGCAGCACCGGCACCGGCCCGTATCCGGCCGCCAGGGCGTCAGCGGTGAGCAGGTCGGTCATGCTGCTGCCTCGTCGACGGCGGCGCCGAGGTAGGCGTCCACCACCGCAGGTTCCTCGCGGACCGCCTCCGGTGGCCCGGCGGCGACGACCCGACCGAAGTCGAGGACCACGATCCGGTCGCAGACCGCCATGACCAGGTCCATGTGGTGCTCCACCAGCAGCACCGCGCACGGGTCGGTGGCCCGGTGCGGCAGGCCCCGGATCAGCTCCGCCAGCCCGTCCACATCCTCGGCGCCCAGGCCGCCGGCCGGCTCGTCGAGCAGCAGCAGCCGGGGACGGGCGGCCAGCGCGCGGGCCAGGGCGACCCGCTGGCGTACGGCGAACGGCAGGGTCCCCGGCGCGGCCCCGGCGTGTGCCGCGATGCCCAGCTCGTCGAGGACGGCGTGGGCGTGCCGGCGCAGTCGACGCTCGTCGCGGTCGCTGCGGGGCAGGCCGAGCAGGGCGGGAAGGAGGCCGGTGCGAGCGGTGTGCGAGGCGCCGGCCATCACGTTCTCCAGCACGGTGAGCCCGGCGAACAGCCCGGTGCCCTGAAGCGTCCTGGCGATGCCCAGCCGGGTCAGCCGGTGCGGACGCGGCCGCAGCGGTCGGCCGTCGAGGGTCAGCGTGCCGGTGTGCGGGGTGACGAAACCGCAGACGACGTTGAACAGGGTGGTCTTACCGGCCCCGTTGGGGCCGATCACCCCCACCACCTCGCCCGGCGCCACCCGCAGCGAGACGTCGTCGAGGGCGGTGAGGCCGCCGAAGCGGACGCCGATGTGGTGCAGGGCGAGACCGTCCTCCATCACCCCTCCCCTCGGCCAAAGTTATTACACTGGGAGTGTACGTTTCACGGCGACCCCGTCAAGACCTTCGATACCCGGTCGTTACCCGCGCCATCGCGACGGGCGGTGGCAGGTCGACCAGCCGGGCCAGGGCCGCCCGGTGCCGGTCGGCGGTGCCGAAGGCGATGGCGTTGCTCTTGGCCCGCTTGAGGTACAGATGCGCCGGGTGTTCCCAGGTGAAGCCGAGCCCGCCGTGCAGTTGGACGCAGACCTCCGCGGCCCGCACCGCGACCGGACCGCAGTACGCCTGCGCCAGCGCGGCCGCCAGCGGCGCCTCCGGATCCCCGGCGGCGAGGCGGTCGGCGGCGTGCCGGGCCACCGCCCGGGCCTCGGTGACCTCCACCCACAGGTCGGCCAGCCGGTGCTTGACCGCCTGGAACGAGCCGACCGAGCGGCCGAACTGGTGACGGTCCCGCACGTAGGCGACGGTCGTGTCCAGGCACCACTGGGCCAGGCCGACCTGCTCGGAGGCGAGCAGCGCCGCGCCGGCGGTCAACGCCGCCGACACCGCCCGGCCCGCCATCGCTCCGGTGGCGACCATCCGGGCCGGAGCGCCGGTGAGCACGATGTCGGCCAGCGGGCGGGTGGCGTCGAGCGACACCACGGGCGTCATCCGCACCCCGGGGTGGGTGGCCTCGACGGCGTACAACCCGTCACCGGCCGGGACCAGCAGCAGGGCGCCGGGCAGGGCGTCGGCCACGCCGGGCACCGTGCCGGACAGCGCCGGGCCGGGATCCACCGTGACCGGCCGGGGTGGCGCGTCGGGCGCGGTGGCGAGGCAGACCGCCAGAGCCGCGTCGCACTCGCCGGTGGCCAGTTGGCCGAGCAGCTCGGTATCACCGCAGGCCAGCAGCGCCCGGGTGGCCACGGCGGCGCCCAGGAACGGCACTGGCGCGACGGCCCGGCCCAGCTCCTCCAGCACCACGGCGACCTCGCGGAAGCCGGCACCGGCGCCGCCGAGTTCGGCGGGCACCGCCAGACCGGTCACGCCGAGCTGGTCGACCAGTCGGGTCCACAGTGCGCTGTCGTACGGTTCGTCGCCGTCCAGCCGGGCCAGCGTCCGCCGCCACGGCGCATGCGCCGTCAACAAGGCCCGTACGCTGTCGCGCAGCGCCTCCTCGTCGGCGCCGTAGAGCAGGTCGGTCATCGGTCCACCCGGGATTCGGTGGGCAGGCCGAGCACCCGCTCGGCGATGACGGTGCGCAGGATCTCCGACGTCCCGCCCTCGATCGAGTTGCCCCGGGCGCGCAGGTAGCGGTAGGTGGCGGTGCGACCGAGCAGGTCCGGTTCCTCCGGACGGCGCATCGCCCAGTCGTCGTGCCGCAGCCCCTCGGCGCCGAGCAGCTCCACCTCCAGCCCGCTGATCCGCTGGCTCAGCTCGGCGAAGGAGAGCTTCACCGCCGAGCCCTCGGGGCCGGGCTGGCCGGCGGCGACGAGCTGGCGCAGTCGCAGCGCGGCCAGCCGGGCGGCTTCGGCGCGTACCCACGAGTGGACGACCTCCTGGTGCAGGCCGGCGGTGCGCAGCTCCGGCCGCTCCCGCCACAGCCGTGCCACCAGCCCGACCATGCCACCCTCGCGGGGCAGCGGCCGGCCACCGATCGCGACGCGCTCGTTCATCAGCGTGGTACGGGCGACCTGCCAGCCCTCCCCCACCGCACCTACCCGCTGGCTGTCGGGCACCCGCACGCCGGTCAGGAAGACCTCGTTGAACTCCGCCTCGCCGGTGAGCTGACGCAGCGGCCGTACCTGCACTCCCGGTGCGGTCATGTCGCAGACGAAGTAGGTGATGCCGCGGTGCTTGGGTACGGCCGGGTCGGTGCGCGCCAGCAGGACCGCCCACCGCGCCTCGTGGGCCATCGACGTCCACACCTTCTGCCCGTCGACCACCCAGTCGTCGCCGTCGCGCACGGCGCTGGTCCGCAGGCCGGCCAGGTCGGAGCCGGCGTCGGGCTCGCTGAACAGCTGGCACCAGACCTCCTCGCCGGTCCACAACGGTCGCAGCCAGCGCCGGCACTGCGCGTCGGTGCCGTGCCGGAGCAGGGTAGGCGCGGCCATGCCGAGGCCGATGCTGTTACGCCGGGGGCGGTTGTCCGGCGCGTCAACCTCGGCGAAGGCCGCGTCGACCACCGGTTGCAGGTGCGGTGGCGCGGCCAGGCCGCCGAGCCCGGCCGGATAGTGCACCCAGGCCAGCCCGGCGTCGAACCGGGCGCGCAGGAAACCGGTCCGGTCGCCGCCCGGATCGCGTGTACGCAGGAACGCGGCGACCAGCCCCCGTAGCCGGTCGGCGGTGTGGTCGGACACTCGCCACCTCCGATTTATTTGCACTGCCAATGCAATATAGAGCCGCCGGTCGGTGGGACGGAAGACCGGCGGCCGGACGATTGGGGGCGGTCGCATCGGCGACCGCCCCGAGGCACGTCAGTGCGGGCAGGTGTTTCGATACTCCTCGATGGCCAGGCCGCTCGGGCCGGGGCAGAGGAACTGCTCGTAGCGGGTGTCGTCGTCGACGAACCGCTTCAACCAGGACACCATCTGCTTGGCGGTGGGCGTGTTGACCGTCTGCGGGAAGTAGTGGCTCGCGTTGTTGAGCTCCAGGTACGCCTTCTCCGCCGAGGCCGGGATGCTGTTGTAGAACGGCTCGGAGTGCGTCGCGACCGGGGCGACACTGTCGTTCTCGCCGCCGACGATCAGCGTCGGCACCCGTAGGTTCGACCAGTTCTTCGTCAGGTTCCATGGCGCGAGCGGCACGGCCGCCTGCAACGACGGTCGGCTGGCGGCGGCCTCCAGGCTGCCACCGCCGCCCATCGAGTGGCCGGCCACGGCGAGCCTGCTGGCGTCGACCCGGCTCCGCACCGAGCTGCGCTGGGTCAGATAGTCCAGCGCGGCCAGCAGCTGCCGGCCCCGGCTGGCGGGCTGGTCCAGGCGGCTGTTGGTCTCGATGCCGATGACCACGAAGCCGTGCGAGGCGATCCGCGGTCCCAGCCAGTCGATGCTCGACCACGAGGCGGTGTAGCCGGGCGAGATGGCCACCGCGCCGAAGGTGCCCTGGGTGGTGGTGGTCGGGTAGTAGATGACGCCGCCACCGAAGCCGGTGACCAGAGAGGAGACGTTCAGCGAGGAGGTGGCGAAGGGACCGCGACTGGCTTCCAGGATCGCGTGGGTCGGCGCGGGACCGCGCTCGTACGGGTTGGCGGCCTGGGCGGCGGACGAGGTGGCAACGACGCCACCGGCGGCCAGGACGGCAGCCATCGCCAACCGGGCCACGAGGGCGAGGGAACGGGGACGGGTGGTGGTGGATGATCGCACGTCGGATACTCCCTTGGGTCGGAGCGGCATCGACTGCGATCAGTGTTTGCGCTGCCTCACCAGCGCCGCATCGGCAAAATCACCAGTCACCCGGATCGAGGCGCGCGGGCAAGTACCGCGAATGCCCGACGGGCCGCCTCGGCGGCTGCCAGGCTTAGGGCCAGCTTCCCGCCCGCCTGAGGAGGATCTAGTGGACGAAGACCGGCGCAGGCAGCGCATCCGGGAGGCGTTCGACCAGTGGGCAGCCGGGACCGGGAGCCCGTTCGACCTGCTGGCCGCCGACGCGACCTGGACCGTCGTCGGCAACAGTGTGGTCGCCGGCGCCTACCAGGGGCGGGACGACTTCTTCCGCCGGGCCCTCCAGCCGTACAACGCACGGCTGTCCACTCCGGCCGTGCCCACCGTGCACGGCATCTACGCCGATGGCGACGTCGTCATCGCGTACTTCGACTCCGCGTCCACGGCCCGCGACGGGCTGCCGTACCGCAACACGTACACCTGGTATCTGACGATGCCGGATCAAGAGATCGTCGATGTGGTCGCCTTCTTCGACAGCATCGCCTTCGACGACCTGTGGCACCGGGTCACGCCGGCCTGATCGAGGTCCGTCCGGACGCCATGAGGGGTTGCCGGCGGCGGAGCACCCGCGGTGGCACCGCCAGCGGAATCGAGAGACTCCGCCGGCGGCACCGGACGCCCACCGGTCGACCCGCGCCCGAACGCCGATCGGGAAACGTCAGAGGCTGGTGCAGAGTGTGCCGTTGAGCCGGAACGCGGTCGGCAGCACGTTCGGGCCGCTGTACGCGCCGACGAAGCCCGCGCTCGTGCTGCCCCCACCGGCGATCTGGCGGTTGTCGTCGGTGCTGGTGACCCTGACGGCGGTGCCGACCTGTTCCCAGTTCGCGCTCCAGCCGCTGCTCACCTGCTGCCACGTCGTCGGCCAGGTCCAGGTCAGCGTCCAGCCGTTGATCGGGCTCGCGCCGTTGTTGACGATGTCGACGGTGCCCACGTAGCCGTTGCCCCAGTCCGTGGTGTTGGTGAAGCGGACACCGCAGGTGCTGCTGGCCGGGCTGCCGGTGGTGAAGGTGAGCGGCGGCGAGGCCCAGGACACCCGACCCGCGGTGTCCCGGGTCAGCACGTTGACGGTGTAACGGCTGCCGGGGTTGAGGTTGCCGACCGTGAACGTAGTGCCCGAGGTCTCCCCGAGTTGCTCGCTGACCGCGCCGTTCTGCCGGTACACCTCGTACTTGGCGATCGGGCTGCCGCCCCGGGTGGCCGCCGGCCAGGAGATCGTCGCGCTCCGGTCGGTGACGCCGCTGGCGGCCGGCTGGCCGGGCGCACCGGGCTGGCCGGCCACCACGGCGGCCGGGCGTAGCACGAGCGTGGTCAGCGAGTACGGCGGCAGCGTCCGGCTGGTCGCGCTGCCGCTCTGGCTGGTGGCGATGGCGGTGGCGCCGTTGGTGTGGCTGTACACGGTCGGCGCGGCGGCGGACGGCGTGAAGCCGGCGTAGTCGATGGTGACCGGATACGAGTTGTCGGGATCCTTGTTCACCAAAAGCACCGCGACCTCCCCGTTGCCCCGCCGGACCGCGTGCGCGGTGACCAGGGACTGATCCGAGCCGGCCCGGATGAACTGGTCGCCCGTCCGGGCGAAGAGGCTCATCATGGACAGCCCGTGGTACGACGCGAACGGCGTGTTCGGCGGTGGCTCACAGACGGATCCGTCCGAGGTACAGGTGCCGCTGGAGAACATGCCGTAGTCGCCGTAGTCGGTCTGGCCAGCAACGGTGGACACGGTACCGATACCGTTGCGCACGTTCCACCAGTGGACGGTGAAGACCCCGCTGGCCAGCAGCCCGCTGTACGCGTCGGCCAGGAACAGCGCGGCCGGCTGGCTGGTCATGCCCCCGGAGGTGACGTTCACCTCGGTGAGGCTGATGCCGATACGCGCGGCGTTCGGCCCGGCGTACCGGGCGATCTGCTGCCGGAGCAGGTGGACCGCGTCGGTGATGTGGCTGGTCCGGGGCAGCGAGTCGGCGGCGCTGCCGCCCGGGTACCAGTGCACGTCAACGAAGTCGATCTTCGGCCCGGCGATGGTGAGCACGGTCTGGTTCCACGGGCCCGGGTCGTTGCCGGCGGTCAGGCCGTCCGGCCAGTTCGCCGGCATGGTCAGCACCGCGCCGACCTTGATGGTGGGGTCGACGGCCTTCATCGCGTCGGCGTACTCGACCACCAGGTTCGCGTAGTAGGTGGCGCTCTTGTCGGGGTGGTGGTCGGCCTCCCAGGCCGACCCGTAGTGCCCGTTGCCGTAGTTCTCGTTGCCGACCGTCCAGTACCGGGCGCCGTACTTCTTGGTCACGTTCGCGTACCGCACCCAGTCGGCGGCCTCGGCCGGCGTGCCGGTGCCGTAGTTCGCGATGATCATCGGCTGGGCGCCGGCCCGCCGCACCCCGGCCATGAAGGTGTCGAAGTCGGTGCCGGGGGCGACGTAGCCGCCGGGCGCGGTGTGGTCCCGCCAGTGGTAGATGTCGGCGTACGAGCCGCCCGGGTAGCGCATCATCTGGACACCGGCGGCACGCAGCAGGTCCGAGGTCTCGACGGTGCCCAACTGCGAATCCCAGATGGCGTGGTTGACGCCGAGCGCGGTGTCGGGCACGGTGGCCAGTCCCGCCCGCGCGTTCACGGTCACGGTCACCGGCGCGGCCGCCGCGCTGACGCTCGGCTGGTGAATGCCGAACAGGGCGCCGGTGGCGACCAGCAGGCTCGCCACGACCGTCGCGCGGCCGCGTCGGGACAGCCATCTCGGCGGTACGAGGCGTCGACGACCGGATGTGCTCGGTTCTCTCATGGTTGCTTCCTTCGTGATCACGGCGGAGTTCTGCCCGGCCGGGCCCCGGTGGCGGGCCTCGGCGGCGGAAGGGACACCCGGACGGCTCAGGCCACCTGCCGTCGTCCCCCGGGGACCGTGCCGGTCCCGGTTGCCCATCGGGCGACGGTCACTCGCGCGCGCGACAACGCATCGAGGCACAAGAATCCCACAGCGCCCGGGACGACTCAACGGGCTACGCGGGCCGGGCTCGGCTGAGGGGCGGACCCGGCCATCCGGACGGAACGTCCCGCCGTCCACACCAATAGTAAAGTTTGCGAACAGTAGATGTTACGATGATGCCTGTCGATGCGCCCGGCCGTCGACGTCCCGCTCCCCCATCGAGAAGGAGTGATCACATGTCGAGATTGCGCGCCCTGGCCGCGCTCGCGGCGCTGACCCTCGCCGGCGCGCTGCTGGCGGTCATCCCGTCGACCGCCGCCTCCGCCGCCGCCTGCGCGACGCCGTGGCAGTCCTCGGCGGTCTACACCGGAGGCATGCAGGTCTCCCACAACGGCCGCAACTACCAGGCGAAGTGGTGGACCCAGAACGAGGCCCCGCCCGGCACCACCGGAGTCTGGCAGGACCTCGGCGCCTGTGGCGGCAGCAACCCACCGCCGGGTGGCAACTGCAACTACCCGAACTGGGTTGCCGGTACCTGGTACACCGCCGGCAGCATCGTGCGGTACACCAACGGCCAGTACTACATCGCCGAGCACGACAATCCGGGCTACGACCCGACCATCAGCACCTGGTACTGGGATCCCTACAACTGCTCGGGCACTCCGCCCACCACCAACCCGCCGCCCAACCCCGGCGGCTTCGTGGTCAGCGAGGCCCAGTTCAACCAGATGTTCCCCGGCCGGAACTCCTTCTACACGTACTCCGGCCTGGTCGCCGCGCTCGGCGCCTACCCGGCGTTCGCCCGTAGCGGCAGCGCCACCGTGCAGCGCCAGGAGGCCGCCGCCTTCCTCGCGAACGTGTACCACGAGACCGGTGGGCTGGTGCACATCGTGGAGCAGAACCAGGCGAACTACCCGCACTACTGCGACAGCAGCCAGCCGTACGGCTGCCCGGCCGGCCAGGCCGCCTACTACGGGCGCGGGCCGATCCAGCTGAGCTGGAACTTCAACTACAACGCGGCGGGCAACGCTCTCGGGCTACCGCTGCTGACCAACCCCTGGCTGGTGCAGAACGACGCCGCCGTGGCCTGGAAGACCGCCATCTGGTACTGGATGACGCAGAACGGCCCCGGCACGATGACCGCGCACAACGCGATGGTCACCGGCGCCGGGTTCGGCCAGACCATCCGCAGCATCAACGGCTCGATCGAGTGCAACGGCGGCAACCCCGCCCAGGTGCAGAGCCGGGTCACCCGGTACCAGCAGTTCGTGGGCATCCTGGGGGTACCCGCCGGAGCGAACCTCTACTGCTGACACCGGCCCGCGCCGCCACCCGACCACGGGTGGCGGCGCGACGGTCAGCCCAGCTTCGGGGTGGCCCGGTCGATGATCGCGGCGAAGTCCACCCCGGCGGGCAGGGTGCCGTACGCCTGGCCCCGGTCGCCGCCGAGCCGGGACGCGCAGAAGGCGTCGGCGACGGCCGGGTGCCCGTGGCGCACCAGCAGCGCGCCCTGCAACACCAGGGCCAGCTGCTCGACCACGCGCCGAGCCCGCAGCTCCAGGTCGCCCGGCTCGGCGAGGGCCGACTCCACCTGGCGTACCGCCGCGTCGAGCCGCGGATCGGCGCCGGCGGCGGCGTCCATCTCGGCGCGGAACGCCGCCATCACCTCGGGCTGGCCGGCGAGCGCGCGCAGCACGTCCAGCGCGGCCACGTTTCCCGAGCCCTCCCAGATGGAGTTCAGCGGCGACTCGCGGAACAACCGAGGCATGCCGGACTCCTCGACGTAGCCGTTACCGCCCAGGCATTCCAGCGCCTCGGCGGCGTGGCCCGGCCAGCGCTTGCACACCCAGTACTTGCCGACGGCGAGAGCGATCCGCTTGAAAGCGGTCTCCCCCACGTCACCCCGGGCGGACCGGTCGGTCGCCCCGGCCAGGCGCATCATGAGTACGGTCGCGGCCTCGGACTCCACGGCCAGGTCGGCCAGCACGTTGCGCATCAGCGGCTGGTCGGCGAGGTACCGGCCGAAGGCGCTCCGGTGGGCGGCGTGGTGCGCGGCGGTGATCACGCCCTGGCGCATCCCGGCCGCCGCGCCGATGACGCAGTCGAGGCGGGTCAGGTTGACCATGTCGATGATCGTGCGGACGCCCCGGCCCTCGTCACCGACCCGCCAGGCGACCGCGTCGTCGTACTCGACCTCACTCGACGCGTTGGAGCGGTTGCCGAGCTTGTCCTTCAGGCGCACCAGGCGCATCGGGTTGCGGCTGCCGTCGGGGAGCACGCGCGGCACCAGGAAGCAGGTGAGCCCGCCCGGCGCCTGGGCGAGGGTGAGGAAGAGGTCGCACATCGGCGCGGAGGTGAACCACTTGTGCCCGACGAGCCGGTAACTGCCGTCGGGCCGAGGGTGCGCGACGGTGGTGTTGGCCCGCACGTCGGAGCCGCCCTGCTTCTCCGTCATCGACATGCCCGCCAGCAGCCCCTGCTTGGCCAGCGGTACCCGCAGCCCGAAGTCGTACACGCTGGCGGTGAGCAGCGGCTCGTACCGTGCGGCCAGCTCCGGGGCGTGCCGCAGGGCCGGCACCGCCGCGTAGGTCATCGAGATCGGGCAGCCGTGACCGGCGTCGGGACGCCAGGTGTAGAACTTGGCGGCCCGGGCCACGTGCGCGCCGATCCGGTCGTCCGCCCAGGGCGCGGCGTGCAGGCCGTGGCCGACGGCCGTACGCATCAGCTCGTGCCAGGACGGGTGGAACTCCACCTCGTCGATGCGGTGGCCGTAACGGTCGTGGGTACGCAGCACCGGCGGGTGTTCGTTGGCCAGCCGGCCGTGCTCGACGGCCTGCTCGGTGCCGGCGAGCCGGCCGAGTTCGTGCAGTTCTGTCGCGGCCCAGCCGGCGCCCTCACGGGTCAGCGCGTCGAGCAGGGCCGGGTCGTCCGCGGCGTCGTGGTCGACCAGCGGGGGAACCTGGTTGAACACCTCGTGTGTGGTCACGGCGTCACTCCCAACGCGCGGTGGATGAGGACGGTCAGGTTGGGGATGGTGTCCGGGCCGGCGACCCCGGCGGCCAGCGGGCCCACCAGCGCCTCGGCCAGGGCGCCGACCACGGCGGTGGACGTCAGCTCGGGATCCTGCGGCAGCAGCTCTCCGGCGGACACGCCAGCGGACACGTAGCCGGCGATCAGCGTGGCGTGGGCGCGCCGGAAGATCAGGCGCTGCGCCTCGACCGCCGGGTCGACCGGCTCGGCGAGCAGGGCGTACGCGAGTCGCGGGGACTGCAGGGCCCGCCCGGAGAAGGTCTCGACGACGGCGCGGATCTTGGCGGCGGCGGTCGCCTCGCGGGCCGCGGCCCGGGCCACGGCGTCGACCTCCCGCTGGCTGGCGGCACGGAAGACCTCGGCGAAGAGGTCGGCCTTGGCGGGAAAGTGCCGGTAGACGCTGCCGGTGGCCACACCGGCCCGCTCGGCGACAGCGGCGACCGAGCAGCCGGCGTACCCGTGCTCGGCCAGGATCGCCAGCGCGGCGGCGACGATCCGCACCCGCGAGGCGGTCAACCTCGCCTGCACCCGCTCCGTACTCCGGTACGCCACACAAGAATTGAACCACGATTCATTTCTTGTCGACAAGACGGTCGGGCGACCGTGGTGGCCTCAGCTGAGGGTTTTGGCGAACCAGTGGTGGGCGTACGGGTTGGTGTTGTAGCGCGGGATCTCCCGGTAGCCCGCGCTGCGGTAGAGCCGCATCGCCTCGGTGAGGCTGCGGTTGGTGTCGAGGCGTACGCTGCCGGCGCCCGCGGCTGCGGCATGCCGCTCCAGCTCGTCCAGCAGCCGCCGGCCGACGCCGAGTCCGCGCACCGACCCGGACACCCAGAGACGTTTGATCTCGGCGGGTTCGCCGGGGTGCAGCCGCAGCGCGCCGCAACCCACTGTTTCGGTCGAGATGCTGGCGACCAGGAACAGACCCGCCGGGGGGACGAGTTCGTTGTCCTCGACGCTGCTGCGGGTCAGGTCGAAGCCGGCGTCGAACCGGTCGGCGAGTTCCCGCGTGTACGCCCGCAGGCAGGCCCGGGCGCGGGGATCACCCGGATGGCACGGGCCGATGGTGATCAGTGACGCCATGAGCAGCCGCTCCACCTCGGTCATCGCGGTGGTGAGCCGGGCGCGCTGGCCGGCGGTGAGCGGTTCGAGCATCGACCAGGCCAGCTCGTCGGACTTGCCGTCGAGCAGGTCCCACTCGGCCCGGCCGGCGTCGGTGAGGCGGGCGGTGCGCACCCGTCCGTCGCTCTCGCCGGGCCCCACCACCACGAGTCCCTCGCCCTCCAGTGTCCTGAGCAGCCGGCTCAGGTAGCCGGCGTCGAGGTCCAGCCGGGTCCGCAGCGCCGCGACCTCGGCGCCCGCCGGGCCGATCTCCCACAGCAGCCGGGCCTGCGCCAGCGGCCGGTCCCGGGCGAGGTAGCTGTCGTCCAGCGCGCCGACGCGCTGGGTCACCGTGCGGTTGAAGCGCCGCACCACGTCGATCAGTCCTTGGTCCACGATTCCTGACTATAGTCAGGTATTCCGGCACCGCCGTGACGAGGCCACGGCATGCCGGGCAGAAAAATTCGGCCACCCCGGGCAGGATGAAGTCCGCCAAGCCACGACAGCCACGGGGGAGCCCATGCGCAGGATCATCAACTCCACGTACATCAGCCTCGACGGTGTCATCGACGATCCGGTGTGGACGATGCCGTACTTCGACGACGAGGCCGCGACCTTCGCCGGCGAGCAGACCGCGGTGGCGGACGCGCTGCTGATGGGCCGGCGCACCTACGACGGCTTCGCCGCCGCCTGGCCCACCCGCGACGAGAGCGACCCGAGCACCGGCGCGGCCTACTTCAACAACGTCAAGAAGTACGTCGCCTCCACCACCCTGACCGATCCGGAGTGGAAGAACAGCGAGGTACTGCAGGGCGACCTGATCGAGGCGGTCACGGCGCTCAAGGCCCAGCCCGGCGGGGACATCCTGATGTACGGGTACGGGGTGGTCACCCAGGCGCTCGTCACCGCCGGCCTGGTGGACGAGATCCGGTTCTGGATCCACCCGGTCATCGTCGGCGGGCCGTCGCTCTCCGCGCCACTGGCCGACCCACGCACCACGCTGACCCTGGCCAACACGCGGGCCATGAAGAGCGGCGTCATCATCGCCACGTACACCCCCACGCCCCGGTAACACCACCCACGCCCCCGCCGATCTTGCAATTGGCGGCGAGGGCGATGTGGTCAGGTGGATCGTTGGCGGAGGGCGGGTGAGGTCAGGGCCGCCAGTGCGGTGGTGGCCAGCACGCCCGCGCAGGCGTACAGGACCGCTGGGACGCTGACGGCGTCGGCGAGCGAGCCGAGCACGTTGGTGGTCAGCAGCAGCGGCAGGCTCTGCACGAGTACGACCACGGACTGCACCCGGGCCAGGTGCGTGACCGGCGTGGCGGCCAGGATCAGCGGGCCGATGTGGGTGGCGAATACTCCGGAGCCGACGCCGATCGCCGCCCCGGCCACGACCGCCCACAACTGCGGTCGGCCGACCGCCAGTACGGCCACGCCGGTGGCGGACACCAGCAGACCGGCGGCAGCCGCCATGCCCGGGCGGGACAACGCGCCGCGCACCAGAACCGTCACCGCGACGATTGCCGTGCCCAACGCCACCGCCGCCACCACCGCCCCGGTAGCCTGCGGTGACCATGCCCGCTCCCGGGCCAGCAGCGGTACGAGCAGGCCGGAGACCGGCAGCAGGAACCCGGCGGCGACGCTGGTCACCAGCAGCGCGGGCCGCAACGCGGGATGCGACGCGGCGATCCGCAGCCCGTCCAGCGAGGCCCGCCACACCGGATCCGGCACCCGGCCCGACGACCCGACCTCGCGCGGGTCCACCTCGCGCGGGCTCACCTCGCGCGGGCCGGTGTCGTGCGGGCTCGGCCCGTCGACGCGGGGCCGCAGAAGCAGCAGGACCGACAGCACCATCAGGAAGCTCGCGGCATTGGCCAGGGCCACCCCGGCCAGCCCGGCTGCGGCCAGAATCAGGCTGCCCAGGGGCGGTCCGGCGAACAAGGCCAGTTGACCGGCCATCTGACGGGCCGACATCGCCCGGGCCAGCGCGGCGGGCGGCACCAGGCGCCGGGGCATCGAGCCCGCGCTCGGCAGGTAGAAGGCGTCCACGATCCCGATGGCCAGGGCGGTGAGCAGCAACGGCAGCCGCGGGTCCGCGGCCGACCACGCGGCAACGGCCAGCGACCCGGTGACCACGACCATCGCCGCGTCCGAAATGATCATTACCGGCCAGGCGCCGACCCGGTCGGCCACCGCACCGCCGATCAGCAACAGCAGGGCGCGGGGCAGGTTGATCGCGGTGAGCACCAGGGCGGCGAAGCGTCCACCCTGCCCGGCCGCCACCCAGGCCATCGCGAACGCCATCGCCTGCACGCCGACCAGGGACAGCGCCGTGCCCCCCAGCCACGCCCAGTACGCGCCCGGCACCGCCGTCCTGCTGCCGGTTGCTGTTGCCACCACGAATGCTCCCGCCCACCGCCGACCGCGCCGACCGGTGCCGGTGGGACGGCTCCGGTCGGTCTCTCGCGTCGGCACTGTCCGGCCTCGACCCGGTCGAGGGTCAAGCCGGGGTGGTCCGCTCGGCTTTCAGGCCGATGAGAAACGGCCACCAACGGCGCTTCCGGATCGGAGCCGAGGCCAGGTCTCCCGACAGCACGCCGGCCTAGCCGTAGTACTGGACCAGGCAGAACAGGTGGTCCTCCGGGTCGGCCATGACGACGACCACGCCCGCGTCGTAGTCGTGCCGCTCACCGGTGAACCGGCCACCGAGATCGATCACCTCGGTCATGGCCTCGTCGATGTCGTCGACGCAGATGTCGAGGTGAAGCCGCACCTTGCCGGCCTGGGGCTCAGGCACCGGCTGGAACACCAGCCGCGGCTGCGGGTCACCCCGCTCGCCGAGGTAGACCCAGCCGTCCTGCGACGGGCCGGGCTCGCGACCGAGCAGCGCACTCCAGAATCGGGCTACCCGCTCCGGGTCAAGGCAGTCGATCGTCACAGCGGACCAGACGTTCGCCATGAAGCCATCCTGGCAGAGCGCGGCAGGTGCACCTAGTCCGCCAGTTCGGTACGCGGGAGCATGTCGGGTGACCAGCTGAAGCGGTAGCGAGGAGCGGCCACCGCCTGGGCGAAGGCCGTCGCCACGGCCGGTGAGCTGACGATCCGCCAGTCCTGTTCCTTGGTCACCTCGAACCAGATGAGGCCGATGATCTCCTCGTGCTGTGGCAGCGACCGGAAGGTTTCGGTGATCCACTCGGCCTTGCGGCCACGGGTGTCGGCGGCACCGGTCTCGGTGATGACCAAGGGCTTACCGCTGAAGGTACGGATCTCCTTGATGGTGTCCTTGAAGATCGCGTCGAAGGACCGGTACTTCGAGAAGGCCCCCATGCCGTAGTAGCCGGAGAGCCCCACCCAGTCGACGTACTCGTCGCCGGGGTGGAGCCGGGCAAGCTTCGGAGTCGAGCCGTCCCATCTGGTGTTCGGGCTCCACACCCAGATGACGTTGGTCGCTCCGGCGGCCTCGAACAGATCGTGTACGTGGCGCCACGCCTTGACGTAGTCGCCCGGCCGGTTGCCGTTGGCCGTCTCGCACCACGGGTACCAGTCACCGTTCATCTCGTGCGCGAACCGGATCGCCACCGGATGTTCGAGTGCCTTGATCCCTTCGGCCCAGGACCGCAGATACTCGTCGAAGTCGCCGCGGGTGATGCGGGACAACCGGTAGTCGGGCTGGTTTGAACGAATTCGGTCGATCTTGCCGCGGGTGGCCCCCTTCTTGCGGGCCGCCTCGTCCAACCGGTGGTCCCATGGTTCCCAGGCCAGCATCGGCAGCATGCCCCGGCCGCTGATCGCCTCGAAGAGCGTCCGGTCGAAGGTGTCGGTCGCCCATCCCGAACTGAAGAGCATGACCTGCGGCTGGTGTCTCGCCGCCGCGGTGAAGTCGTCGACGGGGGTGAAGTCGTACGGACCCTCCTTGGTGGCGACTCCGATGAAGACCTTCTGGGCCGGCGGGAAGACCTCCGGCGGTGCGGGCGGCGACGTGGTCGGTTCGACCGCTGCGGCCCGGTCGGTGGTGACGTTCTGCCGGCTGTCGGGCGCGGTCTCCGGTGCTATGGCGAAGGCGTAGGTCAGCAGCAGTACGCCGAGCAGTGCCATCGCCGCCCGGGGCAGGGTCAGCCTCGTCATGGCGCGACCTGCTCGACCGCCACCCGTGCCGTCACCCGACCGCCTCCCCCGTCGTCGCGGGCGGCGGCTCTGGCGGCCTCGGTGTGCTGCCCGCGACGGGTCATGATGCTCGACCCGAACGCGATCAGCGGTGGACCGAGCCCGGTCAGCAGGGTCAGCACCGGCCACACCCGGAGCAGAGCGAGGCCGTGGTCCAGCACGAAACTCGCGGCGAGCAGGCCGGCGGCGAAGGCCGCCCAGCACAGGTGCAGGCGGAAGGTGGCGAGCGACTCGCTGGTACGCAATTTGCCCTTGGCCGTCACCACGAACCCGAGCCGTCGCCGCAGCAGCGCGCCGACGCCGGCGGCCACGTAGACGGGGCCGGCGAACAACGCCAGCGCCATGCCGACCAGGCCGATCTCCTCCCGCTCGTGCGGGGCGATGTTGAACCGGCGGAGCCAGAGCCACAGCGCGAACCAGGTGGCGATGGTCGAGCCCCACAGCACCGACCACACGGCGACGTCGAGCTGGGCCGCGCTGACGCCGGTGAGCAGGTACATGGCCGTGGCGAAGTTGCCCAGCAACAGGCTGACCGCCACGCTCGGGTAGTAGAACTGGAGCAGGCGGTACTGCCAGCGCCGTCGGGACCGCAGTTCGCGCGGCGCGCGCAGCTCGGGGCGGACGAGGATCTCGCAGATGCCGGCCGCCCAGCGCTTCTGCTGGTTGAAGTAGTCGGCCCACGACGTCGGGCCTTCCCCGATGGCGACCACGTCCGGGGTGTAGACGCCCTTCCACTGGTTGCCCGACCGCGGGTTCACGGCAGCGTGGATCCGGATGCTGGTCAGGTGGTCCTCGATGATCGAATCCTGGTAGCCGCCGACGCTCCGCCATGCCGACGGCCGGTAGAGGTGGCCGGTGCCGGTGAGCAGTGGGGCGTCCAGACCGTTGCCACCGCGTGCGATGAGTCCGTTGTAGAGGTACTGCTGGACCGAGGCGCCGTGCGCGACCAGGTTCTGGTGCGTGTTGCCGTAGACCTGCGGGGTCACCACGAAGGCGACGTCGGGGTCACGGAAGTAGCCGAGTGTGCGTTCCAGGAAGTTGGCCAGCGGTACGTGATCCGGGTCGACGTTGGCGACCACGTCGTACCGGTGCTCGTGTTCGGCCCGCCAGGCGTTGTGGTTCCCCGACTTCGTCCTGGCCCGGAACTCACCGCTGGGCTGGTTGTACTCCGGTCGACCCCGCCGGCTGAAGTGGCGTACGCCGAGACGCGCGGCCATCGCCTTGACCGCGGGGTCGTCACCCTCGTCGAGGATCCAGACGTCGACCTGACCGCAGTACACGATCTGCCGCAGCCTGCGCAACGTCCGCTCGACGACGTCGATCGGCTCCTTGCTCGGCACGATCGTGGTGAGCAGGGCCACCCGCAGGCCGACCGGAGGATCGACCGGCACCGGATCCCGGGCATGGTACGCGAACACCCAGACGACCATGTTCTGCGCGAGTCGGATCAGCTCGACGCCGACGATCACGCAGAAGCCGAGCCGGGCCGCCGTGATCTGCCAGCTGCCGAGCCCGGTCACCCCTGATCCCGGTACGTGCCCGGGGAGCAGCAGCCAGCCGACGAGCAGCAGCCCGGCCGCGCTGTTGACCAGGACGAGCAGCGTCAGAATCAGCCGTGCGGCAGGTGAGAGCACGTGGCGGAACTCGACCGCCGCACGCGGCTGCCGGGGCGCTGTGAGGGGTCCGGCGATGGCTCCGCACCTGGCGTAGGCGAGGCGGGCCCTGATGTTCAACTGACGACGGTCGGGGCGACGGGCGGATGCCGGTCGTTCCGGTGTGGCCACCGGCGTTCCGCCCCCGGAGGTCCCCTCCGGAGTGGCCCGAGACGGACGTGTATCGGCCGCGACGCCCACGTTGCCCCCAAGGGTCTGAGTCCTGCCCGCCACGAACACCGCTACGGCCGACCCTAGGGAGGTAATCGCCCAGACGATGTGAAAAGGGTCGAAGGCACCTCAAAGGGTTCGGGCCACCGGCCGTGGTCAGAGATCGGTCCGTTCGTCCACCAGCAGGGCCAGCGTGAGCCCCGCCGGCCGCCAGACCTGCGCCACCTGATACCTCGTGCGGAGCAGCCGCTCCTTTGCGCCACCGAGGTCCTGCACCGGGTCCGCCTGCTCACCGAGCCGGACGACCCACAGTCGCCGGGTGCCCCCCAGACACCCGGCCACGTCGACGCACTCGGCGACCGGAAGTCGGCGGTCGACGCGGTGCGGGGCCGTGGCGAGCACGTCGGCGGGGCGACGGTCGGCGGGCAGGTAGTGCGCCAGCACGCTGCGGCCGACCCATCCGCCCGCCGGGTCGGCCGGACCGTAGACCACACCGTCGCCGGGTTGCAGCCGGTGTTCGATGATCTCCGCGAGTTGCCGGGTGGCGAGCTGACGCCGGTCCGGTTCCCGGACGGCGACGTGCACCGGCGCACCGATCACGGCGATCGCCGCCAGCACACCCGCGGACCAGCGAACGCGTACCCGGCCGAGGGCGGCGGCGCCGAGCGTCGCCCACGCCGGGAGCGTGAAGAGCATGAGTTGGGGCAGCCAGATCGGCGTCACCTGCGCGACGAGCAGGAGCACGAGCGGCGGCACCACCGCCCAGGCCGTGTACAGGGCGGCGGGATAGCGCAGCGGGAGGCTGAACAGCGCCAGCGCGAGCAGCACGGCCCCCAGCGCGGTGACGCCGAACAGTTCCCTGGGCGTCGCAGCCAGCACGTCCAGGCTCGGACTCGACAACTGCGGGAGCCAGCCGCCCTGCCGGAGGATGTGCCAGAGCAGCCCGGCCGCCGGCAGCACGCCCACGCCGGCGGCGACCAGCCATCGCCCGGCCACGGCACGCCGGAAGGCGAACACCGTCCAGCCGTGGCCGACCAGCAACAGGAGTGCGGTCACGTCGCACAGGCCCAGCACCACCACCGAGCCGGCGTAGAGCACGAAGCACCGGAACCTCGGCCGGTCGACGGCCGCCTGGAGCAGCCAGGAGGCGAGCACCGCGGCGAGCACGGTCAGCGCGTACGGCTGGGCCTCCTGGGCGTACCACGCCGTGGTCGGCAGCAGGGCGAAGACCACGCCCGCCAGCACGCCGGTGCCCGGCGTGAACATCCGAGCCGCCAGCGCTCCGACGAGCGCCGCCGCCACGGTCATGGCCACGATCGAGGGTCCGCGCAGCGCGAGGTCCGAGGTGCCGAAGACCGCCGCCCAAGAACGGACCACCAGGTGGTACGGCGTGCCGGCGGCGTCGCCCACGTGGAGCGTCGACCAGGTGTCGCCCCAGGATGAGGCGGCGCCGCCCCAGGTCGCGAGTTCTTCCACCCGCAGCCCCGCCGCGCCGGCCCGGGTGGTGCCGAGCGCGCCCATCAGCAGCGCCGGCACCAGCCAGGCGGCCACCCGCCACCGGTGGGTGTCGGTCACCGGGCGGTCGGGGACGGTGGCGTGGCCCTCCCCCCAGGGGTCCTCGTCGCTGGTCTCCGGCGTCCCGAGCCGGGGCAGGACCATGGTGTCGGCGTCCGTCATCGTGTCTCACGCATCTTCGTGGGTTCCGTCGCCCAGGAGCGTATTGAGCAAGTTTCACCACGAAGGCGTTATGTCTCAAAAACCACCAAACCGGTATCTGATGCCGAAAGACGACAAGTAGCCGAGGCGACCGGCGAAGGTCACCGGTACGATGCGGCGCCTACTCCCTGCGGGCGTAGCCGTCAGATGATCTGGGACGTCGTCCAGCGCGGCGAGGCGTTGGTGACCGGTGCGGTGTCACCGACCAACGTGGTCAGCGCCGATGTGTCCCGCCGCGCGCTCGTGCCGACCCAGAGTTCGACGTCACCGGGCTCCACGACCCGGGTGAGGGTGCGGTCTGAGAACGCCAGGCGGGTGGTGGGCACCGTGAGCTCGACCGTGACCGACTGGCCCGGCTCCAGGTGGACCCGCCGGTAGCCGAGCAGCTGCGCCACCGGCCTGGTCACCGAGGCCACGAGGTCGCGGCCGTAGAGCTGCACCACGTCGTCGCCGGCGACCGTACCGGTGTTCGTGACGCGTACGGTCACATGCAGTGCCCCGTCGGTCGGCACCGTGGCGGGGACCGTCAGGCCCGCGTGCTCGAACGTGGTGTAGGAAAGTCCGTGGCCGAAAGGTGCCACCGGGGTCGCCGGCAGGTTGGTCACCTCGCTGCCCTCGCCCAGGGTGGGATGGAGGTACGAGTACGGCTGCGCTCCGGCCGAGGCAGGCAGGCTGACCGGCAGCTTGCCCGACGGGTTGACCCGTCCCGAGAGCACGCCCGCGATCGCGCCGGCGCCCTCCTCGCCGGGGAAGAACGCCTGCACCACCGCCGCGCAGCGCGCCAGTGCCCAGCCGACCGCGTACGGCCGGCCGGTGAGCAGCACCAGGACGACCGGCGTGCCCGTCGCCAGGACCGCCTCGACGAGTTCCCGCTGGACCCCGGGCAGTTCCAGGTCGTCCCGGTCACAGCCCTCGCCCACGGTGCCGCGTCCAAAGAGGCCGGCATGGTCGCCGACGACCAGTACGGCGACCTCCGCGGCGGACGCGGCGGCCACCGCCTCCGCGAAACCGGACCGGTCGTCGCTGTCCACGTCGCAGCCACGAGCCCAGGTCACCTGATCGGCGCCCAACTCGGCCCGCAGCGCGTCGAGGAGGGTCGGCACCTCGATACCCGCCTCCACGTCGGGGTACTGGACGAGCACGTGGTTGAGGAAGGAGTAGCACCCGAAGAGCGCCCCCTGCCGGTTCGCATTCGGGCCGACCACGGCCACCCGTCGCCCAGCGGGTAGCGGGAGTACGTCCTGGTTGGCGACCAGGACGATCGACTTCTCGGCGAGGCGGCGGGCGATCGCGCGGTGCTCGGGTGAGTCGAGGTCGACCGACTGGGTCGGTTCGACATCGAACGTGGCGTCGAGCAGACCGAGCTCCAGCTTCTGGCGCAGCACCCGCAGCACCGCCCGGTCGACGAGCGCCTCGTCGAGCCTGCCGGACTTCACCGTCTCGGTCAGGGTCAGATAGGCGTCGCCCGTCGGAAGCTCGATGTCGACACCGGCGGTCAGCGCCTGAACGGCCGCCTCCGCGTGGTCGGCGGCGACGTGGTGCAGCAGGTTCAGGAAGGCCACGCCGTAGTAGTCGGCCACCACCGTGCCGTCGAAGCCCCACCGGTCCCGCAGCACACCGGTCAGCATGGTCGGGTCGGCGGCGACCGGCACGCCGTCGATCTCGGCGTACGAGTGCATGACGGAGCGCGCGTCGCCGTCGAGGATCGCCATCTCGAACGGGACGAGCAGGACATCGGCGAGTTCCCGGGGACCGGCGTGCACCGGGGCGAAGTTGCGCCCGGCGCGCGAGGCGGAGTAGCCGGCGAAGTGCTTGAGCGTGGCGTGCACCCGCTGCGACTGCAACCCCCGCACGTACGACGTGCCGACGGTTCCGACCAGGTACGGGTCTTCGGAGACGCACTCGTCGACCCGCCCCCAGCGCGGATCCCGGATCACGTCGAGCACCGGGGCGAGACCCTGGTGGATGCCCAGCGCCCGCATCGACGCCCCGATCGCGGCGGCCATCTCGGTGACGAGGTCGGGATCGAACGCGGCACCCCAGGCCAGCGGGGTGGGGAAGGTGGCCGCCTTCCAGGCCGAGAGACCGGTGAGACACTCCTCGTGGACGATCGCCGGTATGCCCAGTCGGGTGCCGGTCACCAGATCGGACTGGAACTTCCAGAGCCATGACGCGCGTGCCGCGGCGTCGACGGGGCGGGTGCCGTACGCCCGGGTCAGGTGGCCGAGGCCGTGCCGGGAGAAGGTCTCCAGCTCGCCGACATCGCCGAACTCGCCCTGCAGCGGTGCGACGGCTTCGCCGTCCTCCTTCTCCCAGAAGCCGACGAGCTGCGCGACCTTCTCCTCGATCGTCATCTGCCCGAGCAGCTCGCGTACGCGCGTCTCGCCGTCCGGCCGGTCGGACCGGTCGTGCCGGTCGTGGCCCGGACCCGGTTGTGCCGGGACCGGCGTGCCGACCACCCCGTGGACCTCAGTCATGCTGTGCTTTCCCCTTTGTGTTGTGCTGGTGCCGCCGCAGCTTCGCTCGTGCCGCGCCGCTCAGCCCTTGACCGCGCCCTGCAGGCCACCGACGATCTGCTTCTCGGCGAACGTGAAGAAAAGTAGCGCCGGCAGCATCGCCAGCGAGGTGAAGGCGAGGATGCCCGCGGTGTCGGAGGTGTACTGGCTGGAGAAGTTCTGCACACCCAGCGGCAGGGTGTGCAGGTTGGCGTCGCCGAGGACGAGCAGCGGCAGCAGGAACGCGTTCCAACTCGCCACGAACGCGAGGATCCCGACGGTGACCAGCGCGGGCCGCGACAGCGGAAGCAGGATGCGCCAGAGGAAGCCGAGCCGGCCACTGCCGTCGATCGCGGCGGCGTCCTCCAACTCGCGGGGGACGGCCGCGAGGAAGGGCCGCAGGATCACGATGGTCAGCGGTAGCGAGAAGGCGATCTGCGGGAGCATCACCGCGTAGTAGGAATTGATCAGGTTGAGGTCGCGCAGCATCAGGTAGAGCGGCAGGATCGCCGCACCGGCCGGGAAGAGCAGGCCGAGCGTGAAGAACGTGTAGAGCACCTCACGCCCGCGGAAGGTGTACCGGGCGAGCACGAACGCGGCGCAGACTCCGAGCACCACGACGCCGAGCGTCGTACCCAGGGCGATAACCGCGCTGTTGAACGCCTGCTTCCAGAAGTTGCTCTGCGTCAGCACCCGGGCGTAGTTGTCCCAGACCCAGGGGTCCGGCAGCCCGGCCGGGTTCGCGACGATCTGCGGAGTGGTACGGAATCCGCCGACGACCACGTAGACCACCGGGGCGATCGACACGGCCGCGACCGCGAGCGCCAGCCCGTAGGTGAGGGGGTTACTCCACCGCATCGGGCGGCGACTGGCGGACGGGGACGACACGGCGTTCGCGGTCACGGTCAGTTTGCCCTTCTGGTGATGGCGCCCTGGATGTCACGGCGGAGCAGGAAACGCTGGAACAGCAGCGCCGCGACGAACGAGATGACGAACAGGATCACGGCCACCGCGTTGCCGTAGCCCCACAGTCGGGCGAAGAACCCGTTGTCCACCATGTACGTCGCCATGGTGGCCGAGGCACCGAGCGACCGTACCGCAGGTACCGAGGTCACCCAGATCACGTCGAAGACCTGCAACGAACCGATCATGGACAGGAACATCCAGATCCGGATCGTCGGGCCCAGCAGCGGCAGCGTGACGTGGCGCTGGATCTGCCACCAGCTCGCGCCGTCGATCGCGGCGGCCTCGTTCAGCTCCTGCGGCACGTTCGACAGGCCGGCGAGCAGCAGGATGATGGCGAAACCGACGTACTTCCAGGTGAGTACGAACAGCAGCGTCCAGATGACCAGGTCGAGGTCGGCGAGCCACGCCTGCACCAAACCGCCGAGCCCGACGGCCCGCAGCAGCGCGTCGAACGTGCCGCCGTCGGTCAGGATCAGCTTCCACATGATGCCGACGGTGACCTCGGCGAGCACATAGGGCACGAAGGCCAGCAGGCGGAACACCGTACGGCCCCGGAAGCTGCGGTTGAGCAGCAGGGCCACGCCCAGGGCGATCGGCCCCTGGACCAGCAGCGACCCGAACACGATGATCGCGTTGTTGCGCAGCGCGTCGAGGAAGATCGGGTCCTGGAAGGCGAGTACGTAGTTGTCGAAGCCGACGTACTCGGTGGGCGGTCCGACCCCACGCCAGCGGAAGAGGCTGTAGTAGACGGCGAAGCCCATCGGCACCAGCACGAACATCACGTACACGACGATCGCCGGGGTGGTGAGCCCGATGATCTCGTACCACTTGCGTCGGCTCTCGGCGGCCCGGGTGGACGAGCGTCCGGCGGGCCGGAGCCCCGCCGGCGGCGCGGAGACGCCGCCGGCGGGGTTCAGGGTCTGGTTGGTCGAGGTCACTTGCGGGCGGCCGACTTCATCGCGTCGACCACCTGCTGAGGCGTACCGTTGCCGGCGAAGATGGCGACGATCGCGTCGTTCATCGCGTTGCCGACGGTGCTGCCGAAGGCGGTGTCCAGCCAGAGCTGCACGTAGGTCGCGCCGGTGGTGGCCTCCAGGATCGACTTCAGGGCGGGGTCGGCGACCCCGGCCTCCGCACCCTTGGCCACGGGCAGGCCGGTGCCGGTCTCGGCGTAGCCCTTCTGCACCTCGGGGCTCACGATGTACTTGAGGAACTCGACGCACTCGGCCGGGGCGTTCTTGGCGCAGGCGAACCCGTCGCCGCCGCCGAGGGCCGCCTTCGGGTCACCCGCCGAACCGCTGATCGCCGGCACCGGGAACCAGCCGAGGAACTTACTGAGGGCCTCGGGCTTCTCGGCCACGGTCTCCAGGGTGCCCTTGTTCCAGTCGCCCATCAGCTCCATCGCGGCCTTGCCGTTGGCGAGCATGCCGTTCGCGCTGGTCGGGTCGTTCTGGCCCGGGGTGGCGATGAAGTTCGGCTGGAACGGCTCGGTGCCGATGAAGGACTTGAGGTCCTCGCCGGCCTTCAGGAAGCACGGGTCGTCGAAGACGAGGTCGGTGGACGCCTTCTTCAGGGTGTCGACCGAGCAGGCGCGCAGCGCGAAGTTGTACCACCAGTGCGCGGCCGGCCACTTGTCACCGGCGCCGACGGCGATCGGTACGACGTTGATCGCCTTGAGCTTGGTGACCGCCTGGTTGAGTTCGTCGAACGTGGTCGGCGGGGCGGTGATGCCCGCCCGCTCGAACATGTCCTTGTTGTACCAGATTCCCTCGATACCCATCCGGAACGGCAGGCCGTACTGCTTGCCGTTCGCCTGCCAGATCTCGGCGGAGCTGCCGATGTTGGCGACCTCCGCCTGGACCTGGTCGGTGATGTCCTTGAGGTAGTCGGCCTCCACCTGCTCGCGGATCTCACCACCACCCCAGGCCTGGAAGATGTCCGGCGGGTCGTTGCTCAGCAGGGCGGCGGGAAGCCGGGTGCGCTGGAGTTGGTTGGTCTCGATCGCTTCGATCTCGATCGTGACGGTGGGGTGGAGAGTGTTGAAGTCCTTGGCGACCTTCTCCCAGTAGGTCTTGCCAGGCCCGTCCTGGGAGGCGTTGTGCCACCAGGTCAGGGTCACGGGGTTTTTGAACAGCTCGCTCTCAGCTGGCGCTTCGGACTCGCCGCCGCCACATCCGGCGACAAGCAGTGCGGTGGTGATGGACAGCGCCAGGGCGGTGGTTGCGCGGTGTTTTATAGCCATCGGTGTCTCCTCGACTAGTCAGTCGCGGTGCTCGGCCTGCCGGCGAGTTTTACAGCCCCACAGGGGAGTGTCAATCGGTGTCGA
Source organism: Micromonosporaceae bacterium KJ-029 (assembly GCA_005402585.1). GTDB lineage: Bacteria > Actinomycetota > Actinomycetes > Mycobacteriales > Micromonosporaceae > Micromonospora. The sequence continues at coordinate 143,818 of BIFP01000051.1, read as the reverse complement.
TAACGTTTTCTAAACGCTGTCGGCAGAGCCCCGCCGGCCCTCTATCATCGTCGGCGTGGCGTTCCCGCAGCGTGTCAACATGTCGGACGTGGCCCGCGCGGCCGGCGTCTCCGTGGCAACCGTCTCCAAGGTGGTGAACGGTCGGTACGGCGTGGCGCAGGCGACCGTGGAGCGCGTCCAGCAGGTGATCCACCAGCTCGGCTACGAGGCCAGCCTGGGGGCGCAGAGCCTGCGCAGTCACCGCACCAACGTGTTGGGCATCCTGGTCGCCGAGTTCGAGCCGTTCTCCACCGAGCTGCTCAAGGGCGCGTCGACGGAGGTGAAGGGCACCGGCTACCAGTTGCTGGCCTACTCCAGCGGCGACGGCGCCGGCGCGGCCGTCGGCTGGGAGCGGCGCTCACTCGCGCGCCTGTCCGGAACGCTCATCGACGGCGCCGTGATCGTCACGCCGACCGTGGTGGAGACCAAGCAGGGCTTCCACGTCGTGGCCGTCGACCCGCACACCGGCCCGTCGGGCCTGCCCACCGTCGACTCCGACAACTTCGCCGGCGCCGTACTCGCGACCAACTACCTGCTCTCCCTCGGCCACCGCCGCATCGGGCACATCAGCGGACGCGCCGACCTGGAGTCGTCGCGCCTACGCGAAGCCGGCTTCCGCCAGGCCATGGCCGACGCCGGCCTGACCGTGGACGAGCAGCTCGTACGCGTCGGCGGCTTCCGTGTCGAGAGCGCCGCCGGGACGGCCGCGGAGCTGCTCGCACTCCCCGACCGACCGACCGCCGTCTTCGCCGGAAACGACCTCTCCGCGATCTCGACCATCGACGTCGCGCGGAGCATGGGCCTGTCGGTGCCCGACGACCTGTCCGTGATCGGCTTCGACAACATCCCGGAATCGGCGCTGGTCAACCCGCCGCTGACCACGATCATGCAACCGATACAGCGGATGGGCGCCGAGGCGCTCCGCCTGCTCATCGACCTGATCGCCGGTGTGGAACGCGACATCCACATCCAGCTCCCCACCGAGCTGGTCGTTCGCGCCTCCTGCCGCCCGTTCGACCCGTCCGGGGCGTCCGCGGGTTAGCGGATTCAAGCGAGCGCCTAGGTGCAGGTGGGCCAAACGCCACCTCGTCAGGGCGCACCGTGGTGTCGGTGGGCGGGTGGAGCAGGGAACGCCGCAAACCGAGTGCGGCGATCAGGATGAGCGCGGCTCCACCCGCCACGGCCGGCCATGGGGCGAGAGCCACGACGACGGGCGCGGCGACGGCGCTGGCGGCCACCGCCACCGCGCAGTAGACGACGTCCACGGCCGCGACCCCGGCCGCGGCGGGAACACCGCCGCGCCATCCGCGTGCAATCCCTTCGCCGACGAGCAGTAGCGCGATGGGCGCGCATCTTTCAGTGAGATCGGCAGGCAGGTCGGGCTCAGCACCAACGCGACACGCTCCCGGGTACGCCGACTCGAAGCGGACGGCATCATCCTCGGCTAACCGCGCCGTCCTCGCCGCCGAACACGCAGAATCCGGCGGCCTCGAAGCCTTCATCGACGTGCGCCTGACCCCCGAGAAGGACTCCGAGGAGTTCCTCGCCTGGGCCAACACCGCACCACCCGTACACGACGCCGTGCACGTCACCGGGCCCTACGACTACCTCCTGCGCGTCCATACCCGCGACACCCACACAGCACTCGACCGGTTCCTCAGAACCTTGAAGAAGGAAGCCGGCGCAGCCCAGACACAGACACGCCTCGCCCTGAACCGCCTGGAGTCGCGACCCGGCCTCCGCATGTCGCGATGACGCAGACCCGACCCCATCCATCAACCACGATCGATGCACCCTGCTCCGACATTACGACTTGACGAACGCCATGTTATCGCTCACAGTCGATGGCTAAGGGCGGCGATGCCTGTGGCTTACCGGGCAAGCCTGCTTCGTCCGACCTTCGATCAGGCGTGCGCCAGGGCATGCGGACGTCTTGTTAACGCTGACAATCTCGGCGCATGTGTGCGACCTGTGCGTCGTGGTGCGCCCGTCTTCGGGTGGACCGGTCGGCTCTCGGTCATTGGAGGAGGATCATGTCTGCCTTTGGTAGGTCTTCATCGATCATGCCGCCGAAGCGGCGGCGTGGGTGGCTGCCGCGGGTCGTCGCCGCCGGCGTGACGGCGGTGGTGGTCAGTGGTGTCGCCGCTGCGGTGGTGTCGATGCCCGCCGTCGCGGCGACGGTCGACACGAGCGCGTGGTACGTGTTGTTGAACCGCAACAGTGGCAAGGCGTTGGACGTGTACAACCTGGCCACGAACGACGGGGCGCGGATCACCCAGTGGACCCGGAACAACGGCAACCAGCAGCAGTGGCAGTTCGTCGACTCCGGCGGCGGCTACTACCGGTTGAAGTCGCGGCTGTCCGGCAAGGTGCTGGACGTCTACAACTGGTCGACCGCCAACGGTGCCAGCATCGTGCAGTGGACCGACCTCAACGGGTCCAACCAGCAGTTCCGGCTGGCGGACTCGGCCGGCGGCTACGTCCGGTTGATCAACCGGAACAGCAACAAGGCGGTGGAGGTGCAGGGCGCGTCGACCGCCGACGGTGGCAACATCGTGCAGTACGACGACTGGGGTGGCAACAACCAGCAGTGGCAACTCGTCCGGGTCGACGGCGGGGGCAACCCCACCACGCCGCCGCCCGGCACGTGCGCTCTGCCGTCGACGTACCGCTGGACGTCGACCGGGTCGCTGGCGAACCCGAGGTCGGGGTGGGTTTCGCTGAAGGACTTCACCCACGCCCCCTACAACGGCAGGCATCTCGTCTACGCCACCACGCACGACACGGGAACAAGCTGGGGCTCGATGAACTTCGGCCTGTTCACGAACTGGTCCGACATGGCCTCGGCCAGCCAGAACGCGATGCCCTTCTCCGCTGTCGCGCCCACGTTGTTCTACTTCGCCCCGAGGAACATCTGGGTGCTCGCCTACCAGTGGGGAGGGCCCGCCTTCTCCTACCGCACGTCGACCGACCCCACCAACGTGAACAGTTGGTCGGCGCCTCAGACGCTCTTCTCCGGAAGCATCTCCAACTCCAACACCGGACCCATCGACCAGGCGCTCATCGGTGACAGCACGAACATGTACCTGTTCTTTGCCGGAGACAACGGCCGGATCTACCGGGCCAGCATGCCCATCGGAAACTTCCCCGGCAGTTTCGGCTCGACCTCGACCGTGATCATGAGCGACACGACGAACAACCTGTTCGAAGGAGTTCAGGTCTACAAGCTCCAGGGCCAGAACCAGTACCTCATGATCGTCGAGGCGATCGGCTCGCAGGGTCGCTACTTCCGCTCCTTCACCGCCACCAGTCTGGGCGGCTCGTGGACGCCGCAGGCCGCGACCGAGGGCAACCCCTTCGCCGGCAAGGCCAACAGCGGCGCCACCTGGACCAACGACATCAGCCACGGCGAACTGATTCGCACCAACGCCGACCAGACCATGACCATCGACCCCTGCAACCTGCAGCTGCTCTACCAGGGACGCTCCCCCAACTCCGGCGGCGACTACGGCCTCCTGCCCTACCGGCCCGGCCTGCTGACCCTGCAGCGCTAGGGCGTGTCTCCTGGATTTCGTCGAGCCGAGACGAGGTCCAGGCGGCGATCCGGCAAGGCGGCGGTTCGTCCGGATACCGGTGTTGTATCCGGACGAACCGCCAACGCCGCCGGGCGCCGTCTGGACCCGTCGCAGGCCGGAGAAGATTCGGGAGACACTCCCTAATGGCCTGATGTTCGCGAGTATTACTGACCTTCGGGGAAGCGACGTACGGCGAATCGGACGAGCGCTGCCACGGCTCGCAATCAGGAACGGGTGACGCTGGAGCGGGCGGGCTCGGTGCAAGGGCCGAGCCCGCCCGGGTCACGTAGGCTCAGCGCGCCGCGCCGCGAACCTCGCCGGTGACCGCCCCGCTACGCCGGTGCCGACGGCTCGGGCAGGTAGTAGCGGATGACACGGACCGCGCGGGCGCCACCACCCCACTAGTCGACGGCCTGTCGTTCTGCAGCGCCCCCGTCTCCCCCTGCGCCTCATGGCCGGTTGGGCGGGGGACGCCCCTGCCGTCGGTCCAGGTCGAGGTCACGCCACCGGCCGATCAACCAGGGCACCTGCCACCGATGGCCAGCCCGGAAGACACGCAAGGCCCTGAACCACGCGCCCGGGTCAGGACCTTGGCGATCTAGGCAGGATGCGGCGCGTTCACAACAACGCAGGAGCAACTGTTACCTGGTTATTTCGGGCGAGTGTCCCGCAGAGACTTGACGGAAACTGTTAACGCTAACAGTATTGAGGTCCGTCACGCTCGCGTCTGGAGCTCGCCATGCTGGAGTCTGTCGGTCCTCGTGCTTCCAACCCCCGACCCGCATTGAGACGGGTCACCCTTGTCAGGATCCTCGCCCTGCTGAGGCGGCTCGGCGCCGCGGCAAGCCCCAGGGCGACCGGCGCTCGTCGCACGATCTCACTCGCAATGGTCGGCATGCTCCTCTGCGCCGGCCTGGTTGCCACCGGCGGTGCGGCGCACGCTGCCGAGGGGTGGTCGCCCCGGTCGTCGTACACGTCGACCGACCGGGGTGACGGCACGTACACCGTGCCGCTGCTCCGCTCCGACGTGCCGGACATCAGCGTGGAACGGGTCCCCGCCGCCGAGAACGCCGAGGGCCGGGACATCTACTACATGATCAGCACGACGATGCACCTGAGCCCGGGTGCGCCGATCATGAAGTCGTACGACCTGGTGAACTGGGAAATCGTCAACTACGTCTTCGACCGGGCGAGCATCGGCGACTCGTTCTCCCTGCGCAACGGCCAGAACTCCTACGGTCAGGGCCAGTGGGCGTCGTCGCTGCGCTACCACGACGGCATGTACTACGTCGCCTTCAACACCAACAACCTCGGCGGCGCGTACATCTACCGCACCGACGACATCGAGAACGGCGCGTGGCAGCGTACGGCCCTCGGTCGCGGCCTGCACGACCCGTCGCTCTTCTTCGACGTGGACGGCACGCCGTACATCTTCTACGGCTCCGGCGGCACCAGCGCCGTGCGGCTCAACTCCGACCTGACGGCCATCACACAGGACTACCCGAACATCTTCACCGCGAGCAACTACGCCGGTCAGCCGTTCATCGGCGGCCTCTTCGAGGGCGCCCAGTTCTACCACATCGACGGCTGGTACTACGCGGTCATCATCACCTGGCCCTCCGGGCAGGGGCGTCAGGTCGTCATGTTCCGCTCACGGGAGCTGCTCGGCCGCTACACCTCAGCCGGTGGCCTCAACACCTACGAGGCGCGCGGAGTGCTCAACTCCAACGGCTTCGCACAGGGCAGCCTCGTGCCGATCGCACGCGAAGGCGGCGGAACCGACTGGTACGGAATGTTCTTCCGCGACACGTTCCCGATCGGACGGATCCCGGCGCTCATCCCCGCCACCTGGTCCGACGGCTGGCCGACCTTCGGCAACAACGGCGTCGTGCCGGTGGACGGCCCGTTCGGCAAACCGATCGCACTCAGCCCGGCCGAAGAACTGTTCGAGCGCCAGAAAGGCGTCGTGGCCTCGGACGACTTCGCCAACGACGCACCGCACAAGGCCTACATGGACGAACAGTGGACGATCCCGGCACCGCCTGACATCGACGAATCGCTCATCGGCGTCGAACTGCTGGGGAACCCCGGGTTCGAATCCGGGACGGCCTCGCCCTGGGCCGCGCAGTTCGGCGCGACTCTCTCGCTGGACTCGACCGACCCGGCTGCCGGGTCGGCGGCACTGAGGGTGAGCAACCGCACGCTCAACGGCTCCGGCCCCAACCAGTTCCTCAACGGCAAGATGCAGCAGGGCGTCACCTACACCGTGTCGGCGAAGATCAAGTACACCTCGGGCCCGAGCAGCGTGCGATTCAACCTCGCCGCCGACTGGGGCTCAGGAGTACAGGTGATGACTTTCGCCAACGTGCCGGTCGGGCAGTGGACAACGGTGACGGGCCAGTACACCGTGCCGACGACCGCGAACCTGAACAACTTCAAGTTCGCCGTGGAAACGCCGTGGGCCAACCCGCAGCCGCCATCGTCCAGCGTGGAATACCTGATCGACGACGTCTCGATCATCGGGCAGCCGCGCACCACCGAACACCCGACCGAAGACGAGATCAAGCCCAACGGGTCGCGGCTGGACATGGCCTGGGAGTGGAACCACGCCCCGGACAACCGCTACTGGTCGCTCGCCGACCGGAACGGCTGGCTGCGACTGACCACCGGGAAGGTGGTCACCGGCAGCTACGTCTACACCAAGCTCGCCAACCGTGCCGAACTCGCCTGGTTCGAGGAGGCCCGCAACACGCTCTCGCAGCGCACCTTCGGGCCACGGCAGTCGGCCGAAACCCGGATGGACATCTCCGCGATGAAGGACGGCGACGTCGCGGGGCTGGCCGCCTACAACCGCGGCTTCTCATACGTGGCGGTCAAGCGCGCCGGCGGGGTGAACACCCTCGGCGTGGTCAACCGGGGACAGCCCTTCGCAGTCGACCTCAACCAGGCCACGCTGGAGAACTTCCTGCCTGGAACGACCGTGTCGCTGGGCGACGCGACCGAGGTCCACGTGAAGGCGGACCTCGACTTCGCATCGCCCACCGGCCAGCTGTGGACCACGTTCTACTACAGCCTCGACGGGCTGACCTGGCACCAGTTGGGCAACCGCGTCGGCCCGCAGACCCTGGACGGCAGCCTCGCCCACTTCATGGGACACCGGGTCGGCCTTTTCAACTACGCGACGCAACAGACGGGCGGGCACGTCGACTTCGACCACTACCTGCTCAGCGACACACTCACCGCACAGAACCGGCCGCTGAACACCGGCGACCTCGACGCGGCCATCACACACGCCGGAACGCTCGACGAATCCGACTACCCGGCCGACGCCTGGGCCGCCATGCGGGCTGCCCTCATCACCGCCACGACGGCACGAGCCGGTGCGTTCGGCACCCAGAACCAGATCGACGCGCCGGAGCGAGCGCTCAGCTACCAACTGGCCCGGCTCGGCGTGCTCAAGGCCGACACACCCGAGCTACCGGTCACGGTCACCGCGCAGGCGCGGTGCGTCGCCGGCAAGGCGTACGTGGCGGTGCAGGCGCGCAACGACCATGACGCGCCGGTCGACGTAGTGCTGGAAACCGCGTACGGCGAGCGGTCGGTGACGAACGTGGCGCCGGGCGCGAACGCGTACCAGCAGTTCGCCACCCGGGCAGCCGCGGTCCCGGCCGGTACGGCGACCGTACGGGTCACCGCATCGGTCGACGGCAAGGACGCGACGACCGTCCGCACCACGGGACACGCCGCCGCCACCTGCGGCGGGTGACAGCCCCACCCGATCCGCCCCGGGGCCGGTCCCACGCCGGCCGCGGGGCCCGATGAAGCCCACTGCCACCAGTGATCAAGGAGGACATCTCGTGACACAGCGGGTACGAAGGGCGGCCTGGCGACGGGTCGCCGCGATCGCGGCGGCCGGCGTCATGCTGGCGGGATTCGTCGCGGCGGCGCCGGTCCAGGCCGCCGACACGAATCTCATCGTGAACGGAGGGTTCGAGGACGGCCTTGCCAACTGGTTCGTCAACAACGGCAACGCGACCGACCGCGCCACGCTCTCGCCCACGACAGACGCCTACTCCGGATCGAGCGCCGTGCTCGTCACCGACCGGGCGACCACCGGATCCGGTCCGATGCAGGACCTCTCCGGCAAGGTGCAGGCCGGGCAGACCTATGCCCTCACCGCCCGGATCAAGTACGAGAACCCGAACTCTCCCGCGACGAAGCAGTTCTTCGCCACGATGCACTACGGCGGTGGCAGCTACACCAACCTCGTCAGCGTGACGGCGACCAGGGGCCAGTGGGCGCAGTTCAACGGATCGTTCACCATCCCGGCGGGGCAGAACGTGTCGACGGCGCGGCTGTTCTTCGAGACGCCGTGGACGAGCAACCCGTCCTCGGATCCGAACGTCCACCTGATGGACTTCAAGCTCGACGACGTATCGGTGGTCGGCGCCCCGCCGCCTCCCCCACCGTCGAAGACCATCGAGGTCGTCGGCAAGCTGCCCGGGGAGCACAACCCACTGATCGGGCACAAGTTCGGCGCCGACGGGTTCGGCTTCGTGCATGACGGCCGGGTGTACATGTACATGACCAACGACACCCAGGGCTACGCACCTGACCCGGTCACGGGCATCTCGCCGACCATCAACTACGGCCAGATCAACCAGATCACGCTGATCTCCTCGACGGACCTCGTCAACTGGACCGACCACGGCGAGATCCAGGTGGCCGGCCCGAACGGCGTGGCACCGTTCACCGCCAACTCGTGGGCACCCGGCATGGCCAAGAAGATCGTGAACGGTCAGGAGAAGTTCTTCCTCTACTACGCCAACGGCGGCGGATCGAGCAACGTGATCACGGGTGCGTCGCCGCTCGGCCCATGGACCAGCGAGCGCACCAGCACGCTGATCGACGGCCGCACCCCGGGCGCCGAGGCCGTCGCGTGGAAGTTCGACCCGGCACCGCTCGTGGACGAGGACGGTGAGGCGTACCTCTACTTCGGTGGTGGTCCCGCGTCGACCAGCATGCCGCCGGCCGAGCGCTTCAACAACCCGAAGAACCTCCGGGCGATCAAGCTCGGCGACGACATGGTGTCGACCGAGGGCACTGCGGTGGTCGTGGACGCCCCGGTGGCCTTCGAGGCCGCCCAGGTGTTCAAGCGCGAGGGCAAGTACTACCTGTCGTACTCGTCGCACTTCGGCGGAAGCGACTTCGGCGGCCCCCAGACGCCGCTTCCCGGCTACCCCGGCGGCGGCCAGATCGGCTACATGATCTCCGACGACCCGATGTCGTGGCCCAAGGAGACGTACGCGGGCGTGCTGTTCCCGAACCAGTCGCAGTTCTTCGGCGCCGGCACCGGTGGCAACAACCACCAGTCGGTGTTCGAGTACGAGGGCAAGCACTACTTCACGTACCACGCTCCGACGCTGAACAAGCGCATCAACGGGAACACCACCCAGGGGTACCGCAGCCCGCACATCCAGGAACTGGCGTTCAACCCGGACGGCACCGTCCAGCAGGTCGTCGGCACCTACGCCGGCGTCAACCAGGTCAGGGACTTCGACCCGTACCGGGTGTTCGAGGCGGAGACCTTCGGCTGGAGCAAGGGCATCGCGACCGCGAAGATCGACGGCGGCTCCGCCCAGTTCGGCACCACGGCTCCGAACCTGGTGGTACGCGACATCGACAATGGCGACTGGACGGCGCTGTCGTCGGTGAACTTCGGCCAGGGTGCCCGTAGCGTGACGGCGAAGGTCCGTCCGCTCGTGGCCGGCGGCCAGATCCAGATCCGGCTCGGCGAGGTCACCGCGCCGGTGGTGGCGACCATCCCGGTCGACGGACCACTCGGTGAGTGGACGGAGCTGACCGCCCAGCTCGACGGCGTGGCGGGCGTCCACGACGTGTACTTCACCTACGCCGGCCCCCAGGGCGCCGATCTGTTCGAGATCGACACCTGGAGCTTCGACGCGGTCGCCGAGGTGCCGGTCACGGTCACCGCGCAGGCGCGGTGCGTCGCCGGCAAGGCGTACGTGGCGGTGCAGGCGCGCAACGACCATGACGCGCCGGTCGACGTAGTGCTGGAAACCGCGTACGGCGAGCGGTCGGTGACGAACGTGGCGCCGGGCGCGAACGCGTACCAGCAGTTCGCCACCCGGGCAGCCGCGGTCCCGGCCGGTACGGCGACCGTACGGGTCACCGCATCGGTCGACGGCAAGGACGTGACCACCGTCCGCACCGCGCACTACCCTGCCGCGACCTGCGGCAGCTGAAGACGCCCACATTTCTCATGACGAATGACACGGAGTATCGGATGACGACATGGAATCGTAAGCGGCTGCTCACCGCGGGTGCCGCGGGTGCCCTGCTGGTCGGGGCGGTCGCCCTGCCGTCGCCGGCTGCGGCCGAGCCGGGTGATGGCGGCGACGTGCGGGTGACGGTGGACATCGAGCCGATCCGGGAGCCGGGTGTGCTGGCGATGTCGATCGCCGGTGACTCGGTCGCTCTGGCCGAGGACGGGTCGACGCTGCTGGTCCGTCAGTTCGTGGGCACCCTGCCCACGGTCACCGTCACCGACACCCGCACCGCGGACGAGGTGCCGGCGGGTGCGGCGTGGGCGGTACTGGGCAGCGCCACCGACTTCGTCGGTAGTGCCGGTCAGGCGCCGATCGGTGCCGGTCACCTGGGCTGGAAGCCGCGTCTGATCGACGGCGGCGACACCGGTCTGGTGTCCGAGGGTGAGGAGGTCGTGACGGTGCTGGACGAGGCGACCCAGCCGGGCAACAACGTGGGTCTGGTCGACCAGGAACTGCTGGTGTCGACCTTCGACTCCGGCGCGGTCGCCGGTGACGCGTACTCGGTCAACGCCGACCTGTTCCTGCGGACCCCGGCGGACGTCGCCGCGGGCTCGTACACCTCGACGCTGACCCTGTCCCTGTTCGAGTGACACACCGGTGGGGGCCGCACCGCGCGGCCCCCACCACCCTTTGCGTCTGACTCGATCTGCCGGTCGCCATCCGAACGGTTCCGATCCGAGCGGGATTTACAGACATTGATGTCAGCGCTAACATTTCTGCCATCATCGCGACGTCACCCGGCAGTCAACCAAGGCTGGAGCCCGACCGGGCCCGCGACGACGCACCGGCCACCGCTACCCGGCATGTCACTCCGGGGCGCTGTGCCCGGCGGCCTCCCGCACAGCATCAGGATGGTCATCCCGCCCTGCCGGTCCGGAGGCAACCACCGTGCCACTCATCGCGGCGCCGGCAACCAGCCGCCGGGCCGATCAACTCTCCGACAAGGAGAAACCCATGCGTAAACCGAAGAGATGGCTGACGGCCGTCCTGGGCGTCCTGACGCTGACCCTCGCAGCGACCGTTGCCGACGGGATCGTCGGTCCCCGTCCCGCCCAGGCGCTGAACAACGGCGCCGCCCGCATCCCGCCGATGGGCTGGAACACCTGGAACACATTCGGCTGCAACATCAACGAGACGCTCATCCGCCAGATGGCCGACGCGATCGTCAACAACGGCCTGCGGGACCTCGGGTACAAGTACGTCGTGGTCGACGACTGCTGGTTCAATCCGAACCGGGACGCGCAGGGCAACCTCCAGGCCCATCCACAGCGGTTCCCGAGCGGGATGAAGGCCCTCGGCGACTACCTGCACTCCCGTGGCCTGCTGTTCGGCATCTACCAGGGGCCCCTGGACCGGACCTGTGCCCAGTACTTCGGCGCCTTCCCCGGCTCCACCGGCAGCCTCGGACACGAAAGCCAGGACGCCCGGCAGTTCGCCGCCTGGGGCGTGGACTACCTGAAGTACGACTGGTGCTCCCCCACCGGCACCATCAACGACCAGGTGGCGAGGTTCGGCGTCATGCGCGACGCGTTGGCGGCCACCGGCCGGCCGATCGTCTACAGCATCAACCCCAACAGCATCCACGAGAAGACCGGGCCGCAGCGCAACTGGAGCGACGTGGCGAACCTCTGGCGAACCACCGAGGACATCACCAACGCGTGGAACACCGGCCAGACCAACGGCTATCCGATGGGCATCCAGAACATCGTCAACGTCAACGTGCCGCTTGCCGGATACGCCGCACCGGGCGGCTTCAACGACCCCGACATGCTGGAGGTCGGCAACGGCGGCATGACCGACACCGAGATGCGCAGCCACTTCGCGCTGTGGGCGATGATGGCGGCGCCACTCATGATGGGCAACGACCTGCGCTCGGCCAGCGCGGCGACGTTGACCATCCTGAGAAACCAGGACCTGATCGCGATCAACCAGGACACGCTCGGACTCCAGGCGGCCCAGGTGTCCAACGACGGCACCCGGCGGATCCTGGCCAAGCGGCTGGCCAACGGCGACGTCGCAGTCGCCCTGTTCAACCAGGGCAGCTCCACCACGACGATCTCCACCACGGCGGCGGCCATCGGCAAGACCGGCACCTCATTCACCCTCCGGGACGCCTGGACCAACGGCACCGCCACCACCACCGGGACCATCTCCGCGAGCGTCCCGGCGCACGGCACAGCCGTGTACCGGGTCAGCGGCGGCGGCACCACCAACCCGCCGACCACATTCCGGCTACGCAGCGAGTCGGCCGGGCGGTGCCTCGACGTCGACAACTCCAACACCACCAACGGCACCGGAACGCTGATCTGGGACTGCCACGGCGGCGCCAACCAGCAGGTCAGCCAGAACGGCCAGACGCTGCGGATCCTCGGCAAGTGCTTGGATCTCCCGACGAACGCGACAAACGGCACGCGGGTGCAGATCTGGGACTGCAACGGCGGCACCAACCAGCAGTGGACGTTCAACGGCAACGGCACGGTGAGCAACGTCCGCTTCCCGTCCCTCTGCCTGGACGTCAACGCCGGCGCCACCGCCAACGGCACGGCGGTGATCGTCTGGTCCTGCCACGGCAACGCCAACCAGCGATGGAGCCGGGCCTGACCAGCAGCCAGCGGCCATAGACCGGCCAGGACGCCGGCTTCATCGACCTGCGCGGCACCGAGGCCGAAGAAGCCCGACCTCGGCCGATCCGGGCCGCAGGCCCGGGGAACGCGACGCGGCCGCCCCCGGGAACTGTTTCCCGGCGGGCGGCATCGCCATGGAGTGTGTCTCTGTCAGTCGCGGTGGCCGACCATGGCGGTTACGCCGCGCACGCTGTTGTTCGACGCCAACGATGACCTTCCCCGCGGCGGGTTCGGTCCGGGCGCTGCCCGGGCCGAACCCGGCCGATACCTGTGGCGGGGCGAGAGTGGGTCGGAACGGACAGGGTGCTCAGCGGCGGGGCGGTTGGGCCACGCTCTGCCGGACGACCAGGGCCGGGGCGATGGTCTCGCGCAGCGCCCCGCCGCTGGCCGACTCGATCTGGGCCAGCAGCATCTCCAGGCTCGCCCGGGCCACCGCGCCGAAATCAGGGCGCACGGTGGTCAGTGGCGGGATGAAGTAGGCGGCCTCCGGCACGTCGTCGAAGCCGACCACGCTGATGTCGTCCGGCACCCGGCGGCCGTGCTCGTGCAGTGCCCGCAGCACCCCGAGCGCGAGGTGGTCGTTGGCGGTGAAGACCGCGGTGACGTCGGGCATCCGGGCCAGCATCTGCCCGCACCGGTAGCCGGCCGCAGCGGACCAGTCCGCCGGCACCAGCGGCGGAACCTCGGCGCCTGCCGCGAGCAGGGCCTCCCGCCAGCCCTCTATGCGGCCCGCGCTGTCGAACCAGTCAGACGGCCCGGAAACATGCCACACCGTACTGTGACCGGCGTCGAGCAGATGCTGGGTGGCGGCCCGCGCACCGGCGGCCTGGTCCACCGTGACCAGCGGCATCGGCCGACGCGGGTCACCGTCTACGGTGACCAGCGGGACGTCCTTGGGTAGCCGCTCCAGCGCCTCGCCGGCCGACTCCACCGGCGCGATCACCACGATGCCGGCGACCCGGTGTGCCAGGTGCCGCTCGACCACCGCGGAGATCGACCGGTGGTCGAGGTCGCGCACGCTGCCCACGCTGACCGCGAAGCCGGACTCGGCCGCCGTCTGCTCCAGTGCGGCGAGCAGCGATGCCGGGCCGTAGAGGGTGGTGTTCTGCGCAACCACACCGATCACCTGGGAACGACCGGTGACCAGCGTGCGGGCCGCCGGGTTCGGGCGGTAGCCGAGCTCTGCAATGGCCGCCTGGACGCGTAGCCGGGTCTGTTCGCGGACGTTCGGGTGGCCGTTGAGTACTCGCGACACCGTCTGGTGAGAGACACCAGCGAGGCGGGCCACGTCCGTCATTGCAGGATCGCGTACGGCCATCTCACCCTCCCGCATGCCCGTCGGTCGCCGCGGCCGGTCGACGCTGACTGGCACGGCAGGATATAACGATCCTCTCTCGCGGTGCCCACACCGGCCCGTGCCGTCCGGGTGGAGAGCGCTAGATCACGCACAGTCTACGCCAGCGCCGGACCCCGAGCGCCGCCCCGCCAACGGTGTGTGACGGAGCCCGACGTGAGCCCTGGCGCAGGCACACGGGTGGTGCCCGGCGATGGCCGGGCACCACCCGTCGGTCACCGGACCCGGTGACCGACGCGCCGGCGGGCGGCGCTGCCGGAGGTGAGCGCCGTACCCGCCCCGAGGGCCGCCTGATCATCGGGTCACGGCGTGGCCAACTCGAAGCGTCGCACCGTCACCGCGCCGCCCAGAGCTGAGGTGGCGTGATTGAAGATGCCGAACCGGTATCCCATGAAGAACGTCCAGTTGTTGTTGAGCGTCAAAGCATTGCCCAGGGGCAGGAAGTTGACGCCGTCGGTGCTGTACGAGAAGCGCGCCTGCCGGCCGGAACCGGGCCTGATATCGGCGTTGGCGCGCAGCCAGATCCGGCCGCCGGAGACCGACGCACTGTCGATCTCGGTGCCGGTGCTGATGGTGTTCCAGTTGTTGGTGCCCATGGTCAGGCCGTTGGTCATCACCACCCGGGTCGCCCCGTTGTCACGGCGGACGCCGATCCAGGCCGAGGCGTCCCGCAGCATGGCCAGGCCGGTGCGGTCACCGTCGCGCATCGCCGAGTAGTCGAGATCGATCGTCGCGGTCGAGGTGGGCCCCTGGATCCGGTGGGTCAGGGTGTTGCGGGCACGGTAGAGGTCGTTGGTGACCGTGGCGGTCTGCAGGCGCAGCCCGTTGTTCACCGACCACCGGCTGTTGTCCGGGTTGTGGTTCCACTCCCACTGCGCCCCGAGCTGGGTGCCGGCGAAGGTGTCGACGCCGGTGAGCGGTTTGACCGGTCGCAGCGGCAGCGGATTGGGGTAGTTCACGCCCCAGGCACCGTTGACCGTCTGCACCTGCGGCCAGCCGTCGGCGGTCCAGGTGATCGGCGCGAGCGTCGGCATCCGGCCACCCGGGTACGCGTCGGTGAACGCCATGTAGTACCAGGCGCCGTTCTGGGTCTGGACCAGACCACCCTGGTGGGGCACCCCGCCGCCAGAGATCGGCCCTGCCATGTTGAGCAGCACCTGCCGCTGCTCGTACGGGCCGAACGGGCCGTTGGTCGACTTCAGCACGTACTGGCCGTTGGCAGGGCGGGTCAGCCAGATGTAGTAGGCGCCGTTGCGCTTGTAGAAGCGTGCTCCCTCCAGGGTGCCGATGCTCGACGGTGTCTGGTAGACCTGCTGGGCCCGCACCTGGGTACGCCCGTCGGCGGAGAGCTGGGCCACGCTGATGGTGCCGTTGCCGTACGCGACGTACATCGTGTCGTTGTCGTCGATCAGCATGCCAGCGTCGTAGTAGCAGTTGGGGATGGTGGTGTGCCGGCTCCAGGTGCCGTCAACGGCGGAGGCGGTGTAGATGTGGGTCTGGGCGAAGTCGACGCAGCCGGCCCAGTAGAACGTCCGGTTGCTGGGCCGGTAGTTCAGTGTGGAGGCCCAGATGCCGTCGACGTACGCGTGCTGTCCGCCGGCCAGGTCGTACTTCGAGCCGAAGTCCAGCCGGGGCACCGAGTGCCCGGCGAACTCCCAGTTCACCAGGTCGTACGAGCGCAGCACCGGCGCACCCGGCGAGTAGTGCATGGTCGAGGCGGACAGGTAGTAGACGTCGCCGACCCGGATGATGTCGACGTCGGCGAAGTCCTGCCAGACCACCGGGTTGGTGAAATTGCCACCGGGGGTGCCGGGATTGCCGGCGTCGCCGACCCGGACCAGCTGCCACTGCTGGTTGTTGCCGCCCCAGTCCGAGTACTGCACCACGTTCGCCCCGTCGGCCGTGGAGGCGTTCTGCACCTCCACCACCTTGTTGCTGTTCCGGTTGATCAACCGGACGTACCCGCCGGCCGAGTCCGCCAGCCGGAACTGCTGGTTCGTGCCGTTTCCGTCGCTCCACTGCACGATCGACGCGCCGTCGGCGGTGGAGAAGTTGTAGACGTCGAGCACCTTGCCCGAGTGCCGGGACCTGAGCCGGTAGTAGCCGCCTCCGGAGTCCACGAACTGCCACTGCTGCCACGCCCCGTCGTTACGCGCCCACTGGGCGATCCGCGCACCGTCGTTCGTAGCCAGGTTGTAGACGTCCAACGCCTTACCGCTGTTGCGATTCACCAACACGTACCACGCATTGGTGTCGACCGTCGCCGCCGACGCCGGCGGCACCACCAGGGCACCGCCACCCACCACCACCGCGACCACGGCAGCGACCCGCGCCAGCCATCCACGTCGCGGCACCACCCGGGAAACCTTGTCAAGGGCAGCCATGATTCTCCTTCGGAGATGAGAGTCGAACGATCACACGGATGGTCGCCACCGCGGCGAAGCGTCATGGACCTCGCGCGACGTGTGATCGCTAACAACGACCCCTCTGCCCTGTGAGAGGTCACCTGATCGAGCGAGGTGAAGAGACACGAGGCGGCCCGGCCAGCCAACATGCATCGCTCGTCTTAACTATTGACTGTGAACGATAACAACGCGTTAGTCAAGCCGTGCCGTTCCGGCCTCGACCCGGTCACGAGGAGGCGCACAGGCACGGACGGCCGGACGGCGTGCCGGGTCGCCCCAGCAAGGGCGGAGCACCCGGCACGCCGGCGCGGTGTCGCGGTGTCGCGGTCAGAATCCCCGGGCGAGCCGGTAGTACGCCTGGTTCCACCGGATCTCGTCGGCGAAGCGGCGGGGGGTGGTGTCGGCGTCGATGACGAGGAGTTCGGTGCGGCTCATCTCGGCGAGGTCGTGCAACTCCTCCACGCCCACCGCCTGCGACAGCACGGTGTGGTGCGGAGCGCCCGCCGTGATCCACGCCTCGGCCGAGCCGGCCAGGTGGGGGCGGGGTCGCCAGACGGCCCGAGCCACCGGGAGTCGCGGCAGCGGCTGCGGCGGGGCCACCACGTCGACCTCGTTGGCCACGAGCCGGAACCGCTCGCCCATGTCCGCCAGGCCGAGCACCACCGCCGGGCCCGGCTCGGCGTCGAACACGAGTCGGACCGGATCCTCCCGGCCGCCGATACTCAACGGGTGGATCTCCACCTTCGGCACGCCGGCGGCGATCGAGGGGCACACCTCGAGCATGTGGGCGCCGAGAATCAGCTCCTCGCCAGGGGTGAGGTCGTAGGTGTAGTCCTCCATGAACGAGGTGCCGCCTGCGGTCCCGGCCGACATCGCCTTGAGCGTGTGGACCAGCACGGAGGTCTTCCAGTCCCCCTCACCGCCGAAGCCGTACCCGTCGGCCATGAGCCGCTGCACCGCGATCCCGGGCAGTTGCCGCAGCCCGCCGAGGTCCTCGAAGTTCGTGGTGAAGGCGCGGAAGCCGCCACTGTCCAGGAACGTACGCATACCGAGTTCCAGCCGGGCGGCGTACCGCAGCGACTCGTGCCGCTCGCCGCCGGGCCGCAGCTCGGCGACGACCCGGTAGGTGTCGTCGTACTCCTTGACCAGGTCGTCCACCTGCGCGTCGGCCACCTCGCCGACCATCCGCACGAGGTCGTTGACCCCGTAGGTGTTCACCGAGACCCCGAAGCGCAACTCCGCCTCGACCTTGTCCCCCTCGGTCACGGCCACGTCGCGCATGTTGTCGCCGAACCGGGCCAGGCGCAGCGACCGCATCGCCGACCAGCCGATCGCCGCCCGGGTCCAGGCGCCGACGCGGGAGACGACGCGGGGATCGGTGACGTGCCCGGCGACCGTCTTGCGGGCCACCCCGAGCCGGGTCTGGATGTACCCGAACTCCCGGTCGCCGTGGGCGGCCTGGTTCAGGTTCATGAAGTCCATGTCGATCTCGGACCACGGCAGCACGCGGTTCGCCTGGGTGTGCAGGTGCAGCAACGGTGTCTGCAACGCGTCCAGGCCGGCGATCCACATCTTCGCGGGTGAGAAGGTGTGCATCCACGCGATGACCCCGACCGCCCCGTGTACGGCGGCATCCCGGCAGACCTCCAGGATGTCGGCGCTGGTGGTCAGGACCGGCTTCCAGACCACCCGGGCGGGGATGTGCGGCGAGTCGTCGAGCAGGGCGGCGATCTGACGGGACTGGTCGGCCACCTGCCGGAGCGTGTCCTCGCCGTACATGGCCTGGCTTCCGGTGAGAAACCAGACCTCGGGTTCAGGGTGTCTTGCCATGGGCGTTGCCTTCCGCGAGAGGGGCGGTCACTTGTAGCGGATGCCGATGAGGCGCTGGAGCAGGATGAACGCGAAGAGCAGGCCGCCGATCACGATCTTCGTCCACCAGGAGTTGAGGCTTCCGTCGAAGGTGATCAGGGTCTGGATCACGCCGAGCACCAGCACCCCGAGCACGGTGCCGAAGACGTAGCCCGAGCCACCGGTGAGGACGGTGCCACCGATGACGACGGCCGCGATCACGTCGAGTTCCATTCCGACGCCGATCAGCGGCGCCCCGGAGAGGGTGTAGAACGACAGCAGGATCCCGCCGATCGCCGAGCACAGCCCGCTGATGGTGTACACCGCGATCCGGGTACGGCCCACCGGCAGACCCATCAGCAGTGCCGACTGCGGGTTGCCACCGATCGCGTAGACGTTACGGCCGAGGCGGGTGTACGCCAACACGTAGGCGGCGACGAGGACCACGGCGAACGCGACGAGCACGCTGACCGAGACGAAGTTGCCCCGCGGATCCCCGATCCGGTACTGCGACATCGTGGTCCAGAAGCCGTCGGTGATGGGGATCGAGGCGTTGCTGATGAAGGTGCACATGCCCCGGGCGAAGAACATCCCGGCGAGGGTGACGATGAACGGTTGGATGTCGAAGAAGTGGATCGCGCAGCCCATCAGAAACCCGAGCGTCGGCCCGATGAGCAGCGCGACGACCAGCACCAGCAACGCCGGCAGACCCGACTGGAGCAGCCACGCCGAGACCATCGCCGTCATCGCGACCACCGAGCCGACCGACAGGTCGATGCCTCCGGTGAGGATCACGAAGGTCATCCCGACCGCGACGACGAGCAGGAACCCGTTGTCGATGAAGACGTTGAAGACGACCTGGACGTTGGAGAACGCCCGGTACTGGGACACGCCGATGCCGTACATGACCAGGAGCAGGGCGAGGGTGGCCAGGACCGGCACGTGCCGCCGGGGCACCTTGGCCCAACTCGGCCCAGTGGTCAGTGAAGTGGTGCTCATGCCGGCCCTCCGCTTCGCTCCGTGCCACCATGAGGCACCGCCGCCCTGAGCGGATGATTCGCTCGCCCACGCTCGCTCATGCCGGCACCTCCTCCTTCTGCCGCTGCGGCGACGGGGCCGGCGGGGGTGGGGTGCCGCGCCTGCGACGGCTGAACCTGGCCCGGAAGGCCGGCGCCTGGACGAGGCAGACGGCGATGACGACGACCGCTTTGAACAGCAGCGCCGTCTGCGGTGAGATGTTCATGGCGTACACCGTCGTGGTGAGGGTCTGGATGATCAGGGCGCCGAGGATGGTGCCGCTCAGGTAGAACCGGCCGCCGGCCAGGGACGTGCCACCGATGACGACCGCGAGGATCGCGTCGAGTTCCACCCAGAGGCCGGCGGCGTTGCCGTCGGCGCTGGAGACGTTGGCGGTCATCATGAAGCCGGCGATGGCGGCACAGGCGGCGCTGACGACGTAGACGAGGAAGACGACCCGGCCCGACCGGATGCCGGCCAGGCGGCTGGCCTCGCGGTTGCCGCCCACCGACTCGATGATCATGCCGAGGGCGGTACGGCGGGTGAACGCCGCGACGAGCAGGGCCGCGCCCAGCGCGATGAAGATCGCCAGCGGCAGGGTCAGGAAATGGCCCAGACCGATCGCCCGGTACGGCCCGGAGTTGATGGTGATGATCTGGCCCTCGGTGATCAGTTGCGCGAGCCCCCGGCCGGCCACCATCAGGATGAGCGTGGCGATGATCGGCTGGATACCGATGACGGAGACCAGTACGCCGTTCCACGCGCCGAGTACCAGCGCCACCCCGAGGGCCATGGCCAGGGCGGTCAACACCATCCCGAAGCTGTTCTGGTCGGGCGCCTTGCTGATGTAGAGGCAGGCGACGGCACCGCTGATGGCGCAGATCGAACCGACCGACAGGTCGATGCCACCGGTGGAGATGACCAGGGTCATGCCGAGTGCGACCAGGATCAGCGGCGCGCTCAACCGGAGGATGTCGATCGGAGTGCCGTAGAGGTGGCCGTTGTTGACCTCGATGGACAGGAAGCCGGGGCGGTAGATCGTGTTCGCCACCAGCATCACCGCGAGCACGGCGACCGGCCAGAACAGCCGGTGACCCAGCAGGGGCTTGATTCGGTTCACTGGTTCGCCTCCTCCCGCTGGGATCCGCTGGCGATGGTCTGCATGACGCGGTCGGCGTCGACCGTGTCGTCGTTGGTGAGGTGCGCGACCAGTTCCCGGTCCCGCATCACCGCGATCTTGTGGCTCAGGCGCAGCACCTCCTCCAGCTCGGCGGAGATGAACAGCACCGCCATGCCGCCGTCGGAGAGCTGCACCACCAGCCGCTGGATCTCCGCCTTGGCGCCGACGTCGATGCCACGCGTGGGCTCGTCCAGGATGAGCAGCCGGGGCTCGGTGATCAGCCACCGGGCCAGCAGGACCTTCTGCTGGTTACCGCCGGAGAGATTGCGCACCGGCACGTCGGGGTTCGGCGGGCGGATGCTCAACGCCTTGATGTACTTGTCGACGAGTTCGTCCTGGCGGCGCCGCGGGATCGGCCGCAACCAGCCGCGCGCCGCCTGCATGGCGAGGATCATGTTCTCCCGGACCGACAGGTCGGCGATGATCCCTTCCGCGCGGCGGTTCTCCGAGCAGAAGCCGATGCCGTGGTCGATGGCCTGCACGGGCGTACGCAGACCGGTCGGCCTGCCGCCCACGGCGACCTGTCCACGGTCGGCCCTGTCGGCGCCGAACAGCAGCCGCGCCACCTCGGTACGCCCGGAGCCGAGCAGCCCGGCCAGGCCGACCACCTCTCCGGCGTGGATGGTCAGGCTGAACGGAGCGACCGCCCCCTTGCGACTGAGCTCCGACACCTCCACGAACGGGGTTCCGCCCTCCAGGGCCGCCAGTTCCCGCCGGGGGTGTTCGTCGAGCCGTTCGAGGACGTCGAGTTCCTTGCCGATCATCTTCTCGACCAGGGCCAGCTGCGGCAGCTCGGCGGTCGGGTACTCCCCCACCAGGGTGCCGTTGCGCAGCACGGTGATGCGGTCGGCGATGCCGTAGACCTGGTCGAGGAAGTGGGTGACGAAGAGGATGGCGATGCCATCGTCGCGCAGCTGGCGCATGATGCGGAACAGCTGCGCCACCTCGCCGGCGTCCAGGCTGGAGGTCGGCTCGTCCAGGATCAGCACCCGGGCCCGCACGTCGATCGCCCGGGCGATCGCGACCATCTGCTGCACGGCCAGTGAGAAGCTCGCCACCGGTGCGGTGACGTCGATGTCGAGGTCCAGCCGGGCCAACAGCTGCCGGGCGCGCCGCCGGATCTCGCCCCACCGGACGGCGCCGAAGCGGCGGGGTTCGCGGCCGATGAAGATGTTCTCCGCCACCGACAGGTTGGGGCAGAGGTTGACCTCCTGGTAGACGGTGCTGACCCCGGCGGCGGCGGCCTGCATCGGCCCGCTGAAGGCCACCCGCTCGTCGCCCAGGGCGATGGTCCCCTCGTCAATTCCGTAGACGCCGGTCAACACCTTGATCAGGGTCGACTTGCCGGCGCCGTTCTCGCCCATCAGGGCGTGCACCTCGCCGGGGAAGAGTCGGAAATCGACGTCGTGGAGTGCGCGCACCCCGGGGAAGGACTTGCTGATCCCGGTCATCGTCAGGACCGGACGGCTATCCGTCATCCCATCGGATCCTCTTCTGGGTTCTGTCGATACGGAGGAGCCACGGCGCCCCCGCTGCGCCCGCCCGGCCGGCCGTGGGGCCGACCGGGCGGGCGTGGCACGGGGATGTCGGGCCAGGCGCCCAGCCCGTGGGGAGTTGGGCGACGCGGCGGGGCCGCCACGTCAGCGCGGCGACCCCGGGCGTCGATCAGTACTTGCGGTTGGGCAGGGCCTCCTTGGCCTGCTCCTGGGTGAAGGTGGTCTCCTCGGTCTCGATCCGGGGCGGCACCTCCTCGCCGGCGTGAACCTTCTTGGCCAGGTCCATCAGCTGGGGCCCGAGCAGCGGGCTGCACTCCGCGATGAAGTTGAACTTGCCGTCGGCCAGGGCCTGCATACCGTCCTTGACCGCGTCGATGGTGATGATGGTGATGTCCTGGCCGGGCACCTTGCCCGCCGCGGTGATCGCCTCCAGGGCACCGAGACCCATGTCGTCGTTGTGCGCGAAGAGCACGTCGATCTTCGGGTGGGCCTTCAGGAACTGCTCCATGACCTGCTTGCCGCCGGCGCGGGTGAAGTCACCCGTCTGGGAGGCGATGACCTTCAGTTTGGGGTCGGCCGCGATCGCCTCGGCGAAGCCCTTCTTGCGGTCGTTGGCCGGGGCCGAACCGGTGGTGCCCTGCAGCTCGACGATGTTCACGTCGCCGGCCGCATCCTTCTTGTTCTCGATCAGCCACTCCCCCGACAGCCGGCCTTCCTTGACGAAGTCCGAGCCGAGGAAGGTCTTGTACAACGACTTGTCGGCCGAGTCCACCGCGCGGTCGGTCAGGATGACCGGGATGCCGGCGTCCTTGGCCTCCTTGAGCACGGTGTCCCAACCGGACTCCACCACCGGCGAGAAGGCGATCACGTCGACCTTCTGCTGGATGTAGTTGCGGATGGCCTTGATCTGGTTCTCCTGCTTCTGCTGGGCGTCGTCGAACTTCAGCTCGATGCCCGCCTCGGCAGCCGCCTCCTTGATGGAGTTGGTGTTGGCCGTCCGCCAGCCGCTCTCCGCGCCGACCTGGGAGAAGCCCAGGACGATCTTGCCGTCGTCACCGCCGTCGCTGCCGGTGTCGCTGTTGCCGCAGGCCGCCACGCTGCCGGCGAGCAGCACGGCGGCGACGACCGCGATGGCGCGTCGACGCGCCATCGGCATTCGCATGTTCCTCATCGGATCTCCTCGGGTGGGGGTGCGGGTGTCCACGCCGCCTGCCGACGTGCACTGGCGGCGTGCGCTGGTGGTGCGGATCCTGTGGGTCGGATGGTGCGAATTCGATCGCGGGGCCACCGGGCGGCCCCGCGGCCGGCTAGGAGTTCGCCGTAGGCGAAGGGCGTTGGCCGTAGACGTTCTGGTAGCGGTAGTAGAGGGCGTCGATGTCGGCCTGCGCCATCGGCACCGGGTGCCCGAGCGCGCGGGCCAGGTGCGCGGTCCGGGCGACGTCCTCGCACATCACCGCGGCCTTGACGGCGGCGCGGGCGTTGCGCCCGATGGTGAAGACGCCATGGTTCTGCATCAGCACCGCGGGCGAGCGGTGCCCGGTGAGTGTGTTGACGATGCCCTTGCCGATGTCGTCACCGCCGATCAGCGCGAACGGGCCGACCGGAATCTCCCCGCCGAACTCGTCGGCCTGCGCGGTCAGATGGCAGGGAATCGACTCGCCGCGCGCCGCCCACGCGGTGGCGTACGTGCTGTGGGTGTGCACGACGCCGCCGACCTCGGGCATGGCGCGGTAGACGTACGCGTGCGCGGCGGTGTCGCTCGACGGCGACAGCTCTCCCTCGACGGGGTTGCCGTCGAGGTCGCAGAGCACCATGTTGTCGGCCGAGAGGTCGTCGTAGTCGACCCCGCTGGGCTTGATCACCATGAGGTCGTGGCCCGGTACCCGCGCGGAGACGTTGCCGGCCGTCCAGGCCACCAGGCCGTAACGGGTCAACTCACCGTGCAGGCGGGCGACGGTCTCGCGTAGTTCGGTCAGCTGACGGGTCAGTTCGGCGCTCATGCGGCCACCTCCACCGGGGTCTCGTTCTGCGATGCGGCCGACTCCACGGCCGCGTTCCGGATCGCCCGCAGGCGCAGCATCACGTCATTGCCGCCGCGACCGAAGTGGTCGTGCAGCGTCCGGTACTCGGCGTAGAGGGCGTCGTACGCGCGCACCCGATCCGGGTCCGGCCGGTAGACCGCCTCGTCCACCCGGCCCATCGCCTGCGATGCCTCGTGGATCGAGGGGTACGCGGCGGCGGCGACCGCGGCGTGGATCGCCGAACCGAGCGCCGGCCCCTGCGCCGAGCCGATGATGCCGAGCGGCCGGTTGGTGACGTCGGCGTAGATCTGCATCAGCAGCTCGTTCGAGGTGAGGCCGCCGGCGATCACCAGGTCGTCGACCGTCACCCCGGCCTCGACGAACGCCTCGATGATCATCCGGGTGCCGTACGCCGTCGCCTCCAGCAGCGCCCGGTAGACGTCCTCCGGCCGAGTGGCCAGGGTCAGGCCGACGATCAGGCCGCTGAGGTCGTGGTTGACCAGCAGCGACCGGTTGCCGTTCCACCAGTCGAGCGCGACCAGCCCGTGGGCGCCGATCGGCTGGGCCGCGGCCAGTTCGGTGAGCCGCTCGTGCGAGGCGACCTCGCCCGGGGCGGCGTGCTTGACGAACCAGCCGAAGATGTCGCCGACGCCGCTCTGACCGGCCTCGTAGCCCCACGCGCCGGCACTGATGCCGCCGTCGACGACACCGCACATCCCGGCCACCTCGGCGGGGTGGGCGCCGTTGACGACGTGGCAGGTCGAGGTACCCATGATCGCCACCAGCCGGCCGGGGGCGAGCGCCTGTGCGGAGGCCGCGGTGACGTGGGCGTCGACGTTGCCGACCGCGACCGCGATCCCGGCCGGTAGGCCGGTCCACGCGGCGGCCCGCGCGGTCAGTTCCCCGGCCTTGCCGGCCAGCGGCATCAGTGGACCGTCCAGTTTGGCCACGAAGTCGCCGAAGCCGGGGTTGAGTGCGGTCAGGTAGTCCGTCGACGGGTACTGGCCGTCCTGCAGGATGCCCTTGTAACCGGCGGTGCAGACGTTGCGGGTCTCGACGCCGCACAGCTGCCACACGATCCAGTCCGCGGCCTCGATGAAGCGCTCGGCCCGGTGGTAGACCTCCGGGTCCTCCTCCAGGATCTGCAACCCCTTGGCGAACTGCCACTCGGCGGAGATCTTGCCGCCGTAGCGGCCGATCCACGGCTCGCCGCGCTCGTGCGCCAGCGCGTTGATCCGGTCGGCGTGCGGCTGGGCGGCGTGGTGCTTCCAGAGCTTGACCCAGGCGTGCGGACGCTGGCGCAGTTCCGGCACCTCGCACAGGGGGGTGCCGTCGGCGAGCGTCGGCAGGACGGTGCAGGCGGTGAAGTCGATGCCGATGCCGATGACGTCGCCCGGGTCCACGCCGGCGGCGGCCACGGCGGCGGGTACGGCGTTACGCAGTACGTCGCGGTAGTCCTCGGGATCCTGCAAGGCCCAGTCGGGTGGCAGGGGCGTGTCGCCGTCCGGCAGGGTGGAGCTGATGACCGCGTTGCGGTACTCGTGCACCGCGGTTCCCAGCTCGGCACCGTCGCGAACCCGGACCACCAGGGCCCGCCCCGACAGGGTGCCGTAGTCGACCCCGACGACGTACCGATCGCCCGCTACGTCCACACCGCTCATATTCAAACCTCCGGCCGATGACGAACCTCAGTGTTAACGCTCACATACCATGCCGTCAAGACGCCTAGTGGCAACAGCTCCGTAACGGAGCGCACCGCCAGGCCCCCCCACCTCGGCCCGGACCCGGCGGACAGACCCGGCTCACTCCCCCCATGCCACCGCTCGAACCGGCCGGAATCGCAGCCGGGACCGCCACCGCCCAAGCGCCAGGAGGCCGGATATCTCCGTCCGGTGACCCGGTCGACGCCGACGCGACCGCCGACGTGGGACACCCGACCACCGCCAGGGTCGCCCCCCTTCTACCCCTGAATGAGCGTTAACAGTATCGATCGCCGAAGGTGGTCCAGATCTAGCCGAACCAGCCCCTCGCACGCCTGCGGACGGGGCGGCGATCACGGCCCTCGACCACGTTCGACATGCATGTTCAGGGGCGGCCGGCACCTCGCCACGATACCCGCGAATTTCGACACCGGTCTATGGAAATGCTCGGCCCATCCGCAGCCCAACTGTCAGCGACAACATTACATATGTCGATCTGTGGTCGGTGGTCGTCATCGGCAGTTCCGGGCCGCGTCGGCGGTTCCGGCGGCAGTGCGACAATCCGCGTCGGCGGCTCCGGCGGTGGCTCGACGCCCCGGGCCGACGGCCCATCTCAGCGGGTCGGCGAGCAACGGGGAGAAGCCGAGTTCGGCGGCACCGACCAGGGTGGCGTCGTCGCCGAGCGCCGCGGTGCGCAGTCGTACGTTTTCCCGGGCGACCGGCAGTACGTTGCGGGCGATCCGGCCGCGTACCTGAGCCGCCGCGCCGGGATACAGGTCGCACAGCATTCCGCCGAAGACCACCATGCCCGGGTTGAACAGGTTGATCAGGTTCGCCACGCCGATGCCGAGCCAGTCGCCGACGCGGCGCAGCGCCTCCCGGGCCGCCGGGTCGCCCCGGTCGGCGTCGTCCGCCACCGACCGGATCGCATCGCGACCGAACAGCTCGGCGGACCGGCCGGCGGCGTCCAGCAGGGCCCGCTCCCCGACCTCCGCCTCCAGGCAACCGTACGAGCCGCAGCCGCAGGGCCTCCCGTCGTACGGGTTCACCACCATGTGCCCAAGCTCGCAGCCGTACCCGCCGTCGCCGCCCAGCAACCGGCCCCCGACGATGATCCCGCCGCCGACACCGACGTCACCGTGCAGGTAGATGAGGTTCTCGAGGCCGACACCCGCGCCGCGCTGCTGCTCGGCCTGCGCGCCGAGATGCGCCTCGTTGCCCACCGTCACCGGCAGGCCGAGACCGAGGCGGCGACCGAGTTCGGCGCCGAACGCCTGGTCCACCCAGCCCAGGTCGGGCCCGAAGCGCACCATCCCGTCCCCCGGCCGGATCATGCCGCAGTACGAGGCGCCCACGCCGACGCACGTCGCGTCCGGCGGTGCCGCGCGGTGCAGTTGCCGGCCGAACCGGGCGAGGACCTCGACCACGCGGTGCAGGTCGGGCCCGGCGCGCGGGCGTACCGCCGTCCGGCGGTCCAGGATGGATCCGCCCAACCCCACCCGGGCGGCGACCAGCCGGTCCACGGCGACGTCGAAGGCGAGCACGTAGAACCGGTCGGACGCGGGCCGCACCATCAGCGACGGTCGGCCGGCCCGGCGGGTGTCCGTGGGCAGTTCCTCGTGGACCAGACCCACCCGGGTCAACTCGGTCGTCAGCGCCATGATGGTGCTGCGGTTCAGCCCCATCCGCTCGGCCAGCTCGGCGCGGGACACCGCGCCGCCCAGGTGTACGTGCCGCAGCAGGATGCCGGCATTGCGCCGACGGATCTCCTCCTGGACCAATCCGACCTCCGGCATCAGCGGTGATGCGGGCAGCTGACGCGAGGGAGTGTTTCCCAATTCGTGAGATGGCGTCAAGCCGTCCGCATCGGACCGGGCCAACACCGGACCCGTCAGCGGCTCGCGCCGGCGCGCCGCTTGTTGTAGACGTCGAAGGCCACGGCGACCAGCAGTACCAGTCCTTTCACCACCCACTGCATCGACAGGTCCACACCCATCAACTGCATCCCGTTGCTCATCACCGCCATGATCAGGCCACCGACCATGGCGCCCACGACGGTGCCGACGCCACCGGTGACGGCCGCGCCACCGATGAAGGCCGCGGCGATTGCGTCGAGTTCGAACATGTTGCCGGCCCCGGGTTGGGCACCGTTGGATCGCGAGGAGAAGATGACCCCCGCCACCCCGGCCAGGAAGCCCATGTTGACGAAGATCCAGAAGTTGACGGTACGGACCTTCACGCCGGACAGCATCGCCGCGGAGAGGTTACCGCCGATCGCGTAGACCTGCCGGCCGAAGACCGTACGCCGGGTGAGCAGACCGTAGACGAGCACCAGCACCGCGAGGATGATCAGCACGATGGGCAGGCCCCGCGCGTGGGCCAACTGCCAGGCGAAGTACATGACCACGGCGCCGACCAGCACCATCCGCGCGACGAACAGCGCGAAGGACTCGACGGGCTGCTGGTAGCGGATGCGCGCCACCCGGGTGCGGAAGCAGCTCACCATGTAGCCGGCCACCGCGAGGGCACCGATGAGCAGGGTGAAGGCGTCGTAGCCGTCGCCGCCGATCAGCCCGTTGAGGAAGCCGGCCGCAATCTGGTTGTACTCGGTCGGGAACGGCGACAGCGAGATGTTGTCGAGCACCCGGAGGGTCAGGCCGCGGAACAGCAGCATGCCCGCCAGGGTCACGATGAACGCGGGGATTCCGACGTACGCCACCCAGAAGCCGTGCCAGGCGCCGACCGCGAGCCCCACGGCGATTGCCGCCAGCACGCCTACCCACCACGGCTGGCCCTGCCGGATCACGACCACCGCGGAGACCGCGCCGGTCAGCGCCACCACCGAACCGACGGACAGGTCGATGTGCCCGCCGATGATCACGATGACCATGCCGATCGCGAGCACCAGGATGTAGGAGTACTGCAGGACGATGTTGGTGATGTTGCCCGGACTCAGCAGGAGGCCCTCGGTCAGGAACGCGAAGAGCGCGACGATGACGACAAGGGCGACGAAGATACCGCTCTGTCGCAGGTTGTTCAAGATCAGCGTACGGGGGTCACTGGTTCCCACGTGCAGTGCGGCGGCGGGAGCACTCTCGGTCGGCTTCTCCGCCGCCGAGGAGGGCTTGGTGCTGGTCATCCGACGACTTCCTTGTCCTTCGCCATGAGTTCCATGAGCTTCTCCTGGGTCGCCTCACCGACCGGCAGCACGCCGGTGATCCGGCCCGCCGACAACGTGTAGATCCGGTCGCACATGCCGAGCAGCTCGGGCAGCTCGGAGGAGATGATGATGACCGCCTTGCCCTCGGCGACCAACCGGTTGACGATCGTGTAGATCTCGAACTTCGCCCCGACGTCGATGCCACGGGTCGGCTCGTCCAGGATCAGCACGTCCGGATCGGTGAACAGCCACTTCGACAGGACGACCTTCTGCTGGTTGCCCCCGGAGAGCTTGCCGACCAGTGACATCACGCTCGGCGCCTTGATGTTCATGTCGCGCCGGCTGGTCTCGGCGACCTTGATCTCCTCGTTGTCGTGCACCCACCCGAATCGCGCGAGCTTGCGCAACGCGGCGGACGACACGTTGCGCCGGATGTCCTCGATGAGGTTGAGCCCGAAGCGCTTGCGGTCCTCCGTCGCGTACGCGATGCCGTTGTCGATCGCCTCCGCGACGGAGCGTGCCTTGATTTCCCTGCCGTGCATGAAGAGGCGCCCGGTGACGTCCCGGCCGTACGACCGGCCGAAGACGCTCATCGCCAACTCGGTGCGCCCGGCCCCCATCAGCCCGGCGATGCCGACCACCTCGCCGGCGCGTACGTCGAGGCTGGCGCCGTCGACCACCAGCCGGTCCTGGGTCGGGTGCCGCACCGACCAGTCCTCGATCCGCAGCACCTCGTCGCCCGGTGTGGAGACCCGGTCGGGGTAGAAGCTGTCCAGGTCCCGCCCGACCATGCCGCGGATGATCCGCTCCTGGGTCACCTCGCCCGATCCCATGTCGAGCCGCTCCACGGTCCGCCCGTCCCGCAACACCGTGGTCGAGTCGGCGACGGCGGTGATCTCGTTGAGCTTGTGCGAAATCATGATGCAGGTGATGCCCTGCTCGCGGAGCCGGCGCATCAGGTCGAGCAGGTGCGCCGAGTCGATGTCGTTGAGCGCGGCGGTCGGCTCGTCGAGGATGAGCAGCCTGACCTTCTTGGACAGCGCCTTGGCGATCTCCACCAGTTGCTGTTTGCCGACGCCGAGCTGCACGACCGGCGTGACCGCGTTCTCCTGCAGTCCGACGGAGGCCAGCAGTGCCGCCGCGTCGGCGTTGGTGCGGTTCCAGTCGATCAGCCCGCTACGACCGCGGCGTTCGTTGCCGAGGAAGATGTTCTCGGCGATCGACAGGTACGGCACCAGGGCGAGTTCCTGGTGGATGATGACGATGCCGTGGTCCTCGCTGTCCCGGATGCCACGGAAGTGCACCGGTTCGCCGTCGAAGAGGATCTCGCCGTCGAAGCTGCCGGACGGGTACACCCCCGACAGCACCTTCATCAGCGTGGACTTGCCGGCACCGTTCTCGCCGCAGATGGCGTGGATCTCCCCGCGGCGTACGGCGAGCGAGACGTCCTGGAGCGCCGCAACCCCGGGGAACGTCTTGGTGATGTGACGCATCTCGAGGATGTTGTCGTCCATGCTCACCGTCCTGCGCGTCTAGATCGGTTCTGGGAGGGTGGTCGGTCCGAGTGGAGGTCGGGCCCGGCGGCGGCGTCCGCCGCCGGGCCCGACCACACCGTCAGCCCTTGGCCTGGCCGACGGCGACCTCCTCGGCGGTGTAGTAGCCCGAGTCGATCAGCACCGGCTTGATCTCGTCCTTGTAGACGGTCTGCACCGGCAGCAGGTACGACGGGACGACCTTGACCCCGTTGTTGTAGGTGTTGGTGTCGTTGGCCTCCGGCGTCTTGTCCTGCAGGAACGCCTCGGCGGCGACCACGGCCTGCTCGGCCAGCAGTCGGGTGTCCTTGAAGATGGTGGAGTTCTGGACCCCGTCGTTGATCAGCTTGACCGATGCGATCTCGGCGTCCTGCCCGGTCACCACCGAGATCTTGTTGGCCCCGCCGTAGCCGGCGTTCTGCAGCGCGGTGATGATGCCCCGGGACAGACCGTCGTACGGCGACAGCACACCGTCGACCTTGGTGCCGTCGTTGTAGCTCGACGTCAGCAGGTCCTCCATCCGCTTCTGCGCGCCCTCCTGCTGCCACCGCAGGATCGCCACCTGCTCGATCTTGGTCTGCCCGGACTTCACCTTGAGCGTGCCGTCGTCGATGAAGGGCTTGAGGGTGTCCATCGCGCCGTTGAAGAAGAAGTGCGCGTTGTTGTCGTCGAGCGAGCCGGCGAACAGCTCGATATTGAACGGCCCGGACGCGCTGCCCTTCGAGCCGTCCTTGTTCTGCACGCCGAGACCGACCAGCAGTGCGCTGGCCTGCGCGACGCCGACCTTGTAGTTGTCGAAGCTGACGTAGAAGTCGACGTTCGGGCTGTCCCGGATGAGCCGGTCGTAGGCGATGACCGGGATCTTCGCCTCGGCCGCCGCCTGCAACTGTCCACTCAGCGCGGTGCCGTCGATGGCCGCGATGATGAGCACGTCGGCACCCCGCGTGATCATCTGGTCGATCTGCTGGGACTGGGTGGGGATGTCGTCGCCGGCGTACTGGAGATCGACCTTGTAGCCCTTGGCCTCCAGCTTCTCCTTGACCGAGTTGCCGTCGGCGATCCACCGCTCGGAGGTCTGGGTCGGCATCGAGACGCCGATGGTCAGGTCGGCTGGTTTGTCGCCGCTGTTGCCGCCGCTGCCGGCACCCTCACCGCTGCAAGCCGCCATACTGAGCGCCAGTACAGCGCTACCGAGAGCGGCCAGGATTCTTCTGCTCACTGGCTTCCCCAATCTGGAACTCGCGCCGTCAGACGCCTGCGTGGGTCGCACTTGGACGCCAAGTGTTAGCGCTCACATAGCGTTGGTCAACACCTCGCTCGAAATCCGGCGGTCACGGTCTCGTAACGAAGCCGTGAGTCCTCCGAGCGGCGGAGTTGCCGCAGGTCAGGGCGGTGGAGGCAGAGCCGTGGAAGCGCGACCGCGGCACCGGCCGGTGTGGACTCAGCGTAACCAAGACATCGCCGGTCCGGTCTGGACGTCGACCGGCTCAACCGGGCCGTGGTGCCGGGCGCAGAGCCTGGAGAACCGCGCCGGTAGGGGCGAGCGGGGGCCGACGAATGCCGGCGCGGGCGTAAGGACCTCAGCCCGCCAGGCAGTCCCGGACCGCCGCGGCGAGCCGGTTGGCCCGCAGGTCGTCGGCGCCAGGAGTATCCGTGCCGCGACAGCGGCGCGGCTACGGGCGCACCACGATGTTGCCGACCTTGTGGCCGGTGTCGACGCGCCGGTGGGCGTCGACGATGTGTTCGAGGTCGTGGATCTGGTCGAGCACGACGACGATCTCGCCGTCGGCCGCGAGCCGGAGCAGGAGGTCGAAGTCGGCGACACGTTCGGGCGAGGCACCGGCCACCACGTTGCCGCGCGCCCGGATCGTGTCCACCAGGCTCGCGACGGCGAGCAGCAGTACGCCTTTGGCGCTGAGCAGGCGCCGGCCGGAGGCGATCGACAGGTTGCCGACAACGTCGAGCACGGCGTCGAATCGTTCGGAGGTGGCGCCGAGGCCGTCGTCGGCGTAGTCGACGACCCGGTCGGCACCCAGTTTGGTGACCAGTTCGGTGTTCGCCGCACTTGTCACCGCGGTGACGGTGGCGCCGAAGTGCCGGGCGAGTTGGACGGCGTTGGTGCCGACCGCACCGGACGCACCGTTGACGAGCACTGAGGTACCGGGACCGACGCCCGCCTTGTCGCGCAGGAAGAACAGCGCCGTCGTGCCACCGAACAGCAGCCCGGCGGCCTCCTCGTGGGTGACCTCGGCTGGCTTGCGGGCGAGCCGGTCCGCCCGCACCGCGACGTACTCGGCGTGCGCGCCGAGTTTCACGCCGGTCATGCCGCACACCTCGTCACCGGCGGCGAAGTCGCCGACCCGCGAGCCTACGTGCTCCACCACCCCGGCGAAGGAACTGCCCAGGGTTGGCCGTCGGGGCCGGACGATGCCGAACGCCAGCCGCGCGGGTACGCCGAACCCGGCCGGGAACCGGGCACCCCGGATACGCGAGTCGGCCGAGGTCACCGCCGCGGCCCTGACCCGTACCAGTACCTCGTCGGCGCGCGGTCGCGGCCGGGCGACCTCGGCGACGCGTACCACGTCGGGTGGCCCGTATCGATCCATGACTGCAGCCAGCATGACACCCTCCTTACGCCTGTAAGTTTCGCCAGATGCTAGCCTTACGGCCGTAAGTCGGCAATCGGTAACGGAGAAGCTTCGTGATGGCCCGTCGCCCAGCGCTCAACCACGGCCGCATCATCGAGGCGGCGGTACGGGTCGCCGACCGCGGTGGGGTCGCCCAGGTGAGCATGCGCAACGTCGGCAAGGAACTCGGCGTCGAGGCGATGTCGCTCTACCACCACCTAGCCGGCAAGGACGCGCTGCTCGACGGCCTCGCGAACTGGATCTTCACGCAGATCGAGCTACCCGAGCCGCAACGGCCGTGGCGGCCGGCGATGGTCGACCGCGCCGAGTCGAGCCGGCGCGCCCTGTCTCGGCATCCCTGGGCGCTGGGCCTCATCGAGTCGCGCCGCTCCCCCGGGCCGGCCCTGCTCCGGCACCACGACGCGGTGCTCGGGTGCCTGCGCGGCAACGGCTTCTCGGTCACCCTGGCGGCACACGCGTTCTCGGCGATCGACGCCTACGTGTACGGCTTCGTGCTGACCGAACTCAACCTGCCGTTCGACGCCGACGAGGAGGTCCACGAGTTCGTCGACCAGATCCAACCCGCGCTGTCAACCGACGAGTACCCACACCTGGTGGAGATGATCACCAACCAGGTCGTGGGCCGGGACTACAGCTACGCCGACGAGTTCGGTTTCGGCCTCGACCTCATCCTCGACAGCCTCGAACGACGCCACGCCGTCGACTCGTCCTGAACGGTCGGGGCCTCCGACGTTCACGCGTCGGGCGGGCCGCCGAACGTGACGAGCGCCGTGCTGCCCGAGCCGGTCGGGGCGGCCGGTGCCCAGCGTCAGGTTCGCGCTGGGCACCGGCCGCCCGGCGGTCACCGGGCCCCGGTCTCCGCCGGGGCGGTGCGCTGGGCGGGGATCGCGGTCGTGGTCACGGTCAGCCCGGCCGGCAGGCCCGAGACCGTGGCCTGCCCGGAGGTGTCGACGGTGACGCCGAGTTCCCCGTTGGCGACCCGCAGGCCGGTCACCGACAGCCCGCCGAGGCGCGGGCCGGCCAGCGGGGCCACGCGGACGGTGCCGGCGGGTACGTCGGGGTAGACGCCGGCGGCGACGTGCAGCAGCGACACCGCAGCGGCGGCCGACCAGGCCTGGGGACGGCAGGCGGCCGGGTACGGCACCGGACGGCCGAGCACGGACCGGTCGTCGCCGCTGTGCAGCTCCGGCAGCTGGTAGTCGAACGCCTCGGCGGCGGCGAGCAGCCCGTCGGCCAGGCGCAGGGCCGGCTCGTGGAACCCGGCACGGGCCAGGCCGGCGAGCACGATCGCGGTGTCGTGGGTCCAGACCGAGCCGCAGTGGTACGACAGCGGGCTGAAGCCGGCGTCGTGGGTCGACATCGTACGCAGCCCGAACGCCCCGGCCAGGGCGTCGGTGCCGAGCAGCCGGGCGACCTGCGCCTGCTCGTCGCCGTCCAGCAGGCCGGTGCCGAGCAGGTGACCGATGTTGCTGGTCAGCGAGTTGACCGGGCGCTTGTCGCGGTCCAGCGCGAGGGCCGGCTGGGGGCCGTGCGGTCCGTCGACCCAGTAGGCGGCCCGGAACCGGGCGGCGAGCTGGGCGGCCCACTCGCGCCACCGGTCGGCGCCCGGCCGGTCGAACGCGTCGAGCAGAGCAGCCCCGTTGACGGCGGCCTCGTGGGCGTAGCCCTGCACCTCGGCGAGAGCGATCGGCGCGTTGGCCAGGCTCCCGTCGCGGAACCGGATGGCGTCGCCGGAGTCCTTCCAACCCTGGTTGGACAGCCCGTGTCCGGTGGTGTCGATGTATTCGAGCAGGCCGTCGCCGTCGGCGTCGGCATGGTCGCGGAGCCAGCCGAGCGCGGCGTCGAGGTGCGGGAGCAGGGGCTCGATCCGATCGGCGGGCAGCCCCCAGCGCCAAGCGTCGTGCAGCAGGTTGACCCAGAGCAGGGTGGCGTCCACGGTGCCGTAGTAGGCCGGCGGCAGCCGTAGACCCACATCGGGCAGGCTGACCTCGCCGCGGCGCAGCTCGTGCAGGATCTTGCCGGGCTGCTCCCCGGTGGCCGGGTCGGTACGCCGGCCCTGACGCCGGGCCAGCACCCGCAGGGTGCCGGCGGCCAGCTCGGTACCGAGCGGCAGCATCATCCGGGCGGCCCAGAGGCTGTCGCGGCCGAAGAGGGTGAGGAACCAGGGCACGCCGGCGGCGAGGAAGACGTCGCCGGGTGCCTCCGGGTCGGCCAGACGCAGCGCGTGCAGGTCGTCGAGGGAGCGTTGCAGCAGCCGGCCGAGCCGCCGGTCGTCGGCGTGCACCTGCGGCTGGGACCAGGTCGGCTCGGCCGGCGGGTACGCGACGACAGCGCGGGGGTCGGAGACGGTGAGCCGCCAGTTCAGGGTCAGGCTGGCCCGGGGTTCGAGGCTGACCGGCCAGGTCAGGCGGGGTGCGGTGGCACGGTCGCCGGCGAGATCGAGTTCCGCGTCGGCGGCGGTGACGGTGACCGTGGTGCCGCCGGTGGCCCAGCTGAGCTGCCCCGGCGCCGATACCTGCGCCGGCAGCGGCGGGCTGGTGAAGCCGCTCTTCACCCGCTCGATCGGGGCGAGGTCGGAGCCGAGGTCGAGGGTGACCGTGGCCTGCACCGGCACGGCGGCAGTGGAGACGATGCGGATCTCCTCGGTGAGGCCGTGCGGGTCGAGTCGGCGGGTCCGCTCGATACGGACGGTCGGGTCGGCGCCGGGGTCGCCGAGCCAACGGGCCAGCCCGACGAAGCGGGTGGCGTGGGCGGTCACGGGCGCGTGGCCGATCGATTCGGGCTCGTGGTCGTCGACGCGCAACTCGGCGCGGGACAGGACGCGGCTGTCGGCGTGGAAGACGCCCTGGACACCGAGCGGC
Source organism: Micromonosporaceae bacterium KJ-029 (assembly GCA_005402585.1). Classification (GTDB taxonomy): domain Bacteria; phylum Actinomycetota; class Actinomycetes; order Mycobacteriales; family Micromonosporaceae; genus Micromonospora. The sequence continues at coordinate 108,008 of BIFP01000051.1, read as the reverse complement.
CGAATCTGCCCGGCGGGATCCCCGAGTGCACTGGTGGGAGCGAGGACTACCCCCACCAGATCGTGCAGCAGGGGTTGCAGGTGGCGTGCGGTCACGTACGGCTCCAGGTTCGTTATGGAACGGCGTCTTGACAGGCGGTTCCGAGAGGGTGCAGAGTCCGAAACACTCCAGCAACTTGAACGATCCAATCCTGCCCCATCCAAATTGGATCGTTCAAGCCCCTCGAAAGGCGTGATGTGGCGGAAAAGGTGACCATTGCCACGGTGGCCCGGCACGCCCGGGTCAGCCGGCAGACCGTGTCCAACGTCATCAACGCGCCACACATCGTGCGGCCGGAGACCCGGCAACGGGTGCAGGAGGCGATCGTCACACTCGGTTACCGGGCGAACCAGGCCGCCCGCCAGATGCGTACCGGCCGTTCCCGGCTGATCGCGGTGCGTATCGAGCCGACCCGGGACGGCATCAACGGCTCGGTACTCGACCGTTTCCTGCACGGGCTCACCGAGACCGCCGAGGCATCCGGCTACCGGGTGATGCTCTACACCGCCGCCGACGACGATCGCGAGATCGCCACGTACGGCGACCTGCTCAGCGCGTACGACCTGGACGGGTTCGTGATCACCGGCACCGACCACGGTGACCCGCGCACCGCCTGGTTGGCCGAACGCGAGATCCCGTTCGTCACCTTCGGCCGGCCGTGGGACCACCCAGAGGCGCACAGCTGGGTCGACGTCGACGGCGCCGCCGGCACCCGGGAGGCGACCGCCCACCTCGTCGCCGCCGGCCATCTCCGGATCGGCTTCATCGGCTGGCCGGCCGGTTCGGGCGTCGGCGACGACCGGCGGGCGGGCTGGCATCGTGCCCTGCTCGGCGCCGGCGTCGACCCCGACGGGCTCGACGCCGAGACCGAGGACGGCATCGCCGAGGGCGCCCGTGCGACGCGCGAACTGCTCGCTCGACCCACCCCACCCACCGCCCTCGTCTGTGCCAGCGACTCGCTCGCCCTCGGCGCTCTCCAGGCCCTGCGCACGGCCGGCACCACCCTGCCGGTGATCGGCTTCGACGACACCCCGGTCGCCGCGGCAATCGGCCTGAGCAGCGTCAGCCAACCCCTCGGCGACGCCGCCGCCCGCTGCGTCGACCTGCTCACCGACCTCCTCGACGGGCCGCACCGCGACCCGCGGCAGGTGCTGCTACGACCCGAACTGGTCCTGCGGCACCTCGCCTGACTCCCCGTCCCTCACCTCAGGAGAAAGTACGATGACACCCCGCGTTCTCACCCGAGTCGCCGTGGCCGGCCTCACCGCCGCCGCGCTCTTCGGCTCGACCGCCTGCGGCAGCGGCTTCGACGACCCCGCCGGCGAGACCACCCAGTCCACCGGGCCGGCCAGTCTGCAGATCATGATCGGCTCCTCCGGCGACGCCGAGACCAAGGCCGTGCAGGACGCGGCGGCGGCCTGGGCCAGCGCCTCCGGCAACCAGGCCACCGTCACCCCCGCGCAGGACCTGACGCAGCAGCTGGGCCAGGGACTGGCCGGCGGCAACCCGCCGGACGTGTTCTACGTCGACGCCAGCCGGTTCGCCGACTACGCCAGCGTCGGCGCCCTCGAGCCGTACGGCGACAAGATCAGCAACGTCGGGGACTTCCACGAGAGCCTGCGTAACACCTTCACCTACGACGGCAAGCTGTACTGCGCGCCCAAGGACTTCTCCACCCTCGCCCTCCAGATCAACACCGAGCTGTGGGCGAAGGCCGGCCTGACCGACGCCGACGTGCCGACCACCTGGGACCAGCTCACCGCCACCGCGAAGAAAATCAAGGCCAAGGGCATGGTGCCGCTGGCGCTCGGCGACACCCGGGACCGCATCGGCGCCTTCTTCGTGCAGAACGGCGGCTGGCTGCTCAGCGACGACGGCAAGACCGCCACCGGCGACACCCCGGAGAACGTCGAGGCGCTGACCTACGTCAAGGGGCTGATCACCGACGGACTCGCCCAGTTCCCGAAGCAGCTCGACGCGGGCTGGTCCGGTGAGGCGTTCGGCAAGGGCTCGGTGGTGATGACCATCGAGGGCAACTGGATCAAGGGTGCCCTGCAGAACGACTTCCCGAAGGTGAAGTACCAGGTCGTCGAGCTGCCGGCCGGCCCGAAGGGGAAGGGTACCCTCTCCTTCACGCAGTGCTGGGGCATCGCGGCCAAGAGCAAGTACAAGGAGCAGGCGATCAAGTTCGTCGAGGCGATGACCAGCGGCGAGCAGCAGATGGCCTTCGCCAAGGCGTTTGGCGTGATGCCGTCCCGGGAGTCGGTACGCGACCAGTACACCGCCGAGTTCCCCGCCGACAAGCCGTTCATCGACGGCGCCGCGTACGCCCACGGCCCGGTGAACGCCCCGAAGATGGACAGCGTCCTGCAGGACCTGGAGGCCGGTCTGCAGGGTCTGGCCAACGGCGACCCGAAGAGCATCCTGGCCAACTACGACAAGAACGCGAAGGCCGCGCTCGGCGGTAGCTGAGTGATTGCAGGGGCCCCTTCCTATACCGCAGGCGTTAAGAAGGGGCCCCTGCTTTCACCCGACCGGAGGGAGGGGAGATGGCGACGAACGTGCTGGCGGGAGCAGCGACCGCGACCGGCGGGCCGGGCGACGGCCGCAGGCGGGGCGGTCGCGGCGTACGCGCCAACGAGAACATCGCCGGCTGGCTGTTCGTCGCGCCGGTGATCGTCATCCTCGGGCTGTTCCTGCTGCTGCCGATCCTGATGGCGCTCTGGGTCAGCCTGACCGACTGGAACGGGCAGGGCAGTCCGTTCACCAGTCAGGTGCCGTTCGTCGGCACCGACAACTACACCCGGCTGTTCACCGAAGACGGCCTGGACCGCCGGGACTTCATGACCGCCATCCGCAACAACATCTACTACGTGGCGCTCGTCGTGCCGACACAGACGGTGCTCGCCCTCGGGCTGGCCCTGGTGGTCAACAACCGGCTGCTCAAGGGCAAGAGCTTCTTCCGGACCGCCTTCTACTTCCCGTCGGTCACCAGCTCGGTGGCGATCAGCGTGGTCTTCCTGTTCCTGTTCGCCAACTCCGGCGCGGTCAACGGCCTGCTGCGGATGTTCGGCATCAGCGGGCCGCAGTGGTTCGCCGACTCCAGGGGCGTGTTGCACCTGCTGCTCGGGGTGGTTGGCGTGGACAGCCCGCCCGCCGCGCTGACCCAGGGCGGACCGCTCGGGCTGACCTGGTGGGAGTGGTTGTCCGGTCCCAGCGTCGCGATGATGTCCATCATCTCGCTGGTGGTCTGGACCACCTCCGGCACGTTCATGCTGATGTTCCTCGCCGCCCTGCAGAACGTGCCGGTCACCCTGGAGGAGGCGAGCACGCTGGACGGCGCGAGCCGCTGGCAGCGATTCCGTCACGTCACCCTGCCGATGATCAAGCCGACCACGTTCCTGGTGCTCACCCTCGGCCTGATCGGCTCCTGGCAGGTCTTCGACCAGGTGTACGTGATGAGCCAGGGCGACCCGGCCAAGACCACCGTCACTCCGGCGTACCTGTCGTACCGCACCGCGTTCCGGGACTTCGACTACGGATCCGGCGCGGCGATCTCGTTCGTCCTGTTCCTGATCATCATCGTGCTCACCCTGGTGCAGCGCCGGGTGATGGCCGACCGGGACCCCGACCGACCCCGCTGGGGCCGGCGGCGCCGGCGCGTATCGGAAGGAGCCGCGAAGTGACCGCACTGGCCGACCGTCCGGCGACGCCCACCCGGCGCCGCGGCGACCGGGGCGCCCGTACCCTGGCCAGCCGGTTCCTCGGGTACGCCATCCTGGTCTTCTTCTCGCTGGTCTTCCTGTACCCGTTCGTCATCCAGATCGGGAACTCGCTCAAGACCGAGCCCGACGCCGCCGCCAACCCGCTCTCGCCGATCCCCGACCAGGTGGTGCTCGACGGCTTCGTCCGGATCTTCACCGGCACCAACTTCCCGGTCTGGCTCGGCAACTCCCTGCTGGTGACGTTGGTGGCCACCACCGGGCGGGTCTTCTTCTGCTCCCTCGCCGGGTACGCGCTGGCCCGGCTGCGTTTCCGGGGCCGGTCGGGACTCTTCGCGGCGGTCATCGCCGTGATGGCGGTGCCGGGTGTGGTGCTGCTGATCCCCAAGTTCCTGGTGCTCAACCAGCTCGGCATCTACAACAGCTACGCCGGTCTGATCGTGCCCCTGCTCGCCGACGCCGCCGGCGTGTTCATCATGAAGCAGTTCTTCGAGTCCATCCCGGTCAGCGTGGAGGAGGCGGCCCGCATCGACGGCGCGAGCATCTTCCGCACCTACTGGTCGGTGGTGCTGCCGATGGCGAAGCCGGCGTTGATCACCCTGACCATCCTGTCCTTCCAGGGCACCTGGAACGAGTTCCCGCACAGCCTGGTCTCGGTACAGGATCCCAACCTGTTCACCCTGCCCCGGGGCCTCGCCGACCTGGTCAGCGGATCGCTCGGCAAGGGCACCCAGTACCCGCTGAAGCTCGGCGCGGCGCTGCTCGCCACCATCCCTGTGGCGATCATCTTCGTCTTCTTCCAGCGCTACTTCGTCCGTGACGCGAACGAAGGCGCCGACAAGGGCTGACGCCTCACAGCCGTTGCGCGCGCTTTGATCCCGGATCGAGTGGCCTCGTGGTCGCGGGGATGCCACTCGATCCGGGATCAAGCACGATCTTGCGCCGTACCCGTTGATCGGCGCGGGTTGATCTACTAGTGGGTTGCGGCGAGGCTGGGCGCCGCAGCTCGTTGCGCGGGCGCCGACGTCGTCGTGGTGGGGCTGTTCGGGGCGAGCCGGACCCGCACCGTGGAGTCGACCTGGATGCCCAGGGCGAGGAACTCGTTGCGGGTGAGGGTCACCGTCACGGTCTGACCGTCGTCGGCGGTGACCTCGACCCGGATCTCGAAGCCGATCCGGGTGACCCGGGTGACCCGGCCGGGCACGCCGGAGGCATCGGCGGGGTCGGTGGACAGTTGCAGGTCGTGCGGGCGCACCAGCTGGTCGCCGAGCTGGGTGACCGGGCCGAGGAAGCGCATGACGAACTCGTTGGCGGGGCGGTCGTACAGCTCGTCGGGCGACCCGATCTGTTCCACCCGCCCGTCGTTGATCACCACGATCTCGTCGGCGACCTCGAGGGCCTCCTCCTGGTCATGGGTGACGAAGACGGTGGTGACGTGCACCTCGTCGTGCAGCCGGCGCAGCCAGTCCCGCAGTTCCTTGCGGACCTTGGCGTCGAGCGCACCGAACGGCTCGTCGAGCAGCAGCACGGTCGGCTCGACGGCCAGCGCCCGGGCCAGGGCCATCCGCTGGCGCTGCCCGCCGGAGAGCTGCGCGGGCAGCCGGTCGGCGAACTGTTCCAGGTGGACCAGCGCGAGCAGTTCGTCGACGCGGCGCCGGATCTCGTCCTTGGGCCGCTTACGGATCTCCAGGCCGAAGGCGACGTTGCGCCGGACCGACAGGTGCTTGAACGCCGCGTAGTGCTGGAACACGAAGCCGACGTTGCGCTTCTGCGGCGGCAGTCCGGTCGCGTCCACGCCCTCGATCTCGATCTTTCCGGTGTCGGCGCGTTCCAGGCCCGCGACAATCCGCAACAGCGTGGACTTGCCGCCGCCGGAGGGGCCGAGCAGGGCGGTGAGCCGGCCGGACGGGATACTCACCGACACATCGTCCAGCGCGACGAAGTCTCCGAAACGCTTGCCGACGTTGACGATCTCGATGCTCAACGGTCTTCCTTCGGCCTGAGGACGGATACGACGATGATGCAGGCGACGGCGACGAGAGCGAGGAGAAAGGCGGTGGCGTACGCGCCGCCCTTGTCGAAGTTCAGGTACTTCTCCTCGACCACGAGGGTGGCCGTACGGGTCTGGCCGAGCACGTTGCCGGAGACGACCTTGACCGCGCCGAACTCGCCGAGCGAACGGGCGAGGCTGAGCACGACTCCGTAGATCACGCCCCACTTGATCGACGGGAGGGTGATCCGGCGGAACGTCTGCAGGGCGTTGGCGCCGAGGCTGCGGGCGGCCTGCTCCTGCTCGTCGCCCACCTCCTGGAGAACCGGCACGACCTCCCGGATGACCAGCGGCAGTGCCACGAAGACGGTGGCCAGGACCATGCCCGGCACCGCGAAGATGATCTGCAGACCGGCCGCTTCGAGGGTCGGGCCGAACCAGCCGTCCCGGCCGCCGTAGACCAGGACCAGGGCGAGCCCGACGACGATCGGCGAGACCGACAACGGCATGTCGAGCAGGGCGTTGAGCGCCCGCTTGCCGGGGAAGTCGTAGCGGACCAGCAGGATCGAGATGCCGACCCCGAAGACCGTGTTGATGACCACGGCGGTCACCGCGATGACCACGGTGAGCCGCAGCGCGTGGGTCACGTCGGGATCGGTGAGGATGTCGTTGAGGTTGGTGAACCCGTCGGCGAACGCGTTCCGGCCGACGAGGTACAGCGGCCACGCCACCAGGAAGAACAGGTACGCCGTGACCACGCCCCGCAGGACGTACCGACCGGGACGGCGACCGACCTGGGTGCGGGCGGCAATCGAGCGGTCAACCACGGCGCATCACCCTCCGCTGGATGACGTCGAGCACGACGATGACGGCCAACGAGATGGCCAGCAGCACCACCGCGACCGCCGCCGCGCTGTCGGGATTGTCGTTCTCGATGCTGCTGAGGATCCGGACCGAGGCCACCTCGGTTCGCATCGGCAGGTTGCCGGAGAGCAGCACCAGTGAGCCGTACTCGCCGACCGCGCGGGCGAACGACAGCGCGGCGCCCGCCGCGATGGCCGGGGTGAGGCTCGGCAGGATGATCCGCCGGAAGGTGGTGTACCGGCTGGCTCCCAGCGACGCCGCCGCCTCCTCCGCCTCCCGGTCGAGTTCGGCCAGCACCGGCTGCACGGTACGCACGATGAACGGCAGGGTGACGAACAGGAAGGCGAGGAAGACCGCGATCCGGGTGTTGGCGATGTTGACCCCGAGCGGGCTGCCCGGCCCGTACAGGGACAGCAGCACCAGACCGGCGACGATGGTCGGCAGCGCGAACGGTACGTCGATGAGGATCTCCAGCGCACGCTTGCCGAAGAAGCGGTCCCGCACCAGCACCCAGGCGATCAGGGTGCCCATGACGATGTTGACCAGCGTGACGAGCAGCGCGGTGCCCACGGTGAGGCGGATGGTGGCGGCGGTCTGTTCGTTGGTCACGGTCCGCCAGAACCCGCTCCACCCACCCTGCGACGCGGTCACGGCCACGGCCGCCAGCGGGATGAGCACGAGCAGGCTGAACCACACCATCGCCACGCCGAGGCCCAACCCGGAAACCCGGGTCAGCGGCAGACCGCCCCGGGCCGACCGGCGGTTACCCGCCGGCCGGTCCGGGACGAGCGTGGTCGAGGTCACTTTGCCTTCCCGGAGGCCGCGATGACCTTGGTGACGATGCCCTCACTCTCGTCGAAGAACTTCTTCGACAGCGCCGACCAGCTCTCGAAGTCCTTCTCGACCGTGAGCAGCTTCTGGGGCGCCGGGAACGGGTTGTTCGGGTCGAGCGCGCCCTCGACGCCGCCGGTGTCGACCCCGTCGATGATTGGCCGGAAGCCGGTGAGCGCGAACTGCCGCTGGCCCTGCGGACCGAGCACGAAGTCGAGCCACTCCTTCGCCTTCGGGTCGGCGTTCTTGAGGATCGCGCCCGGGTTCTCGATCAGGAGGGTCGTCGCCGGCAGGACCCAGTCCAGTTCCTCGCCGTTCTGCCGGGCCAGGATCGTCTCGTTCTCGTAGGCGAGCAGGACGTCGCCGGTGCCACCGAGGAAGGTGGTGGTGGCGTCGCGACCGCTGTTGGGCAGCGACACCACGTTGGCGAAGAGCTTGGTCAGGTAATCCTGCGCCTGGGCGTCGGTTCCGCCGTTGGCGGCGATGTGGCCCCAGGCGGCGAGAGCGTTCCACCGGGCGGCGCCGGACGACGCGGGGTTGGGCGTGACGATGCCGATGCCCGGCTTGATCAGGTCGTCCCACCCCTGGATGTTCTTGGGGTTGCCCTTGCGCACGGCCAGCACCACGACCGAAGACGAGACGATGCCCTTGTTCGAGCCGTCGTCCCAGCTCTCCTCGACCAGCCCGGCGTCGACCAGGCGAGTCACGTCACTGGTCACCGAGAAGTGGACGTAGTCGGCCTTCAGGCCGGACACGACCGCGCGGCTCTGGTCGCCGGAGGCGCCGTAGGAGGTCTTGAACCTGACCCCCTTGCCCGCGTCGGTCTTGTTCCACTCCGCGGCGATGGCCTTGTTCGCCGCCTCGGGCACCGCGAAGCCGACGATGTTCAGGGTGGCCGAGCCGCCCGCCGCCGCGTCGCCGCCACCGCAGCCCGTCAGCGCCAAGCCGGTGACCATGGCAAGGGCGATGGCCGTTCTGATCCGGTGCCTCATCGGGATCCGGTCCTCCATCCAGTGCGCAGCCGCACTATATGAATCCGACCAAATAAATAGGGAATGTGCCCGTTTTAAGTTGACTTGGACTGAAGACAGTGGTGGGTGCGGTCGCGAATCGGGCCTCGGTGCCCGGCTGCCACCCCTCGGCGGCGATGGATCAGCCGTCGCGCTCGGCCGCGTACCGGCACGGCAACTCTGACCGCCCGCGACGGACGCGCACCGAATATCCCACTAACTTGACAGGTTTTCAAGCCTTGCCGACGGCGGACGTCACGGCGTCCGCATCGCCCGCACGGCATCCCCCGCGAACAGGCAGGCCGCGCGGTGTTCGGGGCCGACCTCGGCGAGCACCGGGTCGGTGCTCGCGCAGTCGGGCCGCGCCTGCGGGCACCTGGTCCGGAATCGGCAGCCAGCGGGCGGGTCCACCGGGCTGGGAATGTCACCGCTGAGGATGATCCGCCGGCGCTGCCGCTCGATTCGCGGGTCGGCGACGGGAACCGCGGAGAGCAGGGCGGCGGTGTACGGATGCGCCGGCTCCCGCCAGATCTGCGCCGGGGTGCCGCTCTCCACGATCCGACCCAGGTACATCACGGCCATCCGGTCACTCATGTGCTCCACGGCGGCGAGGTCGTGGGCGATGAACAGGTAGGTCAGTCCCAGCTCCCGTTGCAGCCGGCGGAGCAGGTTCATGATCTGTGCCTGCACGCTCAGGTCGAGCGACGCGATCGGTTCGTCGAGGACGATCAGATCCGGCTCGCCGGCCAGGGCACGGGCGATGCCCACCCGCTGCCGCTGGCCGCCGGAGAGTTCGTGTGGGTGCCGGTCGGCGAGGTCACGGCGCAGGCCGACCATGTCGAGCAGTTCCTCGACGCGGTGGCGGCGGGCGGCGCCGCGGTCGGTGAGCCGGTGCACGATCAGCGGTTCGGCGATGCTGGCCCCGATGGTGCGGCGTGGATCGAGAGAGGCGTGCGGATCCTGGAACACCATGGCGACCCGCCGGCGCAGGGCGCGCAGCCGCCGTCGCGACCATCGGGTCACGTCCTGCCCGGCCACCCGGACGCCGCCGGAGGTGGGGTCGACCAGTCGCAGCAGCGCCAGACCGGTGGTGGACTTGCCGCTGCCGGACTCGCCGACCAGGCCGAGCGTCTCGCCCCTGCGCACCTGCAACGACACGCCGTCCACGGCGCGGACCATGCCGGCCGGCGTCGGGAACCACACGGTGAGATCGTCGAGCTCGGCCACCACCTCGTCCGGTTCGCGCGACGTGCTCATGCCGGCACTGCGCTGCGCGCCGGCCTGACGCACCAGCGCCCTGAGCCTGGTGACTCGTTCGCTCATGTCGGCACTCCCCCGTCGGTGTGGTGCGGGTAGAAGGTCCGCACGTGGTGGTCCGCCGCGACCGGGACCAGCGGCGGCAGTTCGTGCTCGCAGCGGGCGGCGCCGCGGACCGGGCAGCGGGGCCAGAAGGCGCAGCCGGCGGGCAGGTCCAGCGGGCTCGGCGGCGAACCCTGGATGGTGACCAGTTCGTCGCCGCCGCCGTCCGGGTCGGGTCGGGCGGCGAGCAACGCAGTGGTGTACGGGTGCGACGGGTTGGTGAAGACGGCGTCGACCGGGCCCTGCTCGAGGATGCGACCGGCGTACATGACGGCCACCGTGTCCGCGATACCGGCGACGACACCGAGGTCGTGGGTGATCCAGACGACCGCGGTGCCCAGCCGCCGTTGCAGGTCGGCGACCAGCTCGACGATCTGGGCCTGGGTGGTGACGTCGAGGGCGGTCGTCGGTTCGTCGGCGATCAACAGATCCGGTTCGCAGGCCAACGCCATGGCGATCACCACGCGCTGACGCATGCCGCCGGAGAACTGGTGCGGGTAGGCGTCCACCCGCTCGGCGGGGGACGGGATGCCCACGAGGTCGAGCAGTTCGACGGCGCGGGCCCGAGCGGCGCGCCGGGTCAGCCCGAGGTGTTCCTCGCCGGCCTCGGTGACCTGCCGGCCCACCGTCAGCACCGGGTTGAGCGAGGTCATCGGGTCCTGGAAGACGAAGCCGACATGCCGCCCCCGCATCCGGCGGCGGTCTTCCCCGGGCAGTCCGGTGAGTTCCGTACCGAGCAGGTGGACCCGGCCGGTCACCCGGGCCGACCGGGGCGCGAGGCCGGTGGCGGCGAGTACGCTCATGCTCTTGCCGCTGCCGGACTCCCCGACCAGGGCGAGGGTCTCCCCCGCCCGCACCGACCAGTCCACACCGGCGACCGCCCGGGCCGGACCCCGGCGGGTGCCGATGGTGACGGTCAGGTCTTCGACCGCCAGTACGGCCCGGTCGGACATCAGCTGTTCCTCCTGGCCTCGCTGACAGTGAGCTGGCGGGGGTCGAGCACGTCGCGCAGGGCGTCGCCGACCAGGTTGAACGCCAGGACGGTGAGGAAGATGGCGGCGCCGGGGAACACGCCGAGCCACCACGCCTCGGTGACGAACCCGCGCCCGTCGTACAACATCCGGCCCCAGGCGGGCGCGGGTGGTTGCACGCCGAGGCCGAGAAAGGACAGCGCCGCCTCGGACAGGATGGCGAAGGCCAGCGACAGTGACGTCTGCACGATCAGCGGCGCCGCGATGTTGGGCAGCACGTGCCGGCGCATGATGCGCAGGTCGGACGCGCCGATCGAGACGGCCGCCCGGACGAAGACCTGCTCCCGGACGGAGAGCACCCCGGCCCGGGTGACCCGGGCGAAGATCGGGGTGTAGACCACCCCGATCGCGATCATCGCGGTGGTCAGCCCCGGCCCCAGCACCGCCACGATGGCCACCGCGAGCAGCAGGACCGGGAACGCGAACAGCACGTCCATGCAGCGCATCAGCACGTTGTCCAGCCAGCCCCGGTAGTAGCCGGCGAACAGCCCCAGAGTCACGCCCACGACCAGGGCGATCCCGACGCTGACCAGGCCGACCTGCAGCGACACCCGGGCGGCGACCAGCACCCGGCTGAGCACGTCGCGGCCCAGTTCGTCGGTGCCGAAGGGATGCGACCAACTGGGCGGCTGGAGCATCCGGTCGACATCCACGTCGTTGACGCCCGAGGGCGCCAGCCACGACCCGGCCAGGCCCACCACGACCAGCAGCGCCAGGACTGCGCTGCCGGTCAGGGCCAGCGGATCGTGGCGCAGCGCCGACAGGGCCCGGCGCAGCTGCCCGTCACCACCGCCGCTGCTGGTGGTGGTCGCCGTAAGCTGGTGATCCACTCGCTGACGCTCGCTCATCGCACCGTGATCCTTGGATCGAGGCGGGCGTAGAGGATGTCCACCAGGAGGTTGACCAGGAGGAACAACGCGGCCACCAGCAGGATGGCGCCCTGGAGCACGGGGTAGTCCCGGGCCTGCACCGAGTCGTAGGTGAGCCGACCGATGCCGGGCCAGGCGAACAGCACCTCGATCACGATCACGCCGCCCAGCAGGCTGGCCAGTTGCACCGCCACGACGGTGACGACCGGGATGAGCGCGTTGCGCAGGACGTGTCGCAACACCACCACCCGGGTACGCAGCCCCTTCGCCTCGGCGGTGCGGACGTAGTCCTCCGACAGCACCTCCAGCATCGAGGAACGGATGAACCGGGTGAGGATCGAGGCGGTGACCAGGCCGACCGTCGCCGCCGGCAGGGCGACGTGGGAGGCCCACCCGGCCGGGTCCTCGGTGAGGGCCACGTACCCCGAGGGTGGCAGCCAGCCGAGCACCCCCGCGAAGAGCAGGATGCCCATGATGCCCATCCAGAAGTCGGGCACCGAGACGCCGAACTGGCTGAACACCCGCGCCGCGTGGTCGACGAACGAGCCGCTGCGGATGGCCGACAGGATCCCCAGCGGGAAGGCGATCAGCGTCGCGAACACGACGGCGGTCACCGCCAGGGACAGCGTCGCGGGCAGCCGCTCCAGCACGATCGACGTGACCGGCCGTCCACTGCGGAAGCTGACGCCGAGGTCGCCGGTCAGCGCCCGACCGAGGTAGTCGAAGTACTGCGCGACGAGGGGCTGGTCCAGCCCGGCCCGAGCCCGCAGCGCCTCGTACGTCTGCGGGTCGAAGCGGGTGCCGAGGGCCACCCGGACGGGGTCACCCGGGACCAGTTGGAGCAGGAGGAAGACGACGAGGGTCACGCCGAGCAGCACGACGCACGACTGCAGCAGCCGGCGCAGGACGAAGCGGGCCATCCGCGGCTCTCCGCCGGCTCACCGGGCGAGGGCCACGTCGCGGAACCGGATGGCCCGGTCGGTGCGTACCTCGTAACCGGAGACCTGCTTGGACCAGCCCTGCGCCACGTCCGGGTTGTACAGGTAGATGTAGCTGGCGTCGTCCACGATCTGCTTGGCCGCCTGCTCGTACTGCTGCTTGCGCGCGGCCTGGTCGGTCTCCGTCCGGGCCCGGTCGAGCAGCTGGTCCACAGCGGGGTTGGCGTACTTGTGGAAGTTGAACGTGCCGCCGCTGTGGTGCTGGGCGTAGTAGAACTCGTCCGGGTCGACGTTGCCCAGCCAGCCGAGCATGAACGAGTCGAAGTTGCCCTTGCCCTGCTCGTCGAGCCACTGCGCGAAATCCAGCGTACGGATCTTGACGTTGACGCCGATGGCCCCGAGCTGCGACGCGATGACCTGCGCCGAGGTGACCGTCTCCGGGTACTCGCTGGTGACCATCAGGTCCATGGTCAGGTCGCTGACGCCGGCCTGGTCGAGCAGCTGCCGCGCCTGGTTCGGGTCGTGCCGGTACGGCGCGTACTCGTAGTAGTAGGCGCTGTTCTGCGGGATGGCCGTCTGGTTGACGGTGGCCAACCCGAACTTGGCCGCCTTGGTGATCGCCTCCCGGTCGAGCGCGAAGGCGACCGCCCGGCGCACGTTGACGTCGTCGTACGGCTTGCGGGCCTGGTTGAGGGCGAGGTACCAGTAGTCGCTCGACGGCACCGAACGCACGGTGAGATCGTCGCCGTCGAGCAGGGCGGGGACCTGCTGGGGTGGCAGGTTGTCGGTCCACTGCACCTCTCCGCCGCGCAGGTTCTGCAGCGCCACGGTGGGGTCCTTGACGAAGGTGAAGGTGACCCCGTCGAGTTTGGGCTTGTCACCCCAGTAGTTGTCGTTGCGAACCAGCCGGATGCTGTCGCCGGAGTTGTAGCTGCCGATCGCGAACGGGCCGCTGCCGACCGGCTTGGTCGTCACCGCACCGGATTCCACGTTGGACTTCTGGACGATCGCCACGCCCTTGAAGCCGCCGAGGTTGGCAAGCAGGTTCGGGGTGGGCGCGCTCAGCGTGACGACCACGGTGCTCGGGTCGGGCGCGGTGACCGACTTGACGGTGCCGAACCGGTACGCGTTGTTCAGCTTCTCGTCGATGATCCGGGTGTAGGAGTAGACCACGTCTTCCGACGTCAATGGCGACCCGTCGGAGAACCTGACGCCCTCGCGGAGGGTGAAAGTCCAGGTCAGCTGGTCGTCGCTGGTGGTCCACTCGGTGGCCAGCGACGGCTTCATCTCCAGGTTCGCGTCCGGCTCGACGAGGGTGTCGTAGACGTTCTCCAGCACCTGGAAGCTGTAGTAGGCGGAGGTCTTGTGCGGGTCGAGCTGGTCGGGCTCGCCACCGATGGCGGCGTTGAGGACGCCGCCCGCGCTCGCCCCGTCAGCCCCGTCGACGTCGACCCCCTCGCCCGTGGTGCACCCGGCGACCGCGACGAGCAGCAGGGCGAATGTGGCGCCGGCCAACCGGAATCTGGTGCTGGACATGGTCCTCCCCCTGGATTCTTCCCGGCAGACAAAAGATTTCGGCGAGTCTGGCCCCGTGGCCAACAAATGTCAACACAAATCGTGGCAAATTGCCGGCCCGTAGGGCCGCTGCCTCCCCTCCTCACCCCACGCTAACCGCAAATCGCCCTGCCGGCAGGACACGGCCCTCCCGCGCGGCTACAGGCAGCACCAGCAGTAGAGATGCTCGCCCGCGCTTTGGGCCCGCCGGGCGAGCGCGCCGATCGCCTCGATCACCGGCAGCATCTGGTCGGCGGGCAGCGGGCCGTCCCAGGCGAGCTCCTCGCTCCGCCCCCATTCGGCCGACAGCTCGGGCAGCCGGTCGGCGGTGATCGCGGCCAGAGTGTCCCTTGTGGCATCGTCGAGCGCGGTCAACCAGGGGCCGTCCTGGTTGCCGCTCCACAGGAGCCGCTCCTCGACCAGGCCGGTCTGCCAGGCCATGCCACGCGCAAGAGCCACCAGCTGGCCCAGCGTCACCGCCGAGTCGATGCCCTTGAGGTCGATTGCGTCGACCCCGGGCCGCCCGTCGGCGGTGACGACCGGGCCACCGTCGAGTTCCGCCATCAGCTCGACCGCCGCGACGTCGTCCGTCGCCCGGAAGTAGTCGTACAACACACCCATGCCCGACATCCCAGCAGACGGGTACGACACCACTTTCCGGTGCGGGCGCGGCATCCGCCGTAGGTCACCCTGCGGCGGTGCCCGTGGCGGCGCGGCGGAGCAGGTCCAGCACCTCGGTGTCCAGCTCGCGGGCCACCGCCAGCGCACGCGGGTCGCCGTACGGGGTGATCAGACTCGCCACGGTGTCGTAGGCGATCCGCACGAGGTCGCCATCCTGCCAGAGCAGGATGGTGACCGGCGCGTACGCGCCCGCGTCGGGCACGTGCCGCGTCATCCGGCTCATCGTGACCGGGTTGCCGGCGATGATCCGGACCAGCCGGTACGGCGTGATGTCGGGATCCTCGCGCAGGGCGGTGTCCAGGTCGAGGTGCAGGAACCGCATCAGGCCGGCCGGCCCGCTAGCCTCGCGTACCTGCCTCGCGTAGTCGGCGTACGACGGCGCCGCCGCCCACTCGTGCTTCTCGGCCGCCAGGTCGGGTCGCGAGATCCCGGTGTAGACGTCGGCCAGCACGTCGTCGAACCCCCGCGCGGTGGCCAGCGTGATCCGGTCGACGAGCACCTGGGTGTGCATCTCCTCGCGGGCGGGCACCGTCGCCGGTATCGGGTCGCCGTGCCGACCCGATACGTCCCCTTCGTCGGGTTGGGCCATGTGCCGATCCTAGGAGCGACCGGCGGAGCCCGGAGGCGGTTTTCGCGCGACGCCGGCTACGGCTGCCCGGCGGGGCAGTTGTTGCTCGTCAGCCGCAGGGTGTATTCGGCGTCGTCGTGGGTGATGCCCGACGGGGCGTCGTCGAACCAGGTCTCCACCTTCTGCCAGCCACGGCGCTGCTCGTAGTGCAGGTGCGGGGCGCCGGAGTTGCCGGTGCTGCCGATCCGCCCGATCTGTTCGCCCTGGGCGACCCGCTG
The DNA here is from genome assembly GCA_005402585.1 of Micromonosporaceae bacterium KJ-029. Lineage (GTDB taxonomy): Bacteria > Actinomycetota > Actinomycetes > Mycobacteriales > Micromonosporaceae > Micromonospora. Next base: position 92,274 of record BIFP01000051.1, on the reverse strand, counting down.
CCCGACCTCCACCAGCGGTGGTTCGAGCAGGTGCAGGTACTGCGTCTCCCACCGCCCGCCATGATCGATCTTCACCCAGTAACCGCCGCCGCGGCCCCGGGGGCCGTCGGGGTTGTCCGGGGTACGGCCACCGAGCGACCCGTTGATCCCGGCCACGGTGACCGTGCCCGCGTAGGAGGCGAGCACCGGCCTGCCCCACACCTCGCCCTCGGTCGGGTACAGGTCCACGTCGAAGTCGTCGTGACCGGGATAGGTGCTCAACTGCCACGTCTCGCCGCAGGCGACGGGCAACTGGAACAGCGGGCGCGGGCCCGCTGGCAGCAGTTGCGGCACCACGACCAGGGCGACGGCGACCAGGGCGACGGCAGCGGCGAGCGCGAGCAGGATGCGCAGGGAGCGGCGGCGGGGACGGCGGTGGGAGCGGGGATGGCCGGTCGTCACCAGCCAGAGCATGGCATACCCCGGCAAAGGGCTTTCGTGTTGTCACGTTCGGCCATACCTCTCAGCCGTGATGTCACACCGACGTAGATATGTCGGTGTGACATCACGCTGCTGAGGAACAGCGCCTCCGGAACTCGTGGTCAGGGGGGTCACGCGGAGCGGGTCAGCCGAAGCCACGCGACTGCCAGGTGCGGACCTGGTCGGCCGGGAGTGCCTGGGGCAGGATGGCGATCCGGTCCACCTCACCGGTGAGCCGCTGGCCACCGTTCTGGTCGGCGCCGAATCGCAGCTCGCGGGTGGCGCAGCCGTTAATGCCGCCGTCCGGCACCTTGGCCGTGCCGGCCTGCTGGCCGTCGAGGTAGACCACGATGTTGCCGCCGTCGTCCATCGTGACCACCAGGTCGACGTACCGGCCGACGGGCACGGTGGCGTTGCTGGTGACGCCGGTGCCGGAGCCGATGAACCGCACCTGGTTGCCCGGGGTGAGGTCGATCAGTACGCCATCGGTGCCCGGATCGCCGCTGGGCTGGAAGTCGAACAGCCGCCGGTAACTGCCGCTCGTGGTCACCTTCACCTCGGCGGCGAAGGTGGCGGTCTCCAGGAATCCCAGCGTGGTGGGGGCGGTCCGCAGGTACCTCGTGCCGTTCAGCGCCAGCGCGCTGCCGGTCGGCCCGTCGGCGACGTACTCGGCGCCGGTGTGCACCGTGGCGGTGCGCCCGTGCGGTGATCGATCGGCGACGGTGTCCCCGCTGGCGGGGTCCCAGGCGACGAGCGGGTGGGCCGGGTCCGGTCGGCCGCACGGGGGCGGTACGGGCAACGCGACGGCCGTCCACCCGGACGCCCGCCACCCGTTGTTGGTGACCAGTCGCGCCTCGATCCGGTTCTTCCCGGGCGTGGCCTGCCGGGTCGGGGTGACGGTGAACCGGTACACCCGGGAGTTGCCCGATTCCAGGCGGGGCACCTCGAACCGCGCGGGTTGGGCGTTCCAGCCAGCCGGCAGGACCAGCGCCAACGTCGAGGGTGGGAGGTTGACCCCGGCGTTGACCGTCACCGCGACGGTCCCGGACTCGTCCGCCTCCAGGGTCTGCGGCGCCGCGACGGCGAAGGCGACCTGTGCGGTGGCGACGTAGCGGTGCCCCTGCTGCGCGGTGAAGGTGAGGCGCTCCCCCTGGGGCCGGGCGGCGACCCGTCGGCCGGTGGTGGTGTCCAGCAGTTGGTACGGCCCGGCGAACAGCGGGCTACGCAGGGTCACCGCGCCGGTCCGGCCGGCGGTGACGGCGATCTCGGTCGCGGCGCCGGCCGACCACGTCGTGTCGACGGTCAGGTCGCCGCGGGCGCGCAGCCCGCTGACCGAGCCGTCCGCCCAGGCGCTGGGCAGCGCCGGGAGGACGTGCACCTCGCCGCTCTGGCTCTGCAGCAGCATCTCCGCCACCCCCGAGGTGGCCCCGAAGTTCCCGTCGATCTGGAACGGCGGGTGGGTGTCCCACAGGTTGCTCAGGGTGCTCTGCCGTAGTTGCTCGGTGAGCATCTTGTGGGCGTGATCGCCGTCGAGAAGCCGGGCCCAGAAGTTGATCTTCCAAGCCTTGCTCCAGCCGGTACCGCCGTCACCCCGGGCGCTCAGCGAGACCCTGGCCGCTGCGGCCAGCTCCGGGTCACGCAGCGCGGAGATCTGCGCACCCGGGTGCAGGGCGAACAGGTGCGAGACATGCCGGTGTTCGTTTCTCGGGTCGTCCAGGTCCGCCTTCCATTCCTGCAACTGGCCCCACGAACCGACCCGGATCCCCGGATCGAGCCGGCCGAGCGCAGCCCGCAGTTCCTGCCGGAACGCGTCGTCGCCCCCGACGATCCCGGCGGCCTCGACGGTGTTGGTGAACAGCTCCCATACGATCTGCTGGGACATCGAGGCGCCGGCGGTGAAGTCGCCCTGCTCCGGCGAGTAACTCGGGGAGACGACCAGCTTCCCGTCCCGCGGGTCGACGACCAACTCGTCCAGCCAGAACTGGGCGAGCTGCTTCATCACCGGGTACGCGCGGTCGCGCAGGAAGGCGCCGTCGCGGGTGAACTGGTAGTGCTGGTAGTAGTGCTGGGCCAGCCAGGCGCCGGCCTCCGGAAACCAGAACGAGGTGGCCCAGTTGTGCAGGCCGGTGAAGCCGTAGACGTTTGTCTCGTTGTTCACCACCCAACCCCGGCTGCCGTAGATCTCCCGCGCGGTGACCTGGCCCGGCGGCACCATCGCGTCCACGTAGTCGAACAGCGGCGCGGTGGTCTCCGAGAGGTTGGTGATCTCGGCCGGCCAGTAGTTCATCTGGAGGTTGATGTTGACGTGGTAGTCGGCGTCCCAGGGCGGGTTGGTGACGTTGTTCCAGACGCCCTGCAGGTTCGCCGGCAGCGACCCGGCCCGTGACGAGGCGATCAGCAGGTACCGGCCGTACTGGAAGAACAGCGCCTCCAGGGCCCGGTCCGCCGGGGAGCCGCCGCCGGTGTAGCCGCGGAGCAGGTCGTCGGTCGGAATCTCCGGCATCTGCTGGCCGATGTCCAGCCGGACCCGGTCGAACAGCGCACGGTGGTCGGCGGTGTGCGCCGCTAGCAACTGGGCGTACGTCTTGCCCGCCGCGGCGTTCACGGTGGCCGTCACGGCCGGGTGCGGGTCGGCGCCCCGGTAGGTGGGGTAGTTGGGTGCGTAGTCGGTGCCGGCGGCCAGGATCAGCGTGGCGGCGTCGGCGTCGCGCACGGTGACCGTGCCGTCGGCGCCGTCGGTGACCGCGCCGCCCTCCGCCGTCACCTGGATCTGGGACTCGTACCGGAGCCGGTTGTCGGTGAGCGCCCCGGCGAAGGTGATGCGGCCCCCGCTGGCGGTGACCGCCTTGGACCGGTTGTTCGGCGCCGTGACACCGGCGGTGAAGCCGATCCTGCCCGGCTGGTCGGCGCTGATCCGGACCACCAGGACGTGGTCCGGGTAGCTGGCGAAGTACTCGCGGGTGTAGCGCACCCCGTCGGCGAGGTAGGAGACCTTGGCCACCGCAGTGCCGACGTTCAGCTCGCGCCGGTACTCCTGTACCGCCCCGGGGTCCCGGGTGAGCCGCAACGACAGGTCGCCGAAGGTGTTGTACGAGCCGAAGCCGCTCTTGGGTTGACCGAGCCGGTTCGCCACCTCGTTGGGGGACAGTCGGCCCCGCTCGTTGATCAGGCGCTGCACCTCCTCGATGGCGCCAGGTCGCGGCGAGGTCCAGTTTCCGAAGTTGTACCCGTTCGCCGAGCCGGGTCCGCCGGTCCACAGGGTCTTCTCGTTGAACTGCACGGTTTCCGCCGCCACTCGGCCGAAGACCATGCCGCCGAGCGCTCCGTTGCCGATCGGCAACGCCTGGGTTTCCCAGTCGGCGGCCGGCTCGTCGTACCAGAGGGTGAGGGGGTCCTGGGCGGCGGCCGCGGTGGTGCTCGTGGCGATCGCCGGGGAATTGGCGGACCAGGCGGGCAGCACGGCCACCAGGGTGGCCGCAAGGGCTGCGGCCGTCAGGCGACGCGGGGATCGCCGTCGGCGTGGGTCATCCATGGATCTCTCCGGATCGTCCGAGGGCAGGTGGGGGGACGGACCGGCCGGGTAACCGGCGGAAGCCGGATCACCCACGGCACGCATCCGATGTTTGGCCATGAGGCTACAAAGGACATCGCCAAGAAACAAGGACTCAACATCGTCGATTAAGCTCCGGAAGCGCTCCGGCCTCGGGAAAGCCGGCCCAGGAATCGACGATGACTGCTCAAGCCGTCGCCACCGTTCGATGTCAGACCCTTGTGGACGCCGCAATCGCCTGATAGACATCGGATGTATTACTGGCTCTTTGCGACACTGTGACTGGGGGCGACGGGTGAGGCTGTTGCGGGTGGGCGTGCCGGGGCGGGAGTCCCCGGCGCTGCTGGACGAGGCCGGGCGGTTGCGTGACCTCAGTGGGGTGACCGGCGAGTTGGACGGCGCCTTCCTGGCGGCCGGCGGTCTCGCCCGGTTGGCCGCGGTCGCGGTGGACGAGTTGCCGGTGCTTGACGCCGCTGACGTGCGGGTGGGTCCGCCGCTACGGCCAGGAAAGATCGTCTGCATCGGCCTGAACTACCGGGACCACGCCGCCGAGACCGGCGCACCGCTGCCCGCCGAGCCGGTGGTCTTCCTGAAGGCGCCGGACACGGTGGGCGGCCCCGACGACACGGTCCTGCTGCCCCGCGGCAGCACCAAGACGGACTGGGAGGTGGAACTCGCCGTCGTCATCGGCCGCCGGGCGCGCTACCTGAACTCCGCCGAGGAGGCGTTGGGCTGCGTCGCCGGCTACGCCATCTCCAACGACCTGTCGGAGCGGGAGTTCCAGCTCGAACGCGGCGGCCAGTGGGACAAGGGCAAGTCCTGCGAGACGTTCAACCCGTTCGGCCCCTGGTTGGTGACCGCCGACGAGATCCCGGACCCGCAGAACCTCGGGCTGCGGCTGTGGGTCAACGGCGTACCGCGGCAGGACGGCAGCACGAAGGACATGCTCTTCCCGGTGGCCGAGATCGTCCGCTACCTGAGCCAGTTCATGGTGCTCTACCCCGGCGACGTCATCAACACCGGCACTCCGGCCGGCGTCGCCCTCGGCGCGCCGGACCCGAAGCCGTACCTCGCCGTCGGCGACGTGATCGAGCTGGAGATCGACGGCCTGGGTCGGCAGCGCCAGGTGGTGGCACCGGCATGATCTTCACCGATCTGGAGATCTCCGACCTGCGCTTCCCGACGTCCCGGGAGCTGGACGGCTCCGACGCGATGAACCCCGACCCGGACTACTCGGCCGCGTACGTGATCCTCCGTACCGACGCCTGCGACGGCCACGAGGGACACGGCTTCGCCTTCACCATCGGGCGCGGCAACGAGGTCCAGGCTGCGGCGATCGCCGCGCTGCGCCCGTACCTGGTGGGCCGCCCGGTGGCGGCGGTCCTGGCCGACCTCGGCGGCTTCTGGCGAGAGCTGGTGCACGACTCCCAGCTGCGCTGGCTCGGGCCGGAGAAGGGCGTCATGCACATGGCGATCGCCGCAGTCGTCAACGCGTTGTGGGACCTGCGGGCCAAGCGGGCGGGACTGCCGCTGTGGCAGCTGCTCAGCCGACTGAGCCCGGAGGAACTGGTCGACCTCGTGGACTTCCGCTACCTCAACGACGCGTTGACCCGCGAGGAGGCGCTGCAGATCCTGCGGGCGGCGCGACCGGGCCGGGCCGAACGCGAGCAACACCTGCTGCGGGAGGGCTTCCCCGCGTACACCACCTCCCCCGGCTGGCTCGGCTACGACGACGACAAGCTGCGCCGGCTCTGCAAGGAGGCGGTGGCCGACGGATTCGGCCAGATCAAGCTGAAGGTCGGCGCCGACCTGGCCGACGACATCCGGCGGATGACCATCGCCCGGCAGACCTGCGGGCCGGACTTCCGGATCGCCGTCGACGCCAACCAGCGCTGGGACGTGCCGACGGCGATCGCCTGGATGCGCGAGCTGGCGCCCTTCGAGCCGTACTGGATCGAGGAACCGACCAGCCCCGACGACGTGGTCGGGCACGCCACGATCGCACGCGAGCTGGCGCCCATCCCGGTCGCCACCGGCGAGCACGTCGCCAACCGCGTGCTGTTCAAGCAGCTGCTCCAGCTCGGCGGGATCTCCTACCTGCAGATCGACGCGACCCGCGTGGCCGGGGTCAACGAGAACATCGTGATCCTGCTGCTGGCGGCGAAGTTCGGCGTCCCGGTGTGCCCGCACGCCGGCGGGGTCGGGCTCTGCGAACTGGTCCAGCACCTGGCGATGTTCGACTACGTGGCGGTGGCCGGCGAGATGCGGGGCCGCGTCATCGAGTACGTCGACCACCTGCACGAACACTTCGTCGATCCGGCGGTGATCCGCCGGGGCCGGTACGTCGCCCCGACCGCACCCGGCGCCAGCGCCGAGATCCGGCCCCGGACGCTGGCCGAGTACGGCTACCCGGACGGGCCGGTCTGGTCGCGGTCGCCGGCCGGGGCGCCGGCCGGAGAGGAGGTGGCGTCGTGAGTGGTGGGCAGCGTGACTTCGCCGGACTGGCGGCGGTGGTCACCGGCGGGGCGTCGGGCATCGGGCGGGCGACCGCGACCCTGCTCGCGAGCCGTGGCGCTCGGGTGGCCTGCCTGGACCTGAACCCGCAGGACGTGCCCGAGCCGCTGCTCGGTCTGGCCGCCGACGTGACCGACGACGCGTCCGTACGCGCCGCGGTCGCCGCCGCCCGGGATGAGTTGGGCGGCCTAGACGTACTGATCAACAACGCCGGCATCGGTGCACGGGGCACGGTGGAGGCCAACTCCGACGAGGAGTGGCACCGGGTGCTCGACGTGAACGTGGTCGGCATCGTCCGGGTGACCCGGGCCGCGCTGCCTCACCTGCGCGCCTCGGCCCATCCCGCGATCGTCAACACCTGTTCCATCGCCGCCTCGGCCGGCCTGCCCCAACGGGCGCTCTACAGTGCCAGCAAGGGCGCGGTTCAGGCCCTCACCCTGGCGATGGCCGCCGACCACGTACGCGAGGGCATCCGGGTGAACTGCGTCAACCCCGGGACGGTCGACACCCCGTGGGTTCGCCGCCTGCTCGACGCCGCGGCGGATCCGGCGGCGGAACTGGCCGCGTTGCGGGCCCGCCAGCCGACCGGACGCCTCGTCACCGCGGACGAGGTGGCCACCGCGATCGCCTACCTTGCCAGCCCGCTGGCCGCGGCGACCACCGGCAGTGTGCTCGCGGTCGACGGCGGGATGCACGGCCTGCGGCTGCCGCCCCCGCCCCGGTAGCAACAGCCTCCGATTGACGCCTCACCGCACCCACCACACTGGAGGACCACCGTGAGACATGCCGCCAAGACCTCACTCGCCATGGCGCTCGCCGCCACCCTCGCCCTCGGCACCGTCGGCTGCGGCGACTCCTCGTCCGGCGGGACGGGCAGCCAGTCCGGCGCCGGCCCGCAGATCGGCATCGACCTGCCCCGCGCCGACTCCGACTTCTGGAACTCCTACGCCAAGTACGTCCCGCAGTTCGCCGACGAGTACGACATCAACCTGATGTCTCCGACCAACTCCCAGAACGACGTCGCCAAGCTCGTCGCCAACGTGCAGGCGATGGTCAGCCAGGGCGCCAAGGCCGTCGTCATGGCGCCTCAGGACACCGGCGCGATTGCCTCCACGCTGGACGGTCTGGAGTCCCGGAAGATCCCGGTGGTATCCGTCGACACCCGTCCCGACCGGGGCAAGGTGTTCATGGTCGTCCGCGCCGACAACCGCGCGTACGGGCAGCAGGCCTGCGAGTTCCTCGGCGAGAAGCTCGGCGGCACGGGCAAGGTGATCGAGTTCCAGGGTTCGCTCTCCTCGATCAACGGCCGGGATCGCTCGGAGGCCTTCGCCGAGTGCATGAAGACGAAGTTCCCCGGCATCACCGTCTTCGAGGAGCCGACCGAGTGGGAGGGCGCGCGGGCCGCGGCGGCGCTACAGACCCGCCTCGCCCAGCACCCCGACATCAAGGGCATCTACATGCAGGCCGGCGGCGTCTTCCTGGCACCGACGCTCCAGGTGCTCCGGTCGAAGAACCTGCTGGTCGCGCCGGAGGATCCGAAGCACATCTTCATCGTCTCGAACGACGGCATCCCGCAGGAGTTCGAGGCCATCCGCAAGGGCGAGATCGACGCCACCGTGTCCCAGCCGGCCGACCTCTACGCCAAGTGGGCGCTGTACTACGCCAAGGCGGCGGCCGAGGGCAAGACCTTCCAGCCCGGCCCGACCGACCACGACAGCACCATCATCGACATCGGCAACGGGCTGGAGGACCAGATCGCCGCGCCGCTGGTCACCAAGGAGAACGTCGACGATCCGGCGCTCTGGGGAAACCAGATCGGCAAATGATGACCAGTTCCGAGCAGACAGTGGGTGCCACGGCCCGGGCCACCGCCCCGGCCGTGGCGGCCCGCGGCGTGTCCAAGCGGTACGGCGCCACCGTGGCGCTGGACTCCGCCGGCATCAGCGTCCGGGCCGGCGAGACCCACGCGCTGGTCGGGCGCAACGGCGCCGGCAAGTCCACCCTGGTGTCGATCCTCACCGGGTTGCAGCGACCGGACAGCGGCGACGTGCGCTTCGACGGTGCCCCGGCGCCCGCGCCGGCGGACCGGGACGCCTGGCGGCAACGGGTCGCCTGCGTCTACCAGAAGTCCACGATCATCCCCACCCTGACGGTCGCGGAGAACCTCTTCCTCAACCGCCAGGCCGGGCGCGGGCCGATCGACTGGCGCGGCCTGCGCCGCCGCGCCGCCGACCTGCTGTCCGGGTACGGGGTCGCGGTCGACCCGGCCGCGCTCGCCGGCTCGCTCACCGTGGAGCAACGGCAGCTGGTCGAGATCGCCCGGGCGCTCTCCTTCGGCGCCCGGTTCATCATCCTCGACGAGCCGACCGCGCAGCTCGACGCCGCCGCCATCGAGCGACTCTTCGGCCGGATGCGCGAGCTGCAGGCCGCCGGGGTCACCTTCCTGTTCATCTCGCACCACCTGCAGGAGGTGTACGAGGTGTGCCAGACGGTGACCGTGCTGCGCGACGCGCGGCACGTCCTCACCCAGCCGGTCGAGACGCTCTCCCGCGACGACCTCGTCGCCGCGATGACCGGTGAGACCGTCCAGACGCTCGGTACCGGGGCCGACCGGCCACCGCCACCGCACCCGTGGTGCTCGACCTGCGCGGGCTGCGGCTGGCCGGCTACTACGACGGCGTCGACCTGACGGTGCGCGCGGGCGAACTGGTCGGCCTGGTCGGCTCGGGCAGCAGCGGCAAGGTGGCTCTCGCCGAGACAATCGCCGGGCTACGGGCGGCCGACGCCGGCACGGTGACGATCGCCGGCACCACCCCGAAGCCGGGCAGCGTGCCCGCCGCGCTCGGCGCCGGGCTCGGCTACCTGCCGCAGGACCGGCACCGGGAGGGCCTCGTCCCGCTGCTGTCGGTGGCCGAGAACGCCACCCTGCCGATCGCCGGCCGTCTCGGCCCCGCCGGCCTCATCGTGCCGGCCCGGCAACGCGCCGCCGCGGCGCGCATGATCCAGACGTACGACATCAAGACCGACGGGCCGCACCAGCCGGTCAACGGCCTCTCCGGCGGCAACGCCCAGAAGGTCGTGCTGGCCCGGGCGCTGGCCAACGATCCGAAGGCGCTGGTGATGGTGAGCCCCACCGCCGGTGTGGACGTCCGATCCAAGGCGTCCCTGCTGCACGCCGTCGTCGGGGCCGCGGCGGGCGGCACCGGCGTACTGATCGTCTCCGACGAGCTGGACGATCTGCGCTCCTGCGACCGGGTGCTGGTGATGTACCACGGCCGGCTGGTCCGGGAGGTTCCCAGAGGTTGGACGGACGCCGAGCTGGTGGCCGCAGTGGAGGGAGTGGAAGAACCGTGACCGGCACCCCGACGATCGCCAGGCCGCCGACACCCACCGGTCCCCGGTCCGGTCTCGGCCGGCTCCCGCTGGCCCGGCTGCGGGATTTCGCGCTGGTCCCCGCCATCGTGCTCCTGGTTGTGGTGGGCGCGCTCATCGACCCGGTGTTCCTCAGCGCCGCCAACATCACCAACGTGCTGCAACAGCAGACCGAACTGGCGCTGCTCGTGCTCGCCGAGGCGATCATCCTGATCTCCGGCAAGTTCGACCTGTCGCTGGAGTCGACGATCGCGCTGGCACCGGCGTTGGCCGTCGCGCTGGTCATCCCGGCCACCAGCAACGGCCTGGGCACGGAGCTTCCGGCCAGCCTGGCCATCGTCCTCTGCCTGCTCACCGGTCTGGCCATCGGTGCCTTCAACGGCCTGCTGATCCTGCGCTTCCAACTCTCCGCCTTCATCGTGACCCTGGGCATGCTGATCGTGCTGCGCGGTCTGCAGATCGGGATCACCGGCGGGCAGAACCTGTTCGACATCCCACCCTCGGTGCTCTACCTGGGCAGCGCGGTCTGGCTCGGCCTGCCGGCCTCGATCTGGATCAGCGGCACCCTCTTCGCGGTGGGGATCGTCGTGCTCGGCTTCTTCCGCCACGGCCGGTCCGTCTACGCCATCGGCGGTAACACCGACGCGGCCCGGGCCGCCGGCATCCGTACCGACCGGGTGGTCTGGGTGGTCCTGATGATCGGGGGCGTGCTGGCGGCGCTCGCCGGTCTGCTGATGACCGGTCGCCTCGGCTCGGTCGCGGCGGCGCAGGGCGACGGCATGATCTTCACCGTCTTCGCCGCGGCGGTCATCGGCGGGATCAGCCTCGACGGCGGCAAGGGGACGCTGTTCGGCGCGCTCTGCGGCGTCATCGTCCTCGGCCTGATCAACAACATCCTGACCCTCGCCGGGGTCTCCGCCCAGTGGATCCAGGCCATCTACGGCGGGATCATCCTGGTCGCGCTGATCCTGGCCCGGCTCACGTCCGGCAAAGCCCAGGACTAGAGAGGAGTAGGCATGACCGGCGTACGGGTGGGACGGTCGGCGGTGACCGTGAGCCGGTTCGGTCTCGGCTGCGCCCAGCTCGGCAACCTCTACACGCCGATCGGCGAGGCCGACGCCACCGCCACCGTGGCGGCCGCCTGGGACTGCGGGGTCCGGTACTTCGACACCGCACCGCACTACGGTCTCGGGCTCTCCGAGCGCCGGCTCGGCGACGCGCTGCGGGCCCTGCCCCGATCGGCGTACACGGTCAGCACGAAGGTGGGCCGGCTGCTGGTACCGGACCGGTCCGGGGCCGGCCGGCGCGATCCGGAGGGCTTCGACGTGCCCGCCGACCATCGACGGGTGTGGGACTTCACCGCGGACGGGGTGCGACGCTGTCTTGAAGCGAGCCTGGTTCGGCTCGGCCTCGACCGGATCGACCTGGTGCTGATCCACGATCCGGAGGACCACCAGACGACGGCCGTCGAGCAGACCTACCCGGCGCTGCACGAGCTGCGGGCCCAGGGCGTGGTCGGTGCGATCGGTGTCGGGTCGAAGCAGTGGCAGGTGCTGCACCGGTTCGTCGCCGAGACCGACGTCGACGCGGTCATGGTCGCCGGCCGGTACACCCTGCTGGAACAGCCGGCGCTCGACGCGCTGCTGCCCGAGTGCCAGCGCCGGGGCGTCTCGGTGCTCAACGCGGGCGTGTTCAACAGCGGCCTGCTCGCCGTGGATCGTCCCCACCCCGGCCTGCCGTACGAGTACGCCGACGTGCCGGCCACGGTGCTCGCCCGGGTACGGGCGATCGTCGAGGTCTGCGGCCGGCACGGCACCTCGCTGCCGGCCGCGGCGCTCGCCTTCGCCGCCGCGCACCCCACGGTCGCGGCCGTGGTGGTGGGCGCCCACCACCCCGATCAGGTCCGGCGCAACACCGCGCTGCTGGCGGCGCCGCCCCCGCCGGACGAGTTCTGGTCGGAGCTGGTGGCCGAGGGTCTGCTCCGCCCGGACGCACCACGACCCACCTCGCCGGTCGGTGCGGGATGATCGTCGACGCGCACCACCACCTGTGGCGGGTCGAGGACGGCTACCGGTGGCTGGACTCACCCGACCTCGCGCCGATCCGGCGCTCGTTCCTCCCCGACGACCTGCGTCCGGAGCTGACGGCCGCCGGCGTGGACCGGACAATCCTGGTGGAGGGGGGCCGCTGCGACACCGCCGAGGCCGCTCTTCTGCTCGGGTACGCGCGGGGCTCGGACCCGATCGCCGGAGTGGTCGCCTGGGCCGACCCCGCCGATCCGGCGCTCGCCGACACCATCGCCGGTTATCGCCGGTTGCCCGGCGGCGAACTGCTGGTCGGGCTCCGGCCCCAGGTGCAGGCCGAGCCGGATCCGGACTATCTGGACCGCCCGCTGGTCCGGCGTGGCCTGCGTACCATCGCCGACGCCGGGCTCGCACTCGACGTGGTGGTCCGGGTCGACCAGCTCGCCGCGGTGGCGCGCGCCGCGCGCGACGTGCCCGACCTGCGCATCGTCCTCGACCATCTGGGCAAGCCGCAGATCCGGGACGGGCTCGCCGGCCTGGCCGCGTGGGCCGGCCCGATCTCGGCGGTCGCCGCCGAGCCGAACGTCACGGCGAAACTGTCCGGGCTGGTCACCGAGGCGGTCTGGGACCGTTGGCAGGTGGCCGACCTGCGGCCGTTCGTGACCAAGGCGGTCGCCCGGTTCGGAGCCCAGCGGCTGATGTTCGGATCCGACTGGCCGGTCTGCCGGCTCGCCGCCGACTATCCGGCGGTGCTGTCGGCGCTGCGGGAGGCGCTGCCGCCGCTGACGCCCGAGGAGCGGGCTGCGGTTTTCGGCGACACCGCCACGCGCACCTACCGGCTCGGGCGTTGAGCGGTCCCATACCCTGCGGTGGCGAGGAAGGCGGAGGCAGAACGTGGCAGTCACGGACGAGGCGATCGACAAGATCAAGCAGATGATCGTCGCTGGCGAGTTGCGGCCCGGCGACCGCCTGCCCCGCGAGCCCGACCTGGCCGAACGGCTCGGGCTGTCCCGCAACTCGCTGCGGGAGGCGGTCCGGGCGCTGGCGCTGATCCGGGTGCTCGACGTGCGGCAGGGCGACGGGACGTACGTGACGAGCCTGGATCCCGCGCTGCTGCTCGACGCCCTGAGCTTCGTCGTCGACTTCCACCGCGACGACACCGTGCTGGAGTTCCTCGAGGTCCGGCGGATCCTCGAACCGGCCGCGACCGCGCTTGCCGCGCAGCGGGCGACCGACACGGACGTGACGGCTCTGCGGGAGGTCCTCGACGGGCTCGGCGAGAATCCGACCGTCGAGGAGCTGGTCGCCAACGACCTGGAGTTCCATCGGCTGATCGCCGCCTGCGCGGGTAACAACGTGCTCTCGTCCCTGCTGGACAGCCTCTCCGGGCCGACCACCCGGGCCCGGATCTGGCGCGGCCTCACCCAGGAGGGTGCGGTCGCCAAAACCCGCGAGCAGCACGCGGCGATCCTGGAGGCGATCGCCGCGCGGCAGGCGGACCTGGCCAGGTCCTGGGCCACCGTGCATGTCGCCGGGGTCGAGGAGTGGCTACGCCGAGTCCTCTGACGGTCAGTGGCGGGCGGTACGTGTCTGCCCGACGGCTGGCCCCGCCTTACGGACGGATCGGCGTACCACGGCGCTGCCCGGGTCACCCGGCCTGCCGGGGCCGACCACCTCCCCGCGTACGTCGGCGACGATGGTGGCGAGCAGGTCCCGGCTGTGTTGCAGTGCCGCGATCTTCTCGGTCAGCGTGTCCAGTTCGCCCTGGAGGGTCTCGGCCAACCGGGCGCGGTCGGCCGGCTCGTCGGGGATCACCGCCCGCCCGTCCAGCAGAAACTTCAGCGCCTGCCCGACCACGCCGGAGGGCAGCGCGGCCGACAGCATGCACCGGATGCGGGCCACCCAGTCCACGTCGGCCTCCTGGTAGACCCGATATCCCGAGTCGGTCCGCAGCGGCACCAGCAGCCCCTGCTCCTCGTAGTACCGCAGCATCCGCACCGAGGCCCCGGTCCGCGCGCTCAGCTCCCCGATCCGCATACCTTGACTCTAACGTCAATGTCAGGCTTTAGCGTCGGCGGCGTGATCCTCTACGTCCTCTTCGTTTGCTCGTTCGCCGTGGCCACCGCCGAGTTCGTGCTGGTCGGTCTGCTTCCCCAGCTCGCCGCCGACCTGGACGTGTCGGTACCCGCCGCCGGGCAACTGGTCACCGCGTACATGGTGGTGGTCACCGTGGGCGGGCCGGTCGCGACCGTGCTGACCCGCCGGCTGTCGCGCCGTGGGCTGCTGGCCGCCACCATGGCGCTGGCCACAGCGTCGGCGGTGGCCAGCGCCATGGCAACCTCGTACGCGATGCTGCTGTCCGCCCGGCTGGGCTCTGCACTGGCCCAGGCACTGTTCATGGCGGTGGCGTCCCAGGTGGCCATGGCCTCGGTGCCACCCGAGCGGCAGACCACCGCGGTGGCCCGGCTGTTCGGCGGGTTCGCGCTGGCCACGGTCCTCGGCCTGCCGCTGGGCAGCCTCGTCGGTGCGGCGTTCGGCTGGCCGATGACCTTCGTGGCGGTGGCCGTCCTGGCCGCCGCCGGGCTGCTCGGGGTGCTCGTGTTCTGCCCCCGGGTTGCCACGCCGCCGCCGGCCGGGGTGCGCGAGAGCGTCAGCGGGCTGTTCCGCCCCGCCCTCCTCGCCGGGTTCGGGGTGACCTTGCTGGCGCTGACCGGCTTCGTGGCGGCGTTCACCTACGTCGCGCCGATGCTGCGTGAAGTCACCGCGTTGAGCCCGGGCTGGGTCAGTGTCGGGCTGGTCGGCTACGGCCTGGGCACCATCGCCGGCAACCTGCTCGCCGGCCGGGTACGCCCCGAGGCGATCAGCCGGCGCCTGCCGGCGGCGGTCGGCCTCCTGACCCTGATCCTGCTGCTACAGCCGGTCCTGCTGCCCGTCCCGCCGGTGGCGCTGGCCGGGCTGGCCCTGCTGGGAGCGGCGGCGTTCCTGGTCGTACCGCTGGTCCAGACCTGGCTGATGGGCCAGGTCGACGCGGGCGCCACCGGGCTGGTCGCCGCCGTCAACATCTCGGTCGCCGGCGCCGCCGGGGCACTCGGCGCCGCGCTCGGCGGCGCGGTGCTCACGGTCGGGCTCGGTCCGGCCTGGATCGGCCCGGTCGCCGCCGTCTCGGTGCTGGCCGCGACCGTCGTCGCGGCCGGCATCGCCCGGCAGCGGGCACCGCTGCCCGACGTGACCGCTGCAGCGGCACAGGGCAACGCGACGGCATGACGGGAGCCAGCGCCCGCCCTCGGGCGTGTTAAGAAGGGCCCCTTCCTCTACCGCAGGCGTTAAGAAGGGGCCCCTCCTTACACCTCAGGCGGCGATCTGGATTTTGCGGCCGACGCCGGCGCGGAACTGGGTCATGGCGTCGGCGTACTTGTCGAGGGGGAAGCGGTGGCTGATGAAGATCGCCGGGTCGAGCACGCCCGTGGCGAAGAGTTCGGCGGCCCGTTCGAAGCTGTGCAGGACAGCCATTGAGCCGGTGATGCTGATTTCCTGGTTGTAGATCCGGTACGGCTCGACGGGCACCCGGGTGGCGTACTCGGAGACGCCGAACTGGAGGAACGTGCCGGCCGGGGCGACCCGGCGCAGGCCGTCCTCGATGGCCGCCTGCACACCCGTGCAGTCGATCACCACGTCCCAGCCGCGCGGCCGGTCCAGCTCGTCGGCGCTGCCCGCGTGCGCCGAGCAGCCGAGCTGCACCGCCGTTGCCAGCCGGTCGGGGTTCAGGTCGACCACGCTGACGGTGGCCGCGCCACAGCGCTTGGCCAGTTCCAGCATCATCAGGCCCATGGTGCCGGCGCCGTAGATCAGGTAGTGGTCGGCCAGCCGCCGGGGCAGTACGTCGAAGCCGCGTACGGCGCAGGACAGCGGTTCGATCAGGGCGGCGTCGGCCGGCGTGACGCCCTCGGGCAGGGTGACGCAGTTGCGTACCGGGGCGAGGGCGTACTCGGCCGCGCCGCCGGAGACGGTGACCCCGATGGCGTTCCAGCGTTCGCAGAGGTTGCCTCGGGCGCGCCGGCACTGGTAGCACTCGCCGCAGTGCAGCGACGGGTCGACGGCGACCGGGTCGCCGACCCGTACCTCGGTGACGTCCCGCCCGGTCGCGACCACCGTGCCGGCGAACTCGTGGCCCGGCACGATCGGGTACGCGGGGGCGAACTCGCCGTCCATGATGTGCAGGTCGGTGCCGCAGATCCCGCACCCGGCCACCTCGACGACCACGTCGCGCGGGCCGGGCGTCGGATCCGGTACGGACTCCACGCTGATCTGACCCGGCGTGACGATGACTGCTGCCTTCACTTGACCGCCCCCATGGAGAGTCCTCGGACGAGTTGTTTCTGGGCGATCCAGCCGGCCAGCACGACGGGCAGCGACACGATCGTCGCCGCCGCGCAGAGCCGGGCCAGGAACAGCCCTTCGGAGGTGATGAAACCGACCAGGAAGATCGGCGAGGTGCCGGCCCGGGTGGCGGTCAGGTTGACCGCGAAGAAGAACTCGTTCCAGCTGAAGATGAAGCAGATCAACGCGGTGGCGGCCAGGCCGGGCGCGACGATCGGCAGCAGGATGCGCCGGATGGTGACGAACAGGTTGGCGCCGTCCATCGCCGCGGCCTCGATCAGTGCCGGCGGCACCTCCAGCAGGAACGAACGCATCATCCACACCGCGAGCGGCAGGTTCATGGCCGTGTAGAGCACGACCATGGTCCAGATGTTGTCCAGCATGCCGAGTTCCTTGACCAGCAGGTAGATCGGCAGCAGGGCGGCGACCACCGGCAGCATCTTCGTGCTGATGAAGAAGAACAACACGTCGCGCCACTTGGCGACCGGCCGGATCGACAGCGCGTACGCCGCCGGGGTGGCCAGCAACAGCACCAGCAGGGTGGACAGCAGGCTGGCCATCGCCGAGTTGAGCAGGTACGGCGTGATGTCCCGGTCGAAGACCTGCCGGTAGCCGTCGAGGACCGGGGTGAAAAACCAGGACGGCGGGTTGCTGGCCGCGTCCACCTCACGCTTGAAGCCGGTGAGCACCATCCACAGCACCGGCAGGAAGAACAGCAGCCCGGCGAGCCAGGCCAGCACGGTCCAGGCCGCCCCGGTGACGCCGTTGCTGCGGCGGGCCGGGCCGGCGGTGCGGCGGCGGGTCGCGCCGGCGGCACGTTGGCGTAGGGCGGTCATCGCGCGTCCTCCATCCGGAACAGGCTGGAGATCACCCGCAGCGCGAAGGTGGCGACGATGATGGTGCCGATCACCACCACGACGCCGGCCGCGGCGGCCTCGCCGTACTCGAACTTGCGGAAGGTGGTCAGGTAGATCTCGTACGGCAGGTTGGTGGTGGCCCGGCCGGGACCGCCCTGGGTGATGGTGAAGACCGCGTCGAAGGTCTGCACCAGGTAGATCGAGCCGAGCAGGGCGCCCAGTTCCAGGTACGGCCGCAGGTAGGGCAGGGTCACCCGGGTGAAGGTCTGCCAGGGCCCGGCGCCGTCCACCCGGGCGGCTTCGAGGGTCTCCAGGGACTGGCCCTGCAACCCGGCCAGGATGATCAGCATCATGAACGGGGTCCACTGCCAGACCAGCGCGGCGACCACGGAGACCATCGGGTACTGCGACACCCAGTCGGTGCTGCCGCCGAGGATGCCGTTGATCAGGCCGTACGACGGGTTGTAGATGGCGTGTTTCCAGAGCAGCGCCGCCGCCATCGGCATCACCAGGAACGGGGTGATGAGCAGGGTGCGGACGATGCCGCGGCCGGGGAACTTGCGGTCGAGCAGGATGGCCAGGCCCAGGCCGAGCAGCACGGACAGGATCACCGACGAGGCGGTGAGCACCACCGTGTTCACCAGGGCGGCGCGCAGCCGCTCGTCGGTGAGCACCCGCCCGTAGTTGGCCAGCCCGATGAACTCGCGGCTGCCGGGCCGCAGCACGTTCCAGCTCTGTGTGGACAGGTAGAGGGTGAACAGGAACGGAAGCTGGGTCACCACGATGGCGAAGACGAGGGCCGGCAGCAGCGGGGCCCGGCGGGCCCAGCGTTGCCCTCGGCCCGGACGGGACGGTCGTACGGTGGGGCGCGGTGTCGCGCCCGCACCGGTGGTGATGGTCGTGGTCATCGATCCACCTCGGGGCAGGGCCGGGGCCGCCGGCGGGCCGGCCCCGGCGCGCGACTACCGGTGTTTGCTGGCGACGTCCTCGGCCAGTCGCTGGCCGTCGGCGAGCGCCTTGTCGACGGTGATCTGGCCGGCGATCGCGGCCGACACCTCCTGGGAGACCTTCGTGCCGAGGTCGGCGAACTCCGGGATGCCGACGAACTGCACGCCGAGCGCGGGGCGGGGCTGCACTCCCGGGTTGACCGGATCGGCCTCCTGGATGGACTTGAGCGTGATGTCGGCGAAGTCGGTGGCGGAGTCCCGGTACTCGGCGATCTGGTAGGTCGACTGCCGCTTGCCGGCCGGCACCCGGGACCAGCCGAGCGAGGAGCCGATCAGCTTCTCGTACTCCTTGCCGGTGGCCCACGAGATGAACTTCCAGGCGGCGTCGGCGTTCTTGGTGGTCTTCGGCATCGCCAGGGCCCACGCCCACAACCAGCCGGCGGATTCGGTCTTGTTGACCGGCGCGTACGCGTAGCCGACCTTGCCGGCGACAGTGCTTGAGTTGGCGTCCTCCAGCGTGCCCGCCGCGGACGTGGCGTCGTACCACATGGCCGCCTTGCCCTGGCCGAACGTGTTCAGGCACTCGGTGAACCCGGCCTGCGGCGCACCCGGTTGGCCGTGTTCACGGAGCAGGTCGACGTAGAACTTCGTCGCCTCGACGAACTCGGGCGCGTTCACCTTCGGCGTCCAGTCCTTCTCGAACCAGGTACCGCCGAAGGTGTTCACCACGGTGGTCAGCGGTGCGAACAGCTCGCCCCAGCCGGGCAGGCCGCGCAGGCAGATACCGGAGACGCCGGCGCTGTCGTCGTCGAGCTGGGCGGCGAACTGGGCGACCTGCTGCCAGGTCGGGCGCTCGGGCATGGTGAGGCCCTTGGCCGCGAAGAGTTCCTTGTTGTACATCAGGAAGGACGACTCGCCGTAGAACGGCGCCGCGTAAAGCTTGCCGTCGGCGCCGGACAGCGAGGCGACCATCGGTTCGAGCAGGTCACCCTTGTCGTATCCGGTGTCGGCGTCGGCGTACGAGCTGAGTTCGTGCAGCCAGTCGTTCTGCGCCCAGATGGGCGCCTCGTAGGCGCCGATCGTCGCCACGTCGTACTGCCCGCCCTGGGTGGCGACGTCCTGGGTCACCTTGTCGCGCAGTTCGTTCTCCGGCAGGATCGTGAACCGCACAGTGATCCCGGTCTGCTTGGTGAAGTTGTCGGCGGTGACCTTGGCCAGGTCCTCCATCTGCGGGTTGCCGACCATCAGCACGGTGATGGCCGTACCGTCGCCGTCGCCGGACGAGCCGCCGCCGGCTCCCGAGCAGGCGGTCGAGGCCAGAGCGACGGCGAGGACGACGGCGAGGGCGCCGCGCCATCGGCGAGGAGATCGTGTTTCGGACACAGCGAACCTCCATGAAGGTGGTGTGGTGGTGGGTGAAGAGGGATCGACCGGGGCGCTCAGACGCGCAGCACCACCGGACCGAGCAGTGAGTAACGGTGTGCCTCGGACGCCGGCAGCGCGGTGTCCGTGACGATGGTGTCGACGTCGGCGACGTCGGCGAAGCGGCAGAAGCTGTGCGCGCCGAACTTGGTGTGTACGCCAGCGAACACCACCCGCCGGGCCACCGCCATCACCTGGGCCTTGACGGCCGCCACGGCCGGGTCGGGCGTGGTCAGCCCGTGCTGGCGGGAGATGCCGTTGGCGCCGACGTAGGCCAGGTCGATGACGAAGCCGGCGAGCATGCGGGTGGCCCAGTGGTCGACGGTGGCCAGCGTGCGTCCGCGGACCCGGCCGCCGAGCAACAGCACGGTGATGGTGGGGTACGCGGCGAGGGCCGCCGCGGTGTGCAGCGAGGCGGTCACCACGGTCAGCGGCCGGTGGGTGGGCAGCGCCTCGGCGATGAGCTGCGGGGTGTAGCCCTCGTCGATGAAGATCGACTCCGCGTCGCCGAGGTGCTCCACCGCCGCGGTGGCGATCCGCCGCTTCTCCACGACCATCCTGGTGGCCCGGGTCTCCAGGGTGGTCTCGAAGCGGGCGGTCTCCACCGGGTACGCGCCGCCGTGGGTGCGGCGGACCAGGCCCTGCTGGGCCAGCAGGCTCAGGTCGCGTCGGATCGTCTCCGGCGCGACACCCAGGTCGACGGCGAGCTTCCGCACGTCGACGTCGCCCTGCCGGCGCGCCGAGGTGAGGATGTGGTGCCTGCGTTGCGCCGCGTCCACTTTGCACCTCCCGTCGGCCCGTGTGTCTTTTTGTAACACCGCCAACGGGGCGTGACCCCGGTCACATGCAACTCAATCTGGTGGGTTTGCTGCCCGAACGCAAGCCCCGAACGGGCAGTCCGGAACGGGCATAGCGCCGCATCCCTCCCATTCCAAGCGCCCGTTTGGGGCCACCTCCTGCCCGACCCGCACCCGAGGCGCCCGCTCGGGCACCTCACCCGTCACCCGGTCGCGGCACCCGGCGAGGTACCGTCCGCCGGGCTGCTGGCGGTCACCGCGGCTGGCCCGCGACGGTGCCGTCCGGTGCACGGCCCGTGGCGTCATCGTCGCCGACCGGGACCGGCTCAGGTTCTCGGCCGACGGTCTCTGACGGCGCGGCGACGGCCCTGCGACTGCGGCCCGCAACGGCTGTGACCTGCGTTACCTATCCGTGGACCGGGAATCAGCTCACCGGTTCCGGGTTTGGAGCCAGATGTGACCAACGCACGACTGCTCGCCCTGCCGCGTCCGGACCGACCGGAGAGGTCCCGGTGACCGCCGCCCCGGCGGCCGCGCTGATGCCGGGTGACCTGATGAACCGCCAGCAACGCCTGCGGCTCATCCTCGTCCTCGGCTCGCTGATCGCGGTGGGCCCGCTCACCATCGACATGTACCTGCCCGCGCTGCCCGCGATCGTCGACGACTTCGCCACCAGCTCGGCGGCGGTCCAGCTGACCCTCACCGGCACGCTGGTCGGGCTCGCCCTGGGTCAGTTGCTCATCGGCCCGCTGTCGGATGCAGTCGGCCGGCGGGCACCGCTGATCGCGGGCACCGCGCTGCACGTCGTGGCCTCGGTGTCCTGCGCCCTCGCCCCGAACATCACGGTGCTCGGTGCGCTGCGGGTCGTCCAGGGGCTCGGCGCGGCGGCCGCCGCTGTGATCGCCATGGCGGTGGTCCGTGACCTGTTCAACGGCGCCGCGTTCGCCCAACTGCTCTCCCGCCTGCTGCTGGTGATGGGGGCCGCGCCGATCCTCGCGCCGACCCTCGGCAGCGAGTTGCTGCGGTGGACGCAGTGGCGCGGGGTGTTCGCGGCGCTGGCGGTGTTCGGCGTACTGCTGCTGCTGATCGCGGCGCTCGGCCTGCGGGAGACGCTGCCGCCCGCGCGGCGCCAGCGTGGCGGGGTGTTGCCGACGGTCCGGCTCTACGGCTCCCTGCTGCGCGACCGTGCCTTCGTCGGGCTGGTGCTGGTCGCCGGGCTGGCCATGGCGGCGTTGTTCGCGTACGTCGGCGGGTCCTCGTTCGTGCTGCAGGAGCAGTACGGGCTCAACGAGCAGGAGTTCGGGTTCGCCTTCGGCGCCGGGGCGATCGGCCTGATCGCCGCGACCCAGGGCAATGTCCGGCTGCTGCGCCGCTACTCGCCGGAGCGGATCCTGCTGGCCGCCCTGTTCGTGGGCACCGGCGCCGCCCTGGTCCTGCTCGGTGTCGCGGCGACCGGGCTCGGCGGGCTGCCGGCCCTGCTCGCGTCGCTGTGGGTGGTGCTCGCGTCGGCCGGTCTGGCGCTGCCGAACGCCCCCGCCCTGGCCCTGACCCGGCACGGCGAGGCGGCCGGTACGGCTTCCGCCCTGCTCGGCGCGGTGCAGTTCGGCATCGGCGCGCTGGCCGCTCCTCTGGTGGGCGTACTCGGCACCGGGGCGGTGGCGATGACCCTGGTGATCGCCGGCGGCCTGGCCTCGGCGCTGGTCGTGCTGCTGCTCGTGGTGCGGCCGACCCGGCTCACCGCGTTGGAGCCGGACCCCGGACCGGAGCCGGTGACCGTCGCGGTCCACTGACCGCCGTCGGCCGGATCGCGGCGCCCCGGGATCCGGCTACTCGGGAACCTTGCCCGTCTCGACGAGGCGGGCAAGGTTCGCCAGCGCCATGCGGGTACCGGTCTCGTTGTCGGCGGCGGAGATGCCGTCCGGAATGTTCTCGTGCACGACGACGACGTCGGTGCCACCGTCGGCGTCGGTGAGCGTGGTGGTCATCGTCATTGTGCCCTGAAGCGTGGGTTCGGCCGTCTCGAATTCGAGCACCTCGACCACCTGCTCGTCCGGCACGAGCCGGTGGAAGTGCCCGTGGTAGGTGTCGGTGTGTGGTGACGACTTGCCCGCGCTGTCCGGCGCGTCGTAGGTGAGCGAGACCCGGAAGGCCCCGCCCTCGCGGGCCTCGAACTCGTGCACGCGACTGCTCATGCCGGCCGGCACCCGCCACCTCGCCAGCGCCTCCGGGTCGAGCAGTACCCGGTAGACGGCGGGACGCGGAGCCCTGACGTGCTGATGGACCCGGGTCGAATACATGCGTCGACCGTACTCCGCCGGTCAGCGGAAGCAGGGCTTCCCGTCGTTGATGCAGGTCCATGGTGGTGTCCCTGGCGATGTCGGTGGGATGCTCTACCGTCCGGCGGCGTGAACGCAGTGCAGACGTACCGCTATCTCTCCTCCTCCGCGCTCGATCGGGGCGCGCTCGCCCTGCAGACCAGCGGTGGGCCGGCGCCGAATCCCCGATTCTTCACCGGTTTCCTCACCACGCCGCAGGCCGCGGCGGTCGGCCTGCTGGCCGTGGCCGAGGTGGCCCGCACCCGCTACCACCGGCCGGTCAGCCCGGCCAGTCTCGACCCGGTGGTCACCGGCAGCCGGGACCGGCTCCGCTTCGAGTCCTTTTCCGGCTGCTGCGGGGTGTACGCGCGACTCGACGCGCTGCCGGCCGGGCTCGACGGCGACGTGGTCGAGCACGGCACCACGAACGTCGACGTCAACACCCCGCTGCGCGAGGCGCTGACCCGGGTCGGCGGCCTGGACCCGCTGCACCTGTCGGTCGGCCCCGACGACCTGACTGTCTCCACCATGGACGGCGAGGTGGTGGAGAAGAAGGTCCCGCTGCCGGTGCGCTGGCTGCGCGGCTTCGCCGAGGTGCAGGTGCTGGCCGCCCGGTTCGAGCCCCGGGCGGAGCTGCCGGCGACCGAGGCGGCGGCGTTCCTGCGCCGGCTGCCGACCGGCAGCGACCGGTCGGTGCTCTGGGTGGTGCCCGCCGGCAGATCCCTGCGGTTGACCTCCCGGCCGGTCGCCGGAGCGGTCTGCCTGGCCGGGGCGAGCCGGCTGACCGCGCTGCGCCCGATGCTGCGCTTCGCCCAAAGCCTGCGGGTGTACGGGCCGACGGTGGCGGCCGGTTCCGCCCCGGTGCCGAGCGTCTGGGAGCTGGACACCGGCGGGCTGCGGCTCTCCCTCACCCTCTCCCCCGAACCGTACCGGGGATTCTCCGGCGAAGGTGCGGCGCTCACCGCGCTGGCCGGCGACGATGTCGTGGACGACGCCGACCTGGTCTCCGCCCTGCTGTCCTGGGACCCGACCATCGACGTGGATCGGCTGGCCACCCAGGCCGGTATCGACGCGGGCCGGGTGCGGGGCGCGCTGGCACAGCTCGGCACCGCCGGCCGGGTCGGCTACGACGTGGCCGAGGCGGCGTACTTCCACCGGGTCATGCCGTACGACGCGGGCCGGGCCGAGCGGGACAATCCGCGTCTGGTCGGCGCACGGGCGCTGCTCGACGCCGGGGCGGTGCGGTGGGACGGGACGGCCGCCACGGTACGCAGCGGCGACGAGGTGTACCGGGTTCGCCGGCTGCCCGACGGCGACCTCACCTGCACCTGCCCCTGGTGGGCCAAGCACCGGGGGCAACGGGGGCCGTGCCGGCACGCCCTGGCCACCCGGATGCTGATCACCCAGCAGGTCGAGGAGCGGGTGTGAAGCCGCAGCAGCAGGTCGCGATCATGATGAGCACGGTACGGCGGCGCCGCGAATTGGCGGCCGGCGGCACGAGCGACCTGTTCGACCTGGTGTCGAACGGCTCCGCCGAGCCGATCGCGGCGGCCCTGGCGGGGCTGCCCGAGCAGCGCCGCCGGGAGATCGGCGTCGAGCTGACCGCCTGGTTCAAGAAGCGCGACCGGTCGACCTGGTGGGGCAGCGGCGCCGGTGTGGCACTGGCGGTGGCCGTGGTCGGCTGCCTGCCCACTGCCGCCCAGGCGGCGGCGATCCTCGGCCGCCGCTCTGTCGACCTGGACGGCGTCCGGGCGGCGGAGCTGGTCCGCGCCGTCGCGGCAGAGCGGGGGGTCACCTGGCTCGCTGATCTGGCCCACCGGCTGGCCGGCAGGTTCAGCCGGGAGACCTGGGTCGACCGGTGGCAGTTCGTCGCCGCGCTGCTGCGCGCCGAGGGCGCCGCGCCGCCGACCGACGACCGGTCCGTGCAGCTGTGGCTGAGCGCGGTGGAGTTCCCGGACCGGTTCCGTCGGGGCCGACCGGTGCCGGTGGTGGACCGGCTGCGCGGCGACCCGTTCCTGCCCGCCATGCTGCCGCGACTGTTCGAGGTGGACGGCCTCGGCACCCCGATGATGTTCGACGTCGTGTACCGCGACTGGGAGAATCGGGAGCGGCACGCCCTGCTGACCGCGCTGGCCCAGCTCGCCGCCGACGGCGTCGTCGACCGGGTGATGCTGATCGACGGTTCGATCGGCCGGCTGCTGCGCGGCGACCGGCCCAGCGCACTGCGGGCCTTCACCACCCTGCTCGATCTGCTTCAGCCGACCTGCACCGAGATCGCCGAACGCAGCACCGACTACCTGCGCCTGCTCACCGACGCCCCCGCTCCGGTGGCCACCATGGCCCAGAAGGCGCTACGGGGCCTACCCGAGCTGGCGTGGGAGTCGCTGCTCGACGCGTCTCGGCAGGTGCTCGCGCGGCCCGACAAGACGCTGGTCCGGGCCCAGCTCACCTGGCTCGACCGGCTCGCCCGCCAGCACCCGGACCGGGCCGTGGAGATCGCCGAGGTGATCGCGGTCGCCGCCGGGCATCCCGCCGTCGAGCTGCGGGATCGGGCGGTCGCCCTGGCCACCCGGCACGGCGTCGACCCGGCGGCGGCGAGTCTCGGCCCGGCGGTCAGCCGGCCGCGCGGCGACGACCTGCCCCCGCCCCCGCCGGCCGGGCCGGCGGCGGCTCCGATCACCGACGTGGACGAGCTGGCCGAGGAGGTCGCCGCGCTGCTCGGCACGGCGTCGCGGAACACCGGGCTGGACCGGATCCTCGACGGCCTGGTCCGGCTCACCGCCACCGACGGACCCCGGGTACGGGCCGCCCTCGACCCCGTTATCGAACGCCGGCACTGGTCCTGGGGCAACGAGCACCGGTGGGATCCGCTCTGTCTCTGCGAGGTGGTGGTCGACGTGTTCAGGACCGCCGGCGCCGACCAGCAGCCCCGGCGGCGCAGCCGGTGGGAGGCGCTGCTCGCCGCCGTACGCCGCAGCGACGCCACGTCGTCGGCACCGGAGCTGGCCAGCACCGACCCTCGGGTGCCCGCGGTGCACCGACTGCTGCGTGCCCGGCTCGCCGAGATCGGGGCGCACGTCAACGATCCCGGGCACCCGGTGCTGCTTGCCGCTCCCACCTCGACCAACGGCCTGATCGACCCGCTCGCGCTGGTCGAGCGGCTGGCCGCGCTCGGAGAGCGGGAGCCCTGGCACTGGGACCTCACCCAGGCGTTGTTGCGCCTGCCGGCCACTGCCGACGAGGCGGTCGCCGGCAAGGCGGCGGCTCTGGGCACCCCGACCGGGGATCGGCTCGCCGCCTGGCTGCGCGGCGACGGACTGCCGCAGCCGGTCATGCGGGCCGTCACGGCTGTCCGCCGGGCCCGCCGCAACCGCTACGACTTTGAGTTCGAACGGCTCGCCGAGCGGCGGATCCTGGTGGAGCTACGCCCGCCCGACGGGTACCACGACCGGTACGGGCTGCTCACCGCCGACCCGGCACCGATCGGGTTGGCGTCCTCGGGCTGGGCGAACCTGTGGCCGTCGATCCTGCCCGGGCACCGGGGCGTGGTCGCCGCGCACGTGCTGCCGATGGTGGCCGCCGGCGCGGACATGGACGAGCGCGACGGCACGGCGGTGCTGCCGCTGCTCGCCGAGGCCACCGGCCCGGGTGGGGTGGCCCTCGACCTCGCCGTGGCGTACGGTCTCGGCGCCCGGCACGGCGCGGACCGGGTCGCTGCCCTGGACGCCCTGCTCACGCTCGCCGCCGCCGGCCAGCTCGACCCGACGGGCGCCGGTGAGCAGTTGGGGAGGCTGGTCGTCGGGCAGTCGGTGAAGCTGTCCCGGGCGGTCGAGCCGCTGCGCGACGCCGCCCAGGCCGGTGCGCCGCTGACCGTGTGGCGGCTGCTGGCCGCCGTGCTGCCAGCGGTGCTCACCGCGCCCACCCCGCCGCGCGGCGCACCCGACCTGCTGACTCTGGCCACGGAGACGGCCACCGCCACCGGCGTGCGGATCGAGGTGCCCGGTCTGGCCGAGGTCGCCCAGCGGGGCGGATCGAGCCGTCTGGTCACCGAGGCCCGCCGCCTGCACCGCACGTTGGCCACCGCGTGAGTATGCCGGGTGCGGGGCCGGCCACAGCCGGCCCCGCACCCGGTGCGGTGGTTCACCTCGCCGGCGGTCCGTCGGAACTCGCGGAGTCCGCGGTCGGGATCAATCGCCGGTGTCAGAAGGAGTGCGCGCGATCATGTTGGGCAGTGGTGCTCGGCCCACCACGGTTCCGGCCGCGTCGTAGCCGACCAGGGTCGGCGGGTCGACCCGGTCGTTCGCGACGTACCAGAGAAAGAACTGGCCCTCGGCGTAGAGGACCGGCTGCACCGTCCCGTCGGGGAATAGCAGTTCCCCCCGTACCGCGTCTCCGGCCGAGGCCCAGATGGTGTGTACGTTCCGCTCGTCCGCCGAGCCGCCGAGACTGCCGAACGGCCCCAGCCCCTCCCCGGTCGCGCAGCTCCCACCCGCGAGGTGGAAGTTCGCCGGCGCCGGCCGGTCGAGGTCACCGGGTGGTTCGAACAGCGGTGCGATACAGGTCGTGCCGTCGGGGCCGGTGGCGGACCACACCGACAGGACCGTGCCGTCGGGGCCGGGCGCCTGGGCCACCCGCCGGGCCAGTTGGGCGTCCACCACACCGCCGGTTTCAGTCGACCAGAACGACAGTGGCCTGGTGAACGACTCGGGCAGAAGTCCGCCAGCTGCGGCAACGCCCACTCCGGACGAGACGAGCCCGGTGGTCAGGGCGGCGGTGAGCAGCACCCGCCGCCGACGCGACCGCCGAGCGGGCGCTGGTGCGCTGCCGGCAGCGACCAGCAGTCGTTCCAGTGCCGCGTCCCGGGCCGAGGCGGGCCAGCGCCGGTCCACCGTGCTGGCCGGCCTGAGCTTCTCGACGATGCTCATCGTGTCGCGGTTGTCGGTCATGCGGTGCCTCCTGGGAAGGGAACTGGACGGGTGGTTTCGGCGTCGGCGCGCGTCGGGGTGTCCGCTTGGCCGTCGGCGTGCAGTCGCCGACGGGCCCGGAAGAGACGCACATGGAAGGCCGGCAGCGAGCATCCCGCGACCTTCGCCGCCTGCTTCGGGGTCAAGCCGTCCCAGGCGACCAACAGCAGCGCCTCCCGCTCCCTGGGCGTCAGCGCCGCCAGTTGGGCCAGCACGCTCGCGCGTTCCGTGGCGAGTACGTCGGCGGCGGCCGCCGGCTCGGCGATCTGCTGGAACCGCTGAAGCTCGACGGTGACCCGCGCCTGCCGTTGAGCGGATCGGCGCAGGTTGGAGATGGTGTTACGGGCGACCACGAGCAACCAGGGCAGGGGGTCGTCCGGGACGCTGGCCAGCTTGCGCCAGGCCACCAGGAACGTCTCCGACACCACCTCCTCCGCCGTGTCGGAGTCGACGTGTCGTAACGCGTACGCCATCACCCGCCGGCCGTGCTCGGTCCACAGCGCGACGAACCGCTGTTCCTGCAGCTTGGCTGCCTGTTCTTCGCTCACACCAGGTAGTGTCCGGCCGGCCGCCGGTACTTACGCCGGCACCGAATTCCTCAGGCGCGGTCGGCGAGCAGCAGCCCCTCGTAGTGCGCCTTCATTGCCGGGTAGTAGTCGTCGAACGACGGCATCGGCGTGTCCTCGCGGTCCGCCAGCAGGCGATCGAGGTAGTACTCCCAGCCCGGTCCGATCTCGCCGACGCCGCCGACGTCGTCCAGGTGGTGGACGAAACGCAACTCGGTCCGGTCGCCACGCTCGGTCAGCAGCAGCTCCATCCGCCAGTCGCCCGACTCGTCGCGCATCGACAGGGCCAGCCGCCGGGGCGGCTCGCACACGTCGATCCGTACGTCGGACCAGGGGGTTCCCTCCTCGAAGGCCATCTGCACCCGGATGGTGCCGCCGGGAGCCGCCTCCCCCTCCCAGGGGCCGAACCAGCGTGCCGTGCGTTCCGGTTCGGTCAGGCTGGCCCAGACGTCTTCGGCGGAGGCCCGGAAGGTGCGGGTGACGACCAGGTCTCCCCCGTCGCCGGCAGCGAAGAGCTGCCCGGTTGGTATGCGTGTCATGCGCTCTCCTTCGAGGCGTACGGCGAGCCGCCGGCGCGGCGGTCGCGGCGGGCACGGTAGACCTCGGTCTCGAGGGCGTCGAAGCGGCGCTCCCAGAGGTCGGTCGGGGTGAACTGCGCCAGCCACCCGAGCAGGCCGGCGAACCGGGTCGGATCCAGCTCGTACAGCCGCTGACGGCCGACCACGGTGTCGCGTACCAGGCCGCTGGCGCGGAGCACGCGCAGGTGGCGGCTGATCGCCGGGCGACTGATCTCGAACTGGTCGGCGATCTGACCGGCCGGCAGCCGGCGATCCCGCAACAGTTCGAGGATTCGCCGACGAACCGGGTCCGTGATGGCGGCGGCTACCTCGTCCACGCCGCAAGCGTAACCGATAGGTTACGTATTTTCGAGAAGGGACGGCCATCGCCTGACCGGCAGTGGACCGCCGGGCTCGGGTCAGTGTGGTGCGGGCTTGCGGGCGTGGACGCGTTCGATGGCGCCGTAGGTCAGCCGTTGCGTGTCGACCACCGGGAGGCCGAGCTGGTGGACGGTGCGCAGCGGGCGTCGGGTGCAGTGCTCGCCCTGCAACGGAATGGTCACCAGCTCGAGGAGGTGCTCCAGCACCCGCACCACCGGGTGGGAGGCGACGATGTGGTCGGCGAGCAGCAGACTGCCGCCGGGCCGCAGCACCCGGACCGCCTCGGTGAGGACGGCCCGCTCATCCGGAACGCAGCACAGGGCGAAGGTGCACAGGACGGTGTCGAACTGGTCGTCGGCGAAGGGCAGCGCCGCGGCGTCCGCCCGGGCGAGAGCCACCGGTCGGCCCGACCGGCGGGCGGCCAGCGCGGCGGCCCGTACCATCTCCGGACTCCAGTCGACCCCGGTGAGGCGTACCTGGTCGGGGTAGTACGAGAAGTTCAGCCCGGTGCCGACGGCCAGTTCGAGAGTGGAGCCGGTGGCCCGCTGGCACACCCAGCGGCGGCTGTCGGCGAGGAATCGACGCTCCACCGCCGCCGTCTTCTGCTCGTAACCGCCGGCCTGGTCGTCCCAGTAGTGGATGAGCCGCGCGCGTCGTGGCAACTGCTTCCCCCGATCCTCCCGGTCCGCCCTCGCCCGGGGTTCCGCAGCCCCGCGGGCCCCATCGTGCCACGGTCGACCCAACACCCGGTCCGCGCGCATCCGCTGGTCGCCGGTCTGGTCGCGAAGCCCCGGTCGAGGCGAGGGCCAGCCGGCGCTGCCAGGTCTGGGCGTCGCCGGGAACGCCCGGGTACTCGTCGTTGAAGTTGCGCCAGTCGACGCTCCAGGCGGGAACCGATTCGGCGGTGAAGTCGTGCCCAGTTCCGGCCGGAGCAGCTCACGCACGAGTTCCAGGGCCACGGTGGTGTGTTCGGCGAGGAGCACGGCGTCGTAGAGGTCCTTGCCCTGCGGGGACATGTCGGTGGCGAGCCACATGAGCTTTCAGGCCAGCGACAACGCCTGGCTCGCCGCCTTCACCTCGACGCCGTCCACGTGGATCGTGACGGGTTCGAGGGGCAGGTGCTCGTTGAAGACGAAGTCGGCCTGCACGGATCCGGTCAGCCCGTCGTCGGTGCCGAACGGGATGACCAGTCGCCGACCGTCGGCACGTTCGTACGTCCAGATGTCGCTGGCCTGCGCCAGGTCGGGGGCGAGCCCGGCGCCCGGCCGCTCACGCAGCGCCTGCAGGACGCCCGCCAGCATGGTTCGGGCCTCGTCGCTGTGCAGGTACATCGAGAACGGCAGTACGACGAAGTCGACGTCACCCGGCTCCCGCGCGGCGGTACCGAGCCACGCGGCCATCGTGACGCTGCCGCGCAGCACCAGCTGCTCGGCCCGGGGCGTGTCAGCGACAACGGTGATCAGGTGGCGCATGGCGGCGCGACGGGCGGCAGGCCGCCGTTTTACCGGTGTCGGCGTCGGAGAAGACCGGCTCGCCCGCCCGGTAGGCTGTCCGGCTTGTCCTCGGGTTGGGTGAGCCAGCCCTCATCGAGTTCGATCCGGTCGCTACCCGACGTACTCCTGCTCGACGACGACGATCTCCTGGCCGGCGTCACGCAGGGCGGCGACGAGTTCGTCGAGCCGGGCCCGGGCGGTGGCGCGTCCGACCCGGTGGCACCGCTGGGTGACGAACCGCTCCCGCCGACCGTCGTCCCGGACCCGGCGGGCGTTGCGCGACAACCGGGCGTCGTGCCGACGGCGCCATGTCCCGTTCAGGGCGAGACGAACGTCAAGGCTTGAGGACCACCTTCACGCACTCGTCCTGCTTGTTCTTGAAGATGTCGTAGCCGTCGGCCGCGTCGTCCAGCCCCATGGTGTGGGTGATGATGAAGCTCGGGTCGATCTCTCCCTTGCGGATGCGGTTCAGCAGGGGCCGCATGTAGCGCTGCACGTGCGCCTGTCCGGAGCGCATGGTCAGGGACCGGTTCATGAACGACCCCATCGGGAACTTGTCGACGAAGCCACCGTAGGCGCCGACCACGGAGATGGTTCCACCGTTGCGGCAGCTCAGGATCGCCTCCCGCAGGGCGTGCGGCCGGTCGGTCTCCAGCCTGGTCGCCTGCTTGGCCCGGTCGTACGCGTGCAGCGCCGCCGAGGCGTGGTGGCTTTCCATGCCGACGGCGTCGATGCAGGCGTCCGGACCGCGCCCGGCGGTCGTCTCCCGCAGGGCGTCGAGGACGTCGGTCTCCTCGTAGTTGATGATCTCCGCGCCGGCCTTCTCCCGGGCCATTCGCAGCCGGTACGGGTAACGGTCGATCACGATCACCCGTTCCGCGCCGAGCAGGAAGGCGCTGACCGCGGCGAACTGGCCGACCGGCCCGGCGCCCCAGATGGCGACGGTGTCGCCCCGGGTGATGTCGCACAGTTCGGCGGCCATGTACCCGGTGGGCAGAACGTCGGACAGGAACAGCACCTGTTCGTCGGCGAGGCCGTCGTCGACCTTCAGGGCGCCCACGTCGGCGAAGGGCACCCGGACGTACTCGGCCTGTCCGCCCGCGTAGCCCCCCAGCAGGTGGGAGTAGCCGTAGATAGCGGCCGGCGAATGGCCCATGGCCAGCTCGGCGATACCCGCGTTCGGGTTCGAGTTCTCGCACAGCGAGTAGAGCCCTCGTTGGCAGGAGGCGCAGTCGCCGCAGGCGATCGGGAAGCCGACGACCACCCGGTCACCGACCCGGAAGCCGTCGCGTACGCCGGGGCCGAGTTCCACGATCTCGCCCATGAACTCGTGACCGAGCACGTCGCCCTTGCGCATGGTGGGGAGGTATCCGTCGACCAGGTGCAGGTCCGAGCCACAGATCGCAGACGAGGTGACCCGGACGATCGCGTCCCGCGGGTTGAGGATCTGCGGGTCCGGTACGTCCTCGATCGCGACCCGGTTGGGCGCGATATAGCAGTTCGCCCTCATGCCGGCACTCCGCTTCGCTCGGCGCCCTGGTGGGACGCACCGCTCCTGATGATCCGCTCGTTCATCGGGTCGCCACCGGCCTCTCGATCGGGGTCGCCAGGGGTTGCCCCGGGCGCTGATTCATCTGTCGCCGCACGCTGATGCCGTCGGGGTTGCTGTCCGACCGGGTGATCTCGCCGGTCTCGATGACCTGCTTGAACCGCCGCAGATCGTCGCGGACCTGCTGCTGCGGGTTCTCACCGAAGATCTTCGCCACCAGGGCGCCCACCTTGCGGCCGGGCGGGATGACCTCGAGTTCGACCCGCACCTCCGTGCCGCGCCCACCGGCGGCGCGCCGGAACTCCACCCGCCCGGAGTTCGGCACGGGCGAGCCGTCGACCGACTGCCAGGCGATCAGCTGGTTGGTCCGGTCCGCCACGATCTCCGCGTCCCACTCGACGGTTCGGCCGGCCGGTGCCTTGGCCGTCCATCGGGTGCGCCCCTCCCCGATCCGCCGAACCGACTGTAGGTGGTACATGAAGCGCGGGAGGTTGTAGAAGTCGTGCCAGTACTGGTAGGTCTCCTCGACACCGCGGTTGACCGTCACCGACGCGGTCACCCGCTCACCTTCCAGCGGTCGGGGGCGACTCGCGGCGCGTACCGCCGCGTACACGTCGACGGCGGTGATGCCGGCGACCGCCGAGGTCGCGAGCAGCAGGCGCCGTCGCCGCGGCCCCCGGCGGGAGCGCAGGGCCATCGCACATGCGGTCAGGTCCATGACATCTCCGGCGACCCGGGTCCACGCACCCCAGCCGGCACGGCGCGGCACCAGCAGCGTCGCGGCGTGCCCCAGTTCCCGGAGGCCGGCGATCCGCAGCACGGTCCGGGCTACGCGGGAGTCGTCCACGCCGCACAGCCGACTCATCTCGCGCCCGGCGCCGAGGGAGGCCGCGCCGAGGCCGAGACTGAGCCAGCCCAGCAGGCGGGCCACCCCCTCCGCCCCGTTGGGCTGGCTCACCCGCTCGACCCCCAGGGGCTCCGTCACCGACCGCACGTCCATCGTGCTGCTTCGGCTCATTCCGTCACTCCTTCATCTGTGGTTGCCCGGCAGCTGCCGGCCGAACCGGCTCACTGCGGTGAACTGGTGATGTGAGGCGGGGCGCGTCTTCCCGGAAATCGCGTGATCACGCGACAGCCCGGACATCTCGCGCGGCAGCCTCCGGTCCGACCGGCTGGGGCACGAGTGTCGGATCGGCTCAGTGCGGAGACAAAAGCCCCCAGCGCGGGCGCGCTCGGGGGGTGGCAGGTACGGCCGGAGGGGGCGGTCCGCAGGCAGCCGTCGGCACCGGCACCTACCGGTGCCGGCGCCGACGACGAGGTGTCAGCGTTTGGCCTGCTGCTTGGCCATCTGCGGTTGCTCGCCCTTGCCGGTCCTCCGCAGGGCGTCACGCAGTTGGTCCTCGGTCATCTTGGAGTTGCCCTCGATGCCCGCGTTGTGGGCCTGCTGCCGCAGTTCGTGCAGCTTCTGCCGGTCACCCATGTCGACCTCCCCGTACCGTCGGCGTCTGGTCGCGGCATGAGCCGCGCCACGCGGACATCGCATTCCCGACCCGGCGTCCGGCAAACAGCCTCGGCCGGGCCGCGCCAGGGAACGCAGAGCCGGGCCGATCCGCCCGGTCGGGGCGAAACCGCCGGGACAAGGACGGCTACCCGCGTGGTTCAGTGCCCGGCCCACCTGTCACGGTCGATCTTGGGTCCGACCTGCGGTAACGGTGGAGTTCCAGGAGCACCCAGCCGAGCGACACAACCCCGATGACGACGTACGCCACGGGCGTGTTGAAGGTGTCCCAGGCGGCGTGCAGGATCGCCACGGCCAGGAACGTCAGCACGAACACCAGCCACCGGCGGGCGCTGGGTGCGGCGGCCAGCGCGAACAACGCCCCGGCGGCCAACCCGGTCCAGGACAGGTGCGCGGCGGGGGCGGTCAGGCCCCGGAACAGCAGGGTCTCCTCGACGACAATGAGGTCGCCCTTCGAGGTGACCAGCGCCGTGAGCGCGTACCCCATGGTTTCGAGCGCCGCGAAGCCAGCGCCGGACGCCACGCCGATCACCAGACCGTCGGCCGGTGATCGGGGTCGGCGCCGCCACACCAACAGGATCACCACGGGTACGACCAGCTTCGCCGCCTCCTCGACCAGCCCGACGAGCAACGTCGGCAGGACGCCGAGCCGGCGCAGCGTGTCGTACTCGATCCAGCCCGCGGCGGCGACGCCGATCACGCCGCCGAGGACCACCGCCACGGCCACGATCGAACCGGGAACCTGCCAGCCCCCGGGGCGAGCTTGCGCGAAGGTGAGGAACGCGGCCGGCGCGATGGAGGCACCGATCACGATCAGCAACAGCAGCAGGATGGCGTTCCGGGTGGCGACCACGGCGAGCAGCACCACCAGGTACAGCGCGATGCCGACAAGCAGCACCGCGAGCCATGCCCACCGCCGTCCCACAACCGCCATCCAAGCGAGTATCGCAGCGACGTCCCGCCGGCAGGGCACTTTCAGCCGGCTCGACCGGCAGACCCGACCACTGCCGGCTGCGGGGCCGGCTCGGGCGTGGCGGCCCGCAGCCGGCCCCGGGCTACGAGTTCCACGGTGGCGGCGACCGCGACCGCCTCCACCGCCAGCAGCGCCACCAGGATCAGCAGCTGCGCCGCGCCCGCCTGGATCGGGGAGGCACCGCCGAGCAGGACGCCGACGAAAGCGCCGGGCAAGGTGACCAGGCCGACCGTGCGGGTCTGGTCCAGAGCCGGGATGAGCGCCTGGCTGGCTGCCGGCCGGCAGATCTCCAGTGCGGCATCGCGGTCCGGCAGCCCGAGCGCGAGCCCCGCCTCGTACTCGCCGTGCCGGGCCCGCAGTTCGTCCAGGGCCCGCTTCCCGGCGAGCGTGGTCGCGGTCATCGCCCCGCCGATCAGGATGCCAGCGGTGGGCAGCAGCGCCAGCGG
This sequence comes from Micromonosporaceae bacterium KJ-029, assembly GCA_005402585.1. GTDB lineage: Bacteria > Actinomycetota > Actinomycetes > Mycobacteriales > Micromonosporaceae > Micromonospora. The sequence goes on along the minus strand of BIFP01000051.1, from coordinate 57,192 downwards.
GGTGGGCGGTAGTACCCGGGCGGCCAGCAGCAGGACGAGGGCCGGTAGCACTCCGAGCCCGATCGGCAACGTCGCGGGCCAGCCGGTCCGTAGTGTGCTGATCCGGCGCGCGGCGGTCACCGTCGCGACGGCGTACATCGCCACGACGAAGGCGACGGTCAGCCACCACGAGCGCAGTACCGCCACGATGACCAGCGAGACGGTGGCCAGCTGGACCGTGGCCCGTACGGCGGCGGTCGCCACCGCACCCGGCGCACCCACCCGGAACCAGGCGACCACCCCGGCGCCGACGAGCGCGAGCAGTGCGAGCACTCCGGCGTAGGCCGGTCCGAGGCTGATCACGGTGCCGTTCATCGCGCCATTGTCGGCGGCGAGGTCGCGACAGGCGGAGCCAGACCGGGGCGTTGACACCGCCCACCGTGACATGGTGTGCTCACTCCGTAACGATAACGACAACCGTAGTCGTTAATACCCGAGGAGAAGCATGTCTCTCACCGTGCCGCCGAGCCTTCTGCGCGCCGCCGAGTCCGGGTCCGTCGCCGACGACGCCTTCGTGGCCTGCGTACGCGAGTCACTGCCGTACGCCTGGCAGACCGTCAGCCGGGTGGCGGCGGCGTTGGAGTCCTCCGGCGCCGAGTTCGCCGACAACGAAGTACCTCCGCCCGGCGAGGCGGAGCGGGGCCAGTTGCTGCGCGCCCTGGCCAGCGACGCGATCCGGTCCAGCCTGGAGCGCCACTTCGGCGTCAAGCTGGCGTTCCAGAACTGCCACCGGGTCGCGGCGTTCCGACCGTCCGCCGTCGACTCCGACACCTACCGTCGCTTCGTCTCCGTCCGCGGCCAACTGCTCAACCAGTCCCCCGAACTGCGTGACTGCTGATCCGACCGACTACCATGCCGCTTATGGAAATGGTTACCGTTAGCATTTGGAATGGGTGGCGTCGATGAAGATCGCGTTCGTCGGCAAGGGTGGCAGCGGGAAGACCACCCTCGCCGCGCTGTTCGCCCGCCATCTCGCCGCCGAGGGCCGGCCCGTGCTGGCCGTCGACGCGGACATCAACCAGCACCTCGCGGTGGCCCTCGGTGGCCCGGCGCACGCCGCCCGGGCGACCACGCCGCTGGGCGAGCACCTGCCGGCGATCAAGGAGTATCTGCGCGGCGACAACCCACGCATCGGCTCCGCGGCCGAGATGGTGAAGACCACCCCGCCGGGTCGGGGCTCGCGGCTGCTGCGGGTGGTGGAGGACAACCCGGTCTACGCGGCCTGCGTCGGCGTGGTCGGTGGGGTACGGATGGCGGTGACCGGTGAGTTCAGCACCGCCGACCTCGGCGTGGCCTGCTACCACGCCAAGGTCGGCGCGGTCGAGTTACTGCTCAACCACCTGCTCGACGGGCCCGGCGAGTACGTGGTGGTGGACATGACCGCCGGCGCCGACTCGTTCGCCTCGGGCCTGTTCACCCGCTTCGACCGGACGTTCCTCGTCTGCGAGCCGACGGTGCGCAGCGTCGGTGTCTACCACCAGTACGCCGGCTACGCCCGCGACTACGGGGTGGCCCTGTCCGTGGTCGGCAACAAGGTCGAGGACGCCACCGACGTGGCGTTCCTGCGCGAGCACGTCGGCGCCGACCTGCTCACCTGGATGAGCCGCTCGGCGTACGTCCGCCGGGCCGAACGCGGCACGGTCGGGCCGCTCGACGACCTGGAGCAGGCCAACCGAGCCGTGCTGGGACGGTTGGCCGACACCGTGGACGACACCGTCCAGGACTGGGCGGCGTTCACCCGCTGGGCGCACGAGTTCCACCGGCGCAACGCCGAGGCGTGGGCCAACGACCGCGCCGGGCTCGACCTCACCGCGCAGATCGACCCGGACTTCCGGATGAGCCCCGCACCAGCCCCCGTTACCTCCTGACGCGAGCGCTCACCGGTCGCGGCGCCGAAGGCTACGCCTCCGGCGCCGCGATCTGGATCAGGTTGCCGCAGGTGTCGTCGAAGACCGCGGTCGTCATGCCGCCCATGCTCAACGGTTCCTGGGTGAAGGTCACCCCGAGCCCCTTCAACCGCTCGTACTCGGCCGGCACGTTTGGCACGCCGAACACGGTGTACGGGATCCCATCCGCGACGAGGGCCTTCTTGAAGGTAGCGGCCGCCGGGTGCTGGTCGGGTTCGAGCACGAGTTCCACGCCGTCGGGTTCTTCCGGGGACACCACGGTCAGCCACTTGTGCGCCCCCAGCGGGATCTCGGTCTTCTTCACGAAGCCGAGCACGCCGGTATAGAACGCCAACGCCTTGTCCTGGTCGTCGACCAGGATGCTCATGTGTCCGATGCGCATGGTCCTACCTTCCATCGCTGGTAGATCTGTCGAAGGGGGGACGTGTCGAGGTCGATGAACATGTACCTGCCCTCGCGGCGGATCACCACCAGCCCGGCCTCGCCCAGGACGGCGAGATGCTGGGAGATGGCCTGCCGCGACGAGGTGAGCCCCTTGCCGGTCAGCCGGGCACACAACTCGAACAGCGTCTGGCCGCCGCGCTCCTGCAACTCGTCGAGGATGGCACGCCGGGTCGGGTCCGCCAGCGCCTTGTAGACGTCGCCCACCGCCGGAACGATAGGCAAGCAATAACTTGCATGTCAAGCGTGGCGGGCGTGGGAGCCAGCTCTGGCGCGGGCAGCGACATCTTGCGACGCTTACCCTCGTGTACGACTACGACGTGTTGGTGCTGGGCTCCGGGCCCAGCGGGCAGAAGGCCGCGATCGCCGCCGCCAAGCTCGGCCGGCGGGTCGGCATCGTGGACCGGCGCGACATGATCGGCGGGGTGTGCATCAACACCGGCACCGTCCCGTCCAAGACCCTGCGGGAGGCCGTGCTCTACCTCACCGGCCTGAGCCAGCGCGACCTGTACGGCAGCAGCTACCGGGTCAAGGAGGAGATCACGGTCAGCGACCTGGCCGCCCGGACCCAGCACGTGATCAACCGGCAGACCGACGTGATCCGCAACCAGCTGGCCCGCAACCGGGTCGCGATGATCACCGGCACCGGACGGTTCGCCGACGCGCACTCCGTCTGGGTCGACGCCGGCTCCGGCCGCGAGTCCAAGGTCACCTTCGAAAGGGCCATCATCGCCGCGGGCACCCGCCCGGCCCGCCCGGACAGCGTCGACTTCGACGAGCGGACGATCGTGGACTCCGACGGAGTGATCAACCTCCAGGCCGTGCCCCGCAGCATGGTCGTGGTCGGCGCAGGGGTGATCGGCATGGAGTACGCGTCCATGTTCGCCGCCCTCGGCACCAAGGTCACCGTGGTCGAACGCCGCGAGCGGATGCTCGACTTCTGCGACGAGGAGGTCATCGAGTCGCTCAAGTACCACCTGCGCGACCTGTCCGTGACGTTCCGCTTCGGCGAGGAGGTCGCCGCGGTGGAGAGACACCAGAGCGCCGCGCTGTGCATCCTCAAGAGCGGCAAGAAGATCGTCGCGGACACCGTCATGTACTCGGCCGGCCGGCAGGGTCAGACCGACGGCCTGGCCCTGGAAGCCGCCGGGCTGACGGCGGACCGGCGCGGCCGGATCGAGGTGGACGCGCACTACCGCACCGTGGTGGAGAACATCTACGCGGTGGGTGACGTTATCGGCTTCCCGGCGTTGGCGTCCACGTCGATGGAACAGGGCCGGCTGGCCGCGCAGCACGCCTGCGGCGAGCCGGCCCGCGCGATGCACGGGTTGCAGCCGATCGGCATCTACACGATTCCGGAGATCAGTTTCGTCGGGAGAACCGAGGAGGAACTGACCGACAGCTCGACGCCGTTCGAGGTGGGCATCGCGCGCTACCGCGAGCTGGCCCGCGGCCAGATCGTGGGTGACTCGTACGGGATGTTGAAGCTGCTCGTCTCGCCGGACGACGGCCGGCTGCTCGGCGTACACGTCTTCGGCACCGGCGCCACCGAGATCGTCCATATCGGGCAGGCGGTGATGGGCTGCGGCGGCACGGTCGACTACCTGGTCGACACGGTGTTCAACTATCCCACTCTCGCCGAGGCGTACAAGGTGGCCGCGCTCGACGCCGCGAACAAGATCCGCAACATCACCCGGATCGACGGCTGAGCGGGTTCGGTCGGCGACGCGCTCCGTACCGCATCCCGACGTCGCCGGCGGCCGTTGCTCGGTACGGCCGTTCCGGAGCGGTCCAGCAGGTCGATCCGCATGAGCGGGACGACCGATCACGCGGCCTTCCTGGTCACCGTCACGGTGGATTCTCGCCAAACCCCGGGTGACGAGGAACGACGGGGTTAGGGTTACCCGATAACAGCCGCGGTTGCCGGATTTCCTGGTCGGGGAGACTCGCCTCCGTTCGGCGCCTGGGTGCTTCTCCCCTCGATGACCCGAGAGGGCCGGGTCGACCAGGTTGCTCGCTGCCTGTTACTGGACTGACCAGTTGCTCGACAGTTGATCGCGACCGCGGTCCCGTTATCGCAAGGTGGGTTGAATGCCGCCCGATCGCGATCAGCGTCAAGACCCCATTCTGCGTTGGTTACGCAAGCCGGTAGAGGTGCCGGGCTCCGAGTACGAGCGGCGTGGGCAGAAGGGCGAGGACACCCGACGGCCGACTCTCGCCGAGGCCCGCAGGCAAGGCCCGCGGGGGTGGTTGCGGGTCCTGGGGCCGGGAATCACCACCGGGGCGGCCGACGACGATCCCAGCGCTATCGGCACCTATGCCCAGGCTGGTGCCCAGGCGGGGTACGGACTGCTCTGGACCGGCCTGTTCACGCTGCCGATGATGATGGCGGTGCAGGAACTGGCGCAGCGGATCGCGCTGCAGACCGGCGTCGGCCTGGGCACCGCGTTGCGCCGGAAGTTCCCGGCCTGGCTGGTCGCGGCGGCGGTGGCCGCGTTGTCCGCGTCGAACATCATCGTCATCGCGGCCGATCTGCAGGCGGTGGCCGCTGGCGTGGAACTGCTCACGCACGGCCACCTACGCACGTCCTGGTTGATCGCTCCGCTGGCGGTCGTACTGGTCGGCTTCCAGTTGCTCGGCAAATACCGGACGCTGTTCAGGACATTCAAGTGGCTCACGCTGACTCTGTTCGCGTACGTCGGCGCGGCCATTCTGTCCCATGCACATCCACCGCAGGTGTTGGCGGCCACCTTCATACCGCACGTCGAGACGTCCGGCCAGTTTCTTCTCCTGTTGGTGGCGATCCTGGGGACGACTTTCTCGCCGTATCTGTTCTTCTGGCAGCCGGCCGAGGAGATCGACGACCAACTAGCCGCGGGCAAGCTGTCCGTCGAAGAGAGAGCGAACGCCGACCCGGCCGAGATCCGATCGGCGCGAGTCGACACCTTCATCGGCATGTTCTTCAGCCAGTTGGTCGCCTATTGCATCATCCTCAGCACCGCCACCGTTCTCCACAACAACGGCAAGACCGACATAAAGACGGCGGCCGACGCCGCTCAAGCGCTGACCCCGTTCGCCGGCGAGGTCGCCTCGATACTCTTCGCCGCCGGGTTCATCGGCACCGGCGTGCTGGCGATTCCCGTACTGTCCGCGTCAACCGCCTACGCGATCAACGAAGCCGCGTTGATACCCGCCAGCCTGGCGGCGCGCCCCAGACGCCAACCCACCTTCTACGCGATCATCGTGCTCGCAACAGCGATCGGCGTCGGCCTCAACCTGTTGCACGTGAACGTCATCCAGGCCCTCGTCATCGCATCGGTCCTCAGCGGCGTCGCGGCGGTGCCACTGCTGATTCTGATGGCCCTGTTCGGCGCCGACCGCCACCAGATGGGCAAGCGGGCCAGCGGGCGGCTCAGTCGTAGCGTGACGTGGATCAGCACCGCGGCGATGGCATTGGCAACCGTCGCACTGCTCGCCAGCCTCCTACTCCGGTAGGAGGTCTATCTGCCAGCGGCTCAGTCCCACCAGAAGGCCCAGGTCGGAGCGTCGATAAGGCGATCGGCGTAGGCGGCGAGCGTGCACGGGCGTTGGCCCTGCCAGATGTTGTCCGGGCAGAACGCGAAGTGCTCGGCGGCCACCCGCAACGCCTCGGCGGTGTCCGACGGTGGCGCGGCGACGCTGAGGTACAGCTCGGCGAAGCCGACGCCGATCACCCGGACCCCGAACCGGTCCTCCCAGCTGCGCAGCACGGCGGACAGTTCGCCGGTGTCGTTGGTGTAGTTGACCGCTCCCTGCCAGCCGGCGGCGGCCAGCGCGTCACTGCCGCGATCCGCCGCGACCAGCCCGAGACGCATGTCGGGCTGGGCCTGCGACAGCTGCTCGGCCCAGTGGTCCGCGTGCTGCTCCGGCGCGACCCGAGGCCGGATCGGGGCGGCCAGGCCGGGCCAGTCCCGGCCGTACGGGGCGGTGACAGCGACCCGCTCTCCCGGGGTCAGCACGTCGTCCTCGTCGGACTCGGTGCAGGACGCCCACCAGCCAGCGAGCAGCCGCTCCGGATCATGCTTCACGGGCGACGACATGCCGCCCGGCCAGAACTCCCCGTCGTCCCACGGGCGCGACGGCTCACCGGCGTAACTGTCCATCAGCAACGGCCACAGCCCGGAGCGCTGGTGCGCCGCGTGGAGCGCCGGCCACAGCCCGGCCGGTGCCGGACCGTGGGTGAGCCACAACGTGGGGTGCGCGGCGGCACCCTCGTCGCCGCGCACCGTCCGCCCGGGCGGCAGTGGCACGGACAGCGATCGCGGGCGCGGATCCGCGCCGACGAACAACTCCACCAGGTCGGCGGGCAACTCTCCCAGCTGCGATGTCACGAGTCGTGAGGATAGTGCCCGGGGCCGACACTCGTCGGCGACGAGCCGGACCGCTCGGGCGGGAAACCAGATGACGGCGTCGGACGCGCCGAAAGTCGCTTGCTGCGGCAGATCGGCTCCGGGAAGGTGTGTCCATGACGTTCTGACGGACAGTGCTCACGTTGCACCGGCACCCGGTGCCCATCCACGCCGTAATGCCGTCCGCCTCTGTCTTCCCACCAGTGGAGAACGTCCTTGTCCCAGCCTCCCCACGCGGTACTGCCGGGGTCCGCCCCGGCCACGGTCACCGTGTTCGCCTCCCCCACCAGTTGGATCGAGTCCGACGCCGTAGCGCAGTGTCGGCAGGTGGCGGCCCTCGACGGCATGGTCCACGTCGCCGCCATGCCGGATCTGCACCCGGGCAAGGGTGCCCCGATCGGCGCCGCGATGTCGTCCACCGTGTTGTACCCGTTCCTGGTGGGTTCCGACATCGGTTGCGGCATCGCCGTGTTCCCGATCAAGCTCAAACGGGCCGTACCCGAGAAGCTCGCCGCCCGCTTCCCCGACCTCGACCGCCCGTTGGACCCGGAGCGGGACGCCGACGACCCGGCCTGGGCCGTCCTGGCGGGTGACATTCCCGCCGGCCATGTCGACGGGCTCGGGACGGTCGGCCGGGGTAACCACTTCGTCGAGCTGGCCCGGATCGGGACGGTGTTCGAACCAACCCACGCGAGCCGGCTCGGGCTCACCACCGGCGACCTCGTCCTCGTCGTCCACAGTGGCTCGCGGGGGTTGGGCGAGCGGATCCTGCGGGCGCACACCGAGGTGCACGGCGCGGGGCCGGCTGCTGATCCGGCCGCCTACCTGGCGATGCACGACGACGCCGTCCGCTGGGGATCGCTCAACCGGCGGCTGATGGCCGCCCGGGTCGCCCACGCCCTCGGCGCCGAGCCGGCCGAACCGATCGTCGACGAGTGCCACAACCTGGTCGAGGTCCGCGACGGGGTCTACCTGCACCGCAAGGGAGCGGCACCGGGCGACGGCCGCGACGTGCTCATCGCCGGCACCCGCGGCACCCCGCCCTATCTGGTGGCCGCCCACGCCGGGCCGGAGGCCAACCACTCGGTGGCGCACGGCGCGGGCCGCAAGATGTCACGCGCCGACGCGCTGCGCCGCGGCCGGGCCAAACACACCGTCGAGGAGCTGCGCCGTACGGCGATGGGGTCGCTGGTGGTGTGCGGCGACCGGCAGCTGCTCTTCGAGGAGGCACCGACGGCCTACAAGCGCATCGAGCAGGTGATCACCGACCTCGTCGAGCACGGCCTGGCCACGCCCGTGGCGACCACGATCCCCCTGGTCACCTACAAGACGCCCGACGTCGGGCCGGCGGCACAGCGGGGCGGCCGGGACGACCGCCGCAAGCGGGGTCGGCGGTGAGCCTCCACCTGCTCATGTCCGCCGGGCGCGGCCCACAGGAGTGCGCCTGGGCACTCGCCCGGCTGCTCGGCCGCCTGGAGGCCGACGCCGCCCGGCACCAGTTGCGCACCCGACGGATCGAGACCGTCCCCGGTGACCGCCCCGACACCTACCGATCGGTCCTGGTCGAGATCCTCGGAGCCGACGCCGAGGCGTTCGCCACCTCGTGGACCGGAACGCTGTGCTGGCAGGCCGCCAGCCCCTACCGGGCCGGCACCGGCCGGAAGAACTGGTACGTCACCGCCAGACCGTGCCGGGTCGACACCCCCCGTACGACGTTCACGGAGGCGGACGTCGACATCGTCGCCTGCCGCACCGGTGGCCCCGGCGGGCAGCACCGGAACAAGGTCAGCACCGCGGTGCGGGCGACGCACCGTCCGTCGGGAACCGTCGTGGTGGTCGACACCGAGCGGCAGTTCAGCCTCAACCGGCGGATCGCCTTGCGACTGCTGCGACAGCGCATCGAGCGCGATGACCAGGCCCTGGCCGACGCCGCCGCCACCGCCCGCTGGCGCGTCCACGACGAGCTGGTACGCGGCAACCCCACCCGCGTCGAACGCCCGGAGGCGTCGGGCCAGCACCCAGCCGCACCGCGGTCGGCGCGGAACCAGCCACGGCGGCGCCGCTGACAGGTTCGGCCGCGCGCGGGCCGACGAGGGTCTGCCATGCCACCCGGATCCGGCGGGTCAGCCGGACTGCGGCGGTTCGGGGTCGCCCCAGGCGGCCTGTACGAGGGCGGGCAGGACTCGGGCGGCCGGGCCGCGCAGGTTCACGTCGGACACCGCGTCCAGCGGTGTCGGTTGCGGGTTGACCTGGATCACCGTGGCGCCCATCCGGGCGGCCACCTGGGGGATCTCGGCGGCCGGGTACACCAGGCCCGAGGTGCCCACGGTCAACAGCAGATCGCAGGAGGCGGCCTCCTCGACGGCGGCCTCCAACGCCTGCTGCGGCAGTGCCTCGCCGAACCAGACCACGCCCGGCCGGACAGGTGCCGCGCAGTGCGCGCAGCGGGGCGGTGGGGTCCGCCGGCCCTCGATCGGTTCCTCGGCTGTGCCGTCCGGCGGGGGTGCCGGTTGCGCGCAGGCCGAGCAGCGTGGCGCGAACAGGCTGCCGTGCAGGTGGACAGGGGCCTTCGAACCGGCGCGTTCGTGCAGGTCGTCGACGTTCTGTGTGATCACGACGGCATGCGGGGCGTGGGTCTCGATCGCGGCCACGGCCAGGTGCCCCTCATGGGGCTGGGCCCGCCGGACGGCGCACCGCCGCCACTCGTACCAGCCCCACACGAGGGCCGGGTCGTCGCGGAACGCCTCCGGTGTGGCGAGCGCGTGGGCGTCGTACCGCTGCCACAGCCCGGTGAGGGCGTCGCGGAAGGTCGGCACCCCGCTCTCGGCGGACATGCCGGCACCGGTGAAGACGACGACTCGGCGGGCCTGTCCGAGCATCGCCGCCGCCTCGGTCGTGACCAACTCCGCCATCTTGGTCGTGCTCCTCTCCGGGCGTGTCACCGCCGGCAGACGACGGTGCGAACGATCGGACGATCGTCTGACTCCGATGTCTGTCGATCAGGCTACGGTGGCGGACTCCTCGCTCGACGGCGAGGCGGCGGCGCGGTCGTACAGTGGCGGCCACCGCACCGCCGCCGATGGTGGGTGGTGCGACGCCATCGGGAGGGATCTGGTGCGCCGGGTACGCGATCTGGAGTTCCACGACTGGTTGCTGCTTCCGCTGGTAGCCGTGCTGTTCGGTGGTGGGCTCTACCTGTCCGGCATCGCGATCGACTCGTACCGGGCGGAGCACGGCGGGATCGCCGGCCAGGTCACCGTCGAGGACTGCGTACTGGACAAGACGGAGGACGGGCCCAGTTGGGAGTGCTCCGGCCCGTTCGTCTCCGACGACGGTGCCGTCCGCATCGCCAGCGTCGCGCTCGACGAGATATTCCGCCAACCGCCGGCCGACGGCACGACGCTGGCCGGCACCGTGGCCGGCTCGTCGGCGGAGACCATCTACACCGATGACAAGCGCTGGATCTGGACGGCCCTGCCCGCGGTCGCCTTCATCGGCATCGGCGTCTTCCTCCTGGTGCCCATCCTGCGCGGCGATCCCGACCAGGACGAGGTCAGGCAGCCAGTTGATCCGGAGGTCGCTGCGGCCTCCGCGCAGGCCAAGCAGTTCCTTGAGGAATGGGCCCACATGTTCCAGGCGTCGGCACCGGTGGCCGCCGCGCCGACACTATCGCCGGTGGTGGCCACCAGGACGCGACCCAACGTCGTCCTCTGGAAGGTCCTGGCGGGCTGGCTGCTGCTGGCGCTGACCATCGTCGGCGTGCTGTGGCAACTGGCGGAGTGGAACCGCAACCAGGACAGGTTGCTGAGCGCCACCACGATCGGCATGGTCACCGCGGATCACCTGGGCGCCCAGGATCGAATCGAGGTCAGTTTCCTCGACGGCGACGGAGACGAGTGGTGGGTGCGGTTGACACCACTTGACGCCAGGCGGTTTCTGAGGGGCAGCCACATCCCGCTGCGGTACAACCCGGCGGAACCGGACCAGGCCGTCCCGGTGGATGCCGCGTCGTTCGAACCCGGCACCCGGGACCGCAACGTGTGGACCGGTCTCGTTCTGGCACCCGGCATCGTGCTGATCTGGGCGTGGGCGTGGCGGCTCGGCCGCTGGGCGCTGGGCGCCGTGCGGCGGGCCACGCCGGCCACCGCCCGCGTCCACGTCGCCGAACTGGTCTGGACCCCGCCGACGGGGAACGCCGACACCGAGCCGACCGCCTTCTGGCTAGAACTAAAGAGCGAGGGCCGGACCTGGTACCAGCGCATCATCTGGGATCGCCGGCTGGTGCGCTGGTTGGACGGCGTCAGGTGGGGAGCCGACGGGACCCCGATCTCGCAGGTTCGGCTACCGCTGGAGGTCCGGCTGCGGCGCTGCCCGGGGCTACGGCGGATGTACCTGGTCGACGCGGCGGAGGTGGGGCGGCTCTGGCCGGCGAGCACCGCCCGCGGCCGGCCGCCCCGCAACTACTACCTGAGCCCCTTTTGTTCCCGGGATACTCGGTTCTGCCGAGCCGGCGGTCCGGCACGTGAGGATCATCGTGGCCCTCGCCGTTGTGGCGGTGGTGGGCTGGTTCCTGGCCGGGCCGCTGGGCAGCGCCTACCTGCTGGTACTCATCGGCGCCTTCCATCTGTGGGGCGGCGGGGCGCCGTGGCGGGGCTTCTACGCGGTGCAGCCGAAGCCCGACCCGTCCCGCTGACCGGCACGGGCGCTACCCTTCACTGGTGAGCCGTGACCGACCAACCGGTGCCGAGCCGGCGTTGTCGCCCGAACTGATCGCCGAGGCGGCCCGCGTCATCGAGGGCGTCACCGCGTGGGCCGCCCGCCGCCCGGATGTCGTCGGCCTGCTGCTGGTCGGCTCGTACGCCCGCGAAGCCGCCCGGCCCGACTCGGACATCGACCTGGTTCTGCTCACCACCGACGAGGACCGGTACGCCGACAACACCTGGGTTCGCGAGCTCGCCATCGGTGACCTGATCCGGGTCCAGTCCTGGGGTGCCGTCACCGAGCGGCGCTTCCGTACCCCCGCCGGCCTCGAAGTCGAGATCAACATCGGCACGCCGGGGTGGGCGGACACCGACCCGGTCGACCCCGGCACCCGCCGGGTCGTCAGCGACGGCGCCCGCGCCCTGCACGACCCGACCGGCGCCCTCGACAACCTGATCGGCAACTGCCGGTCCTGACGAAGCCACTGCGGAACGCGGTTATCCGCGCAGGCCGAACCGATCCGCGAAGGCGGACATCTGGTCGCGCTGCTCGTCGGGGTCGGTGGCCGAGCAGCCGACGACGACGCGGGTCACTCCCTCGGCGGCCAACTGTTCGGCGCGCTCGACGGTCAGCTCGACGGAGCCCATCCGGGTGTACTCCAACGCGTCCGGGTCTCGGCCCGCCGCCACGGCGGCCTCCCGAGCCAGCCTCAGCTGCGCGGCCCGCTCGTCGGGGTGGACCAGCCCGCCGGGGAAGTATCCGTCCCCGCGCCTCCCGGCGCGGCGGGCCGCGGCCCGGCTGGAACCGCCGACGTGGATCGGCAGACTGCTGCTCCGGTACGGCTTCGGGAAGCTGCACAGCTGGTCGAACGCGAAGAACTCGCCGTGGAAGCTGACGCCCTCGTCACCGCCGGACCAGAGCAGCCGCAACACGTCGATGGCCTCGTCGGCGCGGCGACCCCGGCTGGCGAAGTCGACGCCGACCGCGCTCGCCTCCCCGGGAAGCGCGCCGAGCCCGACGGTGAGCAGCCGCATCCGGCCCCGGGACAGGACATCGACGGTGGCCAGCCGCTTCGCGAGGGTCACCGGGTGGTGGTACGGCAGCAGCAGCACGCCGGTGCCGAGCAGGATCCGCTGCGTCGACGCGGCGACGAAGCTCAGGCAGTCGAGCGGGTCCAGGTAGGACAGCGAGGGGGGTATCTCGACACCGCCGATGGACGCACCGGGATACAGCACGATGTGCTCCGGCAGGTAGAAACCGTCGAAGCCGCACGCCTCGGCGTGCTGGGCGTACGCCACGATCGCGTCGGGATCGACCCCGTGGTAGGGCGGACTGTAGCTGATGGCGAACTTCATCGGGATCCCCAGGTGCGACGCGGGCAACGCGCCGACAGTACGCTCGCCGGACGCCTGCTCGCGAGGCGCCGGCGTACCCTGGCACCGGTGGGTCGGGGCCGGGATGGTGCGGGCGGGCCGCGTCGGGCCGGTGAGCCGGGCACGGCGGAGTTGCTCACGGCGGCGCGTACCGGCGACGGTGAGGCGTTCGGCCGGCTGGTCGGTCCTCTGCGCGACGAGTTGCGCGCACACTGCTACCGGATGTTGGGCTCGGTGCACGACGCGGAGGACGCCGTCCAGGAGGCCCTGGACCGGGCCTGGCGAAGCCTGGCCCGGTTCGACGACGGCGGGTCGATCCGGCCGTGGCTCTACAGGATCGCGACGAACCGCGCGTTGACGCTGATCGAGCGCCGCAGGCGGCGGGAGCTGCCCACCGACCTGAGCCCGGCCGCAGCGCCGCTGGCCGAGACGGCGTGGCTGGAGCCGTACCCGGATCAGCTGATGGGCTGGACGGCGCGGCTGGATCCGGAGGCCCGACTGGTCGCGCGCGAGAGTGTCGAACTCGCGTTCGTCGCCGCTCTGCAACACCTGTCGGCGCGGCAACGGGCCGCCCTGCTGCTGCGCGACGTGCTCGGCTATTCCTCCCGCGAGACCGCCGACCTGCTCGACACCACGGTCGCCGCGGTCAACAGCGCACTGCAGCGGGCCCGTGCGGTCCTCGCAGCGCTGCTGCCCGAGCACACCCAGAAGCGGACCCTGCACACGCTCGGCGACTCGGCGCAGCGGCAGCTGGCCCGCCGGTACGCGGCCGCGTGGGAGGTCGGTGACGTCGAGGCCATCGTGGCGATGCTGACCGACGACGCGCGGTACTCGATGCCGCCGCTGCGGATCTGGTACGAGGGGCAGCAGGCGATCCGCGGCTTCCTCGTCGAGGCGGTGCGGTCGAATCGCTGGCGGTTCCTGCCCGCCGGGGCGAACGGGCAGCTCGCCTTCGGCACGTACCGGTGGGACGACGCCCACGAGGCCTACCTCCCGGCGGGCCTGGACCTGCTCGCGTTGCGCGGCCCCCGGGTGGCCGAGGTGGTCTCGTTCCTCGATGCCCCGTTCCCTCGTTTCGGCCTGCCGGCCCGGCTCGGCAGAGATGACCTGCCGGCGCGCGATGAGTTCGCGGCCCGGCCCGGGTTGTAGTCCTGACGGACTCATCAACCCGGAAGGACCGAGCCGACCATGCCGAGCAACGAGGAACAGATCCGCACCCTGATCGAGCGCTGGGCCGAGGCGGTCCACGTGGGCGATCTTGACGGCGTCCTCGCCGACCACGCCGAGGACATCGTGATGTTCGACGTGCCGCCGCCGCAGCAGGGCGTACGTGGCCTCGACGCCTACCGCGAGAGTTGGCCGCCGTTCTTCCGCTGGCAGGCCCAGGGCGCCTCGTTCGAGATCGAGTCGCTGGACGTCACGGCTGGCGACGACATCGCCTTCGCGTACGCCCTGCTGCGCTGCGGCACCGAGGAGGACTTCGCCGACGAGCCCGACCGGCGGCTGCGCCTCACCCTCGGCCTGTGCCGGCAGGACGGCCGGTGGATAATCGCCCATGAGCACCACTCCTTCCCGCTCGGCGACTCCGCCGCCGAGCCGGATGGTGTCGCGGCCGAGGACGAGCTACGCCGACTCCACCAGCGCTGGTTCGACGCCACCGCCGCGAAGGACCTCGACGCCCTGATGAACCCCATCGCCGCCGACATCGTGTCGTACGAACACGACCAGCCGCTGCAACACGTCGGCGTGCGGGCCGTTCGCGAGGTCTGCCAGGCTGGCCTCGAAGCAGCCGGCGACGGCGCCGTGCAATGGGACGTACCCGACCAGAAGATCGTGGTCGGCGGCGACCTCGCCGTGGCCTGGGGCCTCAACCGCGTACGGGTCACGCCGCCCGGCGGCCGACGCGTCGACAGCTGGTCACGCGGCACCCGGGTCTTCGCCCGACGCGACGGCGCCTGGCGGCTGATCCACCAGCACCTGTCCTACCCGTACGACCCGACCACCGGCGCGGCGAGGACGGACCTTCGCCCCTGATCCTCGGGGACGGATGCCGGCCCAGGCGGCGCCGGCACCCGAGGGGTCCACAACACCGGCCCTACTCCTGACGTCGCCGCAGCAACCGCCGGACGCCCTGGTGGATCAGTACGCCGACGCTGGTGTTGGCGACGGCGAGCACGGCGGCGGTGAGCAGTCTCGGCTCCACGCCCAGCGTGTTGGTGGCCAGGAGCAGGGCGGGCCATCCCACGGCGGCCACGGCGAGGGCGGACCGCCACCAACGGCCGAACACCAGGCCGAACAGGATCAGGATGGGGATCACCGGCAACCCCCCTTCGCCAATCCAACCCTACGCCGCCTGCGGGCGGTCCGGGAGCCTATGTCCGTTGTGGGGTTGGCTGTGGGTCAGAAGCCCTGCTCGCAGGGCAGGCGTGTATCGAGGGCGCTGCCGTGCGCCTGGGCTGTGTGCGCGAAGGCTGAGCGCAACCCGGTGGCGTCCGGGGTGGGAGTCAGGAAGGCTTGCGCGCATGGTTTCGGTGTTGCAGAACGTGGCGATTGACTGTGCGGATGCCTACGAGCTGGCCCGGTTCTGGAGCAGGGTGACTGGCCGTCCACTGCATCCGGAGGACAAACCGGGTGACCCGGAGACTCAGGTGCTGCTGGCGGAGGGTCCGGTGCTGTACTTCAACCAGGTGCCCGAGTCCAAGAAGATCAAGAACCGGATCCATCTGTGCCTGCGCCCTGAGACCTCGCGTGAGCAGGAGGTGGAACGGCTGCTGGGCCTCGGTGCCACCTTTGTCGCCGATCACCGGAATCCTGACGGCTCTGGCTGGGCGGTCCTCGCCGACCCGGAAGGCAACGAGTTCTGTGTTCTTCGCAGCGAGTCCGACCGAGCCATGGACCAATGACCACCTTCGCGGGCAGTCCGATGACCACGCTGATCGACCTCCCGGTGCGCTACGACCTGGCCGAGAGCACCGCGCCGCCGCTGCGCCTCCTGGTTCGGCGAGCACGACCGGCTGTTCCGACTCGGCTTCGGTCACCTGCCCCCCCCGGCGACTTCACCGCCGCACTCGACCGCCTCGCCGACGCGCTCACCGGCACCGACTGACAGCCCTGCTCGTCCAGGCTTGCCTGTCACGAAGGCGGCGTGGCGCGAATTCGCCGGCCGAGGAGGCGGAAGGCATGCTGTGAGCAGAACGCCGTGTTCGGCGGTGGTCCGGCTGGACATGCTGGGGCCATGGACCTGGGTTTCGGTGGCGAGGTGGCCGAGTTCTACCAACGGTACCGGCGTGGCTACCCGCCTGCCGTCGTCGACGCGTTGGCGGACGCGTTCGCGCTGACGCCGAACGACACAGTCGTCGATCTCGGCTGCGGTACGGGCCAGCTGGCTCTGCCGATCGCGGCACGGGTGCGGGCGGTGGTGGGCGTCGATCCGGAGCCCGACATGCTGGTGCTCGCCCGCCGAACGGCCAGGGCGCAGCAGGTCGACAACGTCAGCTGGCTGCTCGGCGCCGACGTCGACGTGCCCGCGCTCGGCGCACTGCTCGGTGGTGGGACGGTCGGGGCGGTCACCATCGGGCAGGCCCTGCACTGGATGGACCACGACACCCTGCTCCCCCGGCTCGGTCCGCTGTTCCGCAAGGGTGGTGGCGTGGCCGTGGTGACCAACGGGACACCGCTGTGGCTCCAGGACACCGCCTGGTCCCGCGCGCTGCGCGGAGTTCTGGAGCAGTGGCGCGGTGTCGAACTCACCCGGACCTGTGGCACTGACGCTGCCAGCCAGCGGCGGTACCGGGACAGTCTCGTCGCCGCCGGTTACGACGTCGACCAGACCACTGTCGACCACACCGGCGAGATGAGCCTCGACGAGCTGGTCGGCGGCGTCTACTCCGTCCTGTCCGTCGACACCCTGCCCCCGCCGGAGCAGCGGTCGGAGTTCGCCGCGCGGATTCGCCGCGCCCTGCACCCCGAGACCCGATTCCGCGAAGACATCCGGGTCACGATGCTGGTCGGCCGGACCCGCTGACGATGCTGGTCGGCGGGACGTGGGCTGGCCCCGTCCACGCCGGTCCGGCGTGGACGGGACCGTCGAGGTCAGGCCGGCAGGCGCCAGACCTGGTTGGCGCCGCCGAAGCAGTCCCAGATCTGCAGCCGGGTGCCGTCGGCGGAGCTGTTGCCGGTGGCGTCCAGGCACTTGTTCGACGCCGGGTTGCGCAGGGTGCCGTTGGACTGGGCCTGCCAGACCTGGGCGCCGGTGCCGTTGCAGTCCCAGAGCTGGATCGTGGTGCCGTTGGCGGTGCCGGCACTGGTCACGTCCATGCACTTGCCGAGGGCCCGCAGCGTACTGTCGCTGCTGACGGTCCAGCGCTGCGCGGCGGTGCCGTTGCAGGTGTAGAGCTGGATCGCGGTGCCGTTGGCGGTGCCGGCGGCGGCGACGTCCACGCACTTGCCGGCGATCCCGGTGATCTGGCCGGTCCGGCCGCTCGGCGGCGGCGTACCACCCATGACGGTGTCGTAGATCGCGCTGACCAGCGAGGTGGAGCCGGTGGTGTCCTGGGTGAGTTCCCAGTTCATCATCCCGCCGGCGTTGGCCATCGCCCACTGGGTCTTGCGCTTGACGGTCGGGATGCCGTTGTAGCACTGCTGGGCGCCGCCGACGGTGGTGCAGTCCCGGTTGGCGTTGGCCGGGTCCATGCCGACCAGCGCCGAGTAGGTGTAGTAGCCGGGCCGGCTGTAGAAGGGCACGCCGAGCACGGCCTTGCTGGCCGGCAGGCCGCGGGCCTTCCACCCGTTCACCGCGTTGATCGACCAGTCGTAGTTGGCGTGTGGACTGCCGCCGTCGTACGCCATGATGTTGAGGAAGTCGACGTAGTTGAACACCGCGGTCGGTACGCCCTCGCGGTAGTAGCCCTCGGCCACCACGGCGGCGGTGAGCAGCTTGCCCTGCGGACGCAGCGCGTTGCTGAGCTGCTGCATGAGCAGGCTGAAATTGTTGGCCGAGGCGCCCGGGTCCGGGTACTCCCAGTCCATGTCGACGCCGTCCAGACCGTACTGGTTGACGAAGCTGACCACGCTGTTGACGAACGTGGTGCGGGTGCCGGCGTTGGCGGCGAGCGCCTCGAAGGCGGAGTCGTCGCCGTTGTTCCAGCCGCCGATCGCGATGGACACCTTGACGTTGTTGGCCCGCCCGAGCGACACCAGCGAGGAGAGCTTGCTCGGGTTCTCCACCGGGCGCAGCGTGCCGTTGCTGTTGGGCAGCACGAAGGCGTAGTTGATGTGGGTGAGCTTGTTGTACTGGACCGAGTTGACGTTGCCGGTCCAGGACGGCATGTAGCCGACGCTCTTGAAGTTGTTCGGCAGGACCACGGCCTGGGCGGCGGTCGGGGTCACGGCGAGGGTCGCGCCGGCAGTGACCAGCGCGAGCAGGCCGGCGGCCAGGGCCGAGCGGGGGCGGGGACGCGGTGAGGACATCGAGGGCCTTCCCGTTGGCAGGTTGCGGCGCCGTGCGGCCACGGCCGGCGCTGGTCGTGCCGCCAGCGCCGGCCGGGCGTACGGGTGGACGGGTTGGTTACCTCGAGGCAGCCAAATCTTAAAGAGTGTTAACCGTAGCGGTCAATGACACTGCTCGATGAGTTGACGGAGCGTCAACCCACGCTGACGGAGCGGCAGATCGATCCGGACGCGAGCAAGATCACGCTCGATCCGGGATCGAGCACGACCTCCCGGACGGCAGCCGCAAGCCCGAGAGCGCCTGCGGGTCAGCACGCCCGACGTCAGACCTCTGGGCTCAGCGCTTCGCGTCCCGAACGAAGGCGGACCAGGCCGCGGGCGAGAAGGCGAGGGCCGGCCCCGCCGGGTCCTTGCTGTCGCGTACGGCCACGATGCCGGGCAGGTTCTCGGCGACCTCCACGCAGTTGCCGTTGTTGTCGCCGCTGCGGGTGCTCTTGCGCCACACGGCGCCGAGCAGGTCGTCAGCCATGGTGGACCTCTTCCTTGATCTTTCCGATGATCCTTCTTGATTGTTCCTCATCGAGTGCCAGGCCAACGAGGCTCGCCCACACCTTTTCGTAGACCGCGAGTTCTTCGGGCCTGTCGAGGTAGAGCGCCCCGGTCACCGACTCGCTGTACACCACGGACGGATCAGGGACCACACGGTTGCCGGGAGGGAAGTCGAGCATGACGAAGGCCCCGGCCAGCGCACCGTAGTGGGCGCCAGCCGACAGCGGGAGAACGCGGATCGCCACGTTGGGGAGAGTGGCACGTTCCAGGAGACGGTCGAGTTGCTCGGCCATGACCGCCGCACCGCCGACGCATCGAATCAGCACCGCCTCGGACAGGATCCATTCCAGCTTCGGCGCCTTCGGAAGACGCCGGACCAGGATCTCTTGTCGCCTACGGCGGACCTCCAGAACCTCTTCCAACTCGTCGGGCGGCATGTTCGGGCGATTCTGGTAGACGCCACGCGTGTAGGCCGGTGTTTGAAGTAGCCCAGGGACGAGAGTGTCGTCGTGCTCTCGGAGCCGGGAGGCGGCGGATTCGAGGCCGACGTACATCTCGAACCAGTCGGGGATGGCGTCGCCGTACGAGTGCCACCAGCCCTTGGCCTTGGTTTCGTTGGCCAGGGCGGTGAGCGCGCCGGTCAGCTCGGGGTTGGCGGCGTACAGCTCACACATGGCCTTGACGTCGAGGGCGCGGACCGGGCCAAGTCCGCTCTCGATGCGCCACATCTTCTGCCGGCTGCAGTGCATCGCCTCGGCCGCACCGTCGAGCGTCATGCACGCCTCCGTGCGCAACTCGCGCAGCGCTCGCCCGAGCTGACGCCGGGGAACCGTCGATCCCATGTCGTCGGCCATTCGCCACCCCTCTCCTTGTTGGGTTTTGTTACATCAGGACGCCATCGGTGAAACGCGCGAGCGCCGCCCGGAGAATCGATTGATTCGGGCTGCTTTCCCGCAGGTGATAATGCGTCTGACCATACAAGACACAGCCGACGCCTTCCATTAACGCGCAATTCCCAGGCGCGGAATGCCGGCGCATCTTGGCGTGGCAGCCGTCAGAGACCTCATTGCTCCGGAGGCGGAACGTCCCGGAGTAGCGCCTCGTCGCCCAACCTTGATCGGGTAACCGTGCCCCGTCCACGCGAGATCTTGGACACTTCCCGTTCCGCGCGAACGGGAACTGTCCAAGATCTCACGCCCACCTCCCGCCATATAGGAAACACACCCACGCCGACCAGCGCAGGCCGGGCGCATACCCAAGCCACACCGCCAACCGGCGCCCAACGGCGACGCCACTACACCCGTCCTGGCCTCGGCACCCGGGCGACGGCTGACGGCTGCCCGCGGACCGCATAGCATCGATCCACATGGCTGGCTCACTGCGGCCGTCACCGCTGCCACCGACATGACGAAGGGTGACTTTCGAGAGTGTCCGCGACCCAACCCTCCGCCCAGACCTACCGCAATCCGGTGCTCCCCGGCTTCCACCCCGATCCCAGCGTCTGTCGGGTCGGCGAGGACTACTACCTCGTCTGCTCAAGCTTTGAGTACTTCCCCGGCGTACCCATCTTCCACAGTCGCGACCTGGTGAACTGGCGGCAGATCGGCAACGTGCTCGACCGCGCCGGCCAGCTCGACCTGGCCGCGGACGCCGACGCCTCGGGCGGCGTCTACGCCCCGACCATCCGCCACCACGACGGCCGGTTCTGGATGGTCACCACCAACGTCAGCATCGGCCGGCACCTGATCGTCACCGCCACCGACCCGGCCGGACCGTGGTCGGACCCGGTGTACCTCGACCTGCCCCACATCGACCCCTCCCTGGCCTGGGACGACAACGGGGACTGCTGGGTGACCGTCTCCGGGGTCGAGTCCTACCGGATCGACCCGACGACCGGCACCGTCCTCGAAGGCCCGGTGCCGATGTGGTCGGGCACCGGCGGGCAGTACCCCGAGGCCCCGCACCTGTACCGGATCGGCGAGTGGTGGTACCTGCTGGTCTCCGAGGGCGGTACGCACACCGGGCACGCCGTCTCCGTCGCCCGGTCCCGCGACATCCGTGGCCCGTTCGAGCCCGGCCCGGTCAACCCGTTCCTCACCCATCGGAGTACGAACCAGCCGGTCCAGGCCACCGGTCACGCGGACCTGGTGCAGGCCGTTGACGGTAGCTGGTGGATGGTGTTGCTCGGCATCCGCGCCAAGGGGCAGTGGCCGCCGTACCACGTGCTGGGCCGCGAGACCTTTCTGGTGCCGGTGCGGTGGGTGGACGGCTGGCCGGTGGCCGGCCCGGTCGCGGAGGTCATGACCGCTCCCGCCGGCAGCCCGCCGGTCCAGGCCGCACCGCCAGATCCGGGCGACCACCGGGACGACTTCGACGGTGCCGGGCTGGCGCCGGGCTGGATCTCGCCGCGGGGCCGGCCCGAGAAGAGTTGGTCGCTGACCGAACGCCCCGGTTGGCTCACCCTGCACGCCGACGGGACGACCCTCGACCGAGCCGGGGCCACCGTCGTCGCCCGCCGCCAGCAGCACCACGACTGCCGGGCCAGCGTTCACGTCGACCCGGGCGCCGGGCGGGCCGGCCTGACGCTGCGCGTCGACGAGGCACACCACTACGACCTCGAGGTTTCCGACGGCACGGTGCGGGTCCTCGGCCGGGTCGGACCGTTTCGTCAGGTGTTCGCCGAGCAACGGGTGCCGGCCGGTGGGGTCACCCTGACGATCGCCACCCGGACCCACCACCTGCTCCCCCCGACGGCGACCGCCGCCGACCAGGTCGCGTCGCCCGAGGCTCCCTTCGGCGTACGTCCCGCCGGGTGCGACACCGTCAGCTTCGAGGTGCAGACCCACGACGGTCCCGTCGTCCTCGCCGAACTCGACGGACGGTACCTGTCCACCGAGGTGGCCGCCGGGTTCACCGGTCGGGTGTTCGGAATGTACGTCACGAAGGGCAGTGCCGCCTTCGACTGGTTCGACTACCTGCCGGTGCCGACCGACCGGAACTGACCACGGCAACCAGGGTGTCCGCCTGGCCCGGACGCCAGGCGGGGCCAGGCGGGACGGTGGTCCGAGCTGAGGCCGATGTCGCCGGACCGTCCGGCCCGGCGACATCGGGACCTGTGATCAGGCGATCCGCCGGACCCGCCGGACGGCGAGGTAGAGCAGGAGCGCGGCGAGCGCGACGAAGATGCCGGTCTCGATCCCCTGGAACAGCCAGTACCGGTCAGCCGGCTGGTAGAGCAGCCAGTTGTAGGCGCCTTCCCCGAACTCCCCGCCGCACGGCCCGCCGTTGGGCCCATTGCTACCCGGTGGACAGAAGACCTGGACGCCGGGCCCGACCATCGTGCCGTTGGCGTCCCGGACGCCGTCCGAGAGCGCCCAGGCGTCCCGCGGCGCGCCCCCGTCGAAGCCCGCGGCGGAGACGAGCGGATAGGTGTGCTCGCGAGCCGGCAGGTAGTGCGGCCGGGCCACGGCGGTCAGCACGATCCGTACCACGGCGAACCCGCCGAGGGTGCCGGCCATGGCGGGCAACATCCGGGTCCAGACGGTGCCGGCGAAGACGCCCAGCGCGACCGCGAAGAGGGTGTAGCCAACCGGGGCCACGCCCTGCATGTCGAAGAAGAGCACCTCGAACCGGCTCCGACCGCCTCCGGCCACCAGCGGACCCAGCCACCAGGACATACCCAGCCCGTAGACGACCGCCGCGGCCAGCGTCGTGGCGCCGACGAACCCGAACTTGACCACCGCCCAGCGCGTGCGGCTGACGCCCTGGGTCCAGACGAACCGGTGGGTGCCCTGCTCGACCTCGCGGGCGACCAGCGGCGCGCCCCAGAACAATCCGACCAGCAGTGGCAGCACCAGGAACAGGATGCCGACCAGGAGCAACGTGTCGTACTGGTTGTGGAAGTCGTTGAAGGCTCTCCCGCAATCCTTGGTTTCGGTGTTCTGCTGCTGGACGCAGTCGGCCAGTCCGAGGTCCGCGAAGGTGCCGCGGACGGCCAGGCCGGTCGGAATCATCACGCCCGCGAGCACCGCGAGCCCGACCAGGGTGAACAATGCCTGCTTACGGTGCTGCCGCCAGGCCAACCACATCATGCCGGAACCCCCCACTCCTCGTGGCTGGCCCGTGTCGGCCCGCCGTCGGTGAGGTAGGCGAGGATGAGATCCTCCAGGTCGACGTCGCGGACCGTCCACGACGGGTCGATCGGGTCGCCGTCGGTGCGTACCAGCAGGGTGGACTGCCGGTCGGTGTGGCTGGCCCGCACCACCGCAGCGACCCCCGCGATCGATCGGTCGTCGGCTGTACGGGGGCCCATCAGCTGCCGATGTCCGTCGAGCAGGTCCTCGACCGGGCCGGCGAGCTTCACCTCGGCGGAGTGCAGCACGATCAGGTAGTCGCAGACGCGCTCGAGGTCGCCGAGGATGTGCGACGAGAGCAGCACCGTCGTGCCGGACTCGGCGACGCTGCCCATCAGCGACTGCATGAACTCGCGCCGGGCGAGCGGATCCAGGCTGGCCACCGGCTCGTCGAGCAGCAGCAGCAGCCGGGGACGCTTGGCCAACGCGAGGGCGAGCGCGACCTGGGCACGCTGACCGCCGGAGAGCGTGCCGACCGGCTTGCCCGGTGGGATACCGAGTTGGGCCAGCCGGTGGCGGACCAGGGCGGCGTCCCAGCGCCGGTTCAGCTTGCCACCCAGGGTGACCAACTCCTCCGCCGTGAGATCCCGGTACAGCGGGGTGTCCTGCGCGACGAACCCGATCTCGGCCAGCAGCTTCGTGTTGCCGTACGGCGCCTGGTCGAAGACCCGGACCGCCCCGGCGTCGGGCCGCAGCAGGCCGACCGCCAGGTGCAGCAGCGTGCTCTTGCCGGCCCCGTTCGGCCCGACGAGCGCGGCGACCCGGCCGGCCGGCAGTCGCAGCGCGCAGTCGCGCAGCGCCCAACTGCTGCCGTATCTCTTGCCGAGCGCGTCGGCCTCCAGCACCAACTCCATACCGCTTCCTCTCATGCGGATTCCTCCTTCAACGAGGCGGGAAAGGTGGCCCGCATCGTCGTCGCCACCAGTGCGGTGACGTCCTCGGCGGTCAGCCCGGCGGCCTGTGCCCGGCGCACCCAGTCCACCAGCTCGGCGCGCAGTTCGGCCTGGTCGGCCAGGGCCCCGCGGGCGAGGGTCGCCGTGACGAACGTGCCCACGCCGGGCCGACCTTCCGCCAGCCCCTCGATCTCCAGCTCGCGGTACGCCTTGAGCACCGTGTTCGGGTTGATGGCGAGCGACTGCGCGACGTCACGGACCTTCGGCAACTGGTCGCCGGGCACCAGCAGACCGACCCGCAGTGCTTGTTTCACCTGCTGTACCAGCTGCACGTAGGTGTTCACCTTGGACCGGCTGTCCAGCACGAACTCGATCACCCGCGACGATCCCTTCCCGGTCGATCATTCCTATTGTCTTACGACAGTAGGACTATAGGACAGGTTGGGGGCGGAGACACCCGTTGTCAAGCACCGGCCGTCCCCGAGAGAGCGCCCGGGAGCTCATGGGGCACGATCGAGGCATGGCGTTCGACGGGCTCGCGTACACGGGGACATCTCACGATCGGGCGGCCAGTCTGCGTACCGACCCGGACTGGGTCGCCGAGCAACTCCGCCACGACGACACCCTGGTCCTGCCGATGTGGCGCAACCGCCCGCTGCTGACCGCCACCGGCCAACCGGCCATGCTCACCGCCCGAGCCGGCCGCGCGCTGGTGGCGGCTGCCGGCCAGACCGCCCTGTTGGGCCTGGACGGCGCGACGGCGACCTTCGCCGCCGACCTGAGCGACGCCGAGGAGGCCGACGCACTGCGACTCGGCGCCGCGGACGCCAGCGTCGACCTGCGCAGCCTGGCCGCCACGCTGCCCGGCCCGCTCGCCGCGACCCTGGCGTACGCCCGCGGACTGCTCTACTGGAACCGGCACACCCGGTACTGCGGGTCGTGCGGCGCGCCCACCGCCAGCGTCCACGCCGGTCACCTGCGGTTGTGCCGTGGCTCGGGCTGTGGTCGGCAACTGTTCCCGCGCATCGAGCCGGCCGTGATCGTGCTGGTGGAGAGCCCTCGCCCGGAGCCGCGCTGCCTGCTCGCACGTCATCACGGCGCCGGCGCGGACAGCTTCTCCCTGCTGGCCGGGTTCGTCGAGATCGGCGAGAGCCTGGAGGGCGCGGTACGCCGCGAGGTCGCCGAGGAGGCCGGCGTCACCCTCGGCGAGGTGACCTACCGCGGCTCACAGGGTTGGCCCTTCCCGGCCGGTCTCATGGTCGGCTTCGTCGCCCGGGCCGTCGACGAGACGATCGCCGTGGACGGCGCGGAGCTGCTGGAGGCCCGCTGGTTCAGCCGTACCGAGATCGTCGAACGCGTCGTCGATGGCCCGGGATCCGGTCCGGTCGACTCCATCGGCGGCTGGCTGCTGCGCTCCTGGGCCGGACTCGCCCCACCCTGAGCACCGCCCTAACGGTCACCGCCGTTCAGGCGTAGAAGCCGGCGCGCAGGTTGACGCCGTGCTCCAGCCATGCCTTCAGGCAGCAGAGCATGCTGGTCCACCCCTCGCAGTTGCCGTACGAGGCCCGCTGGCCCTCGGGGGTCTCGCGCCACCCCTCCTCGGCGATGGTGACGAGGGTCCGGTCGTCACCCAGCGGTTCGAACTCCATCGTGACGGTCGTGGAGTAGGCGGCGCCCGCGACCTGCTCCTCGGCGGTCGACGCGGCGCCGTCGGCGGCCTCCCACCGCAGCACGATCCGTCGGTCCGGCTCGACCTCGACCACCTCGACCGGGAACGCTCCGGGGAAGTCGGCGAAGTCCCAGGTCACGGTGGCCCCGGTGGTGAGGCGACCCTTCGCCCCGCCGGTGGTGAAGTAGTGGGAGAGCTGCTCCGGGTCGACCACCGCTTCGAACACCTCGTGCACCGGGCGGCTGATCCGACCGGCGATCTTGAACCGCAGGTCCATGGTGATCTCCTCTCCCGCCGCCGACGTGTTATATCTGTATAACATGTCAGCTCGTCGGATGCAGCGCCCGAACCCGGATCCGGTTGACGAGGACGGCGTGTTCAAGGCGCTGGCGTCGCCGACCCGGCGACGGATCCTCGACCTGCTGAAGGACCAGGCCCGGACCACCGGCGACCTGTGCGAGCGGTTCCCGCAGCTGGATCGGTGCACAGTGATGCAGCACCTGCGGGTACTGGAGGCCGCCGGGCTGGTCATCGCCCAGCGCAAAGGCCGCGAGCGGTGGAACCATCTCGACCCGCTACCGATCAGACACATCCATGACCGGTGGATCGGCGAGTACGCCAGCGCCGCGGTGGGCATGCTCGCCACCCTCAAGACCGAACTCGAACGCGGTACGCCCGACCAGGAGGCCGGCGGCGCGGCACCGTGAGCGGCCCGACGGAGGCGGCAACAGTTCAGTCTTTGATTAATTCACTATCTGCTGTACTTTCAGGCCATGGAGACGCTGACCCACGGAAACGTCCTGGCTCGGTTCGGGCACGCCCTGTCCGATCCGGTCCGGGCTCGGCTGCTGCTCGTCCTGCGCGAGGGCCCCGGCTATCCCGCGGAGCTGGCCGAGCTGCTGGGCACCAGTCGGCAGAATCTGTCCAACCACCTGGCCTGCCTACGCGGCTGTGGCCTGGTCGTGGCCGTCCCGGAAGGCCGCCGCTCCCGCTACGAACTGGCCGACCCCCGACTCGCCCACGCGCTGGGCGATCTGCTCGGTCTGGTCCTTGCCGTCGACCCGACGGCCTGCCCGGCCGCCGACACCGACAACTGTTGCTGATGAGCACCCCGCTGCCGTTCGTCCCGAGTGTTGCGACCGGTCCGTCAGCCGCACGACGGGCGGTGCTGACGCGCCGGATCCGATGGTTCGTCGCCGCGACCATCGCCTACAACGTGATCGAGGCGATCGTCGCGATCACGGCCGGAACCATCGCGTCGTCGACCGCGCTGATCGGCTTCGGCCTCGACTCGGTGGTCGAGGTGTCCTCCGCCGCCGCGGTCGCCTGGCAGTTCAGCGGCACCGACCACGAACGCCGGGAACGCGCCGCACTGCGGGTCATCGCCGTGTCGTTCTTCGCCCTCGCCGCCTACGTCAGCGTCGAATCCGTACGCGCTCTCCTCGGCGGCGACCGCGCGGACCACTCCACCGTCGGGCTCGCCCTCGCGGCCCTGTCCCTGGCGATCATGCCGATCCTGTCCACCGCGCAGCGCCGGGCCGGCCGTGAACTCGGGTCCGCCTCCGCCGTCGCCGACTCCAAACAGACCCTGCTCTGCACCTACCTCTCCGCGGTGCTGCTCGTCGGCCTGGCGGTCAACTCGCTGTTCGGCTGGTGGTGGGCCGACCCGGCCGCCGCGCTCGTCATCGCCGTCGTCGCCCTCAAGGAGGGTCGAGACGCCTGGCAGGGCCGTGCCTGCTGCGCCCCGACCGGGCCCGGCCCGGTGGCACCGAACGCCGGCGGCTGCACCGACGGCTGCCGGTGCGACGGTGACACCGCGCCCGCGACCAACCTGCCGTGACAGCCGCTTCGCGCTGATCGATGGTCCAGGACACACTGTGGCGTCCGGATCTTGACACCCCGACGTGGTCCGGTAAAGGATCAGTACGTGCGAAGCGCCTACCTCACCAAGCGGGGTCACATCGACCTCCTGCGCGTCGCCAGCGCCGCCTGTCGACCCTGCCGCTGACGCCGGGTCCCTTCCGCCCGCCGCGGGCGTTCTCCATCTTGCCGCAGGTCTCCGGCCCTGCCGCCGCGCCCGCACAACGGCATCCGCTCCACCCGACAGGAGAGCTGTCCATCGTGCACAAAATGTCCGTACGCCTGGCCACCGCCGGGCTCGCCCTCACCCTGATCGGTACGACGGCCTGGACGGCACCGGCACACGCCTCGGCGTTGCCGGCCGTGCCACCGTCGACGCCGAGCCTGTCCGAGATCGCCGGGTACCCCCGGCAGAACGTGCTGCCCGTCTGGCCGGACAACCCCGCCGACGCCTCCATCCCCATCGGCGTCATCCCCTACGACGAGATCGCCCCGAAGCTGAACGCGCTACAGGCCGCGAGTGACCGGGTCTCCGCCCGGGTGGCCGGGAAGTCCAGCGGCGGCTACGACCTGTACGCGGTCACCGTCACCGCCCCGGAGACCCGCGGCGAAGCCCGTCAGCAGGAGGAATGGAAGCGCCTCATCGAGGACGATCCGGTCCGGGCGCGCACCGACCCACGACTGCTGGCCGAGTACAAGACGCCGCTGTTCGTCAACGCCAACATCCACGGCAACGAGTGGGAGGGCACCGACGCGGCGCTGCGGGTCATCGAGGAGTTCGCCACCAGCACCGATCCTGAGGTGGCCCAGCTGCTGAAGCGGAACCGGCTGATCTTCAACGTCACGTCCAACCCGGACGGTCGGGTCGCCGGCACCCGGGCCAACGGCGCCGGGTACGACCTCAACCGGGATCTCACCATCGTCTCGCAGCCCGAGACGAATCTGATCCGCGAACTCGTCATCGACACCAAGCCGATCATCACGCTCGACCTGCACGGCTACGTCAGCCCGACGCTGCTGCACCCGAGCACCCCGCCGCACAACGTCAACAACGAGTACGACCTCTTCATCAAGCACGCCCTGCCGAACGCCCTCGGCATCGAGGAGGATCTGCGGGCACTCGGCTACCCCGAGACGCAGCGCGCCCGGATCCCGTTCCGGGACGACGCGCCCGGGGTCTGGGACGACTTCCCGCCGATCTACGTGCCGTCGTTCGCGCTGTTGCAGAGCAGCATTCCGTACACCATCGAGGCGCCGCTCAACCCGCGCGGCAACCTGACCCCGCAGGAGCGGGTACGCCGCTCCGGGATCAACACCGACGTGCACGAGGTGGCGATCAAGACGTCGCTGCAGTACATCCAGGACCACCGTGCCGAGGTGCTGCACGACCAGGCCGAGGTCTACCGGCGCGGTTGGGCCGGAGAGCCGCTGCGGGACATCCCCGACGACTACGTGCCGGGCTGGGGCCCGGAGGACAACTACAACACCGTCTTCCCCCGGGCGTACGTCATCCCCACCGGCGCCGGGCAGCGTTCCGAGCCGGCCGCCGCACGCCTGGTCGACCTGCTGATCAGCAGCGGTGGCCGGGTCTGGCGGGCGAAGCACGACTTCCGGGCCGAGGGCCGCAGCTACCCCGCCGGCTCGTACGTCATCGACCTGCACCAGCCCAAGCGTGGTCTGGTCAACTCGCTGCTCGAACCGGGCATCGACCTGACCGACCGGGTGAATGACCTCTACGCCGGCCCCGCCGCGTGGAGCCAGGGGTTGACCTGGGGCGCCACCGTCGACACCGTCTGGGGCGAGCAGCTGCCGAAGGTGCAGCTGAACCGGGTCCACGACGGGGTGGCCGAGGGCTCTCTCCCGCCGGCCAGCGCCGACCTGCGCCTGAACCTCCAGGACGCGGCCGACCTGCTGGTGGTCAACTCGCTGATCCGCAAGGGGCTGCGGGTCTACCGGCTCGCCGACGGGTCGGTCGTGGTACCGGCCACCCCCGCCAGCCGCCAGCTGCTCAAGGAGGAGGTCCGCAAGCACGGCGTCACCTTCGAGCGCGCCCCGGCGGGCTGGCAGGGGACCCGGCTGGACGAGGTCGTCGTCGGCTACCTGGGCGGCGTCGAGCCGCGCGACACCCTGGCCGCGCTCGGCTTTTCGACCTGGGCCGTCACCGCCACGACGCTGGCCAGCACGCTGACCGCCGAGGTCGACGTGCTGCTGGTCGCGAGCAACCTGAACGTGACGACCCTGACGGCGGAGAACCGTGCGGCGCTGGACGCGTTCCTGGCCCGGGGCGGCGGCGTGGTCGGGCTCGGCACCGCCGGGGCGAACTTCGGCAACGCCACGTCGCTGTTGAGCGTCACCGCCACCGCCGGGCCGTCGCTGGCCAGCGGGGTCGCCAACGTCGTCAACCGGGGCGGCCCGGTCACCTCGGACGCCAGCCCGTACGCCTTCATCAGCCAGCCGGTCTGGTTCACCAACCTCGGCACCGGAGTGACGGTCGAGCAGTCGTACGCTGCGGACCCGTTGCTCTCCGGCTGGTGGGCGACCACCGGGACCAACGGGCAGGCCGCCGCCGCGAACCAGGCCAGCGTCGTCCGGAGCGTCAGCTCCGCCGGCAACGGTGTGGTGCTGGTCGGTACCGCGCCCACCTTCCGGCTGCACCCCAAGGGGCTGCAGGCGCAGTTGGGCCGAGCCCTGCTGTGGGCCGCGCAACCATGAGCTGACCCACGATCGTGGTGAGGGCCCGCAGCGTCACCGCTGCGGGCCCTCACCCGTCTCCGGGTCGCCCCCGAACAGGGGCCGAAAGACCTGGTCGTCGCGGCTGTCGGGCGGACATGCTGGGGCCATGAGCGGCCGTAGACCGGATGCGAGGTGCCCGCTTCGCCCGGAGGAGCCATGCACCCTGTGCCAGCTGGACGTGACCGGCCCACAGGACTGCCCGCTGGTCTACCTGGTGATGACCGACGACGAGCTGCGCGCCGGTACGCACCGCAGCCGGTTGGACTTCGCGAACCGTGGGCCGGCGGTGGGGCCGGCGGAGCCGCCAGCGAACGGGCACGCGCAGCGCGTCGAGCGGTAGCGGGACTCGGCCGCGGCAGAGGCGCCGGACCGGCACGTACATCCGCTTCTTACAGGCGGATTGCCGCAGTCTTTCAGTCATTGGTCTGAGTATTGCGCGCCCATGTCGCCGGCTGGCATCATGGCCGTCAATTCCCTCCTACCGACAAGGAGTGGTCGGCATGGCGCTCACCCGCCGCACACTGATCGGGTCCATCGCGGCGGGGTCCGCGCTCGCCGCCGTCGGCGACGTGCTGCCCGCCGTCACCCCGGCCGCCCATGCGGCCAGCCCACCCGGCGACGTGGTCGGCAAGATCTCCGTCGGCTACCAGGGCTGGTTCAGCTGCCCTGGCGACGGCGCGCCGATCGGCGGCTGGTGGCACTGGAGCCGGGACCGCTTCCAGCCGCCCTCACCGAACAACACCACAATCGTCTCCTGGCCGGACATGCGGGAGTACGCGCACAGCTACCCCACCGCGTACCCCAACCTCGGCAACGGCCAGCCCGCGACGCTGTTCTCCTCGTACGACCAGCAGACGGTGGACACCCACTTCCGCTGGATGCAGGAGTACGGCTGCGACACCGCCGCCCTGCAACGGTTCAACCCGTTCGGCGACGAGGGGCCGACCCGCGACCCGATGGCGGCGAAGGTCCGCAGTGCGGCCGAACGATTCGGCCGAAAGTTCTACATCATGTACGACGTCACCTCCTGGACGTCGATGCAGTCACAGATCAAGCAGGACTGGACGACCAAGATGTCGACGTACGCCGCCTCACCGGCGTACGCGCGGCAGAACGGCAAGCCGGTCGTCTGCATCTGGGGGTTCGGCTTCAACGACGACGGCCGCCCGTTCGCGCCCGCCCCCTGCCTCGACGTGGTGCAGTGGTTCAAGGCGCAGGGCTGCTACGTCATCGGCGGGGTGCCCACCTACTGGCGGCAGGGCATCAACGACTCCCGGCCCGGCTTCTCCGAGGTCTACCACGCGTTCCACATGCTCTCGCCGTGGATGGTCGGGCGCACCGGCACCCTCGACGGGCTGGACTGGTTCCACGCCAATGTCAACGTCCCCGACCTGGCCGACTGTGCCGCGCACGGGATCGACTACCAGCCCTGCGTGATGCCGGGCGACCTGTCCAGCGGGCACCGCCGGCACGGCGACTTCTACTGGCGCCACCTCTACAACATGGTCCGGCTCGGCGCGCAGGGCCTCTACGTGTCGATGTTCGACGAGTACAACGAGGGCAACCAGATCGCCAAGACCAGTGAGACGTCGGCGACCACACCGGCCGGGGTCGGCATCCGGGCGCTCGACGAGGACGGCACCTTCTGCTCCGCCGACTACTACCTGCGGATCACCGCCGACGGCGGCCGGATGCTCAAGGGACAGCTCGCGCTCACCTCGGTGCGGCCGACCCCACCGGTCACCGGTGGCGGCCCGCCGCCGGCCGGGAACCTGGCCGCCGGCCGGCCCGCGACGGCCAGCAGCCAGAACGGCCCGTTCACCGCCGGCAACGCCGTCGACAGCGACCGGAACAGCTACTGGGAGGGCACCAACAACGCGTTCCCGCAGTGGTGGCAGGTCGACCTGGGCGCCGCGTACCCGGTCAACCGGCTCGTGTTCGCGCTGCCGGCCGGCTGGGAGGCCCGTACCCAGACGCTGGCGGTGCAGGGCAGCACCGACGGCGGCACGTTCACCACGCTGGCCGGCCCGGCCGGAATCCGGTTCGACCCGGCGACCGGCAACACCGCCACCGTCACCGTGCCGACCACGACCGTCCGCCATGTCCGGGTCACCGTCACCGGCAACACCGCCTGGCCCGCCGCCCAACTGGCCCAGGTCGAGGTGTACGCGACCACCGGCCCACCCGACCCGCCCGTCCCGACCGATCTGGCGCGGAGCCGCCCGACCGCCGAGAGCAGCCACGTCCAGAGCTACGGCAGCGGCAACATCGTCGACGGCAACCCCGACACCTACTGGGAAAGCGCCAACAACGCCTTTCCCCAGTGGGTACAGGTGGACCTCGGCGCGGCCACCACGATCGGGCGGGTGGTGCTCCGGCTGCCGCCGGCGCCGGCCTGGCAGACCCGTACCCAGACGTTCTCGGTGCAGCGCAGCACGGACGGCACCACCTGGAACACGCTGGTCGCGTCCGCCGGCCGGGTGTTCGACCCGGCGACCGGCAACCAGGTGTCGCTGACCTTCGCCAGCGCCTCGGCAAGGTACGTCCGGGTCCGGTTCACCGGCAACACCGGCTGGCCCGCCGGCCAGCTCTCCCAGTTCGAGGTCTACTCCGCCTGACCGTGCCGTGGGCCGCGGTCGCCTCACCCACCACCGAGTAGAGACGAGTCACCGATGAACCGAAGCATGCGCGCGGCACGGCCGCGTTGGCGCCGATCAGCGGCGGCCGCCGTGACGGCGCTCGTCACCGCAGTCGGCGTCCTGGCCGGCCCGCCGGCCGGCGCCGCCGGCAGGCCCGGGAAACCGGCGCCGGCCGGGCCGGTGGTGACCCGGGCCGCTCTCGACCCGGCACTGGTCGCCGGCCGAGGCGCCCGGGTCGGCTTCCTGGAGCAGGAGGCGGAGAACGCGGTGACCAACGGCGAGGTGATCGGCCCCGACCGAACCGCCTACACGCTGCCGTCGGAGGCGTCCGGCCGGCGGGCGGTGAAGCTGCTCCCCGGCCAGTACGTCGAGTTCGTCCTGCCGGCGGCGGCCAACGCGATCACCGTGCGCTACAGCATCCCGGACGCGCCCGCCGGCGGCGGCATCACCGCGCCGCTGGACGTGGCGGCCAACGGCAAGCGGATCCGGACCATGACGTTGACCTCGGAGTACGCCTGGCTCTACAACCAGTATCCGTTCACCAACGACCCGAACGCCGACCTGCTGCACCCGGACTGGTGGATCACCGAGTGCTCCTGCGTCCCGGCCGGGACCACGCCGTACCCGAGCATCGCCAAGCCGTTCCGGCCCAGCCACTTCTACGACGAGCAGCGGTTGCTGCTCGGCCGCACCTACCGGGCGGGCGACCGGATCCGGCTCACCGCGCCGGCCCGCAGCAACGCCGCGTGGACGGTCATCGACCTGCTCGACTCCGAACTGGTCGGCCCGCCGCGGGTGCGGCTCCGGGCGGCGAACGTGTTGACCTTCGGCGCCGATCCCACCGGCCGCCGCGACTCGGCCCCCGCCATCGAGCGGGCGATCGCCTTCGCCAAGCGCAAGAAGCTGCCCGTCTACCTGCCGCCGGGCACCTACCAGGTCAACCGGCACATCATCGTCGACGACGTGACGATCGAGGGCGCCGGCAACTGGCACACGATCGTCAAGGGTCGCGAGGTGGCCCTGCCCGTGCCCGCGCCGGACGGCTCGGTGCACACCGGCGTCGGGTTCTACGGCCGGGACGCCACCGACGGCGGCAGCCGCAACGTCCACCTCTCCGGCTTCGCGATCGAAGGTGACGTCCGGGAACGCATCGACACCGACCAGGTCAACGGCATCGGTGGGGCGTTCAACGACTCCACCATCGACGGACTGCACATCCGGCACACCAAGGTCGGCATCTGGCTCGACGGCCCGATGCGCAACGTACGGATCACCAACAACGTCATCGTCGACCAGATCGCCGACGCGGTGAACTTCCACACCGGTGTCACCGACTCGCTGGTGGCCGACAACTTCGTCCGCAACACGGGTGACGACGGGCTGGCCATGTGGTCGGAGGCGACGGCCAATGCCCGCAACACCTTCGACCGCAACACGGTGCAGTCGCCGGTGCTGGCCAACGGCATCGCGATCTACGGCGGAACGGACAACACCGTCTCGAACAACCTGATCGCCGACCCGGTCCGTGAGGGCAGCGCCATCCAGGTCGGGTCCCGCTTCGGCGCGGAGCCGTTCACCGGGCACCTTCGGATCACCAACAACACCACCGCCCGCGCCGGCACGTACGAGCTGAACTGGAACATCGGCCTGGGCGCGATCTGGCTCTACGCCCTCGACCGCAGCATCGACGCCCGGATCGAGGTGACCGGTGACGCGTACCTGGACAACACCTACAACGCGATCATGCTGGTCAGCGAGTGGGGGGTGAAGGACCTCTACTCGATCAGCAACGTCCACTTCCGGGACATCCGGGTCGACGGCACCGGCACCTCCGTGGTGAGTGCCCGCACCGCCGGCTCCGCCTCCTTCCAGAACGTGGACGCCCGCAACGTGGGCGCGGTCGGGGTCAACAACTGCGGGTCGTTCCACTTCACCCCGGCCGGCTCCGAGTTCGGCCTCACCGACCTCGGCGGCAACGACGGCGGCTGGCTCGCCGCCTGGCAGTTGCCGAACACCATCACCTGCGACGACCGCCCGCCGGTCGTACCGCCGCCACCGCCGGCACCCTGGTGATCCCGGGGCGCCACCGGTACAGCGCAGGCCGGTGGCGCCCCGGTCGCCGGGCAGCGCGGCCCGCCGACCGCGCCGCCCGGCACCACCTCAGCTCGCTGCGGGCAGGGAGCTGAGGCAGGGGCGGCCGGTCGCGGGTTCGGCTCAGGCCACCGCGCTGACGATCACACGGGTCCCCCAGGGGTCGTGGACGGTGACCGAGTCGTCGGTGCGTTCGTAGGGGACCTCGGCACCGGTGAGCCGCTGCGCCAACGCGTCGAGTTCGCCGGAGTCGGCGACGTGCACGGCGACGGATCGCAGGCCGAGTGAGTCGGGCCGGGTGCCGGCGCCGGCCGAGGACCAGGTGTTGACCGCCAGGTGGTGGTGGTAGCCGTCGGCGGCGAGGAACAACGCGCCGTCGGTGCGGGACGTGACGGCGAAGCCGAGGGCGTCGGCGTAGAAGGACTCGGCCTGTTCGAGGTCACCACCGCGCAGGTGGACGTGCCCCATCGTCACGGCCGCGCCCGGGCCGGTGGCGCCGCGGTCGAGGTGTGTCCTGATGAAGGCGTTCGGGTCGATCGCCGTGCTGCCCATGACCACCCGCCCGTCCTCCCAGCGCCACTGGTCGCGGGGTCGGTCCACGTACAGCTCGACCCCGTTGCCGTCCGGGTCGGCGAAGTAGAAGGCTTGGCTGACGCGGTGGTCGGAGGCGCCCTGGAAGGCGCTGGGCGCGACGGTCGCGGTGTCGACGAGGGCCTGGGCGAGGGTGGCCTCGTCCGGGAAGAGGAACGCCGAGTGGTACAGGCCGGCCTGCCGGGGATCGTCGGCCGGCGCGTCCGCGACCGCGAGGCGAAGCAGCGGCACGCCGTCGCGGCCGAGCGTGACCTCCCGGTCGCCCTGGCTGATCGGGCTCAACCCGACGCCCCTGGTGTAGAACTCGCGTAGACCGTCGAGGTCGTCGGTCAGCAGATCGACCGGGCCCATCCGGGTGCCCGCGCCGAGAGCGCTCTGCGGCGGCCGCGTGCCCGGCCCGGCCTCGCCGGGACGAACCAAGACCCACCCGAGCGTGACGACAACGCCGACGGCGACCAGAGCGGCGGCACCGGAGATCCAGCGCCGCCGACCGGCGCGACGTCGGGCGGGCCGCCGGGCGGAGGAGCGCTTGGCCGTGGATCGGCGAGTGGCGGAAGACACGCAGCGTGGTCCTTTCGTCGCGGCAGTGCCCCAACGGGCGGGCAGGATTTAGTTGAGAGTACAACTACTTGATCGAATCGACCAGGCGTGCCCGCTCGCGCCCCTCGCCCATCGGTCCGGCAAAGCATGTGGATCAATTCCTTCGCGTACGGTGAGTCGATGACCGACATGGTGACCACGATCCGCCAGGTGTGCCTGGACCTGCCCGAGGTCAGCGAGCGCCTGAGTCACGGCACACCGGCCTGGTTCATCCGGGAGAAGAAGTCCTTCGCGCAGGTCTGGCCCGACGGCCACCACCAGAACGAGTTCCCCCACCTCTGGTGCGCCGCACCGCCCGGCACCGCGGCGGAACTGATCGCCTCGGACCCGAAGGTCTACTTCCGCCCGCCCTACGTGGGGCATCGCGGATGGGTCGGCGTACGCCTCGACACCGGGATCGACGCGGCCGAACTCGCCGAGGTCATCGAGGACGGGTACCGGTCGATCGCACCGCGTACGCTGCTCGCCCGGCTCGACGCGGGCTCGCGAGTGGACTGACGCGGGCCGGCGTTCCCACGCCAGGGAAGGGACGTCCGGTCAGCGCACCGGCTCGAACACGGCACGCACGCAGCCGTCGGTCTTCCGCGCGAACATCGCGTAGCCGCGCGGCGCCTTGTCTAGGGGCATGGTGTGCGTCGCGAGGTGCTCGGTGACGATCTCGCCCCGGGCCATCCGTTCGAGCAGCATCGGGATGTAGCGGTGTCCGTGCTGGTGTGCGCCGCGCAGCGTCAGGCTCTTGTTCATCACCACGTCGAGCGGGAACCCGTCCACGCCGCCCGCGTACGCCCCGAGGAGGAAGACGCTGCCGCCCTTGCGGCAGTGCCGCACCGCCTCCCGGGCCACGACGGGACGCTCCGACTCCGGGCGAAGCCGTTGTCTGAGCCGGTCGTACCAGAGTCGGGAACCGGCGCCGTGCGCCTTCATCCCGACGGCGTCGATGCACACGTCGGGTCCTCGACCACCGCTGCGTTCCAGCAGGTCGACGGGCGTGAGCCGCTCCGACATCCGCAGCACGATCCGGGAGTCGGGTGTGGCCGGGAAACCACGCCCGCCAATCACGAAGCCGACAGGCGCGGCGTACGCGACCAGATCCGTACGGCGAAGCCGCCAGCCAGCAGCGCCACGCCGGCCACGTGCATCAGCCGTACCCCGGTGGCGGCGAGGAAGGAGGCACCTGGCAGCAGCGGTAGGGCTGCCAGCCCGACAACCGCGACGACGCCGGCGGCAACCCAGAACACGCGCGGCCGGAACACCATCACCGACGAAGAGGGGTCCTCGTCGCGCCCGATCAGGCCCCGCCGTCCCGCGCGTGCCGCCAGCGCGACCACGACCGCCGCCCCGAGCACGGTGCTCGTCAGATCCGACACCGTCCACCAGGCGACGCCGGTGAGGCTCGACCACTGGACCCCGAACACGACGTGCAGCCAATGATCGGTGTGCGTGAGCCAGTCCCAGGCGACGTGACTCGCCGCACCGAGAAGCGCCGAACTGGCCGTGACCCACCAGCGGTGGTGGTGGCGCCCCAGCGCGCCGTACGCCCGCCAGGCGAACCATCGGCTGTCTGGCAGGTGGGCCGCGACCGTACCGATGAAGGACCGGAACAGCCACGTGTACGCCAGCGCCACCGGCAGACACCACCAGAGAAGCGCGGGCCAGGCATGGGTGTCCGCGAAGCTCTGCCCGCTCGAACCCGACGCCAGGTAGGCCACGTCCGGGGCCACGGCGCCGGTCGCCAACGCCACGCCGTCGAACCACCGTGGCCGCCACAGTTTCAGCGGCAGCACCGGTGCCAGGTGCGACGGAAAGGTCAGCGGCATCTGAGGACGACTAGCCTCGGTGGCGCGGGCAGCGACCGGGTCGTGCGGTCACCGTGGGTGGCCGAGGTCACCGACGAGCGATTCCGGGGCACGCATCCGCCACGCGTCGGTCACAAGCTCCTCGAGGCGATCCACCCCCACCTTCGCCAGCCGCAACATGACCAGGGGCAGCCCGTCGTACCCGGGCGTGGTGAAGAAGAACTCGGGCTCACCGAGCAGCAGTGCCTGCTTCTCGGCCTCGTCGCCGACGTACAGCACCGCGACATCGGTGCGGATCACGCGTGGCTTGCCGGGCCTGCGCTCGGGGTAGGACCAGACGAACCCCTTGTCGGCCACCCGGAAGTCGAAACCGTCGCTGTCGATCTCCACCGCGTGCGGCAGTGCCAGTGCCAGGCGACGGACGTCGTCGGCATCAGCCATCGAGACTCCTCCGGGGCACGGTCCGCTGCATGCGGACACGGTAGCCGCCGGGTCCGACATCGTCGGCCGGGGCGCGGGCCCGACAGTAGTGCGCGCCGGGCCGGGTGGCCGGGACGATAGGGTGCAGATCATGTCGACGCCGGCACTCGACGCGCTCGCCGCCACCGGTGTCCCCCACCGGGTCATCCGGCACGGCCAGGTCGGCAGCCTCGGTGAGGCGGCGGCCGCGCGCGGCGTGGCCGTACCGGACGTGGTGAAGACGCTGGTGGTCCGTCGCGGCGACGACGACTACCTGTTCCTCCTCGTCCCGGGCGACCGGGTGATCTCGTGGCCCAAGCTGCGGGAGCTGCTCGGCGTGAGCCGGCTGTCGATGCCCGACGCCGACGCCGCGCGGGCCGCGACCGGCTACGTGCGGGGCACCATCACCCCCTTCGGATCGACGACCCGGTGGCCGGTGATCGCCGACGAACGCCTACGCGGTCGCACGATCACGCTCGGTGCCGGTCAGCCCGGGATGGCCGTGGCCGTCGACGCCGACGCGGCCCTGTTGGCCCTCGACGCCACCCTGGCCGACGTAACCGACCCCGAGCCGTCCGGACCCGGCGACCCCGCCCGGAGGTGAGGCAGGCCCGGCGGTGCGGAGCGGCCGGGCGCGCCGCTCGTCACGGGCGGGCTCGTCCACCCTCGCGGGGCCGGCGCCGGCGTACCAACAGCACGGCGGACGTGCCGACCATGGCGAGGCCACCGGCGGCGGTGGCGACACCGACCCACGCGGGTGTGGCCACGACGGCCTGACCGCCGCTGACCCGCAGTTCCACCGACTCGGCGGGCAGCCTGTCGGAGCCGGAGATCTCCACTGAGCCGGTGCGCGGCCCGCCAGCGGCCTGCCATCTGACGGTGCACACCTGGACCGTCCTGGTGGACGTACCCGTCGTACCCGTCCCGGTGCGCTCGACCCGCGTCGTGCAGTCCTGCACGACGCCGGTGGCCCGGTCCCAGCTCAGGCTCACCAGCAACCCGCCACCGACGGTGAGGAAGACCAGCCCGACCAGGCCGAGCAGGATCTGGCCGGCGCGACGCAGCGCCCGACCCCACCGGGCGGCGTTCCGCGGAGAGCTGTCGTGAGCCACACCCGGCACGGTACGGACGCCGTCGGCGAGGCGGACCGACCGTCCGGCTCGACCTCACCGGCGACTGATCGGGATCGCCGACGGCCGGTTCGGCAGGTGAGCCTCGTCCACGCCGCCCGGCACCACCGCCGCCCGGGACCACCGCCGCCAGGGCGACCGGCGGACGGCGGCAGTCGTAAGTGGACGGAAAGTGAGTACGATGTGGCGATCGCACCACAGCAGTGGCCCACCCGACGACCCCACTGAATGGAGCCTCGCATGGCCAGCCCGGATTCCGAACTCGCCGCGAAGCTCCAACCCGAGGTGCCGCACGCCGCGCGGATCTGGAACTACTGGATGGGCGGCAAGGACAACTTCCAGTCCGACCGGGCGGCCGGTGAGGCCGTGGCCGAGGTGTACCCCGAGATCGTCGTCATGGCGCAGCAGTCCCGCCGGTTCCTCATCCGGGCCGTGCGTTACCTGGCCGCCGAGGCGGGCATCCGGCAGTTCC
The DNA here is from genome assembly GCA_005402585.1 of Micromonosporaceae bacterium KJ-029. Classification (GTDB taxonomy): domain Bacteria; phylum Actinomycetota; class Actinomycetes; order Mycobacteriales; family Micromonosporaceae; genus Micromonospora. The sequence continues at coordinate 17,280 of BIFP01000051.1, read as the reverse complement.
TGGACATCGGCACCGGCCTGCCCACCATGCAGAACACCCACGAGGTCGCCCAGGCGGTCGCGCCCGAGTCGCGGATCGTCTACGTGGACAACGACCCGATGGTGCTGGTCCACGCCCGGGCGCTGCTGGGCAGCACGACCTCCGAGGGCGTGACCACGTACGTGCCGGCCGACTACCACGACCCGGAGAAGATCCTCGTCGAGGCGGCGCAGACGCTGGACTTCGACCAGCCCATCGCGGTGATGTTCATGGGAGTCATGGGCTACGAGCCCGACCTGGACGTGGTCCGCTCGATCGTGGGACGGGTGGTGGACGCCACCACGTCCGGCAGCCATCTGGTGCTGTGGGACGGCACCGACACCAGCCCGGCGGTGGTCTCCGGTGCCGAGCGGTTGGCGCAGAGCGGCGGAGTCCCGTACATCCTGCGCAGCCCCGATCAGCTCGCCAGCTGCTTCGAAGGGCTGACGATGGTGGAACCCGGCCTGGCGCCGATCACGCTGTGGCGTCCGGACGACTCCGACGCGGAGGCGATCGACGCGTACGGCGCGGTGGCCCGCAAGCCCTGACCGGTCGGCCTCGGCGGCCGGTCCCGGGCCTGCCCGGCGAGTCCTGGGCGGGTATCTAATTGACCTGCCTGTCGGCGGGACGGCCGGGTACGGTGCCGCGGTGACTATCGACGTTGTGTGCCTGGCGGACCGGCCGGACCTCGCGCCACTGCTGGACGAGGGCTTCGACACGGCGTGGCCGCAGTTCATGCTCTGGGACCCGATGAGTTCGGTGTACTACGGCGTCGCCCACGACCTGTATCCGGAGTTCGTGTTCGCCGCCGTCGACTCGGCCGACCCCGGGCGCGCGGTGGCCCGGGCGTACGCCGTGCCGTTGCGGTGGACGGAGCCGGAGCTTCCCGACGGCGGGTGGAACCGGGCGATCCAGCGGGCCACCATCAACCGGCTCACCGGCGCGGAGACGAACATCGTGTCGGCGTTGGAGATATGTGTACGGCCGGACCGGCGCGGTGGCGGGTTGTCCGCGCTGATGCTCGACGCGATGCGGCAGGCGGTCGCGAAGCAGGGCTACGACACGCTGGTCGCCCCGGTCCGCCCGAGCGGCAAGCACACCCGTCCCGACCTGCCGATGACCGAGTACGCCGCCCAGGTCCGCGCGGACGGCCTGCCGGTGGACCCGTGGCTGCGGGTGCACGTCCGGGCGGGCGGGCGCATCGAGCGCGTCGCTGCCCGGTCGATGACGATCACCGGCACGCTCGCCGAATGGCGTCGCTGGACCGGCCTGCCGTTCGACACCAGTGGCCCGGTGCACGTGCCGGGGGCCCTGGTGCCGGTGCACTGCGACGTGCCCCACGACCACGCCGTGTACGTGGAGCCCAACGTGTGGGTACGGCACCGGCTGTAGGTCGGCGAAGAGGGGCGGTGAGCCGGTAGCAGCCGCGGGGATCCCAACCCGCCCGCCAGCCGGCCACCAGCGCCTCCTGCAGCACCCCACCGACGGCGTGCTGCCAGGTGCTGGCCGTTGCCGGGTCGTCCCGGCGCAGCGCGGAGATGTTGGCCGGCACCGCGACCAGCGCGGCGGGCGCGGCAGCCCAGGCCGGGTCGACGATCGGCAGCCCGTCGGCGGCGAAGACGGCCCAGACCGCCTCATCGGGCCCGAGAGCGGGGGCAGCGGGCTCGTCGGCCAGGTGCCAGGCGACGAGCAACCGGTCGTAGGGCAGGGCGGGCGGTCCCGCCGGCACCCTGGTCCGGGCCCGACTACCGGCCGCCGCCGCGCCGCTCAGCCACCCCGGTCACTCGGGACGCGTGATGAGCTGGGCGAACAGGTCGGCGGCGGCGTCGAGGACGTCCCGGTCACCGGTGACGAGCAGGTCCAGCAGCAGTCCGCGGGTCGCGGCGAGGCCGAGGCGGGCGCGTCGGCGGGCGTCGTCCGCGTCGAACCCGAGTTGCCGGAACAGGTCCTCGACCGGCTCGGTCCAGGCGGCGATGACCGAGGCGCGGAACGGCTCGGTCCACGACCGCTCGAACAACGCGTGCGCGTAGATCTCGAAGAACAGCCGCTCCGCCGGAGCGAGCGCCGGGTCGGCCAGGCGCTGCCAGAACCGCCGGCTCACCTCGACCGGGTCGTCCGTCCCGGCGGCCAGCGCGGCGAGCGCCTCCCGCTGTTCGGCCTCGATCCGCCGGACGACCTCCGCGAGCAGCCCCTCCCGACTGCCGAAGTGGTAGATCAGCATGCGGTGGCTGGTGCCGGCGCCGGTGGCGATCTCCCGCAGGCTGAGCTGACTGAACCCGCCGTCCTTCAGGAAGTGGACGCACCGGTCGAGTAACGCGGTGCGGGCGTCACCGGGCACGGGCGGCCGCCGCGCCGTCACTGGCTACCGGCCGGCTTCGCGTCGTCCTCGGTGGTCGGGGCACCCGCCTCGGCGGCGGCCTTGAGTCCCGCCGCCTCCAGCCGCAGGTACCGCCGGGTCTTCGCCGCGGTGAACAGACCGACCAGCCCGGCGAGGACTCCGGTCTGTCGGATGCCGATATTGATCCGGGTCGTCCCGTCCGCCTGGCTCGTCAGACGGTGGTACGCGAGTGTGCGCATCCCGGGGGCGTGGGCTTCCCAGGCGTACGACTCGCCCTCCTGGACGTCGCAGACCCGCCACACGGTGACCGGCAGGCCGGGTTGCCGGATCCGGAACCGGTGCCCCACCACCACCTCCGGGCCGTCGAGTGGCTCCACGGAGGACATGGACGCCGTCCATCGCGGGTAGCTTGTCACGTCCGTCAGTGCTGCCCAGGCCCGGTCGATCCCGACCGCGACGGCGATCGTCTCCCCATAGTCCATGTACCAGATGGTACACAGCAGCGGTCAGTGGCGACGCCTCCGTAGCCACTCCAGGGACGCCTGACCCAACGCGGCGGCCATGTTGACCAGATTCGGGTCCACGGCAGGGCCGGCGGTGACGGCCAGCCGGATCAGGAAACCGGCGTGTGCGGCGAGGAAGGTGTCGATCTCGTAGGGGTGCAGATGTCGGGTGAGCGGGTTCGCCTCGACGAACGGCTCCGGGTCGAGGCCGCTCAGGACCACGTTCGACATGAGGGTCAGTACGTCGCAGTGGGCGGCTCCGACCCAGGCGTGCGGCCAGTCGACGACATGCACCTGCTCCCCGGTGAGCAGGATGTTGAACGGGTAGAGGTCGCCGTGCAGCAGTGTGTCGCCGGCGACGGTCGCGGTCGCCGCAGCCTCCAGCGCGATCAGGTCGTCCAGGCGGTCGGCCGCCCACGGCGACAGGCGGGCCAGGGTGGTCAGCTCGTGCCGGGCGGTGAGCTGAGGCCAGCCGCCGAGGCGAGGCTGCGCCGTCGCCGACGCGCTGATCGGCGAGGGGGTGAGGGCGTGCGTCATGGCGGAGACGGCGGCCAGCACGCGCTCGAACTCGTCGCCTCGCCACGGCTGTGCGGGTAGGGACCCGTTGAGGTGCTCGAACAGCAGGGCCACCCAGGTGCCGTCGTCGTAGCGGGCGAGCAGGCGCGGCACCGGCGCCGAGGCCGGGAGCCGCTGGGTGATCTCGGCTTCCCGGCGGTGGAACCGGGCGACGCCGGGCGCGGTCAGGGCGCTGACCGCCTTGAGGAACACGTCCTGGCCGGTGCCCAGCCGTAGGCGGGTGGCCACTCCCTCGGAGAAGCCACCGGACTGGTTGGTGGCGCTGACCACCGCACTGCCCACCAGCCGTTCGATCGCGGCCCTGACCTCGGGGGGCATCGCGGTCCAGGCGATGCGGTGGCTTCCGGTCATCGGTGGCGGGCCGCCATCCGGCCCGGCCTGATCGGCGCTCAATAGCGACATCGCGTCGACAACTCCGTTCACTGGCGTGGTGATCCGAACCTGCGGCCGGTCGCCAGCCCGGACTCAGAAGTGGGAGCTGACAACCCCTGACCTGCGGGTGTGCCGCAGGTAACGGTCCAGTGTGGCCCGCCCGTCCGGCACGAAGGGCCAGGTCGGGTCTGCGAGGCGGGCGATCAGCTCGGCCAGATCCATCCACCGACCGGCCGCCACCTCGCTGGGTTGGTGGACCACCGGCCCGCACCGGTCGGCCTCGTACCGGGCGTCGAAGACGTAGGCCAGGTAGTTGGCGTACGAATCCGCGTACCAGTACCGCAGGCAGGGGCGGATGTCGCAGTTCGTGACACCCAGTTCCTCGGCCAGCTCCCGCCGCGCCGCCTCGACGGGATCCTCGCCGGCCAACACGACGCCTCCGGCGAAGGCGTCGTGCATACCGGGATAGACGTCCTTGGTCTCGGTTCGCCGATGGACGTAGACCCGGTCCCGCGCGTCGCGCAGCAGCACTGCTGTGGCCGCGTGCGGCAGGTTACCGGAACGAACCTCACTGCGGGACGCGGCGCCGGTGACTCGCCCGGACGAGTCGCCCTCGGCGTACAGCGCCACGAGTTCGTCCACCGGTTCACCCTACTGCCGTTGCCGACGAACCTCGGCGGAGAGAGCCGGGGCACGATCTCTAGACCATCCTAGGAACCTGGCTTGACTGAGTCCAATCGACCCGACCGGCACTGATACATAGGGAAACACCGGATTCGGCGCGGAGGCGGCCGCCCTAGCCTCGGGGCGATGATCAGACATCCGTTCCCGCGCCGGCATGGCGATGGCCGCGACGGCACGGCCGGCTCAGCTGCCGTTCGCCGCTGGGTCGGCAGCGTCACGGTGTTGACCTGCCTCGTCGTGCTGACCGCGGGATGCAGCAAGGTCGGGCTCGGCGGTTCCGGGACCGCCGATGACCGGTACGGATACGGCCCGAAGCAGGACGACTCAGTGGTCTACCAGCCGGACGTGGTGATCGTCGAGGGGGGCAGCAAGGCCATCCGCTCGGTCAGCGAGGACGGGTTCACGTACGTGGTCGATGGTGCCGCCCGAGGCGTCGACGACATCCGGCCGGGAAAGATCATGTTTGCCACGAGCGAGGCGCTCGGCCGGGTGGTGAAGGTCGAACGGTCCGGCGGCGACAAGGCGGTCACCCTGGCTCCGGTGCAGTTGACCGACGTGGTGCGGGACGCTCATATCACCATCGACCAGCCGCTCGATCTGGAGTCACAGACCTTCAGCCCGCTCCCCGACCTGCTCGGCGAGATCGTCGAGGACGCTGCCTCCGATGCGACGCCGGTCCTGCCGGACGCGGAGGAGGCGACCGGGATCGGCATGAACGCCATCGGGCTGCCCGACCTCCGGCTCGCCGCGCCACCGATCGTCCTCGCCCCGGCCCGCGCCCCGGGTGGCGGAGCCGCGGACACCTACCAGCGGAAGGTCGGCGACTGGGCGGTCACCGCGTACAAGGACAACTCGAAGCTGGGCCTGACCGCCGAGCACGGCACGGCCGTGTCGCGCCTCAAGGTCGACTTCGACATCCAGTTGCTGGTCCAGGACCTGCGGGTGTGGGGCGACATTCAGGTGACCAACGGCGTGATCCCGAAGCCGCAGTTCCGGATCGACGGACTCAAGGGCTTGGCCATCACCATCGCGGCTGGTGCTGAGGGCGGGCTGAGTGACAACAAGAAAGCCAAGATCGAGTTTCCGATCGAAGTGAAGCAGCCCATCCTCATCGGCGGAATCCCGGCAACCCTCAAGCAGACGTTCAAGTTCCTCGTCCAGACCGCGTTCACCGCGAAGAACGGCAACATCTCCGCCACCGGCCGGTGGGGGCTCGACGGAGCGATCGGCTACGTCGGCTCGTCGGTCCTGACGCCCAGCTTCTCCGTGCAGAAGAGCATCATGCAGTCGCTGCGTGGCGTTTCGGTCGGTGTCGAGGCGATCGTCGTGGCCGCGGAGTTCCGCTTCGGACTCATGCTCGGCCTGCCGGTCGCGGGTGCCGGGCCGTTCGTCGGCGTGGTGGCCTCGCTCGGGCTGACCAACGGCTCGGCGGCCGGCCGGGTCGGCCTGCCGCTGGCCGGACCGGCGGTGAAGTGCCGCGGTACCACCCTGGTCCTGACCGTACGGGCCGGCGAGGACATCAGCGTGTCCGAGCCGCTGACCAAGGCGATCGAGCACGTCCTGGGGGTCAGCATCCCGAAGGAGGCGGCCTTCTTCAACAAGGACATCGTCAACCGCACTGTCGTCGAGCCCGACGTGCCGCTGTGCCGAGGCTGAGGTCCGGGTGGGGCGGGTCGTCAACCCTTGACCGCCCCGCCCGCGAGACCCTGCACGATGTGCCGCTGGATGAACAGCGACAGCACGACCACCGGCAGCGTCATCACGACCGCGGCGGCGGCGATCGCACCCCAGTTGATCGATCCGTACGACATGAACTGGAAGACCGCGACCGGGAGCGTACGGGTGCTGTTGCCGGCGATGACGACCGAGAAGAGGAAGTTGTTCCAGGAGAAGATGAAGGCCAGGATCGCGGCGGCGGCGATGCCACCCTTCGTCGTGGGTAGCACGATGCTCCAGAAGATCCGGGCGATACCGGCGCCGTCGACCGATCCGGAGTCGATCAGTTCCTGCGGGAGATCCTCGAAGAAGCTGATCATCAGCCAGGTGACGAACGGCAGGGTGACGATGACGTGCATAAGGATCAACGCCTGATACGTGTCGATCCACCCGATCCGGCTGAAGATCAGGAACCACGGGATGAGGAACGTGATGCCCGGCGTGATCCGCGACGACAGCACGAGGCTGCCGATCCACCGGGTCTTGTACCGCGCGATGACGAACGCGGCGGGCAGGCCGACGACCAGCGCCACCAGCACGGACGCGACACCGATGATCATCGAGTTGAGGGTGAACTCACCGAACGATCCGGTCTGGAACACGGCCGCGTAGTTCTCCAGGGTCGGCACGAAGACCCACTTGAACTCCGGCGAGAAGATGTCGATCTGACTTTTGAAGCTCGTCGTCACCATGTAGTAGAAGACGAACAGGAACGGAAGGAAGAAGACGCCGATCAGCGTCCACAGGCCGATGCTGCCGAGAACGGAGCGTCGAGCGCCGGTTCGTCTCTTGGGCATTGTTCTCACTCCTTGTCGGTCAGTTCGCCGAGTCAGTCCCGGGCGCGCCGGAAGCTGAGCGTCAGACCGGTCAGCACGAACACGAGCGCGAAGAACACGATGAGCAGGGCCGAGGCGTAGCCGAGCTTCTGGTACTGGAAGGCGGTGTTGTAGATGTAGAGGTTCAGCGTCTCGGTGGCGAATCCGGGGCCGCCCTGGGTCATCACGAAGATGATGTCGAACGTCTTGATCGCGTCGATCAGGCGGAAGACGAGCGCCACCACGATGACCGGCCGCACCATCGGCAGGGTGACGTACCAGAACCGCTGCCAGGCGTTCGCCCGGTCGATCTGGGCCGCCTCCAGCGGCTCGGCCGGCAGTGCGGTCAGCCCGGCCAGGGTGATCAGGGCGATCAGCGGCGTCCACTCCCAGGTGTCGACCACCGCGAGCAGTGGCAGGGCGAGCTTCTCGTTCGCCAGCCAGGTGCTGCCGGGGAGCCCGAACGCGTTCAGGATCTGGTTGAAGATGCCAAGGTCCGGCTGGAACATCAGCCGCCAGATGAGGGCGATCGCCACCGGGGTCGCGATCATCGGCATCAGCATGACGCTGCGCAGCAGCCCCCGCAGGCGCAGTTCGCGGTGCAGCAACACGGCCAGCGCGACCCCGAGCACGGTCTGGACCACCACCGTCCCCACGGTGAAGGCCATGGTCCGGCCGAAGGCGTCCCAGAACCGGGGGTCGTCGGTGAAGATCCGAACGTAGTTGTCCAGGCCGACCCACTGCGGATCGCGGGTCAGGCTGCCTGTCCACTGGGTCAGCGACAGGTACAGCGTGTACGCGATCGGGAAGGCGAGGATCAGAAGGATCAGGGCCACGGCGGGCCCGGCGAAGACGAGTCTGGTGTGCCGGTCCACGAAGCCGCCGAGCCGGCCGCCGGGGTTCGACGGGGCCGAGGCCCGAGCGCCGGTGGCGGCTCGGACCTCGGTCGACGTGCCGGTCGCCATCAACCGGCCTCGACGATCCGGTCGAAGTCCTGCGCCGCCTTGCCCACCGCGCCGGCAACGTCGCCGCCCTGGATGGAGACGACGATGGCCTGGCCGATGACGTCCCGCGCCTCGGGCACCGACTTGATCCGCGGCAGCTGCGGCCGCGCGGCCGACAGCGAGGACTGGAACGCCTCGACGAAGTCCGCCGGGACCTTGTCACCGAAGGGCACGCCGGTGCGGCCGGTGGCGAGGCCCTCCTGCTGGACGTACGTCGCGGTCTGCGGCGAGGTCGCCCACTGCACGAAGTACCACGCCGGGCCCTTCTTCTTCGACAGGGCCGAGATCGCGGCGCCCCAGCTGATGTACGACTGCGAGGCCGCCTTCGGCCCGGCCGGCATGGGCGCGAACCCGACCTGGTCGGCGACGGTGCTCGTTTTGGCGTTCAACGTCTCGGCCGCCTGGCCGCTGTTGTCGGCCCACATCGCCAATTTGCCCTGCTGGAACAGCGGGAGCAGTTCCTCCCAACTCTGGTCGACCGCCCCGCTCGGCCCGTAGGTGCGCACCAGGTCGCCGTACGCCTTGAACGCCTCGACGCCGTCGGGGGTGTTGAAGGCGGCCTTGCCCTGGTCGTCGGTGTAGTCGCTGCCGTAGCCGTACACGAAGTTGGCGACCTGGGAGACGGCGGCCGCGCCCTTGCCCCGGACGGCGAACCCGCTGATGCCCTTGCTCCGGTCGGTGAGCGCCGCCGCGGCGGCGCTCAGCTCGGACATCGTCGTCGGTACGGCGATGTTCCGGGCCGCCAGGAGGTCCTTGCGGTAGTAGAGCATCTGCGTCTCCAGCTGCAGCGGCAGCGTGACCAGATGCCCGTCGATCGAGTGTCCGTCGACGATCGCCTCGGTGAAGCCGTCGAACGTGTAGTCGGCGGAGGTGAGCGCCGGGTTCTCCACGTACGGCTTCAGGTTCTCGTACCAGCCGGAGTCCTCGAACCGGGCTCCGTCCTGGAGCACCGAGGTCATGTAGACGTCGTAGTCGGCGGAGTTCGCGGTGAGCGAGACCTGCAGTCGTTGGCGCATCTGCGCCTCGGGCAGTGACTCGACGTTCACCGTGATGCCGGTGAGCTGCTTGAACTCGTCGATCTTCTCGGGCGTCAGCAGCTTCTGCCACGCGGTCTGCGCGGCGAGGAAGGTGATCTGCTCTCCGTCGTAGCGCTTCCAGTCGAACGCGCCGGTCACGCTGGTCGGGTCGTCGCCCGAGGCGGAGGACGACCCGCAGCCGGCGAGCGATCCGAGCGCCACGACGCCTGCGACGAGCGCGGCGAACGGCAGCCGCGCGGCCTTTCGTAGGTTCACGATCCCTCCGTGGATGGTGGTGGTTCTCACAGGTGGAGGTTGACATTCGCACAGTGATTGTGAAACTGTCAACACCCAGCTGATCGAAAATCACCAGACGGGAGCGGGTATGGCGGGACCATGGGAGGTGCTCTGCGTCGGCGCCGCGAACCTGGACACCATCGCGCTTGTCGACGTGATGCCGCGGACCGACGAGCGGGTCGTCGCCCACGCCATCAGCCAGCACCCAGGCGGTCCGGCCTCCACCGCCGCGGTCGCCGTGGCCCGCCTCGGGGTGGGCGTGGCGTTCTGCGGACGGGTCGGCGCCGACGCGGCCGGGCAGCTGGTCACCGCGTCCCTTCAGGCGGAGGGCGTGGACACCACCCTCGTCGAGACCGACGGTGCGACCGCGCAAAGCGTGATCCTCAGTTGTCGGGAATCGAACACCCGGGCGATCGCCACCCTCGTACCGGAACCGCCCCGCCTGCCGGCCGTACCGCCGCGGGCGCGTTGGGTGCATGTGGACCACGCCGGTTACGACGCCGTCGCACCACACCTCGCCGACCCGGGCCGCGCCTTCCGCATCTCGATCGACGCCGGCAACGACATCGCCGGCCTACGGCTGGCCGGTGTCGACCTCTTCGTGCCGACCGTCGAGGCGCTGCGCCGCCGGTACGGCGCGCTGCCCGTGCCGGACCTGGTGCGTCACGCCCACGACGAGGGCGCGGTCACCGTCGTCGCCACCGACGGCGGCCAGGGCTGCTACGTCAGCGCACCCGACGTGCCACTGACCCACGTCCCCGGCTTCACCGTCGAGGTGGTGAGCACCCTCGGCGCCGGGGATGTCTTCCACGGCGCCCTGGTGGCCGGCCTGGCCCACGGATTCGACCTGGTCGAGGCCGCCCGGTACGCCAACGCGGTGGCCGCCCTGTCCTGCCGGGCCCTCGACGGACGTTCCGGGATCCCCACCTTCGACGAAGTCACCCGATTCCTGCTCGACAACGGACCACAGAACCCCCAGGGAGCAACGCAATGACAGCGACGGTCAGGCATCCGGCTCTGCACAGGCTCGCGGACGAGCGAGGAAACCTCACCATGCTCGCCCTCGACCAGCGGGAGTCGCTTCGGACGATGCTGCAGGGCGAGGACCCGGGCCGGGCGGTGCCGGACAGCGAGTTGGTGGAGTTCAAGTCGCTCGCCACCGAGATCCTCTCGCCGTACGCCTCGGCGATCCTGCTCGACCGGGAATACGCGCTCGCCGGCGGCCATCCGGCCGCCATCCACCCGGACACCGCGCTCATCCTCGCCGCCGACGACCTGCACCAGAACCCGGGCGAGGCAGTGCACGGCAGTTCGGTGGACCCGAGGGTCACCGTGGAGTACATCCGCTCGGTGGACGCGGCGGCGCTGAAGTTCCTGGTGATCTGGCACCCGGACGGGGGCGCCGACCAGCGGGCCACGGTCGTCGGGGAGTTCCTCGAGCTGTGCCGGGAGTCCGGCACGATCTCGCTGCTGGAGGGGATCGTCCGGCCGCCGCAGGGTCGTGGATGGACGGATCCGACCGAACGCCACAAGGCCATCCTGGCCGCCGCCAGGGAACTTTCGGCCTTCGGCCCCGATGTCTACAAGGCCGAGGTGCCCGGCTACGTCCCGGGTGACGTCTCCGCCGTCGAGCAGCAGGCGGTTGCGATGTCGGAGATCGTCGACGGCGCCTGGGTAGTGCTGTCCAACGGCGTCCGGAGCGAGGACTTCGCCGCCGCCGTCGAGCGCTCGGTCGCGGGCGGGGCCGCCGGCTTCCTCGCCGGTAGGGCAATCTGGGCCGACACGATCGGCGAGACCGATGTCAGCGAGGCCCTGCGGACCCGTTCCGTGGAGCGCCTGACCAGGCTCCAGCGGCTTGTCGCCGAGTCAGTGGCTTGAAAGATTGCTGTCGTCGAAAGAGGTGGTTGCCATGGCGGCTGAAACGGTGAGTACTCGTCCGACCAACACGACGGATCGGCGCCAACAGATCCTCGCCATGACCACCGAACAGGGCTTCTGCACGACAGTCGAGTTGGCGAACCACTTTGGTGTGTCGGACATGACCATCCGGCGCGACATCCAGAAGCTCGTCGGCGACGGGCTGCTCCGGAGCGTCCACGGTGGCGTCACCATGCTGCCCGCGGCGGCACTGGAGGGCAGCGGCGACTTCCGCGACCGGTACGGCCTGGAGCGGGACAGCAAATCGGCGATCGCCCGGGAGGCGACGAAGTTCGTCGAGCGGGGTACGGCGGTCGCCTTCGACGCGGGCAGCACCGTGCTCCGGGTGGCCGAACTGCTCCCCCGCGACCTCGAACTCAACGCGATCACACACTCGCTGCCGGTGCTGACCGCGCTGCTGAACATGCCCAACGTCGAGGCGTACGGCCTGGGCGGCAACCTCAACAAGGTCAGCCAGTCGTTCGGTGGCCCGGCCACCGTCGCCGCGCTGGAACACCTGCGGGTGCACACCCTGCTGCTGGCGGCGTCGAGCGTCTCCGAGCACGGGGTCTTCTGCGGCACCGACCTCGACGCGCTCACCAAGCGCGAGTTGGTCAAGATCTCCAACCGGATCGTGCTGCTCGCCGACTCGACGAAGTTCCGGCGTACGGCCATGGTGCGGGCCTGTGCCCTGGAGGTGATCGACCACGTCGTCACCGACGACGGTCTGACCGAAGAGGACGCCGAGATGCTCGCCCGCCACGACGTGCGGGTCACCGTCGTGGCCTCCGCACACGAACATCGATAGGAAATCTCATGCGTGCTGTCGTATACCGTGGCAGTGGCCACATCGGGACCGAGGACGTTCCGGACCTCTCCCCCGGACCGGACGAGGTCGTCGTCGCCCCGCTCGCCGTGGGGGTGTGCGGCACCGACTCGCACATCGTGCACGGCCACTTCCCCGCCCGACCGCCGGTGATCCTCGGCCACGAGATCTGCGGCACCGTGCAGCAGGTCGGCGAGGCGGTGCGGACGCTCGCCGTCGGCGACCTCGTCACCGTGGAGCCGCACATCTACTGCGGTGTCTGTTTCAACTGCCAGACCGGAACCCAGCACATGTGCCCGGACCGCAAGGCCCCCGGTGTACACCTGGACGGTGGGATGGCGGAGCAGGTGAAGGTGCCGGAGAAACTGGCCTTCAAGCTTCCCTCGGGCACCGACCCGTTCCACGGCGCGTTGACCGAACCGATCGCCTGCTGCATCCACGGCATCGACCGGGCCGGCGTACGTTCCGGGTTGCCGGCGATCGTCTTCGGGTGCGGACCGGCCGGTGCGATCATGGTCGCCCTGGCGAAGGCCGCCGGCGCGTACCCGGTGGTCGCGGTCGACGGCCGCCCGCACCGCCGGGACCTCGCCCTGCGGTTCGGCGCGGACGCCGTACTCGACCCCGCCCAGGCCGACTTCCGCGACGCCGCGCTGTCGTACACCGACGGGGTGGGCTACCCGGTGGCCATCGACGCGGTCGGCTCCTCCTCGGTGGTGGAGACCGCCGTCGACCTGGCCTGCCGTGGTGGCAACATCCTCCTGTTCGGGGTGGCCAACCCGGACGACGTCGCGAAGATCCGCCCGAACGAGATCTACGCCCGGGAACTCAGCCTGCTCGGCACGGCCCTCAACCCGGACACCCACCGCCGCGCGATCGGCATGCTGAACCGGCTGCCGCTGCACGAACTCAGGTCCGCCGCGTACTCCCTCGAACAGATCGACGAGGCGCTCGCCGCCCAACAGGCCGGCGCGGTCGACAAGGTCTTCATCGTCCCCTCACCCCGGAGCCCGCGAGCATGAACATGTACAGGGTCGCCTGCATCCCCGGCGACGGGATCGGGCTCGAGGTCCTCCCCGCCGCCGTCACCTGCCTCGACCTCGTGGCCGGTCAACACTCGTTCCGCTTCGACTGGCACGACCTGCCGTGGGGCTCGGAGCACTACCACGAGCACGGCCGGATGATGCCGGTCGACGGCCTGGATCAGCTCGCCCCGCACGACGCGATCTTCCTCGGGGCGGTCGGGGTGCCGGAGATCCCCGACACCGAGACGCTGTGGGGCCTGCTCATCCCGATCCGCCGCACCTTCGACCAGTACATCAACCTCCGGCCGGCGAAGACGCTGCCCGGCGTACCGAACCGGGTCACCGCCGAGGGCGACATCGACCTGGTCATCGTGCGGGAGAACGTCGAGGGCGAGTACTCGGAGATCGGCGGACGGCTGTACCGCGGTCAGCCGGAGGAGGCAGCGGTACAGGAGGCCATCTTCACCCGGCGCGGCACCGCCCGGGCCGCCGCCTTCGCCGCTCGCCTCGCCCAGGCCCGGCGTGGCAAGCTCACCTCGGCCACCAAGTCCAACGGCATCGTGCACACCATGCCGTTCTGGGACGAGGTGGTCCGTGAGGTGGTCGCCGAGCATCCCGACGTCCGACTCGACAGCCTGCTGATCGACGCCTTCGCGGCGAAGCTGGTCCTGGATCCGGCGAGCTTCGACGTGATCGTCGCCTCGAACCTGTTCGGCGACATCCTCTCCGACCTCGCCGGCGCCGTCACCGGGTCGATCGGTGCCTCACCGAGCGCCAACCTCAACCCCGAGCGACGCTACCCGTCCATGTTCGAGCCCGTGCACGGATCGGCCCCGGACATCGCCGGGCAGGGCGTCGCCAACCCGGTGGGCCAGATCTGGGCCGGCGCGATGATGCTGGAGCACCTGGGCGAGACGACGGCCGCCGGCCGGTTGCAGGCCGCCATGGAGACGGTCATCGCCCGGGGGGTCAAGACCCGGGACCTCGGTGGCACGGCCGACACCGCCGGCTTCGTCGACGCGGTGTGCGCGGAGTTGAAGGGACCGTCGGTATGAGGACGCAGCGGCTTTACGTCGACGGCGCGTGGCTGGACGGGAACGGCACCCAGGACGTCCTCTCGCCCTGGGACCGCTCGGTCGTCGGGACCGTCGCGGTCGCCACCCGGGAGCAGGTCGATCTCGCCGTCCAGGCCGCCCACCGGGCGCTGCGGAAACCCCTCCCGCCGTACGAGCGGGCGGCGATCCTGCACCGGGCCACCGCGCTGTTGGAGCGGCGGCGCGACGAGTTCGCCGAGATGCTGCTCCGCGAGGCGGGCAAGCCACGCAAGCACGCCGAGGCCGAGTTGCAGCGGGCGATCCTGACCCTGCGCTGGGCGGCCGAGGAGGCGGCCCGGCTGCCGGGCGAGACCGTGCCGATGAACGCGGTGGCGTCCGGGGCGGACACAATCGGGTTCACCGTGCCGGAACCGGTCGGCGTCGTCGCGGCGATCACGCCGTTCAACTTCCCGGTCAACCTCGTGCTGCACAAGGTTGCCCCCGCGATCGCGGCCGGCTGCCCGGTGGTGCTCAAGCCGTCGGAGAAGACGCCGCTCTCCGCCGGCCTGCTCGTCGAGGTCTTCGAACAGGCCGGGCTGCCGGCCGGCCAGCTCAACCTGGTCACCGGCGACCCGGCGCAGATCGTGGCGGCGCTGAACGACTCGCCGGTGGTCACCATGGTCACCTTCACCGGTTCGTCGCGGGTGGGCTGGCAGCTCAAGGCCGCCTCGCCGACCAAACGTCACGTGCTGGAACTGGGCTCGAACACGGCGATGGTGGTGATGCCCTCGGCCGACCTCGGCGCCGCCGCCTCGGCGGCGGTCTCCGCCGGCTTCGCCTTCTCCGGCCAGGCCTGCGTCTCGCTCCAGCGGCTGTACGCGCACACCGAGGTCGTCGACCAACTCGTCGCGCAGATCCGCGAGGTCGCGAGCGGGCTCGCCGTGGGTGATCCGAGCGATCCGGCCACCGACGTCGGTCCGCTGATCACCCCCGAGTCGACCGGACGGGTACGCGCCTGGCTCGCCGACGCCGAGGCCGCCGGTGCGAAGATCCTGGCCGGTGGCGGCGTCGTCGACGGTGTGCTGGAGCCGACGGTCATCACCGGCGTGGCCCCGGACTCCCCGCTGATCTGCGAGGAGGTCTTCGGGCCGGTGGTCACACTGGTGCCGGTGTCGTCGCTCGGGGAGGCACTCGCTGCGGTCAACTCCTCCCGGTTCGGCCTCAACACGGCCATCTACTCCAACGACCTGCGGGAGGTACGCCGGTACGTCGCCGAGGCTCAGGCCGGGACCGTGCTGGTGAACAGGCCGGCGTCGTACCGCTCGGACCACATGCCGTACGGGGGCGTGAAGGAGTCGGGTGAGGGGCGGGAGGGGATCCGGTACGCCATCGAGGCGATGGTGCACCAGAAGCTCGTCGTCCTGGGCTAGCCCGGATCAGCGGCCGTCGGACCCACCCGGTCCGGCTGCCGCGTGGGCAGCGGGTCGGGGGCGGGCGATCGCGACGGCACCAGCGAGGCCACGCCCCCGTCCCGCCCCAGGTGTACGGCGCGAATCCGCGTGACCAGCCGCTCGGCGACGGGCTGGCCGAGCAGGACGCCGACGAGCACCAGGACGACCCCGCAGATCTGCTGCGGGGCGAGCCTCTCACTGGCGATCAGGGCGCCCAGCAGCACACCGGTGATCGGGTTGAGCAGCCCGATGAGCCCCACGGTGCCGGCGCTCAGGTGCCGCAGTCCGGTGAACCAGGCGGCGAAGGCGAGGGCGGTCGCCACGATCGTCACGTAGCCGAAGCCGAGGATCGCCGGCCGGTCCAGGGTGGGCGGTGGCCCTTCGATCAGCACGGCGGCGGGCAGCAGGATCACTCCCCCGGCGACGAGTTGCCACGAGGTCAGCGAGAACACGTCGATCCCCGCGCTCCACTTCTTCGCCAGCACGTAGCCGACGGCGGACATCGCCATGGCCGCGACGGAGGCGAGCACACCGCCGAGACTGACCGCGGTCGTACCGTCCAGCAGCATGAGGCAGACGCCGCCGATCCCGATGCCGGCGCCGGCCAGGTGTGCGGCGCGCGGCCGTTCGGACAGCGCCAGCCAGGCGATCAGCATCATGGCGACCGGAGCGGTCGCCATGATCGTCGAGGCGATGCTGGTCGGCAGGGCCTGTGCCGCGAGGTAGATCAGCACGAAGAACGCGCCCACGTTCAGGGTGCCGAGGACCAGCGACCGCCACCACCACTCCCGGCGCGGAACCGCGCGGCGCACGAGGAGTAGGAGCAGACCCGCGGGCAGCGCCCGGATCACCCCGCCGTACAGCGGATAGTCGGCCGGCAGGTACTGGTGGGTGACGAAGTAGGTCGCGCCCCACGCGACCGGCGCTATCGCGGTGATGGGCACCCACCGAAAATTAGCTTCCACGGAAGTCACTATAGCTTCCATGGAAGCTATAGTGGTGGGCGTGACCGAGCACCTCGACCACGTCGCCCGCATCCAGCAGGCGTGGGCCCGTGAACGCCCCGACCTGGACGTGAGCCCGCAGGGAGTGATCGGCCGGCTGCACCGCCTGGCCGGTCACCTCACCGAGCAGCTGCGCGTCGTCTACCGGCGGTACGGGCTTGGGGAGGGCGAGTTCGACGTCCTCGCCACCCTCCGGCGCGCCGGCGCACCCTTCGAACGCGCGCCCGGCGAACTCGCGGCGTTCACGATGGTGACCACCGGCGCCATGACCAAACGCATCGACCGGCTGGAACGCGACGGACTGGTCACCCGCCGCCCGAGCACGACCGACGGCCGCGGGCGGGTCGTCGCGCTCACCGAGGCCGGCCGGGACCTGATCGACCAGGCGTTCACCGAACACATGCGAAACGAACGGCGACTCCTCGACGTGCTCACCCCGGACCAGGCGGCACACCTGGAGTCGCTGCTCGCCACCTGGCTCGCGGGCTTCGAAGCCCCACGACCGGCCGAAACCACGCCGGACCCCTCCCCCGGCGGCCCGAAACGCCCGTCGACATCCGTACCGAGCCGGCCGGCGGGCGCCGAAGGCGCGCGTTAGAGACTGTCGGGTAACCGGTCTGATCCGATGGGTTATGGCGAGACGTGTCGATGTGGGGTGCTCGACAAATAGGTCATCCCCGCCATGAT
>BIFP01000050.1 GCA_005402585.1 Micromonosporaceae bacterium KJ-029 | reverse complement strand
CTGGGCTTCCCCCTGAGATGTGGACACCCTGAGACTGGACGTTGGTCCAGAGGAAGGGGTGTCCCCGTTGGGGCGTCCATCGAAGTACACGGAAGAGTTCCAGCGTGACGCGGTCGACCTGGTCCACTCGTCGGGGCGGCCGATCAATCAGGTTGCCCGTGAGCTGGGGATGAGTCACGAGACGCTGCGGAACTGGGTCCGTAAGCAGGAGCGGCAGTCCAGGACGAGTGCGGCGGCCTCGGGTGACGGGGTGTCGGTGGCGGACAAGGACGCCGAGATCGCCCGTTTGCGGCGTGAGGTGGCTGAGCTGCGGCAGGAGAAGGAGATCCTGCGTAAGGCAGCCGCCTATTTCGCGAAGGAGATGGATCGGTGACCAGCCGCTTCCGGTTCATCTCCGCCCACCGCGCCGTGTTCGGCGTCAAGCGGCTGTGCCGGGTCCTGGCGGTGTCCCGCTCCGGGTTCTACCGCTGGGCAGCCAGCGAACCCGGCCGGCAGGCGCGCGTCGCCGCCGAGGACGCCCTCGCCGAACAGATCACCAGGATTCATGCCGACTCCGGTGGCGCCTACGGATCCCCTCGGGTGACCGTCGAACTGCACGATCAGGGCGTGCGGGTCAACCGCAAGCGGGTCGAGCGGATCATGCGGCAACGCGACGTGGTAGGCCGGCACCTGCGCCGCCGCAAACGCACCACCATCCCGGATCCGGCCGTCTCGCCGGTGCCGGACCTGATCGGCCGGGACTTTACCGCCGACGCTCCAGATCAGCGGTGGTGCGGCGACATCACCTACCTGCGCGTCGGGACCGGCTGGCTGTATCTGGCCACGGTCATCGACATCGCCACCCGCCGCCTGATCGGTTGGTCGATCAACACCCACATGCGCACCGGCCTGATCATCGATGCCCTCGACGCGGCGGTCGCCGCCCGCGGCGGCCTGGTCGACGGGGTGATCTTCCACAGCGACCGCGGAAGTCAGTACGGCAGTAGCGACTTCGCCGACACCTGCCAACGCCACGGCATCCGCCGCTCGATGGGGCGCATCGGTTCGTCGTACGACAACGCTCTGGCCGAGGCGTTCTTCGCCACCCTCAAGCGTGAACTCGACGTCGACCACCGCCGCTGGACATCCGAGGCTGACGCCCGCCGCGACGTGTTCCGGTGGATCGCCTTCTACAACCACCGGCGCCGTCACTCCGCACTCGGCTACCTCAGCCCCGCCGACTACGAACAGGCCACCACACCGACTACGCTGCATCAGATCGCGGCATAACCCGGTGTCCACATCCCGGGGGGAACCTCA
>BIFP01000049.1 GCA_005402585.1 Micromonosporaceae bacterium KJ-029 | reverse complement strand
TCAGTTGAAGCAGTCTTCGACGGTGTTGGCGCAGTTGGTGGGGTCGTTGTCGGTGATGGTGGAGTCGTCGTCGAGCTTGACCTTGCCATCGTTGTTGAAGACGCCGCCGGCGATCTTGTGGTGCTTGTCGCCGTTGTCGGCCTTGTTCTTGGTGATCTTGGTGTTGGTCAGGGTGACCCGGCCTTCGTTGTTGTAGATGCCGCCGCCGTTCTTGCCGGCGAAGTTCTCCTTGACCTTGCTGTCGCGCAGGGTCAGGCGGGCGGCGTCCTCGTCGTTCCTGTGCTTGGACCATTCGGTCGCGGACATGGGGCGGGAGGCGTGCTTCTCTTCGAAGGGTTCGCCGTTGAAGATGCCGCCGCCGAACCGGCCCGCGCTGTTCTGGAGGATCTCGGTGTCGGTGACGACGGCGGTGCCGCGTGTCTCCTCGTCCTTGCGGTCCTTCTTCTTGTGGTCCTTGCTGCTGACGTTGTAGATGCCGCCGCCGTCCTTGTGGGCCTTGTTCTTCTCGATGTTGCTGTGCTTGACCGTCAGGACGGTGTCGATGGCGTAGATGCCGCCGCCGTTCTCGCCGGCGGTGTTGTTCTTGACGAAGGTCCAGCTGACCTCGACGAAACCGTCGCTGCTGAACAGGCCGCCGCCGTTCTTGCGGGCGGTGTTGCCCTCGATGTCGGCCTTCTCGATCTCCACGAAGCCGGCCTTGCCCTTGTCGTCGTGGCGTTCGCGGCTGTCGTAGGAGCCGTGCTCCTTCTTTTCCTTCTTCTTTTCTTCGGCGCGGCCGTTGGCGATGCCTCCGCCGTTCTCGGCGGTGTTGTTGTTGATGCGGGTCTCGCCGCCCTTGCCGTCGCGGGATCCCTCGACCTCGAGGACACCGGCGTTGAAGATGGCGCCGCCGTCTTCGCGTGCGTGGTTGTTGTCGAGGGTGCTGCTCTCGATCTCGACGCGGCCGAAGTTGGCGATCGCGCCGCCGTTGTTCTCGGCGCTGTTGAGGAAGAACTTGGTGTTCACCAGGTGGGCCCGGCCACCGCGTTCGACCAGCATGCCGCCGCCGTCGCCCTGGTGCTCCCGGTCTTCCTTCTTCTCGTCCTTCTTGCCGTGCCAGTCCTTCTTCTCTTCCTTCTTGCCGTCCTTGCCGTGCCAGTCCTTCTTTTCGTCCTTCTTGCCGTCTTTCTTGCCGTCCTTCTTGCCGTCCTTCTTCTCTTCCTTCTTGCCGTCCTTCACCGGCTGCGGCGCTGGCGCTGCGGCGACCGGTGCGCCGGCGCCGGCCCCGCCGGACTCCTGGCCGTCCCAGCTGTCCTTGCCCTGCCAGTCCTTGCCGTCCTTGTGCTTCTTGTGTTCGCGGTCGGCGGCGGCGCCGTTCTTGACGGTGACGTCCTTCAGGGTCAGGTCACCACCGTCGGCGACCCGGAAGATCCGGAACCCTTCCTTCGCCTCACGCTTGATCGTCGC
>BIFP01000048.1 GCA_005402585.1 Micromonosporaceae bacterium KJ-029 | reverse complement strand
GCACATCACCGACTACCTCAGCCAAGCACGCCTACCAACAGCCACGTGAAAACTTGGCTCAACCGTCAAAACCTCAAAACCCGAGGAGCGCTAGGGAGGACGCAATGCAGGCCATCCAGAAGGTCCGCCATCGACAGGCCAACGTCGACGGCCTGGAGCTGTTCTTCCGTGAAGCCGGGCGCCCCGGCCAGCCGACGGTACTGCTTCTGCACGGATTCCCCAGCTCGTCGCACACATTCCGCGAGGTCATGCCCACACTCGCCGACGCCGCCCACGTGATCGCGCCCGACTTGCCCGGCTTCGGCTTGTCTTCGTCGCCGACCACCGGCAACTACGACTACACGTTCGAGAACCTCTCCCGGACGACCGAGAACCTACTCGACCAGCTTGGGGTCGAGCGCTTCTTCGTCTACCTGCACGACTTCGGCGCACCAGTGGGATACCACCTGGCCACCCGCGCCCCGACCCGCATCCGCGGCCTCATCGTCCAGAGTGGCAACGCGCACGAGGACGGCCTCGGCGAGCAGTGGGACAGCGCCAGGGCATACTGGGCCGACCCGACCGACGACAAGCGCGCCGAACTGCCAGACTGGTTGAACTTCGCCGGCACCCGTGACCAGTACCTCGCCGGGCTGCCCGAATACCTGCGCACCCTGCACGCCCCGGAGTCGTGGCACCTCGACTGGGAGCGCATGAACCGACCCGGCAACATCGACGCGCAGTTCGCGCTGTTCACCGACTACGCCAACCACGTCGCCCGCTTCGATGAGCTCGCCGAATACCACCGCGTTCACCAGCCACCGGCGCTCGTGCTGTGGGGACGGCACGACCCGTACTTCGACGTCGACGAGGTCCTCGCCTACCACCGCGCCCTCGAGCGCATGGACGCGCACATCTACAACGGCGGGCACCTCCTGTTGGAGACGCACGCGGCTGAGTGCGCCGAACTCATGCGGGCGTTCGTGCTCGACAACGCCTGAGCTGATTCGCCGCTTCACGCCGACGGCGCCCGTGCGCCAGCCGGGGCGTGATGATCGGATGCGCACGGTAGAGGAGCTGATGGCTACATCCGATAGCGGACGGCATCGGCGGGTTACGGGAAGACCGCGTCCTCAGGCGAACTCTCGCGCTGTGGATTCCAGCCGCTCGCGGTAGGCGGCCCACCACGCCTCGTCGCCCTCGACGACGTTGTCGCCCGGCCGCCGCCAGCCGACCTGGCCGTCGACCAGTTCGCGCACGATGTCGGCGTGCCCGGCGTGCCGGTTCAGTTCGGCGAGCACGTGCACGAGGATGTGGTGCAGCGTCACGGGCGTGTGTTGCCACCACCGCACCGAGCCGGGCGCGTCGATCGGGAGCGTCTCAATCGTGGCGTCCGCGTGTGCCCAGACTCGGTGCCACAGGCCGATGATGTCGTCGCGGGACTCGTCGGCTGCGGCCCACATGTCCGTGTTCGGCTCGGCGTCTTCGTCCAGGCCTGCGACGGGTTCGGGAAAGGGGCGGTCGAACACCTCGCCGAAATACCCGGCGGTCACCGAGGCCACGTGCTTGACCAGCCCGAGCAGGTTCGTCCCGGTCGGCACGAGCGGGCGCCGCACGTCGTACTCCGACAGCCCGTCGAGCTTCCCGAGCAGCGCCTCCCGCGCCTCCCGCAGGTACCGATGGAGATTCGCCTTGGCGTCGAGGTCTGCCATGCCGCCCAGGATCTCACCGCCCCGGCCCGCCCGCGATGCCCTGTACGCCCGCGATCCGAACCGCGGCTCTGTGGCGGTCACATGATCGCGGTTTCGGATTACATCATGACCTCTTCGGATGAACAGGCCAGGTCGGGTCTGCGGGCGGCGTATGTGGACACCGCTGCCCGGCTCGGCGGCCTCCGGCGCCTGCGGTCAGTCGTCGATCGCCTGGTAGACGGCGGTCCAGAGGTCGAGCCACATCGGCATCCTCTGGTCGCCCGCGTGCGCCCGCTGCATGACGAAGATCGCCGTCATGTCCTCGGCGGGATCGTTGTACCAGGCGGTGCCGTAGAAGCCGGGCCATCCGTAGCTGCCGACCGAGGGGCCGAGGTGCGTGCGGCGGGTGCGGACCGCCATTCCGAAGCCCCAGCCAATGGCGTCGAAGTACCCCGGCCAGAATCCGGAGACCGCCCTCTGCTCCGGCGTCAGGTGGTCGCTCGTCATCAGCGTCACCGACGGCCGTGAAAGCACCCGCTGCCCACGGTGGGCGCCGCCCGCGTGCAGAGCCGAGGCGAAGGCGAGGTAGTCGTAGGCGGTCGACACGAGCCCGCCGCCACCTGACTCGAACGCCGGCGGCCGGCTCCACCGGCCTTCGGGGCCGCCTTCGACAACCGGCTCACCGGTGGCGGCGTTGTCGCGCTCGTACGCCGTCGCCAACCGGCCGATGCTCTCGCTACCCACGCTGAAGGCGGTGTCGGTCATCCCGAGCGGATCGCAGATCCGCTCGCGCAGGGCGTCTCCGAAGGACATGCCGGTGGCCCGGGCGATGAGCACACCGGTCACGTTGGCGGCGGTGTCGTACATCCAGCGCTCACCGGGCTGGTGGACGAGTGGAAGGGCGCCGAGCTGGCGGATCCACTCGTCCGGCGACGGCTGTTCGAGTGCGTCCAGCGCGTCGGAGATCGGGACCGTTCCCGGCTCGGCGGGAACCATGCCGGTGCCGAGGGTGTAGGCCAGCAGATCCCGCAGCGTGATCGAACGTTCCGCCGGGACGGTGTCTTCCAGCGGCCCGTGGGGATCGGCGAGCACGGTCATGTCCGCCAGCTCCGGGAGGAGATCGTCTACCGGGTCATCGAGGCGGAGGGTGCAGTCCTCGACGAGCGTCATCGCACACGCGGCGACGATCGGCTTGCTCATCGAGCCCAGGCGACAGATCGTGTCGGCTGCCATCGGCGTCTGCGACCCTGCGCCCTCGAACGCGAGAGTGCCTGTTGCTTCGATGTGCACCTCGCCGTGCCGGGCGAGGACAGCCACCACACCCGGGACGAAGCCGGACTCGACGTGGCGATCGAGCAGCTCCCGCACCCGAGCCAGCCGTTTCGGCGAGAAGCCACCAGCAGCCACCTGTTCCTCCTCATCTCGTCCGTTCGCAAGTTACACGCCGCACGGATGCTCGGTACGCCGGTCGGTGTCGTGATGTTCGCATGCGACGGATCACATGGGCGCCCACTGGTCAGCGGCCGGTGACACCATCGGTGAGTTCCCGCAGGATGTCGGCGTGCCCGGCGTGCCGGACGGTTTCGCTCGTCATGTGGGCGAGCACCCAGCGCAGCGTGCGGGGCTCGTCGTTCACTGGGCGGGCGGTGCGGACGTCCAGGCCGTCGGCCGCACGGATGTGCGCGTCGCTGTCGGCGATCGCGTTCCGGTAGCCGGCGATGACCTGATCCGCGGAGCGGTCCGGGGCGACCACCATGTCGAAGTCGACGTCGGCGTACCGCAGGTCGCCAGCGAGTGTGTATCCGAACCAGTACCGCTCGGCGTCGGTCAGGTGCTGAACCAGCCCCAGCAGCGTCGTGTCGGACACCACCAGGCGGCGCCGCAACTGTTCGTCGTCCAGCCCGTCGACCTTCTTCAGGACGCAGGACCGGGCGAAGGACAGAAACGCCAGTGCCGTGTCCAGTTCGCCGCCGTCGTTGAGAGGCACACGTTCGCGTTGAGACTCGAGCATGGCCTCGACCCTACGTCTCGGCCAACCGGCGCCTACGTCGCCTTCGGTGACGAGCTATCCGGCGCTCCGGACCCGGATGTCTGATCAAGGCGCATCGGCTTCCAGCTGGCCGCTGGCCGCAGAGCAGCGGTCACGTGCGGGGTCGGCTGGTGATGCCGTCCAAGACGGTGGTCAGGTTGTGGTTGAAGGTTTCCTCGGCGTTGAGGTGGGCGCCGTCGATGACGAGCCGGGCGACCGTGGGGTACCTGCCGGTATTCAACATGCGGGTGAGGTAGGGGCCGAGGCTGGCCTGAAAGGCGGCTTCGTCGGTGCCGGTGGAACGGGTGGTGCGTCGCTCGGTGACCTCTCTGCGGACCGCTCCGATGATGAAGGCGTTGAGGGCGCCCAAAGCCCGCTGGAGATCGTCGATGCCGCGCACGCCGGGGGCCTGGCTGAGCGCCGCCGCGGTCGCTTCGCCCACGGCGAGCGCGTGCGGCCCCAAGTGTGGCCTTCCGCCGAGCAGGTCGGAGAACCACTCATGATCAAGAGCGGCAGCGCGGGTCGCGTGGGCGATGGCCAGTATCGTGGTGCGCCACTCGGAGTGCTGGTCGACCTCGGCGATCCGGGCATGGACGACGTCGACCATCAGATCGAGCAGCTCGGACCTGTTGATCACATAGTCGTAGAGCCGCATCGGGCCGACACCGAGCTCTTTGGCGATCTTGCGAAGTGACAGTCCGTCGAGGCCGTGCGTGTCGGCAAGCCGGATCGCCGTAGCGGCGATCTTCTCGCGGCTCAACGGCACCGGCGCCGCCCGTGGCTGGGGCTCGGGCCGTTCCCAAACGGGCAACGCCTCGCTACCGTACGATGTATCCACGAATACAGTGTACGGTAACGAGGTGGGCATGCGAATTGGGATCGCTGGTGGCGGCCTTGGCGGGCTGACGCTGGCACGGATCCTGCATCAGCACGGCATCGATGCGGTGGTGTACGAGCGCGAGGCAAGCCGATCCGCGCGGCCACAGGGTGGCGCGCTCGACCTGCACCCGGAGTCCGGGCAACAGGCCCTGGCCGAGGCGGGTCTCGCCGGCCGGTTCCGGTCGGAGGCGCGGCCCGAGGGCGAGGAACATCGAATTGTCGACCCGACCGGACGGACCCTGGTACACCATGAGCCGCAACCCGGCTCATTCTCCGGACGTCCCGAGATCGACCGGAGCGCACTGCGTGATCTCCTGCTCGATTCCCTCCCCGGCGGCACGGTTGTCTGGCGGCACCGGCTTGTCGCGGCGACGCCGCGACCTGACGGGGGCTGGGAACTGACGTTCCATGGCGGCCACCGAACCGGCTGCGACATCCTCGTCGGCGCGGACGGCGCGCGCTCAGTCGTCCGGTCGCTGCTGACCGACGTCCAACTGTCCTATGTGGCCACCCTCGTGGAGCTGACCATCGAAGACGTCGACCGGCGCCATCCCGATCTCGCCGAGCTGGTCGGCCCCGGGAACCTGTGGTGCGTCGGCGTGAACCAGATCCTGGCAGCGCAACGCCTCGGCGACGGCAGCCTACGTGTCGGGATCTCGCTGCGCGCAGACGATCGCCCCATCGACACGTACCGGAGTAAACGCGCTCTGCTGGAGATGTTCGGTGGCTGGGACCCACGCCTCACCGCACTCATCGAGGCCGGTGACAGCGCGCCGACGCCGCGCCTGATCGAAGCGATGCCCATCGGTACGCGCTGGGCCAGCCGGCCGGGCATCACCCTCATCGGCGACGCCGCGCACCTCATGCCGCCGGTCGGCGAGGGCGCCAACCAGGCCATGCTCGACGCCGCCGAACTCGCCAGCGCACTCGCCGCCTACCCCGCCAACCCGGACTCGGCGATCCGGACGTACGAAGAGGCGATGTTCGCCAGAATCCACCCGATTGCCGAAATGTCCGAGCGGGTCCAGGCGATGATGCTGTCCCCAACCGCAGCGGAGGACATCATCCGCTTCTTCACGGCCCGGCCCGCCGAACCGGCGTCCACAGGCTGAGCACCCGCTGCGCAGTCGATCGAGGCCGAGCGCACGAACCTACCCGCAACTGTTCAGATCGCCGCCTGGATCGGACGGCGGACGGGTATCTCGATCACGGTGGCGCGGTTGCCGTCGGCGTCGGTGAGGTGGTCCTCGACGGTGGGGCCGGTGATGGTCAGGTGGTGGCGGTGAAGCCAGTCGAAGAGGTGTTGCCCGGCGTCGATGATTCCGGTCGCGGGTGGTACGACGGCGCGCACCACGGTGCGGGCCGGCAACGTGAGCCGCTCGCCTGCGCGGCCAGTGCCGACGGCGGCCGTGAAGCCGCCATCGGGGCGTGCGCGTAGCCAGGTCAGCAGCGTGGTGGTGGGGCCAGCGGCGCAGACGGAAGCGATCTCACTGGGGTGCTCGACGGTCAGGTGGCGCACGCGTAGGTGGCGCGCGCCGACGGTGGCCTGTTGGGGCAGGATCGACATGGGTGTGGCGAGGTAGTCCTCGGCGCGGTCGGCGACCTGGGCCAGGGCCGCGATGTGCCGGTGGATGTCCGCCACTGTCTCGCGCACTGCTTGTCGCACATGTCCGTCGGGCGCCTCGATCAGGTCGGCTATGTCGCGCAGCGACAGGCCGAGGCGTTGGAGTCCGCGGATGCGTTCCAGTCGGGACAGCGCCGCGACGCCGTACCAGCGGTAGCCGGACGCACGGTCGACGGCCGTTGGAGCCAAAAGTCCGATCTTGTCGTAGTGGCGCAGGGTACGTTCGGTGACGCCGGTCATCCGGGCGAGTTCCCCGATCCGCCACATGTTTGACCTTCTCCCTGGGGCAGACTTCTACCGTCGCTCACCATGACACTGGCTGACAAGAACCCGGGTGCCCGGCTCGCGGGCGTACTTCTCCTGATCTCTTTGGTGGCGATCCTGACCGCAGTGGCTGTCGTGGTGCCAACGGGGCTGACCCTGAATCCGGTCGATCCGGCCGCCACATTGGCCGCCGTGCACGAGCACGTCGGGCCGCATCTGACCGAACTCGCGTTCGACGTACTCGGCTGGCTGGCGTTGACCGCGGCCGGACTGGTGTTGGCCGGCAACCCCGATGCGGTGTTCCGGCCGCACCTGGCCGTGCCGGCAGGCGGGTTGCTGGCCGCCGCGGGGCTGGCGGGCCTGCTCCACGACGCCGGCAACCTCGCGGTGACCCAGCTCGCCGCCGAGCCCGTGGACACCGTCGCCGAGGTGGCCGGCGCGGTGCTGCTCACCGCCAAGTGGGCAGTCAACCTCGCCGGGTTGCTGTGGGTCGCCGCCACCGCGGTCACCGCGATCGGCGCCCACCTACCGGACCGGCTACGCCGCGCCGGTGGGTTCGCTGCCCTGGCTGGCCTCGCCGCCGTCGTCATTCCATGGACCACGGGAACCGACGGCATGTCACCGACACTGGAACAACTCGGCTACGCCCTCCATCTACCCGTCATGATCTGGTACGGCGCCATGGGCTGGCATCTCATCCGGCGCCGGTGACCATCAACCACGGCGGAGCTGTTCCGTGCCGGACCACGGCCACGGCACGTCGCGCACGGCGGCCTCGACCAGCAGCGCCTCGACCCCGCGCAGGAACGGTTCGACCCGCTCCACCGGAAAGTACCGGGTGTCGGCGGTGACGACCAGCTCGACCGCGCCGGGGGCGTCGAGCACCTGCACGCGGCACCGCCACGGGAACTGCTCCAGCTCCGTCAGCCAACGGAAGGCGCCGCGGGTCGCCATCGCCCGCAGGGCGGCCCGGTCCGGGCCCGTCCCGTCGGAGTCGGCGTCGAGCGACAGCCGGGCGTCGTTGAGGTAGCAGTACGGGGCCAGGAA
Organism: Micromonosporaceae bacterium KJ-029; assembly: GCA_005402585.1. Lineage (GTDB taxonomy): Bacteria > Actinomycetota > Actinomycetes > Mycobacteriales > Micromonosporaceae > Micromonospora. The sequence goes on along the minus strand of BIFP01000048.1, from coordinate 301,797 downwards.
GGTCTTGTGGTCGTGGCCCAGGTCGGTGAACGTACGCTCCCACACGTCCGGGTCGTAGTAGGCGTGCCGGTAGGCGTTCAGCGCCGCCCGGCGGGCGCGGGACAGCAGCTCGGCGAAGCCGGGCCGGTCGGCCAGGTCGAGCCGGCAGAGTCCGATCTGGTTGAGGCTGCCCACGGCGAGGTCGTGCCCGGGTTGGAAGCGGTTGTTGGCCATGACGACGATGCCGCAGGCGTCCTGCTCGCGGTCCCCGGTCAGCGCGGCGGCGGTCGCCGCCAGCAGGGCGTTGGAGGTGCTGACCCGGTGCCGGGCAGCGATCAGCTGCGCCGCGTGGTGGACCGCCGCGGAGACCAGCGACCCGCGTCGGTAGCGGGGGTCGGGTGCGGGCCCGACCGGGTCGGGCAGGCTCGGCGTCAGGCCGGCGAACTGCCGGACCCAGTACGCCACCGCCCGCTCCGAGCGGCGCAGTTCGACGCCGCGTTCCCGTTCGGCGAGGTCCAGCGACTGGAGGCCGGGCGGGGTGTCCGGTGAGCCGCGCAGCAGGAGGGCCCGCAGGTCGCGCAGGACGTTCTCGGTGGCGTGGAAGTCGACGGTGGAGTGACTGAACACCGTCACGACCTGCCGTACCCGGTCGTCGACAGTGACCAGCGCGACCCGCAGCGGCCATTCGGCGACGTGGTCGAAACGCGGCTCGCGCAGCCGTGCGGTCAGCGCCGCCGCGGCGGCTCGGCCGTCGGGGTCGTCCGGCGGCCGGGGCACCGGGTGGACGATGACGGGTAGCTGCCCCGCCGCCGACACCTCCTGGTGCAGTTCCCGGTCCCGGCGGCGGAACCGGGTCCGCAGCGAACCGTGCCGGGCGACCAGCGCGCCGACCGCTCGCAGCGCCTGCGGCACGGTCACCTCGGCCCGGGCGGGGACGGCCAGGGTGCGGGGAAGGCTCAACGCGCGGTACGCGGCGGGGGAGTCGAACTCCTCGACGGTCCGCCACATCGCCCGCTGCCCCCAGGTGAGCGGCGCGCTCGCGTCGCGCCCACCCTGGAACTGCGCGTACGCCACCTTCTCGACATCTTCGACCTCGGCCGGTACCGGTCCAGGGGCGGGCGTGGCTGCGGTACGGGCCGGCGACCACGGCCAGGGCACCTCGCCGAAGGCCGCCTCGACCAGCATCTCCTCCAGCCCGCGCAGGAACGGTTCGACGGTGTCCATCGCGATGTGGCGGGTGTCGACGGTGAGCGTGATGCCCGTCCCGGCCGGCTCGTCGACGACGTGGGTGAGCAGGTGCCAGGATGCCTGGTTCAGCCCGGCCGTCCAGGAGAAGGTGCTGTGTGCCATGGCCGCCCGCAGCTCGGCCCGGTCCGCCTTCGGCACCGGGTCGACGCCGCCGACCGGCAGCCGGACGTCGTTGTAGTAGTAGTACGGCTGGAAGGCCGATTCGTACTCGACGCCCAGTTCCTCGAAGGCGTGCCGCAGCGCGGGCGGGGCGTAGTACGCGTGCCGCAGCCCGTTCAGGGACGCGGCCCAGACGCGGGACAGCAGCTCGCCGAAGTCGGGACGGCCGGCCAGGTCCACGGCGCAGAAACCGATCTGACCGAGGTTGGCGACCGCGTCGGCGTGCTCGGCGCGGAACCGGTTGTGCGCCATCGGGAACAGGCCGCACATCGTGCGCCCGGAGTTGCCGGCGGCCAGCGCCGTCACGCCGGCCAGCAGCACCGCGGAGGCGCTGACCCGGTACCGGGCGGCGATCAACCGGGCGGCCGGGTCGACGGCGGAGGAGAGCAGCACGCCCCGGCGTAGTGGCGGTTCGAGCCCCGGCCCGGCCGGGGTCAGCGGCTGCCGGGGAAGTCGCTGGAACTCCCGCAGCCAGTGCGCCACCGACCGCTCCGAGCGGCGCCGGTCGACCCCGTGCTGCAGCCGGGCCACGTCCACCGACTGCAGGCCGGGCGGGGTGGGCAGCGCACCGCGCAGCAGGATCAACCGCAGGTCCCGCAGCACCACCTCGGCGGCGTGCGCGTCCACCGTGGTGTGGCTGAACACCACCACGACCTGCCGTACCCGGTCGTCCACAGTGACCAGCGCCACCCGCAGCGGCCACTCGGCGGTGTGGTCGAACGCGACGTCGCCGAGCCGGCCGGCGGCCTCTCGGGCGGCCTCGGCGCCGTCGCCCACCCCGGGGCAGAGCAGTACCGGCAGCACTCCGCTCGCCGTGGTCTCCTGGTGCGGCTCGCCGTCGATCACCGCGAGCCGGGTGCGCAGCGAGGCGTGCCGGCTGACCAGTGCGCCGACCGCCCGGGTCGCGCCGGCCACGTCCGCCCCGGCCCGCGCGGAGATCGGCACGGTCCGCCGCAGGTTGAGGAAACGGTGGTTCGAGCCGAATCTGGCGATCGACCGCCACAGCACCTGTTGGGCCCAGGTCAGTGGCGCCGTCCCGGCGCCGGCGCCGGAGAACTCGGCGTGTACCAGCGCCTCCGAAGCCCACTCAGCAGGGATCACCACGTCTGCGAATCGCATTCCCGACGGTACGACGGTCCGTTTCGGTGCCGGATCAATCGATCATGTCTTACACAGTGGACCATTAGCCGATCCATCATGTTTGAGGTGGCGTGCAGACTACTTGCCCCTGTCCGTCATCGGAGTGAGGCGCTGCGTGACCAACGTTGACGTATCTGCGCGGAGCGTCCCCATCGCATCGACGGCTGAGCCCGCCGGCGAGCCCCGACTGTCGTTCGGTCAGGAACGGATCTGGTTCACCGAACAGCTCACCCCCGGCACCGCCGCGTACGTCGTCTACTCGACCGTACGGCTGCGCGGACCGCTGGACGTCGACCTCCTGCGCGCCGCCGTCGACGCCACCGCGACCCGACACGACAGCCTGCGGATGCGGTTCACCGAGAACGCCGACGGTGAACCCGTCGTGCACGTGCTGCCCGAGGTGCGGGTGCCGATCACCGTCACCGTCGCGCCGTCCGAGGCCGACGCCCGCGAACTGGTCGCCGCCTCCGTCCGCACCCCGTTCGACCTCGGCGCCGCACCCCTGCTCCGGGTGCTGGTCGTCCGGCTCGGCGAAGAGGACCACCTGGTACACCTCGCGATGCACCACATCGTCAGCGACGGCTGGTCGCTGGACCTGCTCCTCGGCGAGATCGCCGCCGGCTACCGCGCGCTGCGCGACGGCAGCACCCCGCCCCCGACCCCGGCGACCAGCTACGTCGACTACGCCGCCTGGCAGCGACACCGGCTCGACGGACCGGCGACCGGGGACGGGTTCGCCTACTGGACCGAGGCGTTGGCCGGCGTACCCCCGCTGGAACTGCCCACCGACCGGCCCCGCCCGGCCGTGCAGTCGTACGCCGGTGACACGTACCGCTTCGCCATCGACGCCGACCTCACCGACGGGCTGCGCCGGCTGAGCCGTACCCACCGGGCCACCCTCTACATGACCCTGCTGGCCGGCCTGCAGGCCGTGCTGTTCCGGTACAGCGGCCAGCGGGACTTCGCCATCGGCTCCCCGGTCGCCGGGCGGGTCGTACCGGAGTTGGAGAACCTCGTCGGCCTGTTCGTCAACACCCTCGCCCTGCGCGCCGATCTCTCCCCGGCCCCCGCGAGCGCCGACGAACCCGCGGCCGAGCCCAGCTTCGCGGCCCTGCTGCGGCGTACCCGCGGCACCGTCGTACGCGCCCTGGCCCACCAGGAGATCCCGTTCGAACGCCTGGTCAAGGAGCTGAACGTCGCCCGCGACGTCAGTCGTGCCCCGGTCTTCCAGGTGCTGTTCACCCTGCAGAACTATGCCCAGGGCGGCGGCCGGTGGCCCGACGACCTGCACGCCGAGGGCGTCGGCACCGACGCCGCCACCGCCCGCTTCGACCTGTCGCTGTACGTCGGCGAGACCACCGACGGCCTGCGCGGCATGTTCGTGTACAACACCGACCTGTTCGACGCCGCCACCGTACGCCGGCTGGCGGCCGGCTTCGAGACCCTGCTGCGCGCCGCGGTCGCCCGGCCGGACCTGCCCGTCACCGACCTGGACCTGCTCGACCCCGCCGAGCGGGACCGGGTGCTGGCCCTCGGCCGGCCCGACGACGCCACCAGCGGGGTCACCGGCCCGGCGACCACCCTGGCCGACCTCGTCGCCCCGCACGTCGCCGGCACGCCCGACGCCCCGGCCGTGGTCTGCGGCCCGGACGCGGTCACCTACCGGCAGCTGGACCGGCGGGCCAACCGGCTCGCCCACTGGCTGCGCTCCCGCGGCGTCGGCCCGGACCGGCTGGTCGGGGTCCTGCTGGAGCAGTCGGTCGAGCTGGCCGCGACGCTGCTCGGGGTGCTCCGCGCCGGCGGGGCGTACCTGCCACTGGACCCGGAGCAGCCCGCCGCCCGGCTGGGCCTGATGCTCGCCGACGCCCGCCCCACCATCGTGCTGACAAGCACCGAGCTGCGCGACCGGCTGCCCGCCGGGGCGACGGCGGACTGCCTGGACGAGATCGCCGCAGAGGTCGCGGCCCAGCCCGACACCGCACCGGAGGCCGGGACGACCGGTGAGAACCTCGCGTACGTCATCTACACCTCCGGCTCCACCGGTACCCCGAAGGGGGTGGCCGTGGCACACCGGCAGGTGCTGCGCTACCTCGACGGGGTGGCCGACCGGTTCGCGGTCGTCCCGGCCGCCCGGTACGGGCTGCTCCAGTCGATGTCGTTCGACTTCAGCGTCACCGTCTTCTACCTGGCGCTGGCCACCGGTGGCGCGGTGCACCTGCTGCCGCGCCGGTGCACCGGCGCGGAACTCGCCGAGCGGCTGCGCGCCCAGCGTATCGACTACCTGAAGATCACCCCGTCGCATCTGACCGCGCTGACCGCCGACGCCGAGCCGGGCGACCTGCTCCCCGCCCGCGCGCTGATCCTCGGCGGCGAGGCGTCCGAACTGGACCGGGTCCGCCCGCTCGTGGCCGCCGGCCCGGCCCGGGTGTTCAACCACTACGGCCCCACCGAGGCCACCGTCGGCGTCGCCACCTACGAGGTGACCGCCGACGGGCCGGCCACCGGCCCGGTGCCGATCGGTCGCCCCCTGCCGCACGCCCGGGTGTACCTGCTCGACGAGCGGATGCGCCCGGTTCCGGTCGGCGTACCCGGCGAGCTCTACCTCGGCGGAGACCGGCTGGCCCGCGGCTACCTGAACCGGCCCGACCTGACCGACGAGCGCTTCGTCCCCGACCCGTACGGTCCGCCCGGCGCCCGCCTCTACCGCACCGGCGACCTGGGCCGCTGGCGCGAGGACGGGCAGCTGGTCTTCCTCGGCCGCCGCGACCACCAGGTGAAGATCCGCGGCTACCGGGTCGAGTTGGGCGAGATCGAGGCCGCGTTGCGGGACTGCCCCGGCGTACGGCAGGCGGCGGTGCTGCTGCGCGACGACCGGTTGGTGGCGTACCTGGAGCCGGCCCCCGACATGGCCGCGCCGGACCCGGCGGAGCTGCGCCGCCGCCTCGCCGACCGGCTGCCCGAGCACATGGTCCCCGGCCGTTGGGTGTGCCTGGACCGGCTGCCGTTGCAGGAACACGGGAAGGTGGACCGGCGGGCCCTGCCCGAGCCGACCGACGCCGGGCCGACCGGCGAGCGGGTGCCGCCGGTCGGGCCGGTGGAGACCCTGGTGGCCGGGATCTGGCAGGCCGTGCTCGGGGTGGCCGAGGTCGGCGCCACCGACGACTTCTTCGAGCTGGGCGGGCACTCCCTGCTGGCCACCCAGGTGGTGGCCCGGCTGCGCCGGGAACTGCCCGCCGCGGTCGGTGGTGCCGCACCGGCGGTCAGCGTGATGGACCTGTTCCGCCACCGCACCGTACGCGACCTGGCCGGCCTCGTCGCCGGGGACGGCGCCGGTTCCGGCGGGCTGCTGCACGAGCTGACCCCGCCGGTGCCCGCCGCCGATCGGGTCGCCACCCTGGTCTGCGTCCCGTACGGCGGCGGCAGCGCCGTGGTCTACCAGCCGCTGGCCGACGTGTTGCCCTCCGGGTACCGACTGCTGTCGGTGGCCGTACCCGGCCACGACATCGGCCTCGCGGACGACCCCGCCCCGATCGAGGAGGTCGCCACCGACGTCGTCGCGGAAATCCTGGACCGGGTGTCCGGGCCGCTGATCCTGTACGGACACTGCGGCCCCGGCGGGGCGCTCGCGGTGGAGGTGGCACGCCGGCTGGAGGCCGCCGGGCGGGACCTCGTCGCGGTGTACCTCGGTGCGGTCTTCCCGTTCGGCCGGCCCGCCGGTGGCCTGCTCGGACCGCTGCTGCGACTGCGGCTGGCCGAACGCCTGCGCAGCGACCGGATCTACCGCACCTGGCTCCAGGCGCAGGGCACCGCCATCGGGTCGCTCGCGCCCGACGAGGTCCGCTTCCTGATCCGGGCGATGCGGCACGACGCCGAGGTCTCCGAGGCGTACTTCACCGAACTGATGCGGCAGCGGGTCACCCCGCTGCGCGCGCCGATCGTCTCCGTGGTCGGCGAGCGCGACCGCAGCACCGACTACCACGAGGAGCGGTACCGGGAGTGGCACTTCCTCAGCGACCGGACCGCCCTCGCCGTGATCGACGAGGGTGGGCACTACTTCCTGAAGTACCGGGCCGCCGAACTGGCCGAGATCGTCACCGGCGTGCACCAGCACCTCGCCGGCCCGCCGCCTCCCACCGCGCCGCAGCCTCCCACCGCGCCGCCGCCTCCCACCGCGCCGGCACCGGCCGAACTGTCAGCGTCGCCCGCTGCCGCGCCGGGTTCTGACGGCGTTCCGTCGGCCTCCGCGACCGGCCAGGACGCCGCGCGGCCCGCCTGGCAGTTGGCCGGTGTCTCCCACCAGGGGCCCGACGGACCGTCCGGCGCGAGTACCCGCGCCGCCACCGCACCGCCGCCGAGCATGCTCCGGTTCGGCCTGGTCGCGGCCGGTCAGATCGTTTCCGGCATGGGCACCGCGCTGACCGCCTTTGCCGTTCCACTGTGGATATACATGGAGACCGGGTCGCTCGCCCGGTTCGCGCTCTTCGCCGTGCTCGCCCTGATGCCCGGCCTGCTCGTCGCGCCGCTGGCCGGTGCGCTGATCGACCGGTTCAGCCGGCGGCGCGTCCTGCTGGTCGCCTGCGCCGCCGCCGGGACCGCCAACGCGGTGATGGCCGGACTGGTGCTGGCCGACCGGGCCGAGGTGTGGCACTTCTACCCGTTCACCGGCCTCCTGTCCGTGGCGCTGGCCTTCCAGCGCCTCGCATTCGTCTCGGCGGTACCGCAACTGGTGCCCAAGCGCTTCCTCGGCCACGCCAACGGCCTCGCCCAGACCGCCGTCGGCCTCACCCAGTTCGTCGTGCCGCTGGTCGCCGTGGCGCTGCTCCAGGCCGTCGGGCTGCGCGGCATCCTGCTCATCGTCGTGGCGTCGTACCTGTTCACGATAGCGGTGCTGGCGGTGGTGAGGTTCCCCCGGACCCTGGCCCTGCAACGCCGCGAGGGCATCGGCGCGGAGATCGTCGCGGGGCTGCGTTACTCGCTGCGTCGCCGCGAGTTCCGCGCCATGCTGGCGTTCTTCGCGGCGCTCAACTTCTTCCTGTTCCCCGTGCTGTTCCTGCTCTCGCCGCTGGTGCTCGGCTTCGCCGACCTGAACGAGGTGGCCCAGGTCGCGCTGACCGGCGGGGTCGGCGCGGCCACCGGCGGCCTGGTGATGCTGGTCTGGGGCGGCCCCCGGCGCCGCCGGATGCGGGCGGTGCTGCTGGGCACCCTCGGTATCGCGGTGGCCGCCGTGCTGACCGGGCTGCGACCGAACCTGCTGCTCATCGGCGCCGGGGCGTTCGGCATGTACCTGGCCCTCGGCATCGTCAACGGCGTCTACAACACGATCATCCAGACCAAGGTGCCGCCCCGCGTCCACGGCCGGGTCTTCGCGCTCAACCAGATGGTCGCGCAGTCCACCATGCCGCTGGGCTGGGGCCTTGTCGCGCCGTTCGCCGCCCGGGTGGCGGAGCCGATGCTGTTGGCCGACGGCGTGCTGGCCAGCACGGTCGGCGTGGTGATCGGCGTCGGCCCGGGACGCGGCCACGGGCTGCTCTACCTGCTGTTCGGGGTGTGCATCGCGCTCACGGCGCTGGTGTCACTGGCCACGCCGGTCCTCGCCCGGTTCGACGACGAGGTGCCCGACGCGCCACCGGACGACCTGGTCGGCATCGAGGAACGCCAGGCCAGGGCTGCCGAGGAAGGCCGGTCCGCCGGCGTCGGGGAGGACCGGGCGCTGGCCGGCGCGACCGGGGGAAGGGTTGGCTGAGATGACCGCGGCGACCACCGGCGGGGGAACGCCTCCGCCCCGGACCGTGCCCGAGCTGCTGGCCTGGCGCACCGCCCTGCACCCCGACCGGGTCGCGGTCGAGGTGCACGGCGTGGCGACGCTGACCTTCGCCGACTGGTCCGCCGGTGCGACCGCCGTCGCCGCCGCGCTGCGGCGCTGGGGCCTGCGCCACGGCGACCGGATCGGCCTGCTGTTCGGCGCCCGGGACTGGACCAGGTTCGCCGTGGCGTACTGCGGGGTGCTGCGGGCCGGCGGCGTCGCCGTGCCGCTGTCCGACCGGCTCGCCGCCGGGCAACTCGCGCACGCGCTCACCCACTGCGCGGCCACCGCCGTCGTCCACGGCGACGACACCGCCGCCCCGCCGGTCCCGGCCGGCCTGCCGGTCTGGACCTGCGGCGACCTCGACCAGGCCGGTGTGGGCGCCGACGGCGAGGTCGAGCCGTCGGCGGCCCGGCCCGGCGACCTCGCCCAGATCCTCTACACCTCCGGCACGACGGGCCGTCCCAAGGGGGTGGCGGCCAGCCACGCCAATCTCACCGCCGGTGCGCCGAACCACCCCCGCCGGCTGGCACTGGCCCACTCGCAGCGGTTCCTGCACGCCTTCGCCATCGGCACCAACGCCGGGCAGACCATGCTGCTCAACGCGCTCACCGCGAAGGCCGCCGCGCTCACCCTGCCCCGGTTCACCCCGGTCCGGTTCGCCCGGCTGGTGGAGGCCCCGGGTACGGGGAGTGTGTTCGTCGTCCCGTCGATCGCCGTCGAGCTGCTCGACTCCGGGGCGTTGCGCGGTCGGGACACCAGCGGCGTACAGCTGATCGGCTCCACCGCCGCCCCGCTGCCCCCGGCGGTCGCGGCCCGACTGGCCGAGACCTTCCCGCAGGCCACCATCGTCAACTACTACACCTCCACCGAGGCGGCACCGGCCCAGACCACGATGATCTACGACCCGTCCCGCCGGGACGCGGTCGGCCGGCCGGTCGGCGGCCAGCTGATGGTCGCCGACGCCGGCGGCAACCCGCTGCCCGCCGGGACGACCGGTGACGTGTGGCTGCGCGCCCCCCATCCCCGCGCCTACTACCGGGACGAGGCCGCCAACCGGGCCACCTTCCGGGACGGGTGGGTACGCATGGGCGACATCGGCCGGGTCGACGCCGACGGCTACCTGTACCTCACCGACCGGCACCAGGACATAATCAAGACGGGCGCGTTCAAGGTCTCCACCCTCGAGGTCGAAGCGGCCCTGCACGAACACCCCCTGGTCGCCCAGGCCGCCGTCGTCGGCGTCCCGCACCCGGTGCTCGGCTCGGCCGTGGCCGCCGCCATCGTGCCCCGCCCACCGGCCGACCAGGACGGACTGTCCCTGCCGGCGCTGCGCGGCTTCCTCGCCGACCGGCTCGCCGACTACCAGCTGCCGGCCCGGCTCCTGCTGCTGGACCAGCTGCCCCGCAACGAGGGCGGCAAGGTGCTCAAGCGGCAACTCACCGACCTGTTCGACAACTGACCACCACCAGCACGACCATGGGAGAGCATGTGGGCACCGCCGAGGCGACATACGCGCAGCACGCCGTCTGGTTCACCGAGCAGGCCGGTGTCGCCGGCACGGCGTACCACATGGCGTTGGGCGTACGGTTCGCCGCCGACCTCGACCGTCGGGCCCTGGTCGCGGCCTGTGCCGCGCTGGCCGAACAGCATCCGGTGCTGGGCGCCCGGGTCGCCACCGACGGCGACGGCATGCCGCGCCTGGCGCCCGCCGACACCCGCCCGGCGGTCACCTTCGGGGAGCTGACCGACGCCCGCGTCGCCGAGGAGATCGCCCGGCCGCACGACCTGCGGACCGGACCACCGGCCCGGTTCACCCTGCTGACCGGCGCCGACGGCACGCACCTGCTCCTCGTCACCGCCCACCACCTGGCCTTCGACGGCACGTCCAAGGATGTGCTCGCCCGGGACCTGGCCGCCGCGTACGCCGCCGCCCGCACCGGCGACCTGGCCGTCGTCGCGCCCCGCGCCGATGGGTACGCGGACCTCGCCGCGGCCGAACAGCAACGCGTCGCCACCGACCTGCCGGCCGCCCGTGCCTACTGGGCCCGGCACTGGACCGGTCCGGGCGACATCGTCCTGCCCGGCCTGCGCCGGCTGCCGGCCGGTGCCGAGCCCGGCGCCGCGGTGGCCGTCGACCTGCCCGCCGACCTGATCGGGGGCGTCGACGAGGCGGCCCGGTCCCTCGGAGTGACCCGCTTCGAACTGCTGTTCGCCGTGCTGCACGCCCTGCTCGCGCGCTACGGCAACCGGGGCACTCCCGTCGGGTTGGCCCTGTCCACCCGCACCCCGGAGCAGGCCGACCGGATCGGGCTGTTCGTCAACGAGCTGCCGGTCGCTGTCGACCCGGCCGAGGGAACCTTCCGCGACCACGCCCACGCCGTCCGGGCCCGGCTGCGCGAGGTGTACCGGCACCGCGCCGTGCCGCTGGCCCAGGCCGTGTCCGGCCTGCGGCCCGCGCCGGCGTTGACCCCGGTCAGTGTCGGGTACCGGCGGCGCGGTGCCGAACCGGTCTTTCCCGGGGTGGCCGCCGAGGTCGAGTGGACCCTGTTCTCCGGTGCCGCCCGCAATGCCCTGCACGTACAGATCGTGGACGCCCCCACCGGTATCACGGTCAGCCTCCAGCACAGCCCCGCGGCCATCGACACCGACGCGGTACGCCGGATCGGCGGACACCTGCGCACCATGCTCGCCGCCGCGGTCGCCGACCCCGACCGGCCGGTGGCGGAACTGCCGCTGCTGCCCGCCGACGAACTCGACCAGGTCAGCGTCGCCTGGAACGACACGGCCCGGGAGTACCCCGCCAGGGTGACCGTGCCCGCCCTGTTCGCCGCCCGCGTCGCCGCGGACCCGGACGCGCCGGCCGTGGTCGACGGCGACCGGACGCTGAGCTACGCCCAGCTGGACGCCGCCGCCGCCCGGCTCGCCGCGCTGCTGCGGCAGCGTGACGTCGGACCCGGCGCCCTCGTCGCCGTCGCGCTGGACCGGTCCTGGCAGGCGGTGGTGGCCATGCTGGCGGTGCTCCGCTGCCGAGCCGCCTACCTGCCGATCGACCCGGGCCACCCGCCGGCCCGCCGGGAGGCCGTCCTCACCGACGCCGCCCCGGCGCTGGTGGTGACGACCACCGCCACCGAGGTGGCCCGGCCCACGCTCGCCCTCGACCTGGTCGACCTGCTCGACGGGCCGGCCCCGGCGGAGGCCGCTCCCGCCGCGCCGACCCCGGACGACCTCGCGTACGTGCTCTACACCTCCGGCTCGACGGGTCGACCCAAGGGCGTGGCGGTGCGGCACGGCGCGCTGGCCAACGTGCTGCTCGGCGTGCGGGACCTGCTGGACAGCGGCGCGGCGCACCGGTGGCTGCACCTGACGTCGCTGTCGTTCGACATCTCCACCGTGGAGGTCTTCCTACCGCTGGTCACCGGCGGCCGGGTGGTCGTCGCCTCGGCCGTCAGCGCCCTGGACGGCGCGGGTGTGCTGCGGCTGGTCCGCACCGCCGGCGTGACCCACGCGCAGGCCACCCCGTCGGGCTGGCGGGTGCTGCTGGAGGCCGGCCTCGGCGCGCCCGCCCCGGGGGTCGCACAGGTCGTGCCGGAGCCGCTGGTCGCGGTCGCCGGCGGCGAGGCGCTGCCGGTCACCCTCGCCCGGGACCTGCGGGCCCGCACCGCCCGCCTGATCAACGGGTACGGGCCGACGGAGGCGACCGTGTACGCGACGATGGCTGACCTCCCCGCCGACCCCGACGAGGTCACCATCGGCCGGCCGCTGCCGAACGTGCGGGCGTACCTGCTCGACGAGGCGCGGCGGCCCGTGCCGGTCGGGCTGCCCGGTGAGCTGTACCTGGGCGGCGCCGGGCTGGCCGCCGGCTACCTGGGGCGGGACGACCTGACCGCCGAGCGGTTCGTCCCGGACCCGTTCGGGCGGGACGGCGAGCGGCTCTACCGCACCGGCGACCGCTGCCGGTGGCTGCCGGACGGGAGGATCGACTTCCTCGGCCGCACCGACCACCAGGTCAAGATCCGGGGGCACCGGATCGAGCTGGGGGAGATCGACGCTCGGCTGCTGGAGCATCCCGGCGTGTCCGGGGCGGTGACGGTGCTCCGGCGGGACGAGGCCGAGCCCCGCCTCGTCGCGTACGTGGTGACCCGGGCGGGCGCCGCCGTGGAACCGGCCGAGCTGCGCCGGCACCTTGCGCTGAGCCTGCCGCAGGCCGTGCTGCCCACCGACTACGTGACGCTCGACCGGCTGCCGTTGAGCCCGAACGGCAAGGTCGACCGGGCCGCACTGCCCGTCCCCGCGCCCCGCGACGGCGTGGACCCGGCCGGCGACGCGGACCCGGCCGTCGCCGGCACCGGGACGGGCGACGACCCGGTGGTGGAGCAGCTGCGGCTGATCTGGCAGGAGGTGCTGCGGATCCCCGAGATCGGCGTCCACGAGGACCTGTTCGACCTGGGCGGACACTCGCTGACCATCACCCGGATCAGCGGCCGGATCCAGCAGCGGCTCGGGGTCGAGGTGCCGCTCGACGCCTTCTTCGACACCCCGACCATCGCCGAGATCGCCGAGATCGTCCGGCGGTCCGGAAAGGAGTTCTGACATGGGTAGCACCGAACTGCGCGAGCGGATCGCGGAGCTGGTCGGCGAGGCCACCGGAGGGGAGGTCTCGGTGGCCGACGTACTCGCCGGAGGATCCATGATCGCCCTCGGCGTCGACTCCCTCGGCCTGCTGCGCCTGGTCGACGCGATCGAGCTGGAGTACGGCGTCGAGGTCGAGCTGAACGGCCCCGGCCGCCCGCTGGACACCCTCGACGACCTGGTGGCGTTGCTGGCCGCCGCCGACGTCGCGCAGGACGCTTCCGATCAGCGCTGACCGGAAACGATCGCCGGTCCGGCGAGCGGCGGTGGTGGCTGCCGGCAACGGCGGACGGTGGTGGTGGCGGCCAACGGCGGACGTCCCCGGACGGCCCCGGCTCAGGCGGTCACCACCAGCTTGCCGAAGGTGTGTCGGCGGGCGAAGTCGGTCAGGGCCCGCACGCCGTCGTCGAGCCGGTAGCGGCGGCCGATCGTCGGGGTCAGCTCGGCTACCTCGCGCATCCCACCGAGCTGGCCGTCCATGTCGAGTACCAGCTCGAAACGCACGTCGTCGCGGTCGAGATACTCCGGCTGCGGGGTGGGGAAGGTGATCGTGTAGAGCCGCCCGCCGGGCCGGAGTGCGCGCCCGACCCGCCGGAGGCGGTCGCTGGGCAGCACCAGGTTGAGCGCCAGGTCCACTCCGCCCGGGTAGTCGTCGTCGTAGCCGATGACCTCGGTGGCGCCCTTCGCCCGCAGCAGCTCGGAGTCCTCCGGCCGTCCGGTTGCGATCACGGCAGCGCCGGCCAGCAGGGGCAGCAGGGTCGTACCGACGCCGCCACTGGCGCCGACGACCAGGATGGTGTCGTCCGGCTTCGGGGCGGCGGTGGCGAGCACGGCGCGGGCGGTGAGGCCGACGGTCGGCAGCGCGGCGGCGTCGGCGACGTCCAGGTCCGCCGGGCGGTGCGCGATGAACGGGGTGCCCGCCTCGAAGACGGCGTACTCGGCGAGTGTTCCGGTGGTCATGCTCGGCCGGCCGGCGCCGACCATCGCCCGCAGCGCCCGGGGCATGGCGTGCCCGAAGACCTCGTCTCCCACCTGGTACCCGGTGACGCCGGCACCGACCTCGCTGACCGTACCGGCGAAGTCGTTGCCCGGGATGTGCGGGAAGGTGAGTTCGGTGACGCCCCGGAATTCGCCACCGGGCAGGCGGAGGTCGAGGGGGTTGATCGACGCGGCGGCGATGCGTACCTGGATCTGCCCCGGACCCGGCCGGGGAACCGGTACGTCGGCGATGGCGAACCCCTCGGGTGGCCCGTAGGCGGTGGCGACGACAGCCTTCATGTCTTCCTCCGGGCAGTAAGCGGACCGTGCGGTCACGTTAGACATAACCGGACCGGTGGGTCAACTTGTTAGGGTGTTTCGATGACCAGCGCCGACCGCCCACTGCGTGCCGACGCCGCGCGCAACCGGGCGTCGTTGCTGGCGGCGGCGGAGGCGGAGTTCGCCGAGCGGGGCCTGACGGCCTCGGTCGCGGACATCGCCCGGCGGGCGGGCATCGGCAAGGGCACGGTGTTCCGCCACTTCCCGACCAAGGAGGACCTGCTCGCGGCGGTGGTGCTCGATCGGGTCGACGGGCTCGCCGCGTTGGCGCGGCGGCTGGCGACGGTCCCCGACGCCGGCGCCGCACTACTGGAGTTCCTCGACGCCGCGGCCAGCCGGCAGCAGCAACTGGACCTGTCGTTCCTGCGAGAGGCGGGCGACCTCAACGACCGGCTGAGCGAGTCCCGCGGTCGCCTCTTCCAGGAGATCACCGTGCTGGTCGAACGTGCGCAGGCGGCCGGCGCGATCCGGGCCGACATCGCCCCGGTGGACGTGATCCTGCTGATGTGCGCGCCGACCCACGTGGTCAGCTTCGTACCGGACGCGCCGCCGGACCTGTGGCGGCGCTACCTGGGGATCATCTTCGACGGGCTGCGGCCGGACGGGGCCGGGCCGCTGCCCCACCCGCCGCCGGAAGCGGTATCGGACCGCCCCGTCCGCGCCGCCGGGATGCCACCGCGCGGACCGCAGCCGGCCACCCCGCAGCTCTGACGGGGCCTCCCGGCCGGCGTCGGTCAGGAGCCGGCGAGCTGCTCTCCGCCGGGCTCAGCAGGCGGCCATCGTGGTCTCCGCCGGTCTGGGTCCCATGATGGCCCTCGCCACCGACATGGTCGTCGGAGCCGCCCCGGCGGAACGGGCCGGCGCGGCGGCGGCGATCTCCTCGACGGCACCCCAACTCGGCGGGGCGTTCGGTATCGCGGTCCTGGGCAGCGTCATCACCGCGGTCTACCGCCAGGACATGACGGCGGGTGTTCCCGCCGGTGTCCCCGACGTCGCGGCGGCCGCCTCGCGCGACAACCTCAACGCCGCGCTGGTGGCGAGCGGTCGCCTCCCCGGGGAACTCGGCGAACAACTGCTCGGCGCCGCCCGGGAGGGGTTCACCCACGGATTCCAGCTCATGGCGGCGGCGAGCGCCGTGCTGATGGTGGCCACGTCGCTGCTCGTCGCGATCGTCCTCAAGGGCTTTCGTCCGTCCAGATAAAAGTTCGTGTTCTCCATGTGGAACTATCGACGGCGTGTGGTGTGGACAGCTATCCTCCTGGCCAAACAGCCATCGATGTGAGGATGCGATGTCCCGTCGAACCGGAAGGCCCTCCTACCTCCTGAACCCACCTGCCCGGCGGCGACGGCCGAGCGCGAGGATGGTCGCCGGCGCCGTCGCGGCGGCGCTGGTGGTGGGCCTGGTCGGGGGGCTGATCGGCTTCGCGGTGGGGCGGCCGGACCCGTCCGAGTCGAGCGTCGCGCACCTGCACGAGGCGGAGGCCGAGCGCGACGTCCAGCAGATCATCGAGCTGACCGAGATGGCGCGTCGGACCCGGGACGAACTCTCGCCGATCCTCCTGGCCGTGAAGCAGGAAGCGGAAGCCGGACGCACGCCCGAGGCGTCTCAGGTCCGCCAATGGCAGCAGACCGTGCGCCGGCTGACGGAGCAGTTCGCCAACCCACCCTCGGGGACGACCGCAACCAACGTCGCCCGCAGCGGCCTGCGGAGTGCGGTGGAACAGGCCGCCGTCGCGGTGGACTCGGTCGCCCTGGTCGCGGCCAGTCCCTCCGCCGTACGCGACGGTCAGCTGGCGCTGGCCGCGCGGCAGGCCGCCCTCGCCTCCGCCACGTGGTCGGTGGCCGCGACGCAACTCGACCAGATCAACATCGATGCGGAGCAGGGTCACCAACACGTGTACCTCGACACCGGTGCGGGGGACGGTGCCATCAGCCCGGACGGGGCGGCCGAAGGCTCCGACGGCTGACGGCTACGGCGTGGCCAGGATCCATCCCGATCTTCTCCGGTTTGAAGGCGAACCACCGAAAGGTTCGAGTGATCACCTAAAGCGCCTGGAGTGATCTTCCGAAACAGCCTCGTATAACCCGGCAACCGGCCCGTTTCCTGGGTGGCGATCTCCTGGAACACGCCGTTCGTACGGTCCGCTCGCGCTGATCTCACGGCGCGAGAAGGAGAGTCGCAGATGGCCCGTTTCGCACCCCTGCGGGGGCGAGTCCGACTGACGGCCGCGGTGTCGGCCGCCGCCCTTGCCGGCTGCATCGCCGCATCCGGCCTGATCGCCACGTCCGCCGCCGCCGAGCCTGCCCAGGAATCGACAAACTCAGAGGAATTCACCGTCGAGCGCCTGCCCGACGGTGGGGCGCGGGTGACGCTGCGGCTCGACGAACCGTTGCCGGTGCGCGACGCGGCACCGGAACTCGCCGTCGACGGCCACGTCATCGGGGCGGCCAAGGAGTCGCCCGACGGACTCAGCCTGGTCGTGGAGACCACCGACACCGGGGTCACCGAGGCGAAGCGCGTCGAGGTCGCGTGGAACGGCGTGGTGCCCGGTTCGGTGGCGGCGCCACGGCGGTCGGCCGCCGCCCCGACCACCCCGAAGGGCCTGCAGAAGAAGCAGCTCTACACCGACCCCGCGCAGCCCGGTCCGTACCAGGTCGAGCGGCTCGACTACGACCTCGGCGACACCGCCACCACGCTCTCCGGCCTCAGCGACCTGCCCGCGGAGATCCGGGGCGCGGTCTACGCCCCGGCCGGGGCGAAGGGCCCCCGACCCGTGGTGATCTTCCTGCACGGCCGGCACTCGGCCTGCTACAACCCGACCACGCGGGGAACCAACAACACCAACTGGCCGTGCGCGACCGGGTTCATCCCGATCGACAGCTACCTCGGCTACACCGAGACCGCGGAGGCACTGGCCACGCACGGCTACGTCGTCGTGTCGATCAGCGCCAACGGCATCAACGCCAAGGACGCCAGCTTCACCGACGACAACGGCGCCCTGGCCCGGGGCCAGCTCGTCATGGACAACCTGGACCTGCTCGCGAACTGGAACAAGACCAGCGGGCACGCCCTGGCCGGCCGGCTGGACCTGTCGAACGTCGGGCTGATGGGGCACTCCCGGGGCGGTGAGGGGGTGGTCGAGGCCGCGCTGCTCAACGCCGAGCGCAAGCACCCGTACGGCATCCGGGCCGTCCTGCCGCTCGCCCCGGTCGACTTCGGCCGGCCGACGCTGCCGGACGTGCCGATGACGGTGCTGCTGCCGTACTGCGACGGTGACGTCTCCAACCAACAGGGGCAGCACTTCTACGACGACACCCGCTACTCGGTGAAGGACGACGTGCTGCGCTCGTCCCTCATGATCATGGGAGCGAACCACAACTTCTTCAACACCGAGTGGACGCCGGGAATCTCGATCGCGCCGTCGAACGACGACTGGTCGCCCGCCAACGACGAGGTGTGCGGCGCCGCCGCCCCGACCCGGTTGACCAGCGCCGAGCAGCGTGCCGTCGGCACCGTCTACATGGCTGGGTTCTTCCGGCTCGTGCAGGGTGGGGAGACCGCGTTCCTGCCGCTGTTCGACGGCACGAACGGCACCGTGCCGTCGGCCGGTCGCGCCGAGGTGTACGCCCAGGCCCAGCAGCCCGGCTCGCGTCGGCTCGACCTCGCTCCGCTGGAGGGCCCGGCGGCGAACGTCTCGGTGACCGGCTTCGACCTGGGCGCCTACTGCTACAGCGTGGCGGCCCGGGTACGCCCCGGCGACACACCCTGCTCGGCGACCACCGCGACCTCCAGGGTCCCGCACTGGACACCGGCCACGTTCGCCCCGGCGGTCCCGGTCAGCCCGGTGCTGCGCCTGCGGTGGAGCACGTCCTCGACGGATCCGGAGGTGCGGGTGGCGTTCGGCCCGGGCCAGGGGAACGTCAAGAAGTACGACGGGCTCACCTTCCGGGTGGCCCGGGACGAGGAGGCGGTCGGTGAGGTCGATCTCGCCGTCACCCTGGTCGACAAGAAGGGTGCCTCGGCCACGGTGCGGGTCGGCGAGGTGAGTCCGGCGCTGACGCCGTTCCCGGCATCGACGAACACGTCGAACGGGATCAGCCGGCTGGGCAAGACGTGGCTGCGTACCGTGCGGCTGCCGGTCTCCGCGCTGTCCGGGGTGGACGTGACCAGCATCCGCGACCTCACCGTCCGTCCGGCCACCCCGGCCGGTGGGGCGTACCTGTCCGACATCGCCTTCGACACCCCCGGAGCCGGTGGCGGTGGCGCCACCTCGGCGGTACAGGTCAGCATCGACGACGCCACCGTGGCCGAGGGGGACGGTGAGGGCAGCGCCACGATGCGGCTGACGTTGAGCGGAAAGCTCAAGGAGGCGGCCACCGTGCAGGTCCAGACGGCGGCGAGCGGCTCGTCCTCCGCCGGGCAGGTGCCGGCGCAGTCGTTCCCGGTCACCATCCCGAAGGGCGCCACCGAGGCGACGATCCAGGTGCCACTCGTGGGCAACACGGTCGCCAACACCGCCTCGCTCCGATACAAGATCACGATCTCGGCGCCGGTCGGTGCCGTGATCGGTGACGGCTTCGCCTGGCTGACCGTGCTCGACGACGACGCGGCCTGACCGTGACCGCGCGGTGGGGTCGATCAGAAGCGGGATGACCCCGATCGACCCCACCGCTAACCGCCACCCGGGCGCGACCATGTGGCCCGCCAGGTCGGCGGGCCACATGGCCCTCAGAGGATCTCGCGTAGGACGGGTAGCCGTCGGATCGGTATCGCCGCGGCGATGCTGGCCACCATGGCGAGAGCCGCGACGATGGCGAAGGTGGCCAGCACGGGCAGGCCGGCGTGGGCGAACGCGAACTGGAGGGCCACCACGACCGGCAGGTGGATGATGTAGATCGTGTAGGAGCTGCCGGCCATGGCCCGGCTGAGCCGGTTGTGGCCGGCGAACAGGTCCCGGAAGAGCGTGAGCAGTCCGACGGTCAGTGCGACGCAGAGGGTCGCCTCGACGAGGGTCCAGCCGGCTGAGGCCAGCGAGGCGCCGCCGGGGGCGAAGTAGGCGGTGTCGGTGCCGGTGACGAACAGGCCCGCGGCCAGGGCAAGGCCGACCGCCAGCCAGGTGTATCCGGTACGGCGGGGCAGCCGGGTCAGCCAGTCGTGCCGGTAGGCCAGAACGCCGGCGGTGAAGAACGCGGTGTACTGGACCAGGCGGGCCGGTTCGGCCTGGATGAACTCGAACAGCGGGACCCACTCGTCGAGCGGGTAGCGGATCCGGACGAGGAACGCCGCCACGGCCAGGGCGACGGTGAAGGCGAGCAGAGCGCGGTGGCCGGGAACCCGGGTCAGCCAATCGGCGGGTACCGGGCCGCGCCGTCGGTGACCGCGGAGACGGCGGGCCAGGCCGGCAACCCCTCGGCAGGCGAGGTAGAGCAGGCTGAAGGCGAGCAGGTTCTGGATGAACCAGAGGTGCCCGAACTGTAGGTCCGGCCAGATCGGGCCGGTCCAGTCGGCCGGCTGCGGGCCGAAGCCGAGGAAGACGTCCAGGTAGTAGCGGCCGAACGAGGTCGGTGGGTAGCCGCGGTACTGGACGTAGTAGGTGTACGTCAGGGCCGGAATGATCGTGGCGGAGCCGACCAGGAACGGAAGACCGAGCCGCCTGAGTCGGCCGCGAGCGAAACCCCAACCGCCCTTCCGGTCCACCGAGCCGGGCACCAGGTAGGCGGCCACGAAGAACAACAGGCTCATCTGGAACGCCCCGACGACCGCCGACATCGTGGCCAGCGTGTCGCTCTGTTGGTCGCCACGGAAGTACCACCAGTCCGTCGGCCCGTACGCCTGGACGGCGTGGTGGAGCACCACCACCAGGATCATCGTCACCCGCAGGTTGTCCAGGTAGTGCAGATGTGGACGTCGTTGCCGGGTGTCCGGCGGGTCGGACGGTGGTGCGTGCGGGCCGATCGCGGCGGAACTGTTCATGCGTTCAACGTACTGAACAATTGTTTAGTCCTGGATCGGGTGACACCCGGGGATCGGCCTGGGGGAGAACCCTGACCGGTCCCGCCCGGTCCAGACACCGCGACGGCCCGCTCCGAGCCGGTGGCATACCGTTCGTGGCATGCGAGCGATGCCGGCATCGGACCTGACCGGGCGGGCGCGGCTGCGCGAGGCCGCGTTGCGGCTGTTCGCCGAGCGCGGTTTCGAGGCGACCTCGGCCCGGGCGGTGGCCGCCGCGGCCGGCCTGTCGCCGGCCCTGGTGATCCACCACTTCGGGTCGAAGGAGGGACTACGCGCCGCCGTGGACGAGGAGGTTCTCGGCCGGATCGGCGCCGCGCTTCGCGACCTCGACGGTGACACCGAGGACCTGATGTCCTCCCTCGGGGTGGTGTCGGCGCGGATGTTCGGCGCCGACCCGGTGCTGCGCGGGTACCTGCGCCGGGTGCTGCTGGAGGAGAGCCCGGCCAGCGCCGCCCTGTTCGCCCGGCTGCTCGACGGTGCCCGCGCCGAACTGGACCGGCTCAGCACCAGCGAAGGCGGCCGTGCCGGCGGCGAGCCGGACTGGGCGCCGTTCCAGATGCTGTGCCTCATTCTCGGCCCCCTGCTGCTGGAGCCGGTCATGCAGCCGAACCTGGACCGGCCCATGTTCGACCCGGAGGTCCTGGCCCGGCGCAGCGCCGCGAACCAGCGGCTGCTGCGGCACGGACTGTTCGGCCCGGCGCCATCCACCACCCAGGACCAGCGCGGCGACTGACCGCATCCGCCGGCGTTCTCCCAGCGCCTTCCGACGGGAACAGCACCGCCGACTATCGTGAGCCGAACTCGACCAGCCGGCCGGCGCGCTGCCGGAGGCTGGTCGCCGGTGAAAGGTGGCGGGTGGTGGCACGGTTCCGGATGTCGCGGCGGCAGGTACTCACCCATGGGGTGACGGCGGCGGGCGCGTTGGCGACCGGTAGCGCGGCCACGGTCGCGGTGACCCGATGGGCCGTGCGGGGCGAGATCCCGGCCACCGGTCCGGCCGGCGCGTTGCTCGACGACGCGAGCCGGCTCAACCCGACAGCCGTGCGGGGAGTCCTCTTCGCGGGACCGTCCGGGGAAGCCACCACCCGGACCGTCACGCCACTGCTGCGCCGCATCGCCGACGGCGACGACCCGCCGCTGGCGATCGCCGGGGTACGGCACTCCATGGGCCGGCAGAGCCTGCTGCCCGGCGGCTGGGTCCTGGACACCCGGCCGATGAACGAGGTGTCGCTGGACAGTGCGGCCAACGTGGTACGCGTCGGCGCGGGAGCCACCTGGCGCGAGGTCATACCGGTGCTCAACGCGGCCGGGTTCGCGCCCAAGGTGATGCAGTCCAACCACGACTTCACGGTGGGCGGCTCGCTGAGCGTCAACTGCCACGGCTGGCATGCCAACCATCCGCCGATCGCGGCCACCGTCCGCCGCTTCCGCCTGCTCACGGCCACCGGCGACGTGATCACCTGCAGCCCGACCGAGAACGCGGAACAGTTCGGGCTGGTGCTCGGCGGCTACGGCCTGTTCGGCGTGATCCTCGACGCCGACCTGGACGTCTGGCCCAACGCGATGTACAGCCCGCACTTCGTCACCGTGCCGACCCGCGACTACGCGACCACCTTCACCCGGCGGGTGTACGCCGAGGGTTCCGCAGTTGAGATGGCCTACGGGCGGCTGTCGGTGGACCCGCGCAACTTCCTGGCGGAGGCCATCCTGGTCACCTTCGCCCCGGACCCCGGCACCCGTGCCGCGGTGCTGCCGTTGACCAGCCCCGCCATTCCGGAGCTGCAACGCGCGGTGTTCCGCAACTCCGCCGGCAGCAACCTGGGCAAGATGCTGCGCTGGAGCGTGGAACGCGAGATGGCCCCATGGCTGGCCGGACCGTTGAGCCGGAACAGCATCCTGAACGAGCCGGCGGCGGTCTTCGCCGACGCGTCGCCGGCGACGCGCGACATCCTGCACGAGTACTTCGTCCCGCAACAACGACTGTGGGAGTTCGTCCAGAACGCCCGGGACATCATCCAACGGGGCCGGGTGGAGCTGCTCAACGTCACCGTCCGCGACGTACGCCAGGACAACCGCAGCGCACTGGCGTACGCCCGGCAGGACGTCTTCGGCCTGGTGATGAACTTCCGGCAGGAGGGCACCAGCGAGGCCGAGGACCGGATGCGCGCCCTCACCCGGGAGCTGATCGACGCGGTGACCGAGGTCGACGGCACGTTCTATCTGCCGTACCGGCTGCACGCCACCGGTGACCAGCTCCGCCGCGCCCACCCGGCCTGGGAGACCGTCGTGGCGGCCAAACGCCGTCTCGATCCCCGCGAGGCCTTCCGCAACGAGCTGTACAACTCGTACGCCCGCTGACGCGACGAAGGAGCGGGACGGTTCGTGGATCGGCGCCCGGGACGTACGTCAGGCCAGGCCGGCGTCGTGGGCGAGGAGGGCGACCTGGGTGCGGTTGGTCAGGTCGAGCTTGGTCAGGATGTGTGAGACGTGCGCCTTGACCGTGGTGAGGCTCATCGCCAGCTCGGTGGCGATCTCGGCGTTGGAGCGGCCGTGGGCGATGGCGACGACCACGTCACGCTCGCGGGGGGTGAGGGCGGCGAGCGTGGCGCGGGCCCGCTCGTAGGCGGCGGCGCCGGAGGCGACGTGCTGCATGAGTCGCCGGGTCACGGTGGGGGAGAGGATCGGCTCACCGGCTGACGCGGCCTGGACCGCCTGGGTGATCCTGGCCGGCGGGGTGTCCTTGAGCAGGAAACCGCTGGCGCCCGCGCGGAGGGCCCGCACGATGTGGTCGTCGGTGTCGAAGGTGGTCAGCACGATGACCTCCGGTGGGCGTGGGCGGCGGCGGATGCGTTCGGTCGCGGCGATGCCGCTCATGCCGGGCAGCCGGATGTCCATGAGCACCACGTCGGGCGAGTGCCGGTCGACCGCGGTCAGAGCCTGCCGGCCGTCGGCCGCCTCGCCGACGACCACGATCCCGTCCGCGCCGTCGAGCATCATGGTGAGCGCGCCACGCACGAGCGGGTCGTCGTCGACGATCAGCACGCGGATCGGTGTCATGCCGGCCACGGCAGCCAGGCGGACAACCGGAACCGACCGGCGTCGTCGGTTTCGTGCGTCAGTCCGCCACCGGCCAGCGCCACTCGTTCGGCCAGTCCGATCAGTCCGGTCCCGGCTCCCGGCGCCGCCGTAAGTCCGGGCACGGTCTGGTTGCTCACAACGATGGTCAGGCGCGAGCCGGGAGCACCGCCGAGCGCCAGTTCCACCAGCTCTCCGGGGGCGTGCTTGCGCGCGTTCGTGAGCGCCTCCCGCACGATCCGGTACGCGGTGTCGCCGATCCGCGCGGGTGGGTCGGGCGCGGGTAAGCTCCCGTCGACCCGGACGGGCTGACCGGCCGCGTGCGCCTCCTCGACCAGCCGCGCCACGTCGGCGAGCGTCCGCGTCGGCGGGGCGTCGCCGTCGGCGTGGTCGTCGTCGCGGCGCAACAGCGTGATCACCTCACGGAGTTCTTCGAGCGCCTGGTGGGCGCTGTCGCGGACGACGGCGGCCGCCGCGGTGAGCCGCTGCGGTGTGGAGTCGGGGCGGTACTCGATCGCTCCCGCGTAGGCGGCGAGCAGGGACAGCCGGTGGGCCAGCACGTCGTGCATCTCGCGGGCGATGCGGTCGCGTTCGGCCTGCCGGGCCTCGGTCACCCTGCGCTGCTGTTCCTGCTCGGCCCGGCGGGCGCGGTCCCGCAGCGCCGCCACCAGGTTGCGCCGGGCCCGCAACCAGTTGCCCCAGCCCAGCAGCGCCGCGTACGCCGCCGCCATCAACAGCAGCCACCACCCGTAGGACAGCCCGGGCATCGGGCGCCAGAGACCCTGCACCGCCTGCCCCGCCACGCCGGTCGCGGCGACCACCGTCGCCAGGCGAAACGGCCGGATACGCGCGCTGTGCAGCGCGGCGAAGCTCGCGACCGGGGTGGCCGCCGGGGAAACCGCCGCGAGCAGGCCCGCCACGACGCCGCCCGTGATCGGCCGACGCACGATCCACGCGGTCGTTCCCACCGACAGCGCGGCGGCCCCCAGGTCGAGCCCGACGAGCGCGGGCGACTCCGCGCGGGTCGTGGTCCACACGGTCAGGCCCACCAGCACACCGATCACCGCCACCGACAGCGTCGTCGCGGCGGCCCTGGACCGGAGGTTCACGCAGGTCACGGTGCTCACGCTCCGCAGGCTACCGAGCCGCCGAGCGGCGCCACCACCTACCAAAGGAGGTGCTGGCGGGGCGCTCGGGAGGAGGCGGTCGCGCAGGCCGGCCGACGCGGGCGGGCCCGCTCCGACGCCACGCTGCCATCCATGACTAAAAATGTAATTCGCCTCGCCGTACCGGCCGCCGCGATGCTGGTGGCCGCCGCCGGGTTCACGATCCTGACGTCGGCGGCCGGTGTCGACCTGGCCGCCCGCACCGGCGCCACCGTCCGGCCGGTCACGTTGCCGGCGGTGCTGACCGCCGCGGCCGTCTCCGCGCTGGCCGGCTGGCTGCTGCTGGCTCTGCTCGAACGACTCACCAGCCGGGCCCGCGTCGCCTGGACGGTGATCGCCGTCGCGGTGGTGCTGCTGTCGTTGCTGGCCGGGCCGACCGCCGGCGTCACCGCAGGCGCCAAGGCGGGACTGGCGCTGCTGCACCTGGCCGTGGGCGCGGTCGTCATCGGCGGGATGCGCCGCAGTAGCCGGTGACCAGGCGTCCACTGCCGGCCGAGGTGGACTTCCAGGGTGGCCGCCTGCAGCGGTGCCAGTCCGGTGCGCTGTTCTGGAACGGCCGGGAGGTCTCCGTACGCTGAGCGCCTCCGACGTCGGCCGGTGGAGCCGCTGGTCTCCACCGGACGGGTCGGTCACGCTTGCGTCACAGGGTGTCACACGACGGCTGCGGTCGGCCACAATGGAGGGCTCGCGATGGGCGGCAGACGGGGGTGATGATGAGTGAGTTCGGCGAACCTGTCGCGGGTCCGCTCCCGGAGCGGCCCGGCGGGTCGGGCGGTAGCTCCCGGGCTCGGCGGCTACGCCTCGCCGCCCTGCTCCTGCTGCTCGTGGTGGTGGTCGTCGCGGTGGTCCGGGTGGTCGCCGCAGTCGGTCCGCCGACCCGCGAGCAGTTGCGGGAGCGGGCCGGGCTGACCGGCAAGCAGACCCTGCTCATCGGGGTCAAGGACGACCAGCCCGGGGTGTCGCAGCAACTGGAGAACGGCGCGTTCGAGGGCTTCGACATCGAGATCGCGTACATGATCGCCGACGACCTGGGCTTCGACGCGCCACGGGTGGAGTTCCTGCCCATCGAGAGCGAGGACCGCGCCCGCCGGCAGGCCCGCACCGCCGACGGCCGGTTCGTCACCGTGGACCTGGTCGTCGCCTCGTACAGCATCACCGAGCTGCGCCGGCAGCAGGGCGTGAACTTCTCCGCGCCGTACCTGGAGACCGAACAGTCGGTGATCACCCGGGCGTCGGACGACCGCCCGGTGACCGGCCTACGTGACCTCGCCGGGCGGAAGGTCTGCACCATCGCGACGTCGACCTCCGAGCGGAACCTGACCGACATGGGAGCGCAGGCGCGCGGACGCAACCGGATCAGCGAGTGCGTCCAGGAGCTGTACGACGGCACGGTGGACGCGGTCACCACCGACGCGGCGATCCTGGCCGGCTTCGTGGGCCCGCGCCCGCCCGGCGAACTTCCGCCGATGACCAAGCTGGAACGCGTGCAGGAGCTGCGGCACTGGGACATCGGCGACGACAACTCGGAGCTGTGGGGCGTCAACACGGGCCCGAACCCCGCGATGCGTGACCTGGTCAACCTCTCCCTGCGGGAGTCGGCGAACGGTCCGGACGGGGAACGCTGGCGGGCGGCCTTCGACAGGTACCTGAGGTCCGAACAGCGGCACAACAACCCGCAGCAGGTGGCGGTGGACCGGCAGCCGGAGCCCGGGCCGCAGGACAGGGTGGAGGTGCGGCGGTGGCCGTGGGAGAGGTTCGCGCTGCCGTACCCGCACCGACCACGGCCGGCGCCGCCCGCCGCCGTCCGGGCGCGCGCCAGGCGCAGCAGTGGCTACTGACCCTGCTACCGGCCTTCCCGGTGCTGCTGCTGGTGCTGCGGCTGTGGCGGCTCAGCCGGCAGGACATGTCGACGATGTTGCTGCTCGTGCAGTACGTCAGCCCGCTGGGACTGCTCAGCGCCCTGCTCATCGCCCTGGTCTGGGCGGTGCCGCTGGTGGTGCTGGTGCCCGCCGTGCTCGGCCGGCTGTTGCAGGTCAGCGCCCCCGAACGGTTCGATCCGGAACGGTCGCTGCTGGCGTACGCCACCACGCGTACGCCGGGCTGGGTGCTGGTGGCGACGGCCGTGCTCGCGGCGCTGACCTGGCAGCTGCGGTTCCTCCCGGCGCTGCTGATGCTGCTGCTGTGGCTGGTCGCCCTGCGTACCCGTAGCCGGTTCCCGGACCGGTCGTGGCTGCTGGTCGCCACCGGCCTGGTCCTGCCGGCGGTGGTCGCCGCGGCCTGCTACGCCTGGCTCGCCCCGGCCGTCTGGGCGGCGGTGCGGCACGGCGAGGTGGCCACCGCCGTGCTGCTGGCACTGCCGCCGGCCGGCGCGCTGGTGCTGACCGGCCCGGTGCCGGCACGGCTCGCCCCGGCACTGACCCGGACCCTGACCTACGCGGTGGGCGCGGTGGTGCCGCTGGTGATGGGGGTGGTGTTCCTGCGGGTACCGCTGCTGCCGGCGGTGGCCGTCGAGGTCGGCGAACCGGTCACCCGGGAGGTGGTGCTGGGCGAGGCGGTGGCGGTCACCGACCGGATGACGATCGTGCTGGACCGCTCCGGCGAGATCCGCTTCCTGCCCAACGACGAGGTCCGCGGACAGGCGCTCTGCCCGGACGCGGGGCGGACGCCGGTGAGCCGGGTGGTGGTGGCCGGTTGGCCGGTGGAGGACACCGCCCTGGACTGGATGATGCCCCGCCGTCCGGTGGGGTCGCCCGACCCGCGGTGCGTCGGGCTGGTGCCGATCGGGGAGCCGGTGCCGGAGCCGGAGCTCAGCCCCGCCCCGACCGGCCCTTGAGCCGGCGGCCCAGCTCGCGGGCGATCTCCCGGTCGGCGTCGCGTTCGGCGAGCGCCTGCCGCTTGTCGTACGACTTGCGGCCCCGGGCCAGGGCCAGCTCGACCTTGGCCCAGCCGCCGGAGAAGTACATCGACAGCGGCACCAGAGTGATCCCGCCCTCGCGGGTCTGCGCCAGGATCCGGGCGATCTCCACCCGGCGCAACAGCAGTTTGCGGGTGCGCCGGGGCGCGTGGTTGGTCCAGGTGCCGTAGCCGTACTCCGCGATGTGCAGGCCGTACAGCATGATCTCCCCGTCGCGCTCCTGGGCGAAGGCGTCCACCAGCGAGACGCGGCCCTCCCGCAGCGACTTGACCTCGGTGCCGGCCAGCACGATCCCCGCCTCGTACGTCTTGAGGACGGTGTAGTCGTGCCGCGCCTTGCGGTTCGACGCGACCAGCGACCGCTCCGTGCTCCGGGAGGTGCTCACCGGGCGAAGGATAGTCCGCGGCCGTCCGGGCGGTGCGGGCTCAGCCGGATCTCCGCCGCCCGCCGGGTTCGCCCGGGTCGGTGGGCGCCGCGTCCTCGTCGGCCCTACGGGGGCGGGCGCGAAGCCGGCCGGCCAGGTCCGCCACCGCCGCCGTGAACCGCGGGTCGGACTCGCCCGGCCAGTGCCCGATGATCGGCGGCGGGACGCTGTCGCCCGGCGGGAGCACCACGTCCCGCGGGTCGCGTAGCCGTCGGTCGACGCTGCCGGGCGGGCCGGGCGTGACCGGGCGCCGGCCCGGCCGGTGCGGCGAGAAGACCCAACCGCCGATCGGGTCGGTGTCGCGCCACAGGTTCACCCACCGCCAGTCCACCCGTCTGCCCACCTCGCGCAGCACATCCTCGTCGACGTAGGCGGGGAACAGTCGCGCGTAGAGCCGGCGCAGCGGTGACCCGTACGTCAGGAGGGCCAGCCGCCCGCACACCTCGGGTGGCAGCTGGAGCACCGTGGCGGCGAGCAGCACCGCACCGTGGCTGTGTCCGGTCAGCAGTACGCCGCTTCCCTGCTCAGTCAGGTAGGTGATCCGCCGGCTCAGCTCCGGCACCGCCCGCTCGGCGTAGCAGGGTGGGGCGAAGGGGTGTGCCGCCCGGGGCCAGAAGGTGCCCAGGTCCCACAGCACGCCGACGTACCGGCCGAACTCGGCGGTGCGGTAGGCGAAGATGCCGCCGACGAACAGGGCAAGCACCACCGCCCCGATGAGGAGGCTGCCCGCCTGGAGGCCGAAGTCTGTCGCCTCGGCCGGTATCCCGATGGAGCGCTCGACGGCTTCCGCCGGGGACAGCTCCAGCATGCCGAGCAGGCTGGTGGGCATGCCCGCGCCGACGACGCAGGCGTAGACCACGGCGAGGATCTCCAGGCGTTCGGTGAAGCGGGCCTTGGCGATCGCCCGTTCCACCTGGCGCAGCCGATACCCGGCGGCCGGCGGAGGATCGGGGTAGTCGCGGGCCACGGTGGCCCGGGCGGTGCGCATCCGCGCACGGCGGCTGGCCAGGGTCAAGACCACGGCTCCCACCAGCATCCAGTCGACTGGTCATCGGCCGTTACCTTTCAGTGCGCTCTGGTGAGCACACGTTTGGTAGTCCCGCCTTGCGGTGGGACGGTCCCGGTCTTGCCGGCGGTTGCCGTGCCGGGTTCACGCTTCATGGCCACCTGCCCGCGTATGCGGGTCTTCTGGTCGGCTCCACGTGCTGCCACCGGGCCACTCCCGGCGGTGTCGAACTTGGCCGCCAGGGCGGCCAGGTTGAGCGCGGCGTTGAGGTCGCGGTCGATGACCAGACCGCACGCCTCACACACGTATTCACGCTCGGACAGGGCGAGCTTGGTTTTCACCGCGCCACACGCCGAGCAGGTCCTGGAGGACGGATACCAGCGGTCGGCCACCAGGAGCCGGCCACCGTTCCACGAGGTTTTGTAGGCCAGCTGTCGGCGGATCTCGGCGAACCCGGCATCGGCGATGTGTTTCGCGAGACGCCGGTTGGCCAGCATGCCGGTGACGTGGAGGTCTTCGACCACGACCGTGCCGTGCTCGCGGGCCAGCTCACTGGTGAGCTTGTGCAGGCCGTCGCGGCGCAGGTGTGCCACGCGGGCGTGGGCCCGCCCGAGCCTGGCCACCGCTCGTTGCCACCGTTTCGACGGCCGCCGGCCGGTGCGGCGGTCCGGGCCCGTCGTGCGCGACAACGCCCGCCCGAGCTGCCGAAGCCTGGTCTGCGCGGCGACCAGATGGCGCGGGTTGTCGACCAGCTCGCCGGTGGACAGCACGGCGAGGTGGATGATGCCGATGTCCACCCCGACCACGGAGTCCGGCCGCGCCGGTTGCCGCTCGGCACGTTCCAGCTCGACGGTGAACGCCACGTGCCAGCGTCCGCCGTCACGACGCACGCTGGCGGACATGATCCGCGCCGTGCCGTTGTCCAGCCGGCGGGCGAGCTTACGGGCGGACTCGTGCAGCTTCAACCGGCCCAGCCTCGGCAGCACCACATGCTTACGGTCCGGCTCGACCCGGATCGCGCCGGTGGTGAACCGAACGCTGGGTGTGGTGCGGCGGCGGGACGTGAACCGGGGGAAACCGACCCGCCGCCCGGCTCGTTTCCCGCTACGCGAGTCGGACCAGTTCTTCAACCCGCGGGCCAGGGCGTCGAGGCCGGTGTTGAACGCCTCCTTGGACACCTCCGCCCACCACGGCGCGACCTCCGGTTTCGCCACGTTCCACGCCTTACGCAGCCCAGCAAGGGACCACGACAACGACGGCGTCAGCAGATCCTCCGGCACGCCGTACGTGCGTTCCGCAGCCCGCTGATCCATAACGGCCTTGACCCTGGCCAGAGCCCAGTTGTGGGCCACCCGGGCAGCCCCGGCATGCGCGAGCACATCACGTTCCTGGCTCGCGGTCAGGTCGAGAGCGAACCGGTACGCCTGGACCGTCCTCACGCCAGGTCCCCGGTGACCGCTTCGACAGCACGGCGGACACGGTCCGCCGCGCCACGCCGCCCATACAGGCGGACACACAGCGACGTCAGAATCTCGGTCACGTCACGCACGAGATCGTCATCGACCTCGGCCGGATCAACCACCAACAGCTGCCGTCCCTGAGCCGCGAGGGCCGCCTCCACGTACTCCGCGCCGAAGCGGGCAAACCGGCCCCGATGCTCGACCACGATTGTCGTCACGGCCGGGTCACGCAGCAGGGCAAGGAACTTCTGGCGCCGTCCGTTCAGCGCCGAGCCAACCTCGGTCACGACCCGCGACACGGCGAGGTTCTGTCCGGTCGCCCACGCGGTCACCCGGGCGACCTGCCGGTCCAAGTCAGACTCCTGATCGGCCGACGACACCCGGGCATACACCACCGTGGTCCTTGACGGCGACGCCACGGCCGCATGCTCCACCAGGATCAGCCCGCCCACCCGCCGAGCAGGCACAGGCAGTTTGCCCTCCCGGAACCAGCGATACGCCGTCACCGGGTGGACACCTTCCCGCTTCGCCCACTCCTTCAAGTTCACCCATCGCATTCAATCGCCAACTGCAACGGCAACTGCACCGACCCCCCCGGAACGTGTCTGCCGGCCCCGGACCGGCGGGGCCCGCGACCGGGCCACCACGGCGCGGCGCCGCTCGTCTACCCGTCCCGGCGACGGCCACGCGTACCCGGCGACCGGATCGTGGGCAGGGGCTTGTAATCCTACTTTCCCGGTATGAATATAGGTTAGTGGTCATCGTTCTCCGACTCACCTCCCGCCGGGTCGTCGACCTGATGCGGGTCGCCTCGGAACTCTGTACCGGCTCAGGCCGCGCCTGACCACGCGCCGCGCGCCACCCACCGCCGGCCGGAAGCCCGCGGCTCGGAAACCCCATCCCCGTACGCCGTCGGCGTCGCGGGCCGTCGTCAACCCCTCTTCTGCCGAAGGAAACCCATGAGCAATCGAGATGACCAACCGGCGCCCACCGCGCCCGAGGGCCGGTTCGCCCTCAACGAGGACTGGGCCGCCACGATCCTCGGCCTGGCGCTGCTCGGCCTGGTCCTGATCGGCGCGATTCCCGCCGGGCTGGTGCCCTGATGGCCACCGATGCCACCCGATCCACTCCGGACACCGCCGCGGAACCGGCCGAGGACACGCAGAAGGCGCCCGACGCCACCGCGACCGAAGCGCCCTCGACGGCACCCGCCGCCGACCCCGAGCCGGCGGCGGCACCCACCGACCCGGCCACCGTGCCGCCCGCCGCGGTCACGCCGCGAGGAGGTTCCTTCTGGACGGCGGCGGGTCTGCTGGTGGTCCTCGTCCTCGCCGTCCTGACCCGCTACCTGGAACAGCACGTGCCCGAGTGGGCGGCCGGCACGGCCCTGGAGGACGTCGCGGCGGCGATCGAGTACCCGGTGTACGCCATCCTGCTGGGCCTGCTCGGCAACCTCGTGGTGACACTGACCGGGCTGCGGGATCGCATCGCGGCCGCCTTCCGCACCGAGTTCTTCATCAAGACCGGCCTGGTGCTGCTAGGCGCCTCGATCAACCTGGCCGTCATCGCCAGCGCCGCCGGACCGGCCATCGCCCAGGCGCTCCTGCTGATCACCGGGGTGTTCCTGTTCACCTGGTGGTTGGCCGGTCGGTTCGGCCTGGACGACAAGCTGCGCGCCCTGCTCGCCTCCGCCGTCTCGATCTGCGGGGTCAGCGCCGCCATCGCCGCCGCCGGCGCGGTGCGCGCCCGCCGTGAGCAACTCGCCTACACGGCGAGCCTGGTGATCGTCTTCGCGCTGCCGTCGATCTTCCTGCTGCCCTGGCTGGCCGACCTGCTCGGCCTGGAACCGGCGGTGGCCGGGGCGTGGATCGGCGGCAACATCGACACCACGGCGGCCGTGACCGCCGCCGGGGCGTTGGCCGGCGAGGAGGCCCTACAGATCGCCAGCATCGTCAAGGTCACCCAGAACGCGCTGATGGGCGTGGTCGCGGTGGCGCTCACCGCGTACTTCGCACTGCACGTCGAGCGCCGGGCCGGGGCGGCCCGTCCCGGGCTGGGCGAGCTGTGGCGGCGGTTCCCGAAGTTCGTGCTCGGCTTCGTCGCGGCATCGGTGATCGCCACCTGGTACCTCGACGCGGCCGGCGCGGACGGCAAGGCCACCATCGCCGTCGTCAACGACCTGCGGGTCTGGTTCTTCATCCTGGCCTTCGTCAGCATCGGCCTGGAGGTGCGGGTGGCGGCGCTGCGGAAGGCCGGTTGGCGGCCGGTGGCGGTCTTCGGCGGCGCCACGGTGTTCAACCTGGTCCTCGCGCTCGGCCTCGCCTCGGTGCTGTTCGCCGGGTTCGCCGTGACCTGACGCCCTGCTGCGGCGCGATGCGGTGCCCGGGGGGCGGTCAGCTCGTCCGGCGGGCGAAGAAGTCGGCCAGCACCCGGGTATGGGTGGAGAACGCCAGCTCGGTCGGCTCGGTCAGCACCAGCCATTCGGTGGCTTCCGCCGTCGGCGCCGACGGCGGAAGCTCCCCGGCGGGGCGTACGGGCAGCTCTCCGAAGATCATCATGGTGCCGCCGGCCGGTGTGCTGTGCACCGCGATCACCTCCGCGTCGGCCGGGTCGGCGACCAGCCCCGTCTCCTCCCGCAACTCGCGGACCAGCGCGTCCCGCCACTCCTCGCCGTACTCGATGAAGCCGCCGGGCAGCGCCAACTGTCCGCGGGCGGGTTCGATGTCGCGCCGGACGACGACCACACCGAGCCCGGTGGCCGTACGCACCGGCAGCACCGCCACGGCGACCGGTAGCGGGTTGCGCCAGACCGTCTGGCCACAGGCCGGGCAGACCCGGGGCCAATCGGCCGCCGTCGGGTAGGCCGTGCCGCAGTACGAGCAGTGCGAGTACGCCACGCCGGTCATGGCGCTGCACGTTACCCGTCACCCGGCGTGGGTCAGGCCCCCGGGGGAGTGGTGTAGAAGGCCGTGGTCCGGTCGGCGGCGGCCCGGGCCTCGTCAGGGCTGGTGCCGGCGGCGACGCTCGCCTCGTACCACCGGTCGCTGCTGGCCGTCGCGAATTCGCGGCCGGCGTCGGAGCCCATCCAGGCGGCGTTCTGCTCCGGCGGGGCGTCGCCGCCACCGGCGAGGTACGAGGCGAGGCCGAGCATCGCGAGGTCCCAGCCGACACCGGCCGCACCTGGGCCGTACTGCAGCCAGAACTCCTCCTTGACGTGGGCCACGTGCTCCAGTTGGAACCGGGTACGCCCGTCGTCGGTCGGGTCGAGGCGGACCTCGATCCAGCTCACCTCGCCGCCGAACTCCCAGGTGGCGGCGAACGACTTCGGCGGGTCGCACCGTTCCACCGTGCCGCTGGCGTTGCCCTCCACCTGGTAACGGCCGTGCAGTCGCAGCTCCCCGGAGACCGGTGCGAACCACCGTGGCAGGCGTTCGGGGTTGGTGCAGGCGTCCCAGACGTCCTCCAGCGGCGCGTCGTAGCTCTGGCTGATGGTCATCACCCGGGCCTCACCGGCCTCCAGCGCGCGGGTGCCCAACTGGCGCCGGACGGCGTTGATCTGGGTGGTCGCGTCGATCATGGCGTTCTCCTGTCGTCGTCTCGTCGTCGTTCGCGTCTGCCTCGGGCGAGTTCGGTGGCCAGCGCGGCCAGCGGCGGCGTCCAGAACCTGCGGAAGCCGTCGAGCCACTGGTCGACCTCGCGCAGCGGGACCGGGTCGACGGCGTACAGCCGCCGGGTCCCCTCCGGGCGGACGGTGGCGAAGCCGCTGTCCCGCAGCACCTTCAGGTGCTGCGACACAGCCGGCTGGCTGATCCCGAACTCCGCCCGGATCACCTCGCAGATGCCGCCGGAGGTCATCTCGCCGCCGGCGAGCAGCTCCAGGATCCGCCGCCGTACCGGGTCGCCGAGGACGTCGAAGGCATGCACGAGGCAGTTCTATCAGACGCCACTTATATAAGCAACGACCGGCATATGGGTCAGGGCTTCGCCGGGCGGGCGTTGCCGATGGCGTCCATCCGGCCCCACCGGCCCCGGATGTCGAGCAGTTCGATCCGACCGAAGCGCTCTGGTATCTCCGGATGCACCACCAGGTGCTCGCCGTACGGCTCCAGGCCGAGCAGGGTTCGCAGCAGCAGGAACGTGGCTCCGGTCGCGGACGCCTGCGGGCTGTTCGCCGCCGGGTAGGGCACCGGATAGCGGGTCAGGCTCCGGTCGTAGCCGGCGAACGACTCCGGCATCCGCCCGGCGAAGTGCTGGGCGGCGTCGATGACCGCCTCGGCGATCACGCCTGCCTCCCGGCGGAACCCGTACCGGCGCAGCCCGGCGGCGAT
The DNA here is from genome assembly GCA_005402585.1 of Micromonosporaceae bacterium KJ-029. Classification (GTDB taxonomy): domain Bacteria; phylum Actinomycetota; class Actinomycetes; order Mycobacteriales; family Micromonosporaceae; genus Micromonospora. The sequence goes on along the minus strand of BIFP01000048.1, from coordinate 267,133 downwards.
CAGGGAGTTGTCGAACGGCCACACCGTGCCGACGTGGTATCCGAGCGGGTTGTAGCTGACCTGTCCGGTGGCCAGGGTCCGCACCCCCCAACCGGAGAACAGACGCGGCCCGAGCAGGTGCGCGGTGACCGCCTCCGCCTTGGCGTCAGCCACGATGCCGCTCCACAGCAGGTGGCCCATGTTCGACGCCAGCGCGTCGACCTGGTCGCCGTCGGGGCCGAGCGCCAACGCGAAGTACCCGCCGTCGCGGATCCAGAAGTCCCGGTTGAACCGCTGCTTCAGGTCCTCCGCCTCCCGCTCCAGCCGGTCGGCGTACGCCGGGTCGGACCATAGTTCGCGGGCCAGCCGGGCGCCGCGCCGCTTCGCGTCGTACACGTAGCCCTGCAACTCGCAGGTGGCGCGGGGTAGGCCGGGCAGCCGGCCGTCGGGGTAGCAGATCGCCTCGGGGGAATCCTTCCAACAGTGGTTCTTCGCCCCGCTGCGCTCGTTGCGCGGCTGGTACCAGAGGTAGCCGTCGCCGCGCAGGTCGCCGTACTCGTCGATCCAGTGCAGCGCCGCACGGGCCGCGTCCTCGAGGTCCCGGACCAGGGCCGCGTCGCCGGTCCAGCGCTCGTACTCGTCGAGCAGCACCACGAACAGCGGGGTCACGTCCGCCCCGCCGTAGTACGGCGACTGCGGTCGTTCCTCGAAGGCGGCCATCTCCCCGTACCGGATCTCGTTGAGCATCTTTCCGGGCTCCTCGTCCCGGTAGTCGTCCAGCACGGAGCCCTGGAAAAGGGCGATCAGCCGCAGGGTCGTGGCGGCCAACTCGGGGACGAAGGGCAGCGCCTGGTAGCTGGTGAGGAGGCTGTCCCGGCCGATGAGGGTGGCCGACCAGGGCAACCCGGCCGCCGGCATCGTCTCCCCGGGCAGCGCCAGCGAGGAGAAGCGCAGGCCGGCGAGATCCGCCAACCCGCGCTGGTAGGTCGTGGTCAGCGGCGTCCAGTCGCAGCTCAGCCGGGGCGCCGCGGCGAGCCACCGGCGCAGGTCGTGGTGCAGTTGGTCGCCGTGCTCACCGGCCGGACGCCGGGACCGGGCCGCGCCCTGACTGGGCGACTGCCCCAGCGGTTCCCGGACGTCCCTTCCGTCCGGGCGCAGCACCAGGCTCTTGACCTGCAACATCGTGCTCCACTTGCCCTGCCGGTCGAGCCGGACCCGGAACGTCAACCCCCGCTCGTCGACGTGGCCCGGCTCGCTGGTGCGGACGTCCGTCACGCGGTGGAACCGCTCCCGCCGGTACCCGAGCCGCAGGCGGCCGTCGGACACCTCCCGATAGCCGCGCAGCTGTGACGCCTGCGGCCAGACCACGTTGTAGATCGGGGCGAAGTCGCTGTCGACGTCGATCCGTAGCACGTGCTCGACCGGCTCGCCGGTGTGGTTGAGCACGGTGAGGCGTTCGGTGAAGCTGCTGTCCGAGATCCACCGCTCACGGATGACCGAGGTCTTCGCGTCCACGTAGTGGGTCGGATGGCCGGGAACCAGAAAGAAACGGATCTCGAAGTAGCTGGGGTCGTGCACCGCCAGTGGGTGCAACTCCTCCCCGTCGAGGGTCAGCCGCCAGGTGGACAGGAAGCGGGTGTCGAAGGCGAACAAGCCGCTCGGGTTGACCGGGCCGAAGACCATGTCCCCGTTCTCCTCGCTGAGCGCGAAGATGTTGCCGTCGAGGATGCGGACCAGCCTCCTCACCACGGCTCCCGACCGCCCGCCGGGCCCCGGTGACCGCCCACTGTCCGGGGATGGCGCGCGCCGGGCGGTGGCGCGAACAGCCGCTCCAGCATGATCACGAAACGGAAGTCGCCGTCGGCGGTGAAATCGTTGCGCAGCCACGCCGACATCGGCTTGACCTCGCCGTGCGCCATCCGGAGGAAGAGTGCCTCGTCGGTGTGGATCACGGTGTCGGCGTCGTCCATGCCACCCTGGGACACAGCGACCCGCCCCTGGTCGATCGCGACCAGCCAGCGGTCGACACCGTCGGGACCGGCCACGTCGAAGCGCACGGTGCCGCGGACCTGGCGCAGCATCCGCCCCCCGTCGCGGGCGAGGCCGTCGAAGAAGTCCCGTACCGCCTCCGACATCACCATCTCCTCCGGGCCGCACCGGGCTGGCGACGGCTGGCACCGGAGGGGCCGGCGCGGCGCGCCGGTGAAGCTTCACCGCATATGTCACCTTAGCGCCTTTGATCCTCTTACAAGCCGGTCTCCGGTCGGCGCCCCCGATCGGACCACGGCTGTGGAGATTGGCGTTGGTTTTCGGTGCGGGTCGGCCTATGGTGGTTCGATGCATCCCGCCGCGCTGCTGGACCGCGTCGCCGTCGCCACGGCGGCGCCGGTGCCGGCTGCCCTGCACGGGCAGCGTGCCGCGGCGACCCGCCGGGGATGGGTTTCTGTGCATGCCGGTCACGGCTTGCCGAGCCCCGCCGGCCGGAGCCCTCCGGAACTCGTCCATCCATCAGGGACGACCAGGGCGAAGCTACCGGCTTCGGCCCTTTTTTATTTTCCGGAAGGGATTCGACAATGAGCACCGACACGTACGACCAGAAGTGGCACACCGAGCTTGAGGCGACGCTGACCCACGAGTTCGAGGCGCACACGGCGAGGCTGACCCAGTTGACGGCGGACACCGGCGACCCGGCCGAGGCACACACCAACGCGGCGTTGATCGTGGCCACCCGGCAGAACCTGGAGCGGATCTCCGGCGCGTTGCGCCGCCTGGCCGCCGGCACCTACGGCAACTGCGAGAAGTGCGGCACGGCGATCCCACGGGAGCGCCTGGAGATCCTGCCGCACGCCCGGTTCTGCGTACCCTGCCAGCAGAAGCACAACGGCTGAACCGGCGCTGTTGCCGCACCAGCGCTACTGGTGCGGCAGCCCGTCGTCGGGGGGCCCGTTCGCCGCGGCGGTACCGGGCGGTGGCGGGAGGGCGGTACCGCCCGGTGGCCCGCCGGTGCCGAGTGGCCCGGGGGCGGCGGCTCCGATCGGCCCCGGGCCGGTGCCGGGCAGGCCCGGCGTGGAGATCACGCCGGGCGGTACGGCCGGCTTCGGGACCAGGCTGGCGGTGACGGTGGCGGTCATGCCGTCGGGTCGGCGGGTGAGGGTCAGCGCCCCGGTCAGGTGGTGGGCCAGCCAGAGTCCCCGCCCACCCGGGGTGTTCGCCGTCGGCAGGTTCACCGGCAGGTCCCCGCTGCCACGGCCGTGATCGGTCACCTCGCAGACGAGCAGGTCGGCGCGGCGGAACAGGTCGAGTCGGCCGTGGCCGCCGCCGTGCAGCACGGCGTTGGTGACCAGCTCGTGCACGGCCAGGACGAGATCCTCGGCCATCTCGCCGGTGAGGCCCGCGGCGGCGATCCGCGCGGCGAGCAGGTGCCGCAGCGGGGTCACCGTCTGCGCGGTGAACGGCTGGGACAGTAGGGAGGTTACCTCGCCGTCACCGGAAGACGAGCCGCCCGGGCCACTGGCGTCCGGTCGGCCGAGGTTGCTCATGCTGGCAGGTTACGTCCTCCAGCGGTATCCGCGACCTTTGCCGAACAGCAACGATTCCCCGTACCGGACCTCGACGGGGTACGGATACCGTGGCAAAATGCCACAGCTCGCCGCGATCGTCATCCACTGCCGGGACCCGTACCTCGTCGCCCCCTTCTGGAGCACGATCACCGGCCTGCCGGTCGCGCCCGAGGACCGGGCCAAGCTCGCCGAGCGTTCGCTGGGGCCGACCGAGTCGGTGCTGTTGACCGACCCGACCGGCACCGGGCCCGACATCTGGATCGCGCCCGCCGAGGACCTGCCGCCGGTGGGTCGGATCCACCTGGACCTGGCGATCGAGGACGGGGACCTGGAAGCCGTCGTGGCCGCGGGCGCCACGGTGGTGCATACGCTGCCGCGCTGGACCGTGCTGGCGGACCCGGAGGGCAACGAGTTCTGCCTGTTCCGGCGGCACTGACCGGGCCCGGTCCGGGTGGGGCACCGGCGAGCCCGCCCGCCGGAAGTGAACCGTCACGAACCGCCACCCTCCACCGACGTCCGGCCGAAGGAGCGCCCGAGCCGACGTACCTCGTCCTCCATCTGCTCGACCAGTTCCGCACCACCGAAGCGGGTGATCAACGCGTCGGACAGCCCGCTGAGCACCACCGGCCGCAGCGCCTGGGCGAGCGCGATCGAGCGGGGCACGTACACCTTGCGCCGGCGGTGTTCGATGCCGCGCAGCAGCGCCTCGGCGCACCGCTCGGCGCTGACCACCGTGGACAACGGCCAGGGCAGCCTGCGCTGCGCGGCCCGGAACGACGCGAGGTCGTCGCGGATGTCCCGGACCAGGTCGGTGTCGATCCAGATCGGGTGGGCGGTGCCGACGGTCAGCCCGCGCCGCCGGTTCTCCAGGCGCAGCACGTTACCGAACTGTTCGACCCCCGCCTTCGACGCGGAGTACGCGGCCATGCCCGGCATCGCGGCGAAGGCCGCCGCCGACGAGACGATCAGGACGTGGCCCCGGGCGGCGACCACGTGCGGCAGCGCCGTGCTGACCGTACGGACCACCCCGGACAGGTTCACGTCGATGGTGCGTACCAGCGCGTCGACCGGCCCGGTCGCGACGGTGCCGAGGTTGGCGATGCCGGCGTTGGCGACCACCACGTCGATGCCGCCGTACCGGTCGATGGTGGAGGCCACCGCGTCCTCCAGCCCGGCCTGGTCGGTGACGTCGCACTCGTACCAGTGCCCGTCGACCTGCTCGGCGACCTGCTTCAGCAGCACCGGTTCCAGCCCGACCAGGGCGACCCGGGCGCCCCGGGCGGCGGCGCCCCGGGCCAGCTGGGCGCCGATGCCGCGGGAGGCGCCGGTGATCAGGACGGTCCGGCCGCGAAGGTCATACCGCATCGGTGTGCTCCAGGTGTCGGTGTCCGCCGTCGGTCCCGACGATGGCGACGTCGATTTCCATCATTCCTCCGCGTCTCCGGCCCCGCATTTCGTCCCCGCAGCCTAGGGCTGCCCCGTCAGGCTCGGCGTGATCACGGCTGGGCCGGCAGCGACGCCCGGCGCTGGGCCAGGAAGGCGCGCTCGGCGGCGTTGCCGGTGCGGGCGATGGCCGCCTCGTACGCGGCGGCGGCCTCGTCCGCCCGGCCCAGCCGGCGCAGCAGGTCGGCGCGGATGGCGTGGCAGACGTGGTAGTCCGCGAGGTCCAGCCGGTCGATCAGGGCGAGCGCGGCGGCCGGGCCGTCGACCTCGGCCACCGCCGCCGCCCGGTTGAGCGCGGCCACCGGGCTCGGGGCGACCGCCAGCAACTGGTCGTACAGCGTCACCACCTGGCGCCAGTCGGTCTCCGCCACGCTGGGGGCGTCGCTGTGCACCGCGTTGACGGCGGCCTGGATCTGGTACGGGCCCGGTCGGTCGCGCCGCAGGCACCGGCGGACCAGCACCTGGCCCTCGTCGATCAGCGTCCGGTCCCAGCGGGCGCGGTCCTGTTCGGCCAGCGGCACCAGGTCGCCGTTGGCCGTGGTGCGGGCCGGCCGGCGCGCCTCGACCAGCAGCATGAGCGCGAGTAGTCCGAGCACCTCCGGCTCGTCCGGCATCAGCTCGGCCAGCAGCCGGCCCAGCCGGATCGCCTCCGCGCACAGGTCGGGCCGGGTGAGCTGCTCGCCCGAACTGGCCGCGTACCCCTCGTTGAAGATCAGGTACACCACCGCCAGGACCGATCGGATACGGTCCGGCAGATCGGCGTCCTTCGGTACCCGGTACGGGATGCGCGCGTCCCGGATCTTGCCCTTGGCCCGGACCAGGCGCTGCGCCATGGTCGGCTCCGGTACCAGGAAGGCGCGGGCGATCTCGGCGGTGGTGAGGCCGCCCAGCAGCCGCAGCGCCAGCGCGACCCGGGCGGCCGGGGCGAGCGCCGGATGGCAGCAGGTGAAGATCAGGCGCAGCCGGTCGTCGGGCACGGGGCTCTCCTCGGCGGGTTCGTCGCGCGCGTGCAGCAGCGCCGCCTGGGCGTGCCGGTCGTCCCGCGTGGCCTCTCGCCGCAGCCGGTCGATTGCCCGGCGGCGGGCGGTGGTGATGATCCAGCCGGCCGGGCTGGGCGGTACGCCGGACACCGGCCAGTGGGTCATCGCCGCGGCGAAGGCGTCCTGGACCGCCTCCTCGGCGACGTCGATGTCGCCGAAGACGCGGACCAGGACGGCCACCGCCCGCGCGTACTCGGCGCGGTAGACCTGTTCGACGGTCAGTTCGGTTCCTCGTCGTAGAACGGGCGGACCTCGACCGGCAGCAGGCGCAGCGCCCCGGCGAGCTTGCCGCCCCACTCCAGCGCCGCGTCGAGGTCCGGCGCGCGCACGATGGTGAAGCCTCCGACGTGCTCCTTGCCCTCCAGGTACGGCCCGTCGGTCAGCAGCGTGTCGCCGTCGGCGCCCCGAACCACGGTGGCCGTGCTCGGCGGGTGCAGCCCGCCGGAGAAGACCCAGGCGCCGGCGTCCTTCATCTCCTGCTTGACCGCCTCGACGTCCCGCATGATCGGCTCCAGTACTTCCGGCGGCGGCGGGTCACCGTCGGGTTGGTAGATGGTGAGCAGGTACTGCGGCACGGCTCTGGTCCCTTCGTCGGTGGCCGGTTCGGCTGCCGGCTCCTCACCCTCTACACGAACGGCTTCCCGCCGGATCGACAACCCCGGGTGGCGCTTTTCAAACCGGTGAAGGTGAGTACCGGCCACGTACCGCCGGGCGCGGAGATCGGGAAGGATCGACCGGACGACCACGACGACAAGGGGGACTCCGGATGGCTGACTTCGTCGGCGCCGTGGACCAGGGCACCACCAGCACCCGATTCATGATCTTCGACCATGGTGGCAACGAGGTCGGTCGCCACCAGCTCGAACACCAGCAGATCATGCCGCGGGCCGGCTGGGTGGAGCACAACCCGGTGGAGATCTGGGAGCGGACCCAGACCGTCGTCCGGACGGCGATGAACATGCACAGCCTGGCCGCGTCCGACCTGGCGGCCCTCGGCATCACCAACCAGCGGGAGACCACGGTGGTGTGGAACCGGCGCACCGGCCGGCCGTACCACAACGCCATCGTCTGGCAGGACACCCGCACCGACCGTATCGCCTCGGCGCTGGAGCGTGACGGGCGAGGCGAGGTGATCCGCCGCAAGGCCGGCCTCCCACCGGCGACCTACTTCTCCGGTGGCAAGATCCAGTGGATCCTCGACAACGTCGACGGAGTCCGTGAGGCAGCCGAACGGGGTGAGGCCGTCTTCGGCAACACCGACACCTGGCTGCTGTGGCACCTGACCGGCGGCACCGACGGCGGAGTCCACGTCACCGACCCCACCAACGCCAGCCGCACCATGCTGATGAACCTGGAGACGCTGGACTGGGACGACGAGCTGCTGTCGTTTTTCGGCATCCCCCGCGCCATGCTGCCGCGGATCCGCCCGTCGTCGGACCCGCACGCCTACGGCAGCACCCTGCCGAACGGCCCGTTCGGCGGGCCGGTCCGGATCACCGGGGACCTGGGCGACCAGCAGGCGGCCACGGTCGGCCAGGTCTGCTTCGCGCCGGGCGAGGCGAAGAACACCTACGGTACGGGAAACTTCATGCTGCTCAACACCGGTACGGACATCGTCCGGTCCAAGGCCGGACTGCTCACCACGGTCTGCTACCAGTTCGCCGGTGAGGCGCCGACGTACGCGTTGGAGGGATCCATCGCCGTGACCGGCTCGGCGGTGCAGTGGCTGCGCGACCAACTGAAGATCATCAGTAGCGCGGCGCAGAGCGAGGACCTGGCCCGCCAGGTCGCCGACAACGGCGGGGTCTACTTCGTACCCGCCTTCTCCGGACTGTTCGCCCCGTACTGGCGCTCCGACGCCCGGGGCGCCATCGTCGGCCTCTCCCGCTACAACACCGACGCCCACATCGCCCGGGCCACCCTGGAGGCAATCTGCTACCAGAGCCGGGACGTGGCGGAGGCGATGGCGCAGGATTCCGGCGTACCCCTGGAATCGCTCAAGGTCGACGGCGGCGTCACCGTCAACGACCTGTGCATGCAGCTACAGGCGGACATCCTCGGCGTGCCGGTCAGCCGGCCGGTGGTCGCCGAGACCACCGCGCTCGGTGCGGCCTACGCGGCGGGCCTGGCCGTCGGTTTCTGGACGGACACCGACGAGTTGCGCGAGAACTGGAACGAGAGTCGGCGCTGGCAGCCGTCCTGGTCGGCGCAGCAGCGCGCGGCCGGCTACGCCGGTTGGAAGAAGGCGGTACGGCGCACGCTCGACTGGGTCGACGTGGGCTGAGCCGGCCGGGAGGCCTGCCCTGGCCCGTCTCGAAACTAGCTCAATACTGTCTCGGTATTGGCCGTGGAATCGAGATGGCGGTAGACGGTCGCCCGGGAGACCCCGAACTCGACGGCGATCTCGTCGGCCGAGTGGGTGCCGGCAGTGTGCATCCGACGGGCCGCCTGCACCTGCTCCGGGCTCATCGACCGGGGTCGCCCCGGCTGCCGCCGCCCCACCCGCCCGGTGCCGTGCCGGCCGGCGCCCCGGAGGCTCTCGCCGTCGGCCGGCGGGAAGTCGCCGGCAGAGGCGTCGGTGCGGTCGGCGGCGGACCGGGGGTCGGGGCCGGGGTCGTCGGCGAGCAGGCGGCGGACGCCGTCGAGCATGTCGGCCCGGAGCACTTCCGCGGGCACGTCGGTGAAGAAGAGCACCGGGTCGCCGCACATCGCGATCGCCTGCACCGCCCGGACCCGTTCCCGCCGTCCGGCGTCCGGGCCGGCGACGATCTCGTTTGCCCGCATGGCGATCTGCAGCAGCCGCTGGTAGTTGGTGCCCCGATCGACCAGCGCGAGGTCGTGGAAGAGCATGCCCAGCGGGTCCCGGTGGGCGAGCATGGTATCCACCCAGCCCTCCAGCAACGCCCACCGGGCCCGCTCGGGTGGCCGTGCCCCGGCCTCCTCCAGCAGGGTCTCCAGGTCGCGGACCAGTGGTTCGGCCAGCGCGGTGAGCAGGTGCGCCTTGCTCGGGAAGTGATAGAGGATCGCGGCCTTGGTCAGTCGCAGCCGCTCGGCGATCTGCCGCAGCGACGTGCGCTGGTAGCCGTGCTCGGAGAACAGGTCGAGCGCGGCGCGCAGGATCCGGCTGCGGGTGCTGTCGGTCTCCTCCCAGGTCATGGCGTCCAGGGTAGTCGCCACTGACCGGCGTACGGGGCGGTCGTCGCAATCCCTTACCTTCGGTCAGTACAGTGGAGGAGTCGGCACCGGTACGGCGGGAGGCGCCATGTCCGTGATCTCGATCGACAACCTCGTCAAGACCTTCGGCGCCGTCCGCGCGCTCGACGGGCTCGACCTGCGGGTGGAACCGGGGGAGGTGCACGGCTTCCTGGGGCCGAACGGCTCCGGCAAGTCCACCACCATCCGGATCCTGCTCGGCCTGCTCCGCCGCGACTCCGGTCAGGTGCGGGTCCTCGACGGCGACCCGTGGCGGGACGCGGTCGCGCTGCACCGTCGGCTGGCGTACGTGCCGGGCGACGTCAACCTCTGGCCCAACCTCTCCGGCGGCGAGGCGATCGACCTGCTCGGCGCGCTGCGCGGCGGGCTGGACCAGCGCCGCCGCGACGAGTTGCTGCAACGCTTCGACCTGGACCCGACGAAGAAGTGCCGCACCTACTCCAAGGGCAACCGGCAGAAGGTCGCCATCGTCGCCGCCTTCGCCTCCGACGTCGAGCTGTACGTCCTGGACGAACCCACCTCCGGGCTGGACCCGCTGATGGAGGCGGTGTTCCAGGCGGAGGTTCGCCAGCTCACCCAGGCCGGTGCGAGCGTGCTGCTCTCCAGCCACGTGCTGGCCGAGGTCGAGGCGCTCTGCGAGCGGGTCAGCATCATCCGCGAGGGCCGCGTGGTGGAGGCCGGCACCCTCGCCGAGCTGCGCCACCTGGCCCGCACCACGGTGACCGTCGAAACCGGACGCCCGCCAACCGGCCTGGAGGCCCTGCCGGGGGTGCACGGGGTCCGGCCGGTCGACGGCCGCATCCGGCTGGAGGTCGAGCCCGAGCACCTCGACACCCTCCTCGGCCACCTGATCCGGTTCGAGGTCCGGGCCCTGACCAGCACCCCGCCGACCCTGGAGGAGCTGTTCCTGCGGCACTACGGCGACAGCGTCAACGGCAACCGACCCGCCCCCGTCGGAGGAGCCCGATGAGCAGCTTCACCGGCGCCGGGCGGCTGGCCCGGCTCGCCCTGCGCCGGGACCGGATCCGCCTGGCCATCTGGGTGCTCGGCACGCCCCTGATCGGCTACGCCCTCGCCGAGAGCGTCGCCGGCGTCTACCCCGACGAGCAGGCCCGCCTCGGGTACGCCGAGGCCGCCACCACCAGTGTGGTCGCCCGCGCCTTCAACGGCCCGGTGGCCAGCACCGAACTCGGCGCCGTGGTGGTCACCGAGACGTACCTCACCCTGGCCCTGCTCGTCGCGCTGCTGAGCACCTTCGCCGTGGTCCGGCACACCCGGCAGAACGAGGAGACCGGGCGCGCCGAACTGCTCGGTGCCTCCGCCGTCGGCCGGTACGCGCTGCTCACCGCCGCCCTGGTGGTGGTGGCCGGCGCCAACCTGCTCGCCGTCGGGCTGCTCACGCTCGCCTTCATCGGCGCCGGGCTGCCGGTCGCCGGCTCGGTGTCGGCGGCCGCGGCGATCGGCGGGGTCGGCATCGCCTTCACCGGCGTCGCCGCCGTCACCGCCCAGCTCACGGTCACCTCCCGGGGCGCGAACGCGCTCGCCGCCGCCGCGGTGGGCGTCGCGTTCCTGCTGCGGGCCGCCGGTGACGTGCTCGGTACGCCCGGCGCCGGCGGAATCCGGTTGGACAGCGCCTGGCCGACCTGGCTCTCGCCGCTGGGCTGGGGTACCCAGGTGCGCGCCTTCGGCGGGGAACGCTGGTTAGTCCTCGCGCTGCCGGTCGCGCTGCTGCTCGCCGGGGTCGCCGTGGCCTTCCTGCTGGCCGAACGCCGCGACGTCGGCGCCGGACTGCTCGCCGCGCGGCGGGGGCCGGCCCAGGCCGCCGCCGGGCTGCTCAGCCCGGCCGGGCTGACCTGGCGGCTGCACCGCGGCGCGTTGGCCGGCTGGGCGGTCGCGGTGGCGGTGCTCGGCCTCTCGATGGGGGTGGCCGGTCACGAGGTGGCCGACCTGATCGCCGACAACCCCGCGACGGCCGAGATGATCGCCCAGCTCGGCGGCGGGTCGGGGCTGGTCGACGCGTATCTGTCGACGATGCTCGGGCTGTTCGCGCTGACCATCGGGGCGTACGTCGTGCAGGCCCTGCTGCGCACCCGCGGCGACGAGACCGACGGCGTGCTGGAGTCGTTGCTCGCCACCGCGGTCAGCCGCACCCGGTGGCTCGGTACGCAGGTGCTCGGCGCCGTCCTCGGTGCGTTGGCGCTGGTGCTGCTGGGCGGCGTCACCACCGGCCTCGGGTACGGCCTGGCGACCGGTGACCCGATCGGCTGGACGGTCGAGCTGGGCGGGGCGGCGCTGCTCCGGTTGCCGGCCCTGCTGGTGGTCGCCGGGGTGGTGACCGTCCTGTTCGGGGCGCTGCCGCGCTGGTCGGTCGCGTTGAGCTGGGCGGTGCTGATCGGCTTCCTGCTGCTCGGGCAACTGGGCGCCGTGCTGGACCTGCCGCAGGCCGCGCTGAACCTGTCCCCCTACACCCACGTGCCCTCGGTGCCCGCCGTCGAGCCGGCGGTGGCGCCGCTGCTGGGACTGACCGCCGTGGCCGCCGCCCTCCTGGCCGTCGGCCTGGCGGCGTTCCGCCACCGCGACACCCCCAGCTGAGCGCCACTGGTCGCTCCTGTTCCGGTGACCCGACACGCCGCCCCGGGTGCCGGTCGACCGCCGACGGTCACCCCACGCCACACTAAACTCGATCCGGTGGGAGGACGGTCGGGCCGCGTCCGCGAACGTACCGGTCGGCCAGCATGGCTGCGCGGTGCTCGACCGGCGCGGCCGGCAACCTCCGACGACCACCGACGCGGGTGGTCGTGACGGATGCTTGAGGTTCTCGTTCCGGTCGAGGCGGCCATCCACGGCGGGCACTACGACGAGGCCCTCCGCCACCTCGAGGCCGTTCCGGCGGACGTGCCGTTGCCGGCGGGGCTGGCCTGGCGCCTCGGCGTACTGCTGCACCAGCGCGGGCGGTTCGACGCGGCCGACTCCTGTTACCGGCGCGCGGACCTCGACCTCGGGGACCGCCACCGGGCGTCGGCGCTGGCGGACCAGGCCCAGGTGCTCGCCGGCTGGGCCGCGACCCGCTGGGCGAAAGGCGACCAGGCGCAGACCCGGCAACTCGCCGGGGACGCCGTCCGGGTCGCGGAGCAGAGCGGGGACGACTCCGCGATGGCGGCGGCGTACCTCGCGCAGGCGTTGGCCGCGTTCGGCGACGGCGACCGGGCCGGCAACGAGCACGCGTACGCCCGGGCGTTGGCGGCGGCCGAACGAGCCGGTGACTTCGGCCAGCAACTCCGGATCCGGTGCAACGTCGGCTCACGGCTGGTGGAGGAGGGACGCTACCGATCGGCCGTCGAGGAACTCGCTGAGGCGGTCCGGCTCGGCGAGTTGCTCGGACACCAGATGCTGCTCGCGTTGGCGCTGCACAACCGGGCTGAAGCCTGGTTGGGGCTGGGCGACCTGCGCCGCGCGCGGAGCGACGCGGACGAGGCTCTGGCGCTGTGGCAGCGGGCCGGATCGCCGCTGGCGGCCTTCGGGTTGACGCTGACCGCCCGGGTGCACCGGGTCCGGGGCGCGACCCACCAGGCGGTGGCCGCCTACCGGGCGGCGCTGGCGATGGGCGAGCCGGACGGCAACGCCCAGGTGTTGGTCGAGGCCTGCGCGGGGCTGGCCCGGATCAGTTATGCCGACGATCCGGTCGCGGCGGCCCGGCACGCCGAGCGGGCCCTGTCGATGCCCAGCGCAGCCGGGCCCACCGTCGCCGAACTGGCCGCGGGCTGGGTCGCCCTCTGCTCCGGTGATCCACAGGCCGCGCTGCGGTACGGCGAACGGGTCCGAGCAGAGGCCGGCCGCCGCCGCGACGCCGCAGGTCTGGCCGAAGCCATGGAACTCGCGACGCTCGCCTCCCACCGGGCCGGTCCCGGGGTGACCTCCACCGGGGCCGTGCGTCGCCTGCTCGCCAACCTGGTCGAGGCGGCGGCGATCTGGGCCGAACTCGGCAACGAGTTCGCGCTCGCCACCAACGCGCTCCTTCAGGCGCGTCTGGCCGACGATCGGGTGGCGGAGGAGATCGCGTACGAACGGCTGTGCCAGATCGGTGTGCTGGAAGGTGGTTGGCATGTCGCCGGCCCGTTGGCGGCGATCGGGCCGACACCGGTGCCCGAGGTGGAGGTGCTGACCCTGGGCCAGTTCACCGTGCGACTGGCCGGGGTGCCGGTGCCGGTGGGCAACTGGCAGTCCCGCAAGGCCCGGGATCTGCTCAGGATGGTGGCCGGGCAGCTCGGGAAGCCGGTGGCCCGCGACGCCCTCGCCACCGCGCTGTGGCCGCAGACCCGAACCGAGGTGGCGCTACGCCGCCTGTCGGTCCTGATCTCGACAGTTCGGGGCGTACTCGACCCGGATCGGCGGCATCCGGCCGACCGGTACCTCGCCACCGACCCGGCCAGCGTACGGATCAATCCGGCGCACGTCGCGGTGGACGCGCTCCGCTTCTACGAGGCGGCCCGCGCGGCCATCGCGGCCGACGGCGCGAGCACGACGAAGGCGCCGCCGGCCGGCGGCGGTGCCCGTGCCGACGGCGGCACCGGCCTCCTGAGTCGCCTGGAGGCGGTGGTGGCCATGTACACCGGCGATCTCCACGACGACGGTGAGCTGGTCGGAGACTCGGTGCGGCGACCCCGTGCCGTCCTGGCCGACCTGCATCGCGAAGTGATCCACCGGCTGGCCCGGCGGTGCCTGCAACTGGGTCGCGCCGAGGCGGCGATCGGCTGGTACCTGCGGCTGACCACCGAGGACGGTTACGACGAGCCGGCCCACCTTGGGCTGATCGGCGCGCTGTCGGCCGTCGGGCGGCACGGCGAGGCCAGCCGCCGGTACCAGGAGTACGCCGCACGGATGCGGGAGATCGGTGTCGAACCCGCCACCTCCGCCCCTCCCGGAGCGGGCCCGCCCCGCGCCTGAACAATTCCTGAACCGCCCCCGAAACCGGCCGATCAGACTGGTCACGTGGACGGACGTGCGCCTCGCCGTCGGCAACCGAGTTGCCGGCACGTGCTGTGGGGTTGGCGGACGCAGGCGAGGCGGTCAGCTCGCTCACGTCGGAGGAGAGATCGATGAGACGGATTCGAGGGGGCCTTGCCGCGCTGGCGGTCGCGCTCCTGTTGGCGGGCTGCGGCGGCGAACCCGACGGCTCGGCACCGGCCGCGGGCGGCGCCAGCACGGCCGACAATGCGGGCGCGACGGCCCAGGCCGATGCCGGGAAGGCGACCGACCAGGCCAAGCCGGGGGACGGTGACAGCTGGTGCGACGTGGTGAAGGCGTTCAATGACTCGGTGGAACCGTTGTTCGCGCCGGACGCGGGTGGCCAGAAGGCCGACGTGGACCAGGCACACGCCCGGCTCAGGGAGCTGAAGGCAGCGGCGCCGGCCGAGATCAAGACCGAGGCGGCGGCGCTCAGCGAGTTCTACGCCGCGGTCATCGACGCCTCGGGCAAGAGCATGGCCGAAGACCCCGAGGTCTACGCCCGCCTCGGCAAGGCCGCCGAGAAACTCAGGACGGTCATGCCGCCGGTGTCGGAGTACACCATGGAGTACTGTCCGGCGCTCGACGAGCAGCTTCCGGTGGGGGAATGGTGACCGCGCGGGTGGGTGTCGGCCGCTGGCTGATCGTGACGCCGGCAGTGGTGCTGCTGCTCGCCACCTCGGCGTGCGGAGGATCGGACGAGGCAGCCCAACCTTCCGGCGCCGACCGCGACACGTCGGTGACGACCCCCGTGGATCCCGCCAGTCCGGTGGACTCGGCGAGTCCCGTGGATGACGCGGCCTCGGCCGCCCCGGCGGACAAGCCGGCACCAAAGGGCTGCGACCTGGTGACCGACAAGGAGGCGGCGGCACTGGTCCGGCTCAAGCTCGGCCCCAAGGTGTCCTCGCCACAGGGGTGCAGCTGGACGGCGCCGCCCACCGGCCCGACCGGCCAGTTGGAGGTGTACGTCGGCGACGGCGCGAAGAAGACACTCGACATCGCGCGGACGCTCGGGCACGAACTGGAGGAACTGCCGGGGATCGGTGACGAGGCGTACCTGGACGGGCCGGCGAACGACGTCTTCATCCGCAAGGCGGACGTCTGGGTCGTGATCCACCTGGTCCGGCTCAACGACCCGGAGGAGAACCGTGAGCCGTTGGTGAAGCTGGGTCGGGTGGTGGCGGGCCGGATTTGACATTCTCCCTCGTCCAGAGGCGCGGGAACCCTTCCTCCTGGTGTCGGCTCGGCGTGGCATGGTAGTGGGCATGTGCAGGAACATTCGCGTGCTCCACAACTTCGAGCCACCTGCGACCGACGACGAGATCGAAGCCGCCGCCATCCAGTACGTGCGCAAGGTCAGCGGCACGACACGGCCGTCCGCGGCCAACGAGGAGGCGTTCGGGGAGGCGGTCCGTGCTGTCACGGCGGCCACCCGGACCCTACTGGGCAGCCTCGTGACGAAAGCGCCTCCCCGGGACCGCGAGGTGGAGGCCGAGAAGGCCAAGGCGCGTGCAGCCGAGAGGTACGGGCAGCGGGCGGCGGCGTCGGGCTGAGGGCTCCCGACAGGCGCGTGGGGCCAGGTTGTCGAAGGCCCCGGTCGCTGGCGTTGTGCCGGTTGGTCTGGGGGCAGCGGGTAGCGGCGAGCAGGGACATGGGGACGGCGACCATCAGCCGCTCGTCGGCGGCACGCTGGGTCTGCTCACTGACCCAAGACTCGGCCTGCTTGCCGCTCGCACCAACGGCAGAAGGAAACGCGAGACCGTCATCAGGACACCGAAGCCCAACCCACGCTCCGGTGACACCGTTACGGACCTTTCCGGCCGAAACGTTTGGAATTGCTGACATCCGACTACGGATCAGAAGGTTAGGGCCCGTTGGTGCTCCGTTGTCACCGTTGACGTGGATCAACAAGCGCAGTGTGCTGGTCCGGCTAATCCTCCCAGCTGAACAACTCGGGATGCTTCTCCGCCTCGGACTGGAGGCGGGGAAGGTCTGCCGCGTGGAAGGTTACGAGGCCGCACGTGACGCAGGCCAAAGCGCGGACCGAGGTCACGTCTCGACGGCCCCATCCTCGCCGCGTTGGCCGCCACAACCGGAGGGTCTGCTGGTCTATGTCCGTGCGCACACCCGTAGCCACACGCGTGCCAGCACACCCTGGGCAGGGCGAACTCGGCGTTTGCGGAATATCGACCACGGCGGTATGTCTACCAGCCAGATACAACTGCTGCCCATCCGCTCACGCCGCCGATCGTGCGTCGGTAGGGCTACCATCCCGGCAGCCAACGCACTTGGAGCCAACGCGGACGCGATCCAGCGCCCCCGGGTGCTCGGCGGCGTGGTCGGGATCGCCGGTGACGTTTGTCATCGGGCCCGTGACACCTGTGCCTGCCGTCCTCGCTCGCCGTGCGGGAGCGTGGGGGCATGAGCAGATGGTACGACGAACAGCCGCCGTCTCCCGCCCCGCGCCCGAGCCTCGCGATGGACCTCATGGGCGCCGGGCCGGCGTCCACTCCGGCGCGCGAGCTTCTGGCCGCCGTCCTGCAGATCGGCGCGGTCGCGCTGCTGCTGTTCGTCGTCTTCCCGGACCGGCTCGGCGAGGCCTGGCGTTGGCTGGTCATGGCCGCGCTGGTCGCGTATTTCGTCGTGCGCGCCGCGGCGGGGATCCCGAAGTGGCGACGCCGCCGGTGAACGGGCCTGCCGTCTAGATCCAGCCTTCGCGCCAGGCGATCCGGGCCGCCTCGACCCGGGTGGCCGCGCCGAGCTTGGCCATGGCGGTGGATGCGTAGTTGCGCACGGTGCCCGGGGCGAGGTGCGTGCGTTCGGCGATGACGCGGACGGTCGCGCCGTCCAGGGACTCCCGCAGCACGTCGATCTCGCGGTTGGTGATCGGGCAGTCGCTTTCGGAGAGCGCGGCCGCGGCGACCGTGCCGTCGACGTACCGGCCGCCGCGCGACACCTGGCGGAGGATGCTCGGCAGCTCCTTTACCGAGGTCGCCTTGGTCACGAACGCGGAGACGCCCGCGTTGAGCGCCCGTCGGAGGATCGCTGGCCGGGCGTGCCGGGTGAGGAGCACGACGCGGGTGCCGGGCGCTGCCGCTCGAATGGCGGTCGCGGCCTCGACGCCGTCCATCCGGGGCATCTCCAGATCGAGCACCGCCACGTCCGGACGGGTACGGGCGACGAGCGCGACGGCGTCGCGGCCGTCCTGGGCCGTGCCGACGATTTCGATGCCGTCCTCGAGGCTGAGGAGCGCCATGACGGCCTCGCGGAGGAGGACCTCGTCGTCGGCGAGGAGCACGCGGATCGGGGAGTCGGTCATGACGGTGGTCCTTCCGGGATGGGCAGCCAGGCGTCGAGCGTCGCGCCCGTCTCGGACGCGGAGAAGTCGAGACGACCGCCGAGGCCGGCGAAGCGCTCGCGCAGCGCGGCGAGGCCGGTTCCCGCAGGGCCAGGCGTCGGGACCGCGGCGGACGGGCCGGAGTCGACGACCGTCAGCCGGACCCCGCGCCGGCCGTCGCGCTCCGTCGGGCCGGTCTCGATGCGGCAGGACTCGGCGCGGGTGTGCTTCAGCACGTTGGTGACGGCCTCCCGCACGGTCAGTCCGAGAAGCCGGTCGTGGGACGCCGGCAGCGCGGCGGGCTCTCCCGCCCGGGCGTCCGCGGCGATGCCGGCGGCCTCGAGGACGCGGGCGGCGTTCGCGATCTCGGCGTCGAGCGAAACCTCGCGGTAGGCGTGCACGACGCGGTGCAGCTCGTCGAGCGCAGCGGTCGCGACCTCCTGCACCCGGGCGGCGTGCCGGGCGGCCTCGTCGGTCCGACCCGCGGCGATGAGCCGGCCCACGATCACGGCCTCCACGGCGATGAGGCCGAGGTGCTGGCCCTGGATGTCGTGCAGGTCGCCCGCGAACCGCTTGCGCTCGGTGCGGACGGCCCGTTCGGCCTCCAGCTCCCGGAGGTCATCGAGTTCGATCGCGAGCAGGTATATCGCGTCCTGCCCGAGGACGCCGAGGGCGAGCAGCGCCGCGACGCCGAGAGTGAGCGGGTTCCAGCCGGTCCCGGCCGCCGCGGCGACCAGCGCGACGACGAGTCCCGCCAAGGCGGTCGCGCCGGCCACGCGGACGATCCCGGACCAGAACGAGCCGTCGCAGATCGCCCGCAGCGCCCATGCCATGGGCGCAGCCGCGAGCGAGACCTGCCCACCGGTCTCCGGCAGGACCACGACCAGCGAGACTGCGGCGGCGACGACGAGCACGCCGAGCGCCGCCCGACGGGGCCCTGAGGCGAACGCCCGGACGAGCGGTCCCGCTGGTGCAAAGCCCGGGGAAGCGAGCACCGCGCCGCCCGTCGCGACGATCGCTCCCAGCACGACGACGGCGACCGACGTGACGACCGGCGGCGGGACGAGCAGCAGGGCGATGACGGGCGCGACGGCGGACGCGGCGGCGAGGACCGCGTGCGTGGCGCGCACGTAGACGGTGATGGCGCGGAACCGGTCCCGGCCACCCGCCGTCAGTGCATCCATCCTGTCCTCCTCGCTCCGCGTCGCGCTCAGCGCCGCCGCTCCCAGCGGAACGTACGCACGGACAGGACGCCGAGCGCCCCGATCCACACGACCATGATCGCAAGGTCGAGCGCGACCTGCCCGAAGTCGGGCGCGGCCGACCACCAGGCGTCGCTGGTGAGGTGGGCGTTCGCGACCATCGGCACGAGCCGGAGCGCGGCGCTTCCGATGCCGTCGTCGAGCGAGGGGAGCACCGCGACCGAGCCCATGGCGGCGACGAACAGCGGAAGCATCGTCCACTGCGCCTTCTCGGGCGTGGCGGTGAACGCGCTCGTCACGACCCCGGCGAACGCCGCGATCACGGTCCCGAGCACGGCGGAGGCCGCGACGAGCCACGGCTGCTCGGGCGGCGGCGACCCCAGCAACACGAGGCCGGCGAGGATCGCGGTCAGCTGGAACGCGCCCACGAGCAGCGGCGGTGTCAGCAGCCCGGCGACGATGCCCGGGCCGGGCAGCGCCGTGGTGCGCAGCCGCTTGAGCGCGAGCGTGTGACGGCGGGCGGTCACGGTGTTCAGGGCGACGAAGTAGACGGTGATGCACTGCGCCGCGACCATGTTCCGGCCCGCGATCTGCGCCCAGGCGGCGGCGCCGCCGGTGGTCTCGGCGATCGCGGTGATCGCGAGGAGCCCGGCGGGCAGCAGCAGCGTGAGAGCGAGCATCACGGGCTGGCGGAGGAAAACGCGCAGCTCCGCGGCCATGAGCGCGCGGACGAGCCGGGCAGCCGGCTTCGCCGGCACCGAAGTCGTAGGGGAGGAGGTCATCGGCCGGCCTTTCCGGGGGCGAGCGAGGGTAGCTCGAAGAAGACCTCCTCGAGCGAAGCGGGTGCGCAGCGGAATCGCTCCAGACGCGCACCGTGCGCGCGCGCCCAGTCGACGACCGCGGCTACGTCGTCCTGCGGTGCGGGGGTGCGGATCGTGACCGACTCCCCGGCGTGACCCGAATCCCCTCCTCCGGCGGGTATCCGGCCCAACTCGCCGGACACCCGCCGGTCGAGCTCGTCGAGCGCCTCGGGGGAGGCGGCGACCTCGAACGCGATGCGGGACGGTATCGCGGCGAGGACGTCCGACATCCGTCCCTTCACCGCGACGCGGCCCCTGTCGAGGATCGTCACGGAGTCGGCGAGGCCCTGCGCCTCGTCGAGGTAGTGCGTGGTGAGCAGCACCGTCGCCCCGCGGTCGTTGAGGTCGCGGATGATCGACCACATCGTGCGGCGGGACTGCGGGTCGAGGCCAGTCGTCGGCTCGTCGAGGACGACGAGCTCCGGGTCGCCCCACAGCGCCATCGCGAAGTCCAGGCGTCGGCGCTCGCCCCCGGACAGGACAGCGACCGGCACCTTCCGGCGGTGCGTCAGCCCCACCAGCTCGAGCACCCTGCCGATCTCGTCCTCCCGGACGCTGACCCCCTTCCAGAGCGAGAGCTGGTCGGTGACCGTCATCTCGTCCACGAGCCCGGACTCCTGCAGCATCGTGCCCGTCCTGGCGGCGACGGCCGCGCGGTGCGACCACGGGTCGGCGTCGAAGACCCGCACGCTCCCGGCCGCGGGACGGCGAAACCCCTGGATCGTTTCCAGCAGCGTCGTCTTGCCCGCGCCGTTCGTGCCGAGGAGTGCATGGATGCTGCCGCGAGGCACGGCCAGGCTGACATCGTCGACGGCGACGTAGTCGCCGTACCGGCAGGAGACCGATCGAACGTTGACGACGGCCGGGCGAGCAGGGGGGCGTGAAGAGTCTGGCATGCTCCCACGCTGCCGGAGCGCACCCCTCGGCCTGCAGTCACGGGCGTCACCTGCCCGATGACATTTGTCAGCGGATCGGCGTCGCGCCGTGGACATCGGAGGGCTGCCACATCGACCGGGGATCGGGCAAGGGTCGGTCGTCGTCGAGCAAAAACCTGTAGTCCGGGCCGGCGGCCGACACCTCGACCCGCCACCAGCCGCCCCGGGAGGCTCTCCTTCGCCGTCGCGACGATGTCGCCGGCGCGCCAACAGGCCGACGTCAGTTGATGTGGTGAGCCGTCCGGACTGGGCGAGATCATCGGCATGGGGCTGCGTCGGCCGCGCCCGGTCGGTGTCGGGTCAGCCGCCAGAGCCGTGTGGTGAGCAGCACGCCGCATGTGGTGGCGAGCGCGGCTAGGAGCAGGACGAACGATGGAACCAGGTAGGCGGTTTGTAGCCAGGTGATGTCCCGGCCGCGGTAGAGGAAGCTTGCGACCCGGTCGAGCGTGGCCAGCAGCAGGATCGGCAGGGAGTACGGGGCCAGCCGCATGACCGCGATGAGAAGCCGGCGCCGGGTCCGGTGCCGGTCGGCCCACCGCCGGGACCGTCGGACGCCCCGCACGGTGAGGACGATCGCGGGCGGGATCAGCCCGAGCATGACGAGGTCGACCCACATGGCCGACCTGCTCGGTGGGGTCGGTGGGCGGCCTTCGACGAGGTCGACCAGCGCGTAGCCGATGTCGCTGGCCGTCGCGCCCGTGCGGGTGTTGGCCATGACGGCGATGCCGTGTCCGGTCGCCGGCAGCAGCGCCTGGTAGGCGGTGAAGGTCAGCATCGTGCCGTCGTGGTCGATGAGCGGCGCACCGCCTCGGGTCCGGCCGGTGTTCCAGCCCAGTGCGTACGAGCCGGCCTGCGCGCGGTGCATCTCGGCGAGCGCCGCGGCCGAGACGACCATCGTGCCTTGGCCGTTTTGCGCGATGAGCCATCTCGCCACGTCGTGTGCGGTGCTCAGCACCCCGCCGGAGCCGTTGCCAAACGCCGGCGGCTCCGGTACGGCGATCGCCTGACCGGCGATGACCAGGTGCCCCCGACCGCTGGCCGGCAGATCGTTGGAGGTGTTGCCGGTGCGGCTGTCCGCCATGCCCAGCGGACCGAACACCCGTGCACGCAGATAGCTGTCGAACGACATTCCGCTGAGCACCTCGACCAGCCGGGCGGCGACCTGGTAGTTCGGGTTGTGGTACTCGTACCGCGAACCCGGATCGGCGGCCAGCCCTGCGGATCGCATCGACGCCACGGCCTCCTGCAGCGTGTGCAGCCGCGGGCCGCTGAAGGATCGGTAAGTGGTGTCGGACATGCCGGAGGTATGGTTCAGCAGTTGCCGGACCGTGATCCGGGCGGCCCGGGCGTCGGCCATGACAAACTCCGGCAGATAGGCGCCCACCGGTTCATCCAGCCGGACCCGCCCGGCGTCCACCAGTTGCATAACGGCCAGCGCGGTGATCGATTTGCTGACCGACGCGACGGCCAGCACGGTCCGGTCGGTAACCGACTCGCCGTTGCCGGTGCGCCCGTACCCGGCGACGTGCACGACCGTCCCGCCGTGGGTGACGGCGACCGCCACTCCAGGGATTCCGGTGGCGTCGCGGTACTCACGGACCACCGTGTCGATGGCCGCCGGGTCGATCGGCGGCCGGGTCGTGGGCTCGTACCGGGTCGGTGAAACCGGTAGCGCGACCAGGATCAGGGAAAGTATTCGGATGAGCACGGTCGAAGTCTGTGCAGTCGGCGGGTGCGCGCGCGTCGGACTATGGTCCGATTCGGCGGCCTCCGCGGACCGCTACCGTTGCACCGTGTCGCTGCTCCGATGGGTTCGTGGACCGGCGCCGGCCTGGGCGGAGGCCACCGTCCGGTACGCGATCGATGTCGCGGCTGGTGTCGCGGTGACCAGCGTCGCGGTGCTGACACGTCCGCCCGGCTCACCGGCCGTGGTCTGGATCCTGGCCGCCGCGCTCGGGATACCGCTGGCGGTTCGCCGCCGGTGGCCGGCCGTCGTGTTGGCTACCGTGGTCGCATCCGGGGTGGTCGCCTTGGTCGTCGGGCTGCGCGCGGACGTCGTCGTATACGCGATCGCTTACGCCCTGTACCCGGTGGTGCTGTCCCGGCGGTCGTCGCTGGCAACTTTCGGTGCTCTGGCCGGTGTGCTGACGCCCGGTCTCGTGGACGCCATCATGCCCGGACTGCCACTGCTGCCGGCTGCCCCGGGGGGGCGAGACGTTTTCCACCACTCCGGTCACAGCGGCCGCCTCCTGCGCGGCGGTCATCGGCGCGGCCTGGTGCCTGGCCATGGTGATCCGCGGCCGGCGACAACATGCCGCCCAACTCGCCGCGCTGCGCACCGAGCAGGCGGTGGTCGAGGAACGGCTACGCATCGCCCGCGACATCCATGACGTCGTCGCACACAACCTCAGCCTGATCGCGATGAAGGCCGCGGTGGCCAACCAGCTCGGGACCGACCGGGCGACCGCCCTCAACACGATCGAACAGGTCAGCCGCACCGCGCTCGACCAGGTGCGAACGGTGCTGACCGGAATCCGGGACCTGGACCCGCCGGACGTCGTGGACCTCGACGGCCTCATCGACAGAGCCAGGGCGGCAGGGCTGGCGGTGACCGTCGACCGCAGCCGGATGTCGGCGCTTCCTGCCGGCGTGCGGATCTTGGCGTACCGGATCCTGCAGGAGGCCCTGACGAACGCACGACGGCACGCCACCACCCCCCGGTGCCACGTGCGTCTCGCCATCGACGACGGCGCGCTGACCATCACGGTGGTCAACGACGCTCCATCGAGCACCGGCGCCACCCGCCCCGGCCACGGGCTGCTCGGCATGCGAGAGCGGGTGACGCTGCACGGCGGCACGCTTACCACGGGCATGGAACCGGACAATCGCTTCGCTGTCCGGGCGAGCCTGCCGCTACCGACATGACCGGCCCGGTACGGGTACTGCTGGTCGACGACGAGCCGCAGTACCGCGACACGATCGCCGACCTGATCGTCGCGACACCGGACCTGCACGTCGCCGGCGTCGCCGGTACCGGTCGGGAAGCGGCAATGCGCGCGGCCGACCTCCGGCCACAGGTCGTGCTGATGGACATCCGGATGCCCGACCTCGACGGCATCGAGGCGAGCGAACTCATCATCGCCGCCGACCCCAACGCCCGGGTACTCATCCTCACCACCTTCGACCCCGACGACTACATCTTTCGGGCGTTACGCGCCGGGGCCAGCGGCTTCGTACTCAAGGACACCCCGCCGTTACGCCTGCTGGAGGCCATCCGCACGATCGCCGCCGGTGACGCCCTCCTCGCACCGCGCGTTACCCGGCGACTCATCGCTTTGGCTCCCGGCCCGCAACTGTGCAGCTGCCACTCGCGGGTGGGGATCCGCTCGGCGAGGTCGTCGACGCGCACGAGGGTGCGGCCGTCGTTGACGTGCACGCGTCGGTCGCAGCCGACGGCCAGGACGTAGCCGATTCCGCGCTGTTCGAGTCGTCGCGGAGGCCGGGGTCGGCGCCGTAGACCTCGTCGCCGGTCACGAATGCGGCGGGCGCACCTGCGTTCAACGCGGCGGCGATCATCTGCCGGGCCAGGGCCGGTTTCGTGGCGAACCCGACCTCCTCGGGGACGCCAGCGGCGGCGAGGCGGTCAGGGCGGTCGCACCAGGACGTCTCGGGTAGGTAGAGCCGGCGGTCGATCATCGCCCGCCCGGTAGGTGACACGTAGGCCAGGAACACCCCGACCTGGCTGTTCTCCACACGACCCGCGGTGCCCGTGTACTGCCGCTGGACCTGCGGGTCGGGCACGGGCGGTAGGAGCTGTGCGGTGGCGGCTGGGTGGTGGCGGTACCTGGCCATCCGCCGCCTGCGGTTTGCCGCGGTGTTGCTGCACGGCTTGTCTCTCGAGCAGTCTGCGACAGGTTCAGCCCCGCCTTGTGCAGCGCACGGTACCGGCGCAGTTCCAGCCACCGTTTCGACCGCAGAGCACGGGCTGCGCACCCTTCGTAGCTTGGTCATCGAAGATCTGTGGGTCAGGCCGGATTGGCTGTCGGGTCGGCCACCTCGGCCGCGGTGTTCGGCGTCGGCTTGCGGGCTTGGACTGTTGCCGTGATTGACCAGGCCATCATGACCAGCAGGGCCGCGAAGGCGGCCGGGACCAGAGTCCGGGGTACGGCCTGCGGCGACAGCGTCCAGGCCTGCTGACTGTCGGCAAGCACCCGCGGGTGCTTGATCGACTCCGGGATGGTGACTTCCCATTCGTAGGCGCTGTTAGGTTCCCCGTCGATGACCTTCCAGGATTCCTCGACGTTGACGCCGTAGACTGGCCCTTGATATCCGCGGCCACCACGGCTCCAGTTCCCGATGCACCGACTGTGCATGACCTCCAACCGGTCGTAGGTGACGTAGCAATGGTCCACTGTGGCGCGCGGATGGTCGCCGGGCCACAAGCCGGACGTCCAGCTGAGCAGCGCGCCAAGGGCCAGTCCCACGGCGAGCAATGCCGCGAGTCGCATCCTGAACGCAACCATGCCCGCTCCTCCTCAGTACGCTCGTTCGCGTGCATGGATAACGTGCGGGCCGCCCGGAAGGGAGGGCTCGCACCCATGATCAGCCGTTAACCTCAGCCCTTACTGAAGGGCTGAGGCTAGGGGTTCGAGTCTCGGCGATGAAGGCCGCAGGATGCGGAAGGTGCTGTAGGGCGAGGATCGCGAGGACACCTCCGAACGACGCGTCCGCGAAGCGGAGCGGCGCGCTGAGGTCGTGCACGTCGAATGTCGCGTCGACCTCGTCGCGCCCGGCTGGTGTCCGCGCGACCTCGACCATGCGAGGTGCTCCGTCGACACCGACGACCTCGTAACCGCGCCGCGCGAGTGCGAGCGCGTGCGCGCCAGGTCCGCAGCCGAGGTCGGCTACAGGTCCGGGTGGCGCAACGACGTTCGCGAACTCATCGGCGATCCGCTCGACCAGGTCACGATGCTCCGGCTCGTCGCGTCGCCGCCCCCAGGCCGCGCTCTCACGGTCGTACATGAAGCGAAAGAACCAGTGCGGGCCGGGCATGGTGACGACGCTACGCGTGCGGCGGCCAGTGGGATGTCCTCATGGGCATTGTCGTACCACTCTGGATGACCCGCCCTCGCCCGGCACCCTCCGGGTGGCCTTGGACGACGAGGCCGGACCACTGCTCGCCAACGCCATCGACAATGATCGACCAAGCGAACAGGCTTCCGCCAGCAGAAACAAAAGCCGAGCGCAGCAGGCCGAATGGCCACTGCGCTCGGCCCGCTCAATGGCCTGCGTCGGCACCCAGCCACCACTCGGATCGTTGAGCGGACTGAGAATCACGCACCCAAGGCAGCAGGGAGGGACACGGTGCCGCGCTCGTAGGGCGCGATGTCGATGCTCGTGACGAGACCGTCGTGGACGCGGATTCGGATCAATGCGAACGGGTGCCCACCAGGGGCGATCACCGCTCCCGGGTGACCCTCAACGAGGACCGGGACGGCGGCGGCGATGCGGTCCACGAACGCCCTGGTCTCCTTCGCGACCGCCCAGGCGCCCCGGACGACAGGCGCGGCGCCGTCCGCGAGGAATCCGAGGTCGGCCGTGCGGACGACGTCAGGCGCCAGGAGCGTGACGAGCCGCGCGATGTCGCCGCCACGCGCCGCGGCGAGGAACGCGTCGATGATCTCCATCTGGTGGGCGGACCCCGGCAGGTCGACCGCGCGGGCGTCCCTGAGCCGGATCCGCGCCCGACTCGCGAGCTTCTTCGCCGCGGCCACCGTCGTGTCGAGCACGGGCCCGACCTCGTCGAACGGGACGGCGAAGAGGTCATGCAGCACGTAGGCCACCCGCTGCGGGGGAGACAGTTCGTCGAGCACGACCAGCAGCGCACGGGAGACGTCCTCACGACGGACGAACGCCTCGTCGGCCGCGAGCTGCTCGCCGGGGATGTCGTCGGCCTTGAGCGGGACCTCGCGCAGGCGATGGCGGGCGCGAAGCTGGTCGAGGCACAGGCGTGCCGTCACCGTGGTGAGCCAGCCCTCGGGGTTGACCAGTTGCGCCGGGTCGGCCGACCGCGCGCGCAGCCAGGCGGCCTGCACCGCGTCTTCGGCATCGTGGTGCGAGCCGACGATGCGATAGGCCAACGACATCAGTCGGGCCCTCGAAGCCTCGAAGTGTTCGACGAGTTCCACGTCTGGTCACCTTTCATGCGTGCCGAACGTCAGAAGGGGCGAGAGACCACAACCTGATGAACCCGCGCACGTGGAGGCACCTATGAGCTTACCGATTGCTCGATCGCGCCGGCGCGCGTCATGATCGCCGTACTGGAGGGCGTCCTGGTCGTCGCGACCAGCCTTTGCGCCCTCGCCAATGCCATCGAGGTGACCGCCAAGGTGATCAGGGCGGACTTCGTGATGCGCAACTGCGCCGAGGTCGGGCTGTCCGCGCGGTGGATCCCCTACCTCGCGGTGGTCGAGGGGGCCGGCGTCGTCGGTCTGGCGCTCGGCCTTCTCGGCGTACGTCCCTTCGGATTGGCCGCAGCCGTCGGCCTCGTCCTGTTCTTCGTCGGCGCGATCCTGGCTCACGTCCGCGCGCGGGTGTTCCACAACATCGCGTTTCCCGCGGTCTTCCTCGTCCTCGCCGTCGCCGCCGTGGGGCATTTCGCGTGGACGACCGCCTGATCAATCGCCGATCGGCCCATGCGGTGCGGGGGCTGAGGGCGGGGTACTTGCCATCGCCGTCGCGGATGAGAAACCAGAACTGGTTGCCACACTCGCCGAGGTCCATGAGGAGGTTGCGGGCCTGCTGGACCACCCATTGCCCGGTGGGGTGCGCCATGATGCCGAGTAGGTGGACCCGCCGGGTGGCCACCTCCATGACCACCAGCGCGTACGGGCGCCGCAGCAGGATCGTGTCGAGGTGGAAGACGTCGATGGCCAGCAAACCAGTGGCCTGGTTACGCAGGAATGTTCGCCAGTTGGTGTCCTGCTGGCGGGGCGGCGGGCCGACCCGCGGGTGGGCCAGGATGCGCCGTATGGTGCCTGCCCCGATAAGGTGGCCGAGCCGCTGTAGTTCGCCTTGGATTCTGCGGTGGCCCCATCGCGGATTGGTTCGACGACTCAGCGCGCGAGGCCTGTGGTTGCGGGAGATTGGCCGGCAAGTCGGCTGTTCCCATGAGGTTGTCCGGGCCCTGGTGCGCCGCGATTCGTCGCCGTGGTGCACCTCGCTCAGCAACCAGGCAACCGGCGGGCCCTCAGCCGAGCTTCCTGGCCAGGGTCTCGAACGCCAGGTCCGGCCGCCGGGGCAGCCCGAACCGCTCGTCCCCGTACGGGAACGGGGTCAGCTCGCCGGTACGGGTGTAGCCCCGCCGCTCGTACCAGGCGATCAGGTCGTACCGCTGGGTGATGACGGTCATCCGCATCTCACCGGCGCCCCAATTCTCCCCGGCAAACCGCTCGGCCTCCGCCAGCAGGGCCCGGCCAAGCCCACCACCCTGCAATGCTGGCGAGACCGCAAACATGCCAAAGTAGGCGTGGTCGTCGCGGCGCTCCAGCTGGCAGCAGGCGACGACCCCCGTCACGTCCTCGGCGACCAGCACCGTGCCGTCCGAGTGCATTACCGCCGCGCGCACCATGTCGGCGTCAGTGCGCTGGCCGCCGAGCAGGTCCGCCTCATGGGTCCAGCCGGTCCGGCTGCGCTCCCCCCGGTACGCCGACTCGATTAGGTCGACCAGGGCGGGGACGTCGGCCGGGCGAGCGGTCCGGATGGTGCAGGATCCAGATCTGATCATCGGTGGTTCTCCCGGGTCGCGGCGAGTCGCCGGACCAGCCTACGCACCCCGCAGCCCGTCCGACTGGCAGAGCGCTGCGCCGCTGGCGACATCCACGAAGCTCTCGACCTGCTGTTCGAGACGTCCTCGCCTTATAGGAGTCATCGGCGCTGCACCGTGAGCGCAAGGAGGACGCCGCGCTGCCGGTGAGCTGGCAGCGATGGACTCCTGCGACTCAGCGCGCGCGGCGGTAGTGCATGGCCACCGCGCCGTTGCGGAGCGGCTCCGCCGAGAGCAGCTCGAGCTGGCGCGTGCCGGGCAGCCCGCCCTGGTGCAGCGTCGGGCCGTGGCCGGCGATCCTGGGATGGACGAGCAGCTTGTACTCGTCGATCAGGTCCAGCCGGTCGAGCTCGGTCGCGAGCTTGCCGCTTCCGAGGAGGACCCCGGCCGGGGTCGCGTCCTTGAGCTTCTGCACGCCCTCGCGCAGATCGCCGGCGATGTGGTGGCTGTTGGCCCACGGGAAGTCCTTGCGCGTCGACGACACCACGTACTTCGGTTTGGCCTCCAGCTTGGCCGCCCACTCGCGCATGGCCGGCGGCGCCTCCTCGTCGCCGCGGGCGACGGCCGGCCAGTAGCTCTCCATCATCTCGTAGGTGACGCGACCCCACAGCATTGCCCCGCCCTCGTCCATGAGACGGGTGAAGAAGGCGTGTGTCTCGTCGTCGGCGATCCCCTCCTGGTGGTCGACGCAACCATCCAGGGTGAGGTTGAGGCCGAAGATGAGCAGTCCCATAGCCGGCGAGTCTAACGCCGCTACGGCGTCGACCCAGGCGGACGAGCTCGAGGTACACGCGCCCCGTCTCGTTGAAGTCGTCGGTCTGGACGAACCTGCGCTCGCTCGCGGGCGTGCCAGCTCGACACCCACGACCAGGGCGGGTCCCTAACCCACGCCCAATGAAACCCGCCGGATGATGCCGGGACCCAGACTCCCGCCCAGTCGGGACCGCTACTCGCGCTCAGAACCCGCGCGGGCCGGCGTTGACCAGTATCGGCCTCCCGTTCAGTTGGACCGACCCCTGCGAGGAGGAGGAGCCTCCGAAGTCGGCCGATGCAGGAAACGATAGGAGTGCGACCACAGCGTTCCGCTCCCGCTGATCACGCGAGTCTCGCAGCTGGCTGACACCGAAGCCGCAAGCACAACGCCGACCACGAAGGCGGCGACGAGCCGCAGGGCCATCTGCTGTCTGACCATGAGGCGGTCATGGGTGGTGGTACCCGACGGTCGGCCGTACAGCCAAGACTGCCGACCAACGCCGACCCTGCCCGGCAACTACGGACGGGCTGACCAGGCGACCAGCAGTCCGCGACCTTCTACTAATCCGGAGGCCGGCATGGGCCATCCATGGGCCAGTAACCATGGCACGCAGCGGGCGCGAGCGGGCACGAGACGCAACCGGGCCGACCGCCGCCCGCAGGCGTTTCGGGCATCACGACCGCTTGATCACGCTCTAACAAACTGAAGCTCCGGTCTACCCTCACTGGGGCGGCGTCCAGGAATCCGTCAGGGCGCGGAGGCGTCGCCGGTGGCTCGCAATCCAGTCCTCGGGCAGAACGATGGGAACGCGGACCGTGACCATGGAATACGACTCGTCTTCCACGACCACTTCCGGGCAGTCCCGATCCCCGGTGAGCTGGATGAAGACGGAAGGCCCTCTGTCCATCTTCATCCATGCGATGTCCTGCCCGGCGTCGAGGCTGTCCAGCGCGTTGCCCCAGGCCTGCAACTTCGAGGCACTCAGGATCAGGTTGGTGCGGCCACTCACAAAAGGAGTCTCAACGATGATCTCGCCCGCGAGTCCGGCCGACCATGTCGGTTCCGGGCCAAGGACCTTGATGCGGACGCTGTTCCCCTCATCGTCAGCGAGAACGACAAGATCCATCGGAGCGACGTCGGCCACTGCTCTCCCTCAGACGGGTCCTTGCAATTGTCGCCGCCCACGCCGGCCGGCGCCACCTCAAAGCACCTGGGAGAGGAAGCGGCGCAGGCGTGGGTGCTGCGCCGCTTCGAAGACCGCCGCCGGTTCACCGGCCTCCAGCACCACACCGGCGTCCATGAAGGCGACGGTGTCGGCGACCTCGCGGGCGAACCCCATCTCGTGGGTCACCACCACCATGGTCATGCCCTGCGCGGACAGGTCCGCCATCAACGCCAGTACGCCCTTGACCAGTTCCGGGTCCAGCGCCGAGGTGGCCTCGTCGAAGAGCATCACCTGCGGCTGCATGGCCAGGGCGCGGGCGATGGCCACCCGCTGCTGCTGCCCGCCGGACAGGTGCGCCGGTCGGGCGTCGGCCTTCGCGGCAAGCCCCACCCGGTCCAGGTGGGTACGGGCCACCGCGACCGCCTCGTCCTCGCCGAGCTTGCGGATCCGCCGCAGGGCGAGGGTGATGTTGCGCAGCACGCTCATGTGCGGGAAGAGGTTGAACTGCTGGAACACCATGCCGACCCGCTGCCGCAGGGCGTCCGGGTCGTCGCGCAGCACGCTGCGCCCGTCCAGCAGTACGTCGCCGCGGTCCGGCTCCAGCAGCCGGTTGACCGTCCGCAGCAGGGTGGACTTGCCCGAGCCCGACGGGCCGATCACGCAGGCGGTGGCGCCCCTGGCGACGTCCAGGTCCACCCCGCGCAGCACCTGGTTGCGCCCGAAGGCGAGGTGTACGTCCCGCAGGCTCAGACTGACCGAGGTGTTCATCGGTTACCTCCGGCGGCGCCGGGCAGCGCCAGGTCGAGGTCGTCGGGTTCGTCGCCGGCCGGCCCGGTCGCCGGCCGGCCGTGCCGCAGCCGCCGGTCGATCCAGTTGACGACGTGCGTCAGCGGCACGGTCAGCGCCAGGTAGAACAGCCCGGCCAGCAGCAGCGCCGACTGGTTGCCGGTGTTGGCCGCGTAGTCCTGCCCGATCCGGAACAGCTCCCGCTGGCTGGCCAGCAGGCCGAGGAAGTAGACCAGGCTGGAATCCTTGATCAGGGCGATCAGCTGGTTCACCCAGGCCGGCAGGATCCGGCGGATGCCCTGCGGGATGATCACGACCCGCATCGCCTCGCCCCAGGAGAATCCCAGCGCGCGGGCCGCCTCCAGCTGGGTGGCCTCCACCGACTGGATGCCGGAGCGGAAGATCTCCCCGATGTACGCCGCCGCGATCAGCGACAGCGCCAGGATCCCCAGCGGGTACGGGTTGGGTCCCCACACCTGCATGCCCAGCGGCGCCAGACCGACCCCGATCAGCAGGATCGTCGCCGCCGCCGGCAGCCCCCGGAACACGTCGGTGTAGACCCGGGCCGGCCAGCGCAACCAGCGGGTACGCGAGATACCCGCGACGGCGAGCAGGATGCCCAGCGCCGAGCCGAACAGGGCGGCGGTGACGGCCAGGATCAGCGTGTTCGGCAACCCGACGGTGATCATCTCGGGTAGCGCCTCGCGCATCGACTCCCAGTCGAAGAACGTCTCCCACAGGGTGCGCAACGGATCCACGGTCAACCTCCGCCCTGCTCGCTCGTCGTCCTACCTCAGGAGGCGGCCGACGCCGACGGCGCCACCGTGTTGCCGCTGCCCGGGGTGAAGTCGGCCGGGATCGGGCGGCCCGGGTAGTACTGCTCCTGCAGGCGGGTCCAGGTGCCGTCGGCGATCACCTCGTCGAGGGCCTTGTCCAGCGCCTCGCGCAGCGCGTCGTTGCCCTTCGCGAAGGCGTACGCGGTCGGGGCCGGGCTGAGCAGCTTCGCCGCCACTGTGATCTTGCCGCCGCTGTCCGCGGCGCTCTTGTCGCCGATCTCGGCGGGAGCGATCCAGGCGTCCGCGGTGCCCGCCTTGAGCTGGTTGATCGCACCGTTGTAGTCGGGCACCCGCACCGGGTCGAGGCCCTTACCGGTGGCGTAGTCGTCCTGGACGGTGCCCTGCACGACCACGACCCGCTTGCCGGGCAGCTCGTCGAAGCTGCTCAGCGACGAGCCGGCGGGCACGTCGAGGCCGAAGTAGCCGAAGTCGTAGCCGTTGCCGAAGTCGACGGTCTTCTTCCGCGCCTCGGTGATGGTGATCGAGGAGCTGCCGATGTCGAACTTGCGGGTGTTCACCTGGGCGAGCAGGGCGGAGAAGTCGGTGCCGACGAACTCCACCTTCAGCCCGATCTTGTCGGCGGCGGCGACGAGCAGGTCGTTGTCGAAGCCGGTGAACTTGCCGTCCTTGAGGTAGACGTTCGGCGGCGCGTCGGTGAGTGTGCCGGCCCGTAGCACCCCGGCCTGGAGCAGGTTGTACGGGTTGTCGGCGCTGCCGGCGGAGTCCGAGCCGCAGGCGGTGAGGGTGGTGGCGCCGAGGAGGGCGACGACGCCGACGGCGGCGGCCCGGGTCAGGGCAGGAAGGAATCGCACAGGTGTCTCCTGGTTGAGCGGCGGCGGGCACAGGCGTGCCGCACCGACGGTCCGCCGTGGGGCGGACCGCTGGGATGAATCGGTCAGGAAGATCGGGAGGGTACGGTTACCGGAACCGGGTTGCCGCGGTTACCGGCAGCGGCGCGGTCAGCTACACGCGGCGCTGCAGACCCGCATCATGTCGACGTGCCGGCGCCGGGTCAGGCCCGGGCGGGCGGCGACGGGAGCGGGTCGACTGCGGTGCGACATGGTTCTCCTCAAGGTCGTGATGACCTGGGAAACCAGGCCACGCTTGCACCGGGGGTTGCTCCGGTGCCTGGTCCTCACCCGGGGCACCCCTGCGCGGAGGAGGGTTGCCGGCCAGCGAGCCGGGGCTTGGCGCTGGCACTCATGACCTGCCGCCGAGGCTAGCAGCCGGTGCCGGGGCGGCGTCCACCCGTTATGACCACCCTCACGCCGGGTGGCGGCCGGCGCCGGCTCGGTCAGGCCGGCGAGGTGGCGCCTCGTCGTCCATGATGGATTGCCGGACGGCGCCAATGAGACGGTATGGCAGGGCGTGTCCGGTACCGGCCCTCGCCGGTTCCATCGAGACCAAGGGAGTCGCATTGGCCAAGCAGATGAGCCGTCGGGCCGCGATCGGGATCGGGGCGGCAGCGGCAGCGCTGGTGGCGGCACCAGGCAGCGCTGCCGCCGCGCCCGGCGGATCGGCGCCGGCCGGCAGCGGACCGGGCTCGGCCGGACCACACGAGCTGATCCGGCGTACCTACCGGCAGCAGAAGGCGCGGGCGGGCGGTGTCTGGCACTCGCACATCGCGATGGTCGACGCCGCCGGCGCGCTGAATGTAGTGGTGGAGGACGATGCCGACCGGGTGATGCACGGGTACAGCGTGCAGAAGCTCGCGGTCGCGGTGGCGGTCATGGGCAAGATCGACCGTGGCGAGCTGTCGCTCGACCAGCGTCTCGATCTCACCGCCGACCTCATCCTCGGCGGCAGCGGCATCTACTTCCTGCAGACCGTCTGGGGCGACGAGGTCACGGTGGCGAACTTCCTCACCGCGATGCTGCTCGTCTCCGACAACACGGCGGTGCGGATGTGCGGCCGGGTGGTGCCCGCCCTGGAAATCAAAGATCCTCGCGGCCAAGGGCTTCAGGCACACCCGGGTCGAGCCGGTCGCCAACCCCAACCGGTTCTTCCTCGGGGTGACCACCCCACGGGAGACCCACGACCTGCTGTGGCGGCTGGCCGACAAGACCCTGCTGTCCACCCGGTCCAGCGACTTCCTGCTCGGCATCCTACGCTGGATCAACGGTTACCACGACGGGATCCGCCGCGACATGTCCTCGGCGGAGCGCAGCCGGGTCGCCACCAAGTACGGCGCGGACTACGACGAGCGTGGTGCGGCCCGGCACGAGGCCGGCATCATGTTTGACGCGACCGGCGCGCCGACGCTGACCTACGCGTTGTTCGCCGACTCCCTCGGTGACCTGGACAACTACGGCGGTACCCATCCAGCGTGCGGGCACACGCGGTTCTCGGACGGACGATGTTCGACGCCGTCGGCCCGATCACCAACCGTGCGGCGCGGGCGCGGCACTCCGTCCGGGCCTTCCGGCCGGTCAACGGCGGCTGACCCCGACCTGGCCGCACGACCGGTCAGCGGGCCACCTGCGGTCCGCTGACCGGTCTGCCGCGCCCGCTGCCCGGATCCGGTGCGTCAACCGAGTGGGGCGAGCGGGGACGGGTCGTCGCGCAGCCGGCTGTAGAGGTATCCGTTGCGCCACCGGCCGGCGCGGAACTCGGCCGCGCGGATCACGCCCTCCAACTGGAAGCACGACTACGGGCCGCTGGTGTACGAGCAGCCCTGGTTCGCCGGCAACTTCGACAAGACCTCGCTGACCAACGACGTGTGGCGGCCGAACTGGTTCTACATCCACGAGCAGAACATCGCGCCGCTGCTGATCGGCGAGTGGGGCGGGCGGCTCGGTCAGGACGCCCGGCAGGACCGGTGGATGGCCGCGCTGCGCGACCTGATGGTCGAGAACGGCATCCACCACACCTTCTGGTGCCTCAACCCCAACTCCGGCGACACCGGTGGCCTGCTGCGCGATGACTGGACCACGTGGGACGAGATGAAGTACAACCAGATCCTCAAGCCGGCGCTCTGGCAGCACAACGGCAAGTTCGTCGGCCTCGACCACCAGGTGCGCCTCGGCGGGGCGAACTCCACCACCGGCATCAGCCTCGCCGAGCGGTACGCCGGTGGCCCCGGCCCCGGCGACACCACCGCGCCGACCGCGCCGGGCCGGCCCACCGCCACCGACGTCACCGCCACGGCCGCGACCCTGAACTGGGCCGCGTCGACCGACAACGTCGGGGTCACCGCGTACGAGGTGCTGCGGGCCACCGGCAGCGGCGCGGCAACCGTGGTCGGCACGGTCTCCGGCACCACCTACCGGGCCACCAACCTCACCGCCTCGACCAGCTACACGTTCACGGTGCGGGCGCGGGACGCCGCCGGCAACGTCTCGGCCGCCTCGCCGCCGCTCACCCTGACCACCCCGGCCGGTGGCGGCGGCGGTGACCAGGGCTGCGCCGCGACGTACCGGGTGGTCAACTCCTGGCAAGGTGGCTACCAGGCGGAGGTGACCGTGCGCAACAGCGGTACGGCGGCCACCACCCGGCTGGACGGTCAGCTGGACGGCGCCAGCCGGCACCACCGTCTCGTCACTGTGGAACGGCCGGCTGACCACCTCCGGCTCGACCGTGACGGTGCGCAACGAGCCCTACAACGGGTAACTGGCGCCCGGCACCAGCACCACCTTCGGGTTGACCGGCAACGGATCGGGCACGCCGGCCAGCCTCACCTGCACTGTCTCCTGACGAACCGACCCGACGCGTACGACATCCGGGCCGAGGTCCGCCTCGGCCCGGATGTCGTCTTGTCCGATCTGACTGTTTAGGCGACGCCGCCTCAGCCGTTGTTCGCGAGTGCGTGGTCGCTGGGCACGGTCGAGAACGAGTTCGGCTGAGCCGACGGCCACGGCACCTGTGGCGACCGGTAGAAGTTGATGTTCAGCTCCTCCCACCGATCGGCCTGAGCCGCCAGGCGGAGGCGGTACTCGTTCCAGTCGCGTCCGGATTGCGGTGTCCAACCGATCTCCGCGACGCCGGCCATCCGCGGGTATGCCATGTACTCCGCGTCGGAGATGTTCACGATGGTCTCACTCCACAGCGGAGCTTCGACGCCGATGACGCTGTCGTCGGTGACGCCGGTGAGGTGGGTGCCCGGGTTCCAGTTGTAGGACTGCATCACCTCGACCGTTCCCGCCCAGGTGAGACCGAGGTTGGCCGGTATGCCCGGGGCGTACTTCATGTCGACGTAGACGCGGTTGGCCGGTGACATGACGACCTTCATGCCCTTGGCGGCTGCCGTTCGGGCGAGGTTTCCGCCCGAGCCGCTGCCGGTCGCGGTGGACCAGTTCTGGGCGATGGCGCCAGGATGAGCGTTGGCCCGGGCGATCTCCGCCCAGCCCATCATGACCTTGCCATTGGCCGCGACCATGTCCCGCACCCGGTCCATGAACATCACGTAGTCACCAAGCGGGGTCTGGGCCGCCTCGTCACCGCCGACGTGGAAGTACGGCCCGGGGGTGAGCTCCGAGATCTCGCGGATCACGTCGGCCATGAACTCGTAGGTGATCTCGTCGTGGACACACAGTGAGCTGAAGCCCACGGCGGTGCCGGTGTAGTGCGGCTGGTTCGCCCACGGCGCACCGAGCCGGACTTTGTGGGAGGGGAGGTTGCCGGGTCGGCAGGAGTTGAGTTCGGGATACGAGACCTCGATGGCGTTGGTGTGGCCCGGCACGTCGATCTCCGGAACGACGACGATGTGGTACCGCGCCGCATGCCGAACGATCTCGGTGTATTCGGCCTTCGTGTAGTAACCACCGACTCCGCCGCCGACCTGCGAGCTACCACCGATGAGGGTCAGGTCGGGCCAGCTGTCGATCTGGATCCGCCAGCCCTGGTCGTCCGAGAGGTGCATGTGGAAGCGGTTGACCTTGTAAAGCGCCAGCAGGTCGAGGTAGCGCTTGACCTCCGCGACGGAGAGAAAGTGGCGCGACACGTCAAGGTGGGCACCGCGCCACTCGTAACGCGGGTAGTCGACGATCCGCATACCCGGCACCGTCCATGGTCCGGCCTGCACCACGTCACTTTCGATCTTCGAAGGAAGGAGCTGACGCAGCGTCTGCGCGCCACGAAAGAGTCCTTCCCCGGTGGTGGCGGCGATACGGACGGCGTGGCCAGAGGCATCGAGGGTGTAACCTTCCGGCCCGAGTACGTCCTCGTCGCCGGTGAGTGACAGGTGGATGTTTCGCGGACTGTTGCCGGGCGCGGTCTTGCGCTGCTGCGCTCCCCAGCCCTGCCGGGCGACCGTGAGCGAGAAGCCGGTCGCCGGGCGCAGGAACTCGGCAAGCTTCTCCGCCTCGGTGAGTGCGGCGGCAGGCGCACCCGGATCGACCGTGATCTTGCTGTTCGGCGCGAGGGTGAACACCTCGGCGGTGGTCTGCATCGAGACAGGTGCGGGGATCAGCGGCGGTGGTGTCGCCGGTACGTCCTGTGCAACGGCCGGCTGGCCGGCGACCGTGGACAGCACGACCGCGAGGGCGAGCCCGGCTGCGGTGGCGACGCGGCGGGACGTGGGTCGTGCCGTACGCGCGATGTGGGTCATTGCGGAACCCTCTTTCGCCGAGATGGCTTTGGTGAGTTGCTGGTCCTTCCTGGGCGGGGCGGGACGCCCGACCCGACCGGGGTCGACTGCGGGTCCAGGCGCGGTCAGGCCATGGGTCGTCGGACTGAGGATGATCGAAGTTCGAGGATCTGTAAAGAATGCATCCTGATCGAGTGCTCCGATGCCGTGCCCTGGTCTTGACCATCTCCACGGGTCGTCCCCGTTGCCGAGAGGTAGGGCCGTCCGGTGTGGCGTCTCACCACACCGGACGGCCCCGCGCGGCCCGGGCCTGGGATGGGCCGCGTCATCGTGTACGCATCGCCCACGTCGTGGGTCAGGGCGGGTACCGAAGTCCCGGCCGGGGCGGTGACTTCGACACCCGCCGCAGGTTCACGCCAGTCGGATGGCGTCCCCGTCGACGGTGACGTTCGCGGCGGGCAGTGGGGCGTTCGCCGGCCCACTACGCACCGAGCCGTCGGCGATGTCGAACACGCTGTTGTGGCAGGCGCAGACGATCGCGCCGTCGGCGACCGAGGTGACCGTGCACCCCTGGTGGGTGCAGGTCGCGGAGTACGCCTTGATGGTGCCCGCCGTGGGCTGGGTGACCACCACGCCGGCGTCGGCGAAGATCTTCCCGCCGCCGACCGGGATGTCGGCGACCGCGGCCAGCGCCGGCGCGCCACCGCCCGTGGCGGCACCGTCGTCGGGGGCGGCCGTGCCGGCATCACCGGTGGTCGGGGCGGCGGGTGGCGGAGGCGGTGCGGCCGACTCGCCGTACGTCTGGCAACCGGTCAGCGCGGCCACTCCCACCGCGCCGGTGCCGACCAGCAACGCTCGCCGGGACCGGCAGCAGCCGGCCTGCTCGTGGTTCATCTGAGGTGCCCTTCCCGTGGTCAGAACTGGATGCCGAACGTGGTGAAGTACCAGACCGACGAAGTCAGGAATACACCGATCAAGGCGATGAAGACGAACCCGCCGATCACCGGGAGCACCCAGCCGGCCAGGCCACGCTTGGGCAGGGTCAGCATCTTGGTGGCGAACGCACCGAAGAAGAAGCAGCCCAGCAGGGAGTGCAGCAGCGTACGGGTGTCGTAGTCGGCGAAGCCGAGCGCGTACAGGCAGTGCACGGCGACCGGAACGGTGAGCAGGAAGGCGATCCGGCCGGACCACCGGTGTGCCGAGCCGGCCCAGGACGGGGAGAACCCGCCGAGCCGGCCCCACATGGCCAGCGCGGACAGCAGTTGGACGACGGCGAAGAACGCCGCTCCCGTACCCAGCCACACCTTCACCGTCAGCGGCGAGGAGAAGCCGGCCAGGTTCACCGCGATACCGGTCGGGGTGTGGGTACGGCCGTAGACGCCCAGCGCCACCGCCACCCCCGCCCCGACCGCCAGCGGCACCAGCAGCGAGGGCCGCTGCCGTGGGGCGCTCGGCGGCGGTGCGCCGAAGTCGCGCATCACCTCGACGGTCGGCGCGGGCGGCCGGCGGGGCACCGTGCGTACGTTGCTCTGGCGGTGCTGGGACATCACCGGGCTCCGGGGACGACCGGCTCGGCCGTGATGGTGACCCCGTTGACGATGGTGCTGTTGAAGGCGGGGTCCAGCGGCGGCGCCGGGATCGGCTTGCCGTTCCAGGTGACGATGCCGATCTGGGTGCCGTCGGGCAGCATGATCCAGCCGCCGTCGATGCCGGCCTTGCGGACCTCGTCGGTCGCGCGGTAGATCGCCGGGGCGGTGCCGGTGCCGGACTTCACGGCCGCGTCCTCGCCGGGCCGGGCGGTGAACTTCCAGCGCCGGACGCCGACGACCATCTC
Source organism: Micromonosporaceae bacterium KJ-029 (assembly GCA_005402585.1). Classification (GTDB taxonomy): domain Bacteria; phylum Actinomycetota; class Actinomycetes; order Mycobacteriales; family Micromonosporaceae; genus Micromonospora. The sequence continues at coordinate 227,836 of BIFP01000048.1, read as the reverse complement.
GCCGGTGGCGCTGTCGCCGCGGATGACGCCGCTGAGCCGGGCGTCGTTGCCGGTCAGCTCGATCTTGCCGTTGGCCACCGTGCCGGACAGCCACAGCTCCATGCTCCGGCCGTCGCAGACGTACGCCTCGGCCTTGCCGCCCTTGATCGTGATGGCGATGCTGGCGCCGTTCTCCAGCTCGCCGATCCAGTTCTGTTCGACCACCTCGGCCTCGGCGGCCGGCGGCGTGTCGGGCTCGATCGGCGGGGACGTCACGGCCGGCCGGGTGGCGGCGGGGTCCGGCTGCTCCTCGTCCACGGGGACCTCGGCATCGGCCGACGGCGCCGGTGCGGCGGCCGGTGGGCCGTTCTCCGCCGCCGGTTGGGTGGCCGGCGGCGATGCCTGCGCACTCATCGTGAACAACACAGCGGCCGTCACCGCCCCCGACAGGAGGGTGAGCAACGGGGTCAGGCGCTTCATTGGCCACTCCCTTCCCCATCAGGTACGGCCGGCGGCGGTGGATTGGTTCAATCGGGCGCGGTGGAAACCTTCGACGGGGCCCCGGAATCGGCTGTGTCGATTTCGCGGGTGCGGCGGTCGGGATGTGGCCGGTGCCGGCCTCAGCCCAGACGGTCGTCGAGCTCGTCGAGGTCGGCGACGAACCACACCTGGTTGCCCCGGTTGGACTCGGTCACCAGGTCCCGCAGCGCGGTGCTGGCCGCGACCTGGGTGGAGATGTCCCCGACCACCACCAGCCGGACGCGGTAGTTGACGAACTTCTGCATGATCTCCCCGGCCAGTCCGGTACGCAGGACGAAGAACCGCTCGTCGAACCGCCCGGCCGGTACGGCCACCACGTCCGCCCGGGCGTAGCTGGCCCCGATCAGGTCGAGCGCGTCCTGCGTGCCGGCGATCGGCGGTCCGTCGTCGTCGCAGACGAGCACGGGTACGCCCCGGCGTTCGGTCACCACGTCAGCCATCACGTACCTCCGGGTCGGCTGGATCGGTGCGGAACAGGCGGTTCTCCTCGGTGAGCACGTCGTCGAGGAACCGCAGGACTTCGGCGGTGGCCGCCAGGTCGCCGAGGATGATCACTTTGAGTCGGCCGCGCCCGTCGTCGTGCAGCGTCCGTACGCGCAGCGGTTCGGTGCTGTCACCGCGTTGTTGCGCAGCGGCGACGAGCAGGGTGCTCAGCCGGTCGGCGGCTCTCGGGCCGAGGGTGTCGACCTCCACGACGGTGGAGACCTCGACCCGGGGCGGGGTGGCGGTGCCGGCCGCCCGGCCGGTGAAGGCGTCGAGGTCGGTGCGGGCGATCCGGTACTGCTTGCCGATCCGGACCGCCTTCAGCCGGCCGCCGCGGATGTAGCCGCGCACGGTGCGTACGTGCAGGCCGAGCCCCTCGGCGACCTGCTCGGCCGAAAGCCAGTCATCCTGCATGGTTCCCTAACCTACCTCGAACGGCGCTATATGAGGAAAGAAAGGTCATGATCGGGTAAGCGAGCCTTGACCGGCGTGGCGGTGCTGGTCCACTCTGACCCGCCACCGCATGCTGTCTGTGGCCTGGGTCACATCTGCGGCGGTGGTGTCGATTCCCCGCCTGGTGGGCCGTCGGGACAGTGAGGGGCGGCACGGCGTCGCCCTCCGAGGAGGTAGACGACCATGCGACTCACGCTCACCACGTTCCTGACCCTGGACGGTGTGATGCAGGCACCCGGCGGCCCCGACGAGGACCGCAGCGACGGGTTCGACCTGGGCGGCTGGCTGCCGCCGCACTTCGACGACGCGGTCGGCGCGTACATGACCTCCATCTTCGAGCGGGTCGACGAGTTCCTGCTCGGTCGGCGGACGTACGACATCTTCGCCGCCTGGTGGCCCCACCACGGCGACCCGTCCGACCCGGTCGGGGACTCGTTGAACCGGCTGCCCAAGCACGTGGTCACCACCCGGGACGACGAGCTGACCTGGTCCGGTGCGCAGCGCCTGGACGGCGACCTGGCCACGGCGGTCACCGAACTCAAGCGCAAGCCCGGTCGGGAACTACAGGTGCACGGCAGCGGCAGGCTCGCCGCGTCACTGATGCGCGAGGGGCTGATCGACACGTACCACCTGCTCGTCTTCCCGGTGGTGCTGGGCCGCGGGCGGCGCCTGTTCGCCGACGGCGTGCCCCCCGCCGGCCTGCGGCTGGTCGACAGCCGGACCTCCGGCAGCGGGGTGACGATGCTGACCTACCACAGTGCCGGTGCGCCGACCTTCGGCGCCGTGGAGGGCTGAGCGCGTCGTCGTGCCGCCCCGGTCGGGACGGTTACCTTCGGCCGTCCGGTCGCCTACCGTCGGCGATATTCTCGACGGCGGAAGCTGTTCCACGACTTCGATAACGACTATCGTTACCCGAACGTCGAGGGTCCAGAGCGGACCGACCGACCACCGATGAGAGAGGTGGGCGATGGCCGCCGACAGCGACCCCGATGCCGGCCGCGGCGGCCGGGAACTGCTCCGGTCGCTGGTGCGGTCGCAACGACGCCGGCTCACCGCCGCCGTGCTGCTCGCCATCGCGGCGGTGGCCTGCCAGCTCGTGCCGTACCTGATGGCCTACCGGGTCGCGGTCGAGCTGGTCACCGAGGTGACCCCCGACGGCAACGCCCTGGTCTGGTACGCCCTCGTCGCGCTGGTGGCCATCGCGGGCGGCACCGCGCTGATGGGCGCCGCCCTGGCGATCAGCCACGTCTGCGCGTACTGGCTGCTCTACCGGCTGCGCCGGCGCATCGCCGAACGGCTCGCGGCGCTGCCGCTCGGCGAGGTGACCCGCCGCGGCAGTGGTGGCATCGGCAAGCTCGCGATGGAGGACGTCGAGCGGATCGAGGTCTTCGTCGCGCACATGCTGCCCGACGCGGTCGCCGCGCTGACCGTCGTCGCGGCCACCACGGTCTGGCTCTTCGTCATCGACTGGCGGCTGGCGCTGGCCGCGGTGGCGGTCGTACCGCTGGCGATGCTGGCCATGCGGCACGCCACCCGTGGGTCGGGCGCCTGGGTGGCGCAGTGGCACGGCGCCGGAATGGCGATGAACCAGGCGGTCACCGAGTTCCTGCACGGCATCAAGGCCGTCAAGGTGTTCAACCGGCAGACCGACACGGTCGCCCGGGCCACCGACGCGGTTCGCCGGTACGTCGATGCGGAGACCCGCTGGGGCACCGCCTTCCTGCCCGGCGGGGCCGCCTACTTCACGGTGATGGCCGCCAACGTGGTGGTCGTCGTGCCGGTGGGTCTCTGGCTCTACCGCGACGGCGCCGTCGACCTGCCCACCCTGCTGCTGTTCCTGCTGCTGGCCCTCGGCTACACCGCGCCGCTGACCAAACTCACCGGCTACAGCTCACAGCTGCGCCAGGTCCGGTTCGGCACCGACGAGATCGCCGTCCTGCTGGACACCCCGGCTTTGCCGGACACCGGTCGCCGGGTGCCCCTGGGGCCGGCCTCGGTCGAGCTGGACGATGTCGCGTTCGGCTACGACCCCGACCGGCGGGTCCTCGACGGCGTGACCATTCGTGCCGAGGCGGGACGGGTCACCGCCATCGTCGGGCCGAGCGGTTCGGGCAAGACCACCGTCGCCCGTCTGGTGTCCCGGTTCTTCGACGTCTCCGCCGGGGCCGTGCGGGTGGGCGGCGTCGACGTCCGGGAGATGTCCGTCGACCAGCTCATGGACACCGTCGCGGTGGTGTTCCAGGATCCGTTCCTCTTCCACGACACCGTCCGGGCCAACCTGACCCTGGGCCGGCCCGACCTGGACGACGAGGCGGTCCACCGCGCGGCCCGTGCCGCCCGCTGCCACGACTTCATCCTCGCCCTGCCGCAGGGCTACGACACCGTGGTCGGCGAGCGTGGCGCGACCCTGTCCGGCGGGGAACGCCAGCGCATCTCCATCGCCCGCGCGCTGCTCAAGGACGCGCCCGTGGTGGTGCTGGACGAGGCCACCGCCTCCACCGACCCGGAGAACGAGGTATCCATCCAGCAGGCGGTGGCGAACCTCGCCGCCGGGCGCACCCTGCTGGTCATCGCCCACCGGCTCACCACCGTCCGCGACGCCGACCGGATCGTGGTGATGACTGACGGCCGGGTGGTCGAGAGTGGACGCCACGACGACCTGTTGCGCTCCGACGGCACGTACGCCGGGCTCTGGGCCGACGCGACCACCAGCGCCCACTGGAGTCTCGGCGCCACCGGCGAGCGAAGCGGAGCGAGCACGTGACGACCCTGACCTCGACCCCGGCCGCCGGCTCGACCGCGCCACCGGTCGGCACGGTGGCCGGGCGCACCATCGCCCTCATCCGGCGACTGTGGTCGCTGTCCGATCCGCGGCTGCGTCGCCAGCAGTTGTGGGGGATCGCCGCCCGGATGGCCGCGGCGGTCTGCACGGCGGTGCCGATCTGGCTGCTCGTGGTGGTCCTGCAACGGCTGCGCGAGGCCCACCTCGGCGGCCCGGCGATCAGCCAGCGCGAGGTGCTGTGGTGGAGCGTCGGCGTGATCGCCGCGGTGCTCGGCCAGTTCGGCTTCGACCTGCTCGCCCAGCGGCAGAGCTGGGTGGCCTCCTTCGAACTCCTCGGCGAGCTGCGCCTGCGCGCCCTGGAGCAGCTGCGCCGGCTGCCGCTGGGCTACCACACCAGGCGGCAGAGCGGCGACCTCACCGCCCTCGTCACGCACCACCTCAGCGAGCTGGAGCCGGTGGTCTTCGGCGCCATCCCCACCATCATCGGTGCCGCCCTGCTGCCCCTGGTGATCGCGGTCGGTCTGCTGCTGGAGGACTGGCGGATGGGCCTGGCCGCGTTGGCGACCATCCCGCTGGCGATGCTGGTCTACGCCTGGTCGCAACGCACCTTCGCCCGGCTGGCCGCGGAGCGCGCGCAGGCCAGCGGCCAGGCCGCGGCCCGCTTCCAGGAGTACGTCTCGGGCATCGCCGTGGCCCGCGTGCACGGCGCCACCGGTGACCGGGCCGGGCGGCTGGCCCGAGCCCTGGTCCGGCACCGCGAGGCCAGCAACGGGCTGGTGAGTCGGCTGGTCGTCCCGCTGGTGCTCTTTCTCACCGTGATCGAACTGGGCCTGCCGGTGGTGCTGCTCGTCGGCGCCTTCCTGCTGATCGGCGGCGACCTGGCCCCGGCCACCTTCCTGGTCTTCGCGGTGCTGTCGCTGCGCATCCACGGCCCGCTGCGGGCGATGGGTGAGCAGACCGAGAGCCTGCGGGTGGGTGAGGCGGCCGTCGACCGGCTCGGCGCGCTGCTCGCCGAGCCGGTGCCGGCGGAGGTCCACACCGGCCGGACGCCGCAGGGACATGACGTGGCCTTCGAGAACGTCTCGTACACCTACCCGGGTGCGGACCGGCCGGCGCTGCGTGGAGTCAGCTTCGAGGCCCCGGCGGGGACGGTCACCGCGCTCGTCGGCAGCAGCGGCGCCGGCAAGACGACCTGCCTGCACCTGCTGGCCCAGTTCTTCGCCCCTGACGCCGGCACCATCCGCATCGGCGGGGTCGACATCCGCGAGCTGGACAGCCGGACCCTGTTCGACGCGGTGACCGTGGTGTTCCAGGACAGCTACCTGTTCAGCGAGTCGGTGTGGGACAACATCCGATTCGGCCGGCCCGGCGCCGATGACGGGGAGGTGCGGCAGGCCGCGGTGCGGGCCCGGGTCGACGAGATCGTGGCCCGGTTGCCCCGGGGCGGGGACACCATGGTGGGGGAGGGCGGCGCCACCCTGTCCGGGGGCGAGCGGCAACGGCTGTCGCTGGCCCGCGCCATCCTCAAGGACGCCCCGATCGTGCTGCTCGACGAGCCGACGGCGGCGATGGACGCCACCAACGAGCGGCATGTGCAGCAGGCGTTGTCCGATCTGATCCAGGGGCGCACGGTGCTGGTCGTCGCGCACCGGCTGGGCACGGTCCGGCACGCCGACCGGATCGTCGTGCTCGATGGCGGCGAGGTGGTCGAGGTCGGGCGGCACGACGAGCTGTTGGCCCGCCAGGGCCGGTACGCGCGGATGTGGGCCGAGCAGGAGGCGGCCCGATCCTGGCGGCTTTGAGAGGCTGTCGGGAAACCGCGCGGCGGCTGCGGCGGGCCCAGGCGACGACCGGCGGCGTTGGAGCTTGGTCCGGATACGACACCGGTATCCGGACCAAGCTCCGCCTTGCCGGATCGCCGCCTGGACCCCGCCTCGCTCGCCCCGGGGTTTCCCGACAGCCTCTGATCAGGTGGCGATCCAGACGTTCTTCGGCCGCAGGAACTCCCGTACGCCGGCCTCGCCGCCGATCCGGCCCCAGCCGCTCTGCCGTACGCCACCGAAGGGTGCCGACGGCAGGACGCCGGGCACCCCGTTGACCCAGACGCTGCCGGCGGCGACCGCCCGGCTCACCCGGTGCGCCGTGCGCAGGTCGGTGGTGTGCAGGTACGCCCCGAGACCGTAGCGGGTGCCGTTGGCCAGCCGGACCGCCTCCTCCTCGGTGTCGAAGGGGGTGAAGGCCAGTACCGGCCCGAAGATCTCCTCCTGCGCGAGTTCGCTGGCCGGGTCGACCTCGGCGAAGACCGTCGGGGCGACGTAGTAGCCGTCGCCGAGGTCGCCGCCGAGCCGCACGCCGCCGGACACCAGCCGGCCGTGCCCCTGCTCGCGGGCCCGTTCGACCACGCCGAGGATTCGGTGGCAGGCGCTCTCGCTGACCACCGGACCCATCATCGTGCGTTCGTCGGCGGGGTCACCGAGCCGCACCCGGGCCAGCCGTGCGGCGACGGTGCGCAGCACCTCGTCGTAGACCGACGAGTGCGCCAGCACCCGGGTGCCGTTGGCGCAGCCCTGCCCGCTCAGCGCGATCACGCCGCTCATTGCCAGTCGCGCCGCCATCCGGACGTCGGCGTCGCCGAAGATGATGTGCGCGGACTTGCCGCCCAGCTCAAGGCCGACCGGGACGAGCCGTTCCGCGGCGGCGGCGAGGATCTTCCGGGCGGTGCCCCCGCCGCCGGTGAAGTGCACCTTGTCCACCCCCGGGTGCCGCACCAGGGCCTCGCCGCCGGCCGCACCGCCGGGCACCACGTTGACCACGCCGGGCGGGAAACCGGCCTCCAGCGCCAGCTCGCCGAGCCGCAGCGCGGTGAACGGCGCCAGCTCCGAGGGCTTGAGCACCACCGTGTTGCCGGCCGCGAGGGCCGGGGCGAGCATCTGCGCGACGGAGACCAGCGGGCCGTTCCAGGGGATGATCAGGGCGATCACGCCGTACGGCTCGTCGAGGGTGTAGTCGACGGCGCGTATCGGCCACGTCGGGACGATCTCACCGCCGATCTTGTCCGCCCATCCGGCGTTGTACCGCAGGTGGTCGACGGCCACTCCCGGCATCACCGAGGCGAACTGCCGAGGACAGCCGTTCTCCAGCGTCTGCAGCCCGGACAGCTCCGTGGCGTGCCGCTCGACCAGCTCGGCCAGCCGCAGCAGCAGGTCGCGCCGGACGTTGCCGGTGGTGGCCCGCCAGCTGTCGAGAGCCGCGCCGGCGGCGCGAACCGCCGCGTCCATCTCGGCGGCGCCGCCGAGCGGCACGGCCGTGGTGGCTCGCCCGTCACCGGCGTACACGTGCTGGTGGACGCCGCCGGTGGTGGCCGCCGTGCGGGTGGCACCGATGAGGGCGGCGGTGTCCGGGATCAGCTCTGTCGGGGCAGCGGTGACGGGCACGTGGGGACACCTCTTCCGGCTCGGCGCGCCAACTCCTGGCGAGCGGTCAGCGGAGTATGTTGGGTCGAATACTAGTGTAGTTTGTTGCGTTAGAAAGCCCCACCCGGTCGGGTGGCGGCGGAGCGCCGGATCGATGACGGAGGAGGTCGGTCGTGGCAGGACAGCTGTCGTACTTCGAGTTCGGAGTCCCGGACGTGGCGGTGGCCAGCCACTTCTACGCCGAGTTGTTCGGCTGGAAGGTGCAGGCGCAGGAGCACGGCGGGTCGATCGACACCGGGGAGGCGGGGCCGGGCGTCCCGGCGGTGCCCGGCGGTTTCCACCGCGACCCGGGTCCACCGCAGCACTACCTCTACTTCACCGTCGACGACATCGACGCGGCCATGAAGCGAGTGCTGGAACTCGGCGGCGAGGTGGAGCCGATGCGCCCCCCGACGGAGGAGTGGGGCGCGTTCGTGGAGTGCCGGGACAACCAGGGCCTGGCCTTCGGCCTGCACGTGCCGCCGAAGCCGAAGCACTGAGCACACGGCGAGGGCCGCGCACCGCTCGGTGCGCGGCCCTCGCCGTGCTCGGGCGCGGTTCGCGCCCGGGGTTCACTGGGCGTCGCTGAGGAACCGGCCCGGCACGAAGCCGGTCCGCGCGGTGGAGAGCCCGCCGTCCACCGTGACCACCGACCCGGTGACGTACGACCCGGCACGGCTGCACAGGTAGATCGCGGTGCCGACGATGTCGTCGGGCCGGCCGATGCGCTGCAGCGGGGTCACCGCCGCGATCTCCTCGCCCATCGCCTCGAGCACGCCGGCCATCATCCGGGACGGGAAGCTGCCGGGGGCGATCACGTTCGCGGTCACCGTCGGCGCGAAGTCGTGGGCGAGCATCCGGGTGATGTGGTGGATGGCCGCCTTCGCCGCGGCCGCCGAGTAGGTCGGCATCTCCGGCACCCGCTGGGCGTCGGCACTGCCGATGTTGACGATCCGGGCCGGGTCGTCCGCGGTGCCGGCCGCCCGCAGCAGCGGGGCCAACTCCCGCACCAGGAACAGCGGTGCCTTCAGGCTGAGGTCGAGCACGCTGTCCCAGGCGCTCGCCGGGAACTGCTCGACCGGCGCGGTCCAGGCGGTGCCGGCGTTGTTGACCAGGATGTGCAGCTTCTGTTCGCGCTCGGCGATCTCCCGGGCCAGCCGGACGCACTCCTGCTCGTCGGACAGGTCCGCGGGGATCGCCACGCACTCGCCGCCGCCGGCCGAGAGTTCCCGGGCCACGTCGTCGCAGTCGGACTTGGTCCGGGCGGTGAGGTAGACCCGCGCACCGGCCTCGACGAACCCCTGCGCGACCATCCGCCCGATCCCCTGGGTGCCGCCCGTGACGAGTGCCGTCTTACCGGCCACCGAAAACAGCTCACTCATGACAACCTCCACAGACGAGATACCGCGCTACCGTACGATGCCGGATACGACGTTGCCTAGTCCCGGGAGAGACGGCGATGACGCACTTCAGCTGTCTGGACGAGCTGCGCGCGGCGCCCGAGGGGCCGCTCGGGCGCAGCTCCTGGCGGCCGGTCGACCAGGCGACGATCAGTGCCTTCGCGGAGCTGACCGGCGACCGGCAGTGGATCCACGTCGACCCGGTCCGGGCCGCCGCCGGCCCGTTCGGCGCGCCCGTGGCGCACGGCTTCCTGGTGCTGTCGCTGATCCCGGCGATGCTGGCCGAGGTGCTGCGGGTCGACGGGGTACGCAGCGTGGTCAACTACGGGCTCGACCGGGTCCGGTTTCCGGCCCCGGTGACCGCCGGCGACTCGATCCGTGCCGACGCCCACCTGCTGGAGACGGTGCCGGTCGGCGAGGCGGTGCAGGTGCGCTGCCGGGTGAGCGTGGAGGTGGACCGGGGCGGCAAACCCTGCTGCGTCGCCGACAGCCTGTTCCGCTTCGCCTGACCCGGGACCTGACGAACCACCAACGGCCCGTCCCCGGCCTGCTGGATGCCTCTGCTCGCCGGAGCCGGGTCTCGTCGGAGATCCCGTCGGGCACCCTGGTCAGAGTGGACCGGTCATCGTCTCCTCGCCGACGGCGAGCGCGCCGAGCGTGGCGTACGAGTCGCGGCCGGCCACGAAGTGCTGGGTGGCCGTACGCATGTCGCGCAGTCGTCGTTGCAGCGGCGAGGTCTCGTACACGGCGGTGCCGCCGGCCAGGGTGTGCGCGGTGTCCACGACCTGCGCGCACAGGCTGGTCACCTGCGCCGCCGCCGCCCGCAGCCGAGCCCGACGCAGCGGCGTCGAGGCCCCTGTCGACGCCTGAGCCTCGGCCGCCTCGGCGTACAGCAGCGCCCGGGCCGCGCGCTGCACGGTCTGCGCCTCGCCCAGCCGGTCCTGGAAGACCGTCGAGGCGGCGAGCCGCCGTGCGCTCAGTGCAGGCCGCTTGCCATCGGCGGCCAGCCGGACCAGGTCGGCAAGCGCGCCGTCGGCCAGTCCGACCGCGACCGCTCCGATGATCAGGCTGGACTGGGCGATCCGGTGCACCGCGTCGCCGTCCTGCGCGGCGACCGCCCGGTACGCGGGCACCCGCGCGTCCTCGACCGCCACGTCGTGGCTGGCGGTGCCGCGCAGCCCCAGCACCCGCCAGGTGTCCACGATCCGGGTGTCCCGCGCCGGTACGAACAGGATGCGGGTGGCCGGCACCCCGTCCGGGCCGACCGGCACGCTGCGGCCGGCGACCAGCACGCAGCTGAGGTAGAACCAGGCGGCCCGGGGGCAGCCGGTGACGAACGGCCACTGGCCGGTGACCCGCCAACCGTCGTCGCTCTCGCGCGCCCGTCCCTTCGGTGCCACCGCCCCGGCGACGAGAGTGTCCGGGCCGTCGGCGAATATCTCGTCGAGCGCCTCGGCCGGTCCACAGCGCACGATCAGGTGTGACAGCGCCACCTGGCCGACCGTCCACGAGGTGGCGGCGTCGGCGCGGGCGAGTTCCTCCAGCACGGCGAGCACGTCGGGCAGGTCGAGCTGGTCACCCCCGTGGCTGGCCGGGGCGAACATCCGGAAGCAACCGGCGTCACGGAGGTCGTCGACGAGGTCGTCGGGGAGCCCGCGGTCCCGCTCGACCTCCTCGGCCCGTTTCGCCACTCGGGACGCCAGCTCGCGTACCCGCGACAGCGTTGGGTTCACGTCCACTCCTCCTGTGTGCGGTGTGTCGTGTGCGGACCGTATCTCCCGTCGCCGGGTGCTGTCCATGGTGCGCCCACAGCGGTTAGCGTGTGTCGTGAAAACAGCACACCCGACACGTACGCCGCCTGGAGGAGACCGATGACGACGCCCACCGACACCCAGGCCCGGGTCTTCGCGGTCCGGATGTGGAACTCGCTGCTGGCCACTCAGGAGCTGCTGTCGACGTATCTCGGGGTCCGTCTCGGGCTCTACGACGACCTCGCGGCGAAGGGGCCCGGCACGGTGGGGGAGATCGCCCAGCGCGCCGGGGTCGACCCGCGCTACGCCCGCGAATGGCTGGAGCAGCAGGCGGTGGCCGGCGTGCTCACCGTCGACGACCCGTCGCTGCCGGCCGAGAAGCGCCTGTTCGCGCTGCCCGCGGCGCACGCCGAGGTGCTGACCGTCTCGGACAGCCCGGTGTCGATGGCGGCGTTGGCGGTGCTGCCGCTGGGTGGCGTGGCCGGGGCGCTGCCGGCGCTGCTGGAGGCGTACCGCGGCGGTGGTGGGGTGCCGGACGCGGTCTACGGCGTCGACTGGCGCGAGGGCCACGCCGGTGCCAACCGGGCCATGTTCACCCACCAGCTGGCCGGCTGGCTGCGGCGGTACGCTCCGGACATCCACGCCCGGCTGGCCGGTTCCGCGGCCCGGGTCGCGGACGTGGCCTGCGGTGCGGGTTGGGCCGGTATCGGGCTGGCCCGGTCCTTTCCCCGGATCGTCGTCGACGGGTACGACCTCGACGCCGAGGTGATCGCCGATGCCCGGGGACACGCCGCGGACGCCGGCCTGACCGACCGGGTCTCGTTCACCGCCCGGGACGCCGCGGACTCCGACCTGGCCGGCGACTACGACCTGGTCTGCCTGTTCGACGCGCTGCACGAGATCGCCCAGCCGGTGCAGGTGCTGGCAGCCTGCCGGCGGTTGTGCGCCGACGGCGGCAGCGTGCTGGTCCTGGACGCGCGGGTGGCCGAGCGGTTCGCCGCCCCCGCCGACGAGATCGAGCGATTCCAGTACGCCACCAGCGTGCTGCACTGCCTGCCGGCCTGCCTGAGCCAGCAGCCCTCGGCCGGCACCGGCACGGTACTGCGCCCGGAGACGGTGCGGAAGCTGGCGGCCGAGGCGGGCTTCGCCGCCGTCACCCAATTGCCGATCGACGACCGGTTCCACCGGCTCTACCGCCTGATCGGCTGATCGGCACCGCCTCGCCTGGCGGGAGCGCGGCAACCCGCCACGCGAGGCCGGCGGGCCGTCGTGGGTGCCGGCCAGGCATCCGAAAGGGCCGGCCACCCGCGCTGGTGGCCGGCCCGGCGATGTCCGGGAGGGTCAGGCCCCGGCTTCGCGCTCGGCGATGCGGCGCAACACGTGCTCCTGCACCGCGCCGAGGGTGGTGATCGACCGGGCGGTCTTCTCGTCGATCGGATCGAGGTCGAACTCGTCCTCCAGCGCGAAGGCGAGTTCCATCAGGGCCAGCGAGTGGAAGCCGAGATCCTGGACCAGGGCCGTCTCCACGCCGCGGAGACCGTCGGGGTTGGGAGCCAGGTCGAGCACGATGGCCTGGACCTGGGCGCGGATCTGCTCGTCGGACTTTGTCGGCCCCACGACCGTTGGGGTCTGCTCACTCATGGTCGCTTCTTCCTTCCGGATCGCCCGGCTCACCGGAGCTGTACGGGTTGATGGACGGGTACGGGTTCCGCGAGGCGGGGCGGGCTCACCGCCGGGGTCTGGCAGCTGCGCAGCACGGCGGCGAGCACCGGCACCGCAGCCGTCGTCCAGCCGGCGACCGCGGCGTCGAGGTCGCCGAACTCCTCCTCCAGCACCGCCAGCCCGCGCACCGGAACCACGGCGCCCAACTCCACCAGCAGCGGTCGCAGCCGGGCGTCGGAGACGAAGCGGTGCTGCGCCCAGCCGGCCGTCATCACCGGCACCGCGACGGTGCCCGGCGACAGCCCCTCGCGCGGGAGCATGTCGAGGAAGAGTTTCAGCAGACCGGTGTAGGAGCCCTTGAAGGTGGGGCTCACCACGACCAGCAGGCCGGGCCCACGGACCCGGGCGAGCACCCGTTCTACGGGCGCGTGCGCGGCGGTGCCGGCGATCAGTCGGGCCGGGAGGTCCGCCCCCAGCTCGGCCAGGTCCACCAGGTGCGGATCCCGGAGGTGGACGCCGAGGTCGGCGAGGCCGGCGCGCAGCGCGCCGGTCAGGTGCCGGGCGACGGTGAGGGTGCGTGACCCTCGCCGCGGGTTGCCGACCAGGACGGTGGCCGGCACGGACAGTGGCTCTGTCGGTGGGTTCGCCCGCCTGGGCGCGTGCTGCCGCAGATCGGTCACCGCTCTCCTTCCGGGTCGGCCAGCAGCCCTCGGCGCCGCAGGATCGGCAGGACACCCTCACCGAAGGTGTACGCCTCCTCCAGGTGTGGCTGGCCGGAGAGGATCAGGTGGTCCAGCCCGAGGGCGTGGTACTCCTCGATGCGGTCGGCCACCTCGACGTGGCTGCCGACCAGCGCGACGCCGGCACCCGGCCGGACCAGCCCGTAACCGGCCCACACGTTCGGATAGACCTCGAGGTCGTCGGTGCGGCCCTGGTGCAGGGCGGCCATCCGGCGTTGCCCCTCGGACTCGGTCCGGCGGAACCGTCGCTGCGCCGCGGCGATGGTCTCCGGGTGCATCCCGGCCGTCAGCCGGTGCGCCACCTGCCACGCCTCCTCGGCGGTGTCCCGGCTGATCACGTGGAAGCGGGAGCCGTAGGACAGCTCGCGGCCCTGCGCGTCGGCCCGGTCGCGGACCTTCTTCATCAGCGCGGCCAGCGGATCTGGCGGCTCACCCCAGGCGAGGTAGACGTCGGCGTGGCGGGCGGCCACCTCGTGTGCGGCGGCCGAGGAGCCGCCGAGGAACACCGGCGGGGTGACCGGGTGTGCCCGGGTCAACCGGCCGGCGCGGACCCGGTAGTGGCTGCCCTCGAAGTCGTACGTCCGGCCCGACCAGGCGCGGGCGAAAATGTCCAGGAACTCGTCGGCACGGGCGTAGCGCTGGTCGTGGTCGAGCCAGTCGCCGTAGCGCAGCTGCTCGTCCCGGTCGCCGCCGGTGACCACGTTGAGCAGCAGCCGGCCGTCGGACAGGCGCTGCAGGGTGGCGGCCATCTGCGCCGCCACCGCCGGGGAAACCGAACCGGGGCGTACCGCGACCATGAAGTTCAACCGCCGGGTCCGGTCGGCGAGGGCGGCTGACACCAGCCAGGGGTCCTCACAGAACAGCCCGGTCGGCACCAGGGCGCCGGTGAAGCCGAACCGATCGGCGGCGGCGGCGACCTGGGCGAGGTAGTCGATGTCCGGTGTCCGCCGGACGTTCTCCGCCGGCTCGACGGGCGTGCCCTGCGGGGTTTTCGCCACCTCACGGCCGTCACCGTGGGACGGTAGGAACCAGTGCAGGTGAAGTGGCATATGGACCTTCCTGTCACAGCATGGATCGTGTGAGCGGCTGCCGTCGTACGGGCGGAGGCACCGTCCGCTCCCTGCGCGCATACCAGGTAGGGCTGGTCGAAGCCTCTCAGTCCCCGGGATGTGGTGTCAAGAGTGTGTGACGCCAGTGTCGTATTGCATGGAGTTTGTCGAGTCGTCAGCCGGGCCGGCCGGCCCGCAGCGGGGCGGTGGGCTCGGCGGCCAGCCTGGCGGCCAGGTCGGCGTACCCGGCCAGGAACGTGGCCGCCTCGGCTTCGGTGTACGCGGCGGTGGTGTGGTAGAAGACCGCGCGCAGGTCCGCCGGGCCGACCGGGGCGACCGCCAACTCGAACCGGAACCGGCTGCCCAGCCCCGGGGGCACCAGCAGTTCGAACCCGACCCCGGCCGCCACCGTGCGGTGGCGCACCTCGGCCATCACGTTGAACAGCACGTCGTCGGCGCGCCGCCCGCCGGTGTGCACCACGTCCAGCGGCAGCATCTGGTAGGGCAGGTCCTGGTAGGTGAAGGCGCCCATCGCCGCCGCGTGGGCCTGCCGGACCAGGTCGGCGAAGGTCGCGGCCTGCCCGACCCGGGCCCGCAGCAGCACCATGTTGGCCAGCAGGCCGACGGTCTCGCGCAGCTCGGGACGGGACCGGTTGGCGAACATCGAGGCCACCGCCAGGTCGTCCTGGCCGGTGACCCGGTGCAGGTGGTGGTAGAACACGGCCAGCAGCACCGAGAACAGCGTGGTGCGCCGGGTCCGGGCCAGGGTGCGCAGCCGGGCCACGGTCTCCCGGTCGAGGTCGACGGCCACGTCCGAGGTCGCCGGCCGATCCCCGGCCATGCCGGCTGGATCGCCGGCGGGGCCGCCCAGTGCGGGTAGTTGGCTGTCGGCCAGTTGCCGGCGCCAGTACTCCCGGTGTCGGCGCAACCCATCGCCGTCGAGCAGGTCCTGTTGCCAGCGGACGAACTCCGCGTACTGCCAGCCGGTCGCCGGTAGCGGCGCGGGCGCCCCGGTGGCCCGGGCGTACAGCGCGCCGAGGTCGCGGAAGAGGATGCCGGTGGACCAGGCGTCGGTGACCAGGTGGTGCAGGTTCAGGCAGAGCACGTGTTCGCGCGGGCCGAGCCGCCACAGCGTGGTCCGGGACGGCCACCGCGTCGGGTCGATCCCGGTGCGCAGCTCGGTGCGGACCGCCTGGTCGGCGGCGGCCGGGTCCGGCTGGTCGGACAGGTCCACCCGCCGGGCGACGACCGGGGCCGGCGGGTGCACCACCTGGGCCAGCCGGGCGCCCCGGCCGGTGAAGGTGGTACGCAGCGACTCGTGCCGGGCGGTGAGCCCGGTCAACGCGATGTCCAGGGCGTCGGCGTCCACCTCGCCGGTCAGCCGGCACAGCACGGGGCAGCTCAACGCACCGAAGTCGGTGCGGTAGTGCTTGATCATCCAGAGCAGACGCTGGGCCACGGAAGCTGGTGTCTGTCGTGTGTTCACGAAGCGACGATAGCGTCACTCCATTGGCATCGGTCAGCTCACTCTGTACGTTGTGTCGTATGAGCTTTGTCGTGCCGGCCCGGGTCGACACCACACTCACCTGGGACTACGAGGCGTCCGACCCCCGGATGGTGGCGCTCTACGAGCGGGCCAAGTCGGCCCAGTGGAAGGTCTCCGACGTCGACTGGTCGATCCCCGTGCCGTTCGGCGAGCCGCTGCCCGACGACTCCGCCTTCGCGATGGCCGCGTTCGCCGACTCGCCGCTCGCGCCGCGCGGCCCCCGCGCCTGGGACGCGTTCCGCTGGGAGTTCCAGTCCTGGATGGTCAGCCAGTTCCTGCACGGCGAGCAGGCCGCCATGGTGGTTGCCGCCCGGCTGGTGGAGACCGTGCCCGACCTGGACAGCAAGTTCTACGCCGCCACCCAGGCGGTCGACGAGGCCCGGCACGTCGAGGTCTTCTCCCGGTACCTGCGGGAGAAGATCCCCGAGCCGTACGACGTGTCGCCGCCACTGCGGGAGCTGCTCACCGACATCCTGTCCGACTCGCGGTGGGACGTCACCGCGCTGGGCATGCAGATCATGGTCGAGGCGATCGCGATGGCCTCGTTCCGGTTGTCCAACAGCAGCTTCCACGATCCACTGATCAAGGACCTGACCCACCTCGTGGCCCGCGACGAGGCGCGGCACGTCACTTTCGGGGTGCTCTCCCTCAGCGGGCTCTACGAGCAGCTGACCACGGCCGAGCGGGCGGAGCGGGAGGAGCTCGTCCTCGACGCGGCCGCGCTGATCCGCCAGAGGTTCCTGCTCGACGACATCTGGCGGCGGCTGGAGGTCGAGCGCGCCGAGGGGGTGGCCTTCGCCACCCATCACGATCTCATGATCAAGTACCGGCAGGCGGTGTTCTCGCGGGTGGCCGTCGCGCTCGGCCAGATCGGCCTGATGACCGACCGGGTCCGCACCGGGCTCGACAAACTGGGTCTGCTGCAGTTCGCCGGAGAGCGGCTGCGCGTACGGAAGGGGCGTTGACATGGCGGCCGCACGGCAGAGTCTCGACCTGTCCGCCGTGGTCCGGCTCGGCGAACTGGGCGACCAGATCACCCCGTTCGCCCTGCGGGCCGCGTGCGACCTGCGCATCGCCGACCTGCTCGCCGACGGGCCGCGGACAGTGGTGGAGCTGGCCGGGGCGGCCGGTGCGCACCCCGGCGCGTTGCTGCGGCTGCTGCGCGCGCTCGCCGCCCGGGGCGTGTTCACCGAGGTCGCCGACGCGACGTTCGCGCTCACCCCGCTGGCCGAACCGCTGCGCGGGGACCACCCGATGTCCCTCCGCGACAGCTTCACCCTGCTCGACTCCGACGTGCGGGCCTGGGCCGCGATCGGGCACACCCTGCGTACCGGGGAACCGGCCTTCGATCACGTCCACGGTCAGGGCTACTGGGCGTACCTCGCCGGGCATCCGCAGGAGAGCGCCCGGGTCGACGACTGGATGCGCAGCGTCAACCGGTTGCACCTGCGCACCGTGCTCGGGGCGTACCCGTGGCGGCGGTTCGGCACCCTGGTCGACATCGGCGGCGGCACCGGCGGTTTCCTGGCCGGCCTGCTCACCCGCTTCGCCGCGGTGCGTGGTGTGCTGTTCGACCTGCCGCACGTCGTGGCGGGCGCGCCGAAGGTGCTGGCCGAGGCGGGCGTGGCGGACCGCTGCGAGGTGGTGCCCGGCAACGCCTTCGACGCGGTACCCGCCGGTGGCGACGGCTACCTGCTCAAGACGGTGCTGCCCGGGTTCGACGACGACGAGGCCGCGCGGATCCTCGGCAACGTCCGGGCCGCCATGCGGCCCGACTCGCGGCTGGTGCTGCTGGAGGCGGTACTGCCGCCGGGGGACACCTTCGACATGGCGAAGCTGTTCGACGTGCACGCGATGGTGCTCACCGGCGGCGCGCACCGCGGCGCCGAGGAGACCGGCCGGCTGCTGGACCGGGTCGGGCTGCGGCTGACCCAGGTCATCGGCACGCCCACCCTGACCGTGCTGGAGGCCCTGCCGGCGGACTGAGTCGCGCCCGCCTGCCCCGCCCGGCTCGGCGGGCGGGGCCCGGCGGTGGGCGAGGGGCGCGTCCCGGTCAGCCGACCCGGACCGGGACCGAGGCGTACGCCCGGAACGGGGTGTTCCGCTCGCGTACGGTCGGGCCGTCGGGCTCCAGCACGGCGAGGCGGGCCAACCGGTCGAAGACCACGGCTCCCTCCATCCGGGCCAGGAAGGCGCCGAGGCACAGGTGGGCGCCACCGCCGAAGGTGACGTGCGGGTTGTCCGCCCGGCCCACGTCCAGGCGGTCGGGGCGGGAGAAGCGACGCTCGTCGTGGTTCGCCGAACCGATCATCAGTACCAGGACCCGACCGCGTCGGACGGTGCGCCCGCCGATCTCGATCGGCTCGCGGACGTACCGCGCGGTGCCCTGGATCGGCGCGTCCCAGCGCAGGAACTCGTCGACGGCGGTGCCGACCAGCGTCCGGTCGGCGCGCAGCCGGTCGAGCTGGTCGGGGTGGCTGAGCAGGGCGGCCGCACCGGTGGTGATCATGTGTACGGTGGTCTCGAAGCCGGCGAAGAACGAGAAGACCGTGTTGTCGACGATCTCGTCGTGGGTGAGGGTGTCGCCCGACTCCTCGGCGTCGAGCAGCCGGGAGAGCAGGTCGTCCCCCCGGCGGGCCCGGCGCTGGTCGAGCAGCGCGCCGATGTGCTCGCGCAGCCACCGGACAGCCACGTCGGCCTCCGCGCGGGCGTGTTCGGGGACGACCGCCGTGAACGCCCGGCCGAGGTTCATCGCGTGCCGGCGCACGTCCTCGGTGGACTCCGGCGGGATGCCCATCAGCCGGCAGACCACCCGGACCGGCAGCGGGTACGCCAGCTCGGGCACCAGGTCCATCCGGCCGGCGCTCAGCGCCGGTGCGAGCAGCTCGTCGACCAGTTCTTCGACGTAGGAGCGCAGTTGGCGGACGACCGCGGGACTGAACGCCCGGCTCATCAGCCGGCGCAGCCGGACGTGGTCGGGTGGATCGCGGTAGAGCATGATCCGTTGGAAGAAGGCGCTCGCCGGGCCGTCGCCCACCGACACCTCGTGGTAGCCGGCGGGGAACTCGCTGCCCAGTCGCGGATCGTGCTGCAACGCCGTGACGTCGGCGTGGCGGGTGACACCCCAGCTGCCCGGCCCGATCCGGCACACCGGCCCGGCGGCGCGCAGGCGGGCGTACTCGGGGTAGGGATCCTCGACGACGTTCGGGTCCAGGGCGTCGAACCGTGGTGCCAGGGCCGGTGCGCTCATGTGTCTAGTGTCTGTCGTGTTGGCGGTGTGGAGCAAGGGTCGCATGACGACACACCACACACCTTCGGAGGCGCGTCCACTGTGGCGGCCGACCGGTCGTGTCAAGGTTCCCGCCGATTCTTGACAGCACGACTGGCGCCTGGTGCCCGCATGATCACGTGCTGTCACCGGTGGGTCGGTTCGGCCTCAGTCGGGGCCGGCCACGCGTGCTGCCGCCCGACCGGCCGGCGCCGAGGGTGCCGCGCGCGTCCCGATCAAAGGTGCTGCTCATCGCCGAGCGGCGGTCCGGCGTCGGATCCGGGGGTGGCGGGCCGGAGATCTTCCGGTGGCGGCACGGAAAGTTATATACATCCTCGCCTATCAGAATTGATCGGTGGAGATAGCACGAGGATGTCACAGTATTGAAGCCGATCGGTCATTCCCATGCCGCGCGTGTGCGCTCTAGGGTGTAACACCAGCAGAAGGGGGGAATTGTGTTGCCGATGGTCAAGGCCCGGAGAGTGAGCCGTACCGCCGTCGCGATTTCGGTCTGCGGCAACGTCGACCGGAGCACCGCCGGGTACGTCACCCGGGTGGCCGAGTACATGCTGGACCAGGTCGAGTTCGACGCGCGGCCCGATCGCGTCGAACTCGACCTGACCGAAGTGACCGTCGTCGACGAGGTGGGGTTCGCGTCCCTGGTCGAGGTGGCCGCCGGTGCCAGTGCGGCCGGCGCCGCGGTGGTGGTGCGGTGCGGTGCGGAACGGGCGATGCTGGAGCGTTACCGCAGCGGGCGGGGCGTGGCCTCGGAGCAACTCGGGCGCATGTTGCGCCGGCAACTCCGGCCGGTGGTGCGCCGGCGGAGGGCTCACCCGGTGGTCTCGGAGGCGCGTGTGGTGCGCTGGTGCCCCGGCCCGCTGGCTGGGCGCAGCCGGGGCTGACCAGCGATCCGCGGGCGGTCGTGCCGGTGCGGGGGGCCGGCCGGACCCGGGCCACGTGGGGAGAAATAACGGTGGAATCGGTCCGATTCGAACGCTTAACCGGATTGTCGCGGGTACCGACGCGCGTGCAATTTGCACTCCAAGTGACGGCCACCCGACTGGCCGGGAAATTGCACTACATATGCAACTCGTGCGACGTCGATGATTGCGGGCGCAATTAAAACGGGCGCAACATCCTCGTTATCCGACCTGCCTGGCCTGGGAGCGGTCCCGGCGGCGTCGAACGCCGCCACGAGGCGTCGGGGCGCCAGTCGGGGACCCGCCCCGCCGAGCTGGTCGGGATCGACCCGGTCCAACGCGTGCTGACGCCCTGCGGCCACTCCCGCCCGGGACCCGGCCACTTCCGCCCGGGTCCCGTGTTGGTACATCCCGAACGGCACGGGTGGTTGTCCGGCGCGCTCAGGTTACCGGCGCGGCGCGCAGCTCGGCGAGCGGGACATCGGCGTCGGTGACCGCCCGCCGTACCAGGGTGACGTAGTCGCGGACGAAGGCGTCCGCCCACGCCGGATCGAACTCGGCGCGCGAGCACAGCAGCAGCGCGGAGAGCACGTCGCCCTGCGGCACGACCACGAACTCCAGCGCGAAGCGCCGCCGCTCCAGCTGGGCCTCCATGTCGTCGAGTTCCTCGCCGGCCATGTCGGCCCGGGTCATCAGGCTGCCGAGCAGCTGGAACAGCACGTCGTCGGTGCGCCCGGTACCACCGGCCACCGTGTCCGGCGGAAGCAGCTGGTGGGGCAGGTCCTGGTGGCGCATCGCCTCCATCACGGTGCCGCGGGTCTGCGCGATCAGCTGGCTCAGGGTGGTGTCCGGGGTGAAGCGTTCGCGGAGCAGCACCATGCTGGCGAAGAAGCCCACGGTGTCGCGGACCTGCGGCTGCCCACGATTGGCGAACAGCGAGGCCACCGTGAGGTCGCCGGCGCCGGTCTCGGCGTGCAGCAGCGCGTAGAACACCGCCAGGGTCACCGGGAACAACGTGGTGCGGTGCCGGCGGGCGAGCTGTCGCAGGCCGGCGGTGGTCTCGGCGTCGACGTGGTACTCCACGGAGATCCACGGCGGCTCGCCGTCGGGTACCGGGCGCTGCCGGCGGGCCGGCAGCTCGACCAGGCGCGCGCCGGTGAGCTTGCCCGTCCAGTACCCGGTGAGTCGGTCGAGGTTCGCGCCGGAGAGCTGCTCGGACTGCCAGCGGGCCCACTGCGCGTACTGCCACTGCGGTGCGGGCAGGTCGGCCGGCTCGCCGGTCGCCTCGCCGTACAACGCGCGCAGGTCCCGGGCCAGCAGAGCGTTGGAGTAGTCGTCGGAGCAGTAGTGGTGCAGGGTGAGCACCACCAGGTGGTGCTGCGGGTCGATCCGGACCACCCGCGGCCGGAGTGGCCACACCGAGGCGTCCACCCCGGTCGACACCTCGGTGGCGACGATCCGCCGGGCGGCGGCGGCCGGGTCGGGCTCGGCCGACACGTCGGTCACCGGCACCGGCACCGGTCGCGGTTCGTGGATCCGCTGACGCAGCCGGCGACCGCGCGGATAGGTGGTCCGAAGTGGCTCGTGCCGGGCGGTGAGGGCGGCGACCGCCCGGATCATGGCCTCGTGGTCGTACGGGCCGCGCAGCCGCCACAGGACCTGCTCGTTGAGGGCGCTGTCCCGGCCACGGTAGTGGTCCATCAGGGCCAGGAGACGTTGACCGACGGAAGCGGGTTCGTCACGCACGTGGTGAGCCTAGAACACGACACGACAGGTGTCGACAGTGTCGACGGTATCGCCCGGCCACGGGCACTGACGTATGTCGGGTCTTGTCGCCCGGGGCGTACTCCCGGATAGTTCTATCCATGCGAGCCGACACCGCGCGTCCCCACCTGTCCGCCGCGTTCCTGGCGACCCAGGACGACCCGTACCCCGCCTACGCCGAGTTCCGCGCGCGGGGTCCGCTGTCCCGGGTGGAGCTGGGCCAGTGGCTGGTCACCGGGCACACCGCGGTGTCGACGCTGCTGCGCGACAACCGGTTGGAGAGCCGGATGCCGCCGGAGTACACCCGACTCACCCTCGGCGACGGCCCGGGAGTGGAGTTCCTGAACCGGATCGTGCTGGCCCGCACCCCGCCGGAGCACACCCGGCTGCGGCGGTTCATCGGCCGGGCGCTGGGCACCCCGGTGGTACGCCGGCTGGCCGGGCGGATCGGCGCGGCGGCCGACGCGCTGCTCCAACCCGCCCTGGACGGTGGCCGTCTCGACGTGGTGACCGAGCTGGCGGTGCCGCTGCCGGTCGGGGTGGTGTGCGACCTGATCGGCATCCCGGACGGGGACCGACCGGAGGTGCTGACCCGGGTCATCTCGCTGGCCAAGGTCTTCGACGCGGCCAACCTCACCTCGTCCGACCTGCGGGACATCAACGCCGCGTTGCCCTGGCTGCACGACTACCTCGGCGAGCTGCTGTCCACCAGCCGCAGCAGCCCGGGCGGGCCGACGCTGGCCGGGATGTACTGGGAGGAGTCCGCCACCGACCGGCTGGCGGTCGCGGACTTCGTGGACAACATGCTCTTTCTGTTCCACGCCGGGTTCGAGACCACCATGGGTCTGGTCTCCAACGGGGTCGCCGCGCTGCTCGCCCATCCGGAGCAGCTGCGCCGGCTGCGCGCCGACCCGGCGCTGGTGCCGTCGGCGGTGGAGGAGTTCCTGCGGTACGACGCGCCGATCCAGAACGTCATCCGGGTGGCCCGCGAGCCGGTCGAGGTGGCCGGTGCGAAGATCCGGGCCGGGCGGACGGTGCTGCTGCTGATCGGCGCGGCCAACCGTGACGCCACGGTCTTCGCCGACGCCGAACGCCTCGACGTCGGGCGCGACCCCAATCCGCACCTCGGGTTCGGCGGCGGACTGCACCACTGCCTCGGCACCGCGCTGGCCCGGCTGATGTCGGTGGTGGTGTTCGAGCGCCTGGTGAACGCGGTGGAGATCCTCGGGCCGGCCGCACCGCCGGTGCGGCGCCGGCACGCCAGCCTGCGCGCGTACGACCGGCTGCCGCTGGAGGTGCGGGCCCGCTGACCCGCGTCGTGTCGACTGTGTTCACCGGTGACCGCCCCGGGTAGGGTGTGTTGTCGTATGTCGACACCTGGAGGATTCTCATGTCCGATGTGGTCGCACCCGTCATCCCGTTCCTGCGCTACCAGGATCCGGCCGCCGCGATCGACTGGCTGTGTTTGGCCTTCGGTTTCGAGGTGCTGGAGACCACCACCGGCGGCGAGGGTCAGGTCGTGCACGCCGAGCTGCGCTGGGGCATCGGCACCTTCCAGCTCGGGCCGGCCGGCTCGTCGACGCTGCCCATGGGCAGTCCCCGCGACCTGCCGTTCACCAGCCAGGGCGTGTACGTGTACATCGGCGACGACGTCGACACGCACCACGACCGCGCCGTCGCGGCGGGCGCCGAGGTGATCATGCCGCTGACCGACACCGACTACGGCTCACGGGAGTACGTGGTGCGGGACTTCGAGGGCCACCTGTGGGGCTTCGGCAGCTACGCACCGAAGCTCGACTGACGACCGGCCGACAGATCGTTCGTTTCTTCCTGCCTGGCCGTACCCGAAGAGCACATAGAGTGATTGTTCGTCCTGAATCCATCCGCAGCATCGACTCCGAGGAGTGACCCATGGCCGATTCCTCCGTCCCGCCCACCGTCGCCCCGTACATCGCGTACGAGAACCCGGCGAAGGCCATCGACTGGCTGGTGAACACCTTCGGCTTCACCTCGCTGGCCGTCTTCGACGACGGGGCCGGCAACGTCTACCACGCCGAGCTGCGCATCGGTGAGCACGGACTGATCATGATCAACCCCGCCAACGAGATGCTGCGCCTCGGCGAGCCGCTGGCCCTCGGCGCTGCTTCCGCCGGCACGTTCGTCCGCGTAGAGACCGACACCGAGGTGGACGAGTTGCACGACCGGGCCGTCGCCGGAGGCGCCGAGATCCTGCTCGCCCCCGAGAGCAAGCCGCACGACTCGTACGAGTTCACCTGCCGCGACCCGCAGGGCCACGTCTGGACCTTCGCGACCTACCGGACCGCCCTCGGCTGACCGCACCGCCGGCCGGCCCACCGCGGCCCCGGTTCCACCGCCAGGCGGCGGGGCCGGGGCCGCGGCGCGTCAGCGGCGAGGCAGCAGGAAGCTGCCCAGCAAGGCCAGGGCGAAGCTGATCACGCTGTACCAGAGCGTGCCGACCATCGCCCGCTGGAAGCTGACCTGGCTGGTCTCGACGGCCCGCTGCTCGACGACCTGGGCGGTGGTGCCCCCGCCGCCGGCGGCCAGGCTCGTGCTGTCGCAGCCGGCGGGCGCCAGCGTCGGGTCGGCCGCGTTGAGCTGGGTGGTGAGGCAGTCGCGGAACCGCACACTGATCTGGCCGGCCTGGGCGTCGGAGACCCCTGCGGCGACCAGGTCGGTGCGCAGCCGCGGCGCCACCTCGTCGGTGGCGGCCGGCGCCTGGGCGGCCAGCAGGCTGAAGAACAGCGTGCCGCAGGCCGCGATGCCCAGGGTCACCCCGATCTGGTAGTTGGCGTTGACCACGCCGGAGGCGGATCCGGCCTGCTCGCCCGGCACGTCGTGCAGCGAGTAGCCCATCAGCGGCGGGAACGTCATGCCCATGCCGGCGCCGCCGACGAACATCGGCGCGAGCAGCTGCCAGATGGACACCTGGGGGGTGTCGTGGATGGCCCACATGAACCAGAACATGCTGGCGATCAGCAGCAGCAACCCGATCTGCAGGCCGGCCCGGCCCAGCTTCGGCGTGATCGCCCGGGCGGAGAGCCAGCCGAGCAGCGGCACGGCGATGTCCCAGGGCAGCCCGGACAGCCCGGCGCGCAGGATGCTGTAGCCGACACCGATCTGCAGGTAGATCGTGATGACAAGGAAGAACGACATCACCGCGCCCTGGAAGAGGAAGACCACCACCAGGCCGGCGTTGAACGAGCGGTGCCGGAACAGTGACATCGGCACCAGCGGCGACTCGGTACGGGCCCGCTGGTGCAGCACGAACACCGCGAAGACGGCCAGGCCAGCGGCCATGCTGGCGTACGTCCAGACGGGCCAGTCCTGCTCGCGGCCCTGGACCAGCGGGTAGACGATCAGCAGCACCGCCGCCGTGATCAGCGTCGCGCCGACCAGGTCGAG
The DNA here is from genome assembly GCA_005402585.1 of Micromonosporaceae bacterium KJ-029. Taxonomy (GTDB): domain Bacteria; phylum Actinomycetota; class Actinomycetes; order Mycobacteriales; family Micromonosporaceae; genus Micromonospora. The sequence continues at coordinate 202,624 of BIFP01000048.1, read as the reverse complement.
CCGTTCCCGACGGTTGCGCGCCGACTCGGGCAGCAGGGCCCGCGCGGCGAAGAAGGCCGCGATGCCGATCGGCACATTGACCAGGAAGATGCTCCGCCAGCCCAGGCCGGCCACGTTGGCGGTGGTCAGCAGCGCGCCGACCAGTGGGCCGCCGACCGTGCCGAAGGCGAGCGCCGCGCTCATCGCGGCGAACGCCCGGCCCCGTTCCTTCGGCGCGTAGAGCAGTTGGATGAGGGTGTAGACCTGCGGCACCATCACCGCGCCCATCGCACCCTGCAAAAAGCGCAGCACGATCAGCTGCTCGGGCGTCTGGGCGACGCCGGCGAGCAGCGAGGTGAGGGTGAAGCCGGCGACACCGATCAGGAACATCCGGCGTACGCCGACGATGTCGCCGAGCCGGCCGGAGATGATCAGGGTCGAGGCGAAGGCGAGCGCGTACCCGGCCACCAGCCACTGCATGGTGGAGGCGGTGGCGTTGATGCCGTCGCGGATCGACGGCAGCGCCACGTTGACGATGGTGATGTCGAGCAGGTCCAGTACGAACCCGGTGAGCACCACGACGAGGGCGAGGGTGCGCTTGCGGCCGGTGATCGGGGGAACGAACTCGTCGGGTGGCGCCTGGGCGGGCGCGGGCGCCTCCACCGTGGTGGTGTCGCTACCGGACGACGTGCGGGTGTCGTCTGACATCAGATCCCTTTCCTGAGAAGTGCTCCGCCGTCGTGGTAGGACACGACGAGGGGTCGGCCGAGACCGGCGAGTGCGGCGGCGTACCCGGTGGGTGCCACCAGGTCGGTGAGGTGTGGTGTGTCGGCCGGGGTGGACGTGTTGTCCCAGCGCAGCAGGGCGGCCGGCTGGTCCGGCCCGGTCACGGTGATCGTCGCCGGGTCGACGCTCAGCCCGTCGCCGGTCGCCTTGAGCAGCGCCTCCTTCCTGGTCCAGTACCGGATGAAGGCGGCCGTCCGATCCCGGACGCCGGGGCCGGTGGCCGTCGCGCGTTCGGCCGGGGCCAGGGCGCGCAGCGGGAGCGTGTCGCCGCGCAGCGCGATCCGCTCGACGTCGACGCCGATCTCGGTGCGCGCGGCGAACGCCACCACGCACCACCGCCCGGAGTGCGAGACGGAGAACTCGACCGGTGCCGGTGGCGAGCGCAGCACCGGCTTGCCGTGCGGCCCGCCGCACTGCCGGCAGACCGCCTCGAAGCCCAGCTCGGGCGCCGGGGTGCCGAGCATGCCGGCGAGCACCAGCCGGGTCACCGCCCGCGCGGTGAGGTACGCCGCGCGTCCGCGCGGGTCGCCGAACGTCGCGTGCCGGCGGCGTTCGCCGGCGCCGAGCAGCGCGAGCAGGGCGGGGTCGTCCGGCCGCGCGGCCGGGGTCCACCAGACCTGGCAGGTGCCCTCGGCGGGTAGGCCGGTCGCCATCGCGGATCTCACCTCTCCGCCGGTCGCCCTGGGCCCGACCGACCGTCGCGTCGTGTGTGGAGCTTATTGTAAGTAGATTGTTCTTTCTACTGTACGTACCCGGGCTCGCTTGTTACCTTGGCGTCGGCACAGACTCGTGTGGGAACGACGCGAGAGCTCCGTCGGACAGGGGAGACCCAGATTGGGCGTTGAGGCCGAACACACACGACCCTTCACCCGGGACGGCATGCGGGACGACATCGCGGCGGTCCTCGGTGAACCACCCGGCACGGTCGCGGACGACGCCGACCTGCTTCAGCTCGGCCTCGACTCGATCGGCGTGATGCGGCTGGTCGGCCGCTGGCACCAGCGCGGAGTGTCGGTGAGCTTCGCGGAACTCGTCGAGGGCCGCACCCTCGACGACTGGTGGCAGATGGTCGCCGACCGGGTGGTCGACAGCGCGATGGTGCCGGACGAGCCGCCGCTGGCGGTGGTGGACGGTGCCGAGCCGTTCGAACTGGCCCCGATGCAGCACGCGTACTGGGTGGGGCGGGGCGACGGCCAGGCCCTCGGCGGGGTCGGCGCGCACTTCTACAACGAGTTCGACGGCGCCGACGTGGACCCGGCCCGCCTGGAGGCCGCGGTCCGGGCCCTGCTGCGCCGGCACGGCATGCTGCGCGCCCGGTTCGACGACGACGGCCGGCAGCTCGTCCTCGCCGTCAGCCCCTGGCCCGGCCTCACCGTGCACGACCTGCGCGCGGCGGACCCGGACACCGCCGAACGGACCCTGCTCGACCTGCGCGACCAGCTGTCGCACCGGCGGCTGGACGTGGCTCGCGGCGAGGTCTTCGACGTGCAACTGTCGCTGCTGCCCGGCGGCGGCACCCGCTGCCACGTGCACATCGAGATGCTGGTGGCCGACGCGCACAGCTTCCGCATCCTGATGTCGGACCTGGCCCGCCTCTACCACGACCCGGACGCCGAGCTGCCCCCGATCGGGCTGGACTACCCGAGCTACCTCGCCACCCTCGGTGAGCGCCGTGGCGGTGAGCGGGACGCCGACCGGGCGCACTGGCAGGCCCGGCTGCCCGAGCTGCCCGGCCCGCCGGAGCTGCCGCTGGCCGTCGACCCGCAGCAGGTCAGCGGCCAGCGTGTCGTCCGGCACCACCACTGGGTCTCGCCCGAGCAGGCCGAGCGGCTGGGCCGGCGGGCCCGGTCGTACGGGCTGACCCTGCCGGTGCTGTTCCTCGCCGCCTTCGGCCACGTGCTCGGGCGCTGGAGCGCCGCCCCGCGCTTCCTGCTCAACCTGCCGCTCTACGACCGCCAGCCGGTCCACCCCGACGTCGCGCACCTGGTCGGCGACTTCACCAACCTGCTGCTGCTGGAGGTCGACACCGGCGCCGGCGGCGACTTCGTCGCCTTCGCCCGCGCGGTGCAGGACCGGATGCGCGCCGACGCCGCCCACCCCGGCTACACCGGAGTGGACGTGCTGCGCGACCTGACCCGTCACCGCGGCGGCACCCCCGTCGGCGCCCCGGTGGTCTTCACCAGCGCGCTCAGCCTGGGCGAGCTGTTCGACGCCTCGGTGCGCGACAGCTTCGGGGCGCCCGGCTGGACCATGTCGCAGACCCCGCAGGTGTGGCTGGACGTGCAGGTCACCGAGCGCGAACGCGGGCTGTTCGTGAACTGGGACTGCGTCGAGGAACTCTTCCCGCCGGGCCTGATCGGGCAGATGTTCGAGGCGTACCTGAAGATCCTGGACTGGCTGCTGGACGACGGGGCGGACTGGGCCGGCACTCTGCCGGAGCTGCTGCCGCAGCGGACCCGGCAGATCCGGACGGCGGCCAACGACACCGCCCGCACGGTGCACCGCCGCCGACTGCACGAGGACTTCTTCGCCCACGCCCGCACCGAGCCGGACCGTCCGGCGCTGCTCTGGGGCGGCGACGGGCGGCTCAGCTACGGCGAGCTCGCCGACCAGGCTGACCGGGTCGCCGGCGCCCTGGTAGCGCACGGGGTACGCCGGGGCGACGCGGTGGCCGTCACCGTCGAGAAGGGTCCGCAGCAGGTCGTCGCCGTGCTGGCGGTGCTGCGCGCCGGGGGCGTGTACGTGCCGGTCGGCGTCGACCAGCCGGCGGCCCGGCGGGCCCGGATCCACGCCGCGGCCGGGGTACGGCACGTGGTGGCGGGCGGCCCGCTGCCCGACCTGCCCCCGCAGCTGTGCGTGGTCGACGTCGCCGACCGGTCGTTTTCGCCGGCCGGCCCGATCGCCGGCAGCGACGACGACCCGGCCTACCTGCTGTTCACCTCCGGCTCCACCGGCGAGCCGAAGGGGGTGCAGGTGCCGCACCGGGCCGCCGTCAACACCATCGACGACATCAACCGGCGGTTCCGGGTCGGCGCCGCCGACCGGGTGCTGGCGGTCTCGGCCCTCGACTTCGACCTGTCGGTGTACGACATGTTCGGTCTGCTCGGCGCCGGTGGATCGGTGGTCTGCGTCGCCGAGGACGAGCGGCGCGACGCCCAGCGGTGGCGGGAACTGGTACGCCGCCACCAGGTGACCGTGTGGCAGTCCGTGCCGGCGCTGCTCGACATGCTGTTGACCGCCCCGGACGACGCGGACCTGCCGCTGCGGCTGGCCCTGCTCGGCGGTGACTGGGTCGGGCTCGACCTGGCCGGCCGGCTGGCCGCGCAGGCCCCGGGCGCGACGCTGGTGGCGCTCGGCGGCACCACGGAGACCGCGATCCACTCCACCGTGCAGGTGGTGCCGGTGCCGGTGCCCACCGCGTGGCGGTCGGTGCCGTACGGCGTGCCGCTGGCCAACCAGCTGATGCGGGTGGTCGACCCCGCCGGTCGGGACCGGCCCGACTGGGTAACCGGTGAACTGTGGATCGGCGGACGCTCGGTGGCCGACGGCTACCGTGGCGATCCCGAGCGCACCGCCGCGCAGTTCCGCGAGATCGACGGGGTGCGCTGGTACCGCACCGGCGACCTGGCCCGCTACCACCCGGACGGCGTCGTCGAGTTCCTCGGTCGGGCCGACGCCCAGGTCAAGATCCGGGGGCACCGGATCGAGCTGGGCGAGATCGAGACCGCCCTGGAGCGGCACCCGGCGGTCGGCCGGGCAGTCGCCGTTGCCCTCGGTACGCCCCGACAACTGGCCGCCGTCGTCACCGCCGCCGACGACGTGGACCCGGCCGCGCTGCGCGACTGGCTGGCCGGGCTGCTGCCCGGGTACATGGTGCCCGAACGACTGGTACGCATCGACCACCTGCCGCTGTCGGCCAACGCGAAGATCGACCGGCGGGCGGTGGCCCGGCTCGTCGAGGCGGCCCGACCCGGGTCGGCGGAACTCGAAGCCCCGGTCGGCGACATCGAACGCGAGGTGGCCCGGATCTGGGCCGACCTGCTCGGCGTCGCGGCGGTGGGCCGGCGGCAGAGCTTCTTCGCCGCCGGTGGGGACAGCCTGGTCGCCACCCGGTCGATGGCGCTGCTCGCCGCGGCCGGACTGGACGGGGCGAACCTGCGGCAGCTGTTCGCCACCCCGGTGCTGGCCGACTTCGCCGCCACCCTGCGCCGCGCCGGAGCGGACCGGCCCGCGCCCCCGGCACTGCGTCCGGACCCGGCGCACCGGCACGAGCCGTTCCCCCCCACCGACGTGCAGCGCGCGTACTGGCTGGGGCGCAGCAGCGACTTCGCGCTCGGCGGCGTCGGCTCGCACTGGTACTGGGAGTTCGACGGCGCGGACGTAGACCTGGCCCGGCTGGAGGACGCGGTCAACCAGCTCGTCGCCCGGCACGACATGCTCCGCGCGGTCTTCGACGACAACGGCGACCAGCGGGTACTGGCCGAGGTGGACCGGTTCCGGGTCGCCGTGCGCGAGGGCGGCGACGAGGCGTTGCGGGACCTGCGCGAGCGGATGGCCCACCGGGTCCCCGACCCGGGCCGGTGGCCGCTGCTGGAGATCGCCGCCGTCCGGTACGGCGACGGCCGGGTCCGCATCGGCTTCAGCTTCGACTACATCGTGCTCGACGCACTCAGCATCGTGATCTTCTTCGACGAGCTGACCACCCTCTACCGCGACCCGGCGGCGGCACTGCGCCCGGTCGGGGTGACCTTCCGCGACTACCTTCTCGCCGCTCCGGCGGACCCGGAGGCAGTGGCCGAGGACCAGCGGTACTGGCAGGACCGCCTGGACACCCTGCCGCCCGCGCCGCCGCTGCCGCTGGCCGTGGACCCGGCCACCGTGGTCGCCCCGCGTTTCCACCGCCGGGAGGACCGGCTCGACCCCGAACAGTGGCGACGCCTGACCGAGCGGGCCCGCCAGCACGGGGTGACGCCGGCCAGCGTTCTCGCCGCCGCCTTCGCCGAGGTGCTGTCGGGGTGGAGCGGACGTACCGAGCTGACCCTCAACTTCACCCTGTTCAACCGGCGCGACGTACATCCCGACATCAACCACATCCTCGGCGACTTCACCTCGTTGCTGCTGGTCGCGTACCGGGCCGGGACGGGTGACAGCTGGCTGGAGGTGGTCCGGCGGACGCAGGAGCAGGTCTGGGAGGGCATGGCCCACGACTCGGTGTCCGCGCTGTGGGTGCTGCGCGAACTCGCCCGCCGCCAGCAGGGCGGCGCGGTGAGCATGCCGGTCGTGTTCACCAGCGCCCTCGGCGTCGCCGGCGGCATGAGCGACATGTCCTTCCCCTTCGGCGACCTGGTCTGGGGCATCTCGCAGACCCCGCAGGTGTGGCTGGACAACCAGGTGATGGAGCGGGACGGCGGACTGGTCTACAACTGGGACTCGGTCGAGGAACTCTTCCCCACCGGGCTGCTCGACGCGATGTTCGACGCGTACCGCGAGCTGCTGCTCTGGCTGACCACGGCGGACTGGGACAGCGCCCCGCCGCCGCCGCTGCCGGCGCCGCAGCGGCAGGTCCGCGGCGCGGTCAACGACACCGCCGGCCCGCTGCCCTCCGCACTGCTGCACACCGGCTTCTTCGCCCACGCCGCCGCCACCCCGGACGCCCCGGCCGTGATCACCGCCGACGGCGTGACGGTCGGCTACGGCGACCTGGCCACCCGGGCACTGCGCATCGCCGGCGCGTTGCGCCAGCACGGCGTCGTCACCGGCGACCCGGTCGCAGTGACCCTGCCGCGCGGCGTGGACCAGGTCGCCGCCGTGCTCGGCGTGCTCGCCGCGGGCGGCCACTACGTCCCGGTCGGCGTCGACCAGCCGGCCGAGCGGCGCGACCGCATCTACGCGCGGGCCGGGGCGCGGGCCGTCGTCGCCCACCCCGGTCTGCCCACCGGGCACCCGGTCGTCGCGCCGGACACCCGCGCCACCCCGCTGCCCGCGCCGGTCGAGGTCGATCCGGGCCAGCTGGCGTACATCATTTTCACCTCGGGCTCGACCGGCGAGCCGAAGGGCGTGGAGATCACCCACCGGGCGGCGATGAACACCGTCGACGACATCAACACCCGCTACGGCATCGGCCCCGCCGACCGGGTCCTCGCCATCTCGGCGCTCGACTTCGACCTGTCGGTCTACGACATCTTCGGGCTGCTCTCCGCCGGTGGCGCGGTGGTCTGCGTCGCCGACGAGGACCGGCGGGAGGCGCGCAGCTGGGCGGCGCAGGCCCGCCGCACCGGCGTCACCGTGTGGAACTCGGTACCGGCCCTGCTGGACATGCTGCTGGTCGCGGCCGACGCCGACGGGCTGCCCGCCGGGCTGCGGCTGGCCCTGCTCTCCGGCGACTGGGTCGGGCTCGACCTGCCCGGCCGGCTGCGTGACCGGTGCCCGCAGGCTCGGTTCGTCGCGCTGGGCGGCGCCACCGAGGCCGCCATCTGGTCCAACGCCTGCGAGGTGGACCAGGTGCCCGGCGACTGGCGGTCGGTGCCGTACGGCCGGCCGCTGCGCAACCAGCGCTACCGGGTGGTCGACCCGCGCGGCCGGGACTGCCCCGACTGGGTGCCCGGCGAGCTGTGGATCGGCGGCGCCGGGGTGGCCAGCGGCTACCGGGGTGACGCGGAGACCACCGCCCGGCAGTTCGTCACCGTCGACGGGCAGCGCTGGTACCGCACCGGCGACCTCGGCCGCTACTGGCCCGACGGCACACTGGAGTTCCTCGGCCGGGTCGACTTCCAGGTGAAGATCCGGGGGCACCGGATCGAGCTGGGGGAGATCGAGGCGGCGGCCGAGGCGCACCCGGGCGTGGCCCGGGCCGTCACGCTCACCGTCGGCGAGGGTACCCACCGCCGCCTGGCGCTGGTCGTCGTCGCCGCCGGCGAGCCGGTCGACGGCGCGGCGCTTGTCGGTTTCCTGGCCGAACGGCTGCCCAGCTACATGGTCCCGGAACGGGTGGCCGCCGTGCCGGCCCTGCCGCTGACCGCCAACGGCAAGGTGGATCGCCGGGCGTTGACCGCGCAGGTGGCCGCCGACCCCGACGACGGGCCCGACGAGAGCCCCCGGGGGGACAACGAGAAGCTCATCGCCGAGATCTGGGCCGAGGTACTCGGCTGCGACCGGATCGGCCGGCAGCAGAGCTTCTTCGCCCTGGGCGGAGACAGTCTGCTGGCCACCCGGCTGGTGGAGACGCTGCGGCAGCGTCACGGGGTGGAGCTGTCGCTGCGGCAACTGTTCCTGGCGCCGACCGTGGCGCAACTGGCAGACGTCTTCGACGCCCACCGCGGCGCGGTGGAACCCGGTGACTTCGAGGAAGGTGTCTTATGAGTCAGTCGTCCGCCGGTGACCTGCTCGCCGAACTGGAGAGCGTAGGGGTACGGATCTGGTTGGAGGCCGGTCAGCTGCGCTTCCGGGCCCCGCAGGGGGCGATGACACCGGACCGCCGGGAGGCGCTGCGTGCTCGCCGCGACGAGATCGTCGCCCACCTCGACGAAAGCGCCGGGACCGTAGCCCTGGTGCCGGACCCGGAGCGCCGGCACGACCCGTTCCCGGTCACCGACGTGCAGGCGGCGTACCTGCTCGGCCGGGGGGAGACGTTCGCCTACGGCGGCGTCGCCTGCCACGGCTACGGCGAACTGATCTACCCGGAGCTGGACCCGGCACGGATGACCGCCGCCTGGCGGGCGCTGATCGAGCGGCACGACATGCTCCGCGCGGTGGTGGAGGCCGACGGTGCGCAGCGGGTGCTGCCGGAGGTGCCGCCGTTCGAGGTGCCGGTGATCGACCTGACCGGCCGGCCCGACGCGGTGGTCGAGGCCGGTCTGAGCGCGGTCCGTGCGGAGATGGACCACCTGGTGCACACCCCCGACCGGTGGCCGCTGTTCGCCGCCCGGATCACCCTGGCCGACCGCCGGGCCGTGCTGCACGTGTCGATCGACTTCCTGATCGCCGACTTCGTCAGCGTGCAGGTCGTCCTGGACGAGCTGCACCGGCTCTACCACCGGCCGGACGAGCCGCTGCCGCCGCTGGAGATCACCTTCCGCGACTACCAGCTGGCCGAACGCACGGTGCGGGACAGCCCGCGACACGAGCGGGACCGGCAGTGGTGGCTGGCGCGCCTCGACGAGCTGCCGGCCGCGCCGGAGCTGCCCACGGTGACCCGCCCGGCCGACAGCGAGGGCCGGTTCCGTCGCTGGGAGACCCGGCTGTCGCCGCAGGTGTGGGAGGGGCTGCGCCAGCGGGCCGGACGGTACGGGATCAGCCCGTCCGGGGCGGTGCTGGCCGCGTACGCCGACACCATCGCGGCGTGGAGCCGCCGATCCCGGTTCACCCTGGACATCACGCTGCTCAACCGGATGCCGCTGCACGAGCAGGTCAACGCCCTGGTCGGCGACTTCACCTCGGTGGAGCTGCTGGCGGTCGACGCCGACCCGACCCGCCGCTTCGCCGAGCGGGCCCGCGACCTTCAGGCGCAGCTGTGGGAGGACCTGGACCACCGTACGTTCAGCGGCATCGAGGTGATGCGGGAGATCGCCCGTCGGCAGGGCGCCGAGGCGGCGCTGTTCCCGGTGGTGTTCACCAGCGCCATCGGCGTCGCCGACGCCGGGGCCGCCGCCGACGGTGCGCCGCTGGGCGAGCTGGGCTACGGGATCAGCCAGACCCCGCAGGTCTGGATCGACTGCCAGAACATCGAGCGTGACGGTGGCCTGGCGTCCAACTGGGACGTGCGGGAGGACGTCTTCCCGCCCGGGGTGGTCGACGAGATGTTCGCCGCGTACGAGGCGTTGCTGCACCAGCTGGCCGCCGACGACGGGGCGTGGCGCCGCACCGGGCACCCGGAGCCGCCGACGGCTGCCCTGGAGCGCCGGGCCGAGGCCAACCGGACGAAGGCGCCGCTGCCCGCCGGGATGCTGCACGACCGGGTCGTACTGCAGGCGTTGAGCACCCCCGACCGGCCGGCCGTCATCGCCGCCGACCGGACGCTGAGCTACGCCGAGCTGCTGGGCCGGGCGGCCGGGGTGGCCGAGGCGCTGACCGCCGCCGGCTGCCGCCGGCAGGAACTCGTCGCGGTGGTCACGGACCGGGGCTGCGAGCAGGTCGTCGCGGTGCTCGGCGCGCTGCTCGCCGGCTGCGTCTACGTGCCGGTGGACACCTCGCAGCCGGCCGCGCGTCGCCGGACCATCCTGGAGAACGCCGGTATCCGCTGCGCGCTGACCCAGTCCTGGGTCGACCCGGCCGGCTGGGCCGAGGGGCTGCGGCTACTCCCGGTCGACACGCTGCCCGAGGGGGAGCCGCACCCGGTAGACGGCTCCGGCGACCCGGAGGAGCTGGCGTACGTCATCCACACCTCCGGCTCCACCGGCACGCCGAAGGGCGTGATGATCAACCACCAGGGCGCGTTGAACACGGTGCTCGACATCAACGAGCGCTTCGGTGTCGGGCCCGACGACCGGGTGCTCGGCCTGTCCAACCTCGGCTTCGACCTGTCGGTGTACGACATCTTCGGCCCGCTGTCCGTCGGCGGCGCGGTGGTGCTGCCCGACCCGGAGCGCCGCGGTGACCCGTCGCACTGGGCGGAGCTGGTCGCGGGGCACGCGGTGACGGTGTGGAACTCGGTGCCCGCACAGTTGCAGATGCTGCACGACTACCTGGTCGCGGCCCCGGCGGCGGCGTTCGGTGGGCTGCGGCTGGCGATGCTCTCCGGTGACTGGATCCCGGTGGCGCTGCCGGACCAGATCCGCGCCCGGGTGCCCGGGCTGCGGGTGGTCAGCCTGGGTGGGGCGACCGAGGCGTCGATCTGGTCGATCTGGTATCCGATCGAGCAGGCCGACCCGGCCTGGCGCAGCATCCCGTACGGCCGCCCGCTGACCAACCAGAGCTTCCATGTGCTCGACGCGGCGCTGCGCCCGCGTCCGGACCTGGTCACCGGCGAGCTGTACATCGGTGGTGCCGGGCTGGCGCTGGGCTATCTGAACGACCGGGAGCGCACCGCCGAGCGGTTCGTCGGCCACCCGGAGACCGGTGAGGTGCTGTACCGCACCGGCGACGTCGGCCGGTACCTGCCCGACGGCACCATCGAGTTCCTCGGCCGCGAGGACCTCCAGGTGAAGATCCGGGGGTACCGGATCGAGCTGGCCGAGATCGAGTCGGCGCTGGGCTCGCACCCGGGGGTGGCCGGCGCTGCCGTGGTGGTCGACGGGGACACCCCGTTGGAGCGTCGGCTGGCCGCGTTCGTCGAGCCGGCCAGCCGGGCGGTGACCGCGACGCAGGCGGGGCACGACGAGACCGCCGCGCGGCAGCTCGGCGCGACGGCCTGCGCCGACGCCGACGCCACGCTCGCCGGCGTCGACCGCGAGCGTTATCTGGCGTACGCCCACCGGCTGGATGACGTCGCGCTGCCGGCGATGGTCGACGCGTTCCGCGCGGCGGGCCTGTTCACCGCCGACGGGGCGCGGCACACGTCGACGGAGATCCTCGACGCCGCCCGGGTCGCGTCCCGCCACCACCGGCTGGTGCGGCGGTGGCTGCGCGCGCTCACCGGCGCCGGCCTGCTCGACCGCGACACCTCCGGCCGGTACGGGCTGACCGTGGCGGGTACGGCGGCGGACAGCGCCGCGCAGTGGCGGGCCGTCGAGCAACTCGCCGACGCCGAGGACCGGGAGCTGCTGGACTACTTCCGGGCCAGTACCGCCCAGCTGCCCGCCCTGCTGCGCGGCGAGGACGATCCGCTGGCGCTGCTGTTCCCGCAGGGCCGGGTGGACGTCTCGCAGGGGCTCTACGAGCGGACCCTGTTCAACCGGTGGGCCAACGAGGCGGCCGCCGCCCTGGTGCGGCGCATCGCCGGGCAGCGGATCGAACCGGGCGCGCTGCGGGTCCTGGAGATCGGTGCGGGTGCCGGGGGCACCACCGCCGCGGTGCTCGCCGCGTTGGACGGCCACGAGGTGGACTACCTCGCCACCGACCTTTCCCCGTTCTTCGTCAACGAGCTGCGGACCCGCTTCGGCGAGCTGCCCGGCCTGCGCCTGGGGGCGGTCGACATCGACCAGGATCTCGCGGCGCAGGGCCTCGCACCGAACTCCTTCGACATCGTGGTGGCCGGCGACGTGCTGCACGCCAGCTCCGACGTCGGCCGGGCGCTGGACCGGCTGCGCGGGGTGCTGGCGCCGCAGGGCTGGCTGGTGGCCTGCGAGATGACCCGGGACCACCACCAGATCATGACCTCGCTGGAGTTGTTGGTCCGGGTGGACGAGGCCACCGCCGACTTCACCGACCTGCGCCAGGGCACCGAGCAGGTCTTCCTCGAACGCCGGTCCTGGCTGGAGGTGCTGGACGCGGCGGGCGCGACGCAGCCGTTGTGCCTGCCCGAACCGGACGGCTTCATCGCCGAACTCGGCATGTGCGTGCTGGCCGCCCGGTTCAAGACCGACCGGGTGCGGATCTCTCGGGAGGACCTCACCGGGCACCTGGCGCAGCGGCTGCCGGAGTACATGGTCCCGGCGGTGGTGCAGATCGTCGACGCCTTCCCGCTCAACGCCAACGGCAAGGTGGACCGGGCGGCGTTGCGGCGCCGGCTGCCCCGGCGGGGGGCGACCGCGGTCGCCGCGTCCAGCGCTCCTGGCAGCGACCTGGAACGCCGGATCGCGGCGGTGTGGGCCGAGGCGCTGCGGGTGCCGCGGGTGGGCCGCGACGAGAACCTGTTCGAACTCGGCGGTGACTCGCTGGTCGCGGCGCAGATCACCGGCCGGATCCTGGAGGAGATCCCGCAGGCCGCAAGCCTCTTCTTCGACCAGTTGCTGCGTCAGGTGCTGGAGCAGCCGACCGTGGCCGCGCTCGCCGGGCACATCGAGACGGAGTCGGCGGCGGCACCGGTCGCCGCGACGCCGGCCGTCGACCCGGCGCCGGACGCGGGCGGACTGTCCGTGCTGCACGCGGCGGGCCCCGGCACCCCATGGGTGCTGGTGCCGGGCTGCGCCGGCACGGTCGACGGGTACGCGCCGCTGGTGCCGCACCTCGCGGCGACCGGTCCCGTGTTCGGGCTGGCCGCCGGCACCGCCGACGACCTGCCCCGGGTCGCCGCCGAGCAGGCCCGGCTGATCGCCGCCGCCGGTCATCCGGCGGTCCGGCTGGTCGGGCACGGCCTCGGGGCGACCCTCGCCCTGGAGGTGGCCCGGTCGCTGACCGAGGCCGGTGGCCAGGTCGAGGCCCTGGTGCTGATGTCACCGTGGCGGCCGGGCACGGCCGGCGACGTCGCCACGGCGTACCGGGTCGAGACCGGTGGCGGGGAACCCGACGACGGCTTCGCAGCGCGTCTGGCTGCGACGGTCCGGCACGAGCCGACCCTGTACGCCGGTGACCTCACCGTGCTGCGGCCCACCGGCGAGGTGCCGTACGACGCCGAGGAGTTGGAGTTCTGGGCCGATCTGTGCCTCGGTGACGTGCGTACCGTCGATGTCGACGGGGACCACCGGACGGTGCTGGGGCAGGCGGCCGCGGACGCGCTGGCCGCCGCCGACCCGGAGCCGGCCCGGTGAGCGCTGTCGCCGTGCTCGGCGCCTCCGGCGCGGTGGGCCGGGCCGCGCTGGAGCTGTTGTGTTCGTGGGGCGTCGGCCCGCTGCGGGCCGGTGCCCGGCGTCCCCCCGACATCGAGGGGGTCGAGCGGGTGACCGTCGACGCCCGGGACCCGGCCGACCTGGCCCGGTTCTGTGCCGGCGCCCGGCTGGTGCTCAACTGCGCCGGTCCGGCGATCGACCTGGTCGACACCGTCGCCCGGGCGGCCGCCGTGGCCGGCGCCGACTACGTGGACGCGGCCGGCGACGACACGCTGTACGCCGCGGTCGCGGCGGCCACCACCGACACCGCGCGGGTCGCGGTGGTGTCGGCCGGGATGATGCCCGGCCTGTCCGGGCTGCTGCCCCGGCTGCTCGCCGCGCAACTGCCCGACGGTGAGCGGCTGACCGGGTACGTCGGCGGGCGGGACCGGTTCACCCTGACCGCCGCGGTGGACTACGTCGCCGCCGACGACAGCTTCGGCTGGCCCTCGGCGGCCTGGCGGGACGGCCGGGTGGTCCCGGGTGCGCTCAGCCCGGTCGCCGACCTGGCGGTGCCGTTCTTCCCCGAGCCGGTCACCGCGCAGCCCTACCTGAGCACGGAGGCGGCCCGGATCGCCGCCGCGCTGGACCTGCGACGGGTCGACTGGTACTCGGTCTTCACCGGGCAGCGGGTGCTGGCGGCACTGCGCGCCGCACCCTCGCCCGACGACGGCGGCCACCGCCGGGCCGCCGAGCGGCTGTGCCGGGCCGCCGAGCTGGACCTGTTCGGGCAGCGCCCGTACCAGAGCCTGGTGGTCACCCTGGACGGTCCGGGCGGCGGCCGGACGGCGGTGGTGCGCGGCACCGGTGCCAGCGACCTCACCGGTACGGTGGCGGCGGTGGCGACCCGGGCGGTGCTGGCCGGCGCCGTGCCGCCGGGCGTGTGGCACGCCGCCGAGGCGCTCGACCCGGTGGCCACCTTCGCCGAGCTGGCGGCGGCACCAGCGGTGCTGCTCGCCTCCGTCGTGGCGGACGTTCCCGCCGCCGACCGCTACGAGGAGGACGTGCTTTGAACCGACCCACCCGGGTGGTCGTCTGCGGCACCCGCTTCGGCCAGGTCTACCTGGAGTCCTTCCGCGACGCGGACCCGAGCTTCCAACTCGCCGGTGTCCTCGCCGGAGGCAGCGACCGGTCCCGAGCCTGCGCCGCGCACTACGGGGTGCCGCTGTACACGGCGGTGGACCAACTGCCCGACGACATCGACATCGCCTGCGTGGTGATCCGTGGCGGACTGCTCGGCGGTCGGGGCTCCGAGCTGGCGATGGAGCTGATGGCGCGCGGCCTGCACGTGCTCCAGGAACATCCGCTGCACCACGACGAGCTGGCCCGCTGCCTGCGGCAGGCCCGCCGGCACAAGGTGGTGTACCAGCTCAACCCGTTCTACCGGCACATCACCCCGGTGCGCCGCTTCCTCGGCGCGGCCGGTGAGCTGCTGCGCCGGCAGCCGCCCCGCTACCTCGACGTGGCCTGCGGGTTCCAGTTGGCATACTCGCTGCTGGACCTGCTCGGCCAGGCGCTCGGCGGGGTCCGGCCGTGGCGGTTCACCGAGCTGCCGGCGCTGCCCGCGACCGTCACCACGGCGACCAGCCTCGACCTGCCGTTCCGCAGCCTGGACGGGGTGCTGGCCGGGGTGCCGGTGACGTTGCGGGTGCAGAACCAGATGGACCCGGCCGACCCCGACAACTACGCCCACCTGATGCACCGGATCACGATCGGCACCGAGGCGGGCAACCTCACCCTGGTCGGCACGCACGGCCCGACGGTGTGGACGGCCCGGCCCGACTTCCCCCGGGAGGTCGCCGGGATCGGCGCCGACCCGCACTTCGCCGGACGGCGTGACACCAGCACCCCCAGCGCGGTCACCCTCGGCCCGACCGAGGTGCCGCACTACGACACGGTGTTCGGCACCACCTGGCCGCAGGGGGTGCGCCGGGCACTGTGGGCGTTGCGGGACACCGTCGAGCGGGGCGAGGACCCGCTGCGCCAGGGCCAGTACCACCTGACGTTGTGCCAGCTGTGGCAGGAGCTGACCGCGATCCTCGGCCCGCCCGAGCTGGTCGGCGCCGAGCCGCCCCGGATGCTCGGGGCCGACGACCTCCGGGCCCTGGCGGCGGCCGGCGACACCGCGGCGGCCGACCCGTCGGGCGCGTCCGTGGCCGGCGCCGTGGCGGTGGCCGGGTGAGCGGGGTCGACGCCACGGCCCGTCGCTGGCTGCGCTGCTACCGCCCCCGGCCCACGGCCACGGTACGGCTGGTCTGCTTTCCGCACGCCAGCGGCAGCGCGCCGTTCTACCGGGGCTGGGCGGCCGAACTGCCGGACGGCATCGAGCTGCTGGCGGTGCAGTACCCGGGCCGGCTGGACCGGATCGGCGAACCGCCGGTGACCTCCATGGACGTGCTGGCCGACATGATCGCCGAGGTGCTCGCCCCCCGGCGGGACCTGCCTCTCGCCCTGTTCGGCCACAGCATGGGCGCCGCGGTGGCGTACGAGGTGGCCCGCCGGTTGGAGCGGCGGCACGAGGGACCCCTGTCGCACCTGTTCGTCTCGGGGCGGCCCGCGCCGCGCCACCACCGGCCGGGCAGCAAGCACCTCGGCCCGGACGACGATCTCTGGGCGGAGCTGCGCAGGCTGAACGGCACCGACCCGGCGGCGCTGGACAACGCGCAGCTACGAGCGGCGCTGCTGCCGACGCTACGGGCGGACTACCGGCTGATCGAGAGCTACCGCCCGGTCGAGGGGGAGCCGTTGGCAACGCCGATCTCCGCGCTGGTCGGCGACGTGGACACCGAGGCGGCCGTGGACGAGGTGGCGGCCTGGGCGTCGTACACCCGGGCGGCCTTCGACCTCACCGTCTTCGACGGCGACCACTTCTACCTGGTGCCGCACCGGACGAAGGTGCTGGCCGGCGTCATCCGGAGCCTCGGCGGGCCCTGACCGGTCCCGCCGGTCCGGGCGGGGCGGCGTCGGCGAGGTGGCGGCGCCACAGCAGGCGACGTCTCGGCTTGCCGCTGGTGGTCCGCGGCACGGTCCCCGCCGGCACCGGTACGACGTGCACCGCCGCCTCCGGCACCAGCGACCGGACCAGCCCGGGGATCCGGGGCAGCCACTCCGGCCGGGGATGTTCCAGGTGGACCACCACGGTCGGTGCGCCCGCAAGCAGACCGAGCACCGTGGCCAGTCGTCCGGGTGGCGCGTCCAGGGTCGCGCCGAGCAGCGCGTCGACGTCCTCGGCGAAGACCGCCCGGCCGCGTACCTTCAGGCTGTCGCCGAGGCGGCCCAGCACGAACAGTTCCCCGTCGCGGACGAAGCCGGCGTCGCCGGTGCGGACCGTGCCGTCGCGGAACGCCGCGCCCCCGGCGTAGCCGTCGGTGACCCCGGTCCCGCCGACCACGATCTCCCCGACCACACCGTCGTCGACCGGCCGGGCGTCGTCGTCGGTGACCGTCACCCGGGCCCCGGCCAGCGGCCCACCGCAGCCCACCACCGGTACGCCGTCCGGCCCGGGTACCTGTCGCCACCCGGTGCGCAGCGGCAGCCCGGTCACCGCCAGCGTCGCCTCGGCCAGCCCGTACGCCGGCAGCAGCGCCTCCCGGCGCAGTCCGTACGGGGCGAGCAGTCCGGCGAATCGTTCCAGGGTGGACGGCTGGATCCGCTCGGCGCCGACGATGACCGCCCGCCACCGGGCGAAGTCCAGTCCGGCCAGCTGCTCGGGACGGACCCGGCGGACCACGTGGGCCAGGCCGAAGCCGGGCATCGCCGTCAGCCGGGCGCCGTGCCGGCCGAAGCACTCCAGGTAGCGGGTGGGCCGGCGGACGAACTCCGCGGGCGTGAGTAGCCACAGGTCGGCGCCGGTGACGACGGGCGCCAGCAGGCACCCCACCAGGCCCATGTCGTGGTGCACCGGCAGCCAGGACGCGGTCGGGTCGTCCGGGGTCAGCTCCAGCCAGTCCCGGATGGCCCCGACGTTGGCCTCCAGCGCCGCGTACGGCACCCGGACCCCGCGTACCGCGCCGGTGGTGCCGGAGGTGAACTGGAGCAGCGCCAGCCGTGCCGGATCGGCCCGAGGCGCCTCGGCCGCCTCGCCAGGCAGCTCCCCGACGTCGATGGTGGGCACCCCGGCGCGCGCCGCCGCCTGGGTGACCGAGGGCGCGGACCCGGGGTCGACCACCACCAGCCGGGGCCGCATCGCCGCCAGGGCGGTGGCCAGGTGCTGGGCGTACCGCTCGGGGTCGTCGAACGTCGCGGGCGGGGCGAGCGGCGACGCCGTCGCGCCGGCCAGCAGCGTGCCGAACAGGGTGCCGACGAACCCCGGGCCGGTGGCCAGCACCAGCCCCACCACGTCGCCCGGGCGTACGCCCCGCGCGGTGAGGCCGGCGGCGTGCCCCCGGGCCAGCCCGGCAAGTTTCGGATACGGCCATGGGTCCCAGCCGCCGTCCGGGCGGGAGAACCGGATGCCCCGGTCGGCGCGCGGGGCCGCCAGCCAGGACAGCAGCCCGGTCACGCCGGCCGGGCCTCGATCACCGGGAACATCGGCGTCGAGGTCGCCTCGACCAGTTCCAGCCCGGCCCCGGCCAGCAGGGCACGCTGCTCGTCCAGGCTGCGCGCGCCGCCGGCGCTCAGCGTCAGCATCAGCATGTCCATCCGGCGGGCCAACGGTGTGCTGTCCGCCTCGGACTGCCGCCCGGCCTCCAGGATGAACACCCGGCCCTGCGGGGACATGGCGGCCCGGATGCGCCGCAGCACGCCGGTGGCCTCTTCGTCGCTCCAGCTGTAGAGGATCCGCTTGAGCACGTACGCGTCGCCGCCGGCGGGGATGTCGTCGGTGAGGAAGCTGCCCGGCACGACCCGTACCCGGTCGGCGACGCCGGCCTCGGCGAACGTCTCCGGCGCGTTCGCCACCACCCCCGGCAGGTCGAACAGCACCCCGCGCATCCGCGGGAAACGGCCCAGCAGGTCGCCCAGGAAGCGGCCGTTTCCGCCGCCGACGTCGACCACCGTGCCGAACCGGGACCAGTCCGAGGCGCGCAGGATCGCCATCAGCTCCATCCCGGTGACGCCGCTCATCACCTTGTCGAAGGCTTCCCCGTCGGCGGGGTTGCGGCCGAAGTGGTCCCACATGCCGATGCCGTGCACCGCGTCAAACGCCCCCTCGCCGGTGCGCAGGGTGTGGTCCAGGCCCTCCATCGCCCGGGTGCAGACCACCGGGGAGAGGAAGATGTCCCGGGCCGAGTACGGGTGGTCGGCGCGCAGCAGGTCGGCCATCGGGGTCAGCCCGAACTCGCCCGGCGCGACCTCGGCGAACAGGTCCCGGGTGGCCAGATACCGCAGCGCCTTGGTCAGCGACGGTTCGTGGGCACCGCAGGCGTGGGCCAGGTCTTCGGCCGGCAACGGCCCGTCGGCGAGATGGTCGGCGACCCACAGCAGGCAGACCGCCCGGATCGTGTACGGCAGCAGGTAGTCACCCACCTCCATCAGCCGCAGGATGGCCGGTACGTCGATCCCGGGACGTCGTCTCGTCAGCATCGCTGCTCCTTGTCAACTGGGTCGGTCACGCCGTCGACCGGGCCGGTCAGGCCGTCGGCCCGGTCGGGCTCGGTCGGGCGGCCAGCAGGTGGCCGGCGAGCGTGGCGAGGTGGGTGGTGGTGGGCGTGTCGAAGCAGTCCAGCCAGAGCGCCCGGCGGTACCACCAGTGCAACGGGTACTCCCAGGTCGCGCCGAGCCCGCCGGTGACCTGCAGGGCGTCCTCACAGGCCCGCACGGCCGCCTGCCGGCCGGCCACCGTGGCCTCGGCGTGGGCCTGCTCGACCTCGGCGGCGCCGGGGGCGTCCGTGGCCGGTCCGGTGGCGGCGCCGACGAGCCAGCAGGCCCGCAACGCCAGCGACGTGGCCAGTTCCAGCGTCACGTAGCTGTCGGCCAACCGGTGCGCCACCGCCTGGTACGCCCCGATCGGCCGGCCGAACTGCACCCGGTCGCCGGCATGCCGGCGGGCCAGTTCCAGCGCCCGCCGGGCCACCCCGACCGCCTCGCAGGCCAGCAGCGTGCTGCCGTGCCGGCGGGCGTCGGCCAGCACCCGGCCGGCGGTGTCCGGGGCCACCAGCAGGTCGCCCGGGGTGTCGGCGAAGGTCAGCCGGGCGGCCCCTCGGAGCCGGTCCAGCGTGGGCTGCGGCTCGACGGTCAGCCCGTCGGCCGGCGCCGGCACCGTGAACAGCGCGACGCCGTCACCGGTCTCCGCGGCGACCACCACGGCGACCGCCGCCGTCGCGTCCGTGACCAGGGCACGTACGCCGGTCAGCCGCCAGCCGTCGCGGTGCCGCACCGCCCGGCAGCCACCCCGAGCGCGGTCGGAACCATCGGCGGGGTCGTCCTGCCAGGCGAGGGTGAGCGGGCCGGACGGCACCTCCGCCCCCGCCGCCCGGTAGACCGGGTGGGCCAGGCCGACCGTGCTCCACCAGGCGGTGGGAGCCAGGGCGTGGCCGCCCTCCAGGGCCAGCAGGCCCTTCTCCACCATGCCCAGCTCCGCGTCGCACCAGCCCTGCCGGCGCAGGTGCGGCCAGGCGTCCGGATCACCGGCGCCGGCGTCGGCCAGCCCGGCGACCCGGTCGGCCGGGTACCGGTCGGCGAGCAGCCGGGCGGCGGCGGCCTGGAGGTCCTGCTGCTCGTCGGTGAGGGCGAAGTCCATGATGGTCCTTTCCGGCCTGACGGCTCACCGGGTCCGGGGCAGGCCGAGCACGCGCTCGGCGATGATGCCGCGCAGGATCTCCGAGGTGCCGCCCTCGATCGAGTTGGCGCGGCTGCGCAGGCGCAGGTGTTGCCAGTGGCCGGCGGCCCGGCTGTCCGGGCCGTCCAGCACCGCGGCCGGGCCGAGCAGGCGCAGCGCGAACGCGGCCAGCCGCTGGTTGGTGACCGACCAGTGCAGCTTGAGGATCGAACTCTCCGGCCCGGGCTTGCCGGTGCGGGCCAGCGCGGCCATCGTCCGGTGGCCGGTCCAGCGCAGCCCCTGCAACTGCACGTGCAAGTCGGCCACCTCGGCGCGGACGGCCGGGTCGTCGGCCAACCCGAGGTCGTGCACGGTACGCAGCAGCCGGTCGAACTCGACGGCCAGCCGGGCGGTGAGGGTGATGCCGAAGGTGCCACGCTCGTGCGCGAGGGTGGTCATCGCGATCCGCCACCCCTCGCCGACCGGCCCGAGCACGCAGTCGCGGAGGACCTGCACGTCGGTCAGCACGATCTGGTTGAAGTCACTGTCGCCGGTGCTCTGCCGCAGCGGCAGCACCTGTACGCCGGGGCTGCGCATGTCGACCAGCAGGCAGGTCAGCCCGGCGTGGCCGGTGGTCCCGGGCTGGGTACGGGCCAGCAGCAGGCACCAGTCGGCCTGGTGCGCGTACGACGACCAGACCTTCTCGCCGGTGACCCGCCACCCGTCGGCGGTGGCCACCGCGCGGGTGCGTACGGCGGCCAGGTCACTGCCGGCGTCGGGTTCGGAGAAGCCCTGGCAGAAGACGAACTCGCCGGACAGGATCGGCTCCAGGAAGCGCTTCTGCTGCTCGGGTGTGCCGTGCGAGACGATTGTCGGTCCGACCATGCCCAGGCCGATCACGTTGACGTGGTCGGGTGCCTCGGCCAGCGCGCTCTCCTCGGCGTAGATGCCCTGGTAGGTCGGGGGCAGCCCGCGTCCGCCGTAGGCGGCCGGCCAGGTCAGCCCGGTGTAGCCGGCCGCGTGCAGCGCCTTCGTCCAGTCGCCCGGCGACGCGTCGGCGCGGTGCCGGGGGACCTGCTCGGCCAGCCAGGCCCGCAACTCGGCGCGGAAGGCGGCCTCCTCGGCGGTGTCGCGCAGGTCCACCGCTCAGCCCTCCCGGGCGGCCACGACGCGGGCCGGGTCGCGGTACGTGCGCCCCCCGGCGCCGAAGTACCGCTCGCGCAGGGTGGTTTCCGCCGGGTCGTACGCGGTGCGGAACAGGCCGCGTCGTTGCAGCTCCGGCACGAGCAGGTCGCAGATGTCGTCGATGCCGTCGGACGGTGGGCAGGGGATCAGGTTGAACCCGTCCACGTCGGCGACGGTGAGCCACTGCTCCATCCGGTCGGCGACCTGCTCGGGCGTGCCGTACAGCGTGACCGGGGCGTCCGGTCGGGGTCGGCGGGGCCGGGAGACGAGATACTTCACATCGCCCACGGTCCAGGTTCGGTCCGGGGTGAGCTTGCGCAGGAAACCGAGGAAGGAGTGGCTGGCCTGGCTGCGGATCTGGTCGACCGGCATGTCGTCGGGAAAGGCCGCCAGGTCGATGTCCATCCAGCCGCACCACTTGGCCAGCTGTCCCTCGCTGCTCCACAGCGTGTTGTACGCCTCCGCCTTGGCCTTGGCCTCGGCCTTGTCCCGGCCGACCATCACCATGGTGCCCTGCAACGCCTTGACCGTGGCCGGGTCCCGGCCGTGCCGGGCCGCTGCGGCGCGCAGAGTGGCGACCGGTTCCGCGCCGGCGGCCGGGTCGGCCAGGGTCAGGAAGACCACCTCGGCGTGCCGGGCGGCGAACTCGATGCCCCGTGGAGAGGAGCCCGCCTGGTAGAGCACGGGGGTGCGCTGCGGGGAGGGCTCGCACTGGTGCGGGCCGCGGACCGTGAACCACCGGCCCTGGTGGTCGATCTCGCGGACCCGGGTGGGGTCGGTGAAGATGTCGTGCTCGGCGTCCCGGACGACCGCGTCGGTGTCCCAGCTGTCCTCCCACAGGGCTCGGGCGACCTTGACGTACTCGTCGGCACGGTCGTAACGCTCGTCGTGGTCGAGGTAGTCGCCGAGGCCGTTGGCGGTGGCCGAACGCAGGTAGGAGGTGACGATGTTCCAGCCGACCCGTCCGTCGGTGAGGTGGTCCAGCGAGGAGAACAGCCGGGCGCACTCGTAGGGGGAGTGGTAGGTGGTGGAGTAGGTGATCGCGAAGCCGAGGTGCCGGGTGGCCGCCGCGGCGGCCGAGAGCAGCAGCGCCGGGTCGATCGAGGGGATCTGCACCGCGTGCCGGACCGCAGGGGCCCACGAGCCCCGGTAGACGTCGTAGACGCCGTGTATGTCGGCGAAGAACAGCGCGTCGATGCAGGCCGCCTCCAGTTGCCGGGCCCGCGAGACCCAGTACTCCAGGGACCGGTAGCCGGTGGCCGTACGGTCGCCGGGGACTCTCCACATGCCCTTGAACTGCGGCGACGGGGAGCACTGGGTGAACACGTTCAGATGCATGCCCGGTTCCTCACATCCGTTCCGGCCGGTACCGGCGGCCACGCTGCCAGGTGACGACACGCTACCGGGTGCTGACGACAACACGCCACACCCAAGATACGAGTAAAGCAACTATGATGCGTCACGTGCCCAGACTCAACGGCAGCACCCACGTCAACCTGACCGTCCGCGACCTGGACCGCAGCACCGAGTGGTACTGCCGGGTCATGGACTTCTCCCCGGTACGGGACGCGACACCCGCCGAGTCCGGGTTCACCTTCCGGACGCTGATCCACCGGCAGTCGCTCGCCGCCATCGTGCTCGGCCAGGCGGTCGAGCCGGACCCGGCGCCCTTCGACGAGCGGCGGGTCGGCCTGCACCATCTCGGCTACCACGTGCCCGAACGCGTCGACCTGGACCACTGGTCTGCCCACCTGGACTCGGTCGGCGCCACGCACTCGGGGGTCCGCGAGTTGTTCCTGGAAGCCGGCTACGGCATCTGGCTGCGCGACCCGGACAACATCTGGCTGGAGTTCTACTGGCTCAACGCCGAGTACTTCATGAACCGGCTGCGCCAGCAGCGCCGGGCCGAGCGGGCGGCGCGGGCCGCCGCCGGCACGCGTTGACTGTTGGGTCTTGCCGAAAGCAACACGCGCTGTGGATAGTGGGACGCGGGCCCGCCGGTGGCTTCCCCGGCCGGCACGGCGTGGGTCCGAGTGGCGTGCCGCGCCGGCGTGGACGTCCGCACCGACGACTTGGAGACCGACGTGGAAGACACCCGGAACAGCGTCTACTGGCACGACACCGAACCGGTCGAGGTCGGCGAGCCCCTCGACGGTGACACGAGCTGCGACATCTGCATCGTCGGCGCCGGATACACCGGTCTGTGGGCGGCGCACTTCCTCGCCGAGGCCGAGCCTTCGGCCGACATCCGGGTGCTGGAGGCCGAGGCGGTGGGCAGTGGCGCGTCCAGCGCCAACGGCGGGTTCGTCGGGCTCACCGCCGGCAAGGTGCTGCGCCGACTGCTCTGGTACTACGGCCGGGAGAAGGCCGCGGGTGTCTACCGCAGCGGCGCCCGATCCATCATCGACATCGGCCGGTTCTGCCGGCAGTACGGCATCGACGCCGACTTCGCGATGAACGGCATGCTCCAGGTGGTCACCGACCGCAAGCAGTTGGCCCGGCTCGAACTCCAGGTCAAGCGCAGCGAGCGCACTGGTCTGCGCGGCTCGTTCAAGCTGCTGGGCCGCGACGAGGCCCAGCAACGGATCGGCTCGGAGCAGGTGCTCGGCGCGCTGCGGACCACCGGCGCGCTGGTCAACCCGCACCGGCTGGTACAGGGCCTGGCCCGGGTCGTCCGGGAGCAGGGCGTCAACATCCACGAGCGGACCCCGGTCACCGAGGTACGCAAGGTCGGCAACCGCTACCAGGTGACCACCCCGACCGGCACGGTGACCGCGAACGAGGTCGTCCTCGCGACCAACGCCTGGCAGCACAGCTTCGCGCAGACCCACACCAAGGTCATGCCGGTGTGGAACTACCTGATGGTGACCGAGCCGCTGACCGACGCGCAGCTGGCCCGGGTCGCCTGGCCCGGCCGGGAGGGGATCAGCAACTCGCTGTCGTTCGCCCACGCCACCCGGCTGACCGCCGACAACCGGGTCGTCTGGTCCGGCGGCCGGTGGTACTACTTCGACCGGCGGGACACCGACCGGGGCCACATCCGCAACGACGCCGCCTACCGCGACCTGCGCGAGTCCTTCGCCCGCTTCTTCCCGGCCTGGCGCGACGTGCGGTTCAGCCACGCCTTCGGCGGGCCGATCGGCTGGAGCCGTACCTTCATCCCGCAGTTCGGCCGCACCGGCGACGGCCTGGTCTACGGCCACGGCTACACCGGCAACGGGATCGCGCCCAGCCACACCGGCGGCAAGATCCTGCGTGACCTGGTGCTGCGCCGCGACACCGAGTACACCGACCTGGCGTTCGTCACCGTCAACCAGCCCAAGTTCGCCAAGGGCTCCATGGGCGACAAGGGCGCGCACCTGTTCATCTGGCGGCAGGAGACCGGCGACCGACTGCCGCTGCTGCTGCCGCATTCGGCCGCGCTGGCGCCGCGGGCGTTCTTCGCGGCCCGCGCGGCGCGCCGGGCCCGGGTGGCCGGCGCCGACCGCTGACCCACCGAGACCTCGGGCGTACGCCGAACCGGCGCCCCGGCCGGCGTCGCGTGCCCGGCGGGGCGCCCGGTTTCAGCGGGGCACGGTCAACAGTCGGCTCTCCCCGACGGCGAGATCCCAGAGCGTGCCGGCCGGCCGACCGGCCTCGGCCCACGCCTTGCGGGCCAGCTCCACCGGGGCCAGCACCGGTTCGGCGGAGAGCCCGAAGGTGCCCCAGTGGATCGTCACCATCCGTTCCGCGCCCAGGTCGCCACAGGCGCGTACCGCCTCTGCGGGGTCCATGTGCAGCGGCTTCATGAACCAGCGCGGGCGGAACGCGCCCACCGGCAGCAACGCGACGTCGATGCCCGGGAAGCGGGCGCCGATCTCGGCGAACGCCGGGCCGTAGGCCGAGTCCCCGGCGAAGAACACCCGGTGGGCGGGATCGCCAGCGGCGGTCATCAGCCAGCCGCCCCAGAGGCTCTGGCAGGTGTCGAGCAGCCCCCGGCGGCTCCAGTGGTGCGCCGGGGTGAAGTCGAACCGTACGCCGGCCACGGTCGCCGACTCCCACCAGTCCAGCTCGACGACCCGGCGGAAGCCCCGCGCCTGAAACCACCAGGCCAGCCCGGCCGGCACCAGCACCGGTGTGTCCCGGGGCAGCCGGCGCACGGTCGGCTCGTCGAGGTGGTCGAAGTGGTTGTGGCTGATCACCACCGCGTCGACCGGAGGCAGCGCCGCCCAGGCCACGCCGGGCGGGGTGTACCGGCGCGGCGTACCCGGGATCTTCTCGGCGAAGACCGGGTCGGTCAGCACCACCCGGCCGCCGAGCTGCACCAGGCAGGTCGCGTGCCCGACCCAGGTCACTGCGGCCTGCCCGGGTCGGACCTGCGGCACCTCCTGCTCGACCAGCGGTACCCGGCCCGCGGTCGGGCCGGTCGGGCGGTTGCCCCGCTCGCGCATCAGCCGCAGCACCGCCGCCGGCCCGGGCACCGGATGGGTGAGCCGGTCGGCGAAATGCCGTGGCCAGGCGCGTCCGGCGGACCTGCCGGAGAGCCGGGCGAGGACACGGTGGACGGTGCGGGGTCGGTACACGGGCTCCTCCTCGGGTCACTCCGGTGCGCCCTGGCCGCCTTGGGCGGTTGGGCCCTGGCCGCCACCGGACGCGGCGGCCTCAGCCGGGCCGGCGTGCGGTCAGTAGCAGGTAGCCGAGGCAGGACTCGGCGACCGCCTGCAGGTCGAGTACGGCGTTGCCGACCTGGCGCAGCACCCGGGGTCCGTACGTGCCGGACAGTCGCTCGCGTTCCCGCGCCACCGCCTCCCGGGTGGCCTGGTGCGAGCGGCGGACGTGGGCGCCGGCGTCGAGGAGTTCCACGACCTCGAAGCCGGCCGCGCGCACCTGCTCGGCGTACGCCTGTGCGGTAGGTGGTGTCGACATCGGCATCGCCGACCAGATCCGCTCCTGTTCGCCGTCCATCGGCCGGGCCAGAGTCAGCTCGGCGAGGACCAGCCGGCCGCCCGGGCGCAACACCCGGTGCGCCTCGGCCAGCGCGGCGGCCTTGTCCGGTACGTGTACCAGCACCTCGAGGGCCAGCGCCGCGTCGAAGTGCCGGTCCGGGTACGGCAGGGCAGTGGCGTCGGCCCGGGCGAAGCGCACGAGGTCGGCCAGGCCCTCCTTGGTCGCGAGATCGCCAGCCCGCTCGACCTGCCATCCGCTCAACGACACGCCGGTGACCGTGGCGCCGGTGACCCGGGCGACCCGGCGGGTCGGCCCGCCCGTGCCGCAGCCGATGTCGAGCACGTGGTCGCCGGGACCGGCGGCGAGCCGGCCGGCGAGCTCGTCGTTGAGCCGCTCCTGCGCCTGTGGCATCGCGGCGTCGTCGTACTCGTCGGCCCAGTACCCGTAGTGCAGGTTGTCGCCGTAGACGGCGTCCAGGAACGTGCCCATCAGGTCGTAGAACGTGCCGACCGCCTGGGCCCGCGCCGCCGGGTCTTCGCTCACGTCCGGACCTCCCGCCCACGTTCACGTCGGACGCGTCACAGCATAGTGCCGAACCAACAAACACGACACCGGTCGCGTGTAGCTTCTAGGCTGTCGATGGCGTGTTCGTTAGGCTGTCCGGCAGAACCCACACCGACTGACGACGGAACGGACGGTGGACCCACTGATGAGCAACTCTGCCAAGGTGCTGGACCGCGCGGAGCGCATCGCCGAGGAGGTGCTGTTCCCGGCGGCGGAGACGGTCGACGCCGGGGACGCGGTCCCGACCAGCCACCTCGACCTGCTCGCCGCGGAGGGCTTCTACGGCGTCGCCGGCCCGCCGCAGTTCAGCGAGATGTCCGCCGAGGACACCGCCACCGCCGCCCGGGTCATGGAGATCGTCGCCAGCGGCTGCCTGACCACCTCGTTCGTCTGGGCGCAGCACCACAGCGCGGTGATGGCGGCGACGCACAGCCAGCGCCCGGGTATCACCGAGGAGTGGCTGGAGCCGCTGTGCCGAGGAGAGCGGCGCGCCGGCCTGGCCATCATCGCGGCGACCCGACCCGGACCGCCGGCGGTACGCGCCGAGCCGGTCGACGGCGGGTGGCTGCTGCACGGTGTCGCGCCCTGGGTGACCGGCTGGGGCCTGGTCGACACCCTGTTCACCGCAGCCCGGGACGCCTCGGACACCCTCGTCTGGTCCCTGCTGGACGCCAGGGAGAGCGACACCCTGCGCGTCACGCCGGTCGACATGGTCGCGGTCGCCGCCAGCCGCACCGTGGAAGTCACCTTCACCGGCCACTTCGTGCCCGAGCAGCGGGTCACCGGCACCGTTCCACACGAGGTCTACCTGCAACGCGACCCGGCGACGCTGCGGTTCAACGGCTCGCTGCCGCTGGGCGTGGCCACCCGCTGCGCCCGGCTCATCGGGCCCAGCCCACTGGACGCGGCGATCGAAGAGTGCCGGGCCACCCTCGACGCCGCCGGCCCGGAGCAGCTGCCCTCGGCGCGGGCCGCCGCGGCTGCCCTCGCGCTGCGCGCCGCCGGGCTGCTCGCCACCACCACCGGCAGCTCGGCGGTACTGCGGCACCGCCCCACCGAGCGGCTGATGCGTGAGGCGATGTTCCTGCTCGTCTTCGGCAGCCGCCCGGCCATCCGCGCCGACCTGCTCGACCGCCTGCACCGGGCCTGACAGCGAGGCGGTGGACGGGGCTCCTGCCAGCCTCACCCGCCGAGTCACGGGAACTGTCGGCAGACCCTGTCGAGCTGATAGCACGAGCGGATCGCCGCTGAAGCCTCCAGCCGGGCGCCGTCGTTTCCGGCGGCGGGCCCGGCCGCAGGCCGTGGCGATAGCACAAACGGCTCAGCTCGACAGGGCGCGAGGTAGCAGCGGTATCCTCCCCGCGTCAGTGCCGGTCCACTCGTGGACGGCGTGGCGGAACGACCCGTGCGGCCCGACACCGTCGGGATTCAGTGACCGGTGAGGGCGGTGGCGACGGCGGCGGCGACCGTGGCCACGCCAGCGGCGTCGGTGACTGCGAAGTGGTCACCCGGCACCCGTCGGCGGCTCGTCACGGCACCGTCGGGCAGCCGGTCGCCCAGCGGCACGAGATAGCCGCCGGCCGCGCCGCCCAGCGCGGTCCGGGCCTCCACCAGGTGCACGGTGAGCCCCGGCGCCGCCGGCACCTCGTAGCGCACCAGCGCCCGGGTGTGTGCGGCGAAGACCTCGAACAGTCGCTGCGCCGCGTCCAGGCCCAGCGACGCCAGCTCCGGCCGGGTGGCGGCCACGGCGGGCCAGGCCGCGCGCAGGGTGTCCGCGCCGGTGGCACCGTCGCCCACCGGGAGGCCGCCGGCCACCTCGCCCCGCGTCACGTCGGTCAGGAACGCCCGGACCAGCTCGGCGGCGGCCGGTTCGCCGGGGGCGCCGGCCGGACCGACCCACGGGTCGACCAGCACCGCCGTGCACGCCCGCCCCGCGTCGGCGAGCTGCCGACCCATCTCATACGCCAGCACCGCCCCCAGCGACCAGCCGACCAGCCGCACCGGCGTGGCCTCCGGCAGCGCGGCGCGCACCTCGTCGAGGTAGCCGCCGGCCAGCTCGGTCAGCGTCGGCGGCACCGGGACCGCGCCGTCCAGCGCGGGTGACGCGACGCCGAGCACCGACCAGTCGCCGCGTAGCCGCTCGACCAGTTCGCGGTAGCAGAGCAGATCCCCGCCGACCGGGTGGATCAGCACGATCGCGGGGCCGTCGCCGGGCGCCAGCGGCTGGACCGCCGACGGGGTGGCCTCACGGCCACGGGCGTCGAGCAGTCGGGCCAGTTCGGCGACCGTGCGGTGCTGGTACAGGGCGGCCAACGGCAGCCGGCTGCCGAACTCCCGCTCGACCCGGTTCATCAGCTGCGCCGCCTGCAACGAGCTGCCGCCGAGGGCGAAGAACGCGTCGTCGATGCCGACCACCGGCACGTCGAGCAGCTCCGACCAGAGCGCGGCCAGCCGCCGCTGGGTGGCGTTCCGCGGGGCGCGGAACTCGCCGGTGGCCGGGGCGAGGCCGGCGGCCGCCGCGGCCAGCGCGGACCGGTCCACCTTGCCGTTGCCGGTCAGCGGCAACGCGTCGCGTACCTCGATCACCGGCGGCACCAGGTACGCGGGCAGCGCCGCGCCCAGCGCCTCGCGCAGTTCGTCGGCGAAATCCGGCTTCGCCGCCTCGGCGGCGACGAAGGCGACCAGCGACGCGCCCCGCTCGCCACGGCGGGCGACCACCACCGCGTCGGCGACCCCGGGCTGCTCGACCAGGGCGGCCTCGATCTCCCCGAGTTCCACCCGGAAACCGTTGATCTTCACCTGCGGGTCGTCCCGGCCGAGGAACTCGATCACCCCGTCCGGCCGGTACCGGCCCAGGTCACCGGTGCGGTAGAGCCGCTCGCCGGTCACCGGGTGGGTGACGAACGCCGCGACGGTCAGCTCGGGCGCGTGCAGGTAGCCGTCGGCGAGCCCCCGGCCGGCGATGTACAGGTCCCCGGGCACCCAGTCGGGCCGGTCGGCGAGCCGGGCGTCGAGCACGTGGAAGCGCTGGTTGCGCAGCGGCCAGCCGTACGGGACGCTGGTCCAGCCGCTCGGCACCCGGACGGGTACGTCGAACCAGTTCGACCAGATCGACGCCTCGGTTGCCCCGCCGAGCGCGACGCACCGGGCGGCGGGCGCGATCTCGGCCAGCTCGCGGCCCAGCGGCAGCGGCACCCAGTCGCCGCTGACCATGGCGAGTCGCAGCCGTCGCGGCCGTTCCCGCTCGGCCGCCGCGCGCACGTAGTCGACGAACATCGCCAGGTAGGCGGGGACCGAGTTCCACACGGTCACCTCCGCCCGGCGCACCAGCTCGTGCAGGTGCACGACCTCGCGGGCCTGCCCGGGATCGGGCACGACCACCGCGCCGCCGACGGCCAGCAGCCCGAACACGTCGTACACGGACAGGTCGAAGGTGAACTCCGAGACCGCCAGCACCCGGTCGGCGGCGGTGACCCCGAAGCGTTCGTTGACGTCCACGATGGTGTTCGCCGCGCTCTGGTGGCGGATCATCACGCCCTTCGGCGTGCCGGTCGTGCCGGAGGTGAAGATGACGTACGCCAGCGCCTCCGGGTCGTCGGCCGCCTCGGTGTCCGGCAGGTCGCCCGCCGGCAGGTCGTCGAGGCGAAACCGGACCGCGTCGGTGGGGGCGCCGGCGAGGTCGTCGTCGGTCTGGCCGAGTACCGCGCGGACCGCGGCGCCGGTGAGAATCTGCGCCCGGCGTCGGGGCGGCCAGGCGGGGGAGATCGGCACGTAGGCGGCGCCGGTCATCAGCACGCCGAGCAGCGCGGCGATCTGGTCGACGCCGCGTTCGGCGACGACCGCGACCAGGTCGCCGGGGCCGCGTCCGGCGGCCCGCAGCGCGGCGGCCACAGCCCCGGCCCGGGTTCGCAGCTGCCGGTACGTGGTACCGCCGGCCGGGGTGAGCACGGCCTCGGCGTGCGGGGTGCGGCGGGCCTGCGCCAGGAACATGCCGTGCAGGGTCAGCGGGGTCACCTCGGCGGCGGTGTCGTTGACCCGGGCCCGCACCGCCAGTTGCCGGTCGGGGGTCAGCCGGTCGCCCCGGGTCGCCGTCCAGGCCGCGTCGTCGGTGGCCAGGTCGACCAGCAACCGCTGGTACGCGGCGAACATCTCGTCGACCAGGCCGGCCGGGTAGAGATCGTCGGCGGTGTCCCAGCTGAACACCATTTCGCCGGACCGCATGAACACCTGGTGGTCGAAGGCCACCTGCGGGGTACGCACCATCGACTCGCGGCGCTGCCAGCCGAGCAGTTCCAGGAAGACCGGGTCGGTGTCGGAGCCGAGCCCGAGCATGCTGGTGAAGACCACCGGCATCCGGGCGCCGGAGACGGTGCCGGAGCGGCGGTTCAGCTCGCGGATCACGGACACACCGCTGAACGCGCCGTGGGCCATGTCGCGCAGCATCCGCGAGCGCAGCGCGGCGGCGTCGGCGGTGAAGTCGCCCTCCCCGGCCGCCGGCGAACACTCCAGCAGCAGGGTGCTGGCGAAGCTGCCGATCAGCCGGGACACGTCCGGGTGCAGGTTGAGCCGCTCGCCGTACATGATGTTGACGGTGAACCGGGCCTGACGGCTCCAGTGCCGGAGCACCCGGGCGAACGCGGCGGCGACGGCCATCGTCGGGGTGAGCCGGCGGCGGCGCAGCGCCGCGGTGAACGCGTCGGTCAGCTCCACCGGCAGCGCGAAGACCCGCCGCACCAGCGCGCCGTCGTGCCGACCGCCCCGGCGCAGCGGCAGCTCCGGGGCGCCGGGCAGCTCGTCGATCCGCTCGGTCCAGTAGTGGCGGGCCGTTGCGTACTCCGGGCCGTCGCGGCGCTGCTCCAGCTCCCGGCGGTACTGCTCGTAGCTGAAGTCCAGTGGGGTGAGCGTGCCGCCGGCCAGCAGGGTGCGCAGCTCCTGGGCGAACACCTCGCCGGACTGGCCGTCGAAGACCATCAGCCGGCCCGCCATCTGCACCAGGAACTCCGCGTCGTCGACCCAGACGACCATCCGGAACGCGGCCGGGCCGGACAGCGGCGGACCGTCGCCGGACAGCTCGCGGCGGCTGGCGGCCAGCAGCGCCGCGCGCTCCGCCGGGGACTCGCCGCGCAGCGACCGCACCGCGAGCGGCGACGGCGGGTCGTCCAGGATCCGCACCAGGCCCGCCTCGTCGACGGCGCAGCGCAGCATCGGGTGCCGGCGGACGAGGGTACCCACGGCCGCGGCGAACGCGTCGGTGTCGAACGGCGGGCAGACGTACTCCTCGTAGAACAGGGCGGGGCCGCCGAGCTGGAAGTCACCCAGCTCACCGATCAGGTACGCCTGTTGCAGGTCGCTGAGTCCGAAGCCGGTTGCCGTGAGCTGGTCCATCGTGCTCCTTGCGGGACGCAGGCGGCGGTCAGCCGACCGTGGACTGTTCCCGTACGGCCGCGAGCAGTTCCGCGGGCGTCGGGCGGTCGAAGACCTCGAACAGCGGCAGCGAGACCCCGAACTCCTCGGCGACGTGGTGCACGAGCGCGGCGGCGGCCATCGAGTCGCCGTCGAGGTCGGTGAAGAAGTCGGAGCCGTCGGTGACCGGCTGCTGGAAGATGAACTCCCAGACCTTGCGCATCCTCTGCAGATCGTCCACGCCAGCCTCCTCCTCGCTGATCAACGGCTCACACGATGGCGCGCAGGGCGAGCCGGGCCAGTGGCGCCGCCCGGTCGGTACGGTGCTCGTAGCGGTCGGCGCCGGTGGCGACCGCGCTGACGCCCCGTACCCCGACGAACCGCAGCGGCTCCGGCTCCCAGCGGCGCGATGCGTTGTCCACCCAGCACAGCCGGGTCTCGGGCCGGCTGACCCCGGCCACCAGGGCGGCCAGCGACCGGGCGGCCAGGTTGCTCAGGGCGATGCCCTCGCCGCCGTACCCGCCGGCGTGGCCCAGCCCGGTCTCGCGGTCGTAGACGACCTCGGGTTCGGTGTGCCGGTGCAGCCCGTACACCCCGCTCCAGTGGTGCGACACGGGCACGTCGGCCAGGTCGGGCAGCAGCTCGGCGAGGGTGCGCCGCAGCCGGTCGTACGCCCGCCGTCCGGCCGCTTCCCCGCGGTCGGTGGCGGAGCCGAACCGGTAGTAGGCGCCCCGCCCGCCGAGTACCAGCCGGTCGTCGAGGGTGCGTTGCAGGTAGCCGAACTGGTAGCGGGACTCGGCGACGGTCATGTGGTCGTCGAAGCCCAGTCGCCGCCAGGTGGCGGCGTCCAGCGGCTCGGTGGCCAGCACGTACGAGTGCAGCGGCAGTACCCGGCGGGCGTGCCCGGCCAGGCGGGCGGTGTAGCCCTCGGTGGCGCACAGCACCGACCGGGCGCGGACGGTGCCGGAGTCGGTGACCAGCAGGCCCGGGGCGATCCGGGTGGCCCGGGTCCGCTCGGCGACGCGTACCCCCCGGCGTTCCACCGCGGCGAGCAGGCCGCGGGCGATGCGGGCCGGCTGCACGGTGACGCAGTGCGGGGTGTACGCGGTGGCCCGCACACCGGTCAGCCCGACCCGTTCGGCCGCCTGCGGGCCGACGGTCAGGGTGAGCCCGCCGATGCCGAGCTTGGCCCGTACGTCGTGCCAGCCGCGCAGCCGGTCGACCTGCGGGGCACTGCGGGCCACGTAGAGCGAGCCGTCGTGCCGCCAGTGCGCGTCGATCCCCTCGGTGGTGAGCACCCGGTGAAGTTCGTCGAGGGTACGCTGCCCGGCCCGGTACAGCCGCATCGCGGCCATCGGACCGTGCCGGCGGACCAGGCTCATCAGCAGTGCCGGCATCTCGGCGGTGCACCAGCCGCCGTTGCGGCCGGAGGCACCGAAACCGGCCCGGCCGGCGTCGACCACCACCACCGACAGCTCGGGTCGCCAGATGCTCAGGTAGTAGGCGGTCCACAGGCCGGTGTAGCCGGCCCCGACGATGGCCACGTCGGCGGTGGTGTCGCCGTCCAGCGGCGGCCGGGCGGCGAGATGGTCGGCGGGCAGCCCGTCGAGCCAGAGCACCCGTCCGGTGTCGGTGGCGGGGGTGGTGACCGGCGGGCGGGTCACGCCGCCGCCACCTCGCGGGCCAGCGCCCGGCGGTCGATCTTGCCGACCGGGGTGTACGGCAGCTCACCGGTGACGTGCAGCCGGTCCGGGAGCTTGAAATCGGCCAGCCCGCGTTCGCGCAGGAAGTCGCGGACCTCGGCGAGGCTGGGCGGGGTGCCCCGGGCGACGACGACGGCGCAGGCCTTCTCGCCGAGCCGGGAGTCGGGCACCGGCACGACGGCGGCGGTGCGGATCGCCGGGTGGGCCACCAGGTGCCCCTCGACCTCGTCGACGGAAACCTTCTCGCCGCCCCGGTTGACCACGTCCTTGATCCGGCCGACCACGACCAGCCGCCCGGCGGGGTCGCGGCGCACCAGGTCACCGGTGCGCAGGTACCCGTCGGTGGTGAACACGGTGCGGTTGTGCTCGGGCACGGCGTAGTAGCCGCGCAGCGTGCACGGGCCACGGGCCAGCAGCTCCCCGACCTCGCCGTCGGGGACGCCGCGGTCGGCGTCGTCCACCACGCGCAACTCGTCGGCCGGGCTCAGCGGGGTGCCCTGGCTGGTGGCGGCGGCCTCGTCACCGTCGTCGGGTCGGGTGAAGCAGAGCACGCCCTCGGCCATGCCGAACCAGTGGGTCAGGGTGGCACCGGTGGCGGGCCGTACCTTGCGGGCCACCTCCGGGCTGAGCGTGGCGCCGCCCACCTCGATGATCAGATTCGACAGGTCGGCGCCGAAGATGCCGGCGGTCTCCGTCCACACCGGCAGCAGCGCCGGCATCAGCGTGGTCAGGGTGACCCGCTCGGCCGCGATCAGCGGGAACACCTCGTCCGGGGCGGGGCTGGCGGCCAGCACGGCCCGGCCACCGGCGCGCAGCGCCCCCAGCACCCCCGGGCAGCCGAGCGCGGCGTTGTGCGCCACCGGCAGCGCGGCGAGGTACGCGCCGTGCTCGTCGAAGCCCATCGCCTCGGCGGTGGCCCGCAGCTGGAAGGCGTAGTCGTCGTGGGTGCGCGGGATCAGCTTGGGCAGGCCGGTGGTGCCGCCGGAGAGCAGGAAGAACGCCACCTCCGAAGGGTCGGGGGCGGGCAGCTCCACCGGGTCGGCGTCGACGTCCGCCAGCGCGGTCAGCTCCTGCGCCTCGCCGGCCACCAGCACGTGCTTGACCCCGGGCACCGCCTGGCGCACGGCCCGGGCCAGGTCCCGGTGGTCGGTGCCGGCCACCACGTCGGGCACCACCAGCGCCACCGCGCCGGCGTACTCGGCCAGGTAGACCAGCTCGGCCCGGCGGTGGGCGGGTAGCGCGAGCACCGGCAACGCGCCGACGCGGAAAAGCGCCACACACGTCACCACGAAGTCGGGGGTGTTCGGCAGCTGCACGACGACCCGGTCGCCGGGACCGATGCCGAGCGCGACCAGCCCGGCCGCCAGCCGGTCGGCCCGGCTGTCCAGCTCGGCGTAGCTGTGCCGGCCGTGGCGGGTCACCACGGCGGTGCGGTCGGGGTCGCGAGCCGCCCAGGGGCGCAGCAGGTCACCCAGCACCTCCCCGCGCCAGATGCCGTCGTGGCGGTAGCGCCGGGCGAGGTCGTCGGGCCAGGGTACGCATCCGGTCAGCATGGTCGGCCTCCAGGACGTGCCGGACGGGGGAATAGCTTCCGCCCGGGGCGGACCCGACTGACGCTATGCGACGTGTCTTCCCGCGCACAAGTGTCTGTCGCTTCTGCGTGTCGGCAAATCCTACATGCGTCATCTATCGTGAGCGTGCCCGGCCAACCCGACACGAGCGTGGGAGAAGACGATGCGGATAGTCGTGGACTACGACCGGTGTGACAGCCACGGGGTCTGCGCCGACAGCGCGCCCGAGGTGTTCGAGATCCGGGACGACGACTTCATGTACGTGCTGGTCGAGCAGCCGTCGGCGGCGCAGTTGCCGCTGGTGGAGACGGCGGTACGCAGCTGCCCCAAGCTCGCCCTGTCGCTGCGCGAGGAGTGAGGACCATGGCAGAGGCGGTCATCGTCGCCGCGGCACGTACCCCGATCGGCCGGCGCGACGGCTGGCTCAGCGGCCTGAAGGCGGTCGAGCTGCTGCGTACCGTGCAACGGGAGGTGCTCGACCGGGTCGGCCTGCCACCGTCCGAGGTGGACCAGATCATCGGCGGCTGCGTCACGCAGGTCGGCGAGCAGAGCCTCAACGTGACCCGTAACGCCTGGTTGAGCACCGGGCTGGACCCGGAGGTGGCCTGCACCACGGTGGACGTCTCCTGCGGCTCGGCGCAGCAGGCCAACCACCTGGTCGCCGCGTTGATCACCGCCGGGGTCATCGACGTCGGCATCGCCTGCGGGGTGGAGTCGATGTCCCGGGTGCCGGTGGGCACCAACCTCTACCAGGGCCCCGGCCACTACAAGACCGACGACTACCCGTGGGACGACCCGCCGAAGGCGCAGTTCGGCGGCGCGGAACGGATCGCCGCCCGGTACGGCGTCGACCGGGCCGCCGCCGACGCGTACGGGCTGCGCTCCCAGCGGCGCGCGGCCCAGGCCTGGGCGCAGCGGCGCTTCGACGCCGAGGTGGTCACCGTGCGCGCTCCCGACGGCGCCGGGGGCACCGTCGAGGTCACCCGGGACCAGGGACTGCGCGAGACCACCCGGGACGGGCTGGCCGGCCTGCGGCCCACCGTCGACGGGGGTGTGCACACCGCCGGCACCACCTCGCAGATCTCCGACGGCGCGGCGGCCGTCCTGTGGATGTCGGCTGAGCGGGCTGCCGCGCTGGGGCTGCGTCCCCGGGCCAGGATGCTGCACCAGGTCGTCACCGGATCCGACCCGTACCTGCTGCTGGAGGGGCCGGTGGTGGCCACCCGCAAGATTCTCGACCGGGCGAAGATGCGGCTGTCCGACATCGACCTGGCCGAGGTCAACGAGGCCTTCGCGGCCGTCGTACTCGCCTGGACGGCCGCCCACGACGCCGATCCGGACCGGGTCAACGTCAACGGCGGCGCGATCGCGCTGGGTCACCCGCTGGGCGCCTCCGGTACCCGGCTGCTGGTCAGCGCGTTGCATGAGCTGGAGCGCACCGACCGGGAACTGGCCCTGGTGACCATGTGCTGCGGTGGGGCACTGGGCACCGCGTCGATCCTGCAACGGATGTGAGCCGGATGGACGGGGAGCTGTACCGCGACGCGGCGGACTTCTACCGCGAGGCCCGTGACGACCTGGCCGGACCGCTGCACGGGGTCCGGGTGCTGGACGTGACGAAGGTGTGGTCCGGGCCGCTGACCTGCGCGCTCCTGGCGGATCTGGGTGCCGACGTGATCCGGGTGGAGCTGCCGCACGGCCGCGACGGTGAGGTACCGCCCCGGATCCCGGGCACCGGGCTGTCCTGGTTCCGGCAGACGGTCAACCGCAACAAACGCAGCGTCGGGCTCGACCTGCGCGAGCCGTCCGGCCGGGAGACGTTCCTGCGGCTGGTCGCCACCGCCGACGCGGTGGTGGAGAACTACCGGCCGGGCACCCTCGACGGGTGGGGAGTGGGCTGGGCCCAGTGCCGTGCCGTCCGTCCCGACCTGGTCTTCGTCTCCATCTCCGGCTGGGGCCAGTACGGCGACCGGCGGACCGAGGCGGCGTACGACCCGATCGTGCAGGCGGCCAGCGGGTGGATGTCGCTCAACGGTGACCCGGACGGCGGCCCGGTACGCGCCCCGACGTTCCTCGCCGACGAGCTGGCCGGCCTGCACGGCGCGATCGGTGCGCTGGCCGCCCTCTGGCACCGCCGGGGCACCGGCGAGGGGCAGCACGTCGACGTGGCGATGTTCGACGCCATGGTGGCCGGCGGCGCCGGCCTGCACACCCTCGCCGCAGCCGGGAGGCCACCGGCGCGCTGGGGCAACCAGACCGACTTCGTGGTGCCGGCCAACGTCTACGACTGCGCCGACGGGCAGGTCTACCTCGCCGTCGCGCTCGACCGGCACTGGCGGGAACTGACCGAGGCGATGGACCGTCCGGACCTGGCCCGCGCCCCGGGATTCGCCCGCGCCGCCGACCGGCTGGCCAACCGGGCCGAGGTGGACGCCGTGGTCGCCGGCTGGTGTGCGGCCCGGCCCGCCGACCTCGCGGTCGCCGCGCTGGTCGGCCGGGGCCTGACCGTCTCCCGGGTCCGCACGGTGGCGGAGGTGGTCGCCGACCCGTACCTGGCGCAGCGGTCGATGCTGCAACCCACCGTGCTCAGCGACGGCAGCACCGCACCGATCGTCGGGCCGGCGGCGAAGTTCTCCCGCACCCCGACCCGGGTCCGCCAGGGCGCACCGGCGCCCGGCCAGCACACCGCGCAGGTGCTCACTGAACTCGGTGCGGTGTCCACCGGAATGGCAAAGCAAACATACGACACCGCTTGCTGAGCACCGTGTCGATGGGTCAGTATGTTGACGCGGGGCAGATACAACACACCCGCCAGTGACGTGTCGTATCGCGTCCAGTCGGCAGACGTCCGACAGGGGAGGTTGGCTTGACCACTCAGCTCCGTGCTCTGGTGACCGGCGTCTCGCGGGGAATCGGCCGGGCGACGGCACTCCGGCTGGCCGAGCAGGGCTACGCGGTGGCCGGTTGCTACAGCAGCGCCAGCGAAGCGGCGGACAAGACCCGGGCCGAGGTGGCGGCCTTCGGGGTCCCGGTGCACTTCGCGCCCTGCGACGTGGCGGACCTGGCGGCCGTGGAGAGGTTCGTCGGAGCCGCGGAGGACGCGCTCGGCCCGATCGACTGCCTGGTCAACAACGCCGGGATCACCCGTGACAGTCCACTGGTGCTGTCCACCGAGGCGGACTGGCAGGCGGTACTGTCGACCAACCTCACCGGCACCTGGAACTTCTGCCGGGCGGTGACCTTCCGGTTCATGAAGCGTCGTGCCGGAGTGGTGGTCAACATGTCCTCGGTGGCCGGCGTCTACGGCAACACCGGCCAGACCGCGTACGCGGCCAGCAAGGCCGGGATCATCGGGCTGAGTCGTTCGCTGGCCAAGGAGACCGCCCGGTACGGCATCCGGGTCAACGTGGTCGCCCCGGGCTTCATCGAGACCGACATGACCGACGCGCTCTCCGGCAAGCTGCGCGAGCAGGCCCTCGGGCAGATCCCGCTGGGGCGCTTCGGCCGCCCCGAGGACGTCGCCGACATGGTCGCCTTCCTCTGCTCGGCGCGCGCCGGCTACGTCACCGGTCAGGTCTTCCAGGTCGACGGGGGCATCACGCTGTGAGCGCCCCCGCACCGGCCGCCGCCACCGGCCAGCCCTGCCCGCCCGGTGCCGCCCCACTGGCCGCCGTCGACGACCTTCAGGTCTGCGCCGAGGGCGACCGGGTCGAGATCGTCGCCGGGGTGCCGGTCCGCCTCGACGATCCGAACCTGTGCGGCCACTTCCCCGGTTTCCCGGTCTTCCCCGGAGTGTTCATCGTCGAGGCGCTGGTGCAGGCGGTCGACATCGCGCTGCGCACCGCCGGTCGGTCCCGGCTGCGGCTGCGCTCGGTGGACCTGGTGCGCTTCCACGCGCCGCTGCTGCCACCGGACCGGCTGACCCTCGACATCGTCGCGGTCGCCGACGGGCCCCAACGCTGGTCGGTGACGGCCTCGGGCCGCCGCGACGACCAGACGGTGACGGTGACCCTGCGGGCCCGGTTCGACGGCAACGACGCCGTCGAGCCGCCGGGCGGTGCCGCCGCCGAGCGGCCCGACGGCGGTACCGGCGCGTCGGCGGGGCTCGTCGCCGCCACTGCCGGGCCCGCGGACGGAACGCTCGGGCACCATCAGGTCCGCGCGCTGCTGCCGCAGCGCTACCCGCTGCTGCTGGTCGACCGGGTGCTGTCGATGACGCCGGGCACCCACATCGAGGCGGTCAAGGCGGTCACCGCCACCGAACCCTGTTACCGGGACCTGACCGACAGCGCGCCGCCCGGCGACTACGCGTACCCGGCGTCGCTGCTGGTGGAGTCGTTGGGGCAGACCGCGGCCCTGCTCTGGCTCACCGGGTCGGACAGCCCGGTCGGCGACGACCAGGTGCTGATGTTCGTCGGG
Organism: Micromonosporaceae bacterium KJ-029; assembly: GCA_005402585.1. GTDB lineage: Bacteria > Actinomycetota > Actinomycetes > Mycobacteriales > Micromonosporaceae > Micromonospora. The sequence continues at coordinate 162,771 of BIFP01000048.1, read as the reverse complement.
GCACGGGACTTCGTCTTCGACGGCGTCGCCTACCCGGGCGACGTGCTGCGCCACACCGTCCACCTCGAACGGGTGATCGCCGACACCGCCTTCGCCACCGGCGAGACGTACGTCGGTGACCGCCGCATCGCCCGCGTCGGCACGCTGATGGCCGCCCGACGTCCGCGTACGGCGCTCGCGGCGTCGGCCGGCGCGGTGACCGCCGCCCCGGGAGCCGCCACGCACCCGCCGTCCGGGAGCCGTCCCGGCGCGGGGCGCCACCGCCTCCGCCAACCCTCCGCTGGAAAGGCTGACCTGTCATGACGCAGACCGACCCCCGCATGGCCGAACTTCGCGACATCGTGGCGGAGGTGCTGGAACTCGAACCGGAGGAGCTCACCGAGACCGGTGACTTCGCCGAGGACTACCAGGCCGACTCGCTGCGGGCGATCGAGATCCTCGCCCGGATCGACAAGAAGTTCAAGATCGAGATTCCGCAGTCGGAGCTGCCCCAGCTCAGCAACCTCAAGGCGGTCTACGACGCGGTGGTGCGCCACTCAGCCGGTCAGGCCTGAGCCGTGAACCGGGTCGTGGTGACCGGGCTCGGCCCGGTGTCCAGCATCGGGATCGGAGTGTCCGCGTTCACCGACGGCCTGCGGGAAGGCCGGTCCGGCATCTCCCCGATCAGCAGCTTCGACGCCAGTGGATTTCCGCGCCGCAACGCCGGCGAGGTGCCCGGGTTCCGACCCGGGACGCTGCTGCGCCGGATCGAGGCGGCACGGTGGGGCCGGTCCGGCCAGTTCGCGGCGGCGGCCGCACGGCTGGCCCTGGCCGACTCCGGCCTCGACCCGGCCACGGTCGCCGCCGACCGGGCCGGGGTGGTCGTCGGGACCACCAGCGGCGAGTCGGTGGTGGTCGAGGCGGTCACCGCCCAACAGGTCGAGGCCGGCTTCGGCGCCATGGACCCGGAACTGCTCGGGCAGGTGCCGGCCGGCCGGCTCGCCCACGCGGTCAGCACCGAACTGGAGCTGGCCGGGGAGTCGCTGACCCTGGCCACCGCCTGCTCGGCCAGCAACTACGCCATCGGGTACGCGTACGACACGCTGGTCACCGGCGAGGCGGACGTGATGTTCGCCGGCGGCGCCGACTCGGTCTGCCGGTGGGCCCACGCCGGCTTCTACCGGTTGGGCGCGCTCACCGCCGACGCCTGCTCACCGTTCGACCGGGACCGCTCGGGCATCCTCACCGGTGAGGGTGGGGCGATCCTGATGCTGGAGACCCTGGACCACGCGCGGGCCCGGGGCGCGCGCATCTACGCCGAGGTGCTCGGGTACGGCCTCAACTGCGACGCCAACCACCCCGTCGCACCGGACCGCGCGAGCATCGCCGCCTGCATGCGCGCGGCCCACCGCAACGCCTCGATCAAGCCCGAGGACGTCGACTACGTCTGCGCCCACGGCACCGGAACCCCGGCCAACGACTCGGTCGAGGCCCAGGCCATCTTCGACGTGTTCGGCGACCGGGTGCCCCCGGTCAGCTCGATCAAGTCGATGATCGGCCACACCATGGGCGCGGCCAGCGGCTTCGGCGCGATCGCCGGGACGCTCGCCATCGCGCACGGCTTCCTGCCGCCGACCATCAACTGGGCCAACCCGGACCCGGCCCTGGCCGGGCTCGACCCGGTGCCGAACACCGCCCGGGAGGCCAACGTGCGGGTGGTGCAGAACAACGGGTTCGCCTTCGGCGGCAACAACGCCATCGTCCTGATCGGAGCCGTGGAATGAGTGGCGTCGTGATCACCGGATGGAGCACGACCAGCCCCGCCGGGGTGGGCCGGGCCGCCCTGGCCGACCGCCTGGCCACCGCCGCGACGGGTGACGCACCGCCGGTCGGCGCCACGGCGACCGTCCCGGCCGGCTCCGCCTGGCCGGTCGAGCCGCCGCCCGCCGCCCCGGTCGACGTGACCGAGCTGTCCGACGAACCGCTGCCCACCCCGACCGGGCACGCGCTGGTCGACTTCGACGTCCGCGCCCACCTCGGGCGCAAGGGCACCAGCTTCTACGACCGGGCGACCGCGCTGGCTGTGGTGACCTGCGGGGACGCGCTGCGCGACGCGGCGGTCGAGGTGGACGACACCAACCGCTCCCGGCTCGGCGTGGTGCTGGGCACCTCCCTGGGTAGCTTCCGCTCGACCAGCGACTACACGCGGGAGACCCTGGTCCAGGACAAGCCGTACCTGGTCAACCCGGTGCTGTTCCCCAACACGGTGATGAACTGCGCCGCCGGGCAGGCGGCGATCCGCTACGGCCTGCGCGGAATCAACGCCACCGTGGCGACCGGCCCGCTGGCCTTCCTCGACGCGCTGCGCTACGGCACCAACGCCATCTCGCGCGGCTACGTCGACGCGATGCTGGTCGGCGCGGTCGAGGAGTTCAGCCCGCACCGGGCCTGGACGACCTGGCTGACCGGCCGACCCGGGCGGGCCACCCCGACCGGGGAGGCCGCCGCGGTGTTCCTGCTCACCCGCGCCGACCAGCCCGGCTGGGCCGGCCCGCGCCGCGAGGCCGAGGTACTCGCGCTGGCCACCGGGTACGGACCGGGCGGCGGCGCGGCGGCCGACCAGGCCCTGGCCGGCTGCGTCACCCGGGCGGTACGCCGCGCCGGCGTCGACCCGGCCGAGGTCACCTGTGTCCTCACCGGCGAGACGGACCCGGACGACACCGACGAGTTCGGCCCCGCCTGCGCGGCACTCGGGCACGTACCGGCCCGGATGCGGGTCAGCCGGCTGTTCGGGCGCTGCGACGCGGCCGCCGGAGGTCTCGCGTTGGCCACCTTCCTCGCCTCCGAGCCGCCCGAGCCGGCCCCGAAGCTGGCGCTGCTGACCGGTCGCAGTCCGGACGGTGGCACCGCCGCGGCCATCGTCAGGGGGTGGCCCGGTGCCGGCGCGTCTGACCGCTAGCCAGCTGCGCACCTGCCTCGGCGACGGGGCGGAGACCTTCGCGGCGCTGCTGGCCGGGCGCAGCGGGATCGGGCCGCTGCGACACGGGGATCCGAAGGCGCTCAACGTCGCCCACGGCTACCACGTCGACGACGGCGCGACGCGCGCCTTCGCGGCCAGCCGCTGGGTCGCCGACTGCGCCCGCCGGGCCGTCGCCGACTGCGGCCTCGATCCGCGTCGGCGTCGGGTGGTGGCGCTGGTCGGCACCGGGCTGCGGGAACTGGCCGCAGTGGAGGCGTACGCCACCGGCGGCGCGGCGTTCCCGGCGCACCGGCTGCACTTCGGCGACGCGGTACGCGCGGCCGTGCCCGGCCTGCGGGAGGTGGTGACGGTCAGCAACGCGTGCAGCGCGGGTGGACACGTACTGGCCCTCGCCGAGGACCTGCTCATGCTCGGCGAGGCCGACGCGGTGCTGGTCTGCGGCGTCGACGCGACCACCGAGTCGATGCTGGCGATGATCGGCCGGGTCGTCGACCACCCGACCGACGCGGTACGCCCGTTCGACGCCGACCGGCAGGGGGTGCTGCTCGGCGACGGTGCCGCCGCCGCCGTACTGGTGCCCGACGACGACGCCCGTCCGGCCCTGGCCCGGATCGTGGCCACCGGCCTGTCCTGCGACGCCCACCACGAGACCGCGCCCTCCGTGGCGGGTATCGAGCGGGCGATGCGCGACGCGCTGACCCGTGGTGGCCGGGACCCGGCCGAGGTGGACCTGGTCGTGGCGCACGGCACCGGCACCGCGCTCAACGACCCCGCCGAGTGCGCGGCGATCCGGCAGGTGCTGGTGGCCGACGGCGGCGACCCGCTGGTCACCGCCGTGAAGGGCGCCACCGGGCACACCTCCGGTAGCGCCGCGCTGGTCAACCTCGACGTGGCCTGGCGCTGCCTGGCCGGCGGCCGGGTGCCGCCGGTGGTGGGGCTGCGCCGCCCGCTGCCCGAGGGAGCGGGGTTGCGCTTCACCGGCACGGCCACGGCTTCGACGCCCCGCCTGGCGCAGTGCGACGCGTTCGGCTTCGGCGGCGTCAACGCCGTCACCCTTGTGGAGGCCCCGTGACCAGACCACTGACCGCCACCGGCCCGGACCGTTCCGCTGCACCGGACACGCAGGCGGTCCGGTCCGCAGCCACCGCCAACGGCGGCCGGGCGGTGCCCGGTGCCGAGAAGCGGGTCACGGTGCGGGTGACCGGCTGGAGCCTGCACCTGCCGGACGCGGACGGCCTCGCCACCGACCTGGCCGACTGGTCCGGCGTGGCACCGCAGCGGCTGGCCGGCGCGTTGGCCGGCGCGGTTCCGGCCGACCGCGCGTACGAGGTGCTCGGCCGCAAGGGGCTGCTGTACAAGGAGCCGGCCACCCGGCTGGCCCTGTGCGCGGTGCACCGCGCCCTCGGTCTGCCGCCCGGCCGCAACCTACCGACGGGCGTGGACCCGACCACCGCGGTGGTCGTCGCCGGCAACCTCGGCAACGTGGCCACCGTCGCCGACCTGGCACGGACCGTCCGCGCCGAGGGCGGTCGCGCGGTCAGCCCGCTCGCCGCGCCGAACGCCTCCAGCAACGTGGTGGCCAGCACGGTCGCGCTGTGGTTCGGCTTCGGCGGGGCGAACCTGATGATTTGCTCGGGCGCCACCGCCGGGCTCGACGCCGTCCGCGCCGCCACGCTGCTACTGCGGGCCGGCCGGGCGGCGCGAGTGGTGGTGGTGGGCGCCGAACCGGCCGACGAGGTCGCCACCGGACTGCACCAGGCGGGCCGCCCACCTTTCCCGCTGCGCGCCGGCGCGGCCTGCCTGGTGCTCACCGCCGACCCCGGGAGCGCCGACGCCGGTACCGTCGACGGTCCCGGAGCTGGCGGCGGTGCGGGGCTGGTCCTGCGGCCGGCCGGGAGCCCGCCGGCGTACCGCCTGCTGGGTCTGGGCGGCTTCGACCCGGCGGCGCGGTGGGGCGACTGCTACGGCGCCGCCGGGGTGGTCAACCTGGCCCTCGCCGCGGCGCTGCTGGACGCGGGCCTGGCCGGCCCGCTCGCCGTCGCCTGCGGCGACGACACCGACGGCTGGCGTGCGGCCGTCCTCGACATCGACGGCGGGCGTCTGACGGTGCTCGACGACGGCCGGGGTGCGGCGGTCTTCGACGCCGACGGCCGCGAGGCGGTCCGGGACGGCGGGCGGGGGGCGGAGCGGTGATCGCGGCGCCGACGGTGCACGAGCTGACCCCCGGGGTGGCCGGGGGAGACCTGGTCGTGCTCGCCCACGGCCTGGAGGACTCCTGGGAGTCGTGGCGGCCGCTGGCCCGGGCCCTTGATCCGCGCTGGCGGGTGCTGGCCCTGGACCTTCCGTGGCGGGCCGGCAACGACTACCGGTGGCGCCGCCAGGGCAGTGTGGCCCGGTGGCTGGCCGCCGGGCTGGACCAGCTGCCCCGGCCGGCGGACACGATCGTCGCGCACTCGTTCGGCGCCAACGCGACGCTGGAGCTGATGGCCTCGGGTCGACCGCCGGCCCGCGCGGCGATGCTGATCTGCCCGCTGTACTGCCCGCCGGAACAGCCGATCACCTGGCAGGTCTTCGACCGGGCCCGGCGCACCTTCGACCGGCACGTACGCGACGGGCTGCGGCTGCGCATCGGCGAGCGGCTGCGCACACTGGACACCGCCGTCCTCGACTCGATGATCGCCAAGGCGATCGACCGGATCGGCCCGGCCGGCTTCCTCACCGTCTTCGACCAGTTCGTGGCCAGCGGCGGGCTCGCGCTGGCCACGGTGGACACCCCGACGCTGATCCTGGCCGGCGGGGCCGACCCGACCCTGTCCGCGGCCGCCGCCGCGACCCTGGGCCGGGACATGCCCCGGGCGACGCTGCTGGTGCACGAGCACTACGACCACTTCTGCCACGTCCGCCACGCCGCCGAGGTCGCGGAGCAGGCCGCCCGGTTCGTCGGTGAGGCGATCCGGGTGTCGGTACGTCCCTGACGACAGGAGCAGACAGATGACCAGTGCGCCCACCGCCCCGCTGACCGTCCTGGTCGGGCGGCCCAGGTACGAGGGGGCGAACATCCGCACCTGGATCGGCTTCAAGCACTTCATCTATCTGGTGGAGGAGGCGGTCCTGCAGTGGTTGCGCGACCGGGGTGCCGGCGCGCGTGACCTCTTCCACGACCACGGCCTGGGCGTGGAGGTCGTCGACTGCTCGGTGCAGCTGCCGGCGGTGCTGGAGGTCGACGACGAGGTGCGGGTCGAGGTGACCGGGGAGTCCGGCAGCCGGCTGGCGGTCCGGATGACCGTGCACCGCGACGGCCGGGACCAGTTGGTGCTGCGCGGCACGGTACGCGTCGCGCTGGTGGTCGAGCCCGCCGCGACGGCCGCCGCGCCCGCACCGGCGCATCTGGCCGACCTGGTGGTGCCGACGGTCGGCGCCGCCGGGGTGGTCGCCCGCCCCGACCACCTCCCGATCGGCGCCGGCGAGACGGTCGCCGACGTGCTCACCCCGGCCGGGTCGAGGGCGTTCCTGTGGACCTGGCGGGCGCCGTACTTCTACTGCCACTTCTCCGACCGGGTGCAGCACTCCGGCTACGTGCGGGCGCTGGAGGAGGTGGTGGACCGGTTCCTGGCCGCCCGGGGCATCTCGGTGGGCCGGCTGGTCCGCGAGCGGTCCTGGATCCCGGTGGTCTCCCGGGCCCGGGTACGGCTGGTCGAGGCGGCCCGGATGGAGGAGGAGGTGCACACCGTGCTGACCGTCACCGACGTGCTGCGCGGGGTCATGTTCGACGCCCGGATGGACTGCTACGTGCGCCGCGACGACCGGCTGGTGCACACCGCGACCGCGAGCATCCTGCACGGGTACGCGATCAGCGCCGGCCCGCGCGCCGGTGAGCTGGCCGAGTTCGACGACGAGGTGCTGCGCGCCCTGGCCGGGGAGGCGGCGTGAAGCGGCGGCCCCGGCTGTACTTCTCGTTCCGCAGTCCGTACAGCTGGCTGACCGTGCACCGGCTGCGCCGCGAGGTACCCGACGTCTTCGACCGGCTGGACTGGTTCCCGTACTGGGACCCGGACGAGAAGACCGCCGCGGCGCTGGCCGAGCGGGGCGCGGAGTTCCACTACGTACAGATGAGCCGGGCCAAGCACCGCTACATCCTGCTGGACACCAAGCGGCTGGCCGAGCGGACGGGCCTGACGATGGCCTGGCCGATCGACGTGGACCCGTGGTGGGAGCTGCCGCACCTGGCCTGGCTGGCGGCCCGCCGCGCGGGTCGGGCGGTGCCGTTCTACGACGCGCTGGTCGCGGCCCGGTGGGGGCGGGGCGAGGACATCTGCACCCCGGAGGTGATCGGCCGGGCCGCCGTCGAGGCCGGACTCGACCCGGTGGCCGCGCAGCACGCCCCGGACGACGAGGAGATCCGCGCGGAGGCGACCGACTGCCTGGCCGCGGCCTACGACGACGACGTGTTCGGCATCCCGTACCTGCGCTGGGGCCGGCACCGGTTCTGGGGACTGGACCGGGTCGACCACTTCCTGGCCGCCTGGCGGCCCGAGATCGATCCCCCGGCGGCGGACCCCGCCGCGGGCGTACCGGCGGCGGTCGTCACGGGCGCCGCCTTCGACACCGACACCGCGGGAGGTTGTGGATGACCGGGCGGACGCCGGCCGAGGAACGCCTACGCCGGCAGCGGCAACTCGCCGCGACCTGCCGGCTCTTCGCCCGGTACGGATTCGACGAGGGGGCCGGCGGTCACGTGACCGCCCGCGACCCGCAGGACCCGGACCGGTTCTGGATCAACCCGTTCGGCCTGCACTTCGGGCACGTACGGGTCAGCGACCTGCTGCTGGTGGACGCAGCCGGTGAGGTGCTGGAGGGCGCCGGGCGGATCAACCCGGCCGGGTACGTCATCCACTCGCACGTGCACGCCGCGCGTCCCGACGTGGTCGCCGCCGCGCACACCCACTCCACCCACGGGCGGGCCTGGTCGGCGCTGGGGCGTCCGCTGGACCCGATCACCCAGGACGCCTGCGCCTTCTACGACGACCACACGGTCTTCGACGACTACACCGGGGTGGTGCTCGCCGACGAGGAGGGCAAGCGGATCGCCGACGCGCTCGGCGAGACCAAGGCGGTGGTGCTGCGCAACCACGGGTTGCTCACCGTCGGAGGATCGGTGGCGGAGGCGGCCTGGTGGTTCATCGCCATGGACCGCAGCTGCCAGGTGCAGCTGCTCGCCGAGGCGGCCGGCCGGCCCGTCCTGATCGACGCGGTGGCGGCGGCCGAGACCCGGCGCGCCATCGGCACCCCGGGGATCGCCCGGCTGAACTTCCGTCCGCTGTACGCCGATATCGTCCGGGCCCAGCCGGACCTGCTGGACTGAGCCGGGAAGGGGCGGGGATGGCCGTACTGCTGCGGGATCTGGCCGGGGCCGCCGGAGCGCCGGCGCTGCGCGACGCGGCCGGGGACCTGGACTGGCCGGGTCTCGACGCGCGGGTCAACCGGTGGATCCGGCTGCTGCGCGCGCACGGACTGCGGGTCGGCGACACGATGGCGGTGGTCTGCGGCAACCGGCGGGAGACCTTCGAGGCCCTGCTCGCCGCCATCCACACCGGCGTGACGGTGGTGCCGGTCAACTGGCACCTGACCGCACCCGAGATCGCGTACCTGCTGGCCGACTCGGCGAGCCGGCTGGTGCTGACCGAGCCGGCGTACGCGGCGGTGGTCGGCGAGGCGGTGCGATCCGGTGCCGCCCCGGTACGTCAACTGGTGACCGGGTCAAGGGACCTCGCCGACGCCGCCGCGGTCGAGCCGCTGCTGGCCGCCCTCGCCGACGACGAGCCGGCGGAGCAGGTGTGCGGCTCCACCATGCTCTACACCTCGGGTACCACCGGTGCGCCGAAGGGGGTGCGCAACGGGCTGTTCCGCACCGGTGCGCCGTTTCACCGGGTGGAGCGACTACTGGCGTACGCCGGGCACACCCTGGCCGTACCGGCGCGGGGCGCGGTGCTGCTGGTCGGCCCGTGGTACCACTCCGCGCAGCTGTTCTTCGCGCTGCTGCCGCTGCTGCGTGGCAGCCAGCTGGTGGTGCACGAGCGATTCGAACCGCAGGCGTTCCTGGCCGCGGTGGCCGAGCACCGGGTCACCGCCTGCCACCTGGTGCCCACCCAGTTCGTCCGGCTGTTGCGACTGGACACCGCCGTGCGGGCGCGGGCGGACGTGGGCAGCCTGCGGGTGGTGTGGCACGGCGGGGGGCCCTGCCCGGTCGAGGTGAAGCGGCGGATGATCGAGTGGTGGGGGCCGGTGGTGGTCGAGTACTACGCGGCCACCGAGGCGGGGGTGGTCACGCTCATCGAGTCCGACGATTGGCTGCGTCGGCCGGGCAGCGTCGGCCGGGCCGTACCGCCCAACGAGGTCGTGATCCTGGGCCCGGACGGCGCCGCGTTGCCGGCCGGTCAGCCGGGGCGGGTGTTCGTCCGCCGTGCCGGGCAGACCTTCGAGTACCACAACGCCCCGGAGAAGACCCGCGACGCGCACCTGCGGCCCGGCGTGTTCACCTACGGCGAGACCGGCTACCTCGACGACGACGGCTACCTCTACCTGACCGGCCGGGCCGGGGATCTGATCATCTCTGGCGGGGTGAACATCTACCCGGCCGAGGTGCAGGCGGTGCTGCTGTCGCACCCGGCGGTGCGGGACGCGGCGGTGACCGGAGAACCGGATGACGAGTACGGCGAGCGGGTGGTCGCCGTCGTCGAGTTGGATCCGCGCCGGCTCGACCCGGCCGACGCCCCGCAGGCCCTCGACCGGTTCTGCCGGCGTTCCCTGGCCGGGTTCAAGGTGCCCCGGCGCTGGCGGCTCGTCGCCGAACTGCCCCGCGACGGCACCGGCAAACTCCGCCACGACGTGCTCCGGGAGCTGCTGCGCCCGGAGCCGGCCGGAGACCGGTCGTGAGTCAGTTGGTGGACCGCCCGGACGTGGGCCATCCGGCGACGTACGCCGTCGGGGTGCCGTTCGCCGAGTTCGCCCGGATGCGGCGGGAGGCGCCGGTGTGCTGGGTGCCGGAGCCCGCACTCTGGCGGCGTGGCGGCGGCGGGCGGATGCTCAGCCAGGGGCCCGGGTTCTGGGCGGTCACCAGCCACGACGGTGTGGTCGCCGCGTCCCGGCAACCGGAGCTGTTCTCCTCCGCCCACAAGGGCGCGTTCCTGCCCGACCCGCGTACCGCCGCCGACCTGGAACAGGCCCGTCAACTGCTGGTCAACATGGACGCACCCCAGCACTCGCGGATCCGTCGGCTGGTCACCGCGGTGTTCACCCCGCGGGCGATCCGGGCGCTGCACGACAGCGTCGCCGCCCACGCCCACGCCCTGGTCCAGCGCGCGGTACGCCAGGCGGACTGCGACGTGGTCACCGACCTCGCCGCCGAACTGCCGTTGCTGGTCCTCGCGGACCTGCTCGGGCTGCCCCGCGAGGACCGGCATCTGCTCTACCGGTGGAGCAACAACCTGGTCGGGTTCGACGATCCGGAGTACGGCGGCGGGGACGTGGAGGCGTACCGGCAGACGTTCTTCGAGGCGTTCCAGTACGCGCTCACCGTCGCCGGTGAGCGGCGCCGGTCGCCCCGCGACGACCTGATGACGCTGTTGGCCACGAGCGAAGTGGACGGTCGGCGACTGTCCGACCGGGAGTTCTGCAGCTTCTGGCTGCTGCTGGTGGTGGCCGGCAACGAGACGACCCGACACCTCATCTCCGGCAGCGTGCTGGCGTTGCTGGACGACCCGGTGCAGCGGGAGCGGCTGGCCCGCGACGAGACACTGGTGCCTTCGGCGACGGAGGAGATGCTGCGCTGGGTCACCCCGATCATGCAGTTCCGGCGTACCGCGACCCGGGACACCGAGCTGTGCGGTCAACCCATCGCCGCAGGGGAGAAGGTGGTGCTGTGGTATGTGTCGGCGAACCGGGACGCCACCGTCTTCGACGCCGCCGACACGCTGCGTGTGGACCGGGACCCGAACCCACACCTGTCCTTCGGCATGGGTCCGCACTTCTGTCTCGGTGCCCACCTGGCCCGGCTGGAGGCACAGACCATGCTGCGGGAACTGGTGCCGCACCTGGCGCGTTTCGAGGTGACCGGCCCGGTCGTCCGGCTGGAAAGCAACTTCGTCAACGGGGTGAAGTCGCTGCCCGGACGCTTCACCTCGACCCGCCGATGAGGGCCCGTCAGGTGGCGACGTGTGTGTCGGCTACGTGCGGTGATGCCGACACACTACGTGTCGGCATCTGTGAGGAGCCTGCTCAATCCGCTAATCTGGTTATGATGTCGAATCATCACACTGTCGGGGTGTGTGCTGTCATGTGACGAGCAGCGGAGGGTAGCGATGGGTGACTACACAATCACCATCAGAGCCGAGGGCGCCGACACGGAAACCGTCATCTGCGTCGACATGGACGGGTCGACGCCGCGAGTCGTGGAGCTCGCGATGCGGGCCGGCAGCGGCATCTCCGCACCCACCCTCCCGTCCTTCGACCTGAACCTGCTGCTGCGTGCGTTGTTCCCGTCCGGTGCGGCGCCGGCGACGCCGGCCGTGGTCGAGAGCACCGTCGGGCCGGCCGTCGAGGAGTCGTCCGCCGAGCAGCCACGGGCCACGTCCGCCGGCAAGCGGTCGGTGCGTTCCGGTGCGAACCGCGCTGCCTCCGGCGCCGGGCGCCGCCGCAGCGAGGCGCCGGTTCCGAAGGGTCGGGTCTACCGGCGCATGCCGGAGGATGTGGTCGAGGTCTTCAACCGCACCGGCACCGTCACCGCCGTCGCGGAACACTACGGCGTGCCCCGGCACACGGCGCAGGGCTGGATCGGCCGGCTGCGCCGTCGTGGTGGGTTCTCCGCCGCCTCCTGAGCGTCCCGGTGGGTGTGTGCCTGACGCCCGCCCACCGGGCTTGCCCCACACCCAACACGCACCGGGCCAGCCGGTGCTCCGGTCCGGCACGGACCCGCCGCGGCCGACGGCCAGGTCGTCGCGCCCGGCGTCGACGGCCAAAGGGCCGCCGGTCAAACAGTGACGCCGCTGGCGGACCGCTGAGGGAGGGATGCCGGCTCCTCGACATCGGTCGGGCGAGCTGACCGGACCGCCGCCCGCAAGTCAGCGAGGGCGGCGTCGAGGTCGTCGTAGATCGGGAAGACCCCGTCGAGCTTCATCGTGTGCAGCACGGTGCGGATGAACCTCGACGGCGCGGCCAGGCAGAGCCGCCCGCCACGGTCGCGTACCTCGCGGTGGGCGCGGACGAGCAGGCTCAACCCGACCGGGTCGATGAACTTGACGCGGGCCAGGTCCACCACGACAGTCCCGCCCAGGTCGACCGCGTCGCGCAACGCGGTGCGCAGGGCGTCGCCGGTGTCCGCGTCGATGTCGCCGTTGGTGGCGACCACCATCACGTCACCGATGCGGTCGATGCCGCTGGCGCCGCCCGGCCCACCGGCGCGGTCGCCACCGCGCGGGGTCGTGTTCGGCGGCATGGCGCTGCACCGTGGGCAGCGGTGCGGGCCGGTGGCGAACGGAGAACCGCTCCACCCGTGGTCGGAGACCAGGGTCCAGACCACCTCGGCGTCCGGCAGCACGCACGCGGTGCCGGTGGTGGTCTCGCCGCAAACGTCGCAGATCAGGGTCATCAGGTTGTCGTCCGGTACGACGGTCATCGGAGTTCCTCTCCGGTTGCCGCGGCCGGTGCGGCCGGGACACGGACTCGGGGCGTCGGGCGGGTGGCGCCGTCGCCGTGCGGACGGTCAGAGGGAGTCGGAGCGTTCCTTGCCGGCGGTGGCGACCACGATCACCACGCCAACCGCGGCGAGACCGGCCTGGGCGACCAGAGCCGGCAGGCTGAACCCGCGGACGCCGGCCAGCCAGGCGCTGATGGCGCCGAGCAGCGCGGCGACGGCGCCGATGGTCATGGTGAGCCACAGCGGCACGCTCGACCGGCCGGGGACGACGAGCCGGCCCAGCGCACCGACGGCGAGGCCGACGGCGAGGGCCGCGGCGATCCCGGCGATGGTCATGCTGCTCCTCGTGATCCCGGATCCGTGCGTGGGCTGCGGTGCGTCAGGTGCGTACGGTGACGGCCGCGCGGCCGTACGCGGCCGTGCGCGGCGCGGCACCCGGGGGAGCGGCACGGTCGGCGGGCGGTGCCACGGTGTCCGTGGCCACGGCCGGCGACGGGCCGGTTTCGGTGTGCACCGGCAGGATCTGGTCCAGCCGGGCGGTCTGCAGGATCCGGGTGATGCGCGGGTTGGGATTGCGCACCGACAGCACGCCGCCGGCGCGGACCATCCGGCGGTGCACGTCGAGCAGCAGGCCGATGGCCGCCGCGTCGATGTGGCGGCAACCGGACAGGTCGATCACGACCTGCTCCGGGTGCAGGGTCAACAGCTGGTCGAAGACCGCACCGGTCTCCCGCAGGCAGGCCAGGTCGAACTCGGTGATGGCCACCTCCACCAGCGGCACGGTGCACTCGGGGCGTCGTGGTGTGGTCACGTGGCGGCCCCCTCTCCTGATGTCCCGAGGTCGGCTCTCACCCTGCCCAGCCGGATTGGCGGGCACCGCGCGGACGTATGACAGTTGCATGACAAAACACCCTTATGCCGATCGCGGTTGGCCGGCCGGGAGGGGCTTGGGGATGATTCGAACATGACAGCGGTACTGGTGATCGAGGACGACGACCGGATCCGGTTGGCGTTGCTGCTCGCCCTGGAGGACGAGGGCTACGACGCCCGGGGTGCGGCGACCGCCGAGGAGGGGCTGCGCGCGCAGCGTCGGGAGCCGGCCGACTACGTCCTGGTCGACCTGATGCTGCCCGGAATCGACGGTTTCGAGGGCATCCGCCAGCTACGCCGCGACGACGACGTGCCGATCGTGGTGGTCAGTGCCCGCGACGACACCCATGACATCGTCGCCGCGTTGGAGGCCGGTGCCGACGACTACGTGGTCAAGCCGGTGGCGATCAAGGAGCTGACCGCCCGGCTGCGGGCCCTGCGACGGCGGGGCCGCACGGTGGCCGCGGTGGAGGCGGCGGTGCCGGTGTTCGCCTTCGGCGAGTTGGAGGTCAGCCCCGAGGCCGGGGAGGTCCGCCGGGCGGGCGAGCCGGTCGCGGTCACCCGCACCGAGTTCCGGCTGCTGTGTGAGCTGGCCGAGCACGCCGGCCGGGTGCTCTCCCGCCAGCAGCTGCTCAGCCGGGTCTGGGGGTACGACAGCGGCGACGAGCGCCTGGTCGACGTGCACGTGGGTCGGCTGCGCCAGAAGATCGAAGCCGATCCGGCCAACCCGCGGCATCTGGTGACGTTGCGCGGGCTGGGCTACAAACTCCAACGGTGATGAGACGCCTCGGACTGCGTGCCCGGGTCACCGCCGCGTTCGCGGTGGGGGCGCTGCTGCTGTCGGCCTCGATGGCCCTGGTGTCGTACGAGCTGACTCGCCGTACGCTGCTTGACGAGCGGGAACGCACCGTGCTGCGGGCGGCGTACTACGACGCGGCGGTGGTCCGCGCCGGGCTGGACACCGAGAATCCCGACGTCGGCGAGGCGCTGCGGGCGCTGGACACCGGCACCAGCCGGCGGGCGGTGCTGTACCTCAACAACGAGTGGTACGGCCGTGCCGCCGACAACGGGGCCGCCATCCCCGAGCGGCTGCGGGGGCTGGTCACGGCGGGGGAGCCGGCGGTGCAGCGGGTCCGGGTCGCCGACCAGCCGGTCATGGTGGTCGGCGTACCGCTGTCGGAGTCGGCGTCCTTCTACGAGATCGCCTCGCTGCGCGAGTTGGAGCAGACCTTCCAGATCCTCGCGCTGGCGCTGACCGCAGTAGCGATCATGGTGGCCGGGTCGGGGGCGGCGCTTGGCTGGTACGCCACCCGGCACGGGCTGCGCCCGCTGACCGCCGTCGCCGACGCCGCCGAGCGGATCGCCGCCGGTGACTTCACCACCCGCCTCACCCCGGACACCGACCCGGACCTGACCCGGTTGTCCACCTCGTTCAACCGGATGGTCGACGAACTGGCCCAGCGCATCGACCGGGACCGGCGCTTCGCCGCCGACGTCAGCCACGAGCTGCGCTCACCGCTGCAGACGCTCGCCGCGGCGGCGAGCGTGCTGTCCCGCCGCCGAAAGAACCAGGACGAGCGGACCGCCACCGCGGCCCGGCTGGTGGCCGACGAGATCGACCGCTTCCAGCAGCTGGTCAACGATCTGCTGGACCTGGCGCGCAGCGATCAGCCGGTGCACCGCGAGCCGGTCGACCTGGCCGCACTCGCCCGGCAGGCGTGCCGTGACCGGAACCTGTCGGAGTCGATGGTGCGGCTTGCCGCGGACACCCCGGCGACCTGGCGGGTGGACCAGCGCCGCGTCGCGCAGGTGCTGGCGAATCTGCTCGACAACGCCGAGCGCTACGGCGCGGGTCCGGTCTCGGTGCGCTTGTCCCGCGACGGCGACACCGGTGTGGTCGAGGTGGACGACGAGGGCCCGGGGGTGCCGGTGGAGGATCGAGAAGCGATCTTCGACCGCTTCGTTCGCGGGCGGGCGGCCAACTACCGGGGCGGCGGTGACGGCACCGGGCTCGGGCTCGCGCTGGTGGCCCAGCACGCCGCCGCGCACGGCGGCGACGCCTCGGTCAGCGACCGCCCCGAGGGTGGTGCCCGGTTCCGGATCACCCTGCCGGGGAGCGTCTGATGACCCCTGCCCGCGCCGCCCGTGTCCTGCTGGCCGCCGTCCTGCTGACGGTGGTCGCCGCGTGCGGGGTACCCGCCGAGGACCGGCCCCGGGCGGTGACCCCGCCGCCCGGACCGTTCCCGTACACCGCGACGGCCGCGCCGAGTGCGGCCGAGACCGGGGCCGTGACCGAGGTGCTCTACTTCACCCGCGACGACCGGCTGATCCCGGCGATCCGCCGGATCGACCAGGTGCCCCCGGTCGACGTGCAACTGCGGGACCTGCTCGCCGGGCCGACGCCCAGCGAACGCGACGACGGTCTGACCAGTGCCCTGCCGGGCGCGCTCAGCAACGCCGTGGTCGAGCTCGTCGACGGGCGGGCCCGGGTCACCGTCGCCGCGACCGGCGCGGACACCGGCCGCAGCGACGAGTTGCTCGCGTACGGGCAGATCGTGTGTACGCTCGGAGCCCGCCCCGACGTCGAGGCGGTGATCTTCCTGCGCGACGGCGTACCGTTGCGCGTCCCCCGGGCGGACCTGTCGCTGTCGTCGGACCCGCTCACCGCGGCCGACTACGCGGCCCTGATCAGCCCCCGCTGAGTGCCGACCGACGGGCGCTGCGCGGGACCGGGACGGTTGCGTGACGAACCCATCATGGGTGCCGGAGTTTGACAGGCGCGCCGGCCGGGGCAACAGTTCGGCGCCAGACGTTTGACGCTCGGAGGGACGGCTCTCGTGGAAATCACCGGCTTCTTCACCGCCATCATCATCGGCCTGCTCATCGGTGCGCTCGGCCGGCTCGTCGTGCCGGGGAAGCAGCGCATCCCGATCCTGCTGACCATGCTGATCGGTATCGTGGCCGCGCTCCTCGGCACGCTGGTCGCCGAGGTGCTGGGGGTGGCCGACACCCGGGGCGTCGACTGGATCGAACTGGCCCTCCAGGTGACCTTCGCCGCGATCGGCGTCTCGTTCGTGGCTGGGGCGTACGGCCGCCGACGCTGACCCCGTCCGCCGCCGGCCCGCCCCGAGGCCCGGGGCCGGGCCGGCGCCGTACCGGGTTGCTGACGGTTGCCGGCGGCGCGGAGGTGCACCACGGGGCGCGCGTGGACGACGCCTCGTATCCTTTTCCGCGAACCGTCGTGGCTGCCCGCGCAGCGAAGGGAACGCATGTGAACGACCCGACCGAGACGTTGGAGTTCCAGGCCGAGGCACGTCAGCTGCTTCAGCTGATGGTCCACTCGATCTACTCCAACAAGGACGTCTTCCTCCGCGAACTGATCTCGAACGCCTCCGACGCGCTGGACAAGCTGCGTCTGGCTGCACTGGTCGACAAGGACCTCGCCGTCGACACCGGCGACCTGCACATCGCCATCGAGGTCGACCGGGACGCCCGCACCCTCACCGTGCGGGACAACGGTGTCGGCATGACCCGCGACGAGGTCGTCTCCGTCATCGGCACGATCGCCAAGTCCGGCACCGCCGAGCTGCTGCGCCAGCTGCGCGAGGCCAAGGACGCGGGCGCGTCGCAGGAGCTGATCGGCCAGTTCGGGGTCGGTTTCTACGCCGCGTTCATGGTCGCCGACCGGGTCGAGCTGGTCACCCGCCGGGCCGGTGAGAGCGGCGGCACCCGCTGGGAGTCCACCGGCGCGGGCACCTACACCGTGGCCCCGCTCGACGACGCACCCCAGGGCACGGCGGTGACCCTGCACCTCAAGCCGGTCGACGACGAGGACAACCTGCACGACTACACCGCCGAGTGGACGATCCGTGAGATCGTCAAGCGGTACTCGGACTTCATCGCCCACCCGATCCGGATGGCCGTGCAGCGTCCGGGCGAGGGCGACGAGACCACCACCGAGACGGTGACGCTCAACTCGATGAAGGCGCTGTGGGCCCGCCCGCGCGGCGAGGTCGAGCCGGCCGAGTACCACGAGTTCTACAAGCACGTCAGCCACGACTGGGCGGACCCCCTCGAAACCATCCACATGCGGGGCGAGGGGACCTTCGAGTACGAGGCGCTGCTGTTCATCCCGTCGCACGCGCCGCTCGACCTCTTCTCCCCACAGGGGCGCCGGGGCGTTCAGCTCTACGTCAAGCGCGTCTTCATCATGGACGACTGTGACGCGCTCATGCCCAACTACCTGCGCTTCGTCAAGGGTGTGGTGGACGCCCACGATTTGTCGCTGAACATCTCCCGGGAGATCCTCCAGCAGGACCGGCAGATCCGGGCCGTGCGCCGCCGCCTGGTCAAGAAGGTCCTCACCACCGTCAAGGAGCTCAAGACCGACCAGCCGGAGCGCTACCGCACCTTCTGGACCGAGTTCGGGCCCGCGGTCAAGGAGGGCCTGATCGACGACACCGACAACCGGGATGTCCTGCTGGAGATCCTGTCGGTCGCCTCCACCCACGACCCGGCCGAGCACACCGACCTGGCCGGCTACGTCGGCCGGATGAAGGACGGCCAGACCGACATCTTCTACGCCACCGGCGAGAACCGCGCCACCATCGAGAACTCCCCGCACATGGAGGCGTTCCGGGCCAAGGGCTACGAGGTGCTGCTGCTCACCGACCCGGTCGACGAGGTCTGGGTGGAGCAGGTGGGCAGCTACGACGGCAAGACGCTGCGCTCGGTCGCCAAGGGCCAGGTCGACCTGGACACCGAGGAGGAGCGGACCGAGGCCGAGGCCGAGCGGGAGCGGCAGCGCGCCGAGTACGCCGACCTGCTCGGCTGGATGGGCGGTGTGCTGGCCGACTCGGTCAAGGAGGTCCGCCTGTCGTCGCGGCTGACCACCTCCCCGGCCTGCGTGGTCGGCGACGCCAACGACATCACCCCGACCCTGGAGAAGATGTACCGGGCGATGGGCCACGAGGTGCCGAAGGTCAAGCGGATCCTGGAGGTCAACCCGGACCACCCGCTTGTCGCCGGGCTGCGCAAGGCGCACGAGCAGGGTGGCGCCGAGCCGTCGCTGGCGGAGACCGCCGAGTTGCTGTACGGCATGGCGCTGCTCGCCGAGGGCGGCGACCTGGCCGACCCGTCGCGGTTCTCCCGGATCCTCGCCGACCGGCTCGCCCGCACCCTCTAGGGGGATGATCACGCTCGATCCGGGATCGAGTGGCCTCGTTGCGACGGGGACACCGCACGATCCCGGATCGAGCATGGGCGTGCCGGGACCGGCCTGGCTACGCCCGCGCCGCGATCGGGCTGGTGGCCGCCCGGTACGCCAGGGCGCACGCGCCGAGGCAGGCCATCGCGGCGAGGACGAGCGGCGGGCGGGCTCCCCAACCGACGGCGGCGGCGCCGAGCGGTATCGCCAGGGTGATCGGGCCGAACATGACGGTGTTGGCCGTGGCGGCGACCCGGCCCAGCAGCGCGTCCGGGGTCTGCGTCTGCACCGCCGTCACCGCCGCGACGAGGGCCAGAACGAGGCCGGCGCCGGCGGCCACCGAGGCCGCGAGCACGGCCGGCCACCACGGGAGGCAGCGCACCAGGCAGCTGGCGGCGAACAGCGCCGTGCCCGCGGCGGCCACGGCGAGCGGTTCCTGTCGGGCGATCAGCCGGCCGACGACGGCGCCGGCGACGATCGACCCGCCACCCTGGGCGCTGACCAGCACGCCGAGGAAGGTCGACGGCAGACCGAGTTCGTCGGTGACGATCGCGAATCCGGCGGCGGTGGTGAAGCCCGACATCGCGATGGCCGCCGCCGCCAGCAGCACGCACGTGCGCAGCATTCGCCGTCCGAGAAGTGCGGTGAGGCCGGTGCGGACGCCCCGGGGGTGGTCGGCCGGGGCGGGGCCGGCCGGTGGGGCAGTGAGCCGCAGCGCCGCGTACAGGGCGGCCACGACGACCGGGACGGCGGCGCTGACCAGGGCGACCAGGTGGCCGCCCTGCCAGGCGTACAGGCCGGCGCCGGCCAGTGGGGCGACGAGCTTCATGCCCTCCTGGGCGCTGGAGCGCCAGCCGTTGACGTCACCGAGCCGGTCTGCCGGCACCGCGGCGGGCAGTAGTGCGTTCTCGCCGGCGTCGATCAGCACGTAGCTGACGCCGTAGGCGGTGGCGACGGCGAAGATCAGCCAGATCTGGTCGGGCCCACGGACCGCGAGCAGGGTCGGCAGCGCGGCGGCGAGGGTCAGGTTGGCCGCGATGACGAGCGGTCGGCGGGGCACCCGGTCGATGAGCGCACCGATCCAGGGGCCGGCCAGCGTCGGCGCGTAGACGCAGAGTCCGGCGAGGGCGGCGCGGCTGGGGGAGCCGGTGAGGTCGAGGATCCAGATGCCGGCGACCAGGGACATCGCGCTGCTGCCGAAGCCGGACAGCACGGAGATCGTCACGAACAGGACCGCGTTACGCCGCACGAGCCCTCCAGGGTTGAGTCGGGATGACTCATAGCCTCAGTCTTGAGCCTGTCGACGGCAAGAGTGGCGGCGGGACGTCAATGATGTGTTGACAGCACCGCCGTGAGGTCTCGGGCGACGGTGCGTACCGGTATCGGCAGCCTGGGGCCGGCCGCTGCGAGGTCGAGGGCGACGTGCTGGGCCAGGTCGTGCAGGCCGCCGGGCTCCGCGGCCAGGGCGATCGCGGCTGTACGGCGGGTCAGCGCGGCCCGGGGAAACCGCGTCTCCCAGCGGCGGTCGGTGTCGATCCAGCGCTGAAGCGCGTCGAGCAGGGCCCGCAACGCGGCGACCTCGGGTGGCCAGCGCAGGTCGAGGTTCGCCCGCCGGGACCGGCGTGCGGCGGCCAGGCGTTGGCGCCGCTGCTCGGCGGCCTGCCGGCTGCTCAGCCCGAGGGCGTCAGCGACCTGCGTCCAGGTCGCGCCGGCCTGCCGGGCCTGGTCGATGAGATCCAGTTCCGCTTCGTCAAGGCGGTCCCGGGCCGTCGGGATCCCGGTGAGGCGGTCCAGCGCGTCAGGCACCTGTCAACGCTACATTGACAGGTGCCCGGTTCAGGCGGCGGCCGTCCCGCGGCGGGACTGCTCCGGGGCCCAGCCGGACGCCGGGTCGGACCAGCCGGTCCACTGCGGGGCCGTGGATGCCGCCGGCTCGTCCGTCGGGCCGCCCTGGGCCAGGCTGAGCGCCCGCTGGGCCCGCTGCCACGGCGCGCAGGGCCAGTCCTGGCCGGCGCAGAGCAGGTGGGCGCAGCCGCCGTCCTCGGCCGGCGCGTGGGCGTCGGCGACGTCCAGGGCGAGCCGCCACAGCAGTGGGTCGGTGACGTCGTCGGGTCGGTCGGTGGTGTGGCTGGGCCGGTCGGCGTTCTCAGACACGCGTGATCCCCCCTCGCTTCGAGCTGCACGCTTCTGCTCTCCAGTCTGCACGCAGGTCAAACGCTGTTTCCGTGGCGGGTTGGGGCGAGGTGGGCGCGGTCACCCGCCGATGATTGACAGATCACGATCGGCGGGCGAAAGATGACGTCACCTGGATCATTCACTCCGGGTCTACCGGATGCGCGACGCTGCGTAACGGCGATGCGGGCAGCGTCGAGCAGTGCGCGTCGAAATGGCTGTCCACGGAGCTGAGGGCAGCCGAGGCGAGCCGCGCAACCCCGTCCGCGCCGCACGCCGAGAAGGGGCGACAGCCTCATGTCCGAATTCCGTACCCGTTCCCGGTGGCGACGCCGGCTACCCGCGTCGGCCGCGCTGGCGGCCGGCACGGCCGTGCTGCTGATGGTCAGCCCGGCGGTGGCCGTCGTGCCGCAGGCTGCGGCACCCACCACCGAAACCCCCTCCGACCTCGGTCGACTCGCCGACGAGGCGGTCAACGTGGTCGAGGTGCTGCTGGCCGACAACGCCGAGCTGGACGCGCTGGTGGCCACCGGCGTCGACCTCGACCACCACGTCGACCACACCGAGGACGGCATTGTCGTGCACGCCGTGGTGACCGGCAACGAGGTCGCCACGCTGACCCAGGCCGGCTTCACCTTCGGCGAGGTTCTGCACACGCCGGCCGACGCCGAGGCCCGGATCGACGAGCGCGAGGCGACCATCGCCGCACACCTGGCGGAGAACCAGGAGTTCGCCGCGGCGGCCACGTTCTCGGCCCAGTCCACCATCTCCGACGTCAAGATCATTCGCGCCGACTACTACACCTCCGGCACCAGCCAGGTGCTGTCGGTGGAGGCGAAGTGGGCGCAGGGCCAGACGGCCACCAACGCGCTGACCGTGGAGCGGGACAGCGGGCCGGGCACCGAGATCGGTTCCGGCGGTACCCAGAACATCACCCGCTTCGTCGACGCTGGCGTCTACATGTACCACCGGGGCGCTGCGAACGTGACCAGCCGGCCCGACTACGTGCGGATCACCAGCCCCACCGGTGACGTCGCGGTGGCCAAGGTGAACGAGTGGCTGCCGATCCCCGACACGAACCCGGAGGGGCCGGGCTACCAGAAGGACTTCGTCGGCAGCTACCTCACGCCGACCGAGCTGTACGACCGGATCAAGGCCCTGGCCGCGCAGTACCCGAAGATCTCCGAGATCGTCGAGCTGCCGTACAAGACCAACGGCTACCGGCGTAAGGCACAGGCGGTGCTCGGCACCGCCAACGCCAGCCGGGTCGGCGTGGACTCCCTGGCCTGGGGTCACGAGGGCGGCAACGACGTCTCGGTCGAGCTGGCCAACCCCGGCGCCGCCAACTCGCCCCTGTCGGTGACCGTCACCGGCACCCAGGTCCGGGTCAGCCTCGCCACCAACGCCAGCGGCACCGTCACCAGCACCGCCGCGCAGGTCGTCGCCGCGCTCAACGGCCAGGCCGGGTCGCTGCTGAAGGCGTACACCTACCGGGGTAGCACGGGCACCGGCGTGGTCGCGCCGGCCGCGCGGACCGCGCTGTCGGACGGCCTGTCGGCGCCGGCGTCGGTCTCCCGCGATCCGCACCCGGTGTACGCCATCCGCATCGGCAAGCACCGCGACGGCTCCAAGCTCGGCGTGCTGGCCTACGCCCAGGAGCACGCCCGGGAGTGGGTCCCGCCGCTGGTCACCATCGAAACCGCTGAGCGGCTGCTGCGCAACTACGCCCACGACGGTCGTACCAAGCAGCTGGTGGACAACCTGGACATCTGGATCGCCCCGTCGATCAACCCGGATGGCGGGCACTACTCGTTCTACGACTTCAACTCGCAGCGTAAGAACATGACCAACCACTGCACGCCGGAGAGCTCCGGGGACTTCCTCGGCCGTACCTCGTGGGGTGTGGACAACAACCGCAACTACACCGAGTACAGCCTGTTCGACGGCTACTCGGGTGCGTCGTCCAGCTGCACCAGCGGCACGTACGCCGGGCCCAGCGAGCTGTCGGAGCCGGAGAACAAGAACGTCGACTGGTTGGCGTCCCGGGGGAACATCAAGTTCTCGATGAACCTGCACTCTTCGGGTAACTACTTCATGTGGTCGCCGGGTGCGTACGCGACCCCGGGTCGGATCTCGGCGCCGCGGCCGACGCTGGCCGAGGAGTCGTTGTTCTGGGGTGCCTCGTCGCGGATCCTGACCGCCATCAAGCGGCACCGCAACCTGGCGGTCACTCCGGCGCGTACCGGTCCGATCGCTGACGTTCTCTACTCGGCGGCCGGCAACTCCGGTGACATGCTCTGGTACAAGTACGGCATCTACGCCTGGAACTTCGAGGTCGGCACCTCCTTCCAGCCTCCGTGGGCTTCCGCCCACGAGGAGACGATGGAGTTCTCCAACGGTCTGGTGGAGATGCTGCGGGTGGCCCGCGACTTCGACACCGACCACCAGCGGCCGACCAGCTCGCTGTCGGTCACCGCGAGCGCCACGGCGGGCATGGTCGACCTGAAGTTCGAGACCGACGAGCCGGCGGCGGTTTTCTACACCCTCGATGGTGCCAAGCCCACCTACGAGTCGGCCCTCTACGGGTCGGCGGGCATCCGCGAGGGCGGGGAGACGCTGACCGTTCCCGCTGGCACGACGGTTCACTGGTTCTCGGTGGACGCGCGGGGCAACGTGGAGAAGAACTACAAGCCTGACGGCAACGGTAAGAACTTCAACAAGCAGACGGTCGTCGCCCCGATCGGCTGATGACGAGGTGAGAGGCGGCGGCGCCCGGCCGGGGCGCCGCCGCTTCCGTGTCTATATGCAGGTCAAAGCCCAGATCCCGGGCGGTTGGGACAAGGTGGGAGGGGTCGCCCGCCCATACTTTGGGACGATTGACAGATGACCTTCGGCGGGCGAAAGATGTTCGCAACCTTGATCACCTCCAATGTTCCGGTGTGTGACGCTGCGCAATCGGCGATGCGGGCGGCGTCCACTCCGGACGCTTCGTCGTGCCGTCCGCCAATGGGGGCTTAGGGCGGCCGGGACGAGGCGCAATTCCCAACCCCCACCGCACGCCGAGATAGGTGCGACAGCCTCATGTCCGAGTTCCGTACCCGTTCCCGGTGGCGACGCCGGCTACCCGCCTCGGCCGCGCTGGCGGCCGGCACGGCCGTGCTGCTGATGGTCAGCCCGGCGGCCGCCGTCGTCCCGCAGGCCGCCGCACCTGCGGCACCCACCGTACCCCCCGCCGACCTCGGCCGGCTCGCCGACGAGAAGGCCAACGTTGTCGAGGTGCTGCTCGCCGACAACGACGAGCTGGACGCGCTGGTGGCCACCGGCGTCGACCTCGACCACCATGTCGACCGCACCGAGGACGGCGGCATCGTCGTGCACGCCGTGGTGACCGGCAACGAGGTCGCCACCCTGACCGCCGCCGGCTACACCTTCGGCAAGGTCCTGCACACCGCGGCCGACTCGGAGGCCCGGATCGCCGAGCGCGAGGCGACCATCGCCGCACACCTGGCGGACAACCAGGAGTTCAGCGCGGCGGCGGGGATGGCGGCCCGCGCGGCCGTCTCCGACGTCAAGATCATCCGTGCCGACTACTACACCAACGGCACCACCCAGGTGCTGTCGGTGGAGGCGAAGTGGGCGCAGGGGCAGACCGCCACCACCGCGCTCACCGTCCAGCGGGACAGCGGACCGGGCACCGAGATCGGTTCCGGCGGCACGCAGAGCATCACCCGCTTCGTCGACGGCGGGGCCTACATGTACCACCGGGGCGCGGCGAACGTGACCAGCCGGCCCGACTACGTGCGGATCACCAGCCCCACCGGTGATGTCGCCGTCGCCAAGGTGAAGGAGTGGCTGCCGATCTCCGGCGACTCTCCCGAGGGCCCGGGCTACCAGAAGGACTTCGTCAACAGCTACCTGACCCCCACCGAGCTCTACGACCGGATCAAGAACCTGGCCCAGCAGTACCCGAGCCTGTCCGAGATCGTCGAGCTGCCGTACAAGACCAACGGCTACCGGCGCAAGGCGCAGGCCGTGCTCGGCACCGCCAACGCCAGCCGGGTCGGCGTGGACTCCCTGGCCTGGGGTCACGAGGGCGGCAACAACGTCTCGGTCCAGCTGGCCAACCCCGGCGTGGCCGACTCGCCCCTGACGGTGAAGGTCCTCGGCACCGACGTGATGGTCAGTCTGGCCACCAACGCCTCCGGCGCCGTGACCAGCACCGCCGCTGAGGTCGCCGCGGCGCTCAACGCCTCGCCTGAGGCCGGGGCGCTGCTGCAGGCATACACCTACCGGGGCAACGCGGGCACCGGCGTGGTCGCGACGACCGGGAAGACCATGCTGACGGACGGCCTCCTTGCGCCGGCGTCGGTCTCCCGCGACCCGCACACCGTCTACGCCATCCGGATCGGCAAGCACCGCGACGGCTCCAAGCTCGGCGTGCTCGCCTACGCCCAGGAGCACGCTCGCGAGTGGGTGCCGCCGCTGGTGACCGTCGAGACCGCGGAGCGGCTGCTGCGCAACTACGAGAGCGACGCGAACACCCGCGAGCTGGTGGACAACCTCGACATCTGGATCGCCCCGTCGATCAACCCGGATGGCGGGCACTACTCGTTCTACGACTTCAACTCGCAGCGTCGGAACATGACCAACCACTGCCCGCTCACGGGCAACGCGGACTACCTCGCCCGCAACACGTGGGGTGTGGACAACAACCGCAACTACACCGAGTACAGCCTCTTCGACGGCTACTCGGGCGCGTCGGCGAGCTGCACCAGCGACACGTACGCCGGGCCCAGCGAGCTGTCGGAGCCGGAGAACAAGAACGTCGACTGGTTGGCCTCCCGCGGGAACATCAAGTTCTCGATGAACCTGCACTCTTCGGGTAACTACTTCATGTGGTCGCCGGGTGCGTACGCGACCCCGGGTCGGATCTCGGCGCCGCGGCCGACGCTGGCCGAGGAGTCGTTGTTCTGGGGTGCCTCGTCGCGGATCCTGACCGCCATCAAGCGGCACCGCAACCTGGCGGTCACTCCGGCGCGTACCGGTCCGATCGCTGACGTTCTCTACTCGGCGGCCGGTAACTCCGGTGACATGCTCTGGTACAAGTACGGCATCTACGCCTGGAACTTCGAGGTCGGCACCTCCTTCCAGCCGGCCTGGGCGTCCGCCAAGGAAGAGACGATGGAGTTTTCCAACGGTCTGGTGGAGATGCTGCGGGTGGCCCGCGACTACGACACCGACACGGCGCCGCCGACCAGCACGGTGAACGTCGAGGCGAGCGCCACGGCGGGCATGGTCGACCTCACCTTCGACACCAACGAGCCGGCGGCGGTCTTCTACACCCTCGACGGTTCTCGCCCGACCTACGAGTCGAACCTCTACGGCTCGGCGGGTATCCGTGAGGGCGGGGAGACGCTGACCGTCCCGTCCGGCACGACCGTGCACTGGTTCTCGGTGGACTCCCGGGGCAACGTGGAGAACGGCTACCTGCCCGACGGGAGCGGCACCAACTTCAACAAGAAGAAGGCGTGGGACCCGGAGGCGCTGCCGCTGACGGTCACCGCGCAGGTGCGGTGCGTGGCGGGCAAGGCGTACGTCGCGGTGCAGGCGAACAACGAGCATAACGCGACCGTGAGCATCGGCCTGGAGAGCGCCTACGGCAACAAGGCCGCCGCCAATGTGGCGCCGGGTGGGAACACGTTCCAGCAGTTCAACACCCGGGCGACCGCGGTCTCTGCCGGCTCGGCGACCGCCCGCGCCACCGGGACGCTCAACGGTGAGGCCGTGACGAGCGTCGTCACCAAGGAATACGCGGCCGTCAACTGCGCCGACCCGCGTGCAGCCCAGTAACTGAAAGCAACAACGGAGAGATCGCATGAATACATGGAGTCGTAAGCGGCTCGCCGCGGCAGGTGCCGCGGGTGCCCTACTGGCCGGTTCGGTGGCGATGGCGTCGCCGGCGCTGGCCGAGCCCGGTGACGACGCGGACGTGCGGGTGACGGTCGACATCGAGCCGATCAAGGAGCCGGGTGTGCTGGCGATGTCGATCGCCGGTGACTCGGTCGCGCTGGCCGAGGACGGGTCGACGCTGCTGGTCCGCCAGTTCGTGGGCACCCTGCCCACGGTCACCGTCACCGACACCCGTACCGCGGACGAGGTGCCGGCGGGTGCGGCGTGGGCGGTGCTGGGCAGCGCCACCGACTTCGTCGGCAGCGCGGGTCAGGCGCCGATCGGTGCCGGTCACCTGGGCTGGAAGCCGCGCCTGATCGACGGCGGCGACACCGGCCTGGTGTCCGAGGGTGAGGAGGTCGTGACCGTGCTGGACGAGGCGACCCAGCCCGGCAACAACGTGGGTCTGGTCGACCAGGAACTACTGGTCTCGACCTTCGACTCCGGCGCGGTCGCCGGTGACGCGTACTCGGTCAACGCCGACCTGTTCCTGCGGACCCCGGCGGACGTCGCCGCGGGTGCCTACACCTCGACGCTGACCCTGTCCCTGTTCGAGTAAGACCAACTGCGAAAGGGGGCCGCATCCAGCGGCCCCCTTTCCACTCCTCGCAGACTTCGACGCTAGGGCACCGCCACCGCCGCGTCGTTGCCCGGCATCCGGGTCACGCTGGGCAGCTGCGGCACAGCCTCGGTTGAGCGGCTGTTCATCTCGCTGGCCGGGCACATCGCGGTGAGCAGGAACGTATACCAGGCGACGTCGATCGGGTGCGGATCGGGCAGGCCGACCTGGTAGTGGCTGATGTTGATCCCGGACGACACCTGGCGAGCACCGTTTCGACTGTGCATCGAGAACGTCAGGTGACCGATCACCGCGCCGTCGTGGCCCCAGAACACACCGCACGGGGTGGGCAGCGAGTAGATGCCGAGACCGTAGCCGCCGGCCTCGGGCATCTCCGGCAGCATCGGCACTGCGTTGAGCATCTCGTCGAGGGTGGCCGGGCTGAGCAGGTCGCCGCCGAGCAGCGCCCGGAAGAACGTGTTCAGGTCCGCCGTGGTGGCGATCATCTCGCCCGCCGTCCACGCCCAACTCATGTTGAACTCGCTGAGGTCGCGAACCCCGAACGGGGCGAAGTAGGCGCCACCGTGCGGGCCGCGGATCGTCGGATCGTTGCCAGGGAAGGACGTCCCGGTGAGCTTCAGTGGCCGCAGGAGGCGCCGCTGCACCTCGGCCGCCGCACCGTTGCCGGTGACCGCCTCGATCAACAGTCCGGCCAGCACGTAGTTGGTGTTCGAGTAGTTGAACCTGGCGCCGGGGGCGTTGGTCGGCGGCATGGCCAGGCCCATGGCGACCAGGTCCGCCGGAGCGTACGTGGTGACCTGCATCTGGTTGAACGCCCCGTACGCCTGCCCAGGTGGGACGGCTATGCACGGTGCAGATCAACGCGATTCCCAAGCTGAGAGTTGACGAGGTGGCTGACCCGGATACCTCACAGCAGGTGGGTGTCGAACAGGGTGGACGGACTCGGTCATCATGGCGATATGGAGACTGAACCGCCGTCCCACAGTAAGGCTCGTCAGGCCATACAGACCGGCCTTGAGGCCGGCCTCAACTTGGTCCCGATGGTTGGCGGGACCATAGCCGTCGTGCTGATGACAGCACTCAACCACGCGTTGAAGAAGCGGCAGGAGGCATGGTTCACGGATCTTGCCGAGGCGGTGGAAGACCTCCGAGGCAAGGTTGAGGGGTTCGACCCCGAGGCGCTCGGCGAGAACGATGCCTTTCTTGACGCCGTCATGACGGCCGCCAGGATCGCTGAGCGAAACTCGCAGCAGACGAAGCTTGAGGCGTTGCGCAACGCGCTGCTCAACGCTGCCCTGCCAGGAGCGCCAGACCAGGATGACCAGCAGCACTACTTCCGACTCATTGACGATCTAACCCCCACGCATATCCGGCTGCTCGACCTGCTCAACGACCCTCCCGGCTGGTTCGATCGCACTGGCCTGCCTAGGCCCGACTTCGGCGTGACCTCCAACCGCACGGCACTTGTACAAGCAGGAATGCCCGAGCTAGCGGAGAAAGGCGAGGAGGCTGTCCGCCGGTACTACACCGGCCTTGAGAGCGCGAACCTTCTGGCTGGATCACTGGGCGGCATGATGACCGGTTCGGGAGCGTGGGGGTCTGTTACCAACGAGCTGGGCAAAGATTTCCTCGCCTTTATTCGGGATCCTCGCTAAGCCGCCCCGGCTGCGAGCCAGGTCGCCGGACCTGCTGACAGCAGCGGTGACAGCAACATGGCCGGAAGAGGGCAGCCGCCGGCAGCCGGACGTAGACGGTCGCCCGAGGTCGCAAACCCGGGCGGGCGCCACCGGACGAAACGCCCAGAACTTACAAGTGAGGGGTCGAATGTCGTCAGCGCGAGCTGCGCAGCAGCGCCTCTTTCAGATCCGCATCATCATTCTTATTTCGCCAGACTGCTATTTCCAGGGCGGCGAGAGGTCCAGCTGTTGCGTCTTGAGCCTCAGTGCTGGAGTTCGTTATAAGAAGTTGCCCACTGTTCGGGCCAGAATTCCGGAGTTTATTCAGAGTCCGCGCGATTTCGGAGGCGTTCAGCGGGCCACTTGAGCGCCATTTGATTGCCACGTTGACCAATCTACCTTCTATGCTCACGATCGCATCATTGCCGGGATCGCTTTCGCGTCGGGAGTCGCTTGACTCGACGATCCCACCGACCCTTTCAATCGCTTCAATGGCTGCCCGTTCGTAGACAATCGAGGGCAGTTGAAGTCGCGCGCGGCCAAAAGCCTCAGCGACTTTCCTGGCTGCGACGTCGTAAGAGAGTGCAGCTGAAGCGTCAATTGGAACCCGACGGGCGTGAGCGATCTCGTTCCGAATGTGGCGCAGTGAAGCGACTACCTTGATCAATTCGTCGGGTGCAATCCCGTATGTTGCGAGAATGTGCATTACTGCAACTGGATCGAACGGTAATCCTCTTCGGTTGCGACGGAAAGCAGCGGGGAAGTCTTCGGCAAGATTTCTGGCATGTTGCCGTACCCCCTCCCAGCGAGCCAAGATCACAAGGGCCGGGTCTGTTTCATCGGGGTTCAGCCTAAAGTAATCCTCATTGGCTTTCTCGTATCCATCGTGCAGGTCTTCCGGGTCTCCGGGACCTTTTCTGCCATTAGATCCCTCTTCTCCCCCCTGTGCTGCCTCTGCATCCGCCGACGACTCTTGCTCGGTTGTAAATGCCTGCGGTGGAATACTTTCTGACATTTGGCGAACATCGTCAGCTTGTCGAGAGATTCGTACGCCCCACCCTTCTGCCTGATCTATCTGATTGATTAGGTTGGTGAACGGGGTTCGAAAGAGCAGGATAATGATCAGGATCGCACCGGGCCATACGAACGACTTGAGGACTTCCAGGCGATCGCTTTGGTCAACCAGTGAGGCGAGGAGGATGCTGGCAATAGCGGCCGTGGCTAATGTGGCTGCTGTTCTTGATCGCCGAGCGAACTTTGCGGTTCTTTGAACAAGGTTCAGGCAGCCGCTCCAGCTAGTCGCTATCGTGTATCGCAAGTGCTGCAGCAGCGAGGCTAGTCCGACCAGAGAGCCGATCGCAATCAACCATATATGCCAGTTTTTGGCGAGCTCGTCTAGACCATTTTTTAGTGTTGTTGAATCAATCTGAGCTTGCAGGTAGCCGATGATGCCGACTAGTGCAAGAAGGCCGGCTGCGGTGAGGGTGATCCGACGGCCCCGGCTTAAGCTCGGTCTGTTCATTTATCGGGCTATTCTGCTACGAAGACGCCTACGCCGGGCAGGGTCTCGGTCATTCCCTTGATTCGTAGGATCTGCATGGCGCGGTCGATCACGGGCTCGGTGACCCCGTAGTGCTCGATCAACTCCCGTCGGCTGGGCAGCTTGGAGCCCGGTGGGAACTCGCCGGATGCGATGCGTTCGGCGAGGTCGTCGGCGATCTGCTCGTAGCGGTAACGCGGTGGCACGGTGTTTCCCCTCGGTTGGCAACACGAGTAGACCACCTACGTCAGCCTTGACTACCCAACGGTACCTATGGGAGGTTGCGGAGGAGGTCGATTCCCTCGGTTGGCGCTGTGGGCCGTCCTCGCTGGCGCGGATGTCCGGCGCATCCCCCGCGATCGGGCATCCACGCCTCCGATAGCTGCGGCACGAGGAGGCGGCGGTGCTCCCTTCACATTGGCCGGCACGACAGTTCATGGCTCAGGGAGCGGTGATGCGTCGATGAGGCGGGTCTCGTACGACGAGTACGTCCTGGCGGTCGCGCTGACCCTCGCGCGTCGGCATCGGCCGGCGTGGTGTTGGCGGCGGTGGCGGTGGGTCTGCCGGTGTGGAGCTGAGTTGCCGTGTCGCGCCCGTCATCGGATTCCGATCAATCGTGGCCACTGGCCGGGGGAGGGGGAGCAGTGAACGACGGGCAGGAGCAGGCCATCCTTGCGGTTCACGTCCGTGGGGTCGACGGCATGTGCGTCGGCTGCCACGCGTGGTGGTCGCGGCTGGCGCCGTACCCGTGCTGGCAGGTGGAGTGGGCGACCAGCCGGCAGGCCCGGACGATCACTGATCGGTTCCTCGGTGGTGTCCGGTGACCACCCACGGCCCGGTCATGCCGATCTGGAGCTGCGGAGGCTGCGACCTGCCCTGGCCCTGCCCGACCCGGAAACGCGAGCTGCGGGCGGAGTACGCCGATGCTCCGGTGTCGCTGACCCTCTACCTCGGCAGCTATCTCGTCCAGGCCACCGAGGACATGCCCTGGACACCGGCCGGCGTGCTGCACCGACGCTTCCTCGGATGGGCCAGGGAGGCCGACCGGTCCACGCCAGCAGTACAGCAACGGCGTACAGCAACCGTGCCAGCCGAACCGGGCTGAGAAGCGCGCCAGCAGGCCGTTTGACCTCGCATCAAGCCCGAACCGACCGCCTTGCCGACAGTTCGTCACGAAGATCCGGGCCCTGAGCCGATCGAGGATCCGCAACCGCCATGATGAGACGGTGAAGATCCTGTCCATCCAGTCCTCGGTCGCCTACGGTCACGTCGGCAACTCCGCCGCGGTGTTCCCCCTGCAACGGCTCGGGCACGAGGTCTGGCCGGTGCTGACCGTGCACTTCTCCAACCACACCGGCTACGGCGCGTGGCGCGGCCCGCTGCTCGCCCCGGCCGACGTCGCCGAGGTGATCGCCGGCATCGCCGACCGTGGCGTCCTCGGCAGCGCCGACGCGGTCCTGTCCGGCTACCAGGGTGACCCGGCGATGGGTGCGGTGATCCTCGACGCGGTGGACCGGGTGAAGGCCGCCAACCCGGACGCCGTCTACTGCTGTGACCCGGTGATGGGCGACCTCGGCCGCGGCATGTTCGTCCGGCCGGGCATCCCGGAGTACCTGCGCGACGTGGTGGTCCCCCGGGCGGACATCGTCACCCCGAACCAGTTCGAGCTGGAGTTCCTCGCCGACCGGCCGACGGACTCCCTCGATCAGCTGCTGGCGGCCGTCGACGTGGTACGCGCGACCGGCCCGCGGCATGTGCTGGTCACCAGCGTGCTGCACGGCGACCTGCCGGCCGGCTCGCTGGAGGTGGTCGCGGTGTCCGACGAGGGCGCCTGGGCGGTGACGACTCCGCTGCTGCCGATCAGCCCGAACGGCGGCGGCGATGTCACCGCCGCGCTGTACCTCGCGCACCTGAGCACGACCGGATCGCCCGCCACGGCGCTGGAACGCACCACCGCCTCGATCTTCGCCGTGCTGGAGGCCACCCTGGCGGCCGGCACCCGGGAACTCCAACTGATCGCCGCCCAGGCGGCGATCGCCGACCCGCCGGCACGGTTCCCCGCCCGCCGGCTTCGGTAGCAACGGCGGAGGCCACCCCCCCGCAAGGGGGAGGTGGCCTCCGGACGTCCCGGCCGGGAGACGGCCCGTGAACGACCTACTTGTTCGCGTTGCAGGACGACAGCACGCCCACCACGCCGACCCCCGGGTTCTTCAGGGGCAGCTTGGTGGAGGACGCCGGGCAGCGCGGCACCGTGGTGTCGTAGATGCCCCGGCCGAACGTGGCGGCGGTCAGCTGCCGCGACGGCTCGTGGTAGCGCAGGTACATCACCGCCGCCTTCGGCAGGTTCGCGCCGAGCGCCGCCCACTCGCCGCCGTTCCAGGCGGACATGTAGACCCCGACGTCGGTGCCGACAAGCAGCAGCCCGTCGGCGGTCGGGATGATCGAGTTGACCGGCGCGTCGGGCAGGCCCTGCCCGATGTCGCTCCAGGTGCGCCCGCCGTCACGGGTCATCTTCACGTGCGCCCGGCTGCTGCCGGACCGGAAACCGGAGAACGTGGCGTACGCGATCTTCGCGTCCTTCGGGTTGACCGCGACGCGGGTCACCCAGGTGCCCGGCAGCTGCGCTGGGTCGACCTGGTGCCAGTTCGCGCCGAGGTCGTTGGTCCACCAGAGCTTGCCGTCGTCGGTGCCGACGTACAGCGTGTTGCCGTCACTGGGCGCGGCGGCGAGCGCGCTGATCGTGCCCCACGGGTAGCCGGACGGGTCGTTCGGGCCGCCGCCGGTGAGGTCGGGGCTGATCGGCGTCCAGGTACGACCGTTGTCCGTCGACCGGTTCACGATGTTGCCGGCGTAGTACATGATGTTCGGGTCGTTCGGGTCAAACTGCAGCGGGGTCAGCCAGTTGCGTCGCTGCGACGTGGTCTGGCCGGTCCCGATGTTCTGGCGTGGCGTGCCGCCGGCGTTCTCCGACCGGTAGCAGGCGCCGTACTGGCTGCACCCGAAGACGATGTTCGGGTTCTCCGGGTGGATCAGGGTCTGGAGTCCGTCACCGCAGCCGATGGCGTTCCAGGGGCCGAGGACGCCGTTGTAGCCGCGGTTGCAGCCGTTGTCCTGGGCGCCACCGACCTTCAGGCTCGGGTCGGTCTCGGCCACGTCGACGGTGTAGAACTGCGTGTACCGCTCGTCGGTGGCCTTCACCCAACCGCTGGCGCCGTTGTTCTGCGACCGGTAGAAGCCACCGTCGTTGCCGAGGTAGACCCGGCCCGGGACCTTCGGGTCCCAGCGCATGGCGTGCTGGTCGGCGTGCACCCCGCCGACGGACGAGAAACTCTGCGCACCGTTGGTGGAGCGCATCAGGTTGACGCCCATCAGGAACACGTGGTTCTCGTTGGCCGGATCGACGAAGAGCTTGCCGAACCACCAGCTGAACGTCGACTGCGACGCCTGACCGGAGCTGACCGGGGTCTGCGTCCAGGTGTCGCCGCCGTTGTCGGAGCGGTAGAAGGCCCGGAACGGGCCGATGGCAGTACCCACGTACGCGTAGAGGCGCTGCGGGTTGCTCGGTGCCAGCGCGAGACCCCAACGGCCCTGGTCGGCGTCGGTGGGCAGGCCGGTGGTCATCCGCTGCCAGGTCTCGCCGCCGTCGTCGGAACGCCAGAGGCTGGAACCGTCGCCGCCGTAGGTGCGCTGGTGCGGCTCACGCCGGTGGTCCCACATCGCGGCGTACACCCGGCCGGGGTTGCTCGGGTCGATGAGGACCTCGGTGGCGCCGGTGGTGTCGTTCGGCGGGGCGAGGACCTGCCGCCAGCTGTCACCGCCGTTCTCGCTGAGGTAGACGCCGCGCTCGCCACCGGGCACGAACAGGTTACCGGCGGCCGCCGCGAAGATCCGGGACTCGTTGCTCGGGTCGATCGCGAAGCGGGCGATGGCGTGGCTGTCGGCCAGGCCGACCCGCTTCCAGGTGGCGCCCCGGTCGGCGGAGCGGTAGACGCCGTCGCCGCCGAAGGTGATGGAGCCACCACCGGGCTGCGCCTCACCGGTGCCGGCGAACAGGACACCGTCGCTGGTCATGGCGACCGCGCCGATGGCCTGACCCCAGCCGTCCGGCCACGCCGGGGTGAAGGTGGCGCCGGCGTCGCTGGACTTCCACACACCGCCGGAGGCGGCGGCGATGAACACCTGGTCGGGCACCTGCGGATCCACCGCGATGTCGACGACCCGCCCGCCGATGTTGGCCGGGCCGAAGAAGGACCAGGACCGCTCGGCGAGCGGCCGGTAGGAGTTGCGGGTCTTGGCGACGAGCTGGTTTGCCTCGCCACGGGCGTTGACGTACTTGGCGGCGGACAGGTCGGTGCTGCCGTCACTCATCCGCTGAGCGGTCATCCACTCATCGGGTACTTCCATGGGGCCGGTGGGCAGGCTGGAGGCCAGCGACGGCCCCGCTTGTGGCGGGAGGGACGACGCCGTCAACGCGGCCGTGGCGACCAGCGCCAGCAGCGCCGTCGCCGTCAGCCCGCGACGTCGTCGGGCGAGCATGAGTCTCATGGGGTGTCTCCTGTCCGGACACGGACGGTCCTTCGTGCGCAGGCTAGACACCGCATCGGCGAACGTCACCGAGCAGGTGTCGGGAAACGCACCGCCCAGTTAGGACAGCTGTCGGAGCGGTCAGCCCGACCGGAATTCCGGCAGGCCCGCGTCCTCGGAATCCGGACCGACCATGACGGTAAGCGTGGTGGCGTCGGCGCACAATGCCCCGGCCCGCAGGTACATCCGCCGGTCCTGTGCCCGGGCCAGCACCTCGGTCTCGAAGATCTCGTCCTCGACGCGCAGCAGGTTGATGTCGGTGCGCTGCTCGTAGTGGGCGCGTACGTCCAGCGGGGACATCCGGACGGTGGCCTCCACGGTGGTCAGCACGCCCTGCTCGATCACGCCGGTGACCCGGGCGCCGTCGGGCAGGACGAGCCCTGGCACGTCGGCGCTGACCTCCGGTTCCTGGTCCAGCGGCACCCGGTCGCAGCTGGGCAGGTTCGCCAGCATGTCCCGAGGGCTGCCGGTCGGCGCCCGGGTGCCGTCGCCGCAGGCGGCCAACAGCGGGAGCACGACGACGGCGGCGACGATGGCCCGGATTCTCATCGGTGCAGGATGCCAGGTCAACGCAGCACCCGCCAGCGTCGGACGGCGAGCAGCAGCCCGGTGATGATCACGGCGGTGATCAGCATCAGCAGGATGGTGACCAGCGAGCCGTACGCGAAGCCGGAGAACTCGAAGACCTGGTCGAAGATGTACACCGGCAGGTACAGGGTGGCGTTGGCCGGCCGGCCGTCGGTGAGCACGTACGCCGGCACGAAGTTGACCTGCAGGGTGAGGATGATGTCCCGCACCGCCAGCAGCACCAGCACCGGTGCCAGCAGCGGCAGGGTGAGCCGGCGCAACTGCCCGAACGGCCCGCAGCCCTCCAGCGCCGCCGCCTGGTACAGCCGACCGTCGAGCAGCCGGCGCGCGGCGAGGACCACGATGAACCCCTCACCGATCGGGAAGGCGAGCATCAGCACCACGCCGATGCGCGCGGTGGTCGGGTCGGCGAGCCAGTTGTACCCGGAATGCCCGACCAGCCCGAGAAGCTGGTTCAGCGGCCCGTACAGCGGGTTGAGCACCCACAGGAACAGCACTGCCAGCGCCACGTCGGGGATGACCGTGGGCAGGTAGACGGCGGTGCGGAACCAGCGTCCCCCGGGCCGCGGGGCGGCGAGCAGCAGGCCGAGCCCCACCGCGGCGAGAAACCGCACCGGTACGGCGAGCGCCACGTGGAACAGCGATGCCTCCAGGCTGTCCAGCAGGAACCGGTCGTCGAGCATCCGGCGGACGTTGGCCAGTCCGGTGAACTGCGGGTCACGGGTCAGTCCGGTGTGGTCGGTGAACGCGTACCCCAGGTTGAGCAGCGCCGGCACCGCGACCAGCACGGCCACCGCGATCGCGTACGGGGCGAGGAACGCCCAGCCGGTCAGCGGTGGCCGGGGGCGCTTCACCGGCGCCGTCCGGTGGCCGCGTCGAACCGGTGCAGCCGGTCGGCGAGTAGCCGCACCTCGTCGCCCGGGCCGACCCCGGGGCGGGGTCCGGTGCGGACGGTCAGCCGGGTGCCGTCCGGGCAGCGGGTCAGCAGGATCGCCTCGCTGCCCAGCGCCTCCACC
Organism: Micromonosporaceae bacterium KJ-029; assembly: GCA_005402585.1. Taxonomy (GTDB): domain Bacteria; phylum Actinomycetota; class Actinomycetes; order Mycobacteriales; family Micromonosporaceae; genus Micromonospora. The sequence continues at coordinate 125,940 of BIFP01000048.1, read as the reverse complement.
GCCTCGACCGTCGCGGTGACCGGTCCGGCGTCGTCGAGCGTCAGGTCCTCCGGGCGTACGCCGAGGGTCATCGCCTCGTCGCCGCCGAGCACCCCGCCGCCGGGGACCAGGTTCATCGGCGGGCTGCCGAGGAACCCGGCGACGAACGTGTCGGCCGGCTCGTCGTACACCTGTTGGGGTGGACCGACCTGCCGTACCCGCCCGGCGGCGAGGACGACCACCCGGTCGCCCAGGGTCATCGCCTCGTGCTGGTCGTGCGTGACGTGGATGGTGGTGGTACGCAGCTCCCGGTGCAGGGCGAGCAGGTCCGCGCGGGTGGCGAAGCGCAGCTGCGCGTCCAGGCTCGCCAGGGGCTCGTCGAGCAGGTAGACGCTGGGGTCGCGCAGCAGCGCCCGGGCCAGCGCCACCCGCTGGCGCTGGCCGCCGGACATCTGGTCGGGGTAGCGCTCCAGCAGGTCGCCGATGCCGAGCCGCTCGGCGGCGGCGCGGGCCCGCCGGTCGGCCTCGGCACGCCGCACCCGCCGCACCCGCAGCCCGAAGGTCAGGTTGCCCAGCACGGTGAGGTGCGGGAACAGCGCGTAGTCCTGGAAGACCATCGCCACCGCGCGCCGGTGCGGCGGCACCGCGGCGACGTCCGTGCCGTCGACCAGGACCTGGCCGCCGTCCGGCCGGTCCAGCCCGGCGATCAGCCGCAGGATCGTCGACTTGCCCGACCCGGAGGGGCCGACCAGGGTGATCAGCTCCCCGGCCCGCACCTCCAGGTCGATGCCGTCGACGGCGGTGGTCCGCCCGTACGACCGGGTCAGCGCCGCCAACCGGATGGTGCCCCGAGGCCCGTCGCTCATGTCGGCCGCTCCGCTGCGCTGCGCGCCGACATGAGGCACTACCGCACTGGGTTGATGATTCGCTCGCTGACGCTCGCTCACTTGCCCGCCGACGTGAACAGTGGACGGACGGTCTCCTCCAGCTGGCGCAGCCCCTCCTCCCGGTCGACCCGGCCGTAGAACACCTCCTCCAGCAGCTTGTTCGCCTCCTTCTCGACCCGGGCCCAGGTGGCGGTGCGTGGGGTGGCGCGCAGGTGCGGTTCGGCGTCGAGGAAGACCTGCGACGAGCGCGGCGGCTTGGCCGGGTCCAGGAACGCCGGCGAGCCGGCCACGTCCAGCCGGGACGGGACGGTCCGGCCCGACTCGGCGAGCGTCTGCTGCCCGCTGGCACCCATCGCGTACTCGATGAACCGCCACGCCGGCCGGTGGTCCGGCAGACCGGCGCTCATGCAGTACGCGTCGCTGTGCAGGATCGACGCCGGCACCCCGCCCGGTGCGACCGGCAGCGACGCGACGTCCCAGGTGAACCCGGAGATGGTCCGCAGGGTGGGCACGGCGACCCGGCTGCTCAGGTACATGCCGAGGGTACCGCGCAGGAAGCGGGCCTCGCTGGACTCGCTCTGCTCCTCCGCGTCCGGCGGGACGACCCGGTGGCGCAGCTGCAGGTCGAGGAACCAGTCGACGGCCTCCCGGGCGGCCGGGTCCTCGCGCAGCGTCAGCGTGGTCGGCCGGGCCTCGTCGTCGACCAGCTCACCGCGGTTGGACCAGACGAACGGCGCGAGCCGGGCGATGGACGCCTCCACGCCGACCCCGTACCGGCCGTCGCGGGTCAGCGCCTTCCCTGCGGCCAGGAAGTCGTCCCAGGTCCAGCCGGGTGACGGCGTGGCGACGCCGGCGGCCTGGAACAGGTCGGCGTTGTAGTAGACGACCAGCGAGGACAGGTTCTGCGGCAGGCAGGTCAGGTTCTGCCCGTCGAACCGGAAGGCGTCCAGCGCGCGTGGGCTGAAGTCGCTCTCCTTGATCGCGCTGCTGGCGTCCAGGTACGACTGCGCCGGCTCGATCACGCCCTGCCCGGCGAACTGCCCGTACCGGCGGTAGTTCATCAGGAACACGTCCGGCGGCTGGCCCCCGGCGAACGAGGTGGTGAGCCGCGCCATCAGCTCGTCCTGGGTGGCCACCGGGGACAGGGTGACATCCATGTCCGGGTTGGCGTCGGTGAAGCCGTCGACCAGGCTGCGGTAGCCGGCGACCTCCTCGGCGTCGCCGAACAGCACCACCGTGATGCCGGGCCGGTCCGCCTTCCCGTCACCGGAGGTGCAACCGGCGGTGGCGAGTGCGACGGTGAGCAGGGCCGCGCAGGCGCGCCGCCAGGTCGGGGTCATGGTCGTCCTTTCGATCGAAGCGCCGCCAACGGGTCGTCGGCCAGCAGGACCCGCTGTGCCAGCAGGAACACCAGCACGCACGGCGCGGTGGCGACCACGCTGCCGGCCATCAGCAGCGGCCAGTCGGTCGGGTTGAGCAGCAGGAGGAAGCGCAGCCCGAGGGGCCAGGTGTAACGGTCACCGCTGGTCAGGTAGAGCAGCGGGTCGATGAAGTTGGCCCAGTGGAAGGTGAAGGCGAGCACTGCGACCGCGAGCGTCGCCGGCTTGACCTGCGGCAGCGCCAGCCGTCGCCAGATGGTGAGCCACCCGGCGCCTTCCAGCCGCGCAGCCTGCAACTGGCTGTCCGGCACGCCGCCGAAGCTCCATGCGTACAGCAGGACCAGGAACGGGCTGACAGCGAGGGCCGCCGGTGCCAGCAGCGGCAGGTACGTGTCGACGACCCCGGCCAGCCGGAACACCTCGAACCGGGTCGCCCAGACGGCGGTGACCGGCACCAGCAGCAGCACCAGCAGCCCGAGCAGCGCCCGCCGCCGCGCGGGGCGGGACAGCAGCCGCAGCCCGAACCCGGTCAGCGAGGCGACCAGCACGGTCAGCGGGACGGCCAGCGCCACCACCAGCGCGGAGTTCGCCAGGTAGCGGAAGAGGGGGACCAGTTCCGGCAGGCGCGTGTATGCCGCCGTGGTGGGTTCGGCCGGCCACAGCTCCAGGGTGCGCGATGGCGGGGAACCGGCGGGCCGCAGTGAGCCGACCACCATGAACCACAGTGGAGCGACGAAGATCGCCGCGACGAGGGCGGGCACCGCGTACCGCCCTAGCCACCGCCCGACCACCGCACTACCTCCTCACCGGTGACAGCCCGAATGATCGGGTGCCGCCCGAACATATGGACCGCCGCGCCGCCAGGTCATCGGGCACCTGTCGAAGATCTCCATTCCCGGCTGCTACGTGTGTCGGAGTTGCCCTCCCCGGCGGCGCGGGACGGCACGCGGCCGGCTCACTCCTCGGGCCGGTGATGGCCGGTCAGCCGGGCCAGCTTCAGCGCCAGGTGCAGGCAGAGCCGCTCGGCGCCGTCCTTGAGGTCGGTGCCGGCGAGCTCCTCGATGCGTTGCAGCCGGTAGTAGAGCGTGGTGCGGTGCAACCGCAGCTCGGCCGCCGTGGCGTGGGCGTTGCCGGCCCGGTCCAGATACCGCTCCAGCGTCGCCAGCAGCGCCTGGTTGGCCGGTGAGTGCAGCAGCCGCGCCAGACCCGGGTGGACGTCGGCCACCGTGAGCTGCTGCTCGCCGAGCCGGGCCAGCACGCGATAGATGCCCAGGCCCGACCAGAGGACCACCCGGCCCAACGTCGGCAACTGGGCGCCGATCCGCGCGGCGTGCAGCGCCTCGGCGTACGACTCGACCACGTCGGCCAGGCGCGGTCGGGTCCGGCCGACCCCGACCACGGTCCGCTCCACCGAACCGAGGCTGCGCGTGACGTGTTGCAGGTCGTCGTCGAGATGTCGGGCGGCGACCTCCGGAGTGGGCCGGCCGGCGGCTGGTTCGGCGGGCAGCAGCAGCACGCCGTGGTCGTGCCGGACCAGGTGCAGCGCCTCCCGGGTGCCGGCCCGCCGCCGCGCGGCCACCAGAGACTGCTCCAGCGCGATCCGGGCCCGCTCGTCGGGCTGTCGCTGCCCGGGCGCCACGAGGCGGGCGACGAGCGCCGTCCGTGGCCCGTCGGCGGCGATCATCCCCGCCTCCAGCAGCGCCTTGACCGCCTGGTCGCGGGTGTCCGGGCTGTCGGCGAGCAGCGTCCACGCCGCCTCGGTCTCGCTCTGCGCGGCCAGCTCGCCGAGCAGGTTCTCCCGGTACAGGGCCAGGGACAGTTCCTTGAGCAGCCCCGTCGCCGCCAGGTCGACGTCGGCCATGGTGCCGTCCGGGTCGATGAACCAGACGAATCCGAGCAGCAGGTCGTGGTGGCGCACCGGCACGCACAGCCGGGGTAGCAGGTCCAGCTCCGGGCGGGCCGGCGTTCGCACCGGTGCCCGCGCCTCGGCGATGCCGAAGTCGCGCAGCCACGCGATGACCTCGGGGGCGGTCTGCCGGCGCAGGATCGAGGCCCGCCGGACCTCGTCCACCAGCCCGGTCTGTTCGCTGTAGACGACGACGCGCTGCCGTCGGTCCTCGATCACGGCGGGTCGGCCGGCGTGGGCGGCGACGGCGTCGACGATGCGCTGCAACTCGACCCGCACAAGGCCCCCCTTCCGGCTTCGGACCCTGTCCGGAACCAGCCCGGCGCGTCCATCATGATCAGCATTCTGTCTACACCGGTAAAGAGCGCCTGACCAGGCTGATCCGTTACGGATACGGGCTGTTACCGAGTTGCCGTCAGATCTGGTGCCTAGGCTCGGCGGTGATGAGTTCCTCGCCCCGACGCGCCCCCGGTGACCTGTTGGTGCACCTGAGACGGGCACGCGACCACATGGACCGCCACTACACCGAGCCGCTGGACCTCGCGGCCGTGGCGGCGGTCGCCGGAATCAGCAAGTACCACTTCCAGCGGCTGTTCACCGCCACGTACGGGCTGTCGCCGGCGGCGTACCTGTCCCGGCGGCGCATCGAGTGGGCCCAGGATCTGCTGCGGGCCGGGGTGGAGGCCGTCGCCCGGGACAACTCCGGCAACTGGCTGGTGCTGGTGGAGCTGCGGGAGTTCAGCCCCGCAGACTTCGACTGAGCCGCTGGCCCCTGGTGCCGGACGGGCGGTGCGGCTGTCCCTGGCGTACGGCCGGGGACGCCGCAGCGCCCGCCCGGTGTTGTTTCCGACCGGGAGGACGCCTATCGGGGCGCGTACGTGGTAACCCACCCGCGACCACCCCGCGACGCGCCGTGCGTCCCGACCGAGGAGAGGCCCAATGACGGCCACGGTTCCCGACGTGATCGCCCGCTACTACCAGGTGATCGGCGAAACGGACATCAACGCCTTCGTCGCCTGTTTCGCGGACGACGCGATCGTCGCCGACGAGGACCAGACGTACGAGGGCCCGGCCGCGATCCGCGCCTGGCGCGAGCGGACCGCCGCCGAGTTCTCCTACGACGCCGTACCGGAGCAGGTCGAGGAGGAGGCCGGCGGAACCTTCGTGGTGACCACCCTCGTCACGGGCACGTTTCCGGGCAGCCCGGTCCGGCTGCGCCACCGCTTCACCATCCGCGACGGCCTGATCGGCGCCCTGGACATCCGCCCGTAGCGGGCACCGCCAGAGCTGTCCGATCGGCGGCGCCGGTGGCGGTCAGCGTCCGGGTACGGCCATCTCGCCGAGTTCGGACCAGTCGTCCTGCGGGATCGTGAAATTGACGATGCGGGGCGTCTCGGCGAGGTGCGGCGGCAGGGCCTGCTGCGCCTGCTTGAAGTGCTCGGACTGTACGTGCGCCGCACCGGCGTCCCCGTCGCGGAACGCCTCGACCAGGACGTACTCGGTCGGGTCGTCGACGCTGCGGGACCAGTCGAACCACAGGCAGCCCGGCTCGGCGCGGGTGGCCCGGGTGAAGTCGGCGGCGATCTCCGGCCACCGGTCGGCGTGCTCGGGCAGCACCCGGAACTTCGCCGTAATGAAGATCATCTCAACATCTCCCGCCCCGGGTCGCCCCGCCTGACACCACCTGCCGCTCCACCGTATCCGCCGGTGGATCCGCATTACGGCGACCCCGGGGGAGACCGGCCGCCGGTCACGACCGGCAGGATGGTGGGGCTGCGCCCCGCGAGGCGGTGATGCCGGGCGACCGGACTCACGCCAGGTGATGGTCGGCGAGATCCGCGGTCAGAGAGCGGCCGAGTTGCGCCAACCGCCATCCGCTCCGGGCGTCGACGCTGGCGAGCCGGACAGAGAGGGCAAGGCCGCTCTCGGGGTCGGCGAGAGCGACGAAGAACACCCGGGGTGGGCTCTGGGCGACGTACCCGATGGCGCCGGTGTGCCCGAAACTTTCCTTACCCCACTCGACGGCGAAGTACCTCGGCGCCACGGACACCTCGAAGCCGAGCCCCCACCGGTGCTCTTGGCGGGAGCCTTCATTGAGAGTGACATGCGGTTGCGTCATCTCGCTGGCGATCCGGGCCTCCAGCAATCCACCGCTGCCCGAGCGGCACTCAAGCAACTCCTCGTAGAAGCGCCCGACCTCGGCGTTGCGGGAAAAGCCGCCGTGCGCGGGGTTGGCGCGCGAGAAAAGCGCGCGTCGGGGTGCGTCGGCGAGTTCCTGGAACGTGGCGGAGGGCCCAATTACGTGGAGCGGCGCGTATCCGTCAGCGGGGGGATGCACCAGGCACAGGGTGTCCGCCGCGATGGGCCGCGCGACAACCTCCCGGAGCACCCCGTCGATCGATCGATTGTATGAAGATTCCAGGATTGCGGCGAGAAGGTGCCACGCGACGGTCGTGTTGTAGATGGGCTGCGCCGCCCACCGAGCCGGCTCCAACGCGCCGCGCTTGATCATGGTCAGGTAGGACGCGAAGGAGACGGAGTAGGGATTGTCGTGAGACGGCCAGAGCCCACTGGAGTGCGTCAGCAGGCTCCGGACGGTGATGGCTTTCCACTGCTCGGTGTGCGGCACGTCGACGAGTTCACGTACCGGTGTGTCGAAACTCAATCGGCCATCCTGCACGGCATTCGCCAGGCAGGCGGCAACCAACGGCTTCACTCCGCAGTACAGGCGACCGATATCGGAAGACCTGGCGACGCGTTCGGGCGAGCACCTGCCGACCGCCGCGTCGGCGATTACCCGTCGTTTGTGGGACAGGTAGAGATAGGCCCCCAGGAGTTGCCCGGAGTCTATCCACGAGGTCAGTAAGCCTCGCGTCACCGGCATTGCCTCGAGCGAAGCGGGGCTCGCCTCGGAGTCCGGGCTCGGCATGAAACGAGGACCTCCAACCTGTGGCATCGCGCCATGACCGGGAAGGGTGGTCACAGCGTATGTGAGGAGTCCTACCGGCACCAACAGCGGAGATCGCGGGCGCGGTCACCCACCTGCGGCCCGCGTCTTGCGAGCCCGCATACGGTTTGATGTACTTGAGTACGTCAAGATCCGGATCCGATCGCGGTCGTCCGGCCGGTGTTCGGGTCAGGGAGGAGCGGTCCAGAGTGGAAGGATCGAGGAACGTTCCCGAACTTCGATCCGCCGGGCCGTGGACTGGAGACGCGCGGTGGGGCGGTGCCGAGGAGGCAGCCGCCGAGTTGCCGCTGAGGGCGTTTGCCGGTTGGGTCGGCGCGCTCGGAGTTGCCGGACCGGAATACTGGGGGGGATGGCGGCCATCCAAGATCCGGTCCTACAACAGCGTCACCGGGGACGTCAACCACGTACGCGGGTCCGAATCGGATCGGGCTACCGGAGTGGGGAGCGGGCATGCCTGGGGCGATGCGGCTCACGCGGCCCGCGTGGCGATCTGCGAAGGCCTGGAACGATATGCGGCGTCGATCTACGATGCGGATCAGTTCACCCATGCCCGAGCGACCGACCTGGGCTCCGATGCGCTGGACCTGAACGAGATAGCGAGATTCTCGGAGCGGGAGATCGCGGCGTTCAGCAGTTTCATCGACCGGCCGGACAAGGAAGCGGAGATCCGCTGGACCCCCGCCGTCGATCTGCGCGGCGGTGGCGAGGTCATGGTGCCCGCGGTCATGACCTACTCCATCGCGCAGCGGTGGCCGACGGAGCGGTTCTGGCTGCCCTTCTCGACCGGAACGGCCATCCACGAGACGCCGACGAAGGCCCTGCTTGCGGCGCTGTGTGAGATAGTGGAGCGCGATGCGTGCGCGACAACCTGGCTCCAGCAGTTGCCGATCCCACCGCTTGGTGAGGAGTGCCTGACTGACGAGGCGAGGGAGGTGGTCAACTGGTACGACCGGCGAGGAGTGAAAACCTTCCTCTTCGACGCCACCACGGACTTCGGGATCCCGGTGGTGTGGTGTACGCAGTTCTCTCCGCATGGCAGGCACACCGCCCAGACCACGGCCACCGCGTGCAGCCTGGACCAGCGCGAAGCCGCACTGAAAGCCATCCTGGAATGTTCGAGGTTCACTCCGGCTATCGAGGCTACGCAGCCCCCCGAGGATTTCCAGGACTTCGACAGCATCAACGCCGGCGCGGCCTACTCGGGAATGCGCAGCAGGCGGCGGGCGTACGACTTCCTGGTCAGCGGCTACGACGAGAGAAAGAGAGCGGAGCCGCGCCTCGATGGTGATCTGGCCCCGCAGCAGGCCCTGCGACTCGTGCTGGAACGGCTGTTTGAGAGAGGCTGCTCGGTCTACGGCGTGGATCTGACGACTCGGGAAGTGTCCGAGGCCGGCCTCGCCTGTGTCCGAGTGATCGTGCCCCAGGCGCAACCCCTGTCCGTGTGGCCATCTGCGCTGTACCTGGGATCGAGGAGACTCTACGACGCACCTCGGTCGATGGGATATCGAGTGCTACCTGAGTCGGACCTGAACCCCTACCCGCTCCCGGTGACGTAGATGTCCGGGATCTCGGCGGATGCGCCCGTACAACTCGTGGTAGACGGCGGCTTCTCCGCCAGGGTCGCTGCCGTCGTGGCAGAGGCACTCCACCCCACACCGGGGGTGCGCCTCGTGCCGCTCTCGGAGGCAGCGACGGAACCGGCCGAGGTGATGAGCGCCGGGACGGTGACCGTCCTCATCACCCCGCGCTTCGACTGGCACGAAGTGCACAGGTTCGACGACGCGAGCCACCGGGTCGGGCGTCCATGGTGCTTTGTCGGATACACCTATCCGTACGTGGTCGTCGGACCGTATGTGACACCGCACGACGGCCCGTGCCTTCGCTGCCTACAGGTCCGTCTGAAGCAACACAAGCGCACCGAGATACCGCTGGACGGTGTCCACGTTCCCGCGCCGGCGGCGCATGTCGAAGGCATACCTCGCCACCTCGTCTACTCCGTCGCCGGGGTGCTCGCCGGGCTGCTGGGCGCTGCCGGGCACCCGCCGGCCCGACCGGTCCACCTGTTGCACGTGAACGGACTCAAAGTGCGGACGGAGGTGCTGGTGGGGGTGCACGGCTGCCAACGATGCGCGGAGCCCGCCGGACATGGCCGAGGCAATGGAGAGTTGCTGCGGGTGCACCGGGAGTTGTGGGACTGATGGCATCGCCGCGCCGCCTGGTGCTCAGCCCGGGCGTCTCCTTGCGAGAAGTGGATGACTCGCTCGTTGTCGACAAGCCCGGCATGCGCGTAACGGTGCACGACGAGCGGTCGATCGAAGTCCTCAAGCGCGCGTCTCTGGTCGGGCCGGAGGAGCCTGCTCCGCAAGCGCCGGCTGGCGGCTCCGCTCCGGATGCCGACCTCGAGCAGACCATCGAGGCGCTGGTGAAGCACGGCCTCATCGAGGCCGGCTCTGCTGTCCCGGCGAACGACTACCTGGTGAGTCTCCAGGGCCGCTACGGTCCGGGTCTCGCAGCGAAAGCGCGCCAACGGCTGGAGCATGCCGACGTCGCGATCGTCGGTGAGCCGTGGATGGCGGCGCAGATCAGACGAACGCTGGAGGAGTCAGGCGTCGGCCGGCTCACCATCTGGGGCACGGAGGCGGCAGTGGCAACTTCGGCCACCCGCCCGGTGGACCTGGTGGTGGACCTGACCTGGCCGGGTGCTGGCTCCACCGCCGGTCATCGGCAGGACGGGACCGCGGTGCTACCGGTGGTCCGTAGCGACGACGAGATTCTCGTGGGGCCGGTGCTCGGAGGCCGCCGCGGTGGCCGCTGTCACGCCTGCGGCGGCCCCACGGGGAAACACCTCGGCTGGGCCGACGCACCATGGCCGGACACGTCCATGGGCGTCGGGCTGGCCTGCGCGGCTGCCCTCTCCTACCTGAGCGGGCTCGCTCCACGCGAGATTCTGACCATGTCGGTGCGTTATGACCTGCGGACGAGGCAATCCGATTCGGTGCTGGCGGGCGGGGATGTCACCTGTCCCGCGTGTGGAGTCCACGAACTGAGGGGACAGGTGGCTCCCCACCCCACCGCGCAGCTGGCCTGGCGGTACGAGCAGAGCGTCGAGGAACCGGTTGCGGGTGACGGCGGTGCGGCGCGGTGGTCATCGGTCAGGAGCCAGTCCGTCTTCCGGCGGAGGCACTTCAACATGCCGCCGATGCGGCAACTGGCGGCGGCCCGTGGGATGGAGCTTCCGGGGCGAGTGTTGTCGTTGCTGGACCTGACGTTGGCGGCCGACCCTGTCGAGAGCCGTGGGAAGGTCACCGGAATTCGATACCGGAGGTTGCCGACAGTCGAGGGCGTGGGGACGAGTTCGGTTTACCTGCTCCCGCACGAGCATGCGCTGATCCGAGGCGGAGCCTACTACGACCCGTACGAAGGCGAGCTCATCCCGCTGAGCTGGCCGACAGATGGCGGCGGCCAGCCGGCGACCCGGCACCGTGTCTGTATCACTGGCAACTTCACCGGAGCCGAGGTCTGCTTCGGGCGGTTCGGCCGGAGAGTGGTGTTCCAGGACGCCGGGCTTCTGACGGCCCAGCTGCTGCATCGTGGAACACAGCTGGGGCTGCGTCCCGCGATTTCTGCGCAGTGGTCACCCGAGTCGATACATTCCGCCCTCGATCTGGCCGTCGGTGAACAGGCGCTGACGGTCATCGACGTCGACATCGCCGCCGACGGTGAGACGGATTCGCACGCTCCAGAGTCCCCGCCGAGCGCGTTGCCCGACACCGACACCTGGCTCAGCCTGGGGGTCGAGAGGCTTGCCCGGGTCGCGCCAGCGGTTCTCGACGATCTCGTCATCCACTGCTGGAACGGCACCGACGAGCTGAGCGAGGCCCGGATCGAGGATGGGACGTACCTGGGACGGACCCGCCTCGACACCGGCGTCGGGCAAAGGGACGTGCTTCGCGCGACCCTGACGAGGGCCGGCGCGGGAGGCTCCACGGCCATCGTGATCGGCGCCGACCTGCAAGCGGTGGTCTGTCAACGTGGGGCCGCCGCGTACGCCTCATTGATCCAGCGCTCCGCGGCCCTTGCCCACTATCTGTCGTTGATCGCCGGCGAGCTGGGGGGCGCCTCCCAGTTGATGCTCAAGCTGCCGGCACGCCTCCTGGAACCGTCGAGCCACGGCCGGGCGCGGCACCGGGTGCTGTCCGCGTTGGTGACCGGCCCACCCGGGCCGTCGAGCCCGGAGGTGAGCCTGTGACGACCTGCGCCAGCAGCGGGGACGGGCCGGCAGATCACCGCCCGGATCATCGAGAGTGGAGGTGAGGCCATGACCAAGACCGACACGGCCCTGTTTCCGTCGACGGACCTGGAGACGGCCTCGGCTCGCTCGACCCTGACCTGGACGCTGGAGGACTGGGCCTCCATCACCGCAGCCGGCGACGACACTCTCATCGTGCGGCACCAGCAGGATGCCTGGATGCTGAGATGGGTCATCAAGGCGCTGGACGGCGAGACCTACCAGGTCCTCAAAGCCCTGGGCGAGCACCGGAGCATTGGCAGCAGGACAGGTAAGGCCGAGCCGCCGGGCGTGCTCGCCGGTGACCGGCTCTCCCTGGAGATCAATCGACTGCTGTCGGGCCGGTTACTCCGGATCTCGGTCGGCGGCGCCGGAAGCGCAGCACAGCTGGTCGCACGCCCGGCGAGCCGGACGGCACGACTCGCGTTGCCGCTCGAGCCGCCCCGAAGGCCCGTCCGGCTCTCGCAGTACGTGACGGTACGGCGGGTGGCCGACGCCTGGGAGATCGGGAGCCCGCTCCACGGGTTCGTCCTCGAATCGCGAGGATCGTGCCTCGGGAGCGTTCTCGAACAGACCGCCCAGCGGGCGTGCGCTCCGGCGGACCTGATCGAGGACCTGACGCGGAACGTGGGTGGGGAGCAGGCGGTCAACCTGCTCACGGTGCTGGCTGCGACCGGCGTCCTCGGTGAGGTCGATGACGAGGGGCTGCTCGCGGAGGAGGGCGACCAGCTTCTGATCCAGCGCCAGCCAGCCGATGTCATGTTCCACCATGCCAGCCGGTTGGGGCTCCATCCCGGCCCGACGGGCGCGACCTGGCGGTTCGCCGGTTCGGTGCCGCCCACCCCGGCGTTGCGGGCGAGTGCCTTCGAGGCCGAGAAGATGGTGAAGCTGGAGCGTGAAGGCCCTGGAGGGACCGCCGATATCAGCTTCACTGAGGTGGTTGCCCGAAGGAAGTCGACGCGAAACCACGGAGCGAAGCCGCTGACCGCCTGGCAACTGGGGGAGTTCCTCTATCGGGTGGCACGCGTGGATCGGGTCGTGCCAGCCGACGAGAGCGATCCGAAGAGCTACGAGTGCAGCGTGCGTCCGTACCCGAGCGGCGGCGGGGCCTACGAGCTGGAGCTGTACCTCGTGATCGGCCGGTGTACGGGGGTCGAGAAGGGACTGTATCGCTACCGCCCGTTGGAGCACGGGCTGGAGCCGATCTCGGCGTCGGCGTCCCAGTGTTCCATGCTCCTGGAACACGCGCGGGTGGTGAGCGGGGCCAGGGAGTCGCCCCAGGTGCTCGTCATCATGGGAGCCAGATTCACGCGATTGAGCTGGAAGTACGAGAACATGGCCTACGCGACCACGCTGAAGGACGTGGGTGTTCTTTACGAGAGCATGTATCTGACCGCTGCGGCGATGGGCCTGGCCTGCTGTGCGCTCGGCAACAGCGACTCCGGCCTGTTCGCGCAGGCCACCGGCCTCAGGGTGGAGGAGGAGTCCTCGGTCGGGGAGTTCACGCTCGGGAGCCTGCCAGAGGCGGGCAACGGCGCGGAGGGGAGCGGTGATGCGAACGGCTAACGAGTTCGACCTCCGCCTCACGGAGCTGGCGGCGAGTGAGCGAGGCCGACCGGCGCTCATCTTCGCCGAGGATGGCACGACAGTCTCGTACGGTGAGCTGGCCGGCTTGACCGGAGCGCTGAAACAGACCCTGATGTCGAGCCTGGCGAAGGCCGGGCCCGCATGCGTGCTGGTGGGCAGCACCGGCGGGATGGCCGCCTACCTGTCGCTGATAGCAGCCCTCCGGTGCCCGGTGCCGGTCGCTGTCCGGTCCCGGCTCGAACACGACGGGTCCGCGGACCGCCTGCTCAGGGCGGGCGTGGCGGTCCTCGATGCGTCGCAGCCTGAGCGCCTGCACCTGCCCTCGCCGGAGCCGGCAGGTGCCGGAGAGCGGCTGCCGCCGCACGCACTGGTCCTCCCGACCGGCGGGACCAGCGGGGGAGGCCGGCAGGTGATCGACGTGAGAATGCGACTGGTGTCCTCGCAGCCTCGCCCGTTGCGGTTGACGTCGGTGCTCGGCTGGCGTCCCGGTCAGGTGCAGATGATGGCCAGCCTGCCGCCGCACGCGTCGGCGATGACCTTCCTTCTCGAAGGCCTGACCGACGGGAACACGATAGTCGTCCCAGCCGGCTTCCAAGGGGCCACGTTCCTGGAGCTGATAGACGAGCACCAGCTGGAGTGGCTGCAGGCGACGCCGTTTCACCTGCGCATGATGCAGCGGGCCGACGACGGCAGGGCGAGCCTGAAGTCCCTGCGCGCGCTGGTGCACATGAGCGCGCGGTGCGCCGATGATCTGAAGCGGTACTGGATCAACCGGCTCGGGCCCGAACGGGTCTACGAGACCTACGGCAGTACCGAGGGCATCGGGGCGACAGCGGTCAGCGGGACCGAGTGGCTGCGGCGGCCGGGAACAGTCGGCAGGGGCTTCTTCACCAAGGTGCGGATCGTCGGCGCGAACGGCGAGATGGTGCCGCCCGGCGTCCAAGGTCTCGTCTTCACGAGTACGGGCAGGAGGGGCGCACCGGTCTATCTGAACCAGCGGGAGCAACTGCGTCGAAGCCTGGACGGGCTGGCCAGCGTCGGCGACGAGGGATGGCTGGACTCGGACGGCTACCTGTATCTGGCCCCCCGATCGCTGAGCCGGATCACGGTTGCCGGTGAGACATTCGATGCCGAGGATCTCGAGGACACGCTGTGTCACCACCCAGGTGTCGCCGACGCGGGGGTGTGCGCGGTGGAGCGGGGCGAGGACCAGTTCACCGTGATCGCCCTGGTCGTGCCGGACGGGCCGGCGCTCTCCGAAGCTGACCTGCGGCCCTGGCTACGGGCCCGGGTGCCCGCGGCGATCGTGCCGAGGCGGGTCTTCTGCGTGGACGGCCTACCTCGGGACGGTGCCGGAAAGATGTCGCGGGGAAGGCTGCGAGCGCTGGGACAGCAACTGGCGAGGGTCAAGAGAGAGGCCGATTAGATGTCGGTGGACGACAGGTACCAGTGGATTGAGCAGCTCCGGGGTAACCCGCGCGTCGTCGACGCGGAGATCCTGCCGTCGGCGGAGCCGCAAGTGACAGTGATCGTCGTACCGGACGGCTTTCGGGTAGGGCCGGAGATCCGACAGGACGTCCTTGATGTGGCCGGTGACCTGGGGGTGCCGCTGGTGGTGGTCCCGACCGCCAGCATGCCGCGACAATCCGATGGAGCCCTCGACCACGCGGCGGCCACCGAGCTTCTTCTGAGTAGTGGGTACACGTTCACCTACCGGCCGGCGGGGTCGACGGAGGAGGAAGTGGTGCTGCGGACGGTGTCTGAGCTGATCGAGGACTCGCTCCCCGGGGTCGCCGTCAGCGTCACCGACGATCTGGCTTCGCTGGGTGGAGACTCGCTGACCGCCCTGGAGCTTTCCGACCGGATTCAGCACACCTTCGGCGTGACGCTCTCCGCTGTCGACCTGTACGGGGCGCCGTCACTGAGTGAGGTTGCCAAGGCGATCCGGGAGGCGACGGGGTCCAGGCAGGGCAGTTGACGGCGGCCAGGCCGGTCGGGCGAGAGTCGGGTAGGTATGGAGTGAACGAGGATCTTGACCTGCTGTCAACCCGGGACGAACGCGAGATCGTCGTCGTAGACGGCCGGCTGGGAGAGATCCCGGTGGCCGAGCTCCGAGCCCGACGGGACGAGTGGCGGGAGCGGCTGCCCGCAGGTCGAAAACTCCTGGTGGAGATCAGCCAGCCACGCTCGATCGACGGCCTCGCGGCCTATCTGGCTGCGCTCTCGTCGGGGCATGCGGTGTTGCTCGTCGACGGCGCTCCGTCAAGGCTCGTGTCCTCGTCGAGAGACGTCTTCCGTCCTGACGCGTCGGTGCACAACGGTGCCGTCGAGTGGATGCGCAGGCTAGGGGCACAGCCGGCCGAGCCGGGGTTGCACCCGGCGCTGGCAATGATCTTGTCCACGTCCGGCTCGGCCGGCGCCCCCCGGGCGGTCCGGCTCTCCTATGACAATCTTCTTGCGAACGCACGTGCCATAGCCGAGGCGACCGGCATCGAGCCCGGAGAGCGAGCGGCGACGTCGCTTCCCGCGGACTACGCCTTCGGGCTTTCCATCATCAACTCACACCTGGTCTCGAACGGCAGCCTGGCGCTGACAGACGCGGCCCCCACCGCCCGGAGCTTCTGGTGGCAGCTGGACCAGCTGAAAGCCTCGGCTGTCGGGCTGCTCCCCACCACCTGCCGGATGCTCCTGTCCAGGGGGTGGAGTCCTCGGGCACATCCGTCGATGGGGAGGGTGTTGGTAGCGGGCGGCCGGATCGACCCGACCGAGGTGTCGACGCTCATCGAGCTGATGAGGTCAGTCGGCGGCCAGGTGAACGTCATGTACGGCCAGGCGGAAGCGACCGCGCGGATCTCCGTGCTCGACATGGACGCCGCGCAGCGGCATCCAGACTCGGTGGGACGCCCGGTGCCGGGAGGTCGCGCGGAAGTCGTCGACGGAGATGGTGGGCCGGTGCCCGAGGGCGATGTCGGCGAAGTGGTCTACACCGGGCCTAACGTGATGCTCGGCTACGCGACGTCGCGGTCCGACCTGGGTCTCGGCGACACGCACGGGAGCCGACTCCGCACGGGTGACCTGGGGTACCTGTCGAACGGCCTTCTGTACCTGAGCGGTCGAGTCGACCGGCAGACGAAGGTGCTGGGCCGCCGGATCCAGCTCGACCAGCTGGAGGGCGAGTTGAGGCGAGCGTTGGGGACGGAGGTGATGGCAGTCCCGTACCCGGACGAGACGATTGCCGTGTGCCACGAGAGCGGTGCCACGGCGAGCAACGGGTCCGAGTTGAACCAGATAGCTGACCGATGGGGGCTGCCCCGCGGATGCCTGCGGCGCAAAGAGATGGCCCTTCCGCGCTTGTACTCCGGGAAACTCGACTACCGCAGCGTCACGGTGCAGTTGCAGGCCGGCGAGCGATGACCGCCGGTGGCTCGGCGGTCGGGCTGAGCGCCGCTACCGCTTTAGCGCCAGGCTGACCAGCCAGTCCTCGACCTGGCGAAGGGTCTGCTCGAGTTCGGCCTTCGACAGCAACCGGGTGTCGAGCAGGAAGCCCAGCCGGACCGCCTCAGGCACCTGGGTGACCTGCAGGATGAACAGTCCACTGCTGTCCCTGGTGTGGCTGGGCGCAGCGTCGAAGGTGGCGGCTGCCTGCAACTCCCGCAGGTGGTCGTGGTGGAGCCTCAGATCGGCGGCCGGGGCTGGCAGGTCGATGATATTGAGGAAGAACTGTGGCAGCGTCTCGCCGGCGCCTTCGCTCCTGAGCCGGTCGGCGACCTCAAGCACGTCGTAGATGTCGAATCGGGCCGTCGTGTAGGCCTGGAAGGCTTGGTTGGCGGCAGCCTTCGCCAGCTGAGTACGATCACCGTCGACCTCGGTCAGGTGGCACAACCCCCAGCCCATCAGGCTTTCGATGGCCACTTTGTCCGGCCGGGCGACCCGGTTGTTGAACCCGATGCGGATCGCGACGGAGTCCAAGCCGAACCGGGCGGCCACGACGTGCGCCATGCCCGCCAGCACCAGTGCGGTGGGCGAGATCCTCAGTCGGGTGGCGAGCGCCGGCAGCACGATGCGCAACGCGGGCGACGCCAGCCCTCCTTTCCAGAAGCGTGGTCGCAGCCCGTCCCCGCGTGCGGCCGGTACCTTGGTCGCACCGGCCTGCATCAACGTCCGCCATCGATCCACGTTGCGTGCCGCCATCGCCTGGCCCTCGGGCGAGCCCTCCCAGGCGGCCCGGTCCACCGGCTGCTTCTGCGGCGCCGGCAACAGCGCCTCGCCCGCCAGCGCCCGGCCCACCTCTCCCGCCAGCACGTCAGCTCCGGCCGCATCCGCGGCCAGGTGCGACACCGCGAGTTCCACCGAACGCGTGCCGTCGGGGTGGCTCACCACCGCGAAACGTACGGGCAGTTGGGTCTCGTGATCGAAGTTGTGCCCTGCCACGTGAGCCTTCGCGGTCGCGAGCTCTGCGTCATCCGCCGCGTCGAACATGAGCAACGGGAGGTCCACGGAGCCGGAGACCCGCTGCCAGAACCCGTCCTCTTCACACCGGCCGAAGTGTGTCCGGAGCGCCTCGTGGCGGCTGAGTATTCCCGCGAGCGCTTCGCAGATCAGGGCCGTCTCGACACCTGGCGGCACGGGCACGGATCGCACCAGGTTCTGGCGGTAGGACTCCTCGCCGGACATCTCGATGGCGATGTACTGGTTCTTCTGTCCCCAGGTCATCGGCGCTTGCCGCGACGGCAGGCCCGCCAGCCGTACCGCTGGTGCAGTTGCCATGGGTGATCCCCCGCATCGATGCCAGATGATCCCGCCATGATCTACCCAGGCCTGGCGTCACGCAACTGGTGCTGGTCACGCCCGGTTCGGCTCGCGTCGTGGCCGGTTGGCCATGTGTCCGCTACCGGTTCGGAGCGGAGCGTCCCACCGGTTGATCGATTTGGAACCTTAAGTTAATCTATCTCCGCACTATCCCATCAAGATCAAGATCGGGGGCGCTGCATGAACATCGAGCTGCTCGAGTTCAACAAGGTCGCTGCGGATGACCGCCTCGACTCCCTCTTCGAGGAGAGCGTGGAAGGTGTCATCTCGGAGCTCGAGACGGGGGCCTGCGGGTCGTCGGCGTGCCACTACTTCGACTCGCCGGAGGAGTAGCCGCCCAGTAGTTGTGGGCTCCGGCTGCCTAGCCGTGAACCCGGACCATCGCGCTCCGGAGTAGCGAGTTCGAGGCAGCGCGACGCATGAAGTGCGTCAAGCGGCGAGAGCTGCGACCGTGGTCGGCGCAGGAGTCCTGCGCCGACCACGGTTGTGTGTACGGCCCCCGAATATCCTCGGCATGGTTCAGGATGCATATGGCTCAGGACGTAGCTGCGACAGCTGGAGATTCGCTCACCTCGCAGCGGGAAAGAAGCCTGCTGTCCAGGGCGAGTCCGAAGGTTCGGCTGCCTGGTACCCATCGCGCGCGAGCTCCCGAGGAGACCTGGGAGACCATCCAGCCGCTGCTCACCGGGTACGGTGTCACGCGGGTCGCCGACATCACCAGGTTCGACACCCTCGGGATCCCGGTGATACTGGCAATCCGGCCGCTGGCCAGGACGTTCACCATCTCGCACGGCAAGGGGCACACGCACCTGCTCGCGCGGCTGTCGGCGGTCATGGAGTCCGTGGAGCTGTGGCACGCCGAGAATGCCTGCCCACCACCCGCCATCCGCAACACCAGTGCCAAAGATCTGCCACTGCCGTACGCGCTCGGCGAGCTGTCCCAGTACCGTGGCAGCCTGTTGAGCGAGGAGACGCCGCTCGACTGGGTCGAGGCGTCCACCGTGACCGGGGAAGCCGTCCACCCGGTGCCACGGCAGTACGTGGAACTCGGCGCGGAGGTCGCCGACACCTGGGTTCCCCCGATGCTGCGACCGTCGAGCAACGGATTGGCGAGCGGGAACACCTTCTCCGAGGCCGCGCTACACGGCCTGTACGAGGTCGTGGAGCGTGACAGTATCGCGAGCCTGCGGTCCGTGCCGGCCGAGAAGCGAGCGTATCTGGATCTCACAACGGTCGACGACGAGCCCGTCAACGACCTGCTTGGCATGATCGCGCGAGCCGGCATGCACGTGGAGGTCCTCGTGGTCCCCAGCCGGTGGCCGGTCAGCACCTTCGTGGCATACCTGTGGGACGGGAGTTACCGGGTGGCGGCCGGATCCGGCGTCCACAGTGACCCCGCCGTCGGTCTCTCTCGTGCCCTGACCGAGGCCGCGCAGAGCCGGCTGGTGGCGATCACCGCTGCCCACGATGACGCCAACCAGGCGTGGCGGGTGGCGGCGGAGCCCCGACCGTCCGAGCCCAGGAGCTTCCCACCTACCGCGGACTGGAAGGAAGTGGCGGCGGCAGCCCAGCCCTTCCAGGACCTGAACGCCGAGCTGGTCTGGCTGGACGGTCTGATCAGTTCGAGGACGAACTCCGTTCCGCTGTACGTCGATCTCAGCACCAGCGATGCTTTCTCTGTCGTGAAGGTGGTGACGGCCGGTCTGTCGTTCGAGGCCCGGCATGCCATCCCGAGGACCGCTGCCAAGGATGCCGTCACATGAGCACGCACGTCTATGTAGGTTCGACGATCTCGCACACGGACGTGCACGAGCGGCTGCCCGGGGCGGTGCTGCACCCGCCCGTGGCGCACGGAGATCTGCTCCAGCTGCGTCCGCGTCGCGGAGACACCGTCCTCATCATCGACGGCGTTTTCTACGAGCGGCTGCCGGTCCGGAACCAGGAGATCCTGTGGCTTCTCCAGGAGGGGGTTCGCGTCGTCGGCGCCGCGGGGATGGGAGCCTTGCGGGCGGCCGAGCTGCACACCTACGGCATGGTGGGCATAGGCACAGTCTTCGAGATGTATCGCGCCGGGACCGTGGACGGGGACGACGAGGTCGCGGTCGGGCCCGGTGGCCCGGACGAAAAGCACCAGCCCAGGTCAGAGTCACTGATCAACATGCGCGTCGTCCTACGCTCCGCGGTGGTAGCCGGTGAGCTGAGCACCGACGAGAGCGCTCGCCTCAGTACGCTCGCGGAGTCCCTTCCGGTCGCCGACAGGTCCTGGCCGGTGCTCGAGGCCCGGTCGGCGAGGGATCCGGGCGGGGAGGAGCTGTCGGCGAGGCTCCGAGAGGTGGCCCGCAAGAAGGGGGGCGGCGTCCAGCGCGAGGATGCTCTGAAGGCGCTCGACTTCGTCGCTGGCGGCCGGGCCGATGGCCGGGCGAGCGCTGCCGAGCCGCGGGAACGGGTGCCGGTGACCCCTTTCCTGAGAGCCTGGCTCGACCAGAATCGGGTCCGACCGGTCGGCGGCGAGCCGGTCGACGATGTCAGCGTGCTGAGGTTTCTCCAGCTCTACGACCCGGCCTTCCCCGAGCGGTGGGCGCTGTACGCCATGGGCGTGATCGCCGACGGTGCACCCACGGCACAACCCATCCCGGCAGCCGAGCGGAGGGAGCTGGAGGATCGTTGCGTGGCGCGGGCCGCCGAGCGACTCGGTGGCGTGCGCCTGGCCGGCTCGGTGGAGCAGTACTGGCTGGCCGGGCCGGAGCTGTCTCTCGACGAGCGGGAGAAGCTCCTACGCGTCCTGGTGCGCTCCTATCGCGCGCCCGGTGGAGCACCGCTACACGGTTGCCCGCAACTGTTCACGCAGCCCGCCGAGCTGTGGGCGAAAGCGTCCCACGCGGTCACCGCCTGCCGGCGGGAGAACCAGCGGGTAGCCGAGTTGTCGCCTCGCTATTCGGTGCACCGGCTCAAGCGGGAGCGGGTGCTCAGCCACTTCGCCCGGATCTGGGGAGTCGCGGACGCGCCGGACACCGTGCTGGCCGCGGCGAGAGATCGCGCGATCACGTCGCTCGGGCAGCTCCACACCTACGGCCGAGAGATGATGCTCCCCTTCCTGGACTGGAACGCCGACGACGTCGAGCGTGCCCTGGCCCAGGTCGCGGCCTGAAGGTGCGGGCAATCAGCGCTACCAGCGATTCGCCGGACGGGACAGTGAGCGGGACCGCCACAGTCTGAACGCCACCCGACCCGGGGCGGGGATGCGCTACCGCCCAGCCGGACACCGCCGGTTCCGCCCGCCGCGACGGTGCACGACGTACGGCGCTCGGCGAGCTGGCGTTCCGTGGCCGGGACGAGGTGGCCGGACAAGCCCGTCGGTCGATCAGGAATGCGCAGGTCATCGGCGATCTGACCGGGATCCTCACCGCGGCCGCCGATGGTTTCGCCGGGTGTGGCCGCCCCCGGCGGCACCTGCGAGGCGCACCGGTGGTGGCGGTGCCCGAGTCGTGGTGGTGCTTCCCGTTGACGGCGGAGACGGCAGCTTGACCGGGATTGCGGTATCCGCAGGTGGTGCGGCGCGGCGATCGCCTCCGGATCAGTGATCCGAGTGCTGAGGAACCGTTGACGTGGCCTCGGTCACGCTCCTATGGTGAACCACCAGTTCACTCAGTGATCCGATGCGGCGAGGCATGCCGACGGATCTGAGGCCAGATGACGCTTCCGAGAGATTCGGAGAGTGCCTGCATGACCGCGACAAGAACCGCCACCACCTCGGTGGCCGCCGAGGGCGCACCGGCCGGGCAGGTGGACCGAGTGACACCGCGCCGACCCGGGCTGCTGTCCGCCGCGAGGAAGCGCGGGTTCAACGCCGCCGGGGCCGTACTGGTCGTGGCGGTGCTCGCCGGCCTCTGGGAGGGCTACAAGGCGCTGGGCCGTGCTGTCGACGACGTGGTGCCCGGCACCAAGATCGCCTTCCCGGTCGCCACTGACGATCTCTCGATGCCGCACGTCTGGTCGATCCTCGGTGCCCTGGTCGAGCCGGCCCGACGCGGCGACTCGATGGCGTTGGGCACCTACCTGCTCGGCGAGACCAGTGTGACGCTCCGTGAGGCGTTCTACGGTCTGGTGGCGGGCTCGTCGCTCGGCCTGCTGCTGGCGGTCCTCTTCCTGCACGTGGTGCCGCTCAGCAAGGGGCTGATGCCCTGGCTGGTGGCGTCGCAGACGGTTCCTCTGGTGGCGATCGCACCGATGATCGTGATCTGGGGTGGGAAGGCCGGCGCACCACCCTGGGTGGCGGTGACCGGCATCGCCGCCTACCTCGCGTTCTTCCCGATCACCATCAACGCCCTGCGCGGCCTGAAGTCACCGCCGAAGGTCCAGCTGGAGTTCATGCGCAGCGTGGGCGCGGGCCGCTGGCAGGTGCTGGGGTGGCTGCGGATCCCGGCAGCGCTGCCCTTCGTGTTCGCCGGGCTTCGGCTCGCGGCCACTGCGAGCGTGGTGGGCGCGATCGTGGGCGAGCTTTCCGCAGGCACTGGCCGGGGCATCGGTCGGGCGATCCTCACTTTCGCCTACTACTACTCCAACGGGCCGGAGAAGTTGTACGCGGCCGTCCTGGTCGCGGCGGCGGCCGGCATCGTCTTCGTGCAGTCCCTGGCACTTATCGAGCGCGTGGCGCTCCGGCACCGGCACACCCGGTGAACATCCCTTCCGCCTCAACAACACCTGGAGAGATGCTGATGTCTGAGGCCGCGATCATTTCCGTACGAGGCGTCACCAAGCAGTTCACCGGCGGAAACCGTACGGTGACCGCACTTGAGGACATCGACCTGTCGATCAAGCGGGGCGAGTTCCTGTCCCTGTTGGGCCCGAGCGGCTGCGGCAAGAGCACCCTGCTGCGGATCCTGGCGGACCTGACCGAGCCGACCAGCGGCACGGTGTCGCTGAACGGCAAGACGCCGGGCGCGGCCCGGACGGACCGGGACTACGGCATGGTCTTTCAGCAGGCCGGCCTCTTCGAGTGGCGTACGGTGCAGCGCAACATCGAGTTGCCGTTGCAGGTGGCCGGGGTGGACAAGCAGACCCGGCGGGCCAAGGCCCACGAGATGCTGGACCTGGTCCGGCTCTCCGACTTCTCCCGGCACTTTCCCTGGCAGCTCTCCGGCGGCATGCAGCAGCGGGTGGCGATCGCCCGCGCCCTGTCGGCGGACCCGGAGATCCTGTTCATGGACGAGCCGTTGGGCGCGCTCGACGAGATGAACCGCGAGCGGTTGCAGGGCGAGCTGCTGCGGATCTGGTCGGACACCCGGACCACCGTCGTCTTCGTCACCCACAGCATCTCCGAGGCGGTGTTCCTGTCGTCCCGGATCGTCGTGATGTCGGCGCGTCCCGGACGCATCGCCGCCAGCATCGACGTCGACCTGCCGTACCCGCGCACGGCGGCGACCCGGACCACCGACGCGTTCTTCGCCAAGGTCACCGAGGTGCGTACGGCGCTGCACGGCGTCCCGGCCGAGCAGGCGGCCCGATGACTACGACGCAGCTGGCGCGGGATTCCTCGCCGGTCATCGGCGCCCGGGCGGCGATCGGCCGGTTCCTCCCGGTCGTCCTCACCGCGCTGGTGATCCTCGGCTCGTGGCAGCTGGTGGTGACCGTCTTCGACGTCCCGTCGTTCATCGTCCCGGCGCCGGCCGACATCTCGTCGGCGTTCCGGGCCGAGTTCGGCACGATCATGTCGGCGTCGGTGGTCACCGTGCAGGCGGTGCTCCTCGGCCTGTTCCTCGGTGCGGCGGCGGGGGTGACGGTGGCGTTGGCGCTCAGCCGGTTTCCGGGCGTGTCCGGTCCGGTGCTGACCGCCGCCGTCGTCATCAACTGCGCCCCGATCGTGGCCCTCGCGCCGATCTTCAACAACTGGTTCGGGGTCACCAACCCGATGTCCAAGGCCGGCGTGGCCGCGGTGATGGTCTTCTTCCCGGTCCTGGTCAACACCACCAGGGGACTTCTCCAGGTCTCACCCCTGCACCTGGAGATCATGCAATCGCTCGCGGCGCAACCCCGACAGGTGGCGCTCATGCTGCGGTTGCCCAACGCGTTGCCGTTCCTGTTCAACGCGCTCAAGCTCGGCAGCACGCTCGCCGTGATCGGCGTGATCGTGACCGAGTACTTCGGTGGACCGAGCAACGCGCTCGGGGTGTACATCGCCTATCAGGCGGCCCTGCCCCGCTTCGAGTTCGCCTGGGCGGGGATCGCCGTGGCCAGCGCGCTCGGCCTGCTGCTGTTCGGTGCCACGTCTCTGTTGGAACGCCTCCTGATGCCCTGGCACGAGTCCCTGCACGACAGCGACTCGTGAGCCACGGGCCACCACGATCTTTTGGAGTCAGCATGGCCCTGCAACTACGGCGGACCTCGCGGAGGAGCCGCCCCGCCACAATCGCCGCCGTCCTCACCGCCGCCCTGCTCGTGACCTCGGCCTGCGGTGGCATGTCCGACACCCCGAGTGATTCCGCGGCCGAGGCCGCCAAGAACTGCGAGTCGACGACCAAGGTCCGCGTGGTGCTCCAGTGGGTCGCCCAGGCCCAGTTCGCCGGCTACTACGCGGCCAAGGAGAAGGGGTACTACGCCGAGGAGTGTCTCGACGTCACCATCCAGGAAGGTGGCGTCAACATCGTTCCCCAGCAGGTGCTCTCCGCCGGCAATGCCG
This sequence comes from Micromonosporaceae bacterium KJ-029, assembly GCA_005402585.1. GTDB lineage: Bacteria > Actinomycetota > Actinomycetes > Mycobacteriales > Micromonosporaceae > Micromonospora. The sequence continues at coordinate 101,461 of BIFP01000048.1, read as the reverse complement.
AGTTCGCGGTCAGCCACGTCACCAAGACGATGGTCACCCGGGAGCAGGGCGCGGACCTGGTCAACATCGGCCAGGTGTTCCAGCGCGGCGCGTACCTCCAGGTCGCCTGGGCCGACTCCGGCATCAAGGCGTTGACCGACCTGAAGGGCAAGAAGGTCGGGAGCTGGGGGTACGGCAACGAACTCGTGCTGTTCGCGGCGATGAAGGACGCCGGCGTCGACCCGAGCCGGGACGCGGAGATCATCCAGCAGCCGTTCGACATGTCGCTGCTGCTCCGCCGGGAGGTCGACGCCGCCCAGGCCAAGACCTACAACGAGTACGCCCAGCTGCTGGAGACCAAGAACCCGAAGACCGGGCAGCTCTACCAGCCGTCGGACTTCTCGGTGATCAACCTTCAGGACGCCGGCTACACCAGCCTGGAGGACGGCATCTACGCCCGGGGTGACTGGCTGGGGGAGCAGGCCAACCAGGACACGGCGGTGAAGTTCCTCAAGGCGTCCTACCGTGGCTGGGGCTACTGCCGCGACGACCTGACCGGCTGCGTCGACATCGTGCTCGACAACGGCAGCGCGCTGGGGCAGGGGCACCAGACCTGGATGCTCAACGAGATCAACAAGCTGGTCTGGCCGGCGCGCAACGGCGTGGGAATGATGGACCAGGCGGCCTGGGACCAGACGATCAAGATCGCGATGGGTGGTGGCGTCCTCAAGGGCGTGCCGGACCAGGACGCGTTCCGTACCGATCTGTCGCAGCGCGCGAACGACGAACTCAAGGCCGACGGCTTCGACGCCAACGGCGACTCGTACACACCGCAGACCGTGACGATCACCGAAGGCGGGAAGTAGGCGAGCGGCGTGTGCCGGGCGGCGCCCGCCGTTCGGCACACGTCCGCAGCCAGTGACGTCTGCCAAGATGTGGGCCGTATCCCAGGGCCGAGGCGATTGATGGAGGTAGCGATGGCGCCCAGTGAGGCGGGGCTGGTGCGACGGACGATCTGGCTTCTGCGGGCCGTGGCGGCGCACCCCGAAGGGGTCGGGCTCAGCGAGGTGGCCCGGGAGGCGGGCATCCCCAAGGCCACCTGCTACCGGGTGCTCACGGTGCTGGAGCGGGAGAGTTGGCTCACCCTCGATCCGGTGACCCGTCGCTACCGGGTGTCGCTCGGACTGCTCTCCATCGTGGGCGGCCTGCTCGACGGCGGTGGCGCCTACGGCCACATGCGGGAGGTGCTGCGGAACCTGGCCGAGGAGACCAGGGAGACCGCCGGCTTCGACGTGCTGCTGCCGCCGAAGGTGATGGTCGTCGCCCAGGTGCCGGGGCCGTCGCTGATCGGGCAGACGCTCAAGCCGGTACCCCGTACCCAGCCGGTCTGGGCGACCTCCACCGGGAAGGTGTTGTTGGCGGCACTGAGCCCGGATTCGGTCTGGGCCGACTTCACCGAGGAGTTCGCCGAGTACGCCCCGCCGGAGGTGGGGGACCTGGAGTCCTTCATGGCCTCGCTGGACGCGGTACGCAAGCGGGGGTTCGCCTTCGCGTACGACGAGTTGGAGGTCGGGGCGGCGTCGGTCGCCGCACCGGTGCGGCTGCGCGGGAGCACGCCGTACGCGGTCTGGATCGGGGGGCCCACCTACCGGATCACCCGCGACCGTATCGACACCATGGCGGAGTCGGTGATCAAGGCCGCACGGCAGCTCACCGACCTGCTCAGCAACGCTGACATCGATATTCCGAGTGCCTTTGCCAGACGCTAGGGCACCCGCCGACCGTACCGGCTCGCTCCTGGCGACGCCTGCGGTGAAGGAGGAAGCAATGGCCGTACCAGCCGAGGTGTTGGCGGCGGCGCTGACCGTGGTCGACAAGACCCCCAAGGGCCTGTACGTCGACGGCGAGTGGCGCGCGGGCCGCGACGGTGCCGTCCTGGCCGTGGAGGACCCGGCGACGGGAGCGACGATCGCCGAGGTGGCGGACGCCTCGGTCGCCGACGGGCTGGACGCCCTGGCCGCCGCCGCCCGGGCCCAGTCCGGCTGGGCCGCCACCCCGCCCCGGGAACGGGGTGAGGTGCTGCGTCGGGCGTTCGACCTGATCATCGAGCGCCGGGACGATCTGGCCCGGATGATGACCCTGGAGATGGGCAAGGCGTTCGCCGAGTCCCGGGCCGAGATCACCTACGCCGCGGAGTTCCTCCGCTGGTTCGCCGAGGAGGCGGTCCGGATCGACGGTGGCTACCTCACCGCACCGGCCGGAAACTCGCGGGTCGTGGTGATGCGGCAGCCGGTCGGACCCTGTCTGCTGGTGACCCCGTGGAACTTTCCGATGGCGATGGGCACCCGCAAGATCGGTCCCGCCCTGGCGGCCGGCTGCACCGTCGTGGTCAAGCCGGCCAAGCAGACTCCACTGTCGATGCTGGCGCTGGTCGAGATCCTGGAGCAGGCGGGTCTGCCGCGTGGCGTGGTCAACGTGATCACCACCTCGCAGTCCGGCCGGGTCACCTCGGCACTGCTCACCGACGACCGGTTGCGCAAGCTGTCGTTCACCGGCTCGACCCCGGTCGGGCGGACACTGCTCGCCCAGTGCGCCGACCGGGTGCTGCGGACGTCGATGGAGCTGGGCGGAAACGCGCCGTTCATCGTCTTCGACGACGCCGACCTCGACCTGGCGGTCGAGGGGGCCGTGCAGGCGAAGATGCGCAACGTCGGCGAGGCGTGCACCGCCGCGAACCGGTTCTACGTGCAGCGGTCGGTGGCGTCGCGGTTCGTCGGCGCGCTCGCCGAGCGGCTGGGTGGGCTGCGCGTCGGGCACGGGCTGGACCCGTCGACCGACGTGGGGCCGCTCATCGACCGGACGGCGGTGGCGTCGGTCGCCGAGTTGGTCGCCGACGCGACGCAGCTGGGGGCCGAGGTCGTCACCGGCGGCGGGCCGATCGCCGGGGAGGGCCACTTCTTCGCGCCGACCGTGCTGTCCGCGGTGCCCGACGACGCCCGGTGTGTCCGGGAGGAGATCTTCGGCCCGGTCGCACCGGTCGTGGTCTTCGACGACGAGGATGCGGCGGTCGGCCTGGCCAACGCCTCGGAGTACGGCCTCGCCGCCTACGTCTTCACCGAGAACCTCGGTCGTGGCCTGCGGGTGACCGAGCGGCTGGAGAGCGGGATGGTGGGGCTCAACCAGGGCGTCATCTCCAACCCGGCGGCGCCGTTCGGCGGCGTCAAGCAGTCCGGGCTCGGGCGCGAGGGCGGCAAGGCCGGCATCGACGAGTACCTGAACATCAAGTACGCGGCGGTGCGGGCGCCATGGTGACCAGGTTCCTGCTCGCCGGGGTCCAACTGGAGCCGGTCTTCGGGGACATCCCCGCGAACATCGCCAGGACGTCTTACTGGATCCGGGAGGCGGCGGCCCGCGGGGCCCGGCTCGTGGTGTTGCCCGAGGCGGCCACGGCGGGATACGTCTTCGCCGACCGGGCGGAGGCCGCGCACCATGCACAGCCGGTGCCGGACGGTCCCACTTGCACCGCTTGGGCGCGGCTCGCCGCCGAACTGGGCGTGTGGATCGTGGGTGGCGTCACCGAGCGGGACGGGGACCGGATCTTCAACGCTGCGGTGCTGCTCGGCCCCACCGGCCATGTCGGAACCTTTCGCAAGGCCCATCTGTGGAACGACGAGAAGGAGATCTACGACCGTAACGGGGACGGCTTCCCGGTCTTCGACACGCCACTGGGGCGGATCGGGATCGGGATCTGCTACGACGCGTGGTTCCCCGAGACGTTCCGCAGTGCCGCGTTGCAGGGCGCTGACCTGGTGGTGCTGCCGTCGAACTGGGTGCCGGTGCCCGGGCAGCCCGACGCCGTCCCGGCGATGGCGAACCTCATGTGCATGACCGGGGCGCACTCCAACCAGTGCTACGTCGCAGGGGTCAGCCGGATCGGAGTCGAGCGTGGACAGCCGTTCGTCGGCCGGTCCGTCCTCGTCGGACCCGACGGTTGGCCGATCGCCGGCCCGGCGAGCCCGGACCGGGAGGAACTCGTGTTGGCGGAGGTGGACCTGATCGGCTCGCGTGCCGAACGGTTGCACAACCCGTTCAACCAGCCGCTGGCCGACCGGCGGACCGACCTCTACGTGGCGGGACTGCCGATGCGCTGATCCGGTCCCGCCGTCCCCTGTGACCTGCGGGGTTGGCGGCGCGCCGGTATCCCGGGCACCGGGATCTGTTCTCGAAGGCTATTGACTCGCTCTTCCCCTAGAGCCAAGATATGAACCGATGGTTCATTCAATGAACCACTAAGGAGTGATCGTGAGCATCCGGGTTCGCAAGCTGATCCGTCACCTCGAAGAGACGCGGCTGGAGAACGGTAGGACGGTGCAGCCGGTGCACCGGGTCGCCTTCGCCGGCGTGGTCATCGAGAATCCCTACCCCAGCGAGTACGTCCAGGACCTGGTCACCCTCGCCGACGAGATCGGCGAGGAGATCGGCAACCTGGTCGGCCCCGCCTGCGTGGAACTGCTCGGCGAGGAGGTCGAGGCGTTCGGCAAGGCGGCGCTCGTCGGTATCGACGGCGAGGTCGAGCACGGCTCTGCGCTGATCCACAACCTCCGCTTCGGCAACGTCTTCCGCGGCGCGGCCGGCGGCACCGAACTGCTGCCCGCCGCCGAGAAGGTCGGCCTGCCCGGCAGCCCCATCGACATCCCGCTCAAGCACAAGCTGGACGCCAAGACACGCTCGCACCACCAGACGGTGACCCTCCAGGTGGCCGACGTGCCCCGGCCCCGGGAGATCCTCGTGGTCTGCGCCGCATCCAACGCCGGACGCCCGCTGGCCCGCCTCGCCGCCTTCGGCGCCGAGCTGAAGAGCAACTGACCCAGCCGGACGGGACGGAGCCAGCCGATGACCATCGCCGACACCGACACCACCACCTGGACCAGCCAGCGGCTCAAGGAGATCGACAAGGAGTACGTCATCCACTCCTGGTCGGTGCAGGGCGCGCTCGACCCCATCCCCGTGGCCGGGGGATCCGGATCATGGTTCTGGGACTACGACGGCCGACGGTACCTCGACTTCCAGTCGCAACTGGTCAACCTGAACCTGGGTCACCAGCACCCCCGACTCGTCGAGGCGATCCGCGCCCAGGCCGAGCAGCTCTGCTACATCGGACCCGGCTTCGCCGAGCGTTCCCGGGCCGAACTGGCCGAGCTGATGGCCGGGCTCACCCCCGGGGACCTGAAGATGACCTTCTTCACCACCGGCGGGGCGGCGGCCAACGAGAATGCCGTCCGGCTGGCCCGGCACGTGACCGGCCGGCAGAAGATCATCGCCCGCTACCGCTCGTACCACGGCGCCACGGCGGGCGCTATGTCGCTGACCGGCGACCCGCGCCGGTGGGCGGCCGAGCCGGGGATGACCGGCGTGGTGCGGATGCTCGACCCGTACACCTACCGGTGCCCGGCCGGGCACCCGGACCCTTGCCCGGTCTGCTCCGGCGGCCCGCACCTCGAGGAGATCCTGCAGTACGAGAACCCGGAGACCGTCGCCGCGGTGATCGTGGAGCCGGTCACCGGCACCAACGGCCTGCTCTACCCGCCGGACGGGTACCTGCGGTCGCTGCGGGAGGTCTGCGACCGGTACGGCATCCTGCTCATCTTCGACGAGGTGATGGCGGGCTTCGGCCGTACCGGTGAATGGTTCGCCTGCGACCACTGGGACGTCGTGCCGGACATCCTCACCACCGCCAAGGGGCTGAACTCCGGCTACGTCCCCCTCGGGGCCATGACGGTCTCCGCCCGGATCTCCGACTGGCTGCGGGACCACATGTTCTGGGGCGGACTGACCTACGCCGGGCACCCGCTCGCCTGCGCCTCCGGCGTGGCCTCCCTGCGGATCATGCAGGACGAGGGCGTGGTGGACAACGCGCGGGCGATGGGGGAGCGGCTCGGTGCCGGCCTGGCCACGCTGGCCGAGAGCCACCCGAGCATCGGCGACATCCGGGGCCGGGGGCTGTTCTACGGCGTCGAACTGGTGCGTAACCGCGACACCCGGGAGCCGCTCGTCGCGTTCAACGCCAAGGGCCCGGCGGCGGCCCCGGTCAGCCGACTGCTCAAGGCCGCGATGCAGCACGGCGTCTACCTGACCGCCAACTTCAACGTCCTGCGGCTGACCCCGCCACTGGTCATCACCGCCGAGGAGATCGATCTCGCGCTCGGCGTCCTCGACGAGGTCCTGTCCCTCGCCGACGAGCACTACCAGGGCTGACCAACAGCGCGACGGGTGCAAACCCCACAGAGGAAGGAGAGGTACGGATGCCGACGACGCTGATCACCAACGGCACGGTCGTCAACGCCGACGCGGCGGTCCGCGCCGACGTGCTGGTGCGCGACGGCCGGATCGTCGCCCTCGGCGCCGGGCCGGACTGGACCGCCGACCACGTCGTCGACGCGACCGGGAATCTGGTCATGCCCGGTGGCATCGACGCACACACCCACCTGGAGTATCCGGTCGACGGCTTCAGCACGCACACCGCCGACGACTTCTACACCGGAACCATCGCGGCGGCGTACGGCGGCACCACCACCGTCCTCGACTTCGTCAAGAAGGAACCGGACCGGTCGCTGTACGACACATATTTGCGGCGGCGGGACGCGGCGGCGAGCAAGGCCGTGATCGACGTGGGCCTGCACGCCATCGTGCCGCCCCGCGCCGCCCAGCCGGACGTCCTCGACGACCTGCGCCAGCTGGTCGTCGAGGGCGCCACCAGCTGGAAGTTCTTCATGGCCTACCCCGGCCAGATGGTCGAGGACAACGAACTGCTCGACGGCTTTGAACTGGCGCGCGAACTCGGCGTCCTGCCGATGGTGCACGCCGAGAACGGGCACATGGTCGCCCGGGAGGTCCGGCGCCTGGTGGACAGCGGCCGGACCGCCGAAAACTTCCACCTGCGGGCACACGGGCACGACTCCGAGGCCGAGGCGGTGCACCGCGCAGTCGTGCTTGCCGACACCATCGGCACACCGCTGTACGTGGTGCACGTCTCCAGTGCGGCGGCGGCCGACGAGATCAGCCGGGCCCGCTCGGCCGGGTCCCGGGTGTGGGGCGAGACCTGCCCGCAGTACCTGGTCGTGGCCTACGAGGACTATGCGGACCTCGGGGAACGGGCCGCCGCATACGTCTGCTCCCCGCCGATCCGGGAACGCAGCAACCAGGACGCCCTGTGGCGGATGCTCGCCACCGGCGCCCTGTCCACCGTCGCCACCGACCACGCCGGCTTCTGCCTGCACCAGCCCGACGACCTGCCACCGCAGAAGATGCGCAGCCCCGGCTACTTCCCCAAGGTGCCCAACGGCGTCCCGGGCATCGAGGACCGGCTGATGGTCCTGTGGCAGGCCGGGGTGGCCGGCGGACTGATCGACCCGTGCCGCTTCGTGGACCTGGTCGCCACCCGACCGGCCAAGCTGTTCGGCCTCTTCCCGCACAAGGGAATCGTCGCCGTCGGGGCGGACGCCGACCTGGTGGTCTGGGATCCGGCGGCCGACCACGTGATCACGGCGGCCGGTTCGCACATGCGCACCGACTACAACATCTACGAGGGCATGCGGGTGACCGGCAAGCCGGTGCACGTCTTCTCCCGGGGTGAGCACCTGGTCGACGCGGCCGGCCTGCGGCACAACACCCCTGGCCGGGGAACCTTCCTGACCCGCGCCGCGCCGCGCCACCCCTGACCTACCGAATCCCCACCCCCATTTACGTACCGAGCGGAGCTGACACCGAGATGAAACTTCCCCTGGGTATCCACGTCGGCGAGCGACTCAGCCTGGAGCAGACCTACTGGCAGGCCGAGTTCGCCGACCAGAACGGGTTCGAGTCGGTGTGGGTCGCCGAGGGACGACTCGCCCGCGACGGCATCGTCCCGGCGGCGATCATCGCGAGCAGGACGCGGAACGTGAAGATCGGCACCGGTGTCGTCAACAACAAGAGCCGCAACGCAGCCCTGATGGCGGTGACCTTCAAGACCCTGGACGAGGTGGCGCCGGGCCGGGCGATCCTGGGCATCGGCGCCTGGTGGGAGCCGCTGGCGACAAAGGTCGGCCAGCCGCTGTCCAAGCCGATCAAGTCGATGCGCGAGTACATCACCGTCCTGCAGACCTTCTTCCGCAACGAGGTCGTCTCCTTCGACGGCGAGTTCGTGCAGATGCAGGACGTGCGCTTCGACAGCATGTACCGCGAGAACAAGCCGGTGGACATCCCGATCTACATCGGCGCGGTCGGCCCCCGGATGCTCGAACTCGCCGGCGAGATCAGCGACGGCGTGCACATGGACTTCCTGCTGCCCCCGTCGTACATGGTCGGCGCCCGTGCGGCGATCGAGCGGGGAGTGGCCAAGCGGACCGACGGACGCGACGGCATCGACCTGACCCAGATCGTGTCGTGCAGCGTCAACGACGACGACCCGCAGGAAGCCATCGACGCGTGCAAGGCATTCCTCACCCTCTACCTCTGCCAGCAGCCGCACATCGCCGAGCACTGCGGGGTCGAGCGCGAACTCGTCGACCGGTTGCAGGAGATCGCCGGCTGGCCCGCCACGCCGGAGGACATCAAGCGGGCGATGCAACTGGTCCCCAACAGCCTGGTGCAGAACGTCACCGCCTGCGGCTCCACCGACGACGCCTTCCAGAAGCTGCAGTCCTACCACGAGGCCGGGGTGCGCTGCCCGATCATCTCGACCCTGGGGGACAAGGAGCAGACCCTCACCCGGCTCGCCCAGGCCGCGAAGGGGTGACCCCGATGACCGACAGCATTTCCACCCGCATCGCCGTGGTCGGTGGCACCGGCCCCCAGGGCCGAGGACTGGGCTACCGCCTCGCGCGCGCCGGACACGAGGTCGTCCTCGGCTCACGTGACGCCCAACGGGCCACGGCCGCCGCCGCCGAACTGTCCCGGCAGGCCGGCGGCGCCCCGATCACCGGTGCGACGAACCTGACGGCAGTCCAGAGCGCCGGCATCGCGCTGCTCGCCGTGCCGTACGACGGACACGCCCAACTGGTGACCAGCCTGAGGCAGGCACTGGCCGGCAAACTCGTCATCAGCTGCGTCAACCCGCTCAGCTTCGACCGGTACGGGCCCTACGGCCGTACCGTCTCGGCCGGCAGCGCCGCCGAGGAGGCCGCCGAACTCGTCCCCTCGGCCACCGTGGTCGGAGCATTCCACCACCTGGCCGCCCCCCTCCTGCTCGATCCCGAGGCGGACCTGAGCCACGAGGACGTCCTGGTCTGCGGTGACGACGTCGCCGCCAAGGAGCGGGTGATGGTCCTCGCCGCCGACGTGACCGGCGGCCGTGGCCTCGACGCCGGCCGACTACGGCTCGCCCGCCAACTGGAACCCCTGACCGCAGTCCTGATCAGCGTGAACAAGCGGTACAAGACCCGTTCCGGCCTGGCACTCACCGGCCTGGCCCCGGCGATCGGAAAGGTCCCCGCGTGAAACTCGCCGCCCTGCAACTTCGCGCCACCGACGACCGGGCCGCCACGATCGGCCGGGCCGCCGACCTGATCGACGACGCGGCCGCCCAGGGCGCCCGGATCCTGCTGCTGCCGGAACTGTTCGCGGTGCCGTTCGTCCAACCGGAGCCCGACCTCGACTACTTCCAGTACGCCGAGGGACTCGACGGCCCGTCCAACCGGATGGCGGCCGAACGGTCGAAGCGGCACCGGATGACCGTCGTCTCGTCGATCTTCGAGGCAGGGCAGGTGCCAGGGGTGTACCACAACACCGCCTGCACCTACGTCGACGGCGAACTCAGGTCGGTGTACCGCAAGTCGCACCTGCCGTTCTCCAACGGCTTTCCGGAGAAGTTCTACTTCCAGCCCGGCGGCACGGAGCCGGAGGTGGTCCAGACCGGCGAGACCGGCGTCGGCACCATCATCTGCTACGAGCGGCACTTCCCCGAGCTGAGCCGCATCGTCGCTCTGCGCGGCGGATCGGTGCTCTGCGTTCCCGTCGCCTCGGCGAGCGCCCCGATGCGTGAGGTGTTCCAGCTCGAGCTGCGCGCCCACGCCGTGTTCAACGGGCTCTTCGTGATCTGCGCCAACCGCGTCGGCACCGAGGGAGTGAAGGACTACTTTGGGCTCAGCGCGATCTACGGCCCCAACGGCGACGTGCTCGCCCAGGCCGCCGACGACCGCGATGACGTGGCGGTGGCCGAGGTGGACCTGAACCTGGTCGACCTCTCCCGCCGCCGACGCCCCTTCCTCCGCGACCGCCGACCCGAGCTGTACGGGCGGCTGACCAGGATGGAACCCGACACATGACAGACGGCTCGTGGGTGGTGGTCGTACCGGCCAAGCCCTTCGCGGCGGCCAAAACCAGATGCGTCGGCCTTGACGTCTCCGAACGCAGCGCCCTGGCCCGGGCCATGCTGCGCGACGTCGTCGGCGGACTGACCCGCGCCCGTCGGGTGCGTACCGTCGTCGTCGCCGCGACCGACCCGGAGGTGGTCGCCACGGCGTTGTCCTGCGGCGCCGTGGTCGCCGGCACCACCCGCGGGCCGGACCTGAACCGGGAGGTCCTCGACGCGCTCACCGCAGCCGCGGAGGCGCTCCCCGGCGCGCGGCTGGCCGTCGCCATGGCCGATCTCGCCGCAGCGCAGCCCTCGGACTTCGACGCGGCACTGGCGGCGGCCGCAACCCATCCACGGGCCATCGTCTCGGACGCCGACGGCACCGGGACCACCATGGTGACCCTCACCGATCCCGGCGAGTTCCGGCCCTTCCTCGGCCTCGACTCTCGCCGCCGCTTCCTCGCCGACGGCTACCACGACCTCCCGGTGACCGCACCCGGGCTGCGGCGGGACGTGGACGCCGTCTCCCACCTGCTCACGCTCGGGATCGACCGGCTCGGCGGGGCGACCCGCTCGTGGGCCGGGTCCCCGGCGCCGACCCACGACCGGCCGATCCGGCCCGCCGCCCGATACTGATCGGACGCGACACCGGCGCACCGGCCCCCACACCGCCCGGAAGGACACGATGATCCCCCTCGCCAGCCGCGCCTCCGGCGACCGCACCTGGCTGGTCGCCGTCGCCGCCAGCCTCTGGGGCTTCTCCGGCCTCCTGCGGGAACCGCTCGCCCGGCAGCTTCCGGCGCTGAGCGTGGTCCTGGCCGAACACGTCGTGCTCATGCTCCTGGTGTCGCCCTGGCTGATCCCGGCCGTACGGTCGCTTGCCCGCTGCTCCGCGCGGACGAAGCTGGCGGTGCTGGTCATTGGGGGCGGCTCCTCGGCGCTGGCCACGACGCTGTTCACCGCCGCGTTCCGGCTGGGTGACCCGATCACCCCGCAGGTGTTGCAGAAGCTGCAACCAGCGCTGGCGATCGTCCTGGCCGCCGTCCTGCTCGGGGAACGGGTGAGCCGACGCTTCCCCCTCTTCGCGGTGCCCGCGGTCGTCGGCGCCTGGCTGTTGGCCTTCCCCGACCCATTGGGGGTGCAGCCCCGCGGCCTGGCCGCGGCCGCGCTGGCCACCGGCGCCGCGGCGCTCTGGGCGGCCGGTACCGTCCTCGGCCGGATGGTCAGCGCCGAGCTGTCCTTTCTGCACGTCACCACACTGCGCTTCAGCGTCGGACTGGTCGCTCTCGCCACCTTCGCCGCGGCGACCCGCACGCCGGTCACGGTTCCGATGGAACTGGTACCCCGGCTGGTGCTGCTCGCGGCCGTACCGGGCCTGCTCGCCCTGGCGCTGTACTACCACGCACTGCGGCGCACACCCGCGTCGAGCGCCGCCCTGGCCGAACTGGCCTTCCCGCTGACGGCCGCCGTGGTCGGACTCACCATCCTCGACGGGCACCTCGACGCGAGCCAGTGGACCGGCCTGACGCTGGTGCTGGCCTCGGTGGTCCTGCTCGCGCTGCACGAGAACCGCAGTTCGCGCCCGGCGGTGCGGCGCGACCCGAGAACCATGACCGTACGCCCGCCTTCCAGTCCTGACCTCGCGCGCCTGAGGGGCCAGCCTCTGATGAAGGCGAAGCCGGCGGTCACCGCGACCCGACCGCTCGTAGACGACGACCAGCTGCCGTCGTAGCCGAACTGCGCGCGATCGGGGCGCTTCGCCCAACGGCAACTATCGCCGAATGATCCTGCCTCTCGTGCGATCCCCAGGCCAGCCGCCGAAGCCATGTGACGTTGGATCAGGTCCAACAGACCCATTTGCGCGCCTGCCAGAACCAGATTGTCACCTGGGCCACAGACAGGGCGGCTCCGGCGATCCACGCAGCCCAGTGCCAGCCTGAGTCCAAATAGGGGAGGGCAATGGCAAGACTGGCCGCGGGTACTGCGGGAAACAGCAGAATGTAGGCGAGTTGGCCGGCAAGACTGCTACCCCGTCTCGCATACACCTCCGTGCGGAGCCGATGCTCCCAAGCCAGAACTCGTTCGTCCTGGGTGTGGTCGATGAGCAGTGGGCGAAGTCTCTCGTTAATGTAGTCGCCGATATGCTTGGCATGCAGCACGTACCACTGGTACACGAGCCCGATAGCGCCCGATGCCAGTGGAATGACTAGGAGAAGATGAGGACGCGCCTTTTCGGCCAGGATGAATCCGGCGATTGCGGCTACGACGGTGATATTGAGGTTAATCATCGTGCGATGAGCGTTGGCGAGGTTGTCGATCTCGCTTCGTAGTGCTGAGAACTCGGCAAGCGCAACTTCAACGACCGGGGAGCGTTTCACGCTCATTGTATTGGACGTCACCTGGAACGAAGTGCTGGGCTCGCGCGCGGCATCGGTGAGTTCCATGCCGAGATTATCGCGACCAAGCGCAACCCCTGCGGGTGTGCTCGGTGGCGAGGCACCCGCCTCGTGATCGCCGTACTAAGAAGATCGACATCCATGGCACCGTGGCGCGAGGCAGCCGGGCCGCCCCCGGGGCTGGGAGCCACGCCGCGGCTGGAGGCGCTCGCCGCCGAGCTCGGCCTGCCCGTAGCCGATGTGGTAGGCCCGAGCCTCGGCAGGCAAGCGATCGATCGATACGATTCGTGGGTACGATCCGGTCGGTCCACTCAGGTCCGCGGAGCCCGTGCTACTACCAGGGAAGGGGCGGCATGGCCGGTGTGAGTAACGGTGGCGAGGCGAAGCCCGCGACCGCGGCCCGGATCTACGACTACTACCTCGGCGGCACACACAACTTCCCAGCAGACCGCGAAGCTGCCGAGGCGATGCTGCGAGTATTTCCGGTGGGGCCGAAACTCGCCAGGACCAACCGGGCGTTCCTGCGGCGTGCTGTGCGCTACCTGGCCGAGTCAGGGGTGCGCCAGTTCCTCGACATCGGCTCGGGCATCCCCAGCGAGGGCAACGTCCACGAGGTCGTCCAGCAAGTTGCACCCGACGCCCGGGTGGTCTATGTGGACATCGACCCGGTAGCGGTGGCGGAGAGCCTGGAGATTCTCGAGGGCAACGAGCTGGCCACCGCCATCAGGGGCGACCTGCGCGAACCTCAGGCGATTCTCTCGCATCCGCAGGTCACGGCGCTGCTCGACTTCACTCAGCCGGTCGGCCTGCTGTTGGCAGCGGTCCTGCACTTCGTACCCGAGGACGATGAAGCGTACGACGCGGTAGGACAGTTGCGCGCGGCGCTCGCCCCGGGAAGCTACGTGGTCGCCTCACACGCCACGACCGACGACGTGGTGCATGACCAGGACGATCTCAACGTCGCCCATGACACCTACCAGCAGCAGACAGTGACTCCGCTTGGCCTGCGGAGCCGGTCGCAGTTCGAGCGGTTCTTCACCGGCCTCGACCTGGTCGAACCGGGCCTGGTGTGGCTACCGCTGTGGCGCCCCGCCCCCGACGACCCGCAGTACTTCACCGACGATCCCAAGCGCAGTTCGGGCCTGGCAGCCGTCGGGCGGGTCCTCATGCCGTAAACCCGGGTGAGGAGCGGCGGAGAGGACTCAGGAGACCGGGCGCGACCAGACGTCGGCGATCGACGGGTCGAAGTAGGCCGGGTCGTCCTGGTTCTCGAACCGGATCCGGACCGACCCGTCGGCGGCCGCGAGCGAGGCCGGGACGACCAGCTCGTAGGTCTCCGTGCCGGCACCGGCGGCGGAGCGCTCGAAGGTGCGCAGCAGCACCTCCTCACCGTCGACGTAGACCTTGTAGCGCTTGGTCTGGGCACGGTCGTAGGTCTCGACCGCGCGGACCACGAACGCCTCGCCCGGGGTCACGGCCAGGTCGAACTCGAACCACGAGAACGGCGTGAGGTGTCCGGCGTAGCGCCGGGTCAGTCCGGCCTCCGTGCTGGTCCCGGAGGACGGCGCCGCCGTCAGCCGGTGCACCTGCTCGGACGAGGCATTGCCGAGGTCGACGTGGTCGAGGGCGTCGGTGACGCCCGGGGTGATCGCGACCCGGACCGAGCCGGTTCCGGTCGCGAGGACCTCGCCGTCGCGAACGAACCGCGCGGTGAGCGTGAAGTTCTCGACGGCCTGGCGGGCGGCACGCGGGACGACCACGTCGAGGGCCACGCTGCGGGTCTGCCCGGCCGGGACCGTCAGGTCGGCCCCGGCGACCGGCTGCCATCCCTCGGGGAGGTCGAGCCGGAGCCGGCCGGGCGTCGTGGCGCGTCCGATGTTGCGCACCGTCGCGGTGACCCTCGCGGACGCACCGGGCCGCACCTCGGCGGGCTCGGCGCTGACCGACTCCACGACCACCGGCGACTGCACCGAGACCTCGAGCGGGCTGCGCATGGTCAGGGTCGCGTCGGCGTACACGTAGGTCGCCTCGGCGTCGCCGCGCACGGTGCCCGGTCGCTGCTGCTCGGGAACCGCAAGCTCCAGCCGGCCCACGCCGGTGCCGCCGGGCGGCAACTGGTTGGTCAGCCGCACCCGCGAGGGCGTGGTGGCCCAGCCCTCACCGAACCCGGTCAGCGAGCCACGGACGTTCACCACCCGTTCGGAGCCGGCGTTGGCCACGGCGAGCTGAACGGGGATCCGGTCCCCGGGCCGCAGCACGTCGGAACCGACCTCGGCCTCCAGCGACAGGCCCAACAGGTCCGACGCCGCGGTCGACACGGCGGACATCGCCCGGTCGACCGCGGTCACGAGTTCCTCCAGGCCGGCGGCGTCCAGTTTCGCGAGGACGTCGGCCATCGACTCCAGCGCCAGGTGCGAGGCCGCCAGGTGACGGGCGGCCGCGCGGGTGTCGCCCGTGAGTAGGGCGGCGTGGGCGTCGCGGGCCCTCGCCCCGGAGGTGGCAGCCGCCCCCGACAACCGCTGCGCCTGCCCCGGGTTGAGGTCGCCGGCCCGGCGGGCGGCGTCGACGAGGGCCGCGAGGGGCTCCGTCGCGTCGATCGCCGCCCCGACCAGGCCGAGCTGCTCGTCGGAGCCGAACCGATAGTCACCGGAGCCGACGACCACCCGTACGACGCCGTCGGCGACGGTCACCTCGTGCACACCGGGAGCGTCCGCCACCGGCCGTCCGCTCTCGGACACGGCCCAGCGGTTGGCCCCCGGGACCTCGACCGTGGCGGTCGTGCCCACGGGGACGTGCACGTCGAGCGAAAGTCGGCGATCCTGTCGGCGCCAGTCGCTGGACACCGGACCCCACGGCGTCTGCGTGGTCGCGGACGCGTGGTCGAGCTGACCGGTGACGGCCGGGGCGATCGTGATGTCGCGGTAGCCCGTCGTGGCCGAGGGCCGAATGCCGGCGACGTAGTGGTAGTTCCAGTCCTCCAGGGTGCCGAGGAAGTAGTGGCCCAACGACCGGGCCTGCAGGGACCAGTGCTCCCAGACGGTGGTCGCGCCGTTCGCCAGCTTGTAACCCCAACTCGGGTACGTCGTCTGGGTCGCCACCCGGTAGGCCACGTCCTCGTGGCCGTACTGCGTGAGCACCGGCAGCAGGTACTTCGTGCCCAGCGTGCCGGTGTCGAGGTGGTAGCCCCGCTCGACAACATCCTCGGCGAGCCGGTCAGCGACTCGCTGGGCGACCGCCTTGTTCGGGGTGAGATCGAAGGCAAGTGCCAGCACGTTGTGGACCTGCCGGTAGCGGTTGGCGTCCGCACCCTCGCCGCGATAGCGGTCCTGGGAGCTCTGGAAGTAGACGTCGTTGAACGCCGTCCTGGTGGCGTCCGCCTTGGCCGCGAACTGCGCGGCGTCGGTCTCCTTGCCCAGGTGCTGTGCGATCCGCTCCATCGTGCGCAGCATGAGGTAGAGGTACGCCGTGCCGGCCACGCGGTTGTCCTCGTCCGGGGCGTGACCGCCGGCCGGGCTGCCTGTGGGTGGCACCCAGTCACCCAGCCGGTTGCTGATCACGGTGCCGTTGGCGCGACGCTGGCCGTACTCCAGGTCGATGTAGCCCTTCATACCGTCGTAGAGCTCGGTCATCACCCGGTCGTCGCCGCCGTACTGGTACAGCCAGTACGGGATCACGATGTAGGCCGCGTGCCAGGGCTGAGACGGTCCCCAGGAGCCCCAGTTTCCCGAGCTGGGCGCGATCACCATGGGGGCACCGGCGCGGGAGCCGCTGACCTCCCGGGTCTCATGGATGTCGCGCAGCCATTTGGCGAAGAGCTCGTGGGTATCCATGTTCATCATGAACATCTCGGCACCGACCGCGGCGTCGCCGGTCCAGCCGTTCTTCTCGAACATCGGGGTGTCGGTCGGGATGTGGTGGATGTTGTTGTAGAGCGTGTTCACCACGATCTCGTGGACACCGTTCAGAGTGTCGTTCGAGGCCTCGAACCGACCGGTCTGCTCGGCGTCGGTATTGACCCGCTTGGCCGTGAAGGCGCTCAGCGGCGGCGGGCCCTCGCCGGGCCAGCCGGTGACCTCGATGTACTTGAAGCCCTTGTAGGAGAACTTGGGCATCCAGGTCTCCGGCTCGCCGGTCCCGGCGAGCGTGAAGTAGTCGGTCTGGAAGCCGGCCTGGAAGCCACCGTTGTTGCTCATGTTGACCCGGCCGTTGGCCAGCAGCTTCTCCGCGTGGGCGGCCCGGATCGTGGTGCCCGCCGGGCCCTGGACGGTGTACTCGACCATGCCGGCGATGACGTTGGGGAACTCCACCACGTAGACGCCCGGTGCGGGCTCGGTGATGCCGACCGCGGGGAAGGACCGGGTGACCCGGACCGGTTGCTGGCGCTGGTTCACCAGGACACCGCTCGGCCCGGTCGCGATCCTCGGGGTACTCCACGCGGAGTCGTCGAAGCGGGCGGAGTTCCAGCCCGGGACCGCGAAGCGCGCGTCGTAACGCTCACCGGCGTAGAGGTCGTCGAAACGGGTCGGGCCCTCGCGGTAGGTCCAGGAGTCGTCCGTCACCACGCGTTCGGTGCTGCCGTCGGCGTAGTCGATGTGCAGGATGCCTCGGGCCATCGGCTCGTCGCGCCAGGTCGGCCGCTCCCAGTTCCAGACGTTGCCGCCGGTCATCGCGAAGAATTCGCGGCCGAGCTCCATGCCGATCGCGTTCGGCCCCTCGACCAGCCGGTCGGTGACGTCGAAGGCCGCGTACTGCACGGTGTCGTCGTAGTCGGTGAAGCCGGGGGAGAGCATGGCATCGCTGACGGGGGACCCGTTGAGGCTGACGTCGGCGTAGCCGCCGGCCGCGACGTAGTACGTCGCGTTGCGCACCGGCCCGTCGACGGCGAACTCCTTGCGCAGCAGCGGGGCAGCGGCCGGCGCAGGCGCCAGGACCGTGTTGATGGTCCCCACGAGCTCCAGCGAGCCGTTGACGACCGTGCCGCCGCTGAACGGGTTGAAGCCGGTGGAGAAGTCGATGTCGGCCAGCACCTTGCTGTCCTCGGTCCGGGTCACCTTGACCGCGTGGGCCCGAGACCGCTCCGGCTGCCCGCTCGCGAAGTCGGAGCGGAAGCCGATGAAGCCGCGCTGCATGTTGCCGGCCTGCGTGACGTTGCGCGATTCGACCTCGATCCCGTTGATGCGGGTGACCACGTGGACGCTGGACTGGTCGGTGCCCGGTCCCACCGTGACACTCAGCTTGTTCGACTGCGTGGTGAGCTGCTTGACCGTCACCGCCGAGGAGATATCGATACCGGGGTTCGCCAGGAGGGTGTAGTTCCCGTTCACGCGACGGTGGGGGCGCAGGCGGGGCACGCCACCGTCGACGGAGACCTGCCACATCAGGGCGTTGTTGGGGCTCGACGCGCGCACGAAGGCACCGAATGCGACGTGGTCGATGGTGAAGTCGAAATCCGCGGTGTAGGCGTCCCACCCGACGAGCGGGTCGCTCGACGGCGGCCGCGCGCCGACCCACCTGCTGTCGCCCCAGTCGGCGGCGGTCATCAACCCCGTCCGGAACTGTGACGACCCGCTGGCCTCGCCTGCAGTGGTGACGACGTCGACCGTCCACTCGTACCCGGTCGTCGACTTCAGGATCGGTCCGTCGTACTCCACGTCGAAGGACCGGTCGGACTCGACGACCCCGCTGTCCCAGACGACATCCCCTCCCGTGCTGATCCGCACGCGGTACGACTCCTGACGGACGTCGCGCTCGCTGGTGCTGATGATCCACGAGAACCGGGGACGGTCGAGGTCGATGCCGACGGGCTCAGGCTTGCGCTCGACCTTGAGGTCGACGAGCTTCACCCCGTCACCCTCCGCCGGCCGCGCGCTCGCGCTCTGCGCCGGTGCGCCGAGCCCGGTCAGGATCAGCGCCAGCACCATCAGCACGCCAGCGAGACGACGAACTCTGTCAGACATGTACCGCATGGGGGGCCACCTTTGGGCTGGGCGCTGTGGCAGTGAAACGTTAAAAGAGGAACAGTAGGCAAGATTTTTCGCGACCTCACAACTGGATCGGAAGAGATGGCCGCTTCCGGCCACGTCTGTGGATTGAAACGTTCCTGGCCGCGCAGGATGTCGATCATCCGGTCCGCACCCGGGCGACCACCGGCCATGAGGCTAGGTAGGCCCGGCCGACCAGGGTGAAGCGGGCGCCGTGGGCGATCACCGCCACGACGTCCTGGCCGGACATGATCCCGGTGTCGAGATGAACCTCGACGTCGTCTCCGGCCGCGGCCACGACATCCGGAAGGACGTGGAACGGCATCGTTCCACGGTCCCCTGGCCCCGAGCCGCCAGCAGCGCTGCGGCACCCGGGGGCATCACGCTCCGCGCAGCGCCGCACGCGGCAGACATCCGGATGCCGAGCAAGTCAGCGCTGCTTCCCGGATATGTCTTTGGCAAGGGAGATGGTTCCGTCAGGTCCGGCGAGTGACACCGGCTGGTAGCCCTCGTTCCGGTAGAAGTCCATGTTCCGTAGGCTCTTGGCGCCGGTGACCAGCAGGATGCGGCGGCAATCCGGTCCGGCGGCGGCCTCGGCGGTGCGTAACAGCCACCGGCCCAGCCCTCGGCCGCGCAGGTCGGGTACGACAGCGAGCCGACCCAGGTGCCAGCCGGCTTCAATGGGGCGGATCCGCACCATACCCAGCAGTCGGCCGTCGAGCCAGAGGCCCGTGGTGTGCCAGCTCGCGATCCACTCACGCACCTCCTCCAGCGACTCGTGCAGTGCCGGTATGGCCAGGGTGTCGTTGGCTACAGCCTCTTCCACCCAGCAGCACCGCTGCAGCACAGTGACTTCCGAAGCGTCGTCGGGGGTCAGCCGCCTCGAATAGGATCCTGGCAAAGGGCCGGACAGGGTCCCGGCTCGCGTGCGTTCGCGCATCGGCCGCAAGGCGTGGGCGACCCGGACCAACTCGTCCAACAGGGCGACGCCCGCCGCGTCCCGAGTGGCGTCCGGACGCAGCCGCCCCTTCTCCACCGATTCACCGATGCGGATCGCGACCGTGGCACCCAACGGGACCATACGCAGCGTGGTCACCACCTGCTTGGCGTGCTGAACGGATCGGGTACCCGCCGACGTGTTGCCATAGCTGACAAAGCCGATCGGCTTCCACGCCCACTCGCTGCTGAGGTAGTCCAGCGCGTTCTTCAGAGTCGCCGGCATACCGTAGTTGTACTCCGGCGTGATCGCGATGAACCCGTCCGCCGCGTCGGCGATGGCGCTCCACCGACGGGTGTGCTCATGCCGGTAGACGCCGGACGACGGGTGTTCCTCCTCGTCCAGGAACGGCAGGTTCAGGTCGCCGAGGGCCACCGGTACGAGCTCGACGCCGAGTTCCGCGGCCCGGGGCGTAACCGCGTCGATCAACCATTGCCCGACGACAGGGCCGAGAGCGCCTGGACGGGTGCTGCACAACAGGGCAAGGACACGAATCGGCTTCATTGACATGGAAACGAAGGCTAGATGCTAGATTGATTACATGTCAACAAAGGCGTTGGTCGGAGCCGTGCACTGGTTGAACCCCGACGAGGAGCGGGCCTGGCGGGCCTTCCGCCGCGTCATGGTCGCTGTCCAGACCGGCACAGCGCGCGATCTGGCCACGATCGGCCTCTCGGAACCCGACTACGAGGTTCTGAGCACGCTGTCGGAGCGCCCCGCGTACACCAGCACGCTGGGGAAACAGGCTGACAAGATGGGCTGGTCACGCAGCCGGCTGTCCCGGCACGCGACCCGGATGGAAGCACGCGGTCTGCTACGGCGCACACCGGACCCAGCCGACGGCAGAGGCTGTCTCCTCGTGCTCACCGCACAAGGTCTGGAAGCTCTCGCGAACGCCGCACCGATCCACGTCGCGTCAGTACGGCGCCATTTCATCGACCGGCTCGCCCCGGAAGACCTCGCCGCCCTCGAACAGATCGCCGCGAGAATGGAAGATCCCAAAGCCGTCGATGATCCCGAGGACCGACCGCGCACACCGCGTCCATCGGCCTGATCACGGTAGGTTCCTGCCTCAGGAAAGTGATCGACGAGTGTTCGGTCGCACGCCCTGGTCTGCGGCAGATCCCGGTGCCTGTCGCGGCACATGGCGAGGCACTCAGACCGCTCGAACTTCGGCGAGCCGCCTGACTGCGTACTCGTCGTCCCAGCAGACGGCGGCTTCCCATGCCGCCGACGCTTGCGCGGCGATGTCGTACGCGTCGTCGTCGAGGCCGGCGGCGTTGTCGGGCAGCACGAGGTCGAGGTCGGGAGCGTCGACGTGCGACTCGTCCCAGTCGATCAGCGCGACCTGACTTGCGGTCATGCGGACGTTGCCAGGGTTAGGGTCGCCGTGCACGACGCATGTCTGGCGTCCGGCGAGCCGCGCCCACGCCGCTCGACATCGAGCAACGCTCTCAGGGGGCATCGCGCCGAGGTCGATCTTAGTCCCGGTCTCGGTGTGCAGGAGGTCGGTCGACGATCGCCAACCCGGGCGCTGCGGCCAGTCCCGCGTCAACCGATGCAGCTCGCGCAGCGTGCCGGCCACGCGACGCCAGTCGGCCTGCGTCTCGGGCGGTCCGCCATCCAGATAGGTCATCACCACCAGACCGTCGGCAAACAGCCGGCCGTCCGTAGTCGGGATCGGCACCGGCACGGTCAGACCTTCACGGTCGAGGTATTGGAGGAGCTCGGTCTCCCACGCAAGATCAGCGTCACTCCTGGTGCCGAGACGAGCGACCGCGAGGCGCCCCTTGAGACGCACACTCCACACGTCGTTGGCGACTCCGCCAGCGAGCGGTTCGATCCGAGCGATGTCTTCACCCCACCGCCCGAGTGCCTCCCACCCCACAGGCCCACATACTAGGGAATTCGAACGTCACTGTTCTCGGCACGACCGCACCGGTCTGGGTCAGAGCCGGCCAGAGGGAGTGCACGGATCGTCACGAGCCGCCCGTGCGTGCCCGGCGTACGACTCTGAGTGCTGCAATAACCTGCGTCGCCTCCTCGTCCTGTCCAGTTGGTGAGTTGGTGCCGTTGGTCGGATGAACATTCGGAGCTGCCGAACTACTGTTGTCCCGCGTGACCCATGTCGAGATCACCGCGGAGCTGGTCCGGGATCTGGTGCGGGAGCAGCACCCCGACCTCGCCGATCGCCCGGTTCGGCTGGGTGCGCGTGGGTGGGACAACCAACTGTGGCGGCTCGGTGACGACTTGGCCGTCCGGCTTCCGTGGGCGACCGGGTCCGCGGACGCGCTGCTGCGCAAGGAGTACGCCTGGCTGCCCACGCTGGCTCCGCGTCTTCCGCTGCCGATTCCCGTCCCGCAGCGATTCGGCGAGCCCTCCGAACGGTTCCCTCGGCCCTGGCTCATCACCACCTGGGTTCCGGGCACGCCCGCCGACCGTGCCCCCGTCACGCGAGCCTGCGACGCGGCGAGATCCTTGGCCACCTTCCTGACGGCTCTTCACCAACCCGCCCCGAGCGGCGCGCCCGCCGGCCGGGACCGCGGCGGGCCACTGGCCGACCACGCCGACCAGTTCGCCAAGGGGCTCACCTTCGCCAGCGAGCGAGGGCTGATCAACGACCCGGACGCCGTCCGCGCCGTCTGGCACGACGCGGTCACCGCACCTGCATGGGCCGGCCCGGCACTGTGGCTCCACGCCGACCTGCACCCGGCCAACGTCCTCACCGCCGCCGGCACCTTCTGCGGCGTGATCGACTTCGGTGACCTCTGCGCGGGCGACCCGGCCTATGACCTCGCCGCCGAGTGGCTCCTGCTACCGGACGACACCACCGACCACTTCTACGCGGCCTACCAGCCGACCCCGGACACCGCCACCATCCGCCGCGCCCGCGGCTGGGCCATGGCACGCGCCCTCGGCGGCATCCTCATCGGTGACGCCGGCGTCCACGGTCGCCCCGGCGGCAAGCCCACCTGGGGCCCACCCGCTCACGCCGCCCTGCAACGGCTTATCACCACCATCCGCTGACCCGGCCAACGCCACCGCGTCCGACAGGCTGCGTGATCAACCATCCGCCCGCCCGGACCCGTCCCAGCGCCGACGTCACTCGCAGCGCGTGAGTGGACGTCGGTTCGCCGACGCCACGTCAGCCAGGCAGGGGCTGTACCGTCTCGTCCGTGATGGATCAGGGGTTCGTGTGCCACAACTGTGGCCAGCGCCATGAGGGCCTGCCGTTCTCGTACGGGGCCCCAGCCCCGGCCTACTGGCGAGACGATCTCAACAGCGACGAACGCAGTGTGCTTGAGGACGAGATCTGCATCATTCAGGCACAGCACTACTTCGTCCGTGCGCGCTTGGTCATACCTGTCCTTGACGCCGATGCCGATTTCGAGTGGGGCGTGTGGGTATCGCTGAGCCAAACCAGCTTCAGCCGGATGCTGGATCTCTGGACGAATCCTGGGCGAGAGCAGGAGCCGGCGTATTTCGGCTGGCTGTCCACCGAGCTTCCGGTCTATCCGATCGAGACGCTGAACCTCAAGACCGAGGTGCATACCGAGCAGGTCGGCATGCGACCACATATCGTCCTCGAGCCGACTGACCATCCTCTGGCAGTAGAGCAACGCAGCGGCATCAGCGTGGAACGAGTACAGGAGATCGCCGGGCTTCTGCTCCACCACGGGCTGGCGCCGTGAGCATGAACGGCAACTGGCTACGCGTTTCCCCGGACGAACTGGAGCAGGCCAGGACCGACCTTGGCTGGGCCTACGAACTCGCCATGACGGAACGGGACGACAACTCCGAACGCTGGACCGCCACCGACAAGGCATGGAACGGGCTCGATTTCCTACTCGACCGGCTTGGCTTCGAGATTCCGCTGGTCCTCGGTGCGGAGGAATTCGTGGAGCTGCCAGACGTCGAACCGGACAGCGAGGAGATGTTCGATTTCCTGGAAAATCTCGAAGACGACTGGGGCTACGGGCCACCCTCCTATCTGACACCGGCCCAGGTAGCGGCTGCGGCCTCGCAACTGGCCGCGCTCACCGAAGATGACCTCATCTGCGGCGTCGACCCGCAGGAGTTGAACCGGGCCGAGATCTACCCCGGAACCTGGGAAAGACCCGGCGAGCTGGCGTGGGTGGCCCATTATCTGCCAGGCGTCCGGAGCTTCTTCGCTGCAGCCGCCAAGGATGGCGATGCGGTGATCTGCTGGCTTGACTGAGCGACGGATCAGCCCGCCGGAGCAGCCCGAGTGGGTAGACCGCGTTCCTATACAGCTACGCCGAAGGGGCATCGTGTGCCGTCTGGTGCGGGATGCCGCAGAGCGATCGAAACCCGCGGCAGAACCCTACGGACGGTGATGGAACTTCTCATCCCGCGTACCGCGCGCGGCAGGTGTGCGCGCGGACCTCTGCGACCGCGTCGGCAAGGGCTTCCACTCCGTCTGTGATGGCGCGTTCGGTGAGGGTGGCGTAGCCGAAGATCAGCCCGCCGGGTCCGGTGGGGCTCAGTCGGTACTGGGAGATGCCTTGCACGACCAGTCCGTGCCGGGCGGCGGCGGCCACGACCGCGGCCTCGTCGAGGTCGTGCGGGAGCCAGGTTACGACGTGTTGGCCCGCCGCGACACCGACCGGTTTCAGTTCGGGCAGCCGTGTGCGCAGTGCGGCCAGGAGTGCGTCGCGGCGGCGGCGGTAGACCGGGCGCATGCGCCGCAGGTGCCGGTCGAATTCGCCGCGGGTGAGGAAGTCGGCGAAGGTCAGTTGGTCGATGACGGGAGAGCCGCGGTCGGCCAGTACCTTGGCCGCCGTGATTTCGTCGACCATGTGTGACGGTGCCAGCAGCCAGCCGAGGCGCAGCCCTGGCGCCAGGGTCTTGCTCGCTGTGCCGCAGTACACGACGGTGTCGGGCGCCAGCCCCTGCATGGCGCCGATGGGCGAGCGGTCGTAGCGGTACTCCGCGTCGTAGTCGTCCTCGATCACCACGGCGCGTCGACGCTGCGCCCAGGCGATCACCCGGGCCCGCGCGGAGGCCGACAGGACCCCGCCGGTGGGCCACTGGTGCGAGGGCGTCAGTACGACGGCGTCTGCGTCGGTGTTTTCCAGTTCCTCGACGAGAATGCCGTCCGGCCCGACCGGGATGCCGATCACGTCCAGGCCGGCGCCGGCCGCGACGGGACGGGCGTCGTCGTCCGGAGATGGATCCTCGACGGCCAGCCGGCGGGCGCCGCGCGCCGCGAGTACCTGGATCAGCAGCGCGACGCCCTGGCCGTAGCCATTGCAGATCACGAGGTTCTCCGGGCGGGCCGACGTGCCGCGGACGCGGTTGAGGTAGTCGGCCAGGGCTGCGTGCAGTTCGGGCACGCCACGTCCGTCGAGGTAGGCGAAGTGTTCATTCGGCGTGGTGGTGAGGACCGTGCGCACCGAACGCAGCCAGGCGGCCCGGGGAAACGACGATACGTCGGTGCGGCCGTACCCGAAGTCGATCCGGGCTGCCGGCCGATCCCCGGCGCGGCGATCCATTGGCGTCGGAACCGGCTCGACCGCAACCTGGGTGTAGCCGCCCGCCCGGCTGGTGAGGTAGCCCTCGGCGACGAGTTGCTGGTAGGCCTCGACCACGACCCCGCGTGACACTCCCAGATCGGCTGCGATGGTGCGGGTGGGTGGCAGGGACGCCCCGAGACGCAACCGGCCGGCCCGGATGCTGCCCCGGATCGAGGCGGCGATCTGACGGTGCAGCGGTTCGGCCGCGGACCGGTCGACATCGATGAGTAGGTCCTCCGCCGTGCTCGAATTGGTCCTGGTTCGGCCCATGTAATCGGACCTTACCGGGTGTACCGATTTCCGTCAGGCTCAGACGTATGACGACAGCGAACAGCCCTCGCCTCGACGGCCGCCTCCTCACCTCGGGCGACCCGGGTTACGACGCGGCCCGCACTGTCTGGAACGCCATGATTGACCGCCGCCCGCGGATGATCGTGCGGGCCGCGAGCGTCACCGACGTGGTGACCGCGGTGCGCCTGGCCCGCGAACTCGACCTGGAGATCGGGGTGCGCTGCGGCGGGCACAACGTGGCCGGCCTCGCTGTCCCCGCGAACGGCCTGATGATCGACCTGACCCCGTTGAACGGCGTTCGGGTCGACCCGATCCGGCGGCGCGCCCGGGTCCAGGGCGGCGCGCTGCTCGGCGCACTCGACCGGGCGTCGCAGCCATACGGCCTCGCCACGACCGCAGGTAACGTCTCGCACACCGGGGTCGGCGGCCTGACCCTCGGCGGCGGCATGGGCTGGCTCGCCCGCCAACACGGGTTGGCCTGCGACAACGTCGTCTCCTACACGATGGTCACCGCCGAAGGGAAGGTGGTGACCGCGAGCCGAACCGAGAACCCCGACCTCTACTGGGGCCTGCGCGGCGGTGGCGGCAACTTCGGCATCGTCACGGACTTCGACTTCCAACTGCACCACACCGGAACGCAGACCCTGGTCGCCGAGTTCGACTTCCGCGCCGAGGACGCCGTGCCGGTGCTCGAAGGCTGGCGGGACCTCAACGCCGTCGCGCCGCGGCAGGCCACCTTCACCGCCGATGTCCACAGCACGGCCAGCGGCCCTATCGCCACCGTCGGCTTCGTATGGGTCGGGGAACCTGCAGGGGGCCGCCGGTTGCTGCCGGCGATGCGTGCGCTCGGGCGCCCGGTCGCCGAGCGGGTCACCACCCCGTCATACCTCGAACTCCAGCAACGCGATGACAGCACCGGCGGCCACGCCTACCGCCGGTACTCCAGCGCGCACTACCTGCGCCAGTTCCCCACCGCCGCGATCGAGGCCTTCCTGCTGCGCGGCGCGGCAGACCTACACGCCGGCACCCAACTGCCCGGCGTCGGCCTGCAGGCATACGGTGGCGCGATCGCCGACGTCGCGGATGCCGACGCCGCGTTCGGTCACCGCAGCACCACGTTCGAGTTCGGCGCCGGCTCCCGCTGGACCGAGCCATCCGAAGACGACAACTGGATGGCAGCGGCTCGCAGTGCCGGAGCCGCGCTCGAACCGTACGCCGACGGCGTCTACGTCAACTCGCTCGCCGCCGACGAGGGGCAACGCGGGGTACGCCGGGCATACCCGGCCGCCAAGCTCGCCAGGCTGACCACCCTCAAGACCGTCTGGGATCCGCAGAACGTCTTTCACCTCAACCACAACATCCGGCCCAGCCACGCCTGAGCCGGCACCGAGAATGCGACAGATGGAAAGGATTACCATGACCTCCACCGGCCCCACCGTCCAGCTCAGCACCCACAGCCAGCAGCGCAGCCGACTGTTCCTGCCGGGCCTGGCCGCAGCGGCTGCCGCCGCCGTCGCCGTGACGGCCTTCGCGGCCATCGCCGTGGCCGTCGGTGTCGATCTCGAGCTGGCCGACAGCGGCGAGTCGATTCCGCTGGTCGGCTTCACACAGCTCACGTTCACCTTCAGCGTTGTGGGCATCCTCATCGCCCTGGCGATCCGCCGTTGGGCGTCTCAGCCGGCCCGCATCTGGGTCCGCACCGCGGTGGCACTCACCGCCCTGTCGCTCGTACCACCGTTCCTGGTCGACGCCAATCTCGCCACCGAGTGCACGCTCGTGCTCGCACACCTGATCGCCGCCGCAATCGTGATCCCCGTCATCGCCCGCCGGCTGGCAAACTGACGACCGCTCGTCACGGCACCCTGGCGTGAGTGTGGAGCGAGGCCGGCTTGACGGATGGGCATCCTCATCTCGACACGTCCGGACGTCCCTCGGGACGTCCGGCGGTCACGCTCTGCAACGCGCGGTCAGCGGCCACCGACGCGCAGCGGCTGTGGCCCGTGGGATGGCCCACGAACTCACCGTTGTAGGGTCCCGCCATGCCCCGCCGCGGATACTTTCTCGCTCTCGACGAACCTCGCACCGCGCTGCTGATGGCCGGAGACGGGGCTGCGGCGATCGCCAGGGGCGACGGGAAACTGGCTCGGGGCTGGCGTGTGGCTGTCGCGGCGATCGTCGTTGCCTCTGTCGTCGTTCTCAGTGGCTGCGGGAATGACCCTGACGTTGAGCCTGACCGGCTGGCGGTGGCATATGAGGGTCACATCGGGAGTGTCGCGTGGCTGCCGGGCGGTCAACTTTACGTTCTCCGCAACGTCGGCTCTCACGACCCTTCGGAACTTGCGTTGATCACAAGTGGTGGCCGAGGCGAACCGGTGACCGTTCAGCCAACGGCTTTTTGCGGTACCCCCGAAATAGTTACCATATCCAGCTTGCCGGATGGCAGGCTGGGTGCTGTTGTCGACTGCGAAGCCACCACGACTCATGTCAGTTCAAGAATTGCCGCCGTCCTGGACGACGGGAAGGTCGTTAAGCTGGCAACGTTGGGTGCACAGTGGCTGGTGTCCTGGAATGAAGACCTGTCGGACGGATGGGTAGAGTTTCTTGGCGATGACTGTTGGAGTATCGCCCGGTACGTCAATGGTCAGGTTGCTCCTTTCCCAAGACATGAGCCGGCTCAACTTGTGCCATTCGATCTGGATCAAGATTTCTTCAGTCGTTCCGCTTGTTCAACACCGGGACGAGCAGGGTATCTCGCCGTGGGACGATCCGGTGAGATCTTCTTCCTTGTCTCGAACGAGGCCGAGAGCATTTTTGACGAAACTGCACGGTGGCATGCCGTGGCTTTCAATCCCAAGTCAGGTCTTATCCGGCAGATAGGGCCAGACTTTACTGGTCCCTACGACCTGGCGGTATCTCCGGACGAGACTTCACTTTTGGTGTCTGGTCGCCACAACAACAGGTTGGGTGTCTGGCGAATTGATGCCGCCAGTGGAGAGCTTTCGCGTGCTCTGTCCGGTCAATTCGGAGCGATCAGCGTAAGCGCCGACAGTCGAATGGCCGCCATTGTCCGTTCGACGCCAAAGGGAGACGACGTGGTGCGGCTGGATCTTGCCCCGACGGAATAGGGCCCTCAGCGATACGAGGACTCCTTTATCCAGCCGGTGTGTGCTTCCGGTGAACTGGAATCTGAGGCAGGATCGTTCGGCTGCGTCCGGGGCGGGGGTACGCCTCGGCCGCCGCCGCGAGACGGGCGGCGTGGTCGCGTTGCTTCTGCCAGTGTCCGTAGAGTGCGCCGCGCTGCGAGAGGCGGTCCACCTCGCGGATCGTCTCGGGGTCGACGTCGCCGGGCGGGGCGTCGCGCCACGGTGTGCCGGGCAGCGGCATGAAGGTGTGCGCGTGGATGCGCGCTCCGAGGTCGGCCAGGTCGCGAGCGAGCCCCAGCGAGTCGGCGACATCCTGCTCGCTCTCGCCCGGCATCCCGAAGATCATGTCGACGTTGATCCGGAAACCTTCCTCGATGCCGAGCCGCGCGGCCCGCATGACCTCCTCGACGCCGTGTCCGCGCTTGGCGGCGTCGAGGACCCGGTCGGAGCCGGACTGGGCCCCGACGATGATGTTGTCGTTCGCGCAGTACTTCTTGACCAGCCGGAGTGCCTCCCGGCTGACGTGCTCAGGCCGGATCTCGCTCGGGAAGGAACCGAAGAAGACCCGCCCGTTCGGCCCGATCCCTTCCTTGCAACTGGCCAGCAGCGCCTCGACCGCGTCGAGATTCGGCTCCTCGGTCTGACTGCCGTAGCTCAACGCCGTGGGCGTGATGAACCGGACGTCGCGCAGACCGCGTGCCCGCATCTGGTCGACGTGCCACCGCACGTTCTCGACGCTCCGATGCCGGAAGCGAGCCGAGAACATGAAGGGTGTCTGACAGAATCTGCAGGAGAAGACGCAGCCCCGGGTGATCTCCAGGGCGTTGAATTTGTCCCATCTCAGCGCGAAGCCCGGGAAGTCGTCGAGTGGTCGGCGCTGCGGGCGCCCGGTGCGCACCACGGCACCGGTGGCGTCCCGGTAGGCGAGCCCGGCCACGCCCGTCGGGTCGCCGACCGCGTCCACCAGGCGCAGCAGCGTCGTCTCGCCCTCCCCGACGGCCGCGATGTCCCAGCCGGCGTCCAGGGTCTGCACCGGCTCGGCGGTCGCGTGCACTCCGCCGGCGAGGTGCGCCACGTTCGGCGCGTCGGCCTGGGAGCGGATGTCGGCGAGTTCCCGGGCGAGGGCGTCGGCGTCGGGCGAGTAGAACGACCACAGCACGAGCACCCGGGTCGCCGAGGGCGCGGCGTCCCGGATGTGCGCCGCGGTCGCCTCCGGCGTCTCGCCGAAGCGCACGTCGTAGCGGGTCCGGGTGGTGTGCTGCTCCAGGGCGCCGAGCAGGACGTGCAGGCCGTAGGTGACGGCCTTGCGGTAGCGCAGCACCAACACCAGCTCGGGAGCGCTCATGGCGGCGATTGTGCCAGGCCACGCCCGCCCCGGATCGGTCGAGGCGCCGGCCCGACGGGCACCAGGGGCGACAGCCCGCCCCTGATGCCCGTCCGTGGTTGGTCAGTACCGCAGGTTGCGCAGATAGCGGTAGCCGACCTCGGCCGTCTGCTGGGGTGTCACATCGGGGGTGTCGTTCTCCACGATGTATTCGAGCACCGAGTGCTTCCGGAAGATCCGACCGAAGTCGATCATCCCGGTGCCCAGGTCGGCCATGTCCCCGTCGGCCGCGTGCCGGTCCTTGACGTGGTACTGCAGGACCTCCTGCCGCGCGCCACGGATGACGTCCAGGGTGAAGCCCTCGGGGTCGGCCACGCCGTCGCCGGAGTTGATGCCGCCGGTGACCGCCCAGTAGATGTCGATCTCCAGGTGGACGAGCTTGGGATCGAGTTCCGCGGTCAACACGTCCCAGGGGTGCCGGCCACGCCCGAGGTCGATGGTGAACTCGTGGGCGTGGTTGTGGTAGCCGTAGCGCAGGCCGGCCTTGCGTGCCGCCGCGGCCTCGACGTTCATCTGTTCGGCCCAGCGCTTCCAGTCGTCCGCGTTCTCGGAGTACAGGTACGGCACCACCATGAACTTCTGGCCGAGGGTGACCGCGTTCTGGATCTTCTCCCGCAGGGCGGCGGGGTCGGCGCTGATCCCGTCGTGGCTGGAGCTGGCCTTGATGCCGATGCTGTCCAGGAACCTGCGCAACTGGGCGGCGCTGCGCCCGAAGTAGCCGAGCGCCAGCTCCACCTTCGGGTAGCCGATCCGGGCGAGGTGCCGGAGGGTGGCGTCGTACCCGGGCGCACCCGACAGGGCGTCGCGGACCGTCCACAGTTGCAGGCTGATCAGGCCCGGGGGTACGTGCTTGCGCCCGGTCTTGCCGGGACCGGCGGTCGCAGCCGTCGCGCCGATCCCGGAAGAGGCGAGCCCGACGCCGGCTACCGCCGCCAGCGAACCGCGTAACAGGCCGCGCCGGTCAATGACGGAGCGCCGCAGCGCTGCCGTTCCGTCGAATCCGTAACACATGTTCACTCCTGTCGTGGTCTAACGGGTCGGAACCAGGACGACCTCGTCGGTTCCGGTCAGGGCCGGCAGTCCGTCGTCACCGGCGTCGGTGTAGGAGGCGGCGAACACGGCGAACAGGTTGTCGGTCTCCGGGTCGTGCCCGGAGGGCACCGTGGTGGTGATCGAGCCGGTGCAGCCGTTGGCGGTGGTCTGCGGGTGTCCGTGGTCGTCGTGGCCCAGGACGTAGGTGACGCTGACCCGGGCGCAGTCCACCGGCTGGTCGTCGGTGACCCGTACCTCGAACCGCACGGTGTCGCCGAAGGTGAAGGGCTGGCCGGCGACGGGCGCGACCAGCTCCACCACCGGTTCGGCGTTGCCGACCACCACCCGGACCGACGCGGCGGCCGACCGTCCCTTCGGGTCGGTCACCTTCAGCGTCGCGTGGTAGATGCCGTTCTTGCGGTACGTGAACGTCGGGTTGGCCGAGCGCGAGTCGACCTTGTTGTCGTCGTCCAGGTACCACTCGTACGTCAGCCGGTCGCCGTCGGCGTCCGTGGTGCCCTCGCTGGAGAACTCGACGGTCAGCGGCGGGAGCCCGTTGGTCTGTGAGGCCGACACCTGGGGCACTGGGCTGTGGTTGCCGTCCCAGCCGATGTAGTCGATCCGGGCCAGCTGCGCCTCCGGGTTCTCGCTGAAGAAGCCGTCGCCGTACTCGAGCACGTAGAGGGCGCCGTTCGGGCCGAACTCCAGGTCCATCGGGTTGTCGAAGACGATCGAGGGGAGCACCGACTCGATCCCGCTCAGCTTGCCGCCGCGGTTCAGCTGGAAGGCCTTCACGTAGTCCCGGGTCCACTCGTAGAACAGCGGCTTGCCGTCGTAGTAAGCCGGCCAGGCCACCGGGGCGCGACCCCGGGTGGTCGGGAAGGAGTACTGGTACGCCGGCCCGGCCATCGGTCCGATACCGCCGGTGCCCAGCTCGGGGAACCGGTCGGAGAGGTCGTAGCCGTACCAGACGTCCGGCTGCTCGACCGGCGGCAGCTTCCGCAGCCCGGTGTTGTGCGGTGACTCGTTCACCGGCGCGGCGCAGTCGAACGTAGCCCCGGACCGGTCGGTGGCGAAGTCGTAGTCCACGTACGGCAGCTGCGCGGTGACGCAGTAGGGCCAGCCGTGGTTGCCGGCCTTGCGGGCGACGAACCACTTGCCCTGCCCGGCCGGCCCGCGCAGCGGATCGGGCTGACGCGCGTCCGGCGAGTAGTCGGCGACGTACAACTCGTCGGTCTTGCGGTTCAGTTCGATCCGGAACGGGTTGCGCAGGCCCATCAGGTAGATCTCCGGCCGGGTGCCGGTCGTGCCCTTCTTGAACAGGTTGCCGGCCGGGATGCTGTACGAACCGTTGGCGTTGACCTTGATGCGGAGGATCTTGCCGCGCAGGTCGTTGGTGTTGGCCGAGCTGCGCTGCGCGTCGTACGCCGGGTTGCGGTCGGGGCGTTCGTCGATGGGGGCGTAGCCGCCGGACTCGAACGGGTTGGTGTCGTCGCCGGTGGACAGGTACAGGTTGCCCTTGGCGTCGAAGACGATGTCCCCGCCGACGTGACAGCAGATGCCCCGGTCGACCGGCACGTCCAGGATCCGCTGCTCGGTGGAGAGGACCAGCTTGTCCTTGACGAGGCGGAACCGGGAGAGCCGGATGACGCCCTTGAACGGCGCGAAGTCCGCCTCGGTGCCCCAGGCCGGCGCGTCACCCTCGTTGACGTCCGGGGTGGACGGGTCGTCGACCGGGGTGTCCAACGGCGGTGAGTAGTACAGGTAGACCCAGTTGTTCCCGCCCTTGCCGAAGTTCGGGTCGATCGCGACGTTCTGCAGGCCCTCCTCGTCGTGCTGGTAGACGTCCAGGGTGGCGGCGATGGTGTTGCGGCCGGTGGTGGGGTCGTGCAGCCAGACCTCGCCCTTGCGGGTCACGTGCAGCACCCGGTTGTCGGGTAGCACGGCGAGGTCCATCGGTTCGCCGGGGGAGTCGTTGAGGGTGACCTTCTGGAAGGCCGACTCCGGGGGAGCGGCTGTCGCACCTGGCGGGGCTGCCTCTGGAGCGGCCATGGAGGTGGTGGGCGTGGCGACGAGCGCGATGGTGGTCAGGCCCGCCACGGCGAGCGCGAGTCGTCTCTTCAACTGCCTCTCCTTCCACTGAGGACTGATCGGGGCAGGTCGGGACGTGCGGGTTTGTTCTCTCCTCGAAGGGGTCAGGGTGGGTGTCCGGGCAGCACTGAGTCGCCCGTCGCGGCTGCGGCCAGCGACGCGGGCGAAGGATCTGGACGTTAAGGGTGAATGGTGGTCGATGTCGTGGGGCCGAAGCTAACAAAAGGAATGTAGACATGTCCATGGCTTACGCCAGACTTCGGCACAACTTTTCGCTAAGACGACGAAAGCGGAGGTGGTGATGGTGAAACTGCCCCGGCGTCGCGCGGCCGGGCGTCAGCCGCCGAGTCGCACCAGGGGGGAGGTCGAGAGGACCGTACGATCCTGGTCCAGCGCCCGCACCTGGAAGTACGGTCCCGGGTTGTCGGTGCCGACCGCCGTCTCGAACCCGGTCCGCATGGCGTGCTCCACCACCACCGTCAGCGACTCGGGCTCGGGGCCGGCGAGCACCTGCCACGCCCGGGTCTGCGTCGACCCGTTCCACGAGGCGTAGACGACGCTCTGCCCGCTGTCACGGCTGGCCGCCACGCTAGGCGGGTAGTACGGTGTGCCGACCCACTCGCTGCGGTAGGCCCGGTACGAGACGTTCTCCCCGGGCATCCGCGCGTCGTAGAGCAGGTTTCGCAGACCGTCGCCCCGGGTGTTGCCGCCGCCCGCGTACTCGGAGTAGTGCGGGTTTGGCCCCCACCCGACGAACTCGTTGCCGTTCGGCAACGCCTGCAGGTTGCCCTGCGACTGCGAGAACAGCGCGGGCTTGTGGTGGTAAGTCCGGTCCACCGTCGCGGTGCGGTTGTCGACGTCCAGGGTGAGGATGAGCCCGTGCGACTGTGGGGCGGGCGCGTTGCCGGGCTGGTCGCAGCAGCCGTCGCCGAACATGCTGATCCGGTTGTCCGGCCGGAACCGGGCGTCCTGCTGCCACCGGAAGCTCGCGTCCGGGCCGAAGGTGAAGTCGCTGCGGCGTCCGCCGAGCTGCCACCGGACGTCGCCGCTGCCGCGGTCGACGGCGTAGACCGCCCACATGTTCCCCGACGAGATCAACAGCTGCCCGTCGGGGCCCTCGTCGACCGAGTTCAGGTGGTACGCGTCCCACACCCCACCGGAGGACACCGCGTCGGCGGCCGGTACCTGAGACTCGGCGGGGTCGACGTGCTCGCGGACGTTCCACGAGAAGACCATCTCGCCGGTGGACAGGTCGACCTCCTGCACCTCGCTGTTCAGGATCGCGCCGTCGGCCGGCCCCCCGTACGGCCGCAGGTCCGTCGGCTCGGGCCGGGAGGCGATGAACAGCGCCGTACCCCGCCCGGTGAGCAGGAACTCGTGCGGGTCGGCACGGAAGCCGTCGCGCGCGGCGACGGTCTGCCGCAGCCGATACTGCGAGTCGTAGACGTAGTAGCAGCCGCCCGGCTCCGGCAGGGGCGAGCGCGTCGGCGTCCCCGCCCCGCCCGGGTGCGTAGACGGGGCCGCGATCGTGCCCTGCCACCAGGTCAGCACCGGCTGCGAGATTCCGGTCGCCGGGTCGTACCAGGTCTGGGCCTTGAAATCGGCGGCCTGCAGGCTCGTCGACGGCAGCGGCCGGAACCACACCGGATCACCGCCGTCGCCCAGGATCAGCGACCCGGTCTGGCCGACCATGGTCGAACGACTGTACGGGGCGACGAAGACCTGCCCGGGCGCGGTCCCCGTGCGCTGAGTGGTGACGGTGACCCGCATCGGGTGCAACTGTGGCGCGGACGCGAAGCTCCACACCTGCTTGCCGGAGGTGGTCGGCGCCTGTTCGGCGGCGTCGCCGCCCTCGGCCGCAGCGGGCTCGGTCGCGCACGGGGTCGGTCGTGGACCGTCCGCCGGCTGGTCCGGATCCGGCGGGCCACCGGCCCACACCGGGCCGTCCGCCTGCGTGGGACCGTCCGCCTGGGTAGGGCCGTCCGCCTGCGCGGGCCCGCCGGCATCCGCGACCCGACCGGAATCCGCCACCGGACCGGCACCCGGAACCCCGCCCGCGCGTGGCGCCTCGCTGGTGCACGCCACCCCGCCGGCACCCGACAGTACGACGGCGGCCAGCGCGAGCGTCGCCGGCAGGCGCCGCCGACCGTGCCTGCCCACGGGACGGCCCGTCCGCGCGGATCCGATCGGATGCGACACCGCTACCTCCGCACTCCGGAGGAAATGCGAATTCGACTCCTACCAGGCCAAGCTATCAGTTTCCGGGCATGCTGGCGGGTGCTCTCCGGGTCATCCCCGCTGCGCGGCCCGCAGGTGTACGACAAGGACGTCCACCGGGATGCCCAGTACCCCGGCCAGCAGCGTCAACGGCTCCGGGTGGCCGCGCGCGTTCAGCTCCTCGTAGATCTCCAGCAGGCCCCGTAGCCGGACCTCGGCGTCCTCGGGCCGGTTCGGCAGCGCGGCCAGCCGCGCCTGCACGGCGCGGCGCGCCATGATCTGGTACGCGTCGACCCCGAGGGCTTCCTCGCCCTCGTCGCGCGGTTGCTGGTTCCGCCGGTGCGACTCCATCCGGTGCTCCCTTCGCTGAAATCGCCATGGGCGTGGGTGTGCGGGTCCGGGGTGACGTGCTACTGGCGGCAGAGGAGAGGTGGGAGGGGTACGGCGACGCTGTCGAGCTGATGGCGTGAACGGATCAGGCCGTCTGCGTCAGGCGGGTCGAGAGCTCCGGACGCCGACCGGGTGAACCCGGCGAGCGACGGCTACACCGGGCGTGAGCGGGTCAACCGTGCGACCGTCGCGTGCCAGTCGTGCAGGAAGGCGTCGACCAGGGCGTGCGCCCGCTGGCGAACGTCGAAGGGCTCGCCGAGCCGCCGCCGTGCCATGTGGGACAGGCTGTCGGCGGCCTCGTTGAGCGGGTGGCCGGTGTGCCCCTTGACATGCGTAAAGGACAGATCCGGCCGGCGGCTCACCAACCCGGCGAGCCGCACCAGGGTCGGCTGGTCGGACCACCTGCGGGTACGCAGGCTGTAGTCCGCCGGCATGGCCGCCGTCTCGCCGGCCTGCCAGCAGTGCAGGTACCGCAGGGCGGCAAGGCTGTCCAGCAACACGGTCATCCCCGCTGGCGCCGCGTCGTACGCGGACAGCAGGAACTCGACCGCGCGTAGCTCGTTGATCAGGACTCGGGAGAACCCGGTGGGGTCCATCGGGCCGGTGCCCCGGCCGCGCAGGCCGTAGTGGCCGTCGCTGACGACGTACCCGATGCCGCCGGCACGTCCCTTCCAGCTGGCGTCGGTCGCGGCGACCACGGGTGCGGAGGCTTTCGCCCAGCGATTCACCCGGCCGCGACCCCGTTGCTGGTCGGGCTGGGCGTGGCAGGTCGAACCGTGGCCGACGGCCTGCTGCTCGGCGGTGTCGAGCAACTGTCCGGCCGAGGTGTACTCGTCGTAGCGCGCGGCGGTGAGGCTGAGCCGCAGTGCGTCGCCGATTCGCTGGCACTCCTCGCACCCGGTCGGCCGGACGTAGGCGCGCATCGCGAACGCACGCTCGCGCAGGGCGGCGGGAAGCAGATCCAGGGCGCGAAGGAACTCGTCGGGACGCACGGACGCCTCCTATCAGGGAACGGAGAGGGCGAAGGGGGCCTTGTCTGTCTTGTTGTTCAAGCCGAAGGCGTCGACGTGGTACAAGGCCCTGTTGGGCACCTCGAACCTCAGAGCGGCCGTGCAGCGGTAGTCTCCGCTGTCCGCGCTGCCGGAGACCTTTCCGTCCAAGGGCAGCGACAGGGCGGCCAGGATTTCGCCGGCCGGGTCCGAGACGGTAACGCTCTGGCTCGGGTAGCGCGTGAAGCTGTCCGAGAAGATGCAGCTGTAGCCGTCGATGTTGACGCAGTACAAGCCGTTGGTGCAGTGGATATCGACGTTCACGGTGGCTGCCCGGGGAGCGGTCGCACTCGGCACACCGACGGGAACCGTGGGCGATGCGGCAGTAGTCGTACTACCGCTCGTCGCTGCGCCGCAGGCGGTCAATGCAAGGGCCGCGATGAATAGGGTGACCCAGATTGCCCTTCTCATGAGGAACAAGCCTTTCTGAATGCACGGGACCTTGGGCCCAAAGGTGAGCAGGTTTCGGGCTGTTAATGGCCGGGTCGAGCCAGCAGGGCGGGCGGGTGCCGCCCGCCCTGAGGCGGATGGGGATCAGTTGGTCAGGGCGACGGTGACGCCGCCGGAGAAGGGCGAGTCGTGCAGCTTGAGCTTGGTGAGCTTGACGTCCTTGGGGATGTCGAAGACGACCACGCCGGTGACCTGGTTGCCGGGGTTGATGTCGTTGAGGAAGGTCTCGGCGTTCTTGTTGGCATAGAGGGCGGCGGCGCTGTCCGACGAGTACTCGGTGCCGTCGGCCGCGTAGGCCTTCTGGCTGCTGCCGTCGAACATCTGCGCCTTCTTGCCGATGTTCTTGACGTTGATGGTGACCAGGCAGAACTGGCCCTGCGCCTTCGCGCCGAGCAGGTCGTTGCCGACCTTCTTCACCCCGCACTTGTTCGACTTGACGGTGAACTCGAACTTCCCGTCCCGGGCCGAGTCGCCGATCTTCGCCGTCTTCGCGGCCTTCTCCCCGTCCTTGGCGGCGTCGCCGCCCGCACCGCCGGCCTCGTCGGTGGCTCCGGCACCGCAGCCCAGCCCGATGAGCGCGGTCGCGAACAGGGCGATGGTCGTGGTCTTGCGCATTGTTGTCCTCCTGCTGTGAACGTGGCGGCGTCAATGAGAGCACCATCTGTGAACCCTGTCAACGGACATGACGCTTGACAGATGTGACACACTTCGGACGTGCAGGAGACACCGACCATCACGGCGGCGGAGATCGCCCGGCTCGCCGGGGTCGGCCGCGCCGCAGTCAGCAACTGGCGCAAACGGCACGTCGACTTCCCCGCCCCGGTCAGCGGCACCGCGGCCAGCCCCGAGTTCGACCTCATCCAGATCGAGCAGTGGTTACGCGCCCAGGGCAAGCTCCCCGAGTTCGCCGCCGCAGACCGGCTCTGGCGGCGCCTCGCCGCGGCCAGCGAATCCCCGGCCGCCGGCCTCGCCGCCGTCGGTGCCCTGCTGCTGGCCCGCCAACGCGGCCAGCGCACCCACCGACCAGCGGACCCGCAGCTCACACCCCTGCTGCCCGACATCGACGCCCTCGCCGACGAGCTGAACCCGCAGGGCGCGTTCGATGAGCTGTGGCAGCGTTTCTCCGCACCCGGCCCCGGGCGCTCCTTCGCCACGTCCGACGACATCGCCGACCTGATGGTCGCGCTCGCCAACGTGGCCGGTGGCTCCGTCTTCGACCCGGCC
Organism: Micromonosporaceae bacterium KJ-029; assembly: GCA_005402585.1. Classification (GTDB taxonomy): domain Bacteria; phylum Actinomycetota; class Actinomycetes; order Mycobacteriales; family Micromonosporaceae; genus Micromonospora. The sequence continues at coordinate 62,967 of BIFP01000048.1, read as the reverse complement.
GCAGGCTCCGGTGCCGTCCTGCGCGCTGCCGTCCGTGCCGACTGCACCTCCGCCCACGGGCAGGAACTCGACGAGGACCTCGCCCGGCTCGCCGACCTGTGGCTGGCGCTACGCGACGTACCGGCCGAAGTCTGCACCGGCGACTCACTGCGTGCTGACGCCTTCGCCGGCCGTGCCTTCGACGCCGTTGTGTGTCACCCGCCGTTCGGCGTCACGAACTGGGGCGACGAGGAACTCGGCCACGATCCCCGCTGGATCGTCGGCACCACCCCGCGTACCGAACCGGAGCTGGCCTGGACACAACACGCCCTGGCCCACCTGCGTACCGGTGGGCACGCCGTACTGCTGATGCCGCCCACCGTGGCCAGCCGGCGTGCCGGCCGCCGGATCCGCGCCGAACTGCTGCGCCGCGGCGCCCTCCGCGCAGTCATCGCGCTTCCACCCGGTGCGGCCGCGCCGCACGGCGTACCGCTGCACCTGTGGGTGCTGCGGCGGTCCACGCCCGACGCGCCACCACCAGCGCGGATGCTGCTGGTCGACGCCGCCGGCGGCGACCTCACCGAGACCGGTCCGCGGATCCTTGCGGCGTGGCGGGCCTTCACCGTCGCTCCCGACGCCGAGTTCGAGGAGGCCGGCTTCGCCCGGGCGGTACCGGTGATCGAACTGCTCGACGAGGAGGTTGACCTCACCCCCGCGCGCCGCCAACCCGCCGTCGGGGGCGAGGCATCCGCAGAGCATCTGGTACGCACCAGAGAGCGGCTGGCCGCCATCGTCGCCGACCTGCCGGCGCTGATGCCGCAGGTCACGCCCGCGCCCGAGGGGCCGGACGGGGAGTTCCTGTCGGTGGGGGAGCTTGCCCGAGCGGGGGCGCTGCAGCTGATCGGCCCGATCCGCGCCGGGTCATCCGAGGGCGGCGAGGCGACAGCGGGCGGGCCGCCGGTGCTGACCGCGCCGGACGTGTTGAACGGCGAAGGCCCCTCCGGTCAGGACGGCGGTCGGCTGGGGCAGGAGATCCGGCTCGCGGTCGGGGACGTGGTGGTGCCGATGATCGCCCGGCAGCTCACCGCCCGGGTGGTGACGGCCGAGGGGGCGCTGCTGGGGCGCAACCTCTACCTGCTGCGGCCGAACCCGGCGGCGCTCGATTCGTGGTTCCTCGCGGGGCAGCTGCGGACGTCGACTAACGAGAAGCAGACGTCGAGCCTTTCCGGGACGCTGCGGTTCGACATCCGGCGGGCCCAGGTGCGGCGGCTGCCGCTCGACGAGCAGCGGGTACACGGAGAGGCGTTCCAGCGGCTCGACGCCTTCGAGTCGGCGATCCGAAAGGCGGCGTCGCTCGGCGCGGAGTTGGTCCAGCTCACCGCCGACGGGCTGGCCCGCGGAGCGGTCCGCCCCGACGGGGAGTCACGGTGAGATCAGACCTCCAGGAACTCCCAGCCCTCGCCGAGCACGACCCGGAGCTGGTCGGGCCGCGAGGTGATGACGCCCGCCTGGTTGGCCAGCGCCACCCAGGCGGCGTGGCCGGCACCGAGACGGCCGGTGTGCCGGGCCATGCTGCCGATGGTCGGTGCCTCGTCGTCATTGTCGAGCTCCAGCGTCGGCTGCACGGTACGCACGGCGGGATTGCGACGCAGCATCCGCAGCAACTCGTGCTCGACGGGATCGAGGAGGCTGTACGCCTCCAACAGGCAGGCCAGCGGCACGGCTACCGTGCCCTCGGCGTCGGCCACCTCGACCAGCGCCTCGCCGACAGCCGGGACCCCGTGTACGTACGCCAGCAGCGCGCCGGTGTCGAGCACCCAGTACGGCCGGTTCACGCGGCCGAGCGCCGGTCCAGCTCCGCCCGCAACTCGTCGGCCGGGCGGCCCAGCAGCTCGGCGACCCGGGCGATGGCTGCCGCGCGGGCCTCCGGCGTGACCTGGTGGGCGGCCAGCCGCTGCGCCGCGCCGATCGGGTCGTACGGGAACTCGCCGTGGCCCGCAGCCCGCAGAGCGGCACGCATGTCGTCGGAGATCCGGCGTCGGCGCAGCGCCTCGGTGACGTACGCGGAAACCTGGCGAGCCGGAAGCGCGTCCAGCTGCTCGGCCACGTCATCCGGGACGGAGATTGTCACACGCCGACTCATACAGCAGAGCCTAGCGAAGTATGAATCGTCCGTCAGCAACGCCCCGCTGACGTTCGGTTGATCGTCTCCGCCGAGCGGAGGAATCCAACAAACCGGGGCAACGGCCATACTGCTTGACTTAAGGCAATCGAAAGGAAACTGGTGACCACCAAGCACCAAGAGCTGGCGAACTTCATCTGGTCGGTGGCGGACCTGCTGCGGGGCGACTACAAGCAGTCCGAGTACGGCCGGGTGATCCTTCCGCTGACCGTGCTGCGCCGGCTGGACTGTGTCCTGGAGCCGACAAAGGACGCGGTGCTCGCCAAACACGCCCAGCTCAAGCAGATGGGCGTGCAGAACATGGACCCGGTGCTGCGCAAGACCGCCGGGCTGTCGTTCTACAACACCAGCGAGATGTCCTTCCGCAAGCTCCTCGGCGACCAGGACCACGTCGCGCTCAACCTGCGCGCCTACATCGGCGGCTTCTCGCCCGGCGCGGTCGACGTGCTCGACAAGTACGGCTTCGACACCCAGATCAGCCGGCTCGCCGAGGCCGGGCTGCTCTACCAGGTGGTCGCCAAGTTCGCCGACATCGACCTGCACCCGGACGTGGTCACCAACCATCAGATGGGCTACGTCTTCGAGGAACTGATCCGTCGCTTCTCCGAGATCAGTAACGAGACCGCCGGCGAGCACTTCACTCCGCGCGAGGTCATCAAGCTGATGGTCAACCTCCTGCTCGCTCCCGACGAGGACGACCTGATCACCCCGGGCATCGTCCGCAAGGTCTACGACCCGGCCTGCGGCACCGGCGGCATGCTCACCGAGGCCCAGGAGCACATCCAGGCGCACAACCCCCACGCCACCGTCGAGGTCTACGGGCAGGAGCTCAACGGCGAGACGTACGCGATCTGCCGCTCCGACATGATGCTCAAGGGCGGCGACCCGACGAAGATCGCCTTCGGCAACTCGTTCAGCCAGGACGGCCACGACGACGAACGCTTCGACTACATGCTCGCCAACCCGCCGTTCGGCGTGGAGTGGAAGAAGGTCGAGAAGTTCGTCAAGGACGAGGCCGCCCGCGGCCACGCCGGCCGGTTCGGCGCCGGCCTGCCCCGGATCAACGACGGGTCGCTGCTCTTCCTTCAGCACATGATCTCGAAGATGAAGCGACCCGAGGACGGCGGCAGCCGCCTGGCGATCGTCTTCAACGGCTCGCCGCTGTTCACTGGCGCCGCCGGGTCTGGGGAATCGGAGATCCGCCGCTGGATCCTGGAGAACGACCTCCTCGAAGGCATCGTCGCCCTGCCCGACCAACTCTTCTACAACACCGGTATCTCCACGTACTTCTGGATCCTCACCAACCGCAAGGACCCGACCCGGCGCCGCAAGGTCGTGCTGCTCGACGGCCGCGACTACTGGACCAGGATGCGCAAGAGCCTCGGCGACAAGCGCAAGATGCTCACCGGTGAGCAGATCGCCGAGCTGACCCGGGCGTACGTGGAGGCGCTGTCCATCGCGGACGATCCGGAGCACCTGCAGCACGCCAAAGTGAAAGTCTTCAAGACCACCGACTTCGGCTACCAGCGGATCACCGTCGAGCGCCCGCTGCGGCTGCGTTTTGAGATCACCGAGGAGACGATCGCGCTGCTGGCCGAGGCAAAGGCGGTCCTCAAGTACGTTGAGCGGGAGTCGCTGCTGGCGGCAGCGAAGTCGCTGATCGGTACGGAGTCGCGTACACGGGTTGACTTCGCGATGAAGCTGAACGGGCTCGGGAAGTTGCCTGCGGCGGTGGAGAAGGCGGTCTGGGAGGCGTTCTCGGCCAGCGATCCGGAGGGTGAGGTGCAGACCGACCGCAAGGGCAACCCGCTGCCGGACGCCGATCTGCGCGACAACGAGAACGTGCCGCTCGACCAGGACATCCACGACTACCTCAAGCGCGAAGTACTTCCACACATGCCCGACGCCTGGATCGACGAATCCAAGACCAGGATTGGGTACGAAATTCCCTTCACTCGGCACTTTTACGTGTATCAATCGCCCAGGCCGCTCGCGGAGATCGACGCCGAGATTAGGCGAATCGAGGCCGAGATCCAGACCTTGCTTGGCGAGGTGGCGAGGTGAGGGAAGTTCGGATCAAGGCTGTCGTGCGGAACCCGGTCGAGAAGTCGGACGGAACGCCGCAGCCCTTCATTGCTCTAGAGGACATAGAAGGGGGAACCGGTCGCCTCCTGGTTGGGGAGCGCTCGTTGAAGGCGGCCGACGATAGCGTACGTCACCGATCAGGTGATGTCCTCTTTAGTAAGCTGCGTCCGTACTTGGCCAAGTCGTATTCTCCTGCGGCTTCTGGCACGGCAACCAGTGAACTGCTTGTCCTGCGACCCGGACCAGAACTAGATTCTCGTTTCCTTTTCTATGTGACTCTATCTTCGCCATGGTTGGACTGGGCGAATACCACGTCATACGGGACCAAGATGCCTCGCACCTCTTGGGAGGCGCTCGGGGAGTACCGCCAAGCATTGCCGGCCCTGACGGTGCAGCGGCGCATTGCGGACTTCCTTGACGTCGAGACCGCACGCATCGATCGGCTCCTTTCTCTGCGGAGTCAGCAGATTAGAGCGATTACGGAGTTGCTGAGAGTTCGTGCGGCGCAGGCCACAGGCCGAGTTCGGTTGCATGCGGGAGTAGAGTCCGACCGGAGTTCGAGGGCGCCATTGAGGCGATCGGTTCATTCCGTTCGAACGGGGACGACGCCAGCCGGACTTAAGGACCGGGACTCCGTCGGCTCGCACGGAAAAATTCCGTGGTATACGCCTGCCGCCATAGATGGAATGATGTCAATTGGCGATGCCGAGAAGTTTGTCGCGCTCTCCGTCGCAGAAGAGGTACCAATCTTCTCGGCTGGAAGCGTCCTCGTGACTGGCATCGGTGAGTCCCTGGGCAAGGTTGGGTTCCTTAATCACGATGCAACGGGGAATCAGCAGCTAACGGCGCTTGAACCTAACCAGAATACGGACGGACGTTTTTTGGCGTGGCAACTGTGGGCCGCCCAGGAGGATATCAGGAGCTGGGCGCAGTATTCTCGGGTTCGAATCATCAATAATGATGTTCTAAAATCCTTTCCGATTTACCTGCCGTCGAAGAATGTTCAGGTGTCGGCGAGGGTAGAGCTGGATTCCCGCCTTAACGCAATAAATCGCCTTCGGGGTGTCATTGATCGCTTCTCCCATCGCATGTATGAGAAGCGCCTAGCGTTGATCACAGCGGCAGTGACGGGGCAAATCGACGTGACGACGGCACGGGGGGTGGACCTATGAGCGAGGGGCATCAGGAGCGGTCGTTCGAGGCCGCCATGGAAACCGCGCTACTGGAGTCGGGGTGGCTGCGCGGGGCGGCCAGCAACTACGACCGTCAGTTGGGCGTGGACACGGCCGAGTTGTTTGCGTTTATCGGGGCTACACAGCCGGACACGTGGGCGAAGCTGCTGGCGTACCACGGGAACAACCCCAACGAGGCGCAGCGGCACTTTGCCCAGTATCTCGGTAAGCAGCTTGACGAGCGCGGCCCGCTCGATGTCCTCCGCCGCGGCGTCAAGGACAAGGGTGTCCTGATCCGGCTGGCCTACTTCAAGCCCGCCCACGCCATCACCGATGATGCGCTCAAGCTCTATCGTGCCAACCGCCTCGCAGTCACCCGCCAGCTCGCCTACTCGACCAGCAACAACAACACTCTCGACCTGGTGCTCTTCGTCAACGGCATCCCGCTCGCCACCGCTGAGCTGAAGAACCCGCTCACCGGCCAGACCGTCGAGGACGCCAAAGAGCAGTACCGCAAAGACCGCGACCCGAAGGAGTTGCTCTTCGCCCGGCGTACCCTCGTGCACTTCGCCGTGGATCCCGACCTGATCTTCGTCACGACGAAGCTGGCCGGCGACAAGACCCGGTTCTTGCCCTTCAACACCGGCTCCGAGGGGCCGGGCGTCTCCGGCGGCGCAGGGAACCCGCCGGCGGGAGCGTCCGGTTACCGCAGCTCCTACCTGTGGGAGCAGATCTGGCACCCGGACACCTGGATGGACCTGGTCCGGCGGTTCCTGCACACCGACAAGGAGTCGCGGAGCCTGATCTTCCCGCGCTACCACCAGTGGCACGCGGTCACCCAGCTCACCGACCACGCCGCCCGCAACGGCTCCGGCCACAACTACCTGGTCATGCACTCGGCCGGGTCGGGCAAGTCGAACACCATCGCCTGGCTGGCGCACCGGCTCTCCAGCCTGCACACCGCGCCGGCGCTTGACGAGGACGCCCGGGCCAAGGGGCTGCGCCCCAACGAGCCGGTCTTTGACAAGGTCATCATCATTACCGACCGGGTGGTGCTGGACCGGCAGTTGCAGGACACGGTCTTCCAGTTCGAGCACGTGCCGGGCGTGGTGCAGCGGATCGACAAGGACTCCGCCCAGCTCGCCGCCGCACTCCAGGGCGAGACCGCGAAGATCATTATCACCACGATGCAGAAGTTTCCCTACATCCTCAATCAGGTGCAGGGGCTCAAGGGCAAGCGGTTCGCCGTGATCGTCGACGAGGCGCACTCGTCTCAGTCCGGCGACTCGGCCGCCGCGTTGAAGAAGGTGCTGCTCAAGCTCGGCAGCGACGACGTGGACGATTCCGGTGACCTGCTCACCGCGTCGGCGCTGGCTCGTGGTCGGCACGAGACGCTGTCGTACTTCGCGTTTACCGCCACCCCGAAGCCGAAGACCCTCGAACTCTTCGGCACGCCGCACCCGGTGACCGGCAACCCGCAGCCGTTCCACACGTACTCGATGCGCCAGGCCATCGAGGAGGGCTTCATCCTCGACGTGCTGCGCAACTACGTCACCTACAAGGCGTACTGGAAACTCGCCAACGCCAACCCGGACGACCCGGAGGTCGACCCCAAGAAGGCCGGGGCGCAGCTCGCCCGCTTCGCCAGCCTGCACCCCACCATGCAGGCGCAGAAGGCGGAGATCATCGTCGAGCACTTCCATAAGCACACCGCGCCGCGTCTCGGCGGTCGCGCTAAGGCAATGGTGGTAACCGGATCCCGCGAGGCCGCCGTCCGCCTGCATACCGCCATCAAGAAGTACGTCGAGCTGCACCGGTACGTGGGATGCGACTCCCTGGTCGCCTTCTCCGGCGAGCTGGAGGTCGACGGCGTCGAGCACACCGAAGCCCGCGTCAACGGGTTCAGCGAGGGCGAGTTGCCCGAGCGCTTTGCCTATACCGCCGCTGACGACAAGCACGCTGGCACGCCGAAGGCCAAGCACGCGGTGGAGTACCGGATCCTGGTCGTCGCCGAGAAGTACCAGACCGGCTTCGACCAGCCACTGCTGACCACGATGTACGTGGACAAGCTGCTGAAGAGCGTCGCCGCGGTGCAGACCCTGTCCCGGCTCAACCGAACTCACCCGCTCAAGGCCCAGGGCGACGTCTTCGTGCTCGACTTCGTCAACGAGGCCGGCGACATCGCGGAGCACTTCAAGCCGTACTTCGAGACCGCCGCCACCACCCCCACCGACCCGAACCTGCTCTACACCGCGCAACACGCGGTCATGGCCCACGCGCTGCTCGTCGACTCCGAGATGCAGGCGTACGCCGAGGCGCTGCTCGCCGCCGAGCGCACGGCCACCACCGACACCGCCCTCCAGCGGGCACACGCCTCCCTGTACCGCTTCACCGAGCCGGCCGTCGACCGTTACAAGGCCCTGGCCGCCGAGGACCCCGAGGCCGCGGACACGTTCCGGTCCGCGCTGCGCGACTACACCCGCATGTACGCGTTCCTCAGCCAGGTCGTGCCGTACCACGACGAGGAGCTGGAGCGGCTCTACCTGTACGGGCGGGCGCTGCTCAACCGGCTGCCCCGCCGGCAGGATCCGTCCGTCGACATCGGCGAGGTGCAGCTGACCCACCTGCGGGTCAGCAAGACCGGCGAGCACGACGCTTCGCTGAGCCCAGAGGGCGAGCAGATGCTGCCCGGCTTCGTGGGCGGGGGAGCGGGCCGCCAGCACGACCTCGAGAAGGTCGCCCTGTCGGAGCTGATCGATGACTTCAACGACCGGTTCGGTATCGGGCTGGGTGAGTCCGACAAGGTTTGGGTCGAGCAGCAGATCGTCGCCCTGGCCGAGGATGGCACCCTCGAGGCCGCCGCGATGGTCAACGACGAGAGCAACTTCGGCGTGGTGTGCGACCGGCGGATCGAGGACGTGATCCTGTCCCGGCACGACGACAACGGCAAGCTCATGCAGCGCTACCTCGACGACGAGAGCCTGCGCTCACAGCTCAACCAGTTCGCCCGCCGGCAGGCGTACCAAATGATCCGCCGCCGTAAGGGCATCGCCTAACTGAATGCTCCCGAGAGGAGGACGGTTGTCCCCGTCCGACAAGCCCTTCCACCTCTGGATCGCGACAGACGACACGCGAACCGTGGCCGCAGTCGCGCCACTCAAGGTGTCCAGAGCATCGATCAAGCGCGAGTGGGGAAGCATCACCGAGCTGCGAGCCACGCCGGTGCAACAGAAAGACCCCAACATCGCCGGCATCATCGTGCTCGCCACGCTGGTCTTGATCGGTGCCTTCGGGCTGTTCCTCAGCGGCGCGCCATTTCTGGTGATCTTCTTCCTGGCCGTGCTCGCGCTAGGCGTCGGCTTGGCAAGGACTCTGCCGAAGGCCCCGCCCGGTGAGGTGGTGGCCGCAGACCTGGCGAAGTTTCCCGGGCTTCACCACGCGCTCGACGATGACGAACGTGTGGTCTTCTTCGACCTGCTGGAGTTGGCCGAGCGAGCCGGCCGCGCGCTGCCGACCGTGGAACGCGTGATCGATCCGGTCGAGGGCGGGCAGTTGCTCGCTCAGACGTTGTGGGAGGCTGCCGACGTTCTCAGCCGTCGGCGTCCGCTACGCCCCCAAGTGCGCCGCCAGGAGCTGCCCGCACTGGCGGCCGTACCGAGCAGTCACGCCGCGAGCATGCTTGCAGAACAGCGCGAGAAAGTGCGGACGTTGTGGGAAGAGAACGAGGCGGAACTTGCCCGGATTCAGGTCGCGCTCGAACTCGCAGCCGTCGCCGCCGAGAACGCTGCCCACGACCTGGATGCCCAACACGCCGTGCGTGAGGCGTACCGGGAACTGGCGGGCATCAGCGGTGCACGGTCCTAGCGCGGCGACCAGCGGAATCTGCTGCTTGACAGGGGGAGCCGGATGCGAGCGCAGGAGCGTGTTGCTGACCGGTACGAGCTGACGTACCCGGTCGGTCACGGCGGCATGGGCGAGGTGTGGGCCGGCTTCGACGAGAAGCTCGACCGGCCCGTCGCCATCAAGTTCCTCCGCAAGCTCGCCATCTCCGACAGCGAGCGGGACGGTGCAATCGAACGGTTCATCCGGGAGGCCCGGGTTACCGCCCGGCTCGACCACCCGGGGGTGCCCAGCGTCCACGACGTCGGGCACCACGGCGACGACCTCTACATCGTGATGCAGCTCGTACCCGGCATGGTGCTGGCCGACCTGATCGCCGAGCAGGGTCACCTATCCGTACCGTGGGCCGCCGCGATCGGCGCACAGATCTGCTCGGTGCTCGCCGCCGCACACGCCGCCTCGCTGGTGCACCGTGACCTCAAGCCGCAGAATCTGATGGTCACCCCGGCCGGGTCGGTGAAGGTGCTCGATTTCGGGGTGGCCGCGTTGCTCGGTCCGGACGTGCCCCGGCTCACCGCCACCGGCCACACCCTCGGCACACCGGCCTACATGGCCCCCGAACAGGCCCTGAACACCGCGGTCGGTCCCCGGGCCGACCTGTACGCGCTCGGCTGCATCCTGTTCGAACTGCTCGCCGGCCGGCCGCCGTACCGGGCGAACACCGCGCTCGGCCTGCTGCACCGGCACCTGAACGACCCGATCCCGTCGGTCAGCGAGCACCGGGCCGGGGTGGCGGACAGTCTGGTGGACCTCGTCATCCGCCTGCTCGCCAAGGACCCGCAGCATCGTCCGGACTCGGCCGCCGAGGTGTACGGAGTGTTGGCCCCGCTCGGAGCGGTCGCGCCGGAGCTGACCGCCGACCTCGCGATGACCGTCGCCGACGGGCACCGAGTCGACCCGACGATGCCCTACCGGTACCCCTTCGGGCCGCTGCCACCCCGCACCACTTTGCCGCCGACCCGCATTGAGGTGGTGCGGCCACGCTCCGCGCCGGAGCCGGTGGCCGCGCCGTCCCTCGACGAGTTGGCAGCCGTGGAAGAACGCGCGTGGGATCTGGCCGAGGAAGAACGGTTCAACCAGGCCGCCGAGCTGCTCGAAACTGCGCTCCGGCCCGTGCGGAAGGGCCCCGCTGCCAGGCAGCCGAGGATCCTGGAGCTGCGGCTGAACCTGGCCAACCTGTACGTGCTCGCCGGCGCGTACCGGCAGGCGCTGCCGGAGTTCACCCGGCTCGCCGAGGACCTGGCCGAGCGGCCGGTGCCGGACCAGGAACTGATCTGGCACTGCCGCCAGCAGGCTGCCGTCTGCCAGGCGGAGTTGGGCGATGCGGCGGCGGCACTCGAAGCCCTCCGGTCCCTCTTGGCGGAAGAGCGTCGGGCGATGCCATCCGCCGCACCGGAGCTGTTCGCGCTGCGGCAGCAGATCGCTATGCTCGCCGCCGGAGTCGGAGACGTGACGGCAGCCCGGCGCCAGCTCGAGGAGCTACTCGCTGACATGCAGGTGCTGCATGGGGCAGACGGGTCGGGCACCGACGAGATCAAGTCACTTTTGGACCAGCTGGCTCGCCTCGATTCGGCGATGCAGAGGCCGATTGGCTGGCCGGGCAGGGGAGGGGACAGCCGCATATGATCGACCTACAAGATGCGCTCAAGCAGTGCTTCGAACGACTTTCCCGGCTTCGGAGACAGCATTCCCGTATCGGTGAGCAGAACACCAAGGCGGGCCTGATTGAGCCCGTCATCGGAGCGCTCGGTTGGGATCTCTTCGATCCGGATGAGGTGCATCGTGAGTACCGGCGCCGAGGAACAGATAACCCTGTCGACTACGCATTACTGCTTCTCCGGACCCCGCGGCTTTTCATCGAGGCGAAGGGTCTGGGGGAGAACCTGGATGACCCACGCTGGGCAAACCAGACTATCAGCTACGCGACCGCCGCTGGGGTGGAGTGGGTGGCGCTGACGGACGGCGCCGAGTGGCGGATCTACAACGCCCATGCACCCGTGCCGATCGAACACAAACTGTTCCAGGCGGTCCGCCTCGAGGACGACATCGAGGCGGCTACGGAGGTGCTGTTTCTGCTCGGCAAGGACAACATGCGCGAGAACAGGATCGAGGAACTGTGGAAGGGCCACTTCGTCGACCGACAGGTCCACGCCGAACTGATCGAGCTCTTTGGTGATGGTGAGCCGGTGTCCGAGCTGGTTGCCCTCCTCGATCGGCGGCTGCCCCGGCTGACGCGGGACGAAATCCGGTCGAGCCTGATCCGGGCTCGCGCGGCCTTCGACTTCCCATCCTCGACTGGATCGCTCCGGTCTACCACTACCGGCATTTCTCCGGGTACCAGAACGCCGGCCTCGCCCAGGTCGGCTGACCAGCCAATCCCGTCCCAGCCCCCGGCTCTCCCGAGAGTGATGTCTTCCGCCGCGCCTCGAAGCCAAAAGCGGCAGGTGTCCGACGCTGAACGAGCTATCAAGGTGATCGACTTGATCCGGGCAGGTCGCCTCCGTTCCGGCACCCGGCTCTATGCTCGTTATCGAGGCGAGCAGTACGTCGCCGAACTGCTTCCCGACGGCCGCATCCGCTATCGCGACCAGGTCCTGAAGTCGCCGTCGGCGGCCGGTGAAGCGGTCAAGATCGAGGTGCACGGGACGGGTATCTCGCCGACACGCAAAGCGACCGACGGGCTTGACTTTTGGTCGGCCGAGGATGCGATGACCGGTGAGATCGCCACGCTGAAGGAGATTCGGCGGCGGGTCGCCACGAACGTCGCCAGATCATGAGAAAGGCATGCAGGCACGACCAGATCCTGGCCGGGCGCGATGACCAGCGCTCGATCCACGACCTGCGTGCCTACATCATCGAGGAGGTTCCACCCAGGGCCGGTTGAGATGGGCGGTGGCCAGGACCGTTCGCCGGCCACGGGCCTCGTCGAGGAGTCGTCGCCGAGTTTGACGGGCCACCTCGGGGTCTGCCTCGAACCGGTAGCTCACCTCGGGGTTGACCAACTGGACCGCGTGTACCAGCACGTCACCGGTGACGATGACCTGCGTGGTGCGGTCGTCGACGACGACGGACTGGTGCCCCGGGCTGTGGCCGGGCGTGGGTACGACGCGGATCGAGCCGCCCCATCGTCCCGGCCCGGTGGCGAGGCGCGTGACGCCGTCCACCTCGTCCAGTTGTCCGGCCGCGCGCAGCGGGTCGACGACGTAGCCCATGGCCGAGTCGCCCGCCGCGAGCGCCGCTGTTTCCCGCCGCTGGATGACATAGCGGGCGTTGGGGAACATCGGCGTCCCGTCCGGGCCGACCGACCAGCCGTAGTGATCCTCGTGCAGGTGGGTCAGCACCACCGTGTCGACATCGCCCGGATCGATGCCGGCGCGTTCGAGTGCGGTGGGCAGCCGGCCCGGGGTCGGCGCCCATGCCTCGGCGGGACTGCCGTCCGGCCCCACGCCGGTGTCGACCAGCATCAGCCGATCACGCGGTCCGCGTACCAGGAAGCAGCGGAAGTCGAGGTGCCAGCTCTGTCCGGGACCGAACGCGTCCGGGTCGAGGCGGCGGGCGCGGGCCCAGTCGGCCGGCGTCGCGTCGGGGAAGGCGGCCTGCCGGTCGAGGAAGAACGGCCCTGCGGCGTCGAGCAGCGGCGTCACCACGTACGCGCCGACCGAGCGTGAGCCCGGCGTCCACCGCCGCGGCGTGGTGGCGCCGGCCCCCTCCGCGACACCTACGGCACCGGCGACCCCCACCGCCGAGGCGGTGAGCAGAAACGTCCTTCGTCCAAACGTGCCAGCTGTACCACTCACGGCAACCGCCCTCCATCGCGTAGTGCCTTGACGTGCCGGGCCCGCCTTCGTTGACCAGCCCGAACTCACGCTAGGACCGTGACCGACCAGCGCGGGCGCCGCCGGAGGGCAGCTGACCTGATCCTGTCGAGACGTGACCGGACCGCGTCGGTTCCCGCGCCACTGGGCTGCTCTACCATTTCTCCCGCGACACCACGCGTCCCGCGAGGCCGCTCCCGCATGGTCGGCCCCGGATCGGCTCTTGCCGGGTGCGGTGCAGGAGGTTCGTGATGCAGCGCGACGGGCCCGACGTGGCCATGTTGGCCTACACCGGCGCGGGCAGCTTCGACTACGTGACCGTCTACGAGATCTTCGGCGTGGACTACTCCGCGCGGTTCGGCTCCTGGTATCGCACCAGAACCTGCGCCCCCACGCCGGGTTCTGTCCAACTCGACGGCATGGTTACCGTCCACGCGCCGTACGGTCTCGACGAGGCGGAATCCGCCGACCTGCTGATCGTGCCCGGCTGGACGAAAGAGCACGAGGTTCCGCCCCGGCCGTTGCTGACGGCGTTACGGCGCGCACACCGCCGTGGGGCGCGGATCATGTCGATCTGTACCGGTGCCTTCATCCTCGGCCACGCCGGCCTGCTCGACCACCGCCGGGCGACGACACACTGGGCGATGGCTCCGCTGTTGGCAGAGCTTTTTCCGGCCGCCTCCGTGGACCCACGCGCGCTGTTCATCGACGACCGTGGCATCCTTACCGCGGCCGGCATGTCGGCCGGCATCGACCTCGCGCTGCACGTCGTACGGGCCGACTTCGGCGCCGACGCCGCCGCCGCGCTCGCCCGCCGGCTGGTTCTCGCCGGCTACCGCGCCGGGGGACAGGCCCAGTTCGTCGACGTGCCGCTCGGCCAGGAGCCCGACGACCCGCTGCCGGAGTTGCTGGACTGGATGCGACAGCATCTGGACCAGCGGTGCTCACTGAGTTCGCTCGGCGCCCGTGTACACATGAGCCCCCGCACCCTGGCCCGCCACTTCCACCGGCTCACCGGGATGAGCCCGCACCGATGGCTCACCCGGGAACGGGTACTCGCCGCGCAGCGGCTGCTCGAGGTCAGCGACGAATCGATGGAGAGAATCGCCGAGCGTACCGGCATCGGCTCGGCCACCAACCTCCGGCAGATGTTCCACCGGGAGCTGGGCATCTCACCTCGGACCTACCGCACCCAACACCGCGCACGGGAAAGCCGCAAAGCTTGAGCCTCCTCCGGACCGGTCGTTCCTCAGCGCCCGCCGCCGGGATCCCAGACACCCCGCCGCCGGGGCCACCAAGAGAGTGCTCGATCCCGGATCGAGTGGCTTCCATTCGCGTCTGAGCCCACTCGATCCGGGATCGAGCGTGACCTTGCCGGGCTCGGCGGGGCGGGGCGCCGAGAAGGTCGAGCGGAAGGGGCATACGGCGGTCGCTGTTCGCTATGCGCGAGGTCAGCTGGCCGAGCGGGCCGCGCGGACGAAGGTGCCCCAGGCGGTGGGGGAGAAGGTGAGCGTCGGACCGGCCGGGTCCTTGGAGTCGCGTACGGCGACGAGGCCGGGGAGGTTGTCGGCGACCTCGACGCAGTTGCCGCCGTTGCCGCCGCTGCGGGTGCTCTTGCGCCAGACGGCGCCGGTCAGGTCAGTCATGCCGCATCTCCCCGATGAGCCTCTTGATCATGTCTGTCGATTGTGCCTCATCAAGAGCCTGCCGCTCCAGGCTGCGCCACACGCCCTGGTACGCCGCCAGCTCGTCGGGCTTGTCGAGGTAGAGCGCCCCAGTGAGCGACTCACTGTAGGCCACGGATGGCTCCGGCACGGTTCGGCCGCCATTGGTCGCCGGAAAGTCGAGAATCACGAATGAGCCTGCGACGGCGCCTGAGTGAGCCCCGGCGGCGAAGGGCAGCACCCGGATGCTGACGCACGGCAGTTCGGCCGCCGAGAGCAGGTGCGTGAGCTGTTCGGCCATCACCTTGCGGCTCCCAACCGTGCGGCGTAGCACTGCCTCCGACAGGACGGCCTCGAGACGGGGTGGCTGCGGGAGCCGACGGGTCAGTAGTCCCTGCCGTTGCAGACGCACTTCGACCGAGCGCTCGCGGTCCGCCTCGCCGATCGACGGCTGGTCGAGACGCGCGAGGCCGAGGGCATACTGCCGCGTCTGCAGGAGGCCGGGTATCAGCGTCTCCTCGTACTGCCGTAGTCGGGCGGCGGCGGATTCCAGGCCGACGTAGAGTTCGAACCAGTTCGGTACCGCGTCGCCGTACGCGTGCCACCAGCCCTTCGATTTCGTCTCGGTGGCCAGCCCGCGCATCGCCTCGGTCATCTCCGGCGACACCCCGTACAGCTCGCACATGGCCTTGACGTCGAGCACCCGGACCGAGCCCATGCCGCATTCGAGGCGCCAGATCTTCTGTCGGCTGTATTCCAGCGCCTCGGCGGCGGCGTCCAGCGTCACCCCCGCCTCGTTGCGGAACTGGCGCAGCAGTCGGCCGAGTTGGCGGCGCGGCACGGTCGATCCGATGTCTTCGGGCATTCGCACACTCCCTGATTTCGGTACGCAACACTGCGTCACCCGTCTCTGTAACACCTAAACCGTTCAGCAAAGAAAGTCAATGCACACGCGAGAAATTGCCGCCCGGAACGTTGCGGCTCCACTCCGGAGTGTCGCAGGATGACCACAGCGCGGCGGCCGGACGATCCCCCCGGACGGCCGCCGCGCTTTCCCCGATCGCACCCCTGTTGAGCAGCCCTGTTGCCGTACCGCTGAGTGGAGCTGCGGTGGCAGGGCGGGGTGGGTCCGCCCGGCCGGAGCAGAGCGGGCGGACCCACTCCATCCAGGACGTGGAAAGGCAGGCGACATGCCGAACCAGCGACGAGTCCCGGCTGGCGGGGCGACCTACCGCTCCGCCGCGTACGCCGGTCTGCTGCCCTGGCAGGTGCGCGGGCGCCGGTTCCGCCGCGCTCGGTTCGGACGCCGCGGCCTGGCGCCCGACGAGGTGTACGCGTTTCTCGACCGGGTCGCCGGCGACCTGGCCGCCGTCCAGCACGCGCTCGCCGAGAGCCGCCGGGAGACCGCCCGGGTCAAGGGCGCCCTGCGCGACTGGCAGTCCGCGCAGGCCCGGGCCCGGGGCTACGACCGGTGACCCGGCGGTACGTCATCCACCTGCCCGTCGTCGCCGGCGACCTGCCCACCGCGCAGCGCCTGGCCCGGGTCATCGGCCGCTGGACGCTGATCATGCCGTGGGCCGACCCCGGCGAGACCACCGTCTCGGCCGAGGACACCCAGGGCGTACACCATCGGGTCTTCTGCGACCTGCGGATGCCCGGCGGCCGGCGCTGCCTGCTCCACACCGACCACGACGGCCCCTGCGCCCGCCGCCTGCGCCGATGAGGTAGATGATCACGCTTGATCCGGGATCGAGTGGCCTCGCTCGGCCTGCCAGGCCACTCGATCCCGGATCGAGCAGGCTCGCCGCGACGCCGCGCGGACACGACCGGCGGGCGGCGGGGGCGGCGGCCGGCGGACTCGGTAGGCTGGGCCGCCGGAGGGACCGCCGCCGGGAGGACGATGATGACCGAGCAGCCGTCGAGGCCCACGTTCGGGCTGGACGAGTTCGGGCTGGACGACCGGATGCGGCTGTTTGGCTACGTCACGGCGGAGAACCGTTTCGTCTATCGCTGGCTGCTGCGCGCCTTCGAGTCGGCGCGCTCCAGCTACCACGTCATGCTGCACACCGCCGACGTCGCCGCGATGCTGGGCGTGCTGCACGAGGCGAACCCGGACTGTCCCGATCCCGGCGAGCTGGAGCTGCCGCGGCTGCTCGACGCGCTGGTCGAGTGGGGTGTGCTCGACCGGGGTCAGGACGGCACCCGGGCGAACACTCTCGCCGAGTACCGGAACCGGCACTCGGTCTACCAGTTCACCGAGGCCGGCTACCGGGCCCACCGGGCGGTGGAGGCGGTCCTCACCGCGACGATGGACGACAGCACGCTGTCCCGCCTGGTCTTCGCCGACCTGCTCGCCGACCTGGCCGCGCTCGCCGCCGCCAACGAGGCCGGCGATGCCGAGGAGGTATACCGCAAACTCAACCGCCTCGACCGGGCGCTGGCCGACATCGCCGAGCGGGCCGCGCGGTTCTACCACATGCTGGGTGACCTGAGCCGCACCAACGACGTACGCCCGGAGGCTTTCCTCGCCCACAAGGACGCCCTGCTGGCCCACCTGCGGGACTTCCACGACGAGTTGCAGCGGTACACGCCGCGGCTGCGGGCGGCGGTGTACGAGGTGGAGGCGACCGGCCTGGACCGACTGATCGAGGCGGCGGCCGAGGCGGACGAGCGGCTCTTCCACACCTCGGTGCAGCGGCTTGCGGACTGGCGGCGCCGGTGGCAGGGGCTGCGGTCGTGGTTGGCGCCGCCGGGTGCCGAGGAAGTCAGCGAGGCCGACCGGCTCGCCGACGCCACCGTCGCCGCCATCGGCGACGTGCTGGCCCTGCTCCGGCGGGTCACCGAGGCCCGCCGCGGTGGGGTGAGCCGCGAGTCGCAACTGCGTCACCTCGCCGCCTGGTTCACCCGGGTGCCGTCGCAGGATGCCGCCGACGCGCTCTTCGACGCCGTGTTCGGCCTGGGAGCGCCCCGGCACGTCGCGGTGACCCACGCCGACCCGGAGGCGATCCCGACCCGGTTGTCATGGTGGGAGGCGCCGGCGGTGGAGCTGTCGCGTTCCCTGGTGGCGAGCGGCCGGGAGCCCGGGCAGGGGCGGGGCCGGCCGGCCCGGATCGACCGTGGCGACGAGCGCCGGCACCGGCTGCGCGTCGACCAGTTGGCGCGCGAGCGTCGGCTCGCCGACGCGGCGGCCGCGTTGGCCGAGGGGGAACTGGACGAGCACCGGCTGGACGCGGAGCAGACCGAGGTGCTGCTGCGGTTGCTGGACCTCGCCCTCGCCGCGCGGGTCGGTGCCGCCGGGGCGGTGCCGCTCGCCGCGGCCGCGCACGGTGTGCGGCTCACCCTCACGCCGACGCCGGGCCGGTTCACCACCGTACGCACCGCCGCCGGCCGGCTGCATCTCGACGGGTACGCGCTGACGGTGGCCGCCGCGACCCACACCGCCGTTCACCGCCGGGAACTGGTCGCGGTATGACTGAACTCGTCCGGTACCGGTTCGCCACCGATATCACCGACCTGGAACTCGCCGACTATCAGCGTGCCGTCCGCCTGGTGCTGCGCCATCCGCTGATCACCGCTAGCTGGCCTGACGAGCGGGCGTTGCCCCGGGTCCGGCGGTTCGCGACGACGCTGCGCCGTGACCTGTCCGAGGCGTTCGGCTACCGGCTGGAGCTGCACGGCGGCACGGCCCGGCTGGTCCGGGCGAAGGACCGGTTGGACCCCACCCACCCGGCCCGGTCGCGCACCGGCCGCCTGTTCGACCGCCGCCGGTACGCGTACCTCGCGCTCTGCCTGGCCGTGTTGGGCCGGTCCGGCGTCCAGATCACGCTGAGTGAGCTGGCGGACTCGGTGGCCGCCGACGCGGGCCGGATCGGCGGGCTCGGCCTCGATCCGGATCGGGGCGCCGACCGGCGGGCCTTCGTGGACGCGGTCGGGTGGCTGGAGGAGCGGGGCGCACTCCGGCTGGCCGACGGGTCCACGTCCGCCTGGGCCACCGATCCGGGTGCCGGCGAGGCGCTGTACGACGTGGCACGAGACGTGGTCGTCGCGTTGTTCCGCCCGGTCCGGGTGTTGCAACATGTCGACTCGGCGGAGGCGCTGCTCGACCGCTCGCTGGCCAGCAGCGGCAACGCCGAGCGCCGGCGCAGCGCCCAGATCGCCCGCCGGACGGTGGTGGAGTCCCCGGTCGTCTACCTGAGCGACGTCGATCCCGCGGTCGCCAACCATCTGCGCGGTACCGCCCTCGCCGCCGACCTGACCCGGCTGACCGGGCTGCGGCTGGAACGGCGGGCCGAGGGCGTGCTGCTGGTGGACACCGTGGGCCTGAGCGTGGAGCGCTTCCCCGGTACCGGGTCGGTGGCGCAGGCCGCCGTGCTGCTCGCCGTCGAGCTGGCCGAGCGCGCCCTCGACCCGGACGGTCGTCGGGTCCGGCGGCTCACCGCACCCGACGAGGCCACGCGGCAGCGCGCCCTCGTCGACCAGGTCGACGCCGGCCTGCCGACCGCCACGTTCGTCCAGCTCGACGACGAGATGCCGACGCCCACCGTCGCCGAGCCGGACGAGCTGGAGCAGGTGCCGGGCGAGACTCGGCTGCCGCTGGTCACCGACAGTTTCCTGCGCGACGCTGTGGGGGAGATCCTGCGGCGCTACGGGTCCGCGTTCGGCGCCCAGTGGCACGCCGACCCGCAGCGGCTGGGCAGCGAGGCGGTCGCGTTGCTGGAACGCTTCGGTGCCGTCCTTCGCGTACCCGGTGGCGTGCTGGTCCGGCCGCTGGTCGGTCGCTACCGCGACACCGTTGCGGTGGTCCGGCAAAGGCCCGCCGCCCAGACCCTCTTCTGACCCCGGGAATCCGCCGTGATCGAACAACTCGCCGTCCGCCGCTTCGCGCCCACCCGGGCGGGGATCATCAACCTCTGGGACTACCGTGACGAGGAGTTCCTCTTCGTCGACGGATGGCTGGTGCTGCGCGGGCCGAACGGTTCCGGCAAGACCAAGGCCCTGGAGGTCCTCTTCCCGTACGTACTGGACGGGCGGATCGAGCCGCGCCGGCTCAACCCGTTCGCCAGCGAGGACCGGACGATGAAGTCGAACCTGCTCTACCGGGGGCAGGACGTCGCCCACTCGTACGTATGGCTGGAGTTCGGCAACGGCGAGTCGTTCGTGACGGTCGGGATCGGGTTGCGCGCCCACCGACACGTCGACCGGGTGACCCGCTGGCACTTCGTCACCGACGGCCGGGTCGGCGTCGACTTCTCCCTGCTCGACGCCGACGACCGGCCGTTGACCCGGCGGGACCTGATCAATCAGCTCGGTGTCGAGGCGGTGAAGGACTCGCCAGAGGAACACCGTCAACTGGTCGACAGCCGGCTGTTCGGTCTCGGCCCGGCCCGCTACGAGCAGTTGCTCGACCTGGTGCTGACGCTGCGCAAGCCGCAACTGGCCAAGGACCTCAACCCGGTGGAGCTGTCCCGGACGCTGCAACGGGGCCTGCGTCCCATCGAGGAGCAGCTGCTCGTCGAGGCGGCCCGTTCGTTCGACGACATGGAGGCGGTCGCCCGTACCCTCGAAGGGCTGGCGGCGGCGGACGGCGCCACCGCCGCCTTCCTCACCGTCTACTCCACCTACCTGCGCACGCACGCGCGATCCGCGGCCGATCTGCTGACCGCCCGCCGGGACGCGATCGCCGGCCGGTCGCGGGCGCTGACCGAGGCACGCCAGGAGGCCGCCGCGGCGGGCGAGGCGGAAGACACGGCCGGTACCGCCCTGCGGACCGTCGAGGGGGAGCCGGGCCGGCTGCGGGCGCACCTGGACCGGCTGAAGAGTTCCGCGGCGTACCAGTCCCACGAGCAGCTCGCCGACCTGGAACGGCACGTGCACGACCTGGCCGAGGCGGTCGAACGGGCCGACCGTTCGGTCGCGGCCGAGCAGACGGCCACCACCCGGCGGCGCGGCGAGTGGGAGCAGGCCGTGACGGCGACCCGGGACGCCCGCGCGGTGGCCGATCGCCTCGCCGCCGAGTTGCTGCTCGACGCCGAGGCGGCCGGAATCGTCTGGACGGCCGACGACAACGCGGCTGGGGGACTGGCCACCCGACTCAGCGCTCGGGCCGGCGCCCGGCGCGACGACGTGCGCGCCGTGCGGGAGCAGGCGTCCCGACACACCCAGGCCGAGCGCGACCAGATCCGCGCCGCCGCCGAGGCCACCACGGCGGCGGACGCGCTCACCGACGCCGAACAGGCCGAGCAGCGTGCGGAGCAGGCGGTCGCGGACGTCCGGACGCAGGTGCGCGCCGACCTGGAGCGATGGGCACGACAGCACGCCGACCTGCTGCCCGACCTCGACCAGCCGGACCTCGCGACGCTGCTCGTCGACGCCGTCGACGCCGTCGGTCAACCCGGCGCGCCGACCCTGCGCGAGCTGTACGCGGACGCGACCGCGCCAGCGGTGCACCGGCACCGGGACCGGCTCGCCGAACTCAACGCCCAGCGGACGGTGGTGACCGGCCGCCGGGCCGAGCTGGCCGCCGAACGGGATCGGATCGGCGCCGAACAGGATGACGCTCCGCCGGCCCCGGTGACCCGTACCGCCCCGCGGGCCGACCGGGCCGGCGCCCCCCTGTGGCGGCTGGTCCAGTTCCGTGAGTCGGTGTCGCCGGCCGACGCCGCGGCCATCGAGGCGGCCCTGCACGCCGCCGGACTGCTGGACGCGTGGGTGCACGCCGACGCCGACACCGCCGCGGACGCGATGGCCGGCGACGACCTGGACGGCTACCTGCTGCCCCTGCCGGCGCACCGCCGTCCGGCCGGCGCCACCCTCGCCGACGTACTCGTCGCCGAGGCACAGGACGAGGTGCCCGCCGTGCGCATCAGCGACGTGCTGGCCTCGGTGGCGCTGGCCGACGTGATCGGGCCGGAGAACATCGCCGCGGCGACGATCGGCACCGACGGCCGGTATGCCCAGGGCGTCACGGCCGGACGGTTCGCCAAGGACCGCTGCGAGTTCATCGGCGCCACCGCCCGGGCGGCCCGACGCGCCGCCCGGGTGGCCGAATGCGATCGGCAACTCGCCGCGCTGGACGCCGAGCTGCGTACGCTCGACGGGCAACGGTCGGCGACCGACGAGGTGCTGACCGCCGTGGCCACCGCCGCCGGGCAGCTGCCATCCCTCGCCCCGATCCACACCGCACTGCGCGACCTGGAACGGGCAGCGACCACGCTGCGCGGCCGGCAGGAGGCGGCGGCCGCCGCCAACGCCCGACTGGACCAGGCACTTGCCGAACGGGCCGCGGCCGAGGTCGCGCTGCGCCGGGTCACGGCCGAGCGGGCCCTGCCGCTGGACCGCCTGGACGCCACCGCCGACGCGGTGGACCGGTTCGAACGCCGTGGCGTACGCCTCGACAGCGCCCACCCCGCCGCCGCGCGCGCCCTCGAACAGGAGGAACAGGCGCGGCAACGCCACGACGAGGCCGTCGACCGTCTGCTGGCCGCCGAACAGGCGGCCCACGCCGCCACCGACCGGCACCGGGAGAAGGCCGAGGCGTACCGGACGCTGCGGACCAGCATCGGCGCCGAGGCTGAGCGGGTGTTGGCCGACGTGGCCCGCACCACCGACGAGATCGAACAGGCTGAGGCCGCCGTCGACCGGGTCCGGGCCGAACTGAGCACCGCCCAGCAGCGACGGGCCGCCGCGGTGACCCGGGTCGAGTTGGGTGAGCAGGCGGTCACCGCGGCGGTGACCGAGGCGCACCACGACGCGCTGCGGCTGCGTCCGTACGCCCGCCCCGACCTGCTGGGGTTGCTCCGCTGCCCGACCGAGCTGCGGTGGCCGGCGCGGGCGACCGGCGAGACGCCAGACGCGCAGCTGGCACCGGAGGTGGTCGCGTTGCACGAGGCGATCCTCACCGCCACCCGGGAGCTGAGCCCCACCGAGACGTCGCTCAAACAGAGCGCCACCCGGCTCACCACCGCACTGACCGAGCTGCAGGCGCAGCTGCCGGCGGCCGGTCTCGACCACCGTCCCGAGTGGGACACCGACGACGGGGTGATCCTCGTCCGGATCGCCGACGAACAGGGACTCACGCCGGTCGCGCACTTCGCCGAGCGGATCGCCCGCGAGCGGCGGGACCAGGAGCAGCTGCTCACCGACGCCGAGCAGCGGGTCCTGGAAGATGCGTTGCTCGGTCAGCTGGCCCGGCAGATCCACCACCGGACCATCGAGGCCCGTGATCTGGTGGCGGCGATGGACACCCAGATGCGGGCCCGCCGGATGTCGAGTGGGCTCACCGTCGGCGTGGGCTGGCGGCTCGCCGACGACCTCGACGACGAGCAGCGCGAGGTCTGCAAGCTGCTGGAGCGGGATCCGGCCCGGCTGGGCCCGGCGCCGCTGACCACGATGCGCCGGCACTTTGCCGCCCGGATCAAGGCGGCCCGGGCGGTGCATCCCGAGCGGCCGTACCGGGAACTGCTCGGCGAGGTGCTCGACTACCGGCAGTGGCGGACGTTCGCGTTCACCCTGCATCGGCCCGGCGGCGGCACCGAGGCCCTGACCCGGGCCCGGCACAGCCAGCTCTCCGGCGGCGAGCAGTCCGTGTCGCTGCACCTTCCGCTGTTCGCCGCCGCCAACGCGTTGTTCGGTTCGGCCCGACCGTACGCACCTCGGCTGCTGGGCCTGGACGAGGCGTTCGCCGGGGTGGACGACACCGGCCGGGGCGAGCTGATGGCGTTGGCGAAACAGTTCGACCTGGACCTGTTCATGACCGGGTACGACCTGTGGGCCACCCATCCCACCGTCAGCGGCGCGGCACACTACGACCTGTCCCACTCGGCAACCGAACACACCGTCTCCAGCCTGCTGCTGGTCTGGGACGGATCGGTCAACATCGCCGACTTCGACGGGACGCTGGCCCGCGCGTTGGGTTCCCCGGAGACCCGTCGGGCACCGGCTGCGGCCGGTCCCGACGCCGACGCGCCGTTTGTCCTCGACCTCGCCGCAGACCGGTGAACATGACGCCGCGGCCCAGCGGCGATGCCCCCTCGTCTGCGTCCTTTGCTCTGCGTCAACCCACGCAACGGCCGGCGGCCGAAACCGTTGCGTCCGGTGAAGCAGAGCAAAGGGCCCACGAGACGGTGTCGGGTTGGCGGCGGCTGGTGGAGGAGCCGGGCTGGCGGCGGCTGTTGGCCGCGGCGCGGCGCAGCCTGGAACGCAACGGGGGACGACTCGACGGCACGGTGAGCCTCCAGTCACCCGACGACGACGAGCGGATCGTCATCATCGGGATCACCGGTACCCACCGGTCCGCCGGGTCGACCCGGCTCAGCGTGCGGTTGGTCGATGTGGACGACCAGCTTCGCGCGGTCCACGGAGTCGGGCTGCGTGACCTGCTCACCGCCTCGGCACCGCTGCGCAGCCGCGCGGCCGAGGCGAAGCGGGAAGCGGTGGCCCGGGACGCCCTGCTCGACCTGGCCGCCGCGGGCCGGCACGCTGCCGCCGGCTGGTACGCGCAGTGGCTCGACGGGCTGCGCCGCGACGGCACGCTCACCCGGGCCGTCCGGGCAGGGCTGCCGTTCGGGGATGTGGTTCGGGTGCTGGACGCCCTGCCGGCGCCGGACGAACCGATCCCGGTCTTCGCCGACCGGGTGCTCGACGACACCAAGGCGCTCAGCGAAGGACCCCTGCGCGGCCTGGTGCTGCGGGCCCTCGCCGCCTGGCAGCAGGTGCCCGTGCCGAGCGGCGGCGAACACGAGCGCACGCTGTGGGAATCCGTCGGACTCGTCCCGGACGATCTCGCCAGCCAGGTGCTGGTGCTCAACCTGCCGGCCGGCGGAGGTCTGCTCGGCCGGTGGCTGACCGAGGCCGCCGCCGCGGGTGAGCCGATGCGGGTCACCCTGCATCAGCTCCGCCGTTTCCCGCTGACGGTGACCGCCGGCGAGATCTTCGTCTGCGAGAACCCGGCCGTGCTGCGGGCCGCGTCCGCCGCGCTCGGGCCGCAATCGCCACCGCTGATCTGCACCGAAGGCGTGCCGTCGGCGGCGGTGCACAACCTGCTGCGCGCCGCGGGCGGCGCCGTGATCAGGTGGCGCAACGACCTCGACTGGACGGGCGTACGGCTGACCGCCGCCGCCCTCGCCCGCTACCCCACGGCGGTGCCCTGGCGGATGAACGCCACCGATTACACCCCGGCGGCCGGCTCGGGTCCGGCGCTCATCGGGGTTCCCGTCGACACCGGCTGGGATCCGATGCTGTCCGATGCCATGCACCAGGCCGGCTGTGCCGTGATGGAGGAACGCCTTATCGCCCTGCTCCTCGACGACCTGCGCCACGCGGGCCAGCGGCTGCAGACGGTCGGCGGCACGCCCGGCACCGTCAGCGCAGCCGGGTGATGGTCCGCTGTCCCTGCGGGAATCATGATCAACGGCAAGGCGCCAGCGAGATGGTACAAAGTACACCGAGGAACGGGGGCAGAGCAGATGCCGAAGGCGTACTGGATCAACACGTTCCGGTCCATCACGGACCAGGAGAAGCTGGCCGCCTACATCGACCTGGCCGGGCCGGCGATGCGCGCCGCGGGCGGCACGTTCCTGGCGCGTGGACTACCGGCTGAGGCGTTCGAGTCCGGGACCGTGGAGCGCACGACGTTGATCGAGTTCGACAGCGTCGAGGCCGCGGTCGCCGCCTACCGCAGCCCGGCGTACCAGGAGGCGCTGCGCGCGCTCGACGACGGGGCCGTACGCGACCTGCGCATCATCGAGGCGGTGCCCGAGACGCCCGCGTGACGTAGCCGTCCGTGCGCTAGGTGGCGCCACCGAGCCCGCGTCCATCTTCATCGATGGCGTGACCGTCGCCTGGATCATGCATCGCGATACCGCACTGCGTTCGGCGCGCCCAGTGTGCCGCTGGGCGCTCATCACGGCCTGGGCCGGCCCGGAGGATTGACAGCGGTTTACGGACTGCTCCACGATCATGAAAATTAGTTCAACCGCCCATCTCGTCACGAATCAGGCCCGATCCGCACGGCGGCCCTGTCCCGGCCGCAGCCCGTCCCAGGCCGGGCTCGCCGTCGCCGACCACCGCCGCCTCGATTGACAGGAGTAAGCGCATGGTTGTGCAGGAGCAGCAACCTCCGGTGAGCGTCCCGGACGACCGGCCACCGAAGTGGACGCCACAACGGATCGCCGTCTGGGCCGGCATCGCGCTGTTGGGCGGTGTCGCCTGGTCGATCCTGGCACTGAGCCGCGGCGAGACGGTCAACGCCATCTGGTTCGTCTTCGCGGCCCTGTGCTCGTACGCGATCGCGTACCGGTTCTACGCCCGGTTCATCGTCACCCGCGTTCTCCGGGCGGACGACACCCGGGCGACCCCCGCCGAGCGGCTGGAGAACGGCCTCGACTACAACCGCACCGACCGTCGGGTCACCTACGGGCACCACTTCGCCGCGATCGCCGGGGCGGGTCCGCTGGTCGGGCCGGTGCTGGCCGCGCAGATGGGTTACCTTCCCGGCACCATCTGGATCATCGTGGGTGTCATCTTCGCCGGCGCCGTGCAGGACCTGATGGTCCTGTTCTTCTCGATGCGGCGCAACGGCCGCTCGCTGGGGCAGATGGCCCGGCAGGACATCGGCCCGGTGGGCGGGATCGCGGCCCTCGTCGCGGTGCTGGCGATCATGATCATGATCCTGGCGGTGCTGGCGCTGGTGGTCGTCAACGCGCTGGCCGAATCGCCGTGGGGCGTGTTCTCCATCGCCATGACCATCCCCATCGCGTTCTTCATGGGCGTCTACCTGCGGTACCTGCGGCCGGGCCGGATCGTCGAGGTGAGCCTCATGGGCTGCGCGCTCCTCATCCTGGCCATCGTGGCCGGCGGGTGGGTCGCCGCGTCGTCGCTCGCCCCGATCTTCACCCTCGACAAGGTGACGTTGGTGTGGTGCCTGATCGGCTACGGGTTCGCCGCCTCCGTACTGCCGGTCTGGATGCTCCTGGCGCCGCGTGACTACCTGTCCACCTTCATGAAGGTCGGGACCATCAGCCTGCTGGCCATCGGCATTCTCGTGGCCGCACCGTCCACGACCATGCCGGCCTTCACCGACTTCGCCTTCAACGGCGCCGGGCCCGTCTTCTCTGGCGCGCTGTTCCCGTTCGTCTTCATCATCATCGCCTGTGGTGCGCTGTCCGGCTTCCACGCTCTGATCGCCTCCGGCACCACACCGAAGATGATCGAGAAAGAGCGTCAGGTGCGCCTCGTCGGCTACGGCGGCATGCTGACCGAGTCGTTCGTCGCCATCATGGCCCTGGTCGCGGCCTGCACGATCGACCAGGGGTTGTACTTCGCGATGAACTCGGGCGCCGGCGTCACCGGCGGCACCGCGGCCGGCGCCGCGGAGTTCGTCAACAATCTCGGTCTGGCCGGTGTCTCGATCACCGCTGAGGACCTGAACGCCGCAGCCGCCGCGGTGGAGGAGGAGTCGCTCGTATCGCGTACCGGTGGGGCCCCCACCCTCGCGATCGGCATCTCCGAGATCCTCAGCGCGATCTTCGGGGGCGCCGGTGCGAAGGCATTCTGGTACCACTTCGCCATCATGTTCGAGGCCCTGTTCATCCTCACCACGGTCGACGCCGGTACCCGCGTCGGGCGGTTCATGCTGCAGGACACCATCGGCAACGTGATCCCCAAGTTCAAGGACACGTCCTGGAAGGTCGGCTCCATCCTGGCCAGCGCGGTCATCGTCGCCGCGTGGGGATCGATCCTGCTGATGGGCGTCACCGACCCGCTCGGCGGCATCAACACCCTGTTCCCGCTCTTCGGTATCTCCAACCAGTTGCTGGCCGCGGTGGCGCTGGCGGTGTGCGTCACCATTCTGTGCAAGACCGGCCGCGTCCGGTACGCCTGGGTGCCCGGCATTCCGCTGGTCTGGGACGCGGTCGTGACGCTCACCGCGAGCTGGCAGAAGATCTTCAGTGACGATCCGAGGATCGGCTACTGGGCCCAGCACTCCCAGTACAAGGACGCGATCGCGGCGGGTCAGACCCAACTCGGGCCGGCGGCGAACCTCGACCAGATGGAGGCGGTGGTGCGGAACACCTTCATCCAGGGGGCGCTCTCGATCCTCTTCGCCGTGCTCATCATCGTGATCCTGGCCGACGCCATCCGGGTCTGTGTGTCCCACCTGCGCAGTGGGCGGATCAGCGACAGTGAGCACCCGCACGAACCGTCGAAGGTCTTCGCCCCGGCCGGGCTGTTCGCCACCGCCGAGGAGAAGCGGATCCAGCAGATGTGGGCGCAGCACCGCCCCGAGTCGCCGGAAGCACCAGCGGTCCTGGCCGGTCGCGAGTGACCGGGTCACTCGACCGCCGCAGGCTGCGGGCTCAGGGCTACGCCAGGTCCGCCTGGTCGGCCCTGGGCCGTGGCTGCCGGCTCGTCGGGTGGTACGTCAGGGAGGTCGTCGGCGAGAACGACTACGAGCACTACGTGACTCATCTGCGGCGCCATCACCCGCAGACCCGACCCGTCTCGCGGAAGGTGTTCGAGCGCGACAAGGTGCGGCGGCTGGAGACCGGACCGAACAGCCGTTGTTGCTGAGAGACTGTCGGGAAACCGCGCGGCGGCTGCGGCGGGCCCAGCCGACGCCCGGCGGCGGACGAGGAGGCTGGTCGCCGACCGGCACCGGGTAGGGGACGGATCACTCCGACCCCTACCCGGGCCGGCGGAACCGTCCCGGCCCATGGCGGAACCGCCGCACGCCACGAGGTGTCCTCCAAGCGGAGGTGCACCACGATGAAGCTGTTGCGAACCGTCACCGTCCTGCTGCTCGCCATGGCGACCGGTCTGGCGATCCCGTCCCCCGCCCAGGCCGGCGGCTGGGCGACCACGCTGCTCGATCCGCTGCCCGAGCGCCTCGAACCCGGCATCACGTACACGGTGGGGTACTGGGTGCTGCAACACGGCTCCCACCCCTTCGCCGGCGATCTCGGCCCGACCGCACTGCGGTTGACCGACGACTCCGGCAAGGTCAGCGCCTACCCTGGCACACCGCTGCCGGAGGCCGGGCACTATGCCACCGCGGTGGTGTTCGGTGACTCCGGTACCTGGCGCCTGTCCAGTGTGCAGGGCATCTTCGCCGACTACGAGATCGGCGAGATCGCCGTACCGGGTGGGTTGACCGTCCGGCCCACCCCGACGCCGATGGTCTGGGATGACGCGAACAAGGACCACTGGGGCGCGGTCGGGCCGCCGTTGGGCGCGGACCTGAAGCCGGCCGCCGGTACTGCCGGCCCGACGCCGGCAGCCGCCGTGGGAACGGGGCCGTCGGACGCCGGATTCGCGCCCGGCGTACTGACCGGTGCGGCTGTGCTGGCCACGGCCGCCGTCATCCTGCTGCTGGTGTGGTGGCGGAAGCCGAGGCTGAGGCTCGCAGGGCTCGTGCGGCGGTCCGGCTGATCCTTGCGTTCGAGTGTCTGAGCTGGTGGGAGGGCTGTTCAGGTCCGGCAGCGAGTTCCGGGACCACTAATTCGATCAGTGTATGCACATAAGTGAGCAGACGATCACTCCTGCAGCCGGCATCGTTGTCATCTCCGATGTCGCAAGGGAGGTGATGTCATGAAGAAGCTCACGGTGCGCCGGCTGGAGTCGGTGAAGACCAGCGCTGTCGCTGCTGCGTGCGTTGTCTCCTGACGGTGACGCTGCCATGTGAAGGCCGGCACCCGGACGGCAACTCCGGGTGCCGGCCTTCATTGACCCCGCCTATGGAATGAGCGAAAAGGACGACGAACCATGGCCGGCTATCCGCCAGACACACTTGTCAGAGTGCGCCCCTTCGACCACCGGCCGGAAGGCGACGCCGTCATCATCGGCGACGTCGAACGGCAGGTGTTCCTGTCGATCCCCGCCGAAGGGCTGGACCTCCTCCACTCGCTGGCCGCCGGCAAATCGGTGGGCGAGGCGGTTCGCCTGTACGAACAGAAGTACTCCGAGACGCCCGACATCACCGATTTCCTGGACGCCCTCGGCGACGAGGGCTTCGTCGAGATCGACGAGAAGGTCGCGGCGGCCGTTGCCGGCCCGGTCGCCGCCGCGGTTCCGGCTCGTAAGCCCCGGCGTAGTTTCAGCCTGAACTGGCTCAGCCCGACTGTCGCCCGCCGCCTGGTCAGCCTCCCGGTGATGATCGCCTGCGTCCTGATCGTCGCGGCCGGGGTGTACCTCGTCGTGGACGACCCGGGTCTACTGCCGACGCCCGGCGAGACGCTGCTGTTCCCCATCCACTTCGCGGCCCTGACCTGGGCGACGTTCGTGCTGACGCTGGTCGGGGTCGCGATCCACGAGGCCGCTCACATGGTCGCGGCGCGTGCGGCCGGCGTGCCGTCGAGGCTCGTGATCGGCAACCAGTTGTACGTGCTGGTGGTCCAGACCGACATGAGCGGCATCTGGTTGGCGCCGAAACGCCGGCGCTTCGTCGCGTTCATCGCCGGCACGCTCATCGACGGGGTGCTCGCGTCGTCCTTCGTTTTCGCCCTGTGGGCGAATCGGCAGGGTTACCTGCAGCTGCCGGAGTGGGTCGCGCTGCTTTTGACGGCACTGTTGTTCACGTACCTGGTCCGGATGATCTGGCAGTCGTTCCTGTTCATGCGTACCGACGGCTACTACGTCGTCGCCACTGCCCTCGGGTGCCGGAACCTGATGTCCGACACCGAGGACTTCCTGCGCAACCTGGTGCTGCGGCGCAAGTCCCGGGTGGACCAGTCGGGGGTGCCGAAGCGGGAGATGCGGATCGTCCGGTGGTACTCCGTCGCGTGGCTCGGCGGGCGCCTGATAGCGCTCCTGATGCTGGTCTTCGTCGGTATCCCACTCCTGTGGGGATTCCTGTACCAGTTCATCCTCTTCGCCACTGGCCAGGACTCCATGTTGGGATCCATCGACTTCTTCACCGTGGCGGTCATCGGCATCCTCCTCGACGGTGGCGGCCTGCTGCTCTGGGGGCGCAGCCTCTACCAGAGCGCGCGGGAGCGCCGTCGCCGGCAGGCCGTCCGGTCGGCTCGGGCCAAGGCGCGAGCGGCAATGCCCGCGGCACCGGCGAACACCGCGGCGCTGGTGGCGCCGGTCGCGGAGCCGAGCGGCCAGCAGTGAACCTCTCCGACTCCCCTTGCGGCCGATCGTGGCCGCAGGGGGAGTCGAGGGTGTACCGGCGCCGGTGACCTGCTCCGCCGGCCGAGGGCGTTGTCCGGCACGATCACACGATCGGGTGCAGGCCCATACGCTCCATGATGTATCCGACGATGAGGCGGGGGTTGGCGACTATCGCCCCGCACGGCGATTTCCGGATCATTTTGCGATCGGTGAAGCGTTGCAGGAACAGGCCCACGCGGGAGCGGGTCGTTCCGATCATCGCGGCGTAGTCCTCGTGACGGAGTTTCAGGCCGATCCGAACATCCTCGCCGGTCCTCGTGCCGAAGCTCTGTGTCATGTCGAGCAGGCGCATCGCCAGCCGTGCCTCGCAGTCGGAGGTGGCATGCTGCAACAGCAGCGATCGGTGCCGGCGGGCTTTCAATATTTGACTGTGCAACCACACGTCGAAGACATTTGCCTCGTGCAGGAGGCTGTGGAAGACGACGCCCTCCACCGCGATCAGTTTCGTGGCGGTCAGGGCAGCGGGAGTGTACTGACTCGGCATGCCGGGAAGCGAATCCTCGCCGAAATATTCGTTTGTCGACAATACGTCAAGAATGGTCCGGCGCCCGGTCGGAGAGTAGTGCTCCAGGCAGACCGCCCCGCTCTCGATGAGATATACGCGGCCGTCGTTGGGGCCCGGCTGGTGCAGTAGTTCGCCGTAGGCGAGCTCGATCCGGCGGGTCGGGACGGAATTCAGGTAGAGGGTGGACTTTATGCCCTCCATCAGGCGCATGGCAAGGTCGGATCCCCGTGGCACGAGCACGTCGTCGAGGGCGCTCGCGGCGGTCCGAGTGCTGGTCATGGCCATCTCTTCTCTCACCGTCCAGATGTGTCGTCAGCCCGGCACTGGTAGCGAGAACGCTGTCTTCACCAGGCGGTGGGCCCTCGGGGGCGCGCAGCCGACGACCCGCCTCGTGCCGCCGTGACGATTGGCATCGACCAGTACGGGAGGGTGTGATGAAAGAGTCGCCATCCCGCGTCACGAGGGGATGGAATACCAAATTTGCGAGGGTCGGCGTTAATTGTTGATGGCTCGCCAGAGGGCTCGGGTGAATCGCTCCGAGATTCACCGATGCCGCTGCCGCTGTTTGCGGCTGCTACAAGCCCGGCGGCAATGAGCGCAGCTACATCGGTTGGTCGGCGTGCTCAGTGTCAGACACACAGCGATCCCCCCAGCATCCGTTGCCGGACTGCTAATGATCTTGATTTCCGTTCCTGCTACGCTAGCGAGTTGTCTGGCCGTCCGTCTGTCGCGCGTTTAACCGGCTCCGGCGACCCGAACGGTTCTCCAAATATGGCCACCCGGCCAGGATCGGTCGAATTCGGCGAGTTGCATCAATC
This sequence comes from Micromonosporaceae bacterium KJ-029, assembly GCA_005402585.1. Taxonomy (GTDB): domain Bacteria; phylum Actinomycetota; class Actinomycetes; order Mycobacteriales; family Micromonosporaceae; genus Micromonospora. Next base: position 30,677 of record BIFP01000048.1, on the reverse strand, counting down.
AATGGAAATGACGACGCATCCATCGCGCTCAGTGTAATGCGGAACTCTTAGGACAAATCGCAGGCGCGTCCGGCCGGCCGGCTCGACGGGATCCAGGAGACACGCCCAGCTCAGAGCCAGGGTGGTGGGCCCTCGAAGGTGAGGGCGTGCACGTCGAACAGAACCGCCGCCTCCACGCCCAGCGCCGGCCCGCCCTGGCGGGCCGCCCAGGTGAGGAACGGCCCGGGTTCGGGGCCGGTCACGCCCAGGCCCTTGGTGTACTCGGCGTGCGCGGCCAGCGAGGCGATGCCGCGCCGCAACGGCTCACCGGTTACGTCCACGCCGTGCGTGGGGCGCTCGGCGCCAGCGAAGCAGACGTAGCGCACGCCGCCCCAGGGCGGTAGCCCCTCGTCCACCAGTTCCGGGAAGATCCACCGATTGCCCGCGTCGCGGGCGGCATCCAGCGTGGCCAGCCCCACCGCCCGGTGGTCGGCCTGGTTCGTGATGCCGCCCACCATCCGGATGGTGAAGGCGCCCGAGACGATGACGTCGGGTCGGTGCCGGCGGATCGCTCGGACGATGTCGCGGCGCAGGTCTGGACCGTACTCGACGACGCCGTCGCGGTGGTCGAGGAATTCCACGACGTCCACGCCGACCTCCCGGGCCCCGGCGCGCTCCTCCTCCTCGCGCAACGGCGCGGCCTGGTCCGGATGCAAGGCGTCGATCCCTGCCTCGCCCCGGGTGGCCAGCAGGTAGGTGACCTGCTTGCCCTGTGCGGTCCAGCGGGCGACCGCCGAGGCTGCGCCGTACTCGATGTCGTCAGGGTGTGCGGCCACGGCCAGGCAGCGCTCCCAGTCTTCCGGCAGTGCCGGTAGAAGCTCCTCCATGCTCCACACCGTAGCCCGCCTCTCCGCCGATCCGTCATCGCCGTGTCGGCGACACCGACATCCGTCGGGCGAGCGATAATGAGCGGGTGGACCCCAGCCGCCTCCACCCGCAGGCGCGGGCGGCGATGCAGGTCCAGCAGCGTGTCCCGCTCACGCGGGCGAACCTGCCGGCGGCCCGGCTCAGCATGGTCGAGGCGACCCCGGCCGAGGTGGGCAGCGCACCGGCGATCCGGTCCGTGCTGACCGTCAACGCCGACGGGGTGCCCGCCCGCCTCTACCACGACGGCGATCACGACCCGGTGCCAGTGGTCCTCTACGCGCACGGCGGGGGCTGGGTGATGGGCAGCGTGGACACCCACGACGGGCTGTGCCGACATCTGGCGGCCGCGTCCGGCTGGGCCGTGCTCTCGGTGGACTATCGGCTCGCGCCCGAGTACCCGTACCCGGCCGCGGTGGACGACATGGCACGCGCGCTCAACTGGCTGCGCGGGCCTGGGGCGGCTCGGCACGGCCTCGACCCGGGCCGGATGGCGGTGGCCGGTGACTCTGCGGGAGGGCACCTGGCGGCGGTGACCGCTCGGCGTGCCCGGGACGCGGGGATCCCACTAATGGGACAGATCCTCATCTGCCCGGTCATCGACCCGGCGGCCGACTACCCGGCCCTGGACGAGTACGGCTTGGACCGGGACGAGATGCGGTTCTTCTGGGACGCGTTCGCCCCACCCGGCGTGGACCGTACCCAGCCGGACCTGGACCCACTGCGGGCCGACCTCACCGGCCTGGCCCCCGCCCTGGTCATCACCGCCGAACTCGACCTGTTGTCCGCCGAGGGCGAACGGTACGCGGCCAGGCTGCTGGCGGCCGGCGTTCCCGTCACCGCAGCCCGGTACCAGGGGCTCATCCACAACTTCCCGCGGAAACTGGCCCTGTTCGACGCCGCCCATGTCGCCCTGGCCCAGTTGGCCGCCGCGCTGAAACGCTGGGGCCAGCGCCCTATCGGCGGGTGAGGCGCTGTTCGTGCACGCGCAGGGCCACCGTCGTGGCGTCCAGCAGCGGAGTGGGTACGCCGAGCGCACGGGCCCGCGCCGTGAGGTCGCCGAAGATCTGCTCGGCCTCGGTCGGCTGCCTTCCGATCAGATCCCGGTAGAGCGAGGCGGTGTCGGCCGAGTCCGGCCGGGCCACGAACGCCTGGACGTTGTCGAGGGCCTGCTTCGGCACCGGATACCCGGCCGCTGCGGCGACGGCCGCGGCCTCGGCGGCGATCTGCCGGCCGAGACGGTCACCTCCGGGGACTGCCACGGCGTCGCCCACCGAACCGCGTACCAGCGTGTTGAGGGCGCCGAGCGTGCTGATGAAGACCCACTTGTGCCACATGGCCCTGCGGATGTCCGCCGAGACAGAGAAGTCGAAGCCCGCGCCGGACAGCACCTCGGCGATCTGCTCGACGCGCTGCGACGTGCCGCCCTGCTGTTCGCCGATGACGATCTCGGCCAGGGCGCCCAGCCGGACGATGTCGCCTTCGGCGTCGAGCGTGGTGAGGACGCGGACCACCCCGCCGAGCACGTGGTCCACGTCGAACCGCTCGGTCAGCGTGTCCATGTGCGACATGCCGTTCAGGAACGGGATCACCGTGGTTCGCGGGCCGACCGCGGCGGCGACGTCGTCGATCGCGGTCGGCAGCACGGTGGCCTTCACCGAGACGAGGACGATGTCGTAGTGCCCGTCGATCTCGGCGGCGGTGAGCAACCGCGGGGTGAGCACGGTCTCGGTCCCCAGGCCGGTGATTCGCAGCCCGCGCTCACGGAGCACGTCGGCGCGGCCGGGGCGGACGAGGAAGGTGACGTCCCGGCCGGCCTGTTGGAGCTGAGCGCCGAAGTACCCTCCGGTCGCGCCCGCCCCGACGACAAGAATCCTCATGCGCCGAGACGGTACTAGGGGCACAGCAGACGCTCCGCCGGCGGTAGCCGGAGTGGATTCAGGCAGAGATCGAGCAGGCCGCCGTCAGGCGGTGGCGTGGTGGTGGGGGACACCTCGGTCGGGGATGGCGTCGGGTCAGGGGCCGGATCGGTGGTCGGTGCGGGCGGCGTGGTCCGGGTCGGGCGGACGGTCGGGAGCGTGGCCACCACCGGCGACGCGGCGGCTGTCCGTCTCGCCGTCTCCCTTCCCGGGGTGGGCGAGGCCGGGTCCGCCGCGCCGCCCGTACCCCGGGCTGCCGCCGGGACGGTCGGCGGCCCACTGGTGCCGGGGTCCGGCGCCGTCGAACCGGCGGGGTTGATCGGGATGGGAGTGCCGGGAGGATCCGTTACGTGGGTCGCGCCGATGCCCACCGGGCTCGGCTGTGCCCGGTGTGGTGGGCCGTGCGGTCCCGGTTCCATGGTGCCGGCGGCCAGCGTCGCGCAGGCGAACGCGACGACCGCGGCGGCGGTCACCAGGCGACCCGGAGGCAGCGTGGGTAACGGGGCATGGTCCGGCTCGGCCGGTGGCGGTGCTACCGGCCGCGAGTTCCGGTGGGCGTGCAGAAGCGTTTCGACCTCGGCGGCGACGGTGGCGCGTCTCCCGTTGGCGGTGGCGAAGGCGAGCGTGAGGTAGAAGCGGAAGTTCACCATCGCGGCGGTTGGCACCAGCAGGCCGGCGAGCTGGCTTCCGTCGGTGGTGTGCAGCAGGGTGAGGGAGGTGGCGGGGTGGTGCGCCGGCCCCACCACCTCCGGGTAGCGCCATTCCCGCCGGCTGTGGGGTCCGGCGAAGGCCACCCGATGGTTGGTGACGACCGCCAGGCCGGAGTCGACGATCCGCAACCCTGCGGGCAGGGCGCGGTCGGGTGCGCCGCGGCTGGCCGGGCCGATGCTCAGCCCGGGTGCGGGTAGCCCGAGGGTGTGTCGCGCCTTGGCCTCGACCAGTTCGGCGGCGGGCAGCACCCGGTAGATGACCTCGTCGTGGTCAAGGTCCACCGGTAGGCCGGTGCGCGGCTCCAGGCAGCCGAGGAACCCGGTCGCCTCGATCCGCAGTCGGACCAGTTCGTCGTCTCGGCGGTGCCAGGTCTCGACGTCCATGTCGTACGCGCGCTGTCGGTGATGGTTTTCCCGGGCCGCCCAGGCGAGCCGCCATCGCGGCTGCGCCGGGATCACGCTGATGGCGGATCGTTTCGCCGTCATGTCCTGCACAACCGCTCTCGCTACGAACAGGACACGCGCGGTGACCTTGCCTTCCCTTTGTTCCGGGAAGGTTGCGAATTGTCCGCCTCCCATCGATTCGGGTCGTTGCGCGAAATCTGGCTCTGGTCGTTTTCGCCGGTCGTGAGGATCGGCAACCGTTGTGTATACACACCATGTGTACCTGTGGTGTAGAGTTCCGATCATGTCGATTGGACAGACCTTTCTCGGCCTTCTCGAAGCCGGGCCCCGGCACGGCTACGACCTCAAGCGGGCCTACGACGAGCGGTTCAGCCACACCCGTCCACTCCATTTCGGGCAGGTCTACGCCACGCTGTCCCGGCTGCTCAAGAACGGCCTCGTGGAGATCGACGCCGTCGAGCCGGGGGAGGGGCCGGAGCGGAAGCGCTACGCGATCACCGCTGCTGGCGTCACCGACGTGCAGCAGTGGTTGTCCCAGCCCGAGCGACCCGACCTCTACCTGCAGAACACCCTCTACACCAAGGTGGTGCTGGCGCTGCTCACCGGGCGGGCGGCGGCCGACCTGCTCGACATCCAGCGGGCCGAGCACCTGCGCGTGATGCGGGAACTGACCCGGCGCAAGGCTGGCGGCGACCTCGCCGACCAGCTCATCTGCGACCACGCCCTGTTCCACCTCGAGGCCGACCTGCGCTGGCTGGAGCTGACCGCCGCCCGCCTCGACGACCTCGCCGGGAAGGTGCGGGCATGAGAGAGCGTCAGCGAGCCGATCGGCAGCAGAACGCGGAGAACGGTCTGACCGGCGTCGAGCGCGGCGAGGTGACCGCGTGACCGTCGAACCGCTGCTGGTGGCCGACCAGTTGACCAAGTCGTTCGGGCCGACGACCGCGCTCGAACGCGCCTCGTTGCAGATCCTGGCGGGCGAGGTGGTCGCCGTGATGGGGCCCTCCGGGTCCGGGAAGTCCACGCTGCTGCACTGCCTCGCCGGCATCGTCGCGCCCGACTCCGGGCAGGTGCGCTACCAGGGGCGGGACATCGGCGCGATGTCGGACACCGCACGCAGCGCCCTGCGCCGCGGCGAGTTCGGGTTCGTCTTCCAGTTCGGACAGTTGGTGCCGGAGCTGACCTGCCTGGAGAACGTCGCCCTGCCGCTGCGGCTCAACCGGCTCGGCCGGCGTGCGGCCGAGCGCCGGGCCGCCGAGTGGCTGGAGCGCCTGGAGGTTGCCGAGGTGTCCGGCAAGCGCCCGGGGGAGGTCTCCGGTGGCCAGGGCCAGCGGGTTGCCGTGGCCCGGGCACTCGTCACCGCGCCGAAGGTGATCTTCGCCGACGAGCCGACCGGAGCGCTCGACTCGCTCAACGGGGAGCGGGTGATGCGGCTGCTGACCGACGCCGCCCGACAGACCCACGCGGCGGTGGTGCTGGTGACCCACGAGGCGCGGGTGGCGGCGTACTCCGACCGCGAGGTCGTGGTCCGCGACGGCCGGACCACGGGCATGGAGCGAAGCGGAGTGGCGGCATGAGCGATCTGCTGCTCGGTGCCCGGATGGCCTTCAGCGGCGGGCGGGACGGCTGGGCCCGAGCGTTACTCACCGCGTTCGGCGTGGGGATCGGTGTGGCGCTGCTCCTGCTGGCCGCGGCGGTGCCGGCCATGCTGCAGGGCCGGCAGGCGCGTGGCGACGCCCGATTCGACTTCCGGCTCGGCGAACAGCTCCCGGCCGCGGCCAACACGCTGCTGGTGGCGCCGTTTGACACCGAGTTCCGCGACCGGCCGGTACGGGGCCGGCTCGTACGCCCGGAAGGCCCGCAGGCGCCGCTGCCACCCGGTGTGTCGGCCCTGCCCCGGGACGGCGAGGTGGTCGTCTCGCCGGCGCTGAAGGAGCTGCTCGACTCGCCCGAAGGAAGCCTCTTCGCCCCCCGGCTCGGCGGCGCCGAGGTGGTCGGGACAATCGGCCCGCAAGGGCTTCCCGGCCCGCACGAACTGGCCTTCTACCTCGGTAGCGACACCCTCGGCAGCGACGGTTCCAACCGGATCGACGCGTTCGGCGGGGGCCCGCCCAGTGAGGAGTTCGGCCCCACCCTGATCCTGCTCGTAGTGATCATCTTCGTCGTACTGCTGTTGCCCATCGCGGTCTTTCTCGGCGCGGCGGTACGGTTCGGCGGCGAACCCCGCGAGCGTCGGCTGGCCGCCCTGCGGCTGATCGGCGCCGACCGGCGGATGACCCGCCGGATCGCCGCCGGTGAGGCGGTGGTGGGCGCGCTGCTCGGCATCGTGGTCGGCGGCCTGCTCTTCGCGGTCGGCCGTCAGCTGGTTCCGCTGGTCACCCTCTGGGACATCAGTGTGTACGCCGGCGACGTGCGTCCCAGTCTGCCGATCGTCGCGCTGATCGTGGTGGCGGTGCCGGTGGTCGCCGTCGTGGTCAGCCTGATCGCGCTGCGGCGGGTCGCCATCGAACCGCTCGGGGTGACCCGCCGGGCCAGCACCACCCGGCGCCGACTGTGGTGGCGGCTGATTCCACCCGCCATCGGCCTGGTCCTTCTCGAACCGCTGGTCAGTGACGTGCGCGCGGTCGGTGAGGCACTCACCCGGCACCAGGTCGCCGCCGGCGTCGTGCTGCTGCTCATCGGCGCGGTCACCCTGCTGCCCTGGCTGGTCGACCTGCTCGTACGACGGCTGGGCCGCGGCCCGGTGGCGTGGCAGCTGGCGATCCGCCGGCTCCAGCTCGACAGTGCTACCTCGGCGCGACTGGTCAGCGGAGTCGCGGTCGCGGTGGCTGGGACGATCGGCCTGCAGATGCTCTTCACCGGGGTGCAGCGCCAGTACACCACGGAGACCGGCGAGGATCCGACCCGGGCGACCTCCTATGTGCGGCTCTTCGACATCCCCGAAGGCTCGGCCGCCATGAATCAGCTGCTTGCCGTCCCGGGCGTGACGGGCGGCACCGGAACGCTGTGGGCGAGGATCGCCCGCGACGGGAGCTCTCCCGAAGCGGCGCCGGCCGGATACCTGCGCATCGGTGACTGCCGGGCGCTGGCGGAGTACGCCGAGCTCGGCCGGTGCGCTGACGGTGACGTGTTCCGCAGCCTGGGCCCACCGGACGATGGACCGTCCATCGACGCCTTCGTGCCCGGCACCCGGATCGCCGTCGGCGAGAGGGCGGCATCCTGGACGCTGCCGGCGGACACCCGGACGGTTCCGGCTCGCGCGAACCCGATCGGCTGGAAGCGCAGCGAGATCCTGGCGACGCCCGGGGCGATCGAGGCGGGCCGGATCGGTCCGCTGAGCGTGGAGACGTACCTCGACTTCGACCGCGACGATCCGGACACCCTGGAACGGCTCCGCAACACGGCGGTGCAGCTGACCCGTACTTCCTGGGTCGGCCGGCTGTCGGCCACGGCGCAGGCGGACCGTTTCGTCACCATCCAGCGGGGCCTCTATGTCGGCGTCGTGGTGACCCTGCTGCTGATCGGGGTGAGCATGCTGGTCGGACTGTTGGAGCAACTTCGGGAACGCCGCCGGTTGTTGGCGATGCTGGTGGCGGTCGGCACCCGCCGTGCCACGCTGGCCTGGTCGGTGTTCTGGCAGACGGTGGTACCGGTGCTGATCGGGCTGACCGTCGCGGTGGCCTTCGGGTTGGCCCTCGGATCCGTGCTGCTCCGGATGGTGAACATGCCGATCTCGGTCAGTTGGCCGGTGATCGGGATGTCGACCGGGCTGGCCGCCGCGGCGGTGCTGCTGGTGACCGGGCTGGGCCTGCCCGCGCTCTGGCGGCTGATGAACCCGGTCGGCCTGCGCGCCGAGTAGCAGCGGGGCGGCGCCGTGGCGGTTCTCGCGACGGCGCCGCCCGGCCACGCCACCGCGTCGGCGGCTGCCCCGCATCCGTCAGGTGCTGGCCGGCTGGGGCCGCCCGGCATCCGCTCCTTCGGGAAGAGCAGGAGGCCGACGGCGAACGGCACCCCGCTGAGTCGGGGCATCAGACCGCTGCGCCAGACCGCTGCCGCAGCGAGAGCCAGTAGACGCCGTGACCCGCCACGCCGAGGTCGTACTCGCCGGAGTCCCGTACCTGGGGGAACTCGGCGCCGCCCATCAGTTCCCGTGGCCGGCGCCCGGCATGCGAGGACAGGTTCAGCGTCGTGGTCTGCGGGTAGCGCGAGAAGTTGAACACGCACAGCACCTCGTCGTCGGGCTCGCCACGGAGGAACGCGAGGACCGCCGGGTTGGTGGACCGGACGATGCGGCAGCCCGGGCGGGCGAAGGCCGGCCAGGCGTGGCGCGTCTCGATCAGCTTCTCGACCACGTGCAGCAGCGACGACCGGGAGCGGAGCTGGTTCTCCACGTTGACCGCCATGTAGCCGTAGATCGACTCGTGGATCAGCGGCGCGGGCAGGTTCTCCGGCTGTGCCACGGAGAAGCCGCCGTTACGGTCCGGTGCCCACTGCATCGGCGTGTTGACCGCCAGGTGCCCCGGCAGCGACAGGTTCTCGCCCATGCCGATCTCGTCGCCGTAGTAGATGACCGGCACGCCGGGCAGGGACAGCAGCAACGCGAAGGCGAGTTCGAGCTGCCCCCGGTCGTCGTTGAGCAGGCTCGCCGTACGCCGGCGGATGCCGGTCGCGCCCCGCATGCGGGCCAGCGGCGCGTACGCGCGCAGCAACTCGTCGCGTTCCCGCTCGTGCAGCAGTCCCAGCGGCATGTCGTCGCCGTTGCGGAGGAACACCGCCCAGTGGCGGTCACCCGGCTGGTCCCGCATCTGCGCCAGCACCCGGGACACCGGCCGGTGCGTCTCCCGCCGCATGGCGAGCAGCAGGCTCGGCATGAGCGAGGCGTACATCACCAGGTGGCACTCGGGGTGCTCCTCGGTGCCGAAGTACGAGCTGGCGCCCTCCGGCCAGTCCTCGCTCCACCCGACCATGATCCGGTTGGCGTACGTGGAGTCCATCCAGGACCGCAGCTCACGCAGGTAGTTGTGCGTCTCGTCGAGCCCCTTGCTGGACGTGCCGCTGCGTTCGAACAGGTAGGGAACCGTGAGCAGGCGCAGGCCGTCGACGCCCTGCCGGAGCCAGAAGTCCATCACGTCGCGCATCGCGGCGTGCACCTCGGGCGCGTCGTAGTTCAGGTCCGGCTCGTGCCGGCCGTAGCGGTGCCAGTAGTACTGTCGCCGCCTGCCGTCGTACGTCCACCCCGCGCCTCGGCTGCTGAGCGGGTCGTCCGCCTCGGCGTAGCCCTCGTCGGTGTCACTCCACACGTAGAAGTTCCCGTACGGGCCGTCCGGGTCGCTCCGCGACGCCTCGAACCACGGATGCTGGTCGCTGGTGTGGTTGAGCACCAGGTCCAGCACCACCCGCAGGCCCTGCCGCCGGGCGAGGCTGAGCAGCTCCAGCAGGTGCGACGGTTGCCCGAGGCCCTCGTCGATGGCCTCGAAGTCGGACGCCGCCCGACCGTCGCCGAACGTCGGCGACGCCATGATCGGGTTCAGTAGCAGGCAGTCCACCCCCAGCCGGCGCAGGTAGTCCAGCTTCTCGGTGACGCCGCGCAGGTCGCCGTGCCCGTCACCGTCGGAGTCGTAGAAGAAGCGGACGTTCACCTCGTAGAACGTGGCGCCGGCCGCCCAGTTGGGGTCGTCCGGCGACTCCGGGGCGGGATCCTCCTCGACCTCGGCGCGGGCGACGCGGAGCCGACCCGACAGGGCTTGGCGGGCTCGCTCGGCCACCCGCTCCGCCGGGTCCCGCTCCAGGTTCTCCAGCGTCTCGAACGCGGCCACCAGTTGCTCACGGGTGCGGTGCTTGCCGTGCGCCCAGTTGCTCAGCTCGTCGACCGCCAGCACCCGCGCCGCCGGAAGCCCGCTGCGGGTGAGCGCGAGCAGGTCGCCGGGGATCAGCTCGGGCCGCCGGGGCGCGTTGCTGAGGATCAGGTCGCCGACGCCGGCGGCCCGCATCTGCGGGGTCTGCCGGCGTTCCCGGTCGACCATCCGTACCGCCGCGTACTCGAAGGCTTCGCGGACGCTGATGATCCCGTTGCCGTCGCGGTCGGCGGCGCCGGTACGCAGCCCTTCCAGGAACGGGCCGGAGAACGCGGACGGCAGGGCGTGCTGCTTGTAGCCGTCCCCCTCGTGGGCCAGCTCGGTGGCCCCGGCGGACACCACCACGATGCGGCTGCGATCCCCGCGCTGCTTGAGATCACCGAAGGCGCCCGCGTGGCAGCAGTCCAGGATCAGCACCAGCTCGCCGGCCCGGCACTCGTCGATCCAGTGCCGCAGCTCGTCGGTCGGGATCGCGGTCGGTGGCAGGCGGTCCGGGTTGGTGTCGGTCGCGGTGAGGTACAGGCGGTGGCCGTCGTGCAGGCGCCCGTGCCCGGAGTAGTAGACGAGCAGGAAATCGTGCGGATCCGCGCTCTTCAGGAAGTCGTAGAGGGTGACCTGCACGGTGTGGGAGTCGTCGTCGAGACAGTCTCGGACGTCGTCGAAGGCACCGACACCCGGGTCCCGCAGGAGCCGGGCCCAGTCCTTGAGATCACTGGCGGGTGAGTCGAGTTCGGGCAGCGCCTCGCTGGCGTAGGCGCCCACACCGATCAGGAGCGCCCGCTTCACCGTGGGTGCCCGTTCGTTCCGGATGCTCCGGTGTCAATCACCATCGACCTTCTGCGGTTCGGTGGGCGTGCCCTGCCGGGGCACCGACACCGACTTGATGACCTCGGCCAAGGTCTTCTCCGACACGTCCCGCACGTCGATCTCGGTGCCGTCGGGGAGGGTCATCCGCAGCCGCTTGCCCTTGTTGCGCTCCTGGTAGCGCTTGATGACCTCGGCCAGGTGCTTGATGTCCGCCGCCGCCCGCTTCACAGTCGGCACGGCGAAGACGCTGAGGGCGAGTACGCCGAAGATGTAGCTGACCGGATCCCGCGTCCCCGGCTCGGCCGCCTCGGCGACCTCCGTCGCCTCGACACCCGGAAGCTGGTTCAGGTGGTCCTTCAGATGGTGCGCCTGCTCGGCCAGTTCCTCGTCGGTGACCGGCACATCGGACGCGACCCGCAAGATCAATCCCTCGGCCATGATCTCATGGTGGTCCCTCTCCGTACGCTGTGCAAGGGTCCCGGCCGCGGGATCGCCCGCGCCCGCCCGTGGCCTGGCCGGCGGTACGCCCGTCACCACCAGATCCGGCCGAGGACGAGCACTCGACGGCCGCGTACGTGACGCGCATCCGACAGATGCCGGCCGGTTGCCCGCTGCGGCGACACCACTTCGTCGTACCCGTGGGATACGACCGACCAGGACCGAAGGGTTTCGGCGTGGCGGACGGTGTTACCAGGCGTAATGCCGAACAGAGGGGGGAGGATGCCGGTTATGAGCGAGCGCGGCGAGCAAATTCTCAGGCTCCGTGCGGTGGTGCCTCATCTCGCCACCCGGCGAAGGGGAGTGGCGGCATGAGCGGCGTACGGGTGCTGGTAGGCACCCGCAAGGGCGCGTTCATCCTGACGTCGGACGGCAGGCGCGCGGACTGGACGGTCGAGGGGCCACACTTCGGCGGCTGGGAGATCTTCCACCTGACCGGCTCGCCGGCCGACCCGAACCGCCTCTACGCCTCCCAGTCCGGCGGCTGGTTCGGCCAGTTGATCCAGCGTTCGGACGACGGCGGCCGGACGTGGACCACGGTCGGCAACGACTTCGCCTACACCGGCGAGGTCGGCGAGCACCTGTGGTACGACGGCACCCCACGCCCGTGGGAGTTCAAGCGGATCTGGCACCTCGAGCCGTCCCGCGACGACCCCGACACCGTGTACGCGGGAGCGGAGGACGCCGCGCTCTACGTGTCCAACGACGGCGGCCAGAAGTGGACCGAGCTGACCGCCCTGCGCCAGCACCGGACCGGGCCGACGTGGCAGCCCGGCGCTGGTGGCCTGTGCCTGCACACGATCATCCTGGACCCGGTGCACCAGGACCGGATCTACGTCGCCATCTCGGCGGCGGGCGCGTTCCGCAGCGACGACGCCGGTACCAGCTGGCTGCCGATCAACAAGGGCCTGCGCTCGGGGGAGATCCCCGACTCCGACGCCGAGGTCGGCCACTGCGTGCACCACATCACCCAACACCCGTCCCGGCCGGACACCCTGTTCATGCAGAAGCACTGGGACGTGCTGCGCAGCGACGACGCCGGGGCGAACTGGCGCGAGGTCAGCGGCAACCTGCCGTCGGACTTCGGGTTCCCGATCGCGGTGCATGCCCACGAGCCGGAGACCATCTACGTGGTGCCGATCAAGAGCGACTCCGAGCACTACCCGCCGGAGGGCAGGCTCCGCGTCTACCGCAGCCGCAGCGGCGGCGACGAGTGGGAGCCGTTGACCAACGGGCTGCCGCAGTCCGACTGCTACGTCAACATCTACCGCGACGCGATGGCGGTCGACACGCTCGACGAGTGCGGGATCTACTTCGGCACCACCGGTGGCCAGGTCTACCACTCGGCCGACGGCGGCGACAACTGGGCGCCGATCGTCCGGGACCTGCCGCCCGTGCTCTCCGTGGAAGTCCAGGTGCTGCCGTGATCCGGGTCGTCCTCCCGGCCCACCTGAAGACCCTCGCCAAGGTCACCGGCGAGGTACGCCTGGAGGTGACCGGCCCGCAGGCCGGGCCGGTCACCCAGCGCCTGGTGCTGGACGCCCTGGAGGCGCGTTACCCGATGCTGCTCGGCACCATCCGTGACCGGCACAGCGGCAAGCGCCGCGCGTTCGTCCGCTTCTACGCCTGCGAGGAGGACCTCTCCAACTCCTCGCCCGACACGCCGCTGCCCGAGCGGGTGGCCAGCGGCGCGGAGCCCTACATCATCCTGGGAGCGATGGCCGGCGGATAGCTCGCCGCGGGCGATTCCTCACAGACCTCGGGCGAACAGGGCCAGGCGTACCCGGTTGGGGCTGCCGGTCTTGGTCATCAGGCTGGTGATGTGGGTCTTGACCGTGGTGACGCCGATGTGCAGCCGCTCGGCGATCTCCGTGTTGGACAGCCCCTCGGCGACCAGGTGCAGCACGTCCTGCTCCCGGGCGGTCAGCCCCTCGGCCGGCGGGGGTGAATCGGCGCGGGCATGCACCGCGCGCTGGACCAGGCGCCGCAGCACCTCCTGGCTGAACGGGCTGTCGCCGGCGGCGGCCCGGCGGATGCCGTCCAGCAGGTCGGCGGGGGGCGCGTCCTTGAGCAGGAAGCCGCAGGCACCGGCGGTGAGCGCGGGATAGAGGTGGTCGTCGTCGCCGAACGTGGTCAGCACCAGCACGCGGGTGCCGGGACGGTCGGCCAGGATGCGGCTGGTCGCGGTGATCCCGTCGACGCCGGGCATGCGCAGGTCCATCACCACGACGTCGGGGACCAGCCGCGCGGCGAGGGAGGTCGCGTCGCGGCCGTTGTCGGCCTCGCCGACGACCTCGATGTCGGGCTGGGCGTCGCAGAGCATGCGCAGGCCCGCGCGGATCAGATGCTGGTCGTCGACCAGCAGGACGCGGATCATGCCGACTCCGCGGTGCGCGGGCCGGGCGGGGCCGCGGCGGGGGTGCGCTCGGCCGAGGTGGCCGGCGTGCCGCTGGGGGAGGAGGAAGCCGGCAGGACGGTACGCACCCGCCAACCGGTGCCCGTGGGGCCGGCCTCCAACCGGCCGCCGAGGACCTCGACGCGCTCGCGCATCCCGGTGATGCCGTGGCCACCACCGGACGGCACCGGGGTCGGCAGCCAGCCACGGCCGTTGTCCACGACCTCCCAGTGGACGGCCCCGTCCACCACGCTGACCGACAGGCGCGCCTGCGCGGACGTGCCGGCGTGCTTGGCCACGTTGGTCAGCGACTCCTGGGTGAGACGCAACACCGCCAGACCCCGCACCGCGTCCAGTGAACCGATCGCCGGATCGATGTCGGCCTCCACGGTGACCCCGGCCTGGCGGGACCGGTCGACCGCCGCGCCGAGGGCGGCCGGCAGCGCCGACGGCTCGATCGCGGTCAGCGCCGCGTCGCCGCGTACGCCGTCGGGCTGGCGCAGTACCGCGACCAGCCGGCGCAGGTCGGCCAGGGCCGCGGTCCCGGTGCCGTGCACATCGTCGAACACCTCACCCACCCGTGGATCCAGGTCGGTCAGCACGTGCCGGGCCACCCCGACCCGCAGCACCATCGACGCCACGTGATGCGCGACCACGTCGTGCAGTTCCCTTGCGATGGCGCTGCGTTCGTCGGCGCGCGCGGCGCGGCTCTCCGACTCGCGCCGGCGCTGCTCCTCCGCCGCCCGCTGCTGCGCCTGCCGGGCGAGTTCCCGGGTGGTCCGGATGACCAGGCCGAGCAGCAGCGGGATGCCGACCTCCAGCAGCAGCCCGAAGACGCCGGAGAGGAAGCGTGGGAGCGGGTCACCGATCGGATCGATCAGGTCGACCGCGGCCAGCAGCCCGGCGCCCAGCCAGATGGTCCGTGGCCGGCGCGCCCGCATGGTCAGTTCGAGCAGGGCCCAACTGGCACCGACCTGGTTGATCGTGATGTCGTCGATCAGGCAGATCGCGATCGCCAGCAGCGCGGCCTGTGTCACCAGGTTCACCAGCGGCCAGCGGTGGAGCCCCAGCCCGGCGGCGAACGCGAAACCAGCCAGGATCCATTGCGTTGTCGGCGGGGCGTGCTGGGTGCCGAAGAACAGATACCCGAGTCCGGCGAGGTTCAGCAGGACTATCCGCGCGAGGGATTCGCGCGCGTCGAACAGTCGCCCCATCCACCTCACGGCCTCAGCCTAGGGCCTGTCCTGCCGGTCGTGTCGAGCCGATGATCGGCAGGACCCGCCCCAAGGCGCGGCTCGAGGGCCGGAGCGGCCGCCGGCCGCACCCACCTGGCGCGGGCCGCCAGATAGGCGGCCAGACCGAGCGGCCCGAGCAGGATCGTCAGCACCAGCAGCGGCGCCATGACCAGCGACGGCACCCGCCTTTCCCGGCTATCGAGCCACGCCCACCTGCCGACGAACAGATCGAACGCGATCATGTGCGCCCAGGCCGCCGTCGCGCCGTCGTCGGTGCCCAGCAGGTCGCGTATGCCGTCCAGGGTCGGGGACGTCACGGCCGGCAACACCGCACCGATCGCCGGGATCACCAGGATCGCGTAGATCACGAGAACCGGCGCCACGATCAGCGGCGACCTGATGATCCGGGCGGTCAGGGACCAGTGCGGCAGCAGGATCATCAGCGCCCAGAACGGCGCGGCCACCGCGAACGTCAGGGTGAACAGCGTGGCGGTCATGTCGGCCCTCCAGTTCGCTCCGTGCCGCCGTGCGGCACCGTCACATCGAGCCTGACGAGTCGCACACGACGGCGGTTCATGCGGCCAGCGCCATCTCCGGGCGGCGTCGGCGGGCCACCACCGCGCCGGCGGCGGTCGCGGTCGCCACCACCAGGGCCGCCGCGGCGGCCAGGGTGAGCGCGTCCGGCCGCAGCAGCGGCTGACCGCGTAGGGCCTGCCAGGTCACCAGGATGGTGAGCGCGCCGTACGCGCCGCCCGCGACGACCAGCAGCCGCGCCCGGGTGTGCAGGTCCAGTCGGCCGCCGAAGAACCGGTTCAACAGGATCGCCAGGATCGGCAGCACCTGCAACGCGTGCATCCCCACGAAGTGCCCGATCCGCAGATCACCACCGGTGGTGCTCCAGCCGACCAGCGGCAGCCCGGGCCCGCCATCGGCCACGCCCACGCTGTGCGCCCCGGCGATCCCCTCCACGGCCGGCGCCTGGCCGGGCAGCACCATCGGCAGCGCCACCAGCATGCCGAGGAGCGTCAGACCGAGTCCCAGCCGCACCGCGTACCTGCCAGCCAGGTCGGGGATCGGCCGACGCAGCAACACGACGCCGATGACGAGGTGCGCGGCGAACAGCACCATGATCACAATGCCCATCAGCTGCCACAGGGCGGCGTTGAGCGGGCTGGTCTCGTTGAAGTGGCTGGTCGTACCGCGCAGCACCTGACCGACGATGATCGCCATCTCGGCCACTCCCATCGCGACCACGACGGTGCCCGCCCACTCCGCGACCCGGTTGCGTCGCGGTAGTAGGGAGAGCATCCAGGCCAGGGTGGCGCCGTACAGCGCCAAGGACACCGAGAACTTGAACGGCTTGAGCCAGATCGGTACGCCGGTCAGCTGTCGCGGGTCGGCGACGACGCCGACCGCGGAGACGACGGCGAGGATCGCCATCGCCGAGACGAAGACCATCAGTGGGCGGTGCCAGTGTGCCCGCCGGGACAGGTAGGTAGTCATGCCTGTAGATGCTGGTGGGCCCGCTACCCGACCGCGCCCGACCACAGGCCCCGGCTGCGGCCGACGGTCCGAGCGTCGTCTCCTACCCGGGTAGGAGACGACGCCGTGAGTAGCCCGTCAGCGGTTGCGCCGTGACAGCAGGCCCGGCCCGGTGGCCGGGCCTGCGGTTGTCGGCGTCAGAACGGGCTCATGATCAGCCCGGCCGAGCGGGGGTCGCCGTCGTGGACCAGCGACTCGAAGGCGCCGACGTCGTCGAAGGCGAAGGCGTACGCCTTCCCGTCACGCATGTTGGCGTGGATGATCCGGGCGTAGTGGTTGGTCGGGCTGTTGCGGTAGAACTCGGCGGCGTTGGTGCTCGGTTGGGTGTGGATGGTGCCGAGGGTGCCCCGGTTCAGCGCGGCGCACAGCGTCCGGGAGATCGGGCCGACCACCTGGTCGTTGGGGGCGGGCAGGTCGCCGTCGCAGCCCCAGACGCTGGCCGACGAGGGCCGGTTGAACGTGGCGACGACCTGGCCGGCGCCGTTGGTGAAGGTCATGACATTGCCTGAGGTCCGCCCGAAGTAGCGGATGTCGGGCCGGTCACCGAACGGCACGACGGTCAGCGTCCGGGTGGTGTACGCGTTCCACGCCGAGGCGATGTACGAGTCGAGGTAGGTGGGGCTGAACAGGCCGGCGCCGGCCGCCTTGCCCGGGGCCAGTACCCGCAGCACCGTGCCGTCGCCGCGGGTGTACACCGTGTTCGCCCAGCCGGACTGGGAGCGGATGCCGTTGATGATGGCGTTTCGGCCGCCTGAGACGACGTCGCCGGTGCGTTTGGTGGCGCCGTTGGCGCCGGTCACGGTGACCGCGTGCGGCACCGCGAACATGTCGACCTGGGAGCTGTTGAGCCAGAGGCCGGCGTCGTTGTAGGTGAACTCGCTCCAGTCGAACAGGATGTCGCGGTTGGGGTCACCGGCGGCCCAGGGCGCGGGCTGCACCAGGCCGGTCGGGGTGAGGAAGAACTTCAGCTTCTCCCCGAGGGAGAAGTAGACGCGGCCGGAGAAGCCGCGCGGGAACCGGATCGTCGTGTTGGCGCCGTTGGTCGGCCCCGGGATCGACGCGTCGGGTGCGGGCGACGGCGGGATCTGCCCGCCGGTCCAGGGGATGAACGTGCCGGCCTGGTTGACGTAGCCGAGGCGGCCCGAGGAGAGCTGTACGCCGATCACGTACAGGTGGACGGCTCCGGCCCGGCCGGTGTTGTTGGTGACCGTGACCGGCAGCAACGGTGGGCCGATGGCCTGGGCGGGGGCGGCGGCGACGAGGGCGGCCGGTATGGCGGTGATCAGGGCAGCGGCGACGGCCAGCAGCCTGCTTCGGACAACCACGGGAACTCCTCCGGTCGGTGGTGACACGGTGTGAGAGAGCGCTCTCTCAGGCTCTGACTGTTAACGACGTTTGTCAATAGATGTACGGCGATGTCGTGAGGTCGGCGGGTCGGCACGAGGCGTCTCCCCCGTACGGGGGAGGCCCTTCCGCCGGCAAATCCCCGCCTACTGGTGAGGCGTGGGGCAGCGAACCGCTGGCATGCTCGCAGCCATGGCCAACCCAGACCTCCCACACTTGTCGTCGGACCCCACGCAGATGGGGCGCACCGTCCGCCTGGCCGGGGCCGGGGCCGGAGCCGACATGCGGGCGCTGCTGTCCGTGTGGGCCACGCCGTTGGTGCTGGCGGCCGTCGTGGCGCTCGTGCTCCTGGCGACCCCGCAGCCGCAGACACACGTCTTCGGCGACTTCCCCAGCGGCGTACCGGGTGCCGGCAGCATGGGTCTCGTCGCGCTCGGGCTCGCCAACCTCGCCGCGATCGCGGCGGTCGCGTTGTCCCGGTATCGGCTCGGGCTGGCCTGCGTGCTGGCCGCTGTTCCCTGGGTGCTCTCGCCGTTGGCGGGAGCGATGGCGTGGGGCTGGTGGCTCGCCGGTCTGGCCGTGCTCGGGGTCGCGGTCTTCGACGGCGCCCGCAGCCGCGCGCTGCCGATCGCCGCCCTGGTGATCACCCTGGCGCTGGTCTACAGCATGAGCGGGGTGTACTGGAACGTGCCGCTTGTCGGTCCGGTCAATCTGTACGGCCACGACCCGGATCGGTGGTTCGACGACCTGAGGCTGTTCTACCTGGCGGCGTACCTGGGCACGGTGGGCGCTGTGGTGCTGGCCGCCGTGCTCGCCAGAGTCGCGGTACGACGACAGCGGGCCGTTCGCGCCGCCTCGGCATCTGCGGAGCCGGTCGCGGTGGCCGCCACCCCGCCTGCCTCGGCTGCCGAGCAGGCACCAAGTCGCTCCGGTGTACGCGGCCCATCAGGACCCGGGGCCGAACGGATCGCCTCGCTCACCCGGCGCGAGCGGGAGGTGCTGCTCGCCGCGACCCGCGGCCTGTCCAACGCCGAGATCGCCGCCGAACTGGTCATCGGTGAGGAGACGGTCAAGACCCATGTCTCCGAGGTGCTGCGCAAACTCGGCTGTCGCGACCGCGTGCAGGCCGTCATCGCGGCCTACGAGTCGGGTCTGGTGACGCCCACATCGAGCGGCACGGGCGAGACTTCCTGATCCGTCCGGCGTCCGCCCTGCCTGGTCTGATCGGACCCGCCCCCCGCCCCTGCCAGCCGGGTCGCTCGATGTGCCGGCGGAGCCAGGGCGGACATGGCCCAACCGGCGGGTCGATGACAGACTCGGGTCCCATGCGACGGTTTCGCTCCTGGGACGGCACCGAACTGGCGTACCGGGTGGTCGGCTCCGGGCCGCCCCTGGTGTGCGTACCCGGGGGCCCGGGTCAGGCGGTGGAGTACCTCGGCGAGTTGGGCGGCCTCAGCGACCGGCGGACGCTGATCCTGCTCGACAACCGCGGCACGGGCGGGTCGCAGCCACCACAGGATCCCACCACGTACCGGGTCGACCGGCTCGTCCAGGACGTCGAGGCGCTGCGCGGCCACCTCGGGCTGCACCGGATGGACCTGCTCGGACACTCCGCCAGCGGCGGGATCTGCCTGTTGTACGCGGCCGAGCACCCCCACCGGCTCGACCATCTGGTACTTGTCGCTCCGTCCCTTCGCGTCGTCGACCTCCAGTCCGACCTCGGCGTCGACGAGGTGCTGGCCCGACGGGCGCACGAACCCTGGTACGCCGAGGCGATCACCGCCCTGAGCGCCGAGGCCGCGTCACCGCAGGAACTGCGGCGGTACCGCTGGCTGTCGGCGCCACTGCTGTACGCGCAGTGGAACGCCGCGGCCCAGGCGCAGGCGAGCGCCGAGCCGGCGCAGTTCGCCCAGCCGGCGACGGACGGGTTCTACGCCGGCTTCGACCCCGACCCGACACTGCCGGAGCGGCTTGCGACGCTGGCGGCGCCGGTACTGCTGGTCGCCGGTGCGTACGACATCTGGCCGACCTGCACGGCGGTCCGCGAACTCGCTACCCTTCTCGGCGGCGCCGACCTGGCGGTGCTGCCGCGAGCCGGACACTTCCCCTGGGTGGACGATCCCGCCACCTTCACCGCGACCGTGCAGGGATTTCTCGCGCGCCGCCCGGCACCACCCGCCGCCTGACATCGGGCTCGGCCGTACTTCGCCAGCGCCTGCGCGCCGCGTACGGGTTGCATCCGCGTCGCGGTCGTCGACTCGGAGGAGCAGGATCGGTACGTGGACATCGAGGCGGTCGACTCGGCACCCGTGCAGCCGTTCAGGCGAGTGTTCCTCCGGCAGCGCTGGGAGGATCTCGTCTTTCTGCACTGGCCGGTCCTGCCGGAGGTGGTCGCGCCACTGCTGCCCACGGGGACCCGACCGGACACCGTCGACGGGCTGAGTTACGTCGGGCTGATCGGCTTTCGCATGGTCGGGCTCGGGCTGGGTTACGGGCCCGGAGTGCCGTACTTCGGCAGCTTCTGGGAGACCAACGTCCGGCTGTACTCGGTCGACGGCACCGGCCGGCGTGCCGTGGTGTTCCGCTCGCTCGACGCGTCCCGGCTGGTTCCGGTGCTGGTTGCCCGGGCGACCCTGGGACTGCCGTACATGTGGTCGGCGATGCGACTGGAGCGCGACGGTGACCGGCTCAGCTACCGGTGCCGGCGTCGCTGGCCAGGTCCGGCCGGTACGACGAGCCGGATGGAGGTCCGGGTGGGTGAGCCGCTCGCCGACCCGACCCCGCTGGAGCACTTCGTCACCGCCCGGTGGGGCCTGCACACCCGGTCGTACGGGCGTACCCGGCACCTGCCGAACTGGCATCCTCGCTGGCCCCTGCACCGGGCCGAGCTGCTGCACCTGGACGACGGGCTGATCACCGCCGCCGGGCTGCCGCCGCCGCTGGATTCGCCGGCCAGCGTCCTCTATTCCCCGGGCGTGCCGGTCCGGTTCGGTCCACCGGTCGCCCTGCCCTGACGGTTGGATGCCGCGCCGACCCGCAGCGGCTCTGGGTCGAGTCGGAACCGGACAGTAACGCTATCCGCTGAGGGGTGACCGGTGCGGGCCGGTGGCGGAGAATGGGTCGATGCCCGTGGTTGAGGCGGTGGCCGTCGTCCCCGTACCCCCGAACCTGGCCTTCGCGGTGTCCCAGACCACCACGCCGATCCGGTACCGCTGGGACCCGTTCATCCGCACCCAACACTTCACCGACGGCGCCACCCGGCCGGGCAAGGGGGTGCGCACGTTCACCCGGTCCCGGCACGGCCTCGCGATGGTCAGCGAGTACGTCTCCTACGCCCCGCCGACCCACGTCGGGATGAAGATGGTGCGCGGCCCGTGGTTCTTCGAGATGTTCGCCGGTGGCTGGCGGTTCGCGCCCGCGGCCGAGCCCGGCCACACCGTTGCGACCTGGCGGTACAGCTTCCGCTGCCGGCCGGCGGTGCTGCGCCCCGTCGCCGACCGGATCGGGATGTGGCTGCTCCGCCGCGACATCCGACGCCGGATCGCCGGTTTCGCGGCAGGGTGCGGCGACCCGGTCGTCATCGCCGCCGCGCGGCAGTCGCTGGCCGGTTCCAGCGGCCAGCCCCCACCGGCCGGACCTCCCGCCTGATCGCGCGGGACCGTAGCCGGGCCTCCGGGTAATCCTTGTGCCGCACTTATACCTAGAACTACTATGCATCATGGTTCTAGGTGTGAGGTGAAGGAGGGCCGATGAGGGTCACCAAGGATCTCGTGGCCGCCTCGGCGACGCCGATGGTGCTGGGCATCCTGGCTGACGGGGAGAGCTACGGCTACGCCATTCTCAGACGGATCAACGAGCTGTCCGGTGGAGAGCTGGACTGGACCGAGGGGCTCCTCTACCCGTTGCTGCACCGGCTTGAGCGCCTCGGGCACGTGGAGTCGAGCTGGCAGTCGGTCGCTGGGGAGCGGC
Source organism: Micromonosporaceae bacterium KJ-029 (assembly GCA_005402585.1). Classification (GTDB taxonomy): domain Bacteria; phylum Actinomycetota; class Actinomycetes; order Mycobacteriales; family Micromonosporaceae; genus Micromonospora. The sequence goes on along the minus strand of BIFP01000048.1, from coordinate 9,095 downwards.
GGCGCAAGTACTACCGCATCACCAGCAGCGGCCTGGCTGAGCTTGCCGAGCAACGCCGCCAGTGGGACACGGTCGTGAACGCGCTCAAGGAGATCTGGCCCGGCGATGTCCGGCGGCTGACCGCGATTCCGCTGGAGGGCCCGGCATGACCGCCCCGGACGGTCCGGACGAGCTGGAGACCCAGTTCGCCCAGTGGCGCCACTACGTGCAGCGCCGCCCGGAGCTGCGACAGTCCGACTCCGAGGAACTCGAAGACCACCTCCGGGCCTCCGTCGACGAACTCGTCGCCGCCGGCCTACGCGCCGACGAGGCGTTCCTCATCGCGGTCAAACGCATGGGTCGCCTGGACGACCTGGCCCGCGAGTTCGCCCGGGAACACTCGGAACGGTTGTGGAAGCAACTGGTGCTGACCGGCGACACCGACGGACGGGGAGCGGGCATCCGGTCGCGACGCGACCTGCTGGTGATGGTCATCTGCGCGGCCGGCGCGGCGGTGTCGATCAAGGTGCCGGAACTGTTCGGGATGAGCCTGGACGCGGACGGTGCCTTCTACGGGCCCAACTTCGCCCTGTTCGCGCTGCCCTGGCTGGCGGCCTTCCTGGCCTGGCGCCGTCAGGCCAAGCCGGCGCTGATCGGAGTGCTGCTGGCGTTGTTCGCGCTCGGCGCCGTGGCCGCCAACGCCTATCCGCTCGCGGACGACTCCCAGTCGTTGATCCTGACCGCCATCCATCTCCCCATCGCCCTGTGGTTGGTGGTCGGCCTGGCCTACGTGGCCGACGACCTGCGCTCGTCACGCAGACGGATGGACTTCATCCGCTTCACCGGCGAATGGTTCGTCTACTTCGTCCTCCTCGCCCTCGGCGGTGGTGTGCTGACCGCGTTCATGGCCGGGACCTTCCAGGCGATCGGCATCGTCCCCGAGGACTTCATCGAGCAGTGGCTCGTGCCCTGCGGCGTGGTGGCCGCGGTGGTGGTGGCCGGGTGGCTGGTCGAGGCGAAGCAGAGCGTGGTCGAGAACATCGCGCCGGTACTCACCCGGCTGTTCACCCCGCTGTTCACCGCTGTGCTGCTGGCCTTCCTCGTCGCCCTGGTCTGGACCAGCGCCGGCATCGATGTCGAGCGGGAGGCGCTGATCCTGTTCGACCTGCTGCTGGTCGTGGTGCTGGGGTTGCTGCTCTACTCGATCTCGGCCCGCGATCCGCTGGCCCCGCCCGGCCTGTTCGACAAGCTGCAACTCGCCCTCGTGGTCAGCGCGCTCGTCATCGACGTGCTGGTGCTGCGGGAGATCACCCATCGCATCACCGAGTACGGCACCACCCCCAACAAGGCGGCGGCGCTCGGCGAGAACGTCATCCTGCTCGCCAATCTCGCCTGGTCGGCGTGGCTGATACTGGGTTTCGTCCGGCGGCGCACCCCGTTCGCGGCCATCGAACGCTGGCAGACCGGCTACCTCCCGGTGTACGCCGCGTGGTCCTGGATCGTGGTGCTGCTCTTCCCGCCGCTGTTCGGCTACCTCTGACGTTCCCGCTCATCGGGGCGGATTCGTCCGGCGCCGCGGCGCCTGGGCCGGTACCCACCGGCCCAGGCGCCGTCGCTTCCACCTTGGACGATCGACTCAGAACCCGAGTACGGACCGTCCGCCGACCACCGACAGACGCAGCTCACTGTGCTGCACCGCGACCCGCAACCGGGTGCCGCCGAGCGGCAGCAGGGTGTACTCCTGGTCGCTGGAGAAGACGACCACGCCGATCCGGTGGCCCGCCGGGAAGACGTAGTCCTTCGGCTCCAGGGTCCATCGGAGGTCGTACAGCTTGCCCTGCTTCAGCGGCTCGGTGCGCGCCACACCCTTGTGGTTCTGCGGGTCCATCCAGCCCCGGGTCACCACCGTCGGCGCGGCGGTCGAGCCGGCCGGACCGTAGTCGACCAGGTACGCGGTGAGGTTCGCGTCCGGCTTGTTGTCGATCGCCATCCGCAGCCGCATCTCGGGGCGCCCGGAGACGCGGACGTCCTCGGTCAGCACGGGGGAGCGGTAGACGAGTCGGTTCGGGCTCGCCGTGTCCGGACCGGCCACCAGGCGGTCCGGGTGGATGGTCCGACCCTCGTCGACGAAGCTCTGCTCGACCTTGCCCTTGGGCGGCTTGCCGGAGGTGAGCGTGCCCGGGGCGGTGGTGTCGGTCGCGCCCAGCTTCAGCGTGACCTCGCGGGTGCCCGGGTCGGGCCAGTTGGCGTACGTGGTGTACACCCGGTTCTCCCGCTGCAGCACCGCGGTCGGCTCGTCCATGATCCCGTTGCGCACGTTCCACAGCCAGTAGTCGAACCAGCGGTTCTCGGTCTGCTTGTAGGTCCAGGTCCGGCCGTCGGGCAGGGTCACCGACGCGGTGTTGCCCGGGCCGCCGTGCCCACCCTGGTGCAGCCAGATCTTGCGCGGGACGTCCCGCCTGGTGAGCTGGTCCCACCAGCCGGCGAAGTGCTCGGTCTTCACGTTCCAGTCGTTGAGGCCGTGCACGACGAAGACGCTCGCCTTGACGTTCCTGGCGTCGAGGTAGTCGCGGTCCTGCCAGAACTTCGAGTAGTCGCCGGTGATCCGGTCCTGCTGCGCGGTCAGCTCGGCCATCTTGTCGGCGCAGGGCCCCTCGGCCCGCGCCCGGCCGGCGGTGAACTTGGCCAGCACGTCGGCGTCCTCGCCCTGGTACGTCCCGGGCGCGACGACCAGGCCGTTGGCCCGGTAGTAGTCGTACCAGCTGCTGATCGCGGCGACCGGCACGATGGTACGGAGTCCCTTGACCCCGGTGGTGGCCACCTGGTTCGGCAGCGTTCCGTTGTAGGAGACGCCGGTCATGCCGACGGCACCGGTGGTCCAGTCGGCGGTGACCGGTGCGCCGTTCGCGTCGTAGCCCTTCGCCCGTCCGTTGAGCCAGTCGATGACCGCCTTGGTGCCGAGCGTCTCGGCCTGGTCGCCGCTGGTCGGGCAGCCGTCCGAGTCGGCGGTGCCGATGCTCTGGCCGAGCACCACCGCGTACCCCCGCGGTACGTAGTAGTCGTCCAACTGGCCGGGCAGGTTGGCCTTCGCCACGGCACTCTGGACGGTCAGGTCGGACCCGCGCAGCCCCGATCGGCGGGTCACGCCGTTCTGCGGCAGTTCGTCCACCAGCACGCTCGGGTACGGCACGTCGTTCCAGGTGCCCTTGCGGTACGGGCTGTGTTCGAAGATGACCGGCACCTTGAAGCCGTGGGTGGCGGTTTCCCGGGGCCGGGAGATGTCGATCGCGACCCGGTCCAGCCGACCGTCGCCGTCGGTGTCCACCGGGGTCTCGACGTACACCCGTTCCTCGATCGCGTCGGCGAGCGAGAACACCGGTTGGGTCATGCCGTCGCTGACCACGATGTCCGGTGTCGTGTTCGCCACGGGCTGGGCGGCCGCTGGTGGCGGGGCGGCGCTGAGCACCAACGCGCCGGCCACGCCGACGCCAAGTAGGGCCAGATAGGGGGTTCGACGCACGCGCGTCTCCCTTCGCTCGGGCTAGGGCACGTCTCCCGGATCTCGTCGAGCCGAGACGAGATCCAGGAGACGCGCCCTAGTGGCCGGAGTCGACCAGGGGTGGATGAAGATCGATGATCAGCATGCTATCCCCGGTCGGCGTTCCCGTCGATCACCTCGGCAGGATCGCCGGGGAGTCGAGTTGCTCCTGGCTGAGCGGGGTACCCGGACCGTTGCCGGCGAAGTAGTTCATGAAGCCGAACAGCACGGTGGCGCCGGAGTTGGACTGCAGGACGTTGGCCTTGTCGCCGAGCTGGGAGAAGACACTGGAGGCGAACCAGTAGGCGTCGTAGTCCCGGCCGCCGGTGGAGCCTTACGGTCACCGGACGGGTTCGGGCTCCGCCGCGGGCGCGCCGAGGGCCACCGCGAGTTGCCGTACCACCCCGTCGACGCCGCCAGGCCCGGCGACGGCGAACACGAACCGGTCCGGTCGCAGCACGACCGCCTCGGCGCGGTGCCGGTCCAGCCAGGCGGTGATCGCACCATCGACGTCGACCACATCGACCCGGCCACCGTCGGGCTCGTGCGCCGGCCGATCCGCCACCTCGGTACCGGCCGGATGCACCACCACGGCGCGCACCGGCAGCCCCGGCGTCTCCGGCAGGCTCGCGGCGACGCCGCGCCCGATCACCGCGAAGCCGGAACCGAGTACCTCGTCGAGCGGCCGGGACGTCGCCGAGCCCGCGCTGCCGACCCATGGCTGGGGGAACATCGTCCCGACCGGGCCGTCCTGGCGCCCTCCGGCCATCAGGCCCCGCCCGTACGCCGGCACCGGCTTGAACTCGAAGTGCCGCACGAACCGGCGCACCCGGGGCACGGTCTGCACCGCCCGCAGCACCGTGTCCCGTAGCCAGGCCGCCCGGCGACTACGGGCCAGGAAGACACGTCCCAGACGGACGCTCGTGTCCGCCATCGCCGCGGTGTGCGGCCGCCGTTCCGCCTCGTACGTGTCGAGCAGGGCCGCGTCGGCGGCACCGGACAGCACCATCGAGAGTTTCCAGGTCAGGTTCGCCGCGTCGCGCAGGCCACTGCACAGCCCCTGCCCGAGGAAGGGCGGCATCTGGTGGGCGGCGTCCCCCAGCAGGAACACCCGTCCCTCCCGCCAGCGCTCGGCGATCAGGTGGTGGAACGTGTAGACCACCGCTCTGGTGACGGTGAAGCGCGCCGGGTCGACGTACGGCTCGACCAGAGCGGCGATGGTGGCCGGCTGGCGCATGTCGGCCTCGGTCTCGCCCGGCTGGAGCATAAACTCCAGGCGGTAGCTGCCCCGCGCCCCGGGCGAGACGAACGCCGGCCGCCGCCAGTCGCAGACGAAGGTGGTGTGCTCGCCTCGGACGCCCTCCGGCGGCACGTCGCCGGAGATGGCCAGCCACGGTTCGGCGTAGCTCGCACCGGCGAGCGGGATCCGGACGGCGGTACGCGTGGTGCTCCGGGCCCCGTCGCAGCCGAGCACGTACCTGGCCCGCACCGGGTACACCTGGTCGGTCACCACGTCGCGCAGGACCAGATGCACCCGGTCGGCGTCCTGCTGCAGGCTCACCAACTCCGTGCCCAGCCGCAGCTCGGCGTGGTCGAACCGGTCCAGCCCGCCACGCAGGGCCTGCTCCAGCAGCGGTTGGTCGAAGAAGTTCAGCGGCGCGTGCCCGAATCCGAAGTCGACCTCCGTGAAGGCGATGGTGGCGAACACCCGTCCGGCGGCGTTGACGTAGTCGGCCCGCTCGGGTTGGTGCAGGTCGCCGGCGATCTGGTCGAGCAGGCCCGCCTGCTGATAGATGCGCAACGCCTCGTCGTCGCAGGAGAAGGCCCGCGGCTGACCGTGCGGCGCCGTGCTCCGCTCGACGACGAGCGTGCTGATCCCACGCGCAGCGAGCAGGTTCGCGGTCAGGGCGCCGACCGGGCCGCACCCGACCACGACGACATCGACCTCCTGGACCGCGGCACGCGGTGACGACTGGGCCGGGTTCATGACTTTCCTCCGGTACATGGGCGCCCGGGAACGGCCCGGGCACGGGCTGCTGACAGCGACCACGACACCAACTCGGTGTGGAGGAGTTGTTGAGGTTCTGTTGGTGTCCTGGTCGCGCTCAGCGCGGGGGGTCGGTGGGGAAGCGGGCGAGGAGGAGGTTGCTGCCCTGTTCGGCGGCGAGTCGGGCGCCGGTGGCCAGCGCCGCCGGGTCGTCGAGGGCGATGCCGCGTACCCGATGCAGCTCGGCGGCGAAGACCGACTCACCCAACCGGTCCACCACGGCCAGGCCCTCGTCGGCCAGCTCCACCGCGGTGACCGGGTCGCCCGCGGCCAGGTACGCCTCGGCCATCGCGCTGACCGTGACCGTCCGGGTGGCCCGCAGCCCGGGACGGTAGATCCCCTCGGCCGCCGCGCGCATCGCCGGCAGTCGATCGTGTTCCCCGCTCCGCGCGGCGGCCCATTCGAGGAAGAATCCACCGGTGGCCACGAAGTGCGGCAGGCCGTTGGCCGCGCCGACGTCCCGGCACCGTAGCGCGGCGGCCCGTACGGCCTCCACGTCGTGCTCCTGCATCCCCGCCCAGGCGGCGTACATCGCCGCGTTCGCCCGCCCGTACGGGTCGTCGAGCCGCTCGGCGAGCAGTTCGGCGTCCGCGATGTCCCGTCGAGCGGCGGCGGGGTCGCCGCGCAACGACCTGACCAGGGCCCGGAAGTTGTAGGCGGCCAGTATCGGAAGGCGGCCGACCTGCCGGCCGAGCAGCCGTGGATCCACCGCCCGCAGCCGGTCGATCGCCGAGGTGAGCCGCTGGTCGGCCGCCGGCAGCGGGCCACGGAAATAGTCGACCACACCCAGCAGGTACTCACCGGCCGCGGCGATCAGGCCGGTGCCGTCGTCGTCCGCGCTGACGAGCCGTCCGGCCAGGTCCGTGCAGACCGCGAAGTCGGCCTGGTTGGCGGCCAACTCGCCGAGCGCCCACAGCGCGGGCCGGACGTCCGCCTCCGGTCCGACCAGCGCCAGCAGATCCCGGGCCCGGGAACAGACCTCGTCGACCGCGTCGGCGCCGACGCCGACCGTCATCTGCAACAGGGCGGCCCGATGCAGCGCGACGGAGAGTTCGGTCTGCGCCGCCGACGGCGAACCGGCGGCGAGCGGGGCCAGCCTGAACGCGGCCCGCTCCAGGTGGCCGAGGGCGTCCTCGTAGGCGAACCGGCGGGTCGCGTCGTCGGCGGCCGCCAGCGACCACCTCAGGTGGTCCTCGCCGTGGCCGAGCCCGGCCGCCTGCCCGTAGTGATGGGCCAACTCGGCCGGGGTGACAGCGCCGGCCCGCTCGTAGGCGGTGGCCAGCCGGGCGTGCAACAAGGCCCGACGCGGAGGGAGTAGTTCGGCGTAGGCGACCTCGGCGAACAGCGGATGGCGGAACCGCACTGCGCCCGGCCCGGCCTCCGCCACCAGCGCCGCGGTGTACGCCGCCGTCAGCCCGTCGGCGACCGTGCCGGCCGGCATCTCCAGGACGGTCGCCATCGTGCCGGCGTCCAGGTCCTGGCCGGCCACGCTGAGCAGCTCCAGGCAGTCGCGGGCCGGTTCGGGCAGGTCACCGAGGCGCAGCCGGACGGTGTCCCGGATGCTCGGTGGCAGGTCCGCGCCGGCCGGGTCGGCCCGCGAGCGGAGCAGTTCGGTGACGAAGAACGGATTACCGTCGGTACGGGTCACCAGTCGCGCCACGACCTGCTGTTCCGGTTCCGCGCCGGTCCGCCGACGCACCAGGTCGGCCACCGCTGCGGCGGCCAGGCCGGTCAACCGCAGTTGGCTGAAACCGGGGCCGCGGGCCAGTTCGGCCACCGTCGCCAGCAGTGCCGGCTGGTGCTCGTACGGCCGCAGCGTGGCCAGGACCAGGGCCCTGGCCCCGTTCAGGATCGAGGAGAGGAACCGCAACAGCAGCAACGAATCCGGGTCGGCGGCGTGCAGGTCGTCCAGCACGACGAGCAGTCCGGCCGGTCCGGCCACCGTACGCACCAGGTCCGCCACGGCCTCGTACGCCTGGAACCGGGCCGCCGGATCGGGTTCCGCGCCGCCGGCCAACCCGGGCAGCGGACCGGCGGCGAACCCGTCCAGCCGCCGCGCCGATCCGGTGGCGCCGGCCTGCGGCATCGCCGCGAGCGCCCGTACCACCTGGATCCACAGCCAGAACGGCGGTGCCTGCCCGACGTCGGGGCACCGCCCCCACACCACCGGCACGCCCTGAGCCTCGGCGAGTGCGCTGACCGCGGTGGCGAGGCTGGTCTTGCCGATCCCCGGCTCGCCCACCACGGCGGCGACCCGGCCTCCGTGGTGGGTCGCCTCGGCCAGCGCCGCCACCAACCCGGCCAGCTCGACACCCCGGCCGACCAGCGTTTCCACCGCGCTGTCCGGCACCACCTCCGCAGCCGCCGTCGCCGTGATCGCCGTCGGCGGGCTCGTGGCCGACGGGACGGCATGATCCAGGATGAGGCGGTGCAGCTCGCGGACCTCGGCGCCCGGGTCGAGCCCGTAGTCACCAGCCAGGGTCCGGCGGCCCTCGTCGAAGGCGGCCAGCGCCTCGGTCTGCCGGCCGGAGCGGTAGAGCGCCAGCATCAGCTGGGCGCGGGCTGCCTCGCGTACCGGGTTCGCCGCCACGAACTGGCGCAACTCGGCGAGCACGGAGGCATGCCGCCCGGCCGCGACGGCCGCGGTGAACCGCCCCTCCTCGGCGCTGAGCCGCAACTCGGCCAACCGTGTCGCCTCAGGGCGTACCGCGCCGAGGTCCGCCGCGCCGGCCAACGGCTCACCCCGCCAGAGCGCGAGCGCTTCGGCGTAACCCTGTTCCGCCGCCGCCGGGTCGCCGGCGGCCAGCGCGCGCGCCGCCCGGTCCACCAGGCCGCCGAACCGGACCGCGTCGATGGCTTCGGCGTCGACCCGCAACTCGTACCCCTTGGGGTGGCTGCGCAGGATCCGGGCCGCCTCGCGGTGGGACCGGTGCGGCTCCACGGCGCGGCGCAGCCCCGCCACGTACGTCCGCAGGGTCATCTCGGCGCTGGCCGGCGGCCGGCCGTCCCAAAGGGCGTCGACCAGCCAGTCGGTGCCGACGAACCGGTTCGGTCGTAGCAGGAACAGCGCCAGCAGCGCGCGTTGTTTCGGCCCGCCGACCGGCACCACTCGCCCGTCCCGGACGACCTCCGGCGGCCCCAGTACCCGGAACTGCACTCCACCACCACAATGTCCGGTCCCCACCTGGCCGCGTCGAGTATGCCAGGCACCCGCAACCCGACTCCGCACGCCGGACCGCACTGGCGGGCAAGAGCTGTGGCAGGCCGGCAGATGATCTAAGAGCGACCGGCAATAGGACTGGCGGGGCTGCGGCGCGCCCTGGCGCTTCGGCTGGCGGCGTTGTCGTCGTCGGCCATGCAACACCGGCATGGCCTCCTCCTCCGCCTTGCCATCCTCGGCCAGGACCCGCCTCGCCTCCACCGCCCTATTGCCGGTCGCTCTAAGAGACTGTCGGGTAACCGGATCGCTACGTGGTGATAAGTCGTTCGGCGTTGATGCGTCGGGCGGTTCCGCGTTCGGTGGCGTTGGTC
>BIFP01000047.1 GCA_005402585.1 Micromonosporaceae bacterium KJ-029 | reverse complement strand
CCTCAGCCCCGCCGACTACGAACAGGCCACCACACCGACTACGCTGCATCAGATCGCGGCATAACCCGGTGTCCACATCCCGGGGGGAACCTCAAACCCCACCTACATGATCAGGATGGCTGCTGACCTGCAATTGTGCTGACGGTTGGAGTAGGCATCCTGAGACAACGAACCCAAATCCAATGCCCATGGCCCACTGGGCCATGGCGGTGCGGTGTTCGGTATGGGCTCTGACAGAAGCCGACCCGTGGGCCTACCAGCCTTGCTGACAATTTGCGTCGAGCGGCTGTCGGTGATGCAGGGCTACCTGTTCGCGCCGGCCCGCCCGCCGAGCAACTCCCGAGGGGCCGGCTCGCCGGGCGGGCCGCCATCCTGTGATCGCTCGCATGACTCGTTCTGGTGCGCGCTTGATGCAGATTCCGGCCATTATGCCCAGAATTAACCTTACGATGAGGTCTCTTCATGGAGGTGAGAACCATGCCGACGTATATCGCGTTGCTGAACTGGACCGATCAGGGGATCCGAGGCTACAAGGACACCGCGAAGCGCGCCGGCGCCTTCGCCGCAGCGACCCAGAATCTCGGGGCGAATCTCCTGAAGATTCACTGGACCGTCGGTCCATACGATCTCGTGGCCGTCGTCGAGGCGCCTGACGACGAAACCGCCACCGCGGCGTTCCTGCAGCTCGGCGGGGCGGGCAACGTCCGTACCACGACCATGCGGGCCTTCAGTCAAGAGGAGATGGATCGCATCATCGCCAAGGCCGCTGGCTAAGCCTTCCACACCCTGAAGTCAGGGATAGGGCGCTCCACCTGCTTCACCGTGCGGCGCTGTCCGCTCCAGTGCGAACGGATTCCGACCAGCCTGAGGTTGTGTCGGGTGGCCCGGACACGTCGTCGACGGCTGTACCGGTGGTAGTCGCGGCCGCCCTCGCCCTGAACATACGGGCCGGGCGACCGAGCAGTCCTCGACTGGGGACGATCGAAAGGTAACGGCCATGACTGGCATCAGTGCCGTAGCGCGGGTGATCAGTGGTAGCACCGCCAGGCATACGAGTCGCCGGACCTCGACGTCTGCGCATAGGCGTCCGAATCGTACGTGTCGCGGCAGGCGACGTCCATGTCAACGATTGACGAGGAGAGAAGCCTCGAACATTGCCACCGGCCGTCGTTGCGGGGGTCCGCTGATCCGCCGGTGTACCGATCGCAGTATCCCTGGGCCATGGTCACCACCCCGCGGCGGTTCGAGGGGCCGAGCAGGACGGGGTCCGAGCTCCGGGTCGGCGCCGGCGCGATGGACGTCGTGGTCGGCGTGGCCGACGGTGCGGCACTTGGGGTGACCGACGGTTCGGCGCTAGGGGTGACTGACGGCGTGGCGCTGGGCGTCGCGGAGGACCTGCGGGGTGTTGTCGAGCTTGGCGGCGTCGACGGCGGCTCCGAGAGGGCGATCGGTTGCTGAAACGCGTCCGACGGGGTGGGGGCCGTCGATATCGCCACCCCGCCTGCCGGCGGCCGGTCCGACCCCCACTTGAGCACCAGAGCGCACAGCAATGCCCCCACTGCGAGTACGCCGACCGGGATCATCCAGCGCCGCCGCCGGCTGGCTGGCCGTGGACGGGCAACCTCCCGGTGGTGCCGCCTTCGGGGCCGCAGCCCGTGCTCCTCCGTCCCGGGGTCCTTCGCGTCGGGCTCCTCGCGGTGGTATTCGTCGCGGCCGACGTCATCGTGCTCGGGGTACTCCCCGTAGGCGTAGGCCGCCTCCGGTGCGGCATACCGTTCCAGTTGCGCGGTGTCCCCGTCCGTGTCGACCGACGTGGCATCGGTCGGTTCGTACGGCACATAGGCCCCGCGCTCCGCCCGATAGGCCTGGTCGTGCTCATCGGACAGATAGGAGTCGGACAGATAGGTGCGGTCGGGGTCGTCGTACGCCGGCTCGGGGAAGGCCGGCGGGTCTGATGCTGGGTAGGCATGCCTGGGTGCGGGGTAGGTGTGCTGGTCGTACTCATCCACGTCCTGCGGGTGCGCCCGGCGCCGTGCGTGTCGCGCTTCGTGCCCGTGGCGCGTGTCCGCTGGAGGATATGACTCGTCGTACTCGTCCGGCAGGTCCGCATGCCAGCCCGGCGCGGCAACCTCCTGCCGCCTGTCGTCCGAGTCCGAATCACCTGCTGCCAGCCGCGACTGGCGAGAGATCCAACTGTCCACGACACGCGCCGCGTCGTCGTGATCGTGCACGGCCGGATCGGCCGAACGAGCCGTCGGTCTCTCGGCCACGGTCGCCGGCCTCCTTGCAGCTCACAGGTGCGGACAGCTTCCTGACCTTACTCACCATCGGCCAAAAGTCCACCTGGCCGATCCTACGAACAGGTGGCAGGCGGCCCCCGTTCTGCAACCTCTACCACCCGACACGATCGGGCAGATGCCGAAGGTTTTCCTGCTCAGTGAGCCGGGTACGGTCTGCGCAACTCGCCGCCCCTTTGCGGGTTCGCAAGCATAGGGAGATCAGGGATGACCACCGTAGAGGTGTACGCGCCTGTCGCGGACCCCGCCGAGGACCAACTCAGCCGGGATCTGGCGGACCTGCACGTTCGCGCTAAGCACGCGGCAGCGCAGCTGGCCGATATCCATGCGCGCCTTGCAGTGCTCGAGGAGCAGATCCGACGCCATCAGCAACGCCCATAGCCAACTGTCTGCTCGACCCGAGCCGCCCGGTGCCGAATGCCGACGGCTACTCATCGCGCGGACGGCCCCGGTCCGGGGGTGATCGCGGCCTTCCTGTTCACCAAACGGGAACCTTGGGGTCGAGGGGCATCCCGGCCCGGATGGTTGTCGCGCACCCCGACCTCCCAAATTGGTCATTGGCGCATCCGGGGAACACACTAGGCAGGACTCGCGGCACCTGCAGAGCGTCGTGACGTTGTTCGGCGAACTCGACATCGCCGCAGCCAGCCCCCTGGGGGGGGGCGTCCTGCAGGCCGCGATCGCCGGCTCGCCTCGCGTCCGGGTCGACCTGGCGCGGGTCAGCTTCATCGACTCCACGGTGCTGAACACGTTCGTCAACGCCCTCGGCGGGGCCACCGACAGGGGCGTCAGCCTCGCCCTGGTCAATCCCACCGGCCATGTCCGGCGCGTGCTGTCGATGACCGGGATCCTGCCGTTGCTCGCGGAGCCCGACTCCGACGGTTAGATCCGACGCACCGACTTCTCAGCGCGGATTCTGTGGTCACGCGGGTGCGCCGGTGTTGCTCAGGCGTGGCAGCGGGCGATGGCGGGGGTGTGGCGAGGTTGTACAGCCGTCCGGGCTCACCCTTGTCTGGCCGCCGCTGGCCGCTGCCGCCCTCGGTTCCGGCCCGGCAGACACATGACTACGTCCGCCACGGTGTGGCCAGCTCTGTTGCCGCGTTCGATCCCGCCACAGGCAAGGTCAGCTACATCGTCGGCACCGGCATCCGGGGTTCCTGACGTTCCTGAAGGTCATCGACGCCAACACTCCCGCCACAGTGGATCTGCATCTGGTGCTGGACACCTACGCCACCCACAAGACCCCGGCCGTGCGACGCCGGCTGGCCGCGCATCCCCGCTTCCTTCTGCACTGCACCCCGACCTCGGCGTCGTGGCCAATCTCGTGGAACGCTGGTTCGCTGAACTGGCCAACCGCAAACGCCGCCGGTCGAGCCACCGCAGCCTCGCCGACTTCGAAACCGACGTTAGGGCCTGGACCGAGGCATGGAACGACGACCCGAAACCGTTCGCGTGGACCAGGACCGCCGACGAGATCCTCAACAGCCTCGCCACATACTGCGGCCGAACTAACGACTCAAGACTAGTGCCGCGTCATGCAGCCTTGAACGGGTAATCCGGGTGGCGGATCTTGGAGTTGATCGCGAATCCGGATTTCGGTCGTGCTCGCTGGTTGC
>BIFP01000046.1 GCA_005402585.1 Micromonosporaceae bacterium KJ-029 | reverse complement strand
TGTCAAGCCCCGGGTTTGATGGAGAGTTGGTTAGCTGGTTTTCAGGGGTGCGGTGACCGGGTGGGTCATCGCGTGTAGTGCCTCGTGTTCGGCGGGCGGGACGTGGCCGAGTTCGCCGTGCAGGCGCCGGTTGTTGTACCAGTCGATGTACTCCACGGTGGCCACCTCCAGGTCGTCGAGCCCGCGCCAAGGCCCCTTGTTCCGGACGAGTTCAGCCTTGTACAGGGAGTTGAACGCCTCGGCCATCGCGTTGTCGTAGGAGTCACCCTTGGACCCGACCGAGGCGACGGCGCCGGCCTCGGCGAGCCGCTGCGTGTAGCGAATCGCTCGATACTGGGCTCCCCGGTCGGAATGATGCACGAGTCCGCCCAGGTCAGCGCCTTGATTCTCGCGGCGCCAGATCGCCATCTTCAGTGCGTCGAGGGCCAGGTCGGTGTAGAGACTCGTGGACACCTGCCAGCCGACGATCATGCGGGAGTGCACGTCGAGGACGAAGGCGGCGTACACCCAGCCCACGCTCGTGCGCACGTAGGTCAGGTCGGCCACCCACAGCTGGTTCGGACGTACGGCGGTGAAGTCACGTTTGACCAGGTCACCGGGGCGTGTGGTCTCGGCGGCGGGGCGGGTCGTGCGTGGCGACTTGTCGCGCAGCAGCCCGCGTAGCCCGGACTCGCGCATCAGCCGTTCGACCGTGCACCGGGCCACCCGCACGCCGCGTCGGTGCAGCTCGTGCCAGATCTTGCGTGCCCCGTAGACGCCGTAGTTGGCCGCGTGGATCCGCTCGATCATCGCGGTCAGCTCCTCGTCGCGCCGCGAGCGGGCGCTGGCGGGGCGGGTCTTGGTGGCGTAGTAGGTCGACGGTGCGATCTGTGCCGGCGTGTCTTCGAGCGCCTGCAGGACCGGCTGGACACCGTGTTCGGCCTTCTGGGAGTCGACGAAGTCGACCTTCATCGCGACGGACGGTCCAGCTCCGCCGCGAAGAAACTCGCCGCGGACTTCAGGATCTGGTTCGCCCGCCGCAGCTCACGCACCTCCCGTTCGAGGGCGGCGATGCGTTCGGCGTCGCTGCTGGTGGTGCCCGGCCGCTCCCCGGCGTCGGTCTCGGCCTTCTTCACCCACGTGCGCAACGCCTCCGGATGAACCCCGAGCTGACCGGCGATCCGCCGGATCGCTCCGACCGCGCTGGCCGGATCCCGGCGGGCCTCAACAGCCAACCGGGTCGCACGCTCACGCAGCTCATCGTTGTACTTCTTTGGTGCGGGCATCGCTGGTGTTCCTCCCAGGTTTCGATGTCTCCATCAAACCCGGTGCGGAACA
>BIFP01000045.1 GCA_005402585.1 Micromonosporaceae bacterium KJ-029 | reverse complement strand
CCTCAGCCCCGCCGACTACGAACAGGCCACCACACCGACTACGCTGCATCAGATCGCGGCATAACCCGGTGTCCACATCCCGGGGGGAACCTCAGCCCTCGGTGATCCGCTCGAACGCGAAGAAGTACCGCAACTCCGAGGCGACGACTGAGACCTACGAGTTTCCGGACCGCTCACACTTCACCGGTGTCGAGCCTGGCTGGGAGCAGGTGGCCGACTATGCGCTCGAGTGGGCGATGAGCCACGCGCGAACGTGACAGGGCTGACCAACCGCAGACAGCGGCAAGTTGTGGTCCGTCCGGCAAGCGCCGTGCCCGCACTTGGGCGGGGCTGCCAAGTATTGCGGGTGCCTCACGCTCAGGTTTGGCGACGACTCCTTCGTGGCATCACGGTGCGTGACTTGGTCTCTACAAGATCCGAGGCGGTTCAGCCTGACCGTGGTCCGCTCATCAGCCCCGTGGTTAGTCGACTCTAGGCGGGGTACGCACCGGAGACGCGTGTGCAGGCCCGTTGAACCCGGCCGTTCTTGCCGACCTATGGGGAGGAACGACGGTGTCACACGAGTACCGCAAGAGCCCCGAGGTAGTTTCTCGGCTGTCGCCGGAGCAGTACCGAGTCACTCGGGAAGCGGAGACGGAGCCAGCCTTCGACAACGCCTACTGGGACAACGAGGAGCCGGGGATCTACATCGACGTCGTGTCCGGTGAACCTCTGTTCGCTTCCGTCGACAAGTACGACAGCGGCACCGGCTGGCCGACCTTCACCAGGCCGATCGAACCGGAGAACGTGGTCGAGGTCCGAGAGTCGAGCCACGCCATGTTCGGCACCGAGGTCCGGTCGGCACACGGGGACAGCCACGTCGGCCACGTGTTCGACGACGGTCCCCCGGAAACTGGCGGACTGCGTTACTGCATGAACTCGGCGGCGCTTCGGTTCATCCCCCGGGCCACGCTCCGGCGAAGCTGTCGTAGGTCTCGCGACCGATCAGCAGCACGTCAGCGGTGTCGTAGTCCTCGCCGACGGCGCGGCCCATGTTCTCGTCGAAGTACGGGAAGTGCCAATCGGGGTCGATCTCGGCCACCCCGTCGGCCGAGACGAACAGCGTAGAGATGATCTTTGCCATCGCGGTGATCCCTTCGAGTCAAGTGGTGTCGGCAGGTAGACCGGCGCAGCATCCCACACTCATCGGCCGCTCACCCGGCCCTCGGTGGCCCCCGGCTCGGTGTCCAGCCAGGCCCGTCGCGGATCGCTCCGTCACGCTACGTTCCACACAGAACTCGTTGCCCTCCAGGTCAGCAAGCACCACCCAACCCGTGCCATCCGGCTGACGGTGATCGGCAACCAGCGAAGAACCAAGGCAAGCGGCGCCGCGCCGGCCGTTTGGGATCCTGTAGCAGCCGGGTGCTCCCGTCGTTTGTGGCTCAGAATCTCCGCTGGTAGTGACCGATTCTGGCAGCGGTTCTGGTGGCGTGTCACGCACGAATCCACCGCTGCCATCACTCGCTATTGGCGTCCATCCTGTGGATTCTGCGCAGGGCGTCTGGCGGAGCCTCGTTCAGCTCGTAGGCGAGGATGAGAGCCAACATCTGCCGAAGATAGTCGCACGTCGTGCACTCGTCGCAGCGTTGCTCGTGGTCGTCGGCCGCTTCGCGCACCGATGCCGCGAGGTAGCCCAGGACGAACCCGCCACGGATGTCTTCCGGCCGATCGTCGAGTAGTTGGCGGTAGTGCTCAACGACTTCCGGGCCGGGTCGTATGCGAATCATTCTCCCGCACGAGCCATTGTGATGGCCCGGTGCACATGCTGAGCACACTCCAGGCCGTGAGTTGCTCTCTTCAGGGAGCCGTGGCCCCGCTGTCGGGCGAACGCCTCCACGGCGAGGGCGACCTGCCGCGCCGGGTGATCCGGCGGCGCGGCTGTTCGGCCGGGTCACCGTTGAGTGAGCGCTCGGTCGAGGTGGGCTGTACCAGCAGCCGGCGCGGCTCCGGGGTGGCCGCGTTGTACTCGGCTACCTCCTGGTGGATTCGCCGCCGGATCAGCTCCCGCAGCGTCAGCCGCTCCCCGAAGATCTGCAAGGCCACGCGGGGGTGCGAGCACCGGCGTGTTCTGGTTTATGAAGGTCACCGTCGCCGTGTTGCGGGAGTGCAGGTACGCCCCCCGAGATCCTCGGCCCGGTCCCGCCCCGGCCAGCGTCGTCGCCGTCAGCGATGCTGCACCCGGCAGGTCGTGCTGGGTCTGCGCCATCGGCCCGATGGACCGGTAACCCCGGCGGCCGGTCGCGGTGTCTTGCTAACTGACGAGACCGGAGGTCAGATGCGAGATTCGCGGGGTGCGGAGTTCGACGAGTTCGTCCGCACACGGTCGGTGGCTCTGTTGCGGGTCGCCTACCTGCTGACGGGCGACCGGCATGCCGCCGAGGATCTGCTTCAGGAGGTTCTGGAGCAGCTTTACGTGCGTTGGCGTCGGGTGCAGAGCAGCCCGGAGGCCTACGCACGGCGTGCGCTGGTCAACCGGTCGATCAACCGCTGGCGGAGACGTGCCCGGCGGCCGGAGCAGGCTCTGGGCGACCACGACGGGGTCGCACGGGATCACGCGGACGATGTCGCGCTCCGCCGGGCAGTCGTCTCAGCCCTTCGCGATCTGCCGGTCCGGCAGCGTGCCGCGGTTGTCCTCCGATACTTGGAGGATCTGCCGACCGCCGAGGTTGCCGCAGCGTTGGGTTGCTCCGAGGGGACGGTGAAAAGTCACACTTCTCGCGGATTGGCTCGGCTGAGGGTAGCACTGGCCGGGTCGAGTCTCGTCATGTCCATCGTCGATTTGAGGAGTTCGCGGTGACCATTAGCGACAACCACGTCCGCGACGTGCTGCGCCAGGCGACAAATCACCTGAGCGGCCCCCCGGGGCTCCTCGAAGACGTACGCCGGGGGGGTCGGCGTCGGGTGGCGCGCCGCCGCGTTGTGCTGGCTGCCGTCTTCGCGGCCGTGGTGGCGGTCCCCATGGGTGCCGCAATTCAACTGACGAACGGTGAGCGAAGCGAGGTCGCCTCGCCGCTGTTCGATGGACCCACCCGAGGTGACTTGGCCGGCGACGAGGCGTACCTGCGGCAGGTCCGTGCGGCCTGGCAGCGCGTCCTGGCGCGCGGCGGTGGAACGCAGCTGCGTGGCGAGCCGCACATCGTCTGGGCGGGGAGTACGCCTGCTGGCCCCGCCGCCTACCTGGCTCAACGCACGGCATCCAATCCGGTGGTAAGCAGCCTCCAGAATGATCGACTCGTCGCGGTGGCAGCATTTGTCAAGCCCACCGCTGACGGGCCACAAGTCAAGACGGTGGAGCAGGTCACCGACGCCGGCTTGGACGGAAACTCACAGGCTACGTTCCTCGGACCACGGCGAGACGTTCTACTCGTCCTTGACACCGGACGGCCGGTGGAGTTCTCGCCCGATCTGCGGTATGCCCCCGACGGCAAAATCGAGCGCACCTTCACGCATGTGCCGTTCAAGGATGGCGCGGCCGTGCTGTCGGTACCACCGCAACAAACGAAGATCACCGTCGCGCTCTCCGCGTCGCCGGTCAGCCAGGAGAACGTTGTGCACATCGACGGCGTACATGAGATCTCGTTCGCCAGCGGCGACAGCCCCCCGGAACCGCCGCGACTCAGCCGCACGCTGCCCGGTGCGGAACAGGTGTGGGGCGGCGATCCCAGCGATCCCGACTACGGGACCGACCGGTCCGGCTACGATGTGGACGCGGGGCTTGAGGCTCTCGCGGCGTACACCGATACGGTGGGAGTACATACGCATGACGGATCCCCCCGGCTGAGCGTCTATGGCGCTACCCCGGACGGCCGACGGTTACTGCTCGAAACCATTCAGTACGACGATGATCCCGCTCGCGTCATTGCGCTGCTCGCCCGTGGCAACGCCCCGTTCCAGGCGGTGGCCAGCTCGTTCGCCGACTGGAGCGCCCCGTTACCGGTTCAGTTGCGGCTACCGGACAATCAGGGCATCCTCGTTGCCGCTGAGGGCGCGGCGCTGACTTACCGGCGCGGTGCCGGTCAGTGGCAGGACGCCGGCCGAAACGCTGCGCTGGTACCCGCCGACAGCACCGAGGTCCGCATCACCACCGCCAGCGGAACCACCACCACCCCCATCGGCTCCTGACAACCGCGGGGCGGGGAGGCGCCGCCGTCGAACTGTTCCCATGTGAAGCCCGGATCGTGCAGCGGTCGGAGCGCCGACCGGTACCGGCTCCCGACGTACACCTCCACTGAGCCGTCGGGGGAGGTTGCGGTCGCGGCGACGAGGCCGGGAGCTACGTAGTAGTGGGTAGGATCTCCCGGCCATCGCATGGGGTCGTGGCGGCTCGGCCCAGGCTTGCTTGCGGCGTTGCCGGCCGAGGAACCGGTGACCGCCTGCCGCACGATGCCCCTGGCCGGTCTGCACCTGGACGTCCGCACCTGCCGTGCCGACCTGTGGAGTATCGAGGGCCTGCGCGGGCGTGGCCGCGTCGGTGGCCCGGCTGGAAGCTGGAGTCCTGGGCTGACGACTTCGCCCCGCACCTTGCCCGCGCCACAAACCTGAGCTTGCCCCCGATCGACGTGGACCTGCCTGCAGGTGCTCGCCGATCGAGCGACGCGCTGGCCGGTCGCGGAGACCCCTGCGACAACGCGGATTCGACGTCGACTGGTTCCGTGAGATGGACTTCGCCGACGTACGCGCCCAACTCGACACCCACGTCACCCCAACCGAGATCGACGATGTGGTCACCGCGATCCTCGACGGCCGACCACCCTACGAGTAGCCCCTTACCACCCGCACGAACGACGCCCGGTCTGCGGCAGATGAGTGAACAGCTGCGCTTGACGAGTGGGGTAAGTGTGTGATCTGCCGGCCGTGGCGCGAAATGATCGTCAGGTGTTCCGATACCTGGTGGACTTTGGTGGCGGCGAACGAGATGTCGTGTCGTTACTCGAGCCTGACTGGGTGTTTCAGCACGGACTGCACCCGGAGGCGGTCATGGCGGTCGTGCGTGAGGGCGCGGACCCGGACGCCCTGGCACCCGTCGACGTTCAGGAGAACGGCCCGTTCCTTGGTTCAAATGCGGCCGTCCCGACGCACAGAGGGCACATTTAATCGATGGATGTGCCCTCTTGTTGTAGCTGGGTGTCTTGAATGAGTGACTACGCCTCAGCGCCGAAGATCCGGTCCATGGCGACCGCACCGCTCAGGAGCACCTGCCGTAGTTGGTGCCGGTGGACGCTCTCGGTGACGGTCGTGCCGGAGTGGCCGCAGAGGTCGGCGATCTGCTCGATGCTCATGCCGCTGTCGGACAGCAGGGACACGAAGCTGTGCCGTAGCTCGCGTGGGGTCCAGTCGCGCGGGTCAAGGCCCGCTTTGGCGACGACCGGGCGGAAGGCCCGCAGCACGTTGTGCCGGTCGAGGGCCGTGCCGGTGGCGGAGGGGAAGACGAGGCGGTCGGCGGAAGGCCGGTCCTTGCGCTCGTGGTGGGTGGTGAGCGCGGTGACGCACCGGGCCGGCAGGGCCAGGGTGCGGCGCGACTTCTTGGTCTTGGTGTCGCCGTCGACGCGGACCGAGCGCCAGACCCGGCGGCGAGGTGGTCAGTGTTCTGCCAGAAGCAACAGAATTGGCGACAGCTTCGTGTAGGAGGTGAGCAGGGAGGTCGGTTGACATTTGAGGAATTCGTCGCCGTGCGGTTGCCGGCGCTGGTGCGGCACGCGACCGTGCTGTCCGGGGACCCACATGTGGCCGAAGATGTCGTGCAGGACGTACTCGTCAAGGCGCAGCCCAAGTGGACGCGAATCCGCACGCTCGACGTGCCTGAGTCCTACCTACGCAAGATGATCATTAATGAGCTGGTGTCGACCCGCCGGCGGGTGACCGCAAGGCTGCGTCGGGAACGCGTTCAATTTCCGTTTCATGTTGAGGACCGCGCCGAGCAGGTCGTGCAGCGCGCGGCCCTCGTCCAACTGATCCGTGCTCTGCCGCCCCGGCAACGCATTGTGATCGCGCTGCGCTATTTCGAAGATATGGCCGACGGCGACATCGCGGCGCTGATGGGCTGCAGCCTCGCCACGGTCCGCAGCCAGGCGTCGCGGGCACTCGCCCGGCTGCGCGACGTCGCCACGGTGGAGCCGTCTCGGGAGGCACGATGATTGACAGGGAAGCGATCCGGGACGCGTTTGCGGCCATCGCCGACGAAGCGCCGTCGCCGCAGCGTATCCAGGCGACCCTGGCCGCGCGAACGCGGCAACACAGGCAACGCCGCATCGTGCTTCGAGTCGCCGGTATCGGGGTGGCCGCAGCGACTGTCGGGGCCACCGGAGTGGAAGTGTGGCGACTGTTGCAGCAACCCGAGGCCGGCTTTCCTGCGATGGCTGGCGGTCCAGGCGGCGGCTGGCTCGATGTCCCGCTGCGTTACCGGCCGACGTGGCTGCCCCGCGGGTACGGGCAGGCCAACCGCACCGTGCTCGTGGCGGACGACCAGGCGGCCGCCGTGTCGCTGGATTGGCGGCCCGATGGCTCGGCAAGCGACGGTCTCACCCCGACCGTCGGACTCACGATCGGTTGGCACGACGCCCTTGAGCCTAACCGGCCGACGGGGCGGAGGACGGAGAACGTCGACGTGAACGGCGTCGTCGGCCAGCTCATTCTGACCGACGGTGAGCCGAGCAGCCCTTATGTCATCTGGCAGCCGCCCGGCCAGCCACAGCTGATCGTGTCTGTAATGACCCGCGATGACCTCGACGAGCAGCGGGCCATTGCCCTACGCGTCGCACGGTCGGTGCAGCCGGATCAACGGCACACATCGGTGGGCCCCCGCTTCGGCTGGCTGCCAGCCGACCTAGCCGCCGCGCCATGGATGTTTGTCCTAGGCCACGACGATGCGACCTGGGTGCAAACCCTCTCGACCAGGGGGGCTAACGACCATCGCCAACTTGACGTGTCGATAGGCCCTGACGTACACAAAGACAACTTCATTCGGGACCAGGCCCAGCCGATCCAGGTGCGCGGGTTCGACGGATGGCAGGTGCCCGACAACGGGCAGCTTTTTCTGACCCTGTCCGACGGGGTAGAGGTATCTCTGCAACTGCTGAGCCCGGCCAGCGAGGACGGCATGTCCGGTCCGAACCCGAATACTGTCCCCGATCTAGTTCGCATTGTCGAGGAGCTCGACTTCGGACCGTGGCCAGACATGACTTGGGTGGGCATCAAGTAGGAACGGGCTGGAATCGGAGAGCGCCTCTATCGTCGCCCTTGGGCAAGCTGCAGGAGGTGGGTGATTAACGGGGTGACGATCGGGACGGACGCCAGCGGACGAGCGGGGACCGTCATGGACGGTTCCTGCAGTTGAACGAGCATGAAGCGGCAGGCTAGAGCCCCGTGTTGGTTGCCTGGGGGTCAAGGGGTCGTCGGTTCAAAACCGGCCGTCCCGACAAGGTGAAACAGCAGGTCATCCCCAAGGAGTGGGGCCGTGTCATCGCCTGAGTCAGGGGTGGTTGTGACCGGTTTCTGCTGGTTTCCCGGCTCGGTGCTGACAAACGCCAGCGAGGGGTCGGTGTCACGGCTCGACCGTAGGTCGACCCCCGGTAGGGGGCTTGGCCTTGACGCCGACTCCGACTGGCGCATGATCGTGGAGCCGGGAACGGGGGGTTCGGTTGTGGGGGCCGTGTTTCTCCAGCGTCCAGTGTGGACGGGTGGCAACTGTCAGGCCGTGGAGGGTCTGGTTGCCGGTCATCCCTTCGCCGCCGGCGGCGCGTGGCGGCATGGAGTGTTACGGCCGCAGCCAGGCGGGGTCAATCAGAGACGTCGACCGCGCCACCGGCCGGTGGGGGTCAGACCTGCGTCGGCCTCGCGTCCTGGCTGCGTCCAGACTGTGCTCACGCTGCTCGGGCAAGGCAACGGATGTGTCCGTCGCGGAGGCCGTAGTAGACCAGCGTGAGGAGTTTGCGGGCGGCGGCGACCTTGCCGATGTTCGCGCCGCGAGGATCGAAACACCGCGGTGATGGCCCGTCAGGCGGCCACGGACAGAGGGCTCGCCTGACTGCCGGACCAACCCGTCACGCCCCACCCCGCCGGCGCTTGTCGGCGTCTGCAATCGCGTGCCGGACCGCAAGACGGATCACCCAGTAGAGCACAAAGAGGCTCAGCACAGGGAAGAGAACGGCTGCGAGTGTGGCATCCATGATCGTGAACCATAGAGATCAGCCGGCAGGCCCGCTACAGCCATTCGTGCAGAGGCCAGCCGCAGTCGCCGACGACGCCCGACAACGACGGACGGGCTGACCACGGTCACGGTCACCTGACCAGCCATCCGTGATCCTCTTCTAATCCCACGGCCGCTCCCGGCCTTCGGTAGTCAGTCTGGGACGTAGCCGTTTGCAGAGTGGACCAACAGGCGGAAGCCCATCGGCACCCGCTGGTGACGAGGCAGGCCGAGCACGTCGTAGTCGACCGCGAGGTCATCGAAGAAGAGCCCTGATCCGGGAGCCATCTGCCCGTCCGGGATCGTGATCGTGACGAAGACCGGCAGCTCCATGCCCGCGGCCACCCTGATCGCGCGAAACGGTGCCGCCGCAGCCGGGTCGAACCCGACGGTGGTGGACTCATCGGCAGGGTTCACCGCCAGGCGGGCAACCTTGAAAACGTGCTGATCCACCGGCCCGTCATCGACCGCGATGCTGGTGATCGTCACCGGCCACGGACCGGGATTGCGGATGGACGCGCCGAACGTGACCTGGCTTCCGGGATTGAAGGCGAACCGCACCTCCGTCCTCTGCCCTTCCGTGCGGGTCTTCGCATCAGCCCCGTGCCACCACGAGCTGCCGTGGTCGAGGCGATGGCCGATGGTGGCCGACAGATACCCGACGCACAGTGCGACGGCCAGCGCCGCGGCGACCAGGAGCCGTCGACGGCGCGTCACAGTGGCGTCCGTGTGGGACCGAGCACCGACGTCAACGTCATGACAACGCACGGTACAACGCGCATTCCCGCGGCGTTGCCCGCCCAAACGGGGGTTCTGCTGGCGCCTCGGTCATCGTGCCCGTTGCGTAGCCTGGACGGTCCCCGACTGCTCGACGAGGAGATCCGTTCAGCTTGGCCGAAGGTTCACCGCTCTCGAATTGCGAGCGCACGCGCGGTTAGACCAGCAAGTCCGGGCAAGATCGCAGGGATGAGTCCCATGAACCCGACGACCAGATCGCCGGGATTGGCTGTGGGTAGGCGTCGCGTGGGTCCGAGAATCCCGGCAGGTCGGCGGTATCGTGGTGTCACGATGAGCCGGGTGCCGGACATGCAAGAGACGTGAGCTCTGAGGACCGGTTTCGGCACGTCTACGCCGGCAACTTCGAAGCGCTTCTCGCGTACGCGTCACGTCGTGTCGAGCAGCCGGACGACGCCGCCGACGTGGTCGCGGAGACCTTCCTGGTGGCGTGGCGGCGCAGCGCCGACCTGCCCTCCGACGATGAGGTCCGGCTGTGGCTGTACGGGGTGGCCCGCCGAGTGCTGGCGAACCACCACCGCAGCGGGATCCGCCGAGAGCGGTTGGGTGAGCGGCTCCGGCAATGCCTGACCGCGGTCTCCACGCCCGATCCGGGCAGTGAGGTGCCGCAGCGGCTCGCCGTGCAGGCCGCGCTGCGCCGGCTGAACGACACGGACCGGGAGATGTTGCTGCTCACCGTATGGGAGGGCCTGCAGCCCCGGGAGGCGGCGGAGGTAGTCGGGGTGAGCCCGACCGCGGCGCGGACCCGCCTGTCGCGGGCACGGGCCCGGCTGCGCGAACTCGTCGGTGACGACCCTCATGCACCCGGACATGTACTCGATGTCCTGGCCGTACCCGTCCCGAAGGAGGGCAGATGACCGACGAGCACCTCGACCGCCTGGTTCGAGACGCCGACCCCTATCGACCTGAGATCATCCAGCGTCTCGGCGGGGCGGATCAGCATCTCCTGGAGGAGATCATGTCCACCCCGAAACTCGACTCGGTGCCGGCGAGGCCGCTGCGCCGTACCCTCGTCCGTCAACTCGCCGGGGCCACGGCCGCTGCGGCGGCCGTGGCCGGCATCTTCGCCACGTCGTCGCTCTGGTCCGCGCAGCCCGATGACGTGTACGCCGGACCGACCGGCCTGCCCAGCGTGGGCACGGCCGCGATCAGCGGGCGGGAACTCGACCTGAAGGCTGCGCAGGAGCACCCGCGCCTGCTGATCGATGAGCCGGGCTGGAAAGCGATCAGCGTCTACGGGTTCGCCGAGGAGAATGGCAGCATCGAATTCCAGAACGGCGACCGCAGCCTGCAGATGAACTGGTACCCGGACGAGCAGTACCAGCACTACTACGACGACCGGCTGCATGTCAGCAAACCGGAGGTGACCACCGTGGCGAACCGGCCGGCCAGCATCTTCACCTACAGTAAGAACGACATGTCGGCCATGCTCGAGCCGCAGGACGGCACGTTTGTCGAGTTGCGCACCGGGGGTAACTGGACGCGGGCAACCTTCGACGAGATCCTCACCCACGTGATTAAGGTGGATGCCAAGTCGTTCCTCAAGGCGCTGCCGCCGGAGATCGTCACGCCGGGCGACGTCCGTGAGGAAGCCGCCAAGATTCTCGCCGACGTGCCGTCCCCGCCGGGCTTCGACGTGTCGGTACTGGACAACGCCGGGGCCAACGACCCGTACCAGTTCGGCGCCGCAGTGGCCGGCAGGGTCACCTGCGACTGGATCGCCGAGTGGATCCGGGCCGACTCCGCCGGCGACCACCAAGCGGTCAAGCAGGCAGCAGCCGCGCTGCGCAGTAGCCACCAGTGGAAGGTGCTGCACGACATGAACGACGAGGGCGACTACCCCGAGGTCGTCTGGGAGATCGCCGACAAGGTCGCCGACGGTGACGTCCCGAAATGGTACAAGGATGGCCTGGGCTGCTGACTCAGCCGGTGGTCAGGGGCAGAACAACCGGTGCCTTCCGAGTTGCCAGGTGTGACAGAGATCGACATCAACTGCTGCGGCTCACA
This sequence comes from Micromonosporaceae bacterium KJ-029, assembly GCA_005402585.1. Classification (GTDB taxonomy): domain Bacteria; phylum Actinomycetota; class Actinomycetes; order Mycobacteriales; family Micromonosporaceae; genus Micromonospora. The sequence continues at coordinate 31,415 of BIFP01000045.1, read as the reverse complement.
CGACACCCTGCATGAAGGCATTGTCCGCTCTCCTGCCGCAGGTGCTTCGCGAACCGCTGCTCGTATGAGAGCGTGGGCGACGCGATGGCTGAATCGACCTCCGGCACGGCTTTAGCTGGCGCATTACCTGACTGGCCGCTACGTATGGCACCACCGGTGGCCGTGCGCACTACTTTCGGCCATGTGCGGACGCTCGGGGCGCGCGTGGCGACAGGCTGCGCGGCGAACCTAGGATGACTTGGTCGGCTCGCCGCCCCCCGCCGCGGTCCGTCATGTTGATAGTCGATCGCCAGCAAGGCGTGGCCGTACGTGTGGGTGGATGCGTAGCCGGGTTGTAGGTGCTGCGCCACTGGAGGTCGGGCCGGCTGCTCAACGACGAGCGTGCGTCTGGCATGCCCGGACGCCGGAGCGGCTTCGGATCTCGGGCTTTGGCCTGCTGCCTGTCTGAGGTGGCGAAGGAGCTCTCGGTGATCGAATGGGCTCCGGTCGGTCCGGAGCCCATTCGATCCACGTAGGGTTGGCTGTAGCCCGTCCTGGCACCCGCCCCGAGTTCCGACGACGGGTCGGCCGTCGTTATCTGGGCACCAGTTCCAGTTCGCCATTGATGACGATCATGGTTTCTTGGTCGACATCGGCCCGGAGTTTGACTCCATGTACATGGTCGAGTCGAGGGCTCTGACCTGTGCCTGTAGCTTTGAGGGCAGGTCAAGGCCAAGCCTCTACGCGGTCGCCTACGGCGAGCCTCGACCTGACCGAGAACCCCGAACAGGCACGAGCCTGCCCGACCGAGGGGCCCACGGCACGGCCCGCTTGGCAACCGCCATTGAGACTCGTCGAGTAGGCGCTCCATCTTGTCGATGATCAATCTGGCCGCGAGCCAGCCCGAGAGGTGGGGAAGCCGAGATTCCCACTCCCAGCGGTATTGATCTAGCGGCTAGTAACCGGAATCGGGCGAGACGCCGCGCGACCTCGGCGCGGACCCGTCACCGATGGTCATAGGTAGTCGCCGCTCGTTCACCTCAGACGGCCTGGAGACGGCCTGATCTTGACGGGCCGGCCGGCCCCGTTGCAGCAGGTACCGGCGGTCAACGGTGCTCCTACCTACACTGCCGCACACGGTTTTGGGAGATGGTGTGGACACGGGCGGGAGTCGCGGGGCGGTGACCTGGCTTGACCTGCGCCGCCACGCTGGCCGCCACGTCCAGCAGCTGACCGCTGTTGACCGTCGTCGCTTGTCCCTAGGGGCACGCAACGGGCACGGCTGGCGCAGCGTCAGCAGGCCGAGAGACCTGCCGGCATCCCGGTTTGCACCGGGATCGCGGGTCAGGTCAACTGACCGCTCAACCCTTGGAAAATGATCCAGACGACCCGTAGTGCAACACCCGCTGATCCACCGACAAGCCCCAGCATTGCCAGCACCCGGAATAGACGATGCGTGTTCGCACGCAACCCAAGCAGGCCGAACACGACACCAGCGACTGCGGGAAGACCCCCGAGATCCACGTACGGAAACAGTGGCATCCAGGCGACGCCTCCGGCCAGAGCCAAGAGCGACAGGACCAATCCTCTGGGATCGGCGGCTAGGCCCGCCCGAATGCGCGGCGCCGACGGTAGGTCGGCGACCAGGGCACCTAGCTCAGAGTAGGTCTTCGCCGCGTAGGCTCGCCCTGACCGGTCCTCAAACTCCACGAGAGTCAAGCGCCCTTCGCCGGCAGCGGCACCAAGCCGAACCACGACCGCTTCTCGGTCACGGTCAGACACCCGCACATCGCTCATAAGCAGAGCGTAGCGATGCTGGTGCTCATGCCTTGGAAAGACCGTAACTGTTGCCGGGGCATGGTGAGGATATGCGGTGCCGGACTTGCTGAGCTGCGAGCTGATCTCCTCGTCGGGCAGTCCCGACCTGCCAGCCTCCCCGGACGGGGAGGCTGGCAGCCCTTGTGGTGCTCGGCGAGGTGATCAGCCCCGCAGTCGGCGAACCTCGTCGAGGATCTCGCCGTCTGTAGGGACGATGAGCACCTTGCGGCCGGCCGAGTCTCGTACAACCACGACCATGTCCAGCGCGAGGGCTAGCGCAGCACGAAGGTCGCCGAGTTGCTGTTCTGGATCCCAGGCAAGTTCTGTGGCCAGACCCGCGACTTGGGCAAGGCCGCTTCGTTGCGCGATCTCGTTGACCTCCTGGAGTGCACCGATGAGGCTTTCAGGTTCCGCGCCCTTCTCATCCCAGCGACCGGCAAAGGCAGGGCTGATGTACACCAACGCCCTTGCTCGGCCGATGTTCACGTCCAGCAGTTCGCGTATGGCGTCGATGCACTCGATCTCACTCAGTCCGTCGGCTCGCAGCGTGGCCAGTACAGAGTTGAGGTGGCTTCCGGCCCTGAGGCGTCCTCGGGCGCGGTCGACTACGGCCCGGTACCGCTCCTCCTGCATCGGCCAATCTTGGCACTCGGTCTATGCAAATGGGCGCACCGTCAGGTTGGAAGAGCGTGCTCAAGCCGGTCGTGATGCCCGAGACGCCTGCGGGCGGCGGCCAGCCCCGGTTGCGTCTGGTGCCCGCCCGTGCCCGCTGCGCGCCACGGTTACTGGCCCCACGGATGGCCCATGCTGGCCTTGGGATTAGAAGAAGATCGCGGATGGCTGGTCGGGTGATGCGCGCCTGGTCAGCCCGTCCGTCGTTGTCGGGCAGAGTCGGCGTCTGACGGTGGTCTTGGCTGTACTGATAGCTGTACAGCCAGGAGCCAGCTGCGTCCCTCGACCGCCGGCTGGGTCCGCTCTACGACGGAAAGACGATCTCCTCTGAGCCGCCGACGCCTTCGCTGCTCGTCACGGTAAGTGTGAGGCGGTTTCCGTGTAGCTCTTGAGACGCACGAAAGCGCCACTCGCACAGCAGTTCCTGCCCAGTCCCGCCACTATTCCCCGACTCCCAGTTGTAAACGGTGCCCACCTCATCGCTGAGGCGCACCTGAAGTGCCTTGAACAGCTCCTCTCCCGGCGATCTCGGGACTGCGTCCCTACCTCTGTCCGGACTCCAGCTCTCCATGGCCGCGTGGTGACTGGCAACGGCGGACCGCATCCGGTCATTCAGCTCGCCGACCAACCGGACTGTCACCTGGTTGGGGCTCCATAGCTCGACGGTAAGCAGATACACGTCTGTTCCTCTGACCTCGGCGATCCGCTTCCCAGAGGCGACGACACGCGGGAGACCTGCCATGCGATGACGGTAGGGCCTGCTGGTTCGGTTGACCAGGATGTCGCGTGCCGATTTCCTCGTCGGGCAGTCGCCAGACCGTCCAGCCTCCCCGGACGGGGACAAGGTGGAGCGCCCTACCGGAACGACCTTGGGCCCCATCCGGGGGTGGTGACAGAGCCATTTTCATCCTGGGTAGCGGTTCGTTTCGGCAGGACGAGGAGGGTTTGCGCGATCGCAGTGGCGCGGCGCGGGCAGCTGCGTCGGAGCGGCGACATGCTGTACCGGGCCGATTGGCGGGCCGGCACGGGCGGCGGCTCTACGCCTCAGGGGCCCAGCTGAGCCACTCAGGATCGTGCCCCCAGCCGTTGTGCTCGTAAAAGGACACCGCCCGGGTGCTGGAGTGCACCGTCACGTGCTCCAGCTCCAAGCCACGGGCCTCGTTCAGCACGGCCGACATCAGCTGCGCGCCGACCCGGCGGTCGCGCAGCTCAGGGACGACGAACACGGACTGCACGTCGCCGCCGCGCCGGGCGTACTTGTTCGCCGTGGGCACACGGTCGAGTACTGCCAGCCAGGCCATCCCGATCACCTCGCCGGCGACCTCGGCCACGAACGCCCGGTGCTCGGGGTGGCAGCGCATCCAATCGCCGAGCGTCGCGACGAACTCGTCCAGGTTGTCGCCCTGGTAGCCGCGCTCCTGGATGGCCCGCCGCCAGCGCAGCCCGGCCAGGGCGGGCGCATCCGCGTCGGAGGCCCGGCGCACCGTCACCTCAGCATCGATCATGCGAGGATCGTACGTTTCATCCTGCGTAGCGGTTCGCTTCGACGTGGTGCAGGACGAGGACGGCCTGCACGATCGCAGTGGCGCGGCGTGGACAGCTGCGTAGCTTGGCCAGAATATTCCAGGTCTTGAGGGTGGCGATCGCTCGTTCGCCACGAGCACGGATTCTCGCGTGCGCCCGGTTGACCGCCTTTGTCGGCGCGACAGCTTCGGTCGGAAGCGGCGTCGCTTGAACGGCGTGCGCAGGCTGCCCCGAGCGCCCTGGTAGCCCTTGTCGGCGAAGGTCATCACGTCTGCGCTGCTAAGCGCGTCGATGATGCCGTGGATGCGGGCGGCGGTGAGGTCGTGCGTCGAGCCCGGCAGTGCCGGTGAGGCCCAGACGAGCCGGCCGGCAGCGTCAGCGATGGCTTGCACGTTCACACCGTGGCGTTTGTGTTTGCCGGAGTAGTACGGCCTCTGGTCGGCGACGCGGTCGATCGGGATCAGCGTGCCGTCCAGGATCGCGTAGGTCAGGCGCCGGATGCGCCGCATCGCTGTGGTCAGGTCTTCGGCGACGGCGGCGAGCAGCGTGATCGCTTCCTGCACGTAGCGCCAGGCGGTGGCGACACTGACGGCGAACCCGGCGGCGAGCCGGGTGTAGGTGTCACCGTTGCGCAGGTGGGCCAGGGCGAGCAGTGCCTGTCGGCCTGGCGCGAGACGCCGCCACCGGGATCGATGCTGGTTACGGTGCGCTCGGATGAGGTCGGCGAGGTGGTTCAGGGTTCGGCTGGACAGCGGGATCGTGGAGGGGTAAGACAGCACAGGCGAGGCTCCCGGTCGGGGCATCGGACGCTTGGTCGACTGCTGTCTTACCTGGAGCCTCGCCTTCGTCGGTCTCCGGGCTCGCCGCACCCATCCTGAGCTGCAAAATCAGCTTGAAAGGGCTCATTGTGTGCAGCCGGTCAGTCGGCTTCGTGGCAGTGGTCGAGCCAGTGGCGCACTGCCGTGAGGTCGATGTCGGTGAGTCCGAGGTGCGGGTCGACGCGGTGCAGGAGCGCCGGTTGTGGGTGGTGTGCGGCGACCCATCGTCGGTCGGCGTCGGTGGTCTCGTCGTCGAGCCAGACGAACGGGCGTCCTGCCGCCCATCGGGTCAGGGGTGCGGTCTTCCAGTGCACGCCGCGTGGTGGTTCCTCGTCAGCGTCGGGCCAGTCGACAACGGGCAGGGCGGGGAGGCCGATCCGGGGCGCCACGACTTCGTTCGCTTCGGCCATCCAGGTGCTGGCCCAGACCAGTTCGCCTGGCAGGGCGAGCAGCCGGCGACCGTCGGCCGGGTCGAGACGATTCAGCAGAGGATTGCCGTAGCGGTCGGGGTCGTCTCCCAATCCGCCGCTCCAACGACGATTGGCTCCGGCCGCGCGGGCGCGGAGCGGGATGAGCACGCCGTCGATGTCGACAAAGATAAACGGTTGTTCAACGCTGACAGGCACTGCCGAACCGTACCGCTGACTGGCGGTCCCGGCCGCTGACGCCCGCGACCCGTAAACCTCCGCAGCGCGCGAGGTGCGGCAAATGAGGACGATGCTGCTCGGAGAGTGGTGCAGCCAGTCGGGCTCGTATGGACCGGTCGATGCCTCTATCCTCGGCCCGTCAACGACTTGAGGAGGGTCAGGGCGTGGCGGACGAAGGCGGATGGTCCCGGATGGGTTTGCGGTCTTGGTCGGACCTCGCCGAGGTGCGTGCGCGGCTCGCCGCTGGCGCCGACCCAAACGCCCATCAACGGCGGCGGCCGTTGCATGAGGCGGCTGAATGGGGCTCCGCCGACGTGGTTGCCGAGCTGGCGGGCCTCGTCAATGACGTCGACGTGGAGCACGACGGTCGCACCGCGTTGTGGGTCGCCGTACAGGCCGGCAAATCCGATAACGCCCGCGCACTCGCTGCGGCAGGCGCGAACCCGTGGCGGTCGATGATGGCGGGCTGGTCGCCAGGGCGCCTGAGCCTGGCCAGCCGGATCCCCGGCCTATTCGCCGCTCCGCCCGGCACTCAAGGCCTGTCGCAGTCCGAGTCCGCCGCCGTCGCGGAGGCGCATCGCCTCATCGGTGCGCTGGGCGACTTCCACTACGAGGGTTTCAGCTGGTCCTGCGTGGCCGGTATCGACGCGGCTGAAGCCGTGCGGCGGCTGGAAGCCACCATCGTCGAGTACGACGATCCGGAGTCGATGGCTGAGGCCTTCGAGTTCGACCCGTTGAGTGAGGATGCCCTTCTGACCGTCGGTGTCACGGACGTGCCCGGGGGCTGCGTCGTCAGCCAGCCGTGGGCGTACGGGGCGTCGACCCCGGGGGTCGCTAGGCGGCTGTCTACCTCCACCGTGTGCTACGCGACGTACGCCAATCCGAAGAGCGGCAACCAGGGCAGCATCGTCCGTGACGGCGTCATCGCAGGGTGGGACCTAAACCCCGGCGGTGGTTGGTCCGCTGCCGACGATTCGGCCGAGGACATTCTGCGCACATACCTGTACCGGCACAAGGCCGTTGCCTACTGCTGCGCCTATGCCGGCCTGAAGCCGACGGACGCCCGCCCGTTCATCGGCCCGCCGGACCTCTGGCTTCAATTGCCGGTCCGCGACTACTGGGCGCACAGCAGCTGAGCCGCCCTCCTTCACCGTGCCCCAGTGGACTGGGGCCAGATTCCTTTAGCTGCACAGGAAGCGGTTACTGCATGGACCCACCACGACGTCGATGATTCCGTGCAATCAATCCCGACCAACGCAGTCGCCCATCGACTATCGGACGAGCGCGCCACACGCTGAGCCGCCAACGCCCGACCTGCGGCAGATCCGGGTAGCGAAAGGCGGCATTGGCCGTGGCATCAAGCAACGCAGAACTCGTTGCCCTCGGGGTCCTGCATGACGACGTGCCCGAGGACGTCGCCGTACCACTCCTCGCGGATCACCGTCGCACCGGCGGCGACCAAATCGGGGACTTTCTGCCGGATCAGTTGGGCGCGCTCGACCATGTCCCAGGGGCCTGGACCGGCCACCCGGATATCGATATGCATACGGTTCTTGCTGCACTTGCCCTCGGGCACCTTGAGGAAACCAATGGCAGGGCCCCGGCCATCCGGATCGACGATGGACGCGTTGTCGGGCTCGTCGAACCCGGATTCCTTGACATAGCCGAGGGCCAGCGCCCAGAAAGCAGCGATCCGCTGCGGATCGTCGGCATCGCAACCCAAGGTCCAGAAAGTCGCCATGGCGCCAACGTACGGGAGCTACGAAACACTGTCATTGACCAGTGCGGCTCACTTCGACGAGAGGCGGAGATCCAGGGCAGCGGCTACGTCTATCTACTGGACGAACGCACGTCCGATCCCGGGGGACGAGTTAACCCGGGCGACATCGTCGGTGCGGTTGAAGTCAGTAACGGCGAGCCGGTGGCTGGCTCCTACCAGCACAATCCACGCCACCGGCTGCTCACCGCGGCCGGATGGTTCCGGCTGCCGACAGAGATCGAGGCGGCGCTACATAGCCGGCTACGCGCCCGAGCCAGCGATCAGCTGGCGTGAGGAGGGCGCACTGTTCGCGGCGCGATCGACCGTCCCAGCCCGGCGTCGGCGTGATCGTGTAGTCCTCGGTCAAGTCCGGTTGCACGTCGATCGTCGCGTCATCACCGACGTAGCGGACGGCGAACATCGTCTCCCTCGGCCGAGTGGCACCATGGTCCGTCACGCTGGTTGGCAGTTCGCCTGCGAGTCGCACTTTGTCCCCTGGCAGTATCGCGGCATCCCTCTCAGCCTCGTGACGCTGGATGTCCGAGATCAGCTGGATGAGGGTCTCGATCGGTTCGGTGTCTGTGCCGTAGTGCACGAGGTGGCCCGCGTGGCCGAAGATCAAGCCAGCTTCGGATCTGCTCAGGCCGGTCAGTGCCTCGACCGCGCCCGGCGCGAGCGCAGAGTGCTCCGACGCGTCAACTTGGGCCGCCAATGCCTCGATCAAGCGCGCCAGAACACTGTCCACACCTTCATCCGTCATGGTGGCGAGAATACGATCGGGCGCCGACGCCGTTGGGCAGCCGCTGTACGGCGTCAATCGCGTCGGGTCCGCACGCGTCGGATTGTTGAGGGGCGGTGCGGTCGGGCCGGTAGGTTTGCCCGCATGTCATCGATTCCGTCGGCGTTGCTGCCTGAGACCCGACGTGCGCTGGTCCACCGGTTGGCTACTGGTCAGGTGGCGGGTCGGGCGCCGTCGGTCGTCGCTGCCGTGGTGCGTGATGGTCGTCCTGTGTGGGTGGGCGGGTGGGGCACGGTGGACGGTCGGGTGCCCGACGGCGGTATCCAGTACCGGATCGGTTCGATCACCAAGACGTTCCTGGCGGTGCTGGTGCTTCGCCTGCGCGACGAGGGGCGACTCGCGCTGACCGACCCGCTGGCCGAGCACCTGCCTGGCACGGTGGCGGGTGAGGCCACGATCGGTGCCCTGCTGGCGCACACCGCCGGGCTGATCGCTGAGGCGCCCGGCCCGTGGTGGGAACGAACCCCGGGCGCGCTGCGACCCGACCTGGCCGACGTGCTGGGCAGCGATCCGCAGGTGCATCCGGCCGGACAGCGCCACCACTACTCCAACCCCGGCTATGCGCTGCTCGGCGCGCTCGTGCAGCGGGTTCGCGGCCAGGCGTGGGGTGAGGTGCTGCGGCGCGAGGTGCTGGAGCCGCTCGCGATGACCCGTACCACCCTGCTGCCGGTCGCGCCGCACGCCACTGGCTGGGCGGTGCATCCCTGGGCCGATGTGCTGCTGGCGGAGCCCGCCGTGGACACCGGTCTGATGGCGCCTGCCGGGCAGCTGTGGTCGACCGCAACGGACCTGGCCAGATTCGCCGCGTTCCTCATCGACGGCGACGACCGGGTGCTGCATCCGGACACCGTCGCGCAGATGCGCAACCCGGCCAGCGCACCGGAGGCAACCGACTGGGGCATCGGCTACGGGCTCGGCATGCAGCTGCTGCGCCGCGACGGCCGGCTGTTGGCCGGGCACACCGGCTCGATGCCGGGCTTTGTCGCGACCGTGTGGGTCAGCCCCGACGACGCCCTGGGCGCGGTCGTGCTGGCTAACGTGACCGCCGGCCTGTCCGCCGGCACTCTCGCCGCCGACCTGCTGCAGACAGTCGCCGAGCGGGAGCCGCCGATCCCGGCGCCGTGGCGCCCGCTGCCCTCAATCGACCCGCAGCTACTGGATCTCGCCGGCCCGTGGTACTGGGGACCGGCCCCGTACGTGCTGCGCCCACAAGCAGATGGCTGCCTGGAACTGACCCCGTTGTCCGGCGGACACGGCACCCGGCTACGCCCCACCAGCGACGGCGACTGGGAAGGGACCAACGGCTACTTCGCCGGCGAGCGGCTGCGGGTGCAACGCGACCCGGCTGGCGCCGTCAGCCACCTCGACCTCGGCACCTTCATCTTCACCCGACAGCCCTACGACCCTACGACGCCAGTACCCGGCGGCGTCGACCCAGCCGGCTGGCAGGCCGGCTGACCTGGAGTGGGATACTCGCGCGGTGACCGCTGCCGGCTGTCCCTCCTGCGGGCGTCTCCTTGACCTACACAACCGGCATGTCCGCTTCACGTTGCCCGACCCGGTGCTCGACGCGCCCGGCAAGGAGACAACACCTGGCACCTGGATGAGCCACGGTGACGCCCGCGATTCGGTGATGATGCAGGTCCCGAACGTCGGGGCCTTCGTCCGTGCGCTGCTTCCGATCAAACTCACCGAAGGCCATACCGTCACGTTCGGCGTCTGGCTCGCGGTCGACCCCCGTGAACTGCGGTCCGTCTTCGATGTGTGGTGGGAACCCGAGTATCGCGACCTCCGGCTCACGGGCAGGCTCGCGAACACGATCCCACCCTGGGGAATGCTGGCGGCACCTGTTGAGACGGTGGTGCGCGACCCCGACGAGACACCGTACTGCGAGAGCTCAGAGGACCCACAGCTCGATCGTGTTCTGCGCGGCGAATGGCCACACGATCTCGTGCTCACTGCCACCGGCCAGGGTTGACCCACGCTGCCACCTCTGCGCGGTCACAAGCCGCAGACTATGACGACGGGCTAACTAACGGTCGTAGGTGCTACCGCGCACTCGGCGGCTACTTCTGGGCCGTTGACCAGCTGATCGTGCCGGAACCGGGCGTGCCAGCCATGACCACAGCGATCCGAGAGCTCGTTCGTAGCGGGGAGATCGCAAGCGTCGGCGTCCGATGCGAGGATCCGGACTGACGCCGCCTGGGGTGCCCGCGAGGGATGGTGGCTGGACGGGTGCCGCACGGGTGGCGGCATGAGCGTGCACGCGATCTTGCGGCAAGCGCTGCCAGGATTGCGGCAGATAGAGTGCACTCCCGCCCGGCCGGCCTCGCCGCCGCCCTGGCCGACACCGTCGGGCCGGAAGCCTTCTCCCGGGAGTCGCAGATCGCCGATCGCCTATCACAGACCTCTGGCCCCCGAGGGAAGAGCTGGATTCTGGCAAGCGGCATCCGTCATCCGTGGTTACCTGGCATCGGGTCGCGCCCCACTTCACGAGCTGTTCACAGAAATCCGCTATCTGGGGGGGGATTCAGTTGGCCAAACCATCATTCATCCGCCTCGCGGGGGCCACCATGCTGGCCGCCGTGATCAGCCTGGGCTCTGCCGTACCAGCGTGGGCTGGGGGCGGCACGACGATCAACATCGATCCGGCGGACACCGGCACGACGGCGGCCGCGTTCGGCACTCACGTCTGCGACCCGAACCTCGGCGGTGGTCCCTTCCAGGCCGAGGACGTCTGGGTCTTCGCCCTGCCGGCTGCGACGCAGCAGGGCACCTTCATCTCACTGACCATCGAGTTCGCCACGGAGGGTGGCCCCGTAACAGAGACCATCACGACCACGCCCGCAGCTGACCGTGCAATCGTCGGCGACAGGGCGTGGATCAGGACGCCAGCCGGCCTGTCGTCAACCGGCGAGCTGGTGAATCCGTTCGCCCTCACCAACGCCAGGGCGTTGATCACGGGCACCGACGGAACATTCGACCTGGCGCAGACCTGCCCGGCGACCTGAGCTGGTTCATCCGTACGCAGGCCGGCACCCGAGCGAGAGTTCGGGTGCCGGCCAGGGGCTGCCGCCAGGTTAACTCCTACCTCGCCATCTCGCCCGAATCCGCAAACCAGGCCGAGGGCATTCCTGGCTAACGGATGCGTACTGTTCTCGGCACGTGCGTGCAGGGGGATCGAGCCGACGCCTGCACCAGACATCTACGGAGAGTGACGAGCGTTCTGACCTCCGGCGCGCCCGCTCGGCGGCTAGATGAGGATGCGCCAGTGCACGCCGACTTGCCCTCCTCCACGCCGGACAAACTCGATGTCCACGCGCCGCCGCGACGCTCCCGGGCCGGTCGCCGACGTAGCGGAGATGTCTCGTGCCGATGCAGGCTTCTACACCCGCACGCGAGGATCGGCCAGCACGTTGGCGACCACGGCCGTCATCCCGTCGACGCACAGCGTCGGCGCGCCGACCACGAACTCCTCCCGGTCGAGCCACTCCACGCGCTCGACGCCCGGCGCGGCCAGGATGCCCACGTCGAGCTGCAGCGACGCGTGGTCGTCGTAGTATCCGCGGGCGGCGTCACCGACCCAGAGCGACCAGTGGTATCCGGTGCCGCCCCGCTGTCGGTCCGACTCCGTGAGCGGGTCGGCTTTGAGGTCGCCGGTGTCAAGCAGTTCGGCGACGGTCATGGGTTCAAGATCCGGATGGGCCGGCGGCAGCACCACGTCGAGGAGGTGCTCGAGGTGAACCGTGCAGGTGCAGTTTCCCCGCTGCGGAGGAGTCCAACTGTCGACCATCACAGCACTCTACGGTTCCGGGCTCATCCAGTCGTCATCTCATGTCTCTGCTTTGCGATGCAGACTCGACGTGACTTGTACTGGCCCCGCCAGCACGCACGACGGGCGGCATGAGCGAGCGGTGACTTGCCATAGAGTCAACGCGTGCCGTCACTCGCCACACCCGCACTGCCGCGCGGTTCGATGGCGGCGCTGACACAGCCTGAGATCCACGCGAACGACCTACTGCTTCGACCCTGGCAGCCGTCGGATCGCCGCGCTGTCGTGGCTGCCTACGCCGATCCGACCATTCAGCGCTGGCACTGCCGCTCGATGACCGACGACGAGGCCGGCGACTGGATAGCTGCCTGGCCAGACCGGTGGCGCAGCGAGACCGGTGCCGGGTGGGCCGTGCTCGATGCGGGGTGCGTCGTCGGGCAGATCAGCCTGCGCCGGATCGACCTTGCCGAGGGCTTGGCCGAAGTGTCCTACTGGGTGCTGCCTGACGCGCGGGGTCGTCGCGTCGCCCCCCGCGCGTTGTCCGCGGTAACTTCATGGTCCCTCGCCGCACTCCGGCTACACCGCGTCGAGCTGTCCCACTCGACGGCGAACGTGGCGTCCTGCCGGGTCGCGCAGTACGCCGGCTTCGCAGCGGAGGGAACGAAACGCGGCGAGGGCCGCCATACCGACGGCTGGCACGACATGCACCTCCACTCCCGCCTCGACACCGACCTGTGAGCGGAACACTCGCTCATCGGCGCCCCCGGACGCCAGTGGCCGGCCTGACGTCACCTTCGATGACGAGCAACTCGCGGTAGTTGAGTGCACATCCGAGCCGCACTCCATCCGGCCACCCACCGTCGCCGGGCCCAGCCAATTTCCGCAGAACGCGGGCCCGGCATACTGGCCTCCATGCGCCAAGCATTCGCGCACGAGGCGGTCCTCGTGCTGGAGCCGGATGGCGACATCCGGGCGCCGGGTGCGGCCATAACCGTCGCCCTCTGCGGTCACTGGGACCATCAACCGCCATGCCCGCTGGCGGCACACCACACCCAGACCGAGCGGGTCGGCGACCTAGTCCAACTCCGGACACTGTTCGCCGCCGAGCCGGACGCCGAGGACCTGGTGCGCCAGCGCATCAACAACACCCTGTCCGGCGGGGAGTTGCTAGGCCCGGACGGGACGGTCACCCATTGGCGGCTTCGGTCCAGCGGACCCAGCGAGGTGACCGCCGAAGAGGCCGACCACGCCGAGCGCCTGACACGCACCTGACCGAAGTCCGTCTGCCTGAGAGGCATCCCAGGCCAGCCCAGTCCGACCGGGCAGCGGCAGATGCGTTTGGCGGTACGAGCGGCAGACGCTGTTTCCGTCATTGGTCTCAGATCCACGCCCAAGGACGGATCGTCTTCCGCACGCGTCCGCACTAACGTGCACGTTGCGGGTGGAGGAAGACCTCTATGTCGTCCAGGGCGTCGGCAGCGGTACCGCTGATGTGTGGAACCGACCGGGCTCGGTGCAGCGCGGCGACTACTCGGCCCTCGTCCAGCTGACGATAGACCCTCGCCAGATGTCCCAGACATGTTGCGGCAAGGGCGCTGACTTGGCGGTCGTCGTGCTTGAGCAACTGGAGATGCAGTTCCTGCAACTCTTCCCAGTCTCCGTCGCGGTACAGCGCGGTGCCGACCATGGCATCCAGTGCGCCAGGAAGGTCACCGCGATCGAGCGCTGCGCGTACCTCGGCCGGCGTCGCTGACGGCGGGTTGTGGAAGACATGATGCTCGTGGCGCACAGTTACATCCTTGCTCACGCACGAGTCGGTCAGGTACCCCTGGTCGCGGCAAATCCGTAGGCCAAGATCGTGTATATCGTCCGCACAGCCTGTCGGGGCCGCCTGGTGGTCAACGGTCCGGCGCCCGCAATTCCTCGATCAACGCCACGATCGCGGGATCCACCGGCACTCGTACATCCGTGGGTCGCGTGACCTCGTCGCCCTGCGGGTCGTAGATGGTGAGATCGTATCGGCGGGCGAGTTGGTCAATCAGCTGCAACGCGGGCATGCTGCGTTCGCTGAAGCTCAGATGCATGCTGACGTGGTCGATGCCGACATCCAGCGGCATGTCCATCCACGGGGAGTCGTGATCGTACGGCGGGAGGTCCGGGTAGTGGGCGCGGAGGTCCTCGTAGAACCCAACAATGCGTTCGTCCAGCTCCCCCTCGGGGTGATGCAGGCTTCGGCACTGCTCCGCCATAGCCCGTACCGCGACATCGGTCGCGCCCGGGTCGACAGCAAGCACGACGAGACCAAAGCTCATGGCCGATAATGTCACGATCGGTCCTTGAGCTGCGGGAATGCGGTTCGTGTTCTGCCACATCCGGCCCACCGACAGTGTGTGAGCTGGGAAAACGTGAAACCGGATGGGCGGTACGCGAACCGTCTTGGCCAGGTGCGCCGTGACCTGGGTAAACGTGCGTGTCCTGGTGGAGCGGCCGTGGTCGTGCGCGAGTGATCCGAGAGACACGTCGATCGGCCGGATCAACTCCGCCTCCAGGGCTGCGTCCTGCTCGTGCACGCGGTCCGGGACCGGGGCTCCGGGCCGGTGTCTGGCGTTGCACCGACGCTGGGTGGACGGCTGCGTCGACGGGCTGCTGACACCCTGACTGAGCTGGCACCGCGCCTTGTCTGCGGCATGAGCGCGCACCCGATCAAGCCTTGAGACATGGCGCGCACCTGCCTGGCGACATATGTACATTGTTTCGGCGGGCCGTCCGCTGTCCACGATTCAACTCTGGCAAGGTGCCTCAATGCTCTCTCTACCCGCCGATCGGGTCGCCGCGTTACCCGTTGATCAGCTTGGGTTTTGCGGTCCTTAAAGACCTGATGGCCACCAACGAGTGGAATGAATATCACTACCTGCTAGCCGCCTCGCGGGCCTACCAAGGCGAAGCGGCCGAGGCGATCGCCGAGGCCATGGCGTGGCTGCGCGCCAAGGCATTGATCGCCCGCACACCGGGCCAAACGTCGGACGCTGCGATCTTCGTAACCCGGACAGGCCGTCGAGTCGCCGCCGAGGGATCTCAGACGTTCTACGCGAACGAGCGGCTTCAGGGCGGCATCCATAAGATGATCGAGTTACAAGTAAGGCCACAGTTCCTCATTGGTCAGTACGAGCTGGGCGTCTTCGCAGCGATGAGGGCAATAGAGGTGCGCGTTCGCGAGCTCGGTGGATTCGGCGACGAGGCTGTTGGCGTAGACCTGATGAACAAGGCGTTTGGGCCCACAGGTGCTCTGACCGATCGAGGCGCAGTTAAGGGCGAGCAGGACGGAACAAGGGCCCTGTTCGTCGGCGCGTACGCAGTGCTGCGCAATCCCGCAGGTCATCGCGAAGTCAACTACGACAACGTGACGGAGGCGGCAGAAGCAGTTCAGACTGCCAGTCTCCTTATGCGAATCCTCGATCGCACAGAGGCAAGCCTGTCCAGGCCGTAGCGTGCGATCGAGCATGCACGCCGACCGTGAGCGAACCACTCACCGCGGAGCGCGGCAGATCCGGATGGGTCAGCCGGTGGCTGTCGCTGCGGCTTGTAGGTGCTTTCGGGTGTCGTCGTCGAATGCGACGAGTCTTGCCCGTTGGACGTTTGTCGAAGTGGACCTGATCGTTGCTACGGCGATCCGGGCGGCCTGGTCGGGAGGGAAGCCGTACACGCCGGTGGCGATTGCCGGGAAGGCGACGGTCCGGGCGCCGAGTTCGTCGGCGACCTGCAGGCTCCTTCGGTAGCAGGAGGCCAGAAGGTCGGCCTCACCGTGACCGCCGCCGTTTCAGATCGGCCCGACAGCATGGATGATGTGCCGCACCGGTGGGTCGAGGTCGAACGCCGGGGTAGCCATCGCGTCTCCCGGCTCGCAGGGGCCGATTGCACCTCCAGCCTGCGCCAGACGAGGCCCAGCAGCGCGGTGAACCGCGCCGTCCACACCGCCGCCGCCGAGCAGTGACTCGTTCGCGGCCGTGACGATGGCGTCCACGTGCTCCCGCGTGATGTCACCCGTCACAATCTCGATCACGACCACAGCAGGATCCTGGCACACCAGACGACGGCGTGCCGGCCCACCGTCGCCAAACCGGGCAGCCACTCCATCCGGCCAGATCGACAGATCCCGCCGCACGATCGGCGGCAGATCCAACAGTCGTTCACCAGCCCGGAGGTGACGTGCGGGGCCGGTAGGTAGCCCGTTACGTTGCTTCGGCAGCGGGCAGGCAGCGCACGCGGCAAGGGCCCCAAGCGGCTACCGGATTCTGACAAGGCGGACGTACTCGCCGGAGCCAGTCCCCTGTGAATGACGTCGGTCCGGCGTCGTCGGCTAACGGTATTGGCGTTCCTGAGCTGCGCGGACCTTCTGGCGGATGTCGTCAGGAATCTCGACCACATGGACGGTAATCGCGAGATCCAGTAGCGCCTGTGCGGCCCAGGTACGCGCCGCTGGCTGAAACGGCCTCGCTGCGGCCGGGTCGCTCATGCAGAGCACGAGGCGGGGCCGCGGGTACATCGTGCTTGCGATCCACGTCAGCTTCAACGCGTCGGCCAGTACCTTGTGACGCTGCGCCGACTTCGGCGGACCCTGATGGGCCCAGCACTCCACGAGAACAGTTCGGCCGCTGTCGCAGCCGTCGACCTCGACCCGAACTCCCGACGGCACTGCGATCTTCGCCGGCTCCAGCGTCAAGGCCAGGTCGCGGCCCAGCAGATCAAGCATGACCCGCTCGGCGTGTCGCTGCTCCGCAGAGTGCCCGGGAGGCAAGTGATCTTCGAGCGTCCGAACAACGGCAGCAGGTGAAATCGGCCCGCTACGCGGTGTTCTCGGATCCTCGCCGGCCAGGACCCCGCTCGTCCGCTCGACGAGTTCGTTGACGATTTTCCCATCCGGGCCTTCCCACCGCCGGACGGCTCCGGCCAACTGCAACGCGCGGCAGATCTGGTTGACCTGCTGCCGAGGCCGGACACCCGTACGGTGTGACAGCTGGTCATCGTCCAGCGGCCTCGAGCTGAGCCGAAGTGCTTCAAGGACACGGTCGCGATTGCTGGCAGCCGTCACGCATGGAGTCTGACCGACGGTCGATGGCCTCGCCTCCTCCGTTCGGCGGTGCACAGGCTTGCGCCCGAACTGCGGCTACCTAGAGCGGATGCGCCGGGGCTCGGGCCGTGGTTACGAGGGAAACCCTGGGTGCTCCACTTCTCTCGACGAGCGATACAGCGCGAGAGAGTGTTCGGCGTCGCCGAACTCTTCGGAGACTGATGGATCGCTGGCATCCTTAAACGCCGCCGTGAGCAGAGCGCTTGGCTGAGGCTCTCGGAGCCAGCGGTCGACGTCGACCCAGAACTGATCGCCGGTCTTTGCCGATGCCATCCAGTCGTCGACAAAGGCAGCCAAGTGTCGGGCTGCGGCCGCGTCCGGCTGAGAGGGCCACGCGTTGAGGTACGGGACTACCCGGTGCCCTGCCGCATCGATGGTTTCCAGCACGTCTCGTGGCTTGCATCGGCTGGGCCAGGAGGAGATGGTTGCCAACCACCACGCCTGCAGGAACCCGGCAATCGCGTGTTGCTCCCCGGGCGTGCCCTCTGCCCAGCACCGCTTGAGACGGCTTGGCAGGAATGTCGGATAGCTCCAGTCCTCCATTTCACCGGCGGCGACGAGTTCCAGCAGGCGCGGCAGGAAGTGTTTGAAGTACCGCGAGTCGCCCCACGTGGACATGGCTTTGGACAGCAGCGGCCCAAGGTGCTCGGAGGTCAGCTGCCTCATCGGGGTGCGGCGCAGAACCGCCACCTGCTCCGGAGCCACGCAGTGGTCGCAGTAGTCCACCTGATCAGTCAACGGAACACGCGCGAATGCCAAGTAGAGCTCCTCGACCGCCACCTTGAGGTCGTCTCGCACCGCGCCAGGCTACCGCCCGACGCCGCACTGGCCGCTACGTTTCCCCCGGCACCACCTTCGGACACCGAGCGCGGTCAGCGGCATGAGCGCGCACCGGATCATGCCGTGCAGTACCCGTTCCCCCGGGGGGTCGTGCTCACCGGCTGTTTTCCCGGCTGCGGATGTAAGCCTCGATCTCCTCGTCGGTCGGCCCATCGAAATAGTGGTAGGGCGCGACCGAGACACCTTCGCAAATCCTGCGCGGGTCATTCTCGGATGCATCTGGGTCGAGATCGCGCGCCCAGCGTGACCCCATCGAGAAGATGGCGAAGCCCGGCTCGAAGCGGTAGCCGATGTCGATCGGCTCGTACTGATGACCCCTCGCTTCCAAGTCCGCGACCACGTCGTCCATGAACCGGAACGTCAGCTGAACGCCGTCGTAGAACACCTCCTCGCCACCGTCACCGGCGTAGGCGATCTCTACGATCTCAACCGTGTCGTCTTCGGTGTAGGTCAGCACCAGCATCGGGCTCGTCTCGTACACCGCCCTACTGTGCCGTCCGGGATGGACGGGCGGGCCAAGTCGGCTCTCGACCATGTCGCGGCTTTCGCCGACCTTCGCCAATGCCACACCCTCGCCCGGCAAAATCTCCATTCGGCGTATGATGCCACGACCCCGTCGCGGGCGATCCCTGCGGCGCTGCCGATCCAGCCAACATGGTCGGCGGGCCTGCGTAGAGTCCAGTCATCGGCAGCATGATCGAACGCACTGACATCGGCATGTGCGGACGTCTGGGGCGCGTCTGACGATGGGCGGCGCGGCGGACCTGGGATGACTTGGTCAGGTCGCCGCGTCACGTTGATAGTCGATCGCCAGCTGGGTGTGGCCGTGCGTGTGGGTGGATGCGTGGCCGGGTTGTAGGTGCTGCCCCACTGGAGGTCGGGCCGGCTGCTCGACGACGAGCGTGCATCTGGCATGCCCGCGCGTCGGAGCGGCTTCGGATCTCGAGTTTTGGCCTGCTGCCTGTGGAAGGTGGTGAAGGAGCTTTCGGGTGATCGAATGGGCTCCGGTCAGTCCGGAGCCCATTCGATCCAGGTGGGGTTGGCTGTGAGTGGTCCTGGCACTCGACCCGAGTTCCGACGATGGGTGGCCGTCGTTATCTGGGCGCCAGTTCCAGTTCGCCATTGATGGCGATCATGGTTTTCTGGTCAACATCGGGCCTCGGACACAATCTAGTACATGATCCACTTGGGTTCGCCTGAGCGGATACCGTGCGGGCGGTCGGCCGGTAGGTCAGGGTCAGCCCCAGTTCGCGGTAGATCAACGCCTTGTCTGCGGGGTCCGCGTCACGGAGCACTGCGGCCATGTCTCCCAGCGCTTTGACTATGTGGCGGATCTCGTCCGGTGTCATCGTCCGGCGTCCGGTGAGGCGACGCAGGGTGGCTTCGGCGGTGACCTGTTCAGCTTGGACGTCGGCGATCCATCGGCTGACGATGGTGGGGTCGGTGCCGCTGTCGAGGGCGGCGCGGTAGCGGTCCAGCCGGGTGGTGCAGGTGGCGAGGGTTTCCCGTGCCGCCTTGATTGCCTGTGGGTCGATGTCGTCGTGTTGCGCGTCGGCCATGGCTTGGATGGTGGCGGTGAGTCGGGTGGGTGAGAAGGCTCGGGTGAGCCATGGGTCGAGTTGTTCGAGGATGTGGTCTTCCCGGACATAGACGCTGCGGGGGTGGGCGACGCGGTTGGCGTCGGCGTACTCGGCGGCGTAGGTGCAGCGGTAGTTGTTGCGGTCGTTGTTGAAGCTGCCGACCATGCGTCGCTGGCAGATGCCGCAGTGCAGTAGCCCGGACAGCACGTAGTTGCGCTTGCTGGCGCGGGGCTTTATGACCCCGTCGGGACGCCTGCCCGCACTGGCCAGCAGAGTCTGCACGCGGGCGAACGTCTCGTCGTCGACCAGCGGTTCGTGCGCCAGCGCCCCGTCTGTGGTTCTGATCTGATGGCGCTGGGAGCCATACGGGCCGCACGGGCTGGGGGCCTGTCGGTGCCCGGGGACGTCTCCGTGATCGGGTTCGATGACTCCCCACTGATGTCCTTCACCGATCCGCCGCTGACGACGACCCGCCAGCCAGTAGCCGCCATGTCTGAAGCGGCCGTCCGACTGCTAGCGGACGAGATCGACGGCCGGCCACAGCGGCATTGGCAGTCCACGTTCGCACCCACACTGGTCGTACGCGGCTCAACTGGCATGGCGCCCTACCTCGCGGCCCACGATAAGAAGAGTTGAACCGGAACATAGAGCCGCTGTCCCGCCACCAGCGTGAACGGCCGGCGACACCTGCTCACACGGCGGCTCTGGCTGCCATCGTGGTGGCTGGTTGACGACGTTTGACAGTGTCTTGTGCCCCCTGTGTGCCCCACACTGTCAGGAGCCGGCGAAGGGAAGGGCAGCCTCGCCCGGCGCTGCTCAACGGTTCCGCTGAGATACGCGATCGTCTCTCGACCGGGGGCACCGGATCGGCCGGCGCGTCTTTATGCTCTGGCAGTGCACGCGCATGCTCCAATCATCGGCTCATCCCGGACGGCGCTGGTCGGGCTTGTGCTCGCCGCCCTGACACTCACTGCCTGCGAGTCGCCATCCCCGGCGCCGGGCACCGGATCCACCGCCACCGCCGGCTCAAAATGGCAGGATGTTTCAGGCACACCGGCACCGGCCGATACGTCCGGCCCCGCCACCCTCTGCACCTGGGCTGGTCAGGCCGGCCAGTACGACCCCACCTACTGCCAGCGAGTAGTGGATGACGAGCTGGGCCGCAGCAAACTCAGCTCAAGGCAGCGAGCTGAGGCGGAGACCGCAGCCGAGGCCATCCGCGCGGCGCTGGACCGAATGAGGTTTGACTGTGCCCGGCCAGTCACCGAGGAGTGCGTGGCGGACCAGGCCCGCCGGCGGATGTTTCCGGCCACGGACAGCCCGGAGCAGATGGCCGACCAGATCAGGCAGGCGCTCACCGCCGCCGGCTTCACCGACATTGTGGTACGACCGGCCGGGCCAGCGGATCCGGCACCCCGGAACGCCATCGTCTACGCCGTACCCGCAGGCGCCGGTTGCGTAGTGGGCTGGGGCGGGCAGCAGCAAGTGCTCGGTGCCTTGCCGGGCGGCCAGTGCCTCGCCTAAACAGCCGTTCAACGACGAGGCGGCGCGTCCATCGATCGGATACGCCCTCGGGCCTTGGTGGGAACGGCGGGATTCGAACCTACGACCCCCCCCCAGGCAACAATCACGGCGCGCTCACCTGCTGCTTTGTTGGCTCTGGGCTGCGGGCATGGTCCGTGCTCGTCCGTGCTCGTCCAGTGGTATCCGACCCGATCGTCACCCAGTTAGCCTCCGATGTTCCCCTTGGTGACGCCCGTGCTGGGCGTGAAAATCGGGACGGTTGCCCGCCGACGTCGAGTGACATTGGTCTGTGAGGCCGTCAGTTAGCCTGACGCTGGGAGCGTGATCTTTAGGGGCCCTGCATTGTTGCTTCGAGCACGCGAGTCCGTCTCTGTCCTTCCCCTGTGCCGTTCCCGCGGGCAGCCGCCTTCGCAACCCGAGGTGAGGCGGTGTGATGAACGAGATCAGCGAAGAGTCGGTAACCCAGTACGCGCGGGTGCGCGCCATCGACATCGGCAAGGCAGGGTTGGTCGCGTGCGTGCGGATTCCGCACGAGACCATCTCGGGCCGCCGGGTGCAGGAGGTCCGCGAGTACGCCACCACAACCCCGGCGTTGCTCGGATTGGCGGACTGGCTGCGCTGCCAGCAAGTCGAGCTGGTGGCGATGGAGGCCACTTCCAGCTACTGGAAACCGGTGTTCTATCTGCTGGAGGCAGAAGGCTTCACGTGTTGGCTGCTCAACGCCCGACACGTCAAGAACGTTCCGGGCCGGCCGAAGACCGACAAGCTGGACGCGGTATGGCTGGCCAAGGTCGTCGAGCGGGGCATGTGTCGACCCAGCCTGGTGCAACCCAAGCCCTTCGACAGCTGCGCGACCTGACTCGCTACCGGCGCAGCCTGGTCCGCGACCAGACGCGGGAGAAGCAGCGGCTGGAGAAGGTGCTCGAGGACGCCCAGATCAAACTCGACTCGGTCATCAGTGACCTGCACGGCATGTCCGGCCGCAAGATGCTCGACGCGATGATCGCCGGCCAGCGTGACCCACGGATGCTCGCTGACCTGGCCCACGGCCGCATGCGGGCAAAGCTCCCGCAGCTGCGCCACGCGTTGACCGGCTACTTCGAAGACCACCATGCCTTCATCTGCGCCGCGATGCTGCGCCGCATCGACGGTCTCACCGCGGACATCGCCACCCTGGATGCCCGCATCGACGAGCTGATCGCCCCGTTCGGTGCCGCGGCCGAAAATCTCGACGAGATACCTGGCATCGGACCTCGCTCAGCCCAGGAACTGATAGCCGAGATCGGCGTGACCATGACCGTGTTCCCCACCGCCGCGCACCTGGTGTCCTGGGCCAAGTTCGCCCCGATCGACAAACAGTCAGCCGGCCGGGCAAAGACCGCCCCCACCGGCAAAGGCAACCCCTGGCTCGCCGGCGCCATCGGTGAGATCGTCGCCGGCCTGGCCCGCACCGACACCTTCCTCAGCGAACGCTACCGCCGCCTAGCCCGGCGGCGCGGAAAGAAACGCGCCATCGTCGCCGTCGGCAACTCAGTGCTCACGATCATCTGGCACATCCTGTCCCACCCCGACATCCGCTACCACGACCTCGGCCCCAGCTACCACGAGACCAGACTCAACAGCCGGCGCCGGCAATGGGACCTGATCCGACAACTCGAACACCTCACCGGCCAGAACGTCACCCTCACCCCCGGACCAGACCAACCCGCCGCAGCCTGACCCCAACAACCACCCCAAGTCCGGCTCCGCTCCGCTACGCCGGACGCTACCGCCTGCCCACACGCTCCATGATTTTCGAGTCAGCTCCCCATGCCCCTGTCGGGGCCGCCGCGGGGGCGGGAAATGGGTGACGCGCCCGGCCGGGTCGACGTCGACCGCTTCTTGATGCCGTGGATCTCGTGAGTCAGCTTGGCGCTGGGAGTCGGTTCGTAGGGACCGCGGATTGTTGCCTTCACGAGCACGCGAGCTAGATTCTTCAACCCTCCCTCGACTCCTGGCCCGGACGGGTGCGTCGAGCACCACCGCGTCGGGAACAGGGAGGACACCATGGACGTCCTGCATGATCGATGCGCCGCGTTGGACGTGGCCAAGGACGAGGTCAAGGTCTGCCTACGAACCCCAGGCAAGCGCCGCAACACCCGCCACACCGAGGTCCGCACGTTCACCACGATGACCAACTCGCTGCTGGCGATGCGCGACTGGCTGGTGGCCGAACAGGTCTCGCTGGTGGTCATGGAGGCCACCGGCGACTACTGGCGCTCACCGTTCTACCTACTCGAAGGCGACCTCAACGTCGAGCTGATCAACGCCAGGCACGCCAAGGCCCTGCCCGGGCGCAAGAGTGACGTCGCCGACTCAGTCTGGCTGTGCCAACTGGGCGAGTGCGGACTGCTGCGCGCCAGCTTCGTGCCCCCCAGCCGATCCGCCAACTGCGCGACCTCACCCGCTACCGGCAGGTCCTGCTCGAAGAACGCACCCGCGAAGCCCAACGCCTGGAGAAGGAACTCGAAGACGCCGGCATCAAACTGTCAGTGGTGGCCACCGACATCCTCGGCGTGTCCGGGCGGGCCATGCTCGGCGCGCTCATCGACGGCGAACGCGACGTGGAGGTCCTCGCCGACCTCGCCCGAGGCCGGATGCGCCCGAAGATCCCCGACCTGCAAGAAGCCATGGTCGGACGCTTCGGCCCCCACCACGCGTTCCTGTGCCGCATGCACCTGGACCGCATCGACGGCATCGACCGCGACATCACCGCCCTGTCACAGCGAATCGACGCCGCGATGACCCCGTTTCAAGACCTGCTGACCCGTCTGGACACCATCCCCGGGGTCAACCAGCACGTCGCGCAGGTCATCATCGCCGAGACCGGCGGCAATATGAACCAGTTCCCCACTCCCGCGCATCTGGCCTCCTGGGCCGGGGTCTGCCCCGGCAACCACGCCTCCGGCGGCAAGCGCAAGTCCGGCAAGACACGCAAAGGCGACCACTGGCTCACCGCCAGCCTCGGCGTCGCCGCCCTGGCCGCCATCCGCAGCAAGGACACCTACCTGGCCGCCCAGTACCGACGCCTGGTCCGCCGGCTGGGCAACAAACAGAAGGCCATCGTCGCCCTGGAACACTCCATCCTGACCTCGGTATGGCACATGCTCACCAACACCACCGACTACCACGACCTCGGCGGGGATGAGCTGCCATGGGTTTTCCGGACAGGCCGACCAAGTAGAATTGGTTGATCTGGAGAGGAAAACAGGTGCCACGCGCGAAGAGAACTTTCTCCCCGCAATTCCGGGAAGAAGCGGTGAAGATGGTGATCGAGGGATCGCGGCCGATCGCCGCGGTCGCTCGTGAACTCGGGATCGGAGACGGCACCCTCGGAAATTGGGTGGCCGCGTACCGACGTGAACACGCCGGCGACGAGCCGGCCCTGACCGTCAGCGAGCGGGAACGGCTACGGCAACTCGAACGCGAAGCGCGGGAGTTGCGCATGGAGAACGAGTTCCTGAAAAAAGGTGTGCCACGAACGCGGGAGGCTGCTTGAGGTAGTTGGTAGCTGAGCGCGGTGCTGCATGGCAGATGAAGGACTTGGGCCCTTCGGAGCCGCCCTGCGGGGGGAGGCTTCAAACCGCCACATGCTGCGGGAGCGGTGACGCGACCGTGGTGAGCGACTGTGGAAAAGGCGTCCATGAGGCGTCAGGTGGGGATCAGGAAGACGGAGCGCAGTCCTCAAGTGAGGATCGCTGTTGACGCGTCGTTATTGATGAAATGGCGTCAAAACCGGGTGTTACTTTTTGGCCCGGGATGAGTCTGGCGGAAACCCGTTTACTGGCCAGGCGGTGCCCGGCGTGGAGGCGACGTGAGCCTGGTCTGCTGCTGCCGTGCGGAACGTGGGAAGACATACTCCGATGCTTCAACCTGTGCTCTTGTCGGGTGCGGGGTTGTGAAAGGGAGCCTTCCAAGCGGACAACCCGCGAGGAATTGAGTACCGATGCGGAGTGTGTTGGCGGACCGGTTCGTAGTAGCGGTGAAGCTCCTGCTGGGCGCGGTGGGGGTGGAGCGAAGGGGCCGGATCGTCCGTGGTTCGTTTGTTCGGTCAACCAGGAATCCTGGGAGGAGCTGCGTGAGCGAGCTGAAGTCACAGATCAAGCCGTTTGACATTTCGAAACGGGACGTTTGGCAGGCGTACCTGAAGGTCAAAGCCAACAAGGGTGCTCCGGGGGTGGATGGCTGCACGATCGAGGAGTTCGAGAAGGATCTGAAGGGAAACCTTTACAAGATCTGGAATCGGATGTCCTCGGGTAGTTACTTCCCGCCTCCGGTGAAGGGTGTGGAAATCCCGAAGCCGCATGGCGGAGGGGTTCGCCTACTCGGCGTTCCGACGGTCGCTGACAGGATCGCGCAGACGGTGGTAGCCGTGCATCTGGAGAAGCGGGTAGAACCAGTGTTCCATCCGGACTCCTTCGGCTACCGGCCTGGAAGGTCGGCTCTGGACGCGGTCGCGGCATGCCGACGGCGGTGCTGGGACAAGGACTGGGTCATCGACCTCGATGTCTCGAAGTTCTTTGACAGCGTCCGCTGGGACCTCGTCGTCAAGGCGGTGGAAGCTCGCACCGATGCCGCATGGGTAGTTTTGTATGTGAAGCGGTGGCTTGCCGCGCCGCTGCAACTGCCCGACGGCACCTTGCGGCAGCGAGACCGAGGCACCCCACAGGGGTCAGCGGTCTCGCCTGTGCTGGCGAATCTGTTCCTGCACTACGCGTTCGACCAGTGGCTCACCCGCAATTTTCGGGACGTCCAGTTCGAACGCTACGCCGACGACGCGGTTATCCACTGCGGCTCCGAGCGTCGTGCCCGTGAAGTTCTGCGGGCGGTCGGGGACAGGATGGAGGAGGTCGGGCTGCAACTGCACCCGGCCAAGACGCGGATCGTGTACTGCGGAAAAGAGCGACGCCGCGACGATCTCGTGGCGACGTCGTTCACCTTCCTCGGCTTCACGTTCCAGCGCCGCGCAGCCCGGGACAGAAACGGGGAGATCTTCACCTCGTTCCTGCCTGCGGTCAGCAAGGACGCCCTCAAGAAGATGAGTGCGGAAGTCCGCTCCTGGCGGCTCCACATGCACATCGGCTACACCTTCGCCGAGTTCGCACGTTGGATCAATCCGATCGTGCGTGGCTGGATGCAGTACTATGGAGCGTTCTACAAAACCGAACTGTATCCCCTCCTGCGGCGCATCAACTACTACCTGATGCGCTGGGTCCGGAAGAAGTTTCGACGGCTGAAGACCTTCAACAAGTTCCATCGGCGGTGGAAGCAGATCACCAAGGCGTATCCGCTGTTCTTCGCCCACTGGAAATGGGTCCACTCGATCTGGTGATCAGGATGATAGGAGCCCGGTGACGGGAGACTGTCACGCCGGGATCTGTGGGAGCCCGGGGGTGAGACTCCCCCGGGCGACCCGACCCGCAGCGTACTTCGCCCGGGATCCTCGGTGAGCGACACGTTCGAGTTCATCGACGCCGAGTACGCGACCTCACGGCAGAACGACAACCTGGCGCCGTCGATTGTGCAGATGTGCACGTGGACCGGCGTGTCCCGATCTGGATACTACGACTGGCGGAACAAGCCCGAATCCGCCACCGCCCGCCGACGCGAAGAACTGAAAAGACTCGCCATCCATTTCTTCGATGAATCCGACGGCACGTACGGCTATCGGCGCCTCCACGCCGACCTGGCCGACCACGGTGTGGCCTGCGGCCCCGAGCTGGTCCGTTCGCTGATGCGGGAACTCGGCCTGCAGCCTTGCCAGCCGCGGCCCTGGCGGCACAGCCTCACCGCAGCCGACGACACGCCGCACCACATCCCTGATCTGGTCGGCCGCGACTTCACCGCCGACGCGCCGGGGCAGAAACTCGTCGGCGATATCACCTATATCCCCACCTGGCAGGGCTGGCTGTACTTAGCGACCGTGATCGACTGTCACACCCGGGAAGTCATCGGCTGGGCAATGGACGACCACTACCGCACCCCGCTGATCGAAGAAGCGATCGGCATGGCCGCCGCCAATCATCACCTCACCAAGGGTGTGATCTTTCATTCCGACCGGGGCAGCAATTACACCTCCACCGACTTCGGCATCGCACTGAAGAAACTCGGGATCCGCCAGTCGGTGGGCCGCACCGGCATCTGCTACGACAACGCACTGGCCGAATCGTTCTTCGCGACACTCAAGAACGAGCGGGTCCATCGCACCGCCTACCCCACCCGAGAACACGCACGCCGCGACATTGCCAGATACATCGAACTCCGCTACAATTCCCGCAGACGCCACTCAGAACTCGACTATAAGACGCCCCGACAGGTCCGTCACGAGTTCGAGGACCGGCAGCTCGCCGCATGAATTAACCCCAAACGAGCTTGTCCGGAAAACGCGGGGCAGCCCAGGACCCGGTTGGGTTTTGGTTTGTGTTGCCCCTCGGACACAAACTGAATCCCAACGGTGCGCGGCAAGGTCAACACTTGCCCGCACCGTTTGTGTTTCCGGGTTGTAGGTCAGGTGTAGGCCGACGTTGCGGTAGACCTCCAGTTTGTGTTCGGGGTCGGCGTCTCGTAGTGCGGTGACCAGGTCGCCGAGTTCGTCGATGATGGCGATGAGTTCTTCCTCGGTGAGGTGGCTGGCCTTGTCTGGGGTCTTGGCCGTGGTTGCTGTCGGCTGATGTTGCTCGGCGCGGAGCCGTTCGGCCTGGGTTTCGGCTATCCAGCCGGCGACGACGGCCGGGTCGGCGCCTGCGTCCAGTGCCGCTCGGTAGCGGTCGAGTTTCGCGTCGCATTCGGCGACCGTTGGTCCCAGCGGAGTCGCTGGTAGGGCGGCGGCGACTTGTACGAACGTCACCGTCGTCGGCATCTGGAAACACGCAGCCGGCAGTCACCGATTCTGCGCCAGACGCTCTCCGACTCACATGATTGTGGGTTCGCGCCAGGGTCAGTTGCGGGGCCAGACCTGGACTGGTACCCGGGGGAATGCCGCCGTCAGGAAGTGTTCAGTGGCGCGGTCGCGCAGAAGGCAGTCCGGCCAGGCGTGTAGTACTTCGGGCAGGGTGCGGTGGCCGAGGGCCAGTTGGAGCAGCGCGCCGGGCGGGATGGCGGCGTGAGTGCGGGGGTCGGTGGACGGGCTGACGGTGTCTCGCATGACGGTCGCTGCTGTCAGTTCGCCGTTGGTGAACTCCAGGCGGGCGGCGCGGCCGTACAGGCTGATTATCAGGGCGGGTTCGGGCCATCGCAGGTCGGCGGTGTGCCAGCGAGCCCGCAGCAGCGGTTGTAGCCGGGCGATCAGGTCCGCCGGGTCGCTGGTGCGGACGTACCAGCCTCTTGGTCGTCTCGGCACGCCGGGCGGTGCGAGCCGGACCAGCGGGTGGTCCGGGCCGAGGATGGGGCGAACCGCACTGAACGGCTGACCCGCCAACGCCTCGTACTGGCGGCCGATGTGGCCGAGGTGTGCGTGCATGGCGGCGGCCTGTGGCCAGTCGGCCGGTCGCTTGCAGGCGGCAGCGAAGACCATCAGTTCGCCTGCGGCGGAGAGCCGGGCACCATGAACCAGGTAGCCGCGTACGTCGGTGCCGTGCTCCAAGACCGCGACGACCCGCCGGGAGAGGTTCGCCGGCCGGCGCCCAACGATCTCATACCGCCACTGCGCCGCATCCCTGAGACAGGTCAGGGTGGCGCCGTCGGCGAGGCAGTGGTCGATGTCGGCGAGGGCCTCCGCGTCGGCGATGGTGGCCGGGCGCACCGTCAGGCCGCCGACGTCGTCGGGCCGGTCCTGCTCGGTGGCTGGCAGCGCGGCGGCGGGTACCGTTGCGCCGCCGTCGTTGGCCAGGGCGTAGTCGTAGCCGAGCCGCCGGTAGAAGTATGGGATCCCCTCGATCACCTGGAGCGGCACCCGGCCGGCTGCGTACCGTTGGTGCAGCGTGGCGAACAGCCGTTCGGTGAGCCGGTTCCCGCGGTGCTCCGGCGCGGTGCCGACCAGCTCGATCTGGGCTACCGGCAGCCGAACCCCGGCCAGGCTCCAGTCCTGCCGCAGTCCGACGAGGCTGGCCACCGGGCGGCCGGTGGTCGACTCCTCGGCGACGAGGAAGTCGGCGGGTACGACCGAGGGATGCCCGTCGAGCAGGTCCTCGACCCAGGCTGCGATGCCGGGGTGCGGTTGTCCGCCGGTCACCGCCTGAAGCTGGACCGATGCGTGCAGTTGAGCGAGGTCGGCGGCGTCGGAGGCCCGCCCCGGCCGAATCGAGTAACGGTCATGCTGGGCAGACATTCCTGACCTTCTACCGATCCTTCTTGTAGCGGAAGTCCCAGGGCGTCCCGTTCGAGTGCAGCAAGCGAATCAGCCGTGGTGGCGGGTGTGTTGGTCGCCGGCTGGTGCGGAGGGGACCGGGCCGGGCTCGGACGGGTGGTCCACGGCGGTTCGTAGTGCAGGACCGAGCAGAAAGGTCGACACGGCGAACATGGCGGCGAACACGACCACGGCGAGGCCGGGCGCCCACCAGGTGCCGAACCGGCGGCGCAGTCGCAGCAGCATGGGCAGCATCGCGGCTAGGCCGAGCACGCCGAACAGCACGGTGCCGCCAATCCCGGCCAGCAATGCCGTGCCGGCCAGGAGGCCGATGTGGTGCAGCAGGTGCGGAATCAGGCCCATGGCAGTGCCGAGAACCACGCCGAGGCTCCACCGGCCGCCGCGACGACGGGGCGCCTCGGCATCGAGGGCAGGCGAGCGCGTCACGGGGTGGCCGCCGGAGTGGTGGGCAGTGCGGCCGGTCGGTACTGCCAGACCAGGCGGGGTTCGTCGCTACCGCGACTGTTGCGGTAGGTGTCGTAGCGGATTGGGCCATCGCGAAGCAGTCCGGCGGCGGCGCCGATCGGGTCGACGTTGGTCGGCGACCATTCGAAGAACGCCAGTCCGGGTCCGGTGGGCAGGCCCGGGTTGGCCCGCATCACGATCCGCCCGTGCGGGGTCAGCCACGAGGCGACGCATCGCAGCTGCTGCTCGATGACCTCCTGGCTGCCGAAGTTGACGCAGCCCAAGGCGAGGACCACATCGACGGTTCCGGGGCGGATCGGCGCGTCGAGCAGGTCACAGACCAGATCGGCGGCCGGGTTGACCAAATCGATCCCGATCAAGTTATCGATCTTGCCTTTGAACAGGTTGTCGCCGCAGCCCACGTCGATCACGAACCGGGGCTGCCAGCTGCGGACCTGTTCGATCAGGGCGTAACCACTGTGCTCTAAATCCGGCAACGGCGTACGCCACCGGTCCGGGTCGAAGAATGCGGACACCTCGTCGCGCAGCCGAGCTGCGGGATCTGCGGCGACGGGCACAACCTGATGCTCACCCATGGGTCGAGCCGCCCACGCCTACCGATGTCGGCTGCGCGGTGGCGGCGTCGACCAGTGTGGTGAGCGCGTCGATGACCGCCGGGCGCTGCTCGGCCGGGATGTTGCGCAGCAGGTCCGCGAACCGGGCCGCGCGCGCCACAGCCAGCTCGCCAGCGGCGCGGCTGCCTTCCGGGGTCAGCTCCAGCCACACCAGTCGGGCGTCACCGTCGCGTTCGGTGCGTCGCACCCAGCCCCGACTGGTCAACTGGGTCACCAGACGGCTGACCGTGCTCTTCTCCAACCGCAGCCGCTTGGCCAGCTCGGTCTGCGTCAGCGGCCCCTCGCGGTCCAGCTCGCCCACCGCGTGGGCTTCCGAGGCCGGCACCGGTTGCCCGCACGGGGTGCGGTCCGGCTGGTGCAGCCCGAACGCGCGCACGAACGCGCTGATTCGGCCCTGCAACAGCAATGCCTGATCGAGATCATCATCCGACATCGTTCGACCATACAACTATATGGTTCGGCGATACAACCATTTCGAGATGGGCTTCATTCATGAGGCGGGGCCTGGCGCAGACACCCCGGATCTGCTCCAGCTGGCTCACATCGCCGCGCATGGTCGCATGATGCCGCAGTTGCTGTGGAGGACGTCGATCGAGGTGGACAGGATGACGGACGAAGCGTGGCATCGCTCCAGGGAACCGCTCATCGTCTGCTCGCGTGGTTCGCTGGTGGAGTTGGCCGCGCTGCTGCCGGACAGCTCCCAGGACCGGCACACACTCTTCCGTATCCTTGCCCAGGCAGTTCACCACTGGGCCAGCCCTCTCGGGCAACCGGAGGGGAAGGTCGTCCCGTTCAAGGTCCTGCTGCTGTGTGACCGGGACGAAGAAGCGGTGCGTCTGCGGCAGGACGTCATCCGAGCACTCCAGAAGAGGCGCTGAAATCCAAACCGCTCGTAAGTCCGGCGAAGGCGACTGGGTTGTCGGGGGCGCCAGCCGTCGAACTACTAGCGCACGGAGCGCGACGAAGCCGCCGATGGACGATGCGCGGTCGGCCAGATGAGGATGCCCCGCCGCCGTCCGGTGCTACGACCGACGCGAGCTAGTGCCGCGTCTTTGAACGTTGATCGTGTAATCCGTCGGTTCTGAAGTCCCGTCAGGCAGGCTGTCTCCCAACGTATGAGGCTGTGGGAGGT
>BIFP01000044.1 GCA_005402585.1 Micromonosporaceae bacterium KJ-029 | reverse complement strand
CTAGTGCCGCGTCTTTGAACGTTGATCGTGTAATCCGTCGGTTCTGAAGTCCCGTCAGGCAGGCTGTCTCCCAACGTATGAGGCTGTGGGAGGTGGTGGCCGGTGGGCAGACGCCCGGAAGTGTTCGTCCGGCAGGTGTCGATGGCCGAGGGTCAGCGGTTGCGGCGGATCAGCCGCACGGCGAAGGACCCGGTGAAACTGCGGCGGGCGATCGTGGTGCTGATGTCCGCCCAAGGCCAGCCGGCGCCGGACATCGCCCACCTGCTCAAGACCAGCGATGACTACGTCCGCGACGTCATCCACGCCTTCAACGAGCGGGGGTTCGACGCACTGGACCCAAAATGGAGCGGGGGCGCACCGAGACGGATCGATGACCAGACCCGCGACTGGATCTGTGTCATCGCCCGGTGCGACCCCCGGTTCCTCGGCAAACCGTTCTCCTGCTGGTCACTGTCGAAGCTGCGCGACTACCTGATCGAGGCCGGCTACGTCACGGCGATCAGCGTCGAGACGATCCGGCGGATCCTGCACGAACGCGGCGTGTCGTGGCAGGCCACCAAGACGTGGAAGGCCAGCACCGACCCCGACTTCACCACGAAGATGCGCCGCATCCTGGACCTCTACGACCACCCGCCCACCGATGGACGAGTCCTGTGCGTGGACGAGTTCGGGCCGCTGAACCTGCAACCCCGCCCCGGCCGCGCCTGGCGACCCCACGGGCAGCCGGTGCGGCTGCGGGCTACCTACACCCGTGACCAGGGGGTACGGCACATGATCGCCGCCCTCGACCTGGCCACCGGCAGGTTGCACTACCGCATCCGCGACCGCAAACGCTGGCGCGAGTTCCTCAGCTTCCTCAAGACCCTGCGCCGTCGCTGGCCCGACCAACGTCTCTACCTGATCGTCGACAACTTCTCCCCGCACAAGCACCCCGAGGTCCGCGCCTGGTGCGCCGCCAACCAGGTCGACCTGGTGTTCCTACCGACCTACGCGTCCTGGCTGAACTGGATCGAAGCCGAGTTCGCCGCCGTGCGGTATTTCGCCCTCAACGGCACCGACCACCGCAGCCACGCCGAACAGGATGCTGCCATCGGCGACTACATCCGTTGGCGCAACCAGCGAGCACGACCGAAATCCGGATTCGCGATCAACTCCAAGATCCGCCACCCGGATTACCCGTTCAAGGCTGCATGACGCGGCACTAG
>BIFP01000043.1 GCA_005402585.1 Micromonosporaceae bacterium KJ-029 | reverse complement strand
CCGACGGCGATTTTCGCGTCGAGTGACCAGATGGCGTTGGGTGTGTACGAGGCGGTGCGTCAGCGGGGGTTGCGGGTGCCGGACGACATCAGTGTGGTGGGGTTCGATGATCTGCCGGAGGTGCGGTGGTGTTCGCCGCCGTTGACCACGGTGCGTCAGCCGTTGGCGGAGATGGGGATGTTGGCGGCGCGGACGGTGTTGCGGTTGGCCAAGGGGGAGAAGGTGGAGAGTCCGCGCATCGAACTGGC
>BIFP01000042.1 GCA_005402585.1 Micromonosporaceae bacterium KJ-029 | reverse complement strand
CCAGGTCCATCGGGAAGTTGAAGGTCAGGCTCGGGCCGCCGTCCGGGCTGCTGCCGAAGTCCGGCGCGTTGTTGTTGTCCTGGTCCTGGTACGCGTGGACGTTGTTGCCCCGGGTGGTGGTGTACTCGGGACCGGGAACGCCGTTGGTGTCGTGCCAGCCGTACGGCGAGGCGAGCGCGTCGGCCGGGTTGGTCACGATGGTGCGGGGGCCGTCGTTCGGGCTCTCGGTCGGGTAGCCGTAGACGTTGTAGCTCGATCCGTCCTGGACCGGCTCGCGGGTGCCGAGGCCGGTGGCGCTGGCCGCCAGCGTACGGTCGGACGTGTGCCGGCCCAGGGTGTGAGACAGCTCGTCCACGTCCTCGTGGGTGGTCCAGTCCTCCGCGTCGAGCATCTCGCCGGTTTCGGCGTCGACGGTGGCGTTCCACAGGTGGGCGTCGGTGGAGTCGTCGATGACGAGCTGCCAGGCCAGGCGTAGTCCGTCGTCGGTCGGCTGCCAGCCCAGCTTGGCCGGGATCGGCTCGTCGGAGATGCCGCTTCCGGAGACCACGGTCTTCTGGGCGGCGCCACCGGCGCGGCTCATCACCCGCGAGTTCTTCGGGGCGGCCAGGTCGAGGCCGTCGGCTGCTGCCTCTACCGCCTCGACGGCGTCGAGGTCGGCGGTGCCGGAGGTGTTGCCGGCGAGGCCGGAGACGAGGGTGTCGCCGACGAAGATGACACTGCCGTCCTTGGCGATGTTCACCGTGGCCGTGGCCCCGAACACCTCCAGGTTCTCGTGGCGTTGGGCCAGGTTGACGTGGGTGACGCCGTTGTGCCGGCTGGTGTAGCTGGACAGCACGGTGAGGTCACCGAGGTCGCCGGCGGTCACGCCGTGTTCGGTGGGGTTCGCCCGCAGGTAGCGGGTGGCGATCTCCTCGGGGGAGCCCTCGTTCGGCCCGGTCAGAAAGATCGGGTTCGACTTGGCGGGCTCGTCCGGCGTGGCCATCGCGGGCTTCGCGGCAAGCGAGGTCAGGGACGCGACGAGGGTCGTGGACAACAGCAACGCGGCGTTGCGGCGTCCACGGGATGGACGGGGTTGTAGGGGCACCGCTGCTCCTTTGGGGGTTGAAAGACAGCATGGAGCGCCGATCCACCGCCGCCGGACCGGCCTGCCACGGGTTGTCCGTGGCACCCCGCCCTGGCGGTCACGGTCAGTGATTGCGCCGTGTGAGGTGAGTCGCATCGACGCTACGGTGCAGCTCATCGATGGTCATCCGACTAGTGTTCAAATATTTCGATCGCTGGCTCCTACGCCTGTCGTGCCGACCGGCCGATGTGGGCTGAGCTGCGAAAAAGGGTGCCCGATCCGGCCATGATCTATTGCTGACCGTCGGAGCCAGTGCTTAGGGTGGCGGAGCGCGGAAGATCCATTCGTCTACTTTGGAGCTGAGTAGTGCATCGATCTATGCCGTCATCAACTCGTCGGGTCAAGCGGCACCTCGCGGTCGCGGCTGCGGCACTCATCGGTCTGCCGGGTGCAGCGGTGATGCTCACCGGGCCGGCCGTCGCCAACCCCCTCGAGTCCCACTGCGGCAACGAAACCGGTAACAAGTCGATCGAGGGCTTCATCAGCCACGAGGATCTCCGGAAGAGCCTCAAGTCGATCGAACAGTCCAGCAGCGGCAAGGTCAGCGTCAATGTCGCCGGCTACTCGAACCAGGGCCGCGAGATCTGGACGGCTCGGGTCGGTGAGGGCGACAAGGTCGTCCTGATCCAGAGCCAGATCCACGGCAACGAGATGCACGGCACGGCCGCCCTGCTCGACGCCCTGCGTACGCTTGGCAACAACTCCAAGCGGTCCGAGCAGATCCGCAAGGCCGTGACCGTGGTCGCCGTGCCGAAGCTCAACCCGGACGGCGGCGAGCTGGACACCCGGCAGAACGCGCGCACCTGGGACAACGTCGTCGCCGACTTCCCGCAGCTCGCCGGTGCCCGGACAGCCTGGAACTACAACACCCGGCTCGGCGGGTTCGACGTGAACCGCGACTTCAACCCCAACCTCGACTACGTCCCGCAGGCCGCTGACTTCCCGGGCAACAGCGCCTCCGTCGGCTGGTACATCACGCCGGAAGCGCAGACCGCCCGGGACGTGTACCGCTCGCTGGAGCAGGAGTTCGGGACCGTCGACGTCTTCGCCGACCTGCACAACCAGGCGGCGTGCTACACCGGCGTGGGGATGGACGACTTCACCACCCTGTCGATCTCCGGGCGCTTCATCACGAACCCCGCCCAGCACGGCAACTGGCCCAAGTTCAACTACGACGCCTCGCGCCGGGTCAACGTCGCCGTGTACGACGCCCTCCAGTCCGGCAACTCGCCGCAGAGCAAGGTGACGCTCTACCCGCAGAACACGAACCTGCCCGGCACCGCGCTGGGTTCGTTCGCCCTCCGGGGGAGCGCGACGATCCTGTTCGAGACGCGCGGACAGACCCAGTCCTGGGGCCAGAAGCAGCACGGCATGCTGACCAAGCAGGTCGAGAACGGCCTCTTCGGCATCCTCAACTCGATCACCGACGGGACGCTGGACAACATCGACCCCGACCGGTACGAGCTTATCCCCGAGCGGATGAACGTCCCGCGTAGCTGACACCTGGTAAACAAGCGTCGCCCCGGCCGTCAGGCCGGGGCGACGGCTTTTTGCCGTCCGGGCGCCGAGTCCGAAGCTGCCTGGCGGCTGAGCCGGCGGTCGGCCGGGCCGGGTTGGAGATCCGCCTGGATACGGCACCGGTATACGGGCCGAGGCCCGGCCTCGCCGCGACTCGCGCCGGGACCTCGACACCTTTCCAGGCCGGGGCTCCCGATGAACCGCCGCAGGTACGAGGGACCAGGAACGGGTAGGGGGAGCGTTCCGACGGAACGCTCCCCCCAGGCTTTCTATTGTGGAGGCTCCTTGCGGCCTACGGGTTGAACTTGAAGTAGGTGCGGTACTGGAATCCGTTGTCGAGGGTCAGGACGAACTCGCGGCAGGTGCCGGCCCAGCTGGGGTCGGTCTTCCAGACGTAGTTGTACTGGCCGTTGGCGTTGGCGGACATCTTCGAGTTGCCGGGGTTGACCGCCTTGACGGGGGTCGGGCGCGGGGTGATCGGGCCGCTGGGGTTGACGGTCCGCAGGGAGTCGCAGTCGACCAGGCGGGAGTAGGGCGAGTTGCTGGCGAGGATGTCCAGGCCGCGGTTGGTGGCGAGCTTGAACTTCATCGGTGCCGCGTCACCCGCGGTGAAGGTGTTCAGGCCCGGCTGGGCGGTGCGGCCGATGAAGTCGCCGCGGCAGGACGGGTGGGTGTCGAACGCCTCGCTGTTGTCATTGCGGTTGGTGGTGCCCTGGACGGCGCTGTAGCCGAGACCGCGGCGGGCGAAGGACGCCCACAGGGTGCAGGAGTTCTCGCCACCGGTGAGGGCGGCGTCGGCGGCGATGATGGCGTTGCGGCCGGTGACGAAGCCCGGGCCGCAGCCCTGCATCTTCAACCCGTCCATGACCAGCTGCATCGCGAGGTTGTTACCGCCGCTGTTCCACGGGTCGTAGATGTTGGGGTGGTAGCCGTGCCGCTCGACCAGATCCCAGGCCATGTCCCACAGCACCGCGGCCCAGCCGTGGCCGATACCGTGCGGAGCGGCCAGCGACGTGCCGTTCAGCCAGCCACCGGTCTTGATGCTGTCGTAGGTGAACGGCTGGATCTCCATGTTCCGCGAGTACGGCCGCGGCCGGAAGCCGTCACCCACCCGGCTGTCCTGGAACAGCGCGTACTGCCCGTAACCGCGCGGGGTCTCCGGACCGTCGATCGCGGGGTTGAGCAGCGCGGCGATCGCGAGGAAGTCGCTCCAGCCCTCACCCATCTGCTCGTCACCGGTGAGGCAGTTGATCCCCGGGCCACCGGTCAGGCGCAGCGAGACCCCGTGGCCGTACTCGTGGAAGATTGTCTCCGCGCGGAACGAGGCGTCCCGCATCGCCGGCCGGTCCAAGTTACGGTGCACCCGCCCGGACGCCGGCAGCGCTGCCTTGATGCTGTTGCCGTCGGCCTGGCTCACCATCACCGCGGGAATCCCGACTGCCGGGCTCATGGACCCGGCCATCACCGCGGGGGCACCCGCGACGTTGTTAACCACCACGACAGCGGCGGCACCAGCCTGCTCGGCGTTGGTCACCTGGGTGTGGAAGTTGCAGGTACTGGTGCGGTCGACCACCGCGATCGCCCCAGCGGGCAGGCTGTAGCTGGTGCAGCCGTCGCCGGTCGCCCCGACGCCGTCGTTGACCACCACGACGTCACCGCCGAAGCCGGCACTGGTGGGCGCGGGCGTGAACCGCGCGTACTCCGCCTGGTACGTGGCGGCGGCGGAGCCCGAGCCGATCGTCACCGCGTTGGGCAGGCCGAACTGGTTGCCCGGCCAGAGGAACATCTGCATCCGCGGCCGGCCGCCGTCGGCGGCGGGGGTGGAGAAGTTGGCGTTGTTCTGGCCGGAGCCGTCGTGCGCCTCGCACAGGACGTCGTCGCCGCCGTTACCGCCACGACCGTAGTTGTTGACCTGGAAGTTGCCCGCCGGCTCGGTGAAGCCGTACCGGTAGGTGATGTCGTGGACGATGTTGCACCAGTAGAACTGGTTCACCACCGCGGCCTGGGCGTAGGTCTGCGGGTGTTCGTTGAGGTCGGCCGGGAAGTTGAAGGTGAGGCTCGCTCCACCTTCGGCCGGACTGTCCGGGTCGACCTGGTTGTTGGCGTCCCGGTCGGTGTAGGCGTACGCGTTGTTGCCCCGGGTGATGGTGTACTCGGCGCCGGGAATGCCGTCGGTGTCGTGCCAGCCGTACGGCGAGGCGAGCCCGTCCGCCGGATTGGTCACCACGGTCTGCGGCCCCTCGTTCGGGTCGTTCTTGGGGAACTCGTAGACCAGGTAGCTCGACCCGTCGTCGACGGGGTTCGGCGGGGTGACCTTCGGGGTGGCGACGGTCTGGGTGGTGACGGCCGATGTCTGCTGTTCCGGTCGGCCCAGCGTGCTGGCCAGGTCCGCCGGGCTGTCGTGACTGGTCCAGTCCTCGGCGTCGAGCATCTCGCCGGTTTCGGCGTCGACGGTGGCGTTCCACAGGTGGGCGTCGGTGGAGTCGTCGATGACGAGTTGCCAGGCCAGGCGTAGTCCGTCGTCGGTCGGCTGCCAGCCCAGCTTGGCCGGGATCGGCTCGTCGGAGATGCCGCTTCCGGAGACGACGGTCTTCTGGGCGGCGCCGCCGGCGCGGCTCATGACCCGGGAGTTCTTCGGGGCGGCCAGGTCGAGGCCGTCGGCTGCTGCTTCTACGGCGTCGACGGCGTCGAGGTCGGCGGTGCCGGAGGTGTTGCCGGCGAGGCCGGAGACGAGGGTGTCGCCGACGAAGATGACGCTGCCG
Source organism: Micromonosporaceae bacterium KJ-029 (assembly GCA_005402585.1). GTDB lineage: Bacteria > Actinomycetota > Actinomycetes > Mycobacteriales > Micromonosporaceae > Micromonospora. Next base: position 2,284 of record BIFP01000042.1, on the reverse strand, counting down.
TCCTTGGCGATGTTGACGGTGGCGGTGGCGCCGAAGATTTCCAGGTCTTTGTGGCGTTGGGCCAGGTTGACGTGGGTGACGCCGTTGTGGCGGCTGGTGTAGCTGGACAGCACGGTGAGGTCACCGAGGTCGCTGGCGGTCACGCCGTGTTCGGTGGGGTTCGCCCGCAGGTAGCGGGTGGCGATCTCCTCGGGGGAGCCCTCGTTCGGCCCGGTCAGAAAGATCGGATTCGACCTGCCGCCCTCCTCGGGCGCGGCCGAGGCAGGGTTCGAGGTGAGCGACGTCAGGGAGACGACGAGGGTCGTGGACAACAGCAACGCGGCGTTGCGGCGACCACGGGATCTCCGTGGGGATGAAGACACAGGTGTTCCCTTCGCTGGGAAGACGGAGGGAGCGTTCCGTTGTTCGGAACGCTCCCTCCTTGGGCTCTACCGTGGATCGGGGTTGGGGGTCAGCCGACGAACTTGAAGTAGGTGCGGTACTGGAATCCGTTGTCGAGGGTCAGGACGAACTCGCGGCAGGTGCCGGCCCAGCTCTTGTCGGTCTTCCATCCGAAGTTGTATTGGCCGTTGGCGTTGGCGGACAGCTTCGAGTTGCCGGGGCTGACTGCGGCGACGGGGGTGGGGCGGGGGGTGATGGGGCCGTCGGGGTTGACGGTCTGGAGGGTGTTGCAGTCGACGAGGCGGGAGTAGGGGGAGTTGCTGGCGAGGATGTCCAGGCCGCGGTTGGTGGCGAGCTTGAACTTCATCGGTGCGTTGCTACCGGCGTTGGCGGTGTTGAGGCCCGGCTGGGCGGTGCGGCCGATGAAGTCGCCGCGGCAGGACGGGTGGGTGTCGAACGCCTCGGTGTTGTCGTCGCGGTTGGTGGTGCCCTGGACGGCGCTGTAGCCGAGACCGCGGCGGGCGAAGGAGGCCCACAGGGTGCAGGAGTTCTCGCCGCCGGTCAACGCCGCGTCGGCGGCGATGATGGCGTTGCGGCCGGTGACGAAGCCCGGGCCGCAGCCCTGCATCTTCAACCCGTCCATGACCAGCTGCATGGAGAGGTTGTTGCCGCCGGTGTTCCAGGCGTCGTACACGTTCGGGTTGAGACCGTGCCGGTCGATGAGGTCCCAGGTCATGTCCCACAGCACCGCGGCCCAGCCGTGGCCGATGCCGTGCGGCGCGGCCAGCGAAGTGCCGTTCAGCCAGCCACCGGTCTTGATGCTGTCGTAGGTGAACGGCTGGGTGTCCATGTTCCGCGAGTAGGGCCGCGGCCGGAGACCGTTGCCGGTGCGGTCCGCCTCGTAGAGGACGTACGGCACCAGGCCGCGGGTGCCCTCGGGGTTGTCGAGCTTCGGGTCGAGCAGCATGGTGACCGCGAAGTAGTCGCTCCAGCCCTCACCCATCTGCTCGTTGCCGCTGAGGCAGTTGATCCCGGGGCCACCGGTGAGTCGGTTGGAGATGCCGTGGCCGTACTCGTGGATGACGATTCCGGCGTCGAGGTCACCGTCGCGGATGCCCGGGTGGCTCGGGTGCTTGCGCACCGAACCGGCGGTCGTACCGGCGGTGATCGCGGCCTTGATGGCGTTGCCGTCGGCCTGGTTGACGGCGACCGCCGGGATGGTGACCGGCGCGGTGGTCATGGCGCCGGCCAGCACCGGCGCTGCGCCGGTGGCGTTGTGCGCCACCACCACGGCCTTGGCGCCGAGCGACTCGGCGACCTGAGTACGCAGCAGGTAGGTGCAGGCGGTGGTGCCGCCGTCGACCACCGCGATCCAGCCGCCCGACGGCAGCGTGCCGGGGTACGCGGAGGCGGCGCAGCCGTTGCCCGCGTACACGAACTGGTGTCCGGGCAGGCCGGCCACGGTCGGCGCCGGGCTGTAGCGCGACCAGGTGGCGTCGAAGGAGCCCACGCCGTCGACGACGACCTGGTTCTGGGCGCCGAACTGGTTGCCCGGCCACAGGTACATCTGCATCCGCGGGGCGCCGCCATCCGCGGCGGGGGTGGAGAAGTTGGCGTTGTTCGTACCGCCGCCGTCCGCGGCCTCGGCCTGGACGTAGTCGCCGCCGACACCACCACGGCCGTAGTTGTTTACCTGGAAGTTGCCGGACGCCTCGTCGAACCCGTAGCGGTACGTGACGTCGTGGATGATGTTGTTCCAGTAGAACAGGTTCGCGGTCGCGGCGTCCCGGTAGTTCTGCGGGTGCCCCGCCAGGTCCATCGGGAAGTTGAAGGTCAGGCTCGGGCCGCCGTCCGGGCTGCTGCCGAAGTCCGGCGCGTTGTTGTTGTCCTGGTCCTGGTACGC
>BIFP01000041.1 GCA_005402585.1 Micromonosporaceae bacterium KJ-029 | reverse complement strand
AGAGCCTGGTAAATAAGGGTTTCAGGTGGGTTGGTGGCGGGCGAGGCGGCGGGTCATGACGATGATCATGGCCCATTGGACCATCGCGGCGTGGTGGGCGGGTAGCCGTTCGTAGTCGCGGACGGTGCGGCGGCAGCGGTTGATCCAGGAGAAGGTGCGCTCGACGCACCAGCGGCGGTGCAGGACGACGAAGGTGGTCTGCCCGGCGAGCTTGGCGACGATCCGCACGGCCAGGGCGAGGCGGGTGGCGGCCCAGTCGACGAGTGTGCCGGTGTAGCCGGTGTCGGCCCACACGAGGCGGATGCCGGGGAAGCAGGCGTGTAGCGCCCAGAGTAGGGGTCGGGCGGCGGTGCGGTCCTGCGCGTTGCCGCCGGTGACCAGGATCGCGAGGAGCAGGCCGCAGGTGTCCACGGCGATGTGTCGTTTGCGGCCGTTGACCCGCTTGCCCGCGTCGTAGCCGCGGGTGGCTCGGCCGACGGTTTCCGCGCCCCGCACCGACTGGGAGTCGACCACCGCCGCGGTCGGCTGCCGGTTGCGGTCCTCGACCTGGGTGCGGACCTGTTCACGCAGGCTGTTGTGCATGCGGTGCAGCGTTCCGTCGGCGGCCCAGGTCTTGAAGTAGTGGTAGACCAGCTTGGGGTGGGGGAAGTCGGCCGGGAGCGCGTCCCACTGGCAGCCGGTGCGGTCGAGGTAGCGGATCGCGTCGACGATGTCGCGGCGGGGGTAGATGATCGGCCGGCCGCGTCCGGTGCCGGCTGGCACGTGCGGGGCGAGCACGGCCCATTCGGCGTCGGTGGTGTCGGACGGGTAGTGCCGTGGCCGGGCGGTGGGCAGGTGCGCGTCGAGGGTGGCCGGGGTGGCGTACGAGGCGACACCGGCGACAAGGTATACAGACAGGGTTGGGCCTTCGGTCGTGCTGGTTTCGTCACCTTCGCTCGTACCGAAGGCCCTTCCTCATGTCACGCCGCCACGCCATCGCCCAGTCGATCTTCGCTGCGCCCAGCGACCGCCCGAACCCTTATTTACCAGGCTCT
>BIFP01000040.1 GCA_005402585.1 Micromonosporaceae bacterium KJ-029 | reverse complement strand
CGTGAATCCGGTCCCACGTCCCGTTCTTCCGCCAGGTCGTGAACCAGCGATGCGCCGCGTCCGGCGGTGCCAGATCACGCGGCATCATCCGCCATGGGCAACCCGACCGCAGCACGTAGAAGATCGAGTCCAGGATCAGCCGATCGTCGTAGACCCGCGCCCGACCGCCTTTACGCAGGTCACGCACCGGTAGCAGCGGCGCGAGGACCGCCCACATCGCATCAGTCAAACTCGACGGATAGCATGAACGGGCGTCATCCC
>BIFP01000039.1 GCA_005402585.1 Micromonosporaceae bacterium KJ-029 | reverse complement strand
CACCGACCTGCAGAAATGGGCGAGAGCAGAGTGGCTGATCGAGAACCAGATCCACAACATCAGAGATGTCACGTTTCGTGAGGACCTGCATCAGACCCGGACCGGCACCGGACCCGCCGTCATGGCTACCCTCCGTAACACCGCGATCGGCTGGCACCGGATCAACGGCGAAACCAAGATCGCCCGCGCCAACCGACGCGCCGACCGCCGATCACACGACCTCATTGAGGCCGTGACCAGCAGTTACACCAACACGCAATGACCCTGGCTTCCCTATCGACCATGAAGGGTCGGCGTAAGGTGCGGCGCTGATCGGCATGCGGGCCGTCGGTCTGATCAACACATTCGAGCACCTCGTCGAGCAGGTCGAGATCGGTCAGGTCGTCGAGCCGAGGCAAGAAGCCGCCGACCTGTAGGCCGCACTCCGGCCGATCCGCGAGGCGGCGTAGGCCGCCTTGGCGCCCACCATGCGGCAACTGCGCGAGCTTGCCAGCGAACCAACGCGGGTCGGCAGCAGGTGAGGCGGCCTGGAGCCTCACCTCTATGAGCCCGCGGCGGTCGGCCGGCCTTGAGGACCGTCTCCGAAGTCCGGTATCGCCAGCCGTTGGCCACCCTGGAGGGCGGATCGGTGCGCGATGATTCCGGGCAGCGCGAACCTGATCGGGGCGAGCCGGACAGCCCCGGCATCGCCCAATAGCAACAGGGCCTGCACAGCGGGCTCGACCTGCGCGTTGCGCAACGGTTCCGGTCGGTCGAACTGACCCGAGAAGCACGCGAAGAGCGGCTGTGGCCACGGATGTGCCTGCGCGTTGCGGCGGAATGTCGCGCCGGCGACAGCGACGCAGCGTGCTCTGAGGTCCGCGGACAGAACCTGTTCGCGGGCCTCAGAGCGCGGCGCCTGTAACGGTCCCGGGCTTGTCGGCTCAGCTCGACGAGACGCCCATCCGGATCAGTTGATCACCGAACGGTATGAGGAAGAAGGCGACGCCGCCCGCGCGCGTTCCGCTGACCGGGACCGGAAGTGCGAAGTCTGATCGTGGTTGGTCGAAGGTCGCAAGCAGTCGAGCTTCACCTGCGTTGCGACCAGCCATGAGTTCCTCGATCTGAGTGGCGGTCAGATCCTCAGTGGAATGCGCGACCGCGATGGCCTTGAGCGGCTCGGCGAGCCGTTCGGCCGTGGCGTTCTCGACGGCCGATTTTACCTGGCCGACGGTGATCCCGGCCGGCTGGGCGATGATGTCGTCGTGCAGCACGATGCTGCTAGACCAACGGATGCCATCGACCGACCACTGAACGTACGCTTCGCGGGTGATGGAGCCGAACTTCTCGGCGCACCACTCGCTCCAGGAACGGCCGATCGACTGCAGCTCGGCGATCTGCTCCGAGGTGATCGACTTCGTCTGCCAGATCTCGGCACGAATGGCGTCCGCCCGGTCCTGCAAGGCACCGCAGTGGGCGGTGTGGCTGTCGATTCTCGGGCCCTTGACCCGGGCGGCGGCCACCGAGGGCACGGCCACCGCGACCACGCCCGTGACGGCCAGGACGGCGGCGCCCAGGCGAAGACCCCGGCGGATTCTGAATCGCATCGTGGTACCTCCCGTCTAGGTGCGGGGCCCTCATCGGCCCGCACGCCACGAGCATGACGGGACGATCTGGAACCGGCCTGATGTCGCCTTGAAGCGGGAGCGTTCACGAACGGCCCCGGCGGTTGTCGGGCGTACGACTGATCCACCTCGGCGGGCGGCACGACGGTTAGCGTGATCGTGATACCGCGTCGGATGGGGATCACGTGCAGGTAAGGCTTCTCGGGCCGGTCGATGTGACGGTGGATGGCACGCCGCAGCCGGTTTCCGGCCTACGCCGCAAGGCCGTTCTCGCCGTCCTGGCCCTGCACCCGGGCCAGCCGGTCAGCACCGCGCACCTCATCCACACCACCTGGGACGGCGCGGCGCCGACAACGGCGCTCAACACCCTGCAGAGCCACATTGTTCCGCACCGGGTTTGATGGAGACATCGAAACCTGGGAGGAACACCAGCGATGCCCGCACCAAAGAAGTACAACGATGAGCTGCGTGAGCG
>BIFP01000038.1 GCA_005402585.1 Micromonosporaceae bacterium KJ-029 | reverse complement strand
GATGATGCAGGTCCCGAACGTCGGGGCCTTCGTCCGTGCGCTGCTTCCGATCAAACTCACCGAAGGCCATACCGTCACGTTCGGCGTCTGGCTCGCGGTCGACCCCCGTGAACTGCGGTCCGTCTTCGATGTGTGGTGGGAACCCGAGTATCGCGACCTCCGGCTCACGGGCAGGCTCGCGAACACGATCCCACCCTGGGGAATGCTGGCGGCACCTGTTGAGACGGTGGTGCGCGACCCCGACGAGACACCGTACTGCGAGAGCTCAGAGGACCCACAGCTCGATCGTGTTCTGCGCGGCGAATGGCCACACGATCTCGTGCTCACTGCCACCGGCCAGGGTTGACCCACGCTGCCACCTCTGCGCGGTCACAAGCCGCAGACTATGACGACGGGCTAACTAACGGTCGTAGGTGCTACCGCGCACTCG
>BIFP01000037.1 GCA_005402585.1 Micromonosporaceae bacterium KJ-029 | reverse complement strand
ACTAGACACTCAGATGATCACCGATGAGCTGCGAGCCCTTCACCCTCGGGTCGACTCCAGCCGCGAACCCCGCTCAAGTTCGAAGAGCCGCGATACTCGCCCCGGTCATACGAGCGGTTTGTGCTGCGCACCCTGCTCATCGCAACAAACTCGGTGGAGCGGGGGCGCCCGCGGGTTTCATTCTGTTCGCGATGGGCTGTGAAGACGACGGCTGCTCGCACGAGTGGCACTACGCGCCGTACCGCACCGGGCTGGGCGCGCTGCAGCGCGGCCGGAGTGCCGCGGCGGCCTGGCTGCAGGATCGGCCCGATCAGGGACACCTGGTTTACACCACGGGATTCTGTGTCACAGGCGGCCAGGCAGTGCGTTGACAACAGTCGACCAGTGGCTTGGTGCTAGACGGCTGCTATCGCGTCGCGTTGTCGCTGGTGAGGGAGCCACACGCCGTACAACGCTCGACGGCGGCGTGGGTGAAGGCGACCCGTCGTTGGACCATCAGCGCAGCCGACATGACGATCGCCGCCGCAACCGCCACGATGATCGCCGCTGTGGCCAGCGTCGTCCAGTCCGCATTCGGTCCGCCGCCGTAGGAGATGACGGCGAGTTCTTCGGCCAGCGGATGCAGCCACAGCATGCCGATCGGGCAGAGCAGCACCAGCAGTGCCCAAGCACCACGAAGGTCGTTGCGCGCCGCCAGCCCTACGCCGACGAGCAACGTCACCAAGAAAAGTGCCATCCCGGCGCCGGGCAGGACCTGCCCGGCGGGCCAGCCGTAGTACCCAAGGAGCACGTCGCCACCGTTACGGGCAAAAGTCGCCGCTACGGGTGCCGTCCGGTTTTGCGGTGCCGCTACGGGCCCCTGTCCTACACATCAAGCGGCGGCGGCTCGACGCTCATCCGGGTCCGGGCAGGTTCACCAGCTGTGGTCAGTGGCGTGCCGGAGGTGGCCTCGGCCAGCCGTAGCGGCCGGTAGCCGTCGGTGTCGAGCTGGGCGAGCTCGCCGTCGATGTCGACCGAGTGCGTGCCGTAGAAGTGCACGTTCTCGTGGTGAGTCGGCCAGATGTGCGCCAGGACCTCGTCGTCGACGTCGCGGCCGGTCCGGCGCAGGGCGGCCACGCCGAGGCCGTGGTACTCCGTTGACCAGCAGACGATCGCGTTGGTGGCCAGGGTCAGGCACCACATGTGCTCGGTCTGCTGCTCGTGGTGCCGGCGCCGGAGTGCTCCCTCGCCGGTGTACGCGAGGGCGCGGCGCAGCGCGCGCAGGTTCTCGCCCTTGTTCAGCTGCCGGGCGATGCGCCGACGGTAGGCCTTGTCGGCCAGGTATCGGGCGGCGTAGACCGTGCGGCGCAGCGCCCCGTACTCCTTGATCGCACTGGTCAGCGCGTTCTGCTGCCGCTTGGAGGAGCACAGCTTCCCCACGACTAGCGCCGCGGTGGCGTGCCGCCCTGCACGCTCGCGGCGACGCGCAGCAGGTCGTCCCACGCACCGGTTGACCATGGCATCGCCACACAGTTACGAGCGAGGCAGCTATCTGCGCAGCCTGCTGCTCCTTGATCCGGACAAGACATCAGGCGTACTGCCGTTCTGCCTCCTCGACTGTGAGCCGGACGTTCGGCTGTTGGCCGCTCAACACGCCCCGCTCACCGACCAGAAGCAACGCTGGCTGCTCACGCTACGCGATGACCCAATCGAGGAGGCATCCGTGCGCCAGGCCGCAGCCGCGCGCCTCAACTGGAGCTGAAGCCGCGCACATACCCTTAAATTCGCTGCACGACCCGGCGGTCCCTACGTGAGTGCCGGAGCAACATCATCGGCATCAACAGTTGGTGAAAAGACGCTGCATCCACAGCGAGCTGATGTACTGACCATTCTTGACCGCATAGTCGCGGAACGTGCCGACCTCGGTAAAGCCGAACTTTCGATGCAGTGCCACCGACGCGTCGTTGGGCATGGCTATGCCAGCAAGGCCGACGTGAACCGGCTCGTCGGCCAGGCAATCGAACAGCGCGCGGTACAGCGAGGAACCCACGCCCTGGCCCCGGCAACTGACATCCAGTGCAATGCTCACCTCGACCGTCTCCCGGAAGGCTTCGTGGTCGCGGTAGCTCTGGCTGCAGGCGTAGCCCAGGACCATGTTGCCGCGTCGCGCAACGAACAGCCGGTAGGGCCCGGTCGAGGAGAACCGCTCAAACCAATCTCGCCGTTCGGCCACGGTGGTCGGCCGGGTGGCGAAGGTAGCGTGTGAGTTCGCTGCCGTGTAGTTGAGGATCTCCACGATCCGGGGCAGGTCAGCTTCGGTGCCAGGCCCAATCACGACCGGGCTCAGGTCAGCAGATGCGTCTACATCAGTCCGTTGGCTCACCTCAACACGGTAAGCCCAGCCACCCGGCACACGCTGACCGCGCTGCGATCAGCGGCGCCGGGCGATCACCAGGCGCGGTGGCGGCCTACTCCCCCGCCACCGCGCTGACCTCGGCCCACTACTCGTGGCCTGCGGCGCCGGGTGGTTGTGGCGTGCCGAGCACCCGGACGGTGGTGCTGAGCATTATCGGCTTGTCCCCTGGTCCTCTCAGGAAGGGTTCGATGGTGATCTTTTTGCGGAGGCGTCGGCCGGGCCCGTATGCCTGGTTGCGTTCGTGGCCGGATACCCAGTAGCGGTAGTCGAGCTTCGCGCGGCTGTCCTCACCATCGCCTGCTGCTGACCTGGCGGGGTGGTGGGTGGTGTGATCCGCACCAGACGGACATCCGGTGTGGGACGTTGGCTTCGCTGGTAGGCCTTGCTGACGGCCTTGGGCAGTCTCGCCGGCGTGGCTTCGGCCATCTGCTGGTTCATCAGGAGCCAGGTGGTGATCAGCGGACCGGCCGGGTGGCTGCCGTCGATGATCGCGCCGGTGGGGATGTGTTCGGTGTGGATGGGTATCAGCCAGCCGATGTCGTGCCGGAGTGTGGGCATCAGGTCGTCGGCGAGGCCGCCGCCGAGGCTGCGGTAGCACAAAATGTGCCAGCCGTCGGGGTGTGGTGTCCAGGAGACGGCGGCGATCTGCACGCCGTGTCCGACGGGTTGTGGCCAGGCAACCAGGCCGCTCGGTGTGGGGGTGATGCGATCGGTCACCGGTGTGGGTGGTTGGTCGCGGGTCACCTCGGCGGTGAGTGCGGTGAACTCCTGGTTGATCCAGTAGAGCGGGGCACGGTCGAGATCGCCGGCCATGGTGTGGCGGGTGGTGCGGGCGCTGAGAATCTCGGGCAGGTTAGCGGGGCTGCGGAGGAGTCCGGTGAGTCGGTCGCGGATCTTCGGCAGCATCTCGGGGGTGATCTTGGCTGGTGGCCAGTCGGTGGTGGTAAGCAGGGTACGTCCTTCGCGGGTGTAGACGATCCCGCGGTGCACCATGCCGAGGATCGTGTGCCGTGGCTCGTCGGTGGGGTGCCAGCCCATGAGGACGGCGCTGGCGGCGGTGAGGGCGTCGGGGTCGTCTGCCTCGATGAACTGGGCGCAGCGCAGGCAGACGTGCCAGCGCGTGTTGTAGATCTGGATGACGTCGCGGCTGCCGCCGATGCCTTGGGCTTCGAGTTCGGCGGTGCGGTAGTTCCAGACGGGTTGGGCGGCGCTGCAGATGTGGCAGCGGTCGTAGACATCGCCGATGAGGTGGGCAAGGCGGGGACGGGCTGGTGCCGGTCAGTTTCGCTGACCGGGTGCCGGTAGAGGACCTGCTCGCCGTGGCGGTGATCGGTGAGGCCGTAGCCGCAGGTGGCGCAGGCGACGACAGTGCCGAGGTTCACGCGCCCCTCCCCTGGTCGGTGCGGTGCAGGTCGCGCAGGCGCGGGCCGCGGCGGAGGGTGCGGGCGGGCATGGTCATGCCGGGCGCGTAGATGACGTGCTGGTTCCCGCCACCGTGCTTGGCGTGGTACATGGCGACGTCGGCCCGGTGCAGGACGACGTCGTCGAACCCGTCGGCGCTGTCGCAGGCGGTGACGCCGATGCTCGCCGTCGCGTCGACCTTGACCAGGTCGCCGTCCACCTCCACGCCGACGGGTTCGGCGACGAACGCGGCAGCGACACGCGCCGGGTCGTGGTGGCCGACGGGGAGCAGGGCGGCGTATTCTGGTAGGTGGCGCCGGGCCTACGCCGATGCGGGAAGCGCGTCGGCGATGGTCGCGAGCGTGGAGCTCAGCCTTCGCGCTCGACGGACCCGATCGTGGGCGTCGACACGCCGCCGTACGAGATCTCGTTGCCGTCCGGATCCGCGTAGACAACCTTGCGCATGCCTTCCTCGTAGTTCTCGATCCGCTGGGGTTCGAGGCCACGCTGGGTGAGCGCGGCGACTGTGGTGTCCAGATCCACGGCCATGATCATCAGCATCGAGCGGCCCGCGCGGTCGGGCAGGCGTTCGATGTAGACGTAGCTGTGCTCACCCACTGCCCACACGGCCTCGATGTCGTTCGGGTAGAAGCTCGGCTCGACACCGAAGAACCGCCGGTACCACGCCAGCGAGTGATCGAAGTCGGCGACGGGGATGCCTGCGAACAAGTCTTGTGCTGTCGACGTACCGGTCATGATCGGGCCTTTCGTGGGTTGGACCTAGACTTAAGGCGTACACCGTTGTTCGAGAAAAGGCTGGGGCGGGATGGCGACAGATGGGGTGACGGCCAAGCGCGCGGACGCGCGCCGGAATGTCGAGTCGATCCTTGACGCCGCGATCACCCTGCTTGCCACCGATCCTGGAGTGAGTGTCAACGAGATAGCGAAAGCGGCGGGCGTAGGCCGCGTGACGCTCTATGGCCACTTTCCGTCGCGTGCCGCACTGGTCGAGGCGGTCAGCCGCCAGGTGATCGCGAGCACCGACCAGGCCCTGAGCGCGATCGACCTTGAGGGCGATCCGCGGGACGCGATGGCCCGCCTGCTGGAGGCGACCTGGCGGCTGACGCACCGTTTCGGGGCGGTCGTGATCGCGGCGAGCGGTGTGCTGACGCCGGAGGAGATGCGGCGCGTGCACGAGGGGCCGGCTCGCCGGGTGCACGCCCTCGTCAAACGCGGTCGGGATGAGGGAGCATTCCGGCGCGACATGCCCGTGCTGTGGCAGCTCGCGACCATCCAAGCGGTGCTGCACGGGGCGTCCGCCGCGGTGCATCGCGGCGACGTGACGGCGGACGACGCCACGCGCCTCGTCCGCGACACTGTGCTTGCGGCGCTTGCCGTCACCTCGTGAGCGTGACAACGAGTACGCCCACCCCGACCAGCACATCCAGTACGCCACAGAACTCCGCGAGCGAGCGCACGACAACGCGCCGGGTGCGGTGATGCCACACATCCCATGCCGCGTGCGCGAACAGGGCGACGCTGACGATGATGCCGCCGGTGACGTGGTCGGCCCGTACGGCGAGTATCGCTGCCGCCCCGAGTGCGAGCATCGCCGCCGACTGCAAAGGCAGGGACCACGCCGGCCGCCAACCCGCGCGGACGGACCCGAAGATGGCCAGGCCGACAGCCGCGACGCATATCCATGGCACGGGGTCGAAGCCGGTAGGTGCGAGGCCGAGCCCGACGAGTACGAAGGTGACACCGAACGCAGGCCACGCCGCGCCGGGGCGCCCGGTTGCCGCCGCGGCGAGATAGACGAATCCCGACGCCGCCACGACGGAGGCGACTTGGCCACCATGGTCGACTCCGAGCACGGTACCGACCGCGACCAGCACACCCAGAGCCGCAGGCCAACGTCGCAGGAGCTTTCCGCCGGTGGTGGCCGCCGCCATCACATCCTCCATCTCGAACATCCATGTTCGAGATAAACCGTACGCCGATGTTCAAGTTATGTCACGGCCTCGACCCCGCTGTGGCGGCCGGAGATCGTCGTCCATCTCGCAGCGCAGTCGAACCTGCCAGCCTCGACACGGTCGCCGCTCGTTGACGCGGACACTCCGGGGAACGGTGAACTGTCAATCCCCTGGAAGCGTGGAGGGTTGTTTAAGCTGCCTGGGCCCGGCGGGCTTCGGCAATGAAGTGTTCATAGTCGATGGGTGACATGCCGTCGCAGGCGCTGTGGCGGCGTCTGACGTTGTAAAAGTCGACGATCCAGGTGGCGATCTTGAGGCGGGCCTCGGCGCAGGTGCGCAACCGCCGCCGGTGGATGTACTCGACCTTGATGGTGGAGTTGAACGCCTCCGCGGCGGCGTTGTCCAGGGCGCAGCCGACGCGGCCCATCGACTGCAGGACGCCGAGACGCTTGCAGGCGAGGACGACTGGCTGCGGGCCGCCTCGGCGCCCACCACACGTACAGGTCGAAACGCCGCCGTACTAGCGGAAGGAAACAGCAACCGAGTACCGGGCCGGACTGACGACTGATCAGCGCCCTCGGCGAGAAAGTCGGCCTTGGAGGTGTAGGTGCGGCCGTTGACGATCGTCCACTCGACGTCGTCGTGAAGGATCTCGTAGATGTCGCCGCCGGCGTTCTGCCGTTCGAAGGCTCGGCTCACCGCCGCCAGGTTGCGGCGCACCCCGGCCGGCCGGTCGGGGTACGGTCCCTCGAGGCCCTGCCGGGGTTGTGCTGAGGCCATGGCGGTCCCGGTGAACATCGTCAGCCCGCCGGCGACTCCCGCCGTCAGCAGCAGGCGCCGGTTGCGTCGTGGCGTGTGGTTCGTCATCGTCGTTGCGCCTTCGCTTGCCGGTGTGCGTCGCTGTCCTGCCGGTAGAAGATGTAGCCGGCGTGGTGCAGGACATCCCCGTCGAAGGTTCCGTCCGCGCTGAAACCGGTGTCGTCGACGTACTCGATCCGGGTTCCGGAGATCCGGTAGGAACCCGTGTAGGCGCTCTCTCGCTCACCGCGGGCCTCGTCGTAGCGGCCGTTCGCCAGCAGCATCTGGCGGATGTGGCCGTCGGCTGTCACCCACATCCCGACGTACGGGTGGGGCGGCACATCTGCGGTCCCCGCCGGTGGGGTCGGGGGCGGCGCGGCTGTCCCGGGCGGTGTGGGCTCCTGCCGGCCCGGGTACGCCGCGTCCTCACCGGCGCCGCCTGCGCGGTCCGGCCCCACGGAGCAGGCGGCGAGAAGTACGGCGACGCACGCCGCGCTGAACACGATCCTGAACTGGTGCCTCATGAAGTCCTCCGGTCGGGGGTGTTCTCGTGCGCCGGGCGGGACGCCGCCAGCGAGCTGAGCAGGCGCAGCGCATCGGCGCTCGGTGTGCCCTCCTGCGCGTGGTAGACGATCAGCTGCTGCCCTGGGGCGGAGCGCACGTCGAAGGCCTGCATGCCGAGGGTGAGTTCGCCGACCTCGGGATGGTGCAGAACCTTCGCCGTGGCGGATTTGCCCCGTACGTCGCGTCGGCGCCACAGGTCGGCGAACTCTGGGCTTTGCGCGGTGGCCGTCCGGAGCACCTCCTGGATCCGCGGGTCGTGCGGCCGGGCGCCTTCGAGGAAATGGAATCCGGCGACCACGTTGGCCGCTGCCGTCTCCCAGTCGGCGTAGAAGGCGCGGACCGACGGGTCGAGGAAGATCGCCAGCAGCAGGTTCGTGCCGGGCTGGAGGTGATCGAAGACCGCTCGCCCCAACGTGTTCGCGGCCAGGACGTCGTAGGCCCGTCCCAGGATCAGGGCTGGCGTACGGTCCCACAGTTCGGCCAACGCCAGCAGTGCGGGATCCGTCCGCTCGGCGCGGCCCTCGCGGCGCGGCAGTGGCGTCATGCCCGCGACGCGGTACAGGTGCAGCCGGCCGTCGTCGTCCAGCAGCAGCGCGTCGCTCAGGGCCTCCAGGACCTGCGGCGACGGTCGCCGCTCGCGGCCTTGCTCCAGCCTCAGGTAGTAGTCGACGCTGATCCGGGCCAGCATCGCCACCTCTTCGCGGCGCAGGCCGGGAACGCGTCGCTGCCCATCCTCGGGCAGGCCGACGTCGCGGGGTGTCACCTGGGCGCGCCGGCTCCTCAGGTAGTCACCCAGTCTCGGAATCGCCATGCCGACCAGGCTAGGCAGCCCGTCCGCCGGGAGCCTGGTCCCAGCGCTACCAGGACAGCCGCGACCTTCCGCCGTACCTGCGCCTGCCACACGGTGAAGCACATGACCGACGTACCTGTCACCTTCACCGCGGCCGACCTGCAAGCCGTTCGTACGGGCACCAGCCGCCCGCTGCTGCTGACCGACGCCACCGTGCACACCCTCGACCCGGTCATCGGGACCATGAAACACGCCGACGTGCTGATCGGCGGGGGGCTTGTCGTCGGCGTCGGGCCGGGCATCGTCAGAGCGGCCGACGACGACGGCGCCGTGGTGGTTTCCGCCACGGGCACCACGATCGTCCCCGCCATCCTCGACCTGAGCGCCGCGCTCACGGGCCGCCCGCGCGGAGAAGGCCCCGGCACCCTCGGACCGGGTGCCCCGGCGCACCTCGTCGTCCTGGCAGACACCGACGCGCCGGACCTGGACGCGGCGCTGCGTGTCGCACTGACCGGTCCGGATCGGCTGCACGCCGTCCTGCGTGACGGCGTGCCGCTCGTCTGGGCGGGGACCGTGCTCAACCCCGCGTCGCAGCCCGGCGGGACGACGGGTACGGACGGCGGCGGCGCAGGCCACGTCGATCCGGAGCGGGTCGGCGTCTGGGTCGACACCGAAGACTTCCTGCACCAGGAGTTGACCGCCGACGGCCGCTACGACGAGACCCGGGGCGGGCGCCCCCACGCGTTCCAAGGCCGCTACTGGATCGACGGCGACCGCATCGACTACCTCGACGACCTCGGGTTCTGGGCCTTCGGTCGATTCGACGGGGACGCCCTGCACCACGCCGGATACACGATGCACCGGAGGCACACCCGATGACCAGTCAACTTGCGTCCACGCTGGAGACTCTCACCGCCGCCGAACATGATCCGGACCGGCTCGTCCTACTCACCGGCGGCGCGGTGGTGACCATGGACCCGGCGTTCGGGACGCTCGAACGCGCCGACGTACTCCTGCGCGGCGACCGGATCGCGGAAGTCGGCCCTGGCCTGACCGTGGCCGACGCGATCGTCGTCGACGTGTCGGGTTCCATCGTCGCGCCCGGATTCGTGGACACGCATCGGCACGCGTGGCAGGCCCAGATGAGGCGCACCATCCCCGACGTCGACGACCTCGTGGACTATCTCCAGTCCACGCTGGTGCGGGTGGCGCCGCTGTACGGGCCGCACGACATGTACGTCGGAACCCGACTGGCGGCGTTAACCGCGCTCGACGGCGGGATCACCACCATGCTCGACTTCTCGCACAACTCCCGAACCCGGGAACACTCCGATGCCGCCATCACCGCACTGCTCGACGCCGGCATCCGCGGCGTACACGCGTCGATGAGCCCGCACTTCGGTGACTGGGACCAACAGTGGCCGGGTGACCTGGCGAGGCTGCGGTCGACGTATTTCTCCACCGACGACCAGCTGGTCACGCTGCGGCTCGCCGCCCTCGCCACTCCCGAGATCGCCGGGGCAGGCCTCGCCTACGGCCACGACCTGGCCCGGGTCGCCGCGGACCTCGACATCGGGGTGAGCCTCGACGTCATGTTCGGGGCAGCGGCATCCGAGGCCATCGTCCGGTGGGAGCGGGAAGAACTGCTCGGTCCGCACCTCGAATCGATCCACTCGACCGCCCTGTCCGCCGACGCCTGGGCCGCGATGCGCGACGCGGGCGTCACTGTGTCGCTCGCACCGACCTCCGACATGCAGATCGGCCTCGAGGACGCCGTCCCCCCGGTGGACGAGGCACTCGCACACGGCATCCGGCCCGGTTTGTCGGTGGATGTCGAGGTCGCGCTCGCGTCGGACATGTTCACCCAGATGCGTACCCTGCTCGCCGTCCAACGCATGCGCGCCGTCCACGCCGCCTACGGCACCGACGACGAGCCGGTACGCATCACGACGCGGGATGTCCTCGACTTCGCGACACTCTGCGGCGCCCGCACGCTCCGGCTCGACCACACCACCGGATCCATCACACCGGGGAAACAGGCGGATCTCATCGTCATCGACGCCGAGGACCTCAACACCATGCCGCTGCACGACCCGATCGGGACCATCGTGCTCGGTGCCGATCGCAGCAACATCACCTCGGTCTGGGTCGCCGGCCGGGTCCGCAAGTGGGCCAGGCGCCTCGTCGGCGTCGACCTGGGCGACCTGCACGCCCAGGTCCACGACTCCGTCGACGCCATCGCCGACCGGCTCGCTCGACACCAAGGCAACACAGTGGACGTGGCGGAGCGCAGGCGATGACCTGCCGTCGGCCGCGCGTCACCAATCGCAGCCGGCTGTCCACAAGAGGCGGCAGGGGTCGCGCAGATCGGCCAGCTCGCACTCAAGACGCCGGAACAGTGCACTCCCGCCGGGCCATTGACGATCTCCGCGAGCTTCACCGCCTCGCCTCCCGCCAGCCTTCGCGAGTACGCGTCGACGCCGTCGCGTCAGTCGCGACCGAACCCGGCGCCCTCGGCGAAGCCCTGGCCGCCACCATCGTCCACGCGTTGCTCGACGGCGGCCGCGAGGTGCGGCAGGGCCGAATGGTACGCCGCGCGCGCAGCCGAGCGCCCCTACGGCCTCCCGATCCCAGGAGCGGCGCCGACACAGGCGACCCTCGATGCGAAATACGGCCGGGCCCGCCGGTGGGTATTCCACCGAACCCTGAACTTCGGCTGGACCCCGGCACGCTTCCGCGCCGAAGACCGCACGATCGGGCACGGCCGAGGCCGGGAAGGCCACAAAAGCGAACGGTGGGGCAAGAAGTACCAGTGGATGGCCTACCACGAGCTCCTCGCCCGCGTCGCCGACAACTACCAGAGCGCCCACCGCTACGACGACTCCACCACCTACGACGGCCTGCACCGCCTCATCGGCGACCGCGAAATCGACCCCAGCCTGCCTCCGGTCGACTTCCGCGCCTTCAGCGAGCACGACGGCCAAGACGCGACCGCGTGGCAGCCACCCATGATCAGTCTGGCCGGCTGGCCATCAGCCGACCTCGACTTCCGCCGCTACCACGGCAACATCCAGAAACTGTTGGCTGACACCGACACCGAACCCACCATCGACAACTCCGCATTCCTGCACGCGGCCCCTTCCCCTCGATCAACGCATCCGTCGAAGCGCGCCTGGGCTCGGACCTGACCGTGCACACCGGTCGTCCGCGCCGGGAGGAGCGCGACGTGCTCCTCCCTTGATGAGGCGATATCGCCGAAACCTCGAGAAGTCGACCATCGCTGTAACCAGTCGTGTGACCACGGCCAATCAGGTGCGGTGACTACCGTCGACAGGGCGTCTGGGCCTCGATCGGGTGGATTCGTGTGTGCGGGCAGTTGGCAGCCGTGTCGGCTCGCCGGCAGGGCATGGAGATAGAGCGACGTACATATCGATCGCACCTGTCAGACGCTCCGAGGGGTAGCGGCATACTCGTGCGTCACCGCGTCACGAACGCCGACGCCAGCTGTTCCCACCGGGTACACAGATCACAGGTTCAGACCCTCGCCGGGGGTGGAGGAGTACAAGTGTCCGGGGTGATCGATACTGTAACCCCACCGCTGGCATGCGCGGACGATGGCGTGATGATCGACTGTCAGACCTCCATCGTCGGCGCAGATCCCTCTACGACCCGCGGCGTCGAACTCCCGACCTTCTCCGCACCGTGACTTCCCGAGAGTCAGGAAGGTGGCAAAGTTCCTGCGTCACCCTTGGCCGCCGATCGCCGGCGAGACGTCAGCAAGGTCCGCCGTCGCGCGAACGACTTCAGCACGTTGTGCGGCGGGGCAAACTTCGAGTGCTCGCTCAGCTACACGCTGGACGACGACAGCGCCACGTCAGCGCACCATCATCCAACTCATCGATGTGATGATCGAGCTTGCACCGAAGGCGATTGCGCTAGTCAACAGGCCGCTCACCGGCGCCACCTCACGTCCGGGCCAGCAGGGCCGCGCCAGAGCATGTAGCGACTTCTCTGGCGCAGGCACGACAGAGCCGCAGTTTCATCGCCGCAGCCTGTCGAGGACGGTACTGTCGGACTCGCGACGCCAAGCGGTCCAGCCATTTGCTGAGGTTGCTGCGCATGCGGTGGCATCATCCGATGGCGACCTGTAACGGCGCCCGTCGATTTCGAGCTCACCAGAGGCCAGGACGGTAGCGATAAACCGCTTACCAAGGCGAGGGCGGTTCCAGTAGAGACGTTCCCCGATCTTAAGGTCGCCACGCTCGATTAGCGGCGCAAGGGGGCCACGTGGCGGTCCGACCGGCTGAGGTTGTGCGGCCGCACATCGCCGTCGCCGTCGCCTGGCAACGCGCCAGCGCCGGGGACTGGGCCGGCTACGCAGCCGACATCGCCCATCGCGCCAACAGAGCACACTGAGAGGACACGATGACCGACAACTCCTGGCTGGGACCCGCCATCGATGTCCGGCCCCTGCTCGCCGAGCAACAGGCCGCGTTCATCGACCTGCTGCGTCAGCTGGACACGGACGAGTGGGCCCAGCAGACGATCTGCCCGGGATGGAACGTCAAAGACGTCGCCGCGCACGTACTCGGCGACCACGTCGGACGCCTGTCCATCCACCGTGACGGCTTCCGAGTGCTGCATCCACGAGACGGCGAGGCGTTCCCCAACTTCCTCGACCGCATCAACGACGAGTGGGTCAATGCCGCCCGCCGCATCAGTCCACCCGTGCTCATCGAGCTGCTCTCGACCATCGCGGACGAAATCGTGCAATTCTGGCAGAGCGTCGATCTCAACGCCATCAGCGGGTCGGTGCGCTGGGCCGGCCCTGAAGCACATCCCTTCTGGCTCGACGTGGCCCGGGAGTACACCGAGTACTGGACCCACCAGCAGCAGATCTGCGATGCCACCGGACGGCCCGGGCTCACCGACCCGCACTACCTCGGCCCCGTCATCGACACATTCCTCCGAGCCCTGCCACACACGCTGCGCGACGCTAGCGCGCCGGAAGGCACCATCGTCCAGGTGACCGTGACCGGACCCGGCGGCGGACACTGGACCTGCGCACGCGGCCCCGACCGCTGGAGGCTGCAACACCAACCGCATCCCCATCCCACCGCGAAGCTCGAACTCGACACCGACACCACCTGGCGCCTCTGCACCCGCGGCATCACCCCCGAGCAGGCCGCCGAACACGCCCGCAGCTACGGCGACCAACACCTCGCGACAGCAGCCCTCCAGATCGTGTCGATCATCTGGTCGCCACAAAATCCATAGGCATTCGGAGGGGTTCTGCTATCCGATGTCGCCAGAGGGCCGCACCCACCCACTCGCCGCCGTGCAGAAAGCCGCCCTGGCGGGTGTGCTGTCGCCGCTGCGGCCGTTGCAGCGGCCCGGCGGAACCCCGGCGCATCCGTGGCCGCAGCCGTTGCCGGCGTCCTAGTCCGGGCAACTCGACCGGCCCGAACCCCTGCGGTACGTGCAGGTTGAGCCGACGGCCATGGTCGAGATCGGCGTTGACATGGCGTTCGAACACCAGCGGTGGCGTCACCGGGTCCGGTTCAACAGGACCAGGCCGGAGATGTCGGTGTACGACGTGCCCTTGATCCTCGGTGAAGAACTGGGCTACTACGGCGAGGCGTAGCCGCGGGACGCTCACGATGATGCCGACTTGGCAGAAGGCCGCTGTTGCCGCTGGGTACGACCGGGAGGTGCCCGCGTGGGTGCCGTTCGCCGGTATCTGGACGCCACCACCGCCAACCCCTAGCTGCGGCTCGCCGCCACCGTCCCGCCTACGGGCGTCCCGCCACTGAAGACTTTGCCGGGGCAGTGGCGGTCAGCTCGGCCAGTGTCGGCGGGTCGGCTCCCCGTCGGGCACAGGTGAGGGCAGCGACGTCTGCCGCTTCCGTCAACATGGCGGCGACGGTGTTCCTGTCAACGGCCTCAAGTGCAGCCAGTCGCGTGGCGCCCAGGAGGTTCCGGCGGTTCAGCGCCGTGAGCAGCCCGGCTGTGAACGCGTCGCCCGCCCCGACAGTGTCCACCACGCGCACCTGTCGGGCCGCTACCTGTACCACGTCACGCCGGGTGGCCGCCCACGCCCCGTCGCCGCCGAGCGTGACCACGACGAGGCTGGCACCGAGATCCAGCCATTCCCGTCCCACTCGATCATGTCCGTGTCCTGGGTGGAGCCATTCCAGATCCTCCCGGCTGACCTTGACGATGTCGCTTGTCGCAACCAGTTCCTCTACACGACGCAGGGCCGTGATTCGATTACCCATCAGTGATGGCCGACAGTTGGGATCGAAGCTGATCGTCGTCGTAGCTCGGCGGTCCCGGACGAGCGCCAGTACATCATCGGCGCCGGGTTGCAGGATTGTGGCGAGTGAGCCGGTGTGTAGGCACTGGGCTTGTGCGCCAATGCTGTTTGGTGCTCGGTCGAGAAAGGACCGCCAGGTGATGTCGAAATCGTAGCGGGCTTGCCCATCCGGACCGACCTGTGTCCGCGCCACGCTGGTACTCGGCAAGTTTTGCACTGAGGCGGGATCCAGCCGAACACCATTGCTGGTGAGGTGGTCCCGGAGTAGCCGGCCGTTGGCATCGTCGCCATGTTGGGTCAGCAGGGTCGCGTGCTGGCCGAGGCGGGCGAGTGTCAGGGCGACGTTCGCCGGGCTGCCGCCGGGGAATAGCGTCACCTCGCCTGATGGATCTTCCATCAAGTCCACCAGGCTTTCGCCGACAACCGTAATCACAGAATTCCTTCCCCTGAGTCCTACTGCTCTTCACCACCGGGACAGCAGGGTGCCCTTGCGACTCGGCATCTTGATCTAGGTGGCAACCCGGATCATGGCGACCACCACCTGCGGCATGGTGTGCCACGCCGGTGCCATGAGGCCGGTTGAATGTGACGGCAAGCTTGCGAGCGTGCGACACCCCCTGTCAAGGCTTCCGGCGAAGAAGTGTGTGCCACCGGCTGCGCCAGAAAGCCGACGTGTCGTGCGACCGGAACTGCGCCAGAGCGGGGTGGACGCGTGTGCGTGGCTTGCTGCCGCCTGCGCAACTACCGGCGGCGCGCCGCCCTCAAGTCTTGTCGCAATGCCCCCTTGACAGGGCCGGCGTGTTAACTCTACGTTTCGTCGTTAGAACGATCTAGCAGTGCTCCATGGCTCTGACCTCGATACCAGTTCTGGAATGACTCATCACATCAGCGGTATTGCGGCTCATCTGTTAGATCGATCTACCAGACAGGTCCTCAGCCCTCAGCGCAGGCCCGGTTGACCCATGTCGGTCAGGTGCGTCTGCGAGGACTGCCGATCCGCGACGAAGAGGTCCCATGCAGCAAGACACCCCAACGCGGCCGACCGTCGAGCCGGCCCGCCTCGAACCACCGCCCCAGGTGGCGTTCGGACGACCGTCGCTGCTACGTCGCGCCGTGTGGCTGTGCATGCCGGTGACGACCTTCGTGGTGCTTCTGGCGGCCTGGGCGGCGTTCGTGAAGGTCTTCCGTGTACCTGCCTACGTCCTGCCCGACCCACGCGATGTTCTCGTCCGACTGGTCACCGACTGGCGTCCGATCCTGGACAACACCCAGAGCACACTGGTGGAAATCCTCGCCGGCATGGCCATCGCCATCGTTACGGCGATCCCACTGGGTCTGGTGATCGCGCTCTCGGCGACGATGCGCCGCACCTTGTACCCGCTGCTGGTCTTCATCCAACTGATACCCAAGATCGCCGTAGCGCCGCTGTTCCTGGTCTGGTTCGGCTTCGGCATGGAATCCAAGATCTTGTTGACCGCACTGATGAGCTGGTTCCCGATCCTGCAGGCCAGCATCTCGGGCTTCCAGATGCTGGAAGTGCGCTGGTTGTACCTGACGAGGTCGATGGGGGCGTCGGGGTGGCAGACCTTCCGCTACCTGCGGTTTCCGGGGGCCCTGCCAGTGGTGTTCTCCGGGCTCAAGACCGCCAGCGCCTTCGCGACCACCGCAGCCGTGGTCGCCGAGTTCCTGGGCTCGAACCGCGGCCTGGGTTACCAGCTGTTGTATGCCAGCGGCGTCCTGGACACACCGTTGATCTTCGCCGTTCTGGTGGTGCTGACCGTTATCGGCCTCCTGCTGAACTATCTCATCGAAGCTATCGAATACTTTGCCACGCCGTGGCGCCGTTCGTCCTAGGTCCTTTCCCGGACACCGCTTCAACGAAAGTGAGAACACCATGAGAACTCGATGGGCATCCTTGATGCTGGCCTTGGGGCTTGCCGTCTCGCTGACTGCCACCGGGTGCCAGGCGACGGGCGACGGCTCGGGCACCGCTCAAGGAACCAAACTAAAGTTCCAGCTCAACTCGCCCGTCGGCGGATACAACTCAGGCTTCTTCCTCGCCAAGGAGTTGGGGTACTACGCCGACGCTGGCCTCGATGTGACGATCGAGGAGGGAAACGGTTCGATCAACACATCCAAGTTGGTGGCCTCCGGCGACGCTGTGATCGCCTTCAGTGACCCGATTCCCACCATGGGGCTCATCCAGCAGGGCGCCCCCATCTTGGTCGCGGCCACCGTATTCCAGACGAGCCCCAACGGTGTCGTGGCGTTGGAGAAATCCGGCATCAAGCAGATCTCCGATCTGAACGGGAAATCAGTGGCGGTGCCCAACGGGCTCATGCAGGAGCAGGTATGGCCACTGTTGATCAAGGCGAACAACCTGGATGCCAAGTCGATCAACGTCGTGAAGATGGCGGCAAACGGAATGGTGCCGCAGCTGATCTCCGGCAAGGTGGACGCGATCCTGGGTTCGGCCGACAACTACGCCATCCAGGTCGAGCAGCAGGGCGAGAAGGCGGTGACCCTCCCGTTCAGCGACAACGGCATCGCGACGATCGCCCACTCGATCATCGTCAACACCGATTACGCGAAGAAGAACCCCGAGGTGGTGCGGAAGTTCATCGGGGCGAGCATGCGTGGTTGGGCGGCGGCGGCGACCGACCATGATGCCGCAGTTGACGCAGTGGCCAAGTCGTTCCCGGCGAACGCGAAGCGGGATCGCAACCTCCTCGAACTGGCCGCCGACCTGCCCCTGCTGTGCGCCAACGGTGCGAAGTCTGCCGGCAAGGCTGAGCCGCACGCCTGGGAGGCGACGTGGCGGATCCTGGTGGATATCGAGGCACTCCCGTCCTCGTCGAAACCGGAGTCGTTCTACACCTACGACTATCTGCCCACAGATCTGAAGGCTTGCTGATCATGAGCAGGTTGGGCAAGGGCAGCGCCGCAACGGTCACCGACGGGTCGATCGTGCTGGACAAGTTGACGCACTGGTTTCCGGGCAAGGGACGGGACGCCGCGTTCCACGCCGTCGGGCCGGTCGAGTTGGAGATCCCGTCGGGTCAGTTCGTGTCGATCGTCGGGCCCAGCGGTTGCGGCAAGAGCACGTTGATGCTCATCTGCGCCGGACTCCTGCGGCCGTCGCTGGGGTCGGTGCGGATCGGCGGGCAATCGCTGAACGAGCCGCTAACCGATGTCGGGATCGTATTCCAGGACCACCTGCTGCTGCCGTTCCGCACGGCCTGGGACAACGTCATGCTGCAGGCGGACATCCGCGGTACGGGCGGTCCTGAGATGACGGCCCGGGCGGAGCGGTTGTTCGATCAGCTCAAGTTGGTGAAGAAGGACGCATCGGGGCGGGCGGTCCTGGATGCGCGTGGCCGGTACCCGGCGCAACTGTCGGGCGGCATGCAGCAGCGGGTCTCGATCGCGCGGGCGCTGGTGCACAACCCGCCGATCATCATGATGGATGAGCCGTTCGGAGCGCTCGACGCGTTGACCCGGCTGCAGGTCCGCGCCGACCTGGAGCAGCTGTGGCTGACCGACCGGCCCACGGTGTTGTTCATCACCCACAGCGTCGAAGAAGCGGTCGGGCTGTCCGACCGAGTGCTGGTCATGTCGCCGACGCCCGGCCAGGTCGTCCGGGACATGACCATCGACATTCCGCGGCCTCGGCCGCTCAGCCTGACCGAGGCCCCGGAGCTGCGGGAGTACATGGAAGAGATCTACCAGCTCTTCGAAGACATGGGCGTCATCGAGACGGAAGCCGCGTCCCGACCATGAGTGGGTGTCAGGTGTGTCCGGCATCCGCACCCGAACTGCATCGCACAGAACAGGAGACCGACCATGCCGGCTGAACCCGTGAAGCGTGTACGGATCGGGGGAGGTGGAGCTTGCGCCGAGGACTGGCTGCACCCGGCCGCCGATCTGGTTCGCCACGGCCGTCTCGACTACATCTGCTTCGATTCGTTGTCGGAGTCCGAAATCTCGAGCGTGGCCTACAGCGTCACCCTCGACAAGGGCGCAGTGCCCTACGACCGGTACCTCGAGGCCAGGATGCGCCTGATCCTGCCGTTGGCCGCAGAGCACAACGTCAAGATCATCGGCAACATGGGCAGCATGGATCCGATCGCGGCCCAGCGCCGCACGGCGGAGATCGCCGCCGAACTGGGCCTCACCGGGCTGAAGGTGGCGGCTGTCTACGGTGACGACGTTCTTCACCATCCCGACCTGAAGGATCTGGTGATCGATCGTACCGGGAAGCAGGTCGGCGAACTCGGGGCGGCGCTGATCTCGGCGCACGCCTACACGCCGGTCAACCCGATCGTGGACGCGCTTGCGGCCGGGGCGGACGTGGTTCTGGCCGGTCGGGTCGGCGACGGCGCGATGTACCTGGCACCGTTGATGTACGAGTTCGGCTGGGCCGACGACGACTGGGACGCCAAGGCGCTCGGGGTTCTGGTCGGTCATCAGCTGGAGTGCGCCGGCCAGCTCAGTGGCGGCTTCTATGCCGACCCGCCGTACAAGGTGATGCCCGACCTGGCCAACCTGGCCTATCCGATCGCCGAGGTGGGCGAGGACCGTAGCGTGGTCTTCTCGACGCTCGACACCACCGGCGGCGTTCTCAACGTCGCGACCTGTATCGAGCAGCTGCTGTACGAGACCACGGATCCGGCGAACTATGTGCACGCTGACGTCGTGGTCGACTTCTCCGGGGTCGAGTTCGTGGAGACCGGTGTCAATCAGGTCGAAATGCGCGGCACCGTCCGGGGCCGCCCGGCGCCGAGCCATCTGAAGGTCGCTCTTGGCATGGTCGAGGGGTACCTCAGCACCATGACCGTGTACTACGGGGGGGTCGGGGCGATCCATCGTGCCCGGCTGGCGGCAGAGGTGGCACGGCGACGCCTGGTCGACTTCGTCGGCATCGACGAGGACCTGCTGGACATCCGGTTGCTCGGCGTCGACGGGCTGTTCGGCCCGGGACGGATCAGCGAGGAGCTGGCCGAACAGTTGTGGGAGGTGGGGCTGCGGGTCGCCTGCCGGACCGACAGCCTGGCCGATGCCGAGGCCGCGGGCACCCTGGGAGCCATCAACCAGGCGATCAACGGCCCGGCCGGCGTGAGCTGCGGGCACGGCGTCCGCGATGCGATGGTCCGGCGCGTCATCGCGTTCGACAGCGTACTCATGCCCCGGGAAACCGTCGTACGTCAGCAAGGCTGGGAACTGGTGGAGGCATAGATCGTCATGAAGCGCTATCTACGGGAATTCTGCCACTCGCGTGCGGGCGACAAAGGCAACAACAGCAACGTGTCGGTGATCGTCTACGACCTGGACGACTATCCGTTGATCGAGAGGCTCGTCACCGCAGAGGTGGTCCGCGAGCACTTCGGCGATCTGGTTAAAGGTAGCGTGACTCGCTATGAGCTTCCTCAGCTGGGAGCGTTGAACTTCGCGCTGACCGAGTCCCTGGACGGCGGTAACACCCGGTCCAGGCGGGTGGACGGGTTCGGCAAGTCGTTCAGTGCGCTGCTCATGAGCCTGCAGGTGGAGGTATAGCGGTGGGGGCGGTGAACTTCCTGCCGATGATCACCGGCTCGTTCGCGTCGCCGGCGGCGGAGAACCCGACCGTGGCAATCGTCGAGGCCTCGTACGCCGCCACAGGCATCGCGGCCAGGTACGTCAACTGCGACGTCGTCCCGGATGCTCTGCAGGCGGCGGTGCGGGGCGCTGTCGCACAGGGATGGCGCGGGTTCAACTGCTCACTGCCACACAAGGTGGAGGTGGTGCGGCACGTCGACGAGCTGACTCCTGCGGCCCGCCTGATCGGGGCGGTCAACTGCGTGACGATCGAGAACGGACGGCTGATCGGTGACAACACCGACGGCAAGGGGTTCACCGCCTCGCTTACCCAAGTGCGCGATCCACGGGGTCTCTCGATCGTGGTGCTCGGCGCCGGGGGCGCCGGCCGTGCCATCGCGGTCGAACTTGCGCTGGCAGGCGCCACCCGAGTCACGATTGTGAACCGGCGTGCGGAACGGGCCGACGAGGTCGCCCGTGTCGTCCGGGCGGCCGGAGCGCCCCAGGTCGAGACGGTTCGCTGGAGCGGGGACTTCGCGGTGCCGGGCCACTGTGCGGTCCTGGTCAACGCGACGTCGGTCGGGCTGTATCCCGACGTGGAGGCGCAGCCAGCGGTGCATATGGAGACGCTGAAGCCGGACCTGGTGGTGGCTGACGTGATCCCCAACCCGCCGATGACCCGGTTCCTGGGTGCGGCGCGGGCACGCGGCTGCACCACGCTCGACGGGAGGGGCATGCTCGTCAACCAGGCCGCCGTTGCGGTCGAGCAGTGGACCGGTGCGCCGGCGGCGATCGAGGCGATGCATGCCGCATACGCACAGATCTTCGGCAGCGGCGAGTAGGGACGGGCTGGGGGTAACAGGTGGGCAGAGTCACCATCCAGGATGTGGCGGCGGACGCTGGTGTCTCCCGCTCGACCGTGTCGCTGGTCATCCGTGACAGTGACCGGATCCCTTCCCAGACCAGGGACCGGGTCCTGGCATCCATGCGGAAGCTCAACTACGTGTACGACCAGCGCGCCGCCAACCTACGGACCGGGAAGACGCCGGTCGTAGGTCTGGTCATGAGCGATGTCCGCAGTCACTACCACGCCGAACTGTCGGCGGCTATCGAGTCCGCCCTGCAGGCACACGACCTCACCATGATCCTCGGCTACACGCATGACGACGTCCGGCGGCAGGGACGGCTGTTGACCACCATGGTGCAGCAGCGGGTGGGTGGGGTGATCCTCATGTCGGCACCGGCCGCGACGAGGCCACTCGACGACCTCGTCCGCGCCGGCATTCCCTGTGTGACACTGGGTCGGCGGATTCCAGGGGCCGCCGTCGACCACGTGTCGACGGACAACGTGGCCGCCGGCCGGATGCTCGGAGAGCACCTTCGGACGTTGGGCGTGGCCAACGTGGCGCTGGTCGGTGGCTCGGAGCACACCTCGCCGTTCCAGGAACGCAAGCTCGGCCTGTCCCAGGGACTCGGGTTGGGCGGCGAGGTTCGGGGAGTCCCGACACAGGGCTCCGTCGAGGCCGGGCGCGACGGTGCTGAGCAGGTGTTGACGCAGTGGCCAGCGGTTCAGGCACTCGTGGCCTACACCGACACCATCGCCCTCGGCGTATATCACGCGGTGAGCGGGTTGCCGGCGCCGGTCTTGGCACGGATCGCCCTTGCGTCGTTCGACGACAGCCCGGAAGCGTCTCTGCTGTCACCGCCGCTCAGTAGTGTGTCGACCGACCCGCAGCTGGTCGGTGCCGAGACGGTCCGGCTCCTGATTGGGCGCCAAGACGATCCGGCCGGCCCGGCGCGTGAGGTCCTGCTGCGTCCCAGGACCCATTGGCGAGCCTCGACGCTGGGCCGGATCAGGGGCGGACCGGACTCAGTCGCCAGCGAGTCGCCAGCTCGTGCTTGATGCCGCGACCAGGAGGTGTGGAGCAATGGTCACCACTCGTTCGGGGCCGTCGGAATCCGCGAGGCGGGACAGGAGCAAGGCCACCGTCTCGGTGCCGATGACCCGGGGGAAGGTCGCAACCGTGGTCAGGCGCGGATGGAGCAGCTGGGCAACCGGACTGTCGTCGAAGGCCGTGACCGCCACGTCGCGCCCGGGCTCGATGCCCCGCCGACGCAGCTGCTCGTAGATTCCGAGGGCCACCGCATCGGTGTAGGCCACGATCGCGTCGGGGCAGCCGTCGCGGGTCAGCAGCTGCATGGCAGCCTGGAAACCACCCTCGGGCGTTGCGGTCGTGGGAACGGTGATCAGTTCGGCGCCGTGCAGCCCCTCGGTGAGCCCAAGCACCCGGTCGGTGAAGCTGGACGTCGATGCGTTCCCGCCGAGCAGTGCGACGGTGCGCACGCCCAGTGCGGCGAGATGTTCTCCCAGCTGACGCGAACCGTCTCGGTTGTCGGTGGTGACGAGGTCAGTCGCCAGTCCCTCGACGCGTCGTCCGATCAGAACCTGCGGTACGCCGCCTTTACCGAGCAGCTCGTGCAGGCCGGCTGCCGTGGTGCCCGGCGCAGGCAGCATGATCAACCCGTCGACCTGATGCTCGGCCATCGACATTAGCAGGCGTTTCTGTTGTGCCACCTGGTCCAGGGTGTAACCGATCAGAAGGCTGTAGCCGACCTTCTGTAGCTCAGCTTGCACGGCCATCGACACTTCGGCGAAGTAGCTGTTGCGCACATCGGCGAGCAGCAGCCCCACCGTCATAGACCGCGAGTTACGCAGGTTCGCAGCACTCCGGTTGTACCGGTAGCCGAGTTCCCGGATCGACTGCCGCACCTTAATTTTGGTCGCGTCCGAGATCCGGGAACTATCCTGCAGGACCAGGGAGACGGTGGCCCGGGACACCCCCGCATGATGCGCGACGTCGAGCACTGTCGCACGGCGCTGCGATGTCATGCCTGCGCCACCTCCCGCGACTGCTGCCGCACCTGAACCAGTTGATTGGCGCCAGTGTAGGGGGCTGTGTACGACGGATCCGGCGAGCCTCGCGAGAGCCCGTTTCGGCTGAGCCCGACCACGCGAGGCCAGCGGGAGAGTGATCATCAGGTAACGAAACGGTCAGAGCGGACCCTCACCGCTGCCAGTTGTGGTGGAAGTCTCCGCGTTGGGGCGGGAAGTCGCGCCGGCGACAGCGACGCAGCGTGCCCTGAGCTTGGCTTTTAACCTTGTGTCTGCGGTTGGCGGGAGGTAGGGCTGGCCGCTGGGCAACCGGTGACATCGCCAATATCACCCGGCTGAGCGGGCGGCCCGGTCAAATCGCAACAATCCGGGGAACGATCATCTGGTAACCGGCTGCTGGCACTCAATCTCGATGGCGCCTTCTCGGGATCGGTCGCAATCAGTGAATCGCCGCACACCCGCCTCCTGGCCACACGCCGCAGGATCAGACGCCGTCAAATCGACCAGACAACTGCCGCAGAGGCGATGCCTCCTTGATGCCTCGGCATCAACCTCAGCACGCTGGACGACCTGCACGACCCCCAGCTTGTCCCGGGCAACCAGTCATTCCGCGACGACGCGATCTCCTGGCTGCCTCAGATTCCTCGACACCAAGCACAGCACACCACCCGGACGGACAACGAACGACAGTCAGGTGGCGGCCGGTGGTGGGAGCATGCGAAACATTCCTTCACTGACGACAGGCAACACGTAGACAATATTCGTCATCCTGTCTATCGTCAGCATCATGTAGATGCCCTTCGATTTGAAAGAGGTTGTCGATGATGCACATCAGACCGTGGGCCGGCATTGCCGCAGCGCTGCTGGCGACGCACCTCCTCGTCGCGGGCACCGCCGCGCACGCCGCCGCGCCCACACCGGACCCGCTGCGGGTAAGTGTCGAGGACGCCGTGACCGCCAAGCTGCGCGGGCAGGCCGAGGCTGCGGCGACGAAGCACGCCGGCAATTCCGCGGCGGAGCACGCCGAAAGCTCCGAGATCCGCGTGACCGTCACCCGCAAGAACGGCCAGTGGGCCTTCGGCACGGCCGTGGCCGTCACCTCCCACGAGGAGGACATCCACCCGACCGGGGCGGTCTTCGTAGCCCGTGCCGAGGCCGGGACGTGGCGGGTGAACTTCGACGGCGAAGCCGGGTTCAGTGAGCTGGCCGCCGAGTCGCCCCTGGTGAACAAGCAGGAGAAGGCGGTCTTCACGAGCACCCCGAGCACCATGCAGGCAGGCGGCGACTACCGGACCGGGATGGCCCTACCGTTCGCGGTCGGCCAAACGTGGACGCTGACCAGCGGCCCGCACGGTTGGGGCGGCTACGAAACGCCGTACAGCTCGATCGATTTGGCCGGCGGCGACCAGGTGGTCCGCGCGGCGCGGGCCGGCACGGCGTACACGATGTGCACAGGGTGGATCCGGGTTATCCACGACCGGGGCTACTCCACCGACTACTACCACCTGTGGAGCAGCATCTCGGTCAACGGCGCCGCCGTCGGCCAGGGCGCGTACCTGGGCTACACGGGCACCGACGTCACCTGCGGCGGTGCGGCGTACGGCCGGCACGTCCACTTCGGGCTGCGGCAGAGCGGTGCATACGTGGGCATCGCCGGCCACGGACTCGGCAAGTGGGCGTTTGAGAATGGCGCGGCGGCCTACCAGGGTGGCGCACGGCACGGCTCGACCTGGAGGGGCGCCGGTGGCGCGATCTACAACTACGGGGCACTGGGCTTCAACCAAGCGGTGGTCGACGCCAACGGTGGGGGCACGGTGAACAAGCGGTCCGGGCCCGGCACCGGCTACGCCATTCAGGGAACGGTGGGCGACGGCGCCACGGTCACCGTCTCCTGCTCTGCCAACGGTACCTCGCACACCGGACGGTACGGCACCACCAGACTCTGGAACCGGCTGAGCGACGGCACCTGGGTGACCGACGCCTACCTGTGGAGCGGGGTAAACGGCCCGATCAACGGTTGGTGCTGACCGACACCCGCGAAGCGTTCGACGGTCAGTTTGTCAGGTGCCTTGGTCGACTCCAGTCGCCGATTAGGGCCTACGAGGTGAGCAGGCGTGAGACTGGTCGCGAAGGTCGGAGCGGCACGGTCCGAGGCCGTGCCGCTGCTGCCCGTGTTGACTGCTACGGATTGGGCACGGGCCGCGCACGCTGGCAGTTCGTCCGGTCCCTTCATTGAATGATGCCGCTACCCTGCAGGTGTGGCCGGGATTCGCCTCGCGTGGCTCGCCTTGCCCCTGCTGTTCGTCCTTGCGTTGGTCGTCGTCCTGGTATCGCGGCGTCGGCGCAGGGCGGTGTCCATAATGGACAGCAGGCGAATGAAGCTGGCTACTGCGCGCAAGGCGATCCGCCAGAGCGCCCGCGAGAGTCGTCGGGGTCGACGTGGCAGTCTTCGCGGTAAGGGCGGCGGTGGTAACGAGGGTCAGGCTCTCGACGCTGGCGTAACGAGTGAGTCCGGCAGCATGCCATAGCCTTTCCACCGTGCCGTACTGTCTGACGGGTGTCGGCCGCTGGGCCGTCGAGCATGGCGTCGACCGGATCTGACCCGCCGCACACGGCGACGGCGCGCCGCCCGTACGGGGCGACGCGCCGTGAGGGTCGTGTGCCGGCCTAGGGACCGACCCGGACTGTGACCTCCTCTGTGGTGGTGTTGCCGCTCGGGTCGGTCGCATCGAACACAAAGGTGT
The DNA here is from genome assembly GCA_005402585.1 of Micromonosporaceae bacterium KJ-029. Lineage (GTDB taxonomy): Bacteria > Actinomycetota > Actinomycetes > Mycobacteriales > Micromonosporaceae > Micromonospora. The sequence continues at coordinate 52,231 of BIFP01000037.1, read as the reverse complement.
AGATGGCGCCCTTCCGGGCGAGCACCCGAGCCTCGGTGTCGGAGATGACCTCAACGTCGGCTTTGTGGCCCTCCGCCGCCGCGTTGACGAGTGCCACCTCGACCTCACCCGAGTCGTCCGACGCGTCGATGTCGAACGTCACGGTGCGCCACTTGTTGTTCGGTGGGAACACCACCTCCGGATCCACCGCGACTGCGAGTTCCGGTGCGTTGGCGTCATACCGCAGATCGACGAACGGAACGATCTTCGCCTGGCGCGGACCGAACTCGAGGTAGACTTGGTCGTTGCCCCACCAGCCGCGCTGGTTCAGCCCCTCGGAGATGACACCGCGGTTGAGCTGGACGTTCGAGAGCACCGAGTTGTACTCGATGACGATCTCGTTCTTCCCGTCGACGAGATACGGGCTGACGTCCACGATGGGTTTGGTCCAGTTGAGCCCACCCGTGTAGAGGTCCGTGCCCACCAGGGGCACCTGCTGACCGGTGCCGTCATCGATGGTGGGCTTGCCGACACCGCCGACGTCCTTCTTCGCCTTCGTCGGGTTGGTGCTGACGTGCCCGCCGACCTTCTGACCGTTGATCCACACCTTCATGCTCGATTCCAGTGTGTTACCGAAGTCGAGATAGGCACCGGAGGCGCTGTCGGCGTCCCAGGTGAAGGTGGCCTCGTAGTGGCCTGTGCCGGAAACCGCTTTGCCGACCTCAGGAATGTTGGTCCAGGTCGTCAGCGTGTCCAGCTCCACGTTGATCGGAGTCTTCACCGTGGACGTCTTCCGGTTGGTCGTCGTCACGCCTTCGATCGTCTCCGTGCGGGTCAGGTTCCCAGCGGTCGCGTTCGGCCGCCATGACTCGACCGTCAGGTCCCAGTCGGTGATGTCGTACGCCTCCGGGACCGTCACGGCCTTCTCGTATTGCTTGCCGTTGCTCAGCTTCGTCGTCACACTTCCGCTCTCTGTCTCGCGGACGGCGACACCGTCGGCAACAGCATGCGCCGAGTCGGCGGTCGTGGAGATGACGTGCAGCTTCTCGCTGTTGACCTTCTCGAACGCCAACAGTTTGATGTTGTTGTAGTCGAGGTCGATCGGGACCACGGTCTTGCCGTCCTCCCACCGGTAACCGGCAAGCTCGGTCACCTCGCCGGTCCATGCATCGATGACGTACGGGATGAACTTCCCGGCCTTCACAATGTCGGTCTTGATGTTGGTGCCGTGGTCTTCGTTCCGGACGCTTTCCTTGTGGCTGAACTGGTGGTACGAGCCGTCGTCGTAGTTGTAGACGTAGACGTACTCGTTGCCGGCGTTATCCTGGCGGGTCTGCGTAAGCAGCTGGTGGTTCCACTTCGAGTACCCGGTCGTCGGATACACGCCCAGCTCCTGCAGTTTCTCCATGACGTTGTCGTCATACCCGCCCGGGTCGGCACTGAAGTACCCGCCGGCCGGGATATCGAAGACCTCCGCCGTCCGTACCGTCGGCAGCGTCTTCAGCTTGGCCATGACGTCCGCGAGCTCCGCGCCCTTGCCGTCGTTGAGCGGTGTCCGCGAACCAGCGTCCTCCAGGATGACGACCGGGAGGCCCTTCGTCGCCCAATCGAGAATTCGCTTGGCGCCATCGATGTCCAGCCACTCTTGGTACAGGACCAAGGCCTTGTAGCCGGCCTTCTCGATGGTCTTGGTGGTCTCATCGAAGCTGACATCGTCGTCGAACAGGAACTTCGGGCTGAAGTAGTCGTACGTGTAGCCGTTGTCCTGCAACTCCGTCGAGCGGTAGTACACACCCTGATGGGCGAGTTGCCAGTTCATTTCGGTGTTGTCGTTTGCAAGGCCGCCGCCGAAGCGCACGCCCTGCGTCCAGTTCTGGTGGATGAACCCGACATCGGTGCGTGACTTTCCCGTCTGCAGCAACTGCTGCACGCGACCCAGGTGCGCGTTGAACTCGTCATAGTCGGCAGCGGAAGGATGACGCGTTCCGAAATGCCGGAAACCGGTCGGATTGTGTCCGGGCCACTGGGTATTGCCGTAGCTGTAGCCCGCGCCCCAGACATGCCAGACAATGCGCTGGAAGCCGGCGGCATACGCGGAGTAGGCGTCCTCAAGATCCCTCTGCGCAGTGTTGTTGTATGTTGCCATCTGCGCTCCCGTCTCGGTGGAGAGCACTTTGTTCTCGAGCTTGGAACCTCCGGTCCACAGGCGGAAGATGTCCACCTGGTTGTACTGGTTGAAGTTCTCCGCCTCCGGGTAGTCCACAGCCATGATGGGCTCGGAGTTCTCGATCGGCTTGCCGTAGGAGATCTGCGCGCGGGTCTTGATGCCCACCGAGTTCAGCCACTCCTTCAGCGGAGTCAGCATCCGCTCCATGTACAGCTGCGTCTGCACGTCAAGCCAATCATTGATGATGGCCTGGCGGCGCTCCTCTTCACCGTCCAGCCGGTACACCCCGGTAGTACCGACGGAGTGATAAGGGTCGTAGACCAAGGACTTGACACCCCTGATCAGGAAGAGGTGCGGCGTGATGTCGTAGCCCTTCCGCGTTCGGAACTCCTCGGCCATGTCTTCCGCCCAGAAAGTGAACTGGGGCGCGGTCGCCACGGGCGCCTGAAATTCAGATCCGCCGCCGGGGTGAATTTCGAGTGAATCCATGAACAGCTGCACGTCGCCCTGCTTGAACTTCTCCACCAGGTCGGGATCGCTCAGGTAGTGCTCCTCCCAGAACTCCTTGAGCGCCTCCACGCCACGCACGTCGAAGTAGTTCGTGGCATAACTTGGCTGAGCGGACGGGCTGGAGGTCTGATATGTGCCCTGCGTCCAGATCGCGAACACCTGGTAGTTCCCGGAGGCGGGAGCTGTCCAGTTCAAGTTCTGCGTCCAGGCGTCCGCGCCCTGCGACACCAAGGGCGCCAGGTCAATGAAGCTGTCCGGGTCGACGGCAACTCCCTCGACCAGCTTGTACGCGTATGCGGTCACGAACTTGGCCCCGGCCCTGCGCGCATTCGCCGCCGGCGTCGGCAGCACTGTCACGCTCGCGCCGGCCTTCACCGTCGCGGTGCCCAGAGTCAGGTTCTGCATGGCCGCCTGGCTTGTCGGATCCAGCCCGGGCACGTTCGAGGTGGCCCAGTTCGTGCCCGAGGTGAGGTAGACGCCCATGCCCAAGTCGAGGAGCTTGTTCATCATCAAGTTCCACTTGTGGGTCCACATCTCGGTGCCGTAGGCATACGTCGCGTCTGGCGCGGCGTTGTCGCCCTGCATTGCCAACTCCACGCCACGGAACCCAGAGTCGTAGAGAGCCTGGATCTCTTCCAGGAGGGTCTCGTCGGTATGCGACGCCTCGCCGAGCCACCAGCGCACGTCCGTACTGAAGACCCGGTCCGGATCGATGTACTTGCTCTCCAGCTGCTCCGCAAAATCGGAGGCCGTGGAGGTCGCTGCAACACTCACCGTTGCGGGCGGTTCAGTAACCGCCGACGCGCCGGTCGCCGCAGCGCTCACGACGAGTGCGCACCCAGCAACGCCCGCGAGCCCCATCTTCAGTGCTCTAGGCCAGCGTGAATCCTTTGACATCGTCTCTCCCTTGAGCAGGGTTGGTCGGCGAATCCGACGGCTCCGACGGTCCCGAGTCGCGTTGATTCAACTTGAATCGATTCAACTGACCATTCAAGATACCGACTCAGATTCGCCCTGTGGAGCGCCCGCAACCAAGGTGGCCGTTACCGGCCATCGACGCCCGCGAGCCTCGGCCACTACTCACCTGAAGGCGTCACAGGCCTTCGTCCGCGCTCGGTCATGAGCGACCGCGCGCGGACCGCCGCGTGATGCAGTCCGGGGCAAGGCCACCTAGCCTCCGCCGAGGCGGTGGCCAGTTCTTCGGACCGTCCGCGCTCTGGGAGACACGTGGCCGGGTCACCGACGCCCGAATCAGCCACGAGGCCGCCGACCCGGCCGTCGGCAAGCGTCTCTGGGCGGCAGCCCAGGAACTGACCGACGTCACCTACCTCTGACCCCGACGGTCACCGGCTGGTCGACGGCGATCCGCAGTGCCTTCGACCAGCCGCCGATCCGGGTACACGTCAAGGCGCGCCAGTAACGCCACGTCCTCGCCCTGCCGACGCAGCTCGACGGCCATCGCGTGCGCCGCGACGCCACCGAACGACCATCCCAACAGGTCGTACGGACCGTGTGGCTGGACCGTACGTATCCGCTCAACTCGGCTCGCACGCCACCGTCACCCCGCCCACCCCCTCGCCGCGGCTCCTCGCAGCCGGGTTGGCGGGCAGCGTCGAACTGCCTCGTCGGGGCGGTCGCGTGGGGGTGGGCCAGCCTCGCGACCAGGCCCGCGTTCGATACGATCGAACATCGGGGGAGGCGTCTTCCCGCCACCCGCGACAGGAGGTTTGCCGTGCGGTCCATGGAGAGTCACCCGGTGCCGGAGCAGGCATCTGGCGACGACGCTTCGAACGGCAGTACGCCCGCCGGCCTGGTGGGTGCCCGGATCCGGCAGTACCGCAAGGAGCGCGGCCTCACGCTGCGCGGCCTCGCCTCTCGCTCCGGGCTGTCGATCGGCTTCCTTTCGCAGGTTGAGCGTGGCATCTCCTCCATCGGCCTGACGGCGCTCGGCAGCGTCGCGAAGGCGCTGGACCGTACGGTGGGTGACTTCTTCGACGCCGGCACCAACCCCGCCGACGGCAGGGTCGCCGCGCTACCCAATCACTTCACGCTCACCAGGGCAGAGACCGCCGCCACCCAGTACGTCTCGGGGCAGCAGACCTACCGCATGCTCTCCGAGCGGGGGCCGGGCCTGGTCCTGGAGCCAATGCTGGTGCACATCGCGCCCGGAGGCCGCCGGGAGACCGCGTACGGCCACACCGGCGAGGAGTTCGCCTACGTTATTTCCGGCGAACTGCTCTACGAGGTCAACGGGGTCGAGCACCGGCTGTGCCCGGGCGACAGCGTGCATCTGCGCTCGTCCGTGCCGCACCGGATGTACAACGACACCGACTCCGTCACGACCGTGGTGTCCGTCGTGACACCCAGGCTGTTCTAGAGCCGGGCCGGCACCGCGGACAGTGCCAGCGAATTCGCCCTCCTGTTCACGAGCGTGAAACCAGGCGGTGATCCGGGTCGGTGGTACGGAGGGCGCCGACTCAGCGGTCGAGCCGGCAGGCCACGATCGCCATGGTGGCCTGCCAGATGGCCGAACCGGGATCGATGACGTCGAAGTGGTCACCCGGCCGCTCGACGTAGCCGAGGTCGTCTCCCGCCTGGCGAGCCGCTGCCGCGTAGCGCCGGTTCATGTCGACGAGGTCGGGACTGTCCTCCGTCCCCTGCACGAGGAGGGTCGGCACGCCGATCGGCACCCGAACCATCGGGTCGCTCGCCGCGTACCGGTGGGGTGCGGATGCCGGGGTTCCGCCGAGAGCAGCCGGGATGGCGCCCTCGCCGAGGTGACGCCGCTCGCCCTCGGCCAGGTCGAGGACGCCGGCCAGCGACACCGCCAGGGCGACACGTGGCGACCGCGTCCCGGCCACCTCGGGGTGGACGTCGGCAGCCTGGTCCGCCGCGAACCGCAACGCCAGCTGCCCGCCGGCCGAATGACCCAGGACCGCGATCCGGGCGAGGTCCAGCACGCCGGCGTCGGCGGCGCTGGTCAACGCCGCGATGCCGGCCGACACGTCGTCCGTGGTGGCGTCCCAGCCGTGCCGGTCCGGGCGCCGGTACTCCAGGTTCCACGCCGCGTAGCCCCGGCTGGCGAGGTCGACGGCGAGGGCGTCCATCAGGTCTGCGGCCCAGTGGGAACGCCAGAACCCGCCGTGCAGCAGCACCGCCACCGGAGCCGGAGCCGCCTTCTCGCGGGTCGGCAGCCGCAGGTCACCCCACTGGTCGGGGTGTGGGCCGTAGGCGATCCGGGTGGCCGGCGACCGGAACCGGTGAGCGGCGTGGCGGACAGCCCACACCAGGCCCCACACACCCCGACCTTGGAGGTGGACCGCGCCGTCGACGGGCGGCTCGACGGTGAGGTCGTACCACACCACGTGGGGTGGGGCGGCGGCCATCAGGGCCCGCACCTCGGGCGTCGGGCCGGGCAGCGCCACCACCGGCAGGTCCGTCGCCGCGATCAGGAACCGGACTTCGTCGGCCGAGGCGGCGGTGGCGAACTGCCCGGTGGCACCGAGTTCCGCGCACGCGGTGGTGGCGAGTGACTCCAGCAGGGCGGTGTCGGCGACCACGCCGGGGCCGACCACGACGGCGATCCTCACCCGTTGCCTCCTTCCTGGCGGGCTACCGGCGCAGCAGGGGCAGGACCGCGGAACCGAGCAGGTCCACCCCGCGGTCGTCGGTCAACCCGTGCGGCGTGCCGAACTCGACCCGGCGGACTCCGGCGTCGATGAGTTCCTGGGCCATCGCGGCGACCTGCGCCGGGGTGCCGGAGAAGGCGAACCGGTCGAGCACCTCGTCCGGGATCAGCCGACCCGCCGCCTCGTGCTCGCCCGCGTCGACCAGCTCCGCGACCCTCTCGACCAGACCGTCGGGAAGGACCACGGTCGGGTCGAGTTCCGCCACGACCGCGAGGTACATGGCGACCTCGGTGCGGGCCCTGGCCCTGGCCGCCTCGCCGTCGGTGTCGACCACCGTCACGGCGCCGAACACGATGCCGACGTCGTCGACGTCGCGCCCGGCCTCGGCCGCGCCGACGCGGACCCGGTCGCGGATGACCGGCACCATGTCGGGGTTGGCGCTGCCGCCCACCTTGATCTCGTCGGCGAGCCGACCGGCGAGGGCCGCACCCCGGGGCCCCCAGGAGCCGAGCAGCAGCGGCGGATCGGGCCGCTGCACGGCGTAGCGCAGCGCGGTGTCGGGTGCCAGCGAGAAGACCCGGCCCTGGTAGCCGGCCCGGTCGCCGCGCAGCAGGCGGTAGATGACCGCCACGGCCTCCTCGATCGTGGTCAACGGGCGTGGCTGGGCCAGGCCGACCGCGCCGAGCCAACTGCCGCGGGCCAGCCCGAGGTAGGCCCGCCCGTGCGAGGCCAGGTCCAGCGCCGCGAGCTGCCCGGCGATCTCGTACGGGGCCAACGAGTACGGGTTGAGGCAGGCCGTGCCGAGCCGTACCCGGCTGGTCGCCTGGGCCATCTCCAGCAGCGGGAAGAGGGGCGGTTGGTACATCAGGTCGCCGAAGACGGTCAGTACGTCGAAGCCGTGGGACTCGGCGGAGCGGGCCAGCCGGGCGTAGGTGCCGGCGGGTTTGTCGCTCTGCAACCCGAGTCCGATCTCGGCGGACATCAGGTGAGGTCCGCCGAGTTCATCCGCCGCCGGCAGGTCCGCTCCACCTTCATCACCAGGCGTTCCTCGGGATCGGGGCAGGCGAAGTGGGAATCCTGGGCCAACCAGTCCCCCGCGTCCAGGTCGCGTTGTTTCGCGGCGAGGAACGGCAGCACCGACGCGAGGGCGTACACGCAGAAGTGCTTGCCCTCGGGCAGCCGCAGGTGGGCGCTGTTGGTCAGTTCGAACGAGTCACCGACCGCCATGCCACAGACCGACCGGCCCTCGATGCGGTCGACGGTCACCTTCAGATCGTAGATCTCCATGTCGCCGTCGGGGGTGTTGGTCATCTCCGGTTCCTCTCGTCGACCCGCACGATGATCTTGCCGGTGGTCTGTCGGTTGCCCAGCTCGCCCAGGGCCGCCGGCACCTGTTCCAGCGACACCACCCGGCTGACGGGTGGCCGGACCGCGCCGGAGGCGCAGAGGTCGAACAGGGCCTGGTAGGCGGCCCGCACCGCCTCGGGACGCTGCCAGGGGTACCGGGAACCCCAGGAGAGCCCGACGATGCTGACGTTCGCCGCGATCAGCCGGGCCGGGTCGACCGGCGGCGGCGGGCCACCGGCGGCACCCACCGTGACCAGCCGGCCCTCGAACGCGAGGCAGTCCAGCGAACGGGTGAACACGTCGCCGCCCACCGGATCGATGACCACGTCGGCGCCGCGCCCGTCGGTGGCGTCGCGCACCGCGGCCACGAAGTCGTCGGTCGAGTAGTCGATTGCGATCTCGGCGCCCTGGGCCCGGCAGACCGCTGTCTTCGCCGGGCCTCCGGCGGTGGCGATGACCCGCGCGCCCCGGGCCACGGCGAGTTGGGTGACGGCGATGCCGACGCCGCCGGCACCCGCGTGCACCAGCACCGTTTCCCCAGCGGTGACGCCGGCCCGCGCCAACGCGAACCACGCGGTCTGGTAGGTGACGGGCAGCGCCGCCGCGGTCGTCAGGTCGATCGTGGACGGTCGGGGTACGACCGCGACGGCGTCGACCGTCACGGTGCTGCCGAGCGCGCCGCGCGGCAGGGTCGGGCAGGCGATGACGTCCTGGCCGAGCAGGTGTTCGGCGCCGGCGCCGGCGGCGACGACCCGACCTGCCGCCTCGACGCCGGGGGTCATCGGCGGGTCCGGCCGCACCTGGTACTCGCCCTGGCAGAGCGACACGTCGAGGAAGTTCAGGCCGACGGTGTCGACGGCGAGTTGCACTTCGCCGGGGCCGGGTGGCGGGTCGTCCGGCAGCTCGGCGACCGACAGCACCTGCGTGGGCTCGCCGGCCCGGTAGGCGACCAGTCGGCGGATCATGCGGACTCCACCGGGTCGCGCATCAGCTCGGCATGGTGGTGCACGATCAGCCACCGGCCGTCGACCCGGCGCAGCACGTCGGTGACGCGGGTGAACTGTGGTGCGTCCTCGGGGCGGGCCTGCGCGACCAGGACGTAGCGGGCCAGTGCCACTTCGCCCCAGACGTCGATGCGCTTGTCCCGCGCCGAGAGCACCGTCAGCCGGGGCCGTTGCCCGGCGGCGTCCCGCTGGTTGCGGTACGCGTCCAGCTCCGACCGGGTCCGCAGCGGCCCGGGCAGGTGGGTCTCCCAGGTGGTCACCTCGGCGTGCAGGTGCATGTCGAACCGTTGCCGGTCTCCGGCGAGGAAGGCCGTGTACATGTCGTCGATGGCCACGGCGATGACGGCGGCGACGCCCGCCTCCACGAAGGTCACGACACACCGTTCCGGTCGTCCCGGGCGGTCTGGCCGCCCTTCATCACCCACCGCACGCCCCGGAACGCCGAGGTGTCGGCGAGCGGGTCCTCGTCCATCGCGATCAGGTCGGCCAGCTTGCCGACCTGCACCGTGCCGAGGTCCTCCTCGGCGCCGAGCCACCGGATGGGCCCCAGGGTGCCGGCGTGAATCGCCCGTGCCGGCCCGATCCCCTCGGCCAGGTACTCCAACTCCCGCACCGAGGCGTTGGTGCCCTCGAACTGCCAGAACGGGGGCATGTCGCTGCCGAGCAGCACCTCGACCCCGGCGGCGACGGCCGCCGCGAAGCTCTCCAGGTGTCGGGGGCCGGCGCCCAGCGAGCGGCACTGCATCCACTCCGGTACGCCGAGTTCGTCGAAGAACTCCTTGCACCGGGTCACCAGCAGCGTCGGCACCAGCGCGGTGCCGCGCTCGGCCATCCGCGCCACGACCTGCGGCGTGAGTTGGTAGCCGTGCTCCACACAGTCCAGTCCGAGTTCCACCGCCGCGCCGATCACCTCGGCCGGCCCGGCGTGCGCGGTCACCTTCCGCCCCCAGGCGTGCGCCGTCTCCAGGACGGCGGCCAGTTCGTCGGCGAAGAGCTGCGGGGTGTGGATGCGCTCGTGCTCGCCGGCGATGCCACCCGAGATCATCACCTTGATCAGGTCCGCGCCGGCCTTGATCTGGCTGCGCACGCCCTGCCGGAAACCGACCGGCCCGTCGCATTCGAGGGTGTCGCTGCTCTCGTGGCCGTGGCCGCCGGTGCAGACCAGCGCGCGGCCGGCCGAGTAGATGCGGGGGCCCGGGACGCGTCCGGCGGTGATGGCGCGCCGCAACGCGAAGTCGGCGTGATCCTTCTCGGCGACGCAGCGCACCGTGGTCACCCCGCAGTGCAGCGTGCGCCGTGCCCCGTCGGCCATGTAGTAGGCGAGGTCGTGCGGGCCCATCGCCTTCACGTTGTCGCCGCCGTTGCCGGGCAGCGACAGCGAGAAGTGGGTGTGCATGTTGGCCAGCCCGGGTGTCAGGTAGGCCCGGTCGAGGTCCACCTCGGTCACCGGCCCGGCGGCCCGCGCCTCGGCGGCCACCTGGGCGTACGGTCCGACGGCGGCGATCCGGTCGCCGCGTACCCACACCCCGGCGTCGGCGGTGGGCGTCATGCCGTCCACCACGCGGGCGTCCAGCACGGTGCAGTTGCCGAGCAGCAGGTTCGACGGTGCCGGCGAATAGGCGGCGCTCACACGATCACCCCGTACACGTCGCGGGCGGCCTGGACGGAGACGTAGCCCTCGGCCACGTCCCGACGCACCGCCTCCGGATCACGCAACCTCGGATCACCATGACCACCACCACCAGCGGTCAACAACGTCACCCGATCACCCACCACCACCGCCGTACGCCTCGTACTCACCCGCTGCTCCCGATCCGTACCCGGAAACACCACCACCTGATTCGGCTCAGACCGCCACCCACCAGCCAACGCCCACGGCGCACTCTTCGTCTTCTTGATCACCGACAGGAACTCCCCCGCCGACACGAAACGAACATCCCGCCGCAACCCACAACCACCCCGGAACCGACCCGCCCCACCCGAATCAGTACGAATCTCCACCCGCTCGAAGAACATCCCCGTCTTCGCCTCCAGGACCTCGACGGGAGTGTTGCGGGCCTGGGTCTGGCACAGGTGGTTCGCCGGCCCGATGCCGTCGTGGTGCGGGGTGCCGCCCCAGCCGACCGGGTCGTTGTTGCTGACCGCGAACATCTGCCCGGTGTCCGGATGCAGGCCGACCATCATGAACCCCGGCACGTCACCACCACTGGACGCCGGCAACCGCTCCGGCATCCCCTTGCCCAGCGCCTGGTAGATCAGTTCCAGGGCGACGGTGCCGGTCCATTGGGTGAACGTCGCCGCCGGGTACTGCGCGTGGAACAGCGACCCGGGCTCGGCCCGTACCCGCAGCGGGGCGAAGTGCCCGGCGTTGCTCTGTTCGGTGGGGGTGGTGATGGCCTTGAACGCCACCCGGCAGGTGGCGATGGTCGCCCCGAGCGGCAGGTTGACCGGCCCCGGCACAGCCGGGGAGGAACCGGCGAAGTCGACGGTGACGGTGCCGTCGGCGATGGTGACGGTGACCCGCATACGGATCGGGTCGTCGGTGATGCCGTCGTCGTCGAGCCAGTCCTCGGCGGTCCAGCTGCCCTGCGGCAGCCTCGCCACCGCCGCGGCGGCGGAGTCGGCGGCGGTGGCGATCACCCGATCGACGACCGCGTCCACGACGGCCGGTCCGTACTGCCGGTACACCTGCATCAGCCGGCGTTCTCCGGTGCGCAGGGCGGCGATCTGGGCATGGAGGTCACCGAGCACCGCGTCGGGCATCCGCGAGTTGAACCGGATCAGCTCCTGGATCTCCCGCACCGCCTCACCCCGGGAGACCACCTTCGTACCCGGAAAGATGAGCCCCTCCTGGTGCATGTCGGTGGAGTCGAGCACGTACCCCGGATCCTTCGCACCCAGATCCATCCAGTGCGCCCGGATACACAGAAAGCCGATCAGTTCGTTGTGGTCGGGCAGGTAGACCGGGGCGAACAGGGTCGCGTCGTAGGCGTGCGCGGCATTCCAGTACGGGTAGTTGAGCAGCACCACGTCACCCCGGTGCAGGTTCTCCCGCCCCACGTACTCCACCCCCTTGCGCAACGAGTAGTCGTTGGCGCCGAGGAAGCGGGACAGCCCGGTGGACTCCGCGACGAGCCGCAGGTGCCGGTCGTAGATGGAGATGCCGAAGTCGTACACCTCGTATATGACCGGGTTGAAGGCGGTACGCACGAGTGCGGCGCGCATCTCCTCGGCCGCGGAGACGAGGTAGCTGCTGATCACCTCGACGGTGGCGCCGTCGACGGTCGGCTCACTCATCGACGTCCACTCCGTACACGTCGCGGGCGGCCTGGACGGAGACGTAGCCCTCGGCCACGTCCCGACGCACCGCCTCCGGATCACGCAACCTCGGATCACCATGACCACCACCACCAGCGGTCAACAACGTCACCCGATCACCCACCACCACCGCCGTACGCCTCGTACTCACCCGCTGCTCCCGATCCGTACCCGGAAACACCACCACCTGATTCGGCTCAGACCGCCACCCGCCAGCCAACGCCCACGGCGCACTCTTCGTCTTCTTGATCACCGACAGGAACTCCCCCGCCGACACGAAACGAACATCCCGCCGCAACCCACAACCACCCCGGAACCGACCCGCCCCACCCGAATCAGTACGAATCTCCACCCGCTCGAAGAACATCCCCGTCTTGGCTTCCATCACCTCGATGGGGGTGCCCCGGCCGGTGCTGCCGGAGACGTGGGTGGCGGCGTCCATCCCGTCATGCTCGGGGGTGCCGCCCCAGCCGACCAGGTCGTTGTTGCTGACCGCGAACATCTGCCCGGTGTCCGCGTGCAGGCCGACCATCATGAACCCCGGCACGTCACCACCACTGGACGCCGGCAACCGCTCCGGCATCCCCTGGGCGAGTGCCTTGAGGATCAGCTCGACGGCGACGATGCCGGTCCACAGGGTGAAGGTGGGTTGCGGGTAGACGGCGTGGAAGAGGGTTCCCGGCTCGGCGTGGACCCGCAGCGGGGCCACCGTGCCGGCGTTGGACGGTTCGTCGGGCGAGGTCAGTGCCTTGAGGACGACCTTGCAGATCGCCTCGGTCGCGCCGAACGGCATGTTGATCGGGCCGCGGGTGGCGGGGGCCGAGCCGGCGAAGTCGACGGTGAAGGTGCCGTCGGCGATGGTGACGGTGACCCGCATCCTCACCGGGTCGTCGGTGATGCCGTCGTCGTCGACCCAGTCCTCGGCGCTCCAGGTGCCCTGCGGCAGGGCGGCGAGCGCGGCCCGGGTACGGGCCTCGCCGTCGGCGACGATGTGGTCGATCGCCGCACTGACGGTGTCGCGCCCGAACTTGTCGATGATCTCCAGCAGCCGGCGTTCCCCGGTGCGCAGGGCGGCGATCTGGGCGTGCAGGTCACCGAGCACCGCGTCGGGCATCCGCGAGTTGAACCGGATCAACTCGTGGATCTCCCGCACCGGCTCACCCCGCGACACCACCTTCGTACCCGGAAAGATGACCCCCTCCTGGTGCATGTCGGTGGAGTCGAGCACGTACCCCGGATCCTTCGCACCCAGATCCATCCAGTGCGCCCGGACGCAGAGGAAGCCCACCAGGTCGCCGTCGGCGTCCGCGTCGTCGGGGCCGGGCCGGAAGACCGGGGCGAACAGCGTCGCGTCGTAGGCGTGCGCGGCATTCCAGTACGGGTAGTTGAGCAGCACCACGTCACCCCGGTGCAGGTTCTCCCGCCCCACGTACTCCACCCCCTTGCGCAACGAGTAGTCGTTGGCGCCGAGGAAGAAGGTCAGGCCGGTGGCCTCGGCGACCAGCCGCAGGTCCGCGTCGTACATCGACAGGCCGAAGTCGTGCACCTCGTAGATGACCGGGTTGAACGAGGTACGGATGAGCGTGGCGCGCATCTCCTCGGCGGCCGACAGCAGGTAGCTGCGGACGACCTCGACCTGTGCACCGTCCAGGGTGGTCATGCGGTGGCCTCCAGGGTCACGAGCAGGTAGCGGTGCTCGTCGACGGTGACCCGCTGGCCGCTCGGCACCACAGTGGTGGAGGTGCCCTCGTCGACCAGCGCCGGCCCGACGAACGTGTCGCCCGGCTCCAGCGCGGCCCGGTCGTACACCGCGAACGGCACCACCGCGCGCTGCCCGAAGTCGTAGGCGTCGCGGTGGGCCAGCAGGGCCTGGGCGGGGTCGCCGTCGCCGCGCGGATGGGTGCCCAGCTGCGGCCGGCTGGTGCGACCGATGCCGCGTACCCGGACGTTGAGCAGTTGCAGCGGGTTGCCCATGGTGTGGCCGTACCGGTGGCGGTGCAGGTCGTCGAAGGCGGCCCGCACCGCGTCGCCGTCCAGGGTCGTCCCGACCGCGACCATCAGGCTGTGCTCCTGGCCCAGGTAGCGCAGTTCGAGCTGCCGTTGCAGGACGGCGTGGTCGGCCGGCACACCCTGGGCGACCAGGGACGCGACGGCTTCCGCCTCGACCGTCTTGAAGACCTGCTCCAGCGCGGTCAGGTCCGCGTCGTCCAGGGTGGCCATCACGGTACGGCTGAAGTCGTTGACGATGTCCGCCGACAGCATGCCCCAGGCGGAGAAGCCGGACGGCGCGAAGGGCACGATCACCTCACCGATGCCCATCTCCCGGGCCAGCAGCGGTGCCAGCAGCGGCCCGGCGCCACCGAAGGCGAGCAGGGCGAACTGGCGGGGGTCGTGCCCCCGCTCGACGGTGATCTGCCGGACCGCGCCGACGGTCTTGGCCAGCAGCACGTCGAACACGCCGGCGGCGGCGCCCGCGACGCTGAGGCCGAGCGGCTCGGCCACCTGTTCGCGGACGGCGTTGCGGGCCGCCTCGTCGTGCAACCCCATCGTGCCGGCGAGGAAGCGCTCGGGGTCGACGTAGCCGAGGACCACGGCGGCGTCGGTGACGGTCGGTTTCGTCCCGCCCCGGCCGTAGCAGACCGGTCCCGGGTCGGCTCCGGCGCTGTGCGGTCCGACCTTGAGCAGTCCCCGGTCGAGCCAGGCGATCGAGCCGCCGCCGGCACCGATGGTGCGGATGTCGTAGGTCGGGATCAGCAGCGGGAAGTGCTCCAGTTGGGCCTCGTAGGCGGCGACCGGGTCGCCGCGCTCGATGACGCAGGCGTCCAGCGAGGTGCCGCCGATGTCGAAGGTGAGCAGGTGGTCACGGTCCAGCTCCGAGGCCAGGTAGGCGGCGCCGACGATGCCACCGGCCGGGCCGGAGAGCACGGTGTGGGTGGGCGAGGTCTTCGCCACCGCGCTGGTCATGGAACCACCGCCGGAGCGCATGATGAGAAACCGCCCGGCGAAGCCCCGCTCGGACAGTCCGGCCTCCAGCTCGTCGACGTACCGTTCGAAGATCGGCCGGATGTACGCCTCCAGCACGGTGGTGCTGGTCCGTTCGTACTCGCGGTACTCGCGGACGATGTCCGTCGAGAGCGAGACACTGACGTCGGGGAACTCCTCCCGGATGAGCCGGGCGGCCTCCCGCTCGTGGCTCGGGTCGAGGAACGAGTGCAGGAAACAGAGAGCGATCGAGGTGACCTGCTGGTCCACGACGAGGGACCGGGCGGCGGCGCGGACGCTGTCGGGATCCAACTCCTCCACCACCCGGCCCCGGTGGTCGAGCCGGCCCCGCACCCCGGCGGTGAAACGCCGCTGCACCAGGCTCTCCGGCCGCTGGTACTGGAAGTCGTACATGTGGTCGGAGGGCACGTTGCCCCGGCCGATCAGGAAGATGTCCCGGAAGCCCTCGTTGGTGATGATGCCGGTCCGGCCGCCCCGCCGCTCCAGGACCGCGTTCAGACCGAGGGTGGTGCCGTGGATGAACAGCTCCACCTCGGACAGGTCGGTGCCGAGCGCGGCGATGGCGGCGAGCACGCCGTCAGCCGGTCGGGCCGGCGTGGTGGACGCCTTGCGGAACCGGACCCGGTTGGTGCGGGTGTCCAGTTCCATGGCGTCGACGAACGTGCCACCGATGTCGACGGCCAGCCGGATGGGAGGGCGTGTCATGGCGTGGTGGCCTGCTTTCCGATCAGGGCGGTGAGTTCCGGGACCCGCCAGCAGGCGGCCCGGCTCGCGCCGTACGACTGAAGGTGTTGCGGCTGGGAGCGGCATGTCTCGGTGACGAACGGGCACCGTGCGGCGAGTGGACAGCCGGCTGTCGCGTCGGCCTCCTCAAGGTCCTTGACCAGCTGCACGGCGGCACCGTCGGGCGCGGGGGTCCCGCCGAGACGCGGGGCGCTGGCCAGCAGTGCCCGGGTGTACGGGTGCCGTGGGTCGTCGAAGACGACGTCGACCGGCCCCTCCTCCACGACGCGCCCGAGGTAGAGCACCGCGACCCGGTCGGCGAAACCGCGTACCGTGGCCAGGTCGTGCGAGATGAAGACCGAGGCGCGGTCGGTGTCGGCGGTGACGTCGGCGATCACGGCGAGGATCTGCGCCTGCACGGTGACGTCGAGGGCCGAGGTCGGCTCGTCGAAGACGATCAGGTCCGGCTCGCCGACCAGGGCGCGGGCGATCCCGACCCGTTGTGCCTGCCCTCCGGAGAGTTCGTGCGGATACCGGCCGAGGATCGCGCGGTCGAGTTCCATGCGGTCCAGCACCGCGGCGACCCGGGCGGCGCGTTCGGTGGCGGCAAGGCCGGCGGCCCGCAGCGGCTCGGCGATGGAGTCCGCGACCGTGCGGCGTGGGCTGAGCGAGCCGATCGGGTCCTGGAAGACGAGTTGGGCGCGGGTCCGCAGCCGCCGCAGCTCCCGCCCCCGGGGTCGGGGCCGGCCCGGCTGTTTGACCAGGCTCTGCCCCGCGACGGTGACGCTGCCGGAGGTGGGGGCGACCAGGCCCATGATGAGCTTGGCCAGGGTGCTCTTGCCGCAGCCGCTCTCGCCCACCACGCCGAGGGTCTCGCCGGCCGCGAGCCGCAGGCTCACCCCGCGTAGCGCGTGGTGTCCGCCGGATCCGAACCGGCTGCGGTAGACGACGTGGGCGTCGTCGATCTCCAGCACGGCGGGTTTGGTCTCCGCCGCGCCGCGGTCCCCGGCCAAGGTCACCGGGGACGGCGCCTCCGCTCCGCCGATGGCGCCGGCCTGCGGGTGGAAGCAGGCCACCGACCAGTCCCCGGACGGGTCGGTGCGGGGCTCGGTGGGTGGGCGGCGGGTGGCGCAGGTGGCGTCGGCGTACGCGCAGCGGGTGACGAAGGGGCAGTTCTCCGGTACCCGGGTGAGCAGCGGCATGCCGCCGGGAGTGGCGACGACCGGGCGTCCGCCGACGTCGGGCACCGAACGCAGCAACGCCCGGGTGTAGGGGTGCGCCGGCTCGCGGAACACCTGCTCGGCCGGTCCGCTCTCCACCACCGTTCCGGCGTAGAGCACCACCACGCGGTCGCAGACCTCGGCGATGGAGGCGAGGTCGTGGGAGATCAGCAGTACGCTGCGGCCGTCGGCGTCGGCGGCGCGCCGGAACTGTCGCAGGATCTCCCGGGTCAGCGTCACGTCGAGACCGGTGGTCGGCTCGTCGGCGATCAGCAGGCCGGGGGCGCAGCCGGTGGCCAGTGAGATCATCACCCGCTGTGCCATGCCGCCGGAGAGTTCGTGGGGGTAGGCGTCGAGCCGGCGCTGCGGGCTGCGGATGCCGACCGCCTCGAACAGTTCCCGGGCGGCGTCGCGGGCCCGGGCGGCGGACATCGCCTGGTGGGTGACGAGCCGATCGACGAGCTGGCGGCCGACGGTACGGGTGGGGCTGAGCGCGCCGCGCGGGTTCTGGAAGCAGATCGCCGCTCCCCGACCACGGTGGGCGGCGAGGGCGGCCTCGTCCATGCGCAGCACGTCCGCGCCGTCGAAGAGGACCCGCCCGCTGGTGTGCGCCCCGCCGGGGAGCAGGCCGACCACGGCGCGGGCGACCATGCTCTTGCCGCCGCCGCTCTCCCCCACCAGACCGACGACCTCGCCCGGGCGTACCGCGAACGTGACGTCGCTGAGCGCGGCGACCTGCCGGTCGGGGCGGTGGATGAGCACGGAGAGGTTCTCGATGGAGAGCATGGTCACCGCCGCTTCGCGTTCGCGCGTTCCTGGAGGCCCTCGCCGAGCAGGCTGAACCCCAGGACGGAGACGAACAGGGCCAGGCCGGGCGGGACGGAGGTCCACCACCGGCCGCCGACCACGTCCGCCGCACCGAGACTGATCATGGCTCCCCATTCGGCGGTCGGGATGCTCACGCCCAGGCCGAGGAAGGAGAGGCCGGCCAGGGTGAGCATCGCCCAGCCGCAGTTGAGCGGGGCGATCACCCGTACCGGGGTGAGGCTGTTGGGCAGCAGGTGCCGCCAGAGGATGCCCACCGTGGACGCCCCGGAGGTCACGGCGGCGTCGACGAACGGCAACTCGCGCTGGGTGCGTACCTCGGCGCGGACCAGCCGCGCGTACGCCGGGGCGTTCACCACCGCGATGGTGATGATGAGGTTGACGGTGCCGTTGCCGAGCAGGGCGGCCACGGCCAACGCGAGGATGAAGGTGGGGAATGCCTGGAGGATGTCGACCGCGCGCATGAGCACGTCGTCGAGCCAGCCGCCCCGGTACCCGGCGACCAGGCCGAGCAGCGTGCCCGCCACCACGGCGAGCGCGACGGCGGCGACCGCGATGCCCAGGTCCAGCCGTGCGGCGTAGAGCACCCGGCTCCAGATGTCCATGCCGTTGCTGTCGGTGCCGAGCAGGTGGCTGCCGCCCGGGGCGGCGAGCGTGCTGGCCGGGTCGATCTCCGTCGCTCCCCAGGAACTGACCAGGGGCGCGCCCAGCGCCGCCGCCGCGACCAGCATCAGGATGGCCGAGCCGGTGATGATGAGTACGCGGGAGAAGCGGCTGTCCCGGCTGCCCCTGACCGCCTTCGGGGCCTCCGCCGGGCCGGCGGTGCGCAGGTCGGTCATCAGATCCTCACTCTCGGGTCGAGAATCGCGTGGACCACGTCGGCGATGAGGAACACCAGCACGTAGCAGAGCGCGATGACCAGCACGGACGCCTGCACCACCGGGTAGTCGCGGTAGAGCAGGCCGCGCAGCGCCCACTGGCCGAAGCCCTGCCAGGAGAAGACGTACTCGACCAGGACGGTGGAACCGATGGCGGTGCCGAAGACCAGCGCGGCCAGCGACGGCAGCCGGAGCAGGGTCGCCCGCATCAGGTAGCCATAGAGCAGGGTGCGCCGCGGCAGTCCGTGCGCCGACGCCGCGACGTACGCCTCCGAGTTCAGCACCTCCAGGGCGGAGGCCCGTACGCTGCGCAACAGCGGCGCCACCACGCCGACGACCAGGGTGAGCACCGGCAGCGCCAGGTACGCCGCGGCGCTGGCGAACGCCGGCCCGTTCCCGGTGAGGGCGGCGTCGACGAGATCGGCGCCGGTCAGCGGTGTCAGGTTGGTGTCCGGGTCCACCCGTCCGCTGGGTGCGGGGAACCAGCCCAGCATGCTGTAGCCGACCAGTACCAGCACCAGGCCGAGCCAGAACTCCGGTACGGAGTTGCCGGCCAGGGCGAACAGCCGGATGCCGTGGTCGCCGAACCGGTTGGCGCGCCGGGCCGACCACACCCCGAGCACGGTGGCCACCACCAGGGCGATGGAGACGGCGATGACGACCAGTTCCAGCGTGGGGCCGACCCGCAGCGCCATCTCCGCGCCGACCGAGCCGCCGCTCTGGATGGAGGTGCCGAAGTCACCCGTGAGCAGTCCGCCGAGGTAGTCGAGGAACTGCCGCCACAACGGCTGGTCCAGCCCGAAACGGGCGCGGGCCGCGGCGGCGTCCGCCTCGCTGGCGTTCTGCCCGAGGATGGTCCGTACCGGGTCGCCAGGGAGTACCCGGACCAGGAGGAACGTCAGGACGACCACGCCGAGCAGCACCGGGATGAGCTGGAGCAGTCGCCTGACGACAAACCGGAGGATGCGCATGCGGGATGCCGGGTGCGCCTAGGCCGACGCGGACAGGTAGCGCAGGCGGGCGAGGCCGTCCATCGGCTGGACCCAGCCGGCGACGCTGTCCCGTACGGGTAGGTTGAAGTTGGGCTGGCAGATGACCACCCAGGGCACGTCCGCGGCGAGGATCTGCTGCACCCGCTTCCACAGCTCGTTGCGGGCCGACTCGTCGACGGTGGTGTGCGACCGCTCGTAGATCTGCTCGATCTCCGGGTTGGTGTAGTTGGAGTAGTTGAGGTTGGCGCCCCGCACGAAACTCGTCGCGAGCATGTACTCGACGTCGTTCACCCAGAGCTGCCCCGAGGTCAGTTGCAGCGGGATGTTCTTCCGGGTCCGTCGTTCGCCGAGGGTGGCCGGGTCCAGCGGGGTCAGCTTGAGGTTGATCCCCACCTTCGCGGCCTCGCTCTGCACCTGGACGGCGATGCGCTGCTGCTCCTCGTTGTCGGCCTCGAAGACGAGTTCCGAGTCGACCGAGGTCCGGCCGGACGCCGACAGGGCGGCCCGGGCCTGGTCGAGGTCGTGGGTGAACGGGTAGCCGCTCTCGTCGTACCCGGGCATGTCCAGCGGTACCGGGCTCTTGGCGGGGCGCGCGTCACCGCCGTACACGTTGTTGATGATCTGCTCGTACGGCACGGCGTGGGCGAGGGCCTTGCGGACGTTCACGTCGTCGAAGGGCGCCGCGGTCACCGACATCTGGATGGCGACCTGACGGTTGCTGGCGGCCGAGATGACCTTGATGCCGGGCGCCTTCTTCAGGTCCTGGATGTCGCGCTGACTGACGCCGAGGGCGACGTCGATGTCACCGGCCTGCAGTTGCAGGCGCTGGTTCGCGGCGGCGGGCACCACCGAGATCCGGATGGTGGGCGTCTTGGCGGGGTCCGGCCCGGGGTAGCCGGTATTCGCGGCCAACTCGATCTCCTGGCCCTGGGTGGCCTTGACGACGTTGTAGTAGCCGCCCGTGGGGGCGTTCTTGGCGAACCACTCCTTGGCCCACGGGTCGCCGGCCGTGGCGTGCTTCTCGGCCTCGACGGAGTCGAAGACGTACAGCGAGATCGCCTGGATCTGCCGGGTGAGGGCGCTGGGGAACTCCTGGTGGAACTCGACGGTGTAGTCGTCGACCACCTTGACCTGGTCGGGGCTGGTCAGGCCGATGGTGCGGTAGATGCCGGCCACGTTGGCCTGGGCGGCGAAGGCGCGGTCCTTGGACCACTTCACGTCGGCCGCCGTCATCTCGTTGCCGCTGGCGAACTTGACCCCACGGCGCAGCTTGAGCGTCCAGACCTTCTGCTCGGCGTCCGGCTCGAAGGACTCGGCGAACGTCGGGGTGATGTTCTGGGTGTCGAGGATCTGGCTGTCGCCCGCGTTGGTGACCCCATAGTCGATCATGTACGGGAAGACGTTCTTGTAGAGCATCAGCGCGGTCAGGTCGAAGCCGACGAAGTCCTGGTCCCAGCTCGACAGGTAGTTCGAGACCGCGATGCGCAGCGTCTGGGCGGCAGGGCCGCCGGAGGCGCCGTTCTTCTCCTTCGAACCGCTGTCCGCGGCGCAGGCGCCGGTCGCGAGCAGGAGCGCCAAGCTGCCGCCCAGTTGCAGGACCCCGCGGCGAGAGATGGCGGGCGAGGAGGCGCCCGCGCGGTGTGAACGAGCCATGAAGTAGTCCTCCTAGAACCACGAGGTAGCTGGGTCGCCCAACGGACCTACACGTGTTCTACTGGATTAAGTGACAGTGAACAAGAGGCGGGAACATGTTCACTAGCAAACTCCCGAAACCGACAACAAGGCTCGTCCGAACGGCCGATGACCTGCGTAGCCAGTGTTCACACAAGTTCACGTGACTGATACAAGGGCGGCGCGCGACGGGGCCGACGCCGGGGCGTGACGCGCGCTCGCGCGCTCACCTGAGGTGGGAAGTGACCCACATGGCGTAGCCGAGGTGGGCCAGGGCACGGGCAGTGGCCGGATAGTCGATCTCACCGGTGCCAGGTTCGCGGCGCCCCCGTGTATATCGATCCGCCATGGACCCTTCACGTGTCACGCTGCGTGAAGGTTTCTGATCATGGAAACGTGGCGGTGTTGTGACCGGCAACACCAAGAGCCCGTCCTTCCCGTCCAAGACGGGCGCCCTCGCCGGGACGCAGAGTTGACCCGGCGATGAGTCAGTACCGAGTCTCATGGAAGTCGGAGGCATGAACGACCTGCGGATTCTCTCGGCAAACCCGGCCACTCCAGTCGGGGACGGGCACCCAACGCCGGCGCCGACCACGCCGCGACGGAAGTCGCGGCGGTCGTGGCTGTGGCTCTTCATGCTGCCGGCGGCGGTGCCGTACCTCTTCGTTGTGGTGATCCCCAGCGTCCAGGGCACCGGGTACGCCTTCACCGACTGGGATGGGCTGAACCCGGACTGGTCGTTCGTCGGGCTCGACAACTTCACCCGACTTTTCGACGACCCTCAGGCGCTCGGCGCACTGAAGAACACGCTCCTGCTCGTGGTCGCGATCACGATCGCCGAGAACGTCATCGGTCTTCTCCTGGCGCTCGCCCTGAACACCCGGATCAAGAGCCGGAACGCACTTCGGCTGATCTTCTTCATGCCGGTGGTCATCATCTCGGTGGTGGTGGCGTTCCTCTGGCAGTTCATCTACACGCCGGACGGCCCGATCAACGAGGTGCTGCGGTCGATCGGTCTGGGTGGTCTGGCGAGCAACTGGCTCGGTGATCCAGCCATCGCGCTCTGGGCCATCGCCGGGATCGTGGTCTGGCAGTTCTCCGGGTACGCGATGATCATCTATCTCGCTGGTCTGCAGGGCGTTCCCGAGGACCAACTGGAGGCGGCGGCTCTCGATGGCGCCGGACCCTTCAGCAAGTTCTGGCACATCATCCGGCCACTGCTGGCTCCGGCGATCACTGTCAACCTGATGCTCTCCCTGGTACGAGGTTTCATGATTTTCGACCAGATCTGGGTGACCACACAGGGAGGCCCGGCACAGTCCACCGACTCGCTGTCCACGCTGTTGTATCGCAACGCGTTCCAGTACGGGGAGTTCGGCTACAGCGCCGCGCTCTCCGTGGTGTTGACCCTCTTCGTCGCGATCGTCGCCGTCCTTCAGTACCGGTTCCTGTTGCGCGGGGGTAAGCGATGAAGCGGTACACGTGGCGGACCAGATCCCTTGAGGGCGTGATGTTCATCGTCGCCCTGCTCTTCCTCTTCCCGATCTACATCCTGGTGAACCTGTCGATCCGTCCGGCAGACGACCTCTCCTCCCCGGTGGCGCCGACGAAGGCTCCAACATTCGCGAACTTCACCGATGCCTGGAATCAGGCGAGCCTCGGTGGCGCCATGGGGAACAGTGTGATCATCACCGTGGTGAGCGTCGCGCTGCTGGTGCTGCTCTCGTCGCTCGCCGCGTACCCGCTGGCCCGGATCACCTCAAAGTGGTCCAGCCTCGCGTTCTACGGGTTCATGATCGGGCTGTTGGTGCCGTTTCAATTAGGGCTCATCCCGCTCTATCGCACGATGCGTGACATCGGCATTCTCGGCGGCATCCTCCCGCTGATCATTATTTACGTGGGATTGCGACTACCGTTCTCGCTTTTCCTCTACGTACAGTTCCTCCGGCAGATCCCGGTGGACTACGAGGAGGCCGCGTCGATCGACGGGTGCTCACCGGCCCAGTCGTTCTTCAAGGTCGTCTTCCCGCTGTTGCGCCCGGTCACCGGCACCGTGGTGATCCTCAATGGGCTCTTCATCTGGAACGACTTCCTCAAGCCCCTGCTCTACCTGAGCGGCACCAGCAACCAGACCCTCCCGGTCGCGATCTACACGTTCGTCGGCGAGTACGACTCCCAGTGGGAACTCATCTTCGCCGCTCTTATTCTCGGCGTCCTCCCGGTGCTGGTCGCTTTCTTCTTCCTCCAGAAGTCGCTGATCCAGGGATTCTCCAGCGGAATCAAGGGTTAGCAGCAACACTCCACGAAAGGAATCCCAGTGATAAGGCTTTCTCGACGGTTGACAGGTGGTGTTGCCGCCGCCGGCGCGGTCGCTCTGGTACTGGCCGGTTGTAGCACCGACACGGACTCGTCCTCGGGTGGGTCCAGTAACAAGCTGACGATCGCGTGGAAGGGCTCGGAGAAGCTCGGCATCGACGCGGTGGTGGAGCAGTACAAGAAGGACTTCCCGGATCGGGAGGTCGTGGTGACGACCGCCGATGTCGAGCAGTATCAGGCGACACTGCGTACGCAGATCAGCGCCGGCACCGCCGCGGACGTGGTCTTCGTCTGGCCCAGCGACGGGAACCCTGGCGCGATCCGACAGATCGCGCCGGGTGGCTACCTGGAGGACCTCTCCAGCCACGACTGGGTGCAGAAGTACCCGGCGAAGCTCAAGCCGCTCACCGAGATCGACGGCAAGACCTACCTGATGGCGCCGACGGTGACGGCGTTCGGGCCGATCTACAACGAGGCTGCTCTCGCTGAGGTCAAGGTCGCCGCCCCGACGACGTGGGCCGAGGTCATTCCGTTCTGCGCCGCCGCGAAGTCCGCCGGCAAGTCGGCGTACGCGCTCGGCGCTTCCGCACTGAACAACACGCAGAACCCGCTCTACTCGTTGGTTCCGTCGCTGGTCTACGCGGCCGACCCGAACTTCGACGAGCAGTTGAAGGGTGGTCAGACCTCCTTCGCGAAGAACGACGGCTGGAAGCTGGCGTTGGACCGGTACCAGGAGATGATCAAGGCGGGGTGCTTCAACGAGAACTCCACCGGCACCTCCACCGAGCAGCAGATCAACCTGGTCGCCACCGGCAAGTCCGTCGCCATGTTCAGCATCGCGTACCAACTGGGTGCGCTTGACAAGGCGGCGCCGGACGCGACGTTCTCCTTCATCCCGTTCGGCGACGGCGACCCGGCCCAGGCGCTCCTCGCCGCGTCCAGCGCGGGCGGCGCCGCGGTGAACGCCAAGGCCAAGAACAAGAAGCTCGCCCTGGAGTTCGTGGACTACCTCGCGTCGCCGCAGATCATGGCTGTCTACAACGGAGCGCTCAAGGGTGCGATCCCATCGATCCCGAGCGGAGAACCGATCAGCGACCCGATTCTCGCGGTCATCAACCAGTACCTCGCGGACGGCAAGACCGTTCCGTTCCTGAACCAGAACTGGCCGAACGCCCGGGTCGAGCAGTCGATGTACTCCGCGATCCAGGCGATGCTCGCCGGCACCGGAACCCCGGGCGAGGTGCTCAGCGCCATGGACACGGAATACCAGCGCAAGTAGCCGGAGCGATAAATTGCCCGCGCAGGCCACGGCGAACCCGCCATGGCCTGCGCGACAATATGGGCCGACGTGGCGTGCGAGACACGGGCCGCGGGACCACCGAGAGGACGAATCAGATGGCCGGCGACGAGGGCGACCCCAAACCGAAGCCGAGTCGGCGAGTAACGAGCGCGGATGTGGCACGGGCCTCCGGTGTCTCCCGGGCCACCGTCAGCTACGTGTTGAACAACGTACCGAACCGATCGGTCTCGGCGGCCACCCGCGAACACGTGCTCGCCACCGCGCAACGACTGGGACACATCCCGTACGCGCCGGCCCGGTCCCTGCGGTTGGGGCGCAGCGACATCGTGTTGGCCCTGGTCCGGGACTACACGTATGGCTACATCGCCGATCGGATCCTCTCCGGGCTGGACGTGGCGTTGGCCCAGCGCGGGTTCGTACTGCTGAGTCACCGCTACTCCGAGCAGGTTCGGCCGCTGGCCGAACTCTGGCCGATGGTGGCGCCCGCCCTGGTCGTGTCGATGGGCGGTCTGTCGGCACCGGAGATGTCGTCGATCCAGGACTCCCGGGCCAAGCTCGTCGCGGTGCAGGGTGTCCTGCCGCACGGGCGCGCGGGTGAGATGCAGGTCGAGTATCTGCACTCCAAGGGCCACCGGCGGATCGGGTACGCGTTCCCGGCGGACCAGAGCGTCGAGTTGATCGCGACCGAGCGGCTGGCCGGTGCACGTCGGGCGTGCGAGCGTCTCGGTCTCCCGGAGCCGTCGTTGAGGGTGGTGAACCCGAACGATGCGAGCACCTTCTTCGGTGCGCTGGACGCGTGGGCCAAGATGGCGGAGCCGATCACAGCGGTCTGTGCCCACAACGACGAGATAGCGATCATGCTCGGCGCCGGTCTCTCCTCCCGCGGGCTCCGCGCCGGGATCGACCTCGCGGTCATCGGGGTGGACAACATCCCGATGGCCCGGATCGGCGTCACCACCATCGAGATCGATGCGGACGGTTTCGCGGAGCATGTGGTGGAAATGGTCCTCCACTCGTTGGACGACCGTACGGACAAGCCCCGTGAGCGGGAGCTGCTCCGCCTGATCGCGCGGGACACCGCCTGATCGAACGCGGGCCTCAGCCGATCGGGCTGGGCAGAACCATCCGCCTGTTTCGAGTTGATGTCCTCCCTGATAACAAGCAGGTTACACGTGTAGACCGAGGCCAGATTACACGTGTAACTTCCGGAGCAGGCCCAAGGAGGTAGAGATGGCACCATCACCAATCGCTATCGCTGGATTGCTCTCTGTCGCCGAGTACGACCGTCTCCAGGTGGCCAAGGTTCAGCCCGGGCAGTGGACCTTCCCGGAGCCGGAACGAGGCGACGCGGCCGCCTGGCCGTACCTCGCGCTGTACTCCCGCGCCGGCTCCGCCACCATCACGTTCGGCGGCCACCGGACCGACCTGTCGCACCGCGACCTTTGCATGGTACGCAACCACGGGCGGCTGGCTGTCAACGCGGACGTCGACTCCGAACTTCTCATCATCCGGATCCCAGCCGAGGCACTCGGGCCGTCCAGACAGGCACTTGACGCCGCCGACGGCAGCCGCTGGGCCACCGACAGCGGCACCGCGAGCCTGATCGCCCACCTGCTCGACGGGCTCGCCGCACAACTTGACGACTACCGGCCCGGCAACCCCGGCCGATTCGCCTACTACCTGGTCGGGCTGATGGCGCTCATGTGCGCGGAGTCGGTGCCCACCGCGATCGGCTCGATGCGGACCCTGGAACGGGCCAAGGAGTACATCGAGCAGAACCTCGGAGACATGGACCTGACCCCGGACCGGGTGGCGCTCGCCCAGAACGTCTCCACCCGTACCCTGCACCGGCTCTTCGAGGCGGACGGGCACACCATCAGTGGCTGGATCCGCCTGCGGCGCCTCGAACACTGCCGGATGGACCTCACCGACCGGGCGTCCGGGGAACTCTCGATCAGCCGGATCGGCGCCAGGTGGGGGCTATACGACGCCGCGCACTTCAGCCGGCTCTTCAAGTCCTCGTACGGAGTGTCGCCCCGTGCCTACCGGCTCTCCGTCGAGGCGGCGTAACCATGACCCGACTCTTCAACGACCCGGCCGCGTTCGCCGACGAGATGATCGAGGGTTTCGTCGCCGCGAGCCGACGGTGGGTTCGCCCGGTCCCCGGCGGAGTGGTCCGCCGGAACCGTCCGGCGAAAGCCAGCGTGGCGGTGGTCATCGGCGGCGGCTCCGGCCACTACCCGGCGTTCGGTGGCCTGGTCGGACCGGGGCTGGCCCATGGTGCCGCGCTCGGCAACCTCTTCGCGTCCCCGTCTGCACAGCAGGTCTACAGCGTGGCGAAGGCGGCGGACACCGGTGCCGGGATCCTGTTGACCTACGGCAACTACGCGGGGGACGTTCTCCACTTCGACCAGGCACAGGAACGACTGATCGCCGAGGGCATCCCGTGTCAGACCGTCGTGGTCACCGACGACGTTTCCAGCGCTGGCCCCGACGAGACCGCCAAACGCCGTGGCGTCGCCGGCGATCTGGTGGTGTTCAAGGTCGCCTCGGCCGCGGCCGAGGCCGGTCACCCGCTTTCCGAGGTGGCCCGGGTCGCCCGGCTCGCCAACGACCGGACCCGGTCCTTCGGGGTCGCGTTCACCGGCTGCACCCTGCCGGGCGCGGACCGGCCGCTGTTCACGGTGCCTGCCGGGCGGATGGGCGTCGGCATGGGCATCCACGGGGAACCCGGCATCGGCGAACAGGACGTACCGACTGCCGACCAGCTCGCGGAACTCTTCGTCGCCACGCTTCTCCGCGAGCTGCCGGAGGGCGTGACCCAGATCGCGGGCAGCCGGGTCGCGGTGATCCTCAACGGCCTCGGCTCGGTGAAGTACGAGGAGTTGTTCGTCGTCTACCGGCGAGTGGCGGAACTGTTCACCGCCGTCGGCCTGGAGATCGTCGATCCGGACGTTGGTGAGTTCGTCACCAGCTTCGACATGGCCGGCGCGTCGTTGACCCTCACCTGGCTCGACCGCGAACTCGAGGAGTTCTGGCGTGCCCCGGCGGACACACCCGCCTACCGCAAGGCGGTCGCTCCCGTCGAACCCTTTGTGGACACTCCAGGTGTGGTCATCGCCGACGCGGTGATTCGGGAGGCCACCCCCGAGTCGCGTCGCGCGGCGGCGCGGGTGGTGTCCGTACTCGAAGCGGTTCTCGGGGTTGTCGAGCGGAACGCCGCCGAACTCGGGCGGATCGACGCGGTCGCCGGGGACGGTGACCATGGGATCGGGATGCGGCGCGGCGCGGGCGCGGCGTTGGACGCCGCCCGCGACGCGGTGTCGCGGGGGGCTGGCGCGAGCACCACGCTGGTGTGGGCCGCCGATGCCTGGGCCGACCGGGCCGGGGGAACCTCGGGCGCACTCTGGGGCGCGGCACTGCGGTCGGTCGCGGCAGCGTGCGACGACATCACCACACCGACCCGGGAGCAGGTCACCGCCGGGGTGGAGGCGGCGACACAGGCCATCATGCGCTACGGCAAGGCAGAGATCGGCGACAAGACGATGGTGGACGTGCTGTTGCCGTTCAGTGTCGCGCTTCGCCGCGGGACCGATGACGGGCAGTCGCTTGCGGAGTCATGGGACCGGGCCGCCGCGGTAGCGCAAACCGCGGCCGAATCGACCGCCGACCTGCTGCCGCGCAAGGGCCGCGCGCGACCACACGCCGAGAAGAGCCTTGGTACGCCGGACGCCGGGGCGGTCTCCCTGGCACTCATCACCCGGGCGGTGCACGCCGTCCTGGCCTCCGAAAAGAGAGCGACGCCGTGAGCAGGAAGATTCGTGTGGTCGTCGGATCGGACGACGCCGGGTTCGACTACAAGGAGGTCCTGAAGGCGGACCTCGAATCCAACGATCTGGTCGAGTCGGTGCGGGACGTCGGAGTGGACGCCGACAGTCACACCGCGTACCCGCACGTGGCCGTCGCCGCAGCCCGACTCGTGGCCGAAGGGAAGGCCGACCGTGCGCTGCTGGTCTGCGGCACCGGGCTCGGCGTGGCGATCGCCGCGAACAAGGTCCCCGGCATCCGCGCGGTGACCGCGCACGACAGCTTCTCGGTCGAGCGAGCGGTGCTCAGCAACAACGCACAGGTTCTCACGTTCGGCCAGCGGGTGGTGGGGCTCGAACTCGCCCGCCGGCTTGCCCGGGAGTGGCTGTCGTACGAGTTCGACGAGGCGTCGGCATCCGCCGAGAAGGTGGAGATCCTCAACGGGTACGAGTCGTGCCAGTAGTCGGGGTCAGCCTGAAGATGTACTTCGGCTACCAACAGACGCTCGACTGGACCCGGCGGGTCGCCGAGATCGCGCGTCGCCACCGACGGGTGGACCTCTTCGTCCTCCCGTCGTTCCCGGTGCTGGCACCGGTCCTCGCCGAACTCGCCGACACGTCGGTGGCTACCGGGGCACAGGATCTCTTCTGGGAGCCGAGTGGCGCCTTCACGGGTGAGGTGAGTGGTCCGCTTCTCGCCGAGATGGGGTGCCGGTACGTGGAGGTTGGCCACGCGGAGAGACGTCGTATCTTCGGCGAGACCGATGACGTGGTGACCGCCAAGACGCGTGCGGCGCTCGACGCCGGCCTCGTCCCGGTCGTCTGTGTCGGCGAAACCGAACAGATGTCACCGACGGCGGCGGCGGAGTTCTGTGTCGCGCAACTCGAACGCTCCCTCCCGGCGGGCGCACGCGGGCCGATCGTGGTGGCGTACGAGCCGGTCTGGGCGATCGGGGCCGCGCGGCCGGCTTCGGTCGACCACATCCGGGAGGTCTGCGTCGTGCTCGGCGGGCACCTTCGCGCCAGCGATCGACTCATCTACGGCGGCAGTGCCGGCCCCGGACTCCTCACCGCATTGGGTGACCGCGTCGACGGGCTCTTTCTCGGGCGGTTCGCGCACGACCCGACGGCGCTGGAATCAGTCCTCGATGAGGCCGGTCGACGGTCGGAGGCAACGGTCGGTCCGTCAGACGCAAGACCATGATCGGCATGTACGCGAGGCTGGACCAGAGAACCAGTCAGAGGGACGGGGAGACACACGGTGACTGAGCTTTCGGTCGCGCTCATCGGCGGCGGTTTCATGGGAAAGGCACACAGTCTCGCGTACGCCCTGGCACCCATCGCGGACGACCTGGGTGTGACACTGCGTCGTGAGGTGCTGGTTGACGTGACACCGGAGTCGGCCGCCGCCGCGGCGGACCAACTCGGGTGGAACAGCAGCGAGACTGACTGGCGAGCGGTCATCGCCCGTCCGGACATCGACATCGTCGACATCTGCACCCCGCCCGACCTGCACGAGGACATTGCCCTCGCCGCGATCGAGGCCGGAAAGCACGTGTTCTGCGAGAAACCAATCACGAACCGGTCCGACCAGGCGCTCCGGATGGCGGCGAAGGCCCGCGCCGCCGGTGTGGTCACCCAGGTCGGATTCAACTACCGGCACACCCCGGCGATCTCGTTCACCAAACAACTGTTGGAGAACGGCAAGCTGGGCGCACCGCTTCAGTTTCGGGCCTCCTACCTTCAGGAGACGAGCTTCAACTCTGACCCGGACCGGTGGCGGGCCCGGAAGTCGACCGGTGGTTCCGGCACGGTCGGTGACATCGGTTCCCACGTCATCGATGTGGCGCAGTGGCTCTTCGGTGACATCACCCGGGTAACCGCCCGGCTCCGGGCAAAGGCTGCCGGCGACCTGGGCTGGGTAACCGAGTCGGAGCGACTCGACCAGGACCTGATCGACGACAGTGGGGTCTGGCTCGCCGAGTTCGCGAACGGGGCACTGGGCAGCTTCTCCGTCAACTCGTACGCCTCGGGCCGGAAGAACCGGTTCGCGTTCGAACTCGACGCCAGCAAGGGCGCGGTCGAGTTCAACTGGAACAGCCGAGAGGAGTTCCGCGTCTCCTATCTGGACGAACCCGCCGACCACCAGGGCTTTCGGACCGTGCACACCAACGGGCAGCACCCCAATGGTTGGTGGCGGCTCGCCGGACTCGGCACCGGGTATGTGGAGGTGTCCGCCATCCAGTTCCAGGAGTTCGTCCGGGCGATCGTCAAGGGCGAACCGGCCCGTCCCGACTTCGAAGATGCGGCCCGGATCCAGCAGATCGTCGAGGCGGTTCACGAATCCGCCGTCTCCGGTCAGTGGGTGGACATCCCGGGGGGTTCCCGATGACGAACATCCGCTTCGGCACCGACATCATCACGTTCTTCAACACCGGCTTCTGGGGGCTCGGTGAGGATCTGCCATACCCGCAGTGGACCGAGGCGTTCGAGAAGGCCCCCCGATACTACTTCGACAAGATGTTCAACGGAGTTCGTGATGCGGGCCTCGAAGGGGTCGAACTCGCCCCGGCACCGGGAGACTGGGTCGGAGCGCTGCGGGCGTACGGGGACGCGGCAGGTGTCAAACGGGCACTCGACGAGCGTGGGCTGGTACTGACCTCCAGCTACACACCGGGACGGCCGATCGTCGGGGACGTGCTCGACGACCCGGCCCGCCAGGAGTACGCCGACCGGTTCATGGCCGACCATGCCGCGTTCCTGGCCGAGGTCGGCGCCGACATCATCACGATGGGAAACCTGCCCCGGTCCCGGTTCAAATACGACAGCCCGGACGAGAGCGCCACCACCGCGGACTTCACCGCCCCGGTCTCCCGCGAGTTTCACGAACGGTACGCCGAGCAGATGAACCGACTCGGCGAGATCGTCGGGCGCTACGGCGTACGGATCGCGATCCACACCGACGCGTACTCGATCTGCTCCCGCAACGAGGACATCGCCACCGTCCTCGAACTGACCGACCCGGCCACGGTGCAGCTCTGCCCGGACGCCGGCCACATCACGCTCGACGGCGCGGATCCGGTCGGGGTGTTGCGAGAGCACATCGACCGGATCCCGACCATGCATTGGAAAGACTGCGCACAACCGCTCTCCGGTCATGTCCTGCGGGGCGACCCGAAACAGCGGCACGCCACGATGCTCACCTACTTCCGGATCCTCGGCTCCGGGACCGTCAACTGGACCGAGTGGATGGAGATTCTCCGCGACAACCAGTGGCGGGGGTGGGCGGTTGAGGAGATCGACATGTCACCCGACCCGATCGGGGAGTTGCGGCAGGGCCTCGCGCACTTCCGCGCCGAACTCGCCTCGATCTACCAGTGAGATGAACCAACCACAGGTGGTACCCGTGGCCGGGTTCGCCGCGCCGCCGTTCCAACCGTTGGCGGACGTCTTCGCCCGGGTCGTGGCCGCCCAAGGCCAAGGCGGCGCGGCTCTGGCCATCTACCGCGACGGCCAACCGGTTGTCGACCTGGTCGGTGGCGACTACCTTTCCGACTCGCTGCAACTCGTCTTCTCGATCAGCAAGGCGGTGACCGCTATCGCGGCGGCGATGGCGCACGACTCCGGACTCATCGACCTCGACGCGCCGCTCGGCGACTACTGGCCGGCGTTTCGTCGTGACTCCACCGCCACCGTCACCGCCCGCACCGTGCTGACCCACCGCTCAGGGCTGGCCGCCCTGGACCGACGACTCAGCCTGGACGATCTGCTCGCCGGGCGAGACGAGGAGGCGATCGAGACCCAGGAGCCCTACTGGGAGCCGGGAGTCCGGCACGGTTACCACGCATTCACCTACGGCACCCTGCTCAACGGCGCGTTCCGGCGCACCGTCGGCCGCACCGTCGGCGAGTACCTCGCCGAACTGATCACCCGACCCCTCGGGCTCGACCTCTGGATCGGCACCCCGCCCGAACAGCACAACCGGATCGAAAGAATCCGGTACGAGCGCGTCACGCTCACCCCAGGCCGTGCTCGATTCCTCGCGCAGAGCATCATTCCGGCCGGATCGACCAGTCAACTCGCCCAGACCATGGATCTCTTCAACAGCCGCAAGGTGACCCTCGCCGGGTGGCCCTCCACCAGTGGAGTGGCCGGCGCCCGGGATCTGGCCCGCCTCTTCTACGCCACGCTCGACACGGTGGACGGGGTACGGCTCCTCGGTCCCCAGGCCCGCGACCGGATGCGGTCGAGTCGCTCCAGAGGGCTCGACACCGTGCTCGGCATCGACACCCACTTCGGGTCCGGCGTACAGCTGGCGTTCCCGCAACTGCCCTTCCTCGGTCCCCGCTCGTACGGACACGAGGCGGCCGGTGGATCCGCCGCGTTCGCCGACGACGAGTACGGAGTCGCCGTCGGCTTCACCACCAACGTCTTCCCCACCATGGCCGGCGCCGGCGGCGCCTTCCTCGCCCTGCTGCCCAGCATCCGACACTGTCTGACCACCCCCTAGGAAGGAACACCCTGTGTTACCGCTCATCGAGCACGTGGGAATCCTCGTGCCCAACCTCGAAGAAGCCATCGAGCGATGGTCGTCGGCGACCGGGTACACCTTCAGCCCCATCGCGCGGTACCGCACCGACCGGTACGTCGACCACACCAGCGCCGAACCACACCTCCACGACGCCCGGATCTCCTTCTCCAAGGAGGGGCCGCCCCGAATCGAACTCATGGAGTTCACCGGCGTCGGCACCCACTCCGCGGCGCAGGCCGGCGTACACCATCTCGGATTTCAGGGAATTGACGACGTGGCCGGGCGGATCGCGGAGCTGGCCGCGCTCGGTATCGCCCACGACGGCGCGTCCCTCACCGAGGACGGCCGGATGCACCTCTGTTTCACCGACAAGAAAGACCTCGACGGCGTACGGCTGGAACTGATCGCCCCGTTCGCCGGCCCCCTGGTCGCCGACGACGGCAGCGCCCTCTGGGCCGACCCGAGAACGGGCCGCAAGAGTCTCTGGGGCCCACCCGAACGCCCTTGAGCTCCCGGCTGCGGTCACGAAGGCCGCTGGATCACCTTGAGCCGGCCGAACGCGGCCAGTCCTTCCAGCCCGCCCTCGTACCCGTACCCGCTCAGGCCTCGACCGGACAGCGGTGACATCGGGTCGGCGCCGGCGGCGCAGTTGACCGACACCCGGCCCGCGTCGAGTCGTTCCGCCAGGCCGGTCGCCCGCGCCTGGCTGCCGAAGACGAACGCACCCAGGCCGAACGGTGTCGCGTTGGCCGTCGCCACCGCCTGGTCCTCGTCGGTGAAGCTGAGGATCGGTGCGATCGGGTCGAACGGTTCCTCGTGGAGTACCCGCGCCTCGGCCGGTACGTCGGTCAGGACGGTGGCCGGGTAGTAGTGGACGTGGTCGGTGTGATCGACCGTCCAGACTCCGGCGTCGACGATCTCGAGTCTCCGGTCACCGTCGCCGACGTAGACGAAACGGCCGTCCTCGCTGAGCCGGGCGGCGCCGAGCGACAGGCCCACCTCCTTCTCCGACCCGGTGGTCAGGTCGAGCAGGTGCAGTCGCCGGGCCCCCGGGTGGCGTACGCGATGGCCGACTGGGCCTCGGACGACTCCTCGGCACCGGCGACGTAGCCGTGCGGTGTCTCCTCGGCGCTCTGCGGATCATCCGGCGATCCGCACGCGGACATCGTGAGCGCGACGCTCAGGGCTGCGGCGCAGGCGAAGCGCCTGGGGTTGGTGGTGATCACGAACTTCCTTCCAACGAGAGGTCGGTGATTGGCGCGGGATCCGGCGACCGGTGACGCCGTACCGCGGTGGTGACCCGCCGCGCCCCGAGAAGCGCGAAGAAGATCAGCACGGCCACCAACACCGAGGCAGGAAGCGCTGCCCTCTCAGGAGGACGGAACCGCCGTCTCCGGTCCCAGGTGCCGACGGGCGGCGGCGACCAGCTGCTCGAGCAGCACGGTGTCGGCCCCGACACCGCCGCGGCACTGCTCATCACCGCCGGCGGCAACCCCGACCGACTGGCCAACCAGGCCGCGTTCGCCGCCCTCTGCGGCGTCAACCCCATCGACGCCTCATCAGGCAAGACCACCCGCCGCCGACTCAACCGCGCGGCCAGGCAAGCTACCTGCTACGCACCGCGCCGCCACCGGTCGGCTGCGTCGCCCAGACCCACCACGATCTCACCCGCGAACTCATCGAGGAACTCACCACGACCGACGCCAAGATCCGGGCAGCGGACAAGCAGTTGCACGGCGTACGGGAAATCGAGGGCGAGCGCTGCGGTGCAGGTGACTGCTTGCAGGCGGCGGATCTCGTAGCGGCCGCGGCCGCGTGTGCTGGTCTCGTCCTGGACCGGGATTTTCGCCCAGGGCAGGGCTTTGAGTTGCCGATACAAACGCGGCTGGTTGCGCTCCCTCAGTGGGCCTTGCGTGGCGTGTCGGCGGCCAGCCATACGCCCGCCACGATCGCGCCTGCGGCGAGGGCGACGAGCGGGCTCCGGAACCCGCCGAGCGTGAGCGTCTCACGGAACGCGGTCACCCCGACGACCACGCCGGTTACCGGCTCGGTGAGGGTGGCCGCGGTCAGCGGGGCGGCGATCCGCCCGCTCTGGAACGCGTTCTGGTTGAGCTGCACGGCGAGCAGCGAGACCACCGCCAGCCCCGCCAGCCGCGGGTCCGTGACCAGCGCGAGCAGGTCGCCGTTGAACCTGGTCGCCACTGCCTTGAGCAGAGCCGCGGCCAGGCCGTACAGGATTCCGGTGGCCACCCCGAGCAGCGCGCCGCGGGTCGCGCCGGTAGCTGGCCGAGCCGCCACCACGCAGGTGACCACCGCGCCGGCGGCTCCGGCCGACACCCACCACCACGCGGCGGTGGCCGGGTCGTCGATCCCCGCCGACGGGTTCCCGGTGACCAGGAACGTGGTCAGTCCCGCCGCGCCGACCAGGGTCGCCACGAGGTCCCGGCGCTGCACCGGCCGCCGGTTCCAGACCGCCTCGATCAGGATCGCCATGAACAGCCCGGTCGCCAGCAACGGCTGGACCACGGCCAGCGGGCCGTGACGCAGGGCCACAGCCTGGGTGAGGATGGCGCCCGCGTCCGGCGCCCAGCCCAACTGCCACAACCGGGTACGCAGCAGCCGCCACAGCAACCGCGGATCCAGCGTCCGCCACGGCGGCTGCCGCTTTGCCGCCCGCTGGTGGATCGTGGTGGACAGCGCGAAGCAGAAGGCTGCGACGAGCGCGGTCACCACCGCGACGGTCACCGGGCCACGCCCCGATGCCCACCGAGCGGGCCCACCGTCCAGCCCTGGCTCCGGCACTCCGCAAGCAGCCGGGGCGGGGCGGCCAGCCCGGCCCGCCATGCGTCCGGCGCGGCGGAGCACGAGGAGTCGTGCAGCAGGATCGTGCCCCCGCCGGCGAGTCCCGCCCGGACGGTGTCGTACACGGTGTCGGAGGTGGCCGTTGCGGTCCAGTCCCGGCCCCAGCAGCTCCACAGCACCGGCTCCAGCCTTAGTCGGCGCGCCGCCACCAGGGTCGCGCCGGTCAGCAACCCGTACGGCGGACGCAGGAACCGGGGCGTCCGGCCAGCCACAGCGGTGATCAGCGCGCGGGCGCGGGTCAGGTCGCGTACGGTGGCCGCTGGCCCACGCAGCAGCAGGTTGTCGTGCCGCCAGCCGTGCACCGCCACCTCGTGACCGGCGGCGACGATGTCCCGCCCGAGATCGGGCGACCGCTGCAACATCGCGCCGAGCAGGAAGAAGGTGGCCCGGACCTGATGCTCGGCCAGCACCGCCAGGAACCCGGGGGTGGACTCCGGGTCGGGGCCGTCGTCGAAGGTGAGCGCGACCCGGTCCGGTGGACCGACGCCGTGCAGCCCGGGGAAGAACCGCCGCCGGGCGGTCGGCAGAATGGTGACCACCGGCGCCAGGTGCAGCGCCGGCAGCATCGCCGCCGCGGCCCAGCAGGCTTGGGCCGGACCACTGCTCACCGGGGGCCGCCGGAGGACTGGGGTAGCGTGGCGACGACCGCCGTCGCATTCCCGGCCGAGTCGACGAGGGCCTGGTCGCCACGCTCGCCACCCCGTACGTTCCCGGCCCGGCTCGCCGCCTCGGCGACGACTCTGGCCGGGTCGCGCTCCGGCTGGGCCGGGTCGACGCGGGCCGGGCGTGCGGGCAGCCGGGCGGAGCGTCGGCTCCGGGGGTCGCCGACCAGCGCCGCCAGGACCGGTCCGAGCTGGGCGC
This sequence comes from Micromonosporaceae bacterium KJ-029, assembly GCA_005402585.1. GTDB lineage: Bacteria > Actinomycetota > Actinomycetes > Mycobacteriales > Micromonosporaceae > Micromonospora. Next base: position 15,289 of record BIFP01000037.1, on the reverse strand, counting down.
GGTCGGTCACCCATCGGGTGAGGCCGGACCGGGCCAGGACCGAGGCGTTCGCCCGCCCGTGCCCGGGAATCGGGCGATAGGTCACCACGGGCACCCCGCAGGCGAGGGCCTCCTGGCAGGTCAGACCGCCGGCGTTCTCGACTACCACGTCCACCGCGCGCATCAGGGTCGGCATGTCGTCCACCCAGCCGAAGACGTGCTGGTGCTCGGCCCGCAGCTGCAGGCGCAGCGCCTCGTTGTGCCCGCACACCACCACCGGTCGTACCTGGCCGGTCACAGCGACCTCCGCCACCGTGGCCCTGAGTTCCCCGGCCCCCCAGGCACCCGCCACGATCAGGGCAAGCCGCTCGTCCGCCGGCAGGCCGAAGCGCTGCCGGGCGAGCCGGCGGTCGACGGTCGACGGGGTGGTGAAGGCCGGCGACACCAGCGGCTGGACCACGGTGATGTCGATGTTTTTCGCCGCACCGGCCGGATGCACCTCCGCGTGTCGCACTGCGCAGTAGGCGTCGACGCCCGGGCAGTGCCAGGTGGGGTGGAGGACGAAGTCGGTCACGTAGGTGATGAGCGGGACGCTCAGTCGCCCCTGCCGGCGTAGCGGCCCGAGCAGTTGGTTGGCGAACGGATAGGTGGTCACCACCACCCGGGTATCCGTGGGGACGGCCCGACGCATCCGGTGACGGACCGGGCGGAGCAGCAGCCGCAGCACCGAAACGGAGATTTGGGACCGGTTGCCGAGTGCGAACAGCACGTCATATCCCCACGGCAGCCAGCGCAGGATGCCCCGGTACATCTCCTTAAAGGCCCAGTGCGCCGGGCGGGGCAGCACGTCCAGAAAATTGAGCCGGTCCACCACAAAGCCCCGGCCGCGCAGCCGCCGCGTCAGCTCGGCGGCGGCTGCGTCGTGACCGCCGCCGACATCGGCCGAAACCACGACGATCCGTCCCAGGGATTCCACGTCGCGGCGCATACCCAGAGTGGTGCCATCCACGCCGGGTGCTGGTCAGACAGCCGTCGGCGCACCAGCAGACGCCGCGCCCCGTACCCGGGCAGCACCGGCAGCCAGCAGGTGGCGAGCCTGTCAACGGACGCCGAAAATTGGCTTGGCCCCTGGATCGCGGTCAAGCTGACTGTGCTCGGCCTTGCCAGCATGGCCGTCGCCGGCACGCTCAGTGCGCTGCTGACATGGGCGGCGGTCCCGGTCGACCAGGTGACCGGCGACCGGTTCAGCGCGATCCTGTTCGCCGCACGCGGTGTCGCGCCCATCGGGTACGCCGTCTTCGGCTTCACGCTCGGCGCCGTCACCGGGCTGCTGGTACGCCGCACACTGCCGGCGATGGCGATGGTGTTCCTAGCCGTAATCGCTGTGCAGGTCGCCGTACCGAACCTGCTGCGACCGCACTACATGCCCACCGAGCGGGTCACCGAGCCCTGATCCACCTGGCCGACCTCGTGCGCCAACACCGCAACCGGCATCGGTCCCGCTGGCGGCGGCTCAGCCCGGCCGGCAGGCGCTTCTCGCCCTGGCCTGGGCAACGGCATGGCGCCGGAGGCCCGCGAGCAGATCCGGCCAGGATGCGGAAGTTCGGATCGACCCGGTCGCGATCGCCCGCGCGGTGTGCTTCGCCGTCGAGCAGCCGGACGACATCGAGGTCGGCTCGCTCACCATCCGCCCGGCCCTGCAGAGCTGACGCCGGGAAGGGCTTGACGCGCCGACACCCATCGAGCATGGTCGATTTAGTCGACAATCTCGAATGCCTTGACACGGGGAGGACTGATGAAGGCCTTCGTCACCATCGCCTCGGCTGGGGCCCTGCTGCTCCTGACCACGGGCAGCGCGCCCTACGGCCGGCCGGCGGCCGACACGCCCTGCACCGGGCAGATCCACGCGAACCCGGGGTTCGAGCGGGGCACCACCGGCTGGACCGCCAGCCCCCGCATCGTCGTACTCGGCGACGCGACCCGGCCCGCACACACCGGCCGCGCGTACGCCACCTTCGCCGGGCTGGACGTGACGCGTACCGACCTGCTGCGCACCACCGTCACGGTGCCGGCCGACTGCGACCTGACGGTCCGCTTCTGGGTCCGGACCACCACCACCGAGACCAGCCGTGGCGATTACCTGAACGTGGGGCTGGCGGTCACCGGAATACCCCCGAAGACGAGGTTCTCGCTGGCCTTCGACGGCGGGTCGCAGTGGCGGCAGTACACCATGTCGACCGGCACGGCGACCACCGAGCGCACCGCGACGGTCAGCTTCACCGCCAGCGAGACGGCCGGCAACGGCGTCACGGCCTTCGACGTCGACGACGCGACCTTTACGTTGAGCTGACCACGGCGGGGACCGCCAGGACGGCCCTCGCGGCCGTGACCGTCCTCGCGCAACGCGAACCCATCACGGCGCCGCGCGTCGTCGGAGGCGGATCCTGCCGTCGATGGCCAGTTGCTGCGCCTCGATGAGCCTGCTGTGCTTGCTCTCGTCAACGCCCATGCCAGCGGAACTGGAGCGCAGGATGGTCAGCCCCGCATTCGTGTTCGGCTCGGCGAGGAGAAACCCGGCCGGGTCCGATGGCGGGCGGGGGACGGCCAACCCAGGCATCGGGACCACAGGTCGATCGGATGCTGACTGAGCACCTGCTGTGCGTCCCGGTGACCTGGCTGGACCGGGCTGTAGTCGGTGATGAACACGTCGGTCTCGGCGAAGACGTGCCCGCGCAGGGTCGAGTCCCCGCGCAGCACCACCTGGACGGGCCCGCCGAGCGCGGTCGAGGCGGCCTCGGCCTCGGCCCGGATCCGCCGGCACCGGGCCACCGCGGTGGCCCGGTCCACGGCCCGGGAGTTGGTCCACAGGTTGACCGCCTCCGCGGCGACCGCTGCGTCCGCCGCCGCACCGCCGCTCACGCCAGCTCGCCGAGGATCTTCTCGACGATCCGGTCGGTGGCGAGGCCGTACCGGTCGTGCAGGGTGGGTAGGGCGCCGGCGGCCAGGAACTCGTCCGGGAGACCGATCGGCACGATCCGCTTGCCGACGCCGGCTCGGACGGCGGCCGAGGCGACGGTCTCGAAGAGGCCGCCGACCACGGTGTGGTTCTCCAGGGTGACCACCAGCCGGTCGGTGTCGACCTCGGCGAGGACGGTGGGCGCGTCGAACGGCTTGATGGTCGGCGTGTGGACCACTGCCGCGTCGATGTGGTGCCGGGCGAGTCGCTCCGCCGCCTGCAATGCGCGCATGGTCATCAGTCCGCTGGAGACGAGGACGACGTCCCGGCCGCCACGCAGCACCGCCGCCTTGCCGAGCTGGAAGGTGTAGTCGTACTCGTCGAGGACCGTGGGCACCTTGCCGCGCAGCAGACGCAGGTAGGTGGGACCCTCGGCCGCGGCGAGCTGGGGTACCGCCTGGGCTATGTCCACCGAGTCGCACGGGTCGACGATGGTCAGGTTCGGCATGCCACGGAAGATGGCGATGTCCTCGGTGGCCTGGTGGCTCGGTCCGTACCCGGTCGTCAGGCCGGGCAGGCCGCCGACGATGTTGACGTTCAGGTTCGGCTCGGCGATGTCGAGGCAGAGGAAGTCGTACGCCCGCCGGGCGGCGAAGACCGCGTACGTCGAGGCGAACGGCACCAGGCCGACCTCCGCCATGCCTGCCGCCGCACCCAGCAACAGCTGCTCCGCCATGCCCATCTGAAAGAACCGGTCCGGGTGCGCCGCGGCGAAGATGTGCATGTCGGTGTACTTGCCGAGGTCCGCGGTCAGCCCCACCACGCGCTCGTCCTGCTCGGCGAGGGCCGCCAGGGCGTGCCCGAACGGCGCGTTGGCGGTGCGCTGGCCGGGGTCGGCGAACGAGGCGATCATCGCTGAGGTGGTCAGCCGCCGGGTCGCGGTCGCGCTGGTCGTCATCATGCCTCCACTTCCTGGTGTCCGTCGGTCAACTGCCGGCGGCACGGCTCCCACTCGTCGGGGTCGATCCGCATGAAGTGCGCCTTCTCCCGGGTCTCCAGCAGCGGTACGCCCCGGCCGATCCTGGTGTCGCAGAGGATCACCGACGGGCGGCCGGTGAGATCCGACTGCGCGGCGACCGCGTCGAACGCGGCGAGCAGCGCCTCGACGTCGTTGCCGTCGACCCGCTGGGTGAACCAGCCGGACGCCGCCCACTTTTCCTCGGCTGGCTCGATGTGCAGCACGGTCTCGGTCCGTCCGTCGGCTTGGAGGGCGTTCATGTCGACCAGCGCGGTGAGCCGGCCGAGCTTGTGGTGCGCGGCGCCCATGGCCGCCTCCCACGTCGAGCCCTCGTCCAGTTCACCGTCCGAGAGGAAGTTGATCACCCGGGCCGGACAGCCCTGGTGGCGCAGACCCAGCGCCATCCCCACCGCCACGGTCAGCCCGTGCCCGAGGGAGCCGCCGGAGATCTCCATGCCCGGGGTGTAGGACGCCATGCCGGACATTGGCAGCCGGGAGTCGTCCGAACCGTAGGTCTCCAGTTCCTCCACCGGCACCATGCCCGCCTCGGCGAGGGCGGCGTAGAGCGCGATCGCATAGTGGCCGGTGGAGAGGAGGAAGCGGTCCCGCTCCGGCCAGTGCTCGTCGTCCGGCCGGTAGCGCAGCTGGTCGACGTAGACGGCGGCCAGCATGTCGGCGGCGCCAAGGGCCTGGCCGACGTAGCCCTGCCCTTGGGCCTCGCCCATGTTGAGGATGTGGTGCCGCATCCGGTACGCGGCGGCGCGTACCCGCTCGGCCCGGGTCGGAAGGTCCAACCGGTCGAGCTGCGGTTCAATGATCGTGGTCATGTGATTCTCGTTCTCTCAGGCAAGTGCGGGCTCGGTCGGGCGCGGTGTGCTCGGCTCCTCGCCGACCAGGGCGGGGGCGGTCTCCCGGGTGAAGGCGGCGGCGGCCGTCGAGACGACGCCGAGCAGGGTGAACAGCACGGCGGGGCCCATCCACCCGATCCAGCCGTACAGGGCGGTCGCCGCGAAGGGCAGCAGGCCGGCGACCAGGGATGCTCCGTTGTAGCCCAGGGAGATGCCGGAGGAGCGCACGTCGCGCGGGAACTGCTCGGAGAACCAGGACGACTCGACCGCGAAGATCGGGTCGTGGCTGAGCAGCAGCCCCAGGGCGACGGCCACCACCACCATGATGACTGCGCCTGTGTTGATCATCAGGAACATCGGCACGCCGAAGGCGATCGTGAAGACCGAGCCGATGAGGAAGACCCGCTTGCGGCCGATCCGGTCGGAGAGGGCGCCGAAGGCCAGGTGGCTCCCCAGACCGAGCGCGGAGCCGACCATGGTGCCGATCAGCACGTTCTCCTTGCTGGTCAGCTCGGCGAGCACCACGTACGAGAGCATGAAGCTGGTGGTGACGTAGTAGCCGCCGGTCTCGGCGAGCCGCAGCGCCATGATCCGCAGGATGACCCGCCAGTCACGCCGGAGGACCTCCAGCGCCGGGGCCTTGCGGATCTCGTTGTTGGCCTTCATCTCGGTGAACTCGGGCGACTCGGCGATCCGCAACCGGATGAACAGACCGACCGCGACCATCACGATGGAGAACAGGAACGGCATCCGCCACACCCAGTCGCCGGTGAACAGCGCCTCGCTGAGCAGGAAGGCGCCGTTGGCGAGCAGCAGACCGGCGGGGATGCCGATCTGCGGCACCGCGCCGAAGAAACCGCGGCGCCGGGCGGGTGCGTGCTCGACGGCCATCAGGACCGCGCCGCCCCACTCGGCGCCGAAGCCGATGCCCTGAAGGATGCGCAGCAGGATCAGCAGGATCGGCGCGATGACCCCGACCTGGCCGTACGTCGGCAGCACGCCGACCAGGACGGTGGCGACGCCCATCAGGATGAGCGACCACATCAGCACGGTCTTGCGGCCGAGCCGGTCGCCGTAGTGGCCGGCGAGGTAGCCGCCAAGGGGACGGAAGAGGAAACCGATGGCCAGGGTGGCGAACGACGCCAGTACGCCGACCAGCTTCTCCTCGGTGTGGAAGAAGACCGTGCCGAAGTAGGCGGCAGCGGCCGTGCCGTAGATGAAGAAGTCGTAGCTCTCGACGGCTGTGCCGATCATCGAGGCGAACGAGACCTTCGCCGGGCTGTCGTGGCGGGCTGCCACGGGGGATGCAGCAGTCATCTCCTGCTCCTTGCTACGCGGGGGCGCGAAAGGGGGATTCAGTAGGTTTCGATGACGCGAGAGTCGTCCCGCGTCGCCAGGCCGGCCTCGGCCGCCTGCGCGTAACGAACTCGGGCGATGTCGAGCAGGGGGGTCTGCGCGTCGGCCGCCCGGGCCGCGGCGGCCACCAGGCCGCTGTCCTTGACGAAGATGTTGATGGCGCTGGTGACCTCGACGTCGGTGCCCTGCAGCATGCGGGGCCCGCGGTCGGAGAGCATCCAGGAGCCGGCGGCGCCCTGCTCCACGAGCGAGAGCACCTTCCGCCGGTCGAGTCCGAGCTTGCCGGCGAGGGCCAGCGCCTCCGCGGCGGCCACGATGTGCACCGAGCAGAGGTGCTGGTTGACGACCTTGATGGCCTGGCCGTCGCCGACGGCGTCGCCGACGGTGTGGGCAGTGCCCAGGTGGGCGAGCACGGGGCTTGCGGCGTCGATGTCCGCCCGGTCGCCGGCGGCGAACAACGTGAGCTCGCCGGTGCGCGCCCGCGCCACCCCACCAGTGACCGGCACGTCGATGACGCGCGCGCCGGCGGCCACCAGCCGGGCCGCCTGCTCGCGGACGGACTCGGGGCCCACGGTGCTCATCACGATCCACCGCTGCCCGGTCAGCTCCGTGGTCAGCGCGTCGGTGACCAGTTCGTCGAGCTGCGCGGGCGTGGCGACCATGACGACCGCGTAATCCGCGCGAGGGGCGGCGGAGAACCGCTCCGCGACGGCGATGCCGGCGGCCGCCGCCCGCTCCCGGGCGGCCGGCACCGGGTCGATCCCGGTCACCGGGTGGCCCCCGGCGACAAGCCGGGTCGCCATCGGCAGGCCGATGGCGCCGATGCCGACGAAGACGACGCTCGCGTTGCTCATCGTTGTCCTTCCGCTGTACAGGTCGAAGCCGCTCACCGGCCGATCCGTCGGTCCGGGTCCCGGTACGCGGGTAGCGTTCGGCGGGCGCGCGGCCGTTTGCCGCGCACCAGATGGGACGCTCGTCTAGCTGCTGCCGGTGAGCGACGACCAGATGGTGAAGTGCCGGCGCATTGCGAGCCGGGCACCTTCGGTGTCGCGCTCGCCGATCGCCTCGACGATGCCGTAGTGCACCGTGTCAATCACCCGGGTCTTGCCCGGGAGCAGCGGTTCGCGCTCCACCGCGACGCGTCGGCGCTCGACCACCTCGCTACGCAGAGCGTGGATAAGCCCGTCGTGCAGCAGGGTGAAGATCGGGTTGTCCACGATCCGGTAGAGCCGGCTGTGGAACTCCAGGTCCGCCTCCAAGGCGCGGTCGTCGTTACCGTCGCCGCTGGCCCGGATCATCTGGTCGACGAGGTCACGCAGGTCGTCGACGTCGTCGGCGGTGGCCTTCCGCGCCGCGGCCTCGGCGACCGACACCTCGAGCATCTCCCGAGCGGACGAGAACTGCTCGTTGCTCAGGTGGCCGAGTTGGCGGCACAGGTCGAAGTAGAGCCGGATGAAGTGGGCATCCGGAGCGTTCAGGTACGAACCGCGGCCCTGGGTGCGGTCGAGGAAGCCGAGGATCTCCAGCATCGACAGCTGCTCGCGGAGGGCTCCGCGGCTCATGTCCAGCGAGGCCACCAGGTCGCGCTCGGTGGGCAGCCGGAGCCGGCCGGTCTCGGCCTCGGGGATGGCCCGCTCCGCGAGGTTCTGGAGCAGTGCCGCAAGATCCATTCCTATCCGACTCACCTCCCAGGCATTGGTTTGACCAATCGCCTGAAGATTAGGTCGTCGTTACGAGGACGTCAACAGATTGGTCCGACCTTTTCTGAGTAGCCCCTCGCACGCTGGCGCACTCCCTCCGCCTCGGGTTGCGGTGGCCTGGTCAGAGGCATCGACAGACGCCGGGCCATCGCTCGACGGGTCGGACCCCGGGCGCATGCACGTACACCACTAAAGTGGCCACCTCGGTTTCGGCCGACAATCGGTCACCAGCGATCAGCCGAGTCAACATGTGCCCGACCGTTGTCGGGGTTCCTGTCGAGCTCTTCCCAGTTGACCAGCTCGTCGTCGATTAGATTCCCGGCCGCGACGATGCGGTGTTGGATAGCGGTAGGTGGTAACGCGAGCGGCAGTTGGCTGAGACGGCTCTTGTTGATGCTGGAGCGCGACCCGTGCAAGGTGTTGACGTCCAGCCATCCCTGCACCTCGGCTCGGCCGAGGTACCAGGCCAGGAACTCCGGCGTGATCTCCGAACCCGGGCGTACTCGTATGCAGGTGTCGCCCATCAGCCAGCCGGCTTCCTTCCCGGTGACGGTGCCGAACCGTTTCGTATCACCTACCCGGACCAGCAGGATGTCTCCGCGCTGCAGCTGGTAACGGTCCAGCCGCCGGACGGTCCACTCGCTCACCCGCTTCTTCGGGTCCGGTGCGATGCCACCGTCGCGGATGCCTCCGGCCATGACCATCGGAACGCCCTCCGGCAGGTAGTCCGAGTCGCGCAACCGGGTACCCGATGGGCCGGGTTGGATCTCACATCGCTGACCCAATGGGCCCACCCACCAGTCGGCGGGCACCGCACCGATGAGACTGTCCCTGGTCGTTCCCGCCCCGGGGGCCGGTCGGTGGTCGGGTCGGTCTCCGGGCGGGGCGGGTCCACGGAGGTCGGGGGCCTCGACCGACGCCCGTTGGTCGGGCAGCGCCGACACCGCCGAATGTGGACGTCGAAGCTGATAGGGATCGGGCTGGAGGGCGTACTCATGGTCGCGGACCTCGTCGCGAGTGACCGCGATCGCGGTGACCGGTGAACTGCCATGGGACACCGCAGCCGAGCCAGCCAGCCAGCGTCGGTGGATATCGAGGATAGAGTCGCACCCGGACTCGGTCAGTATCCGGTAGCTCCCGTCACCCCGTGTCGCCTGCCGGGCGTCGATCAGCAGGATGTCCTCGCGTGGCGACTGACCGGGGTACGCCAGAATCCACACCGTGACCGGGACCGCGGTCTCGCGGAACAGGTTCCTGGATAACGTGATCACGCACCGCACGACACCGTGCTCGACCAGACCCCTGCGCACCGCCAACTCCTGGCCACTGAGACCGGATGCGAAGCGGCTCGGCATGACCACCGCGGCCCGACCCCGCGGCCCCAGCGCCGCTGCCACCGCCTGCAACCACGCCGAGGCGGTGTCGTACGGCGCCGGCCGACCACACAACCACTCCCACCCGGTACGCGTTGCCGGAACACTCCACTCCGCCCTGCCGAACGGCGGATTGAGCAGCACCACGTCGTATCCGCCCGGCCCAGCGTCCACCTCGTTGGCGTCGGCTGGCGGCCCACCACCCAGATCACTGCGCAGGCCGTGGATCGCCGTGTTGAGGGTGGCCAACTGCCAGGTCCGGTCGGTCATCGCCCGACCGGTCAACACAGTCGACGCGCCACCCGCAGCCGAGTCACCGATCCTGGCCACGTGCCGGCCGGCTTCCACCAGCAACGTTCCGGGGCCGCAGCACGGATCATGCACCCGCTGCCCTGGCCGGGGATCGACCAGGCCCACCATCAATCGGGCCAATGCGGCGGGTACCAGGTATTCGTCCGGGCTGCTGTGCCGGCGACGGGCGAACTGGTCCAACAGAACGTCGAACGTGTCCGCAGCCGGCGCCGGGGCCACCGAAAGCTCCTTGACCAACTTCGACAAACAGCCCGGCCACCAGTCAGTCGGCAGACCGCGCAGCTTCTCGGTGGCCGCCGTCAGCTGCCGCGGAAGCCGCTGCGTCACCTCGATGATGCTGGCCTGGATGCCAACGGGCGACGCCCGTTGCAGTTCCTCCCAACCGGCGGGATCCACCTCCCGCACGCACAGCAGCGACAGCACCACCGTCTCGAACGTTATCGGGTCCGTGGCCACCGGCAACTGGTCCACCCAGGCCCGCAGCCGCTGCAGCGGCTCGCCCGGCCACCGGTGCGCTCCAGGCCGGACATCGGGCGCGGCGGCCAACCCGGCCGCCGCACGGAAGCGCTGACCGTAGGTCATGCCACGGGGATCGTCCGCACGCCGGGCCTTCTGATGGATCTTGCGCCCGTCCAACCATTCAGCCACCGCATCGACCTCGTAACACAGCTGGCGACCGTCCCTGATCGGCTGGGGAAAGGACTGGGGGTGCCGGCTGGCCCACAGGCTGACTGCCTGCTCCTTCACACCAGCCGCCCGCGCCACCTCCGAGCGAGTCATCCACCGCCGCTCCGCGACTGCTTTCCTGACCTCACCGTCGTCGAGGCTGGATCGCCCGGTCACCGCCGGCCGGTCCGCCATGCGCGGATCAACTGGACCAGATGCCGGGTGCGCCGCTCACTCGTGATCACCCAACCGACGAAAATCACCAGTACTCCGATGGCCATGAACAGGTAGGACTGTGGCCAGCCCTCGATCACCCATGCCAACCCGTCCACCATCGCCGACCCCCTCCCCTCGATCCATTGGGGTCGACACTAGGACCGCCTACGGCCACGCCACGAACGCGGATACAAGAATGGCCACTTTTGTTTCGTAAGCGTAGGCACACGCAGCAGGCCAGTTTGGAAGCGTGGTGGTCGGACCGACATCGCCTCTCGGCCGTACCGCCCTGGTCACGCCTAGCGGATAACCTCTACACCATCCAGCGGTACGCGACCCGGCCGTGCGACCACTCGTGGATCTTCGCCGGCCGACTCTGCGGTGATGCAGTCAGCTCTTCCGAGCGCTCCCCTGGCCTCTTGGACGTGTCCGACGTCCTTGAACGCCGTGCCGGGCGGCGTGCCAGACCGCCCACAGCGCCAGAAGCAGCAGCAACGCTTTGCCCAGGCCCGTGGCGACGACGCTCGGAATGTGGCGGTCGGGGCCGGTGAGGACCTCGGCGGACCGGGTCGATATCCGCGTGAACGCGAAGACGAACACCACGTCGAAGAACAACTCCAGGAAGGTCGCCCGCCGTTTGGCCCCCTCCTTGAGTAGCAGCCGTGCCTCACCCACCGTCACAACCCCCTGCCTCCAGCGCACGGCCGATGCATTGTTCTCGACCACTCATCCGGGTGGTGATGGGGCCTGCAGGGGCTCACCGCGGGCGCGTACGGCGTCGGCGGCGGCGATTCCGGCCAGGACCGGCGCGGCGGTGAGGAACACCAGCACCGGCGGCAGGAGGACCATCAGCGGGGCGGCGAGGACGAGAATGACGGCCCCGACGACGCGGGGTCGGGACGCCCGGGCGAAGACCACGGCGGCCGGGCCGGTCTGGATAACGACGTACGGCACGGCGAAAGCCAGACCGCCGACGCGGAACACGGTGGGCAGTCCCGCCAGCATGATCAAGACACCGAACATGGCCGCGATGATCACGGCCTGCACGGGCAGCCGGCGCGGGTCGTACTTAGCGGTCGCCCACGCCGCCAGGGGCCACACCCAGGTCAGCGGCACGACCAGCAGCGTCTTGCCTCGGGTAGGGAAGGTTCTCGGCTCGCCCTGCCGCCATCATCGCCGCCGCTGCCGCTTCGCTGACCCATCACGCAGCCACCCTGGCACGCCGGCCCGGGCGCGCGGACGCGATCGCGACGATCCCACACCGGCCGAACACGAACCGTGCTATCACCATCAAGACCTACACGTGAGTCAGTGCTACCAACCCAACCGGAAGAGGGACCTGTCCGCGGTGTAGGTCCTCCTGCCGGTTCAGGGTCTCGACCCCTCGTCGCGCCCGCCGTACGTGCCCGTGCCGGCGATGCGCACGAAGGAGTGGTTCGCCGAGCGCGCCCCGGAAGCCAGGACCCCGGTAGAGATCAACATCAACAGCGGCCAAGCCCCTCGATCCCCGCTACCCACCGCAGCTCACCGACCACCTTGCTCGCTTGGAGCAGGAGGTGTTGCTGTGCCGGTCCCACGACGTCGCCGGCCACGATGCCGTCCTTCCTCCACCGATCGCCGGCAGTTCCTGGACTGGCCCGCCTGGGCACGGGGTGGTGCTGCGCGGAGAGCTTGCCGAATGGTCGTGTGACGCGATCGGGTGGCTGGCCGAGGTCGTCGCCGACTCCGCCGCCCTGCTCGGCGTGCGTTCGCCGCTGCTGCTCACGGTCACCCGAGCCCTTCCGACGGGCTGACCGGGACGACCTGTGCGTACACGACGCGGTGATTCGCGTCCTGGGTTCGCCGGTCGCAGGCAGAGCCCAGTCCCGTCCGCGTCCCCCATGGCCGGCGCAGTTGGGCGAAGTCAGGAGCCAGCAGACGTGGTATCGGGCACGCAGGGGCCGGTAGCCATCGGCGTCGGGTTGGGCGAGTTCCCCGTCGATGTTCGCGGTGGCTGGGTGCTGATCCTTCAGGCCGGCTTCGTCGTGTCCAGGGGGCTCGTGGACCGCGGTCCGGTCGGGGGCGGTAAGTCGTGGCTGCTCGATCGGCGCTGGGCGGGCGTGGACACCGGGGTCACCGATGCCGCCGGGTTCCAGTCGGCAGGGGTGAGGGCGGTCTTGGTGGTGCGGTCGAGTCCTGCCCGGATCCGCTCGGCGTCGGGGTGGCCGAGTTGGTCGAGGTTGGCGAGGGCCTCGTGCCATGCTTGGCGGGCCGCGTGTGGGTCGCCTGCGTCGTCGAGGGTCTCACCGAGATCGGCAAGACTGAGTGCCATGTTGTAGGTGTCGGTCAACTGGCGATAGATGCTGACCGCCTTCTGGTAGCAGGCGACAGCCCGCGGGTGGTCGTCGAGATGGCGGTAGGTGTATCCGAGGCTGTCCCAGGTTGCCGCCTGGCCGTTTCCGTCGTCGAGTTCCAGGAACAGGCCGAGGGCCTGTTCGCAGTACTTAACGGCCTGGCGGGGGTTACCGAGCAGGGCATGGCACCAGCCGATGGCGTTGAGGAACCGGGCCTGCGCGACGGTGTGGCTCGTGCCCTGGACGAGTTGGTAGGCGTGTTGGGCGTGACCGAGCGCGTCGGCAAGGCGGTCCTGCCGCTCCGCGAGCCAGGTCAGGCTTTCCAGCACGTGCGCCTGGCTGATGGTGTCGCCGACGCTGGCGAACACCTCCAGCGCCTCGATCAGGTGCGGGTGTGCTTGGTCGAACCGGCCGGATCGTGCAAAGCCGAGGCCGAGACCGTGTAGCGTGTGCGCCTGGCCCGCCGGGTCGGCCAGACGTCGCGCGGCCCGCAGACCGGTGTGATGGACGGCAACCTGGTCATTCCAGTGGCCCTGTCGCACGAGGAACGTGGTCAGAGCCCAGGCGAGCCGCCAGGCGTGAGCATCATGAGCAGCGTCGGCGGCCAGCCTGACGGCAGCGATGAGGCTCGGGTACTCGGCGGAGAACCAGGCCAGCGCGACATCCTTGTCGGGCACATTCCCAGCCGTCACGCCGGGCTCTGCGGCTGGCAAAGTGATCGGGACCAGGCTGGGATCCAACAGTTGGGCGGCGACGTGTGCGGTGCGCAGATAGTGGTCGAGGAATCGCCGTACCGCCAGGTGTTTGTCGTGCTCGTCGTGGTCGGCGTGGACGCGTTCCGCGGCGTAGGCCCGAAGCAGGTCATGGAGTGCGAAACGTCCCGGAGTGTGTTCGGACAGCAGGTGCGCGTCGGCCAACTCCGCCAGTAGGACATGGGCCTTCTGGTGCGGAACACCGGCGAGACTGGCCGCAGCGGACGGTGTGATGTCCGGACCTGCAGGCAGGCCGAGCAGCCGGAATAGACTCGCCGCTTCGGAACTCAGCGCGTGGTACGACCACGAGAAAACCGTCCGAATCTCGGTGGAAGAGTCGCCGCCGTGAAACGTGTCCAGCACCGCTGCGGTATTCCGCAGCTCGGCGGCCAGCCCCGCAAGGGACAAACGGGGTCGGGTGGCGGCGTGAGCGGCGGCGACAGCCAGGGCGAGTGGAAGTCGCGCACAGTGGGTAATGAGGTCCTCCACCGCCTGCGGCTCATCTGCCACCCGATCGACCCCGATTCGCCGGGCAAGTAGATTCCGGGCCTGACCTGCTGCCAGCAGGTCAAGGGTTATGGCGTGCGCACCCTCGACCGCCACCAGCGGAATGAGTTGGCTGCGGCTGGTCACCAGCACGAGGCATCCCGAACTGCCGGGCAGCAGGGGCCGTACCTGTTCGACGTCGCGGGCGTTGTCGAGCACGACCAGCATCCGTCTGCCGGCCAGCGTCGAGCGGTAGAGGGCAGCCCGCTCGTCCAAGCCGTTCGGGATCCGCTGAGCCGGGACCCCGAGTGCGTCGAGGAACGAGCGGAGTGCCACTGCGGCGTCCACCACGGACTCGTGGGGGCCGAAGCCGCGAAGGTTGACGTACAACTGGCCGCCGGGAAAGCGGTGCGCCACCCGGTGTGCCCAGTACACGGCGAGGGTGGTCTTGCCGACACCGGCGGTCCCTGAAAGCACGCCGATGGTAACGGCCGGAGCTGCCTCGTCCGATCTGGCGAGAACGGCATCCAGATGACCGAGTTCGGTGGCCCGGCCGCTGAAGGTGGCTAGCGCCAGGGGTAGTTGAGCGGGCACCGTCCTCATCGACGGGACAGTTGCCGGAGTCGAACCACTTGCGGATGTCGTGGCGTCCGTCGGCACCGGCTGAAGGCTGATGTCGTGCCGCAGGATGGCGGCTTCGAGCTCTCGAAGGGGTGGGCTCGGGTCGATACCCAGATCATCGCCGAGAATCCGCCGAAACTGCTGGTAGGCCGCGAGTGCATCGGCGGGTCGGCCGGCGCGGTACAGCGTGAGCATCAACTGACCCTGGAGGTCCTCGTGGTATGGATGCTGCCGGGTCAACCGTTCCAGGTCGGGAATGAGCTGGGCATGCTCGCCCAGGGCGAGGCGGGCCTCGACGAGCCTGTGCACAGCCTCCAGCCGGAGCTTGGCCAGCCACTCGGCCTGCTCGTCCAGCCAGGACAGCCCGGACACGTCCATCAGCGGTTGTCCACGCCACAGCGCCAGCGCCTCGCGCAGCCAGGCCGCCGTCGTTGAATGGTCCGTCGCATGCCGGGCCTGCTGGATCAGCCGGGCCGCAACCTGGACATCGGTGCCCTCAGTGCCCAGATCCAACAGGTAGCCAGATGCCCGAGCCACTATCGCGGAGGGCCTGCCGATCAGCCGGCGTAGATGAGAGATGTGTCAAGCCCCGGGTTTGATGGAGAGTTGGTTAGCTGGTTTTCAGGGGTGCGGTGACCGGGTGGGTCATCGCGTGTAGTGCCTCGTGTTCGGC
>BIFP01000036.1 GCA_005402585.1 Micromonosporaceae bacterium KJ-029 | reverse complement strand
TGTCCCCTGGCAGTATCGCGGCATCCCTCTCAGCCTCGTGACGCTGGATGTCCGAGATCAGCTGGATGAGGGTCTCGATCGGTTCGGTGTCTGTGCCGTAGTGCACGAGGTGGCCCGCGTGGCCGAAGATCAAGCCAGCTTCGGATCTGCTCAGGCCGGTCAGTGCCTCGACCGCGCCCGGCGCGAGCGCAGAGTGCTCCGACGCGTCAACTTGGGCCGCCAATGCCTCGATCAAGCGCGCCAGAACACTGTCCACACCTTCATCCGTCATGGTGGCGAGAATACGATCGGGCGCCGACGCCG
>BIFP01000035.1 GCA_005402585.1 Micromonosporaceae bacterium KJ-029 | reverse complement strand
CCACGCCGCGATGGTCCAATGGGCCATGATCATCGTCATGACCCGCCGCCTCGCCCGCCACCAACCCACCTGAAACCCTTATTTACCAGGCTCTTAGAGACTCACATTCCTGACGTGAGGCAGTCGGATCCGGCGTCGGCGGCGGGCCGATTCGGCAGGGGGCGGCGCGTCCACCTCTGACCCACGCTCATCCAGAGGATCGTCCGGCAGACGTGCGATCAGGACGGCGCCCGTACGCCATTCAGGTTGGCCGGTTCGGCCGCGGGACAGGGCCGCCGCTGGATAGCGTCAGCTCACGGGTGGGGGAGGTGCCTGCCAGGGCGGTCCGGAGGGACGGGTGGAGTCGGGGGTCGACCCACGGGAGCGCAGCGGGGCGTTCTGGGCCGGGCCGCTGCCTGAGGCGCTGCGCGCGATCCAGGCCACCGACCGGGGACGCTCGGACGCGGAGGCCGGCCGGCTGCGCCGCGAGCATGGCCCCAATCAGGTCGAGGTGGGCCGCCAGCGGGGGTGGCGGCTGCTGCTGACCCAGTTCACCAGCCCGATCATCCTGATCCTGGTCGCCGCGACGGTGCTGTCGATGGCCGTCGGTGATCTTCTTGACGGAGCGATCATCCTGGCCATCATCGTGGCCAGCGGTGGGCTGGGTTTCTGGCAGGAACGCGCCGCCGGACGGGCCGTCGACGCCCTGCAGGCACGGGTCCGGGTATGCGCGGAGGTGATCCGCGACGGTCGGGAAGTGGCCGTGCCGGTGCCCGAGGTCGTCGTCGGTGACCTGGTGGTGCTGGGCGCCGGGGACGTGGTGCCGGCGGACTGCCGGTTGGTCGACGCCCAGCGGTTGCAGGTGGACCAGTCGGCGCTGACCGGTGAGGCATTCCCGGTGGAGAAGACGCCGGGGGAGATCCCCGCAGAAGCGCCCCTGGCCGGGCGGACCAACGCCGTGTGGATGGGCACGCATGTGGTCAGCGGGACCGGGCGGGCCGTGGTGATGCGTACCGGCCGGGACACCGCCTTCGCCGGTGTGGCCGCCCAGGTGGGCGCCCGCCCGGCCGCCACCGGCTTCCAGCGCGGCCTGACCCGCTTCGGGCTGCTGCTGGTCCGCATCATGGTGGTGCTCCTCGCCGCGATCTTCGCGGCCAACTTGGTGCTGGGCCGCCCGATCATCGACTCCCTGCTGTTCTCCCTGGCGCTGGCCGTCGGCCTTACCCCGCAGATGCTTCCGGCGATCGTCGCGGTGAGCCTGTCCGCCGGGGCGCGGATGATGGCCGCCGAGCGGGTCATCGTGAAACGGCTCGAGGCCATCGAGGACTTCGGTGCCATGACGGTGCTGCTGACCGACAAGACCGGCACCCTGACCACCGGGACCGTGACCCTCACCGCCAGCCTCGACGCGTCCGGGCGGCCGGACGACGAGGTGGGCCGCCTTGCCCGGCTCAACGCGGGCCTGCAACGCGGCTTCCACAACCCGATGGACACCGCGATCATGCACGGCCAGCCGCCCCCGGACGAGCACCTCAGGATCGCCGAGGTCCCTTACGACTTCACCCGCAAGCGACTCACCGTGCTGGTTCAGGACCACGACACCCGTACGCTGATCACCAAAGGGGCGCTGTCGTCCGTGCTCGACGTCTGCGCCACGGCCCGGACCGACCGTGGGGTCGTACCGCTGGACGAGATCCGCGACGGGGTGCAGCGGTGCTTCGAGGAACTCAGCGCCCAAGGTCACCGGGTGCTGGGCATCGCCGTCCGACCCCGGCCCGACGCGACCACCGCCACCTCGGCCGACGAGACCGGGATGACCCTCGTCGGGCTGCTCACCTTCCAGGACCCGCCGAAGTCCGACGCGGCGCAGGCCATCGGCCGGCTGGCCCGGATGGGAATCGCCGTCCGGTTGATCACCGGCGACAACCGGCACGCCGCCGCCCACATCGCCCGGGAGGTCGGCCTTGCGGGCGAGCCGATGCTCGGCGCCGACATCGCCGCCTGCCCGGACGCCGACTTGACCGCCCGGATCGGCGACACCGCCGTGTTCGCCGAGGTCGATCCGACGCAAAAGGAACGCGTGCTGACCGCGCTGCGCGCCCGCGGCGCCGTCGTCGGGTTCATCGGCGACGGCATCAACGACTCGCCCGCCCTGCACGCCGCCGACGTCGGCATCTCCGTCGACACCGCCGTCGACGTGGCCAAGCAGGCCGCCGCGATCGTCCTGCTCGAGAAGAGCCTGGACGTGGTTGCCGACGGTGTCCGGCTGGGCCGGCGTACTTTCACCAACACCCTCAAGTACATCCGGGTCAACACCAGCGCCTCGTTCGGCAACGTGGTCAGCATGAGCGCGGCCACGCTGATCCTGCCGTTCCTGCCGCTACTGCCGCGTCAGGTCCTGCTGCTGAATTTCCTCTCCGACATTCCGTACACCACCATCTCCACCGACCACGCCGACCCGGAACAGCTGCAACATCCACGGACTGTCGACGTCCGCGCGATCCGCCGCTTCATGCTGGTCTACGGCACGATCAGCATCGCCTTCGACCTCGCCGCACTCGCCGTGCTGCGCTGGTGGTGGCACACCCCCACCGACGTGTTCCGGGCCGCGTGGTTCATCCAGTTCACCGTCACCGAGATCATCGTGCTGATGGTGCTGCGCACCAACCGCGCCTTCCTGCGCAGCCGCCCGTCGACCACCCTGCTCTGCACCGGGGCGCTGCTCGCCGCGGTCACGGTGGCACTGCCCTACAGCCCGCTCGCCCGGCCGCTCGGACTCGCCCCGCCGCCGCTCCCGGTGCTCGCCACCCTCGCCGCGCTCGGGGCCATGTACGTCGCAGCCAACGAGCTCACCAAACGATGGATCCCACCCGACCGCCTGATCACCACCTCGAGGTCCGCCCGCTGACGTGCGCGATGGGTTTCGGCCCGCGTCGGATTACCCTCTTACGCGCTCTGGCGACCCGTGCCGCTGAGACGATCCGCATGTGGGGGCGGAACCGCGCGAGTGCGTGCCCGAGCGGCCGGTGCCGGGGCACCGGGTGGATTGGCGGCAATGGGCGCCGCTGACCCTGCTCACCCTGGCCGTGCTGGTCGGCGCCGGATTGTGGCTCGCCGGGCTGCGAAGCGCGGCCCAGCTCGTCTGGGCGGCGGTGACCCTGGTGGCGCTGCTGCCGGCCTTCTGGGCGATGCTGCGGCAGCTATGGCGCCGCCAGTTCGGGGTGGACGTGATCGCCGTGCTGGCGCTGGTCGGCACGCTGCTGGTCCGCGAGTACCTGGCCGGAGCGGTGATCGCCGTGATGGTCGCCACCGGGCAGGCCCTGGAGAACTACGCCCAGCGCCGGGCCAGCCGGGACCTGCGCGCGCTGCTGGAACGCGCACCCCGGCAGGCCCGCCGGCGGACCCCGGACGGCGAGATCGAGGTCGTGCCGCTGGACCGGGTGGCGGTGGGGGACCGGCTGGTGGTCGGCCCCGGCGACGTGGTGCCGGTGGACGGGATCGTCGAGGAGCCCGCCACGCTGGACGAGTCGGTGGTCACCGGCGAGTCGCAACTGGTCACCCGCGCCGCTGGCGAGCAGGTGGCCAGCGGCGTGGTCAACGCGGGGGCAGGGTTCGGGCTGCGGGCCCGCAAGAGCGCCGCGGAGAGCACGTACGCCGGGATCGTTCGGCTGGCCGAGGAGGCTACTGCGCACAAGGCCCCGATGGTCCGGCTCGCCGACCGGTACGCCGCCGCGTTCGTGCCGTTCACCCTGTTGCTGGCCGGGATCGCGTGGGCGCTCTCCGGCCAGTTCCTCCGGGCGGTGGCGGTGCTGGTGGTGGCCACCCCCTGCCCGCTGCTGCTGGCCACCCCGATCGCGATCGTCTCCGGGCTGTCCCGGGTGGCCCGGCGCGGCGTGCTGGTCCGCGAGGGCGGGACGTTGGAGCTGCTGGGCCGGGCCCGCACCCTGCTTCTCGACAAGACCGGCACCCTCACCGCCGGCCGTCCCCGGGCCGCCGAGACGGTGGTCGCGCCCGGCGGCGACCGGGACGAGGTGCTGCGGCTGGCCGCCTCGGTCGAGCAGCTCTCCCCGCACGTGCTGGCCGCCGCCCTGGTTCGGCAGGCTCGCGAGCAGGGGCTGCGCCTGGCCGAGCCGGCGGACGTCACCGAGGAGCCGGGGCGCGGGGTGACCGGCCGGGTGGACGGCCGCCTGGTCCGGGTCGGCCAGCTCGATGGCGAGCCGCCCGAGTGGGCGCACCGGGTACGCGAACGCGCCGAACTGGCCGGCCGTTCCACCGTCTGGGTCAGCGACGACCACGGTCCGCTCGGCGCGATCCTGCTGGAGGATCCGGTACGTCCCGACGCCCGCCGCACCGTGCGGCGGCTGCGGCAGGCCGGGCTGAATCGCCTGGTGATGGTTACCGGCGACCGGCAGCGCACCGCCGAGCAGGTCGCCGGAATCGTCGGCGTGGACGACGTGATGGCCCAGTGCTCGCCGCAGGCGAAGGTGGCGCGGGTCAGGGAGGAGTCCGATCGGGCGGTGACCGTGATGGTGGGCGACGGCGTCAACGACGCCCCGGCCCTGGCCGAGGCTCACGTGGGGGTGGCGATGGGCGCCACCGGAGCAACCGCCTCGGCCGACGTGGCCGACGCGGTGCTCACCGTGGACCGGCTGGACCGGCTGGCCGACGCCGTCGAGATCGCCCGGTACACCCGCCGCATCGCGGTGCAGAGCGCTACTACCGGGATGGGCCTGGCCGTGGTGGCGATGGTGGCGGCGGCCGCCGGCGGATTGCCCCCGGTCGCCGGTGCTTTCCTCCAGGAGGGCATCGACGTGCTGGTGATCCTCAATGCGCTGCGGGCCCTGCGCGGTGGCCTGCGGCCCCGGGACGTCCCGCCGGAGACCCGAGCCCTCCTCGACCGGTACGCCGACGAACACGGCCGGGTGCGGGACGTGCTGACCCGGCTGCGCGACACCGCCGACCTGGTGGCGACCCGCCCCGACGCGCCGGAGTGCCTACCGGCGCTGCGCGAGGTGCACCGCCGGCTGGTCGACGAGGTGCTCCCACACGAGGCGGCCGAGGAACGCCACCTCTACCCGGCCCTGGCCGGCCCGCTCGGCAGCGACGAGGCGACCTCGACGATGAGCCGCACGCACATCGAGATCAGTCGCCTGGTGGACCGGATCGGTGGCCACCTGGCCCAGCACCCCGACGACCGGCTGCGCCACGACGAGATACCCGATTTGCTCGCTGCCCTGTACGGGTTGGACGCCGTGCTTCGCCTGCACCTGGCGCAGGAAGAGGAGGACTACTTCTCCCTCAACCCCGCCGAGTAGTAATCCCAGGTGACCCGGGATCATCGCACCCTTTCGCCGCACGGCCAGGTCAGGAGGTACATCGCCGGGGATTTGGCGGGGCGTACCGGGGCGCGCGGCGAGGTCGAGAACGCCACGACGTTGGGCGAAGCGGAAGCCTGCCGGGCCGCGCTTCCCGCCCGAGCGACCGTCAGCCGTTGGGGAACGACACCTTCGTCAGCTCTTCGGACACCTGCCAGACGCGCCTGGCGTCCGCGGCGCCGCGAAGGCGGGAGAAGAGCTTCTGCTCTCCAGGAGGTCCGCTCATGTGCCCGAGCCCACTCGGCCCGTAGAACCGGCCGCTCTTGGCGTTCGGGGAGGTAGCAGCATAGAGGGCGGGAAGCTGCGCGGTCTGGACCGTCCCGACGAGGATGCCGCGGGCAGACAAAGCCCGGATCATGCGTACGCCGCTGGTGTCCTGATCGCGTCCGACCTCGGGGCGAGCGGCGAGCAGGCTCGTCGGAGCGATCCCCGGATGAGACAGGTTGCTCGTGATGCCCCAACCGTTGGCCTGACTGCGCCGGTCAAGTTCGAGGCCGAAGAGCCCGAACGCGATCTTCGACTGGCTGTACGCGCGGAAACCGTGGTACGACCGCTCCCAGTTCAGATCGTCCCAGTTGATAGCGTTCCGGTTCGCCGCGACGCTGAGCTGCGAGGTCACCCGTGCCCGGCCGGCTCGCAGCAGCGGCAACAGGTGGCCCACGAGGGCGAAGTGCCCGAGGTGGTTGGTGCCGAACTGCAGCTCGAACCCGTCGGCAGTGCTCTGCCGATCGGGCGGGGTCATCACGCCGGCGTTGTTGATGAGGATGTGGATCGGACGGCCCTCATCTCGCAGGGCCTCGCCGAGGGCTGCGACGGAGGCGAGCGAGGAAAGGTCGAGCGCGCGGAGCGACACGTTCGCGTTCGGGTACCGCTGACGGATCGTGGTGGTCGCTGCCTCGCCCTTGCGCGGATTCCGGACGGGCAGGATGACTTCGGCTCCGGCAGCGGCGAGCCTCGCGGCGAGGCCGAGGCCGATGCCGTCACTTGCTCCGGTGACGACCGCACGCTTTCCGGACAGCTCGGGGACGGTGATGTCGATGGCCCTACCTGGCATGTTCGCACTCCTGGAAGTTGTGTCGTTGCCTCCACCGTCGGCGAAGACAGCCGGCGTTATTCAGGGCCGCTCGATCCACGGATCAGGAAGCCCAGGTTCCGGCTGGACCCGCGCCGTCCGGCGTCGAAAAGGGGGGATCGGCGATCCGTGGATGCGGAGAGGCCTGGACGGTAGAAACGAAACAGCACCGAAGGAGGCACGTATGGTGATCGACCGGACCGGGTTGGCGGAGTTCCTCCGGCGCCGCCGGGAGTCGCTGCAACCCACGGACGTCGGCCTCCCGCTCGGACAACGCCGCAGGACACGCGGGCTCCGACGGGAGGAGGTGGCCGCGCTCTGTCACATGTCGACCGACTACTACTCTCGGCTCGAACGGGAGCGCGGACCTCAGCCATCCGAGCAGATGATCGCCTCCATCGCGCAAGGACTCCACCTCTCCCTCGACGAGCGCGACCACCTCTTCCGGCTTGCCGGACACAACCCACCCACGCACGGCCCGGTCAGCACGCACATCAGCCCCGGCCTGCTGCGCATCCTCGACCGCCTGCACGACACTCCCGCAGAGGTCGTCACCGAACTCGGCGAGACCCTGCGTCAGACCGCGCTCGGCGTCGCGCTCACCGGCGACACGACCAGCTACAGCGGCCCGGCCCGCAGCATCGGCTACCGATGGTTCACCGACCCCGCCACACGACAGCTCTACGCCCCCGACGACCACCCGTTCCTCACCCGCATGTTCGTCTCGGGCCTGCGCGAGGTGGCCACGCTGCGGGGTCCTGGCTCCCGCGCGGCGCACCTCGCCGACCTGCTTCTCGCGCAAAGCGAGGAGTTCCGGCAGGTGTGGAACGACCACGAGGTCGGCATTCGCCCCAACGAGGTGAAGTACTTCATCCACCCCGAGCTCGGCGCCCTGGAGCTGACCTGCCAGAGGCTGGTCGACCCGGACCAGGCCCATTCGCTTCTCGTCTACACCGCCATTCCCGGCAGCGAGAGCTACGAAAAATTGCAGCTGCTTTCCGTCATCGGCACACAGCCGCTTCGCTAACGACTCGCATCGGTCGATCTCTTGACCGCTCCACGGGCCCCTAGACTTCGTGGTCGGCCTTGCGGGACCGTCTGTACTTCCAGGCGTAGAAGAAGGCTGCCAGGCCGATCAGGGCGAGTGCTCCGGAGATGGCTGCGTGGACGGCGAGTCTGTGCTCGGCTGCAGCGATGTCGGTGGCCTGCTTCTCGAGCATCTCGGGGGTCGGGTCCTGGTAAGGCATCGAGATCCCGGACAGCTCCAGGAACGGCAGGCACGGCAACATGCAGGAGGCGACGAGCAGGAGAACCCCGGCGGTCAGCGCCAGGCGGCCACGCGACATCGCGACAGGCTCTCACAATGGTCGTGCTCTGCGTGGTCCGCCTGAGATGCTTGACGGCGGGCTGGACGTCCAGCCCGCCGTCGATACCCTTGGTGACCATTCGTCTCTGGTGACGACCGGCGGCTCACCCCCGGGCCGATTCCACGGAGTCGCCCGACGTGTTTCACAGGCGAACGACCTTCGACACGAACACCGGAGGTAGCTGGCAATGGCTCGACGGCGGTGGCTGCTCTGGGCCGCGGCGGTGGCCCTGCTCGCTGGTTGCAGCTCGGAGGTGAACAACCCGTACGAAGGTGCCCTACCCCAAGGGGAAAGCTTGAGCGAGATGCGCCAGCAGGCGGGCGAGGCCCTGGCCCGCTATGACCAGGCGGTCGCCAACGCTGGTGGTTCAGCCACCGTCAGCGTGACTCCGCCGGCATGGAACTCACCACCCGGCATCTCCATCGAATCAGCGACCGGCGCCAGGGCTGACACCCGGCTGGCTGTCACCTTCACTGGCACTCGCGGACCGGCAACCGAGCCCTGCGGCGCCGACTACCATGCCGAGGCCGTCGAATCGGCCAACGCGGTCGTCGTCATCGTCATCGCGCAGCCGCTCGCCACCAACGAGGTGTGCCCGCTTGTGGGCTACCCACGGGCCGCCAATCTGAATCTGGCTCAACCGCTGGGCCAGCGGGTTGTCCTCGAAGCGCGGCAGGGACAGCCGGTTCCCCTGACGGCGGACTGAGAACAGCGCAACCGGCGGGCAGTCGCCGTACGCCAGCCCGCAGCGCGGTGTCATGGGTCGCGCAGCGACACCAACAGTTCCTGCGGCCGATGGTCGGAGGCGCCACGCCCGTCTCCGAAGTGGTAGGAGTGCACCCGCACCTGCGGCGAGACGAACGCCCAGTCGAGCCGCCACCAGGGCGGCCAGCCGGGGCGGTGCGCCCAACTCGCCGGGTACGGCGACGGCATGGCATAACTCGCGTCGCGCAGGCCGTCGGGCAGCTTGCGCAGGTCACCCATTGCCGGTGTGGTGTTCAGGTCACCGGCGAGCAGCACCGGGTGCGGATTGGCGCGGACATCGCGGGCCAGCGCCCGCCACTGCGGCTCCCGCTGGGCATGCTGCGCGCGCATGATCCGATAGAAGTCGCCGTCGAGCAGGCCGTGCTCGGGCGAGAGCTGTACCGGCAGATGCAGGTTGTACGCCGACAGCACCTGCCCACCGCCCAGGTCCAGGTCGGTACGCAGGGTCTTGTAGCGCCACTCGTCGCCGGCCTCGGCGACCGCCGGCGGCAGGTCGACCGGCTCCAACGGCACCTGCCGCAGCACCGGCACGCGGGAGACGGTGACCAGCTCACCGACGACCACCACCTGGAACCCGGGGAACTCGGCGCGCAGCCGGTCGAGGTTGGCCTCCGTCGGCCGACCCCGCTCGTACCAGTACTCCTGCAACAGGTAGACGTCGGCGTCGGCGTCCCGCAACACCCGGTACAGCGCCTCGGTCTCGCCGCCCTCGTCCCAGTAGCCGGTGTTCCAGGAGAACACCCGCAGCGCGTCGACCGGGGGCGCGCCGTCGCCGCCCTGCCACCAACGGATGTTCATGCCGCTCAGTCCCGCGCCGAGTAGTAGCCCGACGGCGGCGAGCAGCGCCACGGTGCGGCGGCGCCGGCTCACCGCCGCACCGCCGAGCAGCGCCAGGGGCACGAGGAGGAAGGCCGGCGGTGGCACGGTGTCGACCGCGAGCCAGAGCCACCAGCGTCCGCTGAGCACCAGGTGCGCGGCGACGAACGCGAGCCAGAGCGCCGCGACGCCGACCAGGACCGCCGCCGGCCAGCGCCTCCGAGCCGGGCGGGCGGGCGACGTCTGGTCGGCGGCGGTGTCGGCCGTCGGGGCGGCTGTCGTCACGCTGATTCCCACCTGGGCGCGCCGTCGATCGGGAACGAGGCGTCGTAGAGCTGCCGGAAGGGCCGGGACAGCAGCCACTGCGCCGCGCCGGTCGCCACCCCGGCCGTGATCGTCACGTTGACCAGGAAATGAAGTCCAGCGAAGCCGCACAGGAACAGCAGCCCGTGGCGCCGCAGGACGAAGCGGTACATCCCGGCGTCGCAGGCCAGTGAGGCGGCGAGCAACGCGGCCGGCAGGACTGCCGCCCCGGGTCCCACCAGGACCGGCACCGCCAGCGCCGGCAGGGTGAGGAACGCGGCGAGGCTGCCCCAGGCGCGGGAGGCGGTCTCGAAGCCCTTGCCGAAGCGCCGGGCCCGCGCGTACAGGGGAATTCGCAGCCGTCCCCGGTGGAACAGCTTGCGTAGCAGTCCGCGTAGCTCGTGGTCGTGGTCGTGCCGCCCGCGTACCGCGGAGGTGAGCAGCATCCGGTACCGCCGGGTCAGCCGGTAGCCGTAGTCGACCTCCTCGGTCTGCCGCAGAGCCGGGTTGAACGGCCCGATCTCGTCGTACACGGCTCGGCGGATCATGCACACGGCGGGGAAGAGGAACGACACGTCACCTTCCGAGCTGATCGACCAGTAGTGGTACTGCAGGCCACGGTAGCGGGAGACCACGGTGTCGTGGAGCAACGGCTCGGCGTCCTGGATGCCGCAGACCGCACCGACGGCGGGAGCCTCCTGAAGGAGCCGCACCGCGTTGGCGATCGCGTCCGGTGCCAGCGCCAGGTCGGAGTCGACGTAGCAGATCAGCTCGCCGTGGGTGTGCGCGGCGCCGACGTTGCGGGCGGTGCCGCAGCCGCCGTTCGTCCCGGTGCTGACCACGCGGACACCGAGGGCGTCGGCCACCGCGACGGACTGGTCCGTGCTGCAGTCGTCGACCATCAGCAGCTCGATGTTCGGGTAGGTCTGGTCGAGGATGGACCGCAGACACAGATCCAGGGACTCGGCGTAGTTGTAGTTGGGCACGATCACCGAGACCAGCGGAAGCGCGTTCATGAGGTGGCGACCTCCGGACGGTCGTAGAGCCGGCGGAAGCGGCGGGAGGCCAGCCAGGCGATCACGCCGGAGGCTGCGGCGACCGCGATGACCAGGTTCAGGAAGAAGTGCATCGCGACGAAGTAGACCAGAAACAGCCAGCCGCGTTCGGCCCGGACGAACCGGTACATCGGCAGGTCACCGGCGACGAAGGCGGCGAACGCGGCCAGCGGCACCAGCAGGTACGCCGGGCCGAGCAGCAGTGGCAGCACGAGGGCGAGCACGGCCAGCGGGGCGGCGACGCTGACCCAGGCGCGTGGACCGCTGCGCAGTCCGCCGGGGAACTCCGGTTTGCGGGCGTACATCGGGATGTGCAGCGCCGTGCGGGTGAACACCTTGCGGACCAGGACCCCGAGTTCGTGGTCGTGGTCGTGCACGCCGCGCACCCTCGGGGAGAGCAGGATCGCGTAGCGCTCCGCGAGCCGTAGGCCGTAGTCGGCGTTCTCGGTCTCCCGCAGCCGGGGGTTGAAGGGACCGATCTCGTGGAACACCCGGGCCGGGATGGCCAGCAGCGCGGTGTAGAGCGTGCTGATCCGGCCCTCGTCGGCGATCAGCCAGTAGGACTGCTGGAGGCAGCGGTACTCCTCCAGCAGGCTGTCCCGGATCAGCGGCACCGGGTCGTAGTTGCCGCAGACGGCCCCGATCGTCGGGTCGTCGGTGAGCAGGTCGACCGCGTTGGCGACCGCGTCGGGGCGGGCCGCCACGTCGGAATCGATGAAGAACAGGATCTCGCCGGCCGCGACCTCCGCGCCGAGGTTGCGGGCCGCGGCCGGGCCGCTGTTGCTCGGCGTACGCACGACCCGCGCGCCGTGGGCCTCGGCGACCGCGACCGAGTCGTCGGTGCTGCAGTCGTCCACCACGATGATCTCCAGCTGCGGGTACGTCTGCGCCCGCAGGGAGTCGAGGCACAGGTGCAGCGCGCGGGCGTAGTTATAGTTCGGCACGATGACCGACACCAGGGGATGGTTCATCTCTCCGTCCAGGTCAGCAGGTGTGGATAGCGGGCGTTGATCTGTGCTGCGGCGAGGACGAGGCCGACCAGGACGGCGCATCCGACGATCGTCCGATCGCGCAGCAGGATCCGGATCGGGTCGCCGCCGGTGCGCAGCACCAGGACCGCCTGGAGGTACCGGAACGCGGCCAGCAGCCCAAGCGGTACGACGAGCACCAGGACGATGGGCGGGTAGGCGTCGATCGGCGCGTCAATGTGCAGGTACAGCAGGAAGGTGGTGCCGGCCAGGGTGGTGGTGAGGCCGAGCAGGTGGTCGGCGAGCAGCAGGTTGTATCCGTGCAGGGCGGGCCGGTGCGGGGTGCCCAGGGCAGCCAGTTCGTGTCGGCGTTTGCCGAGGATGAGCACCAGGCAGCCGCTGAACACCGCGGTCAGCAGCAGGCTGGCGGGTGCCGTCTCGGTCGCGGCGTAGCCCTGCATGACGCGCAGGACGAAGCCGGTGGAGACCACGCAGACGTCCAGCAGCGGCAGATGCTTGAGCCACCTGCTGTAGGCGGTGCTGAGGAACAGGTAGGCGACCAGCGGCCACCAGGTCATCGGCGGAGCGTTGACGGTGAGTGCGACCAGCAGGGCGGCGAGCAGGCCCGCGTACGCCCAGGCCACCGGGACCGGGATGTGCCCGGCGGCGATCGGCCGGTGCTGCTTCTGCGGATGTGCCCGGTCCAGGTGGCGGTCGGCGATGTCGTTGACGACGTAGATCACCGAGGAGGCGAGCGTGAACGCGGCCACCGCCCAGGCGCACCGCCACAGCGCGGCGGCGGTCCAGACCGGGGTGTCCACCAGGGCCAGCGGAACGGCGAACAGGTTCTTGACGACATGGCCCGGCCGGGCGAGCACGAGCAGGTGGCGCGGCAGCAGGGGCAGACGCGCGACGCGTTTGGGGGCGACCGGGGAGACCGGCTCCACCACCGTCTCGGCAGCGGTCATCGGGGCCTCAGAAGAAGATCTTCGCGGCGGCCAGCACGCCCTGCCGCCAGGGATCACGGCTGGTCCGACCGTCGCGGGCCGGCTGGTCGTGGTGTCGCTCGGCCCGCCACCATTCGTAGGTACGCAGGATGGCGTCCTGGTTGGACAGCTTCGGGTGGAAGCCCAGCCGGTGCCGGGCCTTGTCGATGCTGACGTACGAGTCGGCCATCAGCTTGTGCAGCAGTCGCCCGTAGACGGGCGAGAGGCGGCTGCGTTCCAGCAGGCTGAGCGCGGCGAGCGCCGGCCGGGCGGGTAGCGAGACCACCCGTCGGCCGTGGCCGGCGGCGTCCAGGACCGCCTGGAAGTCCTCCCGGAGGGTGCCGAAGCGCTCGGCGGCGAGGTTGTACGTGTCGTTGGCGACATCGTCGTCGGCGTGCAGGACGGTGACCACCGCGTCGACTAGGTCGTCCACGGCGAACATCTGGATCCGGACGTCGCCGCGCCCGAGGACCGGAAAGTTGCGGCCCTCCTCGGCCCACTCGAAGAGCATCGCGAACAGGCCCATCCGCCCGGGGCCGAGGAAGGTCTTGGGGCGCAGCACCGCCACCGGCAGGCCGTCGGCGCGGTGCCGTTCGGCGATCTCCTCGGCGGCGGCCTTGGCCGCGCTGTAGGTGTCGACCGGCGCGCGTGGGTGCTCCTCCGGCGTGGGCACCTGCTTGGGCAGCCCGTAGACGGCAGTCGAGGAGACGTGCAGGACTCGCGCCACCCCGGCCCGTCGCGCGGCGTCGAACACGCTGCGCGTCCCGTCGACGATGATCGACCGGATCTGATCGGCCGGGTAGCTGGGCAGCGCCGCCGCGCAGTGGATCACGACGGTGGCGTCGGCGAAGGCCCGGTCCAGCAGGTCGGCCTCGCGGATGTCCCCGACGTGGGTGACCGTGGTCTCGGCCCGTAGGTCGACGCCGTGGACCTGGTGACCGTCGGCGGTGAGGCGTTCGGCGAGCCGGGAGCCGAGCATGCCGGCGGCACCGGTGATCGCGATCACCACAGCGACCCCACCTTCTGCGCGACGAACCGGCTCACCAGTCGGGTCAGTCCCTGACCGAGCACCTCGGCGAGGGCGTCGACGGCGCGCTGCGCGTCGGCCGGGTCGGTGACCAGCGACGGGCCGATGATCAGCGGGTTGAGGCCGTTGAGCGTGTAGTAGGTGAAGATGTCGTGGTCCCGGTAGAGCGCGTTGATGACGGCGCAGGTCACCAGCTTCGCCTTGAACCGGGGGTCGCGGGCCATGCCGGCCGGGGCGATCCGGGCCACCAGGTCGAGGATTTTCGGTCCGCCGTCGATGTGTACGCCCCAGAGCGCCCCGGCACCCGCCACCCGGCCGACCGCCTCCGGGTGTTCCTTGGCCAGCCGGTTGAGGGCGGGTTCGAGGACGCGCTCCAGCGCGCGTGCCCGCGCCGGGTAGTCGTCCTCCACCACGATGTTGATCGCCTCGATGGCGGTGACGCACTCCTCGCCCATGCCGTAGTAGGTGGTGCTGGTGCTCTGCAGCAGCGCGTCGGTGAGGTTGTCGTACGCCCGGCGGAACACCGGCTTGCGGGCCACGAAGGCCGATATGGACGACTTGCCGCCGCCGAAGGATTTGCTCGTGGTGAGCACGTCCGGTATCAGATCGGGGTAGCGCATGAAGTAGAAGAGGCTGCCCGTCTTGCCCCAGCCGGTGTAGATCTCATCGAATATGAGCACGATGTCGTGCCGGTCGCACAGTTCGCGTACGCCACGAAGGAAATCTTCATCGCACCACTGAATGGTGGAGGCGCTGAACGGTTCGACGATGAGGGCATAGACATCGCCGGGATGCTGCTCGATAGCTGACCGGACCGAATCCAGATCCCCATACGTGAATGGGACGATTCCCGGAATTGTCGGAAAGTTGAAGTGCGGCTGTCCGGTGAGTCCGCCGGAACCGAGCAGCTTTCCGTGGAAACCACAGTCCGCGCGCAGGATGGTCCCACGCCGACCGCCGTGGTACTTGTACGCGAGCTTCACGGCGCCCTCCACCGCCTCGGCGCCGGAGTTGGGGAGGAACGACATGGAGAGGTCGCCGGGCAGCAGCTGCGCCAGGTTGTGGCCGAGCACCGCAAGGTAGGGCGAAAAGTACGTCTTGTGCACCTCCATCCGCCGGCGCTCGGCGAACCGCTGCCGGGCCGCCACGATCCGTGGATGGTTGTGGCCGTGGTTGAGCACCCCCACCCCGCCAGTGAGGTCCAGGACGCGCCGGCCGTCACGTAAGGTCAGGTAGGCACCCTCGGCGCTCTCCACCAATTCCCGGCCGAACCCGAACGACGTCATCAGATTGACCTGGCTCGCGTTCACGTACTGCCGATAGAGATCGTGCACCTCACGAACGGTGAGCCGCTCGCATTCCTCGACACTGACGAGATTGGGCATGTCGCGACGCTATCTATTGCCCCGCTATCTTTCCTGAACCGCCGCTGGATGCAACCTTGACTACGCAAGGCAACCCTTGCGTGGCGGGTGGCCGCTCGATAACTTGGTCGAGGCACAACACAATTGCTGCCGGTCAATTCCTCCGCGCATTATCCAACACCCCGTTGAGGTGCTCGTCATGCCGCCGACGGTGTCGGTCATCGTTCCCACCCACAACAGCTCGAAGACCCTGGGAGCGTGCCTTGAGGCGATCTACCGGCAGCGACACCCGGTGACCGAGGTCATCGTCGTCGACGACGCCAGCACCGACGACACCCGCACGATCGCGCAGCGGTTCCCGTGCCGGCTGTTGGTCACCGACCAGAACGCCGGGCCCGCCGCCGCCCGCAACCGCGGCATCCAGGCCAGCACCGGCGAGCTGATCTTCTTCCTCGACTCCGACTGCGCACCGGAACCGGACGCGTTGGGAAATGCCCTCGCCATCCTCCGCGACCAGCCGGACGTCGCCTGCGTACACGGCATCTACGCGCTCGAACCACTGATCGACGACGGCCCGGTCGAGGCGTACCGGCTGCTGCACGGACACTACTGGCGGCTGCGCAACGTCGGGCGGGTACGCACCACCCTCTTCGCGGTCTGCCTCATCCGGCGCGAGGTCTTCACCTCGGTCGGCCTCTTCGACGAGAAGCTGCGCGCCTCCGAGGACGTGGAACTCGGCGACCGGATGGGCGACCGGTACGGCATCGTCCTCACCGACACCGTGGTCTGCCGGCACGACGACGACAGTCGGCTCGGCGCACTACTGCGCAAACAGTTCCGCCGCTCGCAGCTGCTGATCCCGGTGGCCCTGGCCGAACGCGGGCCGGCCGGCATCCGCGCCAACACCGTGGCGGGCCTGCTCACCGCGACGATGGTGCCGGCGGCCCTGCCGGCGGCGCTGCTCACTGGCGGCTGGCCGGTGCTGTCCCTGTTGTTCTTCGTGTTGTTCACGGTCGCCGAACCCGGTCTGCTGCGGTTCGTCCTGCGTCGGCGCGGGCCCGCGTTCGCGGGCTTCTTCTTCGGCGTGCACCTACTGGTCCAACTCGCCGTCGTCACCGGAGCCGTCGTGGGCGGGTTGCGTCACCTCGCCGACCGCGACTTCGGGCCGACCCGGGCCACCACCGTGAAGACGTCCCGATGAGCCGCCGCCGAGGACCCGTCACCCGGCTCTGCTCGCACCTGCACGCACAGACACTGCACTACCTGCTCTTCGCCTACCGCGGCCGGCAGGCGCTGCGCCGTCGTCCCGCACCCGGCGGCCCGCACTGGCCGGCGTTCGGGCTGCCCGGCGAGGAGATCGCGCTCACCGTCGACGACGGCCCGCACCCCAGATGGACCCCGGCGCTGCTCGACCTGCTCCACCGGCACCAAGTGCGGGCGACGTTCTTCCTCATCGGCGACCAGGTACGGAAGCGGCCGGACCTGGCCCGCCAGGTGCAGGCCGCCGGCCATCTGATCGGAAACCACTCGATGTCGCACCCGCAGCCGTTCGCCGCACTCAGCCGGCAGGAGGTCCGGGCGGAGATCGCGCACACCCAGCAAGAGATCGAGGACGCCATCGGCGTCACGCCGCGACTGTTCCGCGCGCCTGGCGGCAACTGGTCGCCGGCAGTCCTGCGGAGCACCGCCGCGCTCGGCCTCACCCCGGTCGACTGGACGGTGAACCCCAGCGACTGGCGCAGTCCCGGCGTCCCCCGGATCGTCCGGACGCTGTCGCGCACCCGACCCGGGCAGATCATGCTCTGTCACGACGGCGGCGGCGACCGGTCGCAGACCCTCGCGGCCCTGGCCGAGGTGCTCCCGCGGCTGACCGACCGTGGGCTCCGCTTTGTCACCGTCCCGGACCAGCGGTAGCTGCCGTGGACGCCGCGATGGCCTTCCCGGGCACGGAGGAGCCGCCGACCACACGTCAACCCGTCGATTCACCGGTCGTGCCGATCCGCCCCCGACGCAGTGGGTGTCCGGTGCCCGGACAGAGTCGTCGAAAAGTGCCGCGCCGGATCGTGACACCCCGGCTGAGCTGGGTGGGAGACACCTGATGTCGCACGATGAACTGTCCATACTGCTCCTGGGACCGGTGCGGGCCTGCCGGGGAGACACCCTGCTGTACCTGGGTACGCCCCGACAACGGGAAGTCCTCGCGGTGCTGGCGATGCGCAGCGGCATGGTGATGTCGGTCGCCCAGATCGTCGAGGCGATCTGGGTCGGCCGGCGGCCCGACTCGGTGGAGAACATGGTGCACACCTACATCGGCCGGTTGCGCCGAGCGCTCGAACCGCCCGGCCACCGGCCGGCCCTGGCCCGGGTGCTCCGCTCCACCCGACCGGGTTACACCCTCGACATCCCGGCCGACGCGGTGGACACCGTCCGCTTCGAGCAGGACGTGCGCAACGCCCGCGCGGCCCGATCCCAGGCGGACCTGCCCCGTTCGCTCTACCTCTTCCAGCGGGGCCTCACCCGCTGGACCGGTCGGGCGCTGCACGAGGCCACCGGCCCGCTGGCCGAGGCCGAACGGATCCGACTGGCCGAGCTGCGCCAGGACGCGCTGGAAGAGGTGACCGGCGTGCGGCTCCTGCTCGGTGACATCGAGAACGTCGTCGCCGAACTACGCTGGATGCTCGCCGAGCACCCGATGCGGGAGCGGCTGTGGGAACTGCTGCTCATCGCGCTCGGGCAGACCTCCCGGCGGGCCGAGGCGCTCACCGCCTTCCAGGACGCCCGGACCACCCTGGCCGACCGGCTCGGGGTGGAACCGGGACACCGGCTCCAGGATCTGCATCGCCGGCTGCTGCGCAGCGAACCGGTGACCGTGTGGCCGTGGTGGGAGCGGCGCGTCCCGGTCTGAGCGACGGTCAGGACTCCGCGACGGCGGCGGGAGCGAGGACGAAGAAGGCATCGGAGGCGCCGTCGCCGGCCTCCGGCGGCAGCCAGGTGGCGACGTCGAGTCCGCAGTCCCGGATCACCTCCACGAACTGCCGGGACCGCTGCACGTCGTAGATCTGCACCAGAATCCTGCCCCGCGTGGTGAGCAGCCCCGGCAACCGGCGCAGCAGGTCGGCCGCCTCCGCCACGGAGAGGTAGTAGATGACCTCGCGCAGCAGGACGGCGTCGTACCGGTCCGGTGGGACGTACGCCCGGATGTCGGCCACCGCGTACGACGCGTCCGGTCGGTTGAGCGACCGGGCGGTCTCGATCGCCCGGCGGCTGATGTCCACCCCGTGGTAGTGCCGGTACCGGCCGGGCGAGAGCGCGAGGTTGGCGCTGGTGCCGCAGCCCAGGTCGAGGATCTTCGGGTGCGGAGCCCACGTCTCGATCAGCGACAGCGGCATGGCCCCGTCGCCGGCCTCGTCGAGGTACCCCCAGAAACCCAGCGCGTACTGGGTGTCCCAGAGCGCCGCGTTCAGCCGTGGGCTGCGCCGCACCAGCGCCCGGACCGGTGCACCGATCCGCCCTGCGATCATCCTCAGTTTCGACACGATGTCACCGACCTCTCTCCGCCGACGTCCAATCCGGCGGCTGGGAACGCTCGCGGGGGCCACGGTCAGCCGACCGGTGTCGGCCGCTCGACCGGGCGCTGCTGCGGCCCGGCGTCGACGTGCCGGCCGTGCCGGAGCCGACGCCGGTGCATGTACTGGGCCAGCAGCAGTCCTCCACCGCCGACGGCCACCTCGCTGAGCGCGCAGACCAGCCGGCTGATCAGCACCACCGGTGTGGCCACGGCCACCGGCAGCACGGTGGCCAGTCCGAGCATCAGCACCGCCTCGCGTACACCCAGACCGTCCGGGGCGACCACCACCGCCAGGCCGGCGACGGTGGCGGCGGCGAACCCCGCCACGCAGATCAGGTACGACCGTAGCGGCGGTGCGCCGGCGGCCACCGCGAGCAGCCACAGGTGATGCCCGGAGACGAACCAGGACAGTGACTGCGCGGCGACGGCCCGACGCAGGCCGGACGGGGAGGCGACGGCCTGCGGCGGCGGGCGGTGCAGCAGCCGGGCGGCCACGGCGAGCCCGCGGTTGAGCAGATCCGGGCGGACCACGAGCACGACCAGCGGAACCGTGGCGAGCAGCAGCCACCAGGTGGCGCCCGACAGCAGCGCCGGCCCAGCCGCCAGCGCGACCGTCGTCCCGGTCATCGCCACCACCGCCCAGCTGAGCAGGAACACCCCTGCCAGCCGGACCGGCCCCACCTCGATCTCCTTGCCCATCCGCAGCAGCACCGGCAGGGCGACGAAGCGGCCCGGAACGAACTTGGCCAGGAACCCCACGAAGAACAGCCGGTACGCGGTCCACCGGTCGACCGGCGCACCGAGATCGACGAACAGTGCCCGCCAGGAGGCAAGCCCCAGCAGCAACCCGACGGCGTTGACGAGCAGTGCGGCGACCAGGGCGGCACCCACCCGCCACGGGTCCAGTTGGCTGGCCAACGTCGCCACGGGCGCCCAGTCCTGGGCGCGTACGAACAGCACCAGACCGACGGTCAGGGCCACCACGAAGACGACGGTGAACGCGCGGTTGACCAGCCGCCACCAGCGGCCCTTCACCGGCGCGACTCCACGGTGACCGGCCGGGACCCCCTGGCGCGGACCCTCCGCAGCAGCGCGGCGGACACCCCCAGCCCCATCCCGACGAACTCCGTGAGATGCGTGAGCCACCGCAGGCCGGCGGCGAAGAGCAGAAACCGCGGCCCGCGATGCCGCAACGCGAACGCCAGCAGCTCCCGGTCCGACACCACGAAGGCGGCGACCAGGGCCACCGGCAGCGCGGCCAACCAGGGGGACAGCAGGATCAGCGGCGCGGTGCCCACGGTCAGCCCACTGGAGACCATGCCGAGCACCGACCCGAGGTCGACCCGGTGCGGGGTCCGCCCCTCGCCACCCGCCCCGCCGCCCGGCCCGGCGGCAGGACGGTCCCAGCGGGCGGCGACGACGGCACCGGCGTACGTCACCGCGCGGCGGAACAACTCCGACAGGTACGGCCGCAGCCGATCCACGTCGTCGTGGCGACCGACCATCTCATCGCTCACCCGGATCTCGTACCGCTGGGGCAGCCGCGTGCCGAACTCCACGTCCTCGGCGTCACGCAGCCGCTCGTCGAAGCCGCCGACCAGTTCGAAGACGGCCTTGGGCACGGCGGTGAGCGCGAACATCGTGGTTGCCGTCACCCCGGTGGCCCGACGTCGCCAGAAGTGCTCGAACAACGTCTTGTACGCCTCGACCGGGCCGTCGTCGTAGAGCGGACGCAGATCGTAGATGCCCTGCACGACACCGCAGTCCGGGTACGCATCGAGGGTGCGTACCGCGGCGGCCAGCGCGCCGGGCGCCAGGGCGATGTCCGAGTCGACGAAGAACAACACGTCCCCGGTCGCCCGGGCCGCACCGGCGTTACGGGCCGCCGACACGCCCCGGTTGACCGGGAAGGCCAGCACCGTGCAGGGGAACTCGGCCGCGATCCGCCGGGACCGGTCGGTGCTCGCGTCGTCGACGACGATCACCTCGGCCGGCGGTGCGGTCTGGGCGTAGACCGCCGACAGGCAGTCGCGCAGCGTCCGCTCCTTGTTGTAGTTGGGTACCACCACCGACACCCTCACCGGACCCACCCCTCGGTGCCGTCGACGCCGGCCCGTCCGCCGCTCGGGCGCAGCGCCAGCCAGCCCAGCGCCACGAACCCGACCAGCACGTACAGGTTGGTGTGCAGCAACTCCCAGCCCCGGAAGTGCAGATCCGCGCCGCGCAGCCCGACGAGCGTCCAGGCGGCGCTGGCCACGAACCCGGTCCAGAGCAGCGCCCCGGCAACGACCGCGACCCGGTCACCGGCCCGCCGGCCCCGCACCACCAGCAGCACCAGGGCCGGTACGCACCACACCCAGTGGTGGTGCCAGGAAACCGGCGACACGAGCAGGCCGGTCGTCGCGCAGGCCAGCACGCCGAGAACCTGGTCACCTGCCCGGACACACCGGACCGCGACCACGATTCCGGCCACCGCCGTCAGCACCGCCACCGGCAGCCAGACGGCACGTACGTCGGCGGTGTCGCCGAGGCGGGCCAGCGCACCGTGCAGCGACTGGTTCAGCACCGTACGGGGATCACCGGTGACCCGGGCGGTGTCGAACAGACCCCCGCCCCAGAACCGGACCGAGTCGACCGGCCGCCACGCGAAGCCGAGCCCGACGGTGCCGGCGAATCCGGCCAGCGCCACCCCCGCCGCCCGCCATCGGCGCAGGCAGAGCAGGTACACCACGAAGATCAGCGGAGTCAGCTTGATCCCGGCGGCGATGCCCACACCCAGACCACGCCAGCGACTGCCGGGTTCGCCGGTCAGATCCAGCAACAGGATCAGCATCAGGAACAGGCCCACCTGGCCGACCTGAAGGTGACCGGCCACCGGGAAGACCGGCAACACCGCGACCGTGCCCAGCAGAACGGCACCCGCGCCGGTACCCGCCCCGGCAGCCCGCAGCGACGCGCGGACCACGGCCGCCAGCGCGACGACAGAGGCCAGCGACCAGATCCCGATCCCGGTCGACACGTCGACGTACGCCAGCGGTTGCAGCAGCAGCGCGGCGAACGGCGGGTACGTGAAGCCCAGCACGATGCCGTCCGCACCCTGGTGGGTGACGTCGTAGAGCCTCCCGTCGCCTCCGGCGGCGGCGACCGCGGCCGCCCGGTAGACGGCAAGGTCGCCCCAGAACCGGCCGGTGCTGCGATGCACGACGACCGCCGCCGCGGCCACCAGCACCGGCAGCATCAGCAGCGCGGTCGCGGGTAGCACCACACCGGACCGGCGATCAGACCGAGGGCCCGCCGCCGGCGAGAGTATGGTCACCGAACTCCCCCTTAGAACGTCGGCGGGAAGACGGTAACAATCAATACGTCAACGCTTTCTGTAACTGATCTGGATTACCCACGGCCAGGATCGGCGGAGCCGACCCGCGACGCCGACCAGCGTGCCGCCGGACTGACCTATGACGGATCGTTCCCTCACAGCGTGGTTGTGAGGGGTCCGTTGCCGGCCAGGGGCGGCTTGTACGCGGTGACCAGTTCCCATCCGCCGGGGAGCACCGCCACCTGTCCAAAACCGATCTCCGCGAGGAGTTTCGTGTAGAACTCCACCTCGCGCAGGCGGCTGACGCTGCTGTCGACGCCGATCAGGAAGTAGCTCCAGAAGAACTGCATGGCCAGCCGGTCCGGGGTACGGAACTCCTCACAGATGACCAGCAGCCCGCCGGGCTCCAACGCCGCGTACGCCTGCTCCAGCAGTTGGCGGGCCACCGCGTTGGGCCAGTCGTGCAGGACCCGGACGAAGGAGATCGCGTCGTACCCCCGCGGCAGCGGGTCGGCGAAGAAGTCTCCCCCGACGAAGCCCAACCGATCCGGGTGGCCGCAAGCGGCCCGGGTGGCCTCCACCAGCGGCGCCACCGCCGGCAGGTTGTACACGTCGGCCCGCAGGGCCGGCGCGGAGTCGAGGATGTGTGCGGCGAGTGTCCCGTCGCCGCCGCCGACGTCGAGCAGGCGGTGCCGGTCCGACCAGAGGCGGCTCGCGTGCCGACGTACCGTCTCCATCACCGGTCCCAGCCCGAGGGCCATGCTGCGCTCGAACTCCGCGGTCTGCGCGGCCGTCTTCGGCGGCCAGGCGAAACCGTCGTCACCGATGCTCACGTCGCCGCGCAGGCTATCGGCGAGCCGGCCCTGCAACTGCCGCCAGGGATAGCGATCCCGGTCCCGCTCGATGGCGCCCGGGCCGAGGGCCGCGTTGACGGCGTCGCGCAGCCCTGGCACGGCCCGGTAGCTGGTCGCGCCGATGTCGTCGGACGGCTCGTCGCGCATCAGGAAGCCAAGGCTCTCGACGCAGTCGAGGAATTTGTACAGCCGCAGCGGGAGCACCCCGAACCGGTTGGCCAGCGCGTCGAGACGGACGGGTCCGGGCTCCAGCGCGTCGAGCAGTCCCACGGCCAGCGCCGTCTCCAGCACGTCCACGGCTTTGGGTCCATTCACGAGCAGACTCATCAACGCCCGGGGCGAGAGGGTGACGGTCACCGGTGCAGCTCCTTCTCCAACGCGGCCATGAACGTGTCGATCTCGTCGAGGGTGTTGTAGACGTGTGGGCCGATCCGCAGGTAGCCCCGCCAACTACAGATCACGCCACGGGCGGCCAGCCGCTGCTTGACGGCCTCGCCGTCCGGGACATCCAGGCACACCACCCCACCGCGCCGGGCCGCGGCGGTGGGACTGACCACCACGATGCCGGCGGCCTCGGCCCGGTCCAGCAGCCGCTGGGTGAGCGCCAGCGAGTGTCGCCGGATGGCGTCGACACCGACTCCGGCCAGCAGATCCAGACCGACCTGTGAGACGAGGGAGGTGAGCGGGTACGGTGTGCCGCCAGCGAACCGGCGTACTCCCGTCGCCCACCCGGTCGACGGCCGGAACGTCAACGCGCGGTCGCCGGCCTGCCAGCCGGTGGCCGCCGGGGTCAGCCGTGGCACCAGGTCCGGTCGGACGTAGAGGAACGCGGTGCCGACGCCGCACAGCCACTTGTGCGCACCGCCGATGACGATGTCGACGCCGAGCGCGGTGACGTCCAGCGGCACCACCCCGACGGTCTGGAATGCGTCCACCACCACCAGTGCGCCGACCTCGTGGGCGCGGGCGACCAGCCGGGGAAGGTCGACGGTGGCGCCGGAGGTGAAGCTCGCGTGCGGCACGCACACGAGCAGCGTCCGCTCGTCCAGCCGTGCCTCCAGCGCGTCCTGGTCGAGCCGGGGTCCACCGGTGCCGACCACGTCGAGGTCGGCACCGTATCGGCCGTACGCACGGAAGATGAACGGCACCGTCGGATACTCAAGATCCGTGATGACCACCCGGTTGCGGGGCGGACGGTAGTCGAAGCAGGATGCCACCCGGGCGAGGAAGGTGCTCAGGTTCGCATCGGTGAGCACACTGCCCGGCGGCGCGCCGAGGAGGGCGGCCACCGAGTCGGCGTACCGGTCGAGCCCGACGTGCCAGTCCTGCCACACGTCGTCGCGCCAGGTACGCAGCGTGTCCCAGTACTCGTGCAGCACCCGTTCGGCGCCCCTCGGCACCGCTCCGGTGGAGTTGCTGTTGAGGTAGACGCAGGTCTGCAACAGCGGGAACTCGGCGCGCAGGGCGGCGTGCGCGGCGGCGTCGAGGCACTGGGGGGTCTGCTCGGTCCGGCTCATGCGCCGTCCCCCAGACTCTGGCTATCCGAGGGCGGATCGATGGTCACCGTGGTGAAGACCGGCGCGCCGCTGACCGCCGCCAGGTACGGCGTGCCCTCGGTGTAGCCGGTTCCGGGGCGTGTGCCGAGCATCCGCACCGCCACCCGGTGATGGGTGCGTCGCCACTGCGCCAGGGTTTCGGCGAACCCGGCCATCCGCCGCGCGACCAGGGCGCGGTCCAGACCGTCGAGGCGGCCTTCGGACACAGCTGACCGGTACGCCTGGTCGACCGTCGGCTGGCCGCCGCGTACCCGGGCTCGCACCTCCGGCACCGACCGGTAGGCCACCGAGTCCAGTCGATCCGGCTCCGGTGTCCGACACAGCGACTCCACCAGCTTGTAGGAGCGGGACTGGATCGCGCTGGCTCCCTCGGTGTACTGCCGAAACGTGCGGAACGAATCCGGCTGCATGGTGGCCAGCAGGGAGAAGAGCGGACCTGCGGCGCCCAGCAGGTCACCCGCGTACCCGAGTCGGTCCGCCGCGGAACCCGGCGTGTCCCCGGCCAGTACGCCGATCGCCCACCGAAGCTCGTCGGCGACCCCGGCGAAGAGGCACTCGTAGCCCTGGAGCACCCGAATGAACAGGTATTCGTCGTGGGTCACGTGGACCGGCAGCATGCTCAGCCGCAGCCGCGGATCCCCGGGGATCGCGAGGTAGCGGGCGAGGGCGTGCAGGCCGGCGGCGGCCGTCGCCGGCCCGTCCGTACCGAATGCCCCGGCCAGGCCGAGGCGGGTCAACGCGGGAGCGGCGGCACGGACACCGAGCCGGCAGCGCTTGGTGACCACCATCGGGCCCGGTCGGCGCTGCGGCAGCAACTCGGTGGTGCCTGCGGCGGCGGCCAACTCGAACGCCAGCGTGTCGGCGACCAGGCGGACGAGGAGCCGGTCCCGGGCCCGCCGGGCGGCGGCGGCCTCCGCGGCGGGGGGCGGATCGTCCAGGCCGCAGGGCAGCCGGAGCAGACGCAGAGCGAGGTAGCTGCGGTAGTCGTAGCGGCCGTCCCACTTGTCGAGTGCCACGTCGAGGAAGTCGGTCAGCAACCGGGCCGGCTCGTCGCCAGCGGCCGGCAGTCCGGACACCCTCGCCCGGGCCTGGTCGAGCAGGGCGAGGAATTTCTTTTCGACAAAGTGTTTGCCAACGCGGTGAAATTCTTCCAGTACTGCCGAGTAGGGAAAGCTTTGTGGCCCGGCCGGGCCGGACAACCAGCGAGTCAATGCACGCACGTGCCACCTCGGAATTGACGAAACGGCTCACAATCGGAGGTCGCCGGCCATTCTGGCGAGCGCGTTGAGGTCAGGGCGCGGCGGTGCCGTTCTCGTGGACCGGGGAGCAGATCCGCGCCTGCCACAGCTCGGGGAAGAATCGGTGTCCGGCGAGCTTGGCCAGCATCGTCGTCGGGCTGCCCGGAGTGGTGGCCGGTGGATGGCTACCGACTCGCAGCGCCACCTGGTAGTGCCGGACCCGCCACAGCGACACCCGCTCGTCCCACTCCACCATCGCCTCGGCGAGTCGATGCAGCGGATCTGACAGGTCCACCGGGTACAGCTTTGCCGCGGGGACACCGTGGTGGGCGAGCTGGCCGTCGAACGCGCGGCCGAGTCGCCGGCTGGCCGCCTGAACCTGCCGCCAGCCAGGCGATTCAGCACCGGAACCGTTGCCGAATGCCGGCTGCATCGCCTGGAAGTCCATTGGGGAGATGCGGGTCAGCATATCCAGCTGGTCGGTGATCAACCGGAGCGCGAGGGTCGCCCGGGCCAGGAGGGTCTCGGCGACCGACAGCTCCCCGGCATCTGTCTGGACGGCCGTTTCGGTCAGCTCCGCCGTGGCCAGTTTCAGCCACAACTCGCTGGACTGGTGCACCACCTGGAATAGCAGCTCGTCGCGGTGGATCACCTCGTACGGCGACCGTTGTAAGCCGAGCAGAGTATCGGTCCGCATATAACGTGCGTAGTCCGAATCACCGTGACCTGGCAGAACAGGCGAGTGGTCATGCTTCACGGAAAAAGCCCTTCGGTCGGCACGGGTCCGCCGGATCAGCAATGCGTTGGCGGCAATCATCCAACGATCGACGGCAATGCGCTACCCCTTGGTCGCAGTGAGTTTCGGGCTCGGCTTCAGGGGTGCTGCTTCTCGCGAGGGCGACGTCCTGGCCGGATTGACCAGTGGTGCCGGAAGCTTCGGGGGCGGCTGTCGAGGAGCCCACCGTCCGCGCCGGTGGGCGGTACGTCAGGTGGTGAGGGTCAGCTCGGTGAGGAGGTCCTCGACCCGGGTGCGAATCTCGTCACGGATGCGGCGGACCATGTCCAGGCCCTGGCCGGCCGGGTCGTCGAGCTTCCAGTCCTCGTACCGCTTGCCGGGAAAAGCCGGGCAGACGTCGCCGCAGCCCATGGTGATGATGACGTCCGAGGTTTCGGCGGTGGCGTAGTCGAGGATCTTCGGCTTGTTGGCGGTGATGTCGATGCCGACCTCGCGCATGGCCTCGACGGCCGCCAGGTTGATCTGGTCGGCGGGCGCGGAGCCTGCGGAGCGGACCTCGACGGCGTCGCCGCCGAGGTGGCGCAGCCAGCCGGCGGCCATCTGGGAACGGCCGGCGTTGTGGACACAGACGAACAGGACGCTGGGCTTGGACATCAGGTGCCTTCCTTGGAGCGCAGGTCATACGGCCGGTTCATGGGCGCCTCGACGTGGGGTGCAGGTGGGGTCCGGCCGGGCTCACTGTTGTGATCGAGTAGCCGGTAGCGGCCGGCGGGACGCGGTGGGTTGATCAGGCGGCGGTAAGGCATCTCCGCCCTACCGTGCTCCGGGTCGCGGTTGGTCATCGGCGGTGCTCCGGTGCCGGGTCGCGTGATCCGGCGGGGACGACGACCTGGTCGGCGGCCCGTCCGGCGTCGGGGTAGAGCGCGGCCAGCAGGCCGACACCGACCGCGAGTCCGACCAGTTGGGCGATGAGGAAACCAGGGACGGAGGCGGGTGCGATGCCGGCGAAGGTGTCGGTGAAAGCTCTGCCGATGGTCACCGCCGGGTTGGCGAACGAGGTCGACGAGGTGAACCAGTAGGCGGCCCCGATGTAGGCGCCGACCGCAGCGGGGGCGGCCGGGGCGCGGCCGGAGCGGGCGAGAGCGAAGATCAGCAGGATCAGGCCGGTGGTGGCGACGACCTCACCGAGCCAGAGGTGCCCGGCGGCCCGGTCCTTGCTCGACCAGGCCGCGGCGGACAGGTCGAACATCAGGTTCGCCAGGATCGACCCACCGATCGCGCCGAGGACCTGGGCGACGACGTACCCGCCGAGGTCGCGCAGGGTCATTCCGGCTCCGGCCCGGCGGCCCAGGAACCAGTCAGCGGCCGAGACGACGGGGTTGAAATGGGCACCGGAGACCGGCCCGAAGATCAGGATCAGTGCGCCGAGCGCGAGAGCGGTGGCGATCGAGTTCTCCAGCAGTTGGAGCCCGACATCGCCGGGGGAGAGGGTGGCGGCCATGATGCCGGACCCCACGACGGCGGTGACGAGCAGGCCAGTGCCGATGAACTCGGCCAGCAGGCGCCGCCGGAGTGCGATGGTCATCAGTGCCTTCTCTCCATGATCTGACTGCCCCCCGCCATCTGGGCGGTCGTGGTCGTGTCCCCGTCACCCGTCCCACGTCGGCCAGCGGGGCAGGGGTGAGGACGGCCAGGGCGGCCGGTCGCACCCCTGCCCCGGCAGTTCGGTGCGGCCTGGCTATGAGGCCGGGGCGCAGCAGGCGGCCTCGATCGCTTTGTCTCCTTGTGGGGAGTCTGCCTTGACGGTGTAGACCTCCCAGCGTTCATCGCCGGGGCCGCGTACCCAGACCTTGTCCTGGAGGGCGTAGCAGCACTCGGTGTCGTTCTCTTCGAGCGTGATCAGACCGGCATCGGTGAGGCGCTTGGTGGCGGCGTTGACCTCGTCGGTGGTGGTGACCTCGACGCCGAGGTGGTCCATAACGGTGGGCTGGTCGGGCTCGCCTTCGAGCAGGACGAGCTTCAGTGGGGGGTTGGCGATGGCGAAGTTGGCGTAGCCGGGCCGGCGTTTGGCCGGCTCGGTGTTGAACAGCTTGGCGTAGAAGGCGATCGAGCCTTCGAGGTCGGACACGCGTAGGGCGAGTTGGGCGCGGGGCATGGTCGTCTCCCTGTCTCGATAACATTCGAATCAGGCTCCACTGTTGCACACAGTTTTGACGGCTGTCAAACTAGATGCATGTCGAAGCAGCTGCTGCCGGTGGTGGACGTGTCAGCGGTGGCCTGCTGCCCGCCGATCGCCGTCCGCCCGCTGGAGACCCCGCAGGCAGAGGCCGTCGCGCCGATGTTCCGCGCCTTGGGCGACCCGGTACGGCTGCGGCTGATGTCGATGATCGCTTCGGCGCCTGAGACCTGCGTGTGCGATCTGACTCCGGCGTTCGACCTGTCCGGCCCGACCATCTCCCATCACCTGAAGGTGCTACGCGAGGCCGGGCTGGTCGACTCCGAACGCCGCGGCACCTGGGTCTGGTACCGGGTGAAGGCCGACGCCGTACGTCGACTCTCGGCACTGCTGGACATCCCTGCGATGCCCGCCACCGGCTGAACCGGTGCGGCGACGGCGTCCGCCCTCGTCTGCCGTCACCCTGACCGGACGTGGCAGCTCCCAATCCACCGGCCGCACGAGAATCGCCGCGACAGCGCG
The DNA here is from genome assembly GCA_005402585.1 of Micromonosporaceae bacterium KJ-029. GTDB lineage: Bacteria > Actinomycetota > Actinomycetes > Mycobacteriales > Micromonosporaceae > Micromonospora. Next base: position 497,244 of record BIFP01000035.1, on the reverse strand, counting down.
GTTGCCGTCGCGGCGATTCTCATGACCAGCTGCGTCCTGCCAGATGGGCGCTGGCCGCCGACGTGTGAGTGCGTCAGCGGTGTCCTTCGGCCGCCGCGGGGGCGGGGGCCGACCGTCGGCAGTGTCGCTCAGCGGGCTTTCTTCGTGGCGCGTTTGCGGGGCGGTGTCAGTAGGTCGGCGATCGTCGCGATCGCGGAGGGTACGAGGCGGTAGTACGCCCAGACGCCTCGCTTCTCGCGTTCGAGGAGTCCGGCCTCGGTGAGGATCCGGAGGTGATGGCTGACGGTCGGTTGGGAGAGGCCGAGCGGGGCGGTGAGGTCGCTGACGGACGCCTCGCCTTCCGGGGCGGACTGGATGAGACTGAGTAGTCGTAGCCGGGCGGGGTCGGCGAAGGCTTTGAGCACTCCCGCGAGCCGTTCGGCGTCGGCACGTTTGATCGGTTCGCCGGTGAGTGGTGAGACGGCCGGCGTAGTTGTTTTCGCAGTTGCCACGCCGTCCATAGTTGCACCAACACCATCAAATACACCGCTGGAACCAGAACCCGGTCCTGGGATTGTTCAGTCGTCGGGCTGGCTGGTCCGGTCTCGGACGGGAAAGGTAGGTGAGGGCCCGGCGGGCGATGCCAGGGCCAAAGATGGCTTCGCCGGCGGCGACGGCGGCGATGGCGCGGATGACATTGTCGGGGGCTGCGCCTTTGAGCACGTATCCGCGGGCGCCGGCCCGGCATCGCGGCGAAGACCGAATCACAGCCCGTTCCCAGATCGACGTCAGTCCGACGCCGGGCTTCCAACTGTTGCTGGCGTTGACGCCGTTGTCGTGGATCTCCAGCCGCAACACGTGGCTCGCGGCCATGAGCGTGCGGAAAGCCGGACTGCCCACCGCCGGACCGGACTCGGAAGACGTCGCCGTACCAGGCAAAAATGGTTTGAGTATTTGCATCTCGCATCTTTGGAGCCGGTCCTTCCGAATTGAGGTGGGACTGCGTGCGCTGATTGTGCCGAGATTCTGGCAGTTTTGAGTCAAAGCGCTCGTCGCAGAGTTGAGCGCGATTGCGGAGATGCCTATGCCTGGGTGGGAAGGTGTCTTGTGTGATGTCCGTGATCCGACTTGTTTCCATATTGTGATCAACGAACATCAATCAATATGCTCCGATGGCTCGGATGGTGAACCAAGAACAAGGGAGGTCCTCTTGAAATCCACCCTGCGCTGGACCACGATGGTCGGACTATCGATCGCACTGGTTCTGGGCGGCGCGTCGGCCGGCAACGCAAACCCAACGACAAACGATCGAAACGGCAACACCACCGCTGTCGCACGCACCAGTGACGGTCGCGCGATCACCAGCGAAAAGATCGCCAAGGAGGTCGCCGACTTCTGGACGCCGGCGCGGATGGCATCGGCCGTCGACCTGACCTTTGCCAGGTCAGCGGACGCCATCGAGTCGCCGAGTCGCGCGTTGAAGCCCACCGGGTCGGCGGGCGCGGTCGCGCCCATGGCGCCGAGCATCGCAAGCGGCAATGAATTCAGGACCATGCTCAACGAGTCGCTGGCCGTCGGCAAGGTCTTCTTCACGACTCCCAGCGGTGGCACCGCCTCCTGCTCGGCCAGCACGGTCGCCAGCGGCAAGCGGCGGCTCGTGATGACCGCAGGCCACTGTGTGCACCAGGGCGCCGGCGGGCAGTGGTACACCAACTGGCAGTTCGTCCCGCAGTACCGCAATGGCTCGCGGCCGTACGGCACGTTCGTGGCGTCCAGCCTCAACACCCGCAGCGCGTGGGCCAACAGCAGCAGCTACGCCGAGGACATGGGCATTGCCGTCATGTACAACGGCGGCGCCTACGGACTCAAGGTCGTTGACACGGTCGGTGGCCACGGCCTGCGCTGGAACTGGGGCTACAGTGTCTCGGTAACCGCGCTCGGCTATCCGTCCAACCTCGGCGGCGGCGAGAGTCAGTACTACTGCCAGGGCACCACCTGGAACGCCGGCGGCCAGCAGATCCGGATGTGGTGCAACATGACCTACGGCTCCAGCGGCGGACCCTGGCTGCAGGAATACAACGACCAGACCGGGTACGGATACATCAACAGCGTCGTGAGTCACGGTGACAACCCGGGCAACGGCCAATTCGACGGCCCGTACTTCGACGACGACATCAAGAGCCTCTACGACTTCGCGGAAGCCATCTCCCCGGCGTAATGCCACATGTGCGCGAGAGCCCCGGCCGGCGGCCGGGGCTCTCTGCGTCCGGACACCCCACATTCGCACGTTTTCTCTCGGCATATTTGCGCGGGTGGGATAACCGCAGTGCGCTGATTTCAGAGACTCTTCGCCGGGACGTCGTCACCCGGTTCTCCGGGGCGGTGAACCGACGCGCGGGCGAAGAACGGCCATCCCTCAGAGGATGAAGCGGCCGGTCAGGCCGGTGTCGCTTCGCCGATCGCCTGGTCCAGGATTTCCAGACCGAGGGCCAGTTCCTCTCGCGTCGTGGTGAGGGGTGGCGCGATCCGGAAGGTGCTTCCCATGCCGGGCAGTTGCACGACGTTCATGTGCAGGCCGAGTTCGAGGCAGCGGCGGGTGACGTGGGCGCCGAGGATGTCCGAGCCTTCTCGCGTCTCCCGGTCGAGGACGAGTTCGATCCCCTGCATGAGGCCGCGCCCCCGTACGTCTCCCACCACCTCGTGCCGGTCTCTGATGTCAAGCAGTCCGGCGCGCAGGAACTCGCCGAGTTCGCGTGCCCGTACGTCCATCCGCTCCTGTTGGAGGACGTCGAGCACGGTGTTGCCGACGGCGGCGACGAGGGGGTCGGACACATGCGTGGTGTAGAAGAGGTAACCCAGTTCGTGTGCCCGTTGTTCGATCTCCTCGGTCGTGATCACCGCGGCGAGCGGTAGGCCGGCGCCCAATGTCTTGGACAGCGTGAGGATGTCGGGCACGATGCCGTCACGTTGGAAGGCGTACCAGGTGCCGGTGCGGCACAAGCCGGTCTGGGCCTCGTCGACGATCAGCAGCATGCCGCGCTCGCGGCACTTGCGCGCCAAGGCGGCGAAGTAGCCCGGCGGTGGCTCGATGATGCCGCCGGAGCTGAGGATCGGCTCGACGATGCACGCCGCGAGACTCCCCGAGGACTGGGCGTCGACGAGGGCGAAGCCGTAGTCGAGCTGCCGCTGCCAGTCCAACTCGCCGTCGGAGGTGGTGAAGTCGGGGCGGTACGGGTTGGGTGTGGGGATGGCGAAGTTTCCCGGCGGTGTAGGCCCGTAGCCCCGGTGGCCGGCGCTGTAGGTCGCGGCGGCAGCGGCATGCGTCATGCCGTGCCACGACCGGGCGAAGGCGACGATCTCGTGTTTGCCGGTGACGAGCTTGGCCATCCGGATGGCCGCCTCGTTCGACTCGGCGCCGGTCGTCAGCAGCAGCGCCTTCTCCAGTGGTGGAGGGAGGGACTCGGCGAGCCGGCGCGCGAGGTCGACGACCGGGCGCGACAGCATGCCACTGAACAGGTGGTCCAGGCTCGCGATCTCCCGCCGCACCGTTCGGACGATCGCGGGATGAGAGTGCCCGAGAATGGCGCTCATCTGACCTGAGGTGAAGTCCAGGATCTGCCGGCCGTCGGCGGCGTACACGAAGCTACCGGCGGCGCGCTCGACGATCACGGGTGTGAACGGGGCGCCGTAGCGCACCAGATGACGGTCGGCGTCAGACCAGAACTGTTCGGCGGCACTCTGTTCGGTGGTCAGCGTCATACGCCTCACGTTAGGCCGCCTCGTTATGCACGAAAAGCTGAAGTTTCTGGCTACGCTGTTCGGAATTCACGCACAAGGAGTCTCCGATGCGGCTGAACACAGCACGCATGGAGATGCTCAGCCTGCTGGACGGCCTGGGCACCATGCGGGCCGTCGCCGCGGCCCTGCACATGAGTCCGTCGGCGGTGTCGGCGCAGCTGGCGGTCCTGGAGGCGGAGGCCCGCACCGAGCTGCTGCGGCGCACCGGCCGCCGGGTACAGCTCACGCCCGCCGGGCGCACGCTCGCCCGGCACGCCCGCATCATCCTCGACCAGATCAAGGCCGCCGAGGCGGACCTACGGGGCGTCTCCGGGCAACCAACGGGACCAGTACGCCTGGCCGCCTTCTCCAGCGCCGTACGGGCCGTCGTCATTCCGCTCGCCGCGCGGCTCAGCAAGGAGCATCCAAGTATCGAGCTTGAGGTCGCCGAACTCGACCCGCAAGCCAGCCATCCGGCCCTGCGCCGCGGCGACTACGACATCATCGTGACCGCGGACTTCATCGACGGGTCCATGCCGCTTCATCCCGACGTACGCACCATCCCCCTGTTCACCGAGGCCATCGTGCTCGTGCTGCCGCGCTCGCAGGGTGCGTCGGAGGCACCGGCGGACCTGGCCGAATTCGCCGAGGCACCCTGGTCCATCGATATGCCTGGCACGTACCTGTCGAACCTGGTGACGAGCACCTGCCGTCAGGCCGGCTTCGAGCCGGCGGTGGCTGGCCGCTTCGGCAGCTATGAACTGCTTCTGGCGCATGTCGAGGCCGGCCTGTCCGTGTCGCTGCTGCCCGAGCTCGCCGTGGACCGCCGCTACCACGTCGCCACCCGCCCGCTGCGCCAACCGTTGACCCGCCATGTCCATGCGGCCGTTCGCAGCCGATCAGCTCTCACCGCGGCGAGCCAGATCGTCCTCAACGAACTGTGCGGCGTCTCAACGGCGGCGGGACCGGCGGCAACCGCTCGTCGCGGCGAGTGACACGCGGCTCGTGGCCGATCAGAAGGCGCCGGGAGCGCGCGACGCGTTCAACCATCGCGGTCCGGGCAAGCACCGCGATGATCGGCAACCGGATGGACACCGACATCCGCCGCGGCCTGCAAGCACCGCCCGCTGAGGCCCGCGGACCGGATCCGGTCCGCGGGCCTCAGCCCACCTGGGCGGGAAGGGCTATCCGGCCCGGTACGCGTCGAGAATGGTCTGCTCGATACCGCTACCGGCCTTGCCCCGTGCCGCCCCGCAACGACACGGTCGGCACCGACCGGCAGGGCCGCGTGGGTGGCACGGGAGGCCGGGGTGCGGCGGGCCCGTTGGCAGGATGCCCGTCCGGTGTGCGAGGCCAGTGATCGGGCGGTGGCTCTGGCGCAGCCTGGCGTCATCTTCTGATGCCCGTGGGGCAGGAAGCCACGTGTCTGGCACCGCGTATCGCCCGGCACCTCCGTCGAATCATCGGTGGAAAGCGGGTGAGTGGCGGGCGATCTCAGCGGAGGTGCGGCGGTCGTCGAGACGCGCCGCTCGCGTGACCCGGGCCGGTCCGGTCGGTGCCGGCGGGTGCCCCTGACCGAAAGGCCCGGAGTCCGACGCGGAGCTGCGCCGCGACGGAATGATGGTGGCTGTGGTGGGGTCGGCCGCGGCTTGCCCGTGGAAGGAGGTGCAGCGGGATGTCCAGCAAGGAGATCATCGAGCGGATCGGCGCCTTGTTGGATCTGGCCGGTGTCGTGGTCATCGCCGTCGGCGTTGCCATCGCAAGCGCCGTCTTCCTCTACCGCTACTGGCAGACGCGTCAGGTCATCGAGGTTTACCGCCCCTACCGACAGGCGGTGGGCCGGTCGATCCTGCTCGGGCTGGAATTCCTCGTCGGCGGTGACATCATTCGGACCGTCGCCGTCGCACCGAGCTTCCAGAGCGTCGGGGTGCTGGCGGCGATCGTCCTGGTCCGGACGTTCCTGAGCTTCTCGCTCGAAGTGGAGCTGGAGGGCCGCTGGCCCTGGCAGATGAGGCGGACGCGACCGGCCCAGGCCGAGTCCGCTCAAGATTGACAGCCTGTCCCGGTCATGACCATTCGGCTTGTCGTCACTGACGCGGGCACGGGCGACGCGGGCGCACCATCGCCGTGATTCGGGCCCGGCGCGGTCTCGGGCTGACAGGTCGTTGGGTCGCTGTCGACAACCCGACAGTTGGCGCTCTGAGCGCTGTGGTGATCGGCTTGTGTCCGCAGGGCGTCAATGCGCCTCTGACCTGGGCATATGTTTGATTCATGGCGGTGAGCGGCAGGGCCGACGAACGGTTTGGCCGGTGTCTGTGGCAGCGGGTGTCGTATGCCCTCGTGCTCGCCCTGGCTTCCGCCATGCCGTCCGCCGTGTCGACCTCAGGCGCTGTGCTCGCTCGACGACGTCACGGGACGTGCTGGCTCGGGAAACAGCAGCTTGCTGCACGTCCACGCGGCGTGCGGCCGAGAGAGGAGCGCGGCATGGGGAACTTCTACAAGCGGACGACACATCGAGTCTACGAGTTCGCGGTCCTCGTCACCGCGCCCGTCTGCGGTGTCGTGCTGATCGCGCTGAACGTCCGGCCACAGTCGGTGGAGGTGGCGATGCCCTACGCGATCAAAGTCAGTTGGGAGTTCGGCCTGATCGTCGTCGGCGTCGCGGGCCTGCTCGGCATGTTCTGGCCGGGGCAACTCGGCACCGGGCTCGGCATCGAACTCGCCGCGGTGCTCATGCTGGGCGCGATCGCGGCGATGTACGTCGTCGCCGTCCTGGCGGTCGCCGGCGGGCAGGCAGTGGTGGCCGCGTCGTTCGTCGGCGCCGTGGCGGTCGGCTCGTGGCTGCGTTCGGCCGAGATCCTGCGGTCCCTGCGCCTGCTCATCCTGCTGCCCGAGGCCGGTGCCGTTCCGTCCCCTGAGGGGAAGACATGATGACCGCCCAGGCTTCCGGCACGCCATACTGGGTGCAGCTGCTGATCTCCGCACTCGGGTTGTTCGGCGGCGCGAGCGGCCTCGGCGTTCTCGCCACGATTGCCACGCAGCGGCGGAAACTGAAGGCCGACACAGCCGGAGCGTTGACCGACGCGGCGCTGGCTCTGGTGCAGCCGCTGCGAACGCGGGTCACGGAGCTGGAGACCGAGGCGCTGGCGGTCCGGGCACAGTTGGCGGCCTCGCAGCGGGAACTGCGGGACCTGCGAACGACCGTGTGGGATCTGACCAGAACATTGCAGCGATGGCGGGAGGCGATCTTCGCGCCGGGCGCGACCGTGCGCCGGATACAGGCGCTCGTCACGGAGGAGGACCGCAGCCCACACCGTCAGCGCGGCCAGGTCCAATGATATTGAGGCCGATCGGTCCGGCCAGCAAGGTTCGCAATTCACGGAGGAGGCCGGTCGGCGCCCTTCGTCGCCGCATCGTCGTGGCCGACGATGTGCGGGGAGGCGGCCAGCAGATACACCGCGAGCGTCATCACGATCAGGCCGGTGGCCTCGACGGCGAGCGCCGCCGGGGTCAGCCGCAACGTCCCACCGAGCACGCCGATGCCGACCGCGATGCCGGCGAGCGGCTCGGCCGCAGCCAGTGGCGGATAGGACACGGACAATGGGGCGAGGTCGTACGCGCTCTGCGCGAGCAGCGTGCCCACCAGTCCGATCAGCACCACGGCGTACGGTTGCCAGCTGGTCAGCAGTGCCGTCAGCCCCTGGGTGAACAGCCGGTGCGAGGCCGACTGGGTCAGCGCGGACTGGAGCCCGAACAGCATGCCCGCACCGACCGCCAGCATCGGTGCCTCCTGAGCCGGGCGCAGCCGCCGCGCGGCGCGTATGAGCGCCAAGGTCAGCGCGCCGATGGCGACCGCGGCCACGGCCCAGTCCCAAGCCGGCACGCCCTCCGGGTTCCCGGGGCCGGGACGACCCGCCACCAGAAAGGCGACCATGCCGAGGGTGACCGCCAGCGCGACCGCCCAGTCCCGCCGTCCGAGCGGGCGCCGGCTCCACAGCGCCGCGATCGAGAGCGCGAACAGCAGGCGCAGCACCAGGACCGGCTGCACCAGCACGACCGAGCCCAGACCTAGGGCGAGGCCGCTGAGCGCGCCACCCATCAGGGTCGCCGCGAGGCCCAGCAGCCACAGACGTTGCCGGGCGAGATGCCACAGCAGCCCCACGCGCAGCGCCAGGCCGTCCGGGGCCTGGAAGGCGACCCGCTGCTGGATGACCGAACCGACCCCGAGCAGCAGGGCGGCACCGAGCGCAAGGATGAAGACCACCGGAGGGCGTACCCATTCTTCTCCGTCCGAAGCACCGATCCCGGCCGGAGTTTGCGCGATGGAGATCCTGTGTTGGCCGGTGGCGGCCACCGCCAGCGTTGAACGGTGGCCGCCACGGGAGATGCCTCACCGGCTCGGCCGCGCTGGGCCTTGTCGCTCGGCGTCGTTGCCGGGTGTCACAGGTTGGCGCAGTATCCGATGCTGAAGGTGCTGGCACCCGGTGCCAGGGTGCGGTTCCAGTCCACGCCCCTGATCCGGTAGCTGCCATCGGTCAGGCGTTCCCGCTTGAAGTTCCACGCGTCGTAGATGTCGCCTTCGAGGTCGACGACAGCGGTCCATTCGACGGGCTTGTCGCTGGTGTTGGTGGCGGTGATGGTCGCGCAGTAGCCGCCGCCGCTGTCGGAGTTCCACCGGGCGATCGTGGTCAGCGTGAGGTCCACGTTGGAGCCGGCCACCAGCCGGCCCACTCCCCACCGGGCGGTGGTCTGGTAGCCCACGCCCTCCTGCTCGGCCCAGTTGCGGATCGCGGTACGAGCGCCGTTCGACGCGTCGTTGACCTGGAAGTCCAGGCCGTGGAAGGTGTCGAGGCCGCCGTATTCGAGCAGGCTGATCGCCGCCTCGACGGTGTAGCCCGTCGCGGTACGCACGGCTGCGCTGTTCAGCCGGCCCGCCTGGAACGTCTCGTCGCCGGTGCCGAACGACACGACGTTGTCGGCGTTGATCCGGATCTGGGTGTCGTCGTAGCGGTAGGCGCCGTTCTTGGCGTTGCCGGCGTCGACGTAGATCTCGACCGAGTCCTGGGTCCACGGGTCGGAGCCGGAGACGTCCACCACCGGGTCGGTGACCTCGGCCAGCACGTAGAGCGTCTGGCCCCGCCAGAGGGTGCGGACCGTCGCGGTCGCGCCGCCGGTGCCGGAGACCTGCTTGGCCGTGGTCACCGCGCCGGCGCGGGCCCAGACGGGGTCCACGGTGCCGTCGATGACCGGTGCGGTGGCGGCCTCGCGCACCTCCAGGTACGACAGCTCCTCTACCAGGGTGAGGGTGCCGACGGCGCCCGGGGTGTTCCAGCCGGACGTGGCGCCGTTGTCGCGGACCCGCACGTCCAGGGTGAGCGTGTCACCCCGAGCGGCGCCGGTCAGCGGCAGGTGGGCGACCAGGTGGTAGCCGCCGTCCCGCTTGGCCACCACGGCCGGCACGTCGCCGCTGCCGTCGCGGGAGACGTGGTACGTCTCGCCGCCCAGGGCGAAGCTGACCCGGTCGTCACCGGACACCGTGGCGTCGTCGACCGTGACGTACGCGGTCAGGTGATCCGGTGCCCAGCGCAGCTGGAACCGCCCCTTGTCCTCCACCCGGTGCAGCGGAAGCTTGCGCCAGGTCAGATCCTTGGGTGCGCTGGCGGTGAGGGCCACGTCACCGGCGAAGACGTTGGCGGTACGCAGCCGGGCGGGCAGCTCACCGTCCACCGCCCCGTGGTAGGCCGGCTTGGCCCGCAGGCTGTCGTCGAACATCAGCGGCGCGCCGTTGCCGGAGCGCCAGGAACGGCCGTCGGTGAGGCCCCAGACGGTGACGGCCAGCAGGTCGTCGGTGTGCGCCCGGAAGATCCGGAAGGCGTCCCGGTAGTAGTAGCCCTGTTCGATCAGGTTCGCCTGGGTGACCGGGGTACCCGTGGTGACGTCGAGTTCGGTGACGGCCTGGGTCACCGGCAGGTCCGTGAACGCCGCCAGCGCGGCCTCCAGGCTGCTGACCGGCGTGGCCAGCGAGACGTGGAACTGGTGGCCCACCCCGTCGACCGGCACGCCGCGCGCGAGCAGCCGCTGCACGAGCGCCCGGTAGCGGGCCTGCTTGCCGCTCTGCTCGGTGTTGTAGTCGTTGATGAACAGGGCGACCGGGTAGGTGTTCCCGACCGCGTAGACGTCGTTGAACGCCTCGTCCGCGTACTCGAAGGTCAGGTCGATGAAACTTTCGCCGAGGATCCGGTACCACTCGCTGCGGCGCAGGCCGTCGGCGTACTCGCCGCTGTCGCTGACCACCTCGTTTACCGCGTCGAACGCGTACAGCGGGTTGGTGGCGGAGCCGAACGGGCCGTACCGCTGGCTCAGCGACTCGGCGACGGCGAAGATGTGGGTCCGCAGCCGCTCGCGCAGCAGCTGCTGGTGGGCCGCCGACGTGGTCAGTGGCTGCCCGGCGGCGTCCTGGAAGAACCAGGCCGGGGTCTGGCTGTGCCAGACCAGCACGTGGCCGTAGACGCGCAGGTCGTTGTCCCGGGCGAAGTCCATCAGGGCCAGCGCCTGGTCGTGCGGGCGGAAGTTGCCCTCGTTGTCGTACCAGGCCTCGGGCTTCATGTGGTTTTCCGGCGTGATCTGGTTGAAGTGCCGGGTCAGCAACTCCGCGGCCCCGCCGACGGTCTCCCGGCTGTCGATCGCCACGCCGACCGGGAAGCCGGTGGTCTCGTGGATGCCGGTGAGGTCCTCGACGACCGGGGGCTCGGGCACCCGGACGACGATGTCGTCGACGAGGAAGTCGCTGGTGTTACCGGCCACGTCCGCGCCCTGCCAGCGGGTCTCGAAGTAGAGGAGCGCGCTGTCTGCGGCCGGCATGGTGAACCGGGCGGTCACCTGCGTCCACCCGGTGTTGGTGACTGTTTCGAACTGGGCGAGGGTGCTGAACGACTGGCTGCCGCCGGTCGCGCTGGCGAGGCTGAGCCAGATCTGGTCGGTCGGCTGGCCTTCGGCGAACCGCAGCCAGGCGCTGAACTCGTAGGTCACGCCCGTCTCGAACAGGCTGGTCACGTCGCGGCCGAGGCCGGCGCCCTGGTTGACGCGTTCGGAGACCAGCGCCGCGGACGCGCCTGCGTGCGCGACGTCGGTGAGGGTGACGTTGGGGGCACCCGGGCCGCTGTCACGGGGGCCCCAGCCGTCCAGCCCGTCCTCGAAGTCGGTGTCGATGACAACGACGCCTGGCTCCGGTCCTCCGCCGTCGGGCGCGGTGATCAGGATGTCGTCGAGGAGGAACGGGATGTTGCCCTCCGCCTCGACGTAAAGGGTGGCGGCGCTGAGCCCCGTGGGCAGCGTGTACTCGCCGCCGATCCGCACCCAGCCGTCCGCGGTGGTGGGGACGTTACCGCCGATCCAGGTATAGGTGTTGTCGCCGCCGCCGGCCGGGGTCTCGACGGTGAAGTGCACCCCGGCTGTGCCCTCGGTGCCGGCCGGAAGTTTCGCCCAGGCACTGACCGTGTACTGGGTTCCGGGGTTGAACAGTGCGGTCGCGCTCGTCGCCGGGCCCTGCCAGTTGGCGGTGCGGCCGGTGACCGACAGGCTGTTGTCGCTCCCGTGGCCCTCGTCGGCGATGGCGAGGGTCACGGCACCGCGTGGCCCCCACGGTGCGTACGAGCCGGACTCGAAGTCGTTGGAGAGGACGACCTCCGCGGCGGCGGCCGGGGCGGGTGCGGCGGCGATGGCCGCGATGAGCACGGTCGAACAGAGCGCGGCGAGGGTTCGCGATCGGCGTCGTGATCGAGGGGACAGGTTCCAGAGGCGCATCGAGGGTCCCTTTACGCAGATTGGACGGCGGTGGGGTGTGCCGGGCATCGGCTTTCCCTGGACGGATCCAAGCGCGTGCATGTTATGTCGGGCCCATTGCTGTGACCAGAACTTCCGGAAGTTCTCGGAAAACGGCGCGACGATGACGGCCGCAGGTGAGGCGGATCATGGCGTGACGGAGGTTGACATTCCGCTACCGCCAAGGCTGGATCAGCGCGCCGCGTGTTCGGCGCGGGCGGGTGCGCCCACCTCGTGCAGGTGCCGCAGAGCCTGCCGGTAGGAGTCGACGAGACCGGTCTGTTCGTAGGAGACACCGATCTCGGCGCAGTACGCCTCCACGATCGGTTGGGCCTTGCGCAGGTTGGGCGTCGGCATACCGGGGAACAGGTGGTGCTCGATCTGGTAGTTCAAACCGCCCAGCGCCGCGTCGACCAGCCAGCCCCCGCGGACGTTACGGGACGTCAGCACCTGCTTGCGAAGGTAGTCCTCGTCGCCGGTCGGGTGTGGCATGCCCTTGTGGTTGGGGGCGAAGGTCATGCCGAGATACACGCCGAACAGCGCCTGGTGCAGCAGCAGGAAGGCGACGGCCTGCAGCGGCGAGAGAACGAACAGCAGGGCGCCGAGGTAACCGACGCCGTGCAGGATCAGCAGTACGCTCTCCACACCGCGCCGCCGCACCGTCCCGTTGCGCAACGCCTTGACGCTGGACACCTTCAGACTGACGGCGAGCAGCGTGAGCAGCGGGAAGAACAGTGCCGCCTGGTGCCGGGTGATGAAGCCCTTCAGCCCGCGCCGGCCGACGGCCGACTCGCTGGCCCAGACGAGCACCTCGGGGGCCACGTCCGGGTCGAGGTCGTCGTGGTTGGGATTGTTGTGGTGCCGGGTGTGCTTGTCCATCCACCAGCCGTAGCTCATGCCGACGCCGAGATTGCCGGCCAGTAGGCCGGCCACCGCACTCGGGCGTTTGGTGCGGAACACCTGGCGGTGCGCCAGATCGTGCGCCACGAGTGCGACCTGGGCGAACGTGAGGGCGAGGAACACGGCGGTGATCATCTGCCACCAGGAGGAGCCGATGACGAAGAACGCCGCCCAGCCGCCGACAAGCATGAGCGTGACGACGCTCAGCCGCAGGACATAGTAGGCGGGCCGGCGTCTCATCAGCCCCGCGTCGATGATCCGGCGGGACAGGACGGCGAAGTCGCTGCCGGTCGTCGTATGCGACCGCGTCATGGTAGTCGTCATGGTTCCAGCAGACCGCCTGCGGACGGCGCCGTCAGGAGCACTATCTCCCCGCCGAACGGGGTGCTAGCACCACCGAGAAACAGCGATCACGCGGGCACAATGTGACGCGTGGACGTGGCCGGAGCAGGTGAGCGGACGTACGAGTGGGTGTGGCGGGGTGTGCGCGCCGTGCTCGCCGGTCTGGCCGCGATCGGTCTGGCACTGACCAACGTCGTGCTGCTCGGCGTATCGCTGGTGGCGCTGGCCCTGGTCCCGGTGCCGTTCCTCGGCATGGCGCTCGTGCCCTGGACGATGACGCTGGTCCGGAAGCGGGCGGACCTGGAACGTAGACGTGCCGCACGAGCCGGTGTCCCGGTGCCCCGTCCCTACCATCCGCCCCCGGAGCGGAGCATTCCCGGCGGCTGGCGGCGCTTCCGATGGGTCGTCACGGACCCGGCCACCTGGCGTGACCTCGCCTGGCTGCTGCCCGGCGCGATCGTCGCGATCGCCCTCGGCCTGATCTCCCTGGCCGTGCCGCTGTACGGGATCGCGGGCCTGACCCTGACCCCGTTGTGGATCTGGCTGGGCACCGACTGGTACGGCTACGGCGTCGTCTGGTCCATCGATACGTTCGGCGAGGGCCTGATCTCCCTGCCGCAGGGCGCCGCCATCCTCGCCGGTGGTCTGTGGGTGGCGCCGTGGCTACGGCGTGTCGACGGGTACTTCGCCCGGCTCCTCCTCGCACCGACCAAGGCCGCCGAACTCCGCCTGCGGGTCACTCAGCTGACCGTGACGCGCGCCGACACGGTCGACGCCCAGGCGGCTGAGCTGCGCCGCATCGAGCGCGACCTGCACGACGGCATCCAGGCCCGGCTCGTCTCGCTGGGCATGATGATCGGTCTCGCCGACGAACTGATCGACCGGAACCCGGCCGCGGCCCACGAGATGCTCGCCGAGGCACGTGAAGCGAGCGGTACCGCACTGGTCGAGCTGCGGCACCTGGTCCGTGGCATCCATCCACCCGTGTTGGCGGAACGGGGACTGGGCGGCGCGGTGCGGGCGCTGGCGCTCAGCCTGCCGGTGCCGATCACGGTCGATGTCGACCTACCCGGCCGGCTCGACACACCCGTCGAGTCGGCCGCGTACTTCGCCGTCGCCGAGACGCTGACCAACCTGGTCCGGCACAGCCGCGCCCGCACCGGATCGGTGTCCCTGCGACACGCGGACGGCACGCTGAGCATGGTGGTGACCGACGACGGCGCGGGCGGTGCCGACCCCGCAGCCGGTACCGGTCTGCGGGGCATCGAACGCCGCCTCGCCGCCTTCGATGGCACGATGGCCCTGTCGAGCCCGCCCGGGGGGCCCACCGTCATCACCATGGAGTTGCCGTGCGCGTTGTCATCGCCGAGGACCACGCACTTCTCCGGGACGGGCTGACCCGGATCCTGCGTGCCTTCGACTTCGACGTCGTCGCGGCGATCGACAACGGCCCGGCCCTGCTGCCCGCCCTGATCACCCACAAGCCTGAGGTGGCGGTCATCGACGTCCGCCTCCCGCCGACGTTCACCGACGAAGGTCTGCAAGCCGCGATCGCGGCTCGCACCCAGGTCCCCGGCCTGCCGATTCTCGTGCTCTCCCAGCACGTCGAGCCCTTGTACGCCCGCGAACTGCTCAGCACCCCGCACGGCGGGGTGGGCTACCTCCTCAAGGATCGCGTGTCCCACGTCGGCGAATTCATCGACGCCGTCGGCCGGGTCGCCGCCGGCGGCACCGCCATGGACCCGGAGGTGATCTCACAACTCCTCGCCCGCCGAGAGCCCCTGGCGGTGCTCACCGCCAGGGAGCGGGAAGTGCTCGGTGAAATGGCGGAAGGTCGCTCCAACGCGGCGATCGGGGCCAAGCTCCGCGTCACCGAGAAAGCGGTGAGCAAGCACATCAACAACATCTTCACCAAACTTGATATGCCGCCCTCCGACGACGACAACCGACGGGTCCTCGCCGTTCTGGCGTACCTCGACGCCTGAACGCGGGGAAGCCTAGTGCGGCCTACGCTCGGCTGGGCGGCTGCGTTTCCGGTTCGGCGGGCAGGCTGTCCATGAACGAGCTGACGGAGAACACCGCCCGTCCGGGGCCGGCCGGACCGTAGCCGGGCGGGCTGGACAGGCCGTTGGCCCGCATGGTCTCGCGGTAGATCTCCAGCAGCCGGATGTGGTATTCGAGCGAGGCACCCTGCGGGTTGGCCTTGCCGAGCGGCGTGGTCGGCTCCGGGCACCATGTGGTGAATCGTGGGGTGATTCCGCGGGACATGAAGAAGCGCAGTCCCTCGGCGGTCGAGTCAAGCGCCTCGTCCACGCTGCTGAAGCCGTACGGGGCGGCCATCTCCACGCCCGCGACGAAGTTCGGGATGACATTGCGCGGCCCGAAGACCTCGGCGGAGTCGAGGATGCGCCGGTGCCACTCCTCCCGGCCGACGTATCGCTCCTTGCCCGGGCAGTAGAGCGAGAACAGCCGCTTGTCCCACACCTCGTAGTTGGGGTGGTAGATGCGGATTCCGTAGTCGTGAAAGCGTTGCACCTCAGCCCGGGGCAACGCCTGGGCGACCACCTTGCCGATCCACCGCCCCGGGAAGCGTTCCTCGATCGCCTGGGCGTACCGGCCGTAGAAGTCGGCCTCAGTCAGACCCTCGACCTGGGAAGTGATGCTGCCGCCGGTCAGGGTGTACGCCTTCGTCGCGCCGGCGGTGTCGTGCCGATCGATGATGTCCAGCGCCTCCAGCACTTCCTCAACCGGTTTGACCCCGGTATATGGGCGGCCGGCCTGTTTGTGTTGACGCCAGTTGTGGTTGATGTCGCAGTACTGGCACTCTTCCTTGACGCCGAAGTACTGGCAGACCCGGAACACGGTCAGGTAGATGAGGTAGCCCCACTGGATCGTCGGCGCGACCTCCATCACCGATTTTCCGTTGGCCAGCGCGTGCCGGTAGTAGTCCGGCATGGGCGGCAGCCCGACATCGGCGATCGACCGGTTCTCCAGAAACAGCCGCAGCCGGCCGTCACCGTCCTCCTTCACCCGGTACGGCGAGTCGGGGTTGACGCGGACCGAGACGACCGTGCGGCGCAGCCCGTACGGTCCTCCGGTGAGCACGATCTCCTCCGGCGGCCGACGCAAGGCGGCAGTGCCCAGCTCGGGGAGGGTCCGGTGATCGAAGGAGAAGATGAAGTATGACTTCGGCTTGACGTCACCGCCGTCGTTGTCGGTCAGCGCCGAATCGTCGAAGGCCACGCCGCCGCGTAGCAGATCCTCCTTGACGACCGCCTCTCTCGGCACCTGAGGGAAGCGCCCCATCAGGCCCTCTACGAGGTCGGTGCGTGACTGCATGTGCCCTCCTTGGTCGTCGACGCGTTGCTGATGTCGATCATCTCGTCGCGGGATACGACCTTGACGCGCTTGCGGCCCTGCGGCCGGCCGAGGTTGATCTCGTGTCGGTCCAGCCGCTGCCAGCCGACCCAGGTGGTGTGGTCGAGGTTACGGCGGCGCAGGTGGGCGAGCACGTCGGCCGGGTCGCGGTGGGCCGCGAGCGGCAGGGCCGGCAGGTCGGCCAGCAGGCTGGTGATGGTCTCGTTCGCGTCCTTCTTGGTGTGGCCGATCAGACCGACCGGGCCGCGCTTGATCCAACCGGTCATGTACCGCCCGGGAACATGATTGCCGTCGAGATCCAGGACCCGACCGGCGGCGTGGGGGACCGTCCCGGTCACCGGGTCGAACGGCAGGTCCGCGACGGGACGGCTGCGGTAGCCGATCGCCCGGTAGACGGCCTGGACGTGCCAGTCGGTGAACGCTGCGGTGCCGCGTACCCAGCCGTCGCCGGTGAGTTGTTGCGTCTCGGTGCGCAGGCCCGTCACCCGGTCCACGCCCAGAATCTCCACCGGCGCCTGGAGGAAGTGCAGGTGCAGGCGTCGTGGACGGTCACGGCGGTCGCGTGCGACCCAGTTCTGCAGGATGTCCACGCACATCTTGACCGACCGCCGGGCACGTATCGTGGCCAGGCTCGCCTCGTCGAACTCCATACCCTCGGGATGGACGATCACCTCGACGTTCGGCGACTCGTCCAACTCCCGTAGTTCCTGCGGTGTGAACTTGACCTGCCCAGGGCCACGGCGGGAGAACACGTGTACGTCGGTGACGGGGCTGGTCAGGAGCCGCCGGTGGACGTTGTCCGGAATCTCGGTCTCCCGCAGCTCGCCGGCGGTCTTCGCGAGTATCCGGGCGACGTCCACCGCGACGTTCCCGGCGCCGATGACGGCCACCTGGGAAGCGGTCAACGGCCAGTCACGCGGGACGTCAGGGTGCCCGTCGTACCAGGAGACGAAATCCGCGGCGCCGAAGCTGCCGGGCAGGTCGATCCCCGGAATGTCCAGGTCGCGGTCGCGGTCGGCGCCGGTGGCCACGACGGTCGCGTCGTAGAACGCGTCCAGCTCTTCCGGTTTCACGTCGACGCCGTAGTCGACGTTGCCGATGAACCGGATCCGAGGATCGTCCAGCACCTTGTGCAGCGCGGTGATGATCTCCTTGATCCGCGGGTGGTCGGGGGCCACGCCGTACCGGATCAAGCCGTAAGGCGTCGGCAGCCGATCGAAGATGTCGACCGTGGCCGTCTCGTGGGCCCTGGTGAGAATGTCAGCGGCGTAGATGCCCGCCGGCCCGGCACCGACGACGGCGACCCGGACGGAGCGATTCATGGCGTTCCGTATCACTGGTCCTTGGTGTCCCAGAAGATCTTCGAGATCTCTTCGATCTTGGCGAGGAGTTGGTCCGCCACGGCCGGGTCCGCGGAACCCTTCGCGCCGCCGGCGCCGGCCAGCTTGGTCGCCTCGTTCAGGAGACCGTGCAGGTGTGGGTACTTCTCGAAGTGCGGTGCCTTGAAGTAGTCGGTCCACAACACCCACAGGTGGTGCTTGACCAGTTCGGCCCGCTGCTCCTTGATGATCAGCGCCCGCGTCCGGAACTCCGAGTCCTCGCTCGCCTGGTACTTCTCGGCGATCGCCTTGACCGACTCGGCCTCGATGCGAGCCTGTGCCGGGTCGTAGACCCCGCACGGCAGGTCGCAGTGGGCGCTGGCCACGAGGCGTGGCGTGAACAGACGTGACAGTCGCATGGATTTCCCCTTCTCTGTAGCCGGCGTATCGAACGCTAAAACCTCAACCGCACTTCAAGTCAACGCAAGATCCAGAGACTGTGATCACAGGGGCATCGCGACGGGGTGCCGTGAATGAGTGGGGTGTTCCCAACTTGTCGATGGCGTCAAGTTAGGGCTACGGTTCTTGACTGTGCAGTCAAGTAATGACGGTGGCGAGCCGAACGCCGATCGCGAGCCGGCGGGGTCGGACCTGCCGGTCGGTCCCGACGGGCCGCCCCGGCTGGTGGTGCTGGAGCCGGCGGACGAGCAGGCCGTGTGCGGGCCGGACGGGGAGTGCTACTGATGACAGCTGACGTCTTTGGTCGCCGGGCGGACCGGGTCACGGTCGACGTGTGGAGCGACATCATGTGCCCGTTCTGCTACATGGGCGACGCGCTTCTCACCCAGGCGATCGAGCGGTTCCCGCACGGACCGTCGGTGGAGGTCACGTACCACAGCTTCGAGCTGATGCCCGAGCTGCCGGTCGGCGAGGCGGTTGACCTGCACGACCTGCTCGTCCGGAAGCGTGGCTTTCCGCGCGAGCAGGCCGAGGCGATGAACGCCCAGGTCGCCGCGCGGGGCGCCAAACTCGGCCTGGACTACCGATTCGACAAGGCGATCGCCACCAACACCCGCGCCGCACACCGGCTGACCCACTTCGCCAAGTCGGCCGGGCGCCAGCATGAGATGGTCGACCGCCTGTTCCGGGCGTACTTCACCGAAGGTCGCAACGTCGGCAGCCACGACGAGCTGGCGGACCTGGCCGCCGAGGCCGGCCTCGACCGCACGGGCGCGTTGGCGGCGTTGGACACCGGAGCGTTCGAGCAGGAGGTCAAGGCCGACCTGCGGCGTGCCCGGGAGTTGGGCATCACCGGAGTGCCCTTCTTCGTGTTCAACAACACCTACGGCCTGTCCGGCGCGCAACCAGTCGAGTCGTTCCTGCAGGCCCTGCATACGGCGTGGAACGCCAGACCTGCCCTGGACGGCGGACGCTGATGTCCGCCCCGAGCCCGCAGCGGCTGCGCGCCGACGCGCGGCGCAACCGCGACGGCATCCGCCGCGCCGCGCTCGACGTGTTCCGCGTCCGGGGGCTGGCCACCTCTCTGGAAGAGGTGGCCCGGGTGGCCGGGGTGAGCAAGGGAACGATCTACCACCGGTTCGGCGGCCGGCCGGGGCTCATCGACGCTGTGGTGGACGATCTCGTCGGTGATCGCATTGCCGAGATCATCGCCGATGTCGAGTCCCTGGCCGATCCGCTGGCGCGGTTCGAGACCTACCTTCGCCAGATATGGCTGCTTCAGTTCGACGAGCCGGCGGTCAACGACGTACTGCTCCAGTTGATGCCTGAGTCGCGCCCGTCGACCGCGCACTGCGAGCAGGCCAGCCAGTTCGCGCAACGGCTGCTGGCCGACGCGCAGGCCGCTGGCTCGGTCCGGGACGACCTCACCGGCGAGGATCTCTACCAGCTGATCTGGGAACGCGGCATCATTGCGCGAGCCTGCGACCAGCAGTCCCGCGACAGCTACGAACGCCGTCTCGGCTTCGTGCTGCACGGCCTCCGCAGCGGCGTCTGACTGGTCGGACCGACCCGGTTGGCGTTCGGGCTGCAGGCCGCCGGCACGCGGCCAGTCACCGTTCGTCGATGTCGTACCCGGCGGCCACGTCGCCGCATTCGACCGCGGTGACGTGGGTGGCGTGTCGGCGTAGGTATGCGCGGGCGCCCTGGTCGCCACGCGCGGTCGCGACGATCTCAGCCCAGTGGTCACGGCCCAGGATCACCGGATGGCCCGGCTCGCCGTCGTAGCAGGCGCGAGTCAGGCAGCCCGGGTCTGCCTGGGCCAGCAGTCGGGCCACCGCCGCCGCGGAAACTCCGGGCATGTCCACCAGGTGCACGCACACGGCCGAGACCCCCGGTAGGCGGGCGGCCGTGGTGATTCCGAGCCGTAACGACGAGGCCATGCCCTCGACCCAGCCAGGATTGTCGACGACGTGAACACCTTCCAGGTCGACGGCGGCCCGGGTCTGGCGGGCGCCGGCGCCGAGAACCGCGATGATCGGGTCGCAGCCGCCGTCCCGAAGCACCTGGAGGGCCGTCCCGAGAAACACGGGTGCCTTGGGGCCGCCGTAGCGACGGCCTGCCCCGGCGGCCAGGATCAGGCCGGCGACGCGGTCTGCCGCAGCGTCGAGAGGATTCATCGCGGTCCGCCGCGTGGTGTACGCCCAGGTCGGGCGGGTGCGGCCGCGAGATGCCGGTTCGTGATGGCACGCTGGCGTCGGCGCTCCTCGGCGTCGGTTGACATGGACGCGGCATCGGCCTGCACGGTGATCCCCCACTTCGCTGTCGTAATGGCAGAAGGATGGCCCCGGGCACGGACCGGGGCCATCCTAGGGCCGGGATAACGCGACTGACATGGGTTCCCACGGCCGGCGCGAGGATTTGGGGCGGGCCGTGGCCCCGGTTCAGTCCTTGTGCTCGGGGCTGGGGTTCAGCACCCGGGCGAGCCAGTCGGCCTGGGCGCGCCGTGCCGCGGTCGAGACGCGGGTGTGCGGGAACAGCGCCGAGAAGCCGTGGAAGCCGCCGGCCCACAGGTGCAGCTCCGCCTGGCCCCCGGCGGCCCAGATCCGGGTCGCGTAGGTGACGTCCTCGTCGCGGAAGACCTCCGCGGTCCCGGCGTCGATGTAGGTGGTCGGCAGACCGGACAGGTCGTCCGCCAACGCGGGGGAGACGTAGGGGGAGACGTTCTCGTCGGTGTGCTCGCCGAGGACGCTGCGCCAGCCGAACTCGTTCATCTCCCGGGTCCACACGCCGTCAGGTCCCGTGTACTGCCGGCTGGAGGTGGTGTCGTTGCGGTGGTCGAGCATGGGACACGACAGCAACTGGGCGGCGATGGTCGGTCCGCCGCGGTCGCGCGCCATGAGCGTGACTCCGGCTGCGAGGCCACCTCCGGCGCTGGCGCCGGCCACGACGATGCGGGCGGGGTCGATGCCGAGGTCGGCAGCGTTCTCGGCGACCCAGAGCAGGCCGTGGTAGCAGTCTTCGACCAGGGTCGTGCCGGTTACCTCCGGCGCCAGCCGGTAGTCCACAGTGATCACGACGGCACCGAACTGATCGAGCCACTCCAGCGGGATGTCGATGTTCGAGAAGCGGTCGCCCCACATCATCCCGCCGCCGTGGATCCAGTAGACGCAGGGTGCCCCGGCGGCACGGTCGGTGGGGCTGAAGATGGACAGCGGGATCTGCGCTCCGTCGCCGGCGGTGACGGTGACCTCGCGCCGCTCGGCCGCGCGGCCCTGCAGGTGGGTCTCGATCGGTGGCTGTGGGAACTGGCGCACCAGTTCGATCACCTCGGGCCCCAGGGGCGGCATGGACGGCAGTTCGGCCAGAGGCGCGAGGAACTCGGGGTCGAGGCCCGGTCGAGGGGAGTTCATCAGGGGTCCTTTCGGTGCTTCGGATCGGGGTGGTCGGGGTGGTCGCCGGTTCAGAAGGTCGCCTTGCCGCCGACCGGTACCGCGTCGGTGTACGTCGACTCGCCGGCCAGCAGCGGCTGAAGCTTCGCGACCAGGGCCTGGGCCTCCTCGCTGGCGAAGAACCTGCTGTGTGCCTCGGTGCTGGTCCAGCCTTCGATGACGTGGACGACATCGCGGTCGGAGGCCGAGCGGGACACCAGGAAGACGACGCAGTCCTCGTGGGGCAGGGACGGAGCGTTGAGCAGCAGCTCGATCAGCTCGTCAGCCTTTCCCGGCTGGGCGGTCATGGTGGCGTGGAACCCGTGATGAACAGTCATCGAAGTGCCTCCTAGGTTGTCGAGCTCTGATGGGCTCGTAGGAACTTGACACTCCAATAGAAGCATCGCTACCAGCAGAAACGTTAGACACATGCTCTTGTCTGCTTGCCTGATCCTACTGTTGTGGCGAGCATCGGTACTGTGCTTCAATCGGGTCGTGGACCTTGATGAGTTGCGAGCGTTACTGGCCCGCCACGCCCGGCCTGACATGAGCACCGCCATCGACGGGGTGCTGATATCGAAGGTCGAGCGGCAGACTGCGCCGACCACGTCGATGTCGGGCACTGTCATGGCACTCATCGCCCAAGGCGCGAAGCAGATGGCGCTGGGCGACCGCGTTTACGAGTACCGCGCGGGCCAGTATCTTGTCGCGTCGGTCGATCTGCCGGTCACCGGCCACTTCACCCAGGCCAGCGCCGCCTCGCCGGCACTGGGGTTCGGGCTGGTACTGCACCCGGCCACGGTCGCGGAGTTGCTGCTGCAGGCGGCGCCGGGCGATCTCCCGCCGCTGGCCGGCGGAGCGCCGTCGGGGATGGTGGTCAGCGACGCTCCCGACGAACTCGGCGATGCGGTGATCCGGTTGCTGCGGCTGCTGGACCGCCCCCGGGACATCACGGTGCTCGCGCCCCTGATCAAGCGGGAGATCCTGTGGCTGCTGCTCACCGGGGAGCAGGGGAGCGCCGTCCGGCAGCTCGGTCTGGCCGACAGCAGCCTCAGTCACGTCGCCCGGGCGGTGCGGTGGATCCGCGACCACTACGCGCAGGCGTTCCGGGTGGACGACCTGGCGCGCCTGTCCGGGATGAGCGTGTCGGCGTTCTATCGCAACTTCCAGACTGTGACGGCGATGAGCCCGATCCAGTTTCAGAAGCAGATCCGGTTGCAGGAGGCGCGGCTCCTGCTCGCCACCCACCCCAACGACATCACCGGGGTGGGCATCCGTGTCGGCTACGAGAGCCCGTCGCAGTTCAGCCGTGAATACCGTCGCCAGTTCGGCGCGCCTCCCAGCCAGGACGCCGCCCGCCTGCGCGGCATCACCCGCGCCGCTGTGCCGGCGGTCGTCTGACCGCCGGCGGTCGCTCGGTCTCCACAGCTTCCAGGGCTGGCAAGCTGGCGCGGCGTCAGGAAAGGGCCTGCCACCAGGGGTCGACCTCGGGTGGGGTTCCGGCGTCGACCCGTTCGCCGGGGCGGGGCACCGCGATGGCGATGTCCCGTGCCTTGGCCTCGACCCACAGGCGCTCGACGGGCTCTGCCCAGGGATGCGGCGCGAGGTGGAACGTGCCCCAGTGCACGGGGATCAGCAGGCTGCCGCGCAGGCGGACGTGGGCCTCGACGGCCTGCTCGGGCAGCATGTGGATGTCCGGCCACGCGTTGTCGTAGGCGCCGATCTGCATCAACGTCACGTCGAAAGGACCGTGCCGCTCGCCGATGTCGGCGTAGCCGTCGAAGTAGCCGGAATCGCCGGTGTAGAAGACCCGCCGATCCTTGCCGGCGATCACCCACGAACTCCACAGGGTTTCGTTGCTGCCGACAAACGCGCGACCTGAGAAGTGGCGTGACTCGGTCGCGGTGAGGGTGAGCCCGCCGACCTCGGCGCTCTCGTCCCAGTCGAGCTCGACGATGCGAGCACCCGGCACGCCCCAGCGTTCCAGATGGGCCCCGACACCCAACGGGACCACGAACATCGCGTCCTGGGTGCGGTTGAGCGCCCGGATCGTGGGCATGTCGAGGTGGTCGTAGTGGTCGTGTGAGATGAGGATCGCGTCCAGCCGGGGCAGGTCGGTCAGCGCCACCGGCATTGGGTGTAGCCGCTTCGGACCGACGCCCGGGACCGGCGATCCCCGGTCGCTCCACAGCGGGTCGAGCAGTACCCGACGACCTTCGATCTCGATCAGGACGGTGGCGTGGCCGTACCACGTCAGGTGCAATCCGTCGGAGGCGGGACCGGCGGGTGGCCGGTCCACGGGAATCACACCGGAGAGGCGGCGCTGTCGGCGATGGGTGAGAAAGCCGCGCAGCGCACCCATGGCTTCTCGCGGCAGCAAGGTGCGGGTGGGTGTGTTGTTACGGAAAGCGCCGTCGCGAAAGTGTGCCGACTGGCGCAGCCGCAGGGCCCGGGGGCCGCTCGGGCGGGCACCCAGCGTCGCGAGAATCTCAAGCATCGGTAGTCCCCACTCCTCGATTGACGTTCGTGGCGATAGCGTCGGCCTCGTGTGACAAGACAAGGAAAGCATGGTGGGAAGTAGGAATGATACAGGAGAACTCGTGCTTCCTTGCCTGATCCTCTCTCCTGTCAGGAAAGCGGCGATCGAGAGCGGCTACCGGACCCCCGCCTCGGAGGCGGCCTTGCGAAAGGTGCGCCCGAGCCGCCGGGCGGGTGCGTGCAGTCAGTCCGACGAATGAACCACTTGCCCGGAAGCGGCGGTCCCTTGCCCGTTCCTGCCGCGTTTCACCGCAGCCGTGTCCTTGCGTCCAGGAAGGTTGCACAATCAACTAAACGTGACGCGTCAATCCGTCTGGCGCTCGGATGTAGTGGAGGTTGTCTATGACCAGGGCGTCAATGAGGCTCGGTTCGGCGCTGATCGCGTCCGTCGTCACGGTCACCGGGTTCGGCCTGGCCGCCTCACCTGCCTCGGCTCAGCCGTCGGGCCTTTCCTTCTACAGCGGAAACTTCACCACCGAGGTCGCGAACTTCCCGGCGCCCCCCATCGCCTGTGCGGCGCTGCCTCCGACGGCGGACAGCCACGTCGGTTGGAGCGGCTTCAGCACCGTCACCTTCTACCGCACCCCGGACTGCACCGGTCAAGCGACCGGGGTGGGTACGCTCCGTACCTACGAAGCCGGGCGTTTTCTCAGCTTCCGCGCCTCCTGACTCACCGACGTCGGGGACAGGTGGACATCCGCGTCCGCCTGTCCCCGCCGCGTTTGTCGTCCGGCCGTCGGCTCCCGGGGCGCTCAGCCATGATCATGCCGGGTGGTCGTGCTGGTCATCGATTTCCTGCCATCGCCGTCGACCAGCACGAACTGACCCATCATCCCGAGGTCCTCATGCCAGAGCAGGTGGCAGTGGTACATGTACGGCGTCGCGGGGTCGCTGAACTGTGGGAAGGGCACCAGGAGTCGGACGGGTCGCCTGGCCCAGTGATTAGGTCATCTGACCGATGCTGGATCGCCGCAAGTGCCGAATGATGCGACGCGTGACAGGTTCTTCAGGGCACGACCGCTCCGCTCCGCTTCGTCGGCGTGAGGTCCACGACCGCGCCCTGCTCGATCTGGAGGACGGGCCGGTTACTCCCTCGAACCAGGCCGAGCTTGGCACGCTCGCTCACCTGTTGAACGGGCTCCTGGCCGGTCTCGTGGTCTCGTCCCTGCAGTTCGAGCAGCACGCCCTGCTGATCAGAGGAGCGTCGGACCGGCCGCTGGCGGTCTTTCTCAACGGTTGCGCCGACCGCGACCGGGCGGCAGCCCGGCTGGTCGCGGTGCGCATCCATCAGTTGGGCTTCGCGGCCGATCTCGATCCGGAACATCTGGCGGCGCGGTCTCACGTCACCTTTCGCCGATTCTCGGACAGCGATCTCGCGGCCGTGGTGACGCAGAACCTTCTCGCGGTACGGATCCTCGTGCAGACCCTGCAGGAGGCGGTGCGCTGGATCGGTGTCACCGATCCCACCACACGTCGCCTGCTGGAGCGCCTGCTCGAAGACAAGGAGGGACAGGCCGACATCCTCAACGCGGAAAATCCGGCCGAGCCTCGGACCGAGCGGACAGCGCATCCCTGAGCCCCGCGCGTGACGCTATTCCGAGTTTGGGGAAGATGCGATAGAGGTGCGCGCCGACGGTGCGGTGCGAGAGATAGAGGCGTTCGGCGATCTGCTTGTTGGTCAGGCCGAGAGCGGCCATCTCGGCGATCTGAAGTTCCTGGGCGGTCAGACTGGCCTGGCCAGCCGGTGGTACGGCGGTCGACCGGTGCCCGGCGGCTCGCAACTCGCCGTCGACCCGTGCCAGCCACGGTGCGGCGGCCATCGAGGCAAAGCCGCCCCGGGCGGTCAAGAGATGCCGGCGTGCCTCGGTCACCGAGCCCGTGCGGCGTAGCTTCTCCCCGAGAACGAGCCGGATACGGCAGGCGTCGAACAGCCACCTTTCCGCCGTCGTACCCGTCAGCAGGGCCTCCAGCCGGTGGATCGCCGCGGCATCGTCCCCGGCGATCAGCACGTCGGCACCGGCCTGCACGAGAGCCATCCGAGGCGACAACGCCGCCACGTTCGCCGACCGCATCGCCTCGACATGCGCTCTGGCATCGACGGTGCGGCCGGTGCGTACCGCCGCTTCGATCAGATCGAACATGACCCAGGTGCAGTGGGGCACGTGCGAGGCCAGGACGCCGGGCGGGCTCATCGACGCGGCATGCCGGAAAGCCAGATCGAAGTTCCCCTGGCCCAGAGCGGCCAGCGTGCGCGGATGGTGCGCGAACAATGCCGCGGCCTGAACACCGCGCGGCAGCGCCCAGTGGGTGATGGTGTCGGCGAGTGCGGACGCCTCGTCGAACCGCCCTCGACCGGCGGCGACAATGGCGAGGTTGTAGTGGAAGTACCACGCGAAGAACGGAAAACCTGCGGTTCCGCAGACGCGTTGACCTTCGCGCGCGAGGTCCTCGGCCTCGTCCCATCTGCCGACGAGAAAGCTGTCGAGGCACAGGTGCATCAGCGCGCCGATATGGCGGCGGGGTGGCCCGCCATCGCGTCCTTGCCGGACGAGCCGCCACGACGGTTCCCGGCTGTCGGCCAGTCGGTCGAGGTAGACCGACGCGGTGCCGATCCGCATGATGCGGGTCGGGTCGGTCTCGTCGGGCAGCCGGTCGAGTACGGCGGCGGCCTCGGCGTACGCGGACGTTGCCGTACGCACCGGGTCGGGGAAGGTCTTGCTCGCCATGGCGAGGATGTCGGGTGGCTGCGGCTGCATGCGGTGCAGTGCGCGGTAGAACGGCTCCCAGTAGTCCGGGGTGCTGCCGTACCAGCTGAGCAGCAGCAGCGTGTGCATGGCTTCGACCAGCGCGGGGTCTTGCGCGCGGTAGCCGTGCTCGCCGGCCTCGATGGCGCCGGTCAGCAGACGGTGCGCGGTGTTGACGTCGCCGTCTCCGTTGAGCATCAGGAAGGCGGCGGCGTTGGCCGCGTGCAACGATCCGGCGGAGTCGAGGGTGGCCCGCCGTGCGTCGTTCAGCAACGTCCCGGCGTCGGCGGCAGTGCCGTTGGCCTCGGCGCCGATGTACGCGGCCTCGGCCAGCCGGCGTGCGCGGCCGCCGCTGGTCGTGCTGAGTTCGGCCGCCCGGGTCAGCGCCGCGATCGCGGCGAACGTGTCTCCCCGGAGCATCACCCGGTGTGCGGCCTCCTCCAGCAGTTCTGCCACCGCCTCGTCAGGACCCTCCGCGGCCGCCGACAGGTGCCAGGCCCGCCGTTCCGGATCTCCGCGCAGGGCAGCAGCCAGGGCGATTCGGGCGGCCCGGCGCTCCTCGTGCGTGGACATCGCCACGATCGCCGATCGGATCAGCGGATGACGGAACGCGATCCGTGCGGTGGCATCGTCGACCCGCACGAGTTGTGCACGCTCGGCGGGCGCCAGGTCAGCGAGACCGGGCTCGTCGTCGTGCGCGGCCCGCAGGACCTGGACGTCGCCGGTGCCCTCGAAAGCGGTGAGCAGGAGCAGCCGACGCGTCGCCGCCGGCAGTTCGGTGATGCGGGACGCGAACATCGCCTGAAGACGTTCGCCGAGCGGCACGACGTCGGTCTGTTGCGCCGTGCGGCGGGCAGCGCCGAGCAGCGTCGAGGGCAGTTCCATCAGGGCGAGCGGATTGCCCTGGGCAAGACTCAGCAGACGTTGCCGGACCCGGTTGGGCATGGTCGGGAAATGGGCGTCGACGAGCTTCTCGGCCGCCTCGCCGTCGAGCGGCGGAACGACAATCTCGGACAGGTCTCGCGGGTCGAGGAAACTGACTGTGCCCGTTCGCTGCGACGCCAGCAGCCCGGCGCGGCAACCGTCCAGGCGGCGGGCGATGAACCCGAGCACCACCGCGCTCGCGCGGTCGATCCAGTGCAGGTCGTCCACCAGCAACAGGACCGGCCGCTCCGTGGCGACCGCCTTGAGCAGCAGCAGCGCGGCGTTGCAGATCAGCAGTGCGTCCGGGGTTGCGCCGGCGTCAAAGCCGAGCGCGACCGCAAGCGCTTCGCGAGGGCCGGACGGTAGCCGGTGAAGTTCGGCATCAACGGGAAGTAGTAGTTGATTCAGAGTGGAGTAGCTGACGTCTGCCTCGAACTCGGACCCTGATCCGCGCAGGACTCGTATGCCAGCCTGGCCGGCCCGGTCGGCCGCGGCGGCGATCAACGAGGACTTGCCGACGCCGGGATCGCCCCAGATGAGCTTGGCGTCACCGTCGCGTTGCACGTTGTCGAGGAACTCCGACAGCTCTCTCAGCTCGTCAAGACGTCCGAATAGTTCTGACTGTGCCACCTTGTACTCCGAACGGTTGACAACCGAGAACGGCTGTTAGGGGAGGCACGCTACCTGGCGACATTTGGCGTCTGCAACGCACGCTAATCCGCTCTCCGAATGAGCCCGGCAGGATGAGGCAAGCATTCGCTACTTTCGAGCAAGTCTGCAGGACCGGGCTGCTGCAGACTTACGATGCGACTAAGTCATCGCCCTTTCCATGCGAAGCCACGGACCGTCGATCGCGCAGTCATCCGACCGATGTGCCGCCCATTGGTGCGGGCCGAGAGTAGGTACGGCCAATCCGCCATCCAGGAGGTTTCGTCATGACTGTCGGACACGGCTTTCAGGCCATCATGACCGCGCTCCCCGGCAAGCGCGACGAAGTGATCGCACTGCTACTCGATGCGCCGTCGCTGCCCGATCCCGCCTGCGTCGTCTTTCTCGTCGGTCGCGCGACCGACGACGAGGACACCGTCTACGTCACCGAGGGCTGGACGGGCCGGGAGGAACACAGCTGCGCCGTCGCCAGCCCCGAGGCGCAGGCACTGATCGCGAAGCTGCAGCCGCTGCTTGCCGGCGAGGCGCGGTACGCCGATCAACTGCCTGTCGGTGGCAAGGCGGCCTTCTGAACTCGGCGACCCGGCGGTTCCGAGCACCCGACTCTCCAGCATCGCCCACCCCACGTGTGCTGACCAGCGCGCAACAACCCTCAGTGCCACCGATCGAGCAGCGAAGGTCGCCCCTCTCATGACCGTCATCAGCAGACCGGCAATCGAACGCATCGCGTTCCTGCGCGAGTTTCTCCGTCACCCCTTCACCGTCGCTGCCGTGACGCCCAGCAGCGGACCTTTGGCGGACACCATCACGGCGTCCGTACCCGCAACCGGATCGCCCACAGTCGTCGAACTGGGACCGGGCACAGGAGCGTTCACGGCGGCCGTCCAGCGGCGACTCGCCGGCCGCGGCAGGCACGTTGCGATCGAGATCAACGAACGCTTCGCGGCCCCCCTGGCCATGCGCTTTCCACAGGTCGATGTCGTGGTCGGCGACGCCGCGCACCTCCGCGACGTGCTTCAACGACACGGCCTGGGCCATGCCGACGTGATCGTCAGCGGACTGCCGTGGGCCGCCTTCGCCGCCGAGCGGCAGGACGACCTGCTCGGTGCGGTCACCGAAGTCCTCGCACCGGATGGCGTGTTCACCACGTTCGCCTACACCGCCACGCTCTGGGCACCGCCGGCGGTCCGGCTCCGCCGCTCGCTGCACGCGCGCTTCGAGGAGGTCGTTCCCGGCCGGACGGTGTGGGCCAACTTCCCGCCGGCGCTCGTCTACTACTGCCGAAGGCCGCGAACGCCGTTTTCCTCGATGCCCGTGTAGTTCCACTCAGGAACCATCAGCGCCCCGCTCAGGATGTGTTGGTCGGTACGCCCCGGTGGGTGAAGGGAAGGCGTGAACTGTCGTGTCTCGGAGACGCGCCGAACATTCTGCGGTATTCACGGCTGAACTGCGACGGGCTGTCGTAGCCGACCCGCCGGCCGATCCCGGCAATGTCATTGGGGTCCGCGGCGAGTTGCAGCCGTGCCTGCCGGAGCCTGATCTGCTTCTGGAACTGGATGGGACTCATGCCCGTAACCGTCTGGAAGTTCCGATGAAAAGCGGACGTGCTCATACCGGACTGCCGGGCGAGGTCATCGACGAGAAAACGCTCGCTGTAGTGGTCGCGGATCCAACGTACAGCGCGGGCAATCTGGCTGAAACTGCTGTCGGAGAGGCCGAGCTGCCGTACCACGCCGCCCTCGTCGCTATTGATCAGCCGCCACACGATCTCACGCTTTATCAGGGGCGCAAGGGCGTCGATATCCGCCGGCCGGTCGAGCAGACGCAGCAGCCTGGCAACCGCGTCGAGCAGTTCCACGGATGCCGTACTGACGGCGATGCCGGGCAGCGCCGGTCCGGTGCCGGCGGATCGGTCGTCGGCCTGCTGCAGCAGCAACATCTCGGCGACCACGGCAGGATCCAGGGTCAACCCGACACCGAGGCCCGGCTCGTTCTGGCTCGCCCTGGTGAAGTAACTCGTCACGGGAAGCTCGACGGAGGTGACCAGATACTGGCCGGGACCGTAGTCGTACACACGATCACCGACCGCACAGCGTTTGGTGCCCTGCCCTATCAGTGCGAACACCTTGCCGTACGTCGTCGGGGTCGGCGGGTACGGCTGCTCCGCCTTCATCATCAGAACACCATCGATGGGCGTTCTCATGTCGGGCTGTGCGTGCCGCGCGATCAGGCTTCGGATCTCGTCGAGGGCCACATCGCGATTGAATCATCGGCCCAGCCCGTGACACAACGTGAGGATCGAGCAGCGAAGCCCATCGTGCGCCAGGCCCGACCTCACCCACCGCATCACGGCTCCACCCGACTGAACCGAGGTTGCCAGTACGTCAGCGCTGGACCGCGGGCGCGGTGGGTGGCGCAGGCGGCGAAGAAACGGCGCACGATCAGGCAGAAGTTCAAGACTTCTAGGCAAGATTGATTCGGTGTGCTGGCGTAGTGTTATATCGCTGTCAATTCTCGCTAAGCACACTCGTGCATGCCGGCCTGTCGTCATCGCAGTCAGATGAAATCATGGGGTGCCGTCCGGTACAGGAAATAATAGAAAGCGCGACTGGGACCTTTCAGATATTACGGTTCGCCTTCGGGTGCCGTCCTGTGGGAAAGCAAGGGTGGGAGGATCGCGATGAGTGATGACACGCGTAGTGAGATCGCGCTACGAGTCAACGATGAGACTTTCCGATTGGCGGTGGACAACCGTAGGACTCTTCTCGACGCGCTGCGAGAGGACCTGAATCTCACTGGTGCGAAAAAGGGCTGTGATCATGGCCAGTGCGGTGCGTGTACCGTTCTGGTCGACGGGCAGCGAGTGGTCTCCTGCCTGACCCTCGCCGTCGCCGCCGACGGCGCTGCGGTCACGACCATCGAGGGACTGGCCGACGACGGCGAGCTGCGCCCGATCCAGGAGGCCTTCATCCGCCTCGACGGATTCCAGTGCGGGTTCTGCACGCCGGGACAGATTTGCTCCGCGGTCGGGATGCTCGCCGAGCATGCGGCAGGCTGGCCCAGCGCGGTCACCCGCGACGACTCACCGCAGCGGGCGCAGGAACTGACCGAAGAAGAGGTACGCGAGCGGATGAGCGGCAATCTGTGCCGCTGCAGCGCGTACCCGTCGATCGTGCGGGCGATCCTCGAGGCCTCCGCCCGCGAGGCGGTGGCCGGATGAGAGCCTTCGCCTATCAGCGGACGACACAGATCCGCGATGCCCTGAACCTGGTGGCCCAGCACGACGGGGCGCGGTTCCTCGCAGGCGGCACCAACATCGTCGACCTCATGAAGGCCGGCGTCGAGTCACCCGCCCGGCTGGTGGACATCCGAAGCCTCGCGCTGGGCGAGATCGCCGAAGCGCCGGACGGCGGCCTGGTGCTCGGGGCTACGGTCACCAACAGCTCCGTCGCCGCCGACGCGCAGGTGCGACTCCGGTACCCGGCATTGAGTCAGGCGATCCTGGCCGGGGCCTCGGGCCAGCTGCGCAACATGGCAACCGTCGGAGGTAACCTCCTGCAACGCACCCGCTGCGCCTACTTCTCCGATCCGTCGGAGGCATGCAACAAGCGGGTTCCCGGCAGTGGATGCTCCGCGATCAACGGGGCGCACCACAACCACGCGATCCTCGACTGGACGTCGCACTGTGTGGCGACCCACCCCTCGGACATGGCCGTGCCGCTGACCGCCTTCGACGCGGTCGTGCGATACGAGACCCTGCACGGCCCTGGAGAGATCCCGTTGGCAGAGTTCTATCTCCCTGTGGGCGACCGTCCGGACCGGGAGACCGCACTGCCCGACGGGGCCCTGATCACGGCAGTCGTGCTACCGGCGGCCGCGGTCGCCGGAAGGTCGCGCTACCGCAAGGTCCGCGAGCGTGCGTCGTACGCGTTCGCCACCGTATCGGTGGCAGCGGCGCTCGACGTCCAGCACGGCCTGGTGCGGGACGTGCGGATCGCCCTCGGCGGGGTGGCGTCACGGCCATGGCGGGCACGGCTGGCCGAGTCCGCCCTGTGCGGCGGTCCGGCCACGGCCGAGCGGATCAGCGTGGCCGCAGAGGTGGAGATCGCCGCCGCCAAGCCGCTGCGCGACAACGCATACAAGGTCACCCTCGCCCGAAACCTGATCGAAGCGGTGCTGACCGAACTCGCCGCAGACTCCGGAGAGGAACGCAACGGATGAACCCCGACGGGATCACCGCGGCCGTAGGCGAATCACGACCCCGCGTCGAAGGCCGCCTCAAAGTCACCGGCTCCGCGCACTACGTCGCGGACCTGCCGATGCCCAATCTTGCGCACGGCTGGATGGTCACCGCCACGGTGTCACACGGCCGGATCCGGGACATCGACGCCACCGATGCTCTCGCCATGCCGGGTGTCCTGGGAGTGCTGGACCACCGCAACGCGCGACGCCTCAACCCCGACGTCGCCCACCACTTCGGCCCCGACCGAAGCCTCCCGATGCTGCAGCACGAGGTCATCGAGTACGCCGGGCGCCCCATCGCGCTCGTGGTGGCGGAGACACCCGAGCAGGCACGTGCGGCAGCGGCCGCCCTGCGGGTGACCTACGACGCGGAGCCCCACGACATCGAGTTCTCCATGAACCACCCCGCCGTTCGTCCGGCGTCCACCCTGTTCGGCCCGGAGGCCGACACCGGTGACCTGGAAGCCGAGCTCGCGGCCTCCGCGGTGGTGGTGGACGAGGTCTACCACACGCCGGAAGAGAGCCACAGCGCCTTGGAACCGCATGTCGCCACGGCCTGGTGGGAGGACGGCCATCTCCACGCCCTCGACTCCAACCAAGGGCCGTTCGGCATCTCCCAGGTGATGGCCTCGCTCTTTCTTATCGACCCGGAACGTGTTCACATCCGCGCCGAGCACGTCGGCGGCGGTTTCGGCGCCAAGACCGTCTGCGGGGCACAGATCATCCTGGCCGCGATGGCGGCCGAGCATTTCCAGCGGCCGGTACGGGTCGCGCTCACCCGTAGACAGGTCTTCCTGGCCACCGGGTCGCGGCCGCCGACCGAACAGCGCGTCCGGATCGGCGCCGATGCCGACGGGCGGCTCCGGGCCGTCCACCACCACGCGGCGTTCGCGCTGTCGCCGCTGGCCGAGTACATCGAGTGGTGCACCGAGCAGGCCCGGACCCTCTACGCGGCACCGGCGATCCGCACGGAACTCAGCGCGGTACCCCTCAACCTGCTCCCTCCGTGCTCCATGCGCGGCCCCGGCGCGGCACCCGGTTCGTTCGCCTTCGAGTCGGCCGTTGACGAGGTGGCCGAACGGCTGCAGATCGATCCCCTGCAACTGCGGCTGCTCAACCAGCCCGTGGTCAGCCCGGTGTCCGGTCGCCCGTTCAGCACCCGCCGCCTCGTCCAGTGCTTCCAGGAGGGCGCGCGCCGGTTCGGCTGGGCCCAGCGCGACCACCGCCCCCGGGTCCGCCGGGAGGGCAACCTCCTCGTCGGCACCGGCGTGGCCGCCGTCGCGTTCATCGCCGGGGTCTTCCCCTCTGCGGCAACCATCACGGCGGAGGCCGACGGGACGTTCTCCGTCCGGGTGGGCGCCACCGACATCGGCACCGGGGCGCGCACCGCGCTGATCGCCGTGGCCGCGGACGCCCTCGGCGTGGGCACCGAGCGGATCCACCTGCACATCGGCGACAGCGACATCGGCCCGGCCGCCGGCGCCGGCGGATCCCGTGGCACGACGTCCTGCGCGTTCGCCATCATCGAGACCGCGAAGGCGCTGCGCGAGAAGTTGGTCGACCCCGCCAGGCCGGTCACCGCGTCAGTCGACACCACCCCGCTGATCAATTGGCAGCCGGACGAGGAGCGTTACACCTACAGTGCCGTGTTTGCCGAGGTCACCGTCGACCCCGCAACCGGGGAGGTGCGGGTACGCCGGTTGCTCGGCATGTTCGCCGTGGGCCGTGTGATCAATCCGCTGCTGGCCCGCAGTCAGCTGATCGGGGGCATGATCGGCGGCCTGTCGATGGCGCTGCACGAGGAGTCGGTTCGCGACCCGATCACCGGCCGCCTCGTGACGGCGGACTTCGCCGGCTACCACATCTCCGCCCACGCCGACGTACCCAACGTCGAGGCCGACTTCGTGGTCGACTACGAGCCCCAGGATCCATCCGGATTCAACGGTCTCGGTGAGATCGGCAACGCCGGCACCGCTGCGGCAATCGCCAACGCGGTGTGGCACGCCACCGGAACCCGCCACCGAACGTTGCCGATCAGCCTCGGCCGGGTCATCGAGCCCGCAGCGGCCCACGACCACCCGGGTGCCGTCAGTGTTGCGTGAAGTCTGGCCGTTCGTGGACGCCAAGCACAGGACGGGCCAGCCGGTCGTGCTGGCCCGCCTGGTGGCCCGCGACGGTCCCGGTTCGAGGCCACTGGGTTCGACGATGGCGGTCGCTGCGGACGGCACCTGGCGAGGCTCCGTGTCCGGCGGCTGCGTGGAGTCGATAGTGCTGGAAGCGGCGCGGTCGGTGTTGCACGGTGCGGCACCACACATCCTGCCGGTGTCGCCAGGCGAGCAGCTACTGCCCTGGGAAGAGAGACCCGCCTGCACCGCGACGCTGGACGTGCTCATCACACCCGCGCCACCCGCCCCGGTTCACGACGCGATCACAGATGCTCTGGCAGACGACCGGCCGGTGTCCGTACGCGTCGGGCTGCAACCGCCGTATCGCTGGTCCGTGACCCCGATGACCGAGGACGTCGTCGCTGACGACGCGTTTGTCGACCAGTTGCCGTCGCGTCGGCGACTTCTGCTCGTCGGAGCCACCGACCTGGCCGCCGTCATGGCAGCCATGGCGCACTGGTTGGGCTGGGCGGTGATCGTGCTTGACCCTCGGCCTGACCATGTCGCAGCGGGTGCGATACCGCCAACAGCTCAGTTGGAACGGGCCTGGCCAGACACCTGGCTGGCCGAGCACCCGCTCGGACCGCAAGACGCTCTGGTCACACTCAGCCACGATCCGCGGATAGACGACGACGCCATTCTTGCGGCACTGGCGGGCGATGCGGGACATGTGGCTGCCCTGGGCAGCCGAGCCACCCACGCCCAGAGGATGCGACGGCTGTCGGGCCAGCCGGGCCTTGACCGTCTTGTCGGGCCCGCAGGACTCGATCTTGGTGGTGCATCGCTCGCCGAAACGGCACTGTCCATCCTCGCCGGCGCCGTCGCGGCCGGGAACGGCCGCAGCGGCCGTCCGCTACGGGATGGCCAGCTGCCGATCCGAGCCGTGGAGACGGCGGTGGTTGATGGTTGACACGAGACTCCGCGAGCCTCGCCGACGGATGTACAACACGTGCGGATTGAAGGATCTATGAGCCGAACAATTGGAACAGCCGTCCTGACCGGCGCGACGACAGGAATCGGAAAGGTACTCGCCGAACGCCTCAGTGGGATCACCGGTCGCCTCGTACTGCACGGACCGCAGCCCGAGGCGGGCCTGACCATCCGACACCCCGATCTGCACTACGTGCAGGCCGACTACGCCGAGCTGGACAACGTGCGGCGAGCTGCGACAAGAATTCTCGCCCTGGCACCGACGATCGACGTGCTCATCAACAATGCCGCAGCGCCGGGAGCCCCGACCCGCACAGTCACCGCCGACGGGCACGAACGGACGTTGCAGATCAACGCGATTGCCCCGTCACTACTCACCACGCTGTTGCGGCCGGCGTTGCGCACCGGCGCCCGCATCGTGAATGTCGGTTCAGCGGCGCATGGTCTCGGGCACTTCGACCCCGCCGATCTCGAGCTGCGTCACGGCTACGACCCGGTCGGCGCGTACGCCCGATCCAAGCTGGCCCTCGTCGCCTGGTCCCTGCATCTCGCCGACGTGTTGCGGCCGGCCGGGATCGACGTCGTCACCGTCGACCCGGGCCTCAACCAGACGCCGCTCAGCTCGGCGATGGCCGGCCACATCGGCGGTCCGCCGAGCAACGGTGCCGCCCGCATCCTTTACGCCGCCACCGCGCGCGTACCGACCGGCAGCTACCTCGTCGAGGATCGGGCCGGATCGCCCAGCGCGGATGCCGCGGACCCGGACAATCAACGCCGTATCGCTGCCCTCCTCGCGCCTCGTCACTGAACGTGATCAGGGGCAACATCACTGCGCGACGTGCTTGCGGTAACGGCCGGTCATGCGGTTCGTTGACCTGCACACCAGGTACCGGTGACCGTGATCTCGGTGATGCGCTCGGGGTCGCTGCGCACCGGGTCCCGGTCGAGTTCGACCAGATCCGCAGCGGCGCCGGTTCGCAACACGCCCGCCCGGCCGGCCACGCCCAGCACCACAGCGGCTTCGCTGGTGTACGCCGCAAGGGCCTGTTCCACCGTGAGGCCCTCCTCCTGGTGGACGACCGCGCCGCCGGCGACGCGACGGGTGACCGCGGCAGCCGCGTCGAAGGGCGTTCCCCTCGACGCGGGCCCGGTCGTCAGAGGCCGTACCCCCCGGAGACCTCGATGTCCTGCGCGGTGATCCAGCGGCTCTCCTCGCTGAGCAGCATCGCGATGGCCATGCCGACGTCGTCCGGTTCGCCGATCCGGCCGAGGGCGGTCTCGGCGGCGATGCCGGGGATCAGGTCGGGGAAACGTTCGAATGCGTTGTCGCCGATGCGGGTGCGGGTGACGCCCGGCGAGACGGAGTTGACGCGGATGCCCCGCTTGCTGAACTCCTTGGCCATGTAGCGGGTCAGCACGACAAGGCCGCCCTTCATGGCCCCGTACACCGAGTAGCCGGGCTCCAGGCCCAAGGACCGGGACGAGCTACTCGTGGTGTTGACGACCGCGCCGCCGTCGACCATCAGCGGCAGCAGCGTCTGGGTCAGGAAGAACGGTCCTTTGAGGAGCACCCGCGAAAGCCGGTCGAAGTCCGCCTCTGTGGTGTCCTCGAACAGGGCCATGTGACCAGCCCCGGCGTTGTTGACCAGGAAGTCGAAGCTGTCCCGCTGCCAGGTGTCGCGCAGTGCCGCGACCACCGAGTCGCGGAAGGCCGGAAACGTCTCGGAGCGGCCGACATCGAGTGGGAGTGCGACAGCCCTACCGCCTCCCTTTTCGATCGTCGCGACCGTGTCCAAAGCTCCGGCTTCGTTGCCCTGAAAGGTCAGGATGACGCCCGTCCCGCGCTGCGCGAGTTGGACGGCCGCGCTCTGTCCGATGCCCGAGCTGCCCCCGGTGATGATGGCGACGCGCATGGTTGAACCACCCGTTTCGTTCGTGGATCCGATGGCTGCAATAACAACATCTCCACCTCGGCGGATAGTACAAGAAAGCTCGCGATGCCTTGCACATTCCTATTGAATGCTCCATCGCGCACCCGTTACTTCGTGCTCAATGCCGGATGGAACCTGGCGGTGAGGCGGCCGAAAACCAGTGGCGGGGCGGCGCCGTGCCCCAATACCGTGCGCTGAACCAAAGTCGTCTAGTCAAGGACGTGCCGTTGTACACCCTGTGAGTCCTCCCGAGCGCTGATTTGTCGCGCGTCGCGCCTGTGCGCCGCGCTCCTTCTTGCTGCGGACTTCTCACGGAAACCGGTGTACTTCTGTGCTCAAAAACTGGGTGGTCGTACCCACCTGCCTGCCGCTCCTTCGCCGCCGTTGCCACGCGTGCGCGTCCGAGCGCTTCCGGGCAAGCGGTAAATTCCGCGTCAACGCAAACCACAAGCTCATCGACGTCTGGCTCCTCGCGCTCTGTACCGCTTGCGGGGAAACCGCAAAGCTCACGGTCCTGGAGCGGATGACCGTGCGCTCCGTACGACCTGAGCTGCTGGACCGGCTGCATGACAACGACCCTGGCCTGACAGCTGAGCTGCTCCAGGATCCGGTCGTGCAGCACCGTAATCGCATCGCCCTCGACTGGGACAACGCCTGGCGCCTCGACACCGGCGGATCGGATCACCTGGACCGCGAGGTGATCGACGTCTCGGTCCGCATTGCGGCGCGGATTCCTGTCCGGCCGGTGCGACTGATCGCCGAGGGTTGCGGTCTTTCGCGGGCCGAGGTCGAGAGACTGATCACGGAGGGGAAACTCGTTTCGGCGGTCCGGCTGAGCGGCAAGCTCTCCGGCGACTTCACCTTCACGCTCAAGCGCTGAGCCCTCTTCGGGACCACGGGCCTGTCCGGCATGCTCCGCCGGACAGGCCCCACCCCGTTACCGCCGGCCACCGCCAACGCCGCCAGCCAGTGCTGCTGCGCTTCCCCGATGCGCCGCAGCTGCCCCGAGGAGTTCCGTGGCCGCTCGCTCGTCCAGTTCCGGGTGGTCGTCACAAGGGCCGAGGAGCAGG
Organism: Micromonosporaceae bacterium KJ-029; assembly: GCA_005402585.1. GTDB lineage: Bacteria > Actinomycetota > Actinomycetes > Mycobacteriales > Micromonosporaceae > Micromonospora. The sequence goes on along the minus strand of BIFP01000035.1, from coordinate 458,628 downwards.
CTTTGGATCAGGCGGCGCGGCCGGCCTTGAGCGCGGCCGCGGTGTCGACGACGCGACGGGCCTGGTGACGGGCCGCCTGCCGGGCCACCTCACCGGGCGGGCCGTCGCCGGCCACGTGGGAGGTGCCGTAGGGATTGCCCGACTGGAACTGGATGGGGTCGGTGTAGCCGGGGGGCGCGATGAGTCGATCAACATGGCCTTTCTGGTCGTACTCGACTCGATGACCCCGGCCGAGCGGGTCGCGTTCATCCTCCACGACGTGTTCCGCTACACCTTCGGCGAAGTGGCCGAGATCGTCGGCCGTACCCCGGCGGCCTGCCGCCAGCTGGCCTCATCGGCACGCCGTCGCATCCGCGCGTCACCGGCCCCCACCACTCCGGCAACTCAGCGCGCCGACATCGTCAGGGCCTTCAAACAGGCGTGGGAGGCCAAGGACATCAATGCCCTCGTCGGTCTCCTCGACCCCGACGCCACGGCGATCGGCGACGGCGGCGGACTCGTCAGCGCCGAGCTCCGCCCGGTTGGAGGCGCCGAACAGATCGCGTACACCCTTGTCGGTGTCGCCGGTCGGGCATCCGGTATGACGATTCTGGAGCGTATGGTCAACGGCCAGCCCGGCCTGGTGGCGCAGTTGGAGGGGGTCACCGTGACGGTGATGGCGTTCGACGTGGTCGGCGACCGGATCAAGCACATCTGGGCGGTACGCAACCCCGACGAGCTGCGGTCCTGGACGACCGGCTGACGCTTCTCCACAACCCGCGAGAGCCCCAGGCACGAGAAGGAACCGTTACCAGCATGACGATCGGAACGAACATCGGCGAACAGCTCGCCCCCCTCGCTGAGGCGCCGCTGCGCCAGGCCCGCAACTCCGCCGCTTTCTGGGCTGCGACCGGCCGAGCCCGTGGCCACGAGGTGATCCGCCGCCGTGGTTTCCTGGCTGTCGCCGGTGACGAGCGCGCAGGTCTGCGCGTCCTGATCCAGGAGCCCGACCTCGCCGTCGACGAGGTGGCCGAGATCATCGAACTGGCAAGCCGTGCCACCGGCCCGGTGGACGCCGAGGATCCGTTCAGCTCGACCGACCTGCGCCAACTGGACATGCGTAACTGGCAGATGCCGGTGATGCTGCGCCAGCCCGGCCCCGTGGCCGAACCGGCGATGGACGTGAGCCGGGTGCGGAACGAGGAGGACCTGGGCGCGGCCGAACGCGCCGTGATCGCGAGCTTCGAGCTGGCCAGGTTCGAACCCTGTCGGCGCGGTGAGATGTTCCCCATGGCCCTGATCGAGCAGCCAGGTGTGGACGTGTTCATCGCGCGTCTTGACGGTGAAGTCGCCGGGGCGTGCGTCACCGTCGTAGCCGACGGGTTCGGCAGCCATTACTGGGTCGGAACCCTGTCGGCTTTCCGTTCCCGAGGCGTGGGCCGGGCGGTCATGCTCGGCGCCCTCGCCCATCTGGCGGACAGCCCGGTCACACTCACGGCTTCGCGGCTGGGAAGGCCGCTGTACGAATCCCTCGGCTTCCGCGCCGCGACGGCTTCGACTTGGTGGTCCTCGCGATAACTGTCGGGCCCTCGCGCCCGACCGGTTACAGCAGGCTGGCGGTCAGGTCGGCAACGATTTTGGCATCGTTGTCCCGCAGGAGTGCGCGTAGTTGGCGGGTTGCGGCGTGATACGCGGGCTTGTCGAGTTTCAGGCGGCCGATGGTGCGGCCCCAGCCGACATCGTCGTTGACGACGTCGGCGAGCGTGGTGAGGGCGGGACGTCCGTCGAAGCTGGTGGACAGTTGGCGCAGCATGGCCGGCCAGCGGGTCAGGATCTCGGCCGCGATGACGAGGTGGCGGGCGAGTTGCACGCCGGCCGCGTACGGGATGTCGGGTTGGGTGTGCAGGGCCACCCGGAGGTTGAACTGCCACACGTTGAGCAGCCGCTTGGTTTCCCGGCCGGAGACGTCGGCGCCGGCCAGGCGTTCCTGGAGGGCGGCGCGTACCTCGGGGTCGCGTTCAAGCAGGTGACTGTCGAGCACCGCCAGCGCGGTGGTCGCGTGGTCGGATACCGGCGGTCGGGATGGCGGCGCCGCGTCTCGGCTCGCGGCCGTTCCCGGGTCATCCGTACCGGCGTCGTCGGTGTCGAGCGGTCTCCACTCCGCCGCACGACCGCCGAAGATCTCGACGATTGCCCCATCGGCCGCTGCTGCAGGATCGTCCACAGGATCTCGATAGCCCACACCGCGTGGCCGTTCGCTGCCTGTGTCAGCTACCCGTCACCTACCTGGTGCTACTCGCGACGACTGCCGGATAGAGGGGCCGCCCGATGGCGGCTGTGATGGGGTCGGTTCGGCCGGCCGGGGGGTGGTCGTCTCGCACCAACGGCCACCCCCGGTGCGGCCGGTAGTCAGGCTGCGCTGGGGTGCAGCATCGCCTGCCAGGCGCCGTAGCCGCCGAGCAGGTCGGAGACGTCCGGCCGGCCGACGTTGCGGAGCAGGCTGGCCGCGACGGAGGAGCGGTAGCCGCCAGCGCAGTGCACGACGACCTCCCGGTCGGCCGGCACCTCGTCGAGGCGCCGGGTCAGCTCCGCGAGCGGGATGTGCAGCGACCCTTCGACGGCGCCCTGCTCGCGCTCACCGGTGTTGCGGACGTCGAGCACCACCGGTGGCTGGGCCGATTCCAGTGCGGCCCGCAGGTCGGTGGCAGTGAGCCGGCTGGCACGGGTCATGTCGGCGACCATCTTCAGGAAGGCTCCTTCCGGCTCGCGCAGATAGCCGACCACCCGGTCGAAGCCGATCCTGGCGAGACGTACGACGATTTCCTCCTCCCGGTCCTGTGGAGCCACCACGAGTACCTGGCGGTCCGGCGCGATCACGCTGCCAGCGGTCTCGGCGAACCGGCCGTCGGCGGGGATGTTGATCGCACCCTGTACGTGACCCGTGGCGAACTCCTGCGGGTCGCGGGCGTCCACCACCACCGCGCCGGCGGCCCGGACCTCGGCGAACTCGGCGGCGCCGAGCGGGCGTGGGGCCCGGCTGTGGTCGAACAGCTCGCGGGCCTTGCGGTTGAGCACCGCGTCGAAGGCGAAGTAGCCGGGTGCGGCAGGCTGCCCGCCGGTGACCAGGGCGAGGAACTGCTCCTGGCTCATCGGGGTGCAGGCGTAGTTGGTGCGGCGCTGCTCGCCGATGGTGGACTGCCGTTCGGTGGACAGGTTCTTGCCGCAGGCCGAGCCGGCGCCGTGGGCGGGGAAGACCCGGACCTCGTCGGGCAGGCCCATGAGCTTGCGCTGGACGCTGTCGTAGAGCATCCGGCCGAGTTCGTCGGCGGTGACGCCGAACGAGGCGAGCAGGTCGGGACGGCCCACGTCGCCGATGAAGAGGGCGTCACCGGTCATCACCCCGTAGGGCACCGAAGCGTCGGCGTGTTCGTACACGAGGATGCTGATCGATTCCGGGGTGTGGCCCGGCGTCTCCATGATCTCCAGGGCCACGTCGCCGAGGCTGATCCGCTCGCCGTCGTGGAGTTTGCGGCTCGGGTACTCCGTGTCGGCTCGGTGCCCGTAGCCGATCCACGCTCCGGTCGCTGCGGCCACCTCGAGGTGGCCGGCGAGGAAGTCGGCGTGGAAGTGGGTGTTGATGACGCCCTCGATGGTCAGGCCGTGGGCCTGGGCGTCGGCCAGGTACTCGTCGATGTCCCGGCGCGGGTCGACCAGAACGGCCCGCTTCGTGGTGTCGTCCGCGATGAGGTACGACGCCTGGGACAGGCAGTCCAGGTAGTACTGGGTGAACAGCATCTGCCAACTCCTTCTACAGCGGTGGTGGCCAATGGGGCCACCTCTCCACTTATACCCCGGGGGGTATCTGTTCTGCCACCGCAACCAATGTCTCCCCCTGGTAGGGCCTCTCGGCCCCTACGCTGCTGGCCGCATCTCGGTCGATGGTGGTGACACTTCGGCGACGATTTCGGGATCCCAGCACTGCTCGCCGCAGCGCTCGGCGTGGACGGCGATGATCCTGGTGTCGGGTAGCCGTCCAGCGAGTCGGGCCAGGCTCTGCCGCAGTTGGCTGCGGTGCACGTCGGCGGACACGGGGTTGCCGGCGCAGTCAGCGTGGCCGGCGATCACCAGCGTGGCGCTTCCGTGGGCCCACTGGGAGATCTGCACCTTCCCCAGGAGGACCTCCAGGCATCGCTCGCCGGTCGTGGCCAACACCGCCTCTGGTCCGGGCTCCGTGATCGTGTCGAGGTACTCGACATCGAGATGTCGTCTCACCCACTCGTCCAAGGGACGCTGGATGCGTCCGTCGATGCAGGTGAACATGGTGGCGAATCGGTCAGGCACGGCTACAGCACCTCCTGGGGAACGGGCGGCTGGGCGGGTCCGGCCGCCGTCGGACGCGGCGGGCCGGGCGCCCCGTTCGCCGTCGTCGCGAGGGCGGCGGCGACGTCACGATGCACGTGTTTCGCCGCATGCATCGGCCGCCACACGTCGGCCCGGTCGAGCAGGTCGCGCACCGGACCCCGAACGGTTGCCAGGTGGAGAACCACCCCGCGTGCGGCCGCGCGTTCGCGTAGTTCCGCCAGGGCGTGGGCGCCGTCCGCGTCAATGTCGCTGATCGCGCTGGCATCGAGCACGATGGCCTCCAGGCCCTCTCGCTGTTCGGCCAGTGCGAGTAGCCGGTCCTCGAGGAACTGGGCATTCGCGAAGTAGAGCGGGCCGTCGACTCGGATGATGGCGACCCGGGGATCGGTGATGAGGCCGCGATAGCGGTCCACGTTGCGGTATGTGTCGGTGTGCGGGACGCGACCGAGTTCCGCGGTGTGCGGCCGGGCGGAGCGCCACAGGAAGACCCCGAGACTGAACACCACGCCTGCGGCGAGGCCCGGCTCGACCCCGAGCATCAGGGTGACCAGGAAGGTCAGGGCCAGCGCCAGACCGTCCGACCGGCGGGCCCGCCAGGCGGTGACCGCCGCAGTACGGTCGACCAGGCTGAGCACCGCGACCACGACGATGGCGGCGAGCACCGCCTTGGGAAGGTGGTGGAAGGCGGGCGTCAGCACGAGCGCGGTGAGCGCCACCATCCCCGCCGTGAGGACCGTCGCCATCGGCGTGCGTGCGCCCGCAGAGAAGTTGACCGCGCTGCGGGAGAAGCCGCCGGCCACCGGGAACGCCTGGAAGACGCCGGCTGAGACGTTCGCCGCTCCGACCGCCACCAGTTCCTGGTTGGGGCTGACGTGCTGACGAGACTTCGCCGCAAGGGCCTTGGCCACGGCAACGCCCTCCATGTAGGCGACCAGCGCGATGGCCACGGCCGCGGGCAGCAGCGCCTGGATGTCCGCGGCGGCCAGCGCGGGCAGCGCGGGGGCCGGGATCCCACCGGGTACGTGGGCGAGGATCGTCACGCCGCGTTCGCCGAAGGACAGGGCGGCACTGACTGCGGTGACGCTGGCGACGACGAGCAGCGCGCCGGGCAGTTTCGGCGCGTACCGACGGAGCAGAAACAGTGCGGCGACGGTGACCAGCGATACCAGAATGGTCAGGCCGTGCGCGCTGGTTGCCGACCTCCACACCGATTCGACGACCTCTGGAAAGGTCTCCGCCCGGCCTGCCTTGAGCCCGAACAGGTCCTTGAGCTGGCTGGCGGCGATGACGATCGCGGCCGCTGAGGTGAAGCCGGACAGCACCGAGTGGGACATGAAGTTGACCAGCACACCGAGGCGCAACACACCCATCAGCACCTGGATCCCACCGACCAGCAGGGCGAGCAGGCCGGCGAGCGCGGCGTAGCGGGCCGGATCGCCGTCGGCGAGCGGGGCCAGCGCGGCGCTCGTCATGAGCGCGGTGATGGCCACCGGCCCGACGGCGAGGGATCCGGACGTGCCCAGCAGCGCGTAGACCAGCAGCGGCACGATCGAGGCGTATAGGCCGGTTGCCGGCGGCAGGCCGGCCAGCGCGGCGTAGGCCATGCTCTGAGGTACCAGCATGACCGCTACGGTCAGGCCGGCGATCAGGTCGTGGCGTAGGGCGACCCGGTTGTAGCGGCGTAGCCAACCCAGCAGCGGCAGCACTCTGGCCACCCCGGAGCGGTCCTGCTGGATGTAGGTGTCGTTCATCCTCGCGACTGCACCCTTCGCATCAGGGCGAGGGAGGCGCTGACATCGCAGGCGGCCCCACGGTTGTAGGGCAGCTTGGACAGCATCATCCCCATGCCACAGGTGTTGGTCAGCGCCGCGAAGACCAGACCGGCGCCGATGAAACCGGCAACGAACCGCGCCGGCGCCCACCAGATGCTCGCCACGACGGAGATCAGCACGACGGAGCCAGCGACCAGGCGAACCTGCCGCTCCAGGCTCCAGCGGTCACGGCCGCGCTCGACCGGACCACCTGCGGTGATCCAGGCGTTCATTCCGCCGGAGATGACGGTGGTGCTGCTCAACCCGGCCTTGACCAGCTTTGTGCAGGCCTGGGTGGCCCGGTTTCCGGACTGGCACATGAGCAGGATGCGGCCTCCGGCGTCCTGGATGATTCGGTCCAGGTTCGAGTCCACCTGATCCAGCGGCAGGTTGATCGAGCCGGGCACGTGGGCGGTCTCGAACTCACCGGGCGTGCGCACGTCGACGATGAGCGTGTCGCGGTTGTTGGCCAGAATGGCGCGGGCGGTGGGCACGTCGATACTGGTCGTGTTCGTGCTCATTGCGGAACTCCGTTTCAGGGTGCGGCCGGCTGCGGAACGGTTCCGGTCGCCGGGACTGCAAAACGAGGGTCGGGCGGTGCGGGCGGTGACCACATCGGCGACGCCTGCGCCGGTCAGCCCACGGGTGAGTCCCTCCTCCAACCCCCGTCCTATACCCAGGGGGGTATCTGGTTTCGAGTATGTACGAATGACCGGACAACCGCAAATGGCGATGCCGCGGCCGCCAACAGGGCGGGAGATCGTACGCTTGTCCGGTCAACCCAACAGCTCGCAGGAAATGACTGGCATCCGTGGTGGACCAGAAGTGGGCGCGGCCCCTCGACCGCAGCCTCCCCCTTCTCCTCTGGGCCCAGCTGTACGAGGAACCTCGTGCGGCGCCTGGAAGCCAAGGCGTTCGGCGGGGCGTTCCCCGGAGAACTTCAACTGGCGACCGAGTACGACGTGAGTCGGCACACCGTCCGCGAGGCGCTGCGCCGGCTGCGACAAGCCGGGATCTGAACTCCAGCCGTGGGCGCCGCACCGACGTGCGGACGGCCCGCATCGAGCAGCCCCTCGGTGCCCTGTACTCGCTGTTCGCCGAGATTCAGGCACGTGGGGTGGGATGCGCCAGCGCAGCGAGGTCGTCGCCAGGCGGTCGTGCCGGGACGCGGCGGTCGCGGACCGGCTGGGCATCGACGCCGACACCGAGTTCGTATACCTCGAGCGAGTGCGGTACGCCGACGAGGAGCCACTGGCTCTGGACCGCACGTGGCTGCTGGCCACGCTCGCACGGTCACTGCTTGACGTGGACCTGACAGCGACCGGCGTCTACGCCGAACTTGCCAGCCGCGCCGGCGTTCGCATCGCGGAGGGCCGGGAGCGCATCTACGCTGTCGCCTCCACCACCGAACAGCGCCGCCGCCTCGGCCTCGGCCGCGGCGCGGCGCTGCTGGCCATCGACCGCATCGGCCGCGTCGACGGCGACCCCGTCGAGTGGCGCGAGACGCTCGTACGCGGCGACCGCTTCAGTGTCGTCGCGACCTGGACATCTCACACGCCGTACCACATGGCGGTGGCAGACGGCGCACCGCTGGAATCCGCCCAACGGGGACCTGCCGGCTGAGATCGGGGCGGCCGGGCAGCGGCCGCCGCGAGCCGCCGATCGAAGCACGAGGCGACCCATACCCCCCGGTGTACTGTTGGCCTGGCCGGCAGGAAGGGGCTGGAGATGCAGGTTGACGAGACTGCGGTCGGTGACGTGGTCAAGAGGCTTCGCCGCGCCGAAGGTCAGATCCGCGGCGTTATCGGCATGCTCGAAGACGGTCGGGACTGCGCCGAGGTGGTGACTCAACTCGCGGCGGTGTCGCGAGCGCTGGACCGGGCCGGGTTCAAGATCATCGCAAGCGGATTGCAGCAGTGCGTCAGCGGCGCCCCGGGTGAGGACCAGAAGGCCAACCTCGAACAGATGGAGAAGCTGTTTCTCTCGCTCGCGTAGCCGCCCCCTGACCCGATCCGTCAGCCCTTCCGTCCGGGTCGGTCGGTCAGCCTCCGATGGCCGTAGGTGGCGCTGCTCATAGCGAGTTGGCGAAGGGCGAGCCAGGGCGCTCCGGATACCCCCGGGGGTATAGTAGGTATCACGGAGGCCGGATTCGCCGCCGTATCAATCCCACCTTTCTCTGATCGGAGAAGCAGGTGCACGCGGCACATCTGGCGCAATCCCACGATCAGGTCACCCCGACCCGCCCAGTCGCCCTGGGCCTGCGGCAGAACGCGGCGCAGTTCATCCTGCTCGTGGCGGTCAACGCGCTCGTCGGTGGGATGCTCGGGCAGGAGCGCACAGTCCTGCCGCTGCTGGCCACGCAGACGTTCCACCTCGGCGCGTACACCGCCGCACTGACCTACATCCTCGCTTTCGGCGTGGCCAAGGCCGCCACCAACTATGTCGCCGGCGCCTGGTCCGACCGTTACGGCCGCAAACCGGTGCTGGTAGCGGGCTGGCTGGTCGCCGTCCCGGTACCGCTGCTGCTGATCTGGGCACCGAGTTGGGGCTGGATCGTCGCCACCAACGTCCTGCTCGGCATAAGCCAGGGCCTGACCTGGTCCACCACGGTAATCATGAAGATCGACCTGGTCGGGCCGGCCCGGCGCGGGCTCGCGATGGGACTCAACGAGGCCGCCGGCTACGGAGCGGTCGCCGCGACCGCGCTGACCACCGGATACCTCGCCGAGGCGTACGGGCTGCGCCCAGCACCCTTCCTGCTCGGAGTCGCGTTCGCGGCGCTCGGGCTCGGCCTGTCGACGCTCGTGGTGCGGGAAACCCACGAGCATGCCCGCCTCGAAGCCGCCAACCACGTCGCCCGCATCGACGGCCGCCACGACCATCTTCATCACAAGCTGAACAACCGGCAGGTGTTCACCCAGACCAGCTTCCGGGAGCCCGCGCTGTCGTCGGCAAGCCAGGCCGGGCTGGTCAACAACCTCAACGACGGCCTCGCATGGGGACTGCTTCCGGTGTTGTTCGCCGCCGCCGGGCTGTCCGTGGCCCGCATCGGCGTCCTGGCGGCGCTCTACCCGGCAGTCTGGGGCGTCGGGCAGATGTTCACCGGCGCACTGTCGGACCGATGGGGACGCAAGTGGCTCATTGCCACCGGCATGTGGGTCCAGGCCCTCGGCCTGGCCCTGATCGCCGTCGCCGACATCTTCGCTCTGTGGGCGGTCGCAGCGGCCCTGCTCGGAGCCGGTACCGCAATGGTCTACCCGACGCTGCTGGCCGCCATCGGCGATGTCGCTCACCCCGCCTGGCGGGCCCGCTCCGTCGGCATCTACCGGCTGTGGCGCGACGCCGGTTTCGCCGTCGGTGCCCTGCTCGCCGGCGTTGTCGCCGACGTCCTCGGGCTGCGAGCCGCAGTCTGGACCGTCGCCGCAGTCACCGCCGCCTCCGGGCTGATTGTCGCCATCAGAATGTATGAGACCCACCAAACACCGGATTCCGGCTCCGTCAGCACCACGTAGGCGGGCATCCGGAATACGGCCAGCCGGGCCGCCCGGGGCGTCGGTAGAACGCGTACGTCGCGCCGCACTTCGGGCGGCCGAGCGTGTCGGCGCGTTACCAGCAGGTGCGTACGGCGAGCAACTCCGGACGGCCATCAGCGGCGGTCTCCGCAGGCTGAGCTGACCTGGGCGCCGGGCCGAAGGTCCTTCCGAGTGCGGGAGTTCGACCCTCCCAGGCGGCTGGCCGGCGAGCCTACGGTGTGACGGTAAGGATTTACTGTCGTCACTTTTGGAGATCGGCGTGAAGCGCAGGACTCTCGACTTCCTGTTCAGTATCGGTGGGCTGGGCCTTGCGGTCCTGCTGCTCGTCATCGGGATCGTGCTGACCTCGAATGCCAACTTCGCCAACGACTACGTGCGCGATCAGCTCGGCGCGCAGAACATCACCTTCACCCCGGCCGGCCAGCTCGCCGACGAGGAGGCGAAGGTCGCGTGCCTGGTGGAGAACGCGGGGAAGAAGCTCACCAGCGGTAAGCAGGCCGAGTGCTACGCCAATGAGTACATCGGGTTGCACCTGAAGAACATGGCCGGCGGGAAGACCTACGCCGACCTGGGTGAGCCGCAGAGCCAGCTGCGCGAGCAGGTTGCCCAGGCGCAGCAGACCAACGACCCGGCGCTGGCCGACCTGCAGCAGCAGCTCGCCGAGGTCAGCGCCCAGCGGGAGACCGTGTTCAAGGGCGAGACCCTGCGCGGTCTGCTGCTCACCTCGTACGGCTTCAGCGAGATGGGAGCCAAGGCCGGGCAGGCCGCCACGGTCATGTACCTCGGCGCCGCGCTGCTTCTGCTGCTCTCACTCGCCGGCCTGGTCCACGCCTTCCGGACGCCGCCCAGCCAGGCGTTCGCCGCTCCCACGCCGGAGCGGACCATCGCCGCCGCCTGACGGCTGCCGCGTCCCTACCGGCAACGCCCCGGTCTCCGTACGGAGACCGGGGCGCTGCCCTGGTTGACCGACTTGGCCGTCCGCGTTCTGGCCGCTGGCGCGACTACCGGTCGAGCGGCTCGATCCAGATGTTGCGGAACTGGATCGGGTCGCCGTGGTCCTGCAGCCGGATCGCACCCGTCGCCGGGCCCTCGGGCCGGCTGCCGCCGGTCGGGCCGAGGATCTCGACGTTGTCGTGCACCGTGACGCCGTTCCAGACGAGGGTGACGCGCGGGTTCTCTACCTTGTTGCCGGCCGCGTCGTAGCGGGCCTGCCGGTAGACGATGTCGTACGTCTGCCAGGTCTGCGGCGGCCGCGCCGCGTTCACGTCGGGGGCCTTCTGGTTGTAGATGGCCGCGGCGTCGTTGATCTGCGGCGGGTCGATGCCGAACGAGTCCAGCACCTGGATCTCGTAGCGGTCCTGCAGGTACACGCCGCTGTTGCCTCGTGCCTGGCCGGTCACGTCCGGCGGGTACAGCGGCACGTTGAACTCGACGTGCAGGCGGAAATCGCCGAATGCCTCCACCGTGCGCAGGTCCCCGTTGCGCACCGTCATGGCGCCGTTGGCGACCGTCCATTCGGGTTCGCGCCCGTCAGTGTGCTGCCACTCGGTGAGGTCGCCGCCGTCGAACAGGGTGATGCGCTTGCCGTGCGGTCGGACGGCGAGCACGTCGAGGTTGACGTGCCCGGAGTCCGCGGCCTCCTTGCGGTACTCGACCAGGTTGCGGCCCTTGTTCAGGCCCACGGTGGTGGTGACGGTGCCCCACTCCTTCCAGGTCACCGTGGAGGGGAAGACCGTCTGCTCGATCCGTTTACCGTTGACGTACAGGCTCAGCTGCTTCTGACCCGAGTAGGGGTTCGGGCCGTTGCTGTAGCGCATCGCCAGGTCGTACGTCCCGGCCTTGTCAACTTCGACGGAGATGCGGGTCGACGAGCCGTCCGAGGAGAACCCGGCGGCGAAGCCGGCGCCGGAGTAGGCGGCGTGGTCGGTGGCCATGCCGACAGCGACCGTTCGGCCCTCCTCGGCCTCGAAGAACGTCTGCGGCTGCACCACTCGGCCCGGGATCTCGTTGAGTGTGTACCAGGCCTCAGTGTTCCACAGCTCCTCGCCATCGGTGGAGGAGAACGGACGCGGGGAGCGTACGTGCACCACGCGGTTCTCCTTCAGACCCGGGATCTTGAGCTTGACAGTGCGGCGGTCGCCCGACAGCTCGGCCTTGCTCACGGTGAGCGTCTCCAGTTCGAGCTTGGGCCCGCCGTACTGGCTGGTGGCACCGTAGCGCCACTGCGTCACCTGGTACGCGTCGGCGAGCTTCTGTGCGGTCTCGGCCGACAGTGGCTTGGTGTACTCCAGCTCGAATCCGACATGCGACGCGCGCATCTGCTTGACCTCGAAGACCGAGGTCCCGTTGGGGGTGAGCTTCTGCAGGCCGTAGGTGAGCTTGCCCTCCTGACCCCAGTTGCCGCCGGCGCCCAGGCCACCCACGTAGATCGCGCCGTCGGGGCCGAGGGTGACCTCGTTGATACCGGCCTCCAGGCCCTGCGTGTGCCGGAACACGGCACCCTGGTACTGCCCTTCGATCTTCTCGAGGAAGACCCGCTGCAGGCCGCCGTAGGTCACATCGCCGACGACCAACTGCCCCGCGTACGGACCCTGTTTCAGCAGCACCGGGGTTGACGGTGAGTTACCGATCTCGTTCTGCGGGATCCAGACGATGGGCCGGGTAACCGGGTTGTCGTCGAACGGGCCCGTGGGCGTCGTGTAGTGGTTGTAGAACGCACCATCCTTGATTTCGACCAGCTTGGACGCGGGCAGCCAGCCGCCCTGGTTGTCCGTGACGAGGACCTCGCCGCGCGGCCCCCACCCGATCCCGTTGGGGGTGCGTAGCCCGCCAGCGACATACGTGATCTTGCCGGTCTTGGCGTTCACCTTGATCGAGGTACCACGGTTCGATGCGGGCTGGGGCACGGTGGTGGCGCCACCATAGTTGATCGCCACGGAGAGGTTGAGGTAGAAGTACCCGTCCCGGTAGAGCAGGCCGAACGCGAACTCGTGGAAGTTGCCGCCCCAGGGCCAGGTCGCCACCGTCCGGTAGTCGTCCGCGAGGCCGTCGCCGTCGGTGTCGCGCAGGGCCGTCAGCTCGTGCTTCTGGCTGACGTAGACCGTGCCGTCGACCACCGCCACACCCTGGGGTTCGCGCAGCCCTTCCGCGAACTTCCGATAGGTCACCTGGCCGGGGTTGGTCCGGCCGGTGACCCGCTCGACCACGTAGACCTCGCCGGTCGCGTTGTCGGTGCCACCCCAGGTCGAGATCACCAGGTCGCCGCCGGGCATGAAGGCCATGCCGGTGACCTGTGGCTGGAACCCCTCGGGGCGCAGGTCGGTGAGGGTGTAGCCCGGATGCACCCGGTCGAGCGGCAGGCCGTCGCCGGCCGCGTCGGTCGCGCCCTCGCAGTACTTCCACCCGGGAGCGGTGACGCGTACGACGCCGGCATCGGTGCTCAGCGCGGAGGTCGGCACGAGCGCGAAGCCGTCGGCGCCGGGGGGCCGCCACTCGAGCCGCAGCACCTGGTCGCCGCCGTTCTCGAAGTACTCGACGAACAACGGGTGCAGGCCGGCGCCCAGGGTCACCGATCCCTCCCGGGACGTCTCGCCGTGCAGGCCGTCGTGGTCGACGACGAGTTGACCGTCGATCGTGAGTCGTGACCCGTCGTCGCTGGTGAGCCGGAACGTGTAGTCGCCGTCGGTCGGCACGGCGAGGTTGGCGATGACGTGGCTGATGAATCGGTCGGACAGGCCGAACTCGTCCGTGGTGGTCCAGTTGATCTGCGGCATGAGCTTGTCGACGTTCGGCGTCTGAGCGGGCTTGAGGGTGCACAGTGCCGACAGCGGAACGCCCATGTCGTACGAGCGCAGGGTGACGCCGGGTTCCTGCGGCGGGACGTCGGCGGCGGGTGCGGCGGTGGCCGAGGTGACGGGGGCTGCGGCGAGCAGGGTTGCCAGAGCGGCGCCCGCGGCCGCGAGCGCGGCTCGACGGCGCCCGCGCCGTCGGGTCGGTGCGGTCATGGTTCCTCCTGTGGGTGGGGGGCCCGGCCGCGAAGGGGAGGTGCACCTTCCTCCCCGGGGCCGGTTAGTACGGTCTCGCAACGCGAAAGATCGATGGCAGACACTAACACTTTCCATCGATATAGCGGAACTTTTATATGTAGAGATAAAAGATGGCCGAAAGTGGCCACGACCCGGGTGCCCAGACTGAGCTACGAGAGAAGAAAATCTGGCCGGCGATGTCGAGAAGCCGGGACTGGCTCCGTCGCCGAGGTGAACGTGACCAGAATGGGTCGCACCAGCACCGAGGAGAAACACGATGGCCAAGTACCTGCTGCTCAAGCACTACCGCGGCGCTCCGGCTCCGGTGACTTCGCGGCGGCCGAGGACGCCGTGCAGGACGCGTTGGTCGAGGCGGTCCGCGTCTGGCCGGCCGACCCGCCCCGGGACCCGAAGGGCTGGCTGGTCACCGTGGCCTGGCACCGGTTCCTCGACGCGACCCGGGCGGACGCCGCCCGCCGCCGGCGGGTTGACCACCCGCCAGATCGCCCGGGCCTACCTGGTGCCCGAGGCGACCATGGCGCAGCGCATCAGCCGGGCCAAGCGCACCGTCTCCGGCGTACGGTTCGACCAGCCCGGCGACGTCGCCACCGTGCTGCGCGTCCTCTACCTGGTCTTCAACGAGGGCTATTCCGGCGATGTCGACCTCGCCGCCGAGGCCATCCGGCTCACCCGGCAGCTCGCGGCCGCGATCGACCACCCCGAGGTGGCGGGGCTGCTCGCCCTCATGCTGCTCCACCACGCCCGCCGCGCCACCCGGACCGCGCCCGACGGCAGCCTGGTGCCGCTCGCCGAGCAGGACCGCCGCCGCTGGGACACCGGTTCGATCGCCGAGGGCGTCAAGATCCTACAGGCGGTCCTCGCCCGCGACCGGCTGGGCGAGTTCCAGGCCCAGGCCGCCATCGCGGCACTCCACGCCGACGCACCCACCGCCGAGGAGACCGACTGGGTGCAGATCGTCGAGTGGTACGACGAGCTGGCGCGCCTGACCGACAGCCCGGTCGTCCGGCTCAACCGCGCAGTGGCCGTCGGCGAGGCCGACGGACCGCGCGCCGGGCTGGCGGCGCTCGCGGCGCTGGACGACTCCCTGCCCCGCCACGCCGCAGTGGCGGCATACCTCCACGAACGCGACGGCGACCTGACGACGGCGGCACGGCGGTACGCCGAGGCGGCCCAGAAGGCATCCAACCTCGCCGAGCGCGATTACCTGACCCGCCAGGCCGCCCGGCTCGACGCCCGCCGGTGTCGCTGACGGGTGGCGCGCTGCCCGGCGGTCGATCATTGCGACGCCAGCCGGGCACCTCCGCGACGAAACCGGCGCAATCCCGGTGGTGTTGCGGAGGTGCCCGGCTCCGATTCAGCGATCAAGAAGTATAGACAGTGATCCCTTTCGCTGGTCACGATCATCACATGACATCCCCACAGCCAGCCGGCGCGGAACCCACAAGGTCCAGCCGCCGCACCTTCCTGACTGCGTCCGCCACCGCCGCCACCGCCGCCGCCGCCGCGACCGTGGCCGTACCTCTGATCGGCGCTCCGGCCGCAGCGGCCCCTGGCGCCGACCGCATCGACGGACCAGGCAAGCCGGCCAAGCCCCAGCACCCCGACAACGAACTGAAGCGACTCCTCGCCGAGGTCGACAAGGCCCGCATCGAGGCCATCGTGCGGCGGCTGGCCGCGTTCGGCACCCGCCACACCCTGTCCAGCCAGACCGACCCGGAGCGAGGCATCGGCGCGGCCCGGGACTGGATCCACCAGGAGATGCTCGGCTACGCCGCCGCCTCCGGTGGCCGGATGACGGTCGAGCTCCAGTCCTACCTGCAGGGACGGGCCTCCCGGATTCCGGTGCCGACCCAGATCACCAACGTGATCGCCACCCTGCACGGCGACACCGACCCGAACCGGGTCTATGTCATCACCGGGCACTACGACTCTCGGGCCAGCAACGTCGACGACGCCGTCAGCGACGCACCGGGCGCCGACGACGACGCCTCCGGAGTGGCGGTGATCATGGAGCTTGCCCGGGTGCTGGCCACCCGGCGCACCAGGGCCACCATCATCTTCGCCGCGGTCGCCGGTGAGGAGCAGGGCCTCTACGGTTCGACCTACATGGCCAAGCAGCTCAAGGCCGCCGGGGTCGACGTCCAGGGCATGTTCAGCAACGACATCGTCGGCAGCAGCATCGCCGACGACGGCACCCGCGACAACCGCACCGTACGGCTCTTCGCCGAGGGTGTGCCGACCTCCGAGACGCCGCAACAGGCGTCCAGCCGCCTGTCGACTGGTGGCGAGAATGACGGGGCGTCCCGTCAGCTCGCCCGCTTCGTCACCGACGTCAACGCCCACAGCGTCACTGGCATGCAGGTGCGGGTGATCTACCGGCGGGACCGCTACCTGCGCGGCAGTGACCACATCCCCTTCCTGCAGGAGGGCTGGCCGGCGGGCCGGTTCACCGAGCCGAACGAGGATTTCGCCCACCAACACCAGAATGTCCGCGTCGTGGACGGCAAGCAGTACGGCGACCTGCCTGAATTCTGCGACTTCGACTACATCACCCGAGTCGCCCGGGTCAACGGGGCGACGATGTGGTCGCTGGCCCAGGCACCCGGAACCCCGAAGAACGCGACCATGGCCACCAACTCGCTCACCAACGACACCACGTTGCGCTGGCAGCGGGGCACGGAGGAGGACCTGGCCGGCTACGAGGTGGTCTGGCGGGAGACGACCGAGTCGGACTGGACCCACGTCATCGAGGTGGGTGACGTCACCACCGCGACCGTCGACCTGTCCAAGGACAACGTCTTCTTCGGCGTACGCGCCGTCAACCGGAACGGATACCGCAGCCCGGTGGCGTTCCCCCGCTGACGACCCACGCGAGGGTCCGGGCGACGCGTGCGTGACAGCCTGGCGCGGTGGCGGGCGCAGCTCTCGCACTCGTCACCGCGCCGGATTGCGTACTACTTGACCCTCATCGGTCCAGTTGCCGGCACCAGAGCTGACCGGCGTGCTCATCCCCGCGTACCGCAATCCGGTCCAGGTGCAGCTCATGGTGCTGCCCTTCTCGTCGGGTCAGCGCTGGTGCTCTTGCCGCCAGTCTCGTACGGCGTCCCGCATCCGGTCGAAGATCGCTACGGGTGGCCCGGCGATCATGTTGGCTGCCGCAGATTCCCCGGCTGCCGGGTGAGGGCGGGTCGGGGCGATCGCCTCTGCGGCGCGGACGGCACCGGCCATGCGGCGCAGGGTGTTCGCGTCGGTATTGCGGCGCAGGGCGGGAAACTCCTCCTGCTCTTCGTGGGTGGCGTGCGCCAGGACCGCTCGCTCGAACTCGGCGAACTTGGCGTCGAACCCGGGCGCGTCCACGCCGAGGTCGTACAGGTGGGACAGGACGTGCTTGGCCTCGCCCTCCTCGCGCAGGCGGGCGTCAACCACGGCATCGCTCGCATCGTCCCGGGCGGAGGGGTGTACGACCTGCTCCTCGGCGCTCTCGTGTACGGCGAGAAGCCGGACGAGTTGCTGGAATGCCTGTCGCTTCTGCTCGCCACCCGAGGCATTCCTGACTTTGGCGAACAGCGACTTGATCTCGTTGTGCTGGCTGAGCAGCAGGTCGATGATGTCTTGCTTCTGCGCTGCTGCGGTCATGGTGGACCTCCCGGCTGCTGATGTTGGGATGGTGGTGGTGAGGCCGATCTCCTACCGGCTGCTCTTGAGCTGGTCGCAGAGCTGCTCGGGATCACGCACGAACGCCATCCCCTTGTCGCGCACCCGGGAGAAATCGTCGATCATGTGCCGCACCTCGCCGGGGGTGAACCGTCGGTCCTCGTCGCCCGACTTCTCCAGCCAGCCGATCACGTCGTCGTAACTCTTCCAGTCCTGCTTGCCCATCAGACGCTCGATGTCGGTGATGTCGTAGTCCTTCTGCATCGCCTGGCTGGACGGGTCGTGGATCTTCATAACCTGGTCCTTCCCGGGTGGCGGCGGTCTGCCCCCGATTGCCCGAGGCGTCCGGCGGCAAACGGCCGCGACACGATCCGCACCGCTGCCGTCGGATGTCATGCGGACGCCCCTCCAGCCGCCACAGGACACCCGCACCGTCCTCGCCCACCTATCGCCAAATGGGAGGAACGCCAACGACCGGTGCAGCCCGTATCCTCCTCCCGTGGAACTGCGGTTCACGACACGCGTGTCTGACTCTCCATGGGTCGACACCGTCTGGACATGCACGAGTGAGCAGGTGACGGAGATGACCTCCGTTGCGACGGCGTGTTGGGGCCTGGTGTTCTGGCAGCGCGAGGGCAGGGCGTATGCGGACATCTCCGGGCCCGAGACGAGGACCGGCACGGCGCCGGTGCCGGCGGGCGCAACCTTCGTCGGCATCGAGTTCGCCGTGGGCACGTCGCTCCGGGCCTTTCCCGCGCCGGCCCTGGTCGACGGCGGCGCCGAACTCCTGGACGCCACCCGCAGGACCTTCTGGCTGGACGGCGTGCGCTGGGAGACGCCCGGCCCCGACGACGCCGAGGCCCTGGTCGACCGTCTCGTCCGCTCCGGAGCCGTGGTCCGTGACCCGGTGGTCACCGAGGTGCGGCGAGGCAACCGTCCCGCGGTGTCGGAACGCACCGTTGAACGCCGGTTCCGAGCGGCGACCGGACTGACCCAGGGCGCCGTACGACAGATCGCACGCGCACGCAGGGCCTCGGTGCTTCTCGCTGCCGGCGTCCCGGTCTCCGATGTCGTCTCTCGGCTCGCGTACTTCGACGAGCCGCACCTGGCCCGTGCGTTGCATCGGTACATCGGGCGTACGGCGGGGCAACTGCGCGAGGGCACCTGCGGTGCGATCGGCTTGGACCTGGCTCAGCCGACGACGTCGTAGATCAGCTTGACGACACCGTTCGGGTACGCTGCGGACTCCCGGAGGCTCAGCACCTGCTTGTCCCTGTCCGCCGTGCTGAACACGCCCTTCCCGGCGCCGAGCAGCACGGGAAAGACGAGAAGGTGGTACCGGTTGATCAGGCCCGCGTCCGACAGGCCTCGGGCGAGTTCCGCGCTCCCATGGATGAATATCGCGCCACCCTCGCCCTTCTTGAGCTCGACAACGTCGTCGATCGAGCGCAGGATCGTCGTCGGCCCCCATCCCTCGACGAGGGCGTCATCGGGCAGCGTGCTCGAGACCACGTACTTCGGCAGCTCCCGGTAGACGGCGTGATCGTCGGAGTCGCGCCAGACCGGCGCGAACATCTCGTAGCTCCGGCGGCCGAACATCAACGCCGTGGTGTCCACAAGCTCCTCGCCCTTGAGCGAGAAGGCATCGGGCACGAACTCGATGTCCTTGACGACCCAACCGCCGCTGCGGTGCCCCTCGCCCGGCCCACCGCCCGGGGAGTCCACAACGCCGTCGAGCGACATGAACCCGGTGTAGACCAGATCACGCATGTGCTGTTCTCCTCATAACCAGTCAGATTGACAAGCGGACCGAGGCGCCACGATGACGCCCGTGGTGTGACGTGCCCCATGCTAAAAACCGGTCGCCACCACCGTCTTGTACGGAAACGACAGCAGCGCCGGCGACCGATCCTGCTGCCGATCTCCCTCTACGCTGCTGTCGGTCAACCTCGAAACCGATCTCTGTCCGACCGAGGTGGCCGCAGCCGAAGGGGACCGCCTGCTGGCCGACTTCCGGGCAAAGCGCCGTCGGCGATCTCGGACCTCGCTGCGGCGCTGCGGATGTCGAGGCTTCGTCTCTCGCACCGCTACGGGTTGTGACCTCGTCCCTCATGGTCGGGCCAGCTTGCGGTCGAGCACGGTGGGGGACAGGACATGCTGGATGACCATCGACGCGGCGCCGACGACGCCCGCGTTCGCGCCGGCCTGTGAGGTGACGATCCGCAGACGTTCGGTGGCCAGCGGCAGCGAGCGACGGTAGATCGATTCCCGTACGCCCGCCAGCAGCATCTCGCCGGCCTCCGCGAGCGCACCGCCGACCACGATCAGCGACGGGTTGAACAGGCTGACGCAGGTGGCCAGTACCTCGCCGATGTCCCGGCCAGCCTGTCGCACGGCTTGGCCGGCGATCAAACTGCCGGCCTGAACCAGAGCCACCACGTCAGCGTTGTTCGTCGCGTCGAGACCGGCGGCGTGGAGTTTCGCGGCGAGGGCGGGGCCGCTGGCGACGGCCTCCAGGCAGCCGCTGTTGCCGCAGCGGCAGCGCATGTCGCCGCCGTGCGGGGCCAGGATGTGCCCCAGGTCGCCGGCCGCGCCGACGTCGCCTCGGTGCAACTGGCCGTTGCTGATCAGGCCGGAGCCGATGCCGGTCGCGACCTTGACGAAGATCATGTGCGCTTCGTCGGGGAAGCAGCGGACGTGCTCCCCGAGCGCCATCAGGTTGACCTCGTTGTCCACCAGGACCGGTACGGCGAAGTCGGCGGCGATCCGCGCGGGCACGTCGTATCCGTTCCAGCCGGGCATTATCGGCGGGTGGGTCGGCTTGCCGGTCGAGTGCTCGACCGGGCCGGGCAGCCCGATGCCGACGCCGGCGATGGGGACGGTGGGGAGGTGGCCGGCGCGCATCCGCCGCCAGGTGTCGACGAGCAGGCCGAGCACTGCGTCGGGACCGTCGGCGATGTCCAGCGCGAGCCGCTCCATGGTCAGCGGCTCACCGGTCAGATCGGCGATGGCGACGGTGGCGTGAGTTGCCCCGACGTCGGCCGCCAGCACCACCCGTGCGCGGGCGTTGAACACGAACCTGCTCGCGGGCCGGCCACCGGTGGCGGCGTCGTTGCCCCAGTCGGTGACCAGTCCGGCTTCCATGAGCGCGTCGAGCCGTAGGCGCACGGTCGACCGGGCCAGTCCGGTCTCGGTGGCCAGTTCGGCACGGGTGCGTGCCTGGCCGTCGCGCAACAGCCCCAGCAGCTCGCCTGGCGACGTCGCGGCGGCGTTTTGCCCAAAGTTCATCTCCCAATTAAAGCGGCACCCCCGGGTTCGGACAGTAGGAGCGGCAACTTTGGGCCCCAGTCATCCCACTATAAGCGACAGGAGCCAAACTTTTGTTGACCGTCGCCGTAAGTCGGCCTTAACGTCGTCGCATGTCTGTGACCGATCTAATAACGGCGTCTGGAGGGCTCGAGTCCGAGCAGCAGACGCTGCGCGTGGCGGTTGTAGGCGCGGGGTTCATGGGGCAGGTGCATGCGGAGGCGGCCCGACGCGCCGGGGCGAACGTCGTGGCCGCGGTGGCGTCGCGCCCTGAGGGCGCCGCCGCCGCGGCACGCGCCGTCGGTGCGGACGAGGGCTACCCGGACCTGGCCGCCCTGCTCGACGACGCCGAGATCGACGTGCTGCATGTGTGTACACCCAACGCGTCGCACGCACCCGTCGCCGCCGCCGCGCTCGCCGCCGGCGTGCACGTCATTTGCGAGAAGCCGCTGGCCACCGGGAGCGCCGAGGCCCTGACGCTGGCCGGAGCGAGCGGCGACCGGGTGGCCACGGTGCCGTTCGTCTACCGCTTCCACCCGATGGTGCGCGAGTTGCGGGCCAGGCTGGCCGCAGGCGAGGCCGGCGTTGTCGCCAGCGTGACCGGCAGCTACCTCCAGGACTGGCTGTCCCGCCCGTCCGACGACGACTGGCGGGTCGACGCTTCGCTCGGCGGGCCCTCGCGGGCGTTCGCCGACATCGGCTCGCACTGGTGCGACCTGTTCGAGTTCGTCACGGGCGACCGGATCGCGAGGCTGTCCGCGCGCACCGTGGTCGTGCACGAGCGCGCGCGCGGCAACGGCAAGCCCACCGAGGATCTGGCCAGCGTGCACTTCACCACCGTCGCCGGCATGGTCGGCACACTGGTGGTGTCGCAGGTCGCCGCAGGTCGCAAGAACCGGCTGCAGATGGAGCTTTCCGGCACGGAGACTAGCTTCGGCTTCGACCAGGAGGACCCGGAGCGGCTGTGGGTCGGCCGGTGCGAGGGCGGCCAGACGCTGCTGCGTGACCCCGGGACGCTGCACCCCTCCGCCGCGCGCTACGTCCGGCTGCCCGCCGGGCACGCACAGGGCTACCAGGACTGCTTCGACGCGTTCGTCGCCGACACCTACCGGGTGGTGCGCGGCGAGGACGTCCCGGATGGCCTGCCCACGTTCGCCGACGGCCTGCGCGCCGTCCGGATCACCGACACGGTGCTGGCCTCGGCGGCCGCGGACGGCGCCTGGCGAGAGGTGCCGGCATGACGACCGGCACCACGACGAGCGTGCGGCTGACCGGAATCACCAAGTCCTTCCTCGGCGTGCCGGTGCTGCGCGGGGTGGACCTGGAGCTGCGCGGCGGCGAGGTGCACGCGGTGATGGGCGAGAACGGCGCGGGCAAGTCCACGCTGCTCAAGGTGCTGGCCGGGGTGCACCGGCCGGACGGCGGCACCATCGAGGTCGACGGCGGCGAGGTGTCCTTCGCCGGTCCCAGCGACGCGCAGCGGGCCGGCATCGCGATCATCCATCAGGAGTTCACCCTGCTGCCGCATCGCAGCGTCGCCGAGAACGTCTACCTCGGCCGCGAGCCCGTGCGCCGGATGCAGGTCGACCGGCGGCGCATGGTGGCCGATACCCGCGAGCTGTTGGACTGGCTCGGCGAGGACGGGATCGATCCGACCGACCCCGTCTCGTCGCTGTCGGTCGCCCAGCGACAGGTCGTGGAGATCGTCAAGGCTCTGTCGACCGACGCTCGGGTGCTGGGCATGGACGAGCCCACCGCCGCGCTCGCCGATCACGAGGTCGAGCTGCTCTACGACCTGGTGCGCCGACTGCGCGAGCGGGGTATCGCGATCCTCTACGTCTCGCACCGCATGCGCGAGGTGTTCGACCTCTCCGACCGGATCACCGTGCTCAAGGACGGTCAGTTCGTCACCTGCGCTCCGACCAGCGAGCTGACCTCGGAGGACCTGGTCCGGCACATGGTCGGCCGCGACCTGGGTGAGTACTACCCGGACCGTGGGGTCGCCGATGACCTCGGGCCGGTCCGCCTCGCGTTGCGCGGCGCCGGCAACGCCCGCGTCCGCGACCTGAACCTGGAGGTACGCGCGGGGGAGATCGTCGGCCTGGCCGGGCTGCAAGGATCCGGCCGCTCGGCGGTGGCGCGGGCGGTGTTCGGTGTCGAGCCCTTCACCCGCGGCTCGATGGAGGTGGACGGGGTGGCCCGGCGGGTGACCCGGCCGCGCTCCGCGGTGCGCCTCGGGGTCGCACTGGTCACCGAGGACCGCAAGGGGGACGGGCTGGCACTTCGCCAATCCGTACGCGACAACACGTTGCTGGTGCGCCGGGCCGCGTTGCGCGGCGGGCGCGCCCGCGCGAAGTCCGACGTACCGGCGCTGCTGGACAAGGTGGCCGTGGTCGCCCGCGGCGAGCACCAGGAGGTGCGCTTCCTGTCCGGCGGTAACCAGCAGAAGGTGGTCCTCGCCAAGTGGCTGGCGGTCGAGCCGACGGTGCTGCTCGTCGACGAGCCGACGCGCGGCATCGACGTCGGCGCGAAGCGGGCCGTGCACGAGCTACTGCGCGATCTCGCGAAGCGCGGTGTGGCGGTGCTGATGATCTCCTCGGAGCTGCCCGAACTGATCGGGATGAGCGACCGGATCCTTGTCATGCACGACGGTGCGCTGGCCGGTGAGCTGCCGGCCGGCGCGAGCGAGGGGGCTGTGATGGCGCTGGCCACCGGACACGGAGTCGGTGAGGTGCCGTGAGCACGCTTCAGGAGAACACCCTGCCGGCCAAGCAGAAGGCCACCCGGGCGACGGTGCACCGGCGACTCCACCCGACCGTCATCGTCTACCTCGCACTCGTCGCCCTGTTGGTCGTCGGCAGCGTGCTCGTCGGGCTGCGCGGCGAGGTGCTGCTCGACCAGAACGGCATTCTCAACATCCTCACCCGAGCCACCGCGCTCGGACTGGTGGCAATAGGACAGACGATGGTGATCCTCACCGGATCCCTCGACCTGTCCGTCGCCTACCTGGTCGGTCTCACCTCGCTGATCGCAGCGGAGACGATGGCCGGGCAGGACAGCATGGTCCTGCCCGGCGTGCTGCTCGCACTCGCCGTGGCCGCCGGCGTCGGGCTGGTCAACGGGCTGATCATCACCGTCCTCAAGGCCCACGCGTTCATCGCCACGCTCGGCGTGGCGCTGATCCTGCGCGGCTACCTCGAGAACAACTACACCGGGCCGGCCGGCGACGTGCCGCGCGGATTCCAACACCTCGGCTACGACCGGATCGGCCCGGTACCGATCGCGGCGCTGCTCATGCTGGCCGTCGCCGCACTGTGCTGGTGGTACCTCACGCGGACCCGTCCCGGCTACCACATGTACGCCGTCGGCGGCGACATCGAGGTGGCGCGGCTGTCCGGAGTGCGTACCCGCCGAACCATCATCACCGCCCACGTGCTGTGCTCGGTCGCCGCCGGCTTCGCCGGGATCTACCTCGCCAGCCGACTCGGTTCCGGCGCCCCGTACGTCGGCACCGATGCCGGGTACGACCTGGAGTCGATCGCCGCCGTCGTGCTCGGCGGGACGCTGCTCGCCGGCGGCCGGGGCGGCATCGCCGGCACCATCGGCGGCGTCCTCATCCTGGCCACCCTGGACACGACCTTCGACGCCCTCGAGGTCGACCCGTTCTTCAAGGATGTGGTGCGCGGTGTCGTACTCGTGACCGCGGTCGCGCTCTACGCCCGGCGCATGGTCGCCAACCGCGCTCACGGGAGGTTGTCATGACCTGGCGTCCCCGCCTGGCCGAGGGCACGGCACCGGCGCTCGTCTTCCTGCTCCTGCTGCTCATCGGCCTCGCGATCGTCGGCCCGGCCTACAGCGAGCCCGCCGGCTACCTGGCACTGCTCAAACGGGCCGCGCCGCTGATGATCCTCGCGATCGGGCAGTACTTCGTCATCGTCTCCGGCGGATTCGACCTGTCGGTGGGCGCGCTGGTGACCGCCGGGGTGGTCATCGCGGCGAGGCTCATCGGCGGCAACGAGTCGGCAACGGCCTGGGTGATCCTGCTCGTGCTCGGGTTCGGCCTGCTGGTCGGCCTGATCAACGGGCTGGTCACGACGAAACTCCTGGTGCCGTCGTTCATCGTCACGCTCGGCATGCTCCTCGTGCTCGACGGCGCCACGTTCCTGTGGACCGGTGGTGCCCCACGCGGCGCGCTGTCCGACGGGTTCCGGATGTTCGGGCGCGGCAACGCGGACGTCCCGGTGCTCGGAGAGGTCCCGTGGTCGGTGCTGATCCTGCTGTCGATCCTGGTGGCCGCGGTGCTGTTCATGCGCGGCGGCACCGGTCGGGCGCTGGTGGCGGTGGGCGACAACGAAGCCACGGTGCGAATGTCCGGCGGCCAGGTCGACCGGCTGCGGCTGCTCGCCTTCACCCTCTCCGGGCTGCTCGCCGCGGTCGCCGCGATCCTGCTCGGCGGATTCGCCGGCGTCTCCGCGCAGGTCGGCAACGGCCTGGAGTTCCGGGCGATCACCGCCGTCGTGCTGGGCGGCGTCCTCCTCGGCGGTGGACGAGGGTCGGTGGTCGCCGCCGCCGCCGGCGCGCTGTCCCTGGAAGCCCTGTTCACACTGCTGAACCTGCTCGGCGTCAGCGGCGCCCTCAAGTCGGCCGTGCAGGGCGTAATCATCATCGTCGCCGTCGCCTACGCATCACTCGGCGGCGGTGTTCGGCAGCGGCTGCGGTTGTGGCCGAAACCGCGGGACAGCGTGCAAACCGCGCAACCCGCCTCCTCCTGATGTCCTCGCAGCGAGTAAGGAGATCAACGATAATGAACAAGAGATGGTCCGTGGTGGTCGTGGCCAGCGCGCTCGCGCTCGCCGGATGCTCTAGCGACCTGCCCGCCGACAACACCCCTGGCGACTCGCCATCCAGTTCGGATGCCGTCAAGTCGGAGTTCTTCGACCAGGCCGAGTACAACCGTCAGCTGGCGTTCCGCAGCGCCACGCCGGAGGGCCCGGACGGCAAGCCGTGGGAGCAGATGCTCGAGCCGGAACTGGTCGATACGGCGAAGTTCGCCAAGCCCGGCGGCAACTACACCCTCTGCTTCTCCAACGCCGCGGTGAACAACCCGTGGCGGCAGGTCGGCTACAAGACCATGCAGGAGGAGGTGAAGCTGCACCCGGAGATCAGCACCTTCACCGTGCTCGACGCGGAGGCCAAGGACGACAAGCAGATCAGCGACATCCAGTCGCTGACGGCCAGGAACTGTTCCGCGATCATCATCTCGCCGAACACCACCGCCACGCTGACGCCCGCCGTCGAGCAGGCGTGCGCGACCGGCGTGCCGGTGATCGTGTTCGACCGTGGCGTCAACACCACCTGCCCGGTCACCTTCATCCACCCCATCGGCGGCTTCGCCTTCGGCGCGGACGGCGCGGAGTTCCTGAAGGAGAAGGTCAAGCCGGGCGGCAAGGTACTCGCCCTGCGCATCCTGCCCGGCGTCGACGTGCTCGAACAGCGCTGGGCGGCAGCCAACGAGATCTTCGCCGGCAGCGAACTCGACGTGGCCGGGGTGGAGTTCACCGACGGCGACGCGGCCAAGACCAAGAGCATCGTCTCCGACTACCTGCAGCGCGTGGGGCAGATCGACGGCGTGTGGATGGACGCCGGCGCGACGGCCGTCGCCGCGGTCGAGGCGTTCCAGGACGCCGGGGTCGACGTGCCCCCCTTCGTCGGCGAGGACCAGCAGGACTTCCTGCGGCTGTGGGTCGACGAGGGCCTGACCGCCGTTGCACCCACCTACCCCACCTACCAGTGGCGTACCCCGGTCATCGCGGCGCTGAAGATCCTCAAGGGCGAGCAGGTGCCGAAGGAGTGGGTGCTGCCGCAGCCGCGGATCACCAGCGACAACGTCGCGTCGTACGTCAAGCAGGACATGCCGCCGCTGCACTACGCGATGTGCGGCTGTGAGGAGATGCCGGGCTACCCGGGGCCGTGGAAGTGAGCAAGCATCTGCTCGGGGTCAACACCTGGGTGTGGAGCTCACCGTTGACCGACGCGACCTTGGCCGCCCTCGCGGCCAAGGTCGCGGGGTGGGGCTTCGACGTGCTCGAACTCCCGGTGGAGAACCTGGGTGACTGGGAGGCTCGGCGGGCTGCCCAGGTGCTCGCCGATTATGGACTCGGCGCCACCGTCTGCCTCGTGATGCCACCCGGTCGTGAGCTGACCGCGGCGGATCCGGGGACCGTCCGATCCACACAGGACTACCTGTTCGGCGTGGTGGACGCCGCCGCGACGGTCGGTTCGCCGGTGATCGCCGGGCCGGCGTACGCGTCGGTCGGCCGGACCTGGCGGCTGTCACCCGCCGAGCGCGCCACGGCGTACGCCCAACTGCGGGACAACCTCGCCCCCGTCGTCGAGTACGCGGGGGCCGCCGGCGTCACGGTGGCCGTCGAACCGCTCAACCGCTACGAGACGAGTCTGCTCAACACCATCGGCCAGACCCTCGAGGCAATCGGCGACCTGCCGCACTGTGGGGTCGCGCTCGACCTCTACCACCAGAACATCGAGGAGACGGACATCCCGGCGGCGATCCGCGCGGCCGCCGGCCGGGTGGCCCACGTCCAGGTCTGCGGCAACGACCGCGGTGCCCCGGGAGCCGACCACCTGGACTGGCCGGCGATCCTCACCGCGATCGACGACGCGGGCTACACCGGCCCGCTGTGCATCGAGTCGTTCACCGCGGAGAACGCGACGATCGCGACCGCCGCCTCCATCTGGCGTCCCCTCGCCGCCAGCCAGGATGCGATCGCCGTGGACGGCCTGACGTTCCTGCGGGGGGTGACGCCCTAGAGCCGACGGCGAACTCCACACCAGCCCGACGGCGCCGGCACGCCGCACGGTCACGCCCACACCAGTAGATTCTCGCGTCCCAGAGAGGTCCCCCATCTCATGAACGTGACCTGGCGTCCCCGGTGGGGACGGTTACTCGCGTTACCACTCGCCGGCGCCCTCGCGCTGTCCATGGTCAGCCCACTGCCGGCGGCCGCCGAGGAAAACCGGCAGGACCAAGCACACGTGTTGATCTTCACCAAGACCACTCAGTTCCGGCACACCGAGGCCATCGACCAGGGCGTTCCCGTGCTGCGGGCCGCCTTCGCCGAGGCCGGCATCACCTCGCAGCACACCGAGGACTCCTCGATCTTCAACGACGAGGATCTCGCGCAGTTCGACGCCCTGGTGATGTTCCAGGCCTCCGGCGATCCGTGGTCCGCCGCCGAGAAGGCGGCGATGGAGCGCTACATGCAGGCCGGCAACGGCATCGTCGCCATCCACAACGCGACCGACATGCGCGGGAACTACGCGTGGTGGGACAACATGATCGGCGCGCTGATGCCGGGCCACGCCGCCACCGGCAGCAGCCCCGGCCTGCCGGGCACCGTCCGCGTCGAGGACCACACCCACCCGTCGACAGCTCACCTGCCGCAGCGGTGGCAGCGCGCCGACGAGTGGTACAACTACTCGCTCAACGTCCGCGGCAACGCGCACGTGCTCGCCACGATGGACGAGACGACGTACAACCCGGGCGGCAACGCCATGGGCTACGACCACCCGATCTCCTGGTGCAAGCCGTACGACGGCGGCCGCGCCTGGATGACCGGCATGGGCCACTTCGGCGCCCACTACACGGGCGAGACGCAGCTGGTGAAGCACATCCTCGGTGGCGTGCAGTGGGCCGCCGGGGTGGCGCCGGGCGACTGCTCCGGCACCGACTGGAACACCTACGAGCGGGTCCCGCTGGACCAGAACACCAGCGCTCCGTTCGCCATGGACGTCGCACCGGACGGCCGGGTCTTCTTCACCGAGCTGGTGCGCGGCCAGATCCGGGTGTACGACCCGCAGACCAGGACGACCAAGACCGCGATCACGATCCCGGTGTACTCCGGCGGTGAGGACGGTCTGCTCGGTATCGCGCTCGACCCGGGCTTCGCCGACAACGGCCACCTCTACATCTACTACTCACCGGCGAGCTCGAACGACAGCGACCCGGCGAACTTCTTCAACCGGCTGTCCCGCCTCACCGTCGGCCCGGGCTCGCAGATCGACCGCGCCTCCGAGAAGATCCTGCTCGAGGTGCCGGCGCGGCGGCTCCCCGACGAGCCCGGTCACACCGGGGGCGGCCTCGCGTTCGGCCCGGACGGCAACCTCTACCTCGGCGTCGGCGACGACGTGAACCCGCACTCCGAGCCGTCCGGCGGTTACGCCCCGCTGTCGGAGCGGACCGGAACCTTCCACGACGCGCGGGAGACCTCGGCCAACACCAACGACCTGCGCGGCAAGCTGCTGCGGATCCGCCCCGAGCCGGACGGCACCTACTCCATCCCGGCGGGCAACCTGTTCGAGCCCGGCACCGCGAAGACCCGGCCGGAGATCTACGCCATGGGCTTCCGCAACCCGTTCCGGTTCTCGATCGACCCGAAGACCGGAGCCGTCGGCATGGCCGACTACTCGCCGGACAACAGCAACGACAACCCGGACCGGGGCCCCGCCGGCATCTCCGAGTGGAACCTCATCACCGAGCCCGGCTTCTACGGCTGGCCACTGTGCATGGGCAACAACGAGCCGTTCCGGGACGTGGACTACCGGACCAACCCGGTCACGGTCGGTGCGTACTTCGACTGCGATCGCCCGATCAACGACTCGGTGCGCAACACCGGCCTGACCGAGCTGCCGCCGGCCCAGCCGGCGAAGATGTGGTACGGCTACAAGCGTTCCTCGGTGCCGTCGGTCATCCCGCAGGGTGGTGGCCTGGCCCCGATGGGCGGCCCGTTCTACGACTACGACCCGGACCTGCAGTCGGACACCAAGTTCCCGCCGTACTACGACGGCAAGCCGTTCTTCTACGAGTGGGCGCGGAACAAGATGTACTCGATCATCCCGAACGGGCAGGGCGGGGTCGAGAAGGTCAACCCGTTCCTGCCGCAACAGCAGTTCCTCGCGCCGATCGACTCCAAGTTCGGCCCCGAGGGCTCGATGTACGTGCTGGACTGGGGCGGCGGCTTCGGCCGTGACAACCCGAACTCGGGGCTGTACCGGATCGACTACATCACCGGATCGCGCTCGCCCACGGCGAAGATCAGCGCCACGCCGGACTCCGGCCAGGCGCCGCTCAAGGTGGAGTTCGACGGCTCGGGCAGCACCGACCCCGAGAACGAGCAACTGCGGTACGAGTGGGACTTCACCGGGGACGGCAGCGTCGACTCCACCGAGCTGAAGCCGAACTTCACCTACACGGCGAACGGCGTATACAACGCCCGGCTCACGGTGACCGACCCGCACGGCAAGACCGGCACCTCCACCGTGCCGATCACGGTCGGCAACACCCGGCCGGAGGTGGCGTTCAACCTGCCGCCCAACGGCGCCTTCTTCGACTTCGGTGACGAGATCAGCTGGAACCTGTCGGTCAGCGATGCCGAGGACACCCAGATCGACGACGCCGACGTGGTGATCCAACCGGCGCTGGGCCACGACGAGCACGCCCACCCGGCCGAACCGCTGCACGGGCGTACCGGCTCGGTCGTCACCGCTCTCGGTGGCGGGCACGGCGAGGACATGAACGTCTTCTACGTGCTCGACGGCCGCTACACCGACTCGGGCGGCGCGGGTGGCATCCCGAGCCTGACCGGTTCGGACACCACCCTGCTGTACCCGAAGGTCCGCGAGGCGGAGTTCTTCCACAACTCGTCGAACGTGACGGTCGCCCCGTCCCGCGACGTCGAGGGACACGCGGACTCTATCGCCGGCCAGAACGGCGCCTGGGCGTCGTACGAACCGGTCAGTCTGTACAACGTGGATCGGCTGATCCTGCGCGCGTCGGCTACCAGCGCGAGCCGGATCGAGCTGCGGCGGGACGCGCCGGACGGTGAACTCCTCGGCACCGCGCAGGTGCCGGCGACCACCAGCGGCGGCTACGTCGACGTCCCCGTCTCGGTGTCCGACCCCGGCAAGACGTTCACCCTGTACGTGGTGTTCCCGGGCGCGGGCGAGCGGCGCCTGAACTTCATCGAGGCCGACGGCAAGGGCGTCTCGCCGACCAGCAAGCCGAAGGTCAAGGTGACCTCCCCGACGCCGGCCGACAAGCTGGAGCCGGGCGAGATCCAGGTGACCGCCGACGCGAGCGACGCGGAGAACACCATCACCAAGGTCGAGTTCTTCGTCGACGGCACCTCGATCGGCACCGACACCACCGCCCCGTACTCGGTGACCTGGAACGCGTCCTCTGAGAAGCGCTACCAGTTGACCGCGGTCGCGACCAACGACAAGGGCCACCACACGACGTCCCGCGTCGTGCCGGTCGAGGTCGGTGACCTCTACGGAGCCTGGCAGACCTTCACCAACACCACCGCCACCTTCGACCGACCGGATCAGGACACCTGGATCGTCAAGGCCGGCGGCGCGAACATGTGGCAGGGAACCGACCAGTATGGCTCGGCGTTCCTGCCGTTGGCGGCCGGCAACACCTGGACCGCCACGGTGAAGATCGAGAGCCAGACGAACACGAACAACTCCGCCAAGGCCGGTCTGATAGTCCGCAACGACGTCACCCGACCCGGCAGCTCGCCCGGGTACGCGGCGATGACACTGCGGGCCGGCTCCGGGTTCGAGTGGCTGCGCGACACCGACGGCAACGGTCAGCTCGACGCCAGCACCGGCGCCAGCACGACGAGCTATCCGTCCTGGGTGCGGATCGTGCGTGACGGCGGGAAGTACTACGGGTACTGGAGCAAGGACGGGACGTCGTTCACCGCGGTCGGCGACCCGGTGACGCTGCCCGGCGCGGCCAGCCAGCAGGACATCGGCCTCGCGGTCACCGCGCACCACGCGTCGGCCATCAGCGAGGTGAAGTTCACCGGTTTCAAGCTGGTCAACGAGGCCGTCCACCCGGCACCGCCGGAGATCGCTCCGGGTTGCGGCATCCGCGGCTCGGACAACTTCGACGGCGACACGCTGAACAGCACCCGGTGGACCACGGTACGGAGTGCGCCGAACCTGCCGGTGCGGGTCACCGGTGGCGGACTGGTCCTGCCGGTCACCAACGGTGACATCAACGAGGCCAACGTCGGCCCGATCAGCTACGCCGGTCAGCGCGCGAAGACCGGTCCGTGGACGATCACCACGAAGGTGACGGTCCCGCACGACCGCGAGTGGCAGCACGCCGGCCTGCTCATGCACGGCAGCGACAACGACTACGTCAAGCTGGCGTTCACCCGCAACTCGTCCGGCGGTCGGATCATGGAGTTCCAGACCGAGGCCGGCGGGACACGGACCTGGCACGCCAACGTGGGCGTACCGGCGAACTTCCCCACCACGGCGCACCTGCGACTGGTCAGCGACGGCCAGCGGCTGACCGCGGCCTACTCCGCCGACGGCCAGACGTGGACCGCGCTCGCCGGCTCCGCGAACGTCATCCCGAACGCGACCGTCGGGCCCATGGCCGCCGGGGACATCGGGACGTCGCGGGTCAACGCGGTGTTCGACCACTTCACCATCACGCCGGACAGCACGGACGACGGTGTCCGCGCGCCCAGCGACGAGTTCGACGGCAGCACTATCGACGGCTGCCGGTGGAACGCGGTGGTCCGGTACGACTCGACCAAGGTCGCGGTGAGCAACGGAGCGCTGCGCATCGAGACCCAGCAGGGTGACATCAACGGCACCAACAACTCGCCGCGGAACTTCATCCTGCAGAAGATCCCCGCGGACGTCGCCGCCGGTGACTGGACGATCGAGACCAAGCTGACGCCGACGATGCTGCACCGGTGGCAGCTTGCCGGGTTCCTGGTCTACAACAACGACGACAACTACGTGAAGTTTGACGTCGTGGCCAACAACACCGCCGGAACGGGAACCGACCTGCGCGCCGAACTCGTCTCGGAACGCAACGCGCAGTTCGGCAACGGCGGCAACCGGTCGATCGACATCCCCGACTCGACCGAGAGTGGCTGGTACCACCTGCGGTTGAGCCGCAGTGGCAACCGCTACTCGGCCCAGATCAGCGATGGCGGGATCAACTGGACCTCGCTCGGCCAGCCGGTCACCAACGACGCCGCGATGACCTCCTTCGGTCTGATGGCGTTGGGTCCGGAGCAGACCCAGCCGGTCACGGTCGCGTTCGACTACTTCCGGATCCTCGACACGACGGCGCCGAGCCTGACCGTGTCGGTCGACCCGGCACAGCCGGACGGCCAGCGGGGCTGGTACACCTCGCCGCCGACCGTCACCGCCTCGGCGAGCGATGACCGCGGCGGCCCGGTCCGCATCGAGTTCGCCCACGGCGACGGCGCCTGGACCCAGTACCGCGACCCGGTCCAGGTGACCGAGGACGGCCTGCGGGAGCTGCGGTTCCGGGCGATCGACGAGGCCGGGAACATCTCCGAGCCGACGGCGGTGTCCCTACGCCTCGACACCACGGCCCCGGTCGTGACCGTCAACGGCGTGACGAAGGGCGGCAAGTACGACCTCGGCACGTCGCTGCCGATTGCCGCCACGGCACAGGACGCCACCTCGGGCGTCGACTCGGTGGCCCTCCACCTGGACGGAGTGCCGATCGAGAGCGGCGCGGAGGTCGAGCCCACGGCGGGCAGCCACAAGCTGACCGTCGTGGCGACCGACAAGGCCGGCAACGAAACGGAGGTGACGGTCGCCTTCGAGATCTTCGCGACCTACGACAACGCCCAGGCGTTGGTGCGGCGGTACCAGGCGGAGGGTCTGATCAGCAACGGGCTGGCCGGCAAGATGTTCGGACAGCTCCAGGCGGCCAAGAGCATGGCGGCGGCGAAGAAGCCGGACCAGGCCAGGGCTGCGCTGGACCGGTACGCGGCGGCGGCCAGGACCGCCACTGACGAATCGGTACGGACGCAGCTGCTCGCAGCCGGCGCGTACCTGAGGGCCGACCTGTGAGTGGATGACGGCGAGCCGGTGCCGGCCGGCTCCCGACCAGTGCCGGAGCACGCCATGCGTGCTCCGGCACTGCGTTCTGGATCTGGGCCCGTTCGGTCAGCCGGTGGGCGAACGGGATGCGTTCCGCGGATCCGGCGCAGACGGCGTTGATGTGTGCGGCATAGGCGGCTGCGGCGGGGGTCGGCTCGATTCGCTGACGCCAGTCGGGGCGAGCAGGAAGTGCAGGTCCCGGGCGGGTGCGGGCAACCGGGTGAGCGCGTCGTCGAACGGGCCGGCAAGCCGGCTTCCGAGGCCGGGGCCAGCGACCCGTCAGCGGTGGGCGTCGCTGTGGTCGCTCTAACGAGAGTCAGGGTGCGGTGGCCCTCGGCGGTCCCCGGTGACGTGGTCGCGCCGGGCGTGGTGGCGGCCGACGGCGTTGGGCCGGCCTTCGTCCACGTGCTGGCGGCGGCGCATCGGGGGACATCACCCGAACCGGTGATGGCGCCTGCGCACCCGCTTCGGCTGCCGGCTCGGATCTGAGAATGGACGGCAGCGCGCGATGCGGATCCGGCTGACGTCACCCGGCCTGGCGGAGATCCTGGCAGTTCGCGTAGCGGGCAGCTGACCCCCGGGGTCTCGGAGGCGGATTGTGACCCACCAGAGGCCATCGCGCTACCTGGCTCCCGTCCGCTCGTCCCCCGGAGCCCCACGAGGCTGCGGCTGATGCGACCGGGCCCGCTGGCCGGCCGCTATCCCGCGGCAGCGGCGATGGTCGTCCTGCTCCTGGTGCCCTATCTGGGGCTGTCGTCTGCGCTGCCGTCCGTTGGGCCGTTGATCTCCCAACAACTGCACCTCGACTCGCAGACGATCACCCTGGCGAGGGGCCTGGCCAACGCCGGCTACGCGGTTGGCACGGTGCTGGCGGTGCAGTTCGCCCAGCACCTGCCACAGCGGCGGATGCTGCTCGGGTACGCCGTCCTTCTGGTGGCCGGCTCGGTGATCGCCGCGTCCGCGACCGGCCCCAAGATGTTCATCGCCGGGCACGTGCTGCAGGGCCTGTGCACCAGCCTGCTGCTGATCGCGGCCGTGCCACCGCTGTTCCTCGACTATCCGGCGGAAAAGCTCCGTTGGACCGCAGTGATCCTGAACCTCTGCGTGTTCGGCGCCGTCGCTGCTGGCCCACTGGTCGGCGGCGTCCAGGCATCATTCCATGCCTGGCGACCGCTGTTCTGGACAGTGGCGGGCATCGCCGTCGTGGGCCTGCTGATGTCGCTGCTGACCTTCCAGGACACCCCGCCGGCCGACCGCAGCGCCCCCCGAGACCCCGCCGCCATCGGGCTGGCCGCCGTCGGCTCGGTGGCGGCCTTCTGGGGTGCATCGCAACTGCTCACCCACCGGTTCCTGGACCCGGTCGCGTTCGGGCCGCTGGCCGGCGGCCTGGCGCTGATCGTGGCTCTGTGGATCTACCAGTACCGCGCCCGCAATCCGCTGCTGACGGTGCGCAGCCTGGCCAGCACCATTCCAGTTGCCGGGATCGTGGTCGCGGTCTGCGCCTCCGCCGCATCGACATCGGCGATCGCGCTGACCTCGGCCGTGCTGCCGCACCGCTACCCACCGCTGCAGCAAGGGCTGCTGTACCTTCCCGAGATCGGCGGCGCCGTGATCACCGCCATCGTGTTCGGGGCAGTGTTCCGCACCCGCCTGATCCACTACTTCGTGCTGGCCGGGATGGTCTTCCTCGCCGTCGGGATCCTCGTGATCCGCAACGCCATCCCGCCCACGACCGTGATCACGCTGATCGGCTCGGCGCTGATCGGCGTCGGCATCGGCGCGTCGGTGACTCCAGCACTGTTCCTCGCCGCCTTCTCGCTCCCGTCGCGGTCGATCCAGCGCGTGTTCGCCATCCTCGAACTGCTGCGGGCGGTGGCCGCCTTCATGATCGCGCCGATCCTGCTGCACTTCGCCACCACGGTGACCAGCTTCCCGACGGCCGCCATGAGCACCACCTTGTGGATCTGCTTCGGCCTGTCGGCCGCCGGAGCGACAGCCGGCGTCCTGCTCTACGCGCTCGGCCGGGTGCGCCCGCCGGCACCGTCACTGGATCGCTGGATGGACGGCCGTGAGCCAGCCTGGCAATCCCCGCCGTTGCTGGCCGCGATTCGTCACGCCCGAGCAGAGCCGCCCCAGGCGGAGGGCTGACCGCCGCCGTGTGCTGGGCTGCCGGTCGCCCACGCGGTGGGAAGTCGTCGTACCGGGATTGACCGCTTGGGATAGCGTGTCCGTCGGTCTGTCCGGGGGAGGTCCCCGGAATCCTTCGGGGGAAAGAGCTGTCACGTGTCACTTTGGAAGAAGGCCACTGTTCTGGCGGTCTCCGCGCTCACCGCACTCGCGGTGACTGCCTGCGGCTCGAAGCCCGGCGCGCCGGAGCAACCCAGCGTGCTGGAGCTGCTCGCCAGTGATCTCAAGGGTTCGTTGCAGAAGACGATCGACGCCACCGACAAGAGCGATTCGGTGGCCGTGACGGTGCAGGGCACGGCGGGTGGCGAGAAGGTCTCGGTGCAGGGCGTCGTGGATCTGGGAGATCCGGTCAAGGCCGAGATGACGACGGCGAGCCCGGACGGCTCTCCGGTCACTGTCCGAATGATCGGCGCCGTGGTCTACGTGCAGATCCCGGCGGAGGACCGTGCGAGCATGGGTGGGAAGCGCTGGATGAAGCTGGACCTGACGGTGGTCGGGGAGCAGGCGGGGATGACCTTCCCGACGCAGTTGGACGACGTTGACCCGACCAAGCAGGTCAAAACGCTGCTCGCCACCGAGGGCGTCACCGTCGTCGGCGAGGAGACGGTGAACGGGGCGCGCACGGTCCACTACACCGTCACCACTCCCGTGGCGACCCACCTCGAGCAGATCGACGCCGAGTTGCGTTCCGGCGTCGAGCAGCAACTGGCCAAGCAGGGCGTCAAGGAGATCAAGATTGACCTCTGGGTCGACGAGCAGTATCGGCCGCGCCGGGCGGGCATGGACATGGGCGCGATGGGCGACATGACGGTCGACTACACCGACTACGGCAAGCCGGTGAACATCGAGACGCCGCCTCCCGCGGAGACCGCCGACTTCGCCGAGCTGCTGCAGGACCTGAAGGACCTGTCCACCGGCAACTGACCAGAGCCGGGTGGCTGCCCGGCCGGTGAGTCTCCTCGCCGGCCGGGCAGTTCAGTAGGCGCGGAAGGTCAGCCAGCGCCCGGCTTGGTAGCCGTACGCCCGTCAGTGGAAGAGCGAATGGTAGGCGTTCAGGGCGGGCTGGCCGCCCAGGTGGGCGTACAGCACGTTGGAGTCCTTGGGGATGTCCCCGTTACGGATCAGGTCGATCAGGCCCGCCATCGACTTGCCCTCGTACACCGGATCGATGATCACTCCTTCGAGCCTGCCGGTGAGTCGGATGGCGTCCAGCGTGGACCCGACGGGAATCCCGTACAGATCTCCGGCCCAGCCCTCCAGGACGGTGATCTCATCGTCCCGCAGGTCACGCCCCAGGCCGATGAGTTCGGCGGTGTTGCGGGCGATCTTCTCCACCTGGGCGCGTGTCTCGTCGATTTTCGCGGACGCGTCGATCCCGAGCACCCGGCGGGGCCGGTCCTGTCCCGCGAAGCCGGCGATCATCCCGGCATGAGTGCTGCCGGTGACGCTGCAGACGACGATGGTGTCGAAGAAGATCCCCAGCTCCTGTTCCTGCTGCTGGACCTCGTACGCCCAGTTGGCGAACCCGAGTCCGCCGAGGGGATGGTCGGAGGCGCCGGCGGGAATCGCGTAGGGCACGCCGCCGGCCGCCCGGACCTCCTCCAGCGCCTGCTGCCAGCTCTCCTTGAAGCCGATGCCGAAGCCCTCCTGTACCAGGCGCACGTCGGCGCCCATGACGCGCGACAGCAGGATGTTGCCGACCTTGTCGTTGACCGGGTCCGGCCAGTCCACCCAGCTTTCCTGAACCAGCACGGCCTTCAGGCCAGCCCGAGCGGCAACGGCCGCGACCTGGCGCGTGTGGTTGGACTGCACTCCGCCGATGCTCACCAGCGTGTCCGCTCCCTGGGCGAGGGCGTCCGGGAGTAGGTACTCCAACTTGCGGGTCTTGTTTCCGCCGAACGCCAGTCCGCTGTTGCAGTCCTCCCGCTTGGCCCAGATCCTGGCGCCGCCGAGGTGGTCGCTGAGCCGATCCAGCGGGTGAACCGGGCTGGGGCCGTACAGCAGCGGAAAGCGCTCGAACTTGTCGAGGGGCATGGGAACTCTCCTTCAACGGGCGACCGGTGGTGTCCGCCGTCGCGTCGGCATGCGAAATATTGCACACTGCATGTTGGGGGCGAGTCAAGACCATGCACCGGATGCTCAGAGGCGCGGCTCCGCGGGGACGGTGACGTGGCCGTGACCGGGCGCTGTCGCCCGGTCAGGCGTGCTGGCTGCACGGCCAGCAACGGGATCCTCCCGACAGGCGGGCGTTCAGGTGGACGAATCGTCGCCGGACTGGTCGCCGACGAGCGAGATGTCGAGCAGGGGAGCGAGGGTCTCCCAGTTGGCACGGATGGCGGCCGCCGCTTTCTCCACGTCGCCGGCCTCGCAGAACGCGATGATCCCCTCGTGCTGTGCGACCGACCCCCGGCCACCCAGGGAGGAGAAGCGTAGTCGCTCCAGGCGCCGCAGCACCGGCGTGAACTGCTCCAGGACGTCACGCAGGGCCCGGTTGGCGCTGGCGGCCACCAGCACGCCGTGGAAATCGTCGTCGGCGGCGATCGCCGCGTCGACGTCGTTGCGTCGCAGCGCATTGGCGAACCGTGCGTTGGCCTCGCGCATGGCGTCGAGTTCGGTGGCGGAGAGGTTGGGCAGGGCCTCGCGGACGGCGAGTTCGTGCATGGCGGCCGTGACTGACTGCGCGTTCCGAGCGGCACGGACATCCAGGGGGCTGACGATCGTGTACCGGCCGGGTTTCGTCTGGACCAGGCCGGCCTGCTCCAGACGCGCCAGCGCCTCCCGGACCGGGGTGCGGCTCACGCCGAGCCACTCGACCAGATCGCTGTCATTGAGGCGCTCGCCCGGGGCAAGCGTGCCGTTGACGATGGCGTCGCGGATCGCCCGGTAGGCGTCCTCCCGAAGAAGTGATCTGGGAACGAGTCCGCGACCCCGTGGAACAGGCATGCAACATGGTGGTCAACCTGCGTTGTCGCTGTCAAACCGGCGGTGTCGACCCCTACAGGCACGGCGAGCACGGGGCGGGTGTCGCGGCTGCTGGCTGCTAACGTGCGTGGATGATCGTGGGGCAGACGGTCCTTGGCGCCTACTTTCCCGGGACCGACGAGAACACGTACCCGATCGACGCGATACCCGCCGGCCTGCTCACCCATCTCTTCTACGCGTTCGCCACGATCGAGAACGGGCATCTGACACTGCCACCACAGGCGCCCGCGCACCTCGCGGCCCTCGCCGCGCTCAAGCGGGCCAACCCCGGACTGCGGACCGTACTCTCGATCGGTGGCTGGGGTGCCGGCGGGTTCTCCGACGCGGCGCTCACGCCGCGGTCCCGGGCCGCCTTCGTCGACGAGAGCCTGGAACTGGCCGCCGGCTTCGACGGCGTGGACCTGGACTGGGAGTTCCCCGTCTCGGGTGGCCCGACCGAGCTGACCCACCGGCCCGAGGACCGGCGCAACGCCACGCTGCTGGCCCAGGAGCTACGCCACGGGCTCGGGCCGGCCCGGCTGCTGACTGCCGCACTGCCGGCTGGCCGGCTACAGTCGGTCGGCCCGTACGACCCGGCGGAGAGCTACGAACTCGCGGCCCTCGCCGACCTGCTGGACTTCGTCAACCTCATGACCTACGACTTCGGCACCGGCTTCTCGCCGACCGCCACCTTCAACGCACCACTGGTCGAGGTGGCGCACGACCCGCTCGACCCCGACCTGCGGCGGTGGAACAACGTCACCGGTGCCGTCGACTACTACGAGCGTCACGGAGTACCCCGGGACAAGCTCGTGCTCGGCGTACCCTTCTACGGCCGCGGCTTCCGTGTCGCCTCAGCCGGAGACCAGGCCGGGCTGTACCAACCCCAGGTCGGCACGGTCGAGGTCGGCGACTGGCGCGACATCAGGCGTGAATTGCTCCCCGATCCGATCTGGCAGCGCCACCGTCACCCGGTGGCCCGCTCGCCATGGCTCTACCACCC
Organism: Micromonosporaceae bacterium KJ-029; assembly: GCA_005402585.1. Classification (GTDB taxonomy): domain Bacteria; phylum Actinomycetota; class Actinomycetes; order Mycobacteriales; family Micromonosporaceae; genus Micromonospora. Next base: position 418,820 of record BIFP01000035.1, on the reverse strand, counting down.
GGGCACCCGGACCTTCGTGAGCTACGAGGATGCCGAGTCCATCGAGGAGCGGGCCGCCTTCGCGGCGCGCCACGGGCTGCGGGGCGCCTTCACCTGGCAACTCGCCGGAGACGACAACGAGCACACGCTGCTCACCGCGATGACCCGCCCGTTCCGGCGCAGCGAGCACCGACCCTGACGACCCGGCACCGGCCTACGCACCGTACTGGACCAGGCATGCGCGGCACACGATCTACAACCAGCGATCACGCTGCAGGCCAGCGCCGCCGACGCCATCGCCGACCTCGCGGCCTCGCCGTCGCCGTTCTCAGCGAGTCGATGGCCGTCCGCTTCCGCGACCGGCTCACCAATCCCGAACCGGGCTAAGCTGTGCCGGCCGAGAGCCTGGACAGGGCGGGAGTGACAGTGACGATCAAGTCGATTCCGGGGGCTGCCCGAAACACCAGGCAGCGGGCCGAGGTTGTCGGGCTGCTCGACGAGCTGGATGAGTTCCGCAGTGCGCAGGGGTTGCACGCCCAACTACGGGACCAGCAGGCCGCGGTCGGTCTCACCACCGTTTATCGCACGCTTCAGGCACTGGTGGACGCCGGCGAGGTGGACACCGTGCGGCTGCCTTCCGGAGAGCAGTTGTACCGCCGGTGCAGCCGTACCCACCATCATCACCTGGTCTGCCGAGAGTGCGGCCGTACGGTTGAGGTTGTCGGTCCCGCGGTGGAGAAGTGGACCAGTCGCATCGCCGCCCAACACGGATTCACAGAGGTGAGCCACACGCTTGAGATCGTGGGGATCTGCGACGGTTGTTCATCTGAGTAGGTGGGGCTTCATCCGGCCTCTTCCGAAGGTTCGTCGGTGCGGGCAGGCAGCGGGAAGCAGCCGGTGAACGGGTCGTCGTAGGTACGCCACACCTGTTCGCCGTCGGCGATCTCGCCGTCGGTGAGCAGGCAACCGGCGAGGGCGCGGTGCAGGCCGGCGGGGTCGAGGTCCAGGCCGATGAAGACCAGGTACTGGTGGCGGTCGCCGTAGTAGGGGTCCCAGTCCATGGCGGCGGCGAGGCGGCGGTGGTCGGAAACCTCGTCCCAGTACCGGTCGGGCACGGTGGCGAGCCAACGCCCGAGGGAGCCCATGGCGAGGCCGCCGCCGGCGAAGTCCCAGGCGATGACGGCCTCGGGCTGGCTCGCCAGCCACAGATGTCCGCGAGAGCGGATCACCTCGGCGTTGACGTCTTCGAGTACGTCATGCAGTCGCCGCGGGTGGAACGGGCGGCGGGCCCGGAACACCACCGAGACGATCCCGCAGTCCGACAACGGCTCGTGCACACCGAGCAGGTGACCTTCGAGACCCCGGGCGAGTACGCCAGGGGTCTCCGGTCGGTTCCGTCGAGTGTCGCGCAGTTGCCGGGTCAGCTGCTGCGCGTCGACGACCTCGTCGTCGAGGCGGATCTGCGTGGCCCACGGTGTCATCCGCGCCAGCAGTACCGCCAGGCGGTCCGTGCCGTACCCGCCGTCGGGGGAGTGTCCCCACAGGACCAGGGTGTCGGCGTACTCGATCTGGCTGACGATGACGTCCGCGAGTGACCGCTCGTCGTTGTCGGCGGCGTGTATGCCGAGGGTCTTCAGGTCGTCGGTGCTGGCCAGGCCGTCGAGCAGGTGCCCGGCGTCGACGACCGTCACGTACGAGTCGATGTGCAGCAGGTGGGTGATCGGCGCACCGTTGACGAGGCACTGGGAGCAGGCGGCGGCCACCGCCTCCGGTTCGACCACCTCCGGCAGCATCAGCACGATGTCCCGGCCAGGGTGGGTGGCGACCAGCCGGGCGAGGGTGGGCAGTACGTCCTCCCGCAGCGTGCAGGAGACGCAGCCGTGGGCGAGGGATACCCGTTCGTCCTCCAGCACGCCCGCACTGTCGCGAACCACCCGGTGCACGTTGCCGGCGCGTACGTCGGCCAGATCGTGCCGGACCAGCAGCAGCGACCGGTCCGCAGCCAGCAGAGCGCGGGCGACGGCGTACGTCGCCGCAGGCCAGAAGCCGCTGAGCACGGTCAACGACGGACGGGAGCCGGGCTCCGCGACGGTGTGGCCGGCCGACGCGACGGATGACGTCGACATCACAGTCCTCCTCGATACCTAGATGAAAACCGTTTCCATTATAGGTGGGTGGTCGTCGACGCGAGGGAGTGGGGTGTCGGCGTCTGTCGACGCGTGGCCGGCGGGGGTGGGTCCGTCCGGGCCGCGCCGGGGCCACTACGGTATAAAGAAAATGATTACCGTTAGCACTAACGCGACCGTGAAGGGATCCCGTGTCCAGACGATGTGACATCACCGGAGCCGCGCCGAGCTTCGGCAACGCCGTGTCCCACTCACACCGGCGCACCCGCCGCCGCTGGAACCCGAACCTGCAGAACCGCCGCTACTGGCTGCCCTCCGAGCGGCGGTGGGTCCGCCTGACGCTCACGGCCAAGGCGATGAAGACCATGGACCGTAAGGGCATCGAGGCGGTCGTCGCCGAGATGCGCACCAGGGGAGTGAGGATCTGATGGCCCGCCAGTCAGACGTGCGTCCGGTCGTCCGGCTGCGCAGCAGCGCCGGCACCGGCTACACGTACGTCACCCGGAAGAACCGCCGCAACGACCCGGACCGCCTGGTGTTGCGCAAGTACGACCCGATCGTGCGCCGGCACGTCGACTTCCGCGAGGCGCGCTGACATGGCCCGCAAGAGTCTGATCAACCGCCAGGCCCGCCGGACGGAACTCGTGGCCCGGCACGCCGAACGCCGCGCCGAGTTGAAGCGGACCATCGCCCACCCGTCCACCAACCCGGCCGACCGGGACGAGGCGGTACGTGGCCTCGCCCGACTGCCCCGCGACTCCAGTCCGGTGCGGCTCCGTCATCGTGACCTGATCGACGGGCGACCTCGTGGCGTGTTCACCCGGTTCGGACTGTCCAGGGTGCGGTTCCGGGAGATGGCGCTGCGTGGTGAACTTCCCGGCATCCGGAAGTCATCCTGGTAGCTGACGCCAGCCGTGCCCTGACGGCTGCGGCCTGGCTGCGGGCGATGCTCGCAGCCAGGCCGCGCCCGATTGCCAGCCGTCGCGGTTGCCGGTTCGTCCTGCCCGTCGACGAGCGCGAGCTGAGCACCATCACCGACTGCCAGGGCAGCGATACGGTGGTGCTGACCCGATGGACGAGGGGGCGGTACGCCGATGGACACGTTGGCCAGGTTGGGTGACGAGTACTTCGATCGGCGTTTCGCCGCCGACCCGTTCCTCGCCACCGCGTTCGGTGTGCCCGGGTACGAGAGTGACGTGCCCGATCCGAGCCGCGCCGCCGCAGCGCGGCACCGGGCCGAGCTGGCCCGGATCGCGGCCGAACTCGCCACCGTGGACCGGGAAACGCTCAATGCGTCGGATCGGATCAGCCACGCGGTACTCACCCGGCTGTTGGACGACGAGCAGCGGGGCCTGCGCGACGGCGTCGGCGAGGTAGCCGTGACCGCCAGCGGCACCGGCCCCGTCGCCCAGATGATCTCCACCGTGCCGATCGGCACCGGCACCGACGCGGCGTACCTGGCGAGGCTGGACAAGCTGGGTGGCTTCTTCGACCGCCATCTCGAGCGGTACCGGCAGGCCGTGGCGGACGGGCGGTTCCCGACCGAGTTGGGCGTACGCCAGGCGATCGCTCAGGTCGACGGAGTTCTCGCCCTGCCCGTCGTGCGGGATCCGCTGGTGAAACGCCTTCCGGGCAACGCTCGGGCCGCCGAACTCGTCGAGTCGGCGGTACGCCCCGCCCTGATGCGCTACCGCACCGCGCTTGCCGAGGATCTGCTGCCGGTCGGCCGGACGGGAGAGCACGTCGGGCTGTGTCACGTGCCGGGTGGTACCGGCGCCTACCTCGGCCTGGTCCGCACCCACACGACGACAGGGCTGACTCCCGAGGCGATCCACCAGACCGGGCTGGACCTGGTGGCGCGGCTGCGCGAGGAGTTCGCGGAGCGCGGCGGAAAGGCGCTCGGCACGAGCGACGTCGCCGAGGTCCTGAGCAGACTGCGCGAGGACCGGGCGCTGCGGTTCAGCAGCGGAGAAGAGATCGTCGACGTGGTCACCGACGCGCTGCGTCGGGCCGAGGAGGCGGTGCCGGACTGGTTCGCCGACTACGACATCGCGCCGTGCGTGGTGACCGAGATGGACCCGGCCGAGGCGGAGAACTCGGTGCTCGGCTACTACCAGGCCCCCGCCGCGGACGGCTCCCGGCCGGGCATGCACGTGGTGAACACCCACCGGCCGGACCTGCGGTCAAGGTTCGAGTACGAGGTGCTCGCCTTCCACGAGAGCGTGCCCGGGCACCACCTGCAGATCGCTGTCGCCCAGTCGCGTGACGACCTGCCGAACTTCCGTCGCTTCGCGTACTTCGACGCGCACGGGGAGGGCTGGGGGCTGTACACCGAGCGCCTCGGTGAGGAGATGGGACTCTACACCGGCGAGCTGAGCCGGCTCGGCATGGTCTCGTTCGACGCGTGGCGGGCCTGTCGGCTGGTGGTCGACACCGGCATCCATCACCTCGGATGGTCCCGCGACCGGGCCATCGCCTACCTGCGGGACAACACCGCGCTGTCGGAGACCAACATCGCCAACGAGGTCGACCGGTACATCGCGCTGCCCGGGCAGGCCCTCGCCTACATGATCGGGCGGCTCCGTATCCAACACCTGCGCGATCGGGCCCGCGCGGCGCTCGGTGCCAGGTTCGACATTCGCGCCTTCCACCACGAAATCCTCGCCCACGGCCCCCTCCCGCTGGACACCCTCGACGAACTGATCCCGTCCGTCTGACCGGCGTTCTCCTGCCGAAGCGCGCCTCGCGTCGTTGAGTGGCCTACTGCGCTGCCCCCCACAGCTGTCGCAGGCAGCCGTTTGTGCCCCCCGCCGCCGGGAAGACACGGACGGAAGAAGGGAGAGCCAGGCATGCGTGACTTCATGGACAAGGCCGAGGACGTGGCCAAGGAGCATCCGAAGCAGGCCGACCAGGGCATACAGAAGGCCGGCCAGGAGATCGACCAGCGTACCGGCGACCGGTACGACAAGCAGGTTCAAAAGGGCGAACAGGAAGCACAGCAGCGGGTCGACCAGAGCGACCGCAACCACTGACCGCGTCGCGCCCTGCCGGCTGGGGCGCGCCAGCGTCGACGCCGACCGGTTTGTGGACGGCCATCCTGTGTGTGCTCGCCCTGTCTGTTCTCGCCCTGCGCGGCGTCGCTCCCGCAAGATGAGACGCCGACGAAAGGCGAACGATAGTGGGGTGACGGCGCCGGACCGTCTGCTCCTCACTGTCAGCCGCTACGACCTGTTCACCGACTCGCTCTAGTCCGGCGCGAACGCCGCGATGTAGACAAGAGCCGCCACCTTGGGTACGCCTATAGCCGTGCGCGGTGCGTGACGGTGCGTTTGATCGAACCGTCGGGGTGGTAGGTCTTCCACTCACCGGCCTTCCGGTCGTGGTCGTAGTTGCCGCTGTCGATGAGCGCGCCCGCGGCGTTCCACCGCGTCCATGTGCCGTGCTTGTGGCCGCGTTCGAAGCCGCCGCGTTGCAGGAGACCTCCCGACGCGCGATACCAGACCCACTCACCGTGGACGACACCGCGCTCGAAGCCGCCCTCCGCGCGCAGCCGGCCGTCGGCGAAGTAGTGCCGCCAGGTGCCGTGCCGTTCACCTTCGACATACTCGCCGACCATGACACCGCCGTGCGGGTCCGGGTCGGTCCATACGCCTGTCTTGCGACCCGACGCGTCCGTGCGGTCAGGGGTCGGGTCGGGGCTCATGCGGGTCGGGTCCGTTAACGCCACGACAGCACAATATGCAAGCATTCGCTTGCCCATCAAGCTCTGTGCCGGTCATGTCGCGGGCCGTGCGCGCCCATCTGTTCAACTCCCTCCACTGCTGGGTCTGCTGAAGCGGCACGCACATCTGGCGCAGCTAGCGCGGCGGCGAGACGTACAGTCCGGTCCTGCACCCCATTTCTCCGGGCTCCAGCCAGACGCGGTCGTACCCGGGTGACTCGATGGCTCCGCTGGGCGTCCTGACCAAGACGACGCAGTCACGCTCGGCGGGTACGCCCACAGCGGCGACGAGGGCACCCTTGTGCGTGACCGTGTCGACGGTGATGTGCTTCTCGGGGAATGCTGCCCGCACCGCACCCGCAAGCGTGTCGGTGGTGGCGGTACGCAGCGCCGCGGCGAGCCGTTCGCGCCCGTCGTCCGGCAGCCTCGGGATCGGCGAGGCGGTGGGCACCGGAGGAGTGGCTACCGAAGGGCAGTCGATCTCGTGGTAGGACGTGTAGCGAGATAGTTCGAGGACGTAGCGGTAGCATCGCGTGGCCTGACCGGCAGAGTTGCCGCGGTGGCCGAAGGAGATGCCTGGCTGCTCGGCCACTGTTGCGACGAACCGGACGTCGATGGTGGCCTGCTAGCTGCCGGCGGTTCGACCCGACCAGCCCAACGGCTCACGTCGGATGCCACTGCCTTCCACCTCGTTGGGGATTTCGGTCGCGGCGATGTGCTCGGCGTCCCGAACGCGGTTGCGGTGACCAAGGTCTTCATTCAGCAGCGCGGCTTCGGCCGCTGCGATGTCCCGCGCCAGCGAGTCGCCGTCGCGAGGTCCCGAGCACCCACTCAGTACCAGGCAGGCCACCACCGCCGCGCAGGTCAACAGCGGAGCCCCGAACGGCCGGCGTGGGCCGAGAACTCTCGCCAATCGTGCCCTGGCCAGCGATTCAGGCGTCGGCATCCGTAGCCCGCTCACGAGCGACACGGTACCGCCTGCCTGGCGAGGAAGGGAGAAGCGGATGCTGGATGGGCGGGACCTGAGGCGGCGAAGATGCCATCCTGCGCAGCGACGTGATCATCGGGAACGACGGAAGCCACGGTGGACCCTGGCGGCAATGGCGGTAGGCATGGTCGCCCTGCGATTCCTCGTCAGGGATCTGCGCGGAGCGACCACGCCGCTCAAATGGCGACTTGCCGGCGGGCGGCCATTCCGCTGACCGTGACGTTGATTGCAAAAATTCCGATCACGGGGCCGAGGAGCAGAGTTCGCCGTCCCAAGTCGTCCCAGCCGTAGAGCGTCCAATTGGTTGGTTCGTAGGCCAGCATTGGCAGGATCAGCGCCAGAAGGACTGCGCTGGCCGCGATCGAAATCCGCACATCGAGCACCGCGCCCACGAAAGCCGCCACCAGCCCGGCGGCCACGATGACCGGCAGGGTAAACCGTTCGACCCAGCCGTTGAGTGGATTAGGTGCCAGGACAGCTATGGTCGTCGCCGCGCCGACCAGCCAGGTCCACGGCCGCGCCGCCTGTGATCGGCGCGCTCGAAGCAGCGGCACCATGGTCAGGACGGCCAACAAGCAAACCCAGGAAGAAGGTTGCATGGCCAGGTAGAGACCCGCCCCGAGCCCCGTCACCCCGTCGGGCCCCGGCCATGGCTCTACCGCATGCCACAGGCCGTTCGCTGCGGAGTACCAGATCTCGGTACCGAAGGCGCCAATGGTTATGGCGAGTGCGAGGCGGTAGCGAGCCCATGCCGCGGCGGCCAAGGCGAGAAGGAACAATGCGGGCGTGACCAGGCTTCCCCCATAGAGAAAGCCTTCGGAATTTCCCGGCAACAGCAGCCATAGGCGCCACATGAGGGGCAGGGCCGTTAGGGCAACGCCGCACACGAGCAGGGACAGCGCGGTCAACCGCAGCGCGGAGTATCGCAAGGTGTCCCGGGAGCCGATCTGGTCCACACCGGAGCGGACCCGGAGACCTCCCACCACGAGTGCCAGGGACTCCCGAAGGCTCAGGTGCCTCCGGTCCGTGTCGCCGACGCCGAGCAGCGTTTCCAGCATCTCGTCGGCGCGGTACTGCCGATAGGCCCGAGGGTATGCGCGCAGCAGCCAGCGGTAGCGGCGCTCCAGTCCGGTCATGCCAGCACCGTCCGAACCGTCGCAGCCGTCGACCGCGCGGAACGGTCTCGAACGACCTGAGCTGCGGCAATCATCCGCGCCGCCTCCTCATGCAGTGCGGACAACCCACGCTCGGTCAGCTCGTACGTGCGACGGGCGCGGCCGTTGACCACCTTCTCCTCGGCCACTCGCACCATCTCCTCGCGGGTGAGCCGGTCCAACGCGGCGTACAGCGTGCCGGTCGTCAACCGCACTCGCCCGTCGGACAGATCCTGCGTGCGCTTGACGATGGCGTAGCCGTGCAACGGTTCGTCCTGCAACGCGGCGAGGATGAAGTATGTGGGTTCGCGCATCGGCGCGGAGGGTCTAGTCATGTCATCAACATAAGCAGATGGTCGACCTATCAGTCAAGCCGAATCCTCCACTCGGTACGCCGGGTGTCACTGCCTATCGGGCCGGTACCCTCCGAATCGCAGATTGCAGGAGTTTGGTGGCGCGGTGGAGTTGGCGACAGTTCGAACAGGGCGAACATGGTGTATGTGTTGACACGACAGACAGTCCAGGCCGAGCGGCCGACAGTGCTGGTCACCGGTGCGGCTGGCGGAGTTGCTCGATACCTGCTGTCGGAGCTGGGATCTGCGTACACACTTCGCCTGACCGACCGGAGACCCTTCCCGGGCGCGGTCCTCGGCGACTTGTGCGACGCCGACTTCGCACGCCGTGTCTGCTCCGGTGTCGACGCGGTCGTCCATCTCGCCGCCGATGCGGATCCCGATCAGCCGTGGCAGCGGCTACGCGACCCCAACGCCACTGCGCTGGTGAACGTCCTGGACGGCGCGGCCGCGGCCGGCGTGCCGCGCGTGGTGCTCGCCAGTTCGTTACACGCGGTGGGCGGTCACGTCGACGCCGGTCAGGCCGAGATTGGCGAAGACGTGCCACCCTATCCATGCTGTACCTACGGCGCGTTGAAAGTGTTCGCCGAGAACGTCGGCCGTTTGTACGCCGACCTGCACCGTCTGCGGGTCGTGTGTCTGCGCCTCGGTGGCGTGCGGGACCGGCCTCTGGCACGCAGCTGGCTTCCCGGCTGGCTCAGCGGGCCGGACCTCGTCCGGCTCGTCACCGCCGCACTCACTGCGGACGTGGAGTACGGCATCTACCACGGTGTCTCCGCTAACTCGACCCGGCTCTGGCGCAACGATCGTGCCCGCGCCGAGCTGGGCTACCAGCCGCTCGACGACTCCGCCGAGTACGCCGATCAGGTGCCGGACGACCTCCCCGACGGATCCTCGAATCACTTCGGCTTGCGCCAGAGGATTCTTCACCTGACCTGATCCGCCCTGAAGTGCTCACCAGGTACCAGCCGCACCTGGTACTCAGAGCCGGAGGCAAGGACCGGGAAGGGGATTGGCGCCGACCGTACGGCTCGCTCAACATCGATGGGTGACGCATTTAGGCGATCGGCATCCGATCGTGTCCCAGTATGTGCAGTCGCAGGCCACCGATTCCCCGGGGGCGTACGCGCGGCTCGCGGGAGCCGGGGTCTTCGTCGCGGTCTCCGCCGTGGTACTCGCGCCGATCGCCGTCACGGCGATCACATCCGGCCCGATGGCAGCCGTAATCAAAGGGCTGGACAACGTGTCCGGCGCGACCACCGGCGTAATCGCTACCGAGTTGGCCCGCCGGTTCGTCGTGCAGCAAAAGGCCCGCGCAGGCAGGCGAAAGAAGGCGGTTCGGGTTACCGAGGACGAGATCGCGGCGTGGTTGAAATCCGAGATTCCGCAGCTGCTCCGTGATCCGCGGACCGCGAAGCAGGTCCGCGTACTGCTGCTCGCGGAGTTGCACGCCTCGCCGGAGCGGACCGCCGAGGCGCTGTCCAGGCACGAGCCGGGTGAGCTGGCGGAGTGCCTCGACTACCTCGTGGAGTTCGACCCGCCGGCGGCAGAGGCGCTGCGGGCCGCCCGCAAGGGTCCGCGCGGAGCGGTGCGCAAGGGTGGCCGCCCGGTGGTCGTGCGGCAGCCGCGTTCCTCGGTCGGCCAACGCATGCTGCGGTTGGGTGAGGGCCGCGCGCTGAGCCAGCTGCGGCAGGCCGTCGACGCGGTCCACGCGATAGAGAGCGACTACGTCGATCTCAGCGATGCGGAGCTGCGGGAACTCACCGATCAGTTCCAACAACGCCTGACCGGCGGTGAGTCTCTCGACAAGCTGCTGCCCGAGGCGTTCGCCACCGCGCGGGAGGCGTCGTATCGGGTGCTCGGGCAGCGCCACTTCGACGTGCAGGTGATGGGCGGCGCAGGGCTGCACCTCGGCGGTGTCGTGCAGATGAGAACTGGTGAGGGCAAGACCCTCACCAGCGTGCTGCCCGCCTATCTCAACGCCCTGACCGGCCGGGGTGTGCACGTGGTCACGACGAACGACTACCTGGCCCGCCGGGACGCGGAGGCGATGGGCCAGGTGCACCGGTTCCTCGGACTGTCGGTCGGTCTGGTCTCGGCGGAGCCGACGTCCGGTCAGGCGGAGGCGTACGGCGCCGACATCACCTATGGCACCAGCGCGCAGTTCGGGTTCAGCTACCTGCGGGACAACATGGCCAGCAGCTACGAGGACCTCGTGCAGCGCGGTCACTTCTTCGCGATCGTGGACGAGGTGGACTCGATCCTCATCGACGAGGCGCGCATCCCGCTGATCATCTCCGGTCCGGTGGAGCTGTCCACGCGTCTGTATGGCGAGTTCGCGACATTGGTGGCCCGCCTGCGGTCGGGCAAGGACGGCGAGGGCGACTACGAAGTCGATCACGTGAATCGAACCGTTGCGGTCACCGAGAGGGGCGAGGCGAGAGTCGAGGACCGGCTGGGCGTCGACAGCCTGTATGAGTCGGCTAACAGACCGCTGATCGGCTACCTGCACAACGCCATCAAGGCCAAGGAGCTGTACAAGCGGGACAGGGACTACATCGTCAGCGACGGCGAGGTGCTCATCGTCGACGAGTTCACCGGCCGCATCCTGCACGGTCGCCGCTACAACGAGGGCATGCACCAGGCGATCGAGGCCAAGGAGGGGGTGGAGATCAAGCAGGAGAACCAGACTCTGGCCACCATCACCCTGCAGAACTACTTCCGCATGTACGAGAAGCTGTCCGGCATGACCGGAACCGGCCGCGACGTCGCGGGCGAGTTCCACCGTGTCTACGACCTGGACCTGGTGGAGATCCCGACCCGACGGCCGATGATCCGCACCGACCATCCCGACGTGGTCTACCGGACGCAGAAGGCGAAGCTCACTGCGGTCGTCGCGGACATCGCCGAGCGGCACACGCTGGGCCAACCGGTGCTGGTCGGCACCGTCTCGGTGGAGAACTCCGAGTTCCTGTCCCAGCTGCTGCGCCGCCGCGGCATCCCGCACTCGGTGCTGAACGCGAAGCTCCATGCCAAGGAAGCGGAGATCATCGCCCAGGCGGGTCGTAAAGGTGCGGTGACTGTGGCGACGAACATGGCCGGCCGGGGTACCGACATCCTGCTCGGCGGCAACCCTGAGTTCCTCGCCGCGAGCGAACTGCGCCAGCGGGGCCTCGACCCGGGCACGGATCCGGTCGAGTACGCCTGGGTGATGAAGGAGGTGCTGCCGAGGTGGAAGGAAGTCTGCGACGCCGACGCCGAGGAGGTGACCGACGCCGGCGGGCTCTACGTGCTGGGCACCGAGCGGCACCATTCCCGGCGCGTTGACGATCAGCTACGCGGCCGGGCGGGCCGACAGGGTGACCCCGGCGAGTCCCGCTTCTACCTGTCGCTGGACGATCCACTCGCCCGTCACGCGCGCCTCAATCCCGGCGAAGTTGACACACAGCCTCCGGACGCGCCTGTCCGGAGCAGCAGATCGGTCAGCCGTCGATTCGCCGAGGCGCAGGACAGCCGCGACGCCGAGCATGCCGAACAGCGCCGAACGCTGCTACGTCTCGACGAGGTGCTCGACACGCAACGCCAGGTCGTCTACGCCGAACGGCGTCGGGTGCTCGTCGGTGAGGACATGCACCAGCAGATTCTGCAGATGCTCGATGACACTCTCGGCGCCTGGGTGGATCAGTCGATCGCGGTCGACACGTCCGGCGTGGGGGTCGCCGAGCAGTTGTGGCAGCGCATGCTGTCGCTCTATCGGTTCGACGCGACGTTCGAGGAGTTCCGCGGCGAGGTGCAGGATCTCGACCGCGATCAACTGGTGACCTTTCTGATCGACGACGCCCGCCGCGCCCTCGAGCGCCGGTACGCGGAACGAGAGCTTGACTACCAGGGCACTCGCGAGTTGGAACGCCTGATCCTGTTGTCCGTGATCGACCACCGGTGGCGGGAACACCTGGCCGACCTGGATGGAGTGCGCGAGGGCATCGGGTTGCGCTCGTACGCCAGACACGATCCGGTCGTGGAGTTCGAACGCGAGGCGCGCGCGATGTTCGAGGAGATGCTCGACAGCATCAAGGAGGACGTCGTCGGGTTCGTCTTCAACCTCGAGGTGACTGTAGTTCACGAAGTCCCCTCGGACCCGGCGGTCGACACGGTGGAGGCACTGGGGCCTCCACCGGCACCGGCACCTCCACGATGGCTGCGGCAGGTGATGTCGCCGCTGTCGGCGGCTCTCGGCGCGCTGTTCGGCCGAGCCCTGAGCACAGACCAAAGTCAGCCGCAGTCCCGCGTGCCGCGGCTGCCGACACCCACCGAGAGGCCGCGGCCGGGCCCCGTGACACCCGGCCAGCAGGTCGGTTCTGGGTCGACCCGCAACGCACCCTGCCCGTGCGGCTCCGGCAAGAAGTACAAGCGCTGCCATGGGGCACCCAGATGACGTGTGTCCTGAGTCGACTGTCAAGATCACAGGATGACGATCAAACTTGCCGGCAGGGTTGCCCTGGTCACGGGCGGGAGCCGTGGTATCGGCGCCGCCGTCGCGCGCCGGCTGGCCGAGGACGGCATCCACGTCGCGTTCACCTACCGCACCGCCGAGGACAGCGCGAAGTCGGTGGTGGCCGACATCGAGGCGTACGGCCGGACCGGCCTGTCGATCAGTGCGGACAGCGCCGACGCGGCGGCGGTGGTCGGTGCCGTCGAGCAGACCGTCGCCGAGCTGGGGCGGCTGGACATCCTGGTCAACAACGCCGGGGTGTTCGCGGGTGGGCCGATCGAGTCGGTCAGCCTCGACGCGCTGGACCGGGCTGTCGCGGTCAACGTTCGCGGGGTGTACCTCGCCACCCAGGCGGCGGTACGCCACATGGGTGAGGGCGGGCGGATCGTCAACATCGGCAGTAGCTTCGCCAGCCGTGTCCCGGCTCCCGGGGTGAGCGCGTACGCGATGACCAAGAGTGCCGTGAACGGGCTCACCCGGGCGCTCGCCCGTGAACTCGGCCCGCGCGGGATCACGGTCAACCTGGTCCTGCCCGGATCGACCGACACCGACATGAACCCGGCGGACAGTGCCAGCGCGGACGCACAGCGGTCACACATCGCGCTTGGTCGGTACGCGGCACCGGCCGACGTGGCGGCGACGGTCAGTCACCTGGTGGGCGATGGCGGACGGCACATCACCGGCGCGTCGATCGCCATCGACGGCGGCACGACCGCCTGAGCGATCGGACCGGCAGACATCCCTCGCCTCAGGAGCGCTCGAACACCTTGCGGTACTCGCCATAGCCCTCACGTTCCAGGTCGTCGCGCCGAACGAACCGAAGCGCCGCCGAGTTCATGCAGTAGCGCAAGCCGCCGGTCTCGATCGGACCGTCGTCGAACACGTGGCCGAGGTGGCTGCCGGCGCGCGCCGACCGGACCTCGGTCCGGACGCCGCCGAGGCTTGTGTCCTGGACCTCGACCACGTTCTTCGGCTCGATGGGTCTGCTGAAGGTCGGCCAGCCGGTGCCGCTGTCGTACTTGTCGACAGAGGCGAAGAGAGGTTCGCCGGACACGACGTCGACGTAGAGGCCCGGCTCCTCGTTGTCCCAGTACTCGTTGTTGAAAGGCCGCTCGGTCGCGGCTTCCTGGGTCACCCGGTACTGCTCACGTGACAGTCGCGAGATCGCCTCGGGGCTCTTGCGATAATCCTGTGACACCATGATTCCTCCCGGCCGCGCCGTTGGGGCACGATAGGTCGGTTTCCGGCCCGCCTGCGTCACGACGGCGTACCCCGCCTGCGGTTGACTACGCACCATCGGCACGTTGTCCCCCTCGACAGCCCTGCCGCCATCGGGGAATCTGGTTTGACGTTGTGCGGCGATCGGGGCTGCGGCGCCCAGCTGTTGCGGCGGGGACGATGGGCGCGAGTGCCCACTGGCCCCGTGGGACGCATCGGCCGTGTCGGCGGTGTTTGCTCTCCGCGCGATCTGGCAGCGCTTGCGGGCGCCTGGTGACGACGGGGGCGTATGGGAACGAGGGATGAGCCGGACGCGTCCGTCGTCGTGGCGGGTCTGGGGCCGGTTGGTGGTGTGCTGGCGGCGCTGCTGGGTGCGCGGGGGGTACCGACGGTGGTGGTCGAGCCCAACGAACGCCCCTATCCGAAGCCGCGGGCCGCCGTGCTCGACGTCGAAGCGATCCGGATCTTGGCCGCCCTGCCCGGCATGCCGCCGCTGGAGGGATGGGCGGCGCCGCTGGCCCGCAACGGTGCGGTCGGTCCGGATCGACAGCCGCTGATCATGATCGATCAGACGGCGCGGGCGTTCGGCCTGCCGCAGGTCGTCCGCATCGACCAGCCTGTGCTGGAGGAGGGTCTGCGTACGGTCATTGCCGGCACCGGCTGCGTTGAGGTGCTGGCGGGGCGCAGCGTGCGTACCGTGGAACCGGACGGCGAGCGTGTCATCGCGGTGCTCGATGATGGCCGGCGCCTGACCGCACGGTGGCTGGTCGGCTGCGACGGTGCCGCCAGCACTGTCCGCGCCGCCGCCGGCATCGATTTTCCCGGTAGAACGTTCGCGCAGCCCTGGCTGGTCGTCGATGCCGCGGCGCGCTCGGACACCGGCGGCAGTTGCGGCGTGGGCGGCACGACGGATGGCGCCGCGGCCTTCGCCTTCGTGCTCGACCCCGCGCGTCCCGCCGTGGCCATGTCTCAGCGTGACCGGTGGCGGTGGGAGTGGATGGTGCTGCCCGGCGAGGATCCGGAAACCTTGACCAGGCCCGAGGTGGTGCGATCCCTCGTCGCTGCCTGGGCGGATCCCGCGGCACTGGAGATCCAACGGGCGGCAGTGTTCACCTTCCATGCCAGGATGGCCGACCGGTGGCGCGCCGGTCGGATCCTGCTCGCCGGTGACGCCGCCCACGCCATCCCACCCTTCGCCGGCCTCGGTCTGAGCATGGGAATCCGCGACGTTGGTGCCCTGGCCTGGCGCCTCGCCGATGTCACCGGCGGTGCCAGCGGTCCCGAACTGCTCGACGGCTACGAGCGCGAACGCCGGGCAGATGTCAGGCGTACCACCGCGATGGCGTTAGGCATCGGCCGCCTGGTGCAGACCCGCAACCGCGCGGCGTCAGGATTGATCCGTGGGCTGGCCCGCACGGCGGCGGCGGTACCGGGGCTACGCATGCGCCTGGGTAGTCGGCCGGTGCCACCGCGACGGCTGCCGCGCAGCCTGGCCGGACCGCTGCCGCAGGCCGGTCGCGTCCTGCCCAACCCGCGTGTCAGCGTCGCGGGCGGCGCACCCGTCCGGCTCGATGAGGTCATCGGCTACCGGTGGGCGTACATCGGACACCGATGTGACCCCCGCACCGTAACCGACACCATTCCCCACGACGCGGTCGTACTCGCCCTGCTGTACCCGGACCCGGCACCCGGCTGCCTGTCAATCAGCGACCTCGACGGGCTTCTCAACGGCACCCCGGGCACGGTCACCGCAGTACGGCCGGACCGCTTTCTTCATGGAGTCCTGAAATGAGTCACCGGCGCCGGCCGAGGTTGGGATCACTCCGCCGTGAACCGGCTCTTCGGCACCTCGTCGAGAGCGTTGCGGGGCAGGGCGGCGACCAACCGCCGGAAGGCGGGTCTGGGGCAGAGGGCAGGATGGTGGTGTGACTGCTGCACCGCCTCGTCGTCCGCTTGCCACCGTGGAGGCGGTGTTGGAGCGGTTGACGTACGTCAACGAGGAGACCGGTTACACCGTCGCCCGGGTGGCCACCGACCGTAGTAGTGATCTGGTGACGGTGGTGGGGGCGCTGCTCGGGGCGCAGCCGGGGGAGAGCCTGCGGCTGCAGGGGCGTTGGTCGTCGCACCCGCAGTACGGGCGGCAGTTCGAGGTCGACTCCTACACCACGGTGCTGCCGGCCACGATCCAGGGCATCCAGCGGTATCTCGGCTCCGGTCTGGTGAAGGGGATCGGGCCGGTGTTCGCCGAGCGGATCGTCGCGCACTTCGGCCTGGACACCCTGCGGATCATCGAGGAAGAACCGAACCGGCTGGTCGAGGTGCCCGGTCTGGGCCCGAAACGCACGGCGAAGATCACCGCGGCGTGGGAGGAGCAGAAGGCCATCAAGGAGGTGATGGTCTTCCTGCAGGGTGTCGGGGTGTCGACGTCGTTGGCGGTACGGATCTACAAGCAGTACGGCGACGCGTCCACCGACGTGGTGACCAAGGAGCCGTACCGGCTGGCTGCGGACGTCTGGGGCATCGGCTTCAAGACCGCCGACACGATCGCCCGTTCGGTCGGGATCCCGCACGACAGCCCGCAGCGGGTCATGGCCGGCCTGCAGTACACCCTGTCTGAGGCAACCGACTCCGGACACTGCTTCCTGCCCGAGCCGAACCTTGTCGCCGACGCCACGAAGATCCTCGACGTACCCACCGACCTCGTCGCCCGCTGTCTCGAAGACCTAGTCAGCGGCGAAGGTGTGGTCCGGGAGATGCTGCCCCACGCCGACGGGCAGATGCTGCCTGCGGTGTACCTGGTGCCGTTTTACCGCGCCGAGCGGTCCCTGGCCTCATCGCTGCTGCGGCTGTTGCACGACCACGCCGATCGGCTACCCCACTTCCACAGCGTCGACTGGGACAAGGCGCTGACCTGGCTGAAGGCCCGCACCGGCCATGACCTCGCCCCCGAGCAGCAGCAGGCCGTCCGCCTCGCCCTGACCTCCAAGGTCGCGGTCCTCACCGGCGGTCCAGGCTGCGGCAAGAGCTTCACCGTTCGGTCGATCGTCGAACTCGCTGCGGCGAAGAAGGCCAAGGTCACCCTCGTCGCCCCGACCGGCCGCGCCGCCAAACGCCTCGCCGAACTCACCGGCCATCCCGCCGCCACCGTCCACCGGCTCCTCCAGCTACGCCCCGGCGGCGACCCGTCCTACGACCGGGACAACCCCCTCGATGTCGACCTGCTCGTCGTCGACGAGGCCTCCATGCTCGACCTGATCCTGGCCAACAAACTCGTCAAAGCCGTCCCACCCGGCGCGCACCTGCTGCTCGTCGGTGACGTCGACCAGCTCCCGTCCGTCGGCGCCGGGGAAGTCCTGCGTGACCTTCTCACCGCCCCCGCGATCCCGCGCGTGCGGCTGACGCAGATCTTCCGCCAGGCGGCCCAGTCCGGTGTCGTCACCAACGCCCACCGCATCAACGCCGGCAAACCACCAATCCTCCAGGGGCTGCCGGACTTCTTCCTGTTCGCCAGCGACGACAACGACGACACCGCCGCCCTGACCGTCGACGTCGCCTGCACCCGCATCCCCGCCAAGTTCCGGCTCGACCCGCGCCGGGACGTGCAGGTCCTCACCCCCATGCACCGTGGCCCAGCCGGCGCCGGCGCCCTCAACACCCTGCTCCAACACAAGCTCACCCCACACCGCGAGAACCAACCCGAACGGCGCGCCGGCGGGCGGGTGTTCCGCGTCGGCGACAAGATCACCCAGATCCGCAACAACTACGACAAGGGCCAGGCCGGCGTCTTCAACGGCACCCTCGGCATCATCACCCACCTCTCCGCCGAAGAGCAGACCCTGACCGTGCGTACCGACGAGGACGAGAACATCGACTACGACTTCGACGAACTCGACGAGCTCGCCCACGCCTACGCCATGACCATCCACCGCTCCCAAGGCTCCGAATACCCCGCCGTCGTCATCCCCCTGACCACCAGCGCGTGGATGATGCTGCAACGCAACCTGCTCTACACCGCCGTGACCCGTGCCAAACAACTCGTCGTCCTCGTCGGCTCCCGCCGCGCCCTCGCCGCCGCCGTCCGTACTGTTGGCGCCGGCCGCCGACACACCACCCTCGCCCACCGCCTCGGCTAACCACGTGAGTCAGATGCCCGCTACGGCTCTCTTTTCCTCAGTTTTCGGGGCGGCCTGCTTGGCTGGGGCCAGAGCGCCGTGATGGACCGGAAGACCGTCAGAGGAGACGAATGCGAACCAGAGTTTGGACCGGGCCGGCACTTGCCGTCCTGCTGGCGGCCAGCGCCGCCGCGTGCAGCGGTGGCGGGAACGACACGGGGGCCGGCCCGGGAGCGGGACCCGTGGCGACGAGTACGGCGAGCAGTTCTCCGTCCGCGACGCCCGACCTCGATGCCGGGGAGGAACTGGCACGAGGCATCGACGTACCGTGGGGCCTGGCGTTCCTGCCCGGCGGCGACGCGCTGATCGCCGAGCGGGACACCGGCCGGATTCTGCGCCTGACCCCCGGTGGCGGTGCGCCTCAGCAGGTCGCCGAGGTGCCCGGCGTGGCGGCGGCCGGTGAGGGTGGACTACTCGGCCTCGCCGTCTCCCCGAACTTCGCCACCGATGACCTGGTCTACGCCTACCTCACCGCCGCCGCCGACAACCGCATCGTGCGGTTTCGGCTCGGCGGCGGCCAGCCCGAAGTGGTCTTCTCCGGCATCGCCAAGGCGACCTACCACAACGGGGGACGCATCGCGTTCGGCCCGGACGGCATGCTCTATGCCGGCACCGGCGACGCCGGGAACACCTCCAGCTCCCAGGACCCGGCGAGCCCCGCCGGCAAGATCCTGCGGCTCACCCCGGACGGCGATCCGGCACCCGGCAACCCCACCGCCGGTTCCCCGGTCTACAGCCTGGGCCACCGCAACGTCCAGGGCCTGGCGTGGGACGCCGAGGGCCGGCTGTTCGCCACCGAGTTCGGGCAGAACGACGTCGACGAGGTCAACCTGATCGAGGCTGGCCGTAACTACGGCTGGCCCGAGGTCGAGGGCGAAGGCGACACCGCCGGTGGCCGCTACACCAACCCGTTGGTGACCTGGCAGGTGCGCGAGGCATCTCCGTCCGGCATCGCGATCACCGGCGGCACCGCATACGTCGCCGCGTTGCGTGGTGAGCGGCTGTGGGCCATTCCGCTCGACGGTGATCGGCTCGGTGAGCCGTCCGCCCAGCTGACCGATCGGTACGGGCGGCTGCGCAGTGTGCAGGTGGCACCGGACGGCGCGCTGTGGGTCACCACCTCGAACACCGACGGCCGCGGCGACCTCCGCGACGGTGACGACCGCATCCTGCGTTTCCCCGCCCGATGAGTTCCGGCCGTGGCTACCGCTCAGCACTGCGGTGGCCACGGCCGCCATCGGTCAGGTAGGAGTGGACAGGCGTCAGCGGCGGCGTGCCGAGGGTTGCAGCGACGGGCTGACCCAGCCGTTGTCCGCGGGGTTCAGGGTTACTCCGGGTGGGACGATCTCGTCGATGCGGTCCAGCACGGCGTCGGTGATGACGACGTCGGCGGCAGCGAGTTGGGACTCGAGGTGCGCCATGGTGCGGGGGCCGATGATGGCTGCGGTCACGGCGGGATGGCGCAGGACGAAGGCGATCGCAAGGTGGATGAGGGTCAGGCCGGCCTCGTCGGCGAGCCGCGCGAGCTGGCTGGCGGCGTCGAACTTGCGCTGGTTCTCCGGCAGTGACATGTCGAACCGGTTGGCGAGCCGCTGCCGGGCGACGGACATCGGTCCGGTGATGCTGTCCGTGCGGTAGCGGCCGGACAACCAGCCGCCGGCGAGCGGGCTGTACGGGATGACGCCCATGCCGTAGCGCTGGCAGACCGGTAGGACCTCGTTCTCGACGGCCCGGGTGAGGATCGAGTACGTGGGTTGCTCGGTGACGAACCGCTCCCGTCCCCGCTCCCGGGCGATCCACTGGGCCTCCACGGTGGTGGACGCGGGAAAGGTGGAGTGTCCGATGTAGCGGACCTTGCCGGAGCGGACGAGGTCGGTCAATGCGCCGAGGGTCTCGTCGAGGTCGACGCCGGGATCCCAGCGGTGCATCTGGTACAGGTCGATGTGGTCGGTGCCGAGTCGGCGTAGCGAGTTCTCGACCGCCTGGGTGACCCAGCGACGGGACGCGCCGCGGTGGTTCGGGTCGTCGTCGAACGGCATGAAGAACTTCGTCGCCAGGACGACGTCGTCGCGCCGGCCTTTGAGAGCCTTGCCGACGATGACCTCGGACTCGCCCCGTGAGTACACGTCGGCGGTGTCGACGAAGTTGATGCCCGCGTCGAGCGCCCGATGGATGATCTTGACGCTCTCGTCGTGGTCCTTGGTGCCCCACTCGCCGAACATCATGGTGCCGAGGCACAGCTTGCTGACCGAGACGCCGGTGCGTCCCAACGGGCGGTGCTCCATCGGTCTGCCTCTCTCGCAGAGTGTCGAACGTGCGGGTCGGGAGCGATGTTCTGGTCGGGCGCTGGGCGGCAGGGCCGCCCACGTCCTCGACGCTACGTCGACCGCTACCAGCCCAGGGAGGTTCTGCCAGTACCTGTAACGACAGGCTCTCCCGTGCCCCGTGGGTAGCCGGTTTGATGGATCTCGCCTCCGGCGGACCTCCGCCGAGCGTCGGACCTTCAGCCAGTCCGGCTGCTCGTCGTGGCCGCCGACGGGGTGAGCATCGGAAGACATATTCGAAGGGAACTCATGCGTACGACTGTGATGTACGGGGCCGGAGACGTGCGGGTGGAGGAGGTGCCCGACCCGGTACTCGAGGCGCCGACCGACGCGATCGTGCGCGTGGTGCGGACCTGTGTCTGCGGCAGCGACCTGCACCCGTACCGCACCATGCCCGCGTCCGGACAGGGGACGCGGATGGGGCACGAGTTCCTCGGCGTCGTGGAGGATCTCGGCCCCGCGGTGGCCGGCCTGAATCGGGGTGACCTGGTGGTGGCCTCCTTCGCGTACCAGGACAACACCTGCGACTTCTGCCGCGAGGGCGTGCAGACCTCCTGCCGTCACGGTGGATTCTTCAACACGGCGCAGGCGGAGTTCGTCCGGGTCCCGCAGGCCGCCGGCACCCTCGTGCCGCTCCCGGTAGGGGAGGACTCACCGCTGCTGCCGTCGCTGCTGACCCTCGCCGACGTGTACGGCACCGGCTACCACGCGGCCAAGCGCGCGAAGGTCGACCCGCGGACCACGGTCACCGTGATCGGGGATGGGGCGGTGGGTCTGCTGGCGGTGCTGTCGGCCCGGCAACTCGGCGCGGAGCGGATCATCCTGATGGGCCGGCACAAGTCCCGTACCAAGCTCGGCGTCGAGTTCGGCGCGACCGACGTCGTCGCCGAGCGCGGCGAGGAGGGTGTTGCCCGGGTGCGGGAGCTGACCGGCGGCGACGGGACGCACGCGGTGCTGGAGGCCGTCGGCTACCGGGCGGCCTACGAGCAGGCGCTCGGTGTGGTCCGCGCCGGCGGCGTGATCAGTCGGGTCGGGGTCCCGCAGTACGACGACGGACCGATCGGGTGGGGCCTGTTCGGCGGCAACGTCACCCTGACCGGTGGGCCTGCCCCGGTGCGCGCCTACATCGACGAACTGCTGCCCGCGGTGCTCGACGGCACCGTCGAACCCGGCAGGGTGTTCGACCGCACCGTCGGACTCGACGGGGTGCCCGACGGGTACCGGGCGATGGACCGCCGAGAGGCCCTCAAGGTCCTCGTCCGTCCCTGACCGCGCGGGGGCACCCGCTCCCCGTCGTCCTGCGCCACGCGCCAACAGGTCGACCGGCCCGGCGCCCTGGGGCAGGCAGCCTGGCCGGCTCCGCCGCCGAAAGCCCGCGACCCACGCCGCCGGTGATGCCGGACGACGACACCGTTTCGGTGCCCGGCCGACGGGTAGCCCTGGCGGCATCAGGAGGAGGGGCGGTGGCATCGTGAACGTGGGCAGGCTCGGTGACGTGATGGTGGGCGCGGCGGGCGATGCCGCCGGCACGGTCGTCGATCCCGGTACGGGGCTGAGGAAGCTCCGCTCCGTGTTGTCCGTACGGGCGGTGGCCAGCCTGGCCGCGGGCGTGCTCCTCGGCTACCTGGTGGCCCGCTCCCTTCGGCACTGATGACGGTCAGCACGAGCCAGCCCCTGATCTTTCTCCGCCCGCCGCAGCGGGACATCAGGAATTGTCCGGGCGCCGAGTTTGCCGCTGCGGGGCACGGGTAGCCGCCGGCCACCGTCCGCGTGCGGCGTCCCCTCCCGCTGGCCTGAACCGGCACGACATGACGGACGGGGCGCGGCGGACCGAAGGGGACGAGGAGGACGACGTGCAGGAGATCGTTGGCGAGAGCCTGGCTCGCAGACTGGTGGAGTGGGGGGTCGACACGGTGTTCGGCCTGCCCGGCGACGGCATCAACGGCCTGATGGAGGGCTTCCGCCGGCAGCGGGAGAAGCTCCGCTTCGTGCTGGTGCACCACGAGGAGGCGGCCGCGTTCATGGCCACCGGGTACGCCAAGGCGACCGGGCGGCTGGGAGTCTGCGCCGCCACCTCGGGGCCGGGGGCGATCCACCTGCTCAACGGGCTGTACGACGCCAAGCTCGACCACATTCCCGTGCTCGCCATCACCGGCATGCAGGAGACGTCGGTGCTCGGGTCGCACTACCAGCAGGAGGTGCACACCCCGCTGCTCTACCAGGACGTCGCGGAGGCGTACAACCTGATGGTGACCAACCCGCGGCAGGTGCCCGGGGTGGTCGACATCGCCATCCGGCACGCCCTGGCCAGGCGGAGCGTGGCCCACCTGTCCTTCCCCAACGACGTACAGGTCGCCGACGCCGGCGAGGACCCGTACCGAAGCGTCAGCCCGGGAACGCCGCCGACCAGCAGCGCGGTGCTCTCGCAGCCGCCGGTGCCGGCGGCGCAGACCGACCTGGCCCGCGCCGCGGAGGTGCTCAACGGCGGCCGGAAGGTCGCCATGCTGGTCGGGATCGGTGCCCGCGGTGCCCGGGACGAGGTGCTCGCGGTGGCCGACGCGCTGGCCAGCCCGATTGTCAAGACGCTGTCCGGCAAGTTGGTGGTGCCGGACGATCATCCGCTCACCACCGGCGGCCTCGGCCTGCTCGGCACCAAACCGAGCGAGGAGCTGATGGAGGAGTGCGACACGCTGCTGATGGTCGGCACCTCCTTCCCGTACGGGAAGTACCTGCCCGCGCCGGGACAGGCGCGGGTGGTGCAGATCGACATCGACGCCAGGCTGATCGGGATGCGACTGCCGGTGGACGCGGCGGTCACCGCCGACGCCCGGCTGGCGTTGCAGCAACTGCTGCCGATGCTGCAGACCCGCACCGACCGGTCCTTCCTCACCAAGTACCAGCGTGAGCGGGACGCCTGGCGCGCGGACATGATCGCCCTGCAGGACCCGAGCCGCGACCCGATCGCCCCGCAGTACCTGATGAGTTGCGTGGACGAGGCGGCCACCTCGGACGCCATCCTGACCTGCGACTCCGGCACCATCGCCACCTGGGCGGCCCGGCACTGGACCATCCGCGGCAACCGGGAGTTCTACCTTTCCGGCAACCTGGCCACCATGGCGCCCGGGCTGCCGTACGCGGTCGCCATGCAGCACGCGTACCCGGGCCGGCAGGTCATCGCCTTCGTCGGCGATGGTGGGTTCGCCATGCTGATGGCGGAGTTCCTCACCGCCGTGCGGCACGAACTGCCGATCAAGGTGATCGTCAACAACAACAACTCGTACGGGCAGATCCTCTGGGAGCAGATCGTCCTCGGCTATCCGGAGTACGCGGTGCGGCACCGACAGCCGGAGGCCGACTTCGCCGCCTGGGCGCGGGCCTGCGGCGGATACGGCGCCAAGGTCAGCGACCCGAAGTCACTGCCCGGGGCGATCCGCGAGGCCCTCGCCCACCCGGGCCCGGCGCTGGTGGACTGCGACGTCAACCCGAACGAGCCGCCGATGCCCGGCAAGGTCGGCTACGACCAGGCCAAACACTTCACCGAGGCGTTCCTGCGCGGCCAACCGCACAAGGCCGCGACACTCGCCACCGTCGCCAGGGACAAGATCAACGAGCTGCGGTCATGACTCGGGCTCCCGCTCGCCCCGTCTCGCTGCCCGACCCGGTGACCCGGGCTCCCGCGCCCGCCACCGACGTGAACCTGGACATGCTGGCCGCCCGACTGCGCCCGGTGGTCGACGGTGAGGTCCGGTTCGACGACGGCTCGCGCGCCGCGTACTCGACGGACGGCTCCAACTACCGGCAGGTCCCACTCGGCGTGGTCGTGCCGCGCACCGTCGAGGCCGCCGTCGCCGCCATCGAGGTGTGTCGCCAACTGGGCGTTCCGGTGCTGTCCCGGGGCGGCGGCACCAGCCTGGCCGGCGAGTGCACGAACACCGCCGTCGTGATCGACTGGTCGAAGTACTGCAACCGGCTGCTCGAGGTGGACGCCGAGGCGAGGACCTGCCTGGTGGAGCCGGGCATCGTGCTGGACACGCTCAACGAGATGCTGGCCCCGCACCGGCTGGAGTTCGGCCCGCGGCCGGCGACCCACGACCACTGCACCATCGGCGGGATGATCGGCAACAACTCCTGCGGATCGACGGCGCAGCGCACCGGCAAGACCGTCGACAACGTGCTCGAGATGGAGGTGCTGCTCTACGACGGGACCCGGATGTGGGTCCGCGAGACCGGCGACGAGGAGTACGCCGAGATCCAGCGCAGCGGTGGCCGCCAGGCCGAGATCTATCGCCAGTTGCGGGCACTGCGGGACGAGTACCTGAGCGACATCCGCAGCCGCTACCCGGACATCCCACGGCGGGTCTCCGGCTACGGCCTGGACAGCCTCCTGCCCGAGAAGAACTTCCACGTGGCGCAGGCCCTGGTCGGCTCGGAGAACACGCTGGTCACCGTACTGCGGGCCCGGCTGAAGCTGGTCCCGGTGGTGCCGGCCAAGGCAATGGTCTTCCTCGGCTATCCGGACATCGCCGCCGCGGCCGACGACGTGAAGCACATCCTGCCGCACAACCCGATCATCTTGGAGGGGCTCGACGACAAGCTGATCAACTTCGAGAAGCGCAAGCACCTGCATCCCGCCGCACTGCACCTGCTGCCGCAGGGGGGCGGCTGGCTGATGGTCCAAATGGGCGGCCACACGCCGGAGCAGGCGGAGGCCGCCATCGCCCGGATGCTGCACGCGTTGCGGCGCGAGAACGGGCCCACCGTGCACCGCTTCGACGACGAGGCCCACGAGCAGCAGATGACGCAGGTCCGCGAGTCCGGCCTCGGCGCCACCGCCCGGGTGCCGGGTGAGGCGGACACCTGGGAGGGCTGGGAGGACTCGGCCGTACCGCCGGAGCGGCTGGGCGACTACCTGCGCGATCTCGACGCGTTGTACCGGGAGTACGGCTACGAGCAGGCGTCGCTGTACGGGCACTTCGGGCAGGGATGCGTCCACACCCGGATCCCGTTCAAGCTGACCACCGCCGACGGCGTACGGCAGTTCCGCTCGTTCATCGAGCGCGCTGCCGATCTGGTCGTCTCGTACGGGGGCTCCTTCTCCGGTGAGCACGGTGACGGGCAGTCCCGGGGCGAACTGCTACCGAAAATGTTCGGCGACCGGCTGATCCGCGCGTTCGGGCAGTTCAAGGCCATCTTCGACCCGGACAACCTCATGAATCCCGGCAAGGTGGTCGCCCCCTACCCGCTGGACAGCCATCTGCGGATCGGGGTCGACTACAACCACGGCGGTTGGGAGACGAATTTCCAGTACCCCGAGGACTCCGGCAGCTTCGGTCGGGCGGTGCTGCGCTGTGTCGGCGTCGGCAAGTGCCGGCGGCAGCACGGCGGGGTGATGTGCCCTTCGTACATGGTCACCCGGGAGGAGGAGCACTCCACCCGGGGCCGGGCGCGGCTGCTGTTCGAGATGCTCGACGGCACTGCCCGAGGCGGCACTATCGGCGACGGCTGGCGCTCCACGGAGGTGCGCGACGCGCTGGACCTCTGCCTGGCCTGCAAGGGCTGCAAGGCGGACTGCCCGGTCAACGTGGACATGGCCACGTACAAGGCGGAATTCCTGTCCCACCACTACGCGGGCCGGCTGCGCCCCCGATCGCACTACTCGATGGGCTGGCTGCCCGTGGCGGCCGCGCTGGCCGCGGTCGCGCCCCGCGTGGTGAACGCGCTGGCCCAGGCGCCCGGGCTGAGCCGGATCGCGAAAGCGGTCGGCGGGATCGACCAGCGCCGCGACATCCCGGTCTTCGCCCCGGAGTCCTTCCAGCGGTGGTTCGCCCGCCGGACACCCCAGGGCGACGGTTCCCGCGGCGACGTGCTGCTCTGGCCGGACACCTTCACCAACCACCTGCACCCCGGCATCGCCCGGGCGACCGTGGAGGTGCTGGAGGCCGCCGGCTGGCGGGTCCGAGTGCCGGACCAACCCGTCTGCTGCGGCCTGACCTGGATCTCCACCGGGCAGCTCGACATCGCGAAACGGGTCCTGCAACGGACAGTGCGGGTGCTCCGTCCCCACCTGCGGGCCGGCACCCGGGTGGTGGGGCTGGAACCGTCCTGCACCGCCGTCTTCCGCAGCGACGCCCACGACCTCTTTCCTGGTGACGAGGACGTCACCCGGCTGCGGGAGCAGACCGTGACGCTGGCCGAATTGCTGCGTGACCACAGCCCCGGCTGGCAGCCGCCGCAGATCCCGGCGCACGCGCTGATCCAGACCCACTGCCACCAGCACGCCATCCTCGGCACCACGGCCGACCAGGCCGTACTGTCTGCGGCCGGCGTACGGGCCGACTTCCTCGACTCCGGCTGCTGCGGCCTGGCCGGCAACTTCGGCTTCGAACAGGGCCACTACGACGTCTCTGTGGCGTGCGCCGAACGGGTACTGCTGCCGGCGGTCCGGGACGCCGCCGACAGCGACGTGATCCTCGCCGACGGATTCAGTTGCCGCATCCAGGTCGAGCAGAACGCCTCGGGCGGCCGGTCGGCCATGCACCTCGCCGAACTGCTCCGCGCCGGGCTGATGGGCGCCACGGTGCCACCGCGTCCGGAGGAGGTGTTCGCCGACCGTCCCGGACCGCCGTCACCGACGGCCAGGTGGGCCGCCGTCGCACTGGTGGGACTCGCCGCCCTCGCCCCGTTGGTGGCGATCGCCCGCCGGAGAGACCGGTGACTGGCGTACGGCTGAGCGCCGAGGCGTACCAGGTGCCGACCGACGCCCCTGAGGGCGACGGCACGCTGGCCTGGAGCGCCACCACGTTGGTGCTGGTCCGGGTCGAGGCGGACGGTCATACCGGGATCGGCTGGACCTACGGGCCGGCGGCGGCCGCGGCGGTGGTGACCGACCTGCTCGCCCCCGTCGTGGTCGGCCTGGACCCGGACGACGTGCCGGCCGCCTGGACGGCGATGCAACGGCAGTTACGCAACGCCGGGCGTCCCGGGGTCGCCGGGCTCGCCCTCTCCGCCGCCGACTGCGCGGTCTGGGACCTCAAGGCCCGTCGGCACGACCTGCCGCTGGCCCGGCTGATCGGCACCGCCCGTCGACAGGTGCCGGTGTACGGCAGCGGCGGCTTCACCACCTACGACGACGAGCAGCAGCACCGCCAACTCGCCGGCTGGGCGCACGAGCAGGGCATTCCCCGAGTGAAGATCAAGATCGGCGAGTCCTGTGGCACCGAGGTGGCGCGGGACCTGGCCCGGATGGCCGCCGCCCGCCGCACCATCGGCGACGACGTCGAGCTGTACGTCGACGCGAACGGCGCATACCAGCGCAAGCAGGCGATCCGGGTCGCCGACGCCGCGGCCGACCTCGACGTCCGCTGGTACGAGGAACCGGTCAGCTCCGACGACCTGGCCGGCCTCGGCCTGGTTCGCGACCACGTGCTGCCCGACGTGGCGGCCGGGGAGTACGGCTTCGACCTGGTCTACTTCCACCGCATGGCCCCGTACGTCGACTGCCTGCAGATCGACGTCACCCGCTGCGGCGGGATCAGCGAATTCCTACGGATCGCCGCCGTGGCCGACGCCGCCGGGCTGCAGGTCTCCGGGCACTGCGCCCCGCACCAGCACCTGCCCGTCGCCGCCGCCACCCCCAATCTGCGGCACCTGGAATGGTTCCACGACCACGTCCGGATCGAGTCGATGCTCTTCGACGGCGTGCAGCCGGCCACCGGCGGCGCCGCCCCGGTGCCGTTGGATCGACCCGGCAACGGCGTCGAGTTCCGCGCGGACCGCGCCGAGCGGTACCGGGTCGCCTGACCCGGACGACGAACGGCTGAACCGGCCGCGCGCGGGGCGACGGCTCACTGGCGGGCGCGGCGTCGCCGGACCAGCACCGCTGCGGTGGCGGTGGCGGCGAGCAGGATGGCGAAGGTGATCGCGACGGGGTGCGGGCCGACGCGGTCCAGCCAGCCGGCGACGGCCGCCTGGATCGCCGCGGCGCTGTCGACGACCGGGTCGCTGCCGCTGCCGCCCCGGAAGATCCGGATCTCGTACCAGCCGTACCAGGCCACGTAGCCGCCGGCCGCGATCAGCAGTACGCCGGCGGCCCGGCTGATCAGCGGTGCGGCCCGGCGCAGGCTACGTACCAGCGACATCTTGGCCAGGGCCACGGCGAGCGCGACCGCGCCGACCACGAGGGCCATGCCGACGGCGTACGCGACGAACAGGCCGACCCCGGCGAGAACGGATCCGGTGCGGAATCGCGCGACGACGACGGCGAGGAACGGTCCGATCGTGCAACCGAGCGACGCGACGGCGTAGGAGACCCCGAACAGGGCCATCGACCCGAACCGGCGGGTCACCGCCGGCCCGGCGCCGAGTCTCGGGCCGACGGTGGGTAGCTGACGGCCGGCCAGCAGCACTCCGCCGAGCGCCACCAGGACCAGCCCGATGGCGACGCTGACCCACGGCAGGTGTCGGGCGATCACGTCGGCGGCCGGTGCGGCCAGCAGGCCGAACACCCCGAACACGGCGACGAAGCCGACGGTCATGGCCGCGGTGAGCAGCAGGGCCCGGCCGACCGCGCGGAACCGTCCGCCACCGTCGGACTCGTCGAGGACGAGGAAGGACAGGTACGCGGGCAACAACGCGAACCCGCACGGGTTGACGGCGGCGAGCAGTCCGGCGGCGAGAGCGAGGGCGTACGGCGCGTCGAGCATCGGGCGTCCTGTTCAGCCGGCCAGGGCGGTGACCCGGTCGCGCAGCGCCCGGGGTGTCAGCGCTCCCTTGTGGACGACAGTGCCGTCCTTGTCGAGAACGACGTAGTGCTCCTGGGTGGTGACCTCGAAACGCTTCCACACCTCGCCCTCGTCGTCCGCGAGGTTGACCAACCCGCCGATGCCCTGGTCGGCGACGAACCTGCGTATCGCCTCGTCGCCGCTGCCCAGCCCGGCGACCCCGACCACCTGCACCCGGCCGGCGAAGTCGCGTTGTACGCCGGCGACGCCGTCGGCCGCCGCTCGGCAGCGTGGGCACCACGCGGCCCAGAACCACAGCACCACGGGCTTGCCGGCCAGAGTCGCGGCGTCGAACCGCTGGCCGTCCACCGTGGTGGCGGTGAACGCCAGCGTCTGCGGCACCGGGTCGGCTCCCGGGGCCGGCGAGATCGCCGACGCGGATGGGGTGCCGGAGGAGGTCGCAGCAGGTGGCGGAGGATCGGCGGGGGTGTCCGGGGTGGTGTCGGTGCCGCATCCCGCCACCGCCAACACCGCGGCCGTTACCACCGCGACCGCACGACCGATCCGACTCATCGAGAACCTCCAAGCACACCGGGGAGCCATCGCGATCAACCTATCCAGGTCGCCCGCCGACAGGCCCTTACCGATTCGTTACGGTCGTCGCGTTCCGCTCGGAGGCTGGTTCGCTGCGGTCGGCAGCCGGCACCGCCGTAAGAATCCCGCAAGGTCTCGGACGCCCGGCCCGTCCCCGGCCTGTGGCTACGCTGGCCCGGTGCGAACAGGTGGAGGCCGGCGGTGACACACCGGGTGTTGGTGGTGGAGGACGACAAGACCATCGGTGACGTGGTCTGCCGCTACCTGCAACACGCCGGCTACCAGGTCAGCCATGTGGCAGACGGCGCCGTCGCACTGGCCGCCGTCGCGCGTCAGGCGCCACACCTGGTCGTACTCGATCTGATGCTTCCCACGGTCGACGGCCTGCAGGTGTGCCGCGAGCTGCGGGCCCGGCCGGAGGGCATACCCATCATCATGCTGACCGCGCTCGGCGACGAAGCCGACCGTGTCCTCGGACTGGAACTCGGCGCGGACGACTACCTGACCAAGCCCTTCTCGCCGCGCGAGCTGGTGCTGCGGGTGCGTTCGGTGCTGCGTCGCGCCAGGGGCGAGCCGGTACCGGAGCGGCCGGAGCGGCTCGTCGACGGTGACCTGGAGATCCGCACCGGCCCCCGGGTGGCCGTGTTGGGCGGGACCGAACTGGCCCTGACCCTGCGGGAGTTCGACCTGCTCGCCCACCTGATGCGGCACCCGTCCCGGGCGTTGACCCGGGCCGAACTGCTCGCCCAGGTATGGGGCTGGAACTTCGGCGACCAGTCGACCGTCACCGTGCACGTGCGGCGGCTGCGGGAGAAGATCGAAACCGATCCGGCCGAGCCACGGCGGATCGTCACGGTCTGGGGCGTCGGCTACCGGTACGAGCCGGCCGATGGGTGACCTGGCGCTGATCTTCACGATCGCGCTCGGGGCGGCGCTGGCCGTCGGCCTCGTCGGGGCGCTGCTGCTGCGGCTGCTGCGCCGCCGCTCGATCACCGTCAACCTGTGCGTGCTACTCGCCATCACCGTGCTGGCGGTCGTGGGTGGAGTGGCCGCGGTCGCCGAGGCGATGTTCCTGTCCCCGCACGACCTGGAGGTGGTCCTGATCACGGTCGCGGCGGCGGCCGTGGTCAGTCTCGCGGTCGGCGGACACTTCGGTCGACGACTGGCGGCCGCGGCGGTCTGGGCGGACCAGGCCCGTGAACGGGAGCGGCACATCGAGAAGGGACGCCGTGACCTTGTCGCCTGGGTCTCCCACGACCTGCGTACCCCGCTCGCCGGGCTGCGGGCGATGGCCGAGGCGCTGGAGGACGAGGTGGTTCGCGACCCGGAAACCGTCGGCGAGTACCACCGGCGGATCCGGACCGAGACCGACCGTATGACGCGGCTCGTCGACGACCTGTTCGAACTCTCCCGGATCAACGCCGGGGCGCTACGGCTGTCACTGACCGCCGTGGCTCTCGGCGAGGTCGTCTCGAACGCGCTGGCCAGCGCCGCGCCGCTGGCCGCGGCCCGGCGGATCCGGCTGGTCGCGATCGAGTCCGGCTGGCCCACCGTCGCCGGGAGCGAACCGGAACTGGCCCGGGTGGTGGACAACCTGCTCATCAACGCGGTCCGCTACACCCCCGAGGACGGCACGGTGCGGATCGAGGCCGGCCGCGAGGTGGACGCCGTCTGGCTCGCGGTGACGGACACCTGCGGCGGAATCCCGCCGGCAGACCTGCCCCGGCTGTTCGACGTGGCGTTCCGGGGCGAACCGGCGCGCACCCACGGCACCGGAGGAGGCGCCGCCGGCGGTCTCGGTCTGGCCATCGTGCACGGGCTGGTCGAGGCGCACGGCGGGCGCGTCGACGTACACAACACCGCCGGTGGCTGCCGGTTCGTAGTCCGCCTGTCCGCAGCCTGACAACCGTCCACGCAGACGGACCGCAGCTGCCCGCGCACCGCGACCGGCCCCCGTCAGCCGCCGACGATCACGGCCGGCACCGCCCACCAGCCCGAGGATCGGGTCAGGACAGTCCGGACACGAGTGCGGCGACATCCTCGGCGCAGCCGTAGGACAGGGTGACTCCGGCGCCGCCGTGGCCGTAGCAGTGCACGACCGGACCGTGGTCGGTGACCTCGGTTTCCAGCCGTACGCTCGGGCGGCCGGGACGTAGGCCCACGCGGTGGCTCAGGATGCGGGCCTGGCCGAGCGCCGGTACGAGCTCGGTACACCGCTCGAGGATCGCCGCGCTCGTCGCCGGTTGGACGTCCAGACCCTCGTCGCCCTCCTCGGCGGTGCCGCCGAGCAGCACCGTGTCGTTCCTGGGTACGACGTAGACGAGTTGTCGAGGGTCGTTCTGGTCGAGGAACCATTCGGAGAGGCCGAACTGGGCGACGACGACCACCTGTCCCCGTACCGGGGTGAGGGTCTCGTCGTGGAGCAACCTGCGCGACGCCAGCCCGGTGCAGTTCACCACGGCGTCGACGCCCTCGAAGGCCGCCGCCAGATCGTCCACCTGGCCGACCCGGAGGACGACCCCGACCGCCGCCAACTTACCGAGCAGCCACGGCAGATGCACCGCCATGTCCACCACCGGAACCCTCAGTTCGTAACCGTCGACGTAGCCGGGCGGCAGTCGCTCGACGGCGACCCGACCCAGCTCGGGAACCGCATCTCGCCACCACGGGTCGGAGGTGCGCTGGCGGAACAACTCCCGCCCGGAGCGCATCCGGACTCCGGAGCTCGGATCGGCGGTGAGACCGCGCAGAACCTGGTAGGTGGTCGCCGACCAGCGAGTCACCTCCGCTCTGGGATACGCGCGATAGGGGTACCAGAGTGCGGCGGCGACCGACGACGTGGTGCCGTTGCCCGTCGTCGCGGCTACCACCTCGACCTGATGACCGGCTTGCGCCAGACAGAGCGCACTGGTCAAGCCCACGACACCGGCACCGACGACCCTGACTCTCATGGCTTGAGATCACACCATCGGTTCGACCTCCCGGGCAACGGCCCACAGTGCCCGAGTGCCGGGATCCGAACCGATCTCCGCGTCGACCAGCAGGATCGCGCCACCTTTCTCTGCGCCTTGGGGCAGCTTGTCGACGCGGCGGACGAGGGACTGGTCGTGATCGAGCGGGTGACGACCGTATCGTCCGCCCCCGGGCTGAGACGTGGGATGGCGCTAGACCTCTCGTGGGGTTGCGAGGATGGCGTCGATGCCACGTTGGAACAGGTCGGTGTCGCTCCACTGTTCGTTGTCGAGATGCCCGGAGGCGATGAAGCGCGAACCTGCCCGGCGCCGGCCGCGACTGAACAGGCGAAGGAGGGCAGATGGCCGATGAGTTGTTGGTGGTTCGCTGCCAGTTGGCAAACGGAGCACCGCTCGCCGTGCGCGCGGCCCTGCTACGACGCAAGGAACAGTTGAGCCAACTGCCATGAGCTGCGGGTTACGGTCTGATCCGGGTCACCATGTCGACACTTGCCGGGGCGATGTCAAGTCCGGCGGTGCGGCGACGACCACCAGGCGAGGGGCGTCACCAGGGCGCCCGCTGCTGAGGAGGCGAAGACGTGAAGTTCCTCTTGATCATGCACATGAACCCGCAGATCTGGCAGGCGCTCACCGACGACGAACGCACGGAGGTGATGAACGGCCACGGTGATTTCATCGAGGCCATTCGCGAATCCGGTGAACTGCTCGGGGCGACCGCGTTGGCTGACCCTCCCGCCAGCGCCGTCGTCCGGGTTCGCGACGGCGTGCCCACAGTGAGCGACGGGCCGTACCTCGAGGCGAAGGAGTTCCTCGGCGGCTACTACCTCGTCGAGTGCGCGAACCGGGACCGTGCTCTGGAACTGGCGGCGATGATCCCGGACGCCAAGGTGGACGGGCTCGGTATCGAGGTCCGCCCGGTGGTCTTCGCGGCGGGGGCCGAAGCGACGTCGGAAGTGTGAGCGGTGCTGGTCGACTGCGAGGACCGCTTTCGCGCGGTGGGGCTGGCGGCGACGATCCCGGCAGCCCGCCACGACACGGTCGAGGTGCGACTGGTGATGCTGGCCGCCGGCCCGGAGAAGTGACGTGAGCGACGAGGACCTCGGTCGCCTGCTGCGGGAACTGGCACCGCAGGTTCTCGGCGCACTCCTGCGCAGATACCACGACTTCGACACCTGCGAGGACGCGCTCCAGGAAGCCATGCTGGCGGCGACGGTCCAGTGGCCGGCCGACGGATTGCCGGACCACGCGCGCGCGTGGTTGATCACGGTCGCGTCCCGCCGGGTCGTCGACCAGATCCGCAGCGAACGGGCCCGCCGCGACCGGGAACTGTCCAGCGCCAGCCGGGAACCTCCGGACGCCATGGTTGCCCCCGGCCCCGGTGAGCCGGTGCCACGCGACCACGACGACACCCTGACCCTGCTGTTCATGTGTTGCCACCCCGCACTGACTCCGGCGTCGCAGGTCGCCCTCACGCTGCGCGCCGTCGGCGGTCTGACCACTGCCGAGGTGGCCAGCGCATTCCTGGTGCCCGAGGGCACGATGGGACCGCGGATCAGCCGTGCCAAGCAACGGATCCGGGCCGCCGGCACGACGCTGGACAAGCCTGCGGGCCCGGCGTACGCCGAGCGGCTGGGCGCCGTCCTGCACGTGCTCTACCTGATCTTCAACGAGGGCTACACCGCGAGTTCCGGCCGTGACCTCCATCGACCCGACCTTGCCGCCGAGGCCGTCCGGCTCACCCGAGCCATCCACCGGTCGCTGCCCGACGATGGGGAGGTGGCCGGCCTGCTCGCGCTGATGTTGCTGACCGATGCCCGCCGCGCGGCCCGCACCGACGCCGAGGGCGGTCTGATTCCGCTGGCCGAGCAGGACCGGACGCGATGGGACAGCGACCTGATCGAGGAGGGGACCCGGCTGGTCACCGACGCGATGCTGTGCTCGCCGCTCGGCCCGTACCAGTTGCAGGCGGCGATCGCCTCCCTCCACGTGCAGGTGCCCCAGGTGGCGGACACCGACTGGTGGCAGATCAGATTTCTCTACCGGGTGCTGTGCCGGATCGCGCCGACACCCATGGCCACGCTCAATCACGCCATCGCCGTGGCCATGACCGACGGGCCGGAGGCCGGCCTGGCCATGGTGTCGGCGCTCGCGACCGACGATCGGATGGCACGTCACCACCGACTCGCGGCCACCCGCGCTCACCTGCTGGAACTCGCCGGAGACACGGCCACCGCCCGGGAGACCTACCTGCTCGCGTCCCGTCGTACCACCAGCCTGCCCGAGCAGCGTTACCTTCGCGCACGGGCCGACCGGCTCGCGGAGGTGGACCCGGCCTCCTGATCGGTGCCGGTCGGCGGAACGTCGCGTAGCAGGCCGACGATCAGCACCGCGACGACCGCGAGGATCGCGGCGCTGATCGCGCCAATCAGGTGCAGCCCGCTGACGTACGCCTCCCGTGCCGGCGTGAGCAGTGCCTCGGCAAGGTGCGGGGGCAGGTCGCGGGCGACGACCACCGCGTCGGCGAGGCTCTCTCGCGCGGCGTCGGCGGCGTGGGCCGGAACGCCACTCGGCGGGGTGAACCGGTGGTCGTAGACGGCGGCGCCGATGCCACCGAGCGCCGCCAGCCCGAACGCGAAGCCGAACTGACCGCTGGTCTCGCTCAGCGCGGCCGCGGAGCCGGCCTTCTCCGGCGGTGCGGAGGCCATGATCAGGTGGATGCTCAGGGTCACGAGCGGGCCGGCGCCGAGGAAGATCAACGCGAAACCGGTCGCGAGGGTGGTCGGTCCGGACGCCGTGTCGGTCCGAGTGAGCACGATCAGACCGGACACTGAGATCGCCAGTCCCGCGCCGATCACGTACGCCGGCCGGAACCGGCGGGCCAGGAGCGGCGAAACGACGAACGACAGCGCGTTCGCCGCGACGGCTGGCAGCATCCACAGGCCGGCCTCGAACGGCGAGAGGCCCTCGACCAATTGCAGGTCCTGGGTGATGAACAGCATGATCGCGCCGATCAGCAGCGGGCCCGACATCATCGCGCCCAACGCCGTGCTGAACGACCTGTTGGTGAACAACCGCAGATCGAGCAGGGGATGCTCCAGCCGTTGTTGCCGGCGGACGAGCAGGGTGGCGAAGGCGATCCCGATCACGATGCCGACGACCGGCAGCGCCTGCCAACCGTTCTTGGCCAGTTCCTTCAGCCCGTACACCGACGGCACGACGGCGACGAGGGACAGTGCCACGCTGGTCAGGTCCAGCTTTGCGGCGTTCGGGTCGCGGAACTCGGGCAGCAGGACCG
Organism: Micromonosporaceae bacterium KJ-029; assembly: GCA_005402585.1. GTDB lineage: Bacteria > Actinomycetota > Actinomycetes > Mycobacteriales > Micromonosporaceae > Micromonospora. Next base: position 382,712 of record BIFP01000035.1, on the reverse strand, counting down.
GCCCGGCGCCGAGCAGCAGCACCATCGCCGGCACACCCAGCAGGAACGCCGAGCCCCACCAGAAGTGCGAGAGCATCGCGCCACCGACCACCGGGCCGATCACGGCACCGGCCGAGAAGCAAAGTCCCCAGATCGCAATCGCCAGACCCAGCTGCTTGGAGTCCCGGAACAGCGCGCGGATCAGCGACATCGTCGACGGCGCCAGGATCGCACCGGCCACCCCGAGCGCGGCCCGGGCGGTGATCAGCATTGCCGGACTCGTCGCGTACGCGGCCGCGACGGAGGCTGCGCCGAAGGCCGCAGCCCCGATCAACAGCAGCTTCCTCCGGCCGATCCGGTCACCGAGCGTGCCCATCGTGATCAGAAATCCGGCGAGCAGGAACCCGTAGATGTCGGTAATCCAGAGTTGCTCGATGTTGCTGGCGCCCAGGTCCACCGCCAGGTGGGGGAGCGCGAGCAGCAGAACGTACACGTCGATGGAGACCAGCAGTGTCGGCAGGGCGAGCACGGCGAGCGCGATCCATTCCCGCTGCCCGGCCTTCGCCGGGGCCGTGTCGCTCATGACGGGTCCTTCCAGGTTCGCCAGTTTCTCCGCGCCGCGCGGACGAGTTGTCACGGACCGGTCGGAGCAGGTGATCGGTATTTGACATCCGGCGCGGATCAGGACGCGGCAGGTTTCGTACGGTCGGGCGTGCTTGTCGCTTGTGCTCCAAGCGGGGCCGGCATGATGCCTGCCGTGTCGCACGCCGGTCCACGTCGTTCCCTGGGTCGGCCTTCGCCCAGGGGCCGGTGGCACAGCCCACCGCGATCGCGCGCAGCGGTGACGCCGTACGGGGGTGTAGCCGCCTTGATGCCGAGTGACTTCGCGAACTCACGAGGCGATGGTTCGAGACGCTGAGGGCGGCTGATCACGCATGTGGACGCAACCCTGTAACGGCATACCTGAGCCGACACGGGCGTCCCACTTTGGTTTCTCGACGCGCTCGCTGTGGTTCTGCTGGTGTGGTGTCGTCGTCCCGGGCGTCGGTGGACGGTCATCATCTGCCTGTTCACCCCTGTGCGTGCTTGCCCCGCGCGGCCTCGTTCCCGAAAGGTGAGATGCGGACGCGAGATCTTGGAAAGTTGCCGTTTTCGGCTGACGGGAACTGTCCAAGATCTGGGCCGGATGCCGCGGGCGCAGCCCCGTATTGCCCGTGGAAGGTTGCATGGCGAGGCGCTAGCCCGAGTCGTCGCCCACCGCCTTGTCCAGGGCGGCCCGCCACCCGGCCAGGTCGGCGGCACGCCACTGATGTCGATCTGGGCACGCCCAGTAATTGTGACGGTCCTTGGGTACGCAACCGCCCAGTACCAGCCGGCCGGCATCGGCCGCATCAAACACTTTCACGCCGGCCGGCATCCCGAACATGACAGGTACGCCAGGCTGACCGCAGGAGGGGCATGTCGCCGGTGGCTGTTCATTCAGCGGCCTGGAGTGCATCGACGCAGCTTACTGCGACAACCCTCAGCCGATCTGACGAGGCTACGTTGTCGAGCCACGTGACCGTTGGCTCGTTGTTCGGTCCGGAGGTTCGGTTGTCCCGCGGTCGGGTCAGGATTTTCGTGCGATCAGGTATCCCTGTGGGGAGCCTTCCTGTCCTTCGGCGGGGCGTCCGGCCCAGAACACGGTGGTGAAGCCGGCATCGGTCGTACGGCGTTCCACCTCGTCGGGGGAGAGCCAGTAGACGTCGAACTCGACGCCGAGGTCGGTGCTGCGGCCGGCGCGTCGGACTCGGTTGTCACCGATCTTGAAGGCGGTCACGAAGTAGCCGCCGGGCTTGATGACGCGGGCGAGTTCGCCGAAGGCAGCAGACCGGTCGGTGGGCGACAGGTAGATGAGCGAGTACCAGCAGAGCACGCCGGCCAGCGAGGTGTCGCCGAAGGGAAGTCGACGTAGGTCAGCGACGTGGAAGTCGAAGTCGGGGTGGTCACGACGGGCCAGGCGGATCATCTCGGGTGACAGGTCGATTCCGCGTGGTGCGAGGCCCCTCGCCGCGAGATATGGGGTGAGCCGACCGGTGCCGCAGCCGATGTCGGCGACTTCGGTGCTGCCGACGCCGGCCGTACGGGTCAGTTCACAGAACAGGTCGAGCACCACCCGATCGGTGGGCATGTGGTCCAGGGCGTCGCCCAGGCGGTCGGCGTAGAGCTCGGCGAGGACATCGTGCGCAGCCCTCAGCTCATCGGTCTTGGCATCCACCCACGCACCATAGTTCGCTGCCGACGGAAGCCCACGCTCGCTGCGGGGCGAGCGCCGGCGAGAGGCAGCACGACAGTGCCCCGGGCGGGAACGTTCCCGCCCGGGGCACCGGTCCTTGATGGTGTGTTCAGGACATCATGCGGCGAAGCGGAACAGGGCGGTGTGGGCCACCGACGGTCCCTCCCCGAGCTCGACCCGCAGTTGCTGGCAGGTGCCGGCGGCCGACTTCGGGGTCTTCCAGTTGACCTGATAGAACCCGTCGCCGAGATACTGCAGCCCCGAGGCGCCGCTGGCGTACTCCTCGACGGTCGCGAGCCGGGTGACCGTCGTGCAGTCGATCGGGGTGACGGTCAGTGGCGCGGCCGCCAGATTCGTCACCGGGGCTCCGGTGGCGTCGGTGAGCCGCCACTTGATCGGGATCGCCTGCCCGGCCTGCGCCTTGTTGAGCACGGTGCCGTTCTCCACCGGGCGGGCGAACCCGGCGAAGACGTACGCGACCGAGTAGGTGACCGACACCGGCGCGGCGACGTTGCCGGCCGTGTCCCGCGCTCCCGCGCAGGTCGCCGTGTACTGGCCGACGCCGGCGGCGGTGCCGCCGGTGACGGTCATGGTCGCCTTGGTCGCCACCCCGGACCCGTCGTCCACCGTCTCGCAGCCAGCCGACGGAACGGCACCGAGATGGTAGACCCCGCCGTCGGCGACGCCTGTGACGCTGACCTGTGGGGGCACGGCGTCCGGTCCGTGCCAGTCCACGGTGAGCGTCCGCTGCGTGCCCTCGGCGACGGACCGGCCGACGTGGTCCTGCACCAGTTCGTCGACGAGAACCGTCACCTTGCCGGAGTGCTTCTCGCCGGTGAACCGGAACGTCGTCGCCAGCGGCAGGGTCTCCAGCGGGTGTCCGACCGGCGCCCGTCCGGACCCGGCCGTCCACCGTCCGCCGACCGGGTCGCCGGCCGGCGTGGTCACCGTCAGACGGTCCAGCACCTGATCGGCCCGCATCGGTTGGGTGAAGGTGACGGTCAGCCCGTCCTGGTCGGCTGCGATCTTGTCGACCTCGGCGAGGTCGGCACGGACGAGGTTGACGTTGACGTCGGTGTGCGGCGGCAGCACCTTCAGCACCCGGGACTCGGCCGGCAGGTAGCCGTCCCTGGTGTAGACCACCTTCCACCAGCCCTCAGGCACATCCCAGCCGTAGCGTCCCTCGTCGTCAGTGGTCTGCGGGTTCAGGTCGCCGTACGCGGCCGCGTCCCACGGCTGCCACGGCCCGGTGGGCGACGGCGCCCGCAGCAGGGTCGCGGTAACCCCCGTGACCCGGCGGCTCTCCAGGCCCTCGTACACGAAGCCGGAAGGATCGAACCGGTACTCGATCTCGGCGTCCGGCTGCCACGGTGAGCGCGGGTCGCGCGGACCCCTGGTCGGCCACCGGCAACTCTGGTCGGTGTTCATCTCCCGGGTCAGGGCGTCGATGTCGTTGTTCAGAGGGAACTCGATCGCCTTTCCGAGACCCCACGTTACCGCCCACAGGCCCACACTCAGCCCGAGGGTCGCCGGGGCAAGCGCCAGGCCCGCCGCGGACGACACCACGGTGTACGCGTCGAGCTGGATCGCCCGCCGCATCAACCGCTGCACCGCGTTGTGGTAGATCTGGCCCTGTTCGCCGTCGCGGCACTTGTTGGCCTGGTCCATCAGCGCGCTCAGCGCCTGGTACTTGTCGCCGCCGGTGAGCGCGGAGTAGAGGGCTTCATCGGTGGTGGCGTTGACGAATGCCCACTCGAACAGCAACCGGGCCGGACCGGTGACGAACCCGGACGCGCTGAGTGCGCGCGCCATCGGCGTGTTCGGCGATTTCTCGATCAGCGCGTCGAGATCGATGATCGCCCCGGCGGTGCCCGACCAGGTTCCGCTGCCCCGGATGACCAGCGGATCCCCGGCGGAGAAGGACGTGCCGTAGACGGCCACCCCGGACGCCCGCGCCGCCGCCCGATCGGCGTCGCCGGGCACGTAGTCCGGCAGCGGCTCGACGGTGACCTTGAACCGAAGTCGAGCGTCCGTGCCCATCTTCTTCACCGGCACCGTGAACTGCTGGCTCACAGTGGTGCCGTCGGTCACCGGCTCCTCGACCACCGCGTCGTCGGCGTCGAAGAGTGCGGTCGCCGGATCCGGCTCCGGCGGGACCGGCAGAAGCGGACGCTCCCGCCGCGGCTCGTAGCCGATGATCAGGTCGCCGACATCGTTGGCCCTGGTCTTCGTGGTCACGGTGTAGGTGTTGCTCTGACCCGGCACGGGCCTCAGGGGGAGGTCCAGGTGCCCGAGCAGAGCGCGCGGCTCGGCGACGGCACCGGTGAACCGCGCCTCGACGGTGACCTCCTTGTCCGCGTACCACGTCCAGGGGAACCGCGCGACGCCGTCGACCGGCCGGAACGTCCGAACCTCGCCGGCCTGGGACATCTTCACGGATTCCAGTACGCCGGCGTGCGGGTCGACCACGACGGTGGCCGGGTCCGACGCCACCTCGCCGCCGTCGATGGTGCTGACGGCCTTGAGTACGTGCTGTGCCCTGTCGTCGCCGGCGGTGCCGAGGTCCACGACGGCGTTCCAGATCCCGCCGTCGCCCGCGTCGGCCTCCGCGATGGCGGTGCCGCCGTCGTACAGGACGACGGATGACCCGGCGGGAGCGCGACCGGAGGCGGTGAACCGTCCGGTGACGCTGTACGCCGGTGCCCGGAGGGTTACCAGGCCCACCCGGACGCTTGCCGAACCGAGCACCTCGGAGAGTTGGTCCGAGGTGACCGACATGGTGAACGGCAACTCGGTCCCGGCCGCCTCCGGCATGCGGACGTGGACGTCCAGGGTGCGGGATGGTGCGACCGGCAGGGGCACCACGATGGCACCCTCCTCCCGGGTGAAGGCGACCGGCTGGCCGGCGCGCAGCACACCGTCGTCCGGCACGGACACGCCCGGCGGCAGATTCAGGCGGGCAGTGCCCGCGCGCTTCGGGTCGCCGTATTCGATGTCGGCGTGCAGGTGGGCGAGCTTGCCCGGCTGCACGTCCCCGGTGACCGCGCGGAAGCCGCTGCGCTGCCCCTGGATCAAGCCACCCGGCTGGGTGAGCCGCAGGTCACCGAGATCGAGCTGCTGCCCCTTGACCACGGTCACCAGCCGGCGTGCCTCCCAGGCCTCGCCACTGCATGGGGCCACTCTCAGCAGGTAGGTGCCGGGTGCCGGGGCGGAGATCAGCAGCTGCGACCCGGCGAGGGTCACCTTGACGGCGCGGTCCCCGCTGGCGCGTCCCCCGTCAAGGCTTCCTCCACCCTCGAGCGTCGCGCACGTCTTGTTGACCCGCACCGTGCCGTCCGGGTCGAGCACCCGCCCGGTGACCCGGGCGATCTCGTGGAGCTCGACGGCGAGGGTGAGATCGGGTTCATCCCCCGTGACGGCCTCCGCGCATGCTCGGGTCATGCCCCGCCAACCTCCGTCGGCACAGAACGTGATGGTGGTACCGGGCGCCGCGTCGATCGGCAGCTCGGGAGCGGCGATGAGTTCACGCGTGCCGCCGACCGTGACGAACGCCTGGTAGCCGGGTGTGTTCTGGTAGTCCAGCGCCAGCTCGGTCCGGCTCCCGTCGATGAGGACCGTCGTGAGCTTCGGGTGCAGGACGTAGCCGGACACCGCCGGGAAGACGAAGACCACCGGTCGGTCGTCGGCCGTGTCCACCGTGACCTCGTCGGTCTTGACACCGACGCGGGTGGCCGTGGCGATCGTGGACACGTTCCGGAACACCTCCGCCGACCAGGTGCCGTCGGCGGCGGATTCGGCGCGGTGGGAGACCCCGACCCCGTCGACGTCCTGACGGATGAGCACGGTGGCCCGCAAGGGACGCCCCTCCGCGTCCTTTGTGGATCCCCGCATCGTGACCTTGGGGAAGGTCGCGAGGTCGACGGCGAGAGAGTTGACCCCCGGGTCGAGTGTCACCGTTCGCTTCGGCACGGCGGCGAGCCCGTCCCTGGCCCGGACGTGGTCGGGAACCTGGACCTCCACACTGACGTCCGTCGCCGCGTCAAGGGCCTTGAAGGTGACCTTGCCGGCCGGGTCGGTACGGCCGGAGCGAGGACCGGTGCGGGTGGTAAGCACCACCGGGAGGTCCGCCAGCGGACCCGCCCCGGGCCCACGCACCGTCACGGTGAGCGAGGCGGGTGCGAACGGTGCGATCGCGAGATCCACCGCCTCGCCGGAGGAGACCCCGACCGTCTTTGCCGGCGTACCGGCCAGGCCGTCGGTGCGGGTGGTGGTGATCTGGTGGTCGACGGCGGGAGCGACCGGGACTTCGATCGTCCCGTTGCGGTCGAGCACCCGCAGCGTTCCGCTCCGCGTGGCCTCGCTCCACACCTGCAGTCGCAGGCCCGCAGGCTCACCGCCGGTCGCCGAGACGTCCACCCGCAGCAGGCCACCGACCTGGGCCGGTAGCCCGCTCACCGGCCGGTCCAGGGTGTTGCCGGCACCGTCGGCGAGGTGCAGCACCGCGGCGGTCACGGCCAGCACGCCGGTGGGCACCGGCCAGGTGCCGGTGTACCTGCCCGGCTCCTGCTCCTTCAGTTCGACCCGAATCTGCTCGGTCGGGTTCTGCACCGTCCGTACGGTCAGCTCGGCGGTGGCGGTGAACCCCGCGGCGCCGACGAGGGCGAAGGCCGCCGGGCGGCCGAGGGCGAGATACGCGGTACCGGTGACCCTCGGCAGGTTCCACGCCGCCTCGCTGACCGCGAGGGCCGGCGTACGCACGGTCGCCTCCCTGGTGAACGGGAACTCCTCTGTGCCGCGCAGCAGCGCGACCGCGAACCGGTATCCGGTGTCGGCGGCCACGCTCCTGTCCACGTAGCTGTCCGCTCCGGCGGGCAGGTCGACGAGCTTGACGCCGTCGCGCAGCACCCGGTAGCCGGTCACCCCACTCGCCGTCGACGGCTCCCACCGCAGCCTGACCTGGGCGCCGGGGCCGGCGACCGCCGAGAGCGGCGTGTCACCCGGGGGCAGGTCCTCGCGCAGCGTCACGTCGATGCTCAGCGGGGCCGAGACGCGCCCGCCGGTGTCCCGGGCGACGACCGCGATCTGCACGGTCGCGCCAGGGGTGAGGTTCGACAGGACCGCCTGGGTCGCCGGTTGCCGCACCGTGGTCGCGGCCACGCCGTCGACGCTGATCTCGTACTCCGTGACGGCGCCGAACGCCAACGGCCAGCTCAGCGCCACGGTCGTCGTACCCGTCTCGGCGGCGAGCGCTGCCCCTTCGGGCCAGGTCGGTGCCGGCAGGTCGGTCGGCACCGAACGGTACAAATGTGACGGCTGCGGGATGTCGGTCCGTGGCGCCACGAAGGCCGTGCTCGTGGAGAGGAAGGCCAGCGTGGTGCCGTCGGCGCTGAGCTGCGGGGCGGACACGGCGTCGGGGTAGCGGTTCTCGCCGGGAAGCGAGTCGGCGATCCGGCCGTCCAGGCCGGGGCTGGCCAGCAGCGCCGGCTGCCCGGCCCGGGTCGGCTGGGCCCAGAGCGCGCCCGCCCGGACGAAGGCGACGGTGCTGCCGTCGGCGCTGAGCCGGGCGTCCGTCGGCGGGTCGCCGGGGCCGAACACGACATCGCCGGACACGTACGGCACCGGGTTCGCCGGGGCCAGGGTGACATCGGCCGCTGGGCCGCTGCCCAGATCGGCAACGACCACGCCGGCACCCGCCTTGCCGAGTGCCGTCCGCCGTCCGGTGCGGTCCAGGTTCGGCACCCAGGCCTCCTGCTCGGCGCTGGTGAGGATCCGATCACCGGGTAGCCGGTCGCCGTCGGCCGCGTCGAAGCGCAGCATGACCGGCGTGCCGTCCCGGTACGCGTTGACCGCCAGCACCGCCCCGTCCCCGGAGAGGGCGAAACCGCGTACCTCCGGGTCCGCCTTCACGGGATCCGCGTCCGCCGCCACCAGGGATTCCGGGCCGACGATCCGTACCGCCGGTGCGGTGTCCGCCGCCAGGGTCGCCACCAGCACCCCCTCGGGGCTGTTGATGCGGGCGTACTTCGGCAGCGGCAGCGAGATCTCGGCGGCGAGCCGCCGGCCGTCCTCGCTGAGTGCGATCCCGTTGAGCACGTGGCGCGAGGCCGGTACGCCCAGGTCCGGAACCGGGACCCAGGTCGTCGCCCCGGTCAGCCGGTCCCGGACGAAGATCGCCGAGCTGATCTCCGGGTCGACCGTGCCCGGCAGTCGCAGCTCGGCCGCGTTGGCGCCGGTGGCGAGGAAGGCCACGGTCCGGCCGTTGCCGCTGACCGCGACCGCCGCGACCCGGGGCACCGGCTGCCCTTCGAGATCGAGACCGACGATCTCGTCCGCCCCGGTCCGGAAGTCGGCCGCCCGCAGGACGGACGGGCCGTCGCCGCCGGGTGACAGGTGCACCGCCGTGCTGCCGTCGGCCGAGACGGCCAGCAGCGGTTCGGAGAACTCCACGTCGGGCACCTCGGTGACACTGTCGACCAGGTAGGCGCGCGGGAGCGGATCGGCCGCACCGGAGGCGAGCGCCGTCGGTACCGCGGCGATCTGGGAGACGAGGGTGACGGTCAGTGCCGCGCCGACGACCCGGCGCAGGGCAGGTGGGGGACGAAATCGAGTACGCACGGTAGCTCCTCAGGTTCTGGGATCTGCCTGACCGTGCCGGGAACGGCTAGCGAAAGGCTTGGCGCTGCCAGAGGAGGCATTGGCGCGCGACTTGGGATTGTCTGTGCACCCGCCCGCCGGTCGTCCTAGTGGCGTCCAAGTCACCGGTGCCACCGTTGCGGCATGGCACAGTACGAGGTCCCCACCCCGAACACGCTGCTGCTGCGCATGGTGGCCCCGGAGCGGGCCGCCGCCGCGTTACGGATGTTGCAGGAATCGTTCCCGGCGACCGGCCCGCCGGTAGCCGACGGGTTTCGGGTCGCCACCCTCTCCGACGTCTCCAGCGACTCCTCGATGGCGCCGCTCGCCGCGTGCGTCGTTCACCACCGGCCGGGGGAGCCGACGGCGTGGATGGCCCGGTTCGCGGTTTCGGTACCGTTCCGGCGGCGCGGGTTGGGCCGGCGGCTGCTCGCCGAGCTGTCCAGGGCGCTGCAGGCGGAGGGGGCACAGCGCCTGTGGGTTCAGCCGAGCGCCGGGTGTCCGGCAGTGGCCGCGCTGCTCACCGGTGCCGGGTTTGTGATCTGTTCGATCGGACCGAATGGCCTGTTCCCAGCGGGTCTCGGTGCCGGCGAGGATGACCCCGAGGCCGCGTGGTGGGTGCGCGAGCTGTGAGAGGGGAGGCGGAATGGGCGTGCCGGAGCCTGCCGCACCCCGGCCGTCGGCGCTGGACTTCCGTGTCCTCGGCCCGCTGACGGTCACCGCCCCCGACGGTGCGGAGCTGCGCCTCGGCACGCGCAAGCAGCGTGCCGTGCTCGCGCTGCTGACCCTCGAGGCGGGACGGGTCGTATCGCTGGACCGCATCATCGCGGGCCTGTGGGCGGATGAGGCGCCGTCGAGTGCCACCGGCACGTTGCAGGCGTACATCTCACAGCTACGACGCGTCCTGGAGCCGCACCGCTCACCACGGGCCGCGCCGACCGTGCTGCTCACCCGCGAACCGGGCTACCTGCTCGCGGTGCGGCCGGAGCAGGTCGACGCCGTCCGGTTCGCGACGCAGGTCGAGGCCGGCCGGGCCGCGCTCGCCGCGGATCTGCCGGCGGAGGCGGAACGCCTGCTCGCCGGCGCGTTGGCGCAGTGGCGCGGCGAGCCGCTGTCCGAGTTCGCCGACGAGGCCTTCGCAACGCCGGTGATCGCCCGGCTGACCGCGCTGCGTCAGGACGCCACCGAGGACCTCACCGAAGCCCAACTCGGCCTTGGGCGCAACGCGCAGGCCGCCGCCCAGGCGCGGACGATGCTGCAACAGGACCCGTTCCGGGAACGGTCCTGGGCCCAACTCATGGTGGCGCTGTACCGGGACGGCCGGCAGGCCGAAGCACTTGAGGCGTACCGAGAGGCACGCACCGTCCTGGACGAGCAACTGGGCCTGCCGCCGGGTCCACAGCTCCAGGCGCTGGAACGGGCGATCCTCCACCAGGATCCCGCGCTGGCGTTCACCCCCCGCCCGGCCGAGCCCTCACCGACATCCGGTCCACCGCCCGCCCCGGACTCCCGGCGGAAGCCCGAACCGGGGAGCGCCGGTGCGCGGCCAGCCGCCGTGCCCGCAGCGGAGCCGGCGTCGACCAGCAGGATGGTGGGGCGCGGCCCGCAGCTGGAGTTGATCGGGGACCGCCTCGGGGCGGCGGCCCGGGGCCGCGGCGGACTGATCTTCGTCGCCGGTGGCGCCGGCGTGGGCAAGACCTTCCTCACCGAACGAGTCGTCGAGCGAGCAATGGCGGCGGGCATGGCGGCCGCCTGGAGTCGTTGCGTGGAGGGGAGCACCACCCCCGCGTTCTGGCCGTGGATCCAACTGTTGCAAGCGATCCCGCCGAGCCCCGAGCGGGAGCACCTGCTCGCCGCGCTGACCGGGGGAGCAGAGCCACGGCAGCCGACGGGGGACCCGGACGCGGCGCGGTTCCACCTCCACGAGGCCGTGGGTGAGCTGCTGCGTACGGTGGCGCAGCGGCAGCCGACCCTGTTGGTCATCGATGACCTGCATCAGGCGGACGCGGCCTCGCTGCGGCTGCTGACCCACCTCGCCGGCATGCTGAGCCGGCTGCCGGTGATGGTCCTGGCCACCATGCGGGCGGAGCCGGGCGAGCACGGCCAGCCGCTGCGCGAGACGCTCGGCGCGCTGGCGAACGAGCGGGGCGTGGAGCGGGTGACGCTGCAACCGTTCTCCGTGACCGACGTGCGTGACTACCTGCGGGCGGCTGCGGAGGAACCCGACGCGGCCGTCGTCGCCGCCCTGCATGAGCGGACCGGCGGGAACCCGTTCTACCTCAAGGAGCTGCTGCGCCTGCTGGCGAGCGAGCACCCCGATGGCTGGAGCAGCCACGAGGCGACCGCGGAGTCCACGGTGCCCGAGAGCGTGCGCGACGTCATCGGTCGCCGGGTCGCCCGGATGCCCGAGGAAACCCAGGCCCTCCTGCGCGCCGCCGCCGTGATCGGACGCGATGTCGACACGGTGCTCCTGGAAAGTGCCGCCGGCCTGGACTACGAACGGGTGCTGAGCCTGCTCGAACCGGCGGTCGCGAGCGGTCTGCTGGTCGAGGTGCCGGACGGCTGGAACTACCGCTTCGCCCACGCCCTGGTTCGCGACGCCCTCTATGCCGAGTTGAGCCGGTTGCAGCGGGCGCGCGTCCACCGGCGTACCGGCGAGGCGCTCGAGAGCCTGCACCGGGCCGACGATCCCGCCACGATCGGGCTGCTCGCCCACCACTTCGCGGCCGCCGCCCGGATCGGCGCCGCGGCGAAGGCGGTCAGCTACGCCCGGCGCGCCGCCGAACTGGCCGAGGCTCAGCTCGCCTACGACGAGGCGGTCGAGTTCCTCGCGGTCGCCCTGGCCGCGCTCGACCCCACGGCTGCGGACGCGGCGGAACGCCGGTGTGAGCTGTTGGTGCAGCTGGGCAAGGCCCGGCGACTCGCCGGCGACGTCGTGGGCGCGCGAGCCGCGCTGAACGAAGCCGTTGCGCTCGGCACCAGGCTCGGCGACGACTCGCTCGTGATCGACGCGGCCACGGTCTTCGGTGGCGTGACGCTCTGGAACTGGCGGGCCTACGGACAGGTGGACGAGCGCATGGTGGCGATCCTGGAGGACCAGGTCGCCCGGCTCGACCCGGCCGACCACCTGCGTCGCGCGGTGCTGCTCGGCACGCTCGCCGTGGAGCTGTACTACGGCGAACGACGCGAGGAGGGGGAACGGTTCGCCGTGGAGGCGATCGAGCTTGCCCGCCGGTACGGCGACGTGGAACTGCGGGCGCGGACCCTCAACAACTACGCGGTGGCCGCCGCCTGGGTCCCGGACCACGACGGCCAGCGGCTGGCCGCGGTGAACGAGCTGCTCGCGCTCGCCCCCCTGCCCAGGCGGGCGGAGATGATGGCCAGGATGCACCGCATGATCCTGCTGATGTCCATCGGTGATCTCGCGGCGTACGACGTCGAACTGGCGCGGTGCCAGCAGCTGTTGACGGAGATCCGCGTACCGGAGCTCGCGGCCCAGCTCACCTACGCCGTCGGCGGACGGGCCATCCTCGACGGACAATGGGCCGAGGCCGAGCGGCTGGTCGAGGAAGCCTTCACCGAGCAGCGGCGAACCAACATCTGGGGCGGACAGTGGATGAGGTGGGTCCTGCTCTACACCAGCCGACGCTTCCAGGGCCGGCCGGGTGAGCTGCTCGACGAACTGGTCCTCGGCGCCGACGAGCCCGAGTTGGAGCTGCTGCGCCCCACGGCGGTGCTGGCGGCCTGCGAATCCGGCGACGAGGCGCTCGCCGGAGAACTGGTGGAGCGGTGGGGCTGCACGATCCGCCGCGACTGGAGTTGGGACATCGTGGCGTACCAGTGGGCTCTGGTCGCCGCCCGGCTCGGCGTACCGGACCCGGCGCGCCTCTACGAGACGCTCGCTCCCTTTGCCGACCGGTTCGCCGGCGTCGGCTCCGGTGGCGCCACCTGGGGCTCGAACCACTACCCGCTCGCCGAACTGGCACGCCGGCTGGGCCGGGTCGAACAGGCGAACCTGCACGCCCGCGCCGCGCTCGCCGCGCATCGACGGCTGGGCGTGGCGCACCTGATCGAGGCGAGCCTCAGCCAGTCGGCGCGCATCTGCCCTGATAGCGGCCCGTACCACCCTCGTTGACGTTCGCAGTTGCCGAGCTCCGGGGCACTTGCACCCCACTTGGACGCCGGCCAAGTATGGGCCAAACGCGACCCAAGCACCGGTTGACACTGTCGGCTCATCCGGCGCCCGACCAATGGGCGCCCTGCTCTCAAGGAGCCAACGGTGCCTACGTTCGTCGACGCCGTCGCCCTGGCCGGACGGGTCCGCGGACCCGTGCTGCGCCCCGGCGACGACGGTTTCACCGCGGAGATCGCCGGGTTCAACTCGGCCATCGTCCACCAGCCGCAGGTGGTGGTGGGGGCCACCGACGCCGGCGATGTGGCGGCGGCGGTCGGGTGGGCGGGCGAACACGGCCTGCCGGTCGCTGTTCAATCGACCGGCCACGGCCAGCTGTCGGCCGTCCATGACGGCATGTTGATCACCACTCGGCGCCTCGACGAGGTCTGGGTCGACCCGGTCGCCCGCCGGGCGAGGGTGGGCGCCGGCGTACGGTGGCGGCGCGTGATCGACGCGGCGGCCGAGCACGGACTGGCCCCGCTCAACGGGTCGTCCTCCCAGGTGGGCGTGGTCGGTTACACCCTCGGCGGCGGTCTGCCGGTCCTGGCCCGCAGCTACGGCTTCGCCGCCGACCATGTCCGGGCCGTCGAGCTGGTGACCGCGGACGGCCTCGTTCGGAGGATCGACGCGGAACACGAGCCGGACCTGTTCTGGGCACTGCGGGGAGCCGGCCGAATCGGCTTCGGCGTGGTGACCGCGATCGAATTCGATCTGGTTCCGGTGCGCCACCTGTACGGCGGGGGCATCTTCTACCCGGCGAGTGCCACGGCGGAGGTGCTGCACGCGTTCCGGACCTGGGTGTCGACGCTGTCCGAGCAGACTACGACGTCCATCGCCCTGCTACGCCTGCCCGACCTGCCGCACCTGCCCGAGCCGCTACGGGGCCGGTTCGTGGTCCACCTGCGGATGGCGCACCTGGGCGGCGTCGAGGACGGTGAGCGGGTGCTGGCCCCGATGCTGGCCCCGATGCGGGCGGCGGCACCGGCACTGATCGACACGGTGGCGGAGATGCCGTACGCCGACGTCGATGCGATCCACTCCGATCCCACCGACCCGATGCCGGAACACCACGCCGGCATCGTGTTGCGCTACCTGCCTGCCGAGGCGGTGGACGCGCTGATCGCGGTGGCCGGCCCGCAGGTCGACGTGCCGCTCGCCATGGTGGAACTGCGGCTCCTCGGCGGCGCTCTGGCGCGGCCGGCGGGCGTGCCCAACGCGGCGAGTGGTCGGGGCGGGGCGTTCTCGCTGCTGGCACTCGGGCCGCTGCTGCCGGGGCTTGAGCAGGTCGTGCCGGCCGTCGTAAGCAGCGTCCTCGACGCGCTCGAGCCGTTCGCCGCTCCCGGTACCGCCCTCGCCAACTTCCAGGGATCCTTGGAGGCCTCCGCCGGCCCCTACGGTTCGTGGTCCGGCGCGGACGCGGGCCGGCTCCACCAGCTCAAGGACAGGTACGACCCGGCGGGGATGTTCGGACCGGGCAGGTTCCCGACCCGGCCCCTGTCCGGCGCTGTCGCGGCAGGTTCTGCGTAGCGACGGGTGAGTCGCGGACCCGGGGGAGGCGGCGCATCGCCTTCCCCGGGTGCCGGGATCGAGCGGGGGTGTGGATCACGGGAGCGTCGCGTTCCCGGCAGCTCCCGACGATCACTGTCAGTCGTCGAACTCGAAGCCGTTCGCCCTCGCCAACGCGATCAACTGCCGGACCCGTTCGGCGTCGGCTGCCACGGCGCTCATCCGAGTGGCCAACTCCTCCAGTGCCTCCCGATCCGTACCGTAGGCACAGAACATGCCTCCCTCCGGGTCGTACGAGAAACGTCCTTCGAGTGCCGGGGCCTCGGTGCTGACGAGCAACTGAGCGACGCCTTCCCAGAAGTACCCGTTGGGCTCGTGGCCAAGTTCCTCGATCACGTCGTCCACATCCGTGGTCCCGGCGTCCAGCAACAGGGAGTACTTGCCAGGGGACAGCTCAATCAACCGCATCGGATTCACGGGCCGAGCCTCGCAGCCGCTGCCCCTGAAGGGCAACCGCACGGCAGGCGGGTTTCCGGCGGTAGGCGCGCGATTCGGTCCGGGCGGCTGTCGCGACCCGCGTAGCCGTCGCGCCGGTGGCAAGATCTACGGCATGGAGTACGCCGAGGTGATCCGTCGCCGGCGGATGGTGCGGCACTACGCCGACCGGCCGCTGAGCCCTGACGTCATCGAGAAGATCCTGGCCAGTGCCCTGCGGGCGCCGTCGGCTGGTTTCTCGCAGGGCTGGGCCTTCCTCGCCCTCACCGACCCGGAGGACCGGGCCAGGTTCTGGCCGTTCGTCCCCACCCGCGTCGCGCAGACCCCGACCATGCAGAACGCGCCGCTCGTGGTGGTGCCGCTCGCCCACAAGGCGGCATACCTCTCCCGGTACGCCGAAGCCGACAAAGGCTGGGCCGATCGATCCGAGGCCCGCTGGCCGGCACCGTACTGGTATGTCGACACCGGCATGGCCGCGCTGATGATGCTGCTCACCGCCGTCGACGAGGGCCTGGGCGCCTGCTTCTTCGGCATCACACCCATGGCGGGCGAAGACTTCCGTCCCGAGGTCGACGTTCCCGCGCACACCGCCGCCTTCAAGGCCGAGTTCGCCATCCCCGACGAGTACTCGCCGATCGGCGGCATCTGCATCGGTTACCGCGCCGACGACCTGCCGTCGCAGAGTCCGACCGTGGCCGGCCGCCGCCGCGACCCCAATGCGGTCATCCATCGCGGACAGTGGGGTCGCCACCTGGAATGACGGGTTAGGCCAGCCCGGCTACGCCGGGGCCGGCGCAATGCCGCCAAGCCTTGGCCGGCTTCGACGCCGGACCGCCGGCGCCGGGAGGGCCACGTACCCGGTCGCCGGCCGGTCACTGCCGCATTATCCAGATGGGTAGGGGGTCGGTCACGCTGCGCACGACCTCCCATCCGGCGCGGCGGTAGAGCTCGACGTTGACCGGGTTGCTGGTTTCCAGGACGGCGGGCAGGCGGTCGGCGGCGGCTCGGCGCAATCCGGCGTTCATGACCGCGTGGCCCCACCGACGGCCGGCGTTGTCCGGGTGGGTTCCCAGGACTCCCAGGTACCAGAATGGGGTGGTCGGCAAGGCGGCGTGTACCGCCCGGTCGTAGGCGCGAACACGGGTGAGCGCGTCGGCGGGCAGGCGGGCGTGGAGGTCGTCGTCAGAGGCTGCGTTGCCGGCCAGGGGAGGTTCCCAGATGGCGGTCGAGGCACCGCGCTGGATCGTCCAGACGGTTTGCTTGCGTACTCGCTTGTCGAACAGGTGCCCGAAGAACGCAGCGGCATACCGCGGGTAGGCGGCCTCGTCAGGGAAGAGATACCGCAGGACGGGGTCCTGGGCGAACGCGGCGACCAGGGAGTTGACCACCCGCGCACGGTCCGCTGGGGTCGCAACGCTGACTTCGGGGGTTTGCACAGCGTCGGACTCTATTCGCCCGGCCGCGTCTTGCCCACCGACTATCGGCTCGATCAGGCATTCTGGTCCAATTTGGGAGGAAAGCATGCTTAGCTGCTTGAGAAGCGGCGTTTTCTGCCTGGGGAAGGATTGGCATGCACGGACGTGAGCTGCGCGGTCTGCTGCATCCGTTCCTCCTGCTTCTGGTCCTCGAACGGCCCGGCCACGGGTACGACCTGATCGACCGGCTCCGGGGGATGGGCATGCCCGATGTGGAACCCGGTCACGTCTACCGGGTGCTGCGCGGCCTGGAACGCGACCGGTCGCTGGTCTCGGTGTGGGAGACCGGTGGAGCGGGTCCGGCCCGCCGGTGTTACCAGGTCACCCCCAAGGGCCGTGACGATCTCCGGGCGTGGACGGTCCGGCTGGCGCAACTCGACCAGGTCATCGGCGGCTGTCTGCGCCGCTCGGCGGGCGCCTTCCAGCGGACGCGGTCCGACGGCGTGGAGCAGTACGCCGCGACCCGACGGTGAACGGAGGAGCATGGTGTCGTCCGTGAACCCGGCGGTCGGCCGGGCGTTCGCCCGCCGGGTGGCACCCGCGCAGGCGCTCGCCGCCGACGCGGCGCGGATAGCGCAGGCCTGCTACGAGATGGCCGTGCGCTTCCACCGCGGTGGAAAGCTGATCGTCTTCGGCAACGGCGGTCCGGCGACCGACGCCCAGCACGTCGTGGTGGAGTTCGTCCACCCGGTCATCGTGGGCAAACGTGCCCTGCCGGCGATCTCGCTGACCAACGACGCCGCCACCCTCACCGGTATCGCCCAGGCGGAGGGCTTCGACGAGGTGTTCGCCGCTCAGCTGAGCCTGCTCGCCGCTCCGGCGGACATCGCGCTCGGGCTGTCCGTCGATGGCCGGTGCGTCAACGTACGGCGTGGCCTGGCGACGGCCCGCGACCTTGGTCTGCTCACCGTCGGGCTGCTCGGCGGCGACGGCGGTGACATCGCGCGGGACGGCATCGCCGACCATGTCGTCGTCGCCCGCTCCGACGACCCGTGCATCGTCAAGGAGGTACACGTGACGATCTATCACATCCTGTGGGAGTTGGTGCACGTGTTGTTCGAGCAGCCCGGGGTGCTGGAACCGGAGGCGGTCCGGTGACTCGACAGCCGCTGCGGCTCGGCCCGCCGTCCACCCGGGCGGTGCCCGAGTGCCACGACGAGGTGTGCATCACCTGTTCCGACGTGGCGGTCGCCGTCCGGGTGCGGGAAATGCTGGCCGGCGGCCTGGCCGTGGTCGACACCGACGCCGGGCCGGAGGAGATCAGTGTGGCCCTGGTCGAGGCGGGACCGGGCGACGTCGTGCTGGTGCATGCCAAGGAGGCCATCGCCGTGGTGGAGCGGTCGTCATGAGTGCCGAGGTCGACGGCGCGATCGGGTCGCTCTACCCGTTCCTGGGCACCCGACCGACCGACGTGGACGCCGTGTTGGCCGAGGTGGCGCGGTCCACCGCGGCGAAGGCGGCGGAGATCGTCGCCCTGCGCGAATCCCTGGTCGCCGAGCACGGGCCGCGACTGATCGACTGCGCCCGCCGCTGCGCCGCCGCCTTCCAGGCCGGCGGCACGCTGTTCGCGTTCGGTAACGGCGGCAGCAGCACCGATGCGCAGGACGTCGCGCAGCTGTTCCTGCACCCACCGACGACTGCCCGCCCGTTGCCGGCCATCTCGTTGACCCACGACGTCGCGCTGATCACCGCACTCTCCAACGACGTGGGGTTCGAGGTGGTGTTCGCCCGGCAGGTGGCGGCGTTCGGCCGGGCCGGGGACATCGCCGTGGGCCTGTCCACCAGCGGCGGATCGAACAACGTCCTGCGGGCGTTCGAGGAAGCGGCCCGGCGCGGCATGCTCACCGTCGGGATCGCCGGGTACGACGGCGGCCGGATGGCCGAATCCGAGTTCGTCGACCACCTGTTCGTGGTGCCGTCGGCGTCGGTGCACCGGGTCCAGGAGGCGCAGACGACGGTCTACCACGTGCTCTGGGAACTCACCCAGCAGGCGTTGACCGGCGACCTCTGAGCGCCATGGAACTGGCCAGCGTGCGGCGGGTGCATGTCCGGGTCGAGGGCATCGTGCAGGGAGTCGGCTTCCGGCCGTTCGTGTATGCGCTCGCCACCGAGTACGACCTGGCCGGCTTCGTCGGCAACGACACCGCGGGCGTCTTCGTCGAGGTCGAAGGGGACGGGGACCGGCTGGCCGCCTTCGTGAGCGACCTCAGCCGGCGGGCGCCGGCCCTCGCCCAGGTCGATCGGCTCACCACCGAGCCGCTCCCGCCGATTGGCGCGCCCGGCTTCACCATCGTCACCAGCGTGACCGGCACCGGCCGGGACGCCCTGATCTCCCCGGACACCGCCACCTGCCCGGACTGTCTCGCCGAGCTGTCCGACCCGGCGGATCGCCGGCACGGGTACCCGTTCACGAACTGCACCAACTGCGGCCCGCGCTTCACCATCGTCGAGGACGTTCCGTACGACCGCCGCACCACCACCATGGCCGAGTTTCCGCTCTGCGCCGACTGCGCCGCCGAGTACGCGGATCCGAGGAACCGCCGCTTCCACGCCGAGCCGGTCTGCTGCCCCGCCTGCGGTCCCACCCTCCGGTTCGTCGCCGCCGACGGCACACCGGTGCCCGGCGAACCGCTCGACACCGCCGCCGGGTGGCTGCGGGAGGGCCGGATCGTCGCGGTGAAGGGCCTCGGCGGCTACCACCTTGCCACCCGGGCCGACGACGAACGGGTGGTCGCGACGCTTCGCGCCCGCAAGCACCGCGAGGAGAAGCCGTTCGCCGTGATGGCCGCCGACCTGCCGGCGGCGCGTACGTTGGTCGACGTGGCACCGGCGGCCGAGCCGGTGCTCACCGGCGCCCGCCGTCCCGTGGTGCTGCTGCCGCGCCGCGCCGACGCCCCGGTCGCCGGGTCGGTGGCGCCGGGCAACCGCGACCTGGGCGTGATGCTGCCGTACACGCCGTTGCATCAGCTGCTGCTCGGGCGGCTGGCCACGCCGATCGTGCTGACCAGCGGCAACGTCTCCGACGAGCCGATCGCGTACCGCGACGACGACGCCCGCCGCCGGCTGGCGCCGATCGTCGACGGCTTCCTCCTGCACGACCGGCGGATCCACGTCCGGACCGACGACTCGGTGGTACGCGTGTTCCGGGGCCGCGAGCTGCCGGTGCGGCGGTCCCGTGGCTACGTGCCCGCGCCGATCACCCTGCCCTGGCGGTTCGACCGACCGGTGCTGGCCTGTGGCGCGGAGCTGAAGAACACCTTCTGCGTGGCGAAGGGGCGGCGCGCGTTCGTCTCGCACCACATCGGTGACCTGGAGAACTACGAGACGTTGCGGGCGTTCACCGACGGCATCGCGCACTTCACCCGGCTGTTCGACGTCCGGCCGGAGGTCGTCGCCCACGACCTGCATCCCGAGTACCTGTCCACCAAGTACGCCCTGCAGCGCGGTGACGTCGAGCTGTGCGGCGTCCAGCACCACCACGCCCACATCGCGTCCTGCCTGGCCGACAACGGCGAACCCGGCCCGGTGATCGGCGTCGCCTTCGACGGTCTCGGGTACGGCCCGGACGACACCCTCTGGGGCGGGGAACTGCTCGTCGCGGACCGGACCGGGTTCGAGCGGGTCGGTCACCTGGGCGCGGTACCGATGCCGGGCGGGGCAGCGGCGGTGCGTGAGCCGTGGCGGATGGCGGCGGCCTACCTCGACGAGATCTACGGCGACGCCGTACCGGATCTGCCGCTGCTGCGGCGGCACGAGCGGCAGTGGCCCGCGGTGGTGGCACTGGCGCGGACCGGCACGAACTCCCCGCGTACCTCCAGTTGCGGCCGGCTCTTCGACGCGGTCTCGGCGCTGCTCGGCCTGCACGACCGCATCACCTATGAGGGGCAGGCCGCGATCGCCCTGGAGCAGCGGGCCCACCGTGACGAGCGGGGCGGCTACCCGGTCGAGTCCGGCGGTGCAGTGCCGCTCCTCGATGCCGGGCGTGGGCTGGTCCGGTGCGTGGTCGAGGACCTGCTCGCCAACGTGGACCCGGGCCGGATCGCCGCGCGCTTCCACCACGGCCTGGCCGACGCCGTGGTCCGGGCGGCCAGGGCCGTTCGGGAGGGCACCGGCCTGGCCACCGTCGCGCTCTCCGGCGGCGTCTTCCAGAACGTCCTGCTGCTCGACCGGGTGGTGCGCGGGCTGGAGCATGACGGCTTCCGGGTGCTCGTACACTCGCGGGTTCCGCCCAACGACGGCGGGATCTCCCTCGGCCAGGCCGTGGTGGCCGCGGCGCGGCACCAATCTTTGAAATGTTAGGAAGGGCCCCCTCCTATACAAAAAGCGATAGGAAGGGGCCCTTCCTTACACCTGCCCTCAGCAGATGCGGGGGAGCGGGTCGCCGACCAGCATGTCGACCACCCGGGTGCCGCCGAACGCGGTCCTGAGCAGCACCATCCCGGGTGGGTCCGCGGCGACGCGGCCGATGACGGCGGCGCCGTCACCCAGCGGGTGGCCGCGCAGCGCGGCCACCGCGACCTCCGCCTGCGCGCCGTCGACCACGGCCACCAGGCGTCCCTCGCAGGCCACGTAGAGCGGATCGATGCCGAGCAGTTCGCAGGCGCCGGTCACGGCGGAACGCACCGGTACGGCGGACTCGTCGACGACGACGGCGACCTGGGCAGCCTGCGCCACCTCGTTGAGGATGGTCGCCACGCCGCCCCGGGTGGCGTCGCGCAGCAGCCGTACCCCGGGAGCCGCGTCCAGCAGGACGTCCACCAGGCCGGGCAGCGCCGCGGTGTCCGAGGCGAGGTCGGCGGCGATGTCCAGTTCGCCGCGGGCGAGCATGACGGTGACCCCGTGGTCGCCGATCGGACCGGACACGACGATCGCGTCACCGGGGCGGATGTGCGCCATGCCCAGGCTCACCGGCCGCTCCAGCACGCCGACGCCGGCGGTGTTGATGTAGCAGCCGTCGGCCTTGCCCCGCTGCACCACCTTCGTGTCGCCGGTGACCACCTGGACCCCGGCCCGCGCCGCCGCGGCGGCCATGGACGCGGTGATCCGTCGCAGGTCGGCGACGGGGAAACCCTCCTCCAGAATGAACCCGGCCGACAGGTACAGCGGCCGGGCACCGCTGACCGCGAGGTCGTTGACGGTGCCGTTAACCGCGAGATCGCCGATGTCGCCACCCGGGAAGAACAGCGGCGACACCACGTACGAGTCAGTGGTGAAGGCGAGCCGGCCGGTGCCCACGGAGAGCACCGCGGCGTCGTCGAGCGCCTCCAGCGTCGGATTGCGGAACGCCGCCACGAACAGCCCTTCGATCAGGCTGTGGGTCGCCTTCCCGCCCGCGCCGTGCGCGAGGGTGATCCGGCTCTCCCGGATCTTCGGTGCGCGCCGGCGGGCCCGTTCGATGCGCTTGAGTACCTGCTCCTCCGGCGACATCCGGCCCGACTCGTGGTCGGTCGCCGCCTCCGCCTCGGCCACCGCGCGCTCGGCCCATTCGGCGGTGCGTTCGGTCGTCATGCCCGCGCCGCCTCCGTCAGCCGTTGCCGGGTGAAGCGGCCGAAGTTGTAGTAGGCCGCGCACGCGCCCTCCGAGGAGACCATGCACGTGCCGATGGGGGTCTCCGGGGTACAGGCGGTGCCGAACACCTTGCACTCCCAGGGCTTGAGCACCCCCTTGAGCACCTCGCCGCACTGGCACGCCTTCGGGTCCGCCACGCGTACCCCGGGCACCTCGAAGATCTGTTCGGCGTCGTACGTCGCGTACTCGTCGCGCATCCGCAGCGCTGAGTGCGAGATGAAGCCGAGGCCGCGCCACTCGAAGTACGGCCGCAGCTGCATGACCTGGCCGATCGCCTCCAGCGCCCGCAGGTTGCCCTCCCAGGGCACCACCCGGGTGTACTGGTTCTCCACCTCGCAGCGCCCCTCGGTGAGCTGCTTGAGCAGCATGAACACCGACTGCAGCAGATCCAGCGGCTCGAACCCGGCACACACCAGGGGTTTGCCGTGGTCTCGGGCGATGAACTCGTACGGCCGGCAGCCGATGACGGTGGAGACGTGCCCGGGGCCGAGGAAGCCGTCGAGCCGCAGGTCGGGTGAGTCGAGAATCGCCTTGATCGCCGGAAGGATGGTGACGTGGTTGCAGAACACCGAGAAGTTGTCGATGCCCTCGGCGGCGGCCCGCAGCACGGTCATCGCGGTCGACGGTGAGGTGGTCTCGAACCCGATCGCCATGAAGACCACCCGGCGGTCCGGGTTGGTCCGCGCGATCTTCAGCGCGTCCAGCGGCGAGTACACCATCCGGATGTCCGCACCGGCCGCCTTGGCGTCCAGGAACGAACCGTTCCCGCCGGGAACCCGCATCATGTCGCCGAACGACGTCATGATGACGCCCGGCTCGTGGGCGATGGCGATGGCGTCGTCGACCCGCCCCATCGGGATCACGCAGACCGGGCAGCCCGGACCGTGCACGAGCGAGACGTTCTCCGGCAGGTAGTCCTCGATCCCGTGCTTGTAGATGGTGTGCGTGTGCCCGCCGCAGACCTCCATGAACTTGTACTGCCGCCCCGGCTCGCACAGTGCGGCGATCTGGGTGGCCAACGCCTGGGCCTTGTCGGCGTCGCGGTACTCGTCAACGAAACGCATCTGTCTTCCCTAGCTGATATCGGATTCCGCGAGCGCCTGCAGTTCGTCGGTGTACGCCTGCCCGAGGCCGGTCAGCAGCGCCAACGTGGCGGCGGCCTCGGCTTCATCGATCTTCGACATGGCGAATCCGACGTGGACCAGCACCCAGTCGCCGATGTCGATCCGGTCCGCTCCGAGCAGGCCGATGTTGATCGCCCGTCGGACGCCGACCACGTCCACGATGGCGAGGTCGTCGCGACCGGCTTTGATCTCGACGATCTCGCCGGGAATCCCAAGACACATCGACTCGCTCGTCCTCTCCGATCACATTTTTTCCATCTTCATGTAGCGCCGCAGCGCGGGAAGTTCCTTCCAGAACACCCCGATCACGGCGACGCCGGCCGCCACCACCAGCAGCTTGCGCATAGCTCACCTCCTTCGCCCGGACCCGCTCAGCCCGGCGGTAGGTTCGGCATGATCGGCAGGATCGGGCCGTGCTTGTCGGGCCGGATGCCGGTCGAGCGCCGGGCATCCACCGTCCCGTCATCGTGGTGGCCCCGCTGCGGCCTTCTCCGCGAGTTGCCCTCCTCCACACCCTTGGTGTGCGCCGGCGCGTCGAGTTCGACATCGGGATCGCCCACTCGGATCTCGCCCACTACCGCCCCCTCCATCAGTCGTTGCCGGACGGCCGACCATGCCGTCGGCCCAGGTCGTCGAAGAACCCCGCGATCTCGCGCCACACCGCGCTTCCCCCCGACATGCCGCTCCAGTGCTGTCGGATGAGCGCCACGAGCCGGAAGCAGTCGTCGATCGGCACCAGCCACTGCTGGTCACCGCCGCGCCGCGTTCCGGTCCAGACCAGGTACGCCTCGACCCGTGGCTTCAGCTCGGCCAGCGCGGGTGACCGCGCCGCCACGGCCCGCCAGGCGTCGGCGTCGATCTCCGACTCGGTGGTGCCGAGCGGGCTCGGGTAGTGCCCGAGCACCCGGCCGTCGGGCTGCTTGACAAAGAACACCAGACCGACCGGCACGCCGAGCTCGTCGGCGGCGGGGCCGGACAGCCGTCGACCCTGGTCGGGGACGAGCTGGTACCGGCCGGCGCCGGCAGCCTCGCGTTCGAACAACAGGGAGCACGGCGTGCAGGCGCACATCAGCTCCCCGTCCTGCTGGTCCCACACGTGCCGGTGCTCGGCGCCGACCGCTCCGGCGCACATGCCGCAGCGCTCGGCGGCCGTGCGTTGCCCCGCCCGGCGGATCGCCCGCTGCAGCGCACCTGCTGTCATGTCGCGCCACCCGACGCCAGCGGCGCCGCCGCGCGCCCCGCGTCGCTCGAAGTCGTCGCCTGCGGCCGGTCCGGCCGCTGCCACAGGGTGGTGACCGGAATCAGCGCCGGAGCCGGAGCGGGCGCCACCACGTCGACGGCGGACAGCTCCGGCGCGAACGTCAACACCTGCTCCCGCACCAGGTCCCGCAGGGCCGCACCGCCACCCCCGCACGACCTGGTGGCGAGGCTGATCCGCGCCACCTGATCCTGGACACCGACCAGCGCGACCTCGGCGCCCTGCGCCTGCAACTGTGGCCGGAGGTCGTCGACCGCACGGGCCACCCGCCGGTCAAGCGGATCCGGATGGATGCGGTGCAACAGCAGCAGGTGCCGCAGCAGGTCGTCGTCGGTGATCCGGTCGAGCACGCGGGGGTCGCCGGCGGCGAGGTCAGTGACCCGGGCCAGCGCCTCGCCGTACACCTCGGTCAGCATCTCGACTGCTTCCAGCGCCAGCTCGGCGGTGCGGCCAGGGGTCTGCTCAAGCTGCCCGAGTACGGCGTCCAGACGGGCCAGCCGCAGCTCGACAGCCCCGTCGTCGAGCCGCTTGACCTCCGGCGGCTCACCCATGCGACGCGCCGAACATCGGCGAGTGGATCTTCTTGAGGGTCTGTCCGCCGCCGACGTACATGTGCACCCCGCACGGCAGGCAGGGATCGAAACTGCGCACCGCCCGCATGATGTCCACGCCCTTGAAGTTGTCCGGGCCGTTCTCCTCGAAGATCGGGGTGTTCTGGATCGCGTCCTCGTATGGCCCGGGGGTGCCGTAGCTGTCGCGGGGACTGCCGTTCCACGGCGTCGGCGGGTACGGGTGATAGTTGGCGATCTTGCGGTCCCGGATCACGATGTGGTGCGACAGGATGCCCCGTACGGCCTCGTGGAAGCCGCAGCCGATGGCCTCGTCCGGCACGTCGAACTCGGCGAACACCCGCATGTCGCCGCCGCGCACCCGCTCCATCGCCCGCTCCAGGAAGTACAGCGACATCGCCGCGGCGTACGCGATGAAGTAGGCCCGCGAGCGGTCCCGTTCCAGTGCGTTGGACCAGCGCGGGATCTTCCACTCCAGCGTCATCTCGGGCAGTTGCTGGCTCTTCGGCAGCGAGATCAGCACGCTGTTTCCGGTCGACTTGACGTAGGGGGTGTCGACCATCTTCGCCAGCGCCGTGGTGTACAGCCGGGCGAAGCAGCCACCGCCGGTGTCCAGCGCGAGATGCTCCCCGCTGGTCTTGTCGAACCAGCGGGGGCTCATCACCCAGCTGTACTTGTCGTTGAAGTCGCGCTTGCCGGGATCCGGGAGGGTGGTCTGGTTCCAGGGGTGGCGGATGTCGACCGGGTTGCCGAGCGGGTCGTACTTGACGAACGGTTCCTCCTGGCCGGCCCAGTCCTTGTAGTAGGAACTGCCGAGCAGGATCCGGATGCCGAGGTTGATGTCGACCAGGTCGGTGGTGAGCAGTTTGCCGTCGACGACGATGCCGGGCGTGACATGCATCGCCCGCCCCGCGGCCGTCATGGTCTCGTACCGGTAGTCGACGACATCGGGATTCTGGAACGCGCCCCAGCAGCCGAGCAGGACCCGGCGGCGCCCGACCTCCTCGTAGCCGGGCAGCGCCTCGTACCAGAAGTCGAAGATGTCGTCGTTCATGGCGACGGCCTTCTTGACGAAGTCCAGGATGCTGACCAGCCGGCTCAGGTAGTCGGTGAACAGCGACGGCTGCGGCATGGTGCCGACGCCGCCCGGATAGACCGTCGACGGGTGGACGTGCCGGCCCTCCATCAGGCAGAACATCTCACGCGTGACCCGGCTGACCTTCAGCGCCTCCTTGTAGACCTCACCCTCGAACGGGTTGTAGGCCCGCATGATGTCGGCGATCGTCCGGTAGCCGTGGATGTCCCGGCCCGGGGCCGCGGTCTTCTCGGCGCGAGCGAGCACGCTCGGGTTGGTCTGCTTGACCATCGCCTCGCAGAAGTCGACGAAGACGAGATTGTCCTGGAAGAGGGTGTGGTCGAACATGTACTCGGCGGCCTCGCCGAGGTTGATGATCCACTCGGCCAGTGGCGGGGTCTTGACCCCGTACGCCATGTTCTGCGCGTAGACGGAGCAGGTCGTGTGGTTGTCGCCGCAGATGCCGCAGATCCGGCTGGTGATGAAGCCCGCGTCCCGTGGGTCCTTCCCCTTCATGAACACCGAGTAGCCGCGGAACAGCGACGACGTGGTGTGACATTCGGCGACCACGCGGTTCGCAAAGTCAATCTTCGTGTAGACGCCGAGGTTGCCGATGATCCGGGTGATCGGATCCCACGCCATCTCCACCAGTTCGGCGGGCTTCGCTCCGACGGCCGGCTTCGGTTTCGTCGCGGTCAAGGCTTGTTCCTCTCCATCGCTGCCTGTCGCCGGGGATCTGCCGGAGCGTATGGACGCCACCGGGGGTTGTAGCCGCTGGTCAGCGCCGGGCCGTTGTGGTGCCACTTCGGCTCCCGGTTGGCCGTGGCGTTGGTGATGCCGCGCAACCGGCGGACCAGCGCGCCGTACGGCTTGATGAGCAACGTGGACAGACTGCCGCCAGGAGGTATGTCCATGAACGGCATGAACTTGTCGGGGAAGCCGGGCATGGTGCAGCCGATGCAGATGCCACCGACGTTGGGGCAGCCACCCA
Organism: Micromonosporaceae bacterium KJ-029; assembly: GCA_005402585.1. Classification (GTDB taxonomy): domain Bacteria; phylum Actinomycetota; class Actinomycetes; order Mycobacteriales; family Micromonosporaceae; genus Micromonospora. The sequence continues at coordinate 355,590 of BIFP01000035.1, read as the reverse complement.
CCCCGCCCATCCAGCCGCGTTTCGGAACGTTGCAGTTGATGACCGGTCCCCAGCAGCCGATCTTCACCTGGCACTTGGGCGAGCTGTAGTCCTTCGCGAAGTCGGCCTGCTCGTAGTAAGCCGCCCGGTCGCAGCCCTCGTGCACGGTCTTGCCGAACAGCCACTGCGGCCGGAGCATGTGGTCCAGCGGCGGCGGCGGAGCCGAGCCGGCGGCGTGGTAGAGCACCCAGGTCAGGGTCTCCATGAAGTTCTCCGGCTGGATCGGGCAACCGGGCACGTTGACGATCGGCAGGCCACCCTGGGACCGGAAGTCCCACCCGAGGTAGTCGGCCAGGCCCATGCACCCGGTCGGGTTGCCCGCCATGGCGTGGATGCCGCCGTACGTCGCGCAGGTGCCGGCGGCGACGACCGCCCAGGCCTTCGGTGCCAGCTGGTCGATCCACCAGTTCAGGGTCAGCGGCTCGCCGGTCTTCTCGTCGTTGCCGAACGACGTCCAGTACCCGTCGCCGTTGATGTTCTCGTTCGGGATCGAGCCCTCGATGACGAGGATGAACGGCTCGGTCATCTCCCCACGGGCCGCTCTCCGGTACGGCGCCAGGAAATCCTCGCCACCGACCGTCGGCGACAACACCTTGTTGTGCAGGTTGACCTTCGGCAGGCCGGGGATGAGCCCGAGGGCGATGTCCTCGATCGCCGGCTGGTCGGAAGCCGTCATCGACACGGAGTCGCCGTCGCAGCTCATGCCCTCGGAGATCCAGAGGATGGTGACCTCGTCGAAGCCGTTCTCCTGCGGGATCACCGCGGTGTCGCGCATCTGCTGGGTCATGTGCGTGGCCTCCCTTGCATCCGATCCCGCAGGCGGTCGTAGATGGCCGCCACCGGCGCCGCGAGAGTGAGCGCCGGCGGCTTGTCCGGGGCATGCGGGTGCGGGCGTGTCGGGGCCCGCTGCTTGCCCTGGTCGATCTCCTGGCCCAGCTCGTGGAGGGCCTGCTCGTCGGCCCGGGCACACAGCTGTGGCATCAGCTCGTTCTCGTCGTCCTGCACGTGCCGGGCGACCGCCGACGCCAGTCGCTCCATCAGCTCGTTCTGCGCCTGATCGCCGGCCCGGCAGTGGTCGAGTTCGAGGAGCAGCTCCTTGATCGGCCGGTGCCCGGCGAGGTGCCGGTCGACCTGCCCGTCGGCCAGCACCTGCGCGGCGAACGGGTAGAAGAGAACTTCCTCCAGCGCGGCGTGTTTCGACAGTTCGCGAACGAGGATCTCCACGACGCCGCGGCGCTGCGCGTCCGATTCCGCCGCCCGGTAGTCCCGGAACAGCTGTTCCACCACGCGGTGGTCGTGCCGAAGCACCTCGGTGGCGTCCATCAGACCGCACCCACTTCGACGTTCTCCACCGTGATCGACTCCAGGACCACGTCGTCGTCGCCGGTCACGTCGATGTCGACACCCCCGCACCGTGGGCAGGCCACCATCGCGAGGTGGTCGTCGATCGGCCCGCTGCGACCGCAGTCGTGGCAGGCCACCGTCATCGGTTCGAGCACCAGGTCGACGGCGGTGTCCGCGACGACCGTGCCGGCCGCGGCCAACTGGATGCCCTGCGTGACGACATCCCGGTCGACCGGGTGACCACCGATACGCACCCGCAGCCCGGTGACCCGGCGCCCGTTCGCCCGGCGTACCGCCGCCGCCACGATCGCCTCGGACAGACCTGTCTCATGCATGTGTGCTCACCCCCCGTTCGCTGCCATCCGTGGGCGTGCCTCGTGTCGCCCCCTCGCCGCCGGCCAACCGTGCGGCTTCCTCCCGGACGATCCCGGTCACTGTTCGGACCGCCTCGTCGATCGCGGCGGCCACCGGCGCCGACAGCTCCATCCGCTCGTCGAGGACAGCGGGCCGGCAACCCACGACGAGGACGCGGTCGACGCTGCCGCCCAGGCCACGCAGCAGGCGCAGCACCGACTCGGGATCCATGCCGTGCCCATCGGCGGCCGGCGCCTCCAGCACGTCGGCCGGCCGCAGCGTCCAGCCCGGGTCGTCGAGGTCCACCCGGAGTACGGCCAACGTCCCGGGCGGCTCGTCCAGTGGCAACGCGTCAACCAGGACCAGCACGTCGTGCCGGCCGTCCAGCAGATCGTAGGCCAGATGCATCCCCCGGATGCCGTAGTCGGACACATCCACCCCCGGTGGGAGGACCACGTCCCGCAGGCGCCGGACGACCTCGACACCGAACGCGTCGTCGCCGAGGAAGATGTTGCCGATGCCGGCCACCAGGATCCGGCCACCGCCAGGGCTGCTCATGGTGCCGCCACCTCCCCGGTCAACGGTTCGACCTCCTCGGGCCGGAAGTGACGCAGGCGCCCGTACCACTGGTGCAGCTCCGCGCCCGGGTCGTCGTCCACCGTCACGGCCAGGAACCGCGTCCCGTCCACGTCGAGCAGCACCTGTTCCACCCGGGCGGTGCGGCCGTCCAGGAACATGTCGTGGGCGTCCGTGCCGCGCCGGCGCGGCCGTAACCGGACCCGGCTGCCCCGTGCCAGCAGCGTGCCCGCGACCAGGAGGGTCTCGGTTTCCGGAGTGATCCCGGCATCGGCGCCGGGCTCCCACCACGGCCGCTCCGGGGCGCTGTCGGCGTCGCGGCCTACGGGCGCCAGGGTCCGGATCGCGCCGTGCAGCCGTTCGAGCACCTCGGGCGGCATGCTGTCGACCCGGTCGACGATCGCGGCCGCACGGGGGTCGGTGGCTCGCGCCTCACGTTTCTCCGCGTCGGTGAGGGTGAGCGTCCGCAGCGAGAGAATCTCGTCGATCTCGGCCGCGTCGTGCAGGTCGCCGGGGCTCTCCGGCGCTATCTGCGGATGGTCGTAGAGGATGATGGGTGAGGAGAGCAGCACGTCGACACTGCCGGGTTCGCCGGCCAGCACCGGGTACGTGTGCACGTTGCGGCACCCCCGTGCTGCGGGCGCCGCCCATTCCGGCGGGTCGAGCAGCGACAGGAACCGCCCTTCGCTGACGCCGGCCAGGGTGTGGGCCGCCAACAGGCAGCAGCGCAACGCCGCGTCCCGCGGACTGTCCGGCGCGGTGGTCCCGTCCGTGTTCTCGACGTGGATCCGGAGCCGCAGCAGGGGGAAGGGTGCCTCGGCCGGAGCGGCCGAGACGGTGACCGACGCGGACAACGGCCAGCGTCGGCGCACCACCCGCCCGACCGGTTCACCCCGGTCGTCGACGAGCGGCTCGACGTCCTCCCCACCGGGCACCCGCACGTCCAGGCGGTGGCCCTGCCGCAGGTCGCCGACCGACGCCTCGATGTCGTACTCCCGTGGCACCGCCTCGTCGAAGCTGAGCTCGGTGCGGTCACCAGCCTCGATCCGGTCCACCGGCCGGTGCCCGCCGTCGGGCGTCCGCCGCTCGGCCACCTTGCGTTGCAGGTGCAGGAACCGCAGCCGGATGCGGACGGTCGCCGTGTCCGGGGCCTCCACCAGGCACTCGGTCTGCTGCCACGGCGACTCCGCCGAGCCGGCCACCCCGCTGTCGACCAGCCCGTGCGCCTGCGCCCAGGCCGGGGGCACCAGGACTCCGAACTGCCAACGGACCCGGTTCTTGCCCGACGAGCGTCGGTAGGGGTAGAGCAGGTAGCCCTCGTACAGGATCGCGTCCGCGACCGCCTCGGCGCCCGCGATACGACAGCTCGGGCCATCGGTCGGCACGGCGTTCAACCCCCTCCAGGACGGCCTCGGAACCCCGCTCCGGTGAGCGGTCACCCTGGTCTAGCGCGTTGCGCCAGGCGGCGGTAAGTGCGCGCCGCCGGTACGTGACGGCCGCACTCACCCGACCCGGTGACCGATCGCGGGTATGCCGCCCTCGCCGCCCGGTACCCCGTGGCCTCGCCGCCGTGTGCCGGTCCAGTCGCCGTGCCGCGCGTCGGCCCCGGCGAGCGCTGCGAGGAGAGGCGCCAGTGACGAGGAACACCTGACTGGCCCATCTGCTGGCGGCTAATCCGGCGGCGGAGCGTCGGTGGCGACAGCTAATCTGCGCTGCGGGCCTCGCCCTCCACACGTCACGCCCGCCTTGGGCACGGTGCCACCACCACCGTTCACCCGGCTAATTCCAATTCAGGAGACTTCGTGACTCAGCAACCTGTCGCGACACCACCGCCTGTCGCGACATCGGACAAGCTCGACGCCGCGGTGCTCAAGGTGGCGGGCGTCGTCGTGCTCGGCGCGATCATGTCGATCCTCGACGTGACGGTCGTCAGCGTCGCGCTGCCGACCTTCCAGAACGAGTTCGACGCGTCCTACGCCCGCGTCGCGTGGACGATGACCGGCTACACCCTGGCGCTCGCCACGGTCATTCCGCTTGCCGGGTGGGCCGCCGACCGGTTCGGCACCAAACGCCTGTACATGGTCGCCCTGGCGTTGTTCACGATCGGCTCCGGCCTGTGCGCCACCGCGGACACCATCGGCCAGTTGATCACGTATCGCGTGCTGCAGGGCCTCGGCGGCGGCATGCTCATGCCGCTCGGCATGACGATCATGACGCGGGCGGCCGGGCCGCACCGGATCGGCCGGTTGATGGCCGTACTCGGCATTCCGATGCTGCTCGGCCCGATCGGCGGCCCGATCCTCGGCGGCTGGCTGATCGACGCGGCGAGCTGGCACTGGATCTTCCTGATCAACCTGCCGATCGGTGTCATCGCGCTCATCTACGCCCAGATGGCCCTGCCGAAGGACAACCCCGAGCCGTCGGAGTCGTTCGACTTCCTCGGCATGCTGATGCTCTCGCCGGGGCTCGCCCTCTTCCTCTACGGCGTCTCCTCGCTGCCCGAGGCCGGCACGTTCGCCGACCCCAAGGTGTTGGTGCCCATGCTGGTCGGCGCCGCGCTGGTGGTCGCGTTCGTGCTCTACTCCTTCAAGCCACGGCATCCGCTGCTGGACCTGCGGCTGTTCCGCAACCGCCGGCTGACCATCGCGGCGGCGACCCTGTTCGTCTTCATCATCGCCTTCATGGGCGCCGGCCTGCTGTTCCCGAGCTACTTCCTGCAGGTGCGCGGCGAGTCGACCCTGACCGCCGGCCTCCTGATGGCACCGCAGGGCATCGGCGCGATGCTCACCATGCCTATCGCCGGCATGCTGGCCGACAAGGTGCCGGTCGGCCGGACGGTGCCGTTCGCGCTGGCGTTGATCGTCGCCGGGTTCTTCACCTTCACCCAGCTCGACGCAAACACCTCGTACGTACTGCTCTGCGGCTCGCTGTTCGTGATGGGCCTGGGCATGGGCGGCACGATGATGCCGATCATGACGTCGGCGCTGAAGACCCTGACCGGCCACGAGGTGGCCCGCGGCTCCACCCTGGTGAATATCCTCCAGCAGATCGGCGGCTCCGTCGGCGCCGCCGTGATGTCGGTGATCCTCACCAACCAGCTGAACGGCTCCCAGCCGATCCCCGGGGTGACCGACCCGAGCGGTAACCCGGTCACCGAGGCCGGTCTGGCCATCGCCGCCCAGCAGCGGCCGGAACTGACCCAGCAGTTCCCGGTCGACCCGTCCTTCATCGAGCGCGGGCTCGACTTCGCCGCCAGCTCCTTCGCCACGACCTTCTGGGTGGCGTTCGCGTTGGTGCTGCTCACGTTCATCCCGGCTGCGTTGCTGCCCCGCCGGCGTGAGCGGTCGCACCTGCTGGACGACCAGCCCGGAGACCAGCCCGGGGACCAGCCGAAGGCGCCGGTCATCGTGCACTGATTCCGAGCGCCGGGGCCGCCGGATACCTCCGGCGGCTCCATCGGCGTCGGCGGCTGTCACCCGAGCCGGACGATGCGCAGCTCCCTGGCTCGGCGGTGGTGCTCGTTGGCGATCAACCGGGGCGTGCCGTGTTCAGGCACCGCTGCCCGTGCGGGCACCGAACCTCGCGCCACGCGACGCCAACTCCTTGATCACGGTCGCGCGGCCCTCCGGACTGACGACAGATTTCCAATTAGAGAGACCGGCAATAGGGCGGTGGAGGCGAGGCGGGTCCTGGCCGAGGGTGGCAAGGCGGAGGAGGAGGCCATGCCGGTGTTGCATGGCCGGCGACGACAACGCCGCCAGCCGAAGTGCCAGGGCGCGCCGTAGCCCCGCCAGTCCTATTGCCGGTCTCTCTTAGTTCGAGGCGGTTCGCTCAGCTGTTGTCGCGGCGTTCGGCCTCGATGCTCCTTCGCCGGTGACGCTGTTCGGCAGGTCGGGAGGGGAGGCAGTCAGTTCGTTCGGGGGCGGGTCGGTCGTCGGCGGCTGCGGCGGTGAGATCCAGGTGACCATCACCACGGAGATGATCATCAGGAGGAACCACGACGTGAGCTTCGACAGCGAGACCGGATGCCAACCGTCCAACTGGCTGGGGTAGAGCCAGGCGTTCGACCAGGTGGCGATGTTCTCCGCCAGCCAGATGAAGAAGGCGACGAGGAGAAAGGCCAGCAGGAGTGGCATCCGCAAGCGGAGCCGGAATATGCGGAACTGCATGACGCATCGCCCGAACACAATTGCGACGACGGCGATGAGCAGCCATCGAATGTCCCAGACGTAGTGGTTGGTGAAGAAGTTGACGTAGATCGCCACGGCCACGGCTGCCGTCGCCCAGCGCTTGGGATAGCGGCTGAAATGCAGGTCGAACAGCCGGTTGACCCGGACCAGGTAGGAGCCGACCGCAGCGTACATGAAGCCGGTGAAAAGAGGCACCGCGCCGATCCGCAGTACGCCGTCGCCCGGGTAGGACCACGAACCGATATGGGTTTTGAACAATTCCATCGCGGTGCCGACGAGGTGGAACAGGATCACTACCCGCAGTTCGCGCAGGGTTTCCAGCCGTCCGGCAACCATCGCGATCTGGATGGCGACCGCGGCGAGAGTCAGGAAGTCGTTGCGGGTAAGTGCGGCGTCCGACGGGTACCAAAGATGTGCCGCGAGGATGACCGCCAGCATCGCCGCGCCGAACACGCATGCCCAGGCCTGTTTCAGTCCGAAGACAGCGAACTCGGTCAGCCAGCCGGCCGGTCCGTGCTGGGGCAACCGGGCCAGGATCGCGCGGAACCGGGCATCGATCGCGCGCTCGGCCGTGGTCAGGGTGGCTGGTCCGGAGGGGGTACGCATCGCCCCGACGGTAGCGTGTCGTCGCAGGTCAAGCCGTCCCGGGTCGGGTCGGGTGCGGCGCCGGACAGCCCCGCGTCGGCCCGCCGGTCCTATTGCCGGTCTCTCTTATTTTGGCTATCGCATTCGAGTTCGTCGGCGGAAAGGTCTGGCCATGTGCTGGACTGTGGCGGCGCATGGTCGACGAAGGTCCACGAGATGCTCGTCGACGGCCTTCCGTTGACGGCCGAGGAACTGAGCCAGAGGCCGGCGGTCGCGCGACTGCGTCAGATCGTGCAGCGGACCGGCGCGTTGTCGGTGCCGCTGCCGTACGGCCACCGCCCGTCGGACGACGACCTTGACACGCTGGACGACGAACGTGAGTCATGGTGGTACCGCGTTCCCTCACCGGCGGCCACGGCCTGACGGCCCGTTCGGCCGCGCGAAGTGTCGCATGTGTGCGGACGCTGGGGTAACGGTCGCAGGTGAGTGTGGAGCGGCTACCGACCGTAGGATCGGCGATCATGGGGGAAAGTGCGGTAGTTCTTTGGGTGCACGGCGGTGGATGGTATTTACGCGAGAGCACCGACGTGTCGTTGTTCGAAACCCTCGGGATGCGGGTGGTGCATGCCCGTTACCGGCTCAGTGGCGAGGCGACCTGGCCGGCGCAGCTTGACGATCTGCGCGCCGAGGCCCGTGCCGTCCGGTTGCCGGGATCTCCCTTCTTCGTGGCCGGAGTTTCGGCCGGTGCCCACCTCGCCCTGCACGTCGGCTTGCGCGGAGTCGATTGTCCCGGCGATGTCGACGCGGTGCTGGCCTTCGAACCTCCGGTTGACCCGCTCGCACCGGACTGGCCGCGGGCTCGTGCCGAAGGAAACCCCTGGCATCGCCTCCTGGGACACGTCCCCGCGCCCGGCGACGCAGCTACCCTCGACTGCACGGTGACGGCGCACGTCGGCACCGGCACACCGGTGCTGCTCATGCATGGAATGAACGACGCAGCCGTGCCGCCGACACAGACGCTCGGACTGGCTGCGGCGTTGCTCGCCGCCCGTCATCCGGTTCATGTGACCGTGACCGACGGAGCGCACGGAGACCTGGATCTCGGCCGCCCCGATGTTGGCGCCTTCGTCAGACGGTTCCTCGCCACCCAGACGGCAGCCGTGATCCCGGACGTCGACGGCATGTTGCAGCGGTAGCGGGAAGGCGTTCACCCGCAGGGCGGACACCCTCGCCAACCCCACGGCGTCCCACCAGGACCGTGGTCCGCCGGTCTCTACCAGGCCCTGCGGTTCACTACGGCGACGCGCCGATATATAACATGTGCAATGGCACATCGGGTTCTCTCTGCGGAACTGTCGAGATCGACGTGACTCCGCCTGGGAGGGACCGAACACTGCCGATGCGACGATCGGTGGAGGGAGGGCCTGCTTTCCTGATCACGGCGGTCGCGTTCCCGGCCCTTGACCTTCTGCCGCGCGCGAACCTCCAGCCGCACCCAGCCCGCTCACGGCCCTCCCGAGCTGCCCACGACGGCGACCGTCGTCGTACCCAGGCTCACCGTGCGCGAACCGGTACGACCATCCCGCATGGACCGGCCCGACCCCCGAACACCCGGGCCGGCCAGCACATCAACTAATGCCACAAGCAGAAGGAGGGGAGTGTGCGACGCACACAACTACGCATCGCGCTATTCGCGGTGCCCGTACTGGTGGGGAGCGTCCTCATGGCGCCCGCCGGCGCGGACACTTCGGGGTCGACAACCACGGCGGCCTCGGGGCAGACCCATTCCGATGAACCGGAGCTGGTACGCATCCAGCTGACCGGCGCCGACATGCTGGACGAGGTCGTCGCCGCCGGCTTCGACATCGAGCACGGCCTGAAGCGGGTGCCGGACGGCATCGAAGGCGAGGCGGTGGTGACCGCCGAACAGATCACCGAACTCGAGGCGATGGGCGTCGAGATCCTCGGCGACGACCAGAGCTTCGAATGGAGCGACGAGGCCGACGGCGGCCTCCAGGCCCTCAACACGCAGGCTGTCCAGTCGTTCGCCCACGAGGCGACGGTACGGATCGCCCGCGCCGACTGGTTCACCACGAAGGGCCAAGGTTTCCTCTACGTCGAGGCACGGACCACCCAGGGGCAGCAGACGAACCCGATCGTCGCGATGCAGCTCGAGAACGACCTGGGTGCGGGCACGTCGTTCGGCTTTGCCCGGACGATGAGCCGGTTCGTCGACTCCGGGCAGTACATGTTCCACCGGAACCTGTTCAAGCTCGACACCCGCCCGAACCAGATCCGGGTCACGAGCTCGACCGGCGGCGTCGCCACCGGCCCCGTCTCGAACTGGCTGGAGGACGGCGCCCCGCCGCTGACCGCGGACCCGGCCTACAAGTGGAACTTCGTCGACGGCTACCGGCACCCGCAGCAGCTCTACAGCCGCGCCGAGGAGATCGCCCGCCAGTACCCGGACATCGCCCAGATCGTCTACCTGCCGCACAAGACGAACGGCTACCAGCGCAAGGCGCAGGCCACGATCGGCGGCACCGGGCAGGCTGCGGTCGTCGTCAGCTCGGCGGCGTGGGGCCACGAGGGTGGCAACGACATCACCGTCGAGTTCGTGAACCGGCCGGGAGCCGACCTGCCGCTCGCGGTCGAGGTCAACGGCAAGGCCGTGCGCGTACTGCTCGCGAAGAACGCATCCGGAGCGCTCGCGAGCACCGCGGCACAGGTGGCGAACGCACTGAAGACGCAGTCCGGTGGCCTGATCGACCGGGCTCACCCGTATCGCACCAACGCGGGCACCGGTGTCGTCCAGGCGACTTCGTCCCCGGTGGCCCTGACCGACTCCCTCGCCGAGAAGCGCGCCGGCGCACCCGAGGGCGAGGTGCCGCGTGGGCCGGCCACCATCCCCGTCCTGCGGATCGGCAAGCACCGTGACGGACGGAACCCGGGTGTCCTGATCCAGGCGCAGGACCACGCCCGCGAGTGGGTGCCCGCGACGACGACGCTGGAGACGGCGGAGCGTCTGGTGCACAACTACAAGTCCGACAAGGAGACGAAGAAGATCGTCGACAACACCGACATCTTCCTCATCCTGTCCAACAACCCCGACGGGGCGAACTACAGCTTCTACAACTTCGCCTCGCAGCGCCGGAACATGACGAACCACTGCCCGGACGACAACGCCGATCCGGCCCGGCGTAACTCCTGGGGCGTCGACCTGAACCGGAACTACCGGGTCGGGTCGGCTCACGACGGCTACTCGGGTGGGTCGAACAGCTGTATCAGCGACACCTACCAGGGACCGGAGAAGCTGTCCGAGCCTGAGTCGAAGAACATCATCTGGATGGTCGAGAAGTTCTCGAACATCAAGTTCATGATGTCGGTGCACTCCAACGGCGGTCAGCTGTTCTGGCAGCCCGGCGCCTACATCGCGAACGGGCGGATCACCACGCCGCGCCCGCCGCTGGGTGACGAGGCGTTCTACTGGCAGTCGGCCGCCCGGATCCTGTCGCAGGTCAAGGCGCACCGGCAGACCGTCGTCACGCCGGAGAACGTCGGCGGCTCGTCGGACGTCCTCTACTCCTCCGCCGGCAACGTGCGCGAGGACCTGTACCACACCTACGGGATCTACGCCTTCGGCTGGGAGGTCGGCGGCTCGATCTACAACCCGGCCACCGGCAACTGGCAGGGCGGCTCGTTCCAGCCTGCCTGGGTGGGCAACCCGGAGCTCGTCAGCGGCCACGCCGAGACGATGGAGTACGCCAACGGGATCATGGAGATGTTCCGGATCGCGGCGGATTGGGGCAAGGACAACAAGAAGCCCACGTCCTCGCTCGTTCCCGGCGGCGGGAAGTACTCCGGCCCCGTCGACGTACGCTTCGAGACCAGCGAGCCGGCCACCATCTACTACACGACGGACGGCAGCCGGCCCACGCTCGAATCGCCGCGCTACGCGGCGACCGAGTTCCGGGAGCCGGGCCAGGTGTTCCACGTGACCGAGACGACGACGTTCCACTGGTTCTCGGTCGACACGGCGGGCAACATCGAGCAGAACTACGACCCGTCGAAGAACGACACTCGCAACAACTACCGCAAGGCGACGATCACGATCGAACAGCCCTAGCGGTCTGACCAGTGGCCATTGCCTCGTCAGTGAGGTTCCGACCGCACTGACGAGGCAATGGTCGCGCAGTATCAACCCGACCGGCGCGGCGGCGATCCAGCATGGGTAGGACATACCTACGGCTGAAGCAGCACCTTGACGGCTCGGCGCTCGTCCATGGCCTGGTAGCCCTCGGCGGCCTGATCAAGCGGAAGGGTGAGGTCGAATACCCGGCCCGGGTCGATCTCCCGCTTCCAGACCAGATCGATCAACTCGGGCAGGAAGCGACGCACGGGCGCGGGGCCGCCGTGCAGGTGCACGTGGGAGAAGAACATCTCGTCGCCGGGCAGTTGGACGTCGTGGGCGACACCGACGTAGCCGACGTGACCACCGGCGCGGGTGGAGCGGATGGCCTGCATCATCGACTCCTGGGTGCCGACCGCCTCGATGACCGAGTGCGCGCCGAGCCCGTCGGTGAGGTCCTTGATCCGGGCGACACCGTCCCAGCCGCGTTCGGTGACGATGTGGGTCGCGCCGTAATGTGCCGCGAGCCTCTGGCGGGGCTCGTGCCGGCTCATCGCGATGATGCGTTCCGCGCCGAACCGCTTGGCCGCGAGCACGGCGAGCAGACCGACAGCGCCGTCTCCGACGACCGCTACGGTCTTGCCCGGGCCGACCTCGGCGGCCATCGCACCGAACCAGCCGGTGCCGAGCACGTCGGAGGCGGCGAGCAGGCCCGGGAGCAGGTCGTCCGCGGGGATGTCCGGCGTGGCGACCAGAGTGCCGTCGGCCAGGGGTACCCGAAGGTACTCGGCCTGGGCGCCGAGCCCGCCGACCGGTTCCCGGTGAAGGCATGAGGACTGGTAGCCCGCCTGGCAGATCGGGCAGGTGTTGTCGGAAGCGAAGAAGGAACCGACCACGAACTGCCCCGGTCTGACGTTCGTGACCTCACTGCCGACCTCCTGGACGACGCCGACGTACTCGTGGCCCATCGGCGAGGGGCCCCGGACACCTTCGATGCCTCGGTATGGCCACAGGTCCGAACCGCAGATGCAGGTCGCGGACAGTCGGATGATCGCATCGGTCGGCAGGAGGATCTTGGGATCCTCGCGCTCCTCCACCCGGATGTCACCGGGGGCGTGCAGGACAGCACCACGCATAGGGTTTCCTCTCACTTTGGGTCGGCGTGCCCGAGTCGGTGTCCCTCCCGGTGTACCCCGAGGAGGGCATCTGTTGCCCTCCGTTCCGGAAAGGCCGCCAGGTGGGAGAGCGCCCGACGAGAGGTGTACTGACAGGGCACCCCAGCGACGACCCGCAGCACGTACCGTCGAGGCGTGGACAACCGCACGGAGGTCCGCGAGTTCCTCGTCTCGCGGCGAGCCAAGATCAGCCCTGAGCAGGCGGGTCTGCCCGCGGGCATCAACCGCCGGGTGCCGGGGCTGCGCCGCAGCGAAGTCGCCTCACTCGCCGGAGTGAGCGTCGAGTACTACACGAAACTCGAACGGGGCTCCCTCGCTGGGGTGTCGCCTGGTGTGCTGAACGCCATCGCACGGGCGCTCCAACTCGACGACGCCGAGCGCGCGCACCTGGTCGACCTCGCACAAGCAGCCGACGGTAGTGCCCTCATGCGGCCCCGGCGCCGGGCGGCACGGCACTGGTCCCCGCACCCCAGCCTGCAATGGACCCTCGACGCGATCACTCAAGGGCCCGCGTTCGTACGCAACGGCCGGATGGACCTACTCGCGGCGAACCGGCTCGCCCGAGCGTTCTACGCCGACGTGTACGCCGATCCCCAGCGTCCCGCCAACGTCGCACGCTTCACCTTCCTCGACGAGAAGGCCCACCGCTTCTACCCGGATTGGGACCTCGCCGCCGACATCTGCGTCGCCATCCTCCGCACCGAAGCCGGTCGCGACCCCCACGACAAGGATCTCCACGACCTCGTGGGTGAACTCTCCACCCGCAGCGACGAGTTCCGGACACGGTGGGGAGCCCACAACGTCCGGCACCACGGCACCGGCGTCAAGAACTTCCACCACCACATCGTCGGCGACCTGACCCTCGCCTACGAGGGCCTGGAGATGGCCGCGGAACCCGGCCTCACCCTCACGATCTACACCGCCGAGCCCGGCTCCCCGTCCGAGGACGCTCTGCGCCTGCTCGCCTCATGGGCCGCCTCACAGGAGGCCGAAACCGGCGCACGAACCCTCTTCAGCGACTGACGCGCGAATGGTGGTCCCGATCCCGACAAGAGCATCGCGCCGTTCCGGCGGCCTGTTTCCGGCGGTTGCCCGCCGGTGCGGCACTGGCGGTCAGGCCCGGCCGAGATCGGTGCAGTGGATGATCGTCGCATCGTCCGCGGCCACCGCGTGACGCGTTTCCGCCTGCCGGACACGATCGACGATCTCGGCGGGCCCGCTCGACGCGAGGATGGCCAAGACCCCCGGCCAGTCGGTGAGCCCGAACCGGTCCACGATGCGGCTGGCTCCGTTGCTGAGCAGTACGGCACTGGTCAGCTCGGAGATCGCGCAGCTTCCGGTGATCGCCTCGTCCGCCGCCCGGGGGTCGTCCTTGGCCACCCAGAAGCCGCCCGGCCGGTTGCGGTTCGCGCGTAGCTCTCGGACGAGTCGGTGGTACTCGTCGCTCCCCTTGGCGGCGGCCTCGATCGCGGGCTGGTACGACCGGCTGATGGTCACCTCACGGGGGTCGGTGACCACGAGCGGTGCGTCGTCCGCTCTTCCGAGTACGACGACCGAGTCGCCGAGCACCAGGTACTCGACGAGGCCGCCGGACCGGCGCAGGATGGCGACGGTGGCCGACGGGCTGATCGGGTCGGCGACGTCGCAGGTGTCCCGGTGAACGTCTGTCACCTGCTCGATGGTCTCGGCGAGCAGCGCCGTGAGGCTACGGTCCCGCGCGAGTGAGAGCAGGCTGAGGAGGCTGCCGCCCAGGCGGGTGGCGTACCAGGCCACGCCGTGCCGGCAGATCGATTCGGCGCCGGGGATGCCGGCGCCGTCGATCAGCACCGCTGCCGTCGGTGCAGCGCCGGTGAAGTCCTCGTTCGTGCGGCCGGTCCGTGCCGCAGCGCTCGTCATCGTCACCCGCATGTCCCGCCGCCCTCCGGCCGACCAGGGCGTCGACTGTAACAACCGCCGATGTGTCCGCGTATGCGAGCGCGGTCTTGTCGGCCCTGTCTGACAGGCTGAACGCCGTGTTGATGGCAAACATCGTTGGTGGCCGATGACCGTGGTGATCTCCGACGCGGCCCTGGCGCCGTACGCCGCCAGCCTTTTGCGAGTCCTGACCGTCCCCGGGGCGGGCGAGGACGACCCGATCACGCGTGAGCCGGTGGACTCGTCCCGGCTCAGCGACCGGGAACTCGGCGTACTGCTGCCCGCCGCCTACCGCCTGCCGACGCTGCAATCCGCCGACCGGGTGGCGAAGGCCATCGTGACGGCGTGCCAGCAGCGGCAGCCGGCGTTCACCCCGCAGTCGTGCGCCTCCATGCTGTCCGCGCTCGCGGACGAGTTGGCGCAGCCGGGGTGCTACGGGAATCCGGTGCTGGCCGTCAACGCGCTGCTCCGCTGCGAGGGGCCGTTGCCGGAGGAGGCAGCGCGACCGGCCAGGAAGCTGGTCACCGAACTCGGCGGCCGATACCGGCTTGACTACCCGTACGCGCTGATGGCCCTGGCCGGGCTCGGCGGCGGGCTTACCGCGCGCATCGAGAGCAAGCTGTTCGTGTGGTCGCTGCACTCGATCGCCCGGGACGAGGTCGCGGTGGTGGCCGCCCTCGGCCCCGGCGCGCAGGCGTTGCTCGCCGAGGCGAGCGGTGAGCGCTCGTACTACTCGCCGCCGCAACTGCCGGACATGTGGCAACGCCTGGCCGACCTGCCGGGGTACGCGTCGTTCGCGCATCGGGCGCTCGAGGCGGCACGCAGGCGGGCCGCCGACATTCAATCCGGCAGGATCGCGTACCAGGCGGACGCGGCGTTCGAGAAGAGCGAGGTGGCGGCGCTCGGCCGAGCGGCGCGGATCGCCCTGCTGCGGGACGAGCCCTGGCTGATGGACCTGCTGCGCACGCTGCTGCCGGGCGTCGCCGTGGCACCGACCGCCGCCAGGACAGCCCCCTCGCAGGCGCTGCTGTACGAGGTGGCCCGCGCGGTCGAGGACTTCCCCACGCCGGAGGCGTTGTCCGCCCTGCGTGCGGCGCGCGCCGCAGCGCGGCACAAGGGCATACACAAGCAGCTCGACCGCAAGTTGCAGCGGATCGAGCGGGCCCTGGGGGACCGGCCCGACGTGGCGTTCCGACTACCCGACCTCGGTTTCGGACCCGACGGCGTCCGGACCGTGGCCGTCGGCGGGTACGACGCCGTGATCACGCTGTCCCACGACGTCAACCTGACCTGGCGGCGAGCGGACGGCAAGCCGCTGGCGAACGTCCCGGCCGCCGTTCGACGGGACCACGCCGACACCGTGAAGGGAATACGTGAACTGGTAAGACAAGCCCGAGGGCAGCTCGCGACGGTAGCGCGGTCGCTGGAAACCGGCGTCACCGCCGCCACCACGCTGCCATACCGACGCTGGCGCGACGAGTTGGCGGCGAACAGTCTCGGGTGGACCGTGGTGCGGCGCCTGATCTGGGAGGTACCGGGTGCGTCCGGCCAGTGGCAGTCGGTGCTACCCACCAGCGACGGTTTCATGGACGTGCGCGGCAGGGCCGTGCCCGAGCCCGGGCCGGACGCCGAAATCCGGCTGTGGCACCCGCTGAACACATCGGCCGAACAGATCCGGGCCTGGCGCGATGAGCTCACCGATCGCGAGCTGCGACAGCCGTTCAAGCAGGCGTTCCGGGAGGTCTACCTGCTGACGCCGGCCGAGCTGCAGACCGACACCTACTCCAACCGGTTCGCCGCCCACATCGTGCACTACCAGCAGCTGTACGCGCTGATGAAGGGCCGGGGCTGGACGTGTTCGAGGCTCGGCCCGTGGGATGGTGGCGACACCGACGACGCGTACCGGGTTCTGCCCGGCGGGGCCTGGCGGGTGCGGTTCCGATATGGCTACCGCGACCAACAACCGGACGGAGCGGAGTACGCCAGCACCGACCGGGTGTGGCTCGATCGCCGCGTCGGCGGCGCCTGGCGGACGGTGCAGCTGGCCGACGTTCCGACCATCATTCTCAGCGAGGCCCTGCGTGACGTTGACCTGTTCGTGTCGGTTACCTCGATCGCCGCCGATCCCCGTTGGGCGGACCGCGGCGACGACCTGTACGTCGACTACTGGCGGGAGGCGAGCTTCGCCGAGCTGACGGCGACGGCACAGACCCGGCGGAGTGCGCTGGAGCGGATCATTCCGCGGACGAAGCTCGCCGACCGGTGTGAGCTGACCGACCGCTATCTCGTCGTGCGGGGACAGCTGCACACCTACAAAGTCCACCTGGGCAGCGCGAACATTCTGATGGAGCCGGGAAACACGTACCTCTGCATCGTGCCGGCCCGGCGCGAACCACATGAAGAGGTCTTCCTGCCCTTCGCGGACGACCGGCTCGCGTTGATCCTCAGCAAGGCATTTCTGCTCGCCGACGACACCCGGATCACGGACCCGTCGATCGTGGCCCAACTGCGCGCACGCCGCTGACTGCGGTCTCGGGTGACCGCAGCAGGGCCCACCGCGGCGCAGGGGCCCACTACTGTCGGGTGGTGCGTGACATCAGGACCGTGGCAGAGGCGTTCCGCACGGCGCGTGGTTTCGACAGCTCTCCCCTGTACAGTCACCTCCTCACGGTCGTCGTCAACGACGAGACGTTGCTCGAACTGGCGGCACGGACGCGGCACGGTCAGCAGCCGACGTTCGCGCTCTTCGGCGCCGTCCACTACCTGCTGTTGCGGGGTGCGCCCGATCCATTGGCCGAGTACTACCCGTCGGTCGTCGGCGACCGCGCGCGCCCGGTCGATAGACACACCGGCCCCGCATTTACGCGCTTCTGCGAGGCGTACTCCACACCCATCGCCTCGCTCCTCAGCACGCGGCTGGTGCAGACCAACCACGTACAACGCGCCCTGGTGATGCGGCTCGGTCTCGCGCTGCTGCGCCGCGCGTCGCCGGCGCCCGTGTGCGTCGTGGAGGTGGGCTGCAGCGCGGGCCTGAATCTACGTGCCGACCGCTACGCCTTCTCCGTGGGTGGCGCGACCTTCGGCGACCGCACCTCGCCAGTCCGCATCCGCGTCGAGGTTCCGGAGGCAGCCCTGCTGCCCGACCTGAACCAGCTACCGAGAATCGCGGACGCTATCGGCGTCGACCTCGACCCTCCGGATCTCACCGAAGACGACGACCGGAGGTGGCTCCGCGCGCTCATCTGGCCGGAGAATTCACACCAGGCGGCACAGTTGCAGGCGGCGCTGGATGTCGTGGCGACCGACCCGCCGCGGGTGCTGCGGGGCAACGCCATCGAGATCGGCCCCGACGTCGCGGCAACCCTTCCACACGGAGCACCACGACTCGTCGTGCACACCGCGGCACGGATCCACGTACCCGCTGAACAACGCCCGGCCTTCGACACGGCCGTCGCCGCCTTCGGCGCGGGCGGTCCGATGCTGCACCTCGCGCTGGAAGACGATCAGCGCACCGCGCCCTCGGGTCGCCCCGGGGTTGGGTTGACCGCGACCGACGCGACGGGAAGCCGAACCATCGCCGTCGCCGACGGCCACCTGGCCTGGCTGGAACCGCTCCCCGCGATGAACGACCTGCAACTCCGCTGGTGACCGGAGGGCCGGGCTGAACCTGCGCCGTGTCGACTCGCCTGTCCGCACCGGCTGGCACGGTCGTGGTCAGTGGGCGGCGTGGCCGTGGGAATCCCAGGCACTTTCGTTCATATGAAGGAAAGTGACTACTGAATCGATGAAAGCCCTGGACACCCCGGGGGTAAGTTAGTAACGTCGGTCAACGTCAATACGTTTCGTTGACAGAAGCTAACGGCACAGTAGCTATCGGCCGTGACCCTCGGAGGGCGCAGCCCGTCAGGGGCCCGGACCGGCCACTGAACCCCCCATCCCCAAGGTCGGCGCCGCGGCGGCGGCGCTTCAGCGCGACGCGCGCGCCTCAGGTCGACCAAACCCATCCGTACCCGACGACACGCCATCAGCTCCAACGCGGAACCTGCTCGGCGTTGTATGCGAACCGGCTCACCACAGGCGTAGGCGAACCATCCACATTAGACGGACGTGGCCTTCGGGCACGCCCGGGGATCCCGTGCGGCCAGGGAGGGGCTGGACGGACCCGCGCCCCACCCGCACCTCGGACCACGCCTGACCCCGACGGGCTGCGCTCGCATGCCCGCTTGTTGAAGGAGGCAAGTGTGAATCCACGTCCACGGAGAAAATGGCCAACCACGAGCCGGCTCCGGAGATCGGTAGCGGCCATCGCGACGGTGGCGCTGCTGCTGACCGCCGGCCTGGCCGGCTCCCCGGCGAGCGCTCGTCCGACCGAGACGGAACGGCCGGCAGCGGCCGACAAGAGTTCCTCGACCTCAATGCAGGCCCAGGTCCTTACCTGGACCGCCGGCGACGACTTCCGGGCGTACACGTCTGCACCGGCCACCGCCACGGCCGGGCCGGCCACCCTGGTCTTCGAGAACAGCCGGGCCACCGGCAACACCACGGGGATGCAGCACACCCTCACGTTCGACACGATCGACCCGAGATACAACAGCGACGTCGACGTGAACATCTTGGCCGATCCGACGGACAGTAACGGCGGCCGCTGGACCGTTGACGTGGTGCTGACGCCCGGCACCTACCGCTACTTCTGCGCCATCCCCGGCCACGGGAGCATGGCCGGCCTGCTGGTGGTGACCCGCGACGACTCGGACACCACGCCGCCCACGGTCACCGCGGCGGTGACGGGGGAGCGGAACGAAGACGGGGCGTACGTGGGCAGCGCCACGGTGACCCTCTCGGCCACGGACACCGAGTCGGGTGTCGACCGGGTCGAGTACTCCCTGAACGGTGGCGCGTACGGCACCTACTCGGCGCCGGTGACGGTGAACCAGCCGGGCCAGCACACGGTCACGTACCGGGCCACCGACAAGGCGGGTAACACGTCGTCGCCGCAGTCGGTGTCCTTCACGGTGGTGGAGCCGCCGCCGACGGACACCACGCCGCCGACGGTGACGGCGGCGGTGACCGGTCAGCGGAACGAGGACGGGGCGTACGTGGGCAGCGCCACGGTGACCCTGTCGGCCATCGACACCGAGTCGGGTGTGGACCGGGTGGAGTACTCCCTGAACGGTGGCGCCTATGCCACCTACTCGGCGCCGGTGACGGTGAACCAGATCGGCCAGCACACGGTCGCGTACCGGGCCACCGACAAGGCGGGTAACACGTCGTCGCCGCAGTCGGTGTCCTTCACCGTGGTGAACCCGCCGCCCACGGACACCACGCCACCCACCGTGACCGCCGCTGTGACGGGGGAGCGGGACGAGGACGGGGCGTACGTGGGCGGCGCCACGGTGACCCTGTCGGCCACGGACACCGAGTCGGGCGTCGACCGGGTCGAGTACTCCCTCGACGGGCAGCCGTACGCCGTCTACTCGGCTCCGGTGACCGTCAACCAGCCGGGTCAGCACACGGTCACCTACCGGGCCACCGACAAGGCCGGCAACACGTCCGCGCCGCAGTCGGTGTCGTTCACGGTGGTCGACCCGCCGCCGACGGACACCACGCCACCCACGGTCACGGCGGCGGTGACCGGTCAGCGGAACGAGGACGGGGCGTACGTCGGCAGCGCCACCGTCACCCTGTCGGCCATCGACACCGAGTCGGGTGTGGACCGGATCGAGTACTCCCTGAACGGTGGCGCCTATGCCACCTACTCGGCTCCGGTGACGGTGAACCAGATCGGCCAGCACACGGTCACCTACCGGGCCACCGACAAGGCGGGTAACACGTCGTCGCCGCAGTCGGTGTCCTTCACCGTGGTGAACCCGCCGCCGACCGACACCACGCCGCCCACCGTCGTCGCGACGGTGACGGGGCTGCGGAACGCCGACGGGGCATACGTCGGCAGTGCCACCGTTACGTTGTCGGCCACGGACACGGAGTCGGGCGTCGACCGGGTCGAGTACTCCCTCGACGGGCAGCCGTACGCCGTCTACTCCGCGCCGGTCACGGTGAACCAGCCGGGCCAGCACACCGTCACCTACCGGGCCACCGACAAGGCCGGTAACACGTCCGCGCCGCAGTCGGCGTCCTTCACGGTGGTCGAACCGACGCCGCCGGACACCACCCCGCCGACCGTCACCGCCGCCCTGTCCGGGCAGCTCGACGACGACGGGGCCTACGTGGGCAGCGCCACCGTGATCCTCTCGGCCACGGACAGCGGCTCGGGCGTCGACCGGATCGAGTACTCCCTGAACGGCGCCACGTACCTCACCTACTCCATGCCGGTCACGGTGAACCGGCCGGGCCAGCACATGGTGAGCTACCGGGCCACCGACAAGGCCGGCAACACCTCGGGCACCGCCTCGGTGACGTTCACCGTGGTGGCCAGCGGGCAGCCGGAGCCGACCTGCCCGGTGCAGGACACCCGCCCGACCGTCTGGCTCGGCACGGTGGACAGCGGCGTACCCAACCGGGTGGTCGAGGGGACCTGCACGATCAACAACGTCATCGAGGACGAGCGGCCCTGGCGCAACCACGGCCAGTTCGTCTCGCACGTCGGGGAGGTCGCCAAGCACCTGCGCCACCTCGGCGTCATCACCAACAACGAGCACGGCCGCATCACCAGCGCCGCCGCCCGCTCCGGCGTCGGCAAGCCGGACGACAAGAACGGCTACCAGTCCATCCTGGACAACAAGGCCGCCTCCTTCGCGCGCTGGCAGCAGGTCGGAGCGGGCGGCTTCACCCGCAACGCCGACGGGTCCATCACCAGCAAGGCGGTACCAGGGCTGGGAATGCTCTGGTTCCCGGTCTCCGCGTACGGCGACTTTTCCCTGAAGTTGCAGTGGCGCGATGACGCTCCCGGTGACGGCCGGGCCAACAGTGGGGTCTTCGTCCGATTCCCGAACGTGCACCAGCACCCCACCGAGTCCCGCCCCGAGTGGGTGGCCATCAAGCACGGCCACGAGCTGCAGATTCTCGACCGGCCCGACGGTGACCAGTACAAGAGCGGCTCGGTGTACGGGTTCGACCGGGTCGACCTGGCCGGAGCCCACGTCACCCCGAAGGGCACCTGGAACGACTACGAGATCCGCGTGGTCGGCCAGCACTACTCCGTCTACCGCAACGGCGAACTGATCAACGACTACGTGAACACCCCGGACGCGGTGTTCAGCCCGCCACGGGCCGACGACCCGGGAGGGGCGGGCCGGCAGCACTCCAGCGGGTTCATCGGCCTGCAGAACCACGGCACCGGCGACGTCATCAGCTTCCGCGACGTGCGGATCGCCCCGCTGAACCCCTGCTGCTGACCGAGCAAAGGAGAACAACCATGGCAAAGAGCAGAATCGACCGCCGCGCCCTGTTACGCGGCCTCGCCGGGTCGACGGTCGCCGTCAGCGCGGCCAGCCTCACCGGCACCCTGCCGGCGGCCGCCGCCGAAGGCTCCAACGGCCGGCTCATTCCACGCGGGCACCTGGGTATCCAGCTCTACAGCGTCCGTGACAAGATCGCGCAGGTCGGCTTCGCCGCCGTCTTCGCGGAACTGTCCCGGATCGGCTACCGCGAGGTGGAATTCGCCGGCTACACCCAGGGCTCGGTCGGGGCGATCACCCCGCAGCAGATCCGGCAGCTGCTCGACGACAACGGGCTGAAGGCGGCGGGCAGCCACCGCGGGCTCGGCGACTTCCGCACCAACCTGGAGCAGGAACTCGACATCGCGCAGATCCTCGGGATGCCGGCGATCGGCACCGCCCAGGCGCCCACCGGAGACCGGACCATCGCCGGCTACCAGGCCGCCGCCGCCGAGTTCAACGCGTGGGGCGAGGCCGCCGCCGCCCGGGGCATCAAGCTCTACCAGCACAACCACACCATCGAGTTCGCCTTCGCGGTGGACCGCCCGGACGTGCGGCTGTACGACCTCTTCCTGGAGCTCACCGACCCCCGGTACGTGTTCCTGGAGATGGACATCCTCTGGGCGTACGGCGGAGCCCGGAAGTACCCCGGCTTCCGCCCGGTCGACTACGTCAACGCCCACCCGCACCGCTTCCCGCTGTTCCACGTCAAGGACGGCGTCCCGCTGCCCGACCCGCAGCAGGGCAACTCCTACCTGGACGTCGAGTTCGGTGCCGGAGTCATTCCGTTCACCGAGTTCTTCGGCGAGCTGAAGGGCCGGGGACGCTTCGAGTTCCTGTGGGAACAGGACACCGGGCCGAACGCCCAACCCAACCCGCCGGGCTCGCTGGGCGCGGCTGAGCGCAGCTACCAGCGCATGATCGAGCTGCGGGGTGCCCGATGAGCGCGTGGCGGCTGGTGGACGACAGCCCCGTGCCGGAGCCTAGGGCCACCGCCCGCCCCGAGGGTCCACCCACCAGCACCCGGCGGATGCTGGTCGTCGCGGCGGTCGTGCTGCTCACCCTGGTCGGTGCCGGTGGGCTGGCCGCCGCCGGCACCGGGATGTTCGCCGAGCGGCCGGACGGCTGCGTCAAGCCCGACCGCAGCCTCCAGCTGTACGCGGTGGAACTGCCGAAGGACGGCACCCAGGTCCGGATCGGCTACGGCCTTACCCCGCAGACGGCCTCCTACCCCGGCCCGACCATGGAGATGATGGAGGGGGAGTGCCTCGCCATCACCCTGCACAACCAGGTCCCCGCCGAGACCCTGGCCGCGCTGCGCACCGACCCGGCACATCCGCTCGGCGTGTCACTGCACGTGCACGGGGTGAAGTACACGCAGCAGTCCGACGGCACGGTGCACAGCGGCTCGTACGTCCCGCCCGGCCAGTCGCGCACCTACACCTGGTACGCCCAGACGCGCAACAACAAGAGCGGGTCGCAGGGTACCGCCGGCTACTGGTGGTACCACGACCACGTGGTGGGCGGCCCGCACGGCACCCAGGGCCTCTCCGCCGGCCTCTTCGGCGGGCTGGTCGTGCGCCGTCCCGGCGACCCGAAGCCGGACCGGACGTACGTGACCGCTTTCGGTGACCGGCAGAGCATCAACCTGCGCCGGGGCGCCGCCGCCGACACCTGCGCCGAGGTGAACCCACAGCCCGGCCCCACCTGTCTGGTGGCACGCAAGGGGGAACGGGTCGAGTTCATCGTGATCGGCATCGGCAACGACATGCACACCTTCCACGTGCACGGGCACTCCTGGGCGGACACCCGGACAGGGGTGGTGGGCAACGGCCAGCCGTTCGCCGACACCGTGCCGATCATCGACAACAAGACGCTCGGGCCCGGCGACTCCTTCGGGGTACAGGTGGTGGCCGGCGACGCGGTCGGCCCCGGGCACTGGATGCTGCACTGCCACATGCAGTTCCACTCCGACGCCGGGATGTCGACGACCCTGCACGTGCTGGACGAGAAGGGCAACATGCCGCCCGGCATGGGCCACCAGCACGGCGCCGCCAGCGCCGCCGCAGCCGCCGGCGCTTCCTCCGCCGACAGCGGCGAACACCAGCACAACTGACCGCGGGCACCGCCCCCGGTCGATGTCATAACGGACCGATCGCTGCTGGCCTTCACAAGAGCGGCAGCCAGCGGACCGGCACCACCGACAGCGCCACACCGGCCGCCCGCACGGACGCCGGCGGTCGCGCAAAGCCCGCACCGGTGAGCGCCTCACCCTTACCGGCTGCGGGACGACCCGGGAAAACCTGTCCCACAACCCAGGAGGAGTCGAGATGGCTACAGGACGCCATTTCCGGTTCTCCCGATGGGTCGGACGCCACCGCGCCGACTCGACGGGGACCACCACCACAACAACACCACCCACCCGCACTCCGCGTCGCGTCGGTCGCCGCCGCGCCGGCGCGCTGGCATCGAGCGCCGCCCTGGTGCTCGGTGTGCTGACCCTGCCGGCCCAGGCCGTCAACCCGACGGCGGCGGCTGCGGCCGAAGCCGCCGCGGCGGCCAAGGTGCTGGTCTTCCACGGTCCGGTGGACAAGCAGGACGACCCGGTCACCCGGGCCACCGCGACCATCCGCGACCTGGGCAAGCAGCACGGCTTCGCCGTCGACGCCTCCGCCGACCCGGCGGTGTTCACCGTCGGCAACCTGGCCCGGTACCGCGCGGTCGTGTTCCTCTCCGCCAACGGCGTCACCCTCAACGACGCCCAGGAAGCGGCCTTCCAGGCGTACGTCAAGGGCGGCGGCGGCTTCGTCGGCGTCCACGACGCGGCCCGCGCCCAGCCGGAGTCGTCCTGGTTCACCGGCCTGATCGGCACCCGCCCGGCGGCCGGTCTGCCCAACGCGGAGAAGCCCGTCTCGGCCACCGCGAGCGGGGAGAACCCGCCGAACGAGACCGCGGCCCACGCGATCGACGGCTCGACCAGCACGAAGTGGCTCGCCCGCACCCCGACCGGCTGGCTGGCGGCCAAGCTGGCCGGGCCGGTCGTGGTGAACCGCTACGCGCTCACCTCGGCCAACGACTTCGCCGGCCGGGACCCGAGGAACTGGACCCTGCAGGGCTCCCACAACGGCACCACCTGGACCGACCTGGACACCCGCAGCAACGAGACCTTCCCGCAGCGGTTCCAGACCAAGCAGTACACCTTCACCAACACGACGGCGTACGAGCACTACCGGCTCAACATCACCGCGAACAGCGGGGAGCCGCTGCTCCAACTCGCCGAGCTGTGGCTGATCGGCCCGGACGCCGGTCCGGCGCCGGACGCCACCGTGCAGCGGGCCACCGTCGACGTCACCGACCGGCAGCACCCGGCCAACAAGGGCCTGCCACTGAACTGGACCCGCTCCGACCAGTGGATCAACTGGGACCCCAGCCCGATCGGCAGGGTCCACACGATCGCCCAGGTCCAGGAGGGTACGTACAACCCGGGCCTGAGCGGCAACGGCGCCTTCCACCCGATCTCCTGGTGTCAGGACTACGACGGTGGCCGGTCGTTCTACGTCGGCATGGGCCGTACGGAGGCCAGCTGGACCGGTGACAAGCAGTTCGAGGGTCACCTGGCCGGGGCCATCAAGTGGTCGGCGGGCATGGTCCGCGGCGACTGCCAGGCCACCATCGGGTCGAACTACCAGATCGAGCGGCTCACCACCACGAACCAGTCCGGCCAGCTCGACCAGATCGGCGAGCCGCACGGCCTGACGATCGCCCCGGACGGTGGAGTGTTCTACATCGGCAAGGCGGCCTGCCCGTCCGGCCCGATCGTCAGCTGGGACGACCCCCGGGTCGGCCTGGGCTGCGGCACCATCCACCGGTGGGACCCGAAGACCAAGCAGGTCAAGCTGCTGACGACCCTCCCGGTGATGGGCAACCGGGGCAGCGGCAGCGAGCTGGTGAAGAACGAGGAGGGCCTGGTCGGGATCACCCTGGACCCGAAGTTCGCGCAGAACGGCTGGGTCTACGTCTTCTGGATGCCGCACGAGTCCATCGACCGGGACCGGCGGATCGGCCAGCGGACCGTCTCCCGGTTCACCTTCGACGCGGAGCGGCAGTCGATCGACCAGGGCACCCGCAAGGACCTGCTCAAGTTCGACACCCAGATCCACAGCTGCTGCCACGCCGGTGGTGGGATGACCTTCGACAAGCAGGGCAACCTCTACATCGGTTCCGGTGACAGCAACTCGTCCGGCGGCTCCAGCGGCTACTCGGGCAACAACTGGACGCAGGACTACCAGGGAGTCTCGTTCCAGGACGCCCGGCGTACCTCGGGCAACACCAACGACCTCAACGGCAAGATCATCCGCATCCACCCGGAGCCGGACGGTACGTACACCATTCCGCCCG
The DNA here is from genome assembly GCA_005402585.1 of Micromonosporaceae bacterium KJ-029. Classification (GTDB taxonomy): domain Bacteria; phylum Actinomycetota; class Actinomycetes; order Mycobacteriales; family Micromonosporaceae; genus Micromonospora. Next base: position 329,492 of record BIFP01000035.1, on the reverse strand, counting down.
GCAACCTGTTCACCGGAAACGAGGAGGGCGGCGGCAAGACCCGCCCGGAGATCTACGTGATGGGTGTCCGCAACATCTCGCGGCTCGCCTGGGACCACGTCAACGACTGGCTGACCGCAGCGTGGGTCGGTCCGGACGCCGGTGGCCCGAGCGAGACGTGGGGTCCGGCGAAGTACGAGAGCGCGACGATCATCACCTCCGCGGGCAACGAGGGCTGGCCCTACTGCATGGGCAACAAGCAGCCCTACCGTGACCGCAGCAACGTCGACGCCACCCAGCCCGCCGGCTGGTACGACTGCGACAACCTGAAGAACGAGTCGCCACGCAACACCGGCCTGGTCAACATTCCGCCGGCGCGCGACGCCATGATCTGGTACTCGCCGCAGGGCGGTGGCCCGGTCTACCCGACGCGCACCGACGGCAGCGGCCTCCCCAGCTACAAGCAGGGCGAGGAGACGTTCACCCAGCCCTACCTCAAGGGTGGCGGCCAGGCCATCATGGACGGGCCGACCTACCACCGCTCCGAGGTCGACACCAACAGTGGTGTCGCCTGGCCGGCGTACTGGGACAACAAGTGGTTCATCGGTGACCAGTCCAACTCCAGCAACCGGGTCGCCGTCACCGTCGACCCGGCCAAGGTCGCCGAGCGGGGTGCACCGGCGTTCGGCGAGGACCTGCGCCAGATCATCCGTGCCGGCAGTGGAGGTAACCAGCTCCAGTCCTGGATGGACGCCAAGTTCGGGCCGGACGGCGCGCTGTACATGCTCGACTACGCCGGCGGCTTCTTCAGCCTGCACGCCAACCAGAAGCTGATCCGGATCGTCTACACCGGTGGTGCGGCGACGCCGCGGCCGAGCGACGCCACCGGACGGCCGGTCACACCGAGCCAGCCGAAGACCATCGCCTTCTCCTCGGCGCGGGCCGGCGGCGTGGCGTGGGAGTGGAACTTCGGCGACGGCAGCGCCGTCTCGCGTGAGGCCAACCCTAGGCACACGTACGCGAACTACGGTACCTACCAGGCCACGGTGAAGGTGACGTACGCCGACGGTGAGGTGTCCACCGCGACGATCCAGGTCACCACCGGCTGTGTCGCGCCGGACAACAGGACGACGGTACGGATGCTCGACACCGACACCGGCGTGACCAACCACAAGGTCGGCGGCGACTGCACCATCAACGACCTGATCGACGACGAGCGGAACTGGACCAACCACGGCCAGTTCGTCAGCCACGTCAACGACGTGGTCAACGAGCTGCGCGGCAGCGGGGTCATCGACAACCGGGAGTCGTCGGCGTTGAAGAAGGCGGCGGCCCAGTCCCAGATCGGCAAGGTCGCCGGGTACCGGTCGCTGTTCGACGGCACGGCGGCGTCCCTCGCCGACTGGCGGCAGGCGCCCGGCGGGTCGTTCAACCTGCGGCCCGACGGGTCCATCCGCAGCTCCGGCGGGCTCGGCATGCTCTGGTACGCCAAGGACGAGTTCGCCGACTTCTCCCTGCGGTTGAAGTTCCGGGACGTCTCCACCGGCAACACGTACGCCAACAGCGGGGTCTTTACCCGGTTCCCGGACCCGCGGATCCCGCTCGACGAGCGACCGGCCGGCAGTTGCGGCACGGTCGGCTCGGCCCGGACCTCCCAGGCCTGGGTGGCGATCTACTGCGGCCACGAGATCCAGATCTACGACGGACCGACCGGCGAGGTGCAGAAGACCGGGTCGATCTACAACTTCGACCCGAACAACCTGGACCAGGCGAGGGTGACCCCGAAGGGCCAGTGGAACGACTACGAGGTCCGGGTGGTCGGACAGCGCTACACGATCATCCGTAACGGTGTGGTGATCAACGAGTTCGACAACAGCCCCGGCAAGGCGTCGTCGCGCCAGGGTGATCCGCCGACCGACCTGCGGCAGTTCCTGAGCGGGTTCGTCGGGCTGCAGAACCATGGCACGAACGATCTGATCGACATCCGCGACGTGCGGGTACGCGATCTCTGACCGACCGGTGCCGGGTACGGGGTCTGACCCCGTACCCGGCACATCAACGTCGGGGGCTGCTGATAGAACGTAAGGCATGACAAGGGAAGGTGACCGTTACACAATTCGACCGGGTCGAGCCTCCGACGCCACCGAGCTTGTCCGCCTGCACGCGGCGGTCCAGCTCCAGGCGGGGACCGGCGGTCAACCTCATCCCGGCATCGCCGCCTGGGTCGACGGCCTACTGGCCGGTCACCCTTCGGTCGCACCGGACGACTTCCTGGTCGCCGAGGAACTGGCCACCGGCCGCCCGGTGGCCAGCCTGGTCGGGCTGCGGCAGGACTGGAGCCTGGCCGGGGTCCGGCTGCCGGTGGTCCAGGTCGAGCTGGTCGGTACGGCGCCGGAGCACCGCGGGAACCGGCTCACCGACCGGCTGCTCGCCGCGCTGCACGAGCGGTGCGCAGCCGACGGCGTGCCGGTCCAGGTGATCGAGGGGATACCGCACTTCTACCGGCGGTTCGGCTACCACTACGCCCTGGCCAACGGTGGCGCCTCGACGGTGCCCGCCGCCGCGCTGCCCGCCGCCGAACGGGGCGGACCGGACGACGCCCCGGGCGTTATGACAGTCGACCCCGCCACGGTCGCCAACACCGAAGCACTGGCCGGCATCGACCGCCAGCTCGCCGACGGCGAAGCCCTGGTCTGCCCGAGGGACGCGGCGCTGTGGCGGCACGAGATCGGCGGCCGGGCTCCGGCGGATCTCGTCCGGCGTGTGGTCGCCGTCCTCAGGCACGGCGGCGACGTGCGGGGCTACCTGGTCCACGGCGCCCGACTCTCCGACGCCGGCGAGCTGACCGTGTTCGCGGCGGCCTGCCAGCGACCGGCCGACTGGCAGCAGGCAGCCGCCACCATGCACGCGTACCTCGGCCGCGTCGGCCAACAGTACGCGGCCACGGCGGACCGGCCGTTCGTCGCGGTCCGCCCCGTCCTCGACGCGAACCACCCGCTGGTCCGCCTCGGCCCGCCGGGCGTGCCGAGGCGGCCCGGAGCCTGGTACGCCCGCACCGGCGATCCGGTCGACCTGCTCGCCCGGCTACGGCCGCTGCTGCACCGCCGCTGGCAGGCGGCCGACCTGCGCTGGCCCGAGCCGGCACTCGTGATCGACATGTACGGTCGCGCGGCCCGGTTGGAGTTCACCGACGGTGAGCTGACGGCGGTCACGGCGGCGCGGCCCGCCGTGAGCCCGAGCACCGACCCGGGAACCCACGCCGCCATCCCGCCGGACGCCCTGCTCCAACTCGCCCTCGGCCACCGCACCCTGCCCGAGGTGCTCGACGCCTGGCCGGACTGCCTGCTGCGGGACCACCTCACCGAGCACTTCCTGACGGTGGCGTTCCCCCAGGTGCCGGTCCGGGTCTGGCCGCGCAACTGACCACCGGGCGAGCTGATGTCGTACCGAGCACCACCGGCCACCGGGAGTACCGGTCCCGCAGACGGGTACCAACCGCGCGCCCGGCCGGCCGTGACCGTACGTCTCCGCCATACGCTGGCCGGACCCGGTCGGCGGTTGGCGCCGACCCAGCGCGCAGGAGGTACCCGCGATGACCGGGAGCGTCCGCCGGACGGGCCCGTCCGGTGCCCGATACGACGACGCGTGGCTGGCCGAGGTCGCCCGCGCGGCCAGCGCCGACGCCGGTGGCGTGCCGGTGGAACTGCTCGGCGACTACCTGCGGCTGCTGGCCGACGCGGCGGCGACCGGTCGCCGGCCCCGGCGCGGCGAACTCGACGCGGTGGGGGTGCTGGGCCGGCGCGCCGCCGAGCAGGGCGTGTCCGCGGGGCGGGCGGTCCGGCTCTACCTGTCCGCGGCCCGGCGGCTCTGGCAGCAGCTGCCACACCTGGTGCGCTCCACCGACAGCGAGGCGGTACGGGCGGCGGCGGACGCCGTGCTCCACGTCGTCGACACGGCCGTGGCCACCCTCGCCGAGGGGTATGCGGTGGCCCGCCGGGAACTGGTCCGCCGGGAGGAGGCGCTGCGCCGGGAACTGGTCGACGACCTGCTGCGGGGTGACTCCGACCTGGGTGGCCTGGTCGAGCGGGCCGAGCCGTTCGGGCTGGACCTGGCGCGGGTGCACCAGGTGGTGCTCGCGTCGCCGAGCCGGCGACTGCCGGACACCGACGCGGCGATCAGTGCTCTGGAGCGGGTCATCTTCGACCGGTTGGGCGACCGCGACGTGCTGGTGGCCACGAAGGAGGGGCTGCTCGTCGTGATCGCCCCGGCGGACAGCGTGACGCCCGGCCGGGGCTCGGGCGAGGGCGCGCCGGTGGGGGACCTGGGCCGGCTTGTGCACGCCGAGCTGGACCGGATGGCGCGGGGCCGGCCGTGGCAGGTGGCGGTCGGGCGCCCCCATCCCGGCCTGTACGGCATTGCCCGCTCCTACGAGGAGGCCCGCGAGGCGCTGACCATGGCACAGCGGCTGCACGCCGACGCTGCCGTCATCGACGCCCACAACCTGCTCATCTACCGGGTCCTGCTCCGGGACCAGCCGGCCATGGTGGACCTCGTGCAGGCGGCGCTGGTGCCGCTGGGCCGGGCCCGCGGCGGAGCCGAACCGCTGCTGGACACGCTGGACGCGTACTTCGCGTGCGGCGAGGTCGCCACCGAGGCGGCCCGCCGGCTGCACGTGTCAGTCCGGACGGTCACCTACCGGCTGGACCGGATCCGGACACTGAGCGGCTACGACCCCGCCGACCCGCGCGACCGGTTCACCCTGCACGCCGCCGTGCTCGGCGCACGGGCGCTGGACTGGCCGCGCCAGCCGCTGCCGGGACCGCCGACGTAGGACGCCGGCCCTCGCGGGTCAGGCTGTCCCGGCGGCCAGTTCCGGAGAAGCGAGCAGGGCGGCCAGCTCCGGGGAAGCGAGCAGGGTGGCCAGTGCGATCGCCTCGGTGCGGGTCAGGGTCAGGCTGACCATCCGATCGGGGTCGTCCGGGTCGTCGTGCACGACCTCGCGACGGTCACCACCGTGGTACTCCACGATGCCGACCCGGCGACCCTGAGCCGTGGCGAAGGTGTGCCGGACGCCGATGCCGGGCAGGGACTTGCGCTCGATCTTCATAGGGGTGCTCCAGGCGGGACGGCTGCCGACGGCCAGCCGGAGCAGGCCGGCGTCAGGGCAGCGCGGAAGACGGTCGGACGGGGAACGGCCCGCCGGGCGGGGCCCGGTCGGCCGACCAGGCGGGCACACAGCCCGCAACGGCGCGGGTCAGCCGGACCACGATGCACATGCCCAGCCCGCGACCGGCACGAATCGCCGCGACGACCACCGCCAGCACGACCAGCATCGACAGCGCGAGCTGCCGCTCGCCGCCGGCCGGGTGCTGTCGGTTCCGCATGCGGCCAACCATAGCCCGCCCGGTGAACCGGCCCCCGGGCCGGCGCGGACGGCCACGGGTGGGCCGACACCACGGCCCGAGTCGTCACCAACGGTCATCGCTGTCGAACGGTGAGCGGTCACCCATCTCCGGTGGCCGGCAATCAGGCGGGTGGTTGTTGGCCGACGCCGTGCAATGTCACCCGCTGGTTTTCGGCCGACGCTGGAGATCCGACGCGTACCCGAGCAGCGAGGAGGCGGTGATGACGACCCGTACGCCGGTGGCTTCGCCACGCCTGCTTGCCGATTGTCCGCCGCTGTCCCGACCCGCGCCGCCCCGGCGTCCCGGCCCGGCGGCGTCCCTCAGCCGACGGGAACCATCGGCGCCGCCCGGCCCCGTCGCGACGACGCCGCCCTGCGCCGCGACCTGACGGTCCACCCGCGCCTCGGCTCCCGGCGTCATCGCCAACCTCCCGCGCCGTCCCGCCCGAATGGCGGCGGGACCGTCGTATCCCACGGTGAAAGAGGTCGGTATGCCCGTCCACGTCACGCCCGTCCACTCCGCGCAGCGCCCCGGCGTTCTCGCCGGCCGGTCCCACACCCGCCGCTCGGCGATGACGGTCGACCCCGAACCGATCGCCGTGGACCTGGGCAGCGCGCAGTTGCGGATCTGGCTGGGGCGGGGCGGGGTGCTGAGCGTCCCGGTCGGCGAAGGGCTGCGCAGGCCGGTGATGCGGCGCGGCCGGATCGCCGACGGTCCCGCCTGTGTCGCCGAGTTGCGGCGGCTGCTGCGCGAGCATCGCATCCCGGTGCCGGTGGGGGCGCTGCTGGTGGCCTGCCGTCCGGTGCTCGCCACCCGGGCCGACCAGGAGGCGACGCGCCATGTGCTCAGCGCCGTGCTCGCGCCGTCCCGGCTGCTGTTCGTCGACACCGTCCGCGCCGGTGCCATCGGCGCCGGGGCCGCGGCCGGAACGCTCCTGCTCGCCGACGTCGGCGCGCAACTCAGCGAGGTGGCCGTCCTGGAGAACGGCCGGGTGATCGCCGCCCGGCGCGCCGATGCCGGCACCCGCGACCTGAACCACGCGGTGACCGCCGCGATGCTCGCCGACACCGTGGCCCGGCTAGTCCGCGAGCTGCGCCGGGAACCAGCGGTGCGCCCCCTGGCCACCGCGGCCCTGGCCCGTGGGCTGGTCGTCGTCGGAGACGGCGCCACCCGACCTGACCTGACCACCCGGCTGGCAGCCGCCCTGGGCGCCGCCGTGCACTGCGCCGCGTCGCCCAGGACCGCCGCGCTGATCGGTGCCAGCCTGGCCGCCACGGCGGCGAGCCGGCACCCCGCCGGCCACTCAACCCCGACCCCTTCCTGGTAAGGAGGCACCGACGATGACGCACACCCTCGACGACCGCACCGAGACCCTGCGTGTGTTGCTGGAACGCCAGTTCCAGGAGCACGCAGACCAGCTCACCGAGTTGACGGTGCACTCCCGCCAGCGCGACCACGGCGGCCACGACCCGGATACCCTGCGCCAGCTGATCGAGGCCGCTCGGCAGGGCGTCGCCGACACCGCGCAGGCGCTGCGGCGCATATCCGAGGGCACCTACGGCACCTGCGAGAGCTGCGGTGGCGAGATCCCGACGGCGCGCCTGGAGATCCTGCCCTGGGCACGCTCCTGCGTACCGTGCCAGCGCCGCCGCTGAGCAGCCCAGGCCCACGGCGACGGCCGCACCGGCGGATCCGACTCCGCCTGGTCCGGCCGTCGCCGCCACAATCCGTCCACTGTGCGGCGTCGTTGCCGATGCCGCCCTCGTCTGGGAGCACCATGCTGCCCGCTGTGGTCAACCTCGGCCTGGCCGTGCCCATCCGCGCCGCCCACACTGTGGTGCAGGGTCGGCGTACTGCCGCTCGCGCGACGGCGCGGAGGTGGTGACCGTGCTGGCTGCCGGCGCGTACGCCCGCACAGGTGTGCGGCATTGCCTAGCCCTGGATGTGGGCACCTCGACGGTCCGGCTGTGGACGCCGGCCACTTCGACGGTGATCTGCGAACCGGCGGTCATCGTGCCGCGTCCGGACGGCCGACACGTGGTGGGCCGGGCCGCGCTCGACACGGCGGTCACCCGCGGCGCCACGCCGCTCTGGCCGGTACGCGACGGTCTGGTGCACGACTTCTTCGGCTGCATGCACCTGCTGCGCATCCTGGCAACCAGCGTCGGGCAACTGGACGACACCGCCGCGCCGGTGCTTGTCGGCGTACCGGCCACCGCGACGCTGCAGCAGAAGAACATGCTGGTCGCCGTGGTCCGCCGGGCGGTCGGCGGACGTGTCACCGCAGTGGAGGAACCGCTGGCCGCCGCGTTGGCGTGCCGGCCGGATCCGGGTCCGGAGGACGTGATCGCCGTAGACATCGGCTTCGGGCGCACGGAGGTTGCTCGCATCGTCGACCGCAGTGTCGCCGCTGCAGAACGCGTGGGAGAGGGCAACCCGGTCGACCAACTCGCGGCGATAGCCGCCTGTGTGCGCCGGATGGACGTGCCCGGAGCTGTCACGGGGCGACGACGACTACTCGTCACCGGCGGAGGCGCGGCGACTCCGGGCGTCGCCGCCCGGCTGGCCGCACTGACCGGCCGGTCAGTGACGATACCCGCGGATCCGCTCTTGGCGACGCTGACCGGTCTGCGTCGGCTGCTTACGGTTTGACCTCCGAGACCTGAACCGGCCCGCGGTTGAGGCCAGCGAGCCTTGCCTGGCTGCACCTACGATCCAGCAGAGCGACGGAGGCGAGGCGGAAGGTGCCGTTCACGGGCAGTCACATCGCGGCCGTGCTGCCGCTGGCGCGGTCGGCGTGGCTGGTGCCGTCGGCCCTGGTGATCGGCAGCATGGTTCCCGACCTCCCCTACTATCTGCCGCTGCCGGTGGGGGCGACGCTGACCCACTCGTTTGTCGGCGTCCTCGGCGTCGACGTGGTGCTGGGTCTGGTGGCGTTGGCCCTCTGGCATGGGCTGCTGGCCCGCTTCCTGATCGCCATCTCGCCGGCCCGGCTACGCGAGCGCCTACCGCCGCCCACGCGTCAGCGCCGGTGGTCGGCTGGCCGTGCGGCGATGCTGGTCGTCTCGCTGATGGTCGGCGCGCTGACCCATGTGCTGTGGGACTCGTTCACGCACGACGGGATGTGGGGCGCCGCGCACATCGGCTGGCTGGCCGAATCGCACTTCGGCATGGCCGGCTATCGGTGGGCACAGCGCGTGAGCACCGTCGTCGGGGCCGTCGTCGTGGTGGTCTGGCTGGTCCGATGGTGGCGTACGCAATCGCCCGCGACCGAGCAGCCGCCGCCGGCGGGTCGGGTGCTCGTGGTGGCGGCCTGGACGGCCATCGGGCTCGCCACCGCCGGCGGTGCCGCCGTGGCCGCCACCGGGGAGGTGGCGCCCCAGCGAATGCTGTTCCTGGCCGTCACCACTGCCGGCGGTGCTGCGTTGACGACCGCGATCGTCCTCGCTGCCTGCTACGCCCTTCTGGCCCGGCACGGCCAACCGACCCCGCGCTGACCGCCGTCGCGGGTGTCTGCCCACGGCTGAATACCTTGGTCGGGGGAGCGGTGGTTGGAGAAGCTCGGCATATGCCCGAACTGATGGACATCGCGGTCGGGGGCCTGCACTTCTCGCTACGAGTGTGGCGAGCCGTCGACCAGCACAAGCCGAGCACGGTGCTGCTGCCTGGCACCGGAAAGACCGCACGCGACTGGGACGTGATCGCCGCCGGCCTGTGTGCCGAGCGCACGGTGTACGCCGTCGACCTGCGGGGCCACGGTGCCAGTGCCTGGCCCGGCACGTACGGCATAAAGCTGTTCGCCGAAGACGTCGTCGGCATCCTGGAGCAGCTGGACATCGGCACGGTGGACCTGGTCGGTCACTCCCTCGGCGGTCTCGTGGCCTGTGTGGTGGCCGCCGCCAGGCCAGAACAGGTCCGCAAACTCGTGCTTGAGGACGTTGGCTTCCCACACCCACGACCGCCGGGACTGCCCGATCGCCCCCCAGGGGCTCTGCCCTTCGACTGGCAGATGGTGGAGCAGGTCCGGCCCGAGATCGACGATCCGGATCCAGGATGGGCCGACGTCGTCGCGCGAGTCACCGTACCCACGCTGCTCATCGCCGGCGGAGCAGCGAGCCCGATCCCTCAGGATCACATCGTCGAACTCGCCGATCGGCTGGCCAACGCCCGGCTGACGACCATCGCGTCCGGCCATCTGGTGCACGAGACCGTCCCGGACGAGTACCTCAAGACCCTGATCGCGTTCCTTGCCGACTGAACATCGGCCTTGTCGGGCTACGGGAGCGCCGTATTGGGCGAATCGCCGACCAAGCGTGGCAGGATGCCGTAGGTGATCATCCGGAGCGCAACCTTCCCCTATGTCGAGGTCCGCTACCGCCGCACGGTCGAGATTCGACCAGTGCCGCTTCGATGTCCTGATCTGCCGCTGTAACAGCCGCGTGACAGATATTCGTGGTGCGTAAACGACGAGAGCATCACGAATCTCGCGTCGCATCTGCCTGCAGGGCGTCGAGGTCCCGTTCGGCGAACTGCCGGTGGTGCCACTCCTCGTTCAGGACGATCAGCAGGCACTCGCGTACCGGGAAGCTTTGCGGCGGCGGCCAGCCGGTCCCGTCGATCGGCGCGGTGCGGCGGTCCAGGTACTCGTCGGTCAGGCCGCCGACCACCGTACGCACGGTCGCCATCCGGTCGCGGCGCAGCGCCAGGATCTCGTCGAGCGAGGGCCGGGCGTCGCGGTCCCGCGGGATTCCCGGCGTGTCCGGCATCTCGTCCCACGGCAGGTCGAGCGGGTGCCACGGCGAAGGGTCGCCGAGGATGGCCCGCCGCACCCATGCGTCGGTGGCGAACACCAGGTGGCGCAGGGTGTCGATGAATGACCACTCACCGTCCACCGAGTCGTGCAGCTGGCCAGGGCTCAGGCCGCGGGCCTGCTCGACGGTTCCGTTCCAGAGCCGCTCGATGATGCCCCACGCTTCGCGGAAGCCGTCCGGATCGGTGGGGCGCATCCTGGCTCGGTCCGGGTCACGCCGGTCGAGCTCCGCATTGACCAGAGGCGCGACATCGACCCCGTTGACCACGAGGTTCTGGATTTCACCGTCGATTCGCACGTCGACCAACTCGACGCCGCGCATCACCACCCCGGTCAAGTCGACACCGCGGAACCGGGCGCGGGAGAGGTCGACGGCACGGAATTCAGCACCAGACAGGTCGACACGTTCGAAACGCGAGCTGCTCAGATCGTCCCCGGTGAAGACAGCCATGGCCGGACTCTAGTGCCACCCGTGGATAGACCTGGCCCTCAGCGGCTTGCGTGTTCGATGCTGTGCCGGACGAGGCCGCGGATGCCGGGGAGTGTGATCGCCCGGATGGTCAGGTCACTCATCCATACGTGGAATCGGCTGGGTGGCGCGTACTGAAGCATTCCGCGGCGGGCGAGGGCCTGTCGTTTGGTGGCTTCCGGGCGCAGGCCGGTTTCCCATTCGCTCAGTGCCGCCGGGATGTCGTTGTCGTGCCGTTGCAGGGCGGCGCCGAGTTGGTCGGCGCCGGCGAGCGCGAGGGCGGCGCCGTGTCCGGCGAAGAGGGTGACGCACCAGGCCGCGTCTCCGAGCAGTACGACCCGGCCGGTGCTCCAGCGCGGCATGGCCACCTGGCTGACCGCGTCGAAGTAGGCGCCGGCCGGATCCTTTTCGAGGTGGCGGATCGCATCCGGAACGCCCCCGCCCAGATCCCCGAACGCCGCGGTGAGGGCCTGCACCGGTCCGCGGCTCAACTCGGCGGCCGGGTCCGGGCACCGGTATGTGAAGAAGGCCGAGGACCGTTGCGGGCTCAGGTTGACGATGGCCGCTGTGCGTCCCGGGCCGATGAAGGTGGTGGCGGATGACTCCGGCACGTCGGGCACCGGGTGGGTCAGGGGAAAGGCGGCCACGAGGTACGGGAGGTCGACGCGGAAGCCGGATCCGAGCACGGCGGTACGGGTGGCGGAGTGCACTCCGTCGGCGCCGACCAGCAGGTCGGCGTGCTGGGTGGTGCCATCACTGAACGCCACCCGTACGTGGTCGGTGTCCTGGTCGATGGACGCGACGGTGGTGCCGAAGCGGATCTCGGCGTGGTTGCCCACTGCCTCGTAGAGGGTGGACTCCAGGTCGCCGCGGAACACCGACAGGGCCCGTTTGCCGAGGGCTGCCTCGGCGACGGCGGCCGGCACGGTGAACTTGGGTCGTCCGTCGGCGCGGACCAGCACGGTGGTGAACAGTCCCAGATCGTGGACGGACAGCGCGGGAAGCAGGCCGAGTCGTTCGGCTGCGTCGTAGCCCGGTCCGATCAGGTTCACCAGGTATCCGCTGCTGCGCCGCGCCGGAGCGCGTTCCACCACGATCGGGTGCCACCCGTCCTGTCCGAGCCGCAGGGCGGTGGCCAGCCCGGGACGCTGAGCTCACGTTGGGCTGGTAGTGCCTCGCCGGGGGCGTAGTCGCCTGCCCGGATCTTCGCGGCGAGATCCATGGCGATGGCCCGGTACCTCGCCTCGTCGCACCCGACATCAGGCCCTAGACCACGCCGGAGAGGTACTCCCTACGTCGCTGCGGCTCGAACTTCTCGATCGCGTACCGCAGCATGACCCGTGGCATGACCCGGTACCGCCGCGCCAGGAACTCCTCCTCCGCCGCTCGGTCACGATTGCCCACCTCGCGCAGCATCCAGCCCACCGCCTTGTGAACCAGGTCGTGTGGGTCGCGCAGGAGCCGGTCACTGAGGCGGAAGGTCCAATGGAAGTCGCCAGCCTTGACGAAGGCAAAAGTTGCCATGATGGCGATCCGCCGATCCCACACCAGGCTCGACTCGACCAACCGATCCAGGACGCTCCGGTCCTTGTCGATCAGCCAGGGGCCGACGATGTACGGCGCGGACGAATCCACCAGGTCCCAGTTGTTGATGCTGCCGGTGTTGGCCAGGACCAGGCCGAAGATCCGGCCTCGCTCCTCCTGGTCGCCCTTGGTGAACTTCCGTACCAGGATGAAGATCGCCGTCAGCCTCTCCTCGTGCACGCCGCTCGTCAGCAGCGTCGCCGTCTCGTCGAGGGAGAGGTCGCGCCAGTACCGGCCGGCCACCCGGCGCTGCTCCGGCACGGAGACGCCGATGGCCCGGTCGCCCTCGCCGTATCCGCCTGGAACCATCTGCAGAAACCGGCTCACTCCCTCCGCCCGGCCCGGGTCGGCGAGGCTGGCGAGGGCGTACCGGACATCCGCGGTCGTGGCCATGACTGTGCAACCTAGCGCGACCGCCGGTACCTGTTCGCCATGGACGCGGTTCACTTACCGGCGGGTTGCAGGCCGTTGACGAACGCGGCGAACGTGGCCCGCTGCTCCTCCGTCATCGGGTCCTTCGGGACCGTGATCGCCTGAACCTTGCCGAACATGATGTACCAGGCCTCGGGCGCCTCGATGACGCGGCCGAGGCCGCTCCACCGGAACCGCGACTCGGCAAGCGGGTAGGCCATGGTGAGCCACTCGTCGTCCAGCGTCATGTGGAACCCGTCCCTGATGACGTTGGACTGCATTCGCATCGACTGAGCCACCGTGATCGGTGGGATCGCGACCAGGAACAGCACTCCGGCGACCAGGGCAGCGTAGGCCAGTACCGTTGACGGAATCAGGGCCACCATGGCGAGGCCGAGGACGGTCAGCGCGCCGCCCATGATGCGGATCGGTTTCAGTTGTGGACGGAGGACGAACTTCAGGGTGCGCCGTAGCTGCCTCTCGTCGTAGGGGACCCATAAGGAGATCTGCACCGCCGCATCCTAGATCCAGGATCCGACACGACGGGACCGGCCGGGATTGCATCAGTCGCTGCCCATGCCCGGGGGCGACGCGACGGTGAGCAGCACCGCGACCGAGGGGTTGAGGGCCCCTCACGTTCGGTGGGGTCAATAGACAGGACCGAACAGGTGGGTGGCGTATACCAGGGACCGGAACGGTGCCGGGTCGGGCGGGGCGATCAGATCCGGCTGAGGACCGTCCGGGGCGATGCCGGGCCAGTGCAGGCTCAGCCAGTCCTGCTCGACCTGGTGAAGGCGGTCGAACCGTGACCGTAGGGTGGCGACCAGCCGGGGGACCCGATCGGCAGGCGAGCCGCTCAGGTGACGGGCCAGGTAGGCAATCCACCGCGGCGGGAACACCCGTCAGGTTCGCGGCGAGCACATCGGATGCCTCGGCGCCGGCGCGCTTGGCGAGGGCGAGCAGCGCGGCGCACCGCAGATCGGTCGAAGGCTGGGGCGCGGCCAGCAGCCTGCGCAGCGCCGGGATGCCCGCGTCGCCTTGGGCATCGCCCAACGCCGCCACGATCATCACCTGGTCGGCGCCGCGCAGCACTCCCAGCATCCAGACCAGCCGCGCCTCTCCGGGCGGGCCTTCCATGACGGCGTCCTTGACCCCGGACTCCAATGATCGTTTAGACATGGGAGCGTTGTCCCGCCGACAGCACTTCGCTGATCATCCGGTGGCCCTGGGCCTCGAACGACTCGGCGCCGACTCGGTGGGCCCAGGCTGCGGTGCCGATCGCCTCGCGGACCTGGGTGCGTCGCCACGCGTAGTTCTCGCGCGGGTCGGTTCCGTAGCCGTCGAGGAACGCTGTTTCGAGGTTCGGGTTACGGCGGAAGTCCTGTACGGCCAGCCGGGCGAAGTCGGTGAGGGCGGGACGCATCGCAGCCCGGCCGAAGTCGATGACGCTCACGAGGTCATCGTGGACGAGCCAGTTTCGGGGCTGCCAGTCGCCGTGGGTGGGTACGAGCGCCGCAGCCGGCGTCGGCCAGGCGATGATCTCGGCTCGTAGTCGCTGCACCGTGGCCGCACCGATCCGGTGACGTCCGGAGAGCAATGCCAGCGACTTCTCGTTCTCGCGCCTCTCGTAGTGCTCGTCGATGACGACTGGTTGGGTGTGCAACAGGGCCAGCAGTTCGCCTGCCTGCCGATAGGTGGCGGGGTCGTCGGCGTGCTCGCTGCCGAGCACCAGCTCACCGGGTAGGTATCCGGTGACGAGAAGCTTCGCCGTCGCGCTGCCATGCACCAGGGTCGGTGCGCGGCCCCTGCTCGTCCACGGCCCCAACCACTGGCGATGGGCGTGCAGCTCGCGCTCGATGTGATGGTCGTCGTCGCCACCGGCCTTGACGATGAACCGTGACCCGGCGTACGTCATCTCCAGGACAGCGGTCTCCACCAGACCCCAGCTGTGATCCCGCTCGACGCTCGCGCCCGGAAGCCACTGATCCAACAGCGCCCGCTGCCGCTGGGAGACCTTTTCGAGCCCGGACACCACAGCAGGATCCTACGAAACGGCGTCACCCTGGCAAGCGGTGCAGAACCGGGCCGATGGCTGGTGCGCCAGCTGTTCGATCGGGATGTCTCGGTGACACTCCTCGCAGGCCCCGTAGCGGCCCTGTTCCAGGTAGTGCAATGCCCGGGCGATGTCGGCCAGGGCCAGCCGCGACGCGGCGGCCAACGCGGAAGCGGCCTCAAGGTCGGCCGCGTCACGGGGCATCTGGTGGGCCTGTCGGGCCAGCAGCGCCAGCTGGGTGCGGTGCCGCTCGTACTGCCTCTCCAGGATGATCCGCAGCATGCCCAGCTCGTCCTGCCTGCTCACGACGTACACGGTTGAGTGTTCCTTCCTGCTCGGGGAGGAGAGAACGGGCGGAGCGCTGGTGCGCTCCGCCCGTTGGTGTCGGTAAGGCGAATGCCGGCCGTTGTGGGGACAGTTCGTGCGGCCGGGATGCCGTATCAGCGCAGCGGGTCGAAGGGCTGGAGTTCCGCGGGCTGCCGGCCGGTGATGATCTGCTCGGCGAGAAGCTTGCCGGTGAGCGGGCCCAGGGTGATTCCCCACATGCCGTGGCCGCCGGCGGCGAACACGCGCGGTGACCTGGTCGGGCCGATCAACGGCAGCCCGTCGGGGGTGCAGGGTCGCGCCCCGACCCACTCGTCGGCGCGGGCGTCCAGGTCGGCGCCGCGCAGCAGTGGCCGTGCGGCCTCGGCGATAGCCAGGATCCGGCGACGGTCCAGCGGAGCGTCGGCGCGGCGGAACTCCATCATCCCGGCGACCCGGAGCCGGTCTCCGAGGGGCGTGCACGCGACGCGCTGCGCTGGGAAGTACACCGGGCCGGCGGGAACGTGCTCGATCGCCACGCTGAAGCTGTACCCGCGCCCGGCCTGTACGACGGTCCGGACGCCGAAGCGCCGGGCCAGCTCACCGAGCCACGTGCCGGTTGCCACCACGGCGGCGTCATAGCGGTCGTCCGCTCCGGCGGAGGTGACCACGCGGACCCCGGCACCCTCGTCGCGCACGTTCACGACGTCCGCTCCGGTGACGAGCGCCGCTCCACGCCTGCGAACGGAATCGGCGAGCGCGTGCACGTAGTGCCCGGGGTCGACGAACCGTTGGCCGTGCAGGCGGATGGCCGCGCCGATGTCGTCCGACAGCGAGGGTTCCACCTCACGCGCTTCGGCCCCGGTCAGGACGTCGAACTCGATCTGTTGGCCGGCGGAGTGGATGTGGCCCAACTCGTCCAGCAGGACCGACCGTTCGGCCTCGGTCCGGTACGCCGCGATGAACGACTTCGCCTCGTTTGTCATCGAAGCGACCCCGCCGGCCTCCAACGCGTCGAACGCCTCGAACGCGCGCCGGTTCATCGGAATGTAGGCCCGCATCGCGGTCCGCCACTTCGAGGCGGTGCTGTGCCGCGCGAAGCCCGCCAGGAACCGCAGCAGCCGAGCGTCCGCGCGCGGCGGCACGTAGACCGGCGAGGACGGGCTCAGGACGGCGCGCAGCCCGTAGCGGAGCACCGCGGGCTCGGGCAGGGGAGTGGTGATGCCGGGGGTGAGCCAGCCCGCGTTGCCCCACGACGCGCCTGCGGCCACACCCGTGCGGTCGAGCACGGTGACCCGTACCCCCCGCTCCTGCAGAAACCAGGCGGTGGCCAGTCCGACCATCCCCGCACCGATGACCGCAACATGCTCAGGGGCGGGCACCGCCTTCATGGCAGGCATTCGCTCTCTCCTTCAAGAACAACTGGGATTGCCGCAATCCTGTCCCCGACCCGTCGGGACGTCATTGTTCTGGCAGGCCAACGTTCGCCCCGACGATTGGCCGAAACGAACAATGCCGAGGCACAATCTGATGGTGATCACCGTGGCTGGCGTGGTGGACGCGGTCGGGGCCGCGTTGCTCAAGGTCGTCGTACCCGCAACCGAGGCGGAGGTCCGCGACGTGACACTCGCTGACCTTGACGAAGCAGCGACCGGCCAGACGGGTGACCTCGTCCTCGGCGCGGGCGTCACCACCCCCGACCAGGCGCTCGCCATCATCGAACGCTGCTCGGAGGCTGCGGCGGCCGGCCTCGTCCTGAAGCCTCCGCTGGCCTCTTCCCCCGACGTGATGGCATCCGCAGCAGAACGCAACCTGGCCCTGGTCGAGCTGCAGAGCCACGGCTCGTGGGCCCAGCTTGTCTGGCTGCTCCGCGGGGTGATCGACAGGGCTGCCGCGCCCGGCTCACCCGAGACCGGAGAAGCCAGGGTGTACGACGAACTGTTCGCCCTCGCCGACGCGACCGCCGCCATCGTCGATGCGCCGGTGACGATCGAAGATGCCCAGTCCCGGGTGCTCGCCTACTCGTCGCGTCAGGACCGCACCGATCCGGCGCGGGTCTCGACCATTGTCGGACGACGTGCCCCCGGCGACGTGGTCGCGCACTTCCGGTCCCGTGGCGTCTTCCGCAAGCTCGCGACGGGCAGTGAGCCGATCTTCGTGCCGCAGGGCCCGGACGGGACGTTGCCGCGACTCGTGATCCCGATCCGCGCCGGGGGTGAGCTGCTCGGCTCGATCTGGGCCGTCGTCGAGGGTCCGGTGCCACGCGAGCGCCTACGCGATCTCCAGGGCACCGCCTCCGTGCTGGCGCTCCACCTGCTCCGCCTCCGCGTACAGGCCGATGTCGCACGCCGGGTCTCGGCTGACCGCCTGAGAGCGGCCCTGCGAGCCCCCACCGGGAAGGGACGGGAGGAGCTGAGCCTTCCCAGGGGCCCGTGGCAGGTCGTCGCGCTCGGGGCACACGGCGGGGCGGGGGAGATGGTGCACAACCTGGCCCTGTGGGAGTCGATCACCCGCCGTCACGGCTGGCGCCAGCCGCTGCTCGCGGATGTCGGGGACGTCCTGTTCGCCGTCGTGACCCACGAGGGCGAGTCGCCCGGCTCCCGACTCTGGATGGACCGGCTGATCCACGACATCGCCGCGCATGACCCGGGGCTGCGAGCCGCGTCCGGCAGCGTCGCCAGGGACCTGACGGAACTGCCGCGATCACGCGCCGAGGCGGCGGAACTGCTCGCGCTGCACGGCTCGGCTCATCATCGGGGGCCACTGCTGCGGTTCGCGGACGTCTGGGCCGAGGTGGTCGTACACCGTGTGGTCAGAGCGACGCCGCGAGGCGACCTGCTGGTCGGTGGACCGCTTCCCGACCTCGTCGCCCATGATCGAGAGCACGGCACCGACTACGTCGCCACGCTCACCGCATGGCTGGAGCACCAGGGTGACCTGAAGAAGGCTGCCCAGCGGTTGCACGTGCACCCCAACACGCTCCGGTACCGGATGCGTCGTCTGGCTGAGGTCGTCCACATCGACTTCGAGTCGCCGCGAACACGGCTCGCGCTGCAGATCCAGCTCGCGGCGCTCGCCCTGGGACCTGACCGGTGACCACCGCGACCGCCGCCGCCCTACGACGGCGGTCGCGCCTGCTCAGGCGCAGGTCCCCGCGACGGTGAACCAGCAGGCCGTGTGGGGCGAGGTCTTGAAGAAGCGCAGCAACAGGTTCCCCACCTTCTGCCGGCCGGAGGCGGACGGGTGCGTCCCGTCGGCGACGAAGTCGGACCGGTTCCACACGAGCCCGTCGGAGCGGGGCTGCTGACCGTTCGCCCACAGGTACGGACCCCAGGCGGCCCAGGCCACAGTGTTGTTGTAGTTGAGGTTGCCGGCCCGGGGGTCGGTGCCGCCGCCCGACATCTGCGTGATCTGCGCCTGGATCACCCATTTGACGCCGAACCCCGACTCGTAGGCGTACGGCTCGGGGTTCAGGCCGGTGGTGGCGTACCCGCCGTAGATCCGGCTGGAGAAAAAGACCTGCAGCAGGTTGGGGTAGCGCTTCTTCAGCGCCCGAAGGATGTTCCCCTGTTGCGTCACGAGCTGGTAGGCGTCGGCGTTGGCCGCGGGCAGGGACACCGACGGGTTGGCGTTGGCGACCTTGACCCAGGCGATCTGCACCTGTCGCTCGGTCAGGCCGAGGGGCGCCAGCCTGGTGTCCCGGACCCGGTCGTAGTTGGCGTCGGCCGGGGAGTCCCAGGTGCCGGCGGTCTGGCCGCCCGCGGCGCCGTCGACGATGACGAGCTGGTCGTGGTTGACCTGCGGGTCCGCGGCGGCCTGGCCGATGAAGGAGTACGGCGCGCACTGCCCGTTGGTCTCGCCGGAACAGAACTCCTGGGTGGTGTTGGACATGCCGATCGAGAGGAGGACGTACCTGCCGTTGGCGCTCGGCGTGCCGGTGCGATCGAGGGGGCGTACCCGGAGGGCTCGGTCGACGCCGGCGGTGCGGTGGGCGTCGGGCATGGTGTTCCGGCCGGCAGGGTAGAGCCCACCGGTAAAGCCGAGGTAGGTGCCGCCGCCGAGTTCGTTGATGGGGAGTACGGCTGCCGCGACCGCGTTGGGCATGCCGACCACCGTGACCGTCACGAGGGCGGCCAGCATGGCGATGAGGCGGCGAAGATTGATAGTCATGACGCCGAACCTATGATCTATAGTGATGATGGTCAATCACTGGGTGGTTTGCCGGCTCGTGGGCGGCGTAACCAACGATCGATCAACGAACGTCGGATCTACCCGCCCGTCGACGACGCCGCAGCCATCCGGCACGCCGGAGACCCGAGACGCACCTGGGCCGAGATGGCCTGAGTCAGCGGGCAGGCTGTGCCGCCGCTGGCGAACGTGGCCTCGACCGGGGTGCGTGCTGCGGGGGCTGGCAGCTCACTTGCTGGGCGTTCTGGACAATCGGTAGGCGATGTACTGCGCCAGCGGCAGGAAGGCGAGCACCACCAGCCCGGCGGTCGGTGTGGCGAGCGAGGCCAGCGTCGCGGCGGCGAAGATCACGGAGAGCGCGACGGGGGACGCCAGCGCCCGGGACGTCACCGGACTCGACAGCGCCTGCAGTTGCCGACGGCGGATGATCCACCAGGTCTGGGCGAGCGCAAGGAGGCTGATGACCAGCATGTTGGTGAGATAGAGCACCGCCGAGTCGGTACGCAGGCGCGTCTCGACGAACAGCCGCGCGGTGGGAAACGGCAGGAACACCACCGCCATCAGCCACATCGTGTTGAGATAGAGAAGGGGCTCGTCGTAATCGACCACCTGTTCGTAGAGGTGTCGATGGGTTCGCCAGAACAACGAGATGACCAGGAATGACACCGCGAAGGAAAGAATATCCCCGGCGTGCTCGGTGAACAGTTGCGTCACCGACTGCCGGGCCGTACTCGCGTCGGCGAAGTCGACCAGCGGAAGCACCAGCAGGGTCAGCGCGATCGCCACGCCGCCGTCCGTGAACGTAATGATCCGCTGCAGCGTACGTTGGCGGCGTTGGCGGAGTTCGGAGGGCTGCGGTGGGCCGACGTCGGCGGGCTCCTTGCTCATGCCCTGATTCTGACGAACCAGGCACCTTCCGGCTGCGGGTTGGCGAGCGAGCCGGTGGACGAGCGGAGCCGCGCGTCGACCTTGGTCGCTGCCATGGGTTCAGATCATGCAGCTTCTGCCGGAAAGCGTTGGGCATTTCGGTTAGCGGTTACGGCTGTGGACGTGGCTGGGTCTGGGAACCGCGCCTTGCGGTTCGGATAAACGGAACAACTCCTCGGCTCGTTCCGTGAACTGCGCATTTTTGGATCCTGCGTTATTGGCCGTCAGGTGAGGTATCCCGGGCGGTCCGGATCGGGTGTCGCCGCCAGGATCCGGTCGTTTCGCACCTCCACGCGGTCGCCGGTGAGCGGCATCGTCGTGGCTCCGCGTACGCCGAAAGGCGACCCCGGTCCACGCCCGTGGGCAGCAGACGGGAGATGCCGCGAACCCGAGCATGGGTGACGACCAGATGAACCGCGTCCCCGCACGGGCGCGACCGGCGCCAGGAGGCCTACGACGTGTCCCGCACCAAACTGACCTGGATTGTGCTCATCGCGCTCGTGTGGACGGCGATGCTGTCGTTCGGCGGCGTCGCGGCCGAGACGGTGATGCTCTACCCGAACATCTTCGGCGATGCCCCGGCATCGCTGGACCGCACCCGCGAGTTCATGGTCATGAGCGGTCCCAGCGACTACTTCCCGCCGCTGGGCGCGACGGTGGTGCTCAGCAGCGTCGCCGCGGTGCTGCTCACGTGGCGCGACCAGCGGCTGCGGTGGTGGATCGCCAGCGGTGCCGTTGTCTTCGTCGCCTGCGAGTTCCTCTTCTCCGTGGTGTTCTTCTGGCCGCGCAACGAGATCATGTTCGTCGACCCGGTCGGCACCCACTCCCCGGAATACCTGCGCCAGGTCGCCGAGGAGTTCGTCGCCGGGCACTGGGTGCGCCTCGCCGGTGGTGCGGTCACCGCGGCGCTCGCCTTCACAGCGTTGCTGCACTTCAGCCGCGACACGGCCCGCACGCCCGCAGCTCACCGCGCTGCGTCACCAGTTCCAGCATCCGGTTCCGCCGGGCATGTCGATTCCGGAACAGGTCGCTCGACGGAGAACTAGACGACCGAACTTCGGAGGAGAACCGTCATGGAGACGACCCGGGCGACCCGTCGCGAGTGGCTGGGGCTGGTTACCCTCGCACTGCCCACACTGTTGCTGTCCGTGGACGTCAGTGTGCTCTACCTGGCCCTGCCGCACCTCAGCGAGGACCTGGGCGCGGACAGCACCGAGCAGCTGTGGATCCTCGACATCTACTCGTTCCTACTGGCCGGCTTCCTGGTCACGATGGGCACCCTCGGTGACCGCATCGGCCGCCGCCGGTTGCTGCTGATCGGCGCGACCGCGTTCGGCATCACCTCGGTGGTGGCCGCCTACGCGACCAGCCCCGCGATGCTGATCGCCGCCCGCGCGGCACTCGGCGTCGCCGGTGCGACGCTGATGCCCTCGACCATGGCACTGATCCGCAACATGTTCCGTGACCCCAAGCAGATGGCCACCGCGATCGGCATCTGGTTCGCCTGCTTCATGGGCGGCATGGTGGTGGGGCCGCTGGTGGGCGGCGCGCTGCTGTCGACGTTCTGGTGGGGCTCGGCCTTCCTGATCGGCGTACCGTTCATGGTGCTGCTGCTCACCACCGGGCCCTTCCTGCTGCCCGAGTACCGCGACGCCGCCGCCGGCCGGGTGGACCTGGCCAGCGTCGCGCTGTCGCTGGCCGCGATCCTGCCGGTGATCTACGGCCTGAAGGAGTTCGCGCGGGGCGGCTGGCAGATCGACGCCGCACTCGCCGTCGTCGTCGGCCTCGTCGCGGGTGTGGTGTTCGTACGGCGGCAGCGCCAGCTGGCCAGCCCGCTGCTGGACCTTCACCTGTTCACCAACCGCGAGTTCACCAGCGCCCTCGGCATCGGGTTGAGCCTCGGCATCGTCATGGCCGGGGTGACCCTGACCTCCACCCTCTTTCTCCAGGCCGTACGGGGGCTCGCCCCGCTGCACGCGGGACTCTGGCTGATCCCGCAGACCATCGCGATGGCCGCCGGCCTGATGACCGCCCCCATCCTGGCCCGGCGAATCCGCCCACCCCACCTGATGGCCGGCGGCCTGGTGATCGCCGCTGCCGGACTCTTCCTGCAGACCCGCACCGAGGCGACCGGCGGCGTCGCGCCGGTGGTGATCGGCCTGGCGCTGACGAGTCTCGGCATCGCCCCGACGATGTCGCTGACGATGAACCTGATCCTCGGTTCCGTGCCGCCGGAGAAGGCGGGATCCGCGGCCTCGATGTCGGAGACCAGCGGCGAGTTCGGCGTCGCACTCGGCGTGGCCGCGCTGGGCAGCCTCGCGACGTTCGCCTACCGCGCCCACCTGGCGATCCCGTCGGGCACACCGGCTGCCGTCGACGACGCCGTCCGCCATGGCATCACGGAGGCGACGGGTGCGGCCACCGGGTTGCCCGGGCCGCTCGGCGCCGAGGTGCTCGACGCAGCCCGGGCCGCCTTCACCGCCGGGCTGACGACCGTCGCCGCCGTCGGCGCGGCCGCCTTCGTCGGCATCGCCGTCGTGGTGGCGATCGCCTTCCGCCACATCCCTCCCATGAGTGCGGCGGCGGAGCCCACGGACGATGCGGAACCGGCAAAGATCTGACGCGAGAACCCGATCGTCGGATCGTCCGCCCGGCACACCCGGGGCGGACGATCCGACGACCGGGCGCCGGTCAACGCAGTCGTGACTCGATGGCCTCGATGACGCGCGGACGGAGTTCGGCTGCGCGGATGACGGCGTCCACGGAGCCGACCTCGACAGCGCGCTGGATGTTGTGAACCCGGTCGAACTCGGCGGCCACCTCGCCGAGCTTCTCCGCGCGGACCGACGAGCGGAGTTCGTCGAGTTCCGCGGTCAAGGCGGCGCGGTCGGCGCCGGATGCGGACGCGACGCGGGCCTCCAGGTCCCGTACGCGCGGGTCGGCCGCGGTGCGGGCGTTGACGTCGCCGGAGAACACCACGGCAGCGGCCGGAGCGCCGCCGAGCACCGAAGCGAACGAGCCTTCCAGCGCCAGCACGGTCATGTTGGGGTTCAGTGCCTTCGAGAACACCACGAACGCGCCACCGTGGTACCGCGAGATCACGCAGAACACGATCGGCCCGCGGAAGTTCACGATGGCACGGCCGATCTCGGCGCCGTACTCCAGTTGCAGCTTTCGCATCGACTCGGGCGAGCCGTCGAAGCCCGACAGGTTCGCCAACACCACAAGCGGTCGGTTGCCGCTGGCCGTGTTGATGGCCCGCGCGGCCTTCTTCGACGACCGTGGGAACAGCGTGCCCGCGGTGTAGGTGTCCGGGCCGTCGGTGGGCGGGAAGCCGCGACGCGGCACCGTGTGTGACTCGATGCCGAGCAGGCATACCGGCATGCCGCCGAGATGCACGTCCTGCACCACCGCGGTCTCCGCGTCGGCCATGCCCGCCCAGCGTTCCAGCACCGGGTGGTCCTGGTCGGAGAGCGCCCGCATCACCGTCCGGATGTCGAACGGCTTCTTGCGGTCCGGGTTGGCGGCGATGGAGAAGATCTCGCCGACGGTGGTGAAGTCGCTGCCCGCCAGGGCGTGCGGAAAGTCGGAGATGTCGCGGTCGATGGGATCGGTGGTCGTCGCGCGTCGCGGCGATTCCTCGCCCGGCGCGACGTACGTGTGCTCGTAGTGCGACATCAGCACGTCCCGCGCGGCGGTCAGGTTCGGCGCCCAGTACTGCGCCTGTCCGTTCGGGCCCATCACCCGGTCGTAGCCGCCGATGCCGAAGTTGTCCTCGGCGGACACACCACCGGAGAAGTCGAGCGACTGCTTGCCGGTGAGCACCATCGCCGAGTCCGGCGTCATCACCAGGATGCCCTTGGTGTGCATGAGCATCGTCGCCTCGGCGTTCCAGTACGGCTGCGCGCCGACGTTGATGCCCGCGACCACGATGTTGATCTCACCGCCGTCCTGGGTGAACTCGACGATCCGCTTGAGCGCGGCTGCCACCCAGTCCATGTTCTCGGTGCCCGACGTCATGGAAATCCGGGCGCCGGCGGACAGCGCGTACCACTCCAGCGGCACCCGCAACCGCTCGGCCAGGTCCAGCGCGGCGATCACGCGGCGGCACTCCGGCTCCGACAGGGCACCCAGCGACTTCGTGGGGTCGCCGAGCAGCACGACCCGGGTGACACCCTGCGGGTGCCGCGGGGTGGGTGTGGTGACCACGCCGGCGACGATCGCCGCGCTGTTGCGCCCCTTCGGCCGCTCGACCGGCACCAGCGCGTGGTTGTCGTCGAGATCGTGCTCGACGAAGTCGCCGAGCAGCCCGGTCAGCTCGTACGGGTACACCGTGTTGCGGCTGGTCGCCCGCAGCACCTTCAGCCGGTAGTCGTCGAGCGGTTCGACCGGTTCGACCGGCGGCTCGCCGACGGTCAGCTGGGCGCCGCCGGTGGCGTCGAAGGAGATCCGTACAGCGATCTTGGTCAGCTCGCCGGTCGTACGGTCGCGCTGCCGCGCGATGAACAGGATCTCCTCCAGCCCGGCGCCCGCGGTCGTCGGGCGCACGCGCCCGGCAATCATCTCCATCTCCTTGCGGGTGAGGCCACTCGGCGGCCAGACGTAGATCACGATCCGGTTGGTGTTGAACCGCGTCTTCGACAGCCGCCGCGACTGTGCGCGGCGGATCGAGTCGAGGCAGGCGGCCACGGTGTCCTCGGTGGTCGGCAGCGCGACCAGCCGGCCGTCGTGCTCGCGCAGCTCGGTCAGGTCACGCACCTGCGCGAACGCGACGAGCCGCTCGTCGGCCGGGTTCTCCCGCGCCACGCACTGGAAGAGGTAGACCTCCTCGTCCGCCGACGGCAGCCGGGTCAGGTCGAACTTGCGCAGCCGCTCCAGCTGCATTCGCTGCGCGATGTGCGGGTGCAGGCCACGGATCAGCCGTTCCTCGGCCATGGCCGGGCCAGCGGGGCGGAAGGTGAAGTGGTGGTGCATCACCGCCCCGCCGCGGCCGGCGACGGTGGTGGTGACCCGGCGAACCTGCGGCGGCAGCGGGTGCGCGTTGATGACTCCGATCAGCGCCGCCACCATCGCGTCGAAGTCCTCCGGCTGGTTCTCCCAGGCGAGGTAGATGTCGGCGTCGACGGCGTCCTCGCCGCCGGCCAGCTCGGCGAGCCCGAGCAGTGCGCCGCTCAGCGCGTCGAAACGCACCGCCGCGGAGACCACGCTCGAATCCGCGCGGTCGGCGACCACGAACGTGCAGCCCGCGACCTCGCGGGTGGTGACGCGGGTGAGCGCCTTGTTGCCGTAGTACCGGCGGGTCAACACCTCCAACATGATCGCGTTGTCGAGGTGGTCACGGACGAGTCGTTGGCCGAGCAGCCGGACCAGCGGTTCGGTGCTGCGCACCATTGCCGCGATGCGCTCGGCGCGGTCCGGCGCGTCCGGCTGCGCGTCCAGGTGCCGCAGGTGCGTGCGGACCTCGGCGTAGACGCGGGCGCGATTGCGGCGCAGCAGCGGCTGGGCGAACCACGCGAACACCACGCCACGGGCGAGGTCAGCGACCACCGGGAAGCGAACCTGCGTCGCGGCCACCAGCCGCTCCAACGCGAGTCCGGCCGGCTCGCGCAGTGCCTCGTCCGGCGGCGGCTCCCGCAGCCACGCGCGCAGCAGCGTCGCGATGACCGTGGCGTCGACGGACGCGCGTTGCTGGGCGAGGAAGATCCGGAAGACGGCGACTTCGAGTTCGGGGGAGCGCTTCAGCTCGGTGACACCGTAGTGCCCGAGCGCCCGGGCGAGCTTGGTCTGGAACGCGTTCGGCAGCCCGGCCCGCTCGACGTCGAGGCTCTGCAGGTAGGTGTGGAAGTACTCGCGGGCGCTGTGCACGTGGGCGCCGCCGTCCTCGCCCGTGGGCCGGTTGCGGCTCAGCTCGGCGAGGTCGGCGAACACGTTGACGAGGTCGAGTTCCTCGGCCAGCGGCCGGTGGCCCTCCTCGGTGACCGTCCGTCGCGCGGCGAGGTAGTCATCGATCACCCGACGGTCGTCGTGCGGATCGGCGTCGAAGC
This sequence comes from Micromonosporaceae bacterium KJ-029, assembly GCA_005402585.1. GTDB lineage: Bacteria > Actinomycetota > Actinomycetes > Mycobacteriales > Micromonosporaceae > Micromonospora. The sequence continues at coordinate 303,319 of BIFP01000035.1, read as the reverse complement.
CGAGCAGCAGGCCGCGCAGGTCCTCCTGGCCGCGGCGGGCGCGTCGGCGCGCCGGAATGTCCCGGGCTGCGGTGGGCAGGTCCAGCTCGACGGACCCGGCGGCCGGGTCGTCCGCGGCCTCGGCGGCCCCGTCGGCGAGCGGTTCCAGTCGCAGCAGCGGTGCGCCGCCCTGCACCTGGCTGCCCACGGAAACGGCGCACTCCTTCAACCGCGCCCTGAACGGCGCCCGCAGCACCGTCTCCATCTTCATGGCTTCCAGCACCAGCACGGGTGCGCCCGCCTCGACCTCGGCACCGACCTGCAGGGGCGTGGCGACGACCAGCGCGGGCATGGGCGAGCGCAGGACCCCGCCCTCGTCCCGGCTGACCCGGTGCGTCACGCCGTCCACCTCGACCAGGTGGATCGGGCCGTGCGTGCCGATGAGCAGGTGGTACCGGGCGCCGTTGACGACGATCTGCCCGGTGTGCCGGTCGAACCGGTCCAGTTCGACGTCGACGGTGCGGACGTCGCCGCCGGCCTCGATGCCGACCCGGAACCGATGCGCGCCGATGCGCGCCACCCGCAGGCGGTAGCCGACCCCCCGCAGCTTGAGGTCCAACGGTCCGCCGCTGGTGTGCTGCACCTGCGGGCGTCCGCCGGAGGCCGTCTCCAGCAGCCGCTGCCGCTCGACGCGTTCCTCCTCCTCGTACGCCTCGATGGCGGCTGCCGCCAGCGCGACGGCGGAGTGCCGGTGTGCGACGAGCCTGCCCGCGCCGCGGACACGGTCGATCCAGCCGGTGTCCGCGCTGGCGTCGATCACCTCGGGCTGGTCGAGCAGGTCGAGCACGAAGCTCTTGTTCGTCGCGCCGCCCTCGATGATCACCGTGGTGTCCGCCATCGCCCGGCGCAGCCTGCCGAGCGCCTCGTCGCGGTCGCGACCGTAGGCGATGATCTTCGCGATCATCGAGTCGAAGTCGGCGGGGATCGTGTCACCCTCGCTGACGCCGGTGTCCACCCGGATGCCCGGCCCGGCGGGCAGGTCCAGTCGCGCGATCCGGCCCGGGGACGGCGCGAAGTCACGGTCAGGGTCCTCGGCGTTGAGCCGGGCCTCGATGGCGTGCCCGCGCTCCACCGGCGGCTCACCTTCGAGCCGCCCGCCCCCGGCGACGTGCAGTTGCGCCTTGACCAGGTCGAACCCGGTGGTCGACTCGGTGATCGGATGCTCGACCTGCAGCCGGGTGTTGACCTCGAGGAACGCGAACAGCCGGTCGCCAGGGTGGTAGAGGAACTCGACCGTCGCGGCACCCCGGTAACCGACCGCGATGGCCAGCCGCTCGGCCGACTCCTTGAGTTCGGCGGCCTGTTCCACGCTGAGCACCGGCGACGCCGACTCCTCGATGACCTTCTGGTTGCGTCGCTGCACCGAGCAGTCGCGGACACCGAGCGCCCACGCCGTGCCCTGACCGTCGGCGATCACCTGGACCTCGACGTGCCGCGCACCGGTGACCAGGCGCTCAAGGAACACGACGCCGCTGCCGAACGCCCGCGCCGCCTCCTGGCTGGTGCGCTCGTACGCGTCGGCCAACTCGGCCGCGCTGGTGATCACGCGGATGCCCCGCCCGCCGCCGCCGGCGGTCGCCTTCAGCATCAGCGGGTAGCCGATCTCGGACGCCGCCGCCACCGCGGCGTCCAGGGACGCCACCGCGCCGCGGCTCCACGGCGCGACCGGCACGCCGACCTCCTCGGCGATCAGCTTCGCGCCGATCTTGTCGCCGAGCTGGCGCATGGCCTCCGCGCTCGGGCCGACGAAGGTGACCCCGACCTTCTCGCACAACTCCGCGAACGCCGGGTCCTCGGCGACGAAACCCCAACCGACCCACGCGGCGTCGGCCCCGGTCTCCACCAGCGCTCGCTCCAGCACCGCCAGGTTGAGGTACGGGCGCGCGGACGCGGGACCGAGGTCGTAGGCGATGTCCGCCTCACGCACGAACGTGGCGGTGCGGTCGACGTCGGTGTACAGAGCGACGGTCTCGATCCGCGAGCCGGTCTCCGCAGCCAGCTCCCGGACCGCGTGGATGAGCCGCATCGCGGCCTCACCACGGTTGACGATGGCGATACGGCTGAACACCCGACCAAACCCCTCGACTAGACCCACGACGAACGCGCCGCGCAACGGCGGCCCCTCGGCAGTGATCACTTTTCTGCCTGCGGGCTGCCAGCGCCATGCCGTAACCACCGAACCCTACGCAGCCTCGGTTGTAGGAATCAAACAAAACCTTTTGGCTCTCTCCGCCCTGTAAGCCACCACCGCCAACAGCAGCCCCACCCGCCACCTCACCTGCGACCGTGACGGCCAACCCTGACCGCCCTGCCCCGCCTCGACGAGAACCACCGGGCGCGGGCTACCCTGCCGCGATGGTGGAAGGCGAGGACGGGCAGCGGCTGGCGGCCTCGCTGGCCGCCCGGCTCGACGCCGTCACCTTCACCGACCTCACCAGCGACCAGGTCACCGCCCGGCTGATCGACGAGGTGGTCGACTGGGCGGGGGAGCAGGGCTGGCGGGTCTACCGGCGGGCGTCCAGTGTGCTGCCGTTGCCGCCGCCGATGTCCGCGCGGCAGTCGGTGCTCGATGTGGCCTGCGCCCGCCCGGACGGGCCGCCGGTCGTCGTCGAGGTCGACCACGGCACACGCCGGCGCACCTGGGAGAAGCTGCTCGCCGAGGCCGACGCGGGCCGGGTCCCGCTCTGGGTGCGCTGGGGTTCCGGCCGGTTCACCGCGCCGCCCCCGCCGATCCAGATGGTGACCTGCGAGGTGGACCGGCGGCCGGACCCGACCGGCCAGGGCTGGCTGCACCGCCGCTCGCCGCGAACCGACAGGCTGCCACCCGCACACTCCGTCGTGCAGGTCGGGGAGGTAGCCGCCGTCGAGTTGCCGCTCCCGGAGGCGGGCGCCTGACATCCGAGTTCCCCACCTGATCGTGCGCAGCGGGCCGCCGCCGGCCAGCCGGCCGGCGTGGTGACTCAGGTGGCCCTTCGTCTACCCGGTGGCGGCTGCGGCGTTGCGGGATCGTTCGACTCTGCGGCGGAGTTGGGTGTAGACGCCAGTGAGGCCCATCGCCTTGCGTACGTCGTACACGGTCTGCTGCACCTCGCGCCGGGTGCGTTCGGTGCCCTCCACGATCAGTTGGTCGACCAGGCCCTTGTCGGCCTCGTAGCGGGCGCGCCGCTCGCGCATGGGGTCGAGGAACGTGTTCAGCGCGGTGGCGAGTTTCTCCTTGACCTCGACATCGCCGACTCTGCCCTCGCGGTAGCGGCTCTTGAGGTCGTCGACCTGCGCCCGGTCGGGGTTGAAGATGTCGTGGTACTGGAACACCGGGTTGCCCTCGACCGTGCCGGGCACGTCCGCGCGGACCCGGTTCGGGTCGGTGTACATGCCCATGACCTTGCGGCGGACCTCGGCGGGCTCGTCCGACAGGGCGATGGCGTTGCCGAGACTCTTGCTCATCTTGGCTCGGCCGTCGGTGCCGACCAGCGTGGGCGTCTCGGCATTGACCAGCTCCGGCACGGGGAAGACCTCGCCGTAGAGGTGGTTGAAGCGGCGGGCGATCTCCCGGGTCACCTCGACGTGAGCGGCGTTGTCCTTGCCGACCGGAACCACGTGGGCCTTGACGCAGAGGATGTCGGCGGCCTGTAGGACCGGGTAGCCGAGCAGACCGTATGGCATCTCCTCCTTGCCGGCGTCGCGGGCCATGTCCTTGAGCGAGGGCACCCGTTCCAGCCGGGGCACGGTGACCAGGTTCTGGAAGAGGGTGTTGAGGTCACCGACCTCCTGGATCGCCGACTGCAGGTAGAAGGTGGCGGTGTCGGGATCGATTCCGGCGGCGAGGGAGTCGATCACCATGTCGCGGGCGTTCCGGGTGGCCCGGGCGATGTCGTCGCGGGTGTTCCTGGTGGTCAGCATGTGCAGGTCGGCGATGATGAAGAAGCTCTCGTACCTCCGGTGCAGCCGCACCCGGTTGGCGATGCTGCCGACGTAGTGGCCGAGGTGCAGTTTTCCGGTGGGACGGTCACCGGTGAGCATGCGCAGAGCGGTCATGACGAAGAGGGCCTTTCATGGGGCGTGACGGGTCGATGAAGGTCGCGCAGGGGGCGCACCCGACGAGGCGATGATCGCCTCGCCGATCAGAGGTGAATCTGAGCCATCACCGAGGGCCGCCATCGCGACCCGTCACGAAACCGCAGCCCACAGGCCCGCAACAGAGCGAGGTTCCGCTCGCCGCGCTCCCGGGGGAGTCGCGACGCCAGCGCTGCGGGCGGGGCCATGCACCCACCGTAGCCGCTGTCGATGATCACCGCCGCCCCGCACGGCGCACCGGATGCCATCACCGTCGTGCGCGGAAGCCGGGGAGACAACCGGGGCGGTACGACGCCCCGAGCCCGTACAACCGGGGCGGTAGGCCCATCGGCAACTCCGGCATGACGACCCGAGACCACGCCGGTACATACGCTGCGGCCGGTACCCGTCATGCGAGCGAAGGGATTTTCGATGTCCGTCCGTCATCTGTTTGCCACCACCGCACCCGCGGCCAGCGCCACCACACCCGCCGCCACCGGGTGGCGGCGGCGCAGGTACAGCGCGCCGCTGGACGCCAGCACGGCCAGCAGCGCCGCCCACTCGGCCGCGGTGTCGATGCCCTGCGACTGCACCACGAGGCCGACGAGGGCCACCAGGCCGACCGCGAGCACCAGCGCGGTGTTCGTCGTACTCAGCGCAGGGTGAGCGGGGTTTCGGATTCGACGCGGGTCAGCTTCTCCGGGTTACGCACGTAGTACAGACCGGTGATGCGGGCGTCCTCGACCCGGACTGCCAGGATGCCGTCGAACTCGCCGTCCAGGCGGACGAGGAGTGCCGGGTTGCCGTTGACCACGGTCGGTTCACCGGTGAGCGTGCCTTCGACCTTGCGCAGACCACCGACGAACATGCGGACCACCTTCTCGGCGCCGGTGATCGGCCGCAACGCGGCCTGCTTGACGCCGCCGCCGTCGGCCACCAGGACGACCTCGGGGGCGAGCACGTCAAGCAGACCCTGCAGGTCCCCGGTGTCGAGCGCGCGCTGGAACGACTCCAGAGCCGCCCGGGTCTCGCTCGCGGAGGCCACCTCGCGAGGGCGGCGGGAATCGACGTGCTGGCGGGCGCGGTGCGCGATCTGGCGGACGGCCGCAGGGCTCTTGCCGACGGCGGCCGCGATCTCGTCGTAGCTGACCTCGAAGGCCTCCCGCAGCACGAAGACGGCGCGTTCGGTCGGCGACAGCGTCTCGAGGACGAGCATGAGCGCCATCGAAACGCTCTCGGCGAGTTCGACGTCCTCGGCCACGTCCGGCGTGGTGAGCAGCGGCTCGGGCAGCCAGGGGCCGACGTACGCCTCCTTGCGGCGTTTCATCGTCCGCAGCCGGTTGAGCGACTGCCGAGTAGTGATCCGGACCAGGTAGGCACGCTGGTCGCGCACGCCCGCCCAGTCGACCTTGACCCATCGTAGCCAGGTTTCCTGGAGTACGTCCTCGGCGTCGGCCGCCGATCCGAGCAGCTCGTACGCGACGGTGAACAGCAGGTTGCGGTGGGTGAGGAAAGCATCGGTTGCCGGGTCAGTGGCGTAGTTCATCTCTCGACCCCTCCTTCGCGGTCCCGACGGATGCTGGGCGAGGCGGCGCGTTCAGCGATTTCACCACCTCGCCGCGTCTGGTGCGCAGCAGCTGTTGACGCTTGTCATCCTTGCCCCACCGGCGGTGCCGCCGAATCCCCGGCCGCGACGACACGCAGGTCGTCCACACTCGTCAGTGTCTCGTCGGTGAGCAGGCGGCCAGGGCGTCGGTGCTCAGCCCACTGCGGGAGGCCAGATCCGGTACGCCGGTCCCGGCGGTCCAGATGGTCACCGTGCTCGGCAACTCGCGGCCGTCCCGGAGTCGACCATCAGCCGGACGCCGTCGGCCATGATCTTGCCACCACATCAGTGTTCTCCGCCATGGTGTCTCCTCCGTTGCCAGGGGTTCGGCCTTAAGACACCGCGTGATCCGTGGCTGTGACAGCGTGTGAGACAGGTCGCTCCCGGCGTGGCCTCCGCCCCGTTGACCTGAGAAAAAGGTGCCTCCTGACCGCCTCACCGAGGTCGGCGCGACGACGTCCAGTCCTGCTGTTGCAGTCGTTCGATGCCGTCGAGCAGCAGGTCCAGTGCGAACTCGAACTCGAACTGGTCGTCGCAGCCCTGTCCCACGACGGATTCGTCGTCGTGGGATGCCGCCATGGCGATCTCGGCGAGGTGCGGGAACCGGGCCGCGGCCTCCGGTGGTAGGCCCGCGGGCGGTTCCGGGTTGGTCGTGCCGGACCGGCCGGCACGCCGGGATTCGTCGAACAGTTCCTGGCTGAAGCCCAGGACCCGGCTGCCCATCGCGTGCATCACGTGGTGGGCGAGGTTGGCGGAGAACCCGCCGGCCCGGAGCGTCGCGACCACCCAGTCGAGGTACGCGAGGATGGCCGGCGTCGCCATGTTCCGTGACTCGATCGCGAGCGCCGCCCAGGGGTGGCGGAGCAGCACCTGCCGCGCCGCGAGGATGCGCCCGCGGACCGCGTGCTTCCAGCTGGCGTCGGGCAGCGGGGGGTCGATCTCGCTGACGACCACGTCGATCATGCCGTCGAGTAGTTCGTCCTTGTTGGCCACGTGCTTGTAGAGGGCCATCGGCACGACGCCCAGGTCCTGGGCGAGGTTGCGCATGCTGAGTGACTCGATCCCGGCCTCGTCGGCGAGCGCGACGGCGGCGCGCAGGATCCGGCCCCTGCTCAGGGGCGCCCGGCGCAGCGTCTCAGCCTGCTCAGCCATGTCGGTCCTCGTCTTTTGGCGGCGGTTGAAAAACCATAACCGCCTTGACAGGTGTACGGCGTACACCTACATTACCTCACATGAGGTGTACGCCGTACACCTTGAGGGGAGGGAAGATGAAAGCGATCGTCCAGGACCGGTACGGCCCGCCGGAGACGCTCAAGCTCGCCGATGTCGACGTGCCGGTGCCCGCCGCCGACGAGGTGCTCGTGCGGGTCGAGGCCGCCGCTCTCAACGCGTACGACTGGCATGCGATGCGGGGCGACCCACGGATGGCGCGGCTGGCCATGGGGCGGTCAAAGCCCCGAGCGCGCATCCGCGGCCGCGACTTCGCCGGCCGAGTTGAGGCCGTCGGCACCCACGTTCGACAGGTACGCCCCGGCGACGCCGTCTTCGGCGACCTGGGCGACGCCAACGGCGCCTTCGCCGAGTACGTATGCGTGCCCGAGGCTATGGTCGCGCCAAAGCCGGCAAACCTGACGCCGCAGCAGGCCGCCGCCCTGCCGCTGGCCGGTATCACCGCGCTGATGGGACTGCGCGACGTCGGACAGGTCCAGCCTGGCCACCGCGTCCTCATCAACGGCGCCTCCGGCGGCGTCGGCACCCTGGCCGTCCAACTGGCCAAGATCCTCGGCGCGACCGTGACCGGAGTGTGCAGCACCCGCAACGTCGACCTGGTCCGCTCCCTCGGCGCCGACCACGTCGTCGACTACACCCGCGACGACTTCACCCACGACGCCCGCCGCCACGACATCCTGTTCGACCTGGTCGGCAACCGCTCACTCACCGCGCTCCGGCGGGCCCTGACCCCGACCGGGACGCTGGTGCTCTCCGGCGGCGGCGTCTACCGCGGCGGCAGCCTCATCGGACCGGTCTGGCTGCTCACGCGCGGGCAGCTGCTGGCACCCTTCGTGCGACACCGCATCGTCGCACTCGCGGCGGCACCCAGCCGGGAACACCTCGACACGCTCCGCGCCCACGCCGAGACCGGCCGCCTCACCCCGGTCATCGACCGGTCCTATCCGCTCCACGAGGTGCCCCAGGCCATCCGCTACCTCGAAGGTGAACACGCCCGGGCGAAAGTCGTCATCACCATCTGACACCCGAACGCGATCCACGGCAGGGCCAGGTCGTGACCGTGCTCACCTAGACCGGACGGCCGTAGGTGACGGCTTCGCGGACGAGCCGAGGGGCCTTCTCGGCAAGCTGCGGATCCGGCCGTGCTCCCAGCGCGTCGTTGATGGTGGAGAACGCCAGTCGGAATGCGATCCAGGTCGTCGCCTCGAAGATCTCCTGGTCACTGAGGCCCGCGTCGCGGAGGCGGCCGACCTGGGCCTCGGTCGTGGCGTTCGGATCCTGGACGACCTGCCGGGACCAACCGGCGAGCGCGGCTTCCCGCTCGGACAGTCCGCTGTCGCTGCCTTGCAGCACACCCGCGGCGGTCGCCTCGTCACTGAGTTCGGCCAGCCTGGATCCCCAGGCCAGCGCACAATACGCGTCGCTGCGGGCAGCGGCGGTGGCGGCGACCATCACGGCCACTTCCCGCGGCGACAGGCGCGACTCCGCCAGGAGATCAGTACGCAGGTCCTGGAAGGACGTCAGCACGTCGGGACGCCAGCACCAGACACGGGTGAGGTTGTTGACATAGCCGTCGGAGGTGACATCGGCCTGGTAGGCGGAGGTCACCGCCGCACTCTCCGGCGGATCGACGAGGAAGGCAGTCGGACTGTTCATAGCGTCAGTGTGCTGCACCCCAGCGACCACTCAACGACCGATCAACGACAGCTCGGTCTGCGCCGGACGGCCAGACGGCGTACCGCCGCACATATCCGATACAGGCGGTGACTGATCGTAACGGGGGTGGGTATCCGACACTCCGGGAAGACGCCGGCTTCCCGGATCGGGGGTGCCATGGGAGTGACCAGCGTGGTCGTCATCGTGATCGTCGTCGTGGTGCTGTTGCTCGTGCTGGCGACGAGCGTACGACTGGTGCAGCAGTACCAGCGGGGCATCGTGTTCCGCTTCGGCCGGGTGCTGGGCGACGTACGGCAGCCCGGTCTGCACCTGATCGTCCCGATCGCTGATCGAATGGCGCGGGTCAGCATGCAGACCGTCGTGATCGGCATCCCGGCGCAGGGCGCGATCACCCGCGACAACGTGACCCTGACCGTGGATGCAGTGGTCTACTACCGGGTGGTGGACCCGGTGAAGGCGCTGATCAACGTGCGCGACTATCCGGCGGCGGTGTTGCAGGTGGCCCAGACAGCGCTGCGATCGGTGATCGGTAAGGCGGACCTGGACACCCTGCTCAGCAACCGGGAACAGATCAATGCCGAGCTCAAGGCACACATCGACGCGCCGACCGAGGAGCCGTGGGGGCTGCTCATCGAGCGGGTCGAGGTGAAGGACGTGTCGCTGCCGGAGACGATGAAGCGGTCCATGTCCCGGCAGGCCGAGGCCGAGCGGGAACGGCGGGCCCGGGTGATCGCCGCGGACGGTGAGTACCAGGCCTCCGCCCGGCTCGCCGAAGCGTCCCGGCGGATGGCCAACACTCCGGGTGCCTACCAGCTCCGGCTGTTGCAGACCGTGGTGGACGTCGCCGCCGAGAAGAACAGCACGCTGGTGATGCCGTTCCCGGTCGAATTGCTGCGCTTCTTCGACCAGTTCGTCAAGGGGCAGGCGCAAAAGCCGGGGGAGCGGCCGGCCGAACAGCCCGCCGGCCCCGACGGCCACCGCGCGCAGCAGGCGCCGTCCGGGCGGTAGCCGCCGCCATCTCGCTCGACGCAGCGATCCGGAGGGACGCCCGCATCAGGGGCGTCCCTCCGGATCGGACTATTCGTCGACGGCGGTTTCGGTACGCGTGCGACAACGGGATTTCGGATGGCGACCGATCACTTGCCCGGCTTGTACCGCCGCTCGACGTGACCCTTGAGGTCACTGGGGTAGAAGTAGACGGGCCGGAGGTTGCCGCTCGCGTAGCGCTCGGCCTGGTCGGTGAAGTGCGGCGAGTCGGGGTTTCCGCTGTTGCCGCCCTCCCGTACGGCCCACGCGCGCAGCCTCGGCCCGAACTGCACCACCGCCACGAAGGTGTTGCCGCTGGTGGCGTAGTAGCGTCTCGTTCCCGGCCGGCGCGACCCCGGGTACGTGGCGAGGGAACCCCATGTCCCGGAGGTGAAGGGCACCGGGATGCTCGGCTTCGCATCGTCGAACGTCTGGGTGATCTCGCCGTCGTTGCGCTGGAAGCGGTTGATCTCGCCCCAGGGCACTTGCCAGCTGCCGAAGTCTTCTGTCAGCCGGTCCACCGCCGCGTCGAGCGACGCGAGTCGCTGCGCGTCGGTGGCGCGCGATCCCGCGGCCCAGAAGATGGCGAGCGACGTCGCGGTGGAGTCCGCGGCCCAGCGATAGTCCCAGCCGCGGAGCAGGGTGATCGGGCCGGCGAGCCGCGACTTCTGCTGGTTGCCCTCAGGCAGTCGCTCCCATGCGGTGACGAGCTGCGGTACGAGCTCGGCGAAGGCACCGAGGTACGAATCGAAGGCAACATCGCGCAGCGCCTGCGGGCTGAAGTCCCTCCGCCCGGTCATCAGCTGGATGACATGCCGGCCGCGTTCGTTCTCGCTGCCGGTGTTGAAGTAGCGGGGATAGTCGGCGGCGTTGGGGCTGTCCGCGCCCGCGCTGGTCCAGGGCCAGTTGTTCGTGTTGTACGCCCAGCCATTCTGCGGATTCACCACCTGCGGAATGCTCTCCAGGCTGTGCAGCCCTTGCCAGTCGGTCGCCGGATCGCTGCCGTCGACCGGCTGGAGATAGTTGAGGCGATCGTCGCGGACCGGCATGAACTGGGGCAACAGGAAGGCGATGTTGCCCTTCGAGTCCGCGAACAACGTGCTGTTCGAGCTGTTGGCCTTGAGGCTCGCCACCTTGATGTAGTCCGCATAGTCCCGCGCCTTGGTTCGCAGGAAACTCTGCTGCAGCGCCTCGACGGGCTTGTTCATCAGCGCGACGGCGATCCACCTGTCGGACGTCTGGCGCACGATCGGGCCGTGATGCGTGGCGAAGGTGGTGAAGCTACGCTGAGCCTGGCCCCCGTCCGCCGTACGATAGGACAGGGTGATCGTCTTCGTCGTCACCGGCCGCAGCTCGTCGCCGTAGCGGTAGGAGAGGCTGTCGTCCGCCCCGGTCACGATGGTCTCGGCGAACTCGTCGATGTTGTCGACGGGAGCCGATGTGTGCATCCAGCCCACGTTCTCGTTGAAGCCCTGGTAGATGAAGAACTGACCCCAGGTGGTCGCGCCGTATGCGTCGAGCCCTTCGTCGCTCGTCATGTGCAGCTCGGAGCGGAAATAGAAGCTGGTGTGTGGGTTGATCAGCAGTAGCGCGTTGCCGTTCTGCGTGTGGCTCGGAGCGATCGCGATGCCGTTCGAGCCCGAGGGCTCGCGGAAGGGCACTTCGGGTTCCGCAACGGTCGCCGCCACCGAGCTGTTGTCGTAGAAGGCCCTCAGTTGGGTGAGCGACACCCGCTCGATGTCACCGCCGATGCTGCCTTCGCTGAAGCTCAACGCCATCCACGGCTCGAACCGCGTGATAACACGTGGACGTACCTCGGGATGTGTCGCGAGATAGTAGTTCAGCCCGTCTGCCCATGCCTCCATCAGCGTGCGCAACCAGGCCGGGCTACTCGCATAGAGCGTCTTGAGCGTCTCGGGATCGATGAACAGCCGCTGGCGCAGGTCCTGCCAGATCGCGGTCTCGCCCTCGGCCTCGGCGAGGCGGCCGAGGCTGACCAGGTAGTTCCGCTCGATGCGGTTGAAGTCGTCCTCGGCCTGGGCATAGATCATCCCGAACACCGCATGGGCATCGGTCTTGCCCACCACGTGCGCGATTCCCCAGTCATCGCGGGTGATCGTCACGTGCGCCGCCTGCTTGTTCCACCGGGCGTGCTCGGGCGGTGCGTGCTCGGGCGCGGCGTGCGCGGGAGCGGCGGAAGCGAGGCTGGATGGGAGTCCCACCACGACACCGGCGGCGGCTGCTCCGCCCAGCACTCGGCGCCGGCTCAGCCCTTGGCTCTGCGACTGGTCCATTGGTTGTTCCACCTTCCTCGGGCGTCAGGGAATCGCGGCGGGGATCGGCGATCTGCGCCGAGGGGCGCCTGACGGGGAGCCGCACCAGCGTTCGTGTCGCTTGCGATGGCCGTTCGGCCCGGGACCGGCAACGGTCATCGCTGCCTCCGGGGCCGCATGGTGATCAAGCTGCTCTATGAGTACCACCCGTGCCGGCCCGGGGCAATAGAGATCAGCAGATGTCTGACCTGTGGGGCTGTTGGAGCGTTCTCTTTTCTACAGAAGTACGGATCGAGGGTCGGGTGCATAGCACAGCACCGAACCTGAGAATTTGCTTGGAGTGCTCACCAAAATTGTCAAAAGCGCCGTTAGCGAGACGCTTCCCTCCAGACGCTGAACATCCGGCAGAAGTTGATATTGGGCCTTGACCGGTGAGAACGCCCCTTGTTGAATGATCACATCGTCTGGCCTTCCTGTTCGGAAGGTCGCAGCCGGGCCAGCACGCAGCGCGAAAGGCATGCGGGGTCGTAACGACGTTTCTGGCCGGGTGCTGCCGCGACAAACTCAGAAGGGACGCACATGTCCAGACCGCGCCGCCGTCACCTCGTCCTGCTCGCCGCGTTACTCCTCGCCCCCACGGTCGCGCCCGGGGTGGCCCACGCCGACGGGCCGTTCGTTCCTCCGAGCCAGGAGACCGTCAACCGCTCCTCGATGCTCAGCGCCGCGGAGGTCGCGGCCGAACTCCGCTCGCTGGAGGCCCGCAGCAAGGGCGCGCTCCGGGTGGAGGAGGTCGGCCGCAGCGGCCAGGGCCGTCCACTGCAGGTCGCGTACATCGGCACCGGCAGCACCCGGGTCTGGATCCAGGGCCGGATCCACGGCAACGAGCCGTACGGCGCCGAAGCCTCGCTGGACTTCCTGAAGACCCTGGTGTCCGGTGGCAAGCACGCCCGGGAGGTCCTGGAGCAGATCAGCTTCGCGATCATCCCGCTCTACAACCCCGACGGGTTCGAGGCCTACCGGCGGCAGGACAGCGTCCACAACATCGACCTCAACCGCGACTGGGGCGTCGACCGCCAGATCTTCAACCAGCTCAACGCCGTCCGAGCCGGTCTTGGTCAAGCCCCGCTGTCCGAGCAGACCTACAACAGCTACACCCGGCACCGCGCCGTCGAATCGCAGGCGTTCTGGTACGCCTGGGCCGACTTCCTGCCGCACCACATGATCGACCTGCACCACCAGGGTACGTACTACGTCGGCGACAGCGACGAGATGACCACGTTCTCGGTCGGCATCTCGCTCGACCCCGGCATGCTCACCTCGCAGCAGTGGGACACGGTGCGCCGCATGGGTGTCGTGGCCGCGGACGCCGCGGGCAAGAGCGGCGTCGTCAACGTGACCCGCTACCCGTACATCAACATCCCGGAGGGCGTCACCTCGGCCGCGATGCTCAACGCGCCGGGACCGAAGGGCGAGTACGTCAACTGGCGCAGCAACGCGATGTTCTTCGAGTCGCGCGGCGGCATCGGCCAGAAGAGCGGCGGCTACATCGTCAAGCAGAACGTCAACGGGCTCTGGGCGATCATCGACGCGATGAGCGACGGTTCGCTCGCGAACGTGAACGCCGATCGGTGGGCCGAGATCCCGGCGCGGGGCGCCACCATCTCGACCTGTAGCAAGTTCCCCAACCAGTGTGAGTTCTGATCTCACGCTTTGACCGGCAACGGCGGGTCACCCTCCCATCCGGAGGGTGACCCGCCGCTTTCCGTGCGACCGACCGGACTGGGGTGCGCCGGCGGCGAGGCGGCCGGCCTTCCGGTGCGGGGGGCCGTCGGTGGCCCCCCGCACAGATGATCCCGGGTCAGCGGGTGGTCGCGTCCTGAACCTCGCCGATCAGCTCTTCGACGATGTCCTCGAGGAAGATGACTCCGGTGGTGCCCGCATCCTCGTCCAGCACCCGGGCGACATGGGCGCCGCTTCTGCGGATCGTGGCCAGGGCGTCCTCCAGCTCGCTGTCGCGACGGACGGCGCCGAGCCGACGGATGCGTTTGGCCGGTACCGGGCTGGTGTAGCCGTCGTCGGTCAGGTCCATGACGTCCTTGATGTGCAGGTACCCGCTCGGTTCACCGTTGTCGGTGAGCAGGTAGCGGGAGTAACCGTGCGCGGCGACGGCTCGCTGGATCTCGGCCGGTGTCACCGCCGCCGGCAGCACGACCAGGTCGCCGAGGGGCACCGCCACGTCGCCGACGGTCTTCGCGGTGAACTCGACGGCGGCGGTGAGGGTGCCGGTGTCGTCGACGAGCACCCCCTCGCGGGTCGACTGCGCCACGATGGTGGCGACCTCGTCCAGCGTGTAGGTGCTGGTGGCCTCGTCCTTGGGTGTCACCCGGAACAGCCGCAGGACGCCGTTGGCGATCCCGTTCAGGCTCCAGATGATCGGCTTGAAGATCCGGGCGACGAACACCAGCGGCGGGGCGAGGATCAGCGCGGCCCGGGTCGGCACGGAGAACGAGATGTTCTTCGGCACCATCTCACCGAACACCACGTGCAGGAACGTCACCAGTACGAGCGCGACGACGAACGCCAGCACGGTGACCGCCTCCGGCGACAGCGGGGTGTTCGCCAGCGGGATCTCCAGCAGGTGGTGGATCGCCGGTTCGGAGACGTTCAGGATGAGCAGCGAGCACACGGTGATACCGAGCTGGCTGGTGGCCAGCATCAGGGTGGCGTGTTCCATGGCCCACAGCGTGGTCTGGGCGGCTCGGCTGCCGGCCTGTGCCTTCGGCTCGATCTGGGAGCGGCGGGCGGAGATCACCGCGAACTCCGCGCCGACGAAGAACGCGTTGACGATCAGCAGGACGACGAGCCAGATGATGCCTGGCAGGTATGCGCTCACCGAATCTTCGCTTCCGCGCGGTCAACGGCCGTGCGGTCGGCCCCGGCACTGCCGGCTCCCTCGGTGGGGACGAAGCGCAGCCGGTCGGCTTGGACGCCGTGGAGATGTTCGACGCGTAGCAGGCCGCCTTCGATGGCCATCTCGTCACCGACCTTGGGAAACCGGCCGAGGCGGGCGGTGACGAACCCGGCGACGGTGTCGTACTCGTCGTCCTCGGGGACCACGACCCGGGCCCGCTCGAAGAGTTCGTCCGGGCGCAGCGAGGCGTCGAAGTAGACCGACCGGCCGCGCCGGAGCATGACGGTGCGGGGCCGGTCGTGCTCGTCCTCCAGATCGCCGATGATCTCCTCGACCAGGTCCTCCAGGGTGACGATCCCGGCGGTCCCGCCGTGCTCGTCGTACACGACCGCGAACTGCAGGCCCTCGCCGCGCAGCGTGGGCAGCAGCACGTCGAGGTGCATCGTCTCCGGTACCCGTGAGGGTTCGACGACGAGATCGTTCGCCCGTACTCCGGCACGTTCTCCCAGCGGGATCGCGAAGGCGTGCTTGACGTGCAGTACCCCGATGATGTCGTCGGTGTCGCGGCCGATGACCGGGAATCGGGACAGGCCGGTGGCGGTGGCCCGTTCGATGATCTCGGTGGCGGTGGCCGAGGAGTCGACCGCCGTCATCCGGACGCGGGGGGTCATGACGTCGGAGGCGTCGCGTCCGGAGAACCGCAGGGTGCGGTCCAGCAGTGTCGCGTGGTCCGGATCAAGTACGCCGGCCCGCGCCGAGTGCCGCAGCAGCGAACTGAGTTCCTCGGCGCTGCGGGCACCGGACAGCTCCTCCTTCGGCTCGATGCCGAACGCCCGGATCACCGCGTTGGCGGTGTTGTTGAACAGCAGGATCAGCGGTTTCAGGACGGTGGTGAACAGGGCCTGGAACGGCACCACGAACTTCGCGGTCTGCACCGGCACCGCGAGCGCGAAGTTCTTCGGTACGAGTTCCCCGATCACCATCGAGAACAGCGTCGCCAGCAGGATGCCGACGACCGCGCCGACCGCGGGCACCACCCGCTCCGGTACGCCGGCCGCGCCCAGCGGATCAGCCAACAACGCGCTGACCGCTGGTTCGAACGTGAAGCCGGTGAGTAGGGTGGTCAACGAGATGCCGAGCTGGGCGCTCGACAGGTGCGTCGAAGTGATCTTCAAAGCGGCGATCGTGGGGCCGAGTCGCTTCTCGCCTCGGGACTGACGCGCTTCGAGTTCGCCGCGGTCGAGGTTGACCAGCGCGAATTCGGAAGCCACGAACATGCCGGTGCCCACGGTAAGGATCAGCCCGATCCCCAGAAGGACCCATTCAGACAACGGTCAGCCCCTCTCGTGCGGTGGCGGCCGTGCCGGCGGCCGGGACGACGAGGGGCCACGGACTATGATGCGGAAGATCATCCATAAGGCTGGACAGGCTAGCCGGTCGCACTGAGAGCAAGCTGAGAGGGCGGAGCAGCCTTCGACGCCCGGAACGGCACCGTCACCGGTGATCGGGCTACGCGCCACGAGCACCTGTGGCCACTTGGCCGGTGACCGCCTCGACGGGCGTAGCGGCGATCATGTAGTTGGCGTCGCTGTACTGGTGTGATCGCCCGGCCGGTAGGGTCGGCTCGACGGTGGCGAGGTCGCGTACGGATCGCGACAGCCCGTCGGGGGTGTTGTCGTACCGGTGGTCGGCCAGCCGAAACCAGGGCAGGTAGCCGTGCACCGGTGCGTCGAGGTTCACCCGACCCGTCTCGACCAGGGCATCACCGCCGAGGCGGTGAACGACTTGGACACCGAGCCCAGCACAACCCCTCCGGGGTTGGCGGTGGTCAGCCGATCTGGCTCAGCAGCGTCTCCAGGGCCGCCAACCGTTGCTTGACCTGCGTCAACTCGGTCCGCACGCAGTTCATCTCGTTGGCCGCGGCCTGTGCGGCCTCAGCCGCGCTGACCTGGGCGGCCGTGACCTGCTCGGCCAGTGCGCGGTACTGCGCTTCCCGGGCTACCGAATACCGGGCCCGGTAGATTCCCAGCCAGACGAAGCCGGCGATGCCGACCAGCGCAGCCGTCAGCACCGTCGTCGTGATAACGGTGATCTCCGCGATGCCCTTCTACTGCTCACCCTTTCCCGAATCGTCGCGGCTCAACGTCCGCACCGCTGCCGTGATCGCCTGCGGGTTCAACTCCATTGCGAACGGCACCACGTCGAAGTACTTGACCGAGCTGCCGTCCGCTGCGGTCACCAGCGTGCCGGTGACCAGGCCGGCGGCCTCCAGTCGTTGCAGATGCATGTAGAGCAGGGGCCGGTTCATCTCCAGCCGCCGGGCCAACTCGCTGACGTACGTGCGCCCTTCGGCCAGGGCCGCGACGATCCGCAGCCGGTGCGGGCTGGCCAGCGCGGCCATCATCCGCAGCAGCTCGTTGCCGGTCGGCACGGCACGCTCCATATCGGCAACCTCCCGAGGTGTCAGCATCCTCTGACACCCCTCTGTCAGAAGAGACTGACACCCCCCCCGGCCGGGATGTCAACCTGAACTGATCCGATCGCAGAGTTCGGGCGGCCCTGCACCAATGCGCCGGAATGCCGCCGCGGGGCCGGCCACACCTGGGATCGTCGGTACGGCTGGCGGGGTGTTGAGCAGTAGGAGTGGGCGTTGGGCAAGGAGCGGGACGGCTCGGGCCAGGACCGGCCGACCACGTCCCTGAACCCGTCGGCGGAGTTCCCGCCCCTGTCGGCCCAGGACATCGAGGCGCTGCGGCGGCTCGGCCGACACTGGCGGACCGAGGAGTCGGTGCGGGCGCTGCCGGTGGATCCCGAGCTTCGTCCCGCCGGGCCGGGCGCCGCCCACGCCCGAGGGCCGAACGAGGAGTTCCGGCCGGACCAACCGGGTGAACTCACCACCACGCCGGCGGCGGAGCAGCCCGACACGCCCCTGGGCCGGCTCGCCCTCCGGGTCCGTCGGGTGCTGCTGGGGCCACCCCTGACCAGTGCGTCCGTCCTACGGGAACGGATGCGCAAACTGATCGCGCTGCCGATCCTCTCCTCCGACTTGTTGTCGTCGGTGGCGTACGGACCGGAAGCGATGCTGACCATCCTGGTCCTCGCCGGAACCGCGGGCCTGGGGCTGTCCCTGCCGATCGCCGGCGCGCTGGTGGTGTTGATGTTGGCGGTCGGCGTCTCGTACCGGCAGACCGTGCGTGCCTACCCGCACGGCGCCGGCTCCTACCTGGTGGCCAGCGACGCCATCGGCCCCCGGACCGGGCTGACCGCGGCGGTCGGACTCATCCTCGACTACGTGCTGACCGTGTCCGTGTCGGTGGCGGCGGGAATCGCCGCCATCACGTCGGCTCTGCCGGCACTGGCCCCACTGGCCGTACCGATGTCGTTGCTGGTCATCGCCGCCCTGCTGATCGGCAACCTGCGCGGGATCCGCGCCGCCGGAAACATCTTCGCCGCCCCCACCTACCTGTTCCTGCTCGCGATCGGGGGGATGACGCTCGTCGGGCTCGCGCAGGCGGCGGCACGCGGATTCACCGTGGTCCCGACGCCACCGGTGCCCGCGACGGAGGCACTCACCGTGCTGATCATCGCGCGCGCCTTCGCCTCCGGCGCCACCTCGATGACCGGCATCGAGGCGGTGTCCAACGCCGTACCGGCCCTCCGGCCCGTCGAGTGGCGCAACGCCCGCACCGTGCTCACCTGGATGGTGAGCCTCCTGATACTCCTCTTCGCGGGCCTAGTGCTCCTGATCCACCTCAACGGCCTGATCCCGCGCGCGAGCGAGACCCTGCTGTCCCAGCTCGCCCACCGCATCTTCCCGCACGGACCGTGGTACGCGATCATCCAGGCCGCCACCGCGCTGGTCCTGCTACTGGCCGCGAACACCGCCTACAACGATCTGCCCCGGTTGCTGTACTTCATGGCCCGCGACGCCTACGTCCCCCGCCGATTCCTGCACATGGGTGATCGACTGGCCCTGAGCAACGGCCTGGTTGCCCTCTCGATCGCAGCCGCGGTGATCCTCACCGCGTTCGGGGGCCGGACGCAGTCCCTGATCCCGCTCTTCGCGGTCGGTGTCTTCCTCGCGTTCACGCTCTCGCAGGTCGGCATGGTGAACCACTGGCGGCGCCACCGTGAGTCGGGCTGGCGGCGGCGGGCCGCGATCAACGCGTTCGGAGCGACGCTCTCGGCGATCGTGCTGGTGACCGCCGCGATCACCAAGTTCACCTCAGGTGCCTGGGTGGTGGTCGTCGCCGTGCCGTCGCTGGTGATCCTGTGCCTGCGAATACGACGGCACTACGACCGGGTACGGCAGGCGGTGGCCCTGCGACCCGCCCCGACACAGTTGCCCTCCGAACCCGAGAGTGAGAGGGACATGGCACGAGAATTCCTACCCCAACGCGTGCGCCACCTGCTCGTCGTCCCGGTGGCCCGGTTCGACCAGGCGACCTTGCGTGCTCTCGCCTACGTGATGTCGCTCGGCCAGCCGTCACTTGCCGTGCACGTCAGCCCCGAAGATCAGGAAGCCGACCGGATCCGCGACGAGTGGCGGGCCTGGGGTGACCACATCCGGCTGGAAACCGTCGTGTCGCCGCACCGTGAGATCCTCGAACCGTTGGCCCAGTACATCGCCCAACTGCACGACAAAAGTCCCGACATCACTCTCACGGTGGTCATACCCGAGGTGGTGGTGGACCGCCCCTGGCAGAGGCTCCTGCACTCACGAATCGAGCATCGCCTACGCAAGGCCCTGCGCCGCCTACCCGGCGTCGTCATCACCAGCATGCCGATACATCTGTCCGAGGCCGCTGCCCAGACCGCGCGGTGACACGCCCCACCTACACGCGGCCCTGAAGCGCTTTGCCCAGTCGCAGCGCGATCTCCTCGCGCCGGTCCGAGTCGCCGATGTTCGCCTTGATCCCGCAGAAGTCGCCACTGCGGCACGGGAACCACAACTCGCCGTAGAGGTTGGCGTAGGTGGCGCCGTCGCCGAATCCGCTCACCGGCTCGCCGATCTCGGCCACGGCCTCATACTGGTCGGCGGGCAGCACGGTGGCGTGGACCGCCTCCACGAGACCGTCCTTCTCGCCAGCGGTCGACGTCCAGACACACCCGCCGAGCATGTAGTCGTGCTGGCCGCCGTCATTCGGGCCGATCGCCTCGGCGACGTCGCCCTCGGTGAGGCGGCCGCACTCGCCGTCCTGCGCTGCACCGGCCGTCGTGGGAAGGCCGGTCGCCGTACCAGGAAGGCTCCCCGGATCGGTGGACCCGGGGTCGTCGCCACTGCCGCAAGCTACGAGCAGGGCGAGCGCGCCGCCGACGATCGCGACCTGGCCGAGCTTCCTGACAAACCCCATCGGTCATCCCCTCGCAACGGGCGCTTGCAGCCACGGATGGACTTCGCATGATCGCACCTCGCGGTCACGCGTACCACCTATTGTTTCCCGAGCCGGCAAGGTAAGAGACCAGGGGATGCGAAGGTCCGCACGCTCAGCCGGTGAAGGACTCGGGGCCGAGGCGGCCCCATGCCACGAAGCCGGCCAGGGCGAGGTAGACCAGGTCCACCACCATGAACCTGAACTCGCGGCGCCGGATGCGGGTGATCGCCGCGCCAGCCATGACGATCACCAGACCGAGAGCGGCCAGCGGCACCAGGACCGGCGCGACGTCGAGCGCCGCGGGCAGGATCAGGCCCACCGCCGCCAGGACCTCCAGGGCTCCGATGGCCTTCAGGCTGCCGGCACTGAAGTCCTCGACCCATTTCGCACTGGGCCCGAACGAGGCCATCCTCTCCTTCGACACGATCAGCTTGCCGCCGCCACCGACCAGGTAGAGAGCGGCGAGCAGTCCGGCAACGATCCACAGAGCGAGATTCACGAGGTTTCTCCCTGAAGTTTGGTAGGCGACTGTCGTGGAGGCGAAGTGGCGATGGAGATCCTGAGCCTCCAGGGCCAGCTGTTCGACCATGAGACGGCGAGGACGCGATGCCTGTGACAGGGCAGCCCGGTGGTGCCCGTCACCAACCGGCGCTGTCACAAACTCGATGGCGTCCGGCGTCTAGTGGTACGGGCAGACGAACCGACGAGACAGGAGCCACACGTGACCGAGGACCGGGGGCCGGGCCCTGCCACTGCGGTGTTCGTCGCTCATCGCAAGCTGCTCTTCACCGTCGCCTACGAGATGCTCGGCTCGGCGACGGACGCGGAGGACGTACTCCAGGAGACCTGGCTGCGATGGGCGAACGTCGACCTCGACACGGTACGGGATCAGCGTGCGTACCTCGTCCGGGTCACCACCCGCCAAGCGCTCACCCGGCTGCGTACGCTGCGTCGGCGCCGGGAGTCGTACGTCGGCCCCTGGCTGCCCGAGCCGCTGCTGACCACGCCCGACGTGGCCGAGGACGTGGAGCTGGCCAACAACGTCTCGATGGCGATGCTGCTCGTGCTGGAGACACTCACACCGACGGAACGGGCGGTGTTCGTGCTACGAGAGGTGTTCGCATACGGCTACGACGAGATAGCGGAAGCCGTCGACAAGAGCCCCTCGGCAGTCCGCCAGATCGCCCACCGGGCGCGGGCACACGTGGCCGCACGCCGACCCCGCGCGGCCGTCTCTCCGGCCGAGACCCGAGCCGTACTCGCGGCCTTCCAGCGGGCGGTCGACACCGGCGACCTGCGGAGCCTGCTCGACATCCTCGCGCCGGACGTCGTCGCCATGGGCGACGGCGGCGGGATCAGGCAGGCCATGCCGCGGCCCATCGTGGGGGCCGACAGGGTGGTTCGCCTGTTGGCCGTCGGCCTGAACCTGGTCGGCGCCGACCTGTCGCTCGAACCGGTTGAGGTCAACGGTTTCCCGGCACTCATACTGCGGCTCAAGGGAGAGATCGACAGCGTCATGGCGGTACGGGTCGAGGGCGGCCTGGTCACCGCGCTCTACACCGTGCGCAACCCCGAGAAGCTGTCGCGCGTGGAGCGGGAGACCGCCTTGAGCCGTTGAGCCGACCACATCCTCTATACGGTCACGGGTCAGCCAGGGGCATCACCATACGGGCACGCCGCGTCACGGTGTGGGGGCCAGGCGCCGCAGCCGGCGGTTCCACCAGCGGGGGATGGTGTGGGCCTGCCGCCGCAATCGCCGGTGCTCCCAATGCTGATACGCGATGAGCGCCGGCACGAGCCCGAGCATGGCCATCGGCAGGAGCGCGGGGGCGGAGCGGTTCTCTCGGACGAGGGCGAGCAGACCCGTCACGCCCGAAAGATAGAGAATCGGGTTGTAGTAGCGCATCAACTCGGGCCCCAGTCCCTCGCAATCTTCCAACCAGGGCAGACCTGCCCGGGTGCGACGAGCTGGCCAGCCGAGCAGATGAGCCGATATCGCGGCGAGCCCGAAGCCGTTGGCCAGCGCCAGCACCTTGTCGGCAGAGGCATCGCGGGCACTCGCAACCCAGACGCCACCGGTGGCGGCGGTCCAGACGCCAGTGGCGGCGTACGGCCCGATCACCGAGGCGAGGGGCAGTCCGACGCCGGCTCCCAGCTCGAAGGCGACGTGGGCCGCCAGGCTGACCACGGTCAGCCGCGTCAGGGGCCTGCGCCCGGTGGACTCCGCGCCTTCCATGATCCCGTCCTCATTCCCCTCGCCCCGGTTAACCGGATCTACCCCGTTTACTGCCAGACATTCGCAAAGCGGGTCGTCACCGTGCGATGACCGTCGGCGGTGACGGTGGGATCGATGTCGCACCGACGTGCGATGTGCCCGGAATTGCGCACCCATGGTCCGCGGACCCGGCAGCGGGGCACATCTTTCGACTACATCGATCGACGGAAGCCCGCAGGCGGTCGTCCTCCTAGACTCACGCCATGGTCACCAGCCGGGCTTCGTGGCTGCGTCCGGGCCGGGCGGTGGACGTCGTGCTCGCCATGGCGTGTGTCCTGCCCGGGGTGTGGCGAGACCTCCAGACCGGCCTGTTCAACGGCTCTCCGGTCCTCAACCGCCCGGCACCGCTGGGGATCGCAGTGGCGTTGGGGCTGGTCACCGCCCTGGCGGTGTTCTACCGCCGGAGCCGGCCGCTACTGCTGTACGCCGGTGCCGTTGCCAGCTGGCTTGTCGCGGGCGCCTGGCCGACCCTGCCAGTGGCGCAGTACGCGGTGGGGGCATTCGTCCGATCGCTGCGGCTGCGGGTAACGCTCACCGCCGCGATGGTGGCGGCGGTGTCGACGCCCATGTGGTTGGTGTACGGCGCCGACGCCAGCCTTCCGATCAGTCTGGCCATCTGCATCCTGCCCACCCTGGCCGGTGTGTTCGTGAGGTCGCGGCGAGGGCAGGAGCGGCTGCTCGTCGACCAGGCGCGCGCCGAGGAACGGGCACAGATCGCGCGGGACATGCACGACGTCGTCACCCATCGGGTGTCGCTCATGGTGTTGCACGCCACCGCGCTGGAGGCGGCGGAGGGCCGGGGCGCGGTGGAGATCGCGGGCCAGATCCAGACCATCGGCCGGGCGGCGCTGGAGGAACTCCGCACATTGGTGGGTGTGCTCCGCGACGGCGGCGAGGCGCCACTGCGGCCGCAGCCGGGAGTTGCCGACCTGGCCGACCTGGTGGACGCGTCCCGCGCCCTGGGGCTGGCGGTCGAACTGTCCATCGAAGACGACCTGCGGGCGCCGGCGCTGGTCGAACACGCGGTGTACCGGGTGGTGCAGGAGGCCCTGACGAACGTGCACAAGCACGCCCGCACCGCGCGGACCACGGTTGTCCTGGCCTCCGACGAGGACGGCGTTAGCCTCGCCGTCCGCAACGGTGCCAGTGCGGCGGCCGCCACTGCCGGCCCCCGCAGCGGACACGGTCTGCTCGGAATCAGCGAGCGAGTCCGGCTCGTCGGTGGCTCGCTGAGCACCGGCCCGCGCCCGGTCTCGTTCCCGTCGATGTCGAGACCCCGCCAGGTACCGGTGCTGGTCAGCGTGTCACCGTTCACCTGAGCCTCGTGTCTTGCCTGGACCTCCCCGTTGTACCGCGCCGGCAGCCCTTTCAGGTCTTCCGGAAGCACCTGCCACAGGGCGAACCTCGCGGTACTCCGTCCGGCGGCCGCCCATCGTCCGGTCGCGACATGGATTCCGTTCGCGAACGACAGGAAGAAGCCGTCGGGGAGAAAGGTGAACAGTGCCACCTCGACCTCGTGCGGCAGCGTCACCCGGCCGCGCCAGGTGCCGACGATCGGATGGTGGCCCGGATGCTGGCCGGCCGGCCGTGCACCCGCGGCAGCCGGGTCACAGAAGCCCAGCGCTCCACCGAGGGCCACCGCCCCAACGCCGGCGGCCAGGCCGGCCGTACGCCGGAGAAGGCGTCTCCGGTCGAATTCGTTCTCAGTCATGAAACGACGCTAAGGCGGCATGCCGCAGGGACACATCGCTCGTCGGGCGCCGCTCGATGCGACAAACGAGGGGTCGTACGCCGGCCGCCTCCACCGATCGAATGAGCCACCTGGTGCACCCGATCAAGCGGGAACGGTGACCGCCAGCCGCCGGCGGGCCGCCAGCCAGTTCACCAGCAGGGCGTAGCCGACCACCACGGCCAGGTCCACGGCCAGCAGCTGCCAGGGCGCGTCCGCGGCGGTGGTGTCGCTGGCAAGATCCCCGGTAGCCGCCGCCAAGCCCATCGCGACCAGGTTGTTGACCACGTGCAGGGCGATCGCCGCCTCCAGCCCGCCGGTGCGGATCGTCAGCCAGCCGGTCACCAGGCCGAACACCACCAGGTCGGCGAAGCCCCACCGGGTGCCCCAGCCGTGCGCCGCAGCGAAGATCAGCGCCTGCGGCACGATCGCGATCCACGGGCTGCGCAGGTACGCCCCGACAGCCTGAAGCAGCCAGCCCCGGCAGAGATACTCCTCGGCTGCGGCCTGCAACGGCACCAGCGCCAGCAGCACCACCACGCTGATCGCGAAGGTCCGGACGCCGACCCAGCCCACCCCTTCGTCGTCGGCGGACCAGTCGCCGGTGAGAGCGAGCAGGCCGGCGAAGCCGCCGATCATCAGTACGACCGTCGGCAACGCCAGCAGGAGGCAGACGGCGAGCCAGCGCCAGCGCAGCCGCCCGGTCACCGAGGAGACGGTGCCTGCCGGCCGGGCCTGCGCCCAACGCGCGGCCAGCAGGATCACCGGGATCATCACCGCCAACGAAGCCAGCAGGAACCCCGTGTCGGCGATCGGGCCGAAGGTCGGAATGCCGTCCGGCCCGTCGGGCCGCCCGGCCAACTCGGCGGCGATCATCCAGAACACCGCGAGCACCACCGTCAGCACACCCACGCCCACCAGCACCAGCAGGGTGCCGACGATCGGCCGCCACCAGCGGTGCGCGGCGGTGCGGGCGAGCCGGTGGTACGCCGTCCCGGCCGGCGCCGCCTGGACCCGCCGCGGACGCGCCGGCGCCGCCGGGGGGTACGGATACGGGTACGACGCCGGATGCGGCGGATAGCCAGGCGGATACGGCGAGACCGCCGGGTGATGCGGGTACGGTTGAGCCGCCGGATGGGGGTGCGGGGTCGTCATGCTTCCACGCTGTCACGGACCGGTGTCCGTCGCGTCGCCCGCCGGCACGATCCGCCCCCGTGCTTCATTGCGTGTCCGAGAAAGTCTGATGTGGACCGCTGTCGCTGCCTCTGGTCCGTTCGAGGAACGAGCGGCGTCAGGGTGTCCGTCGCGAAAGCTATTCGATCGTCCTGGAGGCGGCATGCCCCTGCCGATGAAGTTGACCGCGATCACGCTCGACTGCTCCGATCCGCTTGCTCTGGCGGCGTTCTATCAGCAGGCCACCGACCTCGAACTCCATCCGAAGTCGGACGCCGAATTCGCCGGTCTCAGCCGTGCGGACGGACTCTTCATCGGTTTCCAGCGGGTCGACGACTATCAGGCTCCGCGTTGGCCTGACCAGAGCGTTCCCCAGCAACTCCACCTCGACTTCGCGGTCGAGGACCTGGACGAGGCCGAGGCCAGACTGCTGGAGCTTGGTGCGGGCAAGCCGGCCGACCAGCCGGGGGAGGGTAGGTGGCGGGTCTTGACCGATCCGGCTGGGCATCCCTTCTGCCTGGTCAGAGGTAGCGGAAGCGAGCCGTCCTAGGGGCGCGCGTGAGGTTCTGACGAATGGGTCAGGTCGGGGGTGCGTCCGGCAATCTGGGCGAAGGTGGGCTGGTGTGAGGCCGGAGATCAACGTGGTCCCGAAGCTGGGGAGGCGTGGGCAACCGGATGCTGACCGAAGACCAGCGCGGCCGCGATAAGTGCGGGCACAAGGGATGCGGCCAGCCCGAGCTGACCCAGCTCGACCCATGCTGGATATGTTCGATCGAAGGCGGCCGGCAGCGCTTCGTCGAGCGCTGTTGGCTCGTCAGACAGCCATAGCCGCCCCCCGGCTCCGCAACAGCAGAGCACGCTCAGTAGGCTCGTTGCGAGGGCGGCCACTCGCGCACTCTGTTCGCCCGTCCTGACCCACAGCGCGACGCCAATCAATGCGGGCGTGAAGAGAAGTGCATACCACAGGGTCATGCGGGCTTCGAGATGGAAGTAGGTCGCCTTGAGGGCGACCGAATCGCTGTCTACCGGCACGCTGGAACGACTCGCTGCGTCGTTGACAGCAGCGTTTATGCCGCCCCATTGGGCATATACGGCGGAAATCGCCGCGAATACGAGCAGCGCGGCCTGAGAGATCAATAACGCGCCTGCGATGGTGACTCTCAGCGGGAGGCGCCGGGGCGGCAGTCCGTTATCCGTCATCGTGCACTTACGACGCCGCTCGTGATGTCGGGGGAGTGCCAGCTGCGAGCGGCGTCGTGGCCGATACTTCGGCGACCGCCTCGATCCGCCGGATGTGTCGATACGCGAACCACAGCGGCGGGAAGGCAGCCACGGCGAACGACAGGTCGATCAGCGTCCAGAACCACGGGATGCCCCGGATCGGCCCGGCGATCAACGCCAGCGGCACGATGCCGGCGCAGGCGATCATGCCGAGTTGCACCACCCAGACGTTGCGGACCGGATCGCGCAGCGGACCCCAGAACGCCACCGCGAGCACAAGATGCGCGAAGGCGAGCCAGTCGGTTCCGTAGAGCATGAACGGGTACCGGTCACCGACGTCAACCAGTCCGGTGTGGACCCTTTGCAGCCAGCCCATCACGGCCGGCAGTTGATCAGCGAACGGGTCGAGCGCCCGCAGCAGCCACCGCACCTCGATCTCCAGCGGGAACGCGGTCACCCCGCTGAGGAAGAGACCCACGACGACGACCCACAACCACCGGCGGACCCGACGCAGGCGCTCTTCGGTACCCATGCCGGCAACCTACAACCGGCGTGTGTCTGAGTAAACGCATCGGAGCAGGGTGTGACGCTCAAGGCAGTCGGTCAGGATCGCTGCTTCGTATCTCGGCTGCGGGGGCGGTGGTGACCTCGTAAAGTCTCCCGGCATCGGCGTGTAGCTCAGTTAGTAGAGCACCGGGCTGTAATCCCGGAGGGCGCGGGGGCGGAACCCGCCACGCTGGCGTGAACGACAGCGACATCGGCATCGGTATGGGCTATCCCCTGGGCCAGCTGGCGCGGGCCCTGACGACCGCCCGCACGCACGAGGACGCGGCCACACGTCAGCGGGCTGAGCTGCGGGTACGCCGTTGGCAGCAGGTCGTGGACGGGATGGCCGGGGGAGGGCTGGACATCGGTTCGCGTACCCCGGTTCGGGGCTTGCCGGAGTGGGTGACGCCGGAGGTCGTCCGGGGTGGGTTCGCGACCGGGAAGCCGGCGGCGGGCGGTGCGCTATGTGCGGACGAGACCGATCGGGCGCGGCGACTGGGCCTGCCGGCCGATCGCCGGGCGCTGTTCTGGTCCTGGTTGACCGATGCGGGATTGGCGGAACTGGGCGAGCTGCTCGACAGCGGCCGGTACCGGGTGGAGTACCCGGAGCAGACGGCGCTGCCGGTGGTGGCGTGGCTGCTGCGGGCCGGCGACCGCGACGTGGCATTGGGCGTTCTGGAGGAGATCGCCCCCTTCGCCGACCGGCTGCGGTTCACCCCGGCTCCGAGCGATCAGCAGTCCGGTGACCCGGACGTGGTGTATCGGCAGACTGCGGGCGACGTACGCCGGACGCTGGAGCAGCGGCAGCCGAACACGCAGATCGAGACGATGCGCGAGGCGCTGACGGTGTGGAATCCGTTCGCCGACGAGTTGTTGTCCCTGTGGTGCGAGACCACGGACGGCGGCCGGGTCGGCTCGGTGACGCCGGACGGCTGGCTGGCGCGTGCCGAGCTGTTGTCGGCCCGCTATCGGAGTCTCGCCGCCGAGCACACCCGCTGCACCAAGCACCGCAACCCCAAGGGCAGCATCGGCGTACTGCGCGCCGCGCTGGAGCGACGCGTGGCCGGAGTGGAGCTGACGCCGCGTGAGCGTGGCCTGGTCCAGAGCGTGGTGGATGCGATGCTGCGCAAGCGCGGGCGTCCGGGCAGCGCCGCACACACCTCGGTACGTCAACAGCAGGCCCGCGAGGCGGCACTGCCCCGCCATCATCAGCTCGCGCAGCTGGTCGCGACCCGGCTGGCCGGCCTGCCGCAGGACAGCGGCATCCACGACGTCGACCACGTGCTGCGCCCGGTCGATGCCGACGAGGCGCACCTCGCCGGTGCGGCGGCGGGCTGGCCGACGCCGCGCCCGATCATCCGCCTGGTCGCTCGCGCTGCCGCGGGAACTCCGGAACAGCTGATCGACCGCGGCGTGATCGCCTCGGCTGAGGTGCTGGCGGGGCTCACCCCGCGGCTGGCTGCGGCGACCGCGGCCTCGGCGTACCCGGACCCGGCCCTGCGTGTCCTGATGGACGCCACGTACCGCGCTTTTCGTAATCGCCGCTCGCTGTTGCTACTGAACCTGGAGCACCAGGTACGCCTGGCCGACCTGCCCTGGGTCCAGGCGGTCGCGTCCGCCCGGATCGATACCACCGACTCCCGTGACCAGGCGCGACGCACCCTGGTCCGGTTGGCATCCGCGGCTGTCCGCGGGTTCCCGGCCACGGTTCTGCCCAACCCGCTCGTCGGTGAACTGTCGACGCTGTCGAAGCAGGCGGGCTGGGATTTGCCGTGGGTCGAGGAACTCGCGGCCGACATCTTCATGGGCAGCTTCTCGGCGAAGTACCTCCAAGCGGCCACCCTCGCCGGCCGGTGGCTTGCCGGCAGCCTGTACGCGCGGTACTACGACATCGACTACCCGACCATCGCGGCGATCGACGACACCGGCAGGCGGCTGCTGCGACGTGTCCGCACCTCGGAGACCTTCGATCAGCTATGCCGCGACCGGGCCGGCGCCAGCCGGAAGCGGTCGTGGTTCAACGTCGCGGCCAACGGGATCGTCATCGAGCAGGCGCAGATCCTGACCACGCACAACCTTGCCACAATCGCCGAACTCGGCGTCGACCTGCACTCGGTGGATCTCGCGAAGCAGTGCCTGGACACGGTGCTGCGGCTGACGGCGCGCATCCACCGCAACCCGCGACCGCTGGGTACCGTCAAGAACACCGCGTACGCGTGGCGGCAGATGCTGTTCTTCCTGTCGCTCTCCTCCCCTGCGGAGCAGACGGCCTTCGTGGTACACGTCGAGCAGCGGCTGGCCACCCAGCCGAACCACGTGCGGTCCCGGATGGCGCCCGCCGTCATCGGCCTCGCGCATGCGATCGGCGGCGGAACGTTCGATTCGGAGGGCACGGCCGGCACCGGCCGCCGGCTGCTCGGGTGGACCACGAAACGCCACTGGATGCTCGGCCCGGGAGCGCGGTACTGAGGCTCAGCGAGGCAGCGGCTCGATCCGTGGCGAGGCCACCCTCAGGGGAGGCCGATCAGGTCGCACATCTGGCGCATCTGGTGGTCGAAGTACTCCTTTCGTGCCTCGATCACGCCGTTGAGCTGGCCGAAGAGTTCGAAGCTGACGGCGCCGAAGCAATGGATCCAGGCGGTGGCGCCCCGGGCCAGCAGGGCCTCGGGAAGCCCGGCGAAGAGGGTGGCGCGGACGGTGGCGACGTCGGCCTGGACCGGGCCGGGTAGTTCACCCGGGCCGGGGTCGGTCAGGGCGCCGGCGGCGAAGCCGTCGGTGAGGATCCCGATCAGGGCGGCCGGGGTCCGGGCAGCCGCGGCGGTGGTGTCCTGCGGAGCGGCGTAGCCGGGGACCGGGCTGCCGAAGAGCAGGGCGTACTCGGCGGGGTGGGCCAGCGCCCAGCGGCGGATCGAGTGGCAGACGGTGAGCCATCGACCGCGTAGGTCGGCGCGGTCGGTGACCTCGGCGTCGCCGGCCTCGGCGGCGTCGCCGAGGGCGTGGTAGCCATCGATGATCAGCGCGGTGAGCAGTTCGTCCCGGCTGGGGAAGTAGCGGTAGATCGCCGAGGAAACCATGCCCATGTCCCGGGCGACGGCACGCAGCGACAGGTTCGCCCCCTCTGTTTCGAGGTGGCGGCGGGCAATCATCTTGATCTCGCTGATCATCTCGGCCCGGGCTCGGGCCCGGATGGCGGCGGCAGGCATGTCAGTGAGTGTCGCACATTTTCGAGAGCAGTGCTCTTGACGACGGGGTCGCCGATAGGTGAACATGGGTCTCACAAGAGAGCGATGCTCTCGTTTCTGAGGGGAGAACGTCCAATGGCCGTACACCTGATCGTCGGCGCCGGCATGGTCGGCACGACCACCGCCCGACAGCTCGCCGAGCGCGGCGAGCAGGTCCGGATCGTCAGCCGCTCCGGCCGGGGCCCGACCCACGCCCAGGTCGAGCGGATCACCGCCGACGCCACCGACGCCGACCGGCTCAGCGAACTCGCTGACGGCGTCACCGCGATCTACAACTGCCTCAACCCGGCCTACCACCGCTGGCTCACCGACTGGCCGCCGATGGCCGCCGCGCTGCTCACCGCCGCCGAGCGCTCCGGCGCCCCCCTGGTGATGGCTGGTTCCCTTTACGGGTACGGCGAGGTCACCGGCCCGATGACCGAGCAGAACCCACTCGCCGCCACCCATCCCAAGTTGAAGCTGCGCGCCGACATCTGGCGTGACGCCCTCGCCGCCCAGCGGGCAGGCCGGATCCACGCCGTCACCGAGGTACGCGGCAGCGACTACCTCCAGGCGCAGTCGATCTTCAGCTTCGCGCTCGGAAAGCCGCTGCTCGCCGGGCGCCGCGCCTTCCTCCCCACCCCGCTCGACGTGCCACACACCTGGACCTCGATCAACGACATGGCGGCGATGCTGGTCACCGCCGCCACCGACCAGCGGGCGTGGAACCGCGCCTGGCACGTGCCCAGCGCGGCGCCGTTGACGATCCGGCAACTCGCCACCCGCTTCACCAGGGCGGTCGGGGCGCCCGCGCCGAAGCTAGCCACCATCCCCGGCCCGATCTTCCGTGCCGCCGGCCTCCTCTCCCCGATGCTGCGCGAGCTGCGGACCACGGCGTACCAGTTCGCCCGGCCGTTCGTCATGGACTCCACGGCGGCGACCACCACCTTCGGTCTGCAGCATCAGCCGCTCGACGAGGCGCTGCGCGAGACGGCCGCGCTGCTCGGTGGCGTCCCGGGCGCGACCGTCGGAACCCCGAAGGCACACCAGGCCACCGCCTGACCAAAGGCTGACGCGCCGTGGGCGACGACCTCCGGAGCCACCCCGTGGCCCGTCCTGCTGTCCGGCGGGCGTGGCGCGTGCCGCAACCGCGAGTACGTTGTGAGTGCTTCGCCGCGATCCGGTCTGCGGTGAGCGTGACGCCGGTTGACGACGCAGGAAGTGCGCGATGGATCAGTGGATCGAGGAGCCCGGCCGGGACCCGGGCGACCTGAGGGAACTCCTGGTGCGGGCGGCCGAGCACGCGGCCGCGTTCCGGGCCTCGCTCCCGGACCGTCCGGTGCGGCCCCAGGCGGACCTCGCGGCCCTCCGGGAGGCGTTCGGTGGGCCGTTGCCCCCCGGTCCGACGTCGCCCGAGAAGGTTCTCGCCGAACTCGTCGCGGCTGCGGAGCCGGGACTGATGGGCTCGCCGGGGCCACGGTTCTTCGGGTTCGTCGTCGGCGGGGCGCTTCCGGCGGCGACGGCGGCGGACATGCTCGCGGCGGGGTGGGACCAGAACGCGTTCAATGCCGCCCTGGGACCGGCCGGCATCGCCGCGGAGGAGGCGGCGGCTGTGTGGATCAAGGAGTTGTTGCAGGTACCGCCGTCCGCCTCGGTGGGGTTCGTCACCGGCGCTCAGGCCGCCAACACGGTGGGTCTGGTGACCGCGCGCCACCACGTACTGGCCGAGGCGGGTTGGGATGTCGAACGCCGGGGTCTCGGTGGTGCGCCGCAGATCCGGGTGGTGGTGGGGGATGAGCGGCACGCCACGATCGACCGCTCCGTGCGTCTGGCCGGGATCGGCACCGACGCCATCGCCACGGTGCGTGCCGACCGCAACGGTGCGATCGACGTCGTCGACCTGGAGCGGGTGCTGGCGTCCGGTGCCGGCCGGCCGACGATCGTCTGTCTGCAGGCCGGCAACGTGAACACGGGGGCCTGCGACGACCTGCGGGCAGCGACCCAACTCGCCCATGAGTACCGGGGGTGGGTACATGTGGATGGAGCCTTCGGGCTGTGGGCGGCGGTCTCGCCGGCGAAGCGACACCTGGTCGACGGGATCGAGTTGGCCGACTCGTGGGCGTGCGACGGTCACAAGTGGCTGAACGTGCCGTACGACTCGGCCTTCGCGATCACCTCGCGGCCGGACGCGCACGCTACGGCGATGTCCTATACCGCCGCCTATCTCACCGGGTCGGGCGCGACGACGGGAGGCGCCGACTACACCGCCGAGTCGTCTCGGCGTTCGCGCGGGTTTGCGGTCTGGGCGGCGCTACGTGAACTGGGACGCGAAGGGGTGACCGGCCTCGTCGAGCGCTGCTGCGCGCTGGCGCAGCGGTTCGCCGACGGGATGCGTGCCGCAGGATTCGAGGTCGTCAACGATGTGGTACTGAACCAGGTGCTGGTCGGTTTCGGCGACGACGCGCGCACCGACGAGATCGTCGCCGCCGTGCAGCGCGACGGCACCTGCTGGTTGGGGGCGACAACCTGGCGGGGCCGGCGGCTCATGCGGATCTCGGTCTCCAACCATCTGACCACCGAGGCGGACGTGGACCGCAGCGTAGCCGCGATCGCCCGGATCGCCCTCAGCAGGGCCTGAAAATCGCTCGTTACGGGCCGTGGAAAATGTCGACCGGCCGGTAGGGTCGTCGGCGTGGATCTGGACGACATCGCCGCCCGGCTGGGGGTACCCGTCGAAGAGGTCGACCGCGTGCACCGGCTCGCCGGCGACCAGCCGTCGGCTCCGCTGCCCGCCAAGGCCGACGCGCCCGCGATCCTCGACCGGCTCGCGGTGCGGCCGGACGACGCCGCCGAGATCATGGCGGGCTGGCCCGATCCCGGCTCTCCACTGTGGACTCCGGAGCTGCGCTGGCTGCTCGACCGCTCGATCGCCCTGGTCCGTGCCGATCTCGGGGGCCACGGCTGGCTGTCGCCCGGTCCGGCGCTGCCGCGCGAACGGGGCCCCGCCTGGCGACATCTCTACGTGTACACGTACCTGGCCCTGGTCGACGCCGTCACGGGGTACCACCGCGACCACGGCATCGCCGACGCCGTGTCGTGGGTGACCCTCGCAGACCTGGGCCGCAACCTCGCGATCGACCGGCGGATGCACCACGAGGGCTGGCCGATCATCCAGAGCTGGCTGACGCTGCACGCGCGCGGCGGCGTCTACGAGCTGGGCCGGTTGCAGCACCAGCGCGGCGACGCCGCCATCGACCTGCACGTACCCGAGTCGGGGCCGATAACCCCGGAGGCGGTCGCGGCGTCGCTCGACGAGGCCCGCGCGTTCTTCCCGCGCCACTTTCCCGACGAGCGCTACACGGCGTTCTCCTGCGGCTCGTGGCTGCTCGACCCGCAGTTGGCGGAATACCTGCCCGAGGACTCCAATATCGTCCGGTTCCAGCGGAGGTTCGAGCTGGAGCCGTACGAGGAGTCGGAAGGGCCGCACGCCGACGTCGAGGCACGGCGGTTCGTGTTCCGCACCCTGACCACGCCGCTCGACCAACTGCCGCGCCGCACCGTGCTCCAGCGCGCGATCGTCGACCACCTCAAGGCCGGCCGCCATTGGCACTGGCGCCGCGGCCGCTTCCCGATCTAGTCACACCCCTACCTAGTCCCAGCAGAGGCAGAACGGCTTGCCGGCCGGGTCGGCGTAGACCCGCCAGTTCTCCCCGCTGAAGGACAGCGAGGTGGCGCCGAGCTTCAGCACCGCCGCCTCGGCCGCGTCGATGTCGTCGACGGTGACGTCGAGATGGAACTGCTGCGGATGTGCGGGGTCGGGCCATCGCGGCGCGTGGTACTCGGTGATCTGCTGGAACATCACTGGCTGCGCCCCGTCCTCGCCGATCATCGCCATGCCCTCGCCCTCGTACGTGACGGGCTTGCCGAGAAGTTTCGCGTAGAACGTGCTCAGCTCCTTGGCGTCCGGGCAGTCGAGCATCACGCCCATGAGCGTGGTCTCCGGCTTCGCCGGAAACAGGCACAGGTCGAACGGGTGCCCGGCCGGGTCGGCCAGGGTGTACCAGTTCTCGTTCTTGCGTAGCAGCTCGGCGCCCAGCTCGACCGCCAACGCCTCGCCGGCGTCGAGATCCGGTACGCGTAGGTCGAGGTGCGCCTGCTGCGGGTACGCCGGATCGGGCCACCGCGGCGGTACGTGGAAGAGGCTGCGCTGGACGGCGACGCGCCACCCGTCCCCGGTCTCCATCGTGATCCACTCGTCGTCGGCGTACTGCACGGTCCACCCGCCGAGGGCGGTGTAGAACGCGGCGAGCCGCCGGGTGTCGGGTGCGTCGAGCACCACGGTGCGCAAGGTGCCGATCATCGGACACTCCCTTCTGAGTCACCGCTCATCATGCCCGGGACGGCTCGCCCATACCCGCCGACCGATGTGGTGGGGCTCGATGTTCGGCTCGCCATCGCCGAACACCTCGCTCGCGAACTGGGCGCCCGCTTCGAACCTCCCGGCATCCTGCGCGAGCTGATTGCGGCAGGACACCTCGGGCGCAAGACGGGCAGGGGTTTCTACGACTGGTGAGTCGGGGGAAGGGCTGGTTGCGGTATCCGGCGTCAGTCCCGGTACGGCCACTCGGAGGCACCCACCACCATCCCGTAGAGGACATGGTCGGCCGCGAGGGCCAGCTTCTGGCGGGCACCGCCCTGGTCACCGGCGATACCCAGTGCCCTCTTGATGACCAACTCGAAGCCCAGCCAGAAGACGGTTCCGAAGGCGGGACCGGTCCATGCTCGACGGCGTAGCCGGCGGGGGAGCACCCCGAACAGCACACCGCCGAACGCCCCGTAGCCCCAGTGGATCACCTCGACCAGGGCGGTCCGCTGGGCCACCGGGATTGCGTTCAGCAGCCGCGGGGCCGTTTCGCACAGCACCGACTCTGGCGGTACCTGGGTCACCAGGCCGAGCGAGGTGGTGGCCTGCCGAAGACCGGACATGGCCATGGCCGCGATGGCTCCGCGGGCCATTCCGGTCACCGCAGCATCCGCTCCGCGTCGCATCGCCACCCACTCCTCGGCCCTCGACTGACCCCGAGGATGTGCGTTACCCACCAGCGGGGGCGGCTAACGCCTGGTGATCGTCAGTGCCTACCGGCCGGCGGCGGCGTGGCGGACCAGTCGGCGGGCCTCGTCGCGGGGTATGCCGGTGGCGCGGAGCAGGTCGTTGGCGGCGGTGCGCAGCTGGGATACCACCACGGTGCCGGAGAAGCCGATGTCCTGCCGGCAGGCGGCCGCCGCGTGCTCGACGGCCGACAGCACCCGTTCCCGTGCCTGCGCCGGCTCGCCGGCGGCGAGGAACTCGCGGTGCAGCAACCGGACCGCCTCTCCGAGTTGTTCGACGGCGGCCGGTAGGTCGGGCGGTACCGGCTCACCGTGGCGCAGGGTGGTGCCGATGCGGCGGACCAGGGTTCGGCTGTTGCGGTAGGCCCGGTCCATGTGGTCCACGCCTCGGGCGTAGGCGGCCAGGGTCCGTCGGCGACGCCAGCGGACGGGGGAGAGACGGACCACCTCGTGGGCGGCGTGGACCATCTCGTCGAGCCGCTTCAGTTCCGTCTCGGTGGCGCGCATCTGGTCCAGGACCTGCTCCGCGCGGTGGGCGTCTCCCTGGGCGAGGGCCTGCGCGGATGCGCTCATCTGCCGGGCGAAGAGGTCCAGTGCGGGGTCGGCGACCCGGCGGACGGTGCGCAGCGGGTTGATCGGCGCCAGCACCAGCACCACGAACAGGCCCACCAGGCCACCGACCAGCGCGTTGATCGCCCGGGGCAGCTCCAAACCTGGTGTCGTGGGGGTCAGCGTGGCGATCAGCACGGCCGTACCGCCGGCTTGGGTCATCAGCGCGCCGGTGCCGCGGACCGCCGCCGCGACAGTGACCGCCGCGAAGACGATTATCGCGGTCTGCCAGGGCCCGGTCCCGACCGCGAGGATGAGCAGGTCGCCGACGGCGATGCCGAGCACCACCCCGACCACCAGCTCGATGGTGCGGCGAGCGCGGTTGCCGAGTGCTGCGGCGATCACACCGACGGCCGCGGCCGGGGCGAAGGTCGGTTCGGGGTTGCCGAGCACCTCCCTGGCCACCACCCAGGACAGCGCCGCCGCGAGCCCGGCCTGCACCGCCACGATCAGGTAGGCCTGCAGCCGCTGCCAGCTGTTCCGGCCGACGTCGGCCATCCGGTCACGCGCCGCCGGCACCGCGGAGTCCATGGCGTCGGC
Organism: Micromonosporaceae bacterium KJ-029; assembly: GCA_005402585.1. GTDB lineage: Bacteria > Actinomycetota > Actinomycetes > Mycobacteriales > Micromonosporaceae > Micromonospora. The sequence goes on along the minus strand of BIFP01000035.1, from coordinate 266,706 downwards.
TGGCGGCATGCGCCCGGCTACCCCTGCCGAGCGGTCGTTAACCTATTCGCTTGGCGGGGACGGGTAGGCCATTGTCCCGGTCAGGGCCACGACACCGGGCAGCCGGGTGTCCTGGCGCAGGAACTGCACCACGACCGGTACCGGCGAGCGCAGCACACAACCGTAGGGCCGGTCGAGGCGAACCGCCTCCGGGTCGATCAGGTCGTTGACCCGGACGTGCCGGATCCGGCGGGCCCCGACCCGGATCCGGTACGGCCCGATCGGCTCGGCGTCCTCGTAGTAGACGTCCAGGCTGAGCTCGGTCTCCTGGTCGGTGGCGTTGAGTACGCAGAGCTGGTCGAACCCGGTGAACTCCGGCTCCGGGCCGGTGCTGGGAAACGGTACGTGCCCGCCCGGCACGACCCAGTTGTGGGCGCCGATGTCGGGCATCACTCCTCCTCCAGCAGCCGGGCCAGGTCCGGGGTGAGGAACACCCCGTCCGGGTCAAGGCGTCGCCGCACCGCCCGGAAGTCGTCCCATCGGGGATAGAGCGGGCGCAGGTCCCGGGCGGTCAGCCAGTGCTTCTTGCCCCAGTGCGGCCGGCCGCCGTACTGCCGGAAGACCGCCTCCATGTCCTGGAAGTACTCCTCGTAGGGCAGCGTGGTGTTCTGCAGGCAGGCGATGGTCGTGGTGGGCCGGCCGTAGGCGTTGCTCAGCCAGATGTCGTCGGCGGCGATGCTACGCACCAGCACCCGCCACCCCGCGTGCCGTCGGTGGCGTTCCTTGATCCGCCGCCGGACCTCGGCGAAACAGGCCGCGAACGCCTCGGACGGCAACATGTACTCGATCTCCTCGAATCGCAGGTCCCGGGCCTGGGGGATAGCGCGGTGAGTGGGACCGACCTGGATCTCCCGGAGTTCGGCCCAGGGCACGGACCCGGCCATCCGGCGCGGGGACCAGGTCCGTTCGTCTGGCGGCTCGTCCGTACGGTTCATCGTCCGGATCTGGGCCAGGTCGCTGCGCGGGTACCAGTAGAAGTCGATGTTGCGGTTGGTGTGCTGCAACTCGGCCAGGTGGTCCAGCGCCCAGTCGACGTGCGCGCACCACGCCCGGCGGTGCAGCTGGAAGCGGCGATGCAGGTCCAGGGTGACCTGGGTGACCACGCCGAGAGCGCCCAGCGACAGCCGCGCCGCCGGCAACAGCTCCGGGTTCTGTTCCGCCGAGACGTTCAGCGTCTCACCGGTGCCGGTGACCAGCCGCACTCCGGCGACCTGCGTGGACAGGTTGCCGAAGCAGAGCCCGGTGCCATGAGTGCCGGTGGCGGTGGCCCCGGCGATCGACTGGTAGTCCACGTCGCCGAGGTTCTCCATGGCCAGCCCCGCGTCGTACAGGCGCTCGCCCAGCTCCGCCAGCTTCGTGCCGGCCCAGACCGTGGCCCGGTCACCGTCCTCACCGATCACGCCGGACATCCGGTCCAGGCTGAGCAGCACCCCGTCGGTGCGGACCAGCGGGCTCGACGAGTGGCCCGACCCGACCGGGCGGACGGTGGTACCGGTTTCCCGGGCACGCAGCACCAGCCGGCGTACCTCGTCCTCGTCGTTCGGCTCGGAGCGCTCCGCGGGTGTGAAAGAGAGGCTGCCGGACCAGTTGACGAACGCTGCCGTCACCACGCTCCTCCTCCGGCCGGTCCGGCCGACTACCCGCCGCTGTGCCGGGTAGTCGCGTTCCTGGCCACCGACGCCGGACAGGTGAGGCGCATGAACATCCCGCCCATCGACTCGTACGCCTTCCTCTCCGACACCCACACCACGGCACTGATCGGGCCGGATGGGGCGGTCGAGTGGTTCTGCGTGCCGCACGCCGAGGGCGATGCGGTGTGCGCGCGGCTGCTCGACCGGCGGGTGGGTGGCGTGTTCTCGCTCTCTGTCGCCGGTTGTCCGCAGCCGGTCCGGCGGTACCTGCCTGACACCCTGGTGTTGGAGAGCCGGTACGCCGCGCCCACCGGGACGGCGGTCGGGCAGGATTTCCTCGCGATCAGGCCCGGCGTCGCGGAGCGGCCGATCCGCGCGGAGCATCTGCTGGTTCGGCGGGTGACGGCTGAGCGCGGCTCGGTACGGCTGGCGGTCCGGGTGCAGCCCCGTCCCGGCTACGGCGTGGCCGCGGCCGAATGGACGGCCGCCGACGGCCATTGGCGGGCACACGGCTTGCCACTCGACGTACGGTCCACCCTGCCGCTCACCGCGGACGGTGGCGCCCTGCGGGGCGAGATCGAGCTGGCCGAGGGCGCGACGGCCACCGTGCTGATCGACTACGGTGCTCCGTCCGGCTCGCCCGCGCCCGAGGAGTTGCTCGACCGGACGTGCCGTACCTGGCGGGACTGGTCGGCGCGCAGCGACTACGCCGGCTTCGGCGCCGACCTGGTGAGGCACAGCGCGCTGGTGCTGCGCGGCCTCTCCTTCGACGAGAGCGGCGCACTGCTCGCCGCCGCGACCACCTCGCTGCCCGAGCAGATCGGCGGGGTACGCAACTGGGACTACCGCTTCACCTGGCACCGGGACGCCGCACTGCTGCTGCTCGCGCTGTTCCGGCTCGGTCATGCCGAAGAGGGGCGGCGCTATCTGAGCTTCCTGCTCGACGTCTGCGCCGAGAGTGAGAAGCCGTTGGCGCCGCTGGTCGGCATCCACGAGGCGGCCAGCGCGGAGCACGTCCTGCCGCACCTGTCCGGGTACGCGGACTCGGCACCGGTGCGGATCGGCAACGACGCCGCCGAGCAGGTGCAGTTCGACACGTACGGGCACGTGCTGGATGCCGCGTTCTCGTACCAGGAGCTCACCGGCGAACTGACCGCCGATCAGTGGCGGCTGCTGTGCCGCCATGTCGACACCATGGCCGACCGGTGGCAGGAACCGGACCACGGCGTCTGGGAGATCCGCGGGCCGCGGCGGCACTACGTCAACAGCAAGGTGATGACCTGGGTCTGCCTCGACCGGGGTATCCGCCTCGCGGAACTTCTCGACGACCGCGACGCGCCGGTGCGATGGTGGCGGGAGGCCCGCGACGCGCTGCACGCCGAGGTCTGCGACCGCGGCTACGACCGCGAGCTGGGCAGCTTCGTCATGGCGTACGGGGCGCGGGAGCTGGACGCCTCCCTGCTGCGCATCTCCGTCGTCGGGTTCCTGCCGGGCGACGATCCCCGGGTCACCGGCACGATCGACCGGGTCCGCGAGCGGCTCGGCATCGGTCCCGCCCTGATCCGGCGCTACATGATGGACGACGGTTTGCCGGGCGAGGAGGGTGCCTTCCTGCTCTGCTGCTTCGAACTGGTCTCCGCGCTGGTGCTCGCCGGCCAGCGGAACGAGGCCCGACTGCTCTTCGACCGGCTGCGCGGAAACGCCGGCCCGCTCGGCCTCTACGCCGAGCAACTTGCCGCCGACGGCAGCGCCCTGGGCAACTATCCGCAGGCGTTCACCCATCTCGCGCTGATCGAGGCGGCCCTTAACCTTGACGCCGGGGCGGGCCGGGACGCCCTGCATGTCTGGGCCGATCAGCACCGTGCCGGCGCAGGTCCGGGCCGACCGGCCCGTAGGTAGCCGCGCCCGCGCCCGACCCGGGCCGGCGACATGGCACGTCCGCTCCAGATTTCTCAGCTCAGGCGGGCGCGGTGGCGACGGGCATAGGTGAGGTCGAGGTTGATGGGCAGGTCCGGTCTGCCGAGGGCGTACCGGACGCGGGGCAGCGTGAGGGCTTCGAGCCGTTCGCGCAACGCGGCGATGTCGACATCGGGATCGGCCGTGACGGCCAGCGCGAGACGGGGATGGTGCGGGCTGCCCCAGACCTTGGTGTCGACATCGTCCACGCCCGGACAGTCCTCGACTTCCGCCGTGACGGCGGTGGCGAGGGCACCGGAGTCGAGGACGGTTCGTCCGGCGTCGCCGTCGGTGCTGATGTTGACCCGCCGTTGACCGGGTTCGATGGTGACAATGGCGGCCAGCCAGCGCAGGCCGAGCAACGCGACGATGGCGGCTGCCAGGGCTGCCAACGGCCAGAACCAGTCGCCGTGGGCGCCGATGTAGCGCGCGGCCGAGTTGTCGAGCAGGTGTTGCCGGCTGACGCCCCGGCCGTACACGTCGGCACCGGCGAAAAGGACCGCGACGCCGGCGACGAGCAGGACCAGCGCGAGGACGGTGAGCAGGATCCGGTTGGTGCGATCAGCGCGCGTCACTGTTCCTCCTCCTCCTTGTTGAGCCGCACGGACAGGGCCGGCATCGTGGCCAGGCGCAGCGTGTCGAGGCGGTGCTGGGCGGCCGAGGCCACCGCGGCGTGCAGGGAGTCCACCGTCCCGTGGCCGACATCGGCGCGAACGCGCACGAGGTTCCGGCCGACCGTGACGTGGGCGTCGCGGACGCCGTCCACCTCGGTGGCCGCGTCCCGCAGCGTCCGGGCCAGGCCACGCCGGGTGATGGCGGTGTCGGTGGCGGGATCGACGGGCTGCAGCCGCAGCCGGTCGGGCCGAGGGGGTTTGAGCTGCGCGGCGAGCAGCAGCAGCCCGAGGAGACCGAGGCCGATACCGATCAGCCGTACCGATCCGCTGCCCCAGGTGTTGCCGGACGCCCAGCGGTAGAAGCCGGGCCAGTTCAGCACGATCGCCTTGGCGCCGACCGCGTGGGCGACGATCTCGATCAACACGAGTACGGCGCCGAGGGTCAGCGCCAGGCTCAGCAGGAACGCGAGCAGACGGTTGGTGATTCTCACCGGTGCCTCGATTCAGTGCACCCGGCTGCCGGACCCACGGTTGGTGACCAGGTCGGTGACGATGATCCCCACCTCCTGGACCCGCAGTCCGGTCAGGTCCGACACGCGGGTCCGGACGCGGTCGCGGACCTGCGCGGTGACCTCCGGAATGGATGCTGGCCAGCGGACGCTGATGGACAGCTCGATGCGGGTCGCCGATCCCTGGATGTGGGCAGTGGCGTTCGCGGCGGCGCCCAGGTCGGTACGGCGGATGCCGAAGCGACCCGCGACGGGCAGGGATCGCCCGAGAAGGCGCGGCGTCGCGCTGCCCGCCTCCGCGACCTCCCGCGCTGCCCACCCGGCGATCTTCTCCACCACCCGGTCGTGGATGTGCAGCCGGCCCAGTTCCCCGTGCGCCGGCTGGCCTGGCGCGCCTGTTGCGGCGTTGGTCATCGCAGTCACTGGCTGCTCCGCCGGCCCTGTACGTACGGGGCGAGGTTTACCTCGCCGGCGAAGAACTTCGACACCCCGTAGCCGATCGCCGCGAACAGCGCGACGATCAGCATCTGGCCGAAGCTGCCGAATGCCAGGGCGAAACCCAACGCCAGGCCGATGACGACACCTATCAACTTGATCATGTTGTCGCCTCATCTCATAATGCGGTACGGAACTGCGAACGGTGAGTGCCCGGCGGGGCGGGTCGCGGGGCGTGGCAGACGAGGCGGCCGGAGGTTCATCCCGGTCGTGCCGCTGGCCCTGGACCGGGCGGGTTCGGGTACCCGTCCGGCCGCGTGTCCGCCTCGGTCGGCAGTGGTTTGTCCAGATCGGCGAGGACCACGTCGACGCGGCGTCCGGCTGCCAGCGGCGCCACTGCCGCCCGGATCTGGCCGGCGAGCTCTCGGGCCGTGACCTCCCACCGGCCCCGGACCTGGACCACGACGGCGTCGGCGTCGACGGCCACCCCCTCGATCCGGCGACCGGGCAGGTAGGTGGCGCGGCCCCCCATCCAACCCGCGGTCAGATCCAGCACCCCGGGGCAGGCGCGGACCGCAGCCGCGACGGCGTCCACGTCGACGCCGTCGACCACGGCGTCGGGCTGCCCGACGGTCGCGGTCATGACACCCGTGTCTCCTGCCGTTGGCCGTCAGCCTCGGGCAGATGCACGTCATCGATGCTGATGTTGACCTCGACGACGTTCAGGCCGGTCATGCGTTCGACGGCCGTCTTCACGTTGCGCTGGATGTTCCGGCCCAGGTCGGCGATGCTGACCCCGTACTCGACGATGACGTCCAGGTCGACCGCGGCCTCGCTCTCGCCGACCTCGACACCCACCCCCTGGGACACGTTCGGCCCGCTGCTGCCCGGAATCCGTTCCCGGATGGCGCTGAACGCGCGCGTGCCGGCGTTACCCATGGCGTGGACGCCCGCCACTTCTCGGCACGCCATCCCGGCGACCTTCTGCACCACGTTCTCGGCGATCATGATCTTGCCGTCTTCGTTGGTGAGCTTGTTCTGGCGGCCCGACTGCATGGCACCAGCGCGTCCGGCCTGCTCGGTCCTGGTCTGCTGACTCATAGGGCGCGTACTCCTTCGGCTGGTCCTCGATCCGGCGCTTCCAGACACTCCCCAGCGTGGGGGAACCCACGGCCGGCTGGATGCGTTTTGGCCGCTGCGTACTCCTTTAGGAGCACGGTGAAGTTGCGATCCCGGCGACCCGTCGCCGCTGTCGTGCGAGGCGCCTTGGCGCCCCTCCGCAGCATCTCAGCCATCTCGCGCGATGGCGGGTCTTCAGCTGGACCGGCCCGGTAAGCGCCGTATGCCGGTAGCGTCTCCCCAGGCTGCATACTCCGGCTCGTTCTGGGCAGATGACGCGTACCCAGCCCGCTGCGGTAGGAGGGACGATGCCGCCCGACGAGACTTCGGCCGACCGACCGACGGTGCCGGATAAGCCGACGCAGGTCGCGCCCCGGTCGTGGCGGCAGGTGGCGCGACGTACGTTCACCGAGTTTCAGAATGACAATCTGACGGATCGGGCGGCGGCGTTGACCTATTACGGGGTGCTGTCTCTCTTCCCGGGGTTGATCGTGCTGGTGTCGGTCCTCGGCCTGGTGGGCAGGTCGACCACGAACGAGGTCCAGGGTGCGTTGACCTCCGCGGCGCCGAGCCAGGTGGGCGACATCCTCAACCGTGCGATCAACCAGGCGCAGAACAGCGGGTCGACCGCCGGTATCGCCGCGATTCTCGGTCTGGTCGGGGCCTTCTGGTCGTCCTCGGGCTATATCGCGGCTTTCATGCGTGCCTCGAATGCGATTTACGACGTGCCCGAAGGAAGGCCCGTCTGGAAGACGTTGCCGATCCGCCTCGGGATCACGGCCGTCGTCGGCGTCATGTTGCTGGCAAGCGCCCTGATCGTGGTCTTCACCGGCCGATTGGCGAGCCAGGCCGGTGACCTGCTGGGGTTGGGTTCGACGGCGGTGACGGTGTGGAACATCGCCAAGTGGCCGGTGCTGCTCGTGCTGGTGAGCTTGATCTTCGCGATCCTGTACTGGGCCTCGCCCAATGCGCGCCACGGCGGGTTCCGTTGGGTGAGTCCGGGCGGAATCGCGGCGGTGGTGGTCTGGCTGATCGCGTCGGCCCTGTTCGCGCTGTACGTGAGCAACTTCGGCTCCTACAACAAGACGTACGGGTCGCTGGCCGCGATCGTCGTGTTCCTGGTGTGGCTGTGGGTCACCAACACCGCGATCCTGTTCGGGGCGGAGTTGGACGCGGAGTTGGAACGGCAGCGGGCGATCGCCGCCGGGCATCCGGCGGGTGAGGAACCGTTCGTGGAACTGCGCGACGACCGGAGGCTCAGAAAGGGCAGAGCCCAGAGGCCGGACCAGGGGAAGACTCAGGGCGGCTGAGGTTGGGCTCGGCCTCGCCCGGAGCCCTCTCGTTCACAGGATGGGTTTACCGCCGGTGACCGGGATTATCGCCCCAGAGATGTAGCTGGCCTCGTCGGAGGCGAGCAGGACATAAGCCGGAGCGACCTCCTTGGGCTGACCGGCGCGGCCCAGTGGGGTGTTCCGGCCGAACTTCTCGACCTGGTCAGGTGGCATGGTCGACGGGATCAGGGGGGTCCAGATCGGTCCGGGGGCGACGCCGTTGACCCTGATGCCGCGTACCCCGAGCATCTGAGCGAGGCCGGCGGTGAAATTCGCAATCGCCCCTTTGGTCGTCGCGTACGGAAGCAACGTGGGGCGGGGCATGTCGAAATTGATCGAGCTCGTGTTGATGATCGAGGCGCCTTCACCGAGGTGCGGGAGCGCCGCCCGGACGAGTCGGAACATCGCCGTGATGTTGACGTCGAAGGTGTGCTGCCACTCGTCGTCGGTGACCTCTTCGACGGATTCGTGTGTCATCTGGTAGGCGGCATTGTTGACGAGCACGTCGAGTCGGCCGAACTCCTCGACCGCTCGGTCGACGACCATCTGACACACCGCGGGTTCTGCGACGTCCCCATCCAGCAGCACGGCCCGCCGGCCCGCCTTCTCGACGTGTTCTGCTGTGTCTCGGGCGTCGTCATGTTCGCTCAGATAGGAAATCAGTACGTCGGCGCCCTCGCGGGCAAACGCGATCGCGACTGCGCGGCCGATACCGCTGTCACCGCCAGTGACGATTGCCGCCTTGCCGGTGAGGCGTCCGGCGCCGCGATAGGAGTCTTCGCCGTGATCGGGTGTCTGGCGCATAGCCTCCAGGGTTCCCGGTGGTTCCTGCTGCGGCTCCGATCGCTGGACATCAGACATCCCGTACTCCTTCCGCGCCTGCCACGGTCCCGATGGACCTCGTGGGCGGGTGATCCGGCTGAGTTTCGACATCCCCCAAGCCGACAGGCGCTAAACGGAACCTGTGATCACCAAAGCATCGGCGATGCGGCTTCCGGGTAGGAACGCCACCGACAAGAAGCCGTGCTCTGGAGGTGCGCAGATGGCCAGCCGGATCGCCCAGTGGACTCTCGACGTACACGACGTCAACCGGATGGCCCGGTTCTGGTCGGAGGTTCTCGGCTACCGGATCGAGCCGCGGAATGACGGCAGCGCGAAACTCTGGCCCCCGGACGGCGCGCCGGGCATCGCGCCGACCGTCTGGCTGCAGCCCACCACGGCCGACAAGACCGGTAAGAACAGGATCCACATCGACCTGGGTACGGACGCCGGCGATCCGGTCGGGGAGGTCGACCGTCTGATCGCCTTGGGCGCCCGGCGTGTCGACGTGGGACAGCGGGGGACCGAACCGTTCGTCGTGCTCGCCGATCCGGAGGGAAACGAATTCTGTCTGCTGGACCGCCCACCGCGCAACGCCTGACAACTTCCCGCCGGCCCGTCGCTCTGGCAGGGCCGGGACGGGGCGAGACCTCCGACCAGACGGGGTAGACGCGGCTGCCAACCGTTCTTAGGATCGCGCCGGTGAACACGGAACCGATCAGCCGTTGACTCACACGACGCACGGGGGATGGGAAGCGCATGCGTGGCGAGCCCATGCCCAGCCTGGGTAATCCGGTGGTGACTCGGTGCGGCTGAATCACCAGCACGGACCGGATATTGCCGCAGCGATTGTTCGGTCTCTTGTCGCTGCCGGCGGGGCGCTTGTCGGGATGTTCCTCGCGATCCGGCTCGGCGCGGTGCTCGTGGCGGTGCTGTTCACCCATCTCGGCGAACCGATCATGCGGGAGATCATGTCCGGCGGCGCGACGGAAGGACTGTCAGGTATTCAGGCCGTTCTCGTCGGCGTGTTCGTCCTGATCGGCGCGTTCGTGGTGGCGTTGCTCGTCGTCGTCACCCTGGTGTCACCGATCTTCCTCCTGCTTCCGGTCGCCACGACCGCGCTCGCCCTCTTCACGTCCAGGGCCGGCCTGATTCTTCGCACCCTCTGGCTCATGCTCATGGTGATCGCGGTACTCGCGGTCGTCGTGAACACCGTGACCTTCCTCCTTGACGTACGCGCGGACCGCCCGGTCTGGGCCGGCGTTCTCGTGGTCGGCGGGTTCCTCGGCCGGATGATCGTGGAATTCTGGAAGCCGGACCAGGCCGGGGTACGGACGTCCGCCGGCGTCGCGGTAGACCGGTGGACGCGTCTGGGCCTGGTCTGGCTCGCCCTCGTCCTGGTGACGGCGATTCTTGGCGCTCTCCTCTTCGGCTGGCTGCGGCCCACCCAGGTCAGCGTCCGCATAGCTGCCGTGGCGGTCATCGATGGCTCGGGCGTAGGCGCGAACGCGCGTGCATGAGGGCGAAGCCGAGTAGGTTGAGCCCCTGCCATCGGGTGGGGTCGGTGGCGCGCGAGGGGACGCGGCTGACCATCACCAGAATCGAAGATCGAACGCGTCTCGCATTACCAGCTCGTCGAAATCCGACTGCTTCAATCCCCAATCGAAGTGGGCGATGTAACGCATTGGCAGGCTGATCAACAGTCCTTCACCACGTAGCACAGGGGCGGTTAGCGTGCCCGGCTGCCAGCGGCGGCCGGCATGGTCAGCAGGATGAGACCGAGTGCGAGGACGACCAGCCCGCACCACGAGAGGGCGGGCAGGCGTTCACCGAGAACCGTGACACCCAGGACCGCCGCGACGGCGGGTTCGGCGAGGGTCAGCGACGTGGCCACCGACGCGGAGGTGCGGCGTAGTCCGTGCCCGAAGAGCCGGTAGGCCAGATAGACGGTGACCAGGGCGAGGTACAGAGCGACCCCGGCGCCGCGGGTGGTCGTGAGCCACCGCATGTCGACGAGCAGAAAGAGCGGCAGGGCCAGCAACCCGGCCGCGCCGAACAGGACGCCCATCACCGCGTCGGAATGGTGTTCGCGCGTGATGAGCCTGCCGCCGATCAGCGAATAGGCGGCGTACGACAGTCCGGCGCCTGCGGCGAGCGCCACGCCCGTCAGGTCGACGGGCGTCGCGTGCCCGGCGAACCCGGGGCCGAGTACCAGGAGGGTGCAGCCCAGCACGGCGGCTGCGGTCGCGCCGGTCCAGCGTGCGGTCGGCCTGGCCTGGCCGGTGGCCCAGGACAGCAGGCCGGCGAAGACCGGTGCGCTGCCCAGGGCGATCACGGTGGCCACGGCCACGCCGGTTCGGGCCACGGCAGGGTAGAAGGTCAGCGGATACCCGGCCACCGCCAGCGCACCCAGCAGAAGTAGCCACCGCTCGGGGCCGGTGCAGGTGGCCGGCAACGAGCGGGCACGCCGGGAGGTGAGGAAAAGCAGGATGCCGCCGAGGGTGAGACCGGCGCAGCCGACGGCTGCTGCCGGTGCCCCGGATGGTGCCAGCGAACTCGCAGTTCCGGTCGTGCCCCACAGCACGGCCGAGGCGAGGATGGGCGCGGGGCCGCCGCGGGCGGGGCGTTGGCGGGCGGCCGGATACGTAAGGGTCGAAGAATGATTCGGCACGAATGTGGTCTTCCGTCGTCGAATGGGTCTGGGATTCGATCGGAACGGGCGCACCACAAGAGCTGACCCACCGAAGATCGGTCTGGGTCAGGGACAAGCTGTCACTGTCGGCGCCCGGTCAGGCGCAGAGCGGCGGCAGAACGACGTGCCAGTAGGTGCTCACGCCGCGATCGTAGCGGGCGGAGGAGCCACGCCGGCCAGTGGGCAGCCAGCTGACCGAAACCGCAGCATGCTCAGTCCTCAGGGCCAGCGAGACGCTGCTGCTGTTCCTGGCCCTCTGGCTGATCTGGATGACGAATGCCTATCTGACCAGCCGGCTGAATCCCGAGGCGCGGGTCGTGGTGTTCGTCGCCGGTCTGGCTCTTCGCCATTCTCGGAGGGCCCGCCCTGTTCGTACCGCCGCTGACCGTGGGCGGTGTGGCCGCCGCCGTGCTGTTCGGGGTCGTCGTCGCCGCCGAGCGCCGCTCCCATGGTGAGGCTCCCGAAGGCCCCGCCCCGCCGATCTGACCAGACGGCACCGGCATGGTGGTTGGTCATAAGCCGTGCGGCGAGCGGTGCTGTCCCGCCGGCCGCCCCTCGGTCATCCACTCAGCGATTGCCGACGCCGGGGAATACCCATACGGTTACGGCATCGCTGGCCAGAGTGGCTCCCCCGTTGCCACTCTGGCCAGCCCAACACAACACTGTCGCTGTCGTTGCCCGTCAGATCCGCGTCGGATCAGCGTAGGTAGAGGACGACGGTCGCGGCCGAGGCCAGACCGAAGACCACGGCCGGCAACACCTTGGACGCGGGGTCGCCGGCGCGGAGGTGGGTCATGACCGCTCCGGCCATCATGAGCGAGAACCCGATCGCCGCGGCGATGCCGATGGGTTCCCAGAGAAGGCCGAGGCCCAGCGCTGCCGCGCCGCCGCGCGCGCTCGATGGACCTCGGCTGGCCGGTGGCCATGGGCAGGCCGGCCGAACAGGAATGACACCGCGAGGATGATGGCGAGGGTCTTGGCCATGCTCTCCACGTCGCCTTTCGCATCGCGCTGCGCTGGCCGCGGTAGGGCGCCGATGGGCGGAAGGACCGATGGCGCAGGGGAGGTTGCCGGATCCGACGAGACTATCGGACCGGTCCGGTGTGACCTGGGTCACTATCACGCCTCCTGCTGTGGTCGTGGCTGACCGTCCACAGTGCACGCAAGCTGCTCGTACCTGCGTCTCCGGCAGGTCCCGCCCTTCTCGCCCCGCCGGTCCGGCCCCGGCGCGACCGCCGACGGGTTCCTGTCGTGTCGGTCACTACTGTTAGCGTGCCCTGCGTCGTCGATCACAGCCGATTCATCACGAAATTGGCTGATTCGCCATTGCGGAGGGTGTTCCTGATGGGCTGGCTACCGGTGGGAGACTCGTACGAGATCTCTCTTGTGGACGGAAAGGTGGCGGCCCGGTCCACCGGCCCCCGGGCCACCGGCCGTCCACTGAAGACTCTGCCGAAGGTGCTGCGGGACAGCCCCGAGGTGGATCGGTTGCGCCAGCTCGCCCAATGGCTGGACCGGCACAGCGCGGAATGCCTGGCCCGGGTCGACGCCTGGGTGGTGTCCTCGCTGCCGGTGCCGACCGGGCTGCTGGCCCGGGTCTGGCCGGACCCGGCCTGGCAGGACGCGCTGCGCGACCTCGTGGTGCTCGGGGACGACCCGGCCGAGCCGGGTTTCCTGCGGGACGTCACCGACACCGGTGACCTGCGCGTGGTCAACCTCGACGGGGAGACCGTCCGACTCTCGCCGGCCACCGCCACGCTGCCCCACCCGGTGCGCCTGGCCGACCTGGCCGACCTGCGGGAGTTCGCCGGCGAGCTGGACGTCACCCAGCGGGTCGAGCAACTGCACCGGAGCACCTGGGGCAAGCCCGCCGACCTGAAGGACCGTGACACCACGATCACCGACTTTCGTGGCGCCACCGTCCCCAACCGGCTGGCCGCCCGGGCCGCCACGCTCGGCTTCCGAGTCTCCGGCTCGCAGGTCAAGTGCCGGGTCTGGGAGGCCGGCCACACGGTTGAGGCCGCCATGTGGTTCGACGAGGACTACTGGGACTCCGAGGCGACCCTGGGCTCGCTCTCCTGGTCGGTCGTGGCGGGACCGGGACTGCGGTTGACCGAGGTCGGGCCGGTGGCCTGGTCGGAAGGAATGCGGATGGCGACGGCCCTGAGCGGCGCCGTGACCGGAACGGGGACGAAGGCGTGACCGAGAAGACGACGATGTCGGGCGAGGGTTCGGCCGAGAGCCTGCTGACCGCCGGCGCGGTGTTGCCGATCGACACCGCCGGCGCCGGTGACCGGGCGGTGCCGCTGACCGCCCGCAGCTACCGCCACCCGGCCTTCGGCGACCGGCTGGTGGTCCGCCTGGTCGACGCCGCGCTGGGCGAGGGCGAGGACATCGCCGTCGGGTTCCTCGGCCTGGCACCGGCCGCCGAGCCGGCCGTCGTCGGGCTGGGCCCACGCCGCCCGTTGGCCTTTCCCGAGTGGGTGCTTGTACACCACCCGGCGGACGGCCGGCACGCGTTGGCGGTGGTGCCGGAGTTGCAGAAGCTGGCCAAGCAGATACGGTCGCGGCCGAAGGCCGCCCTGGACGGGCACCATGACATCGCCGACCGGTTCGCCCGTACGCTGCCGCACTTCCTGCCGACGTTCTTCGAGCAGGCGGCGCGGATGTTTCTGGCCGCCGGCCAGGACACCTACGCGACGCAGCTGTTCAACAAGGCACGCAAGGCGGAGGCACAGCACGGCCTGCCGGTCGACCTGAACCGGCTGGACGAGGTCTACGTGGAGTTCGCGGCGGCCAGGGTGGTGTCCGCGACCGCGCTGGCCAGCCACGCGAAAGAGCTGACCGCCCAGTTGCCGGCCGACGAGGCGCTGGACCGGTTCTGCCGGCTGGCGCTGCGCGCCGCGGCAGCCGGCGTGGTGCCGTCCACGCAGTCGGCAACCGCGGTGAACCGGCTGGTCCGCGCCGCAACCAGGGCTGCCGGCAAGGCCGGCGCCGCCGCCGTTGCCGACCGCGAGGCGGCCTACCTGACCGAGCTGCTCCGGCTGCCGGTGGCCGCCGCCGCGCCGGCCGGCTGGTGGAAGGCGCACCTGCCGTCGGTGACGGCGCTGGCGGGCCGCGACCCGGCGATCCGCGGCAGCCTGCTCGACCTGATGCCCGCCGACCGGGACAACCTGCTCCCGTGGCTGGCCCTGTTGACCGACACCGGTGCGCTCGCCGGACTGTCCGACCCGGACGCACCGGACCCGGCCCGCCCGCAGGACGGCTCCGTCGGCTGGCTGCGTCGCTTCGTGAGCCTGGTCGACTCCGGCCACCGTCGCAACCGGCTGCCCCAGCTGTACCCACTCGTCGAGCGGATGGCCGAGCGGCTGCGCGCCGAACTGGCCAACACCGGCGAGACCCTCGCCGCCGACGGCGACCTGGACCTGCTCGACCTGCTGCTCGCCCTCCAGCTGCCGGTGGCCCCACCGAAGGAGCGCGACACCCTGGACCTTTCGCACTGGGCGAAGACCGGGGGAGAGCGGGAACTGCTCGCCGTGGCCGGCGACGACCGGTTCACCGCAGCCCTGCGCCGCGGCCTCGACCAGCTCGACGATCAGCAGCACGCGCTGCGCCGGATGGTCGAGACGCCAGGCATCCGGCCGTTGCTGACCGACTGGCTGCAGGCCCGCATCCGCGACCGTTTCGCCACCGGACTGCCGTACCTGCCGGAGTCGGTCAACTGGCTGGGCAAGCTTCCGGTCGAGGCGCTGCGCCTGGTCTCCAGCGACCCCGACCACTCCGGCGGCTCCGACCACTCCGGCGACCCCGGTCCCGGTGGCGCCCTCGGGCAGGCCCTCGACGTCGACCTCGCCGAGCACGTGGCTCGCACCCTGCGCGGCGGGATCATCGACGAACTGGGCTGGCCGGACTGGGAGCTGGCCTGGCATGAGGTGACCGGCGGAGACCATCGGGTCGAACTGACCCGGCAGGAAGCCTGGCCGTACCTGATCCTGGGCGGGCCGACCACGGTGCGTGTGCTCGGCGCCGAGGGCATCGTGCTCCGTCACGACCTTCGCATCCCGGCCGGCGACATCTGGGGTCGGCCCGGCTACCACTACGTCGACGGCCACCTGCTGGTCTACTGGCAGTCCCCGGCGCACGGCTACGACCTGCGCGGCTACTGGCACTCGTCGCCCGGTGAGCCGCAGCCCATCGTCGGCTCCCACCATGGCAGCCGGCCGCACCGAAACGAGATCAGCCTGCCGCTGCCCGGCGGCGGGCGGACCACCGGCGACGGTGTACTGCATGTGGGTGACACCGCCGTCCCCTCCAGCCTGCCGGTCATCACCGACGGCACCTCCCACTGGGTCTACCGCCGCAGCGAGGACGACGGTGACCACGCCTGGTGCGAGTACGACCCGGCCAGCAACACCCACGGCCGGCGCAGCGTGCCCCGCTTCCTGGCCGAACTGCCGGTAGCCGGAAGCCGCCTCCGGGAGTCGGCGAGCTGGCTGCGGCCGGCCCTGTCCGACCGGGCCACCCCGGCCGCCGCCCCGGTGGGCGGGCTGCTCGGCTGGCGGGTGGTCACGCTGCCGGACGGCTCGGTCCGCGGCGAGGACCTGGCCGGTCGTACCGTGACGGTGGCCCGGGGACAGCAGCCGGTCGCGGCCCTGGTGCTGCCCGGCGACGACCGGCCGCGGGCCGTCCTGAAGGGTGTCGTCCTGGTCGACCCGGACGGGGTGGTGTCGGCCGCCGGGTCGCCGTTCAGCCGGGACCACACCGCCGGCGCGGCCCCGCTGCCGGCGGAGAAGTTCCTCGGCAACATGCTGCCCCGGGATCCGGCCGGCTCGACCGCCCTGCGCCGGATGGACCGGGACACCGCCGCCGCGCTGCTCAAGGTGGCCGTCGACGAACGTAACGCCGCCCTGGCCGAAGAGGTCGCGCGGGCTGCGGGTCGGGTGGCGACCCGACCCGGGCTGACCGCAGCCACGCAGGCCATCACCGGTCTGCCCGTAGCCGTGCCGGCGTCCGTGGTCGGCGCACCGGCCGGCACCTCCGGCTCCGGATCGAGCGCTGTCGGCGCCACCGGCGACGACGACACCGACGCGCTGGTCGAGCTGGTCCGCTCGACGGTGCCGGCGGTCAGCCACGAGCGGGTGCTGTCCGGGGTGGCCGGGGTGTTGCGGCTGGCCGCCCGGGTGCGGACCGACCTGGACGTGGTGACCGAGCGGCTCACCACGTCGTTGTCCGCCCCGCCGGTGGTGGCGCCGACGGCCACCGCGAGCGGGCCCACCGACGAACAGCTCAACCTGGCGCTGGACGGCCTGCGTGGCTCGGCGTACCGGGCGCGCGGTTCGGCGTACGCCTTCACCCAGTTCCAGGCGTTCGCCGCCCGACGGTCCGCGGCCACCGGCGGCGAATCCGCCGTACGGCTGCACCTCGACGGGCCGTCGCTGCCCGATGCCCTGGAGTGGTGGCCGGTGCTCGGCGGTGTCGCGGCCGTCGCCTACCGGGCCGTCGCGGCGGCCACCCCGGACGACCACCGGCAGACGCTGCACGCTCTGCTCACCGAGCTGGACCGGCTCGACCTGAGCGCGGCGGCCGAACCGGCCCGGTGGCGCCGGTTCACGCTGCATCTGCTCGACGGCGACCTCGAGAACGCCGACGGCAGGCGCCGGTACCCCCGGCCGGGCATCCTGCCGCTGCCCGACGGGGCGTTCCTCGCCGTCCTCAACTCCAGCGGCACGAGCACCGGCTACTGCTTCGAGGCGTTGTACCACGACCCGGCCGGCCTGTTCGCCGTGCCCGAGCCGTACACGGTGCGGTCCTCGACGCCGGTTGGTGACCAACGCCCGGCCGGCTGGCTGGCCGGCTTCCGCACCGAGTGGGCCGCGCGTGGCCCGCTGCCCTGGCGGCCGGAGGCGGCCGAGCAGTTCGCCGAGCTGACCGGCGTTACCCCCACCACCGCGAAGCTGGTGCTGGCCGGCCTGCCGTACGCGGACTCGGCGAACACCGTGCCGGCCGAGCTGCGCAGGACGCTCGGGATCAAGCAGGTCGGCGAGGTCAAGCTCGCCTTCCAGACGCTGAACGAGGCCAGCCCGCAGGTCCGGCGGGCGGTGGTCTCGGCGCTGCTGCCGGACGACCCGGCCCGACTGTGGACCGAGGGTCCGGCCGTGGCCGCCGCCGCAACGGTCTGGAACGCCGCCGTCGGGCGTCGGGTGGCGGTGCCCGAACAACTGCTCGCCGACGCGGTGCGCGCGGTCCGAACCGGCTGGGGACCCGCGAAGGCGTTGCCTGCGCTGCTCGACCCGGCCCGTTCGGTCGAGCTGAGCACCGACCTGGCCTTCCAGATCGTCGGCGACCGGGCCCGGCGGGTCGACGAAGGGGCCGCGGGCTTCACCGGCGAGGTGCTGCGCTCCACGGTCGCCCTGGCCGCCTGGGTCGCCCACCACACGCCGGCCGGCGACCCGTGCCGGGCCGCGCTACCGGGCGCGCTGGCCGTGCTCCGGGACCGGCTGGCCAACCCCGCCCTGCTGCTCGACCTCGACCAGTACGTCTCCCTGCCCGAGTTCCGGCAGGTGGCCGGCGTGCCGTCGGAGACCGGCCCTGGCTGGGAACGGTACGGTGCCATCGTCCTGGCCACCTACGACAGCCAACCGTCACCGGCGCTGCGGCCGGACCTGCTCGACGCCGAGGGGACGGACCCGTACCTGCCGGCGCTGCGGGCGGATGCGGCCAAGCCGTACCCGATGGAAGTGGCGCTGCGCCTGCTGCGCGACCCACGGTTCGCGGCGCTGCTCGGCGATCCGGGGCAGCCGCACAGCGGCACGCCGGAGGCGGACGGAACCTGGTGGCCGCAGGATCCGAGCCGGTCCGTACCCGACCTGGTCGCCGAACTGGCCGGGGAACATGGCCTGAGCGCCGACGCGGCGGCGACGTACCTGATGCTGCTGGCCATGCCGGACCCGACGGACCGCAACACGGCGAAGTGGACCGGCTGGAAGCCGGCCCGGCTGAAGGCGGCCCGCGCCGAACTGGCCGGCACCGACCTGGTCATCGAGGCCAGCCGGTCCCGGGCCGGCCGGTCGCTGTTCCTGCCCGGTCCGTGGCTGGAGCGCGGCAGCGGGCAGGCGCCGATCGAGGGCTGGAAGGTCGCCCTGTTCGACCTCGCCCCCGACGGTACGGCCGGGCTCGGCGTGACCGTGCCCTTCGAACCGGCCGCCGACCTCTACCGGCGGGCGTGGCAACGCTTCCGCGACGGCGACCGGCCCCGGTTCGACAACCTGCCCACCGGCGGCACCCGCCGCTGACCCCGAGTCCCGTACGGCGGTGCTGCCGTGACGACCGTTCCGGCCGTCGCGGCAGCACCCCGGCGCCGACCCCTGTCCCGAACATCCATCCGAACCCGACAGAGATCGAGGAACACCCGTGACCGTGACGGAACACGTCCGCCCCACCGTGGCGCCGCAGGCCGCCGCCCAGGTCCTCTCGGCCGAACAACGGTACGCCGACGAACTGGCCTTTCTGGCCGCGTACGACGACGGGGCCCGGCCACCGGGCTGGGCGCTGACCCCGCGCGCCGTGGTCACCTTCATCCGGGGCAGCGACGGCGAGGCGTTGAAGCTGCCCGCCGACCGGCGTACCGGCCCGGACGGCACCGAACTGCCGGCCAGCATGACCATCCCGGCGAAGTTCGTCGGTGAGCGGAGCCTGGTCGAGCGGTGCGTTGTCACCCTGGCCGGTGAGCGGGGCCTGCTGCTGGTCGGCGAGCCCGGTACCGCCAAGTCCATGCTGTCCGAGCTGCTGGCCGCCGCGGTCTGCGGCACCAGCGCGCTGACCGTGCAGGGCACCGCCGGCACCACCGAGGACGCCTTCCGGTACGGCTGGAACTACGCCCTGCTGCTCGCCCAGGGCCCGACCCCGCAGGCACTGGTCGACTCACCGGTGCTGACCGCGATGCGCTCCGGCCGGGTGGTCCGCATCGAGGAGGTCACCCGCTGCCTGCCCGAGGTGCAGGACGCGCTGGTATCCATCCTGTCCGACCGGCGGATGAACGTGCCGGAACTCGCCGGCACCGAGGACGGCCTGATCCGCGCGGTGCCCGGGTTCACCGTGATCGCCACTGCCAACCTGCGGGACCGGGGCGTGTCGGAGATGTCCTCGGCCCTCAAGCGTCGGTTCAACTTCGAGACCATCCACCCGATCTCCGACGCGGAAACCGAGACCGACCTGGTCCGCCGGCAGGCCACCGCCGCCGTGCAGCGCGCGGGTGCGGCGTACACCGTGGACGACGCGGTGCTCGACGCCCTGGTCACCGTGTTTCGCGACCTGCGTTCCGGCCGCTCCGGCGAGGGCTGGGACGTGGAACGGCCCGGCACGGTGATGTCCACCGCCGAGGCGGTGCAGGTGGCGGTGTCGCTCGGCCTGTCCGCCGCGTACCTGCCCGCCGGGGACGCGCTCGACCTGGTGCCCGGGCACCTGCTCGGCGTGGTCCGCAAGGACGACCAGAACGACCACGCCCGGCTGCTCGGCTACTGGGACGGTCCGGTTCGCCGCCGGGCCGAGGACGGCTCGGCGATGTGGCGCCGGCTCTGGGACCTGCGGGAGAGCCTCCGGTGACGACCCTGACCAGTACGTCGACCGACGCGGCTTCGTCGACCGCCGACCCGTTGTCGGCCGATCCGACGACCGATCCGCGTGCCGTGGTCGACGCGCTCGCCGGTTCGGTGCGGCCGTACCTGATCGGGGTACGGCACCACAGCCCGGCCCTGGCGGCGGTGGTCCCGGCCCTGCTGGACGCCGCCGGGACCGAGGTGGTCTGCATCGAGTTGCCGGCCGACTTCCAGCGCTGGCTGCCGTACCTGTCCGACCCGGCTGCCCGGGCCCCGCTGGCCCTGGTCGGCAGCCACGGCGCGGACGGGCCGATGGGCTTCTACCCGTTCGCCGACTTCTCGCCGGAGCTGGCCGCGATCCGCTGGGCCCGGCAGCGCGGCGTCGAGGTGGTCTGCTGCGACCTGCCGCTGGCCGACCCCGGCTGGGCCGCCGACGCCACCGGCTCGGATCCGACTACCGGCCCGGACCCGACCGCCGGTGGCGATCCCGAGCCGGCCGCCGGTGAGCCGGTGCCCGGCCTGCGCCGGTCCTACGCCGCTGCGCTCAGTGCCAGCGGCACCGGCCGCGACGGCGACGACCTGTGGGACCGGGTGGTCGAGGTGCGTGCCCCGGGCTGCCCGCCCGAGGCGGTCCGCCGGGCCGCCCTCGGCGTCGGCTGGGCGATGCGTACCGACAGCGCCAGCGGCGCCGGCGTACCGGCCCGTGACCTGGCTCGCGAGCGGCACATGCGCCGGGTGCTGGCCGAGGCCGGCGCGGACGGTCGGCGGGTCGCCGCCGTCATCGGTGCGTTCCACGCCCCGGCCCTGCTCGCCGCCCCGTCGACCGGTGACGGTCCGGCTGGCGATGCTCGACAAACGTCCACTGTGGATGATGGCGGGGAGCCGACGTCCGGCCCGGTCGGCGGCGATCCGGCCTCGACCGTCGGAGTGGCCGCCGCGTCCACCCGGTCCGGTCCGGTTCGGTCCGTGACGACCCCGCCCGGACCGGCCACCGGCAACGGCGGCGACGCGGCGGTCACCTCGCTGGTGCCGTACGCGTTCGACCTGCTCGACTCCCGGTCCGGCTACCCGGCCGGGATCCGCGACCCGCGCTGGCAGCAGTCCGTCTTCACCGCCGCCGGCGACCCGGAACGGATCCGGGCCGCCGCCGCCCGGGCGGTCACCGACCTGTGCCGGGAACTACGCTCGGCCGGTCACACCGCCGGTACCGGTGAGGCCGCCGAGACGGTACGGTTGGCCGGTGACCTGGCCCGGCTGCGGGACCTGCCCGCCCCCGGGCGAGGCGAGGTGCTGGAGGCGGTGACCACCGTGCTCGGCCAGGGCGAACTGCTCGGCCGTGGCCGGGCGCTGGCCAAGGCGCTGGAAGCCGTGCTGGTCGGTGCCGAACGGGGCCGGATCGCCCCCGGTACGCCCCGGTCCGGCCTCGGCCCCGCGGTCGAGGCGGAACTCACCGCACTGCGACTGCCCAGCCCGGACAGCCCGAAGTCCCGCGAGATCCGCCTGGACCCGCTGCGGACCGAGCTGGACGGGCGCCGGGAGATCCTGCTGCAACGGCTCCAGGTCTGCGGGGTCGGCTACGGCGAGCCGATCGCGGTCTCCGGAACCGGCGACGGTGCCGCGCTGACCACCCGCTGGCAACTGGCCTGGACCCCGTCCGTGGCGGCGCGGCTGGACCTCGTCGGCGTACGCGGGGTGACCTCGGCGCTGGCTGCGGCCGGTACCCTGCGCGACCGGTTCCGCCGGGAGGCCGCCGACGGTGGTCCCACCGCCGCCCAACTGCTCACCGGGCTGCACGACGCCGCCCGGTGCGATCTGCCCGAGCTGGTCACCGAACGGCTGGAACTGGCCGCCACGGTGTTGCCGGGCACCGGCACACTCCCCGAGCTGCTGGCCGCCCTGGACCTGCTGGAGGCGCTGCGCCGGGAACACCTGCCCGGCACCACCGTCGACGGTCGGGCCCGGGCGGTCGAGCTGTCCGTCGTGCTGCTGGACGCGGCGGTTCGCGGGCTGCCCGGCCTGGCCGGCAGCGACGCGGCGGCCGACGCCGCCGCGCTGGTCGACCTCGCGGTGCGGGCCGGCGAGGACCGGGTCGGCCTGCGCCTGGACGAGGCCCTCGGCTACCTGACCCGGGCCGGTTCGGCACTGATCCAGGGTGCCGCACTGGCCGCCCGGGTGCTGCTCGACCTGACGGATCTGGAGACCCTCGGCACCCGGCTGGCCGGCTCGATCGACGCGGCGACCGGACCGGACACCCGCCGGCACCTGCACCGATTCCTCGGTGGCCTGCTCACTGCGGCGCACCCGCTGCTGCAGTCCGCCCCGGCCGCGCTGGACCCGCTGCTGGAGCGGATCGAGCGGCTCACCGACGCCGACTTCCTGGACCGGCTGCCGGCGCTGCGCGGCGGGTTCGACGCGCTCACCCCGGCGGCCCGGGATCGACTGCTGCACACCATCGCCGAACGGCTCGGCGACCGCCTCGACCTGGCCCTGTCCGCCCCGCCCGAGCTGCTGGCCCGCTGGGCCGCCGCCGACGCGGCCGGCCGGGCCGCCCTCATCGCCCGCCACATCCCGATCCCGGACCTGTCGAGCGGCCTCGCCAGCGCCCTCACCGGCGCCACACCCGTGCCGCGCCCGCCGGACGCCCAACTCAGCCCCACCGACCGGTGGCGGCTGCTGCTGGGCCGCCAGCCCGACCGGTTGCCGGCCGACGCCCGCCGTTACGCCCGCGCCCTCGACGAGCTGTACGGGGCGGGCCAGGGCGAGGGCGCCACCGACCTCGGTCAGGCCGCCAGGGGCGGCCAGGAAGCGTCCTTCCCGACCGCACGTGAGTGGGCCGACGAACTCGAGGCGCTGTTCGGCACCACGGTACGCGAGGAGGTGATCGCCCGAGCGGCCGAGAACGGCCGCACCGATGTGCTCACCGAACTCGACCCGGCCGCGGTGCGCCCTTCGATGGAGCTGCTGACCTCGGTGCTGTCGCTGGCCGGTGGCCTGCCGGAGGCGCAGCTGGCCAAGCTGCGGCCACTGGTCCGGCGGTTGGTCGAGGAGCTGACAAAGGAGTTGGCCACCCAGGTGCGTCCGGCGCTGACCGGGCTGACCAACCCGCGTCCGTCCCGCCGTCCCGGCGGCCGGATCAACCTCGCCCGTACGCTTCGGGCGAACCTGGCGCACACCCAGCGGCTCGGTGACGGCCGGACGGTGGTGGTGCCGGAACGTCCGATCTTCAACACCCGCACCCGCAAGGAGGCCGACTGGCGGCTGGTGCTGGTGGTCGATGTGTCCGGCTCGATGGAGGCGTCGGTGGTGTGGTCGGCGTTGACCGCCGCCGTACTGGCCGGGGTGCCCACCCTGTCCACCCACTTCCTCGCCTTCTCCACCGAAGTGGTCGACCTGACCGACCGGGTCGACGACCCGCTGTCGCTGCTGCTGGAGGTACGTGTCGGCGGCGGTACGCACATCGCCGCCGGGCTGGCCCACGCCCGCTCGTTGGTGACCGTGCCGAGCCGCACCATCGTCGCCGTGGTCAGCGACTTCGAGGAGGGCTACCCGCTGGCCGGCCTGCTCGGCGAGGTTCGCACGCTGGCCGGTTCCGGCGTGCATCTGCTCGGCTGCGCCGCGCTGAACGACAGGGGAGTGCCCTGCTACTCGGTACCGGTCGCCGAACAACTCGTCGCGGCCGGGATGCCGGTCGCCGCCCTCAGCCCGCTCGAACTCGCCCGCTGGGTGGGCGACCGCATCCGCGGAGGATCACGTTGACGGACCGCACACCCACCGCAGCGGACACCGACCGGCTGCCGCCGGTGCTGCCGAGGGTCGCCCTCGCGGCGGTGGCGGCCCTGCCACCCCGGCTGCACAAGCGGCTGGACGCCACCGTCGACCGGCTGGCCGGCGTACCGGTCGGCCGGGCCGACGGCGGGTTGTCGATCGACTGCGGCCCCGAGGCACTGGTCACCCTGGCGCCTGGACCGACCGGCGCGGTCACCGACCCGGATCAGGCGCGGTGCAGCTGCCTGCTGGCACCCCGCTGCCTGCACCGGACCGCAGTCCTGGTCGCCTGCCCGGTCGCCGACCCGGCCACCCACCCCGATCCGGCGTCCACCACCGCCACCCCGCCGGCGGTCGACAGCACCGGGAGGGCCGGTCGTACCAGGAAGACGGCTGGCGCGGCCACCGGCGGCCGGAGCACGACACCGACGAAGGCGCAACAGGCCGCAGCGGAGGCGCTGTGGCGCGCCGCCGCCGCGGTGCTCGCGGCCGGCATGCCGGCCGCCGGCGCGGTCCCCCAGGCGGAACTGCTCCGGGCCGCCCACGGCGCTCGCCTGGCCGGCCTGCCGCGAGCCGAGAGTGCCGCGCTGCGCACCGTACGGGGCCTGCGCGCGCACCGGGAACGGCGGACCGGCCACCGGCTGGCCGAGCTGGTCGAGGTACTGCACGACCTGCTCTACGTGGCCGGCCGGCTGGCCGCCGGTGATCCCGACCCGGCGCTGGTCGGCATCCTTCGGCGGGCCTATCAGCCGGACGGCACGCTGGAGGTGTACGGCATCTGCCGGGAACCGGTCATCAGCGCGACCGGGTACGCCGGTGTGGTCACCCACCTGGTGGCCGCCGACGGGCGCCGGCTCTCCTTCGGCGACGTGAAACCGGGCGGTCCGGACCGGGCACGCGACTGCGCCCGGGCGGTCACCGAGATGGGTGCGGTCGCGGTCAACCACGCGGTGCTGGCCCGCGGTGGCCTGCGGATCACCGGCACCACCGTCTCCCCGGACGGCCGCCTCGGTGCCGGCAAGGGGGTCCGGGCCAGCCCGCTCGCCGAGGCCGACTGGTCCACCGGACCGCTGGCGGAGCTGTTCGCCCGCCCGCTCGCCGAGGTGGTGACCGCCCAACTCGCCGCCGACGACCCGGAGGACCCGGGCCGGGCCGGCACCGCGCTGGTCGGCTGCGACCTGATTGTGGTCGGTGCCGTCGGTGACCAGGTGCTGGCCCGCGAGCTGGCCCCCGCCACCGACGCCGGACCGGACCGTGTGCCGGTGCCGGACGGGCCAGTGATCCGGCTGGTGCCGGTCAACTCCCACCCGATGCTGGCCCACGTGGCCAACCTGCGGCGACTCGCCTCCCGGCCGGGTCTGCGGATCCGGGTGGTCGGACGACTGGACCCCGACCGGGCCAGCACGCTGCACCCGCTCGCGGTCGGCCCGGTGCCCGGTGCCACCACGACGCTGCGCCTGCCGCCAGGCTGGCACGGCCGGGCGGACCTCGGCTACGACGAGATCCAGGGCGGCCACCTACCGCCGCGCGACCCGGCGATGACCGGACCGGTGCTCGCCGTCGGCGCCGACGCGGTTGCCGAGTCCCCGCTGTGGCGGGTCCGCCGGCTGGTGGAACTGGCCGTCTCCGGCGGTCGCCGCGCCGTCGCCGAGGCGGCCCGCGGCGACGGCGCCGGGCTGGCCGGTCCGCTACGCCGCGCCGGCTTCACCACCGCCGCCGCAGTGGCCGCCGCGTTCGCCGACGAGTCCGACCGGCGCGGACGGGACGCGTTCGGCCGGCTCACCGATCCCGACCCGGACCGGTACGCCTGGGCCTGGCTCGCCGTGACCGCCCACCTCGCCGCCGCCGAGCGGGAGCTGATCCGCTCCTCCTGGACCTCCCCACCGGTGGGCTGACCTGGGCGTCCGGGCGACTGAGCCCCGAGCCGGCGGCTGACCGGCCAGCTGATCGCAAGACGCGGACCACCTGCGCCCCGGCGCCCGCCCGGACCCGGGCGGGCGCCGACGCCCTTGGCGAGGAAGGTGCGGGCATGGGCAAGGACGGACTAATGCAGGCTCCGAACCCAGCAGGCGCCTTTCCGTCCCGTATTGACTGCTACGGCGGTATCTGGTGGGCGTGTCAACCGAAGATCGAGCCACGGACGCTAATGGCGAAGCCGCGGTCCTGACCGGCCGGCCGGCTGGCTCTGTGCGGCGGTGGGCTCCGTGCTCGCCGATGACATTACGGCAGGTCGTCTCTATGCTACTAAGTGGAGTGACGTTCGTCGCTCCACCGCCGCAGACCGATCCGCCCGCATGTATCCGGCATTGAGGGGGAAACGCCGTGGCCCATGCCGCACCTGTCGAGGCCCAGCAGACATCCACCGATCTGACTGTTCTTCTGCGTACTCCACTGCGCCAGCTCACCGCCGACCAGGTTCGCCCCCTCGTGCGGCGGATCATCGAGGACCGCGATCGCTCGGAGGCAGTTGACGTGGCGGCGTTCAATTCGGCGATCTGATCGTGTGGTGTCCACCGCACCAGGAGCATCTGACGTACATGCCCTGAACCAGTACGTCCTCAAGGTGCACAGCCGGTGTGACCTGGCTTGCGATCATTGCTACATCTACGAGCACGCGGACCAGACCTGGCGCGGCCGGCCGCGGGAGATCGCCCCAGAGACGGTGGACGCCGCTGCCACCCGGATCGCCGAGCACGCCCGAGAGCACGGGCTGCGCCGGATCCACCTGGTGCTGCACGGCGGCGAACCGCTGCTGCTGGGGACGGCCGGGCTGGCGATGGTGCTGACCCGCCTGCGCGCCGCCATCGAACCAGTCGCCGAACTCGACCTGCGGATGCAGTCCAACGGGGTGCTGCTCACCCCGCAACTGTGCGATCTGCTGGTGGAGCACGGCGTACAGGTCGGCATTTCGCTGGACGGCGACGCCGCCGCCAACGACCGGCACCGGCGCTTCGCCGGCGGGGCGAGCAGCCACGTTCAGGTACGCAGGGCGCTGGCCCTGCTCCGCCGCCCGGAGTACCGCCACAACTACGCGGGCATTCTCTGCACGATCGACGTGCGTAACGACCCGATCCGGGTCTACGAGGCACTGCTGGCCGAGGCGCCGCCCCGGATCGACCTTTTGCTCCCGCACGCCACCTGGAACAGTCTGCCCCCGCGACCGGACGGCGCAGCCACCCCGTACGCCGACTGGCTGCTGCGCATCTACCGCCGGTGGATCCGGGACGACAAGCCGGTCGACATCCGGCTGTTCGACTCGCTGCTGGCCACCGGGGTGGGCGAACGCAGCGGCACCGAGTCCGTCGGGCTCGATCCGGCGGGCCTCGCCGTGATCGAGACGGACGGTGCCTGGGAACTGGCCGACTCGATGAAGACCGCGTTCGACGGCGCGGCCGGGACCGGGCTGGACGTCTTCCGCCACTCGGCGGATGCCCTGGCTTCCCATCCGGAGTTCGCCCGCAGTCAGCGGGGCCTGGCCCGGCTCTGCCAGACCTGCCGGGACTGCCCCGTCGTCGGCCAGTGTGGCGGCGGGCTGCGGGCGCATCGCTACTCCGACGCCGACGGGTTCGACAACCCGTCCGTCTACTGCGCCGACCTCAAGCATCTGATCACTTCGATGAACCGCGAACCCGGGCCGGGGGCGGCGCGGATCGCCGTGGCGGCCGGTCTGGGCGGACCCGGCGGCGACCTGTTGCTCGACGGCCTGCCGGCCGGTGACCTGCTCGACGACCTCGGCGCCGGCCACGGATCGGCGGCCAACCTGCGGCGGCTCGCCGCCGCCCAGCTCGGCTACCTCCGGGGACTGCTGGTCCAACTCGCCGACCGGATCGCCGGCACGCCGGTCGCCGCGGCCTGGGACCTGATCGCCCGGCTCGACGAGGAGGCGCCCGACGTGGTGTCGGCCGTCTTTGCCCACCCCTACCTGCGGCGGTGGGCGCGCCGCTGCCTCGCCCCACCGGTCGGCGATTCTCCCGACTGGGCACACCTCGGCGCGCTGGCGGCGGCCGTGGCGATTCGCGCCGGCGCCAACGCCGACCTTGAGGTACCGCTCCGGTCCGGTCTGGTCCAGCTGCCGGGCCTCGGCGCGCTCGGGCTCGACGAGCCGGGGGAGCGGAGCGCGCGCCTGTCGGTCGCGGGCGGCGGTTTCACGGCCCGTGCCGGGCGTTCGGCCGTGATGGTGCCGCCGACCGGGTCTGCCCCGCCCCCGGCCACCTGGCTGCCGCTGCGGAGCGTCGGGCTGGGCGGCTGGGAGATCCTCGTCGAGGATCTTGACCCGTACCGGGACTGCCACGAGTGGCCGGTCGCGGTCCGGCTCGACCCGGCGCGGCTGACGTCCTGGCGGCGGTCGCTGGCCGGCGCGTGGACCCGGATCCAGCGGCACGTGCCCGGTCAGGTCCCGGGCCTGCGGGTCGGGCTGCGGGCCGTCACACCGCTGCGGGGCGATCCCACCGGCCGGCTGCTCAGCGCCGCGTCCCGGGACGCGTTCGGGGCGGTCGGCACCGTCCTGGCCGCCCCCGACCCGCTCGCGGAACTGCTGGTGCACGAGTTCCAGCACGTGAAGCTCGGTGCCGTACTGGATCTGAGCCTCCTGTACGACCCGGCGTACCCGCGGCGGCTGACCGTGCCGTGGCGGAACGAGCCGCGACCGCTGGAGGGGGCGCTCCAGGGTACATACGCGCATCTGGCCATCGCCGAACTCTGGCGAGCCCGGCCCGGTGGCCAGGCCAGGCAGCACTACCGCCGGTATCGCGGCTGGACGGCGCGAACGATCGACGAATTGGCCGCGACCGGGGCGCTCACCGAGCACGGGGAGCGGTTCGTCGGGCGAATGCGCGAGACCGTGGACTCCTGGTCCGATGACCCGCGCTGACCTGCCGGCCGGTGTCGGTCACGCCGACCACCGCGACGTCGACCGGCTCGCCGCCGACCTGGCCGCCTTGGGGATAAGGGCTGGTCAGGACCTGTTGGTGCACTGCTCGATGCGGCGGATCGGGCCGGTGGCGGGCGGCCCGGCGGCGCTGCTGGCGGCGCTGCGCCGGGTGACCGGCCCGGACGCCACGGTGGTCGTGCCGGCGCAGACGGTCGGCAACTCGACGACGAGTCCGGCGTTCCGCGCCGCCACCGACGGGCTGGACGAGGCGGGCCGGGCCGCGTACGAGGCCCGGCTACCCGGGTTCGATCCGGTGAACACGCCGTCGGAGGGGATGGGGATCCTCGCCGAGCACGTCCGCCAGCAGCCCGGTGCGGCCCGCAGCGGCCATCCCATCACGTCCTTCGCCGCCCTCGGCGGGCGCGCGGTCGAGTTCACCGAGCTCCACGACCTCGACTGCCACCTCGGGGAACGCTCCCCACTCGGCCGCCTGTACGCCGCTGGTGCCGCAGTCCTGCTGCTCGGCGTGGGCTACGCCAGGTGCACCGCGCTGCACCTGGCGGAGTACCGGCCCGAGGCGCGTCGGCCGGCGGGCCCGCCCCCGGAGCGGGCGTATCGCTGCTATGTGCTGGTGGGCGGCCGGCGGGAGCGGCGGGACTTCCACGCGCCGGTGCTCGATGCGAGCGACTTTCCCGAGCTCGGCGCGGCGATCGACGCCCACCTGCCGGTCCGCCGTGGTCTCGTGGGCGCCGCGCCGTCGACGCTTCTTGATCTTCGCGCTGCGGTCGATTTCGCGACAACCTGGATGGCCGGGCACCGCCGACCGTAAAGCGGTATAGACCCACCGGTGCCGGTGTGCTTACCTTGGGCGACGGGAGCGGGCAACATCCACGGTCGACGGTGGGAGAACGGCAGTTGGACGAGGGCAGGGTGGTGGACGACCCGTTTGCCCCGCTGTTCTTTGTCAGCTATGCGGTGATCAAGCAGCCCAGGCGGGCGCCGGGTGGCTGGCAGGAGGCCAACACCAACGCCCTGCGGCTCTTCACCGAGCTGTCGATTCATGTGAATGCCCTGGTGAGTCGGCCGGCCGGCGCGGACCCGGGTTTCATCAACCGGAACATGCGCGGTGGCGAGCGGTGGACCCCGGAACTGCTGGAGGCCGTCGGCACCTGTCAGGTCTTCGTCGCCCTGCTCTCCCCGGCCTATCTGGACAGTGAGTGGTGCGCGTTGGAGTGGAACCTCTTCGCCAGCCGTACGATCGCCCGCCGCGACGGCCGGACCGACCACGAGACCTGCATCCTGCCGGTGAGCTGGGCCCCCGCGGATTCCTGCGAGCCGCCTGACCGCCTCCAATGGTTCTCTCCCGACGGCACCCCCGACGAGGGCGTGGTCCCGAACTACCACCAGGAGGGCCTGTACGGGCTGCTCTCCATGAAGAACGACGCCAGCCATGTGGTGATCTGGAAACTCGCCCAGCGCATCGTCGAGCTGTCCCGATCGCACTGGGTCGAGCCGCGGGTCCTGACCGCACCCCACGGGCTCGACAGGAAGTTTCCCAGGAGGGGTACATGACCGGGATCGGGGCAGCGGCGGCACCGGTGGCGATCGACCACGGCACCTACTTCTTCCTCAGCTACGCCCACTCCGCGCCGATGCTGGAGGATCCTCGGCTCGATCCCGACCACTGGGTCAAGATCTTCTTCGGCGACCTGTCGGCGGCGGTCCGGGGACGCGTGGCCGCGCCGGACGACCGGCAGGTCGGGTTCTTCGACGCGCAGCTCAGCTCCGGCGCTGACTGGGAGGAGACGCTGACCAGCGCGCTCGGCAACACCCAGGTCTTCGTGCCGCTCTACTCGCCCGGCTATCTCAGCAACTCCTGGCCGCTCGGTGAACTGGAGGCGTTCCGCCGCCGGTTGAAGGCGTCCCCGATCGTCGAGAAGTACCGCCACATCGTTCCGGTGCTGTGGATCCCGTTGCCGTCTTGGGACCAGACCGCCGAGACCCGCGAGGCGCTCGAACTCGCCGGGGACGTCGCCGGGTATGCGGAGAACGGGCTGCGGGCGCTCTGCATGCTCGCCAGCTACCGCGCCGCGTACGAGGAGATCCTGGGCCGGATCGCGGCGGAGGTCACCCAGATCGCGCAGCGGTATCCGCTGCCGCCCTCCGTCGTGCCGAAGGTGGCCGAGGTCCGCCACACCTCGCGGGCGGACGCCCAGTTCGTGGTCGTGGTCGCCGCGCCCACCGGTGCCGAGGTGCCGGCGGAGCGTGAGCCGGGGGTCTATGCCGAACGCAGCGAGCAATGGCGCCCGTTCGGGCAGGACCAGGCGCTGCCCGCCGCCAAGTACGTGGCCAGCACGGCCGAGCGCCTGGGCCTCGCCACCCACGTCACCAGCTTCGCCGACGCCGGTGACGTGATGGCCCGCTGTCCCTCGGTGCTGCTCATCGACCCGTGGATCGTCAGCGACAGCGCCGGCGAACACGACCTGGCGCTCGTGTTGAATCGCCTGCCCCAGTGGGTTATCCCGCTGGTGGTACTGAACAAGGACGATCCGTTGACCGCGGCCGACGGCAACCACTTTGCCGAGCGGGTCGCGCAGATGCTCCGCCGGGCGAATCGGCCGCCGGCGAAGCGGGTCACCGAGCTGCCGGAGTTCGTCCGGATCATGCCGGAGTTGGTAACCGAGGCCCGCCGGCAGTATCTCAAGAACGCTCCCGTCGTGCCGTCGGACCGGCCGCGGGTCCGACGGCCGCAGCTCGGCCGGCCCGAACCGTCGGGCAGTACGCCCCCCGGCATCGAAGAGGAACGATGACTGACGAACGCAACGGCCAGGTGGTCACGTTCTACTCGTTCAAGGGTGGTACCGGCCGGACAATGGCACTGGCCAACGTGGCCTGGATCCTGGCGGCGAACGGCAAGAAGGTGCTGGTCGCCGACTGGGACCTGGAGTCGCCCGGTCTGCACCGGTTCTATCACCCGTTCATCGACCTGAGCGTCCTGCGCGGCACCGGTGGCGTCATCGACATGATCCGTCAGTTCGAGACCCAGGCCTCGGCGGAGGACGCCGACGGGGTGCCGACGAGCCGCTCCCTGCCCGACGGCTGGGAGGCGGAGTTCGCACGGGTGCAGCACTTCGCCTTCTCGCTCAACTACACCTTTCCCGGCGGGGGCAGCC
Source organism: Micromonosporaceae bacterium KJ-029 (assembly GCA_005402585.1). Lineage (GTDB taxonomy): Bacteria > Actinomycetota > Actinomycetes > Mycobacteriales > Micromonosporaceae > Micromonospora. Next base: position 235,159 of record BIFP01000035.1, on the reverse strand, counting down.
TCGACTTCCTCACCGCCGGCCGGCAGAACCGGGACTACGTCGCCGGGATCAGCGGGCTGGACTGGGACGTCTTCTACGACGGGCTGGGTGGAGGGGCGTTCATCGAGGCGCTGCGCGCGGACATGCGGCGCAACTACGACTACACGCTGATCGACAGCCGGACCGGGCTGAGCGACGTGGCCAGCATCTGCACCATCCACCTGCCGGACGTGCTGGTCGACTGTTTCACCTTCAGCGACCAGGGCATCGAAGGTGCGGCGCAGGTGGCCCGCGAGGTGACCAGCCGGTACGTCAACCGGCGGATCCGGGTGCTGCCGGCCCCGATGCGGGTCGACCCGGCCGAACAGGACAAGGCCAACGCCGGCCGGGCACTCGCCATGCACCGTTTCGCCGGCCTGCCCGCCGGGCTCAGCGACGGGGAACGACGCGACTACTGGGCCGAGGTCGAGGTGCCCTACGTGGCCTACTACGCGTACGAGGAGACGCTGGCGACGTTCGGCACCGATCGGGCGATGCTCTCCGCGTACGAGCGGCTGACCTCGGCCATCACGGAGGGGGAGGTCCGGTCGTTGCCGCGGCTGGACGATGCCGTGCGGAACCAGCTGCGCTCCCAGTTCGAGCGCAAGAAGTTTCTGCCGCAGGGGGAGATCCTGCTGCGGTACGCCCCGAAGGACCAGGCCTGGGCAGAGTGGATCGAGCGGGTCCTCGGCCTGGCCGGGATCAGGGTCAGCAATGCGAAGCCGGCGGGACTGGGCCGGGATCTCGTCCCGACCCGGACGCTGACCGTCGTCTCGACGGCCTACACCGAGACCACGCCCGGTTCGTTGCCGCCGGCGGAGACTCCGGGTTCGGGCACACCCCTCGCGGTGTACGTCGACGACGTCAAGCCGTTGCCCGAGTTCGTGTCGGAGACGTCGATCTTCCTCAACGGGTTGACCAGGGTGAGCGATGCGGCGGCGAGCCTGCTGCGGCTGGTCGGCCGGGTCGAGTTGTCCAACGACGACGTGACCGCGGCGACCGGGGCCCGCTATCCGGGCATCGGCCCGGAGTTGCAGAAGACGCCGGTGGCCAACGTCCAGTTCACCGGGCGCGACGAGGACCTGCGCCGCCTGCGGCACCTGCTCCAGTCCGGCGCGAGCCGCGGATACTCGCTGGTCGCGCTGCGCGGAATGGGCGGGGTGGGCAAGACCCAGATCGCCCTGGAGTACGTCCACCGGTTCCGGACGGCCTACGATCTGGTCTTCTGGATCGAGGCCGATCCGCAGATCTTCGTCGACTCGACGCTGGTCGACCTCGGCGAGCGGATGGGCCTGCCCGAGCCGGCGAACATCCCGGCCGCGATCCGCCAGGTGCACGACACGCTGGTCCGCGGCGACCGCTACCCACGATGGCTGCTGGTCTTCGACAACGTCGCGGACTACCGGAGGATCGAGGACTTTCTGCCGCGAGGCGGTCGGGGTCACATCATCATCACCGCCCGGGAGCAGACCTGGGGGGAGAGCGCGGAGACGATCGAGATCAACCCGTTCAGTCGGGCCGAGAGCATCGAGCACCTCCAGCGACATGTCGAAGGCATCTCCCGCCGGGACGCCGAGCGGGTCGCCGAAGCGCTCGGTGACCTACCCATCGCGCTCGCCCTCGGCGGCGCCCTCATCGCCGACAGCGGCATCGCGGTGGACGACTACCTGGCCCAGCTGGCCGAGCACGGTGCCGCGCTGAACACCTGGGGGCCGTCACTGGATCGGCTCAAGCAGGACTCGCCGGGGGCGTACCGCCTGCTGGAGATCTGTTCGGTGCTGTCGGTGAAGGTCTCCATCGAGTTGCTGAACAGCAGGGGTATCGGAGAGCTGCTGCGGCAGGCCGACCCGTCGGTGCCGAGCCGGTCAGGTGCGGCGCGGCTGATCCAGCGGATCAACCGGCTGGCGCTGCTGCGGCTCGACAACCGGGCGCAGCAGATCGAGATCCACCGGCTGCTGCGCGACGCCGTGCAGCGGCGGATGACCGAGGAGGAGCAGCAGACCATCCGTCGGCAGGTGATTAGCGCCGTGGCCGCGGCCCGGCCGGACAGCGACGTGGACGTGGCGGAGAGCTGGGACCGGTTCCGGATGCTCTGGCCTCACCTGGAGGAGTCCGAGGTGGCCATGCAGGCCGCGCTCGAATCCGACGACCCGGCCGTGCTGGAACTGCTGGTCGAGCGGGTCCGCTACGTCTGGCTGCGGGGCGTGCTCAGCCAGGCCCGAGACCTGGCCGAGCGGATTCTGACGGCGTGGACCGACCGGCTCGGGGCGAGCACCGACCCTGACGAGCGTGAGATGCTGCACCCTCCGCTGCTGCGGCTGCGCTTCAATTTTGGCAACATCCTGCGTTCCCAGGGCTACTTCCAGCAGGCCCTCACCTACGACGAGGAGACTCTCGCCGAACAGCAGGAACTGCTTGGCGAGACGAGCGCCGACGCGCTGATGACCGCCGGCGGACTAGCCGGCGACCTGCGCGGCCTGGGCCGCTACGGCGAGGCCCTGGCCCGGGACCAGCAGACCCACCGGATGTGGTCGCGGGACTTCGGTGAGGACTTCCCGCGTACCCTCACCGCGCTGAACAACCTGGCCGCCTCGATGCGGCTGGCCGGCAACGTGACCGAGGCACAGCGGCTCGACGAGCAGGTGTACGAGCGGCGCCGGGTGGTGCTCGGCCGCAACAACCAGTGGACCCTCGCATCTGCCGTGAACCTGGCACGAGACCTGCGGGAGTCCGGTGAGTACGAGCGCTCGCGCGTTTTCTCGCAGGATGCCCTGACCGACTATCAGCAGCTGTCCGGACCGAACGCGTTGGCCACGCTCGGCGCCCAGACGAACCTGGGGGTGGCGCTGCGCACCGTCGGCCGGCCGGTCGAGGCAGCCCGGCTGCTCGACGCCGCGTACGACACGTTGCGGACGACGTTCGGCGAGACCAGCCCGGACACGCTGGCGGCCCGGCTGAGCCGGGCGACCAACCTACTGGCGCTGGGCGATGCCGCCGGGGCCAAGGAAGAGTTGCGGGCCGTGCAGGCGCTCTACCGGGCGTCGCTCGGTTCCCGCCACCCGCACACACAGATCTGTGAGAACAACCTGTCGGCGGTGGCTCGGGCGCAGGGCAATCGGGAGGCCGCGCGCATGTCGGCCCAGGCGGCCGTCAACGGACTGGGCGAGATGCTGGGCTCGGAGCATCCGTTCGTGCTCGCCGCCCAGATGAACCTGGCGGTCTGCAAGGCGGAGAGCGGAGATCTCGCCGGAGCCCTCGAGCTGGTGGAGAACCTGCACAAGGTGATGCGCACGGTGCTGGGCCCCCGGCACCCGGACACCTTGCGGGCTGCGGCCAACCTGGCGTTGATCCGGAACCTGCGCGAGCCGGACTCCGGGCCGGAGGAACTGGAGAGGGCGGTGGCGGAGCTGGTCGAGCGACTCGGCGGCGACCATCCGGACGTGCGCGTGCTGGGCCACCGGAAGCTGCTCGACCGGGTGCTGGACCCGCACCCGTTCTGATCCATTGTCGGCGGCGCGGCCGGCCGGCGGTACGTCGGACCGCCCGGGTGGTCGGGTCAGACTCGGCCAACCGGGCGGACGTCGACCAGTTCCGGCTGGGGGGTGGCGAGCCAGGCGAGGAGATCCGGCAGGATCTGCACGGCGGCGAAATGCCCCACGCCGGGCTGCTCCTCGAACTCGGCGTGCGGAATCTGCGACTTGAGCCAGCGGGTGTGGGCAACCGGCGAGAAGGCGTCCTCGGCGCCGTGCCAGAGCCGGACCGGAACGTTGATCGATGACGGGTCGAAGCCCCAGTCCTGGCTGAGCGCCAGCGCGTCGTCGATCCACCCGTCGGCGCCGAACCGCACCGCCTCGGCGTAGCTCTTGGTCAACAGTCGGCGTAGTGCGACGTCCTCGACCACATCGCGGTCGGCGGCGCTCAACTCGCCGTCGATGAAGCTGACCACGCTCGCCGGGTTTCGGCGCGTGCGGTCGGCCCGGAGGGTCAGCGACTCGATCAGCCTGCGCCGGTCGGAGGTCGCCTCCCGATAGGCCTCGATATTGGAGGGGGCCATGCCGGCATACCAGTCCAACCCGGGTGCGTCGATGGGGGCCGGAGAGACCAGGACCGCGACCCGGGTCAGCCGGTCGGCGAACAGGTCACTGGCGGCGCAGGCGAGGGCGTGCGGCCCACCACCGGAGCGGCCGACGACGGCGAACTTTTCCAGCTCAAGGCGGTCGGCGATAGCCTGCACATCCAGCGCGGCATCGACCACGCGGCGGCCTTGATGGCGGGTGGATCTGCCGTAGCCCGGTCGGTCGTAGCAGATCAGCCGGACGCCGAGCAGATGCAGGATCATGCTCCGGGGCTTCGGGCCACTGCGGCTGCCGGGCATTCCGTGCATCAGGAAGACCGGGAAACCGTCCGCTTTACCCGATGTCTCGACGGCGAGGATTCGGTCGTCCAGTGGGACGTCCCACTCAGTCGGCCGTTCCTGTGACACCCTGTGCCCTCCCGTCGAACCTCCTGGAAGGCGGCGTCGTTGGGCCCACCAGCACACACCGCCTCGGCTGAGGCTCCCCCGTCGATTGCGATGGGGCTGATTCCTGAAGATTCAAGCCTATCGCCTAGCGCGGCAGGGACACCAGCAGAGCGGCGAGACACGCCTGGGTCATATCGGTAGGCCGGCCGTGGCCGCTGTTGCTGTTGAGCAGCGGATCATTCCCCAGCCCATGGAGCACCGGAGCGTGGCCCGCGCTCTCTCCACACTGCCGGCCCATCGAGGCAGGATCATGACCAGCGGACTCTTGCCTCGAAGCCGGCTACTCGGCTACATCTCCGATTCGCCTTTTGCACAATCAAGCATAACGAACCTATGCGTGCTATCGTAGCTATCGTGACTTTCGGTAGCCGTTGGTCTTCTGCCTGGGCAGGCAAGGCGGGGTGACGCTCCCGATGCCACGGTTCCGCCTGGCGGCATGCGGCCTTCAGCCGGCGGCAAACCTCTGGGGGGCTCGATCCGTCGCTACCAGCTGGTGGTGCTCGAGCTTCAACGCCTCAAACGACCGTCGAACGTAGTCAACGTATGGGGCGCCGGGGTGTCCGATCAAGGCCTGCCTCCGGTCACCGATACCCGACTCGCGGCTGGACACCAGCACCTCGTACGCGGCGACGTGGGCGCAGAAGGCTCGCAGTGGTTCCGGCATGCCGTCCTCGATCACCAGGTCGGCGCGGCTGAGGATGAGATCGCGCATCTTGACGTTTGCCGGCATGAGGGCATGATCGAGCCAACGCATCCACTGTTCCCGCTGCTCGTCCGCCAGGGCACTGTCGGATCTGCGCTGCTCCATGTCGGGGAGATCGACGTCACGGAGCGCTTGCCAGACGCGTTCGTTGACATCGACAAGAGCGTGCAGCGGGCCATAGAGGTCGCGCAACTGACTGGCGACTCGGTCCAGGCGGGCACGCCGGCGTTCGGCTCGCAGCTGGGCACGCTGGTTGAGCACAAAGACCAGCACGGCGACAACGATGCTTGCGCTGGCTGTGATCACGGCCGCCGTCACGTCACGCTCCCATCGAAGCCGACCTGGGTGACCAGTTTGCCATGAGAGCCCGCGTCCGCTCGCGGACCAGACTGCTGTATGTGGGAGGGCCGCGGCCCGGTCGAGTCGACCGGGCCGCGGCGTGTCCCGTCAGTTGTCTCGAAGTCAGCTGAGTAGGAACGTGGCGTCGTTGCCGTTGTCGGGGCCGACCGTCAACTCGCCCTTCTGGTGGCGCAGGTAGGCGCTCGGGTCGCTGGCGAGCTGGAACGAGACGCCGCCGTTGGAACGGGGCACGCGCCGGAAGCTTGCCTCGCCCGCGTACCCGGAACCGCTCTGCACCGGGTCGATGCGGACCGCACCGTCGACCACCCGCACGTACCGGTCCGGGTAGTTGACCGACTGGATCGACTCGGTGTCGCCACCGGCGAAACCGGTGCCGAAGCGGAACTGGGTGTCATCCAGTTTTCGCACGTCGGGGTCGACCCGCAGCACGAACGCGTAGTGCCGGACGAACGAGCGGCGTTCGGTGAAGGGGCTCAGCCGGACGATCGGGCCGCCGGCACCGACCGGCACACCGAACATCGGCGTGCCATCCGAGTGCCAGTACAACTTCTGCACCCGGGCATGGCGGTTGGGGTCGTAGAGCGGGTCACCGGTGATGTCGCGGTAGTCCCGAGCGTGATAGACGAGCACGTCGGTCACGCCGTCCTCTGCGACGGTGAACGAGTTGTGGCCCGGCCCGTACCGCCTGGTCTGCTCGTTGGTGACGAAGACCGGGTCGGGCGTCTTCACCCAGGACCGCCAGTCGAGCAGGTTCGCGTCGGCGTCGGCGGTCAGCAGCCCCATGCAGTAGCGCGCGTCCGTGGCGCTAGCCGAGAAGGTCATGAACACTCGTCCGTTGCGGACGATCACCGCCGGTCCCTCGTTGACCGCGTACCCCTGGATCTCCCAGCTGCGGGTCGGCGTGGCGATACGGACCGCCTTGCCGGTCAACGACCAGGGGGTGTCCATCTCCGCGATGTAGAGGCTCGAGTTCACCGCGATCTCCGGTTCGCTCTGTGCCCACACCAGGTATCTGCGGCCCCGGTGCGCGAAGGTGGTGGCGTCGAGGGAGAAGCCGTCCCATTCCGTGTTGAGCTGACCGCGAAGCTGCCACCCGGCGGGGTCGCGCGGGTCCGCCAACGCGGATTCCAGCACGTACATCCGGATCCGGAAGACGTTGTCCGAGTCGCCGGCGGCGAAGTAGATGTACCAGCGACCGTCGATGCGGTGCAGTTCCGGCGCCCAGATGTGCCCGCCCATCCGGCCGCTCGTCGGCCGCCGCCAGATCACCGTCTCGGCTGCGGTGGCCAGGCCGGCGATGGTGGGCGCGCCGCGTACGACGAGCCGGTCGTACTCGGGAACCGAGCCGGTGAAGTAGTACATCCCATCGACCGGGTGGGTGATGAAGGGGTCTGCCCGCCGCGCGATGAGCGGGTCGACAGTGGGGACGCCGTAGATCTCGGTGTCGGTCCCGCCGCCCGGCTTCGGGTCGGCGAACGCCGCGGAGGAGAGGCCGGCCACCATGCCGGTCGCCGCGACGCCCAGGCCGCCCCGCAGCAGGGTACGTCGGCTCATGGAGTACCTCATCGTCCTACCTCACTTGGTTCCGATGCGCAGGAAGGTGACGGAGTTCGGTGCGAAGGTGTGCGTGAAGGTCGATTTGAGGCCCTTGACGGTCGTGGTGACCGGCTGGATCGGTTGGGCCGAGCGGGTGTTCTGCTCCCTCGGGTCGCCGCTGATGACCGTCATCCGCGCGTTGTTCCTGACCTTGAGGTTGCCGAGGTCGATCTTTGTCACGGCCGCCTCGTCCTGGGCGTTGACCACCTTCACGATCAGCTCCCCGGTGGCGTCGTCGCGGGTGACAACCTGGGTGAACGGTCGCACCACCTTGTCGTCGGCGAAGCTGCCCCAGAGTTCGCCGTCGAGGAAGAGCGAGACGCGGGCACCGCGCACCTGGATCCTGATGTCGTACGTCTGGCCGGTGTTGATCCGGTTCGCCTTCGTGATCAGGCTCGTCTTGGCTCCGCTGACGGCCTTCTCGACCGCGCCCTGGGTGTTGTTCCAGCCGCCGAGATTCCACCAGTAGAAGTTGGCCGCATCCTGCACGCCGAACCCGATTAGGAACCCCTCCGCGCCCCCGGTCTTCCGCGCCTTGAGGGTCAGGTCGTAGTCGCTCACCGTGATGTTGCCCGCGCTGACCAGCGTGTCCTGCGCGGTGGTGCTGGTCTGGGTGTACTCGCCGTTGACGACCGACCAGTTGCCCCGGTTCGCCAGCGGCCGCCACTGGCCGGCGCCGCCGGAGAAGTCGTCGCTGAACAGCACCGTGCCGTCGGGGGTGGTGACCTTGACGTCGTCGTACGCCGCGGCGGTGGCCCAGGTCGACAGGCCGATCGGGCCGTTGATCGGCTTGACCGCCGGGACCGCTCCGGTCACCGTGCTGGGCACGGTCCGGTCGCCGACATTGTTCATGAACAGCTTCTGCACCTCGTAGCTGGTGGTGCCCCACGACTCGTCGTTGTCGAACCAGATCATGTCCGGTCGCCACTGGACGTTGTCGATGTTGGCGAGCAGCGGCGCGTACGAGGCCATCTTGACGATGTCCGCGTTGCGCTCCAGGCCGGTCATGTACGCCGCCTCGGCCAGCGAGTTGAACAGCATGCTGTCCTGCGACGCGTACTCACCGAGGAAGACCTTCGGTCCGTTGCGGTCGTAGCTGTCGTACCGGTCGTTGTTCTGCAGGAACCAGGTCGGGTTGTTGTAGTAGTGCTCGTCGACCATCTCCACGTTGGCGGCCCGGTTGAGGTCCCACAGCCGGTCGAAGGTGCTGCCCTGGGACAGCGGGCCGGAGTTGCTGATCACGACGACGTTCGGGTACTGCGCCTCGATCGCGGCGCGGAACCTCTCGAAGTTGGCGAAGAACTCGTTCGGCAGGTTCTCCTCGTTGCCGACCGCGATGTGGGTGAGGTTGAACGGCCCTGGGTGACCCATCGAGGCGCGCAGCTGCCCCCAGGTCGAGTTGGTCGGGCCGTTGGCGAACTCGATCAGGTCGAGGGCGTCCTGGATGTGCCGCTGCAGGAGCGCCTCGTTCACCGTGGCGCGGTTCTGGCCACAGCCGGTGACCAGAGCCGGGACGACCGGCACCGGCATCGCGCCGATGTCCTCGGCGAACTGGAAGTACTCGAAGTAGCCGAGGCCGTAGGACTGGTTGTAGCCCCAGAAGTTGGCGTTGGTCGCGCGGGTCTCGACCGGGCCGACGGTGTCCTTCCACTGGTACGCGCGGGCCCGCTCCCAGTTCGATGCGGCGTCGTAGCCGTTCATGCTGTTGGTGTTGACCAGGCAGCCGCCGGGGAAGCGGACGAAGCCGGGCTTGAGTGCCGCGACCTTCTCGGCGAGGTCCTTGCGCAGGCCGTTCGGGCGTCCGCGGTAGGTGTCCTGCGGGAACAGCGAGACCATGTCCAGCCGCAGCGTGCCGGTGCCGCCTGCGCGTACCGACAACCGCCCGGCGTCCGTGGTCCGGGTGGCGGTCAGTGTTCCCGTGTACCTGGTCCAGGTGTCGTCCCGGACGCTGACCGCCAGCGGGGCCGCCAGCAACTGGCCGGCGGCGTCGTGCACGGTCACCGACACGGGCGTGCCACCGGCGGCATCGCTGCGCGCCCACACTGAGAAGTCGTACCGCGCGCCGGCCCTGACCGCGATCCCGTTGTTGTATCCGGAGTTCGTGACCCCGTACCGGCCGCTGCCGGAGTTGGCCAGCTGCAGCCTGAGGTACGTGCGGTTCCGATCGTTGAGCCGGGCCTGGTCGTTGATCGTGGCCGCGCTGCCGGCGCCGCCGCCTTCGGCGCCGGGCGTCCACCCGGTCAGGCCCGTGTACGCCCGGTTGTCGGCCGGGAGGAACTCGAAGGAGCGGTTGCGCACCAGCTCCGCGTAGAGCCCGCCGTCGGCAGCGTAGTTGATGTCTTCGAAGAAGACGCCGTACATGGACCTGTCGATCGACACACCGGTGCCGGACGGATCGACGGAGCTGGTGTAGTCCGGCTCGACGGTCGTTGTCGTCGCCAAGCTCGGAGCGGCCACCGCGACGGTTGCCGCCACCAGCGCGGCGGTCAACAACCCGAGGATCGGCTTCGGTCGGGGCATGGACGCCTCCTCCAGCGTCGGGCTACGTGAGGGGTGCCTTACACGTACGCCCGGTGTCCGTCCTTCCTGGACCCAGGGCGGGTACTCGAAGCGCCATTGTGAGCGCTAACAGTCCGAGTGTTGCCACAGCATGACAGACGGGGGTCTAGCCTGTGAAGGGATGGCGCCCATCAATGTCGAGCGATAACATAGTGCCGCCCTCATCACTCACTTCGGGCGGTGATGGCCGGGATCGGTCAGGGCAGCAGGTGCCAGCAGAGCGCGCCGAGCCAGGCCCACCCGACGATGATGTTCACCCGCTGGATCAACCCGGCCCGGGGGGAGTCGCGCTCCCACGCGGACCCGAACCACAGGAAGAGCGCCACGAGCAGGGCCGTGGCCGCCCCGGAGAGCACCGCCCACGCGCGGTCGTCCAGGTTCAGCGCGGCGGCGAGCGCGGTGGCCGGGAGCGACCCGAACACCACGGCACCGGCGTGGTCGTGCAGTTGGTGGCGGCGGCTGTAGGTGGTCGGCGTGACGTCGGGCGTGCCCGGCGGATACCCGCGCATCGGGTCCATCGGGAATACCCCGGACGCCACCAGGGCCAGGCCGAACACCACGACGGACGCGGTCAGCCAGATGCTGCCCGTCGCCGCGTGCAGGCCGGGCGCGGCGGCGGTGATGAGCAGGCCGCTGACGAGGAAGTTCGCCGTCTGCACCCAGCCGCGGCGGCTCAGCGCGAGGGCGCTCACCGGTTGCCGGACCGGGTGGTACCCCGGCCGGGTCAGGCCGTCGACCAGGAACGTGACGACGAAGAGGACAGTCCCGGCGATCCCGGCGACCAACGATGCCCTGGCCGCGTCGTCGACGAGTTCCATCAGGCTACCGGCCTCCGATCACGCCGTCCTGGGCGATGCGACTGACAGCTCCGGTCGCATCACGTCCACCAGCGTACCGAACACCGCCACAGCGGTTGGGAAGCCGTTTCACCGGCGGCCGGTAGATCCCTTGTAGACCTGGGGGCGTGTGGGTCAAGGCGTCCGTAGCGGGCAGCAGGCGACGCCCGCTCGGTCGGCTCCGCTCCGCGAGTCCCCGCCCAGGTCGACGCGGATCGCGTCCAGGACCACCCCGGACGCCCGCTCGATCACGATGGGCGAACGCGAGCGGAGCGGGTTGCCGGACCCGGCCGTGGCGAGCGGCAGCGGCACCAGGGTGCAGTCCCGCACCACCACGTCCCGGTACTCGAGGATCCGGATCGAGTGGTCGATCTCGCTGCGTCCCCAGCCGGCGATCCGCATGGCGTACAACGGACCGTTCCAGGACACGCAGGCGCGTGACACCCGGATCCGCTCGCCGACGGCGTTGCCGTTCGAGGAGTGGAAGCGGTCCGTGTTGTCGCCGGGCAGCAGCCGGAAACCTATCTCGACCTCCGACAGGCAGACCCGGTCCACCTCGACGTCGTGCACTGAGCTGAGGTAGAACCCCTCGAAGGCGTCGGAGACACGCAGGTCGGAGATGGTGAGGTGGTGCGGGTGGTAGGACGGCCCGCTGATCGAGCTGACGCTCTCGCCGACCGCACCCCAGTGAACGGCGATTCCGGTGCAACCGCCCACGATCGACACGTCGGAGATGACGATGTCCCGAACCGCCCCGACGACCGCGACGCAGTTGGCGTCGCGAGCGTCGCGGCGCTCCACCTGGACCCGCCGGATCTGGATTCCCTCGATCCAGTCCGTCTCGGCCGGGTAGAGGTACCTGCCGATGGTGATGGCGGTGCCCATGTCGCCGCCGTGTTCTCCCGGCGCGGACGGCGGCGGCAGGAAACCGATGTCGTGAATCGCCACCCGTGAGCCCAGCACGTGGACGATGGGCCGGCCGTCCGACGCGGACGAGGTCAGCCACGTCGTCACCGGCCCGTCTCCATGCTCCGCGCCGGCCAGCGTCCAACCCGATCCGACGACGATCCCTCGGTCGAGCGGGAAGGTGCCCGCCGGCAGCCGCACCGTCCCGCCCGTCTCGGACGCCAGGAGCCGTTCGATCGCGCCCCGGTTGGCCGCCGCGTCATCCGTGAGCACCGGGTCGTAGGACTTGGGGTCAGTCAACGATCACCACTCCAACTCGACGACCTGGCAGACAAGCTCGGACACCCGCCGTCGTACCGCTGCGGCCTCGGGCTCGGCCAGCCCGATCAGCACCGGCCCGGCGGTGGTCCGCTCGATCACCACATCGAGTACGTCCTCCGTCTCCGCCGTCGTGGCCACCCGGCATTCGGCGCCGTCGACGAGGCTCGCGGCTCGTACGACCAGCTGGTCCGGGTGCGGCGGTCGGGTGAACGGTGACGCCTCGAACAGCGCGTACCCGGCCCCGCGCTGCGCCACCCGCAGGGCCTTGAGCACGGTCTGGCCTTTCTGGCGGCGCAGCCAGTTCGGGCTGGGGTGGCGAATGGCGGCGGGGGACGCTGACGCGGTCCCGATCCGCAGCCGACAGCGGACCGCGTCGCCGCTCGCGTTGACCACGACAAACCTCGACCGGGCGGGACCCTCGCCGCGGCCCCGTGCGCCCACCAGTCCGCCGGCGCTGACGAGGCCGGCGTGCTGTGCGGGCGCGCCGGTGAGGCGACCCGAGCCCTTACCCTCGCCGACGTCCTCGATCGCGACGACCTCGACCTGGTTGATCCGTACGCCGACCGCCGCCAGCGGGCTGAGCGACGTGGCCGCCCAGGGCGGAAGGGTGGCGTCCGCGAGTTCGATGATGAGCAGCTCGTCCCGGCCCACCTCGTCCGCGTGCAGGTCGAACTCCACCCAGGCGTGGGCTTCCACCATCCGCAGCCGGCCGCGCTGGCGACTGATCAGGACCGCGGCCCGATCCGTGCCCTGGGCCCGGACCATGACCAGCCGCGGCAACTCGCGTACGCCCCGGGTCGGTGACGCGGCCCGGGACCAGGCCCCCTGCGAGGCGCCGTCGACGTGGAGATCGACCCGGACGCGGACGGGGCGGCCGCCGGTGCGTACCTTCAGCACGACCGCCCCGGACGCGCCCTGCACCCGCCCCACGATCGCGACACCCCGAGCCACCCGGTCCACGACCAGCACCTCGGGGTCGCCACCGGAGGTGAACAGCGCGGGGAGATCCCGCGACGAGGCCGGCTCGTCGAACTCCGTGGCGAACCACGCGCCGATTGCCACTACCGGACACCTCCGGGGACCTGGAGGTCCATCCGGGTCAACACCGGCTCACGCCGGGTCCACATACGTTCGACGGCCTCGAACAACGGATCCGCATCGCTCTCGATGTGCTGGAACGCGGTACGCACCGCTTTGAGCGTGTAGTCGGCAGGCCAGAGTTCCCACTGCGGCACCTGGGGCGTGAACAGGTCCGTGGCACTGCGGTAGAACCACAGCCACAACCGGGCACGCTCGACCTGCTCCACCGAGATGATCTCCTCGCCGCTCAACATCGCGGTGATCGCGGAGTCGAGGGCCTTCCAGTACGTCTCCGGGTCGTTCACCACGGTCGACAGTCCGCACTCACTCCACTCGGACCACCCGGCCTGGAGAACCGGGATGCCGTACGCGGGAAGCTCGTTGCTCACGCTGCCGCGAACGGTCACGCCGAAGTCGACGAGGCTCCACAGGCCGTTCTTGTTGAGATCCGTGCTGGGCTGGAACAGCATGTGCCGGTGCCGGGCGTACCGCTGGGCGACCGAGTCGAAGAAGTTGGTGCTGTCGTAGCGGAACTGGCTCGGATGATCCTGGAACAGCCACTGCACCTCGGTGGAGGTGCTCGCGAACCGCGCCGTCTCCTCCAACCAGTCGGCCAGGGTGGGGAAGGACTGGTGGTTCGTGCCGGGCGCGTCGGAAACGGCATGGTTGAAAACCGCCACGATCGGCCGCGACGGATCGAACCCCAGGCGCGCCGCGAAGTGGTTGCGCAGCCCGGCCCGCTCATCGCTGTTGTTGATGTCGACGGAGGCGCTGGCGCCACCCCGCCACCAACTCGGGCGGCCCAGGTTGACCTTCGACCGCCAGGCGACCAGTTCGGCGTTGCGCCGCACCTCGTCGCGCCGCGACCACACCCGCTGTTCGAAGAAGGCGCCGATCTGGTGAGTGAGCTCGCCGCGGAAGGTGTGCTCACCGGTGTCGGTCTCGGGGAACAGGGCGTACGCCTTGAGACACCCCGTCTGCTGGGTGTGCACGATCGGGATGCCGGCACGCCGGGCGGAGTCCACCGCCAGGCCCCAGTGGTCGTAGTCGACGTGGCTGGTCACCAGGGCAACAGCGGATCCGCCACCCATCAGGGCGTCGTAGCACGACGAGATGGCCCGGGCCAGCGCCTGCCGCCGCCGGTAACGAGGGTCGGCGGTGGGATCCTCGGGCGCCCGGGGCCGCTTGGTCACCCGGCAGTAGGTGGCGCTGACGAATTCCGCCAGGGTCTCCTCGCTGATCGACGGGCCGGGGGTCAACGGCTTCCCGAACAGCTCCACCTGCACCGAGCCGGGCGTGGCGGAGTTGGCCGGACCCTCGACGAGTCGGTAGACGTCGATGACCTCGCTGGCGCCGTAGGCCTTCGCGACCCGCTCGACCAGCTTCACGTCGAACTCAGTCCACAGCGCCTCGTGCCACATCTCCTCCACGCCGGTGACGACCACGAGCTGAGCGGGCACGATCCGGCGGATCGCGTTGGCGAACGCCAGGTTGCGCATGGCCACCCGGATGTCCTGGTGGAACACCTCGACGACGATGTAGCTCGGGGACGGCGTGGACCCCAGGTTCTTTCGCCAGTAAACAGAAGCGGAGTCGAGGAAGGTCTCGAACTCCTTCTTGTCAGCCCTGAGCCACACCCGAAAAACCCGTCCTTCTCCCATAACGTAGCCAGCGTCGGGACTTTACGGCCGGGTTCCGCACAGCAGCCAAACTGCCGGTAGCCGGCCGGTGAAGACCGACCGCCGGTCGTTCACGCGGGGACAGATTCGTTCACGTGCTGGCAAACTGGGTACTTATGGACAGGAGGCAGGTGGCTGACTGGCTCGCGGCATACGAGCGTGCGTGGCGGACGGCCGGGACGGACGCACTCGCCACGATCTTCACCCCGGACGCGACCTATCTGCAGGGGCCCTACCGGACACCGGTTGTCGGCCTACCGGCGATAGCCCGGATGTGGGAGGACGAACGCGACGGCGCCGACGAGGTGTTCCAGCTGAGCAGCGACATCGTCGCGGTCGAGGGCGACACCGCGGTGACGCGGTTGGAGGTTCGGTACGGCGACCCGGTCGACCAGGAGTACCGCGACCTGTGGATCACGCGCTTCGCCCCGGACGGGCGCTGCAGATCGTTCGAGGAGTGGCCCTTCTGGCCCGCGCAGCCGACCGCCGCGGCCGGCTGAACCCCGCCGGGGCCAGGTCACGTCGGCAGGAGGCCGAGCCAGCCCAGGATCGCGGGTGTCACCGCGAGGAGTAGTCCGAGGATGACCGGGGCACCGACCGCGCCGACGAGGACAGGGCGCCAGCCGGGGCGTCGCCGCCGCTGGAACGCGACCGCCAGCACTCCGAAGACCGCGGAACCCGCGAGGAAGAACGCGACGTACAGCCCCGCCCGCAGCGTCACCCCGCCCGCGTCGGTCCAGGCGGCGGTGGGGGTGAGCAAGCCGGTCAGCGTACCGACCGTGATGATCAGATTGCCGGCCGAGTAGATCCCCAGCAGGGCGAAGGCGCCCCACAGCGCGGTGCCGAGCACCGCAGCGGACGTGCGTCGCTGCAACGGCGTGACTGCCACGAACGCGATGAGCGCACCCAGAAGCTTGAGCAGCATGACGATCAGGCTCATCGCGGCGATGCCGGACGCGTAGGCCGCGTACTGGTTCTCCGGAGGCACTCCGGCCACGAGTTGCCAACCACTGACGGCGGCGAAGAGGAGGCACCACCCCGCCGCGGTGTACCCGGCGGCCCGCTCGGGCCTTGACGTCAGGAGATCGCTACCCACCGTCGCGGCATCTTCCCGCGCCCCGGTGATCTTGGTGTTTCGCACACCCGAATGTATCCGAGGCTGGGCGGCCCCGGCGCGCAAGATCAGGTCCGGTGCCAGCGTACCGGTCAACCACAGCTCCTCGGCGCTCACCCGCGCGTGACCGGTGAGGATCTCGACCGCCACGTCCGGGTCGCGGCGGGGAGGCGGGCACCCAGCCGCAACCGCTTAACGTGGCGTTCACGGCGTCTTCCTGCGGGGACGCATCCATTGATCGCAATGTCTGTCACAATCTGCGCGTCCCTGCCATGCCGTCAGTCGGGCACCCCCACCCACCATGGCAGGTGACAGTCAGGAGTCGCCGAGTGCCTCGCGTACGCCAGGCCGCCCTCGCCACGGTGGCCGCCGTCGTCCTGTCCATCGTCGTGGTCCCGACCCCGGCCCACGCCACCCCGCCCAACATCCCCGCGCACAGCACGGCGGTGAGCCGGCTCAACTCGCTCACCGTCGCGGCCGAGTCCCACCAGTCCAGCTACAACCGTGACCTGTTCCCGCACTGGATCACGATCACCGGCACCTGCAACACCCGGGAACAGGTCCTCAAGCGTGACGGCACCAACGTCGTCGTCGACGCCAGCTGCTATCCGACCTCCGGATCCTGGTACAGCCCGTACGACGGGGTGACCCGGACGAACCCCGCCGAGATCAGCATCGACCATGTTGTCCCGCTCGCCGAAGCGTGGCGGTCCGGGGCGTGGGCGTGGACCACGGCGAGGCGCCAGACCTATGCCAACGACCTCGGCGGCCCCGAGCTGTGGGCGGTCACCGGCAGCATCAACTCGTCCAAGGGCGACAAGGACCCGGCCGCGTGGAAGCCCCCGCGAGCCGCGTTCCACTGCACCTACGCACGGGCCTGGATCCAGGTGAAGTGGTACTACGGTCTCTCCGTCGACAGCGCGGAGAAGTCGGCGCTCACCACCATGCTCAACACCTGCTGACCGGTCTCCGGACAACGCAGCACAGTCGACATGGGCGTACCGCCGGACGGCGCTACGCCCGTGTCGCTCTGTCAGCAGCGAATGCGTGGTGCCAGCCGGACGTCGGCCGGGGCGTCACGGTCCAGGTATGTCGCGGCGGCGAAGGTCAGGAAGCGTTCCGCGTCGGCGGCGGTCGAGGCCAGGCCGAAGGAGACGCGTGTCGCCCCGCCGGTCGGCAGCCGCAGCGCGGCGAGGTGCTGGTCGATCGTCTGGGCGTACGCGAACGGCGTGCGGCGCAGGGCGTCCCGGCTGATCCCGAAGGCGGCCTCCGGCCAGCCCGGCTCGGCCGGCGGCCAGCGCGACGATTACGTCGGAGTCGGCCACCCGCAGGTCGGGCCCGGCCGGCGGCACGTAGCGGATCGGCGCGCGGGCCGCTCGGGCGTACTCCCGGATGCCGTTGACGGAGTTGTGGTTGTCCCAGGTCAGCACGAGCGGGCAGCGGCGACCGAAGGCGTACGCCTCACCGACCAGGCGACAGGCGCCACTGGCGTTCGGGGTGAAGATGACCTCGTACTCGGCCGGATCGGCGCGGAAGAAGCGGAGCACGGTGCGCCGGGCCGACTCGACCAGCGAACCGGCCGCATCGGAGCTGGGGCTCTCCGAGTGCGGATTGGCGTACAGGCCCGAGAGCAAGCGGTCGTGGTGGGCGACGAATTGCGCCCGTGCGGCCACCCCGGCCCCCGCGTAGTCGAGGTAGACCTGGCCGTCGTGATCAAGGTGTCGGTACTCGGTGGCGCGCAGCTCGTCGATCCGGGTGGTGCTCGTGTACGCGGCGGTCGCCGGGACAGGTACGCCGGCCGGTGCTGCGGGCGTGGGTTCGTCGGTCGTCATCTGGGGTGCCGCAATCGGGGCGGGGGATCGAGCCGTCGGCCCGGTTCCCTAAGCATCGCACAGTGTCGATACGGCGGCGCTGTCGCAATTCCGGCGCAAGCGAGAGACCCGCCCAGCCCCAGATCGCTGACGAGGCAGGCGAGTGCTATTCGGCGATCGGCAGGAGCACCGTGATCGAGGTGCCGGTGTCCGGGTGGGTGCAGGCGAGGTCGAAGCGGCGCTCGCTGCGGTGGTGGACGCCGTTGGAGCAGATCCGGAGTTCCCCGCCATGGGCGTGGGCGATCGCGTTGACGAGGGCGAGCCCGAGGCCGGTACCGGGCGAGGTGCGGGCGGCGTCGGCGCGGGTGAGGCGTTCGGCGGCACGGGGCAGAAAATCGGGGGACATCCCGGGTCCGGCGTCGTGCACGACGAGCCGGGCGATCCCGCCGACCCGCTCGGTGGCGACGGCTGCCGGCGGTACGCCGTGCCGTACGGCGTTGTCGAGCAGGTTGGTGACGATCTGGCGCAGTCGGGTGGGGTCGCCGCGGACGGCCAGGCGTGGGGTGAGTTCGAGGTGCGGGTGCCCGGGGTGACGGGTGGCGACCTCGGCGACGAGGACGCCGAGGTCGGTGACCGATGCGGTGCGGTCCGGCGAGGGCTGCACGCCGATGGCGAGGAGCGTGTCGGCGAGGGTGATGAGATCCCCGGTGTCCGCGGCCGCGTGGCGCAGGGTTTGTTCGAGCTCTGCCGCGGTACGAGGTCGCCGAAGGGCGAGTTCCAACTCGGTGGCCAGCAGGGTCAGTGGTGTGCGGAGTTCGTGGCTGGCGTCGTTGACCAAGCGTCGTTCGCGATCGAGCGCGGATTCCAGGGCGGTGAGCATGTCGTTGAGGGTGCGGCCCAGACGGGCGACCTCGTCGTGCGCGCCATCGGGGACGGCGAGGCGGACGCCGGTGGCGCCTGCGGCGATGCGGGCGGCTTCGGTGCGGTACCGCTCGACGGGGGTCAGGGCGGCGTGGGCGAGCCGGTAACCGACCAGGGACGCGATCCCGAGCGCGGCGAGGTTGGCGAGGCTGAGCTGGCCGATGAGTTCGCGCAGGGCCTCGTCCCGCTGGCCGCGGTCGAGCGCGACCAGTGCGACAGCGGCCTGTCCGGCGGGCGGGGTGGCGTCGCTGTCCAGCGGCACGGCATACAGCCGCAGGGTGTGGCTGTCGATCGCGAACAGGTTTCCGCGGTCGCCGCGAACAGGGCGGTGTAGCGCGGTGGCGGCTTCGTCCGGGCGTAGCAGCGACACGCCGGCCAGGTCGGAGCTGGCCGACAGGACGTGGTTGCCGGCGTCGAGGAGTTGGTAGGAGGTGCCCGGGGCCAGCGCCGGCGCCGCGTGGGCGGGGACGGACTGCGCGAGTTGCGTGGATTGGGCGGCGAGGTCCTCGTTGAGCCGCAGGTCGAGCGCGTACTCCACGCGGAAGTAGACGAACGTGCCGGCGGCGGCGAGGACCACCAGCATCGCGGCGGCGAAGCCGGCGATGAGGCGGATGCGCAGCGGCAGTCGCTTCCAGCGCTCCGGCAGGCGCCGGCGGCGATGGGCGAGGGGCACGTCAGCCGCCGTCGGGTTCGAGGCGGTAGCCGGCGCCGCGCAGCGTGGTGATGGCGTGCCGGCCGAACGGTTTGTCGACCTTCCCCCGAAGGTTGGCGATGTAGACGTCGATGACGTTGGAGCGCAGGTCGGTCTCGCCGTCCCAGACCTCGTCGAGGATCTCGTAGCGGGTGACGCACTGGCCAGCTCGGGCCATTAGCAGGTAGAGGATGTCGAACTCGCGGGCGGACAGGGCGACCTCCGTCCCGACGCGGAACACCTGTCGGCGCGCCGGGTCCAGCCGCAGGTCGCCGGCGCGCAGTTCGGCCGCGTCCGCGTCTGCGGTACGGCGGTGCAGTGCCCGCAGGCGGGCCAGCAGTTCGTCGAAGGAGAACGGCTTCGGCAGGTAGTCGTCGGCGCCCGCGTCCAGCCCGGCGACCCGGTCCGGCACTTCTCCACGGGCGGTGAGCATCAGCACCGGGACGGTGCTGCCGTGCCGGCGCAACGCCTGGCAGACGGAGATCCCGTCGAGCCCGGGCAGCATGAGGTCGAGCACGACGCTGTCGTATCCGCCGGCGGCTGCGGCCAGCAGGCCGTCGGAGCCGGTGTGGCAGATGTCGACGGCGTGCCCGGCCTCGCGCAGACCGCGTGCCACCAGCTGCGCCAGCCGCCGCTCGTCCTCCACCACCAGCACCCGCACCTGACCCCCTTCCTGCTGCCGCAGTGCGTCACCACGCTCCGGCGTCTTCATCTGCCTTTCATGCTCGCCTGCTTACCGTCGCCCTCGTCGGGAGCCGACCAGCGGGTGCCCGCCGACCTCGACGGTCAGCCCGCGCCGACTCCTTGCCGCCACTCGTGGAAAGGACGGTCATGGACAAGGCGCTGTTCAACTGGATAAACCATCTCGCACAAGCGACGCCCTGGATGCACACCGCTACGCTAGGGTACGCCGGATTTGGGGTGGTCCTGTTCGCGCTCCTGCTCCTGGCCGGCTGGTGGCTCGCCCGCCGGCATGGCGCCGGCATGACGGCCGCGGTGTGGGCGCCGATCGGTACGCTGCTGGCGGTCGCGGTGAACCAGCCGATCGTCGCGGCGGTCAACGAACCACGTCCGTACACCAGCGTCCCGCACATTCTCGTGCTGTCCGCCCCCAGTGCGGACCCGTCGTTCCCGTCGGATCACGCCACCATGGCCGGGGCCGTCGCTGCGGGGCTGCTGCTGGTGAACCGGCGGCTCGGCCTGCTCGCCATGGTCGCCGCACTGGCGATGGGGTTCGCCCGCGTCTACATCGCGGCTCACTACCCGCAGGACGTGCTTGCCGGCTACGCCGTCGGCGCGGCGGTCACCCTGCTCGGATACGCGGTCGCCAGAGCGCCGCTCAGCTGGCTGCTGGACCGGCTGCTACGTACCCGGCTCCGGCCGCTGTTGCAGACCTCGCCCCGGACCGCCGATCGCGCCCTCGCCGGCCGCGCCGCCGGCAGCTGATGGTGACCGGACTCACGGTCGTTGCCGCGCCGTTGGCAGGACTGCTCGACCGATACGGCTACCTCGGCATTGCCATCCTCGTGTTCGTCGAGGGATTCGGCGTACCGGCGCCGGGCCAAAGCATGATCATCGCGGCCGCCGTGTACGCGGGCCGTGGTCATCTGAACGTGGCCGTGGTGGCTGCGGTGGCCGTGGTGGCCGCGACAACCGGTGACAGCATCGGGTATCTCATCGGTCGCTGCGGCGGTCGCCCTCTTGTCCTGCGCTACGGGCGCTGGGTGCGCCTGACCCCGCACCGGCTGGCCCGGGTCGAGGCGTTCATGTCCCGTCACGGCCCGAACGTGGTCGTCATCGCCAGGTTCGTCGAAGGGCTGCGACAACTCAACGGCGTTGTCGCCGGGGCCACGGCCATGCCCTGGCGACGCTTCGCGTTGTGCAATGCGATCGGCGCAGCCGTGTGGGTCGGCGTATGGACTACGGCCGGCTACGTGGGGGGAAACCACCTCACCAGCATCATCGCAACCATCCGCCCCTACCTGCCGTGGGCGGTTGGGGCCGCAGCAGTGGCCGTGGCCGGCTACCTGCTGCTGCGAGTCCGACGTCGCCGCGTGTCCGTGCCCGCCGAGACAACCCGAAGGTGACCAGCCCGGCGGTTGCCGCGCCGGCCGCGCCCGCGAACCAGAAGAAGGATGCCGGCAGGTCGGCGCCCAGCCAGCTGGTGCGCTTCGTTTGTGGAGCCGCAGTGACCGGGTCCCGGTCGTAGACGCCCGGATCGGGCACTCGTGCCCGGATCCAGAGCAGCAGCCCGATGGCCACGGCGCCGGGAAGGGCGAGCGCGGCGAGGGCGGGCCAGACCAGTCCGGTGGCGGCGATCACCGCAGCGACCACCAGCGGGCCGACGAACGCGCCCACCTGGTCGAGGGCCTTGTGTACGGCGAAGCCACGGCCTCGGCCGACCGCGCCGGCGGCCTGGGCCAGCAGGGCGGACTTCGCCGGGCTGCGAATGGCCTTCCCGGCGCGTTCGGCCAGGATCAACGTACAGGCCACGGCCAGACCGGCGCCCCCGATCGCGGGCGCGACGGCCAGCAACGGTACGCACACCGCAGTGAGCGCGTACCCGGCCAGCGTCAACGCCCAGTACCGGGTGGTGCGGTCGGCCAGCGGACCGAAGACCAGGCGCAGGAGCAGCGACATCGCCTCACCGGCCCCGGTGACGAGGCCGACCACCAGGGCCGAGGCACCCAGCATCCCCAGAAGCGGCCCGGTGATCGAGCGGGCCCCCTCGTACACCATGTCGGCCGCGAGGCTGACCACCCCGAATCCGACCACCACCGCCACGGCGACAACCGCGGCGCTGGTGCGACCTGGGTGGGGGCGGTCATCGGTGCTCGTTTCGTGCTGCTCGGTGCCGGCGCGGTGATCCTATTCGGTGCATGTGTCCAGGCTGAGGCGAGCTGTTCAGGTCGTCGTGGTCGCGTCCGGGTCGGTGCGGCCGGTATTCGGGCGGGGGAGGTGGTTGCGGCGGCGGTGCGACAGGTCGGTGTGATGGTGCGGGCCGGGGTGGCTGTGCGGGTCGGTGTGCACGGTCGCGCTGGTCAGGCGGGCGACGGTGTGGGTGAGCTGGTGTTCGGCGTCGGCGGCGATCTCGTGCGCGGCGACGAGGCTGAGGTCGGCGTCGACGACGAGGTCGGCTTCGGCGTGCAGGCGGTGGCCGATCCAGCGCAGCCGTACCGCGGTGACGTCGCGGACGCCGTCGATGTCACGCAGGGTGTTCTCGGCCTGGTCGACCAGGGCGGGGTCGACGGCGTCCATGAGCCGTCGGTACACCTCGCGGGCGGCGTCCTTGAGGACGAAGGTGATGGCGACGGCGATGGCGAGGCCGACGGCGGGGTCGGCCCAGGTCCAGCCGAGGGCGGCGCCGCCCGCGGCGGCGACGACGGCGAGGGAGGTGTAGCCGTCGGTGCGGGCGTGCAGGCCGTCGGCGACGAGGGCGGCGGAGCCGATCCGGCGGCCGACCCGAATGCGGTACCGGGCGACGAGTTCGTTGCCGATGAAGCCGACGAGTCCGGCGCCGGCCACCCAGGGGATGTGGGTCATCTCGGTGGGGTGGAGGAGTCGGTCGATGGCGGTCCAGGCGGCGGCGACGGCGGAGGCGGCGATGGCCGCGACGATGACGATGCCGGCGATGTCCTCGGCTCGTCCGAAGCCGTAGGTGTAGGTGCGGGTGGCGGCCTTCCTCCCGAGGAGGAAGGCGATGGCCAGGGGTACGGCGGTCAGCGCGTCGGTCACGTTGTGCAGAGTGTCGCCGAGCAGGGCGACCGAGCCGGAGAACACCACGATGACCGCCTGGGCGGCGGCGGTGATTCCGAGACCGACCAGTGAGATCCACAGCGCGCGCAGGCCCTCGCGGGAGGTTTCCAAGGCAGGGTCGACCTTGGCGCGGGAGTCGTGGGAGTGCGGTACGAGGACATGGGTGAGCCGATGCCACCAGGCGGTGAACCGTCCACCGGCGTGGCCACCGTGCTCGTGTCCACCGTCGTGACCGTGACCGTGGCTCACTGGTTCCCCCTCGGTGTCGACGCGAGCGCCGCTGCATGGCGACGGAGATAATATGTGCTCATGTACGCACGCGACAACGTTGCAGGTGCCAGTGACCTGCAAGAACGGCTACCTGGCGGGCCGGAGGTGGAGGCGGCGGTCGAGATGCTTCGGATGCTGGCCGACGGCACCCGGCTGCGGCTGATGTGGCTGCTCAGCGAGGGCGAGCACGACGTTTCGGCGCTCGTCGCGGCGGTCGGGACGGCCCGGCCGGCGGTGTCGCAGCATCTGGGCAAGCTTCGCCTGGCCGGGCTGGTGACCGTACGCCGGGACGGTCGCCGGGCGCTCTACCGGGCCCGGGGTGGGCACGTGCGGCGCCTGGTGGCCGAGGTGATGCACGCGGCGGAGCACCAGGTGACCGGCGCACCCGAACACGACTGAGCCCGGATCGTCGCCGCGCCAGCGGTGACATCGTTGCCGGGTGCCCGTCCGCTTCGGGTGCGCTGGGTCAGTACGACGCAGGCCAGCACGGCCAGTGCCGCCCCGATCGAGGCAGGGGTGATCGCCTCCGCGAGCAGGAGCGCGGACCAGAGCAGGGTGAGTACCGGTTGGGTGAGCTGGATCTGGCCGACGCGGGCGATGCCGCCTCGGGCCAGGCCGGCGTACCAGGCGAAGAAGCCCAGGAACATGGAGATCGCGGTGAGGTAGCCGAACGCCGACCAGGCCGAGGCGTCGGCGCGCGGCGGATGGGCCGAGGCGGCGACGAACGTGATGAGCAGGGTGACGGGCAGCGAGAGCAGCAGCGCCCAGCAGATCGTCCGAGCCCCGCCCAGTTCCCGGGCGAGCACGCCACCCTCGGCGTAGCCCAGCCCACACAGGACGACCGCCGCGAGCAGGAACAGGTCGGCGGCCGACAGCGCACCACGCACCGCTCCGCTGGTGACCAGGAAGGCGAGCACCGCCACCAGCCCGCCGAGGCTGGCGATCCAGAACAGCGGCGGTGGGCGTTCGCCGGCTCGCAGGACCGCGAACACGGCCGTCATGGCCGGCAGCACGGTGATGACGACCGCGCCGTGTGCGGAGGTCTGGGTGGTCAGTGCCAGCGAGGTGAACAGCGGGAAGCCGACGACGACGCCGAGGGCGACGATCGACAGCCGCCGCCACTGGCTTCGGGCGGGCCGCGGGGCGTTGGTGAACCGGAGGTACGCCCAGGCCAGTAGCGCCGCCCCGACGGCCCGGCCGAAGGCCACGAACCACGGGTCGAGTTGCTGAACGGCGACGCGGGTGGCGGGCAGTGACATGCTGAAGGCGAGCACGCCCAGCGCGCCGAGGGTGAAACCGATGGCCCGATCCGCTGTTACCGTTGTGCTGGCAGTAGCGCTACTGTGATCCTTCATGAATAACGGTAACGCAGCCGACCGCGTTGTCCAAGATCTGCGGCGGCTGGTGGCCGCCGCGGACCCCGGCACACGGCTGCCCTCGGTGCGCGAGCTGACCGCCCGGCACCAGGCCTCACCGGTGACCGTCGCCGAGGCGATCCGGCAGTTGGTGGCGGAAGGGCTGATCGAGACGCGATCGGGGAGAGGTACCTTCGTGGCCGCCCCGCCGAGCGAGCGCCGCGCACCAGACCTGTCGTGGCAGACGGTGGCGCTCGGCGCCCGCAGGCCGGGCGAGGACGAGATGCAGGCGTTACTGGCGCTACCGCGACCGGGAGCGATCCCGCTGTCCGGCGGCTACCTGGACGCCGATCTGCAGCCGGCCGCGGTGCTCGGCGCCGCACTCGCCCGCGCTGCCCGGCAGCCCGCCGCCTGGCTGCGCGGACCGGCCGAGGGACGTGAGGACCTGCGCGCGTGGTTCGCCCGTGCGGCCGGCGGACAGTTGCGCGCCGACGACATGGTGATCTGCCCGGGTGGGCAGGCGGCTCTGTCGTCCGCGTTACGAGCGCTCGCCGCACCCGGCGACACCCTGCTGGTCGAGTCCCCGACCTACCTGGGAGCGCTGGCGACGGCCCGGGCGGCTGGGTTGCGGGTGGTACCGGTGCCCGCCGACGCCGACGGCGTACTACCGGACCAACTCGCCGCCGCCTTTGCCCGTACCGGCGCGCGACTGTTCTACTGCCAGCCGCTCTACGCCAACCCGACCGGCGCGACCCTGGCCGCTCACCGCCGTGCCGGCGTCGCCGAGGCCGTCCGCGACGCAGGCGCGTTCCTGATCGAGGACGACTACGCGCGCGACCTCGCCATCGACGGAGAGGCCCCGCCGCCGCTGGCCGCCGACGACCCTGACGGGCACGTGATCTACCTGCGTTCCCTGACCAAGTCCGCCGCTCCCGGTCTGCGGGTCGCCGCGATCGGTGCCCGCGGCCCGGCCGGTGCCCGGCTGCGCACGGCCCGGTTGCTCGACGACTTCTTCGTCGCCGGCCCGTTGCAGCAGGCCACCCTGGAGTTCGTCACCGCCCCGGCCTGGGCACGGCACCGCCGCGCCCTGCGCACCTCGCTGCGGACACGGCGTGCGGCGCTGCTGGCCGCCCTGCACCGGCACCTGCCAGGACTCGCCCCAGCGGCCGTCCCGCGCGGCGGCCTGCACCTGTGGGCCCGCCTGCCCGACGGCACCGACGACGTCGCGCTTGCCGCCGCGGCTGCCGCCGAGGGCGTCATCGTTTTTCCCGGCCGTCCCTGGTATCCGGCCGAGCCTCCGGCGCCGTACCTCCGGCTGACCTACGCCGTAACCCCGCCCGACCTCATGGACGAGGCCGTCCGCCGCCTCGGTCGCGCCGTGCGATCCGGGACGGGGTCGTAGCCGGCCAGTCGTCCGGCACCGCCGCTCGACTGGCCGGCCTGCGCGATGTGGTGGGCCCGGTGCTCACTCGCCCGCGTGGCTGTGGACTGACTCCGGCCGGCGGGGGAGCGGTAGCTCCCGCGCGGCCGGCGTGACGTGCTCGGGCGACGGACGCGCGGAGCGGTTCCAGAGCCGCGGCGTGTAGGTGACCAGGAGCGGGCCGAGAACCGCGAGGATCAGGACGTAGAGGCCGGCGAACGGCATGATCCGTTCGTCCAGGCCGGCGGCCGCGGCGATGGTGGCGACGATGAGGGCGAACTCACCACGGCTGAGCAGGGTCAGCCCGATCTCGACCCCGGTCAGCGGGCGCATGCCCTGCAGTTGGGCGGCGATCACGCCGGCGATCAGGTTGACGGCGATGGACACGGCCACGGCGATCAGCACCGGAACGAGTACGCCGCCGAAGGTGGCCGGGTCGAGGGTGAGGCCGAACCCGACGAAGAACACGGCGGCGAAGGTGTCCCGGAGCGGGGCGACGGTCGCCTCGGCTTTGTGCTTGGCGTTGGTGCCGGCGACGATGAGTCCGACCATGAACGCGCCGATCGCGTCGGATACACCGACCTCCTCGGCCATCCCCGCGATGAAGAGGGTGACCCCGACGAGACCGACGACGAACAGCTCGGCGCTCTTCTCGTTGACGATACGGCTGACGATCTTGCTGCCCCGGCGGGCGAGCACGAACAGCAGGATCAGGAACCCGACCGAGACCGCGAAGCGGATCACGGAGGCCCACAGGCCACCGGCGGGGTTGACCACCACGTTGAGGACGGCGAGATAGACGGCGAGGAACACATCCTCGATCACGATGATCCCGAGGATGAGCGGCGCCTCCGGGCGGGCCAGCTTCTTCAGGTCGAACATGAGTTTGGTGACGATCGCCGACGACGAGATTCCGGTGATGCCGGCCACCACGAGGGCTTCGGAGCCGCCCCAGCCGAGGGCGAAGCCGAGCAGTAGGCCCGCCCCGACGTTGAGGGCGATGTAGATGACCCCCGCAGCGATGAGTCTGCCGGCGTTCTTGGCGAACGCGGCGGTGTCGAACTCCAGCCCCAGATGGAAGAGGAGCAGGACGAGGCCGATCACGGCGAGGACGTGGATGTCCTCGTAGGCCAGGTGCAGGGGCAGGAACTGGGCCACGGCGCTGGCCGCGAGCCCGGTGAGGATGTACACCGGCACGCTCGGCAGCCCGATCAGTCGGGCGGCGCGTCCGAAGAAGGTCGCCACCACGAGCAACAGGCCGAGCATCATGATCGTTTCGCCCATCGGACCCCTTCAGATAATTCGTTAGGTCCAGTCTAACTGTTAGTCGATGCTACAGTAATGGCGTGGATGATGTTGCTGCCCCGGAGTCCGAGAACCCCGCCGACCTGGCGGCGCAGATCGTGGCCGACCGGCGCGCCCTGGCGCAGGCGCTGGTCGGTGGGCGGTTGGGGTCGTTCCTGGATCTCGACCTGACACTGCATCAACTGAAGGTGGTCCTGCTGGTGGCCACCGGAATTGCGACAACGGGGCACGAACTGGCCGGCTACCTGCACGTCACGGCGCCGACGGTGTCCGCGAGCGTCGACAAGCTCGTGACGCTCGGCTACCTCAGGCGCGACGAGTCGGGCACGGACCGGCGCGTCAAGCACCTCACCGCGACCGGCCGGGCCGCTCAGCTGTACGAGGCTCTCGTAGGCCTGCGGGACGAGTCCGACGCGCTACTCACGCTCCTGGCCCCCGGCGACCTGACCGCGCTCGCACGCGGCACCCGGGCCCTCCGGGAGGCTCTCGCCACTCGGGACGCGCTCGGCCCCTCGCGCACTCCGCCTCCCGCCGACCCGACCCCGGACGCCGGCCGATGAACCCGTCGCACTCGCCCCGCGTGGAGCCGGAAGCCTGGATGCGTGATCTCGTCCGCGCCCGTTACGAGCAGTTCCCTGATTCGCCGTACGAGATCGACGCCCTCACGGCGGAGTTGCGCGAGGTGTGGGAGGAGAGCCTGATCGAGAAGGTCCTCCGCACCGGGTGCGAGCTGACCATCGCATGCCGCCGCTCAGGCGCAAAGGTTGGCGACGGCGACCCGGACCGGATCCGGGTTGGCCCAGCTCCAGTTGGGGTGGGCGCGGTTGGTCAGCAGGACCAGCACCATCCGGCGGCCGGGGTGCACCAGCAGCGAGGTACCGGTGAAACCGGTGTGCCCGAAGGCCCGGCTGGTGGCGAGTTTGCCCATGAACCAGGGCTGGTTGAGCACGACGCCCAGCCCGTGGGCGGAGGTTCGGTTGGGGCGCTCGGGGTCGACGGCGGGCCGGCCGGCGTTGACGTTGGTCAACATCTTCTTCGTGGTGGCTGCAGAGAGGATCCGGGTGCCCCGGTAGGTGCCGCCGTCCAGGAGCAGTTGGCCGATCACGGTGAGGTCGGCGGCGGTGCTGAAGATTCCGGCGTGTCCGGCGATGCCGCCGAGGTGATTGGCGACGTCGTCGTGGACGGTGCCGCGGAGCAGTCCTCGGGAGGAGCGGGCGTCGGTGGCGACGAGCCGGCTGGCCTGGTCGGCGGCGCTGAGCCACTTCTTCGGGTTGAAGCCGGTGTCGCGCAGGCCGAGTGGGCCGGTGAGGCCGGTCTTGAGGGCCTGGTCGAGCCGCTGCCCGGTGACCTTCTCCACGAGTTGGGCGGCGACCATCAGGCCGACGCTGGAGTAGCGGAACACCGTGCCCGGCGTGGCGCCCTTGATCAGCGGGGTGGCGAGGACGGCGGCACGGCGTGCCTTGTCGTCGGGTAGGCCGGTGACCTTGGCGCCCACCGGTAGGCCGCTGGTGTGGGCCAGCAGCATGGCCACGGTGATCTTCTCTTTGCCGGGGCCGGCGAAGCCGGGCAGGTAGTCCACCACGGGCGCGTCGAGGGCGATCCGGCCCTTGTCGATCTGTTGCAGGGTCAGGATCGCGGTGAAGACCTTGGTCAGCGACGCGGTGTCGAAGATCGAGTCCGCACGCATCGCGACTTGCTTCGACTCGGGCAACAGCACCGGACCGGCGCCGTACCGCAGGGCCTTGCCGACCGCCGAACGGGCGACGACCTTCCCGTCGACCTGGCAGAGCGCCACCGCGCCGGCGTAGCCCGGGTGCTTCGGGTTCTGCGGAGTCGGTTCGAGGTGCCGGGTGAGTTCGGCGGTGAGGCGGCGGCTGAGCGGTGATGCCGCGTCGACGCCCGCCTGCCCGGCCACGGCCGTTCCGCTGGCCGAGGGGGACGGCGCCGCGCCGAGCACCGCCCTGGCCGAGGGAGTGGCGGACGCGCCGGCGGGCGCGGCGGCGTTCGCCGCCCCCGGCGCGACCGAGGACGGGGCGGGGGAGGCTGCCGCGGAGGGCTGGACCTGATCGCGGCAGCCGGTGACGGCGGCGGCGACGGCCGCCAGGCCGGCGCCGAGCACGGTACGACGGTGCACTGGCATGCGCGGCATCATGACAGGCCCCGACCCCCGGCGCAGCCAGCACCTCGGTCATTTACCGCGTCGTTCATTCGGCTGTCAGACGACCGTCGCCATCGCTGCCGATCTCGACCCGACCGGCTTGGCCCCACCTGGGCGACTCCACCACTTCCCGGGGTGTACCACGGTGCGCGAGGATGACGCCGTGACTTCGCCGGGCACGCCCTCCGCACCAGACGGCACGACAGGCCCCGGTGGTGCTCCTCCACCGGCCAACCCGGTCCCGTCAGAAACCGGCCGGGCACCCGAGCGCACCTTCACCGACAACTGGCGGCGGCTCTGGCGGCGCCGACCGGACATGGGCCACGCGCCGGCCGACCTGCGCCAGGCGTTCGCGCTCAACCTGGCGGCGCTCGTTCTCGGGGCGATCATGGGCGCGGTCCTCGTGCTGTTGATCCCCTCGACCCCGCCGACGCTCGTGCTCATGCTGACCCTGTCGCCCGCCGGCCAACTGCACCTGCAGGGCGTACGGCATCGCTGGTGGGCCCTCGGAGCCGGCCTGGCAGCAGGAGTGTCTGCTGGGTTGGGCATCAACGCGCTGCTCCCGCCCGGTGTCGGAGCCGGGTGGGCGACACTGACCGGAATTCTCGTGGGCAGCGGGATCGGCGCCATGACGCACGCGGCAGTGACTCATCTGCCAACCCGAGACATGCCGCGGCTCCGGCCGAAGCAGCGGGCCTGCGCCTCGTCCGAGCACAGCGGCCACACTCGGCGTCGCCGTCCCCGTCAACCGCCGCGTCGCCCGCACTGTCGACCCCGCCCGGCTCGACGACCAGGGACATGGCCACCGCCGCCGTACTGACCGGCGATCGCCGACCGGCTCAGCGCAGCTCGTTGACGCGGATCAGGTTGCCAGTGGGATCGCGGAAGGCGCAGTCACGGACGCCGTAAGGCTGCTCGGTCGGCTCCTGGACGACGTCGGCTCCGCTGGCCTGCAGCTTCCCGAAGAGGCCGTCGAGGTCGTCGGTGGCCAACGTGATGGCGCCGTAGCTGCCCTTGGCGATCAATTCGAGAATGGTGCGGCGCTCGTCGTCGGTGATGCCGGGGTCAGCGGCCGGCGGATGCAGGACGATCGACGTGCCCGGCTGACCGGCGGGACCGACGGTGATCCAGCGCATCCCCTCGTATCCCACGTCGTTGCGGACCTCGAAGCCGAGGGCGTCCCGATAGAAGGCCAGGGCGGCGTCCGCGTCGGTGTGCGGGAGGAAGGCGTAGTGAATGGTGACGTTCATGGTGGTCAGGCTAGTTGCGGCCGGTTGACCCGCGCTTCTCGAATCCTGATCGGTCTGGCCACCTGTCTCCCGATGCGGGGCGCGGCCAGGACCCGCCTCGCCTCCACCGCCCTGTTGCCGGTCGCTCTGGGAGGGGGCGAGAGCACGCTCTCGCCCCCTCGTCTCAATCGTTCCTGCCGACGTAGGCCGCGAGGTGCTCGCCGGTGAGGGTGGAGCGGGCGGCGACGAGGTCGGCAGGCGTGCCCTCGAAGACGATCCGGCCGCCGTCGTGGCCGGCGCCGGGGCCGAGGTCGATGATCCAGTCGGCGTGCGCCATGACCGCCTGGTGGTGCTCGATGACGATTACCGACTTGCCGGAGTCGACGAGCCGGTCGAGCAGGCCGAGTAGATGCTCGACGTCGGCGAGGTGCAGGCCGGTGGTCGGCTCGTCGAGGACATAGACATTGCCCTTCTCGGCCATCTGGGTGGCCAGCTTCAGCCGCTGCCGCTCGCCGCCGGACAGCGTGGTGAGCGGCTGGCCGAGGGTGAGGTATCCGAGCCCGACGTCGGCGAGCCGGTCGAGGATCTTGTGCGCGGCCGGCGTACGTGCCTCGCCGTCCGCGAAGAACGCCTCGGCCTCGATCACCGACATCGCGAGCACCTCGGCGATGTTCCGGCCGCCCAGCGTGTACTCCAGCACCGACGCCTGGAACCGCTTCCCCTCGCACTCCTCGCAGGTGGACTCGACGGTGGCCATGACGCCCAGGTCGGTGTAGATGACGCCGGCGCCGTTGCAGGTGGGGCAGGCTCCCTCGGAGTTGGAGCTGAACAGCGCCGGCTTCACGCCGTTGGCCTTCGCGAACGCCTTACGGATCGGGTCGAGAAGTCCGGTGTACGTAGCCGGGTTGCTCCGTCGCGAGCCGCGGATCGCGCCCTGGTCGATCACCACCACACCGTCGCGGTCGGCGACCGAGCCGTGGATCAGCGAGCTCTTGCCGGAGCCGGCGACGCCGGTCACCACGCAGAGCACCCCCAGCGGGATGTCGACGTCCACGTCCTGGAGGTTGTGCGTCGATGCGCCGCGGACCTCCAGCGTCCCGGACGACGAGCGCACCGACTTCTTGAGGGTCGCGCGGTCGTCGAGATGGCGGCCGGTGATGGTGTCGCTGCCCCGCAGCCCCGCCACGGTGCCCTCGAAGCAGACGGTGCCGCCCGCCGTGCCGGCGCCGGGGCCGAGGTCGACGACGTGGTCGGCGATCGCGATCGTCTCGGGCTTGTGCTCCACGACGAGCACGGTGTTGCCCTTGTTTCGCAGTTGCAGCAGCAGGTCGTTCATCCGCTGGATGTCGTGGGGGTGCAGGCCGATCGTGGGCTCGTCGAAGACGTAGGTGACGTCGGTGAGCGACGAGCCGAGGTGCCGGATCATCTTGGTGCGCTGTGCCTCTCCTCCGGAGAGAGTGCCCGACGGCCGGTCGAGCGAGAGGTATCCCAACCCGATCTCCGCGAACGAGTCGAGGAGATGTTGCAGCCCGGTGAGCAGCGGCTTCACCGACGGCTCGTCGAGGCCCCGGACCCACTCGGCCAGGTCGCTGATCTGCATCGCGCAGACGTCGGCGATGTTCTTCCCCTTGATCTTCGACGACCGGGCCTCCCTGGTGAGCCGGGTGCCCTCACAATCGGGACAGGTCGTGAACGTCACCGCCCGCTCCACGAAGGCGCGGATGTGCGGCTGCATCGCCTCGACGTCCTTGGACAGAAACGACTTCTGGATCGTCGGGATCAGCCCCGAGTACGTCAGGTTGATCCCCTCGACCTTGATCTTGGTCGGCTCCTTGTAGAGCAGGTCGTGTACTTCCTTCTTCGTGTACTTCCGGATCGGCTTGTCCGGGTCGAAGAAGCCACTGCCGCGGAAAATGCGGCCGTACCAGCCGTCCATGCTGTAGCCGGGGATCGTGAGCGCGCCCTCGTTGAGCGACTTGCTGTCGTCGTACAGCGCGGTCAGGTCGAAGTCGGTGACCGAACCCATGCCCTCGCAGCGCGGACACATGCCGCCGAGACGGTTGAAGGTCGCCTTCTCGGTCTTCGTCTTTCCGGCGCCGCGCTCGACGGTGATCGCACCGCTGGCTTTCACCGAGGGGACGTTGAACGAGTACGCGTTGGGCGAGCCGATGTGCGGCTGCCCGAGCCGACTGAAGAGGATGCGCAGCATCGCGTTGGCGTCGGTGGCGGTGCCGACGGTGGAGCGGGGGTTCGAACCCATCCGCTCCTGGTCGACGATGATCGCCGTCGTCAACCCTTCGAGCACGTCGACCTCGGGCCGCGGCAGCGTCGGCATGAAGCCCTGCACGAACGTGCTGTACGTTTCGTTGATCAGCCGCTGCGACTCCGCGGCGATCGTGTCGAACACCAGCGAGCTCTTGCCCGAGCCGGAGACGCCGGTGAACACCGTCAGCCGACGCTTCGGGATCTCGATGCTGACGTCCTTGAGGTTGTTCTCGCGCGCGCCGTGCACACGGATCAGCTCGTGACTGTCGGCAACGTGCGGCGCCGGCGACTGCCGGTCCGTCCTCGGGGCCATGCTCATCTGTCTCCATCTGTTGGGTGGCGCCACCTTGGCGGTCTCCGCCGGCGTCGCCTGGCTCGATCTGACCAGCTTCGAACAGTACGTCTGGCGCACCTACGTCGGTGCGCCCCGGTGATGCCACGCGCCCGGCCCAGGCGTCACACCAGCCAGCGGCCGTCGCGCATCAGCTCCCGGTCGGGCAGTTCGTTCACCTCGCGCCACGCCTGTATGCGGCGCGGGGAGACGCGGAACCAACGGTACGGCGTGGCCAGCGCACGCGGATCGAAGCCGGTGCGCGCGGCGAACCGGTCACCCCGCTCCTGCGGCAGCGAATCGATCTCGAGGACCTCGACCTCGCCCTCGATCATGCACACGTCGCGGGTGTGGCCCAGCCCCAGCCGGACGGCCCGGGTGGCGGCCAGGTTCCGGCCGGTCGGGCTGTCCGCCGGCGTGGCCATCAGCAACGCCTCGCCGTCCCAGCCGAAGGACAGCGGCACCAGGTACGGCGCACCCTCCGGCGACGCGCTGGCCACCCAGACGTCGATGTCGTGGGTCAGTCGATGCTCGGTGTCCCGACGACGCTGAGCGCGGGAGCGGGGGTCGGCGCTCATCGGTCCTGAAGCAGCCCGAGCACGTTGCCGTCGGCGTCGGTGACGGTGGCCACCAGGCGGCCGCCGCCGACGTCGTGTGCGGGCTCCTTCACGGTGGCACCCGCGGCGGTCACCTCGGCCAGCTTCGCCTCGATGTCCGACACGTGCCAGTACGCCACCGGCGAGGTCATGCCCTGCGGTCCACCGTTCGGCACCAGCCCGATGTGCTGGCCCGCGACCTCGTAGCCGACGTAGTAGGGCGCGTCGTGCTGGGGCGGCACGCCGAGCAGGGCGGTGTACACCGCCTTGGCCGCGGCCAGGTCGGACACCGGATGCAGAACGGTCTTGATTCCCTCGTTGGAAGAGCCGGTCATGGGTCACTCCTGAGGTCGTGGGTCGCGTGTCGACCCGATGTGTCTCGTCGGGCTTACAAACGAACGGGAAGCCCGAAAGACGGCAGCCCGATCGCCCGAGATGTCGATCTCGCCGGTGGTCGTTCGTCTCGCGACCGCGACGACCCCGACCGGGACGACAACGGCGGTCAGGCTAGTTGCGCCTGCGTGACCCGCGCTTCTCGATTCCTGATCGGTCTGGTCACCTGTTTCGCGATGCACGGCGGCATCTCCGCCGTCACGGGAGCCATCTGGGCCCGGTACGTGCTGGGCGGCACACCGACCAACTCGGTGAAGCGAGTGCTGAAAGTGCCCAGCGAGGAGCAGCCGACCGCGAAACAGACTTCGGTGACGCTGAGGTCGCCACGACGCAGCAGTGCCATTGCGCGCTCGATGCGCCGCGTCATCAGATAGGCGTACGGCGACTCGCCGTAGGCGAGCCGGAACTGGCGGCTGAGGTGCCCGGCCGACATGTTCACGCCACGGGCCAGCGCCTCGACGTCCAGCGGCTGCGCGTACTCCCGGTCGATCCGATCGCGGACCCGGCGCAGCCGCGCGAGGTCACGTAGGTGCTGTTCCGCGGCCGATGCGCTGGTCACCTGCGAAATCGTGCCACGTCCCACCGGAGTTGCCCAACGCAGCCGCAGGATCCGAACCCGCCCAGCCAGCGGCGCGAGAGACGCCAGGGGCGGCACTTGCCATCGGCGGATAGCTTGACGCCGTGCGCAGTGTGTTGGTGACCGACCCCGACGGCACGCGATGGACCGTACGCGTGGCTTGGGAGCCGCGCTGGCGAGCGCTCGCCCGACGCTTCGGCGGTTGGCGCCGGAAGCGGAGCAACCGGGACGGCGGCTCCGGGGACCTCGTCGACCGGGCGGTGCAGGTGGGCGACGCCGCATCGTCGGGTTCGAGAGGCGGTGGGGGAGGCGGGTTCGACCTGGGCGACGCCGTCTTCGTCCTCGTGGTGGTCTTCTTCGCGGTCATCGCCGCCGCGGCCCTGTTCTGGTGGGTGCTCCTTCCGCTGCTGCTGATCGTCATCGACCTCGTCGTGGCGCTCGTGCTGCTGGTCCTGGCCCTCATGGGGCGAGTGCTGTTCCGCCGGCCGTGGACCGTGGCGGCGACCACGTCCAACGGCGCGAGGATCACCGCCGAGGTGGTGGGGTGGCGTGCCGCGCTACGCTGGCGTGACGAGATGGCCGGCCTGCTCGAGCGGGGGCGATCGCCCGTCGACGCCGCCAGCCGAGCGGAGTAGGCGCATCGGCCCACAACCGCTCTCCGCGAAGATCGCGACCCCGGCGCCAGGCACAGCCACCTGACCGCAGCCGGAGGGGAGTCCTGTCAGTGTCACCCCTCCGGCTGCCCGGTCACATGCCCGTCATCGCCACGTCATGTCGATCTGCCGTTCGAAGGTGACGTAGCCCGCCCGAGCGAAGGCCGCGGCCATCGGCGTGTTGCCGACGTCGGTGGCGGCTCGGATACGGCTCACGTTCTGCGCCGCCAGCAGGCGGGTACCCGCGGCCAGCACGTCATGGATGTGACCGTGGCCGCGATGTGCCGGCACGATGCCGAGGTACGCGATGATCGGGTTGTAGCCGTTGTGCGCGGGGATTACGAATCCGACGGGCTCACCGTCCGGTAGCGCCGCGATCCGCCACCACTCACGAGGGCTGGCGTACCGCTCGAACTCGGTTCGATACTGCTCCTGTGCGGCCTGCGCGGCGGTCATGCGGGTCAGATCGTCGCGGCTGTGCGCGTCGAGGGTGCCGTCAAGCACGAGCGTCATGAGTTCGATGAGCTCTCCGGGCTGGTGGATCGGCCGGAAGGTGAGCCGTCCGCTGGGCTCGGCGATGGGCGTGCCGGGTCGCCATTCCAGGCGGAGCCGCTCGACGAACAATCTGGCGCCGATCCGTTCGAGGGCTTCCATCCGGTGCTCGGCCGCCTGCCGAGTGTCGGGGTGGTCGCGCCAGTCCGGGGGGAGGAACCGGCCGTACTCCGGTGGCTTCGCCCCGGCAGGTACCACGGCGGGCAGCGCGCGGTTCAGCAACCGCACGCCGTCGTCGATGTCTCCGGCGAGGTCGAAGATGTCCATCAGCAGGGGGTGCTGGTCCCCGGGGCGCGACCACCACCCGGCCCGGGCCACCACGCGATCGCCGCGCAGGGCGAGCCACAGCCATTCCGGGCGGCGGCGGCCGGCCGCCAGGTCGCTGCCGATTTCCTTGTTGAGGGCGTACGGGATGCTGTTGAACAGCTCCAGTTCGTCAGGCCCGGTGATCGGGCGCAGGGTCAGGTCAGGGTGGTGCAGAGTCAAGTCCTTCTCCGTCCGAAGGCGCCCTGCTCCCGCCGGGATCAGCTGAGCTGGTCGCCCCGGGAGGACACGAGCGCGGGGTGCGTGGTGTACATCGCTCAGCCCTCCTTTCTCGTAGATCAGTTCGCTACTTCTACCCAGTGCCGCCGTCGGCCGCAACCCGTTTCCGACGAATGGGTGCGGCCGGGGTGGGCCGGCGGCGACTCCCCGAAGTGGAGCGATTGACGTAGCATCGGCCTGTTTCTTCCCTGGGCGGCGCGGAGGACCGCATGGACGATGTGACTCTCCGGGCCCTGCGTCTTGCCGAAGAGGCGCAGGCCGGCGCCGCGGCCCAGGTGCTGGCGGTCGCCGAGGAGACGCTTCGCGGATCCACCGGAGCGATGTGCGACGGCCCGTCGGCGATGCATTTCGCCCGCGTGGTGGCATTGACCCGGCTGGGTGACCTGCGTGCCGCCATTGCCGCCGCTGATCTGATGCTGGCCGCCGCTGACCGCGAATGCGGCGTCGGCTGGCGTTCCTGCGCGTTGTCGCTGCGGGCGACCCGGCGGCTGCGCCTGGGCCACCAGGACATCGCCGAGTTCGACATCGAGGCGGTACTGCGCGACCTCGTCAGCGCCGAGACTGCCTTGCTCGCCGACGAACCTGATCCGGTGATCCTGAGCAACGCCCGCACCGGCATCGCGATCGGTTACGCGCAACTGCGCCTCTACGAGCTGGCCGCGCCCCAGTTCCAGGCGGCGTACGAAGCGACCTGCCGAGCGGCGTACCCGGACAACGGCAACCGTGCGATGTGGCTCTGCAATCTTGCGGAGCTGAACCTCCTGTGGGCGCTGGAGCTGTATCAGGTCGGTCAGGTCGCCGAGGCGGAGGAGCACACCACCGTCGCCGAGAAGCACGCGCTGCGGGCGGCGGGGGAGGCTTCCGGACCCAAGGCGGAGGTGTGGCGGCTGCTGGCGTTGCTGTACGCGGCGTGCTCGCGCGCGGATCGCCAGGACCCGACCGGTGCGGCGGCCGACATCCCCAGGTACATCGCGCTCCTGCAGACCTCCGGGCTGGAGGAACAGCAGCAGGAGTTGCTGCTGTGCCGACCGTTCCACGCCGTCGCGCTCCGCCGCTCCGGGCGCCCGGGCGAGGCGCTGCGCGTGATCGAGGACGCCGTCGCCTCCCTGTCACCCGATACCGACTGGCTCATCTCGGCGGCGCTGCACCGTACGCACGCGGTGCTGCTGTCGGCGAACGGATCGCCCGACGCGACCCCGGGGCTCACCTACGGAGACGCACTCGCGGAACTGCTGTGGCGCCAGCGGCACCGCTGGCTGCACACGGCGATGACCATGCAGTCGTACGACGTCCTGCGGTGGCGGCACGAGCAGGCCGAGCGGGCGGCGCAGACCGACCCGCTCACCGGCGTGGCGAACCGTCGTGGTCTTGACAACTTCCTGCGGCAGCTGGCCGCGCCGGACACCGCCGCCGATCCGGTGGTGGCGGTGTTGGCTGTGGACATGGACCGGTTCAAGCACATCAATGACTCGCTGGGGCACTCCACCGGCGACGACGTGCTGCGCGCCGTCGCGCAGGTGCTCACCACCAGCGTCCGGAACGGCGATTTCGTGGCCCGGTTGGGCGGAGACGAGTTCGTCGCCATCCTTCCGGGCGCCGATTCCGCGGCCGCCAGGGAAGTGGCCCAGCGGACCGTGGACGCCGTTGCCGGCATGACCGCCTGGCGGGCAAACGTCAGCGTCGGGGTCGCCACCGGCCCCGCGTACTCGCTCGCGCAGACCCTCACCCACGCGGACAGCGCGATGTACGCCGCGAAGCGCGCGGGCGGCAACCAGGCGAGCTGCTGTCACAGCCTGACCTGATCGGAAGGCTGAGGGCTCAGTCGAGCAGCCAGTGGTGCAGTTGCGTGCCGTACGGTGTCAGGGCGATCGCGGCCAGCGCACACCACCCGGCCGTGCCGATGGTGAGCCAACCGAACGCTCTCCGGTCGCCGACCCGCCAGGTGCGGACAAGGGCCACGATCCCGAGGGCCACGGTGACGAACGCGACCGGGTAGACAAACATCGCCACCGCACGGCTGAGGCCGAACACCCAGGCCAGCGGGTTCCAGACGGAGTCCGGACCGACCGGCGGGATCGACTCCTTCGGGTCGCCCAGTCGTTCCAACCCTGGGTCCAGGACAGCGGGGAGGTCGCCGACGTGCAGTGCCGCAGAGAGGAGCACACCGACGCTGCCGACACGCGGCCAGGAGCAACTGTGCGGACAGCACGAGGCGACTGCCGGGCGAGGCCGCTCGGACCTGATCCTCTCGACTCATCGGCGCAACCTACCCACCCGCCGCCCGCGCGGGGCGCCGGGCCTCGGGTCGGTGCGGGCGTTCGTTGGTCACTTGGCCAGGAAGGCGGCCAGCCCGTCCAGGACGCGGGCGACGTCGGTGTCGTCGTTGTAGGGGGCCAGGCCGAGCCGGAGCGCGTGCTCGTCGTCCAGGCCGAGGCGGCGGAACGGCTCGTACGCGTAGAAGGACCCGGCGGGGGCGAGCACGTCGCGGCCGAGGAGGAACTGGTAGGCGTCCCAGGTCTTGCGGCCGGGCAGGGTGATCAGCAGGGTCGGGGTGCGGTCGGCCGCCCGGGAGTGCACGACCACCTCGGCGCCCAGTGCCGCGAGTCCGTCCTCGAGCAGGCGCCGAAGGCGCGTCTCGTGCTCGTCGACGGCGTGCAGGGAGGCCCGCAGGCGCTCCCGGCGGGAGGAGCCGGCTTCCGTGGCTCCGACTGCTCCGGGGGCGATCTCCGCGAGGAAGTCGACGGCGGCGGTGGCGCCGGCGAGGGTCTCGTAGGGCAGGGTGCCGAGTTCGAAGCGTTCGGGGACAGCGTTGGTGGAGGGCAGCAGCTTGTCCGGGTGCAGGGTTTCGAGCAGGTCGGGGTCGGCGGCCAGGACACCGCAGTGCGGGCCGAGGAACTTGTACGGGGAGCAGACGAACAGGTCAGCGCCGAGGGCGGGGACGTCGACGAACTGGTGCGCGGTGTAGTGCACGCCGTCGACGTGGACCAGCGCGCCGACGGCGTGCGCGGCGTCGGCAATCGCCCGCACCGCGGGCTTGGTGCCGAGCAGGTTCGACGCAGCGGTGACGGCGACCAGCCGCGTCCGCTCGGTGACGGCGGCCTCGACGGACGCGGAGTCGAGTTCGGCGGTGACGGGGTCGAGGTCGATCCAGCGCACCACCGCGCCGGCGTTCTCGGCGGCGATCACCCAGGGCCGGACGTTGGCGTCGTGGTCGAGCCTGGTCACCACGACCTCGTCACCCGGGCGCCACTGCCGGGCGATCGCCCGGGAGAAGTCGAAGGTCAGCTGCGTGGCGCTGCGCCCGTGGACGATCCCGCGGGCGGGGACGCCGAGCAGGTCGGCGTAGCCCTGCCGGAACGCCGTGACCGCGGCGTCGGCGTTGGCCTCGGACACCGAGCCGGTGCCGCGGTTGGACAGCGGGCTGGTGATGGTGGCGGCGATCGCGTCGGCGACCCGCCGTGGCGTCTGCGTGCCGCCCGGACCGTCGAAGTGCGCGATGCCCGAGGCCAGGGACGGGAACTGCGCCCTCAGCGCGGTGACGTCGAACCCGGCCGATCCGGTGGCGGCGGAGGCGATGGAGGTCAAGTCGGTCTCCTGACTGTCGAGCCGCACTGCGGCGGTCGGCCCTGGTTCTGAAGCAGCGCGGGTGGTCAACTGCTGGGGGATCGCGCCCAAGCCGCTGCAACCTGTTTCACCAGCACATGCAACATAGTGCAGATCGCGGGTCATGTGCAATATGCTGCAGGTCGCCGCCGGGCTCCGGCGGCGAGTCGCCTGCCCGACCGGGCCCGAGCGCGGAGGTGTCGATGGAGGCCGAAGCCGGCTGGAGCGACCCGTTCGTCGAACGGGTCGGCCAGGAGGTACGCCGGCGCCGCCAGCAGGCCGGGATGACGATGCAGCAGTTGGCCGACGCCTCCGGGGTGAGCGTGCGAATGCTGAGCCACATCGAACTCGGCGATGCCAACCCCAGCCTGGTCACCGTCGCCAAGGTCGCCCACGCCCTCGGCACCGATTTCGCGTCCCTTGCCCAGGAGACCCGGCCGGGGACGCTGGTCGTCAACGCCCCGGGTACCGCCACCGGCATCTGGTCCTCAGCCGCCGGAAGCCACGCCGTGCTCTCCGCCGCGAGCACGGTGCGCCCGTCGGCGGCCTTGTGGGACTGGACCCTCGCCCCCGGAGACGCCTACCGGGCCGAGCCGGACCCACCCGGCAGTGAAGAACTGTTCCTGGTCATCAGCGGCGTCCTCACCCTGATCGCCGACGGCCACGACGACACCGTCCTAGACCCGGGTGCATCGGCGCGGCTCGCCACCGACCGCGACTACGGCTACCGCAACGACGGAAGCGAACCCGTCAGGTTCATCCGAGTCACCCACGTCACCGCCTAGACAGGGCGGCCTCGGCCGCGACGTCCCAGCGGCCTTCGGTACACCGTCACTCCGCTGCGGGCAGGATGACGTGCTCCAGCAGCGCCGCCGGGGTACGCCAATGGTCGGGGTCGTCGTAGTTGCCGGCGGTGATGGCCACGGTCAGGTCCAGGTCAGGCAGGACGACAAGCCGTTGACCGCCGTTGCCCATCCCGGCCACCAGTCGATGGCTCGCCATGGTCTCCAGGTACCAGTGGTAGCCGTATCGAGTGCCCCAGTCGGTTCGCAGGCGGGGCTGGAGCATCGTGTGAATCCAGTCCGCGGGGACGATCCGGCGACCGTCCCACGCTCCGTCCGCGAGCATCAACTCGCCGATCCGGGCCAGGTCGCGCGGTGTGAGTCGCAGCCCGGACGCGGCCGAGGCGACTCCGTCCGCGCCGACGTTCCACTCGAAGTCGTGGATGCCGAGCGGCGCGAACAGTGCCGCCCGGGCGTACTGCGGCAGTGGTTGCCCGGTCCCGTCGGCGATCAGGCGGCCGAGCAGCGCCGTGGCGCCCCCGCAGTAGGCCCACCGGCGGCCGGGTGGCTCCGCGATCGGACGTTCCAGCACGTACCGGTACCGGTCCGGAGCCAGTTCCATCGCGATCTCGTCGTTCGCCGGGCTGTCGTACGGGACGTCCTCGCGCCATTTCAGCCCCATCGACATCGTCAGCGCGTGCTCGATGGTGAGCCGGGTCCGTTCGGGATCGGTGGCGAGGTCGGAGTACGCCCGGAACTGGCGCAGAAGCGGCTCTTCGGGGTGGGGGACCCGGCCCTCGCCGAGCGCGATGCCGTACAGCAATGCGGTTACGCTCTTGGTGACGGACCGCACGTCATGCAACGTCTCGGGTCCAAACTCGACGACGCCCAGCGGCGTGCCCCAGGTGAAGTCCTCACCGGTGCCGTAGTGCTCCAGCAGGGTCCGGCCACCGCGGACCGCCACGGCCGCGTGCAGGCCGTCCACCAGCCCGGCCCGCAGCGCCTCGGCCAACAGGTCACCCATACGCTCTGTCACTGTCGGATCCCTTTCGAGGCAGGTAGGGCGAGCCGGTCGGTCCGCCGTCGAGAGTGGATCGCCGATTTGGGTCGGCGAGATAGAACTCGATCGTCTCGGCGAGCCGGTCGTCAGAGACGGCGCAGTCCGGGTCGCTGAGCGGGACGTACCGCGGGTGCTCGGATGCTTTCAGGCGTAGGTGTACGCCCTCTTTGTCCCGGTGGACCGCCCCGATCTGCTCCCAGCGGATGACCTGGCCGCCGAACGCGACGCCATGCGAGGTGACGGCCACGTACCCGGAGCGGCGCAGACGTCCGCGCGCCGGCACCTTCTGCCGCTGAGGCTACCGGCGATGTCCGGGTTCCGTTGACCCTGGAGGGTCAGCGTGCTTGTCCAGGTGGGAGGTGGTCAGGCTCTTGACACCGCGCGTCCATTGCGGACAGGATTCATCGTTGTGAACGTTAACATTCTCGTCAAAGGAATGTCATGCCAACGACTCGCCGCCCGCGCCAGAGACCGGCTTCCACCCCCACGCCACCGCGTCCACTCGTCCGCTCACTCGTCGCCGGCACCCTGCTGGCGCTGATCATCGGGCTTCTGCCCGGCCTGGCCGCAGCCGCTGCGGCCGACGGCACCAGCGGCCTGCTGGTCCGCTACGACCTGACCCAGACCAGCGGCACCACGGCGATCGACAGCTCCGGCAACGGCAACCACGGCACCGTCAACGGTGGCGGCACGTGGACCGGCCGGAACGGGCTGCAGCTCGACGGGGTCGACGACCACGTGAAGTTGCCGAACAATCTCATGGCCGGGCTGTCGGCCATCACCGTCTCAGTCGACGTCTTCGTCGAACCCACCCAGCAGACCCCGTACTTCATCTGGGGCCTGGGCAACTCGGCGACCTCCTCCGCCGGCACCGGCTACCTGTTCACCAGCGGCGACGCGTTCCGCGCCGGGATCACCACGACCAACTGGTCCGGTGAGCGGGTGACCAGCAAGGGCTCGAATCTGACCCGGGGCGTGTGGAAGTCCGTCACCTACACCCAGACCGGCACCACCGGCACCCTCTACGAGGACGGCGTGCAGGTCGCCCGGAACACCGCCGTCACCGTGCTGCCCAGCGCGGTCGGCAACGGCACCACGACCAACAACAATCTCGGCAGGTCCAACTACGCCAGCGACCGGTTCCTCAAGGGCAAGGTGCTGAACTTCCGGATCTACGACCGGGCGCTCGACCCCGACGAGGTGGCGGCGATCGCGATGGCGGACACCACGCGGTTGACCGCCGACACCGCCGCCCTCGACCTCGGCGACCTGTCCGCGGTGACCGGCAACCTGACCCTGCCCACCACCGGCGCGTACGGCTCAACGATCGCCTGGGCCTCCAGCGACCCGGCGACGATCAGCCCGACCGGCGTGGTGACCCGCCCCGCCTCGTCCGCCGGCCCCGCCCGGGTGACCCTGACGGCCACGCTGACCCGGGGCTCCGCGAGCGACACCAGGACGTTCACCGCCACCGTACTGCCCAACGAGTCGGATCAGAGCCGGGCCGAAGCGGCAGCAGCCGCGCTGGCCCTGGTCCACGCCGACGACGTGCGGGGCAACCTCACCATGCCCACCACCGGCCGGCACGGGGCCACCGTCAC
The DNA here is from genome assembly GCA_005402585.1 of Micromonosporaceae bacterium KJ-029. Classification (GTDB taxonomy): domain Bacteria; phylum Actinomycetota; class Actinomycetes; order Mycobacteriales; family Micromonosporaceae; genus Micromonospora. The sequence continues at coordinate 191,593 of BIFP01000035.1, read as the reverse complement.
CTGGCGCTCCAGCCAGCCGGCGATCGTCGCCGCCGACGGCGTCGTCCACCGCCCGGCGCACGGCGCCGGTGATGCACGAGTGACGGTGACCGCCACCGCCACCGTCGGCACGGCGACCGCCGAGCGGGCCATCGAACTCACGGTCCGTGAACTGCCCGCACCCGAGCCGTACGCCGGCTACGCGTTCAGCTACTTCACCGGGAACACGATCGCCGGAGAGAAGATCTACTTCGCGGCCAGTCGTGGCAACAACGCGTTGCGCTGGACCGAGGTCAACGGCGGCCAGCCGAAACTGGAGTCGACCCACGGCACCCTCGGCCTGCGTGACCCGTTCCTCATCCGGTCCCCGGAGGGCGACCGGTTCTACCTGATCGCCACCGACCTGTCGATCGGGCGCAACGGCAACTGGGATGTCGCCCAGCGTCAAGGCAGCCGGTACCTGGAGGTCTGGGAGTCGACCGACCTGGTGAACTGGTCCGAGCAGCGACACGTGCTGGTCTCGCCGCCGACCGCCGGCAACACCTGGGCGCCGGAGGCGTACTGGGACGACAACCGCGGCGAGTATCTCGTCTTCTGGGCCTCCAAGCTGTACGCCGCCGACGACCCGAACCACACCGGCAACACCTACAACCGGATGCTGGCCGCCACCACCCGCGACTTCGTCACCTTCAGCGAACCGACGATCTGGCAGGACCCGGGCGGCTCGCGCATCGACTCGACGGTCATCAAGTCCGGCGACACCTACCACCGCTTCACAAAGGACGAGGGCGGCGGCGGCACCGGGTGCTCGGACATCATCCAGGAGAAGTCCTCCTCGCTGACCGCCGTCGACCTGCCCGGTAGGCCCTCGTGGTCCGCGGTCGACTCGTGCATCGGCCGCAAGGCCGGAACCTCCGCCGTCGAGGGCCCGACCGTGTTCAAGACGAACCCGGGCGACACCTCAGGCTTCGCGTACTACCTGTTCGCCGACGAGTACGGCGGACGCGGCTACATCCCGCTCGGCACCAACGACCTCGACAACCCGAACTGGCGGGTGCCGGCGTCGTACAGCCTGCCCGCCAGCCCCCGTCACGGAACGGTCATCCCGGTCACCCAACGGGAACTCGACGCCCTCCTCGACGCACCACCTCCGGTGAAGCGCACCGAACAGGGCCTGGTCGCGCACTACCCGCTCGACCAGAACACGGGCGCCACCGCCACCGACGACTCCGGCAACGGCTACCACGCAACGCTGTCCGGTGACGCCACCTGGAGCGGCGGCTCCCTGAACCTCGGCGGCGGCAACGGCCACGTCCGGCTCCCCGACAACATCATGTCCGGGCTCACCGAGATCACCGTCTCCCTGGACGTCAACATCGCCACGGACCAGGCCACGCCCTACTTCATCTGGGGCCTGGGCAACACCGACGCCGGCGGCGCGGGCAACGGCTACCTGTTCACCACCGGGAACAACTACCGGACCTCCATCAGCCTGCGGAACTGGACCGGTGAGGAGACCGCCGCCAGCGCCAGTGCGGTGCCGCGCGGGGTGTGGAAGACACTGACGTACACCCTCGACGCCACCGGCACCGCCCGGATCTACCTGGACGGGATCCGGGTGGCCGAGAGAACCGGAGTGGTCAACCGCCCCGGCGACATCGGCAACGGCCGTACCACCGCCAACTACATCGGCCGTTCTCTCTACGCCGCCGACCGGTACCTCAAGGGCCGGGTCCGGGACTTCTCGATCTACAGCCGGGCACTCACCGACGCCGAGGTCGCCGGACTCGGCGCGAACGGCACCAGCGTCACCGGCGTACAGCTCGACAGCCTGAAGGTCGCCGCGCTGATCGACTCGGCGACGAGCACCATCACCCTGCCGGTCAAGCCGGGCACCGATCTGCGCGACCTCGATCCCGCCTACCAGGTCGCGCCGACCTCCACGATCACGCCGGCCGGACCACGCGACTACTCGTCGCCGGTCACCCTCACCGTCACCAGCCAGTCCGGTACGACCCGCGAATGGACCGTACGGGCCGTCGAGATGCGCTCCCCGGTCCTGCCCGGATTCAACGCCGACCCGAACATCGTCCGGTTCGGCGAGACCTACTACATCTACGCCACCACCGACGGATACCCGAACTGGGGCAGCTCCACGTTCAAGGTGTGGTCGAGCCGGAACCTGGTCGACTGGACCGAGCACGACACGATCCTGGATCTCGGGCCGGACATCTCCTGGGCCGACACCAACGCGTGGGCCCCTGCGGCGATCGAGAAGGACGGCAAGTACTACTTCTACTTCTCCGCGGCGCAGAACATCGGGGTCGCCGTGTCCGACTCGCCGCTCGGGCCGTTCGTCGACCCGCTCGGCAAGCCGTTGGTGGACAAGGCCGACTACAACGGCGCCCAGCAGATCGACCCCGCCGTCTTCACCGACGACGACGGCACCAGCTACCTCTACTGGGGCAACGGCAACGCCTACGTCGTCCCGCTCAACGAGGACATGATCTCTTACGACGTCACCAAGCGGGTGCGGCTCACCAACCTCACCGGCTTCCGTGAGGGCCTGTTCATGAACAAGCGGAACGGCACGTACTACCTGTCCTGGTCCATCGACGACACCCGCAGCGAGAACTACCGCGTCGGCTACGGCACCGGCACCAGCCCGCTGGGGCCGTTCACCAGCAGGGGCGAGATCCTCACGAAGGACGCCAGCCAGGGCATCCTCGGCACCGGGCACCACTCCATCCTCCAGGTCCCCGGCACCGACGACTGGTACATCGCCTACCACCGCTTCGCGATCCCGGGCGGCGACGGCACACACCGGGAAACCACCATCGACCGGCTCCACTTCAACGCGGACGGCACGATCCGGCCGGTGATCCCCACCCTGACCAGCGTCGCGCCGCTGCGTTACGAAGGCGGCCAGCCGCAGGCCACCGTCTCCAACCCGGGCGCGGACGGCTGGTACGGCTCCGGCGCGGCCCTGACCCTCACCGCCGGTCCAGCCGTACGGCTGATCGAGTACCAGCTCGACGGGGACGGCTGGTTCCCGTACCGGGAGCCGGTCACGCTGCCGGCCGGCACCCACCGCATCGACTATCGGGCACAGGGCGTCAACCTGTGGTGGAGCGACCCCTGGTCGCTGACCGTCAAGGTCGACCTGGTCGCGCCGACCGTCAACGCGACCCTCACCGACCGGGCTGTCACCATCAGCAGCAGCGATGCCGACTCCGGGGTAGCCCGGACCGAGTACCGCGTGAACGACGGCCCCTGGCAGCCCTACCTGTCGCCCCTGAACCGCGACGCCGCAGCACACACCATCCGCTACCGCGCCACCGACGTCGCGGGCAACACCAGCGCCGAGGGCGTCCTCCAGGTCCCGGCACTGGCACCGGCGCCCGTCGCGAAGGACCGCCCTGAGATCGACGGGGCGGCCAAGATCGGCAAGGTTCTCTCGGCCACCCCCGGAGAGTGGAACCAGCGTGGCCTCACCTTCGAGTACCAGTGGCTGCGCGACGGCGCACCGATCGCCGGCGCGACCGGACGGCAGTACGCACCCCAGGCCGATGACGTCGGCCACCGCCTGTCCGTACAGGTGACCGCAACCCGCCCGAACACCGTCCCGGGCGTCGCCCAGTCAAAGGAAACCCAACCGATCAGGGCCGCCAAGTAGCAGTGAACCGAGAGACGGCGGGGTGCTCGGCCGCAATGCCGAGCACCCCGCTATGGTCCGCCCGTGCGGTTGGAGAGGATCACCCCGGAGAACTACGAGGCGGCACTCGCGCTGTCCGTGCGCCCCGACCAGGAGGACCTGGTCGCTCCCGTGGTCAAGTCGCTCGCCGAGGCGTACGTCTTCCCCGACCACGCCTGGCCGAGGCTGATCTACGACGGCGATCGGCTGGTCGGCTTCCTCATGGCCTTCCTGAACATTCCATGGGATCCCGACCGCGATCCCGCCGACCTGCGCTCTGGGCTCTGGCGGCTGAACATCGCGGCCGACGCCCAGGGACGCGGCTACGGCCGGTATGCGGTCGAAGCTGTCTGCCGGCAGATCCGTGCCGACGGCGGCACCCGGGCCTATGTCACCTGGGAGCCTCGCCCCGGCGGGCCGGAGGGCTTCTACCTCAGGCTGGGCTTCCGGCCCACCGGTGAACGCAGCGGTGGCCAGACCGTCGGTGTCCTCGACCTCCCCTGACGATCCGCCGGGGGAGCGCCCTGGTCACGTCCTGGTGCGGGGCCTGGCCGCCGTGCCGAGCGCTGCCCAGTAATCTCCCGCCGGGTCGTGCGCTGTCAGCCATCGTTCCATCGCCTCGATCGACGACCGATGGGACTCCGAACAGACCTCGTACCAACGGTGCAACAGCAGCTCGTGGATCCGGACAGCGCGGGAGGCGAGATCGAGCACCCAGGCGTCCACGGCCCGGGCGGCGGCGACCTCCTCGGCCCGTCCGCGCAGCAGTGACGTGCAGTCGATGTCCGTGGTGATCTCGTATCCGTCGCCGGCCGCGAGGATGGAGAACTCGACGATCCGGTCGGTCGGGCCGAGATCGACCGCCTGCGCGAACCCGAGGATCTCATCCCCGGTGGGCACGGGCATTCCGTCGCCGGCTGCGCCGGGCGGGACCAGGTAATGGACCCAGAACGTCATGCGCCGGGTGCCTTCCAGTCCTCCAGTGGATCCCAGTGGTTGCCGTAGCGCAGCAGTGACTGGGCCAGCTCGGGGTGGGCGGCGGCCCATCCGGTGTCGAACAGGAACCACTGCTGGTATCCGAACGACTCACTACAGTGCATGCTGACCTGGGCGAGATGCTCGCCGACCTCGATGTGCGACGCGTCGGGGCGCCGGCCGTCGACGTACTGGCCGGCCGTTAGCAGCTCCATGGCCTGACGGTGGGCGGTGTCGTGGTCGTTGGGCAGATCCGGCCACGGCTCGGCGTTGAGGTTGAAGCCGGGCCAGCGGTTGCAGCGCTCCAGCGCCGGCCCGACGGCGTCCTCTCCGGGCGCGACAAGTGCGCGCAGAACGAGCAGTTCCTCTGGCCATTCCGCAGCGCCGTCGAGGTCCACGGTCCGGAGATGCCCGGCCAGGTCCGGCAGCCCGACCCCCGGGAACACCAGCGGCTGGGTGCGGGCAAGGCTTTCGCCGTCGTAGAACGTGAGGAACACCGCGTACGTGTTGGCGGCATCGCTGCCGGCGGGCGCAGCGACCGCCACCGGCACCTCGGCGGCGAACGGTGCCCGCCCGCCATCCCCACCGGGCAGCGGCCACGACTGGAACAGGTACGCCAACCGGCCGGGGGCGCTCGCGACCACCTCGTCGTCGAGGAAGAAGTAGGCCAGCTCCACCTCGTCGTCGTCGGTCCGTACCCGGAGGCTGTGATCGTCGAGCCGGATCGAGTCCTCGTCACCTTCGACGTACAGGTGCTCGTGCAGGAGTTCGCGCAGCTCGTTGGTGCTTGCCGGCCTGGGCAGGCCGTGCTCGCGCGCCGCTTCGAAGATCGAGTCGAGGCCGTAGACGTCGACGCCCAGCTCGTTCTCGACCCAGGACTCCGGATCGTCGCAGTCCCAGCCGCGCCGGAACCAATCCAGCACGGTCTCGTCCGGCAGCCGCCGGATCCGCTTGCTCAGCCGGCCCTCATAGTGCGAGCGATACACGAAATGCACGGCACGACGGTACTGCACCTGATCACGCAGACATTGACGGCCAGAGCGCGCTCGTTGTTGGCGCACTCAGGCATTGCGGAATGACTGCCAGAACAGGGCGTCGGTCTGTGCCAGCGTGGTGGCCGGCGTACGAGCCGTCCTCCCGAAGGCCGAACTCGTCTCGTTCGACGGCTGGGCCAGGACGGCGTCAAGGTCCTCCACGCAGTGGGCGGCCAGTCGGTAGATGCCCTGGACGCCCAGGGAGCGGGTCAGCTTGCCGTCCTCAGTGACGTGCTTGACCGTCCGCGTGGCGCGCTGCGAACGGTAGGTCAACCCCCGTAGCACCTGGGGCGGCATGGCGGCGTCGAGACGCAGGCCCGTGCCGTTCTCACCCAGAACTACCTCGTTCATGCAGCTGCCGGTCAGGAATCGCCACTGCGGAAAGCGGTCGAGGTGACGGTAGAGCTGGCCGTGGTCGTGGTCCTCGGGGGTGAACGCGACCACTTCCATGACGCGCATCCGTCCCAGCACGTACAGCTTTTGGCTGTGCACGCCGACGGGGTAGACGAGATCGCCGGCGCTGACCTTCGCGCGTACGAAACTGGGCAGCGACAGGTGTGGGCCACCGAAGAGCACCTGCAGGGGCAGCCCTTCGGCGACCACTGAGGTCGCGGCGGCGCAACGATCCTGCGGCCAGAAGACGGTGTAAGCGTCGGTCATGCCCGGAGTGTAGGGATCTCCTGTGACGGCCCGGGCCGACCAATTGAGCCGACAGATGCTGGCTCGCGGGTCCGGCAGGTGTCGTAACAGATAGGAGTGTTCCCGCTACAATCGGCCGTTGACCATGCCGATAAATATAGATGAGGATTTCTCCACCGGATCTTGCTGGGAGCAGGCGGAGGTGGAGACATGGGAATTGCACGGCGATTGATCGCCGTCGGAACGGTCGTCGGGGTGGCAGTCATGGGGGTGCCCGCGGTGGCGGGCGCCACGGCGGATGCCCCCGGGATCGTGATCGAGAACGGTGTCACCCAGCCGGTCTTCTCGTACGGCGACGCGATTCAGGAAGTGGTCTACGTCGAAGCGCCGATGGACAGCGACGGCGACGGCCGTCGGGACCTGATCGCGGTCGACGTCATCCGGCCGGCGGAGACCGAAGCCGGTCTGCGCGTGCCGACCATCATGGAGGCCAGCCCGTACTACGGCCGGGATCCCGGTGATCCCCTACCGGACCGGACGCGCGGCTTCGCCGGCTGGTGGGACGAGTACTTCGTCCCCCGCGGCTATGCCGTAGTCCAGGTCGAGATGCAGGGCACCTCGCGGTCGTTCGGTTGCCCAACCACTGGCGGCGTCGAGGACACGATCAGCATCAAGGCGGTGGTCGACTGGCTCAACGGTCGCGCTCCTGGCTTCTACCACGACGGACGCGCGGCGGTCGCCGACTGGAGCACCGGCAACGTGGGCATGCAGGGTGTCTCGTACGTCGGCACGCTGCCCAACGCGGTCGCCACGCAGGGCGTCCCCGGCCTGCGGACGGTGGTGCCGATCGCCGCGATCTCCAGCTGGTACAAGTACGTGAACGACCAGGGCATCGCCTGGTCGAGTTGGAGCGAGAACGTCAACCACAGGTACACCGAGTGGCTCGCGGACTACGTCTCGGTCGGCCGGGTGCTGCCCGGCGCCGCGTCGGCACCGGCCTGTGAGTCCGTCATCACCGCGGTCGGCGACGCCGAGGTGGCCAGCGCCTCCAACTTCACGCCGTTCTGGCAGGAGCGGAGCTACCTGCCGGACGCCAACAAGATCAAGACGGTCAACACGTCGGTGTTCATGGTGCACGGCCTCACCGACTACAACGTCAAGACCATGCACTTCGCCGACCTGTGGCGCGAGGTCGAGAAGCGCCAGATGCCGCGTAAGATCTGGATCCACCGGGGCGCACACGTCAACCCGACCAGCGTCCGGCTGGCGGAGTGGCAGCGGGTCATGCACAAGTGGATGGACCACTGGCTGCACGACATTCCGAACGGAATCATGAACGAGCCGATGGCGGACATCCAGCGGCCCGACGGCACCTGGGAGACCCACTCGACCTGGCCGGACGCCAACGTCAAGGACGTCAGCCTGCGCTTCGGCCCGGCCACGGCCGACGTGGCGGGAACGCTGTCGTTCGACAACGCCGGCGGTAACCCCCGGCAGAGCTTCGTCGACCAGATCGAGTCGCAGGCCGTCAAGATCGGCGACGCCCAGCAGGCCAAGTCCGGCCGGCTCGCCTACGTGACCCCGCCGCTCACGAAGGACCTGCGTCTCTCCGGCACGCCCAAGGTGGCCGTCCGGATGTCGACGACGGCCGAGACCTCGCTGCTCTCGGCCCTCCTCGTCGACTACGGCGCCGGCCCGACCGTCACCGTGGCGGGCAAGGAACCGCTGGAGGTGATCCATGAGTCCTGCGAGCCCGAGGACCTGGTCAGCCGGACCGGGTGCGCCGAGCCGATGGAGGCGAGCGTCGCGATCACGCCCGAGCGGGTTCTGGCCTGGGGCCACATCGATGCCAAGAACTCCGCCGACCTGCGGCGGAGCCAGGCACTGATTCCTGGCCAAAAGTACAACGTGCGCTGGACGACGCTCCCCTCTGAGCACATCATTCCGGCAGGGCACCGGATCGGCGTCGTCATCACCGGCAACTACAACGCGAACCCGACGTCGAACCGGCCGGCGCGCGACGCGGGCGCCGTCGGCAGCGAGGTCACCGTGTACCTGAATGGCAGCACGCTGGTGCTTCCGGTGGTCGGGGGTAGGGACGCGCTGGGCTTCTGACCAGGCAGCGTCTCCTGTAGACCGGCCCGTCGGTCCCTCACCAGGCGTATCGCCTGGTGAGGGACCCCTTTCTCTGGCGATGGAGCGCCTCAGTCCGTGAGGTGACGACCACTGTCCGTGCACGGTCGTGGCGGTGCCGCGAGCACGACCGGAGCCTGCCGAGCGTGGATTGGAGTGGTGTAATGCGCCATGTATTACGCTCTCGTCCGACGATCGGCTCGATACACCATTTGCCGGCCGATTCCTGATTGGTCCCCGCTTGATGCTGAACTGTCGCGGAAATAGTGATCGTCCTCACGACCGCCACTCCTTCCTGATGCGGGTTAGGCACTGCTGACCTCCCTATGCTTGGCGGCGGATAATCGTCTTGCCTGCCCCGATGCCAGCGGCCTCGGCGGGCGGAGGCGGGCTTGAGCAAGTCGGGGGAGGAAGTAGCGAGCGATGACCGGTTCCACGCGAATCTGGGACGGCATGTCCATTCCCACCCCCGGCAGCTACCAGCTTGACGCCGCCCACAAGCGACTCGGGTTCGTTGCCCGGCACATGATGGTGAGTCCCGTTCGAGGCGAATTCCGGGAAGCGAGCGCCGAGATCCTCGTCGCGGAGGATCCGCTTCAGTCATCGATCGCGGTGACCATTCAGGCGGGCAGCGTCGATACGGCGAATACCGATCGGGACACGCACCTGCGCAGTGCTGATTTCCTCGACGTGGAGCAGTTTCCCACCCTGGAGTACCGCAGCACCGGGATCGCCTTGCTGGAGAAGACCGATCCGATCTTCTACTGGGCCAAGCTGAAGAACCACCGGCTCGGCCGACGGACGGTGGTGGAGGAACCGTCCCAGGTGAGCGGGCGCTTCGTGCTGGCCGGCGAGTTGACCGTCAAGGGGATCACGCGCGAGGTCGACCTCCAGGTCGAGTTCGGCGGCGCCCGACGCGACCCGTACGGGCAGGACATCTTCGGGTTCAGCGCGACTGCGGAGATCAACCGCGAGGACTACGGCCTGGTGTGGAACGTGGCCCTGGAAAGCGGTGGTGTCCTGGTCGGCAAGAACGTCCGCATCGAGATTGCCGGTGAGGCGATCCGGCAGGGGTAGGCGGCTGGCCGGTGACCGGGGGCTTCTGGCCCTCGGCCCACCGTGCTCAGGTCGTGCTGTTCTTCATGGTGGCGTTGGCGGCAGCCAGCAGGGTTGTCAGCTGGGCGTGCGGGAAGCCGTCCGGTGCCGGTTCGCCGCGGGTGCTGTAGAAGTCCCGTTCCGATCCGTCGTCCTGGCGGGCCCACCGGTTGCCGGCCTGATCGCGCTGCCAGACCACGTGCTGACCGCGGAAGTCGGCACGGTCGAGCCAGTCCGTCCCGCGCGGCCAGTAGCCGTCCCACTGGCGTGGGCGTAGCGAGGCGTACGCCGCCTCCACGGCGGCGAGGGCGGCGTCCACGTCGTCGTCCTCGAAGACCGCGGCGAATCGGCACAGCAGCGCCAGTGCCGCGCCAGGGTGGGGAAGGCTCGGGTCGAGGGCCGCGACCGCCCGGCAGATCAGGTCGAGTTCGGACCAGCGCAGCGCGTACGGGTGCCAGTGCGCCAGGTCGTCCCAGCCCAGCTCGGCCCGGTCGGCCGAGCCCGCGACGGCGATCTCCAGACTGTGCGAGTCGGTCGGAAGATCGATGCTCAGCAGCAGGCGACAGCCGTCGCCGACATCGAACTCCACCTCCAGGGCCGTGTCCTCCGAGTCCGGATCCTCGTCGTCGAGGTCGTCGTCCAGGTCGTCCCGGAGGTCGCCGAGCCGGTCGGCGCCGGGGCCGTCCTCGTGGGCGAAGGTGTACCGCGCCCAGAACGACGGATCACCCAATGAATCGCGCAGGGATGCCGGAACAGCCATGAGGTGATCATCGTCCACGGGTACGACACCACCCGCGCGGGGTCATGCCCCGGGGTCGCGGCACCGCCAGCCCGCCTTGATCTCGCCTTGGGAATCCCGCCGCCCGGTCCGGTGTTTCTTCCTGCGTACGGCACGAGGTAGGACCCGAGCCGAGGAGAGACAGACATGAAGGTACGCACCTCGCTGCGGTCACTGAAGCGGAAGCCGGGTTCGGTGGTGGTTCGCCGGCGGGGCCGGGTGGTCGTGGTCAACCGCGCCAATCCGCAGTGGAAGGGCCGCCAGGGCTGAGTCCAGCTCGAAACACGATCGGCGCAGTCGCGGAGCGACTGCGCCGATCGTTCGCTATGTCTCTTTTTCGGCGAGGTGGAGAGCGCTCTCTCGGATGTCGGGAGAGCCTTGACGGGCCGGCGACCAGCCGTGACGATGTATTTAGATGTCTCACGGCTTGCGGCGGCGACGCGTTGGGCGAGCCGCAACCATCCACGGCACCACCACCTCCTGAACAGGCGTGATCGGCGCACGCTCCAACCACACTGTGGAAAGGAACTACCGTGCGCAGATCCCTGAGATCGTGGCTCGGCGCCGTGCTGAGCGCGGTCCTCGTGGCCGGCGGCATAGTGGCCGCGCCACCTGCGGCCAGCGCCGCACCGTTCACCGTGCTGGTGTTCAGCAAGACCGCCGGATTCCGGCACGGCTCCATCGCCCCCGGCATCGCCGCCATCCAGCAGCTCGGCGCCGCCAACGGGTTCACCGTCGAGACCACCGAGGACTCGGCCCAGTTCACCGACGCCAACCTGGCCCGGTTCGCCGCGGTGATCTGGCTGTCCACCACCGGCGACGTACTCAACGCGACCCAGCAGGCCGCGTTCGAACGCTACATCCGGGGCGGCGGAGGGTACGTGGGCGTGCACGCCGCCGCTGATACCGAGTACGAGTGGCCCTGGTACGGCGGGCTGGTCGGGGCGTACTTCGCCTCGCACCCGGCCAACCAGACCGCCACCATCAAGGTGGCCGACCAGGTGCACCCGTCCACAGCGACGCTGCCGCAACGCTGGACCCGGCTGGACGAGTGGTACAACTACCGCACCAACCCGCGCGGCAGCGTGCACGTGCTGGCGACGCTGGACGAGAGCACCTACTCCGGCGGGAGCATGGGGTACGACCACCCGATCTCCTGGTGCCACAACTACTCCGGCGGCCGGGCCTGGTACACCGGCCTCGGTCACACCGACGAGTCGTACGCCGAGGCGAACTTCCGTCAGCACCTGCTCGGCGGGATCCTGGGCGCGGCGGGTGCGGTCGAGACCGAGTGCGGTGGCACCGTCAACACCAACTTCCAGCAGGTGGAGCTGGCCAAGGGCGTGGCCGAGACCGGCGAGCCGATGAGCCTGACCGTGCTGCCGAACCGGGGCGTGCTGCACACCTCGCGCAACGGCGTCATCCGGTACACCGACGCGGCCGGCAACACCAAGGTCGCCGCCACCCTGCCGGTCTACACCGGCGACGAGGAGGGCCTGCAGGGGATCAAGGTCGATCCGAACTTCGCCACCAACCGCTGGGTGTACGTGTTCTACGCGCCGCCGCTGGACACTCCCGGTGGCGGCGCGCCGGCCACCGGCACTCCGGCGGACTTCGCCCGCTGGCAGGGGGTCAACCGGCTGTCCCGGTTCACCGTCAACGCGGACCACACCATCAACCTGGCCAGCGAGACACTGATCCTGGACGTGACCACCGACCGGGGCATGTGCTGCCACGTCGGCGGTGACCTCGACTTCGACGCGGCCGGCAACCTGTACCTGTCCACCGGGGACGACACCAACCCGTTCGACTCCGCCGGGTTCACCCCGATCGACGAGCGGCCCGGCCGCAACCCCGCCTTCGATGCCCAGCGCACCTCGGCCAACAGCAACGACCTGCGCGGAAAGGTGCTCCGGATCAGGCCGAGCGCGGCAGGAGGCTACACCATCCCGGCCGGCAACATGTTCGCCCCGGGCACCGCGCGGACCCGCCCGGAGATCTACGCGATGGGCTTCCGCAACCCGTTCCGGATGAGCGTGGACAAGGCCACCGGCATCGTCTACCTCGGTGACTACGGGCCGGACGCTGGCACTGCCGACCCGAACCGGGGGCCGGCGGGCAACGTGGAGTTCGCCCGCATCGACCGGCCCGGCTTCTACGGCTGGCCGTACTGCACCGCCCGCAACGACGCCTACAACGACTACACCTTTCCGTCCGGGCCGTCCGGGCCGAAGTTCGACTGCGCGGGCGGACCGGTGAACGACTCGCCCAACAACACCGGCATCACCCAGCTGCCGCCGGCCATCCCGGCCTGGTTGCCGTACGGCGGATCCGGCTCCCCACCGGAGTTCACCGGAGGCGGACTGTCCCCGATGGGCGGCCCGGTCTACCGGTATGACCCGAACAACACCTCCCCCGTGGCATTCCCGAAGTACTACGACGGGACCTACTTCGCCGGCGAGTTCGGCCGCCGCTGGATCAAGAACATCAAACTCGACTCGGCCGGCCAACCATTCAAGATCAATCCGTTTCCGTGGACCGGTACCCAGGTCATGGACATGGAGTTCGGCCCGGACGGCGCCCTCTACGTGCTCGACTACGGCACCGGCTGGTTCAACGGCGACGCCAACTCGGCGCTGTACCGGATCGAGTACGCCCGCGAGGGCCGGGCGCCGATCGCGGTGGTCTCGGCCACCCCGACCAGCGGAACCGCACCACTGACCGTTCAGTTCTCCTCGGCCGGCACGCTCGACCCGGACGGTGATCCGATCACCTACGCCTGGGACTTCGACAACAACGGCACCACCGACTCGACGGCGCCGAACCCCAGCCACACCTACACCACCAACGGGGTACGTAATCCCACCCTGACCGTCCGGGACAGCACCGGCAAGACCGCCACCGCGAGCACCGTCATCACGGTCGGCAACAGTGCCCCGGTGGTCACGGTGACCGTCCCGGCGAACGGGCAGACGTTCAACTTCGGCGACGCTGTGCCGTTCACCGTCACCGTCACCGACGCCCAGGACGGCACGATCGACTGCGCCCGGGTGAAGGTCAGCTACGTCCTCGGTCACGACTCGCACGGCCACCAGATCAGCAGCACGCAGGGCTGCACGGGGGTGATGCAGACCTCGGCCGACGGCGAGCACGACACCGCGGCGAACATCTTCGGCATCATCGACGCGTCCTACACCGACCTGGGCGGGGGCGGCCAGCCGCCACTGACCACGCACGCCCAGGCGGTGCTGCAACCCCGGACCCGCCAGGCCGAGCACTTCGGCGACTCCTCCGGCATCCAGGTCACCACGCCGGGCAGCGCGCACGGCGGCGCGGCCGTCGGCTACATCGACAACAACGACTGGATCTCGTTCCACCCGTACAACCTGACCGGCATCCAGTCGTTCAGCGCCCGGGTCGGCGCTCCGGCCGGGGCCAGCGGCACGCTGGAACTGCGGGTGGACTCGCCCACCGGTCCGCTGGTCGGTTCGGCCACCGTGGTACCCACCGGCGGGTACGCCACCTTCGCCACGGTCACCGGCGCGGTCACCGCTCCGACCGGCACCCGCACGCTGTTCCTCGTTTTCAAGGGCGGCGGCGGAATGTACGACCTCGACGAGTTCACCCTCTCCACCAGCCCCGGCGGTCCCGGGCCCGGCCCGGATCCCGAGCCGGGCACCAACCTGGCGCGGGGCAAACCGGCACGTGCCTCCAGCGTCGAGGGCGCCTTCGTCGCTGCCAACGCGTTCGACGGCGTGCTCGGCACCCGCTGGAGCAGCGAGTTCAGCGACCCGCAGTGGATCGACGTGGACCTGGGCGCCACGTACGCCATCAACCGGGTCAAGCTGACCTGGGAGGCGGCGTACGGCACCGGGTACCAGATCCAGACCTCACCGGACGGGGTCAACTTCACCACGATCCGGACGGTGACCGGCGGCGACGGCGGCGTGGACGACCTGACCGGCCTCACCGGCACCGGCCGCTACGTCCGGCTCACCGGCACCGCCCGGGGCACCGGCTGGGGCTACTCGCTGTTCGAGTTCGAGGTGTACGGCGGCAGCGGCGGTCCGACCGGCCCGCCGGGTGCCAACCTGCTGTTGAACAAGCCGGCGCTGACGTCCAGCGTCGAAGGGGTTGGCATGGCCGGCGCCCAGGCGGTGGACGGTAGCCTCACCACCCGCTGGTCCAGCGAGTTCTCGGATCCGCAGTGGATTCGGGTGGACCTCGGCAGCCCGACCGCGATCGGCCGGGTCAAGCTGACCTGGGAGGCGGCGTACAGCAGCTCGTACGTCATCCAGACCTCGAACGACGGCACCACCTGGACGAACGTGCGGACGGTGACCGGCGCCGACGGCGGCGTCGACGAGCACACCGGGCTCGGCGCCAACGGCCGTTACCTGCGGATCTACGGCACCGCCCGGGGTACCCAGTGGGGCCACTCGCTCTGGGAGTTGGAGGCGTACGCGAGCTGAACCACCACCGATGACGTGGCCGGCACGGGTTCTCCCCGTGTCGGCCACGGCCGTTCGGCGGTGGAGACGAGGTAGCGCCGCTCAGGAGAAGTGCGTCTTCGGTCGAGGCAGGCGCTCACCGTCGACGATCAGGTCGACCTTTTCGTTGTAGAAGGCGATCAGTCCGGCGATCGGCAGCAGCGCGGCGGTGGGGAAGGTGTACGACCAGGCCAGGTCCGGATGGTCCGTGCCGTTGACGCGGACCGACCAGTAGTTGCTGGTCCGGCCCTTGTAAGGGCAGGCGGAGGCGGTCGCCGACGGGACGAGGTGACGGAAGTTCACGTCGGTCCGGTTGAGGTAGTAGCGAGTCGGTAGACCGGTCTCGAAGACCAGCACCGGTGAGGCCGAGTCGGCCAGCACCGTCCCGTCCAGTTCGACGCGCACCCGGCGGGTGGACCGTAGCGCGTCCACCCGGGCGTACGGGTTGCGTGGGTGGACGAAGACCTGCTCGTCCTCCTCGAACCAGGCGTCCATCGCCGCCCAGTCGAACCGGATCGTGTCGGCCAGCCCCGCCAGGGCGTCGTCTCCGTACCACCACGCACAGCTACCGCGGGTGGTCTCGCCCACCCGCAACCCGTGCAGCCGGGCGTTACCACGCCGCGACTTGTCCGTCTGCCGCTCGTCGACCAGGAAGTCACGGTTCACGTCCTCGGCCGGGACGTAGTACTGAGGGTAGTACGGCCACTCCCAGACGTACCGCGCCCGTGTGGTGTCCAGCACCCGATCCCCGGCGACGAAGGCGCGGATCCGGCGCGGTACCGGCTCGATGTGGTCGACCTGGGTCAACGCCTTCGGGTAGTCCGCCACCGGTCCTCCTACGCTCGCTTCCAGGGTGGATACCGGTCCAACGATCGAGGTGACCCTTTCACGCACCGGTCCGCTGTGCCATGACCGTCTCGGCCACCTTCCGATGCGCTCCGGTCAGGCCTCGCTGTTGCGCCATGCCGGCGTACGGGTCGCTGCTCCTCGGTTTGACCAGTTCACCTCGGCGCGTCCACACCTCGTCGTGCCGGATCAGGTGGTTGGTGGTCAGGATGGTTACGTCGTGGGCAAGCGTGTACTCCAGGATCCGGTGCAGCTTGGCGCTGTTGCGCGAGTATCGGCTGAGCGCCGCGGTGCAGAGGATCTTCTTCCTGGCGGCGGCGCGCCGAAGCGAGCCGACAAGGTGCTGGTCGAATCGCGGGTCGATCGCACTGAACACCGCCGCCTCCCCGTCGCTGGAGACGGACGCCGTGGCCACCTCGTCGCCGGTGGGAAGCTGTGGCACCGGGGCGTCGGGCAGCGTCAACGGCCGCCGACCACCTTCGGCGAAGACATCGGTCAGCGCAGTCAGGCACGCCCACGCGCGCGGGTACCGGTCTGCCAGTCCGGCGAACGGATTCGGGCCGCGGTGGTCGACCGGCTCCGCCCGCCGGGCGGCAAGGAAGTGTGACAGCGGAGCCGCCGCGTACCGGGTGATGGGCACGAGGCCCGATGCCACCGGTCCGTCATGGTGTGCCTGCTCCAGCAGGCTGTTGCGGACGACCACCGTCACCTGCGCCTTCAGGGCCAGGGGCGCTTCGAGGGGCTCGTGGTCGAACACCTCCTCCAGGAACGGCGCGATCAACACGTCCTGCTCGCCGGACGGCAGCGCCGCGAATGCCTCGGCCCGCAGGAGCACGTCCGCGCCGATCTGCTGCGCGAGTGACGGACTCACCTCGCACGCCCCCGTCAGCATGTCCGGCAGGACCTCGCGGCAGTACGCGGTCAGGTGTCCAGGGTCGGGATCGCTCATCTCGTCACTCGGCAGGTTCGCGGCGTTCAGCAGTCATCGGGAGGCTCGAAACCTCGCCTCGGACTCTACTTCGGATGCCGCGGGCTATCCTCCGATCATGCCCGATGACGAGGAACAGTCCCGGATCCTCCACCGGCTCGTCGACCACCCCGCGCCTGAGCGGGTGTTCGGGGAGCCGGTCACCCACGACGGCGTCGTCGTCCTCCCCGTCGCCCAGGTGCAGCACGGCGGCGGAGGCGGCGGCGGCTCCGGACCGGAGCCCACCGGCAAGGCGTTCGGCATGGGTGGCGGTTACGGCGTGATGTCCAGGCCCGTCGGCGCGTTCGTCATCGCCCGAGGGAGCGCGCGCTTCGTACCCGCCGTCGACATCACCCGGCTCGCCGTCGTGGCGGCCTGCGCGGCGGTGTCGATCGCGATCCTCCTCCGACGGCGCCGCACTCCCCGCTGACGGCGCGCGCCGGGGCATCCTCGGAGCCCGAGATCGCGCCGGTGGGGGAGCGGGCCACCACACCGACTGAGTTCCGGCAACCAACCGGGGACGTTGGACGAGGCGCAGTGGTCAGGACCCGAGCAGTCGGCTCACCTCCGGCCCGGCCGGGTGGCTCGGCGCCACCGACAGGAACCGACGCAGGGTCGCCGGTGCCTCCTCAGGGCGGGTGAGCCGCTGGGCCAGGCCGGCCACGAGCAGACCGTCCGGCGAGTCGGGGACGCGATCGAGCACCTCCCGCGCGGTCCGCTCCGCCTCGGCGGCGTCGCCGGCCCGCAGCAGGGCGAAGGCGAGGCGTAACCGGACTCCGTCGTCGGGCCGCTCCCGCAGCGCCTCCCGGTACATCTCGGCAGCGGCCGCGTACCGCTGCTGCCCCTCCAGGTCGTGGGCCAGCTGCACGGCGACCGTGGCGGGGTCGGCGGCGGGTGCGTCGGCGAGCGGCCGCGCCAGCTGCCCTGCCGAGATGGCCACCGCCGACACCAGGGCGACGAGCCCACCTGCGGCGAGCCACCAGGTCCGGTGGCCCCGTCCGCCGGTGGGCGCCGCGTCGACGGCGCCCCGCCGCCACCTCACCGGCCGACGCCGGGGGCGCAGGGTCCGCAGCGCCGCCGTGCCGACACCCAGCAGGACCACCGCGGGTACGACCCAGAGCAGCAGCGACGCGCCACGCAGTGGCGGCTGGGCCAGCACCTCCTCGCCGTAGCGCTGCACGAACCAGCGGCGGATCTCTTCCGGGCTGCGGCCCTCGGCCAGCTGGTCGGTGATCACCTGCCGCATCGAGACGGCGATCGGAGAGCTCGAGTCGGCGACCGACTCGCCCTGGCACGCCGGACAGCGAAGCCCGGTGGCCACCGCCTGCGTCGGGTCGGCCGTCGGCCCCGGCGCGACCGACCGGGCCAGCCCGGCGACGGACAGGGCCAGCAACACCACGGCGGCCAACATGACCAGCCGACGACGCCCGTTCACGTCGCCCCGAGCAGCGGCACCAGCCGGTCCTGTAGCCACTGCTGGGTCACCACGCCCGGCTGGTGCGCGACGATCCGCCCGTCACGGTCCACCACGAAGGTCTCCGGTACCCCCCGCACGCCCCACTCGATCGAGCGGGTGCCGTTGCGGTCCGGCAGCACCGTGAGGTCACCGGCGCCGGCCTCGTCCAGCAGCGCGCGTACCGCCTCCGTACCGTCGCGCAGGTTGAGCCCGACCACGCGCAGCCCCTCCGGCGACCAGCGGCGTCCCGCCTCGACCAGGAGCGGCAACTCCGCGCGGCACGGCCCGCACCAGGAGGCGAAGACGTTGACCAACACCACCTGACCCCGCACGTCGGCCAGGTCGAACCGCTCGCCGGACAGGGTGGTACCGGCGAGGGCGGGCGCGGCGACCGGCGGTCGCTGCTCGGCTCCCGCGTGCGGCTCCGGTGCCGACAGGGCGAATCCCAGGCCGACTCCCGGCAGCAGCACGGCGGCAACCACGATCCACACCCGGCGCCACCGGCGGGTACCCGGGCTCACGCCGCCACCCCCGCCGGTACGCGTCGGTCGACCGGATCGGGCCGCCGTGGGCGCCCGGATCGGGCCGAGACGGCCAGTGCCGCCAGGCCCCCGACGGTGATCAGGGCGCCCCCGGCCCAGATCAGGCCGACCAGCGGGTTGACCGCCAGCCGTAGCGTCGCGCTGCTCCCGTCGGCGGCCACGGCGATGAGGGTGAGGTAGGCGTCCCGGTGCGGTCCACTGCTGATCGCCGGCACGGTGACGGCGGTGTCCCGCGCCGGGTCGTACCGCAGCGTGGGGGTGGCGGTCCTGGTGGTGCCGGTCCCCGACAGCTGCGTCGTGGCCCGTACCACCATCCGGCCCTCGTCGATGCCGCGGTGCACCGACACCAGCCGTACAGACACGTCGGCCACCCGCAGCGTCTCACCGACTCGCACGGTCCGCTCGTCGGCCTGCCCGTACGCGGAGGACCCGGCGACGCCGACCGCGACCAGGGCGAGGCCGGCGTGCGCCAGGATCGCCGCCCAGGCGCGACCGGGCCGACGGCGTCGGGCGGCGACCTCGGCGAGCAGGCCGGTGAGGACGAATGCCGCCGCGCCGAACGCGGTGAGCGCCGCCGGCCCCGGTCTGCTGAGGAGACCGACCGCCGCCACCGTCGCCAGTGCCGCGAGCCCGGGCAGCGCGAGGCGGCGCAGCGCGGCGGCCCGGTCGCGCACCCACAGCGCGGGAGTGACTCCGGCCAGCAGCAGTAACACCACGGCCAGCGGGACGGCGGTGCGCTCGTAGTAGCCCGGGCCGACGCTGGCCCGAGTACCGGTGAGCGGTTCGGTCAGCAGCGGCAGCACGGTGCCGATCAGCACCGCGGCCGCGACGGTGACCAGCAGCACGGCGTTGACCAGGACCGCGGTACGCCGGGACAGCAGCGGTGCCCGGCCAGGTCCGGGGGCCGGCCGGTTCCGGCCGGTGAGCACGGTGGCCGCCAGGACGGCCAGCAACACGAATCCGAGCAGGAGCGGACCGAGCGGCGACTCGGTGAAGGCGTGCACGCTCGCCACGGCGCCGGATCGGGTGAGGAAGGTGCCGAGCAGCACCAGCAGGAAGCCGGCGCAGGCCAGGACGGTGTTCCACCGGTCCCGGCTGCGACCGCCGCCCATGCTGGTGTGGAGGAAGGCGGTCGCGGTCAGCCACGGCAGCAGGGAGGCGTTCTCCACCGGGTCCCACGCCCAGTAGCCGCCCCAGCCGAGGACGGCGTACGACCACCAGGCTCCCACGGCGATCCCCGCGGTCAGGGTGGCCCAGGCGATCAGGGCCCACGGGCGCGCCGCCCGGACCCAGTCCCGTCCCGCCGGCCCGGCCAGTGGGGCCGCCAACGCCAGGGCGAACGGGACCACCATGCCGAGGTAGCCGGCGTAGAGCAGGGGCGGGTGCACCCCCATGGCGGGGTGTTGCTGGAGCAGCGGATTCGGGCCCGGCCCGTCCAGCGGTACCGGGTGGACCGCCTGGAACGGGTCGGCGGCGAAGGCCGACAGCGCGAAGAACAGGGTGGTCGCCACGCTGACGACCACCATGGCGTACGCGCGCAGCCGATCGGGCGTGCGGCGGCGCGCAAGCAGGGCGCCGTAGCCGCAGAGGATCAGCAGCCAGAGCAGCAGCGATCCGTCCATGGCGGACCAGAGACTGGTGATCGTGTAGTAGACGGGTACGTGCCGGCCGCCGTTTTCGGCGACGAACCGGACGCTGAAGTCGTGGCCCAGCAGGGCCGCCTCGAGCAGCGCGCACGCGGCGGCGGCGGCGAGCAGTGTGGCGGCGGAGGCCAGGCGGGCCGGGCGGGCCGCCGCGCCGAGCAGCGCCACCCGCAGCCAGAGCAGTGCGGCGAGCACCGCGCTGACGAGGCCGGCGGTGAGACTCGTGGTGCCGAGGTCACCGAGCATCGGTCGGCTCCGGAGCGGCTGGGGAGGACGGCCCGTACTCGTTGCCGTGCCGGAGGACCACGTGGTCGGCGTGGAACACCCCGTCGGTGCCCAGCCGCCCCTCGACCACCGCCTCCTCGCCCTCCCGGAACGTGTCCGGTGGCATGCCGCGCTGCCGCACGGTGACCTCGTGTCCGCCGTCGGCCAGTTGGAAGACCGCCACCTCGCCGTCGCGCCGCAGCGACCCGGGTACGACCTTGCCGCTGAGGCGGACCCGGTCCCGCGCGAGAGTCGGGTCGGCGGCCACCTCGTCGGGCGTGCGGTAATAGGTGAGGGTGTCGTTCAGCGCGCTGGTGACGAGGAGGCCACCGGCGGCGGTGAGGACGGCGATCAGCGCGAGGCGCCCGGGCCGGCGGATCATCGCACCCGCGCCGGCACGTTCGGCGCGGGGTCGCGTCCGGCTGGGCTCGGCGCGGTGCGTTCGGGCATGGCGCCGAGCCGTCGTTCGAGCCGCATCAGCCGGTGCAGCAGGACGCAGAACGCCCCGGCGCTGGCGGCGGCGACGGCCAGCAGCAACGCCAGCGCCATCCGCGAGTCGATCGGTGGGCGTGCGGGCGCGAGGATGGTGGCCTGTTGGTGCAGCGAGCGCCACCAGACGACGGAGAGGTGCACCACCGGGACGAGCAGGAAACCGGCGATGCCGGCGAAGGCCGCCGGCCGGGCCACCTCCCGGTCGCCGCCGTCGCGTCCGCCGGTCCGGTCGGCCAGCATCCGGCGCAGGGCCAGGTAGCCGGCGTACGCCAGGAGCAGCAGCGCGGTGCTGACGAGGCGGGGATCCCAGGCCCACCAGGTGCCCCAGACGAGCTGGCCCCAGATCGCCCCGGTGGCGATGGTGAGCGCGGTGAGCGCGACGCCGATCTCGGCGGCCGCTCGGGCGAGCCGGTCCCAGCGCAGGTCACCGCCGATCAGGTAGGCGCCGCTGGCGAGCAGCACGATGGCGAACGCCAGGTACGCCACCCAGGCGGCGGGCACGTGCAGGTACATGAGGCGTTGAGCCTGGCCCTGTGCCGCGTCGGCCGGGGCCAGGAGCCCGCCGGCGAGGGCGGCGCCGACCGCGAGTCCGCCGGCGGTCCAGGCGGCCGTCCGCCGGGCGGCGGCGCCGCGAGGAGTGGCCGCGGTCAGGTCCACGGTGGAGGTTCGCATGGTCTTCCTGTCCGCGCCGTCGGCGCTTGCCCCGCTGATTCCTGACACCAGACCTTAAACCCAAATAAACCGAACCAGCCGGCACATCCGCGCAAATAGGGGAATATGGACCAGGCTTGACGGGGGTCGGTACCGGTGGAAACGACATGGGGTTGGACGCGAAGCTCCGGCGCGCGCCGCCGACGGCTCGGCCTGCCCGTGGTGGCGCTGGGCATCGGCCTGGCTCTCGCCGGCTGCGCCGGAGGCGGTCCGTCTGCGCTGGACCCGGCCGGAACCGGCGCGGCCCGGGTCGCCAACCTGTGGTGGCTGCTGTTCTGGATCTCGATGGCGGTGTTCGCCGAGGTCATGGTGCTGCTGACCTGGGCTCTGGTGTTCCGCCGGAAGCAGCGGGTGCGGGTACGGCACGGCCAGCCGCTGCGCTTCGTGATCGTGGCCGGCGCCGGGATCCCGCTGGTGATCCTGGTGGTGATCTACGCGGTCGGGCTGCGTGACCTCGCGGCGCTGGGCGACGGCCCCGGACCGGAAGCACCCACCATCGAGGTCACCGGGCACAAGTGGTGGTGGGAGGTACGGGTGCAGGGCGTCGACGGGGCCACCGCCAACGAACTGCACATCCCGGTGGGGGAGAAGGTGCGGGTCCGGTTGCGCACCGCCGACGTGCTGCACAGCTTCTGGGTGCCGCAGCTCATGCCCAAGACCGACCTGATCGCCGGCGAGGTACGCGAGACGTGGCTGCACGCCGAGCGCGCCGGCAGCTACCGGGGCCAGTGCGCCGAGTACTGCGGCACCCAGCACGCGCACATGGCGTTCCTGGTCGTCGCCGAGCCGCGCCATGACTTCGACGCCTGGCTGGCCCGACTCGGCGAACCGGCCAAGCAGCCGCAGACCGACGCCCAGCGGCGCGGTCAGCAGACATTCGTGCAGAGCAGCTGCGCGGGCTGCCACGCCGTCCGGGGTACCGGCGCGAACGGTCGGATCGGCCCCGACCTCTCCGACGTCGGATCGCGCTGGAGCATCGGCGCCGGTGCGGTACCGAACGACGGCGGCCACCTCGGTGGGTGGATCGCCAACTCGCAGACCGTCAAGCCGGGCAACTACATGCCGCCCCAGCAGGTCGCCGCGGGGCAGCTGCCCGATCTCATCGCGTACCTGCAGTCGCTGAAGTGACCGAAGGGAGGCAGACCCGTGTCCACGACCGCCGCACCGACGCCCGGCGCCAGCCGGGAGGATCTCGCCCGGCTGGAGGAAGGCTGGGGGGAACGCCCGTCGCTGCGTTCGTGGTTCAGCACCGTCGACCACAAGCGGATCGGGCGGCGCTACCTGGTCACCGCGTCGCTGTTCTTCGTCCTCGCCGGGCTGAGCGCGCTGGCGATGCGGACCCAACTGGCCCGACCGGAGTCGCGGCTGCTCTCCCCGCAGGAGTACAACCAGCTCTTCACCATGCACGGCACGGCGATGATCTTCCTGTTCGCCACTCCGATGCTCTTTGGCTTCGGCAACTTCCTGGTCCCGCTGATGATCGGGGCGCGGGACATGGCCTTTCCCAAACTCAACGCCTTCGGCTACTGGGTCTTCCTGTTCGCCGGGCTGTTCATGTGGGCCAGCCTGCCCTTCGGCGCCGCCCCGAACGCCGGCTGGTTCGCCTACGTGCCACTCACCGACGAAGGAAACACTCCCGGCCTGCACATGGACGTCTACAGTCTGGGCCTGCTCTTCCTCGGCATCGCCACCACCGCCGGGTCGATCAACTTCATCGTCACCGCGCTCAAGCTGCGTGCCCCCGGCATGTCGCTGAACCGGGTGCCACTGTTCGTCTGGGCGATCGTCGCCACCGCCTTCATGGTGATCTTCGCGCTGCCCGCGCTGAACGCCGACAACGCCCTGCTCTTCCTCGACCGGCGGTTCGGCACCCACTTCTTCGACCCCGCACACGGCGGCAACGCCCTGCTGTGGCAGCACCTGTTCTGGATCTTCGGCCACCCCGATGTCTACATCATCGTGATGCCGGCACTGGGCATCGTCTCCGCGGTGCTGCCCGCGTTCACCCGGCGGGGCGTGGTCGGCTACGCGCTGGTCGTCTTCGCCATGGCCTCGATCGCGATCATCTCGTTCGGGGTCTGGGTGCACCACATGTTCGCCACCGGACTACCGCAACTGTCCTACGGATTCTTCAGCGCGGCCAGCACGATCATCACCATCCCGTCCGGGATCCAGATCTTCGCCTGGCTGGCCACCATGCTGCTCGGCCGTCTGGTGCTCAAGGTGCCGTTGCTGTTCGTGATCGGTTTCATCGTGACCTTCGTGCTCGGCGGCTTCACCGGCACCATGTTCGCGCTGACCGCCTTCGACCAGCAGGTCACCGACTCGTACTTCGTGGTGGCCCACTTCCACTACGTGCTCATCGGTGGGGCGGTGTTCCCGATCCTCGCCGCCATCTACTACTGGCTTCCGAAGATCACTGGCCGGATGTACCACGAGGGGCTCGGCCGCTGGGCGTTCTGGCTGTTCTTCACCGGCATGCACGTGACGTTCTTCCCGATGCACCTGTACGGCCTGTTCGGCATGCCCAGGCGGGTGTACACGTATCCGAACGAGCCCGGTTGGGCCGGCTGGAACCTGGTCGCCACCGCCGGATCCTACGTGCTCGCGATCGGGTTGCTGCTCGTCCTGATCGGCGTGGTGCACGCGGTACGACGGGGTCGGCCGGCGCCACCAGATCCGTGGGGTGGCGACACCCTGGAGTGGTCCACCGACTCCCCGCCGAAGCCGTACAACTTCCCGGTCCTGCCGCAGGTGCACAGCCTCCATCCCACTTGGGACGAGACCAGTCGCACGTCGATGACCGAAGGCGCGACCGATGACCGGATCATGGCCGACGGGCGGCGGACGCTGGCGACCAGCGAACTGGACGGCCGGCGGGAACGGACGGTGGACATGCCCGAGTCGTCCCTGCAACCGCTGCTGCTCGCCCTGGCCATGCTGGTGTTCTTCACGAGCATGCTCTTCGGCTGGTACCCGGTGGCGATCGTGGCGGGCCTCGTGGTGGCCGCCACCATCGCCGTCTGGCTGTGGCCGACCCGCCGGCCCGAACAGGAACTCGGGGTGAGGTGACGGCATGAGCGAGCGGCAGCGAGCGAATCATCGACACGGTGTGGTGGAGCCTCAGGCCGGCGCCGAGCGGAGCGAGGTGACGGCATGAGTACGCGGGACGGCATCGCGGCGGCCACCAGCACCGAGGCGCTGACCACCGAACTGCCCGCCGGCCGGTCGTTGGGCTGGTGGGGCATGGTGATGTTCGTCGCCACCGAGGCGACCCTCTTCGCCTGCCTGATCGGCAGCTACTTCTATCTGCGGTTCCAGCACGGTGGTCCGTGGCCGCCGGACGGGATCGCCAAGCCGGCCCTGCTGCGTCCGCTGATGATGACCGCGGTACTGCTGCCCAGCAGCATCCCCGTCGTGTGGGCCGAACGCGGCATCCGCCGTGGCCAACGCTGGCGGCTGCGTACGGGCCTGGCGGCGACCCTGGTGCTCGGCGTGACCTTCCTGGTACTCGTGGCCACCGAGTACGCCGAGACGTTGCGCGAGTTCACCATGACCACCAATGCCTACGGCTCCCTGTTCTACGTCATCACCGGCTTCCACGGGTTCCACGTCTTCGTCGGCCTGACGATGATCAGTTGGCTGCTCGTCGCCTCGCTGCGAGGCGGCAGCTTCGGCGCCCACCGCCACGACCGGGTCCGTAACGTCGCGATCTACTGGCACTTCGTCGACGTGGTGTGGGCCGCCATCGTGTTCTCCCTCTACCTCACGCCGAGACTGTCGTGAGCACGCATCCCGGGCCCCGGGCCCGTCTCGCCGGCGGACTGCTGCTCTGGTACGCGGTACTCGGCGGCGCGATCGCCTGGGCCGTACACCTCATCGCCGGCTGGAGTGTGGACGAGCTGACCTGTGCCAACGGGTCGGATCGGGTCGGAGTGCTGCCGTTGCGGGCCGCGATCGGCCTCGCCGTGGTACTGCCCGCCCTGGCGACCCTGGGCGCCCTGCTGGCCGCGGCACTCCTCTGGCGGCGCACCGCCCGCACCCCTCGGGGTGACGAGCCGGAGCGCCGGGTCGGCCGCAGCCGGATGCTGGCTGTGGTGGGCATCTGGTTGAACATTCTCTTCCTGACGATCATCGTCCTGGGCGGAGTCGCCCTGCTGGTGCTGCCGCCATGCCAGGTATGAGCGGCGGCAACGAGGCCGAGCCGGTCCTGGCCGGGCTGATCACCATGCTGCTGGCCGCCGCGTTGGCCCTGGTCGCCGCCGGTTACGGCCGGGGCGTGCACGAGCTGTGGTCCCGCCGGGGCCGTGGGACGGTGCTGCCGGGCTGGCGGGTGGTCGCCTTCACCACCGGCCTGCTCGTGACCCTCTCCACCCAGAGCGGGCCGGTGGCGGACCTGGCCGCCCGGGGCTTCGCCGGCCACATGACCCAGCACATGCTGCTGTTGCTCGTCGCTGGGCCGCTGCTGGCCGCGGGCGCGGCCGGTCTGCCGTTGATTCTGGCCTGCCCGGCGACGCCACGCCGGTGGCTGGCCCGACTCCGCGCCACCACGGCCGTGCGATGGCTGCGCCGACCGGTGGTCACCGCGCTCGTCGCGGGTGGGACGCAGACCCTGGTGCTCTGGTTCTGGCACCTGCCCGCGCCCTACCTGGCCGCGGTGCGGCATCCCGTGCTGCACGTCGCCGAGCACGTCTGCTTCGTCGGCTCGGCCTGGCTGCTCTGGGCGCCGGTCCTCGGCACGGCCCGGCACCGGCTGCCGGTCCCGACCGGGATGCTGCTGTTGGTCGGGACGATGCTGCCGGCATCGGCGCTGGGAGCGGTGCTCACCTTCGCGCCGGGACCCATCTACCCGGCCGAGGTGCTCGGATCTGATCCGCTCGCCGACCAGCAGCTGGCCGGACTGCTGATGTGGGCGCCGATGGACGTCGTGGTGCTGGTCGCCACCATGGCCGCCTTCCTGCGCTGGCTGGTCGGCCTCCAACGGCAACGCCCGGAGCGGGTTACCTCGCCCGAGGCGGGAGACCGCGTGCCGGCCCGAACCAGGGGAGGAGTGCGATGAACCGCCGGAGCCGCACCCCGCGGATGTGGCTGGCCTTGGGGCTGTTGCTCGCCGCGGCGGGCTGCAGTAGCACCCCACCGCCCCCGCCGCCGCAGGTCCGCGCCGGCCAGCCTGACCGAGGGGCGACCCTCATCGTCCAGTACGGCTGCGGCTCCTGCCACACCATCCCCGGAATCAACGGGGCGAACGGGCTGGTCGGCCCGCCGCTGACCCGGTTCGGCGCCCGTTCCTACATCGCCGGGGAACTGGTGAACAACGCCGACAACCTGCAGCGCTGGATCGTCGATCCGCAGGCGGTCGAAGCGGGCACGGCCATGCCGAACCTGGGCATCCCGCCGATCGACGCCCAGGACATCGCCGCCTACCTCTACACCCTGGACTGAGCCATGAGTGAGCGTTGCGAGCGAATCATTCGGCTCAGTGCGGATGTGTCTCATGGCGGCACGCAGCGTAGCGGAGTGTCGACATGAGCGAGCGTTGCGAGCGGCGGTGGCACCCCGGGCGGGCCTGCGCGTTCGGTGCCGTGCTCGCCCTGGCCGCCGGCCCGGCGGCCCTCGCCGCACCGGCCACCCCCAGCCCGTCGGCCGGCGTCGGCACCCCCACCACCGGTGCCCCCGCACCCGCCGGCACCCACGGCGAGGAGTTGTACCGGCAGAGCTGCGCCAGCTGCCACGGCCAGCAGGGGCAGGGCACCCAACGCGGTCCCTCGCTGATCGGGGTCGGCCCGGCGTCGGTGGACTTCCAGCTGTCCACCGGACGGATGCCGATCGCGGACGAGAAGCCGCAGTCCCGCCGTACCCAACCGCTCTTCTCCGCCGACGAGATCGCCGCGCTGGTCGATCACGTGGCCAGCTTCGGCGGCGGCGGCCCCCAGATACCCCAGGTGGCACCCGGAAACCTCCAGGCCGGGCGGGAGCTGTTCGCGACCAACTGCGCGCCCTGCCACGGCACGACCGGCGCGGGTGCGTCGCTGACCAACGGCTGGACCGCCCCACCGCTGTACGACGCGACGCCCGTGCAGGTCGCCGAGGCCATCCGGGTCGGCCCAGGACTGATGCCGGTCTTCCCCAGCCAGGTGCTCACCGACCAGCAGGTCGACGACCTGGCCACGTACGTGCGCCGGCTGCGCGACGAGCGGCTGGACCGGGGCGGCGGCTCGCTCGGCCGGCTGGGACCGGTGCCCGAGGGACTGGTCGCCTGGATCGTCACCCTCGGACTGCTCGTCACCGCGGCCCGTTGGCTGGGCAGGAGGGCGGGGCAATGAGAAGACCGCCCGTCCCACCCGGGCCGCCCGGAGTGACCCGCCGGATCGCGCTGTGCTTCCTGACCAGCGCCGCCGGCGCGATCGGCTTCGCGGTGACCTACGGCCTAGGCGGGCAGACCCAGTGGGAGGGGGTCTGCCTCGCGGTGGCCTTCGCCGGGCTGGCGACCGGGCTGTCGATCTGGGGCCGGCGACTCGTGTCGGTGGGCGGCTATGTCGAGGAACACGAGGGATTCGTCCCGCCCCCGGACGAGCAGGCGATGACCGCCGAGGTGCTCACCGCCCCGGACAGCCCGGTACGCCGCCGGGGCCTGCTCGCCACGCTCGGGCTGGCGCTGAGCGCACTCGGCGTCGCGGCCCTGTTCCCGCTCCGCTCGCTGCTGCCGTGGGACCGGACCCGACCGGTGCGGGCGTTGAAGGAAACCCCGTGGCGACCGGGCGTACGGCTGGTGACCGCCGACGGGCGGCCGCTGCGGCCCGCCGACGTACCGGCCGACGTGATGGTCGGGGTGTTTCCCGAGGGCGACGTGGACGCCGGGGATGCTCCGGCCTTCGCGGTCCGGCTGCACCCGGAGCGCTTCACCCGGCCACCGTCGGGCGGCCACCTCGACGGGCTGGTCGTCTACTCCATGCTCTGCACGCACGCCGGTTGCCCGGTCCGGCTCTACCTCAGAGGCACCGGCCGGATGCTCTGCCCCTGCCACCAGTCGTCGTTCGACCTGTTCGCCGATGCCAGGCCCATCGCCGGACCCGCCGCCCGGCCACTGCCCGGCCTGCCCGTCGAGGTCAGCTCCGACGGCTACCTGCGCGCCACCGGAGACTTCACCGCCCCGCCCGGCGCCGGCTTCTGGGATCAGCCATGATCCTCGATCGGCTGGCCCGCGCCTTCGACGACCGTCTGCGGCTCTCACCGGTCGTCCGCAAGGCACTCGCCAAGGTCTTCCCGGACCACTGGTCGTTCATGCTCGGCGAGATCGCCCTCTACTCCTTCGTCGCGCTCGTCCTGACCGGCGTCTACCTGACCTTCTTCTTCGACCCCAGCTCCGCCGACCGCGTCTACCAGGGCTCGTACGCGCCCCTGGACGGCTCGACCACCTCCGCGGCGTACGCCTCGACGGTCCGGCTTAGCTGGGACGTACGTGGCGGACTCATGATCCGCCAGACCCACCACTGGGCGGCCCTGATCTTCGTCGCGGCGATCGTGGTGCACCTGACCCGGATCTTCTTCACCGGCGCCTTCCGCCGGCCCCGCGAACTCAACTGGCTGGTCGGGGTCACGATGCTCGTGCTCGCCCTGGCCAACGGCTTCACCGGCTAC
This sequence comes from Micromonosporaceae bacterium KJ-029, assembly GCA_005402585.1. Taxonomy (GTDB): domain Bacteria; phylum Actinomycetota; class Actinomycetes; order Mycobacteriales; family Micromonosporaceae; genus Micromonospora. Next base: position 162,217 of record BIFP01000035.1, on the reverse strand, counting down.
TCCATGCCCGACGACCTGGTCTCCGGCATGGGCCTACGGATCCTCGTGTCGGTGACGGAATCGGTACCGCTGGTGGGATCGTGGCTGGTGTTCCTCGCCCTCGGTGGAGAGTTCCCCTCCGACGAGATGATCCCGCGATTGTTCATCACCCACGTGTTGCTGGTACCGGCCCTGCTGGTCGCCCTGATCTCGGCGCACCTGGCGATGATCGTCCGGCAGAAGCACAGCCAGTTCCCCGGCCTGGGGCGGACCGAACACAACGTGGTCGGCTCCCGGCTCTACCCCAGCTACACGCTTCGCTCACTGGCGCTGTTCGCCTGGGTACTGGCGGTACTGTTCGCCCTCGGCGGGCTGGTGCAGATCAACCCGGTGTGGATCTACGGGCCGTTCGTCCCGGCCGGGGCGACGGCGCCGGCCCAGCCCGACTGGTACATCGGGTGGGGTGATGGAGCCCTGCGGCTGTTCCCACCCTGGGAGTTCCGGATCGCCGGCCACCTGGTGCCCGCCCCGTTCTTCCCAGGGGTGGTGCTCGGCGGCGTGACCTTCCTGGCGCTGTACGCCTGGCCGTTCGTGGAACGCTGGTGTACCGGCGACCGCCGATCACACCACCTGCTCGACCGGCCTCGCGATCACCCGGTCCGGCTCGGCATCGGGGTGGGCGTGCTGACCTTCTTCGCGATCCTGATCGTCGCGGGCGGCGACGACGTCATCGCCCGGGAGCTGCGCATACCGATATACGACCTGCTCAACACGCTGCGCGTGCTGGTCCTCGTCCTGCCGCTGGTCACCGGAACGCTGGCGTTCCTGCTCGCCCGAGCGCTGCGCCGCGGCGACGCGGCGCGCCTGGGTGAACTGACCCGGGCCGACCTGCGCGCCGCCCGGCGGCAACCGGGCGAACCCGCGCCGGGCCGGGCGGTCGACGAGCCGGAGTTGCCGGCGCCGCACCGTCCAGGGGAGCGGATCGAACTGTGGCCGGACGGTGACCGGTGGCGCTGGCGCTACCACGACGAGCGGGCCGACCTCGCCATCCTCAGCAACCGTGAGGCGTACACCGAGCAGGAGGCGGTCGACGCCGCCCGGCTCGCCTACCCCGGCGTCGACCGCCTCGTGGTGCCAGGGCCACCGCCGCCCGCACCGCCCGGGCGGGTCCGCACCGCGGTGCGCCGCTGGGGCAACGCCGCGATGGGGGTAGCGCTGCTGGTCACGGCCCTTCGCCAACGGCGCAGGCGGAAGGACGCCGGGCCCGAGGACCGATCGTCGTCGCAGTGACCCGCCTCCGCCGTTTGGGGCGGCGAGGGCGGGTTGACGGGTTCGGGTGCCGCCTGCGGCCGATCGGGTTGTGGTCGGGGCGCGACCCGGTGGCATCGGTGCGCCGGCGGGCTCTACCCGACATGACCCGTGTCCGGCCCCGGCGTCACAGGCCCTCGGGTCGGGCGCCGTCGTGGAAGGTCGCGCGCCCGTGCCCGCCGCCGAGGTCCAGCACCACCCGGTCCCACCCGCCACGCTCGATCCGCGTCGTCCCGTAGAACTGCGCGCCGGTGAACTCGGCGACCCCGCCACGGCAGCCGGTCAGGTCGAAGTCGAGCAGTGTGGCCCCGGAGAGCCACAGGTGCATGCCCTCCCACCGCCCCGCCCGCAACGTCGCCGCGAGAACCCGTTGCGCGGCCCCACGGTCCGCGATCACCCGCTCCTGCTCGGTGGTCAGCGTCCCGCTCACCTCGAACAGCAACGGAGTGCGCAGGTACGCGCAGATCGCGTTCACCACCCGCTGCCGGTCCTCCGGGTGTTCATCCCCGAACCTGGCCAGCGCCTCCGGGTCGGTGCGCGCCGCCCAACTCTCCGCCGGGGTCAGCACCTCGTCCCGTACCGACCAGCCCCAGGGCCACGATCCCTCGTCGCCCGACCAGCGGGCGTCGGTGAGGTCCACCGCGGGCGAGTCGAGGTGTACCGGACCACCGAACCGTGCCTCCCGGAAGTCGGCCTCCGCCGCGAACCGCGCCTTGCCGAACCAGGCCGTGTCCCCGAACGACGCGCCCCGGAACGTCACGGGTGCCGCGAACCGAGCCCCGTCACCGCCTTCCTCGTAACTCTGGTAGTCCCCCATGAGCACGGCGACCGGCCATTGCGGGTCGGTCTCGTTGACCTCGTCCCATGGCAGCGGCTCGATCTCCTCGACGGTGTCCCAGGCCGCGTCGTCCTCCCAGAGTTCCTCTTCGCCCCGTCCGAACCAGGCCATGGCACGGAACTCCGCGCCCGCGAAGGACGCCACCTGACGGAACCGGGTCCGCCCGAACACGGCGGTCGCGTGGAAACAGGTCCGCTGGAACCGCGCCTCGCCCTCGAACACGGCCCGCGCGAAGACGGCCTCGCCCGCGAACTCGGCTTCGGCGAACGAGGTGCTTCCCACGAACCGGGTGTCGGCGAAGTTCACCGCGCCGAACCGCCCGGCGCCGAAGTCCGCGTCCGTCAGTACCGTCCCGGAAAGATCCAGGTCGACCCCGGCCATGCCGGCCAGCGAGCGGATCGCCGCCCGTCGCCGCTCGGCATCACCGTCACTGCTCCGCAGGTACGCACACAGCGCCGCAGCCTGTTCATGATCCGTTGCACTCACCGGGGGCAGCCTAGTGAATCGTCTCCACCCCCCCTTACGGTTGGTCGAGCCCGGAGGTGGTGCTTCTGTCCGCAACCCGGGCAGGATCTGGCGCTTCGATGGAAACGTTTGCAACGGGCGGGCCGGGGCAGCCGCATCTTGTAAGGGTCACCGGGCCGCTGTCGCCCGTCAGGTCAGGTCGTACCGGTCCAGGTTCATGACCTTGACCCACGCCGCGACGAAGTCCTGGACGAACTTCTCCCGCGCGTCGCGGCTGGCGTAGACCTCCGCGATGGCTCGGAGTTGGGAGTTCGAACCGAAGACGAGGTCGACGGCGGTGGCGGTCCACCGGGTCTCGCCGGTGCTGCGGTCCCGGCCCTCGTACACGTTCTCGGCCGAGGTCGAGGCCTTCCACTCCGTGCCGATGTCGAGCAGGTTCACGAAGAAGTCGTTGGTCAGCGTCTCCGGCCGGTCGGTGAGGACACCGTGCTGCGCCTGTCTCGCGTTGGCGTTCAAGGCCCGCATGCCGCCGATCAGGACCGTCATCTCGGGCGCGGTCAGCGTCAACAGGTTGGCCCGGTCCAGCAGCAGGGTCTCCGGTGACAGCTTCTGTCCGGCGCGTAGGTAGTTGCGGAACCCGTCGGCCCTGGGTTCGAGTACGGCGAACGACTCCACGTCGGTCTGTGTCTGGGAAGCGTCGGTACGCCCCGGTGCGAACGGGACAGTGATGTCATGTCCGGCGTTCCTGGCCGCCTGCTCGATCGCCGCGCACCCGCCCAACACGATCAGGTCGGCGAGCGAGATCTTCTTCCCACCGGTCGGTGAGTTGTTGAACTCCTGCTGGATCTGCTCCAGGGTCCGTAGCACGGTCGCGAGTTGGGCGGGGTCGTTGACCTCCCAGTTCCGCTGCGGCTCGAGCCGGATCCGCGCCCCGTTGGCCCCGCCCCGCATGTCGGTGCCACGGAAGCTCGCCGCCGATGCCCAGGCGGTCACGACCAGCTGGGAGATGGACAGGTTCGATGCGAGCAGCTCGGCCTTGAGGGCGGCGATGTACTCGTCGGTGACCAGGTCGTGATCGACCGCCGGAACGGGGTCCTGCCAGAGTTGCGGCTCCGGGACCCACGGGCCGAGGTAGCGCGAGACGGGCCCCATGTCGCGGTGCAGCAGCTTGTACCAGGCCTTGGCGAACGCGTCCGCGAACTGGTCCGGGTTCTCCATGAAGCGTCGGGAGATCGGCTCGTAGGTCGGGTCGACCCGCAACGCGATGTCCGTCGTCGCCATCATCGGGGCGTACCTGACTGCGGGGTCGTGGGCACCGGGCACGGCGTCCGCCCCGGCCCCGCCCTTCGGTCGCCACTGCTTCGCGCCGGCCGGGCTCTCGGTGACCTCCCACTCGTAGCCGAACAGGGTCTCGAAAAAACTGTTGTCCCACGTGGTCGGGGTGGGCGTCCAGGCGCCTTCGAGCCCGCTGGTGATCGTGTCCGCACCCTTGCCGCTGCCGAAGCTGTTCTTCCAGCCCAGGCCCTGCTCCTCGAGCGGGGCGCCCTCGGGTTCGGGGCCGACGTACTCGTCAGCCCGGGCGGCGCCGTGGGTCTTGCCGAACGTGTGGCCGCCAGCGATGAGTGCGACGGTCTCCTCGTCGTTCATCGCCATCCGACGGAACGTTTCGCGGATGTCCCAGGCGGCGGCCTGCGGATCCGGAGTGCCGTTGGGCCCCTCCGGGTTCACGTAGATCAGCCCCATCTGCACGGCGCCGAGCGGGCGGGCGAGCCTCCGGTCACCGCTGTAGCGCTCGTCGCCGAGCCAGGTGTCCTCCGGCCCCCAGAAGATCTCCTCGGGCTCCCAGATGTCCTCGCGCCCGAAGCCGAAGCCGAAGGTTTTGAACCCCATCGACTCCAGGGCGCAGTTGCCGGCGAAGACCAGCAGGTCGGCCCAGGAGATCGTCCGCCCGTACTTCTGCTTGACCGGCCAGAGCAGTCGGCGGGCCTTGTCGAGGCTCGCGTTGTCTGGCCAGCTGTTGAGCGGGGCGAAACGCTGAGCGCCGTCGCCGCCACCGCCGCGGCCGTCCTCGATCCGGTACGTGCCGGCGGAGTGCCAGCTCATCCGGATGAAGAGTGGCCCGTAGTGGCCGTAGTCGGCCGGCCACCAGTCCTGCGATGTCGTCATCACCTCGAAGACGTCCCGCTTCAACGCCTCGACGTCGAGCTTCTTGAACTCCTCCGCGTATTTGTGGGACTCACCCATCGGGTTGGCGCGGGGTGAGTGCTGATGCAGAACCTGAAGGTTCAGCTGGTTCGGCCACCAGTCCTGGTTGGTCCTCGGCCGACTCGGCTTCGGAGTCGGGGCGGGGATTGCCGGGTTCTCGCTCTCGCTGCCGTGCTCAGGCACCTCGGTCCTTCTCCCTGTCATCGCTCGTTCTGTCTCAACTGGTTGCTGGTACCGCGACACACCCGGGGCAAACCCCCCAGTAGATGACCTCGGCCTCGTCGATCGAGAAGCCCTGGTTGTCGGACGCGGTCAGGCAGGGGGTCTCGCCGACGGCGCAGTCGACGTCGGCGATGGCGCCGCACGACCGGCACACGACGTGGTGATGGTTGTCCCCGACCCGCGACTCGTAGCGGGCCGCTGAGCCGGCCGGCTCGATGCGGCGTACCAGCCCGGCAGCGGTCAGCGCCCGCAACACGTCGTACACGGCCTGGTGGGACACGTCGGGTAGCTCCCTGCGCACGGCACCGAGGATCGACAGTGTGTCGGCGTGCGGATGCGCGTGCACCGCGGTCAGCACCGCGACCCGCGGACGGGTCACGCGGAGCACGGCCCCGCGCAGCATGCGCTCGAACTTCGAGGTCGCGACCATGGAGCGCAGTATGCCCTATTTTTATCCTGAATACGTAAAGAGTCAGGAGGTGGGTGTTTGCAGCCGGACTGGCCGAGCAGGCACCTGTGCCACCCGCGAGGGTGAGCCGTGCGGCGTCGGGCAGCTGTATCGCCGGGCCGTCCGGGAGCCCGTCCCGCCGGTGCGGTCACCCATCCTCCCGGCGGGTCAGTTCCATGATCCAGTTTGTCTCCCAGGTCCTTTCACCGTCGAGCGAGAACGCCTGGTCCCACCGGCAACTGGTCGGGGTGATCCGCGACCAGGTGTAGCGGCAGCGGATCGGCCTGCCCTCGTCGATGTCGTCGCTGTAGAACATCCCGACCCCGTCGGCGAAGCCGCCCACCGTAGGTGGCAAGGCGAGCAGGCCGTTGCTGCTGTTCACCCAGTAGATCGACCACTCCCGTCGCACCGGGTCGAAGGTCCGGAGGCTAACCCCACGAAAGCCCTTGGTGGGAAAGATGGTCTCGTCGAAGCTGCCGGCGCCGTCGAAGAAGCTCTGGGCCCGCATCAACCCGGGAAACGCATCCCATTCGTCGCTGCCGACGTGCCGCCGCAGCAGGCGGCGGTTGGCGACGTCCCAGACGCCGGGCAGAAAGTCGAAGTCGCCCATCACAGCCCCCGCTCGATCTCAAGAAATGGCATGCCGGGAACGGTAGGACGACTCCACTGACAGGTAGTGTCAGTGGAATGCGAGCCAGTCGCCTCCTGTCCATCCTGCTGCTCCTGCAGACCCAGGGACGGCTGACCGCCGGGCAACTCGCGGACCGGCTGGAGGTCTCCGTACGCACCATCTATCGGGACGTGGAGGCGCTGCACGCTGCCGGCGTCCCCCTGTACGGCGAAGCCGGGCACGCCGGCGGCTATCAGCTGGTCGACGGCTACCGGACCCGGTTGACCGGGCTGACGGTCCAGGAGGCGGAGAGCCTGTTCCTCACCGGACTGCCCGGCCCCGCCGCCGAACTGGGCTACACCGAGGTGGTGTCGGCGCTCCAACTCAAACTTCAGGCCGCGCTCCCGGTCGAGCTACGCGACCGCGCGACCCAGCTTCAGCAGCGTTTCCATCTGGACGCGCCCGGCTGGTACCAGGACGGCGACGCGTCCACCCACCTCGCCGACATTGCCCACGCGGTGTGGCATGAGCACCGCGTCCGGGTGCGGTACCGCAGCTGGCAGGGGGAGGTCACCCGCACGATCGAACCGTACGGGCTGGTGCTCAAGGGCGGGCGGTGGTATGTGGTGGCCGGCCGGGTCGACCCGGACCGGACCGGCATCGGCACCTACCGGGTCAACCAGATCGTGGCGCTGGAGCCACTCGCGGACACGTTCGACTGGCCGACCGGCTTCGACCTGGCGAGCTACTGGCGAGCCCAGGTGATGGAGTTCCGCGGCCGGCTACACCAGCGGGAGGCGGTGATCAGGCTTTCGCCCCAGGGCCGGCGGCGGCTCCGGGAGGTGGCCAGCGAAGTGGTCTGGTCCGCTGTCGACCGGTCGGCTGGTCCAGCGGACGGCGACGGATGGGTGACCGCGGTTGTACCCATCGAATCGCTGACCCACGCCCACGGCGAGTTCCTCCGGCTCGGCGCGGAGGTCGAGGTACTCGAACCGGCCGACCTGAGGGCACAGCTGGCCGACACCGCCCGTGCCCTGGCCGCCCGATATGCCGGGCAGCAGGCATCCTGACGCGGCAGACGCTGCCGCGCCGGCCGTTGCGCGGTACCCGGCACCGGCCACACCAGCGCGACGGTGTCGCCGCCCGCGATACGCGGGAGTCTAGGGTCGGCGGCATGGTCGTACACCGTCTGCGTCAGGACGAGGCTCGCCGGATCGCGATCCACGCCCAGTTGCTCGACGCACCCCGCCCGACCGGCCTGGTCGAGGTCGTCGAGCGCCTGACGCTCCTGCAGATCGACCCTACGACGGCCATCGCGCCGAGTGCCGACCTCGTCCTGTGGAGCCGGCTCGGGTCGGCCTACGACCCCGCCGACCTGGTCCAGGCCGTCGAGATCGACCGCACCCTCGTCGAGACGGTCGCCTACATTCGGTCTCCGCGCGACCTGTCCGCCGTGATCGCCGAGGCCCGCGGGGCTGAGACGCACCCGTCGACCCGAGCCTGGCTTGAGCAGAACGAGCCATTCCGTCGCGACATCCTGGCCTTGCTGGAGCAGGCGGGCCGCCTCCTCTCCCGTGACATCCCCGACACGAGCGTCGTTTCCTGGCCGTCGTCGGGCTGGACCAACAACCGGAACGTCACGAAGATGCTTGAGGCCATGGCCCTGCGCGGACACGTCGCGATCTCCGGGCGAAAGGGGCGACAGCGCTACTGGGACCTCCCCGAGCGGGTCTACTCCGCCGAACTGTCGGCCCTCGACCTCGACGCCGCGGTCCGCCTTCGCAACGAGCGTCGGCTCGCGGCCATCGGCATCGCCCGCTCCACCGGCCCAGTGATACCAGGCGAATCGCCGTACGTCGGTGACGTCGGCGAGGAGGCCGTCGTCGAGGGCACGCCGGGCACCTGGCGCGTCCATCCGGCGTACGTCGGCCGCCCGTTCGAGGGACGCACCGCCCTGCTCTCACCCTTCGACCGGCTGATCCACGATCGCGTCCGCGCCGAGCAACTCTTCGGTTTCGAGTACATCCTCGAGATGTACAAGCCCCGGGACAAACGCCGGTGGGGCTACTTCGCTCTGCCCGTCCTCCACGGCGACCGACTCGTCGGCAAGCTGGACGCGACCGCCGACCGCAAGGCCGGCACCCTGGTCGTCAACGCCGTCCACGAGGACGTCCCCTTCACCCGGGCCATGACCACTGCGGTCCGTACCGAGATCGAGGATCTCGCCCGGTGGCTCGGCCTCGAGATCGCCGGCGTCTAGGGCGTGTCTCCTGGATCTCGTCGAGCCGAGACGAGGCCCAGGCGACGAACCGCCAACGCCGCCGGGCGCCGTCTGGGCCCGTCGCAGGCCGGCGAAGATCCGGGAGACACGCCCTAACGCCGCCAGTGGGTTGGCGCGGGGAAACGCCGGCCTTGCCGAGCCTGGGCTCGGCAAGGCCTGCCGCCCGGCCGCGAGCCACGCGTCTCCCATCCGCGTCACCCGCTGGAGGAACTGCCCGTGGTTGCGGAACGGTGCCGCCTCCCAGACCCGGTCGAGGAACGTCTCGCCGTCTTCGTCCCGAATGGCGTCGTTGGGTACGCCGGTGGTGGCCGAGCCGAAGACGACCTCCGGTTCGACCCGCTTCACGTACGGGTGGTAGGCGTTGAACTGCCCGGGTACCGGGTCGGAGATGTAGTACGGCGCCAGGGTGTAACCGTGCGTCGTGAAGTGCATCGGGACGTTCGTCGGTTGGATGGCGGCGGCAAGGTCGCCGTCCCGCTTGAGATCCTTGAAGAAGCTGAACTCCCGGTAGCTGGGCGTGTTGTCCCGGGAATCAGTCGCGCGGCCACTGGTTGGATGCTCATCTCGTTGGTACTGTCGCCCGATGCCGACGGATTCCGAAGCTGACAGGATCGACCGTGCCCGCCTCGGACGGCTGCTGGAACGGGAGCGGACCGCGTTCGTCGAGCGGCACCCCCGGTCGGCCGCCGCCTACGCCGGCGCCGCGCACCTGTTCGGCAAGGTGCCGATGACCTGGATGAACAAGAACGCCGCCGGCTTTCCGGTATACCTGGACCGGGCCCGCGGAGCCCGACTCACCGACATCGACGGAAACGACTACCTCGACTTCTGCCTCGGCGACACCGGGGCGATGGCTGGGCACTCCCCGGCTCCGGTCGTCGCCGCGGTCACCCGGCGCCTGGCGGATCTCGGTGGAGCGGCCACGATGCTGCCCACCGAGGAAGCGGCCACGGTCGGGGCCGAGCTGAGCCGGCGCTTCGGGCTCCCCGCCTGGAGCTTCACCCTCACCGCCACCGACGCCAACCGGTGGGCGATCCGGCTGCTGCGCGCCGTCACCGGCCGTCCGCGCATCCTGGTCAACAGCTACTGCTACCACGGCTCGGTGGACGAATCGTTGATCGTGGTCGGGCCGGACGGGCGCCCCCGCAGCCGCGAAGGCAACGTCGGCGCTCCCTGCGACGTCACCATGACCAGCCGGGTGGCCGAGTTCAACGACCTCGACGGGCTGGCCCGCGAACTCGCCCACGGCGACGTCGCCGCGGTGCTGATGGAGCCAGCGCTGACCAATATCGGCATCGTCCTGCCCGAACCCGGCTATCTCGACGGGGTCCGTGCGCTCACCCGGCAGCACGGCACCTATCTCGTCAACGACGAGACCCACACCTTCTCCGCCGGACCGGGCGGCGCGACCGCCGCGTGGGGCCTGACCCCGGACGTGGTCACCATCGGCAAGGCCATCGGCGGCGGGATCCCGGTCGGCGCGTACGGACTGTCCACCGAACTCGCCGCCGCGTTGACCGGTCGGGCGGACCTCGACCTGGTCGACATGGGCGGCGTGGGAGGCACCCTGGCCGGCAACCCGGTGTCGATCGCGGCCACCCGAGCCACCCTGCAGGAGGTACTCACCGACGACGCCTTCGCTGGCATGATCGACGTGGCGACCCTCTTCGCCGAGGGGGTCCAAAAGATCTTCGGAGAACACGCGCTGCCATGGTCGGTGAGCCAGCTCGGCGCGCGGGTGGAGTACCGCTTCGCCGCTCCGGCTCCCCGTACCGGCACCGAGTCGGCCCGCCGCGCCGACCCCGACCTGGAGGACTACCTGCACGTCTATCTGAGCAACCGGGGCATCCTGATGACCCCGTTCCACAACATGGCGCTGATGTGCCCAGAGACCACCGTCGAGGACGTCGCCCGGCACCACGAGGTCTTCGCCGACGCCCTCGGCGAACTGCTAGCCTGACCGGCTCGCCACCAGACGTCCGCGATCTCACGGCCGCGACGCGGATGAGGGCCGGTTGGGGTGGGCGCGCGGGCCGGTCGGCGGTTTAAGCTAGCGCCGGTAGTCGATGTTGGTCCAAAGAAGACTAGGGATGCGATTGTGGTAGACAGTCCAGCCGTGATGGGCGGCGAGCAGAGCAAGCCCAAATTGGACACCGGTGTGCCGCAGACGGCGCGGATCTGGAACTACCTGCTCGGCGGTAAGGACAACTTCGCCGTCGATCGCGAGGTCGGCGACCAGATCATCACGAACCTGCCGCACCTCGCGGAGAACGCCCGGCTCTCCCGGGCGTATCTCGCCCGGGCGGTGCGCTATCTCGCGGGTGAGGCCGGCGTCCGGCAGTTCCTCGACATCGGAACCGGCCTGCCCACCGCCGACAACACCCACGAGGTGGCTCAGTCGGTGGCCCCGGAGGCCCGGATCGTGTACGTCGACAACGACCCCTTGGTGCTGGCGCACGCCCGGGCCCTGCTCGTCGGCACTCCGGAGGGCGCCACCGACTACATCGACGCGGACCTTCGTGACCCGGATCGGATCCTCCGGGAGGCGTCGCGAACGTTGGACCTGAGCCAGCCGGTCGCGCTCATCCTGATGGGCATCCTCGGTCACGTCGAGTCCGACGAGGAAGCGAAGTCGATCATTGACACCATCATGGATCGGCTGCCCTCGGGTAGCTACCTGGCGATGTACGACGGCAGCGACACGAGCGAGGCGGTCACCGAGGCTGTACGGATCTGGAACATCTCGGCCAACCCCAAGTACCACCTGCGCAGTCCCGAGCGGATCGCAGGTCTGTTCCAGGGCCTGGACCTCGTCGAGCCCGGCGTGGTGTCGGTGACCCGCTGGCGTCCTGACGGCGGCTCGGACGCACTGCCGGAGGAGATCGACCAGTACTGTGCCGTCGGGCACAAGCCGTAACCGGCGGAACCCCGTGTGACCCTGGCGTGTCCGGCCGTCATCTGTCCATCTGCGGCACCTCGATGGTTGAGGATCGGACGGGCGGGCACGTCAGGCAGGCTTGATCTCTGTGGTGTTGAGGGTGGTGTCGGAAGGTTCCTGGCGGTCGCGGATCGACAAGCGACGGGCCAGCACCGTGGCGCCAGCAAGTGTTGCCAGGACCATGGCGACCTCCGTGGCTATGACCTCCGGTGCCGTGCTGTAGCCAGTGGACCAGGCGAATGCCATGGTGATCGGCGTGATGAGGATGCCAGCCGCCGGCATCAGCAGGCTCATCATCCAAGCTGTTCTCCGGATCCGCGGCAGGTCGCGTAGTCGGAGCCGAACGGCGGTGACTGCTCCGACAACTACCACGCCAGCTGGCACGCCGTAGTAGACGGCGAGGGCGAGCTGGATCGGCACCTCAAACGAGCGGGGAAGATCCACGATGCGTACGAGCATCGGGTAGAGCGCGGTCAGGATGGCGTAGCCGAGCAGACCACCGAGCGCCGCCCCGATCAGGGCGGTGCCGAGAAGGCGGCGATAGTCTCCGCACACTCGGCGGACACCGGCCTCGTCGGCGAGCCGTCGGGCAAAGCCGGCTATGTCACCGCCGAGCAACTGCGTCGGGTCGCCTCCGTCGGCGACCGCAGCCTGCAGGTCGAGGCGCAGATCGTCGGCGAGTGCCGCTCGATCGGCCGAACCGACCCCGTACGCCCGCCAGGCCCGGTCGGCTTCGGCCAGGGCGCCGTCGATGGTGTTCACGGGCAGCTCCTCGTGGGGTTGTGGTCGGGCGGGGTGAGGATGCCGGCAACAGTGTCGGCGAAGCGGTCCCACTGTTTCTGCCAGGCATCCAGGTGGCTGCGGCCGGGCCCGGTCAGCGCGTAGACCTTGCGGGGTGGGCCGGTCGGGCTGGCCTGCTGTTCGTCGGCGACGAGGCCAAGGCGACGCATTCGCGTCAGCAGTGGATAGATGGTGCCGTAGCTGATCGCGCCGAAGCCGGCATCTTCCATCCGCCGTACCAGCTCGTAGCCGTGGGCAGGTTCGCGTGCCAGTAGTGCCAGGAGGCACATGTCCAGCACGCCGCGAAGGAGTTGGGTCTGCCGGTCGCTGTCATCAGTCGGCTCGTTATCCGCCGCTATCATGCGTTACATAGTACGCCGCTATTCGGTGTCGCGATATACCGAAGCGGCATCAACCATCAACCACGTCCGAGCCATGATCGACCGAAGCCTCGCGGTTGCCGCCCAGTGCGGATAGGCCGGGCAGGTCAGTCCCCTTCGGCTCCTTCGATCTGGATGCCGAGCGCCCCGGCCAGGGTGTACGACAGGGCCGCCAGGTCCTGCGGGGCGATGATCGCGCCCGCCATGCTGGTCACCCCGCCCACCCCGGCCAGGACGCAGTTGGCGAACCGGGTGCCCGTCATCGTCGCCTGGGAGAACTGCGCCCCGGTCAGGTCACAGTCGGTGAACCGGACGCCGGTCAGGTCCGCGTTCTGGAAGTCGGCCCGGGTTAGGTTGCACCCCTCGAACACCACGCCGGTGAAGTCGGTGAACCGGAACGACGACAGGTCGAGGCGGCACTCCGACACCGTCACGTCCCGCAACGTGCCGTTGATCCAGTGCACCCCTGTCATCCGCAGCGTCGACAGGCGGATCCGGATCATGGCGGATCTCTCCGCACGCAGGTTCGCCAGATTCGTACGCTCGAACAGGCAGTCGGCGAAGCTCGCCCCGTCGAGCCGGACGCCGCTGAGGTCTGAGCCCTTGAACCGGCACTGCGCGAACTCCACCCCGTCCGCCGACTGCCCCGACAGGTCAAGGTCGAAGAAGCCCAACCGCCGGAAGTTCGCCTCATCCTCCAGGCCGTGGTCGTGGAGGGTCGCCAGGTCCAGCGCGGCCGGCGGTCGTGGTTTCGCCGGGGCCCTCCACGCGGCGGTACCCGAACCACTTCGTCGAGACGATCGCGCAGCCATGTCCGCACGCTAACCGCCGCGGCCGTCCGCGCCGTCGGCGGGCCACGACTATGTCGTGGCCCGGTAGCGCAGCACCGCGACGCCGCTCGCCCCCACCGGGGTCGCGTCGACCAGCGTGAGCCGCGTCGGGTCGAACGGGCCGGCCACCAGCGGCACACCGCTTCCGGCGACAACCGGGTTGAGCTTGATGACGTACTCGTCGATCTCGGCCCGGACCGCGCCGGCGAAGGCGCCGCCACCGCACAGCCAGATGTCCTTACCGGGCTTTTGTTTGAGCTTTTGCAGGTCACCCATGGCACGTAATCCGGAGCGCCGCCGCCTGCTGGCCGACGCCGGGCTGCGGGTGCTCGCCGAGGCGGGCGCCCGGGGCCTCACCCACCGTGCGGTGGACACCGAGGCGGGCGTACCGATCGGCACCGCGTCCAACTATTTCCGTTCGCGCGACGCGCTGCTCGGCGCCCTCGGCGAGCGGATCATGGAGCGGTTCGCACCCGACGAGGCGATCGTCGCGAAACTCGCCGGCCGGACGCCCAGTCGTGAACTGTTCGTCGATTACCTGCGATACATCCTTGAGCGCACGACCGCACAGCCCGACCTGACCCGGGCGCTGATCGAGCTGCGGCTGGAGGCGGCGCGGCGACCGGGGTTGGCGGAGATCCTGGGCGCGACCCTGCGCCAGGGCTACCGCGACGACGTCGCCTTCCACCTGACGACGGGCCTACCCGGCGGGGCCGTCGAGATCGCGCTGCTGCACTACGCGATGGACGGGCTGCTGCTCGACCTGCTCACCACGTCCATCGACGCCGACCTCACTCCGGACGAGGCGCTGACGGCGTTCGTCGATCGGCTCGTGCGCTGACGCCCGGCTCCGTGCGTCCCCGATTCCGTTCTTCCAGGCCAGCTCGGACACCGCCGGGGAGATGATGGCAGCATGGGGCGTTACACGGTCGGGTTGGTGGTCCACCCGTTCAAACCGGTTCTCGACTCGGTGAGGATGATCAGTCGGTTCGTGCACCGGTACGGGGGCAGGCTGCTGGTCCGGGAGGCCGATGCGCCGCGGGTCGGGCCGGACGTCGAGGCGGTGGCGGCCGACGCGTTCGTGGACCGGCTCGACGCGGTGGTGAGCCTGGGTGGCGACGGCACGATGCTCGGTGCCATGCGCCTGGTCGTCGGACGACCGACGCCGGTTCTCGGGGTCAACTACGGCGATATCGGCTTCCTCGTGGAGGTCCTGCCCGAGGGGTTGGAGAAGGCGTTGGACCGGATGGTGGCCGGTGACTACACGCTGGAACCCCACAGCTGCTTCCAGGTCCGCACCGACGACGAGGCCTGCACCGCCTTCAACGACATCGTGATAACCGCCTTCGAGTCATTGCAGAGCGTGATGGTCGACCTGGTCGTCAACAACGCTCGGCACGGCTACTACCGCGGCGACGCCGTCATCGCGTGCACGCCGACCGGCTCGACGGCCTACAACTACGCGGCCGGCGGGCCGGTCATCTCACCGTCGGCCCCCTCGATCACCCTGACCCCCGTGGCGCCCATGTCCGGCATCAACCGCTCGGTGGTGCTCGGCGGCAGTGACGCCGTGGAGTTCCACAACCCGTCGGACCGGACGTCCCTGCGGTTCACCGCCGACGGAACGCCGGTCGGCCTACTCGGGCCGGGCACCGGGCTGAGCCTGCGTCTCATTGCGGACGCGGTCAACGTCGTACGGTTCGAGCCGGCGCTCCACGAGCAGCGCCAACGAGTCAAGCTGAGCCTGCTCGACCTTCCGTTGCGACCCGACCAGCTCCTCGAACTCGTACCGCCGCAACTGCGGGAACGGGCCGAGCAGTTCAGGGCCGAACAGCTCAAGGCCGGGCGGTTCGGGGGCGGGTCGAGTCCACCGCCGAGGCCTCCGGACGCTGCTCCCGCCGCCTGACCGGCCAGCGCCGCAACCTGTCAGTGGGCCGTGGCCAGAACCATCCACGGACGCCGGACCTCAAGCGACAACGACGGACCGGCTGACCAGGCGTGCTCGGTCGCCCGCAACCACGGGGGCGAGGTGTACGCCGTGCCCCGCGACGGCGGCGAACTCGTCGTGACCGTGACGCTCCCCGCGCTCGCGGCCCACGCCGACGGACCCTGACCAGGGCGCCTCGGGAGCCGTGCCGCGACGTCCGGAGAACGTGACCGCCCGAGCGTCCCGGATGGCCGGAGCGCCCCTTACCCGTTGCGTGCCCCGGCGCCGGTCCGAGCCGTGCCGAGGATCTCCGTTCCGAGTGGGCGCAGGCTGTGCAGTACCGATCCGCCGAACCGCCGGGTGCTGATCAGCCCCGCGTCGCGCAGTACGCTCGCGTGCCGGCTGGCGGTGGCCAGGGAAACACCGACCCGCCGCGCCAACTCGGTGGTGGTGCAGCCCGCGTCGACTGCCTCCAGGACGGCGGCCCTGGTCGGCCCGAGCAGGGCGACCAGTGGCGCGTCGGGTGAAGAGGCCGGGTTGGCTGTCGTCGCCCCCATCGGGCCGAGCCGGTCCGCCACCGGATAGACCAGCACGGGTCGCCGGTCGGGTTCCCGCAGCAGGGTCGGTTGTTCCCAGCAGAAGAACGACGGGATCAGGCTCAGTCCCCGTCCGTCGAGGTAGACGTCCCGGGTGACCCGGAAGCCGTGCACCTCGAGCACCGGTGGCCGCCACCGCAGGTCGGGGTGGAGCGAACTGATCATGCCCTCGACACCCATTGTGGCCAGGATCCGGGTGCGGGCGACCCGTTCGGCGTCGGTCGCGGCCTGGATCCAGCGTGCGTACGGAGCCACTGCCAGGCGGTGGTAGTCGCGTACGGTGGCGGCGAGCAGGCGGAGGCTGTCGCGCTCACCGTCGGCCAGTGACTTGGTCCAGCTCGATGCCGGACGGTACGCGGCGAGGTGGCGCAGGTCGGCGCGGAGCCGATGCCGTGAGGTGGCGAGCAGCGCCTCGATCCCGGCGTCCAGCCCGTCGGCGCCGGCGGTCGGGGTGAGGAAGTCCGGTGAGTACCCGTACGGCGGGGTCAGCTCGAGCAGTGGCCGCAGGGTCGGGGACAGCCGCCGCCGCACCGCGTGTCGCCACTGGCGGAAGACCAACCCTCCGGCCCGGCCCTGCAGCAGGTGCAGGCTGAGCAGGGTTTCCCACATCGGGTCAGGACCGCTGGCCAGCCGGAAACGGACCAGATCACTCTCGGTGAAATGGAAACGGATCATTACTGGTTTCCCCCAGGCCGTTGAGGTATCAGCTTGGTCCGCGCTCACCAACTTCGCAACCTGATTGATCGTCGTCTTTTCGTCGGCAATGCGACGCGTCAAGGTCTGATCGTGATTCAGCGTGGTCGGCCATATGGGACGGACTGGTTCGGCCAGTTCTGGCCCGGCCATCGATCGTGAGGTTTGCACCTCCGTCGAAAGGCGTCGCCATCGGGAGTGGCGTCGGGCGAGCCTGGGACCGATGCGAGCCAGTGGCGAGCCGAGCGCGTCGGCCGCTGGCCGGTTCCCGAACGAACCGAGATCTCAACGGCACTCCAACGAAAGGTACGAAGAGATGCACACGAGAACGCGAGCGGCGTACCGCTCGGCCACCCTCCTGAAGACCGGCCTTCGGCTGCTGGTCCTCGCCTTCGTCCTGGCCGCCGGCGTACTGCACGCCGCTCCCGCCTCGGCGACGTCATCCACCGAGCAGCCGACGAGCATTCTGGCCACCTGCTCCGGCAACGCCTGCAACTACAAGGACCCGCAGGCGACGGGCTGCGCGGTCGGTGCGTCCAACTTCGACGAGTGGACGTACATGGGCTACCGGGTCGAGCACCGGTACTCCCCGACGTGCCGGGCGGTGTGGGTCCGCGCCACCTATGTCTCGGGCAACGTCGCGTCCTTCGGCGCCTACCTGGAGACCAGGTTGACTGCGGGTAACGTCCGCCAGAATGTGGTCTGGCGTGGCAACACCGGCTGGTCGGGGATGTACTCGTCCGCCTACTACAGCCGGGCGGTCGCGGTCACCAGCAGCGGCACCCACTACGGCGACTGGCTGTAGGGCCCGTAGGGCGACCGTCGCGTTCATCCACCGTCGGGCCGCTCCGAGCCACTCGGGGCGGCCCGACGGTGCAGGTCACGCCCGATCAGTTGGCGAGCGGCCAGCTGTGTTGGTTGTGGTGTACCACCGTCCAGAGCCAGGACCGGTAGAACGAGAGGTCGGTGTAGATCACCTGCACCCCACAGTATGTTCCGCTCTGCCAGTCCACACCGACCCGGCTGACGCCGCCCACCACCGACCAGACACCGCCGATCCGGCGCAGCCCTGGCCCGCCGCTGTCACCGAAACAGGGGCCGCCGTCGGCTCCACCGATGCAGATCTCACCAGCTGTGATACGCCCGCCGGCGCATTCCCCGGGTGGTAGCACCCAGCGGTCCAGTTGCTGCAACGTGGCGGGCAACGGCGCTCCGAAGGTGGGCGTGGTGGTGCCCCAGCCGAGTTCCCGCACCGTGGTTCCGACCTTGGGCGCCCGGCCGGCGATCGGGTAGCGCGGCAGCCACACCGGGGCGGCCAGGCGGAGTACGGCGATGTCCGCGGCGGGATCGTCACCGGTGTTCCAGTCCCATGCCGGATGCGGCACGACCTCCGTCACGGCCACGATCCGCCCGCCGGCCGCGTGTTCGGCGGAACCGATACGTATCCGCAGCGTCGCGGGGTCGACCGGCGCCGGTACGCCATCCGTCACGCAGTGCGCGGCGGTCACGACGTGCTTCGGGTGGATCAGAACCGCACCGCAGTGATGGCCGAAGGTGCCGTTGCGGTCCAGTTGGAGCGAGGCTATCGGGGGATAGGGCTGGGTCGCGTCCCGTCCCCCGATGATCAGTGGCACCACCGAATCCGGTTCGTTCGCGCCCGCAGGCACGCCAACCGCCGGTGCGATCCCGACGGCCGAGCCAATCAGCAACCCCATTATGCCGGCGGCAAGCCGACGTGCCTTTCCACCCACCGGTCCTCCCATGTTGAACCCATCGATATTCGTCGTCAGGGTACTGAAGGGCGACCAGACTCGGCGGTAGCGCCGATCGGCTCGCCGACTATGGCGTTGCCGGTTCCGGTTGTCCGCCGGCCAGGGCGGCGCCGAGGGGGGTGTGCCAGTAGAGCACTTCCCGTCCTGACCGGCGTTTGGTTATCAGGCCGGCTTCGAGCAGCACCCGTAGGTGGTCGCCGACCGCGCCCAGGGACAGTCCGGTGACGGCGGTCAGGTGTGAGGTGCTGAGCGGGGTGGCCAGGCGGACGAGGATCACCGCGCGGTTCGGGCCGATCAGTCGATTCAGCCCACCCGGTATCCGTGGGTCGGCGTCGGCGAGGATGCCGCTGGCGGGGTAGACCATGCCGAATCTGGTTGGCTGGTCCCACACCACCCAGCCCCGGGCGCAGTGCGCCGGGACGAACACCAGTTGTTCGGCCTGGTCGAGTGGCAGTGGCGGTGCCGGGTAGTCGTTGACCTGGAGGTAGCCGTCACCGAGCCACCGTGCGCTGCAGTTGAAGTCGGCGAGGACGCCGGCCCAGCCGTGGGCACTGAGCCGGGCGGTGCGGGCCACGATGTCGGCCCTCAGCCGGCGTTCCCGCTCCGGCCACTCCGGCCGCACGGTGTGCGTCCAGACCCAGTCGAGCAGGTACACGGCCTGTTCGGTCAGCCCGTCGGTGCGCAGGATGTCGGCGAGCGGCCCTGGGCGGGTCGCGCGTAGGTCGGCGCGGATCTGCTCGTCGGGGCGTCCGGCGACGGCCGCCAGTTCCTCGGCGAAGGTCGGGGCGGCCGCCGCAGGAGGCAGGGTGAGAAAGTCGGCCGTCCATCGTGGCTGGAACGCCGCCGCGAGCAGCGCCCGGACCACCGGTCGCCGGGCCAGCATCCGCTGGTACGCCGCGAGATACGGATGTCGCCAGGCATGCTGCCACGGGCGGCGCGGGCTGTGCAGTGCGCGTAGCGCCGCGACGGTGTCGGTCATCGGCGAGATGGTGAATCGGCTGCGTGCGAGCAGATCCACCGGTACTTGCCAAACGGACATGTTTCGCCTCCAGCCGTAACTCTACGGGGCCTGCTTGACGCGGCACGAGGATCATGGTCGTGAGGACCTACTCGGATCTGTTTGCCGTCCCCGAATTTCGTAATCTCTTTGTGGCCAACTGCGCGGGCATCGCCGCGCACACGAGCTCGGCGTTGGCCCTCGGTTCGTTGACGTACGCCGCGACCGGTTCGGCGTTGCTCACCGCGTTGAGCATGTTCGGGGCGCCGCTGGCCAGCGTGCTCGGCAGCCTGACGTTGCTCTCGGCCGCGGACAGCCTGCCACCGAGGCGGGCATTGACCGTCGCCGCGTGGGTCGCCCTCGCCGGGGCGGCGCTGCAAGCTGTCCCCGGATTGCCGTTGTGGGTCCGGTTCGCTGTCATCCTGCTCGTCGCGTACGTCGGGTCGATCACGGGCGGCGCCCGGTTCGCATTGATCAACGACATCCTGCCGGCCGGTGCGTACGTGTTGGGGCGGTCCACGATGAACGCCAGTGTCGGCGTCATGCAGATCGCCGGATTCGGCCTGGGCGGGGTGATGCTGGTCTGGTTGAGTCCGTACCAGGTGTTCCTGGTCGCCACCGCGTTGCGGGCGGCGGCGGTGGCGGTGACCTGGTTCGGTCTGCGGGAGCGGCCGGCGCGGGCAGGTGCGCCGACCTCGACGGCGCGCACGTTGCGGATCAATCGGGAGCTGTGGGCGGATCCGGGGCGTCGATCGCTCTATCTCAACCTGTGGCTGCCCAACGGTCTGGTGGTCGGCTGCGAGGCGTTGTTCCTGCCGTACGCCGGGGATCGGGCCGGTTTCCTCTTCGCCGCCGGTGCCCTTGGCATGCTCGCCGGGGACGTGCTGGTGGGGCGGTTCCTGTCGGCGACCGCGCGCCAGCGGTGCGTCCTGCCGTTGCGGCTGCTGCTTCCGCTGCCGTACCTGGTCTTCCTGCTGCGGCCGGAGTTGCCGCTGGCGATGCTCGTCGCGCTGGTCGCCTCGGTCGGGTTCGCGGTCTCTCTTCCGTTGCAGGAGCGGCTGATCGCGCACTCTCCGGAGCCGGCCCGTGGTCAGGTGCTCGGCCTGCAACAGAACGGCATGTTGACCGGGCAGGCGGTGTTCGCGGCGTTGGCCGGGGCGGTCGCGGACGTTCTGCCGGCGTACCAGGCGGTGGGGTTGTTGGCGGGTCTGTCGTTGGTCGTGACGCTGCTGCTCACCCGGGGTCTGCGTCACACGCGGCCGGTACCACCACGGTCACCGGCACCCACGCCAGTTAGCCGGTGACGCTCGGCCGCCTGGTCGAACTGCCGGAACCGCGGCGAGCGGCGTACGCCTTCTCCATCAACCGCAGGGCCAGGCCGCAGCCGCGGACGTTGCCCAGCTCGTGGCAGAGCATCAGTGCCGCTCGGGCGTGGCTCAGCGCCTCGACGTGGTTGCCGGCCAGGTGCTCGGTCTCGGCGAGATTGGTCAGCATGAGACTTTCCCGATGCTGGTCGCCGAGTTCCCGGGTGATCGCCAGGCCCGCCTCGTGATGGCGTAGGGCGCCAGCGATGTCGCCGAGGCGGCGCAGCACGATGCCGATGTTGTCCAGGGTGGAGCCCACCTTGTACCGGTCGCCCAGCGACTGTCGGATGCTCAGCGTCTCCCGCAGGCACCGAAGCGCCGTTTCGAGGTCGCCGCTGTCCCGGTAGGCGTTGCCCAGGTTGTTCAGGCAGGTCGCAGTGCCTGCCTGGTCGCCGAGGTCGCGCTGCGTGGCCAGGGCCCGCTCCAGCATGGTGATGCCGTTCGCCAGTCGGTTGTGCCGCAGCATGGCGATGGCCAGTACGTTGAGCGCCTTCGCGGTGCCCGGTCGGTCGCCGAGCCGCTCGGCGGCGGCGACCGCCAGCTGCCCGAACCGTTCCTGCTCGCCGAAGTGGCCGGCGTAGTCGAGATACTTGGCGACGACCAGGCCGAGGCTGTGTACTTGGTGCAGGCTGTCGCCCGCGTCGAGCTGCTGGCCGGCGATCATCAACAGGTTCGTCCGCTCGCACTCCAACCATCGCCAGGCCCGCTCCACGTTCGCCTGCCCCAGCAGCAGGTTCCCGTCCGGGTGCCGCAGGGCGTCGTAGGGCAGCGCGTCGTGCTGGAAGAGCAGCTCCGCGGCCGTCGCCGCCGCGGCGAAGAAGGCGGTGGCCAGGCGGCGTAGCGCCTCGGCTCGATCGTCCGCCGGATCTGCCGCGGTGGCCTGCTCCCGGGCGAAGATCCGGACGCTGTCGTGGAACCGGTACCGCTCGTCGCCGGCCGGCTCCACCAGGTGGGCGTCGACCAACTGCTCCAGCGCCCACTCCACCTGGTCGACCGGGGCGGCCAGCAGTACCGCACAGCCGGCGGCGGTGGTCTCGGTCCAGTCCGGCAGCGAGGCGAGCCGGAACAACCGCGCCGCCTGCCGGCGCCCCTCGTCGTCGGCTTCGCCGAAGGTGCGGTAGCCCAGCCGGATGCTGGTGCGGACCGACAGGTCCCCGACCTGAAGCTCGTCGAGGTGGCGGCGGTGGTCGGTGATACGGCTGGCGAGGGTGGTGAGTCCGCTGCCGTCCGGCCGAGTGGCCGCGCGTGCCCCGATGATGCGTAGCGCCAGGGGCAGCCCGCCACACAGCTCGATGATCGCTTCGACGGCAGTGGGGGTGGCGGCGACCCGGTCCGCCCCGCACAGATGCTCCAAAAGTGCCCGCGCGGCGTGCACCGGCAGGGGACGTAACGCGATCCGGGCGCTGGCGTCGAGGTCGGTGAGCTTCCACCGGCTGGTCACCACGGTCGCGCACCGGGCTCCGCTGGGCAGCAGCAGGCGGACCTGCGCCGCCGACGCGGCGTTGTCCAGCACGACGAGCAGGGAGCGCCCGGCGGTGGCCGACCGGAACAGCGCGCTCGCCTCCTCGATCGAGGGCGGCGCCGAGCGGACGCCCAGCGCGTGCAGGAATCGCGCCAGCACGTCCGCCGGGTCGGCGGGTGCGATGCCGGCGCTCGCGCCGTGCAGGTCGACGTAGAGACAGCCGTCCGGAAAACGGGTGGCGGCTCGGTGCGCGCCGTGCAGGGCCAGTGCGGACTTGCCGATACCGCCCGGCCCGACCAGGGCGAGGACGGCGTGGTCCGGCGCGAGGGCGGCCTGTACCCGCGAGAGTTCGTCGTCGCGGCCGACCAGCGTCGGTGACGGTGGTGGCAGCTGGAACGGGACCGGGTGAGCCGGAATCGCCGGCGGATCGGTCTGCCCGCCGTCCGTCGACCTGGCGCCGATGGTCTCGGTGGTGTCGCCGGGTCGTGACCTCGGCGCGGGGACGGTGGTGGGGGACCGGGGCGAGGCCGCGTCCGGTGGCTGCGGGTCGCGGGGGAGATGCCGGTCGGCGGCGAGGCGACGCCAGGTGTCGAGCCACCGCGCCTGTCGGGCGGACGGCACGTCGCACGCCTTGAGCAGCGCGACGACGAGGTCTCGGCGGGGAAGCGTCGACCGGCCGAGCATCGTGGCGAGCGTACTGGCGGGAAGCACGTCGCCGTTGGCGTCGGCGCGCCGCGCGATGAGTCGGTACGGGAGGCCCGACTGGTCGCGTACCCGCCGCAGCAGTGCCACGAACCGCGCCGCGTCCGTGGCGGTAGTCAGGTCGATGTCGGAATCCGCGGTGTACTCCATCCGTCCCCGTTCAGTCGCGTGTGGTGAAACCACCGGACTTCGACCGCCATCACAATAACTCGCCGTCGCGAACCGGTACGGCAGGGTGCGGATACTCGTGCGGCGGTTCGACCGGGGCGCCCCGATGGCCGCGGACCGTGACCATGTAAGGGACCGCCGAACGGATCCGAACAGGACCGAACGGCCACGGTCGCCGTTCCCGCCGGCGCGACTGTGAAGCTTTCCGCGTCGTCATGTCTGCTGCGGAACACGGGTGGATCGGTGCGAAGTCACGAACGGTGGTTGGCGATAGCCCGGCTGCTGCGGTACGCGGGCTCGCTCGCGGTGGTCGCCGGGGTGCTCAACGTGTCCATCGGTGTGTTGCCGTTGGGCTTCCTCGTCGGGATGAGCCTCATGCTGGACCGGCTCGCCACGGCCGGCAACGAACTGCCGCTGCTGGCGGTTGCGTTCGGCTGTTTTCTTGCCCAGCAGGTGCTGGCAACGTACCAACCGGCGCTGGGGGAGGTGATCGCCCGCCGGGTCGACCAGCGTTGCGTACACCGGCTGCTCGCCGGGTCGTTCCGGCGCGCACCGGTACCAGCCCTCGAGGATCCGGGCACGCTCGACCGGCTGGCGGACATCCGTGCGGCGTTCGACGGTGATCTGCCCACTCCGGGACGCGCGGTGGCCGGCGCGTTGGCGTTGGTGGCCCGCTACAGCCAGCTCGTCGGCGCGGTCGCGCTCGTCGCCGTCGTCCTCGGTGCCCCGGCGGCGGTGGCCGTGGGGGTGAGCGCGCTGGTCGTCCGATTCGGGCAGCGCGGCTCGCTGGGCCGGTTCGCGGCGCTCTGGGACGGGTTGGCTGGTGCCCGGCGCCGGGTGCTGTACCTGCGCCGTCTCGCGGCCGGTCCGGAGGCGGCGAAGGAGATCCGAATGCTGGGCCTGCGCGGCTGGCTCGGCGAGCGGCACCGGCAGGCCAGCGAGGAGTACCTGGGCCCGCTCTGGGCGGGACGCCGCCGGCTGTTGGGCGCACCGTTTCTCGGCTACGCCGCGGTCGGCCTGGCGGGTGCGGCGTACACCCTGGTCGACCTGGCGCGGGCCGGCGCGGGTGGCACGCTCACCGTGCTCCAACTCGCCATCGCCGCGCAGGCGGTGCTCATCCCGATTCGGTTCGGTGTCTACTTCCCCGAGTCGGATGTGCAGACCCAGTTCGGGGTTCAGGCATACCGTGCGCTCACCGACCTCGAGTCGCGAGTGGAGCGGATCTCACCATCGGGTGCGCAGACCGGCCCGGTCGCCGGGGACAGTGCGTACCGGGTCGCCGGGCCCGTGGCGACCGCCCCCCGCGGTGAGATCCGCTTCCAGGACGTCCATTTCGCCTACCCCGGCGGCCGTCCGGTCTTCTCCGGACTCGACCTGATCCTGCCGGCCGGCCGCTCCACCGCCGTGGTCGGGCTCAACGGCGCCGGCAAGACGACGCTGGTCAAGCTGTTGGCCGGCTTCTACCGCCCGGACCGGGGCACGATCAGCGTCGACAGTCGGGACCTGCGGGAGTACGACGCCGCCGGCTGGCACCGGCAACTCGCCGTCATCTTTCAGGACTTCATCAGGTACGAACTCACCGCGGCGGAGAACATCGGGCTCGGAGCGCCCGGACGCCGGGTTGACCTGGCGGCGGTGCGCGACGCCGCACGCGACGCGGGCGTGCTGGACGTCCTCGACGACCTGCCGGCGGGCCTGGCGACACCGCTGCACTCGCGCCAGGACGGCGGCCAGGACCTCTCCGGCGGCCAGTGGCAGCGGGTCGCGCTGGCACGAGCGCTGTTCGCGGTCCGGGCCGGCGCCTCGGTACTCGTACTCGACGAGCCGACCGCGCACCTCGACGTACGGGCCGAGGCCGACTTCTTCGACCGTTTCCTGGTGACCACCGCCGGCCGCACAAGTCTGGTGATCTCGCACCGGTTCTCCACCGTCCGCCGCGCCGACCACATCGCGGTGCTGGAGCAGGGGCGGGTGACGGAGTACGGCGACCACGACAGTCTCCTCGCCTCCGGCGGCCGTTACGCGGAGATGTTCGCCCTGCAGGCGCGCCACTTCGTCGTTCCCGCCGACGGTGCTGACCGGTACCGGTCCGCCCCCGCCCGGCGTCGGGCGGACCGTACCGGGCCGGGCGCCGTGGAGGTGGATCGGTGACCGGGCCACTGCGGGCGATCCGCTACCTGCTCGCCCTCGCGGTCCGTGCCGATCCGGCCCGCCTGGCCGCGGCCGGCACGCTGATGCTGCTCGGCTACCTGGCCACACCCTTCATCGGCGTGCTGCTCGGACAGTTGACGGACGCGGCAATCGCCGGAGCCGTGGACACGGCCACCTGGCTCGCCGCCGGACTGGCCGTGCTGCTGGTGTGTGAGCTGATGATGGGCCACTTCGCCCACCTCTACCACCACGAGCTGGGTGAACGGCAGGAGTCGGCGATCGACCGGGAACTGCTGGACATCGCCCACGGTGGGGCCGGACTGCGCCACTTCGACGATCCCGGGTTCGTCAACGCGCTGACCCTCGTACGCCAGGACGTCCACCAGACGCGGCCGGCCCTGGAAGCCGTACTCCAACTGCTCGGCATCGGACTGCAACTGACCGTGACCACCGTCGTCCTCGCGTTCATCGACCCCTGGCTGGCGCTGCTGCCGGCGGCGGCGCTACCGCCGGTGCTGTTGTCCCGGCACGCGCAGGACCTGGTCGACCGCGCCCGCAGCAGTCAGGCGCGGCGCATCCGGACCACCGTCCATCTGATGGATCTGGCTGCCTCCGCCGACGCCGTCAAGGAGATCCGGCTCACCGGAGCCGACGAGTTCCTGCTGGCACGGCAGGACGCGGACTGGGCGGCGACCACCTCGGTGCTCGGCCGCGCGCACCACGTGGCGGCTGGGCTGCGTGCGCTCGGGCAGGTGGTCTTCGGCTGCGCGTACGGCGGCACCCTGCTGATCGTGGTGCAGCGGGCGGAGCGGGGGGAGGCCAGCATCGGTGACGTCGTGCTGCTGGTCACCTTGGCGGTGCAGGTCTCCACACAGGTGGCCGGTGCGCTCGGGCTGCTGGGGACGTTGCAGGCCGCTGGCCACACCGTGCGGCGACTGGACTGGCTGCGCCGCCGAGCGGCAGCTGACTCGCCGTCGCCCACGCCGGCCGCGCCGCCCACGCCGCCTGTGCCCACGTCGGTCATGCGTCGCCTGGTCGGACGGCGCGGCACCGGGCCTCGACCGGCCGCACCGGCTCCGCGGTCGCCCGGTGACGGCCTGCCCGACCGCCTGGTCACCGGAGTCCGACTTCGTGGCGTCACTGTGCGCTATGCACGGAACGCGCAGCCGGCGCTGCACGACGTCACCCTCACCATTCCCGCCGGTGCGACCGTCGCCGTGGTCGGTGAGAATGGCGCCGGCAAGTCCACACTGGTCAAACTGCTGTGCGGCTTCTACCGACCGAGCGCGGGCCGGCTCCTCGTCGATGACGTCGAGTTGACCGGCGCCGCCGCCGAGCAGTGGGGCTCGCGGATGTCGACCCTCTTCCAGGACTTCGCGCGGCTGCAACTGACTATGCGGGACAACGTCGGCGTCGGCCATCTTCCGTCGATCGGTGACGACACCGCCATCCTCACCGCGATCTCCGCCGCCGGTGCCGAGGAGGTCACCCGGCGAGTGCCGGGCGGCCTGGACGGACTGCTGGGCCGGGACTACGGCGACGGGGCGGAGCTGTCCGGCGGACAGTGGCAGCGGCTCGGGCTGGCCCGCGCCTTCATGCGGCCGCACCCGCTGCTGGTGGCGCTCGACGAACCGGCCGCCGCCCTGGACGCACCGGCGGAGCACGCCCTGTTCCAGCGGTTCAAGAAGGTCGCGCGCTCGGCCCGGGAGGAGGCCGGAGCGGTGACCCTCTTCGTGTCGCACCGGCTCTCGACGGTCCGCGAGGCGGACCTGATCATCGTGCTGGATCGCGGACGCGTGATCGAGCTGGGCGACCACGAGCAGCTCATGGCCCGCGACGGACGCTACGCCGAACTGTTCCGCCTGCAGGCCCGCGCCTACCGGTGACCGCCCGACCGTCGGCGTCAGCCCCGGTCGGCGGCGACCGGATGCCCGCCCGGCAGCGGGTGGGCGGCGTCGGCCCGTACCGGTCGCACCCCGGTGACCGGTCCGATGTCGTCCGCGGAGACCGGGGCCGTGGCCGCGCGGACCAGCAGGCGCTCCATCCCGGACAGCGCGCGCGACATCTCGGGCAGCGGCACGAACGTGGTGTCGGCGAGCAGTTGGACGGTGGTGGCCGAGCCC
The DNA here is from genome assembly GCA_005402585.1 of Micromonosporaceae bacterium KJ-029. GTDB lineage: Bacteria > Actinomycetota > Actinomycetes > Mycobacteriales > Micromonosporaceae > Micromonospora. The sequence goes on along the minus strand of BIFP01000035.1, from coordinate 134,978 downwards.
GCCACGCCCGTGGTGACGAAGTAGGTCGCGTCCACCCGGGGCCAGCCCCCGGCCTCGACGACGGTGGTCTCCCGGCACAGCCCGGTGAGCTGCTCCTCGGTCACCGTCGTCGCCGCCGATGGCCGATGGCCGGCCGGCCGGACATCGTTGAAGTAGGCGCTGAGGTCGATCGTCGCGCCCCGTTCCCGGGCCAGGTCCGCGTGCAGCCGGCGCATCTCGTCCGGCTCGTAGTACCCGGTCTGGTACGCGGTGAGCATCGCGCCCAGCATCGCGCTGGCCGCCTCGTCGAACGACCTGCCGGTGAGATCCAGCCGGAGCAGCCCGTTCTGTGCGAACGTGCCGATGACCCCACGTCGTTTCGCGTCGGACCGGTTGTGCACGATGATCTGCATGGCGAGGTCCGGGTGGCCGGTCACCTGGCCGAGTACGCACGCTGCTGCCGCGCACAGCACGGCCGAACTGGTGACCCGGCGGCGGGCGGCGACCTGGTCGGCGGCTAGGGTCACGGCTGTCGACGTCATTGTCAGCGCCCGGAACCGTGGCTGTGCGGCGGGGAAGGGCACATAGTCGAACAGCGTCGTCGGCGCGTCGGCCAGGGCGAGCCGCCAGTGCTCCAGCGCGCGTGCGTGGCGCTGCACCAGCGGCTCCGTGGCCTCGTCCGCCGCGATGTCCAACGGGCTGACCGGCTGCTCGGCGACCTCACCGCCGCCGAGCAGCCGCTCGAGTTCGGCGACCAGCAGCAGCGCTGCGGTGCCGTCCACGGCGAGATGGCTGAGCACCAGCAGGAGCGTGGCCGGGCCGCCCGGAGCCGTCACCAACTGTGCCCGTAGCGGCCAGTCGCATTCCGGCCGGAGCTTGACCGACCGGCGCTGATCGTACAGGCCCTGCACCGTGGCGTCGACCGCGTCCGCGGACACCTCGTGCACGTCCAGACGGATGCCGCCCGCACCGTCCACCACCTGACGTACCTCGCCGTCGGCTCGACTGAAGCGGGTACGCAGCGCCGCGTGGCGCGCCAGCACGGTCCGCAGCGCGGCGACGACACCGTCGACGCCGACACCGGCCGGTATCGCCACCGGATAGCCCATGTTGAAGTAGCCGATGTCCTCACGCACCCACTCCACCGACCGCAGGATCGCACGTTGCCCCCAGGTCAACGGGGCGGAGCCGGTGGCGGCCTCGGACACGGAGATCTGCCGAAGATCAGTCATCGCAGCACTGCCTTTCGTGGGTGTCACGAGCCGGGTGCGGATGCCGGTGCCCCGCCGAGGGGGGCGGGGCACCGGCCGGGGCCGGCTGCCGGCCCCTGCGGATCAGGTCCAGCTGATCCCGCGGTTGGTCTTGCGCCTCATCGGGCCCTCCTTTCCGTCGGGCGACCCGTGGTGGGGCCGCGGACCACGCCGATCGCACCGGTCCCCCGGTCAGGCCCCCACTGCCGACCCCGGACCCCCGTTACGGCACGCCAGGCGGGGCGTGTCACCGGATTCCGGCCCGCTGCGAAATCACGTCCAGCTGACCCCGCGGTTGGTCTTGCGGCTCATCGGGCCCTCCTTCTCCGTCGGGCGACCCGTGGTGGGCCGCGGACGGTCTAAGGTGTATCGACCGGGGACTCCGGGCGGGAAGGACCCGACGTGTTCGGGACCGTTCGGGCTTGTTCGTGACCCGTGGCCAGCAACCGGCGGCTGACGGACCGCCACCGGTCGCGCGCCGTCCTGGAGCGCCGCACCGCACCGGTCGCCGTCGGCCACAGCGCCAGCGCGGAGAGGACCGCCGCGGTACCGAGCAGCCCGGTGGCGCCGACCACGGCGGTGGCTGGCCAGAGGTCCGCAGCCGCGCCGGCCGAGACCATCCCGAGGCCCTGCAGTCCGGCGAGGCCGGTCAGGGCGACTCCGAACGCCCGACCGCGGTACGCGGACGGTACCGCTCGACCGAACATCGAGTTGAGCGGAACGGCGAACGCGGTACCGAGCCCGGACAGCACGAGCAGACCCATCAGGACCGGCGGCGGTGGGGCGGTGCCCACGGCGACCAGGACCAGAACCGAGAGCACCGCGAGTAGCGGGATCAGCCGGGCCCGTACCTCGGGAGGGCAGAACCGAGTGACTGCGATGCCGCCGACCGTCATGCCGAAGGGCGCGCAGGCCAGCAGCAGCCCGACCGTGGCCGGGCCGCCGCCGTACTGGGCGGCGAGCGGAACGGCGAGCCCTTCCGCTGCGCAGGCGAACGTGCCGGCGATCCAGAGCAGCAGCAGGTATCCGCGCAGCGTCCGGTCGGCCAACACCACGCGGACGGCGGCGCCGAACCCGTCCTGCTCGGCCCGGTGACGCGGCGCCGGCGCCGGCGAGGCGGGTACGCCGCGCAGCAGGAGCAGGGCGGAGAGCACGAATGTGCCGGCGTCCACCAGCACGGCGCCCTGTGGTGTCAGCAGCGTCACCAGCGCGCCCCCGATGGCGAAACCGCCGACCTGGGCGACCTGCGCGGCGATGTTGTCCAAGCCGTTGGCGACCGGGTAGCGGTCGCCGTCGAGCAGTTCCGGCATCAGCGCAGCCCGGGCCGCGACGAACGGCGGGCGGAGCAGGTTCAAGGCGAAGGCGAGCGCGACCAGCGTGGCGGGCGGCAGCATCGGCAGGACCAGCAGCGGTATGGCCACCGCCCGCGCCAGGTCGCACACCACCATGACCCGACGGCGCGGAAAGCGGTCGGCGAACCCGGACAGCAGCGGCCCACCCACCAGCCAGGCCAGGTAGGAGCTGGCGAAGGCGGCGGCCGCCAGAAGCGCCGACCCGGTCGAGGAGTAGACGATGAACGACACCGTGACCGCGGTCAGCTGATCACCCACGAGTGACAGCACGTACGCGCCGAACAGGTGCCGGTACTCGCGTACCGCGAACACCTGCCGGTAGGTCGCGGCCTGCCCCATGGTCGCGGCTCCCTCCGTGAGCCGGAGTCCCCGGCGCACGTACTCCATCACGCCCGGGGCCGGACGACACCCTGATGGCCTGCGCGGACACGTTCAGATCTGTTCCGAACAAGGCCGAACGCCGACGCCCCTAGCGCCCCGCAGCCGAGCGGAGTTTGCATGGCGAGGTTGCCGTCGACCCCGCCGGCCCTGGCGCCTGGCCGGCGCCTGACCCTTCCCGGAGGTGTCCGTGACCACCGCTGTGTCCCGTGACCAACGCGGCATGCCGTCGCCGTACGTTCCACCCGACAGCGAGTTGGAGCGCCGGCTGGCGCAACTCTGGGTTGCCCGGCTCGGTGTCAGCCCGGTCGGCCGGCACGATGACTTCTTCCAGCTCGGCGGGGATTCCCTGCTCGCCGCCGAGCTGCAACTGGACATCGACCGGGCGCTCGGTGTCGAGGCGGACGCGGCCACCCTGTTCGTCGCGCCCACCATCGCCGAGCTGGCGGCCACCGTACGGGACCTGCTGCCGCCGTCCGCGGAGCCGATGTCCACGGTGGACTACCCGCCGGCTCGGTCCACCGCGGGCGCGGCGGTGCCGGCGTCCCCGCTGGCCGACGAGTGAGCCCCCGGCCCGCGCCCGGCCCGGCGCGGCTCGACCCGGCGCAGCTGTCGCGGGTCGACCTCGCCGACCCGGCGCTGCTGGCCAGCGATCGGCGGTACGCGGTGTGGGACCAGCTCCGCCAGCACCGGCCGGTGCACTGGCAACCCGTACCCGACGCCGGTACGGCACGCGGCTTCTGGTCGGTCACCCGGTACCGGGACGTGAACCGGGTGCTCGCCGACCACACCTGCTTCACCTCTGAGCGAGGCACCCTGCTCAACCTGCTCGGCCGCCGTGATCCCGCCGCCGGGCAGCAGATGGCGGCCACCGATCCGCCCCGGCACGGCCGGATGCGGCTGCCGGTGCAACGCGCGATGGGGGCCTCGTCCGCCCGCCGGTACGTCCGGGACGTACAGGCCGGAGTTCGCGCGCTGCTCGCCGACCACACCGCCGGTGGGTCGTTCGACGCCGCCACGATGCTCGCCGGGCTGCCGCTGGCGGTGGTGGGGCCGTTGCTCGGCGTCCCCGTCGCGGACTGGCCGGATCTGACCCGGCTGGCAGGTATGTGCACCGCCGAGGACGACCCCGCCTACCGGCTTCCCGAGGGGACCGCGGCGACCCTGCGACGCGGCCACCGCGAGCTGTTCGCCTACTTCACGGACCTGGCCCGGCAACGGGCTCGTAGCGGCAGCGAGGACCTGGTGAGCCTGCTGCTCAGGATGGAGGTCGACGGGCAGCCGCTCGGGCGGGGCGCGGTGGTGTCCAACTGTTACAGCCTGCTGCTGGGCGCCAGTGTCACGCTCCCGCACGTGCCGACGGCGGCGCTCGCGCACCTCGCCGGCACCGACCGGTACGCCCACTGGGCGCACCGGTCCGACCTGCTCACCAGCGGTGTCGAGGAGGCGCTTCGCTGGGCCTCGCCGGCCAGCCACTTTATGCGGGTGGCCCGCCGCCCGGTCGACCTGTCCGGGGTGACCGTCGCCGCCGGTGAGGCCGTCGTCGCCTGGTTGGGATCGGCGAACCGTGACCCGGCGGTGTTCGCCCGCCCCGACGAGTTCGACGTGCGGCGGGCGCCCAACCGGCACCTCGCCTTCGGCGCCGGCCGGCACTACTGCATCGGCTCGCACCTGGCCCGGCTGGCGCTGCGGTTGTTCTTCGCCGAACTGTTCGCCACCTTCGAATCGCTGACGCCGGACGGCGAACCCGTACGGGTGCGGTCGACCTTTCTCAGCGGTTACCAGCAGCTTCCCCTGGTCGGGCGGCCTCGCCGGAGGGACGACAGATGACTATGACCGAAGTAACCGAATCGCCCCTGACCTACGCCCAGGAACTGCTCGACGAACTGGACCGCTGGACCCCGGGTCGGGTAAGCGGTCCCCGGTCGGTGCTCTCGGCGGCCCACCGGGTCACCGGTCCGGTGGACACCGCCGTGCTGCGCGCCGCGCTCGGCGACGTCGTCGCCCGGCACGGGGCGCTGCGGACCGTCGTCGTCACCGACGGCGCCCGGCCGTGCCAGCGGGTTCTGCCTCCGCGGCCGGCCACGCTGACGGTGACCGACCTCGACCGCGACGACCCACCGGAGCGGTTCCTGGCGTCGGTCGGCCGACAGGAACATCCGAGCGACGAGGTGCCGCTACTGTGGGCGTACCTGGGGCGGTACTCGGAGCGCGATGCGGTGCTGGTGCTCGTCGGCCATCGGGTCGCGGTCGATGAGTGGTCCATGTCGGTGCTGGCCCGGGACCTTGTCGCTGCGTACGCCCGTCGGGTACGGGGGGCCGAGCCGCTGGACGCCGCCGTCATGCAGTACGTCGACATCGCCGACGACGACCGGTCCGCCCAGTGGCAGGCGCGCATCCGCCGACTGGTCCCGTACTGGCGCCATCGCCTGCGCGACGTCACGGAGCTGGGCCTGCCGGTGCCCCTCGCCGGCCGCGGGCAGGCGGGTACCCCGGGCAAGGTGTGGACGGAGGGGGCGACCAGCGTGTCGTTCGCCGTCGACCAGGATCTCTGGCGGCGCGTTGTGGACGCCGCCCGGCACCGGCGAACCACACCGTTTACCCTGCTGCTCACCGCGCTTGTCGCCGAGCTCTTCGCAGGCACCGACGGTGCGGCGGTGGTGCCGGTGCTCACCCCTGGACGCATCCCGTCGGAGTGGGACACTGTCGGGTGCCTGTTCAACATGCTCTCGATGCGGTTGGATCTCTCCGGTGACCCGACGCCGGAGGAACTGTTGCGTCGGGTCGACGCCACCTGCCGGGAGGCGTACGTCAACGACATCCCCCTGATGCCGGTGCTGCGGCGGACGCCGGACCTCGCTGCGGCGCTGACCAGCCGGGACCGGGTACTGCCGTTCTTCCAGTACGTACCACCGCCGCCGGTGCGCCCACTGGTGGACGAACCGGCCGTCAACCTGGCGCCGCTGGACCTCGCCCGGTCGGCCATGCCCCTGATCCCGACGGCGTTGCGGTGGCGGCTCGTCGGCGCGGGCCCGGTCACCGGTCAGGTCGGTTACGACCCGGCGCTGTTCGACGGTGCCTGGGTGGCCAAACGCGTGGACGGCTACCTGCACCGGCTCGACCAGCTGGCAGGTGACCGGTGAGCGGCTGGGAACCGCAGCTGGTCGGGGCGGCGGTGACGTACCCGCCACACATTCTCGACCTGCTCGAACCGTTCGACGCGGACACTCCGGCGGTCAGCGACCGGGAGGCGACGCTGACCTACCGCGAGCTGGCCGACCGATCCGCCGTGCTCGCCCGGGAACTGCGGGCGCACGGGGTACGGCCCGGGGACTGCGTGGTGGTCCACGCGCTGATGTCCCGCTGGGCGGTGGTCGGCATGCTCGGGGCGCTGCGTGCCGGTGCCCGGTACGTCGCCGTGGACGCCGCTTTCCCGGTGGCCCGCCAACAGCTGATGGCGACGGCCTCCGGAGCCCGGGTGGCCGTGACCGAGCCGGGACTTCCGCTCGCCCTGGAAGGTCTGTCCCGCCTGGACATGCGGCAGCCCAGGCACCTGCCGGCGGGCTCGCCGACAGAGCCGATGGCGGCCGGTGAGACTCCGGCGACCGACCGGGGCGACGCCGCCTACACCTGTTTCACCAGCGGCTCCACCGGGGTTCCGAAACCAGTGACCGTACCGGCCTCGGCGCTGGCGTACTCCACCGTCGCCCGGATGGCCTACTACCGGGACCCGGTCCGGGTCTTCCTGCTCTGTTCGTCGATCTCCTTCGACAGCTCGGTCGCGGGAATCTACTGGACGCTGGCCAGTGGGGGGCACCTGGTCGTCCCGGCCAGCCGCCCCGCGGACCTGGTCGCCGTCGGCCGTGCGGCCCGCCGCTGGCGCCCCTCCCATCTGCTCATGGTGCCCAGCCTGTACCGGGTCGCACTGCGCGGTGGCCTCGCCGCGGACCTGGGTTCGCTGTCCACGTCGATCGTCGCCGGAGAGGCGTGCCCACCCGCGTTGGTGGCCGAGCATCTGGCGGCGCTGCCACAAACCCGGCTCTACAACGAGTACGGACCGACTGAGTGCACCGTCTGGTGCACCGTGCACGCCTGCGGTCCGGCCGACGCCACCGGCCCGTCGGTGCCGATCGGTACTCCGATCCCGGGGGCCCGCCTGTACGTACGGGACTCCGCCGGTGCCCCGACGAGTCCCGGCCAGGTCGGCGAGTTGTACGTCGGCGGACCGGGCGTCGCCGGGCCGGTCACACCGGACCCGGACGGAGGCCCGTTCCACCGGACAGGCGACGGGTGGCTCTACCGGACCGGAGACCTCGTCGCCGTCGGCCCCGACGGGTTGCTGGCCTTCCACGGTCGCCTCGACGACCAGCTCAAGCTCGGTGCGGTACGAGTGGAGCGGGGAGAGATCGAACATGTGCTGAGCGCCGCCTCCGGGGTGGCAGCCGCGGCGGTGGGCGTGGTGACCGACGGTGCCCGCCACCGGGTGGTCGGATTCGTGGTGCCGACGGGCACGGTACCGGACGTGCCCCGGATCCGGGCGTTCATGCTCACCCGACTGCCGGCTGCGGCGCTGCCGGTCCGGTTCGAGGCCGTGGCGAGCCTGCCGATACTGCCGAACGGCAAGGTGGACCACGGCGAACTGGACCGGCGCGCTGCCTCGCTGATCGCGGTCTGAGCACCGCCCGATTGGGGAAGGCCGTCGCCGGCAACCGAGCTGTCCGGAAATGGCAACGTCGTTGCGACGTTTGCAGAGACGCGGACGCACAGAATCCGTCAGGTGTCTGGTGCCTCCCTTCTGAGCTGGCGGTTACCGTCGGGTGACCAAAAAAGAGGTCGGTGATTCACGTCGACAGCAGTCGGGTCGCGCCACCGACTGTGTCGGGCCATTCGCTGCCGTTCGGGCTGGCCCGGATAACGACGGAAGGAAACTCACGATGGTGCGACGAAGCGTGCGCCGACGGGTAGCCGCCCTGGTGGCGGCGCCTTGTGCGGCTGCGCTGGTGCTGTCCCTGGGTGTTGCGGGACCTGCTGCTGCCAGCCCGGACGAGGTCGGGCCGGTCTTTGTCAACGGTCAGGCCCAGATCGTCCCGGAGTTCGCGAACTCCAGCAACTGGATCCGCCAGCAGCTGTGGGTGGAAACGGAGTTCGACTCCGACGGCGACGGCAAGCTCGACCGGATGCACGTCGACGTCACCCGGCCGGGGCAGACCGCCGACGGCCTGAAGGTGCCGGTCGTCTACGAGACGAGCCCCTACTACGCCGGCACGGCGTCCACCCAGGCGCAGTACTTCTGGAACGTTCGGCACGAACTGGGCGAGGAGCCGCCGGCTCGGATCTCGCCGCCCGCGATCGCCCACCGGCCGACCCGGACGTCGGTGTCCACAAGCGAGGTCAGCACCTGGGTGCCGCGCGGGTTCGCCGTGGTGCACTCCGACTCCCCGGGTACCGGCCTGTCGCAGGGCTGCCCGACGGTCGGTGGCAGCAACGAGTCGCTGGCGCCGAAGGCGGTGGTCGACTGGTTGAACGGCCGGGCGAAGGGCTACACCAGCGTCGACGGTGACACCGAGGTCTCGGCGACCAGCTGGTCGACCGGCAAGGTCGGCATGACCGGGACGTCGTACAACGGCACGCTGCCGCTGGCCGCCGCCACCACCGGTGTCGATGGGCTTGAGGCGATCATCCCGATCGCGCCGAACACCTCGTACTACCACTACTACCGTTCCAACGGCCTGGTCCGGAACCCTGGTGGTTGGGTCGGCGAGGACCTCGACTACCTGTTCGACTACATCCACAGCGGCTTCCCTGAGCGCCGGGAGTACTGCATCGAGCAGGTCCGCGTCAACGAGATGAACCGGTTCCAGGACCGGAAGAACGGCGACTACAACGACTTCTGGGCCGGCCGGGACTACCTGCACGCCGTCGGCGGGGTCAAGGCCGCCACCCTGATGGCGCACGCGTTCAACGACTGGAACGTGATGCCCGAGCACAGCGTGCGGATCACCGATGCGTTGAAGGCACAGGGCACGCCGGTGCAGATGTACTTCCACCAGGGCGGGCACGGCGGCGCCCCGCCGCTGGACATGCGTAACCGCTGGTTCACCCGCTACCTGTACGGCCTCGACAACGGCGTCGAGAACGACGCGCGGGCCTGGGTGACGCGTAACGAGATCGGCGCCAGCCAGCTCACCCCGTACGCGGACTACCCGAACCCGGCCGCGAAGCCGGTCACCATGGTCCTCAAGCCCGGCGGCAGCACCACCGGCGAGCTGACCTCGCTGGCGCGGCCCGGCACGGGCGTCGAATCGTTGGTCGACGCCGGCAACACCGCCTGCAACGCCGGCACGCTGGCCACCACCGTGTCCGACCAGCGGCTGCTCTACGTCTCGCCGGAACTCACCGCGCCGGTGCACATCTCCGGTACGGCGAAGGTGACGCTCCGGATGAGCGCGAGCAAGTCGGCGGCCAACCTGTCGGTGGCCCTGGTGCGGCTGCCCTGGACCAGCGCCTCTGCCTGCACCTCGAGCACCCAGGGCAGCACGACGAGCATCATCACCCGGGGCTGGGCCGACCCGCAGAACCGCAACTCGCTCACCCAGGGCGAGCCGCTGGTGCCCGGCGAGTTCGTCGACGTGACCGTGCCGCTGCAGCCGGACGACCAGGTCATCCCGGCGGGCTACCGGATCGGCCTGATGGTCTTCTCGACCGACCGCGAGTTCACCCTGCAGCCGGCCCCGGGCACGGTGCTCAACGTGGACCTGGCCGCGACGTCCCTGCGGCTGCCGGTGGTCGGTGGGCCGCTGGCGATGCCGATCTGCGCGACCACCGACACCCGGGCGACCGTGGTGATCGGCGGCGTCAACAGCGGTGTGGCCAACCGCCCGCTGGCCGGCAACTGCACCATCAACGACCACATCCTCGACGGGGAGCGGTGGTCGAACCACGGCCAGTTCGTGACGCACGTCAACGAGGTGGTGGACCAGCTGATCGCGGCCGGGGTGCTCAAGTCGAACCAGCGTGGGTCGATTGTGTCCGCCGCCGCCCGGTCGGGAGTCGGCAAGTAACGAAGTAACAGGGAGGGCTTCCGCGGGCATCGGCCGGTGCCAGGTGGACGGCCGGTGACCGCGGAAGCCTCCTCCCAGGTGTCTGGTGCTGCCGTTCGGGGACCGGCGGAGGAGTTGTCGGCTGGATGGAGGACGAGGTGAACAGCCAGTGAAAGTCAAGGTCGCGATGCTCGCGGCGGCAGCGTTGGTCGCCGGGCTGTTGAGTGTGACCGGGGGACCGGCGAGCGGCGCCACGGCGGATGGTCCGCCGCTGCCGTTGCCCGACCCGAAGGTGCATCCGATTCAGGTCACCGGCCCGCCGGCCGAGCGGCTGAATCTGATCATTCTCGGCGACGGCTACCAGTGGGACCAGCAGAAGGTCTTCCTGGAGGACGTGGACCGCAACCTGGCGGTCATGTGGGCCACGGAACCGTTCCGGACCTACCGCAACTACATGAACGTGTACGCGGTGGAGATCGCCTCGATCGACTACGGCGTCCGGTGCGACCCGGACGGCCGGGTACGCCACCCGGACGGCACGATCCGGGACACCGGCGAGCGGGAAGGCCCGATCGACGCCAAGAACACCGCGCTGCGGATGATCTACCAAGCGGGCTGTAGCGACCCGCTGTCGCGCGGCACCGTCTACGGCGGTGCGCCGGTGAACTGCGCGAACTTCGCCGCCTACTACCCGCCGGGGGTCAACCCCTGCGAGACCGGCTCGCAGGCGCACAACCGGATCATCGACACCTACGTCGCGCCGGTGCTGGGCATTCCCCGCACCTCGCAGAACGTGCAGACGCTGGCCATCTTCAACACGTTCACGTACGGCGGCATCGGCGGCACGAACGCGACGACCTCCGGCGGCTCCCCGCAGGGTCCGCTGATCTCGCTGCACGAGATCGGTCACTCGCTCGGCACGCTGGCCGACGAGTACCCGTACTCCTCCCGCGACGTGGTGCGGGCCTGCTACACCGGCGGTGAGCCCAGCAGCTTCCACCACACCATCCGTAGTGCCGAGCAGTTGGTCCAGGACCAGGCCAAGTGGTGGCGCTGGGTCGGCGAGGAAAGCCTGTCCGGCGGCGTCATCGGGGCGCACGAGGGCGGCGGCACGTACCCGTGCGGCCAGCGCCGGCCGAGCGAGCACTCGATGATGCGCTGGATCGGGTTCGACTTCGACCAGGTCGGCCTCGAACACATGGTCGCCCGGGTGACCGGTATGCGTAACGCCGGGCAGATGAACGTCCGGCACACCCCGTTGGGCACCGTGGCCTCCGACAGCGTGCTGTGGGTCGAGAGCGGGCAGCCGCGTTACCACGAGCTGCAGGTGACCTGGCGGGTCGGTGGCCCGGACGGCACCGTCCTGGACACGAACAACAGTCGCGCCCTCGACCTCGGCGAGCTGGACCTGCCCGCCGGGACCGTGGTGCACGTCGAGGTACGTGACCCGGTCGGCCCGGACGGCATCGACTGGGTCCGCAACCCGTCGACCGCCAACGCGGCCACGAACTCCGGCTACAACGGGCCGCGGTTCGTGCAGACCCGGCAGTGGACGGTGGGCAGCACCACCGCGACGCCGTCGGCGCCCGAGGCGACCATCACCGGCGCCACGATGACCAGCCAACCGGTCGCCGGTGACGAGGTCGTCTACGTGCGGACCAACCACCCGACCGACCGGATCCTCGACGTGACCTGGTCGCTCGACGGTGCCACGCTGCCGAACCCGCACAACAGTCGCAACCTCGACCTCGGCGCGCTGAACCTGGCGCCCGGCACCTACAAGCTGGCCGCGACGGTGACGGACCCGGCGGATCCGGGTGGCGTCTCCGACCGGATCGAGTGGACGGTGGACAACGCCCGGCCGACCGCGCCGCGCACCCTGTCCGAGCCGCTGACCCGGCTCGCGGGCAGCACGGAGCACCCGGTGTATTTCAACGGCTGGGACATGTGGCTCGACCCGCAGGACGACCGCACCGGGTACGACGAGGACCGGTTCGTCGCCGGCCAGCTGCGGCTGAACAAGCAGGGCTGGTTCCACTACTTCGGGTTCCCCGAACAGCCGATGCCCGAGTCGCCGTTCCAGTTCCGCCACTCGGGTACCAACGTGAAGGCGCTGACGTACGGCAACCTCGGCACCGGTGGCCTGTCGAAGGCGACGTTCGAGCAGACCCTGCCGGACGACCACCCCGGCGGTGGGTTCGTGCCGGGCTTCGGCACGCACCTGGTCGAGCACCGGGCCATCGACGCGGCCGGCAACATCGGTGAGCCGAGTTCCTACCAGGCCACCGTGCTGCCGGGCTCGTCGCCGGACTGCACCACCACGCTGACCGGCAAGCAGCACAAGGTGGTGGCCAGCGAGGGTGTGACCTGCCTCAAGGGCGCCCAGGTGGCCGGCGGGTTGACGGTGCGTGCCGGCGCTTCGCTGGTGGTCAGCGACAGCACGATCAACGGCGGGTTGACGGCGACCGGTGCCCAGGCGGTGCAGCTGTTCGGCAGCACCGTGAACGGTTCCTCCCGGATCACCGGCACCAGCCGGGACGTGACGATCGCCGGCAGCCGGGTCAACGGTTCGCTCACCCTGTCGAACAACGTCCAGGTGACCGCAAACGAGCGGTTCAGCCGGCTGGCCGGCGCCTACGGGCCGATCCTGGTCGGGAGCCTGATCACCGAGTCGCTGACCTGCACCGGCAACAGCGCGGCGGTCAAGGACTTCGGTGCACCGAACACGGTGAAGGGCACCAAGGGCGGTGACTGCGCGGCCCTGTGACGCGTCGTCACGGTAGCAAGGAACTCGTGGTGGGCCGGCGATCGCCGGCCCACCATCCCGTTACTCGGCTGGCTTCACCTCAAACACCCAGCCCGGCGAGCACGGACGCCCAGTGGTCGCTCTCCGCACGCATGAAGGTCTTGAAGTCGGTACCCGGCAGGTAGGCGTCGGTCCAGCCGAAGCGGGTCCGTGCGTTTGCCCAGGCGGGGTATTCGACGAGCCGCGCGATCAGTGCGCGGATCGCCTCCGCGTCCTCCGTCGTGAGGTCGGGTGGCGCCACGATGCCGCGCCAGTTGTTGAAGACCGTCTGGAGTCCGGCCGAACGCATCGTCGGCGCTGGTAGCTGTGCCACGGGCTCGGCGCTGGTCACGGCGAGCGCGCGGAGCTGGCCCTCCACGATCTGGTTGGCGTACTCGCTGAGCCCGGACATCCCGAACGCGACCTCGCGGCCGAGAATCGCCGCCAGCAGGTCACCACCACCGTCGTACCGTCGGTATGCCACGCTGACGGGGGCGAGGCCGATCGCGTCCGCGACCAGCATGGTCGCGAGATGGTCCGGTCCTCCGATCGACGACCCGCCGCCGACCACCAGCGCGGCCGGGTCGGCGCGCCAGGCCGAGACGAGCGCCTCCAGGTCGTGGTAGGGCGAGTCGCGGGTCACCACGATGACCGCCGGCTCCTGGACCAGCCGGGCGATCGGCGTCATCTCCTGCAGGGTGACCGGGGAGCCGACCGCGCTCTGCGCTCCGACGACACCGAGTCCCATCATCATCGCCAGTTGGCCGTTGCCGCGCTCGTAGGCCAGCCGGCGCAGCCCCGCCACCCCGCCGCCGCCGGGGAGGTTGAAGACCTCGATGCCGCGGGCGATGCCGGACGCGTCGAGCGCGTTGGCCAGCACCCGGGCGGTGATGTCGTACCCGCTGCCCGGCGGGTTGGGCACCATCAACCGCAGGTCGGCCAGCTCGGGCGATCGACCGCAACCCGCCAGGGACCCGCTGGCGAGGACGTTGCCGGCCAGCGCCAGCGCGCCTCCCAGCACCTGCCTGCGTCGCACCTGTCGATCGTGCAGGAAACATTCCGGCAACACCAGGCTTGCGGCCGGCCGCCGTACCCACTTTGCTGGTCACACGCCGATCGCGGCTACCGCCACACACACCAAATCCCCAGCTGGGGTACGAAATGCCGCGCGACCGGCGACGGGAGGAGAAGATGGTGCCGCAACGCCTGTCGCTGGCCGGGCAGATGCTCCTCCTGCAGCTCGGCATCGTGCTGCTGGTGGTCCTCGCGGTCGGGGCCGTCTCGGTCGCGGAGGCCGACGTGGCGTTCCGGCGCGGCGAGGGTGAGCGGCTCCGCTCGGTCGGTGAGAACGCCGCCATCAACCGGACGGTTCGGCTGGGGCTCAACAACCCGCTGGGCCACGACGCGCTGGAGACGGTGGCGGAGACGGCGCGGGCGGTCTCCGGCGCCTCCTACGTCGTGGTCGCCGACGCCCGGGGCACGATCGTCACCGGCCCGGACGCCGGGCAGTCCGCCCCGATGGGGTCGAGCACCGGTCTGACCGGGCGCTCCTGGGTCGGCGTGCTCGACCATGGCAGCAAGGAACTCGTTGCCCACGTTCCGGTCCTCGACGAGGAGGACGGCCGATTCATCGGCATGATCATCGTCGGCCGGCCCTATCCGACGCTGGTCGACCAGCTCGGCGCGGCGTTGACCAACCTGCTCACCTACCTGGTGGTCGGTGTCGCGCTCGGTGTCGTCGGCTCGCTGCTGCTGGCCCGCCGGGTCAAGTGGCAGACCCTCGGGCTCGAACCGCGCGAGATCAGCGGGCTGGTCGAGCACCGCGAGGCGATGCTTCACGGCATCAAGGAGGGGGTGATCGGCACCGACACCGCGCACCGGGTGACACTCGTCAACGACGAGGCGATCCGGCTGCTCGGTCTCGACGCCGACCCGGTCGGGCGGTCGCTGCTCGACCAGGGCCTCGAACGGCGGCTGTTGGACGTGCTGACCGGCGAGGTGACCGGGGCCGACCAGGTGGTGCTCAGCGACGACCGGGTGATCGTGCTCAACCGGCAGCCCGTGGTGCTACGCGGCCGTCCGGTGGGTTCGGTGACCACTCTGCGCGACCGCACCGAGCTGACCGCGCTGCGCCGGGAACTGGACGTGAGTCGGCACACCACCGACACGCTGCGGGCCCAGGCGCACGAGTTCGTCAACCGGCTGCACACCATCGCCGGCCTGGTCGAGCTGGGCGAGCACGACGAGGTGGTCCGCTACATCACGCGTACCAGCGAGCTGCACGAGAGCCTCAACCGGGAGGTGACCCGACTGATTCGCGACCCGGCGCTGGCCGCGTTGCTGATCGCGAAGTCGAGCCTCGCGGCCGAGCAGGGTGTGACGCTGTCGATCATGAGCGATTCGGACCTGCCGGCGGTCGGGGAGCTGCCGGGCGGCGGAGACCGGCTCTCGGCGGACCTGGTGACGATCGTGGGAAACCTTGTCGACAACGCCCTCGACGCGATCGGTCCGGGCGGCCGGGTGGAGGTCCGCGTGGTCGCCGACGGGACCGAGATCGTGGTGACCGTCCGCGACTCCGGCGCCGGGGTGACGGCGGCGCTGGCGGAGCGGGTGTTCGAGCAGGGCTACAGCACCAAGGACGGCGAGCAGGGCCACCACGGGCTCGGCCTCGCGATGATCCGGCTGATCTGCGGGCACCGGGGCGGCAGCGTCACCGTGGACGGTGCGACGTTCGTCGCCCGGCTTCCCTTCGCACTGGCGACGATCGCGTGATCCGGGTGCTCGTCGTCGACGACGACTTCATGGTGGCCCGGGTGCACCGCGGCTTCGTCGACCGGATTCCCGGCTTCACCACCGTCGGTGTGGCGTACACCGGCGCCGACGCGCTCGCCCAGATCGCGGCGCTCCGCCCCGACCTGGTGCTGCTCGACATCTACCTGCCCGACATCACCGGGCTGGAGGTGATCCGCCGGCTGCGGGAGTCGAGCGACGACCCGGACGTCCTGGCCGTGACGGCGGCCCGCGACGTGCCGACCGTTCGCGCGGCGCTGCGCGGCGGTGTCGTCCACTACGTCCTGAAGCCGTTCGGCTTCGACGTGCTCCGCGACCGGCTGGAGCGCTACGCGGCGGCGTACGGGCGGCTCGCCGGTACCGACACGGTCGGGCAGGACGACGTCGACGAACTTTTCGTGGCGTTGCGTCCGGCTCAGTCGACGCTGCCGAAGGGCCTCACCACGGCGACCGCCGAACTGATCGCGGAGACCCTGCGCGGCCACGCCGGCGACCTGTCGGCCGGTGAGTGCGGGGAGAAGACCGGGCTGTCGCGGGTGAGCGTACGACGCTACCTCGAGCACTTCGTGAGTACGGGCAAGGCGGAGGTGCGGCTGCGCTACGGAGCCGCCGGCCGCCCGCAACGCCGCTACCGCTGGATTGCGTGACCAGAAGTTTCACAACGAACTCCGGTTACGCAACGGTGACGGCCGTCTCCGGTGTGGGCAGCATCACCGCTCAGCGTTATCCGACGCAGCTTTTCCGACACACGTGCTTCACGGCGCCGCAATGCGTCGTGCAAGGAGGACGTCATGACGTATCCGGTCACACCCGCGGGCCCCCGACCGGTCAGGCACCGGTCACGCCGGGTGTTCGTGGCCGTCGCCGCGGCCATGCTGCTGACCACCGCGGCCTGCGCGAAGGACACGGCCGACGGGTCCGGCGACGGCGACGCGGTCGCCTACCCGACGAGGACCCTGCAGTTGATGGCGCCGGCGGCGCCCGGCGGCGGCTGGGACATCACCGCCCGGTCGATCCAGAAGGCGATCACCGACGGCAAACTGGTGAACGAGTCGGTCGAGGTGCACAACGTCCCCGGGGCCGCCGGCACGCTCGGACTCGCCCAACTCGTGTCGAAGAGCAGCGGCGATCCGCACACCCTGATGGTGACCGGGCTGGTCATGGTCGGCGGCGTGGTGACCAACAAGTCGCCGGTCACCCTCGCCCAGACCACGCCGATCGCGACGCTGACCGCCGAGCAGGAGGTCATCGTGGTTCCCGCGAACTCCAAGTACCAGACCCTCACCCAGCTCATGGACGACGCCAAGGCCAACCCGTCGTCGATCAACTGGGGTGGCGGCTCGGCGGGCGGCACCGACCAGATCCTCGTCGGCCTGCTGGCCAAGGCGGCCGGTGCGGACCCCAAGCAGATGAAGTACGTCGCCTACTCCGGCGGTGGCGAGTCGAAGGCCGCGCTGCTGGCCGGCGACCTGACCGCTGCGGTTTCCGGGCAGAGCGAGTTCCGGGACCTCGTCGCGAGCGGCCAGGTACGCGCGCTGGCGGTCTCCGGCGGTGCCGGTATCGACCTCGGCACCGGCACCCCGACCAGGACCATCAAGCAGGAGGGGTACGACGTCGAGCTGATGAACTGGCGGGCCCTGGTCGCTCCGCCCGGCATCGACGACGCGACCAGACAGGCGATCACCGACCTGATCGACCGCGTGCACGCCTCCGAGTCGTGGAAGTCCATCGTGACCGAACAGGGTTGGGAGGACTTCTACAAGAGCGGTGCCGACGCGAGCGCGTTCTTCACCAGCGAGACCGAACGCATCACGGCGGTCCTGACCGAGATCGGACTGGGCTGACCATGACCGTCACGTCCGACGAACCGGTGGGCCGGTCCCAGCAGGACCGGCCCACCGGCCGCCTCTCCGCCCACGTCGTCGTCGCGGCCGGGCTGCTGGCCGTCGGGATCGCGCTGTTCTGGATCGCGGTCCAGGCGGCGGAGGGCGACTTCGACCCGCAGGGGCCGCGGCTGGCTCCGGTCATCGTGACCGGCGGCTGGGTGGCGATCTGCGCCGTCTACCTTGTGCAGCTCCGTCCCGGGCGAGCCCCGGCGGCCGCCGCCGCCGAACCGGCGCCCGTCTCCGACACCTCCGCGCCCGACCTCGACGAGCCGGACACCACCGCGAACACCTCGGTGCGCTGGTCGGAACCCCTGCTGGTCGCCGCCGGGCTGGTCGGCTTCGCGGTCGCCCTGGAGTACGCCGGCTTCGTCGTCTCCGCCGTCGGATTCTTCGTCTGGACGGCCCGCGTGCTCGGTAGCCGGAACTGGATTCGCGACAGTGTCGTGGCCGTCGCCCTCTCGCTGGTCATCTACCTGACGTTCACGAGGCTGCTCGACCTCTTCCTGCCCGGCGGTGTCCTGCCGCTATGAACGTCCTCGGTGATCTGCTCTCCGGCTTCGGCACGGTACTGAGCCCGCAATACCTGCTCTACGCCGCGATCGGCGTCACGCTCGGCACGTTCGTCGGCGTGCTGCCCGGTATCGGGCCCGCGCTGACGATCGCACTGCTGCTGCCGGTGACGTTCAGCCTCGACGACCCGATCGGCGCGTTCATCATGTTCGCCGGCATCTACTACGGCGCGATGTACGGCGGGTCGACGACCTCGATCCTGCTGAACACCCCCGGCGAGTCGGCCTCTGTGGCGACCGCCATCGAGGGACACCAGATGGCCCGCCGGGGCCGGGCCAAGGCCGCCTTGGCGACCGCGGCCATCGGCTCGTTCGTCGCCGGCACCATCTCCACCCTGCTGTTGAGCGTGTTCGCTCAGCCCGTGGCGAAGCTCGCGACCACGTTCCGGGCCGCGGACTACTTCGCGTTGACCCTGCTGGCGATGGTGGCCGTGACGGCGCTGGTCGGCCGCTCGCTCGTCCGGGGGCTGATCTCGCTGGTCCTCGGGCTCTTCCTCGGACTCGTCGGCATCGACGGACTGACCGGCCAGCCCCGGTTCACGTTCGGCACGATGGAGTTGCTCGAAGGCATCGACGTCGTGGTGGTGATCGTCGGGCTCTTCGCGATCGGCGAGACCCTGCACGTGGCGAGCCGCCTGCGGCAGCTCCCCGAGCACATCGCGCCGCTCTCGCCCGGCGGCTCGGCCGGCTTCGGCTGGATGACCCGGGACGACTGGCGCCGGTCGTGGCGGCCGTGGCTGCGGGGTACGGCGTTCGGCTTTCCGTTCGGCGCGCTGCCCTCCGGCGGCGCCGACGTGCCGACGTTCCTCTCCTACACCTACGAGCGGCACCGGTCGAAGAACAAGGAGCAGTTCGGCAAGGGCGCGATCGAGGGGGTCGCCGGGCCCGAGGCTGCGAACAACGCGGCGTTCTCCGGCGTCCTGGTGCCGATGCTGACGCTCGGGATTCCGACGTCGGCGACGGCTGCGGTCATGCTCGCCGCGTTCCAGATCTTCAACCTGCAGCCCGGGCCGCAGCTGTTCGACCGCTCGCCCGAGCTGGTCTGGGCGCTGATCGCGTCACTCTACGTCGGCAACGTGCTGCTGCTGGCGCTGAACCTGCCGCTGATCAAGCTATGGGTCAAGGTCCTGCAGATCCCCAGGCCGATGCTCTACGCCGGGATCCTGCTCTTCGCCACGCTCGGCGTGTACGCCGCGACGAGCAGCGTGAACCAGGTCTTCATCGCGTACGCCATCGGGCTGATCGGGTGGGGGATGCGCCACTTCGACTTTCCGATCGCGCCGGTCATCCTCGGCCTGATCCTCGGACCGATGATGGAGTTGCAGTTCCGGCGGGCATTGCTGGTCGGCAACGGGGACCTGACGATCTTCGTGACCCGGCCGCTCACCCTCACCCTGCTGCTGCTCACGGGGTTGGCGCTGGTGGTGCCGTACCTGCCGCGGATCATCGCGCGGATCAGAGGCCGGCGCACCGCACCGGACCGCCTGGTCTTCGCCGAAGACGACTGACGGGCCTGCCCGTACCGGACGCGGGACGCCCCCCGATGCCGTTCCACCGGCTCGGGGGCGTCCCGCGACCTTTTGTCCTAGGATGCTTTAGGGAGTGTGGGCCACGGCGGTCAGGGCGTGGGCCAACGTGGCGGCGATCGGAGCAGCCGCAGGGTCCCCGCACCGACGAGATAGACGATCAACGCGCTGGGCGGCAGGCCCAGCGACTCCGGCGTGGACATCCGCACCATCGTGTTGATCAACAAGCCGGCCACCACACACGCGTACCCGCCGACCGTCAGTACCGTGCGAAGACCCGGTTCGGGCCAGCTGACAGTGCGGTCGCGACCCGGGCGGCCGACCTGATGTTCCTCTCCGCAGCGTACGAGTCGTACCAGGCGAAACCGATCTGATGGATGGCGAGCCAGCCGAGGAGGAAGTTCCCACCGGAGAGCGGGCCCGAACCGAGTAGTCGACCGGTGTCTCCGGCGGCCACGAGTACCACCAGGGCCAGCGGTACGGCGAAGCCGAAGCGCCGGTGCAACCGGTACATGACGGGGGTGAGTGCCACCACGGCGATGTAGGCGCTGAGGAACCACAGCGGGATGGTGGCGAACCCCACGACGGTCCGGATCTCGGACGGTTCCCGCCGGCCAGCCCCGGCGACGACGGTGACCGTCCAGTGACCCAGCACCACGAGGCTGATGGCCAGCGCCCGCAGGAAGTCGACGTACCGTTCCCGCCCGGCCGGTGTCCGCCTGGCCAACACCCGTACCCGGCCCATGACCTCAGACTATTTTCCGGTGCCGTGCCGTAATGGCGTCACCGGAGAACCCGTCCCGGCCGGTCGGGGACCGGGCGTACCGGCGCGGGGGAGCGCCGTCGGTGAGGCGAGATGCCGGACTTCACCCGTACAGCTGAACTCCGACCGGGTTGCCACGGGGCGATCACACCGTGCCGGGTGAGGATGGACAGATGTGGCACGGCCGGCCACTACCTGTGTACGGTTTGCCGCCGAATTGACGATCTGCCCATGCCCAGCACGCTCAGGCGTCGCCGACCTGTGGTCGTTGGTGGTCGGTCAGCCGGAACCCGACGCCGCGCACCGCGTCGATGGTGACGCCGGTGCCGAGCTCGTTGAGCTTGCGGCGCAGTCGCTTCACCAGGGACTGGACGTCCGCCTTGCGGTGCCGCCCGTCGTCGTGCCAGACCGACCGGTGCAGCTCGGCATAGCTCCAGGCCCGAAGTGGTTCGGCGGTCAGGCAGATCAGCAGGTCGTGCTCAAGCCGGGTCAGGCTGATCTCGCGGTCCCGGCAGCGGGCAACGGACCGGGCCGAGTCGATCAGCAGGATGTCGCCCACCGCGGCGGCCGGCGCCGGTGCGGACGGCGCCCGGGCGGGAAGCTGCGGTCCCGCGATCAACCTGCGCAACTCGTCGAGGTCGGCGACCAGCAGCAGTGGCGCCGCGCCGTCGATGCGTTCCGCGAGCCGGATCCGTTCGGCCGGCGACGGTGTCACCGCGATCAGCAGCGGGAACAGGTCCTCGGCCGGTTCACCCGGCACGGTGGTTTCGTTCTCGTCGGCCACAGCACCCCACCCTGCAACGTTGGGCGGTATCTGCCCAACTTCGTCATGGCCCTGACAGTAATTGTCAAGCCTGTCGACAGCTAGGCAACTGTTAGTCGCAAGTTGCTCACGTACCGTGCTTGATCGTCCTCTCGTCTAGATCATAGTGTCCACTCGGGCAGCCGGCGTGACCCGCACGGCGCCTGGGGGCATGGGGGATTCGTCCATCCGATGTGATCCAACGGGACAGGGAGTCTCCTGCACCCTTCGTCAAGGCTCGATCAACCGCGGGTCGTTCGAGGGAGGCAGCACCAATGCTAAGACGTCCACACAGGAGGCGCCTCGCCAGAAGTCTGGTGAGCGCCGGCGCGGCGGTCGTCCTCGTCGCGACCGGACTGGCCACCATCGGTTCAGGCGCACAGGCGGCCCCGGGCGGGGCGGGAGCGACCTCGCCGGCGGACAAGATCCGTCCGGAACTCGCGGAGCAGCTCCAGGGCAAGAACGAGAGTGACTTCTGGATCTACTTCAAGGACCGGGCCGACCTGAGCCGGGCCAGCGCGATCAAGGACTGGGCCGAGCGCGGCACCGCCGTCGCGGAGGCGCTGCAGAAGACCGCCGCCGACAGCCAGTCCAAGATCCGCGCCGAGCTCGACAGCGCCGGCACCAGATACCAGACCTTCTGGGCCACCAACGCCATCAAGGTCAGCAGCGGCTCGCTGGCCATGGCCCAGAGCTTCGCCGCCCACCCCGAGGTCGCGGGTCTCTACGCCCCGACGGAGTACAAGGTGCCCGAGGTCACCATGGACTCCGCCGAGAAGTCCGTGGACGCCCTGGAGTGGGGCATCGCGAACATCAACGCTGACGACGTCTGGTCCCAGTACGGGGTCAAGGGTGCCGGCATCACGATCGCGAACATCGATACCGGGGTGCAGTTCAACCACCCGGCCCTGGTCAACTCGTACCGCGGCAACAACGGCGACGGCACGTTCGACCACAACTACAACTGGTTCAACGCCGCCGGGACCTGCGCTGCCGCCCCCTGTGACAGCAACGGCCACGGCACCCACACCATGGGCACCATGGCCGGTGCCGACGGCGCGAACCAGATCGGCGTCGCACCCGAGGTGAAGTGGATCGCGGCGAACGGCTGCTGCCCCAGCGACGCCGCGCTCATCGCCTCCGGCGAGTGGATGCTGCAGCCCCGGGACCTCAACGGTCAGAACCCGGACGCCAGCAAGCGGCCGAACATCATCAACAACTCGTGGGGCACGACCCTGCCGTCCACCACTCCGTTCATGGAGGACGTGACGCTGGCCTGGACCGAGTCGGGCATCTTCGGCGCCTGGTCCAACGGCAACAGCGGTCCGGGATGCCAGACCAGCGGCTCGCCGGGCAGCCTGGTCAGCAACTACTCGGTGGGCGCGTACGACATCAACAACAACATCGCCAGCTTCTCCGCCCGTGGCGCGGGGCAGAACGGCGTGATCAAGCCGAACATCTCCGCACCGGGAGTGAACGTCCGGTCGAGCGTTCCGGGTAGCGGCTACGCCACCGCAAACGGCACCTCGATGGCCGCCCCGCACCTCGCGGGCGCGGTCGCGCTGCTGTGGTCGGCGGCGCCGGCGCTGGTCGGTGAGGTCACCGCGACCAGTGCGCTGCTGAACGGCACGGCGATCGACAAGGCCGACAGCCAGTGCGGCGGCACCGCAGCCAACAACAACGTCTACGGCGAGGGCCGGCTGGACGCGCTGGCGCTGCTCGACGCCGCCCCGATCGGCGACACCGGCACCCTGGCCGGCACGGTCACCAACGCGGGCAACGGTGCCCCGATCGCCGGTGCCACCGTGGCCCTGACCGGTCCGGCGAGCCGCCAGCTGACCACCGGTTCCGACGGGAAGTACTCGTCGCTGCTCCCGGTCGGCGACTACCAGGTCGCCGTGTCGGCGTTCGGCTACGAGAACAAGACGGTGACGGCGACCATCACCAAGGACGCGACCACGACGACCAACGTCGCGCTGGCCGCGATGCCGAGCGTCACCGTCAGCGGAACGGTCACCGACGGCTCCGGCCACGGCTGGCCGCTCTACGCGAAGGTCACCGTCGAGGGCCCGTCGGGCGTGTCCGACTACACCACGCCCGCCAACGGTCAGTACAGCTTCGACCTGCCGAGCGGGTCGACGTACAACGTGAAGGTCGAGGCCCAGTACCCGGGCTACCAGACGGTGACGAAGGCGGTCGTCGTCGGGTCGAGCAACGTCACGCACAACGTCGCCGTTCCGGTGAACACCAACGCCTGCACGACGGCGCCCGGCTACCGGTACGGCTCCGACGGCGTGTACGAGACCTTCGACGGCAGCACCGTGCCGTCCGGCTGGTCGGTGGTGGACCACCAGGGCAACGGCCAGGTCTGGCAGTTCACCGACCGGGGTAACCGGGGAAACCTGACCGGCGGTAGCGGCAACTTCGCAATCATCGACAGCGACAACTACGGCAGTGGCCAGCGGCAGGACAGCTCGCTGGTCAGCCCGGTCGTCGACCTGACCGACGTCGCCGCGCCGGTGATCCGGTTCAACCAGGACTTCCGGCACCTCGGCAGCAACCGTGCGGATGTCGACCTCAGCCTTGACGGCGGCAGCACCTGGACCAACGTGCTCCGGCAGGCGGCCAACTTCCGGGGACCGCTGGTGACCAACATTCCGATCCCGCAGGCCGCGGGTGAGGCGGACGCGCGGGTCCGGTTCCGTTACTACGACGCCACGTGGGCGTGGTGGTGGCAGGTCGACAACGTGCTGATCGGCAGCGAGGTCTCCTGCAAGCCGGTCGACGGCGGCCTGGTGCTCGGTCACGTCCGGGACGAGAACACCGGCGGTTACCTCAACGGTGCCACCGTCACCAGCGACGACCGTCCGGCCGAGAAGGCAACCAGCGCCGCCACTCCGGACGACACCAGCCTGCCGGATGGCTTTTTCTGGATGTTCTCGTCGTTGACGGGGTCGCACAAGTTCACTGCGGCGGCCGGTGGCTACGGCAGCCAGAGCAGGGACGTCAACGTGCAGAAGGACGGGGCGACGGCCGCGACCTTCAACCTCGGCGCCGGTCGCCTGTCGATCCAGCCGTCCGAGGTGAGCGCGACGGTTCAGATGCCCGCCGGCACGGTGAAGAAGACGTTCACCGTGACCAACACCGGCAATGCGCCGGTCGACGTCCAGTTCGGTGAGCGCGACGGCGGGTTCGAGCTGCTCCGGGCCGACGGGTCCCGGATGAGCAAGCAGGAGCTGCTCGCCGCCAGCGGCGCACCGGAGCAGCGGCTGGATGCCCCGACGTCGTTCGCCGCGCAGGCGACCGGCAAGGCGGCCACGGCAGCCACCGGGGCCGGCCCGCAGGCCGAACCCTGGACGAACATCGCTGCCTACCCGGCGAACGTGATGGACAACCGGGTGGTCAGCCTCGACGGCAAGGTGTACTCGATTGCCGGCGGCAACGGTTCGGCGTCCACGGCGAAGAACTACGTCTACGACCCGATCGCGCAGAACTGGGCGCCGATCGCCGATCTTCCCGGCGCGCGTAACGCCATGACGGTGGGCGTCATCGACGGGAAGATCATCGCGACCGGCGGTTGGGCGGCGGCCGGCCCCGATGGCACCACCTGGTCGTACGACCCGGCGGCCAACACCTGGACGAGGGTTGCCGACAACCCCGCGCCACGGTCCGCGGCCGGACAGGCGGTCGTCGACGGCAAGCTGTACGCGATCGGCGGATGCACCACGTCGGCCTGTACGCCGATGTCGAACTCCGTCGTCCGGTACGACCCGAGCAACAACACCTGGGCGACGTTGCCCAACTACCCGAGGTCGGTGGCGTTCACCTCCTGCGGCGGCATCGACGGTGTCGTCTACTGCACGGGTGGTAACGACGGGTCCGCGGCGCTGAAGAACAGCTACGCCTTCGACCCGGCCGCCAACACCTGGACCGCCATCGCCGACTCCCCGGTCGACAACTGGGCAAGCTCGTTCGCGGTCGCGAACGGCAAGCTCCTGGTCGTCGGCGGTTCGCAGGCCGGCGCCATCACCAACGCCGGCTTCGCCTACGACCCGGCCACCAACTCGTGGTCCGGCCTGCCGAACGCCAACACCGCGCGGTACCGCGGTGCCGCGGCGTGCGGTTTCTACAAGGTCGGCGGCTCGTCCGGTGGCTTCACCGCCACGCCGGACAGCGAGACGCTGCCCGGGTTCGGTGAGTGTGCCGAGCGTCCGGCCGACGTCAGCTGGATGACGATCGACAAGACCGAGGCCAGGTTGGCGCCGGGTGGGAAGGTCACGGTCACCGTCGGTATGACGGCGAACGTCGACCAACCGGGTGCTTACACCGGGGCGATCACGATCAAGCAGAACACCCCGTACCCGGTGCAGCCCGTATCGGTGACGATGAACGCGAAGCCGCCGAACACCTGGAGCAAGGTGACAGGCACGGTCACCGGGACTAACTGCCAGGGGGCCACCTCCCCGCTGTCCAACGCGACCGTCCAGATGACCGCAAAGGCGCAGTCGTGGACGCTCGCCACCGACACCGAGGGCAAGTACGCCTACTGGCTGGACCGTAAGCACAACCCGCTGACCGTCATCGCCGCCAAGGACGGCTGGCAGCCGCAGAGCCGCAAGGTGACGCTCAACAGCGCCCCGACGGTGGCGGACTTCAAACTGTCTCCGATCCGCTGCTGACACCTGACCAGTGAGTGATCCGGCCCGTCTGGTTGCGACCAGGCGGGCCGGACCACGTTCCGACGATTGTCGACCGCGACGCCAGGGGGTGGGCGTACGGCGGTCAGGCCAGGGCGAGGCGGAAGCCGACTCCACGGACCGCGTGGATCGCCGCCCTCGTCTCCAGCCAGGCGAGCTTGCGCCGTACGCGCCGTACCACGGAATGCAGGTCGGAGCCGCGGCCCAGGTGCTCGTTGCCCCAGACCTCGCGGTGCAGTCGCTCGTAGGTCCAGAGCTGTCCGGGGGCGTCGACCAGGCACCGCAGGAGGTCATGCTCCAGCGGGGTCAGCTCGATCTCGCGATCCTGCCAGCGCAACACCCGGCGGTCGGAGTCGACGCTCAGCTCGGCGACCGGGGTAGCGCCGGTGTCGCCTGTGGCATCAGCGGTCGGGGGCCGGTCGGCCGGCGCCGTCGCGGCGTCGGCCGTCCCGGCCAGGTCGAGGAACATCCGTGCCTGGTCGACGGTCGAGACGATCAGGCAGGCGCCGGTCCCGCCGAGCAGGTGTGCGAGCTGCCTGCGTTCGGCCGGCGAGCCGGCGATGCCGATGACCAAGGACGCGGCCGGGATCCCCGTCATCCCCACCCCTTTCGGTTCGCCACCAGTTCCGGGATGGTTCCTTCACAACACCGACGGATCGGCATCCTGCCCCAGTTCCTGGCGGTCGCCAGAGAGCTACGAAAGTTGTTACCCGAGTCGGGATTCCACAATTGACAGAATCAGCGGCACGGCCTACGGCCAGTGGCGGCGGGAGACAGATTCCTGGATGTGTCACGCAGTAGTGTTCGATTGGAAGCTATCGGCATCGTAATGCCCTTCGATGCGTGGGGCAATGCCTCAATTCGTGGACGGCAATTCCGGGGGCCGACAGGGCAACGGGCTGGCTGTCGAAAAGGGATGGATAGAAGGTTCATGTCGGCTTTGCCGCGATTAGCCGGGGGTGTGTGCCCGGCAATAGCGGCGACATGTGGATGAAACAGAACGCGGCGGTGTGTCCGCTACGACCGACATCTGGCAGAAATGCCTCATCGGCCGAGCCGGCCGTTCACCGTAAGCAATTAGTTCTACATTTGTAGGAATCGATCAGCTCGTCGATCGACAGCATTTCAAGCCCAGCGATGAATGTGCGCCGACGCCGATGGTCGAGCACGGCCGGTTTATCGCCGGCACGGTGCGGCTCGCCCCGAGCGGGCCCCGCACCCGTTTCGTGCGCGCGTACGGTCTCGACGCGGACCCGGCGCAGTGCCGCGAGCAGCTCGGCGCCGATCTCCCGGCCGCCGGAGCGGTCGCGGCAGAGCAGTTGGGACGGTCGCTCGCTGCCGATCATCGGCTGCCACGGGCGGTGCAGGGGTCCACCTGGGGCGGCGGCGTCCACCCGTAGCCGCACGGTCGGGGGCGCGCCGGTCGCGGGACGTGCGGCGGCGGCGACCGGCGCGGAGAGTGGCCCGACCACGGTCACCTCCGGTACGCAGGCCACCGCGTAGGCGTAACTGCGCCCGGGTTCGCCGGTGGTGTCCACGTACCACGGGTCAGGAACGGCGAGTACGTCGCCGCCCAGGTGATCCACAGGGGCGAAGGCATCCTGCCCGGCCGGTGCGCGGTGCACGAGGTAGCCGACCGCGCCGTCGACCGGTGACCACGACAGCCGTACGTGGCCGACGCCGGGCTCAGCGTTCAGGCCGGCGGGCGGGGCCAGGTCGGGCGTACCTCGGCGGCCGCTCTCGTCGCTGCGCCGGGAGACGCGGGTCGCCCAGTCGGATCGGGCGTCGTTGCCGGGGGTTGCGCCCGTTGCGCGGGTCACCGAGGTACCTCCTGGTGTCTGTGTGGAGCCATGACTGTAACCGGTTACTGGATCTCCCGGCAGGGATGAACCTGGCAGGGGTGAGCCCGGCGGTCGGTCGATCCTGCGGTGCCGGCGCCTGCCCGCACCGCAGGATCGTCACCGTGCGGAACTACTGCTCCTGGCGGGGGACGGAGAACTGTTCCATCCGCATCAGCGGCGCCATCCGCTGCTTCATGGCGCCCTTGTCGAACGGCTTGCGCAGCACGTCGTTGCCGAGGGCGTTGCCCAGCGCCGCCATGATCATGCCCTGGTCCAGCGCCAGGTAGCGTTTCGACACCTGCCCACTGCTCACGTTGACCGCGTCGTAGAACCCACCGGGACCGTACGCGTCGAAGTCACGCCGCAGGTTCGCCAGGTTCGACAATGCTTCGCCCGGTGCGTAGCGGAGCGCCAGGAACGAGGCGTGCGGGGTCACCACCCCCTGCCCGTACGCCGTGGGTTCCGGCTGCGCCGGCCGGCACTCGCCGTATCCGTAGTCGACGGTGGTGCGCTCCTGGTCCGAGGTGTACCCGTCGGTGTCCATCCCGATCGGGTCCACCCCGTACTCCCGGTACCCGCCGGCCGGGTTGTTCGACGGCGAGAACCCCCAGTAGCCGTAACCGGCCTCTCGCAACCCGTGCTCGATCTGCGCCTGGACATAGGTCGGATGGTTGATCGCCCAGCTGTCCTTGCCCCACTTCTCCTCCGGCACGAACAGCGGCACCATCAGCGCCTCGAACATCGACCCGCCCCAGCTGGGCACCAACTGCAGGCCGCGATAGCGGTACGCGCCCTCGAACACCCGCACCCCGAGGTAGGTGCGCCACTGGCCGACGGCCCGCTGCTCGGACCACGCCCAGTCGCAGCCCTCCGGAGGGAAGGTGCGGAACATGCCGAAGTAGTGTTCGGGCGGGATCTGGCCCGCGGCGATGCCCAGGTAGCTGGCGATACGCGGCTCGGTGTTGAAGGCACCGTAGTGGTGGCAGGTGTACCAGACGTCGGGCCCGCCCCGATAGTTGCCGGCGATCGAGCAGCCCGGCGGTGGGACCACCCAGAAACCGCCGCGGATCTGCCGCTCGGCCGGGTTGTAGTAGTAGCCGAAGTCCATCCGGCGCAGCAGCCGGTCGGCCGGCGCCGCCAGCTCCGGCATCTGGTCCTTGACGATGGCCAGGCCGGTGGCCAGCCAGCCGTTGTCGACGCTGGACAGGAACGGATGGACCGGGCTGCCATCGGCCGGCCAGGTGGTCAGCTTCTCGCCGGTCGACGGGTCGTACCAGTTGTAGTACATGCCCGACGCCTCGTGGATCTCCAGTCGGTCCAGCGTGGCCAGGGTCTGGGCGATGCGGGCACGCGCCTCGGCGGCCGGGATCAGCCTGGTCTCCCGGGCGGCCACCGTGCTCCACAGGTAGGCGCCGATGTTGGTCGGCGAGGTGTAGGCGGAGCGGTCGGCCGGGTCGAGGTCACCACCGATGTTGTCGGCGACCAGGCCGGTGGCTGGCTCCACCATGGCGACGAAGGACCGCCACGTGTCGGCGGTGTACTGGTGCAGGACGGCGTTACCGCCTGCGGTGGAGTGTGCCGGCGGGTCGGCGGTGGCCGCGGGGGCGGAGGCGACGACCAGTCCGACGGACATGATCACCCCAGCGGCGACGGTGAGTGTTGATCTGGATCGCATGCAAGACTCCTCACTTGAGGCCGGTCGTGGCGATGCCTCGTACGAAGTGGCGCTGCAGCAGGACGAAGATGAGCAGGATCGGTAGGACGGTCACCACCGCGCCCGCCATCAGCAGGCCGTAGCGGGTGTTGTTCTCCCCGATGGCGTAGAGCGCCAGGGCCACCGGGAGGGTGTACCTGTCCTCGGACTGGGCGACGACCAACGGCCAGAGGAAGTTGTTCCAGGTGGCCAGGAACTGCAGGATGCCAAGCGTGGCCAGGGCTGGTCCGCACAGCGGCAGGATCACCCGTGCGAAGATCCGGAACTCCCCGGCACCGTCCACCCGGGCCGCGTGGATCAGGTCATCGGGCAGGCCCAGGATGAACTGCCGCATCAGGAACACTCCGAGCGGCTGGGCCAGCCACGGCAGGATCAGCCCGGCATAGCTGTTCACCATGCCGAGCTGACTGACGAGCATGAACAGCGGGACGAAGGTGACCATGCTCGGCACCATCAGCATCCCGAGCACGAGCGCGAACACCAGCCGCTTGCCGGGAAACCGCAGCTTGGCCAGGGCGTAGCCGAGCATCGAACAGAACACGAGGTTGCCCACGGTGATGGCGACGGCCACCACGGTGCTGTTGAAGAAGAACTGCGGGAAGTCCAGCTGCGTGAACAGCTGGCGATAGTTCTCGGTCGTCGGGGACTCGGGCAGCCAGGTGGGTGGCACCTGACGGGCCTCGGCGTTGGTCTTGAACGAGCCGAGCACCATCCAGACGAACGGCCCGACCAGGATGACGAGCCCGGCCGCGAGGACGGCGTACACCCACAGTTGGCCCCGGTCCTCCGGCGCACCGCCCATGGCCCGGCGCCGCCGAGCAGGCCGGCTCTCCGCTGGTGGGGCCGACGCGAGCCCGGATGTGGTCATGACGGCCTCCTCACGTCTTCGAACGGAGCAGCCGGAACTGCACCAGGGTGAGCACGACGATGGCGATGAACAGGACGTAGCTGACCGCAGCCGCGTAGCTGTAGTTGCCGAAGCCGAACTGTTTGTAGGTGTAGAAGGCCATCGACAGGGTCGTGTCCAGCGGCCCACCCTTCGTCATCACGAACGGCTCCTCGAAGAACTGCAGGTAGCCGATGCCGGTGATGACGCCGCCGAAGAGCAGCGTGGGCCGCATCAGCGGCAGGGTGACGTGGCGGAACCGCGACCAGGCGCCACTGCCGTCCATGGCCGCCGCCTCGTACAGGTCCCGCGGGATCGCCTGCAACCCGGCCAGGAAGATGACCATCAGGTACCCCAGGTTCCGCCACGCCGTCATCACGATCAGCGCGGGCATCGCCGTCGTGGTGTTGGTCAGCCAACTCGGGCCCTCGATGCCGACGTAGCCCAGCAGCGTGTTGACGATGCCGCTGTCGGGTTCGAGCACGAAACGCCATACGACGGCGATGGCGACGATGCTCGTCACCACCGGCAGGTAGTAGCCGACCCGGAAGAAGGTCCGGAACCGGGTGATCCCGGCGTCGAGGCCGACCGCCGCCGCGAGCCCGAGAACCATCGTCAGCGGGACCCCGACCAGCACGAAGTACGCCGTGTTGAGGGCAGCCTGCCGGAACGTGTCGTCACCGAACAGCCGGACGTAGTTGTCCAGGCCGACCGGGTTGACCCCGAACGGGTCACGCAGGTCGGCGCTGCGCAGGTCGGTGAAGCTCATGGCGAACGAGGCCAGCACCGGGCCCGCCATGAACACGACGAAGAGAAGCAGGAACGGAAATGCGAAACCCCAACCCGCGACGTGCTCGCGGCGCGCGATCGTGGTCCGTGCCGCCCGGTGTCCGCGGGTACGCGGTCGCCGCGCGGTGGCGGAGGACACCTCAGCTCCCAGTGCCGATCGAGGAAGCCTTGGCCTGCATGTCCTTGGCGACGCTGGCGGGATCGGAGACGCCCCGGACCACCCGTTCGACGCCGGCGTCGATGACGTCGGCGATCTGCTCCCAGGTGGCGATCGCCGGTGCCGACTTGGCGTCCTTGAGCTGCTCGCCGAACGCCCGGAGGAACCGGTCGTCGGCCAGCGCGCCGGACTGCCAGGTCTCCTGCACCGCCGGGAGGCTGCCGACCAGGTCGTACAGCTTCTGCTGGGCTGCCGGGGTGGTGAGGAACTGGACGAACTTCCAGGCCGTGTCGCGGTTCCTGGTGTCCTTGAAGACGACAAGGTCGGAGCCGCCGATGAAGGAGGTGCCGGCCGTCTCGCGCGGCATCTGCGCGACGTCCCACTTGCCCTCGAGCGCCGCACCGCCCTCTTCGCGCAGGATTCCCATGTGCCACGGGCCCGACACGAAGGCGCCGACCTCACCCTTGATGAAGCTGGAGCCGACGGCTTCCGGGGCCAGCTGCGCAGACGCGAGCCCCTGCTCGAAGAACGAGGCGTAGTACTCCAACGCCTTCTGCATCTCCGGGGTGTCGAGGGTGAACTCGCCGTCTCGCATGATCTCTGCACCGGCCTGCCAGGCGAAGGGCATGAAGGTCTGCCACGAGCCGGTCCCGCCCGGCTGCAGGTAGATGCCCCACTTGGCGCCGCCCTTCTCCTTCATCGCCGTGGCGAAGTCGGTGAGCCCCTGCCAACTGGTCGGCTTCTGCGCACCCGCCCTGGCGGCGAGGTCGCCGCGGTGGTAGATCAGCCGCGTCTCGACGTACCACGGGACCCCGTACGACGTGCCGTCGACGACCGTGGTGTCCCACGCGCCCGCGAAGAACCTGCTCTGGTCGAACAGCCCCGACGGGGTGGGGTCGAACGCGCCGGTCTTGGCGAACTCGCCCATCCAGGTGGTACCTATCATGCTGACGTCCGGAGTCTGCTGGCCGGCGATGGCTGTGGCGATCTTGTCGTGGGCGGCGTCGAACGGGAACGACGTGACGGTGACCTTGGCCTCCGGGTTGTCCCTGGTGAAGTCGTCGGCCAGCTGGGTCAGCTTCTCGCCCTCGGCGCCCATGGCCCACACTGTGATCTCGCCCGTGGCCTTGCCCGCCGCGATCTCCTTGCCGGCGGGCTGGCCGCCGGAACCCGAGTCGCCCTCGTCCCGGCCGCAGCCGGTGACGCCGAGCGTGACGGCGAGCAGCAGCGCCGTCGCGTACCTCCAGTGCTTCATAACCCCTCCTTCTCGGGGTGGTCGGTGCCGGCGCGGCGCGCCCCGCCGTGGCGAGTGCTCGGCCGGCGCCGACCGGTGAGTGGGGAATCGGTGACTGTCGGGCAGCCGCAGCTGCCCCGGACGACGAGATCGGTCGGGAGTACCAGACCCTCGTCGGGCCGGTCGACGCCTCCGGCGGCGGCCTGCAGCAGCAGCCGCGCGGTCTGCGCGGCCAGGTCGCGAACCGGTTGCCGTACGGTGGTGAGCGGCGGGCTGACAAGCGCGGCCATCGGGATGTCGTCGAAGCCGGTGATCACGAGATCGTCCGGGACCCGCAGGCCACGTCCCGAGGCACCGACGAGCAGCCCGAGCGCGGTCTCGTCGTTGGCGCAGACGATGCCCTGCGGCCGGATGGCCCGGCGCAGCAACTGTTCCGCGGCGTACACCCCGTCGGGCTGCTGCAGTCCCACCCGGATCGGGGCCCGGGGTGGGGGCAGCTCCAACTGCCGGTGCGCCTGGCGGAACCCCTCCCAGCGCTCGGTCACGTCCGGCGAGCCGCTCGGATCACCGACGAACTCCAGTCGGCGTAGTCCGTGGTCGGCCAGCAGATGCCGGGTCAGCGTGGCCATCGCCGCGGCGTTGTCCACCCGTACGGCCGGCACGGCGGAGTGCCCGTCGCCGGCGAGCACCACGACCGGGAGCATCACGGCGAGTTCCTCGAGGGTGTCGGGGGAGACCGTGCCGCCGAGGACGGCCAGACCGTCGACCCGGTGGGCCATCTCGATGACCTCGGCGTCGGAGTCGGCGCGCAGGTGGGTGCAGAGAATGTGGACGCTGGTACGGGTCTGCACCGCCTCCGACTCGAACCCCTGGATCAGCTCGGAGAAGTACGGCCCGGACAGTCCCGGGAAGACCAGGCCGACCGCCCCGTGCCGACGCGCGGCCAGCGCCCGGCCAAGGTGGTGCGGCCGGTAGCCGTGCTCCTCGATGGCCCGTAGCACCCGGCGGCGGGTCTCCTCGGACACCTGCCCGGTGCCGTTGGAGACCCGGGACACCGTCGCGACCGACACACCGGCCAGTCGGGCGATCTCCCGGACTGTAAGCCGACCGTGTCTCATGCCGGCACTCCGCTTCGCTGCGTGCCGGCATGAGACACCTCTGCGCTGAGCCTGACTATTCGCTCGCTGCGCTCGCTCATGCCGGCACTCCGCTTCGCTGCGTGCCGGCATGAGACACCTCTGCGCTGAGCCTGACTATTCGCTCGCTGCGCTCGCTCATGTACTCACCGACCCGTGACGTCCCTCGTTGCTGTAACCGGTTACAGCAGCACCATAGGCAGCTGTGTCGCGGTTCACAACCGGACGGCCCGAGATTCCCGACGGCGAGGAGCCGGCTGCCACGCGTCGATACGCGTCCGGGGCAGCCGGCTCGGTCGTGCTACTACGCCAAGCGCATCGTGATCAGGGACGGGGTCGGGCGTTGGCCAGGAGCCGGTGCGAGTCGGCGGCCGTGGCAGCCGCCGGCACGGCTGCCGGCCCGCCGCCGAGCGAGGACTCGATCGACGACGGGCCGGTTGCGTCAGGTGGGCCGGCGGGAGGCGACTACGGTGTCGCGAGCCCGAGGCCGATCGTCCTGGTCAGGGTGGCGTTGTCGTCGTCGCCGTCCAACGACCAGATCATGGCACCGCCCAGGCCGTTCGCCCGGATGTAGAGCGTCTTCTGGAGCACCACCGCCGGATCGTCGTACGTCCAGAAGGTCGAACCGTCGAACAGCCAGGCGTGCCCGGCGCGAAGGTCGCGGTGGACGGTGAAGCCCTTGCCGGGCAGGGTCTTGAGCTGCTTGTAGTCCTCGTACCCGGCGGCGTGGGTGGCGGGCGCGGGCCCGGTGGCGGGCCGGAACAGGCCCTTGCCGCCCCCGGTGACGCCGGTCCAGCCCTGGCCGTAGTACGGGATGCCGAGGACCAGCTTGCCACGCGGCGCACCCCGGGCGATCCAGCCGTCGATGGCCACCTGGACGGAGAAGTCGGGGCTGTCCGGCGCTTCCTTCGGCACCCGCAGCGCCGACTGCTGGTTGGTCACCCTCTCCCAGGTGCCGTGGAAGTCGTAGCCCTGCACCGTGGCGAAGTCCAGGTACTGGAAGATCTTGCGCCCTTCGTAGCCGGCGTCCATAGCGGCCGGGTTGGCCGGCAGGAAGGCGGTCAGCGGGTAGTGCTTGCGGGTCGTACGGCCGTACTCGTCGAGCTGCCGGCGGAACTCGGCGAGCAGCTTGGTGAAGTTCTGCTTGTCCTCCGGGCGGATGACGTTGCCTTCCTCACCCGGCCAGCTCGGCCACTCCCAGTCGAGGTCGATGCCGTCGAACACCCCGGCGGCCGAGCCCGGGCCACCGCTGCCGCCGTCCAGAACCGGCAGGTTTCCCTTGAGGTAGAGGTCGATGCAGGAGGCGACGAACGCGCGGCGGGAGGCGTCGGTGCGGGCGGCGTTCGAGAAGTACGTCGACCAGCTCCACCCACCCAGCGAGATCAGGACCTTCAGGCCGGGGTGCTTGGCCTTGAGTTTGGTCAGTTGGCCGAAGTTGCCGTTGAGCGGCTCGCCCCAGCTGTCGGCGACACCGTCAACGCTCTCCTCTGCCGGGACGGGGCGCTGGTAGTCGGCCCAGGCGTCTCCCTCGCCCGGCCCGCCGTCGACGTAGCAGCGACCGTCCTCGCTCACATTGCCGAAGGCGTAGTTGATGTGGGTCAGGCGGCTCGCCGCCCCGGAGGTGTCGAGCTTCTTGACCGGGAAGGCCCGGCCGTAGATGCCCCACTGGGTGAAGTAGCCGACCCGGTGGTAACCGGTGCCACGCTGTTTGCCGCCGGCGTTCGCGGCGGTGGGTGGAGCGGCGGTGACCAGCAGGGTTGTCAGGGCGACGAGGGCGGTGAGGCGGCGGTGTCGGAACGGTCGCATCGGCACACTCCCACGAGGGATGAGACGAATTTAGTTAAGAGACCTTTCTAATCGATGAAGCTAAGCCGATCACGGTCCGGGGGTCAAGAGCTGACCGTCGAGGGGTCCCGGCGGGACGGTGCCGAGCAGCCGGCGCGGGACCAGGCAGGCGGCGGGCTCTTTGTGGTCGGACGGATGTCCGGCAAGGGCCGCGAGCGATCACAGGTCGAGGCCGGACCGGAGCTTCATCGGCTGCGCTTCTGGTGTCCGGTCCGGCCCCAACCTGCGTCACATCAGTTCTGGCAGAACGGCGTGATGCCCATGGTGCTGCGGATGCCCTCCACGACGTGCTGGCGGAAGTGTGCGTCGCCCACCAGTTCGGCGTCGGTCCAGGCTGCGACGTCGTGGCCGAGGGTGGTCAGCCAGGCCCGGCCGCCGTCGTAGTAGTGGCACCAGGAGACCAGGTGGTTGTCGCCGTGCCCGGGGTGACCGAGGCTTCCGGTGGTGCCCTCACGCATGGTCGCCTCGTCAACGCGCAGCAGCGGCTGGATGTGGCTCGGCTCCGGGTAGAGGTTGTACCACTCGTCCTTGAACTCCCACGTCTTCGGGAGTTCCTTTGTGGAGGCATCGCGCTTCGACTCGGTGTGGACCGTAGCGTTCTGGTGCCGGCCGTGGTCATAGAAGTTCGTCCCGCCGAGCAGGCCCTCGTACCACTTCCAGTGGTACTCCGTGCCGAAGGCGTTGTGGATGCCGACGAAACCACCGCCGCCGCGGATGTACTGCATCAGCGCGGTCTGTGCGTTGTCGTCGAGGGTGTCCCGGGTGGTGCTGAGGAAAATCACGGTGTGGTATGGGCGCAGGCGACCGGCGGAATTGAGCTGGTTGACGTCCTCGGTCCAGTCGGCGGAGATGCCTACCTCACGCAGCCAGTTCACGAGGTTGGCCTGGGCGACGTTGTTGGGGCCGAGTTCCGGGTTGAGCCCGGCGGGAAGTGCGGTGCCGAGGTGGGCGTGGCGCGGGCCGACGGTGCGGGTGTAGATCAGCACACGGCCCGACTGAGCCGGGTCGGTTCGATTGTCCCAGCCGTTGTAGCACTTGGCACTGGTGCCTCGGCAGACGCCGTAGTCGTACACCGCTTCCAGGGCGCTATTGGCGGTGCTGGAGCCGTTGGCCGGGCCGGCGCTGGCCGGTGGCATGGCGGCGGAGGCAGCGGACAGCGCGAGGCCGAGGATGACGGCGGCTCCGAACAGACTCATCGTGGTGCGGCGGGTGACTTTCACTCTCACTGGTGTTCTCCTTCCGGGGGCGGTGATGGGTGGCCGGCCCCTAGGGGATGTGACGGTCGGGTCGGCCTGGTGGGACACCGGGGTGGGTGGTGGTCAGGGCTTGAGCAGGCCGGGCAGCCAGAGGGCGACAGCGGGCACAAAGGTGATGACGAGCAGGACGACGACGAGTGGGATCAGGAACGGCAGGAGGCCGCGGAACACCGTGCCGACCGGGATTCTGGTGACCGAGCTGAGGACGTAGGCGACCGGACCGATGGGCGGTGTGAGCAGCCCGATCATCAGGTTGAGCACGACGATCACACCGAAGTGCACGGGATCCACTCCGAACTGGGTGGCCACCGGGAGCAGGATCGGGACGCTGAGCACGAGC
The DNA here is from genome assembly GCA_005402585.1 of Micromonosporaceae bacterium KJ-029. Taxonomy (GTDB): domain Bacteria; phylum Actinomycetota; class Actinomycetes; order Mycobacteriales; family Micromonosporaceae; genus Micromonospora. Next base: position 97,963 of record BIFP01000035.1, on the reverse strand, counting down.
GCGGAGGTGGGCTCCATGACTGCGCCGAGCAGGATCAGGATGACGTTGACCAGGATCAGGAAGACCAGCGGGTTGTCGGTGAGCCCGGTCATCCACTCGGCCACCAGGGCCGGGATCCGCTGCCGGGCGAGGATCCAGCCGAGCAGGGAGGTCGAGCCGATGATCAGCATGATCGCGGCGGAGGTCGCCGCCGCCTCGCGGAGGATCGACGGTAGCTGGCGGAGGGTGACGGTTCGGTAGCAGAAGCCCAGCACGAGCAGGTACAGGCACCCGACCCCGGCGGCCTCGGTGGGGGTGACGAAACCGCCGAGGATGCCACCGATGATCAGCACCGGCGTCACTCCGGGCGCGAGCGCCCGGGTCCCGGTACGCAGAACCAGCCGACCGTCGAACCGGCCCGCTTTCAGGAATGTCTGTCGCCGGCACCAGATCGCCACGTAGACCAGCAGGCCGGCGGCGATCATGAATGCCGGGATGACCGAGGCGGCGAAGAGCGCGCCGGTGGAGACCGCCGCGACCGAGGCGAAGACCACCGCCGGGATGCTCGGTGGCATCACAGGGGAGATGAGGGTCGACGCACCGGTGAGCCCGACGGAGAAGTTCAGCGGGTAACCCTGCCGTCGCATCGCCGGCACCTGGATCGCGCCGAGAGCGGCGGCGTCGGCCAGCGCCGAACCGCTCATCCAGGAAAAGCCCACGCTGGACCCGACGTTGACGTACGCCATGCCACCACGGACCCGGCCGAGCAGGGCGAGTGCGAAGTCGAAGAGTCGTTCGGCGATCCCGGCCCGGTTGGCGATGACCCCGAGCAGGACGAAGAGCGGTACGGCCAGCAGGGGCCAACTGTCGATGCCGTTGATGGTGGTGCGCAGGCCGAGTTCGAGCGACTGGCCGGTGGCGATCAGGTACGCCACGCACGGGCCGAGGATCGCAAAGGCGACCGGCACCCGCAGGACCAACAGCACGAAGATGGCGATGCCGAGCACAGTGACGGCCATGATCAGATCGCCCCTTCAAGCGGTGTCGCCGGGACAGCGTCGGCGGGTTGTGGCACCGCTGGCCGGCCGAAGACGGCCTGGCCGGCAGCCGCGATGGCGGTGAGAGCGAGCCCGGTGACGGAGATCAGATAGACCAGGCGCAGGGGGAGGCCCGACGCTGGCGCGTTGCCGACGAAGGGTGCGGTGACCAGTCCGTAACCGGCCCAGGTCAGGCCGATGCAGATCAGGGCGACCAGGGTGTCGGTGAGTCGCGTGACCAGCCGGTCGGCCCAGGGGCTGAGCCAGCGGTTGATGACGTCGAGGCGCAGGTGCAGGCCACGGCGCAGCAGGTGCCCGGCCAGGATGAAGGTGGACCAGACCATCCCGTACTTGGCGATCTCGCCGGTCCACGCCCAGCTCTGACCGGTGGTGAGGCGCTGGGCGACCTGGGTCAGGACGAGAAGGAAGATCACGGCGAGAAAGGTTCCGCCGAGGAAGCGCTCGAACCGGTCGATCCACCGGGACAGGTGCTGCCAGGCCGGCGGCCCGCCCCCGGTACCGGGTGGCGGTCTGTCGCCGGGGCCGGGTTCCGGTACGGCGTCGGCCGAGGGGTCAGGCATGGGTGTACGTCCTTCGTGGTGAGCGGTAGCGCCGGGCGACGGCCGGTGTGCCGCCGCCCGACGCCCGAGGTCAGGAGGCCGAGGCCGCGGCGCGGACCGCGTCGTAGAGCGCCAGGTCGTCGCCGGAGAGGGTGTTACGGAAGAACGTCTCAGCCTTGCCGCGGAAGGCGGCCACGTCGGGCTCGACGATCTGCATCTTGCCCTCGCCGCGCCAGGTCTCGACGAAGCCGGTCTCCTCTTCCTCCATGCACTGACGGTCCGTGGCGCGGGCGTCGGTGATCGCCTTCTGCAACGCCTCACGCTGCGCGTCGGTGAGCCCCTGCCAGGCGTTCTCGTTGACCACCGGCATCACGAAGCCGGTCATGTGCCCGGTCAGGTTGAGGTGGCTCTGCACCTCCGGCAGGTTCAGCGAGGCGATCACCGGGATCGGGTTCTCCTGCCCATCGACGACGCCCTGCTGCAGCGAGATGTAGACCTCCTCGAAGGCGACCGAGGTGGCCGAGGCGCCGAGTGCCTCGGCGTTCTGCAGGAACTGCGGGGTGTCCGGGAAGCGCATCCGCACTCCCTTGAAGTCGTCGGGGGTACGCAGCGGCTTGTTGGACGTGAAGTGCCGCATGCCGAAGTACCAGGCGTCGAGTACGCGGGTGCCGGTCTTCGCCAGCATGTCCTCGCGCAGCGCGGTGGCGGGCTCGCTTCCGAAGAAGCGGAAGAGGTGGTCCGCGCCGTCGAAGGCGTACGCGGCGTCGAGGACCCGGATCGGCGCGTACGTCGCCGAGATCTCGGAGGCGCCCTGCAGGTCGATGTCGATGTCCCCGGATACGACCGAGGCGAATCGCTGGGCGTGTCCGCCCAGGCTGCTGTTCGGGTAGACCTCGATCTTCAGGCCGGTGCCGGAGGCCGCCACCGCCTCGGCGACCCTTTCGGCGCCGCAGCGGTGGTGGGGGTGGTTGGTGGCGTAGCTGTGGGCCATCGAGAGGGTGACGGTGCCGTCGTCACCCGCCGACGAACAGGCGGTCAGCAGGGTGGCCGCCCCGAGCGCCAGAACACTGGTGAGGGCGGTGACGGATCGTTTCATGGTGGCTCCTATGGGGGACGGACCGGGGCCAGCGGCCCCGGTTCAGGAGAATTCGCCTTGGTAGATGTCCTTGATGTTCCAGTGCCCGGGAGTGGGCACCGGCTCGTTGACCATGGGGACGTCGATCACGGTGGGGCGGCGGTTGGCGATGGCGGCGGCCAGGTGCTTGGCGAGTTCGTCGGGGCCGGCGACTGTGTAGCCGTCCGCCCCGCAGGCCCGGCCGAGGGCGGCGAAGTCGGGGGTGTACGGCCGACCGTCGCGGTCGAGGAAGTCGCAGCCGTAGCTGATCCCGTAGTTCGCGGCCTGCAGATCCGAGATGGTGCCGTGGGAAGCGTTGTTCATCACCACGAAGATCACGGGCAGGCCACGTTCGACAGCGGTCGGTAGCGCGGCGAGCTGAGCACTCATCCCGCCGTCGCCGACAAGCGCGACGACCGTACGCTCCGGGTCGCCGACCTGCACCCCGAGGGCCGCCGCCGGGCCGAACCCCATGGTGGACGAACCGCCCGGGGTGATGAACCGGCCCTCGTCGGGCAGCGGGTAGCACTGGGCGACCCCGTTCTTGTTCCAGCCGACGTCGGTGACCAGCACGCTGTCCGGAGGCAGGGTGGTCAGCAGATCGGCCAGGATGCGTTGTGGGCGCAGCGGAAGCTGCTGGTCGTTCGCGGCGCCGGTGACCTGGGCGAAGGTGGCCTGACGGCTGGCCCTGACCTCCTCGCGCAACCCGTCCTTCGGTCGGGGCGTGGCGTCCAGTCGGACGACGGCCCGCCGGACCGCCTCCAGGGCCGTCGTGGCGTCGGCCACCACCCCGATCTCCACCGGGTAGTTCCGACCGAGTTCGGCCGGGTCCAAATCGATCTGGATGAGCCGGGCCGGCGGGATTCGCCAGGTGTACCGGTCGTCCCACGAACTGGCGTCGGTCTCGGCGAACCGGGTGCCGACGGCCAGCACCAGGTCGGCCTCTCGGGTGTAGCGGTTGGTCAGTTCCGAGCCCCAGAACCCGGGCATGCCGAGCAGCAGGGGATGGGAGTCGGGCACCGCCCCCTTGCCCATCAGGGAGTGCACGATGGGTACGCCCAGGTGTTCGGCGAGGCCGGTGGCGGCGGCCCGACCCCGTTCGGTGCGCAACCCACCGCCGAGGTAGAGCAGCGGCCGTTCGGCGTGTACGAGTTCCATGGCGATGCGTTCGGCGAGTTCGTCGGTGATGGCCGGGGGCGTCGGCGACGGCGCCAGCACCGGTACCGGCGTGTCGGCTGGCAGCGGCCGGGAGAACATGTCCATCGGTACGTTGAGCAGCACCGCGCCGGGGCGTCCGGTGTTCGCCGTCCAGAAGGCGCGCTCGGCGAACCGGGTCAGGTCCTCCGGCCGCTGCACCGTCCAGGCCCGCTTGACGAAGGGGCGGTAGATGGCCGCCTGGTCGGCGTCGTTGTGGAGGTTTACCTCCTGGTGCGGGTGGCGCCCGTAGTAGTAGGAGGGGATGTCGCCGCTGATGCAGACCAGCGGTACGGAGTCCATCGCCGCGCTCGCCACGCCGGTGACCGCGTTCATCATGCCCGGGCCGACGTGGGTGAGGACCACGCCGGGACGGCCGGTGACGCGGGCGTACCCGTCGGCGGCGTGTGCCGCGGCCTGCTCGTGCCGGAACACCACGAATTCGATCGGGCTCTGCGCGAGCGCCTCCAGGAGGGCGATGTTGGTGTGTCCGCACAGCCCGAAGACGTACTCGACCCCGAACGATTCGAGCTGCCGGACCAGCAGTCGGGCGCCGGTGGTCGACTCGGTGGGCATGGCGGTGGCGGAGCGGGCCCCGCCGGGGATCTGCGTGGTCACTGGTGGTCCTTCCGGGCGGTGGTCACGGTCGGTGGTGCCGGGCTGGCCGGGCACGGTCAGCCCCACAGGGACACGCCGCGCAGGTGCATGGTCTTGGTGATGGTGAAGTCGTTGATCATGTGCGCCGGCGACTCCCGCCCGATGCCGGAGTCCTTGACGCCGCCGAACGGGATGTGGTCGAGACGGTGGTTGGAGGGGCCGTTGACGACCAGGCCGCCGACCTGCAGGTCCCGCCAGAGCCGGAAGATGGTGCGCACGTCGTGGGTGAAGAGGCCGGCCTGTAGGCCGTAGCGGCTGGCGTTGCAGGCCGTCACGACGTCGTCGAGATCGTCGTAGCCGAGGACGACGACGGCCGGGCCGAAGATCTCCTCCCGGACCACCCGGGCGGAGGTCGGCGGGTCCACGATCACGGTGGGCGTGACGGTGGCGTGGGTGCGTACCCCGCCGACCGGGACCTTGGCGCCGTCGCGGGCCGCCTCCTCGGTCCAGGCCACCACCCGGCGGGCGGCGTCGTCGTCGACCATCGATCCGACGTCGGTGCCCGGGTCGAGCGGGTCGCCGAGCACCAAGGCGCGGACGCGGTCGGTGAACGTGGTGAGGAAGTCCGCCATCCGGGAGCGGTGGACGTAGACGCGTTGCACCGACACGCAGCTCTGCCCGGAGTTGCTGTAACCGGTACGGGCGCAGGCGGCCGCCGCGGTGGCGACGTCGGCGTCGTGGTGGACGATGGTGGCGGCGTTGCCGCCGAGTTCCAGCACGGTCCGTTTCGGTCCGGCGGCGCGGGCGACCGCCGCGCCGGCGCCGGCGGAGCCGGTGAAGGCCACGGCATTGACCTCCGGCGCGGCGCAGAGTGCCGCGCCGATCTCCGGCCCGCCATGCAGGAGTTGTACGGCGGTCGGTGGCAGGCCGGCGTCGAGGGCGATGTCGACGACGACGGCGGTCGCGGCGGGGGCCTGCGGCGGCGCCTTCACGATGGTGGCGTTGCCGGCCGCGTAGGCAGCGGCGAGCTTGTGCGCCAGCAGGTTCGCGGGTGCGTTGAACGGCGTGATCGCCAGGACCACACCGACCGGGCTGCGCTGGGTCAGCACGGTGGTACCCCGGCCGATCTCCCAACCCTCGGCGGGAAGGATCTCCCCGCCCAGGCGGCGGGCCTCGGCGGCGGCGATCCGGAAGGTGGCCGCCACCCGGTCCGCCTCGGTGCGCCCGTCGCGTACCGGCTTGCCGAGTTCCAGTGCGAGCCGGCGCGCGATCGCATCGCGGCGCTCGGTGGCGAGCGCGGCGGCGCGTTCCAGGATGGCGGCGCGATCGGCGGGGATCTGCGCCGCGACCTCGGCCGCCGCCGGGATGGCCGCGGCGGTGGCGCGTCGGACCAGGCGGTCGTCCGCCTGGTGGGCCCGGCTGACCGGCGAGCGGGTGTACGGACCGGTGCGGACGAGTTGGTCACCCGTCTCGATCCAACTCCCCTCGACGTACGCGGGAACGTCGATCACCTGCGCGGAGCCGCTGCCGGTGGCGTCCGGGCCGTCGGGTGTCGGAGTCATCCATGCCCCTATCGGAGAGTCGTCAGGCTGCGCGGTTGTTTCCACTGTCGCGGTGGGAACCGCCTAGCGGATCTGCTGGACCGCTTGGTGGACCGGTGTTAACGTAAGTTGCCAGATCGGTTTCCGCAAGGGGAAAGGCCCAGGTGAATGGCGCGACCGCGACAGACGGAACCAGTGGCGGTCGGCGCGGCGGGCCCGGACGGGAGCGCGAGACCGCACAGTGGAGACATGACAACCGCCACCGGCCCCACCAACGAGGACGCGGGTACCGTTCGCAGCGTCCACCGGGCGTTGGAGATCCTGTCCCTGTTCGACGAGCAGCATCAGACCCGGACAATCGGTGAGATCGTCCGGGGTACCCGACTGGCCAAGACCACGGTGCTGCGGCTGCTCGTCACACTCGAATCCGCGCAAATGCTCGCCGCCACGCCGAAGGGCTACACTGCCGGCCCCGGCCTGTGGCGCTGGGCCTACTTGGTGCAACGCAGCTGGGAGATCCCGGCCGCCGCCCGCGAGGTGATGCGCTCCCTCGTCGAGCGGGAACGCGAGACCGTCAACGTCTACGTGATGCGCGGGCTGAACCGGGTCTGTGTCGCCCAGGAGGAGAGCCCGCTCGCGCTACGCCACGTGGTCCGCATCGGCGACCAGTTACCTCTCTGGGCCGGCGCGTCAGCCAAGGTGCTGCTGCGGGACGCGACCGCCGAGACCCTCGAGCGGGTCGTCGCCGCCGCACCGGCCGGGACCGTCGACGCCGACCGGCTCCGCGCCCAGATCCACTCCGGTGCCGAGGCCGGCTACCAGGTCAGCCACGGCGAACGGGAAACCGGCCTCTCCGCCGTCGCAGTTCCGGTGACCACGCCGGACGGCGCCCTCGTCGTCGCGTCCCTGTCGTTCAGCGGGCCCACCGCCCGCTTCCCCCAGGAGCGGATTCCCGAGCTGGTCGACCTGTTGCGCTCGGCGGCCCAGGCACTCACCGTGCAGGGCTTCGACCATCCCATCCGTAACCCGATGTAGCCGCAGCCGAGGTGGCACCCCGGCGGGTGCCACCTCGGCGACAACCGGAGGAAGATCGCTGATGACCGCCCGTCCACTGGATGGCGTTCGTGTTTTGGACCTCACCAACGTCCTCGCCGGCCCCTACTGCACCTACCAACTCGTGTTGATGGGTGCCGACGTGGTCAAGGTCGAGCGCCCGGGCGAGGGGGACCTGGCCCGGCAACTCGGTCCGGACAGTGCCCTCAACGACGCCCGGCTCGGTGTGTCGTTCCTGGCGCAAAACGCCGGTAAGCGGTCCGTCGAGCTGGACCTGAAGGCCCCCGAGGACCGGGAGCGGATCCTGCGCCTCGTCACCGACGCCGACGTGCTGGTGGAGAACTTCCGGCCGGGGGTGCTGCGCCGTCTCGGTCTGGACTGGGAGGCGCTGCGCCCGGTCAATCCCCGGCTCGTCTACTGCGCGATCTCCGGCTTCGGTCAGTCCGGCCCACTGAGCCAGCGACCCGCGTACGACCAGATCGTGCAGGGCATGTCCGGCATGATGAGTGTCACCGGGACCCCGGAGACCGCACCGCTGCGCGTCGGTTTCCCGGTCGCCGACACGGTCGGCGGGCTGCTGGCCGCCTTCGCCGTCGCCGCCGCCCTGGTCGGCCGGGACCGCACCGGTAAGGGTGCCTACCTCGATGTGTCGATGCTCGAGGCCTCGATCTCCGCGATGGGCTGGGCGGTCAGCAACTATCTGGGCGCCGGTGTCGAACCGGCCCCGATGGGCGACCAGAACTTCACCGCCGCCCCCTCCGGCACCTTCACCGCTGCCGACGGACCGTTGAACATCGCCGCGAACCGGCAGGAGCAGTTCGAGACCCTCTGCGAGTTGATCGACCGCAAGGACCTGGTGACCGACGAGCGCTTCCGCAGCCGCGACATCCGCAAACGCAACCGCCACCTGCTCAACGCCGAGATCAACGCGGGCCTGCGCAGCCGCGGCGCGCGGGAGTGGGAGACCCTGCTCTCCGCCCGGGGGGTGCCCGCCGCGCGGGTGCTCACCGTGCCCCAGGCCCTGGACCTGGAGCACCTCCGCGAACGAGGCTTCCTGCATCGGGTCCCGTTTCCCGGCCGTTCCGCCGAGGAACTGACGGTGATGGGCAACGGCGTACGGGTCGACGGGGAGGCGTACGGGCCGCCCGGCCCGCCACCCATGCTCGGCGAGCAGAACAGCGAGCGCCTCGAGACGGTCTGGAACGCGCTGCCCGGAGGTGCCCGATGACGAGCGACCCCGAGAGCAACCAGCCGGGCGAGCCGGACCTGGCCGGCTGGTGGCGGACGGCGATCAGCCACATCGAGCCCGGGACCATCGAGTTCCGGGGGCACCGGATCCAGGACCTGCTGGCCGAGCGGAGCTTCGTCGAGGTGATCTGGCTGTTGGTCCGTGGTGGACTGCCTACGCCGGAACAGGCCCGACTGCTGGAGGCGGCCCTGGTCGCCTCGGTCGACCACGGCCCCCAGGCGCCCTCGATCGCGGCGGCGAGGATGGCCGCGACGTGTGGGGTGGGCCTGAACAACGCGATCGCCACCGGGGTGAACCTCCTCGGTGACGTGCACGGTGGGGCCGGACAGCAGTGTGTCCAACTGCTGCACGACGTCGTCGCGGAGCACCGCGCCACCGAAGGGACGTCGTTGGCGGATGCGGCCGACCGGGCGATCGCCCGGTGGCGGGCGCGCGGTGACCGCTACCTGCCCGGATTCGGGCACCGGTTCCACCCGGTCGACCCCCGCCGCGACCCGATGCTGGTCCTGCTCGACCAGGCCCGGACGGCGGGGGCGATCGATGGTCGGTACGTCGATGCCGGCTTGGCGATTGAGGAGGCCATCAACCGGGGCCGACGGCGCCACGTCCCGATCAACGTCGACGGCGTCACCGCGATGATCTACGCCGAACTGGACTTCGTCCCGGAACTGGCCCGTGGCCTGTTCGTGCTCGGCCGGACGGTTGGCATCCTCAGCCACGCGTGGGAGCAGACACAGCAGGGCGGACGGATCAAGGGCCCAATGCCGCCGTCGATCCTGCCGCGTTACGTCGGTCCACCGGCGCAGGCCCGCTGACGCGGGGCGTCCCGGTCGGGGCAAACAGCGGGGCGCCGGTGGCCGTAGCTACCGGCGCTCACCGTACGTCATCCCGTGACGACGATCTTCCCGGTGCTCTGTGGGCGTTATCGCCGAGGTCGACACGCCGTTCTCCTGGTTGTCGGGCCGCTGGTTGGTGGCATCCCACGTCCGGCCGAGCGCCACCGTGAAGTCGACCGGCGCGCGGGCGACCGAGGGCGCGGTAATGTCGATGACCTTCGAGGGCGGGGTGAGGGCGGGTGCCAGCGGAACCTTTTTGACCGATCCATAGGGGCCTGCCGCTGGTTCGTCCATGGCGTGCAGCACCCCGTCCGGGCTGCCCTGGAACATCACGCCGCCATCGGTGGTCAGGATTCCGTTCCACTCGATCTCGCCGCAGGCCCCGCTGACCGCCCCACTGGCCCTGGTCGGGATCACGGCCGTCGTCGGGATTTCCCTCCTCGGCGGTGAGCAGCTGGCGGCGCCAGGTTGCCTCGCCGGTGCGCTTGTCCAGCGCCCAGACGTAGTTGTCGCCGTCAAGGCGAACACACGGCCCTCGGCCAGTGCCACGCCGCGCAGGTCGGTGCGGCGTTCGGAGAAGGCCCTCGCCGCCACTTTACGGCACCGGCAGGCGTGTCCACCGTGTACACGCTCTGCTGTCGGGTCTGGACGTAGATGACGCCGTTCTTCGCGACGGCCATGCTCTGCTGGGACTGGCTGGTGTCGCCGCCCTCAAGATTGACTCGCCACGCGCCACACAGCCGGGAGCTTTCTGACGGGTGATCTTCCTGGGCGTGGAGGGTTCTGGTTGCCGTAGTCGCCGCACACCTGCGGGAAGTCCGGCCGAAGCTGCGGGGCTGCGGTGGTTGTCCGAGTCGCTCGGGGTGGTGGTTCAAGAACCTCCTTTCATCGACGGTTGCCTGATCCATCTAGCGGACTTAAAGGTCCACCAGCTAGATCCGAGTAAAGCGCACGACGGCTGGGCTGGACAAGGGTGGCTGGCGAGGTTGCCCGTCGTCCTGTTGGAGCAGTTCTGAAACCGCCTATTGCCAGCGGCCTTCCCCGCCCGTAACTTACACATAGTCCGTACAGCGGTCCGGTAGGGCCACTAGGTGGTCCGACGTCGGAGGGTTCCCGGCGTCACGACCGCCGTTTCGTCCGCCCAAGTACCCGACAGCTCCGCCAACCGAGACCTCCAACGCTTCTTTCGGCGCGGCTAGGCCGACCTGATTCGCGACGGCGGCGACCGCCGTCGCGCACGGTCCGTCCCGCCGACCGGCCTGCGTCGACGGTGCCGCGTGGACGCCGGCGTATTCACGTTCGGCCCAGCGGCTGGAGATCGTCGGGACACCGCCCGTACCCACCACCAACCGCCCATGAGGCGAGAAAGCAGGTGACCGTATGGCACCGATCGACCGGAGGACCGTTCTCAGGGGAGCCGCCGCGACAGCCATGGCGGCGGGTGCCGGACCCGCCGTCGCCGCCACGCCCGCCACCGCTGACGGCAAGAAAGGTGGACCGAGTGGGCAGCCCGCCGCCGTCGATCTCGCCCGCTTCGACACCCCCGGGGACACCGACTTCCCCAAGGTCGGCGGCAACCTCGGCAACCAGAACTACACCTCGCTGAGCAGCATCAACCGAGGCAACGTCCGCCGACTGCGCGGCGCCTGGGTCAACCGCATCGAGGGCGGCCTCGCCAGCGGCAACAGCCAGAGCACCGCCGTCGCCGTCGACGGAGTGCTCTACATCGAATCGGCACCCGGCAACCTGTTCGCGGTCGACGGCGCCACCGGGCAGACCAAGTGGCGGTACGACCAGACCCGCGGCTCGGTGACCCGGCGCGGCGTCGCCGTCGGCGGCGGCTACGTCTACACCAAGTCCAACGACAACTTTGTCGTCGCCCTCGACCAGCAGACTGGCCAGGTCGCCTGGGAACGCCAGGTCAACGGGTACGGCAACATCGAAAAGGTTGCCGTCGTCTACCACGACGGCCTGCTCTTCTGCGGCACCAACGACGGCCCGCGCGGCGCCGCCCTCGCCCTCGACGCCCGCAACGGCGACGTCCTCTGGCACTTCTGGGGCACCCCGGGGCCGGGCGAGTTCGGCAACGACACCTGGGAAGGCGACTCCTGGATGCAGGGCGGAGCCACCCCCTGGATCCACCCGGCCGTCGACCCCGAGCTCGGCCTCACCTACTGGACGTTCGGAAACGCCCGCGGCAACAACTCCTCACAGGACGGCTCCAGGCGTGGCGGCATGAACCTCTTCGCCAACTCGATCGTCGCGCTCGACATGCGTACCGGCGAGTACCGCTGGCACTTCCAGTCCGTCCACCACGACATCTGGGACATGGACAACGTGATGTCGCCCGTCCTCGCCGATGTCCGGATCCGGGGCCGCGAGCACAAGGTTGTCATCTACGGCAGCAAGTCCGGCATGTTCTTCATCCTCGACCGGGTCAACGGCACCGCGCCGCTGGGCATCATCGAGCGGCCGGTGCCGCAGGAGCCGCGCCAGAAGACTTGGCCGACCCAACCCTTCCCACTCCAGGGCGGCTGGACCGAGCTGCGGGTCGTGGACCAGCCCCTCGGCACCTCGGTCCCCGGCGACCCCAACCGGGCAGTGCCCAACTACGAACAGGGTGCACTCTACGACCCGCACTGGGAGACACCGATTCTGTCGATCCCGGGGCACGGCGGCGGCGCCGACTGGTCGCACATGTCGTTCAGCCACCGCACCGGGCTGGTCTACACCGGCTACGGGTACGTGGCCGCCGCGCACTCGCTGACCGAGAGCAGCAACGGGCTGCGGCCGCCGGGCGAGTACCAGACCGGCGGCGTCGTGGCCGTAGACGTGAGCACGAACCAGGTTAAGTGGAAGCAACGCATGCCGTACTCACTGGCCCACGGCAACGGCATCCTCACCACCGCCAGCGATCTGCTGTTCATCGGCCAGCCCGACGGCAACCTGCTGGCCTTGGACGCGCGCAACGGCCGCGAGGTGTGGCGCTTCCAGACCGGCGCCGCGATCAGCTCCAGCCCGATCATGTACCGGGTCGGCGACAAGGAGTACCTGGCCGTCTATGCCGGCGGGACCAGCATCCCCTACGGGAACTCCGCCCCCCGCGGTGATTTCCTCTGGGCGTTCGAGATCGGGGGAGAGGTCGGCCCCGCGCCCACCCCGCCTCCGCCGGTGATCCGCCGGCCGGTCTCCGGCGGCCCGGTCGAGGGCTCGGCCGTGGCGAACACGGTCGTGATCGGACGGACGTACAACGCGAGCAACGGCACCATCAGTACGACCGAGTCATTCGCCGTGGCCGGCATGGCGCCGACTCACCTACGGGTGCCGGTCGGTACGACGGTCACCTTCACCAACCATCCCGACAACGCCGGCGAACGTGGCGTGACCCAGTTCTTCGAAGGTCTCTTCGACGTCCGGCTCAACCCCGGAGAGTCCTTCCAGTACACATTCACCCGTACCGGCGAGTACTTCTTCAACGACCCAGGGAGCCCGCGCTCCACGGGCAAGATCGAGGTCTACTAGTCGCAGCCCGGGCGGCGCGTCCAGGACGTGTCGCCCGGGCGCCCGGCGTGTCCGGGGTCAATCCCCGCTGGATTCGAGATAGCCGGTGAGATAGGTTAACGACGCGGAGATGTCCTCGCCGGTGCCGTGCGCTCGGCGCAGCTCGTCAACGAAGATCGCGATGTCGGCGAGCTTCCACCACAACGGATAGAGTGCGAGGCCGTCCGGACTGACGGTCCGGCCGGTGGCCCGGGTGTAGCGGTCGAGGACATCGTCGACGTCACCGCCCGGGTTCTCGCCGACCATCCTGGCGATCGCGGGGGTGAGCAGCCACAGATCGCGTTCCGGCGGTGCGATCTGCACGGTGTTCCAGTCGAGCAGTCGCAAGCCGTCAGGGGTCCGCATGACGTTGCCGGGGTGCGGCTCGCCGTGGGTGAGCACCCAGTCCGTCCCGGTGGCCCGTGCCTGGTCGGCCAGTCGGTCGAGGTCGGTCAGCCACCGCTCGATGCGGTCCGAATGGATCGACAGCAGCCTTCGGGTTCGTTCGGCGTACGGCCCGCTGGTCCACGCCCGGTCCAGGTCGCGCAGGGCCGCGTCCAACCGGTCCCGGCCGGGAAGCACCAGGTCGGCGCGCGGCGCCAGGTCCACGACCGCCAGAGTGGCCCGATGCAGTTCGGCCAGCAGGTCCATCACCTCGGTCCGGTCCTCGGGACGGTGCGCGCCGAAGCTCCCGACGGTGCCCCGTACCATCGGGAACACAGAAACCGCATACCGCGAGGTGAGCCGCCACAACGCCACACCGGTCACCGCCGGAACCGGTGCGACGACAAAGCCGAGCCCGGCGTCCCGGTGCAGCGCCATTGCCGTCGCGACCGAAGCGGCGAACCGGTCGAACTCCTCATCGCGCCCGACCTCCTCGACGCCGAGGTCGTCGACCTTGACAAACCAGGCCGTGCCCCGCTGATCCCGCACCGACCAGTGGTAGCTGCCCGCACCGACGGGGAGGTACTCGGCGGAGCGGACCTCCATGCCCCAACCCTCGATCAAGCCCGCGGTCAGTTCGGATTCCGGCAGCCCGGCCGGTCGCTCCCTCATGTGCCGGCATTCTTCCCCGCTCGGCGCGCGGCCGTACAACCGGTTTCCGAGCGGGTGCGGGACCGGTAGCCCGTCGGCGGTGCGCCAGCCGCACCTGTCCGGGCAGCCGATAGCCTGGGCCCTGGGATTCATCCGCGCCGGCCGCCGTCTCCGGTGACCGGGCTGCGGACGACCGGCCAGGCAGGAGATCAACAACAGTGAGCTCATCCGAGGTGCCCGCGTCGCCGGTACGCCAGCTGCGGCTGGTGGTGGAGGCCGACGACTACGAGGCGGCGGTGCGGTTCTACCGCGACGTGCTTGGCTTGCCGGAGCAGGCGGCGTTCTCCAGCGGCGACGACGCCCGCGTGGTGATTCTGGACGCCGGGCGCGCCACGCTGGAGATTGCCAACCCGGCGCAGAAGCGGATGATCGACGAGGTCGAGGTGGGGCGACAGGTCGCACCGCACATCCGGGTGGCGTTCGAAGTGGACGATACGGCGGCCACCAACGACCGGCTGGTCGCCGCGGGCGCCACACAGGTGGCGCCGCCGACCACCACACCGTGGCAGTCGGTCAACGCCCGTCTCGACGCGCCGGCCGATCTGCACATCACCGTCTTTCAGGAGTTGCGGACGCTCGACGAACGCGCCTCGATGGACGGCTTCGGCACCGACGCAACCTAGTGCCGGTCGCTCGCCGCACAGGTGAAAGGCCACATCCCGGGTTCGGGAGGTGGCCTTTCCGCTTGGGTGCAGCAGGGGAGTGGGAAGCCGCATGGCTGCTCTCGGATGGACGTCGTGGCCGGTCATCAGCGTGGCACTGGTAAGCCGCGTCAGCGACTCGGCGGTACGGCACAGGAGGGTTTGTATGGCGCCGAGGCTATGTGTGTAGACCATTCTTGTGGGTCAGGTTGCGGCCGCGTGCCACGGCCCAACCCCCAACGGCCTGGATCTTGGTACGGAAGCACCCCGGCCGGGGCGCTTCCGTACCAAGATCCGGGTGGGGAGGCCGTCAGGTCAGGAGCACGGTGACGCCGGCCGCGCGTAGGTCCGCCACGACCTGCTCATCGGCGGCGGTGTCGGTGACCAAGGTGTCCACGGCGGACGCGTCACAGATTTTGGCGAAGGAGTGGCGACCGAGCTTCTCCGAACCGGCCACGACGACCACCTGGCGGGCCCGGCTGGCCATCAACGCATCGATGCTCGCTTCGCCCTCATCGTGGCACGAGGTCCCCTCGACGGAGAACCCGTCGACGCCGAGGATGAGGACGTCCAGCCATAGCGACTGCATCACCATGCTGGTCAGCGGCCCGGTCAGCTCGTATGACTGGGGCAGGGCGACCCCGCCGAGAATGACGGTACGCAGGGACGGCCGCAGCACCATCTCGGTGGCGATGTTCAATGCGTTCGTCACCACCGTCAGCGCCGGCCGGTGGGTGGCCTGCGTCAGGTCGGGCCGCGCCGCGAGGTGCCGGGCGGTGGCCGATGTTGTGGTGCCTCCGTTCACCCCCACCACGCTGCCTGCTTCGATGAGCGCGGCGGCGGTGGCGGCGATGCGTTCCTTGGCGCTGTCGTCGCCGCTGTAGCGGTAGCGCACCGGCAGGTCGTAGGCGACCGAGGTGGCCACGATGCCGCCATGCGTACGGGTGACGAGGTTTTGCTCGGCGAGGGCCGTGAAGTCACGGCGTACGGTCGCTTCGGAGACCTGCAGGGCTGCGGCCGCGTCGAGTACGGAGAGCCGCCCGCCCCGCGCGGCGAGGATCTCCAGCAGCGCCTGTAGCCGGCGAGAACGGTCGGCCATTCCGCCCGCTGCGGCGGCTCCCCCCGTGGTCTCGGTCGAGGTCACTTGACGGCTCCTGCGGTCAGGCCGGCGACCAAACGCTTCTCGACTAGCGCGAAGAGGATGACCACGGGCACGATGCCGACGATTGACACACCGAAAACATAGTGCCACGCGGAGTCGTACTGGCCGACGAACTTCGTGATCGCCACTGACAACGGCTGGTTCTCCGCCGTGGTGAGGATGACCAGGCTCGCCGCGAACTCGTTCCAGCAGGCGACGAAGGTGAAGATGATGGCGGTGACGATGCCGGGCCACACCAGCGGCAGCGTCACGCGCCGCAGTGTCTGCAGCTTGCCGGCGCCGTCCACCATCGCCGCCTCGTCGATCTCCTTCGGGATGCCGGAGAAGAAGCTGTGCATGATCCACACTGCGAAGCTGAGGTTGAAGGCGGCGTTGACGAGAATCATCGCCAGCCAGGTGTTGTCGATGCCGATCGCCAGGAACTGCCGGAACAGGCCCGGTGCCAGCACGGTCGGCTGGAGCATCTGGGTGGCCAGCACGAGCAGCAGGAACACGCCACGGCCGGGGAACCGGTGCTTCGCCGTGTAGTACGCGGCGGGCGTGGCGACCGCGAGCACCAGCAGGGTCCCGCAGACGGAGATTACGAGGGTGGAGACGAGGTTGTACGGCAGTGGCGTCTCCGGTGTGGACCACATTGTGGCGTAGTTCGACGGGACCCACTCGGTCGGCAGGTAGGTCGGGGGGATGCGCAGGATCTCCGCGTGCCGCTTGAAGGATCCGATGAACATCACCAGGTACGGCGCCAGGAACACCAGCGCCACCACGGCACCGGCCGCCGGCTTCAGCCAGTGCCGCCCCCGGGCCCGACTGCCTGGACGCGCGCCGGTTTTGCCCGAGTTAGCCCGCCTGTCGACCGTCTCTGAGGTTGTCGTCACCACGGCTACTCGTCTCTCATCGGTCGAAGCGTTGCCAGGTAGATGCCGATCACCGCGAGGACGATCAGGAAGTTCACCACGCTGAGCGCGCTGGCGAGGTCGACCTGTCGGTCCTGCTGGATGTACTTGAAGATCAGCGTCGTTGTGGTGTCCGCGTCGTACCCGGGAATGCTGCCGGTCATCGTGCGCAGGATGGGCAGGGAGTTGAAGACGTTGATGATGTTGATGAGAACCGCGACGGCGATCGCGGGCCGCAGGATGGGCAGGATGATTCTGCGGTAGATGTGGCCGGATCCGGCGCCGTCCATCCGGGCTGCCTCGATCACGTCGTGGGGCACCATCTGCAGCCCGGCGAGGATGGTGTAGGTGGTAAACGGAAGGGACACGAAGACGGCCACCACCATGGACACCACGAACGCCGGCACGGGTCGTCGGGTGAAGCCGAACCCGGCGTCGAGGATGCCGAGGTCGACCAGGAAGTGGTTGAAGATGCCGTAGAAAGGGTCCAGCGCGTAGTAGAAGACGGTCGAGGTCATCACGACGCTGGCCGCCCACGGCACGATCACCGCCAACCGGACCAGGCGCCTGCCGGGGAAGGCCTGATTCAGGAACTGCGCCAGGGCCAGGGAGATCAGCAGGGTCACCAGGACCACGCCGAACACCCAGATCGCGGTGTTTCCAAGCACTCTGCCCAGCGCGGGGAAGTCCAGCAGTGCGTGGTAGTTGTCCAGCCCCGCCGGGCCGCGGTCGACTCCGGCCTGCGAGACGTCCCGCGAGGACGTCCACACCATGTAGGCGGCGGGGAACAGGACGACTGTGAGGATCAGGATCAGCACGGGCAGCAGCCACGGCATGGCCGTCGCCAACTCCCGGTACGCCGGTCGTGCTGACCTGCGCGTCGGCACCGGCGCCTTCCTGGTCTGCTCGCTCATCGTGTCCTCGATGGAGATTCGTACGGCCTCGACGCCGCTAGGCGTCGGCCCGGTCCTGGATGTCGGTCAGCACGGTCTTGGCGTCCTTGCCCTGCCCGATCTGGCCGATCTGGCTCTGGATGGCGCCCTGGGTGGCCGCCCATCGGGGGTTGGTGCTCGGGTAGAACCGGGCGCCCGGCAGGACCTGCAGGAAGCTGGCGATCTCCTTCTTGTCCTTCAGCGCCTCCGCGCCGGATTTGGTGGTGGGCAGGAAACCCTCCGTGTCGACGAACTTCTTGTAGACATCGGCGCTGAAGAAGAAGTCCAGGAAGGCCTTGATCGCCTCCTGCTTGCTGCCGTCGTTCTTGAACGCCATCAGGTGGTCGGCCACCCCGAGGGTCATCGGCTGCCCGTCACGGGTGGGGATCGGCGTGGTGCCGTACTTCAGGTTCGGGTTCTTCTCCGCGATCTGCCCCACAGTGGGCGGCAGCCCGACGGCCATGGCGATCTTGCCCTGGATGAACACGTCCAGCATCGGCGTGCGGTCGCTCGCGCCAGGGTCGGGCTGGGTCAGCTTGGCGTCGATCATCCGCTTCATGAACTCCACCGCTTCCAGGTTGCGGGGATCGTCGACGGTAATCTTCTCGCCATCGTTCCAGGAGCCACCGTTGCCGAAGACCCAGATCGAGGTCTCCGCCTGGGCCTCCTCGCTGCCCAGCGGCATGCCGTAGCCGTAGACACCGGCGTTGAGGGCCTTGATCTTCTGCGCCGTGTCCTGCAGTTCCTCCCAGGTCGCCGGGGGCTTGGTTACGCCGGCCTGGTCGAACAGTTCCTGGTTGTAGAAGAGGGTACGGGCCGAGGCGATCATCGGCAGGCCGTACATGGTGCCATCGATCGACGCGTTCTGGGCGAAGGAGTCCTGGAAGTCGCCCAGCGTCTCGGCGGAGACGACCTCGGGGACGGGGTAGAGCAGGTCGTCGGAGGCGAATCCGGAGAACGCGTCGATGTTGAGGATGTCCGGCGCGGCCTTGGCCTGCACCTTGGTCCGGATGACGTCGTTGATGTTGTCCCAGGACTGGATCTCAAGGTTGACCTTGATGTCCGAGTGCTCCGCCTGGAAATCGGCGATGATGCCCTCCCAGAGCGCCTTGGTGCCGTTGCTGTAACTGGGGACCAGCAGCGACAGCGTCTTGCTGTCGCCGCTCGCCCCGTCGTTGCCACCGAAACCGCAGGCGGCCAAGGTCATGCCGGCGAGCGTGAGCCCCGCCGACAGGCGCAGGAACCGTTTCACTTCTGCCTCCACCATGGATGGAACGGAAACAACTCTGATCGGACCCGGGCGAGCCGCTGCTCGTTCCTGACTGGTTGCTCGGTGAGCCTTTCACGATCGTGCTGTTGCAGGGATTCTGCGATCCTCCCCAGTGAGCGTCAAGACCAACTGCTCACGATTCGGTCACGGCCGAGGCCGGCACCACCACCGGTGCCTCAGCCTCGCCGGCCACGAGTCGGCAGAAGTGGGTCACGGTTGCGGCCATCGCCTCCCGCGCCGGAGCCAGATACCGGCGCGGGTCGACCAGCTCCGGCTGCGCGGCCAGGGCGCCGCGCACCCTGCCGGTGAACGCGGCGTTCAGCGCCGTACCGATGTTTACCTTGGCGATGCCGCCGGCGACGGCGCGGCGCAACTCCTCGTCCGGCACCCCGGACGACCCGTGCAACACCAGCGGCACCGTGACCGCAGCCCGCAGCTGCCCGATCAGGGCATGGTCCAGTACGGCGCTGCGGGTGGTCATGGCGTGGCTGGAGCCGACCGCGACGGCGAGAGCGTCCACACCGGTCTGCGCCACGTACGACGCCGCCTGGGCCGGATCGGTACGGGAACCGGGGGCGTGCGGGTCCAGCGGCGGCTCGCCGTTCTTCCCGCCGACCGTGCCCAACTCGGCCTCGACCCACAGCCGGTGGACGTGGGTGAACTCGACCGCCGCCCGGGTGGCCGCGACGTTCTCCTGGTAGGGCAGCCGGGACGCGTCGACCATGACCGAGCCGAAGCCGTGCTCCGGTGCCTGGCCCCACAGGTCGGGGGAGACCACGTGGTCCAGGTGCAGCGCCACGTCGACTGCCGCCGCCGCGGCGACGGCCCGGGTCGCGGCGGCGATCGGCGCTAGCCGTCGACCGTGGAACCGTACGGCGTTCTCGCTGATCTGCAGGATGACCGGCCGCCCCGCGGCCTCCGCACCGGTGACGATCGCCTCGGCGTGCTCCAGGGTGATCACGTTGAACGCACAGACCGGGCCTGCGGCGACGATCTGTCCGGTCGGTACCAGCGGCATCACAGCTCCTTGATGGTCACAGCCCGGCGCAGCCGCCGGTAGTCGGACAGGTCCACGCTTCCCGCTACCGGCGCCCAGACCGCTGCGGCGGAGAGCGCCACCGCGTCGACGAGCCGCTCCGGCCAAGGCCGGTCATGAACGATGCCGTGGGCCAACGCGGCGACGCAGGCGTCCCCGGCCCCGGTGGGGTTGCCGTCGACCGGATCCGTCAGGAACGCGCGCCAGGCGACCTGCTCGGTCACGGCGAGCAGCCCCGCCGGGCCGAACGAGGCGGCCACGACGGTCCCGGCGGCGAGCGCGCGTACCGCATCGACGGCGTCGGCCGGCCGGGGCAGCGGGCGGCCGACCAGCCCGGCGAGCTCCTCGGCGTTCGGCTTGACCAGGTCCGGGCCGGCGCGGAGGCCGTACTGCAGCGGGTCACCGCTGCTGTCCAGCACGGTCCAGGCGCCAGCGTCGCGGGCCGCCTCGATCAACGTCCGGTACGCGTCGACCGGCACCCCCGGCGGCAGGGAGCCGGAGAACACGGCCACCTGCGCGTCGCGTACCAGGTCGGCGAAGTGACCGAGGAAGGCGGCCCACTCGTCCGGAGTGACGATCGGCCCGGGTTCCCACAGCCCGGTCGCCACGTTCGGCTCCGCCACCACCACGGTGCGTCGGGATTCGGCCGCGATCGGCACGAACGCCTCCGGTACCCGTTCGTCGGCGAGCAGGGATCGGATCCGGGCGCCACCTGCACCACCGACCAGCCCGGTGGCGACGACCGGGTCGCCGAGGGTGTGCAGCACGCGGGCGACGTTGACCCCCTTGCCGCCCGCGCGCTCGGCCACCTCGGTGATGCGGTGCGTGGTGCCAGGCACGAGAGCCGGGACCCGGTACGTCACGTCCAGCGCGGCGTTCAGCGTGACGGTAAGGATCATCCCGTCGGCCCTTCGGTCCGGCGGGTCACGGCAGGACCACCGAGCGGGTCAGGTTTCGCGGCGCGTCGGGGTCGAGCCCTCGGTGCAGGGCCAGGGCCACGGCCAGCCGCTGCGCGAGGATCAGGTCGGCCATCGGATCGCGTACGGAGTGGACGAAGGTGGCGTGGGTGCGGGCCACATCGTCCGCCAGCCCCGCCGGTACCGCCCCGAGCGCCCACACCGCCCGGTCGGGTCCGGTGATGGCGATCGGGCCGTGGCGGTAGTCCATGGCCGGGTACGCCTCGGTCCAGAAGCCGGCAGCCTCGCGGCACTTCAACGCCGCCTCGTGGGCCAGACCGATTGTCCATTCCCGACCGAGAAACGTCACCTGCTCCAGGGTGGCCGGATCCAGCGGTAGCGGTGCGACCAGTGCCTCCGTCGCGTCCCGGATCGCCCGGTTGACGTCCTGGCCCAGGTGCGCACGTAGCAGCGCCAGTGTCGTCGTGGCGAACCGGGTCTGCACCACCGACTGCTCGTCGGCGAAGGGCAGGCAGACCGCGTCGTCCACCAGGGCCGCCACGGGGGAGTCGGGATCGCCGACGATGCCGGTGGTCCGGGTGCCGCCCGCGACGGCACGCAGGAGGTCCAGCACCTCGGTGGTGGTGCCGGAGCGGCTGATCGCCACCACCCGGTCGTAGCGTCGCTGCCCCGGAAACTCCGAGGCCGCGAAGGCGTCCGTCTCGCCGTGACCGGCCCGTTCGCGCAGGCTGGCGTACGCCATCGCGATGAACCACGACGTGCCGCAACCGACGACGGCGACCCGCTCGCCGTGGCGCGGCAGTTGTTCGGCGAGCGAGCCCGCCAGTGCCACGGCTCGTTGCCAGCACTCCGGTTGGCTGGCGATCTCCGCTTCGACGTGTTTCATGAACGCTCCGACCTGCTGCCCGATCGACCTACCCGGTCGCGCGATTCCGCGCGGTTCGGCAGCGATTCGAGCGTAAGTCGGCGTCGGCTGGTTCGGCAATCCAGCCCCCCGATGTGGATGGTGAGCGCGAAAGGTGCCGGTCAACCCCTTGCCAACGTCGATCATTTGACTGACACTGCTCATCAGCTGAGGCAAGTAGGCAAGTTCGATCAGGCTCCGTCACAAAGGAGTGATCACATGGTTTCCCCGCCTGAGTTCAATCCGTCCCGTCGCGATCTGCTTCGATCTGGCGCCGTGCTGGGCGCCGCCGCCGGCCTGACCGGCGCCATCGGCACCTCCGCTGCGGCCGCCGCCGGCACCACCGCCGCCGAACCCGCACGCGGCATTGGCGAGAAGAGCATGACCAATGTGCCGTTCGAAGGCTTCGACAAGGTCCGCGTCGCAATCATCGGCGTCGGCCAACGCGGCGGCGGCCAGGACCTGAGGTTCGCCGCTGTCTCCACCATCACCGCTGTCTGCGACATCCGTCCCGACCGGGTCACCCGCACCATCGATCGGGTCATGCAGCAGGGCTTCCAGGACACCCCGCCGGTCGGCTACTCCAAGGGCGAGGAGGACTACCTCAACCTGCTGCGCCGCGACGACGTCGACCTCGTCTACATCGCCACCCCGTGGGAGTGGCACCACCCGATGGCCAAGGCGGCCATGGAGCACGGCAAGCACGTCGCCGTGGAGCTGCCGATCGCGCCGTACCTCGACGACATCTGGGACCTGGTCAAGACCTCGGAAAAGACCAGGAAGCACTGCATGCTCCTGGAGAACGTCAACTACTTCCGGCCCGAGATGGCCATGTTCAACATGGCCCAGCAAGGGCTCTTCGGCGACCTGCAGCACGCCTCGGGTGGGTACATCCACGACCTGCGCTGGCCGTACTTTTTCGGCGGCGCCTACCACCCTGAGGAGTGGCGGCGCCGGTGGCAGACCAGGATGAACGCGGCACACTATCCGATGCACGGCCTCGGGCCGGTGTCGGCCGCTCTGGGCATCAACCGCGGCGACAGGTTCGAGGAACTGATCTCTGTGGCGTCCCTGCCCAAGTCGCTGGCCCTGTTCCGCTCCGAGGACCCGCGGGTCGGCCCGGACCATTCATCCTGGGATGACGACAAGTACATCTCCGGCGACCGGACCACCTGCTTCGTCACCACGACCAGCGGCCGGTTCATCCGGGTCGAGCACGACGTGAACTCCCCACACCCGTACACCCGGGACACCACGCTCACCGGCACCCGCGGCACGATCCAGCTCGACAACAGCCGGGTCTACCTCGAGTCGCTCGGCCACACCAACCACTCCTGGCGAACCGGTACCACATACAACAACCTCCTGCGCGAACACGACCACTGGTTGTGGCCGACGCTGGAGCCCCTGGCCAACCAGTACGGCGGCCACGGCGGCGGAGACTTCATCGCCATCTGGCGTCTCATCCAGACGATGCGACTCGGGATGACCCCCGACATCGACGTCTACGACTCGGCGGCGTGGTGCTCGGTGATCCCGCTCAGCCACGAATCGATGAAGACCGGCTGGCTCAAGCCGGTCAAGGTGCCCGACTTCACCCGCGGGCACTGGCAGTCGGCGCGGCCCACGTTCGATCGGCCGAAGCCCGAAGACCCCTGGCTGGACAACAACTAGTAACCTTCTCCATCCCCACCCGTGCCGCGCCGACCGTTGGTCGGCGCGGCACGCTTTCTCCAAATTCGACCGCACCGCATTGCGGGCAAAACACGCCGTGCTCGCCGTTGCGCTCCCAAGGCAGAGCTCACTGGTGCGGTGTCCACTAACGTTTTCCGGGTTCTGGTGGCCGGGGAAGTGTCGTACGGGTGGTGTTGAGTCCCGGGTGTGCCTCGTCGTCGTGATCCCGCTGCGCCTGTGGTGGTGTATCGCACCGCTCGGGTGGGGTTGCGGGTGACGGCGGGTCAGCGGCGGCGGTGTTTCGGTCTGCTGCGTTCGGCGGGTGATGTGTGGGCCTGTGTTCTGGAGGTCAACGCCTGGCGACGCCGCCGCCAGGACAGCCCTCTGGCCGGCTATCAGGAGTTGTGCCGCCAGTTGGCGGCGTCCGGTCCGGGCACGTTCGGTGACCTGGATACGACGGGTGCCCGGTCGGTGTTGCGGCGGTTCTCGGATGCGTGGTTCGCGGCGGCGGCCCGCCGCAAGGCCGGTGACACCACAGCGCGGTTTCCGCGTCGTCGGCGTGCTCTGGTGCCGGTGCGCTGGTATCACGGCACGTTCACCATCACCGGCCGGCGGGTGCGGATTCCGTGTGCGAAAGGCAGCCCTGCGTTGTGGGTGCGGCTGGCCCGCGACCTGCCCTACCCGGTCGAGCACATCCGATCGATCACGCTCGGGCATGAGGGCGGCCGGCTGTTCCTCGACGTGACCGCCGAGGTTCCGGTGGCGGCCTATCCGCCGGGTGAGGGGCCGGATCCGGGTCGGGTGGCCGGTGTGGATCTGGGGATCATTCATCCGTACGCGGTGGCCGGCCCCGGCGGGCAGGGGTTGTTGGTGTCCGGCAGGGCGATCCGCGCCGAGCACCGGATGCACCTAGCCGACAGCAAAGGCCGACGCCGTGCGGTGGCCCGGCGGGCACCGAAGCCGGGGCAGAAGGGCTCCCGGCGGTGGCGACGCTACCGCCGCCGTACCCGACAGGTGGAGGGTCGGCATCGGCGGCGGGTCCGGCAGGCCCAACACGAAGCCGCGAAGACCGTGATCAGCTGGGCCGTCCAGCAGCGGATCGGGGTGCTGCACGTCGGCGACCCCCGAGGCGTCCTGGACCTGCCGGCGGGGCGGCGGCACAACTTGCGGCTGCGGCAGTGGCAGATCGGCCGGCTGATTCAGGTCCTGACCGACAAGGCCACCCTCGCCGGCATCACCGTCCACCTGGTCGACGAACGTGGCACCTCGTCGACCTGCCCCAGGTGCCACCGGCGGGTACCGAAACCCTCCGGGCGGGTCTTCACCTGCCCGCACTGCGGATACACCGGGCACCGCGACCTGACCGCGGCTGCCAGCATCGCCACCCGGGCACCGGGCGGCGGATCCACCACCAGCCCAGCACACGTCGTGCTGCCGCAGGTGGTCACGCACCGTCGAGCCGGCCGACACCTTCCCGGTGCCGGCCAGTCCCGACGTGACCCCCGCCGCCCACCCCGGGCGGCACCGCGGGGTCAGTTGGCCAGCGGTGGCCCGCCCCACCCACCGTGGGAGGGGAGTCGCTCGCCCACCACGGCGAGGATCCACAACACCACCAGAAACCCGGTGAACGTCAGTGGACACCGCACTAGACTGCCTCGCAACTGGTCGCGCTCCGGTCGCGGCCTTCGCGCATGAGGCGGTGGAGATGGATCTGGTGCTCGCCACCATCCGCCGCTCGCGCCTGCGACGACGATAGTCGTACGCCCCTTCGCGCCGTTCCTCCCGTCGTGCCCGCACCCGCCGTGCGGCCGGCAAGCCTCGTGACGATCCCGTTCATCCCATCCCGGTGGAGTACCCGTGACCGTGCCCTCGTTGGCCTCGTCGTTGTCCGACTCCGTCACCGACGCCGCAGCCTCCCTGGGGCTGGCGGACTTCGTGCCGCAGGTCCGCCGATCGGAGCACGCCGATTTCCAGGCCGACGGGGTGCTGGCCGCGGCGCGGGCCCTGCGGCGGCGGCCCCGCGACATCGCCTCGGCGGTGGTCGCCGCGTTGCCGGCCGGCGATCTCGTGGCTGCGGCGAGGGTCGCCGGGCCCGGGTTCGTCAACCTCGAACTGGCCGACCGGGCGCTGCTGGCGCAACTCGCCGACCGGCTCGGCGATTCTCGGCTGGGCGTCGGAACGGCCGAGGCCGGCGTCACCACCGTGATCGACTACTCCCAGCCGAACATCGCCAAAGAGATGCACGTCGGGCACCTGCGCTCCACGATCATCGGGGACGCGCTGGTGCGGATCCTCGAACACCTCGGCGGCACGGTGGTCCGGCGCAACCACATCGGTGACTGGGGCACCCAGTTCGGGATGCTGATCCAGTACCAGCTCGAACAGCCCGAGCCACCGGCCGTGACCGACACCGCCACGATGCGCCGGCTGGCCGCGCTGTACCGGCAGGCCCGGGCCGCCTTCGACACCGACCCGGCGTTCGCCGAGCGGGCCCGGCGGCGGGTGGTGGCGTTGCAGGGCGGCGACCCGGCGACCCTGGCCGCCTGGCGGGACATCGTCGCCGAGTCGACCCGCTACTTCACCGACATCTACGACCGGCTCGGCGTTCGGCTGACCGGCGCCGATGCGGTCGGGGAGAGCGCGTACAACGCCGCGCTGGCCGGCGTCGCCGGAGAGTTGGCCGATCGCGGGGTGGCGGCGGTAAGCGACGGCGCGCTGTGCGTCTTCTTCGACGACGTACGCGGGCCGGACGGCGAGCCGACGCCGCTGATCGTACGCAAGCGCGACGGCGGTTTCGGCTACGCCGCGACCGACCTCGCCGCACTCCGGCAGCGGGTCGCCGACCTGCACGCCGACCGGCTGCTGTACGTGGTCGACGCCCGGCAGGCACTGCACTTCCGGATGGTCTTCGACACCGCGCGGCGGGCCGGCTGGTTGCCGCCGGCCGTACCCGCCGTACACGTGGCGTTCGGCACCGTCCTCGGTCCCGACGGGCGGCCGTTCAAGACCCGGGCCGGTGACACCGTCCGCTTGGCCGACCTGCTCACCGAGGCGGTCGACCGGGCCCGGGACGTGGTCGCCGCGAAGAATCCCGGCCTGGCCGGTGCGGCGTTGCACGAGCGGGCGCGGCAGGTCGGCATCGGCGCGATCAAGTACGCCGACCTGGCCACCAGCCGCACCCGCGACTACACCTACGACCCGGACCGGATGCTGGCGTTGACCGGCAACACCGGCGTGTACCTGCAGTACGCGCACACCCGCATCCGTTCCATCCTGTCCAGGGCCGACGGCGCCGACGCGTCCGTCGACCCGGGGACGACGCTGGAGCCGGCGGAGCGGGCGCTGATCCTCGACCTCGACGGCTTCGCCGACACCCTCACCGAGGTCGTCGCCGGCTACGAACCGCACCGGCTCTGCGGCTACCTGTACCGGCTGGCGCAGACGTTCACCGCCTTCTATGAACGATGCCCCGTGCTGCGCGCCGACGAACCGGTCCGGGGCAACCGGCTCGCCCTGTGCCGGCTCACCGGCGACACCCTGCGTACCGGCCTGGAACTGCTCGGCATCGACGCCCCGGAGCAGTTGTAGGCGCCGTGGTCGGCGACTCTCCCGGCGGCCGAGCCCGGTCGATCGGTCGGACCTCGCCCCGGTCGGGGACGGTCAGGTCGGGGCGGGCAGCCAGGGGCCGAGGAGGCTGGGATCGCCGACGGCCTGCCGCACCTGATCCCGCTCGGGCGCGGTCAGGGGGAGAGCCTGAAGCCGGCCGCCCCACTCCGGCACCCGCTCCGGCTCGTCGAGCGCGATCGACAGCTCGATCAGCGCGGCGAGCGCCAGCGCCTGTTCGACGGGCGGTGCGGCGTCACCGTGCCGGCGCAGCCCGGAGTTGAGCGCCCGGAACGCCGCCCGGTCGTCAGTCTTGAACTCGCGGAGGATCCGCGCGTTGTCGAGGACCCGGGCCAGCCCCTGCAACTGCGTGGAACCGCCGTACTCCAGCTCCTCCGGTTCGTCACGGCGGATGAAAATGATGGTGTTCCCCGACGGATCGACGACGCTGAACCGCGACGCGCCGGGCCGGTAGCGGGTGATTCGCGGCAGCCCCCGGGCGAGCACCTTGCCGTACGTGCGGCGCATCGCCTCGGTGAACGCCGCGTGGTACGGCGCGACCGCGTCGACCATCACCAGACAACCGCCGCTGCTCTCGGCCGTCGGGTCGAGGTCGCGCGGCGCCGGGCCGTAGTGCAGCTCGAACCCGCTCCACCGGAAGGCCAGGTACACGTACGGCTTGCGCTGCTCCCACGTCACCGCGAAGCCGAGTGCCCGCCAGAACGCGAGGGTCTCCTCCACCGCGGCGCAGGGCAGCAGCGGCACGGTGGTCTCGTTCGGCCGGACGTGCTCGTCGGTCGTCATCGGTTGGCCCCCTGGTCCGGATCGACGTCCCCGGCCAGTCTGGCAGCGTCCACACCGCAGTACC
The DNA here is from genome assembly GCA_005402585.1 of Micromonosporaceae bacterium KJ-029. GTDB lineage: Bacteria > Actinomycetota > Actinomycetes > Mycobacteriales > Micromonosporaceae > Micromonospora. The sequence goes on along the minus strand of BIFP01000035.1, from coordinate 70,268 downwards.
GCCATGCCCTGATGCGCCGGTACCGCGCAGGGTGTGATCTGTCCGGGCGGCGGGTGGGGCCGGCGCGAGCCATTGCGGGTACGCATCGACGACACGCCGAAGCCGACATGTGGGGTGTGACTTCCCTGCCGTCCCCCATATATGGTGTCCGCAGCAGCTGGTTCGGCCGCTCATCCGGGGCGGTCGAGGCAAGAGGGAACCCGGTGTGAATCCGGGACTGCCCCGCAGCGGTGAGTGGGAACGACCGCCGTCATCAGCACTGGGCCACCGGCCTGGGAAGCGACGGCCAGTAGGGGACCGGCGATCCGGTCACGCCCGCGAGTCCGAAGACCTGCCAGCGTGCCGCCCATCCGGATCGGGTGGGCGGCGGTCCGAGGCCGCGCGGGACGGTCGACGCCATCGCCGACGCGTGCCCTGCCGCGTGTCGACCGTCGGTGTCCGCTTCCGCGCGCCCAGGACCTCCGGTCCGACCAGGCTCGCGAGGAGTGAGTGGTGACAGTCACCGAGGTAGTCCCGGCCCACGGCATCGTCGGAGACGATCCGGCCGTACCTGACCAGCGCCCGGTGCGGGTGCGCGTGCGTACCCGCGACGGCGGAACCGATGCTGTGGACGTCGACGCGCTGACCCGGGTGGTCGAGCGGTGGGCGGGTGACCTGGCCGACGTGGACCCGCGCCGGGTGGCGACCCGTACGATCGCCGGGTTGTACGACGGTGCGACCGCCGACGAGGTGGACCGGCTCGCCATCGCCACCGCCGCCGACCTGATCGGCGAGGAACCGCAGTACTCGCGGCTGGCCGCCCGCCTGCTGGCCCGGCACATCGGCGCGGAGGTCGTCGGGCAGGGCGTCACCTCGTTCAGCGGGGCGATCCGTCGCGCCCACGCCGCGGGACTGGTCGGCGACACCACGGCCGCCTTCGTCGCCACCCACGCCGACGTCCTGGACGCCGCCGTGGACCCGGACGGTGACCTGCGGTTCGAGTACTTCGGCCTGCGGACGGTCCACGACCGGTACCTGCTGCGCCACCCGACCAGCCGGCTGGTGCTGGAGACGCCGCAGTTCTGGCTGCTGCGGGTGGCCTGCGGGCTGTCGCACGACCCGGCGGAGGCGATCGACTTCTACCGGCTGATGTCCAGCCTGGCGTACCTGCCGAGTTCGCCGACGCTGTTCAACTCCGGCACCCGGCACACCCAGATGTCCTCCTGCTATCTGGTCGACTCCCCGCGCGACGAGTTGGACTCGATCTACCAGCGGTACGCGCAGGTGGCGAACCTGTCCAAGTTCGCCGGTGGTATCGGCATCGCCTTCTCCCGGGTCCGTTCCCGGGGTGCGTTGATCCGGGGCACGAACGGCCGCTCCAACGGCATCGTGCCGTGGCTGCGGACGCTGGACGCCAGCGTCGCCGCGGTCAACCAGGGCGGGCGCCGCAAGGGCGCGGCCTGCGTCTACCTGGAGCCCTGGCACCCGGACATCGAGGAGTTCCTCCAACTGCGGGACAACACCGGTGAGGACGCCCGGCGTACCCACAACCTCAACCTGGCCAACTGGATCCCCGACGAGTTCATGCGCCGGGTCGAGGCCGACGGGATGTGGTCGCTGTTCGATCCGGACGAGGTGCCCGAACTGCCCGACCTGTGGGGCGCCGAGTTCGACGCCGCGTACCGGGCGGCCGAGGAGCAGGGCCGCCAGGTGCGGCAGGTCCCGGCCCGGGAGCTGTACGGGCGGATGATGCGTACCCTGGCCCAGACCGGCAACGGCTGGATGACGTTCAAGGACGCCGCCAACCGACTGTGCAACCAGACCGCCGAGCCCGGCAACGTGGTGCACCTGTCCAACCTCTGTACCGAGATCGTCGAGGTGTCCAGCGACGCCGAGACGGCGGTGTGCAACCTCGGCTCGGTCAACCTGGCCGCCCACCTGCGCGACGGCGGCGTCGACTGGGAGCGGCTGCGGGCGACGGTGCGTACCGCGGTCACCTACCTGGACCGGGTCATCGACATCAACTACTACCCGACCCCGCAGGCGGCGGCGAGCAACCCGCGCTGGCGGCCGGTCGGCCTCGGGCTGATGGGGTTGCAGGACGTCTTCTTCGCGCTGCGGCTGCCGTTCGACTCGCCGCAGGCGCGCGAGCTGTCCACCCGGATCAGCGAGGAGCTGTATCTCACCGCACTGGAGACCTCCGCCGAACTGGCCGAACGGTTCGGCGCGCACCCGGCCTTCGCCGCGACCCGGGCCGCCCGGGGGCAGCTCCAGCCCGACCTGTGGGGCGTCGCCGGTACCCAGACGCGACGGTGGGCGGCGCTTCGGCAGCGCGTCGCCGCGCACGGGTTGCGCAACTCGCTGCTGGTGGCGATCGCGCCGACGGCCACCATCGCCTCCATCGCCGGCTGCTACGAGTGCATCGAGCCGCAGGTGTCCAACGTGTTCAAGCGCGAGACGCTGTCGGGGGAGTTCCTCCAGGTCAACACCGCGCTGGTGGGGGAGTTGAAGGCGCGCGGGCTGTGGACCGAACAGGTCCGCGCCGAGATCAAGCGCGCCGACGGCTCCGTCCAGGGCGTCCAGGAGCTGCCGGCGCCGGTACGCGAGCTGTTCCGTACCGCCTGGGAGTTGCCGCAGCGGGCGCTGATCGACCTGGCCGCGGCGCGCGCGCCGTTCATCGACCAGTCGCAGTCGCTGAACCTGTTCCTGGCCGACCCGACCATCGGCAAGCTCTCCTCGATGTACCTGTACGCCTGGAAGTCCGGGCTGAAGACCACCTACTACCTGCGTTCCCGACCGGCGACCCGGATCCGGCAGACCACCGTGGCCCCGGCCGTGACCGCCCGGCCCGGCGTCGCCACCCTCATCGCCCCGCCGGTCGACGCGGCGTTGGCCTGCTCGCTGGAGAACCCCGAGACGTGCGAGGCCTGCCAGTGACCGCTACAACCGACACCGACCCGACCACGAGGACTCCGCACATGCTGCTCGACCCCGGGATGGACCTGACCCTCCGCCCGATGCGCTACCCGCACTTCTTCGACCGGTTCCGCGACGCGATCAAGAACACCTGGACGGTGGAGGAGGTCGACCTGCACGCCGACCTGACCGACCTGGACAAGCTCTCACCGGCGGAACGGCATCTGGTCAGCCGGCTGGTGGCGTTCTTCGCCACCGGCGACACCATCGTCGCCAACAACCTGGTGCTCAACCTCTATCAGCACGTCAACAGCCCCGAGGGACGGTTGTACCTGTCCCGGCAGCTGTTCGAGGAGGCGGTGCACGTCCAGTTCTACCTCAACCTGCTCGACACCTACGTACCCGACGAGGAGGAACGCGCCGCCGCGTTCGCCGCGGTGGAGAACATCCCGTCGATCCGGGGTAAGGCCGAGTTCTGCTTCCGCTGGATCGACTCCCTGCATGAGCTGCGCGAGCTGAGGACGCGGGAGGACCGGCGGGCGTTCCTGCTGAACCTGATCTGCTTCGCCGCCTGCATCGAGGGGCTGTTCTTCTACGGCGCGTTCGCCTACGTCTACTTTCTGCGTTCCCGGGGTCTGCTGCACGGGCTGGCCTCCGGCACCAACTGGGTGTTCCGCGACGAGTCGATGCACATGGCCTTCGCCTTTGACGTGGTCGACACCGTCCGGCGCGAGGAGCCGGACCTGTTCGACGACGACCTCGCCGGCCAGGTACGCCAGATGCTCACCGAGGCCGTCGAGTGCGAGGTGCAGTTCGCCGAGGACCTGCTCGGTCAGGGGGTGCCCGGCCTGCCCCTGGCCGACATGCGCGAGTACCTGCAGTACGTCGCCGACCAGCGGCTGGCCCAGCTCGGCATCGCAGCGCACTACGGGTCGGCCAACCCGCTCGCGTTCATGGAGTTGCAGGACGTGCAGGAGTTGTCCAACTTCTTCGAGCGCCGGGTGTCGGCGTACCAGGTGGGCGTCACCGGCACGGTCGCCTTCGACGACGACTTCTGACCGGTACGACCGGTGGGTCGACCCGTGACGGGCCGGCCCACCGGCGGCACCTCGCCCTCCCAGCACAGGTCCACGGTCCGCTGCTCCACCGCGAGGCAGCACCGGGTCCCGCCACGGTCGGTCTCCTCGGCAGGCTCGTACCATTGCGCTGAGATCGCGTCTGCGCTGCGGGGAGGGGCCATGGGCAAGGGGATATATGTGCAGGAACTGCCGGGAATCGGCAAGCGGTACGACGTCGACCTGGGCAGTAACACCCAGCGAATCTCGATCGTGGTACGCCGCGACGGCATCCGTGACCTGTACGTTTTCGCGGCAGGCGCGGACGACCCGGTAGCCGTGATTGAGATGTCGGAGGAGCAGGCCCGCAAGGTGGGCGCGCTGCTGTCCGGCACCTACTTCTCCGACTAGTCGTCCCCGTACCCCACAGGCCCGTCTAGCCCACCCCTGGAGTCCTCACCGTGCACGCCGACCTCGTGGGCTTCGGTGCCCTTGTGCTGATAGCGGGCCTGCTGGCCCGCTTCGGCCGCCGGATCAACCTGCCCACAGTGCCGTTCTTCATGCTCGCCGGCATCCTGCTCGGGCCGGGTACCCCCGGGCCCGTGCTGGTCGCCCACCCCGAGGACCTGAGCCTGCTCGCCTCCCTCGGCCTGGTGCTGCTGCTGTTCCACCTGGGCGTCGAGTTCCCGGTCGAGCAGGTGCTCGGCAGCGGCAAACGGCTGTTCGTCGCGGCCGGCTCCTACATCCTGCTCAACGTCGGCGCCGGGCTGATCTTCGGGTACGCGCTCGGCTGGGGCGGCTACGAGGCGTTCGTGATCGCCGGCGCGTTGGGCATCTCGTCGTCAGCCATCGTCACCAAGCTGCTGATCGAGCTACGCCGGCTGGCCAACGCGGAAACGCCGGTCATCCTCGGCATCATCGTCATCGAAGACATCTTCCTCGCGCTCTACCTGGCGCTGCTGTCGCCGATCCTGTCCGGCGCCGGCTCGGCGGGCGAACTCTCGCTGCGCATCGGGCTCAGCTTCGCGTACCTGGTCGTCCTGTTCGCCGTCGCCCGGTACGGTGCCCGACTGGTCAGCAAGGTGATCGACAGCAACGAGGACGAGCTGCTGGCCGTCCTCATGGTCGGTCTGGTGGTGCTCGTCGCCGGCGTCTCGGCCGAGATCGGCGTCTCCGACGCGATCGGCGCCCTGATGATCGGCCTGGTGGTGGCCCGTACTCCCATCCGGGAACGGGTGGAACGACTGGTCCTGCCACTGCGGGACGTCTTCGCGGCGGTCTTCTTCGTGGTCTTCGGGCTGAGCATCAACGTCGGCGAGATCGGCTCGGTGGCGGTGCCGGTGCTGCTGGCGGTCATGCTCACCGTCGTGATCAACGTGTTGGCCGGTCTGGTCGCCGGCCGACTGTTCGGGCTGAACCAGCGGGGTGCCGCCAACGTCGGCCTGACGGTGCTGGGTCGGGGCGAGTTCTCCTTGATCCTCGCCACCCTCGCCCTCACCGCCGGCCTCGACGCCCGGCTCGGCCCGTTCATCGCCCTGTACGTGCTGGTGCTCGCCGTGGTCAGCCCGCTGCTCGCGGCGAACTCGCGCTATCTCGCCCGGGTGATCCCGGACCGCCTGCTGCACTCCAGCTGGCGGTACGTCCGGGAGGAGACCATGAGCACCGCCTGTACCCACCTGGACCGGATCCAGATCACCGAGTCCGACGCCGAGGCGTGCCCGCAGTGCCTGGAGACCGGCGACGACTGGGTGCAACTGCGGATGTGCCTCACCTGCGGCGCGGTGGGCTGTTGCAGCGACTCGGTCAACAACCACGCCGAGGAGCACTACCGGCAGACCGGTCACCCGTTGATCCGCTCGCTGGAACCGGACGAGGAGTGGCGCTACTGCTACATCGACGGCGCCCTGGTCCGCGAGCCGATGGGCGCCACCCGGGAGTGACCCCAGGAAGCGTGTTGTGTTGGAGTGCGCTCTAACGCCTAACGTCGGGCGCATGTCTTCTGACAGCGAGAAGCAGCACGACCGAGGGAGTCGACATGAGCGGTGACGGCCGTTACGAACGTGGCCTGGCGACCCTGGACGCGGTCGACGGGGAGGGCGGCCGGCGGGTCGTCGATGCCCTGGCGGACATCGCCCCCGACCTCGCCCGCCACGTGATCGCGTACGGCTTCGGCGAGGTCTACGCCCGCCCGGGGCTGCGGCCGGAGCAGCGGCAACTGGTCACCCTCGGCATGCTCACCGCGCTGGGTGGTTGCGAACCGCAGCTCGAGGTGCATATCAACGGCGCGCTCAACGTGGGCCTCACTCCCCCCGAGATCGTCGAGGCGTTGATCCACAGCGCGGTCTACTGCGGCTTTCCGAAGGCTCTCAACGCCGTCTTCGTCGCCAAGCGGGTCTTCGCCGCGCGGGGCCTGCTGCCCGTGGGCGGGGACGCCGCCGTTGCGGGCACCGATGGTGGGGCCGCACATTCGGGGTGAAGACCCGGTCGGCGAGCGGATTCCTGCGGCGAGCGGCAGCGGGGCGCGCACGTCGGCCTCCGGCGGGATCGACCTTGCCTCGGATCGGACAAACATGCGTTCGTATGGCAATGCCTGCATGAGTGCCTAGTACAGCAAATGATGTATTCACTGGAAGCTGTACTGGGCAGTGTGTCGAGGCCGACCGCCTGCCAGAGCGTGTCTATGTCCCTCACCAGCGTGATGTCACACAGACGTAAATATTTCTGTGTGACATCACGCTGGTGAGGACACTCGTCATCGGGCCGACCCTGCCGGACTCCTCGACCGGCGGGCTTCGACAAACGCCTCAGGCGGGACGGTTGAGGCGCCGGTACACGGGGGCCAGCCGCCGGTGCAGATCCCGGTAGGCGTCGAAGATCTCGTCGTACGTCGCCCGGTGCGCGGGGTTCGGAGTGAAGACCCGGTCGGTACGCATCAGACGGGGGATCTCGGCGAAGGTGAGCATTCCGGTGCCGACCGCGCCGATCCAACCGGCACCCCGGGCGTTGACCGCGAGCGGCTGGGCGTCGCGCCGGATCTCGACGCCGAGCACGTCGGCGAAGATCTGGCACCACGAGTCCGACAGCGCCCCGCCACCGGTGATCGCCAACGAGGTGACCGGCGAGCCGAGGAACCGATCGACCGCGCGGGCCAGCCAGCGGGTGTTGAACGCGACCCCCTCGAAGACCGCCCGCAGCAGGTCGGACCGGTTGGTGTCGAGCGAGATGTTGAAGAAGCCGGCGCGCAGGTGCGGGTCGTCCACCGGGGCGCGCTCGCCGTACAACCACGGTGTGTAGAGCACGCCGTTGGCGCCCGGCGGCACGGTCGGGATGATCGTGTCGAACGCGTCGAAGATCGTCCCCTCGTCCCGGGTGAGGTGCCCGGCGCCGAGCAGCGGGTCGTCGTACTCGACGATCTTGTCACGGAGCCAGGTCAGGTTGGCGCCGGCGGTGGCCTGGAGGGCGGTCATCAGGTAGCGGTCGCCGATGGCGCAGGGGACCGAGGCGATGCCGGCGACGATGTCGGTCTTCTTCCGGGGCACGTGTGCGGCGATCCACGACGACGTGCCGACGTACAGGTGCGGCTGGTTGTCGCCGGTGGTGCCGGCGCCGATCGCCGCCGCCGTGTTGTCGATGGCGCCGGCCACCACCCGCACCGACTCCGGCAGCCCCAGGTGCGCGGCGGCGGCCGGGGTCAGCGTGCCGATCACGTCGGTGCAGGCCACGATCGGTGGCAGCTTGTCGCCGTCGATGCCGCAGTCGGCGACCAGGGCGGGGGAGTAGCGGATGTCGCCGGGCCGCCGGTTGTCGGTCACCCACGACGTCAGGATCGAGTCGACGGTGGCGACCGTCCGCCCGGTCAGCTTCAGGTTGATCCAGTCGAGCACGTTGAGGAACGACGCGGTGCGTGCGTACACCTGCGGCATGGTGTCGCGGACCAGCAGCATGTGCGCCGCCGGGTCCTTGCCGGTCGGCGAGGGCATCCCGCCGGTGAGGCGCAGCCAGCGGGCGATCCGCCGCACCGACATTCCCTGGTACGCGGGAAACCCGCCGAACTGCCGCCGCAGGTGGGCCGCGCCACGCATGTCGAGCCAGCTGATGCACGGGGTCAGTGGTTCCCCGGCGGCGTCCACCGCGATGGTCCCCTCGCCCTGCGTCGAGGCGCAGACCGTGGCGACCGCCCGCCACTGCTCGGGGTGGGCGCGGCCCAACTCGGCGCCGACCTGCCCGAGCGCCGTCCACCAGGCGCCCGGATCCTGTTCGGCGCCACCGCCGGGCAGCACCCGCAGCGGGACCGGCCGCTCGGCCCAGCCGGTCACCGTGCCGTCGGCCGCGACGAGGGCCGCCTTCAGCCCCGAGGTGCCGAGGTCGATCGCGAGGACCTGCGGTGCGGTGGCGGCCACCGGCTCAGACTCCCTCGACCAGGGCGAAGACCTGGTCGAATCGGGCGAGCGCGTCGTCGACGACCGCGTCGGTGTCGGCCATCGAGGTGTACATCCGCGAACCGGCCAGGGTGATGATGCCGTGGGCGGTGTACGCCGCGCCCATCTGCTCCATCAGCCGCTTGCGGGCCTTGTTCTCCCGCAACAGTTTCAGCGGGCTGCGGGTGTCCAGCAGCATGACGCCGCTGCACTCCAGGTGGACGATGGACCCCTGGTTGTACGCGACGTACGGCAGGCCGTACTTGTCGATCAGCTTCTGCAGGCCGCGGGTGAGCCGGTCACCGGCCCGCCCGGCGATCACCGGGGCGTTCGTGCGGGCCATCTCCTCGATGGCGAAGTACCCGGCGGCGCAGGACAGCGGGTTGGCCGACAGCGTCCCGCCGACCTGGATGTGGCCGCCGCTCTTACCGTCCAGCCCGGAGCCGAAGACCGCCATCACGTCGGACCGTCCGCCGACCCCGCCGGCCATCGGGTACCCGCCGGAGACCGCCTTGCCCAGCACCGTCAGGTCCGGGGTGACGCCGAAGTAGCCGGCCGCGCCGCCCATACCGAGCCGGAAACCGGTGACCACCTCGTCGAAGATCAGCAGCGCGCCGAACTCGTCGCACAGCTCACGTACCCGGGCGTTGAAGTCGCGCGGCACCGGCCGGGTGCCGGACTCCGGGCCGACCGGCTCGACGATGACCGCGGCGGTGCCGCCACGGAGCCGGTTCTCGACCAGCTTGCGCTTGAGCTGCCCGAGGTCGTGCGGGAAGGCTTCCCGGGTGCGGCTGGTGGCGCCGAACGGGATGCCCTTGGCGTTCATCCGGTACGTGCCGGGCACCCGCAGCCCGTACACCATCGTGTCGGACCAGCCGTGGTAGGCACCACCGACCTTGATCACCATCTTCCGGCCGGTGAAGGCGCGGGCCCCGCGCACGGCGGCCATCACCGCCTCGGTACCCGAGCCGAGGGACCGGTACATCTCCACATGCGGCAGGTACCGATGGATGATCTCGGCGAGTTTGAGTTCGTACTCGTGGAACAGCCCGGTCACCGGCCCGGAGTCCCGGACCACCTCGGCGACCCGTTCGTTGACCGGGCCGTAGTTGCTGCCCAGGATCGTCGGCCCGCCGGCCTGGAGGAAGTCGATGTACGTGTTGCCGTCCCGGTCGACCAGGTACGCGCCCTCGGCCTTGTCCACGGCGAGCGGGAACGGGTAGTTGAACGCCAGGTTGTGCTGCACGCCGCCGGGGATGCGCCGCTTGGCCCGGTCGGTGATCTCCCGGCTGGCCCGGCACTTGGTGTCGAAGTAGTTCAGCACGTCGAGCATCGCGTCGTGGCGCAGCCCGCGTACCGGCTGGGCGGTCAGCGCCTTCAGCCGCCGCATCACGTCGTCGACGTCGGGATACTCGCTGATGGCGTACCCGAGCCGGGCGGACTCGGCGCCAGGCGCCTCATCCGGCGCGGCGCCGGCGGCGGCGAGATCGGCGGCGTCGGCGCTGGGCAGCTCCTCGTCGGCGGGTACCCGCAGCGGCTCCACCGCCTCGGTGATCTGGGCGGCGATCCGCTTCTCGTCGGCGCGCAGCTTGCCGAAGGCGATCTCGCGGATCGCCGCCGGGATGGTGTAGACCTTCCCCGCCTCGCTGGTCATGGCCAGCAGGTACGCGATGGAGACCTTCTCCAGCAGCGCCATGTTGAACACCGCCCGGTCCGGGTCGGTGCCCAGCGCGACGATCCCGTGGTTGGCGATGATGAACGCGTTGTCCCCGCCGGCCACCTTCCGCTGCACGTTGCGGGCCAGGAACCCGGTGCCCGACGGGGCGTAGTCGACGATCGCCACCTGCCGGCCCAGGAAGCGCACCTGCTCGTCGGTGAGCGCCGGGATCGGCTTGCGCAGGAAGGCCAGCGCCGAGGCGTACGGCTGATGGGTGTGCACGATCGCGTTAACGTCCGGGCGCTCCCGGTAGATGTTGGCGTGCATCCCGCACTCGATCGACGGCGCCAGTCCGGCGCCGGAGTCGTCGGGCACATGCTTGCCGTCGAAGTCGACGATGCAGATGTCCTCGACCCGCATCCGGTCGTAGTCGTAGTTGCTCGGGGTCACCGCATATAACCGGTGGCCGGGCACCCGCACCGAGACGTTGCCCTCGGTCGCCTTGAGGTAGCCCCGGGCGAGCATCGTCCGGCACATGTCGACGACGTGCTGGCGGGACAGTCGGTGCCGCACGACGCTCTCCCTCGGTCGGGCCCACGGGCACCCGAGTGCCCGTCGACGGGGCTCCATCGTCGCGCGGACGGTTCGACCACAGCACCGTCCCGCCGGCAGCGAGATTCTGGGCCGTCCTTATCCCCTCGTGACAAAATCGCGGCATGACGGCGCCCGGCTCCGTGGCCCCCTGGCGGCGCCTGCCCGCCGACCTGGCCGCCGCGATGCGCCCGCACCTGCCGGCGACCGTGGCCGCCGTCGCGGTCGCGGTAACCGAGGCCACCCCGGCCTTCGCCACCATCGCCGACGACAAATTCGCCCGGGACGTACGCACCGCCGTGCAGGTGGCGCTCGACCGCTTCCTCGACCTGGTCGGCACCGACGAGCCCGCCCTGCCGCCCCGCTTCCGGGAGGTCTTCGTCGCGCTGGGCGCCGCCGAGGCGCGGGAGGAGCGTGGACCGGAGGCGCTGCTGGCCGCGCTGCGGATGGCGGCGCGGCTGCTGCTACGCACGGCGTCGCAGTCGCTGGCGCGGCTGCGCCCGGTCGACACCGAGGAACTGATCGACCTCTCCGACGCGATCACCGCGTACGTCGACGAGCTGGCCGCGGCGAGCACCGACGGGTTCGCCCTCCAGCTGCGCGAGCAGGCCGGCGAGGGCGACCGCCGCCGCCAGCTCGCCGAGCTGCTGTTGCGCGGCGACGGCCTGCCCAACGCCGTCGAGGCGGCAGCCGCCCGGATCGGCTGGCCCGACCTCGACACGGTGGTGCCCGTACTCCTGCCACTCGACCAGGCACGCGACGCACGGTTCCGGTACGGCGCCGACGGCCTGGTCGTCGAGCGCGGACGCGACGCGGTGCTGCTGCTGCGCGCCGGCCCCCGGGCGGCCCGCACCCCGCTGACCGAGGCACTGGCCGGCCGGTGGGCCGTGGTGGGGCCGGACCTGGACTGGCCGCAGGTGCCGGCGGCCGTCCGGCTCACCGAGCTGGCCGCCGGGCTGGTCGGCCCCGAACCGGGCCCGGTCTTCGTCGACGACCACCTGGTCGCGCTGACTCTGCGCGGCGAGCCAGGCGCCCTGGCCGTACTCACCGCCCGCCGGCTGGCACCACTGGCCGACCTGCGACCGGCGCAGCGCGAGAACCTGCTGGTGACCCTGTACGCCTGGCTGCGGCACTGGGGATCACGTGCCGAGGTATCCGCCGAACTGTTCGTCCACCCGCAGACGGTCAGCTACCGGCTCAAGCGGCTACGTGACCTGTACGGCGCCGACCTGGACGATCCGACCGCCCGGTTCGAGCTGCTGGTGGTGCTCGCCAGCCGGCTCGGCATCCCGCCGCCCACCGACGGGCGCGGCTGAGGCCGCGTCGCGGGCCGGCGGCGAGGAATCCGAACGCGCCCGCGCGGGCGGCGCCGAAACCGACTCCGGTGGCGAGCGGACGGCGAACACTGGCGTGTGTCACGGGACCTCGTCGAAGGTCTCCGGCACGGTGAGCCACGTAGTGTGACTGATCGGCCAGAACAGCACGAAGGCCCGTCCGACCACCGAGTCCAGCGGGATCGTGGCTTCCTCGATGTTCTGGCCGTGGCGGTTGTAGTTGGCCAGCGAGTCGCCGGAGGCCTCCCGGTGGTCGCCCATTACCCACAGCCGGCCCCCCGGGACCGTGATGTCGAACTTCTCCGGGGCCATCTTGTTGCCCGGGTACACATACGGTTCATCCAGTGGGTGGCTGTTGACCTGGATCCGGCCCTGCGGGTCGCAGCAGACCACATGGTCGCCGGGCACCCCAATCACCCGCTTGATGAGGTCATCTCCGTCCGGCAAGCTCGGCCAGCTCTCCGGATTCTTGAAGACGATGATCTCGCCCCGTTCGGGTGCCCGGAAGTTGTAGACGAGCTTGTTGACCAGGACCCGGTCGTCGAGGTCCAAGGTGTGCTCCATCGACCCCGAGGGGATGAAGAAACTCTGCATCACGAACTGCCGCACCAGGATCGCCACGACGATGGCCACGGCCAGCAGGATCGGCAGCTCGCGCCAGAACGAACCCTTGCGGCTCTTGGTCTGCTCGTCGGTCACGCGCACAAGCTACCCAACACAAGCTACCCAACGACGTGACCCTACGACGGCCGCCCGCCGCGCCACCTGACGACATACGGCAGCGCGAACAGGTACAGGCCGGTGAACAGGAGCAGGGTGAGTGGGAGCAGCGGCAGGTAGAACAGCCATTCGGCCGGCTCCTCCTGCGCGATGGCGACGAACGCCACGATCATCGACACCACAAAGGCAATGGACACCCAGCGGTGGGTCTGTCGGACCCGCTTGTTCCAGTTCATCGGACCTCCTCCGTTGACATCAGCGGCGGTCACGCTAGTTGCGGCGCGGTGGCCAGGGCTTCTCGATTCCTGACCGGTTCACACCGACCTCCGGCGTGGTCTGGTGGGCGGGAACGGAGTTCGGCCGTTGGCGTCCGGGGCGCCGCGCCACATCCGCCAGATGATCGGCCCTTCGGTGGGAAGAACGATGGTTCGGCCGGCCGTGTAACCGTGGCGGAGGTAGAGCCGCCGGTTGCGCATGTTGCTGGCTTCCAGGTACGCCGGCAACCCAAGCTGGTCGAGCCGGCGGTGGTGGTCGGTGAGCAGGGCAGCGCCGATACCCCGGTTCTGCCGTTGCGGGTCGACGGCGAGGTAGGCGAGGTAATGGTGCGGCTCCTCCGGGTGGAGGACGTCGAACATCTCCTCCAGCAGCACGAACTTCGGGGCGTAGGCACCGGCGATGCGTTCCAGCGCCTCCAGGTGTTCGCGGGTGTTGGTGGGGGTGGGTTCGAGGCGGGGGTACCAGATGGCTACGGCGGACTGGTCACCGGTGGTGTGGACCTGCCCGTGTTCGAGGCCGTGCTGGAGTGCGTCGCGGAAGTACCGGTAGTAGACGGTGCGGCGGTCGTCGGAGTCGGGGATCAGCCAGTCGGCGAGAGGTCCCTCGTGGAACGCTTCGGCGAGTACGGCGATCAATGGGCCGGTGTCGGCCTCGGTTGCGGGCCGGACGGTGACGGTGTTGTTCACGGCGTTCTTCCTTGCTGGTCAGGCGGGTTGGCGGACGGTTTCGGGGGCGCGCAGGGGTCCGGTGTCGCTGTCGGCGCCGAGGCCGATCGCCGCGTAGATGTCCGGGTTGGTGCTGCGCAGGAGCAGCGCCCAGGCGAGGCCGAGGAGCGCGGCGGCGGCGTAGGCGGCGGGGAAGGCCCAGCGCAGCGGCGAGTCCGGCTCCACGCCGAGCAGGGTGTCGAACTCGCGCAGCGTGACGGTGAGGATTCCGCCGAGCGCGAGCGTGGCGGCTCCCGGTGCGATCAGCGACCGCCAGGGGCCTTCGTTGTGGGTGGTCCGGGCGAAGAAGCCGATGACGGCGGCGGAGGTGACGGTCATCAGGATCAGCACGCCGAGGCCGCCGGTGACGGTGACCCAGAAGAACAGGTGCACGATCGGATCCGCCCCGGCCACGGCGTAGCCGACGAGAACTCCGAGCGCGAGGCCGCTCTGGGCGAGGGAGCCGATCTTGGGGGCGCCGGTGTGGCGGCTGGTGCGGGCGAACACGGCGGGCAGTACCCGTTCCCGGCCGAGGGCGAACAGGTACCGGGCCACGGTGTGGTGGAAGCTGAGCAGCGCGGCGAACAGGCTGGTGATGAACAGGATCCGGGCGACGGTGACGACGCTGTCGGCCAGATAGGGCGACACCAGGTTGAAGATCAGGTCGGTGCCGTCGGTACGCGCGGCCTCCACGATGCGGTCGGGTCCGGTGGCCACGGACATCGCCCACGCGGACAGCCCGTACAGCAGGCCGGTGACCGTCACGGCGATGTAGGTGGCTCGGGCGATGGTGCGGCGGGGGTCTTTCGTCTCCTCGCTGAACACGACGGTGCCCTCGAAGCCCACGAAGCCGGTGATGGCGGTGACCAGGGCGGCGCCGATACCGGCGGCGAACACGTGCGAGGGGGAGAGGGTGTCGAAGCTGATGGTCGCGTCGGCCGGGTGGGTCACCATGATGGCGTCGAAGGCCAGTGCGACGACGCATTCGGCGACGAGCACCACGGCGAGGACGCGCCCGTTGAGGTCGATCCGGGCGACCCCGAGGGCCGCGACGATGGCCCACACGGCGAGGGCGCACATCCACCAGGTGAGCTGCCAGCCATACCGGTCGTTGAGGAACTGGGCGGTGACCGCGCCGGCCCCGCCGTACAGGCCGATCTGCATGGCGTTGTAGGCGAGCAGGGCGACCATCGCCGCGCCGACGCCGGCCGGGCGACCGAGGCCCCGGGTGACGTACGTGTAGAAGGCGCCCGCGTTGACGATCCGCCGGGACATGGCTACGTAGCCGACCGCGAACAGCGCGAGCACGGCGGCGACCACCAGGTAGGACACCGGAATGCCGGTGACGCCGGTGACCGCGTACCCGGTCGTTGCGCCACCCGCGACCACCGTCAACGGTGCGGCGGCGGCGATGACGAAGAACACCACCGACGGGATACCGAGCCGCCCACGGGCCAGGACGGCGGACACGGTGTCAGGACTGGAACGAGGCATGAGGGTCTCTCTCTACAAGGGACTGGGTGAGGGTTGATGCCGCCCAGCTGATGCACCAGGTCGAAAGACGCGGTGACGCAGGTGGCGGGTGGCGCGGGTGGTGCGGTGGTTCAGGTGGTGCGGTGGCTGAGGACGGCACCGCCGACGACGGCGCCGAGGTCGGCCAGGAGGTCCCGCAGCGGTAGGTGCGCCTGCTCGACCTGTTGGCGCAGGAACGCGCGGGCGGCGAGGGGTGCGCCGTCGAGCAGGATCGGGTCGAGTTGGGTGTGCATCGCCAGACCGGCGAGGGCCACGTCGAAGGCGTTGAGCTGCTGGTAGTTGCGCAGTTGGAAGGACAGTCGGGCCCACGACCAGGCGGCCGTGTTCATGTCCGCCGGCACGTACACCGTGCGCTGGCGCCACAGCCGGCCCACCTGCTGCGGCTGGACCAGCCCGAGCTGCCACATCCGGGTCGCCACCTGCTCGCAGGCGGTGGTGCCGACGAACGCCAACCACGTCCGGGTCGCGGTGTGACGAGGCTCGGCGACCAGCCGGTCGAGGACCAGATGTTGCAGCCAGTCCCTCGGCGGGGCAGCGTTGGTCACCCGCACCTGCCGGCCCTCGAAGGTGACCCGCCCCTCCCAACACAACTCGGCCAGCAATGCGGCAGCCAGGCCATGCGCCAACGCCGACTCGAACAGTCGCGGGCGACCGGTCTGGTCGTCGTGCGCCAGGTAGAAGAACTCGTCCGCAAGACGCATGGTGTGCGCGGCGGCGCTGCCGACCGCCCGTACCGGCCGTGCCGGCACCACCGGTCCGGCGTACCCGCCGGACGACGCGTGCTCGTCGGCCGGGCCCGGGGGAGTGGTGTTCACCGCGGCTGGCCTTCCTCGCTCGAACCATCAGTGGGAAACCCGAGCTGCCGCAGGAGTTTCCGGCCGCCCGGATGGCGGCCCAACTCCTCGACCGCCCAGGCGTGTTGCCCGCACCCGCCGTCGCGGCACTGGAAACAGGTGCCGCCGTCGCGATGCTGGCGCACGGTGTTGCGTGCGGACTCGAACCGATCCACCGGACGATCGCCTTCCTCGCTCACGACGCGGACACCCGACGTCGTAACGCCGTCATGGCGACCCGTACCTCCATGCACGGCGGATGCCGGTCGACGTGCGGGTACTCGCACTCCGGCCGGTGGCCCAGCACCCACACCCACTCATCGCCCCGATTCGGCAGGTCCCGCACACTCGTCACGGTCACGGCCACCGACGTACCAGGAGTCAGGTCACGGCCGTACGACCAGTCACCGGGCTCCAACCGCAACGGCGTGCCCGCCGCGACCTCGGGCAACGGCTGCCGACTGCTATACACGGCCACGCCCCCGCAACCCCCACCACCGACGGCGGCGGCCGTCGGCCAGGGCCGGCGGGCCGAGGCCCGCCCAGAACGCTCGGTTACGCCGGGCCACCTCAGCCGGCGACACGGCGTCATCGCCGCCCTGGCCACCGAACATCGATCCGCCACGGGTGGCGGCACCCTCGCAGTCGATGCCGAACGGGTGGAACGCCTGCTCACCGCCAGGGACGAACCACTTGACGCGCACTGCCATCACCTTCCTCGAAGAGATACGCGGCCGGGCCCTCCCCGACACCGACCGCGCACCCCGACCAATGGGGTGCAGGGACCGCCCCGCAGGGGGAAGTGGGTGCGGTCCCTGCACCCGGTTCACGAGCGGGACTCGTCCCGCAGGTATTCCGTCACCCGAGCGGCCGACTGCTCGGCCTGTTCGACGAGCGTGCGTAGCGGGGAGTAGGTCCGTCGCCGCAGCTCGCGTGCGTCGTCGGCCTGGTCGAGGCCGACGAGGAAGAGGCGGGCACTTTCAAGAGCGCGGTTGACTCGTTCCATGTCGCGAGCCAGGTCACGGGCCTCAGCGCTCATTCATGCTCCCTCGTGTCCAGCGCCCAACGGTGTGTAACGTTGGATTCATACCAACCATTGCAGTGGGACGGGACACAGTCAAGACCATCCCGCTAGATTGGTTGGGACGTAATGAGGAAGGGTGTAGCCGTGGGCCAGCCGAAGTACCGCAAGATCGCCTCCGAGCTCCGCGAACAGATCACGTCCGGAGTCCTTCGGGTGGGCGACCGGCTGCCCACCGAGACGCAGCTACAAGAGCAGTACGCAGCGTCACGCAACACTGTCCGAGACGCAACTGCAGTGCTGATCAACGACGGTCTGATCGAGCGGGTGCCGGGACGTAGCGGCGGCATGGTCGTGCGGGAGCGGGTCACCCTCACCTTCCACGCGCATCGCGCCGAGATGCCGGCCGGCCCGACGGCCGAGACGGATGCGTGGCGGTCGGAGGTCGTTGAGCAGGGCTATGAGGCATCCCAGGAATTCCGGCTGTCGATTGAGCTCGTATCGAAGGATTTGGCCAAGCGCCTGCACGTTGAGCCTGAGTCGGCGGCGGTGCTGCGGCGCTGCGTCCGTCAAGTCAACGGAGAGCCGTCGTCCATGCAGGACACCTACTACCCGATGGACCTGGCCAACGAGATCACCGAGTTGCTGTCGCCGAGAGACATCCCGCAGGGCACGACCCGGCTTCTCGCCGAACGCGGGTACTCCCAGACGGGCTACTACGACGAGTACGTCTCGCGGATGCCGACGCCGGAGGAAGCGTCCTTGCTGCGGCTGCCGCCGGGAACGCCGGTGCTGCTGTTCATCCGCACCGGCTACACGGAGAAGCGGCCGGTCCGGGTGTCCTTCACCGCTTTCGCCGGCGACCGCAACCGCATCGTCAGCACCCACGGTGATGCGTCCCTCATCGCAAAGTTCCGGCCGGAGGAAGCACCGAAGTGATCATCGTTCCTGCACGGCCACGCGACGTTGACATCATCATGAGCTGGAGGCGCGAGCGGGTTGCCTGGCTGGCCGCCCGAGGTGAGGAGCAGTGGTCTATCCCGCTGCCACGATCCGCCGTTGCGTCGACCGTCTCGGCCGGACAGACCTGGATGGTGTGGGACGGTGAGGAACCGATTGCCACGATCACCCTGACCGCCTACCTCGACGTTGACGGCCTCTGGAAGCCGGATCGAGACCCGGAGGCGCTGTGGCACCCGGAGGACGACCCCGCCGACGCGCTGTACGCGGCGAAGATGATGATCCCGCTGCCCCACGCCAACCAGAACATCGGTGGCGAGATGCTGGACTGGGCCGGCGGCCGAGCCTACGAGGCGGGTCTGACCTGGCTGCGGCTGGATGCCTGGACCACCAACCAGCGCCTACACGACTACTACCGCCGCCAAGGCTTCCGGCACGTCCGCACGGTTGAGTCCCGCGTGTCCGGCGCATGCTTCCAGCGACCGTCCCAGCCGTACACAGGGCACCGGTTGAAGACCGAGGCGGTATGACCGCTGCGGTCACTTGCGTAGAAGAGGTCGGCGTACACATTCTGGAGTTCCCGGCCATGCCCGGTGCTTCGAAACCTCTTGAACCAGCCACGCGTTCGGCCACGGATTCCATCCTCGGCACCACGAGCGCCTCGCTGCGTACTGGGCCGAGGCCCTCGGGGGGCCTACCACCTACTCGATACTTGTGGCGACGAGACGTCGGTCGTGCGGATCCACAGCGGCAATGGCCCGCACGAGGAGATGGACCGCCGGGCGATCGTCTGTTTCGACCAGGCCTTGGAGGACGTGGGGCTGACGGCCGAGCCACTCCGGCAGGTGCTGCACGACTACTTCGCCTGGGCCACCACGACGACCATGTCGCGTTACCATGAGTCCGTTGACGACGTCCCCGAGGGCCTGAGTATTCCGCGATGGTCATGGGACGGGCTGCAACGCTGAACCGAGCGCATCCCGCACCTGGCCGCCTTGAAGCTCACTTTCCAGGGCTGGCAGACCCGGCCCACTATCACGGAGTGACGCGTTCCCTGCCGGTTGGTCCTCACCGGTTCTCTGACTCGCTGTGCCAGCATCGCCTGATGCGCAACGAGCAACGCCTACGAGCACGGACGCATGAGTCACGAGCCTTCGCGGAGCGCGTACAGCTCGTCATGAACCTGACCTCACGCCTCAACGTGCTGCCGTTTGACGATCTCGACGCGCGTAGGACGGTGCTGACCGAGATCTTCGGCAAACCGATCCCTGACTCTCTGTCCATCCTGCCCCCGTTCTATTGCGACTACGGGCTTGGCGCATCGTTCGGAGAGCGCGTGTTCATCAATCAGGGATGCTTCTTCCTCGACTACGGGGGCATCACCATCGGTGACCGCGTGCTGATCGGCCCCCGAGTGACTCTGAGCACGGCCGGACACCCGGTCGAACTCGACGAGCGGTACGACTTCATCACGCACGCGCCCATCGTCATCGAGGACGATGTGTGGATCGGCGCCGCAGCCACGATCACCCCTGGCGTGACAATCGGTCGCGGCTCGGTCGTCGGCGCGGGCGCCGTTGTCGCGAAGGACGTGCCGCAGCTGAGTGTGGTGACCGCAAGTAGCGTTGTCGAGCGGAAGCGTCTGAAGCCCGCGTCTCCGACGCATGGCGATCCAGAAGGGCAGTGGCTCACCACCCGAGCCCAGGTACCCCATGACGAACAAGATTGACTTCAAGAAGACCCTCGACACCTACCAAGCACCACGGGGCCGGTTCCGGATCGTTGACGTGCCCGACATGCGATACCTCATGATCGACGGCCACGGCGACCCCAACACATCGCCCGCCTTCACCACGGCGGTCGAAGCGCTTAGAGCGACCGGCAATAGGACTGGCGGGGCTGCGACGCGCCCTGGCACTTCGGCTGGCGGCGTTGTCGTCGTCGGCCATGCAACACCGGCATGGCCTCCTCCTCCGCCTAGCCATCCTCGGCCAGGACCCGCCTCGCCTCCACCGCCCTACTGCCGGTCGCTCTTACCCGGTGGCGTACAAGCTGAAGTTCGCCAGCAAGGCAGACCTCGGGCGCGACTACGTCGTACCGCCCCTGGAAGGCCTGTCGTGGGCTGAGGACATGGATTCCTTCACGACGGCGCGGGACAAGTCGCGGTGGAACTGGACGCTGCTGCTCATGGTCCCGGACTGGATCAACCAGGCCATGTTCACCACCGCCGTCGAGCAAGCCGGGGACCTCCTCCGGTCCGCTTGTACCAGCCCGACCTGACGCTACGTAGCGGTCGATCAGCCGCTATGCCAGCCGGTGCCGCCGCAGGGCAACCGGTGCCACGTCGGGCCAACCGAGGTCAACGATCACGGTCTAGGGACCGTCGATTGGACGGGCTCGGCGTTGCGATACCGTCAACGTGCCCACACCGGCGCCGACCAGTCCGCGTCCGCCGGCTGGCGATGGTCCGCAGGGCGCCCCCACGAATCCAGGGAGATACCGATGGCGGAGCCTGAGCCCGTTCAAGACGCCCACGCCACAGACGCCGACATGCCAACCACGGCAGAGACCGAGACCGACGAGCCTGCCGTTTACGCAAATCGGGCTGCCCGACGCGCAAAGGGCAAGGTCGCCTCGCCTCAACCTCATGAAAAGAGTCAGCGCCTCGGCGGTCGGGGCTCGGTCCAGAGCCCACGTCAGTGGGGTAACCGCCGAAGCGGCTGATCCGTCCGTGGAGCCTTTGTCGGCACAAGACTCCCGTGTGCGCGGCGATGGTGGCGGGGGAGCGACTCGGGAAGAGCAGGGTGCCGGTACGTCGACGGCCTTAGCCAACCGATAGGATAACCATCGCGGTTGGCGCCAAGCGGATGCGCGGCCTGCCGTTGTCGGTGCGAGCCCGGTACTGCACCTTCTGCGTCGCCCCGAATTCCCGGGACCGGCCGTGGCCGGGGGGGTGCGGAGTCATGCTCCGCCGGGGCGGCGATCGCTGCCTTTGGTGCCCCTCGCGTCCAAGGGCGAGCGCTACCCTTCCACCGCTCTCTTGAGCGCCGCGACCTGATCCCCGCGATCTCTCGTCGTGACACCCATGAACCAAAGTCGGAGAGGCCATCACGATGAGCAAGGCCGTCGATTACGACGCACCGCGCCGACCCGCCGTCGAGGTTGAAGACGACAGCCTGGAGGAACTCAAGACGCGCGGAGCGGCGTCGCAGTCAGCGAGAGTCGACCTCGACGAGGCCGAGGCTGCCGAGAACTTCGAGTTGCCCGGCGCGGATCTGTCCGGCGAGGAATTGATCGTGGCGGTCGTGCCGATGCAGCCGGACGAGTTCCGATGCGCGCGCTGCTTCCTGGTCCACCACCGCAATCAGCTCGCTGCGGAGCCCGACGGCCAGGAGGTCTGCCAGGAGTGCTCCTGACATCCCACTGTCAGGGCACCATTTCCCGCCACTCTTGACGACGACTACCCAGCCATGCGTCGGTCAGGATCTCTGCCGACGTCCGACTCGGACAGGTGTGCAGCCTCGACCGGCCTGCGATGCCGCCGGTCTGCGCCTCTACTTCCCATCGCTGGCCGTCGGTGCGGATATAGACGTCGCGAGGCCCCGGCTGCACTGGGGCGACCACCCCGACCAGGGTCACGACGGGTGCGGCGGTCGCGGGTCGCGGCGGCTCCTCGACGCGGATACGTTGCTCGGGATGGCCGACGCGACGGCGACGGGCGGGGTCGTCGGCTTCTGGTCGGCGTCACTCTCAACACGGAACGGGGTGCGCAGGCGGGTCATCGCACCCGAACTTACGTCGACGGCAGGTGTGTGGGCGGAAGGGGCACCTGCTTCCGGTGCTTCACGGAACAAATTCGAGTCATGCGCGGTTACATCAGTCAACAGCTGCTCCAAGTTTGCGCGCCAACGCGCGACTCACCCGCTCGCACATGCAAGCCGGGTGCGGGAAGTGAGCGGGGCGGATCCGGCCGCTTGCCGGGGGGCGTTGATCCGTTTTGCTCAGCCAGCTGAACTCTAACCCAAAATGCCATCGGGGCCCGCCCCGGCTCCCAGCGGCTGCTGTTCTCGGCGACGCTCGACGCGGGCGTCGACGTCCTCGTGCGGCGGTACCTCTCCAACCCAGTCGCCCACATCGTCCGGTGACCCGCTGCTCACCGAACTCGCCCCGGGCGAGCGCCGCTTCGTGACGCCCCGTGGCGCGGACGTGGTTCCCGCGGCACTCGCCCGACGACTTTCCAAGCCTCTCCCGCGCGCTGCGCTGGCGGTCGATCTTCCGGCACGCGCGTGGGTAGCCGGCGCGGTCAGCGCTGACAGCGAAGACACCGCGGCGCCCGTGCTAACCTCACCGGGTTGCAACCGTCGGTTTGTCGCATACTTTGCCAGCGCCTGGTGGGTATCTAACCCGCCAGGCGCTTTTGTTCTGCCGGTTCTTCCGGACCAGCAGCGGCGGCAACCAAGGGCCCGTACGTGGCCCTATCCGATACTCAGAGGAGAAGACATGGCTTTCGGCACGGTCAAGTGGTTCAACGCGGAAAAGGGCTTCGGCTTCATCGCGCAGGATGGTGGCGGCGCTGATGTCTTCGCCCACTTCTCGGCCATCTCATCGAGCGGGTTCCGCAGCCTGGAAGAGAACCAGCGGGTCGAGTTCGACGTCGAGCAGGGCCAGAAGGGCCTTCAGGCCGCCAACATCCGTCCGGTCTGACGTTGACTCCGCCAAGCCGTGGCGACGAGGCCTCGCCCGTCGCCACGGCGGTGGCCTCTGGGCACGACTCGAAGCCGAGGCGGGCCGCCGTCGAGTGATCTGCTTGACGGCGACGGCGACGGCGTGGATGTGGTGTTGGCCGGTGACGCGCTCTACCACCTGTCTTTGGCGGCCCGGATGCTGCCGTTCCTCGGGCCACCTGGCCCATGACTGGCTGGAGCGGGTGGCGACCTACGAGGTGATCGGTCAAGGCAGGATCTCGACGTACCCGTCGGTGCCGTGCACGCGGATCCGCTGCCCGTCCCGGATCAGCCGGGTGGCCTGCTCCACGCCCACGACGGCCGGCAGGCCGTATTCCCGGGCGATCACCGCGCCGTGGGTCATCAGGCCGCCCACCTCCGTCACCAGGCCCGTGATCGCGACGAACAGGGGCGACCAGCTGGGGTCGGTGTAGGCCGTGACCAGGATGTCGCCCGCCTCAAGATCGGCCTCCGCCATGTCGAGGATGACCCGGGCCCTCCCCTCGATGGTCCCGGCGGAGACCGGCAAGCCGATCAGGGCACCAGCCGGCACGTCGTCGCGCCGGTACGCCCCGGCGATGGCCTCGCCATCGGACGTGAGCACCCGCGGTGGCGTGAGCGCCCGGTACGACCGGAACGCGTCCATGCGCTGCTGGATGAGCTGGTCATCCACCTGATTCGAGCGCGCGACGTCGTGGAGTTCCTGGAACGTGAGGTAGAAGATGTCCTCCTTCTCCGGGAGCACGCCGGCCTGCACGAGGCGCTCGGCCTCTTCCAGCAGGGCCTGCTTGTAGACGAGGTAGCGGCTGACGATGACGTACTTCGGGTACTCCCGGTAGCCGATGAAGGTCCGGACCCGGTCGATCATCCGCTTGGTCTCGTCGGCCTTCTGCTCCCCGTCCGGCAGGGCCCGCAAGCGTGAGAGCACGTCCTGTTCCTTCTTCTGCGCCGCCTGCCGTCCTTGCTCGAAGCGCCGCTCGGCGGCGCCCGGCTCGAAGTTCCTGACGTTGTCGAGGATCACGGGCACGAGCGTGGTGGGCCGCTCGCGCCAACGCGGCCTGGTGATGTCGATCTCGCCGACGCAGCGCATGCCGTACCGGTCGAGGTAGCCCTCGATGGCGTCGCGTGCTTCGGCCCCGCCCGCGAACTTCGGCAGCTCGTCCAGGAAGCCCTCGTCGTCGACGCCCTGTAGAAACGCCACCACCTCCGGATGCGGACGGATCACGTCGGCCACGTCGAGCAGCGCCAGCCCCATCTCCGACGTGACGTTGCCGGGGGCGGACAGCGTGAGGGTGTCGGCCGCGTTCTTCTCGCCCAGCCACTCCCGCAGCTGGTCGTTGAGCCACCAGGTGGCCTCCATCCCCGCCATGATCGCCTGCACGCTCAGGGGATCACTGAGGACTCGCTTGTGCTCCTGGAATGCCTCCAGCAGGAAGTCGAACAGCGCCGGCCCGGTCTTCGTCCGGATGTCGCCCCGCAGGGCGGCGATGGACGTCTGGCTGCGCTCGATCAGCTCGGTGACGATGGCCGGATCGGTCTCGATCGGGGCGGACCCGCCGCCCGGTGGCGGCCCACCGGGACCCCCGTCGGGAAGCGTCGGGACGAAGTTGCCGCGGTCGAGGACGGTCTCCAGCGCGTCCCTGATCAGCGGATCGCCCCTCCCCATGACGTCCAGGAGGCCGGCGCGGCTCGCGGGCGAGGCCAGGCGTCGGGTGACGTCGACGAACAGCCGCCCGCCGGCCTCGTGCATCGGCGCCATGGCCGTCAGCTGCCACACGGAGACGCCCAGTGGCTTCATGGGGTCGGTCATCATCTGCTGATGACCGACGGAGACGTAGACGTGGTTCTCCCGGTCGTGGGCCGCGGGGATGGGGAACAGCGTGGTGATCGGCCGGCTCTGCACGATCTGGAAGCCGTCGTCGACCAGGCACCATTCGATGTCCTGCGGGCGGCCGAAATGCGCTTCGATCCGCCGCCCGAGCTGCACGAGCCGCACGCCCTGCGCATCCGTCAGCGCCGGCTGCTCCTGTCGCTGCGGGTCGACCGCCACTTCCCGCGTCCCGCCGGCCGGCAGGGCGTGAACGGCACGCTGTTTGGCGGCGACCGTCCTGGCAACGATCTCGCCGTCGCACACCTTGAAGACGTCCGGATTCACCAGGCCGGAAACCAGGGCCTCGCCGAGGCCGAAGCTGGCCTCCACGGTGGCGACCTTCCGGTTGCCCGTGACGGGGTCGGCCGTGAACAGGATGCCGGCCGCGTCCGGGAAGACCATCTGCTGCACGACCACGGCCATGCGGACCGTACGGTGGTCGAAGCCGTTGCGCAGACGGTAGATCACGGCCCGCTCGGTGAACAGCGATGCCCAGCACCGGCCGACGTGCTGGAGGGTCGCCGCCGGCCCCACCACGCTCAGGTACGTGTCCTGCTGCCCGGCGAAGGACGCTGTCGGCAGGTCCTCTGCCGTCGCGCTGGATCGCACGGCGTAGGCGGCCTGCTCGCCGAAATGGGCGAGCGCGCGGGTGATCGCCGCCGCCAGATCCTCCGGGACGGCAATCCCTTCGATGGTTCGGCGGATCTCCGCGCTGAGCGTGCGGATCATCTCCCGGTCGTCCGGGTTCAGGCGCGACAGCTGATCGAGCCGATCGTCGATCGACGGCGCCTCCGCCATGATCCGCCGGAAGGCGTCCGTCGTCACGCAGAACCCCGCCGGCACCCGGACGCCGTCGATCCGCGACAGCCCGCCCAGGTGCGCGCCCTTGCCGCCAACGACCGCGACCTGCGTCTCGTCAACCTCTTGAAGATCCAACACGTACTGTTCGATCACCGCGACACCTCCGCGGCAGCCCGCACCTCGGCGTTACGCGCCCGCAACTGCACCGCCAATCTCATCAGCGGTTCGAGGTCGCCGTGTCCTCCGTACATCGACAACACACCCACGTCGTGCCCCCGTTTCCGCGTCGGTGCCGCGTCCGGCCGACGATTCTGCGGCAAGACCCGGGTCTTGCCGCAAGCCCCCCGGTGCGGTATACGTTAGAAGTGGCAAGGAGCGAAATCTCCTTGCCTTTGCTTTTGTCGCCCGCCGAGGGCCGGGGGCTCGGTCACGCCGACGGTGCGTTTCGCACGATCCGGCGGGTGAGCCCACGGTGACTACCGCAACTTCCTCGCGGTCAGCGCCGATCATCGCGGGCCGTCAGCAGGCCGGCGAGGCGGTCCCGGGTCGCGCGAGTATCAGCGTGGTCGGGTCCCAGGGTCTCCTGCTGGGCGGCGAGAACGGCTCGATACTCGGCCTCGGCCGCGTCGAGGTCACCGCGAGCATTCAGCAGGTTGGCCAGGTGGCGCCGTAGGTGGAGTTCGCTGATTCGGTAATCGGACTGGGTGGAGTCCGTGGCATCCGACCGTACGGCGAGGACGGTCCGGAACTCGGTTTCGGCCGCGTCGAAATCGCCGCGGGCTTCCAGCAGGCTGGCGAGGTCGTGTCGGGTGATCAGTGTGTCGCGGTGGTTGGCGCCCAACGCCTCCTGTTCGGCGGCGAGGACGATTCGGTACTCGGCCTCGGCGGCGTCGAGGTCGCCACGGGCCTTCAGCAGCCCGGCGAGGCGGTAGCGGGTCGTGCGAGTTTCGGCGTGCTCTGGGCCAAGGCTTTCGTGTCGGGCGGCGAGAACAGCTCGATACTCGGCCTCGGCCGTGTCGAGCTCGCCGCGGGCTTCCAGCAGGCTGGCGAGGTCGTGTCGGGTGATCAGTGTGTCGCGGTGATTGGCGCCCAACGCCTCCTGCTCGGCGGCGAGAACGATTCGGTACTCGGCCTCGGCCGCGTCCAGGTCACCCCGCGCCTTCAGCAGGCCGGCGAGGCGGTACCGGGTTGCACGACTGTCGGCGTGGTCTTGGCCGAGGGTTTCGTGTTGGGCGGCGAGGACGGTCCGGTACTCGGTCTCGGCGGCGTCGAGGTCGCCGCGGGCTCTCAGCAACTCGGCGAGGTTGTGCCGGGTGACCAAGGTTTCGCGGTGGTTGGCGCCGAGACTCTCCTGTAGGGCGGCGAGAAGGGTTCGGTACTCGGTCTCGGCGGCGTCGAGGTCGCCGCGGGCTCCCAGCAGGCTGGCAAGGTCATGCCGGGTGATCAGGGTGTCGTGGTGGTTGGCGCCGATGGTTCTTTCTTCGGCGTCGAGGACGGTTCGGTACTCGGCCTCGGCCGCGTCGAGGTTGCCGTGGGCCTTCAGCAGGCCGGCGAGGCGGTATCGGGTTGCGCGAGTTTCGGCGTGGTCCGGGCCCAGGGTTTCCTGTAGGGCGGCGAGAAGAGTTCGGTACTCAGCCTCGGCCGCGTCCAGGTCGCCACGGGCTCCCAACAGCCCGGCGAGGCGGTACCGGGTGATCAGGGTGTCGCGGTGGTTGGCCCCGAGGACCTCCTGTTGGGCGGCGAGAAGGGTTCGATACTCGGCCTCGGCCGCGTCCACGTCACCGCGGGCTTCCAACAGGCTGGCAAGGTTGTGCCGGGTGATCAGGGTGTCGTGGTGGTTGGCGCCCAATGCCTCCTGTTCGGCGGCGAGGACGGTTCGGTAATCGGCTTCGGCGGCGTCGAGGTCGCCGCGGGCTTCCAATAGGCCGGCTAGTCGGTACCGCGTTGCGCGAGTTTCGGCGTGGTCTGGGCCCAAGGTTTCCTGTAGGGCGGCGAGAAGGATTCGGTACTCGGTCTCGGCGGCGTCGAGGTCGCCACGGGCCTTCAGCAGGTTGGCGAGGCGCCCCCGGGTCGCGCGAGTGTCGGCGTGGTCCGGGCCCAGGGTCTCCTGTTGGGCGGCGAGGACGGTTCGGTACTCGGCCTCGGCGGCGTCGAGGTCGCCGCGGGCTTCCAGTAGGCCGGCGAGGTCGTGCCGGGTGATCAGGGTGTCGCGGTGGTTGGCGCCCAATGCCTCCTGCTCGGCGGCGAGAACGGTTCGGTACTCGGCCTCGGCCGCGTCCAGGTCACCACGGGCCTTCAACACTCCGGCGAGGTGGTATCGGGTTACGCGAGTTTCGGCGTGGTCGGCGCCGAGGGTCTCCCGTTCGGCGGCGAGGACGGTTCGGTACTCGGCCTCGGCCGCGTCCAGGTCGCCGCGAGCTCCCAGCAGTCCCGCGAGGTCGTGCCGGGTGATCAGGATCTCGCGATGGTTGGCGCCCAACCTCTCCTCCTCGGCGGCGAGGACGGTTCGGTACTCGGCCTCGGCCGCGTCCAGGTCACCGCGCGCCTTAAGCACCTTGGCCAGGTGGCGCCGTAGGTGAGGTTCGCTGGTTTTGGAATCGGACTGGGTGGAGTACGTGGCATCCGACCGTGCGGCAAGGGCTGTTCGGTACTCGATCTCGGCCGCGTCGAGGTCACCGCAGGCTTCCAGCACCTCGGCGAGGTCGTGCCGGGTGATCAGGGTCTGGGGGTGGTTGGCGCCGAGGGTCTCCTGTCGGGCGGCGAGGACGGTTCGGTACTCGGCCTCGGCCGCGTCGAGGTTGCCGCGGGCTTTGAGCAGGCTGGCGAGGTCGTGCCGGGTGATCAGGGTGTCGCGGTGGTTGGCGCCGAGCGCCTCCTGTCGGGCGGCGAGGACGGTTCGGTACTCGGCCTCGGCCGCGTCGAGGTTGCCGCGGGCTTTGAGCAGGCTGGCGAGGTCGTGCCGGGTGATCAGGGTGTCGCGGTGGTCGGCGCCGAGGGTCTCCTGTTCGGCGGCGAGGACGCTGCGGTACTCGGCCTCGGCCGCGTCCAGATCGCCGCGGGCATTCAGCAGCCCGGCGAGGTTGTGCCGGGTGATCAGGGTGTGGTGGTGGTCGGCGCCGAGGGTCTCCTGTTGGGCGACGAGGACGGTGCGGTACTCGGCCTCGGCCGCGTCCAGGTCGCCACGGGCTTTGAGTAGGCCGGCGAGGTTGTGCCGGGTGATCAGGGTGTCGCGGTCGTTGGCGCCGAGGGTCTCCTGTTCGGCGGCGAGGACGGTGCGGTACTCGGCCTCGGCCGCGTCCAGGTCGCCACGGGCCTTCAGCACGCCGGCGAGGCGGTACCGGGTCGAACGAGTTTCGGCGTGGTCTGGGCCCAGGGTCTCCTGTAGGGCGGCGAGAACAGCGCGGGACTCACTTTCCGCCTCGTCCAGCTCACCGCGGTCCTGCAACAAGCCGGCGAGGTGATGCCTGGTGGCCAGGGTGTCGCGATGGTTGGCGCCCAGATCCTCCTGCAGGACGGCGAGGACGGCCCGGTACTGCGCCTCGGCCTCCGCATACGCTCCATTCGCATGCAAAATCCGCGCGAGATTGAAACGATTCCTCAATGAGCGCTCGGAGTTGCGCCATGGTGTGCGGCTCAATACTTTCAGTTGACTCCGGGCGAAGTCGCTCTGTGCTTCCGCGTTGTCGCCGCCAGGTATCACCAGGCCGCACATGGATACCGCCACCATTTCGCCAAGCGTCTTGTTGCAGGCCCAAATCACCCTGACGACAAGAGGTGCGGCCGACCTGAACTCTACGAGGGCATCGCCATGGTTACCCAACTCCCAAAGGTGATGGCCCATTCGGTGGCGGATCCGCTTGGCAGCCTTGGACCTGGCCCCGAGAACCGACGTGGCGAGCTTGCGATAGGCCACCAGGTCGTCAAGCCTGGCGCTCGACGACGCATCCCTCGACAGATCCGGCGCCAGCACGCCGAGAACCTGCGCCAACCTCTTTGCGGAGGAAGGGTTGCAGAACGCTTGATCAGAGACGCAACGCTTGGTGACGGCCCTCAAATGCGGTTCCAAGGTCGAAAGCATGCGCCATTTGTCCGGCGAGGCCTTCAATCGCTCGCACAGACCCGTCAACAGGTCGACGGTCGCACTTCGGATCCGGAGGGCCTTCTCCGGATCCTTGTTCAGGTTCTCTGAGATCACCTCGGAAACCAAGGGATGGACAAGCACCTCGTCGCTCCACACGTCCGAGATGTCTTGGCCGTCGCCAAGCCGTGTCGGCCCAAAATTAGTTTCCAGCAGTGCCAGCTCCCGCAGCGCGCTGAGAACCTCGCGAAGCCTTTGCACATTCTGAGCGGCACGCGTGCCGTTCCGCTGGAGGTCGGCCAAGGGTGGAATCAGGGCCAACGGCACGGGAGAGGCCCCGTAGCAGGAAAGAACCTGAATAACTGGATTTGCTTCAGAGAAACCGCGCTGATCGAGAAAATCAAGGGATAGTCCCCATGTTGCCGTTACCATGTTCCGTGAGTCGGTGGCATCCGAGACCACCGAACCCGCCGACGTCGAGGCATCTATTATCTGACCGAACCTTGAATCCAGCGCGGTTCGATACCTCTTGAGTAGCTCCGCCGTTGGGGGAGTATGTGCTGAGGCGAGATACTGCCCCGCAGCCCTGAGGGCCAACGGCAAGCCGCACAGTCGATCGGATATCGCCTTGGCCTCGTTGTGTAAAGCAACTCCAGCTCGCCGCTTAGGGTCCAGTAGATCAAGTATTATCTCCGCGCCGGGGTTCGGCGGAAGCGGATCCATGCGCCGAATTATTGCTGCGTCTCCCCACGCGGCCCGTGTTCCTATGCGACTGGTAACCAGGATGAATCCCCGTGAGGGTTGACGGAGCCAACCGTTGCCAGCTGGTCTCTGGTATCCGTCGGCGGCAAGGAACTGAGGATTGTCGGCGTTGTCCAGTACCAGCACCCAATCGTCTGTCGCAGACTCAAAAATTGCCCAGATCGAGTCGATCGCACTCGGCTCGGCGGGCGATGCCGGCAGCCTTGCATCCTCATTGTTGCTCAGGTCCCGGGCCGCTGCCCACATCGCAGCCTGTAGCTCAGACCGATCGGAGGCATTGACCCAGTATGTTCTGGCGTGCGTCTGTAAATCCCGGGCAACCGTCAACGCGACCGCAGACTTTCCCACGCCGCCGAGCCCGTGCAGCACCCATATCCTGTTGTGCCTCTCGTTGCCCGGCTTGAGTGATGGTCCGGGTCTCCTCGCCGCTTTGACGATCTCGGCCACCAGGCTCTCTCGTCCGCGTAGGCGCCTTGGCAGCAGGAGGAACGGCGGGTGCGTCGATATCCCCGCCATCGGTCGTTGGAGCGGGCCAGTGGCAACATTGGTTATCGTGATGGGGGCGCTGATGTTGCGTCCTGCGGCTACGGACCCTTGGCCAGCGGCTTCCACTCGCTCGCGCCTGAGCACAGCAACCCCCTTCAGTTGTCGCTGGAGTCGATCCTGATCCTTCCTTTGACGTTTCTTCCAGCGGCCACGGATCCGGTACCTGATGCCGACACACCGTCCGTAGTTGCAGGTCTTGCGCGGTTCCCGCGGCCACGCGCTCTGGTCTCGATGTCGGCGGTGACGGAGCCACCTGCGGCGATAGCGCCGGTTCCTGACGCACTGACATTGTCGGATCGCCGCTCCAGTTGCGACAGCCAAAGCTGCGAGATCACCATGATGGCCGCCGTGACAAGAAGTGCGGCGGCCAACGTCCAGTTCCATTTATCGGTGATCTTGTTCGTTATGAAACCAGCAGTCACTCCACTGAGCACCGAGCCGGTAACCCCCAGTGCTCGGCCGAATGACGTGCTCATATGTCGCGCTCCTTCGGGCCGCGCAGGCGCCACCAGGCGGCCCGCCAGGCTGGATGCGAAATTGCCAGCGTCAACCGCTGGTGCCGATAGCTGGGCGAGTCGGCCCTGTTGACGATGGCCCTCCCTGAAGGGGCTGTCAATGTCAGTAGTCTTCATGTCGCCCATCTGACAGCAGGCTTCTCCTCGCCGACCTGATTAGAGGCCAACGGCCAGTAACGAATGTGTTCACAACGGACGCTCACCCGTACATCAGGTGCAGCATCATCCCGGCGTCGGCATGTGGCAGGTTGTGGCAGTGGTTGGCCCACATCCCGGGGTTGTCGGCCAGGAAAGCTACCTGCCAGACATCGCCGGGGCGAACGTCGAAGGAATCCAGCCACAACGGACTTCCCGTCGCCGGCTTTCCATTGCGGGACAGCACCAGGACGTGATGGCCGTGCAGATGCCACGGGTGCACCACCAGCGATCGGTTCACGATGGTGAGCTTGACGATGTCGCCGAGGCGGACAACCTGAGGCGGGATGTCCGGATCGGCTGCGCCGTTGACGGTGTGGGCGTACCGCGGAAGCAGCCCGCGTAGGTCGAGGCCGCGGTCGAGAACCAGGGTGAACTCCTGGTCGAACCGAGACCACGGCACCGGAGAAGCCACGCCGTAGGTGAGCGGATCCAGCAGCGGCCACGCGCTTGTCGCCGCTGACACCGGTCCGGTCGAGTAGACCGCCCGTCCGTCGACGAACAGCGCCACCGGCGTGGCGGGCGCGACGAACACCAGGTCGTAGCGGCCCCCGGCCGGGATCAGCACGGCGGTGTCCACCAGCGGCGTCGAGCCTCGCAATTCGTAACCGTCGATGGCGACGGCTCGGAACGGGGCCCCGGCCAGGGCGTACCGGTGGGTCGTGCTGTCGGTGTTGATCAGCCGCAGCCGCACGGGCGTCCCGGCCTCGACGGGCTCCGTTCGCGGTGCGGGCAGCGGAAGGCCGGCCAGCGTGTGCACCGGCACCGTGACGTCGACGCCGGTCGCCGGTGCCGGGCGCACCACCAGGACGCCGTAGAGCCCCATCCGCACGCCGACGTCGGACACCGAGTGTGTGTGGTACCAGTAGGTGCCGGCCTGGTCGGCCCGGAACCGGTAGACAAACTCCTGTCCGGGCAGGACGGCTGCCTGCGTCACGCCGGGCACCCCGTCCTGACTGTTCGGCACGTCGTACCCGTGCCAGTGCAGCGTGACGCCCCGCGAGATGTTCCGGTTGTGCAGGGTCACCTCCAGGACGTCGCCGACGGTGGCGGTCAGCTCGGGCCCGGGAACCTGTGCGTTGAAGGCCCACGCCGCGACGTCGCGGCCGCTCACGCGCACCGTTGCGGTCCCGGCTGTCAGGGTGAACCGCCTGGTCGGTTCGCCCACGGTCCGCACCTCTCGATATTCATGATTGTGTACGGCGGGAGCAGTTCTCGGGGCGGCGGCGAGCCCGGTTCCGGCCAGCAGCGCCGTGACCGCCACCACGAGGGCCGCCCGGGAAACCGTCCGCGACGGGCGCGCGCCGAGAGCCCGCCACGAGACGGCAGTGACCGCGACGACTCCGGCGACCGCCAGTAGTCCCGTGCCCGCCGACGCCGGATAGCCGTGCAGGACCGTCACGAGCAGGGCGCTGCTCGTGGCGTACCCGGCGAAGAGGAGCGGGACCGCCGCGGACCGGATGTCGCCCGGGGGCCGCAGCAGCCGTGGCCCGGCGACGACCACCGCCGCGAGCGACAGGGGAGCGGCGATGAGGACCTTTTCCGCCGCGAACCACCAGCCCGCGTGGGCGAGCACGGTGATCGTGATCGCGCGGGCCGATGTGGCGACCAGCGCGAAGGCGGCGAGGCACAGCGCGAGCCGACGGCGCCGGGCGGCCGAGGCGGCACCGCCGCCGAGCCACCCGGCGATCGCGAGGACCGTGATCACGAGGTCCGCCGCGAGCAGCGAGCCGGTCGTCATGCCGGCTCCCCTTCCCGGACGGCCACCCGGGCGGCGCCGGCCGGCGGCGGGTGGGCCAGCTTTCGCGCCGCCTGGAGAACGCTGACCACGACGTGTACCGCGATGATTCCGTTGAGCGCGTGCAGCCCGGCGATGGTCAGGCCGAACGGGGTACTGGCGCCCGCGATGTCGGTGGACGCGTTCGCGAGCATGGCGATGAGCGCCTGCAGGACGACGAGGCCGAGCGGCAGGATCGCCAGCCCGATGAGCCGGCCCGGTGCCTTGGCCAGCACGGCGAACAGGGTGGTGAGCAGGATGAGGACGGGTATGACGGCCATCCCAGTGACGCTATGCAGGGTATAGGCGCCCTCACTCGCGGGTTTCGTGAACGCGCCGACGGCGGCGAAGACGAACTGCAGGACGAACGCGGCGAGCAACACACTGGTGACGACGACGAGGGCCTTGCGCATGGTGACCTCCTAGGAATGAGCCGGGGACAGGGCCTGGGCAACGTGGTCGGTGGCCGCGATCGCCCCGTACGCGACCAGCCGCACGAGGTCGCCGTCGGCCGGATGGGACAGCCGCCACAGAGTGACGTCGCCGGCGCGGATCGCGCTGGGTGCGAACGCCGCCAGCAGCGCGATCCGCGCCCCGACGCGGTCAGTGCCGGGCAGGTCCCGGATCAGATCGGCGGTCCACTCCGCGGGTCGGGCCGGGTGCCGTCCGTCCTCCCACCGCACGGTGCCCGTGACGGTCTGGCGAGCCACGTCGCTCAGGAGGGATCCGCCCTGCATGGCGGCGTTCCGCAACGACGCGTACGCGGCGCCGACCGGGCTGTCTCCGGCCCAGGCCGGTGGCGTGGCCGGGCCGGCGCCGAGCAGCGACAGGCTGCGGCCGGGCTCCTTCGGCTCCCGGGCCGCCCGGCCATAGAGCCGGCCCGCCGCGGACCGCACCATCGGGGACCGCTGCAGGCCGCCAGGCAGTAGATCCGGTTCGAGCAGTGCCGAGACGATCCGGTTGATGAAGTGGAAGGCGAGCAGGGTGCCGGTGACCTCAGGTCGATACGGGCTGGACCAATCGGCGGCCACCGGGCTACGGCTGTCCTCGGCCCAGGCGGCGAGCGCGGCGTGCCTCGGTGCCGGTGGCGTCTCACCCCGGGCGATGACCTCGGCCAGCTCGTGCTCGCCGAGTGCGTGCAGCAGCATCACATGGGCGTAGACACAGAACCGGCAGCGGTTGGCCCGGGACACCGCCGACGCGACGAGTTCACGGTCGACCCGGGACGCGTCCCCGGCGAGCAGGGCCTCGCGCATCAACGCCCAGGTCGCGGCCAGCACCTCCGGCACGGCCGACAGCGCCTGGAAGGTAGGCAGCGGCCCGAGGAACTCGTCGCGCAGCTGCCGGTAGACCTGCGCGGTGAGACCGGTCGCCGTCCGCGGCGGAGCGGGACTGAAGAAGCGGTATGCCATGGGCTCGATGCTTGCCTCAGCGGGCCGGGAAAACGTCGTGCCGCCGCAGACACTTGCCCGGCCCCGATACCGCGTCCGCAGTACGCCGCATCTACTGCGGACGCCGGATGCTCCCTGACGACGACCGTTCTACAGTGCGATCATGCGCCGCGATCTGCCGTACGCCCTCGGTGGCCTCGCCCTCGGTGTCCTCCTGCTCGGCAACGCCGCACTCGCGCCGGACGCCGCCCCGGTGCGGGCGATCGACGTCGTGCTGGTCCTGGTCATGGTGGCGGCCCTGGCGGTGTGCCGGCGGTACCCGGTGGTGGCGTTGACGGTGGTGGCCGCTGCCATGCTGGCCCTCCACGTCCGGGTACACCCCGGGGTGTCGGCCGCGTTTCCCGTTCTCGGCGCGGTCTACCTCGCCGCCTGGCGGGGGTACCGACTGGCCCCCGCCCTGGCCAGCCTCGTCTTCCTCGTCGGCTTCCTGGCCCGCGACCTCTCGGTCGCGCCCGCCGGCAGTCCCGGCCAGCAGATCGCCGAGCGGACCGCACTGCTGCTGGGTTGGTTCGTGGCGGCCAACGTCGCCGGGCTCGTCTCGCGGCAGCGCCGGGCGTACCTGGAGCAGGTCGAGCAGCGGGCGATCGAGGCAGAACGCACCCGCGAGGAGATGGCGTTGCGCCGTGCCGGGGAGGAGCGTCTGCGCATCGCCCGGGATCTGCACGACTCGCTGACCCACAGCATCTCCGTGATCAAGGTGCAGGCCGGGATCGCCGTGCACCTGGCCCGCAAGCACGGTGAGGAACCGTCTGCCGCGCTGCTGGCGATCCAGGAGGCCAGCAGCGCCGCCATGCGGGAACTGCGGGCGACGCTGGACGTCCTGCGCACACCCGCCGACGGGGACTGCGTCGGGCTGGCCCGGCTGGGTGAGCTGGCCGAGCGGACCCGGGCGGCTGGCGTACCGGTGCACGTGGCCGTCACCGGTCAGCCCCGGGAACTGCCCGCCGAGGTCGACCAGGCCGGGTATCGCGTCGTCCAGGAAGCTCTGACCAACGTGGCCCGTCACGCCGGCTCCGCCACCGCCCGGATTCACGTCGAGTACGCCCCAGCGCAGCTGACCGTGCAGGTGACCGACGACGGCCAGGCGTCGCCGGGGCGGCCGGTGACCCCGGGGGTGGGTCTGCGCGGCATGCGGGAACGGGTCACCGGGCTGGGCGGCACGCTGCACGCCGCCGCCTGCGACGGCGGCGGGTTCGCGGTGCGGGCCACGTTCCCGCTGGATGGTCCGGCATGACCGAGCGCTCGCGTCGGGTCCACCCAGCTCAGTCCGCCATGGACCGTGGCGGCGCCGGCCGGACGGGGGAGCCGGCATGATCCGGGTCCTGCTCGCCGACGACCAGGCTCTGATGCGGGCCGGATTCCGGGCACTGCTGGACGCGGAGGACGACCTGGAGGTCGTTGGCGAGGCCGCTGACGGCGCTTCCGCCGTGAAGCTGGCGCGACGCCTGCGGCCGGACGTCGTGTTGATGGACGTGCAGATGCCGGGACTCGACGGCATCGAAGCCACCCGACGCATCGCCGTCGATGGCAACCTCGCTGGAGTCCGCGTCCTCATCCTCACCAACTACGGGCTCGACTCGTACGTCTTCGCCGCGTTACGCGCGGGCGCCAGCGGCTTCCTCCTCAAGGACGCCGATCCGGCCGACCTGCTGCAGGCCGTGGCCATCGTCGCTCGCGGCGACGCGCTGCTCGCCCCGGCGGTCACGCGTGCGCTCATCGGTGAGTTCGTCGCCG
The DNA here is from genome assembly GCA_005402585.1 of Micromonosporaceae bacterium KJ-029. Classification (GTDB taxonomy): domain Bacteria; phylum Actinomycetota; class Actinomycetes; order Mycobacteriales; family Micromonosporaceae; genus Micromonospora. The sequence continues at coordinate 33,818 of BIFP01000035.1, read as the reverse complement.
GGCCACCGCCGGCCGATCCGGCGGCCGGACGCCATGTGCTGACCGCCCGCGAGCAGGAGATCGTCGAACTCGTCGCCCGGGGGTTGGGCAACGACGAGATCGCCGAGCGCATGATGATCAGTCCGTTGACCGCCAAGACCCACGTCAACCGGGCGATGACGAAGCTGCACTGCCGCGACCGCGCCCAACTGGTCGTCTGGGCGTACGAGTCGGGTCTGGTCACGCCGCGTCGCCGGTGACACCACGTCGCCGGTCTTCTCCCCGAGTGAGACCAGCGTCAGCGCGGCTGGTCTCTAGGACGCCTGGCGGATGGCCATGTCGGCCAGCCAGACATCGGCCAGGTCGCTGAGGGGGACGTCGAGGGCCTGGCTCAGGCAGACCACGGTGCCGAACGCCGGTGCGGGTAGGCGGCCCGCCTCGATCTTGCGCAGCGTCTCGGGGGAGATGCCGGCCGCCAGCGCCACCTCGACGAGGCTGCGGCCGGCCCGCGCGGCCCGGAGGGCGGCTCCGAGGCGCTGGCCTGCTGCGATCTGTTCGGCGGTGAGTGGTTGGCGAACCATGCCAGCAGGATATCCCTCCGGAGCCCCCGAACCGCCGTGGTATAAAAATACCGCACCACGGAGAGGGAGGCTGTCGTGATCGAGCTCAAGTCCGCCGAGGAGATCGGCCGGATGGCGGTGACCGGCCAGTTCGTCGGCGAACTGCTCGCCGAGCTGAGCGGTGTCGCCGCAGTCGGCGTCAACCTGATGGACCTCGAACACCACGCCCGCCGCCGGATCTCCGAACGCGGCGCCGAATCCTGCTACTGGGACTACGCCCCATCGTTCGGCCGTGGCCCGTTCCGCAACGTACTGTGCCTGTCGGTCAACGACGCGGTGCTGCACGGCCTGCCGCACGACTATGTTCTGCGGGACGGTGACCTGCTCAGCATCGACATGGCGGTCGGCATCGACGGCTGGGTCGCCGACTCCGCGCTCTCCGTCGTCGTCGGCACCCCCGACCCGGCCGACCTGAAGCTGATCGAAGCCACCGAGGTGGCGCTGGAGGCCGCCATCACCGCCGCCCAGCCCGGCGGTCGCCTCGGCGACATCTCCGCCGCGATCGGCGAGGTCGCCCGCTCCTACGGCTACGGCGTCAACGCCGAGTTCGGCGGCCACGGCATCGGCCGCACCATGCACGAGGCCCCACACGTCTCCAACAACGGCCGTGCCCGCCGTGGCATGAAACTCGAACCCGGCCTCACCATCGCCATCGAGCCCTGGTTCTGCCGTTCCACCGACAAAATCAAGTTCGACAATGACGGCTGGACGATCCGCTCCGCCGACGGCTCCCGCACCGCCCACTCCGAACACACGGTCGCCATCACGGCTTCCGGCCCCCAGGTCCTGACCCGCCGCCCCGCACATGGCGCCACTTCGGCCGATCCCACCAGAAAGCCCGCCGCAGCCTCCTGACCCACTGCCCGCCCGGGGTCCGACTCAGTGGGTCGCAGCTGCGTCGAGCGCCGGTGCGAGCGGCATCAATGTGGTCCGAACGAGGTCCGGCAGCGACCCGGACGGCACGACGAAACCACTCATCGACGGGGTCACGCTCGCGGACTGCAACCACTGCCGAAGCGCGACCTTGGCAGCCGCGCCGACGCTGGCGGACAGCACCTTGGCAGTCAGGTGATCCATGCTCGGGCGGCGTTCGACGATGGCTTCGGCGATCGGCCCCTCGATCGTGGTGACGGTGTCGACGTAGCAGGCGCGTAGAGCGGGGCTGGTCGTGATCATCAGCAACGCGTCCGGCGGATGATCACCCGAATCGGTGTACAGCTCCACCACGGCGTCGATGACGGCGTCGGCGAGGCTGACCTCGGCGGAACGGGCTGCCACGGCTGCGGCGACTCGTGACCCACGCTCCGCGGTGACCGCCGCGATGATTGCCTCCTCGCGGCTTGAGAAGTAGTTGTTGTACGTCCTCGGCGACACACCTGCGGCCTCGGCGATGTCGTCGACACGGACGTTCTCCGGCCCGCGCTCCAGCGCGAGGCGCAGTGCCGCTGTCCGAAGCGCCTCCCTGGTGGCCTGCTTCTTCCGTTCGCGCAAGTTGGGTCGACCTGTTGTCACGCCCCCATCATGACACAAAGTATGCGCGCACGAAAACTTGCGTGCGCGCAAAAATTTGATAGCGTCGCCGCGAACACACTCCCCGGACCGCACCCGACCGGAAGGAACGCACATGCGAGCCAAAGGCATGACCTACGACACCGGCTTCGTCCGCGATGGCCACAACTCGGTGGAGCGCTACGACCCCGAGCTGGTCCGGCGCGAGCTGACCATCATCCGCGACGATCTGCACTGCACCGCCGTCCAGATCGTCGGCGGCGACCCGCAGCGCCTGGAACTCGCCGCCCGCGCCGCCGCCGAGCTTGGACTGGAGGTCTGGTTCTCGCCCTACCCGCTGGACCTGTCGACCGATCAGATCCTCACGCTGCTCCTCGACTGCGCCGAACGGGCCGAGCAACTCCGTGCCGACGGAGCCGAGATCGTGTTCGTCGCCGGCGTCGAGCTGAGCATCATGAACCGGGGGTTCATCGACGGCGACCGGCTCGACGAACGACTCGGTCGGCTGCTGGCCGACCTGGGTGCCCAAGCCGAACGAATCGCCGAAGTCCGCTCCCGTCTCAACCACTTCCTCCACACCGCCGTGGCAGCGATCCGCGAACGCTTCCGCGGAAAGATCACCTACGCCGCCATCCCGTTCGAGGGCGTCGACTGGAACCAGTTCGACTTCGTGACCCTCGAACTCATCCGATCCGCGGAGGTCGCCGACCAGTTCCGAGACGGCGTACGCAGTCTCGTCGCACAACCCAAACCCGTCGCCATCACCGGCTTCGGCACCGCAACCTGGCGGGGTGCCGGTGATGTCGCACCCCGCAGCATGGAGATCCTCGAATACGACGAGACCACCGGCGAACCACTACGGCTGAACGGGCGGTACCAGCGCGACGAGGCCGGCCAGGCAACATACCTCGGCGAACTGCTCGACATCTTCGACAGCGAGGGCGTCGACAGTGCCTTCGTACACCTCTTCGCGCTCCACAACCTGCCCCACCGCCCCGACGGCGACCCCCGCGACGACCTCGACCTCGCCAGCCTCGGAATCGTCAAGGTCCTCGACGGCCGCAACGGCGACACCTACCCCGACCTGCCCTGGGAACCCAAGGCCGCCTTCGCCACGATCGCCGAACGCTACTCCCGATGATCAACTCCTGGCGGCGTTGCGCACGGGGTTCAGGCCACGAGCAGCCGGAGGCCGAGTTCTGCCGCGTCGAGCGCGACGAGCTCGTGGTTGCGCTCGGCCCACCGGCCTGAGGAAAGGTCGTCGTGGAGTGCGCCTACTGCCCGCTTCTCGGCCTCCGGCCCCACTCTGGTCCATACCGATACCGCTCGGCGCACATGTTCGTCCAGGTACGCCTCGGGCCGGCGCCAGTATGCCTCGAAGAAGCCGTCAGCGCAGTCCCACGGGACGGGCACCGGCTCCGCGCGTCCCCCGATCGCGCCGGTCAGGTCGGCCACTGAAGGCCAGCCGACGAGAAGGTCAGCGAACTCAGGGAGGTAGTCGCGGGTGAGCCAGAACCGCTGACGCCAGCCTGTGCCGTCGGCGTCGTACGTCAACACCACCACGCGGCGGGCCACCCGCCGCATCTCACGCAGCCCGGCGACCGGGTCTGGCCAGTGATGAAGGGTGCTGACCGCCATCGCGGCGTCGAAGGACCGGTCCTCGAACGGCAGGCTCCCCGCAGCGGCGGCCACACACGGCGCCGCGCCCGCAGGACGCTGCGCCCGCATGACCGCCGACGGTTCCACCGCCGTGACGTCGCGGTCGGGGGGTTCGTAGGAGCCGGTGCCAGCCCCGACGTTCAGTACCGTTCGCGCGTCCCCCAGCGCATCCCAGATGCGCGCCGCGATCCGTGGCTCGGTGCGCCGCGTCGCTGGGTACGCGGATCCGATGGCGTCGTACAACTGCGCGCCGAACACTTTCAATTGTTCCTCTGGAGTCGTCCTGATCCCCATTGCGCGTGCCTCCAGTTCCCGGTCGATGGCCGTCACCATGGCAGCAGCGCGGTCGCGCTGTTCCAGCAGCAGGCCGCGCAGCCGACGCAGGTGCGCGACCGCGTCGGTGGCCGGGTCGTCAACCAGATCCGCGATCTCGCGCAGTCCGAAGCCCAGCCGCCGGTAGGCGAGCACCTCCCGCAGCCGCTCCACATCGCCCGCCGAGTAGGCCCGATACCCGGCCGCGGTCCGGGTGGACGGCTGCAGGAGGCCAATCTCGTCATAGTGATGCAGCGTGCGGACGGTTACGCCGGCCAACTCGGCCACATGTCCCACGGTCAGGTGCTCCGCCACGCCACCGACTATGTGGCATGACGCCACGTGAGGGACAAGCCTCGCCGGCGACCACTTCGGTTCGCGGCGTAGCCGGACATCGGTGTCGGTGGCCGCGCCACCGGCAGAAGCGCGACAACGTCCGAGCGGGCCGTCCCGCTCAGTCGAGCACCTCCACGGAGTCACCGACGCTGACCGCGCGACCCTCGCGGAAAGGCACGCCCGGTTCGGCCCGCACCGTCATCTGGAGACCGAAGAGGAGCTTCTGGTCGGCGTTCCGCCGTGTGGCGAGCATTCTCAGCGGCTCCCGCCCCCGCTCCCCGGTCTCCTGGTCGATCGTCGCGATCAGACAGCGGCCACACTCGCTGGTGCCGTGGAACACGGCCCCGCCGATCCTGATCCGCCGGCCGACCCACTCGCCCTCGGCCCACGGCGCGGCACCGCTGACCACCAGGTTGGGGCGGAACTGGATCATGGGCAGCGGCCCCTCGGTACTGCCCGACTCCAGGAGCCAGTCGTTGAACGCGTCCAGCGACGCGGTGTTGGCCAGCAGCAGCGGACTGCCGTCGGCGAAGCTCAGCTCGGCGCCGGAGCCGGCCGGAACCGGCCAGGGAACGAGGTTGCCGGTGGGGTCACCGAGCCAGACCAGCCGGGCGGCGCGGCCCAACAGCCGGTTGAGCCAGTCGTCCGCCTCTGGGCCGGCGGCGCGTACCGGCGAAGGCGCCCTTCCCCGGTACACCCGGACCTGGATCGCCTCGCCGCCAGTCGGTTCGGCCAGATCGAGCGGGGCCAGCCCCGGCGCGTCCAGGACCAGCCCGCCCGGCCGGGACACCGCCCGCATCGTCACGAGTTCCCGGTGCTGGCGCTGGGTCAGGCCGAGCCCGTGTTCGTCCACGATCAGCCAGCGCCGGTCGCCGTCCAGGCCCCACGGCTCGACCCGCGCCGTGTCGCGGTCCATTCGGCGGCACCCCTTCACCGGGTACGTGTGAATCGAGGCGACTCGCATCCAGCCAGGATGACATGACGCGGCGTGACGCCGGAACCCTCGGCGTGCGCGTGACAATCCCGTACGCCGATGCATCCATCCAGTGCGGCGCCTCAGGCGACCACGGCCACCCCCGACTGAGACTCGCCGAACTCCCAACCCGCCAGCAGCTTGCGTCGGCCGTCGAGGGCCGAGGTGCCGGTCGGCCACTCGTTCGCGCCCAGGTAGCAGGCGCCCGCGTCCCGCGACCAGAACGGCTCCAGGCAGTGCAGGCGCAGGTGGCCACGCAGCTCCGGCGGCTCGACCGCGGCCAGCGCCGCCTCCCAGCCCTCCTCGACCCGCCGCATGCCTCCCGAGCCGAACGAGGCCAGCGCCGGCAGGCGGTGCGTGAACGTCGCCATGCGCATGGCGTCGTGCAGGCGCAGGACCGCAGGCTCGGCCTGGTGGCCCGTACCCTCGGCGTTTGAGCCATCGGCGCACTGTCGAAGGGGGAGTGGCCTTTCCATTTGACGCTCGTCCGGCGGGGAAGGACGCCTCGCTCCTGCGGGTGTTGCACCCTGTTGCGGTGGGCGACGTGGCAGAACTGTTGGACCGGATCTGGCGGACGGACGCGGCCGGCATGCTCGGCGCGCTCAGCCGGCGGCTCGGCGACTTCGACCGGGCCGAAGAAGCGTTGTCGGACGCGCTGACCGAGGCGCTCAAGCGCTGGCCCGACGAGGGTGTGCCGGACAGCCCCACCGGTTGGCTGGTGACCACGGGCTGGCGCAAGGCCCTCGACCGGCTACGCCGCGACGCCGTCGGTCGCGAGAAGGTGGCACAGCTGGCCGCGGAAGCGCCGCCGGAACCGGGCGTGGACGACCGGCTGGCCACGATTTTCGGATGTTGCCATCCGGACCTCGCCGAGCCGGCCCGGGTCGCGCTGACGCTGTACGCCGCCAGCGGCCTGAGCACGGCCGAGATCGCCGCCGCGTTCCTGGTGCCGCTGCCGACGATGGCGCAGCGGCTCTCCCGGGCCAAGCGCCAGCTGCGGCAGCGCGGCATCCGGTTCGAGGTGCCACAGCCGCACGAGTACGTCGACCGGCTACCCGCGGTGCTCGCGGTGATCTACCTCGTCTTCAACGAGGGGTATCTGTCCAGTGGCCGGTCCGCCCAGCGGCGCGAGTTGGCCCGCGAAGGGGTCGAGCTGGCGTGCCAACTCGCCGAGCTGCTGCCCCATGAGCCGGAGGCCGCCGGCCTGGCGGCGTTACTGGAACTGCACCACGCCCGCGCCGACGCGCGGTTCGACTCGTGGGGCCGCATCGTGCTGCTCGACCAGCAGGACCGGCGGCTGTGGGACACGGCGGCGATCGAACGGGCGGCGCTGCGGCTGCGGGCCGCGGTGCGTCAGGGCCGGCCCGGGCCGTACCAGTTGCAGGCCGGCATCGCCGCGCTACACGCCCTGGCCGCCTCGTACGCGGCCACCAACTGGGCCGACGTGCGGGCGCTTTACGACCGGCTGTACGCGTTGGACCCGTCGCCGGTGGTGCTGCTGAACCGGGCAGTGGCCACGCGGTTTGCGGTGGGCGCGGCTCCGGCGCTGGACGAGGTTGACGCGCTCGGGGACCGGCTTGCCGGTTACCACCTGTGGCACGCCGCCCGGGCCGATCTGCTGGCCACGCTCGACCGTCCGGCCGAGGCGCTGACGGCGGCGGAACGGGCTCTGGAACTGGCGACGAACCCGGCCGAACGGGAGCTGATGTCGCGTCGAGTGGGTGAGCTGAGGCGCCGGCCGTGACACCGGCGCCCAGCGTCACCGCTATTCGCGGCTCATCACCGGACGGACCTCCAGCGCGCTCATCCCGGCAGCGAGTGGCCAGGTGGCCGCGATCCGTCCGGCCTCGTCAATGTCGTCGCACTCCAGCAGGACGACCCCGCCGATGACCTCCTTGAGTTCCAGGTACGGCCCGTCGATGATCATCGGCTGGCCGTCCGCACCAGCGCGTACGGTCTTCGCCGTTTCCCGGGGCTGTAGCTCGACGCCGCCGTCGGCGATCTTGCCGGTCGGCTGCCACCGCTCGTACCACCCGTAGATCTGCTTCATCAGGTCCTGCTCGTCGGCCGGAGACAGCGTGCTCCACTCGTGGTCGTCGCCGAAGATCAGCATTGCGAACTTCATTTTTGCTCCTCGTGGTTGAGAGGACTGCGTCGTCGGTGTGACGAACGGTTGGCACTGGTTTTCGACAGGTTCCGCCGAACTTTCTTGCCGAAATGCCGGGCGCCAACGGCTCCCTGGCGGAGCCGGTACTCGACCGGCTCGTCTTCACCCGCCCGCCGCATGAAGAGCCCGTCTCAGGTGGCGAGTAAGAAATGAGTACGAGAGCGGATGTGCCAGGCCCCGGAGCAGTGGCAGGTTCCTGGCATGGATGGTGTGAATGCGCCGCGCCTCGCGTCGTTCGGGCTCAGCCTCCTCGTCGCGCTCGGGTGGTACGTCACCGTAACGGCTGCGGTCTTCGTCGGCAGGTTAGGGATACCGGCTGAACCGGATCGGAACTGCTCGGTGCTGTTCAGCTGCCTGACGCCACAAGACGAGATCATCCTGCTCTTGATCTTCGGTGCGCCGATTCTCGCTGGCCTGCTGTTCAGTACGCTGCTGGTCGCTGGTCTGCTCGCGCGCTGGATTTCCTCCCCGATCGTCGCCGGCACCCTGTCGGCGCTGGTCAGCGTTGTCATGGTGGCTGCGGCCGGCATCCTCTGGCACGGTGCCCGATGAAGCGCGTCGGACTCGGTGTGCTGCTCCTCGCCTGGCTCTACGGCGTGCCGTTCCTGTTCATCGTGGGGCTGATGCGGCGTACCTCATCGCCTTACCTGGCGACCCGGGCGGAGGCCGAGGCGTTCGGCGCGACCACCGGTGCCATCCTGACCGCCGCGCTGATCCTCAACCTGACACTCCCGCTGGTCGGGGTGCTGCTCGCCTCGCTTGCCCGCGACCCCTACTGGATGCGCCACTTCGTCTGGTCACTGGCGGGAATGGCAGTGATCTGGGTCCTCTTCTCGATCGCCGGCAACGCCGCCACCGCACCGATGATCGGCTGGACACCAGCCGACCAGGAGCCAGCGCCCCGCATCACTCAATGCATTCCGAGGAGCGGCGGTCACGGCTGCCCCGGCGGCTGATCGCGATGCTGGATCGGCGAGTCATCGCGCCTGTGCGGTCTCCCGCAGCACCCGGTCGAGCAGGTCGGCCATGTCCCGCTCATCGACCACGCTCGCCGGGTCCTGCTCGTACTGCTGGATCGCCTGCCGAATTGCCGTCAGCGAGGGGTCCCTGTCGAGTGCCCACTTTGCGGCCTGTGCCTTGGCGCAGTGCACGTTGTCGACCATGAACCGCCAGATGCGGCAGGCGGTGAGAACCATGAAGGCGGCGTTCTCGGCGTCGTCGGTGAGTGATCGCCAAGCCAGCAACCAATGCCTGCCACGGTCGACGATCCAGTCGGCGGGAACGGGAGCGATCACCTCACGCGGGGCGGCACCCCGGAGAGCACGCCCGTCCGCACGTGCCATGGACAGTTCAGCAAGCAGGTCCGGTGATGCGGTGACACCACGTTCGACCTCGAATTCGACGGACGACCCGTCGTAACGGCCTATGCGCAGTTCGAGGGCGGGTGCGCGGGTCGGAGCGCCGGCGACCTCGGCGGTCACGACATGCACATCGATGCCCGCCGCGCTGCCGGCCTCCGCCTCGCGAACCAACCGTTCAAGAGCTGCCGCCTGTGCATCGGCAAGGTGACCGTCGATGACGACAAGTACGTCAATGTCGCTGCGCCCGGGGCGGAACCCGCCGGCCGACAGGGACCCGTGCAGGATCACCGACCGCAGCGCAGCACCGACGATGTCGGCAATGGAGTCGGCGAGCCGCTCCGCGGCGGTCAATGCGGGCAGTTCTTCGACGCTGACCACGCGGCAGTTCTACCGCTCCATCAGGCGTCGGTGCAAAACAAGTCCGTGTTGGTCCGAATCCTCTTCCGCCGCCGTGCACACTTCGACGGCAGGCCAGCGTCGAGTAGCGAAGGCGTGCGGGGTCGTGCCCATGACCCGCCGGAAGTCGGCGCCCATGTGTGACTGGTCGTGGTAGCCCGCTTCAGTGGCCAGCTCAGGCAGCTTCCGTCTGATACCGGCGAGCACCAGACGAACACGATCGATGCGCACGAACCGGCTTGGCGTCAGGCCCACACCATCGACGAAGACAGTGCGGAGGTGTCGTTCGCTGACGTTCAACTGTCGGGCGACAAGGCCGACGGGCGTGTGTGGCGAGCCGTCACCGGCGGACAGCATGGCCGTCGCCTGCGCGACGATGCGCCTGCGCAGACCCCCTCGGTCGCGACGCGTGGCCAGCGCCACCGGCACTGCTCGGGCCAGCGATCGCAGTCGTGCTCGGGGAGACTCCGGGGCCGGCGGCGAGTCGCAGTCGGCGATCAGCCGGACGAAGGTTCGCAACGACTCGCTGTCCAAGTCCGCGACGGCGACAGCACGGTCGGCAAGATCCCGCAGGGGAAGACCGAGGAACTCGGCGGCCCGGCCGGGCCGGAAACGCAGCTGGAGGCAGTCCCGGCCCGGCCGCTCGACGTAGTACCTGGCCCGCGTCCGCGGCCCCATGACCACGACGTCGTACGGATCGGCAGACCCCACTCGCCACGCCAGGGTGGTGGCATGATCGGGCTGTTCCAGTACGGCCGGAGCATCGTCCAGCACGGGCTGCGCCCCTACCGTGATCCCCGAGAACCAGGGCCGAAGCGCCCGCGCCACCTCCGGACTGACCAACTCATCGCGCTCCACGCTTAGACCGTACGTCGCGGCCCAGAGCCGAACCCGGCAGCCCGATCGAGGTGTGCCGAAAGTTCCTAGGCCCGGCTAGGACGGCCCTGGAACCGTGACACCCATGATCCTTGTTACTGGCGCCTCCGGCACTGTCGGCCGACAGGTCGTGCAGCTCCTCCAGCAGGGCGGGCATCGCGCTCGTGCGATGACGCGGGCCCGGCCCGGGCATCCGCTGCCACCCGACGCCGACGTGGTACGCGCTGACTTCGACGACCCCGACTCCCTGCGCCGCGCGGTGACCGGCGTACGCACCGTCTTCCTGCTCACCGCTCCGGCGGCGCCGACACCGGATCATGACCTGGCGCTCCTGGAGGCCGCCCAGTCGGCACACGTCACCTCGGTGGTGAAGCTCTCCGCGATCGGCACAGGCGAACGATTCGGCACCGTAACCGTCGGCGCCTGGCACCAGGCGGCTGAGGATGCCGTCCGCGCCAGCGGTCTGGCGTGGACGGTGTTGCGGCCATCAAGCTTCGCCTCCAACTGCCTCCACTGGGCGAGTCTCATCCACGCCGGGCAACCCGTACCCAACCTGACCGGCGAAGGTAAGCAGGGCGTCATCGATCCCCGCGACATCGCGGCGGTCGCGGTCGCCGCGCTCACCGACCCCGCCCACGCCGGCATGACGTACACCCTCACCGGTCCGGAACTGCTCCGCGTGTCCGACCAGGCGACCCAACTTGCGCAGGTCATCGGGCGCCCCGTCGTCACCGCGGACCTTCCCTCGACCGTCGCACGTCAGCAACTACTCGACTCGGGGATGCCCTCGACAGCCGTCGACGCCACCATCATCGGCTCCGCCTGGGCACGCGCCGGACACAACGCCATTCTCACCGACGACGTGGAGAAGGTGCTCGGGCGTGCTCCGGCGACCTTCCGGAGTTGGGCGCAGCGACATCGGGAAGCCTTCATCGGTTCCCGGTGACGACAACGGCCGTACCAGCCGCTCATCAGCCGCACACCGAACGCTGCCGTTCAGGCGACACGTACTAGCCTGGGGTCACTCGGCGGTGAGCTTGTCGACGTCTGGGGCGTAGACGGTCATCCAGTGCGGGTGCAGCCGGTAGTAGACCACCTCGTTGTCCCAGTCGAAGGCGCCGTCGCCGTAGAACTCCTTGAAGTACGTAAGCAGGTCTGGCCAGTCCGCCGCAGGTTCGCCGTCCTGAGGGTTGAGGATCTCCACCCTGCCGTGCGTGAACACGCCCAAGTCCTCGCCACGCATGTGCGCGACGCTGGCGGCCGGACGGGCGGCGAGGTGGCGGGCCTTGGCGGCGGTGCGCGCCGTCCCGAAATGCCACTTGCCCTGTAAGAAATGCCCGTCCGCGCCGCTGATCCGCGGCTCGCCCTTCGCCGTCACGGTGGACAGGGCAAGGGTGCACATGCCGGTGAGTACCTGGGTGAGCTGCTCCGCGGTCAGGGTGCGCTCAGTAATGATCGAGCGGAGGTGCGAGGTGGATCGGGACAGAGAGGAGTCCAGCAGGTCCTGGAGCTCTTCGAGATCTTCCGGCGTTTCGCGCATCAAGGCCCTCGTCTATTCGTAGGACCGGCTCACGTCTTCCACCGACGCCGACCGGTGAAACCATGTTCGACCAAAAACCTGACACCTTGTGTCGTATTTCTTCACTCAGGAAGGATCAGTCACGCGGGATGGATGGTGCTCGGGTAGGGGCGTACCGTTACGAGGTCGTCCCCCCAGGTCAGCTGGCGTTGGAGAGAACGGCCTCGGCGGTGACGAGGTCCTGCCAGGACATGCCGACGCTCTTGAACAGCAGCGGCCGGTCGAGCGCGGGACGGGTGCGTTCGGTGACGATGTCCCGCATCGGTACAAGGTCGTGAATCTGCAGGGCGCCTTCGTGTAGCGCCAGGCAGACGTCGCCGGCTTCACGCCGTGCGGTCGCGATGTCTTCGACAACGACCGTGGCTCGTGCGCACAGCGCGGCCGGGATCTCCCGGGCGTCCGGCTCGTGGGAGCCGACGGCGATGACGACGGCGGTGTCCTGGATCAGATCGGCGTCGAACAGCGGGGTTCGGGCCGAGGTGGCGCAGACGATGACGTCTGCTGCGCGGAGCACGTCGTCGGCGTGCGGGGTGCCTGAGGTGGCGACGCCGGCACCGTCCGCGGGTTCCGTGCGACGAACGTCTCTGACGAGGTGGGTCACCGTGGCGAGCGACCGGTGCGGCGCCAGCGCCGCGGCCAGGGTCGTGACGTGCCCGCGCGCCTGTGGGCCGGCGCCGAACACCGCGAGCCGCAGCGGACCGGGTGTGGCCAGCAGCCGCGGTCGAACGGCGGCCACGGACACCGCAGGTGTGCGCAGGGCGGTCAACGCCGTGCCGTCGAGCACCGCGACCAGGCTGAGGGAGTCGGCGTCGAAGATCAGGTAGGACGCCTGGATGCGGGGAAGGCCGCGAGCGGGGTTGCCGGGCGCCACGGTCACCACCTTGATCCCCACATGCGCCTGCGAGCGGGAATGCTCCGACGGCATCAGCAGGAACTCGCCGGTGCGCAGGGGAACGGCGTGGCGGGGCAGGTCGGCAGCCGGGTCGAGGCCGGAGAGGAGCGCGGCCGAGATCGCCTCGACGGCGTCGACCGGGCTGCACGCGGCGCGTACCGCGTCGGCGTCGAGGACCAGCGGAGCGTTCACCGGGACCCGTGGCGCAGGGTCGGTCCGGCCGGCAACAACGCGGGTGGCATCATCGGACCATCGTTGCGTACGCATCTGGGCCTTTTCCCAAGGGATGACCCGCCGGCATCGGTGTGAGGGCGACGAGCGGTGAAGGGTGATCTGGCAATTCTCAGTCGAGGGTCTGGTGCTGGCGGAGCACCCGGTCGATGCGGCGGTCGGGTACGACCCACATGATCGCCACGGCGACGAAGCACGCCTCGGCGAGTCCAACTCCGACCCGCCCGTCGATCAGCAGTGCGCTGAGGATCCCCGCGACGTAGAAGACCGGGGACACCTTGCCCTTCAGGTCGGCGCCGATGGCCTCCCGCAGCAGCGACTTCGGTCCCTGCTGCCGGATGATCACGCTCTGGAGCACGAAGTAGGCGATGGCCGCGCCGAGCAGGTTCAGACCGTAGATGACAACCGGGGTCCGTTCGAATCGTGAGTCGTCGACCCAGGACGTGGTGAATGGGAACAGCGACAGGGAGAACAGCAGCGCCAGGTTGGCCCACAGCACTCCGCCACTGACCTGCCGTACCAGGCGGAACATGTGGTGATGGTTGTTCCAGTAGATGCCGACGTAGACGAAGCTGAGGAGGTAGGTCAGCAGTCCGATGCCGGTCGTGTGGACGAGGTCGGAGAGCTGGTGACCCGTCGGGACCTTCAGTCCCAGCACCATGATCGTGATGATGATGGCAAGTACGCCATCACTGAACGCCTCCAGCCGGTTCGTCGGCACCGCGCTACCATCCCTTCACCCTCGGTCGCGCGCCCGTCGCAGGGAACAAGCACAACAGATGTGTGCATGTCCGGGCTGCTCTATCGAGATCCGGTCTTAGAGACTGTCGGGTAACCGGATCGCTACGTGGTGATAAGTCGTTCGGCGTTGATGCGTCGGGCGGTTCCGCGTTCGGTGGCGTTGGTCCAGCGGACGGTGTGTCCGGCCAGGCGTATCGTCATGAGTCGAATCATCGCGACCTTGATCATGGCCTCCGAGTTGGCGGTCAGTCGTTCGTAGTCGCGGGCCAGGCGCCGGTTGCGTACCAGCCATCCGAGGGTCCTCTCCACGACCCATCGGCGCGGTAGGACCTTGAAGCCCTTGATGTCGTCGGTGCGTCTGACGATCTCCACCAGGATGCCGAGTTTGGTCTTCGCCCAGGTCAGCAGGGTGGAGTCGATGCTGTTGGCGTAGCCGCCGTCGGCCCAGACGAGGGCGATGGTGGTGAACGCCTCGGCCAGCCGCGCGAGGATCCGCCGGCCGCCGGGGCGGTCGTTGACGGAGGCGGAGGTGACCACCACGACCAGGATCAGGCCCATCGTGTCGACGATCAGGTGCCGTTTGCGGCCGGTGGTCTTCTTGCCCATGTCAAACCCGCGAGACTCGCCGCCTTCACTCGACTTGATCGACTGGGCGTCCAGCACCGCGGCGGTCGGCTCCGGCTCCCGACCGGCCGCCACTCGCACCCGCCGGCGAAGCTCGTCGTGAATCCGGTCCCACGTCCCGTTCTTCCGCCAGGTCGTGAACCAGCGATGCGCCGCGTCCGGCGGTGCCAGATCACGCGGCATCATCCGCCACGGGCAACCCGACCGCAGCACGTAGAAGATCGAGTCCAGGATCAGCCGATCGTCGTAGACCCGCGCCCGACCACCTTTACGCAGGTCACGCACCGGTAGCAGCGGCGCGAGGACCGCCCACATCGCATCAGTCAAACTCGACGGATAGCATGAACGGGCGTCATCCCCGCCGCGATCTTTGTTGCACACACATCAAGATCATGGCGGGGATGACCTATTTGTCGAGCACCCCACATCGACACGTCTCGCCATAACCCATCGGATCAGACCGGTTACCCGACAGTCTCTTAGAGAGACCGGCAATAGGACTGGCGGGGCTGCGGCGTGCCCTGGCACTACGGCTGGCGGCGTTGTCGTCGTCGGCCATGCGACACCGGCATGGCCTCCTCCTCCTCCGCCTTGCCATCCTCGGCCAGGACCCGCCTCGCCTCCGCCGCCCTATTGCCGGTCTCTCTTACTGGACAGCGCCGCGACCCGGTAGCGGAAGACGTGCCGGTAGGTCTGCGGCGTCATTCCGCTGATCCGCCCGAAGTGCTGACGGAGGTTGGCGCCCGTGCCGAAGCCGGTGCGGTGGGCGATGCGTTCCACCGGGTCGTCGGTGGTCTCCAGCAGTTCCTGCGCCAACCGGACTCGCTGTTCCAGCAGCCACCGCAGGGGCGTGGTGCCGAGGGTGTCGCGGAAGCGCCGGGCCAGGGTGCGGGGGCTGAGGTTCGCCTCGCGGGCCAGGTCGTTGATCGACAGCGGCTGGTCGAGCCGACCGCGGGCCCATTCCAGCACCGGGCCGAGGTCGGCGGGGGAGGGGCCGCGCATCGGTGGTGCCGGGTACTGGGTGAAGTCAGCGGCGCGCTGTGGGGCGACCACCATCCGGCGGGCGACCTCGTTGGCCACCGCGGCGCCGTGGTCCTGCCGGACCAGGTGCAGGCACAGGTCGATGGCGGCGGCCGTACCCGCCGAGGTGAAGATGCGGTCTTCGTCGACGTACAGCACCCGGGGGTCGAGGTCGACGAGTGGGAAGCGGGCCGCGAAGTCCTGCGCGTTCATCCAGTGCGTGGTCGCTCGGCGGCCGTCCAGCAGGCCGGCGGCGGCGATGGCGTACGCGCCGGTGCAGATGCCGACGATGCGCTTGCCGCGCGCGTACGCCAGCCGCAGTGCTTCGACCAGGCCGGCGGGCGGGTCGATCTGGGTCGGCCGGGCGCAGCCGGGCACCACCACGGTGTCCGCCTCGGCAAGATCGTCCAGGCCGTACGCCGGGTCGAGCCAGGCCCCTCCGGTGGTGCGCAGCGGGCCCGGCTCGGCCGCGCACAGGCGCAGCTCGTACCACGGGTCGACGACGTCCCGCCGATCCGTGCCGAACACCTCCTGGGGTACCGCCAGCTCGAAGATCGGGAGGTTGTCGGTCACCGCCACCGCCACGACGTGCGCGCGCATGGCAGGAATCTAACGCAGCGTGGCGCCATTCCGGCTGTCCCGGCCGACCGTGCCCGGCGACGGTGATCACATGACTCAGACCCAATCCGCTCCGGTGACCGGCGGTCGGCTGACCGCCGCCCAGGGTGCCGCGCTCTACGTCGGCGCCGTGCTGGGCACCGGGGTGATCGCACTTCCCGCGCTGGCCGCCGAGGCCGCCGGCCCCGCGTCACTGCTCGCCTGGCTGCTGCTCGTGGTCGTCTCCGCCCCGCTCGCCGCGACCTTCGCCGCGCTCGGCTCCCGCTACCCGGACGCGGGCGGCGTCTCGACGTACGCCCGGATGGCCTTCGGACCCCGGGCCGCGGCTGTCGTCGGCTGGTGTTTCTACTTCGCGGTGCCGCCTGGCGCCGCGGCGGCGGCGCTGTTCGGCGGCGCCTACGTCGAGGCCGCGATCGGCGGTGGCCCGGTCACCGTGGGCGCGACCGCGTTGCTGCTGATGGCCGCGGTCACCGTCACCAACTGTTCCGGTGTGCAACTGGCCGGGCGGGTGCAGCTCGCCCTGGCCGGCGTCCTGGTCACCTTCCTCCTGCTGGCGGTGCTCCTTTCCCTGCCGCATGCCTCCGCCGGCAACCTCCGGCCGTTCGCGCCGCACGGCTGGACCGCGATCGGCCCGGCCGCCGCGCTGCTGATGTGGAGCTTCGTCGGCTGGGAGGCGATCACCCACCTGACCGGCGAGTTCCGCCGGCCGGCGCGGGACCTGCCCCGGGCCACCGCCGCCGCGGTCGTCGTGGTCGGTGCGCTGTACCTGGCGGTGGCCTTCGCCACCGTCGCGGTGCTCGGGTCCACGGCGGCGAGGTCCGACGCGCCGCTGGGGGAGCTGTTCGCGGTCGCGCTCGGCGGCGATGCCCGCTGGCTGGCGGCCGGGGCCGCGCTGCTGCTCACCTTCGGCGCGATGAACGCCTACTACGCCGGCGCGGCGAAGCTCGGCGCCGCGCTGGGCCGCGACGGGGCGCTGCCCGGCTGGCTCACCCGGGGCAGCGTGGCCGGTGAGGTGCCCCGGCGCAGCCTCGCCGTCACCGCCACCCTGGCCTTGCTGGCCCTGGCCGCGGTGCTCGCCGCCGGGCTCGGGACCCGGCCACTGGTCCTGGTCGCCACCGGCTCCTTCATCACCGTCTACGTGATCGGCGTTGCGGCGGCGTTGCGGCTGCTGCCTCGGGGGAGCGGGGCCTGGTACGCCGCCGCCGCGACCATCGGGGTGGTGCTGTTCCTGCTGGTCATGACCGGTGTCTACCTGCTCTGGCCGGTGGCGGTCACCGGGGCGGCCCTGCTCTACCTCCGGTTGCGCCGGGGTGGACGCGGCTGAGGCGCCGTCCCGCCGCCCCGGCGCCCGGCGGGGCGGCGGGACGCGGCGGTGGGGGTGAAGCGTGCAGTGTTCCAGCTCACGTTCGGGCCGCGGCGGTGGCGGGCGTCGGCCGCCCATGAGATACCCTACTTAACCAATAGGGATTAGCGTCTAATCCTGTTCGGCTTCACCCCTTGACGGGCGGGTCGCCGGTGGCCGGGTGCGGCCATCCGGCAACCCGCCCGATGCCCACCCCCGCGCTTCACCCGAATGACGAGGAAACAACCGTGATCCGCATCGAAGGTCTGCGGAAGACCTTCCACAGCCGGGGCCGCCCGGTCACCGCCGTCGACGGCGTCGACCTCACCGTCGCCGAGGGCGAGGTGTTCGGCGTGGTCGGGCGCAGCGGCGCCGGCAAGAGCACCCTGCTGCGCTGCGTGAACCTGTTGGAACGGCCCGACGAGGGACACGTGACCGTCGACGGGGTGGAGCTGACCGCCCTGCGCGACGACCGCCTCCGGCAGGCCCGGCAGGGCATCGGCATGATCCATCAGCACTTCGCCCTGCTCGCCTCCCGCACCGCGGCCGACAACGTCAGCTTCGCCCTGGAGGTGATGGGCGTACCGCGGCGGGAGCGCGCGGTCCGGGTGGCGGAGCTGCTCGACCTGGTCGGCCTCGCCGACCGGGCCGGCGCTTACCCGGCACAGCTCTCCGGCGGACAGAAGCAGCGGGTCGGCATCGCCCGGGCCCTGGCCAGCCGTCCCCGGCTGCTGCTGTCCGACGAGGCGACCTCGGCGCTCGACCCGGATACCACCGGCGCCATCCTGAGCCTGCTGCGCGGCCTCACCCAGCGGCTCGGCTTGACCATCCTGCTGATCACGCACGAGATGGAAGTGGTCAAGCGGCTCTGCGACGCAGTGGCGATCATGCGCGACGGCCGGTTCGTCGAGTCCGGCCCGGTGGCCGAGCTGATCAGTCGTACCGACTCCCAGCTGGCCCGGGACATCTTTCCGCTGGGCCCGGTACCGACCGTGCCCGGCCACCTGCTGTACGACGTGACGCTGGCCGGGACGGTCGGCGACGAGGCGTTCGTGTCCCGCCTGACCCGCCGGCACGACCTGGACGTGCGGATCGTCGCCGGTGCCGTCGAGCAGTTGGCCGCCACCCGGGCCGGCCGGCTGCGGATCGCGCTCCCCGAGGCGGCACCGGGACTGGCGGACGCGTTGGGCGACCTGCGTACGGCCGGATTCGGTGTGGAGGCGGCCCGATGATCGCCCCGGACCTCGTCGACCTGCTGTGGCAGGGATTCGTCGAAACCGCCTACATGGTCGGCGTCGCCACCCTGCTCTCCGGCGCCGGCGGACTGCTGGTCGGCGTACTGCTGATCCTGACCGACCGTGGCGGCCTGCTGGCGGCGCCCCGGCTCAACGGGTTGCTCGGGCTGATCGTCAACATCGGACGGTCGCTGCCCTTCATCATCCTGCTGGTGGCGATCAGCCCGTTCACCCGGGCCGTGGTCGGCACCACGATCGGCACCACCGCCGCCATCGTCCCGCTGACCGTCAGCGCCATCCCCTTCTACGCCCGGATCGTGGAGGCCGCCATCCGCGAGGTGGGCCGGGACGTGGTGGACGCGGCCCGCGCGATGGGCGCCTCCCGCCGGCAGATCATCGTGAAGGTCCTGCTCCGGGAGGCCAGACCCGGCCTGGTGGCGGGGCTGACCATCACCGTCGTCGCGTTGATCGGCTACTCCGCGATGGCCGGGGTGATCGGCGGCGGTGGCCTGGGCGACCTCGCGCTGCGCTACGGCTACCAGCGGTTCGAGGACGACGTGATGGTCGGCACCGTCGTGCTGCTGATCGTCGTCGTGCAGGCCGTCCAGATGCTCGGCGACCGGGTCGCCCGGCGCCTTTCCCACCGATAGACGACCACGCGGAACCCCGCGTGGAGACTGATAGAGAGGCAATATCGTGCGACGCACCATCCCCTCACTGATCGCTGCCGCCGCCCTCGTCCTGGGCCTCGCCGCCTGCGGCTCGGACGCGGACCAGACCGGCACCTCGACGCCCGCCGACGCCGCGCTCAAGGTCGGGGTCAGCCCGGTCCCGCACGGCGAGATCCTCACGTACATCAAGGACAACCTGGCCGAGCAGGCCGGGCTGAAGCTGGAGATCGTGGAGTTCACCGACTACGTGCAGCCGAACAGCGCGCTCGCGGACGGGCAACTCGACGCCAACTACTTCCAGCACATCCCGTACCTGGACGAGGAGAAGGCCGCCAAGGGGTACAAGTTCACCGCGCTCAAGCCGGTGCACATCGAACCGCTCGGCCTGTACTCGAAGA
The DNA here is from genome assembly GCA_005402585.1 of Micromonosporaceae bacterium KJ-029. Classification (GTDB taxonomy): domain Bacteria; phylum Actinomycetota; class Actinomycetes; order Mycobacteriales; family Micromonosporaceae; genus Micromonospora. The sequence goes on along the minus strand of BIFP01000035.1, from coordinate 14,279 downwards.
AGGTCCGCAGCGTCGCCGACCTGCCGGAGAAGGGGGTGGTGGCGATCCCGAACGACCCGTCCAACTCGGGTCGGGCACTCAACCTGCTCGCCCAGAACGGCGTGATCACGCTCCGCGACGGCGCCGGCGTGAAGGCCACCCAGCGCGACATCGTCGACAACCCGAAGCAGCTGCAGTTCCGGGAACTGGAAGCCGCGCAGCTGCCCCGCAGCCTCGACGACACCGCCGCCTCGGTGATCAACGGCAACTACGCGATCGAGACCGGTCTCACCCCGGCCACCGATGCCCTGGCGCTGGAGAAGGGCGACGACAACCCGTACGCCAACCTGGTCGTGGTCCGCGACGGCGGCGACACCGACGCGCGGGTGCAGAAGCTGGAGGAGTTGCTGCACTCCGCCGAGGTGAAGACCTTCATCGAGCAGAAGTACCAGGGCTCCGTCCTGGCTGCCTTCTGAGGCCCGGTTCGAGACGCGCCACGCCCGTCGGTCTCTGCCCGGCGGGCGTGGCGCGGACCGATGCCGGGCGTGCGGATGAGTTGCTAGGCTGGGCTCGCGCGGATCAACCGCGCGATGCGGGACGAGGGAGCGAGACATGTTGACGGGGGACGACGACATCTCGGGGTGAGCAGCCCCGCCGCCTGCCGGCCGACGCCGGGGCGGTCTGTCGTAGCCCTGTCTTTCTGACCGGGGCGCCGGTCGCGTCCCCGGCTTCCTTCCCGAGGTCTATCCGTGATGTCCGACGTCTGCGTCGTCTGCACCAACCTGTCCTTTTCCTGGCCCGACGACACTCCGGTGTTCCGGGACCTGTCCTTCACCGTGCCGCCGGGCCGAACCGGCCTGGTCGCGCCCAACGGCGCCGGCAAGTCGACCCTGCTGCGGCTGATCGCCGGTGAGCTGACCCCCACCGGCGGCGGCGTGACCGTCGAGGGCGTGCTCGGCTACCTGCCGCAGAACCTGCCGCTGTCCGGGGACCTGACCGTGGCCGAGGTGCTCGGGGTCGCCCCGGCACTGGCCGCGCTACGGGCCATCGAGGCCGGCGACGCCAGTGAGGAGAACTTCGCCGCGATCGGCGACGACTGGGACGTCGAGGAGCGCAGCCGCGCCGAACTCGACCGGCTGGGCCTGGGCGAGGTCGCCCTGGACCGGCGCCTGCACACCCTCAGCGGCGGTCAGGCGGTCTCCCTCGGCCTGGCCGCGCAACTGCTCCGGCGCCCGGACGTACTGCTGCTTGACGAACCGACCAACAACCTCGACATCGACGCCCGGCACCGGCTGTACACGGTGCTGGAGAACTGGTCCGGGTGCCTGCTGCTGGTCAGCCACGACCGGATGCTGCTGGACCGGATGGACCGCATCGCCGAACTCGACGCCGGCCAGGTGCGCCTGTACGGCGGGAACTTCACCGCGTACGAGGCGGCGGCCCGGGCGGCCCAGGAGGTGGCGGAGCGTAACGTGCGCAGCGCCGAGCAGGAGGTCAAGCGGGAGAAGCGGGAGATGCAGCAGGCCCGCGAGCGGGCCGAGCGGCGTGCCGGCAACGCCGCCCGCAACCTCGGCAACGCCGGCCTGGCCCGGATCGTCGCCGGTGGACTCAAACGCAGCGCGCAGGAGTCGGCCGGCCGGGCCCAGCAGGCGCACGCCAGCCGGGTGAGCGAGGCGCAGGGCCGCCTCGACGAGGCCAGCCGGGCCCTGCGGGAGGACCAGACGCTGACGCTGGACCTGCCCGAGACCGACGTACCCGCCGGCCGCACCGTGGTCGAGGGGCAGCGGATGCAGGTACGGCACGACTCCCGGCCGCTGTTCGCCGGCGACGGTGTCGACCTGACCATCCGAGGTCCGGAACGGATCGCGTTGACCGGGCCCAACGGCGCCGGCAAGTCCACCCTGCTGCGTCTGCTGCACGGCGACCTCGAACCGCACGGCGGGCAGGTGCGCCGGGCCGACGGCCGGGTGGCGTACCTGTCGCAGCGCCTGGACCTGCTCGACCTCGACCGTACGGTCGCGGAGAACCTCGCCGCGTACGCCCCCGAGCGCCCGCTGGCGGAGCGGATGAACCTGCTGGCCCGGTTCCTGTTCCGGGGCGCCCGCGCCCACCTGCCGGTCGGCGTGCTCTCCGGCGGCGAGCGCCTGCGCGCCACCCTCGCCTGTGTCCTCTACGCCCAGCCGGCGCCGCACCTGCTGCTGCTCGACGAGCCCACCAACAACCTGGATCTGGTCAGCGTCGGGCAGTTGGAGAACGCGTTGAACTCCTACCGGGGAGCCTTCGTGGTGGTCAGCCACGACGAGCGCTTCCTGTGCGACATCGGCGTGCAGCGGTGGCTGCGCCTGGACGGTGGTGGCCTGCGCGAGATCCCCGCGCCCGACCCTGAGTGAGAGGCGTCGATGGTCCCGGGGCGGCGCGACGGCGTTAGGGTGGGTGGTGTCGGCGCACTGATCGGGGAGGCGTCCGTGGCGTCGAATCACCTACCTCTGCCGGACGATCGGGCAGCCGGCCCACCGGCGCGCCGGACGGTGCCCGGTCCGGTGGCGGGCCGGGCCGGCTCCGGGGCGGTGCAGGGTCGGGCCGCCGGGGTGGCGCCGCCGGTCCACGAGGCCGCGACGTTGGGCTTCGCCGCCCGGCCCGGCCGCGACCACTGGTGGGAGCAGCTCGGCGAGAAGGTCCGCGATCGGATGGTCGCCAGGGTCGGCCCGGTGGTCGAGTGGTGGGCGGACTGCCACCGTGCCGACACGCAACGCCCGTACGCGGTCGTGCTCGGCGCGCGGGGCCTCGCCGTCTCGGCGCCGACCGTGAACGATCGGGGCGGGCCGGCGCAGCTGCTCACCGTCGTCCCGTTCGTGCCGTCGTCGCTGCGACACGCGGTCGTCGTGCAGAAGCCCGCGTGGCGGGTGCCGGGGAGCCGGCAGCTGCCGGCCGGCCACTCGGCACCCCCGGCCGTGGCGAGTCTGCCGCTGTCCCGGGGCCTGCGCGACCTGCTCGGCAACCTGCCGGCGGACGCGCAGGCGCGACTGCAATGGCCGTTCGTCAACGGCGACGTGCTCGTCGACAGCGACCACTACTACCGTGGCGACAGCCATCAGCTGGAGGTCTGGGCGTACCTCGCCGGGCGCCGGTGGGTGACGTTCGTGTCCGGCCACGGGACCGGGCTGTCCGGGGCGGCCCACCGGGCGTCGTGGCGGCTGATCTGCCGGCAGGCAGAGGTCACCGGGCGATGAGACGCATGGACGAGCCGGATTTCTACGCGGTGCTGGGCGTGACGGCCGACGCCAGCGAGGCCGAGATCCTCCGCGCGTTCCGCCGTGCGGCCCTCGTCCACCATCCCGACCGAGGCGGCGACGCCGACACCTTCCGGCTGCTCTACCGGGCCCGCGAGGCGCTGCTCGACGCGGATCGGCGGACCGTGCACGATCAGCGCGACCGCGGTGCGGCCACGGCACCGGGCCGCTCCGCTCCGCCGCCCGGCCCGGACGAGAACGTTGCCGATCCGTTCGAGTGGACGCAGGGCGCCGGGCCGAGCCACGAGGATCGGTCGCGCCGGACGACCGGACCGCAGGCGTACCACGAACCGTTCTCGGCATTCCAGGCCGGATACTCGTGGCGGCGCAGCGACCGGTTCGCCTGGTGGCGGGGTACGACCCACTGAATCTGCCGGCGTGCCGGCCCGCGATGCCCGACCGGTGTCGTTCGCGGGGGTGGCGGGCCCGTGGCCCGAGGGTCAGTCACAGGGCTTGTCGACCGTGCCGGACAGGGCTGGCACCCGCAGGCGCTGGCCGGCGTTGATGGCGGTCCGCTTGCCCATGTCGTTGATCTCCTGCAGCTCCTTCACGGTGGTGCAGTGCCGAGCGGCGATCCTGGTCAGGGTGTCGCCGCGCTTGACGACGATCGTGCCGTAGAGCAGGAAGTCGGACGGAAAGGAGTACGAGGGAAGGGCGTACGAGGGAAGGGTGTGCGGCCACCCCAAGGTGGGCAGCGGGTCGACGGCCGGCGGTGACCAGGGCGTCCGATTGGGCAGCGTCGGCCAGTTCGCCGGAAGGTTGTTGGCGGCCGGCGGGTAGCGCTCCGAACCGTCGGCGCCGACCAGTGTGAAACCCCACGCCACTGCCAGGACCACCAGCACCGCCACGGTGAACCTACGGACGGCGCGCTGCCGTTCGACCTCTTCGGCGACGAAGCCCGGCAGTTGGCCGGCGATGTCCACGCCGGTGGTCCGCCCGGCCGGGGCCGACACGGTCCGCAGCAGCAGCGGCACGGGTTCCCGGACGTCCACCCCGCGGCGCGCCAGGTCCCGGCGAAGTGCGGGTACCGCCGAGGCGTCGCGCGCGGCGCCTGCCGCCAGATCCTCCAGGTCCACCAGGTCGGTCCCGTCGCTCGGGACGAGCAGGTAGCCCTCTGTCCAGCTCAACACCCACCGCGCCCGGCCGGCGCCGGCCAGCGCCTGGCCGATCAGCGCGAACAGCGCCTCAGCGAGTTGCTCCTCCGGCCCGGGCGCGTCGGTCAGCCGGCGGGCGAGCTCGGCCTGCTCGCCCCGCCCCAACAGGTCCAGGACCGTGCTGAGGGTGGGTCGCGCGGACACCGCCGTGCCCCGTGCGGCTTCCAGCAACTGGCTCGCGAGCTCGACCGCGAATGCCTCGGCGGCGACGTCGGCCCAGGTGCCGTGCGGCAGCTCCGTGGGCCGGCTCCGCGCCCGCGCGACCATCTTCTCCTGTACGCGCCGCACCGGCGCCCGGTCGACCAGCAGGGGCACGTCATCCACCGTGCCGGGGGTGCGCGCGGGCCGCGCCTCGATCAGCGCGAGGCGCCGGGCCAGTGGTGGGTGGGAGTCCAGCCAGGAGCGGTTCGTCTCGATCGGGTGCTTCCGCAGGTCCGTCAGCCGCTGCTGCACCGACGGATCGTCCAACATGGCGGCGAACGCCCCGAACAGATCCTTCGGCACGAAGCCGAGCCGTTGTACCGGGCGGACGAACATGTCCAGGAAACCGGTCCACGCGTGCCCGAGCGCGTGAACCCTACGCAGCGCCTCGGCGGCTGCGGCCGGGCCGACCACGGCCGCCGCGCGGGCGTCGGCCTCCAGCTCCTGGCGGCGCCGTACCGCCAGTGACACCCATAGGAACACCTTCGCGTACGCGCCGACCGCTGCCTGGTAGAACCAGGCGTACCCGGGGATGCCCTGCCGCGACTGTGCCGTCATCCGAAGCCGGAACAGGGCGGACTGCAGCGAGGCCGCGCCCCGGTAGGTGACCGCGCCGAACCGGGTGTGCCGGCCGGCGTAGTGGCCGAACTCGTGGCACAGCACCGCCCGCAGTTCCGTCGGCGTCAACCGGGTCAGCAGCGGCACGCCGAGGTACATGGTCCGCGCGCCGACGGCGAACCCGAGCATCCGCGCTTCCTCCGACACCGCCGCGTTGACCTCCGGCGTGAGGTAAATGCGCGTCGGCGCCCGGGTGTCCAGTTCGCGGGCCAACTCCTCGACCAGCCGCCACAGCTCGGGAGCCTGACGGCGGTGCACGAAGACCGCGTCGGGCGGGGGTTCCTCCACCCGACTGACCGCCGTGACGCCGTAGAGCAGCGCGAAAACGGCCGAGATGCTGCCGGCGACCACCAGCGGCCAGCTGCCGCTACTGGTCGGCGAGGTGAACGCCGCCCAGACCACCAGCACGACGAACAACGTGTTCGCGGTGACCAGAACGAACGTCAGCACGTACACCCCGGCGAGCAGGGCGACCGCGAGCAACCCTCGCAGCCAGCCCAGTACCGCGCTGGCGGTGCCGGCAGCCCAACCACGGCCGCGGCGCACCGCCGTGCCGCCCAGGCCGTCGGCGCTCACCGGCCCTCCGGCAGGCGGTCGGCCAGGGCGGCGCGGGCTCGGTCGAGCGTCTGCGGATCGGCCTCGACAGCCGCCCGCACCCACGCCTGCGTGTCGAGCAGCGCCCGGATCAGCGGGTCCTGGCCGGCACCGATCCGATGCGCCCCGAACCGGCCCAGCCACGCCGCGCCCATCTGGGCCACCAGCGGCTCCCGTCCGGTCACCTCGTCGGCCGTCATCCCCAGCGCCTCCCTCAACGTCTGACGCGCCTTGGCCACGTTGGCGGCCACGCCGCCGCGAGTCATCCGCAGCGTTGTCGCGATCTCCTGCTGCGACCAGCCCCCCAGGCCGAACAGCGCCAGCGTGATCCGCTGCCGGGGCGGCAGCGTGGCGAGCAGGCGGAGCACCTCGCGCGCCTCCGCGGTCTGTTCCGGGCTCGCCTGGGCCGGCACGGGCAGGTGCAGCAGCCGCTCCTGACCGGTCCTCCGCTTGCGGTACACCTTCCACAGGCGCTGGACCATTGCCCTGCGGACCCACGCCTCGGGCACGTCGTAGGCGCCGATCCGGTCCCACACCCGGTACGCCTCGGCGAACGCCTCCTGCGTCGCGTCCTCGGCGTCCGCCCGGTCGCCGCTCAGCATGATCGCCTGAGCCAGGATGGACGAATACGTGCACGCGAAGAACGTCGCGAAGTCGCGCTGACGCCCGGCCGGCTCGGAGTTCATCGGCCCACCTCCACCGCCGGCAGGACCGGCGCCAACCGCACGACCACCGTGCTCCCGTCCGGCGCGGCGGTCTCCACCACCCCGCCCGGTCCGGCCACCGGTAGCAGGAGAGCCACCATCTCCGCCCGGGCCCGAGCCCGCGCCGGCCAGGTTTGGAGCGACACCAGCGAGTACACCAACCGGGCGCCCGCTACCACGATCACCAACACGACAGCGTCAACCATGTGCCGCGTCCTTCCTCCGGTGCTGACATCGACATCCGAATACAGCCAGCAGGGCCCGGGAGGTTTACTCAGGCGTTCGATCCATTATTGCGGATCGATACCATCGGGAACTTGCGTGCCGTGGGAGAGAACGTAGCGGCGCAAAGCGACCGGGCGGCCGTCCGGGGCGGTCCAGCCGGCGGCGACGGTCGCCGTGTGTCGCCAGCCGTCGCGCTCGTACAGCGCGACGGCCGGCGACCTCCGCTGGTCGACGACCTCCAGCGTCAGGTCGACCTGGCAGTCGACCGCCCACCGCCGCGCCTGCCCGAGCAGGGCGGTACCGACCCGGCGGCGACGGAAGGCGGGCGCCACGAACAGTCGGGCGACTTCGGCGTGGTCCGGGCCGCCGCCATCCGTCGGCGGTGTGCGGTGGACGGCGAGGTGCCCGACCAAGCCGGCGCCATCGGCCTCGGCGACCCACGCGTGCCGCAACTCCGGCGGGCACAACCAGCGGTACGGATCGGCGGGCCAGTTGAGCGGATAGCCGTCAGTGCCGTGCACCACGGCGAGGAGGTCGACACATCCGGGCAGGTCGGAATGGTTGCGGTCGCGGACGACGAGGGAGGTCACCACCCGATTCTCCGCCGCGCGGACAGGGGATGTGGCCCCCCGGACCGGCCGTGAAACGTCGCATACTGGGACGTTCAGCGACCCGGCCGGCGACACATCATGACAAGCGCGAGTCGTACGACTCGCGGGCGTCCAACAGCTCGGACATGTGCTCTCTGGTCCAGGATCGCGCAGCATCGATAAGAGTCAGCAGGCTCCGACCAAGTGACGTCAGTGCGTATTCGACGCGCGGCGGGTTCTCGTCGTAGGACGTACGGGTGATGAGGCCGTTGCGTTCCATGGCCCGCAATGTCTCAGTCAGAACCTTCGGCGTGACCGTCCGCAACGGCACCCGGAGTTCACCGAATCGGCGTGGCCCATGTTCCAGGCAGAGCACCACCATCCCGGTCCATTTGTCGCCGATCTGGAACGGCACCACACTCGACGGACAGGCCGGATCGAACATCCCCGCGTCAAGCCGCACCGTCACCGCTCGAACCTACCCCAGTACCGTTGCAGTAACCGCCCCACAGCCGCCTAGCGTCACGCCATGACCAGCATCGCGATTTTCGGGGTCTCCTGACGTTGTCGTGGGTCGGGTTTCATGATCGTCCGGGGAGGGGTGGGCATAGGCCGCCGCGGCGGAGCATGGCCATGGTGATCAGGGCGTCGGCGGAGTGGTAGCCGTAGCCTTGGCGGGTCAGCAGTCGTAGGTGGGTGTTGTTCGCCTCGATCCGGGCGTTGGACAGTCCGCAGTCGAGCATGTTGTGGATCGCGTGCAGGTGTGCGCGGATCGTGGCGGCGAGCTTGACGAACGGTGGCAGTCGGCTACGGGCTGCCCAGCGCAGCCACGCGGCGAGCAGCAGTTTGCCGTTTTCGCCTTTGACCGCCACGATCTCGCGTAGTTGCTCTTTGAGTAGGTAGGCGCGGTACAGCGGCTTGTTCGTGGCCTGGATTGTCGCCAGGGTCTGCTTCTGCGTGTCGGTCAGCCGGTCGGGGTTGCGCCACAGCGCCCAGCGGGCGCCTTTGAGCATGCGGGAGGTCGCGTTGCGTCGGCCCGTGCCGCCGCGGGCGGTGTTCCACACCTGGCGGCGGACCTTGTCCAGGGCGTCGGTGGCCCACGCGACGAGGTGGTAGGGGTCCAGGCAGCGCACCGCCTGCGGCGCCCGCTGCGTGACCACGCTGTTGATCCACTCCGCGGCGTCGGCCGAGACGTGTGTCAGCTGGGCGGACCGCTGCGCGCCGAGGTCGTCGAAGAACGCGGCCACGGTGGCCTTGTCCCGCCCGGCCCGGGCCCAGACGAGACGGCCGGTGTCGTGGTCGACCACGACGGTCAGGTACCGCTGGCCCTTGCGGTAGGCCACCTCGTCGATGCCGATGCGCCGCAACCCGTCGAGCCGATCAGTCGTGCCGCAAGCCTCGGTGACGACCCGGGCGGCGATGCCGGTCACCGCCCGCCACGACACACGGAGCAGCTCGCCGACCGTGGAGGCGGCGGTACGGGCGGCAAGCCACGCGCAGGTGTCCTCGAACGCGGCGGTGAACCGGGAACCATGCCGCGCCCACGGCGCGGCCACCACCGTCGGACCGTGGACCGGACAGTCGACACGCGGTGCGGCTGCCTCGACAACCACCCGCACCACGCCGAAGTCCAGATGCCGCCACCGGCGCACCCCCGCACCGCGGTCGTACCAGGGCGCCCGCACACCGCACCGTCCGCAGCGGCGGGCCGCGCCCTTACGGGCCCGCACCCCGACGACCAACACGTCCCCGTCATCGTCGTCCTCGACGGTCAGCGACTCGATCACCACCCGTGGCAGCCCCAGCAGCCGCTGCCATATCCTTACATTACGCACGCCGTTTCCCGATACGCCCCGATTCCGATCTCGACAACCGGAACCGTAGGCCGGGCAACGGCGTGCGCTGCTACGGCACGCTCAACCCACCCACGACAACGTCAGTAGAGCCGATTTTCGGCGCCGGTGGCCGGGCAGGTCGGGCCGTTGCCGTCGAGGCACAGCGCCGCGGGCACCGCATCACCTCGATAGTCCGCAATCCCGGAAAATACCTCGACATCACCTCCGCGGTACGCGGTGACATCATCGACCCGCGGTCGGTCTCCGCGATCGTGCACGGCCACGACGCCGTGGTCCACGCGGTCAGCCCCGCATCCGGACCGGAAGCGCTCGCCACCCTCGACCTCGATCCAGACTTCTTCGCCAAGGCCGCTGACGCTCTTCTCCACGGTCTTTCCCGGGCCGGCGTCCCCCGACTGGTGGTAATCGGCCTGTTCGCCAACCTCAAGGACGCGGACGGTCGGCTCCTGCTCGACGATCCCGCCGTCCTACCCGTCGAACTGCGACCCTTCGCCATCGCCCACACGGCCGGTCTGGACCGGCTCCAGGCAGCAGACACCACGGTCGACTGGCTCATGCTCACCCCGCCCGCCGCGTTGCATACGGACGCCCCACGCACCGGCCGCTACCAGATCGGCGGGGAGCACGCCCCGGACGGGGCAGTCGCACATCTCTCGTACGCCGACCTTGCCGTAGCGACAATCGACGAGATCGAGGCCCCTCGCCACCATCGCACTCGCGTGTCCATCTTCAGTGACATCCGGCAGTAAACCCGCCGCGACGAGTGGCCGCAATACGCAACTCGGCAGTTCGGCGCCGCACCCTTTCCCGTCCAGACAGGTGATCGGATGATCGGATCGGGTCGCAGCGATCGGGCATGCCCGGGGTGTCTTCCGCCAGGATTGACGCCAAAAGGAGCCTCATGATCTCGGCACTCAACCGGCTTGTCGACCTTGTCGAGAAGCATCTCACCGAGGAATTCGATGTCACCGGATTGGCCGGGGCGGTCGGCACGACCGAATACCACCTGCGCCGGATGTTCTCGTCGTTGGCCGGCATGCCGCTGTCGGAGTACGTGCGCCGGCGCCGCATGACCGTCGCCGCCGCCGACGTCGTCCGAGGCGAGGACGATCTGCTGAGCATCGCCGTCCGGCACGGATACGGCTCGACCGAGGCGTTCGGCCGTGCGTTCCGGGCGGTCCACGGCGCCAACCCCGGTGACGTTCGCCGCGACGGAGGCCCCCTTCGCACACAAACGCAGCTCAGGTTCCGCCTGACCGTTGAAGGGAGCATCCCCATGCACACCCGCATCGTCGACCGGCCCGCGTTCCGGCTGGTCGGACACGCGGCCCGGGTGCCGCTCGTCCACCAGGGCGTCAACCCGCACATCCAGCAGCACATCGCCGCACTGCCGCAGGAGGCGCATCTGCGGCTGAAAGCCCTCGGCGACGCCGAGCCGCGGGGCCTGCTGCAGGTCAGCGACGACGTCGATGGCGACGCCACGGAGGGCAGCGAACTGACCTACCTGCACGGGGTCGCCGTTTCCCGGGACACGTCGGCCCCCGACGACCTGGACGCCATCGAGGTACCGGCCGGCAGGTGGGCGGTCTTCCGCACCGCCGGAGCTCATCCGCAGGCCCTGCAGCAGACCTGGGCCGCGACCGCGACCGAGTGGTTCCCGTCCAACCCGTGGCGGCTGCGGCCAGGGCCCTCGATCGTTGCGGTCCTCGAGCGCGCGGACGACTTCAGTACCGCGACCTGCGAGCTGTGGCTACCCGTCGAACCGACGTGACGGACCCACCCGGTCGCGGAAACCGTTGACGCGGGTGGTCGTACGGATTGACCGTCGGGCGGCGGGGATGGCGACATTCCGTCGCCCGACGGTCTGGGCGGGTCCGCACACCTGCCGCCGGATTTGACAGCGCTATAGCTAACGGCTATCTATTAGCGATCTATCCGAAGGGTGTGCCTGGGTGCAGGACGTGGTGCTGGCCATGCTGGCGAAAGAGCCGGCGCACGGGTATGAGCTGCGCAGCCGGATGCGTGCCGCGCTCGGCCCGCTGGGCGAGGCGATGAACGCCGGACAGATCTACGTGACGTTGGCCCGGCTGGGCAGGGCCGGGCTGGTGACCTCGGAACGGGCCGAGGGCCTGCCGGACCGGCCCGACCGGCGGGTGTACGCACTGACCCCGGCCGGGCAGCAGCGGGTCGCGGGCTGGCTGGCCGAGGTGAGCTGGCCGAAGCCGGACCTGACGGAGTTCCATCTCAAGCTGGTGGCCGCCGCGGCCGCCCGGCTGGCCGATCCGGTGGCCCTGGTCGACGCGCAGCGGCGCGAGGTGCTGCGCCGGCTGCGCGACATCCAGCGCGCCGCGTTGGATCGGTCGGTGGACCCGGTTGCCGGATTGCTGCTGGAGGGTGTCGTGCTGCGGCTGCGGGCCGACCTGGAGTGGCTGGAGAACTGCGAGCGCACCTGGACCGGGCGCGATCGGACCGGACGGAAGGCAGGGGCGTGACCGGATCGCCGGTGTTGCAGGCACGTGGGCTGAGCATGCTGTACGGCGACGAGCGCGCGCTCGTCCGCGCGGTCGACGAGGTCGACCTGGAGGTGCCGGCCGGGCAGTCGCTGGCGGTGATGGGGCCGAGCGGCTGCGGCAAGTCCACGCTGCTGCACCTGCTCGGCGGGCTGCAACGCCCGACCGGCGGGCAGGTGTGGCTGGCCGGTCACCGGATCGACACGATGAGCGAACGGGACCTCGCCCGGCTGCGACGCGACCGGATCGGGTTCGTCTTCCAGGCCTTCCACCTCATGGACGAGCTCACCGCAGTGGAGAACGTCGAGCTGGCCGCGCTGCTGGCCGGCCAGTCACCGGGGCGGGCCCGCAAGCGGGCGATGTACCTGCTGGACCGGGTCGGGTTGGCCGACCGCGCCGCGCACCTGCCCTCGGCGCTGTCCGGTGGACAGCGCCAGCGGGTCGCCATCGCCCGCGCGTTGAGCAACGAGCCGCTGGTCGTGCTGGCCGACGAGCCCACCGGCAACCTGGACAGCGCCGCCACCCTGGAGGTACTGCGGTTGTTCGAGGAGTTGCACGCTGCGGGACAGACCCTGGTGGTGGTCACCCACGACGCCCGTATCGCGGCGGTCGCCGACCGGGTCATCGCCATGCGCGACGGGGCGTTCGCCGACGACAGCCAGCTCGCCAACGCCGCCACCGGTACCGGCTACGGCGGGTGGCGCTGACGTGGCCGGACGCCTGCTGCTCGTGTGCCGGCTGCTGGTGCGGGATCTGCGCCGGCGTCGAACGGAGGCGGTGCTGCTGCTGGTCGCCATCACCGCCGCCACAGCCACGCTGACCCTCGGCCTCACCCTCAACGAAATCGCCGACCGGCCGTACCAGCAGACCCGGACCGCCACCGCCGGCCCGGACGTGATCGTGACACCCCGGGCCACCGGCCAGGCCGCGTTGGACGAACTCGCATCGCGGACCACCGCGGCCGGCGTCACCGATCACAGCGGCCCCTTCCCGATCGCCTACCTGACGATGACGGCCCACGGCAGGTCCGCACACGCCGTCGTCGAGGGCCGGGACACCACACCAGTGTCGACCAACCGGCCCGCCGTGACAGACGGCACCTGGGTACGCCCCGGCGGAGTGGTCGTCGAGCGCGCCTTCGCCGACGCCCTCGGCATCCGCACCGGCGACACGGTCGACATCGACGGCCATCCGCTGCGCGTCGTCGGGACCGCGGTCACCGCCGCGAGAGCGACGTATCCGTACGCCGGATGGCACTACCCCGGCAGCATCCTGGTCGAGCGCGGCGGCCTGGTCTGGGTCGACCAGAGCGACATCGCCACGCTCGCCGGCGAACAGCCGCTGTCCTACACCCTGAACCTCAAACTCGCCGACCCGGCGGCCAGCACCACGTACACCGTCAGCGAACAACTCACCACCTGGCAGGAGATCGCCCACCTCAACGGTCTGCTGTACAGCGACGCGCGAACGGTGCTGCTCGTCGGCAGTTGGCTGCTCACCGGCCTTGCCCTGGCCGGCGTCGCCGGCATCGTCGCGGGCCGGATCATCGGCCAGCGACGCCGGGTGGGACTGCTCAAGGCCGTCGGCGCCGGACCGGCCATGATCGCCGCCGTCCACCTCGCCGAATACCTCGTCATCGGGCTCGCCGCCGCCGCCACGGGCCTGGCCGCCGGCTGGTTCGCCGCACCCGTGCTGATCCGCCCCAGCGCCGGACTCATCGGCTCCGTCAACGCCCAGCCCCCCGCCCTGCGCATAGTGATCGCCGCCACGGCCCTCGCCCTCACGATCGCTGTGGCGGCGGCGCTGATACCGGTGGTGCGCGCCGCCGCCAACAGCACCGTTCACGCACTGGCTGACGCCGCGACGCCACCGCGGCGCCGACGGTGGCGCATCTGGCTGTCGCGCCAGCTGCCCACCGCCCTGCTGATCGGAGTGCGCATCAACGCGCGCCGGCCGCGCCGCGCCCGACTCGTCATGGTGAACACCCTGATCACCACGACCACGCTCGTCGCCGTACTCATGGAAAACACCCGTGTAGTGCGCTTCGACCTCGGCTACACGCAACTCGCCAATCCCCGGTGGGAACGGGGCGAGCAGGCCATGCTCCTGCTCACCGTCGTGCTGTGCATCCTTGCGCTCATCAACACCGTCGTGAGCACCTGGACCGCGGTCCTCGACGCCCGGCAGCCCCTGGCCGTCGCGCGGACGCTCGGTGCCACGCCCGCGCAGGCCGGCATGGGCCTGGCAGCAGCGCAACTGCTTCCCGCCATACCCGGCGTCGCCCTGGGGATCCCGGGCGGCATCGCGCTGGTTGCCTCCCTCAGCACCGACGAGGTCCAGTACCCACCCGGTTCCTGGCTGCTCGCCACCGCACTCGGAGTCCTGCTCGCCATCGCCGCGCTCACCGCCGTCCCCGCGATGGCTGCCACCCGGCGCTCGGTCGTGCACACGCTCCAGTCCGCACCGACCTAATGAGACTTACCGGGTCGGCGTGAGTCAGACTCGGTGCCGGTAGCCGCCGGCGGGTGAGCACTGCTTCGGCCAGGACGTTGAGTCCT
>BIFP01000034.1 GCA_005402585.1 Micromonosporaceae bacterium KJ-029 | reverse complement strand
AGCTTGATCTTTAACCTGTGCGGCGTGGGCGCGGATTGACGGGCTTCGTCTTCTTCGGGGCTGGTGTCTTGGTGTTCGTGGTAGTCGCGGTGTGGACGTCGTAACGCGGGGTGGGCTGGTTGTTGCGTCGGCCGGGTGGCCGTCCCGGTCCTGGTCGGGAGGGTTTCGGTGCGCTGGCGGGGCAGGTGGTCTTGGTGCGTAGGTGCCGAAACCCTCGGCGGACGCGGGCGGGTGACAGGCGTTGCGGTGGTGCGGGTTTCTCCCAGGGGCGGCGCAGGTCTGCGGCCAGGGGTCGGGCCAAGCGGAGCTGTGTGTAGGCGGCGAGGATCATCCAGGTCCATCGGTCGGCGGCCTGCGGTGTGCGGATCTTGGGGCAGGTCCAGCCGAGGGTCTGTTTGAACAGGCGGAACGTGTGCTCGATGTCGAAGCGGCGCAGGAACGTCTGCCAGAGCCGGTCCACGTCGCCCGGGGTGACGTCGACGCCGGAGTACCACAGCCATACCGGCTTTGGGGTCGCGCCGCTGGGCAGGTGTGCTACTTCGAGGCGGATGACGGTTCCCTCGATGACCGGCAGTACCGTCGCCGCGTCGGTCCAGGCGGATCGGTGGGTCAGCCGTGGGTGTAGCCGGTCCCAGGCTCGAGCCCACGCCGTGCCGTAGAGACGGGTGTCGGTGATGGTGGCCGCGTCGGGCTCACCCCAGGTGGTGGGATCGCCGAAGACGAACTCGTCGCCGTGCCTGCGCGGTCGGCCGATCGTGCCCGGCTGCCGGACTGGCACCGCCCGGCGCAGTACCCGGTCTGAGCGCATCCGGGCGAGGACCTGCACGGGCAGGTCACGCAGGAGGAACGCCAGCCGGGGCGCGTCGTAGCCGGCATCGGCCACGACCAGGATGTCCAGGTCCCCGGCCTGCCACTGCCCGGCCGCGATCAGTCGCCCCACGATGTCCCGCAGCTGCCCAGCGGTGACCGTGGCCGCGTCATCACCCGGCGCCAGCCGCACCGCGTCCAACGGCGCGGTCCACGAACTTCGGCCCGATTCCAGAGCCACGACCATCGAGTACGGCCAGCCCGGGATCATGATGGCCTGATCCTTGCCGCGCCCGTAGGTGTGACACAGGATCCGCTGCGGTGAGGTGTGCGCGTCAGGCCGCAGCCAGCAGGTGATGTCGACCGCCAGGACGAGACGGCCGTCAGCCGCCCGTGGCAACGGCACCGACGCGAGGGCGGTGCGCAGCCGGTCGATGTCCAGCCGTCCGCAGGCGAGGGCGTCATACAACGCCCCGTGACCGCGGCGGTGCTCACCCACCAGCGACAGCTCCACCAACGACCGGACCGGACCATCGGCGCACAACACCGCGTCCGTCAGATCGAACAACGCGTCAGCCCGAGCAGTCAGGCAAGCGTAGAACTCTCGCCGGAACCCCGTCAGGTCCCCGACGACATCAGCCGGACCACGGCCATGCACACTGATCACCAGAACAGCCCTTGGTTATTGATGCTCTTCCCTAGACAAGAAGATCATCAACCAAGGGCTGTTTCCGTTCCCGGCCGGGGTTCCCGCAGGACCCTCGAAGGTTAAAGATCAAGCT
>BIFP01000033.1 GCA_005402585.1 Micromonosporaceae bacterium KJ-029 | reverse complement strand
TGCAATTCTCAACAAACAACCAACCCACAACCCACAGCCCCACACCAAACCCGGACCAACGCCGACGGTATGCGAGACCAGGCCATGCCTGGCAGCCCACGGACTTCCATCCGCACAGGCTCTCCGAAAGAAACCAACCACACGGGTTGTTCCTTCAGGACCCAACAGGGTGCTAATCATCTTCCCCCAGCCGCACCAACCGATCGTTCCAACACCCCGAAGAGC
>BIFP01000032.1 GCA_005402585.1 Micromonosporaceae bacterium KJ-029 | reverse complement strand
CGTTCGTCCTGAGCCAGGATCAAACTCTCCAACAAAAACCTGTTGAACAATCCATCCCGACAACAAAAAGTGTTGCCAAAGGAATCCCAACCAGTACAGACCAAAGCCTGACCAGTCCGGGGTAATAATCAATTTGGCACTGGCTTATCAAGCACCCTGTTGAGTTCTCAAAGAACAACCACACACCACACGCGATCCCGTTACCGAAACCGTGTCTGGGGCAACCGCTCCAAACTATCCGACTCACTCTTCGAGGTCAACCCGAGCTATCGGGCATTTTCGAAGATCGTTCGGGGCCCACGTCTACGCACGCCTAGCGGCGGTCGCTTCTGTCGTGGAGAGCCGCAGACCGGCCGATCACCACTCGCGGTGACCCGCCCGGCTCCTGCCGGCTTCAGTACTCTACCCGGCCGGCTTCGCGATCGCAACTCCATCTCATGGAGACTCTCGCACCACCCGGTCTCAGGTCCGCGCTCGACATCGCCGTCGCGGCCCTGGCGCCCGTTCTCGGCCGGTTTGCCCCGGCCTCCCGCGTGCAGAGAGAAAGTTACGCGGACGCCCCGAAGAAGGCAAATCATCGCCTGTCGATCTTTCCGAACGCCTCGCGGCTCATCCCCACGGAGCGGACGTCCGCGGTCGTGGTCCTCGCGCTGACGACCGCGGACGGCGCGGGCGTGCCAGAGTGTCTGGCATGGATGACGTGTCCCGGCCCGCCAGCCCGGTCCTCGCCGAGGACGCGCTGCTCGGCCTGCTAGCGCCCTTCTGGCAGCTGATCATCGGAGCCTTCGTGCTCTTCGCCGTCCTGATCTCGATCGTTCGGCTGGCACGGCGGGGCCCCTCGCGGATGAGCACGGCGCTGCTGGTCACCGCAGCCGCCATCGCCGGGTTCGCGCTTGTGGGTGTACTGATGCAGGGTTAGGGCCTAGGTCGGAGTCGCTGCCCGACCACGCCGTCCGCAGCCGACGACCGGCGGCGTTGGAACCCGGCCGATTGCAGCACCGGTGGTATCCGGACCGATCTCCGCCTTGCCGGACCGCCGCTTGAGCCCCGCCGCGAGTCGGGCCGGAACCTCGACAGGCTCCGGTGGCGGTCAGAGCCGGCGGTTGGACAGGCTCGGCAGCTCGGCGCGGATGCGCTCCAGGCGGTCCAGGTCGAGGTCGGCAACCGCGAACCCCGGACCGTCCGGCACCTGGGACAACAGCGTCCCCCACGCGTCGACCACCATGCTCCGCCCGTAACAAGTGCGACCGGGCTCGTGGTCACCGGTCTGGCCCGCCGCCGCGACGAAGCACTGGTTCTCGATCGCTCGGGCGCGTAGCAGCACCTCCCAGTGGTCGCGCCCGGTGTGCATCATGAACGCCGCGGGCACCACCAGCAGGTGGGCGCCACCGTCGGTGGCGAGCTGCCGGTACAGCTCGGGGAAACGAAGGTCGTAGCAGATCGAGAGCCCCACCCGGAGCCCCTCGACGTCGACCACCACCGGCTGGTCACCGGGGGCCACCGTCGCCGACTCCCGGTACGAGACCCGGCCGGGGATCTCCACGTCGTACAGGTGGATCTTTCGGTAGCTGCCGGCGAGCGTGCCCGAGCGGTCGAAGACCAGGGTTGTGTTCCACGTGTGGTCGGGGTCGGGGCCAGCCTCGTGGAAGGACCCGGCGATCAGCCAGACGCGCCGCCTGCGGGCGACGGCGGCGAAGAACTCCCCGACCTCGCCGTCGACCGGCTCCGGTGCGGGCATCCCGGTGCCGGGGCCCAGGTAGTCGACATACTCGGGGAGGAGCACCAGGTCCGCGCCGGCGTCGGCCGCGCGGTCGATCAGGGTCTCCGCGGCGGCGAGGTTCGCCTTCCGGTCGTCGCGGGAGTTCAGCTGGCAGACGGCGACGCGCATGGCTGCCAGCGTACGGGCGAACAGCGGTTGTGCGTAGCGCGAGCCGGTGACGCCGGCAGGAGTCAGGCGGACTTCTCCTCGCGCTCACGCCGGGCGCGGCGGCCGCTGAACTCACGGGGCACGATCGTCGGGTTCACGTTCTCCAGCACCGCCTCGCGGGTGATCAGCACCCGGGCGGCGTCGGGGTTGCTGGGCACCTCGTACATCACGGAGAGCAGGACCTCTTCCATGATGGCGCGCAGCCCGCGGGCGCCGGTGCCGCGCAGCATCGCCTGGTCCGCGATCGCCTCCAGCGCCGGCCGCTCGAACTCCAGCTCGACACCGTCCAGCTCGAACAGGCGCTGGTACTGCCGGACCAGGGCGTTGCGGGGCTCGGTGAGGATCCGGACCAGGGCCGTACGGTCCAGGCTGCGCACGCTGGTGATCACCGGAAGGCGGCCGATGAACTCCGGGATCAGCCCGAACTTGAGCATGTCCTCCGGCATCACCTGGCTGAAGATGTCGTCGGTGGAGCGCTCGGAGACCGCGCGGAGCCGGGCACCGAAACCGGTGCCGCCGTGCCCCGTACGCGCCTCGATGATCTGATCCAGGCCGGCGAAGGCCCCACCGCAGATGAACAGCACGTTGGTGGTGTCGATCTGGATGAACTCCTGGTGCGGGTGCTTGCGACCGCCCTGCGGCGGGACGTTCGCCACGGTGCCTTCGAGCATCTTCAGCAGCGCCTGCTGGACACCCTCGCCGGAGACGTCCCGGGTGATCGACGGATTCTCCGACTTACGGGCGATCTTGTCGACCTCGTCGATGTAGATGATGCCGGTCTCGGCCCGCTTGATGTCGTAGTCCGCGGCCTGGATCAGCTTGAGGAGGATGTTCTCCACGTCCTCGCCGACGTAGCCGGCCTCGGTCAGGGCGGTGGCGTCGGCGATGGCGAACGGCACGTTGAGCATCCGCGCGAGGGTCTGCGCCAGGTGGGTCTTGCCGCACCCGGTCGGGCCGAGCAGCAGGATGTTCGACTTGGCCAGCTCGACGCCGTCGTTACCGGAGCCCGGCGCGCCGGCCGCCTCGGCCTGGATCCGCTTGTAGTGGTTGTAGACCGCGACGGCGAGCGCCTTCTTGGCCTGCTCCTGCCCCACGACGTAGGTGTCGAGGAACTGGCAGATCTCCATCGGCTTGGGAAGCTCTTCCCACTTCACCTCGCCGGACTCGGCCAACTCCTCTTCGATGATCTCGTTACAGAGATCGATGCACTCGTCGCAGATGTAGACCCCGGGGCCCGCGATGAGCTTCTTGACCTGCTTCTGCGACTTGCCGCAGAAGGAGCACTTGAGTAGGTCGCCGCCGTCACCGATCCGTGCCACCTACGTTCTCCCTGCACTCATCGGCCGGAGCCCCGGCCACGACCTGCGGACGCTACGCTCCGCTCGTCTTCTTCTCACCCCGCCGGTCGCCCCGGCCAAGTGGTACGGAACCGACGTTACCCGCTGTCGGAGGTTTCTCCGACCCCCAAAACGGGTGTGTCAGAGGTCGGCCGGCAACGTGACCAGCCGACCTCTGACCCGACCTGGTCAGCCAGCGGCGTTCGCGGCCAGCAGTCCCTTCTTGCGACTGCTGAGAATGGTGTCGACCAACCCGTACTCGCGGGACTCCTCAGCCGTCATGATCTTGTCGCGGTCAATGTCCCTGCGGACCTTCTCGACCGGCTGGTTGCAGTGCCGGGAGAGCATCTCCTCCAGCTGGGTACGCATCCGCAGGATCTCCCGGGCCTGGATCTCGATGTCCGAGCCCTGCCCGTAGCCGCCCTCGGTGGCCGGCTGGTGGATGATGATCCGCGAGTTCGGCAGCGCCATCCGCTTGCCCGGGGTGCCAGCGGACAGCAGCACCGCCGCGGCGGAGGCGGCCTGACCCAGGCAGACGGTCTGGATGTCGGGCCGGACGTACTGCATGGTGTCATAGATCGCCGTCATGGCGGTGAACGAGCCGCCGGGCGAGTTGATGTACATGATGATGTCCCGGTCGGGGTCCGTCCCCTCCAGGGTGAGCAGCTGGGCCATCACGTCGTTGGCCGACGCGTCGTCCACCTGGACGCCGAGGAAGATGATCCGGTCCTCGAAGAGCTTGTTGTACGGGTTGGACTCCTTGACCCCGTACGACGTGCGCTCGACGAACGACGGCAGGACGTAGCGGTTGTGCACGGCCGCGAACTGGGGCGGCAGGCTCAGGTCGGTCATCGTCAGCTCCTCGGTCAGCTCAGGGTCCCGGCGCCTTCCGGAACCTGAGCGGCTCCGGTGATCACCTTGTCGATGAAGCCGTAGTCCATCGCCTCCTGGGCGGTGAACCAGCGGTCGCGGTCCGAGTCCGCCTCGATCTCCGCCGCGCTCCGGCCGGTGTGGAACGCGACCCGCTCCTGGAACATCCGCTTGGTGTAGAGCATCTGCTCGGCCTGGATCGCGATGTCGGCGGCGGTGCCGCCCATGCCGCCGGAGGGCTGGTGCATCATGATCCGCGCGTGCGGCAGGGCGTAACGCTTGCCCTTGGTGCCCGCGCAGAGCAGCAGCTGGCCCATCGAGGCAGCCATGCCCATCGCCACCGTCGACACATCGTTGTCGATGAACTGCATGGTGTCGTAGATCGCCATGCCGGAGTAGACCGAGCCGCCGGGCGAGTTGATCCAGAGGTTGATGTCGCGGTCCGGGTCCTCCGCGGCGAGCAGCAGCAGCTGCGCGCAGATGCGGTTGGCGACCTGGTCGGTCACCTCGCTGCCCAGGAAGATGATCCGCTCCTTGAGCAACCGGTTGTAGACCGAGTCGTCGAGGTTGCCAATAGTGTCGCCGCCACGGGCGTCGATCGCCCGAAACGGCTTCGCTGGGATGTGCATGTCGGTCATGGCAGCCCTTCGCTCTCCGTACCGTCGTGTCCGACACTAACCGCTACGCCGGGAGGCATAGTCCCGGTCGGGGCACTGTTCGCTCTCAGCGCAGCCCGCCGAAGGCGTACCCGGAAAGGGATCGGGCCACCATCCACCGCGACCGGCGGACGGTGGCCCGACCCGGCGATCAGTGCTCGTGCGCGTGCTCCTGCTCGCCCGCCTCGCGCAGGGCGTCCATGGTGACCTCGTTGCCGGCCGAGTCCTTGATCGTGATGCGCTCCAGGACCGCGGCCAGCGCCTTGCCCCGCCGGACGTCGCCGTAGACCGCACCGGCCGCGCCGGAGCGGACCAGCTGGTCGTAGTACTGCTGGGGGGCCATGCCGGCGCGCTGCGCGCGGTGCACGATCTCGTGGCCGAACTCGTCGTCGGAGACCTGCACGTCCTCGGCGTCGGCGAGGGTGTCGAGCAGCAGCTGGACCTTGACGCCCTGGGTGGCGGCCTCGGTCAGCTCGGCGTCGATCTGCTCCTCGGTCTTCTCCTCGGCGGCGAGGTAGTCCTCCAGCGAGGCGCCGATCCGCTCCAGCTGGTCGACCATCGCCTGCTTGCGGCTCTCCACCTCGTCACGGACCACGCCCTCCGGCGCCGGAACCTCGGCGGCGTCGACGAGCTGCTCGAGGGCCTTGTCCCGGGCGGCGTAGATCTGCTCGACCCGCTTGCCCCGGGTGACCCGCTCACGCAGGTCGCCGCGCAGTTCCTCGATGGTGTCGAACTCGCTGGCCATCTGGGCGAAGTCGTCGTCCAGCGCGGGCAGCTCCTTCTCCTTGACCGTGCGCACGGTCACCAGGACCTCGGCGTCCCGGCCGGCGAAGTCACCACCGACGAGCTGGGTGGTGAAGGTGGTGTCCTCACCGGCGGAGAGGCCGACAACGGCCTCGTCCAGACCCGGCAGGAGCTGCTTGCTGCCCACCTCGTGCGAGATGTTGCTGGCCGAGCCGCCCGGCACCTCCTCGCCGTCGACAGTCGCCCGCAGGTCGATCTGCACGTAGTCGCCCTCGGCGGCGGGCCGCTCGACGGTCTTGAGGGTGGCGAACCGCTCGCGCAGGTTCTTCACCTGCTCGTCGATCTCGCTGTCGTCGACCTGCAGCTCGTCGACGGTGACCTCGACGCTGGCCAGATCGGGCACGGTGATCTCCGGCCGGACGTCGACCTCGGCGGTGAAGTTGAGCGAGTCGCCGTCGTTGAACTCCGTGATCTCGACCTCGGGGCGGCCCAGGGTCTTCAGGTCGTGCTCACGGACCGCGGAGACGATGTTCTGCGGGATCGCCTCCTGCACCGCTTCGTTGAGCACGGTGCCCCGGCCCACCCGCTGGTCGATGATCGCGGGCGGCACCTTGCCCCGGCGGAAGCCGGGAATCGCGATCTGCTGGCCGATCTCCCGGTACGCCTTCTTGAGGCTCGGCTCGAGCTCGACGAACGGCACCTCGATGGCGAGCCGCACGCGCGTCGGGCTCAGAGTCTCGACGGTGCTCTTCACAGGCGTACTCCTTGACGGATCTCGGTTGAGTCTGGGCGCTCTAACGGCCCATCGAGTGTAGGCGAGCCGGCACGGCCGGCCAGCAGCGCCCGGGGGCCCGCGGCGGGCCTGTCCCGCGTGCCGGCCGTCCCGGGTGCCGCCATTCTGCGTTGCGGCAGTCGGGGTGGCGGGATTTGAACCCACGGCCCCTCGCTCCCAAAGCGAGTGCGCTACCAAGCTGCGCCACACCCCGTGGCGACGAGCAGTCTATGCCGTCGAGCCGACAACGATATGCCGGGGCGGCACCCAACGCGCCGAAGGGGGAGAAACCAGACAGTCAGGCACGCTGCCACCGGCCGGGCAGGCGCACCGGGCCGGGCAGGGCGGGTGTGCCGCCGGCGGCGGCTCGGGGTGGCGCGGCGAGGGCTTGGCGACGGCTGCGTGGTGCGGCGGGCCTTGCCGGGCCGTTTCGCGGCCGGGTCACGCCGGCGGGAGACCACTCGTGGGGATCATGGGCGGCGCGGCGCCGGATACGGCTGAGCGGGCAGCGCGGGCATTGGGTAGGCTGTCGGCGCGCCCCGCGCTGTCGGGGCGTACGCGGGCGTAGCTCAATGGCAGAGCTTCAGTCTTCCAAACTGACGGTGCGGGTTCGATTCCCGTCGCCCGCTCCACAGCACTCCCACTCAACCGGCGTGCTTGCGCAGCGCGTCAAGAACCCAGCTGTCGGGTGGCGTGCCCCGTAGCCCGTCGTCGGTGGCGTAGACGCGGCACATCAGGCCGTACGCATCGCGGTCGGAGGCGGCCGGATCGACATCGACGCCGTTGACCCGGATGGTGGGTGAGCCCAAAAAGCGCTCTTGCTCGGCTTGTTCCGCCGACTCGATGCGACGCGACGTGATCGGCACCGCCTTGCCGGCCTCCGCCAGCATCGCCCGCAGGTGCTCCTCCAGCCCGTCGTGGTTCGGGCAGCCGTCGAAGTAGAGGATTTCGATCATCACTGTCCTAGCTACCTGATGGACGGCCTGGCACGTACCAGCACCGATGGCGCCACCTTCGCACCGAGCACCCCGTGGCTGCGGTCGCTACGCCGAGGATGCGGTGATCGCGGCCTCGATGCGCAACCCGACACCGACCAGGACGAGCAGGCCGGCGAGGACGTGCGGCTCGCTGCGCCCCGAGCTCGACAACGTGAGCAGAGATACCAGCAGGCCGGCGAGCAGCGCCGACGTGCCTAGCACCCGGATGGCGGCGGCACGCCGAGATCGAGGGTCCACGACGAGACCGTACCGAACCCGCTCAAGCGGTGATCTCTTCCGTCGCGCGTAGCGACGCGGCGAGTAGTGCGGGGTCGCCGCCGTGGGCGTACGCGTCCATGGCGGCGTCGGCGAACTTGATGGCGTGGGCGTCGCCGGAGTCCACCGCGCGGCCGATGACCTCGGCGGGGTCGAGGTCGGGCCGTGACGGCGGGGCGGAGCGGCCGACCGCCGGGGCGTACGCGGCGGTGACCGCCGCCGTGGCCGCCCAGGCGGCGGCGAGGCTCGGCGTCCAAAGCGCCTGCGGTAGGGCCGGCAGGGCCCGCAGTACCGCGTTCGGCGCGGTGGCGGCGTGTACCAGCATGACCGGGTTGGCGTACCCGTGCGTGCCGTGCCGGTTCACGGCGGCGGCCACGATGCCGGCCAGCCGGACCCGGACGGGGCCTGCATCGGCACCTTCGAGGCCGGCGCCGGACCCGCCAGCATCAGACCTGCCGGCGCCGAACCCGCCAGCACCGGACCGGCCATGGCCGGTCCGGGTGGCGTCAAACGCGCCGGACCCGGCTGCGTCGGGCACCGCGCCGGCCACTGCCGCCCAGGTCGGCAGGTCGGCCAGTTGGGCCAGGCGGTGCCGGATGCCGGCGCGCTGGTCGGGCACGCGGGGCACCACATCGAGCGCGGTGCGCGGGTCGGTGACCGGGTACGGCCCGGTGCCGGGCGGTGCGAGGGGCTGCCAGCGGGCCGCCCAGTAGGCCAGGCCCTGGCCGAGTTCGGTGACGCGCGGGGCGGTTTCCTGGTCGAGCAGGGCGCGGACGGCGTGGCCGACCCGGATCACGCCGTGGGTAGCCCCGGCCGCGATTCCCGGCAGCAGACGCGGCCACCAACGGGCGAGTACGTCACGCCACGGCTCGCCGGTCAATTCGCGGTCGAAGTGGTCGAGCCAGTCGCCGGTGCGTACCGGGTCGCCGAGCGGGTCGCGCCACTCGTCGGCGGCGATGGGCGAGATGCCGCGCGGCCGTTCCTCCAGCCGGTCGGCGTACCTGTCGAGCCAACCGTGCACGGCCGCCCCGTAGCCGTGGCGCACCAGCGCTTCCACGGCCATCGGCGCGTGGTTGGACAGCCAGCCGTCCCGTTCCGGGCCGCTGTGCCGGACCCGTTGGTACGCCTCGTCGAGCATCGTCACGGCGGCGAGGCTAGGACTTGAAGTCGCGTTGAGGTCAACCACTGGGTACGCCAGCGCGGCACCGATTCGGTTGTGGCCACGGATGAACCGGCGGCGGCCGGGTATGTAGGCCCCCGTCCTGGTGGAGTGACGACCTTCCGGTCGCGGTGCCGCGACCGGCCCGGCCGGGTGGGTCGGCCTCGGGCCGACCCGCCCGGCAGCGGGCTCCGGTGCGTGCGGCTCAGGTGGTCAGCCAGTTCCAGGCGTCCACAACCCACTGGGTCTGCTGCAGGTAGGCGATGCCCAGGCCGGTCAGGAAGACCGTGGTGACCAGGTGGGCACCCCGGGCACTGCGCCGTACCCGACCCAGCTGCCGTTCCAGCACCACGCGCCCCAGCAGTCGGGTCAGCGCGAAGAGCCCGGCCGCCACCAGCAGGCTCAGGACGAAGATCAGGAACGGCCCGGCGAGGTTGCCGCCGCCGGAGATCGCCCAGATCCCCCAGCAAACGAAGGCGAACAGCGCCCCCGCGGCGCTCGACTCCCCGCCGCGCTTCAGCTGCGCGACGTGCCAGCTCAACGGCCGGCGCGGCGCCGGGGCGCCCGGCCAGCCGGTGCCGGTCCGCTCGTGCTCCACCACCGGAAACGGTTCGGTACGGGGCGCCTGGGAACCGACCGAGGCCACGCCACGCCGGTACGGGTCACGCTGCGGCGGTACCCCGGAACCGGGCTGCGGCGGCACCTCGACGGTCCGCTCCGCCCACGGCTGCGTCTGGTCGGCCATGTCGTCCCCTCCCCCTGGGCCGGCGGCGACACCGGTCGCCGCTGGAGACTTCGAGGGTAGCCAGCCGGCAAATCGCTCGCCGCAGCCGCATCGATCAGCTAGACACAACCGGTGACGACCTCCCCTTTGCCCATCGAAACCGCCCGCGCCGAGGACTGGGACAAGATCAACCGGTTCCTCGGCCAACTGTTCCACCACGGCATCGACTCCGAGACCCACGAGATCGAACGCGCGATCTTCGAACCGGAACGCACACTGCTGGTACGCGACGGAACGGAGCTGGTGGCGACCGCCGGGGCGTTCACCCGGGAGTTGGGCGTGCCCGGTGGATCGGTGCCGGCCGCCCACGTCACGCTGGTCGGCGTCGCGCCCACCCACCGGCGCCGGGGCCTGCTGACCGCCATGATGCACCGGCAGCTGCGCCAGATCCACGATGCCCGCCGGGAGCCGATCGCCGTGCTCTGGGCCAGTGAGGGCCGGATCTACCCCCGGTTCGGCTACGGACTGGCCGCACAGCGGGTCCTGGTCAGCGGCGAGACCACCGAACTGCGGCTGCCGGCCCCGGCGCCCGACGAGGGCCGGCTACGCCTGGGCAGTCCGGCCGACCGCCAGCCCGACCTCGCCCGGGTGTACGACCGGGCCCGCGCGGACCGCCCCGGCTGGTCCGCCCGCGACGAGCGGTGGTGGCGGTACGTGCTGGGTGACCCGGAGTCGCAGCGCGGCGGCGCGACCGAACGCCGGGTGGTCCTGCACGAGGGGCCGGACGGCATCGACGGGTACGGGCTGTTCCGCACCAAGGGTGAGTGGGACGGTGGCGGCCCGAGGGGCACGACCACCGTCGACGAGGTGGTGGCGACGAGTGCGGCGGGGTACCGGGCGATCTGGCGGATGCTGCTGTCGATCGACCTGACCCGGCAGCTGTCCTGGGCGCGGGCGGCGGTCGACGAGCCACTGCTGCGGCTGGTCAACGAGCCGCGCCGGCTCAACGCCCGGATGGTCGATGCGCTGTGGGTCCGGGTGGTGGACGTACCGGCCGCGCTCGCCGCCCGGCGCTACGCCGCCGATGTCGACGTCACCATCGAGGTGACCGACGACCTGCTGAAGGAGAACACCGGCCGGTGGCGGCTCCATGGCGGGCCGGCGGAGGCGAGCTGCACCCCGGCGAGCGGTCCGGCGGATCTGGCCTGTGACGTCCGCAGCCTGGGCGAGCTGTTCCTCGGCGGCACCGGGCTGACCGCGCTGGCCGACGCCGGCCGGGTACGCGAGCTGCGCCCCGGCGCCCTCGCCGCGGCCGGTCCCGCCTTCACCTGGCACCGCGCCGCGTCCGCCATGGAGATCTTCTGACCGGTCCCACCGCCGCCGATCTTGCACTTTGGGTCGCTGGAATGCCGCCCGATTGCGCCCTCTGTCGCGATGGGAAGTGCACGATCACACTGGGCGGGCGAGGGGGCGGTACGGTCGGGTGATGGCGGACGCGGAACGACGGCGACGACGACACCGGCACCACGGTGGGCAGGAGTCGGCGGTTGGCGGGGGCGCTGCGGCGAGCACCGCCGGCGTACACGACGGCAGTGAGGCGCCGCGGGGGCGGCGGGCCGGCGCCGCCGACGATGGCGAGCGGGGGCTGCGCGGGCTGGTCGGTTCCGGCTCGTCACAGGTGAGCGTGACGGCGGCGATGCGGGCCCGGGACGCCGCCCGCCCCACCGACGAGGACCTCGACGAGGCGGCGGCGCGGATCGTCATCGTGCGCCGGAACTGGACCCCCCGCGACGAACTGCCCCGCCGGTGACCCGCTGCGCCCCGCGTAGGGCGCAACACCCGCGAGCACCGCGCACACTTCGCGCGCACCGGGGCGCACCGTCCGGGAGGATCGTGCTCGATCCGGGATCGAGTGGCCTCAGGCTCACGGCGAGCCCACTCGATCCGGGTCGAGCGTGATCATGCAGGACCGTCCCGTCCTGCCGGGCGGGCGTCAGGGCAGGTCGGGCAGATGGTGGGTGTTCTCGTACTCGGCCACCTGGGCGATGCGGCGGGCGTGCCGCTCACTGCCCGAGAACGCCGTGGTCAGGAACGCCTCGACGATGGCGGTGGCATCGTCGAGGGTGTGCTGGCGGGCCCCGACGGCGACCACGTTGGCGTCGTTGTGCTGCCGGCCCAGCTGGGCGGTCTCGACGCTCCAGGCCAGCGCCGCCCGTACACCGGCCACCTTGTTCGCGGCGATCTGCTCACCGTTGCCCGAGCCACCGATGACCACACCCAGGCTGCCCGGGTCGGCCACCACCCCGGTACCGGCGTGCAGGCAGAAGACCGGGTAGTCGTCGTCCGGGTCGTAGACGTGCGGGCCGACGTCGACCACCTCGTACCCCTGCTTGGCGAGGTGGTTGGCCAGGTGCACCTTCAGCTCGAAACCGGCGTGGTCGGATCCCAGGTAGACGCGCATACCGCGCAGTCTGTCAGGCCCGTCCCGCACCGGGCCGCGGGGGCGGTGCGGGACGGGACGGACGCCACGTCAGCCGCGCTCCGGCAACTCGGCGACCACCAGACCGCCGCGCGCCTTCGGGGTGAACCAGGTGCTCTTGCGCGGCATCTTCTCCCGGGCGAGGTTCACCGCGACGAAGTCGTCGACGGTCACCGGCGCGACGAGGACGGCCAGCTCGGCCCGGCCGGCCTCGACCTCGCCGGTCAGCCAGCTCGCCGGGTAGTCGCCGCCGACGTAGGTGATCCGCTTGTCGCCCGGGTCCAGCCCGAGGGCGTCGCGCAGCACCAACCGCTCGACCAGCGCGTGGTCCAGGTTCTCCAGCCGGCTCGCGCCGGTGTGCGGCAGCGTCACCGCGTACGCCTGACCGGGAAGTTGGAGCACGACGGTGCCGCCGGTCGCCGGGACCTCGGCCGGGCCGTCCAGCGGCGCGATCTGGGCACCGGCGGCGCGGAGCCGGTCGAGCAGCTCGTCCGGCGTGGTGGTCAGCTCGCTGACCAGGCGGTTGTACGGCTGGATGGCAACCGAGGCGGGCGTGGTGACGACCGCCAGGAAGCGGGGCAGAGCCCCGGTCTGGGCGGCCAGGCTGCGGTGGTTACCGTCGGCGACGACCAGCTCACCGCCGCCGGCCAGCGCGGTCAGCTCCTGCTGCTGCGGGCCCGGCCCGACCAGCCAGATGGCGTGGGTACGCCCGGCCTGGTCGGTGTCGGTCGCGGCGGGCGCACCGGCCGCGTCGGTGGCCGCCGCAAGCGCGGCGTGCAGCTCGTCGCCCCGCCCGGTCTGCAGCAGCAGTACGGGCGAGAGCAGGTGACCCAGCGTCTCGGCCAGGGCGACCCGCTCGCGCACCTTGGCGATGAAGACGTCCTCGTTGCGGATGACCAGACCGGGCTCGTCGGCCCGGGTGGAGATCTGGCCGGTGTCGACCATGGCGAACAGGCCGTACGCCGGCTCCTCGCCGGGCGCGCTGATCCGGTACAGCACCACCACCTGCTCGGCAGGGGTGTAGCTGCCGTCTGCCTTGGCCTCGGCGAGCCGGGTCACCGCGTCCGGCAGCGAGTCACCGAAGGACTTGCCAAGGCTCTCCGGAGCCCGGTGCGGCATCTCGATGCCGAGGGCGCTGTGCGGATTCGCCTCGATGATCGCGGTGATCTCCGCGTCGTCGGCGAACTCGTCGTAGTTCTGGGCGCCGGTGCCGCCAGTGGTGATCCAGGCCCGGGTGATCGGGTGCACGACCGTCATGACCGATCACGCTACCGTCGCCGGCACCAGCACCACCGCCGGACCCACACCTCGTCCACCAGATGAAGGGAGGGGCCCCGGTCAGCACTCGGGCTCGGCCGCGCGCCGGTGCCGACCGGCGGGCGCCGGCACCACGGCGGGACGGTGGGACGACACCGCCCGAGGTCCCTGGTTACGGATCTCCTGGCCGGGCGGGGTCAACCGCGAGGTGGCCGGTACCCGGGCGACACCCACCACGCTCGGTCGGGCCAGCACGCCGGCGGTGTTGCCCGACCGGTCCTGGCGGGGAGCCGGCCAGGGCCGGTCGCCCGTCGGTCGGTACGCCGCCACACCGGTCACCTCCTCCCGCCTCTGGCGATCGTCACCGGACGCACGATGCTTGGCCATCTGGCTGCCTCCACGAGCTGTGGACTGCGGCCAGCGGGCACGGATGCGGCCCGCCGGGATCGCTGCGGACACCTGGTCAAACGAGCCCGCGAAGGCACCGGTGACGCCCGTCCTGCACCGGACGACCCGCCAGGCGCCGGCCCGCGTCGGTGAGACCCGCGTGGGTGTTAAAAGGGGGCCCCTGCTCTACCGCAGGCGTTAACAGGGGGCCCTTCCTTTCACCTCAGTCGAAGATGGGGTCGAGGTCGCGGCTGCGCTTGAGCTCGAAGAAGCCGGGTGTACCGGCGACCAGCATGACGCCGTCCCACAGCCGGCCGGCGGCCTCCCCCTTCGGCGCCGGGGTGACCACGGGCCCGAAGAAGGCGACCTGCCGGCCGTCCGGGCCGGGGGCGTGGATGACCGGGGTGCCGACCTCGTAGCCGACCGGACGCATGCCGGCCTCGTGGCTCTCCCGCAGTGCCGCGTCGAGACCGGGATCCTCGGCCGCCGCGGCCAGCGCCGGGTCCAGCCCGGCGTCGGTCAGCGCGGCGGCGAACAGCTCCGGCCCTCGCTGCTCCTTGCCGAGGTGGATCCGGGTGCCCAGCGCGGTGTAGAGGGCGCGGACGGCGTCCGACCCGTACCGCTGCTGCACGGCGACGCA
Organism: Micromonosporaceae bacterium KJ-029; assembly: GCA_005402585.1. GTDB lineage: Bacteria > Actinomycetota > Actinomycetes > Mycobacteriales > Micromonosporaceae > Micromonospora. Next base: position 22,837 of record BIFP01000032.1, on the reverse strand, counting down.
GACGCGCACCGGGCCCCACCCGGTACGCATCAGTTGCTGGTACTGCTCGGAGAGTTCCCGTCCCTCGTTGAGCACCGACAGGCTCATGACGTGGAAACGGATGTCGACCTCGCGGACCCGCTCCACCTCCAGCAGCCAACGGGAGGTGATCCACGCCCACGGGCAAATCGGATCGAACCACATATCAACGTCGACACGCTCGTTCACGGTGAGGTCCCTTCGCAACGATGACGCCGACACCGGCGTACCTCCGATCTTTACTCCGTTCGGAGCGGGCCGGGCGGAGATCGACGGCGTGACCTCGCCCACCGCCGGGTGTCCTCACATGGAAGACTCAGGCACTGACCGGCCGTCACGAGCGGTCGACGACGACGTGACCGTGGCGTACGGCGAGAGTGGGATGGAGACGAACAGTGCCGGGAGTGCGCAACCTGACACAGGTCGAGGCGACCGAGCGGGCCCGCCTGCTCGACGTGACCGGGTACGACATCAGTCTGGACCTGTCCAGCGCCGTCCACGCGGCCGGGGGCCGCACCTTCCGATCGACCACCGAGGTGCGCTTCCGCTGCGCCGAGCCGGGCGCCGGCACCTTCATCGAGGTGGCGGCGGACTCGGTGCGCTCGGCGACGCTCAACGGCGACCCGGTGGACCTGACCGACTGGTCGGCGGAGAAGGGACTGACGCTGACCGGGCTGGCCAGCGAGAACACGCTGGTCGTCGACGCGGACTTCGCGTACTCGAACTCGGGGCAGGGCCTGCACCGCACGGTGGACCCCGTGGACGGTGAGACGTACCTCTACAGCCAGTTCGAGACGGCGGACGCGCAGCGGACCTTCGCCTGCTTCGACCAGCCGGACCTGAAGAGCGTCTACACCTGGCACGCCACCATTCCGGAGCACTGGAAGGTGATCTCCAACATGCCGGTGGAGCGCGAGGAGGCGGCGGGCGACGGCCTGCGGACCGTCCACTTCGCCGAGTCGCCGCGGATGAGCACCTACATCACCGCGCTATGTGCCGGGCCGTACCACGAGGTCCGGTACACCCACGACGGCATCGACCTGGGCTACTTCTGCCGGGCCAGCATGGCGCAGTACCTCGACGCCGACGACCTCAACCTGGTCACCACGCAGGGCTTCGACTTCTTCCACGAGCAGTTCGGGGTGCGCTACCCGCTGCCCAAGTACGACCAGCTGTGGGTGCCGGACTTCAACGCCGGCGCGATGGAGAACTTCGGCTGCGTGACGCACGCCGAGTCGCACTACCTGTTCCGCTCGCAGGTCACCGACTTCGAGTACGAGCAGCGGGCCAACACCGTGCTGCACGAGCTGGCACACATGTGGTTCGGCAACCTGGTCACCATGCGCTGGTGGAACGACCTGTGGCTGAACGAGTCGTTCGCCGAGTGGGCCAGCCACTGGTGCAACACGCACGCCACCCGGTTCACCGAGGCGTGGACGACCTTCCTGTCCATCCGGAAGAACTGGGGCTACCGCCAGGACCAGCTCTCCTCCACCCACCCGGTCTACTGCGAGATGCCGGACCTGGAGGCGGTCGAGGTCAACTTCGACGGCATCACGTACGCCAAGGGCGCCAGCGTGCTCAAGCAGCTCGTCGCGTACGTGGGTGAGGAGCCGTTCCTGGCCGGTCTGCGGGCCTACTTCGCCCGGCACGCCTGGGGCAACGCCACCTTCGACGACCTGCTGTCCGAGCTGGAGACCGCGTCCGGCCGCAAGCTGCGCACGTTCGCCTCGCAGTGGCTGGAGACCGCGCAGGTCAACACCCTGCGGCCGGAGCTGACCATCGGACCGGACGGCGCGTACCAGCGGGTGCTGGTCCGTCAGGAGGCGCCGGAGGGGCACCCGACGCTGCGTACCCACCGGATCGGCGTGGGCCTGTACGACCTCACCGACGGCCGGCTGGTCCGCCGCGAGCGGTACGACGTCGACATCGACGGTGAGCTGACCGAGCTGACCGACCTCATCGGCGTGCCCGCGGCCGATGTGCTGCTGCTCAACGACGACGACTTCACCTACGCCAAGCTGCGCTTGGACGAGCGGTCGATGGCGACGGTGGTGCAGCACATCGCCGGCTTCGACTCGTCGCTGGCGCGCGCGCTGTGCTGGACCGCCGCATGGGACATGACCCGCGACGCGGAACTGGCCACCCGCGACTACGTGGCGCTGGTGCTGGCCGGGCTGCCCGCCGAGACGGACATCAACCTGGTCACCGCGACCCTGCGCCAGGCCAGCAGCGCGCTGACCTTCTACGCCGACCCGGCCTGGGCGCCGACCGGCTGGGCCGAGCTGGCCCGCACCGCGAAGACCGCCCTCGCCGCCGCCGAGCCGGGCAGCGGCTTCCAGCTGGCGTGGGCCCGGGCGTACGTCTCCGCGGCCCGCTCCGACGAGGACCTGGCGATCCTGCGCGGTTGGCTGGACGGGACGGAGGTTACGGCCGGGCTGACCATCGACACCGAGCTGCGTTGGAGTGTGTTGCAGGCGCTGGTGGCCAACGGCGCGGCCGGTGCGCGGGAGGTCGAGGCCGAACTGTCCACCGACAAGACGGCCAGCGGCGAGCGGGAGGCCGCGTACGCGCACGCGCTGGTGCCGACCGAGGAGAACAAGGCAGCGGTCTGGGCCCAGCTGACCGGAGCCGAGGCGCTGCCGAACTGGCGGAACCGGGCGTTGCTGCAGGGCTTCAGCCACCCGGCCCAGGTCGAGCTGGTCGCGTCGTACCGGGAGCGGTACTTCGCCGCGGTGGGGCAGGTCTGGACCAGCCGGGACAGCGAGCCGGCGCAGGAGTTCGCGATGCTGGCGTACCCGGCGTACCTGGTCGAGGACGACACGGTCGAGGCCACCGACGCCTGGTTGGCGCAGGAGGGTCACCCGGCGCCGCTGCGCCGGCTGGTGGCCGAGGGCCGCGACGGCGTGGTCCGGGCCCTCGCCGCCCGGGCCAGGGACGCACGCAGCGTCTGAGACGGTTACCCGGCCCGGGGCCGGCGTGGGGACACCCGCGCCGGCCCCGGGCCGTTTCACGGTCGGCGGCGGAGACCACAACGACGGCACCCGGCCCGCAGGGCGGACCGGGTGCGTCGTCGTCAGATGTGTGCTGGCCCTAGCCCCTGCCGGCGTACCGGGAGAGCTGGTCGAGCCCCTGAATGATCCCGCCGGCCAGGTCACCACCGCCGAAGGCGGCCACCATCGACAGCGCGGCGATCTTGGCGTACGTGTCCGGTACGCGCTTGCGGGCGTATCGGCCGGTCACGATCTCCAGCTGCCGCTGGTTCGGCGAGAGCGCGATCAGCACCGAGCGGTCGGGCTCGGCGAGCTGCCGGTGCAGCCGCTCGGCGTGCTCGCGGATCGGCTCGTCGAGGCCGCCGACGAAGACCGAGAAGACCAGGCCGGTCGTCTGGTCGGCCAGGCGGAGCGCCTCGTCGATGCGCAGCAGCTGGCGGGTCGAGAACGGCCCGTCGAGTACGTCGGGCGGGGTGTCCGTCCCGGTCTCGGGCTGCTTCTCACCAACGGTCACTTGCGCCTCCGGTTCCACCAGCCGGCGCCTCGACACCGGCCTGCTGCTGCTTGCGGCTGGTCAGCGCCGGCGCCTGTGCCCCCGCTGCCAGCGCGGTGCCGGCCGAGTCGGCCAGCTCCTCCGGCCGGCCCAGGAACCACACCGGCCTGAAGCTGAACGGCCGGCCCGGCCGGTAACGCTTGGCACCGCCGCCGCCACCGCCACGGCTACCGGCGTAGACGAGCCCGGCGATCACCAGCACGACGGCGGCCGGGATGCCGACGAAGACCAGCAACGTCTCGGTTACAGACAATCCCAACGCCCCCAGGCGGAAAGAGAGACCTTCGACCGGATCGGGTGCCAGGTCACCGCGGCGACCGCCCGACTCCGCTGCCACTCACGTTAGCGGAGCCCACGCTGCGCCAGACTGCGGGGTGGTGATCCCATCCGCCACTGGAGCGCTCCACCTGCGCAGCTGTCGCGATCAGCCTCGCGTCGTCGCCGTACCGGCCGGTGAGCAACACCCCGACCGGCAACCCCTCGGCGGTCACCCCCACCGGCAGCGAGACGGACGGTTCGCCCGTGACGTTGAAGACCGCGCAGTACGGGGAGAACCGGCGTTGCTGGTCGAAGTCCTCCTCCGGGGTACGCCCCTCGGTGAACCAGCCGACCGGGGCCTGCGGGGCCGCCAGGGTCGGGCAGAGCAGCAGGTCACAACCGGCGGTACGGCGCACGCCGAGGCGTACCTGCGCCTGGATCTCGCCCAGGGTGGCGGTGAGGGTGCCGGCGGTGATCCCGACGGCCCGGGACCGCAGGAAGCGGGTCAGTGGCAGCAGGTCGGCCTCCCGCTCCGGCGGCACCGGCGCGAGCGCGAGGACGTACCAGACGATCTCGAACAGCGGCCAGACCTGCGGCCCGAGCGGCGGTGGCACCTCGACCACCTCGTGGCCGGCGGCGGTGAGCAGCGCGGCGGCCCGGTCGACGGCGGCGACGCAGTCCGGATGGACCGGCTCGTCGGCGAGCATCGGGGCGGTGAACCGGCCGACCCGCAACCGCCCGGGCGCGGCGGCGCGGGCCGCGGCCAGGTAGCCACCCGCGGGCGGCTCGGGCGGCAGGTACGGTTCGCCGGGCACCGGCACCGCCATGACATCGAGCAGCGCGGCCACGTCGGCGACGGTCCGCCCGATCGGGCCGCTGATCGGCAGGCCGAAACCACCGAAGCCGAGCGGGCCGCCGGAGACCAGGCCACGGCTGGGTTTGTAGCCGATCAGGCCGCACAGCGACGCCGGGATGCGCAGCGAGCCGCCGCCGTCGGAGCCCTGCGCCAGCGGCACCAGGCCCGCCGCCACCGCCGCCGCCGCTCCACCGCTGGAACCACCGGCGGTGTACGCCAGATCCCACGGGTTGCGGGCCGGCGGGGCCACCAGTCCCTCGGAATAGAGCGAACAACCGAGTTCGGAGGTGGTGGTCTTGCCGAGGCTGACCAGGCCGGCCGCTCGGACGAACCGCACCACGTCCGCGTCGACCGGCGGTACGAAGTCGGCGAACGCGGCCGAACCGAAGGTGGTGCGGACGCCGGCCGTCAGCGTCAGATCCTTGATCGCGGTCGGTACGCCGTGCAGCGGCCCGCGCCGCTCCACCGGCGTCGCGTCGGCGGCCCGCGCGGCCTCGCGGGCCAGTTCCGCGGTGACCGTGACGAAGGCGCCGACCGTGTCACCGAGCGCGTCGACCCGGTGCAGGTGATGCTCGACCAGCTCCAGGCTGGACAGCTCGCCGCGGGCGATCGCGGCGGCCTGTTCCAGCGCGGTCAGGTCGTGCGGCTCGGCCATGTCGCCATCCTGCCCCGAGGGTGCGGCGGTTGCACACGTCACGCGCCGGTCGGGTGCGGACAGGGTGTTAACAAGGGGCCCCTCCTATACCCCAGGCGTTAAGAAGGGGCCCTTCCTTAACCGTGCAGGAAGCGCAGCGCGTTGCCGCCGAGCAACAGCTCGCGCTGCTCGGCGGTGAGGAAGTCGGCCTCGTGGACCACCCGGCCGACCGGGCGTTCGCCCAGCGGGTACGGGTAGTCGCTGCCCACCAGCACCCGGTCGACGCCCATCGTGTCGACCAGCAGCCGCAACGCGGGCGCCGCGAAGACCACCGAGTCGACGTAGAACCGGTCGACGTAGGAGCTGGGCGGGGCGGCGGAGGCACCGCGTACCAGGTCGCCCCGGCGGTGCCAGGCGTTGTCCGCGCGGCCCAGCCAGAACGGGAAGCTGCCGCCGCCGTGGGCGAAGCAGATCCGCAACGTGGGCGGCACCTTGTCGAAGACTCCACCGAGGATCATCGCCAGCACCGACAGGTGCGTCTCGGCCGGCATTCCGGTGAGCCACCGGGCCATCCACCGGTCGAGCCGGGGCCCGCCCGGCATGTCCCAGGGGTGGACGAAGACCGGCGCGCCGACGTCGGCGCAGTGGGTCAGGAAGGTCACGATGCCGGCGTCGTCCAGGTCCCGGTCACCGACGTGGTTGCCGATCTCCACGCCGACGTGTCCGGCGGCCAGGCTGCGATCCAGTTCGGCGCAGGCCGCGTCCGGATCCTGCAACGGCACCTGGCAGAACGGCAGCAGCCGGTCACCGCCGGCGGCGGTGACCTCCAGTGTCAGGTCGTTGAAGATCCGGGCCACCTTCACCGCCTGGTCGGCCGGACGGTCGTACCCGAAGAACACCGGGGTGGGCGAGACCACCTGCACGTCCACCCCGTCGGTGGTCATGTCGGCCAACCGGGTCGGCGCGTCCCAGCACTCGGCGCCGACCGGCCGGAACTCGGTCTCGCCGATCATGATCATGGCCGCGCGTTCCGAGTCGACCCGCAGCCAGGGCCAGCCGGACCCACCGCACGCGGCGGCGAGGTCCGGCCATCCCTTCGGTACGACGTGCGTGTGCACGTCCACCACCGGCGGTCCAGACCGTGCCGGCGGACCGGCGACCGGATCCGCCATCAGCCCTTGCCCGGGTGCAGCGTGCCGCAGTTGTCGCAGGTGCGGGCCTGCTCGTCGGCGTAGAACGCGCCGAAGACCGGGGGCAGGTCGGCGGCGATGTCGCGCACCTGCAACTCGACCTCGTGCACCTTGTGCCCGCACTCGGGGCAGTACCACTGGAACTTCTCCAGCGTCCCCTCCGCGCGGACCCGCTCGACCACCACGCCGATCGAGCCGGGCTCCGGCCGCTGCGGCGAGTGCGGCGTGTTGCGCGGCAGCATCCACATCTGCCCCTCGCGCACGTGCACCGTACGCGGCCCCTCCGGGGTCATCAGGTTGATGTGCATGTTGCCCTTGACCTGGTAGAAGAACTCCTCATACGGGTCGACGTGGAAGTCGGTGCGCTGGTTCGGCCCACCCACCACCATCACGATGAAGTCGTCGGAGCCGGGGAACATCTCCTTGTTGCCCACCGGCGGCTTGAGCAGGTGCTGGTTCTCGGCGATCCAGCCGGGGAAGCTGAACGGCTCGGCGATCTCACTCACGACTGACCTCCTCGGGGAAGCAGGGCCACGGCCTGCATCTCGATCAGCAGGTGTGGGTGCGGCAACTGGTGCACGGCCACCGTCGTCCGGGTCGGCCCGGTGGCGTCGAAGAACGCCGCCCACACCTCGTTGTACCCACCAAAATCGTTCATGTTGACCAGGTACGACGTCACCTGCACCAGGTCGGTCAGCTCGGCGCCCACCGACCGCAGCAGGTCACCGATGTTCTCGATGACCGCCCGCGTCTGCACCCGGATGTCCAGATCGGTGGTACCGAACTCGTCCACCGACACCCCGGCGAACGTGTTGTCCGGCCGCCGCGACGACGTACCCGACACGAACACGAACCCGCCCGCCACCTTCACGTGCGGAAACGCCCCCCGCGGCACAGCCTTCCCCGCGACGACGCGCCCTTCACCACCACTCACGACAGACCACCCCCGAACGACGGCGCAACCACCGTGACCACCACTGGGTCTCGACCAGGCACCGACGCACGGACAGCGACCACGTCAGGGGTTCCGGGCAGCCCGGCCGGCGGAGGGATCAAGCCTGACCGCCCGGAGCCGGTCGGGCTGCCCGGAACCCCCACCAGGACGATCTGCGAGATCATGACGAAGCCCGAAGTGAGGCGGTACCGAGCTTTTCCACCACGGCACGGACATGGGCACCCGGACGCAGCGGCACCGCAGCCGTGGCGGCGCCGGCCAGAAAGACCCAGCCTTCGCGCAACCGCACGCCGTGCCGCCCCGTCAGCCGGATGCCCTCGTCCAGCGCCCGGCGCGGATCGCCGAGGATGGCCGCCGTCGAGCCGACCTGCGCCAGTCGCCCGTCGACCTCCAGCAGCACGCCGAGGTTGTCCAGCCCGTCCGGCACCGGCGACCACGGCCCCACCACGAACGCGGCGGCCGAAGTGTTGTCGGCGACGACGTCCGGCAGCGAGAAGGTGAAGTTGGCGTACCGGGAGTCGATCAGCTCGATCGCCGGGGCGACGGCGCGCACCGCGTCGGTGAAGTCGCCGACCGGCTCGCCGGGCTCGGGGAGCCGGTCCAGCAGGAACGCCACCTCCGGCTCGACCCGCGGGTGGATGAAGTCGGCCACGTCGACGCTGCCGCCGTCGGGCACCCGCATGACGTCGGTGAGCCGACCCCAGATCACCTCGTCCACCCCGACCTGGGCCATCTTCGCCTTGCTGGTCAGCCCCATCTTCAGGCCGACCAGCCGCTCACCCCGGTCCAGCCGACGTTGCAGCAGGGCGGCCTGCACCGCGTACGCGGCGTCGACGTCGAGGCCGGCCTCGGCGGCCAACTGGCCGATCGCGGTGGCCGTGTCGGCGGCCGTGCCCAGCGTGTCCGCGATTCCGGCGATGTCCGGCCCGATCATGAGTTCTCCTTGCCGGCGAGATCCAGCGCCACGTCCACGATCATGTCCTCCTGCCCGCCGACCATCCGCCGCCGGCCCAGCTCGACCAGGATCGAGCGGACGTCCACCCCGTACTTCGCCGAGGCCCGTTCGGCGTGGCGGAGGAAGCTGGAGTAGACCCCCGCGTACCCCAGGGAGAGGGTCTCGCGGTCGACCTGGACCGGGCGGTCCTGCAACGGGCGGACGACGTCGTCGGCGGCGTCCATCAGCGCGAAGACGTCGCAGCCGTGCTTCCAGCCGTGCAGTTCGGCGACCGCGACGAAGACCTCCAGCGGCGCGTTGCCCGCCCCGGCACCCATCCCGGCCAGAGAAGCGTCCACCCGCACCGTCCGGCCGGCCGCCGACCCGACCGGGCCGTCGCCGGCGACCCGGCCGTGCTCGACGGCCACCACGCTGTTGGCCACCCCGAGCGAGAGGTTGTGGTGGGCGTGGATGCCGATCTGCGTGGTCGGTTCCAGCACCTGCCGGTACGCGTCGATCCGCTGCGCCACGTCGGACATCAGCAGCCGGCCACCCGAGTCGGTGACGTAGACGCAGTGCGCCCCGTACGACTCCATCAGCTTGGCCTGCGCGGCCAGCCCGGCCGGGTCGTTCATGTGCGACATCATCAGGAAGCCGGCCACGTCCATGCCGTTCTCCCGGGCCCAGGAGATGTGCTGGGCCGAGATGTCCGCCTCGGTGCAGTGCGTGGCGATGCGGACGCTGGTCACCCCGAGTGCCTTGGCCGCCTTCAGATCGGCGATGGTGCCGATGCCCGGCAGCAGCAGCGTGGTCAGCCTGGCGTTCGTCATCACCTCGGCCGCCGCCGAGATCCACTCGGCGTCGCTCGCCGCACCGTGCCCGTAGTTGACGCTGGATCCGGCCAGGCCGTCGCCGTGCGCCACCTCGATCGCGGCCACCCCCGCGGCGTCCAGCGCGGCGGCGATGGTGCGGACCTGGTCCACCGTGTACCGGTGGGCGATGGCGTGCATGCCGTCGCGCAGCGTCACGTCCTGGATGTACAGCTCGCTCATGCGGAGTCTCCCTTCGTTCGCGACTGCGGGGCTCCGCTCCGCTGCACTCCTCGCGCTCACTGGACTCCCCCTTGCATGCGGTGGGCGACCAGGCGCTCGGCGGTACGCAGCGCGGCCGAGGTCATGATGTCCAGGTTCCCGGCGTACGCGGGCAGGTAGTGCCCGGCGCCGGAGACCTCCAGGAAGACCGAGACCTGCAGCCCGGTGAGGTGCCGCCCCAGCGAGGGCACGAAGGTGTCCAGCCGGTCGAACTGCACGTCCTGCTTGAGCCGGTACCCCGGGACGTACTCCTGGACGCCGGCCACCATCGCGGCGACCGAGTCGGCGATGGCGGCCCGGTCGGCGTCGGCGTCCGGGCAGAGGCAGTAGACGGTGTCGCGCATCAGCAGCGGCGGCTCGGCCGGGTTGAGCACGATGATCGCCTTGCCCCGCTCGGCGCCGCCGACCACCTCGATCGCCCGGGCCGTGGTCTCGGTGAACTCGTCGATGTTGGCCCGGGTGCCCGGACCGGCGGAGCGCGACGAGATCGAGGCGACGATCTCGCCGTACGCCACCGGGGTGACCCGGCGTACCGCGGCGACGATCGGTACGGTCGCCTGCCCACCGCAGGTGACCATGTTGAGGTTCGTCTCGGCCAGGTGCTCGTCCAGGTTGACCGGTGGCACCACGTACGGGCCGATCGCGGCCGGAGTCAGGTCGATCACAGTCCGCCCATGCCCGCGCAGCACCGCGTCGTTGTGCCGGTGGGCGCCGGCCGAGGTGGCGTCGAAGACCAGCTCCACGTCGGCGAACTCGGGCAGCGCGACCAGGCCGTCCACGCCCTTGGCGGTGGTGGCCACCCCGAGCCGCGCGGCGCGGGCGAGGCCGTCGGAGGCCGGGTCGATGCCGGCCATCGCCACCATCCGCAGCAACGCCGGAGAGCGCGAGGAACGCAGCGAAGCGGAGTCCCGCAGTCGCGACCCATCAGGATCACTGCTCAGCCGGAGAACCTTGATCATCAGGTCGGTGCCGATGTTGCCCGACCCGATCACCGCCACACCCGTGGTCATGAGGAGATCTCCTTCGAGAAGCAGGTCCGCACCGAGCCGACGCCAGAGATTCGTGCCTCGTACGCCGCACCGGGCGTGACCGCCACCATCGGCCCGAGCGCGCCGGAGAGCACCACGTCACCGGCGCGCAGCGGGTCGCCGGCGCGGGCCATCGTGCCGGCCAGCCAGCCCAGCGCGTGCAGCGGGTTGCCGAGGCAGGCCGCACCCGCGCCGACCGACACCGGTTCCCCGGCGTGTTCCAGCACCATCCCGCACAGCCGCAGGTCCACGTCGGCGGGCCGGCGCGGCGTGGTGCCAAGCACGAACAGGCCGCTGGAGGCGTTGTCCGCCACCGTGTCCACGATGGAGATGTCCCAGCCGGCGACGCGGGAGTCGACGATCTCGATGGCCGGCAGCAGGTGGTCGACGGCGCGCAGCAGATCGGCGGTGGTGACCCGATCGTCGGGCAGGTCGGCGCCGAGCACGAAGGCGATCTCCGCCTCCACCCGGGGCTGGAGCAGCCGGTCGAAGGGGACCTCGGCACCGTCGGGCACCGCCATCGCGTCGGTGAGGACACCGAAGTCCGGCTCGTAGACCCCGAAGCTCTCCTGCACCGCCCGGGAGGTCAGCCCGATCTTCGCGCCCACCCGACGCTGCCCGGACGCCAGCCACTCGCGTACCTGAAGCTGCTGCACCCCGTACGCGGACTCGACGTCCCCCGCCGGGATCAGGCGCCCCCGAAGCGGCGGGCAGGGCTTGCCGCTCTCCCGGGCCTCGGTCAGTTCGCGGCTGGCCGCGTCGATGTCAACGGTCATGAGAGGTCCACGCAGACGTTTGTGAGTTCGGAGTAGAAGTCGAGCGAGTGCACGCCGCCCTCGCGGCCGATGCCGGACGCCTTCACCCCGCCGAACGGGGTACGCAGGTCGCGCAGGAACCAGGTGTTGACCCAGACGATGCCGGCGTCCAGTCGCGCGCCGGCCCGGTGCGCCCGGCCCACGTCCCGGGTCCAGACCGTCGCCGCCAGGCCGTACTCGGTGCCGTTGGCCAACGCGTACGCCTCGTCCTCGGAGTCGAACGGCGCCACGTGCACCACCGGGCCGAAGATCTCCTCCCGGTTCGTCCGGGCGTCCGGGCCGAGCCCGGTCAGCACGGTCGGCTGCACGTACGCGCCGTTGTCGCGGGCGTCGCCGAACCTCGGCACCCCGCCGCCGGCGAGCACCTGCGCACCCTCGGTCCGGGCCAGGTCGTAGTGGCCGAGCACCTTGTCCCGATGGGCGTGCGAGATCAGCGGCATGTTCACCGTCGCCTCGTCCGCCGGCCAGCCGTACGCCAGTTCGCCGGCCCGCTTGGCCAGCCGGGCGGTGAACTCCTCGAACACCGGCCGCTGCACGTAGATCCGCTCGGTGCACAGGCACACCTGGCCGCCATTGGTGAAGCTGGAGCGCACCGAGCCGGCGACCGCCGCGTCCAGGTCGGCGTCGGCGAAGACCAGGCCGGCGTTCTTGCCGCCCAGTTCGAAGCTGACCGCCTTCACCCCGTCGGCGGCGGCCCGCATGATGGCACCGCCGGTGGCGGACTCGCCGGTGAAGGTGATCGCGTCGACGCCCGGGTGCCGGGTGAGGAACTCCCCGGCCGAGTCGGGGCCGAAGCCGTGCACCAGGTTGAACACGCCGTCCGGCACGCCGGCCGCGGCCATCACCTCGGCGAGCAGCGTGGCCGAGGCGGGAGTCTCCTCGCTGGGCTTGACCACCACCGCGTTGCCACAGGCCAGGGCCGGGGCGACCTTCCAGGTGAGCAGGAGCAGCGGGAGGTTCCACGGCACGATCACGGCGACCACGCCGACCGGCTTGCGTACCGCGTAGTTGAGGGCCCGGCCGCCGGTCGGGGTGACCGTGGTGAACGACTCGGTCGGCGCGGTCGCCACGATCTCGGCGAATGCCCGGAAGTTGGCCGCGCCGCGCGGGATGTCCAGGGTCCGGGCCTGCGCGATGGCCTTGCCGGTGTCGGCGACCTCGGCCGCGACCAGGTCGTCGAAGCGGCGTTCCAGCTCGTCGGCGACCCGGCGCAGCACCTCGGCGCGTTCCCGCTCCCCCATCCGGCCCCACGGCCCGCGCAGTGCCGCCCGGGCGGCGGCGACCGCGTCGTCCACGGTGGACCGGTCCGCCTCGACCACCTCGAAGACCGGCTCACCGGTCACCGGGCTGCGCTTGGTGAACCGGTCGCCTGCGTCGCGGAACTCGCCGCCGACGAAGTTGCGCAGCAGGCCAGGGCCGTCCGGCGCGTGCCCGGTCATCAGCCGGGGATCCCAGAGCGTCATCCGCGCCTCCCCCGCCCGAGCGCCACCGCCGCACCGGCCACCGCCGCCAGCACGCCGACCGCCACCGCACCCAGCACCTGGTACTGCCGGCGGACGCGGCGACGGACCTGGGCGTACGGGATGGTGGAGAAGGAAACCAGCTCGTACTGGGAGACGTACCGGCCGGGCAGCGCGCGTTCCAGGGCGTGCTCGATCTTCTTGCGGGTCTGGAACACCGGCGAGGCGACCTTGTCCCGCATCTCCACGAAGTTGGCCAGCGCCATCCGGGCGATCGCCTCGGCGTTGCCCTGCCGGCGGTGCTGGAACAGGGGCAGCGCGGCCGACCAGTCATCGGCGCACTCGTCCAGGCAGCGGTCCAGCTCCACCACGTCCTCGAAGGCGCAGTTCGCGCCCTGGCCGTAGAACGGCACGATGGCGTGCGCCGCGTCGCCGAGCAGGCCGACCCGCCCGTCGACCTGCCACGGGTCGCACCGCACGGTGCCGAGTACGCCGACCGGGTTGTGCTGGTAGTCGTCGACCAGGTCGGGAGCGAGTGGCGGCAGGTCCGGGTAGTGCTGCGCGAAGTGCCGCTCGATCGCCGCCTTGCTGCCCAGCGAGGCGAAGCTGGCGGTGCCGTGGGTGGGCCAGAACAGCGTGCAGGTGAAGGAACGGTCCGGGTTGGGCAGGGCGATCATCATTGAGGTGCCACGCGGCCAGATGTGCAGCGCACCCGGGTCGAGCGCGAAGTCGCCGCCCAGCGGCGGGATGGTGAGTTCCTTGTAGCCGTAGTCGAGGAAGTCGACGCTCTCGGTGAGCAGGCCGTGTTCGAGCAGTTGCCCGCGTACCGCCGAACCGGCGCCGTCGGTGCCGAGCACGACCCGGGCGCCCGCCGTGACCGGCCCCTGCGGGGTGTCGAAGGTCATCTGCCCGGTCGCGGGGTCGAGCCCGACCAGCCGGTGGTCGAAGGCGATCCGCACCCCGGGCAGCTTGGCGGCGGCCTCCAACAGCGCGTTGTTCAGCGCACCCCGGCTGATCGAGTTGATCGCCAGCTCGCCGGAGACGCTGTAAGGCTGGAACCCCGGCTCGCCCACCACCGGGTGCACCATCCGGCCGCGCATCGGCAGCGCGTCCGCCATCACCTGCTCGGCCAGCCCGATTCGGCGCAGCGCGTCCAGGCCGCGCTCGGAGAGCGCCAGGTTGATCGAGCGGCCCCGCTCCACCGTCCCGGTACGCGGGTCCGGCCGCCGCTCGTACAGCGCCACCGGATATCCGCGTCGGGCCAGGAAGCAGGCCAGCAGGCAGCCGGCCAGTCCGGCGCCCACCACGGCGATCTCGTCGTGTTCCACCGTCACCGGCGCACCTCCTGAACCGTCGCGGCGAGCGCGTCGGCGACCCGCCAGCAGTCGTGGTACGTCGAGTAGAGCGGCACCGGGGCGAACCGGACGATGTCCGGCTCCCGGGCGTCGGCGATCACGCCGTGCTCGTGCCGGAGCCGCTTGGTCAGCTCGTTGGCGCTGCCCTCGCCGATGCGCACCGAGAGCTGACAGCCGCGCCGGTGCGGATCGCGCGGCGTGACCACGGTCAGCGGCCGGTCGACGGTCACCTCGTCGAGCAGCCGCTCCAGGTAGCCGGTGAGCCGCAGGCTGCGCTCGCGCAACGCGGGCATGCCGACCGAGTCGAACAGCTCCAGCGAGGTGCGGACCGGGCCCATCGCGAAGATCGGCGGGTTGGAGATCTGCCACGCCTCGACGGTGGCCGGCGGCCGGCTGACCGCGGCCATCTCGAACCGGGTGGCCGCCGCCGTGCTCCACCAGCCCTCGAATCGGGGCAGCGCGGGGTCGCCGAGGTGCCGCTCGTGGACGAAGATCCCGGCCAGCGCCCCCGGACCGGAGTTGAGGTACTTGTACGAGCACCAGGCGGCGAAGTCGACGTCCCAGTCGTGCAGCGACAGCGGCACGTTGCCCGCCGCGTGCGCCAGGTCCCAGCCGACAACCGCCCCGGCGGCCCGGCCGGCGGCGGTGATCGCGGGAATGTCCATCAGCTCGCCGGTGAGGTAGTTGACCCCGCCCAGCAGGACCAGCGCGACGGTGTGCCCCTCGGCCGCCAGGAACGCGGTCACGTCCTCGGTCCGCAGGTTGTCCTCACCCGGACGCGGCCTGAGCCGGACCACGGCGGTGTCCGGGTCGAGTCCGTGGAACCGGGCCTGGCTGCGCACCGCGTAACTGTCCGAGGGAAAGGCGCTGTCCTCGATCACGATCCGGGTCCGCTCGCCGGCGGGCCGGTAGAAGCTGACCATCAGCAGGTGCAGGTTGACCGTCAGCGAGTTCATCACCACGGTCTCGGTGGGCAGGGCGCCGACCAGTCGGGCGGCCGGCGCCGTCAGCAACTCGTGGTACGGCAGCCAGGGCCGTTCCGCCTCCAGGTGGCCCTCGACGCCGAGCCGGCTCCAGGCGTCCAGGTCGGCCAGCAGCTCGGTGCGGGTGGCCCGGGGTTGCAGGCCGAGCGAGTTGCCGGCCAGATACGCCGTCTCGGGGTAGCGGCCGCCCTCGGCCGGCGGTACCTGGAACAGGTGCCGGTGGCCGGGATCGGCGGCGTCCAGGCGGAGGGCATCGGCCTCACCGGTGCGGGCCGGGTCGGCGCCGTCGGGGTACGCGGGCCCGGTCTCGTTCGTCGTCATCGTCCTAACCTCACATCGCGGTACGGGCCGACCACAGCTCGGGGAAGACCACCCGGGCCATGCTGCGCTGCAGCCACGCCAGGCCGGCGGAGCCACCGCTGCCGACCTTGGCACCCATGGTGCGCTGTACCGCCTTGATGTGGTGGTGTCGCCAGTCGCCGAACTGCTCGGCCACCTCGGTCAACGCCTCGCCGAGTTGCCGCAGGTGGTTGTCCGGGCCGGCGTCGGCGTAGATCCGCACCCAGGCCGCCTCGACCGCGGCGTGCGACTCGTGCTCGGTCGCCACGTCCCGCTCCAGCAGGTCGGCGGGCAGGTCGTGACCGTGCCGGGCGAGCAGGGCGACCACCTCGTCCCAGAGGCTCGGCGTGGCCAGGCCGGCGGTCAGCTCGGCGTACACCTCGGTCTGCCGCCGGAAGGGGCGGATCAGCGCCGGGTCCCGCAGCCCGAGCAGGAACTCCAGGTGGCGGTACATGGCCGACTGGAAGCCCGAGCCCTCACCGAGCAGGTTGCGGAAGCGGTTGAAGTCGGCCGGGGTCATCCAGCGCAGGCCTCGCCAGGCGGCGTTGAGCCCCTCCAGGTGCAGCGCGGCCCGCCGCAGCGGGGCCAGCGCCTCCCACACCCGGTCGGCGCGCAGCAGCCGGGACGTCTCCCGCAGCTCGTGACAGGTCAACCCGAAGTACAGCTCCATGATCTGGCTGACCATCAGGAACGACATCTCGCCCGGGTCGGCGCTCAGCGGTTGTTGCAGCCGGTGCAGCGTGCTGGCCTGCACATACGCGTCGTACGGCACCCGCTCGGCGAATTCCAGGGTCGGCTCGCCCCCGTTGCGGGCAGCGCGGGCGGCACGCTGCCGTGCCGTGGCCGGACGCACCGTCGTCCGGGTTCCCGCGCGCAGCTCGGTCTGCTCCATGCGTCCGCTCCTTCCTGGCTCTCGTCCAGTCATGATCTCTCGGTAGGAACGGCAGACGGAATGCCTGTTCAACGGCGCTTGCGCTGGTTGACCTGTCAAACCGAAGGCACTGGTCAGGGTCGACTTGCCGCACGTAAGGTCTACGCGTGGACGAGATGGACTGGGCCCTGCTCCGCGAGTTGCAGGCCGACGCGCGGTTGTCGTTCAGCGAGCTGTCCCGGCGGGTGCACCTCTCGCCGCCGGCGGTGGCCGAGCGGGTGCGCCGGTTGGAGGAGACCGGTGTGATCACCGGCTACCACGCCCACGTCGACCTGGCCCGCGCCGGCCGCACGGTGGTCGCGCTGATCCGGATGTCCTGCTACGGCGCCCGGTGCATCCTGCACGACCCGGCGATCGCTGGATGGCCGGAGATCCTGGAGATCCACCGCATCACTGGCGACGCGTGCAGTGTGCTGAAGGTCGCGGCCGGTTCGATCGGTGAGTTCGAGGCGGTCATCGACCGGCTCGCCCCGTACGGCCAACCGTCGAGCACGATGGTGCTCTCCACCCCGCTCGGCTGGCAGCCGGTCGCCCCGCTGGCCGCCCGGGAAGGGTCCTCGGGCAACGCCTCCGGTAGAGGAAGGACCGCGTCGTGAGACGCCGGCGGTCCGGGCAGCCGTGCCCGGGCGCCGCCGGGGTGCCGGGTTAGCCGCCTGAGCAGAGGGAAAGCACCGCGGGTCGCCCCAGCAGGACCGGTGCACCGGTGCCGGGAGGGAGGATCATGCGGGGTCTGCGACCGCACGGAGGCGTACTCCACGCCCCGTCGACCATCGTCCGACTGCTCGCGGTGTTCGTACTGATCGGGGCGTTCGTCCTGGTCGGCGCGGCGCCCGCCCGCGCGGGTGAGAACACCTTCATCGAGGTGACGCCGAACACCGTGCAGGCCGGTTCCCGGGTCCATCTCCGGGCCAGCTGCGACAACGCCAACAACCGGCAGGCCGAGGTGACCTCGGACGCGTTCAACCGGGTCTTCCTCCGGCCGGACAACGGCTTCCTCACCGGAGACGCCACGGTGCCGGGCAACAAGCCCGCCGGGGAGTTTCCGGTGAACCTCAAGTGCAGCAACGGCCAGACGGCCAGCACCACCCTGACCGTGCTGAACATGGAACAGCCCACCAAGGGCCCGGCGACCGGTGGTGGCGGCACCGCGGGCCGGAGCACGGGCTCGATCCTGCTGCTCAGTGGCGCCGGGGCGGTGGCCGCAGCGGTGGTGTTCGGGCTGGTCAGCAGCCGACGCCGGACCGGCGGTTCCTGACCCGGCCGCCATGACCGGCTCCCGGATACCCACGCCGGAACCGGGTCCACGCCCGGCCCGGCCCCCCACCCGCCGAGCACCCAGTGCCTGGCGCCGGGTGGTGGCCGCGGCGGCGCGCCGGTTCGGCCGGGCCGCCGCGCAGATGGGTTCGGCCAGCGTCGCCACGCCGGACCCGTCGACCGCGCCGCTGCCGCCGAAACCGCGCCACGCCTGGTCGGTGGGGGCGCGACGGCGGATCCGCCCCGGTCCGGGACTGCCCGTGCTGGTGATCGGCGTGCTGATGCTGCTGATCGTCACGATGCTCGGTGTCGAGCGGACGACCGGACTGAGCCTGCTGCCCGACCGGTTCATCGCCGGGCTGGCGCCCCCGCCGAAGAAGTTTCCGCTCCTGGCGGCGAGCGAGCCGGTCGGCATCGAGATCAACAAGATTGATCTGGACGCGCCGGTGCACAGCGTGGGCATCGCCCCGGACGGCAGCATCGCCGCGCCGCCGGCGGAACGGGCCCAGGAGGCCGGGTGGTACGACCAGGGCCCGACCCCCGGCCAGTACGGGCCGGCCGTCATCGTCGGGCACGTCGACACCTCGACCGGGCCGGCGGTCTTCCAGCACCTGCGGGAGCTTCGCCCCGGCGACCGGGTCGAGGTAGCCCGCTCGGACGGCTCGGTGGCCGTCTTCGAGGTCAACCGGGTGAGCCGGTACGACAAGGAGGAACTGCCGGCAAACGAGGTCTTCGGCGACTTCAGCCGGCCCGAGTTGCGGTTGATCACCTGCGGCGGACGTTGGGTGGGTGGGCAGACCGGCTACGCGGACAACGTGGTGGTGTTCGCTTCTCTGGTCGAGGCTCGGTGAGTTGTGGCTTTGTGCGGTTCCTTGTCGGGGTGGGGGTTTCCGGGGAGCCCGGCCCGCTCCGGGCGGTCAGGCTTGATCCCTCCGCGGGCCGGGCTCCCCGGAAACCCTCGTCGGGCACTGTTTTTGGCGCTGCCGGCGGCATGGTGCGGATGGGAGGTAGCGCCGGCAGCCGGTGGGGTGGGGATCTCGGCGGGTGTGGCCGGGGGCTCCCGGCCAGGGTTCCGTGGCCGGGTTCTGTGGGCGGGGGTTTGTGGGCGGGGTTTGGGGGCGGCCGGCGGGGGCGCGGGGTGGGTTAGGCGGCTTCGGGTTCGCGGAGGTCCAGCCAGTCGGCCCAGCGGGGGTCGGGTGCGCGGTGGCCGAGCACCCGCCACGCCGTTCCCTTCGGCGCGGCCGGTAACGAGTGCAGCCGCCACCCGAGTTCGGCCGGGGTCTTGTCACCCTTGGTGTGGTTGCACCTGGCGCAGGCGGCGACCACGTTCTCCCAGGCGTGTCGGCCGCCCCGGCTGCGCGGAAAGACATGGTCGATCGTCTCGGCCGGGCCCCGGCAGTAGGCGCACCGCCAGCCGTCCCGGGCGAAGATCGCGCGACGGGACAGGCCGACGTGGGTGCGGTACGGAACCCGGACGAACCGGGTGAGCCGGACGACCGAGGGCACCGGCAGCGCGCTACGGGCGCTGTGCAGGATGCCGTCGCCGTCGGCGACACAGACCGCCTTGGCGGAGAGCACGAGGATCGCGGCACGGCGTACCGATACGACACACAGCGGCTCGTAGGTGGCGTTGAGGACCAGCGCGCCGGAGCCCACCGTGGGTCGTATGTCAGGCATCGCGTCACCCTCCCGGTCAAGCGGCTCTCAGTTCGCCACCGCCGACCGGTGCCGGGCACAGCCGGGCACCACGTCGACGCCGGCCGGATCACCGACGTCCGTTGCGCCAATCGTCCCTGATCGGACCCGCGAATGCACGTACTAATCCCGGGTACCTGGTGGAGCTTTCCCACCGGCGCGCGCCGGCAGGGTCCGGCGTCACCCACCGGTGGGTCGGCGGCGGGGCCGCCGGGTGGTTGCGGTACGAAAACAGGGTGACCGTCATCAGCCCCAGCCCCACCCCTGTCGTGCCCAGCGCCGAGGTGGTCGAGACGACGCCCAGCCCGGAGTGCCTCACCGAGAGCCTGTGTGATTGGGCGTGGAACCTCACCGGCTCGGTGTGGTTCGCCGAGGGCAGCTACTGGATCCTGATCAAGCCGCTGCGGATCGTCATGATCCTGCTGCTGGCGGTGGCCGCCCGGTGGCTGGTGCACCGGACGATCCGCCGGCTGGTGCGTACCACCACCGAGGCCGGCGTGCCCACCATGCTCCGCCCGCTGCGCGAGCGGATCCCGACCGCCGCCACGGCGCCCGGCGAATTCGTCCCGGAGCGTCGCCGGCAACGCGCCGAGGCGATCGGCTCGGTATTGCGCAGTCTGGCCACCGCGTTCATCTTCGGCATCGCCCTGCTGATGGTGCTCAAGGAGTTCAGCTTCGACCTGGCGCCGCTGCTGGCCAGCGCGGGCATCGCCGGCGTGGCCCTCGGCTTCGGCGCGCAGAGTCTGGTGAAGGACCTGATCGCTGGCTTGTTCATGCTGATCGAGGACCAGTACGGGGTCGGCGACAACGTCGACCTCGGCGAGGCGACCGGCGTGGTCGAGGCGGTCGGTTTGCGGGTCACCACCGTCCGTGACGGGCGGGGCGTGCTCTGGTACATCCGCAACGGCGAGATCGTCCGGGTGGGCAACAGGAGCCAGGGCTGGGCGCTGGTGGTGATCGACCTGCCGATCGGCTTCGCCGGCACCGAGGAGGCCATGGCGGTGCTGCGTACCGCCGCCGCCTCGGTGGCCGTGGACCCGGAACTGGCGCAGTCGATCGTCGAGCCGCCGGAGGTGCTCGGCGTCGAGCAGGTGACGGTGGAGGGCACGGTGATCCGTACGGTGGTCAAGACCACCGCCGAGGGGCAGTTCGCCGTGGGCCGGGAACTGCGTCTCCGGCTCGCCGAGGCACTGGAGAACTCGGGTATCACGGCCCGGATCGCGGCTGGGCGCCTTTACCCCGGCGCACCTACTCAACCCGATTCCGACACCGGTCAGGGTGGGGCAACCTGACCCGACCGGAGGGGGTCGCGACCAAGCGGCCCCCTCCGGTATCGTCCGTTCGTTCAGTCGGAGATGCGACGATCAAACCGTTCGCCCTAGCCAGTTGTCAGACGATCGGGCAGAATCCGGTGCACGCGCTCCCCAAGCGTGGTCACGTCCTCGCTGATCCGTAGATCTGACGATGGTTCCGGGGTGGCCATCACGAGTGGCCTGCCACCGGGACGATGGAGGCGATGGTGTCCGACGAGCGACCTTCTCCCGAAGGGCCGGCCACCTTCCGGGAGGTTTTCGCCCAGCGTGAGTACCGTGCCATCTTCGCGGCCAGCACGCTGACCTGGATCGGCGACTACGTCGCGAAGGCGGCGGTCACCCTCCTCGTCTATCGGGAGACCCAGTCCGTCGCCCTGTCGGCCGCCGCCTTCGCGGTCAGCTATCTGCCCTGGCTGGTCGGCGGGCCGCTGCTGGCCACGGTCGCGGAACGGCACCGCTACCGGCAGGTCATGGTGATCTGCGACCTCATCCGGATGGCATTGATGCTGGTCATCGCCATCCGAGGGATGCCGGTGCCGGTGATCCTGGCCCTGCTGTTCGCCACCACCCTGGCGAACCCGCCGAGCCAGGCCGCGCGCTCCGCGCTGATGCCACTCATCCTGCCCGGGGACCGGCTCGTCCTCGGGCTCTCGATCAACACCAGCATGGGGCAGGCGGCCCAGGTCGTCGGGTACCTGCTCGGCGCCGCCGTGGCTACGGTCAACCCCACCGCCGCGCTGCTGATGAACGCGGCCGCCTTCGGCATGTCGGCCGTGCTCGTCCGGTTCGGTACCCGCGACCGGCCGCCGGCGATGACCAGCGCCCATCGCAGCGACCTGCTGCACGAGACCGCCGCCGGGTTCCGACTGGTCTTCGGTACGCCGGTGCTGCGGGCGATCGCCGTGCTGGTCTTCAGCGCCCTGCTCTTCTCCATCGTGCCCGAGGGGCTGGCGGCCGCCTGGGCGAACGAACACGCCGACGCCGGCATGCATCCCGGCCTGGCACAGGCGGTGATCATGGCGGCCGTCCCGGTCGGGTTCATCCTCGGCGGGCTGCTGGTCGGGCGCGTCGTCGCGCCGGCCCGCCGGCTGGTCCTGATGCGGCCGTTGGCCGTCGTCGCCCCGCTGGTCCTGGTGCCTTCGCTGTTCGACCCACCGCCGGTGGTGGTGGCGCTGCTCGCCGCCGCCTGCGGGTTCGCGGTGGCCGGCATCCTGCCGGTGGCCAACGGCCTCTTCGTCCGGGCCCTGCCCGACGGCTTCCGGGCGCGGGGCTTCGGCGTCATGGCCACCGGCGTCCAGGTCATCCAGGGTCTGGCGGTGCTGGTGACCGGGTTGCTCGCCGAGCGGTTCCCGATCCCGCTGGTGGTGGGGGTGTGGAGCATCGCCGGCGTGGCGCTGATGTCGCTCGTGGCCCTGCGCTGGCCCGACCAGCAGACCGTGGCGGCCTCGGTCGAGGCGGCTCAGCGCGCCTCGGCCGCCCGGTCGCAACCGGACGCGTCCGGCGAGCCGGAAACCGGGCAGGTGGGGCCGGGCCGGCCGCGGCACGCGGTGACCTGAACCACCGGCACCCCGCCGTCCCGACCCGACCGCCGGCACCCCGCGCCTGGCAGGATGGAAGGGTGAATTCCGCAGGTGAGTCCGACGGCCGCGGCGAGGCGGTCACGCTCTTCGACGCCGTCGGCGGCGAGCCCACGTTCCGCAAGCTGGTCGACGAGTTCTACGCCGGCATCGCCGCCGACCCGCTACTGCGCCCGATGTACCCGGAGGAGGATCTGGGGCCGGCCGCCGAGCGGATGCGGCTCTTCCTCATCCAGTACTGGGGCGGGCCGAACACGTACTCGGCCCAACGGGGGCACCCCCGGCTGCGGATGCGGCACGCGCCGTTCCGGATCGGCGTCGCCGAACGCGACGCCTGGTTGCGGCACATGCGGCGTGCGGTCGACAGCCTGGACCTGCCCCCGGCGATCGCCACCGAACTCTGGGACTACCTGGAGCGGGCGGCGTTCTTCATGGTGAACGTGATGGAGGATCCGGCGGCCCCCGCCTGACCCGCCCCGCCCGGCCGGCGGCCGGGCGGGCCGAGTCCCGGCTCAGCTTGATCTTTAACCTGTGCGGCGTGGGCGCGGATTGACGGGCTTCGTCTTCTTCGGGGCTGGTGTCTTGGTGTTCGTGGTAGTCGCGGT
>BIFP01000031.1 GCA_005402585.1 Micromonosporaceae bacterium KJ-029 | reverse complement strand
GCACATCACCGACTACCTCAGCCAAGCACGCCTACCAACAGCCACGTGAAAACTTGGCTCAACCGTCAAAACCTCAAAACCCGAGGAGCGCTAGCCTACGGCCCATGCCGCTGACGTTTCCCTCACACGCCGCGGTACCGCTGCCGCTCAAGCTCTGGCGGCCTCGCTGGTTCGACGGCGTGGCCCTCGTCGTCGGCGCAGGCGCACCTGATCTGGCTTACGCCCTCGACGGTTCTGGTCTGCCCGTGTTCCCGCTGTCGCACCAGCCCGCCGGGCTGATCCTGTTCTGCCTGCCCGTGACGTTGCTGTGCGCGGCACTCGTGCGCTGGGCCGCGCCGACCGTCGCCGTACATTTGCCGTCCCGGCCCACCGTGCTGGCCCTGCGCGACTACGGCCTGCTCGGCGTCTCCCGGCCCGGCCTGGCGGTCAGCGCCCTCTCGGCCGTACTCGCGGCTGCGACTCATCAGGCATGGGACCGCCTTGCCGGCCACTCAACCGTGTCGGAGTGGGCCTCGACCGTGTTCGGCACACTGGCGATGCTGGCTCTTGCCGTACACATCGGGCGCCGCAGGCTGTTGCGGGCGTGGCACGGCGAACCCCCTGCGGCTCTGGCGCGGCCCCGACTGTTCTGGACGGTCGCCGCATCGGTGGCCGCCGCCGGGGCGCTGGTGGCATCGCGACTGCCGGGCGCATTCCTGCCGCACACCAGCGGCGTACGGCTGATCGGGGCGCTGGCGCTCGGACTGACAGCCGGCGCGGCCGCGACGCGTCTGCTCCGGCGACCCACATCCGCCGCCCGTAGTTGACCACATCCGGCAGCGCTGGCGCTGGTCAGCCGGCACCCGATCGGGCCGGCTGACCAGCTTTACGTCCGGTCCTCAGCTCACCGCCTGCTTCACGAGCGCGCCGATCCTCGCCTCGTCGGCGGGGTTCAGTTCGGTCAGGGCGAACGAGGTGGGCCAAATGGCGCCCTCGTCGAGGTTCGCCCCGTCGCTGAAGCCGAGGGTCGCGTACCTCGTCTTGAACTTCGCCGCGCTCTGGAAGAAGCAGACCACCTTGCCGTTGCGGGCGTACGCGGGCATCCCGTACCACAGCTTCGGCGTGAGGATCGGCGCGTTGGCTTTGATCACGGCGTGCAACCGCTCGGCGATCACCCGGTCGGACTCCGCCATATCGGCGATCTTCGCGAGCACGTCGCTCTCCAGGTCGGTCCTGGCGCCCCGCCGAGCGCTCGTCTTCAGCTCCTTGGCGCGCTCCTTCATCGCGTCGCGCTCCTGTTGGGTGAAACCGTCGTGCTTCTCGCCGTTGGCGGTGGTGGTCTTCGCCGTGGTCGACATGACAACTTCCTCTCTCAATGACGTATGGCTTCGAGCGGTACCGATCGGGAGCAATGTCACCATTTGCCCGACTGCTGCCGAGTCGGCGCGTTGAGCCGGTTGAAGGCGTTGGCGATCGCGATGTTGAGCAGCAGCGCGGCCAGCTCCGTCTGGTCGAAGTGCTTGGCGGCCACATCCCACACCTGGTCCGGCACCGGATCTGGCTGGTCAGCGAGCCGGGTCACGGCCTCGGTCAGGGCCAGCGCGGCGCGCTCCTCGTCGCTGAACCATGGCGTCTCCCGCCACGCGACCACGGCGTGCACCTGGTCTGCGGTCGCGCCGTGCTGGCGGGCCTGGTGCACGCCCCCGGCCACACACGAACCGCAGCCGTTGATCTGGCTGGCCCGCAGGTGGGTCAGCGCCAGCAGCTTGCCGTCCACTCCGGCGCCCGCGATTACCTGGTTGACCGCCATCAGGGCCTCCATCGCCTCGGGGATCAGAACCGCCGGGTTCGGCATGCGCTCGGTCGACATCGCTTCTCCTTCGTCGCGGGTGTTTCGGACAGGAGCAATCCGACCATCGGCGTGCCGGGGCTCGCCTGGTCCATGGGACACCGTGGGACACGAAGAACCCGGTTGAACAGCGCAAACGCGCCGCCGATCCGTCGCCTGGCACCGGGACGGGTACGGTGTTGCAGGTGTCCAGCCCCCAGGAACGCCTGGTGGCCCAGCTCGCCCGGATCAAGGAGTTGAGCGGGCTCAGCCTGCGCGCCCTTGCCCGCCAGACGGGTCTGAGCAGCTCGTCGCTGTCCCGGTATCTGACCGGTCAGCTCGTGCCACCGTGGGAGGCCGTCGTGGCACTGTGCCGGGCCGTGGGCCGCGACCCCCGGCCACTGCGCGCGACGTGGGCCGAGGCTGCCAAGGCCGGCGCGGCGCCCGCCCCACGCCGCAACGATCTGCCCGCCGACCTGTTCGACTTCACCGGCCGCGAAGCGGAGTCCGCGCTGGTCGAGGAACTGCTGTGCACTGCTGGCGCAGCCGCGATCGACGGCATGGCGGGCGTGGGCAAGACCAGCCTGGCCGTGCACGTGGCCCATCGGCTCGCCCCCAGGTATCCGGACGGCGGGCTCCACCTCGACCTGCACGGCTTCACCCCGGGTCAGGAGCCGCTGGATCCGCACGCCGCGCTGGGTCGGTTGCTGGGCGCGTTGGACATCACGCACCCCCCGGCCGGCACCGCCGAACGCGCGGCGCTCTGGCGGTCGGAGCTGTCCCGTCGGCGGGCTCTCGTCGTGCTCGACAACGCGGTCGACGCGGAGCAGGTGCGCCCGCTGCTACCCGGAGCGGGGAAGTCCGCGGTCCTGGTCACCAGCCGCCACCGGCTGGTGAGCCTGGACGGGGTGCCACCGGTGTCCCTGGAGCCACTGGCCAACGACGACGCGGCGCACCTGTTCGGCCGGGCGGCCGGGCTCACGCTCACCGAGCAGGAGGCGGTCAGCCAGGTACTGCGGCAGTGCGGCGGGCTGCCGCTGGCGCTACGGATGGCGGGAGCGCGGCTGCGCCACCGCCCCGGCTGGACGGTGGCGGTGCTGGCCGAGCGGCTGCGCGACACCCCCAGCCGCTTCGACTCCGTGTTCGGTATGTCGCTGCAACAGCTCGACGCGGTCCAGCGCCGCATGTTCCGGCTGCTGGGCGTGCTGCCGGGCGCCGACTTCGACGCGGCGGTGGCGGGCGCGCTCACCGATACCCCGTCCGACCGGGTCGGCGCGGCGCTGGAGGAACTGATCGACGCCCACCTGGTCCAGGAACCTTCGCCCGGCCGGTACCGGATGCACGACCTGATCCGGCAGTACGCGGCGGACATCGCCGCCGACGAGGAGCCACAGGCCGAAGCCGCCCTGCGCCGGGTCCTGCGGCACTATCTGGCGCAGGCCGTCGCCCACCATCAGACACTGCCCTCGCCGTACCGCCAGGAACCCTCGACGGGTGATCCGGCGAAGGCCATGACCTGGTTCGACCTCGAGTACGTCAACCTGGTGGCCTGCTTCGACGCCGCCGTGCGGCTCGGCATGGACGAGGTGGTGGCCGACCTGCCGCAGGTCATGCGAGTCTGGTTCTTCCGGCACCGCGGAACCGACGACCAGGCACGCCTACTCGAAGTCGCCGCGGCCGCCGCGGCACGTCTCGGCCGCGACCAGCAGCGGGCTGCACTGCTCGCGGACCTCGGCTACACCCATGCCGCCGCCGGCCGCCTCGCCGAGGCGCTGTCCGCCTACGAACTGGCCGAGCAGTCACGGCCGGATGACGACACCGCGGCCGCACTGGCGCTGCGCATCGGCTTCGTGCGCCGGGATCTCGGTGACCTCGAAATGGCACAGGCACACTTCCGGCGGGCACGCGGACTGTTCGAGAGGATCGGGCGCCACGCCGGGCAGTCCCAGGCGCTGGCCTTCGACGGATGGGTGACCCTGCACCTCGGGCGGCACAGCGAAGCCGTCGATCTAGCCCGGGCATCCATCGCCTTGGCGGACGGGCCCGCACAGATCACCGGGCTGGTCACCCTCGGTATCGCACTGGCTGATGATGATCCGGCGGAGTCGCTGCGTACGCTGCATGACGCGTTACAGCTGTCCGAGCGGAACAACCTCCAACACAACCAGGCGTGGTGCCACAACTATCTCGGTGTCGCGCTACGGATCATGGGTTCACCCGAGCAGGCCCTCGAACACCACCGGCGGGCCTTCGAGCTGCTGGAACCGCTGGCCGAGGTACAGCTGGAGATCGACTTCCTGCACGCCTACGCCGAAACGTGCCGCGCGGCGGGCCGCTATGACGAGGCAGTGGCGCTGCTCGACCGGACCATCAAGCTCGCGTGCGAGTTGGGCCGGCCGCACGACGAGAAGCTCGCCCGCGCGGCGCAGGAGACCGTACGCGCCGCCAGCGAGCATTCGATCTTGGTGGGGCCGGCGGTCGGGAATGGGTCACGCTGAATCGCGGCAGCTGCGGTGTACCTTCTGCCCGTGACCGCCCCCCCCCAGGAGACGATGCCGTCGCTGACCCATCCGGTGTTGTGCCGGCATCCGATCGACCTCCTCGGCCGCGCCCTGATGCGGGTTTCCAGCCGCCGCCTTCCGCGAAACTCGGTCAGCTGGCTGATCGGCCCGAGCGCGGGGCGGGACGTCGTCGGTCATGGCTGGGTCGAACGGACCGCCACCGATCTCGGCGGCTCGCTGAGCACCGGCCCCGATCACGGCTTGCTGGCTTCGTTCGCCGCGCTCGCCGGTAAGGGTTTCGACCCCGCCGACGTGGACCCAAGGATCGCCGACTTCTACGAGCACTCTTCCCGGTGGCACCTGGATCTGTGGTCGGAGTGGTCCGCTGTCGCTTGGCCGTTCGGACGGATCATCACGGCCCTGCTCAGCGAACGGCTGCAGCAGGCCAACTTGCCGATGCGACCGCTCGACGCGTCGTTTGGCATGACCAGCAAGGTGGTTCACATCCACGACGCGCATGGTGAGGTCGTCGGCGCAGCCTGGCTCCGCAACATGCGCAAGACAGGCCACGTGACCTACAGCGGCCTGTATGGCGTCAGGACCCTTCCCAGCAGCAGCCAGCCCAGCGTCCGCGTCGTGTTTTCCCCTGCCGCTGGGCTCGTTACAGGTCTTCCTCAAGCCCTCCGCCGGCCCGGACGGCAGCTTCCATCTACACTCCCGGCTCGGCAAGTTCGGCACCGACGGCGCATATCTCGTGTTGGAGCGGAATGACGAAACGCTCAGCGCACGCCGCATTCCGCTGAATGAGCACTTCCATCTGTATGTAGACGACGACGGTGACGTGCGAGCCGATCACAGCCTCAAGCTCTGGAACATCCCCGCACTGCGGCTGCACTATCGGATGCGGCGTCAGGCCTGAAGAAACCGCAACTCGGCGGCCTCGTTGCGGCCCCACGCACCGTTGACGGGACGGAGCTGGTTCTCGGCGAACCGCTCGTCGGGCAGGCTCAGGCCTTTCGCGTCAGTCGGCTGGATGACGAGGTCGTGAACAAGGCGGCAGACCTCGACGGCCTCGCACGGGAGATCCGCCAGTGCAGGCGCGTAGACCGGGTCGATCCCCTTCAGTGGACCTGCCTCCGCGAAATCGATCGTCCCCGTCATGCCGGGCATCGTAGGCGCCGCCACCCAGCTCTGCTGTCCCCCGACCTGCGGCGCTCGCGCACATTTCGCCGCTCCAATGAACGAATCTGCTTGGCCGACAAGGTGTGCGGGGCACCGATGCCGGTGGGCATAAGGTCAGGGTGTGCCCACTGAGCCCTTTCGGGTCGCCGCTGCCGTCTACGGCATCCTCCGTGGCCGGGGACGGATACTGCTGATACGCCGCGCGGCGACCGGCTACCGCGACGGTCAGCTCAGCCTGCCGGCCGGCCATCTTGACGGCGGGGAAGATGCGGTTGCCGGTCTCGTGCGGGAACTGCGGGAGGAACTCGGGATCGAGGCTGACCCACAGAGCTGCCGTCTTGCCCTGCTCATGCACTCCGCGCCGGAGCATTCCGAGGACCGCGAATACTTCCACCTGTTCTTCTTCGTAGATCGCTGGACCGGCGAGCCGTTCATCGCCGAACCCGGCAAATGCAGCGAGATGCGCTGGGCGGAGGCTTCGGCCCTACCGTCGGACCTCGCCGACTACGTGGCAGAAGGGCTGGCGGCAATCGCACGAGGCGACTCCTTGACCTTGCATGGATGGTGACGCGCGGTGTCCCGCGTTGCCTGCACAGACAGGCGCTCACCAGCGACCCCACCGGAGCCGGCTGATTCCGAGCAGGCCCACCCGGGTCACCCCGATCCCCACGAGCACCATCAGGAGCAGCAGCAGCTTCTCTGCCAGCTCGCCGTCCTCGGGCGTCCAGGCGTTGGCCATGCTGATGAGGCCCCACAGGAGCACGGCGGTGAGCGGGGCCAGGATGCTGAATTCCGCCTTGCGGGCGGGGCGTGACGCCGGTCCGCGTTGCTCCGGTTGCGGGATCTGGTCCGGGCGTCGCTCTGGCATCAGAACGTTCAGGCTGTCCGGAACGGCCTGGTCGAGTGAGGCCAGGGCAGCCTCGTCGAGCCGGTAGAGAGTGCGTTCGACGGCCACACTGATGGCGTCCTTGCCGATGAAGACGCTGCCACCGTCCGGCCAACGCAGCCGGACCGCGCAGTCGGCGAAGCGCACGGTCACGGCCTGTCCCGCCTTGTTGGTGACCGAGACCCCGTCACGGCCGATGACAAGTGCGCAGCCGTCGTCGCTGCGCGACGAGTACCGCTGTCCGGTGACCACCGAATCGGATGTGGTCGGAGCGGGCGCGAACCCGATTGTCTCGGCCGGTACGCCGTACGGCACCTGCAGCAACGCGTGGGCGTAGGCCTCGCCGGCGACGGCCATCACGTCACCCAGGCTGACCGACCGCAGTCGTTCGGCCAGTTCGGCTACGGTGAACAGCCGCTGGCCGGTGAGAAGGTCGATGGCTGCGGCGGGAAGCCGAGCGATCTCGTACTCGGGATGGTCGAAGCTCGTCAGGGCCTGGGCCCGGACAGCTTCGAGCTCCTCCTCGGTGACGCCAGACTTGGCGAGCTGCTTGAAGGTGTCAACGAAGCCGTTGAGGGCGGCTGTCTGCTTCTCGGCCAGCGCATCGACGTACGCGGTGATCGTCGCCATGTCGTCGCCACGGGGCGAGTAGTCGGTGGTGGCCGTGTAGCTGACTCCGCTGTCCAGCCGTAGCTCCCGGTAGAGGGCGCGCTCCAGCAGGGCGGCGAACATCGGTCCGGCGGCGCTGCGGGGCACCACAGTGTCCATAACGACGCCCTTGCCAGCGGCGTAGTAGTAGGCGGGAGTGCTCTCGAGCGCGGAGCTGGGCGGCGGGACGGGACGCCGCACCCCAGCCGGAAGGCTCAACCGCAGGTCCGCTGGCACCTCTTCACCAGCCAGCCAGAGCACCGAGTTCTCGCGCGTGAAGTGATCGGCGACCCAGCCTCGCAGATCATCGGCGGTGGCCCGGTGCAGACCGAACTCGGCGTAGCTGACCTGGCCAAATCCCTGGGCGCCGTAGCGCCACAGCGGTAGGTCACCATTCACGCCGTTGCTGCGACCAGCCGCCTCTGTCAGCAGAATCTCCTTCTCCACCTCCAACCGCTCCACGGGCAGGTCGGCAAGCGACGCGCAGAGCTTGTGGAAGAAGGCGATCACCTCCCCTGCCGTACCCGCGGTGTAGAAGTGGGTGACAGTGGCGCCAACACTGGCATTGGCGTGATGGTCCATCAGCCCGTGCCGGTGCAGCGCCAGATGCTCCACCATGTGCGTGAGCCCCGCCAACGGTAAAGGCTCGTCGACCCGGCCGACCCGGAACATCAGGCCGGCCCGCACCGGTCCAGCGGCCTCAACAAACAGTGCCGGTACACCGTCGATCTCACACTGGATCATCACGCACCGCCGGCCCAACGAAGCCTCCACTGAACAAACTTGAGCTGGGACGGGTTGTCCCAGGGGTAGATGGTGATGCGGTTGCCCAGCACCGCGAGCCGCGCCGCGGCGCCGGGCAGATCACGGGCCAGCCAGAGGGCGTACGAGAAGCTGCACTCCGCCTGGGCCCAGCCATGCACGGGACGGAAGTCCGGGTGTCCGACGGACCTGGCGACAGCGTCTCGGATCTCATCGAGCACCGCTGGCTGGCGCATGTACCCGACGCCGAACTCGAGCGCATGCTCCAGGTGCGCCTCCGCGACTGCCGTCGCGTTTAGCGATCCGGGTGGCGAAGTGTCGGCACAGCGGCGCGCGAAGCTGAGCATCTGATCAAACGAACCGCCCCACTTCGGGCACAGCTGCTGAACATGCGTCAGCTGGGCGTACAAGGGATGCGACCGCGCTTTGACAGCCCGCTCGTACCGCCGGTTCGCCTCAGCTTGGCCCATCTCCAAGCCACGTGCGGTGCGCAACCGTGCCGTCCACGCCGCGATGTTCCCCGGTTCCTCCGCGGTCACCTCGCCGAGCATCCGCTCGGCCTCCCCGAGGATCTCGTGGAACGACGCGAACTGGCGACGACTGGTGTAACTGGCGCGTGCCGCGCCGCGCGCCTGCCACGCCATCCAAACCAGCCGGGCACCGAGCAACGTGCCGGCCAGGGTGGATCGGGCGGGTCCGCCCCCGGCCACCCGCAGAAACTTCTCCACGCCCTTCATCTCCGCGACCATGGCAGCCGCGACTGTCGGGTCGTTGTGCTCTGGCAGGTGGTCGAAGAAGGCGACCACGGCCGGCCAGTCCTCGGCGCGTAGCGCCCGCCGTAGCGGCGCGAGATCAGGATAGTGATCAACGAGGTCGTAGCTCGGCAACCCGAGAAGCGAAGGAATCCGGGGGAGGGGCATGCCGGAGAGCATAGGAGCCGGACAGCAGGCGGATTGAACCAGCTGATCCACAGAAAGGACGTACCCGGGCCGGTCGGCGGCCAGGCTGGCCAACACGGCCACCAGCGCCGGCGGTCGCGGGCAGACATGCTGGTCGGCGCACCGGCCCGGAATCCTCAGGCTCGACGCGAGCAACGCGGCCGCCCACACATACCAGTGCGTCGTGGATGAGGGGGCCAGGGGTCACCCCTCCGGCCCGGGTGGTAACCCTGCGACCTCGACAGGTCGCCACCAGCGCGAAGGTCGCCTCGGCGGGGGACAATGGAACCCGACGAGGGAGGCCGGCGATGGGTGAGGATCGAGGGCATACCGAACGGTCAACGGACGAGGAGTTCGCCCGCCTGCGGCACGTCAGGTTCGGCGAGCTGCCCGCCCGAGTTACGCCGGCTGAGGACTTGGTCGAGACCGTAGACACAGATCCCCCGCATGAGGAGCCGTCGCAGCCTCCAGTGCGCCGGGAGTGGGGGGCATAGGAGCTGCAGCGAGCACGGAGCCCGATCGCGCGGTCCTGGCGTGCCGGGTCCTGGAGGCCGATGACGGCACCGAGGGCTGGTGCCGACGCTGCGGGTGTGCAGGAAGACCCGGGACACCGTCACGCGGGCTGGCGCACGAGCCGCTGGGCTGGCGACCGACCACCCTGCTGGTGACGATCCGCTGGTACCGGTGCACCGGGTGTGGGCATGTGGCGCCAGGACACCAGCCGCGCGGCCGAGCCGCGGGCCAGGCTGTCGCGTCGTGGCTGGCCTGGGCGCTGGCGGCGATCGTGTGTCAGCACTTGAGTTGAACCTGCCATAGGTGAGGTGCTGGGGCGGATCGGCGTTGGCTGCCCGACCAGGGACAGCGATGCGCAAACGCAGCCGGAGGCCCGATCTTGTGTCACCGTTCGCAGTGGACTTCTTCGCGTACTCGCTCAGATCGGTCAACGGCGCACCCGATAGCGCAGGTGAAGCACCCGGTTGCCCTGAATCACCACGTCAGGATCCTCCAACAGGTGCTGCGCGTGGACCGACCCGAAGTAGCGCTTGCCGGACCCGAACACGACGGGTACGACGTCCATGCGCACCTCGTCGACCAGGCCTGCGGCAAGCACCTGGCCACCGACGTCGCCAGCGGCGACCTCGACCATGCGGTCACCCGCAAGCTCCTGCGCCTTGGCCACGGCTGCCTCGACGCCGTCGACGAAGTGAAACGGCGCCTCGGGGTCCCAGCCCTCGGGCTGCGGCCGGTGCGTCACGACGACCACGTGGTCGATCCCGCTCGGAGGCTTTCCGTCCCAGCCGTCCGTCAGGTCGAAGACGTGGCGGCCGCAGATTGTCACCCCGATCTGGTCCCAGTACGGCCGGGTGTAGTCGTAGGACGTCTGCGACACCTTCACCTCGCCGCTCTCGTCCAACGGGACGTCACCGCTGGACAACCAGTCGAACAGCGGTCCGGGCTGGTCGTTCTCGTCCGCGACGAAGCCGTCCACCGACACCGAGCTGTACATGACCACCTTGCCCACGGGGCTCTCCTCTGCTTTAGGTGCCCCCAAATTAGCGTGTCATGAGCTGTCGCTCTTGTAAGAAATCAATCGGCCGGCAGCGGCCAGCTGTCCAGCACGTGGCCGGGATGTTCGCGCAGGAACCGCCGCCGGACTTCGACGTACCGGGTCGGCGTGAGCCCCGTGAACGCCCGGAACTCGTGGCCGAAGTGCGCCTGGTCGAAGTAGCCTGCGCCACCGGCGAGGTCGCCCCAGTCGATCGGTCCGGCGGGGTCGATCGCGAACACGGTGGCGGCGAAGCGGTAGGTGCGGGCCAGCCGCTTCGGCGTGACGCCGATGAGCTCCTTGAACCGCCGTGCCAGATGGGTGCTGCTGACACCGGCTGCCACGCTCAGGTCGCCGATCGCCACCGCCCCGCTGGTCGCCGCGATGACGCTGCTCGTATGGCGGACCAGCCCCAGGCCGGCGGTCTCGCACAGCCGTCGCATTAGCTCCTCCTCGATCAGCGTCAGCATCTCGTGCGGTCCGTCCGCCGTGGCCAGCCGGTCTCGCAGCTCAGCAATGGCGGGCCGGCCCCAAACCTGCTCTACCGTCACCGGCCGGTCACACAGCTCGGCCGCGGGCATCGGCAGGAACGACGCCAGCCCCCACGGCTTGAAGTGCACGCCGACGGACCGGGTCCGGAGTGGGTAGCCGAACTCGAACGCGCGGGTGGGCATGGTGACCACGCAGCCGTCGGCGTACTCGGCCGTTTCGATGTCGGTGCCGGCACGGATGCGGAACGGCGCCCCGAGGTTGACGATGAGCAGCGCCGACGGCCCCGGCGGCAGCATCAGCCGGGCGTACGGCGGCGCACCCTCTAGGTAGTAGAGGTCGTCGATCAGCCCGTCCAGCGGCGGTCGCGGCACTCTGGACACGTACTCCACGCCCACAGCATCGCCGACGCCCCGCCGGCATCGCGTGCCGGAATGGTCCAGCCGCGCCGCCGCCAGCATCGAGCCGGCGCCGAACCCGGACGAGCGCCCGGCCGCGGACATTTGCGTGGGCTACGCGTGCTGCGTGAGCGATGGAGGAGTAGTCAGGGGCAATGCGTCTCGGTCGCCGTCATGCCCCGGATGCTCGGGTGCGTTTGTTTACCGGCGAGACCGTCACGGTTGCGCGAACGTCCGAGGATCCCCACATCCGGGCAGAGCCGTTGTGAGACGTACGGGACAGTGGCGGCATTGCGTCCGCGGATTGAGCCGCCCGTCGCGTTCGCGACTCGTCGGGGTCGGTGGGATTCCGTACCGTGAGGTGGTGAGCGTGCAGGCGCTGTCCCGCAGGTGGACGACGGTCCCGGCGTGGGCGAAGGATGCCATCGTCGCCGCGGTCGCCGCCGGCGCGACGGTCTACCGGATCGGTGCCACCAGCCTCCAGCCCGGCGATCAACGGCCGGACCACTGGGCGTACGGCATCGGGCTGGTCATGGCGCTGTCCCTGCTGGGCCGGCGTCGCTGGCCTGCCGTGACGATGGCGGCCATCACCGTCCTGTGGCTGCATTACCACATCCAGGACTATCCCGGCGGCGCACCGGCGGTGCCGGTGTGGGTCGCGCTGTACTCGGCGGCCGCGGCCCGGCAGCGTACGTGGTCGATGGCGGTGGCCCTGACGCTGATCGCGGCCGACTTTCAGGGCCGTGTCGTCACGCATGAGCTGGATCCCTTCGACAGCACCCTGGACGGTTCCACCGCCGTCTTCGTCGCGGCGCTGCTGCTCGGCGAGGCCGCCCGCAGCCGCCGAGCCTGGCAGGCCGAGACACGGGCCCGGTTGGCGCTGCTCGCCGCGGAGCGTGACCTGGCTGCGGCCCAGCGCGTCGCCGAGGAGCGGGTACGCATCGCGCAGGAGCTGCATGACATCACCGCGCACACGATCGCGGTGATCGGAGTGCAGGCCGGGGTGGCCGCGGACCTGCTCGACGACTCGCCGGCCCAGGCCCGCACCGCCCTCCACGCGGTACGCGCGGCCAGCCGTGAGGCGATGGGCGATCTGCGGGCGGCGGTCGGGGTGTTGCGCGACGGCACACCCGCCGGGGTGGACATCCCCACGCAGCCGGCGCCAGGGTTGGCACGTCTCCCGCAGCTGGTCGAGGCGTGCGCCGCCGCCGGCGGTCCGGCCGTCGCGGTGACCTGCCTCGGTGAGCGGCGGCCGCTACCGCGGGCGGTGGAGAACACGGCGTACCGGATCGCCCAGGAGTCGTTGACCAACGTGCTCCGCCACGCCGCCGCCCGCCACGTCGACGTCACGTTGGACTATCGCTCGGACGGCCTGCGGTTGGACATCCGTGACGACGGCCGGCAATCGGACCTCGCCGGCGGATTTCCGCACGCCGACGGCGACGCCGGATACGGCATCCGCGGTATGGCTGAGCGGGCCGGAAGCCTGGGTGGTTGGTTGACCGCCGGGCCCGAGCGCGGCGGCGGCTTCCGGGTACGGGCCTGGCTGCCGACGCGGGAGGGGGTGACCCCGTGATCCGGGTCCTGGTGGCCGACGACCAGACACTGGTCCGGAGCGGGTTTCGGGCCCTGCTGGAGCGGGCGCCCGACATCGTGGTGGTCGGCGAGGCGGCCGACGGGGACGAGGCGATCGCCCTGTCCCGCGCGCACCGCCCGGACGTGGTCCTGATGGATGTGCGGATGCCGGGTACCGACGGGCTGACCGCGACCCGGCGCATTCTCGCCGACGAGCGGATGCTCGGCGTGCGGGTGCTGGTGCTGACGACGTTCGAGTTGGACGAGTACGTGTTCGCGGCGCTGCGCGCCGGCGCGAGCGGGTTCCTGCTGAAGGACATCGAGCCGGACGACCTGCGGCAGGCGGTCCGGACGGTGGCCCGCGGGGACGCCATGCTCGCGCCCGCCGTCACCCGGCGGCTGATCGCCGCCTTCGTCGACCGGCTCGGCGGCCCCGGATTGGCGCCCGAGCGGCTGGCCGGGCTCACCCAGCGGGAACGCGAGGTGGTGGCGCTCGTCGCCGCGGGGCTGTCCAACCAGGAGATCGGCGTACGGCTCGGGATGAGCCCGGCGACCGCGAAGACGCACGTGAACCGCGCGATGACCAAGCTCGATGCGCGTAACCGCGCCCAGCTGGTGGTGTTCGCCTACCAGTCCGGCTTGGCCGGTCTCTCGCCGCCGGGGTGAGCGCCGACGCCGGCGGCCAGGTGCCGTTGACGGGGTGAACTCAACGTTCGCACCGGGGCCCGCCCGGCGCCGGCCGATCGCCGCTCCGCAGCCACTCGCGGCCGTCGCGGTGTACCGCATTCGCGGTATGGCGGCGACCGCGTTCGATGGATGGCGCGGCCTTCGCCCGTCGATAGCGTCGGCCGCATGACTACTTCCGCGCAATCACGAAGCGAGATGCCCGTGCTGGTCCGCCGGATCGGCGGGGCAGGGTTGATCCTCGGGCCGGCTCTGACGTTGGCCGGCACCTTTTTCTGGCGGGACGACACCCAGGGAATCAACGCCGCGCCGTTCAACGTGATCTCCTCGGTGGCCTGGCTTGTCGGGCTGGTCGCGGTGTTCCGGGCACTGGAGGCCCGGGTGCCCTGGTATGCCGCCGTCGGCCTGCCGCTCGCTGTGTACGGGGTGCTGGGCGGGGTGGCCTTCGGTGTACAGGGCATGGACGAAGAACTTTTCGGGGTGCCCCACTCGGAGGCGATCACGTTGCTCGAGGCGCATCCGGTCGCCGGGAATCTGATCTTCTGGCTTGCCGGCCCGCTGTTCCCGGCCACCCTGTTCGCGCTCGGGGCGGTGCTGGCCTGGGTCCGGGCCGTACCGGTACCGGTCGGCGTGCTGATCTGCCTCGGCGCGGTGGCCTTCCCGGTGAGCCGCATCGCGCGCGAACCGCTGGTCGCCCACCTCGCGGACGTGCTGGTCCTGCTGCCCTTCCTTTACCTGGGCGCGCGTCTGATCGCTGGCCGACTGGCACCGGAGGCGCCGACCCGCCGGTCCCGGCCCCAGCAGGGTCCGTCCCTCTCCGGGGTTGAGGGGCGCATCTGACCGGCCCGGACTGTGCGGTTCAAGGCCCAAGCGGACATGAAGCGCCTGCCGAGTTCCTGGCTGCCCAGGTTGGGCGCCGCGCTGGCGGCGGGTTCGCTGGGGCTGCTGGCCGGCTTCGTCACCACGGTGGCGGCTCTCGTGGTGAACCTGGCCCACCACGGCCTCTGGTGACCCTGCTTTCGCACGGCCAACTCAGAGCACCCCGGCGGGTTATGTGACGGCACGTTTGCAGGCTGTAGGGTGGCGGGCGTCTTTCGTCGTGAGAGACGCAGCGCGGAGGTGGGGCCATGCCGATCACAGGGCAGCGCGTGGTACGTCGAACTCTGGGCCGGCGGCTGACCCGACTCCGGGTGGCCTGCGGCAAGAGCCGGCGAGAGGTCGCCGAAGCGAAGCTGGGTATCTCCGAGCCGACGTTGCACCGGATCGAGACCGGCAAGGTCCCGGTGACGGCGGCGAATGTCCGGGCGCTCTGCTGGCTCTACGGTGCCGACCAGAGCATCACTGACGCGCTGGCCGAGCTGGCGTTGGGCACCTCTCAGGAGGAGTGGTGGGACAGCAGCCCGGTGATTCCGGACTGGTTCAAGCTATACGTGGGTCTGGAGGCCAGCGCCAGCCAGATCTCCACCTACTATGGCGAGGTCATGCCCGGCGAACTGCAGACCGAGCAGTACGCGATGGCCGTGTTCGAGGCTGAGAAGCCAGCCGACGCCGAGGCCGCGCACCGGCATGTCAAGCTGCGGATGCAGCGGCAGCGGGCGCTGTTCACGCGTACCCCGGCTCCGCGGATCGTGACCGTTCTCGGCGAGGATGTGCTCACCCGACCGGTAGGCGGTAAAGCTGTTCTCGACGCGCAGGTCGAGCACCTGCGCCGGGTCGCGAAACTCGACTCGGTGGACATCCGGGTGCTGCCCTTCTCAGTCGGCGCGCACGCGGCGATGGCCGGCGCGTTTCGCATCCTGGACTTCGACGCCCCGGACGACCCGAAC
The DNA here is from genome assembly GCA_005402585.1 of Micromonosporaceae bacterium KJ-029. Classification (GTDB taxonomy): domain Bacteria; phylum Actinomycetota; class Actinomycetes; order Mycobacteriales; family Micromonosporaceae; genus Micromonospora. Next base: position 25,553 of record BIFP01000031.1, on the reverse strand, counting down.
ACGGTGTACCTGGAGTCCCACATCGGCGCGCTCTATCTGGAGGAGCCGCACGAGATCAACGAGTATCGCCGGATCTTCAAGATGGTCCACGACGCCTCCGTCCCGCTGGACGCCTTCCGATAAGGTGCCGCGGGTATGGTCCCCTCGGGCCCTGTCGGGGCAGGGACGCGTGGCGACACCCATCATGGAGGGCGGCACCGGTGTCTGATGTAGACGAGGTTGGCGGAGCGAAGCCGGCGACTGCGGCGAGGATCTACGACTACCACCTCGGCGGGACACACAACTTCCCTGCCGACAGGGAAGCCGCCAAGGCCATGGCGCAGATGTTTCCGTTGGCGCCGGTACTGGCCCGCACCAACCGTGCATTCCTGCGGCGAGCCGTGCGCCACCTGACCGAGGCCGGGGTGCGACAGTTCCTCGACATCGGTTCGGGCATCCCGACCGAGGGCAACGTCCACGAGATCGCCCAGCAGCTCGCGCCTGACGCCCGGGTGGTCTATGTGGACATCGACACGGTCGCCGTGTCGGAGAGCCTTGAGATTCTCGACGGCAACGATCGGGCGACCGCCGTTCGGGGAGATCTGCGGGAGCCGCAGGTCATCCTGGCGCACCCTCAGGTGCGGGCGCTGCTCGATTTCGACCGGCCGGTCGGCTTGCTGCTGGGCGCGGTCCTGCACTTCGTACCCGACGACGACGTGGCGTACGACGTGGTGGGGCAGTTGCGGGCTGCGCTCGCGCCGGGCAGCTACCTCGTGGCGTCGCACGCCTCCGCCGACGGCGGGGATGTCGACCAGGACGACGTGGAGACCGCCCAGGGACTGTATCGGCGGAACACCGCAACCCCGTTCCACCTGCGCACCCGGCGGCAGTTCGAGCGGTTCTTCGCCGGTCTCGACCTGGTCGAGCCGGGGGTGGTGTGGCTGCCGCAGTGGCGTCCCGCGCCCGAGGACCCGGCGGATTTCGCCGACGACCCGACCCGCAGCTCTGGTCTGGTGGCCGTGGGCCGGAAGCCGTAACCGGCCTGGCGGCGAACCTGGCGCCGCCCGCCGTGATCAGCCTTTCCCCATTCCAGCTCCGGCCCCCGCCGATCTGTCTCGGCGGGGGCCGGTGTCTCGTGGTCACCGCATCGTCAGCCCGACGTGTGCCGTGGGCCGCGCCGTTCAGTCAGCGAGCAGCCCGTCGAACTCGCCCCGCTTGGCGCCGAAGAGGAACGAGTCCCACTCTTCCGAGGTGAACCGTACGCTGCCGGCGGACGGGCTCTTGCTGTTGCGGACCTCGATCAGACCATCGTGGCGGCGCGCCTCGACGCAGCTGCCGCCGTTGCCGGTCGACCTGCTGGACATGATCCATCCGGTGCTTTCGTGCATCGGTTACTCCTCCATGGACGGCGTGCTGGTCACCGGCTCTGTGGTCCTGGATAGCGTCCGGGCGCAATCACGTCCCAGCTTGGTCACTTTCCGTTCTTGCCCGTCGACGGGTAGCGAGAGGCAGCGTGCTTGAAGTCCCAGGTGGACGGCCTGAACCTCCATAGCCGCAATGACAGAGCCTTTCACGATGAAATAATGGCCGACACAGGGTAACCGAAAATCGCGCTCGCGCAGGATCTCGTCGTGATGTTTTATCGCCGTGAAATCTTGCACGCGCCTTCCCGCGCTGACATGCTCGTGATGGCACCGGCCCACCGGTGCCAGGTGAGGAACCGCCGACCGGATCCTCGGCCGCATCGTGCCGCCGGCCGCCCCTGCCCAACCAGTCGTGCAGGACGAGCCACCCGCCGATCGGTGCCGACCCGGCCGCGAGCGGCCTTGAGCAGCAACGACCGTAGCTGGCCCGCGACGAAGGTGAGATCATGTCTGCGCCGCTCCATGGCACGCCGACCGTCACGACCCCACCCGGCAAGTTCTGCCCAGGAGACCGGGTCTGGGTGCGCCGCGGGACATCCCGGCGCCCGGGCGTCATCCTGCATTCCTCGGCAGAAGCAGCAACCGTTCGATACCGGCCAGCCGAGGCCCGGGGCACCGGTGTGGACACCGTCATCGCAAGGGATCTGACTGCCCGCGACGACGACGACCCGCTCCTCGACCGGACGACCGACCAGGTTGCGGGGCTGGTCGGCTCCGAATAGCATTCGGCGAGTCCGGCAAGGGCCAGTCAAGGTCGCGCGGCATTGAATTGTGTCAAGTTGGCGACACTTCGCGCGATGCCACGGCCGCAGCCTCGGCTAATACGATAGGCGCATGTCACCAAAGGTCTCGATTGTCGCCACGGACCACCACCGAGGTCCCGGTCCGAGAGCCGGCGTCGACGTGACCTTTCTTCCGCTCGCCGAGGACGACGGCGTCCTGATCTACCCCGAATCGACCCCGGCTCTTATGCAGGAGCTGGTGGCAGCGGGTCTTGTGGTGGACACCTGGCACCCCGCCGGGGAATGCGATTTCGTCTCGTCGCGCGGTCTGGTGACCGACACCCTGCTCCAGATTGTCGTCGGAATCGCCTCCTCCGCCGGGTGGTACGCCCTGCAGTCGTTGCTGCGCCGACGCACCGGGCAGGTCAGCGTGCGCGCGACGTTCGACGACGGTGTCCAGCGACGACGCGTGGAGGTGAACGGAGAGGCGGCCGCTGTCGTCGAGGCGCTGGAAAGGCTCGACCCGTTCAGGTCGGAGCCCTCCTGATGGCGGCGGGCCGTAGCGTCCCGCCGAGCTCGCGCCAGCGAGCGATCACATGAGGCCCGTGCACGAGGCGCCGCGGCGCTATTCGCCAGCCGTGGTGGAGGAGCGCCGTCGGCTGGTCGGCCAGATCGCGACCGTGATGGAGACGTCGTCGGTCATCCGCGACCCGAACAGCCGCCAGTTGCTGCTTCAGGAGCTGGGCCATGCATTGGGCGGCGCCCTGGGCTACCGGGAGCTGAGCGTGCTGCGGCCCCAGATCGTCGAGCTGGTGACGGTGTGCGTGGATCGGCCGGGCGGGCTGCGCTGCCTCGTCGACTGCCTGGAACTGCTCGAGCCGGGCAGCGATCAGACCATCGCGCTGGTGCGGCTGGCCGACGAATGGCAGGTGGTCGAGTTGTTCGCCGACTACGACCTTCCCTGGCTGCGGGGCCTACTGTCCACGGTCGACGCGACCGGGGAGCTGCGGCGGCTCGTCGCCGAGGCCCGTGCGACCCCAGCCCCTCCCTGGTGCAGGTCCGCCTGGGATCTCTTCACTCACCTCGCGTCGGCGAACTCGCACGCCGAGGTGCCGCCGTGGCTGCCGCTGCTGGACAGGTTGGCGACGGCCGTACCGGAGGCATCAGTGGACCGGATGCGCGAGTTCGTCGCGCAGCTGGCCAAGGACTGGGGAGTCGCGGACCGGATCGAGGCGTCCCAGCCGAGTCCTCCGACGCCCGTCGGTACCGCCTACCTGGTGATCCAGTTCGAGAAGTACGGCGGTGACGACGACACCTACATCATGTCGCACTGGTATCAGTGGGCGTCCGCGGTGTGGCAGCCGATCCGCGGCGAGGACCGACACATCCCGTACCGGGACCTCGAGGCGGCCGTCGACCAGGTCATCAACGAGACCGAACGCCGTTGGGCGGATCAGACCGGCACGGTGACCATCGAGTTCGTCCTGCCCTGGCAACTGATCAACGAACCGGTCGACACCTGGCGCAAGGAACTCCAGTCACGGATGCCGAGTCCCCTGACCACGGAGTATCCCCTGGTGATCAGGAGCCTGGAGCGCATCCGCGCCAGCCAGTGGCACCGGGTCTGGCGGAGCCGCTGGCAGGGCCTCGCCGGTCGCGACAGCGAGCGGCAGCTGATCCACTGCGCGTCGCGGCACCATGCCGACGTTCAGCTCGAGGCGACTCTCAAGCGCGAAAGCGGGATCGCCGTGCTGGTGCTCAGCGAGTCGCCGACCGCGGACAGTGTGGGCGAGCGGCAACTGCTCGTCGGGCTGCGGTCCGGGATGCCGGCGATCATCTGGCACCGCACCCGTTCGTCCACAAAGGATCTGTGCCAGACTGTTGCGTCGATGGTCGGCGATCAGGCTTCGGGCCCAGGGGTGATCGGGCTTCCACACCGTGCCACGCGCTTGCGGCAGTCGGCGTGGAGTGAGGACCCCAAGGGGCTCGACCAGCACATCGGGCACGGCTTTGTGATCTTGTTCGACGATCCGGATCGGCAGCCAGGAGGAACGGTCTCCGCCGACGACGACAGGCGAAAGGTCTTGGCATGAGCGGCAACGGCCACGGGACGTGGATCGCCGCCGGCCGGCATCCACGCCGGACGGGCGGCAGCGTCGTCGCCGGTCGGTGCCATCGCGTGCGGTCGCCGTGGCCCGCGCCGGCGGCGGCGGTTCTGTGATGAGCCGATCGGTGCCGGCGACCTCTGCCCCGGCGAGCCGACCGGCCGACTGGTTGCGGATCGAACCGGCGGACGGTGGCCGGGATCTCGTCGTGGTCGTCGACGACGACCCGGTGATGGAGTTCTGGGCCGACGAGATCTCGACGTTCGTAGCGGTGCTACGGGCTCAACGCGCCTTCGCCGCGGTCGAGGTCAGGCGCATGGTTGTCGAGGACGGCGCGCTGTGGGTGACCGGCGAGCCCGACGCCGTCAACGCCCCGCCCGCGAAGTTGGTCGATCCCACCGGACGGCGGATCGTCTTCCTGCTGACCCATGGCGGGTCCGACGCCTGGCGGGGCGGGCTCGTCCACCCCGTGCTCGTCTCGTGGGCTGCCGGCATGACAGTTGCCGTGGTCAACCTGCTACCCCAACAGCGTTGGCGCGAGCGGGGACTGGAGACGACCGAGGTGGCGTGGCGCCTGGACTCGGATCCGGCGACCATCCGGTCGTCGTGGCGGGTGAGCGGCCTGGACCTTCGTCCCACCGACCAACGGAACGACGACGCCCGGCTGACGGCCGTGCCGGTCATCGAACGCGGCACGGACTGGTTGCAGCGATGGAGCCGGCTGCTGGCCGGGCCGGTGACGGGCGAACTGCGGATGCCCGCGTTGCTGCTGCCACCGGACGGGCTGACCGGCCGCCGGCCGAGCCGCTCGCTCACCGCTCCCGATCTCGTCGCCCGATTCCGGGCGACCGTGTCGCCGGCGGCGTTCACGCTGGCGACACGGCTGGCGGCCGCTCCCCTCAACGTCCAGGTGGTGCGCGCCGTCGCGAGGACAGTGGTCCGGTCGGGCCCGGAGCAGCTGACCGAGTTGCTGACGAGCGATCTGGTGCGGCCGGTTCCGCACGGGGCGGCGGCGACCGGCGACACCCGCATCAGGTACGAGTTCGTGCACGGTGTACGCGAGCGGCTACTCACGCTCGGGTACCGCGACCGCACCGTCGAGGTGCAGCACGTTGTGGAGTACGAACTCGCGCATGACGTGGAGGCGGTGCGCAACCTGACCCTTCGCGTCAAGGATCCGCGGAACGCGTCGTACGAGCGCGTCACACCGGCCGCCGAGCCGTACCTGCGGGTCGAGTTGGCTGTTCACCTCTCACTGGGCGGGCCGAACCTCGTCGCAGCCGCGCGGCTGGGCGAGGCACTCGGCTCTCCCATCCCACGGCAGGTACGTCGAGTACTTCAGCCACCTTCCGTTACCGCTCAGAGCACCATGGAGTCCGGAATGTCTGACAGAGTGAACTCGCCGGGCCCGGGGGTCTCGTTCGGCACCGCACCGCACGTCACGCTGGACGCCGAGTCGGGCATCATCCCGAGCAGGCCACCGACCCACGACCTGCAGGCCGTACAGCGGATCGACGGGCAGTTGCCGGCCATCGTCGGCAACCTGCCGTTGCGGAACGCGAACTTCACCGGCCGGCGTGAACTCCTCGATTCCCTGCATCAGCGGCTGCGCGCCGGCACCACCGCCGTGCTGCCGGAGGCGTTGCACGGCGCCGGCGGGGTGGGCAAGTCGCAGCTCGTCATCGAGTACGTCTACCTCCATCAGCAGGATTTCGACCTCATCTGGTGGATCCCGGCCGAGCGACCGGCCCAGATCCAGTCCGCGCTGGTGGAGTTGGCGGCGCGCCTGGACCTACCGGTTCCGTCGACCGCCAACACGGCGGTGCCGGCGGTGCTGGAGGCACTGCGGATCGGCCGTCCGTACTCGAACTGGTTGCTGATCTTCGACAATGCCGAGGACCCGGACGACGTCGAGCAGTTCTTCCCCAAGGGCGGACCAGGCAGCATCGTCGTCACCTCCCGCAACGCCGGGTGGCGAGAGATCGCGAACAGCCTTCCGGTCGACGTGTTCGAGCGGCAGGAGAGCATCGACCTGCTCCGCCGTCGGGGGCCGGACCTGGCCGTCGACGACGCCGACCGACTCGCCGCCGCCCTGAGCGACCTTCCCCTGGCCATCGAGCAGGCGGCGGCCTGGCGCGCCGAGACGAGGATGCCGGCCGACGAGTACCTGGCACTCCTCGACGCCAGCCGGCCGGTGCTCGACGACGAGACCGCGCAGCAGGACTACCCGGAGCTCGTCGCCGCAGCCTGGAACGTGTCGCTCAACTGGCTACGTGACCAGGACCTCTCGGCGCTACGGCTGTTGGAGATGTGTTCGTTCTTCGCGCCCGAACCGATCAGCAGGGTGCTCCTGTCGAAGCCACGCGCGCTGCGCATCCATCCCGACCTGGATCCCCTCGTCCGCAACCCGGTCCGCCTCAACCGGGCGATCCGCACCATCGGCCGCCTCTCACTGGCGAGAATCGACCACCGGACGAACTCCTTCCAGATGCACCGCCTCGTCCAACGAGTACTGATCAACCAGATGGATCCGGAGCAACGCGACGCCCTGCGGCACGGCGCCCACATGCTGCTGGCCGGCAACGACCCCGACCAGCCCGACAACGCCGACCACTGGCCACGGTACGCCGAGCTGTATCCGCACATCGTCGCCTCCGAAGCAGAGAAGTGCCCGAACGATCTCGTGCGGGACATGGTGCTGAACGAGGCGAAGTACCTCTGGCGGTGGGGCGACCACCTCGGTGCGCGGGAGCTTTCGCAGCGGGGGTGGACGGCCTGGACCGCTGACGAGGGCGGTACCGACGCGGACAGCCTCCGGATGGCGAGCTGGCTCGGCTTCATGCACTTCGTCGTCGGTGACTACGCCGCCGCGACCGCGCTGAACGCCCGGACGCTCGAGCTCTACCGGCAGACCCTCGGCGACGACCAGGAGGAGACCCTGGACGCGATCGGCGCGGTGGCCGCCGACCACCGGGTCGCCGGTGACTTCGCCGGGGCGCTGGAGCGCTCGCTCGTCGTCTACGAACAGGCGAAACAGAACTTCGGTGAGGAGGAGCCGTTCACGCTGCGTGCCGCGCACAATCTCGCGGTGAGCATGCGGCTGTCCGGCCTGTTCGGGCGGGCGCTCCAGCTCGACGAGCAGACCTACCAGCGGCTGGTGCAAGTCTACGGCACCGACCACCCGGACAGCCTGAGCACCTTCGGCGGCATCAACCTCGACCGGCGGGAACTCGGTGACTACATCGCGGCGCATGCGAATCAGGAGAACGTCGTCGCCACGGCCCGCCGGATGCTCAAGTACGACGACCACCCGGATCTGCTGCGGCAGAGCCACATGCTGGCGAGTTTCCGGCGCAAGGCCGGTCACCACCACGACGCCCTCGATCTCTCCAGCGACGTGCTGCGCCGCTTCCGTACGCGCTACGGCGGCGACCATCCGGACACGGTGCTCGCCACGCTGACGTTCTCTATCGACCAGCGGCTGACCGGCGACCTGCGCGCGGCCAAGGACGCGGCGGAGTTGGCGGTGGAGGGTCTGCGCCGGCTGTACGGCGAGGACCACCCGCACACCGCGGGTGCGCAGGTCGACCTGGCGGTGACGCTTCGGCTGCTCGGCGAGTGCGAACGGGCCCGAGACCTCGACCAGGCGGCGTCGGAACGGCTGGCCAGCCGGCTCGGCGCATCGCATGCCCTGGTGCTGGCCGCCCGGATCAATCTGGCGAGCGACCATTACGAGCTCGGCGACTACGCGGAGGGCCAGGTCCTCGACGCGGACACTCTCACGCAGTGTCGTCAGGTGCTCGGCAGCACCCATCCCACCACGCTGGTGTGCGCGCTGAACCTCGCCATGGATCTACGGGAACTCGGGCGCGACGCGGAGGCGAGCACGTTGTTCGAGACCAGCCTCGAGCAGCTGCGGCAGATCCTCGGCGTCCGGCACCCGGCGGTCGCGGCGGTCGGCGCCGGCGTACGGGCCAACTGCGACATCGACCCGCTCCCCCTGTAGTGCGACCACTGTCGATCCGGCGGGTCAGGCTGTCGGCCAACCCGCCGGGTCGACCGTGTCGAACTGCCGATCCGGGAGCCCACGACCGACCCAGCTGGCCAGCTCCAGCGGATCCGGGGCCACCGTTGCCGACCCGCGCGACCGCAGGCCCTGGACGACGGCCAGGATGAGTTCCGGGCAGCCCAGCAGGGCCCGCGTCGCCGGATCGGCGGGACGGTCGATCTGGGTGAGGCCGAGACCCACCCAGCCGTGCACGCGCGACGGGTCCTGCCTCAGCTCGCCGAGGTAGCCGGCGCGTGCCCGCTCGACGTCGCCGGTCACGAGGGCGAGGTCGGCTGCGGTGGCGCCCTCGACCCGCTCCCCCACCTCGTCGGGTGCGGCGCGCGCCCGGCCGAAGGCGTCCGGGTCGACCAGCAGGTGTCTGCGCAGGACGGCCCGAGCATCGAGCAGGCCCGGCGGCGGTTCCGCCAGCACCTTCGCGGCGCCGACGGCGAGGATCGCCTCCGCCGCCGGGACACGGTGCTGCCAGGCCGAGGCGAGCGCATCCCGATCGGCGGGGTCCAGGCGGATGTTGTGGCCCCGCCACATCGCGCGGTGGTCGAGGGCGGCGGCGTCGGCCGCGTCGAGTGCCACGGCGGGCACCGGGTCGTCCTGGCATGTTTTCAGTTCCGTGTGCAGGGTCTCGACGAACCGCTGGCCGTGCGCGGTCAGCCGGCCGGACGCCGCGATCATCCGCAGGACGTCGAGGGTCTGCCGCCGCCACAGCGCGAACTCGAAGTCTGCGGCTGCCCGGTCCCCCGGCGGTGCCTGGATTCGGTGGACCCCCCAGAACTGGGTGATGCCGGCGAATGCGTACGCACCTTGGAGAATGCCGGGCAGCGGTCTGGGGTCGTCCCGCCAGGGGGCGTAGTAGCGGAGGTCGCCAGCCTCGCAGAGGGTGAGCAGGTGAGACACGGCACCGAGCTTGTGGTGCTGCGACTCGTGCACCAGGGTCACGGCCAGTTCCACCGCATCGTCCGGTTCGGAGAGCAGGATGCCCCCGAACGCCTCGGCGCCGGACGCGGACAGTGGGCGGAAACGCTCGCGGCGTGGCACGGGTGCCAGGGTCCGTACGATTCCGCTGATTGCCAGGGCGCGATTGGGCTGTTCGCGGGCCAGCAGTTTCCAGGCGTCGGCGAGATTCGCGCGCCAACGGGCGACCTCGGCCGCCGGCAGCGGCTGCGGCGACGAGGGCCCTCGCAGGTCGCGGTACACATCGCGATCGAGCAGCTCGACCCGGAGGCTGACGCCGCCCGCGTGGACCTCGATTACGATGGGTTCATGCCAGTCCGGGTCGCCGGGTAGGCACCGCACGGTGCGGGTGCCGGTCTCGATGTCGACCTGTCCGTCGCGGGCCCGTACCCCGACGATCGGAACGTCCGGCGGGACCGACGCGGAGCCCACGGTGGGCAGTACTGCGGCGCCCTGGCGGGCTGGGATGTCGAGTTCGAAGGAGAGGCCGGCTCGGGCGGCGCTCGCCGCCGCCAGGGCGTGCAGGTATCCGACGTCCAGCCACAACGGCACCGGAGTGTCGGTGTCGTCGCCCAGCCGACGCAGGGTGTGTGCGGCCCAGATGCCGACCTGTGGCTGGGCCAGGACGTCCTCGGTGCTCTCCGGAGCGGCACCGTGGGCCTGGACCAGCAGATGCCAGGCGTCGGTGACTGGCGCGAGCGGACCGTGAGCGTCGGTCCGGGCGATGCAGGCGTCCAGCAGGGCCCGCAGCACGATCAGCCGCCAGCTGCGCTCGGACCGTCGGAGCGCCGCGATGGTCGCTTCGTCTGCGGCGCCGGTGGCCAGGGTATTGAAGTGCGTGTGTTCGAGATAGGTCGGACCTAACGGAACGGGATCATTCGTCATATTCCTCCCCATCCGGCCCGGCGGGCCGCATCCGACTCGGGAAAGAGCCGTTGTAGCCGCTGATGCTGCCCCCCGAATCGGCAACTCTCTCTCGCACCCGCGAGATCGCCGCAGTCATGCCGGTGAGGTCAACGGTTCGCAGGGTCGCTACGGTCACCGCTGACAGGTCGAGCAGCTCAGACTCGATACCGGCGAGGCGTTCCTCCATGTACGGCAACCCTCCCGATGATGACAGTCGATAACTCCATCATTACTTATGTGTGCAGGCAGCGAAAGCGTCGAGCGACCATCACCACAAACCGGATCGGAACGGAATCCTCCGATGTGGACGCGCCGTGCCCGGCCGCTGTCCGGCTCAGATGTGCGCCGCCAGCGAGGCTGCGCCGTCCTCGACCCGGGCCATCGCCGCGTCGTCGGAGGCGAAGAAGCGAACCGCCTCGACGAGTTCCGAAAGGGCGCCCGGATACCGCAGACAGGTTCGTACGACACTGATGGCATCGAGCCGCGCCGCGCTGTTGCGCCGGATGGCCGCGTACACCTGGCCGCGCAGCAGGGACAGGATCTCCTCCCGGTCGTTCGGTCGCAGGAACTCCGGTATCTCGAGGAGCGCGTCCACGAGGGGAGCCATGACGGTCAGCGGTGGCGGCGCGGGCGCCACGGGAGCCGGATGCCCGGCCGTGGGTCTGCTGAGAAGGAAACCCTCGTCGCCGAGGGCATTGCGGTACCAGAGGTACGTGGGGGTCTGCGCGGTGAGGCCGCTCGACCGCAGCTCGGTGAACCGCTCCCGCAGCGTGGTCACGAGCCGTTCCGGATCCGCGAGCCGATCCGTGTCGCCGTCGTCGAGCAGCCGCAGTATCTCCCGACTGAACAATCCGGTACGCCGCACCCGTAGGTTGGCGGCGGCCTGGCCAACACCGGCAGCGAACAGCACGTCCTGCCGCCGGCCGGCGACCGGTTCCCCGACGGGGAAGGTCTCGTTGCCGGGCGAGCGCGCTCCCTGCGGACGATCGTGCAGCTGGCAGGCGTCCACGATCCACACCTGCTGGCCGAACGCCGGCACGAGGTCGGAGGCGAAGGTGGCGAGCATGGAGTCGAGATCGAGGGCACCGGCGTCGGTGGTGATGGCGTCGGCGTAGTAGAGCCGCCGGTGCCGGCCGGTGTCGACATAGCCGTGGCCGCCCCAGATCACGTAGAGGGTCGATCCCCGCCGCGTCGGCAGCTCCCGCAACAGCACCTCCCGTACGGTCGCCCGGTCGGCGGGCCGCAGGACGACTCCCGGCGGTACGGCGTCCGGACCGGGATCGGGCGATGACAGTACGGTCACCTGCCCCGGCGGCACTCCCCCGGCCACGAACCAGCGGGCAAACCGGAGGGCGTCGTCGACCGGCCCGACCAGGCCCCACTCGCCGCCCGCCGCGTACTGGTCGATTCCGACAGCGACCACGTGGACATCGCGCGGATCAGTGTCAGGGCCCATGGCTCACTCTATCGATCAGTTCCGCGGCCGCACTTGCTCGCCTGCGCGCGGCAGGGTGCTGGCGCGAGGCACCAGGCAGGGCGTGATGAGCACCTACTCGTCGCACAGACATCGATTATCTTGCATGTATCGCTCGGGCTCGTGTATGAAGACTTAGGACTCGTTCAGGTTCTGGTTCCTGGGGAGGAGCGACGATGAAACATGCCCTGCGACGCCTGCGAACGGTGGCGGTCACGCTCAGCGCCTGCACACTTGGGCTGAGCCTGCTGTCAGCACCCGCCGAGGCGCACTCGGTTCAACCTCTCGCGCCACACTCCGACCGGGCACCCGAATCGGATCAGTTCGCGGCCGAGGGCGTGACAACAGTCGGTGAACTACGCACCGTCGACGGCTCGTTGTCGTACGCCCGCGACGGCCGGACCCAGATCATTCGTCACCCCGGCGCCACGTACGTCAAGGTTCACTTCAGCTCGCTGCGACTGGCAGCCGGCGAGTACGTCACCGTGTCGAGCCCCGACGGCCGGGAGAGCTACCGGTACGACCGCCACCTGAACAGGGCGACCGGCTCGGACTACACCACCGACGGGCAGCCGGGCTTCTGGGCGATGTCGGTGGAGGGCGACACCGCAGTGGTGACGCTGCACAGCAGCCGCCTCTCCCGGGGCAGCGCCGCGACCATCGACCGGTTCTGGCGCGGCTACGACCGCACGGAGATCATGCAGTACAACTTCTCCACGCAGTCCGTCTGTAGCACCGACGCCCGCCGCGACGTGGTCTGCTACCAGAGCAGCCACCCCACCGAATTCGCCCGCAGCAACGCGGTGGCGCGGCTGCTGATCAGCGGCGGCGGCATGTGCACCACCTGGCGGGTCGGCAACACCAACCGCATGCTGACCAACAAGCACTGCTTCTCGACACAGGCCGCGGTCAGCGGCAGCGAGATGCAGTTCAACTACCAGTGCGCGACCTGCGGCGGCGCGAACCCCGGCCCCGGCACCAAGGTGAGCGGCGCCACGCTCTACCGGGTGAGCAGTGGTGGCTCCAACCAGCTCGACTACACCCTGTACTCGGTGAACAACTTCGCCGCCATCCAAGGGTTCGGCACGCTCTACCTGGCAACGACCGCCACCACCACCGGCACCCAGATGTACATCCCCGGGCACGGCGACGGCAGCCCGAAGCGCTTGTCGATCTTCGAAGACTCCCAGAACGGCGCGAGATGCACCGTACGGAACGCGAACTACAACACCTGGAACATCAGCTACAGCTGTGACACCTCCGGCGGCAACTCGGGCTCGCCGGTGCTGAACAGCAGCCACCGGGTGATCGCCCTGCACCACCTCGGCGGCTGCCCGTCCAACCAGGGCGCGAAGGCGCACCTCATCTACAACGAGATCGCCAGCCTGATCGACAACGGCTGACAACGACGGGCCGTGCGGGGGCGTGCTTCACGCCCCCACACCGCCGATGGTCAGCGGTCCCCGTCACCCCGGACGCGTACGGCGGCCAGGTCGCTACCCTTCTCCGGTGACGAATGGTGCCGGTGTCGCATTGGGTGTCGAGGCCGCTCGGCGGTTGGCACAGCTGGACCTGGTGGACATTCAGCCAGGGCTCACCGACGTCGAGTTCGTCAGCATCGAGCGACGGTGTGACCTTCTGGCGTGACTACGTGTGAGAGGTGAAGGCCGACGCCCGACCGCTTGCCCCCAGGCAAACCATCACCGCCCGCGTGAGTCCGGGGTCGTCACCGGTCTCGGCCGACTGTCCGTGGAGGCCGGCCCCTGGTCGCCTTTGCCTCGGCCCGTTGCTGTCGCCGCTGCTGTCAGCAGCTACTCACGCCGGTCGCGCTGCACCCGCCTGATCACGTATCCCCACAGTTCTCACACCAGGGCTCGATGGCGCGTCTGATGCCGACCCGGCGGCGAAGCTGCCGCGCTCGGGGCAGGTCGACACCATCGGGTGCGCGCATGCGAGTACGTGATCAAGGAAGTCCTGCGCGGCGTGTAGTCGGCGGATCTGGTCGGCGATCCGGTCCCGTCGGTCACGCACCAGCGCGGCGCGGCGCTGACCGTCGCCGCGATACAGGTCTCCGATCTCGGTCAGTGACATGCCAGCACGCTGGCAGAGCCGGATCAGACGCGCCCGCGTGATCGTCTCGTCGTCGTAGATCCGGTGCCCGTTGGCAAGCCGGGCCGGTTCGAGCGCCCCGACCTCCTCCCAATGCCGCAGCACATGCGTCGGGACGCTGACCAGCGCCGCCGCGTCTCCGATTCGCCACGTCGTCACGCAGGCTCCTTACGAATTGACTTCAGGTCAACCTGAACTTCTACGGTCCACCCCATGGCGCGCGATGCGCCAGGGTATGGAGAGAAGCTCATGATCTACACGATCCGTCAGGCCGCGGTGGCGGCCGGTGCGCTGGCTGCGGTGCCGTACCGCCTGATCCGACCGCGTCCGATCGACCGGCGCTTCCTGGCCGGGCTGTCCGACGCCGGTCTCCCGCGCGGGGATGTCGAGGTCGAGCTGATCGCATTGAACCAGACGGTGCGGTCGGTGCCGACGCCACTGATCGCCGAGGCCGTCCGGAAACCGCGCCAGGTCGGCAACGCCCTGACCACGTACGTGATCCGGCATCCGGAGGTCACCGTGCTGCTCGACCCGTCGGTCTGTGTCGACGTCGGCGACCGGGTGATCGGCGAGCTGCCGTGGACGTTGCGGCCGGCGGTGCGGCCGCGCTATCAGGTGCTGCCGACCACGACGGCGCTGGAACGGGCCGGCATCTCGGCCGACACGATCGACTTCGCACTACCCACCCATCTGCACTGGGACCACGTCTGCGGGCTGCTCGACCTTCCCGGGCTGCCGGTCATGCTGCGGGAACGGGAACGGGACTGGATCATGTCCGGCGACACTGCACCAGCAGGCGGCGTCCGAGCCGCACTGCAGGGCCGCCGGCTGGACAGCTACGAGTTGGAGGGGCCACCGGTGCTCACCTTCGAGCGCAGTCACGACCTGCTCGGCGACGGGTCAGTGATCATGGTCGAGCTGGCCGGGCACACGCCGGGGAGTGCCGGTGTCCTGCTGCGCACCCCCAACGGACCAGTGCTGGTCGCCGGTGACGCAGCCTGGCACGGGCTGCAGATCGAACACGTCCGGCAGAAGGCGCCGTACCCGGGGTGGCTCGTCGACGACGATCGCGACGCAGCCTTCCGCACACTGCACCGGCTGCACGCCGTCCGGAACCAGGTCCGCATCATCCCGACCCACGATCCAAGCGCCTGATCCCCGATCCGAACCTGCAGGCTCGGTCGCGCCGTCCTCATCATCGTTTGACCAGACGTGGCGCGTGGCGTTCAGAACGAGGCGATCCTGTCATCCCGTCGCGTTGGGCAGTTGACTGCCGTTCAGCGCACCCGGCTGCTCCCATCCCGCCCCCCGATCGGCCAACCCCGGCGCCGAGCATGCCTACCGGGGCTGAAGATCACCGGCGAGGGGGCTGCGGCGACTGGCCAAGTCTCACCGGCGGACACCGCCGCCCGTCGGGCCGGCCCGACGTCAGGCCCGTCGGCGGCGCATCAGGAGCACGACCAGGCCGACGAGCCCCACCAAGGGCAGCAGTAGCAGCGCCACCGCCGCAGCGGCGATCGAGGGCGCGGCGGGCCATACCGGGGCCGGTCCGCCGGGGCGTACCGCGCCGGACGCCAGTGCGTCGTCGGCCACGTCGATCGCGAGCACCTGGTCGGGGGGAGACAGCAGGGTACGCGCGGCACCGGCGGGTGTCAGCGCGCGCAGTTCCACCCTGCGTACCGCAGCGAAGTTCGTGGGGTGGTCGTCCTCGTCGCGGACGTCGAAGGTCGCCGGGACGTCCGGCTCCGGGAGGTACGCGGCCACCACGGCGGCGCCGTCGGGGCGCCAGCCGAGGAGCCGCTGGGTCGTCACGCCCTCCTGGGCCGGCAGAGCCGCGCCGGTCGGCTTCCCCGACGTGGCGTCGACAAAGCTGACGGTCGAGGAGAATCGCTGGTCGGCCACCAGGGCGAGGGCGCGGCCGTCGGGACTCCAGGCGCCTTTGCCGGCCAGCCGGGACCCGGCCGGCACGGCGAAGGAGCCGGTCGGCACCCCGTCGTCGATCAGCGTGATCCGCTCGTCCACCTGAATGGCGAGATGGTGGCCGTCCCGGCTGTACGCGGCGGAGTAACCCGGCACAGGGCGACGCAGGCTCCCTCCCGTGACCGGCACGAGTTCGGTGAAGCGGCCCGACGCGACATCGACCAACCCCACCCCGTCGTGGTCGCCGCGCCGGTCCTGCGCGGCGACCAGTTGCCTCCCGTCTGGAGACCAGGCCAGCGGCAGGTACCAGGTGTCCACGCCGAGGTTGCTGACCAGCCGGTGGGTACCGCCGTCACGGACGTCGAGCAGGAGGATGTCGTTGCCGTCCGGGTAGGCCACCCTGGTCCCGTCGGCGGAAAGCAACAGCCGCTCACCCGGCACGTTCACGCCGTCGAAGTCGAACCCGAGCAGCCGGTGGCCGGTGCCGGCGGCGTCGACCAGGTCGACCGTGCCCTCCCCGCGCACCGGATTACGCAGGCCGATGGTCGAGCCGCCGAGCACCAGGGCCGCCGCCGGGCCACCTGCCCGGCCCACCGGCGGCGTCCAGAGCCAGGGTGCGTCCACCCGCTGCGGCAGCGCGTCCGCTACCGCCGGGCCGGCCCGGTTCGCCGACCGGGTCGCCATCGCCCAGGTGGCGGCAGACGCCCCGACCACGACCAGCAGCGCGGCCGCGCACCACCGCCCGAGGCTGCTCATCTCGACCTCCCGAGTTCCGAGACCAGGCCCGGCCTCCGTGCTACGGAAGCCGGGCCCGTTCGGTCACCAATAGTAGAGATTGCACCTGGGCTTCAGGCCGTACCGGCCACCCGGCACTTCATGACTTCCCAGTCACGAACCTTGAGGTATTCCATCTTGTCCATCGGCCCGGCAGGCAACGTAATTCGGTCGCGTGCGGATCCGCCCGCGAGGACGATACGGCGATGTCCGGTGCACCTGAGGGATTCACCTATCGCCTCCGCAAGAACGGCGACGTGGAACTGCAACATCACGGCCGCCCTGCCGCTGTGCTTCCGGGCGCCGCCGCGGCCCGGTTCCTGATCGACGTCGACAGCGAAGATCCTCAGGAGTTGATGGCGCGCACCACCGGCAACTACAAACACGGCAGCGAGCGGACGGCCAAGAAGCATCCCCGCAACCGGCGCCGGTAGAGCGCGCCTTGATCGCGGCCAGATGAGGATGCGGCAGCTACTGCAGCTGCTACGAACTGTCCGGGCGAGGTGCCACGTCCCTCGGGCTCCAGACGCGCCGGAAATACGCTGGCTGACGCCGGTTTTTCCGCCTGGATCGTCAGTCGGCGGCCAGCCGCAGCGTATGGAAGCCGGCGTCCAGCGGCTGCTTCCCACGCCGGCTTCTCCCAGGTAATCAGCGGCTCGGCGCCCCACACATCGTTGACCAGCACGTCGAGCCGGCCCTGCTCGGCGTCGATTCGCTCGACCAGCGCGCGTACCTCGTCCGGATGAGATGGTCCACCCGGACCGCGATCCGGTGCCGCCGGCCTCGCTCCCCAACTCGGCGGTTTCTTCGATGGTCTCCGGGCGGTCCAGCTCCGAGCGGCCGGCTCGGCTGCTGCGCCCCGTTGGCGTAGACGGTGGCGCCCGCAGCGCCGAGTTGAATTGCGAGCTGACGGCTGGCGCCGACCGCGAGACGCCGGGACTCAGCCGCCGTTCCAGATCAGCAGCATGTACTTCAGGGTCCATTCCTTGGGTACGGGCCACCTTCGGTGGCGCCTATCGCGGACGGGTCGGAGCCGGGACGCCCGATCCGAGATAGTCAGCGACCCCGGCGTACCGGCTGGCGTGCCGGGGCGCCGACGTCGAGCGAGGCCCGGTCGGCGGCCGAGGTGCCCGAGGTCCAGCCCTCGGCGTCGCGCACCTGGAGCCGGTGCCGGGTGACACCGGGAAAGAGCTGGTCGACGCGTTCCCGGACGGCGTCCGAGCGGGCGGCGAGCACCGGGAGCAGCCGGTCGCCGCCGTGCTCCCCGGCCGCTTCCCGGCCCGCCTCCGCGGCCGCCGCCCGCAGCCGCTCCCCGATCCGCAGTGCGAACGCGTTGAGGAAGGACTCGTCATAGCCCTTGGTCCGCCGGCCGCGGCCCGCGCGGCGCTCGCCCCGGCCACGCAGCATCGCCGCGGTGGCCTGCACCAGCAGCGAGGTGTGCAGCACCTCGACCGCCGCCAGGTCGGCGGGGAAACCGAGCACGGTGGCGAAGCCGAGGTCGTCGGACCAGACCGACTCGCACCGGTTCGCCTCCGCCACCTCCTGGATCAGCAGCGCCTTCCCGGCCGCGTACGGGGCATCGGTGCCGAGCCGGAGGCCACTGGGCCGATCCGGCCGCTCGGCGACCGCGTCGAGCAGGGCGACGTCGATGCTGTGCCGGGCCATCAGCTCCTGCGCCTTCCCGGTGAGCGCCTCCGCCTCGGCGGGAAAGGTAGTCGACTCGGCCTTGGCCAGCAGGGCACGTACCCGGTCCAGCATCCGCGAGCCGGTCGCCGGCCCGGTGCTGCGCGGGGCGGCGGTCGGCCCGCCCGGCGGCGGACGGAGCACCGCGATCGGCGGCAGCCCCTCGACCAGCCCGAGCACGTCGACAGCGTCCCGCAACCCGGTGATCCGATCGCCCCCCGCCCGGCGATCCAGCCAACCCACATCGCCGTCCCAACCCGCCGCCAACTCGGCGAGCTGATCGTCGAACCACTGCGGAACCGGACCCGGCTGCGTCGGCCGCTGGGCCGCCAACACGTCCCGGAGCATCCGCACGCCCCCGGTAGCCAGCCGCCGAGCCGCGATCCGATCCAGATCGACCGGCTGCCAGCCGCGCGCCCAGAGCCGCCCAACACCCCGCAGCAGGCGGGCGAGCAACGCCGCGTCCACCGCCAGTCCATCGGCGACCACCAGCCGGTCGAGAGCACGTTCGGCCGCCCGCACGTCGGTGCCGCGCGCCGCCGCGAGAGCGTCGGTGAGCAGCTGCTCGGCGTCCGGCACGAGGCCTCCTCTGATCAGGGTGGTCCGGCGGGAACGCCGCGATCCAGGCGGGTACGACCGGTCAGGGCTTCACCGCGGGCGGGACAGCGCAGGCCGCCGGCCCGGCACGGCGGTGCGCACACCCGAGGAGGAACGGTACCGGCGGGCCGGCTACCGCCGCCCGTGAGCGCCCTCACCCCAGACGGTCAACCGCCCGGCGTCGGTCTGCCGATGAGTCAGACAAACCCGGTGACCCACCCCGCCATCCTGCTCCAATTTAAGGGGTCAATAGCCAGAAGCCCGTTACCGGGGCTTCCGGTCACGGGCTTCCAACTGCGAATACTTACGGTGGACCATACTTGGCAGAATCCGAACCAGATTCCTGCAGCTCAGGGCCCGGTCGTAACGGTCCCAGCGGTACGTAGACGCACGGTCTGACACGACCAGTCGTCGTCACCTGCGGGCAGCCACCTCGATCCACCATCATCAGGTGGCTGCCCTACACCCGAGCAACTCACGGTACCCACGGCTGCCCGAACCGCAGTCCAAGCCTCGATCAGAACGCAAAGGCGCGCGCTCATGCCGATGAGCGGTCACCCGATCTTGTGCGCGGGATCCACACACGTCGCTGGCGTGGGTTGATGCCCGGCCGGACTATGATGCTCCACGATGATCCCAGGCGGGTACCTGCGTTGGCTTCCGGTCGTGGCGACTGCGGTGGCTCTCGTCATGGCCAGCCTGGTCGGCACGCGTCACCTCGTGGCCTGTTACCGGCAGCGCGGCGTCCCAGCGGGGCTGGCGGTCCGGCGGGCCTTGGCCACGACGGCCATGGCGGTCTGGACGCTGCCGTGGCTGATGGTGGTCCTCACCCCACTCGACGCACCCCGAGAGGTTCGGCTGGTGCCGCTGCGCGACCTTGTGAAGATCCTCGCCGACCATCCGCTGACCGCGTTCTTCCAGATCGTGGGCAATCTGCTGGTGTTCGCGGCTGTTGGGTTCGGTCTGGGCATGGGGTGGCAGGTCCGGTTCGCATATGTGGTGGTAGCGGCTGCAGGCATGTCGGCCGCGGTGGAAGCGCTGCAATACGCCCTGGCACTCGGACGCGTCTCGTCGATCGACGACGTGCTGTTGAATGCGACGGGTGCAGGCCTGGCCGTCCTCGCGGCGCGTCGGCTGCCGGTTCCCGATCGCCTGCTGTCCTTAGCGCCGTCGCGATGAGCCCCTCCTGGTCACGGAGCCGGACACCCACCACCGCGTGGCCAACCGCTTCCACCGCTGGTCGCGTCGCAGCCGGGCTGGAGTAGCTGCAGCGACTAGAGGTCCGCGGGGAACCACAACATGGCGGTTATGATCGTGTTGCCCGGGTTTGCCGCTCAGCGCACGGCCGGGCGATCGGGTAGAAGATCGCCGCCGCTTGACGTTTGAGGGCGGCGACCGCAGGCGGGAAGATCAGTGGCTGTCGGCGGTCCGGTGGAGGTGTCGAGTCCGATCGACGTGCCGCGGCTGCGGGCCGAGCTCGACACGGCTACGAGGGTGCAGTTTTAGGCGCCGCTCTCCAAGGCGGACTACCGGACGCTCGCCGCGATCCTGGCGGAGCATCCGTCCGTAAAGGGCGACTTCCCACTCATCGTGCTTGAGGTACTCCGCCACGTCGGCGACTGTCGCTCCGGCTTCGTTGGTGGCGTTGGCCGGAACCATCGTGACCGCTCGATCTAGTAGTTCAGGAACATCCACCTCAGCATTGTCTGGCGGCACTGCCTACTCGGCGACGACTTAGAGCTCGCGCAAATAGGACTGGTGGGGCTACGTCGCGCCCTGACACTTCGGCTGGCGGCGTTGTCTTCGTCGGCCATGCAACACCGGCATGGCCTCCTCCTCCGCCTTGCCACCCTCGGCCAGCACCCGCCTCGCCTCCACCGCCCTATTCGCGCGAGCTCTTATCCAGCGGTGCACGCGCGAAGCCGCAGTGCGCGTGCGTCGCCGCCCGCCGGTCTCTCATAACCTGAGCGACGCCTCAGGCGCGCATGACGGTGGCGATCGGGATGCGGGCGGCGCGGATGGCCGGGATGAGGCCGCCGAGCAGTCCGGCGGCCAGACCGGCGATGACCCCTGCGACCCCTGCCTGCCAGGGAAACGCGAGATCCTGCAGGAACTGGTCCCGATCGCCGAACAGCGCGCTGATCGCGGTTAGCCCGAGCGCGGACAGTCCGATGGCAGCGGCTGCGGTGAGGAGGCCGGTCAGAAGTGTCTCCGCGAGGACGATGCCGGCCAGCAGCGACCGTGAGGTGCCCACCGCGCGCCGCAACGCGAATTCCTCGACCCGCTCCCCGACGGTTGCGAGTCCGACGTTGAGGATGCCGGCGACGCCGATGAGCAGGACCAGGCCGGCCATGCCGAGGAAGATCCAGCGGATGAGCGCCAGCTCCTTGGCGATCTCTTTCCGCGCCTGGATCGTATCGAAATGGATCTGCTCCGCGGGCATCCCGCTGGCCGTGAGGCGGATCCGCAGCAGCTGCTCCAGGTCGCCTGCCGTGGGCGCAAGCATCACCTGCAGCCCGGGACCATAGTTGCCGGCGTTACTCGAGCGGGGCACCCAGTTCTGCAGCTCATCGGCCCGGGTGTAGGCGGTGGGGTGCATATTGCCGTCGTCGATCACGCCGATGATGCGCGGCGTCGGGTTGGCGGTCGTCCCCTCCACGCGCATCTCGGCCGGCACCTGGTGGCGCATGAACCCCTTGGCCGCCTCGAGGTTGACGACGATCCGCGGGGACAACGACGGGTCGGAGGAGAAGTCCAGCCACTGGCCGGACACCGGCCGGAAGGGCCGGAACTGGCGGATGTCACCGGTCAGCGCGTTGAGGCTCAGCTCGATTGCCTGGCCGGGCACGGGAACGTCCGGGGCGTCGCCGGCCGCCTGCATCGGCTGGCAGTAACCGCGAGCGTCGCAGAAGATCTCGACGCCATCGGGATACGCGTACTGCGCGCCGCCCGGCTGGTCGAACGGGGCTCCGCCGGGGTTGACCGGGCTGACGCCCGGCTCTCCGATGATCGCCTGGGTGGAGGAGACCGCGACCGCGTCCGTCCGCCCTTTCAGGGTGTCCTGGCTGATCTGGATGGTGTCGGCGTTGCCCGGCAGGTAGGTCTGCCGGGTGCCGTCCTTGCCCGCGTGCAGCTCCAGATCAGCCAGCCGGGCGCTCTTGGTGGTCTCGGCGCCGACCTGGACGACCACGACGGCCAGCACCCCGAGGAACAGGCTCACCATCGACAGGAGGGTGCGGGTCTTGCGGGCCCGGATGCCCTGACCACCGATGATGAGAGCCGAGCGGAACCGCCCAGAGAGCCGGATCACCTCGCCACCTCGCTGCGCTCAGCATCGGTCCGGTCCGTCCCCATCGCCGCTCTGTGCCGCGCTGGCCCGCTCACTGACGCCATGCTCCTCGTGTCGGTAGCCGGGTGGAGCACCCCGTCGCTGAGGCGCAGCACACGCTGCATCTTGTTGGCGTGGTCCCAGTCGTGGGTGACCAGGATCAGCCCGCAGCCCCGCTCGGTCGCCGAGCGCATCACCTCGATCACCAGGTTGCCCGTCTCGGTGTCCAGCGCGCCGGTGGGCTCGTCGGCCAACAGCAGGCGCGGCTCCCGGACGAGCGCCCGGGCGATCGCGACCCGCTGCTGCTCGCCGCCGGACAGGCGGGCCGGCCGGTGCTTGGCGAGATGCGCGATGCCGACCCGGTCGAGGGCCTCCAGGGTCCTGGCCCTGCGTTTACGGCGCGGCAGCCAGCCCTGGCCGTTGACCAGGGCCATCGCCACGTTCTGCGCGGCGGTCAGGTGCTTGAGCAGGAAGAACCGCTGGAACACGAAGCCGAACTCGGCGCTGCGCAGAGCCGCCGCCTTGCGCTCCGGCAGCCGGGTGATGTCCCGGCCATCCAGCAGGTACTGTCCGCCGTCCGGACGGTCGAAGAGGCCGATCAGGCTGAGCAGTGTGCTCTTGCCGGATCCCGAGCGGCCGAGGATGGCCACGCTCTCGCCACGGTCGACGGTCAAATCGGTGCCGTCGAGGATGGTGCGCGGCGCCTTCTGGCCCTTGAGCGTCTTGGTGATGCCGTGGAGCTCCAGCAACGCCGTCATTTCTCGCCCATCGGCGCGGACGGGTCACCCTCTACGCCTGCTTTGGCGGGTGGGAGATTGGGGCCAGGGACGGCGACTGTCTCGTCGCCGGTGAGGCCGGACTTGATCTCCACGACCTTGCCGTCGCTGAGCCCGAGCACGACGTCTCTGGTCTCCCGCGTACCGTCCGGCTGGACCACGTCCACCTTGCCCCGGCCCTGCCCGCCGGCGACCGCTTCGACCGGAAGCGTCAGCACCTTGCTGGCCCTCGCGGTCACCACCTCGAGCGTGGCGCTGGCCCCGTTGATCAGCTTCACCTTGGCGGGCGCGGTGCACACCAGACGCATCCCGGTCGGCTCCGACGGCTCGATACGGTCCTGCGGATCCGAGGGCGGTTCGACCACTGGCGGGGCGGACGGCTGGCCGGACGGCACGGCGGACGGCCGCGGGGCCGGCGGGTCCGGGATGGTACCGGCGGGCAGGGCGGCGATGGTGCCGAGCACCTTGCACCGGAACGGCCCGGGGCCATTCTTGATCTGGGCCTGGACCGTCGCGAGCGAATCCGAGATCTTGTACGCCTGGGCACTGTCGATGTCGGCGACGAGCCCGTAGCCGATCTTCTTCGCGGAGACGACGGGCATCCCGGCGGTCACATCGGAGCGGTCGTCCGCCAGTCGACCAGCGAACACCGCACCCGCCGGGACGTCGACGGGATGCGCCTTACCGGACCTCCAGACGTTCGCCACCCTCGTCGGCCTGGTCGGCGTACTCTGCGGCGTCCTGACGTCGAAATACCGCACCTGCCCCGTGGCCGGCGCCACGATTCCGAACACCGGATTGATGGTCACTTTGCCGGACAGGCTCACCGTGTTGGCAAGGTCCTGGCGGGTGGGCTGCACCGTGGTCATCGTCGTGCCCCGGGGCGCGAGACCAGGCGTCTCCGCCTGCGCGCTCGGCTCGCTGCAGCCGGTAGCGGTGACCGCGAACAACGCGAGGACGCAGAGTGACAGTAGCCTTCGCACCCGTACCCCTAACTCGATTACTTCGGGCGAACACCCTGACAAGACGCGGGTGTCGGCGATCGCTGGCCCACGGCCTAGGGCGACGTCGGCGACAACCGAACCGCCGAAGACTACCCCTGGCACTCCCCGCTCGCTGCCCGCCGCACCCGAAGTCGATGTCCGGTACATCCACAAGTGATGCTTTGGTGAACGGCCTGGAGCAGCCTGCTCCAGAGCTTCAAGGGGTTGCGGACGAGCGCCTCCAAGATGCCGACTGCAAGGTTGAACTGGTTGTCACCATCGGTCGGGTCCGTCTGGGGCCAGGGACGGTACGGGCCGCAGGCGTAGAGCTGCGTACCAGTGGGGTCGCGTCGAGGCGCAGGTCGTGCAGCAGCCGGGCCAGGTATGCGTAGCGATCGTCGACCTGCCAGTCCCCACCGGGTGTCGCGAGCGGTGCAGGTGTAAACCAGGTGTCCGTGATCCGGCCGATCCTGCAGCCAGGCGCCGCGGCGTCGTGACACCGGCGCTGAATAGCATGTCGCGATTCCGACCGACATTTTCGGCTTCTTCGAGGTCCGACATCCACACGCTGATGCGTGATTGGTACGACGAGGAGCCGTGGGTCTGCCTGATGGACCTCTCCCCGCTCTACAAAGACGGGGACTACGCGGCGTACGTTTCGTTCGGCGGCTCGCGGCCGATGATCCGGGCCCCTTCCGCGGCGGCCTACCCGAGGCCACCACCCGCACCGACCCACGCCGCCGCCAACGATTCCTCGACGCCTACGTCCAGGCGCTCATCGACCGCGACGTCCGCCAGCTGTCCGACATCCAGCACAAGAGCGAGCTACGCAAGCTGGTACGCCTCCTCGCGGCCAGATCCGCGACCATCATCCCCGCCAACTCCCTCGAGTCCGCACTCGGACTGAGCCGGCCGACGATCGCCCGCTACCTCCAGGCACTGGAAGAGATCTTCCTGATCAAACGGATCCCCGGCTGGTCCCGCAACCTGGGCACCCGCGCCACCGCCGCGCCAAAACTAATCTTCGTCGACTCGGGCATCGCCGCCAACGAGATCGCGACCGACGCCCGGGCACTGCTCCGGCCGGGCGCACCGTTCGGCCCGCTGCTCGAGTCATTTGTCCTGTCCGAGCTGTCCCGGCAGCTCACCTGGTCCGAGCAGTTCGTCGACCTGTCCCACTACCGCGACCAGAGCAGGTACGAAGTCGACGCGGTGCTGGAGAATAGAACCGGCCAGGTGCTCGGGATCGAAGTCAAAGCAGCCACCACCGTCGGACCCGACGACTTCCGCGGGCTACGCCGGCTCGCCGACCGCCTCGGCAATGACTTCGTCGCCGGCATCGTCCTCTATACCGGAACCTCCACGCTGCCTTTCGGCGACAGACTCCGCGCAATGCCGGTCAGTGCCCTGTGGCAGGTTTCCGCCTCGACAGCAGACTGACCTCTCCCGCAGGTCACTCCTCAGCTAGTCAGGGCCACCGAGGACCGAAGGGCGTGGTCTGCTGATCTTCAGCAAGCGATCGCAGCAAGACCGCGCAGCGACCGGCACACGAGGCCAAGAAGTGAAAAGCCGCAGGTCATCGGCCTGCGGACACCGGCGAGCCTCGGGTTAGGAAACCGATGCTCTTTCCCCCGAGCTACGAGGGCGTGAGGGCCCAGTCTAAGAGACTGTCGGGTAACCGGTCTGATCCGATGGGTTATGGCGAGACGTGTCGATGTGGGGTGCTCGACAAATAGGTCATCCCCGCCATGATCTT
>BIFP01000030.1 GCA_005402585.1 Micromonosporaceae bacterium KJ-029 | reverse complement strand
AAGGAACCACATCACCACTGGCAGCACAAGATGTGAATCAACCGTCGTGTTACTACACTTTCCAGCCTTCAGGCCCAGCCACAGCCGTCCGCGAACGCTTGACCAGCACAGGGACAGAACCGATCAAGCTCGTGTTGCTACGAACTGCGGAACTCGGGAGCGGAGCTGCTTGCCTCTGGACTCCCGTGGGCGCTGCTGCGGTTCGATGACGACGAGGACCAGGGCGTGACCCATCCCCCGGGTGCCCGATCCTCTACGCCACCCGGCCGACGTCGGGGCGCTACGCGTCGGCACGCCGATGGCCTACGGCCACCCTTGACCCCGACCGGCCGCCGCAGTCTTTGGCACCTATCCGGGGGATGAGAGCAGTGTGGCCGTCAGGTTCGAACGTTCGCCTTACTGCCGGACCAACCCGTCACGCCCCACCCCGCCGGCGCTTGTCGGCGTCTGCGATCGCGTGCCGGACCGCAAGACGGATCACCCAGTAGAGAACGAAAAGGCTCAGCGAGTAGACGAGAAAGTTTACGAGTGTGGCATCCATGATCGTGAACCATAGAGATCAGCTGCCAGTGCCGCTACAGCCATTCGTACAGCCAAGGCCACACGCTGACGACGACGCCAACCGACAACGCCAGACGGCCGACCAGGGCCGCAGGCACCTGACCAGCCATCCGCGATCTTCTTCTAACCCCCAGGCCGTAGCTCAATCGAGCAGTCCCGGAACCCGCTCCCGAAGCTTGGCCATCACCCGCGACAGCCCGGCGTCGAGGTCGCCGCCGTCCCATTCCACGAATTCCCCGCCCAGCGGCTCGCCCGCCACCCGCACCGTCCAGCGCCCCCGTTCGCGTTCGCCGTCCATCTTGACGATGGCGACCAGGTCGTGATCACCGGAATGGAACAGCAACTGCGGTTCACTCCACCGGTACACCGAAACGACACATCCGGTTTGACCATCCACAACGGCCACCACGCGCACATCCGCGGTTGCCCCTGGTGGGGCACCTCCTACCGGAACGGTGGCCGGACCCACCTCACCCGCAATGGATTCCTGCCATGACTCGCACCGCACCTCAGGGGCAAGCTGCGGCGGGTTCACCGGCTCCCCGCTGAGGCACCCGAGCCCCAAGACTGCCAGCGCCGCCACGAGCCGCGGGTTTGCCGTCCTGCGAGGCGACGGAGGGCGGGCCGGCGCACTCAGATCGATGACGGGCATAGGGCAAGCTATCCGATGGGCAGGTAACCCGCTCGTACCGACGCGGGCCATCCACGGGCCAGTAACCGTGGCGCGCAGCGGTCATGAGCGGGCACGAGCGGCGTGAGGCTCTGCCGCCGCCGGCAGGCGTTTCGGACATCGCGGCCCGTTGAGCGCGCTCTTCCAAACTGAAGCTCCACCGCCCAAGATCAGGCCGTTTCCAGGCCGTCAGGCCGTCGCCAGACCGTCAAACGCCGGCCAATGTTGACCAAGGACGACCATCGACGCCTGAACCTAGGACCAGCTCAGAGCCTTGATCGTGGCTCTGAGCTGGTGGGCGACGGACGAGTCGACCTGTACGCCGGATTCTGTGACCGGCGCGTACCCCGGAGGGTCTCGCGCCGGCGGCGGCCATCCATCTCGGCCTGCCGTCGCCGACAGGCTCATGCGGCCTACCCGCAGACCTCGGGCGGGCCGCCCTCAAGCGTCTGCGCGGGTCGTCATCTTGCGGTGACGGCCCTCTCTTGGCCTTGCTCCGGGTGGGGTTTACCGAGCCACCCCGGTCACCCGGGGTGCTGGTGGGCTCTTACCCCACCGTTTCACCCTTACCGTCCCCGATGGGGCCGGCGGTCTGTTTTCTGTGGCACTGTCCCGCGGGTCGCCCCGGGTTGCCGTTAACAACCACCCTGCCCTGTGGAGTCCGGACGTTCCTCGGCGGCGGGCCGCAGCCCGCCGACGCGACCGCCCGGTCGACTCGTCCGTCGCGCACACATCCTAACGATGCGCCGCCCCGCCCCATTTCCGCCCCGGTCACCGGAGCCCCCGGTGCCAGGAGGCTCCCAGTTTCAGGGATGTTGCGACATCCAGCCGACCGGGATACCCCAACTGCGTCCAGCACCAGCACCGGCGGCAGAGCGCCTGCCGGTGGCGGGCCGTCCCTGGCGGCCCGGGGAGTGGGGCGGGTACTAGCCTCGGGGATCATGAACCTTGCCGACGCCGCGTTGCTGCTCGCCGCCGGGCTGGCCGCGGGGACGGTGAACGCGGTGGCCGGTGGCGGTTCGCTGATCACGTTCCCGGCGTTGCTCGCCGTCGGCCTGCCGCCGGTCGCGGCGAACGTCAGCAACTCGGTGTCGGTCTTCCCGGGCTACGGCGCCGCGGTGGCGGGCAGCCGGATGGATCTGCCCCGGGGGCGGCTGGTGGCCACGATGCTGCCCACCACGATCGTCGGCGCGCTGGTCGGGGCGGGGCTGCTGCTGGTCACCCCGGCCCGGGCGTTCGAGCTGGTCGTACCCTTCCTGGTGCTCGGGGCGACCGCGGTGCTGGCGTTCCAGGATCCACTGCGGCGGCTGGTCGGCCACCCCCACGACCTGCCGCCGCGCCGCCGGACCGTGACCCTCCAGGCCGTGGTGGCGCTGGCCGCGGTGTACGGCGGTTACTTCGGCGCGGCCGTCGGGGTGATGCTGGTCGCCGGTCTGGCCCTGGTGCTGGACGCGACGCTGGCCCGGGTGAGCGCGATCAAGAATCTGCTCTCCGCCGTGATCGGCCTGACCACGGTGGTTGTCTTCGCGCTCGCCGGCCCGGTGAACTGGGCGGCGGTCGCGCTGGTCGCGCCGGCGACGCTGGTCGGCGGGTACGCCGGCGCCCGCCTGGTCCGCCGCCTGCCGTCGGTGCTGCTGAAGACCGTCATCGTGCTCTTCGGCACCAGCATCGGCTGCTACCTCCTCTGGCGCACCCTCACCTGACCCAGCCCCTCGATCTTGCACTTCGCGTCGCCGCAAATCGGCACGAGGCGCGTACCGGCGACGCAAACGCAAGATCGGCGCGCAGCAGGGCGGCGCGGTCTGGGCCTGGGTCAGAGTGCGGCGAGGTGGGTGGTTTCGTTGACCGAGCGGACGGCGACGCCGCCGTCGGGCCAGCGGTCGAGGACCGAGATGCCGGCGGCGTCGAGGTAGAGCCGGTGCAGGAAGGCGTCGGTGGCGGCGAGAGCGTCGCGCAGGATCAGCTTGATCGGCGAGACGTGCGAGACCAGCACGACGGTCTGACCGGGGTACGCCCCGAGCAGCCGCTCGACCGCCCGCCCGCACCTTTCGGCCACCTGGGCGAACGACTCACCGTCGGGCGGGGCGACCCGGGTGGAGGCGAGCCAGGCGTCGAGTTCACCGGCCCAGCGCTCGCGTACCTCGGCGAAGGTGCGTCCCTCCCAGGCGCCGAAGTCGCACTCGACGAGGTCGTCGTCGCGGCGTACCGGGATGTCGCCGAGCGCGGCGGCGATCGCCTCGGCGGTCGCCGTACACCTGGACAGTGGCGAGCTGACCACGGCCGCGGCGGTCGGGGCGAGCGCGGCCACCCGGGCGGCGGTGGCCCGCGCCTGGGCCCGGCCCACCACGGTGAGCGCGATGTCGCCGCGACCCGAGTAGCGGCCCTGCTCGGTGTACTCGGTCTCGCCGTGCCGGACCAGGACCAACCGGGTGGCGGTGAAGCTGGGTCGCGGTTCCCAGGAGGCCGGCGCGGTGGTCAGGTCGGCGCCTACCGACTCGGCTCGGGCGGCGACCTCGACCGCGCCGCCGCCGGCTGGTTCCGGGCCACCCAGCCGGCGCGGCGGCTCGACCAAGCGCGGCTCGGCGACGGTGGGCGTCGCGACACCCGACGCGGCGGCGGCGTCCATGGCGGCGTTGGCGAGGGCGTCGGCGTGGGTGTTGCGCTCCCGGGGGATCCAGCTGAACCGGACCGCGGCGAACCGGCCGACCAGCTGCGCCGCCTGGGCGGCGAGCGGGCGTAGGCCGGGATGCTTGATCTGCCAACGGCCGCACATCTGCTCGACCACGAGCTTGGAGTCCATCCGGACCTCCACCTCGCTGGCACCCAGCTCGGCGGCGGCGGTCAGGCCGGCGATCAGCCCCTGGTACTCGGCCACGTTGTTGGTGGCGATGCCGATCGCCTCGCCACGTTCGGCCAGCACCGCACCGGTCGCCGAGTCGCGGACCACCGCGCCGTACCCGGCCGGGCCGGGGTTGCCCCGGGACCCGCCGTCGGCCTCGACCAGGACGGTACGCGGTGCCACCGGACTACAGCCCGGACTCGTTGGTACGGACCATGATCCGCCGGCAGTCCTCGCAGCGGACCACCTCATCGGCGTCGGTCTTGCGGATCCGGGCCAGGTCGGCGCCGGAGAGTTCCAGCCGGCACCCGCCGCAGCGGCCGGCGGCGAGCAGCGCGGCACCGAGCCCGGTGTCGGTGCGGATCCGGTCGTAGAGCTGCACCAGGTCGGCGGGGAGGTCGTTGGCGAGGGGCTGCCGGGCGGAGCGCTTGAACTCCTCCTCCCGGCCGATCTCGGCGAGGTTCTCGTCCCGCCGCTGCTCGGTGCCGGCCCGCCGCTCCCGCGCCTCGGCCAGCCGCTGCTCCACCCCGTCCAACACCGACTGGGCGGTTTCCCGCTGCTCCATCAGCTCCAGCTCGGCGTCCTCCAGGTCGCTCTGCCGGCGGTTGAGCGAGACCAGCTCGTGCTGGAGCGCCTCCAACTCGCGGGCCGGGCCGGTGCCGGCGGCGAGCCGGGCCTCGTCCTTGTCCTTGCGCGCCCGCACCTGGTCGACGTCCTTCTCCAGCCGGGCGATGTCCCGGTCCAGGTCGTCGACCGCCACCTGGGCACGAACCCGCTCGTCCTCCAGGGCGGACAGCTCCCGCGCGAGCGCCTCCAGCTCGGCCCGCTCGGGCAACGACCGTCGGCGGTGGGCGAGTTGGGCGAGGGCGGTGTCGATCGCCTGGAGGTCGAGCAGGCGGCGCTGGACCTGGGGGTCAGCCTTCACGGTCGGGCTCCTTGTCGTCCGCTGCGGGTGAGGTGGCGTGTACGGACCACGGGTCGGTGTCCAGGTCGGACACCAGCGTCTCGACACCCGGCGCGGCCCGCAGCGCCGCGGCCAGGTCGTCCAGCCAGGGCCGCTCGGTGGCCCAGTGGGTCGCGTCGAGCAGCGCCGGTCCGCCGGTGGCGAGGTGCTCGCCGGCCGGGTGGTGGCGCAGGTCAGCGGTAAGGTACGCGTCCACTCCGGCGGCGGTCGCGTCGGCCAGGAAACTGTCCCCGGCACCGCCGCAGACCGCAAGGGTACGCACGGTCCGGTTCGGGTCGCCGGCGGCACGTACCCCGACCGTGGTGGCCGGCAGCACGGCGGCGGCGTGCCGGGCCAGTTCGCCCAGGTTCATCGGCTCAGGCAGCCGACCGATCCGCCCGATCCCCCGGCCTGACCCGGCGGCCGGCGTACCCGGGCGGGACGGTTGCAGCGGGCGCAAATCGGTCAGCCCGAGCCGGGCGGCGAGCGCGTCGGAGACTCCGGGAGCGGCCACGTCGGCGTTGGTGTGCGCCACGTACAGCGCGATGTCGGCCTTGATCAGCTGGTGGACGATCCGCCCCTTGTACGTCGTCGGCGCCACCGAGGAGACCCCGCGCAACAGCAACGGATGGTGGGCGACGATCATGTCGACGCCGGCGGCGAGCGCTTCCGCGACCGTCTCGGGGACCACGTCGACGACGCACAGCACCCGGCGTACGGGGGCCCAGGGCTCGCCCAGCACCAGACCGACCCGGTCCCATTCCTCGGCCCAGGCCGGCGGGTACCGCCGCTCCAGCTCGGCCACGACGTCGGCGACGGTCGGCACGGCTGCGGTTGTGCTCACGGCGGGCCAGCTTACCGGCGTCGGTGCCACTCCGGGACGTCACCTGGCCGACACCTGCACCTCGGCCCGGGCCGCGGTCGAAGCCGGGCCCGGGCCGAGCCGCCCGGCCACGCGGGCCGGGGTGTTAACAGGGGGCCCCTTTGCTACCGGAGGCGTTAACAGGGGGCCCTTCCTTTCACCCGGCCCGGCAGAGCCGGTCGCGGACGGCGGTCAGCGGCAGGGCCCAGGGGAAGGCGTGTTGGTACCGCTCGCCCGTCCCGGGTTCGTGCAGCGGAAAGACGTCGTTGCCGAAGAGCACGCTCACCCCCCACTCGGCGAGCCGGTCGATGTTCGCCCGGAAGGTCGGGTGGGCGGCCATCGCCGAGTTGGTGTACGGCACGGCCACCAACGGCACCCCCCTGCCCTGCGCCTCGACCAGCAACCCGAGGGCGAGCGTGTCCGCGATGCCGGCCACCCACTTGTTGACCGTGTTGACCGTGGCCGGGCAGACGATCATGGCGTCGGCCGATGGCAGCACGTCCGGGTCGCCCGGGTTCTTGTAGTGCGTACGCACCGGGTGACCGGTCTGGCGGGCCAGCGCCGTCCGGTCGACAAATTTCGCGCCGTCTGGCGTGGTGATCACGCAGACGTCCCAACCGTCCTGTTGGGCCAGCTCGACGAGCCGGCCTACGTCCCGGGCCAGCGGCGAGCCGCAGGCGATGATGTAGAGCACCTCGCGGTGCCCGTCATGGCGGTGCGAACCGGTCATGCCGGCTCCGAGTTCATACTCCTACTCCCATGTGCTCAGCCAACTCTGCGATCAGAGAAGGCGGCGCACCACGTGTGCGACGTAGGACGTCCGACATCACCTCGTGGGCGATCGGCCGGCAGCGGATCTCGGACGGGGCCAGCCGGTCACCGCGCAGCAGCATCTCGCCGGCGTTGGCCACGTCGCCGATCTGGGCGAAGCCCCGGGCCAGGTCGAGCAGGTGGTGCGTCCGGCGCTCGGGCAGCAGCGCGTCGAACGGCGCGTCCTGGATCTTCTGCCGGTGCACCTCGACCGCCCGCCCGCCGTCGCCCAGTTCGACGGCGGCCGCCGCGCGGTGCAATTCCACGTTGGTCGGCCCGAACGAAGTCCAGTAGTGGTTCTGGTCGCTGCCGAGTTCGGCCGCCGCCGCCTGGGCGCCGTTGAGAAGGTCGTCCACGGTGGCGGTGTCGCCGATCCGGGCGGCGGCCATGGCGCCCTGCAACAGCAGCATCCCGTAGACCGAGACCCGCTCGGGGCGGGTGTCGTTGCCGCCGCCGGGCGCGAGCCGGTTGGCGATGGTGACGTTCAGCTCCAGCGCGGGCCGGGCCCGCCCCATCGCGACCAGGGCGTTGCAGACCCGGGTGATGGCGATCCCGGCGAGCAGCTGGTCGTCGGCCCGCTGGGCGACCGCGATGGACCGGTCGGCGGCGAGCCAGGCGAGGTCGCACTCGCCCAGCTTGCGCAGCACCGAGGAGGCGATCTGGTAGACCTGCCCGAGCAGGTGGGCGGCCCGTTGCCCCTGGTCTCCGCCGCCGTAGGCGGCGTCGGCCGCCTGGGCGTCGCGCAACAGCTTCGGCAGCGCCCGGGTCAGCATGCCGTAGCGCCCGTACTGGTAGGTCAGCCAGGCGTGGGTGACGGCCTTGCCCATGTCGGTCAGCGGCGGTGGGTACGGTGCCGCGTCGAAGTACGCGCTGATCGAGTCGTACCGCTCCAGGGCCGCCCGGATCTCCTCGACCTCGAACTGGTCGATGCAGTTCAGCGTGTCGGTACGCCGCTCCGGGTCCTTGCCGAACAGCAGCTGCACGTCCACCTGGAGGATGTCGGCGATCTCGTAGAGCACGGAGAACTTGTCCAGCCGGCGCACACCGCGCTCGACCTTGTCCACCCAGCTCTTCGATTTGCCCAACCGGTCGGCGAAGACCTGCTGCGACATCTTCCGCCGGCCCCGCCAGTACGCCACCCGCCGCCCGATGGGTAGTTCGTCCATCTCCCCAGTCCTCCCCTTGCTGGAGCCCTGGCCCAGGTGCAGGGGGCCGATCCGCGGGCGTGCCGATCCGTCCGTATCTCAGGTTTCCGCTGGTCGCACAGGTTGTACGTCAGCCATACGGCCAGTCCTCATAGTTTTCGTGCAAGTTGCATCGGCCACTTTGTCAAAGCAACGAGCGCGGGCCACGGCAGTGACGGTGCTCGACACAAGCTGGCGCCGGCGGTTCCGGCGAGGGGAGATGGCACCAATGTGGGGGAACGTCGGACCGCGGGTGGCACATCTGTCGCCATTGGAACGGGTACGGCTACGCCGGGTCGCGGTGCGCTACGCGATGCACGGCTGGGAGGTGACCCCCGGCGCGTGCCTGGCGCGCAGCCGTTTCGTCTGCGGTCGCGCCGGCTGTCCGACGGTCGGCTGCCATCCCGCGCTGGAGGACTGGGAGCACGCGGCCAGCACCGACCCGGCCCGGGTGGCCACCTGGTGGCGGTCCCGTCCGCACGGCGTACTGCTGCCCACCGGTCGGTCCTTCGACGTGCTGGAGGTCCCCGCCCACCTGGGCCGGCCGGTGCTGGACTCGGTGCGGGCCCATCCCGTCGGTCCGGGCGTACGCGGGCCAGTGCTGGTCACCCCGACCGGACGCTGGATGTTCCTGGTCCGCCCGGGCGACCCGCTGCGGCCCGAACTGGAGCCCTGTTTCCACGTGGTACGGCACGGCCCCGGCTCGTGGGTGCCGGCGCCCCCCACCCGGCTGCCCGAAGGGCCGGTCCGCTGGGCGGTGGCACCGGAGCAGGCCCGTTGGCAACTGCCGGACTCCTACCTCGTACAGAACATCCTGGTCGACGCGCTGCGCGCGGCCGGGATCACGCTGACCTCGGCGCTGGTCCCCGGCCACCTCCCGCTGCCCCGCCGCGGGCGCTGACCTCGGCCGCGTCGGCGGAGGTTACGGCGGGTGCCCGACACATCCGGGCAGCGACGCCGGACGGCGGGCGCTCGTTGAGCACCGTGACGGCGCACCGGCGCCGGGAGCGGGGATCCGATGTCCACGGACGACACCATGCACCACCCAGGCGGCGCCGAGCCGCCCCGGCAGCACCGCCCCGGCCGCCGCTGGGCCGCCACCCGACCGCCGGGCGCCCGGCCTGGGCGGCCCCGGCCGCTCGGCTCCCGGCCGGCGAACATCCACCGCCCGACGCGTTGGCCCTGAACCAACCCGGCCAGGTCCTGTGTCGAAGTCCTCGGTAGAGCCGAAAACTTCGACACAGGGCTTACGGTGGCGCCGCCGACCACCGCCCGGACAGCAGGTCACCCTGCTGATCCGGGCCGTCACCCATGCGCCGTCCGGATAGGACGGTCTCACCCGGCCCGGTGTGCGTTGTCCGTCCGCAGCTACGGCGGATCGTCCTGGACGGGCGACAGGTGCGGGTAGGTGTAGGCCGACGGTCCGGCTGGTACCGGTGAGAAATCCGCGACCCCTGGGACGGTTGGGAGCCCAGCGATGGCTCACCGGACTACCGGATCCGGTTCGGGTACGCACCTCGCGAGCGGGGGCTTCGGAGACGGCCGCAACCGGACGTGACAATCCCACCCGCCTGACCACAGCCAGCCCGTCATCACGCAGCCGGACAAAGTCCGGACCGGGCACCCGCGGCAGTCCATCGGTGCCCGGCGCCTGGTTCCGCGCGGTTGGCCAAAGTAGCAGCAGAAACGGCGCGTGAGTCCGCGCCGCAGCGGGTATTCCGCCACACCGTTGCTGAACGCGTGAGGGGAAGGCACATGCTCAGCAAAGAGGATCAGCGCAGATTCGAGCAGATCACCCGCCACCTACGGGAAAGCGACCCGGCGTTCTTCGCCCGGCTCGACCACCGGGCCCGGGCTCGGCGCGGCCGGTGGGTGTTGCTACTGACCATCCTGCTGTGGGCCGCGCTACCGGCGACCACCGTCCTCGCGGGACGGCTGGCCGGGGCGATCTTCGCAATGGTGCTACTGACCAACGCGGCGCTCATGTGGCGGTTCCGCCACCGCTGGCTATGACCGCCCGCCGAGCCGCTCCGGTCGAACGCGGCCGACAGCGGCAGCCACCATCAACGCCATCGGTCCGAGGGCGTGTGCCGAGGTCCCGGCGCGAGTCGCGGCGAGGCCCGGGCGGTGGTCCGGCACGGCGGAGACCGATCCGGAAACGGCGTCGGGTCCGGACCGGTCTCCAACGCCGCCGGTCGCCGTCCGTGGTCGACGCGGCCGGGCTGTGACCTCGACGCGCGCCCTGGGGCGGGCCTGGGTCGAAGTCCTCGGCACGGTCGAGGGCTTCGACCCAAGCGCTGGCTAGCGTCCGAGCAGCCGGTACGCGTGGCGCAGTCGCTCGGCCAGGCCCGGCCCGCCGATCGCCGGTGCGGGCGCGCCGAGCTGCCGCAACAGCAGATCCGGCCGGCTGGTCAGGCTGGGCGGACGGTCCGGCAGTGGCACGGGCGGCAGCCAGAACCGGTCCACCGCATCGGCCAACGGCGCGGTGGGCAGGTCGGCGAGCGCACGCGCCGCCCCGGCCGCCGGGCCGGCCGGACCCTGGCTCACGGCCGGCTGGAAGCCGGAAACCCCGCTGTGGGCGGACCCGGGTGGCGAACCCGCGCCGATGCCGCGCGGCTCCGCCGACGACCTGCCGGTACGCGGTTTGCGTGCCGAGCCGGAGCCGCGCGCTCCAGCTGCCGGGCCGGAATCCGCGGCGGTTGGCAGGCCGGAGCCGGCGGCGCGCAGCTCGCGTAGCCGGTCGAGCAGTTCGGCCCGGCCCCGCCCACGCCAGTGCAGCAGGGCGAACGGGTCCGCGTCGAACGCCTCGGCGAGCAGGTAGAAGGTGGCCGCGAGGTGTTTACAGGGCACCGCGAAGTCCGGGCACGAGCAGCTCTGCTCCAGCTCGGTCACAGCGGTGGGGAACAGCGGCGCCCCGGCGGCGGCGAACAGCTCTTCCAGCTCGGCCGGCAGGTCGCCGGCGAGCAGCCGGGCGCTGAAGAACGCCTGGGCGGCCAACTCCGCCTCGAGCCGCGCCCAGAGGTCGGCCGGGAAGGGCGGCAGTGCGATGTGGACCTGGTACGGCCGGGCCCGCGAGCCCTGCACGGCCGCGCTCACCAGGCCGGGGGCGACGTCGAGACGTACCACCTGGCCGGCGCGGGCGTACGACCGTCCCCGGGTCAACCGGGTGCCGAGCGCGAACGACTCCAGCACCTCCAGGAACCGGCGCGACCACCAGGAAACCCCGATCGTGCCCCGGGTGCTGCGGGCCCGCAGCCCACCGTCGACCCGGCGCGGCCGACCGTAGTCGGCGAACCTGCCGCGGTCACCCCCGCCGGTGTCCCGCCCACCACCGGCGGCCCGCCTGTCGCCGGCCACGTCCGGGCCGCTCATTCGGCCACCGCCCCGGCCTCCAGGGTGAACAACTCGCGCAGCTGCGCGGTGGACAGCTCGGTAACCCACTGCTCGCCGGTACCGACCACCGACGCGGCCAGGCCGCGCTTGTCGGCGATCAGCGCGGCGACCTTCTCCTCCACCGTGCCGGCGCAGACGAACTTGCGGACCTGCACCCGGCGGCGCTGTCCGATCCGGAACGCCCGGTCGGTGGCCTGGTCCTCCACCGCCGGGTTCCACCACCGGTCGACGTGCACCACGTGGTTGGCGGCGGTCAGGGTCAGCCCTGTCCCGCCGGCCTTGAGGGAGAGGACGAACAGGGCGGGGCCACCGTCGGACTGGAACCGGGCGACCATGGTGTCCCGGTCCGCCTTGTTGACCCCGCCGTGCAGGAACAGCACCTCCCGGCCGAACCGGGCCGACAGGTGCCCGCGCAGCATCCCGCCGAACTCCGCGTACTGGGTGAACAGCAGGGCCTTCTCCCCCGCCGCGAGGACCTCGTCGAGGATCTCCTCCAGCCGGGCCAGCTTGCCGGAGCGCCCGTCCAGCGAGGAGCCGTCGCGCAGCAATTGGGCGGGATGGTTGCAGACCTGCTTGAGCCGGGTCATGGTGGCCAGCACGAGACCCCGTCGCTCGATGCCGTCGCTGGACTCGATGCGCGCCAGCATGTCGTCGACGACCACGCGGTAGAGCGCCGCCTGCTCGGCGGTGAGGTTGCAGAACACCTCCATCTCCAGCTTCTCCGGCAGGTCCGAGATGATCGACGAGTCGGTCTTGAGCCGGCGCAGCACGAACGGGCCGGTGATCCGGCGCAGTCGTTCGGCGGTCTCGGCGTCGCCGTGCCGTTCGATCGGCTCGGCGAACCGCTTGCGGAACGTCGCCGCCGGCCCGAGCAGCCCCGGGTTGGCGAACTGCATGATGGACCACAGGTCGGCCAGCCGGTTCTCCACCGGCGTGCCGGTCACCGCTATTCGGTGCCGGGCGGGCAGCGCGCGCACCGCCTCGGCCTGCCGGGTGGCCGCGTTCTTGATCGCCTGGGCCTCGTCCAGCACCACCCGGTGCCAGTCGATGCCGGCGAGGTCCACCGCGTCCCGAGCGGCCACCGTGTACGTGGTGAGAACCAGGTCCGCCGCGTGCACGGCGGCGGCGAACCCCTCACCCCGCGCCCGCTGCGCGCCGTGGTGCACGTGTACCCGAAGCCCCGGGGTGAACCGCGCCGCCTCCCGCTGCCAGTTGCCCACCAGCGACATCGGACAGACCAGCAGGGTCGGCCCGGCCTCCACCGGGTCGGCGGCCAGCAGGGCGAGCAGCTGCACCGTCTTGCCGAGCCCCATGTCGTCGGCGAGTACCCCGCCCAGCCCGAGCGACTGCAGGAAGGCCAGCCAGGCCAGCCCCCGCCGCTGGTACGGCCGCAGCGTGCCGTGGAAGGACGGCGGCGGATCCAGCGGCGCGAGCCGGCGTTCCACGGCCCCGGCGAGCAGGTCGCCCAAAGCCCCGTCGGCGGCCACCTCCAGCACCGGCAGCGCGTCCGGCTGCTCGGCGTCGGCGAGCCCCATCCGCAGCAGGTCGGCAACGGTCAGCTCGCCGGTGGAGCGCAGCAACCGCAGGCCGGCGGCGAGCCGCTTCGGATCCAGCTCGACCCAGCGGCCCCGCAACCGCACAAGCGGGGTCTTCAGCTCCGCCAGGCGTGCCAGTTCGTCCTCGGTCAGCGGCTGGTCGCCCAGGGCCAGTTCCCACCGGTAGTCGACCAGCGCGTCCAGCCCGACCTTCTCGCCGGGGCCGGTGACGGTGCCGGGGGCGGTCCGGGAGGTGGCTCGCAGCCGCGCGCCGAGCCGCGACGAGGGCCGCCGCCACCAGGACGGCAGCAGCACGGTGAAACCGGCCGCGTGCAGCATCGGGGCGCCGTCACGCAGGAACCGGTGGGCGCCGTCGGCGTCCAGCTCCAGCGCCTCCGGCGTGGCGGTACGCAGCGCCGCGTCCAGCTCGGGCCAGAGGCGGCTGGCCCGGCCCAGCTCGGCCAGCATCGTCTCCTGCGGGCTGTTCCCGGCGGCCGGCAGTTCCGCGCCGCGCCACACCTGACCGGCGTCGACGTGCAGGCCCGGTTCGTCGGCCGCCCGGAGCCCGAACTCCACCCGCCACGGGCCGGCAGCGACGGCCTCGGGGTCGGGCGGCACCACGGTCACCGGTCCGCTGACCTCCTCGACCGGCGGCTCGACCAGCCGGAAGCTGGCCCGCACCGCACCACCGGCCGCATCGCGCTGCCACGCGTCCAGTTCGGACCGGAGGGTGTGCAGTGCCGCCGGCTCGGCGGTGAACTCGCGGTGGGGCCCGGCCAGCGCGCCGAGCCAGGCCGTCACCGCGCCGTTCGGCCGCACCCCTCGGGCGAGCGTGGTCGGCGGCAGGGCCGCCCGCACCGCGGCGTCGGTGAGCGCGTCGAGCGCATCGGCGACCAGCGTCCCCGGCGTGTCCCCAACCGGCCCGGCACCGGCGTCGCCGGTCGGCTGACCCGGGTCACCGTGGGTCCGGCCGGGTCGGGCCGACCGGCCGCGGGTGCGACGGGGCGAGGGCGGCAACCCGGGCAGCTCCGTCTGGACCACCGCGCGGGCGGCCGGCGGCAGGGCCAGCGCCAGCGCCCGGGCCCAGCTGGCGTCGGTGCCGGTGAGCAGCGGGCGCCAGACGGCCCGGGCCTGCGTCGTGGCCCGTCGGGCGGGAGCCGGATCCGGGTCGGCGAGGCCGGGCAGGACCCGGCCGCGGGTGGCCAGGTCGGCGGCGAAGGTGGCCAGCTCGGCCAGGTGCCGCAGGGTCGCGCCGGGTACGGCGGCCAGCCCGTCGAGGGTACGCAGCAGCGGCAGCGCGGTGTCCGGGGCGTACACCAGGACGGGGACCCGCCAGCCGGCCAGGGTGACCGGGCCGCGGACCGGTTCCACGACGGTGGTCCGGACCAGCTCGGGCGAGTCCAGCGGCGAGCCGGCGCGGGTGGGCAGGGTGAGCAGCGCGGTGCCGAGGTCGGCCGGTTCAGCGGCCTCCGCCAGCACGGCGACCAGCGTGGGGTGCTCGGCGGCGAACGGGTGCGGCCGTTCCCGGGGCGCCCGGCCGGGGCGGCGCGGCGCGTGTGGTGGCCGGGTGCTGTCCTCGGCCCAGACGGCAACGCCCCGGCCGGGCAGCCACATCCCGTGGACGACCAGCACGCACTCCCCCTCCGCCGGAAGGGCCCCTGTCAACGCCTCCGGTGGAGGACGGGCCCGAGCAACACCCGGGTCAGGATAGGCGGCGCCGGCCGGCTACCGTCGGCGCCATGTACGACCTGCTTGTGATCGGCGGCCTCGGGGTGGACGTGCGGGTGCGGGTGCCCGGGCTGCCGCTGCCGGTGGTCGACTCCGTCACCGTCGACCCGATCGACCTGCGGATCGGCAACACCGGTGCCGGTGTGGTGCTCGCCGCCCACGCGCTCGGGTTGCGGGTGGCGGTCGTCGACACGGTGGGCGCGGACCCCGCCGGTGACGTGGTGCGGGCCGCGCTGGGCCGCACTGGCGTGCACGCCGTGCTGGCCGACGACCCGGCCGGCACCCGCCGCTCGGTGAACCTGGTCGACCCTGCCGGGCAGCGGATGTCGCTGTACGACCCACGCCCGTCGGGTGGGCCCCCGCCGTTTCCGGCGGCGCAGGTGGCGGAGCTGGTCCGGGACGCCGGCCACGTCCATTTGTCGATCATGGGCTGGGTCCGGGACCTGCTGCCCGCTCTCGGCGACGTGCTGGGCGAGGGGGTGGGTACCTCCACGGACCTGCACGACTGGGACGGGCGCAACCCGTACCACCGACCGTTCGCCGAGGTCGCGGAGCTGGTGCTGGTCAGTGGCGCCGCGCTGGGCGACCGGGCGCCGGTGGTGGCCGCGTCGCTGGCACCGCGCCCGGTGCTGGTGACCCGGGGTGCCGACGGCGCGGACCTGTACCTCGACGGCGGAGTCAGCCGGGTGCCGGCCGCCGTGCCTTCCGGTCCGGTGGTCGACACCAACGGGGCGGGGGACGCCTTCGCTGCCGGCCTCATCGCGGCCCGGCTGGGCGGCGCGACGTGGGCGGAGGCGGCCGGGTACGCGGCCCGCGTGGCCGCCGCGGCCTGCACCCACGACGGCATGGAGTACCCGCCGGGCCTGCTCCCCCGCCGCTGACCCCACACCGGCGGCCCTCCCGAGACTCCTCCACCGGACGTGCTCGGTCAGGATGCGGATCAAAGGGCGCCGGTGGCGCCGTCGGTGAGTTCCCGCAGGATGTCGGCGTGCCCGACGTGCCGTGCGGTCTCCTCGACCGTGCCGGGCTATCCGCTGCGGGGCGGCGGTGGGTGGGGGCAGGATGGGCGCATGGCATCAACGGTGGACATCCCGCTGGTGGGCGGCTCTGCCGACGGTGAGCACGTCACCGTCGAGCTGGACCCGCACGGCCGGCCGCCGCTGACCCACCACCATCTGGGTCCGGAGGGTCTGGCCGAGGCGAACATCTACGAGCTGGAGTCGATCGGCACGGACGGCCAGCAGTGGCGCTACTGCTGGCGGGGGCCGGCGGTCTGACCGGGTCAGGCGCCGACCTCGACCAGGGATCGGCTGCGCAGGCTCTCCAGCACCGCCCGCGTCACCTTCGAGGTGGCCCGCGCCTCGTCGCAGACCTGCGCCACCCGCTGGGCGGTGGTCTCGGCCCGCTGGTCACGTTCGTCCCACAGCTGGTCCACCTCCGCCAGCAACGGGCCCTCCACCTCCCGCTCCACCCCGCGCAACGCCGGCACCCCCAACCGCTGGGCCAGGTCGAAGACCTTGCCGGCGTACGGCAGGGGCAGGAACGGCGTACCCATCATCGCGGCGAAGATCAGGAAGTGCAGCCGCATGCCGACCGCCAGGTCGAAGTGGCGCATCAACCCGAGCACCTGCTGCGGCGAGTACTTGCCGTGCAGGATGCGTCCCCGTTCCGCGGCGATCATGTGCGACAGCACGCCGTGCGAGTGCCGGATGTCGTCGCGCTCCATCGGCACGAACAGCACGTGCGCGTCGATCCGGTGCACCAGGAAGTCACCGATCTGCGCCAGCAGCCGGTGATAGCCGTCCACGTCGAGCCGTTCCGCGGCCCGGCCCGGCTCCCGCACGCTCATCCCGACCAGCCGCTTGCCGGCCGGTACGCCCTCTTCGCGCAGCAGGTCCGCCGGGAACTCGTCGGGCTCCAGAAGGAACGCCGGGTCGGCGGTGACGGTGATCGGGTTGAGCAGCCCGGCTTCCTCCAGCACCATCCGCGACTCCTGGTCGCGTACGGTCACCTGGGCGGCGCCGGCCAGCGTCTCCCGGACCATGCCGGTGTCCACCATCTCGTTGAGCGGCCCGACGCCGACGGCGTACGTCAGCAGCGGCAGGCCGCGTTCCTGCGCGACCCGGACGACCCGCAGGTAACGGCGGGCCTCCTTGTCGTAGAGGATGCCGCCGCCGCCCAGGATGAGCAGGTCCAGCTGGGACAGCACGAGGGCGGAATCGGTACGGCTGACACCCTCCCAGGGCACCGCCTCTACATCGGGGTGAGCCAACCGGGTGTGCTCCGGGTCCCGGGAGAAGACGATGATCCGGGCGTTCGGCTCCTGCTGCCGCAGGTCGGTCAGCAGGCCGGTGAGGATGGCCTCGTCGCCGAGGTTGCGCCCACCGTACGAGCCGAGCACGCCGATGGTCAGTCCGGCACGCGTCATCCGTCGCTCCTCCCCAGGTGCCTCCGGTTGGACGGTTCCCCGTTGCCGGGGTGAACAACCCTCACCAGGTTCCCGGCGGACCGGGCCTCGGGGTGGGAAACGGGTTGCCCGCCGGTCCACGGAGGGTGAGCGTGGACGGCATGGCAGTGCGCGCGAAGAATCGGCTCCGGTGGGCGCAGTTGCCCGACGATGTCCGGTCCGCGGTGGAGCAGATCCTCGGTGACCGGGTGGTCGAGGCGGTGTCGCAGCCGGGTGGCTACTCCCCCGGGACCGCCGACCGGGTCCGTACCGCGAACGGCACCCGAGCCTTCGTCAAGGCGGCCAGTCCGGCGCAGAACCCGGACACCCCGGTCATCCACCGTGCCGAGGCGCGGATCACCGCCGCGCTGCCGGCGTACGCCCCGGCGCCCCGGCTGCTCGGCTGCCACGACGACGGCTACTGGGTGGCCCTGGTCCTCACCGACGTCGACGGGCGGCACCCCGTCACCCCGTGGCGGGGCGACGAGCTGAACGCCGTGCTGGCGGCGCTGGAGACGATGTCCGCGGTGCTCACCCCCACACCCCAGCCGCAGGTGCCGTCCGCCGCCGACCGGCTGGCCGAGGATCTCACCGGCTGGCGCCGGGTGGCCGCCGACCCGCCGCCCGACCTGGCGCCCTGGGCGCGGGCGCACCTCGACGAACTCTGCGCCGTGGCGGACCGTGGCCTCGCCGCGCTGACCGGCGACACCCTCTGCCACTTGGACGTCCGCGCCGACAACCTGCTCGTCGACGCGGCCGGCCGGGTCACCGTGGTCGACTGGCCGTGGGCCGCCCGCGGGCCGGCCTGGCTGGACACCGCGATGCTGCTGCTGGACGTACGTCTGCACGGCGGGCACGACACCGAGGCGCTGCTGCGCCGTCTGCCACTCACCGCCGACGCCGACCCGGACGCGTTGACCGGTCTCTACGCCGGCATGGCCGGCTTCTTCACCGACATCGCCCGCC
This sequence comes from Micromonosporaceae bacterium KJ-029, assembly GCA_005402585.1. Classification (GTDB taxonomy): domain Bacteria; phylum Actinomycetota; class Actinomycetes; order Mycobacteriales; family Micromonosporaceae; genus Micromonospora. The sequence continues at coordinate 2,782 of BIFP01000030.1, read as the reverse complement.
GGCCCCCGCCGCCCGGCATCCCCACCGTCCGGGCCTTCCAGCAGGCGCAGGCCGACGTCCTCCTGCCGTGGCTGGCCCAACGGCTGGGAGCCTAGGAGGGAGTGTTCAGGGTGTGGGTGAGGAAGGGCAGCACCACCGCGGGCAGGGCCGGTGAATCGACGATGTCGTAGTGGGTGAGGCCGGGCAGCACGGCCAGCCGGGCGTCCGGCCGGTCGGTGCCGTCCCAGCCCGCGTCCCGGTGACCGCCGCCGAGCAGGCCGAAGAACTCCACCATGTGCCCGGGACGGATCGAGTCGGCGTCGGCGAAGGCCAGCAGGGTCGGTGTGGTCAGCGCGGCGACCTCCGCCGACCAGTCGTACTCACGGCGCAGCAGTTCACCGGTCTTGGCCCAGAGCCGCGGCCAGTCCTGCGGGCGAGGCGCGACGGCCTGGTAGAGCTGGTACGGCGGGGTGCCCCGCATCCGCTCGCCGGCCGCCTCGTCCGGCTCGGGCATCCCGGCGAGCACCTCGGGAAACCAGCCCTGGCGCCGGCACGGCGCGGAGACGACCACCAGCCGGCGGAGGAGTTCCCGGTGCTGGATGGCCAGCCGCAGGGCCACCCCACCGCCGAGGGAGAAGCCCAGCACGTCGGGGTCGGGCAGACCGAGGTGGACGATCAGTGCGGCGACGTCGTCGGCCATCGACTCGTATCGCAGCGGCCGGTCGACGTCGGCGGTACGGCCGTGGCCCTGCAGGTCGACGCTGATCACCTGACGCCGCCCGGCCAGCGCGGGCCGGATCGCGGCGAACTGCTCCACCGCGCCGAACCCGCCGTGCAGCAGCACCAGCGGCCGTCCCGCCCCGTGCGTCTCGTACCACAACCGGACGCCGCCGACCTCCGCGTAGCCCATCTGTCTCCTCCCGTACGCCGCCACCGCCGATCCCACCACGCTCCATTGCCGCCTTTCCGGCGTTGTGACGCGGTGGAACGATGGCGCCAATGGTGCAGCCGTCGTCGCCGGTGCGATATGAAGGAGCCCGTCATGATCGATCTGTCGGCGGACCCGCCGCCGCCACCCGACTCGACCATGCTCCGGACGCCACGGCGCCAGTTGCTGCTCTCCGCCCTGTGCGGACTCGTCGGAGGTGCCGGTGGCGCCTGGGCGACCGTGTCGCTAGCCGCACGCGGTCGGCTGAACCAGGACGCAGACAGCATCGCAGCGGTTGAGGCGGCGGACGGATCCGGGGCGTTCGTCGACCTGGCGACGATCGGGCCGACCGTCACCGTGACCATCGGCCGGTCCAGGCGGTATGCCGTAACCGTCGGTGCCACCATCACCTACGGCTCGTCCGACGACGGCATTCTGTCGCAGGGGGGAGCCATCTCGTTCGAGGCGACCGGCGCCAACGAGATGCCGCCGAGTCTCGACCGCGCGGCCAGGTCGTTCCTGTCGCTCAGCGGCATAGACGTCCCGTTCACCGTGACGCAACCCTTTGCCGCCACGACCGTTCTCGCCGATCTCCGCCCGGGCCGAACGACGTTCACGGCGAAGTATCGCGCCGAGGGTGGCTTGCCCGTGCCGGTGTTCTTCAGCGATCGAACCATCCTCGTCACACCGCTCGCCTGAGCGATGCCACGACTCGCAGGTGGTGTGGTGGGCGCGGCAGGTTTCGAACCTGCGACCCCTCGCTTGTAAGTTCTGGGCGCGTCGTCCGGCGTTGTCCGTCCGTATGCTCGACCTTGGACGACTGTCCGTGCCCGGCTGCCGGCGGCTGCCCTCGTGCCAGGTCGTTGCTGTCACCGTAGCTGTCGGCACCCTTGCCGGACTCCCACGCAGCCCGGGGATGGTACGGCTTCGATAGCCTTCGGGGGTATGGATCCCGCCAATCGCCTCCGCCTGGGCTGCGGTTGTCGTTGCCTTCCTCGCAACCCGCAGGTTGCCGCTACCAGGCCCGCTCGAACCGTCGCGCGACGTCGCTTAGGCCGTGCGGGAGAGTGGCGACCGAGGGGGAACCGGCGGTGGTGAAGCCGGGCACACGGCGGAAAGAGCTCATCAAGCTGGGGTTCATGCTCCTTCTTACGGCCATTCTCCTACCGGACGAGGTCAGCGAGGGCACCTGGCGTGCCTGGGTGGGGGTCCCTTTGAGCGTCGTTGTTCTCTGGGCTTTCCTGGCCGAGATCCGCGTGGCTGCCCGCTCGCGCCGACGCCCCGAATCACCTGAGCACTCGGAGCTCTGATCCTCTGCAAGGCACACGCCAATCCGATGCTCTATGGATGGCAGGGTCCCCGGTCGTCCCGCTAGCGGAGCTTGACCCCTTCGTCTCGAAAGAATGATCAGCGGTCGATGAGCTGGGCAAGTAGCCGGGGTGAGCTGCCGGAACAGTCCACCATCGTCCGTGGGCGTCCGGCGTTGGCCGCCCCGGTCGTCACTCAACTGGTCACCCAATTGATCGACATACACTGGATGCCATGCGGCGGCGGGATGTGGTCTGGTGGGCCTTGCTCGGCGCAACCGTGTTGGCCTGGCTCGTCATCGGCATCTGGGTCCAGCATGGCGGGGAACCCTCTCACCTGTTCTTTGCGCTCATGCTCGCCTGGGGGGTCGCTCTGTCTGCGGCGCGCCACATCTTCCGGGTGCAAGGCATCTGGACGAAGCGCCCATTCGACGGTGTCGGACGTTGAACCAGAACATAGAGTGGCCGCTTCCTGTGTTCCGCACCGGGTTTGATGGAGACATCGAAACCTGGGAGGAACACCAGCGATGCCCGCACCAAAGAAGTACAACGATGAGCTGCGTGAGCG
>BIFP01000029.1 GCA_005402585.1 Micromonosporaceae bacterium KJ-029 | reverse complement strand
ATCATGGCGGGGATGACCTATTTGTCGAGCACCCCACATCGACACGTCTCGCCATAACCCATCGGATCAGACCGGTTACCCGACAGTCTCTAACTGGGCGTTTTGATCTTGTCCGCGTGGGATTAGCGTCATTTGGCTGGCAGCCTGCCAGGCCGGCAGCGCCGCCGACTCGTGGCTATCGGCACTGTTTGACCCGACTGATGCCGCAGCGATATGCCAGCTTCATTCCGCGGAACGTGTCTGGTTCAGAAAATCCCTCGTATCGTCGGACTACGGGTGCGATCCACCACAGCTCGTCCACAGTAGAGCTATGGCATGGTTGAGCGATCCTCCTACCCCTCCGACCTGTCCGACGCCCGCTGGGCGCTGATCGCACCAGGGTTGAACACCTGGCGTCAGGCCCGCACCGACGCCGGTATCGGCGGACGTGCCGCCACCCACGATCTGCGGGAGATCTTCAACGCGATCCTGTACGTCAACCGCACCGGCATCGCCTGGCGCTACCTGCCCCACGACTTCCCGCCCTGGCAGACCGTCTATGGCTACTTCACCGCCTGGACCGCGGATGGCATCTTCGCCCAGCTCAACTACCAGCTCACCGGCCTGGCCCGCACCAAGGCCGGACGCGCCGCGCACCCGTCGGCCTGCGTCATCGACACCCAGAGCGTGAAGACCTCCACCAACGCACCCCTGCCCACCCAGGGCATCGACGCCGGCAAGAAGATCGTCGGACGCAAGCGGGGCATCGTCACCGACACCCTCGGCCTGCTCCTCGCCGTCGTCGTCACCGCTGCCAGCATCAGCGACAACACCATCGGCATCAACCTGCTCGACCAGGCCAAAGCCGCCCACCCCGCCCTGGCCAAGACCTGGGTCGACGCCGGCTTCAAGAACAAGGTCATCGAACACGGCGCCACCCTCGGCATCGACGTCGAAGTCGTCAGCAAGGACCCGAACATCCGAGGGTTCTCCGTGGTCAAACGCCGCTGGGTCGTCGAACGCACCCTCGGCTGGATCATGCACCACCGCCGGCTGGCCCGCGACTACGAAGCCCTACCCGACAACTCCGCCAGCATGATCCGCATCGCGATGATCGACAACCTCACCAAACGCGTCACCAACGAAACCACCCCAACCTGGCGAGACATCTGAAGGTGGCATCACTCGCAAAATACGTGAATCAGACGCCCTCTAAGAGTCTGACGCTGGGAGCGTGATCTAGGGGCCCTGCCTTGTTGCTACGAGCACGCGAGTCCGGCTTCTGCTTTGCCCTGCTCGCTCCTGCGGGTGGCCGCCCGGTAGCTGTCAGTATGAAGGGCGGCGAGATGCAGGAGGACGAATGGCTCCACCTCGGCGTCCTCGCCCAACTCAAGGCAATCGCGCTCGACGCCTACGACCGCATCGTCGGCCTACTGCTCGACGACCTCGCCATCGACCGGTGCATCACCAAAGCACCCGGCGGCGGCGAGATCGCCGGCAGATCCCCGGTCGACCGCGGCAAGCAAGGCATGAAACGCTCGATGATGGTCGACGCCTACGGCATCCCGCTGGGACGCGTCCTGGCCGGCGCCAACCGCCACGACTCGCCGCTGCTCAAACCCACCCTCGACCAGCTCGACGACCTCGGCCCGCTACCCGAGGACATCACCATCCATCTCGACGCCGGCTACGACTCCACCGCGACCCGCGACCTACTCGCCGCACGCGACCTGACCGGCGAGATCGCCCGCAAAGGCGTCAAGGCCCCCGTCCAGGCCACCCAACGGTGGCACGTCGAACGGACAAACGCCTGGCACAACGCGTTCAACCGGCTCCAACGCTGCTACGAACGCAAAGAGACAGTCGTCCACGCCTACTTCGACCTCGCCGACGCCATCATCACCGTACGTAGCCTCATCCGGCAGGCCTGGACCTTGTACCGGTGGGACACCCGCCCCACCCGCCGACCATGAACCCACCTATCTGCGCGACCTCTTAATTCGTCGCTATGCAAGCAACCAGCGTGGCATGGGTCGACGGACATGGCCGCAGCTCTCGGGTCCGCGTCACCCCGATCGACAGGCGCCGAGATCATCGAGGTCGGCGTAGTGTGCGACCACTTCCGACGCGCGGGCCGTGCCCACGGTCAGTCGTGCCAAGCGAGCCTCGAGCCGCCCGCCCATGGGTCATGTGGTCGCAACCAGCCGCAACGACGACATGATCACCACCATGATGGGCGCCGTTCGCGCCGACCAGCTCATGGCCGCGATGCCTGCTCGGACGCGGGCCGGGCCGGGTGTGGCGGCCGATGCCGGCGAGCGGTACGGCGGCTCGGCAGCGAGTGCGGTGGTGAGCACGTGTCGGTGGGTCAGTGTGGTCGTCGTCGGTTCTCCGGGTTGTCGGGGATCTCGAATCGTGCGATGAGCAGCTTCAGTCGCTCGATCTCCTCGGCGAGTGCGGTGGTGCCGGCGGGGGTGAGGGTGATCCAGGTGCGGCCGCGGCGGCCTTCGTAGCCCTTCTCGATCTCGATCAGGGCGGCCGTCTCGAGCACGCTCAGGTGTTTGGAGAGGTTGCCGGCGGTCAGGTCGAGTTGGGTGCGAAGGTAGCCGAACTCGACGCGGCGGGCCTCGTGCGCGATGGTGAGGATGCCGAGTCGTACTCGCTGGTGCACTACGTCGTCCAGCCCGGTGACCGGGTGCGCGGCATGTGGGTCCGGGGTGTCGGTCACGGCCGTCACCGGTGCCGCCGGCGGGCGGCCGCGAAGCCGGCCGCGCCCAGCAGCAACACCATGCCGCTGACGAGCTGCGGCATCGCGAACTGCGCCCGGATTCCCCAGTGGGGCGGTCCCCATCCTGAGTTCATCGGCAGTACCAGCAGCACCAACGCCAGGTAGCCGGCGGTGAACAGCAGCAGCCCGAGGTTGCGCTCCAGTCGGGCCAGCACCAGCAACGCGAGCCCGATCATGCCCCACGGTGCGATCAGCCGGTCCAGCACGAACCACCAGTACGGGAGCGGGTGCATCGGTGCCGGGTGGCTAGGGAAGTACAGGGCGGCGGCCACCCATGCGGCGGTGAACACGGCGGTCGTCGCGGCACCGGTGATCGTGTAGGGCAGGACCCGGGCACCCAGCCCCCGCGTCCGCGCGGCCCGTACGTAGCAGACGGCGATGACCGTGTACGCCAGCAGCAGCGCCGGCGGCCAGTAGTACAGCACGCCCCGGCGTGCGAACTGGCAGCTGCCGTCGGGGTGGCAGTGCACCGTCATGCCGAACCAGTCGAACGCGATTCCTACCAGCGTCACCGTGGCCAGCGCCAGCAGCGCGACCCAGGTCATCCGCTGGTCAACGCGCACCCGGTGAGCGAGGGTCCGCACGTCGGACAGCAGCCGGCGGGGATCGTCGCCGGCGGGCACCGAGTCAGTAGTCATGCCAATAGGTTTCCATAACAAACCTGTCGGCGCTAGTGTTTGGCGAGGAGTTGCCCAAGCAGGCCGGGAAGGCGACCGGCCTGCGGCGGCACTCGCGCACGCACGGGCGGAAGCGGCTGGTGAAACGACCAGGAACTGCGCTGTCATGCCGAAGAACGGGTGACGCCGTCCCGCGTCGACCCTGCCCCACCAGGCCAAGGTCAGGTGCGCGGATGTGCCGCAGACCGCGCGTCGTTGGTGCGGGTGGTGAGTGGCTATTCGCAGGGTGGTGGGCCGTCGAGGATCGCGGTGACCGCATCGTCGATCTCGGTTGGGGTGACGTGGGCGTCGAGTTGGGCGCGTACGCCGGCGATGTCGATCTCACCGAACCAGTCGACGTCGACTCACCGCCGACACCCTGCGGACCGCCGGAGACGCGGATTGTGGAGAGCCATCGAGGTCAGGGATGGCAGGCGCTGTCGATCGTGGTCACCTACGACCGGCGTGAGGTCGTGCCGAGCTACGCGGTCTACGAATGGGCGCCAGAGGGACGCTGGTCGGATGCCGCCAAGGGAGACGCCGCATCCTGGCGCGGTTACCGGCTCCATCAGACCGTCGTCCGGGACAAGCTGACGCAGCCCAACAACTGCAAAGTCCCGACGGAGCAGGCATACGTGCTCAACACCGAGTTCAACCAGGCAACCGAGGACAACGTCGACATCAGCGAGGAGACGGTACTGGCGGAGATCGCCAAACGACACAACATCTCGACCGCCCGCGCCGAGGAACTCGTGCTGACCGTCGAGGATTGGACGATGTGCTGAGCCGCGGAGCGTGACATACGGCAGCGGAGGAGTCCCGCTCACCGAGCTCACCCTGGGACCTCCAGCCGTAGTGCGGATCGTCGGTCAGCCGATGCATGCGACGACTGCGCAGGCGTCGACCGAGAGAAAGACCTTGAAGCGTCGAGGTGGGTGCGCAACCATCACGACCCCGGCTCGTACCTGCTGCTCACCGGCCGCGGGCTCTACGGTTCGCCTGCCAGGGCATGATCGATGCATGGATACGGCAACCTGGCGGACGGTGGGGCGGGCGTTTCCTGGCCCGATGGGACTGGCGGCGTGGATCGCGGTGACCCTGCCAGCCCCGTTGCTGTTCTTCGAGGGAACCCACCGGTGGGAAGAGCACCAGGACGTGTCGATGGCACTTCGGTGGACGCTGGGAGCACTGCCGGCGCTCGCCGCTGTGGTGGCAGCGAGGTGGACTCGCCACACCGGTCAGCGTCGCAGCATTTCGGCCTTTCTGGCTGCCGTCGTCGTGACCACGCTGATCAGTGCAGTGTTCCTGGGGGCCTCCATGGCTGTTTACCGGTGGGTCATCCCATTGCAGGGTGCCGCCGGATGGTGGGGCGTCTTGTCCAGCGGTGCTCTGATAGCGGCCGCCGGTGCAGCGATCGGTTACATGATCGGCCTGGGCAACGTGAGTCGCCGTCGGGTGTCGGATCGGCATGGCTACCTCATCGGCGGGATCGTTGCCGTGGTGGGTGTCCTCCTTGCGCAGGCGACGGTCCAGCTGGGGGCCGAAGACAGCACCAGCCGCTACGACGTGATCGGCTACGGCGGAGTAGGGCCGGACGCTACGGCAGCTGGTAAACCGGGGGTTGTGACCCTGCCAGCGGCGGGCCGGTATGCAATCTTGGCGGTGGGCTTCGCGCCGCGGCATCCTGATTGCCGGGTCACTGGCGCCGATCTGGCCGACCAGCCGGCGGAGTTGGTCACGATCACACCCGGCGACTACGGCACCGACGCCGCCTCCTACGCCTGGGTCGCCTCGTTCAACGTTCCCGACTCCGGTGTCTACTCGCTGACTTGCCGTTCCTCGGACGAGCAGGCCTCCTACATTGTTTGGGAGATTCCCGACATCCGCGGAGCGGTTGGCGAGCTGATCCACTGGCCCTTGGCCGCGATCTGGTTGCTCGGCGCGGTCCCCGGTTTGCTGATCGTCGCCAACACCGCCACCAGACAACGCGCCAAGCGAAGCGCCTGCGCTCGATGATTTGACCGGCACGACATGGAGCGAGGGTTCCTGATATGCGCTGGCACAGTAGCTGGTGCGGATCTCCTCGTCGGGCAGTCACCCCACCGTCCAGCCTTCCAGAGGGCTTGGGGCTCCAGCCGCTGACACAGCCGCAGGTGAATTGGTGCCTGCCGTGGGCGCGGTGGCAGGCGGGCGACGGATGGACTGTTGTGCAGCGCGGCGGCCAGTGCCGCCGACCAGGAACGTTGCGACGCGGTGGCGCTGACCGTGCAGTCCCCGACCCGGACGGCACGCCGTCGGTCCTCGACGAGCGCCTGCCTGCCGCTGGTGAGCGGCCGGTGCGCTGCGCGCGTCTGGACGCGAAGGCAACGCAGGACCAGGCGAACACCGAGCGGTGGAAGCCTTCACCGGGGCCACCAACCGACGACAGGCCAGCATAGATGTCAACCCGGGTCATCTATTGGACGCGACGCCGGGGACCCGACTTGCGATCCTTGGATCATGACGGTGTTCACCTGTGGGAGCTGTGGGACGGCGGTGACCTCCGACGTAACCCAAGTGCCGTTCCCCGAGCGGGCACCGGAGCACGACGGCGAAGGCGAGGCTCCGCCGCGCCTCGCGCCGGGTACCTTCGCCCGCGACCCCGACCCCTTCGGGCCCCCGTTCGTACCGGCTGCCGACAACCCTCGGGTCCTGGTGTCGGCCGGACCGGTCGGGGCGATCCTCGTGCATCCCGGGGATGTTCGCGAGCTTCGTCTTCATCCGGATCGGCGGCGGTTGAACGGCTGCTGCCGGCTCGACGGCTGTGACGGCCCGAACCTGGTCTGCGCGGCCTGCGGGGCCGAGGTCGCCACCGAACAGTCCGACTGCTGGGTTAGCGGGCATGACATCCGCCTCGAACCCGCCGCCGTCGCCGGGTCCGGCCCGATGACAGGCGCGTGACCGCGGGGCTGCACGTCATCGCGTTCACCGTCCGCTGGCTTGCCGATCGGTGGATCCACGCCGTCGTGCCCGCCATCGACGGCCAGCCGCTGCTCGAGGTGATCGACCGGTTCGAGCACGCCGCCGGCATGCGACCGGCTGGCGGCGCCTACGGCGAGCGGCGCCGACATCCTGATGGTCGTATCGCACGACGGGCGAGGTCTGTCCGATCCGATCCGTCCACTGGCGCGAAGGTCCCGCGCGATCTGAACTTCGAATGGGACCTCTGAATCGGCATGCTTGAGTTCCCAGCCGACGCGGTATGCCGTGCGAGGAAATGGTTGTGGGGCCGTTGCGGCCTGGTTCACCCCGTCGAGGTGGCGATGGTGTGACCGAGGGAGTGCAGTGCGCGGCGGAACTGTGTTTCGTGTTCGACGGGTACGGCGAGGTGGCGGTCGCCGACGAGGGTGCACAGGGTGCGCAGTTTCGGGTCACGGGCGACGAGGGTCGCGAGGGGCGCATCGGCGCATTCGACGAGGCGGACGAGGCCGCGGTCGCTGATCCTCGTCGCTCGGGTGGTCACGTCGTCAACGAGGACGGCGAGCGCTGCCGGCAGGTCGTGCAATGCACGGTCCGCCAGGAAGGTGACGAACTGGCCGAGCGGCCGTCCGGTTTCGGCTGCGGCGAGCAGCGTGTCGGCGCGTACGGTCCAGACCCGGTCGCTGGTGTTTTCGGCGTGGGCGTCGAGGACGAGCCGGTCGGCGGCGGTAGGTTCGCCAACGGCGACGATGTCCAGAGTTGGCAAGACCCTCAGGGTCCGCTCCGGCTCCGTGGTGCTGGCGAGCGGCTGGTAGTCGCCGGTCAGCCCGAGTGCGTAGGCGCCGAGCGGGTTGAGTCGGATGGCCCGCAGGCCGTCGTAGCGGCTGAGGTAGTCGAGGTCGTCGGCACCCCAGTTGCCGTGGTAGTCGGTGCGGGCGCCGACCGGATCGGTGTACTCGATGTCGATGAGGCCGAGCGTTGCCACGTACTCGAACAACACAGTGAGGGTGTAGCGGCCCTCGAGGATCGGCCAGTCCGCGATTCCGCTGTAGCCGAGGCTGCCGTACTGGGGGTCGACAAGGTACAGCTTCCACAGCCCACGTTCGCTACGGGCGACGGTCGGGGAGGTCTCCCGGCGGCGGCGCATGGCGGCGAACAGGTCATCGACCGCAGTCCACTCGCCGCATCGGCAGTCGGCGAGGGCGGTGGCGACGGCCTTGCGGCGGGTCTTGACCGACGTGAGGACGTTCGCGGCACGCTGGCCCTTGATCGCGTCGATCCGGTTGAACTCGTCGAGCACCGTGGTGGTGACCCAAGACCGCCAGAGCTGCCGGATCGTCGCGGCGGCCGGTTTACCGAGGGCGGCGCGTCCACGACCGGTGAGCTGGAGTCGGCCGCCGGCGAGTTCGGCCAGTCCGCCGGCCTGCAGCAGCAGCGGCCACGCGAACGCCGCGATCGGCTCGGCGGAATAGAAGTCCCCGCCGTCGAGCACCTCGGCGACGGCGGCGACGGTCGCGGCGGCGGGCCGACGGGTCGTTTCGCTGCACCGTAACCGACCGGCCGCCACGAGGTGCAGGACGGCGTGAAGGTTGGCCTCGGCCTGCGCCGCGGTCAACCGGAGGCTGTCAGGCATCCAGTCCTGCCAGGTCGAGGCGTCCCAGAAGACTGGGCTTCCGTGCGTGCACCGCCCGCAGTTCGGCCAGCCGCTGCCGGAACGGCGTGGTGCTGCCGTCGCGTTCGCTAAGATCGCGCAGGTCGACAAGGAGTTGAACGCCCGCGTCGTAGTCGCGGGGTTTCTTCGTCGCGATGAGTTCGTTGACCCGCTGCCACGCGGCGGCCTGATCGACTGCGAGGGCGTCGAGGTGCCGCTGCCGGGCGGCCGCCGCGGACCGCTCCTGGCGGATCCGGTCCCGCTCACGCTGCTCGGCGACCTGGCGTTCCCGTTCGGCGGCGAGGTGCGCAGCGGTGGCGAGTAGCTCGCCTGCGGTGCGCCGGGCGGTCGTGGTGGACGTGTCCGGGAGGTGTTCGGCGCGGTACCGGCGCAGCAACCGGCCGCGCAGGTGACCGTCGCCGCCGCTGACCAGGTCGGCGAGGATGGCGTCCTTCTCGCGGACCGGAAGTCTGGTGACCCACGAGCGCAGTTGCGCGGCGGTCGGCTCGACGGCGGCCTGCGCCGAAGCGGCCGCCGCGGCCGCGATCAGATCAGGGTCGATGTACAAGAACTCGGCGACCGCGGTCAGCGCGGCGTCGAGCGTGCCCATCCCGGCCGGGACGGGCGGCTCGGGCTCGTCGTCGTCGAGTTCCAGCGACTGTACGCAGCGCAGCCAGCCCAGGTACAGCAGGCGCAGGTCGCCGGCGGCGAGAGCGGCCCGCACCGGGATGATCGAGGCGAGCAGGCCGTGTCCGTCGAGGTCCCACTCGTCGGTGCCGTCCTCGTCCTCTCGGTGCAGATGGACGATGAGGTGCTTACCGGCGGTCCACGCGGAGGCACTGTCACCGACGCAGTAGCGGGCGACCGTGGCGGGGGCGAGCGCGCGCGCCGGTAACCGCAGCATGAGCTGTCGGGTTCCCCAGTTCGCCAGGTACAGGTGCGCGTCGAAGTACCGCTCCATCAGCTTGCGCGGGTCACCTTTGAAGTCGCCCCACTGGTAGGTGTTGACAAAGCTGGTGGCGGTGATGTCGGCCCGGGTGGACAACGACCGCAGTTCGGCCCGTTCACGAGTCGTGAGGGGCCGGTCGACGGCGATGAACTCGTAGTACTGGTACTCGCTCACCCTGGCTACCGCCCGGCCCAGTGTCGGTAGGCGTCAATCCAATCGGCGCCGTCCGGTGTAGGTGTGGGCAGCGGCAGGTCGAGCAGGTCGAGCTTCTGCCGGTGGCGGCCCCGGGCGCAGACCGCCCTGATGCCGTCGATGGTGAGGTCGACCTTCTTCACGACTACCTCCATGCCGAGGATGGTGGTGGTAAACGGCACCGCCAGATGCTCTTCGAGCATGGTGAACAGGCCAATGAGCTGTTCGTCGTCGCCGTACGCGTCAACGGTGGCCTCTTCGATCATCGCCTCGAGCGCCGCATTCCGCTTCGATGCCATCGGCGCAGGATAGCGGACCCGTGCCGAGGTGTTCGGAGCCCGATATCCGAGGATGGTCCGGTGGGTTCGGTAGACGAGTTCGAGGGCCTTCGCCGCGAGGTGCAGCGGTTACGGGCGGAGAACACCCGGCTGTCACGGCTGCTGGAACTGCACGGTCAGGACACGACTCCGGCGCCGGAGCAGCTGTCCGCGCCGGTCGCTGCGCCGGGGTTGGTCACGATGGCCTCACCGGTGGCGGACAGCTGGCGCTGTTCGCCGACCGGTTCCGGGCCCGCGTCGACGTGTATGCCCTGCGGTGGGAAAACACCGGATCACGCAGACACGTCGGCAGAGGTCAGCTTTCAACCTCTGTAGCGGTTCACGGTGCCTTGACTGATGGCGGGTGTGAGGCCGAGGGCACCCGTCGTGAGGCCGTCTGTGATTTCGCGTGCGAGGACAGCTCCGGCTGCTGCCGCCCGGTCGAGGGTGGTTCGAAACTCGACGAGTTGGCGGAAGGCTTGTCCGTATGCTTCCTGCTGGTCGAGGGGCACCACGGGGATGGTCAGTCGTCTGATGTCGATGCGTAGGGTGCCGTTGGCGGTGCTGGAGGCTCTGCCGGCGATGCGGAGGTTGTCGGTGCGGGAGATGACGCCAGCGACAAACCACGGGTCGAAGCGGGTTGTGTCGACGCGGACTAGTTGAGCGCCTGGTCCGAGTTCAGCGCCGATCTGTTCTGGCGTGGCCACTCGGGCGTTGATGGTGTGGCCGATGACAGGGATGAGGATGTCGCCGGCCTGTACTCGGGGCCCTGGGGCGTCGCTTTCGGCGCGGGTCGCTGAGCCAGTGGCCGGGCCGCCGGACAGGATGTCGGCGGCGGTCAGTACGACCGTGTCGACAGTGGCGTTGGTTGATCGGCTGCGGGACGCGGCGCGTTGTACGGAGATGCTGCCGGACCGAATGAGGTCGGCGATGTCGGCTTGGGGAGCTTCGCGTAACGGTGCGGCATGCGTCTGGCGTACTGCTGGCAGGCTGCGCCGTAGATGGTCGAGGAGGTGATCGAAGTCGCTGAGACTGGCGATGACCTGGGCCGGGTTGGCGGCGAGTTCGGCGGCCTGTGGTAGATAGCGCTGCGGGGTCAGGTCGACCTCGTCATCGAGCATGTCGATGGCGGGTACGGTGCGGTGGACGCCGGGGTCTTCGGTGTAGTGATCGGACTGGTAGGCCGTCCACGCGGTGCCGATGATCTCGGTCAGGGGCCGGCCGGCAGGTGCGGCGGTGGCGTCGACGACGAGCAGGTCTCCGGCGCGTGGGTGGTTCGGGTCGGGTTGGGCGAGGACCCAGATGTGCAGTCCGATGTTCGTCGGCGGCATCAGTCCGGCGGGCAGGGCGATGACCGCGCGCAGCGCGTGACGGCGGATCAGTTCTGCGCGAACCCGGCGGCCTGCGGGACGTGACGCCGCAGCCGGAGGCATGAGCACTACGGCGGTGCCGCCGGGGGAGAGGTGGGCCAGGGCGTGTTGCACCCAGGCGAGTTCGGGTTCGGTGCGTGAGGGCAGACCGTACGTCCAGCGGGGGTCGTAGGCGAGACGGTCGTGGCCCCAGTCGTGGATGCCGAAGGGGAAGTTCGCGACGACCACGTCGGCCCGTAGGTCGGGCAGGGCGTCGGCGAGCAGGCTGTCGCCGACGTGGACGACGGGTGGCGCCGTGGCGTGTCCGGCTTGTCGGGCGCGCAGGTGCACGAACCATAGCCGCAGCAGGGTGATCAGGGCGTACTGCGGGTTGATCTCCTGTGCATTGCACCGTGTGGTGGTGCCGGTTCGTAGCGCCCGATCGGCGGCCATGCGCAGGAGCGACCCGGTGCCACTGGTGAAATCGAAGGTGTGGCTGCCGGTACCGGCGAGGGTCAGCATCACCTCGGCGACGGTGTCCGGTGTGCCGGCAAGGCCGGACAGCGAGTGGGCAGAGCTGACGTACTGGCTGTGGAGGTACTCGAAGGCGGCCTCCGCACCGTGCTCCGCACTGAGCTGGTCGGCGGCGCGCAGAAGCGTGGTGAGCTGCGAGGTCCAGTCCTCGGGCATCACGCCCGCGACCAGTGTGGCCAGCTCAGGGTCGAGCGTGCGCAGGTGGGCGACGAGCTGTTTCGGAGTCGGCGGACCCTCACCGTGGGCGTCGGCCTGGTCGGCGCGGACGAGCAGGTGCGCACCGACGATGCCGAGGACATCACTGATCTGCGCCGCGGGCTGGTAGCTCTCGATGTGCCGCCAGGCCCACTGTTCGGCACTGGCCTGGTGCAGTCGGCCGTGGAGGCGCAGCCACTGCTCCACTTCCTGGGCGTCGAACGACGGGCTGGTCGGGGTTCCGCCAACGGGAGTCGGGAAGTCCGCGTACCGGCGCCGCCAGTTGCTCACCGCTGCCCTGCCCACGTTGGCCAGCCGCGCGATGCCGCTGGCGGTCAGCGTGGCCGCGTCAGGGGCCGCGTTCAACTCGTTCGTCACCCGTGAACATTAGCATGGCGATAGGTGTTGTGCATATGGTTCACAGGAAGCTATGTTCGTGGCAACCCCGACTCACACCTCCTGGAGGAGTCATGCCCCGTCGTGGCCACAGCACCACCATCGGAAAATTCGCGAAGCTCTACCAGGACCGCCGAGCCTCCGAAATCCGGGCCCTCGGAGAGCTGCTGCGCCGCGAGCAGCGCACGACGCGCGACGACAACTCCCCGCCGCGCGAGAGACGACAAGCCCCGGCAGCTCGCTGACCACACCCCACCCAACCCCACCGGCCGAAGGAGGACCATGAGCACCCTTGTCCGTACCCGCGCTGTCCACCGTCCCGTCCCCGTGCTTCCCACCGGTCGCCTACGTCTGCGAGGCAACGGCTCGGTACTGCACCGGATCCACGAACACCCCGCCCCCGCAGATGTACGCGCGAGTGCACCTTGACCCCGTCGTCGGCACCGCCATCGCCGACGCCTACGTGGCCGCACCAGTCCTAGACGAGCGGGCCTATCCCGCGTACGCCGCGTTCTGCCGAGAAACGGTCCAGCAGTACCACTTCCTGGTAGGCCGAACCGAGTTCGGCGGCCTGGGCGTGACCGTGCGCATCGTCGACGAGGACCCCTATCCGGATGCCACGTCGATGGTCGACGACGTCCGTCAGCGCCGGCTGAAAGTGTGGGCCAGCGCAGCCAGCGGCAACCCGCACCCGTACCTCAGCGACGGAGAGAACGACATGTTCCGCGCCGTGCACGACGTGTTCGGACACGCCGCGAGCGGCCGCGGCTTCGACCGGCACGGTGAGGAAGCTGCCTGGCTGATGCACAGCAGCATGTACTCGCCGCTGGCCGGACGCGCTCTGGCGACCGAGACGCGTGGCCAGAACTGCGCCCAGATCTTCCGCTACGGAGGCGGCTACTTCCCGATGCAGAAGGCGGCGCTGCTGCCGCGGATGTTCAGCGATCCGCGCTCGGTGTCTCTGGCGAAAGGTGAGGCTATGCCAGCCGCTGCCTGCTGAGCTGCGCGATCTCCTCACGCAGCTCCACCACCACGGCATGCTCTGGCCCGTCCACCCGAATACGGTCCTGTAGCAGCACGTCGAGCTGCCGCAGCGCACGGTCGTACTCGCCGAGCGGCACGTGGGCACGAGCGGCACGCAACCGGAAGTCGAAGACCAGCGGATGGTCGTCGCCATGCAACCGCGCCTGCTGCTCGGCCAGTTGCCGCCACCGCCGGGCGGCAGCGCGAAACTCGCCCGCAGCGTGCAGCTGTTCGGCCTGCTTGACGGACTGCTCCAGGTCGAGCCCGACCGGCGAACCGGTGGGCGCCGGCGTGGGGCGGGTCTGATGGGGCACTCGCCCTACGATCGCGGCGTACGCCTGCACCGCCTCGGCGGTGTCGGTGAGGACGCCAGGTATCGGCGGCAACTCGTGGGCAAGCGGCGCCAGTACCGCGTAGACCTCGGCGGCGGTGGCCGGTCGGTCCTCGGGGTGAATCGCCAGCAGCGTGTGCACCAGGTCGTCGACCGTGGCGGGGATCTCCGGCCGCAGCTGGGCAGGGCGCGGCGGGGGATCCCCCATCTGATGCCGCAGGGCGGTCAGGGTGGTGGCGCCATCGAACGGAGGGCGCCCGGTGAGGAGGTCGAAAAGGGTGGCTCCCAGACCGTACAGGTCGGTGCGATGGTCGGAATGCTCGCCAAGGATCTGTTCGGGCGCCATATAGCCCACGGTGCCCAGGCTCTGCCCAGTCTGCGTGATCCGCGAGTAGCGTTCGTCGTCGCGTATCACCGCCAGACCGAAGTCGAGCACCTTCACCGCGCCGCTCGTGTCCAGCATGACGTTGCTCGGCTTGATGTCCCGGTGCACCAGGCCGATCTGCCGTGCAGCGAGCAGCACGCTGCTGACCTGCGCCCCGATGGCGGCCACCCACCCGATCGGGAGCGGACCCTGCTCCGCGACCAGGTCGGTGAGCGTGATCCCGTTGATCTTCTGGAGGACGACGTACGGCTGGCCGGCGTGTTCGCCGAGATCGTAGACGGCGGGCACGCCGGGGTGGTCGAGTCGGGCGGTGAGCAGCGCCTCGCGGCGGAACCGACGCACCGCGTCCACGTTCATCATCGCGGAGTCGACGAACTTCACGATGACGGCTCGGTCGAGAAGGGTGTCCTGCGCGGACCAGACCTCACCCATGCCCTTGTGTGCCAACGGAAACCGGCCCAGCCTGTATCGGTCTTTGAGGCTCGTGCCAGGTACCACGAGGCCCAGCATAACGGCCGTCTCGGCTGCGGCCCTGGCACCCGTGTCCGCTAAGCGGGCCGATTCGGTGAACGCAGATCACCGAATCGGGCTTGCAAGCACAGTTCACAGGATGGTTCAATGTGGCCGGTGCGGATGTCCGCTTCGACCGCGTCGTTGTCCATGCTGCGTGATCGGCGCGGTCAACCGTGTCCGGCTCGCGACAGCTCCGACCACGAGACCTTGGCGATGCCAGGCACCCGTCTACTCGTCGCCCACGCCATCGCAGTCTCGCACCGCGACCGGCGCCCCTCGGGTGACACGAGCGACGTACCGAATGCCCTTCCCGACGACGACACCATCACCATCCAGCAACCTCGGCGGCAAAGAAGGAGCCCGAGCACGCCGCTGCTACCGCGAACACGCCAAGCGCACCGTGTAGGACCACGCCAGCACCAACGTCCGGCTCAGCGCCTCCAGCCGGACAAATCCCCCAGGCCGACGTCGCCAATAGCGCCCCTCGTCGATCGCGGCCACTCGTCAGCCATCACACGAGAGGAGGCACCACGTGACCCTCGACCCCCAAGCTGACACCGTCGACCAGCTCATCCTCGACCACCCCGACCACTCCGACCTGCCCGAGACCGCCAAGGACCTCATCATCGCCGCCCTGCTCGGCGGCGAAGAACTCTCCTCGGTGCTTGGCGGCGCGGCACCACGCCGCGCGGCACCCCCATCGCCTGACACCGAAGCCCCCGAGCCGATCGGGACCTACCTCGCCAGCATCGAGGTGACCGGGTTCCGCGGCATCGGACCCACCGCCACGCTTAACCTCGTACCAGGCCCGGGGCTGACCATCGTGACCGGCCGCAACGGCTCGGGCAAGTCCAGCTTCGCCGAAGCCGCCGAGTTCGCCCTGACCGGCCAGAACAAGCGGTGGACCGGCCGCAGCGCGGTCTGGCAGGAGGGCTGGCGCAACCTACACGCCACCGAAAGCCCCCGCATCCACGTACGACTCGGGGTCGAAGGCCACCGCAACGGCGCCAGCGTCGAATGCACCTGGAAGCCCGCAGCGGGCCTCGACGACCGCACATCCTTCCTGCAGATCTCCGGCGAACGCCGGCAGTCTGTCGCCGACCTCGGCTGGGAACAGCCGTTGGAGCTGTACCGCCCGTTCCTCTCCTACAGCGAACTCGGTGGCCTGCTCAGCGGCCGACCCAGCGAGATGCACGACTCGCTGCACCGCATCCTCGGCCTCGGCCAGCTCGTCGAGATCGAGACCATGCTCAAGACCGCCCGGCGGGACATGGACGACCGACGCAAGCTGGCCGCCACCCAGCTGCCAGAGCTGCGGTCCACGCTCGCATCCCACCCCGACCCGCGTGCCCGCCGCGCCGAGCAGGCGCTCAGCGGCAAGGTCGCCGACCTGGACGAACTTGCGGCGCTGGCCATCGCCGACGAGCCCACCACCGACACCACCAACGTGCCGCTGCGCCAGCTCGACGTACTCGACCTGCCCGAACGCGACGGCCTGGTACGCGAGGTCGAGCAGCTTCGGGGCGCGCTGCAGCAGATCGACGACCTGGCCGGCACACCGGTGGAGCAGGCTCGGGCACTCGCCAAGCTACTCAGCGACGCTCTGCACCACCACCACAACCACCCGGGCCAGCCCTGTCCGGTGTGCGGGGGCCGCACCCTGGACGAGGCATGGGCCGAGCAGGCACAGGCGCAGCACCGACGACTCACCGAACAGGCCGAGCGCCTCGACGAAGCCCATGAGGCCGAGCGGGAATCGCATCGCGTGCTGCGCAGCTGGCTGCCCACACTGCCGCCCGCCCTCGCCCTCGCCCTCGACCTCAGCGCCGAAGCAGTGAAGACCAGCGACGCCCGGGTCGCGTGGCAACACTGGGACGAACTCATCGGCTCGGCCGACCCGCACAAGATCGCCGAGACCACGCTCGTCACGTTCGACGCGCTCGCCACCGCCCTGCAACCGGTCAAGGCCGCGGCACGGCAGGCGCTCGAACGCCGGCAGGCTGCCTGGAAGCCGCTCGCCGACCAGATCCGCGCCTGGGTCGACACCGAACAGGCCAGCCGGCAGGCGGCGCAGATGTTCGCGGCCCTGAAGGCGGCGGTTGCCTGGCTGCAGAAAGTCGGCGGGAAGATCCGCAACGACAAGCTCGCACCGGTAGCCGCGGAGGCGACCGGGATCTGGAACACCCTGCGGCAGGAAAGCAACGTCAACCTCGGCGCGATCCAGCTCGCCGGCACCGGCACCAGCCGTCGCGTGGACCTGAAGGTCAACGTCGACGGCGTACCCGGAGCGGCGCTGGGGGTGATGAGCCAAGGCGAACTGCACTCGCTCGCCCTCGCGCTCTTCCTTCCCCGCGCCACCATGCCCGAAAGCCCGTTCCGGTTCCTCGTCATCGACGACCCAGTGCAGTCCATGGACCCGGCCAAGGTCTACGGGCTGGCCAAGGTCCTGAACCAGGTGGCGAAGCACCGGCAGGTCATCGTCTTCACCCACGACGACCGCCTCCCGGCCGCGGTACGACACCTGCAACTCGACGCCCGGATCCGGATCGTCAGCCGACTGGCCCAGTCCCAGGTCACCGTCACCGGCGACGCCCACGGCGACCCCGCCCGCCGCTACCTCGACGATGCGGCGGCCATCGCCCGCGACGACGACATGGCCGACGAGGTGCGCCGCCCGGTCGTCTGCAACCTCATCCGCGACGCCCTCGAGTACACCTGCCACGAGCGGATCCGCACCCGCGACTTTCGGGCCGGGCGGCCGATCGCGGAGACCGAGGCGGCGATCAGCGAGGCGCAGGGGCTGCGGGCCACCCTCGCGCTGGCCCTTCTGTTAGACCACCGGCGGGCTGGCGAACTGAAGGAGCCGTTGGAACGGCTGCATCCCGCAGCCCGGCGGGTGGTCGCCTTCGCCAACCGCGGCGCGCACGGCGAGAGCTCAGGCGATCTCGCCGGGCTGCTGACGGACGCGCGGGCGGTGGTGGGGAGGCTGAGTCAGCCGTGAGTCCACAGAAGTATCTCGACGCCGCAGGTGAACTGCTGATCCAACCACCGTCCAGCATGCGCCGTTGCTGGCAACGCGGATCCGCCTGCCTGACCCGCCTCGCCCTCGAACAGGGGCTGCGGCACTACTGGAAACAGGTCGCCCCGTCCGTCGCCGACCGCCCGATGCGCCACCAACTGCTCGTCCTGCCCACCTTCGCTGGCGCCGGGGCGGCCTCGAGGGCGCGCACCGCCTGGCACGGCCTGTCCCGAGCGATGCACCACCACACCTACGAACTCGCCCCAACGGTCGCGGAACTCCACGGCTGGCACCAGGACGTCACCGCGCTGCTACCCCAACTCGAGCAGGCCTTCGCGGCCCGCCCGACGTGAGGCGGCCTCCGATCCAGCCTGCCCGACCGCTACGGCCGACCGGGTCCACCTCGCTGACTGATCGGGCGGGGTACATGCCGTGACGTTCGCTTTGTCTTGAGTCCACCGCAGGTCGCCTGCATAGTCGCCATACGGCGCCGACCCCAGTCCACATGAGGGAGACCGTGTCACACGCATCCGAGATACTTCGGCTCCGGGAATCCGAGTGGGCGCCGTCCCTGCGCGCAGTGTCGCTCGTCGCCGAGATCGACGCGCCGGAGGATCACGCCAAACAGGTCATCCGCGCCCTGGGACGGGTCTACTGGTACAGCCCCTCCCACGACCGCCACCGGTTGCTCACCCGCCAATACCCGGCGTGCCTGGTCGTCGGCCTGGCCGGGATCGGTGCCGTCGGGTACGAGCACGGCGACTACTGGAGCGCCGTTCACAACGAGGCGCCGGGCCAGGTCGACCAGACGCTGTGGGGGAGGGCCTTCCGCGCCAACCTCGACCACTTCCGGCTGGCCCGGTTCCATGGTCTGCCGCAGGTCAACGTCGGTGAGATCCTCATGCACGCCGGGGTCCCCGCATACTGCCTCGGCGACCTGCTGAATCTCCTCCTGCACCGCCAGTCCCGCGACCACGGACTCACCGGTGAGAGCTTCCTCGCCTGGGCGCTCGCGCCCGGCCGCGAGTCGCGCCTGAGTGGGACCGACAAGCCGGTGCAGCGGTTCCTCCAGCGCGGCGAAGACTACGCCGCGGACCTCATCGACCGCTGCCTCGACCTTCTGGAGCGGCTGCGGCAGCCGGGATTCACCGCAGACGGACTCGGACTCTCCCCACACCTAATTGCCAAGGCCCAGGCGCTCGCGGAGGCGGGCCAGCTCGACTGGACGGGCAGCTCAGACCGCATCGACTCGGCCGCGCCGCCAGCGCAGCAGCGCCCCCACCTGGAGTTGGAGCCGTTCGGTCGGGGCCTGCTGGTGTGGCTGCCGCCGGTCCACGACGCACTGGATGGTCGTGTCAATTGGCGGTTGCGCTTCGACGGCGAGGTCGAGTCGGTCGTCAGCCAGTCGCGATGGCCGGGCACGAGCGAGACGGCACCCGCAACAGCGGTAGCCATCACGCGCCCCGCCCGCCAGGTGGCGGTCGAACTGGCCGGCTACGACCAGGAGTACGAACTGGACGTGGTCGACCCGCGCGACCCCCTCCTGGTCTTCACCGCGGACGGTCGACGAGTGCCGGCAACCTCCGGTCTGCCGCCCGAGCCCGTCTGGTTGCTGTATCCGCAGGAAGGCGATGGCGGTGGGCCGCTCGAACTGCGGGTCGAGGGCGACCTGCTCGACACGTACGACGTGCCGGCCCCGTACGGCTGGCTCGGCTGGACGCTGCGCCGCGCTGACCTTCGCCAGGTGACCCAGCTGCGACTGGGGGATGGGACGCCCCGCCGGGTCAAGGGCGCCCGCCGCGCCCAACTGCAGCTCGCCCAGCCGTTGCTCGGGGTGAGCAGCCTCGCGGGCGCGCCGGTCGTCGCTACCGTGCCGCGGTTGATCCTGCCGACAGATCCCGGAGTGACCACCGAATGGTCGATCCGGATCCGCAGGCCCGGCTCCGGCCAGCTCCTGCACACCGAGAGCCTCTCCGCGGGCCACGAAACGACGGTCGACCCGTGGCGGCATCTGGTCCGTCCCCTGGTCGGCACGTACGAGATCACCGTCCGGGGTCCGCTCGGCCGCGGCCTGTCCCGCACGCTGGAGATCGCCGAAGGACTGTCGGCCATCTCCCACCCCTCCTGGCGGGCGATCACGGCGGACGGGCTGGAACCGGCCACGGTAGGGGCCCGCGCCACCCTGCCCGGCTTGTCGGTCACGTCCGCCACTATCCACCTGGGTTCCGCCGAGACCACCGCCGAACTTCAGCTCGACAGCCCCGCCGGCGCGACCACCGTACGGGTCACGCCCGCCCACATGGCGGTCCAGCGCCTCGGCGGCGGCAGCCGCGCCGAATGGTCCCTGCAGCCCCTGCGACTGGACACCGAGACGATCGGCGAGGGTGAACTCCTGGTCCGGCTGCCGCAGGCGGCGGACGCGCGGCTGATCGTCCGGTCCGGGGGCCGCGAGCTGCAAACTGTTCCGTCCGGGGCGACCTACGGGCAGCCGATGGCCCGGTTCCGGCTCGCCGACATCGCCGACACGGTCGGCGCCCACGGCCTCGCTCAGCTGGACGTCCGCCTAGACGGGCAGGACCTCCCGGTGGCGCGCTGCACGCCCCGACGCCTCGCCAGCGCGGTACGCGTCGAGGACGACCGGTTGGTGCTGGTCGACGGCGTGCGCGCCGAAGGATTGACGGCTGGGCTGTACCAGGTGTACGCGCCGTGGCGGCCGCCGTACATCACGCACCTCACCGCGGATCTGGTCAGCGACCCGCTCCCGACGCAGGTCACGACCGCCGGCCCCCTGGTAGCGCTGCTGCGCATCGAGGATCCGTGGCTGCCGGCGGACTGGCCGGACTGGCCCGGACGCGACAACGCCTACGACATCACCGACCTCAAATGGGAGGTGACTGGGCAGGACCCAGCGGGCGAGGCGCTTTCGGCGTACCTTGCCGGAACGGGCGACCTGCCAGACCTGCCAGACATGGCGCCGCTGCTGTTCAACCTCTACCCACGCGCGGACGACATCCGCGCCCGAGGCGTCACCGCCGACGTCCGCGGCACCGCCGTGCTCCTTCGCCGGCATCCCGCCGCGGCACTGGCCGCGCTCACCAAGCACCAAGCCTCAGCCGACCAGGTAGTCGCGCCCCTGGTGCACTCCGGCCTGATCACCCTGCCTCCCAAGAACTACGTCAGCGAAGCCGCCGAGGCACGGCTGTGGACCGCGAACCCTTTGGCCGGCATGCTCGCCTCGGCACACCGACTCCCTGACATCGCCTCCCAAGCCGATCTGCGCGAACAGATCGCCGCAGTGTGCGGGGAAGTGGCAGACCATCTGCTCGCCGGCGGCCCCGACCCGTATGAGACGGTCGGCAGGTTCGACCAGTCGGCCGAGAGGTTCGCGCTGCTGCCCCCCGAGGAACGCGACCGGGTATGGCGGGCGATGCGGATCGTCCCCGGTGGCCTGCTCGACGCGGACGAACGGCTGGCGGCGGCCCGCCACCTCTTCGAGGTACGGGTGCGTCCCGGCCTGGGACGGGTCTCCAGCCATGCCGAAGGGCTGCTGCTGACCCTGCGAAAGCCGTTGGCAGAGTTCGGCGGACCGAGGGTCGTCGCCGCGGTGCAAGCCCGCCAGCCGACCCGCGGGTGGCTCGCCCTCCCCGCACTGTCGCTGGCGTTCGCCTTCGTGGCGCGGCTCGCCGCCCGAGGGCACACCGCCCTGGAGCCGCAGCTGCCACGAATCCTGGCCCACCACGCGACGCTCGCCCGCAGCGCGCCCCGCCTCATCACCATCGACCTCCTCCTCGCGGAGTTCCTCCTGACCGGAGCCGGAGCAGCCGAATGATCCTCGACCCCCTTACCACCAGCGACGGCATCGTCTCCACCTACCGGCGCTACCTACGCACCCTGGTGGAGCCCAAGGATCCCCGGCTCGCAACCGCGCTCGACGCCGCGATCGGCGACGCAATCAATCAGGAGATCACCAAGGGACCCCTGCTCGAGGCGACCCCGCCTTACGTCACCGGTTCCACACCCCGCCAGCTCATCGACTCGGGCATGCTGGAACCCGGCGTCGCGACCCTCGGCGACGGCCTGGCCGTGGACCGTCCGCTCTATCGGCACCAGGAAAGGGCGATCCGGAAGGCGGCCGCAGGCCGCAACATCGTCGTCGCCACCGGGACCGGATCAGGCAAGACCGAAAGCTTCCTCATCCCTATCCTGAGCCGGCTGATGGCCGAACGTACGGCGGGCACCCTCGGGCCGGGCGTCCGGGCGCTGCTGCTGTACCCGATGAACGCGCTGGCCAACGATCAGATGAAGCGGCTGCGGAGCCTGCTGGCCGAGGCGCCGGACATCACCTTCGGTCGGTACACGGGAGAGACCCGCCGCAGCCGCCGGGAGGCCGTGGAGGTCTTCGATCAGCAGAACCCCGGCGAGCGCCCGCTCCCCAACGAGATGCTCAGCCGGGAGGAGATGCAGCAGCGGCCACCGCACTTCCTGCTGACCAACTACGCCATGCTCGAATACCTGCTGCTCCGCCCCTTGGACATGGACCTGTTCGAGGGTGACCACGCCGGGCACTGGCAGTTCATCGTCGTCGACGAGGCGCACGTCTACGACGGGGCGCGCGGGGCGGAGCTGGCGATGCTGCTGCGCCGACTCGCCGACCGGGTGGAGTCGGGCCGGCCGGTGCAGTGCATCGCGACCAGCGCGACCGTCGGCGGCGACATGAAGGCCGTGGTCGACTTCGCCGCCTCCCTCTTCCCTGTCTCGTTCGAGTACGACCCCACGGATGAGGCGAGGCAGGACGTCGTCACCGCCGACCGGGTCGAGCTGCCACCCGGGCCCGAGTGGGGCCCCCTGCCCGCACCGGCGTACGAGGAGCTGCTCAACGCGCCGGATCCTGCAGGCGCCGTCGTGGCCCTCGCCCGCAAGCACGGGTACGCCGGCGACGACCCCGCCGAGGCGCTGGCCTACGAGCAACGCGTCCGCCGGCTCAAGGCGATGCTCGCCCACGGGCCGATACCGCTGCACGAGGTCGCCCAGGCCCTGTTCTCCGGCCACGGTCCGTCCACGTCCGCGGCGATGGTCGCCCTGGCCAACAGCGTGCACGACAAGGCCGGAACCCCGGTGCTCTCCGCCCGCTACCACCTGTTCGCCCGCGCGACGGAAGGCGCCTTCGCCTGCCTCGGAGCCAACGGGCCGCACGTCAGCCTGACCCGGCACGAGCGGTGCCGACGGTGCGGCGACGCGGCCTTCGAGTTCGGCACCTGCCGCCGCTGCGGCACCGTCTACCTGATCGGCACGCTGGAGCGGGTCGGCGCCCTCACCGTGTTCCGGTCCCGCCGCTCCCGTGACGAGCAGCAGGTGTGGATGGCGCTGGTCGACGGTGTAGCAACCGACGAGGACGAGGAAGTATTCAGCGCCGCCACCCATGCCGCCGGCGAGCCGGGGGCAATGTGCACCCGCTGCGGGGTGTTCCAGGTCGGTGCGGCAACCAGCTGCCCGCGCTGCCCGGACAGCCCCATGTGCGCCGTGCGTTTCCTGCGACAGCGCACCGACGAGCTCACAGCATGCCTGGCGTGCGGCGGACGCGGGAACGGACTGATCCGCCTGTTCGCCAGCGGAAACGAAGCCTCCGCCTCGGTCCTGGCGACGGCCCTCTACCAGAAGCTGCCCGTGGCGCCCGACCCCGTGCAGCAGGGCCTACGAGGCGGCGGGCGCAAACTGCTGCTGTTCAGCGACAGCCGGCAGTCAGCGGCGTACTTCGCGCCGTACCTTGAGGACTCCTACGAGCGGATGCAGCGCCGGCGGCTGCTTCACGAGGGAGCAGTCGCCGCCGCGGCAGGCGGCGACGAGGTACGCCTCGAAGACGTCATCTACCACACCTCCCGGGCGGCTGACCGTTACGGCATCTTCGAACGTCGGCAGAGCCGACAGGCGCGGGAGCGGCAGGTCGCCCTCTGGGCACAGGTGGAAGCCGTCGGCGTCGACGAACGCAACTCCCTGGAAGGCAGGGGACTGGTCGCTTGGGACATGTCCCGCGACCCCGCCTGGCGGCCACCCCAGCCACTGCTCGCCCTTGATCTCACCGACGACGAGGCTTGGGCGCTACTCGCCGAACTGATTCGCTCGATTCGACTCCAGGGTGCCGTCGGCGCCCTCGACGGCGTGGACCCCCGCGACGAGTCGTTCCAGCCGCGGCTCGGCCCGATCTACGTGCGCGGCACCGGCTCCGACAAGCACCGCAAGGTGCTCAGCTGGCTACCGACCAAGGGCACCAACCGGCGGGCCGACTTCGTGGCCAGAGTGCTCACCCGGCTCGGCCGGCAGGCGGACCCGCTCCAACTGCTTGAGGGCGTGTGGCGCCTGCTGACCAAGGGGCCGCAGGCCGAGTGGCTGATCGCCGGCACCGAGCCCGGTATCGGGCAGGTCCACCAACTCGACCCCGCCTTGATCACCTGCACGCCCACGGCCAGCGGTCTGGCCATGTGGCAGTGCACCCGATGCCGCAAACTCACCCCGTTCAACGTGCGTGCCACCTGCCCCACCATGGCCTGCACCGGTGACCTCGAACCCTGGACACCCCCCACTGACGACACTGACCCGGACCACTATCGCAACGTCTACCGGGACATGAACCCGGTGCCGCTGCGCGTACTCGAACACACCGCCCAGTGGACGAGCGAGCGAGCCGCCGAAATCCAGCAGCAGTTCGTCCGCGGCGAAGTCAACGCCCTCTCCTGCTCCACCACCTTCGAACTCGGCGTCGACGTCGGTGAGCTGCAAGCCGTCATGCTGCGCAACATGCCACCGACCACCGCCAACTACGTCCAGCGGGCCGGTCGGGCCGGCCGCCGCACCGATTCGGCCGCACTCGTGCTCACCTACGCTCAGCGCCGTTCGCATGACCTCTCCCGTTTCGCCGAGCCCGACCGAATGATCGCCGGCGAGGTCCGGGCACCGTACGTGCCCCTGAACAACGTGCGGATCGACCGACGGCACGCCCACTCCGTCGCGCTCGCGGCGTTTTTCCGGCACCAGTTCCGTGCCCATGGCACCATCTGGCGTACAGCGGGAGAGTTCCTCCTGCCAGGAGACAACGGGATCGCCCCAGTCACGTTGATCCGCGACTTCCTCACCCCCGCCCCTGCACAGGTCACCGACTCGCTGCGGCAGGTGCTACCGGCCGACGTGCGAGACAGCATCGGCGTAGACACCGAAGAGTGGGTCGAGCACCTCCTCGACCTGCTGGAATCGGTCCGCGCCGAACTACAGCAGGACGTCGACACATACGAGCAAAAGCGGCAGGAGGCATTCGCCGCACGCCAGGACGACAAGGCCGCACGGTATGGCCGCGTCATGAACACCATCACTCGCCGTGAACTGCTCGGGCTGCTCGCCAACCGCAACGTCCTGCCGAAATACGGCTTCCCCGTCGACACCGTCGAACTACGACTGGCCTTCGCAGACGCCCACCACGCCAAGCAACTCGAACTGTCCAGAGACCTCTCGTCCGCCATCTACGAGTACGCGCCCGGCGCCGAGGTCGTCGCCGGGGGACTGGTCTGGCAGTCGGCCGGCCTGTACCGGCTGCCCGGGCGAGACCTGGAGCGACGCTACTACGCGGTATGCGACGGATGCGGCCACTACCGCGACTCGATCGACCGCCTCGACCAGGAATGCCCAGCCTGCGGCGCCGCCCTCGTCG
This sequence comes from Micromonosporaceae bacterium KJ-029, assembly GCA_005402585.1. Lineage (GTDB taxonomy): Bacteria > Actinomycetota > Actinomycetes > Mycobacteriales > Micromonosporaceae > Micromonospora. The sequence goes on along the minus strand of BIFP01000029.1, from coordinate 4,329 downwards.
GCGCACCCCGCCAGTACGCCATCCCGGTCTTCGGATTCGTCGCCGCAAGGGGCACCGGCAGGCGACCCACCAGCGCACCCCGCCGAGCGTGGCATGGCGCGACCCATGTCGTCTCACCCGGCGCCGAACTCTACGCGGACAAGCTGGACCTCGCCGGCGGAGCGGTGACCATCCGGGCCGGTGCCCGGGGTGAGCTTGTCGCGATCAGCGACGGTGCGATGGGACGCGGCTTCTTCGTCTGCGCGACCTGCGGCTTCGCTCGCCAGGCCATCGACGGCCGGGCCGAGCACCAGAGCCCCCTCAGCGGCCGCGAGTGCCGCGGCCGCATGGAGAACCTGTCGCTGGCACACAAATACCAGACGGACGTCCTCGAACTGAGCGTCGACGGTGCGGTTGTGGCCGGTGTCGACGACAGCGCCTGGCGATCAATCGCCTACGCCCTGGTAGAAGGAGCGGTACTTGCGCTTGAGATCTCCCGCGACGACATCGACTCGACGGTCTACCGGACCGAAGCGGGCCGTAGCGTGATCATGCTGTACGACACCGTGCCCGGCGGGGCCGGCCACGTCCAGCGCATCGCGGAGCGGCTGCGGAACGTACTGGACCAAGCCCTGCGGAGGGTCCACGACTGCGAATGCGGCCCAGAAACCAGCTGCTACCGGTGCCTACGGGTGTTCCGCAACGAGCGCTACCACGAGCAGCTACGCCGCGGCGCAGCGGCGGACGTGCTCAGCCGCCTACTCGGCAAACGCGACCAGGCGCCCGTCGGCGCCCTGCGGGTGTCGCTCGCCGACGTTGGGCCCGCTCTCACCGCGACCCGCCGCTTCCTGGTGACGGAGGCGCCCGGCGAGGTCTTTGAGCCGGCCACCTCCGGGCAACTCGACCTCTACGAGGGCCGAGTCGTCCTCGCCAGCCGCGACGGCACGGCCGCAGTAGGACGGCTGTGGCTCCGACGCGACGCCGACGGGGTCGTGGGAGCGGGCCTGCAGCCGACAGTCGGACCGCCGTTGGACAACGGGGTGGACGGACTCGCATTGATCGGCGTTGCGGTGCTCTGATTGCCCCTGCCGCTACCCCGCCGAAGGCACGATGGCCCTGATCACCGCACCCGCCCCAACCGTCGCAACGACCGAACTGGCAGCAGCATGACCACCATCGCCTGGCCCGACCGCAGGGCCGACATCATCAACGCCCTGTCCATCCTCGCGACGCTGCGCCCACACGAGCCCACGTCCTGGCCCCGCCTGACCGAAGCCGTTCACTGGCTCATCGACGACACCTTCTGGGACCAGCGTCACCCCCGCGACGACATCGGCACCATCCTCGCCAGCACCAGCGAGGCCAACGCGATCAACGCAACACTCGAACCCTTGACCGCCATCCTCGACGAACTCGGATCCACCGCCCCCGACGACGACTACCTCACCCACCCCCGATGGCATGAAGTCACCCACGCCGCAACCAACACTCACCACCTCATGACTGGCAAAACCCCAACCCGACTCCGACACTGAACGGACGAGCAGAGACTCACGGCTCTACACCACTCCGGGGGACGCGACTGAACCGCCCCCTGTGGTGGGCGCACCACGACGTGATCGGCCGGCCGCGCGGATCGTGACGCCACAGGAAAAGCCTCGCCGCCGTAACGTCCGCCTCCCTCGTAGGGCAGGTAATAATCGACAAGGTCGAGAAGACCGGCGAGCCATGCATGTGATGGGGTCGGCCTGCCTACCGTGGCGGTGGCCGGAGGAGGGAAACGGCCATGATCGGTGACGGCGATCTGCGGACGGCGCTGTCGTCCATGGCGCCGCCAGCGCTGCCGAAGCCCATGACGGCCTCGACGCGCGCGGATCTCACGGTTCTGCTCATCGAGGACGATCCCGGCGACCTGGTGCTAACGCGTGAGTTTCTGGAAGACAGCGGTATCAGCAGCCGATTCGAGCAGGCCGGTAGCCTGACTGAAGCATCAGCTTCACCGACAACGCCTGATTGCATCCTGCTCGACCTGCACCTACCCGACGGTCGTGGCCTGCAGGCGCTACGCCAGGTACTGCACCGGTGGCCGGACACGGCCGTGGTGGTGCTGACAGGTCTGGATGACGCCGCTGTCGGGACAGCGGCCGTCGCCGCCGGTGCGCAGGATTACCTCGTCAAGGGCCACATCGACGCAGTTCTGCTCGGCCGCACCGTGCAGCACGCGATCCAGCGTCAACGCGCCCTGGTTACTGAGCGTCAGCTGCGGGAGAGCCGGATGCAGGCGCGCGAGAACGTTCGCTTGCAGCGCGGCCTGCTGCCAACGCCGCTGATCACCGACCCCGCACTGAAGGTGGCCAGCAGATACGTGCCAGGACGCGGGCGGTCGCTGCTCGGCGGTGACTTCTTCGACATCGTGCAGGACGAGGACGGGACGATCCACGCCATGATCGGCGATGTCTGCGGTAACGGCCCTGACGAGGCCGCGATCGGAGTCGGCCTGCGCGTCGGATGGCGCACCCTGACGCTGGCCGGCGTGGACAAGACGTCCCGGATGCGGCTGCTCGAACAGGTGCTGGTCGCCGAACGGCCACACGAGGCAATGTTCGCCACTGCCTGCACGGTCCGCGTCGACCCGGACCGGTCCACGGCGGTGATCGTCAGTGCCGGCCACCCTCCACCACTGGTGATCACTCCCGGAGACGTCCAGCCCGCACCAATCCGCCACGATCTCGGACTGGGTATGTTTCCAGGCCGCGGCCGCTGGCAGGAATCCGTCGTCACGCTGCCGGCCGGCGCGGGTCTGCTGCTGTACACCGACGGCGTCTACGAAGGCTTCAGCGAGGACGGCACCCGCCTCGGCGAACAACGCTTCGTCGAACTCGCCGCCAAGCTGAGCACCATCACTGACCCGGCTGACTACCTCACCGCCTTGCTTGCCGACATTCAGCGCAGCGACGACGGTCGCCATAGCGATGACACCGCTCTGCTGTACCTGGCCTGGCCCTCACCCCCCGCAGCGGATCAGTCTTGACCGCCGGAGCACTCGGAGCGCTCGTCCGCCGCTGGCGCCTCGACGGCGTTCTGGCAGGTTCGGCGGCAACAGCGGCGAGCGACGACCCGTCACGCACAGTAGTGGCGGGGGGTTTGTCCACGCGGTGGCCCTGTCGTGTCGGGATGACGTATCCCTCGGTTCGCCGTCGAACGCGGGCGCAGACGTCGTTTACCTGTCATGCTGCCGGGCAGTGATGGGCCATGCGGGAGGACGGCAGGACGGTGGAGGTCCTACGACGGCGATTCCGCAACGGGGATTCCGCCTCACCGCTTCGGCACAGCGCCCGCGCCGCACTCCTACGGTCAGCCTGCGAGGATCCCGATGCGGAATGGATCGATGACGTCCTGATCGTGATCAGCGAGCTGGTTCAGAACGTCAGCCAGCACACCCGTGGCGACGGTGAGCTCGTCGTCACCGTTGCACCCGGCACCGTCCTGGTCGAAGTGGGCGACACCAGCACCAGCATCCCGCGCGCCCGCCGCCCCGATGCTAACCACGCCGGCGGGCGAGGACTGCTGCTGATCGAGGCGATCTCCCAGGAGTGGGGCGTGCGCAGCTGCCGCAACGGAAAGGCCGTATGGGCCGAGTTGTGCGCGATCACCACCCCAACCGGCTCAAGCATGACGTAATCGGCCCGCCCGTGCCGACGAACGGCGCGTCGGCGCCCGTACCCCGGGCGGGCCGTCCCCCACCGCGACGCCCAGACCAGCCCTCAGCTCCTGAACCGTGGACATCAGCGTGTTGGCGCTGGTCATCCGCCCCGGCGTGACGTCGGCGAAGGCGACCGTGTTGTATGCGGTGAGGCCCACCGATCGGAAGGTCCCATTGAGCACGAGCAGGCCGAGCAGCACTGGCAGCGGCGTCGCGGCCGGAGGAACGGCCGTGGCGACCAGGCAGGCGGCCGACGCCACGACCACGGCCGTCATGACGGCTGTTGACCTGCGAGGCAACGTCGATGACGGTCAGCGCCGCATTCGTAGCTCGGCCGACAGGGCACCCCGCATGTCGACGTACCGGGTGATCTGTTGCTGGATGCGGGCCAGGTCGGCCCGGCGCTCCTTCGGCGCTGCGACGTCGTTGATCGCGCTGGCCAGGTCGACACCCGGGCCATCGGCACTGACCCGAATCTCGCCAGAGATTCCGGTCAGGTTTTAGGGTCCTCGGCTGATCATGTACATGGAGTGCAACTCCGGGGCGAGTTGAACTGGGCTTCCCCCTGAGATGTGGACACCCTGAGACTGGACGTTGGTCCAGAGGAAGGGGTGTCCCCGTTGGGGCGTCCATCGAAGTACACGGAA
>BIFP01000028.1 GCA_005402585.1 Micromonosporaceae bacterium KJ-029 | reverse complement strand
GACTGCGGGGCTCGCAGGCCCGGCTCACTCCTCGCGCTCACCGAGCCACCTCCGTTCGCGACTGCGGGGCTCGCAGGCCCGGCTCACTCCTCGCACTCATTTCTCGGCCCGCCACCAGTCGACCAGGCCCTGGAGCCCCTCGTGCAGGCCGATCTCGGCGCGGAAGCCCAGCTTCTGGGCGGCGGCGGTGGTGTCGGCCAGACGGCGGGTGACCCCGTTCACCGCGCGGGCCGGCCCGTGCTCCGGCGGCAGATCGGACTTCATCACCTCGCTGAGTGCCTGGGCCAGCTCCCGCAGGCTGGTCTCGGTGCCGCTGGCGATGTTGAACACCTCGTCGGTGACGTCGGCCCGAGCGGCCAGGATATTGGCCCGAGCGATGTCGGCGACGTGGACGAAGTCCATCGTCTGCAGGCCGTCGCCGAGGATCAGCGGAGGCGTGCCCGACTCGATCCGTTCCATCCAGCGGATCAGGACCTCCGTGTAGAGCCCGTGGATGTCCATCCGCGGGCCGTACACGTTGAAGTAGCGCAGCGCGACGTAATCCAGGCCGTACATGCTGTGGAAGCTGCGCAGCATGCCCTCGTTGAACGCCTTCGCCGCGCCGTAGAACGTGTCGTTGTGGTAAGGGTGGTGCCGCTCGGTGGTCGGGAACTCGTCGGCCAGCCCGTACACCGACGCCGACGACGACGCGATGACCTTGCGTACCTTGGCCGCGGCCGCCGCCTCCAGCACGTTGAACGTCCCGTCGACGAGCACCTCGTTGGCGAGCCGGGGCTCCTCGGCACACTGGGTGATGCGGATGGCGGCGAGATGGAAGACCAGGTCCTTGCCCTCGGTCAGTTCGCGCACCAGCGCGACGTCCCGGATGTCGCCCTCGACGAGGCGGACGTTGCCGTGCGGCAGGGCCCGGGCGAGGTTCTCCCGCCGGCCACGAACGAAGTTGTCGAGCACGACCACCTCGGCGGCACCGCCGGCGGCCAACTCGTCCACGACGTGGGAGCCGATCGTGCCCGCCCCACCGGTTACCAGGGCGCGCGCCCCGGCGATCTCCACCACGCTCATGACAGCAATCCGCTCCAATCCGTGCCGCCGTGCGGCTCCGTCACGCCCTTCACCCGCCCGGTCACACCGTCGCCCATTCGTCGAGGTCGACCCGCCGTCCGCCGTCGGCGAGACTCTGGGAGGCGGCCTCCAGGATGGCGATCACCCGCAGCCCGGACCGGCCGTCGGTGAGCGCGGGTGTACCGCTGCGGATGGAGCGGGCGTACTCCTCGACCATGGTGCGCAGCGCCTCCCGCTCCGTCAGCGCCGGCGCGATCATGTCCCCCGAGCGGTACGACACCAGCATGTCGCGGCGTTGCTCGTCACCGAGTTCCTCAGTCGAGGCGACGTCCACGCCCCGGTCGAAGATGGAGAGCCGCTGACTGGGGTTGAGGTCGTCCCAGACCAGGGTCCGCTTGGAGCCGCCGATGATCGTGGTCCGGATCTTCACCGGCGAGAGCCAGTTGACGTGGATGTGCGCGATTGCCCCGGTGTTCAGGTGCAGCGTCAGGTACGCCACGCAGGCCCGGCCGGCACCGATTCGGTCCGCGCCGTGCGCCGCGACGGAGACCGGAACCACGCCGGGCGGAAGCACGAAGTCCAGGATGGACAGGTCGTGCGGGGCCAGATCCCACATCACGTCGATGTCACGCTGGACCAGCCCCAGATTGATCCGTACGGAGTCCAGGTACTGCAGTTCGCCCAGTTCCCCGCCGTGCAGCAGGTCGCGGATGCGCAGCACAGCGGGCGTGTAGCAGTAGGTGTGGTCGCACATCAGCGACAGGCCCCGGCGCTCCGCCTCCGCGACCAGCTCCCGCCCCTGCGCGGAACTGGCCGCCAGCGGCTTCTCCACGAGCACGTGCTTGCCGGCCCGCAGCGCCGCCATCGCCACCTGCAGGTGGGTGCCGGCCGGGGTGGCGATGGCGACCGCCCGCACCGTCTCGTCGGCGAGCACCGCGGCCAGGTCGTCGGTGGCGCCGACCGTCGAGTAGCCGCCGAGAACCCGCTCGGCCCGACCCACGTCGAGGTCGCAGAGCCAGCGCAGCCGGAACTCAGTGGACGCTTGGAAGTTGCGGACGAGATTCGGACCCCAGTAACCGGCCCCGACGACGGCCACGCCGATCGGTTCGTCGGCGGCAGCGTGCGATGACTTCACGGACATCCGTTTCGCTAGGCAGGACAGGACACGTTCGCTGAGGGGTGGGTCAGGACGGTCCGTCCGGCAAGCTATCGAGGTCGTCGTCGGGTACGCCAGTCAAGTGACGGAATTACAGCAATGCCGCCGGGGCGATGCGCCCATTCGGTTCGTAGCCCGCCCCGGGTGGCCCATACCGTGCGTTGCCTCGGCTTGCTTACATCGGCCTAGTCGGCCGGCAGCCACGTTCTCCGGCCGGACGGCACCGCCGCACGGAGGAAGGGACCACGGATGACCGACGAGAACGGGGCAGGGCGCGCCGACGTGCAGATCGCTCCTACCGCCGACGTCGACGAACGCGCCACCGTTCGGCCCGGCACCCGGGTCTGGCACCTGGCGCAGGTCCGGGAGGAGGCCTCGGTCGGCCGGAACTGCATCATCGGTCGCGGTGCGTACGTGGGGCCGGGCGTGCGTCTCGGCGACAACGTCAAGCTGCAGAACTACGCCCTCGTCTACGAGCCGGCGCAGTTGGCCGACGGCGTCTTCGTCGGCCCGGCTGCGGTGCTCACCAACGACGAGTACCCACGCTCGGTGACCCCGGAGGGGCGGCTCAAGAGCGGCGAGGACTGGACGGCGGTCGGGGTGGTCGTCGGCGAGGGCGCGGCGATCGGGGCGCGAGCCGTCTGCGTGGCACCGGTCGTCATCGGTCGATGGGCGCTGATCGCGGCGGGGGCCGTGGTCACCCGGGACGTTCCGGACTTCGCGCTCATGGTCGGAGTGCCCGCCAGACGGGTGGGCTGGGTAGGTCGGACGGGCGAGCCGTTGGTTGCTAAGGACGACGGCCGGTACATCTGTCCGCGTACCGGAGCCGAGTACCGCGACGACGCGGGGCAGCTGACAGAGGTGTTACCGGCCCGGTAGCCACCGGCTTCCGATCTTGAGAAGCCGTCGCCGTGCTCATCGGGACGGCGGCCCCCGCGTCAGGCAGCGGCCGGGTAGAGGTTCTGCAGGCGGACCTGGCCGCGGGCGACCAGCCGGGCGTCGGCGTCGGTGATCTCCACCTGCCACAGCTGCTGGCTGCGTCCCCGGTGCACCGGGGTGCCGACCGCGGTCAGCTCGCCCTCGCGCACCGCCCGCAGGAAGTCGGTCTGGTTGGACACACCGACCACGTGCCCGCGGTCGCCCAGCCAGCGGGCGCCGCCCAGGCTCGCCGCGGTCTCCACCACCGAGCAGTAGACCCCGCCGTGCTGGATGCCGTACGGCTGGTGCAGCTCGGGGCGTACCTGCCAGCGGATCGTCACCCGGTCGCCGGTGACCTCGTCCAACTCCAGCCCGAGCAGTTCGACGAAACCGCCCGACATCTCCGGCATCTCCACGGCAGCCTCCTCGATCTTGGCGCCGTCAGCGTAGCCCGGGGGTGGCGTGGCGGAACCCGGTAGGTGCGGACCCGCTGGATGGGGGAGAATTCGTGACCGTGACCGACAGCAACCTCCCGCCGTCCGGGCGGGGCTCCCTGATCGACGACCTGCGGTGGCGTGGCCTGATCCAGGACTCCACCGACCCCGAGGAGCTGCGTGCGCTGCTCGACGGCGCCGGAGCCGCCTACTATGTGGGCTTCGACCCGACCGCACCGAGCCTGCACGTCGGCCACCTCATGCAGGTCGCCACGGCCCGCCGCCTCCAGCTCGCCGGGCACCGGCCGCTGCTGCTGGTCGGTGGGGCGACGGGGCAGATCGGTGACCCGAAGGAGAGCGCGGAGCGCACCCTCAACTCACCGGAGGTCGTCGCCGGTTGGGTCCAGCGGATCCGCGACCAGCTCGCGCCCTTCGTGTCGTACACCGGCGACAACGCAGCCCAACTGGTCAACAACCTGGACTGGACCGCCGAGATGTCGGTGGTCGAGTTCCTTCGCGACGTGGGCAAGCACTTCCCGGTCAACAAGATGCTGGCCCGGGAGGTGGTCCGGGCCCGGCTGGAGAGCGGGATCAGCTTCACCGAGTTCAGCTACCAGCTGTTGCAGGCCAACGACTTCTTCGAGCTGCACCGACGGTACGGCTGCCAGCTCCAGTTCGGCGGCTCCGACCAGTGGGGCAACATCACGGCGGGCGTCGACTACGTCCGCCGCCGTGGCCTCGGGCCGGTGCAGGCGTTCACCACGCCGTTGGTGACGAAGTCGGACGGCTCGAAGTTCGGCAAGACCGAGGGCGGCGCGGTCTGGCTCGACCCCGAGATGACCAGCCCGTACGCCTTCTACCAGTTCTGGATCAACGTCGACGATCGGGACGTGGGCCGCTACCTGCGCTACTTCAGCTTCCGTACCCGGGAGGAACTGGAGGCGCTGGAGAAGGAGACCGCGGAGCGTCCGGCCGCCCGGGCGGCCCAGCGGGCGCTCGCCGAGGAGCTGACCACCCTCGTGCACGGCGAGCGGGAGATGGCGCAGGTGGTTGCCGCCAGTCAGGCCCTGTTCGGACGGGGGTCGCTGGAGGAACTGGCCCCGGCGACCCTGCGCGCGGCGCTGACCGAGGCCGGCCTGGTCCACCTCGACGAGCTGCCGGACGTGGCCACCCTGCTCAAGGAGTCCGGCCTGGTGCCGAGCATGAAGGAGGCGCGCCGGGTGATCGCGGAGGGTGGTGCCTACGTCAACAACAACCGGGTGACCGAGGCCGATGCGGTGATCGCGCCGGAGGTCCTGCTCCACGACCGGTACCTCGTGCTGCGTCGGGGCAAGCGCTCGTTCGCCGGCGTGGAGCTGGCTCGCCGTTCCTGACCCCGGCAATGTGACGCGGAACGCGTCCGGCGGATTTGACGATCAATCCGCCGGACGCGTAACTTTCTCTCTGCCAGCGCGGAACGGACGAACAGGTCGAAAGACCTCAGGACGGAGCGCAGGTCGACTTCTCGGATCGAACGGGTTCACCCCGCCGACACCGAGACCGGGTGGTGCCCCGGATTCGCCGCGAGGCGGATTTGGCGAGGCGGAACCGACCGGGTAAGGTTGGCCGCCGGCAGGGAACCAGGCGCGCTAGCGGGAGACCGCAGCGGCTGGCCTGCCAAAACCACGACGAGAGCGGCGGAAGCCGGTCGGATTGTGGTGCCCGGAGAAATGGTTTTGAAGCGCGACAAAGCGGCACGAGCCGGTTTGACACGGTAGAAACCACCGGGTAACGTAGTAAAAGTGCCCGGCGCGAGAGCGGCGGGTGTGGTGAACGAAATGCCCCGGATGGGTGCTTGCCGGTTGGTGGGTGTTCTGATGG
>BIFP01000027.1 GCA_005402585.1 Micromonosporaceae bacterium KJ-029 | reverse complement strand
CAGCCCGCTGCTGCTGCGTCAACGCCACGAGCCAAAGTCAACCAGGACGAAGTAACACCAAGCCACGTAAAAGATCTCAATTACGCGACACTAGCTGAGAGCGCCTTGCACCAGATGGCCGAGGTGATCGCGAGTGGCGGCCTCCCGATGCGGTTCCAACACGACCTCGCGCGCCCGATAGCCCCCATGAACGTCACCGCTGGGATGGAGCAGATGGATGATGGCGAACTCGCGGTCTGGACAGAGTTCGACATCGACGAGGAAGTGTGGGGGCGGTTCGAGGCCGAGCGGCTAGAGGCTGGCGCGCCCGGCGGCTTCTCCTTCTCCACGACCGAGACCTTCGCTACGCGTGGCAAGCCTCCCTACGACCTGGCCATCGCGGCGGACGCATCGTACTTCCCTGCGCCAGCGACGCTGGCCACAGCGGAGACACTGCCGCCGGGGCTATCCGTCGAGCTTGCTGAGCTGTTCCAGTTCTCATGGGTGCCCGAGCCGAAGGTTTTGATCGAAATCGGGATGGCCCTCCTCATGTCCACCCCTAGTGATCTTCTTGGGTTGCTGCTGTCCGATGTCGCCAACCGGCTCAAGGCTCAGCTCAAGGAGGACGCCCCGGCCCCAACGTTCGAGCTGCGGGTGAGCCGCACGCCGAAGACCAGAACCACCCAGGTCAAGATCACGGCTCAGAGTGATGAGGGGTTGCACCAGGCGATGCAGCAGGTCCCGGACATCCTCCGGGCAGAAGGCCAAGCGGCATTCTGGGATGACCAAGCGCGCCATTGGCAGCAAGTAGCGGCGGTGCAGGTCCCACCGGACCAAGCGGAACTCGGTGCCTCCGAGCCTGTCGCACAGCCTGCTTACCGTAGTGAGCCATGAGCTATCCGACATGGACCGAGCAGCACCTGCCTGTGCTTCGGGCAGCCGTTGAACTGTGCGACGAACAGAACGGGACGGCATCGGAGGCGGACATCGCCGAGCGCCTTGGCTTGGACGATGCGGCGATACAGGCGGCGCTGAAGGGCCTGCTGGCTGAGGATCCGCCGTTTTTTGTCAAGGCAGACCGCAGGTTCGAGGGCGGATACGAACGCGTGTGGCAGCCAACCGGCCACGCCCGGCGCGCGATCCGCCAGTGGCCAAGCGCCGAAGTTAGGCTGAACGAGATGATCCAGATTCTCCAACTCGCGGCCGACCGTGAGCCAGACGAGGAGAAGCGCGGGTGGCTGCGGAAGACCGCAAGCTGGCTCGGGTCGGCCGGGCGCGACGTGGCGGTGGACGTGACCGCAGCCGTAATCAGTCGGCAGATAGGGGGCGCGTAGACAACAGTCAGGGTCGCACGCCGACAAGGTAGACGGCTCCGAGTCCTGCGGTTCGTGCGCGAGCAACACCTGACGTGTCGCACCGTCTGGCTACAGTGTCGGCCATGGTGAATCCGACGTGGGAGGAACGCGACCTACCTGTGCTGCGAGTCATCGTTGAGCTGACTGAGGAAGGGATCACGTCGATTGCCCCCGGCGCGATTGCCGAGAGGATCGACATGGACCGACGGGATGTCGACCTTGCTCTTCGGGCACTCGCCACCGAGCAGCCGCCGTTCTTCGGTCATTCGGTTACGAGGGGCTTCGGCGAGCTCAACGATATTGATCGGATCTTCCGCCCTACCGGACATGCCCTGCGAACGGTTGGGGCTTGGCCTAAGCCGGAGTACCGGGTAGATCAGCTCATCGACGCGCTTCGCCTAGCCGCCGATCGTGAGGCCGATCCGAAGCAGAGAAGCGCTTTGCGCAAGACGGCCGCGTATGTGGGTGGGGTAGGTCGAGATCTGTTCGTTGGCATCGTCTCGGGCGCGGTAACGGGAAGCTGACAAAGGCCGTGGACTTTTCCTCATGGGGGCCGGCGGAGTGGTCGGCCGTAGGCACGTTCCTCACCGTGGTGGTCGGCGGCGGGATCGCACTTGCGCAACTCATCCACATTCGGGGAGTTGAGCAGCAGAAGTCGCGCCCTTATGTCATCGTGGACTTTGAGTTCCGTGATTTCGCGATCTACCTCACGATCCGAAATATCGGGGCAACCATGGCTCGCGACGTGCGCATCAAGTTCGACCAGCCCTTAGTCTCAACCTTCCCCAACTCTGCGGTTGGAGAAGCTCGGGTCTTCCGTGAGCCGATACCCATGGTGGCTCCCGGGCGCACTATCAGCTTTCTCTTCGACTCCTTCCCCGACCGGTACGCCAAGAGGGAGGAATTCCCGATGGAGTACACGGTTATGATCGAGTACGAAGATGTTGAAGGTAAGCCTTACACCGATCCGCCCTATCCGCTCGACCTCGGTACGTACGACCAGTCGGCGGTCGGCCCGAAGGGATTGCCCGAACTGGTCCGGGAAATCGAAAAAATCCGAAAGGAGATGGCAAAGTGGACCTCGGGTAGCCGAGGGGTTCTCGTCCACTCGGTCGACTACGAGCAGCAGACGCGTCGGTCTCATCGTCCTTGGGCGAGGAGGACGGCAGCGCAGGTACGCAGGGAGCAAGGTCTCAGGGCGTACGCCCGCTGGCAGGTTGACCGCCAGATGCGCCGGTATGGCTGGAGGCGTTGAGAGCGGGGTCGCTCGTCCGGGTGAGCGTTGGGCGACCCCGCGAACGATCGCTGAAGCTATTGATCTTCGTCGCCGGTCGACTTCGCCGTACCCGGCTGGGCGGAAACGTCGATTACAACGTGAGCCCCGCCGAAGGACTGGTTGGTGCCCCGGCGGCTCTGCACTTCGGTCACTCGCATGTCGATGTTGTATCCGGTGACCTTGATTCGGGACTTCTCCTTGTAGAGAAGTAGCCACATCTTCTCGCCGCTCGGAGAAAACCAATCCGGGAGGGGAACCCGTTCGAATTCGCTGTGCTTGCCCTTGGCCATGTGGCTCCTCTCGCGAAGATCGCTGCTCAAACGACACGGCGTAGCAACGTGACGCTACTCGTGGGGCTCGCGCAGGGGAAGTCCACATGTTCGCGGAGCCGCCTCAATCGCTACCGCTTGACCCATGAACCGGCGGTTCGGGCTTGCCGACTGCCCGTGCGGAACAAGTTGGAGACGGACCTGCTCGGCTTGCCGGTCCCATCCGGCCCCACCTGTGTCGGCCGTAACCGACCGTGGTCAGGAGCGTTTGGCCCTGCCGATTCTCTTGGTCAGACGGCCGATCTGGTCACCGCTGGTAACGCCTGAAACGTAGGTTTTCGGCCTTTTTAATCCCAAGGTCGCATGTCCGAGTTCAGCCGGGCGCACCTTGCGGGTCGGTTGCAAACCAAACGTCGGAGGATCGCGGCGGGCGGCGTGTCCTAGATCCGACATGATCGGCGGCTGTAATGCTTCGTGTTGGTCTGTTTACGTTCGGCTATGGTTCAGAGGCCGCGCAAGCAGAAGATCAAATGCCGGGGTCCGCGTGATGAGGACGGGCGTGCCTGTCAACGGCGGGTCGGCCGCGTCGGTCAGCGGTGTCCGCAGCATGTCGGTCGACCGGAAGTGCCGCCGGGCAAGCGCCTGTCCGAGTACGCCAAGCAGTCTCCCAAGAAGGCCAAGCCGAAGTCACCGGCGCGGACTCGACGAGCGGCAAGTCCGCCGCGTCCAGTCAGGGTGTCGGCTCGGCCACGCCATAGGCTCTCACCCGCAGCGCGGGACGCCCTGGTGGCCGAAGCAGTCGACTACTTCGAGGCGACGTTGGCGGTCGGAGCGGTCAATGCCGCCGCAGCTCAGGCGGTCAGGTACGCGGGCGACAGGGCCTGGAGCCGGCTGACGGTTGACTGGTCAGGGCGGAACTGCAAGGGACTTGCTCGTCTCGCCCGCGCCGCCCTGGACGGCAAGGACTGGCTTCATGATCGGATCGGCGATCTGGTGGGCTTCCTGCTGGAGTGGCTCAGCACGCCCCGTGTGGTCAGGGTCTTCGGCAATGAGATCGCCAAGCGGATACCGCTGCCCTGGGATCAGCAGCTCGTAGCGGTGTCGAGAGGTATGCAGATCGCGGGCATCGTGGTGTGCATGATCAACGAACGGGAGCTGACGAAGTGTGAGTGCTTCATCGACGTCGTGATCAACGAAGGCAAGGAGCGTGTACGCCAGTTGATGGACTGGGCAGCCAAGGACTGGCGGAACCTGGAGCAGTTGGTCCCCGCCGCCTGAGGCGATTCTGCCGCTTCTATTGGGGGCTTTCGTCCCGTGACGCCCACTTCTTGGCCATGCCGAGCAGGCGCTTTGCCTCCCAACAGGGGTGTGCAAGGGCCTCCACGAGTTCCACCAGGGATATCACACCGGACTCGTCCACCTCGGTCACCATCCGCGCGAGGGACGTGCCGGCGCGCCAAATCAAGCACGACCGCCTCGGACGGCGTCCGCTGCTGACTGGTCCTCGTCGTCGTAGTCGGGCGCCAGCTCAACCCCACGCCAGGCGTCCTCGACCTGCGCGGCGGTGATCTCCCGCGCGGCAAGCTCCGGGTCGTACAGGTCGAACGGCGGATTCAGCGACCAGTGCCGGGGCTCCTGCGCGACAGCGGATCCGTCCGGGCCGAGCGTTACCTGCCGGGCGACGGCGTGGTCCCCACGGTCGACACCCCGTACGGTCGGCTCGCGAACCTGATCTGCTTCGATGCCGACTTTCCCGGCCTGGCCCGGCAGGGTGGTCGCGACGGTGTGGACCTGATGCTGGTGCCGGCGAACGACTGGCGGGAGTTCGGCGAGGTGCACACGCAGAAAGCCACCATCCGGGCGATCGAGAACGGCTACTCGCTGGTGCGGCAGGACACGAACGGGCTCGCGCAGGCGGTCGACTATCAGGGCCGGGTGCTGGCCTCGTCCAACTACTTCACCACCGACCAGCAGACGATGGTGGCGTACGTGCCGACGAAGGGAGTCCGCACGGTCTACGCGTCGGTCGGTGACCTGTTCGTGTGGTTGTGCGCCGCCGCGTTGGCCCTGCTGACGGGTGCCGCGGCCCGCCGGGCCTGGCTGGCGACCCCGCGCCGCTCGGTCAGCGGGCGTCGGGCAGCGTGAAGCGCCAGCCGTGGGCCCGCAACACCGGTATCGCCCGGTCGACGGCGTCGACGGTCTGGCTCCGGTCACCGCCGCCGTCGTGCAGCAGCACCACCGCGCCGGGGGTGACCCCCTCGGTGATGCGCCGGAGCAGCTCGTCGGTGCCGGGCGGCTCCCAGTCGGTCACGGCCAGCCGCCAGCCCATCGGCCGCATCCCCAGCGCGGTCGCCACCGTGGGGCTCTGGCCCCAGGCGCCGTACGGGGCGCGGAACCAGAGCACCGGGGCGTACGGCACGGCCTGCCGGATGACCGCGTTGGTCTGCAGCAGGTCCGAGGCGATCCGGCCGGCGGTCCAACCGCTCATGTCGTCGTGGTGCATGCCGTGGTTGGCCAGCGTGTGCCCGGCGGCGGCGATCCGGCGTACCACGTCGGGGTGCTCGGTGACGCGGTCGCCCTGGAGGAAGAACACGGCCCGGACCTGGTGGGCGGCCAGCACGTCGAGCAGGCGCGGGGTGTGGACCGGGTGCGGTCCGTCGTCGAAGGTGAGGCAGACGACCTGGCCGGTGCCGACCACCTCGACGGGGCGGGCCGCCGGGGCGCCGGTGCCCGGTCCGGGCGCGGTGGCGGGTCGTGGGCTGCGTAGCGGCTGCGTGGAGGATGACATCGGTGGGGCCTTCCGCCGGTCGGGTCGGGGTCAGTGTTCGCGATAGGTGGCGTGGTCGAAGTCGGCGTAGCGGCCGTCGCCGCCGAGATCCTGTACCCACAGGCCGAGGAACGAGCCGGTGAAGCCCCAGGCCGCCGGTTCGCCGTCGACGACCAGCGCCGCGTGCTCGTCGGACAGGATGGTGGCGTCCAACTCGATCGGTACCTGGTGCCAGCCGTCGCCCAGGTCGTAGCCGAAGCGCAGTACCGGGCCGTCGAACGTCACCCGCAGGCCGACCCGGGCGGCGCCGCCGGTGTCGACCGTGAACTGCGGGTACGCGGTGCGCCGGCCGCTGTCGCAGCTGAGCAGCTCCAGCACGGTCCGCCCGTCGTCGGCGCGGGCCAGGTAGAGGTAGTGCCAGTTCTGGGTGTTGTAGTAGCCGGTGATCCCGGCCAGGTGGCGGTGGTCACCGGGGTCGAACTCGACGACCGTCTCCAGCGAGCAGCGGGCCGCTCCGGCCCGTCGTGCCACCAGGCTCGGCGTCTGCTTCCCGACCGGCGACTGGCCACCGTAGACGCGCAGGTGCGAGCGGCGGGAGCGTAGGTCGATCCAGTCGTCGGTGGCCGGCCGGCGCAGGGTCGACCACCAGCTGGCCAGTTCGGGCGTGTCGAAGTGGTCGGTGGCCGGCTCGTCGGGCCACGGTCGGGTCGGCAGGTTCGGGGCGGGGATCTCGTCGGCCGGGATGCCGCCGGGAATGCTGGGCCAGCCGCCGGCCGACCAGTCGACCTTCTGCAGGGCGGTCTCCCGCCCGAGGACGCAGTTGCCCAACGGGGTGTAGGGGCGGGCCACCAGGTGGGCGAGGTACCACTCGCCGCGCTGGGTGCGGACCAGGCTGCCGTGGCCGGCCTTCTGCAGGGTGAGTTCCGGCCGACCGACGGAGGTGAGCAGCGGTCCGGCCGGGTCGACCTGGTACGGACCGAACAGCTCGCGCGAGCGGGCGACCGTGACCTGGTGCTCCCAGCTGGTGCCGCCCTCGGCGGTGACCAGCCAGTACCAGCCGTCGCGGCGGTAGAGGTGCGGCGCCTCCGTCACGCCGACCTCGGTGCCGGTGAAGATGATCCGGGCCTGGCCGACCAGTTGTCGCTGGGCCGGGTCGTACTGCTGAATCTCGATGCCGCCGAAGCGGTCGCGGCCGGGTCGCCAGTCGGCGCTCATCGACAGCAGCCAGGTCGTGCCGTCGTCGTCGTGGAACAGCGAGGCGTCGAAGCCGTGCGAGTGCAGCCGCACCGGGTCCGACCAGGGGCCGGTGACGGCCGGCGCGGTGGTGAGGAAGTTCTGCGCGTCCCAGTAGCCGCTGGCGAAGCTGGCCACGTCGCTGTAGACGAGATGGAACAGCCCGTCGTGGTAGGTGAGGTCGGGTGCCCAGATTCCGTTGGAGTCGCCGCAGCCACGCAGGTCGAGCAGGCGACGCTCGGTGATGATGCCGCCGATGGCGCGCCAGTGCACGAGGTCCTTCGAGTGGTGCACGCGCACGCCCGGATACCACTCGAAGGTCGAGGTGGCCAGGTAGTAGTCGTCGCCGACCCGCAGGATGGACGGGTCCGGGTGGAAGCCGGTGAGTACGGGGTTGCGGATCGACCGGGCCGTGGCCACGTCTGTGATCTCGGTCGACATGTTCGACTCCTTCAGGTGTCTGATCCCGGTGATTTTCCGGAAGTCTCCACTCTGGAAGCTCCGGGATTTTGCCCACGGTAGCGGCTGCGGGTCCGCTTGCGACACCCCCTTGACCGTAGGCGTAAACGCGTCGTAACGTGCCGGCCAGCATGTCGAAAGTTCCGGCAGCGGGCTGAAACTTCCGGACCGTCGGGTGCTGCGCGTTCCCCGGACCAGTACGCTGACGACACCGTTGGCGTACGTCGTACCGTCCATGGTCCCGGCGCTGGGTTGCTACGCCGTCGCCGAACGCCAGCTCGTCGGCGGCCTGGCCGGCAGCGTCAAGGCACTAGCGAGGAGAGGGAGGGGCGCCCCGTGGCTGCCAACGAGAACCGGACCGTGACCATCGCGGCGATCGCGCGCCTGGCCGGGGTGTCGGTGCCGACCGTGTCGCGGGTGGTCAACGGTCGGTCGGATGTGGCGCCGCAGACCCGGGAACGGGTGGAGGAGCTGCTGACGCGGCACGGCTACCGGCGCCGGCCGCCGAGCATGCGGGCCAGCTCGGGCCTGGTGGACCTGGTCTTCAACGACCTGGACAGCCCGTGGGCGGTGGAGATCATCCGGGGTGTGGAGGACGTGGCGCACGCCGCCGGGGTCGGCACGGTCGTGTCGGCCATCCACCGGCGTACCTCCTCGGCCAAGCAGTGGCTGGACAACATCCGGACCCGTTCCACCGAGGGCGTCATCTTCGTGACCTCCACTCTCGAAGCGCCGCAACAGGCCGAGCTGCGTCGGCTCAACATCCCGGTGGTGATCGTCGACCCGGCCGGCGTCCCCTCCCAGGACGCGCCGACGATCGGTGCCACCAACTGGGCGGGCAGCCTGCGGGCGACGGAGTATCTGATCGGTCTGGGTCACCGGCGGATCGGGTTCATCGCCGGACTGCCGCAGTTGATGTGCAGCCGGGCCCGGATGGACGGCTACCGCGCGGCGCTGGAGACGGCCGGCATCCCCATCGACGACCGGCTGATCCAGCCGGGCAACTTCTACCACGAGGCCGGTTTCTCGGGTGGGGTGCGGTTGTTGGGGTTGGCGGATCCACCGACGGCGATTTTCGCGTCGAGTGACCAGATGGCGTTGGGTGTGTACGAGGCGGTGCGTCAGCGGGGGTTGCGGGTGCCGGACGACATCAGTGTGGTGGGGTTCGATGATCTGCCGGAGGTGCGGTGGTGTTCGCCGCCGTTGACCACGGTGCGTCAGCCGTTGGCGGAGATGGGGATGTTGGCGGCGCGGACGGTGTTGCGGTTGGCCAAGGGGGAGAAGGTGGAGAGTCCGCGCATCGAACTGGCCACCGAACTCGTCATCCGCGACAGCGCGGCGGCCCCACGGAGTTGACGGCCCGGAAGTGCCGGCCCGCGGCCGGCGGCACCGGTGTGAGCTGGACCAACTACCGGTAGGCAACGCGAAATTTCCGGCACTAGGGTGAGGGAGGCAGCCGGCCGCCCGTCCCGGTCGCCCCTGGTCGCCGTACGGGCCTTGTCGCCGTATCGGGAGAATGCTGTGGCTGCCAGAGACACCCGCAAGGTCACCATCTCGTCGATAGCGGATCTGGCCGGAGTGTCGGTGCCCACGGTGTCGCGGGTGCTCAACGGCCGGTCGGATGTGGCGCCGCAGACCCGGGAACGGGTGGAGGAACTGCTGACGCGACACGGCTATCAGCGCCGGTCGTCGAGCACGCGAACGAGTTCGGGCCTGGTGGATCTGGTCTTCAACGACCTGGACAGCCCGTGGGCGGTGGAGATCATCCGGGGTGTGGAGGACGTGGCGCACGCCGCCGGGGTGGGCACGGTCGTGTCGGCCATCCACCGGCGTACCTCCTCGGCCCAGCAGTGGCTCGACGGCATGCGCCGGCGCGGCACCGAGGGCGTCATCTTCGTGACCTCGATGGTGGAGCCGCCGCTGCAGGACGAACTGCGCCGGCTCGGCGTCGCACTGGTCGTCGTCGACGCCGACGGCCTGCCGGCCCGGGACGCGCCGACGATCGGCGTCACCAACTGGGCCGGCGGCCTGCGGGCGACGGAGTACCTGATCGGTCTGGGGCACCGGCGGATCGGGTTCATCGGCGGGCCGCCGCAGTTGATGTGCAGTCGCGCGCGGATGGACGGCTACCGGGCCGCCCTGGAGGCCGCCGGGCTGGTGGTCGACGAGGATCTCGTGTGCCCCGGGGACTTCTACCACGAGGCCGGTTTCTCGGGTGGGATGCGGTTGTTGGGGTTGGCGGATCCGCCGACGGCGATTTTCGCGTCGAGTGACCAGATGGCGTTGGGTGTGTACGAGGCGGTGCGTCAGCGGGGGTTGCGGGTGCCGGACGACATCAGTGTGGTGGGGTTCGATGATCTGCCGGAGGTGCGGTGGTGTTCGCCGCCGTTGACCACGGTGCGTCAGCCGTTGGCGGAGATGGGGATGTTGGCGGCGCGGACGGTGTTGCGGTTGGCCAAGGGGGAGAAGGTGGAGAGTCCGCGCATCGAACTGGCGACCGAACTCGTCATCCGCGACAGCGCGGCTCCGGTCGCGTAGCTGGCTATCGATAGTTTTCCGGAAGCTGTTGACTCCCGCGTCCGGCCGGGCCGACGATGGCAGTTGCCAACCTTCGATGAAGGAGCCGGCCGGCGGTGCCCGCCGTGCCCGCGGTGCCGCCCGTCCGAGCCCGCGTCCCGGCCGGACAGTCAGACGTCCGGCGGGCGCGGGCGCCCCACCCCGGGTTCTGCCTTCGGCAGATCCGCTGACGGTGAACAGGGCGTCCGGTGGCCGCGGCGCAACGGCAGGGTGGACGGCATGAGACTCCTCGTGCTGGGTGGAACGGGATTCGTGGGCGGGGCGATCGTCGCCGAGGCGGTCCACCGTGGCTGGTCGGTCACGGTGTTCAACCGGGGGCGCCACGGGGCGCCGCCGCCGGAGGGCGTACGGCGACTGGTGGGTGACCGGACGACGCCCGACGGGCTGGCCGCGCTGGCCGACGGCGAGTGGGACCTCGTCGTCGACACCTGGGACGGTGCGCCCCGGGCCGCGCAGGCGGTGGCGCGGGCGCTGGCCGACCGGATCGACCACTACGTGTACGTCTCCAGCGCGTCCGTCTACGCGCCGCCGGTGGCGGCCGGGGCGACCGAGCAGGCTCCGGTGGTCGACGCCGACCCGGGCGCCGCCGACGGCGACTACCCGACGCTGAAGGCCGGTGCCGAACGGGCGTTGCGGGAGGTGTTCGGCGACCGCGTACTGCTCGCCCGGGCCGGGCTGATCCTCGGCCCCGGGGAGGACATCGGCCGGCTGCCGTGGTGGCTGACCCGCGTCGCCCGGGGCGGCGATGTCCTCGCGCCCGGCCCGGCCGACCTGCCGGTGCAGTACGTCGACGTCCGGGACCTGGCGGCCTTCCTGCTGGATGCCGGAGTCGCGCGCCGGGGCGGAGCGGTCAACGTGGTGAGCCGGCCCGGGCACGCCACCATCGGTGAGCTGCTCACCGCCGGCGTCGCGGCCACCGGCGCCGACGCCCGGCTGCGCTGGGCCGACCCGCAACAGCTCCTCGCCGCCGGCGTGGTGCCCTGGAACGATCTGCCGATCTGGATTCCCGAGGGCCACGAGTTCCGGTGGATGCAGCAGCTCGACGTTGGTCGCGCGTACGCCGACGGGCTGACCTGCCGGCCGGTGGCCGACACCGTCGCGGACACCTGGTCGTGGTTGCGCCGAGTCGGTACGGTCCCGGCTCGGGCCGGTCGGCCGGCCCGGGTGCCGGTCGGCCTCGACCCGGCCCGGGAGGCCGACCTGCTCGCCGCGATCGGCGACGACCAGCCGGCCCCGGTGCGGTTCGGGTGACGCCGGACCGCACCGGGCCCTACGCCAGGCGTACCGGCAGGTCCAGCACCTCGTCGACCGGGCGGCGGGGGGTAGGTCGCCCTGGTTGGCCGTACCCGATCCGCATGACCATCTGCGGGGTGCCGAACCGCCCCAGCGACATCCGGAGCTGTTCCCGTGCCGACGGCACCTCGATCGGCTGGGACAGCATCGACACCGACAGCCCGGCGTCGGTGGCGGTGAGCAGCACCCGCTGCAACGCCTGACCGGCGACGACCTGGTCGACGGCGGTGTTGCCGGCCGAACCCAGCACCGCCACCAGCGGCTCCGGCTCGAAGTCGCGGCCGGGCGCTCGCTGCGAGGTGCCGAAGCCCCGCGACGGCAGCAGGTCCTGCGGCTCGGCCTGCGGGCCGCCGGCGGCTGCCGGTATCCCGTCCGGTGCGTGCTCGGCGCGTACCCACGCCTCCCGCTCCGTCCGGTAGGCGGGGTCGCGCTCGAGGACCCGGTGCGCGCCATGGGCGATCTCGGCGAACGCGTTGACCGCGCTGATCCCGATCAGCAGCTCCGACCAGCAGTGCTCGGCCCGGGCCGCCTCACCGAGCCGCCAGCGCGCGTCGGCCGGGACCGGATCGGGCCAGAACGGGGCGCGGTTGCTGAACCGGCGGGGGATGGCCGCGTACAGGGTCTGCTCGACGGGGGTGGGCCGGCGGGGCACGTCAGGCAGCAGCCGGGCCACCACGTCCGGTTGCGCCGGGTACGGACGCAGTCGGACCGTCGCCGGGGCGCCCGCCACCGCCAGGGCCAGGCGCAGGTTGAACAGGGCCGCCCCACCGGCGACGCGGGCACCCCAGCCGCTCGGGTCGGTGGCGGGCAGCCGACGCGCCGGGTCGACCAGCACCTCGATCCCGCCGTCGCGCAGACGGAACCGCCACGGCTGGACGTTGTGCAGGGACGGCGCGCGGATCGCATCGGTCGCGGCGGCCCGCAGCTGATCGACGGTGTAGCCGGTTTCCATGGTCCTGCCCCCTCACACTCGCCCGGTACACCACCAAAGTGCCCTCCCACCACCCCCACCGAGCAGGGCCACACGTCCCGACCCCGCGGGACCCCCACCCCTTTCGTCCGGTTGATCATGAGGTTGGCGGCAATTTTGATCTCCTAACCTGCCTTGCAAAGATCGAGACTGCTGTCTGCGTGCGTCGGTGACTGCCGCTGATCTGCTCGCCGGCCGCCCTCCGTCGACCCGGGGGTCTGCTACACCGGTAGGTGACACCTGAGGTGGCTTGCCCTGTGGGGCGGGCTGGAAGGATGTCGCTGTGCCCAAGCCTTACCGGGTTGGGGGCGTGCTCGCTGCACACCGAAGCAGCCCGGCGGACGGACCGCGCGCGTACCCCGCCGCGCGCTCCCGCGTAGAGGCGCGCGGCGGGGGACGGACCGTCAGCCGACGCCGCGTTCGGCGCCCGGCTGGACTTGGATGCCATCGGCGAACTCGACGATGTCCTGCTGGGTCCAGCCGTGGGCGTCCCAGATCTGCACCAGCATCCAGAGGCCATCGGGCTGCTTGACCCACAGGTTCTTGCCGCCGTGGCTGCCCTGGGCAACATTGAGCACGCCGGGCTTGCCGCCGACGTCAAGCTGCGTACCGGTCGGGGTGGAGTGGTCGTCCTTCGACTGCAGCATGATGGCGATCTTGTTGACGAAGGCGTCCGGGTTCTTGTCCGCCGCGTTCTGGGGAGCAATCGTCAGGTGGCCGACACCGCCGCCCTGGATCTCCCAACCCGCTGGAACCTTGTCGATCGTGAAGCCTTGTGGCTGCTTGCCCTCGTAGGCCACGAGGCGGGTAGCGACGACCTGGGCCGGCGCCTTGTCGGGAGGGGTGGTGGCCGGGGCGGCCTGGTTGCCGTAGGTGGCGGCGACGGCCAGCACGGCGACCGCGAAGGCCGAAGTACCGAGGGCGCGGACGGACCGGCGGCGGCGCAGCGCTCGGCGGCCCCGGGCCAGGTCGGCGTCGGCCTCGGCCGCCGACGGCTCGGCGGCCGGGCCGGCGATGCGAGCGAGCCGGTCGTGCAGATCCATCATCGGGTGGCTCCTGTCAGGGGAAACTCGGCAAGGGCAGCCCGCATCCGGTCCAGGGCGCGGGCGGTCTGGCTCTTCACCGTTCCCTCGGAGCAACCGAGGGCGTCGGCGGTGTCGGCTACGGGAAGGTCGTAGAAGTAGCGGAACACCACTGCAGCGCGCATCTTCGGTGGCAGGTCGCGCAGGACCGCGCGCAGGCCGTCGTCGAGGTCGCCGCTGCTGTCCGGTTCGGCGCGGGGCCGGTCCGGAAGTTTCGCCACCGAGAGTTCGTGGCGGCGCCACCACCGACGGCGTTCGTCGGTGAGCGCGTTGACCAGGGTCCGGCGCAGGTAGCCCTCGATGTTGTCCGCCCGCTGGAACGCCGGCCAGGCGACGTACAGCTTGGTCAGGGTGGACTGGACCAGATCCTCGGCCAGATGCGCGTCGCCCGCGGTCAGCAGCGTCGCCGTGTGTACGAGCCCGGCGCGCCGGCTGAGCACGAAGCTGTGGAACTGCTCGTCACGCTCGGTTTCATACAAGCTCTCCTTCACTCCCACAGCCCCCTGACGATTCGCGAGTGAGCGGGGTTGCATGGCGCCGCGTAAGCAACAGGCGCTCCTGGCGGTCGAGCACGGCGACCATGGCCGATCGGGGCGCCCGGATTATGTACTGCTCGAAGCGAGCCCGTCCGGCAACTCCACGTCCGCGATGCCCAACCGCGACTGTCGGCTGCTGTCGACCACCCGTTCCCCGTGAATCGTCCACCGCGTCGATCTACCAACCGCCTCCGTCGCCCGCCCAGTATCCGACCGGCGGCGCGCCGCCCGGACCTTGACCTCAACCAGACTCGAAGTCTTACGGTTCCCATTCGAGGTCGAGCGTCGCCCCACGGAGCTGAGGAGCAGACAGGTGATCGTCACCATCACCAGGGTCACCGACCGCGCCCGTTTCCTGGAGGTGTTCACCACGGTCGGTGCGGCGAAGCGGCGTGAGCACGGCTGCCGACGCGCCCAGCTCTTCTTCGATCCCGACGACCCGCACCGGGCGTGGTCCGTCTTCGATTGGAACGATGAGGACTATGAAGGGTTCCTCGCGGATCCGGAGATCCCGGCCATCGCGCGGCAACTCGGGATCCAGGCCCCACCCGTCCACGTCGTCGCCACGGCGGACCTCGACGCCTGACCCGCTCTCCCAGGAAGGGGTTCGACATGCCTGACTCGCCCGTACGGCCCCGCCGGTTCAGTTCGACGATCGGCAACGACCGGGTCCGCTTCGACGACCGGATTCTTGTCGGGCAGGGCTTTCGCGATGAGGTGGGCCGGTCGATGAGCGCGTACCCGGCGTTCTTCGCTGTCGGGGCGCGGGCCGACCTGCCGGCCGCATACGCGGAAGTCTGGGTGGTGCTCAGCGGGACGTTTCGGGTGGGCGCCGGGGGCGACGCCGTGACGGCCCGTGCCGGCGACTTCGTGCACGTCCCGGAGCAGGCAGCGGGGATCGTCGAGGCGCTGGAGGACACCATCGTTGTCTGTGTCTCCGTGCCCGCTCATTGACGCGGGGAATACGGGCTTGGCGACGGCTGTACCGCCGTCGATCGCTTACCAGCACAGCCCGCACCAGCCGGATACGGGTGGCCGGTCGAGCCACGCAATATC
The DNA here is from genome assembly GCA_005402585.1 of Micromonosporaceae bacterium KJ-029. Lineage (GTDB taxonomy): Bacteria > Actinomycetota > Actinomycetes > Mycobacteriales > Micromonosporaceae > Micromonospora. The sequence continues at coordinate 45,016 of BIFP01000027.1, read as the reverse complement.
GACCGCTTCTTGTCGGCCGCCACTTCCACTCAGGTTGGCAGGCTCATAGGCACGAGGCCGAAGAGCCTTGGGAGCCGCGTCAGGAGGTCGCGAGCAATCGAATTTCGCAGCGGACACCGCTGGCCTTGGCGAGCCGACCATCACCGGTCACCAGTGGACAGGCCATCAACTCCGCCGCCGCGACATACGCCGCGTCGTAGGCCGTGACATTGCCCCGCAACTGCCAGATCCGGTCAAGCAGCAACGGGATGCCGACCTCGTCGATGACCAACGAAGGCAGGGTGTCGATCGCCTCTTGGGCCCGGGCAAGACCGAGCTTCCCACCGAGGACTTTGCCTCTGACCACCGACATGACATCGACCAGAAGGTGGCCGGGGGCGGCCCAGTGCGGATCTCCGGTCAGTTCTGCCCGCGCCGCGTCGCCTACCGGCCCGTCATCGACCAAGGCATCGGCCAGGGCCGACGCATCCACAACTATCACGCGGCACTTCCCCATGGCCCGCGCTGCTCGCGTTGGTCGGTCAACTCGGCGGCACTCTCCCCGGGCAGGGAACGCGCACCGTCCGATCGGCCGGCGAAGCGATCAAGGGCTGCCGTGTTACGCAGACGCCGAGCCTGCGTCTCCACCAACTCCAGCAGGTACGCCTGGAGTGACTGCCCGCGCGCCTTGGCCTGGGCCGCCAGAGCGTCTCGCACTTCTTCCGGCACGTCCCGAATCTGGAGAGCAACCATGCATTCATTATGCATGCAGCGTGGCCCGCTGCCCAGGAAAGGCTCGGACCTCGAGCAACCGGTTCGCATGGCGATTGCTGGCATGACCAAAAGCCCAGGCTGGAGAGGCGTGTGGACTCAATGTGGCAGAATCCGAACCGCATTTCCGCAGCTCAGGGACCTATCGTGACGCTGTCAGCCGTACGCCGACGCATGCCCTGGCCGGCTTATCGCTGGTCACCAGCCGCAGCGCCGCCAGACTGATCCGATCCGCGAACAGCATCGGCGCTGCGGCCCCGGTCGTCCGACCACCACTGGTGGATCATGACGGCCAGGGCGGTAACCGCCTGCTGCCGATCCTCCGCCGACATGGACACCGTCCTCGGTTCCCGCACCACCGCGACAGGTGCACGGCGCCTCGTACCTGACATCCATGAACAACGAGTCCCAGGCCACACGGAAACGAAGCTGTCCGTCGCCGCAGCCGACCGCCAACTCGCAGAGCTTCCCATCGACGCGAGTGCACTGTCATGCCGAGAAGAGTGTGTTGCCGCGAATTTCCATGGCCGGCATCCGCTGTCCCGTCTCAGGGGGTAGCGGGTAACCCGGCGCGGCACAGTTCACTGGTGTGGCTAAGCGCTGCCGGTGTGAGCGCCGGTTGAGACCACGAGTAGCCCATGGCAGGCTCATGCCGCATGAACGACGAATTCGCGAAAGACAACCTGCACGGGAGACTGCGGCGGGATCGCAAGGCGCTGCTCTGGAAACTCGACGGATTGTCCGAATACCACGCCCGCCGACCTTTGACAGCGACCGGGACCAACCTCATCGGCCTGGTCAAGCACGTGGCCACCGTCGAGGCCAGGTACTTCGGCGAGGTTTTCGACCGCCCTTCCCCGGAACCGCTGCCCCGGTGGCAGGACTCCAACGGCAGCGATCTGTGGGCGACTGAGGACGAGACCCGTGATCAGATCATCGCGTTCTACCGGCGCACGTGGGAACACTCGGACGCGACGATCAACGAGCTTCCCCTCGACGCCCCCGGCCACGTGCCGTGGTGGCCGGAGCCTTATGCCGACACGAACCTGTTCGCCATCATGGTCCATGTCCTCGGTGAGTCCATCCGGCATGCCGGGCACGCCGATATCCTGCGCGAGGGCCTCGACGGCCGGACCGGGTTGCGCGCCGAACACGAGAAGCAGATCGACGAGGAAGCCCGTGCAGCCTACTGCGCGAAGATCGAGCAGGCCGCCAGGTCGGCCGCACCAATCAAGGCTTAGTTGAGACATGGCCCGCGCCGTTCGCAGCGACGAAGCGCCCGGGCCCGTATCGAGGTTCGGCGCCTGGTTCAGTAGTACGAGGACGCCCGCACTCATCTGGCTGACCGCTCGCACACTTAGGTGACGTCGGCTGGTGGCCCTGGTCGCAGGTCAGCCGGTGAGTGGCCGCTCGGCATCTGGCTAGCGAGGGTGCCCTGGCATCATCGGAGCGATGAGCGACTGGGAGCAGCTTCTTCAAGAGGTTACGTGGTTCCTGCGTCCCGGGGAGCGGGCCGAAGTAGGCGAGGCGCAGTCGTGGACCCGCGGAACGACCGACGGGCTGCCTGAACTCTCGGCGCTGCTCACCTCGACGACCCTCACGCCCGTCTCCGTTGAAGGCGACGCCTATGAGTTGCTGGCATGGGGATCATCGAACGATCGGCGGGGATGGCTCTGCCGCCCGCCTCGCGACGGGAATGGCGATTCGCTACCCTGGCCTCACAAGAGCTTCTGGAAGGTCCGCGGGGGATCGTCGAACGGTTCCGTGAGCCCGACACCTGGTGGAACAACCAGAACGAGGTTCTCACGGTCGACGCGACGAACGTACGACTCGCTGATGTGCTCACCGACTACGCATGGCTATGGCAAGACGAAGGCCTTGCGGTCTCCATCAACCCCGACGAGTACTACGCCGCCGCCGTGGAGGCCAACGGGAATCTGACGCTGGCGCACCGCGACGATGGCCGGCTCCTCCTGTTCGGACCGGACCACGCGTTCGCCAACGTCACACCGTTGCCTGGCTCCCCGCCGTCCTCACTGCTCACGATCGATGATGTGCCCGACCTCGCGGCGTGGCTAGAGGTATGTGCTGCTGCCTGGAGATAACAGTTGGCCGGCGGAGACGCACTAATCTGCCGCGGAAAAGGCGCGGGGCCAGCTCAGTCAGGGTGTCAGCAGCCCGTCGGCGCAGCCGTCAACCGGCGTCGGCGCAGCGCCAGACACCGACCCGGAGCGCCGCTCCGGGACCGCTTGCACGAGCAGGCCCCAACCCGAGGCGTAGCTGATCCGGCCGATCACCGTGCCCCTCGGACCACTCGGCATCACCGCACGACCACGGCCGCTCCACCAGGACACGCACATTTACCCAGGTCACGGCGCACCTTGCCAGAACGGTTCGCGTACCGCCACATTCGCTTCACACTTACCCAGCTCAGGAGCTGTGCGTGGAGCCCAGGGGGCTCGAACCCCGAACCCCAAACCCCCGCCAACTTCATGATCAACACGGCTGAATGGTGGAGGTGGGGGCTGGTCGGGACTTTTGGCCCGTGCGGGGGGTGGGTCGGAGGGGGTAGAAACGGGGGATGATCCGGGTGTTCTTGCTCGACGACCATGAGGTCGTCCGTCGTGGCCTCGCCGACCTGCTGCACGCCAGTGGCGACATAGAGGTGGTCGGCGAGTCCGGTTCGGCCCAGGAGGCGGCCCGGCGGATCCCGGCGCTGCGGCCCGACGTGGCGATCCTCGACGCCCGGCTGCCTGACGGCAACGGCATCGACGTCTGCCGCGACGTCCGGGCGGTGGATTCCTCGATCAAGGGACTGATCCTCACCTCGTACGAGGACGACGAGGCGCTGTTCGCGGCGATCATGGCTGGTGCCTCCGGGTATGTGCTCAAGCAGATCCGCGGCACCGACCTGGTCGACGCGGTGCGCCGGGTGGCGGCCGGCCAGTCGCTGCTCGACCCGGCGATCACCACCCGGGTGCTGGAGCGCATCCGCAGCGGCGTGGAGCAACCCCGCGAGTTGCAGTCGCTCACCGAGCAGGAGCGGCGGATCCTGGAGTACGTCGCCGAAGGGCTGACCAATCGGGAGATCGCCGGCAAGATGTTCCTGGCCGAGAAGACGGTCAAGAACTACGTCTCCAGCGTGCTGGCCAAGCTCGGCCTGGAACGGCGTACCCAGGCCGCCGTCCTGGCCACCCGCCTGCTCGGCAAGGCCCGCTGACCCACCCCCGCCCCGGCCCGGCGTCTCCCGGGGCGGCGACCTGGTCAGTCCCGGAGGGGGACGGACCAGTGCAGTTCGGTGCCGTGCGGCTGGGCCGGGCGTACCTCGAAGGTGCCGCCGTGGCGCTCGGCGCGTTCACGCAGGTTCACCAGCCCGCCCCGGGCGGCGGCCGGATCGCAGCCGACCCCGTCGTCGGTGACCGCGACGGTGACCGTGGCGGCGTCGACGGTGATCGCCACCGACACCTGGGACGCCTCGGCGTGGCGTACGGCGTTGGACAGCGCCTCCCGCAGCACGGCGGTGAGGTCGGGGCGGACCGCGTCCGGGACGGCGCTGTCGACCGGCCCGTTCAGTTCCAGCCGTGGCCGGAAGCCCAGCGACTCCGCGGCCACCTCCACCGCCTCGCGGATCTCGGTGCGCAGCACCGCGCTCACCGGGCTGCGCAGCTCGAAGATGGTGCGGCGGATGTCCTTGATGGTGGCGTCCAGGTCGTCGACCGCGGCGTTGACCCGCTTGGCCACCTCGGGCCGGCCGGCCAGCGGCACCGCGCTCTGCAACTGCAGCCCGGTGGCGAACAGCCGTTGGATGACCACGTCGTGCAGGTCCCGGGCGATCCGCTCGCGGTCCTCCAGGACCACCAGCTGCTCCCGTTCCTCCTGCCCGCGGGCGCGTTCCATGGCCAGCGCGGCCTGCCCGGCGAAGCTGCCCAGCAGCGTCACGTCGTCGTCGGTGGCGCCGCCGTGCTCCGGCCCGTACGCGATCACCAGGACGCCGTGCAGCGTGTCCGCGGTGGCCAGCGGGGAGATCACCGCCGGCCCGGTGTGCAGCACCGCCGGCCAGGGTGCGGCGTGGGCGAGGTCGTCCACCGAGTCGTGCCGGCCCTGCGCCACCGGGCCGGCGAAGCTGGTGTCCGCCGCCGGCAGCACCGTGCCGACCAGCGCGCGGGCCTGACTGCCGGCGCCGTCGACGACCTCCACGGTGAAGTGGTCGGCCTCGTCGTCGTAGAGCAGCACCAGGGCCAGCTCGGCCTCGGCGACCTCCCGGGCGTGCCGGGCCACCAGCGCCAGCGCGTCGGTGCGGCGTACCTCGCCGAGCAGCAGCGAGGTGATCTCCGCGGTCGCGGCCAGCCAGCGTTCCCGCCGGTGGGCCAGCGCGTACAGCCGGGCGTTCTCGATCGCCACGCCGGCCGCCGCCGCCAGCGCCACGACGATCTCCTCGTCGTCGTCGGTGAACTCGGCGCCACCCTGCTTCTCGGCCAGGTAGAGGTTGCCGAAGATCTGGTCGCGGATGCGCACCGGCACGCCGAGGAAGGTGTGCATCGGCGGGTGGTGCGGCGGGAACCCGTAGGACCGCGGGTGCTGGGTGATGTCCGGCATCCGCAGCGGTTTCGGGTCGTCGATGAGCAGGCCGAGCACGCCCCGGCCGTGCGGCAGGTCACCGATCTTCGCGTGCAGCTCCGGGGAGACGCCGTGGGTGATGAAGTCGTGCAGCATCCGGTCCGGGCCGACCACGCCGAGCGCACCGTACCGGGCGCCGGCCAGGTCGCAGGCCGACTGCACGATCCGTTGCAGGGTGCTGCGCAGATCCAGGTCGGTGCCGATCCCGACGACCGCGTCGAGCAGGGCCCGCAGCCGTTCCCGGCTGGTCATCACCTCGCCGACCCGGTCCAGCATCTCCTGGAGCAGCTCGTCCAGATGGACCCGGGACAGCGGGCTCAGCCCGAGCGAGGGGGGCTCGTGCCGGGGGTTCGGTGCGCCGACGGTCACCCGGCGATGCTATCCGGCCCGTGGCCGGCGCAGAACGCCGAGCGGCCCGGCCGCGCTCCCGTCACGCGCCGCCCTCCACCGCCGAGGTGTCCACCACCTCTTCGCGCGGCAGTCGCGGGGTGTGCGGCGGCCCGGCGTGGGCCGGGTCCGCGACCCCCAGGCGCAGCACGAGGTACGGAAAGCCGAGCTCGGCCAGCACCTGACGCAGGGTCTGTCGGGTCGCCGGCACCTCCACCACCCCGCTCAGCGGCACCACGGACGCACCCAGCCGGGTGGCGGTCAGCCAGGCGGCCGAGAGCGCCTCGCCGGCACGCAGCCAACTGGCCGGCTCGTCCTCCTCGCCGTACAGCATCGCGTACGACGCCGCCTGGTCGTGGCCCGGCCCGACCGGCAGGGTGCCGGGGCGGCCGAAGTCCCGGCCCGGCACCGTGGTCTGCGGGGGCTGTTCCGGCAACACCTCCGGGGTCAGCCCCATCCCGCCGGCCCGGCTCGTCCAGTAGTCCAGTTCCTCGCGCAGCTGCGAATCCTCCGCCGCCACCGTGGCGGCGTGCGAGGCGGAGGCCGCAAGTTGCAGCACCTGGTCGCGGTCGAGGATCTCCAGGCTGGCACCCTCCCGGCCGGCAGCCGCCACGATGGCGTTCAGCGTGTCGTCGGCGACCGGCTCGTCGCTGACCGGCCGCCGGTCGGTGTGCCGCACCTGCATGCACTGCACCATCCGCATCGCGTCCGGGTCGGCGCTGGCAGGCTGCGGGTCGGTCAGCCGGGCGAGCAGGTCGGGATCGGCCGGGTCGGGCATCCGGTGCACGGTGGCCGTCCAGCCCTCGGCGGCCAGCGCCAGCCGGGCGTGGTGCAGCGCCGCGCCACAGCTGAGGGTCAGCAGTTCGCCCTGCGGGTCGGTCGCCGCCAGCTGACGGTCGCGGGCGACCCGCAGCTCCAACGCCTCCGGCAGCACCCGCCAGCGCCACGGCTGGGTGTTGTGCACCGACGGCGCGTGACCGGCCATCGCGGCGGCCTCGGCCAGGGCGGTGGTCAGCGGGCGCTGCGTAGCCGGCGTCTGGTGGCTCATCCTCACGACCTTTCCGTCTCTGCCCATCGTGCCGCACCTCGGTACGGCCGTGGGCCGGCTCCGGTTCATCCTGCGCCATCCGTCGGCCGCTCGCACGGCCCGCATCACCGTTCCCGGACCACCGCCACCGGGCAGTGCGCGTGCTGGATGAGCTGCTGGCTGACCGAGCCGAGCAGCATGCCGCGCAGCCCGCCGTGCCCCCGGGTGCCGACGACGATCAGCTGCGCGTTGCGGCTGGCGTCGATCAGCAGGCCGGCGGGTGCGGCGGCGGCCGTCTCGACCGTCACCTCGACGTCCGGGAAGGTCGTCTGCCAGCGGCGCAGCGACTCGTCCAGCTCCGCGCGCTGGTCGGCGATCGCCGCGTCGCGGGCCTGCTCGCCGGTGAGGTGCCAATGTTCGCGCCGCGGCTGCCAGGCGCGCACCACGTGCAGCGGTACCCGGCGCAGGGTCGCCTGCTCGAAGGCGAAGCCGAGGGCCACCAGGGAGTGTTCGGAGCCGTCGACGCCGGCCGCGATGTGCCCGACCCGGGCGCCGCCGGTCGTCCCGTCGCGGACCACCACCACCGGGCAGTGTGCGTGCGCGGTGACGGCGACGGCGGTCGAGCCGGCGAGCAGGCCGGCGAAGCCGCCGTGCCCGCGGCTGCCCAGCACCAACAGGCCGGCCGCTGTCGAGCTCTCCTCCAGCACCAGGGCGGGTGGGCCGTCGAGTACCTCGCCCCGGATGGTCAGGTCGGGATGCGCGGCGGCGGCGTCGGCCGCCGCCTTGCCGACCAGTTCCTCGACCTGCTGCCGGGCCTGCTCGTCCGGCCACATTCCGGGCGTGGCGCCCGGCCCGATCCAGCCGGCCACGGTGAGCCATTCGAAGACGTACGCCAGCCGGAGCGTCCGGCCGTCGCGTCGGGCCTGATCCAGTGCCCAGTCCAGGGCCGCCGTCGCGTCCGGGGAGCCGTCGTAGCCCACCAGGATCTCGCCGTCAGTCATGACTGCGCCTCCTCAGTTGGTCTGGTCGGTGGGGCGGACCCAGCGCCACTCGGCCACCCGCGGGTCGTCCTCGCCGTACCGGCGGGTGTAGTCGCGGCAGGACTGGCGGGTGTCGGTCATCTCCTGCCGCAGGTGTGCCGCGCGGGCGGCCAGGCCGGGCACCCGGTCGATCACGTCGATCACGAGGTGGAAGCGGTCTAGGTCGTTGAGCATCACCATGTCGAACGGGGTGGTGGTGGTGCCCTCCTCCTTGTAGCCGCGTACGTGCAGGTTGGGGTGGTTGGTGCGGCGGTAGGTGAGCCGGTGGATCAGCCACGGGTAGCCGTGGTAGGCGAAGATGATCGGCTTGTCGCGGGTGAACAGCGTGTCGAACTCGGAGTCCGGCAGGCCGTGCGGGTGCTCGGTCGGCGGCTGAAGCCGCATCAGGTCGACCACGTTGATCACCCGCACTTTCAGTTCGGGCAGGTGCTGGCGCAGCAGGTCCGCCGCCGCGAGGGTCTCCAGCGTCGGTACGTCCCCGGCGCAGGCGAGGACGAGGTCCGTCTCGCTGCCGTCGTCGGTGCTGGCCCAGTCCCAGATGCCGAGCCCGCGTCGGCAGTGCTGGACGGCCTCGTCCATGGTCAGCCAGTTCGGCGCGGCCTGCTTGCCGGCCACCACGACGTTGATGTAGTGGCGGCTGCGCAGGCAGTGGTCCATGGTGGAGAGCAGGGTGTTCGCGTCCGGGGGCAGGTAGACCCGGACCACCTCGGCCTTCTTGTTCATCACGTGGTCTATGAAGCCCGGGTCCTGGTGCGAGAAGCCGTTGTGGTCCTGCCGCCAGACGTGGCTGGAGAGCAGGTAGTTCAGCGAGGCCAGCGGCTGCCGCCAGGGGATGCCCCGGGTCACCTTGAGCCACTTGGCGTGCTGGTTGACCATCGAGTCGACGATGTGGATGAACGCCTCGTAGCTGGTGAACATGCCGTGCCGGCCGGTCAGCAGGTAGCCCTCCAGCCAGCCCTGGCACAGGTGCTCGGAGAGGACCTCCATCACCCGCCCGTCGGGGGAGAGGTGGTCGTCGCCGGGGACCGTGCCGGCCACCCAGGCCCGGTCGGTGACCTCGAAGGCCGCCTGGAGCCGGTTGGAGGAGACCTCGTCCGGGCCGAAGAGGCGGAAGCTCTGCGGGTTGGCGGCGATCACGTCGCGGATCCACTTGCCGAGTTCGCCGGTGGCACCGGCGACCGTCGTGCCGGGGTGGGGCACGTCGACGGCGTAGTCGCCGAAGTCGGGCAGGACGAGGTCGCGCAGTACCACCCCGCCGTTGGCGACCGGGTTGGCGCTCATCCGTCGGTTGCCGGTGGGCGGCAGCGCGGTCAGCTCGGCGACCGGCGCGCCGGTCGCGTCGAACAGCTCCTCCGGCCGGTAGCTGCGCAGCCAGCGTTCCAGCTCGGCCAGGTGCGCCGGGTTCTTGCGTACGTCGGTCAGCGGCACCTGGTGGGCGTGGTAGGTCCCCTCGACCTGCTTGCCGTCGACGGTGCGCGGGCCGGTCCAGCCCTTCGGGGTCCGCAGGATGATCATCGGCCACCGGGGGCGGGTCACGGCCGCGCCCGAGCGGGCCTGGCGCTGGATCGCGGCGATCTCGTCGAGCGCCCGGTCGAGGGTGGCGGCGAGCGCCTCGTGCACGGCGGCCGGCTCGTCGCCGGCGACCACGTACGGCCGGTAGCCGTAGCCGCGCATGAGGTCGAGCAGGTCGGACTCGGGGATCCGGTCCAGCACGGTCGGGTTGGCGATCTTGTACCCGTTGAGGTGCAGGATGGGCAGCACCGCGCCGTCGCGGGCGGGGTTGAGGAACACGTTGGACAGCCAGCTGCCGGCGAGTGGCCCGGTCTCCGCCTCCCCGTCGCCGATGACGCAGGCGACCAGCAGGTCCGGGTTGTCGAAGGCCGCGCCGTAGGCGTGGCTGAGCGCGTACCCCAGCTCGCCGCCCTCGTGGATGGAACCCGGCACCTCCGCCGCGACATGGCTCGGGATGCCGCCGGGGAACGAGAACTGCCGGAACAGCTGGGTCATGCCGGCCTCGTCGCGGCCGGTGCCGTGGTACAGCTCGCTCCAGGTGCCCTCCAGCCAGGTGTTCGCGACGATGGCCGGGCCGCCGTGGCCGGGACCGGCGACGAGGATGGCCGACTGGTCGCGGGCGACGATGACCCGGTTCAGGTGGGCGTAGACCAGGTTCAGGCCGGGGGAGGTACCCCAGTGCCCCAGCAGGCGGGGCTTGACGTGTTCGGGGGCCAAAGGTTCGCGCAGCAGGGGGTTGCCCAGCAGGTAGATCTGCCCGACCGTGAGGTAGTTCGCCGCCCGCCAGTAGGCGTCCAGCCGGCGCAACTCGTCATCGGTCAGGGTGCTCTGCAGGTCTACGGCGGTGTCCATACCGGTTGAGCCTCTCGCGGGTCGGTGGATCCTGCATCCGCAACGCGCGGTTTCCTGTCTCAGCTTCGCCGGATCGGCGGCCGTGGATCAGGGCCGTTGGTCCCGCCCGCCCGGGTGTCACGACCCGTCGCCGCCCGGCGGGCCGGCCGCGCCGCGTACCACGATGACCGGCGACGGGGCGTGGTAGAGCAACGACTGGCTGACCGCGCCGAGCATGCCGCGCCACGGCTCGTCGCCCCGGGCGGCGACCACCGTCAGCTGCGCCGAGCGCGACTGGTCGACCAGTACGTCACCCGGCTCGCCCCGGATGACGTGGCACTCGACCGGGGTGTCGGGACAGTTGGGGCGGTGGCGGGCCACCAGGGCGTGGAGCCGTTCGGTGGCCTCCGCGATCGCCGCGTCGGTCTCCACCACCCACAATGCCAGCAGTCGCGACCGGTGCCGGCCGGCGCAGGCGAACGCCCAGCCCAGCGCGTTCTCGGCGGGCGCCGAGCCGTCCACCCCGACCAGCACCGGGCCCTGCTGCGGAGGTTCCTGCCGGGCGACCAGCACCGGGCATTCGGCGCGGGCGGCCACCTGCAGGGCCGGGCTGTCGGTCGGGATGCAGCTGTCGCAGTGGGCCATCCCGCCGTCGCCGACAGCCACCAGGAAGGCCGCCTCGGACTTACGGACGAGGATCGCGACCGGGGAGCCCTCGACGATCTCGGCGGTGACCGGGACGTCCGGTTCGCTCTGGTTGGCCGCGGCGGTGGCCTCGGCGAGCAGCTCCTCGGCGTCGGCCCGGGAACGGGTGACCGCAGGGGCGTCCCCGCCCCAGTTGAACGCGTGCAGCAGGTGCAGCCGGCGGCCGTGGGCGGCGGCCACCCGCGCGGCGAGGCGGGCCACCGGCAGGGCGTCTTCCGGACCGACGCCGACGAGCACCGGCGCGTCGCTGGCTGCGGCCATCCGACATCACCCCCGCAGCTGTCGCGCCCGGCCTGCGTCTGAGGCTAGTCGTGCTGGTAGGGCCCTGGGGCGTGATCGCCGCACCGCGACCCCGCCCGTGGAGGCGGGTCGTCAGTCAGCGTGGGGACAGGGCTCGGAGCACGACGGCGCTGGCGTTGTCGGCGCCACCGGCGGTCAGAGAGGCGGAGAGCATGGTCCGGACGGCGTCCGTCCCGTCGGGCAGGGCCAGGGCCTCCCGCAGCCCGTGGTAGGTCACCTGGTCGCTCACGCCGTCGGTGCACAGCAGCCAGGTGTCGCCGGGGCGCAGCGGTACGGCCAGTAGGTCGGCCTCGGGCGAGGCCGGGTGGCCGGCGTAGCGGGTGAGCTGGTAGCGGGCCCTGGCGGCGGCGGGGGAGTCGGACGGATACCACCCGTGCAGCACGCCCAGCCAGGCGACAGTGTGATCGGTGGTGACCAGTTCCAGCAGGCCGTCGCGGAGCCGGTAGGCCCGTGAGTCGCCCAGCTGGACCACCCAGCCCTGGCTGCCGTCCGGGTCGACGAGCAGGGCGGTCAATGTGCATCCGGTCAGCTCGGCGCGGCCCGCCCCGGCGTCGCGTACGGCGGCCTGCACCGCGGCGACGGCGGCGTGTAGCTGGCGTGGCCCGGCCTCGGGCCACGCCCCGTGAACCTGCGCGACGAACGTCCGCACGGCGGTGGCGCCGGCGCGGCGGCTGCCCTCGCCGTCGCCCATGCCGTCGGCCACCACGGCGAGGGGCAACTCGGGATCGACGTGCAGTACGTCGTAGTTGTCGCGGTACTGGTTGCCCACCACGCTGCCGCCGGTCACCTGCAGCGTGATGTCGGGGAGGGCGAACCGTTGACTCTTGTCCCTGGCGACCTCGGTCACTCGACCTCCGACCGGACGGGTGGATGCGGTGTCCCCGCGATGGCCCGACCTTAGCGGACGAGCCGCCAGGAGAATGTGTCAACGAAGGTTGACGGCGGCCGGGTTGTCAATGTAGGTTGACGGCATGAGTCAGGCGACGGAACTCGCGGCCGCGGCCGGCAGCACCGACCCCCGGGTCGGCCTGCGCGCGGTCCGCGCACTGCGCCGGCTGCTCGAACGGCTTGAGGTGGTCCAGGTGGACAACGCCCGACGGCAGGGCTGGTCCTGGCAGGAGATCGCCGACGCCCTCGAGGTCAGCCGGCAGGCGGTCCACAAGAAGCACGCCGGACGACCGGCGGTCGGATCCTCCTGGGAGGCGTGATGTTCGAACGGTTCACCGACCGTGCCCGCACGGTGGTGCGGCACGCGCGCGACGAAGCACGGGCCGAGGGCCAGCGCCCGGTCGGCACCGAGCACCTGCTGCTCGCCATCCTCGCCGACCCCGACGGCCTGGCCGTCCGAGTCCTCGGCGACAGCGGCGTCACCACCGACGACCTGCGCGAACGCATCCGCCGACACACCGAGACCGGCGGCGCCGGCCTGGCCGAGGCCGACGCCGCCGCGCTGCGCGAGATCGGCATCGACCTGGCCGCCATCGTGGCCCGGATCGAGGAGTCCTTCGGCCCGGACGCGCTGCGCGAGGCCGCACCGGCACCGCGCCGCCGGTGGGGCCGCCGCCGACGGCAGATGGGTGGCCCGTTCTCCGCCCGCGCCAAGAAGGTGCTGGAACTGTCCCTGCGCGAGGCGATGCGGCTGCGCCACAAGCACATCGGCACCGAACACATCCTGCTCGGGCTGCTGCGCGAGGGCAACGGCCTCGCCGCCCTGGTGCTCACCGAGGCCGGGGTCGACCTGGCCGACGTGCGCCGCCGGGTGGAGGCCGCCCTACGAGCCGCCGCCTGATCGGGTGATTACTGCCCCGCCGAGAACCGCCTGAAACCCCGACGATCGGCGCCGGCCGGGTGAACCGACCCACACCGGCGCCGAGTCGCCGAAACCCGCCACCTACCGCACACTGACCCCGTGAACGCTGGACGGCAGGCGCGGCCGCTGCGCAGCGCGGTGGTGGTCAACCCGGTCAAGGTGGCCGACCCCGCGGCGCTGCACCGCACCGTCGGTGACGCGCTCGCCGCCGCCGGCTGGCCCGAGCCGTTGTGGTTCGAGACGACCGTCGACGACCCTGGCCGGGGCCAGACCGAGCAGGCCCTCGCCGCCGGCGTCGACGTGGTCTTCGCCTGCGGCGGCGACGGCACCGTGATGGCCTGCGTCAGCGCGCTGGCCGGCACCGAGGTCGCGCTCGCCGTGCTGCCCCAGGGCACCGGCAACCTGCTCGCGGCCAACCTGGGACTGTCGAACGACCTGGCCGCCGGGCTGGCGGTAGCTGTCGAGCGCGGGCGGCGGCTGCTCGACGTCGGCGAGGTGGACGGACACCACTTCGCGGTGATGGCCGGCATGGGCTTCGACGCCCAGATGCTGGCGGCCACCAGCGAGACGACCAAGCGGCGGATCGGCTGGCCGGCGTACGTCGTCGGGGCCGCCCGGCACCTGCGGGACCGCCCGATGAAGGTGTGGATCGCGCTGGACGACCAGCCGCCGCTGCGCCGCCGGGCCCGTTCGGTGCTGGTCGCCAACGTCGGCCGGCTTCAGGGCGGGATACACCTGCTCACCGCCGCCGAGCCCGACGACGGCTACCTCGACGTCGCCGTGCTCACCCCGCGCCGGCTGCGGCACTGGCTCTCCCTCGGCTGGGCCGTGGTACGCCGGCGCGAGCGGGTGCCGCGGATGGAGGTGTTCCGTGCCCGCCGCGTGGAGATCACCAGCAACCGTGCCCAACCGCGCGAGCTGGACGGCGACCTGATCGAACCGGGGCGCACCCTGCGGGTGCGGATCCGCCGCCGGGCGCTGTGGCTGTGCGTACCGCAGCCGGAACGGGCGCCCGACCTGGCCGACGACGCGGCGGCCGCCGCCGAGCGGGGTGAGCGGCTGGTCGAGGAGGACAGCCGGGATCTCCACCTTGCCCGGCGGCGTTACCCTGCCACATCGTGATCGATTCCTCGCCGCCGACCCGGCCGGCCGATCCGGCGCCCACCACCTCGTCGCCGGTGGCGCTCGTCGCCCGGGGGATCGCACTGGTGGTGGTGCTGCCCGTGCGGCTGGCCTGGGAGGTGCTGGTGGCCACCGGCCGGGCGCTGTACCGCTGGGTGCTCGCCCCGACGCTGCGGTTCCTGGACCGCTGGCTGCTGACGCCGCTCGGCTGGCTGCTGCGCCACCTGGTCTGGATTCCACTGGTCTGGTTGCTCCGCGCCGCCGGATGGCTGTGGAACACGCTGGTCTGGCTGCCGCTGACCTGGCTGTGGCGCGGGCTGGTCTGGCTCTGGCACCACGCCCTGCGGCCACCGTTGTGGTGGTGCGGGCGGGGCCTGGGCCGGCTGCTGCGGTGGTGCGGGCTGGGGTTGGCGTGGCTGGTGCGGATCCTGCTCCTGGTGCCGCTGTACTACCTGGTGTGGGTGCCGCTGGCCTGGCTGGTCCGGGTGCTCACTCCCGCCGTCCGGCTGGTACTGGACACGCTGGGCCGGTGGCTCGCCGCCCTGGCAAGCGTGGCGGTGACGGCGCTCGGCTGGGCCTGGCGGGTGGCCGGGCGGCTGCTGTGGTGGTGCTGGGTGCTCACCCTGCGGCCGGTGCTGCGGGCGGTGCGGTGGGTGTGGCGGCACACCGTGGTACCGGTGGGCCGGGCGGTCCGCGCCGTCTGGCGGGCCACCGTCACACCCGCGGCCGGCTGGCTGCGTCGCAGCGTCCTCGACCCGGCCCGCCAGGCCACCCGCGAGGTGCTCACCGGGCTCGGCCTGCGCCGCTGACGCTTGCCGGCGCCGCTGGCGGCTTTGGCGGCGGGGTCGCCCCTGGTGGCGCACCGCGGCGCCACCCGCCCCACGTCACACGAGCAGGTTGAGCAGGACGGTCAGGACGATCGAGGCGACGATCGAGAAGAGGATCATCAGGAGACAGCCGAGGCCGCCACCGGCGGGCCGGATCTCCGTGTTGCCGATGCGCATCAGGCCATCACACCCCGCCCGCTCACAGCTCGCGCAGCCGGGGCAACAGCTGCTCCTGCGCCCACTCCAGGAACATCGGCTGGCTGTCGCCGCCGATCTGGACCAGCGCCACGTGGGTGAACCCGGCGTCGACGTACTTCTTGAACGCCGCCACGTGCCGGTCCACGTCCGGCCCGCAGGAGATCTCCGCCGCCACGTCCTCCTCCCGCACGGCCCGGGAGGCCGCTTCGAACGCGTCGGTGTCGGGTAGCGCGGAGTTCACCTTCCAGCCCAGCCCGAACCAGGGGAACTGGTCGTGGGCGATCTTGCGGCATTCGGCCTCGTCCGGGCCGTAGCAGATGGCGACCTGCGCGTAGCGGGGCCGTCCGGCGCCGCCGGCCCGCTCGTAGATGTCCACGAGGTGCGGGTCCGGCTCGGTGCACACCAGGCCGTCGGCGTACTCGGCGGCGAGGGTGGCCGACTGCCGGCCCGACGCGGCCACCGCCATCGGCACGGGCGATTCGGGCCGGTCCCAGACGTAGGCGTCCGGCACGTCGTAGTGGTTGCCGGAGAAGGTCAGCGTCTCGCCGTTGAGCAGCGGTCGGATGATCTGCAACGCCTCCTCGAACATTTCGTGCCGCTGCTGCACGTGCGGCCAGCCGCCGACCACATGCTCGTTGAGGTTCTCACCGGCGCCGAGACCCAGGGTGAACCGGCCGTCGGAGAGGACCCCGACGGTGGCGGCCTTCTGCGCCACCACGGCCGGGTGGTAGCGGCGGATCGGGCAGGTCACGAAGGACATCAGCGCCGCGCGGGAGGTGGCGTGCGCGACCGCGCCGAGCACTGACCAGGTGTACGGTGAGTGACCCTGCGACTCCAGCCAGGGGTAGTAGTGGTCGGAAATGACGAGTTGGTCGAAGCCGACCGCCTCGGCCCGGATCGCGTAGTCGACGAGCTGTTTCGGTCCTGCCTGCTCGCACATCAGGGTGTAGCCGATGCTGACCATGGTGTCTCCTTACCGGGCCGGGCGTACCGTTCCGAATACCCCGGTCCGGTTCGGTCAACCCTCGGCGTCGCTTGACGCGTTCGGGGTGCCTGCCTACCGTTGTCCTGAACCGGTTCAGATGCCGGCGTGGTGCACATCCTGTGGTGGGGATGTCCGCCCCCGTGACGGTTCGGGTTTCTGGTGGACCGTCACGGGTCGGGCGGTGACTGGCGGGCGTACTGAACCGGTTGCTTTCGGCATGCCATCGGCCTACGCTGATGCCTGCCTCGCCGGGCCCCGGGTAGCGGCTGACGGGCTGCAGCCGCCACACCTGCCACTCACCGCACCCCCACCTGGGCACGGGGGAGACACCTCCTGCGAGGAATGCCATGAGAAAACTATTCGCGGGCGTCGGTGCCGTCCTACTGGCGACGGTCGCCGCCGTGTTCGCCTTCGGTCCGTCGGCGCACGCCGCCACCGGGTTCACGGTCAGCGGCGGCAAGCTCTACGACGCGAACGGCAACGAGTTCATCATGCGTGGGGTCAACCACGCGCACACCTGGTTCACCCAGCAGACCAGCTCCTTTGCCAACGTCAAGGCTCTCGGCGCGAACACCGTCCGGGTCGTACTGTCCAGCGGCGACCGCTGGACCCGCAACAGCGCCGCCGACGTGACCAACGTGATCCAGCTGTGCAAGACCAACCGGCTGATCTGCGTACTGGAGGTGCACGACACCACCGGTTACGGCGAGCAGGGCGGCGCCATCACCCTGGACCGCGCGGTCGACTACTGGCTCAGCATCGCCAGCGCGCTCAACGGCCAGGAACGGTACGTGATCGTCAACATCGGTAACGAGCCGTACGGCAACCAGAACTACTCCTCCTGGGCCACCGACACCGCCAACGCGATCCGGCGGCTGCGCAACGGCGGCATCGGGCACACGATCATGGTGGACGGCCCCAACTGGGGTCAGGACTGGTCCTTCACCATGCGCGACAACGCCGCCACGGTCTTCAACGCCGACCCGGCCCGCAACACCCTGTTCTCCATCCACATGTACGGCGTCTTCAACACCGCCGCCAAGGTCAGCGACTACCTGGGCCGTTTCCGCACCGCCGGACTGCCCATCGTGGTCGGCGAGTTCGGGCACTACCACTCCGACGGCGACCCCGACGAGGACGCCATCCTCTCCTACAGCCAGGCCAATGGCATCGGCTGGCTGGGCTGGTCGTGGAGCGGCAACGGCGGTGGCGTCGAGTACCTCGACATGGCCACCAACTTCAACCCCAACCAGCTGACCAGCTGGGGGCAGCGGCTGTTCAACGGCGCCAACGGCATCCGCCAGACCTCGCGGGAGGCCAGCGTCTTCGGCGGCACCCCGCCGCCCACCACGCCGCCGCCGACCACCCCTCCGCCGACCACCCCTCCGCCCTCGACCCCGCCGCCGACCACCCCGCCGCCGGGGGCCGGCTGCACGGCGACGTACGCGATCACCAACCAGTGGCAGGGCGGCTTCCAGGGTGAGGTCCGGGTGACCGCCGGGGCCAGCGCCATCAACGGCTGGACGGTGCGCTGGACCTTCGCCAACGGCCAGTCGGTGACCCAGTCCTGGAACGCCACGGTGACCAGCAGCGGCGCCACGGTGACCGCCCGCAACGTCGACTACAACGGCCGGCTCGGCGCCGGGGCCAACACCAGCTTCGGCTTCCTCGCCAGCTGGACCAGCACCAACGCCACCCCCGCGCTGACCTGCACCGCGAGCTGACCCCGACCCTGCCGATCATGGAGTTGTGGTGCCCCGCGAAGCGGGCATAGGCGTACCTTCTGCCCACCACAACTCCATGATCGGCGAGGCGGACGGGTGGGGTCAGGCGGGGGGTGGGGGTTGGGGGAGGCGGGCGGCGCGCATCAGCAGGTAGCGCTGCTCGGGGAGGCTGGCGGTGAGGCCGGCGGCGGCGCGGTACTGGTCTCTCGCGCGGTCGAGGTCACCGGCCATCTCGTAGAGGTGGGCGCGGGCGGCGTGCAGGCGATGGTGACCGACCAGCCGGGCGTCGTCGTCCAGCTTGTCCAGCGCGGCCAGGCCGGCGGCCGGCCCGTGCACCATCGCGGTCGCGACCGCCCGGTTCAGCGCCACCACCGGGCTGGCCGACAGCTCCTCCAGCACCCCGTACAGCGCGAGGATCTGCGGCCAGTCGGTCTCCTCGGCGCTCGGCGCCTCGTCGTGCAGCGCGGCGATGGCGGCCTGCACCTGGTACGGGCCGACCGGCCCCCGGGGCAGCGCCCGGGTGACCAGCGCGACACCCTCGGCGATCGCGGTCGCGTCCCACCGGCCGCGATCCTGTTCGGCCAGCGGGATCAGCTCGCTGGACGCACCGGTGCGCGCCGCGCCCCGGGCCTCGGTGAGCAGCATCAGCGCCAGCAACCCGGCGATCTCGCTGTCGTCGGGCAGCCGGTCGTGCAGCCCCCGGGTCAGCCGGATCGCCTCGCGAGCCAGGTCGATCCGGTGCAGCTGCTCGCCGGCACTGGCCACGTGCCCCTCGGTGAAGACCAGGTAGAGCACGTGCAGGACGGCGGCGAGCCGGGCCGGCAGCTCGGCCGGCTCGGGCATCCGGAACGGCGTACCGGAGTCCCGGATGCGTTGCTTCGCGCGGCTGATCCGCTGCGCCATGGTGGCCTCGGGCACCAGGAACGTCCGGGCGATCTCGGCGGTGGTCAGGCCGCCGACCGCCCGCAGGGTGAGCGCGATCGCCGAGGCGGGCGACAGCGCCGGATGGCAACACAGCAGGAGCAGGACCAGGGTGTCGTCGCGGTCCGCGGTCAGTTGCTCGTCGACCGGCGGTGCGCTGCGCCGATCGACCGGCTCCCGCCGGGCGGCCAGATCCTCCCGGGTCCGGCGGGCCTGCTCGGCGCGGACGATCTCGATCATCCGCCGGTACGCGACCTGGATCAGCCAGCCCCGCGGGTTGTCCGGCACACCGTCCTCCGGCCACCGGGTGGCGGCGACCAGCAGGGCCTCCTGCACCGCGTCCTCGGCGGTGGCGAAGTCGCCGAACCGGCGGGCGAGCACGCCGAGGACCTGCGGCGCCAGTTCGCGCAGCAGGTCCTCGGTCAGCGTCTCTCTCGTGTCACACGTCCTGCGGTGGTGCGGACATCACCGGGTGCACCTCGATCGGCATGTTCAGCGGCTTGCCACCCGGGCCGGGGGCGGTGGAGATCCAGGCCGCGATCTCGACCGCCCGCTCGGGGGTGTCGGTGTCGACGATCCAGAATCCGGCGAGGAACTCCTTCGTCTCGGCGAAGGGCCCCTCGGTCACCACCGGCGCGCCACCGGCCCCGGCACGGACGATCTTCGCCTGCGCCGGCCCGGCGAGCCCCTGCCCGTCGACCCACTCGCCGTCCGCGACGAGCTTCGCGTTCACCTCGCCCATGAACCCGATGTGCGCGCTGATCTCCTCCGGCGTCCAGGTGTGGATCTGCGGGAAGTCGGTCCCGGCGGCGCTGAACTGCATCAGCAGCATGTACTTCACGGCTGTCTCCTCACGGCTGCGCACCTCATCATCGGTGCTCTCACCCTCAGGTAGAAGCCGCCGAGCCGCTTCTCGACATCCCTCCGGGAAATTTTCCAAGATTTTTTGCGTGGACCGGCCGAGGTCGTGCCCCGGCCCGCGCTGGCCACGACGTGCCGGTCCGCCGAGGGCGTCGCGCCGCGGCACAGGCGCCTCAAGAGTTGCTCAAGTCCCAGCTCACGCAACCCGCCGTTGACAACGAGTGTGCTTACGCTCGCCTCCGTTCCAGCCGGCGCGTGCCACTTTGGACCCGACGGGCGCTCATTGAATGCGCAGGGCGCGTGATCGACGGCGCCGAACAGCAGCCGTTTGCGAGCCCTGAGCCAAGGTTTCGTCAAGGAAGGGAAGGACATGACTCGCTCCCGAAGAGCCCTGGGATGCGTCCTGCTGGCTACGTTGCTGGCGGGCACCGCTCCTGGCTCGGTGGCAATTGCCAACGCCAAGGATCAGTCGCTGGGCATCCAGTCCACGGTGTCGCTGCCGTCGCACGCGCAGGGTAACCCGCCGCCGTGGTCGGGCAAGGCATTCCGGCAGGGCGTCGTGGCGGTGGCCAACCCCTACGCCGCCGAAGCCGGCGCTCAGATCCTCGAAAGCGGTGGCAACGCGGTCGACGCCGCGGTGGCGATCGCGTACGCCCTGAACGTGGTCGAGCCGCAGTCGGCCGGCATCGGTGGCGGTGGCTTCATGATGATCCACCAGGCCAAGACCGGTGAGACCGTCGCCATCGACTCGCGTGAACGCGCACCGGCCGCCGCGACACCCGACATGTTCGTCGGCGTGCCGAACGCGTCGCTGCAGGGCGTGGCCGTCGGCGTACCCGGGATGGTGCGCGGCACCGAGATGGCGCTGGAGCGCTACGGCAACCTGTCGCTCGCTCGTACGCTGCAGCCGGCCATCAAGCTCGCCGACGACGGCTTCGCCGCGACGCCGCGCTACTCGGCCGCCAGCTGCAGCAGCCGCGCCCGCAACTCGCCGGAGGCCGAGGCGTACTTCTGCCCGGACGGGGTCGCGCCGGTGGTGGGCTCGCTGGTGCAGAACAAGCCCCTTGCCGAGACCTTCCGCCTGATCGCCACCAACGGCGCCGACTGCTTTTACGTCTACCAGCCGGAGAAGGGCTGCGACATCGCCAAGGGCATCGTCGAGGGCCAGAAGTTCAACCGCCCGCAGGCGCCGAACGGCAAGGGCGGCAGCATGACCTACGCCGACCTGGAGAACTACCAGGCGACGCTGCGCACACCCACCGAGAGCACGTACCGCGGCTACAAGCTCAGGTTGATGTCGTCCCCGTCGTCGGGCGGTTTGACCGTGACCCAGATGCTGAAGATGCTTGAGCGCCTTCCGCTCGGGGACGAGAGCCAGGGCTTCGGCTTCGGTTCGCCGAAGACGGTGAACGTGATGGTCGACGCGATGCGGCTCGCGTTCGCGGACCGGTCGGTCTGGATGGGTGACAGCGACTTCGTGCGGGAGCCGAGCCGGGGGCTGGTGCATCCGGACTATGTCGCGCTCCGCGGGGCCGCGATCGTGCCGGGTGCGCGCATCACGCCGAACCCGTCGCCGGGTGACCCGCGCCCGTTCGAGGACCCGGACGTGGAGGCGGGCACGCTGATGCCGACGGCCGAGCCGGTCACCGGGCCGGGCGAGACGACCACGCACTTCTCGGTCGTGGACAAGTGGGGCAACCTGGTGTCGTACACCAACACGATCGAGTCGGGGCACGGCATCGGTGTCTTCGCCGGCTACCGCGGCGCCGACCAGCCGTTCCGGAACTTCGGTTTCCTGCTGAACAACGAGATGACCGACTTCAACCTGACGCCGACGGTCAACCCGTACACGGGCGAGCCCGGGTTCAACGACGTGCAGCCGGGCAAGCGGCCGCGCAGCAGCATGACGCCGACGCTGATCCTCACGCCCGACGGCAAGCCGCTGGTTGCCTTTGGTTCGCCCGGGGGCTCCACGATCATCAACTCGGTGTTCAACGTCGCGCTCAATCTCATCGACCACCGGATGTCGATCCAGGATGCGATCGACGCGCCGCGGGTGTCGGTGACCAGCACGGCAAGTTCGGTTTCGCTTGAGGACGGCTTCCCGGCGGAGACGGTCAACGTGCTGCGCGGGCTCGGCTACACCGTCAGCACCGGCGCCGACATCGGCTCGGTGCAGGCCGTGGTGGTCGATCCGAAGACCGGCAAGCAGTACGGCGGCGCGGACCCCCGCCGCGAGGGAACGGTGATCGGCCTGCCCAGGCCGTGATCGTCCTGAGCTGGCTACCGGCCTGACCAGGTGATTCGGCGCGGAGCCCCGGTATGGAGTGATCTTCCGACAGATCAGCTTCAACAGGGGCTCCGCGTCGATCTTTCGGCCGGAGCGTCGGGTGGAGCGTGGGAGCCAGAAGCGCCTGGCCCGCCTGCTACCGCACCGTACGAGGCGGGAGGTTTTCCCAGCGATCTCACAGCGGCGCTCGGTAGCGTGCCCTGGTCAGCGTCCGCTCCTAAAGGGAGTACGGGCACCAGACCCCGCGGGAGTTCCGATGGTCTTCAAGAAGATGTTGAGCGCGCTCGGCGTGGGCGGTCCAAGTGTGGACACCGTCCTCGCCAACCCGCACACCCAGCCCGGGCAGGCCCTCGACGGTCAGGTCAACCTGCTCGGCGGCGAAGCCTCGGCGAACATCGAGCAGGTTGTCATCGGCCTGGTCACTCGGGTCGAGGTCGGTGAGCAGGCTGGCGTGATGGAGTTCCACCGGCAGGTGGTCAGCGGTGCGTTCCAGCTCGCCCCGAAGCAGGCGCTGTCCATCCCGTTCCAGCTGCCGGTGCCGTGGGAGACCCCGATCACCGCGGTGTACGGCCAGCGCCTGCACGGCATGACGATGGGGCTGCGTACCGAGCTGGCCGTCGCCCGTGCCGTCGACAAGGGCGACCTGGACGAGATCAATGTGCACCCGCTGCCGGTGCAGGAGCGGATCCTCGACGCGTTCCTCCAGCTCGGCTTCCGGTTCAAGAAGGCCGACCTGGAGCGCGGCCGGATCCAGGGCGTACAGCAGATGCTGCCGTTCTACCAGGAGATCGAGTTCTTCGCCGCGCCGCAGTACGCGCAGACCCTCAACGAGCTTGAGCTGACCTTCGTCACCAACCCGCACGGCGTCGACGTCGTGCTGGAGTGTGACAAGCGGGGCGGCTTCCTCACCCCGGGCCACGACGTGTTCGGCCGCTACCAGGTCGCCCACTCCGACGCCGAGCGGCCCGACTGGGTGCAGGTGGTCGACGGCTGGCTCCAGGAGACGATCGGGCGTTTCGGCGCCCTGCGCGCCCAGGCGTTCGGCCCCCAGGGCTACGGCCAGCCGGGCTATGGTCCCCAGCCGGGCTACGGCCAGCAGCCCGGTTACGGCCAGCAGCCGGGCTACGGCGCCCCGAACAGGTTCGGCCCCCCGCAGCGGCGTGGTGGCGTCGGCATGGGTGGGATCGTGGCCGGCGCGGCGCTGGGCGCCGCGGGCGGCATGCTCGCCGGTCACATGATCGGCAACGCCTTCGAGGGCGGCGAGGAGCAGATCACCGAGGCGGCCGGTGACCTCGGTGGCGCCGCCGAGGACTTCGGGGGCGACTTCGGTGGGGACTTCGGCGGCTTCGAGGAGTTCTAGGCCGTAGCGACAAAGGACGGTGGCCCTCCGGGATGCTCCCGGAGGGCCACCGTGCTTCACGCGCGGAGGTTAGCGTCCGCGCCGACGCTCGGCGAAGGAGTGCCGCTGGCTACCGGCCTTCGCCAGACCACGGCTACCGAGGTAACCAAGGGTCAGCAGGGTGATGAACAACCACGCCTGGCCGGGGTTGGTGAGGTGCAGCCCGTAGGTGCCTCCACCCCGCCAGAAGGCGGCGATGATCAGCCCGGCTACGGCCGCCGCGTAGATCCAGAATTCCGTCGTCAAGAACGCCTGCTTGGTTTCCGTACCGGGTGACGGCATCTGCTCCCGGTGCCCGTCGTGCATCATCGGCATCGGACGGGTCGGCGCTTCCTGCATGTTCGGCCGATTCTGCATTTCCTGCTGCGGTCGGTTCATCGACCTAGTGGATGCAGCCTGCGTGCTCATCTGTCCTCCTCAGGATGTGATGAGTCCTGCGATCCCTCGCCCCGCTGCCGCGTCTCGGCCACGGCACGGTTTCGCGTTGCCGGCGGGGGCACCACGGGTCTACCCGTCGCCTCGGGGGCAGTAACACCGGCTCGACGAGCGGATTCCGGCCGCGGGCGTCCCCCGGCTGGGGCGCTGCCCGCGGATCCGGTCAGCGCAGGCCGTTGCGGACGGCCACGCCCACCAGCAGGTCCGGATCGTCGGTGATGATGCCGTCGACACCGAGGTCGATGACCCGCTGCATCACCGCGGGGTCGTTGACGGTGTACGGGATCACCTTCAGCCCGTACCGGTGCTGGAGGGCCCGTACGTCCGGTCCGTGGAAGTACGCCGGGTTCTGCCGCAGGTACCAGTCCGGGGCGGCGACGGTGCCCTGCGCCGGGTCGTGTACCTGCCAGTTCGCTGAGACGATCGAGGCGCCGGCGGCCCGGGTCAGCTTGCCCAGGTCCCGGTGCTTCCACCAGTCCAGGCCGGCGGTCCACGGGCTGCGCACCGACCGGTCGCCGTACACCGCCCGCAACGAGCATTCGTCGGCGAGGGTGGCGCACTCGGCGGGGCCGTACTGCCAGACCAGGGCGACCGTCTCGATCCGCCGGTCCAACTGACGGGCGTAGGTGATGGTCCGCCAGTCGAAGGACGGGATGGTGGCGCGGTCGGTGAGCTCGGCCCGCTGGATCGCGGTGACCAGCTTCCGGGTGAAGCTGCGGTACGGCTCGGTGTCGTCCACCAGCGGGCTGATCTTCGTCTCGATGTTGAACCGGACGTCCGTGCGTCCGCTGGCCCGGACCAGCGTGAAGACCTCGTCCAGGGTGGGGATCCGGGCACCCGGGACGGGCATCTGCGCGGGCATGTCGGTCGCCGTCCTCGTGCCGCAGTCGAGCGTCCTGAGCTGTGCGAGGCTGAGCTGGTGCACCAGCTTGCCCACGTACGGGAACTCCGGGTCGCCTGGCCGGAGCGGGGCCGTGTCGAGGCAGTGCGAGCCGTTGACCGTGCGGTCGTGCAGCACCACCAGCTTGCCGTCCTCGGTAACCCCGGTGTCCAGTTCCAGGGTGGAGATCGCCGGGTTCTCCAGTGCGTGCGCGAAGGCGGGCAGGGTGTTCTCCGGCCGGGTGGCCCGGCCGCCGCGGTGCGCCTGGATGTCGAACGGCGATGTGTACCCCTTGGGCAGCCGGTAGCCGCGCTGCGTGAGCAGGCCGCGCAGCCGGTCCGGGTAGTCGGTGATGATGCCGTCCACGCCGTCGTCGATCAGCTTGGCCATGGTCGGTACGTCGTTCACCGTCCACGGGATGACCTTGATCCCGTTGCGGTGCGCGTGGGCCACCATCTCCCGCGTCACGTACGGGCGGTAGTCGGCGTCGCCGATGGTGCCGTTCTGCGGGAAGCCGTGCACGGGCGAGAACGCGGTGGCGCCGAAGCTGCGGATCGCTCTGATCGGGTCGCCGGCGAAGTCGTCGATGTCCAGCCCGCCCAGCCACGGTGAGGCGCCGGGCTGCCCGACCTGGAGGAAGTCGTAGTTGGTCAGTGCCACCAGCGGCAGGCGTGGCTCGACCTGGCGCATCCGCATCAGCGCGCCCCAGTCGAAGCTCTGGATGGTGACCTGCTTCAGTAGCCCGGCGGCGCGGATCTCCGCCGCGGTGACCTGCACGAACTGTTCGCGCGGGGCGGTCTCGGTCGGCGCGCCGGCCTCCACCTTGGTCTCGATGTTGAGCATCACGTCGTCGGCCCGGTAGCGCTTGACCAGGGCGAACACCTCACGCAGCAGGGGCATCCGGGCGCCGGGGACGGCGAGCTGACCGGGCCGGTCCGGCAGCGTGCGCGATCCGCAGTCGAGGGTGCGTACCTGCGCCAGGGTGAGGGTGTTGACGTACTTGCCGACGTAAGGGAACTCCGGGTCGCCGGGTGTGACCGGTCCGGTGTCGGTGCATTTCGTGGCGCTGAACCGCCGGTCGTGGGTGACCACCGCCTGGCCGTCCTCGGTGATCTGGACGTCCAGTTCGAGGGTGCTCACCCCGAGTTGGAGGGCGTTGCCGAACGATGCGAGGGTGCTCTCCACGCGTAACCCGAGGCCACCGCGGTGGGCCTGTAGGTCGAAGTTGCGGTCCGGTCGTGGTTTCGCCCCGGCCGGTGCCGCGAGCCCTGATGTCACGATCGTCGCGACCAGGGCCGCGACGGCGGTACGGCGTACGACGCGCACGCTGTCCTCCCTCCTGCGGGATGTCTCCCGCCGATCCCGCGAACAGCTTGGGCAGCCGGGGCGGCGGGCAGGCGAGCGCCGGGAGACGGTCCGGTGAACCGGCGGTGCGGGTTTGTCCCGCCGGTCATCGGGCACGCACCAAGACCGACGCTTCTGCGAGGTGATGGATCGTGCGTGAGGACGACATGCGACAGGACGCCGCCCGCCGGGCCGAGGAGCGGATCGCCGGCGGCGTGTACGGCGAGGGCGCGGTGGACGAGGTGACCGTGCCGCCCACCGATGTGGAGAGTGCCATCCAGCGCGACGATGTGGACGATCCGGCGCATGTGCCGATCGACCCCAATGTGCTGCGTGACGGTGGGCCGACGCGGGGGCAGGGCGCGATCACGACGACCGGCGGTACGGCGGGACCGGCCAGTGCGCGCCGGTTGGCCCGGCAGCCGGAGCGGCATCGGGGCAAGGTGGCCCCGACCACCACGGGTGACGCGACCACCGGGGGCTTGAGCACCCCGTCCGGTGGCAGCACCAGCGACCAGTCCACCCCCGCCACCCATGTGGGCAGCTTCGACTGACCCACCCACCACCGGCCCGGCCCGGCCCGATCTTCGGGCCGGGCCCGGCGGTGGTTAAGCGGGGGTGAGGGTGGTGAGGCGTTGGGTGGCGCGGGTGAGGGCGACGTAGAGGTCGCTGCGGCCGCGGGGGGACTCGGCGACGATGCGGTCGGGGTCGACCACGACGACCGAGTCGAACTCCAGGCCCTTGGCCTCGGCGACGGTGAGCACCACCACCCTGCTCTCCAGGTCGGGTTGCTCGCCGATGGCCGCCTCGGGGAGTGCCGTGGTGAGCGCGGTGCCGAGATCGTCGACGCGGCCGGCGGGGACGATCACGCCGAGCCGCCCGTCGGTCAGCCCGGCCGCCTCCGCCATGGCGACCTCGACCAGGTCCGCCGCCAGCCGCCGCGCCGGCACCGTACGCTCGGCGGGCGCGAAGCCGCTGGAGCGTACGGCCCGTGGCGGGCGTAGCGTCGGGTCGATCTCGGCCAGCACGCCCGCGGCGACCTCCATGATCTCGGCGGGGGTGCGGTAGCTGACGGTCAGCTCCGCCAGCCGCCACCGGTCCGCCACGTACGGCGCCAGTGCCTCCGCCCACGACGGTGTGCCGGCCAGTGCCCCGGTCTGCGCCACGTCACCCACGATGGTCATAGAACGGCTCGGGCAGCGGCGCATCAGCAGCCGCCAGGCCATCGGCGACAACTCCTGCGCCTCGTCGACGATCACGTGACCGAACGCCCATCCACGGTCGGCCGCCGCGCGTTGCGCGGTGGTCAGCCGGTCCGCTTCCTCCTGCCGTTCGAGCAGCCGGTCGGCGTCGATCAGGTCGGTCACCCCGAGGATCTCACCGCCGTCGGCCTCGTCCTCCACGTCGATCGACCGGGAGCCTCGGGCGATCTCCAGTACGCCCTCGGCGTACTCGCGTTCCATCGCGCGGATCCGCTCCCGGCGGGCGGCGGCGGCCCGGTCGTCCTCGCCGAGCAGCTCCGCCGCCTCGTCGAGCAGCGGCACGTCGGCCGGTGTCCAGCCGCCCGGTTCGCGGTGCAGTGCGGCCCGCTCGTCGGCGGTGAGCATCGGCGCGGCGGTGGCGATCCGGTCGGTCGAGGCGTACAGGTCGGCGAGCAGGCGTTGCGGGGTGAGCACCGGCCACAGCTCGTCCAAGGTTGCCTGGACCTCGGGCTCCTCGCGCAGCTCGCGGCGGATCTCGGCGCGGTCCGCCTCCTCCAGTAGGTTCTCCCCGCCCAGCGGATCGGCGCCGATCCGCTCGGCGACCTGGTCGGCCAGCGCGTGGATGATCTCGATGTCGAACACCGCGCGGGCGAGGTTGTGCGGCCGCCCGCTGCGGCGGGCCCGGTCCCGGGCGGCCTGCACGGTCGCCGGGTCGAGGACGAGGATCTCTCGCTGCGGCAACTCGATCTCCAGCGGTTCGTCGGGCGCCGGCTGCCGGTCGCGTACCGCGTTGGCCAGCACCTCGACCATCACCGGCCGTCCCTTGAGGGCGGCGGTGGTGGCGGGCTCCGCGCGCCGGGCGCTCACCCCCGGGAAGAGGTCGCCCTGGGTACGCAGCAGCACACCCGTCTCGGCCAGTGCGGGCAGCACCTGCGAGATGTAGCGCAGGAAGGTGAGGTTCGGGCCGACCAGCAGCACACCGCGGGTGGACAGTTGCTGGCGGTGGGTGTAGAGCAGGTACGCCGCGCGGTGCAGTGCCACTGCGGTCTTGCCGGTGCCCGGTCCGCCCTGCACGACCAGCACTCCGGGTAGGTCGGCCCGGATGATGTGGTCCTGCTCGGCCTGGATGGTTTCGACGATGTCGCGCATCCGGCCGGTGCGTCCGGCGTTGAGCGCTGCCAGCAGCGACGCCTCTCCGGTCAGCTCCTCGTGGGCGGTGGGGGAGGCGGTGGCCAGGTCGAGCACCTCGTCGTTGACGCCGATCACTTTGCGTTGCCGGGTGCGCAGGTGCCGGCGGCGCCGGATGCCCTGGGGGTTGGCGGCGGTGGCGAGGTAGAAGGCCCGGGCGGCCGGGGCACGCCAGTCCATCAGCAGCGGGTCGTAGTCACCGTCGGTGTCGAAGATGCCGATCCGGCCGATGTAGTGGCGGTTGCCGTCGTCGGTGTCCAACCGGCCGAAGCACAGGCCGTTCTCCACTGCGGAGAACTGTTCGACCTGGTCGGCGTACATCTGCACCGCGCTGTCGCGTTGGGAACGGGCCTGCAACGTGCCGCCGGTGGACCGCAGCTCGTCGGTCAGCCGCTGGGACGCCTGCTCTCGCAGCCCGTCCAGGCGCTGGTAGAGCATCGAGACGTACTCCTGCTCGCGGCCGATCTCGTCGTCGGACGGCGAACCGCCGGAGTGCCTTGACAATCCGTCTCCCAATTGGCTAGAATTCGAATTCAGAACGGCTTTTTGGGCCGTTCTTTTTTGTGCCTGAACTGCTAAAGATACCGTGCGGTGAACGCCGGAACCAGGTGCCTTCGATCCCGTCACACCATCGCGTCGCTGACCGTGGTGATCACGGTCAGCGACGCTCGGTGCAGACCTCGCCGGAGCGGGCGACGGTGTCGGTGGACCAGACGACCGCGACCGTGAAGCAGTAGTCGAGCCGGCGGTCGAGGCTGTAGACGACGAAGCTCTCGGTGCCGGCGGGCAGGTCGGCGAACGCGGTTTGCGGCTGCCCGCTGCGGCCACCGGAGACGATCACCGGCCCCTCCCCGCCGTCCGGATACGTCCAGCTCAGCGCCACGCTGTCGCGGTTGTCGCGCAGGGTGAGCCGGGCGGGCGGAGCGCCGGGGGAGGCGGGCGGCGCGACGGAAGCGCTGGCGGTCGGCGTCGGTCCGCCGCTCGGGGCGTCGCTCGCGGCGGGGGGAGCCGGGTTGCCACCGCCGACCCGGGACACCCCGGCGATGACCGCGGCGGCGCCGAGCAGCACCACGATGACGCCCGCGACGATGATCAGCACCAGGCGGTTGGGTTCGCGGGGCGGTGCCGGGGCGGTTCGACGTACCGGCACCGGAAGCAACGGCGACGGTGGTTCCGGCTGCTTCGGCTCGTCGACCCGGCGCAGCCGGTACACGCCGGGGGCCTGCGGCGGCGGCACGGTCAGCCCGACCACGCTCGGCGGTACGGCGGTCGGCTGGTCGGGTTGCGGATACCCGGTCTCCTGGTCGGCCGGGTACGGATTCGGGGTGGCCGGCTCGTCGGCGGGCCCGGTCCACCAGTCCTCTGGTGGCCCGGCCGGGCCGTCCGGGGGCTGCCGGGGCGTCGGCACCGGGTGGGTCACACCGGGCGGCGGGTGATCGGTGGGGGGGTAGCCCTGGCTCGGGTGGTACCCCTCGGCGGGGTGCTGCTCCCCGGCCGGGTGGGACGGCACGGGCGGGTCGCTCTCCGCCGGCCACGTCGGCGCGTCGGCCGGATCGGGCCATCCCCGCTCGGATCCCGGCACGCTCCAGGTCGGCTCCGAGTCACCCGGTGGCCATCCCTGGTCCGTGTCGGCCGGTCCGGGCCATCCCTGGTCGGCGTCGGCCGGATCGGGCTGGGCCGGCTCGGCACCGGGCGCCGTCGTGCCGGAGCGGGGCATCGTCGTTTCGGAGCCGGGCGTTGGCGGCCAGGCCGGTGGTGATTCGAGCGGCGCCGACCAGGCCGGCTCGGAGTCGGCCTGCGCTTCCCAGGCGGGCTCGGCGTCGGCCGGTGTGGGCCAGGCGGGTGGGGAGTCGGCCTGCGCCGACCAGGCCGGCTCGGAGTCAGCCGGGGCGGGCGGGGCGTCGCCGGATGGCGGGGTCCGGGCGGCCGGCACCACCGGGTCGTGCGCGTTCACCGGCGGCGCGTCGGAGCAGACGTGGTCCGGCTTGGCGGCGGCCCGGGCCAGGGCCGCCACCTGCGCGGTCAACGGGTCGTCCGGGGCGAGGTGCTGGCGGGCCAGTTCCCCGGCCAGGGCCAGGCTGTCGTGCGCCTCGACGACCTGCCCGCAGTCACGCTGCATCGATCCGAGCCGGGCCAGCATCTTGATCCCGCTCGGGTGCCCGTCGCCGTAGACCTCGCGGTGCAGTTCCCAGGCGTCCTGGAGGCGGTCGCGGGCCACCTGGCACTGGCCGCGGGCGTACTCCACGGTGGCCAGGTCGGCGTGCGCGGCGAGCACCCGCTGTGACTCCGGACCGTCCGCCGCGGTCAGCTCGATGATCACTTCCTGGTAGAGCCGGGCGGCCCGGGACCAGCTGCGCACCCGGTGCAGCACCGCCGCCAGGGTGGCCGCGGCGGCCACCGTACGCGGGTCGGATCGGCCGTGCAGCCGGGTGGTGGCGGCGTACGCGTAGGCGGCCCAGCCCCGCGCCGAGTGCGGCTCGCCGAGGGCGACCAGCACCCGCGCATGCAGGCTGGCCGCCTCGGCCAACTCCGATGTCGCGTTGACCGGGCTCGGATCGGCGCCGGTCAGCGCGTCGGCGAGTAGCCGTTGGGCACCGGCGAGATCGCCGGCGGAAACCAGGTCGTGCGCCTGATCAGTCAGTTCAGCGAAGCCGGAGGGCACGCCCCATCGTGCTCATCCGACGACGTTATGTACAAGACCCGCGCCGGAGTGGTTCGGTCAGGATCTGGTCAGGGCCGGGTCAGGTGATCGGTCAGTGCCTCGCTGATCCGGCGCAGCTGGTCGACCTGGGCCGGGCTGAGCGCGTCGAACAGGTGCCGGCGTACGCCCTCGACGTGGCCGGGCGCGGCGGCGGCGAGGGTGGCGAAGCCGTCGTCGGTGAGCAGGGCGATCTGGCCGCGCCGGTCGGTCGGGCAGTCCATGCGGCGGACCCAGCCGGCCGCCTCCAGCCGGGCCACCGCGTGCGACAGGCGGCTGCGCGAGGAGCCGGTGGCGTCGGCCAGTTCGCTCATGCGCAGCTGGCGGTCCGGCGCCTCGGAGAGGCGGACCAGGATCTCGTAGTAGGCGTGCGGCATCCCGGCGTCGCGTTGCAGCTCGCGGTCGAGCGTGTCCATCAGCGCCCGGGAGGCGGCCAGGAACGCCCGCCAGGTGCGTTGTTCGTCCGGGTTCAGCCAGCGGGTCATGACCGCCATCATAGCCGCAGTAGTTGAACGCTCAACCAAATCGGGCTACCGTCGACGGCATGGGAATCCATCGCCTCAACCACGCCGTCCTGTACGTCAGCGACCTCGACCGCAGCGTCGCGTTCTACCGCGACGTACTCGGCTTCCGCCACGTACCGATGACCCCGGAGGGGTTCCGCGGCGCCGCCTTCCTCCAGGCGCCCGGCTCCACCAACGACCACGACCTCGGCCTGTTCGAGATCGGCGCCCGCGCCGGCCGGTCCACCGCCGGCCGCGCCACCGTCGGCCTTTACCACCTGGCCTGGGAGGTGGACACCCTGGACGAGCTGGCCGCCACCGCCCGGCGGCTGACCGGGGCCGGCGCGCTGGTCGGCACCTCCGATCACGGCACCACCAAGAGCCTCTACGCGCAGGACCCGGACGGGCTGGAGTTCGAGGTGGTCTGGCTGGTACCGGCCGACCGGCTGGACGACGCCGCGCTCGGCGCCCGGACCAGGATCGGCCGGCTCGACCTGGCCGCCGAGATCCGCCGCTACGGCGGGGACACCCGCGGCGGGGTCGGAATCTCGGTGCCGGTGTGAGAGCGACCGGCAATAGGACTGGTGGGGCTGCGGCGCGCCCTGGCACTTCGGCTGGCGGCGTTGTCGTCGTCGGCCATGCAACACCGGCATGGCCTCCTCCTCCGCCTTGCCACCCTCGGCCAGGACCCGCCTCGTCTCCACCGCCCTACTGCCGGTCGCTCTGAGCGACCGGGCGGTACCCGGCGGCGCGAGCCGCCGGTGCGGTAGAACGGCAGGATGCCGACCGACGCCGTAGCGCACCAGCTGTTCGTCCGACACCTGCGGAGCTGGCTGCCGGCCGCGCTGCGCCGCGCCCGGCGGGCCACCGTCGCCCTGGCGTACGACGGTATCGACCCGCGCCCGGCCGAGGAGACCCTCCGGGTGGCCGCCGAGTGTGCCGGCCTGCGCGGCTGCCGGCTCACCGTGCTGGTGCTGGCCGAGGGCACCGAGGACCTGCCGGCCCGACTCGGTGCCATCGAGGCGGGGCTGCCGCCCGAGGTGGCGGTGCACCTGATGCCCGGCCCGCCGAGCCGGCTCCCGGTGGCGTTGCGAGCGGCCACGGCCACCGGCGCCCCGGTGCTGTCCTACCTGGAGGCCCAGGGCACCGTGGACCCGGTGGCGCTGTCCGCCGCCGCGACCGGCCGGCCCGCCGAGGCGTTGGTGCTTGCCGGCGCGGACACACCGCTGCGGCCGGCGCTGGCCGACGCCGGGTTTTCGCTGGCGACCGAGGTCGAACTGGCCGACACGGGCCGGCGGATCGGCTTCGGCACCGGCTCGGACCGCAGCCTGGAGGCGATCAAGGAAAACCTGTGGGAGGCCGGGCTCCGGTACCGCGACCCGCACGGCGTGCCGTTGTCGCCGGCACCGGAGGTGGACCCGGAGCCGTTGGGGCGCGCGCTGCTGGCCGAGCTGGCCCGGCAGGGTCCGCGGACGGTCACCGAGCTGCGCCGGTACGCCGTCACCGCGACCGCGTACCGGGCCGTGGACGCGGTGCGGGCGCTGACGGCGCTGCTCGACGCGGGTGTGGTGACCCGCGAACCGGAGCACGGCCGGCTCGGCGGCGACGTGCTGGTCACGGCCGCCCGGTCAACTGCTTGACCACCAGGGACACGCCGGTGGCGATCACCCCGATGCTGAAGGCCATTTGCACGCTGACCAGCACCCGGGCGAGCTGCCCCTGGGCGTGCACGTCGCCGTACCCGACGGTGGTCAACGTGGTCAGCGCGAAGTAGAGCGCGTCGATCCGGGTCTCCAGGTCGACGAACTGCGCCGGCGCGGTCCGCGCGAGCACGTAGTCGGCGAGGGCGAAGGCGAGCAACCCGCCGACCAGGGCCACCACCAGGTGCGCCAGGGAACGGGCCTCCCGCGTCGGCGCGGTGAGCTGGCGGCGCACCATGCCGGTCACCAGCCAGGTCACCCCGCCCACGGTCAGCAGACTGACGAGGACGCGTACGCCCATGCGGGTGGCGTTCGTGTCGGTTTCCACCGGGACGACGAAGAAGATCACGGCGAGCAACGCGCAGGCCAGCCAGGCCCGGCGACGCTCCTTCGAGTGGTCCGGTTTCGGATTCATGTCGAGATTGTCCGGTCCGGGATGTCGCCGGTCGGCCCCGATCGGTCAATCCGGTCCGGACGCCGAGCGGGGCGCCGGTGTACTCCGGCGCCCCGCTCGACCTCGGGACCTCACGCCCGGGACTTGTCCTGCTTCCACGACAGCGGACCGGGCAGGTCGACCCGGTGCGCCTTGGCCCGCGAGTTCCAGGACCACCGACCGAGCTTGATGCTCCAGGACGAGAAGCCGTTCTCGGTGAAGTGCAGGATGAGCGGACCGAACTTCTTGCGTTTGCGGAACATCAGACCCATCGCGGGCCTCCCTTCGTCGCCGTCCCCGCGCGGTCGAAGATGCCCGCGACGCCGATCCGCCAAACCCGGCCGTCCGCAGTGGAACGTTATGGACGGGTGGCTCCGGCAGCCGGTCGGGTGCGAGGGGGTGGCCTCAGCGGGCTTCCCAGGCGTCGGGCAGTGCGGTCAGCCGTCGGACGTGCGCCGGCAGCCGGCCGTTGACCACGTCCGCCAGGCTCACCTCGTCGACCACCCGTCGCAGCGAGGCACGCACCGCGACCCAGAATCCCGGCAGGTGTTGCGCCACCCCGTCGTAGTGGGTCTCCTCCGGACGCAGGCCCCGTACGCCGGCCAGTGGCCCCTCCACCGCCCGCAGCACCGCCCCGATGGTCACCTCGCGCGGCGACTGGGCCAGTACGTAGCCGCCCTCCGCACCCCGCTGCGCGCGGACGATGCCGGCCCGGCGCAGGTCGGACAGGATCGCCTCGAGGAACTTGCGAGGCATGTCCTGCTCCGCGGCGATGGTCTGGGTGGACAGCAGTGACGGGTACGCGGCGGCCAGGCTCAGCGCCGCCCGGACGGCGTAGTCGCCACGAGCCGAGATCTGCACCCTGCCATCATGCCCAATCGACGGCGGCCGGCGGGTCGCCCGGCGAGCCGAGTCGCGCACCTGTTTCCGCCCGGCGGGCAGTCTCCGGCGGAGGCGGCGGGTCGCGGTCGGGGCCGCTGTCAGGCCCGGTGGGCCGTCTCGGGCGGAAGCGGCGCGCGGGTCGGGTAGCCGGCAGGCCCGGCGAGCCGTCTCGGGTGGCGGCGGCGGGGTCGCGGTCGGGCAGCCGTCACGGCCGGCGGGGCTAGGTGGAGGCGTCGGCGGGCGGGCGGGGTCGCACGACCGGAGGCGGTCCGGGCAGCTCGCGGGCGGCCCGGAACGCGCCGGGGCTGACTCCGATCTCGCGGATGAAGAACCGGCCGAAGTTGGTCGGCTCGGAGAACCCGAGCTGCCGGCCGATCCCGGCGATCGGCTCGTCGGTGGCGGCCAGCAGCCGGCTGGCCTGGAGCGCGACCCGCTCGTCCACGATCTGCTTGGCGCTACGCCCGGTAACGGCCAGGCAGGCCCGGGTGAGCGTACGTACCGAGCAGCCCAACCGGTCGGCGTAGTCCTCGACCCGGCGGGTGTGCTGGTAGCCGAGTTCCACCTCGCGGCAGAACCGGTGGAAGGTGGCCTGCTCCGGGCGCGA
Organism: Micromonosporaceae bacterium KJ-029; assembly: GCA_005402585.1. Classification (GTDB taxonomy): domain Bacteria; phylum Actinomycetota; class Actinomycetes; order Mycobacteriales; family Micromonosporaceae; genus Micromonospora. The sequence goes on along the minus strand of BIFP01000027.1, from coordinate 9,841 downwards.
GGCCCGCCGCACGCTGGACGGGAGCATGCTCAGTCGCAGCAGCAGCACGGTGAGCTGATGGCGCAGCAGGCTGCGGGCGGCCGGGGTGTCCCGATGCCGGCGGGAGTCCACGGTCAACTGGCTCACGTCGTTGATGACCGCGTCCTCGTCCTCGCCGGCGAGCTGGACCCAGGTCGGTACGTCCTCGGCGTCGATGTCCAGCCCGTGCAGCGCCTCGGGGTGCCAGCGGACCACCGCGGCGTCCAGCCTGGGCGGTGTGCAGCGCAGCACCTGGCCGGGACGTAGTCGCAGCAGCGTTCCCGGCCGGCACGGCAGGGGACGGAAGTCCACCTCGGCGAAGCCGTGACCACCCGTGGCCAGCATGATCAACTCTTGTTCCAGCAGGACCGGACGCCGCCATTTGGGGTCGGGCGTCAGATCACCCAGCGTGACCGTATCGATCTCGATCGGGGCGGCGGCAGCGTCGGGCAGAGCCGTGGCGAGGTGACCGGAAGGGACCATCACCTGCGACGTTAGCCCGCGAGCGGCTCGTACGCATCCCCTGCGGCCTGCGCGTCCGTTGCTCGGGCGGGCGGCGGGGTTGTCGCGGAGCGGGCCGGCGGTTAGGTTACCGATCGGTAGTTGATCTGGTCGCCGTGGCGCCCGAGCGGTCCGTGCCCGCGGCCCCGGCATCCGCCCGGGTTGGCGAGGAGATGGCATGAACGATCTGTTCTCGGTCGACGGCAAAACGGTCCTGGTCACCGGCGGTTCGCGGGGGATCGGGCTGATGATCGCCCGGGGCTTCGTCGCCGCCGGCGCGCGTGTGATCATCTCCTCGCGTAAGGCGGACGTCTGCGCGGCGGTGGCCGAGGAACTGTCCGCGCTCGGCGACTGCGAGGCGATCCCCGCCGACCTCGGCCACGACGAGGGGGCGCAGGCGCTGGCCGCGGCCGTCCGGGACCGGGTCGACAAACTCGACGTACTGGTCAACAACGCCGGCGCCACCTGGGGCGCGCCGCTGGAGAACTACCCGGAGAGCGCCTTCGACAAGCTGTGGGCGGTCAACGTCAAGGCGGTCTTCCGACTGACCACCGCGCTGCTGCCCGACCTGCGCGCCGCCGCCGGCGCCGACGACCCGGCCCGCGTGATCAACATCGGCTCCGTCGACGGCATCCGGGTGCCGCTCATGGAGGTGTACGCGTACTCGGCCACCAAGGCGGCGGTGCACATGTTGACCCGCAGCCTGGCCCACCAGCTGGCCGGCGAGCGGATCACCGTCAACGCGATCGCGCCGGGGCCGTTCGAGAGCAAGATGATGGCGTTCGCGCTGGACGACCCGGATTCCCGGGCGGCCATCGAGACCCAGGTGCCGCTGGGGCGGATCGGCCGGCCGGAGGACATGGCCGGTGCGGCGATCTACCTGTCGTCACGGGCCGGCGCCTACCTGACCGGCGCGGTGATCCCGGTCGACGGGGGCATGACCACGCACGGGTGAACTGCGCGGCAGCCCGCATCACCACGCACGGGTGAACAGCGTGGCGGGCGGCACCGCGGCGTCACCGGTGCGGGCGGTTACACCGTCGGGCGGCGTGGCCGGGGCGAATGACCGGTGTGACCGGGTCGCGTGGCGGCAGGGTCCGAGGCTGCCCGCGTACTTCTGGGACAGGCTGGGGCCGCGCGAACTCGGCAGATTCGCGCGGCCCCGGCTTCGTCGTGGTCAGCGTCCGGCGAGCAGCCGGTTCACCGCCGTGTCGACGTCCAGGTGCTCGGCCTCCCGGCCGCGCGGGACGACGACGTAGGTCCGCCGCAGGAAGCGCACCAGCACACTGCGTGGCACCTCGAAGAGGGCGTTGCCGTCCGGCGACGACAGCGCCAGGGCGACGAAGTCGCCACGCGGGGTGGCCCACGGCCAGACCCGCACGTCGCCGATGCCGGCCGGCTCGTCGAGCCCGGTCACCAGCAGCTCGCGGGCGAAGGACCAACTCACCGCCTCGCCACCGGCCGATTCGGCGTGGAACAGGACATGGACCGCATACGGGTCAGCAGGGTCGTAGCGCAGACTGGCGCGCACCGGCAAGGCGGTGGCGTCAGGTGCGACGAGCCTTAGCGACGTCTCGACCTCTACGGTCGTCGGTCGGATGACACTCATGGACGTTCTCCCCCCGGCACCGCGTGCGGAACGCGCGTGTCCCGCTTTTCCCATACTCAGCCGCTACTCCTGGCTACGCTCCGCCATACGCTGACTTCACCCAGTGGTGGGAAGGGGGTCGGAAAGGCCGCGTGAATGTGAAAATTCATCTAGGATTTCCGGTTCTGCCCAGTGCGTTGATCCCGCCCGGCATCGGGTGGTTCAGTCGTCGACTTACTCCGGTAACGTCCAGTCGGCCGTTGCAGTGACGGGCCCGCGCAACACTGGGGGGTGAAATGGTCAAGAAGCGATCCTCAGTGGATCAGGTGGGGGCGCGAGACTCGTCGAACGTCGCGGTCCGCGCAGCCGAACAGCGGGGGTACGGGGTGCAAAAGGAGCAGGGTGACCGGCACGGTCGGTCGGTGGTCGAGCGCGGTCCGTCCGGTGATGATCCGGTCGGCCGGAACGGACGGGGACACGTCGGCGGGAATGGCTCCGCCGGCCCGGGTAAAACGTCGGGGCGGAATGGTGGCGCCGAGGCGAACGGCGCCACGGAGCGTGAGGGGGGTGGTGTCGCGGTGTCCGAGCGACGCGACCCGCCGCGCTGGCGGCAGCGGATATCCACCACCCTCGCACTGATCCGGGCCAACCCCACCGGCCGCGTCGCCCTCAGGGTCATCGTCGGGGTGCTGGGCGCCATCGTCGTCTCCGTCGGCATCGTGCTCATCCCGCTACCCGGCCCCGGTTGGCTGATCGTGATCGCCGGCCTCGGCATCTGGGCGGTGGAATTCCACTGGGCCAAGCGCCTGCTCGGCTTCACCCGCCGCCACGTCCAGGGCTGGGCCGAGTGGGTGAAGAGACAGTCACTCGCCGTACGGTTCGTGATCGGCGCGATCGGCATCGTCTTCGTCGGCGCCGTGGCCGTGCTCTCGATCAAGTACAGCCTCGGCATCGACGTGATCGCCCAGGTGCTGCGGTACCTCGCGACCAACTGACCCCGGGTTCGCGGTCCGGTCCCTCGATCGGGTAGAGTCATCCGCGCTGAGGGCGATTAGCTCAGCGGGAGAGCGCTTCGTTCACACCGAAGAGGTCACTGGTTCGATCCCAGTATCGCCCACGCAGGTCAAAGGCCATTCCCATTCATTGGGGGTGGCCTTTTTGCTGCCTGTGAGGTCGACCCAAGGCGCGGTACTGGTCTTTCAACCGGCCCGTTTCCTTGGGTCGCCTCCCGAACCCGGCGTGCCAGTCGTCCCGGCACCGGGCTCTCCGCAAGTCCCGTTAGGGGTTGCCGTGGGGGTTCATCCCGTGGCTGTCCACGGCGTGGGGATGGCTGTTCCTCGGTAGCGGTAGCGCGTGGTGCGCACCTTGTCCGGGTTGAACAGGCCGATTTCCGGTGTGGTCGGCCACCATCCGCCGTTGCAGTAGCGGCGGCGAATGGTTTTCACTGTGAGCCGGCGGTGTTTGCGCCGCGCCCATCGCAGGAACCGGTCCAGGGTGTAGCTGGCCAGGTCGGCGAAGGTGGCGGCGGACACGCCGGGTTTGAAGTAGGCGCACCAGCCCCGCAGCGCCGGGTTGAGTTGGCGGATGAGGGTCTGGAGCGCTGGTTGACGTTGCGCCGGCAGATGGTCTTCACCTTGACCGTTGCCGCTTTGATCGCTTTGCGGGACGGGTAGGTGTAGACGTAGTACCGGTTGGTGCCTCGCTTGCGGTGGCGCTGGATGCGCCAACCGAGGAAGTCGAGGCCCTCGTCGATGTGGGTGATCTTCGTCTTCTCCGCCGACAGGCGTAGACCCATCGGAGCCAGTACCGTCGTGGCCCGCTCACGCATCTGCTCCGCGTGGTCGCGGGTGCCGGAGACCATGAGCAGCCAGTCGTGCGCGTGCCGGACGAGACGGTAGTTGCCCAGGCCTTTGCGGCGGCGGGTGGCCCGCTGGCTTGGAGTGCTGCCCGGACCGCCGGGGATCTGGGCGATGTCCTCGTCCAGCACCGACAGGGCCAAGTTGGCCAGCGCGGGGGAGAGAATTCCACCTTGCGGCACCCCGGTGTTGCTGTCGCGCAGCGCCCCGTCCTGGCCGAGGATGCCGGCCTTGAGGAACGCCTTGACCAGGGCCAGGACGCGTTTGTCTCCGATCCGTTTGCGCAGCCGGCCCATCAGAGCCGGATGCGCTATCTCGTCGAAGCATGCCGTGATGTCACCCTCGACGATCCACTCATACGAGCGGGTCGCCAGGTAGCGGGCCTCGGCGATCGCGTCATGAGCCCGCCGACCGGGGCGAAAGCCGTAGCTGCACGGCAGGAAGTCCGCCTCCAGGATCGGCTCCAACACCAGGGTCACAGACGCCTGGACCACCCGGTCCGTCACAGTCGCGATCCCCAGACGGCGCTGCTTACCGCCCGTCTTCGGGATCATCCGCTCCCGCACCGGCACCGGCCGGAAACTGCGATCCTTCAGCACGGATCGCAGCCGGTCGAGGAACTCCTCGACCCCCATCACGGGCTGCACGTAGTAGGCGCTCTGCCCATCCACGCCGGCCGTCTTGGCGCCCTTGTTGTGCCGCACCCGATCCCACGCCACGAGCAGAAACGCGGGATCAGCGACAAGGTTGGACACATCGTCAAACCGGCGATGAGGATCATCACGGGCCCAACGGTGCAGCTTCGTCTGGATCTCCAGTACCCGGCGGCGCGCCTCGTACGTGACGGCCTCCAGTTCATCGGTATTCACCAAGACCCTCCTGGCATTCCAGCATCTCCACTACGGACTTGCTGGCCCCCTTCGCCATGTGCCACGGCTTTCCCGGGCTCGGACTACTACGAGGCCTCCGCCCCGCCCACCGGCCGACAGTCGGCGACGGACCTGCCCTCCAACCGGACCGGCTGCCCGGCGGCTCGGGCGACCGCGGATGGTTCCCACGTTCACCGGATCATCGATCGGCCAGATCGGCGCTCAGCTATACCCCGGCAGCCTCGCCACGCCTACGCCGTAGACCTTCAACGTGGCCTCCCCACCGTCTGCTGCACACGGCTTCGGAGTTGACCGCCAGCGATCACGGCGGTCACGCACTGCGCCCCGGCCCCCATCCACCAGATTTGAGCCGGCACTCTTTACGAGGCTTCAACCACTGATTCACTCGCGTTACGCACCCTGGCCTCGCTAGCCGAACCCGCACCGTCTGGCAGTACCAGCACGTCCCGGCATTGTCGGGGCTGCTTCCCACCCTCACCGGCGTCCCCCGGATCGGGCTGCCCCCAGCTTCGATCAGGCCGCTACGACGGCCCAACGGAGAGGACTCTCACCCCTCTCGACATTCCGGCGCCTCGTGGCCCACACAGCAGCTAAGTACAGCAACCGCAGTCGTTGCGGCGAAGCCGTTGCGGTAGGGGAAGATGGAGCCTTCGCCGTTGACTCGGGCGCGTCCGGGCATCAGGCGGCCTCCTGTCGTTCGACCTGTTCGCGGATGTAGTCGTCCACCCATTCGGGGAGGATGCGGGGGTATTTGCCGTCCTTGATGGAGCGCAGCTCGCCGGTGGCGATCTTCATCTTGACCTTGGAGATGCCGAAGCCGAGCAGGACGGCGACCTCGGCGGGGGAGTGCCAGCGCGGGCGGAGGTCATGGCTCATGCGGCGGCCCCGGTGAGCCAGGTTTCGTGGGCGAGTTCTTCCCGGCCGATGCGCCTGCTCTCCCGTCGTTGTCGGGCGGCGGTGTTAGCGAGTAGCGCGTCACCTTCGGTGAGTCACCCGGAGCCGGCGTAGGTGAGGGTGCCGACCCCCTGCCCACTCACTCACTGATTTTCGAGTCAGCATCGGGATGGAGTTGCTTGCGCTTCTCGGCGACAATGCCAGTGTGCGCTTGTCGAGTAGATGGGTCATCCTAGCCGGATGCGGTATGTGCGGCCTTGTTGCTATCGCTCTCGGGCTTTCGGCCCTATCGGGAGTGTATGAAGCACCTCCCGGCACTGAGCCGCCTAAAGTGACCGACTGGATGCAAGGATGGGGAAGTGTAATCGGCGTTCTCAGTGCGCTCGTTGCGGCTGTCTTAACTGCTGGGTTGTTGATTCACGAGATGGGGGAGGCTCGTCGGGCCCGCGCGCAGGCTGCTGAGGAGCGTCAAGAGGCTGCCAAGGACCGAGCAGAACTTGTTGCCCAGCGAGACGAAGAACGCAAGTCGCTCGCCCGATTTATCATGACCGGCAAGCCGCAGGTGGCCATTGTGGATAAGGAAATCGGTGTGGGGCAGGTACTGCTTGTCTACATTGCGGTTTCTGTTCATAACACTGGTGCCATCCCGGCCCGTGATGTGATTCTAGAAATCAAGACGGCGGATACCCTCTTGCCGCTGGCAAGAGGGTCTTTCGAACTTTTCCTTCCTGACTCACCGCCAGTTCCTTCACAAGGTGGCTTCACGAGGGCCCTTCCGGCAAACAACGTTCGGCGCGTGAGCACAGACTTCGCCGACCCCCGGCCAGCGAGCGCGCAGGTTCTTCATCGCGAATCGCTGCTTATCGAACTGCGCTTTACTGATGCGAACGGGCGTCGCTGGCGGCGAGTCAATAACGGAGACCCTGAGCTGATAACGCCCGAAATGGGCGACGACACATTGCCTCTCGAAATTCACGTGGAAAATCCTAAATACTTTAAGAGCCTACGTGAAAGCGAACAAGAACAAGGCTCGGATTCTGCCGAACAGGATTAGCTTTCGGAGTCGGGCGGGTTGCCGCTGCTAGAAGTGCATAACGCCCCATGTCAGACGGCCTTGTTGGTTGCCCGGGGGTCAAGCACTGACTCGACGGTCCGTAGAGCATCGGGATGAGGAGATAGCCCAACTAATGCTCTACTCGGCGCCGCTTTGCAGTTGGTTTTTGGCGAGGTGGTACGAGGGGCTGGGGGAGCATCATCTCATCTACAGGATGACATCGTGTTGGGTTATCGACCCGCAAGGGCTTGCCAGGTGCCCGCCTGATGGTTCCCTCCACCAAAACGGCCCGTCCCTGATAGTGCCAATTCCATGCCTCCAAGTATTGGTCCATCCGGAGCCTAACAAGGATTTCAGCAGCGCGGCCTTGGCGGACAGTAGCGATAGCGATTTCGCCAAAGGGATCGTCGTGGCTCTCGTGCCGCAGCTGCACGATAGTTCCTGAGAAGACGCGGCTGGGATCGACCTTTTGCTGACGGAGCTTCTCGGCCACCAGCCTTACAAGATCGCCCGCCTCTGCCTCAATGGTAACGCTTCGGGGCATTGTCTCGGGCGCAGGTACAGCTGGAGCCCAAGCCACTGTAGCCTCGAACTCTCCAATAGCACGTTGATCTAAGATTCGAGCCAATGCGGTGCAGAACTCTCGGCTGACTCCTCGGTAGACTAACTCGTGAACTTGGTTGGTAGTGGGCGCCTGCGCGCGATCTACTACGATCTCCCTAACCGCCTGCATTGACTGTGCGAACGTGCGCACCACGCGTCTCTCGAAGGGTTCCGAGGGCGCTCTATGTAGTTCTTCGTGATTGTGATCAAGCGTCGGTTGGTGGAGGTCCGGCTCAGACGGTTCAGGTATCGGCACGAGGACCGGAATTACGTACGATCCTTTTTGTGTGTGCCCCATCAGTGCTTGGCGAACAACGTCATCACCAAGCTTGGAATAATTTGTGGCGATATGGGCCCGTTCCCAGCGTGCGGTCGTGGCGGTGGCGCGGAGCATCGCCCTTGCAGACGCCAGGATCTTGACTCCGGTTTCGAGTGGTATGGCGTCGGCGATTCGGGAGTCGTTGGCCGCGCGTAGGTGCGTGACGTCAAAGAGGAGGTACTTTGCTGCTGCAACCACTTCCTTCGGCGTCCTGCGCTCTGCGGCTGCCAGTCTTCCAACAACACCTGAAACTAGGTCCGAGTCTTCTGCAGTTGGTACGCCTATTCGTGCACCGTCACGTACCCAGAGCGCGCCCGCAGGGCCAGGAGGCTGCTCAACCCAGCCGTTGAAGCGCAGGTATGCGCGCAGTTCACCGATCGACGGCTGTGCGGCTTCGCTGATCATCAGTACCCACCTTGCGGCTGGGGCTGGAAGCATGCGTCAACGTCGGAGGACCATTGGCGTAGGGTATCCGCCGTAAGTCGCTGGCTCTTGGGAACAGTGATACCCGGTGCCTGAGACATCTTGTCGACCCGCACCCAGAAGGCTGCTGCCCGGTGCATGGTGCCGTCGACTCGATGGTCAAGCCAACTTTCCCGATCGTCGGGATCCATGACAACCAAGACGAAGTAGACCGGTACGCCGGAGTTATGCCACTTCTTCCACCACTGCTCGTCTGCCGGCCAAGTGGCGGTGCCGCCACCGTTGATGCGGAACTTGCCCGTGCACTTCACCTGCACTCGTGCGTCTGCGACGGCAAACTCGATCTTGCCGTCAATCGCTAGTACATCTTCATCGATGGAGGTTTCGGTGAACCCGACGCCGGCTTGGCTGCAGATCGCCCGAAGGTAAGCAACGCCAAACCTCGCCTTGCAGCCGTTGGGGCCGAGGATGGCGATGTCCACAGGCCCTGGCTGATGGGGGACCACCATGACCAACATCATGACGACCTCCGAGCACTGAAGGTAGACCTGGTGTTGCGCAGGGCTACGATTTGCTGAGTCGGCAAGTCGACAGGTCTCGCAACTTGAACTTTGCTGAGCTCTCATGGCAAGGTGCCGCGCGGTTCGGAGGAGACCGTGGGTACAGCGGAAGTACAGCGATCCATCGCACCGCTATGGGTCCTGGACCGGCCGCTCCCATGCACGGGGTTGCGTGCCCGGCTCAGCAACCGCATTGGCGGAAGTCCATAGCCTCCGGCTGCGACGGGGCCGAGGCCGGAGGCAGCGGCGAGGCAGCAAGCCGTTCGATCCAGGCGGGTATGACGCCGCAAAGGACGTCGCGCCTCATCTGCGCAACCATGCTCGTCGGCACCGATTGGTACGAGCCGACGGGGTGTGTCCGGCTCCCCCCGGCGGGGGTCGGGAGGGGCTCCGTCTCGGCCTGGTCGCGGTGATCAACCGGCCCCCGACATCAATGGGAGGGCGCCTTCAAGCGGCCGCGTCGCCGTAAGAAGTCGACGAACAGGGGCCTACTTGCCCAGCCCGGCTCCGAGTTCTAGTCGAAGCCGGCGAACGAGATCGCGCAGGAGGTTGATCGCTTCCCCGTCGTGAGAATCGTCGGTCGCTGGTTCGATGCGCCTGACTCTTGTGATCAGCGCCTCCGCTACTTCAACCGTCTTCTCATCGCACAGCAAGTAGAGCGCCGATCGGCTGTCCTGAGCGCGTGCCCACTCGGTGACTTCGTCCGTGCCAATTGGCCCGGCAGACGTGAGCCTTCGGCGGCGGTCATATACCGCTCCCGTTGCTCCGATGAAGTCGATGGCAGCACGCAGTTTTTGATCGCGCAGCCAGCGTTGGTGTTCCGCCCGCCGCTGGAGCCACCCACCGAGGGCAACGCCGGTGAGGCCGAGCAGAGCGCCGATCACGCCCGCCAGTAGGTTGTCCACAGTGGCAACGTAGACACTCAGGAGTCGCTTGGCAGCAAACTGAGGGGCGGGACGTCCCGATGATCGTGCCGCAATTGAACACCGATAGGCCGATCCGACGCTCGCTTGCTTAGAGCGTGTCTCAGGTGGCGGTTGGCAGGGGCATTGCGTTCTCTGAATCTGAGTCGCTGACCTGGGGTTCTGCGGCGTGAGTGGCCTCTGTGGAGGCGGATGAAGCGGGTGAGGTCTGG
>BIFP01000026.1 GCA_005402585.1 Micromonosporaceae bacterium KJ-029 | reverse complement strand
GCCGACACCCACCGTCAGGTCAGCACCGTGTGGGTCGACGCCGGTTACCAGAAAAGCGCCGTCGCCCGCGGCGCCGCTCACGGCATCGACGTGCGGGTCGTACCGAAAACCCCAGGCCAGAAAGGCTTCCAGCCACTGCCCAAGCGGTGGGCCATCGAACGCACCAACGGCTGGATCATGCTCCACCGACGACTCGTCCGCGACTACGAAACGTCACCCGAGCACTCACGGGCCCACATCCACTGGGCCATGATCGACAACATGAGCCGGCGCCTTACCCACGAGTCCACCCCATCCTGGCGCGACTAAACCGACACCCCTCACACAACCGAACGAGATGCCCTCTTAAC
>BIFP01000025.1 GCA_005402585.1 Micromonosporaceae bacterium KJ-029 | reverse complement strand
GCACGTCGATGCCGTGAGCGGCGCCGCGGGCGACGGCGCTTTTCTGGTAACCGGCGTCGACCCACACGGTGCTGACCTGACGGTGGGTGTCGGCGAGGTGGTCGATCACGTCGCGGCCGGCGGCGGTGTCGGAGATGTTCGCGGCGGTCACGATCACGACCAGCAGCAGACCGAGCACGTCGGTGGCCAGGTGCCGTTTGCGGCCCTTGATCTTCTTGCCCGGGTCGGTGCCCTGGGAGGTCTCGGGCACGTTGCTGCTGGTCTTGACGCTCTGCGAGTCGATGATCGCCGCGGTCGGTTCCGGGTCACGGCCGGCTGCCCGCCGGACCTTGCCGCGCAACAGGTCGTGGATCTTCCCGGTAGTGCCGTCGGCGGCCCACCGGGTGAAGTAGGAGTGGACCGTCTTGTACGGGGGGAAGTCGTGGGGCAGGTACTCCCAGGCGATGCCGGTGCGATTGACGTACAGGATCGCGTTCACGATCTCCCGCAGCTCATGCACGGGTTTCTTGATGCCCAGGCCACCCTGCGCGGCCCGCCATGCGGCCATGGTGGGTTCGATCAACGCCCACCGGGCATCAGACAGATCGGTGCGATACGGGCGGCGAGGAGTCGTCATGCATCGATCATCACGACCCACGCCACCCGTCCCGAGCACCACATCAACCAGCGTGTACTACAACCAACCCGATCAAG
>BIFP01000023.1 GCA_005402585.1 Micromonosporaceae bacterium KJ-029 | reverse complement strand
ATGTCGATGGCATCAAGAGTGACCGTCACCAGCCGCCACGTCATCCTCGACCACGACCCCGCACCTCGGCGGTCCGAGGCGAAGCCTCTTTAGAGGACTCTGTAGGGATTCTGCGGCGAGGAGCAAGGCGACCTGGCCGGCGTCGCTCTGGCATGATCTCCGCCATGCCTGCCACGCCCAACCCCTACCAGTCGCCAGTTGACCCACCGACGATGCAGATGAGGGTGGTCGGCGCAGAGGCAGACGCTCCGGACAAGACGCGCTGGTTGATGTGGGCTGCCGTTGCCGGCGCGCTGGTCGTGGTCCTTGTTGCCGCCATCGTGGTCGGATCTTCCGGTGGCGGCGCCGACCCGTCCGGAGTTCCGGCCGCGGCCCCCACCGCAGCGGAGGACGTGGCGACACCGGCAGCCGAATCGGAGGAGGCCAGCACGCCGTCGGCGTCCGTCTCGGCGTCCCCGTCTTCCTCGCCCTCGCCGAAGCCGTCCCCCACTCCGAGGCTGCGCCCGATGGACCTGATCGCGGGACTGGACGCCACGGTCGTCGGGCTCGTACAGGACGGGCAGTTGAAGCCGGACGACGGCAAGGACCTGACGAAGAAGCTGCGGGAAGCCGCGAAGAAGCTCGCGGACGGCGAGGTCGACAAGGCCCGGGAAAAGATCGCCGACTTCGGCAAGAAGGTCGCCAAGCTGCGGGAGAAGGACAAGATTTCCAGCAGCGGATACGAGGCCCTTGCCGCCGGCCTGACGCAACTCGCGGCAGTCCTGCCCAGACACTGACGAGGTCGGCGGCTCGGGCGGAAAGCGCTGGGGCAACGGCTGCGTCGCATCCAGAGGCGGCAGCGACCGGGCTGAGGGGGAGCGCTACTGGCTGGCGGACCGCGGTGGACTCCGGTCGATCTCGGTGCTCGGGACCTCCGCCGATCCGGCCGCTTCGGCGCGTGCTCCGTCCACGATGAGGCGAGCCGCTGACCGGGCCTCCGACAGGATGCGCTCGGCCTCGCGTTCGGCCTTGGTCCGATGGTCGTCGGCCTGCTGCTCGGCCAGGCGAAGAATCTGTTCGACCCTGGTGCCCAGCTCGGCGAGCGCGGGGCGCTCACTCGTCGGTCGAACCCCTGCCGTTTCGTCGGCAGTGGCTGATGGCGAGCCGACAAGTGCCAGCCCAAGACCCGCCACGCCGGCGACGACGCCGGGCCAGAAGGCGGCTACGCCGAGGTAGGCACCACCTACGGCACCGATGCCGAGCCCGACCAGTAGCGCCGCGAGCGACCTGGCAGACCTTCCCATCTGACCCTCCCCGCCATCAATGGGCCCGAGTACAGGATGCAGATCGTCGTCAAGCCGGGGCAGCTACGAGGCGGTCTAGCGTGCGGCGTCCGACGGCGGCCATGACCGGGTTGCTCTCGACGTAGTACCAGACCATCCCCATCGACTGGACGAAGGCCCACCCCTTGCCGCGCTCCCACTCGTGGTCGTCGCACGCCAGCTTCTCGCGGAACACCTGCCTCGGGTCGGCGTCGAGCAGGTGCCAGGCGCCGACCAGGTCCAGCGCGGGATCGGCCGGTCCGAACCCGCCGACGTCGATCACCCCGGCAAGCCGTCCATCGGCGACGAGGATGTTTCCCGGGATCAGGTCGCCGTGGTTCATCACGTCCCGCTGGTCGGGTCGCGGCGCTGTCCGGAGGGATTCCCACATCCGCCGCAACAGTGGTACGTCCAACAGTTGCCCGCTGCGCGAGAAGCAGATTTCCATCCACTCGTCGTGGGAGGTCAGCTCACCGCCTCGTCCTGATCCCGGGAAGGTCCGGCCCCGGGTGTCGAGGGCGCGTATGCCGGCGACGAACTCGGCAAGATCCTCAGCGAAGGGCCGCGACCCGCCCGGGTCCGCCTCGGTGGCCACCGTGCCGGGTAGCCAGGTCTGGACCGACCACGGAAGGGGATATCCGTGGCCGGGCCGTCCCAGGGCGAGCGGTTCGGGAGTCGGGAACCGGGTACGTCCGAACAACTCGCCGGCCGCCTCCGCCTCCGCCTCGAGCCACCGGAGCTTCTCCGCCACGTCTCCGGGTTCGAGCGGGAACCGGGCTGCCATCCGGTCACCGAGGCGGAACAGCGCGTTGACCGTTCCGTGTGCGGTCACCGCTTGGACCGGCAGATCCGCCCAGGCCGGAAACTGTTCCGCCAGCAGGGCACGCACCACGTCGGCGGTCACCACGAGCTGGTTCGCATGCATCACCATCAAATGAGGATTAACCGTTGCGCCACCAGGTCGCATCACATTTTCCGGTGGCCACGTCCGCGCGGCACTGCTGGGCCCTCGCCCCGCTCGCCGACCGCAAGGTCCGCCGGTTACCGACAGCATCGTGAAGAATACGCGTCATGAACGATGTGCCTCCGGCTCGATCGAGGACGCGTCACGGGGAGCGGCCGACAATCGAAACGGTGGCCCGGTACGCCGGGGTGTCCCGGCAGACCGTCTCCAACGCCCTGAACATTCCGGACCGGTTGGCGCCGGCGACGTTGCGACGGGTGCTGGACGCCGTGGCGGAGCTGCGTTACCGGCCGCATTCGGCCGCCCGGGCGATGCGTCGGGGCGCCGCCTTGTGCGTGGCGATGCGGATCACCACGGTGCCGGACGGATTCAACGGGCCGCTCTTCGACCGGTTCGTCAAGGAGCTGTGCGGCGCGACGAGGAGTCGGGACCATGACGTCCGGCTGATCGCGGCATCGTGGGGAGAGGCGGAGCTGCGGACGTACGAGGATCTCTACTTCGCCGCGGCCATCGACGGCGTGGTGTTGACGGAACTCTGCCGCGACGACCCCCGGCCGGCCCGGTTGCAGGCGGCGGGGGTGCCGTTCGTCGCCTTCGGCCGGCCCTGGGGCGTGGGCGCGAGCCGTGCCTATCCGTGGGTCGACGTCGACGGCGCCGCCGGCACTGAGGAAGCGGTGGACCACTGTGTACGGCGCGGCTACCGCAGGATCGCGTACCTGGGCTGGGAACGCGGGTCGAGCGTCAGCGACGACCGGATGGCCGGCTGGCAGCGGGCGCTGGCACGGCACGGGCTGCCGGAGGGCCCGGCCGCGCTCGGCGCGTCGGATCGGGTGGAGGGCGGGCGGAGGCTCGCCGAACAGGCGCTCGGTGACCCGGGTGACGGCTACCAGCCCACGGCGCTGGTCTGCGTCAGCGACGTCATCTACGGCGTAGGCGGGCCGTGGTCAGGCCCGGCTCTCAACGCCGCGGGCCGCTCCGGGCGCGGTGCCGGCGTACCGCGTCACGGTTGGCGCACTGGGGAGAGCAGTAGCGCTGCCGGCCGTTGCGGGACAGGTCGGCATAGATCGTCCGGCATCCGTCCAGGGCGCACCGGCCCAGCCGGTCCATGCCCCGATGGGTCAGATGCAGCGCGGTGCCGACACTGACCAGGGCGCGGAGCACCGCCGACAACGGCACGCCGTCGTCGCGGTAGTGCAGGTGCCAGGGGCCGTCCGCGTGGTTGGTGAGCCGGGGGTAGGTCGACGCGCTGGCCAGCATCTGGTTGAGCAGCGCCGCCCGCTTGTCCGCCGAGGTGGCGTCGACGATCTCGGACCACTCCTCGATCAGCCGGTGCGCGACGGGGAGGTCGTCATCCCGTACCGGCATGTCCATCACGACTCCGGCCGCCTCGCACCGGCGGGCCAGCTCGGCCACCGACCGGGGCGGGTCGTTGGCCAGGGTGACGGCCAACCGCACCGGGTCGGCGCCGTAAGGGTTGAGATGCATAATGCCATTACAGCAGGCTGTGGGGCATGAGCGACAGCGACAAGCACGTCTGGCGGACCCGGTCCCGGCATCGGACGAGCGAGGGAACATTGCACTACCAGTCCTGCCACTGCGGCCGGTGGCGGATCCGGGTCGGCCGGGAGACCGGTGTCCCGGTGGAGACCCGGCCGCTCTCGACGTACCGGCCGCGTCGCTGAGCGCCCGGCTCGGCGCCGTTGCCGGACCACATCGACCTGCGGCGGCACCCGGAACAGGGTGCCGCCGCAGGTCGTTTCTGAGCGCGTCGGGTCAGCCGGCGTTCACCGGCGTGCTCTTCGACTGGTTGAACAGGTTGTCGCCCAGGTAGCGGGCGGTCACGGGCTGGCCGGGTATGCCGTCGACCGTGCCCTTGAACTGGGCCACGCCGTTGCGGACCGGCGCGGATCCGAGGTGCTTGTCGCCCGCGTAGAAGTCGACCTTCCCGGACGGCGATCGGTCACCGATGGTCACCGACTCCACCTCGGCGGTCGCGGTGACGCGGGTGCGGTGGGAGTTCCCGGCCTGGACGGTGTCGACCTCCAGGCTGGTGGTGGTCGTGCGGAACGCCACGTTGCGGAGGTAGTGGTTCAGCATCTGCCGCCAGACATCCCAGACGTGCACACCGTCGATGTTGTACTCGGCGACGTCGACGCCGGCCGAGCGCCAGTTCTCGGTCCGCGCCAGCGAGTTCGGGGCGATGTCGGCCAGCCAGTCCTGGAGGCCGGTGCCCACGTGGATGCCGCCGGTCACGGCCCTCATGCGGTCGACCTGCGCCTGCGTCGGGGTCACCGACCCACCGGCCGCGCCCCACGCACCGTGGTAGCCGACCAGATCGGTGTTGTCGTACAGGAGCGTGATGGCGCGGGCTCCGCCCGCGGACAGCCCGCCGAAGGCACGGTCCTCGGAACGGGTGGAGACGTTGTAGTTCCGCTCAACGAAGGGGATGACGTTGTCCCGCAGGTCGTCGACGTAGCCCTGGTTGCCGTCGGGAAGGCCGTTGAAGTCGGTGGAGACGATGATCATCGGCTGCGCGGCGCCGTCCCGGATCGCGTTCTCCAGGATGTCGTGGGCCACGCCCTCCATGGTCCAGTCGGTGGCGTTGCCACCGCCGCCGTGGCTGAGGTACAGGGTGGGGTACGGGGTGGAGCGGGCCGGGTCGTAGCCGTGCGGCAGGTAGACGACGATGTCGTGCTTGCCCGGCGGGTTGGTGGACAGCGGCGAGTCGTATCGCCGTTGTTCCAGCGTCCCCGCCCGGTTGTGCGCCGCCGGTGCCTGGTAGTCGTTCTGGTAGGTGGGGAAGCGCTTGCTGCTCGGCACGTAGACCCGGCTGAGCAGCGCACCCGGGGCGCCCGGGTGCGGCAGCACCTGGAGTGGGTTCGCCGGGTCAGGGTGCAGGGTGCAGCCGCTGGCCGTGGGGCTGGTGCAGTCGTGTGTGAAGGCGTACCGGAAGGTGCCGGAGGGCAGGGGCGTGGTGAAGGTCCATACGCCGTCAGCGCCCTTCTCCATCGGCGTCGAACGCCACGGGTCGGCCAGGATGTCGCCCGGCTGCCACTGCGCGCCGCTGCGGGCGTCGCCGCAGCCCAGGCAGGTCACGCTCTCGGCCCGGGAGAACCACCATTCGCCGTAGACCTGGACGGACTCGACGCCGGGGGGCGCCTGGTACCGGAACGTGACCGAGTGCCCGGTCGGTGCCTGGTTTGTGTGCACGACCTTGGGGCCGAGATCGGCGGCCGGTGCCGCGGCGGCCGCGGGAGCCGCGAGGGCGCCGGCGGCGACGGTCAGGCCGGCGACGAGCGACACGGCCAGCCCTTTGCCGGGCCGGCGGGTCGGTGATGAGTGGGGGTGCGCAACGGACATGTGCTTTCCCTTCATCGGGGGACGTGGTCGGACCGGACCGCCGGCGGAGGCCGTCCGGTCGACCTGTGGGGGTGGTGCGGAGTGCGTTTCTCCCCCTGGCTGTCGTGGCGCCCGGCCGGTTCGGGCGTTGAGGCCAGAGGGCGGACGACGCGCTACTGAGGCCGATGGTCACACAAAGGTAATACCTTTGTAAACGGATTGGTCACACCTTTTAGGAGCCCGCTGACCGGGTCGCAGCGACGAGGGCGCCCGCTACTCTCTCCGCAGGACGGAGTGATCGGGGTTCTTTGATGAGTGAGGCGACTCGTGGCGCGGCACGGGCCGCGGCGCCGGTGCTGCACGACGCTGTGCTCAACGCCCTCGGGCTGGAGATCACGAGCGGGCGGCACGCCCCGGGCGAGGCGCTCACCCTGGAGCAGTTGCAGCAGCGCTTCGGCGTCTCGCGCACCGTGATGCGGGAGGCGATGAGGCTGCTGGAGTCGCTGAACCTGGTTCACTCGCGCCGACGGGTCGGGCTGGTGGTGCAGCCGATGCACCGGTGGCGGGTGCTCGATCCACGGGTCATCCGCTGGCGGCTCGACGGCCCCGGGCGCGACGACCAGCTACGCACTCTCACCGAGCTGCGGGTCGCGGTCGAACCACTCGCCGCGGCGGGTGCTGCCCGGCACGCCACCGCCGCCGAGCGCGAGCGGCTGCGTAGCCTGGCCGCGCAGATGCGGCAGCTGGGCGAGGCGGGCGAGCTGGAGGCGTTCCTGCGGGCCGATGTGGAGTTCCACGCGCTGCTGCTACAGGCGTGCCTCAACGAGATGTTCACCGCCCTGACCAGTGTGATCGCCGAGGTGCTCGCCGGACGGACCGAGCATGGCCTGATGCCGAGGTCTCCCCGGTCCGTGGCGCTCGACCTCCACGAGCAGGTCGCGCGCTGCGTCGCGGCGGGCGACGCCCACGGCGCCGAGACCGCCATGCGTGAGCTGGTCGATGAGGTGCGCCACGCGATCGGCACCGCCCCGGCGGGCGGCGCCGAGAGCGAACCGGCGTGAGCCCAACCACCGCCGTGTCGGGCCGGCTATTCGTCCGGGCGGCACGCGTCTCTGTCAGTCGCTGACCCGAACGACGATCTTGCCGCTGGTGTGTCGGTGGGCGAGGCTGTCCAGGCCGTCGGCGGCCTGTTCCAGGGGCAGGACGGTGTCGATGTCGACGGTGAGGGTGCCGGCGAGCGCCTGCTCGGCGAGGGTGGACAGGATCTCGCGGGTGGGCCTGGCCATGATGTTGGTGCCGGTCAGGCCGGCGGCGGCGAGGGTGCCGTCGTCGACCGCGCCGAGGGAACTGGCCACCCGGCCGCCGGTGCGGAGCACCGACAGCGGTAGTTGGTCCGTACTGCGGGCGACCAGGTCGATCACGGCGTCGATGCCGTCGGGGTAGGCGGCGCGTACCTGGTCGATCACGGGCGTGGCGGTGTAGTCGATGACGGCGGCCGCGCCGAGGCCGGTCAACCGCTCGGTGTCGGCGGCGGTGCCGGTGGCCAGCACCGTGACCCCGCGCGAGGCAAGCATCTGGACGGCGAAGGAGCCGACGCCGCCGCTGGCGCCGACGACCAGCACGGTGTCTCTGGGCCGCGGTGCGACCGCGTCGACGGCGGCGCTGGCGGCGGCGCCGGCGAGGGGCAGCGCGGCGGCGGTGACGACATCGAGTCCGGCCGGTCGGGGGGAGACGGCGGCGGCGGACAGCAGCGCGTCGTCGGCCAGGGTGCCGGCCTGGATCGGTGGTGCCAGCAGGACGTGCCCGAACACCTCCTGCCCGGGGAGGATGTCGTCCACCCCCGCGCCGACGGCTTCGACGACGCCGGCCGCGTCGCGGCCCAGGATCAGGGGGTACGCGTGCGGCATTCGCTGCGCCATGCTCCCGCTGGCGATGCTGGTGTCGATGGCGTTGAGACCGGCGGCCTGGACCCGGACCAGGACCTGACCCTTGCCGGGTGCCGGGACCGGCAACTCGGCCAGCCGGGGCTGTTCACCAGCGGCCGGGACATGCAGAGCACGCATGACACTCCTTCACAGGCGAGGTGACGACAGCGGCGGTGTGACGCGCGACGACCCGGCCGGGAACGCCGGGCCGGCCGGCGCGACCGGACCGGCGGCGGTAACCGCTATGCCTGGATCCTCCCAGACAGCCGGTGATGTGGGGTGTGATCCGGCTTTGCGATCATGAGGGGGGGTGGGTGGTGTGGCGCCCGGTTTCGCCCAGCCGTCGGCGGCCGGAGCGGCCGGCGGGCCGGCAGTCGGTCATTACCACACAAAGTCGAGCATCGCATTCCCCAGTTCGTATGTTAGCGTTACCGGACGCATGAGCTGGAAGGAGTTCGGTGGTCGAGTGGACCGTGCGGGTGGCCGGGCAGCGCGGGCCGGGCGGGTCCCGGTTGCGCGATGAGTGGCGTCCCGAGGTCGATGGAGCCGACCACCACTCGCCGGTGGCGTTGACGCCGAACCCGGGGTGGTAGGTGTCGACGCTGGTAGGGTCCCGGCGGACGGACGAGGTTCTTCCTCGTGCGATCGATTTGGCCGCAGGCCGGAAAAATCACCTGACCCCGCCGTTGTCGGCTGCGTTTCCGCTGGCCAAGGTGGGCGAGACGGGTGCGGCGGCGGTGCGGGAAGGGTTCAAGTTCCTGGTCCGCCCGGGACGAGGGGAAGCATGGTCGACGTGAGCGTGGCAAAGAGTCGGCGTTTGCCGGTCATGGGGGATGTCGCGCGGCTGGCGGGCGTGTCGCACATGACCGTGTCCCGGGTCCTGAACGAGCCCGAATCGGTGCGCCCGGAGACTCGCGAGCGGGTCCTGCTGGCCATCAAGCAGCTCGGCTACCGACGTAACAGCGCCGCGCGGAGCCTGGTCACCCGGCGTTCGCAGACGCTCGGCGTGGTCTGCTTCGACACCACGCTGTACGGTCCGGCGTCGATGCTCAACGGCATCGTGCACGCCACCGAGGAGGCGGGGTACGCGGTCAGCGTGGCGAGCCTGCGCCGGCCCACCGCCGCGGCGGCGACCCAGGCGGTCCAGCGCCTCGTCCACCAGTCGGTGGAGGGGCTCGTCCTGATCGCGCCGCAGGCCGCCGAGGCGATGGCGTTCGTCCGGGCGCTGCCCACCGACATCCCGGTCGTGGCGGTGGAGAACGCCCTGCCGAGCGTCACGAGTGTCTCGGTCGACCAGGTGCTGGGTGCCCGGATGGTCGTCGACCATCTGCTGTCGTTGGGCCACGAGACCGTCCACCACGTACGGGGGCCGTCGGACTGGAGCGAGGCGAACGGGCGCGTCGACGGCTGGGTGGCCGCACTCGAGGAGCACGGCCGCCTGGTGCCTCGGGAACTCGTCGGCGACTGGAGCGCCAAGTCCGGCTACGTCGCTGGTCAGAAGCTCGCCCGGGACCCTCGGGCCACCGCGGTGTTCGCGGCCAACGACTCGATGGCGTTGGGCGTGCTGCGGGCGCTGCTCGACGCCGGGGTGCGGGTGCCGGAGGACGTCAGCGTGGTGGGCTTCGACGACATCCCCGAAGGGGCGTTCGTGACCCCGCCGCTGACCACCGTGAGCCAGCCGTTCCGGGAGGTCGGGCGGCGCAGCATCGAGATCCTTCTGGGTGAGGTCGAGGGGGGCGAGGAGCGTGGCGCTTCGTCCGTTATCCCCCCTGAGCTGGTGATCCGCGCCAGTACGTCCATCCGCCGGCCGTAGGTCGTCTGCGGGACCTCCCGCGCAACCTTCCGGAAACAATCTCTTCGCCAAGTCTTGACGGCGCTCTAGTTAACGCTAACATCTTGCGTGACTCCGCTCACAAGGGTGCGGAATCCCTCTTTGGCCTTGCGCTCGCCTGCTTGGAGGAGCCTCGATGCAGTCCCGCACTGTTATCGCTCACTCCCATCGATACGTGGTGGGTGTCGACTTTGGCACGTTGTCGGGGCGGGCTGTCGTGGTCCGCGTATCCGACGGTGCGGTGCTCGGCTCCGCCGTCCACAAGTACGCGCATGGTGTCATGGACGAGTTCCTGGCCGCTACCGGTGAGCGGCTGCCGTCCGACTGGGCGCTCCAGGTTCCCGCGGACTACCTCGACGTGCTGCGCCACGCGGTGCCCGAGGCGGTCCGTGCGGCCGGCGTGGCCGCCGACGAGATCATCGGCATCGGCACCGACTTCACCGCCTGCACCGTGTTGCCCACGCTCGCCGACGGCACGCCGCTGTGCGAGCTGCCGGAGCTGGCCGGCCGGCCGCACGCGTACGTCAAGCTCTGGAAACACCACGCGGCCCAGCGCCACGCCGACCGGATCAACCAGCTGGCCCACGAGCGCGGCGAGCCCTGGATCGGCCGGTACGGCGGCCGGATCTCCTCCGAGTGGGAGTTCGCCAAGGGGCTTCAGCTCCTGGAGGAGGACCCCGAGGTCTACGCCCGGACCGAGCGCTGGGTCGAGGCCGCCGACTGGATCGTCTGGCAGCTCACCGGAACGTACGTCCGCAACGTGTGCGCGACCGGCTACAAGGCGATCTATCAGGACGGGCGCTACCCGTCGCGGGATTTCCTCGCGGCGCTCAACCCGGGCTTCGTCGACTTCGTGGACGGCAAGCTCGACGGCCCGATCGCTGCCCTGGGCACCCGGGCCGGCACCCTGACGCCTGCGGCCGCGGCGCTGACCGGCCTCCCGGCCGGAATCGCGGTCTGCACCGGCAACGTCGACGCCCACGTGACCGCCCCCGCCACCGGCGCCGTCGACCCCGGCCAGCTCATCGCGATCATGGGCACCTCGACCTGCCACGTGGTCAGCTCGGAGGTGCTGACCGAGGTGCCCGGCATCTGCGGGGTGGTCCACGGCGGCATCGTGGCGGGCCTGTGGGGTTACGAGGCCGGCCAGAGCGGTGTCGGTGACATCTTCGCCTGGTTCACCGAGCGGAACACCCCGCCCGGCTACGTCGACGAGGCGCGCACCCGGGCAATCTCGATCCACGACCTGCTGACCGAGAAGGCCGCCCGGCAACCGGTCGGCGGGCACGGCCTGGTCGCGCTCGACTGGCACAGCGGGAACCGTTCCGTGCTGGTCAACCATGAGCTATCCGGCGTCGTCGTCGGGCTGACGCTGGCGACCCGCCCCGAGGACGTCTACCGGGCGCTGCTGGAGGCGACCGCCTTCGGCACCCGCACCATCATCGACGCCCTGCGCGGTGGTGGCGTGCCGGTGACCGAGCTGGTCGTCGCCGGGGGCCTGGTCGAGAACCGCTTCCTGATGCAGCTCTACAGCGACGTGACCCGGTTGCCGATCAGCATCGTGGGCTCCACCCACGCACCCGCGGTCGGCTCGGCCATCCACGCCGCGGTCGCCGCCGGCGCGTATCCGAACGTGCCGGAGGCGGCAGCGGCCATGGGGCGGCGCGAGGTCGCGGTCTACCAGCCCGACGAGCAGCGCGCCGCCGCCTACGACGGGCTGTACGCGCAGTACCTGACGCTGCACGACTACTTCGGTCGTGGCGGCAACAACGTGATGCACGAGCTGCGCCGGATCCGACGTGAGGCGGAGGCGCGGTGAGGACGTACGAGGCATCACGCACGCAACCGGTGCGATCAGCGACGCCGCCGAGCGGCCAGCTGCAGCGCACGCCACCTCATGGCCAGCCTGGCCGGCCCGTTGGAACGGAGTGACATTCGTGTCGACATTGGATGAGACCGGAGAGATCTGGTTCCTGACGGGCAGCCAGGCGCTGTACGGCGAACAGGTGCTCGAACAGGTCGCGGAGCAGTCCCGCGTGGTGTGCCAGATGGTCGCCGACGGGCTGCGGGCGGGCCCGCGCGTGGTGTGGAAGCCGGTCCTCACCACCGCCGACGCGATCCGCCGGACCTGTTTGGACGCCACCGCGAACGACGCGGTGGTCGGCGTCATCACCTGGATGCACACGTTCTCACCGGCGAAGGCATGGATCGCCGGCCTGTCCGCACTCGGCAAGCCGATGTTGCACCTGCACACCCAGGCCAACCGCGCGCTGCCCTGGGCCGAGTTGGACATGGACTTCATGAACCTCAACCAGGCCGCGCACGGCGACCGCGAGTTCGGGTACGTGCAGTCGCGGCTGGGGGTGGCCCGCAAGACCGTCGCCGGTTTCGCCGGCGACCCGGCGGTGCTGGACCGGATCAACGACTGGGCCCGGGCGGCGACGGGCTGGCGGGCCGCCCGGTCACTCCGGCTGGCCCGCTTCGGCGACAACATGCGCGACGTGGCCGTGACCGAGGGCGACAAGGTCGGTGCCCAGGCGACCCTGGGTGTCTCGGTCAACGGCTACGGGGTGAACGCGCTGGTCGAGGCCGTCGACGAGGTCGCCGACGCGGACGTGAACAAGCTCGTCGTCGAGTACGAGGAGCGCTACGACGTGGCATCCGAGCTGCGTCGGGGCGGCGAGCGGCACGACTCCCTGCGCTACGGCGCCCGGATCGAGATCGGGCTCCGCCAGTTCCTCGAAGCCGGTGGCTTCGACGCCTTCACCACCAACTTCGAGGACCTGGGCGGCCTGCGGCAGCTTCCCGGCCTCGCCGTGCAGAACCTGATGGCCGACGGCTACGGGTTCGGCGGTGAGGGCGACTGGAAGACCGCGGCGTTGCTGCGCATCCTGAAGGTGGTGGCCGGAGACGCCCCCGGCGGCACCTCGTTCATGGAGGACTACACCTACCACCTGGGGCCCGGCGAGCCGAAGATCCTCGGCGCGCACATGCTCGAGGTCTGCCCGAGCATCGCGGCCGACCGGCCCAGCCTCGAGATCCACCCGCTGTCGATCGGAGGTCGCGAAGACCCGGTCCGGCTGGTCTTCACCGCCGCGCCCGGCCCGGGTCTCGTCGTCGGCCTCGCGGATCTGGGCGGCCGTCTGCGGCTGACCGCCAACGAGATCGACGTGGTGGAGCCGGACGCGCCGCTGCCGCGCCTGCCCGTCGCCCGCGCGGTCTGGAAGCCCCGCCCCGACCTCGCCACGTCGGCCGAGTGCTGGCTGCTCGCCGGCGGCCCGCACCACACCGTGCTCAGCACCGCGGTCGGCCGGGAAGCCCTCGCCGACTTCGCCGAGATGGCCGGCGTCGAGCTGGCCATGATCGACGCCACGACCGATCACCGTTCGTTCGCCAACCACATCCGCTGGAACAGCGCCTACTACCGGCTGGCGCAGCGGCTGTAACCCCCGCCGCGTCGCAACACAACGAAAACAACAAACCGCAGAAAGTTCGGCTCGCCGGGACCGCAGGCGGCTCCGTCGACCGACGACCCCTAGGAGAAGAGTGATGAGAACAACCTTGGGCAGGCGCACTGCCCTGCGGTCGCTGGCCGGAGTCATGGTGGCGGCGCTGACCCTCAGCGGGGCGGCGTGCGGCAACGACGAGCCGAGCGGGACGAGCGCGGCCGAGGCCGGCCCCAACGGCATCGACGACGGCAGCGAACTCACCCTGTGGACCCGCGCCCCGCTGGAGAAGCAGGCGAAGCTCCTCGTCGACGCCTACAACGCCAGCCACCAGAACACGGTCAAGCTGACCGTCGTCCCCAACGACGACTACGTCGCCAAGGTCGGTGCGGCGGCCGGCTCCAACGGCCTCCCGGACCTCTTCGCGGCGGACATCGTCTACGTCCCGAACTGGGTGAGCCAGGGACTGTTCCAGGACCTCAGCACCAACATCAACGGCCTCAGCTTCAAGGACTCCATCAACAAGGGGCACCTCTCGGCCGGCACCGTCGACAGCAAGCCGCACGTACTGCCGTTCGTGCTGGACCTGTCGATGCTGTTCTGGAACAAGGAGCTGTTCCGGGAGGCCGGGCTGGACCCGGAGAAGGCCCCGGCGAACCTCGAGGAGTACGCCGCCGCCGCCAAGGCCGTCCAGGGGCTCAAGAAGGACGGCGTCTACGGCACGGCGGCCGGTCTGAACTGCGGCGGCTGCCTGGTCTTCACCTGGTTCCCGTCGATCTGGGCCAGTGGCGGTCAGGTGATGAGCCCGGACGGCACCGAGTCCAAGCTCGCCGACGAGACCGCCCAGAAGGTCTACAGCACCTGGGCCGACCTGTGGAAGTCCGGCGCCGTGCTGCCCTCCTCGGCGGGCGAGACCGGCCCGACCTGGACCGCCGCGTTCACCGAGGGCAAGGTCGGTCTGATGTTCTACCCGGCGACGCTGCTCTCCTCGACCCCGTTCGACGCCGGTGTCGCCGGCATCCCCGGCCCCAGCGGTGGCGCCTCGACCTTCGTCGGCGGCGACGGCATCGGTGTCTCGAAGGACTCGAAGAAGGCGGCGCAGGCCTGGAACTTCCTGAGCTGGATGATGTCCGAGGAAGCCCAGGTCGAGGTGCTGGCGAAGAACAAGGACGTGGTGTCGCGTTCGGACCTCGCGAACAACAAGTACGCCGCCGAGGACCCGCGACTGGTCACCATCAACGAGGTGGCCGGCAAGGGTGACACCCCGGTCGCGCTGAACTTCCAGCAGGCGTTCAACGCGCCGAACAGCCCGTGGCTGACCCTCATCCGCAACCAGGTGCTCAACGGTGGCGGCGACCTGCAGAAGGACAACGGCGAGATCACCGCCGTGCTCAAGCAGTAGATCCTCGCCGCGGGCGTGTGCCGACCTCGGGGTTCTTCGGGCCGGCACACGCCTGCGGCGGGACACGACCGGACGCGTCCAACGATCAGCCCGCCGCCGATTGAACGAGAGGTTCTCATGACAGTCACCGCACCGTCTCGCCCGCCCAGCGCGGCGAAACGGGGCCGCGCCCGCCCCCGTGGCCGTCAGGCCCTGCTCGGCTGGCTCTACGCGACGCCGACGGCGGTCTTCGTGGTGGCGCTGTTCGCGATTCCGCTGCTGCTCGTGGTCAAGATGTCGGTGTCGAAGTGGCCGCTGCTCACCGGCGACCAGGGGCTCAACGCCCCCGACAACTTCGTGAAGGCGGTCAACCACCGCTTCTTCACCGACTCGGTGGTGTTCACCATCAAGTACACCGTGCTGGCGACCGTACTGCTGCTGGCCTTGGGGTTGGGGCTGGCCCTGCTGGTGCAGGAGTCGAGCCGGTGGAACAACCTGCTGCGAGCGTCGTTCCTGATTCCCAGCGCCCTCGGGTTGGCTTCGGCGTCGCTGCTGTTCTACGTGCTCTACTCGCCGTACGCGAGCCCGCTGGCGCCGGTGATGGACAGCCTGGGCTTCACCTTCCTCGGTTCACCGAACGCGGCGCTCTTCTCGACGACCTTCCTCATCGTGTGGCGCTACGCCGGCTTCTACATGGTGCTCATGCTGGTCGGCCTGCAGGGCATCCCGGCGGACGTGTACGAGGCCGCCCGCTCGGACGGCGCCAGCCGGTGGCAGACCTTCCGGAAGGTCACCCTGCCGCTGCTGCGCCCGACGCTGGCACTGACGACCGTGCTCTGCGTGACCGGCTCCCTGCTCGCCTTCGAGCAGTTCTACATCCTCACCAAGGGCGGCCCGGACAACAGCACGATCACCGTCGTCCAGCTCATCTACATGGTGGCGTTCCAGGGCCAGAACGACCTCGGTGTGGCGGCGGCCATCTCGGTCATCGTGCTGGCGGCCCTGGTCCTCATCAACGCGCTGCAACTGCGCGCCTTCCGGTCCGAGGAGAGCTGACGGATGGCCATCGAATCCAGGTCCACCCCGACCACTGCCGACGGGCCACCGTCATCGTCTCCCGGGGCGTCGGCCGGCTCGAAGCGATCGGACGGGGTGACCATCGCCGGCATCGCGCTGCGGACGCCGTACTGGGTGTTCACCGGAGCGGTGGGACTGATCTTCCTGGCTCCGCTTGTCTGGACGGCGGTCGCCTCGGTCTCCCCGCTGGCCGGCACGAACCAGGTGGACGGCTGGGGGTTCGGCAACTACGAGACGCTGAGCGCCTATCAGGCCGGCATCTGGCGGTACCTCGGGAACTCGGCGTTCGTTTCCCTGCTCACGGTCGCCCTCACGCTGACGATCTCTTTCCTCGGCGGCTACGCGTTCGCGCGGTTCAAGTTCCCCGGCAAGAACATCCTGTTCCTGGTCACGCTCGCCATCCTCATGGTGCCGTACGCGACGTTGCTGATCCCGCTCTACGTACTGCTCAACCAGGTGGGGTTGCAGAACTCGCTGGTCGGTGTGGCCCTCGTGCTCACGATGTTCCAGCTGCCCTTCTCCACCTTCCTGATGCGTATCTCGTTCGAGGCGGTGCCACGGCAACTCGACGAGGCCGCGATGGTCGACGGATGCTCGTCGTTCGGCGCGCTCTGGCGGGTGCTGTTGCCGGCGGTGAAGCCGGGCCTGATCACCGTCGGGCTGTTCGCGTTCCTCGCCGCCTGGAACGACTTCATGGCGCCGCTGATCCTGATCAACGACACCGAGCGGATGACCCTCCCGCTCGCCGTGTCCAACCTGCGCGGCCAGGTCCAAGGTGTCGTCGACTACGGGGCGACCGAGGCGGGCGTCGTCGTTCTCGCCCTACCGTGCATCGTCCTGTTCCTCCTGCTTCAACGACACTACGTGCGCGGCTTCATGTCCGGCGCGCTGAAAGGATGACCATGAGCGGCACCGCACCTACGGCCGCGCCGGTCCTGCCGATCCGTGGGCAGCTCCGGCCACTCGGGTTGGGAGAAGTCCGGATCACGGGCGGCTTCTGGGCCGAGCGTCAATCGGTCAACGCCCTCGCGACCCTCGAGCACATCGAGTACTGGCTCGAGCGGGAAGGCTGGATCCGAAACTTCGACCTGGCCGTGCAGGGCGACCTTTCGCGCGAGCGCCGTGGACGCGAGTTCTCCGACTCCGAGGTCTACAAGTTCCTCGAGGCGATGGCGTGGGAGATCGGCCGCAGCGACGACGCGGAACTCGAATCGAGGTTCCGCGCGGTGGTGCGGCGGGTGGCCGCCGCACAGGAGCCCGACGGCTACCTCAACACCAAGTTCGGCCGCCGCGGGCAGGCACCGCGGTGGTCCGACCTCGAATGGGGTCACGAGCTGTACTGCATCGGTCACCTGCTGCAGGCCGCGGTGGCCCGCGCCCGGACGCGTCCCGGCGCGGACGACGGGCTGGTCGAGGTCGCCCGCCGGGCCGCCGACAACATCTGCCAGACGTTCGGGCCCGACGGCATCGACGGCCTCTGCGGGCACGCCGAGATCGAGCCGGCGCTGGCGGAGTTCGCCCGGGTGACCGGTGACGACCGCTACCTCGCCCAGGCCGCGCTCTTCGTCGACCGGCGGGGCCATGGCCGGCTCAGCGACGTGGAGTTCGGCCGGGAGTACTTCCAGGACGAGATCCCGGTCCGGCAGGCGACGGTGCTGCGTGGGCACGCGGTCCGGGCGAACTACCTCGCCGCCGGCGTGGTCGACGTCGCGGTCGAGTTGAAGGACGCCAGCCTGCTGGAATCGGTGCGCAACCAGTGGAAGAACACGGTGGCGCGGCGCACCTACATCACCGGCGGGCAGGGCTCACGCCACCAGGACGAGGCGTTCGGCGCGGACTTCGTGCTGCCCCCCGACCGGGCCTACTCCGAGACCTGCGCCGGCATCGGCTCGGTGATGCTCGCCTGGCGGCTGCTGCTCGCCGACGGCGACCCCAAGTACGCCGACCTCATCGAGCGGACGCTGTTCAACGTCGTGTCGACCTCGCCGGCGGCCGACGGGCGGAGCTTCTTCTACACCAACACCCTGCACCGTCGTGAGCTCGGCACCGTCCCCGACGCCGATCACCCGAGCCTTCGCGCGGCGGCCTCGCTGCGGGCGCCCTGGTTCGAGGTCTCCTGCTGCCCGACCAACGTCGCCCGCACCCTGGCCAGCCTGGCGGCGTACGTCGCCACCGCCGACGACGAGGGCCTTCAGCTGCACCAGTACCTGCCCGGCAGTGTCGAGCACCGCCTCGCCGACGGGCGTGACGTGGGCGTGACCGTCGCGACCGAGTACCCCCACGACGGGGAGATCCGGGTGCGGATCGACAGCGACGACGACCGTCCCTGGTCGCTGTCGCTGCGGGTGCCCGGATGGGCGGCCCAGGGCGCGACGGTGACCGTCGACGGTGCGACCCGGCCGGTCGGCCCGGGTGTCGTCACCGAGCGACGGACCTGGCGGCGCGGTGACGAGGTCGTCCTGTCCCTGCCGATGGCGCCCCGGTTCACCTACCCGGACGCGCGCATCGACGCGGTCCGGGGTTGCGTCGCGGTGGAGCGCGGTCCGCTCGTGCTCGCCCTGGAGTCCGTGGACGTCCCGGACGTGGAGACCGTCGACGAACTCCACGTCGACACCAGCCAGCCGCCGCGCCTGGTCGACGGCCACGTCACCGTGCGCTGCCGGCGCGGAAACCCGCACGATCACGACTGGCCCTACCAGGTAGACCCGGCCGAGTCGGCGCCCGTACCGGGCGAGCAGCTCGACGAGGTGCCGCTGGTGGAGTACCACGCGTGGGCCAACCGTGGGCCCTCGACCATGCGCGTCTGGCTTCCCGCCAACGCCTGACCAACGCCTGATCATCCGAAATGGGCTGGAGGGGGCGCTTGATGTTAACGCTCACGTCGGTGGCCGGAATGTCCGCCACCCCCGCCGGCGCCGACAGCCACATGCCGCTCGATATCACCACCAAGGTGCGGTGCTGGTGACGCGCCGTCGTGCAGCCGCACCGATAACAAGGAGGAAGGAAACATGAGCCGTAGACGCGTGAGAAGGGCGCCCCTCTGGGCCGCCCTGGCCGCGCTGGTGGTGGGGGGAGTCGGCGTACCGTCCCCGGCCCACGCCGCCAGTCCGGTCCTGCCCGGCAACGAGGGTGACGTGGGGGTGTACACCAACGGTCAGAGCCACGTCATGGAGATCGGCGACCCGGTCTACAGCAACGTCGGCGATGTCGCCAACCAGCTCCGGCCCGGTGTGCCGTTCTCCGCGGGGAACATGCACCAGTCGATCTTCGAGAAGGACCTCGCCAACGGCGGAACGGACTACTACCTCGACCGCATTCTGGGGGTGAACGGAACCCTCGGGTCAGCGGTGCTGATGACCCGAGGCCGCTCCCTCTACATGCGCGGGGCGAGCAACAACAACTTCACCATCATGGGCTTCGCCGGCAGCGCCTACGTCGGTGGCCCCAACAACCTCGGCAACCTGTACACGGTCACCGTGCCCGGGCAGACCGTCACCGAGGTCAACGCGAACCGGTTCAACGCGCCGAGCCACGCCAAGGGCCGCTACACGATCGGCACCACCGGTGTCACCGCCGATCTGACCAAGTTCATCACGTACGACAACGTCGCCGTCACCGCCATCGACTTCACCAACCCCGGTGGCTCGGCGGCGACCTTCACCGTTCGCGCCGCCTCGCCGCTGGCCACCCAGGCCGGCCCGGGCACGAACTCGCTCACCGGCAGCCGCAACATCACCAGCGGCTCCAACAACGGGCTCGTCGACACCGCATGGGACTCGATCAAGATCGACCTCACCGGTGCCGGCTTCACCCGTAGCGGCAGCAACCTCGACCGCGAGATCACCGTGCCCGCCGGCGGCTCGGTGTCGCTGTCGGTCGTCGGCGCCGTCTCCTCGGCCACCCTGCCCAAGACGGTGCAGAGCTACCAGGAGTACGCCGGGAAGTCGCCGGCCGAGGCCGTGCGTACCGGCATCACCGAGTTCAACCGCCGCTGGGCGCAGGACGTCCCCTACATCAACGTCCCCGACCCGGCGCTGGAGAAGGCGATCGTCTACCGCTGGTGGGGCGAGCGTTACAACAGCCTCGACGCCAACGCGTCCGGCCACGTCTACCAGTACCCGACGACGATCGAGGGGGTGAACCTCTACCAGAACGCCGTCGCGCTGACCCAGCCGATGCACCTGCAGGACACCAAGTGGCTGCGTACGCCGTACCTGCCGTACGGCCAGATCCTGAACATCGGCGAGCTGTCCGGCTCCTCGGCCTTCCTGGACAGCCCCGGTCACACGAGCTGGAACAACCACTACTCGCAGTACATCGGCACCGCCGGGCTCGAGGCGTACAACGTGCACGGTGGTGGCAAGGAGATCGCCCGGAAGTTCGCCAAGTACTTCGAGGGCGACGGCGTCGGTCAGCTTGAGCACTACGACGGCAACAACGACAAGCTGATCGCGTACGACACCAACTACATGCCGGGCAACGACGCCGACGCCATCACCTTCGGCTACCCGAAGAGCAACGCCAGCGCACCCGGCGCGCGGACGATCGAGCGTCCCGAGTCGGCGTACGTGTGGGGTGCGTTCGACGCGGCCCGGCAGCTCTACGAGATCTCCGACGCGGACCAGGCCAAGGTCAACGAGATGGCGACCAGCGCCAACGAGATCCGCGACGCGATCCTCAACCGGCTGTGGAGCCCGGACATGCGGATGTTCCTGGCCGGCACGTCGCACGGCGCCACCAGCGCGGCCAGCTCCAACGGCCGGAACAACCCGCTGCCGGCCTCGGCTCGTAACCTGATCCCGGCCAAGGAGTCGAACCTCTACGACGTCTACGCCGAGAATCTGATCCCCACCGACCAGTGGCAGAAGTACGTCGACGGTTTCCGCTTCCTGACCTACGGCGACAACTTCCCGATCTTCCCGTTCTACACCGCCAACCAGTACGACCGGGCGGCCTACGGGATCGGCGGCTCGAACAACTTCTCCAACATCAACTTCACCGTGCAGTACCGCGGTGTCCGGTCGGCGCTGCGTCACTACGACCCTGAGGCGAAGTACGTCACCCCGGCCTACGCCAAGCGGCTGTTGGACTGGATGGCGTGGAGCATCTACCCGGGCGCCGACATGCGCGTGGCGAACCAGGCGGAGTACTACTCCAACTGGAACGCGACCGCGAAGACCTACAACCGCAACAACCCGAACCACATCATGCTCGGCAACATGAACTACATCTTCATCGAGGACATGGCGGGCATCCAGCCGCGTTCCGATGACAAGATCGAGCTGTGGCCGATCAAGTTCGGTTACGACCACTTCATGGCCAACAACCTGCGCTACCACGGGCAGGACGTGACCATCGTCTGGGACCCGGACGGCAGCAAGTACGGCCTGGGCGCCGGCTACAGCCTGTTCCTGAACGGTGAGAAGAAGGTCAGCACCGACAAGCTCGGCAAGTTCACCTACGACCCGAACACCAACCAGGTGCAGGCCGAGGACGGTCTGACCGTCACCTTCACCACGGCGACCGGGAGCACCTTCCCGAGCGCGGTGAACACCCAGATCGAGGACGACCGCGTCGTCAGCTACCTCAAGACGGCCGGCATCGACCTCACCGAGGACGCGCCGAACCTGGCGACCGGGGCCACCCTCAGCTCGTCGTACACCCAGCAGGGCGTGCGGCCGACGCCGTGGCGGCAGTTCCACACGCCCGGCTGGAGCACCACCTCGATGAACTACACGCCGGGTGCGATCAAGGAAACCGAGCGGCCGGTGTCGCTGGCCGCCGTCACAGACGGCGTCACCGCCAACGAGCCGTACTGGGGCAACTACGGTACGGCCGACCGGAACGGCTACATCGAGCTGGACCTGGGCTCGGCGAAGTCCTTCGACAACGTGAAGGTCTACTTCGTCAGTGACCGTCAGGCCGGCGGCTACCGCGAGCCGGCCCGCTGGTGGATCCAGGTGCCGGACGGCAACGGTGGCTGGAAGGAGGTGCCGGGCCAGTTCAAGAACCCGACCGTCCCGTCGGCGAAGTTCAACGAGGCGCTGTTCAACAAGGTGACCTCGAACAAGGTGCGGATCGCGTTCACGAACAACCCGACCTACTTCACCGCGATCTCCGAGATCCAGGTGTTCGAATCGGGGCGTGACGTACCGGAGGTCTCCAACCAGGCACCGGTCGTCACCGCCACCCGGGACGGCTCGGCGGACGGCAACCTGTCCACCCGGCTGGTCGGCACGGCGACCGACGACGGCATCCCGTACGACAGCGAGCTGACCTTCGGCTGGGAAACCGTCTCGGCGCCGCAGGGCGCGGGCGTCATCTTCGCCGACGCGAAGGCGCTGGCGACCCGGGTGACCGGCACGGTCGCGGGTGACTACGTGTTCCGGTTCTTCGCCAACGACGGGGAGAAGCGGTCGGAGGCGACCGTCGCGGTGACCCTCGCCAAGCGGGAGGTCTCCGCGGAGTTCGGCTCCTCGGCGACGATCAGCACCAGCGGCACCGCGTCGTGGGAGAACCACGCGCGGGTCAACGAGGCCAGCACCCCGAGCAGCTCGAACCCGGGTGCCGGCAACGGTTGGGGCAACTGGGGCCAGCCGGCGAACGGCACCAGCGTCGCGAACACGGCGTGGATCCAGTACCGGTGGGGCGCGCCGGTGCGGCTCTCCTCGACCGACATCTACTGGTACGACGACAACGGTGGCACCCGCCGGCCCACGGCGACCACCTACGCCATCGAGAGTTCCACGAACGGCACCACCTGGACGCCGGTCACCCTCACCGGTGGGTCGACGTACGCCGGTGGCCTGGCCACCAACAGCTACAACAAGTTCAACTTCGAACCGATCACGGCCAGCTACCTGCGCATCCGCATCTGGGGCGTGCAGGGCAGCGGTGCGGGCACGGGCGTGCTGCGCTGGCGCGCCAACGGCGAGACCGTCGACTCGGTGCGCTCGCCGGTGCTGATCCGTACCGGTGTGGGCCAGGTGCCGACCCTGCCGAGCACGCTCGACGCGGTCTACGCCAGTGGTGCTCGCGGCAACGTCGCGTTCAACTGGCAGGAGATCACGCCCGAGATGGTCGCCGAGACCAACGTCGACCCGTTCGTGGTCTACGGCACCAACGACGCGTACGGGCTGATCGCCGAGGCCCGCGTCTACGTGCGGCCGGAGATGTCCACCGGCGGCATCTCGATCCAGGGCGCCGAGTCCTTCGAGCAGAAGGTCGAGGTGGGCGAACTGCCCTACCTGCCCAACAAGATCGAGGTCTCCTACAACGACGGTTCCCGGGACAACCAGGCCATCGGTGTCAACTGGCGGTTCGACCCGAACATCGTCAACACCGAGGGTCGCTACACCATCATCGGTGACCTGATCCTGCCCCCGTACGTCAGCGAGGCCGGCGCCACCCGGACCACGCTGACCCTGACCGTTGGTAACCCCCCGGCGGCCCCGACGTGGGACGTCGAGGTGCAGGCGCGCACCCAGTGCACCGGCGCCAACGTCTACGTCTCGGTCAACGCGCGCAACGCGGAAGACGTGCCGCTCACCATCGAGTTGGTCACGCCGTACGGGTCGCGCAAGGTGGCCGACGTCGCTCCGGGCAAGTCCGCCTTCCAGGCGTTCAACACCCGGGCCAAGTCGGTGCAGGCCGGAACCGCGACGGTGAAGGTCACCGGAATGTTCAACGGTGAGCTGACGACCCTGGAGATCCCGGCGCCGTTCGGCGCGCTCAGCTGCGGCTGACCCTTCGTGGTGGCGGCGCCTTCCCGGCGCCGCCACCACCCCCTCCCCCCTGCGCACCAGTGAGGAGATCGACACCGTGAACACCACCGTGGGACGCGGCGCCGCCCCACCATCCTTCCGGCCGTCGGGCCGGTTCCGCCGGATGTTCTCCGTGGCCGCGGTCGCCGGGCTCGTCGCCGGCGGTCTGGTCGGGGTCGCCGCCCCGGCCTCGGCGGCCGAACCCGAGTCGCGCACCTTCACCAACACGGTCAATCCCATCCTCGGCGACGGCAGCTACTACTCGGCCGACCCGGCGCCCGTCGTCGTGAAGGCCGGCGCGCCGGGCAACGACACCGGCAAGGACCAGCTCTACATCTACACCGGCCACGACCAGGCCGGACCGTCCACCAACGACTTCATCATGAACGAGTGGGGCGCGTTCCGGACCACCAACGTCGAGGCCGGCGAGTGGACCCACTTCCCGTCGCTGATGCGTCCGGAAACGGTCTTCGCCTGGGCCACGGCGGGACGGGCGTACGCGGGTCAGGTGGTCCAGGGCGTCGACGGGCGCTACTACTGGTACGTCCCGATCCACGAGCGCAACAGCCCGGCGTCCGACAAGTTCGCGATCGGCGTGGCCGTCTCGGACAGCCCGACCGGCCCGTGGACCGACCACGCGGGCGGGCCGATCATCTCCCAGCGGGTGCCCACGGCCAACACCATCCACAACATCGACCCGACGATCCTCATCGACGGGCAGGCCCCCAACCAGCGGGTGTACATCTGGTGGGGCTCGTTCAGCAACCTGCGCATGCTCGAACTCCAGCAGGACATGAAGACCACGATCGGTAGCCCGCGCACGGTCACCGGCCTGACCGGCTTCTTCGAGGGCGCCTGGATCTTCAAGCGCAACAACACCTACTACATGGCGTACGCCGGCAACAACGCCGGCCCGACCTCGCAGTGCACCCCGGCGAACTACCACGCCTGCATCGCGTACGGGACGGCGTCGTCGCCCGAGGGTCCGTGGACCTACCGGGGGACCATGCTCCGGCCGGTCTCCTCGACCACCAGCCACCCAGGCATCCTGGAGTTCAACGGCAAGTGGTACCTCGCGTACCACACCGCCGACGCCGTGGGCGGCGGCCACTTCCGCCGGTCGGTGGCGATCGACCCGGTCGAGTGGGACGACACCCAGACCCCGCCCCGGATGAAGCTCGTCACGCCGACGCCGGCCAAGGGACGCGACCTCACCCCCCGGCCGAACATCGCCCAGGAGGCCAGGGTCACCGTCTCCAACGAGCCGGTGCCCACCCAGTACTGGGTGAAGGCGCTCAACGACGAGATCGTCCGGTCGAACCCGCTGCCGCCGGACATGTGGGGGACCTGGACCAGCAACAACCCGCCACAGCAGTGGGTGCAGTACACCTGGGACCAGCCGATGCGGATCTCCGGTTCGCAGATCGACTTCTGGAACGACCAGCCGCAGGGCAGCGGAGTGGGCGTGGCCGCGCCCGCCCGGTGGCGCATCCAGTACTGGAACCTCGACACCGGGCAGTGGGCCGACGTGCCGAACCCGAGCGGGTTCCCGACCAGCACCCAGGGCTTCCAGAACACCACCTTCGACCCGGTGACCACCACGCAGGTCCGCGCGGTGTTCGACGCGTCGACCAACGGCAGCACCTACTCGGCGGTGGCGGTCGAGGAGTGGAAGATCCTCGCCGCGCAGCCGGGCACCGCCGTCACCGCACCGGCGATGACGGTCGAGGTGGGCGAGACCGACCTGCCGGACACCCTGCCGGTGTCGTTCGGCACCGAAACCCTGCGGGTGCCGGTCTACTGGGACGCGGTGAAGCCGGAGGACGTCGCGACGCCGCGGACGTTCACCATCCAGGGCACCGTGCTCGGCTACGCCGCCGGGCGGGTCTCCGCGCAGGTCACCGTCATCTCGCCGGACGACACCGAGGGCGACGAGACCGCGCCGACGGTGACGCTCACCCCGAGCGGCAGCGCCGGCAGCGCCGGCTGGTTCCGTTCGGCGGTGCGGGTGCGGGTCGCCGGTGTCGACGACCGTGGCGGCCGGCTGACCATCTCCTCGCGGGTCAACAACGGCGCGCCGACCGTCGCCAACGACGTGCGGTTCGTCGACGTCAACGTCTCCGGGGACGGGCAGCACACCGTCACGGCGACCGCGACCGACCGTGCCGGCAACGTCTCGGCGCCGGCGAACCTCGCCGTACGCATCGACGCCACCGCGCCGGTCAGCACGGGCACCGTGAACAGCACCAACCGGTCGGTCACGGTGACCGCGACCGACGCCACCTCCGGGGTGGCCCGGATCGAGTACGCCATCGGCACCGGTGCGTGGACCACGTACAGCGGTGCCATCACGGCACCCGACTCGAACCGGCACACCGTGTCGTTCCGGGCACTCGACGTGGCCGGGAACCTGGAGACCGCCAAGTCGGTCGTCCTCCCGGCGGACCTGTCCGGGCCGCTCACGGGCAACATCGCGCCCATCGCGACCCCGACCGCCTCCTACACGGCGAGCTGGAACAGCCTCACCGCGCTCAACGACGGCGCCGACCCGGCGAGCCCGAGCCAGGCGCAGATCTGGGGCACCTGGTCCGGCACCCGCCCGGCCACCCAGTGGGTCCAGTACGACTGGGCCCGCCCG
This sequence comes from Micromonosporaceae bacterium KJ-029, assembly GCA_005402585.1. Classification (GTDB taxonomy): domain Bacteria; phylum Actinomycetota; class Actinomycetes; order Mycobacteriales; family Micromonosporaceae; genus Micromonospora. The sequence continues at coordinate 18,240 of BIFP01000023.1, read as the reverse complement.
GTGCGAATCATCGGCACCGAACTGAAGTTCTGGCGGGACTCCAACCAGGGTTCCGGCGAAGGGGTCGCCCAGCCCGACGGGTGGGTGCTGCAGTACTGGGACGAGGCCACCTCGGCCTGGCGTGACGTGACCGGCGCATCCAACTACGGCACGAGCACCACCGCGTTCAACAACGTCACCTTCGACCCCGTCACCACCTCTCGGGTGCGGGCCACCATCCGGGCCAACGGCAACGGCACCACCTACTCGGCGGTCGCGATCACCGACTGGCGGGTCTTCGCCGACGACCCGGGCGTCCAACCCAAACTGCCCATCACGGTCACCATGCAGTCGCGGTGCGTCGCCGGTAAGGCGTACGTCGCCGTGCAGGCCCGTAACGACCACGACGCGGCGGTGAACATCACGCTGGAGTCCGCGTACGGTGAGCGTTCCTTCGCGAACGTCGCGCCGGGCGGGAACGCCTTCCAGCAGTTCAACACCCGCGCCGCCTCGGTGGCCGCCGGCTCGGCGACCGTCCGGGTAACCGGCTCCGTCAACGGCAGGGACGTGACGACTGTCGTCACCGAGCAGTATCCCGGCGTCAACTGCGCCGCCGACCCCCGTCAAGCCCAGTAACCACGAGTGATAACGGAGCATCGAGATGAACGTGTGGAATCGTAAGCGGTTGCTCGCGGCGGGTGCCGCGGGTGCCCTGCTGGTCGGGTCGTTGGCGTTGGCGTCGCCGGCGTCGGCGGAGCCGGGTGACGACGCGGATGTGCGGGTGACGGTCGACATCGAGCCGATCCGGGAGCCGGGTGTGCTGGCGATGTCGATCGCCGGTGACTCGGTCGCTCTGGCGGAGGACGGGTCGACGTTGCTGGTGCGTCAGTTCGTGGGCACCCTGCCCACGGTCACCGTCACCGACACCCGCACCGCCGACGAGGTGCCGGCGGGTGCGGCGTGGGCGGTGCTGGGCAGCGCCACCGACTTCGTCGGTAGTGCCGGTCAGGCGCCGATCGGTGCCGGGCACCTGGGCTGGAAGCCGCGTCTGATCGACGGCGGCGACACCGGTCTGGTGTCCGAGGGTGAGGAGGTCGTGACCGTGCTGGACGAGGCGACCCAGCCGGGCAACAACGTGGGTCTGGTCGACCAGGAACTGCTGGTATCGACCTTCGACTCCGGCGCGGTCGCCGGTGACGCGTACTCGGTCAACGCCGACCTGTTCCTGCGTACCCCGGCGGACGTCGCCGCGGGTGCGTACACCTCGACGCTGACCCTCTCCCTGTTCGAGTAATGGACCGGTGGGGGGCCACGGCGACGTGGCCCCCCACCTCGTCCCCGCATCGAAGGGCCCATCATGATCCGAACCTTGCCGCGGGCGTGGTCGCGGCTGCTCGCTGTCCTGGCCGCGGTGCTCGTCACCGTGCCGATCGCGCCGGCCGGCGCGGTGGCGGATCCGACCAGCCCGACGGTGACCTGGTCGGTGCAGCCGGCCAACCAGCAGGGCCCGGACGGCCGCCGGTGGATCGAGGTCACGCTCGATCCGGGTCAGTCGGTGACCGAGCACGTGGCGGTGCGGAACTTCAGTGATGCACCGGTGGTCTTCTCGCTGAAGGCGGCCGACGGCTACCTCACCGACAAGGGACGCTTCAACATGCTGCCCTCCAACGAGAAGTCGGTGGACGGCGGCACCTGGATCAAGGTGCAGGAGAAGGTCACCGTCGGGGCCAAGCAGACCAAGGTGGTGCCGTTCACCATCACGGTGCCGCAGGACGCCACCCCGGGGGATCACCCGGCCGGTATCGCGGCGACTGTCACCAGCACCGGCGGCACGGTCGCCGTCGAGAGCCGGGTCGGCTTCCGGGTCATGATGCGGGCCAGCGGCACGATCACCGCGGCCGTGGCGATCGGCGACCTGACCGCCACCTACCGGCCCTCCTGGAACCCCTTCTCGGCCGGCACCATCCAGCTCAGCTACACCGCGACCAACGACGGCAACGCCGCGGTGACCGGCAACGGCCGGACGACCGTCGCCGAACTGTTCGGCCTGCTCGAACGCGACGCCCCGGCCGAGGTCGAGGAGCTTCTGCCGGGCGGCAGCCGAGACGTCGACGCCCGCGTCACCGGAGTCTGGGGCCTGGGACTGCTGCGTACGACCGTCGACGTGACCCCGGACATCCTGGTCGGCGACCCGACCGACGCCGACATCCGGCAGACCTCGGGCACCGTGACGGTCTGGGCGTTGCCCTGGTCGCAACTGGCCCTCGCCGTCATCCTCGCGTTGCTCGTCCTCGCCGTCCGGATCATCGCCCGGCGACGCCGGCAGCGGCTCGCGCAGCTGCTCGCCCGCGCCCGGGACGAGGGCCGCGCGGAGAGCCGGGAAGCCGAGTTCGACGCGTCGCGGGCCGGTCAGAGCGGCTGACCACCCTGGATCACCGTCCGCCGCTCCGGCCCGGCCCAGAGCACGGTCGGATCGGCGAACGGGTCACCGGCCAGGATCACCAGGTCGGCGGCCGCGCCGACCGCGACCCGGCCGAGATCCGGCCGGCCGATGATCTCGGCGTTGACGGAGGTGGCCGAGCGTAGCGTGGCGACGGCCCCCTCGACCTCGACCTGCAACCTCAGCCCGGTCAACTGCTCGTCCTCGAGCGGGCCCATCAGGTCGGTGCCGAAGCCGACCGGTACCCCGGCCCGTCGCGCGATCTTGATCGCCTCCCGGCCCGCGTCGAGCACCTCACGGTTCTTCTCGCGCCCGATCCGGGTCAGCCCGAAGTCCGTGCCCCGGCGCTCCATGGCGTCGTAGGCCGCGAGGGTGGGCACCAGATAGGCGGAGTGCGCGGCCATCAGCTGCGCGGTGGGCTCGTCGAGCAGGTTGCCGTGCTCGATCGTACGGACCCCGTTGCGGACCGCGTGGGCGATCGCGGCGGGGGAGTACGCGTGGGCGGCGACGTAGCTCTCCCGACGGACGGCTTCGTCGCAGACCGCCCGGATCTCCTCCGGCGAGTACTGCGGCACCCGGATCGGATCGGTGAGCGAGATGACCCCGCCGGACGCCATGATCTTGATGGCATGGGCACCCCGCCGGAACCGGTCGCGGACCGCCCGGCGCAGAGCGTCGACGCCGTCCACGACCTCGCCGGCGTGTGCCCCGCAGGCGCACAGGTCAGCGTCACCGGGACGGGCGTCACCGTGCCCGCCGGTCTGGGACAGGGCCGGCCCCGTGTAGAGGTAGCGCGGAGCCGGAATCAGGCCACGCGCGATCGCCTTGGCCAGCCCCGGGTCGCCGCCGGCGACATCCCGGACGGTGGTGAACCCACGGCGCAGGGCCGCGCCCAGCCGCTGTGCTCCGGCCAGGGCGAGGTAGCTGAGCGGGCTGGATTCCAGCGCGAGCAGGTCAAGTTCGGTCCCGTACGCGTGGAAGTGCGCGTCGATGAGACCGGGAATCACCGTGCCACCCCGGGCATCGATCACCCGACCCGGCGATCGGTCGGCCTCGCCGATCGCCACGACGGTCCCGTCGACGATCTGGATCGGGCCCTCGGTCAACTCGGCGGAGACGCCGTCGAAGACCGCCGCGTTGACGATGGCGAGCCGGTGCGACTCGGTCACGCGATCCACGTCCCTCATCCCTCGGGTCGTTCCGCCCGGCCCGCCCAACGGCCCCGTACGTGACCGATGTGGGCCCGCATCAACTGTTCCAGGCCACGTCGATCTCCCGCCTCGATGAGGTCGAGCATCTCGATGTGTTCCTGTGCGGACGGCACCAGCTTCCCGGTCTCGGCGAGGCGGGTGAGCCCGAACAGCCGTGACTTCGCCCGCAGCTCACCGACCAGCGAGACCAGATGGCTGTTGCCCATCAGGGCGAGCAGTTCCAGGTGGAACTGCCGATCGTGCTCGATGTACGCGATCAGGTCCTTGTCCTGCGCCGCGTCGACGATCCGCTGGGCGATCGGCCGCAGCCGGGCCAGATCCGCGGCGGTGGCGATGTCGATCACCCGGACGGTGGTCGGCACCTCGATCAACTGCCGGATCTCGGTGAGGTTGTCGAGTTCCTGTTCGGACAGCTCGGTGACCCGGAAGCCCTTGTTCCGTACCGTCTCGACCAGGCCCTCCTTGACCAGGTCGAGCATCGCCTCCCGGACCGGGGTGGCCGAGACGCCGAACTGGGCGGCCAGGGTGGGCGCGGAATAGACCTCGCCCGGGCGCATCTGGCCAGCCACGAGCGCCGCCCGGAGGGCGTGTGCGACCTGTCCGCGTACGCTCAGTCGCGCCCCCAGAGCCGGCAACTCCAACGACTCAGTCATCATGCCCCATTCTCTATAGGCGGGCATGATATGCGAAGCCGTCGAACCCGGCATAAGACACTCGGCCGAACGCCCGGCGCCACGAGGTCAACTCCCGGCCGGAACGACGCTCACGGTGTGCAGGGCGGTGTAGAACTCCTGCGCCGCCTTGCCCTGCTCACGCGCCCCGAAGCTGGAGTCGCGTTCGCCGCCGAACGGCAGGTAGAAGTCGACGCCCGCGGTCGGCGCGTTGACCTTGATCTGCCCGGCCGTGAGCCCGTCGGCGAACCGGAGCGCGGCGTCCAGGTCGGCGGTGAAGACCGAGGCGGACAGCCCGTACCGGACGTCGTTCGCGGCCTCCAGCGCGGCGTCGACGGTGTCGACCCGGCTCAGCGTGCAGATCGGCCCGAACACCTCCTCCCGGTTGAGCAGGTGGTCCGCCGGCAGGTCGGTCAGCACCGTCGGGGCCACGAACCAGCCCGGCTCCCCGGTCGCCCGGCCGCCGGTGAGCACCCGGCCACCGGCGGCGACGCCGCTGTTCGCCGCGTCGAGCACCCGCGCCCGCGCCGCCTCCTCGATCACCGGCCCCACCACAGTGCCCGGTGCGGCGGGATCGCCGCAGGCAAGCGCCGCGGTGGTGGCGACGAGCGCGTCGGTGAACTCGGTCGGGTCACCCACCACGATGATCCGCTTGGTGGCGGTGCACTTCTGCCCCGCGTACCCGAACGCCGCGTAGGCGACCTGCCGGGCGACGGACTCGACATCGACGTCCGGCAGGATCACCGCCGGGCTGTGGCCACCCATCTCGCACTGCACCGGCACGCCGCGGGCCACGGCGGCCGAGCCGACGGCGGCACCCACCGGGACGGAGCCGGTGAAGGAGATGACGTCACCGGCGGCGACGACCGCCTGGCCCGCCTCGGCGTCGCCGGGCAGCACCGTCAGCAGCCCCTCGGGCAGGTGCGGCGTGACCAGTTCGGCCAGTCGCAACGCGCACGCCGTCGCCTGCGGCGCCGGCTTGAGCAGTACGGCGTTGCCGAAGGCCAGTGCCGGTGCGGCCTTCCACAGCGGGATGGCCAGTGGGAAGTTCCACGGGGTGACCAGACCGGCGACACCACGCGGGCGACGCCGGGTGTACGCCAGCCCCCGGCCGCCGCTCGGATCGTGCACCGCACCGGTCGGGTCGTACACCTGCTGGGCGTAGTACCGCAGCAGCGCCACCGACCGGGCCACCTCGCCGCGTGCCTCCGTGACCGGTTTGCCCACCTCGCGCACGGTCAACTCGGCCAGCTCGGCCGCGGCGGCGGCCACCGCGTCGCCCGCCGCGTGCAGGGCGGCGGCCCGCTCGCCGGGCGGCGCCGCGGCCCAGCCGGACTGCGCCGCGCGGGCGGCCTCGGCGGCCTTCCCGACATCGCCGGCGCTCGCGGCCGGGACCGACACGACGACATCGTCCGGGTTCTGGGGGGAGACGGACTGAACGACGGACATGGAGACTCCAGCGCTGGTCAGAGCAGGAAACCGGTGGGAAACGGGTCGGTCGGATCGAGGAGGTACTGGGCGGTGCCGGTGATCCAGGCCCGCCCGGTGATCGTCGGGACCACGGCCGGCCGGTCGCCGACGGTGGTGCGGTCGAGCAGCCGGCCGACGAACCGGCTACCGATGATCGATTCGTTGACGAAGTCAGTGTGCAACGCCAGTTCGCCCCGGGCGTGCAACTGGGCCATCCGGGCCGACGTACCGGTGCCGCAGGGGGACCGGTCGAACCAGCCCGGGTGGATCGCCATCGCGTGCCGGGAGTGCCGGGCGTCCGAACCCGGCGCCGCGAGGTAGACGTGGTGGCAGCCGGCGATCTTCGGATCCTCCGGATGGACCGGCTTGATCTGCTCGGTCACCGCGTCCATGATGGCCAGTCCGGCGTCGAGCATGCGCTGCCGCACGCGCCCGTCGCCCGGCGTGAACGGGATGTCCAACTGGTCGAGGCCGAGGATGGCGTAGAAGTTGCCGCCGAAGGCGAGGTCGAGGGTGACCGAGCCCAGCCCGGCCACCTCGACCGTCGCGTCCAGCTCCTGAACGAAGGCGGGTACGTTGCGCAACGTCACCGACTCGGCGCGCCCGTCGCGCACCGCCACCTCGGCCGTCACCAGCCCGGCGGGGGTGTCGAGCCGGATCACCGTCACCGGCTCGGTGACGGTCACCATTCCGGTCTCCACGAGGACCGTGGCCACGCCGATGGTGCCGTGCCCGCACATCGGCAGGCACCCGCTCACCTCGATGTAGAGCACGCCCCAGTCGGCGTCCGCCCGGGTCGGCGGCTGCAGGATCGCGCCGCTCATCGCGGCGTGCCCGCGCGGCTCGCACATCAGCAGGGTGCGGAGGTGGTCGAGGTACGCCATGAAATGCTGGCGGCGTTCGGCCATCGAATCGCCGGGGATGACACCGATGCCACCGGTGATCACCCGGGTCGGCATGCCCTCGGTGTGCGAGTCGACCGCGTGGAAGACCCGGTTACTGCGCATTGCCTACCGCCCTTTCGTCATCGGCCCCCGGCCGCTACCGCCTTCTCGGTCGCCTCCCGGACACTGCGGGCCTGGGCTTCGGTGAGCGGCACCCGGGGCGGGCGGCACGGCCCGCCGTAACGCCCGACGATGTCCATGGAGAGCTTGATCGCCTGCACGAACTCGGTCTTCGAGTCCCAGCGCAGCAGCGGGTGCAGGGCCCGGTAGAGCGGCAGGGCGGTGGCCAGGTCGCCGTCGGCGGCGGCGTTGAACAGCTGCACGCTGGCGCGCGGAAGGGCGTTGACGTAGCCCGCGACCCAACCCGGCGCGCCGGCGATGGCCAGTTCCAGCGTGACGTCGTCGGAGCCGGCGAGCACGTCCAGGTCGGGAGCCGCCTCGGCGATCTCGTAACTGCGGCGGACGTCGCCGGAGAACTCCTTGACGGCGACGATGAGCCCCTCGCCCTGCAGGCGGGCGAGCAGGGCCGGGCTGAGGTCGACCTTGGTGTCGATCGGGTTGTTGTACGCCACCACCGGCACGCCGACCTTGGCGACCTCCCGGTAGTGCTCGAGCACGGCCCGTTCGTCGGCCCGGTAGGCGTTCGGCGGCAGCAGCATCACCGCCGCGCAGCCGGCTTCCGCGGCGTCCTCGGCCCAGCGTCGTGCCTCGAGCGCGCCGTACGCGGCGATGCCGGGCATCACGGTGAAGCCGTCCGGGGCGGCGTCGACCGCGACACGGACCAATGCGCTCCGCTCCTTCTCGGTGAGGGTCTGATACTCCCCGAGTGAACCGTTCGGAGTCACCCCGTCGCAACCCTCGGCTGCCAGCCATCCGACGTGCTCGGCGTACCGGTCGAAGTCGACCGCCAGGCGGTCGTCGAACGGCACCGTCGTCGCCACCAGCACGCCGTGCCATGGCTTCAATCGCGCGCGCATCGAGTGCTCCTTTTCCTCCGGTCCCAATGGGCCCAGTCGAGCCGAACAACGTGGACGTCGGCCGCCTTCGCAGCGGCAGGCGCCGCGAGCGAGGGCGTACAATGTCACACTACAACAGCGCAAGCAAACGCTTCCAGCCGCATCGCCGCCCCGAGGTGTACATGCCCGACATCGCCCCCGTGCCGCCGGCACGGCCAGATGCCACCGCGAACCGGACCCTCGGGCGGTCGCGTCATGCCTGACCGGCCCCATCGCACCGGGACCACCACCTCCGACCTCGTCGTCGTCGGCGCCGGAATAGTAGGCGCCGCCTGCGCCTACTACGCCACCCGAGCCGGCCTGTCGGTGACCGTCGTCGACAGCGGACCGATCACCGGCGGTACGACCGGAGCGGGCGAGGGGAACATCCTGCTCTCCGACAAGGAGCCGGGCCCGGAACTCGACCTCGCACTGCTCTCCAACCGGCAGTGGCGAAGCCTGGCCGACCTGCCGCTGGACGACACGACGTTCGGCCGGACGGTGGAACTCGAAACCAAGGGTGGCCTCGTGGTCGCCACCGGCCAGGCGGAACTGGACGGCCTGGCGCGACTCGCGGCAGAACAGCGGGAACTCGGGGTCGAGGCACTCGCCGTACCGGGGGACCGGCTGCCGGAGTTCGAGCCGCACCTGACCGACGACGTCGCGGGCGGCTACCAGTACCCCCAGGACATGCAGGTGCAGCCGATGCTCGCCGCCGCGCACCTGCTCCGGTTGGCCCGCCGGGCCGGCGCCACCGTACTGACCCACGAGCCGGTCACCGGCTTCCTCTGCGACGGCGAACGGGTGACCGGCGTACGCACCGACCGGCGCGACATCCCCGCGGGTGCCGTGCTCAACGCCGCCGGCACCTGGGCCGGCGAGGTCGCCGCCCTGGCCGGCGTCCGGGTCCCGGTCGCGCCCCGGCGCGGCTACATCCTGGTCACCGAGCCGCTCCCGCCGATCATCCGGCACAAGGTGTATCTCGCGGACTACGTCGCGGACGTGGCCAGCGACTCGGCCGCGCTGCAAACCTCGACGGTGGTCGAGGGGACCGGTGCCGGCACGGTGCTCATCGGCGCCAGCCGGGAGCGCGTCGGGTTCGACCGGACGACCTCGCTGCCGGCCCTGCGCCAACTCGCCGCCGGCGCGGTCCGGCTCTTCCCGATCCTGCGCGACGTCGCGGTGCTGCGCGCGTACCGCGGGTTCCGGCCGTACTGCCCCGACCACCTGCCGGTGATCGGCCCGGATCCGCGCGCACCGGGGCTGCACCACGCCTGCGGTCACGAGGGAGCCGGCATCGGCCTGTCCCTCGGCACCGCGCGGCTCGTCACCCAGAGCCTGATCGGCGAGCCGCCCGAGATCGACCTACGCCCGTTCCGCCCCGACCGCTTCGGACCGGAGGTGTCCCGGTGAGCCGCCCCCGCGAGTTCGAGATCCTGTTCGACGGCACGCCGCTGTCCTGCCGGGACGGCTGGACCATCGGCGCGGCGCTCACCGCCGCCGGGGTGCGGTCCTGGCGGACCACCCGCCACGGCCAGCGACCCCGCGGCCTGTTCTGCGGCATCGGCATCTGCTTCGACTGCCTGGTCACCGTCAACGGGCAACCCTCACTACGGGCCTGCCTCGTGCCCGCCAACCCCGGCGACGACGTCCGTACCCAGAAGGGACCGGGAAGATGACGGAGCATCTGGTGGACCTCGCGGTCATCGGTGCCGGACCGGCCGGGTTGGCGGCAGCCCTGGCCGCGGCCGAGGCGGGGGTGCGGGTGGCGGTCGTCGACGCCGGCGTACGCCCCGGCGGGCAGTTCTGGCGGTCCCCGGCGCCCGGTGCCGGCCCGTTCCGGCCGGCCACCCTGCACCACGGCTGGCACTGGTTCACCTCGACCGATGACCGGCTCACCGAACTGGCCGGCACCGGCCGGGTGCTCCGGCTGGCCGGGCATCACGTCTGGTCCGTTCAGGCGGCCGGCGACCAGTGGGCGGTGCACTGCGTGCTGGGCGCCGAACCCCGGCAGCACGGCACATCCGCGCCGGTCACCGTGCACGCCCGGCGACTCGTCCTCGCCACCGGCGCGTACGACCGGCAACTGCCGTTCCCCGGCTGGGACCTACCCGGCGTGATCACCGCCGGTGGCGCACAGGCGCTGCTCAAGGGGAACCTCGTCGTGGCCGGCCAGCGGGTGATCGTCGCCGGCACCGGGCCGTTCCTGCTGCCGGTGGCCGATGGCCTGGCCCGGCACGGCGCCCGGGTGGCTGCGGTGATCGAGGCGAACAGTCCGCTCGGCTTCGCCCGCTTTCCGGGCGCGGTGCTCGGCGCGACCGGCAAACTCGGCGAGGCGACCGGCTACGCCGGCCGGCTCCTGCGGCACCGGGTCGCCGTCCACCACCGGCACGTCGTGCTCGGTGCCCTCGGCACCGACCGGCTGACCGGTGTGCTCGTCGGCCGGCTGGACCGGAACGGACGGGTGCGGGCCGGCACCGAGCGGCAGATCGACTGCGACGTGCTCGCCGTCGGCTGGGGATTCACCCCGCAGCTGGAACTACCGCTCCAACTCGGTTGCGCGACCCACCTCGACGTCGACAAGAGCCTGGTGGTGACCGTCGACGACGATCAGGCGACCAGCGTGGCCGGGGTCTGGGCGGCCGGCGAGGCCACCGGTGTCGGCGGTGCCGACCTGGCGACGGTCGAGGGCCGGATCGCCGGCCTCGCGGCGGCCGCGTCGCTCGGTGCCGACGCCGTCGCGGACGGCCGGCCGCTGCGCCGACGGCGGAGTTCCCTGCGCGGCTTCGCGTCCGCCATGCACCAGGTCTATCCGATCCCGGACATCGTGCTGGAGCGGTGCTCCGACGAGACCCTGGTCTGCCGGTGCGAAGAGGTGGACGCGGGCAGCATCCGGCGGGCCGTCGTGGACCTCGGAGCGACCGAGGCCCGCACCGTCAAGCTGCTCGCGCGGCCCGGCATGGGTTGGTGCCAGGGCCGGGTGTGCGGATTCGCCACCGCCTGCCTGACCGCCCGGCATACCGGACGGGCCGTCGCCGAACCGGACCTGAGAGCCTTCGCGGACCGGTCGATCGCCACCCCGGTGCCGCTCGGTCGGCTGGCGGCACCCCTCGCCGACGAGCAACCGGACGGCGACGGCGGGTAGCCCTCAGCCGGCGGCGTCCAGCCGGACCAGTACGGCCTGTTCGGGAGGTCCGGCATCCGCCACGGCGCCGGCACCGCGTCGACGGAGGTGGCGAGTTGCGCGTAGGCGAACACCGCAGCCGAGCCATCCGCCGACACCACCCCGTGTGCCCAGGCCGCCGGATCCGGGTGGTCGACGCGGACCACCGAACCACTGTGCAGCAGCGGGCGCAGGTCCCGGTACAGGTCGATCGCCCGGCGCAACTGCCGGCGCTCCTCCACCGTGGCCAACCGGAACGGGTCGTGCCAGGATTCGGACCCGCGGCCGGCGGCCTGGGCGGGGCGTGCGCCCCGCCTCAGACCTCCAGCGGCAGGCCGTCCTGGTGCAGGCGGAAGCCGTCAAGATCAGCGGGATCGACCGCGAGCCGCAGTCCGGGAAGCTGCTCCGCGATTCGTTCGAACATGATCCGACTTTCCAGCCGGGCCAGGTGGGCGCCGAGGCAGAAGTGGATCCCGTGCCCGAAGGCGATGTGTCGACGCACGTCGGTGCGGTGGATGTCGAACACGTGCGGCCGGTCGAACACCGCGGGATCCCGGTTCGCCCCCCACAACGACAGTCCCACCCGGTCGAACGCGGGAATCCGCCCGCCGGCCATCTCGACGTCCTCGAAGGTGAAACGCGGTGGCACGATCTCCACCGGCCCGCGGAACCTGAGGGTCTCCTCGACCACCGCCGACGCCAGCGCCGGGTCGTCCCGCAGCGCCTGCCACTGCTCGGGGTGCGTGAGCAGCAGGCGGATGCCGTTGACGATCATGTCGACGGTGGTCTCCTGGCCGGCGACGAGCAGCAGTTGCACCAGCGCCACCAGTTCGTCGCGGTCCAGCCGGTCGCCCCGGTCCTCGACGGCCACCAGCTGCGAGATCAGGTCGTCGGCGGGGACCGCCCGGCGCCGGGCCGCCAGCCCGTCGAGGTACGCCCCGAACTCCACAGTCGCCGCCGGGCCGTCGATGCTGGCCGACACGATCGCCGCCGACCAGGCGCGGAACCGTGGCCGGTCCGACTCCGGAATGCCGACCAGTTCGGCGATGACGTTGACCGGCACCGGGTCGGCGAGGTCGGTGATTCCGTCGATGTACCCCTGTTGGCGTGCCCGGGCCACCAGCCGATCCGCGAGGTCGCCGATCCAGGGCTCCAGCCGGGCCACCGCCCGTGCCGTGAAGCCGCCGCTGACCAGCCCCCGAAGCCGGGTGTGGTCGGGCGGGTCGAGGTTGATGAGCTGGCGAGCCTCGATTCTCGCTACTTCCGACAGTTCGTGCGGGGCCGGTTGCCAGCCGCCGGGGGAGTGCCGGTGGACCTCGTGCCCGATCGCCGGGTGACGCAGCCCTTCCAGCACATCGGCGTGCCCGGCGATAACCCAGAACCGGTTGCCGGCGGGATCGATCTGGAGCACCGGCCCACCACTGTCACGTACCCGGTCATAGAACCTGTGCGGGTTCCGGCGGACCGCCGGATCCCACAGCTCTGAGACGCCGAACTCGGCGGACACGTTGCCTCCTCGAACCGGATGTCCACTGTGTGCTCCGGTCGCCCTGCGCATCCCGCCGCACGGCGTGCGCCTGGTCGCCAGGGGGAGGTCCGGTTACGGCGCGGACGGCTCGAATGGCCGGCTGACCAGGAGGTTGAGCGCTAACATAGGTATGTTTCAGGGATGTGTCAATGCCCCGACCTTACCGGATCGTAGGGCTTGACGGCCTGAGAGTTAACGCTCACACTCGCTGGCAATCACGGATCCTGCAATCGATGACTCAGCCCCTTCGTGCGACTGCCATGGGCACCGACTTCTGTGGACCGACACGACGGTTCGATGGAGGAGGCTCGATGTATTAGCTCCGACTCAACCCCCGCCCCGCCGTAGTGGGCGGGAAGCCGCGGAACGCTTCGGCACCGCTCCGGCGCACGCCGGATTCGTGCCGTACGTGATACACACCTGGCCCCTGCACGGGGCCGCGCCCCTGACCGGCCATCACCACCGGAGCGCCTCAGCCTGCCGCCGGCGCGGCACGGCATGACGCGGCGACTGCCCCCGAGGAGCAGCCGTCCGGCGAATGGTCCTTGGCGCTCACCGCAGGTGCGGCGCCGATCGTCGGTGACCGGCCGTGCGGCAGTTCGCACCGGCCCGGTGACCTCTGCTCGCCGTGGCCGACCGACCACCGGTCAGCTGTGCGCTGGTCATCAACCGGGTGATGGCCGCCCCCGCACCGGGCGGCTGACCAGCCGGGCCGAGGCCGACCCACCAAGCGGATCTGGATCTGGATTCCGCAAGCACGAGGCTGGCCGAGCGGCCAGCACACACCCACCGGGAAAGGACGATCCCAAGTGGCCCAAACCGAAAAGCTTCCCGTCAGCCGACGGCAGGTTCTTCAGGCATCAGCCATCGGTGTGGCCGCGGTGGCCACCGCGAGTGCGCTTCCAGCGACTGCTGCCCAGGCAGCGACCGCCACCGAGACGACAGCCGGACTGACCGCGCTCGACGCGATCCCGGCCGATCTCGGTGCCGGCGCCACCGCCCCGGTCAGGCCGTTCCAACTGCGCGACGTGAAGCTGGGCGACGGCCTGCTCCAGGAAAAGCGCGACCGCATGAAGACCTACCTTCGGCAGCTCGACGAACGGCGCTTCCTCGTGCTGTTCAACAACCAGGCCGGCCGGCCGAACCCGGCGGGCGTGACCGCGCCCGGCGGCTGGGAGGACGGTGGCCTGCTCAGCGGCCACTGGGCCGGCCACTTCATGACGGCCCTGGCGCAGGGCTACGCCGACCTCGGCGAGCCGATCTTCAAGACCAAGCTGGACTGGATGGTCGACGAACTCGCGGCGTGTCAGGCCGCGATCACCGCTCGGATGGGCAACGGTGGCCCAGGCGGTGGGGATCCGGAGGAGCCGGTGATCGGTCGGGTGGCCGGCCGCTTCGGCACCGGGCTCCGCCTGAACGGCCCGAGCCGGGCGGAGCACGTGACCCTTCCGCAGGAGGCGATCAGCCAGCTCGCCGACTTCACCATCGCGTCGTGGGTGAATCTCGCGGCCACCCAGAACTGGAGCCGGCTGTTCGACTTCGGTCAGAACTCCACGGTCAACATGTTCCTGGCCCCGCGTTCCGGCGCTACCGGCAACGCGCCGAGGTTCGCGATCACCGTCAGCGGCAGCGGCGGCGAGCAGCAGATCAACGGCACCACGGCGCTGCCCACCAACCAGTGGGTGCACCTGGCCGTGACGCTCGCCGGGAACACGGGCACGCTGTACGTCAACGGCCAGCAGGTCGGCCAGAACACCAACATGACGCTCAGCCCGGCCAACCTGGGGAACCCGGGGAACCGGTGGATCGGTCGGTCGCAGTACGGCGACCCGATGCTGAACGCGACCGTCGACGAGTTCCACATCTTCGACCGCGCCCTGACCGCGCAGGAGATCCAGTCGCTGCAGGACTCGCCGGCCGGAAGCACCAGCGGCGGGTCGATCGCCTGGTACCGGTTCGAGGAGGAGAGTGGCTCCACGATCCGGGACTCCTCGCCCAACGGCCGCGACGGCGGCATCGTGCCGACCCAGAGCGGCGGGACCTCGCTCTGGGTCCCGACCCACCCGGGCTACCTGGGCGCGATCCCGGAGGACGCGGTGCTCCGACTCGGCCCGCCGCGCTGGGCCGTCTACGGCAGCAACGCCGCCACCAATACCTGGGCGCCGTGGTACACGCAGCACAAGATCATGCGTGGTCTGCTCGACGCGTACTACCACACCGACAACCAGAAGGCCCTCGAGGTCGTCACCAAGATGGCCAGCTGGGCGCACCTCGCGCTGACCATCGGGGACAAGAACCACCCCGCGTACCCGGGCCCGATCACCCGGGACAACCTGAACTACATGTGGGACCTCTACATCGCCGGCGAGACCGGAGGTGCGAACGAGGTGTTCCCCGAGATCTACGCGCTCACCGGTGACACGAAGCACCTGGACACCGCCAAGTTCTTCGACAACCGGGAGTCACTCTTCGACGCCTGCGTCGAGAACCGCGACATCCTCGTCACCACGCCGCAGACCCGTCCCGGTCGTCGCCGTCCGGAACGGCTGCACGCCAACTCGCACGTGCCGCAGTTCGTCGGCTACATGCGGGTTTTCGAGCACACCGGGGACAACGACTACTTCCTGGCCGCCAAGAACTTCTTCGGCATGGTCGTACCGCACCGGATGTACGCCAACGGTGGTACGAGCGGCAACTACCCGGGCTCCAACAACAACATCGAGTTGTTCCAGAACCGGGGCAACGTCGCGAACTCGATCGCCGCGGGTGGCGCGGAAACCTGCACCACCTACAACCTGATCAAGCTCGCTCGTAACCTGTTCTTCCACGAGCACAACCCGGCGTACATGGACTACTACGAGCGGGGCCTGATCAACCAGATCGCTGGTTCGCGCGCCGACAGCACCAGCGTCAGCAACCCGCAGGTCACCTACTTCCAGCCGTTGACCCCGGGCAACGCGCGCGGCTACGGCAACACCGGCACCTGCTGCGGCGGCACGGGTATCGAGAACCACACCAAGTACCAGGAGACGATCTACTTCAAGTCGGCCGACGGCAAGGCGCTCTGGGTCAACCTGTACGCGCCGTCGACGCTGACCTGGGCGGAGAAGGACTTCGTCGTCACCCAGGAGACCAGGTACCCCAGGGAGGACACCACCAAGCTGACCGTCAACGGCAGCGGGCCCCTCGACATCAAGCTGCGGGTGCCCGGCTGGGTGCAGAAGGGCTTCTTCGTCAAGATCAATGGCGTCAGCCAGAACGTCAACGCCACGCCCAGCAGCTACCTGACGCTGAGCCGGACCTGGTCGCCGGGGGACACCATCGAGGTCCGGATGCCGTTCAGCATCCGGATCGAACGCGCGATCGACCGCCCCGACACGCAGTCGATCTTCTGGGGTCCCGTCATCATGCAGCTGCTCGGAGACCCGGGCGGTGGCAACTTCCGCGAGCTGACCCTGTACCGCCACCTGAAGCGGGACGGCGACTACGCCCGAGCGGCGGTCACGCACACCAGCACCACGGCGGCGGGTGACTCCCTCTTCACCGCGCAGGGCCTCAGCCTGCGGCCGTACTACGTCGGCGACACGCAGGCGGCCTCGACGTACTTCCGGCGCGTCGAGCCGACGATCGTCTTCGGATCGATCGACACCGGCGTGCCCAACCGCAAGCGCAACGACGGCCTGCCGAACTACGACGTCCCGGTGCAGGGCATCACGTCGCCCGGCACCGACGGCCCGACCTTCCTTGACCTGGTCTGGGACAAGGCGCCGTTCGCCAACCACGGCCAGTTCGTCTCGACCGTCACCCAGACCGCCGAGGCGTTCGTCGCGGCGGGCTTCTTCACCGCGGCGGAGAAGGATCTCGTCGTCTCGCACGCCGCTCAGGCGGGCAGGGAACTCGCGCCGCCGCACACCTGGAACGTCGAGGTCGAGGCTCGTACGCAGCTCATCGGCAGCACCGCCTACGTCTCCGTCAACGCTCGCAACGCCGACGACGGGCCGCTCACCATCGAGCTGGTCACGCCGTACGGGTCGCGGACGGTGAACGGCGTCGCTCCGGGGAAGGCCGCGTACCAGTCGTTCAACAGCCGCAGCGCGTCGGTTCCGGCCGGCACGGTGACCGTCAAGGTCACCGGGCAGGTCGGCGGTGAGCTGGTGACCACAGAGATCGAGGTTTCGTACGCCGCCATCGGCTAGAACGTGCGTCGAAGGACACGCGCCCTATGTGGCGTCCTGACCGTGGTGGCGGCGTCCTGCCGGGTACCGCCACCACGGCTCGGCGGGGGCACCTATGGCCCCCGCCGAGCCTTGCTGCTCGGCGAGGTTTCGAGAGATGTTTCGGGCCGGGTTTCCCCGGCCTGCTTCTGTTACATGCTGGCGAGGGCGTGCGGTGTAATCTCAGCGGAGGTGAGGGGACCGGCGGGTGTGTCACCGGGCTGAGACCGCCCCGAAACGCTGCCGAAAAGGCTTGAGCACGTACTGTCGCCAGGGGTGGTCGGCAAAGACGCTCGGGCGGCGGCCTGTTGCCGTGCACCACCCAGGTGCCGGGTCGCTGGGAGGAGCATCGATTGACGACCGAGCCTGGGATCCCCGCCAACCGCACGGCCACGCTGACCGATGTCGCCAAGCTCGCCGGGGTGTCGGTCGCCACCGCGTCCAAGGCCATCAACGGGCGCGGCGAGGTGCGGGCGGCCACGAGGGTACGCGTCCTGGAGGCCGCGGAGCTGCTCTCCTTCGCACCGAATGCCCTCGCCCGTGGCCTGCTCAGCGGCCGGACCGGAACCGTCGGCCTGCTGACGAGCGACCTGGAGGGCCGCTTCTCGATTCCCATCCTGATGGGCGTGGAGGACGCCTTCGGGGCGGGCCAGGTCTCGGTCTTCCTGTGCGACGCACGCGGTGACGCGATCCGGGAGAAGCACCACGTACGGGCGCTGCTGTCCCGGCGCGTGGACGGCCTGATAGTCGTCGGTTCCCGCACCGACCCCCGCCCGCCGCTGGCCGGCAACATCCCCGTGCCGGTGGTGTACGTCTACGACCCCTCCATGAACACGGACGACATCTCGATCACCGTCGACAACGTGGGCGGCGGCCGGCTCGCCATCGAGCACCTGCTGTCCTGCGGCCGGCGCAACATCGCCCACATCACCGGTGAGGCCGGCTTCCAGGCGGCTCGGGACCGCGCCGACGGCGCGGCGGCGGCGCTCGCCGCCGCCGGCCTGCGAATGGTCGGTGACCGCCCCTACTACGGGTCGTGGGACGAGTCGTGGGGGCGGGCCGCGGCACACATGGTCGTCGAGCGGCACCCCGAGGTCGACGCGGTCTTCTGCGGCAGCGACCAGATCGCCCGCGGTGTCCTGGAGACGCTGCGCGACCTCGGGCGCGACGTGCCGAGCACGACCTCCGTGATCGGCTTCGACAACTGGGACGCCATCGCCGCGCACTCCCGCCCACGCCTGACCAGCATCGACATGAATCTCAAACGCCTCGGCGCGGTGGCCGGCCAACGGCTCTTCGCGGCCATCGACGGTGCCACCGCGCCCACTTCGGAGGAGTTTCCCGGCCGCATCGTGATCCGCGAGTCGACCGTGCCGATCGGCTGAGAGACTGTCGGGCAACCCCGGGGCGAGCGAGGCGGGAGTCCAGGCGGGGACCCGGCAAGGCGGAGATCGGTCCGGATACCGATGTTGTATCCGGACCGATCTCCGACGCCGCCGGTCGTCGGCTGGGCCCGCCGCAGCCGCCGCGAGGTTTCCCGACAGTCTCTGAGCTTGATCTTTAACCTTCGAGGGTCCTGCGGGAACCCCGGCCGGGAACGGAAACAGCCCTTGGTTGATGATCTT
>BIFP01000022.1 GCA_005402585.1 Micromonosporaceae bacterium KJ-029 | reverse complement strand
CGCTCACGCAGCTCATCGTTGTACTTCTTTGGTGCGGGCATCGCTGGTGTTCCTCCCAGGTTTCGATGTCTCCATCAAACCCGGTGCGGAACACTTCCGAAGCCTGACCAGCGAGGTTAGCGGGATCACCCCCGCGTGCGCGGGGAGCAGGAAAGCGTCGCGCCGATCATGGACACGATGGAAGGATCACCCCCGCGTGCGCGGGGAGCAGGAACGTCGAAACTTTGTGCTGATGTGGTCGCAGGGATCACCCCCGCGTGCGCGGGGAGCAGGCCATGCTGACCAGGACACCGCCCTCACCACCGGGATCACCCCCGCGTGCGCGGGGAGCAGATGCGCCCCGACTACCAGCTGTGCGGCACCCAGGGATCACCCCCGCGTGCGCGGGGAGCAGGGTTCTGCTTACTTCTTGCGGATCGTTGCGGTGGGATCACCCCCGCGTGCGCGGGGAGCAGGAAACGGCACCCTTAATGAGATTGGTAAATCCGGGATCACCCCCGCGTGCGCGGGGAGCAGGCTGTGATGCGGCCTGCTTGGACACGCCGAGGAGGATCACCCCCGCGTGCGCGGGGAGCAGACTTCCTGACCTGCTGTTCTAAAGATCAAGTGCGCCGTTTTTATTCACTTTGCTTTGCAAGATCGTTCTCCCGGGATGCTGTATTGAGGGCGCGGCGCGCGATCGGTTCCAGGGCTGAGGGCAGGGTACAGGCTCTGTGGCTGGGCAGCGGCGACTGAGATGTCCCCATCGTCTTCAGGTGCGGTCAACGTTCGTGAGGACGCGCGTGAGGACAGCAGAAAGGCCCGGATGGCTTCGCCTATCCGTTGAGTCGAGATCTGCGAACCTGCCGGTCTGGTTAGGACGAGAGGCCGAGGGCGCCTGCGGTCAGGCCGTCGCCGATTTCTCGGGCCAGCAGGGCTCCGGTTGATGCCGCCCGGTCGAGGGTGGTGCGGAACTCGACGAGCCGGTGGAAGGCGCGCCCGTATGCTTGCTGCTGGTGCAAGGGCAGTACGGGGATGGTGAGTCGCCTGATGTCGATGCGTAGGGCGCCGTTGGCGGTGCTTGAGGCTCGGCCGGCGACTCGCAGGTTGTCTGTGCGGGAGATGACGCCGGCGACGAACCACGGATCGAAACGGGTCGTGTCGACGCGTATCAGCTGAGCGCCGGGCCCCAGTTCGGCCCCGACCTGTTCTGGGGTGGCCACCCGGGCGTTGATTTTGTGGCCGATGACCGGGATGAGAATGTCGTCGGCCTGCACTCGTGGCCCCGGTTCGTCGTCGTCGGCGCGGGTCGCCGAGCCGGTTGCCGGGCCGCCGGACAGGATGTCGGCGGCGGTCAGTACGACGACGCTGGCGGCGCTGGTGGATCGGCTACGGGAAACCGCACGCTGTACGGAGATGCTGCCGGACCTGATGAGGTCGGTGACGTCGGCCTGGGGGGCCTCGCGTAGCGGTGCCGTCTGCACCTCGCGTACTGCGGGCAGGCAGCTTCGCGCGTGGTCGAGAAGCTCGTCGAAGTCGCTGATCCTGGCGATGATCTGGGCCGGGTCGGCGGCGAGTTCGCCGGCCTGCGGCAGGTAGCGTTGCGGTGTCAGGTCGACCTGGTCGTCGAGCATTTCGATGGCGGGTACGGCGCGGTGGACGCCAGGCACTTCCGCGTACCGATCGGATCGGTAGGCGGACCAGGCGGTGCCGATGACCTCTGCCAGGGGGCGGCCGGTCGATGCGGTGGCGGCGTCGACCACGAGCAGATCCCCGGCGTGTGGCTGGTGGGGATCGGGTTGGGTGAGGACCCAGACGTGCAGCCCGATGCCGGTCGGCGGCATCAGGCCGGCAGGGAGGGCGATGACCGCGCGCAGCGCTCCGTGGCGGATCAGCTCGGCACGGACTCGCCGGCCGGCGGGGCGCGAGGCGGCAGCCGGGGGCATGAGCACGACGGCGGTGCCGCCGGGGGAGAGGTGGGCCAGGGCGTGCTGCACCCAGGCGAGTTCGGGCTCGGTGCGGGGCGGCAGGCCGTAGGTCCAGCGCGGGTCGTAGGCGAGGCGGTCGTGACCCCAGTCGTGAATGCCGAACGGAAAGTTGGCCACGACGACGTCGGCCCGCAGGTCGGGCAGGGCGTCGGCGAGCAGGCTGTCGCCGATGTGTACGACGGGCGGCTCCGCGCCGGGCACGGCGCGCAGCTGCACGAACCAGAGCCGCAGCAGCGTGATCAGGGCGTACTGCGGGTTGACCTCCTGCGCGTAGCACTGGGTGGCTGTGCCGTTTCGTAGGGCCCGGTCGGCGGCCATTCGCAGGATCGAACCGGTGCCGCTGGTGAAGTCGAACGTGCGATCCCCGGAGCCGGCGAGGGTCAGCATCACCTCGGCGACGGCCTCCGGTGTGCCGGCAAGGCCGGACATCGCCTGCGCCGAGGCCACATACTGGCTGTGCAGGTACTCGAAGGCGGTTTCCGCGCCCTGTTCGGCGCCGAGCTGGTCGACCGTGTGCAGCAGCGTGGTGAGCTGCGCGGTCCACTGTTTTGGCAGCAGGTTTCCGACCAGTTCGGCCAGGCCGGGGTCGAGTGTGCGCAGGCGGGTGACGAGCTGCTTCGGGGTCGGCAGGTTGTCGCCGGCGGCCTCGGTGCGATCGCCGCGGACGAGCAGGTGGGCGCCGGCGATGCTGAGTACGTCGCTGATCTGCGCCGCCGGCTGGTAGCTCTCGATGTGTCGCCAGGCCCACTGCTCGGTGCCGGCCTGGTGCAGCCGGCCGTGGTCGCGTAGCCATTGCTCCACCTCCCGCGCGTCGAACGACGGGCTGGTCGGGGTGCCGCCCACGGGGGTCGGGAAGTCGGCATACCGCCGACGCCAGTTGCTCACCGCCGCCCGGCCGACGTTGGCCAGTCGTGCGATGCCGCTGGCGGTCAGGGTGGCCTCGCTGGGGGCCATGCTCGACTCTAGTGTCACGCGTGAACGCTACCACGGGCGACGGGTTTGTATACATGGTTCACACCCGCTATGGTGTTGGCGATTCCGGTTCACAGTCGTCCTCTGGGGGAGCCATGCCGCGTCGTGGGCGCAGCACGACCATCGGAAAGTTCGCAAAGTTCTATCAGGACCGTCGGGTGTCCGAGATCCGGATGCTCGGCGAGGTGCTGCGCCGCGAGCAGCACACCGCGTCCGGCGAGAGCCCGGAGACGCATGAACCGCGAGAGGCGCCGGCAGCCCGCTGACCCGCCGCCCAACCCGTTCCGACAACCGAAGGAGGACCATGAACACCCTTGTTCGTACCCGCGCTGCCAACCACTCCGTCCACATGCTTTCCGCCGGTCCCGTACGCCAGCCTTGGTGCGCGGCGGTACAGCTCCGGCGCCATGGACATCCCCTCCCAGGTGTACGCACGAGTGCGCCTTGACCCCGTCGTCGGCGCTGCCATCGCGGACGCGTATGTGGCGGCGCCGACCCGGGACGAGCGGGCCTACGCCGCGTACGCCGCGTTTTGCCGGGAGACGGTGCAGCAGTACCACTTCCTGGTGGGCCGGGTGGAGTTCGGCGGCCTGGGTGTGGCGGTGCGGATCGTCGACGAGGACCCCTATGCG
This sequence comes from Micromonosporaceae bacterium KJ-029, assembly GCA_005402585.1. Classification (GTDB taxonomy): domain Bacteria; phylum Actinomycetota; class Actinomycetes; order Mycobacteriales; family Micromonosporaceae; genus Micromonospora. The sequence goes on along the minus strand of BIFP01000022.1, from coordinate 470,650 downwards.
GACGCCACGTCGATGGTCGACGACGTGCAGCACCGCCGGCTGAGGGTGTGGGCCAGCGCGGCCAGCGGCAACCCGCACCCGTACCTCAGCGACGGAGAGAACGAGATGTTCCGCGCGGTCCACGACGTGTTCGGGCACGCGGCGAGCGGCCGTGGCTTCGACCGGCACGGCGAGGAGGCGGCCTGGTTGAGTCACAGCACCATGTACTCGCCGTTGGCTCGGCGGGCCATGACGACCGAGACGCGCGGGCAGAACTGTGCCCAGATTTTCCGCTATGGGGGTGGTCGTTTCGCTGAGCAGAAGGCGGTGTTGTTACCTCGGCCGTTCAGCGACCCGCGTCGGGCGTGGATCGAGGGGGTTGATGCGGAGCAGACCGTTCCCTGCTGAGCAGTTCAATCTCCTGGCGCAGCTCCCGCACCGCCGCGTGCTCCGCTCCGTCGGCGTCGACCCGCTCCTGTAGCAGCATGCGGAGGTACCGCAGCGCCCGGTCGTGCTCGCCGAGGGCCACGTGAGCGCGGGCGGCACGAAGTCGAAGGTCGAAAACCAGTGGATCGTCGCCGCGCTGTCCGGCGAGCCGCTCGGCGAGCTGCCGCCACTGTCGCGCGGCGGCACGGAACTCGCCGGCGGCGTACAGCTGCTCCGCGTGATTCATGGTCTGCTCCACGTCGAGTTCGGTCCGCTCGACGGCGTGCCTCGTCGTGGGGCGAGTCTGCTGTGGCACTCGCCCCAGGATCGCGGCGTAGGCCCGCACCGCCTGGACGCTCTCGTTGAGCACGCCGGGAATCGACGGCAGGTCCTGGGAGAGCGGGGCCAGCACGTCGTACACATCGGCGGCGGTGGCCGGTCGATTCTGGGGATGGATCGCCAGCAGCGCGTGAACCAGGTCGTCGAGCACGGTCGGGATCCCTGGCCGCAGCTCGGCGGGCCGCGGCGGTGGGCTGGACATCTGGTGCCGCAGCGTGGTCGTGGTGGTCACACCGTCGAACGGGGGACGACCGGTGAGCAGGTCGAAGAGTGTGGCTCCGAGGCCGTACAGGTCGGTGCGATGGTCGACACGCTCCCCGAGGATCTGTTCGGGCGCCATGTAGCCCACCGTGCCGAGACTCTGCCCGGTCTGGGTTATCCGTGAGTAGCGTTCGTCGTCGGGCACGGCCGCCAGGCCGAAGTCGAGCACCTTCACCGCGCCGCTGGTGTCCAGCATGACGTTGCTCGGCTTGATGTCGCGATGCACCAGGCCGATCTGCCCCGCGGCGAGCAGGACGCTGCTGATCTGTGCCCCGATGGCGGCGACCCAGCCGACCGGAAGGGGAGCGTGCTCGGCGACCAGGTCGGTGAGGGTGATTCCGTCGATCTTCTGGAGGACCACGTACGGCTGGCCGGCCTCCAGGCCGAGATCGTAGACGGCGGGCACACCAGGGTGGTCGAGTCGAGCGGTCAGCAGCGCCTCGCGGCGGAACCGCCGTACCAGCTCCACGTCGGACACAGCGACGAACTTCACGATCACTGGGCGTTCGAGCAGCGTGTCGTGGGCCGGCCAGACCTCGCCCATTCCCTTGTGTGGCAACGGGAACCGGCCCAGCCGGTACCGGTCCTTGAGGCTCCCGCCAGCCACCACGAGGCCCAGCATAACGGCCGATCTGGCCGCAGTCCGACACATCCGTCCGGCGCGGCGTGGCTGATATGGTGAACGGAGGCAACGAAAAGACCCTTGCAAGCGGCGTTCACAAGATGCTTGAATGTTGGCCGGCGCGGGACGGGCCTTGACGGCAGCCGCGTCCATGTTGCGCGATCGATGCGGTCGACCGTGTCCGGCTCGCGACAGTTCCGATGACCACGCCCTGGTTACGCCCAGGCACCCGTTGACGGGGGATGGTTATGGCTGAATTGGCCATCGGCCGGGGGTTCCTTCCCGCCTACGCCCGGCTGCAACGTCGGGTGCAGCGCGCCGTGGACGCCGCCATCAGGAAGTTCGCCGAGCACACCCACGCGGGCCTGCACCTGGAGAAGCTGACCGGGGCATGCGACCCGAACATCCGCACCATCCGTGTCGACCAGTTCTATCGCGGCGTGGTGCTCGCTCTCGGCGAAGAACGGTACGCACTGCTCGACGTCCTGCCGCACGACGACGCCATCGCCTACGCGGTGAGCCGCCGGTTCACCGTCAACCAGGTCCTCGGTGTGTTGGAGACGCGCGATCAGGCCGGCATCGAGGAGTTCGCCCGGAGCGAACCCCCGAAGCCGCGCCCCGACGTCGGACTCTTCGACCGGGTCACGACCGCCGACCTGATGCGGCTCGGCGTGGACGAGGATCTCGTGCCACTGCTGCGCATCATCGCCACAGACCAGCAGCTGGAGAGCCTCGCCGGGCGACTGCCGGAGGCGCAGCTCGATGTCCTGCTCGGCCTGGCCAGCGGGATGTCCGTGGCGGAGGTCTGGGCGGAGATAGCCGACCGGACCGTGTCGGGCGTGGACACCGACGACCTGCTGACCGCAGCGCGCCGCACCCCCGAGCGGATCACCTTCGTCTCCGGCCCGGTGGAACTCGCCGCCATCCTCGCCCACCCGTTCGACGTGTGGCGCACCTTCCTGCATCCGACCCAACGCGACGTGGCCTACCGCGAGACGTACAGCGGTCCCGCGCTGGTGACCGGTAGCGCCGGGACCGGAAAGACGGTCACCGGGCTGCACCGCGCGGTGTTCCTCGCCGAGCGGCTGCCGGAGGGCGAGAAGGTCCTGCTGACCACGTTCACCCGTGCGCTCGCCGATGCCCTCACGAGGCAGCTGTACCGGCTCACCACGGACCCGGCGGTGCGGGCACGCATCGACGTGATCAGTGTGGACAAGCTGGCGTACGAGATCGTCAGCCGGGAGAGCAGAAGAGTCGCGGTTCCCGAGAGCGATGTCCTCGACCAGTTGTGGGAAGCCGCTGCGAAGGTCGGGCCCACGTACCTGAACCGCGCCGGCCGGGTCACCACGTTCAGCGCCGCCTTCCTCCGTCATGAGTGGGAGCAGGTCGTCCTGGCCCAGCAGCTGACCACCCTGGCGGCGTACCGCGACGCCCCGCGTCGGGGCCGCGGCGCGGGCCTGCGCGCGGCCCACCGCGAGCAGGTGTGGGCCGCGGTCGACGGGGTGGTGCGGGAGCTGACGAAGCGGCGCCTACGCACCCACACCCAGCTCGCCGACGACGCAGCAGCAATCGCACGCCGGTCATCCGCCCCGTACCGCCACGTCGTCGTCGACGAAGGGCAGGATCTGCACCCGGCGCAGTGGCGCCTGCTGCGCGCGCTCGTCGCGCCCGGGCCGAACGACATGTTCCTGCTCGCCGACCCGTACCAGCGCATCTACGACAGCCACGTCTCGCTGGCCCAGCTCGGCATCGAGGTTCGCGGGCGGACCCGCAGGCTCACCGTCAACTACCGCACCACCCACGAGATCCTGGACCTGTCGGTCAAGGTCCTGAACGGTGACGCCGCCATCGGCCTGGACGGACAGGACGACACGTTGCGGGGCTACCGCTCGGTCACCCGGGGCGGCGTGCCCGAGTTCACCGCTCACGGCAGCCGTGACGGCGAGTGCGAAGCGTTGATCGAGCGGGTGGGGACCTGGCTGGAGCAGGGTGTGGAACCGCACGCTGTCGGCGTGGCCGTCCGTACCGGACAGCTCGTCAAGACCATCAGCAGGATCCTGAGCGACGCCCACATCCCCGTCGCCGACGACAAACGAGGCATCGACGGGGTGCACGTGGCCACCATGCACCGGATGAAGGGCCTGGAGTTCCAGTGCCTCGCGGTCGTCGGGCTGGAGGCGGGTGTCCTGCCGGCGCCGAACGCGCTCACCTCAGCGGCAGAGGATCCGCACGCCCACGGGCAGGACCTGCAGCGTGAGCGCTGCCTCCTGTTCGTCGCCCTGACCCGCGCCCGCGACGTGCTCTACCTGTCGCACAGCGGAGCGCCCAGCCCGCTCCTGCCGGTGGTCCGATGAGCACCGGCGGTCCCAAACTGGGCGACGCGGCGCGCTCCGTCTGGGGCAAGACCGACCGCAGGGGAATCTCCCCGGTCGGTTGGCTGCCGTTGTGGCGGCACCTGGCCGACACCGCCGACGTCGCCGGACAGCTGTGGGACCACTGGTTGGGCGCGGCGGTTCGCCGCCGCATCGCCGACGAACTGCCCGGCGGCGAAGCGGATGCCCGTACCCTGACCGTCTGGATCGCCGGGATCCACGACATCGGCAAGGCCACGCCCGCCTTCGCCTGCCAGGCGTACGCGTTGGCGCAGCGGATGCGCGACCACGGGCTCACATACCACCGGGAGCTGATCCGCGCCGACCGTAGGTACGCCCCCCACGCCACCGCCGGGCACATCGTGCTGGCGGACTGGCTCCAGCAGCAGAACTGGAGCGACCCGCACCCGTACGCCGTCGTCGTCGGCGGCCACCATGGCGTGCCGCCGACCGACGAGAGCCTGCGTGACGTGCAGCTGCGCCCCCACCTGCTGGGCGACCCGGCCTGGCGGAAGGTGCAGCAGGAGTTGCTCACCTGGATGGCAGAGCGGTCGGGCGCTGGGGATCGGCTCGTCGAGTGGAGCGACGTGCCGCTGTCACAGCCCGTGCAGGCAGCCCTCACCGGCCTCGTCATCGTCGCCGACTGGATCGCCAGCAACGAGGATCTCTTCCCGTACATCCTGGACAGCACCGACGAGGATCGGTTGCGATCCGGCTGGGAGCTGCTGGACCTACCCGTCCCCTGGCAGCCCGCCGCACCGCCGGTGAGCGTGGACGAGCTGTTCGGGACGCGCTTCGCGCTGCCCGCCGACGCGAGACCACGCCCGGTGCAGCGGACGGCCGCCGAGCTGGCCGCGACCATGCCCGTTCCCGGCATGATGATCGTCGAAGCGGCGATGGGGGAAGGCAAGACCGAAGCGGCCCTGGCCGCCGTGGAGATCCTGGCCCGCCGCACCGGGGCGTCCGGCTGCTACCTGGCCCTGCCCACCCGGGCCACCAGCGACGCCATGTTCGGCCGGATGCTGTCCTGGCTGCAACGGCTGCCCGACATTCAGGTCGGCCGAGGCGACCGCGACGTGCGGTTGGCGCACGGCAAAGCAGCGCTCAACCCCGAGTACGACCAGCTGCGAACGACCTCGCTGCCGAGCGGCATCGCCGAGGACGCCGGCGGCACCGACATCGGAGTGCACGTGTGGCTCGCCGGACCCAAACGGACACTGCTGTCCAGCTTCGTCGTGGGCACCATCGACCAACTGCTGTTCGCGGCGCTGCGCAGCAAACACCTGGTGCTGCGCCACCTCGGGATCGCCGGCAAGGTCGTCGTGATCGATGAGGCACACGCCTACGACGTCTACATGGGTCGATTCCTCGACCGGGCGCTGGAGTGGCTCGGCGCGTACCATGTACCGGTCGTCGTGCTCTCCGCGACGCTGCCCGCACACCGACGGGCCGAGCTGATGAAGGCGTACGACGACGGCCGGCTCGGAGCGCCACCCCCACTCACCTGGCGCGACCGCGGCAAGCCGCGCATCGACCCGTACGCCCCGCTCCGCACCGACCTGCGGTACCCCCTGGTCACGACCTCCACCGCCGACCGCGGCGCCACCGCCACCAGCTGCGCCGAGTCGGGGCGCGGCATCGAGGTCAAACTGCGGCGCCAGGCCGACGACCTGCCCGCACTGACGGAGCTGTTGCGTGACCAGTTGACCGACGGGGGCTGCGCGCTCGTGGTCCGCAACACCGTGGCCCGGGTCCAGGAGACGGCCGCCGCGCTGCGCGCGGCGCTCGGGCCGGACATCCCCGTCTCGGTGGCGCACTCCCGGTTCATGGCCGTCGACCGCGCCGCCAAGGACCGGTGGCTGCGAGAGACGTTCGGACCGCCCAGCAGCGGCAAGCGCCCGTACCGGCACGTGGTCGTGGCCAGCCAGGTCGCCGAGCAGTCCCTCGACATCGACTTCGACCTGCTCGTCACCGACCTGGCCCCGGTCGACCTGGTACTGCAACGCATCGGCCGGCTGCACCGCCACCCCCGCGGCGACCGTCCCGCCCGGCTCACGACGGCGACGTGCTGGATCACAGGTGCCGACTGGACGACCGAGCCACCGCAGCCGGTCAGCGGCTCGCGTCGCGTCTACCAGCCGGCTGCACTGCTGCGTAGCGCCGCAGTCCTGCTGCCGCACCTGGACGGCGAGCCGCTGCGGCTTCCGGCCGACATCGCGCCGCTCACCCAGAGCGCCTACGGCGGCGCGGCGCTCGGCCCGCCGTCGTGGCAGCCTGCGATGGCCGAGGCGGAGGCGAAGCAGCGAGACGAGATCGCCGCCAAGGAGCAGAAGGCCGACGGATTCCGGCTGGCCGCCGTCGGCGAGCCCGGGGTACCACTGATCGGCTGGCTCTCCGGCGGCGTCGGCAACGCCGACGACCGCGCGGCGCAAGGTCACGTCCGCGACACCGACGCCGAATCCCTCGAGGTCCTGCTGCTGGTACGAACATCAGCCGGCTTGACCCTGCCGCCATGGATCGACGGCGGCGGTGTTCCGGTGCCGACCAGTAGCGTTCCACGGCGGCCGCTGCCTCGCTTGATCGCACGCTGCACCCTGCCGTTGCCACGGGCGATGACCGCAGCCGACGTGGTTGACGACGTCATCGCGGAGCTGGAGCAGCGCGCCGACATCAGCGCCTGGCAGGAGAGCCCGTGGCTGGCCGGTGAACTTGTGCTCGACATCGACACCGGCGGAAGCGCCACGGTGGCCGGCTTCGACCTGCACTACGACCCGGACGAAGGGCTGCGTGTCAGCCGCCCCACCACCTGAGTTCCCTTCGATTCCAGAAAGGAGGTGATGCCGGTGACCGGCTCACCTCACCCAGCCGAGTTCTCGCTGGTCGATGAGGCGTGGATCCCGGTGCTGGACGCCGGGGGTCAGCGCCGGACCGTATCGCTGCTCGGCCTGTTCGAGCAGGCCGGCGACCTACGCATGATCGCCTGTGAACTGCCCACGCAGACCTTCGCGATCCTGCGGCTGGCGCTGGCGATCCTGCACCGAGCCAGTGACGGCCCAGCCGGCGAGGCCGCCTGGCAGGCGCTCTGGCGGGACCGCAAGCTGCCGACCGTGGACATCGTCGACTACCTCGGCGCCTTCCGGGAGCGGTTCGACCTGCTGCACCCGAAGCACCCGTTCTACCAGGTGGCCGACCTGCGGGCGGCGAAGGAGAACACGTACGGGCTGGAGCGGATTATCGCCGACGTGCCGAGCGGCATGCCGTTTTTGACCACGCGCGCCGGGCCGGGAATGGACTCGATCACGCCCGCCGAGGCGGCCCGCTGGTTGGTGCACTGCCAGGCGTATGACCCGTCCGGCATCAAGACCGGGGCGGTCGGCGACCCGCGTGTCAAGGGCGGACGAGGCTATCCCATCGGCGTCGCGACGCTCGGCGCGTTGGGTGGTGTCTACCTGGAAGGCGCGACGCTGCTAGAGACGCTGCTGCTCAACCTGGTGCCGGTCGCGCCCGGCTGGCAGGTGGTCGACGATCGTGACCTGCCGGTGTGGGAGCGGGAGCCGCAGACCGCCACCGAGGAAGCCGATGCCACCCGAGGGCCGTTCGGTCTGCTCAGCCTCTACACCTGGCAGTCCCGGCGGATCCGGCTCTTCGGCGGTGCCGGCGTCATAACCGGCGCGATGATCTCCAACGGTGACCGGCTCGACTGGCAGGATCGGCACCTGCTGGAGCCCATGAGCGTATGGGGACGCAGCGGGCCACGCGAGCGCGAACAGAAGCGGACGCCGATCTACCTGCCCCGGCCGCACGACCACAGCCGGGCACTCTGGCGAGGGTTGCAGACCCTGCTGCCGTCGCCGCCACCGCCCGGTGCCGAACCTCCGCAGCGGCTGTCGCCGATGGTGGTGCAGTGGTTGGCCCGGATGACCGTCACCGGCGTCGTCCGGCCGGACTTCCAGGCCCAGCCGCACGCCGTCAGCGTCACCTACGGCACCCAGCAGTCGGTCATCGACGAGGTGTTCAGCGACGCCCTCACCATGAACGTGCTGCTACTGGCCGAAGACTCTGCGCTGCGCGCGGCGGCCGTTGACGCCGCCGGCGACTCCGAGGCCGCAGTGGTAGTGCTGCGCCGTCTCGCGGACAACCTGGCTCGCGCCGCCGGCAGCCGGGACACCGACAGCGGCGAGGCCGACCGGGCAGCCGAACGCGCGTACGCCCGGCTGGACCGCGCCTTCCGCGACTGGCTGGCCCGGCTCGGCCCGGAGAGCGACCCGGTGGCCGAGCGCGCCTACTGGCAGAAGCTGGTCCGCCGAGCCATCTCCCGGCTCGGCCGGGAACTGGTCGAGGCGGCCGGCCCGACGGCCTGGGTCGGCCGCACGGGCACCGATCGCCACGGCCGGGAGCTGCACTTCTCCAGCTTCCAGGCGGAGGCGTGGTTCCGCACCGGCCTGGCCAAAGCGTTGCCGATGTCGGCCGAGCCAAAGAACGAGACACCGGAGCCACCGATCGGCGGGGCCGAGTCAGCGCATCAGAGGCAGGAGGCAGGAGTATGACCATGGTGGACACCGAGCCACTGGCCCGGGTCGCGGCCGACCAGCCGGACAACCCGGTCCGTAAGCGGTGGGGCCGGAGCCGCAGAGAACTCGGCGACCACGTCGCCCGGCGGGTCGGCGCCCTACAGGCGCGGGTGTTGAGCACCGTGCCGCAGCCCGAGGCAGTCAGCGCGCTCGCCCGGCTGCGACGCGGCATCGGTCGGACGCCGGGCTTCGACTTCACCCTGGAGCGGTACCTCCAGCTCCCAGGGGACCTGCTGGACCGGCCGGACGACGACACCGAGGCGGCGGACGCCGAGCATGCCATCCACGACGCGGTGACCCTATATGCGCTGCACCAGCAGTCGCGCCGAGAGCGGATGCACGTGGACGGACGTGGGCTGGGTCAGGCCATGTCCGACCTGGTCGGCCGGTCCGGTGGGCCGGAGGGGGTACGGCGGCGGTTCGCCGCGCTCGGCACCGCCAGCAGCTACCAGGAGAGCATCTACCACCTGCGCAGCCTGATCACCATGCTGCGCGAGCACCAGATCCCACTCGACTACGGCCTGCTTGCCGACGACTTGGAAACCCTTCGCCTGCCAGGCGAGCGATCCAAGGTCCAGGCCGTCTGGGGCCGGGAGTTCTTCCGCAGCCGACCCAGCACCGACGTCGACGCCCCCACCACCGACCACCCTGAGGAGGACCCGTCATGAACCGCACCATCATCGACGTCTACGCACTGCAGACCGTGCCCCCGAGCAACCTCAACCGTGACGACACGGGCTCGCCGAAGACCGCCGTCTACGGCGGTGTACGGCGGGCACGGGTGTCCAGCCAGGCATGGAAGCGGGCGATCCGGCTGGCCTTCGCCGACCTGCTCGACCGCTCCCAGCTTGGCGAGCGGACCAAGCGGGTGGGGGAGTCACTCGCCTCGCGGATCAGGGTCCTCGACCCGAGCCTCTCCGAGGAGGCCGCGTCCGCGCTGGCGGCCGAAGCCTTCGTGGCCGGCGGCCTCGCCAAGGCCGACAAGAAGAAGGGCGAGGTGAAGGACGTCGAGTCCAGTTACCTGCTGTTCCTGAGCCACCGGCAGTTGGACAATCTCGCCGCCGCCGCGCTGGATGCCTCACGGGCCGGCGCCGCCCTCGACAAGGCTCGGTTCAAGGCGTTGGTCGACGCCGAGCACTCGGTCGACATCGCGATGTTCGGCCGGATGGTGGCCGACATGACCGACATCAACGTCGACGCCGCGTGCCAGCTGTCTCACGCCATCAGCGTCCACGCGGTCGACAACGAGTTCGACTACTTCACCGCAGTCGACGACCGCAAGGCCGATGCCGCCGAGACAGGCGCCGGCATGATCGGCACCATCGAGTTCAACTCGTCCACGCTCTACCGGTACGCGACGGTCGACGTCGACGCACTGCACCGCACCCTCGGCGACGCCGCAGCGACCCGAGCCGCCGTCGAGGCGTTCCTGACCGCTTTCGCCCGCAGCATGCCCACGGGCAAGCAGAACACGTTCGCCCACCGCACGTTGCCCGATGCCGTGCTGGTGCGGCTGCGTGACACCCAGCCGATCAACCTGGTCGGGGCCTTCGAGAAGCCCATTTCCGAGACGCACGCCGCCGGGCGGATCGAGCTGGCCGCGGAGGCGCTGGCGAAGCACACCGTCGCGGTCGAGAACGCCTACGGCGAGCGGCCGGTCGGCAGCTGGGTCACCCAGGTCGGGGAGCGGACCGCCGTGCTGGCCGACCTGGGCAAGGCGGTCAGCTTCAGCGAACTGGTCACCGGGGTGGGGGAGCAGGTCACCGTGGCGCTCGGACAGCCGGCATGAGCGTGTTGCTGCTGCGGCTGGCCGGTCCGCTCCAGTCGTGGGGCTCGTCCAGCCGCTTCGCCCGCCGGGGCACCGAGGTCGCGCCGACGAAGAGCGGAGTGATCGGCCTGCTCGCCGCCGCCAGGGGCGTCCGGCGCACCGAGCCGCTCACCGACCTGCTCGGCCTGGAATTCGGCGTACGGCTGGACCAGCCCGGCCAGATCCTGCGGGACTTCCAGACCGCCCGGTCCCTCGACGGCCGCCACAGCGCACCGTTGACCTATCGCTTCTACCTGTCCGACGCCGCCTTCCTCGCCGCCGTCAGCGGTGAACGGGAACTGCTGCACGGCTTGGCGGATGCGCTGGACCGGCCACAGTTCCCCCTCTACCTCGGGCGCCGGTCCTGTCCGCCGGTTGGCCCCATCAGCCTCGGCGTACACGAGGAAAGCCTCGACGGCGCGCTGACGGAGTGGCCGTGGCTCGCCGCCGAGTGGCACCGCAAGAAGGCGGCCCGCACGGTCCGGTTGGAGATCATCCGCGACGCCCGTCCGGGCGAGCCGGTCACCGAAACCGTGCCCGACGAGCCGCTCAGCTTCGACCCCGCACATCGGCAGCACACCTGGCGGTCGGTGCTGCGCCGGCACGTCGACGTGACCAACGACCTCGCGGAGCGGGCCGGTGTCGCCGAGCACGACCCGCTGAGCCTGCTGGGAGGCTGAGCATGTTCCTCACCCGATTCCAGATCAACCCGGCCCGCCGGGGCGCGCGGAAGCTGCTCTCCTCGCCACACGCCATGCACGCGGCGGTCCGCGCCGCCTTCCCCGTCGCAACAGACTACGAGCGCCCTGGCAGCCGTACGCTGTGGCGGCTCGACACCCCGGCCCCCGCGACGGTCCATCTCTACATCGTCAGCCCCGGCCGACCCGATCTCACCCACCTGATCGAGCAGGCCGGCTGGCCCACCAGCGACGAAGCCTGGGTGACCCGGGACTACGACGGGTTGCTCGACTCGCTGGCCCCCGGCCAGGACTGGGCGTTCCGGCTCACCGCCAACCCGACCCACAGCGGGCGTAAGACCGCCGACGCCAAGGAGACGCAGCGCTTCGGCTACCTGCGCGAACACGAGCAGATCGCATGGCTGATGGGCCGGACCGACCGGCACGGCTTCGCCCTGGCGAGCCAGCACGACGGCCGCCCCAACGTGCGGCTGCACCGCCGCCAGACGCAGTCCTTCAAACGCGGCATGGGGACCGTCACCCTCACCACGGCGACCTTCGACGGCATCCTCCAGATCACCGACCCGGACGCCTTCCGCCGGGCGTTGACGAGCGGGATCGGGCACGCGAAGGCGTACGGCTGCGGCCTGCTCACCCTCGCCCCCGCCCAAGCCAACCAGTGAAGATCCCCGGCGTTCCGCCGGCCGACCTGTCGGATCTCAACCGCGCCCAGGACCGGCTCAGCTTCATCTACCTCGAACGTTGCGTCATCCACCGCGACAGCAACGCGATCACGGCTACCGACGACAAAGGCGTCGTCCACATCCCCGCCGCCACCCTCGGCGTACTCATGCTCGGACCCGGCACCAGCATCACCCAACAGGCGATGATGCTCCTCGCCGACAACGGTGCCACCGCGGTCTGGGTCGGCGAGCACGGCGTCCGCTACTACGCCCACGGACGCCCGCTCGCCCGATCCAGCCGGCTGCTCGTCGCCCAAGCCGCCGCCGTCTCCCACCGGGACCGGCGGCTCCAAGTGGCACGGGCGATGTACCGGATGCGGTTCCCCGGCGAGGCCACCGACACCCTCACCATGCAGCAACTCCGGGGCAAGGAAGGAGCCCGGGTACGCCGGTGCTACCGCGAGCACGCCAAGCGGACCGGCGTGCCGTGGAACAACCGAGAGTACGACCCGGACGACTTCAGCGGCAGCGACCCCGTCAACCAGGCGCTGTCAGCCGCACACGCCTGCCTGTACGGCATCGTGAACGCTGTCATCGTCGCCGTCGGCGCCTCACCCGGACTCGGCTTCGTCCACACCGGCCACGACCGATCCTTCGTCTACGACATCGCCGACCTCTACAAGGCCGACATCACCATCCCGGTCGCCTTCGACATCGCCGCCAGCGAGTCCACCGACATCGGCTCAGACACCCGTCGCGCTGTCCGTGACCGCGTCCACGACGGTGCTCTCCTCGACCGATGCGTACGCGACATCCGAAGCCTGCTACTCAGCCCCGGCCCCTCCGGGCCGATCGATGAGCAGTGGCTCGACGACGAGCCGGAGAGCGACACCGTACGCCTCTGGGACGAGGAAGGCTACGAACTCGCCAGCGGTCGCAACTACGGCGGTGAAGTGGACTTCTGATGACCGTCATCATCCTCACCGCCTGCCCCGAGGGCCTACGTGGCCACCTCACCCAGTGGCTACTTGAGATATCCGCCGGGGTCTACGTCGGGCACGTGAACAGCCGGATCCGGCACCGGCTCTGGTCCAAGGTCATCGAGATGGCGGGGCCCGGACGGGCGCTGCTCGTCCACCAGCAGCCGGGGGAGCAGCGGCTCTCCTTCCAGGTACACGACCACCACTGGCAACCCGTCGACTACGACGGCATCACCCTGATCCGGCGGCCGACAGAGCGAAAGACCTACAACCCAGCCCTCCCTCGCGGCTGGAGCAAAGCATCAAAACGCCGCCGGTTCGGACGCCGTGCTCCCGGGGGTGGCACCTCAGTGGCCAGCCCGGAACAAAGTGAAGGAAAATCCGGTAGTTGATCTCCGGAAGCCCAGGTCAATAAGTCTGCTCCCCGCGCACGCGGGGGTGATCCCCTAGGAGGAAACGCAGTGGAAGCAAAAGACGTCTGCTCCCCGCGCACGCGGGGGTGATCCCGAGTACGGTTTAACAAACCTTGACGTTTATTCCTGCTCCCCGCGCACGCGGGGGTGATCCCGCCGCGTTAGTTTCCTCCTGGTCGGTCACAGACTGCTCCCCGCGCACGCGGGGGTGATCCCTCAGGGTGAAATTGCCCACTCATCCTGCCACCCCTGCTCCCCGCGCACGCGGGGGTGATCCCAACGTTTGCGACCCGACAGACAACATCACGTACTGCTCCCCGCGCACGCGGGGGTGATCCCGTTGCGGTTGTGAAGCGCGGGACACCGGACACCTGCTCCCCGCGCACGCGGGGGTGATCCCCGCCGGCTTATCCATCGGGGACAGTAGGGCAGCTGCTCCCCGCGCACGCGGGGGTGATCCTCGGGGCGGTCAGGATGCGCGGCCTGATCGCCCCTGCTCCCCGCGCACGCGGGGGTGATCCCGCCTCGGCGTAGGGGTACGCGCGGTCCGGAACCTGCTCCCCGCGCACGCGGGGGTGATCCACAGCAACCCCGGCACGTCAAACAGGCTCATGTCCTGCTCCCCGCGCACGCGGGGGTGATCCCGCGCCCACAGGGCGTGGCAGAGCGCCCACCGGCTGCTCCCCGCGCACGCGGGGGTGATCCCCTGGCGTGGGCGGCCGGGCTGACCGCCCACGCCTGCTCCCCGCGCACGCGGGGGTGATCCCCACACCTGAGCCTCGCGCGGAGTCATTCCACCCTGCTCCCCGCGCACGCGGGGGTGATCCCGCGATCAGTGCGCTCGGGCAGGGCTGGCAGAACTGCTCCCCGCGCACGCGGGGGTGATCCCGAACCGATGGACGCGCCGCGCCTGGAGATCAGCTGCTCCCCGCGCACGCGGGGGTGATCCCTCGCTCATCAGCCGGTTACGCGAGGGAACCTCCTGCTCCCCGCGCACGCGGGGGTGATCCTCGAGAGGGAGAGTGCAACCCCCGTTGCACTCTCCTGCTCCCCGCGCACGCGGGGGTGATCCTCATGCACGGCCAGCCGATGAACTGGCGAATTCCTGCTCCCCGCGCACGCGGGGGTGATCCCCCGACGCTCACCTACAACTCGCCGTTCTTCGTGCTGCTCCCCGCGCACGCGGGGGTGATCCCAACTGGTAACCCAAGGTGGTCTTGCCGCAGCCCTGCTCCCCGCGCACGCGGGGGTGATCCGTTGGAGGCTATCCGGCAGGCGCCCGTTAAGGACTGCTCCCCGCGCACGCGGGGTGATCCCAACAAGCCGATGTTGGGTCCGATGACGGGATTCTGCTCCCCGCGCACGCGGGGGTGATCCCACCGAGGACAACGAGTACATGTCCAACGGCCGCTGCTCCCCGCGCACGCGGGGGTGATCCCCGCACCTCGTGGCCACGACGGGTCACATCACCCTGCTCCCCGCGCACGCGGGGGTGATCCCGCGTTGTGGTGCTCGACCAACGGGGCTCGGCCCTGCTCCCCGCGCACGCGGGGGTGATCCCAGCCACCCGATGTGCCAGGACTGGTCGAGGGCCTGCTCCCCGCGCACGCGGGGGTGATCCCGGGTAGTGCGGGATCCGCTCCCGATAGACCTGCTGCTCCCCGCGCACGCGGGGGTGATCCCCCGGACGGCCCCGCGTTCACGGCCGAGGAAGGCTGCTCCCCGCGCACGCGGGGGTGATCCCACGGTGTCAGCATGCCACCGCGTCCATCAATGCTGCTCCCCGCGCACGCGGGGGTGATCCCGAGTGGGTGTCGATTCTGCAAGAGGCAGGGGTTTGCTTCCCGCGCACGCGGGGGTGGTCCCGCGGCGATCGTCCTCCCTGATCCCGGATGACGCTGCTCCCCGCGAAGGCGGGGGTATCCCGAGCGCAGCGGCGCATGACGAAGCGGCTCGGCTGCTTCCCGCATATGTGGGGTGATCTCTGCGGGAGGGTGATCGTCGTGTCGTTGGCCTGCTCCGCGAACACGGGCCGATCCCAGCGACACTGCCGTGGTCCACCACGCCACGGCGCTGCCTTCCACGCAGGCTGGCTCCGCCGGAAGCCTGATGGTCGGTGGCGGCGTTGACCGCGTACTTGGTCGGACCCATGGTGCTGGGATCGTGCCTCGGGTGGGCACCGGCCACCGCCGGTGCCCACCCATCCGATCATCGGCGCTGGAGTGCCTTGACGTTGTCGCCGAAGGTCCAGCCCTTTGACCCGTCCCAGTTGATCGACCAGGTCATCAGGCCCTTCAGGCTGCCGTTGTAGGTGTTCCATGCCTGCGCCACGGCCGACGGTGCCATGTAGCCGCCGCCCGCGCCGACCTGGGCCGGCAGGCCGGGGACCTGCTTGTCGTACGGGACGCGGATGGTGGTGCCCTGGATGACCAGGCCGGTGTTGAGGCAGTTGGTCTGGGCGACGAAGCCCTGCACGGTGCCGGCCGCGTACGAGTTGCCGGAGCAGTCGTACATGCTGCCGTTGTAGTACTGCATGTTGAGCCACCAGAGCCGGCCGTTGTCGGCGTACTTCTTGATGATGGGCAGGTAGGAGCCCCAGATCGAGCCGTAGACGACGCTGCCTCCGGTCACGTACGCGGTCTCCGGGGCCATGGTGAGGCCGAAGCCGGCCGGCATCTGGGCCAAGACCCCGTCGATGATGCGGATCAGGTTGGCCTGACTGGTGGAGAGCTGGTTGATGTTGCTGCTGCCGGTGAGGCCGGTCTCGATGTCGATGTCGATGCCGTCGAAGTTGTACCGCTTGAGGATCGGCACGATGGTGGCGACGAACCGGTCGGCGACCGCGGCGGAGCTGAGGTCGATGCCGGCGGTGGCGCCGCCGATCGACATCAGGATCGTCAGGCCCGACGCCTTGGCCCGGCACATCTCGGCGGGGGTGGGCACCTTGACCGTGGCGTCCATGCCGTCCTGCCAGAGCACCGTGCCGTCGGCGCGGATCACCGGGAACGCGGTGTTGATGACGTTGTAGCCGTGGGCGGGGATGCGCGAGTCGGTGATCGGGATCCAGCCCAGCGGCGGGTGTACGCCGTTGGCCGCGCCGTCCCAGTTCTCCCAGTAGCCCTGGAGCACCTTGCCGGTCGGTCTCGGTTTGAGCGCGCAGGTGTCCGAGCCGGGCGGGGGAGTCGTGGTGGGCGGCGTGGTGGGCGTGGGCGTTGGCGACGGGGTCGGCGTCCGGGTGGGTGACGGGGTTGGGGTGGGGGACGGGGCGCCGTCGCAGGGGCCGAGGTCGGTCCAGAGCGACGGGGTGGCGGCCGGGTTCCAGCCTGCACCGACGTGCGCGGTGTGCGTCACCAGGGCCTGGTAGGTCCGGCCGGCGTAGGTGACCCGGGTGCCCGCCTGGTAGGTGTTGCCCTCGGCCCAGGCCGGTGCCGTGCAGGCGGCGAGGGCGGCGAAGGGTGCGGCGGCGGGGATGCCGGCTGCGGTGGGGGTGGCGGCGAAGCTGCCGGCCGCCGGTAGTGCCGCGACGGCGGCGACCAGGGCGGCGGTGGCCAGCAGGGCGGATGACACGGAACGGCGTCGCATGGCATGCCTCCTCATCGATGGAATCGGAGGCTATCGTTAACTTTGTTAAAAGTAAATGCGTCGATCCGCCCATAGCTGCTCCAGGTCGGCCAGGGGTCGTGGTGTCCGAGGCGCGCTTGTGCCGTGCCGTGACGGAGCCAGCACACCCACCCCACCCCACCTCGGCGATCATGCAGTTGTGGCGCTCCACAAATGCCCTGCTTCGGGGCAACTTGCCCACCACAACTGCATGATCGCGGGCTAGTGGACGGCAGGCCGGCGATGAGGCTGTGGTCGATGATCGAGCGGTCGCCCGTACGCGGTGGTGTCCCGCCGCGTCGACTGACTGTCAACAACCGATCGCCGCATGTGGGGTCGCCGGGGACGCTCGGCGGATTCCTCGTCACTCCAGGGAGGTTGCGATCTCGACCGCCTCGGCCATGGTCAGGTGGCCTTCGAGGCGGTAGGTCACGCCTGCGTCCGCCCAGATCAGGGTCGCGGCGGCGAGGCGGGCGCTCTCCTCCCGGACCGTGCCGCCACGGTCCACGTACGACACCGGGTGCGGGCCGTCGATCCGCACCGCCTGTTGGCCGCCGACCTGGGTCCACTCCGCCCCGGCCATGCCGGTCTGCTTGAAGAAGACCGGGTCGAGCCGGCCGTCGAACGCGTCGAGGCGCAGCTCGCCGTCGCGGTAGAGCAGGGTGGCCACCCGGTGGCTGCCGGTGCCGTCCGGGTCGGCCACCAGCACCCGCTCGGGCGGGCCCAGTTTCGCCGGTACCCGGATCGGGAACCGCACCGCGCGCTGCGCCTCGTCCAGCCCGGCTGGCCGCTGCGCGGGCAGCGGAGACGGGGAACCGGTCGGCAGGACCGGCGCGGAGGACGTGCTGATGGTGATGCCGGCGAAGCGCAGCAGCCCGGTCACCGCGTCGGCCAGGGCCGCCCGCCCGGGTGGCAGCAGGGCGACCAGCAGGGCGGCCAGCGCCGCGGCGACCGCGTATCGCCATCGGCGCCGCCACCACCGTAGGCGTGCCGGAGCGCGCGTGGGTTCGGCGGCGAGCCGGGCGCGGACCCGGGCCGTCACGTCGGGCGGTTCGGGTGTCTCCAGCCAGGTGGACAGCTCGCGTAGCTCCCGCTCCAGGTCATCCATGCCGGCTGACCTCCTCGGTGGCGAGCAGGCCGCGCAGCTTCACCAGGGCCCGGGACGTCCGTGACTTCACCGTGCCCCGGGGCCAGCCCAGCATCGCGACGGTCTCGTCCTCGCTCAGGTCGAGGAAGTACCGGCAGACGATCACCTCGCGGTCCTTGGCCGGCAACAGCCGCAGCGCCCGCACCAGCGCGGCTCGGCGCTCCCCGGCGAGGACCCCGCCGACGGCGTCGTCCTCGGCGACCTCCGCGGCGGGGTTTACCCGCGCCGCCCGCAACACCAGCCCGTGCCGCCGTTCCCGCGACCGGTGCAGGTTGCGGGTCTCGTTGGCCACGATCGCCAGGAGCCACGAGCGGAAGGACGAGTCCCCGCGGTAGCGGGACAGCTTCCGGTACGCCTTCACGAACGCCTCCTGGATGACGTCCTCCGCATCCGATCCCGCGCCGAGCAGCACCGCGGTCCGGTACGCGGACGCGGTGTGCCGGGCGACCAGGAACTCGTACGCCTCCCGGTCACCTGCCTGCGCGCGGGTGACGAACTCCTCGTCGTCCAGTGGTACCTCCGGTGGGATCACTGTCATGACACCACCCGGGCGGCCGAGGTTCCATACCGCCGGAACCTCGATCCGGCGAGCGGTGTCACCTGGGCATGATGGCGAAGACGACGATCTCCCGGCGCAGCCTGTTGACCGCGTTGGCCGGCGCGGGCGCCGTGACGCTGGCCGGCTGCGACCTGGCTCGTACCTCGGCCGCGCCGGCCTCCACCACCGGACTGCCCGATGCCCTGGTCGTCGAGGTCGACGGCGGGCTCGGCCTGCTGCGCGGCACCGACCGGCAGACCATCCCGCACGCGGTCGCCACCACCGACGGTCGGCTGGTCTACGCGAGCGCGCCCGACGGCGCCGACACCGCCTTCTGGCGGATCGACGCCGCCACCGGCAACACCTCCGACCGCGTCAGGCTGCCCGGCCGCTGGGTGCCGCAGACCGTCTCCACCAACGGGACGACGGTGGCGCTGACCGGCGAGGAGGTGAGCGTCACCAAGGAACGCCCCACCGGGCGGGACGTCACCCCCGTGCTGATCGCCGACGCCGGTGGCGTCCGGCAGCGGCTGGACCTGCCGGGCAACTTCGTCCCGGAGGCGTTCACCAGCGACCTCGCCGGGCTGTTCGTCCTCGAATGGTTGCCGCCGCAGGCGCCGGACCGCTACCGGGTCCGCGTCGTGGACCTCGCCACCGGGAAACCCGGTCCGCTGGTCACCCGCGACAAGGGGCTGATCCCGCCCGGCGCGGAGGAGGAGATGCGCGGTGACGGACGCCAGGCGGTGCTCGCCCCGAACCGTACCGTCCTCTACACGCTCTACACCCACCAGCCCGACCACCAGCACACCCGCGACCGGATCAGCGGGCGGCCGGGCAGCGACGTGCACGCATTCGTGCACACCCTGAACCTCGAACAGGGCTGGGCGTACTGCGTCGACCTGCCGCACCCGTTCGGGGAGGGCCCGGCCGACGGTCACGCGATGGCGATCACCCCGGACGGCACCCGCCTGTTCGTCGTCGACGTCACCTCCGGCATCGTCGCCGAGGTCTCCACCGAGGAGCTGACCGTACGCGCGGTGACCAAGCTCGCCAGCGGCACCGGATCCGCGTACGCGGTGGCCGACCGCGACCGGCTCTTCTTCGCTGCCGGCACCACGGTGTGGGCCTCGGACCTCGCGAGCCTCGGCGGCGGCAACGCCCGGCCGGTCCGCGACCCGGTCACCGGTCTCGTCCTCAGCCCCGACGGCGACCGCCTCTACGTCGGCCAGGACGCCGCAGTGAGCTGGCAGGACCCCGCCACCGGGGATGAGCTGGGCCGGACCGCCGTGCCCGGCCTGGTGGGGCTGCACGGCCCGGCCCTGCCGGCTTGACAGCGAGAGTGGTCGCCGGTCAGAACGCCAACTTCTCGGCGGCCGTCCCCAGGTCCGCCGATGATCCGACAAACACCCGCTGCGCGGTGTCCGATCCCTCCGCGAACGGTACCGTCTGCGTCACCTTGCCGGTCAGGTCGACCACCTTGAGGTTCGGCCGTTCGGTGAGGTTCCGATCGCCGTAGTCCTTCAGTATCAGATGCACGTCGTCGTACCAGCCCACCACGGCGTCGGCGGTCGGTACGGAGAACTCGTGCTGGACGGCGCCGGTGGTGGCGTCGACGATTTGGATCTGGTCGTTCACGAACCGGTTGTCCAGCGCGATCCGGCTGCCGTCGGGCGAGAACCCGCTGCCCTCGTTCAGCGAGCCGCCGTTGACGGGGAGGGTACGGGTCGGCTTGCCGGCCAGGTCGTAGAAGCCGATGCCGGTCACTCGGCCAGGCTCGCTCTCGCTCACATTGACCGAGTGGGTCAGGGCAACCTCCGTTCCGTCGGGTGCCCAGACGAAGGCCAGGCCGTTGGTGTTCTGCGTGCTGACGTCGGGCACCTCAACCTGCTCGGCAGCCAGCGTCGCCGCGTCGACGAGCAGGAAGCCCGCGCCGTTGTTGTCCTTCGGCCGGTTGGTGATCAGGATCTGCCGGCCGTCGGGCGACCAGCTCGCGCCCGAGGTGTATCCGGCATTGCCCGGCAGCCACCGGACTTCACCGCTCTCCCGGTTCAGCACTCCCCGCCTCGACGGGTGCGCCAGGCTGTTGTCGCCCTCGTGCACCAGCACCTGGCTGCCGTCCGGAGACGGCACCACCTCGTTGTACGGGACCTTGTCGTACTCGCCGGTGTCCGGGTCGAGCAACAGCGAATAGTCGTCCGCCGGCCCCGGGTCTCCCGGGTTGTTGACCCCGCTGTACGCCGTCACGACGAATGGCTTGGCGGCCGTTCCCGGGCCCATCCGGGCGGGCGGCGGGTTGTCACCGGGGGAGGCGAGGCCGCCGATGGCCAGCGGTACCGCGACCACTGCCGCGGCAACCGCGGCGACGCCAGCCGCCACCAGGCGCGCGGTTCGCTGCCGGCCGGCCCTACGGATCGCGGCCTGAGCCAGGTCCGGCGGCGGGGGCGCGTCGGTGAGCTGGTCGAGCGCTTCGCGAACGGCCTTCTCAAGTTGGGTGGTCACTCGTGAACCTCCTGCATGACAGGGTGGTCTAGTTCAGGGCAGAGGGTGCGGATCCGGTCGAGGGCGCGGGTGGCCTGGCTTCGTACCGTCGCCGGTTTGCAGTGCAGGATGTCGGCGATCTCCTCGTCGGGCAGGTCCTCGAGATAGCGCAGTACGAGCACCGCCCGTTGCTTCGGCGCCAGGCGGTCCAGGGACGCTCGCAGCGCCAGACTCAGGTCGACCCGGCTGGTGGGGTCCGTGCCGGCCAACTCCGGAAGCCGATCGGTAATCACCTCTCGACCCCGCATCGGCCGACGCCACCAGCTCACCTGCTCCCGGTACAGCGCGCGACGCAGATACGCCTCGGGCTGGCCGTGGCGGACCTTCCCCCAGTGCCGGTACGCCTTGGCCAGCACCGTCTGCAACAGGTCCTCGGCCTGCTGCCGGTGACCGGTCAGCGCCAGGGCGGTCCGGAACAGCGCATGCGACCGCGCTCCGACGAAGGCGGTGAAGTCCTGTCGGGTTTCAAGATCCATAGAAGCTCCCGCGTTTCATGCTCTTAACAACGCGAGATCAGCACGGCCTGCTGCTTCACCGGACCCGCAATCCTCGCCGGCGTCCTGACCGCACACGCCCGGTCAGCGGGCGTGGGCGGCCAGTTCGGTGAGCATTCCGTCGCAGCTGCGGACCACCACTTGGGCGCCGCGCCGTTGGGCCAACCGGAGCCCGGGATCCTCGGCGCGCTCCTGCCACCGCCACCGCGCCTCGGCGGCGGCGTCCCACAGCCAGGGGGCCGTCGCGTCGGGCGCGAGGTTGAGCCGGGCAGCCAGGGCGTCGCCGTCGCCGCCGACCAGCCGCCGCGCCTCCTCGGCCAGTTCGGCCGCGAACCCGAGCCGGCCGTCCCGAAGCGCCGCCAACAGCCGCGACTCCTGGAACTCGTGCGCGCCGGCGAGGATCTGCTCCAGCGCGCCGAGCAGCTCGCCGGTGCCCGGGACCGGTTCGGCGCGCAGCAGCGCCTCCACCGCGGCCAGCGCCGAGCGGGCCTTGAGTACCTCCCGCCGGTCGACGAACAGCCGGTTGATCGACTCGCGCAGCTCGCCCAGCCCGCCGCGCCGCACCAGCTCGGCCGACAGCGCCGCGCGGCTGTCGCAGCTGGTGCGTACCAGGGTGGTGGCCAGGCGTACCCCGACCACGCCGAGCCGGTCCAGCAGAGCGCCGCGGGTCGCCGCGCTCAGTGGGACGGGCGGCTCGCCACGGCCGAACCGTTCGGCGGAGAGCAGGTACGGTTCCAGCTCGGCGCGCGGCACCTGGGCCAGGGCCGCCAGCGCCGCGAAGTCCGACTCGCCGAGCACCCGACCGGCCAGGCCGAGCAGCCCGCTGCACGGGACCGCCGTGACGCACAGCGCGTCCACGTGTGGCTCCCGGAGGGCTCGCCGGGCGAGCTGGCGGGCGCCGAGCAGCGCGTCGATCCGGCCACCGCCGGACTCGTCCACCCGGGACAGCACCAGGATCGCGTGCACCGGGGCGGCCTGCCCGACGCTGCTCTCCCGGGCCGACTCCAGCCCCCGCAGATCGGTGCCGCGTGCGTCCCTGGTCAGGTACAGCAGCGCGTCGGCCTCCCGCAGCACCCGTTCCATCACCGGGTCCCGGCCGTGCTCGTCGACGCCGATGGCCGGGGTGTCGAGCAGGGTCACCTGTCGCAGCGAGCGGGCCGGCCACCGCACCACGATGTCGCGCAGCTCGCCGGCCCGCCAACCGGCGAGGTCGACGTGCATGCCGGTGCCGGAGCGCAGTACGGTCAGCCGCTGCGGTGGGTGGTTGGTCGAGTAGGCGACGGCGTCCGGCTGCGGGCCGTCCTCGTACCAGGTGAAGGCGCTCCCGTCGACCGGTGCCACCTCCTCGCCCATCAACGCGTTGAGCAGGGTGGACTTGCCGCTGCGCCAACCGCCGACGACCGCGACCCGCAGCGGCTGGTCGAGCCGGTCCACCTGGTTCAACAACTGGTCGGTGGCCCGGGGGTGGTCCCGGTAGACGTGCAGCGCCCGGTCCAGCAGGCCCCGGGCCGCCGCGTCCAGCCGCCAGCCGCCGCTCATGCCGCCACTCCGCTGCGCTGCACGCCGTCATGAGGCACCTTCGCACTGAGCTGGATGATTCGCTCGCTGCGCTCGCTCATGCCGGCACTCCGCTGACTCGCTCGCTCATGCCCGGGGGGCCAGCGGTGCGGGGCGGGCGGCGGCCACCTGCTGCGCCTGCTCGTAGACCGCGGCCAGCCGGGTCATCCGCTGCCGGATCTCTCGGTGCCGCCGCTCGCGGGCCACCGCGTCGGTGTCGGCGGCCTGCTTGGCGCTGCGCAGCGACTCCACGATGCCCGCCTGCAACTCCTCGGTCAGCGCGCTGAAGTGGTCGCGCAGCACGCGCTGCGCCTGCCGGGCCGCGTCCCGGCTGTCCTTGTTCACCCGGACGAAGAAGTCGTCGACGTGCCGCTGGATCGCCGCCTTGACCGTGGCCTGGCGGCGGCGCAACAGCTGCCGTCCCTCGTCGTGGATGCTCTTGCCGCCGAACAACGCCCCGGCGCCGATCGAGATCGGATTGATCATCGGCATCCCGGCCAGCGTGAGGGCCAAACCGAACATCAGCAGGCCGCCGTAGGAGCCCTTCATGCCCGTGATCACCTTTTGGCTGATGGTGAACCGGTCGATGTTCGGGCGCTCGATCTCCGGCAGCGACTCCCCGTGCTCCGTCGGCACCGACAGCGGCCAGGGCGGCAGCGTCCCGTGCCCGTACCGGCTGAACAACTCCGCGACCCGCCGGGCGACCCAGTCGCAGCGCTGGACCAGCCACTGCCGGTTCGCCTCCGCCGCCTCGACGAGGCTGCGCTCCAGCCAATCCTGGACGGTGTCCCAGGCGACCAGCGGGTCGGCGGTCTCGAACGCCTCGTCGACCATCCGCAGGATGTGCCGGGTCCGGTCGCGAAGGTCGTGCTCGACGTCGGAGAGCAGGTCGGCCATCTCGTCGGCCAGCGTGTTCTGCCACCGGATGGAGCAGCGGCGCAGCTCGTCGACCTCCCGCTGGGCGGCGTGCAGCCGGGCCAGCGGGCCGGACTCCTCCGCGGAGCGCTGGTTCTCCAGTTCCGCCCGCAGCGGCGCGGCGAGCTGCTCCACCACGGTACGCGCGGTCAGCACCACCGCGGCCCGGGCCAGGAGGTCGGGCTTGCCGGTCAGGTCGCGGTGCAGGCGGGCGATGAGCGGGGGAAAGCCGGACTCCGCGTTGAGCGCGTGGTCGCCGGTGGTGGCGGCGAGCAGGCGCAGTGCCGCCGACACGGGGATCAGGGTTGCCGGTACCCCGGCGTCGGCGAGGTGTCGCCGGTTGCGGTCGGCCACCGTCCGCCAGTCCGGTACCAGGTCCGTCTTGGTCTGTACCACGACCACGTTGGCGTGTGACCGGGTGAGGTGCAGCAGGGTGTTCAGTTCGGCGACCGAGAGGTCCCGGGTGGAGTCGGAGACCAGCAGGACGGTGTCCGCGCGGGTGAGGGCGGCGACCGGGGTGGTGGCGCCGGTGGCGGCCAGTTCGCCGCCGCCGGGCATGTCCACGAGCACCACGCCCGCGCCGAGCAGCGCCCGGGGCAGGCCGATCTCGACGTACGCGGGACCGGCGCCGGGACGGCGGCCGGCGGTGCCGGCGACACCCGCCGCGATCTGCCCGGTCGGCACCGGGGTCCGTTCCACACTGGCCGGTGCGGCGGCGGCTCCGGGCTCGGCCGGCGGGGTCTGCACCACGGTCGCCGTGGCGACCTCCGCGTGCCGCAACACGGTCGGCAGGACGGTGGTACGCCCGTCGCCGACCGGGCAGACCGGGGCGTTGACGATCGCGTTGACCAGTTGGCTCTTGCCCTGGTTCGGCTCGCCGACGACCAGGACGGTCAGCGTCGGATCGAGCAGATGGGCCCGCTTGAGCCGGACCGCCTGGAGCAGGTCGCCGCGCCCGTGTTCCTGACACGTACGGGCGATGTCGTCGAGCGCGTCCAGCCAGATCCCCGCTATCACCGCACCAAGTGTGCTGATTTCAGCTCAATTAGCAAGTGCGGAAATCGGCGGGAGTGCCAGGCGCTGCCGGGCCTGGCACTCCCGCCGCAGGCCGGTTGGGCCCGTCAGAGCGGTCCGGTCAGAGCAGACCGTCCGTCAGACCCAGCAGGCCACCGGTCGAGGCGGACGCGTCACCGTGGACCGTGGCGTCACCGTGCGCCGAGCCGCTGGCCCCGCCGGTCACGCTGCCGGTCACACCACCGGTGACGCCGCCGGTGACGCCGGACAGCAGGCCGTCCACCTGGCCGGTGACCCCGCCGACCGTCGACGGTACGTCGACGGGGGGGACCACCCCGCCGACGCCGTCGTTCAGGCCGAGCCCGCCGAGGGTGTCATTCACGCCGAGCGAGCCGACGAGGTCACCGACCTGACTGGTGGTGCCGGGCAGCAGGCCCGCCGTGGTGTCGAGCAGCCCGTTGCCGGCGGTGTCCACGGCGGACACCGGGTCACCGATCGTGCCGGTGACGTCCCCGACGGCCGGGCCGGTGGTGCTGTCGACCATGCTGGTGACGTCGGCGTCGAGAGTGTCCGCCACGTCGTGCACGCCGGACAGGTCCGCGCCGACCCCGTTTGGCGACACCCCCAGGCCGATGCCGGGCAGCAGGTTCGCCCCGGCGGTGACCGTCGTCGGGTCGACGGCGATCGCGCCGAGCGCGCCCGCCTTGACGTCCAGCCCGGTGTAGGAGCTGCTGACCGTGAGCTGCTGCGTCACGCCCTGCAACTGGCTGATCACGTCGGTGGTGTCGCCGACCAGCGGGTCCGCGCCGAGCTGGCTGGTCACCGGGGCCACCGGCGCGAGCCCGTGCACCGGGGCGTAGTCGACCACCAGCGGCACCACGTCCTGCACGTCGGCGGCGGTGATGTCGCCGAGCCCCGCGGCCCGCAGCGCACCTTCCGGGTCGAGGTCGAAGGCCGACCGCGCGTCGGCGTCGGTGAGCAGGTTGAGCACGAAGTCGTGCAGGGTCTGGTCCATGTTGGGGATCTCTCCTCGGACGTAGCGTCAGCGACCGTTGATCGCCAACGACGCTACGGTCGGTGAGCGGCACCGGTCATCGGGGACGATCCCGCAACCCGACCCGTCCGATTAGGGGCGAGCGCCCTCTCGTACGTTAGGGGGATTGGGGGACGGGAGTCGGCCGAAGTTGGGGCTCCTGATGCCGGAGTGATCTCTGGTACGAACGTAGGAGCCCCGCGGGATCCCCCCGGGGCGGTCGCCGGTTCGGGCGGGCAGCTGTCCGCCCACCTCGGCCGGCCGAATTGGGCGAGGAAAGAAAGCAGATGCCGTACGTCCTGGGGATGCACATCGGTAACACCAGCACCGTCGCCGCGGTCGCCCGCCGGCAGGACGGGAGCTGGGATCGACCCGAACCCGTCGTACTGCAACCCGCAGCGGCGCCGTTGCCGTCGACCCTGCTGCTGGCGCCCGACGGGGCGTTCACTCTCGGTGAGGTCGGCGACGCGAGTCGTACCGCTCGTGGAATCCTGAGTCGGGTCGGTGACGACGTGCCCCTGCTGCTCGACGGCGACCGGTACGCGCCACAGACGCTGCTCGCGCTGCTCGCCGCCCACGTCGTCGAGTGGGTCCAGCAGCAGGAGGGCGCGGCGGCCGAGGCGATCGTGCTCAGCCACCCCGCGGGATGGGGGAGGTACCGGCGCGACCTGCTCCAGCAGGCCCTGTGGGAGCGCGGCCTGGGCGACGTGACCCTGCTGCCCCGTACGGTCACGGTGGCCGAGAGCCACGCCGCCCGCGGCTTCCCGGGCGGCCTGGCCGCCGTCTACGCCCTCGGCGGCGACACCTTCGAGGCCGCGCTGGTCCGTCGCAACTCCCGCGGCCGGTTCGAGACCGTCGGCGTACCCCAGGGGCTCACCGGCCTCGGCGGCACCACCTTCGACGAGGCGTTGGCCGGACACGTACGAACCGTGCTCGCCCGCGAACTCGCCACCGGCGGCCCCGAGGTGGACGCCACCCTGCGCGCGCTGCCCGCCGAGTGTGAACGGGCCAAGCGGGACCTGACCGTCGGCGCCCGCACCGACGTGCAGCTGTCCCTGCCGACCGGCCCCGTCCGGGTACCGGTGAGCAGGCTGGAGTTCGAGGAGCTGATCCGCCCCGCCGTCCGGGCCACGGTGGAACTGCTGCTGCGCGCCGTACACGCCGCCGGCCTGACCCCGGCGCGGCTCGACGGCGTCCTGCTCGCCGGGGGCTCCAGCCGGATCCCGCTGGTCGCGGAGCTGCTCGCCGCCGCCGGGCTCCCGGTCGAGACGGCGCCCGACCCGCAGGCGACCGCCGCCACCGGCGCGGCCGTCGCCGCCGCCCAGATCCGTACGCCCCCGCCGCTGCCGGCCGGCCCACCCGCACCGGCCGGCGGTGTCGCCCGTGCCGCCGTGCCGCCCGGCCGCCCGGTCGACGACCAGCCGCCGCGCGACGCACCCCCACCTGCCCCACCGATCCGATTCACCCCGCTGGACCTGCCGAAACCGTCCCGCCGGACGCTGGTGCGCAGCCGGGGGCGCGAAGGATGACTTCCATGATCATGAGCGGCGTGGCGGAGCGTCCGCTGGTGCTCGACGCCGAACCGCGTGCCCTGCTCGACGCGGTCGCGGCCGACCCGACGGCGCCGCTCGTGCTCGGCGTGACCGGCCCCGGCGGGCACGGCCGCACCGCGTACCTGCACGAGCTGGCCGGCGTATATGCGCGGGCCGGAGCCACCGTCCACACCGACGTCCCGGCCGGGGAGGAGGCGGTCGACCCCGACGCGGTGCTGCTGGTCGACGACGCCCACCTGCTCGACGACGCCCGGCTGAGGACGCTGCGCCGGCTGGTGGCCGGCCGCCGGCACCGGCTCGCCGTCGGCTACCGGCCGTGGCCCCGGACGGACGCGCTGGTCGAGCTGACCGAGGCGCTGCGGCGCGACGGGCGCCTGATCCTGCTCACGCCGTTCACCCGCGCCCGCACCGCCACCTACCTCTCCGCCGTACCCCGGCTCGGCCGGCACCCGGACGTGGTCGACTTCGTGCACACCCAGACCGGCGGCGTGCCCCGGCACGTCGAGCGGCTGGTCACCGGGCTGCGCGAGCACGAGCCCGCCGCCGGCGTGCCGGCGGAGCCGCCGCGCCAGGTCGTCCTGCGGTTCGGCCCCGACCTGGAGGAGCTGGCCCCCGACGCGCGGCGGCTGCTGATCGCCCTGGCCGCAGGCGTGCCGCTCCCGGTCGACCTGCTGCGCGCCCTGCTCGACCCCGAGCCCGCCGACATCGACGACCTGGTCACCGAGACCCGGGCGGCCGGCCTGGTCGGCGCGGACGGCCGGCTCACCCCGATCGTGCGCCGGGCGGTGACCGCCCTGAGCCCGGCCACCGACCGCACCGCGGTCTGGCGCCGGCTCACCGAGTTGCAGCTGACCCGAGGAGCGCCGGTGCTTCCCCTGGTCCGCCCGCTGCTCGCCGCCGGGGTGGCCGGGGATATCCCGGCCGCCACGCTGGAGGCGGCGGCGGAGGAGGCCCTCGCCGCCGAACCCGCGCTCGCGGCCCAGCTGTTCGCCACGGCCGCCACCGCCGGCCGGCCGACCGGTGGACGCCACGCCTGGGCGGCGGCCCTCGCCGGTGACCTCGACCTCGCGCTGCGGCTCTCCGACCGCCTGCTCACCACGGCGCCGCCGGCCGACCGGGCCGAGGCCGCGGTCGTCGCCGCGACGGCCCTGGCCCACCGGGGGCAGACCGACCGGAGCGTGGAGCTGTACCGGTGGTCCGGCGGCGCCTCCGCCGACGCCTTCGCCGCCCTGGGCGCGCTCGCCACCGGCCGCCCGGCCGCCCGGCCCGACCCGGGCCCCGCCGACCACGACGACCCGCCGACCCTGCACGCCAGCGCCGCCCGGCTGATGGCCGACGGGGTACGCGAGAGCGTCCACGGGCCGTCCGCCGCCGCGCTGTCCACCCTCGTACAGGCCGCCGCCCTGCTGGAACCCGACGGTCGGGCGGTGCTGCTGCCGGACAGCCCGGCCGCCCTGGCGGCGCTGACCGCGGTGCACTGCGGCGAACTGGACATCGCCGAAGGGGTCCTCGACCGGGCCCTGGCCAGCGGGATCGGCGGCCCGCTGCTGGCGCCGCGACACCGGTTGCTCCGAGCCTGGATCCTCATGGTCCGGGGCCGCAGCGCGGCGGCGGCCGAGCAACTCACCGAAGTGACCGGCGGCCGACCGCTGGAGTCCCGGGACCTGCTCTTCGCCGCCGGGCTGAAGCTGGGCATCGCCCGGCGCGCCAGCGACCTCGGCGCGCTGCGACGCGGCTGGGTGCCGGCACTGGAGGCGGTGGTCCGCCACCCGGTCGACCTGTTCACCCTCCTTCCGCTCGGCGAACTGGCCATCGCCGGTGCCCGGCTGGGTGACCTGGGCCGCCTGCAGCCGTACCTGCGCGCCGCCCGCCAGCTCCTCGGCCGGCTCGACGACCCGCCACTGTGGCGTACGCCGTTGCACTGGAGCGGGCTGCACGCGGCGATCCTCACCGAGGACCCGGCCGCCGCCGACGACCACGTCGCCGCCCTGGTCGCCGCCGCCGGACACAGCCGGTACGCGGCCGTGGTGGCCGCCGCCGCCGAGTGCTGGGTGGAGGTGCTGCGCGGCACGGTCGACCCGGTCCGCGTCGAGGCCGCCGCGCGCGGCCTGCACGACACCGGCCTGTGCTGGGACGGTGCCCGGCTGGCCGGGCAGGCCGCCATCCGCACCCCGGACCGGCGGGCGATGACCACGTTGCTGGACTGCGCGCGGATGCTCCAGGGCGGCTCCGCCGCCGGGGACGGCAAGCCGGCCGCCGGCACCACCTCGCAACGGCTCAGCGACCGGGAACGCGAGGTGGCCGAGCTGGTGGTGGCCGGGCTGACCTACCGCGAGATCGGCGACCGGTTGTACATCTCGGCGAAGACGGTGGAGCACCACGTGGCGCGGATGCGCTCCCGGCTCAACTGCGCCAACCGCCCCGATCTGCTGGCCCTGCTGCGCACCATCCTGGCCGACCGGTCGAGCGCCACGACCGGGCAGCCCTGGCCCCGACGGTCCGCGACGTGAGCACGACGCCCCTCAGACACCGGTTCCACCGTAACGAGAGGACAACCCTGTGATCCCTGCCGTTGCCACCGCCGACAACCTCAGCCGCGCCCTCGACGACATCGTCGACCGGGTACCGGGTGCCATGTTCGCGGTGGTGCTGTCGCCGGACGGGCACCTGGTGGGTGCCTCCCGGGGCATCGACGACGAACAAGCCGCGCAGCTGTCCAGCATGGTCTGCGGGCTTCAGGCGCTCGGCCTGGCCGCGGTCCAGGTGTGCAACGGCGGAGAACTGCACCAGGTCGTCGTGCAGATGTCCCGAGCGTTCCTGTTCCACGCCACCACCGGCAACGGGGCCATCCTCACCGTCGGGATCGACGGTGACGCCGAGGTCGGCGACATGGCGTACGAGGTAGCCCTATTTGTCGCGAAGGCGGGAGCCGACCTGCCGGTGTACCTGGAACCGGTCGGCGCCGCGCACCGGTGACCCCGCGGCGGCCGGCGCGGCCGGTCACCGGTTGCGCTGTCCGTCGTACGGCGGGGCCGGGTTGGCCACCTGCCACAGCTCGGCCGGCAGGTGCGCGATGACGTCGTCGTACTCGCCGGCCGCGACGGTCTCGCGGATGGTCTCGAAGACCGCCCGGATGCCGGCCTCGGCCAGCTCCGGGTCGACGTCCGCCCGGCCGCCGACGCGCTGCACGAACACGTCGAGGCCGAACCGTTCGGCGTCCTCGTGGGGGGCGAAGGCGTACGCCCGTAGCCCTTCCGGCAGTTGGTCGGCGAGGTCACGTGCCTCGCCCCCGTCGATTCGCTCGGCCAGGGTGGTCAGCGTGGCCCGCGCGATCGCGGCCGCCTGCTCGGCTGACGCCCCCGTGCGGTTCGCCACGGAGTCGATGAACTGGTTGTCGTCCACCTCGCCGGCCCCCTTCTCGCCACGGACCCGGCGCGTGTACCCGGATAGGGGCGTACCAAACGACGGCCCACCGGCCCCGGCCGCGCCACCCGCGCCGCCGGGAGACGGGCTCGGACCGGGAAGTTCCGGAAGCACCTTGACGCATTCGAGGAGATCGTTACGATCTGCGCAATGCGACGGTATTGCCGAGAGCGCGCATGGTGACCCCCGACCCGACCGACGTCCATCCCGCGTGGCTGCCACCGGAGGCGTTCCGCGCCGTCGGATCCCGGCACACCCTCGTCCACGGTGCCGGCCCGCTCGTCGACACGGTGTTCGGCGAGGTCCGGCGGGCCTGCGCCGAGCACGGCGGCACCGTCCGACGGACCGCCGCCGGGCCGCCGACGCAGCTCGTGCTCGCCCTGACATCGCACCGACCGGAGCCCGCCCCGGCGGACGGGACCGGGACCGCCGCCCGGCCGGGCTGGACCGAACCGGCCACCCCTGGGGCGGCCGGGGTCGATCTTGACGCGGCTCGGGCCGACCTCGCCGCCGCCGGTGGCGGCCCGCTCGGCGCGGAGGGGTACGCGTTGGTCCGCCACGGCGAGGTCACGCTGGTGCTGGCCGACGAACCGGCCGGGCTCCTCTACGGACTGTTCCAGGTGGTCCGCCTCGGCGAGTCGGCCTTCGGCCCACCCCACCCGGCGCGGGTGCACCGCCCGGCGATGCGGCGGCGGATGCTCGACCACTGGGACAACGTCGACGTCCACCCGGTGATGGGGCAGGTCGAGCGCGGCTACGCCGGTGGGTCGATCTTCTGGCGGGACGGCCACCCCCGGCGCGACTGGGCCCGGGTGCGGGCGTACGCGCGGCTGCTGGCCGCGTGCGGCGTCAACGCGGTGTCGGTGAACAACGTCAACGTCCACGCCACCGAGGCGCGGTTGCTGACCGACCGGCTCGGCGACGTCGCCGAGATCGCCGACGAGTTGCGGCCGTACGGCATCCGGGTGCACCTGTCGGTCACCTTCGCCGCGCCCGTCGTGCTCGGCGGGGCGGCCACCGCCGACCCGCTCGACGAGGCGGTGCGGGACTGGTGGGCCGAGACCACCCGGCGGGTGTACGCCCGCATCCCCGACTTCGGCGGGTACGTGGTGAAGGCCGACTCGGAGGGGCAGCCGGGCCCGTTCAGCTACGGCCGCGACCACGCCGACGGGGCGAACCTGCTGGCCGGGGCGCTGGAACCGTACGGCGGCGTGGTGCACTGGCGGGCCTTCGTCTACAACCACCGGCAGGACTGGCGCGACCGCTCGACCGACCGGGCCCGCGCCGCCTTCGACCACTTCGCCCCGCTCGACGGGCGGTTCCGGGACAACGTCGCCGTGCAGGTCAAGCACGGTCCGATGGACTTCCAGACCCGGGAGCCGGTCTCCCCGGTGATCGCGGGCCTGCCCGGTACCCGGCTGGCGGTGGAGTTCCAGGTGACGCAGGAGTACACCGGCCAGCAGCGGCACGTCTGCTACCTGGCCCCCTGGTGGAGCGAGGTGCTGCGGTTCGCCCCCTGGGGTGACGGCGGGCGGGTGGTCGCCGACGTGGCCGCCGACGGCGGCGGCCTGGTCGCGGTCTCCAACGTGGGCGACGACCGGTTCTGGACCGGGCATCCGCTGGCCCAGGCCAACCTGTACGCCTTCGGCCGGCTCGCCTGGGACCCGTGCCTGCCCCCGGAGGCGGTGCTGGACGAGTGGATCGACCTGACCTTCGACCCGGCCGCGTCCGCCGACCCCGAGCTGCTGCGGCGCACCCTGCACGAGATCATGGACGACTCGTGGCGCAGCTACGAGCGGTACACCGCGCCGCTGGGCGTGGGCTTCATGGTCCGCCCCGGCAACCACTACGGCCCCGACGTCGACGGGTACGAGTACACCCCGCGGGGCACCTACCACTTCGCCGACCGCGACGGCGTGGGCGTCGACCGGACCCGCGCCACCGGTACCGGCTTCACCGGCCAGTACCCGTCCCCGTGGGCGCAGGCGTACGAGTCGCTCGCCGAGTGTCCCGACGAGCTGCTGCTGTT
The DNA here is from genome assembly GCA_005402585.1 of Micromonosporaceae bacterium KJ-029. Taxonomy (GTDB): domain Bacteria; phylum Actinomycetota; class Actinomycetes; order Mycobacteriales; family Micromonosporaceae; genus Micromonospora. The sequence continues at coordinate 437,679 of BIFP01000022.1, read as the reverse complement.
CTTCCACCACGTGCCCTACGGCCACGTGCTGCGCAGCGGCAGCACCGTCATCCAGCACATCTACGACACGCACTTCGACGGGGTGGCGGAGGTGGAGGCGATGCGACGGCGGTGGGAGTGGCTGGCCCGGCTGGTCGACCCGGCCGTGCACGCCCGGGTCACCGAGCGCCTGGTCGAGCAGCTGCGCTGCGCGCAGGAGTGGCGTGACCAGGTCAACGCGTACTTCCACCGCAAGTCCGGCGTGCCGGACGCCCGGGGCCGCCCGCTGCACTGAGCCTCGGGCACCTCCGGTGGTCACTCAACGACCATATACGCGTGACATGTATATAGTCGTCTCGTGACCACAGTCTCGTCGTCGAACGACCTCACCGTGCCCAGCCACGCCTGGCCCACCGAGCCGCCCGCGCCAACCGCGGCGGCGACCGGGTCGCCCACCGGCCGGCGGCGGCGCGACCTGCTTCGGATGTCGCTGGCGGCCGCTCTCGGTGCGACCACCGCCGTGGGGGCTGTCGCCGGCGCCGAGCGCGTCCGGGAGCGTTACCCGCTGCCCTTCTACGGCGGCTACGCCGCCCCCATCCATGGCGACCGGCGGACCGAGCCACGGCACCGCGAGGTCGCGGTCACCTGGGGGGTCAACACCACCAAGAAGCTGGTCGCGTTGACCTTCGACGACGGCCCCATGCCGAACTGGACCCCGCAGGTGCAGGCCATCCTGGCCGAGCACCGGGTCCGGGCCACGTTCTTCCTCATCGGAGAGCGGGCGCTGGCGTACCGCGACCTGCTTTCCGGGCGGCTCGGCGGGCACGAGGTGGGTAACCACACCTGGGCGCACCGGGATCTCGCGCGGATGGAGTACGCCGACGCGTACGAGGCCATCGCGCGGGGCGCGCGGGCGATCGCCGCCGCGACCGGCCGGGAACCCACCCTGCTGCGCCCGCCCTACGGCCACCTCGGCGGCAGCGCGCTGCTCGCCGCCGCCGACCTGGGCGCCTCGGTGGTGCTCTGGAACCGGCAGATGCTGGAGACGGACTACCGGCACGACCAGCCGGGTCTGGTCGACTACGTCGTCGAATCCTGCAGTCCTGGCACGATCCTGCTCGCCCATGACGCGGGAGACCAGGAGCGACTGGTCGCCATCAATGGCCTGCCCGCGATGATCCAGGGGCTGCGCGCCCGTGGCTTCGAGTTCGTCACGGTCAGCGAGTTGCTCGGCGAACGGTGAGCAGGTTGCTATATGCGTGTAACCCACATATGCTTTTCGCATGACTACGCAGGGGGCCATACTCCGCGCCCCGAGCTACTTCGTGCTGGCTGCGCTGCTCGACGGTCCACTGCACGGCTACGTCATCATCAAGCGGGTCAGCGCCCTCTCCGGTGACTCCGTCCGGCTCGCCGCCGGCACGCTGTACGCGATCCTCGACCGGCTGACCGAGGCCGCGCTCATCGAGGTCGAGAAGGAGGAGATCGTCAACGGGCGGGCCCGGCGCTCGTACGCCCTCACCCCGGAGGGGCGGGACACGGTGCAGGCCGAGGCGCAGCGCCTCGCCGCCGCCGCGGCCGTCGTGACGAACCCGGCGCTGCGGCAGAGCGCGCTGAGCGGTCCGGAGATGAGGCTCGCGTGACGGACGTACTCGCCTGGCGCTACCGCGCCGTGATGCTCGCCTATCCCCGGTCGTACCGCGCCCGGCGCGGCGACGAACTCCTCGACACGCTGCTGGAGTTCGCCGCCCCTGACCAGCGTTGGCCCACCCTCCGGGAGGTGGCCAGCATCCTCGTCGAGGGCGTCCGGGAGCGCATCGGCGCCGCGCGGCGGCGTCCGTCGCGGATGGTGTGGATCCAGGGCCTCCAGATCATGGTGGTGCTGCTCCTCGCGGGCGCGGCCGCGCCTGTACTGACCGACGTGGCCCGGCAGCAACTCTCCGCCGGCGCCGGCCTCGCCCTTATCCTGCTGGCCCTGGCGACCACGGGCGCGGTGCTGCGTGGCCGATGGGTCGCGGCACTGCCGCTGACCGGGGCGTGGCTGGCGGCGCAGGTGTACCTGTTCACCGTCTCGTGGCAGGTCTTCCCGATCTCCTGGTACCTGCTGGCCGCGGTCCTCGCGCTGGCGGTGCTGGCCGGCCGGCACCGCTCGGAGCGGCCGGTGCGCTCGGCCTGGTGGCTGCTCGCGGTGCCGGCGGCGACGGCGCTGCTGACCGGCCTGGAGCTGCCGACGCGTCCGGCGAACCAACTGATCGTCGTGGCGTTGCTGGCCGTCGCGGGCCTGGCGGGCACGCTGCTCGACCCACGCGCGCCGATCGTCGCCGCCGGGCTGCTGGTCGCCGAGACCCTGCGGACCCTGGTGGAGCTGCCCACCCCGGGCGACACCACGTCCACCGGCGTCATCGTCCTGCTGCCCACCGAGAACATCCAGGCCACCATGACGTGGACCGCCCCGCACACGTCGACCGGAGTGGTCTTCTTTGTCACCCCGACCTGGTGGGCGCTGGCCCTCGGGCTCGGCACGGCGCTGCTGTTCCTGGCCAGCCACCTCGGCGTACGGCGCCGGAGCCGGATCTGAGCGACGAGCGCCCCCGGTACGCGGACCTCGTCGCGCCGGGTGGCGGCTCAACCGGTGCGATGATGGACAGCTGTACGTGACGATGACTCACAGCCTGGTGCGCCGCCTCAGCGGCATGACAGCGCACGTTGTCTTGGTTCTCGGCGTTCCTCGCCGGTGGGCCGCCGGGGTACCGTCACAGGCGTGATCAACCGTGCACCTGTCGACCTGGCCACGATCCGCCAGTTGGCCGCTGAGGTCGACACCACCGCCTTGTGCGACGTGGCCGACGACATTCGCGTCATGTCTTCGGCTCTGCGATGCCGGTCGGCCAACCCGGTACTGTGTGGGCCGGCGGTGACCGTGCGCTGTCGCGACGACTTCTTCGGCGTGATCCAGGCGATCGAGCAGGCCGGACCCGGAGACGTACTGGTAGTCGACGGCGGTGGACGGGAGACCGCGCTGGTCGGCGAGCTGTTCACCCGGGTCGCGCTGAGTAAGAAGCTGGCCGGGATCGTCCTCGACGGCGGGTGTCGAGACCTGGGGTTCATCGCCACCTGTCAACTGGCGGTCTACAGCCGGCACGTCACCCCGAAAGCCGGCACCACCACGCGCCTGGCTGCCCTGGGAGAGACGGTCAGCTGCGGCGACGTACCGATCCATCCGGGCGACGTCGTGATCGCCGACCAGAACGGCATCGTGGTGCTCGATCCGGGCAATGCCGTCGCCAAGCTCGGCGCCGCCGCCGAGGTGATGGCGACCGAGGCGCGGGTCGTCGAGCGGCTGGCCGCCGGCGCATCCCTCGGTGACTGCCTCAACCTGGCAGCCCACGCCGACCGGCTGGCCCGCGGCGAACCGTCGAAGTTGCGGTTCACCCTCTGATCTGACCGCGCCGGGCCGGGCCAGCAAAGATCCCGCAGCGGCGCCGAGGCCGATGATCCGCAATCGCGCTGGCGGTTCAGCGTGACATGGGTCAGGTTTTGCGGACTGCGCTGGTGAAGCCGGCGATGAAGAGGGTGGCGAAGGTCCAGGCGAGCAGTTGCAGGAACCAACTGGCGATGGTGAGGGTATGGCCGGCGGGGGTGTTGGTGGGTTGGCAGCGGTCGCGGGCGCCGGTTTTGATCAGTGGGGTGCCGAGGTCGAGGCCCACGCCGATCTGGTCGATGGTGGTGCAGGCGGTGGCTGCGACTGCTCCGGTCATCGCCGGCTGTCGGGCGAGGCCGCCGTGGTGGCCTGCGGTGACGCTGAGGGTGACTGCGGTCGCAAGCGTGGCGAGGAGCAAGAGCAGGGCGCGCCAGGGCTGGTAGCCGTAGCCGAGGGTAATGCCGGTGAGGCGACCCCAGGCGCGTTCGGAGCGGGTCAGTCCGGCGCGCTGGATTTGGTCGCGGCGTTGGGCGATGAGTACCGTGCGGGCGTCGCGGTCGTGGCCGGCGGTGCGGTAGGCGGCGGCGAGGTGCTGGTAGGGCTGGGCGGCGTAGCCGGGGGTGTGCTCACGCAGCAGGGTCAGCCAGCGCGGCAGTGACGATGGCCGCGGTAGCCCGCTGTAGGTGAGTCCGTCCAACTCGATCAGCGATCCCTGGTCTGGTGTCATGCGCGTCGCTCGGTCGGTGTCGAGGCAGAGAGTCCCGCCAATCCGCGTACCGGTTAACACCAGGACCACCTGGCCATCTGCGCTGGTGGCGGTGAACCCGTCGCCCAGGAGCACGTCCTGGTCGACCCGGAGGCCGACGGTGTTGAGGGCGGGTCCGGTGGTGGTGTTGTCCAGGCGTGCCCCGCTGCAGTACAGGACGCCGCCGATGTGGGCACCGGGCAGCTGGATCGTGCCCTGCTCGCTGGCGCTGGTGGCGGTGAACCCGGCGTCCAGGGCCACATCCCGGTCGACCTGGAGGTGGTCGGCTTCGAGGGCGGGTCCGGTGGTGTTCTCCAGCCGTGCCCCGCTGCAGTAGAGGACGCCGAGGTGGGCACCGAGTAGCCGGATCGTGCCCTGCTCGCTGGCGCTGGTGGCGGTGAACCCGTTATGCAGGAACACGTCCTGGTCGACCTGGAGGTGGTCGGCGTTGAGGGCGGGTCCGGTGGTGTTCTCCAGCCGCGCTCCGCTGCAGTTCAGTTGGCCGCCGAGGTGGGCACCGAGTAGCCGGATCGTGCCTCGCTCGCTGGTGCTGGTGGCGGTGAACCCATCGGCCAGAAACACGCTTTGGTCGACCTGGAGGGCGTCCGCGTCGAGGGCGGGTCCGGAGGTGTTCTCCAGGCGTGCTCCGCTGCAGTCCAATGTGCCGATGTGGGCAGCGAGCAGCCGGATCGTGCCTTGCACGCTGGCGCTGGTGGCGGTGCTCCTTTCGAGCGAGAGCACACGCGCGGCAAAGCGTGTGGCGTCGACTGGCACGTCGTCCGAATCTGCCGCTTGCTCGATGCGACACCCGGTCAAGGAGACCGTCAGCAGTCGGGCGTTGCGGAGATTCAAGCCGCTGGGCAGTAAACAGTCGTGCAGCTCCAGCGCCAGGTCACTGGTGATGTTCTCCAAGTCGATCTGACCGGCGATCCGGGCTCCGCGTAGCCGCAGGCCGTGTGGGTCGGGTTCGCTGACCAGACGGCCGCGGACGAGCTCACGGATGACCGAAGCCGAGACCGTCCGCTCATCGCCCCAGGACCGCATCGCTGCCTCGTCGACCGGCCCGTCGCCGGCCAGATCGAGCACCTCGCCGCAGGCGACGGACTCAATCAGTCGTTGCTCGACAGGACTGTGCGCTCGACCGTCCGCATCCCTCACCCGCTGGCCGCCTACTGACGTCATGGCACCAATAATGAACAGCCACGTCATCTACCGCGATCCCCCCTGATCGGGCCACGGCCCGCGACCCGTCAGCCGTTCCGACCGTGGGCGCGACCTTGCGAAGTAGGGTCGAGAGATGGTGCCCGTGACTCGGCTGGACCACACCGTCATTGCGGTCTCGGATTGGCGGGTCTCCACCGACTTCTATCGCGATGTCGTCGGTGCTGAGGTGATCGGCGTTGGCGGCGACCGCGTCGCGTTCCGAGTCGGTCCCAACCAGTTGAGCGTTCATGGGCCGGGTGTCGACCTTGCGGACAACGTTGCCCGTGTCCCCGTTCGGCCGGGGAACAGTGACATCTGCTTTGTCTGGGAGGGTCCGATCGAGGAGGCGGTGGCACACCTGCGGAGACACGATGTTGAGGTGGAAACAGGACCTGTTCGGCGATCCGGTGCTGGCGGGACAGGGACAAGCGTCTACTTTCGCGATCCTGACGGAAGCCTGCTCGAGTTCATTTCCTACGAGGCGTCGCCGTGGCGGGTCAGCCCTGACCCTGCCGACGCCGACACGGCAGCAGGCGGCCATCCGAGCGTGACCGATGCCCCGCGCTCGTGACGGATCACATCTTCGCGCAGGAGCCACAGGCCCGAGCCTGGCTCAGCATGATCGGATATCCGCCCATCGGCACGTCCGGACGCCAGCGACCGGCGCCGACGTCGCCTTCGGTGACGAGCGCTTCGCGGCAGATCCGTGCGCCTGGCCTTGGACGATGCGCGGCCCGACCTTCGGTAGCGGCCGGGGGTCGGACCTGCCGCAGTGTTCGAGAGGTGAGGGGCTCGACAAGCGAACGTGGATGGTGCGGCGCCGCAAAGTCGTGGAGCATGCCTGGGTGAGTTGGGTGGCGAATCTGATGATCCAGGCTGACGCGGCGGACCGCGGCAACGTGCGGTCATTGAGCGACTGGCTGGAACGCGAGGCGCCACGGAGAGCCGAGGCCCGCCCGGACGTGTGCGGCAACCAGGCTCGGGGCGTCGGCACACTACAGACTCTGACCAACCCAGAAGCCAACCACTGGGGTGGTGGGAAGAACCCGGAGTGCGAGGTCTGGGCCGGCGCCCTCAATCACGCGGACCTCGACGCGCTACTGACCCAGATTCGGGCGGTGCCCTGGCGCTACCCCCAGCGAGTGCAGGTGTTCCTGATGGACCAGGAGGAGTCCTACTTCCGGCTGTACATGTTCCGCGATGGCACCTGGAATCAGTACGCCCCGCCGCCTCCCCCCGACGCCGATGATCAGCATGCCTGGTAAGCCCCACCGAGTTCGGCGGGTGCACTCCACCCGAAGGCAGCACTCGGTCGGCGGCAGATGCGGAAACCTGGGATCACGACGATGTGCTTGGCTTTCCGCATGTTGCCTGTGCCCGGTGCCGGCGTAGCTCAACCGTCGGCGGCGCCGGCCGGCCTTCCTGTCATGGCGTCCCATGCCGCCATCGCGCATGTGACGATGTCGCTCAGTGCGGCCTGGTCGGCCCCGTCGCGGGCCTGCGCGGACATGCCCTGAAGCATCGCCATGATGAAACGGGCCAGGGTGGCGGATTCCGTGTCGGGCGGTACGTCGCCCTCGGCCACGCCGCGCTCGATGCGCCGCTGCAGGTTGGTCAGGTCGTCTGTTCGGCATGCCGCCATGAAGTGCCGTATGTGGTCGTTCTTCACCGCCCCGGTCGTCGCCGCGAGCAGGACGAGGCAGCCGGTCGGATGCCCGGGCTCCACGTAGGCGTACGCGTTGTACTGGAGCAGCTCTTCGATTGCTGCACGGGCGGTCGGTGCCTTCTCGAGCGCGCGTTGCGGCACGGTGCCGTGGGTGGCGTTGTAGTGGGCGACCGCCTCCCGAAACAGCGCCTCCTTGTTGCCGAATGCGGCGTACAGGCTGGGGGACGCGATGCCCATGGCCTGGGTCAGGTCCGTGAGGGAAGTACCTTCGTAGCCGCGTTCCCAGAACACCTGCATCGCCCGGTCCAGGGCAGCGGTTCGGTCGAAAGTACGTGGTCGTCCTCGGGTACCCAATTTCGTTCCTTCCTGGTTCCGAACCGCTCGGCCGCGCGGCGGTGAACCCGGGTATTCGCTTCACTCTGGCGGATTCCCCGATCCGGCAAGCCGCGGTTCAGCCCTCCACGGCCTTGAGACCGATGATCCCGACGAGGATCAGGGCGAGGAAAACGAATCGCTGTGGTGAGGCGCTTTCGCCGAGGGCGACGATGCCGGCGATGGCCACGCCGACGGCACCGATACCCACCCACACGGCGTACGCGGTCCCGATAGGAAGGTTCTTCATCGCCCACGCCAACAGCACGAAGCTCAGCACGGCGGCGGAGACAGCCAGCACCGAAGGCCAGAAGCGGGTGAACCCCTCGGTGTGTTTGAGCGCAGTCGCCCACACCACCTCCAGCAGGGCGGCGGTGATGAGAATGATCCAGGCCACGGGATGTTCCCTTCGGAGTCGTCGGCCGTGAACGATGGACTCAGGCGGCGAATCCGCCGTCTACGGCGATCGAGGCGCCCGTGATATACCGACCGCCCGGGCCGGCGAGGTGGCTTACCGTGGCCGCGATGTCCGCAGGCTCGGCGTAGTGCCCCAACGCGATAAAGCTGCGTTCGTGGTCGGCACCCTCGCCGCTGGCGGGGTTCATGTCCGTGTCCGTCGAGCCCGGGTGCACCACGTTGACAGTGATGCCACGCGGGCCGAGATCGCGAGCCAGACCCCGGGTCATGCCGATCAGAGCACTCTTGCTCATGGCGTACAGACTGACCCCGGCGTACGGGACACGCTCGGCGAAACAGCTACCGATGCTGATGACCCGGCCACCGTCGCCCATCTGCGCCACCGCCGCCTGCGTGGCCAGGTAGACACCACGCACATGCACCGCCAGGGTCCGGTCGACCTCCTCGGTCGACACCTCCTCAATGGACGCGTACGGAAAGACGCCAGCGTTGTTGACCAGGATGTCGAGCCGACCAAACTCGGCGACGACCCGCTCGACCGCCGCCACGACCGCCGCGCCGTCCCCACTGTCGGCTTGAACGGCGAGTGCACGGCGGCCGTCCTCCTCGATCGCGGCGACGACGGCCTTGGCCTTCTCTTCGGCGCTCAGGTAGGTCAGCGCCACGTCGGCTCCGTCCTGCGCCAAGCGGGCGACGATCGCTGCTCCGATACCTCGGCTTCCTCCTGTAACCAGGGCGACCCTGCCAGCCAGATACGTCATCCGAGTTCTCCGCTCGCTCGCCCACTATTTCTGTGCCGAACGATACACTATCCCGCTGGCCGAAGAAGGCGCTGAAGGCCATCGATCGCACCGCCCCGCACCACTCGGCCACAATCCACATGGACCGCTCCACTTCCTCGGTCCCGGGTGCCGCCCCTGCTCCGCTACCAGCCCTGCGGACTACTGACACCCAAACCGCGAGGCGCGCCCTCGTCTCGGCTCGATGGCCCTCGGCGCGAACCGCTCGGCGCGGCCCTCGCGGCGCGGCAGTGGCGTCATTCCCGCGACCCGGTCTCCTCCAGCGTGCACAGCGTCAGGTGCTTTGCGAACCGCTGCTCGTATGAGACCGCGTGGGCGACGCGATGACTGCACCGACCTCCGGCACGGCTTCCAGCTGGCGTCTTACCTGACCGGCCGCTACGGCACCACCGGTGGCCATGCGCACTACTTTCGGCAAGAGCGGATGCCGAGCAGCCCCAACCACCACTCCTTGGGTATGGAGTCCGACCACCTGACCGGGAGCCATACTCAGAACTGGCGTCTCCTGGCTTCGGACGGTGCCGAACCATCCCCGGGCTCTGGGAGCATGGCGGCGTGCTCATCTACAAGATCTTGTTGCCCAATGAGTGGGCCGAGTTCCAAGCTGCCGGCAGGTTCGACGGCTCGCTGTTCGATCGAGACAGTGGGTTCATCCACTGCTCGTCACGGGCACAGGTGCCTGGTACGGCGGCCCGCGTGTTCGGCGAGCAGCCGCTACTCGTCGTCGTCACGCTCGACGCATCCATGCTCGGCGACGTGTTGCGCTGGGAGGAAGCCCCGAGCGGCGGATCGTACCCGCACGTCTATGCGGCGTTGCCCGCCGAAGCCGTGTCCGGGGTGTACCACATCGCTGGTGCGGCACGGGTGGACGAGGAGCTTCCCACCGAATAGCCCGCCCAGCCACGCCTGCGAACTCAGCCGATGGCGGCGCCGAACCAGCGAGGCGGTTGGTTGAGCAGATCCTGCTGATCGTCACCGACCGGTCACGGCTCAGGCGTCCTCGCGGACCACGAGAACCCCGTAGCCGTCGAGTCGGACGGCAGGCCACGCCCACTACCGTGCAACACGGCGGTTGTCGAAAATCTCGGAAATCGGCTCGACACCTGTGTCGGGAATCTGAGGGCGTCGACATGGCGTGTCAAGGGCCGGGAATCAGACCGTCCACGCTGCACCAGCGGCACGGGCAAGCGATTCCCGGCCGCTCGGCGCCAGGCCCGCCGGCATCGACCTGTGTCATCGCCGGCAGGTCGGAGCCGTGCTACAGTTCCCCGAAATTTTCGGTGCCCTTGCAGAGGTACGGATGACTGACAACCGATCGCCGACCCGGCTCGGCTCGACCACGATCGCGACCATCGCGCGGGAGGTCGGCGTCTCGTCGGCGACGGTGTCCAAGGTGCTCAACGGGCGGTCGGACGTCGCCGCCGGGACCAGGGCGCGGGTCGAGGCCAGCCTGGAGCGGCACCGCTACCGCCGCCGCGCCCGGCGTACGGGCGGTGAGAGCCAGGTCGACCTGGTGTTCCACGAGTTCGGCTCGGACTGGGCGTTGGAAATCATCCGCGGGGTCGAGGCGGTCACCACCGCCACCCAGCTGAACGTGGTGCTGTCGCAGCTCGGCGGCGCGCACCGGCCGCCGCAGTCGTGGGTGGACGCGCTGGTCGCCCGGCGCCCGCTCGGCGTACTGCTGGTGATGTGCAACCTGACCGACCAGCAGCGGCAGCAGTTGCACCGCCAGGCCATCCCTGTCGTCGCGGTCGACACCGACAGCGCCAGCTCGGCCTCGGTGCCCACGGTCGGCTCGAACAACTGGAACGGCGGCCTGCTCGCCACCCGCCACCTGCTGGAACTCGGGCACCGCCGGATCGCGATCATCTCCGGCCCGCCGGACGTGCTCTGCGCCCGGGCCCGCACGGCCGGCTTCCGCTGCGCCCACGAGGAACTCGGCGTACCGGTCGATCCCGATCTGGTCCGTTCCGGGAACTTCCACCTCGACGCAGGCTACGCCCACGGCATCGAGCTGCTGAGCCGCGCGGAGCGCCCGACGGCGATCTTCGCCGGATCGGACCTGCAGGCGATGGGGGTCCTGCGGGCGGCCCGGCAGCTCGGCCTGGACGTGCCCGGTGACCTGTCCGTGGTCGGCTACGACAACCTCCCCGTCTCCGCCTGGATCGGCCCGGCACTGACCACGGTCAACCAGCCGCTGTGCGACATGGCCGGCACGGCGACCCGGATGCTGCTCGACCTCGCGCGCGGGGTCGCCCTGCCCACCAGCCGGATCGACCTGGTCGCCGAGCTGGTGGTACGCGAGAGCACCGCGCCGCCACCCGCCTGACGGACCACCTGTGAGGATCCATGCACGTGTACCCGTTCAACGGCCACGAGCACGGGGATGCCACCCAGGTACGGCGCCAGCTGCGCTGGCTGGCCGACGTACTCGGCGGCCCGGCCGCCTTGGCAGCCGGGCCGGCGGTTGCGATGCCGGTCGACGTGGCGCTGCCCCACTGATCGGTTATCGGCCGGCAGGCCGAAACTTTCGGAGTCCCCATCCTGGCCTGCGCGACCGTCCTGCCATGGGGTGGACCGGTACCGACGCCGGCGCACAGGTCCACAAAAGACATTCGGGCACGCGTTGAGCTTTCGGACATGTTTCGATACTATTTTCGATAGAACAGCCTCGAACTACTCACGGTGGCTGGCCGAGTGCCCCGGCCGGCGCGGCTTCCGGGCGACCGCGCTGGCGACGGGAGGGCCACCGTGCTGGGCAGTGGTCGAGGCCGGCTTCCCATCAGCACGGCTTCGTCGAAAGGCTCATGCCATGAACAACGCCTTCGCCCGCGCCAGCGGGCGCCCGGCGACCCGACTGCGACCGCGTACCGCGCTGGTCTCGGCTGCGGTCGGTCTCGCCGTCGTCGCCACCAGCGTGGTCGTCGCCTCCAGCGCCAGCGCGGCGACCACGCTGGGCGCGTCCGCGGCCGAGAAGGGTCGGTACTTCGGCGCCGCGGTGGCGGCGTACAAGCTCTCCGACTCGACCTACGTCGGCATCCTCAACCGCGAATTCAACTCGGTCACCCCCGAGAACGAGATGAAGATCGACGCGACCGAGCCGCAGCAGGGGCAGTTCAGCTTCGCCAACGCGGACCGGATCGTCAACCACGCCCGGGCCAACGGAATGCAGGTGCGCGGCCACACCCTGGCCTGGCACTCCCAGCAACCCGGCTGGATGCAGAACATGTCCGGCACCGCGCTGCGTAACGCGATGCTCAACCACGTCACGCAGGTGGCCACCTACTACCGGGGCAAGATCCACTCCTGGGACGTGGTGAACGAGGCGTTCGCCGACGGCGGCAGCGGCGCCCGGCGCGACTCGAACCTGCAGCGCACCGGCAACGACTGGATCGAGGCGGCGTTCCGCGCCGCGCGGGCCGCCGACCCGGGCGCCAAGCTCTGCTACAACGACTACAACACCGACGACTGGAGCCACGCCAAGACGCAGGCCGTCTACAACCTGGTCCGCGACTTCAAGAGCCGCGGCGTGCCGATCGACTGCGTCGGCCTCCAGTCGCACTTCAACCCCAACTCGCCGTACCCCAGCAACTACCGCACCACGCTGTCCAGCTTCGCCGCCCTCGGGGTGGACGTGCAGATCACCGAGCTGGACATCGAGGGCTCCGGCACCACCCAGGCCGAGACGTACCGCCGGGTGGTCACCGACTGCCTCGCCGTCGCCCGCTGCACCGGCATCACCGTGTGGGGCATCCGCGACAGCGACTCCTGGCGCTCCGGCGGCACCCCGCTGCTCTTCGACGGCAACGGGAACAAGAAGGCCGCGTACAACGCGACCCTCGAGGCGCTGAACGCGGGTGGCACCACGCCTCCGCCCACCACCACGCCTCCGCCGACGACCCCGCCGCCCACCACGCCGCCGCCGACCACCCCGCCGCCGGGCGGTGCCGGCTGCACCGCGTCGGTCTCGCTGAACACCTGGACCGGCGGATTCGTCGCCACGGTCCGCGTCACCGCCGGCTCCGCCGGGCTCACCCGCTGGTCGGTGAACGTCGGTCTGCCGGCCGGCGCGACCCTGGTCAACCACTGGAACACCCAGCCCAGCGGAACCAGCGGCAACGTGACCTTCCGCAACGTCAGCTACAACGGCACTGTCAGCCCCGGAACCAGCACCGAATTCGGCTTCCAGGGCAACGGCAACCCCCCCACCGGAACCCCCACCTGCAGCGCCAGCTGATTGAAAGGAGGGGCCCCTTCCTAACGCCTCATGCATAGGAAGGGGCCCCTATTAACAGATCGCGGGCGGGCCCGGCGTAGCCGGGCCCGCCCGCCGATCAGCAGCGGGTGATGGTGGAGTTGTTCAGTACGACGTTGCTGATGATCAGGTTGGTGGTGCAGGGGTTCTCCACGATCCGGCTGTTGACCAGCGTGAAGTTGCGCAGGGTGAGGTCACGGTTGCCGGGGAACTCGGCGCGGGTGGCCAGCCGTACCTCGCCACCGCCGCTGATCGTGCCGCCGCCCGCGGCGATGTCCACGCCGTAGCAGTTCTCCAGCAGGATCGCGTTGTTGACGGTGTCGACGGTCAGCCCGTCCACCCCGTACGTCTCCACCGCGTGCGAGCTGGCGCCGGAGACGTAGACGTTGTCGATGCGAACATTGCGGGTCCACTGGCTCGTGTCGTCCCGGTTGTCGATGCGTACGCCGAGCCCGCCGGAGAGTCGCATGTCGATCTGGCCGAGGATCACGTTGGTCACGTTGCGCAGGAAGATGCCGTACAGCGGGGAGCCGGTGACGGTGAGGTGCTGGACCTCGACCTGGGTGGTGCCGCGGGAGTAGATCGGCGCCTGGTCGCCGGAGCCGGAACCGGTCACGTTGATGGTGCCGCAGACGTCGATCGTGGTGTAGCTGGGCAGCGAGATCCGCGAGCCGGCGCTGATGGTGCCGGAGCCGCGTGCCACGACCCGCTGTTTGCTGGTACGGCCCGCGCTGAGGCTGTTCACCGCGGCCTGCACGGCGGCGCGCATGTCGGAGCCGCTGTAGACGGTGCTGCCACCGTTGCGGGCGGTCCAGATGCCGCCGCTGAGCACCGCCTCGGCCTGGAACGCACCGCTGCCGCAGCCGCTGCTGGCGCCCAGGGCGACCAACTGCCACTGCTGGTTGGCGCCGTTGAGGTCCTGGTACTGCGAGATCATGCCACCGTCCGCGGTGGACCAGCCCCACACGTCCAGGACCTTGTTCGAGTGCCGGTTGACGAACCGGACGTAGCCGCCGTCGGAGTCGGCGAGCCGGAAGTGTTGGCGGGTGTTGCCGCTGGCCGCGCTGTTCTGCACGAGTTGGACGCCGTCGGTGGCGTTGGGCACCTCGAGGACCTTGCCGCTGTGCACCGAGCGGATCTGGTGGTAGCCGCCGTCGACATCGACGAAGCGCCACTGCTGTACGGCGGCGTCGTTGCGGGCGTACTGGTTGACCGGGGCGTTGTCGGCGGTGGACCAGTTCCATACGTCCATCGCCTTGCCGCTGTGCCGGTTGACGAAGACGTACGTGACGTTGGGGTCGACGGTGGCGGCCCGCGCGTGCGGCGGCGCGACCGCCGTGGCGGTGCCAAGCAGGGCCAGCGTGGCGGCGGCCACTCTCGATTAACCAAGGAAGGTGTCGGTGCCCGCACGGCCGACGAACCGCGCGGGCACCGCACCCGGGCGCCGGGTGGGACGGCGCAACCGGGGTCAGGCGACCGAGCAGGCAGTCCCGTTGAGGGTGAACGAGGCCGGGCGGCCGGTGTTGCCGGTGTGGTTGGCCTGGAAACCGATGCTGACCGAGCCGTTGGGCGCGATGGTGCCGTTGTAGGCGACGTTGCGCGCGGTCACCGCCCCGGACGTCGGGGAGTACGTCGCGTTCCAGCCGTTGGTGATGGTCTGTCCACCGGGCAGGGTGAAGGCCAGGCTCCAGCCGTTGACGGCCGTCGCGCCGGTGTTGGTGATGGTCACCTCGGCGGTCAGCCCGGTGTTCCAGGCGTTGACCGCGTACCCGACCCGGCAGCCGGTGCCCGACGGCGACGGCGTCGTCGGTGGGGGAGTGGTGGGGGTGATCGTCGGCGACGGGGTGGAGGTCGGCGGCGGGCTGCTCGGCGGGGTGCTGTCCAGGCCGAAGAAGCGCAACGCCTGGGCGGCGTCGACCGGCAGGTTGTGCGATACGCCCTGCATGCTGATCGCCTCGACCGGCGCCTGCCCGCCGGAGCCGCCGTAGCGGGTGCGGGTGTAGCCGGCCTGCGGGGTGTCGGTGAAGGTGGGCGTCTGGCTCAGGCCGTGCACGTTGGTCCACTGCTTGATCTGCTCGCCGAAGTTCGGGTAGCGCAGGATCTCGTCGTTGGTGCCGTGCCAGGTCTGCATCCGCGGGCGCTTGCCGGAGTAGCCCGGGTACGCGTTGCGCACCAGGTCACCCCACTGCTGCGGGGTCCGGGTGAGCTGCCCGTTGGCGCACTCGCTGTTCCACTCCGAACCGTTGGTGGTGGCGAAGCAACCGAACGGCACCCCCGCGAAGGCGGCACCGGCCGCGAAGACGTCCGGGTAGAGCCCCAGCAGGACGTTGGTCATCATCGCGCCGGAGGAGATGCCGGTGGCGAAGATCCGAGCCGGGTCGACCGGGTAGCGCTGCCGGACGTAGTCGACCATGGACATGATGCCCACCGGGTCGCTGCCGCCACCCCGCCGCAGGGCCTGCGGGGAGGAGACGTCGAAGCACTGGCTGCTACGGGTCACCGACGGGTAGACCACGATGTATCCGTACCGGTCGGCCAGGGCCGCGAACTGGGTACCGGAGTGCATCGCCGGCCCGCTGCCGGTGCAGTAGTGCACCGCGACCACCAGGCCCGGTCGGGCCGCGACCCGGTCCGGCACGTAGAGGTACATACGTAGGTTGCTCGGGTTGGTGCCGAAGCTGGTCACCTCGGTCAGCGCCGCCGCCGACGCCGGTGTGGGGACGGACAGCGCGGCCAGCGCCGCCAGGGCGACGGCCGCCAGGGCGGCACACCACAGTCTGATCGCTCTCTTCATGGAGACAGGTCCTCCGGACGGAAGTGGACAGGGCGATGTTCCGATCGAGGGCTGCCCGGTGCCCGATCTCGTCCGGCTCAAGAACATTGATGATTATCAGTTGTGGTGGATTGGTGTGGCAAGCTCCGGCGGACCCCGGTAGTTCCGGTCCGCCGGCGCCGCCGGTCAGCGCGGGCGTACCGCGACGAGTCGGTGAAGTACGCCGCCCGCTCGGTGAGCGCGACGTCGTCGATGAACGTCGACGCGGCTGCCGCCGCCGGATCCCGGCACGGCCGGGGTCGGTCTCCGTCAATCTACGGCGCCCGCCCGCCGTTCGCTCGTTCGACCGGTTGTCGGCGGGGCAGCCGACAACGACATCTGTTCATATCCTCGGGCCATGCGAGATCGTCGGGTCGTTCTGCTGTGGGCCGGTTTCACGCTGGCCACCCTGGTTTCCGTCGCACTCGTGCTCCGGCGTCCGGACCGACTGTCCGACCTGCACATCTACTACGGCGCCCTGTCCGACCTGCGCGCCGGGCGCCCGCTCTACGGCTACGTCGCGGCGAACGGGGGCCCGTTCACCTATCCGCCCTTCGCCGCCCTGGTGCTGTGGCCGATCACCACCGTGCCGCTCGGTGTGGCCGAGGCGCTCTGGTTGGCGGCGACCTGCGCGGCCGTGATCGCCATCGCCGTGTCGGTCGGTCGCGCGCTGGCCGCCGGCCGTGCTTCGGCCGCCGGGCGTACGGGTCAGCCGTTGGCGGTGGCGGCGGTGGCCGCGGTGCTCATGCTCTCCGCCCCGGTGCAGAGCAACCTGCGGTTCGGCCAGGTGAGCATCTTCATCGTGCTGATGGCGCTGCTCGACGGCATGGGCCCGCCGTCGCGGGTGCGCGGGATGTTGGTCGGGGTGGCTGCGGCGATCAAGCTCACCCCGTTGCTGTTCGTCGCCTACTTCCTGGTGTGCGGCCGGTACCGGGACGCCGCCCGTGCGACGGCCACGTTCCTGGCCTGCGGCGCGCTCGCCCTGGCGGTGCTGCCCCGGGAGAGCCTGACCTACTGGGCGGGCACGGTGGTGCAGACCTCCCGGATCGGCGACCTGGCGTCGCTGGGCAACCAGTCCGTACACGGGATGCTGCTGCGCCTCGGCGTGGACGCGGGGTCCCTGCCCCTGGTCTGGGCGGCCATGGTGGCCGTCATCTGCGCGCTGGCGTTGCTGCGGGCCCGGCGGTTGGCCGGACAGGGCCTACGAGGGCACGCGGCGGTGCTTGTCGGCTGCGCCACCGTGGCCGCCTCCCCGGTCTCCTGGACCCACCACCAGGTGTGGTCGGTACTGGCGGCGATGCTGCTGGTCGGTGCCGTCGGCGTGGCCCGCCGGGTGGCCGGCGGCGCGCTGCTGGCCAGCATGGTGCTGTCGCTCGGGGTGGTGCTGGGCCCGATCTCGGCGCGGCCCGGCGTGCAGTTCCTGTTCGAGAACGCCCGCGCGGTCGGCGTGTGTCTGCTCTGCGCGGCGGGCTTCGGCGCGGTCGCGGTCGCGGCCGGCCGCCCGGCCCGCCGGGTGGCCGCGCGGCGGGCGTGGCTGCGGGTGGGCGTCGCGACCGCCGGCGTACTGGCGTTCTTCGCCGTGCAGCCGTTGCCCGCCGGCGCGGATCCCACCTTCAAGGCGTACGACCTGGAGGACGTGGTCAACCCGCGCTACTTCTTCGTCTGCCGGGGCGCGGTGGCCTGCGACCGCTACGGCACCGACGCGCCGGTCACCTTCGGCACCAGGAGCGAGAAGACCAAGGTACGGGTCAACGGCGTGGTCTCCGCCGAGGTGGCGCGCCTGGAGTACCACTCCGCCCCCGGCGGTCCGCCCCGCACGATTCCGCTGCTGGCCGCCTATCCGGGGGTACGGACCTTCTCCTTCCGGTCGGCGACCATGGCCCACGGACGGCTGGTCGCCTACGCCGCCGACGGGCGGGAACTCGCCACGTACGACGACGAACTGGCCGCCGCGCTGCGCGCCCGGCAGCACTCCTGAGGCAGGATCTGGTCGGGCTACTGCTCGTCGTCGATGACGTCGGTCTCGCCGTCGTGGGAGAACCGCGGCGACAGGTGCTCGTCCGGTTGCGGCGCCTGCGCGGGGTTGTGGTGCGGGTCGCCGTCGGGGGAGAACAGCACCGGGTCGGTCTTCGCGCTCTTCTCGCGCTCTTCCTCCGGCTCGGTCACCGACCCGCTCCTCACCTCGTGGCCATTGCTCCTCGACGCTACGCGCGACGGTCGTCGTGCCGGCCGGCACGACGGTCAGCACCACCCGATCGGGGTGCGCGCCGGCCAGGTCAGGGCCGGAGCAGGACCGGTCCCGCGTCGATCCGGGTCCGGAACAGCGCGTACGGCTTGCGGCGCAGGTCGCGCCCGCGCTGGAACGGCGGTTGCCGGTGCACCTGGTTGGCGATGACGTACAGCTGCCGGTCGGTGGCCACGCACAGCGTGTCCGGCCAGAGCAGTCGCGGGTCGTGCACGACCGTCTCGTACTCGCCGTCCGGGCGCCGGCGCAACACCGCGTTGTGCTCGTAGTTGGTCAGGTAGAGCCGGCCGGCGTCGTCGGACTCCAGGCCGTCGGCGCCGCCGCCCTTGTCGCCCTCGTCGACCACGGTCGCGGCCACCTCGTCCTCGCCCAGCGCGCGGTCGGCCAGGGCGTCGGTGGCGACGCTGTACCAGCGGCGCGTGGCGAGGGCGCAGTAGTACAGCCGGGCACCGTCGGCGGAGATGGCGATGCCGTCGGCGCCGACGCCCACCGGCTGCGGCGGCCCGTCGGGGGGATGGACCAGGAACGGACGGCCCTCGACCACCGGGCGGAAATCCGCCAGCGGCGCCGCCTTGGTGGACGGGTGGTCGTGCAGCCGGCGCCGGGACGTACCGCTCGCCAGGTCGACCACGATGATCGCGTTCGGCGCGCCGTCGGCGGAGTCGGTGACGTACGCCAGCCCGGCCTCCCCGCGCCGCAGGTCGAACCGCACGTCGTTGAGGTACGTCGTGGGCAGCGCCACGTCGGGCGGGAAGGTGATCACCTGGGCGACGGTGTCGGTCGCGAGGTCGATCCGGACCAGTTTCGGACCCCCGGGGGAGGTCGGCCGGAACATCGGGCTGCCGGTGTCGAGCACCCAGAGCCGGTCGGCGGGGTCGACCACGACGCTCTGCACCGACACGAACGCAGCCGGGTCGTCGTCGCCGGACGGAGTGTTCCAGCGCAGGTTGGGGAAGGGCACCTCGCGCCCGCGGTGCAGCTCGACCACGGTCGCGGGGACCTCGTCGCCCCAGCGGGGGAAGTTGACGAAGATCCGTCCGCGGTGCGACACGGTCACCCCGGTCGGCATCGGCCCCCGGAACCGGTGCACCACTTCCAGCGTGCCGACCGGTTCGTCGGCGGGTAGTCCGGTCCGCATTCCTCGACCTCCCGTCGCGCAGGGTCATCGCTGGATCTCTCTATGTGCATTCTCGCGGGTCGGGCGGCAAGTGCCGGACCCGTGGTCGGCCATCCGACCCGCCAGCGGCCGGAAGGCGATTCGTCACCCAACCGTCATGTGTCCGCGCGGTCCCCGCCACCTGATGCCGGCAGGGTGGGGGATCGACCTCTCCGACGTGGGAAGGAGCACGGTATGGCCGTCGTCCTGTACGACCACCTGGTCACCCTGACCTGTGACAGCTGCGGTGACACCGTCGCCGGCCCCCGCGTGCCGTCCGATGGTGAGGTGGTGTGGACCCTGGTGTCCGAGCACGGCTGGAGCGGTTCGCCGCTGGCCGCCGGCCCGCACCGGTGCGCCCACTGCACAAGACTCGGCCCGGCCTCCGGCGGCGTACCGGGCGGCATCCTCGGCATCGAGCACCTCGGCGACGTGACGGTGGTGACCGTCGCCGGTGATGTGGACCTCGACACCGGCGACACCCTGCGGATGGCGTTGCGGCACGCGGCCGACATGGGCGGCCACGTCGTGGTGGACCTCGGCCGGACCGACCTGATCGACTCGACCGCCCTCGGGCTGCTCGTGCGCGCCCACCGCGCCGCCGTCGACCGTGGCGCGCTGCTCTGCGTCGCGGCGGTCTCGCCGCTGATCCGCCGGGTACTGCGGGTCACCCGCCTGGACGAGGTGTTCCGGGTCGCGGAGAGCCGTGCCGAGGCGCTCGCACAGCTCGCCGCCGAAGACTCCGTCGGTGCGGGCAGGGGCGGCTCCGGCGCCTGAGTCGAAGGTTGCGTCCGGCCCGCCCGCGCCACCGGTGCCGGGCGTCGCGGGCGGGCCGGAGATCAGCGGCGACCGCGCCGGTGTCCGGCGAGCCGCAGGGCGTTGCACACGTCCGCCACGCCCTCGATGTCCCAGGCCAGCTCACCGGCGGCCCGTCGGTGCTCCGCCCCTGCGACCAGTCCGGTGAGGATCACGACGCGGTTCTGCACCATCACCGTGATCTGCTGCCGACGGGTCGTCCAGTCGGCGCTAAGCCGCTGGGCGACCAGCGCGGCGAGCCGGACGTCCTCGTCGTGGTCCTGCGGGGTGTCCCAGAGCGCGCGGAAGGAGTGGTCGTCGGGCATGGGCCAGGGCCACGGCATCACCACAGCGGTCTCCTTCGTCGTCGATGCCGGCGACCCGACGCGCCGTCCCGATCGACCACAACCTTGCGCAACGACCTTGGAGTCGACCGCACGGTTGGATGACAGTTGCGTGACAGATCAGCCGGTGCGCGTCACGGCGTCGACGCCGTGACGCCCGGCCGGGGGCACGGTTCGCCGTGGCCGGACCTGGTCGGATCGGCGCAGGTCACACCGGTGAGTCGACCGGTGGCGCAGCGTCATCGGCGCGGTCGGCGGCCGGCAACCAGAGTACGAAGGTGCTGCCCGCTCCGGGCCGGGAGAAGACCACCGCCTGCCCGCCGTGCGACTCGACGATCTGCCGGACGATGGCCAACCCCAGCCCGGTCCGCCGGTCGCCGGAGCCGCCCCGGGCGGTCTCGCCACGCCAGAACCGGTCGAACACCCGCGTCTGGTCGTCCTCGGCGATGCCCGGTCCCTGGTCGACGACGGCCAGCCACAGCCAGCCACCCTGCCGGCCGGTCGCCACGGTGATCGCGCCGCCCACCGGGGAGAGGCGTACCGCGTTGGACAGCAGGTTGCTCGCGGCGCGGCGCAGCGCGTCCGGGTCGCCGATGAGCGTGAGGTCCGCGCCGAGCGCGTACCGCAGGCGCAGCCCACGCTCGGCGGCCAGCGGGACGAAGTCCTCGCCCGCCTCCCGGGCCACGGTGCTGAGGTCGACGTCGGTGTCGGCCATCGAATCGGCGTCCCGGCGGGCCGTGGCCAGCAGGTCCTCCACCAGCCGGGACATCCGGGTGGTGGCCCGGTCCACCGTCGCCACCGCGGCGGTGCGCTCCTGCTCGGTGGCCTCCGGCGAGGTCAGCGACGCGTCCAGGTTGGCCCGGATGATCGCCAACGGGCTGCGCAACTCGTGCGAGGCGTCGTCGATGAGCTGCCGCTGGGCGCGGAAGGCGTGATCGAGCCGGTCCAGCATGGAGTCGATGGTGTCGCCGAGGTCGCGCAGCTCGTCGCGCGGGCCGGTCAGCCGGATCCGGCGGGACAGGTCGGTGGCCTGGATCTCCCGGGCGGTGCGGGCGATCGCGCCCACCGGACGCAACGCCCGGCCGGAGAGCACCCATCCGATGCCGAGGCTGGCCACGAAGAGGCCGCCGAGGGCGATCAGCGAGTAGTCCCGGACGGACTGCAACAGCCGCAGGTTCACCTCGTCCTCGATCTGCTGCACCTCGGCCACCTCGATGGTGGTGCCGGTCGCCACGGTGCGGCCGTCGGCCTTCTTCTTGTAGAGATGCGCCTGGTACCGCTCGGTGATCGGCTTCGGGTCGACCGCCCGGTCCACCGCCACGGACGCCACCACCAGACCCGCCCCGGCCAGCGCGAACAACAGCGTGGAGTAGAGCACCGTCAGCCGGAACCGGATCGACCGGAACAGTCTCACGCCGCCACCTCGCTACTGCGCTGATGGTTCGCTCGCTGACGCTCGCTCACGCCGCCACCTCCCGTAACCGGTAGCCGCGCCCGATCACCGTCTCGATCGGTGGGTCGTCGCCGTCACCGGTGAGTTTGCGCCGCAGGGTACCCACGGTGACCCGGACGGTCTCGGTGAACGGGTCGGTGTTGGCGTCCCAGACGTGTTCCAGCAGTTCCTCGGCCGGCACCACCCGGCCCGGGTGGGTCATCAGGTACTCCAGCACGCCGAACTCCTTGCGCGTCAGGTGCAGGTGTCGGGCACCCCGCCGGACCTCGTGGCGGGCCACGTCCAGGGTCAGCGCCCCCACGGTGAGCACCACCCCGGTGCCGCCGGTGTCCCGGCGCAACAGCGCCCGTACCCGTGCCAGCAACTCGGCGAGTGCGAACGGTTTCACCAGGTAGTCGTCCGCGCCCTCGTCGAGCCCGCGAACCCGGTCGCCGAGCGCCCCGCGGGCGGTGAGCATCAGCACCCGCAGGTCCTGCCCGCCGGCGACCTCCACCGCGCCGGAGCGGATCGCACGGCACACCGCGAACCCGTCCACGTCCGGCAGGTTGACGTCCAGCAGCATCAGGTCGTACGCGTTGACCAGCAGCAGCTCGTACGCCTGGGCCGCGTCGACCGCGAGGTCGACGGCGTAGCCGGCGCGGACCAGCCCGACCCGGAGCGCGCCGGCCAGATCCTCCTCGTCCTCCACCACGAGCAGCCGCATGTGCCAGTCATCCCCTCGCGATCAGCCCCCGTGCCACCTGTGCCGCGCGGTCGATCGGGACGGCGAAGCCGATGCCGATGTTGCCGCTGCCCTCCAGTGTGGCGATGGCGGTGTTGACGCCGACCACCTCACCCCGGCCGTTGACCAGCGGACCGCCCGAATTGCCGGGGTTGATCGACGCGTCGGTCTGTACCGCCGGCTGCCGGGCCCCGCCGCCGAGCCGTACCGGCCGGTCCAGCGCGCTGACGATCCCGGCGGTCACCGTGCCGGAGAGCCCCAGCGGCGAACCGACGGCCAGAACCGGCTCCCCGACCCGGGTCTGACCGCTGGGCGCCAGCGGCAGCGGGCGCAGCCCGTTGCCCGGATCGACCCGTAGCACGGCGATGTCCGTACCCGGGTCCCGGCCGACCAACCGGGCGGTGAGCCGCCGACCGTCCTGACCGACGACGTGGATCGTGCCGCCCCGGGCCACCACGTGGTCGTTGGTGACCACGTGCCCCCGGCCGTCGATCAGGAAGCCGGACCCGGACGCACCCCGGCCGGCGGTCGACACCTGCACCGACACCACCCCGGCCAGCACCCGGTCGGCTGCGGCGACCAGGTCGGCGCCGGTGCCCGGCACGGTGCCGACCGATGGTGCGCCCAGGGCGACCTCCGGCGGGTCGTCGCCAGCGGCGAGGTGACCGGCGACGCCACCGGCGCCCGCCGACACCGCCACCAGGGCCAGCCCGGCCAGCAGCAACCGGGGCCACCGCGACGGACCGCCGGGCGGATCGGCGGGCCCACCCGGCGCGGCGTCGGGCCCGGCCGGCGGGGTGTCGGACCTGGCCGGGAAGCCGCCGGGTACGACCGGCGGTGCGCCGGCCGGCCGCCGGTCGTCGGGAACCAGGTCGGGGGAGACGAACCGCGGTCCACGCGGCTCGCCCAGTCCCGGAATCGTGCTCGTCATGGCGATGTCCCTTCGATGGGCGTCCAAGCCGCAGGGAACGCGGCCGCCGGGGCGGGAAGAGGCCGTCAGGGCAGGCGGGAGAACCAGAACATCGAGGCGGCGGCGGCCAGCAGGGCGAGCACCAGGCCGCCACCGATGAACCGCGCCGACACGTCCTGCCGTTCGGTCCGGTAGCCGACCGACGAGCCGATGTCGGCGTACGCCTCGCGCAGCTCGTCGACGCTGCCCGCCTCGTAGTAGCCGCCGCCGGCCTGCTCGGCCACCGCGCGCAGGGTCTCCCCGTCGACCGGCACCAGTTGGCCTCCGGCAATGCGGCCGTCGGCGGTGCCGAAGGAGATGGTGTCGACCGGCACGCCCGCCTCCACCGCGTCGGTGGCGGCCATCGCCGGGTCGCGCCCCGACGTGTTGGCCCCGTCGGAGAGCACCACCACCCGGGCCGGCGGCGGCTGGTCGGCCGCCTGGGCGTCCAGGGTGCGGATCGACTCCAACGCGGAGCCGATGGCCTCGCCGATCGCCGTGCCCTGGACGCCGGTGACGCCCTCGTCGAGCCGGTCGATGCCCGCCGCCACCGTCTTCCGGTCACCGCTCGGGGCGACCAGCACCGACGCGCTGCCGGCGAAGGCGACCAGCCCGACGTTGAACTCCTCCGGCAGGTCGGCGACGAACTCCTGGGCCGCGTCCTTCGCCGCGACCAGCCGGTCCGGTGGCACGTCGTCGGCGAGCATGGACCGGGACACGTCGACCGCCACGATGACGGTGGCCCGTTCGCGGGGCACCCGTACCTCGTCGGTCGGCCGGGCGAAGCCGACCACCAGCAGCGCCAGCATGGCGATGAACAGGCCGGCCGGCACGTGCCGGCGCCACGCCGGACGGGCCGGCGCGACCTTGTCCAGCAGCCGCAGGTTGGTGAACCGGACGGCGTACCGGCTGTGCCGCTTCTGCATCAGCAGGTAGCCGACGACCAGGGCGGCCACCCCGGCCAGCAGCCACAGCCGTTCGGGAGATTCCCAGGTCACGCTATGCCTCCCTGCTGAGGTCGGGTGGCGCGGGCGAGCCGGCGTTGGGCGTGCACGTGTCGGACGATGTCGGCGATCCAGTCCCGGTCGGTGCTCAGCGGCAGGTGCGCCGCCCCGGCCCGGCGCAACGCCCGCGCCACCGCCAACCGCTGGGCGGCGGCAGCCGCCGCGTACCGCTCGCGTAGCCGGCGGCTGCCGGTGGACACCTCGCGGCGGCGCCCGCTCTCCGGGTCGACCAGCGTGATCAGGCCGACGTCGGGCAGTTCCAACTCGCGCGGGTCGCGGACCTCCACGGCGAGCACCTGATGCCGCGCGGCCAGCCGGCGCAACGGCCCTTCCCAGTCCGGCGGGGCGGCGTCGGCACCGGCCACGCCCTCGTCGGGCAGGCCGTCGAGGAAGTCGGAGACCACCACCGCGAGGCCGCGTCGGCCGGCCGAGCGGCGCAGCCCGTCGATCGCGTCCGCCAGCGACACCGGCTGGGTGGCGGGCCGACCACGGGGTACGTCCAGCAGCGCCCGGAGCAGGCCGAGCAGGTGGTACCGCCCGGTGCGGGCGGGGAAGCGGCGTACCCCGGCGTCGCCGAGCACGTGCGCGCCCAGCCGGTTGCCGGTGCCTGCGGTCAGGAAACCGACGGCCGCCACCGCGGCCACCGCCAGCTCCCGCTTCTCCAGCTCGGCGGTGCCGAAGTCCATGCTCGGGCTCGCGTCCACCAGGGTCCAGGTGGTCAGCTCCCGGTCGGCGTCGACGGTACGCACGTGCGGCACGGCGGTGCGCGCCGTCACCGACCAGTCCATCCGCCGCACCTCGTCCTCGCCGGGGCGGTACTCGCGGCTGCCGGCCGGCTCGCTGCCCGGCCCGGGCAGCAGGCCGTGGTGCTGCCCGTGCAGCAGCCCGTCGAGGCGGCGGGTGATGGTCAGTTCCAGTCGGCGCAGGCGGCGCTGCGGCGCGAGCCGTCCGAGGCTGGTCGAGTCCTGGTTCACGCGGCCGTCCCCAGGCCGGGCCCCTGGTGCTCCTGGGCGGGGGCGATCTGTGGTGGCGGCACGGCCTCGACGACCCGCCGCACCAGCTCGGCCGGGTCGACGTCGTCGGCGACCGCGTCGAAGGAGAGCACCAACCGGTGGGCGAGCACGTCACCGGCGACCTCCCGCACGTCGGCGGGCAGCACGTAGTCGCGTCCGCGCAGCAGCGCCAGGGCCCGGGACGCGGCCACCAGGCCGAGCGTGGCGCGCGGGCTCGCCCCGTACGCCAGCTGGGTGGCCACGTCCGCCAGCCCGAACCGGCGCGGGTCCCGGGTGGCCAGCACCAGCCGGACGACGTACTCGGCCAGGGCGTGGTGGACGAACACCTCCCGGGCGCGGGCCTGCAACGCCAGCAGCCGGGCCGGGTCCAGCACCGGCCGGGCGGCCGGCGTGCCGGTGCCCATCCGGTAGAGGATGCCCAGCTCCTCGTCGTCGGTGGGGTAGCCGACCACGATCTTCATCAGGAACCGGTCCCGCTGGGCCTCGGGGAGCTGGTACACCCCTTCGGACTCGATGGGGTTCTGGGTGGCCAGCACGAGGAACGGGGTCGGCACCGGGTAGGTCCGCCCGCCGAGCGAGACATGTCCCTCGGCCATCACCTCCAGCAGTGCCGACTGCACCTTGGCCGGAGCCCGGTTGATCTCGTCGGCGAGGACGACGTTGGCCATCACCGGCCCCAGCTCCACGTCGAAGCTCTCCTTCGACGCCCGGTAGATCCGGGTGCCGAGGATGTCCGACGGCACCAGGTCGGGGGTGAACTGGATCCGGGAGAAACTGCCGCCCACCGCCGTGGCCAGGGTCTCCGCGGCGAGGGTCTTGGCCACGCCGGGCACGCCCTCCAGCAGGCAGTGGCCCCGGGCCAGCAGCGCGGTCAGCAGCCGCTCCACCAGCTGGTCCTGGCCGACGATGACCCGCTTCACCTCGAACAGGGTGCGTTCCAGCAGCCGCGCCGCACCGGCGTGCTCGCCAGCGGTCTCGAACACGCGTACGTCGGTCGTCGTCATGCGCTGCTCCTCGGTCGCGTCAGGGACGCGGGTACCCGGACCACGGGGAAGTCCGGGTACCCGCGCCGGACCCATTGGGCCAGAGCGGACCGAAAGACAGCCGAACGATCATCGTCGCCGGAGCGACTGTGGAGGGTGACGGCGTCACCCGGCGGGCATCAGTCCCGCCGGCGCTGTGCCCGGTAACGGCGGATCAGGGCGGCGGTGGAGGAGTCGAGGTCGGCGAGGTCCGCCCGGTCACCGGTGAGCAGAGGGGCGAGCTGGTTGGCCATCACCTTGCCCAGTTCGACGCCCCACTGGTCGAACGGGTTGATGTCCCAGATCGCGCCCTCGGTGAGGACGATGTGCTCGTAGAGGGCGACCAACTGCCCGAGGGTCGCCGGGGTCAGCCGGTCGGCCACGATCGACGTGGTCGGGTGGTTGCCCGCCATCACCCGGTGCGGTACGAGTTCGGCCGGGGTGCCCTCCGCCGCGACCTGCTCGGCGGTGCGACCGAAGGCCAGCGCCGCGGTCTGGGCGAAGAAGTTCGACATGAACAGGTCGTGCATGTCGCCGATCTCGTGGTTGGGCTCGCTGAACCCGATGAAGTCCGCCGGCACCAGCCGGGTGCCCTGGTGCAGCAGCTGGTAGAAGGCGTGCTGGCCGTTGGTGCCGGGCTCGCCCCAGAAGATCTCTCCGGTGTCGTACGACACCGACCGCCCGTCGGTGCGGACCGACTTGCCGTTGCTCTCCATGGTCAGCTGCTGCAGGTACGCCGGAAACCGGTGCAGGTACTGCGAGTACGGCAGCACCGCGTGGGTCTGCGCGCCGAGGAAGTTGGTGTACCACACGTTGAGCAGCCCGAGCAGCACCGGCGCGTTGCGGGCCGCCGGGGTGGTGCGGAAGTGCTCGTCGACGGCGTGGTAGCCGCCGAGCAGCTCGTCGAAGCGCTCCGGCCCGATGGACAGCATCACCGACAGGCCCACCGCCGAGGGCAGCGAGTACCGCCCGCCGACCCAGTCCCAGAAGCCGAACATGTTCGCCGGGTCGATGCCGAAGTCGCCGACCCGCTGGGCGTTGGTGCTGACCGCGACGAAGTGGCGGGCCACCGCGTCCTCGCCGGCGCCGAGGCCGGCCAGCAGCCAGCGCCGGGCCTGGTGGGCGTTGGCCAGGGTCTCCTGGGTGGAGAACGTCTTCGACACCACCACGAACAGGGTGGTCGCCGGGTCCAGGTCGGACGTGGTGTCGTGGATGTCGGTCGGGTCGATGTTAGACACGAAGCGGCAGCTGAGGCCGCCGTCGCGGTACGCCTTCAACGCCTCGTACGCCATCACCGGGCCGAGGTCGGAGCCGCCGATGCCGATGTTGACCACGGTGCGGATCCGCTCGCCGGTGTGCCCGCGCCACTGCCCGGAGCGCACCTTGTCGGCGAACTGTGCCATCCGCTCCCGTACGGCGTGCACGTCGGCCACCACGTCCTGGCCGTCGACGGTGAGCGCGGCGTCGCGGGGCAACCGCAACGCGGTGTGCAGTACGGCCCGGTCCTCGGTGCCGTTGATGTGGGCGCCTGCGAACATCGCGGTGATCCGGTCGGCGAGCCCGACCCGCTCGGCCAGCGCAGTCAGCAGGGCGAGGGTCTCGTCGGTGACCAGGTTCTTGCTGTAGTCGACGTAGAGGTCGGCCACCTCGACGGTCAACCGTTCGCCGCGGTCGGGGTCGGTGGCGAACAGGTCCCGCAGATGCGCTCCACGGATCTCCTCGGCGTGCTTGCGCAGGGCCTGCCACTCGTCGGTGCTGGTGACGTCCGCAGCCATCGGATCGATCGTCTCCTCGCGGGGTCGGCACGCCGCCCGGCGTCGTCCGGCCGGCGGGTGAACCCAGACTGCCACACGAAGATCGCCGCGCCACCCCGACGCGGGGACTGGCCGGATTCCCCGCCGGCCGGGCCGGGCGCCGGCCGCCGCGGCGGCCGGCGCCCGGACATGATCGGGACCCGATGCCTGCCGGCCCGGGGGACAGGGCAAGGTGGAGCCATGACGACGCCGTCCCCGAGCGCCCCCGCAGCCGCCCCCGGAAGTGCCGCCACCGCCGAACCCGTACGGCAGACGCTGTTGGTGCTCGGCGCCAGCGGCGACCTGACCGCGCGGCTGCTGCTGCCCGGGCTGGGCCGGCTGGTGGCCAGCGGCGCGGTGCCCGGCCTGACGCTGATCGGCAGCGGCATGGACGACTGGGGCGACGAGCGGTGGCGCCGTCGGGTGGCCGACTCGTTCGCCACCGTCGGCGCCGACGGCCCCCGGGAGTCCGAGGTGGTCAGCGGAACCCGGTACGTGCCCGCAAACGTGACCGACGAGGACGACCTGCGGCGGCTGCTGCGGGAGTGCGTGGGACCGCTGGTGATCTTCTTCGCGTTGCCGCCGATGGTGACCGCCCGCACGGCCGCCGCGTTGGCTCGCATCGGCGTGCCGCCCGGCACCCGGCTGATGCTGGAGAAGCCGTTCGGCGTCGACCGCATCTCGGCCCGCTCGCTCAACGACCTGCTGGCGACCCTCGTACCGGAGGAGCAGGTCCACCGCATCGACCACTTCCTCGGCAAGTCGACGGTGCTGAACCTGCTCGGCCTGCGCTTCGCCAACCGGATCTTCGAGCCGGTGCTGAACTCGGCGCACGTGGCGTGCGTGGACATCGTCTTCGACGAGACGCTGGGCCTGGAGGGCCGGGCCGGCTACTACGACGGCGCCGGCGCGCTGGTCGACATGGTGCAGAGCCACCTGCTCCAGGTGCTCGCCCTGCTCGCGATGGACCCTCCGCCCACCCTGCGGGCCGAGGAGTTGCGGGGCCGCAAGGCGCAGGTGCTGCGGGCCACCCGGCTGTGGCACGACGATCCGGTCGCGTACAGCCGGCGGGCCCGGTACACGGCGGGCGAGGTCGGCGGACGCCGGCTGCCCGACTACGCCGCCGAGCCGGGTGTCGACCCGGCTCGCCGTACCGAGACGCTCGCCGAGGTCGTGTTGACCGTGGACACCTGGCGTTGGGCCGGGGTGCCGTTCCGGCTGCGCTCCGGCAAGGCGATGGCCGCCACCCGCAAGGAGGCGATTATCACCTTCAAGCAACCGACCCGGGTGCCGGACGGGCTTACCGGCTACGAACACCCGGACCGGCTGCGGATCGGGTTCGGTCCGGACCGGCTGGGCCTGGATCTCAACATCAACGGTCCCGGTGACCCGTTCGAACTCGAACAGGTACGACTGTCGGCGGACTTCGGCCCCGGCGACCTGCCGCCCTACGGCGAGGTGCTGCGCGGCGCGTTCGAGGGGGATCCGACCCTGTCGGTGCGTGGCGACGTGGCCGAGGAGTGCTGGCGCATCATCGAGCCGGTGCTGGCCGCCTGGAAGGCGGAGACGGTGCCCCTGCGGGAGTACCCGGCGGGCACCACCGGGCCGCACGACTCGCTGATCGGCCCGGTGGCCGGGTGAGGCGGATTCACTGAAAGTGATCGGCTGATGGGGGCCGTCGCCGCCGGTGTGGTCGGTGGTGCGGCACTCGGCTTCGCCGGCGGCATGATCGCCGAGGAGGTCTTCGACTCCTTCGGTGGCGACGAGGGCGACGAGGGCGGCGCCGACGACGAGTGACCCAGGGCGCCGCCTTCCGCGGCGCGACGGGCTCGCCGCCGCGCGGTAGCGACCCGCACCGGTCCGCCCGGCCGCCAGGCTCCCCACTGGGGGCCGGGCGGCCTCTGCTGGTGGCTCCGCCATCGGCGCCGCTATCGAGGCCGGCTGGCGGCCCTGGCGCGTGCGGCTCAGCCGGTGCCCTGACGGTGAATTCGTCCCTCGTGGGCGAGCTTGGACCGGCCGTGGTCGCGTTCGGTGCCGGATGTCCCGGTCGCGGCCCGCTCGCGCCGGCGCTGGGGTGAGCGTTCCACCGGCGAACCCTGTCGACCCGGGGCGCCGCTGCCCGGATGCTGCCGGCCGCGTGCCGACTCGCCGCCGTGGTCGTGCTTGTTGTGCTTGTGGCTACCCATGGGCTGGGCGTACCCGGTGGGCCGGCAGCTAGTCGCCGGGCCGTGCCGCCGTCCGCGCACGATCGGCTGCGGCGCTGGTCGGCGGGGTGGCGTCCGCCACACGGTGGCTTCTTGCCATAGTTTTGCAATTACGTAAGTATGGCGGTGCGGCGTCCAAGATCGTACTCGGCGGCCCGAACGGGTCACGTCGTATCCGGGCGGGCTCGGGTTGGTCGCCGTTCCTGTCGTCGTCAACCGCGAGGAGCCGTACCGCCCATGCCTCGACCGACCGGCCTCCGGCTGGCCGCCAGCGCCGCCGTGCTGCTCACCCTCGCCGCCTGCTCCGCACCGACCGCCACCTCGGGTGCCGAGGCCGGCGGCGGCACCCTGGTGGTGGCGACCGCCGGGGAGCCGGACACCCTCAACCCGGTGCTCAACTACGGCGTCGACGGCGGCTCGTTGATCTTCGACGGGCTGGTCGGGCGGGACGGGCGCAACCAGCTCGTGCCCGCGCTCGCCCGGGAACTGCCCAGCGTGTCGGACGACGGCAGGACCGTCACCGCCCGGCTGCGCGACGGAGTTGTCTTCCACGACGGCACCCCGCTGACCGCGCGGGACGTCGTATTCACCTACCAGGCGGTGCTCGACGAGAAGGTCGACTCCACGCTGCGCTCCGATCTGGACATGCTCGCCTCGGTCACCGCGCCGGACGAGGCCACCGTGGTCTTCACCCTCCGGTACGCGTACGCGCCGTTCCTGCAGCGCCTGGCCCTGGGCATCGTGCCGGCCGGTGCCCTGGCCGGCCAGGACATCAACAAGGCCGCGTTCAACCGCCAGCCGATCGGCACCGGGCCGTACCGGGTCACCTCCTGGACCCCCGGCGACCGCCTGGTGCTGGCCGCCAACGACCGGTACTGGGGCGGGCGACCCGCCAACAAGAGCGTGGTCGTCGCGTTCGTCCCCGACGACAACGTCCGCGCGCAGCGCGCCCGGGCCGGGGAGTTCGACGCCGCCGAGCTGCCGCCGAAGCTGGCCACCGGCTTCGACGCGCAGGCCGGGTACCAGGTGGTGCGGGTGCCCACCGCCGACTACCGGGGTGTCATGCTGCCGATGGGTAACCCGGTCACCGCCGACGTGGCCGTACGCCGTGCCCTGAACGCCGCGGTGGACCGCGTGGCCATGGTGAACGGCGTGCTCGGCGGGGCGGGCGAGCCGGCGTACGGGCCGGTGCCGCCGTCGTCGGAGTTCGCCGAGCCGTCGGTGGCCGGCACGCCCACCGCCGACCCGGCCGCCGCGACCGCGCTGCTGGACGCCGCCGGCTGGCGGCCCGGCCCGGACGGCATCCGGGTCAAGGACGGCACGCGCGCCGAACTCAGTCTGATGTACCCGGCCGCCGACAGCCTGCGCAAGGAACTCGCCCTCGCGGTCACCGCCGACGCGAAGAAGATCGGCATCGCGATCAACCCTGCGGGGCTGACCTGGGACGCCATCACGCCCCGGATGAACAAGGACGCCCTGATCATGGGCTACGGCACCCCGTACGACCCGGACTTCGTCTCCTACAAGCTGTTCCACTCCGACTTCGCCGGGCAGGGCTTCTTCAACCCCGGCTCGTACGCCTCCGGGGTGACCGACCGGGCGTTGCGCGAGGGCCGTGCCGAGGCCGACCCCGCGCGGCGCAAGGCCGCCTACGCCACCTTCCAGCGGCAACTCGCCACCGACGTGCCGTGGGTGTTCCTCACCTACCTGGAGCACACCTACGTCGTCCGAGACACGGTCGACGGCGTCACCGCCCGGGTCGAGCCGCACGAACACGACGTGGCCAACAGTCTCTGGTGGAACATCCACACCTGGAGCCGGCGATCGTGACCGCACCGACCCGGACCCGCCGGCGGCTGGCCGAGGCGGGCCGCGTGGCCCGCCGCCGGCTGCTGGTGGCCGTCCCGGTGCTCGCCGCCACCAGCGCCGGCATGTTCGCCCTCGGCGCCGCCTCCCCGGTCGACCCGGCCCAGCAGTACGCCGGTGCGGCGGCCTTCACCACCAGCGAGGAGAACCTCGCCCAGATCCGGGCCAACTGGGGCGTCGACGACCCGCTGCCGGTGCAGTACGCCCGCTGGGTCGGCAACCTGCTCCGCGGCGACCTGGGCTGGTCGACCAGCCGGCACGAACCGGTGGCCGACGTGCTGGCCGCCCGCGCCGGCTGGACCCTCCTGCTGGTCGGCGCCGCGCTGGCCGTGGTGCTGGTGGCCAGCCTGCTGCTGGGCACCCTCGCCGCGTACCGGCGTGGTGGCTGGTTCGACCGGGCGCTACGGACGA
The DNA here is from genome assembly GCA_005402585.1 of Micromonosporaceae bacterium KJ-029. Classification (GTDB taxonomy): domain Bacteria; phylum Actinomycetota; class Actinomycetes; order Mycobacteriales; family Micromonosporaceae; genus Micromonospora. Next base: position 405,033 of record BIFP01000022.1, on the reverse strand, counting down.
GCGCGTACGCCATCCAGTCGGTGCCTGTCTTCTGGCTCGGCCTGGCCGCGATCGCGGTGTTCGCGCTCAGCCTCGGCTGGCTGCCCGCCGGCGGACTGACAGACGTGACCGCCACCCGCACCGACCCGGCCGACGTCGCCCGGCACCTGATCCTGCCGGTCGGCGTGCTGGCGCTGTCCCAGGCACCCTGGTTCGTGCTGTTCATCCGGGACTCGGTCGCCGACAGCCTCCGTGACGACCATGTGCTGGCCGCCCGCGCCCGCGGCCTGCCCGGACGCACCGTCCTGTTCGGTCACGCGCTGCGCACCGGCCTGCTGCCCTTCCTCACCCTGATCGGTACCCACCTGCCCGAACTCGTCGGTGGCGCGGTGCTGGTGGAGACCGTGTTCTCGCTGCCCGGCCTGGGCGCGGTGACCGTGCAGGCCGCACTGGGCAGCGACTTCCCGCTGCTGGCCGCGACCACGCTGGCCACCACCGTCGTGGTGCTGACCGCGAACCTCGCCACCGACCTCGCCTACGCCGCCGCCGACCCCCGGGTACGCCTCGAATGACCGCCACCGTCCTCGCCCGCGTCCGCCGGCTGCCGCGCCCCCGCCCCGGGCGGGTCGGCGTGATCGTCGCCGGCACCGTGCTCGCCGCCACCGTGCTCGCCTGCCTGCTCGCCCCGGTGCTCTGGCCACTGGACCAGAGCGCCGTCGACCTGGCCCGTACCCGACTGGCCCCGTCGCCGGCCCACCCGGCCGGCACCGACGACCTCGGCCGCGACGTGGCCCACCGCAGCCTCTACGGGTTGCGCGTATCGCTGCTCGTCGGGGTCGTCGCCGCGCTGGTGGCGGCGGTCATCGGCGGCGCCGTCGGCGCGCTCGCCGGCACGCTCGGCGGCTGGGTCGACCGGGCTCTGATGCGGTTGGTGGACACCATCGCCGCGTTGCCGCACCTGCTGCTGGGCATCTTCATCGTCGCGATGCTGCGGCCGAGCCTCGGCGCGGTGATGCTCTCCATCGGGCTCACCCACTGGCTGTCAACCGCCCGGATCGTCCGCTCCGAGCTGCTGAGCCTGCGCCACCGGCCGTTCGTCGACGCGGCCGTCTCCGGTGGCGCCGGTCGGGTACGCGTGCTCACCCGGCACCTGCTGCCGCACGTGCTGCCCCGGCTCGCGCTGGCCACCACGCTGATGATCCCGCACGCGGTCTGGCACGAGACCGCCCTGTCCTTCCTCGGCCTGGGCCTGCCACCGCACCTCGCCTCCCTCGGCAACATGATCAACGATGGTCGGGCGTCCCTGCTCACCGGCGCCTGGTGGGCCAGTCTCACCCCCGGGCTGGTGCTGATCGTGGTCACCCTCGCGCTGGCCACCCTCACCGCCCGCTGGCGGGACCGCCTCGACCCCCGGGTACGCGCGGAGCTGCAACTATGACCACCACCAGCACCCTGCCCGCCACCGACGACCGTCGGCCCCGCGACGACCGGCCGTTGCTGGCCGTGTCCGGGCTGACCGTCCGGTTCCGGCTGCCCGACGCCGTCGTGCACGCCGTCACCGACCTGCACCTGACCATCCGACCCGGCGAACTACTCGCCGTCGTCGGCGAGTCGGGCTGCGGCAAGTCCGTCCTGGCTCACGCGCTGCTCGGCCTGCTGCCGGCCAACGCCACGGTCACCGGCAGCGCCCTGCTGCACCCCGGCGGGGCCGGCGCCGGTGCGCTCGACCTGCTCGCCTGCGGGCACCGCCAGCTCGCCCGGCAGGTGCGGGGGAGGGCGGTCGGGCTGGTGCCACAGAGCCCCGCCACCTCACTGACCCCGGTGCGGACCGGCCGCCGGCTGCTGGTGGAGACGTTGCGCGCCCACGGTCACTCCCGGGCCGCCGCCCCGGCCGCCGCCGACCGGCTCGCCGCCGACGTCGGTCTGGACCCGGCCGACCTCGACCGCTACCCGCACGAGTTGTCCGGCGGGATGGCGCAGCGGCTGGCGACCGCCCTGGCGCTCGCCCCCGACCCGCCGTTGCTGCTGGCCGACGAGCCGACCACCGGCCTGGACCGCCCGCTGGTCGACCACACGCTGGACCTGCTGCGCCGCCGCTGTGACGCGGGCGCGGCGGTGCTGCTGATCACCCACGACCTCGCCGCGGCGGAGCGGGTGGCCGACACCGTCGCCGTGATGTACGCCAGCCGCGTCGTCGAGCACGCCCCCGCCGGCGCCCTGTTCACCGCGCCCACGCACCCCTACAGTGCGGCGCTGCTCGACGCGCTGCCGCAGCGGGCCTTCCGGCCCGTACCGGGACACCCGCCGATGCTCACCGACCTGCCCGCCGGCTGCGCCTTCGCCGCCCGCTGCGCCCGCGCCACCGACGCCTGCCAGGTGCAGCCGGAGGTCACCGCTGCCGGGGTGGGCCGCCTCGCCTGCCACCATCCGCTCGACCAGGCCCAGGTTGCCGCCGGAGCACCGGCATGACCGCCCGCGGCCTGGCCGCCTGCCAGGTCAGTGCCAGTTACGACCGTCAGCGCGTGCTCGACGGCGTGGACCTGCACATCGCCCCCGGCGAGACGGTGGGGCTGCGTGGCCCTTCCGGCAGCGGAAAGTCCACTCTGGCCCGGCTGCTGGCCCTGCTGCACGCCCCGGACGCCGGGCACGTCAGCGTCGACGGCACGCCGGTGACCGGGATCCGGCACCAGGTGCCGGTCGCGGTGCGTACCCGGGTGGCGATCCTGTTCCAGAGCCCCCGCGCCGCCACCGACCCCCGGCTCAGCCTGGCCGACGTGATCGCCGAACCGCTGCGGGCGGTCGGCACGCCCGAGGAACGGGTACAGGCGCGTACCGCCGAACTCGCCGCTGCCGTCGGGCTCACCGCCGACCTGCTGACCCGCCGCCCGCACGCGGTGAGCGACGGTCAGCTGCAACGGGCGTGTCTGGCCCGGTCGTTGGTGCACGAGCCCGGCTACCTGCTCTGCGACGAGGCGACCGCCATGCTGGACGCCTCCACGCAGGCCCACGTCGCGGCGGTCGTCAAGGACTACCAGCGACGGCACGACGCGGGTGTGCTGGTGATCAGCCACGACGCCGCCCTGCTGGGCCGCTGGGCCGACCGCGTCGTCGGCCTCCCCTGATCCCGTCGTTGCCGGATTGTTGCCTTACTTGTCGTGTGGAGTCGGACACGGAGCGCTTCGGCGGCTGGTCCGCTGCCCCGGTACACCACCGGTCGGCCAGGGTACGACGTGCCTGGTGACACCCACGGTGACGACGCTCCGGACGGCACCGTCCACAGTGCGGAATCCCGCTAATCGCCAAGCTGGCTCGATTTGTGCTGCTCACTACCCTGGCTGTGATCATTTGCCAGTGAACCTCTCGACGTGACAAGGGCAACGAATGAGTGACAGTCACTCTCCGTACGGAGGGCAGTCGGATCCGAACGCCGCCGCGTGGGGCACCCCGCCCGGCTCGCCGGTCGGACAGCCGGTCCCGCCCGGTTCGCCAGTTGGTCAGCCGCTTCCGCCTGGCTCCCCGATCGGTCAACCGCTTCCGCCCGGTGCAGCCGGCTACCCGCCGCAGTTCGGCGCGCCGGTCCCGCCGCCGCCTCCGCCGTACGGCGCCCCGCCGCAGAAGTCGGCGAACAAGGGGCTCTATCTCGGCCTGGGCATCGGCGCCGCCGTTATGGCGGTGCTCGTCGCCTGCGGCGGCACCATCGGCTATTTCATGTTTTCCGGCGACGACGAGCCGACGCCCACCGCGTCCGGCAACTCGACCGCCTCGCCCACCGAGAGCGGCGCCCCGCCGGCCAACGAACCGGACACCAACAACGCGATCACCGCCCGCAGCTCCAGCGACCTGAGGTCGGTGTGCGAGGGCAGCCCGATCCTCAACGCCGCACCGTTCACCGACGCGAAGAGGGCCAAGGTCTACACCTTCGCCAACTCCCCTGACCGCCCGACGTCCTGGCTGAGCAAGTCCGCCGGCGTCAACAAGTCCTACTACGCCAAGTCCACCGACTGGGCCAAGGTGTCGGTCGTCGGCTGCCTCACCTTCGAGGAGGGCAGCGAGGGCGAGGCCCGCAAGTGCGACTACAAGGACCGCGACGACAAGCAGGTCACCGTCGAGTACGTCTCCTCGCGCTACACGCTGACCTTCCACGCCGCCCAGACCGGCGAGAAGGTCGGTGACGGTGGCCGGATCAACGCCCCGGCCGTCCGCTGCCCGAGCTTCATCTCCTACGACAAGTCGACCATGAAGTCGTACGCCCAGCCGGACAGCGGCGCCATCGAGCTGGCCCTGGACAAGTTCACCTCCTGATCCGGGTCACCCTGACGCAGCGGGGGCGGGACACTCGTCCCGCCCCCGCCGTCCAGCGATCGTCACGCCTCGGACGTGAACTCGCTGAAGTCGAGGACGTCGCTCTCGGCCGGCTTCTCGATCTCGGGGAAGGACGCGCCGAACCCGCTGATGACGAGCTCGCCCTCGTCGTCGGGGCCCTTGATGAGCAGCGGGTACGGCTCGCCGGTCGTCGCCACGTACAACCTGCTCTCGTCGTCCTTGTCGATCAGCACGACGGCCGGGCCGGCGTCGATGGTCGTGGCCTCGCCCTTGACTATCTTCCCGTCGGGCTTGAGCAGCTCGTACGGGTCGGCGATCTTGAAGATGTCGGCGAAGTCCTTGTCGTCCGGAGCGACCTTGACCCAGCGGTCACCGATCAGTCGGGCCAATCCCGTGCCCTCCGGACCGGCCGTCTCCTTCCAGAAGCTGGCGTTCGCCTTGAAGTACGGCTGGCCGCCCACCAGGAGCAGGTGGATTTTGCTGCCAGCGTTGTCGATCGTGCCCATCACATCGTCGCCGTCGACCTTGAGGTCGACGGACATGAGGTCGTCGTTGTCCGCCATCTCGCCCTTGAACTGGAAGGATCCCGCCTTCTCCAGGGCGTCCGTCGCCTTGGCCAGGATCTTCTCCGGGGTCAGGTCCTCGATGCCGTTGCCGGCGGATGCGGCCGGCTCCGACGCACCCGGAGACCAGGTGGCGCCGTCGCCCTGGCCGCCGCAGCCGACGAGCAACACGCCCGCGAGCGCCATGGATACGAGTACGCGTGCCACACGCATGATTGAGCCCCCGCTCAGTTTCCGTGGCGCCCTGACATCAGGGAACCTCCGCAGAGCATAGGGAGCGCCGGCGTCGCTTGGTGTTCGGGATCGTCGACGGCTGGGCCGCTCGACTTCCCCGGCGGCGGTGGCCGGCCTTGCCGGTTGCCGGTTGCCGGCGGCTGGCAGGCTTTGCGCCATGGGGAGCCTCGTCGCGCAGTTGCCCGCCCTTCTCGGTGTGCTGATCGGCACGATCGGCACGATCGTCGCCACGTCCCTCGCCGACCGGTCGCGGTGGCGTCGGCGCCAGACGGTGCGCTGGGACGAGCGGCGGCTGGACGCGTACGCCGAGTTCGCGCGGGCGCTCAAGGAGGTGCACACCATCGCCAGCCGGATGATCGGCGGTTACCTCGACCGGGAGCAGGAACTCGCCTCGTTGGCCGAGGCCGATTTCCGGCACACGATCGCCTGGGAGAACGTGCTGCTGCTCGGCGACGGGCCGACGGTGACCGCGGCCCGTGCGTGGCGCGACGCGGTCTGGGCGGTCGAGCGTCTCGCCCGTAGCCAGCAGGACCGTGACCACCTGCCCGACCTGCTGCACCGGGCCAACGAGGCGCGGGACCGGTTCTACGGGGCGGCGCGTGGCGGTCTCGGTGTCGGCGGCGGGTCGGTCGCCCAGGCCGCGCTGCTGGTGAGCCGGCTCAGGGAGCCTGCCCCGCAGGCCACTGCCCCTGCCGAGCGGTGAGTGCCGGGCGGTGACCGCTCGCCGTCACCGGCCGGGAGTTCGCCGAGGGCGCGTGCCGGTCAGGCCGGGTGGGCGGGCTGGTCGAGGATGGCGCTGAAGCGTTCCTCGGCCAGGTCGAGCTGATCGAGGATGTGCTGCTTCACCGGCCCGGACAGGGGAGTGTCGGGGCGGGTGACCAGGTCGCGGAAGACCGGCACCAGTGGACGGTACTTGCGGGCCGACGACTCGACCTTGGGCCCGACGGAGTGGATCACGCCGACGCCGTTGTCGGTGAAGTCGGAGACCTTGATGACCCGCGCCCACGGGTCCCGGTCGAGGCTGGCGGCGACGTGCTCGTGGTACTGCTCGTTCCGGTCCCGCGCCGGATCCCACGGCGGGTTGGTGACCGCGGCGACCAGGCGGGCCACCCGGGGGCCGAACCGGTCGGCGAGCACCGCCAGCGCCGCCTCGGTCGGGTCGGGGGCGGTCGGGTCGCCGGCCAGTTCGACGGGGTGGTCCTCGACGGCGTCGTGCAGCAGGCCGGCGACGATCACGTCGACGTCGCGTACCTGGTAGTGGCGCATCATCCGGATCGCCACCCGGAGCAGGTGGTTGAGGTACGGCTCCCGGGAGCGCCGGTCGTCGTGGTGCAGTCGGGCGGCCAGGTCCAGGGCCGCGTCGAGGCGGCGGCGGTCGTCGGCGTCGAACGCCTCGCTCTCCAGCCGGAACCGCTCCCGCAGGCCGACCTCGCCGTGAATCTCGGTGATCGCGTGCATCGGCATGGTGGCCAGGTACGGCGGCAGCTGCATGCGTCTCTTATATACGATCTTCACCGCCGGTAGGGGGACCGGAGGTCGCGGTCGGGCCGTTCGGCGGTGCCGCCTCGGTAGGCTTCCCGTAGGGCCGCTGTATCGGGATGTCGGAGGTGGCTCGTCCGAAGAGGTCGCTGTCGCGCAGCGCCTCCCGGAACTGGTCTTCGAGCCGCCGGAGGGTGGCCTTCTGCTCGGCCAGCAGGCGCTCCACCTCGCTGGTCAGCTTCCCTTCCGTCTGCGGTCCGGCGGTGAGGCTGGCGGCGAGATTCTCCAGGATCGTCACCACCTGCCGGCTGAGCTGCTCGGCGCGCTCCGCCCGCCGCTTCCGTACGTCGAACTCGCTGTCGATCCTGATCAGCTGCTCCCAGTAGGGCATGGCGAGCTGCCTGACCCGCTCATCGGGCCGAACCCGGACCTGGGCCACGCACTCGACCGGCCCGTCGTCGTGCGGGTAGCGCCACGGGCCTTCGGTGACGAGCAACCCTTGCAAGGCCGCCTCCAGTTCGGCGGCACGGTGTGGTGCGCACCCGCCGGCAGCCATCGCCGCGAGGTGTGTCAACCTCACGGTGACCTGCGGTTGCAGGTAGCGCACATAGCTGTTCAGCGCGTCGCGTGTAAGGCGGTCGGACGACCATGTGATCAGGGCATCGACGGTGAAGCTGAAGACACCGTCCTGTGCGGGGACCCGGATCGGTGCCAGCGCGTCGTGGCGCTCGGTGCGACCACGGGGCGCGGTCGACGATCGCCCGGCCGACGCCGGGCGGGACTCCTCCTCGTACAGGGCGTCGACCATGCTCGTCCAGAGCTCAACCACGCGGTGCCAGAACCTGGCGACGCCCCGCAGCAGCGTCGCCGCCTGTTCGCTCGGTCGTCGCCGCCGGTTGGCGGGGGCAGTCTCCACAGTGGGGGTGGCGGTGGCCCCGGCGGGTGCTGCTTCCGGAGTGGAGGTGCGGGTCGGCTCGCCCTGCTCGGCGGGCGACGGGTCCTCGCCGGCAGCTTCGGCATCACGGCGCATTCCTCACGGTAACTGAGGCATGACCGAAATGTCCGCCGCCCCGTCCGGCAACCAGAACAGTTATTCGGGAACAACCCGCACCGCAGGCTGTGCGGTAACAGCGGTGGGCGGGGGCCGTCGCACCTGACGGCCCCCGCCCGTTGCGGACGGATGCTCCGCACCGCCTACCTGGTACGCCGGTCGCGGTGCCGATCCTGGCCGGGTACGCCCCGGCCACCACCCCGCCGGCACCGGCCGGCCCGGCCACTACCGGGTGGTCGTCGCCGACGGCACCCTCGACCGGACCACCGCCGCCACCCTGGCTACCGGTTGCCCGCGCCGGCCCTCCTGGGGTTGATCGGCTTCGCGCCGACCCGGGGGGCGGACGCCCTGGGCCTGTCCGGTGTGGCGGTCGCGTTCTTGGCGCCGCCCTTGGCCTTCGACGAGGTGGTCGGCTTGCCCGTGCCTGTTCCGCCGTTCGGGGCCGGTGGCGGGTACTTGCGCAGCACCCAGGTCTGCTGGCCGAGCGAGAAGAGGTTCGTGGTCACCCAGTAGATGATCACGCCGATCGGGAAGATCAGGCCCGAGATGAGCAGCGAGAACGGGATGCCGTAGAGCATCAGCCGCTGCACCATCTTCTGCTGCGGGTCCTCGGCCCACCCGGTCCTGAGGATCATCTGACGGCTGCTCAGGAAGGTCGTGGCGATCATCGCGACGATCAGGATCGCGGCAACGATCTTGACCGTGCCGCCGTCGGCACCGAGCAGGGACAGTTCCTGCGTGGTCGACCTGAAGCTGGCCGCGATCGGCGCGCCGAACAACTTCGCCGACGACGCACTGTCGAACTGGGTGACCGACCAGCCGTACAGCGTCTTCATGTGCTCCGGCATCGTCGGCTTGAGGTGACGCAGCACGTGGAACAGGCCCAGGAACACCGGGATCTGCACCAGCATCGGCAGGCAGCCCATCAGCGGGTTGGCCTTCTCCGTGCGGTAGAGCTCGACCAGCTCCTTCTGCATGGTCTCCCGGTCGCCCTTGTGCTTCTCCTGGAGTTCCTTGATCCTCGGCTGCAACGCCTGCATCGCCCGCTGCGACTTGATCTGCTTGACGAAGACCGGGAACAGGACGGCCCGGACGGTGAGCACCAGGAAGACGATGCCGAGCACCCACGACCAGTTGGTCCCCAGCACGGGCGCGTTGCCGAAGAGCAGCTGCCAGGCGGCGTGCCAGAACAGCAGGATCGCGGAGATGGCGCCGTAGATCACTGCCATCAGTGGACTGAAAAGGGTGCTCACCGGGCGACTCCGGCGGCGAGCGGACAACGGACGGCGCGCGCGCCGCCGATCAACGAATTGGACATGAAGAACCCCTCGAAGTACGACCTACGACTGGAATGGGCAGAAAACAGTCACCAGCGGTCGCCGACGAGCGGCAGGAGAACGAGCGTCAGAGAGAAAGGCTCAGGCGACCGCGAGGGTCGTGGTGGGGGCTCTGGGGCGGGCCCGGCCGGCAGCGTCAGGATCACGATGGCGCGGTATGCCCGTACGTCCGGAGCGCTCGCGCAGGAGCCGGCGGGTGATCCGCAGATCCGGATCGGTGACCACCCGGTGGAGCAGGACCGAGGCGGAGAGCACGACGGTCAGCAGTGCGGCGGTCGCCGCGGCCGTGCCGGAGTGCATGCCGGTGGCACCGGCGTCGGTCAACAGACCGACGAGGTACCAGAGCACGCTGAGTCCGATCACACGACAACCATAGCCGGCAGGTGCACCTACCGCCCCTGACCGTGCGGGTCGGGCTCGGCGCGGAGGGCGGCGGTGGCCCGGATCGCCTTGACGATCGCCGGGATCGAGCCGATCAGCAGCACCAGCGCCCAGATGATCGCGACGACCGCGAAGACGAGCGCGCCCAGGTCGTCGAGGATGCTCACCAGGATCACCGGCACCAGGTGGTGCAGGAACTCCAGCACCACCGTGCAGAGCAGGCTGGTCAGGATCAGCAGCACGAGGCCCTTGTTCTGCAGGAACTTGGGCTGGGCCAGGATCAGCAGCCCGGCCCAGGCGAGCTTGAGCAGCAGCACCAGGCCGAGCACCACGGCAGCCTCGCCGACCGGGAAGAAACCCCACAACGCCAGGTACGCCAGCGTGCCGAACGGCGGCGCCAGGAACAGCGAGACCATGATCATCAGCTCGATGAAGGCGATGATCAGCGCCACGAACGCCACGATGATCAGGATGATGGAGAAGATCAGCGTGGCGACGCCCTGCACCCGCCCGTGGATCCGCTCGGGCAGCACCAGTCCCAGGCAGAACAGCCCGGTCGTCCACAGCGCCACCGCGTCGATCAGCGCGAGATAGCCGGTGCCGCGCCCGGACGGTTCGGTGGCCCCGCTCACGTCACCGACCTCCACGCCGAGGTCCCCGGCGCTGCCGACCAGCGCCGCCCCGGCGTCCCCGCCGCCCAGCAGCAGCCCGGAACCGATCTCGACGCCGACCGCCAGCACCAGGGCGAGCATGGCCAGCAGCAGGAACGGCTTGCGTAACGCACCCATCCCGACCTCCCGCCTCAGGACTCCGAGACCGTGACCAGACAGCCGCCGGGGCAGCTCACCAGCACCGTGGTGGCCCGGTCCACGGCGACCCGGGCCACCGCGCCGGTGCCGTCGGCGGCCGGGGTGACCGTGTCCTCGACGGTGAAGTCGGCGTCCCCGGGCGCCGGGGCCTCGACCGTGAACGCGTCCGGGCCGCGCAGAATCAGGGTGCGCAGCCCGCCCGGGTCGGCGACGCGCAGCGCGCACCGACCGGTGACGGCCAACCGTCCAGGCCCCTCGGCGCAGTCCGCCTCCACGGTGGCCGGGTCGACCGCGCTGCGCCCGCCGCCGGCCCGCCCCAACAGGTCGACCAGCGGGTTTCGAGCCGACGGATCACCCCGCTCGTCGCGGCCGGTGCCCACCGCCACCGCGAACAACACCACCAGCAGCACGCCCAGCGCCGCCAGCAACACCTTCTGCCGCCCACTCACACCCCCACCCCCCTCACACCCCCACCGTTCCCGCCGTCCCCTCCGCGTTGATCAAGAGGGTTGCGTCAGGAATCGGCGCTGAGCTGACGCGAATCTCTTGACCAACCAGGGTCAGGGCGCCGGTGGGGACTCGGTGAACCGGATCGCGTCGATGCCGGCGAAGTAGCGGTCGGTGCTCTGCGTCTTGCCGATGGCGACGAGGGTGATCTCGTGTGGTCCCGGGGCGAGCCGGACCCGGGCCACGTCGACCCAGTCGGTGATCTGCACCTTGGGGGTGAAGCCGATGAACGGGTCACCGACCTGCCGGCCGTCGATCAGGAACACCGTGTTGGCGTAGTCGGGCGCGGTGGTCAGCACGGCGGAGAACTGCCAGGTCGCCTCGGCGGGCAGGTCCACCGTCACGGTCACCCGGTCGTTGATCGCCCGTCCGAGGAAGAACAGCTGGGCGTCCTGCGACCAGGTCACCTCGCAGCAGTTCTGCTGGACCAGCACGGTCGCCCCGGAGCCGGCCGGCGAATCGACCCGGGCCCCGGTCACCAGACTCTCCGCCTCGATGGTCACCACCTGCGGCACCGGCGGCGGATCCTCGCCCCGGCTCACCAGGAACACCACCACCGCCGAGACCACCAGCACCAGCGCCGCCGCCGCGGCGATCCACGGCCAGGGCGTACGCTTCGGCGGCGCCACCGCCTGCACCTCGTAGGTGACCCGTCCGCTGGAGCGGGAACTCTCCTCCGGCGCGGTGTTCGCCGAGTACGCGAACCCGGTCATGTCGTAGCGGCGCGGCGGCGTGCCGGGCGGTACGGCCAGGCGCACCAGGAAGGACACCGAGCCCTGCCCGGGCACCACCCGCTGTGGCTCGGTGACGGTGAACCAGGACCGCTGCGATCCCTCGCCCGGTGCCACGTCGAACACCACCGTGTCCGGCGCCAGACCCGGGTTGGAGACGGTGAAGGTCAGCTCACCGGCGTTGCGGGCGTCCAGGGTGAACTGTCCGGCGGCGGCGACGACGGTCCATTCGGTGGTCATGACGGCTCCTCTGGGGATGCTTCGAGGGTGATCTCGGCGGTGACAGCGGCCGGCTTCTCGGCCTCGACGATGCGGCTCACCAGGGCCACCTGGTCGGCGGCGGCCGCGGGCACCCGGACCACCACGTGGAAGGGCCGGTCGGCCGGCTCGTCGAGGACGAAACCGGTGACCCCGGTGGCCAGCTCCAGGGCGGTGCGCAGCCCGTACGGGGTGCCCCGCCAGGCCGCCAGCAGCGCGCCGTGCGCCACCAGGTCCCGCAGCCGGCTCAGCGGCAACGGCAGGGGAGCGTCCCGCCGGGGCGCGGCGACCACGTGGTCCATCGCCACCCACCCAGCCAGGTACGCCACCATTGGACCCGGCGCTCGGTACGGCGCGAACAGCGCGTCGACCTCGGCCAGCACCGCCTCGTCGGGGGCGTGCAACGCCTCCATCACGTCCAGCAGCGCCCACAACACGCTGCCCGGCACGCATGCCCGCTGGTACGCGGCGGGCAGCAGCCGCTCAATGGCCGGTCGACGCATCCTGCCGCACCACCTCGATGTCGTGCTCGCCGGAGCAGAGCAGCCAGGTGTCCGGAACGGTGACCACGTCGGCGGTGGCCTGGTTGGCGCTGGCCGACCAGTCCACCCCGTCGGCGCTGCGGTGCACCCCGCGCTCACCACCGGCCAGCACCAGCCGCTCCGGTCCGGCGGTGGCGGCGACCGCGTCCACCGGCACGAACCGGGTGCGGTCGCGCAACGGCAGCCCGCAGTTGACCATCACCGGTGCCCACTGCGGCTGCGCCGCCAGGGTGTCCAGCCGCAGCACCCCGCCGCTCTGCGTGGCGGCCAGCGCCAGCGTGCCGCTGAACGCGAGATCCCGGCAGGTGCCGCCGATCCAGCCCGCCTGCACCGCCTGCCACTTCACGTCGGACTCGAACAGCCGGGCCCGGAAACAGCCCTGCCCGGGCTTGCGCGGGTCCGGCTCACCGGCGCCGCTCCACAGCAGGGTGGCCGGGCCGTCGTACTGCACGGCGAGGACCCGGTTGTCGACGTTGGCCAGGCCGACGTGGGCGAAGGTGCCCGGCCGGCCGGCGTTGCCGGACAGGTACACCCCGAAGCCGGCCTGCGCCGCCACCGCCACCCCGGGAGCGCCACGCTCGGAGACGAATGCCCGTACCGCGTAGAAGCCGCGGTCGGCGTCGGCCGGGTCGACCAGGATCTGCAACGGCACCGCGCCGGGCAACAGCGACACCTCGTACAGGCCGGTGTCGGTGGCGACCAGCAGCGCCCCCGCGCCGTCCCGGTCGATCCACGCCAGGTCGCTGATCCGCGAGTCCAGGTCGGCCAGCAGCGACCAGGTCTCGCCCAGGTCGGTGCTCAGGTGCACCCGGGAGCCGCCACTGGCGCGTACGGTGGCCACCGCCACCGAGCCGGGTCGCGGCACGATGCCCGGCCGGACCGGGGCGGGGGCGGGCGCCACCCGTTGCACGGTCTCCCCGTCGAAGCGTCCGGCCGGTTCCCAGCCGGCCCCGGCGTTGGTGGAGCGGAACAGCACCGGGCCGCTGCCGGCGTACCAGGTGCGCGGCTGGTACTGGTCGGCGGCGAGGGTACGTACCTGGTTGTCCGGAGCCTCGTCGACCACGAACCGCACCGACTCGACGTAGCGCACCCCCGGCTCGGCGTGCTCCAGCAGCCGGTACACGTTGGAGGCCCGCAGCGGCTCACCGAACGCCCAGCCGGCCGGGTTGAGCGCGGTGGGCAGCGGGCTCAGCGTCTGGTGCAGCCGGTCGTGGATGCGCCGGCGGACCGCGTCCACGTCCTCCTCCCGGCGCACCACCACCCGGGCCCGGATCGACACCGCCTTGTACCGCGCCCAGCTCGCCCGGCAGGTGGCGCCCAGCGAGCGGCGCCGTTCCAGGTCCGCCTCGACCCGGAGCCGGGCCTCGTCCACCTCGTGCTCGCGCAGCACCGCCACCGGCAGTTGGCCACCGGGCCGGGCGTCGGCCGGCACGTACGGCACCAGCACCACCTCCACCTCGCCGGGGCGGGCGAAGCTGTAGACGGCGGCCCGGGTGAACGCGCGGGCCCGGGCCACCCCACCGGCGGCGGTGGCCAGCACCTCGAAGTCGCGGGCGGTCACCGCGCGCTGCTGGGCGAAGAACGCGTACGGCCCGCGCAGCAGCACCGACTCCATCGCCTCCATCTCCCGGCCGCCGGCCGCCGGCAGCGGGTTGACCACCTTCACCCCGGGCAGCGGGTCACGCAGGCTGGTCAGGGTGCCCGCCGCCACGTTGCCGGCCGGCCCGCCGCCGGCGCGGTACCAGAGCCGCACCTGGCGCCCGGCCGGCGGCACCGCCGCGACCGGGCCGTCCCCGAAGACCAGCGACCCGTCCGTCGGATCACCGCCGGGCGCCCGCAGGTCCAGCGCCGGCGCGAAGGTCACCGTGCCCGAGCAGCGGTCCACCAGGTACGCCTTGTCCTGCGGGCCGAGGCCGGCGAAGCTGTCCACCGCGCGCCAGATCTCGAAGGTGCGACCCTCGTGCTCGCGAGCCGCCGCACCCAGTTCCACCGAACCGGCCGGCACCTCGACCCCCAGCAGCAGATCCAGCGGTTCGGCGGTACGCGCCAGCGGCGCCCGCTCGGCGCGCAGCACCTGACCCGGCTGGCCGGTGCCCACGCCCAGCAGCTCCGCCTCGACCGGCTCACAGTGGTGCATCCGTACGGTCACCTCACGTTCTCCGGCGGCCAGCAGGGCCGGGTCGCAGGTGACGAAGACGACCGGACGCGGGTCGGCCCCCCGGGCCGCCGCCACCCGGGTGCCGGCCGGGATCCGCAACGGCGCGTCGTCGGCGCCGGTCCGGGTGAACCGGACGTCCGCCCAGGCCGCCGACGGGGCGTGCCGGGTCACTCCGAGCAGGTTCAGGAAGGACACGTACGCCTTCTCCGGCAGCTGGTTCAGCCGGTAGATCATCACCTCGGTGAGGTGGGCGAACGCCTCCAGCAGGGCGATGCCCGGGTCGTGCGCCGACAGGTCGGTCCAGCCCGGGCAGGACTGCCGGATCCGCTCCCGGGCCTCGGTGACCAGGTCGAGGAACGCTCGGTCGTCCAGGTGCGGCACGGGCAGCGTCATCGCCCCTCCTCTGCGGCGGCGCCGGGGCCGGTGGTCGGTCCGGCGGGCGGATCGTCGTCGGCGGGCAGCAGGTCGACCGAGAAGACCAGCTGGCCGGGGGTGAGGCTGGCCCGGATCCGGTAGTCCAGCCGGATCACCAGGCGCCACGCGTCGTCCGGGTCGGGCCCGGCGTCCACGTCGAGTACGTCGATACGCGGCTCCCAGCGGGCGATGGCCGCGCGTACGTAGTGGATGGCCAGTCCGGCGGTGGTGTCGTCGTTCGGGGCGAAGACCAGCCGGTGCAGGCGCGACCCGTACCCGGGACGCATCAGCCGTTCGCCCGGCGTGGTGGACAGCAGCAGGAACAGCGCCTGGCGTACCGTCTCGTCGCCGTCGGTCATGGCCAGCCCGCCGGCCGCGGTCAGCGCGAGCCCACCACCCTGGCCGGGGTCGAAGCCGGCGCCGACGAACCGGATGGCCCTCACCGGTCGGCCCCCACGAACCGTTGCCGGGGGTCACGCACCCGGTACCTGAACTGGCCGGGTGGGCTGCCGTTGGTGAACCCCTCCAGGTGCGACAGCACGACCCGGTGGCCGTCGACGCGTACCCACACGCTGTAGCCGGTTCGTACCGGCTCGGTCGTCGTGCACGGCTTGACCGTGGCGCCGTAGTTCGGGCAGGCGACGATCTCCCGGCCCTTCGGGTCGTCGGCGACCAGCACCGGTACGCCGGCCAGGGCCACCCACTGTTGCGACGCCTGGTTGCGGACCCGGCCGTCGTGGTCGCATCTGATCACCGAGTCGCGGTGGATCCAGCGCATCAGCCGCCTCCTTCGTGATGGGCGCGGGCGAGGGTGCGGGCCTGCTCGGCGGCGGTCTCCGCGTCCTCGGCCGCCTCGGCGTGCAGGAAGTCGACGCTGCGGGCGCGGACGACCATCGCCCGGCCCGGGGCGGAGAGCACCAGGTCGCTGGCGGCGTGCAGGGTGGCCAGCTCCGGGGTCAGCTCCAGCCAGCTCCCCGCGTCGGTGCTCAGCCGCAGGCTGCGTGCCACGTCGTCGACCACCACCTGCTGCCCGCCGGCGGTCCGCAGCGACCAGCGCCGGGCCCGCCCGTCGTCCACCCCGGTGTCGTACGGCTCGACCGTGCCGAACAGCGAGCCGAGCACGACACCGGAGGCGGGTTCGCCGCCGGGCAGCGCCACCAGCACGCGGTCCTGCGGATCGGGCAGTGCCACCAGCCCCTTGCCGCGGCCCGCGCCCGGGCAGAGCACCGCCAGCCAGCCGGCGTCCGCCCCGCCGTACGCCGGCAGTTCCACCCGTACCCGGCCCAGCCCGTCGGGGTCCGCCACGTCGGTGACCGTGCCCAGGGTGACCACCGCCGGGGCGGGCGGCCCGGCCGGCGGTGCCGGCGGCGGGGCGGTGCTGAAGCGGCTCAGGTGCCCGTTCGCGTCGAGGGTGTGCACCACCTCGGTGAGCACGTACGTGCCCGCCACCGGCTCGGCGACGCCGGTCAGCCGGATCCGGCGGCCCGGCCGCAGCGCGGGATCGCCCTCGGCCGTCCCCTCGGCGGTGACCAGGGCGGCGGCCCGCGCGTCCAGCCGGGCCTGGGCGAGCGCGGCGATCTCGTCGTCGCTGCGGCCCGGTTGGTCCAGCGCGGTGCGGGTGCCGTCGGCGCCGACGTCGGCCGGATCCGGGTCCACCTTGGTGTCCCGCCCACAGCGCGGGCTGCCGGTGCTCTGGGCCATCGGTTCGGCCCGCTGGGGATGCCAGCCCAGCGCCGCGCTCTCCCCGGCGGCGGTGTCGGAGTTGACCGACAGTTGCAGGCCATGTACGTCGCGGCCCAGTTCGAGGGGGATCGGCTCGCCGTGGCCGTCGAGCGTCAGCAGGCGCAGCACGTCGCCGTCGACGCTCAGGTGCAGCCCGGCCCGGCCGGTCACCTCCAGCAGCAGGTCGAGATCGCTGGGGCGGTGGTGCGCCAGCCGGTCCAGCCTCGGCCCGTCGTCCTGCGCGTCGACGGTCAGCCCGAGATCGGCGCAGAGTTCGGCGGCCAGCTCGGCGGCGGTCACCGACTCGAAGACCCGCAGCCGTTGCCGCTTGCGCAGCCGGTGCAGCGCGTCGTACGCCCGTACCCGCACGGTGGCGGCGCCGTCCGCGGCGTACTCGACCTCGACGGCGGTGACCTCGCCGGTGAACAGTGGCTCCGGTTGGCCGTCGAGACGCACCTCCAGGGCCGCGCCGACGGGCACCGGGTCGGCCAGCGCCGCCGTGCCGGGGGCGCCGCTCAGCGTCACCTCGCACTGGGTGGGCCGGTTCAGTCGGGCGGCCACCCGCACCGACGTGACCCGGCCGGCCAGCGCGTCGGCCAGCGGGTCGCCGTCGAGCAGCACGGTCAGCGCCCGGGGCGCGGCGGCGGTCACGACCCGCTCCCATTGGTGAGGACGGGTCCGGTGGCGACGCCTGGTTGCGGTGGCACGGCCAGGGCGGTGCCGGCCGGCACCGCGAGGGGGTCGGTGATCCGGTTGTGTTCGGCCAGCAGCCGCCACCGCAGCGGCGAGCCGAGCGCGTCGTGGGCGAGCAGGTCGAAGCGTACGCCGGAGGAGTCGCTGGCGGCGGTGCCGTCGCCGGCGGCGACCACGGCCGTGCCCGGCGCGACCGCCGGGGTCTGTGCGACGGCCAGCTCCTCGGCGAAGCCCTCCCGGGCCCGGTCGGCGTCCTCGGCGACCCGGACCAGCTTGAGCCGCAGCCAGGAGCGGCGCGGCGAACCGGTGGCGGTGAACGCGTCGAACCGTTCGGCGACGGCGATGATCACCCCGGGCACGTTCCAGGTCTTGCCCCAGACCAGCCGTACCAGCGGTGGCCGGACCCAGCCGTGCTCGACCGCCGAGTTCTCCGCCAGCATCCACAATGGACGGGTGAGAGCGCGTACGTCGGCGGGCCGGACCTGACCCTCGGCGAAGTCGGTGTCGAAGAGCAGGTCGAGGACGAGTTCGGTGCGTCCGCCGCCGGTGAAGACCAGCGGGTCGTCGGCCAGGCCGGTGCCGGTGAGCTGGGTCCCGGTGCCGCCCCGCTGCCGGACCCCGGCGAGCCGGGTCACCTGGACCGTCTCCGGATTGAGCAGGCAGTCGATCCGCTCGCCGGTGGCGTCGATGAGAAAGGCGACCCGCTCCATCAGCCACCCGCCTGCTCGCGGTCCAGCCGGCGCAGGTGCTCGGCGTCGACACCGTCCGGCTCGGGAACCGACCACAGTGCCCGGTCGTCGGGCAGTGCCGGCCACGGGCCGGGCCCGCCCCACCGGCCACCCGACCGCCCCGGCGGCTCGAGATCCGGCCACGGCGCACTCTCGCCGCCCGGCCAGCGCCCGGCACCGGCCGGGAGCCCGCTGCCCGGCCACAGCCCGTCGCCGACCGGAAGCGGACCGCCTGCCGGGAACCGGCCCCCGACCGCCGGGAGCGCGCCAGCCGCGCCCGGCCGGCCGTTGCCGGCCGTCCGGTACCGGTCGGCGATGTGCCGGCCGCCCGCGTCGGCCCACCCCGGACCCGGGTACGTCCCGCCGGTGACGGTGCCGAACCGGTCCCGCCCCGCCGGGCCGGCCGTCGTTCCCGCCCCGGCTGTCTCTGTTCCGGCCGTCCCCGCGCTGGTCATCCCCGCCCAGGGGGGCCTGGGTCGCGCTGCGGCTGTCCCTGCCCCGGCTGGCCCGGTTCCTGTCACGGTTGGCCCGCTCGCCGTCCGGTGCAGGCCCGATCCGGTCGCCTGCGAGCCCGATGCTGTTGGGGGAAGGCCGGCCCCGGCCGCAGCCTGGTCGGACGCCGCCACCTGCGGGCGTAGCCGCGCGCGGGCCTGATCCACCCCCGCCGGCAGCCGCGTCGGTCCCCGCCAGCCAGCGTCCGGCGCGCCCGGCCCGAATCCGCTCGTGGCGAGATCCGCGCCCCGGTCGTCGGTCGGGGCGTTCGAGGCGCCGGCATCACCCGTTCCGGTCGGCCCGGCGACCAACGGAGTGACAGGTCGATCCGTAGCCGAACCGCCTGCCCCGCCGGCCCACCGACGTCGCCTGCCCCCTGGCGTGGCCGTCCCGCCGGCCGTCCCGCCAGGCGCCCCCCGACCGGCCCCCGGTACCCCTGCGCCACCCCTTTGCTCTGCTTCACTCCACGCAACGCCAGGCGTCCGGTATCCGGACAGCGGCCGTTGCGTCGGTTGAAGCAGAGCAAAGGGGGCGGAGGAGGGAACGGGGTCGTCTGCCGAGGGAGTGGTGGTCCACTGTGCCGCGCCACCGGCTGCCGGCCGCGCCGTCCACCACTCGGACGGGCCGGTGTCGCCGGCACGGTCGGCGCCCGGAGGCATGATGGCCGTCCAGCCCGCCGGGGGCGCCTCGGGCGTGCGGTACCTGGTGACCGGCCCCGGCACGCCGGCCGGCCCCGGCACGCCGGCCGGGCCGGTCACCGGGCGGCCGGTCTGATGCCCGGCGTCGGATTCGTGGTCGTGGCCGGCCGGACCGGGCCACGAGGCGCCGTGCGGGGCCGCAGTGGTGTCGACCGGCACGGCGGCCGGCGATGCCTCGACGGCGAGGTCGCGCAGCAGGCCGGGAGCGTGCGCCTCGACCACCCGCAGCCAGTGCTCCGGCGGCCGGCCCGGGCGCCGGTACGACCCGACCTCCCCCGCCCCGGGCCCGGCCACGCCACCGGCCGTCGCACCGACCCGCCCACCGGCCGATCCGGCAACCAGCCCACCGGCGGGTGCGGTGCCGGGGGAGGCGTCGACCACGCCGGCGAAACGGTCGACGGCACGCGCCGCGGACCGGAGCCGGCCGGCGAGCCAGTTACGCGGGCGTGGGCGCGGCACCACCGGCCTCCAGTTCCAGGCTCTCGTAGCGCAGCGTCAGAGCCGCGATGGCGATCTCCTGGCCGAGGGTGTTGAGGTGGGCGCCCCGCCACTGGGTCGGCCAGGCGTTGATCAGGTTCCAGCGCAGCACCTCGGCCGTGCCCGCGGCGTCGAGCAGCACCACGGAGACGTTGCGGCGGTTGACCGTGCCCCGGGCGATCGCGTGGATCCAGTCCCACAACTCCCGCGAGGCAGTGAGACCGAAGTGCAGGGTGACCGGCCCGTACTCCACCTGCCCGGGGATCATCCGGATCCGGTCGTTGCCCTGCTCCCGGTACGGCATCGCGGGGATGTTCACCTCCAGCCCGCTGACCTCGGTGAAGTGCCCATTGGTGATGCCGTTGACCAGCAGCTTGAAGTTGTACGCCCGGTACGGGTCGACCGGGGCGCCCGGCTGCGGGGTGGCGGTGATCGCCATGTCAGCCTCCAATCGTCTCGGTCTCGGTGCCGCCGGCCCACTGGCTCAGCTTGAACACCACGAACTCCGCGGGCTTGACCACGGCGATGCCGATGTGGGCGACCACCATGCCGGCGTCGCGGACGTCGACCGGGTTGGTCTCCTCGTCGCACTTGACGAAGAACGCCTCCTCAGGCGTACGTCCCAGCAGCGCCCCGTCGCGCCACACCCGGGTCAGGAAGGCGCCGATGTCCCGGCGGATCGAGCGCCACAGCGTGTAGTCGTTCGGCTCGAACACCATCCAGCGGGTGCCGTTGGCGATGGCCTGTTCGATGGCGATGGAGAGCCGGCGGACGTTCAGGTAGCGCCACTCGCTGGCCTCGGCGGCGAGGGTACGCGCACCCCAGACCCGGATGCCCTCCCCGGGGAAGTACCGGATCACGTTGACGCCCTTGGGGTTGAGCACGTCGTGCTCGGCGCGGGTGACCAGGTGGCCCAGGTCGACGGCGCCGCGCACCGGCTCGTTGGCCGGCGCCTTGTGCACCCCGCGCAGCGCGTCGGTGCGGGCCCAGATGCCCGCGATGTGCCCGCTCGGCGGGGTTAGCACCAACTCGCCGGAGAGCGGGTCACGCACCCGCAGCCAGGGATAGTAGAGGGCGCCGAAGTCCGACTGCCGGGGCCGGTGCGCCACCGGGCCGCCGGCACCGCCGGAACCGGAGCCGGCGCCGCCACCGGCGGCGGAGGAGTCCGCGTCACCGGCGTCGCTCGGCTTGCCGGAGCGGGTCGAGCCGGGAGTGGCGACCCGGGTGAGCGTGGAGACGTCGTCGATGTCGGGCGCCGGGTCGCAGATGGCGACCATGGTGCGGGTCTTCTCGGCCATGCTCAGCAGCGCCTCGTGCGACACCGGGTCGTGGAAGCCGGGCGCGGCCAGGATCGAAACCTCGTCGACCGCTTCCAGCAGGTTCAGCCCGCCACGCTGGCGGCCGGTGCCGGCGACCGAGCCGCCCTCGCCGACGTTGACCACCCAGCAGCGGGTGCCACCGTTGTCGAGGAAGCCGAAGACGGCCCGGGCCAGTGGGGTGCTCTCCAGTTGGTCACCGTCGGCGTAGAGCCGAAGGAAGTCGGTCCAGTTGTTGACGGCGAGGGCTTCGCCGAGATGGGCGGTGCGGTCCGGTGCGACGCCGACGAAGGCCGCGGTGCTGGTGCCGACCGGCCCGATCGGCCGGGCACCACTGGGCACCTCCTCGACGTAGATGCCGGGTGAGAAGTAGGTGGGCATCGGTCCTCCCGTGCGGGTCGGGTCAGCGGGTCGGTGGCGCGCAGACGATGACGATGTCGGGGTCGGCCGGGTCGACCTCGGCCGTGAGTACCTGTCCCCGGCCGGCGAGCCGGAGCCGGACCGGGCCCGGGTGCTCCGGGTCGTGGGGCACGCCGACGACCCGGAATCGGCCCGCCGGGTCGGTCTGCGTCGCGTACGGCTGGCCGACGACCTCGACCCGCATCGCCGCGAGCGGCTGGTCGGCCGGGCCGACGACGCGCCCGTCGAAGGCCAGCATCGCCAGCTGCCGCAGCCGCAGCGGCCGCAGTACCGGCGCGGCTGGCTCGCTCGGGTGGGTGATCTGCACGGCCACGTCGATCAGCAGCGACGGCCGGGGCGGCACCCCGAACGCCGACCACAGCGCCGGGTCGCCGGCCTCCAGCACGAGCGTGCGCCCGCCGGTGGCGGTGGCCGCGAGGAGCACCCGGTCCAGCGCCGGTAGGGCGTCCGGCCCGCCTGCGGCGAGCAGGTAACGGACGGTGAGCCGGTACGGTTCCGGGCCGCCGCTGCCCCGGGTCTGCCGGGCCGGCCGCAGCTCCAGCGGCCACAGGGTCAACCGGCCCGGGTCGGCGTCGGGGCGGGGCGGGCCGACCGGGACGGCGGCGCCCGCCGCCCCGGCCAGCCACGCCGCCAGCTCGGCGGTGGCCGTCTCGATCGGACCGGGTCCGGTCATCGCGGCGGCGTCCCCTGGATGCGGTACGCGATCGCCTCGTTCCACACGTGCGGGTAGACGCCGATCTCGAAGTACCGGGTGAAGCGGTTGATCGGCGCGCCCGCGTGGTCGTGGTACAGCAACCAGACCGGTGCGATGGTGAACAGCACGTAGTTGGCCACCACCAGCGGGATGTACAGCGGGCCGAGCAGGCGGGCCTGGAAGATGTGCACGTCCTCGTGGCGTTGGATGCCGCTGCTGGAGCCGGCGCAGACCGTGCCGAGGGTGGTGGCGTAGCGGGTCGAGACCCCCTCGACCACGTTGACCCGGCAGCTGTGCTGTGAGGTGGCCCGGTCCAGCGAGTGGCCGAAGACCAGGTGCAGCGCGAGGTAGATCGCGCCGACGAGGGTGTTCAGCAGGCTCCAGGTGTGGTCGACCACGAACAGGAACACACCCCGGAAGTCGGCCGCGTAGACCTGGGCCGAGGCGACCGCCCAGCCGAAGACGGCGCCGACGAGCAGACCGAGGCCCGCGCCGACGAGCAGACCGACGGTGCCGCCGACGAGTTGGCCGAGGACGGCGCCCACGGCGACGTGTACGGCGGCGCTGATGACTCCGAAGACCATGACGGTGCTCCTCTCAGGCCCAGGAGCGGATGAAGCGGGGCTCGGTGCCCTGGGCCAGCTGGATCGGCGTCGCCTGCCGGTTGCCGGGCGGCAGCTGGTTGATGCCGAGGGCGGCGGAGAAGATGACCAGGCCGTTGAAGAAGGCGATGATCCACTTCTCGGCGCCCGCGTCGGTGGCGAAGGCCGCGGTGAGGTACGACAGTGCGAGGGCGATGCCCAGCGCGATCCACTTGCGGGCCTTGTCGGCGCTCGCGCCGATCAGTCCGCCGATGACGTTGGTGGTGAGCAGCGTCGCGGCGCTCGCACCGGTGAGGCTGCCCAGCGCGGTCCAGGTGAAGAGATCGTTCATCGCCGATCCCCCCTTCGGTTCTGCGTGGTGCGGGGTGGGAGGTGGGGTGGGTGCCGCCCGCGGGCGACGGTGCCGGCTGGCTGGTCGGTCAGCCGGCACCCGGCAGGCCGCCGGTCGTGGCGGTCGGCGTCGTGCCCGGCGCGGCCGGGCCGCCCGGTGTCGGAGGGCCGGCGGGGGCCGCGGCCGGGCCGGGCCGGGGATGGCGTAGCAGGAGCACGACGAGCACCGCTACGAGCAGCAGCACCACCGTGCCGGCGGCGAGCAGCAGCCACGGGATGCCACCGCCGGCGTCCGGTTCGTCCGCCGCGGCGGACGGCCGGGGCGGGGCCTCGGCGACGGCGCGTAGTTCGGCCGGCTTCTGCTCGTTGGGCATGACCCGCCAGGTCACCGTCCGGTCGTTGACCTGAGCGCCCGCGCTGGCGTCGAGAACGCGACCGGGGAATGTCACGGCGATCTCGAACGACATCAACAACATGAATCGGGCTTGATTTTCCGGAGCCTGCTCGGCCACCTTTCCGCCGTACTTCTTCGGGTCCAACGGAAGGGTGAACACGTAGCGGTCGCCGTCGCGGACGATGCTCAGACTTTCGCTGTCGAATTGATCGAGGGGGACATTCCGGTAGTTGATCTGAGAACCGAAGTGCGTCGCGTCCTCGTACGGTGTTTCCGGGCCGGCCGGTAGCGCCGGGATGTTCTGGCGAAGCTCGGCGAAGCCGGCCTCGACCGTCCTGTTGTTCAAGGTCAGCACTTTGCGCTCGGCGGTCAGCAGCAGCTGCCCGCTGACCGTGTCGTCGGCGTTCACGGTCAGGCCGGCGTTGAGTTGCATGCAGCCGGAAAGGACTGCCAGTAGGGCGAGACACGCCGCGCCGCGAAGTATCTTGGTGCGCCCGGGCGCCGTATTCATGGGCTCAGTCTGTGCGCTCTCCGTCAGAGCCATCAGTCAGCGATCAGTCACAAGCAAGTCGCCGATCTTACCGGTCACCGGTCACATTCGGCCGAGGTCCCGAACGGTCGAAATGGATATCCTGAAAGGTTGACCACGATTTCCCGAAATCCGACGCCGGCACCCGCGCTGGCCTCGCCGGAGTACGCCGAACTCGCCGCATTGGCGGCCGCCGGCTGAGCCGGGCGACCCGACGGGGCCACGCCGGTCAGGGTCGGCCCGGCCGCGGGTGGCTGACGTGGCCCGGTCCCGGGCGCACCGGCCCGTCGGTGGGTCAGACCGCCTGGGGCGGGTGCCAGTCGGCGTAGCGGGCCATCCCGCGCAGGGCCGTCCGGCTCGGCGTCAGCCGCAGCATCGCGTTGCGTACCGCGATCGCCGCCGGGTGGCGTAGTTCCTGCCCGAACCGGGCGGTGCGGGCCGCCGCCCGGGCGACGGCCTGGCTGCGGGGTCGCCGGGCCTGGTCGTACGCGCGCAGCGCCGCCGGGACGTCGCCGGCCGGGTCGGCGACGGCGCCCAGCGTCACCGCGTCCTCGATCGCTTGGCAGGCGCCCTGTCCGAGGTGCGGGGTCATGGCATGCGCCGCGTCGCCGAGCAGCGCCACCCGGCCTCGCACGTAGCTGCCCAGCGGGACGGCGAGATGGTGCAGGTCGTTGCGGAGTACGGCGGTGGGCGGGGTGGCGGCGAGCAGGTCCGGGATCGGGTCGTGCCAGTGGCCGAAGCGTTCGCGTACCGCCGCCAGTTCGTCGGGGGCGTGCTCGCCGGCCGGGGCGTTGGTCGACGCGTACCAGTAGATCTGGCCGTCGCCGAGCGGGACCATGCCGAACTCGGCGGCCGGCCCCCAGCTGACGGCCGCCGGCACCGGCTCGTCGAACGGGATCGCCGCCCGCCAGGCGGTCGAGCCCGTGTACGCCGGGGGCGGGCTCTGCGGCCAGAGCCGGCTGCGTAGCGCGCTGCGCAGCCCGTCGGCGCCGACCACGAGATCCGCGCGCAGTTCGGCCGGCTCGCCGTCGCGCAGGTAGCGGACCGCGCCGGTGCCGGGGTCCGCGTCCCGCACCGCGCAGCCGGTCCACAGCACCTCCGCCGGCAGCGCCTCGCGCAGGACCCGGTGCAGGGCGGCCCGATGTACGCCGAGCGCGGTGGTGCCGAGCAGCCGGTTCATCTCCTCGGCGTCCACCCGGGACAGCCAGCGTCCGTCCCAGGCGCGCAGCCCGCCCGCGGCCCCGTCGTGCCCCAGCCGGCGTACCTGTGTGCCGAGCCCGAGCGCGTCCAGCCCGCGCATGGCGTTCGCCATCAGGGTGATCCCGGCGCCGACCTCGCGCGGCTCGGGGGCCCGCTCCAGCACGGTGACCCGCCAGCCGCGCCGGTGCAGCGCGAGGGCGGCGGCCAGGCCGCCGATGCCCGCTCCGGCCACCACCGCGTGCCTGTCCGCCACGACAACCACCTTTCTACGCCTGTAGAACTGCATACTACATCGGTAGAAGGAATTCGGGGAGGTGCGTTGACCGCACGGGCGAAGCGGGTGGCGGTGCTGGCCGACGCGGCCATCGCGCTGCTGGCCGAGAGCGGAATGCGGGGGCTGACCCACCGGGCGGTGGACGCCCGCGCCGGGATGCCGGCGGGCACCACGTCGGCGTATCTGCGTACTCGGCAGGCGCTGATCGAGGCGGTCGTCCAGCGGCTGGCCGACCTGGACCGGGCCGACCTGACCGGCCATGAACTGCCCACCTCGCCACCGGCGGCACCCGGCCCGCCGCTGTCCCCGGCCGACCTCGATCGGCTCGCCGCCGGCATCGCCGCCGTGTTGGACCACTGGCTCACCGCCGGCCGGGACCGCACCCTGGCCCGGTACGCGTGCCTGCTGGAGGCGGTTCACCGGCCACAGCTGCGGACGATCCTGGAGCACGGCGTGGTACTGCGGGCGCAGGCGGAGGACCTGCTCGCCCGGGCCGGCGCGCCGGATCCCCGGCGGCAGGGCCACCAGTTCGTCGCGTACGTCGACGGGCTGCTGTTCGACCGGCTGGTCGGCGCCGGCGCGCTCAGCGCCCCGCCGCCCGGCACCCCCGCCAGCCACGCCGACCTGACCGCCGCCGTCCGCGACCTGCTCCGCGCCCTCACCGGCTGACCGGCGCCGCCCGACGGATCGCGGCGCCGACGGCGACGGTGGCGGCCTGGTGGCGGTCAGGCGCTGTCGCGGCGGACCAGCGACGACGGGAAGAGGGTCCGCGTCGGCCCCCGGCGCTGCTCCAGCACGGCGGTCGCCGCCGCGGTGGCGATCTCCCGTACCGGGTGGCTCGCGGTGGTCAGCGCCGGGGCGGTCACCGAGGCCAGCGGGATGTCGTCGAAACCGGTCACCGCGACGTCGCCGGGCACCTGGACGCCGTCGGCCCGTAGCCGGCCGATCACCCCCAGCGCGGTGGCGTCGCAGATCCCGACGATGGCGTCGGTGTCCGGCCAGCGTCGCAGGATCTCCTGGGCGGCGGTACGACCCCGGGCAGCGCTGAAGTCACCCACCACCTCCCGGGCCGGCAGGCCGGCGTCGCTCAGCAGCCCGCGGTACGCCTCCACCGAGCGGTGCGAGCAGGTCAGCCAGGGGGGACCGGTCACCATCGCGATCCGGCGGCGTCCGGAGGCGTACAGGTGGCGGACGATGGCCCTGATGCCACCGCCGTTGTCGATGTCGACCGACGGCACCGTGGCCGAGCCGATCCCGATCGACACCGTCCGGCCGCATAGTCGTGCCGGCACCAGGTCGAGCAGCGGTGCGACCGTGTTGACCAGCAGCAGGCCCGCCACGCCCCGGTCGTCGGTCAGCTCGGTCAGCCGTCGCGGCGCGTCCAGCGGTACCCACTGGACCGCGACCCCCAGCCCGTGCGGCGCGCAGACCCGCGCCGCAGCGCTCACCACCTGGTCCATGTAGGTGTCGTCGAGGACGGCCGGGCTGGTGCCCGCCACCGCCACCAGCAGCCGTACGCCGCCGCCGCGCACCAGTGCCCGGGCCGCCGCGTTGGGCCGGTAACCGAGTTCGTCGACGGCGGTACGCACCCGCTCCCGCGCGGTCGGGGACGCGAAACCGGTGCCGGTGATGACCCGTGACGCCGTCGAGCGGGACACCCCCGCGGCACGGGCGACGTCGTCCAGGGTCGCCGGCCGGCGTGCCGTCGTCATGATGCTCTCCCCGTTGCCTGTCGCCCGTTC
The DNA here is from genome assembly GCA_005402585.1 of Micromonosporaceae bacterium KJ-029. Taxonomy (GTDB): domain Bacteria; phylum Actinomycetota; class Actinomycetes; order Mycobacteriales; family Micromonosporaceae; genus Micromonospora. Next base: position 377,956 of record BIFP01000022.1, on the reverse strand, counting down.
GACCCGCGGACGCACATCCGCATCATGCCCCGCCCCGGCAGCCCGGGGTAAGGACCGGTGCGGGATTGTGGTGGTAGCGCTCTCAGGTGTGCGATCGTGCCAGTGCCCTGCCCGCGGAGAGGACCGGAGCGTACGTGGATCCCGCCGTCACCACCCCCGTCACACCGCCGCCCAGCCCGGGACCGTCCCGGGCGGTGCTGGCCGCCCGCAACGGCGTGGCGGTGGTGTTCGCGCTCAACGGGCTGGCCGTGGCCACCTGGTTCGCCCGGGTACCGGCGATCCGCGACGCGCTCGGCCTCAGCGCCGGCCGGCTCGGCCTGCTGCTGCTGGCCATGTCCGCCGGCGCGATCCTCGCCATGCCCACCGCCGGGCTGGTGACCCAGCGTCTCGGTACGGCCCGCACGGTGATCCTGGCCACCCTGTTCGTCGCGCTCGGGCTGACCGTCGCCGGGGTGTCGGCCACCGCCACCGGCTCGGTGGCCGGGGTGGCGGTGGGCCTGTTCGCCCTCGGCTACGGCTCCGGGAGCTGCGACGTCGCGATGAACATCGAAGGCGCGGCGGTGGAGCGGCGGCTCGGCCGTACGGTGATGCCGCGTTTCCACGCGGCGTGGAGTCTCGGCACCGTGACCGGCGCCGGCCTGGGCGCGGGCGCCGCCCGGCTGGGCCTGCCGGTCGCCGTGCACCTCGGCGTGATGGCCGCGCTGGTGCTCACCGGCACCCTGCTCGGGGCCCGCGCCTTCCTGTCGGCCGGGCCGCGCGACGCCGATGCCCCGGCCGGTCGTCGGGGCGGGCTGCTGGCCGCCTGGCGGGAGCCGCGCACCCTGCTCATCGGCCTGGTGGTGCTGGCGGCGGCGTTCGCCGAGGGCAGCGCCAACGACTGGATCGCGGTCGCCTTCATCGACGGGTACGGCGTCAGCGAGGCGGCCGGCGCGGCGGTCTTCGGCGTCTTCGTGGCCGGCATGACCCTCGGCCGGACCGTCGGCACGGTGGCCCTGGACCGGTGGGGGCGGGTGCCGGTGCTGACCGGGACCATCCTGGTCGCCGTGTTCGGTGCCGGCCTGGCGATCCTCGCCGGCTCCGGCCCGGTCGCGGTGGTCGGCGTCGCGCTGTGGGGCATTGGTGCCTCGCTCGGCTTCCCGGTCGGCATGAGTGCCGCGGCCGACGAGGAGGAGCACGCCCACGTCCGGGTCAGTGTGGTCGCGGTGATCGGCTACACCGCGTTCCTCGCCGGGCCGCCGCTGCTCGGCCTGCTCGGCGACCACGTCGGCACCCTGCGGGCGCTGCTGGTCGTACCGGTGCTCCTGCTGCCGACCCTGCTGCTGATCCCCGCCACCCGCCCGCCCGTCTCCAGCGCCCCGGGGAAGCCGGAGCGGGTGGGTTCAGCGGGCCCAGACGCGTAGCGGACCGACCGCCCGGAAACCGTGGCGTCGGGCGACGGTGAGGTCGGTGCCCCGCTCGTACCCGACGAGGTGCCGGCCCGCCCCGGCCGCGCACACCCCGGCCCAGACCTGCCCGGGTGAACCGTCGCGGGCGAAGACGTTGCTGACCCCCACCACCTCGCCACCGTCGTGCAGCACAGCGCCTGCCGCCCACCCGCCGTGGCCGTCGGGCAATCCGAGGATCCGCACCCGGGGTTCGTCCAACAGGGCCGGGCGGAACACCGGCCCGCCGCCGTGGGCGTCGGCCCAGGCGGTCAGCTCCTCGGCGGTGCTGACGGCGACGAGTCCCGGCCCGATGCCCGCCCCGCCCGGCGGCCGGTGGATCCACTCCGCGTCGAACAGCACCCGGAAGCCGTACCCGGTGAGATCCAGGTCGGCGAAGCTGTCCTTCACCGAGGCGCCGGGGCCGGCGTCGATCCGCCCGAGCAGCTCCGCCCCGACGCCCGCCCGCAGGGTCACCGCGTCCGGGTACCACGGCGGGGACCGGCGCGGCACCGACCAGGCGTCGGCGTCGACCGAGCCGGCCCGGCCGTGGGTGCGGCAGACGAGGTCGCACCAGGCGGCGTTCTCCCGCACCGCAGAGTCGATCATCGGGGCAGGGTACCGCCCAGCACCCTCCCACCGGGCTCACAGTGACCTGCCAGGTGACGGTGCTGCACTGGGAGTCACGCCGAGGAGAGGAGCCGGACATGGGCTGGTTCAGCCGGCGGCCACGAGCCGCGCAGGGCACCCCGACGAAACTCGACCGCGAGGCGACCCCGGAGGACCTCGCCGCGCTGGAGCAGTTCGCCACCAGCCGGCAGGGTGTGGAGTTCTACCTCGAACCGGAGACCACCGCCACCGACACCACGGTGGTGGCCATCGCGCACGACGGCGAGTGGATCCGCCGCCGCACCGGCACGCCGCGGGCCGCCGGCGCCGTCGCCCGCAAGCACACCATCCCGCTGTACGAGGCCACCAAGGTCGGATATCCGGAGCGGATGCGGGCCTGGAACCGGGCCCACCCGGAACGCCGCGCCCGCTGAGCCGGCCCGCCGCGCCGCTCAGCCGCCGATCGCCGCCCGCGCCTCGGCGAGGGTCAGCGGCGGGCTGTGGCTGGAGACGTACCAGTCGATGTCGTCGTCGAGCAGTCGCCCGACCAGCGCCAGATCCGGCTCGTCGGTGGGCGTACGCAGGTGCGCCGGCGGGGGATACCAGCTGTCGCCGAGCAGCATCACGCCCGAGTCGGGCACCACCACCACGGTCGAGTCCGGCGCGTGCCGGCCACCGACATGGCGTACCCGTACGCCGGTGGGCAGTTCCATCTCGTCGGTGAAGACCCGGGTGGGTGGCAGCACGACCAGCTCCTCCCAGGAGTCCACGGCGAGGGCGCGGGCCCGGAAGCTCGGCCCGAGCCGCCGGTTACGCAGCACCTCCGCCCGCAGGTAGGGGATGCCCCAGGGCCGGGCCGCCTCGGCGCGCAGCAGCTCCGCGCCGGTGACCTGGCCCACGATCTCCACGTCCGGCCAGGCGCAGGCACCCCAGACGTGATCCCAGTGGTGGTGGGTGTAGACCAGCCAACGGGGTGCCGGCAGGCCGGCGGCGCGCAGCGCCGCCTTGATCTCGCGAGCGTGTGACGGGCTCTGCCCGGCGTCGACCAGGACACTGCCCCGCTCGTCGGCGACCAGCGCGACGCCGGCCTGCACCAGATCGGGATCCGGGTCGCCGGGGCAGAGCCAGACCCGCCCCGCGAGGTGATGGAACTCCGCCATGCCACACCCCAATCCACTGTCGACGCCCGCGCCGTCCCCGTCACGATAGCGGCGGCGCCCCGTACTTCCGATCCGCCGGGGCGCTGCCGGATCGGATCGCCGGCCCGGTGGTCTACCGGACGGCGACGACCGCCGCGTCGGGGCCGCCGCGCCACAGCGTGCCCACCTCGGAGAAGCCGGCGTCGGAGAGGGCACCCAGGTGCCAGGAGACCGGCGGGTTCCACTCCGGGCTGTGGCCCGACGGGTAGATGGCGTGGCGTTGCCGCACGAGCGGGCGCAGGGTCGGGTCCTGGGCTGCCTGGTCCCACCACTGCGACCAGGACAGGGCGGCACCCGCGGCGTGCCGGGCCGCCCGGCGTTCCCGCGCCCGGGCCAGCAGGCGCCCGGTCAGCTCCGGGAGGGTGTCCTCGGGCATGTGGTCGGCGTTGACCAGCAGGCCGCCGGGCCGCAGCAGGTCGCGGATCTCGGCGTAGAGGGCGGCCAGCCGTTCGGCGGGCAGCCAGTGCAGCGCGGTGGCGGTGAGCACCGCGTCGTACCGCTGGTGGGGCAGGGTGGCGGGCCAGTCCGGCTGGCCGAGGTCGGCAGTGACGACGGTGGCCCGGTCGCCGAGCGAGGCGGCGGCCAGGGCGAGCAGGGCGGGGTCGAGGTCGACCAGGGTCACCTCGGCGTCGGGGAAGCGGCGCAGCGCGCGCAGTGAGATGGTGCCGGTGCCGCCGGCCAGGTCGAGCAGGCGGGGCGGCGCGGTGTCACGGACGGCGTCGACCGCGTCGAGCATGACCTCGAACCGGTGCTCCCGGTCCGGTAGGTACGCCTCCTGCTGCCGATCCCAGCTCTCCTGCCAGGCGGCGGCATCGGTGATGTAAGGACTCATGTCGCACAAGCTAGTTACGTCAGGGGGGCCTTGTCCAGAGTTGTTGCCAATAATTTGCAAGTACGAGAGAGTGGCAACGCGATGATCGGGCCGGGTCGGATCGGCGCCGTCGATGCGACCCGGCCGGCGCCTTTCCGGCTGGTCGGCAGTGACATGATGTCCGTCCGAGGGCGGGACGCCCTGCCGATCGGATCCAGGAGCCAGGTGGAACCCCAGCGCACCGCCGCGCACGAGATGTTCGACGCCGACGTCGCGTCGAACCGGCTCGGTATCGAGTTGGTGAGCGCCGCCGGTGGCGCCGCCGAAGCCCGCATGCGGATCACCGGCGACATGGTCAACGGTCACCGCATCGCCCACGGCGGGTTCGTGTTTCTGCTGGCCGACACCGCCTTCGCGCTGGCCTGCAACAGCCACGGCCCGGCCACCGTCGCCGCGGGCGGCGAGATCACCTTCGTCCGCCCGGCCCGGGAGGGGGACGTTCTGGTCGCCCGAGCCACCGAACGCACCCGGTACGGCCGCAGCGGGATCTACGACGTCACGGTGACCCGCGAGGGTGGGGAGATCGTCGCCGAGTTCCGTGGACACAGCCGCGTCCTCCGGCCGGCCCCTGGTGCCGCGGACGCTCAGGCCGCGGTCGCCGATCGCGGCTGAACCGCGGCACCGGAACGGGTCGCCACACCCCGGGAGCGGCAGTCCACCCGACAGCCCGGGCTCTCCGCGCGCCGGGACGCGCACTGTCAGGGGTCTCGGGGACGATGTGCCGATGGGACACGTCGTGCTCTTCCACTCCGTGTACGGGCTGCGGCCGGCGGTGCTGGCCGCCGCCGACCGGTTGCGCGCCGCCGGGCACCACGTGCGCGCGCCCGACCTGTACGGGGTACCGGCCGTCGACACCGTCGAGGAGGGCTTCGCCCTGCTCGACCGGATCGGTCAGCAGACCGTCCTCGACCGGGCCCGGGCAGCGCTCGACGGGCTGCCGCCCGACACCGTGCTCGCCGGGTTCTCGATGGGTGCCGGGGTGGCCGGCGCGCTGCTGGCCGAGCGCCCCGCCACCGCCGGCCTGTTGCTGTTGCACGGCACCGGTGGTTCTCCGGCGGCGGTCCGGCCCGGCCTGCGGATCCACCTGCACCTGGCCGATCCGGACGCCTACGACCCCTCCGACGAGGTGGACAAGTGGCAGCGGGAGATGACCGCCGCCGGTGCGGAGGTCGTGGTGTACCGCTACCCGGGGGCGGGACACCTGTTCACCGACCCGACCGTGGCCGATCACGATCCGGTCGCCGCCGACCTGACCTGGGACCGCGTCCTGGCCTTTTTGGCCGCCCACTGACGGAGCCGGCACCGCGATTCCCGTCGGTCGCGCCGTCGCCGCGCAGGCCGTCGGCTGTGCCGTCGCCGCGCGTCCCGTCGTCGCGCAGCCTGCTGGCCCGGATGGTGCCACGGTGGCGGCTCGGCGGGCGAAGGTGGCCCGTACCGACCGGGGCAGCCGGGCCCCGGCGACCTGGCGCAGCACCGGATCGACGAAGTCGTGCCCGCCGGCCGGCAGCGGGACCAGCAGACCGGCCCCGGCCAGGGCGTCCAGCGCGGACTCCACCTGGCCCACCGGCCAGCCGAGCGCCCGGGCCAGTTCGGTCGCGGCGCAGCCCGGCGGGAGGGCGGCGACGGCCATCAGGGCGGCCCGTCGCGGGCCGTCGAGGCGGTCCAGTCGGGCTTCGGCGAGCCGGCGGACGCTCTCCGGGACGGGCAGCCGCGCCGCGTCGGCGCTGCCGAGCGCGCGCACGTACGCCACGGCGTGCCCGGGGTTGCCGCCGACCAGCGGGACCAGCTGACGCACCAGCCCGATCGGGCGCCCGGTGCGGCGCAGCAGTTGGCGCAGCAGCCGGCCGGTGGTCACCGCGTCGAGCGGACGCAACCCCACCCGGGCCGCCGGTCGGGCGGGATCGCCGGTGTCCTCGGTGCCGGTCGCGACCAGCACCAGCGGCAGGCCGTCCGCCGTGGCCAGGTCGACCAGGGTGTCCAGGTGACGGCGCAGCGCCGGCGCGGCGCGGTCGAGGTCGTCCACGGCCACCACCACCGGTTGCCGTCGGGCGAGGCTCAGCAGCACGTCCCGCCAGTGGGCCGCCGCCCGGGCGCCCGCCACGGCACCGGCCGCACCGAGCAGACCGTCCATCGTGTCCAGCGCCGGGGCCAGGCACTCCGCCGGGACCAGGCGACCCAGGGCGGTGGCCAGCTGGCGGCGTACCACCTCGGGGTCGTCGGTGACGCGGGCCCCGGCCAGCCCACGGACCAGGTCCGCGACGGGCGCCAGCGGTCCGTCCGGGTACGGCGGGCAGGCCGCCACGCACCAGCGCACCGGAACTCCGTCCACCGTGGGCGTGGAACGGACCAGCTCGCGCAGCAACCGGCTGCGCCCGCTCCCGGGCGGTCCGGCCAGCACCAGACGCCGGTGGCCGCGTCCGCGTACCGCCTCGGCGAGTTGTTCCCGGGCGGTGGCCAGCTCCCGGCGCCGGCCGACCAGCGGACCGTCCGGCCGTGCCGGCCGAGGCCGCAGGGTGCCGGTGACGTGCCAGACGTCGACCGGCAGCGCCTTGCCGGCCACCGCCACCGCCGGCACCCGACGCTGAGCGATCAACCCGGCCACGGCCCGGTGCGTGGCCGGGCAGACCGCCACGCCGCCGGGCGGGGCGTACTCCTGCAACCGGGCGGCCAGCGTGATGACCGCGCCGCTGGCCACGCCGTGCCCACCGTCGTGCCCGACCGTGAGGTCCACCACGGCCTCGCCGGTGGCCACCCCGACCCGCACCCTCAGGCCGGGTGCGGTGGCGAGCGGCCGACGGTCCAGCGCCCGCTGGATCTCCAGGCCGGCCCGCACCGCCCGGTACGCCTCCCACCCGTCGCCGGTCCGCGCCCCGAACAGCGCCATCACGGCGTCACCGACGTACTTCTCCACCGCACCGTCCCAGCGCCGCAGTACGCGGGCGACGGTGCCGAAGTAGACCCGTTGCAGGGCGCGGACGTCCTCCGGATCCAGCCGCTCGACCAGCCCGGTCGAGCCGACGATGTCGACGAAGAGGACGGTGACGGTCCGCCTCTCCTCGGTCACCGGCCAGCGCATCCGCCTGACCGACAATGGAGCAGCGACGACGGTGGACATGGGCATGGAGACCGCACCCGCCTCTCCCCCGTGGTGCCGACGATGTCCGGAGACTTTCACCCCCGGTCTGACGGCGGATCGGCAGAACGACGTATGTCGGCCGAGCGCAACCATTGGTCGCATTGTCGACGCGATGTGTAGGACAGGCGTGATTCGGCGGTAGAACGGTGCGGGCGCCTGTGACTAGGCTGCGAGCCATGGCCAGCGACGTGGACGGCACACCGCTAGTAGGTCGGGACGACCTGGTGGCGACGATGCGTGCCGCGCTGCTCGACGACGTGGCGCCGGGAAACACGGCGGCGGTCTTCCTCACCGGTGAGAGCGGGGTGGGCAAGACCCGCCTGCTGCGCGAGGTCGGCGAGCGGCTGGGCGACGGGGGTGCCCTGGTACTGACCGGCTCCTGTCTGGACATCGGCGACGCCTCGCCGTTGCACCCACTGCGCCAGGCCCTGCGTCGCCTGGACGCCGACCTGGCCCCGCCGGCCGCCGCCTCGGTCCGCGCGCTGCTCGGGGTGTTCGCCGAGGACACCGCCGGCCCGGACGGCGCCGGTGCTCTGCTGGAGCGGGTCTCGCGCGGGCTGAACGTCATCGCCGGGGGCCGTCCGCTGGTGCTCGTGTTGGACGACCTGCAGTGGGTTGACCGGACCACCCGCCAGTTGCTGCTCTATCTGCTCGCCGGTCTCGGCGACCTCCAGCTCTCCGTGCTCGCCGCGGTGCGTTCGGAGTCGTTGCAGGGGGCGCACCCGCTGCGCCGGGTGCTCACCGAGCTGCGCCGGCTGCGGTCGGTGCGGGTGATCGACCTGGCTCCGCTGGACCGGGCCGGCACCGAGCAGCTCGCCGCGGCGGTCGGGTGCCGGCCGCTGGCCCCCGAGGCGGCCGACCGGCTCTGGCAGCGCAGCGGCGGCAACCCATTCGTCGTCGAGGAACTCTCCCGGGATCTGCGCGACGGCCGCGACGGGCCTTCGGACACCCTGCGCGAGGTCTTCCTGGCCCGGGTGGACGCCCTGCCCCAGCCGGCCCACCGGGCCGTGCACGCGGTCGCCGCCGGGGTGGAACCGGTAGAGCACTGGCTGCTCGCCCGCGTGGTCGGGCTGCCGGAGCACGACCTGCTCGACGCGGTCCGCGAGGCGGTCTCCCACCGGTTGCTGGTCGGTTCCCACGACGGCTACCGGCTGCGGCACCGGCTCGTCGCCGAGGTACTGGAGGACGAGCTGCTGCCCGCCGAGCGGGCGCTCCTGCACCGGCGCTACGCCGAGGCGCTGACCTCGGCGCCGGGTGAGTTGCACCAGGCGCGGCTGGCGCACCACTGGCGGCTGGCCGGTGAACCGGAGCGGGCGCTGCCCGCGGCGGTGGCCGCCGCCGAGGAGGCCGAGCGGCTGTACGGCTACGCCGAGGCGCACCGGCACTGGTCGGTGGCGGTGCAACTGGCCGAGGGGCTGCCCGGCGCGGACCGTACCGCCCTGTTGGGGCACGCGGCCGAGGCAGCCCACCACTGCGGCGAGCACGCCCGGGCGCTGGCCCTGCTGGAGGAGCTGGCCGCCGCCGGCACCGACCACCCGGCCTGTGAACTGCACATCCGCCGGGCCCGCTACCTGACCGCCGCCGGCCGGTCGGCACTGGCCGAGGCGGAGTACCAGCACGCGCTGGACGCCGCCGACTGCACACCCCGGCAGCGGGCCACCGCCGCCGCCCACCTGGCCGAATTGTTGCTGCAACTGGGCCGGTACGCCGACGCCGGCCGGCGGGCGCGGGAGGCGCTGGCGCTGGCCGAGCCGGTCGACGGGGCCACCACCGAGGTGGTGCGGGCCAGCATGGCGCTGGGCTTCTCCGAGGCGTACCGGCAGGACCCGGACGCCGGCCTGGCGGTGCTGCGCCGGGCGCTGGCGACCGCCGAGCGAGCCGGCCGGCCGGAGGATGTCGCGCTCGCGTACCTGCACCTGGCCGAGTTGCTGACCGGGCCGCTGAACATCCTCGAGGAGGGGGTGGTGGTGGCCCGCCGGGGCGCCGAGCGGGTGGCCGAGCTGGGGTTGGGCCGCACCTACGAGACCCGGCTGCTGGCCATCGCCACCAACGGGCTGTTCCGGGTGGGGCAGTGGGCCGAGGCGGAGAAGGTCGTCGCGGCGGCGCTGCGGCACCGGCCCTCCGGCACGGACGCGGTCGAGCTGCTGCTGGCCCGCTGCCGGCTCTCGGTCGGCTACGGCGACGTCGAGGCCGCCGACCGGGACCTGGACGCGGTGGCCACCATGCTGGCCGGCGGCGGTGCCCGGCACGTCATCCCCCTGCTCACCCTGCGTGCCGGGCTGGCCATGTGGCAGGGGCGGCACGACGTGGCCCGGCACGCGGTGCAGCGGGGCCTGACCGAGACCCGCTCCGACGACCTGGTCATCCTCGCCGTGCTGGTCTGGCACGGGCTGCGCGCCGAGGCCGAGGCGCACGCCAGCCGTACCGTCGCCGTCGACGACAACGCGGTACGCCGGCTGCGGGAGATCGCCGACCGGGTGGCCGGCCGGAGCGAGCGCGCGGCCCGGCCGGTACGCGACGTGGTCGAGGGGTACCTGGCGCTCTGCGCGGCCGAGGTGAGCCGTCTGGACGGGGCGGACCCGGAACTCTGGGCGCGGGCGGCGGCCGAGTGGGACCACCGCAACCACCCGTATCCGGCGGCCTACTCCCGGCTGCGTCAGGCCGAGGCGCTGTTGGCCCGCCGTCGCCGTGCCGCCACCGCCGCCAAGCTGCTCCGCCAGGCGTACCAGGTGGCGCAGGGCCTCGGTGCGGTGCCGTTGACCGAGGAGATCCGTACCCTCGCCGGCCGGGCCCGGGTCGCGTTGGAGGAGCGTGCCCCGGCGGGGGCGGCGAGGCCGGCCGGGGAGGGCGACGAGCTCGCCCCGCTGACCGCCCGGGAGCGCGAGGTACTGGCTTCCGTGGCCGAGGGCCTTACCAACAAGGAGATCGGCCAGCGGTTGTTCATCAGCGAACGGACCATCGGCGTCCACGTCTCGCACATCTTCGACAAGCTCCAGGTGCGCACCCGGGTCCAGGCCAGCGCCATCTTCCTGCGCAGCCGCCCGTAGGTACCGGATACGTCGTTCTACTGATGTCGCCGGGCCACCTGCCTGAGAGGCTGGGCCCGGCGTCGGCACGGCGGCGTCGGGCGAGCAGCGTGGAGGCGGCATGAGCGAGCGGAGCGAGCGAATCATCAGGCTCAGTGCGGTCGTGCCTCATGTCGGCATGGAGCGCAGCGGAGTGCCGGCATGAGCGAGCGTAGGGAGCGAATCATCAGGCTCAGTGCGGTCGTGCCTCATGTCGGCATGGAGCGCAGCGGAGTGCCGGCATGAGCGAACCGGTCTGGGGGCCCGTACATCGGGACATCGTCGACCTGCTCGCTGATCACCCGGCCGACGTGCCCGCCGTCGTCGACCACCTGACCAAGCTCCAGGACCTGTTGGTCCGGCTGCCTCCGCTGCTGCACAGCAACCCGCTGGCCGACTTCAACAAGCTGTACCTCACCATCACCACCAGCGTGCTGGACGGCCTGTACGCGGACCGGTTCGTCGACCCGGGCTTCCTGTCGCGGCTGGACGTGGAGTTCGCCGCCCGCTACTTCGACGCGATGCGGCTGTGGAGCGACTCCAGTCCCGGCACCCCGAAGGCCTGGGCGTGCCTGTTCGAGCGGATGCGTGGCCCGGACGCGCGTCCGCTGCCCTCGGCGGCGGCCGGCGTCAACGCGCACATCAACTTCGACCTGCCGTTCGCGCTGGTCACCACGTTCGACCACCTGGAGTCCGAGCCGGTCGACGGCAGCGACCAGCACCGGGACTACCTGGAGATCAACAAGATCTTCGCGGACAAGATCCCCGGCCTGCGCCGGGGCTACCTGGAGCGGTGGCAGCTGCTCATCGACATGCTCAACGGCGACATCGACGACTGGTACCAGGGTGAGCTGATCGGCTACACCCGGGATGTCGCCTGGCGCAACGCGCAGCGGATCTGGCGGTGCCGGCACGACCCGCACCTGCACGAACGCGAGCGCCGGCGGCTCGACGAGACGGCCGCCGCGCTCGGTCGGTTGCTGCTGTCGCCCCTCGGGGCGTTCCTGCAGTAGCCGGGACGGGGGGTCCCCGCGCTCCGCCCCGGGCGGGGCGCGGGGGCGTCCGACCCGCCCGGGCGGTGATCGCCCGGATAGTGACCACGGGGGAGGGGTCGGCCGGCCCGGGGGGTGTCGGCCGGCCCCAGCGGGGTACGCCGCGGCCATGACCGCTGCGTCCCGGCGCCGTCCCGCAGCACGGCCCCGACCCCGCCCCGCCGCCCCACCCCGCCCGGCCCGCCCGGGAGACCGCGCCGGCCGGGGAGCCCGGGAATGACGGGGCAACTCTTCGCCTTCCGATTCGACCCCCGGTTCCGTCCGCTGTTGGCCCTGCTCGGGGTCCGGCCGTCGACCGCCTGGGTGCGGGTCGACGCAGCAGACCTGGCGGTACGGTTCGGGCCGTGGCGGCTGCGCACCAGCCGGGAGAACATCGCCGGCGTCGAGGCCGGTGGCCCGTACCGCTGGTGGCGGGCGATCGGGCCACACCTGTCCGGCTCCGACGCGGGCGTCACCTTCGGCAGCACCACCGCCGGCGGGCTCTGCGTCCGGTTCACGCGACCGGTGCCCGCCCTGCTGCCCGGCCGCTGGCCTCGTCACCCCGGGATGACGGTGACCGTCGCTGATCCCGCCGCCCTGGCCCGGGCCCTGGTCGCGTCGGCCGGTGACTGAGCGCGGGGCGGCGGATGGGGAACGGGAGCAGACCGGCACGGGGTCGGGACCGCCGCCGTCGGCCGTCCGGCACACCGGAGCCCGCGCTGCGGGCCGCCCGGGATCCCACCCGGCCGGGTGAGCGGACGGGCCGGAGCGTCGCCGTACCCGAGCGGGTGGAGGTACCGGCCGGTCCCGTGCCCCGGGAGAGCCGGCTGCGTCGCTGGCTGTTCGTGCACCAGGTACAGCCGCTCGGCCCGGAGACCGCCGAGGGGCAGGCCCGGTCGCACGCCTGGTGGCGGGTGATGTGCCTGACCGGCGTGGACTACTTCTCCACCCTGTCGTACCTGCCGGGCATCGCGGCACTGGCCGCCGGGGCGCTGTCCCCGTTGGCGACCCTGTTGATCGTGGTGCTGACCCTCTTCGGCATGCTGCCCATGTACCGCCGGGTGGCGCGGGAGAGCCCGCACGGCCACGGCTCGGTGGCGATGCTGGAACGGCTGCTGCCGTTCTGGCGGGGCAAGATCTTCGTGCTGGTCCTGCTCGGCTTCGTCGCCACCTCGTGGCTCGTCACGATCACCCTCTCCTCGGCCGACGCCACCGTGCACATGCTGCAGAACCCGTACCTGCCGAAGGCGCTCAGCGGAACCACCGCCGCGGTCGCCATCACCGTGGTGCTGCTGCTGATCCTGGGCGGGGTGTTCCTGCTCGGGTTCCGGGAGGCCGTGGCGGTGGCCGTTCCACTGGTCGCCGTCTTCCTGGTGCTGAACGCGGTGATCGTGGTGGTATCCATGATCGAGATCGTCGGCGACCCGCGGTTGGTGGCGGACTGGACCGGGGCGCTGACCACGGGCGGCGGACCCGGTGAGGTGGTCCTGACCGCGGCGCTGGCCTTTCCGTTGCTGGTGCTGGGACTGTCCGGCTTCGAGACCGGGGTGAGCATGATGCCGTTGGTCGCCGGGCACGGGCCGGACGCGCAGGCCCGGCTGGCCGCGCGGATCCGCAACACCCGCCGGCTGCTCACCGCCGCGGCGTTGATCATGTCGGTCTACCTGCTCTCGACGACCTTCGTCACCACACTGCTCATCCCGCCGGAGAAGTTCGCCCAGGGCGGGCCCGCCAACGGACGGGCCCTGGCCTACCTCGCCCACCAGCAGGTCGGTGAGACGTTCGGCACCGTGTACGACCTGAGCAGCGTCCTCATCCTCTGGTTCGCCGGCGCCTCGGCGATGGCTGGGTTGATCAACATCGTGCCGCGCTACCTTCCGTCCTACGGGATGGCGCCGGAGTGGGCGCGGGCGGTACGGCCCGTGGTCATCGTGTACACGCTCGTCTGCATCGTGTTGACCGTCCTCTTCCGGGCCAACGTCGACGCGCAGGCCGGGGCGTACGCCACCGGGATCCTGGCGATGATGGTCTCCGCCGCGGTGGCGGTGGCGATCGCCGCGGCCGGCCGCCAGCAGCGCGTCGTCGCCGTCGGCTTCACCGTGCTCACCCTGGTCCTGCTGTACGCCCTGGTCGAGAACGTGGTCGCCAAGCCGGACGGGATCGCCATCTCCGGCCTGTTCATCCTCGGCATCATCGCCGTCTCCCTGGTGTCCCGGGTCAGCCGTACCACCGAACTACGGGCGGAGCGGGTCGAGTTCGACGAGGCGGCGCGGCGGTTTGTCGCCGAGTCGGTGGCCCATGACGGCCGGCTGCACGTGATCGCGCACAAGCGGCGCACCGGAGCGGTCAAGGAGTACACCATCAAGGAACGGGCGCAACGCGGGCTGAACCCGGTGCCGGGCGCGACCGACGTGCTCTTCCTGGAGATCGACGTGGTCGACCCGTCCGGGTTCCGCCACGTGCTGCGGGTACGCGGCGTCGAAGTGAACGGGTACCGGGTGCTGCGAGCCAGCAGCCCGGCCGCGCCCAACGCCATCGCCGCGATCCTGCTGGCGCTGCGCGACGCCACCGGTGTCCGCCCGCACGCGCACTTCGAGTGGTCGGAGGGAAACCCGATCGCCCACCTGCTGCGGTACCTGATCCTGGGGCGTGGTGACACCCCGCCGGTGGTCCGGGAGATCCTGCGCAAATCCGAGCCGGATCCGACCCGTCGACCCGGCATCCACGTGGGCGGCTAGGGCGCTCCCTTCCCGCATTGAGCCCCGGTCCGGAGACGCCGCCGTGCGTACCTCTGGGCTCGGCATCCCGTCTGGCGATATGTGAAAGCGAATGGCGTACTTATTCACGTATGCCGGATATCAGCCCTTCATCACCGTACGGTTCCTTCTGGTGGCTGACGCGACGTCAGTCGCTCCGCGCCCGTTTTGGTGCGGCCGTGTCTTTGAATGCACGAGAGGCAGGAACCTGATGTCCATGTACCAAGGGAGCCGGGGGTCGACGCGACCCCGACGGCGGTCCCGCTGGTTCTTGGCCGGTGGCCTGGTGACGGGCACCCTGGTTGCCGGAGCGGTGGGCCTGACCGGCGTCGCCGCCTCGGCCGCCGAGCCCGACCGACCGGCGCCGTCCCCGACCGGGTCCGCGGCGACGTTGCAGAGTGAGGCGCCCGGCACGGACCGGGCGCCGGAGGGCCAGGCGGAGGATCCGCAGCGCCCCGAGTGGCGGCCCGACGCCGACGGAACCCCAGAGGAGGCCGCGGCCGACTGGCCCGACGAGGCGGCGGCCGAGGGACCCGAGCGCGCGCCCACGCGGCCCGCCGGCAACAACGGGCGCCCGCCGGACGACAAGATCTGGCGGGTGGCCTGTGACTCCGCCGGGCTGATCACCGCGCTGGTCCGCGCCAACGCCGAGGGCGGTGCGACCCTGCGGCTGGCCGAGAAGTGCACCTACACCCTGAGCCACGCGTTCCAGCAGCCCGACGAGTACGACGGCGGGATCCGCGACGCGCGGGAGGCCAATGACGCCGCCGAGAACCCTGGCGACGCCGAGGCGCCCCCGCGTAATGCGGCCGACGACAAGGCGGGCCTGCCCGTCATCTATCACGCGATCACCATCGAGGGCTCCGGCGCCACCATCGTCCGGGGCGTGAACGCCGAGGACTTCCGGTTCTTCACCGTCCGCGACGGGGGCGAGTTGATCCTGCGCGACGTGACCCTGCGCAACGGTCGTTCGAAGGCGGAAGGTGGCAGCATCCACATCGTGCACGGTGCGACAGCGGTGGTGGAGAAGGTCACCGTCGCCAACAGCACCTCACTGTCCGCGGAGGGCGGTGGTGGCGGCATCTTCAACGACGGCAACCTCCAGATCAGCGACAGCACGTTGGTCGGCAACCGGGCCGCCGGCACCCAGGGCAAGGGTGGGGGCCTGCTCAACGGCGGTGTGATGGCCATGCACCGCACCGAGTTCCGGCAGAACAGCGCGGTCAGCTACGGCGGTGGCCTGGCCAACTTCCGGGCGGCCGGGGACGTCTACTCCTCCACCTTCGTGGGGAACAACGCGGGGCAGGGCGGCGGGATGGCCAGCTTCTCCGCCCGTACCAAGGTCTTCGACACCGCCGTCGTCGGCAACAGCGCGGAGGTCGGCGGTGGTCTGGCCAACTCCGACGCGGTGCTGGTCCTCCGGCAGTTGACGGTCCGTGACAACGTCGCCACGGTCTCCGGCGGTGGCATCTCCACCGTGCAGGGTCTGCTGCCGCTGGACGACAGTGTGATCAGCGGCAACACCACGCGCGGCAAGGGTGGCGGCATCTACGCCGAGAAGTCCAACCTGCTGGTACGTACCAGTGATGTGGAGGGCAACGAGGCCGTGGGCGAGCAGTCGCTGGGCGGCGGGCTGCACGTCACCGCCGGGTCCACCTCGCTCTACAAGAGCCGGGTGACCGGCAACCGGTCCACTGTGAAGGCCGGGGGCATCCACGCCGAGCGGGCCCAGGTCAGGGTCGACGACGAGACGATGGTCATCGAGAACGGCCCGACCAACTGCGAGGGAAGCAAGGTGCCCGTCACGCACTGCTTCCGCTGAGGCGCGACGACCCTCGTGGGGTGCGTCCGGCTTCCGCCGCCTCCGGTCCTGCTGACCGGAGGCGGGCGGGACCGGACGCACCGTCGTCCGAGCTGGCCACGCGGCCGTCCCGCGCAACCGGCGGAGGGAACGGCTCGCGTCGGGCACCCGTCACTGTGACGGCTGGGGCAGTTTGCAGTCGATCTTCGGATTGGCACCGACGTAGTTCAGCGGCCCGGCGGCGATGGTCACCAGGATGGTGCCGAGTTCGGCGCAGTTCGCTTCCTCGTCGCTGTAGTAGCCGCGCTGGCCGGCGGCGACGGCGCCGATGACCAGCCAGATCATCACGATCACTCCGAATATCGACGTGCCACGCATGGTTGCCTCCACGGTCGGGGGTTACACGGTGTCGGGCTTGTACCCAACCGGACCGGGCGGCTAACGGAGGCGGATGCGGCTACGCCGGTGCGGGGGTGGTTCGGGTGGCCACCCCCACACCGGCGGCCCGCGGTCGGACGGTCAGGCGTTGTCGCCGTTCTGGGCGGCCAGCACCTTCGCCTGCTGGGGCCAGGTGGCCAGGCTGGCGGTGGCCCGCAGGCCGGCGCCCCGGATGGTGTCCCGAAGCGCCGCCTCGTCCAGCTCCGCCAGTTGCCCGTAGGTCCGGATGCCCGCGCCCTGTAGGGCAGCGGCCATCTTCGGCCCGACGCCCTGGATCCGCCGGAAGTCGTCGCCGGCGCCCTCGGCCGAGGCCGGGACGGCCACGGCGACCGGCGCCGCCTGCTCGGCGGCAACGACCGCCGCTGCCTCTTCCGCCGCCGCCACCGGCGCCGCCGCTTCGGCCGCGACCGGTGCCGCCTCGGCGGCGGCGACCGGGGCGGGTTCGGGGGACGCCTTCGCCCGTACCGGCGGGGTGGCCACCGTCGGCCGGGTCGACGCGGTGGCCTCCTCGGCCGGTCCGTCCAGGACGGTCGCCGGCTGCGGTTCGGTGCTGTCGGTGGACGCGGTGACCGGCTCGGCGGCGGGCGCCGCGTCGTCACCGGTGGCGTCGCCGGCCGTGGGCTCGGTGGTGCTGGCCGCTTCGGCGGCCGGGGCCGGCGTCGGCTCGATGGGCTTGGGCTCGGCGCCGGTGTCCGGCTGCTCGGTCACGGTGCTGGCGGCCGGCGTCGGCTCGCTCGCCTCCGTGGTCGCGCCGCGCGCCGCCCCGGTCTGTGGCGCGGGGGACTCGTCCCGCCGGCCGCGAAGCAGCAGCCAACCCGCCACCAGGCCGGCCAGCAGGACCACGATCAGTATCAGCCAGATGCCAGAGGACTCCGCCACGGCAAACCTCCCTGAGGGTCACGTCCGAATCGTCACGAGAAAAACTCGGGGCAGCTTCGCATACGTGCGGCCGGGGCGACAGGCGGGCTCCGTTACAGCTTGTATCCGCCCGCCGGAGGCTACGGCAGGTGGCCGGAGCGGAACGGACGGTGTGGACCGGGGCGCGCGCCATGACCCCGGCACGGGTCGGTGCCGGGGCCGTGGCGCCAAGAGTCAGTCGTCCTCGCCCCGGTAGGTGTAGAAGTCGTCGACGAACTTGCGCCGCAACGGCGGTACCCGGCTGGTCACCCGGAAGTACCCTCGGGCACCGAGCAGCGCGAGCCGTCCGAACACCGGCTGGTACATACGGTCGTCACCGTTGGTGCCGCTGCGGTTGAGCGAGTCGGCCACCCGGGCGAAGCCGTACGGCACCATCGCCGCCTCGTAGTCGGCCACCGCCTGCACCAGGGTCTTCTCGCCGCCGGCGGCGAGCATCAGCTGACGGCGCAGCAGGTTCGCGTCCCGCAGCGCGGTGTTGGCGCCCACGCCCCGGCCCGGGGTCATGGTGTGGATCGCGTCGCCGAGCAGGGTGACCGTGCTGCTCTTCCACGGTGGCACCGGCTCCGAGGTGGACACCCGGATCGGCAGCGCGCTGTCCGGGTCGGCCAGGCTGAGCAGCTCCCGCAGCCGGGGGTGCCAGTTGGTGGTCAGCTCCAGGGCCACCTGGATCAGCTCCGCGCCGCGACGCCGCAGCACGTCCGGCGGGAACCGGCGTGCGGTGCTCCAGACGACCAGGTTGATGTTGTCGCGGGTGGTGTCGTGGCGCAGTCCTGGCCAGCCGGCGAGCAGTGCCGCGTCGGCGGGGGCGATGGCCGGCTTGAGCCGGCCGTGACGATCCCACTTGAACTCCATCACGTGCAGTACGCCCATGACGCCACCGGTGCCGAAGATCAGCGAGATGCCCCGCTGCACGGTTTCCGGCAGCAACGCCCGGGTGCGTTCGGTCAGCGGGATCCGGGTGGCGATGTTGATGGTGCCGGCGTCCCGGATGACCGCGTGCGGCAGGTACTGGCGACGGACCGCGGAGTGCGTACCGTCCGCGGCCACCAGCAGGTCGCCGGTGGCGGTGCCGCCGTCGGCGAAGTGGGCGGTGACCGTGCCGTCGTCGTGCTGCTCGTACCGGGTGAAGGTGCGGTCGAAGTGCACCACGTCCTCCATGCCGGTCAGCAGCACCTGGCGTAGCGTCATCCGGGCCACCGACCGTTCGGTGTCGACCGGGTGGGTGTCCGGCCGCAACGGGAACGACGCCGTGTGCCGCAGCTTCTGGCTGAGCACGTTGAAGTAGCGGGGGGAGCGGGCGCAGGTGGCCAGGTAGATGTCGAACAGCTCCGGGGGCAGACAGTCGCGCAGCGCCCGGCTGCCGGTGGGGCCGATGCCCACCCGGTAGCCGAGCAGCCCGTCGGCCCGGGTGCGGTGCCGTTCGTACACGGTGACGCCGATCCCGGCCCGGCGCAGCCCGTGCGCCAGGCTGAGGCCGCCGGTGCCCGCGCCGATGACCAGGACGTGCGGTGGGCGGTTGGCCACGGTGTCTCCCGGTCAGCCGGCCACGCGTGGTGCCGGAACGTCGGCGGCGTCCCATCGGTAGAAGCAGTTGGCGATCGCGTCGCGCGGTGAGCGCCAGGTCGGCAGGTACGGCGAGGTGTGGGCGGACAGCCGCTCGTTGACCTGGAGGTACAGCGGGTGGTTGCGGGCCGCCGCGAGGGCGTCGGTGCCGACGTCGTCGGTTTCCATCAGATGTACGCACAGGTCGTGCAGGCAGTACAGGGACCGGTGCCGGACCCCGGTCAGGCCGGGCAGCTCGGTCGCGTCGGACTCGGTGAAGATCTGCGCCACCCGACCTTCCGCACCCGGGATGATCCTGCTGACGATTACTAGACGGCTCATCGGACCCCTCTCGCCGGTGGTCCGGCCCGGGCGGTCGCCGGGGCCACGGACCGCTGTTCCGACCAGCCTGTCCCCGGGCCTGTCACCTGGCCGTCAACGCGTCCGGTCGGGCCGGTGACGTCAGAGACCGTCGGAAGCCTCGCCCCGGGTTTCCCGGCAGCCGCTCAGCGGGCCTGGAACGGTGCCCGTGCGGCCGGGTGCCGCCGCGGTCCGGTCGCCGGCCGACTGGCCCGCCGGATCGGTTCGAGCGTCTCGTCGAGCAGCGCGTTCATCGCCGGGGACGGCTCCAGCCGCAGCTCCCGCAGCAGGAGGTCCCGGTAGACGTAGAAGGCGTGCACCGCCTCGAACGCGTTGCCCTCGGCGAGGTGGATCCGGACCACCAGCCGGTGGGGTGTCTCGCGCAGCGGCTCGGCGGCCATCGCCTCCAGCGCCGCCTCCAGCGCCTCGCCGTGCCGCCCGGCGGCCAGGTGCTGGCCGGCCATCTGCTCCAGCATGTGCAGCCGGAGTTGGCGCAGGCGTTCGCGGTCGGCCAGCACCCAGTCGTCGTACCAGCCGGGGAGCAGGTCGTGCCGGCCGGCGGCGAGCGCCTCCGCGGCGTCGTCGGGTGCCTGACCCTCGCGGATCCGGGCGGCCGTGTCGACCAACCGGTCGACGTCGACAGGTACGGCGGGGGCGAGGCGGATCGTGTCGGCCGTGGTGGCCAGCGGGCAGTACGGATCCTGGCGCAGTCGCCACAGCGCGGTCCGCAGCGACGACAGGGCCCGATCTTCGGCGGCCTCCGGCCAGAGCAGTCCGGCGAGATGGCTGCGGGTCGCGCCGGGACTCAGCCCGATCAGCGCGATGACCCGTTGCAGACCCCTGGGGACCACCACCGGCGTGCCGCCGTGGGTCAGCCGGAAGCCGCCGAGCAGGTGTAGTCGTACCTCGGCGTCCCGGCACTGTCCGGTGGTCGGCGTGGGCGGATCGGCGGCCACGGCGGTACCCCCTGCGCAACGCGTCGTCTGCGGGTCTCGGCCGGTCCCGGCGTGGCCGCCGTGACGCCACTGTCGACTCGCTGGACCAACGCACGCGGGCGTGCTGAGCCGGGGTCTGACCGCCGCGAAGATTATCAATAGCGATTACTCTGGGTCAACAGTGGTGTCGGTAAAGCAACCCGCCCGTCGACTGTGAGACCGACTCTGAACTGGCCAATCTCGACGATCAAGGCGATCTCGCCGTTCAGCTGCTGCACAGCTTGCGTCAACGCAGCGTCACTGAAGGTCGCTCCGGAAGGGAGTGCCGGTGACGCTCGGGTGACGCCGGCCCGCGCATCGTGTTCCGCAGCCGTCCCGGCGACCCGGTGGCGTCACCACCGGCCATGGGGGGAGGACCAGCATGGACCGAACGCTGATCGTCGCGAAGGTGGTCCCGACCGCCGAGGCGACGGTCGCCGAGATCTTCGCCGAGTCCGACACGACCGAGCTGCCCCACCTGGTGGGTGTCCGGCACCGGTCGCTGTACCGGCTGCACGACCTGTACGTGCACCTGCTGGAGACCGAGTCACCGGGGGACGGCGCGGTGGAGGCGGCGCGGGAGCATCCCGAGTTCGTCCGGGTCAGCGAGCGGCTGCGCCCGTACATCACGCCGTACCTGCCGGACTGGCGCTCGCCCCGGGACGCCATGGCCCGCTGCTTCTACCGCTTCGACGGACGGCGGCCGTGACCGCCACCGCGCCCGCCGGCGAGGCACTGTGGTCCCGGTGCGGCGGCTGCGCCACCCTGCTGTACCGCAAGCGGTTGCGGCGCAACCTCGACGTCTGCCCGGAGTGTGGGCGGCACACCCGGCTCGCCGCCCCCGAGCGGGTCCGCCAGCTGGTCGACCCGTCGTCGTTCCAGCCGCTGCCCGACGGTGCGGTCGAGGTGGACCCGATCGGGTTCGTCGACGTGCTGCCGTACCCGCATCGGCTCACCGCCGCCCGCGCCGACACCGGCCTGCCGGAGGCGGTGCTCTGCGGCACCGCCACCATCGGCCGGATCCGCTGCGCGCTCGCGGTGATGGACTTCCGGTTTCTCGGCGGCAGCCTCGGCTGCGCCGTCGGTGAACTGATCACCCGTACCGCCGAACAGGCGCTCGACGCGGGCCTTCCGCTGATCCTGGTCACCGCCTCCGGCGGTGCCCGGATGCAGGAGGGCGCCCTGTCGTTGATGCAGATGGCCACCGTCAGCCAGGCGATCGCCGCGCTGCGCGAGGCCGGGCTGCTCACCGTGAGCGTGCTGACCGACCCCACCTACGGGGGAGTGGCCGCCTCCTTCGCCACCTGCACCGACCTGGTGCTCGCCGAGAGTGGCGCCCGGATGGGCTTCGCCGGCCCCCGGGTGATCCGCCAGGTCACCGGCCGCAACCTGCCGGAGGGTTTCCAGACCGCCGAGTTTCTGCTGCGCCACGGCCAGGTGGACATGGTGGTGCCGCGCCACGCGCTGCGCGCCCGGCTGGTGGCGCTGCTCGCCGCGGCGGGCGGCGGACGCCGGGCGGCGGTGCGGTCCGGCGTACCGGCGCGGCCGTCGGCGGCATCGCGTCCGGCCGGCCGACCACCGGATCCGCCGCCCGTCGAGGCCGAGACGCCCCGGGACGCGTGGGAAACGGTACGGCTGGCACGGCACCTGCGGCGACCGACCACGTTGGACTACCTGGAGACCGCCTTCGACGGCTTCACCGAGCTGCACGGCGACCGGCTCGGCGGCGACTGCCCGGCGGTCGTCGGCGGGCTGGCCCGGCTCGACGGCCGGCACCTGATGGTGATCGGCCACCAGAAGGGACACACCAACGCCGAGCTGATGGCCCGCAACTTCGGCATGGCCACACCGGCCGGGCACCGCAAGGCGCTGCGGCTGATGCGGCTCGCCGCGCGCCTCGGCCTGCCCGTCGTGACCTTGGTGGACACCCCCGGGGCCGACCCGGGAATCGACGCGGAGGAGCACGGCCAGGCCGCGGCCATCGCGGAGAACATCCTGGCCCTGAGCGTTCTGCCCACCCCGGTCGTCGCGGTGGTCACCGGTGAGGGCGGCAGCGGCGGCGCGCTGGCCCTGGCGGTCGCCGACCGGGTGCTGATGCTCCAGCACGCGGTCTACTCGGTGATCAGCCCCGAGGGTTGCGCCGCCATCCTCTGGCCGGGGCGTACGGCCGCCCCGCAAGCCGCCCGGGCCCTCCGGCTGACCGCCCCGGACCTGTGCCGGCTCGGCATCGTCGACGAGGTGGTGCCCGAGCCGGCCGGCTCGGCGGCCGACGACCTGGAGGCCAGCGCCCGCGCGGTCCGGGAGGCGGTGCTGGCGAACCTGCTGCCGCTGCTGGACGTGCCGGTCGCCACGCTCGTCCAGCACCGCCGACGCCGCTTCCGGCGCTTCGGTGCCGCCCGCGCCGTCGTTCGGGCGGGTGCCCGGTGAGCGGCGCGGGCGGCACCGTGCCCGCCCTCACCGGCACTCCGGTGGTCCGGCCGTCGATCCCGGGCGACCCGGCGTCCGCGCCGCTCGACCCGCCCCGCCCTTCGGCCGGTGGTCCGGCACCGCGGCCCGCGGAGATCACGCCGGCCCCGCGCGCCGGCTCCGAGGTGGCGGAACCGCGTCCGACGGCCCACCCGGAACCGCGCCTGCCGGACCAGGCGGCGGAGTCGCGTCCGGCGACCCACGCAGCGGATCCGAGTCCGACCGACGACGCGCCGGCGCCCGGGGCGGCCGACACCGACGCGGCGCTCACCGGGCTGCGCCGGCACGCCCGGCAGCTCGTCGCCGAACTCGTCGGGCCGGTGCGCCGCCTGCGACTGCGGGCCGGGGACACCGAGCTGGAGGTGGAGTGGCACCACCCGGCCGCGCCCGGACCGGGCGGCCCGGTCGTCGGCGGAGACGCCGACGGGTCGGCACAAGGCCACGAGCGCGCCAGCCTGGCCGGCGCTGCCGGCGGGCAGGCCGCCGCCCCGCCCGTCGCGCCGCCGCCGGTGGCACCGACCACCCGGACGACCGTGCGCTCGCCCATGGTCGGCACCTTCTACCGGGCTCCGGAGCCCGGCGCGGCGCCCTTCGTGGCCGTCGGTGACCTGGTCCGACCCGGACAGGTCGTCGGGATCGTCGAGGCGATGAAGCTGATGAACGAGATCGCCGCCGACCGGGCCGGCCGGGTGGCCGAGGTGCTGGTGGACGACGGCCAGCCCGTGGAGTACGACCAGCCGCTGGTCGCCCTGGACCCGGCCGGAGGTGGTGGGTGATGTTCTCCAAGGTGCTGATCGCCAACCGTGGCGAGATCGCGTTGCGGGTCCTGCGGGCCTGCCGCGAGCTGGGCATCCGTACCGCCGTGGTCTACTCCACCGCGGACGCCGACTCGGCGGCGGTGCGACTGGCCGACGAGGCCGTCCGGATCGGACCCTCGGCCAGCCGGCGCAGCTACCTCAACGCCGCCGCCGTGGTCGAGGCGGCCCGCAAGGTCGGCGCGCAGGCGGTGCACCCCGGCTACGGGTTCCTCTCCGAGGACGCCGACTTCGCCGAAATCTGCGCGGACAACGGGCTGACCTTCGTCGGCCCGCCCCCGCACGTGATGGCCGCCCTGGCGGACAAGTCCTCGGCCCGGGCGTTGATGCGCCGCGCCGGCCTGCCCCTGCCACCGGGCGCCGTGCAGCCGGTGCCGACCGCCGCCGAGGCCGCGGCGGTCGCCGCCGAGGTGGGCTACCCGGTGATCGTCAAGGCGGCTGCCGGCGGCGGAGGGCGGGGGATGTCCGTGGTCCGGTCCCCGGCGGAACTGCCCCGGGCGTACGCGCGCACCCGCGCCGCCGCCCAGGTCGCCTTCGGCGACGACCGGGTGTACGTCGAGCGGTACCTGACCGACGCCCGGCACGTCGAGGTGCAACTGCTCTGCGACTCCCACGGCAACGGCGTGCACCTGGGCACCCGGGACTGCTCGGTGCAGCGCCGGCACCAGAAGCTGGTCGAGGAGGCGCCGGCGCCCGCGCTGTCCCCGGCGACCCTGGACGCCATCGCGCAGGCCGCCCTGCGCGGTGCGCTCGACGTGGGTTTCACCGGCGCCGGGACGGTGGAGTTCCTGGTGGACGCCGAGGAACGGTTCCACTTCCTTGAGATCAACTGCCGGATCCAGGTGGAGCACCCGGTGACCGAGATGGTCACCGGGATCGACCTGGTGCACGAACAGTTGCACGTCGCCGCGGGCGTACCGCTGCGCTGGCGGCAGCAGGACATCCGGTTGACCGGGGTGGCCGTCGAGTGTCGGGTCAACGTGGAGGACCCGGACCGCGGCTTCGCCCCCACCCCCGGCCGGCTGGACCGGTTCGTGCCGCCCGGCGGCCCGTTCACCCGGGTCGACACCCACGGTCACGCCGGCTACCTGGTCGGCCCGTACTACGACTCGTTGCTGGCCAAGGTCGCCGTCTGGGCCCCGGACCGGGAACTGGCCCTGAACCGGCTGGAACGTGCCCTCGGCGAGTTCGAGATCTCCGGACCCGGGGTGCGGACCACCATCCCGTTCGTCCGGCGGGTGCTCGACGACGCCGACTTCCGCAAGGGGCGCTACACCACCGGCCTGGTCGACCGGCTGCTCGCCGCACCCGCCCCCGTACAACCGAGGAGGAACCGATGACCGTCACCGACGGCAGCTCGCTGACCGCGGAGATCACCGACATTCTGGTGACCAACTGCGGGCTGGACCCGGACGTGGCCGCCCGCGCGCCGGCCGCCTCCCTGGAGGAACTGGGGATGGACTCGCTCGCGCTGCTCGAACTCTCCGCCGTCGTCGCCGACCGGTGGCAGGTGAGCATCCCGGAGCAGGCCGCCCAGCTGAGCATCCCGGCCGTGGCCGACCTCGTCGCCCGACGCTCCGACCCACCCGGGCACACCGAGAACAGCGTCCTCATCGCCGCGCCGATGGAGCTGGTCTGGTCCGTCACCAACGACGTCGCCGGCTGGCCCGACCTGTTCACCGAGTACGCGCGGGCCGAGATCCTCGACCGCGACGGCGACACCGTCCGGTTCCGGCTCACCATGCATCCGGACGAGAACGGGGTGGTCTGGAGCTGGGTCAGCGAACGCACCGTCGACCCGGCCACCCGGCAGGTACGGGCCCGCCGGGTGGAGACCGGACCGTTCGAGTACATGCGTATCCACTGGACCTACACCGAGGAACCGGCGGGCGTCCGGATGACCTGGGTGCAGGACTTCGCCATGAAGCCGACCGCGCCGGTGGACAACGCCGGGATGACCGAGCGGATCAACACCAACAGCGCCGTGCAACTGGCCGTCATCAAGGAGCGCATCGAGCGGCTCGCCGGCCCGGGTACCGCGGCAGCCACGGTCGGCTCGGCCGTGACGGGAGGCGACGATGAGTGACCTGGCCTTGGTGGCAGCCCGGGACGTACCCGCCGACCGCCGCCGCGGCGGCGAACTGCGCGTCCTGCTCGGCCCGCGTACGGTCGGCAGCACCTCCGGCTTCATGGGGGTCGCCACCCTGGCACCCGGGGAGCGGATCGCCGAGCACTACCACCCGTACAGCGAGGAGTTCCTCTACGTCGCCCGTGGCGCGATCACCGTCGACCTCGACGACGAGCCGGTGTCGCTGGCCGCCGGCGAGGCGCTGTTCGTGGCCCGCAACGTCCGGCACCGGCTGCGCAACACCGGCGAGGTGCCCGCCGAGGTGGTCTTCCACCTCGGACCGCTGGCCCCGCGGCCGGAACTCGGGCACGTCGACACCGAACTGGCCGAACAGCGGGACCGGTCGTGACCGGCCGCCGCACCGTGGTCACCGGCATCGGGGTGGTCGCCCCCGGTGGCGTGACCCGGGACCGGTTCTGGAAGAGCATCACCGAGGGACGTACGGCGACCCGGCGGATCAGCTTCTTCGACCCGTCGCCGTTCCGGTCCCAGATCGCCGCCGAGTGTGACTTCGACCCGGACGCCGCCGGGCTGACCCCCGCCGAACGGCAGCGCGCCGACCGGTACGTGCAGTTCGCGCTGGCCTGCGCCGCCGAGGCGGTCGCCGACAGCGGACTCGACCTCACCGACGCTGAGCGGGACCGGGCCGGTGTCGTGCTCGGCACCGCCGTCGGCGGCACCATGGCCCTGGAACAGGAGTACGTGACGGTCAGCGACAGCGGCCGGCGGTGGCTGGTCGACGCGGCGCTCGGCGGCCCGTACCTGTACCAGGCGCTGGTGCCGAGCAGCCTGGCCGCCGACGTGGCCTGCCGGCACGGCCTGCACGGACCGGCGCAGGTCGTCTCCACCGGCTGCACCTCGGGCATCGACGCGATCGGGTACGCCCACCAGCTCATCGCCGACGGCGAGGCGGACGTCGTGCTGGCCGGGGCCGCCGACTCGCCGATCTCCCCGGTGACCGTCGCCTCGTTCGATGCCATCAAGGCCACCAGCCCGGACAACGACGACCCGGCGCACGCCAGCCGGCCCTTCGACGCCGACCGGCACGGCTTCGTCCTGGCCGAGGGGGCGGCGGTGCTGGTGCTGGAGGAGGCCGGTCACGCCGCGCGGCGCGGCGCGCACGTCTACTGCGAGGTCGCCGGCTACGCCAGCCGCAGCAACGGGTACCACATGACCGGGTTGCGTCCGGACGGCGTGGAGATGGGGCTGGCCATCAGCGACGCGCTCGATCAGGCCCGGCTCGCGCCCGACGCCGTCTCGTACGTCAGCGCGCACGGATCCGGCACCCGGCAGAACGACCGGCACGAGACGGCCGCGGTCAAGCGGGCCTTCGGGTCGGCCGCGTACCGGGTGCCGATCAGCTCGATCAAGTCGATGGTCGGGCACTCGCTCGGCGCCATCGGCTCCATCGAGATGGCCGCCTGCGCCCTCGCCATCGAGTACGGGGTGGTGCCGCCGACCGCCAACTGGTCCACCCGGGACCCGGAGTGCGACCTGGACTACGTGCCCAACGAGGCGCGGGAGGTGCCGGTGGACGTGGCGCTGTCGGTCGGCAGCGGGTTCGGCGGCTTCCAGTCGGCGATGCTGTTCCGCCGGCTCTCCCGGGAGGTGACACGGTGAGCGAGCGTCAGCGAGCGAACCATCGATGCGGGGTGCCTCACGGCGGCCCGGAGCGAAGCGGAGGGCCGACGTGACCGGTGCGCGGGCAGTGGTGACCGGCATCGGCGTGGTCGCGCCCAGCGGCGTCGGGGCGGACGCGCACTGGCGTACGGTGCTGTCCGGCCGGCGCCGCACCGGCCCGATCACCCTGTTCGACGCCGCCGGCTACCCGACCCGACTCGGCGGCGAGGTGGCGGACTTCGACCCGGCCCGGTACACCGACAACCGTGCCCTGGTGCAGACCGACCGCTGGACCCACCTCGGGTTCGCCGCCACCCGGCTGGCGCTGGCCGACGCCGGCCTGCCCGAGCGGGCACCCGACCCGTACGACTGGGCGGTGACCCTGGCCAGTTCCTCCGGCGGCAACCTGTTCGGCCAGCGGGAGCTGCAACGGTTGTGGTCGTCGCCGACGCGCACCGTCGGGGCGTACCAGTCGATCGCCTGGTTCTACGCGGCCAGCGTCGGGCAGTTGTCCATCCGGCACCAGGCGAAGGGCCCGTGCGGCGTGCTGGTGGCCGAGTCGGCCGGCGGCCTGGACAGCCTGGCGCACGCGGTGCGTACCGTACGGCGGGGCGCCTCGGTGGTGCTCGCCGGGGCGACCGAGTGCCCGCTGAGCCCGTACGCGCTGGCCTGCCAGCTGCGTTCGGGCCTGCTCAGTGAGGTGACCGACCCGGAGCGGGCCTACCTGCCGTTCGACGCCGCCGCCAACGGCTACCTGCCGGCCGAGGGTGGCGCGGTCTTCGTCGTCGAGGAGTACGGGCACGCGACGGCCCGGGGCGCCCGGATCTACGGCGAGGTTTCCGGCTGGGGTGCCACCCACGACGCCGCCCACACCTCGGCGGACTCCACCGGCGACCCGCACCAGTACGCCCGGGCGATGCGGCTGGCCCTGGGCCGGGCCGGCGTCGAGCCGGCCGAGGTGGACCTGGTGGTTCCCGACGCCCTCGGGGTGCCCCGCTACGACCGCGCCGAGGCCACCGCGTTGCGGGCGGTCTTCGGTGGTCTGGCACCGCCGGTGAGCACCCACAAGGCGTTGACCGGACGCGCCCACCAGGGTGGCTCGGCGCTGGACGTGGCCACCGCCCTGCTCGCCTTCGCGCACGACACGCTGCCCGCGTCGGCCGGCCCGGACACCGTCGCCGAGGGCTGCGAGCTGGGTTTCCTGCGGACGCGCCGGCGCCCGCGTACCCGCACGGCGCTGGTCTGCGCCCGGGGCTTCGACGGATTCAACAGCGCGCTGGTGCTGCGGGGGGCGGCACCGGACCGGGAGGAGCAGCGATGACACTTGAACGTGCGGAGCGAGCGGGCGAGCCCGGCAGTCGCGACCGGGGGTGGCACCGGGGCCGGGTGGTCTTCCTGGTCCGGGTGCCCACCGAACGCACCGAGGACTTCCTGCGGGCGTACGAGGCGATCCGGCACCTGGTCGCCGGCGGCGTACCCGGGCACCTGGTCGACCAGGTGTGCCGCTCGTCGACCGACCCGGAGCAGTGGCTGATCACCAGCGAGTGGGCCAGCCTGGCCGACTTCGAGGCGTGGGAACGCAGCCCGGAGCACCGCGAGCTGGTCCGGCCGATGCGGGAGTGCTTCACCGACGCCCGTTCGCTGCGGTTCCACGTCCACGCACAGACCCCGGTCCCGGTCTGACGGCCGTCCACTGCGCACGGCCGGTCACGCGTCGCTCACCGAGCGCTGACACACGGTTCCGATCCTGCCCGCCGGGCGGCCCGCCGACAATCCCGCCAGCCGCCCTTTCTCGGCTATCCATTTGCATGTAGCAATAATCGTCAGTGCTGCCGTAGGGTTCCCGCATCACTCCGAGGCACGCGATCCGCGAGTTGGTTCGCGCCCGGATCGACGTTGGGTGGTGAACGGTGGCCGACTCATGACCAGCCCGCTGTACTCGCTGACCGAGCCCGCCTGGCGGCCACCCACCGAGCACCGGCTCCACGCCACCGGCGCGGACATCCCCCGGTCAGGCCGCAGACAGGGGGGCGGGGGAGAGCGTCACCTCGGCCAGGTAGACGCAGCTGCGTCCCTCGTGCGACGAGTAGTAGCTGACCCGGAGGCGGTCGTCGTGCCAGACCAGGCCGGGGTAGCCGCAGTCACCGCCGGAGGGTAGCGCCACCAGCTCGCGCAGGCGGCCCCGCGCCGCGTCGACCGCGCAGATCGCGGTCCGCACCTCGTTCGGGTACCCGCCGGAGAACAGCGTCTTCACCACCGGTCGCGGTCGCCGTACGGCTGGTCACGGGCGCCGACGATACGCGGGACGGGCGACGCCGGTGCGGCGAATGGACGAACGCGGGAGGAACGAGCACTGCCCCGGGACAAGCCACGACACCGGCATTTGCTTCGAGTTCACCGCTGGTTCATCTGAAATCCAAAGCTGATTCATAGCCTCGCTTGATTGCATGCGCTGGTCCCCATCCCCCACGAGATCGGCCAGCCCATGCGCTCATGGCTTCGTCGTGCCCCGTCCCGCGCCCCCGACCCGGAGGTGCCCCCAGATCCACCGGCCGCGCCCGGGCAGAGCCCGGCAGGGACCGGCAGCGACGATCGGGCTCGCAGCGACGACCAGGTCGGGCACGCGCTGCGTGCGCCCAGCCGGCTGCACGCCTTCAACCGGTACGAGATCAAGTACCTGGTGCCGGCCGACGACGTGCCGGCACTGCGCGACGAGTTCGCGGCCCGGATGGACCGCGACAGCCACGGCGGCAGCACCGGGTACGGCGTGTGGAGCGTCTACTACGACACGGACCAGTTGCGTTTCTACTGGGAGAAGATCGAGGGGCTGAAGTTCCGCCGCAAGCTGCGCGTCCGGCACTACGGCGACCGGTCCGTGGTCACCGACGACAGCATCGTGCACGTCGAGATCAAGCAGCGGGTGAACCGGGTGACCCAGAAGCGGAGGGTTGCCCTGCCGTACGGTCTCGCCCGCGATCTCTGCGACCGGCGGCAGATGGTCGATCATGCCCCGGAGCAGCGGGCCTTCCTCGACGAGGTTCTCGAACTGCTCTGCGGCCTGGACCTGCGACCGGTGGCGATGACCGGCTACCAGCGGGAGGCGTTCGTCGGACGGGGATCCGACCTCGGGCTGCGGGTCACCCTCGACCACCGGGTACGCGGCCGGGACCGTGACTTCCACCTCGGCGCGGACGCCGAGAACCGACTCATCGTGCCGGCGAAGCTCTCCGTGCTGGAGATCAAGGCCAACGAGCGGGTGCCGTACTGGCTGACCGACCTGGTCGCCGGATCGAACATGTCCATCGTCCGGATGTCCAAGTACTGCCAGAGCGTCGAGGCGTTCGGCCGCGCCCCGCGCTCCGTCTTCCACGTCGCCGACGAACCGGTCGGCACCACTGCCGTCGGCCCGGCACCCGATTACGCGAAGAGTGAGGTCTGAAACCCATGCCGTTCGAGTTCCAGGATCTGTCCGGCACGTTCAGTGTCGGCGACGTCGCTCTCGCCCTCTCGCTGTCGTTCGTGCTCAGCGCGATGATCGGCTGGGTCTACCGGTTCACCCACCGCAACATCTCGTACAGCCAGTCGTACGTCCAGACTCTCGTCATCCTCGGCATGCTCATCTCGCTGATCATGCTGGTCGTCGGCTCCAACATCGCCCGCGCCTTCGCCCTGGTCGGGGCGTTGTCCGTAGTGCGCTTCCGCAACGCGATCAAGGAGACCCGCGACGTCGGGTTCATTTTCCTGGTGATGGGCGTGGGCATGGCCTGCGGCACCCGGTTCTACGTCCTGGCCGTGGTCGCCGCCGTCGCGATCAGTCTGATCATCGTCCTGATGTACCGGTTCAACTGGTTCGCCTCCAGCGTCCAACGGCAGGTGGTCAAGGTGCAGGTGCCGCCGAGCGGCAACCACACCGAGTACATCCAGGACGTGCTGATCCGCTTCACCGGTGAGTTCGAGCTGGTCAGCATGGAGACGATCCGGGGCGGTGCGCTCACCGAGATCACGTACACGGTGCGGTTGAAGAAGGGCACCGAGCCTGGTGAGCTGATCAACGCGCTGGCCGAGCGGACCGGTGGCCAGCGGGTGACCGTGCTGACCGGCTACGACCAGACGGACCTGTGATGCGGTGGAAGTACCGGATCCCGGTCCGGGTCCGGCACTACTGGAAGTTCCTGGCCGGCTGCCTCGCTCTCCTGCTCGTGCTCACCGTCACCCTCAACTCCGTTCGCATTCGTCCATATGTCACCAGCAGCAGCGACACCGCGGGCGGCGTGGTCACCCAGGACATTGCGGGCAGCGTGGACCTGTTCGACGAGACGGTGGCGCACCGTATCGAGCTGGTCTTCCGGGACGCCGACTACGAACGCATGCTGGACACCTTCTACGGCGAGGGGGAGAAGGAGTACATCGAGGCCGACCTGACCATCGACGGTACGACCATCCCCAGCGTCGGGATCCGGCTCAAGGGCAACTCCACCCTGCGTAGCCTGAGCCGCAACGGCGAGACCCCCCAGGGCAACTTCGGCCGGGGCGGTCCCGGTGGCTTCGGCGGTCCAGGCGGGGGTCCGGGTGGTCCCGGTGGCTTCGGCGGTCCAGGCGGTCCAGGCGGTCCAGAGGGTCCGGGTGGTCCCGGCGGTCCGGGTGGCGGCGGGTTCGCCATGGCGTCGCTCAAGGCCGAGGAGCCGGAGACGCTGCCGTGGCTGATCCGCTTCGACGAGTACGTCGACGGTCGCCGGTACCAGGGCCACCGGGAGATCGCGGTGCGGGTCGCCGGGATGGGCGGCGGGTCCACCGTGCTCAACGAGGCGGTCGCCCTCAACCTGCTCGCTGCCGCAGGCGAGGTGGCCCAGGAGTACGCGTACGCCAGCTTCACCGTCAACGGCCGACCCACCACGGCGCGGCTGATCGTGGAGCATCCCGACGAGCACTTCGCCGAGGACTTCGAGGGGGCGGGGGTGCTCTACAAGTCCCTGGCCACCGGTCAGTTCACCGACCAGGGTGACGACCCGACCGACTATGCCGACGACTTCAAGCAGATCACCATGAAGGGCAGCCAGGACCTGCAACCGGTCATCGACCTGATCAGGTGGGTTGACACCGTCGGCGACGCCGAGTTCGACGAGCAACTCGCCGACCGGCTCGACGTCGAGTCCTTCGCCCGGTACGTGGCCTGGCAGAACCTGCTGCTCAACTTCGACGACATGGCGGGCCCCGGCCGCAACTACTACCTCTGGTACGACCTTGGTACGAAGAGGTTCACCGTCATCGGCTGGGATTACAACCTCACCTTCAGCGGCAGCGCCACCCAGGGCCCGCACGAGCAGGGCCGGCTCGGCGGAGCCTTCCCGGGCGGCGGTTTCCCAGGTGGCGGTCTCCCCGGGCGAGCCGGCGCGGAGGGCGGAGCCATCGAGCCACCCGCGGACTTCGTCCCGCCCGACGGCTTCACCCCGCCCGACGGCGCTGCCGGTCCGGGCGGAAACGGCAGGCCCGGGGGCGGCGGCCCCGGTGGAAACGGCGGCCCTGGCGGGGGCGGTCACAAACTCAAGGAACGCTTCCTTGCCAGCGAGGCGTTCACCCAACTGTACGAGGACGCCTACCGCAGCCTCTACCAGCAGATCTACGGAGACGGCACGGCGCTGGCCACGGTGGACGCCGTCACCAAGGTGCTGGGCACCGTCGAGGGACACGAGGTGTCGGCGGTCGCCAGCGATGCCGAGAGCCTGCGCACCCTGATCCGGCAACGCACCGAGAGCCTCGCCGCCAACGAGGTGATCACGCAGAGTTGATCCGGGCGAGGCGCCCGTGGGTGTCCCGGCACCCACGGGCGGGCCGGCCCTGGTCGGGCGTTCCGAACTCCCTTGTGGTGTCGCGCCGGTTGCGGCGTCAGCCCTCGGACGGTGTCGTCCCGGTTCGGTACGCGGCGGCGACCCGCTTCGGGGCGCGGGCGTACCAGGCGTCCTCCACCAGTTCGGTCAGCTCGGCCACCTCGACCCGGTCCAACCGGAGCAGCACGGCGGGGTAGCCGTCGAAGTGCGGCGTGGTGAAGAACAGAGCCGGGTCGTCGGCGAGCAACGCCTCCTTGACGCCCAGGTCGGCCACGCGGACGCCGAGGATCGGGCCCTCCGGCGCGGCCGGTCCGAGGGCTTCGAGTTCCTTGCCGCGCAGCGGGCGTTCCCAGACGAACGGCTTGTCCCGGACCCGCCACGCGGCCACCCCCTCGTAGGAGGGCCGCTCGCTGGTCTCCGGCAGGCTGAGCGCGATCCGGCGTACGTCGTCCCAACTGGCCATCCTCCGACGATACGCCGCCCGCCTCGGCCGGGCCGGCCCTGTCCCACCGTCGGGGCCGGCGTGGCGCACCACGGGTCGGTGATGGGGGGCGACGTGCCGCCCCGGACACTGCCGGGTACGGCGACCCAGCGCGTTCACCGGTTCGCAACCTGTGACCGCCGCCGTGTCGTGGTCCTGCTTGGACGGTCATAATGGGCGGCATGGTTGCCTGGGAGTACGCCTTGTTGGTCCGCCGCTATCAAGGGCAGGGCCGGAATTTCCACGTTTCGTTCGTCTGGTACGGGCCCGACGGGTCGCGAAAGGACATCACGCCGTACGGCGACACCGCCGTGGCGCACCTGAACCGGTACGGCCGGGAGGGCTGGGAACTGGTCTCGGCCGCCGAGGACGTGAACAACGTGCAGGGCAGCACCGAGGTGCACCGCTACCACCTGAAGCGCCCGCTCACCTGAACCCGCCCGGCGCCGTCCGGTACCAGGGTTCCCCGCCCGCACCAGCGGTCGGGGAACCCTGACGTCGGTGGGTCAGCCCAGGTCGACGCTCGGGTAGAGCGGGAAGCCGGCGAGCAGCTCGCCGGCCTGGTGGCTGACCTTGTCCGCGAGGGCCGGGTCGAGCACGTACTTGGCCTTGGAGGCCGTGCCGTCCGGGTTGGCACCCGCGGTGGTCTGGCTGAGTACGGTGTGGATCAGCTCGGCCGTGGTGTCCATCTCCGCCGTGCCCAACCCACGGGTGGTCAGGGCGGGCGTGCCGATCCGGATCCCGGAGGTGTACCAGGCACCGTTCGGGTCCTGCGGCACCGCGTTGCGGTTGGTGACGATGCCCGAGTCCAGCAACGCCTGCTCGGCCTGCCGGCCGGTCAGCCCGTAGCCGGTGACGTCGATGAGCACCAGGTGGTTGTCGGTGCCGCCGGTGACCAGCTTCGCGCCCCGCCGCAGCAGCCCCTCGGCCAACGCCTGGGCGTTGTCGACGATGCGCTCGGCGTAGCCGGCGAAGTCGGGCCGGCGGGCCTCGGCGAGCGCCACCGCCTTGGCGGCCATCACGTGCGGCAGCGGCCCGCCCAGCACCATCGGGCAGCCCCGGTCCACCTGGTCGGCCAGCTCCGGGCCGCACAGCACCATGCCGCCGCGCGGGCCGCGCAGCGACTTGTGGGTGGTGGTGGTGACGATGTGCGCGTGCGGTACCGGGTCGAAGTCGCCGGTGAAGACCTTGCCGGCGACCAGGCCGGCGAAGTGGGCCATGTCCACCATGAAGGTGGCGCCGACGGAATCGGCGATCTCCCGCATGATCCGGAAGTTGACCTTCCGCGGGTACGCCGAGTAGCCGGCGACCAGCACCAGCGGCCGGAACTCGCGGGCCGCCTCGGCGACCTTGTCGTAGTCGACCAGCCCGGTGGCCGGGTCGGTGCCGTAGCTGCGCTGGTCGAACATCTTGCCGGAGATGTTCGGCCGGAACCCGTGGGTGAGGTGGCCGCCGGCGTCCAGCGACATGCCGAGCATCCGCTGGTCGCCCAGCTCCCGGCGGAGCGCGAACCAGTCCGCCTCGGTCAGGTCGTTGACGTGGCGGGCCTGCGCCCGCTTCAGCGCCGGGGACTCCACCCGGTCGGCCAGGATCGCCCAGAACGCCACCAGGTTGGCGTCGATGCCCGAGTGCGGCTGCACGTACGCGTGTGCCGCGCCGAACAGTTCCCGGGCGTGCTCGGCGGCGAGCGCCTCGACCGTGTCCACGTTCTGGCAGCCGGCGTAGAACCGGCGCCCGACCGTGCCCTCGGCGTACTTGTCGCTGAGCCAGTTGCCCATGGCCAGCAGGGTGGCCGGCGAGGCGTAGTTCTCGCTGGCGATCAGCTTGAGCGACTCGCGCTGGTCGGTGAGCTCCGCCCCGATCGCGTCGGCGACCCGCGGCTCGACCGCGCGGATGACCTCCAGCGCGCTGCGGAAGGCGGTGGACTCGGCGTTCGGCGACATGCGACCTCCTGATGACGTGCGGAAGGCCCAGGCGCTCGGCGTGCGTCCTCGTGACGGGACCGCTTCCCGATGGTGCTCCATCCCCACGCGCCAGTCACGGCCCCCGCCGATCCTACCGGGTCCGGTGTCCGCCGCCCCGGGGCACCGGCCGGCACGCGCCCCTCGTCAGCGCCCCGGGGTCCGCCTACGATCGGCGCATGGCGGCCCACGGCGAGGGAAGTCTGCTCGCGATCAGTGACCTGCACGTGGGGCACCCGGCCAACCGGGCGGTCGTGGAGGGGCTGCGGCCCGAGTCCCCGGACGACTGGCTGCTGGTCGCCGGTGACGTCGGCGACACCGTAGCCGACATCGAGTGGGCCCTGACCGTGCTGCGGCGCCGCTTCGGCACCGTGGTCTGGGTGCCCGGCAACCACGACCTGTGGACCCCGCCGGCGGACCCGGTCCGGCTGCGCGGCGTGGATCGCTACCGGCACCTGGTCGAGCTGTGTCGGCGCCTCGGCGTGCTCACCCCGGAGGATCCGTACCCGGTCTGGCGCGGACCGGGCGGGCCGGTGCGGGTGGCGCCGCTGTTCCTGCTCTACGACCACAGCTGGCGCCCGGAGGGGTTGGACACCCCGGAGGCGGCGCTGGCGGAGGCGTACCGTACCGGAATCGTCTGCACCGACGAGTTCCTGCTGCACCCCGATCCGTACCCAACCCGGTCGGCGTGGTGCGCGCAGCGGGTCGCGGCGACCGAACGGCGCCTCGCCGAGTGGGACGACCTGCCGACCGTGCTGGTGAACCACTGGCCGCTGGTGCGGGAGCCGACCCGGATCCTGCGCTATCCGATCTTCGCCCAGTGGTGCGGCACGGAGGCGACGGCCGACTGGCACCGGCGCTTCCACGCCGCCGCCGTGGTCTACGGCCACCTGCACATACCCCGTACCACCTGGCACGACGGGGTGCGCTTCGAGGAGGTGTCGGTGGGCTACCCACGGGAGTGGCGACCCCGGCCGGCGCCGCCCACCTGGCGCCGGATCCTGCCGGCCGGCTGAGGCCGGTGGGGCCGGCGTCGACCGCCGGGCCCCACCGGTGGCGGCCTACTTCACCGCGTCGTACGCGTTGACCATGCCCGCGCCGTAGAAGCCGTTACGCGTACCACCCTGGCAGGTGGCGGTGAAGTCGGCTCCGGTCGGGATCAGCGGGATCGGGTCGTACCGGCCCGCCGGGCAGCGCTTCGACCCGGCGGTGCGCGCCAGGAACGAGGCCAGCTGCCCCGGGGTCATGCCCGGGTGGGCGGACAGGGCCAGCGCCGCGACACCGGCGACATGCGGGCTGGCCATCGAGGTGCCCTGCTTCCAGCCCCAACCGTTGGTCCGGGTCACGGTGTTGAAGGTGGTCGACAGGATCGCGTCGGCGGTCGTCGAGGTCGCGCCCCGGGTCCGGATCCGGCTGTCACCGCCCGGCGCCGCGACGTCGATGACGCCCTGACCGTACGACGAGTAGTGGCTCTTCTCCCCGGTCGGCCCGACCGCCGAGACGGTCAGCACGCCCGGCGCCTCGGCCGGCAGCACCACGCAGGCACCGTTGACCCCGCGTACCTCCGGGATGCCGTTGTTCGGGCTGTCGGGGTCGACGAACTTGTGCGCCAGGTCGAAGTTCGAGTTGCCGGCGGCGGCCACGGTGAGCACGCCCTTGTTCTGCGCGTAGCGGATCGCCCGCTGCACGGCCTGCCACACCGGGCGCTGGCGCGCGTCGTTGCGGCAGTTCAGCTGCCAGGGGTCGATGTAGTAGCTGTTGTTGGTCAGTTGCATCCCGTGCTCGGCAGCCCAGATGAAGCCGCAGACGGCGGCCTCCGGGTAGATGTAGAGCTCGTTGTCGACGACCTTGACCGCGGCGACCTTGACCCCCGGTGCCACTCCGGCGACGCCGACGCCGTTGAGGGCGGCGGCGATGGTCCCGGCGACGTGGGTGCCGTGGTCGGAGGTGGTCGGGTTCCACGCCGCCTCGGCGGTGTCGACGACCCCACCGACGCACGAGGTGCTCTTGTCCTTGGCGATCTGGGTCGCCAGATCGGGGTGGCTGCTGGAGATGCCGCTGTCCAGCACGCCCACCACCACGTCGGGGCTGCCGGTGGTGACCGCGTGCGCCCTTGGCAGGTCGATCATGGGCAGGTCCCACTGCTGGCCGTACAGGGGCTCGGCCGTCGGGTCGCCGGTGGCCTCGGCGATCTGGGCCGCGGTCATCTCGACCGTGTCGCCCTCGTCGAGCACCGTGCCCAGGCCGGCGGTCGGCGCCACCGACTCGACGCCCGCGCCCGCCACGTCGGTGACGAAATCGGGGTTCGCCGACCGGACGACCATTACCCCGATCTGGTGGTAGTTGGCCACCACGGTGCCGTCGGCGGCGGCGACCCGGGCCACCGCCAGGTCAGCCTTGCCCCCCTGCGGGGCGAGCACCAGGAACGTGCTTTCCGCGCCGGTGGCCCCGCCGGTGGCCGGTGATCCGGCGACGGCGGCGAGGCCGGCGCCGAGTACCAGGGCCGACGCCGTGGCGAGTGCCTTGCGACGGAGGTTCTTCACACAGACTCCCAAGAGGGCTGTTCCCCGCCGGGTGGCGTCAGCCCCTCGTGCGCGCGGCCCGGCGGGCGGGAGGCAGGATGCCCGCCCTGTCCACTCCAGCGCCGCCGTCCGGTGCAGCGTTACACCTTTGCGGCTGATCAGGGCGAAAATGTCGGAGCGTCCGGCCACGTCACCGACGGGGCGCGGGCCGTCGTCCTGCCGTGCTTCCGACGTCGTGTCGGCTTCGATCGCCGCTGGTCGGCGGCTGGTCGTAGCTGGTGGGCCGGGTCGCGTGTGCCGCACCGGGCCGGGGGGTAAGCGGCCCGGACCCGAGGTACCTATCTGGGAGGTGAGCCGTGGCCACGATGGTGAAGGAGCCGGCCAGTCCGGTGAAGGACAAGAACTACGACCTGATCCACGCGCTTCAGATGTCGCTGGAGCACATCTGGCGGCTGGAGACGTACATCGCCGACGCCGATGCCCGGGGCGACGCGGAACTGGCCAACTGGTTCCGGAAGATGCAGGAGAACAACCGCAAGGCGGGTGAGCAGGGCAAGCAGATGCTGGTCACGCGCCTCCAGCGGGAGAACGGCTGACCTGCGCGTACGCGGAGGGACCGGGTGGGAGATTCCCCCCCGGTCCCTCCGCTGACGGGGGAAGCGCACGGGTGGCGCCGGCGGGCGCGCTGGTAGCGTGCGCCCGATGCGAAAGACGCTGCCCAGGCTCGTCCGGTCCCGCGGCACCCTGGAGGACCTGCTCTCCCGACGCGGCAACGGCATCGGTCTGATCCGCCTGGCACTGGCCGTCGCCGTCGTCGCGTCGCACGCCAAACCCCTCGGTTTCGGCGCCAGCGACCTGGGCCACCACCTGTTCGGCCGGCAGACCAACGTCGGCACGATGGCCGTCTACGGCTTCTTCGTGCTCTCCGGGCTGCTGATCACCCGTAGTGCCCGCCGGGCCAGCCTCGGCCGCTACCTGTGGCACCGTGGCCTTCGGATCTTCCCGGCGCTCTGGGTCTGCCTGCTGGTCACCGCACTGCTGGTCGCGCCGCTGGTCGCGCTGCGCGAGAACGGCACCGTCAGCGGGTTCTTCGACCGCCCCTGGGAGCCGGGTGGCCCGCTGGCGTACGCCCAGGCGAACTGGTGGACCGGCGTCCGGCAGTACGGCATCGACGGGCTGCTCGTCGAGACCACTCCGTGGGGGCGCAACCGGGGCTACAGCGTCTTCAACGGCGCGCTGTGGTCGCTGAAGTACGAGATGCTCTGCTACCTCGCGGTGGCCGTGCTGGCCGTGACCGCGGTGCTGCGTCAGGCCCGGCGGTTCGTGCTCGCGACGACGGTCGCGCTCTATGCGGCACTCGCACTGCACTGGTGGGGCACCGGGCGGTGGAGCGGCCCGGTCGCGACGGTCAGCGGGAGCGTCGAGCTGCCGTTGCTCGGCAGCGTCAGCTACCACTGGCTGCTCTACCTGGGCTTCCTCTTCGCCCTCGGGGCGAGTTTCGACCTCTACCGGGAGCGGGTGCCGGTCAACGACCTGCTGGGCCTCGGCTCGGCGGTGGTGCTGGCCCTGTCCCTGCTGCTCGGCGGCTTCGCCGTGCTGGGCCTGCCGGCCTTCGCGTACCTGCTGATCTGGCTGTCGGTGCGGATGCCGCGCCGGCTGCACGCGGTGGGCCGCCGCAACGACTACTCCTACGGCATCTACATCTACGGGTTCGTCGGCCAGCAGGTGATGGCGAGCCTGGGCTGGAGCCGCTGGGGGTTCGTGCCGTTCGTGCTGATGTCCGTGGCGGTGGCCTGGGCGGCGGCGTTCCTTTCCTGGAAGCTGGTCGAGCGGCCCGCGCTGCGGCTCAAGGACTGGACCCCTGCGCTGCTCACCCGGCTGTCCGGCCCCCGGGAGCCCGCCGTCGCGCCGGTCACCGTCGCGCCACGGGCGCCGTCCGAGCCGGGGCCCGGGGATCCCGGTGGCCGGGTGGGCGTCGCCGGGCGGCCCGGGTCGGCCGACGCGCCGACCGACGAACTTCCGCGGCTCGGCGTCGGGCGGTAGCCCGCCCGGACCGGTCGCCCGTCGTACCCTTCCAGGTGTGGCGACCGCGGCCGAGGAGATCCAGGTGGGGCGGCGGGTGGTCCGTGTCTCCAGCCCGGACAAGCCGTACTTTCCGCAGCGCGGGCTGACCAAGCTCGACGTGGTGCGCTACTTCCTCGCCGTCGGTGACGGCATCCTGCGCGCGCTGCGGGACCGGCCGACCATGCTGGAACGGTGGCCCCGGGGGGTCTTCGAGGGGGCGACCATCGCCACCCGGCAGGACAACCGGGGCGACGCGTTCTACCAGAAGCGGGTGCCGGCGGGCGCACCCGACTGGGTGGGCACCGCGCACATCACCTTCCCCAGCGGCCGTACCGCCGACGAGGTCGCGCCGGGGGAGTTGGCCGTGGTGATCTGGGCGGTCAACCTGGGTACGTTGCGCTTCCATCCGTGGCCGGTGACCCGGGCCGACGTCGAACGGCCCGACCAGCTGCGGATCGACCTGGACCCGATGCCCGGAATCGGGTTCGACCAGGTGGTGCCGGTAGCGCACGAGGTGCGCGGCTTCCTCGACGAGTTGGGCCTGGCCGGCTACCCCAAGACGACCGGCGGGCGCGGCCTGCACGTCTACGTCCCGATCGAGCCCCGGTGGAGCTTCGGCGACTGCCGACGGGCCGTGCTGGCGCTGGGCCGCGAGATGCAGCGGCGCCGCCCGGACCTGGTCACCACCACCTGGTGGCGTGACCAGCGGGACCGTCCGGTCTTCGTCGACTACAACCAGATGGCCCGGGACCACACGATGACCTCGGCGTACTCGATCCGCCCCACCCCGGCGGCGCTGGTCTCCGCGCCACTGGACTGGGCCGAGCTGGACGACGTGCGGCCGGAGGACTTCGACGTCACCACGATGCCGGGCCGGTTCGCCGAGCGGGGCGACCCGCACGCCGGCCTGGACGGGCGGAGCTTCTCGCTGGACCCGCTGCTGGAGCTGGCCGACAAGGAGGGGCTGGCCGCCCCGCCCGAGCGCTGAGCCCGGCGGCTACGCCCACGGGCTGTGTGCCCCGTGGTACTCCTCGAAGACCAGCCAGCTGCGGGTGGACAACACCCCGGCGATGTGCTGCACCCGGTCCAGCACCACGTCCCGCAGCGTGGCGTTGTCCGGCGCCCGGACCAGGGCCAGCACGTCGTGCTCGCCGCTGAGCAGCGCGACATGCTCGACGTAGCGCACCCGGGCCAGCTCCGCCGAGACCTCCCGCCAGGTGTCCTGACGGATCGTCAACGCGATGTACGCCGAGGTGCCGAGCCCGGCCGGCTCCGGGGCGACCCGCGCGGCGAACCCGGTGATCACCCCGTCGCGCAGCAGCCGCTCCACCCGCGCGTACGCGTTGGTGCGGGAGACGTGCACCCGCTCGGCCAGCGTACGGATGGAGATCCGGCCGTCGCGGGCCAGCTCGTCGAGGATGCGCCGGTCCACCTCGTCGAGGGCAGCGGCCGATCGTCCCGTTCCACCCCGTTGGCCCGGCCCTTCGGCGGTCTCCTGGCTCATGGCGGCCTCCCTGCGGTGCCATTCATCCCGCGTTCACGGGCCTTCTTGAGTCAATCATCCGGCCAAAGGAGCATAGGGCCACCACACGTCCAGGAGGTTCCGCCGTGACCACCACCCCCCAGGCGGCCCGCAGGGCATCCCCGCGGAAGCGCCGGCCGGCCACCCCGGCCGCACCCGACCCGTCGGCCGGCCTGCTGCCCCAGACCGACCCGGTCCGGCTGCTGAACCCGGACGGCACCCCGCTGCCGTCCCGCGCCGACTATCCCGAGCCGCCCGTCGAGGCGCTGCGCGAGATGTACCGGCGGATGGTGATCGGCCGGCGGTTCGACGCTCAGTCCACCGCGCTGACCAAGCAGGGCCGGCTCGCCGTCTACCCGTCCTCCCGCGGCCAGGAGGCCTGCCAGGTCGGTGGGGTTCTCGCACTGCGCGACGGCGACTGGGTGTTCCCCACCTACCGCGAGTCGATGGCGTTGACCGCCCGGGGCATCGACCCGGTCGAGGTGCTCACCCTGCTGCGCGGCGACTGGCACTGCGGGTACGACCCGGCCGAGCGGCGCACCGCCCCGCAGTGCACCCCGCTCGCCACCCAGTGCGTGCACGCCGCCGGCCTCGCCTACGGCGAGTCCTACCAGGGCCGCGACACCGTGGCGCTGGCCTTCATCGGCGACGGCGCCACCAGCGAGGGCGACTTCCACGAGGGCATCAACTTCGCCGCCGTGTTCAAGGCGCCGGTCGTCTACTTCGTGCAGAACAACCGGTACGCCATCAGCGTCCCGCTGTCCCGGCAGACCGCCGCGCCCTCGCTGGCTTACAAGGGTGTCGGGTACGGCGTACCCAGCGAGCAGGTCGACGGCAACGACCCGGTGGCCGTGCTCGCCGTCCTCAACCGGGCAGTTGCGCACGCCCGCGCCGGCAAGGGCCCGTACCTGGTGGAGGCGCACACCTACCGGATGGAGCCGCACACCAACGCGGACGACCAGACCCGCTACCGGGACGCCGACGAGGTCGAGGCGTGGCGCGACCGGGACCCGATCGCACGGCTGGAGACCTACCTGCGCGCCCGGGACGTCCTGGACGACGCGGCCGTCGCCGAGATCGCCGAGCAGGCCGAGGCGTACGCCGCCGAACTGCGCGAGCGGATGAACGCCCAGCCCACGGTCGACCCGCTCAGCCTCTTCGAGCACGTGTACGCGCAGCCCACCCCGCAACTGGTCGAGCAGCGCGAGCAGGTTCGCGCCGAGCTGGCCGCCGCCCAGGAGGAGGACGCCTGATGGCCACCATGACCATGGCGAAGGCCCTCAACGCCGCGCTCGCCGACGCGATGCTCGACGACGAACGGGTGGTCGTCTTCGGGGAGGACGTCGGGCAGCTCGGCGGGGTCTTCCGGATCACCGACGGGTTGCAGGCCCGCTTCGGTGACAAGCGCTGCTTCGACACCCCGCTCGCCGAGGCCGGCATCGTCGGTTTCGCCGTCGGCCTGGCCATGTCCGGGCTGCGCCCGGTGGTCGAGATGCAGTTCGACGCGTTCGCGTACCCGGCGTTCGAGCAGATCGCCTCGCACGTGGCGAAGCTGCGCAACCGCACCCGGGGCGCGTTGAGCGTCCCGATGGTGATCCGGGTGCCGTACGCCGGCGGCATCGGCGGCGTCGAGCACCACTGCGACTCCTCCGAGGCGTACTACGCGCACACCCCGGGCCTGAAGGTGGTCACCCCGGCGACCGTCGGCGACGCGTACTCGCTGC
Organism: Micromonosporaceae bacterium KJ-029; assembly: GCA_005402585.1. Lineage (GTDB taxonomy): Bacteria > Actinomycetota > Actinomycetes > Mycobacteriales > Micromonosporaceae > Micromonospora. The sequence goes on along the minus strand of BIFP01000022.1, from coordinate 334,707 downwards.
TGCGGGAGGCGATCGACGACCCCGACCCGGTGGTCTTCATGGAGCCCAAGAAGCTCTACTTCGCCAGCGCCGAGGCGGACCTGTCGGCGCGTACCGAGCCGTTCGGCCGGGCGGTCGTCCGCCGGCCCGGACGCGACGCCACCCTTGTCGCGTACGGGCCGGCGGTCCCGGTCGCGCTGGAGGCCGCCGAGGCCGCCCGCGAGGAGGGCTGGGACCTGGAGGTGGTCGACGTACGCACCATCGTGCCGTTCGACGACGCCACGGTCACCGCCTCGGTCCGCCGTACCGGCCGCTGCGTGGTGGTGCAGGAGGCGCAGGGCTTCGCCGGAGTCGGCGCGGAGATCGCCGCCCGGGTGCAGGAGCGCTGCTTCCACGCCCTGCACGCCCCGGTGCTGCGGGTCTCCGGCCTGGACATCCCGTACCCGGCGCCGATGCTGGAACACACCCACCTGCCCTCGGTCGACCGCGTGCTGGACGCCGTGGCCCGGTTGCAGTGGGACGACCAGCCCGACCCGCGCTGGCTGACCGAGGGCAGTGCGGCATGAGCGAGCGTCAGCGAGCGAATCATCAGCTCGGTGCGGTGGTGCCTCATGGCGGCACGGAGCGAAGCGGAGTGCCGGCATGAGCGAGAAGGTTTTCCTGCTGCCCGACCTCGGCGAGGGGCTCGCCGAGGCGGAGATCGTGCAGTGGCGGGTCGCGGTCGGCGACATCGTCACCGTGGACCAGACCGTGGTTGAGGTCGAGACCGCCAAGGCCGTGGTGGACGTGCCCTGCCCGTACGCCGGCCGGGTCGTCGCCCTGCACGGCGCGGAGGGTGAGGTGCGCCCGGTCGGCCAGCCGCTGATCACCGTGGCCGACCCGGCCACCGACGGCACCGGAGCGGACCGGACCGAACCCACCGGGCACGCCGTGTACCGCGAGGAGGAGCGGGCCGGCTCCGGCAACGTCCTGATCGGGTACGGCACCGGGCACGGCGGCTCGCGCCGCCGCCGCCGGCCCCGAGTCGTGCCGGCCGGGCACTCGACCGCCGCACCGGCCACCCCGCTCACCCAGGCGGCCCCGGCGGCCGTGCCCACCCCGGCGTCACCCGTGCCCGCACCAGCGGCCGGGCGCGGCCCGGCGTCGCCGGTTCCGGCCCTGGTCATCTCGCCGATCGTGCGACGGCTGGCCCGGGAGCGCGGGGTGGATCTGAGCACCGTGCGTGGCACCGGTCCCGGTGGGGTGGTCCGTCGCGCCGACGTGGAGGCGGCGCCGGTCGCTGCCGCGACCTCGGCGGCCCCGCTCGCCGCTGTCCCGGACCTGCCGGCGGAGTCGTCGGAGCGGCCGTCGGCGCACGTCGGGCTCGCCCCGACCGGCGCGCAGGACGTGGTCATCCCGCTGACCGGCATCCGCCGGGCGATCGCGGACAAACTCTCCCGCAGTCGGCGGGAGATCCCCGAGGTGACCATCTGGGTGGACGCCGACGCCACCGCCCTGCTGGAGACCCGGGCCGCGATCAACGCGGCCCGCCCGGACCGGCCGGTTAGCATCCTGGCCCTGTTCGCGCGGATCTGCCTGTCGGGGCTGCGCCGCTATCCGCAGCTCAACGCCCGGGTTGACACCGAGGCGCAGCGGATCATCCAGTCCGCCGGCGTGCACCTGGGCATCGCCGCCCAGACCGACCGGGGACTGGTCGTGCCGGTGCTGCGCGACGCCGACCGGCTGACCACCGCGGAACTGGCCGCCGAGCTGGCGGCCACCACCACGGCGGCCCGTGCCGGTGAGCTGCCGCCGGCCCGGCTCACCGGCGGCACCTTCACGCTCAACAACTACGGGGTGTTCGGCGTCGACGGCTCCACCCCGATCATCAACCACCCCGAGGCGGCACTGCTCGGTGTGGGCCGCATCGTGGACAAGCCGTGGGTGGTCGACGGCCAGCTCGCGGTGCGGAAGGTGACGCAGCTCAGCCTCACCTTCGACCACCGGGTCTGCGACGGCGGCGTGGCCGGTGGCTTCCTGCGCCACGTAGCCGACTGTGTGGAGCAGCCGGCGCTGCTGATCGCCGCCGTCTGAACCGCAGCGGTCATCCCCGCGCCCGGCGTCCAGGACAGGACGCCGGGCGCGCTTTCGTGCCGGCCGCGACACCGGTCGTGAATGGCGCGTGCCGGGACATCCGGACGGAGGTTGCCGGCTACCGCCCGCGACCACGTCGGGAGGTATTCGCCGACCATCGCGGTGCGATTACGGAGAAACGTCCGCCCGGAAATGTCTGCGCACTTCCTGGAATTGCTAATCCGTCGGTGCGACGCCGGAGAGAATGTGGCGGAGGAGGACGGGAGCAATAACGGGGGGACGCATCATGGAGTTGAGGGGGCGATTGGCGCTGCTGGCGGTCACCGTCGCAGCGGCACCGCTGGCGCTCGGGGCGTGTACGAGCGACCGGAAGGCCGGGCCCGAGGGGCGGGCCGCCCCGGAGTTGGTGGTGACGCCGACGGAAGGGGCGAACGACGTACCGATCAGCGGGGAGATCGGCACCGTCGTCAAGCACGGGCAGGTCACCGCCGTACGGATCACCGACGACAAGGGCGGGACCGTCGAGGCGGAGCCGCGTGAGGATGGATCCGGCTGGGTGCCGAGCAAGACGTTGCAACCGAAGAAGACTTACACCGTGGAGGTGACCGCTACCGGCGAGAAGGGAAAGACCACCACCCGGAAGACAACCTTCACCACCCAGCCCAAATCGTCGAAACCGGCCATCACCAGCACGATGTATTTCGCCGGCAATCGGACGTACGGCACGGCGATGCCGGTAACCGTCGACTTCGACCCGCCAATTCCGAAGGAGGCCAGGGCGGATGTCCAGCGGCGATTGTTCGTGAAGACCGATCCACCGCAGCCGGGCACCTGGTCCTGGGTATCCGATGGTAGCCAGGTCTACTACCGGGCGCCCGATTTCTGGCGGCCCGGCACGACCATCACCGTTCGGGCGGCGCTGGAGGGCCTGCCGATCGGCAAGGAGCACGTCGGCGACGCCGACCGGCGGGCGACGTCGAAGATCGGCCGGCAGGTCGAGCTGGAGATCGACAACGCGACCAAGCAGATGTCCGTGATCCAGGACGGCAAGCTGCTGAAGAAGTTGCCGGTGAGCCTCGGCAAGCCGAGCACTCCGACCTCCAGCGGCAAGATGGTGATCATGGAGAAGCACGACTTCACCACGTTCGACACGACGGGTTCGGCCGACCCGTACGTCGTCGACGTCGAGGACGCACAGCGGCTCACCTGGGGCGGTGAGTTCATCCACGGCGCGCCCTGGTCGGAGGGGGACCAGGGGTACACCAACGTGTCGCACGGCTGCACCAACCTCTCCGCGGCCAACGCCGACTGGCTGATGGGGGTCACCCAGGTCGGCGACCTCGTCACCGTCAAGGGCACCGAGGTCCAACTTGACGAGGGCAACGGCTGGACGGCCTGGAACGTCAGCTGGGACGACTTCGCCAAGGGCAGCGCCCTGCCCGTGCCGTCGGGGCTGAAGCCCGCCCCGGCCCAGGCGCCGGATCCGGGCGCGGTGGCTGGTGGCTCGCCGGAGCCGGCACCGTCCGCCAGCGGCGGCTGACCGCGAGACCGTACGTGCCGGGCCGGTCCGACCTGGACCGGCCCGGCTGTCGCGGTTCCGTGGACGCGTCGACAGTCTCTGAGCGGGGGATCCTCCCTAGGGTGGATGCGGGGGACCTGCGGGTCCTGCCCTGGGCTTACCCGGAACCACCTCTCGGCAGGGTGGAAGTGTCGGTGCCGGCCGATAGGTTCGTCTCATGCGAGAGCGTGAGGAGCGGTTCCACGTCGAGACCATCGTCTCCGACGGCGCGGTGTGCGTTCGGGCGGTCGGCGTGATCGACATCGCCACCGTCGCCGCGTTCCGCGCCGCGCTCTGGGCGGCGCCGGCCCGGCCGGAGCTGCGGGTCGATCTCTCCGATGTTCGGGTGCTGTCCGCTGCCGGGGTGCGCACGCTGGTCGCGGCGCGGCTGTGGGTCCGGGCCCAGGGCGGCGATCTGGTGCTGTTGGATCCGCCGCCGGTGGTGGAGCGGGTGCTGCGGGCCACCGGCCTGCGCCGGGTCATCCCGGTCGTCGTCGACTCGGCACCCGAGCGGCTGCTCGCAGCGGTGTGACCGTCGGTGTCAGCGTGCACGGTGCTGGCGGGGTACTGCCGTTGCTGTGGCGCCGGTGGCGCGACCTGCCGGCACCACCGCGCGGCACGGTGTTCGCAGGGTGCCGTGGCGGCGGTGGCATGTCCTGCCGGCACCACGGGTTGGTGCCGGCCAGGAGTCCGGCGCCGGGCACGGGGGCCGGCGCCGGACTCGCGGCTCAGCGGACGCCGAGCAGGTCGACCACGAAGACCAGCGTCTCGTTGGGCTTGATGGCGCCGCCGGCGCCGCGACTGCCGTAGCCCAGGTGCGGCGGGATGGTCAGCTTGCGCCGTCCACCGACCCGCATACCCACCACGCCCTGGTCCCAGCCGGCGATGACCCGCCCGCCGCCGAGCGGGAACTCGAACGCCTCGCCCCGGTTCCAGGAGGCGTCGAACTCGGCGCCGGTGGAGTGGGAGACCCCGACGTAGTGGACGCGGGCCACCTGGCCGGGCTGGGCCTCGGGGCCTTCGCCCACGGTGATGTCCTCGATCACGAGGTCGGCCGGCGGGGCGCCCTCGATCGGACCGATCTCGGGCTTGCTCGCTGCCTGGTTCATGCGATTTCTCCTGTGACGTCGGCTTCGGTCGACACAATTCTGCCGGACACCACCCCGGCCGGTGGCGACCCGGGTCGCGGAGACGTCCGGCCGCCGCTGGAACACCAGCCCCGACCGCCGCGATCTTGCACTTTGTTGCCGCGACATATGCCGTCGAACAGGCAGGTCGGCGACCAGAAGTGCAAGATCGGCGGTGGGGTCGGGTGGGGCAGCTGTGTGCGGCGGGCGTCACCGGGGGTGACGCCCGCCGCGCGGGGGAGGTGATCAGGTCAGCGGAGCCAGGCGAGCCGCCGGACGATCGGCAGCCGCGCCCAGGTGCGGCCCAGGCCCCAGGTGTCACCGGCGTTGGTCACCGCGAGCAGGGCCAGCACCCCGGCGTACACCAGGTGGTCGTCCATGAAGGGGTTGTTCGCGGGCGGCAGGACGGCCGTCCACATCAGCACCAGCAGCAGCCCGCCGGCCGCGGCGGCGACGCGCACCCCGATGCCGAGCATCAGCGCGGTACCGATCGCCGCCAGACCGAGCATGAACAGCCAGTCGGCCCAGGCGGCACCGCCGATGCCGTTGTAGAACCCCTGGAACGGGCCGGCGGCACCGAAGGTGAGGAAGCCCTTGGTCGGGCTGCCACCGTTGATCCAGGCGTTCTTCGCCTCGGTGGCGAACCCCAGGCCGAACAGCTTGTCCAGGAAGGCCCAGAGGAAGATCCAGCCCAGCGCCAGGCGGAGCCCGGCGAGCAGGTAGCGGGTGGCCCGCTTCCGGGTGGTCCGCTCCCGGACCGTCTCGGCCCCCAGGGTGTCGATGGCGGTGGTGTTCCGCTCGATCATCGCGGTCATGATGTCCACGTCCTTCCCTGCTTCGCACCGCGGTCCCGGTGGCATCTTCATTGGACGCCCGCGGGGCACCGTGCCGGCAGGGCCACCGGGCCGGGCAGGGCGGGACCTTGGACCCGTCTCCGCCAGGACCGGGCTGTCAGCCGGCGACGACGGGGTTGGCGAGTTGACCGGCCAGCACCGTGGGTGCCTCGGCCAGCGACGGGCCGTACCAGGTCAGGTGTCGTCCGGACAGCAGGGCGCAGGGAACGCCGGGGAATGCCTCCGGCCCGTCGTCGCGGGTGAACCGGTACGGCTCGTCGGGCAGCACGACCAGCTCCGGTGCCGCCGCGCGCAGCTGGTCCAGGCTCGGTCGGGGGTACCGTTCCGGCTGTTCGGCGTACAGGTTGGAGACGCCGAGCCGGCGTAGCACGTCCCCGGCGAAGGTGTCGGCGCCGAGCACCACCCAGGGGCGGCGCCAGACCGGCACCACCGCCCGCCGGGCGACCGGGGACTCCGGTAGCCCGGCCCAGGCCCGCCGGGCGGCGGCCAGCCAGTCGGGCTCCGCCGGCGCGCCCAGGTCGCGGAGCAGGTCAGCCAGCTCGGCCAGCGCCCCGTCGACGGTGCGCGGGTAGGTCACCCGGACCGGCACGCCCGCGGCGGCCAGCGCGGTGGCGTCCTCGCGGCGGTTCTCCTCGACGTTGAGCAGGACCAGATCGGGACGCAGCGCGTAGATCCGGTCCAGGTCGGGGTACTTGCTGCCGCCCACCCGCGGCACGTCCAGCTCGGCCGGGTGGGTGCACCAGTCGGTGGCACCGACCAGCAGCCCGGGCAGGGTCACCGCCACCGCCTCGGTCAGCGAGGGCACCAGCGACACCACACGCACCGCCCACCCCCTCGGTCCGGGCCGTCCCGCCGGGCCCGCCGCCTGCCGTATGGTCGGAGCCCCCACCGGGGGCCGGCCGGCATGATCGTCATCCTAGACTCGGTCGATCGGCGGCAGGAATGGGTGGAGACGACGATGACCGGTGGCGACGACTCCTGGCTGTCGACGATCCCGGCTGGTGCCGGGCGCGAGCCGGTGCTGGTCCGGGCGGGGCAGCGGGTGCATCCCGGCCTGCGCCTGGGTGACCTGGCCCGGCGCCGGCCACCGGGCCTCACCGGGCACCAGTGGAGCACGGCCAGCCGTACCGTCCTCGACCTCGTGGCCTGCGCGGAGGACAGCGGCCGGCCGACGTTCGCCGTCGAGTTCCGGCCGCCGTCGCCCGACGCGTCCGCTCGTCGGGCCGAGCGGATGGTGGAGGCGGTCACCGCCGCTGTCGGCCTGCCGGTGCTGCGGATCACCTCGGCCACCTTGCACGCCGCCGAGCACGGCCAGCGGATCGTCGGGTACGTGCTCGACGCCCGGCGGTACGCCGACGACGCCGCCGGGTCCGACGTGCCGGTCGTCGGGTTCCGGGACATCGTGGGCCGGCTGCCCGACGGGCGGACCGGTGCGGTCAACGACCTCGGGGCGCTGGCCCGGGCCGAGGCGGTCGAGGCGTACGTGGCGCGGCGGCTGGCGGACCCGATCCTGCGCGGGCTGCACGTGCGCTGGGCGGACGGCGCGGCCGAGGGCTGGAACTGGGTCGAGGTGCGTCCCGGCGAGTGCCTGGTGGAACGGGTGTCGTTGCAGCCGTACCGGCTCTCATGCGGGATCGACCCGGCCCGGCTCGCCGAGGACCTGGCCGCGCTCGCCGTCGGTGACCGGCTCCGGACCCTCGAGAGCGACGCGCCGACGTTGACGCGCCGCGGCGATCTGGTCGACGAGATCCGGCGGCTGCGGGACCGCCGCCACGAACTCGTCGACGGTTTCGCGTACGACCATCTCTGCGAGGTCTGACCGGACCATCGGGCGGTCGCCGCCGGTGGTGTCGCGGCTTCGCTCTGTTCTCCGCCACCCTGGGGCGAGGCCGTCGAAAAAAAGTCACAGCCCTCTTTGAACCACCGTCGTGACCGGTCCGTACCTCACCGGGAATGGACAGGATCTCCCCAACCCGCGCCGGCAGGCGCGGGAGACGGTGCGGAAAGGGCATCGTCGTTCGTCGACGTGCCACTGGTGCGTTCGGGCGGCCTCCGTCGAGCGTGCCACCACGATTCCGTTCGGTCCGTCGAGTCACGAATCAGGTACCGGATCGAGAAGGAGAGCAATTCGATGCGCAGGTCCACACGGTCGCGCCGACCATCCGGTAACGCGCGGACGAAGCGACTTCTGGCCGTTGGCGCCACGCTCACCGTCTTCGGTGGTGTGGTCGCCGTTACCCAGATTTCGTCGGCCGGTGACCGACGGCCGAACAAGCAGCCCCGGCCGGCGTCGGCCGCCTGCGTGGAGCCCAGCCCCGGTGCCACCGCGCCGACCGCCCGCGGTGTCACCACCACCCGCACCTGGCAGGACGGCCGCTGGGTGGTGAACCACTGGGGTGACGGCCAGCAGTCCGTGGTCGAGTGCCAGGAGACCCGCGACGGCACCGGCGCAGCGACCCCCGGCTCGCTGGCCGTGGCCTGCCCGGACGTGGTCAGCCGCCTGCCCCAGGTGCCGGACCGGGCCCGAGCCGAGGTGGACCGCAACCTGAACCTGCTGCAGACCCAGATCACCGAGGCCGACCAGCGGCTCGCGGCCGAGGGCAACAAGGGTCAGCAGTTCATCCGCAACGCGATCCTCAACCCGCTGGCGAGCAAGCGTCGGGCGACCCTCGACCGGATCACCATCGCGATCGACCGGTTCGGTCCCCGGCCCCGGGGGCTCGCCAGTCTCGCCACCTGCCAGGTCCAGCCGGTCGACAACACCAACGGTGGCGACAACGGCGGGAACACCGGTGGAGGCAACGGTGGCAACACCGGCGGCGGCAACACCGGCGGCGGCAACACCGGCGGCGGCAACACCGGCGGCGGCAACAACGGCGGCAACAACGGCCTCGACGTGCTGGCCAACAACTGCAACAACAGCCAACTGCAGCCGCACGACGGTTTCCAGAACGGCAACCGTTGCGTCAGCACCGCCTTCGGCGAGGTCGGTGCCGCGGCCAACAACCCGTCGTTGCTGATCACCGATTTCCCGCAGCAGATCAACCGCAACGAGGGCTTCACGCTCCGGGTCAGCACCCGCAACCTGGTTCGGGACCGCTTCCTCCCGGCCGGCCAGGGCGGCTACTACCTGGAGAGTTCGCTGCTCAACGACCAGGGGCTTACCCGTGGCCATTTCCACAGCGCCTGCCGGATGCTGGGCAGCCTGGACGAGGCGCCGGAGCCGCAGCCGGTGCCGGCGTTCTTCGTCGCGACCGAGGACGGGCGCGGCGGTGCTGAGCCGGACGAGGTGGTCATACAGGTTCCGGGTCTGCCGGAGTCCGGCATCGCGCAGTGCGCGGTCTGGGCCGGTGACGGTTCACACCGCATTCCGATGATGGAGCGGGCCAACCAGACCCCCGCGTTCGACGCGGTGCGGATCCAGGTCAACTGACGCAGGAAGACGTGGGCCGTCCGGAATGTGTTCCGGACGGCCCACGCTCGCGGGCCGTCCGCCGGGCGCCCATTCGGCCTCGCCACCGTTCCGGGTCGGATCCGCGTACCCGCTGTTCAGCGGTTCTTGTACGCCTCGACCACCTCGACCGGGATGCGGCCCCGCTCGGAAATCTGGTACCCGTTGCCGACCGCCCATTCCCGGATGGCGCGGTTTTGCTCGCGGTTCATTCCGGAAGTCTGCGAACCAGTGGCGCGGCGCGGGCCGCGGGGCGTGTCGGCGCCGCCACGACCAAGCCGCCGACCCGCATTGATAAACGGATCCAGGGCCTTGCGCAACACGCCCGCGTTCTCGTCGGAGACGTCGATGGTGTAGGCCACGCCATCCAGGCTGAACTCGACCGTCCGGTCGGCCTTTCCGCCATCGAGGTCGTCAGTCAGCACCGTGATTACTTTTCTCGCCATCGTCGATTACTCCCTGTGTTCGGCGGGGTGTGGTCAAAGTTTGACTCATCGCCCGGCAATTGCGCAACAAAAGCCATACCTTTTCGCGGCTCGCGTTTTGCGTGCCGTCGAAATCCCGATTCCGTGACGTTGCCCGAGAGTGCGGCCTCGCTGGCCCGGTCGCTCGCCGCTCCGGTCTCGGCCCCCGCGTGTCCTAGGTCACACCGAGGAACAACAGGGCCCCGCAGTGACTTGAGCCAAGCACGCTCAACTCAATGCGATTGCAGGTGTTCGATGGCAACTCTTCCGGTACTTCCACTGACCGACGCCGTGCTGCTGCCCGGCATGGTCATCCCGGTGACCCTCGACCCGACCACCCAGGCCGCGGTCGACGCGGCCCGTGCCACCGGCGACCGCAAGCTGCTCGCGGTACCGCGCCTTGACGGCGAGTACGGCTCCGTGGGCGCGATCGCCACCATCGAGAAGGTCGGCCGGCTGCCCAGCGGCGAGCCGGCTGCCGTGGTCCGCGGTCTCGCCCGCGCCCGCATCGGCTCCGGAGTGCCCGGTCCCGGCGCGGCGCTCTGGGTCGAGGCGACCGAGATCGACGAACCCGCCCCGGCCGGTAAGGCCCGGGAACTCGCCCGTGAATACCGCGCCCTCATGACCTCCGTACTCCAGCAGCGGGGCGCCTGGCAGGTCATCGACGCGATGGAGCGGATGACCGAGCTTTCCGAGCTGGCCGACGCCGCCGGCTACGCGCCGTGGCTCACCCTGGCGCAGAAGACCGAACTGCTGACCGCGCCGGACGTCACCGCTCGGCTCGAACTGCTCGTCGGCTGGGTGAAGGACCACCTGGCCGAGCAGGAGGTCACCGAGCAGATCAACTCCGACGTACGCGAGGGGCTGGAGAAGTCCCAGCGGGAATTCCTGCTGCGCCAGCAACTCGCCGCGATCCGTAAGGAACTCGGCGAGGACGCCCCGGACGGCTCGGCCGACTACCGGGCCCGGGTCGAGGCCGCCGACCTGCCCGAGAAGGTACGCGAGGCGGCCCTGCGCGAGGTCGGCAAGCTGGAACGGGCCAGCGACGCCTCCCCGGAGGCGGGCTGGATCCGTACCTGGCTCGACACGGTGCTGGAGATGCCGTGGAGCACGCGTACCGAGGACAACACCGACCTGGTCGCGGCGCGGGCCGTGCTCGACGCCGACCACGCCGGCCTGGCCGACGTGAAGGACCGCATCCTGGAGTACCTGGCCGTGCGTAACCGGCGGGCCGAGCGCGACCTCGGCGTGGTCGGCGGGCGCGGCTCGGGTGCCGTGCTGGCCCTGGCCGGCCCGCCCGGCGTCGGCAAGACCAGCCTCGGCGAGTCGGTCGCCCGGGCGCTCGGGCGTAAGTTCGTCCGGGTCTCCCTCGGCGGTATCCGGGACGAGGCCGAGATCCGGGGTCACCGCCGCACCTACGTCGGCGCGCTGCCCGGCCGGATCGTCCGGGCGCTGCGCGAGGCGGGCTCGATGAACCCGGTGGTGCTGCTCGACGAGGTCGACAAGCTCTCCGTGGGGTACGCCGGCGACCCGGCTGCCGCCCTGCTGGAGGTGCTCGACCCGGCCCAGAACCACACCTTCCGGGACCACTACCTGGAGGTCGACCTCGACCTGTCGGACGTGCTGTTCCTGGCCACCGCCAACGTGGTGGAGACCATCCCCGGCCCGCTGCTGGACCGGATGGAACTGGTCACCCTGGACGGTTACACCGAGGACGAGAAGGTCGCCATCGCCCGCGACCACCTGCTGCCCCGGCAGCGGGAGCGGGCCGGGCTGACCGCCGACGAGATCGACGTCGACGCCGCGGCACTCGGCCGCATCGCGGGGGAGTACACCCGGGAGGCCGGCGTACGGCAGTTGGAGCGTGCCCTCGCGAAGATCATGCGGAAGGTCGCGGTGACCCTGACCGACGACCCGGCGCCGGTCCACGTCGGCGCGGACGACCTCGTCCGCTACCTCGGCCGGCCGAAGCACACGCCGGAGTCGGCGGAGCGCACGGCGGTACCGGGTGTGGCCACCGGCCTGGCGGTCACCGGAGCCGGGGGAGACGTGCTCTTCATCGAGGCGACCAGCATGGAGGGCGAGCCGGGGCTGACCCTGACCGGCCAGCTCGGCGACGTGATGAAGGAGTCGGCGCACATCGCGCTCTCCTACCTGCGCGCCAACGGCCGCCGGCTCGGCCTGGACCCGAACGCCCTCGCCGGGCGGCGGATCCACCTGCACGTCCCGGCGGGCGCGGTGCCCAAGGACGGCCCCAGCGCCGGCATCACCATGGTCACCGCCCTCGCGTCGCTGGCCAGCGGCCGGCCGGTACGCCCCGAGTTCGGGATGACCGGCGAGGTGACCCTCTCCGGTCGGGTGCTGCCCATCGGCGGGGTGAAGCAGAAGCTGCTCGCCGCGCACCGGGCCGGCCTGACCGAGGTGATCATCCCGGCCCGCAACGAGCCGGACCTCGACGACCTGCCCACCGAGGTACGCGAGGCGCTGACCGTGCACACCCTGGCCGACGTCGCCGACGTGCTCGCCCTGGCGCTACGCCCGGCCGAGATCGACCCGGCGTCGCTGGGCGGCCAGCGCCTCACCGCCGCCTGACGTGTAAGAAGGCCCGCCGGTCAACGTCAGGGCGGCTGGCTCCGCCCTGACGGGAGCCGAACAAGGAGGTTCCAGCGGGTGCGGCGTCGATGAAGGAAAGGGCGGTGCTGGACCCCGCGTCCTGCGAAGAGGTCCGGCACCGCCCCACACGCGGGAATCAGCTACGCAGGTTCCACTGCTGGTTGGTGCCGCCGTGACAGGACCAGAGGATCATCTTCGTGCCGTTCGCCGTTCCGGCGCCGTTGGCGTCCAGGCACAGTCCGGACTGCACCCCGGTGATGGTGCCATTGGAGTTGACGTTCCACTGCTGGTTGGCCTGCCCGTTGCAGTCCCAGATGATGACGCTGGTGCCATTAGTGGTGCCCTGATTGCTCGCGTCGAGGCACTTGTTGCCGTAGACCACGAGCTGCCGGCCGGAGGTGTGGGTCCACCGCTGGTTGGCGGCGCCGGTACAGTCCCAGAGCTGCGCCTGCGTGCCGTTGGTCGTGCTGGAACCGCCGATTTCGACGCAGCGACCCGACTGGGCCCCCACGATCTGCACGTTCTGCCGACCGCCGCCGTCGTCGTCCTGGGGGCCAGCGGCGGCCATGATGGCCCGGGCTCCCGACGGCCAGTTGCCGTTGGTGACCGTGACGTTGTTGTTGACGACATTGCCGCGGTCACCATTGGTCACATTGGTGCTGCCGTTGGTCGCCCAGTTGTTGGTGAGGGTGAAGTTCCCCATGTTCTCGGCGAACCAGTAGTTGGCCGTGGCCCAGGTGCCGGTGTTCGAGAAGACGTTGTTCGTGGCGGTCCAGTAACGGGAACCCTCGTCGAAGTAGAGCCCGAAGTAGCCGGCGGTCCGCAGGCAGTAGTTGTCGCTGATCAAACCGCCCGGGTTCGCCGACAGCGTGTAGATGCATCCGCCATCGTTCATCTGCTGCATCACATCGTGAACGTAGTTGCCGACGAGCCGGTTGTTGGACGCTGTGGTGGGGGTGGAGTACCGCGGCTGGTAGTTGTACAGGCCGCGGTCGGCGTAGTGATTGCTGCCGCCAGCGTCGTTGGCGCCCCAGCCGTACCCCATCGACATGCCGGTGTACGGCATGCTGTAGACCTCGTTGTGGGCGATGGTGGCGTTGGTGACGTAGGTCGTCAGGACCGAGACGATGCCCCGGTGCTCCACGCCGATGTCGTGGATGCGGTTGTTGCTGATCGTGATGTCCCGGTTGACCATTCGCTGGTCGCTCGGGTGATGCGCGTCGGCGCGGACGCCACCGACGACGATGCCGCCGGCCGAGGTGCGGGCGATCTCCGACCGGTCGATCGTGATGTTGCTGGTGCCCAGGCCGACCCCGCTGGCGTGGGCGTTGGCGTCGTTGCCGATGCCGATCGCCGTCTGCCCCAGGTTGAAGAACTGGGAGGCGGTGATGGTGACGTTGTTGGCGGCGGAGATCTGGACGGCCGCGGGCGACTGGTGCCAGTGCGGCCGCGCGGCTTCGAACTGCGGGCAGCCGTTGTGGCAGGAGGTGAAGCTTGGCCAGCTCCAGTTGCCAGCGAGGTAGGCGCCGGTCTGTTGGTCCACGTAGCCCTGACTGCTGCTGGGCCCCAGCCAGCTCGTGCCGGTGAACGTGATTCCGCTGAAGGTGATGTGGTGTGCGGGCGCGTCGTAGGTGCCCCCGATGTGCACCAGTGACTGCAGCGCCGGCAACTCCATGCCGACGTTGCTCATGTTCTGCCCGGCCGCCGGGATGTAGTACAGGTCGCCGGTCGTGCGGTTGAGGTACCACTCGCCCGGCGTGTCCAGGAACTCGTACGCGTTCGTCAGATAGAGCGGGCCCGCCCGGTGCGGGCTGGTGAAGGTGTCGTACCCGAAGTTGTTGTTGTTCCAGGCCGGCTGTTGCATCGTGATGAGGTTTCCGCTGATGCTCTGCACCGGCGAGTACCGGTCCGTGAACGAACCGACGCTCTCCATCTCGATCCGGTTCTGGTTGGCCAGGTTGTTCAGGTAGTTCAGGGCATTGTTGCTGAACCTCATCCCGGTGCTGCTGGCAGTGAAGTCGGCCCGGTTGACCTGCGTGCGAGCCCGCGTGGCGATGGCGCCGTCGACGTAGAGCTGCCGGGTCTCGGTCCCGGCTCCGACGTTGGCCCGCCAGATGTTCTTCGCGGAGTCCGCCAGCGACCAGCCGGTGACCGCCCGGGCGCCGCTGATCACCGGTCGCGCCGACGGTGCCGCCTGCCAAACCACCCGGTAACCGTTGCTGCCGGAGTCGGCGGCGGCGAACCGCAACGGCGCGGAGAGACGATACACGCCGTCGGCCAACTGCACGACGATGTCACCGGACATGGCGCCGTTGAGCGACCGCACTGCGGCCTGCGCGGCGGTCAGCGAACACGGCTGGGCTGCGGAGCAAGCGGTGCCGGTGCCAGAAGGGGATGCGTGCAGGGTGGTGGTGGCCGCGAAGGCGGGGGCAGCCGGAGCTGTTACGGCCGCCGCGGCGGTCAACGCCGCGGCGGCGGCTCCGGCCAACAGCCGCCTTCGCGCCATGGAGGATGGCGACACGGGCACGGGTCGATCTCCTAACGTGGGACGGGCGTGGTTCTGACGTCCTACCGAGACCCGGTCGACGGCCCGTCACATCGTGTCTGGACGTACCGAAGAGGCGGGGTAGGCCGATCAGTCGTCATGCCGCTCAAGGGGCAGGAGGTGCCGTCCTGGCATCACGACGGAGCGTCACTCCGTGGCGATCGGCACTCCGGCAACCGGTAGTCATCATACGTCATACATTTTTATGCGTCAATGTATGCCTCGATGCGGTGGTCAATGAGGACGGGCGCCGGAGGATCAGTTTCGAGCGGTGGGTGATGCCGCAGCGTCGGAGTGGAGGGGCCCGGGGGCAAGGGGGCCGACCAGAAGCTGTGGCATGGCGGGCGTGTTGTCGACCCCTCCTAGCAGCCGTCGTCCGGCCCCCTCGGGCCGAACATGGGGGCCGGTCGCCGTCAAGGTGTCCGGGCGATGGGTGGACCTGCGGATCGCCTCCTCGTCGACCCTGACGCCCAGGCCCGGCGAGTCGCCGAGGACGAAGTGACCGTCCTCGACGGAAAGGTCGATGGTGACGCCGAGCGGCCGATGCAGATCCTGCAGTTCGCTCGCCATGTGGTTCGGCACTGAGGTCGCGGCGTGCAGCAGTCCGACCGGGCTGTTGCCGATCGGGCTGATCGGCAGGTCATGGGCGTGCGCCAGGGCAGACACCCGCAGGAAGTGGGTGACTCCCCCGACTGCGGACGTCTGCACGATGTCGACCGCTCCGGTGGCGATCAGCGGGCGGAACTGCTCGAGTCCACTGAGGTTCTCGCCGGTGGCGACCGACGCCCGGACCCCCCGACCGACACTGGCCAGGCCCTCGGCATCCCACCGCCGGACAGGCTCCTCGATCCAGATGAGATCCAGAAAGCGTTCGAGTTCGCAGACGTGCCGTACTGCCTGCTTGCGGGTCCAGGCCTCGTTCACGTCGAGCATCAGGCCCGGCCGAGGTCCGCGCCCGGCTGCGGCCAGCACATCCCGTACGAGGCACAGGCGATGCCGGTCCCGTTCGATGTCGAGGCCGCCCTTGAGCTTGGCCGCCCGTAGACCGTGCCGGGCGTATTCCTGGTACGTCGCGACGAGTTCGTCCTCGGTCAGCGCGATGTCCAGGCCGGAGGCGTAGGCGGAAACCCTCCGGTCACGCCCACCGAGCAGGCGCCAGAGCGGTTCACCCGCCGCCTGCGCCTTGATGTCCCACAGGGCGGTGTCGAGTGCGCCGATGGTTCCGAAGACCGGGCCGGCGTGGCCCGCCTTGAAGGTCTGCCGCAACATCCGGTCGTAGAGCGCCGTCACGGCTCGCGGGTCTTGGCCGTCAATGGCCGCGAAGATCTTCTCGACCTCCACGGATGGCCCAAGGCCGACTCCGGTAATCCCTTCGTCCGTCTCCACGATGATGATCGGCACCGGGGTGACCCCGTCAGCGAAGACGCCGTTGGCATCGCCGACGGGCCGTCCCCATTCCTGGATGGTCGTCAGGGTCCGATACCCCGTGATCCGCATGTCAGCCCTTCGTGGAACCGGCGGCAACGCCGTCGGTGATCTGGCGCTGGAGAAAGAGGTAGACCACCAGGACCGGTACCGCGGCGATCAGAACTCCGGCGGCGAAGGTGGGAATGTCGTCGGAGTACTGCCCACGTAGCGACGTTACCCCGACCATGAGGGTGCGGTGGTCGGCCGACGGCATCATCAGCAACGAGATGAGCACGTCGTTCCAACAGAACAGGGCGTCGAGGATGCCGACCGACAGCAGTGCCGGGGTGCCCAGCGGCAGCATGATCCGCCGGTACACGCCGTATGCGCTGCTCCCGTCGATCCGGGCGGCATCGATGATCTCCGCGGGAACGGTCTTGTAGTAACTCGTCATCAGAAAGACGGTGAACGGGAGGAACTGCGCGACGTAGGCGAGAACCAGTCCCGGGTACGTGTCGATGAGGCCGCTGTCCGCCATGATCCGGGCGAGCGGCACCATGATCACCTGGAACGGGATGAAGAGCGCCGCGAGACAGCCCAGGAAGATTGCCGACGAGCCGCGAAACCGCAACTGGCTGAGCGCGAATCCCGCCATCGACCCGATGAGCAACAACAGGACCACCGAGGCTGTCACCACGATCAGCGAGTTGGCGAAGTACCTGCCCATTCCGACGGAGTTCCACGCCGTGTCGATGTTGGCCCAGCGCGCGGTATCTGCCAGGGAGAACCGGTCGAGAATGTACTCACGCCGGCTCTTCGAGGCGACGTTGGCTGTGAACAGCAAGGGATAGATCGTCGCCAACGCGAGCAGCGCCATCGGAAGGGCGAGTGACCACCTGCTGAACCGGGACATCACGCCTCCCTTCCCGCCCTCCGGAGCAGACTGATCTGCAACAGCCCCACTACGAGCATGATGAGGAAGAGAACCGTCGAGGCGGCCGACGCGAGCGCCGGGCGGTTCAGCTGTCCCTGCTGGACCCAGATGTAGTACTCGGGCAGGTAGGTCGACCCCTCCGGACCGCCGCTGGTCATGACGTAGAGCAGGCCGAACATCGAGGTCAGCATCCCGATCATCGTGGTCACGAAGACGAACTGGATGGTACGGATGAGACTTGGGGCGATCACGTGCCAGATGATCTGGGGAAGCGACGCGCCGTCTACCCGGGCAGCTTCCACGAGGGTGGCGTCCAGGGTGGCGAACCCGGCGAGGAATACCACCAGGGCCATTCCGAAGGTTGCCCAGACGTGTACGCCGACCACCGTGAACATGGCGACGTCCGGATCGCCGAGCCAGTCCACCGGGCCGATGCCGACCGCCCCCAGTACGGCGTTGAGCGGGCCGTCGAAGGCGAGCAGGAGATTGAAGATCGCGCCGACGATGACCGGGGAGAGCACGGCCGGAAAGAAGTAGACGCTGCGGTAGAGCCGGTGGCCGGGTACGCGCAGATGGATGAACGTCGCGAGCAGGCCGGGAATCGCCACCGCCACGGGAAGGATCAGCACCAGCAGTCCCACGTTGCGCAACGCGCCGCGAAACAACGGATCCCGGAACAGCTCCAGGTAGTTGTCGAGGCCGACTGTCGTCCCGTTGCGCTGGCCGTCTCCGGTGAAGGAGAAGTTGGCGCCGAGCAGGAGCGGCCACAGTCGCAGCACCACGATGACCAGAACCGCCGGGGCCACCAGGACGTACGGCGCTAGGCGGTCGGCGCGCGGCCTGCCGACCGCTCGGCGCTGATCCCGCCCGCTGCCGCTGCGGCGCACGCCCTGTCCGGAGGGCGCTGCCCCGCCGGTCCGCCCCGGCTCGGCCGAACGGGCCGACGGTGGCGGGTTGGCGATCGGCACGGGTTCAACCCGCCTGGTCGGAAGCGGCCAACTGCTTCACCGCCTCGTCGACGGTGACCGAGCCACTGAGAAGCTGCTGGGACAGCCTTCCCATCAGATCCAGGGTCTTCGAGGAGAGTGCGACGTGCGGGGCCGGTTTGCCGGTCTTGATCTTGGAAACGATCGTGGCGACGGCCGGGCCGCCCCCCGAGACGTCGATCGTGGTGTCAGAGGCGATGGCGCCGGCCCCGGCGTAGAAGGCGCTCAGTGCGTCGGTCGAGGTCAGGGACCGCACCAGATCCGCGGCCACCTTCGGATCCTTCGTCCACTTGGCGACCGCGTAGCCGATCCCGCCGTCGTACGGAAGGCTTGGGATGGCTCCGCTGCTGACGACCGGCGCGTCCATGACGCCGAGCTTGTCGGCCGTCAGGAACTCGCTGAAGTCCCTCCAGTGCCCCACGTCCGACATCAGCCCGATGACGTGCGCGGCCTTTCCCGACTGGAAGAGCGCGAAGGAGTCGTTGAACATCGCGGTGGAGTTCGCCCCGTCGTTGTTCAGCCCCTTGTCGCCGGCTTCCTTCCACAGCTCGAAGATCCGCTTGACGTTGGGTGAGGTCCAGTCGCGCTTGCCACCGACCCAGGCGTCGTACTCCTGAGGGGTGAGGATGCCCGACGCCAAGCCCGAGAGAAAGAACTGGATGCCGTAGCCCTCCTTGTTGCCGAGGGCGAAACACCTGGCGCCGGTGGCCTTGGTGATGGCGGCGCAGTCGTCGACGAACTCGTCCCAGGTCATGGCCGGGTTGGCCGGGTCGAGTCCCGCCTTCTCGTACAACGTCTTGTTGTAGTAGATCGGATGGCCCTGCAGCGTCACCGGGCTGGCGTAGGTCCTGCCGTCCCTGGTGAACGCGTCCCAGCCCGCCAGCCGCTGCCGATCCTCGGCCAGGTAGTCGTCCAAGGGCATGAGCGCGTCCACCCGGTCGCGGATCTGGCCGCCCCCGTTGAACAGGATGACGTCGGGTCCCTTGCCGGACTGGATGGCCGCGCCGAGCAGGGTGTAGTACTGATCGAAGGGCTGGTTCACGAAGTCGACAGTGACGTCCGGATGTTTCTTGGCGAAGTCGGCCTTTGCCTGCTCGATGTAGGACGCGGCGCTCGGTTCGCCGGATTTCCAGTCCCAGACCACCAACCTGCCGTCCGAGCCGCCGGGAGTGGAGCGCGGTCCTGCGGCGCTCCCGCAGCCGGCTAGGGCCAGTCCTGCGACGAGGACGGCGGACACTGCTCGTTCCCTCACTGCTGCCCACCTTCGAAGAGAGGTGGCCGACGAACGGCCAGCGATGGAAATGGATCAAAACGTAACTCGTATGACGTGTTAGGTCAATGAGGGGACGTACACTGAGCGCCGAGGTCGTGGCGCCACCCGCGGCGACCACATCCGGAGGGGACATGACGACATCGCAGGAGACCCTGAAGGCTTCGACACCCCCCACCTGGACGCGCCGGCCGGCCAACCTCGCCCGGGCGGTCACTGCGGATCTGGTGGAGCGAATCGTCCGCGGGGTGTACCCACCGGGGACGCCACTGCCCCCCGAGCCGATCCTCTGCCAGACCTTTTCGGTGAGCCGGACCGTCGTCCGGGAAGCGGTGAAAATCCTCCAGGAGAAAGGGCTGGTGCAGGTCCGCCAGGGCACGGGCACCATCGTCACTTCGCCTTCGATGTGGGACATGCTCGACGAACTCGTCCTCGGGGCGACCATCGCCGAAGACGACAGCCTGGCGATCCTCGACGACCTCGTCGTCACCCGGCGCGTGTTGGAATCCGACATGGCGAACGTCGCCGCCCGTCTGGCCGACCAGGAGACCGTCGAACGACTGCGCACCCTGGTGGATCGGATGGACGAGCTCGTGGACGACCACGTCACTTACCATGAGCATGACCGTGCCTTCCACGACACCGTGATGCAGGCGTCCGGCAACCGCATCGCCCGTGGCGTTGTACGGGCACTGGAGAGTCAGGTCGTTAACACGGCCCGGTACATGGGCCGGACCGAGCGGGCCCTGTGTGTGGCGTCCAACCAGGGTCACCGGCGCGTCTACGAGCGCATCGCCGCCCACGATCCCGATGGTGCCGCCGAGGCGATGTTCACGCACATCACCGAGGCCTGGCTCGTCCGCCGCGGCGCGCCGGGCAGTCCCGCGCGCCTGCAACGGTGACGACCGCCGCCCCGGCCATCGCACGGCCGACCGGATAACGCGCGCCATCGGCGGAACAAGATCCATGGGTGGGGCGGGCTCGTGGTCTGCGGAAAGGTGTGGAACCCTGCCGACTACGAGCCCGCCCCGTCAAAGGGCAGCTGGGGCCGGTGTCGAAGTCCTCGGCTCGACCGAGGACTTCGACACTAGAACTGCGCGAAGAATCGCCAAATCTCACCCTTGGTCCAGGTCGTGACCCCGCTTTCGGCGTAGGTCCCGTCCACCGGCCCGGGCATATGACCGTTGTCGAACGCGGCCCACTGCACCGGATACCCGGCGCGGCATCCGGAGTAGGCGGTGGTGATGTGGGTCCGGCTGCCCGGCGCCGGCTCGGCCGGATTCATCGCGGCGCAACCATTGTTCCGGACGAACGTGTCCCGCAGGGCCCGGCCCTGGGAGATGCTGAGCACGTTGTCCGAGATGCCGTGCAGTCCAAAGTACGCGATAGGCTGGGACCCGCCGCTGCACCCGCTGATCTGCGCACCGGCAATCACCGCGACGGCCCGGAAGACCGTCGCCCGGGCACACGCGAGGGCGTAGCTCATGCCGCCGCCCCAGCTGAAACCCGTGGCGAAGCGCCGTGCCGTGTTAACGCAGAGGTCATTCTCGATGCGCATGATCATGTCGTCGACGAAGGTGACGTCCTCGCCGCCGGAGTTGGCCCAGCCGTTACCGAGGCCCTGTGGCGCGACCAGGACGGCGCTGTTGTTACCCGACTGCTCCCACTGGCCGTAGTAGGACCATGCCTGGCCGCTGGTGCCACCCGAGTCGATCTCGTTGGCGGTGCCGCCCCGCCAGTGGAAGGCAAAGATCAAGCGGTACGGCGTGGTGTTGTTGTAGTTGTTGGGCATCCGCAGGATGAAGTTGCGCGTCTTGCCGCTGCTCTGGATCGTGTGCGTGCCGTTCCGCAACGTTGGGGTCTTGCCGCATCCGGCGCTCACGCCACCCGGTGGTGGGTTGGTCGGCCCGCCGCCGATCTGGACCAGTTGCCATTGCTGGTTGGCGCCGTTCCAGTCGGAGTACTGGACGACGTTTGCGCCGTCCGCCGTCGAGGCGCCCTGCACCTCCACCGCCTTGTTGCTGTTCCGGTTGATGAGCCGGACGTGGCCCCCATCCGAATCGGCCAGCCGGAACTGCTGGTTCGCCCCGTTGTGGTCGGTCCACTGCTGGACGGCCGCACCGTCGGCGGTCGACCAGTTGGAAACGTCGAGCACCTTGCCGGAGTGCCGGGACTTCAGCCGGTAGTAACCACCACCGGAATCGACGAACTGCCACTGCTGGTTGGCTCCGTCGTTGCGTGTCCACTGGCTGATCCGCGCACCGTCGTTGGTGGCCAGGCCGTAGACGTCAAGCGCCTTGCCACTGTTGCGATTGACCAGGACGTACCAGGCGTTGGTGTCCACCGTTGCCGCCGATGCCGGGGCCGAGTTCACCGCGACGAGCCCGCCGGCGGCCAGCGTCGCCGCCGCGGCGGCGGCCAATCCAGTCCGCCAGCCACGTCTGCGTGGAGAGGCGGTATGAGCCTCAGCGTTCATGGTCCACTCCTTTGCTCGGGACGGCACGCGACCAGGACGGACGCGCGCCTTGCCACAGGTGGTGCGCGGGAGCCGCCGCTTGAGCTGGCCGGCGAGCCCGCCGATGGATATCGATATCGCCTCCGGCTGGTCGGCCTTCGCCACCGACGCGGGTAGCCGCACTTCCTTCGGGCCGCCGTCGTGGGGTGGCCCGCGATCGCCGGCGGGCCGGCGCGGAGCTTGCCCTGTCCCGCGCCGGCCCCGTCCAGGCCGCGGGCAGCGTGCATGTCGGCGTCATGCCAATGCCGTTGCGGCCTGGACACCGCGCTCCCGGCGCCGTCTCGATCGCTGGCCAGCAGGTGGAGTTGGTTTGGGTACCGCTTGGCTTCTCAGGCTCTCGTCCAGCGCTGGTTGGCGCCGCCGTGGCAGCTCCACACGATCACCGCGGAGCCGTTGGCGGTGCTGGCGCCGTTGATGTCCAGGCACAAACCGGTCTGAGCGTTGCTGATGGTGCCGTTGCCGTTGACGACCCACTGCTGGTTCGCGGCGCCGCTACAGTCCCAGATCTGCACGCGGGTACCGGCGGCGGCGCTGGGAGGAGCGTCCAGGCACTTGCCCATCACCTGCAGCGCCCGCCCGTTCTGCGTGAATTGCTGGTTCGCGGCGGTGTGGCAGTCCCAAATGATCATCTGTGTACCGTTTGCCGTGCTGGCGCCGTTGACGTCCAGGCACCGGCCGGACGCGTCGTTGCGCAGCCTGTTGCCGGTCGGAGTCGCGCCGCCGTTGAGGGTGTCGAGGACCGCCGTGTAAGCGGCCTTCCTGTTGCCCGCGCAGTCGAACAAGAGTGCGTTGTCGCCACCCCGCCAGGAGTCGCAGTCCCGCACGCCCCACACCGTGATGCCGGTGCAGCGCGAGACCGCTAGGCAGGCCCGGGTGACGGCGGCGTAGATGTTGGCCTGGTTGGCTCCCTGGGTGACGTCCAGCTCGGTGATCTGCACGTCGACGCCCAGGTCGGCGAAGCGTTGCAGGTTGGCCTGGTAGTCGCTGGACAGGGTGGTGCCCAGGTGGGACTGGAAGCCGACGCAGTCGATCGGCACCCCGCGGGCCTTGAAGTCGCGGACCATGTTGTAGATGGCGGTCGACTTCGGGTTGATGCCGTCGGTGTTGTAGTCGTTGTAGCAGAGCTTGGCGCCCGGGTCGGCGGCCCGCGCGGCGCGGAACGCCGCCTCGATCCAGTCGTTGCCGGTGCGCTGGAGGTTCGAGTCACGCCGGGCGCCGCTGCCGCCGTCGGCGAACGCCTCGTTCACCACGTCCCAGGAGTGGATCTGCCCCCGGAAGTGCGTCGCCACCTGGGTGACGTGGTTGATCGCGGCGTTACGCAGGTCGCTGCCGGAGAGGTTCTGCGCCCACCCGGGCTGCTGGGCGTGCCAGAGCAGGGTGTGTCCGCGCACGCTCATACCGTTTGCCCTGGCGTGGCTGACGATGCGGTCCCCGGCGCTGTAGTTGAACACTCCCCGCTGCGGTTCGGTCGCGTCCCACTTCATCTCGTTCTCGGCGACGAGGCTGTTGAACTCGCGGTTGACGATCGACATGTACGTGCTGTCCGAGAACTTGTACGTCCCGACCGCGGCGCCGAAGTAGCGGCCCTTCTCTGCCGCAGCCGTGCCCAACGTGGTACCCGCGTTGGCGGTGCCGGCGAACGCCAGCGTCATGCCGGCCGTCAGCAGCGCGACTGCCAGTGGCGGCAGAATCCTCCTGGCCCGCCACGGTCGCCGCGGCGGGCCGCTCCAATGGATGAGCTCTGTCATGGGTAAGTACCCTTTCCGAAATCCAGCGCTTGGTTAGCGCTAACATCATCGGCTCCCCTGGTTGTCCGCTCGCGCGGATCAGGACGAGGGAACGCTACGCATCGATGGATGTGAGATTGCCAGATCATTTCGAAGTCTTCAAGAGGGAAACATCGATGCGCGCGTCATCGTTCGATCTCTGAGTTCACGGGGACTTTCGACGGCTGCGACTCATAACACTTTTCTGAACCGGATTGATCGGCGGAGGCGCGAGAAGTCGCAGCGGTTTCTGTTATTCAAACCGATGCCAGATGGTCGCGGCGGACCAGAGCCATCCCGAACGTCGCCCGCTCCCGTGCGTCAGCGACGGGATGTTCCCCCATCGCTCAGGCGAGTCGGTCGAGGAGTCCGGCCCTGACGCCGGTGGCTGCTGCGGAGCCGGCCGTGCCCGACAGTGCGACCATCGACGTGGCGCCCGCTGCCGTCACAGCGAGTGCGCCCACGCGGAGAACCGCGGCCGACAGCGCCAGGCGGGCGGGGAGCAGCGCGAGGTCGGTGATCAGCCGATCGAGGGGAACCGGTCCCTTGGCCGTGCGGATGCAGACCGAACAGGCTCGGGTGTGCCGCGCGAAGCGCTTGCGCCAGAGGGGATTCGGGTCACCGTCCCAATTGGCCAGCGCGGCGTCGAGCTGCGGGCACCGGGGACGAGCGTCCAGCGCGTCGACCAGCGACTGGCACCGCTTCAACTGGTGGCGCATCCGCTGGACGCGTACACCCGTGTGGGCCACGCTCGCTCCCAGCGCCGCCGCCAGCTCGGTCCTGGTCAGCTGGCCGGCGGTCTCCAGCCACCACAGCGCCAGCAGGGCGCGATCGTCCGGGTCGAGCCAGTGGCTGGCGCGTACCACCTGCCGGCGGCGGTCGGACAGCTCCACCCGGAGCAGGGCCCAGCGTTCCGCGTCGGCGCTCGGCGTATCGGTCACCTCATCGAGGGTCGTGGTCCGTCCGGCGTCCACCTTCCGCCGGTGCAGGTGCGTGCTGACCTGGCGTGTCGCTATTGCCACCAGCCATGGCCGGAAGCTCGCCGGAGTGCGCAGCGTCCGCAGCTCGCGCAGGGCGCGCAGCATCGTCTCCTGCACGACGTCGTCGGCGTCCGGAAGTTCGCCCAGTGCCCGGCGCACGAGGGTGTACACGAGCGGCAGGTAGGCCTCGGCGAGTTCGTCCAGCGCCTGCGGGTCGCCCGCCTGCGCGGCGACGACCAGTCTCGTTTCGTCGATCCTGCTGGCTGGCATCACAAGCCGTACGCGATTGGCGAGATCTCGATCAGGCCAGCGTCCGGGTCGCGCAGGTGCGCGTGCTCCGGTGGACGGCAGCAGTCGCCGGATCGTCGTGGGCAGGCCGCGTGCGCGCGCCACACAATGTCGGGGTTCGGCCGATCGGCTTGAAGTCATGGCGCCCCCGGTTGACGTACCGCGGGGTGTCGAGGCCGTGCCGACGGGTGCCTTGCTCAACCGGTGGATGCCGATGGCCGGCAGCGCGCTGCTTCATCGCCTTCACTCTTCCGGATGGGCCCGCTATGCGGCCGTTTTGGCAGAGAGTTACCCCGGAAGGTAATCCGTATAACGTATGACGTCAACACGCCGGGTGGCGGTAGGTCCTCTTTCTTACCCCTCAGCGGCGGTCGTCGCGGTCGCGGCGGACGGTGGCCTTGCGGCCCTTGATCGTGCTGTTGCGTAGCCCGGCGATCACCTCGTCGGCGACGGCGAAGGGCACCTCGATCAGGGAGAACCGGTCGGCGATCTCGATCGAGCCGATGTCCCGACCCCGCACCCGGGTCTCCCCGGTGATCGCGCCGACCAGGTCCTGCGGGCGCACCCCGGCGCGCCGGCCCAGGCCGACGAAGACCTGGATGGTGCCGCTGGTGCGGGGGCGCGCCGGCCGGCGCTCGGCCCGGGCCTCGTACCCCGGCCGGGTCTCCCGGGGCGGGCGGACCGAGACCTGCGGGATCTCCTCCTCGGCCTCGTCGGAGCCGGGCAGGGTCGCCTCATGGGCCAGCTTCACCGCGGCGAGCGCCACCTCCATCAGGTCGAACTCGTCGCTGAGCGTCTCGACGATGACCCGGAACGGCTCCAGGTCGTCCTCCAGCAGGCTCTCCCGCAACGCGGCCTGGGTCAGTTCGAGCCGACGGGTACGCAGGTCGGCCACAGTGGGGATCTTGTCGATCGTGATCCGCTGCCCGGTGACCCGTTCGATGGTCTTGAGCATCCGGTGTTCCCGGGGCTCGGCCAGGGTGATCGCCACCCCCTCCCGGCCGGCCCGGCCCACCCGGCCGATGCGGTGCACGTACGACTCCGGCGCCGACGGCACGTCGTAGTTGACCACGTGGCTGAGCTGTTCGACGTCCAGCCCGCGGGCCGCCACGTCGGTGGCCACCAGCAGGTCGGCGGTGCCGGCCCGCAGCCGGCCCATCACCCGGTCGCGCTGTTCCTGGCTCATCCCGCCGTGCAGCGCCTCGGCCCGGTAGCCGCGACCGTTCATGGTCTCGGTGAGCCGGTCGACCTCCTCGCGGCTGCGGCAGAAGACGATCGCCGCAGTGGGTGACTCGACGTCCAGCACCCGGCCCAGCGCCGCCGGCTTGTGCGCCCGCGCCACCAGGTACGCGCTCTGCCGCACCCGAGGAGCCTCGCCGGCCACCGGCTGCTCCCGGGCGATGAGGATGCGTACCGGGTCGGTCAGGTGCGCCCGGGCCATCCCCTCGATCCGGGCCGGCATGGTCGCCGAGAACAGCACCGTCTGCCGCTGCTCGGGGGCGTGCTCCAGGATCGCGTCGATGTCCTCGGCGAAGCCCATGTCGAGCATCTCGTCGGCCTCGTCGAGCACCACCGTGGTCAGGTTGCCCAGCCGCAACGTGCCCCGGGCGATGTGGTCCAGCGCCCGGCCGGGGGTGGCCACCACGACGTCCACGCCGGCGTCCAGCGCCCGCAGCTGCCGGCCGATCGGCTGCCCGCCGTAGATCGGCAGCACCCGCGCGCCGAGGTCCTTGCCGTAGCGGTGGAACGCCTCGGACACCTGCACCGCGAGTTCCCGGGTCGGGACCAGCACCAGAGCGTGGGGGTCCCCGCCCGGCCGGTCGTCCGGCATCCGCTGCAACAGCGGCAGCGCGAACGCCGCCGTCTTGCCCGTGCCCGTGGCCGCCTGCCCGAGCAGGTCCCGGCCGGTCAGCAGCGGAGGGATCGCCTCCCGCTGGATCGGCGTGGGCTCCTCGTAGCCGAGTGCGGCGAGCGAGGCGAGCAGTTCGGGCCGCAGCCCGAGGTCCGCGAAGGCGGGCTGGTCGGTGGACGGGTCGGGCAGTACGGGCGTGGAACTCATGGGTCAAGCCTTTCATCACGCCCCACCGCCCGCTGCGGCGACCACCGGAACGCGCCCCGCCGGCCCGCCGCCGGGGCCGGTGGGGCTTCGTCAGCCGTTGATAAGCGTCAACATGATGGTGATGCCCAGCACGGCGTCGAGCACGCCACACCACTGCGCGTAGCCGCGTGGCACCACCCGGCGGGTGCGGTGGTGGAACAGGTCCCACCCCGAGTGGGCCAGCCAGCCGACCGCCACCAGCCACTGCCCGGCCGGGCCACCCAGGATCGCGGCGAGCAGGGCCAGTGCCGACCATCCGGCCAGGCCGGCGAGCTGGAGCCGGAGGTTCCCCGGTACGCCCCACTGCCGCCGGACGCTGCCGATGACCAGGTATCCGGCGGGCAGGACCAGCAGCGTGTAGGCGGCCAGCGGGACGGGCGAGGTCCAGCTGTCGACGGTCATCAGCAGCGCCAGCCCGGCCGGCCAGCGGTGCACCAGCACCCGCGCCAGTGGGTGTCGTGGGGCGGGCCGGGCGGCCGGGTGCCCGGCGTACTCGGACCGGCGCCGCAGCACCGCCGCCGCCATCGCCGGCACCATCAGCAGATGCCCGCCGACCAGCAGGGTGTCCGCGTCGAGCAGCCCGGCCCGGTACGGCACGAGCAGCAGCAGGACCGGCGCGTACATGGCCAGGACCATCTCGCCGATCGCGGCGCCGGAGTGCCCTCGGTACCACATCCACACCGCCAGGCCGACGCTCATGTCGGTGGCCATCAGCAGCGCGCCGACGCCGGGTGACGCCGGGGCGAGCCCGAGCGCCCCGCCCAGGGCGGCCCGCGCCGGCCCGAGCAGCAGCATGCCGGCGACCATGGCCAGCACCATCTCCAGCAGGTGCCGGGCCAGCGGTCGGAGCCGCACGCGGCGCGCCGGTCCGGCCCGTCGCCCGGACGGTGTCATGACCGGGGGCGTCGGGGCGGGCGGCGCGGTGACGGGAGGTGCCGTCGCGGGGACGGTCGGGGTCAGCTCTGTCATGCCACTGAGCGTGGTGGCGGGCGGACGCGGGAACCATCCGCGCGCTGTCACCGGTCGGCCGGGCGTTCCGCCCGGTCGGTCCGGGCACTCCACCGGTGCGGCGGCGGGCTCTACCCTGACCACCGTGGCGGCGGACGCGGTGATGCCGGGGGGCGGCCGGACCCTGTCCCGGGCCCGGGCGGCGACCCTGTTCTCCCTCGCCTCCGGCATGGTCGCCACCCTGCTCCTGCCGGCAATCGGGTTGGGCCGGGAACCCGACGGGTGGCGGGTGGCGTCGGGCGCGGCCGGCATCGTCGCGTTCGCGCTGGTACTGGCGCTGGTACTGGGCACGGCCGTGACGGCCGGGCGGTCCCACCGGCTCCGCCGACGGCTGCGGCTCGGGTACGCGATCGTGGCGGTGCTCAGCGTGCCGCTCGTCGCGCCGGTAGCCATCGGCGCCTGGCCCACCTGGGCCTGGCTGGGCGCGGCGATGGTCGGCGGAGTGCCGCTGCTGGCCCCGTTCCGCCTGGTGCTGCCGGCGGCGGTCGCCGCCCTCGCGGTCGCCGGTGCGGTGGCCGGGGCGACCGGCGCGTCGATCGGCCGGTCACTGCTGATCGCCGGCACCGTCGGCCCCGGCATCGCCGCCGTGAACGGATTCCAGGTGTGGTTCTGGCGGCTGCTCGTACAGGCCGAGCAGGGGCGGGCGGCCCAGGCCCGGCTGGCCGCCGCGCAGGAGCGCCTGCGTTTCGCCGGGGACGTGCACGACCTGCTCGGGCACCACCTGACCGTCATCGCGCTGAAGGCCGAACTGGCGGCCCGGCTGGCGCCCGCCGACCCGGCGCGAGCCGGCCGGGAGGCGGGCGAGGCGCAGCGCCTGGCGGCCACCGCGCTGACCGAGCTACGCCGGACCGTGCACGGCTACCGTCGGGTCGACCTCGCCGAACAGCTCACCGCCGTGGGGGAGGTGCTGCGCTCGTCCGGGGTGCGGTGCACGGTCGTGCCACCGGCCGGCGAGCTGCCCCCGGAGGCGGCGACCCAGCTCGCGGCCGTGCTCCGCGAGGCCGGCACCAACGTGCTGCGGCACAGCCGGGCCGGCTGGTGCCGGATCGAGATCACCCAGGAGGAGGACGTGGTGCGGATGACCGTGACCAACGACGGGGTGGCCGCCACGGCGGCGCCGGACCGGCACAGCCACGGCCTGCGTGGCCTGGCCGACCGCCTCGCCGCCGCCGGCGGGCGGTTGCGCACCAGCCACGCCGACGGGGTGTTCACCGTCGAGGCGACCGTACCGACCACCGCATGACCGCCCAACCCGGCGCGATCCGCGTCCTGCTCGCCGACGACGAGGAGTTGATCCGTACCGCCCTCGCCGCCCTGCTGGACCTCGAGGGGGACCTGGCGGTCGTCGCGCAGGCGGCCGACGGCGACGAGGCGGTCGCCGCCGCCCTCGCGCACCGGCCCGACGTCGCGGTGATCGACCTGGCCATGCCCCGGCGGGACGGGTTCGCCGTCGCCCACGAACTGGCCCGGGCGCTGCCGGGGTGCGCGGTGGTCATCCTCACCGGCCAGGCGCATCCCGCGCACCTGGCCCGAGCCCTGGGTGCCGGCGCCCGCGGTTACCTGCCCAAGGGCGCCCCGGGCGGCGCGCTGGCCGACGTGATCCGCCGGGTGCACGCTGGCGGCCGGTACGTCGACCCGGCGCTCGCGGCCGACGCGCTCACCATCCCGCCCTGCCCGCTGACCCCGCGCGAGCTGGAGACGCTGCGGCTGGCCGAGGACGGGTCGCCGGTCGCCTCGATCGCCCGCCGGGCGCATCTGTCCAGCGGCACGGTCCGCAACTACCTCGCCCTCGCAGTTCAGAAGCTGGGCGTCGGCAGCCGGGCCGAGGCGGTACGCGTCGCGCGCGAGTACGGCTGGTTGTGAACGACGGCGGCGTACAGCCGGCCGTCCGCAACTGGACCTAGCCACCGGCATTGTCGTGCCGCCGGGTGTGGCGGCTGAGCCCGCTTGTCCGTAAGAGGGCCGGTTAGCAGTGCTGAGACCCGTCCTGACTTCTTGTGGAGTAGATAGGAGGATTGTTCGGACTTCTCCCGCAAAAGGTGATTACGGTGCCGCTGAGGGTGACGTACGCCGTGATGTTGTGACGGGAGAGAGGACCCGACCATGCGTGTGCCCAGCCGCAGCCAGAGACAGCAGTCGGATCCTCCCGTCCCGTACGCCGCACCGGCCCGCCGCCGCGCCCCCTCCAGGCTGTCGCGCCGCGCCCCTGCCGTCCAACCCGACCTGGAGGCGTACCGCGCCGCGGTGGCCGAGTTGCTGGTCGAGGTGGGCGCCCTCGCCGGGGCGAGCAGTACGAAGGCCCGCCAGGTGCTGATCGACCAGCGACTGCGGGAACCCGCCATCGCCGCGGTGCTCGACGCCACCGCGCAGGGGCTGATCGGTGCCCGCGAGACCCTGCTGCTGGAGATCGCCCGGTACCAGCCCAACGCGCGTAGCTCCGCCGCCGACCTTGCCGCGCTCGTGCGGATCTACCTGCTGTCCCGCATCGACCTGATGTGGTGGCGCGACGCGAGCACCTTCGTCACCGACCCCGAGGTCAACCACAGCACCGAGCTGGTCGACCTGGAGTGGCTGCGACGCCGTGACCTGCTGCGGTTCCGCTACACCGAGCAACCCCGGACGGTCGTCGGCCGGGGCGTACGGGCGCTGCGCCGGCGGGTGCTGCCGGGCGCCACGCCCCGCACGGCCGGGCTGCTGTTCCGCCGGGCCCGCCGTGAGGTGGTCGCCCTGCTCAACGACATCGGCCGCGAGTTCGCCGCCGTCACCCCGGCCGGCACACCGCAGCTCTGGGTGACCAGCCTGGTCCGCAGTGCCGAGCACCAGTACCGGTTGCGTCGACTCGGGTACGCCGCGATGCTGCCCAGCGGCCACTGCCTCGGCTGGGCGGCGGACGTCGAGATGGACTGGTACCGCCGCTTCGGCGTGCGGGACATCCTGGCCGGGCTCCTGCTGACCCGGCAGCGAACTGGCGAGATCAACGTGGTCGACGAGGGGCAGGCCTGGCATATCTGCCTCGCCCCGTCGGTGACGCTGCGGCTGCGCCGGGCGTACGAGGCCGAGATGGGGGTCTGAGCCGTGTGCGGCATCGTGCTCAGCATCGGCCCGGAGGCCGACCCGGCGATCTTCCGCCGGATGCTCGCCCTGCTCGCCCCACGCCGCAACCGGGGCGACGAGGCGCCGCTGCCCGGCTGAACCGACGGGCGGGCCCGCGCGTCCGCCGAGGCCCCTCGATCCAGGATCGAGCGGCCTCATTCGGGTTGCCAGGCCACTCGATCCTGGATCAAGCGTGACCATGCCCATGCCTGGATAGCGGGCCAGCCGTCAGTCTTCGCCCTCGGGCGGGTCGAGGGCGGCGGCGCGGATCCGGCTGACGAGTTCCTCCAACGCGGCCACTTCGGCGCGTAGCGCCGCACGGCCCCCGCGGGTCAGGCGCAGCCAGGTCACCGGCCGGCGGCCCTCGTAACCCTTGCTCACCTGGAGCAGCCCGGCCTTCTCCAGGATCCGCAGGTGCCGGTTCAGATTGCCGTCGGTCAGGCCGAGCTCGTCGCGCAGCGTGGCGAACCGGCACTCGTGTGCCTCGCTGAGCACGGTGAGGACGCCCAACCGCACCCGCTGGTGCACGACGTCGTCGAGGACCGTTGCCGGGTGGGGCGGCTGTCCGGTCGCCTCCGGCCGGCCGGGCCGCGGTTCAGTCACGTGCGGCACGCCGTGCGGCGGCCAGGTTGACGACGGCGACGACCAGCAGCGGGAGGGCCATCAGGACAAGATAATGCCCAGGCCGCAGCGACAGATGTCCGCCGAGGTCGGTACCGCCGGTCATCCGGGAGAACCAGCCGGGCAGGTGTCCGAGCGGGAATGTGGTGCACAGCCAGGCGGTGAGCAGGGCGATCCATACGCCTGCGGTGACCAGGCCGCGGCTGCGTTCGACCCGGCCGAGGACAACGACTGCCGCGGCCAGCGGGAGCAGTGGGGTGAGCAACCCGCCCCAGTGCGGACCTTCGCGGTTGATGAGCATATCCGGCAGCGGTCCGGTGGGCACTGCCGCGAGCACTGCGAGCAGCAGCAGGACGCCGACGCCGGTCGCGACGACCGGCTGCCACGCCGCTCGTACGCCGTGTCGCCTCGCCCGCCAGCTGTACCACAGCGCCATGCCGGCGAACAGCAGTGGCGTGCCGACGAACCAGAAGATGTACGACGCCACCGGGCTGACCTGTTCGTCGGGCAGCCCGGCCCAGAACGGGTAATCGGCATCGATCGAGTTGGTCTGGCTCAGCGGATAGCGGTAGAGCGCCACGCTGGCCAGCAGCAGGACGGCGACACCCAGCGCCGGCAGCCAGGCGCCGCCGTGAGCCCGCCGGTGCGTTCGTTTGCGCAGTTGCTCAAGCGCGGCGAGGGTCTCGGCTGCCTCTCCGGCGGCACCCCGATCCATCCGGAACTCCCAACTCTGCGGCAGCGAAAACTTTGCAAAGCAAAGCTTATGCGTGAGTGGAGGCCGGGGGCAAGCCCGAACACCGTGCGGGTCAGCCGGTGAGCAGCAGGGCGCCGATTGCGGCGAGCGTGCCGAGAACGGCCAGGGCGGCGCCGCTGAGCAGGAAGCGGGCCAGCGGCACCGCGACGCGGGCGGCCCGGCAGCGTTCCAACCACAGCAGCGTCGCCAGCGACGCCCAGGGCAGGGCCAGCGGACCCACGTTGGTGCCGATCAGCAGCGCGAACAGCCGTTGTCGGTCGCCGGTCGGCAGCACCGCCTCGGCAGCCAGGTAGGCCGGCAGGTTGTTCACCAGGTTGGCCAGCAGCGCGCCGGTGCCGCCCGCGCGCAGCGCCCCGGGCACCCCGCCGTCCCGGCCGGCCAGCCAGGCCACCAGGTCGTCCAGCCCGTGCTGGCCGATCGTCTGGACGACCAGGAACAGCCCGGTGACGAAGACCAGCAGCCGCCAGGGCAGCAGCGCCGGGCGCAGCGTGCCGGGGGAGCGGAACGCGAAGCCGAGCAGCAGCAGGGCGGTCGCCACCGCCGAGGCGAGGCCGACCGGCGCCCCGGCCAGGATCGCGGCGACGAACAGCAGGCAGGCCACGAGGGCGGTGCGGTACAGCACCGGGTCGGCGGGTCGGTGCACCGTCGGCGGTACGAAGCGGCCGGTGGCCGGCCGGTCCCGCCGCCACCAGAAGTACCAGAGCAGCACCGTGGTGACCGCGAGAGCGGCCAGCTGGGGCAGCCACATCACGCCCGCGTACGCCAGCGGGTCGAGCCCGACCCGGTCCGCGGCGAGCAGGTTGGTCAGGTTGGACACCGGCAGCAGCAGACTCGCCGTGTTCGCCAACCACACCGTGGTGACCGCCAGCGGGGCCACCGCCGTGCGCAGGGTGACCGCGAGCGCGAGCATCACCGGGGTGAGCAGTACCGCCGTGGTGTCCAGGTTGAGTACGACCGTGGTCAGCGCGGCGAAGCCGACGCAGAGCGCGAACAGCGCCGGCCAACTGCCCCGGGCCACGCCTGCCAGCCGGGTGGCGAGCACGTCGAAGACACCGGCTGCGGCGGTCAGTTCGGCGAGCACCACCACGGTGCCGAGGTAGAGCAGCAGCGGCAGGATCCGCGCGAGGGTCACCGTGGCGTCAGCGTGGGGGAGCAGCCCGGTCGCGACGCAGCCGGCACCCGCCACGGCGAGCGCGAGGGCGATCGCGTCCAGCGGGTGTAGCCAGCGCCAGGCCGGTCGGATCGGAGTGCGCGGGGCAC
This sequence comes from Micromonosporaceae bacterium KJ-029, assembly GCA_005402585.1. Classification (GTDB taxonomy): domain Bacteria; phylum Actinomycetota; class Actinomycetes; order Mycobacteriales; family Micromonosporaceae; genus Micromonospora. The sequence continues at coordinate 301,063 of BIFP01000022.1, read as the reverse complement.
CCCCGACGGACGTCACGGCGGGCCATCGTCGCACCTCCGCCGCTGCCCGCCGGCGCCGGCGTATTCCGAGGTGACGGCCGACACCGGCACCGGTTCGACCGGACCGAGTTCGAGATCTTGGAAAGTTCCCGTTCGCGCGGAACGGGAACTGTCCAAGATCTCATCAAGGCGTTCTGATATGTGGGACGGCCAGGGGGTGGCGTGGGGCGGGGGTGGTTGGAACGGCCGGGGCCCGGTCACCCTCTGCGAGGAAGGGTGGCGAAGCTGGCCGCCGACCGGCGCCCGATCCGCGGGTCCGCGCCCTGGCCGACGGATCCGGGCCAGCGCGTGGCCTCTCCGCCTGACCCCCGCGTGATCGGCCGTCGTGGCGACTGGTCCGGCCGGCACGTACGCTGAGTGACCGTGAACCGCATGGTCTTCGGCCGGCCGCTGCGCAGCGTCGCCTTCGACGCCGCCGTGTCCGGTGCGGTGGCGCTGTTCGGCGTGGCGGCGGTGGTCGCCGCGCCCGGTGGCTGGTGGTCCATCGCGATCGGGTTGGGGATGGCGCTGGCCCTGCTGTTCCGCCGGGTCCGGCCGGTCGCCGTGACCGCCGTCGTGGCGGTGCTCGCGCTCACCCAGGTCGCCCTCGGGTGGGGGCCGATGCCGTACGACGTGGCGGTGCTGATCGCCCTCTACAGCGTGGTCAAGTACGCCGACCGCCTGCGCGACGGCGTGATCGCCGGGATCGTCGCCGCGATCGGGGTGGTGCTCGCCGCGATGCAGACCCCGGCGCAGGTCGCCTGGTATTTCACCGCCGTCTATTTCGGTCTGGTCACCGGGGCGGTCTGGCTGGTCGCCCTGAACGTGCGTACCCGCCGGCTCTACGTACTCAGTCTGGAGGAACGCGCCGCCACCCTGGAACGCGAGCGCGAGGCCGAAGCGCGCGCCGCGGTCGCCGGGGAACGCACCCGCATCGCCCGGGAGCTGCACGACGTGGTGGCGCACAGCATGGCGGTGATGATCGTCCAGGCCGACGGGGCCTGGTTCATGTTCGACCGGGACCCGGAGCAGGCCCGCACGGCGGTGAAGGTGGTCGCCGACACCGGCCGGCAGGCGCTGGAGGAGATGCGCCGGCTGGTCGGCGTACTGCGGGAGGATGTTCCGGCGTCGGCCGCCGCGACGGACCCGGCGGTGATCGCCGACCCGCAGCACCGCCGGCCGGCGGTGGCCGAGCTGCCCGCGCTGCTGGACCGGTTCCGTGCCGCCGGCCTGCGGGTCCGGTACTCCGCCGTCGGTGACCCGCCGGTGCTGTCGCCCGGCCTGGAGCTGACCCTCTACCGGGTCATGCAGGAGGGGCTCACCAACGCCCTCAAACACGCCGGGGTCGGCGCCGCCGTCGAGGTCGTCCTGCATCACGACGCCGACGCCGTGGTGGTCCGGGTGGTCGACGACGGCCACGGCCGCCCCCCGGTTCCCCCGGCCCCGTCCGGCCGTCACGGCCTGGTCGGGATGCGGGAGCGGGTGTCGGTGTACGACGGCAGCCTGCACGCCGGGCCGAGGCTCGCCGGGGGCTGGCAGGTCGAGGTCCGGCTGCCGCTACCGTCGTCCTCCGGAACGGAGGTGATCGTGGCATGACGGTCCGGGTGGTGATCGTGGACGACCAGGCGCTGGTGCGCGCGGGGTTCCGGATGGTGCTGGACTCCCAGCCCGACCTCGAGGTGGTCGGCGAGGCCATCGACGGCGCCGACGCGCTGCGGGTGCTCGACCGGGTCGAGGCCGACGTGGTGGTGATGGACGTGCGGATGCCGACCATGGACGGGGTCGAGGCGACCCGCCGGCTCTGCGCCGGACGGCCGTCCGGCCCGCCCCGGGTGCTGGTGCTGACGACCTTCGACACCGAGGCCGACGCCTTCGCCGCACTCCAGGCCGGAGCCAGCGGTTTCCTGCTCAAGAACGTCCCGCCGGAGGAGTTGCTGACCGCGATCCGGGTGGTCGCGCAGGGCGACTCGGTGGTCGCCCCGTCGATCACCCGCCGGCTGCTCGACCGGTTCGCTGGCCAGCTCGGCCCCGGGCCGACCGAGAATCCCCGGCTGGGTCAGCTCACCGAGAGGGAACGGGAGATCCTGCTGCTGGTGGCCCAGGGGCTGTCGAACGCCGAGATCGCCGCACGGGTACACGTGGCCGAGGCGACGGTGAAGACCCACGTCGGGCGGGTTCTGGCCAAGCTCCAGCTGCGCGACCGGGTGCAGGCCGTGGTGCTGGCGTACGAGAGCGGACTGGTCACGCCCGGCGGCTGAGGCCGCCTACGACCTGGGTCGTACGGGTTCGCCCGGGCGGGGGCGACCAGGGACGGACCAAGGTCGAGCGCCGAGGTGGAGATCAACTGACCGGTGCCGGCCATAGCGTCGGAGAGGCCAGATCGCCGTCTCCACAGGGAGTTCCCACGTGTCCGTCGCACCTCCCGCGCACGCCACCGCCGGCGTCGCGGTCACCGCCCGCGGCCTCGCCAAGCGGTACGGCGCCGGCCCGGCCGCCGTCGTCGCCCTCGATGCCGTCGACGTCGACTTCACCGCCGGCCGGTTCACCGCCATCATGGGCCCCTCCGGCTCCGGCAAGTCCACCCTCATGCACTGCCTCGCCGGCCTGGACCGCCCCACCGCCGGCAGGGTACGGATCGGCGAGACCGACCTCGCCCGACTCGACGACAAGCGGCTGACGCTGCTGCGCCGCGACCGGGTCGGCTTCGTTTTCCAGAAGTTCAACCTGCTGCCGGCGCTGACCGCGGCGGAGAACATCGTGCTGCCGCTGGCCATCGCCGGCCGGCGGCCGGATCCGGGCTGGCTGCGCCAGGTGGTCGCCGCGGTGGGCCTCACCGACCGGCTGCGGCACCGGCCCGCCGAACTCTCCGGCGGCCAGCAGCAGCGGGTGGCGGTGGCCCGCGCCCTGATCACCAAACCGTGGGTGATCTTCGCCGACGAACCCACCGGAAATCTCGACTCCCGTTCCGGCGCCGAGGTGCTCCGCCTGCTCCGCGAGGCCGTCGACACGCTCGGCCAGACCGTGATCATGGTGACCCACGACCCGCTGGCCGCCGGGCACGCCGACCGGGTGGTGTTCCTCGCCGACGGGCGGTGCGTCGGTGAGCTGGCCGCGCCCACCGCCGAGCAGGTCCTGGACACCCTCACCCGGCTCGACCCGGCCCGCCGCACCGGCACCGTGGCGGTGGCCCCGTGATCCGGCTGACCCTGCGGACGCTGCGGGCCGAGGCGGTGCGCCTGCTGCTCTCCTCGCTCGCGATCGTGCTCGGTGTCGCCTTCATCGCCGGCACCCTGACCTTCGTCGACGGCATGCGGGCCGGGGCGTACGAGCGGGCCGGGACCTTCGACCGGCACACCGACCTGGACGTGTACGCCGAGACCACACCGATCCCACCCGAGCTGGTCGACCGGGTCCGTGCGGTCGACGGGGTGGCCGCCGCGGCCGGGGAGCTGACCGGCATCGGTGGCGTGGTCGGCGCGGACGGGCGGCCGGTGCTCGGGTTCGCCGTGCTGGCCGCCATCCCCACCGAGGAGGCTCTGCGCTCGTACGACGTGACCGCCGGCCGCCTGCCCGACCGGCCCGGGGAGGTGGTGCTCGACGCGCCGACCGCGGCCGAGGAGGGCTTCACCCTCGGCACGGCGGTACGCGTCGGCGGCACTGAGGGCGCGGCCCGCCCGTACACCCTGGTCGGCACCGTCGACGTGGCCGGTACCTCGCGGGACATCGGCGGCCCGTTCATCGGCCTGGTCGGCGCGGACGCTCTCGCGGTGACCGGGGAGCCGGGCTACGGCCGGATCATGGTCGCCGCCCGCCCCGGGGTGTCCGACGGGGAGCTGGCCGGGCGCATGGCCGCGGTGACCGGTGACGGGGCGACGGTGCGGACCCGGCAGCAGATCCTCGATGCCGCGGTCGAGGACGCGGTCCGCGACCTGAGACAGTTCACCATGGTGCTGCTGACCTTCGCCGGGGTGGCGGTAGTGGTGGCCGGCTTCGTCATCGCCAACACCTTCGCCATCCTGCTGGCCCACCGCACCCGGCGTACCGCGCTGTTGCGGCTGGTCGGGGCGACCCGGGGACAGGTGTTCCGGGCCGCGCTGCTGGAATCCGCGCTGCTCGGCCTGGCCGCCTCCGGCCTCGGCGTACTGCTCGGGGTGGCCCTGGCCGGGGCCCTGACCCAGCTGATGGCGCGGCTGGACGCGCCGATCACCGGCAGCCTCACCGTCACCGCGCCGACCGTACTGCTCAGCGTGGCGCTGGGCACCGTGATCAGCGTCGGCGCGGCGCTCCTGCCCGCCTGGCGGGGCACGCGGGTCGCCCCGGTCGCCGCGCTGACCGACGCCGCGGTGCTGCCCGGCGGGCGGGCCGGCCGGCTGCGGCTGGGCCTCGGCGCGGTGGTCTTCGCCGCCGGTGTCGCCGCCCTCGCCGGTGCCGCGCCCACCGTGCAGGTGGTGCTGGTCGCGGCCGGTGGCGTGCTGGCCTTCTTCGGCATCGTGCTGTTCGGCCCACTGCTCGTTCCGGCGCTGGTCCGGCTGTTCGGCTGGCCGGTGCGGCGGATCTTCGGGGCCACCGCCGCCCTGGCCGTGGCCAACGCGGTACGCAACCCGCGCCGGGTGGCCGCCACCGCCACCGCGCTGGTGATCGGCATCGGCCTGGTCTCGGCCTTCGTGGTCGGCGCGCGCAGCACAAAGGAAGGCATCGAGCGCAGCGTGGACGCGCAGATCGGCGTCGACTTCGTGGTCACCGGGATCGGCACGGACCTGCCGGCCGGTCTGGCCGACGAGCTGCGTGCCCGGCCCGAGCTGGGCGTGGTGCACGAGCAACGCGGCACGGTCGCCGACGGGCTGCGGGTCCGCGCCGCCCATCCGGCCCTGGTCGGCCCGACCCTCACCGAGGTGGTCGCCGGGGACCCGGAGCGGCTGGGGCCGGGCATGGTGCTGGTGCACCGGGAACTGGCCCGCGAGCGCGGCTGGACGGTGGATTCCATGGTCACCGTGCGCGGGCGGGCGCTGCGGGTGGTCGCGGTGGTCGCCGACGACTCCGCGGCGCAGGCCGGCGGCGAGGTACCCGCCGGACACGTCATCGACGTGGCGGACGCCGACTTCGCGGCCCTCTTCCCGGACGAGCGGGGCTACCTGGCCGAGGTCGACCCGGCCGACGGGGTCTCCACCGAGCGGGCCCGGGCCGCCGTCGAGCAGGTCGTCGCCGGGTACCCGACGGTGAACCTGATGGACCAGGCCGGCTACAAGAAGATGCTCACCGGCACGGTCGACATGCTGCTGGCGTTCGTCACCGCGCTGCTCGGGCTGGCCGTGGTGATCGCGCTGGTCGGAGTGGCGAACACGCTCAGCCTGTCGGTGCTGGAGCGGACCCGGGAGAACGCCGTACTCCGCGCGGTGGGGCTGACCCGGGGCCGGTTGCGGGCGATGCTGGCCTTCGAGGCGGTGCTGATGGCGCTGGTCGGCGCGGTGCTCGGGATCGGTCTCGGCACCGGGGTGAGTGCCGCCGCCGTGGCGCTGCTCAGCCGCATCGGTGGGGACTTCCACGTCGTGCTGCCGGTGGACCAGCTCGGACTGATCCTCGGGGTCGCGGTGGTGGCGGCGCTTGTCGCGTCGGTCCTGCCGGCCCGCCGGGCGCTGGCCCGGCCCGTCGTCGAGGCGCTCGCGGACCAGTGACGCTGGTGGGTGTGGCCCCGCCGTGCCCGGCTCCGGGCGGTCAGGCTTGATCCCTCCGCCGGGCACGGAGGGGCCACACCTGTGGTGCTCGTCGTCGACCGATGCGTCGCGGGTCTAGAGGGGGCTAGAGGCGTTCGACGGTGGGGCCGGTGCAGCGGTTGCGGGTGTCGAAGACGTAGCGGGCGTGCCGCGCCACCAGGTCGTAGTCGAACACGTCGTGGTCGGTGACGACCACCACGGCGTCGGCCTCGCGGACCTCGCGCTCGGTGAGGTCCACCGTCAGCACCCCCTCGGGGAGGTGGTGCGGCTCGGCGTACGGCTCGACCGCACGGACCTCGGCGCCGAGTTCCCGCAACCGCCGGGCCACGTCCACCGCGGGGGAGTCACGCATGTCGCCGGTGTTGCGCTTGTACGCCAGGCCGAGCAGCAGCAGCCGGGCACCACTGACCGCCCGGCCGGAGCGGTTCAGCCCCGCCATCACCCGCTGCGCCACATGCTCGGGCATCTCGTGGTTGACGTCGTTGGCCAGCTCGATGAACCGGAACTGCCGGCCCAGGCGCCGCTTGACCTGCCAGGACAGGTAACACGGGTCGATCGGCAGGCAGTGCCCGCCGACGCCGGGCCCCGGCCGGAACGGCATGAAGCCGAAGGGCTTGGTCTCCGCCGCCTCGATCGCCTGCCACACGTCGATGTCCAGCTGGTGCGAGAGCATGGTCAGCTCGTTGACCAGCGCGATGTTGACCTGGCGGAAGGTGTTCTCGATCAGCTTTGTCAGCTCGGCCACCCGGGTCGAGCCCACCGGCACCGTGCGCTCCACCAGGCGCCGGTAGAACCCGTCGACCCGGGCCAGGGAGGCGCCGTCCACTCCGGCGACCACCTTCGGGGTGTTCTCCAGCCGCCAGGTCCGGTTGCCCGGGTCGATCCGCTCAGGGCTGTACCCGAGGTGGAAGTCCCCGGGGCTGCGCAGCCCGCTGGCCGACTCCAGCAGCGGGCGGAGTAGTTCCTCCGTGGTGCCCGGGTAGGTGGTGGATTCCAGAATCACCGTGCAGCCCGACCGCAGGTACGGACCGACCCCCGTACCGGCCTGCTCCACGAAGCTCAGGTCGGGGGTGCCGTCGCGCAGCGGAGTGGGCACGGTGATCACACAGATGTCGAAGTCCCTGGCGTCGGCGTACTCGCTGCTCGGGTGGTAACGACCGCTGGCCAACGCCCGGCCGAGCCGGTCGGCGGGGATGTCCGCCACGAACGACTCGCCCGAGGCGAGCCGCTTGACCCGGTCGGCGTCGACGTCCAGGCCGACCACGTCCAAGCCGGCTTCGACGGCCCGCATGGCGAGGGGCAGGCCGACGTAACCCTGGCCGATGACGACCAACTTCTCCACGCTCACCGGGGCTCCCGAACAGACGGAGGTAACTACCGGTATGGAGCCTAGAGCGCCGTGTGATGCCGTGTGTCCGTTTCGGGGAATTCGGGGAGCTTGTGGCTGATGGGGTTCAGGCGGCGCCGTCGCCGTTCCCCGGCGGTTCCGACGACGGCGGTGTGGTGGGCGGCGCCGTGGTGGGCGTCCCGCTCGTCGGGTCGGGGCTGGGCGTGGTCGGGTCGGGGGTGGGCGTGGTCGGGTCGGGCGACTCGGTTGCGGTCGGCTCGCTGGGCTGCGGCTCGCTCGGCTCTGCCGACGGCGACCTGGTCGGGCGGCCCGTCGAGCCGGCCGGCCGCAGCGGCGGGCCCGGGGCGACCGTGCTCTCGTCCGGGCTCGGCGACGACTTGTCCTCGGCGATGGATTCGACGGTCGGCGATGTGGTCGGCACCGTCACCGCCGGGGTGTTGGCGGCGCCGTTCAAGGCCAGCGCCCCGCCGAGCGCGGTCAACCCGACCACCACGGCGGTGAGCGCGCCGACGAGGGGGCCGCGTCGCCGCCGTCCGGCGGCCGGTCCGGCGCCCACCACCGGAAGATCCTCACGGGTGTCCGGCCCGGCGCCGCGCAGCGCCGAGGCGGCCGGCACCATCGCCGTGGGCAGGGAACTCTCCGACACGGCGGCCCGGGCCGCCGCGGCCATGGCCGCGCCGCTGCTGAACCGGTCGGCCGGATCCTTGGCCAGGGCGCAGCCGACCAGCGCCCGCACCGCCTCCGGAATGTCGTGCGGCAGCTCCGGCGGCGGGTCGTCGAGGTGCCGGACGGCGACCTGGAGCGGATTGTCCCCGGTGAACGGCGGGCTGCCGGTGAGGCAGCAGTAGGCGACCGCGCCGAGCGCGTACAGGTCGGTCGCGCCGGAGACCGGTCGCCCGGCGGCCTGTTCGGGGGCCATGTAGAGCGCGGTGCCCGGCACCGCGTTGGCGCTGGTGATGCTCGTCACGTTGGTCGAGCGGGCGACGCCGAAGTCGACCAGCACGACCGTGCCGTTTTCCTGTACCAGCAGGTTGCTCGGCTTCACGTCGCGGTGCACGATGCCGCCGAGGTGCGCGGCGTGCAGCGCCTGGGCCGCCTGCGCCACGACGGACATGGTCTCGCCCACGTCCAGGCGCCCCTCGGCCTCGATCCGCCTGGACAGCGGTTGGCCGGAGACGAACTCCATGACCAGGTAGTCGGCCCGGCCACCGTCAGGCAGGTCGTCCTCGCCGCAGTCGAAGACCTGCACGATCCCCGGATGGCGCAGCGCCGCCATGATCCGGGCCTCGGCGCGGAACCGGGCGATGAAGTCGGGGTCGGAGACCAGCGAGGGCAGGAGCACCTTGACCGCGACCTGCCGGCCGAGGATCAGATCGGAAGCCCGCCAGACGTCGCCCATGCCGCCGGTGGCGACACGCTCATCCAAGCGGTATCGACCGCTGAGTACGACCTCCGAAGACAACACGGCACCACCGTACCCACAGTGGCTCCGAACGGCGCGCCGGCGGGGCCCGTGCTCGGCCCGGCGGTTGTCAGGGCCGACCGCCCTTCCGTGACCTTACCGACACCGTGCGTCATGGGGGCAGTTCGGGGGTTGTCACCCGGCCGCAGGTCGGGTCCCGGCGCCGTCGGTGGCCGGGCCGGTGTAGCGCTGCCGGGTCGTGACGCGTTACGTTGAAACGCCGTCGATCTGGTAGACATTTCTCACTTGGATGGGCGGTCACCGTGGGCTTGTCGGATCTCGTCCGGCACTCCTAACGTTGGTTCGATCCAGCGGTGCCGGCGGCGTCTGCACCTCCGGTGGTTGTGGTCCGTAGCGGTGTGGGGGAACAATCCGCTTTCAGGGCCACGGCGGTCCGGAAGCGAATAGGTCGACGGGGGCGGGGTGCGGGAACAGGTCCGGCCCGAGGACCGGGCCGGTACGGTGTGCGCCCGCCCGGCAGGCGTCCCACGAGAGGGCCGGTGGAGCGGAAGCAGCAGGGCCATGACCGGTGAACTGAGTCGGGCCGTCGAGGCGGCCCAGACCGGTGACGAGGAAGCCTTCCGCTTCCTCTACCGCAGCCTTCAACCCGGGCTGCTGCGCTACCTGACCGCCCTGGTCGGCGCGGACGCCGAGGACGTCGCGTCGGAGACGTGGTTGCAGGTCGCCCGCGACCTGCCCAACTTCACTGGTGGGGAGTTCCGTGCCTGGGCCGTCACCATCGCCCGCAACCGGGCGATGGATCACCTGCGCCGACAGCGCCGTCGCCCCGCCCTGTCGGTGCCGGTCCAGGAACTCAGCGAGCTCGCCGGGGACGCCGACACCGCCGAACGCGCCGGGGAGACCATCGGCACCGAGGCGGCGCTTGCGATGATCGCCAGCCTGCCACCCCGGGAGGCCGAGGCGGTCCTGCTCCGCGCGGTCGTCGGGCTCGACGCCGAAACCGCCGGGCGGGTGCTCGGCCGGCGGGCCGGTGCCGTACGCACCGCCGCCCACCGTGGCCTGCGGCGGTTGGCGGGCCTGCTGGACCAGCGCGCCGAGACCGTCGCCGCCCCGGCGGCCGGGGGAGAAACCGCTCCGCCGCGTCCACGTAGCGGCCCGTCCCCGCAGGCGCCGCACGTCGAACCGGTGGACGGTTGACGTGAAGGTGTTGCGCATGAACCTGCGGAGGGCGGGCGGAGCCCCGTCCCGGGCCGACCATGACCGGCTGCTCGACGCCGCCCGCGCGCCGCAGCCGCCGGCCGGTCCGCCGGACCCGATCGCCGAGCTGCTGCGGGCCGCCGCGGCCCCGCCCCGGCCGGACGAACTCGCCGGCGAACAGGCGGCGCTCGCCGCGTTCCAGGCGGCCCGGCTGTCCGGTGCGCAGCCGAGGCCGGCGGCCCGGCCGCGTCGACGCCGGCTCACCGCCGGAGCCGTGATCTGGCTGGCCGGCGTCACGGCCACCGCCACGGCGGGTGCCGCGCTGGCGGCCGTGAGCCTGGACCGCCCGAGAGAGCCGTCGGCGCCACCACCGGCCCCGCCCACCGCATCGCCCGCGCCGCCGACCATCGGGGGTGGCGCGAAGCCCTCGGAGAGCGGCGCGGAGCCCTCAAGCAGCGGATTCGGGCCCACCGGCGGACCCACCGGCGGGCCCACCGGCGGCGCGCCGGTTCCGACGCCCGCGTCGTCCTCGCCCACCCCTATCGGGTCGGGGGAGCCGGACCCCGAGGAGACGACGACCATCGGACCCGGCAACTCGGGCAACACCGCCGACCGGCCCGGTCACTGCAAGGCGTACCTGTCGAAGAACGAGCGCCAACGGGAGAAGGCCCTGAGCACCCCGGCTTTCAGCGAACTCGTGGTCGCCGCCGGTGGCGCGGAGAACGTGGAGGCGTACTGCCAGGCGCTGCTGGCCGAGACCGACCCGAACTGGTTGGCGAAGCACGGATACGGCGACTCGGATCCAGCAACCGAGAGCGCCTCTTCCGCCGCCTGACGCCGGGCCGCGTTGGTCGTCGCCCGTGGTGGGCGCGGTCGGGGCACGCTGCCCGGGCCACCCGCCGACCGGTCCCGCCCGCCGGAGCGGGAAAGTGGATTCCGTTCGAAGTGCGGCCGAGCCCTGCTAGACAGATGGTGGAGCCATCGGGGCCCCGCCGATGTCACCGGGGCGGGGTACGGTGGCGCCGCCGAGCCGGCACCGGGAAGGGGGCCGCTGATGGTGACGTCGCCGGAGGTGCACCGGGTTCCGGTGCTGCGTGACCGCGCCGCGGCCGCCCGGCACCTCGCCCGGATCTGCTTCAAGACCGGTCCGCCGACCCACACCGGTGTCGAGCTCGAATGGACGGTCCACGACGCCGTCGATCCCGCCCGGCCCGTAGACGCCGCGCGGCTGCGCGCGGCGCTGGGCCCCTACAGCCCCACCACGCTCGATCCGGCCAGCCCCGCCCTGCGACTGCTCCAGGGCGGCGCGGTGACCGTCGAGCCCGGCGGCCAGTTGGAGATCTCCACCCCGCCGAGGGCCTCCGTCGCCGCCCTGATCGAGGCCACCCACTCCGACATCACACAGGTCACCCGCCTGCTGGACGCCGCCGGCCTGACCCTCGGCCACGCCGGCCTCGACCCGTACCGCCGGCCGCGACCGGTGATCGACACACCCCGCTACCGGGCCATGCGCCGGGTCTTCGACCGGCATGGTCCGGCCGGGCGGACCATGATGTACAGCACCGCCGGCCTGCAGGTCTGTCTCGACGCGGGGGAACGCGAGCAGCTCGCTGCCCGCTGGGCGCTGGTACACGCGGTCGGGCCGCCGCTGCTGGCCGCCTTCGCCACCGCGGACCGGTACGCCGGCCGGGACACCGGCTGGGCCTCGGCGCGGATGGGGGCGTGGTGGCGCATCGATCCGGCCCGCACCGCGCCGGTCTGGACGCCGGACCGGGCCGAGGCGGACCCGTTCGCCGCCTGGACCGCGTACGTGCTGGCCGCCCCGCTGCTCTGCGTCCGCGACGACGATCATGACTGGACCCCGCCACCGGACGTGACGTTCGCCGACTGGGTCGACGGGGCGTTACCCCGACCGCCCACCGCCGACGACCTCGAATACCACGTGAGCACGCTGTTCCCGCCGGTACGGCCGCGCGGCTACCTCGAACTGCGCTACCTCGACGCGCAACCCGGGCGGGACTGGACGCTGCCGCTGGCGGTGCTCGCCGCCCTGCTCACCGGTGCCGACACGGTCGGCGCGGCGCTGGCGGTCGCCCTACCCGTCGCTGCCGGCTGGCACACCGCCGCGCGGTACGGCCTGGCTGATCCGGGCCTGGCCTCGGCCGCCGGTGCCCTGTTCGGCCTGGCCCTGGCGGCACTGCCCCGCCTCGGCCTGCCGGCGGCCCTGCACCACGAGATCGACCAGGGGATACGACGGCGGCGCGACGCCGCCGAGAGGAGGCGGCGGTGACCGACACGACGACCGATCGGAGCGCCGGCGGGCTGCGTGGCCGGATCGCGGCGGAACTGGAACGGACCCGGGCCCGCACCGCCCTGCTGACCGAGGCGGTGGACGACGGCGACCTGATGCGGCAGCACTCGCCGTTGATGTCCCCGCTGGTGTGGGACCTGGCCCACGTGGGCAACCAGGAGGAACTCTGGCTGGTCCGGGACGTCGGCGGCCGGGAACCGGTCCGGTGCGACATCGACGACCTGTACGACGCCTTCAAGCAGCCCCGCAAGGACCGCCCGTCGCTGCCGCTGCTGCCGCCGGGGGAGGCGCGGGCGTACGTGGCGACAGTCCGGGAGAAGGTGTACGACCTGCTGGACCGGATCGCCTTCGACAGCCGCCCGCTGGTCGCCGACGGTTTCGCCTTCGGGATGATCGTGCAGCACGAGCAGCAGCACGACGAGACGATGCTCGCCACCCACCAGCTGCGCGCCGGCCCTGCGGTGCTGCACGCGCCACCGCCGCCCGAGCCGGCCGGGCCGGTGCCCGACGAGGTGCTGGTGCCCGCCGGCCCGTTCGTCATGGGCACCGACACCGATCCGTGGGCGCTGGACAACGAACGTCCGGCCCACCGGGTGGAGCTGCCCGCGTACGTCATCGACGCCGCACCGGTGACCAACGGGGCGTACCGCGAGTTCATTGCCGACGGCGGGTACGACGAGCCGCGCTGGTGGACCGCGCGGGGCTGGCGGCACCGCCAGCAGGCCGGGCTGGGCGCGCCGATGCACTGGCGGCGCGACGGGGACGGCTGGGCGTACCGGCGTTTCGGCCGGTGGGACCGGGTCCGCGACGACGAGCCGGTGGTGCACGTCTGTTTCCACGAGGCGCAGGCGTACGCCGCCTGGGCCGGCAAGCGGCTGCCCACCGAGGCCGAGTGGGAGAAGGCGGCCCGCTGGGATCCGGCCACCGGCCGGTCCCGCCGCTACCCCTGGGGCGACGACGAGCCGACCTCGGCGTACGCCAACCTGGGGCAGCGGCACCTGTGGCCGGCGCCGGTCGGCGCCTACCCCGCCGGCGCCTCGCCGCTGGGCGTGCACCAGCTGGTCGGCGACGTGTGGGAGTGGACCTCCACCCCGTTCCGGGGCTATCCGGGCTTCGCCGCCTTCCCGTACCGGGAGTACTCCGAGGTCTTCTTCGGCGACGACCACCAGGTGCTGCGCGGCGGGTCGTTCGGCACCGACCGGGCCGCCTGCCGGGGTACGTTCCGCAACTGGGACTACCCGATCCGCCGGCAGATCTTCAGCGGCTTCCGTTGCGCCCGTGACGCCCGGCCCGAGGAGTCCCACCGGTGACGGTCGCCTGATGTGCCGTCACCTGGCCTACCTGGGCCCGCCGGTGACCCTGCGCGAGCTGCTGTTCGATCCGCCGCATTCGCTGCTGCGCCAGTCCTGGGCACCGCGCGACATGCGCGGCGGCGGGACGATCAACGCCGACGGGTTCGGCGTCGGGTGGTACCCGGACGGCGGTGCGCCGGTACGGTACCGGCGGGCCCAGCCGATCTGGAGCGACCCGACCATCGCCGACCTCGCGGCGGTCACCTCAAGCGGCGCCGTGCTGGCTGCGGTCCGCTCCGCCACGGTCGGCATGACGGTCGTGGACGCCGCCGTCGCGCCGTTCGCCGAGGGGCGGTGGTTGTTCAGCCACAACGGCGTGGTGCGCGGCTGGCCGGACTCGGTGGTCCCGCTCGCCGCCGGGCTACCCGTGCGTGACCTGCTCACCCTAGACGCAGCCACCGACTCGGCGCTGCTGTGGGCGCTGGTCCGCGACCGGCTGCGGGCCGGCGTCCCACCGGAGCGGGCGGTCGCCGAGACGGTCACGTCGGTCGCCGCGGCCGCCCCCGGGTCGCGGCTCAACCTGCTGCTCACCGACGGCCACACGGTGGTCGCCAGCGTGGCCGGGCACGCCCTGTCGCTGCGGGTCACGCCGACCTCGGTGCTGCTGGCCTCCGAACCGCACGACGACGACCCGGGCTGGCGGGAGGTACCCGACGGCCAGCTCGTGCGGGCCACCGCGACCGAGGTACGCCAGCAGGCCCTCGCGGCGCCGTGAGCCCGGTCGGTCCACCGACAAGCCCGACGGAAGGGGAAGCAGATGAACGCGGAGCCACTCGAGATCCACCTCGACGACCAGGACATCGGACGCAGCCTGCGGCGGGACGTACGCGTCGGGCTGACCGCCCGGCCTAAGTGGCTGCCCCCGAAGTGGTTCTACGACGCCCGGGGCAGCGAGCTGTTCGACGAGATCACCCGGCTGCCCGAGTACTACCCCACCCGGGCCGAGCGTGCGGTGCTGGCCGAGCGCGCGGCCGAGATCGCCGAGTTGACCGCCGCGAAGACCCTGATCGAACTCGGCTCCGGGTCGTCGGAGAAGACCCGCCTGCTGCTGGACGCCTTCACCCGGCACGGCGGCCTGGGTACGTTCGTGCCGCTGGACGTGTCGGTCAGTGCCCTGCGCGGGTCCACCGCCGCCCTCGCCGCCGACTATCCCGGCCTGCGGGTACGCGGCATCGTCGGGGACTTCACCCGCGATCTCGACCGGCTGCCCACCGGTGGTCGGCGGCTGGTGGTCTTCCTCGGCGGCACCATCGGCAACCTGCTGCCGACCGAGCGGGCCGAGTTCCTCGCCCGGATGCGGGCCGCGCTGGAGGTGCGGGACTGGTTGCTGATCGGCACCGACCTGGTGAAGGACCCGGCGGTGATCGTGCCCGCGTACGACGACGCGGCGGGGGTGACCGCCGAGTTCAACCGCAACGTCCTGCGGGTGCTCAACCGGGAACTCGGCGCCGACTTCGACCCGGCGGCGTTCGCCCACGTCGCGCTCTGGGACCCGGACCGGGAGTGGATCGAGATGCGGCTGCGGGCCGAGCGGCCGATGCGGGTGCGGGTGCTCGACCTGGATGTCAGCTTCGCCGCGGGGGAGGAGCTGCGTACCGAGGTGTCGGCGAAGTTCCGTCCCGAGGGGATCGCCGCCGAACTGGCCGCCGCCGGGTTCCACGCCGAGCGGTTCTGGCGCGACCCGCACGGCCTGTTCGGGGTCACGCTGGCGCGGGCCGCATGACCGGTGCCGCCGGTGGGTCACCTCACCCCGGCCTTGTGATCAGGTGTCGATCGGCTAGGCTGGCGGGCAGCGAAGGGGAGTAGCCCGCAACGTCGTGGTCGACATACTGGTGCGTTCCGCATCCGGCCACGCGGCCTCGTGCAGACGAGGCGGGCGAGACCTTCGACCCAGGCTTCAACAGCCGGGTCGAGGGCATCCCCGTACCTCCTCCCGGCATGATCCGGAAGGATGTCATGGAGGGGTTCCTCGTCGCGCTGGCGGTCAGCTTCGGCGTGATCTTCGTTGCCGAGCTGGGAGACAAGTCCCAGCTCATGGCGCTGGCCTTTGCCACCAGATATCGCACCGTGCCGATCCTGATCGGCATCACCATCGCCACCGCCGTGGTGCACCTGGCCTCGGTGGCGATCGGTCACGGCCTCGGTGCCACCCTGCCCACCGGCTGGATCTCGCTGCTCGCGGGTCTGGCCTTCATCGGCTTCGGCCTGTGGACGCTGCGCGGCGACACCCTCACCGAGGAGGAGAAGGGCAAGGCCGCCAAGGGTGGCAAGTCGGCCGTACTGGCCGTCGGTGTCGCGTTCTTCCTGGCCGAACTCGGCGACAAGACGATGCTCGCGACGATCACGCTGGCCACCCAGTACGGCTGGTTCGGCACCTGGATCGGCTCGACCGTCGGCATGGTCGCCGCGGACGCGCTGGCCATCGTCGTCGGCCGGTTGCTCGGCCGGAAGCTGCCGGAACGGACCATCAAGTACGGCGCCGCCGCGCTGTTCGCGATCAGCGGCATCTGGCTGATCGTCGAGGCGGTCGCGCAGCTGACCTGAGTGTTCCCGGCGCCGACTTCCCGGGTTCCGGCCGGGTGAGGCGCCGGGGCGGACGTCGAGCGCCCGGCCGATCGTGTCGGCCGGGCGCCCGGGGCGTGACCGGGGTGGTGGTCAGCCCTCGGGCCGCTGGTAGACGTCCGGCACGCCGTCGCGGTCGAGATCGACCCGCTCCTTGAGGGCGATCGCCCGGTAGGCGGCGTTGCGCCGGACCAGCACCACCATGGCGAGCAGCGCCGAGATCAGCGAGCCGGCCAGCACCGCGGCCTTGACGCTGGCGCCCTCGACACCGTCCGAACCGAAGGCGAGTTCGCCGATCAGCAGCGAGACGGTGAAGCCGATGCCGGCCAGCAACGACACGCCGAGCAGATCCGACCAGGTGATGTCCTCGTCCAGCTGGGCCCGGGTGAACCGGGCCAACAGGAAGGTCGAGCCGAGGATGCCGACGCACTTGCCGACGACCAGACCGAGCACGACGCCGAGGACGATCGGATCGGTGACCAACTCGCCCAGGTCGGCGCCGCGCAGCGACACCCCGGCCGCGAAGAACGCGAAGACCGGTACGGCGAACCCGGCGGAGATCGGGCGCCACCGGTGCTCCAGGCGCTCGGCGAGGCCGGGCTGCGCAACGCCGTCGCGCCCCTTGCCGGCGAGCACCGGCACGGTGAAGCCCAGCAGCACACCGGCCACCGTGGCGTGCACCCCGGAGGAGTGCACCAGCGTCCAGGCGACGAGCGCGAGCGGGATGAGCGCCCACCACCAGGTGTGGCGGCGCTGCACCAGCAGGCCGAACAGCGCGATCGGCACCAGGGCGGCGAGCAGCGGGAGCAGTTTGAAGTCGTCCGTGTAGAAGATCGCGATGATGGTGATCGCGAGCAGGTCGTCGACCACGGCCAGGGTGAGCAGGAAGGCCCGCAGGCCCTGCGGCAGGTACGCCCCGATCACGGCCAGCACGGCCAGCGCGAAGGCGATGTCGGTGGCGGTCGGGATGGCCCAGCCCCGCAGCCCCTCGCCGCCGCCGGCGAGGTTGACCCCCACGTAGATCAGCGCCGGCAACGCCATGCCGCCGACCGCCGCCACCACCGGCAACGCCGCCCGGCGCGGGTCGCGCAGTTCACCGGCGACGAACTCCCGCTTCAGTTCCAGGCCGACCACGAAGAAGAAGATCGCCAGCAGGCCGTCGGCGGCCCAGGTGGCGAGGTCGAGGTCGAGGTGCAGGGCCGAGCCGCCGGACCACGGCACCCACCGGCCCAGCGCCGCGTAGGCGTCGCCCCAGGGTGAGTTGGCCCAGACCAGCGCGATCACCGCGCCGAACAGCAGCAGCGCGCCGCCGACGGTCTCGGTGCGAAGCACGTCGGCCAGGAACCGAGCCTCCGGCCAGGAGGTACGCGCGAAGAGGCGGCGGACGCCACGGCGCCCGGGACGTGGGGTGTGGTCGGTCATGCGGGGAGGTCCACCTCGTCGATCGGGGATAGCACGGCACCATCGCCGACCAGGCTTCCCGGCACACCGCCCACGACCCTATCCGGTGCCGGCGCCCGCTCGCGAGCGTGGGCGGACCCGAGCGGCCAGGTCGCGGGGCCGGGCCGGCGTACCTCCTCAGGAGAAACCGGCAATTTTCCCGGCCGGAAGCGATTCCGACGGACCGTCGGTCCGGTTGGTCATTCCGGGCGCGTTCCTCTCCGAGGAAAATACCTAACTCCGGACATAAGTGGCATGAACCGCTTTAATGGTTTCACGAGATTAAGTCGACCTTGGGGGTTTCTGTGAAGTTCTCTGGCGTTACCGGCCCGGTACGGAGGCCCGCCTGATGGACCTGTACCGCCAACTACGCCTGGTGCGCCGGCACTGGTGGATCGTCCTGGTCACGCTCATGGTGGCGCTCGGCGTGACCGCGCTGGTCACCGTCCGGGCCCAGCCCCGGTACGTCGCCTCGGTCACCTTCTTCGTCACCACGCCGAGCCAGGGCGTCACGGATGCCTACCAGGGCGGGCTCTTCCTCCAGCAGCGGGTCAAGTCGTACGCGGAGCTGCTGACCAGCGACCGGCTGGCGCAGGCCACGGTGGCCGGCGGCCAGCTCGGGCTGACCGCCGAGGAGGTCCAGCGCCGGATCAGCACCTCCACCGAGGCGGGTACCGTCCTGCTGCGGGCGTCGGTCACCGACACCGACCAGACCCGGGCGCTGCGGGTCACCGAGGCGCTGTCGGCGAAGTTCGTCGAGTTGGTGCAGAAGGTTGAGACCCGGCCGGACGGCGGCGCCGGACCGATCAAGATCGAGATCGTCGGCGGGCCCCGGGTCACTCCCACCCCGGTCTCGCCGCAGCCGGTCCGCAACACCGCCATCGGCGCCCTGATCGGCCTGCTGGCCGGGGTGGGCCTGGCGATCCTGCGCGGCATGGCCGACGTCCGGCTGCGTGACGCCGCCGGCCTACAGCGGGTGACCGGCAGCCCGCTGCTCGGAGAGATCCCGATCGACAGCGGCGCGCGGTCGGCGCCACTGATCGTCGGCGACGCCGCGACCTCGGCTCGGGCCGAGGCGGTCCGCAAGCTCAGGACCAACCTGCGCTTCGTCGACGTGCACGAGCCGGCGCGGGTCATCGCCGTCACCAGCGCCCTGCAGGGCGAGGGCAAGACCACGCTGTCGTGCAACCTGGCGATCGCCCTGGCCGAGGCGGGCTGGCGGGTGCTGCTGGTCGACGCCGACCTGCGCCGGCCCAAGGTCGGCGACTACCTGGGCGTCGACGCCGGGGTCGGGCTGACCGACGTGCTCGTCGGCGATGTGCATGTCGGCGACGTGGTCCAGCGCTGGGGCGACAAGTCCCTGCTCGTGCTGCCCAGCGGGTCGGCCCCACCGAACCCGAGCGAGCTGCTCGGCTCGAAGGCGATGTCGGATCTGCTGGTGGCCCTGCGCGAGTCCGCCGACATCGTCATCATCGACACCGCGCCGCTGCTCGCGGTCACCGACGGTGTGGTGGTCGCCGTGCAGGCCGACGGCGCCCTGCTGGTCACCCAGCAGGGGCGTACCTCGCGGGCGCAGGTGGCGGCGGCGGCCCGGTCGCTGCACTCGGTGTCGGTGCGGTTGCTCGGCTGCGTACTGAACATGGCCCGGGTGCCCAAGGCCGAGGCGTACCAGTACGAGGCCTACCGGGTGGTGGCCGAGGCGAAGACCCAGTCGGTGCCGGCGGACCGGGCCGCCAGCGGCCGGCACGCCGAGCGTGCCCGCGCCGGCGAGGTGGGCGACCACACCCAGGAACTCACCCGGCTGTCCCGATGAGCACGGCCAGCGGACGCAGGGACCGTTCGATCTCCTCGGCGCAGCGCCGGAAGTCGTCGGCCGTGCCACCGACGGGGTCCCGCAGGTCGTCGGCGTCCCCGGGGGCGGGTTGCAGCCGTCCCCGGGCCAGGGTGGCGGCCGTCACCGCGGCCGGCAGCGGATCGTCCTGGTCGTCCACCGGCGGCTCGACCGCGGCGGCGAGCCGGCCGAACTGGCGCAGGGTGAACGTCCGGTGCAACGCCGCCGGCGCGAGCGCGGTGCAGATCGACCGCTGGCGCCGGGTGGCGGTCAGCACCAGCACCGCGCCGGCGAGGTGGTCGGGGGACAGCCGCCGGCTGCGGAACGACGCCGGGTCCTCGCCGGTCTCGGCGGCGATCTTCGCTGCGTACGGGTGCATGGCCAGGCCCTCGACGGCATCGGTACCGGCGCTGGCCACCGTCACCGGCCGTCCGGCGAGCAGGCGGCGGGCGGCGTACTCGGCCATCGGTGACCGGCACAGGTTGGCGTGGCAGACGAACAGCACCCCGTTGACCATCTGGAACCCCCTCGACGACGCGGTCGCGGGCGGCAGCCTCGCGACGGCGGGCGGCCGCCGGCGGCGCCCGCCCCAGGAGGGGTTGCCGGAATCGTACGCAGCCGTGGCGCCGACCGTCCCGGGCGCCGCGCCGAACCGATGGACCGGGACGGGGGTGTCGCCATGCGGATCGGCATCCTGACGTACCACTTTCCGCCGGAGCCGGCGTTCATCCCCGGCAGCCTGGCGGAGGAACTGGCCGCGCGCGGCCACGAGGTGCGGGTGCTCACCGGGTTCCCCGACTATCCGGGCGGGCACGTCTACCCGGGCTGGCGCCAGCGCTGGCACCACGAGACCCAGAGCCGGGGGCTGACCGTCCGGCGGGTACCTCGATACAGCACCGGTGAGGTCGGCGTGCGGGGCCGGATGGCCTCCTGGCTCAGCTTCGCCGGCAGCACGGCGCTCATCGGGCGCCGCTTCCTGGCCGATGTCGACGTGCTGTACGTGCACCAGCCACCGGCCACGGCGTTCGCCTCGGCGGCCCTGCTGCGCCTGCTCGGCCGGGTACCGACGGTCCTGCACGTGCCGGACGTGTGGACCGAGGAGGTGCCGGACGGTACCGACCAGGGGCGGTGGGCGGCACGGGTCCGCGCGGCGATGACCCGGACCTACCGGGCGGCAACCGCGGTCGCGGTGACCGCGCCGTCGCTGCGCGACGCGGTTGTCGCGGTCGGCACCGACGAGGACCGGGTGCGGGTGGTGCTCAACTGGACCGACGAGCGGATCTTCCGGCCCGCGTCGGCCGGACCGGAGGCCCGCCGGCTGGTCCGCCGCGACGGGCGGTGCGTGGTGATGCACGCCGGCACCATCGGAGCCCGGCAGGGGCTGGAGACGGCGGTACGGGCGGCGGCGGCCCTGGACAAGACCATGGACCTGGTCCTGGTGGGTTCGGGTGCGGACGAGCGGCGGGTGCGGGGGCTCGCCGACGAGTTGCGGGCCGACAACGTACGTTTCGTCGAACGGCGCTCGCCGCTGGACATGCCCGAGCTGTACGCCGCCGCCGACTACCAGCTGGTGATGTTGCGTGACCTGCCGGCGCTGCGCAGTACGGTGCCGGGCAAGCTCCAGGCGGCGCTGTCGTGCGGCGCGCCGGTGGTGGCCTCGGCCGGTGGTGACACCGCCGCCCTGGTCGAGCGCGCCCGGGCCGGGTTGTCCTGCCCGCCGGAGGACTGGGCCAGCCTGGCCGACCGGTTCTGGCTGGCGGCCCACATCCCGCCGCCCGCACGGGTTGACATGGGGCGCCGCGGCCGGGAGGCGTACCTGCGGGAGATGTCGTTGCCGGCCGGGGTGGACCGGATCGAGCAGCTGTTGCGGGAGGCGGTCTCCGCCGGCCCGAACCGGGAAGCGCGCCGCGAGCGAGGCTCGCATATCGCCTGAACCCGTCATTGCGCGACCAAAACGGCAGTTAGGTGTTAGGAACAATGGTGCCTTCTGTCCGTTTTCGGGAGTGGAGTGTGGTGTGACGGAGAGCGATAGTCCGCGTCGGCGGCGCAGCCGGTCTCGCCGGCGCCGGCGCGCCCAACTGCGCCGCATCCTGCTCAGCGCGCTGGTGGTCGGCTCGCTGCTGTTGGGCGTCGCCGGCTGGGTGGGGTTCCGGGGTTGGCAGGCCCGCGCCCACCTGGTCAACGCCGCCGGGCTGGCCGGGGAGCTGAGTGCCCACCTGGTCGGCGGGGACGTAGCCCGGGCGCAACGGACCCTCGCCGCCCTGCAGGAGCAGTCCGGGGCGGCCCGGCGGGCCACCGCGGACCCCGGCTGGTGGCTGGGCCGCCAGACGCCGTACGCCGGTGTCAACCTCTCCGCGGTCCGGCAGATCGCCATCGCGATCGACGACCTGGCCCGCCAGGCGTTCCCCGCGCTGCTGCGGGTCGACCTCGGTGGCCTCGTGCCCCGGGAGGGGCGGTTGGACCTGACCGGGCTGCGTGCCGTCACCACCGACCTGGTCGAGGTGGACAAGACGGTGCAGCGGACCCGGACGGACCTGGCCGCGGTACCCGGCGACCGGCTCGTCGGACAGGTCCGTCAGGCGCTGGAGGACCTGCGCGGCGAGATCGACCGGTTGGCGGCGATGACCTCGGCGGCCGAACGGGCCAGCCGACTGCTGCCGCCCTTGCTCGGCGTCGACGGCCCGCGCCGGTATCTGCTGGTCTCCCAGAACTCCGCCGAGTTGCGCGCCACCGGCGGCATGTTCGGCGCGTACGCCGTGATCGAGGCGAACCAGGGCCGGATGAAGATGGGTGCGCAGGGCGCCAGTGGCAGCATGGGGCGGTTCACCAAGCCGCTGAAGATCCCGGCCGAGCAGCGGGCGCTCTGGGGTGACCTGCCCGGCATCTACCCGGCGGACGTCAACCTCAGCCCGCACTTCCCGACCGCCGCCGCGCTGTACCGGGAGATGTACCGCCGGCACAGCGGCCAGACCGTCGACGGTGTGCTCGCCGTCGACCCGGTGGTGCTGTCGTACCTGCTGCGGGCGACCGGGCCGGTGCGGGTGCCCGGCGGCGTGTCGCTGAGCACCGAGAACGCGGTCAAGACCCTGCTCAGCGACACCTACCAGCGGATGGGCACCCAGGAGCAGGACACCTTCTTCGCCGCCGCGGCGGCCACCGTGTTCGACACGCTGTTCGCGAAGAATGTAGACCCGAATGGGCTATTGTCCGTATTTGACCGTTCTATACAAGAACGTCGGATATTGTTCTGGAGTGCCCGTCCGGAGGAACAGCAGACGTTCGGCGACAGCCGGATGGCCGGGACGCTTCCGGAGCAGGACACCGTGCCGACGGTCGGCGTGTTCCTCAACGACGGCAGCGGCGCGAAGCTCGGCTACTACCTGCGGCAGTCCGCCGACCTGGTGGTCGGCGACTGCCAGGCCGACGGCCGTCGCGAACTGAGCCTGCGGGTGAGCCTCCGGTCCACCGCGCCGGCCTCGGGGCTCAGCGAGTCGGTCCTCGGCCTGGCTCAGGCGGGGGATCCGTACACCGTCCGGACCCTCGTGTCGGTGTACGGCCCGGCCGGCGGGGCGGTCCTGGACACCCGCCTCGACGGGGCCGAGACGTCGGTGGGCACCGGCACCGAACGGCGCCGGCAGGTGGCCACGGTGAACGTCGAGGTCGGCCCGGGCGGGACCCGAACGCTGGAGGTGTCGTTGTTGACCGGCAAGACGAGCAGCGGAGCCGCCGAGCTGTGGCTGACCCCGACCGCCACTCCATGGACCACCCAAGTTGTTACCGCACCAAGCTGTTCTCAGTAGGAGGGAACCAACCATGCGGCTATCCCGCATCATCATGGCGCTCGCGGTCGGTCTGGCCGTGGTGGCCGTGCCGACCGCGGCGGGCGCGGCACAGCCGCAACCGGCGCCGACCACCGACCCGCCCCAGCCGCCGCCGTACCCACCGGTGCTCGCCTCGCTGACGGTGAACCGGCCGACCATCTACCTCGGCGAGACGGTCGTCCTCACCGGCCGCAACTTCGGCGTGCGGGAGTGGGTGGACATCGAGGTCGGGCGGACGCCGCTCGCCGCTCCGGCCGCCGGCGCGGTCCGCAGCGACGGCAGCACGGTCGCGATGACCCCGGTGGCCGCCCAGGCCGCCGCCCCGCTGCAGGTCCGGACCGATGGGGAGGGCACCTTCACGTACCGGTACAAGCCGTCGCAGACGGGCCTGCTCACCTTCGACGCCACCGGCCGGGACTCCGGGCGCAGCGCCTCGGCGGAGCTGCGGGTGCTGGACAAGAAGAAGCCGCACCTGCCGGTCACCGGCAGCAGCCTGGACACCCCGATGAAGGTCGGTGGCGGGCTCGTCGCCACGGGCGCGGTCCTGCTGCTCGGCACGATGCTGTGGCGGCGCCGCAACCGCCTCGGCACACGCTGAGCCAGCACTCCGGGCAGGGCCCGGAACGCACCGGGTACCGGTGCCCGCCAGGGTGTTTCGGCGGGCACCGGCACCGTCAGACCAGGCCGTGCGCCAGCATCGCCTCGGCCACCCGGCGGAACCCGTTGATGTTCGCCCCGGCCACGTAGTCACCGGGCAGTCCGTACTCCTCCGCCGTGGCCCAGCACCGGGCGTGGATGTCGCGCATGGTCTCCCGCAGCCGTTGCTCCGACTGCGCGAACGTCCACGACTGACGGCTGGCGTTCTGCTGCATCTCCAACGCGCTGGCCGCCACGCCACCGGCGTTGGCAGCCTTTCCGGGTGCGAACCGCACCCCGGCCCGGCCGAGGATGCGTATCGCCTCGGGCGTGGTCGGCATGTTCGCCCCCTCCACCACCGCGACGCAGCCGCCAGCGACCAGCTGCGCGGCCTCCGCGCCGCCGATCTCGTTCTCGGTGGCGCACGGCAGGGCCACGTCGCACGGCAGTTCCCAGACGCTACGACCGGAGACCGCGACCGCATGCGGCGCATGGCGCACGTAGTCGTCGAGGCGACAGCGGCGCCTCTCCTTCAGCTCCCGCAGCAACTCCAGGTCGATGCCCTTCTCGTCGAGCACGTACCCGCTGGAGTCGGAGCAGGCGACGACCTTGCCACCCAGCTGGTGCACCTTCTCGATTGCGTAGATCGCCACGTTCCCGGAGCCGGAGACCACCACGCGCTTGCCCTCAATGCCGTCCCCGCCCTGCCGCAGCATCTCTTCGGCGAAGAAGACCGTCCCGTACCCGGTCGCCTCGCGGCGCACCTGCGCACCCCCGTACGCCAGGCCCTTGCCGGTGATGACCCCCGACTCGTAGCGGTTCGTGATCCGCTTGTACTGCCCAAAGAGGTAACCGATCTCCCGGCCGCCCACACCGATGTCCCCGGCGGGTACGTCGGTGTGCTCGCCGATGTGCCGGTACAGCTCGGTCATGAAGCTCTGGCAGAAGCGCATCACCTCGCGGTCGGAGCGGCCCTTGGGGTCGAAGTCGGCCCCGCCCTTGCCACCGCCGATAGGCATTCCGGTCAGTGCGTTCTTGAAGATCTGCTCGAAGCCGAGGAACTTGACGATCCCCAGGTACACCGAGGGGTGGAAGCGCAACCCACCCTTGAACGGGCCGAGTGCGCTGTTGAACTCCACCCGGAAGCCGCGGTTCACCCGCACCCGGCCCCGGTCGTCCTCCCACGGGACCCGGAAGATGACCTGCCGCTCCGGCTCGCAGACGCGTTCGATGATCTGTGCCTCGACGTACTCCGGGTGCCGCGCCAGCGCCGGTCCGATGCTCTCCAGCACCTCCCGAACCGCCTGGTGGAACTCTGGTTCGCCTGGGTTCCGGGCAACTACCCGGTCGAAGACCCTCTCGACGGTTTCCGGCATCCGAAACACGTCCCTTCGCTCGATAGCTCCGGCGGCGGTCGAGCTGCATCTCCGCGCCGGTCGTGGCGCGGCAGGCCACATTGTCGTGGTCCGGGTGTCGCCTGCCTCCCAGCGTAGACCCGCTGGGTGCGGATTCTGGGCGCCGGTGGCCTCTCCAACGACGGTGGGGCCCGACCATCTCCCATGCTGGGAGGTGTCGGGCAGCTCGGGCGGGTGGGGCCGCGTAGAGTCGGCCCCGTGGAGCGTACCGAGGCGATGCCCGCGCAGACCCGGCCGCCCGGTGTGGCGACCGCCGACCCCGGCAGCGTCCTGCTGCCCGGCCACGACGTGCCGCTGGGCCGGTACACCACGGTGCGCCGGCTGCTGCCACAGCGCACCCGCCGGATGGTCGGGGCCTGGTGCTTCGTCGACCACTTCGGTCCCGACGACGTGACCGAGCGGCCGGGCATGGAGGTGCCGCCGCATCCGCACACCGGCCTGCAGACGGTGACCTGGCTGCTGGACGGCGAGATCCTGCACCGCGACAGCCTCGGCAACGCCCAGCCGATCCGCCCGGGCCAGCTGAACGTGATGACCTCCGGCCACGGCATCGCGCACTCCGAACGCTCCCCGGCCGAACATCCGCCGCTGATGCACGGCGTACAGCTGTGGGTGGCACTGCCGGATTCGGCCCGGGCCGGTGCCGCCGCCTTCGCCCACCACGCCGAACTGCCCCGCTGGCGGGACGGCGACCTGGCCGTCACCCTGCTGGTCGGCGAACTCGGCGGCGAGCGTTCGCCGGCCCGGGTGTACACCCCGCTGCTCGGCGCGCAGCTGGAGTTGGCCGGCGCGGGGCCGGTCGGGCTGCCGCTGCGGCGCGACTTCGAGTACGCGCTGCTCGCCCTCGACGGCGCCGCCGAGGTCGACGGCGTTGCCCTCGCGCCCGGGGCGCTGCTCTGGCTCGGCGCCGGCCGGGACGCGTTCACCGTTCGCGGCGACTCCGGGACCCGGCTGATGCTGCTCGGCGGTACCCCCTTCGAGGAACCGCTGGTGATGTGGTGGAACTTCGTCGGCCGCAGCCACGAGGAGATCGTGGCCGCCCGGGAGGACTGGATGGCCGGGCGGCGCTTCGGCGTCGTCGCCGCCGACCCGGATCCGCCGCTGCCCGCCCCCGCGCTGCCCACGGTCCGGCTCAAGGCCCGCGACCGCTCCGGCGCTTTTCGGGACTGACCGGCGGTTTCGCGGACCGGCCGGCGGTCTCCGGGCTGCACCGCAGGCGTGGCCGGCCCGGGTGCGGGTAAGAGCGGGCATGTCCACCACTGCGGTTTCCACCATCGAGGACAAGAAGCGTCTGGTCCGCCGGCTCGCCGGCAGCGGGCGGGGGTTCGCCGAGCAGTACGGCTTCCGGGTCACCAACAACCCGTCCAGCCTGTTCCAACTGCTCTGCCTCGCGATCCTGCTCGCCCGCCGGGGTGATTTCCGGAAGGCCCTGGACAGCGCCCACGCCCTGCCCGACGCCGGCTGGGACAGCGCGGCCCGGCTGGCCCGCGCGCTGCACTCCGACCGGGTCCGGGTGCTGCGCGACAGCGGCCAGCGCGGCGACGTTGACGCCCTGGCCGAGATGCTGGGCGACCTCGCCCGCACCGTGGTCGAGCGCTACCGCGGCGACCTGCGCCGACTGCGGTCGGCGGCCGGTTACGACCCGGCGCGGGAGCGGGCGCTGCTCACCGCGCTACCGGGAGTGGACGCCCAGGTCGCGGACCTGTTCCTGCGGGAGGCGCAGGCGCTGTGGCGGGAGGTCGCCCCGGTGGCCGACCGGCGGGCGCTGGCCGCGGCCCGCCGGCTCGGGCTGGGGCGCTCCGCCGAGGATCTCGCCGGGCTGGCCGGTGGTGGCGAGTCGGAACGACTCGCCTGGCTGGTGGGCGCGCTGGCGCGGATAGACCTGGAGCGACGGTATGCGGAGCTGGCGGCGTGAGCCCCTTGGCCGGTACCATCTGACTGTTCGGCCGATGGCGTGCCGTATGATGGTCGCGGTAACAGCGGCCCGTCCGGTTCGGACGGCCGCCGGCCGCCTGGTGGTCGCGACCCGGTTCGGGCGCCACACCACCAGGGCAGGTGGTTACCCAGGGGTGCCCCCGGCCGCGGTTCGCGGCCGGGGCGCCCGCCTCTCCCCGTGACGCACCCGCGACCCGGGCCGGGGCCCGCAGTGCGGGGCGCCGGCCCGGGTCGCCGGGCTTCAGATGCTGCGCAGGTGCTGGGACACCCGCTGGTGCCGCTTGTCGCGGCCCACCGCCCCGCGCTGCGCGTCGGTGACTTCGGGAGCCGCGTCGATGTGGGCCGAACGGGCTACCTCGGTGCCGTTGGCGTAGTCGACCGGCGGTAGGGCGCGCAGGGCGCGCAGCACGTCCGGCGGGGCTCCCTCGCGTTCGGCCTCGCGTACCACGTCGTCCTTCCCGGCCGGATAGTCCAGGCTGGACAGGTACTGCAGGACTTCGGCGTAACTCGCCATGGTGTCGGCTCCTCCCGGCTTCGATCCGGCCACGACCGGGCGCGGTTACCCACCCGAGCGCCCGTCACGCGCCGGACCGCCGGAAAACCGGCCGCGGTTTCGCGCGGCGCTGCCGAAACCCGTCGCCGTTTCCCTCCTCGCCCGCCGGGTAACCGCCATCGGAGGGGGTATCCGATGAACTACGACACGTTCGTCGACCAGGTCGCCCAGCGCACCAGCACGTCGTCGCAGCGGGCGACGGAACTGACCCAGGCGACACTGGCGACGCTCGCCGAGCGGCTGACCGGCGGCGAAGTGCTTGACCTCGCCGCCCAGCTGCCCGCGCCGCTACGCCTGCCGCTGCGACCGACGCCCGACACCGAGGCGGCGGAGCGCTTCGGGGCGGCCGAGTTCGCCGCCCGGGTGGCCGTACGCGCCGGTGTCGAGGAGGCGGCGGCCCGGGACGCGATCCGCGCGGTCTTCATCACCCTGCGCGAGGCGGTCACCGGCGGGGAGTTCGACGAACTGGTGGTCCAACTACCCCGCGACTACCGCGAGATGGTCGAGCCGGCCCTGGCTCCCGGCGCCACGCTGCGCCGCCGCTGAGCCGGGCCGGGGGGCGCCACGCCCGCCGTCCGGCGCTCGCCTCGTCGTCACCCCGCCAGCCGTTGCACCGAGGCTCAGCCGACCGCGCCGGCGGCGCGCAGGTCGGTCACCTGTTCCGGGCGGTAGCCGGCCTCGGCGAGCACCTCGTCGGTGTGCTCGCCGGGCCACGGTGGTGGCCGGCGCACCGACGTCGGGGTGCCGGAGAAGCGGGGGGCCGGCGCCGGCTGGACGACCCCGTCGCGGACCACGAAGGTGTCCCGCGTGGCCAGGTGCGGGTGCTCCGGCGCCTCGCGCCAGTCCAGCACCGGCGCCACGCAGGCGTCGGAGGCGGTGAGCAGGGCCGCCCACTCGTCCCGCGACCGGGTGCGGAACAGCCGTGCCCAGGCCGCGCGCAGCGCGGGCCAGTTCGCCGGGTCGGTACGATCCGGCGCCTCGTCGGGCGGCAGCGGGAAACCGGTGCGCCGGACCAGTTCTTCGTAGAAGCGTGGCTCCAGTGCGCCGACCGCGACGTACCGCCCGTCGGCGCACTCGTACGTGTCGTAGAACGGGGCGCCGCCGTCGAGCAGGTTCACCCCACGCGGGTCCTGCCACATGCCGAGTTGCCGTAGCGCGTGGATCTGCGTACTGAGCACCGCGACGCCGTCCACGATGGCCGCGTCGACCACCTGACCGGCCGCGCCGCCACGGACCGCGTACAGCGCGGAGACGACGCCCAGGGCCAGCATCATCCCGCCGCCGCCGAAGTCGCCGAGCAGGTTCATCGGCGGCACCGGCGGTTGCCCGGCCCGCCCGACGCCGTGCAGCGCGCCGGTCAGCGCCAGGTAGTCGATGTCGTGCCCGGCGTACGGCGCACTCGGGCCGTCCTGCCCCCAGCCGGTCATCCGCCCGTAGACCAGCAGCGGGTTGACCGCGTGGCAGTCGGCCGGGCCGACGCCGAGCCGCTCGGTCACCCCGGGCCGGAAACCCTCGATCAGCGCGTCCGCGCCGCCGACCAGAGCCAGCACCACCTCCCGGCCGCCGGCCGACTTCAGGTCCACCCCGATCGAGCGGCGGCCCCGGTTGAGCAGATCCGGGTGCGGGGTGCCGAAGGCCGAGGAATCCACCTCGGTCGCCCGGTCCACCCTGATCACGTCCGCACCGAGGTCGGCCAGCATCATCGCGGCGAAGGGACCCGGCCCGATCCCGGCCAGCTCGATCACGCGTACGCCGGCCAGTGGCCCGGCGGCCCGGTCTGCGGTCACCGGATCACGATATGCGCTCGCGTTCGTATCGGTAAGGTGACGCCCTCCGCCAAACCGGTCGCGCCCGACGCCGTCCACCTGGCGGAACGGGCGGACCCCGGCCGTGACCAGGGCCACCGGAACAGACCTGCCCCGCCTGGCGTGCCGGATCGGGCTGGCCTAACCTTGTCGGTACGAGGGGAGTACTTCCCACGAACCATACCGGTCAGTACGGCGCGCCTGGGGTGCGCCTCGGGTGGTTGCCCACGAAATGTGGGTGAAGGAGACCTCGAACATGTCACGGTGTTCGAGGAGGCTTCATGTCCGATTTGTCGTATGCTGCTGCCGGTCTTCAGTCGGTGGGTACCCCGTCGCTCTGGGCGGTGACCATCGCCGGGGTGCTCGTCCTGCTGGTGCTCGACTTCCTGGTGACCCGCCGCCCGCACGAGGTGTCACTGAAGGAAGCGCTGGGCTGGTCGGCGTTCTACATAGCCCTGCCGCTGGCCTTCGGTGCCTGGGTGTGGCACGAGTTCGGCTCGAAGCGGGGCTTCGAGTACCTCACCGGATACCTGGTCGAGAAGTCCCTGTCGGTCGACAACCTCTTCGTCTTCATGCTGCTGCTCGCCGCCTTCGCGGTGCCGAGCGTGCTCGCCCAGCGGGTGCTGCTGTTCGGCATCACCGGCGCGCTGGTGCTGCGCGGCGTGTTCATCGCCCTGGGCGCGGCCGCGTTGCAGACCCTCGACTTCGCCTTCCTGGTCTTCGCGCTGATCCTGCTGTTCACCGCGGCCAAGCTGCTGCGCGACGCCTTCAGCGGGCACGAGCAGACGGTGGACATCGGCACCATGCGCTCGGTGCGCCTGCTGCGCCGCTTCATGCCGGTGGTCAACGAGTACCACGGCACGAAGATGACCGTACGGGTCGACGGGCGGCGGGCGTTCACCCCGCTCGCGCTGGTGGTGGTGGCGGTCTTCGCCACCGATGTGGTGTTCGCGGTCGACTCGGTGCCGGCCGTCTACGGCATCACCGAAGACCCGTACCTCGTCTTCGCCACCAACGCCTTCGCGCTGCTGGGTCTGCGGGCGCTGTACTTCGTACTGCACGCGGCGCTGAGCCGGCTGGTCCATCTCAGCTACGGCCTGGCCGTCATCCTGGCCTTCATCGGGATCAAGCTCGGCCTGCACTGGGCACACGGCGTCTGGAAGGGCGTCCCGCAGATCCCCACCGAGGTCTCGCTCCTGGTCATCGTCGCCGTCCTGACCGTCGTCACCATCACCAGCCTGCGGGCCACCCGCAACATGGTGCCGGGGGCGAAGGAAGTGGTCACCGAGCGGAAGTGAGGGCGCACCCGGCGTTCCGGCGGACCTGGTGGGCGCGAGCGCCGCAGGGCCTGGGCCGCCGAACGCCCCCGGCGCGTCGCCGCCCGTGGTACGACTGAGCGGTGGGCATCGTCACGCCGGGCTTCGAGGGTCGGCCCCGCGCCGGGGCGCCGAACCTGCCCCCCGGGCAGTATCTGACACCGGACTTTCCCGTGTTGTCAGCCGGCCCGACACCGAAGGTGCCCCGCGAGACGTGGGAGTTCGTCATCTCCACCGAAACCGGCATGGAGTACCGGTGGAGCTGGGACGAGATGATGGCGCTGCCGCAGGAGGCCCCGACGGTCGACATCCACTGCGTCACCCGGTGGTCGAAACTCGGCACCACCTGGCAGGGGGTGTCCCTGGACACCCTGCTCGACGGCATCGACACCGTGGCGGACTACGCCCTGGCCCACTCGTACGGCGGCTACAGCAGCAACCTGCCGCTGGGCGACCTGCGGGACGGGCGGGCCTGGCTGGTGCACACCTACGACGGCGGGGACCTGCCCGCCGAGCACGGCGGGCCGGCCCGCCTGCTGGTGCCCCATCTGTACTTCTGGAAGTCCGCCAAGTGGGTGCGCGGCATCCGGCTGATGAGCGAGGACAGTCCCGGTTTCTGGGAGACCGCCGGCTACCACGACTACGGTGACCCGTGGCGTGAGCAGCGGTACCAGGGCGATTGAGCGGGCCCATGCGGTGGCTGCCGGCCCGGCTGGTGGAACGCCGGGTCGAGACACCGACCGCGCAGACCCTGGTGCTGGAGGTGCCGGGCTGGCCGGCCCACCTGCCCGGCCAGCACGTCGACATCCGGCTCACCGCACCCGACGGCTATCAGGCGGCCCGCTCGTACTCGCTGGCCGCGCCGGCCGACGGCGACCGGATCGAGCTGACCGTGCAGCGGGTGCCCGACGGCGAGGTGTCGCCCTTCCTGATCGAGACCTACCGGGAGGGTGATCCGGTCGAGGTCCGCGGCCCGGTCGGCGGCTGGTTCATCTGGCGGCCCGCGCAGACCGACCCGGTGCTGCTGGTCGCCGGCGGCTCGGGCGTGGTGCCGCTGATGGCAATGGTCCGCGCCCGCCGGGCGGCCGGCAGCCGGGCCCCGTTCCGGCTGATCTACTCCGTCCGCACCCCGACCGACGTGTTCTACGCCGACGAGCTGCGCCGGCGGGTCCGTGACGATGCCGGTCTCGACGTGGCGTTCGTCTACACCCGTGCGGCACCCGAGGGGTGGCAGGGCGAGCCGCACCGGCTCAATCTCGCCGACGTCAACACCCACGGCTGGCCGCCGGACCTGGAGCCACTGGTCTACGTCTGCGGGCCCACCGGGTTCGTGGAGACCGTCTCCGACCTGCTCGTCGGGCTGGGCCACCCAGCACGGCGGGTCCGCACCGAACGTTTCGGCCCGACCGGCTGAGAGGAGGCCGCGGATGACCGCGCTGCCGTACGTGGACGGCAACATGCTCGACGGTCCGCTGGGGGAGGTGTTCGCGGTCGACCTGAGCACCGCCACCGGCCGGTGTGCCCACTGCGGCACCGCCAGCCCGGTGGCGGGACTGCGGGTCTACTCGCACGCGCCGGGCCTGGTCGCCCGGTGCCCCACCTGCGTGGAGGTGATGCTCCGGCTGGTCCGGGCACCCGACCGCGCCTGGCTGGATCTACGCGGCGCCACCTTTCTCCGGTTTCCGATGCCGCCCGAGCGCACACTGATCCGGTAGGCCGGCCGGGGTGCCCGCCGTCGAACGGAGTGGGCACCGGTGACGGGTCAGCGGCCGCGACTGGCCGCCTGGCGGCCGGGGCGGTCCGGTGGGCGCTGGCCGGTCAGCCGCTCCAGCCTCCGCTCCTTGTGCGCGGCCCGCCGGCGCTGCCGCGCGGTCAGCTGCCCGCGGCCGCTCTGCTGCAGGTACGTCGGCACCCGCCGGTCATTGGGGATCGGCATGCTCATGCGCTCCTCCTCACCTCGAACCGTCCCACCACCTTGCGCCGCCGTCGGATGAGGCAACCTCACCCGGCGGGGGTGAGGCGCCCGGATCCGGGACGGGCCGGCCGCGGGGCCCTGACGTTTGTCCCGGACGGGGGCGGGAACCGGGCCGGAATGACGAAACCTCGTGTGGTGATCGTGGGAGCCGGGTTCGCCGGTTACCACGCGGCGAAGACGCTGAGCCGGTTGGCCCGCGACCGGGCCGAGATCGTCCTGCTGAACTCGACCGACTACTTCCTCTACCTTCCGCTGCTGCCGGAGGTGGCCGCGGGGGTGGTGGAGCCGGGCCGGATCGCCGTGCCGCTGACCGGCACGCTGGACGGGGTGCGGGTGGTCATAGGCGAGGCCGATCACGTCGACCTGCAGAACCGTTGGGTCGGCTTCACCCAGCCGGAGGGCGACCGCAACCGGCTGGCGTACGACCGGCTGGTCCTCGCCGTCGGCAGCGTCAACAAGCTGCTGCCGATCCCCGGGGTGACCGAGTACGCCCACGGCTTCCGCGGGCTGCCCGAGGCGGTCTTCCTGCACGACAAGGTGATCCGCCAGATCGAACTGGCGGAGCAGGCCGAGGACCCGGCCGAGCAGCAGGCGCGCGCCACCTTCGTGGTGGTGGGCGCCGGGTACACGGGTACCGAGGTGGCCGCGCACGGAAAGCTGTTCACCGACGAGCTGGCCGCCCAGCGCCCCCGGCTGAAGATCCGCCCGAAGTGGATGTTGCTGGACGTCGCCCCACGGGTCCTGCCCGAGCTGGACCAGCGGATGTCGCGGACCGCGGACCGGGTGCTGCGCCGGCGCGGGGTGGACGTGCGCATGGGCACCTCGGTGGCGGTCGCCACCGGGGACGGGGTCAAGCTCACCGACGGGGAGTACGTGCCCACCTGTTCGCTGATCTGGTGCGTCGGCGTACGCCCCGACCCGTTCGTGGCGGAGTTGGGCCTACGGACCGAGAAGGGGCGGTTGGTCGTCGACGAGTACCTCAACGTCCCCGGATTCCCCGAGGTGTACGCCTGCGGCGACGCCGCCGCGGTGCCCGACCTGACCCGGCCCGGTCAGATCTGCACGATGACCGCCCAGCACGCCCAGCGGCAGGGCAAGCTCGCCGCGCACAACATCGCCGCCTCCTACGGGCAGGGCCGCCGCCGTCCGTACAAGCACCACGATCTCGGTTGGGTGGTCGACCTGGGCGGCAAGCAGGCGGCGGCGAACCCGCTCAAGGTGCCGATGTCCGGCCTGCCGGCCAAGACGGTCACCCGGGGCTACCACCTGCTGGCGATGCCCGGCAACCGGGCCCGGGTGGGCGCCGACTGGCTCCTCGACGCCACGGTGCCCCGCTCGGCGGCGCAGCTCGGGCTCGTTCCCGCCCACGCCGTGCCGCTGGAGAGTTCCTCGCCCGAGATGCCGACCCGCGTACGGTGACCGGCCGGCAGCCCGGCCGGACCCTGCGGTGCCGCGGGCGGGCCGGTGGGCGTACCCACCGGCCCGCGTCCGCTCAGCCGAAGTTCAGGCCGGCGCCGGCCTCGTCGATCGCGTCGTCGACCGAGTGGGCGAGGTCGATGTCGAGCGCGGTCACCCCACGGGCGTTACGGCTGGTGACGGTCAGCACTGCCGTCGTGGGGCCGGCCCGGCCGATCCGCGGCCCGCGACCGGTCTGGCCTCGGAGCTGGTCGAGCCGGTCCAGGACCCGGTCCAGGTTGCCCGCCGGCAGTTCGAGGGTCCGCGACAGCGAGGTGCCGTCGCCGGACCAGTACGGCAGGTCGGACAGCGCCTCGCGCAGGTCCGCGTCGGACAGCGTGGGCGTGGCGCTGCTGGCGCCGACCAGGCCGCCGCCGACCACGGGCGGGTTCAGCAACTCCCGCAACTCGTCCGGTACGTGCAGCGACTCGACCAGGTCACCGTCGTGCTCGGCGAGCGCCGCGAGGGTCGCCTCGGCCTGGTAGCGGGCCTGCTCGGGGCTCCGGCCGCTGATCCGGCCCACCTCGGCGAGGAAGCCGGGCAGGTCCTGGCGCCGCTCGATGCCGCCGACCGGTACGACGTCGTGCAGCGAGGTGGGCACCGCCGCCAGCAGTCGGCTGCGTTCGGCCGCCTCCAGGGCCCAGGCCAGGACCAGTACCGTCGACTCCACCCCCACCTTGGCGGTCCGGAAGTCGACGCCGGCGCGCCGGCCGACGTCGTTGACCAGGTCCTGGTAGCCCATGGTGGTGATCCCCGGCGCGTTGACGCCCGGCTCCGGGCGAGGTCGGGGCGCCTCCGGGAGGCCGGCCGACGGCGGTACGGGCCTACCGCGCGTGGTGTTCGGTTTGTGGCGGCTTCTGGCCGGTGCCGGGCCGGCCCGCTTGCCCTGGTCGAGATGGGCGAGTTGCTTTGAGGCGCTCAGGCTGGCGCCGGTGTCGCCGGCCTGCACGCCGCGCTGCCGGGCCTGCCGGGCCAGTGCACGGCGGCGCTGGTTGTCGCCCTCCATCTGCTTGCGCATGGTGACACCTCGCTTCCGCTGGTGTTCCTGGCTTCGGCGATGGCCTTCCCGCCGCTGCCGGAAGCGAAACGATCGGTCCGGCCCCCGGCCCACGGCCGACTCGCCACCGTGGTGACGCTTCATCCCGCCGGGGTGAGGGCCGGTCACCCGGGCGGGTCCGACGATCGGAGCGGACCGAAGATCTTCCGAGGCACACGCGGAAGGGAAGGTCGTGATGAAGCGGATTGTCGAGATCGTCCCCGCTCGGCCCGGCTGGTACGCCCGTTGGCGCCTGGCCACTGAGAACGCCGCCGCCGAGAGTGCGGCCGCTGGAAGCACCCGCTGCTACCCGGTGAGCCTGTGGGCGCTGCTGGAGGAGGCCGACGGTACCGGCCGTGAGGTGATCGGCGTCGACTGCGCCGGGCAGTGGCCCGGAGCGGACGACGACGGGACGGGCGCGGAGTTCGTCCGCTATCTGTTCAAGACCCCCGACTCCGGGCCACCCGAGGACGCGGAGTCACCCGCGCCCCGCAACGCCGCAATCCCGGTTCCGGCGTCCTGAGCCATCCTCCGGCCCCCGACCCCTGGTCCCAGGGTCGGGGGCCACCCCGGCGTCAGACGGACGACCGCGTGCGCCGCAGGTAGGTCTCGATCCGGTCGCACGCGCCGACCCAGACCTGTTCGGTGAAGAAGTCCCGCACCTCGACGGTCGGGAACCCGCCCTGGACCACCGTGAGAAGCGTCCCGTCGCCGTCCGGCTCGAACGTGATCTCGACCCGCGTGGTCATCGTCGAGCCGTCCGGGCTGCTGCCGACCGATTCGGTGACCAGCCGGTGTGGCCGTTCGATCACCAGGAAGGTCTGCGTCTCGTGGAACAGTTGATCGGGACCCGGCCCCCAGGTCGCGGTCTGTTTCCCGCCGACGCGCAGATCCACCTCGATCTCCACGATGCCGGGCTGGTCGTCGAGGATGCCGAACCAGATTTTCTGCTTCTCCGCATCCGTGTAGGCGTCGAACACCTCCTCCGGTGAGGCCGGCAGGTGCCGGCTGAAGCGCAACTGGAGGTCTGCTGTCTCGGTCAATGCTCCGTTCCCTTCCGCAGAGTGAAGTAGGCGTCGAGACCGTCGAGGCGACGCTCCCAGAGCCGCTGGTAGAAGCTGATCCACGCCATCACGTCGTCCAGTCGCTCGGTGCCCAGCCGGCACCGCCGTGACCGGCCGACCTTCTCCGTCACCACCAGACCCGCCTCCTCCAGCACCCGGACGTGCTTCTTCATCCCGGTGAGGGAGATGGCGAACGGTTCGGCCAGGTCGCTGATGGTGGCCGGCGCGGAGCCGAGCCGAACAAGCACCGCGCGACGGGTCGGGTCGGCCAGCGCCGAGAAGATCCGGTCGAGACGGCCATCTTGCTGAACCATGCGGTTCAGCATAGCCAAGGTGAACCGGAAGGTTCAATATGTGCCGGAGAAACGGCGGGCGCCGGTCGGGCGCCACCTCGGCGGCGGCACCGGCTGGGAGGTGGTCCGGCGGCCGGGCGGCGTGAACCCCGACCCGCCGTGCGGCACGCCCTATACTTGCCCCACTGCAATCAACCACCCCAGGGTGACGGGAGGGGATCTCCGTGACGTTCACCGTCACGTACGCCGAGCGCGCCGACGGGCCGACTCGCCTGCGCCTCGTCGGCGAGCTGGACATGAGCACCGCTGCGCAGCTCAACGCCGTCATCGACCGGCTCGCCGCCGCCGGGGAGCGCCGGCTCCTGGTCGACCTGACCGATCTTACGTTCTGCGATTCGACCGGGATCGCCGCTTTCGTACGGGGCGACAACCGGGCGGCGGTCGAGGGCGGATGGCTGCGGGTCACCGGCGCGACCGGCCCGGTGGAACGGGTGCTCACGGTGACCGGCCTGGCCGAGGTGCTGGAGTACGGCGCCGACGAC
This sequence comes from Micromonosporaceae bacterium KJ-029, assembly GCA_005402585.1. Taxonomy (GTDB): domain Bacteria; phylum Actinomycetota; class Actinomycetes; order Mycobacteriales; family Micromonosporaceae; genus Micromonospora. Next base: position 264,024 of record BIFP01000022.1, on the reverse strand, counting down.
CCGACGGGCGCCGATCGCCCCGGGATGCACTAGATTTCCCGCCAGCACGGGACCGGTTGGTCCCGTCGTCGCCGACCTGAGGCAGGTAACGATGGGCGCACGCACCCTTGACCCGGTTCGCATCCTGGTGGTCGACGACGACCCGGGTGACGTGCTCATGATCGAGGAAGCCCTGGCCAGCTCGGACGTCGAGAAGGTCATCGACGTGGTCGGCGACGGACAGGAGGCGATGGAGTTCCTCCGCCGCGAGGGCCGGCACGCCGAGGCCCACCGCCCGGACGTGATCCTGCTCGACCTGAACATGCCCCGGATGGACGGACGCCAGGTGCTGGGCGAGGTGAAGGGCGACGACGACCTGCGGACCATCCCGGTCGTCGTACTGACCACCTCGAACGCGGACACCGACATCATCAGCAGCTACACGTTGCAGGCCAACGCGTACGTCACCAAGCCGATCGACCTGGACGACTTCAACGACGTGGTCCACCGCATCGATGAGTTCTTCGGCCGGGTGGTCGTCCTGCCCAAGCGGTCCTGACCCGGCGAGTAGCCGCCCCGGCGCCCGGGGACGCCGCCGCAGGTCAGGTCAGCGCCTCCACGACGGTGGCGGCACGCTCCTCGTGCTGGGCGTACGCGTAGGGGTAGGCGGAGATCTGCACGGCCTGGGCGGCCATGGTCAGGCTCATCTGCTGCCAGCCGGGTACCTCCACCAGCGCGTCGTAGAACGCACGGGCCGCGTACGCCGGGCGCATCAGGTCGCGCACGGTGCCCCAGCCGCTGCTGGGACGCTGCTGGAAAAGCCCGACCGAGTCGTGGTCCCAGCCGATGGCCTGGTGCGGGTAGTTCTGCGACTCGGGCAGTACGCCGCTGGCGTAGTTGAGCAGGGTGCTCTCCTGCATTGCCGTGGCGACGGCGATGACCAGGCCCTGGCGTGGCAGCTTCAGGTCGAGGCCGACATCCACGATCACCTTGGCATTGTCCATCTGCGCCTGGGTGAGTCCGGCGACCGGCTTGGGAGGGCTCGGCGTGGTCGGCGTCGTCTTCGGCTTGGGGCTGGCCGACGCCATGGCGGTCGGCGCGGCGGTCGATGTGGGTGCGGCGGTCGGCGAAGCGGTCGGAGAGGTGGACGGGCTGGGGCTGGCCGGCGTGGGGGCGGCGCTGCGCTCCATGGCGCGGGAGGCCACGCCGTCCTGCGCCTCCAGCGCGCGGTCGGCCACCGCCTCGGCCACGTGCGCCGCGGGTGCCTCGTCGGTCTCGCGGGCCGAGGCGACAGCCGCCGCGCCGAGGAAGCAGGTCATGCCGGTGGCCAGCGCCACGCGGACGGGGGTGGAACCCAGCAGGGTGCGGACGCCGCGGCGCGGAGGCACGGCGGCACGGTGCCGGCCGGTCGTCCGTTCGGATGATGCTCCGTAGGCCGTACGGCTCGCCGGTTGCTGGGGGGTCAGCTTCTGGTCGATCTGGTCGTCGGGATGCACCCGCCGAGGCTAGAAAGACATCGGCCCGATGCCACCGGGCCGGTTGGTGGCATGCGTCACAATTTGTGGCTATCCGCCAGGTGATTCTCCGTGAGAAGATCAATAGCGGATGATCTACGACTATCCGTCGTTCCGTCAATGTCGGATATGGCAGGTCAAGGCGGGATCAAATGCCGATCTTGCCGGGGTCGATGGTGGCTGCACCGGGCCTCCCCCGAACGGACGAGGGTCGGGTCGGTCCGAAGGCGCGCTCGATTGGGTGATCGGGCCACCCGCGGGTCAGCGCCGGCAGTTCTCGGCGGAGGTCAGCGCCGGCCGTTCTCGGCGGGGGTCACGGTGAGCCGGTGCCGGCTGCCGTCCCCGCTGGAGAACGGCCACAACCGGTCGGCGTGCTCGACCAGCTCGGCGAGCTGCTGCCGGGTCAGGCCCACGGAGGAGATCGAGGCGTGCACGTCGGCCCGGTACCGGCCGTCGTCGTCGCGTCCCAGCTTCGCCTCCGCGCGTACCTGGACGGTGTGCGCCTCGTCGGTGATCGCCCCGGCCGCCTCCACCGCCGCGTGGTGCAGGCAGGACGCGAAGGCGGCGGCGAGCAGCTGCTCCGGGGTCAGCCCGGTGCAGTGCGGCGCCAGTGGCGAGGCGAGAGTGGTGGAGAGCGCTCCGTCGTCGGTGCGGACATGCCCGCCCTCGGCGGTCGCGGTGGCAACCTCGTTCAGCCAGGAACTCGGCATCACGTTCCTCCCGTCGTTCCCCGCCCGGCTACCCGAGCCCGATCGGGTGAAACTCCGGCCATCCGCCGGCCGGGGTCACCCGCCGTGGCGGCGGCCCCACTGGAGCCCGACGGCCGCCTCGGTCACCTCGGCCGCCGCCTGGTCCGTCCACGGGGTCACCGACGCGGGCCGCCTCAGCGCGAGCGGCTGGTCCATCGGCACGTACACCCGGGCGTCCACCGCCTCGGCGAGCAGCAGGGCGGCGACCAGGCTGCCCGGCCGGCGGGTCGGATCCTCGGCAAGACAGCGCCGGCACAGTTCGGCCACCTCAGCGGGCCGGCCGGGAAGGTCAGGCAGGGGCTGCGGGGAGGGTCGCCGGTCGGTGCCGAGCAGCTCAATCACGCTCCCGGCCGGGTAGGGCAGCTGCCCGGTCAGGCAGCGGTAGAGCAGGACGCCGAGGGCGTACATGTCGGCCGCGGGGGTGGCCGGGGCCCGGTGCAGCTGCTCCGGCGCCAGGTAGGCGGGCGTACCGACCACCATGCCCACCGGCGCCGGGTCGTCGGCGCCGGTCGGGGTGGCGATGCCGAAGTCGAGCACCTTCACCCCGGACGGGGTGAGCATCACGTTCGCCGGCTTCACGTCGCGGTGCACGATGCCGTGCGCGTGGGCGGCGGCGAGGGCGGCGCTCACCTCCGCGCACACCCGTACCGCGATCCGCCAGTCCAGCGGGCCGGCGCGCAGGTGGGCGGCGAGGGTCTGCCCCTCGGCCAGCTCCATCACGATGTACGGCGTCTCGCGTCCCGAGGCGCTGACGCAGGTGCCGAAGTCGTGCACGCTGGCTACGTTGGGATGGACCAGGCGGGCTGCGGACCGGGCCTCGGCGCGGATGCGGTCCACCGATGCCTCCCCGTCCGGCCAGCCGGGCGACACCAGTTTCACCGCGACCGTCCGGTCCAGCACCGCGTCGTGCGCCCGCCAGACCTCCGACATGCCGCCGACGCCGACGCGCTGTTCGAGCCGGTACCGCCCGTCCAGCGTTCTCATCGACCGCTCCTCGCCCTCGTGGTGCCCGCCCCGGGGCGGGTGCCCGCGGCGTCGGGCACGGTACCCCGCCGCCGATCAGGGCAAACCGGCCTCGGACGGCGGCCCGTGGGGTTAGCGTGCGAGCCGGGCCGCCGAGGTGTCGGGCCAGTCTGGAGGCGGAGCGGGTGATGAGTGAGGTGACCGTACGTTTCGTCGGGGGCCCGGCCAACGATCTGGTCCGGGCGTTGCCGGCCGGCCCGGACGGCACCCCGCCCCGGCTGTGGGTGCTGCGTCGGCCCGAGGCGGCTCCCACGCCGGCCGCCGACCATCTCTACGCCCGCCACCGGCCCGACGGCGCCGGCGAGTGGACCATGCGCTATGTCCGCACGGATCCGGTCGGCGTGACCGAGTGACGCACCGGCGGGCCCGGCCGGGCACCCGCACAGCCGGCGCACAGGATCCGCACAAGCGGAGCCCAGCGCCCCGGCCCACCATGGGACCATGATGACCGAGGGGGAGGTCGGGCCGGGCCGTGTGGAGTTGCGCCGCCCCGACGGTGAGCCGGTTCGGGTGCTGGTGGTCGATGACGAGCCGACCCTGGCCGACCTGTTGTCGATGGCGCTGCGCTACGAGGGCTGGCAGGTGCGTTCCGCCGGCGACGGGATGGCCGCGGTACGCGTCGCCCGGCAGTTCCAGCCCGACGCGGTGGTGCTCGACGTGATGCTCCCCGACCTGGACGGCTTCCAGGTGCTGCGCCGGTTGCGGGAGGACAACGCCACGGTGCCGGTGCTGTTCCTGACCGCCCGGGACGCGGTGGAGGACCGGATCGCCGGGCTGACCGTGGGCGGCGACGACTACGTGACCAAGCCGTTCAGCCTGGAAGAGGTGATCGCCCGGCTGCGGGCCCTGCTGCGCCGGTCCGGCTTCGCCGTCGCCGCCCGACCGGACGCGGTGCTGACCGTCGGCGATCTCACCCTGGACGAGGACAGCCACGAGGTACGCCGCGCCGGGCAGTTGATCACCCTCACCGCCACCGAGTTCGAGCTGTTGCGGTACCTGATGCGCAACCCCCGCCGGGTGCTGAGCAAGGCGCAGATCCTCGACCGGGTGTGGAACTACGACTTCGGGGGCCAGGCCAACGTGGTCGAGCTGTACATCTCGTACCTGCGGAAGAAGATCGACGCCGGCCGCCCGCCGATGATCCACACGCTGCGCGGGGCCGGGTACCTGCTCAAGCCGGCGGAGTGAACACCGTGCGCCGGTGGCTGGCCGGCTGGTCGCTGCGGACCCGCCTGGTGGTCACCCTGGTCGCCCTGCTCGCCGTGGTCAGCCTGGCCATCGGCGGCCTCACCACGGTGGCGCTGCGGCACTTCCTGATCTCCCGGGTCGACGAGCAGCTCATGCCGATGTCCGCCGGCCGGGCCGGAGCGCCGTGGGAGCCGGGCCCGGGTCCCGGCCCGGGCCCCTGGCCCGACGTGCGGGTCCCGCGCGGCTTCCCGAACGGCACGATCAGCGCGCAGGTCGTCGACGGGCGGGTCACCGAGGCGTGGACGCTGGTCGACCGCCAGGAACAGGCGGTACCGGTCGACGAGGTCGCCGCCCTGGCCGGGGTGCCCACCGACGGCCATCCGCACAGCCGCGACCTGGGCGACCGGGGCAGCTACCGGCTGGTGGCCCGGCAGTCCGCCACCGGCGCCGTACGGGTGCTGGGCATACCGCTGGCCGGGGTGCAGGAGACGGTCTGGTGGATGGTGGCCGCCCAGGCCCCCGTCACCGCCGCCGGGCTGCTCGTCGCCGGCACCGCCGGGGCGCTGATCGTCCGGGCCACGCTGCGCCCGCTGCGTCGGGTCGCCGCCACCGCCGGCCGGGTCAGCGAACTGCGGTTGGACCGGGGCGAGGTGGCGCTCTCCGAACGGGTGCCGGCCGCCGACACCGACCCGCGTACCGAGGTCGGCCAGGTCGGATCCGCGCTCAACCGGATGCTCGGGCACGTCGCCGCCGCGCTCGCCGCCCGGCAGGCCAGCGAGACCCGGGTACGCCAGTTCGTCGCCGACGCCAGCCACGAGCTGCGTACCCCCCTCGCCGCGATCCGCGGCTATTCCGAGGTGGCGCGCCGGGGCCGCGACCAGGTCCCGCCCGACGTGGCGCACGCCCTGCGCCGGGTCGAGTCGGAGAGCACCCGGATGACCAGCCTCGTGGACGACCTGCTGCTGCTGGCCCGGTTGGACTCCGGCCGGCCCCTGGCCGTCGAACCGGTCGACCTCACCGCCCTGGTGGTGGACGCGGTCAGCGACGCGCACGTCGCCGGCCCGGAGCACCGCTGGCAGCTTGACCTGCCCGACGAGGTCATCCGGGTCCCCGGTGACCCCGCCCGGTTGCACCAGGTGCTGGCGAACCTGCTGGCCAACGCCCGGGTGCACACCCCGCCCGGCAGCACCGTCACCACCAGCCTGCGGCTGACCGACGGCGCCGCGGAGATCAGCGTCGCCGACAACGGCCCCGGTGTGCCGCCCGAGCTACGGGCCGAGGTGTTCGAGCGGTTCGCCCGCGGCGACAGCTCCCGGTCTCGCGCCCACGGCAGCACCGGCCTCGGCCTGTCCATCGTCGCCGCCGTGGTGGAGGCCCACCACGGCACCGTCTCGCTCGACACCCGCCCCGGTCACACCGTGTTCACGGTCCGGCTGCCGAATCCCACAGCCGACGCATAGGCGACGCACGGAACCGGCGAACCTGCTGGCGCTGCTGCTCACCGCCACCGTGCTGCGCTTCGTGCTGCTCCGGCTCGGCATGCACCACCGGATGTAAGGAAGGGCCCCCTGTTAACGCCTCGTGCATAGCAGGGGGCCCCGCTTAACGCGTAACGCCGGGCGGCGGTGTCGGCGGGGCGTGGCAGGCTGGCGGCGTGTACCGGGAACGATCGGCCGGGCTCGCCGGAGCGGTGCTGTGGACCAGCACCGCCCCAGCCGGCCCCGCGCCCCTCCGGGTGCTTCCGGACGGTTGCCTGGACCTGCTCTGGTCCAGCCGGGCGGGGCTGCTGGTGGCCGGGCCGGATCGCACCGCCTTCCTGGGCGTGAGCGCGCCGGGGGAGCGGTGGGTCGGGTTGCGGCTGCCGCCCGGGGTCGGCCCGGCGGTGCTCGGCGTCCCGGCGCTGGAGTTGTGCGACCGGCGGGTCCCGCTGGCGGACCTGTGGGGCGACCGGCACACGTCGACTCTCGCCGACCGGGCTCAGACCGACGCCGAGGCCCTCCTGGTCGAGGTGGCCGCGCGGCGGCTGCGTGCCGCCGGCGGCCCGGATCCGGTCGCCGGGCGGGTGGTCGCCGCGCTGACCGCCGGTACCACCGTGACCGCGACCGCCGCCGAGGTCGGCCTCGACCCGCGCGGGCTGCACCGTCGCAGCCGTCACCTGTTCGGGTACGGCCCGAAGACCCTCGCCCGGATCCTGCGGATGCGCCGGGCCCTCGCGCTGGCCCGCACGGGAGTGCCACTGGCCGAGGTGGCCGCCCGCACCGGCTACGCCGACCAGGCCCACCTCACCCGCGACGTTCGTACCCTGGCCGGCGTCCCACCCACCGCCCTCCTGTCCCGCTGACCCCCACCCCACCAGCCCCGTCCGTTAAGAGGGGGCCCCTGCTCTACCGGAGGCGTTAACAAGGGGCCCTTCCTTACCGCTCCTCCGCGCTTGAGGTGATCAACTGGGGTTGGCGGGGGTGGGTAGGGGAGCGAAGAGGTCGACGGCGTTGCCGTCGGGGTCGTGCAGGATCGCGTAGCGCTGGCCCCAGTCGGCGTCCCACGGCGGGCGGTGGCCGTGTGCGCCGGCGTTGGTCAGCTCGGCGTACCAGCGGTCGACCTCGGCCGGGTCGGCGCATCGGAAGGCCAGCCCGGTGCGGGAGCTGCCGACCGGCGGGGTCCAGTCCGGGTCGAAGGAGTGGATCGTCGTCACGTGGTCCCAGGCGAGCCGGAGGCCGCCCGGCAGGGTCACCTCCACGTGCCCCGTACTCTCCGCGCCGGCCGGAATGTCGATCCCGAGGCGGCGGTAGAAGTCCAGCGTACGGGCCATGTCGGCGGTGACCATGCCGATCAGATCGAGGTGTGGAGTCATGGCGGCAGGCTATGTCCGGCCGGGGGCGATCGTCTTGAACGAAACGGACGCCGGGAAGTGGGCGTTGTGCCCGACATGAAATCGGAGAGCGGCGTACCGTGGCATAAGTCCGGCTACACCGCCTAAATCCGAAATGTGAGTGCCTGCGGTGAACGCCGGTGTCGAGACGGCGAGGGGAAGGAGCAGCCGGTGAACCACCTGGCCTATCTGGACGCGGGATCCGGCAGCCTGATCGTGCAGGCGGTGATCGGCGGGGTCGCCGGTGTCGCGGTGGCGGCCAAGCTCTACTGGCGCCGACTCGTCAGCCGGTTCCGCCGCCAGCCGACCGACCAGAGCTGACCTGCTGGCATGGCGATCCCTCACCTCGGCCGGTCGGCGCGACCGGCCCCGCTCGACGCCGACCTGCGGGTCGAGCCAGGCTCGTTCCGCGACCCGGCCAACCGGGTCTTCCACGCCGGTGACGACGTACTGCGCGCGCTCGACGAGACGGCGGCCGCGCACTGGCGGGCCCTGGCCGGCAGCGCCTTCTTCCCGCCCCTGCTCGCCGCCGGCAAGGTCTGCGGCACCGAGGAACTACCGGCGGAATCGGCGCCCGCAGCGTGGGCGGCGGTGCTGCGGCACGAGCGCATTCCCTTCGTCTCCCACCCGTACGAGTGGTCCTTCGCGATGCTGCGCGACGCCGCACTGCTGCACCTGGAGATCCTCCGGGCGGCCCTGCCGGCGGGCTTCACCACCAAGGACGGCTCGGCGTACAACCTGCAGTGGCGCGGCACCGAGCCGGTCTTCATCGACGTGGGCTCCTTCGCCCCGCTGCGCGAGGGCGAGCCGTGGGCCGGGTACCGGCAGTTCTGCCAGACCCTGCTCTACCCGCTGCTGCTCGGCGCCCACCTGGGGCTGGACTTCCAGCCCTGGCTGCGGGCCCGGGTCGACGGCATCGAGCCGGACCAGATGGGCCGGCTCTTCCGCGGCGTACGCCGGCTGCTGCCCGGCGTGTTGACCCACGTTCACCTGCACGGCAGCGTGACACGGCGCAATGCCGGCACCAGCACCGCCGACGTGCGGGCGCAGCTGCGCGCCGCCGGCTACACCCGCGAGCTGGCGCTGGCCACCGTACGCGGGATGGAGCGGCTGGTCCGGCGCCTGGATCACCAACCGGCCGCCAGCCACTGGGTGGACTACCAGCGCACCTGCGGCTACTCGGGCGACGACCGGGCGGGCAAGGAGCGGTTCGTCACCGACGCCCTGACCGGTGCCGGCCGGCGGCGGCTCGTGCTCGACCTGGGTGCCAACGACGGCCGGTACTCCCGGCTCGCCGCCCGGCACGCCGAGTACGTCGTCGCGGTCGAGCAGGACCCGGCGGTGGTGGACCGGCTCTACCGGGCCCTACAGGGCGAGGGCGAACGGCGGGTACTGCCGCTGGTGATGGACCTGGCGGATCCGTCACCGGGCGGCGGCTGGCGCGGAATCGAGCGGGCCTCGTTCGCCGCCCGGGCCGGGGCGGACGTGGTGCTCGCCCTGGCCCTGGTGCACCACCTGGCGATCGGCCGTAACGTGCCGCTGCCCGAGGTGGTGTCCTGCCTCGCCGGCCTGGCCGCACCCGGCGGCCGGTTGGTGGTGGAATTCGTCCACCCCGACGACCCGATGGCCGGCCGGCTGCTCGCCAACAAGCCCGAAGGAATCTTCCGCGACTACCGGCGGGACGCCTTCGAGGCACTGCTCGCCGCCCACGGCACGGTCGAGGACCGGCTGGAGTTGCCCTCGGGCACCCGGACCCTCTACCGGGTGGCCCTGGGTGGCTGACCGCCCCGCCGAGCCCGCCGCAGCCGGCCCTGCGCCTCCCGGCCCGCCGCCCCCGGGCTCCGGGACGAGCGGGCCCGCGACCGGTGACCCGACAACGACCGGCGGGCCTGCGACGGCAGGGTCTGTGACTGAGCCGCCTGCGGCCGAAGGGGCCGGGACGGGCGGTTCGGCGGCCACGGCGCCGGTGCGCTGCCGATGGTGGTGGGGATGGGGATGGGGCGGCTGGCGGGCCGAGGGCCGCCGGCTGCTGGAGGTCGTGGCACTGGTCGGGCTGGTGATCACCCAGCCGCTGCTCGACGTCCTCGGCCGCAGCCCGGACTTCTTCCTGTTCCACCGCGCCGACCGGCGGGAGATCCTGCTGCTGGTGGCCCTGATCACGGTGGTGCCGACGGTGGCACTCGGGCTGCTCGGCCTGGTGTCCGGGCTGGCCGGGCGGGCCGTGCGGACGGCGACACACACCCTGCTGATGGGCCTGCTGATCGCCGCGCTCGCGGTGCAGGTCGGCCGGCACCTCACGCCGCTGCGGGGCGTACCGCTGCTGGTGGCGGCTGCGGCAGCCGGTGCCGCCGGGGTGGTCGCGTACCGGCGCTGGCGGGCGCCCGGCCGGGTGTTGCGACTGGCCGGCGCCGGGCCGCTGGTCTTCGTCGGGCTGTTCCTGTTCGCCTCCCCGACTGCGCCGGTCGTGCTGCCGCATGGCGACGGCGGCGTGGCCGGCACGGCGACCGGCAACATCCATCCGCCGGTGGTCATGCTGATCCTCGACGAGTTGCCCCTGGTCTCCCTACTCGGCCCGGACGGCCGCATCGACGCCGCCCGGTTCCCGCACTTCGCCGAGCTGGCCGCCGGCTCGACCTGGTACCGCAACGCCACCGGCGTGAGCGGCTGGACGCCGTACGCGCTGCCGGCGATGCTGACCGGCCGCTACCCGGCGGAGCCGGTCGCCCCGCACTACTCGCACTACCCGGACAACCTCTTCACCGCCTTCGGCGGGCTGTACGACGTCCGTGCCGAGGAGAGCATCACCCGGCTCTGCCCGCCCAGCCGCTGCGAGCAGCCGGTGATGCCGGAACAGGGGCTCGGTGTGCTGGTCCGCGAGACGGGCAAACTTGCGCGCCAGGTGACCGCGCCGGAGGACAGCCGGGTCGACCCGGAGGACTCCTACCGGGAACGCACCGCCGAGGAGGCGGGCATCGACGCCGCCGAGCCGGTGCCGACCGACCCGAAGTTCCGCTGGGACAGCCTCAACGTCAACCAGCCGGCCCGGTTCACCAGCTTCCTGCGCGGCCTGACGCCCTCGACCCGGCCGACGCTGCACTTCCTGCACCTGCTGATGCCGCACTCGCCGTGGGCGTACCTGCCCTCGGGTGCCCGCTACGAGGCGCCCGAGGACTTTCCCAACGAGGGCGACGGGTGGATCGACCTGGCCCGCGAGCGCCACCTGGCGCAGCTCGGCTACACCGACCGGTTGATCGGTGAGACGCTGCGGACCCTGCGCGACAACGGCCTGTGGGACCAGGCGCTGGTGGTGGTCACCGCCGATCACGGGGTCAGCTTCACCAAGGGTGCGCAGGGGCGGGGGATCGACGCCATCCGGGCCGCCCCCGACGAGGTGGCCTGGGTGCCGATGTTCGTCAAGGCGCCGGGGCAGCGCACCGGGCGGGTCGACGACCGCAACTGGCAGCACGTCGACCTGCTGCCGACCGTCGCCGACGAGGCGGCCATCCGGCTGCCCTGGCGGGTCGACGGCCGCTCCGCTCGCCAGGCCCCGCGTACCGATCCGGGGAAGGTCTTCTACGACCGCCCGGCCGAACCGGTTCCGATCACCGGCGGGGTGCCCGCCGCGTCGCCGCTGCCGGCCCCGCATCCGCTGGTGGGCGCCACCGTGGGCGCCGCCCCGCCGGGCGGCAGCGCCCGCGTCGGCGGGCTGGACGCCTTCCGCGCGATCGACCCGGACGAGGGCCGGCTGCCGGCGATGGTCTGGGGCACCGTGCCCGATCGGGTCCCCGACGGTACGTCGCTGGCGGTGGCCGTCAACGGCACCGTCGCCGCCGTGGTGCCGGTGGTCGCCCCGGACCCGGGCGGGCGCCGCTTCGCCGCGCTGCTCGCCGACGACCGGTTCTTCCATCCCGGCGCCAACCGGCTCGACCTGTACCTGGTCGACGCCGCCGGCAGCCTGCGCCAACTGACGCTGTCCTGAGCCGTCGCGGCGCCGCCCCCGGCAAGCCTTCCTGATCCGGCCCGGCGTCGCCCCCGGCAAGCCCTCCTGAGCCGGCCTCCGGCAAGCCTCCTGGGCCCGTCCGGCGCCGCCCTCGGCAGGCCCTTCCGTGCCGCTCTCCTGAGTCGCCGCACAGTTTCGCCCGTCCGCGTGCTTCCACTCTCCGTGTGCCCTCCCGTCACCGTCTGCCCTGGTCGTCGGGGTTTCCCAGCTTCAAGGTCGGGAATCGGGTGACGCAGACCTCACCGCCGAACCACGACGGGCGGTGTCGCCGCAACCGCAATTACGGTAGAAGCGAAGGCAATTCAACGTAGATCTGCCGGCGAAGTGAGGAACCACATGACGGAAGTCAAGCTCGATCACTCCGGTGGGCAGCTGTCGATGCCGGTACATTCCGCGGTCGAGGGCCCCGCCGGCATCGGTGTGGGCAAGCTGTTGAAAGAAACCGGGATGACAACCTACGACCCCGGATTCGTCAACACCGCCGCCTGTTCGTCCGCGATCACCTACATCGACGGCGACGCGGGCATCCTGCGCTACCGCGGCTACCCGATCGAGCAACTGGCCGAGAAGAGCTCCTTCCTGGAGGTCTCCTACCTGCTGATCTACGGTGAGCTGCCGACCAGCGACCAGCTGACCGAGTTCTCCGAGCGCGTCCGCCGGCACTCGCTGCTGCACGAGGAGATGCGCCGGTTCTTCGACGGCTTCCCCCGCGACGCCCACCCGATGGCCGTGCTCTCCTCGGCGGTCAGCGCCATCTCCACCTTCTACCAGGACAGCCTGGACCCGTTCGACGCCGAGCACGTGGAGATGTCCACGTTCCGGCTGATGGCGAAGGTCCCGACCATCGCCTCGTACGCCTACAAGAAGTCCATCGGGCAGCCGCTGCTGTACCCGGACAACTCCCTGGGCTACGTGGAGAACTTCCTGCGGATGACGTTCGGCGTGCCGGCGGAGCCGTACGAGGTCGACCCCGTCGTCGCCCGGGTGCTGGACATGCTCTTCGTCCTGCACGCCGACCACGAGCAGAACTGCTCCACCTCGACGGTGCGGCTGGTCGGCTCCAGCAACGCCAACCTGTTCGCCTCGGTCTCCGCCGGTGTCAACGCCCTGTTCGGGCCGCTGCACGGCGGTGCCAACCAGGCGGTGCTGGAGATGCTGGAGCGGATCCACACCGGCGGCGACGACGTGCAGTCCTTCGTCCGCAAGGTCAAGGACAAGCAGGACGGCGTCAAGCTGATGGGCTTCGGCCACCGGGTCTACAAGAACTACGACCCGCGCGCCGCGATCGTGAAGAAGGCGGCCCAGGACGTGCTCGGCCGGATGGCCAAGCCGGACCCGCTGCTGGACATCGCGATGGAGTTGGAGGAGATCGCCCTCGCCGACGACTTCTTCGTGTCCCGCCGGCTCTACCCGAACGTGGACTTCTACACCGGCCTGATCTACAAGGCCATGGGCTTCCCGACGAAGATGTTCACGGTGCTGTTCGCCCTGGGTCGGCTGCCGGGCTGGATCGCGCAGTGGCGCGAGATGATCAACGACCCGGAGACCAAGATCGGCCGCCCGCGGCAGATCTACACCGGCGCCGCCGAGCGGGACTACCTGCCGTTCGAGAAGCGCTGAGCTTGCCGGAAGGGCCCCGCCCAGACGCGTCCGCGTCAGGGCGGGGCCCTTCCGTATGCGGCTGGCAGGAGCCGACAACAACGATCGGCCGCCGGCCCCGGATGAGGGGTCGGCGGCCGTCGGTGTCCGCGGGGAGGGGGTTGTGCCCCGCGGCGCTCAGCGAGACCGGCAACAGGACTGGCGCCCCTATTGCCGGTCTCTCTCACGAATGGTGGTCGTCGCCCTCGTCGCCCGCGGTGGTGGGCAGCGAGCCGAGCACCTGGTTGATGACGTGGATCCGGGCGTTGGCCGTCCGGTAGTCGGCGCAGACCGTGTCGGCCCGGTCGGCGACCCGGGCGCCCCCGTCCCCACCGGTGACGGTGAGGCTGGTGCCGGCGAGGGTGGTCACGGTGCCGGCGGCCGCCAGTTCGGCCACTGGCAGCGACCCGGTGACCACGTGGTCGCGCAGCAGCCCGCGCAGCTCGTCGGTGTCGTGCAGCAGCAGTTCGTCGAGGTTGGTCCGGGAGAACTTGGCCGCGAACGCGTCGTCGGTCGGGGCGAGGATGGTCACGCCCTCCGTCCCGTTCAGCTCGGTGGCCAGACCGGTGGCCCGGACCGCCGCCTCGAAGGTGGTGAGCACGGGAATCCACTGGAGAGCCTGGTCGGCGGGCTGACCGGCGAGCGAGGTCGGGTTGCCTGGTTCGTCACCGGCGGGCAGCACGTCACAGAGCGGCCCGGTCACGGTGACCGCGACCGGCGTGGCGGTGTCCGTCGCGGCGGACCCGGTCCCGTCCGCGCCGGTGCAGCCGGCGACCGCGATCAGCAGGGCCAGGGCCGCTCCGGCGACCGGGGTGGCCCGCCGCCGGGCACGCCGGGGTGCCGATGTCGCGGCCCGGGTGAGGGGGTCGGTCACGGTGTCTCTCCACTCCACTGGCGGTAAGGAGGGGTACCGGCAGGCCGGGCGCGGAACCGGCCTGCCGGTACGAAGGGGGTACGAAGTTCAGCAGGTCACAGGCGTGCGCACTGGCTGGACTTCGGACCGCTGACCGTGTTGGCCACCTCGATGTTGACCGGCGCGTTGGTGTTGCCGGTGCAGCTGAGCGGGCCGTTCACGGTGTTGCCGGCGACCAGCGGCGCGTCACCGGTGTTGTTGACCACGTTGACCGGGCCGTTCGTCTTGTTGCCGACCAGGACCACCGGGCCCCGGACACCGGTGGCGTTCACCGGACCGTGCACGGTGCTGTCGGTCAGCACGAACCCGGCCGCCCCGCTGGCGTCCACCGGACCGTTGATCGAGCTGCCGTTGACGATCAGCGTGGCACCCGGCTTGACCCGGATCGGGCCCCGGACGGTGGCGCCGGCGAGGCAGGCCACCCCGGAGACCGTCAGCGGGCCGTTGTGGGTGCCGGTCAGCGTCGGCGCGATCCGCTCGCCGTCGACCAGACCCTCGGCGGCCTGACCGTCGAGCAGCAGCGGCACCAGACCCCGCTCCGGCTGGGACAGCGGAACGAGGTAACCGTCGGCGACCTTGATCACCTTCCAGCCGTGGGCGGCGAGCCGCTGGGCCACGGTGGTCTGCCGGCCGGCCGGACCGTCGGTGCGCGCACCGTTGTACTGCGCCTCGGTGAGCTTGTAGGCGCACGGCGGCTGGTTCAGGATCTGGTCCTGACCCGGCGCGTCCAGCGGCGGCGGGGTGTCACCCGGGTGCGGCGCGGGGTGCGCCGGGATCGGGCGGGAGCCCCGGAAGACGATCCGTCCGGTGTTCGCGGACTGGAACTTGATCGCCTCGGCCCGAGCCGTGGTGATGTTGCTGGCGTTCGCGGAGTGGTACGCGAAGAACTGGGTGAACGTCCACAGCGCGGAGTACGTCTTGCGCCGCCGGTTGTTGGCGGTGTTGCCCTCGTCCGGCCGGGTCGGGCCGCCCGAGCTGCGCAGCTCCAGCAGGGAGTTGACCGTGTTCTTCAGACCGAGGGTGTTACGCAGGATGGTCTCCTCACCCAGGCCCACGCTGGCCCCGGTGCACCCGTACGGGCAGGCCCACCAGCCGTCCTTGGCGCCCTGGGTGTACATGTGACCTTCGATCATGTTCTGCGACTCGTCGAAGATCCCCTGGGCCACGTTCTGGTGCCGCGGAGACAGCATCGGCAGGTCACCGGTGTTGGTGTTGCCGTACTCGTGACCGTCGTAGCTGGCGATCGGCCGGTAGTCGCGGACCATCTCCACGAAGGCCTGGGTCTCCGGCTGGCGGATCAGCGAGTAGTCGCGGTTCAGGTCCTGGCCGGTGGAGTTGCCCCGGCTGTTGGCCGCCCGGCCGTCGCCGTTGATCGTCGGCACGATCAGCATGGTGGTCTTCGACAGCCGGTCGAGGGTGGCGGCGTCGTCGGTGAAGGCCAGCTGGCGGGCCATGATGAAGCAGGCCTCGCGGTCACCGGGCTCGTTGCCGTGCACGTTGCAGTTGACCAGCAGCGGGTTCGTCGCGGCCACGGCCTCCGGGGTCGCCGGCGGGGTGGGGTAGCCGATGACGAACATGTTGATCGGCCGGTTGTTGATGGTGCGGCCGATCTCCACCACGCGTACGCGCTCGCTCAGCTGGTCGATCGCCGCGGTGTAGGCGTACTCGTTGACGTCGCTGGTGTACTGCGCGCCGAGGGTGTCCTCCCACTGGGTGCGCAGGTTCTGACCCGGGGTGTTCAGGTCGCCCCAGTGCGCCTTGGTGGCGCCGCTGACCGGCGCCGAGTACGGCTGCGCGGTGGTGCCGAGGCGGGCGCGGACCCGCCACTGGAACCGGTTGCCGGGGGCGAAGCCGGCGTCGGCGAAGGTCGGCTTGTCGTTGTTGATCTGGCGGTTCGGCCGCCAGACACCGACGATCACCGCGGCGCCGGTGGCGGTGCCGTCCTCGGCGATCGGGGTCCGCTCGATCTGGTAGTCGGTGGCTCCGTCGACGTGGGTCCAGGCCAGGGTGGCGTAACCGTCACCCTGGACGACCGTCACGTCCTGCACCTGGTTCGGCTCCGCCTGCATCTGGGCGACGGTGGCCGTCTGGCCGAACGCCTGCGCGGGCATCGCGGTCGCCGCGAGGACGGCGGCGAGCAGCGTGGAGAACACACCGGCCGTAGTCCGTCTGTATCTCAAGGGGGATCTCCAAACAGGAGGGATGGCTGGGTTCCGACCAGCACACCGCCACCGCGCCGGCCGCGGGGTCGCGAGCTGGGAATCTTGAGGATCATCTGAGATTTCCGCCGGCTCCGGGGCGGGCTGCCGGGCCGGTTCGCACCGGTCTCAGCCGGTCCGTAGTCGGTAGCCGACGCCGCGTACGGTCTCCACCAGGCTGGCGTCGTCCAGCTTGCCCCGCAATGCCGCGACGTGGACGTCGAGGTTGTGCCGGGTGGCCCAGGTGGTCTGCCAGACCTCCAGTTGCAATCGATCCCGGGGCACCACCGTGCCCGCCTGCCGGGCCAGCGCCACCAGCAGGTCGAACTCCTTGCGGGACAGGCTGACCTCCCGGTCGGCGACCCAGACCCGGCGGGCGTCGACGTCGATGCGCAGGATGCCGACCTCCAACGCGGCTGCCGTCCGGGCGGTGCGGGCGGTACGGCGCATCACCGCCTCGATGCGCGCCTGCAACTCGACCATCGAGAACGGCTTCACCACGTAGTCGTCGGCGCCGGCCCGCAGCCCGGCCACCCGGTCGTGCTCCTCGCCGCGGGCGGTCACCGCGATGATGGCCACCACCTCGTCGTGCTGGCGGATCCGCCGGCACACCTCCAGGCCGTCGCGGTCGGGCAGGTTCATGTCGAGCAGGATGAGGTCGACCGGTTCCGCCTCGACCGCCTCCGCGGCCGTCACCGCCTGCACCACCTCGTGCCCCCGCCGGCGCAACGCCGAGGCGAGGCCAGCCGAGACGCGCAGGTCGTCTTCCACCAGGAGCACCCGCACCCGCACCCACCCTCCTCGACGTCGCCCCCGCTGGACGCTGCGAGTCTGTCGGATGTTAAGTGGCGGTGACCAGTGCGGATACAAGATCGTAACGGCAGAATGATCTGTCCGAACGGGCAAGGCCCCGGCGCGGAACCGTCGCTGAACGCCCCGCCGCGGCCCCGTCGACGAGAGGCCGACACGGCCCACGGATGCCCGGCACGGTGTGGGGGATTACCCCGAACCGATCTGGGGGCATCGCCGGATGGAAACGTATCGACTGCCTCGTATGGTCGGGTCTCTGGTCATCACCCGCATCCGTTCAAGGGGGCATGACATGCGAGGACACCTCGGCCGGTGGGGCCTGACCGTCGCGCTGGCAGCGACGTTGGTCGTCACCGGCAACGCGGTACCGGCCACCGCGAAACCAACCGGCGACGACCGGCGACGGCTCCAGGCCGCGGTCGACGATCTGCACGACCTCGGCATCACCGGCGTCCAGGGGCTCACCCGGGTCGACGATACGACCACCCGGGCCCGCGCCGGCGTCGGCGATCTCCGACGGGGAACGCCGGTGCCGCTCGACGGGCACTTCCGGATGGGTAGCAACACCAAGACCTTCGTCTCCGTCGTCGTCCTGCAACTGGTCGGCGAGGGGAAGCTGTCGCTGGACGACACCGTCGAGCGATGGCTGCCGGGAGTCGTCGCCGGCAACGGCAACGACGGCCGCCGGATCACCGTCCGGCACCTGCTCCAGCACACCAGCGGCCTCTTCAACTACACCAACGACATCGCGGTGCTCAACTCCTACGAGGCGTACCTGGCGCACCGGTTCGACCATCACGAGGCCGCCGATCTCGTCGCTGTGGCGATGAAGCACGAGCCCGGCTTCGCGCCCGGCACCCGGTGGGACTACTCCAACACCAACTACCTCCTCGCGGGGATGCTCATCGAGAAGGTGACCGGCCGGTCGTGGGCCACCGAGGTACGCAACCGGATCCTCCAGCCGCTCGGGCTGCACCGGACCTCGGCCCCGGGGGACCGGCCGTTCCTGCCGGCACCGCACGCCAAGGGCTACCAGCAGTGGACCCCGGGTGGCGCCCTGACGGACACCACCCTGCTCAACCCGACCGTCGCCGACGCGGCTGGCAACATGGTCACCACGCCCAGCGACCTGGCGCGCTTCTGGCAGGCGCTGCAACGCGGTCAGCTGCTCAAACCCCGCCAGATGGCGCAGCTGCAGGACACGGTGCTCGCCGACACCTTCCAGGACTTCATCGCCGGAGCGCGATACGGCCTGGGCATCATGTACATCCCGAACCGGTGCGGCGGTTACTGGTCCCACGGCGGTGACGTGCCGGGCACGAGCACCGCCAACGGGGTCAGTGGGGACGGCAGGCGGGTGGCGGTGCTGTCCCTGACCACGCAGCTCGCCGACGACGAGGCGGCGCTCGCCGTCTACGAGCGCACCTTCCGGCTCGTCGACGACGTGATCTGCGGCCCCGAACGGTAGCCGGGAACCTCGGCCTGAGCGGCCGACGGTCGGAATGATCCGATGAGCGCGTGGGCCGCTCCCGAGGCCGCTTGACGGCGTCGGGAGCGGGCCCGCACTGCCCGATGACAGTGGACCGCCCGGTGCCGGCCCAGCCCGGTGCCGCACCAGGTCGTGATCGGTGGCAGGGTCGTGACCGGTGGCCGGGTCAGCGCAGGCCGGCGGCGGCGAGCAGGTTGCCCTCCGGCACCACGGCACGTGGACGGCCGTGGGTCATCTGCTGCGTGGCGCGCTCGGCGGCGAAGCCCGGGGCCTGGACGATCGCCGACGCGTACGTCGCCGCGGTGCGGCTGGCGATCGCCGCCCAGCCGTACCGCTCGTGGACCATCGCGTGGGCGCGCCGGGCCAGCACGCGGGCCCGGTCCCGGTCGGACAGCAGCGCGTCCACCGCGTCGGTCAGCGCGTCCGGGTCGTGCGGGCGGAACGTCATCCCGGTGACGCCCGGCTCGACGATCTCGGCGAGCCCACCGGTCTCGGCGACCGCGAGCGGGGCACCGGCGGCGGCGCCCTCCAGCGCCACCATGCCGAACGGCTCGTAGATGCTGGGCACCGCGAAGCAGTCCGAGGCGGCCATCACCGCCGGCAGCTCCGTCCCACCGAGGAACCCGGGCAGGCTGACCGTGCCGGCCAGGCCGAGCCGGTGCACCTCGGCCTCCAACTCGCTCCGGTACGGACCGTCGCCGACGATCACCGCGCGCAACCCCGGGTGCCGTTCGCGCAGCCGGGGCAGCCCGGCGAGCAGGTGCTGCACGCCCTTCTCGTAGACCAGACGGCCGGCGAAGGTGACCAGTGGACCGGCTCCGGCGAACCGGGCCCGGGCGTCGGCCACCGCGGCGGCCGGTACCCGCCAGCGGTGCGGCTCCACCCCGTTGGGCACCACGTCGACCCGGCCGGCCGGTACGCCGAACAGCCCGTTCACCTCGTCGCGCATGTAGCCGGAGCAGACCACGACCCGGGTCGACTCGGCACCCAGCCACTGCTCCACACCGTGGATGGTGCGGTTCATCTCCCCGGGCAGCCAGCCCTGGTGCCGGCCGGCCTCGGTGGCGTGGATGGTGCTGACCAGCGGCAGGTCGAGGTGCTCGCGCAGGGTCATCGCGGCGTGCGCGACGAGCCAGTCGTGGGCGTGGATAACGTCGTACCCGCCGGCGGAGGCGGCGCGCAGGGCGGCCCGGGTCAGCGTGTGGTTGAACGCCATCGTCCAGGCGAGCAGGCTCTCCGTGGCCAGCGGGAAGGTCACCGGATCCTCGATGGCCCGCACCACGCGTACGCCGTCGACGTACTCCTCCAACGGGGCGCCCTCGGCGTGACGGGTGACGACGGTGACCTCGTGGCCGGCGGCGGCCAGCGCCACCGACAGGGCGTGTACGTGCCGGCCCAGGCCGCCCACGAGCACCGGCGGGTACTCCCACGACAGCATCAGGATGCGGTGGCTCCCCGGTGGGGTGGCCGGGCCGGGCTGCGCCGGGATCTGGGGCCGCGAGGTGAGGGTGGGTCGGTGGACCCGGTCCGTGGCGGTGGCGGGACGCCCGCCGACCCGCAGGGTCGTCACAATAGTCTCCGTCCGTGCAGGAGGGATCGCGCCGGCGTCGGTGGCGGCGAGCGGGGGGACAGCTTCGGCTCTCGGACGCACGGATGCGCGTCCGACGATGGGAGGATCGGGAACGCCGGATGCGCGTCCCGGGAGAGGCGCGCGAACGCGCGCTCGCCATCCAGGAAACTCCATAACGGCCGATCCCGCACCTTGATGACGGTCACAGTGACCGACGACACCGCAGGCCGCCGCTGGCGGGACGCCACCCGGCAACTTTCCGGCAACGAGATGTCGTGCCTGTTCACCGGCCGGGTCTACAGTGACGGACAGGTCCCGTCTGGCCGATCTACCGGCCGGCCATCCCGTCGCGTTGCTCGCCCCCACCACCGGATCCCGGGAGGCGTCATGACCGAGTTCACGGTCTGGGCACCGGAGGCGTCGCGGGTGCGGCTGCGCCTGCCGGGCGCCGCCGACCACGAGATGAGACCGGTGCGGGGCGGCTGGTGGCGGGTCGAGGTGCCCGGCGCCGGCCGCGACTACGCCTTCCTGCTGGGCGACGACGACCGGCCGCTGCCCGACCCCCGGTCGAGGTGGCAGCCCTCCGGCGTGCACGGGCCGAGCCGGGTCTACGACCACGCGGCCTTCCCCTGGACCGACGGCTCCTGGACCGGCCGGCAACTGCCCGGCAGCATCCTCTACGAACTGCACGTCGGCACCTTCACCCCGGAAGGCACCTTCGACGCCGCGATCGGCAAGCTCGACCACCTGGTCGACCTCGGCGTCGACATGATCGAACTGCTGCCGGTGAACGCCTTCGACGGCGAACACAACTGGGGGTACGACGGGGTCTGCTGGTTCGCCCCGCACGAGCCCTACGGCGGGCCGGACGGCCTGAAACGGCTGGTCGACGCCGCCCACGCCAAGGGGCTGGGGGTGATCCTGGACGTCGTCTACAACCATTTCGGGCCCTCCGGGGCCTACGCGCCGATGTTCGCCCCCTACCTCGGCGAGCGGGACACCCCCTGGGGCCGCGCGGTCAACCTGGACGGCCCACACTCCGACGGCGTACGCCGCTTCATCTCCGACAGCGTGCTGATGTGGCTGCGCGACTACCACGTCGACGGGCTGCGGTTGGACGCCGTCCACGCGATGCCCGACACCCGCGCGGTGCATCTGCTGGAGGAGATCGCTGTCGAGGTCGAGTCGCTGTCGGTGCACCTCGGCCGCCCGCTGTCGCTGATCGCGGAGTCCGACCTCAACGACCCCCGGCTGATCACGCCCCGGGAGGCCGGCGGCTACGGCCTGCAGGCCCAGTGGAACGACGACGCCCACCACGCCCTGCACACCCTGCTCACCGGCGAACGGCACGGCTACTACGGCGACTTCGGCTCGCTGGAATGCCTGGCCGAGGTGCTCAGCGGAGCGTTCTTCCACACCGGCACCTGGTCCAGCTTCCGCCACCGGCAACACGGCCGTCCGGTGGATCCACGCACCCCCGGCCACCGCTTCGTGGCGTACCTCCAGAACCATGACCAGGTCGGCAACCGCGCCGCCGGCGACCGCTTGTCCGCCACCGTCTCGGCGGCGATGCTGCGGGTCGGCGCGACCCTGCTGATGACCGCGCCGTTCACGCCGATGCTGTTCATGGGGGAGGAGTGGGCGGCGTCCACGCCGTGGCAGTTCTTCACCAGCCACCCCGAGCCGGAACTGGCGGCGGCGGTGGTGTCCGGCCGCCGTCGTGAGTTCGCTGCTCACGGGCCTCGGACGGCGGTGCCGGATCCGCGGAATCGGCAGCCGTTCGTGCGGTCCCGGTTGAACTGGGTCGAGCTGGACAAACCCGAACACCGCCAGATGTACGAGTTCTACCGGCGGTTGATCGCGCTGCGGAAGTCGCGGCCGGAGCTGTCGGATCCGCACCTGTTCGCGATGGACGTGCGGCACGGGGACCGGTTCCTGGTGATGCGGCGGGGCGGATGCCTGGTGGCGGCCAACCTTGCCACCAAGCCGCAGCGGATCACCTTGCCCGGGGTGGCGCGACGGGTGCTGCTGGCCACGGGGGAGGGGGTCACCGTGCAGCGCGACCGCATCGAGCTGCCAGCGGAGACGGCGGCGGTCGTGGCCCTGTGATTCGAGCGGACCGCACCGGTCGGCGTAGCGCGGCCGGTGGTGCTGGCCGCGCCACGCCTGATGATCGTGACGCGGTCAGGCCCAGGGGGCGGTGGGGTACCAGGGGATGATCTCCCGGCGGGCAAGCAGGCGGATGTCCCAGTAGAGGAACGTGAAGGCACCTGCGACGAGGAACGCAACCGCGATGGTCGCCGCCAGTCGGGACGGGCGGGCGGCGAACCAGTTCTGCAGCCTGCTGCCGGCGAACCACGCCAGCAGCAGGAACAGCACCGCCATCACGACGATGTTGCCGATCGACTGGAGGGTGAACGCCGCAGCGCCGTACAGCGGGTTGCCGCTTTCCGCGGCGTCGCGGAACATCTGGCGGAACAGCGGGAACGGCCGTCCGATCAGGAAGCCGGCGATGAGCGCGCCCATGAAGATCAGCGGGGCGTTGGGGTACCGGCGGGAGATCCGGGCGAACGGGTCCGGCACCACCCTCAGTGCGGCCAGCCCCAGGTAGACCATGATCAGCCCGATGAGGCCGAAGACCACCATGGACTGGATGCTGCGCGGCGACAGCGCCCCCGGCGTGTTCGGGGCGGTGGAGAACTGGGGCATCGACGTGCCGACCAGGCCGACGATCGCGCCGTACACGGCGGACACCGCGATCATGCCGACCGCCATCCAGCCCAACGGGCGCAGCGGGGTCAGGAAGCGGCCCAGCCGGCTGTCGGACGTGCCGGCCAACGGGGCGAGGGCGCCGAAGGCGGCGACGTTGCAGGCGGTGAAGGTGCCGGCGACACCGGAGACGAACGCGAAGATCACGCCCGCGACGGCCCCGCTCAGCGGCGTCTCCTTGGCGTCGTGGCCCAGCATGGTGTTGGCGATGTTGTCGCCGATGGTCTGGTCGACGAACTCCGCCGACCAGACGACGGTGAGCAGGAAGCCGCCCAGCACGCTGAGCAGGATGATCAGCCCGCGCCGCCGTGGCACGGCCCCGGGGACGAACACGGAGGTGGCGCGGGGCTTGGACGGCAGCCGGATCTCGTCGGCGGCGTGCGGACGGCTGGTGCGTCGGTCAGCCTGGGTCACGGAAAGCTCCTCGACATTCACGGAGGGTGAGAATTCGATGATGGTGGCTTGACTAACGGTGCGTTTTCTTCCTGATTGCTCGATCCGGTCGGCGGCACGTGAGGGTGGCCGATTTGTCGGTCTCTGCCGATTTTGGGTGGGGGGTGTTAGGTCGCCCGGGCCACGTTCGGCGATCTCGCCCTCGACGGGCTGCTGCACGGAGTCGCGACCGGCCGGTCCGCCGTCAGGTCGTCCGCCTCGCCGTCCCGCTGCTCACCGCCACCGGCCTGCTCGTCCTCTCCGCGCAGGTCCCCGAAGAGGCCCGGGTCGTACTCGCCCGGGACGGCTACGTCTATCTCCACCTGCCGATGGTCGCGGCGGCCCTGGAGGAACACCACGCCCACGCGATCCGCGAAGCCGAAGGGCGACGCCGCCCGGCATGGGCCGCAAGGTCGCTGGTCGACCGCATCTCACCACTCGGTTTGCATGAACATGCGGCGTGGTGCATACTTTTCCTCGTGTCCAAGGTTCTTACCTCCCTGCCCACGCGTGAACGTGTCGGCATCGCCTTCTCCGGTGGCCTCGACACCTCGGTCGCGGTCGCGTGGATGCGCGACAAGGGCGCCATCCCGTGCGCCTACACCGCCGACATCGGCCAGTACGACGAGCCCGACATCGCCTCGGTGCCCGGCCGCGCGCTCAGCTACGGCGCCGAGCTCGCCCGGCTGGTCGACTGCCGCGCCGCCCTGGTCGAGGAGGGCCTGGCCGCGCTGACCTGCGGCGCCTTCCACATCCGTTCGGGCGGGCGGGCGTACTTCAACACCACGCCGCTGGGCCGGGCCGTCACCGGGACACTGCTGGTCCGGGCGATGATCGCCGACGACGTGCAGATCTGGGGCGACGGCTCGACCTTCAAGGGCAACGACATCGAGCGGTTCTACCGGTACGGGCTGCTGGCCAACCCGCAGCTGCGCATCTACAAGCCGTGGCTCGACACCGACTTCGTCACCGAGCTGGGTGGGCGCAAGGAGATGTCGGAGTGGCTGCTCGAACGGGGCCTGCCGTACCGGGACAGCACCGAGAAGGCGTACTCGACCGACGCCAACATCTGGGGCGCCACCCATGAGGCGAAGACCCTCGAACACCTCGACACCGGCATCGAGACGGTCAACCCGATCATGGGGGTCCGGTTCTGGGACCTGTCGGTGGAGATCCCCACCGAGGACGTCACCATCGGCTTCGACCAGGGCCGCCCGGTGACGATCAACGGCAAGGAGTTCGGCAGCGCGGTCGACCTGGTGCTGGAGGCCAACGCCATCGGTGGGCGGCACGGCCTGGGCATGTCCGACCAGATCGAGAACCGGATCATCGAGGCCAAGAGCCGGGGCATCTACGAGGCGCCCGGCATGGCGCTGCTGCACGCCGCGTACGAGCGGCTGGTCAACGCCATCCACAACGAGGACACCCTGGCGAACTACCACAACGAGGGCCGCCGCCTCGGCCGGCTGATGTACGAGGGGCGCTGGTTGGACCCGCAGGCGCTGATGCTGCGCGAGTCACTCCAGCGCTGGGTCGGCACGGCGGTCACCGGTGAGGTGACGCTGCGGCTGCGCCGGGGTGAGGACTACTCGATCCTGGACACCACCGGCCCGGCCTTCAGCTACCACCCCGACAAGCTGTCGATGGAGCGTACCGAGGACTCGGCGTTCGGCCCGTCGGACCGGATCGGCCAGCTCACCATGCGCAACCTGGACATCGCCGACTCGCGGGCGAAACTGGAGCAGTACGCCAACCTCGGCATGGTCGGCGGCGGCGCCCCGCAGCGGGTGGTCGGTGCGGCGCAGGCGGCCTCGACCGGGCTGATCGGCGCGATGCCGCAGGGCGGCGCGGAGGCCATCGCCTCCCGGGGCGTCTCCTCGGAGGAGGACGTGGCGCTCGACCGCGCCGCGATGGAGTTCGGCGTCGACTGACAGTGCCTGCGCCCGGCGTGGCGCGCCGGGCCACCACCCCGGCGGGCCTCACCCGCTGGTCCGACGCGGTGGCCGGAGCGCCACCGCGTCGCGGTGCGCTTGCGCCGTGCTTGTCCAATGGGTTACGTGGCGGACGACATCGAACACCGGTTGGCCGCGGCTGCCGAGGCGCTGCGTGAGTACGAGGTGACCACGCAGCGTGTCGCCGAGCTGCGTGCCCGAATGGACGAGCTGGCCACCCGGCTCACCGAGCTGCGCGCCCGGTACGCCGGCGAGGAGAAGGACGTGGCCCGGCTCGAGGGCCTGTCCCTGACCCGGGTGCTGGCCGCACTGCGCGGCGCGCGCGACGACCTGCTGGCCCGCGAGCGCGCGGAGGCCGACGCCGCGCAGTACCGCGTGACCGAGGCCGACGCGCGGCTGGAGGCGCTACGGCGGGAGCACGATGTCGCTCGAGCCCGGCTGGGTCAACTCGCCGCGGCACCGGCGACGTACGCCGCGGTGCTGGACGAGAAGGAGCGGCACCTGGCCGGCTCGGGTGACCCACGCGGTGCGCGGCTGCTGGAACTCGCCGACGAGCACGGACGCCTCACCGGCGAGCTGCACGAGGTGGGCGAGGCGGTGCAGGCCGCTCGTGCCGCCCACGAGGCCCTGGCCGAGGTGCGGCGCAAGCTCGACAGCGCCTCGGGCTGGTCGACCTACGACACGTTCTTCGGCGGCGGGATGGTGGGCAGCGCGATCAAACACTCCTACCTGGACGACGCGGCGCAGGCCGCCGCCCGCGCCGATCAGTGTCTCGCCGTGCTGCGCACCGAACTCGCCGACGTCCAGGGCATGAACCTGATCGCACCGCGACTGGCCGTCGGGGGCCTGACCAGGTTCGTGGATGTCTGGTTCGACAACATCTTCACCGACCTCGCGGTCCGCGATCGGATCAAGCAGGCCGTGCGGAACGTCGACGAGTCCATCCGACTGGTACACGACGTGCACCGCCGGCTGGAGCAGCGGGCGGCGCACTCGCGTGCGAGCCTGGCCACGCTCAGGACCGAACGCGACAACCTCCTCCGCCCCCGCTGACCGCCGGGCGGTTCCGTCCAGAGTCGGCGGTGCTCGCTCGCCAGGCGTTGTTTCCAGGCCGTTCCGGGGTTGACGTTCCTGGAAGTTAACGTTAACAATGCGGTGACCATCGGACCGACGGGTGCGATGGTCGGGCATCACGCGGCGCCAGAGATCGGGCGCTGCCCGGTCCGCACACCCCTGGCACTGGCGACCTCGCGGCAGCCCGCAGGTGCCTTTGCCGGTTCGGGACTGTCAACGCTGTCGTAGTCGACCCGCCTCCGAAGGAAGGAGCAGCCCCCCTCAGGCCAGTTAGCGAACCGGTTCGACAGTGCCGCTATCCGACCGGTGGCGGGCCACCTGCCGGCGGTTCGCACGAGGACCATCACCAACGCGAGCGACAACAAGGAGCTGCCATCATGGCGTTGTCGAGAGCAACATCAATTCGAGCGGTCGCACTCACCGCGGTACTCACCATGGTGGGTACGGCGGGGTTCGCGGCGCCGGCCGTCGCCACCACCCTGCCGTCTCCCTCCCTGCACTACGACTTCAACGGGGTCGACCTGTCCACCGGAGTCATCGCTGACACCTCGGGAAACGGGCTCGCCGGCACCCTGGTGAACCCCGCCACGGCGTCCCTGGTGGACGCTGCGGGTGGTGGGACGGCGCTCAGGCTGCCCGGCGGAGCGCCCACCTCCAACGGCGCCTACGTCAGCCTGCCCCGCGCCGCCCTCCAGGGGGCCTCCGACCTGACCGTCTCCACCCGGATCAGGTGGGACGGCAGCACCGCTCCCTGGCAGTGGATCTACGCGCTCGGCACCAACACGACCCGATACCTCTTCACCACCCCGTACAACGGTGACGGTCGGCTCCGCACCGCCGTCACGACGGGGGGCGGTGGCGCCGAGGCGCAGATCACCGGCTCCGCGCAGCTGCCGGCGAGCCAGTGGCGCACGCTCACCACGACCCTCGACACGGAGGCCGACCGCATCACCACCTACCTGGACGGTGTCGCGGTGGCGTCGGCCAGGACCACCATCTCCGCCGGCGACCTGCTGACCGGCTCGGGCAGCACCGCTGGTTTCATCGGCCGGTCCTTCTACCAGGATCCGCTGTTCGCCGGTGCCGTCGACGACTTCCGCATCTACCGCAGGGCGCTCTCCGCTGAACAGGTCGCCGAACTGGTCGGGGGAACCACCCCCACCCTGACCGGCCTGGTCCAGGACAGGTTCGACGTCCGGACCGCGATCGGCACCGCGCCCGCGCTGCCCGCCACCGCCCGCGCCTCCTTCACAGACGGCTACGACCGGGAGGTCGCCGTCACCTGGAACGCCGTCGACCCCGCCGACTACCAGCGCCCCGGCACCTTCCGGGTCTCCGGCACGGCGGCCGGCAAGCAGGTCAGCGCCACCGTGACCGTGATCCGCGAGGGCGAGTTGGTGATCGACCTGGCGGAGAACACCGGCGACTTCCACGGCGGCGCCGCGGGGGCCCTGTACGGGCTGTACGCCCCGGGCGTCCCCAGCGACAACCTCATCGAGGGCATGAACCTGCGTACCGTCGCCACCAAGGGACAGGACGGCGCCCAGCATCCCGGGTCCGACGCGCTGGAGATCGTCAAGCCGCTGGCGAACAGCACCAACGGCGATGTCTACGTCCGTACGACGGACTTCTACCGCGGCTTCCCGTACCAGTGGCCCGGCAACACGCCGGAGGCGAAGCTGTCGGGGTACATGGAGGTCCTGGAACGGCAGCTCGACCAGATCGCACAGCTCGACCCGGAGTACCGGGGCAACATCGTCATCGAGCCCTTCAACGAGCCGGAAGGGAACATGTTCGGCACCGGCCAGTGGAGCTACAACCGGGTCAGCTGGCTGAACAACCCGACCGACTACTTCCGCGCCTGGGACCAGGCGTACGCGATGATCAAGCGGAAGCTGCCCGACGTCAGGATCTCGGGCCCGAACACCAGCGTCCTCTACACCCAGGTCAAGGGCTTCCTCGAGCACGCCGTCGCGGCCGGGACCGTCCCGGACATCGCCACCTGGCACGAGCTGAGTCACCCGGCCCAGGTGCGGACCAGCGTGGCGCGGTACCGCGAGTGGGAGGCGGAGGTCTTCGCCGGCACCCGCCACGAGGGCCGGAAGCTGCCCATCAACGTCAACGAGTACGCGTTCAACTACCACACCTCGGTGCCCGGCCAGATGATCCAGTGGATCTCCGCGATCGAGGAGTCGAAGGTCGACGCGATGATCGCCTTCTGGAACATCAACGGCAACCTCTCCGACTCGGCGGTCCAGGCCAACCGCGCGAACGGCCAGTGGTGGCTGTTCAACGCGTACGCCGGCATGACCGGGCACACCGTCAAGGTCAGCCCGCCGTATCCCGGCCAGAACTACAGCCTCCAGGGTGTGGCCACGCTCGACGAGGAGCGGGCCCAGGCCAGGGCGCTGTTCGGCGGTGCCGCCGGCAAGGCGTGGATCAGGTTCGACAACGTCCCGGCCGTGATCGGCGGCAAGGCGCGCGCCTTCATCCGGGAGATTCCGTGGACCGGGCAGATCGGTGACTCGGCCCAGCCGGAGGTCATCGCCGAACGGGTGGTGACGGTGACCGACGGGGCGGTGGCGTTCGACTTCGGCGGCGACCTGCCGATGTTGTCGGAGTCGTCCGCGTACGAGATCGTGCTGACGCCCGCCGGCACCGGCAAGCCGAGCGCCGTCGCCCCCACCCTGTGGAAGGGCAGCTACGAGGCCGAGGACGCCGCGCACCGCGGCAGCGGCTACAGCCGCAACGGCCCGGAGGGTTCACCGTCGGACGTGTCGAAGTTCTACACCTCCGGCCGCTACAACGTCGGTGGGCTGCGGACCGGCTCGGACGTCGTGCTCGACTTCACCGTCGACGTGCCCCGGGACGGCACCTACGACCTGAGCGTCTTCGCCAACTCGCTCAACACCTACGGGCTGGTGCAGGAACAGGGACCGACCAACGTGTTCCTGCGCGTCGACGGTGGTGCCGAGCAGGAACTCTTCCTGCCCCTGGGGTACAAGTGGGTGGTCTGGGACCACACCGACACCACGGTGGAGCTCACCGCGGGCCGACACGTCATCTCGCTGGCCGCGCGCAGCCTCGACGGAACCCGCGCGACCAAGGGCGACGCGCTCGTCGACCGGATCACGCTCGCCCTGCCCGACCCGGCGGCGGCCCGGGCCAGCTACGAGGCGGAACTGGCCGACCTCGACGGTGCGATCCCGGTGTACGCCGGCCCGCGCCTCAACGGCCGCAGCGTCTCCGGCTCCGGGGTGGTGGAGGTCGGCCGCGGTGACTCCGTCACGTTCTGGGTCTACTCGGCCGAGGACGCGGAGTCGACCATCACGGTGCACACGCTGGCCGGCGGCAACGGCGAGCTGGCAGTCAACGGCCGTACCGTCCGCCGCGTCGCCGGGCCGTCGTCGGCCGTGGCGGTGTCGTTGTCCGGCGGGGTGAACAAGGTGACGGTGACCGGGAGCGCCGGAAGGCTGCTCGTGGACCGGATCGAGGTCGAGCCCACCCAGGGTCACCTCGACGTCGTTGAGTACGAGGCGGAGCAGGCCCAACTGGCCGGTACGGCGGAGACCACGGCGCTGCCATTGGCCAGCGGCGGCAAGGCGGTCAGCGGCATCGGCGGGGAGCCGGGGAACCAGAACACCCTGACCTTCTCCGTCGATGTCGATCGCGCCGGCGTCTACGCCATGCGGGTGCGGTACGCCAACCCCGAGCAGTCGCAGGCGTCGCACTACAACCCGAACCCGATGACCCGCCGGGCCGATCTGTCGATCAACGGCGTCGATGTCGAGAGCGTGCTCTTCCCTGGTAGCTTCCACCGGAACAACTTCTGGGAGCTGACCGTTCCGGTGGAGCTGAAGCAGGGCCGCAACACCATCTCGTTCTCCTCCGAGGAGGCACGCAACTTCGACGGTGTGACGTACAGCGAGAGTCTCTGGCCCGGCATCCTGCTCCGCGCGAAGCACGCGCCGGTGATCGACAAGATCTCCGTCGCCAGGTTCAGCAGTCCCCAGTGAACAGGTCGATGACCTCGGTCGCGGCGACCTGAAACACCGTACGGCCAGCCGGTCCGCCAGCGTGGATCGGCTGGCCGTACGTATCGCCTCGTGCTGCCGAACCGATGCGGCGGTGCGGGTGTTCCAGTGACGACAGGAGGAATCGTGGTCACGATCGGCGACGTCGCCCGGGCGGCGGGGGTGTCCCGCAGTACCGCGTCGTACGCGCTGTCCGGCAAGCGGGCGATCTCGCTCGAGGTGCGGCAGCGGGTCGAGGAGGCCGTCCGCCGGCTCGGCTACACGCCCAACGCCGGCGCCCGGGCGCTGGCGACGTCGCAGACGATGGTGATCGGCCTGCTCGCGCAGTTCCTGGAGGGCGAGTTCGCTCCGGCCATGTCGCAGTACATCCTGGGCGTCTCGGACGCGGGCCGTGAGCTGGGCTACGACACGTTGCTCATCACCGAGGCCGACGGCGCGCACGCGCTGAGCCGGATCACCAGTTCCCGCATGGTCGACGGGATCGTCCTGCTCAACGTCGCCCACCAGGACGCGCGTCTGCCGGTCCTGCGGGCGGCTCCCCAGCCCGGTGCCCTGGTGGGGCTGCCGGACGACTGCTCCGGCGTCGACGTGTTCGACCTCGACTTCGAGGAAACCGGACGGGCGATGGTCGACCACCTGCACCGCCTCGGCCACCGCGAGATCATTCTGATCTCCCAGCCGGAACTCGTGGTGAAGCGCGGCGGCGCCTGGGTCTGGCGCCTGCAGAACGCCGCGCTGGACCAGGCACTGCGGCGCGGGATGGTGCTGCACGCCGTCTTCGGCGAGTCCCGGCAACCGGCGGTCGGCCGGTCACTCAACGCGGTGCTCGACACGTACCCGAACGCGACCGGGCTGCTCGTCGACAACGAGGCGGCGGCAGCGGCGCTGCCGATGGTGCTGCACCTGCGTGGCCTCCAGGTGCCGCGGGACATGTCCGTCATCGGTCGCTACTCGGACGAGTTCGCGCAGATCTTCTCGCTGCCCTACTCGTCCGTCGACAGTGCCCCCGACCGCCTGGGGCGCCTGGCCGTCCGCCAACTCGTGCGCCGGATCGCCGCCGGGGCGGACGGGGCGGAGCCCTACGTCCTGCGACTGATCGCCCCCGAGTTCGTCGACCGGGGAAGCAGCGCACCGCCCCCGGGGCCGAACCTCTGACAAGCAATACGCTTGCCGGCATGAGTGAGTCCGCGGAGGTGACGGTGCCCTCGAGGGTCCGCTCGTGGCTCGGGGCCGTGGCGGCCACCGTCATCGCGGTGGCCGCGTGGGCGGGCTACTGGTGGTTGGCCGTACCGCGCCATGACATCTGCGCGGCGGTCATGCCCGCGCCGGCCGGTTGCCGGATCGCGGACCGGGTGGCCAGCGCGACGCTCTGGACGGCGCTCGTCGCGGTGCTGTGGCTGGCGACCGTCGCCGTCGCCTTCGCCCGCCCGCGCGGTCGCTGGTGGCCGTTCGGCGTGGGGATCGCGGTGCTGGCCGTCGCGGCGCTGTGGGGCTACCGGGCCGTGCTGTACCGCGTCTGACCGGCGGCACCGGTCTCCGGCGCCCGGATCGTCGCGCCGTCAGCCGAGCTCGTCGGTGCGCCCCCGCTCCAGGTAGACGATCGACCACTCCCCGGCACCGGTGGCGCTGCTGGCCAGCAGCTCACCGGTGCGCGGGTCGAAGAGCAGGTACTCGCGGTCCCGGTTGGCCGGGGAGGGTGCCGGACCGGGGCCACGGCCGGCCGAGACCGTGATTCCGGTACGTCCGGTGGGATCGGTGTCCTCGCCACGGCACATCACCCCGTCCGTCGTCGCCAGGAACCGCAGCACGGCTTCCCGGTGTGCGAAACCCAGGACCCGTTCGCGGTTCAGGCCGGCGACCCCCAACAGCGCCTGCGTCGGGCCGTTCTCCCGTGGCTGGTACAGCGCCTGCTCCAGCGCGGCCGGGTCGGCGGCGGGCGACTGTACAGCCAGGGCAACGTCCGCGCCGGCACCTCCGACCGGCGGCGCCAGGCCACCAGGAACACCTCCTGGGCCAGCTCCTCGGCCGCGGCCATGCCGTCGAGCCGGCGCAGGCCGTAGCGGACGACGTCCGGATAGTGCCGCCGGTAGACCCCGCGGAACCAGTCGGTTTCGCGGTTGTTGACGTCCCTCATACCCCTACCTGGGTCGACCGGAGGCCGAACGTTACGCGGCCCGACCGGACCGGCCGTCCTCCTGACAAACGGTGACGACGATCTTTCCCGCCGGGTGTCCGTCGGTGAGGTGCCGGATCGCGTCCGGCGCCGCCGCGAGCGGGTAGCTGCTGTCGACCGCCGGGGTGAGCGCGCCGGACTCGATGAGTTCCCGCAGCTCGTCGAGGTCCTCGGCGCGCTCCACCGCGCTCACGGTGCGCAGCCGCTGGCCGACGAACAGGGAGAGCAGCGGCGCCCGGAACATCTGCCGGCCGTAGCCGCCGAGCAGCCGTCCCCTGGCGTACGCCCCGCCGACCAGCGCCAACGTGCCACGTGGGGTGAGCGCGCGGCGCAGCAGTGACAGCGGGCGATCACCGCCGGTGTCGATGACGACGTCGTACACCGGGCCGTCGCGGTCGACGCCCTCCCGGGTGTAGTCGAGGACGTCGTCGGCGCCGAGGGAGCGGACGAACCCGGTCCGGGCCGGGGCGCAGACGCCGGTCACCGTCGCGCCGTACGCCTTGGCGATCTGTACCGCCTGGGAGCCGACCCCACCGGCCGCGCCGATCACCATCACCCGCTGCCCGGAGCGCACCGCACCGCTGTCGCGCACGGCGCGCAGCGCCGTCATCCCGGAGACCGGCACCGCGGCGGCCTGCTCGAACGAAAGGTTGGCCGGCTTGCGGGACAGCCGCCGCGCCGGGGTGCTCGCGAACTCGGCGAAGGATCCGCCCGAACAGGTGCCGTACACCTCGTCGCCGGGCCGGAACCGGGTCACCCGGGAGCCGACCGCGGCCACCACCCCGGCCAGGTCCCGGCCGCGTACCGGCACCCGGGGGCGGCGCAGCCCGGCCGCGAGGCGCACCAGGTACGGGCGGCCGGTCATGAAGATCCACACTCCGGGGTCGACCCCGGCCGCGCGTACCTGGACCAGCACCTCCTCGTCGCCGATCGGGGGCCGGTCGATGTCGCGCAGGTCGAGCACCTCTGCTGGGCCGTACCTGCCCTGGACGATGGCCTTCACGGTGTCACCTCCTCGGGGTTCGGGTACTGGAAAACGTCGTCGAGCCGCACGCCGAACACGTGGGCGATCCGGAAGGCCATCTCAAGCGAGGGTGAGTAGCGGCCCTGTTCGATGGCGATGACGGTCTGCCGGGTCACGCCGATCCGTTCGGCGAGCGCGGCCTGTGTCATCTCGTCGTGCGCGAAGCGCAGCGCGCGGATGTTGTTCGTGACGCTTGTCGGTTTCACCACTGCGGGACACCCCTGCGGTACACGATCACCTTCGCCAGGGAGCCGACCACCGCCGACAGCACGAAGCACAGGTAGACGACGTTGGCGATCCAGAACCATTCCCACTCGGCCAACGCCATCAGCATCGCCGACACCGCGCCGATGACCACGAACGCCTGGCCGACGTGGTCGCCGAGGCGCCCGATCTCCCGGTCGCGTGCGTCCCGGACGCGGGACGCCCGGGGGTTCACCACGCCCATCCCGATCTCGGCCACGATGCTCGCGACGATGGCACCGCCGACGGTCCACAGGAGAACCCCGGCGTAGGGCACCGCGGCGAGCGACCCGCCGTCGACCCGGCTCAGCACGACGGCCACGTACACGGCGTAGCCGACCACGCTGACGACCAGCATGATCCAGGCACGTTTCTCCTCGTGTGTCACGACAACCTCCCCATGTAAAGCATTCTTGACACCGCCAGGGTAACGCGTCTTTGACACCGTGTCTAGAAACTTTGACATCACGTCGCGTGGGGGTGGACGCCCCTGCCAACCTGGATGTCGGCCGGTCGGGGGAGGCTCCCGGGTGGCCGGGTCGACCGACGGAAGGACCAACCTTGACCAGCACCACCCGCCGTGCCCGTACCGCCGCCCTCGCCGCCACCCTGGTGCTCGGCCCGCTCGCCGGCTGTGCGCCCGACACCCCGGCCGCGCCCACCCCGGCGCCCAGCACCCCGGCCACGCCCACGCCGTCGTCGTCGGACACCGCCGCGCCGGTCGCCGTCGACTTCGCCCCGCTGGAGCGGGAGTTCGACGCCCGGCTCGGCGTGTACGCCGTCGACACCGGCACCGGGCGCACCGTCGCGCACCGGCCCGACGAGCGCTTCGCGTACGCCTCGACGTTCAAGGCGCTCGCCGCCGCGGCGGTGCTCGACGTGACCTCCGCCGCCGAGCTGGACCAGGTCGTCACGTACACCCGCGACGAGTTGGTCAGCCACTCGCCGATCACCGGCAAGCACGTGGAATCCGGCATGACGCTGCGCGCGATCGCCGACGCCGCGGTGCGCTACAGCGACAACACGGCCGGGAATCTGCTGCTGAGCAGGCTCGGCGGCCCGGCAGGTCTCAAACAGCGGCTGCGGGACATCGGCGACGAGGTCACCGAGCCGGCACGGCTGGAGGTCGAACTCAACGCGGCCGTCCCGGGCGACGTCCGCGACACCAGCACGCCCCGGGCGCTGGCCACCTCGCTGCGGGCGTACGCGGTCGACGACGCGCTCTCCTCGGAGGACCGCGCGGTGCTGGTCGACTGGCTCAAGCGGAACACCACCGGCGACAAGCTGATCCGGGCCGGCTCCCCGGACGGGTGGGAGGTGGGTGACAAGACCGGCGCCGGCGGATACGGCACCCGCAACGACATCGCGGTGCTCTGGCCACCCGACCGGCCCCCGATCGTGCTGGCAGTGCTCTCCAGCCGGGACGAGAAGGACGCCGAGCCCGACGACAGCCTCGTCGCCCGCGCCGCCGAACTCACCCTGAATGCCCTGCGCTGACCTGACGGTGTGGTCAGGGGATCGGCCACTCGTGGACGGGACGGTTGCTGTGCATCAGCTCCACGTAGTGCCGGACCACCTCCCGCAGCGCCTCCGGGCGGTCGAGCTGGTCGGCGGACTCCAGCCGGTGCAGCGTCGCCACCTGCCAGCTCGCCCCGTTGCGGCCGGTCAGGCAGCGCTGCTCGATGATGCCGAGCAGCCGGTCCCGCTCGTCCGGGTCGACGCCCCACTGGTCCAGGCCGTGCTGGGCCAGCGGCAGCAGCCGGCGCAGCACCAGCTCGGTGACCGGCAGGTAGCCCAGGCCGGGCCAGAACACGTGGGCGTCGATGCCGTGCCGGGCGCAGGTGTTGAAGTTCTCCTCGGCGGCGCTGAACGACATCTGCGACCACAGTGGCCGGTCGGCCTCGGCGAGGGCGCGGACCAGGCCGAAGTAGAACGCGCCGTTGGCGACCGTGTCCAGCACGGTCGGCCCGGCCGGCAGCACCCGGTTCTCCACCCGCAGATGCGGCCGGCCCTTGAGCACGTCGTAGACCGGTCGGTTCCAGCGGTAGATGGTGCCGTTGTGCAGCCGCAGCTCGGCCAGGGTCGGCACCCCGCCGGCGGCGAGCGTCTCGGCCGGGTCCTCGGCGTCGCAGACCGGCAGCAGTGCCGGGAAGTAGCGCACGTTCTCCTCGAAGAGGTCGAACACGGAGGTGATCCACCGCTCCCCGAACCAGACCCGGGGCCGTACGCCCTGCGTCTTGATCTCCTCGGGTCGGGTGTCGGTGGCCTGTTGGAACAGCGGGATGCGGGTCTCGCGCCACAGCTCCCGGCCGAAGAACAGCGGTGAGTTGGCGCCGAGCGCCACCTGGACCCCGGCGATGGACTGGGCGGCGTTCCAGTAGTCGGCGAACTGGTTCGGGCCGACCTGGAGGTGGAACTGGGTGCTGGTGCAGGCCGCCTCCGGGGTGATGGTGTCGGCGGTGACCGCGAGCCGTTCCACCCCGTTGACGGCGATCCGCAGGTCCTCGCCGCGGGCGGCGAAAATCTGCTCGTTGAGCAGGGTGTACCGGGGGTTGGCCGACAACGTTTCGGCGGTCAGGTGCTCGGGCCGGACGGTGGGCAGGATGCCGATCATCACCAGGTGGGTGCCGACCGTCCGGGCTCGCTGTTCGGCCGCGTTCAGGCTGGCGCGTACGTGTTCCTCGAACTCGGCGGTGCCGGTGCCGGCCAGCCGTCGGGGCGCCACGTTGATCTCGACGTTGAACTGGCCGAGTTCGGTCTGGAAGCTCGGGTCGGCGACCGCCTGGAGCACGTCGGCGTTGCGCATCGCCGGCATCCCGGCGTCGTCGACGAGGTTCAGCTCTATCTCCAGCCCGGTCATCGGCCGGTCGACGTCGAACCGGGACTCGCGCAACATCTCGGCGAAGACGTCCAGGCAGCGGCGAACCTTGTCCCGGTAGCGAGCCCGGTCCTGGCGGCTGAAGGTCTGCACGCCGACTTCCTCGCCCATGGTCACCACCCTGTCACCGCTGGTGCCTCCCAACCTCGCATGTCCGCGCAATCGGGGGAAGTCCCGCCGGCCGGGTTGTTCACCATTGAACCTTTTTCAGGCTGAATCGCGTGGCGCTTACGCACCGCGTCCGACTTTGCGGCCGGCCGAAACCCGCGGAAACGGTTCATCCGGCATGCGGTGATGCCGGTCTCGCCACCGGCCCCAGGGTGCCCCGAACTGGCCCGTAGCGCCGTTACCATGGCCGGCGTGCGTGCGAAGGTGACCCGGCTGTTCGTGTTGGCGGCGATCGCGGAGGCGATCTCCTGGGCCGGCCTGCTGGCCGGGATGGCGGTCAAGTACGGCCCGCCCGGCAACGAGCTGGGCGTGCAGATCTTCGGCCCGATCCACGGCGCGCTGTTCGTGGCGTACGGCGTGCTGGTGCTGGCCGTGGCTCGGGTGCACCGGTGGAGCCTGCCGGCCGCCGGCGTGGCGCTGGCCTGCGCGGTGCCGCCGTTCGCCACCCTCGCCTTCGAGCGGTGGGCCCGCCGGCGGGGGATGCTCGACGTCGCCGAGCCGGCCCGCGAACCGACCCCGGTGGGCTGACCCCGGGCCGCTGCCGCTCGGCCGGCGCCCGGCGTCAGACCAGTGCCGCGCAGGCCGCCAGCGCCGTGAGTAGCAGCGCGCCCAGCACCGCCTGCAACAGCAGCGGCGGGCCCAGGTGTGACCAGAGGGTGGCCGTGCGCGGGCGCAGCAGCTGCCCGGTGGTGAGGTTGACAATCTGCTCGATCTTCGGCGGCAGGTCGGGGTCGCCCTGGTCGCGCAGGGTCAGCTGGACGTGGTCGGCCGGGTGCAGCGCGCTCTGTGGCAGGTGCCCGTGCAGCTCGACCTCGTACGCCCGGCCGTCAGCGTCCCGCAGGCGGACCGGGGTGACCAGGTACTCCGGGCCCTTCTTCAGGTCCTTGAAGCTGCGCCGGCCGCCGCCGGAGCCGGCCGAGCGCAGGGCGCGCACCAGCCGGACGAGCAGGCCGGCCACCCCGGCGGCGGCGAGCACCACCACCAGCACCGGCTGCCCCACGCGTATCTCCCGGGGGTAGCCGTCCATCAGGCGCACGATCTGGGCGGTGAGGATTTTGCCCGTGGGGTGCAGGCTGCGCCGGGAATACGATGTCGTGTCCATGGCCACCACCCAGAGTCCGCTTCCGCCTACAGATCGTATCGATCCTCGGAGTTGAACGACGTGAATGAAAACCGGTCACGCCGGACGGCCGACAGGTGACAAGCCGGACGGCGCGGGTAAGCGGTGGGCCGAGCTGGAAAGGGGTCGAGCATGCAGCTGTCCTTCCTGCGCCCGCTCTACACGCGTCCGGGCCCGTGGTGCTCGGTCTACCTGGACGCCTCGCTGGACACCGAGGACGCCCACCCGGCACTTCACCTGCGCTGGCGCGGCCTGCAACAGCAACTGGCCGAGCAGGGGGCGGACGAGCAGACCATCGCCGCCCTCGACGCGGTGATCCGGGGGCACGACCCGATGCCCGGCGACTACGGGCTGGCCGTCTTCGGCACCCGGGGCCGGGTGGTGCTCTCCGAGTACCTGTCCGCCCCGCCGCGGCGGGATCTGGCCGCGTACGCCGCGCTGCCGCACGTGATGCCGCTGCTCGCCCAACGGGGTGAGCAGGTGGCGTGGGTGCGGGTGCTGGCCGACCGCACGGGCGCCGACGCGATGTCGGTCAGTGCCGGCGGCGTCCCGCGTCGCGCCCACGTCGTCGGTCGGGAGAGCTACCAGCTGCGCCGGGTCAAGCCGGGCGGCTGGTCGCAGTCGCGGTACCAGCGCGCCGCCATGGAGGCGTGGCATCACAACGCCGGTGACGTCACCGCCGCCACCGTCGAGCTGGCCGAGCGGGTCGGCGCCGAGGTGGTCGTGGTGGCCGGGGACGTCCGGGCCACCGGGATGATCGCCGCCCAGATGCCGGCACGCTGGCAGGACATGGTGGTCCGCACCGACGCGGGCTCGCGGGCCGGCGGCGCCGACCAGACCCTGCTGGACGACCTCACCGTGCAGACCATCGCCGAGGTGGCCGACCAGCGGGTGACCGCCGCGCTGGACCGCTTCGGCATGCAGGAGGACGTGGGTGCCGGACTCGACGCCGTGGTCGGCGCGTTGCAGCGCAACCAGGTCGACACGATGCTGATCGTGGACGATCCGTCCGCCAACGGCGAACTCTGGATCGGTCCGGCCGCCACCGACATCGCCACCGACCCGACGCAGTTGGTCGCGGTGGCCGACCCGGAGCGGGTCCGCGCCGACGCGGCGCTGGTCCGCGCGCTGGTCGGCACCGACGCCGAGCTGACCGTGCTAGGCCCGGACGAGGTCCCGGAACTGGTGGACGGGGTGGGTGCGGTGCTGCGCTACGTCGACCAGGGCACCCCGGGACGGGGCGGTGCCTGACCGGACCGTGGCTGACGCGCTCGTCGCGCGGCTGGCGGCCTGGCGGGTGCCGCGGGTCTTCGGTCAACCGGGTGAGGCGGTCGCGCCGCTGGTCGAGGCGCTGGGGACCACCGGCGACCCGGAGTTCGTTCCGGCCCGCAACGGGGAGTCCGCCGCGTTCATGGCGACCGGGCACGCCCGGTTCACCGGCGAGATCGGCGTCTGCCTGGCGGCCGAGGGATCGGGCCTCTTCGGGCTGCTCAGCGGTCTCGCCGCCGCCCGACGGGCCGGCCTTCCCGTGCTGGCGATCATCGGTACGCAGGCCCCGCACCCGTCGGCCGACCCGCACCGGGTCGGCCGGCTGTTCGCCGGCCTGTGCCAGCACGTGCGGTACGCCGGTGACCCGGGGCGGGCACCGGAGGTGGTCGACGAGGCGCTGCGTACCGCCGTGACGGCCGGCGGCCCGGTCTGTCTGGTGCTGCCCCGGCACCTCGAGCCCGGCTCGCGGCACCCCACCGGCGCGGCCGGGCCGGTCGACGCCCGGCTGGTCTTCGCCGAACTGTCCACCCGGCTACCCGGTGGGGGCGCCGTGACCGTGGACGGCGACGCGATCCTGACCCGGTACGCCCACCACCTGCACCTGGCGCCGGGGCTGGCCGTGCTGCCGGGCGACACCCCCGGGGCCGGCGGCGCGCTGCCGTACGCGGTGGCCGCCAAGCTGGCCGCCCCGGACCGGCCGGTGCTCGCCCTGGTCACCGACGAGGGAATGCAGTCGTACGGCCTGGCCGAGCTGGTCACCGTGGCGCGGCGCTGGTCGGCGTGGCCCGACCCGCGCCTGGTGGTTCTGGTGCTCAACACCCGCTCCGGCCACCGGCGGTACCCGGATCCGGCCCGGCCGACGGCCGACGATGTCCCCTACGCGGGCTGGGCCCGGCTGCTCGGCCTGCACGGCGTACGCGTCGACCGGCCGGAGCTGGTGGGCGCCGCCTGGGACGAGGCGCTGGCCGCGGACCGGCCGTGCCTGCTGGAGATGGTGGTCGAGGCAGGCGCCGGTGGGGCGTTGTGGCCCGGCGAGGTGCTGCCGTCCGGCGCGCGAGGCGCCGGGACGGACGTCGGGATGAGGGCCCGGACGCCGGCCTGGCCTCGGTAGCCGTGATCGGCCAAGATCCCCTGATTGATGCCGCCCGGTGGAGGGATGCCCTGTTTAACCCGCATCGTGGCGGGAAGCCGGGCCGCGTGGTGAGCGATCGAGGCAAGTTGGGGCCGGTGCGCAAGGTGCGCCCGGGACTCACGGCGGCCGGCGCCGGTCTGGCCGGCGATCGGATCGTGGCGATCGGCAGCACCGCCCGGATCCTGGTCGGGGCCATCGCCCGGGCCCTGCGCGGCGCCGACTGCGCCGACCTCGGTCACGTCGGGCCGATGTCCCGCTTCGTCGGCACCCCCGACCCGGTCCGCCGGGCCGCCGCGATCCGTTCCGCCGGCCGGGTCGCCCTCACCGCCGAGCAGGCGATCGAGGTCGACGCGGGCCGCGTCGCCCAGTGGTTCGTCGACCAGTACCCGCCCCAACGGTATCCGGGGGTGCTACTGGGCTCGCCGCACGGCGGGGTCGCGCACCTGGCGATGGCGCTGGGGATGCCGTGGCTGCCCGCCGGTTTCGAGATGACCGCGCACTGGCCGCACGGCGCGGTGGACCGCCCCCGCGCCGCCCTGGACCACGGTGCCGCGTTCGCCGGGCGGCTGCTCGGCGGCAACCCCGACCTGCACCTGCGGCAGGTGCACTGCCCGGCCAGCCGGGGAGCGCTGGCCGGCGTAACGATGGTGCTGGCCGGACGCTGGCGGGCGCTGCCGGCGGCGTACCGGAGGTTCCTGGCCGAGCGGCTGGAACCCGGCGCGCCGGTGCTGGTGCTGCGCGACGCCCGGACCTGGCCGGTGCTGGACGCCGCCGACGGGCACAGCTTCCAGGTGGGTTGTCCGGCCAGCGGCCTGGACCCGGTGGACTTCCACCCCGACAGCCACGCGCTGCGGCAGGTGCTGCGCTCCGCCGGCGGCGACGGCGCGCACTGGCAGCCGCCGGAGATCACCGCCCCGCCGGCCGCCGCGGAGCACGGTGTGGAGCCCGGTTTCGAACTCGGCGCCCGGGAGTGGACCTCGCGGCACGGGCATCCGCTGCACCGGGTCCTCTTCCCGGCACCAGGGGTGCTCAGCGCCGCCGTCGCCGACCTGTACCGCCGGTGGCTGCGGGCGGCCGGCAAGACCGGTAACCGGTTGGTGGTCGAATGCGGCCGGCTGCTGGACCCGTGGCAGGTGCTACGGGCCGGGCTGGTGCCGTACTGGTGCGAGAACGCCACCCGGCGCAGCGTCGACCAGGTGGAATGGTGGCTGGCCGGCAGCGAGCCGTTCACCTCGGTGGACGTGCTGCCGGAGCCGCCCGGGGTCCGGTCGCCGGCGCTCGCCGGCCTGCCGCAGTGGCTGGCGATCGCCGCCTTCGGCCGGCGTCGCCGGGCGCTGGACCGCTCCACGGCCCGGGGCTACCCGGTCACCTCGGTGCCCACCCGCCGGGCCACCGAGGTGCTCCGCGCCCAGCCGTACGACCTGCCCGTTCCGCGCCCGCTCGCGGTGGCCGACGCCCTCGCCGCGCTGCGCGACAGCGGCACCCGCGATGGCCTGCTGATCTGTTGACACGGGGCTGACGAAACATCCTCGCGAACCCGCGATCCCGTGATTGAGTACCTACGGAGCGGGAACACCGCCGGCTGCGACAGGCTGATCACCTCGGCGTGGCACGGCGCCGTCGCCCGCTGGCATCCCAGTCACGTAACCCACTTCAGGCCCGTGCGTGCCTACGCGCGTGCCCGGTGTCCCGAACCCGGGCGGGTCCTTCCTGAGGGAGGCGCGGATGTTCGGACAGACCACCACAACCACACCACCGCCCACCGATCGAGGCCTGGAGGACCTCGACGCGGCAGCGCTGGCGTACGCGGCGCGGATCGAAGGGCTGCCCCCTGAGCGGCGCCACGAGGCGCGCGACGACCTGGTGCGCTTCGCGCTGCCGTTCGCGGGCCGGTTGGCCCGCCGCTACCGGGGGCGCGGGGAACCGCTGGAGGATCTGGAGCAGGTGGCCCGTCTGGGCCTGGTCAACGCCGTCGACCGGTACGACCCGGAACGGGGCTCGTTCACCGCGTACGCGGCGATCACCATCGTGGGCGAGATCAAACGGCATTTCCGGGATCGCACCTGGGGTGTGCACGTTCCCCGCCGGCTGCGCGACCTGATCCTCGAGGTCGGGCAGGCCACGGCGGCGCTGACCAGCGAGCTGTCCCGGGCGCCGACGGTCGCCGAGCTGGCGAAGCGGTTGGAGACGCCGGAGGAGGAGATCCTCGCGGCGCTGGAGTCGGCGGCCGGCTACAGCCCGGCCTCACTCAACGCACCTGTCGGCGGGGAGAGTTCGGCGGAGTTCGGCGACCTGGTCGGCGAGTCGGACATCGCGCTGGAGTCGGTGGACGACCGGGTGACGGTCAGCGGGCTGCTGCACCGCCTGCCCTGGCGGGAGCGGCGGATCCTGGCCATGCGGTTCTACGGCAACCAGACCCAGGCCGAGATCGCCGCCCGGTTCGGCATCTCCCAGATGCATGTCTCGCGGCTGCTCTCGCGGGCACTGACCTGGCTGCGCCAGGCGATGCTGGCCGACGCGCCGCCGCCCTGGCAGAACGGTCCCGCCGAGTCCGAGTCGGCGGCGAAGGAGGCGCGGGCGGCGGCGGCCCGGGCCCGGTAGCGGGTCCGCTGAGTCGCGGCGGCGTCACCGTCCGGGGCGGGCGGGCACGGGCGATGTGGGGCGGCACCGGCGGTGCCGCCCCACCCGTACGCCCCCGGTTCACTCCTCCGGGGAGTCGTGGTGCCCGCGCGGATGCCGCCACCGCTCGGTGGGCTGCTCGCGTTCGGGCTCCACCGGGATCTCCTCCGGTGCGTCGGTCTGCTCGAAGCTCGGCCGGCGGATCTCCTCCGGCTCCGGCACCTCCACTGGCCGGGCGCCGGACTGCGGTGCGGGTTGGTACGCGACCGCCTCCCGGGCCCCGTGCGCGCCCTCGGCGGCGGGCGACTCGGGCGGGTGCGGCTCGCGGTGGAGTTCCTCGCGGAGTTCCTGCGGCGGCTTGGTGGTCCGCTGTGGAAGGTCCCGGCCCAGGTTGGCGACGAGTTCGCCGTACTTGGCGTCGAAGGCCGGGCGCTCGGACCGGATTCTGGGCATCCGGTCGAAGTTGCGCAGCGGCGGCGGGCACGTGGTGGCCCATTCCAGAGAGTTGCCGAAGCCCCACGGGTCGTCCACGGTGATGATCGCGCCGTACCGCCAGGACTTCCAGGCGTTCCAGATGAAGAAGAGGGTGGACGCGCCGAGCACGAACGAGGAGACGCTGGAGATCGTGTTCAGCGTGGTGAAGCCGTCGGTGGGCAGGTAGTCGACGTACCGCCGGGGGAAGCCCTCGTTGCCCACCCAGTGCTGCACCAGGAAGGTGCCGTGGAAGCCGAGGAACATGGTCCAGAAGTGCAGCTTGCCGAGCCGCTCGTCGAGCAGGCGGCCGGTCATCTTCGGCCACCAGAAGTAGAAGCCGCCGAAGAGCGCGAACACTACCGTGCCGAACAGGACG
The DNA here is from genome assembly GCA_005402585.1 of Micromonosporaceae bacterium KJ-029. Classification (GTDB taxonomy): domain Bacteria; phylum Actinomycetota; class Actinomycetes; order Mycobacteriales; family Micromonosporaceae; genus Micromonospora. The sequence continues at coordinate 220,347 of BIFP01000022.1, read as the reverse complement.
TAGTGGAAGTGCGCCACCGCGAAGTAGGTGTCGGTGGTGTGGAAGTCGGCCGGCGGGCTGGCCAGCAGCACGCCGGTGAGCCCACCGAGCAGGAAGGTCACCAGGAAGCCGATGGCGAACAGCATCGGCGTCTCGAAGGTGAGCTGCCCCTTCCACATCGTGCCGATCCAGTTGAAGAACTTCACCCCGGTGGGCACCGCGATCAGATAACTGAGGATGCTGAAGAACGGCAGCAGCACTTGGCCGGTGGCGAACATGTGGTGCGCCCACACCGTCATCGACAGCACGGTGATCGCGATGGTGGCCAGCACCAGACCGGTGTAACCGAAGATCGGCTTACGGGCGAAGACCGGGATGATCTCGGTGATGATGCCGAAGAACGGCAGCGCGATGATGTACACCTCGGGGTGGCCGAAGAACCAGAACAGGTGCTGCCAGAGCATCGTCCCGCCGGTCTCCGGCCGGAACACGTGCGCGTCGAGCACCCGGTCGGCGGTCAGCGCGAGCAGCGCGGCGGCCAGCAGCGGGAAGACCAGGATCACCAGCACGCTGGTGAAGAGCATGTTCCAGGTGAAGATCGGCATCCGGAACATGGTCATGCCCGGCGCCCGCAGGGTCAGGATCGTGGTGATCAGGTTGACCGCGCCGAGGATGGTGCCCAGGCCCGATATCACCAGACCGATCACCCACATGTTCGGCCCGGGGCCGGGGGAGTGCTCGTAGGTGCTCAGCGGCGTGTACGCGGTCCAGCCGAAGTCCGCCGAACCTCCGGGGGTCAGGAACCCGCCGATCACCATCAGCCCGCCGAACAGGTAGAGCCAGTACGCCAGGGCGTTCAGCCGGGGGAACGACACGTCCGGCGCGCCGATCTGGATCGGCACGATGTAGTTGCCGAACCCGAACGCCGCGGGCGTGGCGAACAGCAGCAGCATCACCACGCCGTGCGAGGTGAACAGCTGGTTGTACTGCTCCGGCGAGAGGAACTGCAGGCCGGGCCGGGCCAGTTCGGCCCGCATCAGCATCGCCTGGATCCCGGCCACCAGGAAGAAGCCGAACGAGGTCATCAGGTAGAGCAGGCCGATCTGCTTGTGATCGGTGGTGGCCAGGAACTTGACCAGGATTCCGCCGCGGACCGGCTTGCGTACCTGGCCGGGGAAGCCGCCGAACCGGGCCGGCGCCAGGATGGCCGGCCCCCGGTCCTGTCCGGGTTCGGTGGTTACCCGCTTGGGCATGAGTCTCACCCCGCTGACGACGGATAGGACGGACGTCGCTACCCGCCCCGCCGACCATGTAACCAGGCGACAAGGGGAATTTCGGTCGATTCACCGGTAGCGTTGCCCAGACGGCCTTTCCGTCGCCCGCCGGTGCGCTGCCCCAGCGCTCGGCCCGTTCGTGTACGAGCAGCAGGCGGACGGCGTGCTCTCCGGGCTGCGCGGCCTCCTCGGGGTGGGACCGGCGCGACCCCGACGGCCGGGCCAGCAGGTCACGCGGCCTGGAGGGTGGGTGCGCCGGTACGGCGGTGGAGCTGGTCGTAGAGGGCGACGTAGCGCCGGGCCATCACGGCCGGGGTGAACCGGTCGGCGGCCTCCCGGCGGCACTCGTCCGGCTCCACCAGGTCGGCGGCGAGCACCAGGTCGGCGAGTTCCGCCTCGTCGTCGGTGAGCAGCCCGGTGCGGCCGTGCTCGACCAGCTCGGGCAGGCAGCCCCGGGCGACCGCCACCACCGGCGTACCCAGGGCCAGGGACTCGACCACCGCGGTGCCGCCGGGTTCCTCCCAGCGCAGCGGGAACAGCGTGGCCCGGGCCCCGGCCAGCAACTCGTCGCGGTCCCGGCCGGCGACCGTGCCGACCCAGCGCACCCGGTCGCCGTCGACATGCCGGGCCACCTCGTCGTGGAAGTACCGCACGTCGGGGTTGAGCCGCGCGTCGGCGCCGGCCGCCGCGAGATCCTCGGGCCGGTGGTACGGGCCGACCGGTCCGGCCAGCACGAGCGGGAACCCGACCGAGTGGGCCAGCCGGGCCGCCACGTCCTGCCCCTTGCCGGGGGTGATCCGGCCCAGCACGAGCACGTACTCACCCTTGGTCGTCCGGGGCCGCCGGTGCGCGTCGGTCGCCAGCGGCGTGGCCAGGTGTACGTGCCCGACCGAGTGCTCCCGCAGCGTCCTCGGCGCCCGGGCCAGCTGCGCGGCCGAGACCCCGTTGACCCGGACCCGGTCCCCGCCGTCGAGGCCGCCGTAGAGCTCCGGATGCTTGGCCAGGTCCCAGTGCAGGGTGTGCAGCACCGGCGGCGCGTCCGGGCCCATGGCGGCGAGGGTGGCCAGGCCGACCGCCTCCACGTGGTCGTGCACCAGGTCGACGTCGTCGCGGGCCTGCAGCTCGCGGACCACACCGGCCAGGTGCGCCGCAGAGATGCCGCAGACCTGGTTGTACGGCCGTTGCAGGGCGGGGAACTGGCCGTCGGCGAAGACCGAGATCCGCTCGTCCACCGGCAGGGTGCTGCTGCCCACCGAGGCGAGGACCACCCGGACACCGAGGCGCCGCAGCTCGGGCACCAGGGTGGCGACCACGTTCTCGATCCCGCCGTAACCGGGTGGCGGTACCGACAGCCACGGACCGGCGTTCATCAGGACGGTCAGACCCATAGCGCCCTCCCCTCGACGGGCCGGCGAGCGGCCCGCGTACCCGGCCGCCGGATACTTCCGGCGGCCCGCCGGTCACACCGCGGCCACCCGCCGGCGGGGCACCCGGTGCCGCAGCTCGGCCAGTGGTGGCCGCTCCTCGACGGAGACGTCGCTGACCACGATCTCCCGGTCCAGGTTCGGCAGCGCGTCGGAGCCGCCCCGCCGGAACTGGGTCAGCAGGGCGGTGGGCAGCACGTCCGGGGTGGCCCAGCCCCGCCGCTGCAACCGGGACCAGGCGGTGAGCATGATCTGGGCGGACATCCGACCCAGCGCCGCGGTGTCCTGGTGCCGGTGCTTGCGCTCGCCCAGGTCCACCTGGGCCAGCGCGTCCAGCCCGACGAGTTCGAGCAGGTCGATCAGCATGGCGGTCTCGACGCCGTACCCGGAGACGAAGGGCACCTGCGCCAGCACGTCTCGGCGGCCGGCGTACTCGCCGGCGAGGGGTTGCACGAAACCGGCCAGTTCCGGCCAGAACAGGTTCAGCATGGGCCGGGCCATCAGCTCCGTCACCCGACCGCCGCCGTCGGCCTCCACCCCGCTCGTGCCGATCAGCGGGCGGTGGTAGAACCCCTTCACGAAGTCGACCGACGGGTCGGTGAGCAACGGGCCGAGCAGGCCGGTGACGAAGTGCGGGCGGAACTCCCGCAGGTCGGCGTCGACGAACGCCACCACGTCGCCCTCCGCCGCGGCCAGCCCGGCCCACAGCGCGTCCCCCTTGCCGGTCAGCCGGGGCAGGCCGCGGGTCATCGCGTCCTGGCTGACCACCTCGGCGCCGGCAGCCCGGGCCACCTGCGCGGTACGGTCCGTGGACCGCGAGTCGACCACGATCAGCTCGTCGACCAGCGGCACCCGGTCCACCAGGTGCTCGCGGATGGTCGACACGATCGCCCCGACCGTGGCTTCCTCGTTGTGTGCCGGCAGCACCACGCTGACCCGGTTGTCCCCCTTGGCGCGCAGCAGCCGCCGCGTCGGCCAGTCCGCCGCCGAGCTGGTCCGATAGGTGGCCCACGCCTCGACCACGGGCGAGACCAGAGATTCAGTGTTCGGCACAGGCACCCCCTGATCGCGGGAAGACCGGAAGATGGCTTTCCCAGCACCCCGCACGCTAACCGGATCCGTTCCCCTAGCTTGATCAGGACCGTGCTCCGGTCACGTTCCCGGGCGGTGAACGTTTGGTTGCGCGTGTCCGGGGGAGCCGCCCGGGGCGCGAGGAGGAGCAGGGGCGGAGGGGCGGACGGGATGCGGCTGTGCCGGGTGGGACTGGTGGGTGCCGGAGGGGTGGCCCGACGCCACGCCCGGGTGCTGGACGGGTTCGACGACGTCGAGCTGATCGGTGTGGTCGACGTGACCTCCGGGGCCGCGGCGGACCTGGCGGCGGTGTACGGAGCCCGGCCCTTCGCAGCCGTCGAGCAGCTGCTCGCGGCCGGCCCGGACGCGGTGTACGTCTGCGTGCCGCCGTTCGCCCACGGCCCGATCGAGGAGGCGATCGTCGACGCCGGGGTGCCGATGTTCGTCGAGAAACCGGTGGCCGTGGACCTGCCCACCGCCGAGCGGATCGCCGGCCTGGTGGCCGACCGGGGACTGCTCACCGCCGTCGGCCACCACTGGCGCTACCTGCACGTGGTGGCGCAGGCCCGCGAACTTCTCGCCGGCCGGGCGGTACGCCTGGTCACCGGCGCCTGGCTGGACCGGGTCCCGCCGGTGGACTGGTGGGCCCGACGGGAACGTTCCGGTGGGCCGGTGGTCGAGCAGGCCGCGCACGTGCTGGACCTGATCCGCCTGCTGGCCGGCGAGGTGACCGAGGTGACCGGGTACGGCGACGGCAACCCGCCGCCGGTCGACGGCGCCGACGTCGACTCGGTCACCGCGGCCACACTGCGGTTCGCCGGTGGCGCCGTGGGCACCCTCAGCGCCGCCTGCGTCCTCGGCTGGAAGCACCGGGCCGGGGTGGAGATCCTGGCCGACGGGGTGGCGCTGAGCCTCACCGAGGACGCCCTGGTGGTGTGCGACGCCGACGGGCCGCGGCGGTTCGACGCCGACCCGGACGGCGCCCGGGTGGCCGTCGACCGGGCGTTCGTCGACGCGGTCCGTGGCCTCGGCGACGACGTGCGGGTGCCGTACGCCGAGGCGCTCCGCACGCACCGGCTCGCCCTGGCGGTGGCCGAGTCCGCCCGTACCGGCCACGGTGTCCGCCTGCCCGCCGGGGCCGCCGGGCCGGCTGGTGCGGCCGGTGCCGCTGGTACTCCCGGTGCGTTCGATACCGCCGGGGCCGCCGGTGTCACGGCTCCGGCCGTCGAGGTGGCCGCCGATGCGTGACCGGGTGCTGGTGGTCAGCGGCCCCGGCCAGGTGGAGCTGGTCGAACAGGATCCGCCGCCGCTGCCGGCCGGTGGTTTCCGGGTCCACACGCTCTACAGCGGGGTCTCCGCCGGTACCGAGCTGAGCTACGTCAAGGGCACCAACCCGTACCTCACCGCCACCTGGAACGCCGATCTCGGCCTGTTCCAGCCCGGCGCGCCGAGCACCCCGTACCCGGTCCGGAACCTGGGCTACATGCAGGTGGCCCGGGTGGTGGAGAGCGATACGGCGGCGGTGCCGGTCGGCGCGGTCGGTGCGATGACCTACGGCCACCGCACCGGCGCGGTGGCCGACCCGGTCGCCCAGCGCTTCGTGCCGCTGCCCGACGACCTCGACCCGCTGCTCGGCGTCTACGTCGCGCACCTCGGGCCGATCTGCGCGAACGGGCTGCTGCACGCCGCCGCCGACCTGTACGGCACCGGCGCGCGTGACCTCGGCGACGGGGTACGCGGCCGGCGGGTGGCGGTGGTCGGTGCCGGGGTGGTGGGTCTGCTCACCGCGCTGTTCGCCCGCCGGCACGGGGCGGCCTCGGTGCTGGTGCTCGACCCGACCCCGCAGCGCCGGGCGGTCGCCGGGGCGCTCGGGCTGGACACCCTCGACCCGGGCGACGGCGACCCGGCTGTGCTGGTCAAGACCCGCTGGGCGCACGGCGCCGGTGACCGGGGCGCCGACGTGGTCTTCCAGTGCCGGGGGCAGGGCTGGGCGCTGCACCTGGCGCTGCGCCTGCTGCGCCCCCAGGGCACCGTGATCGACCTGGCCTTCTACCAGTCCGGCGCGGACGCGGTCCGGCTCGGCGAGGAGTTCCACCACAACGGGCTGTCGGTGCGCTGCGCGCAGATCGGCCGGGTACCCCGAGGGCTCGCGCCGAACTGGGACCGGGAGCGGCTGTCCGCCGCGACGGTCGAGCTGCTGCGCGCCGACGGCGCGGCGATCAAGGCCGGTCTGGTGTCGGCGGTGGTGCCGTTCGCACAGGCCCCCGGCCTCTTCACCGAGCTGGCCGCCCGGCGCCGCCAGGAGCTACAGGTGGTGCTGACGGGGTGATCGACGGCCGGATCGACAACCCGGGTTGCGACAGCACGGCGGCCCGGCCGCAAAAACGGTCTGTGGTCGCGTACCGTTGCCGCTCATGGGTGTGTCGCAACGGTTGAAGACCAGGTTCCGCCGGTTCCTCCAGCGCCCGGGAACCACGGTCGACCTGGCCCCGCTGGAGAAGCTGCTGCCGGCCATCGAGGCCCGCGAGGAGGAGATGTCGGCGCTCGACGACGCCGGACTCACCGAGGCGGCAGCCACGGCGTCGAGCTACGAGGACATCTGCGCGCTCGGCCGGGAGGCCGCCCGGCGCGGCCTCGACCAGCGGCCGTACGACGTGCAGCTGCTCGGCGCGATGTCGCTGCTGTCCGGCAAGGTCGCCGAGATGGCCACCGGTGAGGGCAAGACCCTGACCGCCGCGATCGCCGCGTACGGGCACGTCCGGTTGGGCAACGGCCCGGTGCACGTGCTCACCGTCAACGACTACCTGGCCCGCCGGGACGCCCAGTGGATGGAGCCGGTCTACACCCTGCTCGGGCTCACCGTCGGGTGGGTCAACGAGGCGTCCACGCCGGTGGAGCGGCGGGCCGCGTACGCCTGCGACGTGACCTACGTCTCGGTCAGCGAGGCCGGCTTCGACTTCCTCCGCGACCAGCTCGTCACCGACACCGAGGACCGGGTCCAGCGCCCGCTGCGCACGGCGATCGTCGACGAGGCCGACTCGATCCTGATCGACGAGGCCCGGGTGCCGATGGTCCTCGCCGGCTCGGTGGCGGGGGAGCAGGATCCGGTGCACGCCGCCGCCGCGCTGGTGCGCGGGCTACGCAAGGGCAGGCACTACACGATCGCCGAGGACGGCCGCAGCGTGGCGTTCACCTCCGCCGGGCTGGCGGCCGTCGAGGCCAAGCTCGGCATCGACCTGTACGACGAGGACAACGTCGAGCAGCTCTCCGCGGTGAACGTGGCGCTGCACGCGCACGCCCTGCTGCACCGGGACGTGGACTACATCGTCCGGGACGGCACGGTCGAGTTGATCGACGAGATGCGGGGCCGGGTCGCCCAGCGCCGCCGCTGGCCGGACGGGCTCCAGGCCGCGGTCGAGGCGAAGGAGGGCCTGGACGCCACGGCCGAGGGCGAGGTGCTCGGCACCATCGCGGTGCAGGCGTACATCGGCCTCTACCCGAACGTCTGCGGGATGACCGCGACGGCGGTGCTGGTCGGCGACCAGCTGCGGGAGTTCTTCGGCCTGGAGGTCGCGGTGATCCCGCCGAACACCCCGTGTGTGCGGGTGGACGAGCCGGACCGCATCTACGCCACCCGGGCGGAGAAGGACGAGGCGCTGGTCGACGAGATCAAGCGCTGCCACGCCGACGGGCGCCCGGTGCTGGTGGGCACCCTGGACGTCAAGGAGTCCGAGCAGTTGGCGGCCGGGCTCAACGCCGCGGGCGTGCCGTGCGTGGTGCTCAACGCCAAGAACGACGACGAGGAGGCGGCGATCATCGCCGAGGCCGGTGCGTACGGCGCGGTGACCGTCTCCACCCAGATGGCCGGCCGGGGCGTGGACATCCGCCTCGGCGGCAGCGACCAGTCCGACCGGGACCGGGTGGCCGGTCTCGACGGCCTGTTCGTGATCGGCAGTGGCCGCAACGACAGCCGCCGGGTCGACGACCAGCTGCGCGGGCGCGCCGGCCGGCAGGGCGACCCGGGCGGGTCGGTCTTCTTCGTCAGCCTGGAGGACGACCTCGTCGTCCGGCACGCTGGTGACACCGTGCCGCCGTCGCCCCGGATGAACGCCGACGGCCTGGTCACCGACCCGCAGGTGGACTACGCCGTCGAGCACGCCCAGCGGGTCGCGGAGGGGGTCAACCACGAGATCCACCGCAACACCTGGCGCTACAGCGTGGTCATCGAGCAGCAGCGCAAGGCGCTCGCCGAGCGCCGGGAGCGGCTGCTGACCAGCGACGTCGCGGCGCTGATGCTGCTGGACAAGATGCCGGAGAAGGCCGGCGAGATGGACGAGGACCTGCTCGCCCGGGTGGCCCGGTCGATCGCGCTCTACCACCTCGACCGGCTCTGGGCCGAGCACCTGGCCGAGCTGTCGGAGGTCCGCGAGGGCGTACACCTGCGGGCCCTGGGCCGGCTCGACCCGCTCGACGAGTTCCACCGGGCCGCGGTGCCGGCGTTCACCAACCTGGTTCCGGAGATCGAGGCGCGGACCCTCGCCACCTTCACCGACACCGAGTTCGACGAGGACTGGGAGCCGGACGAGGCCGAGCTGGTCCGCCCGAGCGCGACCTGGACGTACCTGGTGCACGACAACCCGTTCGGCTCCGAGCTGGACCGGCTGATCGCCTCGGTCGGCCGCCGGTTGGCCGGCTCCGGCGCGCGCTGACGGAGCCCGGTAACAGCGCCGGTCCTGTTGACGTCTGGTTAAGCCGGGGGCCCCTTCCAGCGGTACCCGTACCCTGGGAGGGGCCCCGGTTTGCACCGTTTCGGCCGTTGTCGGCGCGGGTAGTAGCGCGGGTCCCGATGAGCCCGAGGAGGAGACAGGTGACGACGCTGGCCAGGCGTACGGGGGCTGGGGGCGCGTGAACCTGGAGACCGGTCCACCACTGACGGAAACCCTCGGCGTACTGGAGACGGCGGCCCTGCTGCGGGAGCTGACCGCCGGGCTGATCAGCCTGGACGATTTCGACGAGGCGCTGTCCGCGTTGGTACGGACCACCCGGGACGCCCTGGCGGGAGTGAGCTGGTGCGGGTTCACCGCGCTGCGGGCCGGAGAGCCGGCCGGGGTGGCCGCCTCCGACGCCCGGCTGGGCGGGCTGGACGACCTGCGGTACGGCCCGGACACCCCGGCGATGGACGCGATCCGGCGGCGGGAGATGGTCGGCGCGGAGGACCTGGCCGCGGAGTCGCGCTGGCCGTCCTGGACGCCCCGGGCCCGCGAGCTGGGCGTACGCGGGGTGGTCTCCGCCCCGGTGGACATCGACGACCAGGTGATCGGTGCGGTCAACCTCTACGCCGGCGAGTCCGACGCGCTGACCACCGGCCACCAGTTGACCGCGATGCTGCTCGCCGAGCACGCCGGCCTGCTGCTGGCGGCGGTACGCGACCGGCAGCGGCGGGCCGCGCTGGCCGGCGAGCGGGACGCCTCGCTGCTCGGTGACGGCGTGATCGGCCAGGCCGTCGGAGTGATCATGACGCAGCGCGGCTGCCCGGCGGAGGACGCCCTGGACGTGCTGCGCAGCGCGGCGGCCTCGCTGTCGATTCCGCTGCGCGAGGTGGCGGAGCGGCTGGTCAGCACCGTCTCCCGCCCCCGGGACAACTGACCGGGGCGTCGTTTCGCCCGGGTGGCGCCCGGGTAGCACCCTGGACTGACGCCGCTGATCCGATTCCAGGGGGAATGCGATGCAGAGCCGGCTGCGGGTGCAGGGACACCCCATCCAACCGATGCTGGTGACGTTCCCGTACGGGCTCTTCGTCTGCGCCACCCTCTTCGACCTCGCCGACGTGGCCGGCGGTCCGGTCTTTCTCGGCGAGGTCGGCTACTGGACGGTGGTGGCCGCCCTGGTGGCGGCGGCGTTGACCGCAGTCGCCGGGATGGTCGACCTGTGGGACGTGCCGCCCGACCGCACCCGTCGTACCGCAATCACCTTCAACCTCGTGAACGCCGGCATGGCCGGGCTGTTCCTGCTCGCCTGCCTGACCCGGGCGGACGGGCCGCACCGTGGGGCGTCACCGGTCCTGCTGGTCGTCGAGCTGGTCGCGCTCGCCGTCGGCGCGGTGGGCGTACGGCTCGGCGCGCGGCTCATGCGCCACTTCGAGGGCAGCCGGGCCGAGGGAACCGGCTTCGACGCCCTGCGCGGCGACGGCCCCACCGTCGAGGTCGTCCGGCCCGCGCCTAGCCGGCCAGGCGCGCGGTCAGCAGGAGGTACTCCCAGTCCATGGTGAGCGGCCCGGGTCCGATGGCGTTGACGCGGGCCAACTCGACGAGGTCCCGGTCCAGGTCGGCGACCCGCGCGGCATCGTCTCCGAGGTTGCGGTAGGCCGCGATGACCGGGCCGTAGTTCTGCTTGAAGTAGTCGCGGAACTGCTCCGGCGTGGCAAACCGGTCCACTCGGACGGTACGTCGTTCGGCGTGCACGGCGGCGACTCGATCGCCGAGCAGGGTGCCGACGTAGTCCGCGTCGCCCCACAGCGGCGGCGGCTGGACGCCGGGCGGCGGTGGCGCGGCGTACGGCTTCATCGTCGCGAAGAGTTGGCCGATGAATCCGGCCGGGGTCCAGTTGAGCAGGCCGATACGTCCGCCGGGCCGGCACACCCGGAGCAGTTCGTCGGCGCTGGCCTGGTGGTGGGGCGCGAACATGACTCCGACGCAGGACAACACGACGTCGAACTCGCCGTCGGCGTAGGGCAGTGCCTCGGCATCGCCTTCCGCCCAGCGCACGTCGGCGCCGAGCGCGGCCGCTGCCTCGCGTCCCGCCGCCAGCAGCTGCGGGGTCAGGTCCAGGGCGGTTACTCGGGCACCCGCCAACGCGGCGGGGATGGCGGCGTTGCCCGATCCGGCCGCGACGTCCAGCACCCGTTCGCCCGGGGCGACCGAACTGGCCTCGACGAGTGTCCGACCCAGCTCGGCGATGAGTTCGGCGGCGACCACCGGGTAGTCGCCCAGCGCCCATACCGCGCGGTGCCGGGTCTTCAGCGCATCCAGTTCTGCTGTCATCCGTTCTCGCCCTCCTCCGAGCCTGTCCGTCGGCGCCCAACGCGGGCCCTAGGGCGACGGTAGGCGGGACGGTCGGCCGGCAACGAGTACAGGATCTGTACTGCCCGGACCCTTGCGGTTACGCTCCCGTCATGGGGGCCTCCTACCACCAGTTCTGTCCGGTCGCCAAGGCGATGGAGTTGCTGGACGAGCGGTGGACGATGCTGGTCCTGCGGGAACTGGTCGCGGGCAGCCAGCGCTTCAACGACCTGCGGCGGGGTCTGCCGCAGATGTCGCCCAGCCTGTTGTCGAAGCGGCTGGGCCGGTTGGCCACCGCGGGGGTGGTGCAGCGGGTGACCGTGGGTCAGGAGGTTCGCTACACGCTCACTCCGGCGGGCGAGGAACTCGGCCCGGTCATCGAGGCGCTCGGGGCCTGGGGGATCCGGTGGGTCGGCGAACTCGGGGACGCGGATCTCGACCCCAAGCTGCTGCTGTGGGACATGCGGCGCAACGTCGACCACGCCGCGCTGCCGCCCGGCCGATCGGTGGTCCGGTTCACCTTCCCCGAGGCGCCAGCAGCGAACCGCAACTGGTGGCTGGTGCTCACGCCGGAGGACGCCGACGCCTGCGACGACGACCCGGGCTTCCCGGTCACGGTCGCCGTCTCCGCCAGCCTCCGGGTGATGACCCAGGTCTGGCGCGGCGACCTCGACTGGGCCACGGCGCTACGCTCGCAGCAGATGCGCGTCGAAGGGGCCTCGCACGCGCGGCGGAGCCTGCCGGGCTGGTTCCGGCTCTCGATGTTCGCCGCCGTCCAGCGGCCGTGATGGCCGCGGCCGCGGTCGGGACTCCGGCTTCGGGTTCACGGCCCGGAAACGCGTTGCCGTCCGGGTGCCGTCCCGGCACGCTGGCCCGGTGACGCGGGACGCGAGCTTCGAGGAACTGGTCGCCGACGGCGCCGCCGCCCCGGTCGAGGGTTGGGCCTTCGACTGGCTCGCCGGCCGGGCCACCGAGGAGCGCCCACCCTGGGGGTACGCCCGCCTGGTGGCGGCGCGGATGGCGGTGGCGGACGCGGCGCTGGACATCGACACCGGCGGGGGAGAGGTCCTCGCCGAGGTGCCCCGCCCGCCCCGGCTGCTGGTCGCGACCGAGGCGTGGCCGCCGAACGTGCCGGTGGCCCGCGCCAACCTGCGCCGGCTCGGGGCGAGCGTGCTGGCGGTGGCCGCCGACGCGCCGCTGCCGTTCCGGGACGCCGCCTTCGACCTGGTGGTCAGCCGGCATCCGGTACGCACCGACTGGCCCGAGGTCGCTCGGGTGCTGCGTCCGGGCGGGACGTTCCTGTCCCAGCAGATCGGGCCGGGAACCGTGCGCGAACTCAGCGAGGCGATCCTGGGGCCGTTGCCGCCACCGGCGTACGGACACCCGCCGCAGGCGGTCGCCGCGGCCCGGTCGGCCGGCCTGGCCGTGGTGGACCTGCGGGAGGCGACGTTGCGGACCGTCTTCCACGACATCGGCGCGGTGGTCTGGTTCCTGCGCAAGGTGGTCTGGACGGTACCGGGGTTCACCGTGGCAGCGCACCGCCCGGCGCTGGCCCGACTGCACGAGCGCATCCGGACCGAGGGCCCGTTCGTCGCCCACGCCCGACGCTTCCTCATCGAGGCCACGCGTAAAGCAGGGGCCCCTTCTTAACGCCTGGTGTAGAGCAGGGGCCCCTTCTTAACGCCCGCAGCGGCAACGTCCGGGGCGTAACCCGCGCAATCGCAGCGGGGGTACCGGGTGCCTGACCTCGCCGGTGCTCAGGCGGCGCGCAGCAGCGCGAGCATCTCGGGCAGGTCGAAGAACTCGGCGGTGTCCACGGCGGACGGGTTGCCGTCGTCGGGGTCGGCGCCGGCGGCGAGCAGCGCGCGTACCGCCGCGTCGCTGCTGCGGAACACCGCCGCGGCCAGCGCCGTCTGCCCCCGGTCGTTGGTGCGCGAGCAGTCGGCGCCCCGGGCCAGCAGCGCGTCGACGGTCTCCGGGTGGGCGTGGTACGCCGCCAGGATCAGCAGGCTGTCGCCCTTCTCGTTGGTCAGGTTGACCGGCAGCCCCGCGTCGACGTACCCGGCGAGTTCCGTGGTGGCGCCGTCGCGCGCCAGGTCGAACATCCGGTGCGCGAACTCCAGGGTCTCGGCGTCGAGTTCCTCGGTCACCGGTTCAGGTTAGTCGGCGGCGTGCCGCCGCTGGCGACCGCAGCCGATTTCACCGCGATCGGCTGTTCCAGCATCTGAGATTACCTACTAAACCGATAGGCTTTACAGTCTAAACTGACCGGGACATCCGCCCTCGACCTCGTGAGGATCCATGACTGCCGTGCCCGTCATCGAGCCGGACCTGCTCGCCGTCGCTCGCCGGTGGGCCGCCGACCCCGCGACCTGGCCGGTGCCCCTGCGCTTCGACCCGGCCGCCAGGTGGTACGCGCGGCTCGCCGCGAACGACGAGCACGAGGTGTGGGCGCTGAGCTGGCTGCCCGGCCAGGGCACCGACCTGCACGACCACGGTGGCTCGTCCGGCGCCTTCCTGGTCGCGGCCGGTGTGCTCTCCGAGGAGACGGTCAGCGGCGGCCGGCTGCGTACACACCTGCTCGCCACGGGCTCCGGCCGCCGGTTCGGCCCCCGGCACGTGCACGTGGTGACCAACCGGCACGCCGAGCCGGCGGTCAGCGTCCACGTCTACCGCCCGGCGCTGCGCCGGATGACCCGCTACCACCTCGCGGGGGGCCGGCTGCTCGTCGCCGACGTGGCCGAGGCGGGCGTGGCATGGTGATCTTGTCAGTCCGTCGCTCCGTGCCCCGCCCGGCCGGTGCCCGACGTGTCACCCGAACTTCCTGGAAGGAACCGATGATGTCGCAGACCGACCCCGCCGCCGCCAGCTGTCCGGCGCCGGTGCCGCCCCCGGGGTCCCGGGGGATCGACGAGATCCTGGCCGCCGCCCGGGCCCGGCTCGACCGGCTCGGCCCCGAGCAGGCGCATCTGGCGTACCGGGCCGGCGGTGCCCTGCTGGTCGACATCCGGCCCGCCGCGCAGCGGGCCGCGCACGGCACCGTGCCGGGGTCGCTCGCCGTCGAGCGCAACGTGCTGGAGTGGCGCTTCGACCCGCGTTGCCCGGCCCGGCTGCCCCAGGCGGTCGGCTACGACCTGCCCGTCGTGGTCCTCTGCCAGGAGGGCTACACCTCGTCGCTGGCCGCCGCCGCGTTGCAGGACCTCGGCCTGTTCCGGGCCACCGACGTGATTGGTGGCTTCGCCGCCTGGCGGATCGCCGGCCTGCCCGTGCTCGGTCCCACCCCGCCGTCCCGCCCGTCCATCCTCGCGCCCCCGGCGGCCGCCGGCCGGGCGTCCCGCTGACCGCCACGCCCCACCCGGCGTGGCGGTAGTCCCCAGGAGGCCACCATGTCCGTCGTCGCCATCAGCCCGCGCAAGCACCCGCCCGGCCGCACCAACCGGGCCCGGCTGGTGCGGCCACGCACCGGGCCGACCCTGACCATCACCGTCGACCTCGGCACCGACTCGGTGAGCCCGCGCCTGGCCCGCCTGCTGGAACTGCTGGGTGAGCTCGCCGAGTCGGGCGAGGGGCGGCTGTCGCACGGCGTCGCCGACCTGGCCGCGACGGAGGACTCCGGCGCCGTACGCATCCTTGCCGGGCCGCGGACGGTGCTGAAGGGCGGCCAGGCCGTCCCGCTGACCCGCATCGAGTACGACCTGCTGCTCTTCCTGGCCGAACGGCCACGCCGAGTGTTCACCCGGCTCCAACTGCTCAACTCGGTCTGGGGGTACGACCACGCGGTGGCCCGCACCGTCGACGTGCACGTCCGCCGGCTGCGCGCCAAGCTGGGCCCCGACACGCCGCTGCTGACCACCGTCCACGGTGTCGGGTACCGCCTCGCCGACGACGCCCGGGTGATCGTCGAACGCTGAGCCCGGCCGCCCGGCGCGGCGTGCCCCGAGGCGGGCGCGCCGCGCCGTGCTGTCCTGGGAACTAGCCGGCCTCACCGGCGGTGCGCGCACCCCGCCGCGGCACGCCCGACGGGAAATGCGAACTCGGACGGCGACCCCCGTATCGGGTCAACTTCGCGACTCTGCTGTAATCATCTGGCCTCGCACGCAGAGCGAGCGGTCGGCTCCGATGTGTCGGTCAATTGTCACAGTCATGCAACGCAGCCGCCCCTTGACCCCTGCACGGGTGCCGGGAAGCATCGATAAGGCGGCGTCCCGGGCCGTGGGGAGATACCCGGATCAGCCAAGGAGGACCATGTCGGTCAGCCCCGCTTCGTCGCGCGCCGGATGGCATACGTCCCAACCCGCAGTCCCCGGTCGGCCTCCGGGCGGGCAGCGCCGTCCGAACAGCACCCCCGCCGTGCTCACGGTCACCCTCTCCATCCCGCTGGCCTGCGAGGAGTCGCTGACCCCGGCCGCGCGCCGGTTGCTGGAGGCGGCGCGGGAGATGCTGGAGCGGGGCGAGGGCACCATCTCCAGCGCTGGCCCCGTGGTGCCCGAGCGGCGCACCGAGGCCGTCCCGGCCGGACGGGCACCGTCGCGGCAACTCGCCCCGACCATCCCCACCCTGCACATCCTGGCCTCCTCCCGGTCGGTGCTGCGCGACGGCGAGCCGCTGCCGCTGACCCGGCTGGAGTTCGACCTGCTGCTGCACCTGGTGGCGCACCCCCGGCGGGTGTTCACCCGGCTCCAGCTGCTCAACGCGGTCTGGGGCTACGAGCACGCGGGCGTGCGTACGGTGGATGTGCACGTGCGCCGACTGCGCGGCAAGGTCGGGGTGGATGTCCCCCTGGTCACCACCGTCTACGGCGTCGGCTACCGGCTGGCCGACGACGCTCGGGTCACCCTCGACCGCACCGGCTGACGTCCCGGGTCACCGCCGGCCGACCGGCGCCTGGCGCGGGCTCGCGGACCGGGTCGTCGCGACCGCAGCCCGGCCACCCGGCACGATGGTCGGATGCGCGTGCGTCCCATCTCACCGCGGCGACTGGTCGCCGAACTGGCCGAGCGGCTCGCCGACGCCACGCCGGCCGGACGGTTACGGGTCGCCGTCGACGGCGCCCCCGCCGCCGGCCCGGACGCACTGGCCGCCGCACTGGTCGACCCGCTGCGCGCCCGGGGCCGCCCCGTGCTGCATGTACGGGCCGAGGACTTCCTGCGCCCGGCCTCGGTCCGACTGGAACAGGGCCGGACCAACCCGGACGCGTACTACGAGGGCTGGGTCGACGAGGCTGGCCTGCGCCGCGAGGTGCTGGACCCGGCGGGACCGGACGGGACCGGCCGGCTGCTGCCCTCGCTGTGGGACGCCCGGGTGGACCGGGCCAGCCGCGCCGCGTACGTCGAGTTGCCACCCGGCGGGGTGGTCCTGGTCAGCGGCGCGTTCCTGCTCGGCGGCGGGCTCCCGTTCGACGTCACCGTGCACCTGGAGCTGTCCGCCGGGGCGCTGGACCGGCGCACCGACCCCGAGCTGGCGTGGACCCTCCCGGCGTTCGCCCGGTACGCCGACGAGGTCGCCCCGGCCAGCTTCGCCGACCTGGTGGTCCGGGCCGACGACCCCCGTCGTCCCGCGATCGTGGAATCCGGCGAGGAGCCGGTTTGACCGCCGGACGAGGGGGGTAATCGCGGGGCTCACAGCGCCCGGGTGATCACCCATGGGCGGTATGACCGGGTGGGGACGGCCCCACCCGTGGCGACGACGAAGCCCAGGAAGGCAGGCAGCCATGCTCGTCCACGACACGGTCGGCACGGGCCGATCCCAGGCGGAGATCGACCAGATCCGACTCTCCCTGCAGGCCCGCCACGACGAGTTGTCCGCGGAGTACGAGCAGGCCGTGCAGCAGAGCCAGGTGTTGCGGCTGGTCGAGGTCGGCGACACCGCGGGCGACGACCAGGCCGACAGCGGGACCAAGACCGCCGAGCGGGACACCGCCCAGTCCCTGCTGCGGACCATCCTCGATCGTCGGGCCCAGTACGAACATGCCCTGGCCCGTCTCGAAGAGGGCAGCTACGGCTTCTGCGAGGCCTGCACCGCGCCGATCCCGGTGGAACGGCTGGAGATTTTCCCCTCGGCCACCACCTGCGTGGCCTGCAAGCAGAACCGGGAGCGCCGGGCGGCCTGACCCGCAGCGGTTGCCGGTCGGTCCGGGACGCGGTGAACTTCACCCATGGGCGAGATCAGGGTGGGCACCGCATCCTGGACCGACCGGACCCTGCTGGATTCCGGTTGGTACCCCCGAACGGCCGACACGCCGGAGAAGCGGCTGGCCCACTACGCGCGGCAGTTCCCGCTGGTCGAGGTCGATGCCACCTACTACTCGCCGCCGGCCGAGCGGACGGCCCGGCTGTGGGCCGAGCGCACCCCCGCCGGCTTCACCTTCAACGTCAAGGCGTTCAGCCTGCTCACCGGCCACCCGACCAAGGTCAGCGCGATCTACAAGGACCTGCGGCCGGACACCGACAAGCGCAACCTCTACCCGGACGACCTGCCGCCGCAGGCGTACGAGGAGGTCTGGACCCGCTTCCTCAGCGCGCTCGATCCGCTGGTCGAGGCCGGCAAGCTCGGCGCCCTGCTGTTCCAGTTCCCGCCGTGGTTCACCATCCGGCGGGACAACAAGCGGTACCTGCTGGAGGTGACCCGCCGCTGCGCGCCGTTGCGGCCGGTCTTCGAGTTCCGGCACGCCTCCTGGTTCGACGGGGACAACGCCGAGGAGACGCTGGCCTTCCTGCGTGAGCACCAGTTGGCGTACGTCAGCGTGGACATGCCGCAGGGGCACCGTTCTTCCGTGCCGCCGGTGCTGGCCGCCACCTCGGACCTCGCCGTCGTCCGCTTCCACGGGCACAGCGACAAGTGGACCAGCCGGGACATCTACGAGAAGTTCGGCTACCGCTACTCCGACCGCGAACTGCGCGACTGGGCCCCCAGGCTGCGCGAGCTGGCCACCCGGACCGACCAGACCCACGTCCTCTTCAACAACTGCTACCGCGACTTTGCGCAGACCAACGCGCAGCAACTCCAGGCGCTCCTCCCGGACACCGCGTAGGGCGTGTCTCCGGGAGACACGCCAGCGTCACCCCTGGCCCGATCTCGACGACTGCCCCTCGTGTGGGTCGAGACGAGGCCGACGCGCGCCGCGCCGGGCGTGCCTGGTGGACGGTGCTCGGTGGCCGGTACCTGGTGAAACGGCGTCCGCCGATCTCGAATGTGTCGGGCCGATTGCGTCGGCGTTTCCGATCATGATCACGTCCGTCAAACCGTGTGGCGGCTCCGTGTCGTTACCAAATGGAGATCATCAGCGTCTGGTCCGCTGGTCAGCAAGCATCTTGAATGTGAAGCAACCATCAGTCCCTGGAGTGAATGAATCTTTGCAGACCTGAACCCCCCGCCCAGAAGGGAAACCTCGTGGTCCACACTCAACCCTCCCGCCGGAGTCGTCGCCTGACGGCTCTCGGCGCGGCACTCACCATCGGTCTGGCCAGCGTCGTCGCATCGTCGACCGGTCCCGCCGCCGCCGCGGAGCCCTCCGCCCTGCCCAGCGGCAACACGGCGTACCGCACGCTGGCCGACTACGAGAACGACATGGCCACCCTCGCCGCCGAGCACCCGACGCTGGTCAAGCCCATCACGCTGCCGCACAAGACGACCTCCGGCCGGACCGTGCACGGCATCGAGATCAGCAACAACGTGCAGCAGAACGACGGTAAGCCCGTCTTCGTCAACGTCGCCATGCACCACGGCAACGAGTGGCCCAGCGGCGAGCTGACCATGGAGTTCGCCATCGACCTGGTCAAGAACGCCAAGGACCCGTACGTGGCGGACCTGCTCGACCGGACCCGGCTCGTGGTCGTGCCGGTGGTGAACGTGGACGGCTTCGTGCGTAACCGCCGCCAGACCGACACCAACGCGGACATGAACCGCAACTACGGCATGGGCTGGCTGCCGATCTCGACCGGCGGCGTCGCCCCGTGGTCGGAGCCGGAGACCAAGAACATGGAGTGGCTGCTCTCCACCCGGCAGGCGACCGTGTTCAACACCCAGCACACCTGTATCCGGGTGGTCCTCTACCCGCCGCTGCAACTGGCCGCCGGACCGGCGCAGGACACCGCGCGCCTGCACCGGCTCGCCTCCGCCGTCGCCGAGCAGTACGGCCCGACGTACAAGGCGCTGCCGTCGGCCGAGGACTACGAGACGACCGGTGAGGCCATCGACTGGGCGTACTACGCCACCCGTGGCCTGTCCATCACCACCGAGACCTGCCCGAACCCCGGCGTGGCTCGGACCTACCAGACCCAGGTGCTCGACACCTACGCCACGCACCGCAACGCGATGCTCGAGGCCCTCGAGACCACCGCCGACCGCAGCGAGCACTCGATCATCGAGGGCAAGGCGCCCAAGGGTGCGGTGCTGCGCATCAGCAAGTCCTTCGACATGTACACCAGCCCGTACGCCCAGCCCGACGGCGGCGTCCGGCCCACGTCGTTCACCACCGCGCTCACCTCGGAGCTGGACATCGTCAACCCGAACGGCAAGTTCGAGTGGGCGGTCAACCCGTCGTACCGGCCGATCCCGGCCTACCAGGCCGACGGTGTCCGCGGCAACCAGACCGGCTTCTACACCGAGCCGTGGATCCTCACCTGCGAGCGCCCCGACGGCACCGTGCTGCAGACCACCCCGGTCAACGTGGACCTGGGTCAGCGCGTCGAGGTCGACTTCAAGGAGTGCAAGCGGGCCTTCAACGGCAACGGCCCGAAGTAACCCCACATAACTGACACATCCGGGTACGGGGCGGCAGATGGTCATCTGCCGCCCCGTACCCGTGGCAGACGTCCGCCGGTCTCATCCCGATGGGGTGAGGCCGGCTCACCCTTCCTATGCACACCATGGGCGGAGTGCGGTCGGTTGGGGCGACCGTGCGCGCGACCGACACCACGGAGGTGGTTGGCGATGACGGCTCGGGTGGTGGCGCACCGGCGGGGAACCGCCGTGCTGCACGTCGTCGGCGCGTCCGATCAGGTCCGACGGGCGCCGCGCGCCGGGCGGGCCAGCCCGATCCGGCCACGGCGCGGCCCGACGGGCCCGCCGCGACGTCACGACGACCGACGGTGGGAGACCGACCTACGGGGGTGGGGAGATGGCTGAGCAGTTCCAGTCGGCGGTCGAGTCCTCGGTGGACAAGACCAACCTGATTCTCAAGGACATCGAGCAGGCGTACGGGTGGCCGAAGGCGCAGCGCAACCAGTCGTTCGCGGCGCTGCGTACGGTGCTGCACCTGCTGCGGGACCGGATGCCGGTGACGGAGAGCGTGGAGTTCTCCGCGCAGCTGCCGATGCTCGTGCGGGGTATCTACTTCGACGGGTGGCAGCCGCAGAACGTGCCGATCAAGCTCAACCGCGACGACTTCCTCTACGAGGTCCGACAGGGCTTCCCGTACGACGTGGAGGGCGGCCCGGAACGGGTGGTCCAGGTGGTGCTGGACACCCTGCGCCGGCACATCACCCAGGGCGAGTGGGACGAGGTGAAGGACACCATGCCCGCCGACCTCGCCCGGATGATGCCCTGACCCGGTACGTCGCGCCCCGCCCGCCGTTGGGGGCGGGGCCGGAGGCCCTCGCCGCCGGAACCGGTCGTGTTGGGCGGTTCGGGCGTCTACGGTGAGTTGCAGTGTGGTTAGAGAAGATCGGGCGCGGGGTACCACCCGCGGCACGACGCACCCGACCGACGGCGGGCGCGGGTCCATCCGAGGGAGCACGATGCCACTCAACGACGACGACATGCAGACCACCGGCGGCGGCGGGCCGGAAGGCCCGGCGGACGGCGGCGCGACCCCCGGCCAGCACGACGGTGGCGCCGACGGCAGTGCCGAGGGCCCGGCCGACGGCGGTGCCACGCCGGGCCAGCACGACGGCGGCGCTGACGGCAGCGCCGAGGGGCCGGCCGACGGGGGCGCGACCCCCGGCCAGCACGACGGTGGCGCCGACGGCAGTGCCGAGGGCCCGGCCGACGGCGGTGCCACGCCGGGCCAGCAGGACGGCGGCGCCGACGGCGGCGCCCGGTAACGGGCCGCCATGACGTATCTCGACCCGCCGGGCGGCCACGGCCGCCCGGCGGTTCCGTCCGCGTCCGCCGTGGCGGCGCTGGCCCGCTGCGTCAGCGTGGAGCCGGGAAAGTTCGCCGCCGCCCACTGGGGACAGACGCCGCTGCTGTCCCGCGCCGCCGAGCTGCCCAACCCGGCCGGCTTCACCGACCTGCTCAGCCCCGCCGACGCCGACGAACTGCTCAGCCGGCGCGGTCTGCGTACCCCGTTCCTGCGGGTGGCCAAGGACGGCCAGCTGCTGCCGGTGGCGCGCTACACCGGCGGCGGTGGTGCCGGCGCCGAGATCGGCGACCAGGTCCTCGACGAGCGGGTGCTGGAGCTGTACGCGGGCGGCGCCACCCTCGTCCTGCAGGGGTTGCACCGCAACTGGCCGGCACTCGTCGACTTCACCCGGGACCTGAACCTGGCCGTCGGCCAGCCGTTGCAGGTCAACGCGTACCTCACCCCGCCCGGCAGCCAGGGCTTCGCCACCCACTACGACACCCACGACGTCTTCGTGCTCCAGGTCGACGGTCGCAAGCACTGGCGCATCCATCCACCGGTGCTGCCCGACCCGCTGGAACGCCAGCCGTGGGGCGGTCGGGCCGACGAGGTCTCCGCCACGGCGCAGGGCCGACCCGCCCTGGACGTGGTACTCGATCCGGGTGATGCGCTCTACCTGCCCAGAGGGTGGCTGCACAGCGCCCAGGCGCAGGAGTCCAGCTCGCTGCACCTGACCGTCGGCGTCCGCGCGCTGACCCGGTACGCGCTGGTCGAGGAGTTGCTCGCGCTGGCCGCCGAGGACCGGCGGCTGCGGGCCACCCTGCCGTTCGGCACCGACCTGGCCGACCCGGACGCCGTCGAGCCGGAGCTGACCGAGACCATCGAGGTGCTGCGCGACTGGCTGCTGCGGGCCGACCCGGGCGCGGTGGCGGCCCGGCTGCGGCAGCGCGTCTGGCCGGCGTCCCGCCCGGCACCGATCCGGCCCCTCGCGCAGGCCGCCGCGATCGCCGCGCTGGACCCGGACAGCCGGGTCAGCCTCCGCGCCGGCCTGCGGTGGCAGCTCGCGCCGCAGGGCGACCGGGTCGCGCTGCGCCTGTTCGACCGCACGATCACCCTGCCCGCCCAGTGCGAGCCCGCGGTACGCGCCCTGCTCACCGGCGCGGTCACCCGGGTCGGTGACCTGCCCGGACTCGACGACGACGCCGACCGCCTCACCCTCACCCGCCGCCTCCTCCGCGAAGCCGTCCTCACCCCGGCCTGACCCCGACGGTGTGGGTGGATCAGGGGCTAACAACTGCTCCGAACTTGCGGTCAAATCTAGTCATCTGTAGTCACATATGGTGATCGGGTGAAGCTTTCGAAGTGGGCACGCCGGTAGGGTGTGGGTTACCAGACCGCCTGGCGGTGGGTGAGGGACGGCGAGAGGCCTGTCCCGGTCCGTCAGGCGCCGTCTGGTGCCTGGATTGTCGGGGAGCCGCGTGAGCAGGTTTCCGGCCGTGTCGTGGCGTACTGCCGGGTCTCGTCGGTCGATCAGAAGTCGGACCTTGACCGGCGGGTCGCCCGCGTCGTGACCGAGGCCGGGAAGCGCGGCTTTGCTGTGGGTGAGGTCGTGACTGAGGTCGGGTCCGGCTTGACCGGTGAACGCCGTGGGTTGCACCGTATTCTGGCCGACCCGAGGGCGTTGGTGATCGTGGTCGAACACGGTGACCGGCTGGCCCGTTTCGGCGTCGGACATCTACAGGCCGCATTGTCCGCGGCTGGCCGTGAACTGGTGATCCTCGATCCTGAGGAGAGCACCGACGACTTGGTGGAGGACATCACCGAGATGCTCACCTTGATGTGTGTCCGCCTGTACGGGCAGGGCGTCGCGAAGGTCCGTGCCGCCCGCGCAATCGCCGTAGCACCGGAGGGAGACCGGTAGTGCGGACTGAGTTCCTGGCCGCCCTCACGACCCCTGCGGGTGGCTCTGGGCACATCCTGACCCTCGGTAACGGTTGGTCGACCGCGATCGACGAGCTCCACGACGGGACATATTCCGTCGAGCACCCGTTCGTCGTAGACGAACTTCTCCGCACTGTCGAGGCTGGAGAAGGGGCCAGCGTCGTCCTGCGTACCTTCACCGAGGAGACCGGTCACACGCTCGCGAACGGGATCCGTATACCGGTCAAGGAGGTGCGTGGCTGGTACGTCCACGGGGGACGGTTCCAACCGCTTTCTGAACGGCAGATGTTCGCGGCGAGTTGCACGGACGCTGCCACTGGAGAGCCGATCGCTCCGGAACGGTCGGTTCGGTACGTCGACGCTCACCCGATCGGGGGTGACCGGCTGAGGTGAAGAAGTTCTGTCCGCAGCCCGGTTTCGTGGTTCAGGCGTTCAAGTTCGCTCTGGATCCGAACGTGTCCCAGGAAGCCGCGTTGCGTTCGCATTGCGGTGCTGCCAGGGCCGCCTTCAACTGGGCGGTGGGTTGGGTGACCGCTGCGTGGTGGCAGTGTAAGGCCGAGGCCACCTACGGTCTTGCCGCCGATGAGTTGACGCCGTGGCGGTCGTGGTCGCTGGCCGCTCTGCGGAAGGAGTTTAACTGGGTCAAGCACACCGATCCGAGGTTCGCGTCCTGGTGGGGTGAGAACTCGAAGGAGGCGTACAACACCGGTTTCGCCAACGCTGCCGCTGCGTTCGACAACTACGCCAGGTCGAAGAACGGCAAGCGTCGTGGTGCCCGGATGGGTATGCCGCGGTGGAAGAAGAAGCACAAGGCCCGGTTGGCGTGCCGGTTCACTACCGGCAGTATTCGCGTCGCCGATGACCGGCACGTGACGCTGCCGGTGCTGGGCACGCTGCGCACCCACGAACCCACGGTCAAGCTGCGCACCCGGGTCCAGGCCGGTACGGCCCGCATCCTGTCCGCCACCGTCCGGTGGGAGCGGGGACGCTGGTTCGTCTCCTTTCAGGTCGAAGCCAAACGCGACATCACCCGGGTGGCCCGGCCCGATGCTGTGGTGGGCGTGGACCTGGGTGTGAAGGTCCTCGCCGTGATGGCCGACAGCACCGGTCAGATCCGCTACGTCGACAACCCCAAACACTACGAGGGTGAACAGAAGCGGCTGCGTCGCCTGTCCCGCCGCGTCTCCCGTAGCCAGGGGCCTGCCGTGCACGATCCGAGGACCGGGAAGACCGCATACCGTGAGCCGTCGAAGCGGTGGGTGAAGGCGAACGCCTGCTCCGCAACCGCCGACTCGCCCGCAAGATCAGCGACGCGGGATTCGGAGAGATTCGCCGTCAGCTCACGTACAAGGGCGAGCGCAAAGCTTGCGCCACGGTGGTGGCGTCGCGTTGGTATCCGTCGTCGAAGACCTGCTCGGCGTGCAAGACAATGAAAGCCAAGCTGCCGCTGCACGTGCGAGTCTTCTCCTGCGACACCTGTGGCCTGGTCATGGACCGGGACGCAAACGCCGCCAGGAACCTCGCCGACCTGGCGTCGGCCAGTATGACCGGTACCGGAGTGGCCGGAGACCGGGGCACACCACGTGTGCCGAAACCGCGTGGAGCCGACCAGAAGACCCGCACCAACCGCCCCAGCCGCAAAGCTGGAGTGGTGCGGGCAGGTGGCGCAACACTGCCCCACAGGCGGAAGGAAACGCGAGACCTTCATCAGGACACCACAACCCCACCCGGGCGTGGTGACACCGTTAAGGACCACTCGTACAGAAACGTACGAGTTGCTGATGGCTGACTACAGGCTCAGTAACGGATGACGGTCAGGAGGAGGACGGTGGTGGCCAGGCCGGCGGCTATGACGATCAGGACCGGGCGAGGGCTGAGGACGGCGTGGCGGCGGTCGGCGAGCACTCGGGCCGGTACCAGGCCCATCACCGGGCCGAGCAGCGTCACCACCAGGGCCAGCACCGGCAGGCCGACGGCCAGCTCGCCGTCGGCACGGCCGGCCAGCGCCCGGGCCCCGACGCCCAGCGCGTACGCCAGCACCGCCCCGGCCACCCCGGACAACGCCAGCATCGGGTTGGCGCTACCCGGCAGCTCGCCCGGTTGCCGGGTACGGTGCAGCAGGTCCCGCGCCCCGTCCAGCAGCGAATCCGGATCACCGGTGGCGTCCGGCGCGGGTGCCGGTGGCGTACCGGCCCGCCGCCCGCCGCCGCCCAGCCGGGCGTTCAACTCCTGCCACAGCACCGCGACCTCGGCGTCCACCCGCTCCTGCGCCTCGCGCGCCGCGACCAGCTCCCGCTCGGCCCGGTTGACCTCGTCGGCGGACTCGGCCACCGCCCGGTCGGCCGCCGCGCACTGCTGCTCGTACCAGGCGCGCGCCTCCTCGCGCTGCTCGTGCACCCGCGCACTCAGCTCGGCGAGCCGCCGGAGCTGGGCCGCGTACGTCTCGCTGGTTACCGGTTCGTTCATCGTGACGGTCCGTACGGGATGATGGTCTGCCCGGTGCGGTGCACCGCGCGGTCGAAGAACAGCCCCCGCCACGGCCGGGGATACCAGTCCGGCCCGCCGGTGCCGGGGTACAGCGACGAGCCCAGCTCCCCGCCGTGGGCGTCCAGCGCCACCCAGGCGCCGATCTGGTCGGTGCGGGCGCCCGCACCACCCAGGTCGGCGCGCATCCGGGCCACCCCGCGCCACCACGCCAGCACGTGCGTCCGCCGCTCCGGACCGTCGTGCAGGATCCGGCGCAGATGCTCCAGTCCGGTGGCGCTGCCGGCCCGCGCGGCGAGCGCGCCGGCCGCCGCATCGACGGCGAACAGCAGCAGGTAGTGCGGCGTACCGGCGGCACCTGGTGCGCCGAGGCCGTCGGCCGTCTCGGCCACCAACTCGGCCACCGTCTCCTCGTCGTACCAGGCGGCGTCGTCGGCGAGGTCCTCGTACAGCGCCCGGGCCGCCGGGTCGGAGTCCGGGTCCAGGCAGGCGATGGAGAACCGGGCGCTGCCGGGCCGGTGCTGGCGGGCCAGCGACCGGGCCGCGGCGTCCAGCACCGCGCACGCCTCGTCCACCCGGGTGCCCAGCACGGCCAGGTTGCGTCCGGGCGCCCGGGGCAGCCGCAGCGCCGCCGAGCGGGCCTGCACGTCGATGATCTCGCCGAGCAGCGCGACCGGGCCGCGCGGCGTGCCGGTCTCCGGCGCCCGCAGCGCCCGGAAGTCCGGTGCCTCGGTCAGCCGGGGGATCGCGTCGCCGTCGAACAGCCGGGCCGGCGCCGCCTCGGCCGGGCGCATCCGCCACAGCCGGTTCTGCAACTCACTCCAGGTCTCCCAGTCGCTGGCCGACGGGATCCGGGCCACCTCGTTGCCCTCCGGCAGGCCCGACTCGGCGTTGACCACCGCGTGGAACTTCGGCAGCGACTGGGCGGCGTCGTTGCGTTCGGCCAGGATCCGCAGCGCCTTGGGCAGCGCGATCCGCAGGGTGAACTGGGCTACCAGCGCCGGCCGCCCCCACAGCGCCTCGATGCCGCGTACGTCCTGCGAGGCCAGCACCAGGTGGATGCCCTGCGAACGGCCCCGCCGGGCCAGGTCCTCCAGCAGGTCGGCCGCCTCCCGGGCCACCGCGTCCCGGCCGGCCAGCAGCATCTGAAACTCGTCGACGACCGCGACGATCCGTGGCCAGTGCCCGGTCGGGTCCACCGCACGCAGCTCGGCCAGCTTGGTGACCTCGTGCTTCTTCGCCGCGTCGGCCCGCCGGCGCAGCTCCTCGGCGAGGAACCGCAGCAACGCCAGGCCGAACTCTCGGTCGGTGTTGACGTTGATGCCGACCAGACGCATGTGCGGCAGCCAGCTCGGGTCCCGCCGGCCCTTGGCGAACCGGGCGAAGGACACCCCCTCCTTGAAGTCGAGCAGGTAGAACTCCAGCTCGGCGGGGGAGTAGCGGGCCGCGAGGGCGCCGATCCAGGCGAAGATCAGGTTGGTCTTGCCGGTGCCGGACGGGCCACCGATGAGCGCGTGCGGCGGGTAGTCACCGAGGGTCAGCAGCACGGCCCGGCCGTCCGGCCCCTCACCGATCGGGGCGGTCAGCCCGGTCGCCGAATCCTCCCGCCACATCTGCTCGGGCGGGGGCAGCAGGTCGGTGAACGGGGTGGGCGCCGGACCGGCGCTGACCACCGAGGCGATCCGCCGGCAGGTCTCGGTGACCAGGGCGGCCGGTGGCGGCGGGTCGAGGCGTACCGGCAGTGTGCCGACCCGGGCACCGTCGGCGGTGACCACCACCCGGGTGACCGTCGGATGGTCGGGCAGCGGAACGCCCCGGACGATCAGGTGCACCCCGCACGCGGCACCGGCCCGGACCACCCGGTCGAGCTGGCCGCGCTCGTGCCGGGACAACTCGTCCCCGCCGAGGAGCACCGCCACCCGCCACGGCTCCGGCCGGCGGCCGGTCGCGGCGGCCAGGCCGCGCAGCGAGGCGTGCTCACCGGCGAGGACGGTCTCGTTGATCCGGCGGATCTGCTCCACCAGGTCGTCCAGCAGCCGGCCCAGGCCGCCCGGGCCGACGAAGGTGAGCAGCCCGGCCGTACCGAGCGGAGCGAAGCCGGCCAACCCGCCGCCGAGGTGGTCCGGGTCGTAGCCGACCAGCCGTACGCTGCCCGGTGTGGCCCGGCCGAGGCCGCGCAGCAGCAGCGCGGACACCATCGCCGCACAGCCCTCCGCGTCCCCGTCGAGCGCCACGTGCCCACCGTCGAGCAGTGCCACCAGCGCCGGCACCGGCTCGGCGTCGGGCAGCCGGATGGTGCCGACGCGCGTCGCGCCCGGCGGTTCGGCCCGGTCGGCCGGGGTGGGCCGCCACTCCGTCCACTCCGCCGAGCCCGCGCCGGGCGCCTCCCGGGCC
Source organism: Micromonosporaceae bacterium KJ-029 (assembly GCA_005402585.1). GTDB lineage: Bacteria > Actinomycetota > Actinomycetes > Mycobacteriales > Micromonosporaceae > Micromonospora. The sequence continues at coordinate 192,659 of BIFP01000022.1, read as the reverse complement.
GCGGCCTCCGCCGCCCGCCGGGCCAGCGTCGCGAGCCGCGACGCGTGCCGGGCGTCGATCTCGGCGAGGCGCCGGTCGTGCTCGGCCCCCACCCGCTCCGGTACGCCGGCAGCGGCCCGGCGCACCCGCACCGACCGCTCCCGTGCGGCGGCCAGGGCGGTGTGTGCCGCCGCCGACCGGATGCGGGACGCGCCGAGCGCCTCGGCGAGCAGCTCCCGGACCCGGGCGACCAGCTGGCTGCGCCGGTCAGCCATCGATCCCGTGCCCCGGCCGGCCCGGCCCCGGGCGGGACCCGTCGTACGGATACGCGCCGGAGCCGCCGTTCATGCTCGCGCGGTAGCCGCCGCTCGTGTTAGGAGGGGGCCCCTTTACTACCTCAGGCGTTAAGAGGGGGCCCTTCCTTTCACCCTCGGCGGGCAGGTCGCGGCCCAGGCGGGCGAGCAGGACGCCGGTGAGTACTCCGGCGGTGACGGCCGGGTCGGCGGCGTGTTGCTGCTGCTCGCCGTCGCCGCGGCGGGGTGGTGGCATCCGGCAGACCCGGGTGAGCAGGGTGTCCAGCACCGGGTCGGGCAGTCCGGGCAGCAGGTCCCGGACCCGGCCGTCCAGCTCGCGGTGCAGCCGGGGCAGGTCGTCGCCGCGTGGCGGGTGGCCGAGCAGTTCCCCGGCGAGGTCCCGCAGCAGCGGCGGGGCCACCGCGGCCAGGCCCAGTCCGACGTCGGCGTGCGCGCCGCGCAGGTCCCGGTGCAGCCGGTCGCGGTCACCGGCGCGGACCCCGCGCACCACCCGGTGCAGCAGCTCCCGGGAGTCGGCGATCCGGTCGTCGGGCTCCTCGGGCGGGCCCTCCCGCCCGCCGGTCAGCTCCGCCACCCGTACCGACCACCAGCGGCGCAGCCGCACCTCACCGGCGGGTTCCGGCGCGGCGGCCACCGGCTCGGCCGTCCGGGGCGCGTCGTGCGCCGGCCGGCGCTCCTGCTCGGCGGCCGACGGCGGCGCGCCACCGTCGGGGGCCAGCCCGATCGCGGCCAGGTACGCGGTCAGCTGCTCCTGGGCCACCCGCAACGCGTACCCGGCGGTCTCGGCGTGTTCGGTGGCGGCGGACAGCTCCGGCACGCCCATCGGGTTGGCAGACTCCTGGCGTACCCAGCGCAGCCGCTCGGCGGCCAGCCCGAACCGCTCCAGCGCCTGCGCCAGCAGGCCCAGCGGCAGCTCCTCGGCGGTGGCACGGACCTGCGCGCCGACATCCTCGACGATGGACACGCCCGGCCCCTACAGCGTCGCGACGTACTGCTGGGCCTGCTCGACCGCGACGAGCGTCGCGGCGAGGCACTCCTCCAGTTCCTGGCTGGCCTGGGTCAGTGACGCCTGTGCCGCCTCGACCGTGGTGTGGCCGCTGCCCTCCAGCGCACCGGCGAGGGTCTGCTGCGCCTCGGCCAGTTTCTCGCCGGCGGCCTGCACGGCGCTCTGGCCGTCACCGATCTGCTGGAGCGCGACATCGATGGCTGCCTTGAGCTCGGCGACGCTCGCCACGCGGAACCTCCTGGGGGCGGGGAGGACTCCATTAGAGCCTATGCCGGTCGGGGAAAGAACATCCGCCCTGTCAGTGTTCCTGCCTCCCTGACCGGTTGTCGACCGCAGGCGCGGCGGGTCCGATTCGTGGGACCGGTGGGCGGCGTGTCACCGACTGCGACCACGGGCGGGTCAGTCACGTAGCCAGCGCGGGCCGTGCACCTCGGCGCCGAGCGCGGTGACCCGCTGGCGCAGCTCGCGATCGGCGGTCACCACCAGCCGACGCCGGTCCCCGGCCCCGGCGACCAGGTCGACCACGGCGTCGTCGCCGGAACCGGCGGCCGGCACCACGCGTACCCCGTCGACCCCGGGCACCTTCCGGGCGGCGCCCTCGACCACCAGTACCACCTCCACCGGCGGGGGCAGGTCCGGCGGCACCCCGTGCCCGCCCACCGGCGCGAGGGCGTCGCGCAGCCGGGCGGTGGCACCGGCGCGGTCTCGCCACCAGCCGTCCGGGCGGGATCCGACCACGTTGGCGGCGTCCACGATGAGCAGCGGTTTCGGGTCCATCGGTCCAGCCTGCCACCCGACCGGCCGGCCCGCGCGGCGGCGGGGCGGTGGTTCGCCCGGCACCAGCGGCTCGACCGCCCGGGCCGGCCCGACCACCCGTGTGCCACCGGGCGGAGTTTGTCCGGCCGAGGGCCGGGTAGCCCGTGCCGACCGTCTCGCGCCCGACCGCGGAGGACAGACATGATTGGACCCGGTGACTTCGGCTCCGACCCGTGGGACGAGTTCCTGGCCCGGTACTTCGGCCGGGGCGAGGGCGGGCGCCGGCCCGCGCACCGGGTCGACATCACCCGGCTGATGACCGCCGACGCCCGGGAGATGCTGGCCGACGCCGCGCGCCGGGCGGCCCAGAAGCACAGCAACGACCTGGACACCGACCACCTGCTGTGGGCGGCGTTGCAGCGCGAGCCGCTGCGTGACCTGGTCCGTCGGGCGGGCGCGGACCCGGACACCCTGCTCAACGCGCTGGGCGGGCGCGGTGACGGTGCCCCGCAGGGTGAGGTCCCACCGAATCTGTCGCTGACCCCGGCCGCCAAGCGGGCGCTGCTCGACGCCCACCAGCTGTCCCGGGCGATGGGCGCGAACTACATCGGCCCCGAGCACATCCTGATGGCGCTGCCGCTGAACCCGGAGTCCCCGGCCGGCCGGATGCTCGCCGCCGGCCGGATCCAGCCGGAGTCGTTGCAGGCCGCCAACGCCGAGCGTGGGCCGATGACCGGCCCACGGCCGGACCGGGGCACGCCGACGCTCGACCAGTACGGCCAGGACCTCACCGAACTGGCCCGCAACGACCAGATCGACCCGGTGATCGGGCGCGCCGACGAGATCGAGCAGGCGGTGGAGATCCTGTCCCGGCGTACCAAGAACAACCCGGTGCTGATCGGCGAGGCCGGCGTCGGCAAGACCGCGATCGTGGAGGGCCTGGCCGAGCGGATATGCGACGGTGACGTGCCGCAGACACTGCTCGGCAAGCGGGTGGTCCAGCTCGACCTGGCCGGGCTGGTCGCCGGCACCCGCTACCGGGGCGACTTCGAGGAGCGGCTGAAGAAGGTGATCGACGAGATCCGGGCGCACCGCGAGGAGCTGATCATCTTCCTGGACGAGATCCACACCCTGGTCGGTGCGGGCGGCGCGGGCAGCGAGGGCGGCATGGACGCGTCCAACATGCTCAAGCCGGCGCTGGCCCGTGGTGAACTGCGGGTGATCGGCGCGACCACCCTCGACGAGTACCGCCGCAGCATCGAGAAGGACGCCGCGCTGGCCCGGCGGTTCCAGTCGGTGTTCGTGCCCGAGCCCACCGTCGAGGACACCGTCTCCATCCTGCGTGGCCTGCGGGACCGCTACGAGGCCCACCACCAGGTGCGGTTCACCGACGAGGCGCTGGTCGCCGCCGCCGAGCTGTCCGACCGGTACATCACCGACCGCTACCTGCCAGACAAGGCGATCGACCTGATCGACCAGGCCGGCGCCCGGGTGCGGCTGCGTACCCGCACCCCCGCCGCCGACGTACGGGACCTGGAGCAGCAGCTCGACGAGGTACGCCGGGACAAGGAGCAGGCGGTCGCCGACGAGCAGTACGAACGCGCCTCCTCGCTGCGCGACCGGGTCTCCGAGCTGGAGGACCAGGTCCGCCGGGCGCGCGGTGACGAGGGCGGCGACAACCAGGTACCCGAGGTGGGGCCGGACGAGATCGCCGAGGTGGTCTCCCGGGCCACCGGCATCCCCGCCAGCCAGCTCACCGAGGAGGAACGGGACCGGCTGCTGCGGCTGGAGGGCCACCTGCACGAGAAGGTCGTCGGGCAGGACGACGCGGTAAACGCGGTGGCCGAGGCGGTGCGCCGCTCCCGCACCGGCCTGGCCGACCCGAACCGCCCGATGGGCAGCTTCCTGTTCCTCGGCCCCACCGGCGTCGGCAAGACCGAGCTGGCCCGCGCGCTGGCGGAGGCGCTGTTCGGCGAGGCGGACCGGATGGTCCGGGTGGACATGAGCGAGTTCCAGGAACGGCACACGGTCAGCCGCCTGGTCGGCGCGCCACCGGGCTACGTCGGGTACGAGGAGGCCGGCCAGCTCACCGAGGCGGTGCGCCGCCGCCCGTACGCGGTGGTGCTGCTCGACGAGATCGAGAAGGCCCATCCCGACGTGTTCAACATCCTGTTGCAGGTGCTCGACGACGGGCGGCTCACCGACAGCCAGGGTCGGACGGTCAACTTCAAGAACACCGTCCTGATCATGACGAGCAACCTCGGCTCGGAGCTGATCACCGGCACCCAGCGCGCGGTCGGCTTCGGTGCCGGCGCCCCGGGCAGCGAGCAGGAGAACGACGAGCTGCGGGAGCGGCTGATGCGCCGGCTGCAGGAGAACTTCCGGCCGGAGTTCCTGAACCGCATCGACGAGGTGATCATCTTCCGCCGGCTGGAGGCCGAGCAGCTGCGGCAGATCACCGAGCTGCTGCTGGAGGAGACCCGCCGGCGGCTGCACGCCCAGGACATCGAGGTGGACTTCACCACCGCCGGAACCGACTGGCTCGCCGAGCACGGCTACCAGCCGGAGTTCGGCGCCCGGCCGCTGCGCCGGGTCATCCAGCGCGAGGTGGACAACCACCTGTCCCGGATGCTGCTGGAGCAGCAGCTGTCCCCCGGCCAGCGGGTCACCGTCGACGCCCGGGACGGGCGGCTCACCTTCGACGTGACGGCCGGCGCTCGGGGCCACGCCCCGGCCACGACCTCGCATCCCCGCTGACCGGAAGGGAATCGATGACCGAACCGGAGGAGACCCGGGACGACGACGAACGCAGCGACCCGATCCTGGCCCCGCCGACGGCCAACCCCGCGCGGGTGCAGGTGCCGCCGGAGGGCCTGGGCGGGCAGACCGACGAGGGGCACCCGGAACCGTCCGGGTCGCCGCCCGGAGAGGAAAGCTGATGGTACGAGAGCAACGGCTCGAGCCTGAGGTGGAAGTGCTGTGGGACGACTTCCACGCCGAGGTCAACGTGCCTTCCGAGCAGTTGCGGCAGTGGCTGCTGACCCGGGGCTCCGGCGAGGAGGCGTTCGGCGCGAACCCGGACCTGGACCTACCGGAGCCGGGCCGGCAGATCCTCGCCGTGCTGCGCAAGCGCAAGGTCGACCTGACCCCCGAGGACATCGAGGTGATGCGCGACGCGGTCGAGCGGATCCGATCCCTGACGGCGGCCAAGCCGAGCCGGGGAAACGCCGACGACGAGTGGCGGCACTCCCTGCTCGACCTCGGGCACGACGTCCTGGTCGAACGCTGACGCGCCGGCCACCGAGCGACCCGCCCGGGTCAGCCCTGGTCGGGCTCCAGGCTGCCGATGGTCAGGCCGGCCGCGTCCGCCGCGGCTTCCCGGTCGGCGTGGGTGTGCGCCTCCCGGGTGAGCAGGGCCGCGTACTCGGTGAGGTCGGCCGGGTCGGGCGTCTCGGGCAGTCGGCGCAGGAACGCCTCCACGTCCCGGACGGCGGCGGTGTGCGCGGCGGCCGCCCGGCGCAGGATCTCCCGGTCGTCGGCGGCGGGGTACAGGTCGGTCATGCCGCCCTGGATACCCGGCCGACGCCGGTTCGCACCGCCGGAGGCCGGAACTTCCCGCCCAAGGGCGGCGACTGTCATCAATTCCACACATGTCACCGGAGCGCATCGAAGAGGGGCCACCTGTTGCGCCCCCGTCGGCTAACCTTCCGCCCTGGAAGCATCGACGGGGGCTTTGATGAATATCGAGAACGACCGGTCCTCCGGACCGGACAGTGCATCGTGTCCGGCGCCGGAGACCGTCCCGGCGACCGCCGCCCAGCGGCGGATGGTCTTCACCGAACGGCTGCACCACGGTAGCGGCGCGTACCTGATCCCGATGGCCTGGCGGCTTCGCGGCGCGCTCGACCTGCCGGGGCTACGGGCCGCGCTGGACGCGGCGGTCGTCCGCCACGACGCCCTCCGGATGGGCCTGCCCGGCGACGGAAACCGGGCCGAACTGCACCCGCCGGCCCCGGTTCCGGTGATCGTCGACGACCTCACCGGGTACGACGAGCACGATCGTGATCGCCGGGTGCGGGCCGCGCTCACCGCGGAGGCGACGACCCCCTTCGACCTGGCGACGCCGCCGCTGATGCGGGCCCGGATCCTGCGCACGGGCCCGGCCGAGCACACGTTCGTCCTGACCGTGCACCACGCCGTGGTGGACGGTCACGCGCTGGACCTGCTCGTCGCCGATCTGGGAGCTGCGCCCGATCCGACCCCGGTGCCGGACTTCGCGGGCCACGCCCGCCGGGCCCGGGCGCGTGCCGAGGCGGGACGAGAGTTCTGGCGCGCCGAACTGGCCGGCGCGCCGACCGTCCTCGACCTCCCGGTCGACCACCCGCGACCGCGCGTCCTGCCCGACTCCGGCGGGGTGGAACGCCGCACCGTGCCGGTCGGGGTACGCCGTGCCGTGGCCGACCTGGCCCGCCAGGAGCGCGCCACCGCCCCGATGGCCTGGCTGGCGCTCTACGCGTTGCTGCTGGCCCGATGGACCGGCACCGACGAACTGCTGGTCGGCATGCCCGCGGCGAACCGCCCGGAGGATGCCGAGCAGACCGTGGGCATGTTCGTCTCGGTGCTGCCGATCCGGATCCGCGTCGACCGCTCCGCGTCGGTCCGCGCCCTGGTGCGCTCCGTCCGGGACGCCTGCGCCCGGGCGTACGAACAGCAGGAGGTCCCACTCGAGGGGCTGATGGACGATCTGGGCGTCACCCGTGACCTCAGCCGCCCGCCGCTGGTGCAGGTCATGTACACGCACCGCGCCCCGCAGCCACCGCTCGACCTGCCCGGCGTCACCAGCGAGCCGGTGGAACTGCCCCGCCGGCACGCCAAGCTCGACCTCACCCTGGAGACGAGCGACACCACCGCCGGCTTCGAGCTGCTGGTGGAGTACGCCAGTGCGATCTTCGCGCCCGAGTCCGCGCGCCGGCTGCTGGACGCCCTGGCCACCCTGGCGCGGGCCGCCGGCCGGGATCCCGACGTCGCCTGCGGCGACCTGCCGGTGCTCTCACCGGACCAGGAGGAACTCGTCGCCTCCTGGCAGGGGGCGAGCGTACCGCTGCCCGCGGAGACCCTGCCCGACGCGGTCGCGGCGTACGCCGGCGCACACCCCGACGCCCCGGCCCTGATCGACTCGACCGGGGTCAGCACGGCCGGCGCGGTGCTGGCCGCGGTGGCCGCCCTGGCCGAGCGGCTGCGAGCCGTCGGCGCCGGCCCCGGGCAGCGGGTCGCCGTCTGCCTGCACCGGGGTCGGCCGCTGCCGGTGGCGCTGCTCGCGGTCGCCGCGACCGGGGCGGCCTACGTGCCGCTGGATCCGGACCACCCCGTGGCCCGGACCCGGCTCGTGCTCGACGACTGCGCGCCGGTGGCCGTGCTCACCGCGCCCGACCTGCGGGACCGGTTCGCGGACCGCGGGTTGCCGCTGGTCGAGTTGACCGTGGCCGACCTGGCCGTCGGTACGGCCACCACCCTCCCGCCCTGCCCGGCCGGACCGGACGACCCGGTGTACGCCATCTACACCTCCGGCTCCACCGGGCGTCCGAAGGGCGCGCTCAACAGCCACCGCGCGGTGCTGAACCGGCTGCGATGGGGCCCCGCCACACTCGACATCGGGCCGGACGACGTGCTGCTGCAGAAGACGCCGTTCTCGTTCGACGTCTCGGTGCCGGAGCTGTTCGTGCCGCTGCTGACCGGCGCCCGGCTGGTGCTGGCCGACCCCGGGGCGCACCGCGACCCGTCCCGGCTGGCCGACCTGGTCGTCCGGCACGGCGTGACGGTGATCCACTTCGTACCGTCGATGCTGGCGCCGTTCCTCGACGACCCGGCGGCGGCCGACCTGCCCACGCTGCGGCACGTGGTCTGCAGCGGGGAGGCGCTGCCGGCGGACCTCGCCCGGCGGGTCGTCGACCGCTACCCGACCGTGTCGCTGTGGAACCTCTTCGGCCCGACCGAAGCCGCCGTCGAGGTCACCGCGCGCCGGTACGACCCGGCCCGCGACCGGCCCGCCGTGCCGATGGGCCGGCCGGTGTGGAACACCACCGCGCACGTCCTCGACCAGCGGATGCGGCCGGTTCCCCTCGGCGGCGTCGGCGAGTTGTGCATCGGTGGGACGCAGGTCGGCATGGGCTACCTCAACCGGCCGGAGCTGACCGCCGAGCGGTTCCCCACCCACCGGGCGGCCCGGGTCTACCGCACCGGTGACCGGGTCCGGTGGAACGCCGAGGGCCTGCTGGAATACCTGGGTCGCCTCGACGACCAGGTCAAGATCCGTGGCCAGCGGGTCGAGCCCGGCGAGGTGGCCGCCGCGCTGCTGCGCCAGCCGGGCGTCGCCGACGCGGCCGTGATCGCCCGGACCGACGATGGCGGCCCGGCCCGGCTGGTCGGGTACGTGGTGCCGGCCCCGGGCGCGGAGTGTGTCCCCGCCGCGCTGACCGCCGCGCTCGCCGCCGAGCTGCCCTCCGGGCACCTGCCCACGGCCGTGGTCGTCCTCCCCGAGCTGCCGTTGCTCACCAGCGGCAAGCTGGACCGGGCGGCGTTGCCCGCCCCACGGCCGGCCCCCGCCGCCGGCGGGAGGGTCGTCCCCGCCGCGGGCGCCGAACGGCTGCTCGCCGACATCTGGGCCGACGTGCTCGGTCTGGCCGAGGTCGGCGCCACCGACAACTTCTTCCAGCTCGGCGGCGACTCGATCCGGGCCCTGCAGGTCATCGGGCCGGCCCGGGCCGCCGGGCTGGAGCTGGACGTGCCCCGCTTCTTCGACCACCCCACCGTGCGTGGCCAGGCGGCCGTCGCCACCCGGATGCCCACCGCGACGGACCAGCCGGAGGTGCCCGGCGGTCCCGCCGGCGAGAAGCGGCCGTTCGCGCTCGTCACCGCCGCCGACCGGGCGGCACTCCCGGCCGACCTCGCGGACGCGTACCCGGCGACCTACCTGCAACGGGGCATGCTGTTCCACGGTGCCTACCGCCCCGGTCGGTCCACGTACCACGAGGTGTTCTCGCTCCGGGTCCGGATGCCCTGGGAGCCGGCGACCTTCCGCCGGGCGGTGGACGACTGCCTCGCCGTCCACCCCGTGCTGCGGACCTCGTTCGACCTGGCCACCTACTCGGTGCCGATGCAACTGGTGCACCGGGCGGTGGCCGTACCACTGGAGGTCGCCGACCTGCGGGCGCTGCCGGCGGCCGAGCGGGAGGCGTTCCTGGCCGAGCTGGTGGAGACCGAGCGGCGCCGCTCCCACGACTGGCGCCGGGCGCCCCTGCTGCGCCTGCACCTGCACCGGCTCACCGACGACCAGGCCCAGCTCACCCTGGCCTTCCACCACGCGGTGCTGGACGGTTGGAGCGCGTCATCGCTGGTGGCCGAGATCCTGGACCGGCACGTCGCCGGGTGCGACGGCGAGCCGCGGGTGCTCGCCGACCCGGTGCAGCCCTACCGCGACTACGTCGCCGCCGAGCAGGCCGCCGCGGCCGACCCGGCCGACCGGGCGTTCTGGGCCGACCTGCTGGCCGACGCCACCGGCACACCACTGCCCCGGTGGCGCCGGCCCGCGCCGCCGGCCGGGGACCGGCTGCGGCGGGTCCGCGTCACCCTCGACCCGGCGGTGGCCGACGGCCTGTCCGGGGCGGCGACCACCGTCGGGGTGCCGCTCAAGAGTGTGCTGGTGGAGGCGCACGCCACCGCCGTGGCCCTGGCCACCGGCCGTGACGAGGTGGTGATCGGGCTCGCCGCCAACGGCCGGCCCGAGCAGCCCGGCGCCGAACGGACCCTCGGCCTGTTCCTCAACACCGTGCCCCTGCGGCGCCGGCTGGCCGCCGGCACCTGGGCCGACCGGGTACGGGCGGCGTTCGACACCGAACGGGCCGTGCTGCCGCACCGGCGGCACCCGCTGGCGTTGATCCAGGGCGACGGCGGCCGGCTGTTCGAGACGTTGCTCAACTTCAACGACTTCCACGTCTACGACCGGGTACGGGTGGCCGGCCGGTTCGAGCCGGTCGGGGCGCCACGGGCGTACGGCGAGACCGACCTCACCTTCGTGGTCAACGTCGTCCGGGAGTTCGACGGCGGCCTCGCGCTGCACGTGGCGGCCGACCGGGGCGAGCTCTGCGACGAGCAGGTGGACGCCCTCATCGACCTGCACCTGCGGGTGCTGCGGGAGATCGCCACGGACGTGACCGGGCCGGCGGGACCGGACGCGCTGCTCGACCACGCGGAACGGACCCACGCGCTGACCCGGGGGCGGCGCGGCGGCGTACCGCTGGCCGGGCTGACCGTCGACGGGTTGGTGGCCGCGCGGGCCGCGGCGACGCCGGAGGCGGTCGCCGTGCGGGCCGGCGAACGGATCCTGCGCTACGGCGAGTTGGTCGGCACCGCCGCAGCCGTCGCCGGGCGGCTCCGGGCGGCCGGGGTGCGCCCCGGCGACCGCGTGGCGCTGCTGCTGGACCGGTCACCGGAGTTCGTCGTGGCCGCGCTGGCGGTGCTCCGCGCCGGCGCCGCGTACGTCCCGCTGGACCCGGCCTTCCCGCCGGCCCGGCTGCGTTTCCTGGTAACCGACTCCGGCGCCGTCACCGTCCTCACGACCGCCGAGCTGTCGGGGCGTGCGGACGACCTTCCGGTGCCGGTGCTGCGCCCGTTCGACGCCACCACCGACGACGAGGAGGTTCCGGCCGGGCCCGCCGGATGCACCCCGGACGACCTGGCCTACCTCATGTACACCTCGGGTTCGACCGGCGTCCCCAAGGGGGTGCGGGTGCCGCACCGGGCGATCGTCCGCCTCGTGCACGGCAGTGACTTCGCGCCGCTGCGACCAGGGGACGTCGTCGCCCACCTGTCGAACCCGGCCTTCGACGCGGCCACGTTCGAGCTGTGGGGGCCGCTGGTCAACGGCGCGGAACTGCTCGTCGTCGACCGTGAGACGGTCCTGGACCCCGGCCGGCTCGCCGAAGAGCTGAAGCGGCGCGGCGTCACCGCGATGTTCCTCACCACCGCCCTGTTCAACGAGACGGTGCGGACGTTGCCGGACGCCTTCACCGGCGTCGACACGGTCATCGTCGGCGGGGAGGCGCTCGACGCCCCGCTGGTCCGCACGGTGCTGGCCGGCGCGCCGCCGCGCCGGCTGGTCAACGGGTACGGCCCGACCGAGACCACCACGTTCGCCGCCTGGCACCACATCGACCACCTCGAGCCGGAGGCCCCGGCGGTGCCGATCGGCATCCCGGTCAGCAACACCGACCTCTACGTACTGGACGAGGGCCTGACCCCGGTGCCGGACGCGGCGGTCGGCGAGCTGGTCGTGGGCGGTCCCGGGGTGGCGCTCGGCTACCACGGCCGCCCCGACCTTGACGCCGAGCGGTTCCTGCCGGACCCGTGGCGGCCTGGCGGGCTGCTGTACCGCACCGGCGACCTGGCTCGCTGGCGCCCCGACGGCACGCTGGAGTACCACGGGCGGCGCGACGAACAGGTCAAGATCCGGGGCTTCCGCATCGAGCCCGGGGAGGCCGCCGCCGCGTTGTCCGCGCAGTCGGGCGTGGCCGTGGCCACCGTCCAGGTCCGCGAGGACCGGCCGGGGGACAAGCGCCTCGTCGGGTACGTGGTGCCGGAGGAGGGGCACCACCTCGATCCGGGAACGCTGCGGGAGGCGGTGCGCGCGACGCTGCCCCGGTACCTGGTGCCCGCGGCCGTGGTCGTCCTGCCGGCGCTGCCCGTCACGACAAACGGCAAGCTGGACCGCCGGGCACTGCCGCCGCCGGCCGAGCCGGGCGCCGGATCGGTGCCGCCCCGCACCCCGCAGGAGGAGCGGGTGGCCGCCATCTGGGCGGAGGCCCTCGGCGTCACCCGGGTCGGCGTCCACGACGACTTCTTCGACCTCGGCGGACACTCGCTCCAGGTGGCCCGGGTCGTCGCCCGGCTGGGCGCCGAGTGGGACCTGCGGCTGCCGATGTCGGTGCTCGCCGAGCACCCGACGGTGGCCGGGCTGGCCGCGGAACTGGCCCGGCTGGCCGGACGGCGGGACACGCGCCCCGAGGTGCACACCGTGTTGCGGTTGCAAGCCGGGCCCGAGACGGGTGGGCAGGTGCCCGTCGTCCTGGTCCACCCGGTCGGCGGCACCTGCTTCCTCTACGGCGAACTCGCCGCCCAACTCGGGCGCGACCGGCTGGTGCTCGGGTTGCAGGCGCCGGGCGTCGAGGGGGAGTGCGAGCCGTACGACAGCGTGACCGCCCTGGCCGAGCACCACGCCGCGGCGCTGGTCGGGCACCTGCCACCGGGGCCGTACGCCCTCGGCGGGCTGAGCATGGGCGGCAACATCGCCTACGAGATGGCGCGGCTGCTCACCGAGCGGGGCCGCCCACCGGCGCTGGTGGCGCTGCTGGACAGCCCCGGGCCGGGCCAGGTACCGACCCGCTTCGCCGACGACGCCGAGATCCTGGCGGCGGCGTTCGCCGACGGCGCGCCGGAGACGGCGGCCCGGCTGCGCGCCATGCCGCCCCGGGAGCGGCTGGCCCACCTGTTGTCGGCGGCGGGCGCGGACCGCGACCAGCCGGACGTCGACGTGCTCGACGTGGACGCCACCCTCGCCGTCTGGCGGGCGCACACCGCCGCGCTCTACGCCCACGTGCCCGGCCCGTACGACGGCGAGGTGGTCTACTTCCGGGCCACGGAGACGGTGCCGCCGTACCCGCCGCACCCGGAGCGGCCGTGGCGGCGGCTGCTCGGCGAGGGCGTGTCCGTGGTACCGGTGCCCGGCGACCACGTGGGGATCGTCACCGGTGACGGTGTCGCTGTGATCACCGGCTGGCTCCGCCGGCGCCTCGCCCAGCTCTGACCCGCGAGCGTCCGCCGCAGCCGGCGACACCCGGTCGCGGCCGGACGGCGCGGCCGCTCCCGCTCGCCGGCCGGGGCTACCGGGCGATGCCCTGCCGCATGTTTCCGCGACTGCCGGAGCGGTTTTCGGTGCCCCCTGGCGTATTGATGGATGCGATATGGTGAGGCTCGGTGGTAAAGGGATCCGGCGACCCGTGCCGCGCTTTTCCGGCCACCGTCCACAGTCAACGCATTCGTTTAGTCCGGTCACCTCGGCGACGGATGGTGACATCACGGGGAGTGATTCAACGTGCGCGATTCTGATGGATTTCTCGAACGGGTCCGACGCTACTACCGGCTGGTGGACGACGGCGACGTCCCCGGCCTGGTGCAGCTCTTCTCGCCCGACGCGGTCTACGAACGGCCCGGCTACGAGCCGATCAAGGGCAGGGTCGCCCTGGCCCGTTTCTACCGCGACACGCGGGTCATCGCTTCCGGCCGGCACACCGTTGCGGCGGCGATCTGTGACGGTTCCCGGGTCGCCGTCCGGGGTGAGTTCACCGGCACCCTGAAATCGGGGGTCGACGTCCGGCTCCGTTTCGCGGATTTCTTCGACCTCGACCCGGCGGGTCTGTTCAGCCGGCGCGAGACGTATTTCTTCCAGCCCATGGTGTGACGCCCGTTTGGCCGCTCGTCGGGCCCACCCCGGCGACCGCCCGGCCCGCCGCCCCTCAGGGGAGGCCGGCCGGGCAGCGGCCGCTCAACCGGTCACGGTCACCGGCAGGGAGGTGATGCCGAGGATGAAGTTGGACCGCAACCGGCGCACCGGGCCGGCCGGCTCCAGCCGGATCCCGCGCCGGGTGAGCGGACCGAACACGCTGGTCAGCTCGACCATGCCGACCGGCGCCCCGACACAGCGGTGGATGCCGCTGCCGAAGGTCAGGTGCCGGTTGGGGGAGCGGCCGATGTCGAACCGGTCCGCGTGCGGGAACTGCCGCTCGTCCCGGTTCGCCGACACGTTCCACAGCGTGACCGAGTCGCCCCGACGGATCTCCCGGCCGCCGACCGTCGCGTCCCGGGTCGCCACGCGCTGAACGTACGCGTTCGTCGACCCCCACCGGAGGATCTCCTCCATCGCGGAGTCCAGCAGTTCCGGCTGCGCCAGCAGCCGGTCGTACTGGTCCGGGTACTCCATCAGCGCGGCGATCCCCGCGCAGGTGGTGTACGACGACGTCTCGTTGCCGCCGACGGCCACGTTCATGCAGTTGTAGAGGATGTCCTCGTCCGGCAGCCGGCGACCGTTGATCTCGGCGCGCAGCAGGATGCTGACCAGGTCGTCACCGGGGCGGGCCCGGCGTTCCCGGATCAGGTCGGCGAAGTACTCGAAGATCTCGCTCTGCAACCACGCCAGCCGGAGCCGAGCCTCGTCGTCCTCGGCGCCGACGAGGCTCGGATCCTGGAAGCCGATCATCCGGCGGGTCAGCGAGACCAGTTCGAGCGCGTCCGTACGGCCGATGTCCACCATGGTCATCAGGGCGCCGGCGGGCAGCTCCGGCGCGATCTCGGTGGCGACGTCGCCGCCCCCGGCGGCGAGCAGGCGGTCCAGTGCCGCGCCGACCAGCGTGTCGACCTGCCGGCGGACCCGTTCGACCATGCCGGTCGCGAAGACCGGGTGCATCTGCTGGCGCAGCAGGCGCTGCCGCGGCAGGTCACTGGCGACCAGCATCCGGCCCGCGGCGGTGTCGGTCTCGCTCCGGAACGAACCACCGAGGATCGCCCCGCTCGAGGAACTGAACGTGGTGTGGTCCCGGTACGCCCGCAGCACGTCGTCGTAGCGGGTGAGGGCCCAGAACGCGCCGTCGCCGAGCGGGTGCCGGTGCACCGGGTCGTGCTCCCGCAACCAGGCCAGCACGCCGTGATGCTCGTTTCGCACGAAGAGGTCGAGATCGGTCAGGTCGACCGCCGTCGTGTCGCTCATGACGGCACTCCGCTGCGCTCGATTCGCTCGCTGCGCTCGCTCATTCCGCCACCCGCTCCTGCTGCCGGCGCGACACCACCGAGGCCAGCTCGCGCAGGACGCTGTTGTCCAGCAGGTCCCGGAACTCCACGGTGACCCGCAGGTCCCGGCGGATCCGCCGCTGCGCCCGGAACGCGAGCAGCGAGTGCCCACCGAGGGCGAAGAAGTCGTCGGTGACCCCGACCCGCTCGGCGCCGAGCAGCTCCTCCCACAGCGTGGCGAGATACCGCTCCGCCTCGGTGCGGGGCGGCTCGTACTGCTCGACCCGGCGGCGGTGCTCCTCGAGGAGTTCGTCGAGCCGCCGCCAGTCCCGCTTGCCGTGGTCGTTGGCGGGTATCTCCGGCAGCGTGACGAACGAACTGGGCACCATGTAGTCCGGCAGCAGGTCGGCGGCGAAGGCCCGCAGCTCGCGCGGCGTGACGCCCTCGTCCAACACCACGAACGCCACCAGATGCTTGTCCTGGCCCTCGCCGGCGGCCGTCACGGCCAACTCGCGGATCAGGGGGTGCCGGCTGAGCTGCCGTTCGACCTCACCGGGCTCGACCCGGTACCCGCGGATCTTCACCTGGTCGTCGACCCGGCCGACGAACTCCAGCAGCCCGCCCTCGCCGAGCCGGACCAGGTCGCCGGTCGCGTACATCCGGGAGCCTGGTACGCCGAACGGGTCCGGCAGGAACCGCTCGGCGGTCAGCGCCGCCTGGTCGTGGTAGCCGCGGGCCACCCCGCCACCGCCGACGTACAGCTCGCCGCTGCGGCCCGGCTCGACCGGATCGAGGTCACCGTCGAGGACGTACGCGGTGGCGCCGTCGACGGGAACGCCGATCGGCACGGCGGTGGCGTCCTCCTTCGTGTCGCGGACCTCGTACGCGGTGCAGGCGGTCGTCGCCTCGGTCGGCCCGTAGAGGTTGACGAAGCGGCCGGTGAAGGCGCTGCCCAGCACGTCGCGACAGGTGGCCGGGAGCAGGACGTCCCCGCCGGTGTGCAGGATCCGGAGCGGGGCGAACGCGTCGCGGTCCTCCTTGATGACCTGGTTCACCGCCATCGTCGGCACGAGCATCGCGGTGATCCGGCGCCGCCGTAGCTCCCGCTGTAGATCGGCGGTGAGCAGGTCGGTGATCGGCGGCAGCACCACGACCTCCGCCCCGTGGGCGAAGCTGCACCAGGTCTCGAAGTGGAAGGCGTCGAACGACAGGCTGGAGATCTGACCGGTCCGGTCGCCGGGGTGCAGCGGCGGGAGCGCCGGGTTGGCGCCGAACAGCACCAGGTTGCGGTGTTCGAGGACCACCGCCTTCGGCGTCCCGGACGATCCGGAGGTGAACAGCAGGCAGGCGGCGCTGTCCGCCGTCACCCGGGCCGGACCGGCCGGACCGGCCGCGTCGGCCGGGGCTGGCTCGCTGCACCACTGCCAGACCTCGCCGGCCAGGTGGTCGAGGCGGTCGGCCCACCCCGGCTCGGCCAGCGTGACGCGGGCGCCGCTGGCCTCGATCATGAGATCCCGGCGCTGGTCCGGATAGCGTGCGTCCACGGCGACGTAGGCCGCCCCGGCCTTCAACACACCGAGCATCGCCACGAACACGTCCACGCCGCGACGCCGGTAGATCGCCACCCGGTCGCCCGCCCCGACACCATGGTCGGCGAGCCGCGCGGCGAGCACGTCGGACCGGCGGTCCAGCTCGGCGTACGTCAGCGTCCGGGTGTCGTCGGTGACCGCGGGCAGGGCGCCGTGCCGGGCCACCGTCTCGGCGAACAGCCGCACCAGGGTGCCGCCCACCCCGCCGGCCCGACGTCCCGCGTCGTCACCGGCGTCCGACTCGGCTCGGGCCGACGCCGCGCTCGCGGCGCGCACCCGCGCGTCGTCCAGGCACTCGGCGCGGGAGCCGGCGAATCCGGTGTCCGCCCAACCGTCCGGCAGCGGGCGGTCCACCGCCCAGACGCTGACCTGACCGGCGCCGTTGCGCACCAGGCGAAAGGCGGGACTGGATAGGTGTTCCATCGGCTGGGGTCCTCCATCATGGTCCGCGCGACCGCGGCGCATCCGCTCGGCCGTGCTGTCCACCCCCCGTGAGGCGGACGCGCGAGTGGGAGCAAGCCCGGCGCAAACCCCGCCCGGACATCGATGACCGCCCTCCCGCGGATGCGATGTAACCACACCTGTCCGCACGGTGCTGTCCCGTGTCACGCGCGTTGCCGTACCGAGACGGTCGCGGGCGCGCGACGGCCCGCCGCACCGCCGGGCACGGGGTTGCCGAGACGGGAGGCCGACGGCAGACTCTGGGCCGGACGCGTCCGGCCGGCGACGGCGGAGGCGGCACGGGGGTGATCGACGATCGTAGTTCCGCGCGCCACGCGGCGTCGGTTGTCGGCGGTGGCGGAGGAGTGGACCGATGATGGTGCCCACCGGGGCGGGGCTCGGATCCGGCGCGGAGCGGCTCGCGGTGCTCGACGGCCCGCCGGCGTCCTACCTCCACGGTCGGACCGTCCACGAGGTCTTCCTCCGGATCGCCGACCGGCACCGGGACGACCCGGCGCTGGTGGCCGGCGACCGCACCGTCAGCTACGCCGGCCTGGCCGCCGCCGCCCGCCGGGCCGCCATGGCGCTGGACCGGGTCGGAGTGTCCGGCGGGGACGTGGTCCCGGTTCTGCTGCCCCGGTCGCCCGAACTGGTCGCGTCGCTGC
Source organism: Micromonosporaceae bacterium KJ-029 (assembly GCA_005402585.1). Lineage (GTDB taxonomy): Bacteria > Actinomycetota > Actinomycetes > Mycobacteriales > Micromonosporaceae > Micromonospora. The sequence continues at coordinate 175,075 of BIFP01000022.1, read as the reverse complement.
TGGGCATCCTGCTGCGCGGCGCCGCGTACGCGGTGCTGGACGCCCGCTGGCCCGCCGAACGGCTGGATTCGATGGCCGCGGCCGTCGGTGCCCGGATGGTGGTGGGCGACCGGTCCGTGGCCGGCCTGCCGACCTGGTGTCCCACCGTGGACCTCTTCGACGACGGCGGTCCCGTCCCGACCGACCCCGTGACCGGGTCCGGCGAGGACGTCTGCTGCGTCTTCTTCACCTCCGGCTCCACCGGCACGCCGAAGCCGATTCTCTCGCCGCACCGCGCCACGACGCGGCTGTTCGGCGCCGGCGCCCTGCACGGGGAGTTCGGCCCGTCGGCCCGCATGCCGCAGTGGGCCCCACTGCCGTGGGACGGCCTCACCCTGGAACTCTGGTCGATGCTGCTCACCGGGGGCACGTCGGTGCTGCACGAGGAACGGCTGCCGAGCACCGCGTCGCTGCGGAAGATGATCGGGGACGGCGTCGACTCGATGTGGCTCACCAGTTCGCTGTTCAACCTCATCGTGGACGAGGACATCGACGCCTTCGGCGGACTGCGCCAGCTGTGGGTCGGTGGGGAGCGGCTGTCCACCGCGCACGTGCGTCGGTTCCTGGCACACCATCCGGCGATCCGGCTGGTGAACGGGTACGGGCCGGCCGAGTCGTGCGTCTTCGTGGCCACCCACGAGGTGACGACCGCCGACTGCGACGATCCGGACGGGGTGCCGCTGGGCGACGCGGTCGCCGGGACCTCGGTGTTCGTCCTGGACGGCGACCGCCTGTGCCGGCGGGACGAGCCGGGCGAGATCTGCGTCGGTGGTGACGGCCTGGCCGCCGGATACCTGGGCGACCCGGAGCTGACCGGCCGGAAGTTCGTCACGCTGCACGTGGCCGGGCGGACGGTCCGGCTGTACCGCACCGGCGACCGCGGCGCGGTCGGGCCGGACGGGTTGCTGCGGTTCCTCGGTCGGGTCGACCGGCAGGTCAAGATCCGTGGCCACCGCGTGGAGCCGGGCGAGGTGGAGGCGCACCTGCGTGCCGTCGACGCCGTCATGGAGGCGGTCGTCCTGCCCGACGTCGACGCGTCCGGGATCTGCACCGGCCTCACCGGCTACTACGTCCCGACCGGGCAGGGCGCCGGGCACGCCCCGGACGCGGTACGGGCGAGCCTGCTGGCGAAGGCGCCTCGGCAGCTCGTCCCCGACCGCCTGGTGCCGCTCCCGCGCATCCCGGTCACCCCCAACGGCAAGGCGGACCACGCGGCGTTGCGGGCCGTCGACGCACCAGCGCCGGCCGCCCGACCCGCCCCCGACCCCGCGGCGGACCCGGTGCTGGCCGGGGTGGCGGGGGTGGTCGCGGGCGTGACCGGCGCGCCCGCCGACGCCGCGACCCGCCTCGACGACGGGACGGTCACCTCGTTGCAGGTGCTGCGGCTCTGCATGGCGCTGGGCGGGCGGTTCGGCGTGGAGTTGCCGCCCGAGGAGGCGTTCGCCGCCCGCACCGTCGCCGACCTGGCCGACCTGGTCCGCCACGGCGAGGGCGGGGCCGACCCGGCCCGGCCGGAGGGGCCCGAGGTTCCGCTCGCCGACACCCAGGTCGGCTTCCTGGTCGAACACGAGATGCGACCGGACAGCAAGGCCGGGCACTGCCTGATCGGGTACCTGGCGCGGGGCGACTTCGACCCGGCCGCCTTCCGGGCCGCGATGACCGACGTGCAGGACCGGCATCCGGCGCTGCGGTCCCGCTACGAGCCGGATCTCGAACCGTTCCTGGTGCCGGAGAAGGACAGCCCGGTCCAGTTCGCCGAACTCGGCGAGTTCACCGACCTCGCGGCGGCGTGGGCGGTGGCCCGGACGGACCTGCTGCGACCGCTCGACCTCGGGGCCGCCGAGGTGTGGCGGGGAAACCATGCCCGCTTCGCCGACCAGCACCTCATCTCCCTCGTCATCCACCACGTCAGCTACGACGGCTGGTCGGAGTCGGTGCTTGCGGACGATCTGTCCGTCGCCTACGCGGCGCGCCTCGCCGGGCGGGCACCCGACTTCCCGGTACCCGCGCCCAGCCTGACCGCCGCGGTGACCGACCGGCGGGCCGAGGCCGGCCGGCGGGCGGCGTCGCGGTCGGCCGGTGAGTACTGGGTCAGGCTCCTCGCCGACCTGCCCGAGCACCGGGCCATCCGTGGGGCCGTCGAGTGCGAGCCGGTCACCGTTGCGGTCCGCACCCACGGCCTGGCCGCGTCGGTGCTCGACGGCGTGGACCGGGTGGCACGTCGGCTCGGCACGACCCGCTTCCCCGTCCTGGTCGCCGCGTACGCACGTGCCCTGGCCGACGTGCTCGGCCAGGAGGACTTCGGGGTCGGCGTGCCGGTCTCGGTCCGCCGCCGTCCGAGCCAGGCCGACGTGGTCACCTGCCTGGTGGACACGGTGTGCCTACGGCTCGCCCCGCACGCCGGCCCCGCGCTCGAGGATGCCGTGCTTCGGGCCCACCGGCAGATGACCGCCGGCCGGGGAACGCACGCGCTGGCGTTCCCGGACGTCGTCCGCGCCGTCAACCCCGCCCGGCAGCGCGGCCGGAACCCACTCTTCCGCACGATGTTCGTGCTGCAGGACAACCGGGAGCCACGGCTCGTCGTGCCCGGGGCCGAGGTCCGGGTGCACCGTCCCCCGGTGCCGGAGCCGATGAGCGAACTCCTCGTCGAGGTCTGGCCGGACGCGACGGGCGCCGCCCGGGTCGACGCCACCTTCTACCCGGAGTGCGTCCCGCCGGCCGCAGTCACCGCCTCGTTCACCGCCTACGAGCAGATCCTCGTGCGGCTGGCCGACGGCTGACGTGCCGCCGTGAGGACCCCGACCGGCGTCACCCGCCCCGGCGACCGGCCCCGGCGGCGGCCGGCCCCCGGGACCCGAACCCGGGATTGTCCAGCAGCCACGACAGGTAGGCCGGGTGCACCGCCAGCGAGTCGGTGTACGCGGCCAGCGCCATCTCCAGCACCAGGTCGGCGACCAGGGCGGCCGGGGCGTCCGGATGCCAGCCGAGCATCAGCCGCCACCGCAGCGGGCTGCCGGCCAGCCGGCGGGTCACCAGGCCCGCCACCGGCCGGAACGTCGCCTGACACAACGCCACCGCCTCCCCTGCGTCGACCAGGTCGATGCAGCCGCGCACGTCGGCCTCGTACAGCTTGCGGGGGGTGAAGCCGGCCCGCGCGCAGGCGGCGGCGAAGCAGTCACCGAAGCAACCGTCGCCCGGTGCCGCCACCCACTGCTCGTGCCCCAGTTCGGCCAGCGCCACCTCGTCCCGTCCGGCCAGCGGATGGGTCTCGGGCAGCAGCACCATGACCGGGTCGACGGCGACCTCCCGCCAGCTCAACCCGTAGTCGGCCGACGGGGTGGAGTCGCCGCACACGCCGGTCAGCGCGTAGTCCAGCCGCCCACCGGCGACCAGCTGGGCCAGCTCGTCGACCGACCAGGAGGCGTAGGTGGTGAGCTGGGCCTGCGGCTGCTCGGCGGCGAGCCGGTGCACCAGCCGGCCCAGGATCGGGCTGTTCACCCCGCCGAACCGGTACCGGCGTGGGGCGTCGCCGGCGCCGGCGAGCCGGGCCGCCTCGTCCTGCAGGCCCTTCATCGCCGGTAGCAGCACCCGGGCCCGGGCGAGCACCAGCTCGCCCAGGGCGGTGGGCCGGGCGCCGCGGCGATCCCGTTCGAACAGTGGACCGCCCAGGGTCCGTTCGATGCGCTGGAGCTGGGCGGTCAGTGCCGGCTGGGCCAGGCCGAGCGTCGAGGCCGCCTTGGTCACGCTCCCCGTCTCCGCGATGGCGCAGACCACCCGCAGGTGGCGCAACTCCAGATTCATAGCGTGACGGTAGGGCCACCGAGCGGCCGGCGGAAGGGCCCGGACGGATCAACGACCATGAACGTGTGACAGGTCGCTCACTGCCGAGGCGGTTCGGTCACCTCACCGAGCCGGGTGTGCCGGCGGGTGACCGCGTCCCGGAACTTGTCCACCAGGGCCACCGCCGGCTCGACGATCCGGTTCCACGGCGGGGTGTGTGGGATGCCCGGGTGCGGGCGGGTCGGCGCGGCCTCCTCGGCGATCTCCAACCGGTTCCCGAGCCGGATCAGCTCTTCCTCGGTGGCGGCGTCGCACAGCCGCGTCACCAGGGCGTCGACCGCCACCACGTGCGCCTCGACCAGGTTGGCCACCATGGCCAGGCGGTCGTCGGTCAGCCCCCGCAGCGCCATCAACAGGGCGGCGTCACCCGCCAGCACCTCACCGACCGGCCCGTCGGCGTCGGCGAGGGCCTGGCGGATGGCGGGCAGCAGGTACTGCTCCTCGGCCGACAGGTGCCGGGACAACGCGGCGACGAGGATCTCCCGGCCGTGCGCCGGATCCGGGCCCGGCTCGACCAGCCGCCGGGTCAGGTCCAGCAACTGCTGGTGCTCGTCGGCGATGGTGGCGGCGATGCTGCGCCCGGCGGGCTGGTAGCCGTCACCGGGGGTGGGCGGCAGCGGTGGCAGGTGGACGGACATGGTGCCCTCCTCGACTGGCCGGCGGAGCGACAGGGCGGCGGATCGGGCCCGGCAGTACCCGTACCCGCCCGCGCCGAAACCGCCGCCGGAGTCTACGGCCCCGGCCGGGCCCGCGCGGCGCCGGCCGTCGGGCTGGTATGAAGGGGCGATGACGAGCGACGCCCACTCCGCACTCCCCGCGCCGACCGACGAGGTCGTCGACCTCTGCCGGGACCTGCTGCGCATCGACACCACGAACACGGGCGACAACGCCACCAGCGCGGGGGAACGCCGCGCGGCCGAGTACGTCGCGGAGAAGCTCGCCGAGGTGGGCATCGCACCGGTGATCCACGAGTCCGCGATCGGGAGGGCCAACGTGGTCGCCCGGATCCCCGGCACCGACCCGAGCCGTGGCGCGCTGCTCGTGCACGGCCACCTGGACGTCGTACCCGCCGACGCCGACGAGTGGTCGGTGCATCCCTTCTCCGGTGAGCTGCGTGACGGCTACCTGTGGGGCCGGGGTGCCATCGACATGAAGGACTTCGACGCGATGGTCCTCGCCGTGGTGCGGCACTGGCAGCGCACCGGCGTCCGCCCGCCGCGCGACATCGTGCTCGCGTACACCGCCGACGAGGAGGCCGGCAGCGAGTACGGCGCGCACTTCCTCGCCACCCGGCACCGGGACCTCTTCGACGGCTGCACCGAGGGCATCGGCGAGGTCGGCGGCTTCTCCTACACGGTGGACGAGTCGCAGCGGCTCTACCTGATCGAGACCGCGCAGAAGGGCATCGACTGGCTGCGGCTGCACGCCAAGGGCCGGCCCGGGCACGGCTCGATGGTGCACGACGACAACGCGGTCACCGCGCTCGCCGAGGCGGTGGCCCGGATCGGCCGGCACCGCTTCCCGGTGGTGGTCACCGACACCGTACGGGCCTTCCTGGAGGAGGTCTCCGAGGTGCTCGGCATCGAACTGGACCCGGACGACCCGGAGACCGCCATCGCCAAGCTCGGCCCGATCGCCAACATCATCGGCGCCACCATCCGCAACACCGCCAACCCCACCCGGCTCGACGCCGGCTACAAGGACAACGTCATCCCCGGCCGGGCCAGCGCCACCATCGACTGCCGCAGCCTGCCCGGCCAGTCGGAGCTGCTGGAGCGGCAGCTGCGGGAGCTGGTCGGCCCGGACATCGCCATCGAGTACGTCCAGCGCCAGCCGGCGTTGGAGACCACCTTCGACGGTGACCTGGTCGAGGCGATGTCCGCCGCGCTGCGGGCCGAGGACCCGGGGGCGCGACCGGTGCCGTACATGCTCTCCGGCGGCACCGACGCCAAGGCGTTCTCGCAGCTGGGCATCCGCTGCTTCGGGTTCGCGCCGCTGCGGCTGCCCGCCGACCTGAACTTCTCGGCGCTGTTCCACGGCATCGACGAGCGGGTTCCGGTGGACGGACTACAGTTCGGCGTGCGGGTTCTCGACCGGTTCCTGCGTACCTGCTAGCCCGCGTCCGGATGGACGCCCCATCTACTAGTCCGCGCCCGGAATCGGGCGCGGCACCTCGGACACCTTCGAAGGGGACGCCTCACATGACCGACCAGCACGGTGAGCTGGACGCCGCCCTCGAGCGCGTGATCGAAGCGGCCCGCCACCACCTGGCCGCCGTCCGCGCCGCGCAGGGCCGGATCGACGACGACGACGTCTGGCAGGCGTACGTCGCCTTGAACAACGCGTCGTTCGCCTACGACGAGCAACTCATGGACGCCTTCGGCGAGGTCACGCCGTGGGACGTCGAGTCGATCGACCCGGACGAGGCCGACCAGCGCTTCGGCGGTGCCGAGGGAGTCGAGCCGAGCGACCCGCACCCCCAGGTGATCTCGGTGCGCCAGCGTCGCGACTACCGGGTGCCGAGCGTCTCCGCGCTGATCCGCATCGCGGAGGCGGCCCGCCGGGAGGGCGTACCGGCCGACGAGGCGGTGCCGCCGGTGGAGGGCGTTGGTGAGGCGGTGCTGGAGCTGCTGCAGAGCGGCGACGGCTCGCTCGGCGCGCTCGACGTGCCCGAGCTGGAACCGCTCGACGGCGTGGTGATGGTCAGCGAGGTCGGCACCCCGGTCGACCTGGAGTCCTTCGACGACGACGACCCGGTGGGCCCGTTCCAGCCGGCGGCCGACGACCGACTGGTCGGCCGGCTCGACGAGCACCCGTTCCTGGAGCTCGACGACGAGCACGACCACGTGCACTAGGTCGGGCCGCACCGAGATCGGGCTGCTGCACTGAGGTCCGGGGTGCACTGAGGTTTGGGGCCACCCCGACCGCGATCAGAGGCGGGGCGGAGGCAGCGGCGCGCGGCCGGGATCGGACACATCTCGGCCGCGCCGCCGGCCCCTGGTGACAGCACGAACGGTCACCGGGTCGGGCGCGGGGGTCACCGCCCCCGGACCTGGACCGGCGCGGTCCCGGGGGTGGTGCGACCGGCTCACTCCGACCGGTTCAGTACGACAGGCCCGGTTGCGGGGTGTTGATCCGGCGACGGCGCAGCACGACCTGCCGCGTGCCGTCCCGGAACAGCCGCACCCGGGCCAGCTCCCATCCGGAGAACTCCGCCTGGATCGCCAGCTGCGCCGCGGCGGTCAACCGGTCGACGTTCGGCGGTAACCGCAGCGGCGCGTATTCGTAGTCCATGGGCCTATGCTGCCCAGCCCGACCCCCCACGCGCCACCCTCCACCGGGTGACCCGCGCCGCCGGCCGTCAGCTGTCGCGTTCGGGGTAGCCGACCTCCAGCGCCGAGACGTCGTCCAGCGCCGTGGTGATCTCCTCGGGCAGGGTCATCCGTTCCACCTGGAGCGCGCCGAGCAGCTGTCCGGAGGTGCGTGCGCCGAGGATCGGCGCGGTCACCCCGGGCCGGTCCCGGATCCAGGCCAACGCCACCTCGAGCGGCGAGACCCCGAGGCCACCCGCCGCGGTGGCCACCGCCTCCACGATGCTGGAGCAGCGCGGCTCCAGGTAGGTGGCGACGAAGCGCTCGAAGTGCGGCGAAACCGCTCGGGAGTCCGCCGGTCGCCCGTGCCGGTACTTGCCGGTGAGCACCCCTCGACCCAGTGGCGACCAGGGCAGTACGCCCAAGCCGAGCGCCTCGCAGGCCGGCAGCACCTCCCGCTCCACGCCCCGCTCCAGCAGCGAGTACTCCACCTGGGCGGCCACCACCGGTGACCGCCCCGGCCAGGCCGCCTGCCAGGCCGCCGCCCGGGCGGTCTGCCAGCCGGAGAAGTTCGACACGCCGACGTAGCGCACCCGGCCGCTGGCCACCGCGTGGTCCAGCGCGGCCAGGGTCTCCTCCAGCGGGGTCTGCGGGTCGTAGCCGTGCACCTGGAACAGGTCGACGTAGTCGGTGCCCAGCCGCAGCAGCGAGGCGTCCAGCGTACGCAGCAGGTGCCCCCGGGAGCCGTCCCGGCGCCGGCTGCCGCCCGGCCGCAGCCCGGCCTTGGTGGCGATCAGCAGCTCGTCGCGGGGCACCAGGGAGCCCAGCAGCGAGCCGATCACCGACTCGGCGTCGCCGTCGCCGTACACGTCGGCGGTGTCGATCAGGTTGCCGCCGGCGTCGAGGTAACTCTTCAGTTGCGCGGCCGCGTCGTCGGCGTCGGTGTCCCGGCCCCAGGTCATGGTGCCGAGCGCGAGCCGGGAGACCGCCAGCCCGCTTCGGCCGAGCGGTCGCTGCTGCATGGGTGAACCTTATTTCGAACCAGGGCCGAACGGATATCCTCGCTCCCGTCGAGTCTGCCCGCCGGTTCGTGTTTCCGCTGTCCGGGTCGCCGCTACCGGCCGGTACCGGCGGCTGCCCGGCTCGCCGGGGCCGGCGCGGCCGGGACGGCGACTCGGGGTGAGCCGGTGATCGTCGGCGCCGCAGGTATTGCGTAACCTGATGCGACTGCGGATGGGGGAGGACTCTGTGCGACTCGGGCTAAGCCTCGGATACCAGACGGCGTGGAGCACACCGGCCGATCATCTGGCCCTGGCCCAGGAGGCGGACCGGCTCGGCTACTCGGTGGTGTGGGCAGCGGAGGCGTACGGCTCCGACTCGCCGAGCATGCTCGGCTGGATGGCCGGGCAGACCGAGCGGATCGATGTCGGGAGCGCGGTGATGCAGATCCCCGGCCGGACGCCGGCGATGACCGCGATGACCGCGGCCACCATCGACGCGCTGTCCGGGGGCCGGTTCCGCCTCGGCCTGGGGGTCTCCGGCCCGCAGGTCTCCGAGGGCTGGCACGGCGTACGGTTCGGCAAGCCGCTGGCCCGCACCCGGGAGTACGTTGACATCGTGAAACTGGCGGTGGCCCGCAAGGAGGTCGCCTACGGCGGCGAGTTCTACACCCTGCCGCTGCCCGACGGCCCGGGCAAGGCGCTGCGACTGGGCTTCCACCCGCCGCGCGAGCACATCCCGATCTACCTGGCGGCGGTCGGCCCGAAGAACCTCGAACTGGCCGGCGAGATCGCCGACGGCTGGCTGGCCGTCTTCTACGCCCCCGAGTTCGCCGAGGAGCAGCTCGCCGCGGTGCGCGCCGGCCGGGCCAAGGCCGGCAAGGAGCTGGTCGGCTTCGACGTGGTGCCGTCCGTGCCCGTCGTGGTCGGTGACGACATCGACTCCTGCGCGGCGCTGGTCCGTTGGTACGCGGCCCTGTACATCGGCGGCATGGGCAGCCGGCAGCAGAACTTCTACAACCAGCTGGCCACCCGGATGGGGTACGGCGACGCCGCCCGCGAGGTGCAGGACCTCTACCTGGCCAAGCGGCAGCGGGACGCGGCCGCCGCGGTGCCGTTGGAGTTCATCGACCGGGCCTCGCTGCTCGGCCCCAAGGAGCGCATCGCCGACCGGATGCGCCAGTTCGCCGAGTCCGGGGTGACCACCCTCTCGGTGACCCTCTTCGCCGCCGACCGTGACACCGGGGTGCGGACCCTGCGGACCGTCGCCGAGGCACTGGAGCTCTCGGGAGTCGGGGAGTGACCTGGATCGAAGCCATCGTCCTGGGCATCGTCCAGGGCCTGACCGAGTTCCTCCCGGTCAGCTCGTCGGGGCACCTGCGGATCACCTCGGCGATCTTCTTCGAGCGGGACGCCGGTGCGTCCTTCACCGCGGTCACCCAGCTGGGCACCGAGGCGGCCGTCCTGCTCTACTTCGCCAAGGACATCTGGCGAATCGGCCGGACCTGGGTGGTCGGGATCTGGGACAAGTCGGTCCGCCCCAGCCTCGACTACCGCATGGGCTGGTACGTGATCATCGGCTCGATTCCGATCGGCGTGTTCGGCTACCTGTTCAAGGACCAGATCCGGGAGACCGCCCGGAACCTGTGGGTGGTGGCGACCACCCTGATCGTGTTCGCCTTCATCCTCGCGTTCGCCGAGTACTGGGGCCGGCAGACCCGGACCCTCAAGAACTTCCGAATGAAGGACGGCGTGGTGATGGGTTTCGCCCAGGCACTGGCGCTGATCCCCGGCGTTTCGCGGTCCGGGGCCACCCTCACCTTCGGCCTGTTCCTGAACCTGACCCGGGAGACGGCGGCCCGCTACTCGTTCCTGTTGGCCATCCCCGCCGTGGTGATGTCCGGGATCTTCAGCCTCGGGGACGTCTTCGAGCCGGCGGCCCCGGGCACCTCGGTGCCCACCGTCGCGCAGATGGTGGTCGCCACACTGATCGCGTTCGGTGTCGGCTACGCGGCCATCGCCTGGCTGCTGCGCTATGTCGCGCACCACACCCTGTACGTCTTCGTGCTCTACCGGGTCGCGGTCGGCACCCTGGTCCTCGCCCTGCTGCTCACCGGCGCCATCACCGCCACCTGAGGTGCAAGGAAGGGCCCCTTCTTAACGCCTGGCGTAGAGGAAGGGCCCCCTGTTAACAAGCGCTGGGTGCGGCTTGCGAGGGTGTGGCGGGAACGCCGACTGGCCGGCACCCCCTGGTGGGGTGCCGGCCAGTGTGGGTTGTCAGCTGTTCCAGTTCTGGGCGACGAGGTCGGCGGCCTGCTGTTCCCACTGTGCGTAGTGGTCGGGGTAGGCCGAGACCTGCACGGTCTGCGCGGCCTTGGTCAGCGGCATGTCCTTCCATCCGTCGACCTGCTTGAGGCCCTTCAGGAACGCGGTGGTGGAGTACTCGGGGTCGGTGATCTGCTCGACCGTGCCCCAACCGCTGGACGGACGCTGCTGGAACAGGCCCTGCGAGTCGTGGTCGTTGCGGTCACCCAGATGACCCAGGTTCTCCAACTTCGACTCCTGCAACGACGTCGCGATGGCGACCACGGCGGCACGCTCGTCCATACCGGTCTTCTTCGTCGCGGCGATGATCGCCTTCACGTTCGCGGTCTGCTCACCGTTCAGGTCGATCCGCGACTGCGCACCCTGCACACCATGCGGGATCAGCTTGCCGCTGTCCGCCTGCACGGCAGCAACCGGCGCGGCGGTGGTCGGGGTGGTGTCCGCGAACGCGGCCACCGGACCGGCGAACACGCCGCCGGTGAAGGCCAGACCAGCGATACCCAGAACGCTCTTACGCAGCATCGAGTTCATGATCAAAGCTCCATTCGGGGGTAGACGCGCGCCAGCACAAAGGGGGAACGGCACGCGCGGTGAGCGCCCTACACGGGCGCCGAAAGACAAAGGGGAAGAAGAGATCCGCGTATCAGACGGGGGGTCGAGCCATCAGGCGCCCCGCCCCGTCGGCGGAACCATGTCCAACGACCGGCCAGCCGCCAACATTCCCGGCCCGGGGCCGGGGCGGCGGCTCGCGGGGCGCGAGGGCCCTTCGCGGCGCCGGGACGATGTACAACGACCGACCGGCGCGGATCATTCCGGGGATCCGCAGGCCGCGCACCCCGCAAGGGGGAGGCCCTACTCGATCAGCCAGCGTTTACAACGCCCCCCGCCCGCCCGACATTCCGCCCCCGGGCCGGCCACCGATCTCGGCAAACCGACAAATACCCCAGGCGGGTCGCTGTCTCCGGATGCGGGGTCCGCTGTTCGTCCGGTCCGGGCACGTTTCTTGTCGCCCGAGCAGCAAGGAACGTACCCGCAGCCGTGAGCGACCGTCGGTCCGGGCGAGCGGCTGCCTCCGGTCCGGGCTCGCCAGCCATAGCCTGGTCGCTCACCGCCCCCGGGCCGCGCCGAACGGGATTATTCGGACACCGCGCCGGTTGGTGGCCGTGACCGGCCGAACCGGGCCGCGCGGCGAGGCGTCCCGTGATGGCGGGACCCGTGGCGGGACGGCCGAGATGGGCGGTACGAAGGCCTAGGGTGGTCCGCGTGGCAACACTTCTGCTCCTGCGGCACGGACGTACCACCGCGAACGCCGACGGCGGCCTGGCCGGCCGGCAACCGGTCGAGCTGGACGAGACCGGGCGGGCCCAGGCCACCGCGGTGGGCGAGCGGCTACGTGCCGTGCCACTGGCGGCCGTCGTGACCAGCCCGCTGATCCGCTGCCGGCAGACCCTCGAACTGGCCCTGCCGCAGGCGGCGCCAGTGGTGGAGGAGGGGCTGATCGAGTGCGGGTACGGCAGCTGGGAGGGGCAGCCGCTGAAGAAGCTGGCCAAGGAACCGCTCTGGCCGGTGGTGCAGCAGCATCCCAGCGCGGCGGTCTTCCCCGAGGGGGAGGCGATGGCGCAGATGGCCGCCCGCGCGGTCGCGGCGGTACGCGCCTGGGACGCCCGGGTGACCGCCGAGCACGGCCCCGAGGCGGTCTGGCTGGCGTGCAGCCACGGCGATGTGATCAAGGCGATCGTCGCGGACGCGCTCGGCGTACATCTGGATCTCTTCCAGCGGATCGTGGTGGATCCGGCGTCGGTGACCGCGATCCGCTACACCCCGTTGCGTCCCTTCCTGGCCCGCCTCAACGACGTCGGGGGCGACCTGTCCGGGCTGGTCCCGCCGCCGCGCAAGCGGCGTCGGCGGGCCGGCCGGCGCGCCGACTCGGACGCTGCGGTCGGCGGCGGCGCGGGGGCGTCCCGGTGAGCCGGCCGGTGAGGTACCCCGGGCGGGCCGTCATCCCGGCCGGTGGGCGCGGACCGATTCGGGTCGGTGGGGTGCGCGTGGTGTGGGGCCGCCGGATAGGGTCGTGGGTATGACCCACCAGGTGCACGCCTTCGAGCCGCCGGAGCGGTTCGTCGCCGGGACCGTCGGGCCGCCGGGGGAGCGCACGTTCTTCCTCCAGGCGCGCGGCGGCGGCCGGTTGGTCAGCGTCGCGCTGGAGAAGGTCCAGGTTTCCCTGCTCGCCGAGAAGCTGGAGGAGTTGCTCACCGAGGCGCAGCGCCGGTTCGGCGTCGAGCTGCCCGAGGCCCCTGTCTCGCTCGGTGACAACGATCCGCTGGAGACGCCGGTCGACGAGGAGTTCCGGGTCGGCACGTTGGGCCTGGCCTTCGACGCGGACAGCGCGACCGTGGTGATCGAGGCGATCGCCGTCGGCGAGGCGGAGACCGAGATCGAGATGGAGGAGGCGGAGGAGGACGAGGCCGACGACGTCGAGCCCGACGAGGACCTCGACCGGCTCCGGGTGCGGCTGACCCCCGAGGCGACCCGCGCGTTCATCGAACGGGCCCGGCGCGTGGTGAACGCCGGCCGTCCCCCCTGCCCACTCTGTGGCCAGCCGCTCGACCCGGCCGGTCACCTCTGCCCCCGGAACAACGGCTACCACCGGTGACCTCGTCCGGCCTGGCACCCCGGAAGGACGGCGGCGCCGCGCTGCGGCTGTTGCGCGACGGCGACCTGACGATCGAGGGGCGGCTCGTCGACGCGTCGAACACCACCCTGCGCGGCATCCTCACCCTGGACGGGGCGACCGCGCGGTGCGTGTACAAGCCGGTGCGCGGGGAGCGACCGTTGTGGGACTTCCCGGACGGCACCCTGGCCGACCGTGAGGTCGCCGCCTACCTGGTCTCCGCGGCCACCTGCTGGGAACTGGTGCCGGCGACGGTGCTGCGCGACGGGCCGTTCGGCCCGGGCTCGTGTCAGCTGTGGATCGACGAGCCGGAGGACGCCGAACCGCTGGTCGGGTTCGTGCCGGCCGACGCGCTGCCGCCCCGGTGGTTCCCGGTCGCGGCGGCGCGCGACGACGACGGCACCCCGTACGCCCTGGCGCACGCCGACGACCCGCGGCTGGCCCGGCTCGCGGTGTTCGACGCGGTGATCAACAACGCCGACCGCAAGGGCGGTCACGTCCTGCTCGGGCCGGACGACCGGATCCACGGGGTCGACCACGGGGTGAGCTTCCACGTGGAGGAAAAGCTGCGTACGGTGCTCTGGGGTTGGGCCGGCCGGCCGTTGCCCGCCGACGCGGTCGAGACGCTCGACTGTCTCGCCCGTCAGGTCGCCGGCCCACTCGGCGAGGACCTGGCCGAGCACCTCACCCTCGGCGAGATCGCCGAGTTGGCCGCCCGGATCGACCGGCTGCGCGACGGGGGCCGCTTCCCGCAACCGTCGCAGGACTGGCCGGCCGTGCCGTGGCCGCCCCTCTGAGGACTGTCGGGTCTGTCGCGTTGATCACTCCCGGCTCGGCCTGACGGCGACCCGGGGCTGGTTAGGCTGACGGTCATGGAGTCTTGGGTGGGGCACGAGGTGCCGCGGCTGCCGGGCAGGGGCGGGCCGCTGAGGTTGTACGACTCGGCGCGGCAGGGTGTGCACCCGTCCGACCCGGACGGCCCGGCGACCATGTACGTCTGCGGCATCACCCCGTACGACGCCACCCACCTGGGGCACGCCGCCACCATGATCACGTTCGACCTGGTGCAGCGGATGTGGCGGGACACGGGCCACGAGGTGCGGTACGTGCAGAACGTCACCGACATCGACGACCCGCTGCTGGAGCGGGCCGACCGGGACGGCGAGGACTGGAAGGTCCTGGCGATGCGGGAGACGGCGCTGTTCCGGGAGGACATGGAGGCGCTGCGGATCATCCCGCCAGAGCACTACGTCGGTGCGGTCGAGTCGATCCCGGACATCGCCGAGAAGGTGCTGGTGCTGCTCAAGGACGGTGCCGCGTACCGGCTGGAGGACGGCACCGGCGATGTCTACTTCGACATCTCGGCAGCGCCGCGGTTCGGCTACGAGTCCAACCTGTCCCGCGACGAGATGTTGGAGATCTTCCCCGAGCGGGGTGGCGACCCGGACCGGGCCGGCAAGCGCGACCCGCTGGACCCGTTGCTGTGGCGGGGCGCCCGCGACGGCGAGCCGTCCTGGCCCGGCGGGGAACTCGGCCCGGGACGGCCGGGCTGGCACATCGAGTGCGCGGTGATCGCGCTGGGGCTGCTCGGGTCCACCATCGACGTGCAGGGCGGCGGCAACGACCTGCTCTTCCCGCACCACGAGTGTTCCGCCGCGCACGCCGAGCGGCTGACCGGTGCCGCGCCGTTCGCCGATCACTATGTGCACGCCGGCATGATCGGCCTGGACGGCGAGAAGATGTCCAAGTCCCGGGGCAACCTGGTCTTTGTCTCCCGGCTGCGCGCCGACCGGGTGGACCCGATGGCGGTCCGGCTGGCGCTGCTCTCCGGCCACTACCGCGCCGACCGGTCCTGGACCGAGGACCTGCTGACCGTCGCCGAGGAGCGGCTGCGCCGCTGGCGCCGGGCCGCCGCCGCGCCCGCCGGGCCGTCCGGGGAGGCGTTCCTGGCCTCGGTACGCGATCGCCTCACCGACGACCTCGACTCGCCGGGCGCCCTGCGGCTGGCCGACGAGTGGGCCGACCAGGCCCTCGCCGGAGTGGCCGAGGACCCGGCCGGGCCGGCCCTCTTCGCCGCCACCCTCGACGCTCTCCTCGGCCTCCGCCTCTGACGCCCACCCGGCCCGCTCCGCCGCTACCCTCCGGGCCTGCGTGGTCGGCGCCTGCGGCACTGCCCAGCCCGCAAGATCGTGCTCGATCCCGGGATCGAGGGGCCTCCCGGCGAGGCCACTCGATCCCGGATCGAGCGTGATCAAGGGTGCCGGGCGGGGCGTGCGGACGAGTCAGCCGAGGACGAGGCCGGGGTCGGGGTCCGGCTCGGACGTGGGAGCGGGAATCTTGTACTCCTCGGTGAGGGTGGTGACCGGGCCCGGCCAGGTGGCCTGCGCGACCTCGATGGGCTTGCGGTGCGCGTCGTACGCGACGTGCAGCAGGTGCAGGACGGGGGTGTCGGGGCGGATCTGGAGCGTCTCCGCCTCCTCGCGGCTGGGCTGGCGGGCGGAGATGGTGTCGGTGGCCGTCGCGTACCGCCGCCCGGTGGCCTCCTCGGCCTCCTGGTAGAGCGGGCGGCCGAACGCCTCGGCACGCTCAAGCGAGGTGCCGGCGGTGTCGGCGGGCAGGAACCAGGACGCGCCCACCTCCACCGGTGAGTCCTCGGTACGCACCAGGTGCCGGCGGCAGAGCAGCTCGGTGCCGTCCGGTACGCCGAACGCGTCGGCCACCTCGGGCGGCGCGGGGGAGCGACTGACGGCGACGAGCTGCTGCCGGTACCGGGCGGCCAGGTCGGTGTGGTAGCCGCGGAAGCCGCCGTAGCGCCCCCGGGAGAGCCGGTTGAGCCGCCGCCGGGTGCCCCGCACGTACGTACCCGAGCCGGGCTTTGTGATCAGGATGCCCTCGACCCGCAGCTGGTCGACGGCGCGCTGCACGGTCTGCTTCGCCACGCCGAACATCTCGGCGATGGCCGGGATCGACGGCAGTCGCTCGCCCGGCCCCCAGTCGCCGCGGCGGATCTGCGCCTTGAGCTGCCCGGCGATCTGCCGGTGCGGAAACTCCGCCGCGCCCGGATTGATCTGCATGCCTGCCTCCTGTCAGCTAGGTTCCTAGGATGCCGTACGCGGGGTAATCCGCGCCACCCCGACACGCAGAGAGGCAGCCCCGACCAGTGCCGCCGCACGGGGCGACCAGCAACCGACCGGACAGGAGTTCAGCAGGGCCGCCTGCGGCGGCCGGGGAGACGGCCGAGGCCCCGGGGCGGCGACGCGCCCGGGGCCTCGGAACGAACGGGGTGGGGTTACCAGGAACCGGCGGTAGGGCCGGCCGAACCGCCCCGGCGGCGTAGGTACTTCTCGAACTCCTGGGCGATCTCGTCCCCGGTCAACGGGGTGATGCCCGCGTCGCCGACGCGCTCCTCCAGCTCCCGCACGTACTCGCCGAGTTCGGCGTCCTGCTCGGCGGCGCTGCGTACCCGCTGCTCCCACTCGGCCGCCTCCTCGGCCAGGTCGGCCATCGGCACCGGCAGGTCGACCACCTCCTCGACCCGGTGCAGCAGGGCGAGGGTCGCCTTCGGGCAGGGCGGGTTGTTGGCGTAGTGCGGTACGTGCACCCAGAACGAGACGGCGTCGACCTCGGCACGGGTGCAGGCGTCGTGCAGCACGCCGACGATGCCGGTCGGCCCGTCGTAGCGGGTGGGGGTGAGCTGGAAGCGCTTGGCCGCGTCGGCGTCGGAGGCGCTGCCGCTGATCGGCAGCGGCCGGGTGTACGGCACGTCGGCCAGCAGCGCACCGAGCAGCACCACCCGCTCGACCTCCAGGCTGTGGCAGATCTCCAGCACCTGCTCGCAGAAGGTGCGCCAGCGCATGCTCGGCTCGATGCCCCGGATCAGCACCACGTCCCGGTCGGTGCCGGACGGGCTGGCCACGGTGAACCGGGTCGTCGGCCACTCGACCCGGCGGGTGGCGCCGTCGGACATGGCGATGGTGGGCCGGCTGACCTGGAAGTCGTAGAAGTCCTCCGGGTCCAGCTCGGTGATCGGCCGGGCCTGCCACACCTGCTCCAGGTGCTCGACGGCGGCGGTCGAGGCGTCGGCGGCGTCGTTCCATCCCTCGAAGGCGGCGATGGCGACCGGGGACCGCAGCACCGGCAGCCCGTCGAACTCGGTCACACCGTCACCTCACCCTGCTCGTCACCGGCGACTCCGGGGCCGGCCCCGGTCGTCTGCCCGCCGTGCATGGTGGTGTCGCTGTAGTCCCTCACATCAGCCAGCCTACGTGCCGGGCCCGGACAGGGCCCGTCGGCCGCGCCGGATCAGCCGGCGTCCGCAGCGGCTTCCCCGGCCGCCGGCGCCGCCCGCTATCCCCCGACAACCGGCATAACACATGAAAGCGGTCAGGGTGATCCCGGCGACACAATGTGGGAAGGCACGGCGCACGGTGATGCGCGTCCACCACACCGCACTAACCTGAGAGCGTGCGGACTTCGTTGATCGATGCGCTGGCAGACCGGATCCTCATCGCCGACGGGGCGATGGGGACCATGCTCCAGGCCGCCGACCTGACCCTGGACGACTTCGACGGCCTCGAGGGCTGCAACGAGATCCTCAACGTCACCCGACCGGACGTCGTACGCGGGGTGCATGAGGCGTACCTGGCGGCCGGCTCGGACTGCGTGGAGACCAACACCTTCGGCGCAAACCTGGCCAACCTCGGCGAGTACGACATCCAGCACCGGATCCGGGAGCTGTCGGCGGCCGGCGCCCGGATCGCCCGGGAGGCGGCCGACGCGTACAGCACGCCGGAGCGGCCCCGCTTCGTGCTCGGCTCGATCGGCCCCGGCACGAAGCTGCCCACCCTCGGCCACACCGCCTACGCGACGCTGCGCGACGCGTACCAGGAGAACGCCGCCGGCCTGATCGAGGGCGGCGCGGACGCGCTGATCGTGGAGACCTGCCAGGACCTGCTCCAGGTCAAGGCCGCGGTGGTCGGGTCGCGGCGGGCGATGGCGGAGCTGGGGCGAAAGGTCGCCCTGATCTGCCACGTCACCGTGGAGACCACCGGCACCATGCTGCTCGGCAGCGAGATCGGCGCCGCGCTGACCGCGATCGAGCCGCTCGGCGTCGACCTGATCGGGCTGAACTGCGCCACCGGGCCGGCGGAGATGAGCGAGCACCTGCGCTACCTGTCTCAGCACGCCCGGGTGCCGTTGTCGGTGATGCCGAACGCCGGTCTCCCGCAACTGACCGCCGACGGCGCGGTGTACCCGCTGACCCCGGTCGAACTGGCCGACGCCCTGGAACGCTTCGTCACCGAGTACGGCGTCTCGCTGATCGGCGGCTGTTGCGGCACCACCCCCGAGCACATCCGCCTGCTCGCCGAACGGCTGCACGGCACCGGGCCGGGCCCGCGTGAGCCGCGCAACGATCCGGGCGTCTCCTCGATCTACCACCATGTGCCGTTCGCCCAGGACGCCAGCGTGCTGATGGTGGGGGAGCGGACCAACGCCAACGGCTCCAAGGCGTTCCGGGAGGCGATGCTCGCGGCCGACTGGCAGTCCTGTGTGGAGATTGCCCGTGGTCAGGCCCGCGACGGCTCGCACCTGCTGGATCTCTGCGTCGACTACGTCGGCCGTGACGGCACCACCGACATGCGCGAGCTGGCCGGGCGGTTCGCCACCGCCTCCACGCTGCCGATCATGCTGGACTCGACCGAGCCGGGGGTGATCGAGGCCGGGCTGGAGATGCTCGGCGGGCGGTGCGTGGTCAACTCGGTGAACTTCGAGGACGGCGACGGCCCGGAGTCCCGGTACGCCCGGGTGATGCCGGTGGTCGCCGAGCACGGCGCCGCGGTGGTGGCGCTGCTCATCGACGAGGAGGGGCAGGCGCGGACGGCGGAGTGGAAGGTACGCGTCGCCGAGCGCCTGATCGAGGATCTCACCGGCCGGTGGGGGATGCACCGCTCCGACATTCTCATTGACGCGCTGACCTTCCCGATCGCCACCGGTCAGGAGGAGACCCGCCGCGACGGCATCGAGACGATCGAGGCGATCCGGGAGATCGCCCGCCGCTGGCCGGGAGTCAACTTCACCCTGGGCATCTCGAACGTCTCCTTCGGGCTGAACCCGGCGGCCCGGCAGGTGCTGAACTCGGTCTTCCTGCACGAGTGCGTGCAGGCCGGGCTGACCTCGGCGATCGTGCATGCCAGCAAGATCCTGCCGATGTCGAAGATCCCCGACGAGCAGCGCGAGATCGCCCTCGACCTGGTCTACGACCGCCGCCGTGAGGGCTACGACCCGGTGCAGCGGTTCATCGAGATCTTCGAGGGCGTCGACGCGGCCTCGGCGCGGGCCACCCGGGCGGAGGAACTGGCCGCCCTGCCGCTGGACGAGCGGCTCAAGCGGCGGATCATCGACGGCGAGCGCAACGGCCTGGAGGCCGACCTGGACGCGGCGATGGCCGCCGGCACGGCCCCGCTGGTGATCATCAACGACATCCTGCTGGACGGGATGAAGGTCGTCGGCGAGCTGTTCGGCTCCGGCCAGATGCAGCTTCCGTTCGTGCTCCAGTCGGCCGAGGTGATGAAGACCGCGGTGGCGCACCTCGAACCGCACATGGAGAAGGCCGACGACGGCGGCAAGGGCCGCATCGTGCTCGCCACGGTCAAGGGCGACGTGCACGACATCGGCAAGAACCTGGTCGACATCATCCTGTCCAACAACGGCTACGAGGTGGTCAACATCGGCATCAAGCAGCCGATCACCGCCATCCTCGACGCCGCCGAGCAGCACCGGGCCGACGCCATCGGCATGTCGGGTCTGCTGGTCAAGAGCACGGTCATCATGAAGGAGAACCTGGCCGAGATGGCCACGCGCGGGGTCGCGGAGCGCTGGCCGGTCCTGCTCGGCGGCGCGGCGCTGACCCGCGCGTACGTCGAGGACGACCTGCGGGCGACCTTCCCCGGCCAGGTGCACTACGCCCGGGACGCCTTCGAGGGGCTGTCCCTGATGGACCGGGTGATGGCCGCCAAGCGTGGCGGCGCCCCGGTGATCGACGCCGAGCGGGAGGCGGCCCTGGCGGCCCGGCGAGCCCGCCGGGAGCGGCAACGCGCGGTGGTCGCCGAGTCGCTGCCGGAGCTGGACGACGCCTCGGTGCGCTCCGACGTGGCCACCGACGCGCTGGTACCGGCCCCGCCGTTCTTCGGTACCCGGGTGGTCAAGGGCGTACCGCTGGCCGACTACGCGGCGCTGCTGGACGAGCGGGCCACCTTCATGGGCCAGTGGGGGTTGCGCGGCGCGCGGGGCGGCAAGGGGCCGTCGTACGAGGAACTGGTGGAGACCGAGGGGCGGCCGCGGCTGCGCTACTGGTTGGATCGGCTGATCGCCGACCAGGTGCTGGAAGCGGCGGTGGTGTACGGCTACTACCCGGCCTACTCGGAGGGCAACGACCTGGTGGTGCTGGACGAGAACGGGCACGCCGAGCGGGCCCGGTTCTCCTTCCCCCGGCAGCGGCAGGAGCGGCGGCTGTGCCTGGCCGACTTCTTCCGCCCGCGCGGCGAGGAACTCGACGTGGTCGCGTTGCAGTTGGTCACCGTCGGCCAGCCGGTCAGCGAGTACGCGGCCAAGCTGTTCGCCCGCAACGAGTACCGCGACTACCTGGAGGTGCACGGGCTGTCCGTGCAGCTGACCGAGGCTCTCGCCGAGTACTGGCACCAGCGGGTCCGGGCCGAGCTGACCCTCCCCGACGGGCGTACCGTCGCCGACGACGACCCGGCGGACCTGGCCGGCCTGCTGCGTACCGACTACCGGGGCTGCCGGTACGCGTTCGGCTACCCGGCCTGCCCCGACCTGGAGGACCGGGCGAAGATTGTGGAGCTGCTGGGCGCCGAGCGGATCGGGGTGCAGCTGTCGGAGGAGTTCCAGCTCGTGCCGGAGCAGGCCACCGACGCCATCGTGGTCCACCACCCGGAGGCCAGCTACTTCAACGCGAAGTGACGACCGCAGGTGCCGCCGCCTGTGATCCGTCAGCTTGTGATCCGTCAGCCGGCTGCCGGCGATGTGGACGCTTCTATCTCTGTCAACGGCCTGCTTGCGGTGCCCTAAAGCCGGTTTGGGTTACGGCTGCGTAGCTGACGCTTCCGAGGAGGGAGCCGAGTCCGGCGAGCAGTATGCCGTCCCACGGCTGCGGTGGTAGCCAGCCCTTCAACAGTGCGGCAGCAGCGAACACCGCCAGCACTGCGGTCAGCCACGCTGCGCTGATAGCCCAGCGTGAGCGCCGGTCGTGCTGGCGGTGTACGAAGCCCAACGCGCCGAGGATCGCGAGTAAGCCGTCGGTGTAGAGCCATGACATGGCCAGGACGAGGAGAGTTCCGATGGCCAGGCCAAGGGCCCAACGCCGCAGAGCGGTGTGGAGGGACACCGCCACCTTCTGAGAGATGTCCTCCTGGTCAACCGCGTCGTCGGCCGCGCTCGTGACCACATGCGGACGCTGCTCATCCATCGAATGATGATCTCAGCGGCCGGCGGCGGAAGGCCAGCGGCCGAATGCCCCAGGAGCATCGGGATGGTGCTAGCTGAGGGTGCCTCGTGGGTACCTTGACGGCGCGCGCGGGAACAAGGCTCAAATCGAGATCTATGCACGATCGGTACAGTGCCCGCGTGGCAACCAGGGCTGCGGGTGGGGACAGCGCAGGGCAGGTTGCGACCGTACGATGCGCCGGTGATCCAGCAGACAACGCGCCGGCCGCCGCGCCCGGTGTTGGCGGCGCTGGCGGTCCTGATCGTGGGCTACGCCAGCGTCATCGCTTATGGTCCTTGGACCGACGCCGCTAGTGTCACCGGTAACCTGATCGCCACAGCAGTTGCCGTCGCCTTGGTCTACGGCGTGTGGCGGGGTAACCCGTTGGCCCAGGTTGTCGTCGTCTTGGCGATGGCCGGCAACCTGATATTCGGCCTTCTTCAGCATGCAGAGATCGGGTGGGTGCGGGCAGCCATGTTGGCAGCCTTGGTCATCGTCGTATTGCTGCTGGTGCCTCGGTCGTCACGGCGGTGGTTTGCTGGCCCTCCTGTTGACTCCGCCCCAAAACCAGCCCAGGACAGCGACCAGCCGATTGACACCGAGGCGCTGTGGAAGGAGACGGACGCCGGCGAGCGCCGGTAGCCGGGGCCGCCTCTGCCTCACGCTGTGGTCGGAGAGAGGTACGGGTCTGTGGGGCACACAGGGGGCACAAGACACATCGGGCTGGGTGACCAACTGGGTGACGACCGGGGCGGCCGACGCCGGACGCCCACGGACGGTGGTGGACTGTTCCGGCAGCTCACTCCGGCTACTCGCGCAGCTCAGCGACCGCTGATGGTTCTTTCGGGACGAACGAGTCAAGTACCGGTCCACGGTCAGCCGCTCAAGCGCGTTGGTCGGCCGTTCCAGTTGCTGACGAGCATCCCGCCACAGACGCTCGAACTCTCCGGCGGACAGGCTTTCCAGGGCAGGTTCCAATGCGGAGCCGGGCGGAGGAAACGGGACTTCCGGCACTACCCCGTACCGCCGTTCGTACTCGGCTACCGCGCTCACGGTTTCTGAGCGACGAGCGATGAGCACCTCTGCAAGCGACGCCGCCGCCAAGAAGATCCCGTCCGATCCGCGTAGCTCAACGTGGCGCAGCGCCCACCGATCAGCATCCAGCTCTCGTAGTTCCAAAGGTCGTCATCGGGCCAGTACCAACGGACGTAGGCGAGCACGCGGCCATTGTCGCGAAGGCGGTGGTAGTTGCGCGGCCGACGGGGCTGGGGCACACAGGGGGCACATGACAGCGTGAAATGACGTCAAGGAGCGACCAACGATGTGAAACCCCGGACGGTCCTGGCCAGCGCGGCAGGCACATCCTCGCAGGTTATGGGAAGGCCCCTCCCAGTTCCGCTTCAACGTCTGACACCATCGCGTCGGCGCTTCGGCCAGATGCCTCGCACGCGGAAGATGTGGAAAGCCGCAGACAGAGCGACCGCGCAGGCGGATCCGACCGCAAAGAGCAGGTGAGGTGGCTCCCCGCCGAGGTGGATCCAGATGCCGACGGCGAGCCAGGCCGAGACGGCTGCGCCGAACAAGGCCCACCAGAGCACATCCCGTCGCCGCATGGCAGCAGTGTATGTCGATCAGTTCGGTGACGAAGTGAGTGACGACGGGGACGGACTCTGCCGGACGCACAGGGACTAGCGTGGACCCTTCTGGCAGCTCACGGTACCTCTGACACCAGCTCACAGAGAGGACTGATCCTTCTTTCATACCGAAGCGGTCGGCGTAGACCAGCGACACCAGGAGGCTAACCTGGCCGGCATGTCGGACGATGAAGTGACGATCACGCTCAGTCGAGACCAGGCGCTTGTGCTCTCGCACTGGCTGTACACGGTTATGGGCACGAGGTCCTTCGACGGCATCGTCGACGAAGACCCCGCTGTCTGGTCCGCGCTTTACCGCATCACGGGAGCCGTCGACGCCGAGCCGCTCATCTTCGCGCGCGACTATGGTCAGCGGCTTGACGAGGCACGCGGCCGGCTGTGTAGCGAACTGGGAGAAGAGTTCGTAGCGAGCCGGATCGCCTCCAAGGACGACGACCTTCTCCATGCCTCACTGTGTCAAGCAAGGTCGTAGGGATCCCGGGTAGCCAGTACCTCAGCCTCCGACAACCCAAGGCGACTGGCGGCCCGCCGCCGCATCCGGACTTGGGCGCGTGTCCGTGGCCGGAACTTCGGCTCCCGCGAGCACCCGCAGACCTCGAAGCCCTCGTAGCGCAGTCCCGCCCCGAGAACTGCTGCAACTGCGGCCCACCCGGAGTCGTTCCGCCGACGGGGGGCCGCGAAGTCGTGCCCAGCAAAGACCATCGGCTGTCGACACGACGTGCATGGGTGCTTCGCGCCGTCCCAGGCGTACTTGTGACTACGACGGCACGGCACGCAGACGTAGTGGACCTTGTAAGTGATCTCGGCGTACCGGCACATGCCCGCATGTTAGCGGCGTGGTAGCGCGCGGTGGGAGAAGCTGTCGACAGCAACGGTGACAGCAACCGGCCGGGACGAGGACATCCGCCAGGCGCCGGGTGCGGACAATCGCAGACGAAGCGCCCAGAACTTACAAGCGAGGGGTCGACTGGGCCGTCTGTGGGCCGTCCGGGCCGCCGCTGGGCCGTCAAGCGCCGACCAAAGATGACCGGGGATGACCAGCAGCACCCGAAGAAACAGCAGGTCAGCCACCACAAGAGGGCGGCTGACCGGTGGGCGACGGGCGGGTCGACCTGTACGCCGGATTCCGCTAGACCGACCGGTCGTGAAAGTAGACGGTGGCCGACCACCAGTCACCGTCGGCGGTTACCTCGCTGTGCAGGACGACGTCCTGGACCTCGATGCCGGGGCGCTCATCGATGCTGTCCGCAATGCGGCGGAGCAGCGCGGGGACGCTGTCCTGGCCGGGGCCGACCGGGTTCGCTTGCGAGAAGTGCTTGATCGTCCAGGATTCCGGTTCAGGCGGCATAGCGGAAGCTTGCCAGGGTGTCGGCTGCCAACCGCTCGCGGTCTGGGGAATAAGAGCGACCGGCAATAGGACTGGCGGGGCTGCGGCGCGCCCTGGCGCTTCGGCTGGCGGCGTTGTCGTCGTCGGCCATGCAACACCGGCATGGCCTCCTTCTCCGCCTTGCCATCCTCGGCCAGGACCCGCCTCGCCTCCGCCGCCCTATTGCCGGTCTCTCTAAGCAAGATCCGGGGCCCAGCAGATCCTGCCGGACGAAGCGCCCAGAACGTACGAGCTGGGGGTCATCGGATGCGCGACGTGTCGGGGTACCGTCGACGGGGTGGCGGCCGGGTGAGTTCGTCTGGCCCCTTGAGCTTGGAGCGGCGCTATGGCCTCATCCGTCGATCCGCGCTTCGGTGTAGCTCTGCGTGAGTTTCGGGAGCGGCGTGGTCTGTCGCTCCGTTCCCTCGGGCAGCTCGCCCATCGGAGTAAGAGCCATCTGCACGAGTTGGAGGCAGGGCTCAAGGCTCCAACAGTCGACACGGCGGGCCACCTGGACCGGATTCTCGGCGCGGGAGGCGTGCTTGCTCGCTTGGTCGATGCGCCGATCGACCATGCGGCCGAGGCCGGCGAACTGCGGGCGCGGGTTGCCGCCAGTGATGTCAGCAGAGAAGTGCTCGATCGGATCGAGCAGGGCGTTGACGACCTTGCCAGTTCCTATCCGACGGTGGCCCCGGCTGATCTTTTGCCGCTGGTGCGGCGGCACCTCGCCTATGTCGGGCGGTTGCTGGATGGACGGGTCACGCTTGTTCAACAGCGGCGGTTGTTGATCGCTGGCGGCTGGTTGGCGGTGCTGCGGGCCACCGTCCACATCGACCTGCGGCAGCGGCACGCAGCGGCTGCCCACTTGAGAGCCGCCCGTGATCTCGCCGAGCACGCCGAGCACGCCGAGATCCAGGCTTGGTGTCTGGAAACCCGGGCCTGGGACGTGTTGACCCAGGGCGACTACCGGCAGGCACTCGATCTTTCCCACCAAGCTCAACGAATCGCCCCGAACGGCAGCTCTGCGTGCATTCAGGCGACTGCTCAGGAGGCTCGTGCGTGGGCGCGGATGGGGGACATCAGTGCTACCCGGCGAGCGTTGGACCGGGTCGAGCGGCTGACGGCGAATCTGCCCGTTCCTGAGCGAGCCGAGCACCACTATCGCTACGACCCGGCCAAGGCCGCCGCCTATACGGCCACGACATTGGCGTGGGCGGGTGACCCAGGTGCCGAGCAGGTAGCGCGGGCTGTGTTGGCCGACCTAGACCCGCACGGCGACGGGGGAGCGCGGCCCCGCCGGTCCGCGTCGGCCCGTCTCGATCTTGGTCTTGCCCTGGTCGCCGCAGGCCAGCCGGATGAGGCGGTCGCTCTTGGGGCGCAGGCTGTGGCGTCCGGGCGGGTGGTGCCGTCGAACTGGTGGCGGGCTGCGGAATTGCTGACGAAGGTGGAGCAGTCGGGGGCACCAGAGGCGGCGACATTGCGTGACCTGTGCATCGAGTACGCCCCTGGACGTCGACCATCAGCGGACAGCACACCTGGTTAGCGGACAGTCACCTTCTGGATCGATGACGCGCGCGGCGTGACGCTGGACCTCACTGCACCCGGGCGCGGAACGAGGCACATCAGCAGGTGTCCCTCCGTGCCCTCAAGACGGAGGGCCGGACACATGACGGTGGCTATTGGACTCCTGCGGCGAATCGTCAGCCGGTACTTCCCGTCGCCGCCGGCTGTCTCCGGCTTCGGACAGCGCATCCAGACGATGGAGCAGGAGGCCGCCCGGCGGCGGTTGTTGGACCAGGCGCGAGGCGGACAACAGCACCGGGCAGCCGGCAGGGATGCTTCGGTGTCGCTGGAGCGGCGCGTCTCGTACGACGAGTACCTGTCGGCTGCCGCGTTGACCTTTGCCCGGCGGCATCGGCCGGTCTGGTGTTGGCGGCGGTGGCGGCGGGTCTGCCGGTGCGGAGCCGACTTGCCCTGTCATGCCCGGCATCGGATTCCGATCAATCGTGATCACTGGCCGCAGGAGGGTGGGCAGTGATCGGCGGGCCGGAGCAGACAATCCTCGCGGTACACGTACGAGGGCTCGACGGTATGTGTGTCGGCTGCCGGGTGTGGTGGTCACGGCTGACGCCGTACCCGTGCTGGCAGGTGGATTGGGCGACCAGTCGGCAGGCCCGCGCGAGCGTGGCCCGGTTTCTGGAGAGTGTGCGGTGACCAACCACGGCCCGGTATTGCCGATCTGGAGCTGTGGTGGCTGCGGCCTGCCCTGGCCTTGTCCGACGCGGAGGCGGGAGCTGCGCGCGGAGTACGCCGACGCGCCGGTGTCGCTGGCTCTCTACCTCGGCGCCTACCTCGTTCAAGCCGCGGAGGACATGTCCTGGGCGCCGGCCGGTGCACTGCACCGCCGCTTCGTCGGTTGGACCCGAGAGCCGGCGGAAGTGCAGCGCAGAAGTGCAGCAACCGTGCCGACCGAACCCGACCGGCACGGGCGTCAGCAGCCCGGATGACCTCGTACGAAATCCGATCCGGCCGGCTCGCCGAGAGTTCACACCGAAGATGTCACTGGTTCGATCCCAACGCTGTGCGGGCTCGATGCCCGCACCCCCGCCGCTGTACCGACGACCGTTGTCCTCAGTGGACCTGTCGTCCCCGCAGGCTGCTCACCGTGACGGTTGGCGCGTCCAGGACGGCGCACCCTGCCGGTCCGCAGGGTCACCCGAGAGCGCCCCGGCCCAGTCGGAGCGCCCGGCCCAGCCCGAACCGCCGGCCGGGACGGGCTCCGGCGTCTCTGCTGGCGGGTTGAGGCCGAGGTCGTCCACGCCCAACGGGCGGTCCTTCGCGGTCGGGTTGATGTCGTCCGTTGCCAGAGCCGTGTCCGTGTCGGTGGCCGGCTCCGGCCAGCGCCGCCAACGGCGGGCGCTCACAACCGCGACGAGCATCAACGAGCCCGCCAGCAGGCTCGTTCCGGTCCGGACCGGCGCCATCAGGTCGATCTCGTAACCGGCCAGGGTCGGAGTGTGGTCGAGCAGGTCCATCACCATGCCCGGGTTGAACAGCAGGCCCAGGTAGCTGGCCGAGTAGAGCAACCCGGCAAGCGCTGCGCCCAGCGGGGAGATCCGGAGTGTGGCGATGAGTCCGAGGAGGATCCCGGCGGCTGCCAGCACCAGCACAGGTCGAAGGAAGTCACCGCTGTCGGGCACGCCGCCGTCCGGTGCGTTCTCGAACGCCCGTACCGACCTGCCCTGGCCGGCGGCGAACAGGATCCACGACAGGGGACCCACGACGGCTGCGGCGATCACAGTTCTGAGGTGTCGCATCCGGGCAACGTACCGATCCCCAGGTCGATGAGCATTATTGCTAAGCGAAACTTAATTCGTCGCTATGCAAGCATTCGGCGTGGCAGGGATCGACGGACATGGGCGCAGCAATCGGGTCCGCCTCACCCGATCGACAGGTGCCGAGATCATCGAAGAGATCTCCACGCAGGCCAATACCGCCTGCATCCAGTACGCCAACATCCGACGTCAATGACGCTGGCGTGATCGCTGCGCCGTGCCCGATCCGTGCCCGACGCAGCGGTCCACATCGGGTTGCAACGGCAGTTGGCGGAACCCTCATCAACGCTGCGTGAGAGGCGTCCGGGTGCTACGGCTACTCACCGTGCAGATCAACACGATTCCCAAGCTGAGAGTGAACGTGCGCGATGACGACGTGGGCAGCTGGCAGCAGATCGACGACCTCATCGTAGGGTCCGCCGAGTGAGCGACGAACTGAGTGACTACCTGGGTGACGATCAAGACGGACGCTGGTGGACGGAGGACGACGAGGGTGCACAGCGGGGGGCCGCCACAGCAGCCGAGAGCGGGTGAAGCAGCAGGTGGCGGAGCCGTGTTGGTTGCCTGGGGGCAAGGGGTCGACGAAGACGAGGTCCAGGCCGTCGCGGCTGTACCATCCGCCCGTGGACCTCGATGGATCCCTTACGCTGGCGGAGGAACTGGTTCAGCGTGTCTACCCGCCGCAACGGATCACGCGGTACGTCGGGCCGGGCATGGATGTCAGCGGCCCCGGTTATCACATCGTGTCCGTCGCGGTCAGCGACGACTTCTGGGAGGAGTCGGCTGAGCGGTGGGAAGAGGTCTGGGACCACTTCGAGACCAAGCGCGCAGGGCTCGTGGCGGCGCTCACGGCCATCTGGGGCTTGCCCCATCCTCGGCCCTTCCACAATGACCTCGATCGGGCGATCCGGGGTGAGCCGCTACCACCGCTCGCCGAGGTCCTGGTCGAGTTCGTTGTGGACGCCGACACCTGGTACCGCCACGGTCGAAGCGTCTGCGTCAGCCTGGGTCAGTGGGACAAGGAGTTGCCGATCCAGCTCGTCCTGGCCGTGGGCGAACTCGGTGCGTCTGAGTAGCCAAGGCAGACCCAGGGCTATGAACGGATAGTTCAGACGGCATCTTGTCCGTGTTGATCGACTATGCCCTCGCCTTTGATCAATACAACGCGAAGTAGTCGGGTCAAGCGCCCTGACCTGCAATTTCACCCCCGGTGAAGGCTGCTGAACCTGATCGTGGTTCAAGGTGGCCCGAGGCGGGCCGCACGCGCCGCCGCCAGGGTGCGCGTCGGCCGTTGTCGCTCCGCGGCCGTCGCGCCTGATGCCCGGCCGGCGCCGAGAACGGGGAGCCCCGAGGGCCGCCGCAGCACGACAGGCCGTTGACCGGTGTCATGGTGGGTCGGCAGCCGGCCGGCCGCGAGCCCGTGCGCCGGACCGTTTTGAGCCGGATGCCCAGGGATCCCGCCCCGGACTGTGGTCCGGGATCGTCCAGCGCACGTCGAGAGATGCATCGCCGGATCGGCTGGTGCCACGCTCTTACAACGTCGCCGGTTGATCCGCCGCACCCGATGGGATGCGTCGGCTTCGCCGGGCCCGTCGGCGCGTGGCGAAACCCTTCCGCCGAAATTGGGAGTCATCCATGGATAGTTGCCCGTATTCCCTGGACACCACCGGTAGAGACATCCACGGTGAGGCCGCGAAGCTGCGTTCGCAGGGTGCCGCGACGCAGGTAGTGCTGCCCGGCGGTGTGGTGGCGTGGTCGGTCAACAGTTACGAGGTGGTCAAGCAGCTGCTCACCGATCCGCGGGTGACGAAGAGCGCCCGCAACCACTGGCCGGCGTTCATCAACGGCGAGATCCCGCCGGACTGGGAGATGATCAGCTGGATCGCCATGGACAACATGGTCACCGCGTACGGCAAGGACCACGTGCGGCTGCGCAAGCTGGTCGGCAAGGCGTTCACCCCGAGGCGTACGGAGATGATCCGGCCGCGGATCTCCAAGATCACCGAGGAACTGCTCGACGGGCTGGCCGCCGCCGCCCCCGGCGAGGCGGTGGACCTGCGTGAGCGGTTCGCGTACCCGCTGCCGGCCCGCCTGGTGGCCGACCTCATCGGCATGTCCGAGGAGGCCCGCGCCAAGACGGCGAAGGTGATCGACATGATGGTTGACACCACCGTCACCCCGGAGCAGGCGCAGGCCGTGCTGGCCGGGTGGCGTGGCGCGATGGGCGACCTGATCGCCGCCAAGCGGGAGAACCCGGGTGAGGACATCACCAGTGACCTCATCGCGGCGCGTGACGAGGACGGTTCCCGGCTGAGCGAGGCGGAGCTGACCGACACCATCTTCGCCATCCTGGGTGCCGGCTCCGAGACCACCATCAACTTCTTCGACAACGCCATCACCGCCCTGCTGAGCAACCCGGAGCAGCGGAAGCTCGTGCTGTCCGGCGAGGCCACCTGGAACGACGTCATCGACGAGACGCTGCGGGTCGAGTCGCCGCTGGCGCACCTGCCGCTGCGGTACGCGGTCGAGGACATCGAGCTGGACGGCGTGACGATCCCGCAGGGCGACCCTATCTTGATCAACTACAGCGGGGTGGGTCGCGACCCCGCCCTGCACGGCGACGACGCCGACCGCTTCGACCTGAAGCGCGCCGACAAGGAGCACCTCTCCTTCGGCCTCGGACCGCACTACTGCCTCGGCGCCGGAGTGGCCCGGGCGGTGGCGACCATCGGCCTTTCCTCGCTGTTCGCGCGCTTCCCCGACATCGCGCTGGCGGTGCCGCCCGCCGACCTGCAGCCGTTGCCCACGTTCATCATGAACGGCCACCGGACGCTGCCGGTCCGGCTGACCGCTCCCGTGCCCGCCGCCTGACAACCATCCTCGACCTCAGGGAGCCACCGTGCTGAGCACCACCGACACACCCACGCGCGACGAGATCGTCGCGAGGGTCACGGACCTCGCCCCGCTGCTGCGCAAGAACGGCGTACGGGCCGAGCAGGAGCGCCGACTGCCGGACGAGACGATCGAGGCCCTGGCCGACGCCGGGGTCTTCAAGCTGCGGGTGCCCAAGCGGTTCGGCGGCTACGAGGCCGACACCCGCACGCTCGCCGACGTCGCGACCGTACTGGGCCGGGCCGACGGCGCCACCGCGTGGACCGCCTCCGTCTACTGGATTCCGACGTGGATGGCCGGCCTGTTTCCCGAGGCGGTGCAGGAGGAGGTCTTCTCCACGCCGGACGTGCGGATCTGCGGCACCCTGAGCCCGTCCGCCATGGCAGTGCCGGCCGATGGCGGCATCGTCGTCAACGGTAAGTGGGGCTTCATCAGCGGCGCGCTGCACAGTCACTGGCAGGAGATCATCGCGGTGCTGGTCGGCGGTGAGGGTGAGCCGATGCCCGTGATGGCGCTGGTGCGGACGTCCGAGCTGCAGATCGTCGACGACTGGCACACGTCCGGCCTGCGCGGTACGGGCAGCGTCAGCACGGTCGCCCAGGACCTGTTCGTGCCGGCCGAGCGGTTCCTGCCGCTGCCGGTGGTGCTTCAGGGCCGGAGCGGACCGGACGCGGCCGGCGGACCCGCCATGTACCGGGCGCCGCTGCTGCCGGTCGCCGCCGCGTCGTCGGTGGGCACCGTGCTCGGCCTGGCCCGTGCGGCCGGCGAGACGTTCCTCGAGCGGCTGCCCGAGCGCAAGATCACCTATACCGGGTACGAGAAGCAGGCCGAGGCGCCGCTGACGCATCGCCAGGTGGCCGAGGCGGAGCTGAAGACCGACGAGGCCGAGTTCCACGTGCACCGCCTCACCGCCCAGGTCGACGACAAGTCGGCCGGCGGCCAGCCGTGGAGCCTGGCGGAGCGGGCGCGGGCCCGGGCCGACATGGGTGCCGCGTGCCGCCTGGCGAAGGAAGCGGTCGGCATTCTCGCCGGCGCGAGCGGCGGTTCCTCGCTCTACGACGACGTGCCGATCCAGCGCATCGCCCGCGACGTGCAGGCGGTCAACCTGCACGCGCTGATGAACCCGGACACCAACACCGAGTTGTACGGCCGGATCCTGTGCGGCCTCGGACCCGACACCCTCTATCTCTGAGCCGCCGAGAAAGGACAGCAGAATGACGACGAGCACCATCACCGCCGAGGATCAGGCGGCCGTGGCCGCCGTACCGCAGCGCATCGTCGCCGCCTGGGCGGAGCACGACGCCGACGCGTTCGCCCGCAACTTCACCGAGGACGCGACCATGATCCTGCCCGGGGTGTTCTGCCGTGGCCGGGACAACGTCCGCGGCTACATGGCGCAGGCGTTCCAGGGCCAGCTCAAGGGCACCCGGGTCACCGGTACGCCGGTCGACGCCCGCCTGATCGCCCCCGGCGTCGCGGTACTGACGACCGAGGGTGGCGTCCTGGAGCCCGGCACCGAGGACGTGTCGCCGGCCCGGGCCATCCGGGCGTCCTGGATCCTCGTCGAGCGCGACGGTGAGTGGCTGCTGGCGGCGTACCAGAACAGCCCGCGCGGCGACTCGTGAGCACCCGGACCAGGACGGGACAGCCGTGACTGCACAGGTGGGAAAGCGTGCCGTCGTTCTCGGCGGCAGCATGGCGGGCCTGCTCGCGGCGCGGGTGCTGGCCGACGCGTACGCCGAGGTGGTGGTCGTCGACCGTGACCGGCTCAGCGGCGTCTCGACCGCCCGGCGTGGCGTGTCGCAGGGCCGGCACGTGCACGGTCTGCTCGCCCGCGGCCAGCAGATCCTGGACGAGCTGTTTCCGGGTTTCACCGCGGAGGCGGTGGCCGCCGGGGTGCCGACCGGTGACCTGGGGGAGCTGCGGTGGTTCTTCAACGGGCGCCCGCTGGCGCCGGCCAGTACCGGGCTGACCTGTGTGTCGGCCGCTCGTCCCGTGCTGGAGCAGCAGGTGCGCGGCCGGGTGGCCGCGCTCCCGGCCGTACGCTTCGCCGAGGAGCGTGACATCGTCGGGCTGACCACCACACCGGACCGCCGGAGGGTCACCGGCGTGCGGGTGCAGGGCCGCGACGGCGCCGCCGAGGAGACGATTACCGCGGACCTGGTGATCGACGCCACCGGCCGCGGGTCGCGCACCCCGGTCTGGCTGGAGGAACTGGGGTACGGCCGGCCGGACGAGGACCGGATCCGGATCGACCTGACGTATACGACCCGGCTCTACCGGCTGGCCTCGGACGACGTCCTGAAGGGCGATCTGTCCATCAACCCGGTGTCGTCGCCGTCGCACCCCCGTGGCGCCTTCCTGTCGCGGATCGACGGTGGCCGTTGCATTGTCTCCCTCACCGGGGTGCTGGGCGACAGCGCACCGACCGACCCGGCCGGATTCATGGAGTTCGTCAAGTCGCTGCCGGTTCCGGACATCTACCAGGCCATCCATGACGCCGAGCCGCTGGACGAGCCGGTGTCCCTGCGGTACCCGGCCAGCGTCCGTCGCCACTACGAGCGGTTGACCCGGATGCCGGACGGCTTCCTGGTCCTCGGCGACGCGGCGTGCAGCTTCAACCCGGTCTACGGCCAGGGCATGACGGTGGCGGCGCTGGAGGCGCTGACCCTGCGCGATCATCTGGCCGGCGGCACGGCACCCCGGCCGGCCGACTTCCAGCAGGCCGTCTCCGCGGTCATCGACGTGCCCTGGGGAATCTCGGCGGGTGGCGACCTGAGCTTCCCGCAGGTGCAGGGCCCGCGGCCGCTGAAGGTACGGACGATGAACGCGTACATGGCCAAGATGCAGGCGGCCGCGACCCGCGACCCGCAGGTGACGCGGACCTTCATGCGGGTGGCCGGGCTCGTCGACCCGCCGCAGGCCCTGATGCGGCCCGCGATGATGCTCCGGGTGCTGACCCGGAGCCGCCGTCCGGCACCGGAGGTGCCGGCGTGGCAGCCCGACGCCGTCGGCACCGCCTCGGAGGTCTGATCCCACAATTCGGTGCCCCGGCCCGTAGGGCCGGGGCACCAGATTGTCCGGGGTCCGCCGTCAGCCGGCGAGCACGCCGCGCTTGCGCAGCAGCGGAAGGAGGCCTTCCCCGACGACGTAGGCCTCTTCGAGATGCGGCTGCGCCGACAGGATCAGGTGGTCCAGGCCGAGCCGGTGGTATTCCTCGATCCGTTCCGCCACCTCCTCGTGGCTACCCACCAGCGCCGTGCCCACCCCCGGGCGGACCAGGCCGTATCCGGCCCAGACGTTCGGGTAGACCTCGAGGGTGTCGGTACGCCCGCCGTGCAGCGCCGCCATCCGCCGCTGCCCCTCCGACTCGGTGGACCGGAAGCGCTGCTGCGCCTGCTGGATCCGCGCCGGGTCCATGCCTTCGACCAGTTGCCGCGCCACCTGCCAGGCCTGGGCAGAGGTGTCCCGGGCGATGACGTGGAAGCGGGTGCCGAAGGTCAGTGTGCGCCCGTGCGCGTCGGCGAGTTCGCGGGCTCGGCCGATCGCCTCCGCCATGGCCGCCGGCGGCTCGCCCCAGGCCAGCAGCACGTCGGCGTGCGCGGCGGCCACCGTTCGGGCCGCGTCGGAGGAGCCGCCGACGAAGATCTCGGGAGCGACCGGGTACGGCCGGGTGAGCAGGCCGGCGCGGATGCGGTAGTGCGTGCCGGTGTGGTCGAACCGCTCACCGGTCCAGGCTCGCCGGAACACGTCGAGGAACTCGCCGGTACGGGCGTACCGTTCGTGGTGCGACAACCAGTCGCCGTAGCGCCGCTGCTCGTCGGCGTCGCCGCCGGTGACCACGTTGAGCTGGAGTCGGCCGCCCGAGAGCCGCTGGAGGGTCGCCGCCGACTGGGCGGCCAGCACCGGCGAGGCGAGCCCGGGGCGCACCGCCACCATGAAGCGGATCCGCCGGGTGTCCGCGGCGAGCGCGGCCGATACCAGCCAGGGGTCCTCGCAGAACATGCCGAACGGCACGAGCATGCCGGTGAACCCGAACCGGTCCGCCGCGAGGGCGACCTGACGCAGGTAGTCCGGGTCAACGTCGCGGCGGGCGCCGGGCGGCGGCGGGCCGGAGGAGGGCTGGGCCACTTCGCGTCCGTCCCCGTGCGTGGGCAGGAACCAATGCAGCTGCAACGACATGTGTCGTCCTCTCAACTCGGCCGTGGGCGCCGGCGGTCAGCTCAGCAGCAGGGCTGCCAGCGCGTCGTGCGGTGGCACGGCGATGACCCGGTGGGAGTCGAGCCACAGCGCCCGCCGGTACCGCCAGTGCAGGCCGAACTCCCAGGTCATGGAGATGCCACCGCAGACCTGCAGGGCGATCTCGCAGGCCATGACGGCCGCGCGCGGACCGGCCACGGCGGCACAGGCCACCGCCTCGGCCGCGCCGGCGCCGGCGCCGTCCAGTGTCACCGCCGCCCGGTAGGCCAGCGACCGTGCCGTCTCGATCTCCGCGTACGCCTCGGCCAGCTGGTGCGCCACCGCCTGGAACGAGCCGATCGGTCGGCCGAACTGGGTCCGGATCCCGGCGTACCGCACCGCCTCCGCCAGGGCGCCGTCCGCGACCCCCACCGCCTCGCAGGCCAGCAGCGTGGCGGTGCGCAACCGCAACGCGGGCAGTAGTTCGGCGGTTCGGCCGGGGTCGGCGAGCAGTCGGGCGGGCGCATCCAGCAGCCGGACGGTGGCGGACCGGCGCAGCGGATCGATGTCGTCCCGTACGGCGATGGAGACCTCCGAGGGCGCGACGCCGAACAGCGCCACCCCCTGGCGGGTCGTGGCGGCCACCACCAGTTCCGTGGCCAGGTGCGCGTCGACCACGCCGGGCGCGCTTCCGTTGACCCGCCAGTCCGGCGCCTCGCGCGCGCCGCACATGTCCGGGGAGTCGGCCAGCGTGGCCGGTCCGGGTAGCGGCAGCCCCGCCGACCGGTACACCGGCAGGGCCGATCCGGCCGTGCCGACCCATGGTTGTGGGAGCAGCGCGCGCCCGCTCTCCTCGGCGAGCAGGGCGAGATCCACCGGTCCGAGTTCCGCGTCCAGCCAGCCCTGCCGCTCCAGCGCGGCCCAGTCCTCCGGATCGGGGACGCCGTGATCCGGCGTTGCGGCGAGCCGGGAAGGCGGGAAGCGGTCGCTCAGGTGGCGCCGGGCCGCGTCGGCCAGGTCGCGCTGCGCGGTAGTGGTCGCGAAGTCCATCATGCACGCTCCTCACGGTGCCGGGGCAGGCCGAGAACACGTTCGGCGATGATCCCGCGCAGGATCTCCGAGGTGCCGCCCTCGATGGTGTTCGCGCGGCTGCGCAGCTGCGTCCGCCGCCAGTACGCCGCCCATTCACCGGCGTGCCCGGCGGTGTCGCCCTGCACCAGCCGCAGTCCCAGCCGGCACATCTGCTGGTGGGTCTGCGACCAGCGCAGCTTGAGCACCGAGCTCTCCGGGCCGAGCTCCCCACCACGTCCCAGTTCCGCGAGCGCTCGGTAACCGGTGAAGCGCAACCCCTGTAGCCGCACGTGCAGATCGGCGATCTCCCGGCGCACGGCCTGGTCAGCGGTGGCGCCGACCGCGTGCGCGGTACGGATCAGCCGGTCCAACTGCACCGCCAGACGTGCGGTGAGCGTGATGCCGAACGTGCCGCGCTCGTGCGAGAGGGTGGTGAGCGCGACCCGCCAGCCCTCGCCGCGCACGCCCACCACGCTGTCCTCGGGCAGTTCCACGTCGGTCAGCACGATCTCGCTGAAGTCGGTGTCGCCGGAGATCTGGCGCAGCGGGCGCACCTCGACGCCGGGGGCGCGCATGTCGAGCAGGAAACAGGTCAGGCCGCGATGCTTGGGCGCGTCGGGTTCGGTGCGGGCCAGCAGCAGGCAGCGGTCCGCGAGATGGGCGTACGACGACCACACCTTCTCGCCGGTGACCGTCCACCCGTGCGCGGTCCGCTCCGCCCGGGTGCGCACCGCGGCCAGGTCCGAGCCGGCCTCCGGCTCCGAGAAACCCTGGCAGTAGACGATGTCGCCGGACAGGATCCCCGGAAGGTCGGCGGCCTGCTGGGCCGGGGTGCCGTACCGGATCAGGGTGGGACCGACCATGTGCAGGCCGATGACGTTGATGTGGTCCGGGACGCCGGCCAGCGTGCTCTCCTCGGCGTAGATCGCCTGGTACACCGGCGGCAGGCCCCGTCCGCCGTGCTCCCGGGGCCAGGTCAGGCCGGCGTACCCGGCCTTGCCGAGGGTGGCGCTCCACTGCCGTATCTCCGGCTCCGGCCACGGCTGCGGCGGACCCGCGGAGGGGGCTGGCGCATGCGCGCGCAACCAGGCGCGCAGCTCGG
This sequence comes from Micromonosporaceae bacterium KJ-029, assembly GCA_005402585.1. Taxonomy (GTDB): domain Bacteria; phylum Actinomycetota; class Actinomycetes; order Mycobacteriales; family Micromonosporaceae; genus Micromonospora. Next base: position 137,788 of record BIFP01000022.1, on the reverse strand, counting down.
TCCTGAATTCGCCTTCTTCGGCGCTGTCGTCCAGCCGCATACCGGCACGCTAATGCCGGAGTCCACCACCATCGACATTCGCCGGCGTATTCAGCAATGTACGAGAAGAAGAAGGCACCGGAAAATGCGAGGCGGCAATTTTGAAGATGCGCCGGTGCGGGTCCGGCGGTGACGATGGCGTCGGATACGGATCCGGGGAGGCGCTCATGCACGTCGTTGTCGATTTCGACCAGTGTGACGCCAACGGCCTGTGCGTCGACGCCGCTCCCGGCGTGTTCGAGCTGGGCGAGGACGACGTGCTCCGGGTACGCGCGGAGCACCCGGCGCCCGCCCTGTGGCCGGCGGCGGAGAACGCGGCCCGGAGCTGCCCGAAGCTCGCCATCACGCTGCGGGACGACGCGTGATCACCTCCGGTGAGCGGCTGCCGGTCATAGTCGCGGCCACCCGTACGCCGATCGGGCGGCGGGGTGGCGCGCTGGCCGGTCTCAAGGCGGTGGAACTGCTGCGGCACGTGCTGATGACGGTGCTGCACGAGACCGGCACCGCTCCGTCCGAGGTGGAACAGATCATCGGCGGGTGCGTCACTCAGTCCGGCGAGCAGAGCCTGAACGTCACCCGCAACGCCTGGCTCAGCACCGGGCACGACCCAGCCGTCGGCTGCACCACGGTGGACGTGTCCTGCGGATCGGCGCAGCAGGCAAATCACCTGGTGACCGCGCTGATCGCGGCGGGCGAGATCGACGTCGGCATCGCCTGCGGCGTGGAGTCGATGAGCCGGGTGCCGGTCGGCACGAACCTCTACCAGGGCCCCGGGCACTACAAGACAGCCGACTATCCGTGGGATGACCCGCCCCGAGCGCAGTTCGGCGGGGCGGAGCGCATCGCCCGGCGCGAGGGCATCACCCGCGCCGACGCCGACGCGTACGGGTTGGCGTCCCAGCGGCGGGCCGCCGCGGCCTGGGCCGACGGCCGCTTCACCGAGGAGGTGACGCCCGTCCGCGCGCCGGTGCTGAACGGCGACGGCCACCCCACCGGTGCGGTCCGGACGGTCGAACGCGACGAGGGACTGCGCCCGACGACGGCCGAAGGGCTGGCCGCGCTGGTGCCGACCGTCGAGGGAGGGGTGCACACCGCCGGGACCACGTCGCAGATCTCCGACGGCGCGTCCGCCGTGTTGTGGATGTCCCGGCGGCGGGCCCGCGCCGCCGGCCTGCGCTCCCGGGCCCGGATCAGCCACCAGGTGGTCACCGGCGCCGACCCGTACTACCTGCTGGACGGCCCGGTCGCGGCCACCGGCAAGCTGCTCGCCCGGGCCGGGCGCAAGATCGGCGACATCGACCTGTACGAGGTCAACGAGGCGTTCGCCAGCGTCGTCCTCAACTGGCAGGCGGCGTATGGTGCGGACCCGGAACGCGTCAACCCGAACGGCGGCGCCATCGCCCTCGGCCACCCACTCGGCTCCACCGGCACCCGGCTGCTGGTCACCGCGCTGCACGAACTGGAGCGCACCGGCCGCGAGTCGGCGCTGGTCACCATGTGCTGCGGTGGCTCGCTGGGCACCGCCTCCCTGCTGCAGCGGCTCTGACATGCGTGCCGAGGACTTCTACTCCAAGGCCCGGACCGACCTGTCCGGCCCACTGCACGGCGTCCGCGTGCTCGACGTGACCAAGGTGTGGTCCGGTCCGCTGGCCACCTGCGTCCTGGCGGACCTGGGCGCGGACGTGATCCGGGTGGAACTGGCGCACGGCCGCGACGGCGAGGTGCCGCCGGTGATCCCGGGTACCGGCCTGTCCTGGTTCCGCCAGACGGTGCACCGCAACAAGCGCAGCCTCGGCCTCGACCTGCGTACCGCCGAGGGGCGCGCCGAGTTCCTGCGGCTGGTCCGGTTGGCCGACGTGGTGGTCGAGAACTACCGGCCGGGCACGCTCGACGGCTGGGGAGTCGGCTACGCCGACTGCCGTGCCATCCGCCCGGATGTGGTGTTCGTGTCCGTCTCCGGATGGGGCCAGTACGGTCCCGGCCGGGACCGGCCCGCGTACGACCCGGTGGTGCAGGCGGCCGGCGGCTGGATGGCGCTCAACGGGCCGGCCGACGGCGATCCGGTGCGTTCGCCCACCTTCATCGCCGACGAGCTGGCCGGGCTGCACGCCGCGATCGGAGCGCTGGCCGCGCTCGCCCATCGGGACCGGACCGGTGAGGGCCAGCACGTCGACGTGTCCATGCTGGACGCTCTCCTGTTCGGCAGCAGCGGCCTGCCGACCCTCGCCGCCGCCGGGGCCCCGCCCGCCAGGCACGGCAACGAGACCGCCTTCGTGGTGCCGTCGAACGTCTACGCGTGCGCCGACGGGCACCTCTACCTGGTGGTGGCGCTGAACAAGCACTGGCGTGCGCTGGCCCGGACCATCGGCCGCCCCGACCTGGTCGACGCGGACGGGTTCCGGACCGGCGACCAGCGGATCGCCAACCGCGACGCGGTCAACCTCGTCGTGGCCGGCTGGTGTGCGGGACGCCCGGTCGCCGAGGCGGTCGACGTGCTCACCGGAGCTGGGCTGGTGGCCGCCGCGGTCCGGACACTGAGCGAGTCGGTCGCCGACCCGCACGTGCGGGCCCGCGGGATGCTCCAGGACATCGTGCTCAGCGACGGAACCACCGCGCCGCTGGTCGGGCCGGCGGTGAAATTCTCGCGGACCCCGACCCGGATTCGCCGGTGCGCCCCGGCGCCCGGCGCCGACACGGCGGAGATCCGGCGTGAGCTGAAAAGCGATGTCGCAACGTGAGAGAAGGGCCCCGGCCGGTCGGCCGATAAAGTAAACGCAGTAGCGAATCGCCGCCATCTAAGCAAATTCATTAATGCGGCTGTTAATGATTCGCGCTCAATTCACGACGGAGGCGATATGGCCGAACAGCACCGGGTTCTGGTCACCGGAGCGTCGCGCGGCATCGGCCGGGCGGTGGTCTTGCGGCTGGCCCGCGAGGGGTACGCCGTCGCCGGCTGTCACCACACCGGCGGCGACGCCGCCCGGCGTACCGAGGAGGACGTACGGATGCTGGGCGTGCCGTGCTACTTCGCGCGGTGCGACGTGGCCGACCCCGCCGCCGTCGAGGACTTCGTGCGCGCCGCCGAGGATCAGCTGGGCGCCTTCGACCTGGTCGTCAACAACGCCGGCATCACCCGCGACGCGCCATTGGTGCTGGCCGCCGCGGACGACTGGGACGCCGTGCTGGCCACCAATCTCACCGGAACGCGGAACGTCTGCCGGGCCATGGCGTTCCGCTTCATGAAGCAGCGCAGCGGCGCCATCGTCAACATGTCGTCCGTGGCCGGGGTCTACGGCAACGTCGGCCAGACGGCCTACGCCGCGAGCAAGGCGGGGATCATCGGGTTCAGCAAGTCGCTGGCCAAGGAGGTGGCCCGGCACGGCGTACGGGTCAACGTGGTGGCGCCCGGCTTCATCGAGACCGAGATGACCGACGCGCTCCCGGACCGGCTCCGCGAGCAGGCGCTGGGCCAGATTCCGGTACGACGGTTCGGCCGGGCCGACGAGGTCGCCGAACTGGTCGCCTTCCTGCTCGGCGAGCGTGCCTCCTACATCACCGGCCAGGTGTTCCAGGTGGACGGGGGGATCACCCTGTGACCCGGACGGTGGCCTCCCCGCTTCGCGACGCCGACGTGGTGCGCCAGGACTCCGCCCGGGCGGGCTTCGGCGTGCGGGTTCCGGTGCGCGGCGACGACCCGTACCTGCGGGGCCACTTCCCCGGCCTGGCGGTGTTCCCCGGGGTCTTCGTCGTGGAGGCGCTGTGCCGGGCGATGGCCGGCGTCGGGGGAGACCGTCCGCCCGAGCTGGCCGAGCTGCGCTCGGTGCGGTTTCTGGCGCCGCTGCTCGACGGTGACACGCTCACGCTCGAGGTGCGGGCGGACGAGTCGCCGGGTGGCTGGGACGTGCGTGCGGTGGCGCATCGCGCGGACGGCACCACCACGGCCAAGCTGCGCGCCTTCTTCGTCGCCGCCGGAGCCGGCGATGCGTGAGCACGCCGAGATCCGGGCGGTGCTCCCGCAACGTCATCCGATGCTGCTGGTGGACCGGGTGCTCGCGCTGGAGCCGGGACGCCTCATCCGGACGGTCAAGCTGGTCAGCGCGACCGAGCCCTGCTACGCCGACCTGCCGGAGGGCGCCGAGCCGTGGCGGTTCGCGTACCCGCGGTCGCTGGTGATCGAGTCGTTCGGGCAGAGCGCCGCCCTGCTCTGGCTGGCCGACAGCCCGCCGCCGGACGACGACGGGGTGCTGATGTTCATCGGCGCCCGGGACTGGCGCTTCGCCGGTTCGGCGTATCCCGGCGATGTCCTCCGGCACGAGGTCCACCTCGACTCCGTGGTCGCCGATACCGCGTTCGCCCACGGCGAGACCTGGATCGGCGACCGGCGGGTGGCCACCGTGGGCACCTTGACCGCCACCCGCCGCCCCGTCGCCCGGCCGGCGGTCCCGCCGTCCGGCGCCGCTCACCCTCACCCAATGGTTTCGATCAGCACGGAAGGACAGCGATGACGATCAGGGAACCGCAGCTGGAGGAGCTTCGCGAGATCGTCGCGGAGGTGCTGGAGGTCGAGCCGGAGGAACTCACCGACACCGGCGACTTCATGGACGAGTACGAGGCGGACTCGCTGCGTGCCATCGAGATCCTGGCCCGCATCGACAAGCAATTCAAGATCGAGATTCCGCAGGCGGAGCTTCCCGAGCTGCGCAACCTTGAGGCCGTACGCGCCGCCCTGGCCCGGCACGCGACCGGCCGGAGCTGAGCTGTGGTCCGCGTCGCAGTGACCGGGCTCGGTCCGGTGTCGAGCATAGGGGTCGGGGTGTCGGCGTTCGCCGACGCGCTGCGCGCCGGGCGATCCGGGATCTCCCGGATCGCCAGCTTCGACCCTTCCGGGTTCCCGTTCGTCAAGGCGGGCGAGGTGCACGGGTTCCGGCCCCGTGAGCACCTGTCCAGACTGGACGCGTCCCGGTGGGGCCGGTCCAGCCTGTTCGCGGCCACTGCGGCGCGGCTCGCGGCCGCCGACGGCGGTCTCGACCCGGACCGGATCGACGCCGGGCGCGCGCACGCGGTGATCGGCACCACCAGCGGCGAGTCGCAGGTGCTGGAGGCGCTGACCGCCCAGATCGTCACGGAGGGGTTCGCCGGCCAGGACCCGGCCCTGCTGGCGCAGCTGCCGGCGAACCGGCTCGCGCACGCGGTGAGCGAGGAACTGGGCCTCGCCGGCGAGTCGCTCACTCTGGCCACGGCGTGCTCCGCCAGCAACTACGCGATCGGGTACGGCTACGACCTGCTCGTCGCCGGTGAGGCCGACGTGGTGTTCGCCGGCGGCGCCGACTCGGTGTGCCGGTGGGCGCACGCCGGGTTCTACCGGCTGGGCGCGCTGACCGAGCACGCGTGCGCGCCGTTCGACCGGGACCGCTCCGGCATTCTCACCGGCGAGGGCGGGGTGGTGCTGATGCTGGAGACGTTCGAGCACGCCCAGGCCCGCAGCGCGCGGATCTATGCCGAGCTGCTGGGGTACGGGCTCAACTGCGACGCCCACCACCCGGTGGCCCCGCACGCACCCAGCATCGCGGACTGCATTCGGCGGGCGCACCGCAACGCCGGGGTGAAACCCGAGGACGTCGACTACATCTGCGCGCACGGCACCGGCACACCCGCCAACGACTTCGTGGAGGGCGCGGCCATCCTGGAGGTCTTCGGGCCCGAGCCGCCGCCGGTGAGTTCGATCAAGTCGATGATCGGGCACACCATGGGCGCGGCGAGTGGGTTCGGCGCCGTCGCCGGGGTGCTGGCGATCGACCGGGGTTTCCTGCCGCCCACCGTGAACTGGAAGCATCCTGACGAAGGGCTGCCGGGTCTGGACCCGGTACCGAACGTCGCCCGCAGCGCCACCGTGCGCGTGGTGCAGAACGACGGGTTCGCCTTCGGCGGCAACAACGCCATCGTGATGTTCGGAGCGGTGACATGACCGGCGTGGCCGTGTGCGGCTGGTCCGCACTGACCTCGGCCGGCGAGGCCACCTCCAAGGCCACCGGGTCACTGCCGCGCGTCGATGCCCCGGCCGCCCCCGGCACCGGCGGCCTGCCCGCCGAGCCGCTTCCGTCACCGCGTGGACACGTCGTGCCGCAATTCGACATCCGGGCCCGGCTCGGCCGCAAGGGCACCAGCGCGTACGACCGGGCCACCGGGCTGGCGGTGGCGTGCTACGGGGACGCCCTCGGCACGGCCGAGCTGGCCGCCGACGCCGACCGCGGACGCGTCGGTGTGGTGCTCGGCACGACGGTCGGCAGTTTCCGGTCCACCAGCGACTTCAGCCGCGAGACGCTGGTGCAGGAGAAGCCGTACCTGGTGAACCCGATGCTGTTCCCGAACACCGTGATGAACGGCGCGGCGGGCCAGGTCGCCATCCGGCACGGCCTGCGGGGCGTCAACGCCACCGTCTCGGGCGGCGCGGTCGGGTTCCTCAACGCCGTCCGGTACGCCGAGATGATGCTCGCCGGTGGATACGCCGACGTGATGCTCGCCGGTGCGGTCGAGGAGTTCTCCGCACACCGGGCGTGGGCCGCGCACCTCACCGGCACGACGGCCGAGGTACCACTCGGCGAGGCAGCCGCCGTATTCGTCCTCTCCGCCCCCCAGCCACCGGCCTGGGTCGGCGCCGCGCCGATCGCCGACCTCGTCACCGCCACCGGGTTCGGTCCGGGCGGCACCGGGGCGCGCGCACTCGCGGCCTGCGTCCGGCGCGCGCTCGACCGGGCCGGCGTCGCACCCGCCGACGTGACCGCGGTCCTCACCGGCGAGGCGGACAGAGCGGGTCAGGACGAGTACGCCGCGGTCGCCGGGCTGCTCGGCCATCGGCCGCGCCGGGTGGCGGCGAAGAGGCTGCTGGGGGAGTGTGACGCGGCCTCGGCCGCCGCCGCGCTCGCGGTCTGGCTGGCCGACCCGGAACCCGCTGGGCCGGCCCTGCTCACCGCCCGCAACGCCGACGGCGCGGTGGCCGTCGCGGTCGTGAGGAGGCGCGCCGATGCCGGCACTGGTGACCGGTAGCGCCGTCCGGACCTGCCTGGGCGACGGCCGGCGGACCTTCGCGGCGCTGCTCAGCGGTGCCTGCGGAGCGGTGCCGTTACGGCACCCCGCCCGGGCGCGACTGAACGTCTCGCACGGCTACCACGCCGCCGGCACCGGGCCGTTCGGCGCCGCCCGGATGTTGTCGGCCTGCGTGGCGGAGGCGGCGGCCGCATCCGGGCTGGACACCGACCGCCGCCGGGTCACCGCCCTGGTGGGTACCGGGCTGCGGGAACTCGGCGCGGTCGAGGAGTTCGCGCTCAGCGGGGTCCGTCCGCCCCGGTCGAGGCTGCATTTCGCCGAGGCGGTGCGCCGTGTGCTGCCGGGCGTCACCGACGTCATCACCGTGTCCAACGCGTGCAGCGCGGGTGGCCACGTCCTCGCACTGGCCGAGGACATGCTGGCCCAGGGCGACGCCGACGCCGTCGTGGTCGCCGCCGCCGACACCATGACACAGTCGATGCTGGCGATGATCGGACGGGTGAGCGACCCGCCCACCACGCGGGTCCGCCCGTTCGACCGGGATCGCACCGGTGTACTACTCGGCGACGGCGCGGCCGCGCTGGTCGTGGAACCGGCGGACGCCTCCGGACCGGCACTCGCGCGGGTCGCCGGCACCGGCCTGTCCTGCGACGCCCGGCACGAGACCGCGCCCGACGTGGACGGCATCTGCCGTGCCATGCGCGACGCGTACGCCCGTGCCGGGCGGGAGCCGGCGGAAACCGATCTGGTGATCGCGCACGGCACCGGCACCGCGCTCAACGACCCGGCCGAGTGCCGGGCGCTGCGGGCCGTGGTCGGGGCCGCGGGCGGCTCGCCGTTGATCACCGCGGTCAAGGGTGCGGTGGGGCACACCTCTGGTGCCGCGGCGCTCGTCAACGCGGACGTGGCGATCCGCTGCCTGGCGACCGGGCTGGTGCCGCCGGTGGCCGGCCTGCGTACGGTCCTGCCGGAGGGCGCCGGACTGCGGTTCGCCGTGGAGGACTTCGTCGGGCTACAGCCCCGGCTGGTACAGGTGAACGCATTCGGATTCGGCGGCGTCAACGCGGTCTCCCTGCTGGAGGCGCCGTGACCACCGCCCTGTACGCGACCGGTTGGAGCCTCCACCTGCCCGGCGCCGACCTGAGCGCCGCCGGAACGGGGAAATGGGCGCGTACCGAGGCCGCCACCGCCGACCGGGCGGCCACACTGCTGGGCCGCAAGGGCCTGCTGTCCAAGGACCCGGCGACGCGGCTCGCGCTCTGCGCCGTGCACCGGGCGCTGGGGCTGGCACCGGGCCGCCACCCGGTGCCGGAGCCGCTGCCGGGCACCGCGGTGGTGGCCTGCAGCAACCTGGGCAACGTCGAGACCGTGGCCCGGGTGGCCCGAACGGTCGCCGAGGTGGGCGGGCGCGCGGTCAGTGTGCTCGACGCGCCGGGCGTGTCCAGCAACGTGGTGTCCAGCGCGGTGGCGCTGTGGTTCGGCTTCGGCGGCCCGAACATGATGATCTGCTCCGGCGCCCGGTCCGGGCGGGCCGGACTGCGCACCGCCGCGCTGCTGCTGGCGGCGGGCCGCGCCGACCGGGTGGTCCTGGTCGGCGTGGAGCCGGCGGACGAGATCGCCCTGGCGCTGCACGCCGGTGCCCCGCCGCTGCGGGCGGGTGCCGCCTGCGTCGTGCTCACCGCTCACCCCGGCCCCCTCGCCGTCCACTCGCGACCGCCGCTGCCCGCAGCCGTGCCGGTGCCGTCCGGCCCGGTCGACCGCTGGGGTGACTCCTACGGCGCCCGCGACGTCGTCACCCTCGCCCTGGCCGCACATCTGGTGGCCGACGAGGGACACGGCCCGCTGGCCGTGGGCGACCCCGACGACGAGCCGTTCGCCGTCATCGGCGGTGCGTCGTGACCGTACCCCTGCACGTGCTCAACGAGGGCGATCCGGACGGCCCACTCGTGGCGTTCGCGCACGGGCTGGAGGACACCTGGCAGAGCTGGCGGCCCCTCGCCGAGCAGCTCGGCCCGCGCCGGCACCTGGTCGCCCTGGACCTTCCTTGGCGTGCCGGCAACGACTACGGGTGGCGGCGCCGGTCGCCCGCGCACTGGCTGCGCTCGGGTCTGGCCGCACTGCCCCGAACCCCGGACGTGCTGGTGGCGCACTCGTTCGGCGGCAACGCCGCACTCCAGCTGCTGTGCGCCGACGAACCCCTCGCCGGGCACACCGTCGCGCTCATCTGTCCCCTGTACCGCCCCCCGGGCCGGCCCGTCACTTGGGCGCTGTTCGACCGTTCCCGGGAGACGTTCGCGCAGCACATCCACGACGGCCTGCGTACCCGGATGGGCAGCCGGGCGGCCCGCGTCGATGCCGGGCTGCTGGCGGCGATGACGGACCTGGCGATCGAGCGGGTGGGCCCGGCCGGCTTCCTCACCGTCTTCGAGCAGTATCTGGCGACCGCCGATCTGTCGCTCGAGGCGGTGGACCGGCCGGTCGCGGTGCTCGCCGGCGGCGCCGATCCCACCCTGACGCCGAAGGCGGCGGAGGTGCTCGCCGCGGGCATGCCGGGCGGCCGTCTCCACCTGCGCGACGACTACGACCACTTCTGCCATTTACGGCACGCCCGAGGGATCGCTGACCAGGTCGCCGACCTGGTCCGGCTGGCCCGGGCGACGACTGGAACGGCGGGCTGAGCAATGACCGTGACGATCACACCAGCACCCACCGTGGTGCACACCGAGCCGGGGTACGAGGGCGCGAACATCCGTACCTGGATCGGTTTCAAGCACTTTCTCTACCTGGTCGAACAGGGCGTGCTGCGCTGGCTCCGAGACCAGGGGGCCGGCGCCGGTGGGCTGTACCTGCGGCACGGTCTCGGCGTGGAGATCGTGGAGAGTTCCGTACAACTGCCGGCGGTGCTCGAACTGGACGACGAGGTCCGGGCCGAGGTCATCGCGGCCGAGGACAACCGGCTGAGCGTCCGGCTCGTGGTGAACCGGGACGGACGGGAGGTGACGGCGCTGCGGGGCCGGGTGCGGGTCGCCCTCGTCCGCGAGCGCACCGCCGAGAACTACCGTCGCGCACCCGGCCTGCTCGGTGCCCTGGAAGTCCCCGATCTGGCCGCGGCGACCACGGTTGCCCGCCCGGATCACCGGTCGCTGGCGCCCGGTGAGACCGCCGAGGACGTGCTGGGCGCGGAGCCGGACGGACACCTGTGGTCCTGGCGGGCGCCGTACTTCTACTGCCACTACTCCGACCGGGTCCAGCACTCCGGGTTCGTGCGCGCCCTGGAGGAGGTGGTGGACCGGTTCCTCGCCGCCCGTGGCATCTCCGTCGGCCGGCTGCTGACCGAGCGGTCCTGGATTCCGGTGGTGTCGCGCTGCCACCTGCAACTGGTCGAGGCCGCGCGGATGGAGGAGACCGTGCACACCGTCCTCACCGTCACCGACATCCTGCGCGGTGTGCTGTTCGACGCCCGGATGCGGTGCTACGTCCAGCGCGGCGACCGCCTGGTGCAGGTCGCGCAGGCGCAGATCCTGCACGGCTACGCCATCGCCGCCGGACCCGGCGCCGGCGGCATGGCCGAGCTCGACGACGAGGTGGTCGCGGCGCTGCGGGGAGGCCGGCGATGAGCGCCCGGCCGCGGCTGTACTTCTCGTTCCGCAGCCCGTACAGCTGGTTCGCGGTGCGACGGTTGCGTGAGGCCGTACCGGATCTGTTCACCAGGATGGACCTGCAGCCGTACTGGGACCCGGACGAGCGGTCGGCGGCGGCACTGGCGGCGCGCGGTGGCGAGTTCCACTACGTGCAGATGAGCCGGGCCAAGCACCTGTACATGCTGCTCGACACCAAACGGCTGGCCCAGCGCCGGAACCTGAGCATGGCGTGGCCGGTCGACGTGGACCCGTGGTGGGAGCTGCCGCATCTGGCCTGGCTCGCCGCCCGGCGCGAGGGCCTGGCCGAGCCGCTCTACGACGCGCTGGTGCAGGCCCGCTGGGGGCGTGGGGAGGACATCTGCCAGCCCGACACGGTGCGCCGTGCGGCCAAGGAGGCGGGGCTGGATCCGGAGACGGCGGTGCTGGCCGCGGAGTCGGAGAGCATCCGGGAGGAGGGTGTCGACTGCCTGTACCGCGCGTACCTCGACGACATCTTCGGCATCCCCTACCTGAAGCTGGGGCGGCACCGGTTCTGGGGACTGGAACGGGTCGACGCCTTCCTCGAGGTGTGGCGCGCGGGCGACGACCGTCCGGTGGTCACCGAGCCGGCCCGGCTGACCCCGCCGTACGACCTCGACACCCCGGGCGGTTGCGGATGACCACCCGACGCGAACCGCTCGCCGAACGGCGCTACCGCAAGCAACGGCTCGCCGCGACCCTGCGGCTGTTCGCCCGTCTCGGCTTCGACCACGGCGCCGGGGGACACGTCACCGCCCGCGACCCGATCGAGCCGGACCACTTCTGGATCAACCCGTTCGGCATGCACTTCGGGCACGTGCGGGTCGCCGACCTGCTGCTGGTCGACGGGGCCGGCACGGTGGTCGCCGGCGAGGGCAGCGTGAACCCGGCCGGGTACGCGATCCACTCGCACGTGCACGCCGCCCGGCCGGACGTGGTGGCGGCCGCGCACACGCACTCCACGTACGGGCGGGCCTGGGCCACCCTCGGCCGGCCGCTCGACCCGCTCACCCAGGACGCCTGCGCCTTCTACGAGGACCATGCGGTCTACGACGGCTTCGAGGGCGTGGTCCTGGAGTCGCGGGAGGCGAAGCACATCGCCGACCGGCTCGGCGACGCCAAGGCGGTGATCCTGCGCAATCACGGCCTGCTCACCGTCGGCGGGAGCGTGCAGGAGGCGGCGTGGTGGTTCATCACCATGGATCGCAGCTGCCAGGTGCAACTGCTCGCCGAGGCGGCCGGCCGGCCGGTACCGATCCGCCCGGACGCCGCGCGGGCGACGGCGGCCCTGATGGGCACGCCGGGCATGGGCCGGTTCAACTTCGCCCCGCTCTACGACGACATCGTCCGCGCCCAACCCGACCTGCTCGAGGAGTAGACGCGCTCATGCCGACGTTGATCAATGACCTCATCGCCGCGAACGGACGCCGGACCGCCCTGGCCGACCGGCGCGGCCGGGCCAGCTGGCGGGAGCTCGGCGAGCGGGTGCATCGCTGGATGAACGTCCTGGCCGCCGAGGGGCTGGGCCGCGGCGACCGGGTGGCCTGCGTGCTCGGCAATCGCCGGGAGACCTTCGAGATCCTGCTCGCCTGCCTGCACCGCGGGATCACCGTGGTGCCGGTGAACTGGCACCTGACCGAGCCGGAGATCGCCTATCTGATCAGCGACGCGGAGTGCCGGGGGCTGATCGTCGAGGAGGGCTATGCGCCGGTGAGCGGCCGGGCCGCCGCCCGCGCACCGGGGGAGGTGCCGACGCGGCTGGTCCTCGGCGACCGTGACGTGCCCGGCTTCCGGGCCGTGGAGCCCCTGCTCGCCGCCGCGGATCCGGCCGAGCCGGCCGAACAGTGCTGCGGCTCCACCATGCTCTACACGTCGGGGACCACCGGCGCACCCAAGGGTGTGCTCAACGGCATGTTCGTGGTCGGGGCGCCGTTCACCCGGGTGGCCAAGCTGCTGGAGTACGCCCGGGTGGTCCTCGACGTCCCGGCGAACGAGCGGTTCCTGCTCGACGGGCCCTGGTACCACTCGTCGCAACTGTTCCTCGCGCTGCTCGCCCTGCTGCGCGGCTGCACGCTGCACATCCAGGAGCGGTTCGACCCGCAGGCCACGCTCGCGGTCATCGACGCGGAGCAGATATCCGCGGCGCATCTGGTGCCGACTCAGCTGGTGCGGTTGCTCCGCCTCCCGGACCACGTCCGCCGCGGCTTCTCCGGCGCATCGCTACGGCGGGTCTGGCACGGCGGCGGGCCGTGCCCGCAGGACGTCAAGCGGGCCATGATCGAGTGGTGGGGGCCGGTGTTCCTGGAGTACTACGGCGCCACCGAGGGCGGCGTGGTGAGCCTCATCAACTCGCGCGACTGGCTGCGCCGGCCGGGCAGCGTGGGCCGGGCCGTGCCGCCGTACGAGCTGTTGGTGATCGACGAGGAGGGCGAGCCGGTACCCGCCGGTGTGTCCGGGCGGGTGTTCGTCCGGCGCCTCACCGGGCGCACGTTCCAGTACCACAAGGCGCCCGAGAAGACCCGCGCCGCGCACCTGAACGCGAACAGCTTCACCTACGGCGAGCTGGGACACCTGGACGAGGCCGGCTTCCTGTACCTCGACGGGCGGGCCCAGGACCTGATCGTCACCGGCGGCGTGAACGTCTATCCCACGGAGGTCGAAGCGGTGCTGCTGGCCCATCCGGCGGTCCGGGACGCGGCGGTCATCGGCGTGCCGGACCACGAGTTCGGGGAGCACGTGGTCGCGGTGATCGAGCCGGAGCAGCCCGAGCCGGCGGACCTGTTCGCGCTGCTCGATCCGCACTGCCGCCGTTCGCTCGCGGGTTTCAAGACACCGCGGGCCTACCACTCGGTGGCCGCCCTGCCCCGAGACACCTCCGGCAAGCTACGTAAGGACGCGCTGCGCCGCGCCATCGCGCCGCCCGCGCCGGATGATCCGGACGCCGTGCTGGAGCGGACAACGTCGGCGGAACCGGTGCCGTGACCGGCGTGCTGGGCACCGCCCGTCCGGACATCGCCCACCCGGCCACCTACGCGCACGGGGTGCCGCACGCCGAGTTCGCTCGTCGGCGGCGCGACGAACCGGTGGCCTGGGTCGACGAGCCGCTACTGGTCCGGCACAGCGCGCGCGGCCGGATCACCGAGCGGGGTCGCGGGTACTGGGCGGTCACCACGCACGCCGCGGTGCAGGAGGCGTCGCGGCGCACGGACGACTTCTCGTCCGGGCTGGCCGGTGCCTTCCTCGTCGACCCGCGGACGCCGGCGGACCTGCGGCAGACCAGGCAGCTGCTGATCAACATGGACGCACCGCAGCACGTCCGGATTCGCCGCCTGGTGACGTCGGTCTTCACACCCCGGGCGGTCGGCGGCCTCGCCGACGGGGTCGCGGCACACGCCACCGAGCTGGTCCGGCGCGTCGTGCGCGCCGGCGAGCTGGACGTGGTCACCGACCTGGCGGCCGAGTTGCCGTTGCTGGTGCTCTGCGACCTGCTCGGCGTTCCGCGCGCCGATCGCCATCTGTTGTACCGGTGGAGCAACCATCTGGTGGGCTTCGACGATCCCGAGTTCGGCGGCGGCGACGTGGACGCGTACCGGCGGACGTTCGCCGAGGCGTTCGCCTATGCGCTCGAGTTGGTGGCCGAGCGCCGCGCGCACCCGCGGGCCGACCTGATCAGCCGGCTCGCGGTCGCCGAGGTGGACGGCCGGCGGCTGTCCGACCGCGAGTTCTGCATGTTCTGGCTGCTGCTGGTGGTGGCCGGCAACGAGACCACCCGGCATCTCATCGCCGGCTCGCTGTCGGCCCTGATCGATGACCCCGAGCAGCGCGACCGGCTGGTGGCCGGCACGGTGCCCGTCGCCGCCGCGGTCGACGAGCTGGTCCGTCACGTCACGCCGATCATGCAGTTCCGACGCACCGCCACTCGCGACACCGAGCTGGCCGGGCAGTCCATCGCGGCCGGCGACAAGGTGGTCCTCTACTACACCTCGGCGAACCGCGACCGGGCCGTCTTCACCGAGCCGGACCGGCTCGACCTCGGCCGCAATCCCAATCCGCACCTGGCATTCGGTATCGGGCCCCATTTCTGCCTGGGCGCCCACCTGGCCCGGCACGAGTTGGCCGCCCTGCTCCGGGCGATCCTCCCGCATCTGCCGTCGCTGGTGCGTGCCGGACCGGAAATCCGGCTGGAATCAAATTTCGTGAACGGCCTGAAATCTTTTCCCGCACATATCCGATAAGAGGTTGCGCGAACGGAAGGAGAGTCCGCGATGGAGAAGTTCCGGATCGACATCCCACAAGCCGAAATCGACGATCTGCGTCGCCGTTTGGCGGCCACCCGATGGCCCGGCGAGCTTCCCGGCGTCGGTTGGGAACGCGGCGTGCCGCTGGCCTACCTGCAGGAGTTGGCCGACTACTGGGCCACCACCTTCGACTGGCGGGCCGCGGAGGCCCGGCTCAACCGGATGCCCCAGTTCCGAACCGAGATCGACGGCGCGACCATCCACTTTGCGCACGTGCGCAGCCCGGAGCCGGACGCGGTGCCGCTGATCCTCACGCACGGCTGGCCCGGCTCGTTCATGGAGTTCACCGAGATCGTCGGCCCGCTCACCGACCCCCGCGCACACGGTGGTGACCCGGCCGACGCGTGTCACGTGGTGATCCCGTCGCTGCCCGGGTACGGCTTCTCCACCCTGCCGGACACCGGCTGGGACGTGGTACGGATCGCCTCCGCGTGGGCGGAGCTGATGCGCCGGCTCGGCTACGACAGGTACGTGGCGCAGGGCGGCGACGCGGGCGCGGTGATCTCCCAGGCGCTCGGCACCATCGACCCGGCGCACTGCGCGGGCGTGCACGTGAACATGCTGATGACCTTCCCGTCCGGCGATCCGGCCGACATGGCCGGCCTGGACGAGCGGGACCTGGCGCGGCTGAACCGGCTGCGCGAGTTCGACGAGCACCTGTCCGGATACATGAAGATCCAGCAGACCCGGCCCCAGACGCTGGCGTACGCGCTCACCGACTCACCGGTCGGGCAGCTCGCCTGGATCGTGGAGAAGTTCCGGGAGTGGACCGACAGCGAGAAGGTTCCGGAGGACGTGGTGTCGCGCGACGACATCCTGACGCTGGTGTCGCTGTACTGGTTCACCGCCACGGCCGGGTCCTCGGCGCAGTTCTACTACGAGGGCGCGGGTGCAGTGCGGGCGGCGGCGGCCGGGGCGGCGCCTCCGCCGATCACAGTGCCGGTCGGTGTGGCAGTGTTCCCGAAGGACATCTTCCTGCCGGTGCGCCGGTTCGCCGAGGCGCACATCTCCACCATCGCCCGGTGGACCGAGTTCGACCGGGGTGGTCACTTCGCCGCCCTGGAGCAGCCCGGCCCGCTGGTCGACGACGTCCGAGCGTTCCTGCGCCTGGTGCGCTGACCGACCACCGCCGCGGCCGGGGTGTTCCCCCGGCCGCGGCGTGTGTCAGAGGACGACCGCGCCGGTGGTGACGGCGGACAGCAGCGTCCTGGCCTGGACGTTGACGTAGTACCCGTGCCGGAGCAGTTCGGTCAGCTGCCCCGGGGTCAGCCAGCGGTATCCCGGCGGCGGATCGGCGGGGGCCGCGTCGGACGCCAGGACGACGCAGCGGTTCTCCGCGCGGTAGAAACGCCCGCCCTCCTCGGCGTGCACCACGTCGTACCGGATCTGGTCGGCCGTTGCCGACCTGACCAGGTCCAGGAACGCCGGACCGGCGCCAGGGCCGTGATGCCCGGGTGTGCACTGCACGGTCGGCCCGAGCTCCACGGTGCCGCGGAAGCCGGCCTCTATGCGGGCGTGTGCGAGCAGATGCGGCACGCCGTCGAACCGACGGGTCACGAACGCGATCAACCCTCGTTCCAGCGGTTCGAGGAGTGGCTGGGTCCAGCCGTGTACCTCGCGGTTGTCCGCTTCGACCGAGACCGCCATCACCCGGAAGTAGCGCGGTGGGACGTGCTCGATCGCCCAGTCGCCGATGTCCCAGCCGGGCAGCCCGCGCAGCGGCACCAGCCGGCCGTGGAGGTCGTGGCGGGTGCGTTCCGCGGTGAACCAGGAGCGCACCTCGGTGTCGTCGTGCCGGGCCGCCGCATCGCCGTAGGCAACCGGCGCGCACGCCAGAACGGTACGGGTGTCCATGTTGACGACGTTGTCGGCCTGCAACAGCCGGCCGATCTGGCCGAGGGTGAGCCAGCAGAAGTCCGGGCCGGCGTCCACCGGGGCACTGGTCTCGACGATCATGTTCCGGTTCGTCTTCTGGTGGAACCAGGAACCGTGCTCGGACTGGAGCACGTCGGTGAGCGGCCGGCCACGGTGCGGATCGGTGAACAGCTCCAGGTGGCGTACGGGCGCCCCGCGGTGCGCCCCGCTGTAGTTGCTGCGGGTGGCCTGAACCGTCGGCGAGAGCTGCACCGGCGTCGGGTTGCCGGGCTCGGCCTTGGCCTGCAGGAGGAAGTGCAGAACGCCATCGATCTCGGTGGCCAGGATGCCGAGGATGCCCACCTCCGGCTGGTTGATGATCGGCTGCCACCACTCCGGGTGCGGCGACCGGCCGGTGTGCACGTGTAGGCCCTCCACGGTGAAGAAACGGCCGCTGCGGTGCACCAGGTTCCCGGTGCCCGGGGCGAACGACCATCCGTCCAGCTCGCGGAACGGGATACGCGTCACCCGGAACCGCTGGGCGCCCGCCCGCTCCGCCAGCCAGCCCGGCACGTCGGCCGTACGGATGGCCGCGCCGGCCTCGGTCTCGACCGCCGAGCGGGCCAGGCGCCTCGCCAACCCGTCGTCCGTGCGCGGCCGCAGCCGGAGCGCCCCCTCCCGCGCGCTCACGCGGCCAACTCGATCCGGGTGTCGTCGCCGATCACCAGCCGGTGCGCGAGGGCGTCGCCCGCACTGACCGTCGCGGCGCGCCCGATCAGCGACCGGGCCAGCGGCGGCACCGCCGAGATGGTGGCACCACCGAGCACCACCGAGTCGGCCACGCTGCACCGGCGCAGCACACAGTCCGGGCCGACGGCGGTGAACGGCCCCACCGTACTTTCCTCCACGAGGGTTCCCGCCCCGATGACGGCCGGGCCATCGATGCGGGAGCGCACCACCCGGGCGCCGGGCCCGATGACGACCTGTCCGGTCAGGATGCTGGCCGGGTCGACGTCGCCGGCGACGTCGGGCGCCAGGTCGGCCAGCATCCGGCGGTTGCAGTCGAGCAGATCGTCGACCTGCCCGGTGTCCTTCCAGTAGCCGTCGTAGACGTTGGCGCGCACGGTCGCGCCGGACGCGAGGAGCCACTGCACCGCGTCGGTGATCTCCAGTTCCCCGCGGGCGCTCACATCGATCGCGGCCACCGCCTCGTGCACCGCGGCGGTGAAGAAGTAGACGCCGATCATCGCCAGGTCGCTGCGCGGCCGGGCCGGCTTCTCCACCACCCGCAGCACGGTGCCGTCCGGGCCGAGTTCGGCGACGCCGAACTCCTGCGGATCGCTCACCTTGTGCACCACGATCTGGGCGGCCGGGCGGTGCGTGCGAAAGTCGGCGGCGATGTCGGCGACACCGTCGGGCAGCACGTTGTCGCCCAGGTACATGACGAAGTCGTCGTCGCCGAGGAAGGACCGCGCCAGCCGGACACAGTCGGCCAACCCGCGCGGCTGGTCCTGGTGCAGGTACGTGATCGGTGCGCCGAAGCGCCGGCCGTCGCCCAGCGCCGCCATGATGTCGGGTCCCCAGCGGCCGACCACCAACCCGACCTCGGTGACACCGAGGCCGTTGACGGTTTCCAGCACCAGTTCCAGCACCGGTCGATTGGCCACCGGGAGCAGTTGTTTAGGCATAGAGTGACTGAGCGGGCGGAATCGCGTGCCCGAACCACCCGACAGGACCAGAGCCTTCACCGTGGGAATTTCCTTCCTTCGAGACGTGTGGACGCTCGTTCAGTGGTGCCCGGCGACGAATTCCCGGATGGTCCGCCCGACGTGGAGGATCATTTCGTCGGTGATTCCGGGATAGACGCCGATCCAGAATGTGCCGTGCACCACCGTGTCGCTGTTGGACAGGCCACCGGCGATCCGGAACTCGACGTTGCGGTAGGCCGGGTGCCGGGTCAGGTTGCCGCTGAACAGCAGCCGGGTACGGATCTGCCGCTCCTCCAGGTGTTCCTGCAGTTCGCCGCGGCTGAACGGTGCGCCGGGCGTAACGGTGAGCGCGAACCCGAACCAGCTCGGATCCGAACCCGGCGTGGGACGTGGCAGCAGCAGCCCCGGCACTCCGTCGAGTTCCTCCCGCAGCCGCTGCCAGTTCTTGCGCCGAGCCTCACCGAACGCCTGGATCCGCTCCAGCTGACTCAACCCGAGCGCCGCCTGCAGGTCGGTCGCCTTCAGGTTGTAGCCGACCTGGGAGAACGTGTACTTGTGGTCGTAGCCGGCCGGCAATGTACCGAGCTGCCAGCCGAACCGCTTCTTGCAGCGGTTGTCTTCTCCGGGCTCGCACCAGCAGTCCCGCCCCCAGTCCCGGAAGGACTCCACGAGGTGCGCCAGTTCCACGCTGTCGGTGAGCACGCAGCCGCCCTCGCCGGTGGTGATGTGGTGGGCGGGATAGAAGCTGACCGTGCTGAGGTGGCCGAACGTGCCGGTGAGCCGGCCCCGGTACAGGGAGCCGACCGCGTCGCAGTTGTCCTCGATGAACCACAGCCCGTGGCGTTCGGCCAGGTCGGCGATCTCGGCCACCTCGAACGGGTTGCCGAGCGCGTGGGCGATCATGACGGCGCGGGTGCGCGGCCCGATCGCTGCCGCGACCCGCTCCGCGGTGGTGTTGTACGTGCCGAGGTCCACGTCGACGAACACCGGGATCAGGCCGTTCTGCACGATCGGGTTCACCGTGGTGGGAAAGCCGGCCGCCACCGTGATCACCTCGTCGCCGGGCCGCAGCCGCCGGTCGCCCAGCTCGGACGCGCGCAGCGCGGACAGGGCGAGCAGGTTCGCCGACGATCCCGAGTTGACCAGGTGGGCCTTGCGCAGGCCGAAGTACCGCGCGAAGGAGCGCTCGAACCGCAGCGCGTGGAATCCTGCGGCGATCCGCATGTCCAGCGCCGCCTCGACCAGCGCCAGCCGGTCCGCGGCATCGAGCACCGCGCCGGACGACAGCACCGGCGTGACGCCCGGTACGAACTCCTGGTCCGCCGGTGTGCGTTCGGTGTGATAGGCCCGGACCAGGTCCAGGATCGTTGCCTTGAGGTCCGGAGTCATGCGGTGCTCGCCTTCTGCGTGGGATGGCGGGGAAACGGGTGGGAGCGGGCGGCCTGCCAGATCTCGATGAGTGTTTCGGGCAGCTCCCGGCGCGCCGACCAGCCGAGCACCGTGTTCGCCCGGCGGGTGTCGGCCCGCTGCCAGTCGCCGTCGACTGCCCGCGCGTCGGTCGTGGCCGGCGGCCGCAGCTCCAGCCGGTAGGGAACGCCGCTGACCTCGGCGAGCGCCCGGACCAGTTCCTCGGCGGTACGCGCGACACCCGACCCGATGTTGAACAGCCCGGGACCGATCTGCCGTGCCGTGCCGGCGGTCAGGACGGCGTCGGCGGCGTCGCGCGCGTCCACGTAGTCCCGGTACTGCGCCAGGTCCGTCAGCTCCAGATGCGCCGTCGTGCCGGCCCGGCGCGCCGCCACCAGGCGGTCCACGGTCCGGCCCAGCACGCTGACCGGTGACATGCCGGCGCCGATGACGTTGAACAGCCGCAGCACCACGGCCTCGACCTCGTGCCGGGCCGCGAGGCGGCGCACCAGCTCGGTGCCGGCCAGCTTCGACCGGCCGTACCCGCTGCGTGGTACGGCCGGGGAGTCCTCGGTCAGGGCGGTCGGCGGTGGCTGCGGCGCGTACTCCAGCGACGAGCCCAGATGCACGAGTCGGGCACCGGCGCTGGCCTCGGCCACGGCCCGCACCACGAGCCCGGCGAGTTCGACGTTGGCGGCGGCGAGCCGATCGGGTTCCGGCCGCCAGATCTCACCGGCGGCGTTGACCACCAGGTCGGGCCGCGCCACGCGGACCGCCTCGGTCAGCGACGGGGCCGCCGGGTCGGTCCGGCGCCCGGCCACGACCACGTCCCAGCCGGCCGAGGTCAGCCGGTCCCGGACGTGCCGGCCCAGCAGACCCGTGCCGACCACCAGGGCCCGCCCGGTCACGGCTCGCCCAGGCCGGCCGCCCGGCGGATGGCGTCGACCAGCCGCGCGTGCCCCAGCATCTCGGCATGCCACCCGGACAGGTCGTGCTCGCCACGGACCGCTGCCACGAACGTGCGGACCAGCGCGGCGAACTGGTCCTCGGCGGCAAGCGTCCGCGACTCGCACCGGTCCTGCTGCCGCAGCCGCAGCACCGGGCGGTACTCCGGCGGTGGTGTGAACGCGCGTTCCAGGCGTAGCTCACCGGTGCCGCCCCACAGCTCGTACCCGCTTCGGTAGAAGTGCTGGAAGCCGAATCCGACCTGCACTGCGACCTGGTCGGGCCCGCTCAGCAGCGCGGTGCCCGCCACGTCCACGCCGGACGGCCCGGTGCGCAGGTCGGCGCCCACCACTCGCAGGTCCGGGCCGACGAAGTGACGTGCCGCGCGCAGGGGATAGAAGCCCACGTCGAGCAGCGCCCCGCCGCCCAGGTCCGGGCGGTACCGGATGTCGCCGTCGCGCAGCGGTGGGATCCCGAACACGCTGCTGAAGGCACGAAGCTCGCCGATCTCGCCGGCCGCGTACGCGCGGCGCACCGCGGCGTGCTGGCCGTGCAGGAGAAACGCGGCGTTCTCCATCAGGGTGAGACCGCGCTCGGCCGCCTGCGCCACCAGATCCGCGGTCTGCTTCTCCGTGCCCACCAACGGCTTTTCGGCAAGCACGTGCTTGCCGGCGGCCAGCGCCGCGCCCGCCCACCGGTGCCTCAGGCCGATCGGCAGCGGTACGTAGACCGCATCCACGTCGGAACGCTCGAGCAGCGCCTCGTACCGGTTAACCGCGGCGCAGCCGAACCGGGCCGCGAACCGTTCGGTGCGCGCCGGGTCACGTCCGGCGACCGCGACGGTACGCAGCCCCGGTTCGGCCGCGGCCGCCGGAAGCAGCTTGCGCCACGCGATGTCCGCGCAGCCGAGCACGCCCAGGCGCACGGGGACCGGTAGGCGGCTCATCGGCGGGTGGCCGCAGCATCAGGGTGAGCCGCAACCGCATGTACAGCGAGGGAATCGAAGACCACTGTGTCACCATCGCGGAGCGCTGCGCGGGGCGGCATCTCACACGTTGCGCAGCCGGGCCGTCCGTCCGGGCAGCGCAACGTGCGAGATGGCCGGGATGTCGCGGCTCCGGCACAGTGGTGCCAACGCCGGCAGGGCCGCCTGCCGGTGGTCGGTCCGGGCGCCGGGCGGCACCGCAATCTGGAAGAAGATCGCTCGGGCCACAGCACCCAGACTGAGCCGGATCAGTCGACATATCTTTTGATGGGTAGGTGTTCACATGGTTGCATCGCGCCGGCAGTTCCTCGGCTCGGCCGCTGCTGTGTCCGGCGCCGCTGTCACCGGCTTGGTTCTGCAGCCCGGCGCTGCGCAGGCGGTCGGCAACAGCGGTGGGGCGGCATTGCCGAATGTGGTGGTGCGTCCGGACGACCCGCGTTACCCCGAATTGCTGATGCGCGGGTTCAATGCGCGTTTTGTTTTCTCCCCGGATTCGATCGTGCTGGCCTACTCGGCCGGCCAGGTTCAGGAGGCGGTGCAGCGGGCGGTCAAGGAGGGTCGCAAGTTCACCGTCCGCAGCGGCGGGCACTGCCTCGAGGCGCTGGTCGCCGACCCGCGCTTCGACATGCTCATCGACGTGTCTCCGATGCACCAGATCTCGTGGGACACCAAGATGAACGCCTTCTCGGTCGGCGCGGGCGCTACGCTCGCGCAGGCGTACAAGGCGCTCTACCTGGGCTGGGGTGTGACCATCCCCGGCGGGGTGTGCCCACCGGTGGGCATCGGCGGGCACACGGCCGGCGGAGGATACGGGCCGCTGTCCCGGCGGTACGGCCTCATCTCCGACCACCTGTACGCGGTCGAAGTGGTGACTGTCGACGCCAAGGGCAAGACCAAGGTCGTCGTAGCCACGCGCCGCGCCAACGACCCGAACCGTGACCTGTGGTGGGCGCACACCGGTGGTGGCGGCGGCAACTTCGGCATCGTCACCCGGTACTGGTTCCGCGACCCGAAGGCCACCGGGAACGACCCGACCAAGGCGCTGCCGCGGCCGCCGGCCCGGCTTCTGATGACCTGGGTGACCTGGCCATGGGAGTCGCTGACCGAGGCGGACTTCAAGCGGCTGGTGCAGAACCACGGCGCCTGGCACGCGGCCAACAGCGGGCCCGACTCGCCGTACGTCGCCATGCACAGCGCCCTGCATCTCAACGCGAAGAAGGACTACGCGCTCTACCTCGAGTGCCGGATGGACGCCACGGCGCCCAACGCCCGCAAGATGGTCGAGGACTACATCGCCGCGATCTCCGAGGGCGTGTCCGTGGAGGGCTGGGTCGACACGAACGAGGAGCTCTGGCTCGCCAACGCGCTGTTCGAGTACCCCCGTTCGCTCGGTGCCCGTACCAAGTCGGCGGGCAGCAACCTGCGCAAGCCGCTCAGCGACCACCAGATCGACATCATCTACCGGGCCCTGACCGACCCCGACTCCAAGAACTCCTGCCTGGTCTACCTCGGTGCGTACGGCGGACAGGTAAACGCGATCCCGTCGGACGCCACGGCGGTGCCCCAGCGCGACTCCATCCTGCGCTTCTGGATCGACTCCACCTGGGGCGATCCGGCGGTCGACGCGGAGGCCGTGGAGTGGACCCGCCGGCTCTACCGGGACGTGCACGCCGCCACCGGCGGAGTGCCGGTTCCGAACGACCAGTACGACGGCTGCTACATCAACTACCCCAGCAAGGACACCATGGACCCGGCGTGGAACACGTCGGGGGTGCCCTGGCACGACCTCTACTACAAGGACAGCTACCCGAAGCTGCAGCGGATCAAGAAGAAGTACGACCCGCTGAACATCTTCCAGCACGCGATGTCCATCGTGCCCGCCTGACCGGGCGGCTCGCCCAGGTCCTGAGTGCGGACCGCTGACACAGCCGGTCGCATAGCGGCCCCGCGCCCGTCGTCATGACTGGTGTGGGGCCGGTTGCGTCCTGCCCTGCGGACGGTGTGACGGAGGGGTGGCGGCCCTGGCCGGACCGCCGGGACGACCCGCCGTCCCGACCCGATCAGCAAACGGAGGACCCCACATGACGAGCCCGGACGGCAAACCGAACGCCGGAACCAAGGTGTTCCTGGTGCAACAGGGTGTCTGGGAAATGCCGCTGGAGTCGATGCCGCTGGCATCGGGCTACCTGAAGGCGACGGCCTTGGCCGACGACCGGATCCGCGACGCCTGCGACATCAGCATCCACAACTTCCGCGGCGGCACCACCAACGCCACCATGGCCAACGCCCTGTTCAGCGACGGGCCGCCGGACGTTCTCGCGTTCAGCGTGCTGGGCTGGAACTACCGGTCCTTCGGATCGTTGGCCGCGACGTTCAAGCAGCTCAACCCGGACGGCTGGGTCGTCTTCGGCGGCACCCACGTGGCCGAGCAGGCGGACCGGGTGTTCCGGATGTTCCCCGAGGTCGATGTCGTGGTCAACGGTGAGGGCGAGCTGACCTTCCGCGACCTGCTCAACTGCTATCTGGACGGCGTGGACAAGCATGCGCTGCACCCGGTGGCCGGTGTGTCGTTCCGTGAATCCGACGGCGCCACCTGCCACAACGTCGCCCGTGAGCGGATCGAGGACCTCGAGATCATCCCTTCGCCGTTCCTGACCGGTGCGCTGGAGATGACCGACGCCAACGGCGCCTTCCGGTACGACGTGGCGCTGATGGAGACCAACCGGGGCTGCCCGTACAAGTGCGCCTTCTGCTACTGGGGCGGCGCCGTCGGCCAGAAGGTCCGGGCGTTCTCGCCGGAGCGGCTGCGCGCCGAGCTGGAGATGTTCGGCCGGCTCAAGGTGCACACCGTGGTCGCCTGCGACGCCAATTTCGGGCTCCTGCCCGGTGACGTGGGGTTCGTCGAGGCACTCATCGAGACCCGGGACCGGCTCGGATTCCCGCGCGCGCTGGAGACGTCCTGGGCGAAGAACAAGTCGAAGACGTTCTACCGCATCGTCAAGATGATGAAGCAGGCCGGCATGCGCAGCTCCTTCACGCTCGCGCTACAGACGCTCAGCGACAACGCGCTGGACACCATGAACCGGCGCAACATGAAGGTCAACGAGTGGGAGGACCTCGCCGCCTGGCTGGACGAGGAGGGGCTCGACTGTTACGCCGAGCTGATCTGGGGCGCTCCGGGCGAGACGATCGAGTCCTTCATGGATGGATATGATCGCCTGTCCCGCCGGGTGTCGCGGATCGCCGTGTACCCGATCCTGCTGTTGCCCAACACCGACTACATGGAGAAAAAGGAGCAGTACGGCATCAAGGCCGTCCGCGGTGACAGCGACGACTTCGAGTACGTGCTCGCGCACAACACCATGACCTTCGCCGAGAACCAGCAGATGCAGCGGTTCCTCTTCATGGCGCGCGTGGTGGCGGAGAACGCGGTGCTGCGGTGGATCTGGCCCGCGCTGCGGCACCTCGCCGGCATCACCCAGTCCGAGGTGCTGCGCAACCTGGACGCCTGGATCAGCACAACGGACGACCCGGCGGCAGCGCCGCTGCGGGGGTACGCGGCGACCGCGGTCGGCGGAACCGGCGCGTTCGGGGCGGCGATCACCTACCTCTACACCGACCCGGACGCGGAACGGATGCTGCACCGCTGGTGGGACGAGGCGATCCGGCCGCTGGTGCCCGCCGAGGCGGCGCCGGTGCTGGACGAGGTGTTCCGGTACGACCTGCTCACCCAACCGGTCTATCGTCCGGCCGACGGGCCGGCCGGTGAGGACCTGCCGGTGGTGCTGGTACGCGATGAGCAGTACTACCTGCGCAGCGGGGTGCGGCTCCGCTACGACGTGCCGGCCATCGTCGCGGCCATCCGCGCCGGCACGGAGCCGGACCTGTCGCCGGTGGACATCGCCGTTGACCTGTACTACCGCACCGGCTCGGAGTCCGCGGTCACGTCGACCAACCACGAGATCGTCGTGCACTTCATGGGGATGACCGCGGCGGAGGTCCACGGCAACGCGCGGGGACGTGCCGAGGGCCTGAGCGAGGCGGAGTTCGACGCCACCTCGGCGTCGCGGTCCGCGGAGCCCGGCCCACCGGCCCCGGACGGGCGGCCCACGCTCGGGATGCTCAAGGCAGACAAGGGCGGCTGTTCCTGAAACACGCCGCGGGTCCGGTGCCTCTGTGGCAGGCACCGGACCCGCGGCGTTCGCGCCGGCGTGCCGGTCGCGGGCAGGCAGATGGGTGGACGCTCGACGAGCGCCCACCCAGGATCAGGCCCTAGGACGCCAGGTGCGGCGCCGTCCAGCCGTTCAGGTCGTACTCGGACAGGCACTGCTCGACCAGCGCGATCATGTCATCGGTGACACCGGCCTGCCTGCCACGGCGCAGCACCTGGGACCGGTTGTCGTCCGGGTTGCCGGCGTGGTTGCGCTCGTACAGTTCGTGGCGCCCGCCGAACTCCGTGCCCACCGCGTCCCAGAGCAGCTTCATCACCTTCACCCGCTGCTCCGCGCTGGTGCCGTGGGACCCTCGCAGGTACTGGTCCAGATACGGGCGGATCTCCGGGTTGTGGAAGTCGGCGACCCCCGAGTTCAGGTAGATCAGCCCGCTGCCCGCGGTGTGCTGGACGATCTCGCGCATCTTGCCGTACGCCAGCGGGGCGAGGGTCCGGTACGTCAGCGCGTACTCCTCGTTGGGCTGCACGTAGCCGTCGGCCCACGGCCGGCACCGCTCGATCATGGCGTCGGACAGCGCCCACATCAGATGCCGCCAGACCATCAGCTCGCCGATGTTGCCCTGCACCTGCCGGAACTCGTCGGTGCCGTTGATCTCCACGGCCTTCATCAGCAGGCCGCAGATGAAGTCGAACTTGACCGCCAGCCGGGTGGCGCCGTGCATGGAGAACCGCGGCATGAAGCCGGAGTCGTGGAAGAAGGTGTTCGCCTTGTCCAGGTCGCCGTAGACGAAGACGTTCTCCCATGGGATCAGGGCCTGGTCGAACACGATGACCGCGTCGTTCTCGTCCATCCGGCTCGACAGGGGATAGTCGAACGGGCTGGCGGTCCGGGCCGCGGTCATCTCGTACGAGGTGCGGCAGAGCAGCTTCACCCCGGGGACGTTCATCGGCGCCATGAACACCACGCCGAAGCGCTTCTCCTTGATCCGGAGCCCGTGGTGGGCGATGAAGTTGAAGTTGGTCAGCGCGGACCCGGTGGCCACCACCTTCGCCCCGCTCACCACCAGGCCGGCGTCGGTCTCCCGATCCACGTGCACGTACACGTCGGAAACCTGCTCCGGGCGCAGCTGGCGGTCCACCGGCGGGTGCACGAGCGCGTGGTTGACGTGCAGCACGCGCTCCTGGCACTTTCGGTACCAGTGGCGGGCGTTGTCGCCGAACGGGTCGTAGAAGTCGGCCTTGGCGCCCAGGGTCGCGAGGAACGACGCTTTGTAGTCGGGCGAGCGGCCGAGCCAGCCGTAGCAGCGCCGCTGCCAGGCCGCGATGGCGTCGCGTGAGCGGCGCAGGTCGGCCGCGTCGACCGGGGCGCGGAAGAACGGGTGGGTGAAGCCACCGTTGCCGGTGTCGGTCGGGACGGTCAGCACGTCCCGGTCAGCCGAGTTCCAGAGCGCGTCGTACATGTTTGCGATGGTCCGGGCGTTGTTGCGGAAGGCCGGATGCTCGGTGACGTCCTTGACCCGTTCGCCGTACAGCCAGACCTCCCGGCCGTCTCGCAGGCTATCCAGATATTCGGCAGCGGTAAATGGCCGTAATCCAGACTGTTGCGCCTCCGGTGGCGCCGTCGTGGATTCTGCGCTCGGCATCGGCATTCAGCTCCCTCGGCATGGCGGTGCGGATATTCAAGGAGCCTGCCAGCCGGTTCGGTGGCAGGACAAGGAAACGAATGCGGGACGGCAATTCAGGAGATGCCGCTGTCCTGCCCGGAATGCGAGCGTGAGCGGGCGACGTTGCGATTCCTACGACCCGCGAGGGGGCACGGTGGCACGGGACGAGATGAGCGCCAGGATCTGGTCCATGGCGGGGCTTGGCACGCCGATGGCGATCCGGACGGCTGCGACGTTGCGCTTGGCCGACCACATCGCCGACGGGGCCGACACCGCCGAGGCGATCGCCAGGGCCGAAGGGGTGGACGCGGACGCGCTGGAGCGGGTCATGCGGTACCTCGCCGTCCGGGGCGTGCTGACCCGGGAGGGCGACGGACGGTACTCGCTGACCCCGCTCGGCGCGGTGCTGCGGGAGGACCACCCGTCGAAGGCCCGTGCCCGGCTCGACATCGAGGGCTCCGTCGGCCGGGCCGAGCTGTCGTTCGTGCAACTGCTGCACAGCGTGCGTACGGGAGAGGCCGGCTTCCCGGTGCAGTTCGGCCGCTCCTTCTGGGAGGACTGGGCCGCCGACCCGGAACGGGCCGCGAACTTCAACCGGCTCACCAGCGACCTGGAGTCACGGTCGCCGGAGATCGTCGAAGGCATGGACTGGGGTCCGCTGGGCTGGGTCGTCGACGTCGGCGGCGGCAACGGCGCGCTGCTGATCGGGCTGCTCAACGCCTACCCGACGCTGCGCGGCACGGTGCTCGAGATGCCGGACAACTGCGAGACCGCCCGCAAGTCGGTCGCGGAGTCGGGGATGGGTGACCGCCTGGACGTGGTCGCCGGCAGCTTCTTCGACCCGCTGCCGGCCGGCGCCGGCGGGTATGTGCTGTCGTTCGTGCTGCACAACTGGGCGGACGACCCGGCGCGGGAGATCCTGCGCCGGTGCGGGGAGGCGGCCGGGGACACCGGCGCGGTGCTGGTGGTCGAGCAGACCGGGCCGGGTGGGGCCGCCACCCACACGGGCATGGACCTGCGCATGCTGACGGCCTGCGGTGGTCGGGAGCGGACCGCGGCCGATCTGACCGCCCTCGCGGCGTCGGTCGGGCTACGCGGTGTGGCCGTCCATCCGGCCGGTTCGTTCTCCATCGTGGAGCTGCGCGCGGCAGGCTGACCTGGCATTCCGTTACGCCGTCGCGCCGCCCTGTTGCGTTACCCTGTGCCGCATGCGCTTCGGGATGCTCGGTCCCCTCGAGGTCTGGACGGCCGACGGCAAGCCGGTGCGAATCCCGGAGCTCAAGGTCCGCGCGCTGCTGGCCGACCTGCTGGTCAACTACGGCCGGCCGGTGGCGGCGGACCGGCTCGTCGACGACATCTGGGGGGACCGACTGCCCGCCAATCCGGGCGGCGTGCTCCGCAGCAAGATATCGCAGCTCAGACGCGCACTGGACGACGCCGAGCCGGGGGCGCGCGATCTGGTCACCCATTCCCTGGCCGGGTACGCCCTGCTGGTCGGCGACGACGCGGTCGACGTCGGCCTGTTCACCGACCTGGTGGACCGGGCCCGCCGCGCCGGTCACCCCCGGGACAGGATGGCGCTGCTGGCCGACGCCCTGGCGCTGTGGCGCGGCCCCGCGCTCGCCGACTTCCCGGACGAGGCGTTCGTCCGGCCGGCCGCCGTGCGCTGGGCGGAGGCTCGGCTGATCGCTCAGGAGGAGTGGGCCGAGGCCGCGCTCGACCTGGGCCGGCACGCCGACGTGCTGGCCGACCTCACCGACCTGGTGGAACGCCATCCGCTCCGCGAACGTTTCCGAGCGGCGCGGATGCGGGCGCTCTACCGGTGCGGCCGGCAGGCCGAGGCGCTCGACGAGTTCCGGGTCTTCGGCGACCGCATGCGCGACGAGCTGGGACTCGACCCCGGACCCGAACTGGTCGCCCTGCACCGGGCCCTGCTCCGCCAGGATCCGGCGCTCACCGGCCCGGCCACGACGCCGGCGCCGATCGAGCCCGAACGGGGGAACCTGCCGGCCCCACTGACCGGGCTGATCGGCCGGGACGCCGCAGTCGCCGACGCGGCCCGGCTGCTGGACGCCGGCCGCCTGGTCACCCTGACCGGTCCCGGCGGTGTCGGCAAGACCCGGCTCGCGGTGGCCGTCGCCTCGCGGATCGCAGCCGGTCTGCCGGCCGGCGCGTGGATGGTCGAGTTCACCACCGTGCCACGCCCGGCCGGCGGGCGGTCGCCATCTGCGGTGATCGACGCCGTCGCCGGCACGCTTGGGCTCCGGGACGACGGCCGGTCCGGTAGCGCCCGCGATGCCGACCGGCTGGTGGCGGCGCTGCGGAGCCGGCGGCTGCTGCTGGTGTTGGACAATTGCGAGCACGTCGTCGAGGACGTCGCCGAGCTCGGCCGCGAACTGCTGGATGCCTGCCCTGACCTGCGCATTCTCGCCACCAGCCGGGAGCCGCTCGGGGTACCCGGCGAGGTTCTGGTGCGGGTGCCGCCGCTGGCGCTGCCGGAGGCGGATACGGCGACCGTCGCGCAGTTGCGCCGGTCCAGTGCCGCGAAGCTCTTCCTGGCGCGGGCGGCCGCCTCCGAGCCCGGCTTCGCCTCGGACGACGAGAACGCGGCCGCCGTAGCCATCGTCTGCCGGCGGCTCGACGGCATACCGCTGGCCCTGGAACTGGCCGCCACCCGGGTGCGCACGATGGGAATCACCGAACTGGCCGCCCGCCTCGACGACCGGTTCCGGCTGCTGGCCGCCCGCCGGCGCGGTGGCCCGGCCCACCACGCCACTCTGCGCACCATGATCGACTGGAGCTGGGACCTGATCGGTGCAGACGAGCGGGCCGTGCTGCGGCGGCTGTCGGTGTTCACCGACGGCTGCGCGCTGCCTTCCGCCGAGGAGGTGTGCGCGGACCCGCCCGGCGCCGGGGGCGTGTCCCGTGCGGATGTGGCGTACCTGCTCGGGCGGCTGGTGGACTGCTCGCTGGTCACGTTCGTGGAGAACGCCGACGGGGTGCGGTACCGGATGCTGGAGTCGGTGGGCGCGTATTGCGCCGAACGGCTTCGGGAGTCCGGCGAGGACGAGACGGTGCGGCTGCGGCACGGTACCTACTACACCGCCCTCGCAGAGGAGGCGGACCAGAATCTGCGCGGTCCCGGGCAGCGCCGGTGGCTGCGCCGGTTGGACGCCGAACAGGCGAACCTGCGGGCCGCTCTGGCCGCTGCGACCCGGCGTGGCGACGCGGTGCTCGCCCTCCGGCTGGCGAGCGCCTGTGCCTGGTACTGGGTGCTGCGCGGCCAGCTGGGCGAGGGCCGCCGTGCGCTGGCCGCAGCGGCCGCGACCCCGGGCGAGGCGCCGGCCGGCCGGCGTGCCCAGGCGCTGCTGTGGGAGGCGGGCATGGCCGCGCTCGGCGGCGACGACCCACACGACCTGCTGAACCGGGCGGAGGCCGAGGGTCTGGCCGGTGCCGACCCGCACGCCGTGGCGCGGGCCCGCTGGCTGCTCGCCTCGGCGTTGCCGGAGGATGTCACCGCCCGGCCCGGCGACGGCCGGTTGGACGGCGCGCTGTCGGACTTCCGCAGCCTTGGCGACCGCTGGGGCGCGGCGGCCGCGCTGAGCAGCCTGGCCTGGACCGCGCTGCTGCGCGGCGACGTCGCCGCGCTGCGCCGGGACGCAGAGCGCAGTCTCGAGGAGTTCCGTGACCTCGGCGACCAGTGGGGTGTGGTCCAGGCGACCAACCCGCTGGCCGCCCTGGCCCGGATGACCGGAGACAGCGACCGCGCCGAGCGGCTGCACCGCGATGCCCTGCGCATCGCCCACGACCTGGGCCTGTGGCCCGAGGTGTCGTACCAGCTGAACGAATTGGGACGGATCGCGCTGGACTCCGGCGACTACGCCGCCGCCGGCAACCTGCACGCCCGGGCCCGGCGGATGGCTGAGGAACAGTCCAACCTGGCCTTGGAGCAGTTCGCCGACCTGGGACTGGCGGTCACGGCGCGCCGGCAGGGCAGATGGGACACCGCCGAGCGGTTGCTGCACCCGTGGTGGGAGTGGAACAGGCAGGCCGGCTGGCACGCCGGCGTGGCCGCGGTCGGCGCGGAGCTCGGCTTCGTCGCCGAGCAGCGTGGCGCGGCCGACGTCGCGCTGCACCGGCATCTGGAGGGCTACGCCGCCGCCCGGGACAGTGGTGACCCGCGGGCGGTGGCGCTCGCCCTGGAGGGGCTCGCCGGGGCACACCGGCTGGCCGGTGACCCGGTGCGGGCGGCCCGGCTGCTGGGCGCGGCGGACGCCGCCCGCGACGAGGCGGGACTGCCGTCACCGGACGCTGCCCGGCACGACGCGAGGCGCATCGCCGGGCTCCTGGCCGTCGACCTGGGGCCGGCCCGGCTGGCCGCGGAGCGCGCCGCCGGCGCCGGCGTGCCGCTCGACGACCTGCTGTGCGACGACCGGTCGCTGGCCCGGCGCTGACGCGAGCCTGCGCAACGCAGGAGATGAACACCGGGTCGTGCCCGTGTGATGCTTCCGCTCACGAGACATTCAATTCCCGGCTGAGGGGATCCGGATGGCAGAACAATCGCGCGCCGATCTCGAGAAGCAGGTCGAGGCGATCTGGGAGGACGTTCTCGGCGCCGCGGGTGGTGCGTCCGACGCGACTTTTTTTGAATTGAACGGGCAATCGATAGCAGCCTTCCGCATCGTCGCCCGGATCAGCGACCGGACCGGCATTGAGGTGCCCGTCGAGGAATTGTTCAAGGATCCGACACGCGCCGCCTTCGCCCGGGCGGTCCTCGCGCGTGCGGACCAGCGCTGACCCGAGCACGGCTCGGCCATTTGGAAAGGCACGGTGGAATGGTTTACGCAGAAAACCGCTTCCCGTTCTCCATCGAGCAGGAGTTCCTGCGCGGCCAGCACCAGGAGGACGGCTCCACGGCCGGGTTCGGCCCGCGCCCCATCTCCAGCGGTGGCTGGCGCCTCACCGGGCCGGTCGACGCCGACCTGCTCGGCGGGGCGCTGGACGACGTCATCGCCCGGCACGAACCGCTGCGGACCATGGTGGTCCGCGGTGCCGACGGCTGGGAACAGGAGGTGCGGGACCCGTGCCCGGCCCGGCTCCAGGTGCGTGACCTGGGCGACGACCCGGACGGGCGGGACGTACGCGCCGAGCGGTTCCTCGACGAGGTCGAGTCCGGTCACTTCGACGCGGACGAGTTGCCCCTGCTCTGGGCGTACCTGGGCCGTTTCGACGACGGGGACGCAGTGCTGGTGCTGGTCGCGTACCTGCCGCTGATCGACGTGTGGTCACTGGGCATCGTCATGGACGACCTGGCCACGTGTTACGCCGCCCGGCTGGCCGGCGGCAAGCCCGACCTGCCGGACCCGCCGCGGTACCGCGACTACGTGCGACGCGCCGAGCAGGAGGCCGCCGCCGGTGGTGCCGACTCCTCCTTCGAGTACTGGCGCGGGCGGCTGGCCGGAGCGCGCCCCGTTGTCATCGCCGCGGACCGGCCGCCGAACCCCGACCATCCGGGCGTCACCCGCGTCGACCGTTTCCAGATCGACGCCCGGCTCGGCTCGTCGGCCCTGCGCCTCGGCCGCGAGACGGGAAGCTCGCCGTTCATGGTCATCTTCGCGGTGCAGCTCATCCATCTCCAGCGGATGACCGGCGTCTCGGACGGGGTGGTGTGGACGCTCACCCCCGGGCCCGGCCGCCGCCACGAGTGGGCCGAGGACACGGTCGGCTACTTCGTCAACATGTCACCGCTGCGAACCGACATCTCGGGCTGCGTCACCTACCGCGACGTCCTCGCCCGGGTGCGCGCCACCTGTCTGGAGGCATTCCCGCACGAGGTGCCGTTCGTCCGGCTGGCACAGCGGGCGCCGGAGATCATCGCCGGGCTGGAACAGGGCGGCATGGTCGTGCCGGGCTTCGCGGTGTTCCAGAACCCCGCGGCGTCGAAGGCCCGGTCCGCCGGTGCGGTCGAGTACGCGCCGGTACGCCGGCGGTTGTCCCAAGCACAGGGCCCGGGCATCCCCGACGACGCGATCCTGTGGACCATCGACGTCGACCCGGACGGTGAGATCTTCTGCGCCGTCAGCTCCAGCACGGACCGGTTCGAGCAGGCCACCGTGGACCGCATGCTCGCCGAGTTCCGAGACCTGTTCGGCGCGGTCCTGGCCGACCCGGACGCGCCGCTGGCCGGCAGTACCCGCGAAGGAGTGCGCTCGTGAGCACGGTGCCCCCCGGCTACCAGTTGGTCGCCGACATCCCGGACGACCGGTACGGGGAATGGCTGGACTGCTGGCTCGGCGCGTTCGGCAACCCGGTCAGCGCCGACCCCGAGATTCTCGAGTTCTACCGGCGCACGCACCCGCCGGATCGGGCCGTGGCGGTCGCCGACGACGACCGGTACGTCGCCACCAACTGCGCACTCGACCGCGACCTCGTGCTCCCCGGCGGGAACACGGTGCCGGCCGCCGCGTGCACCGGTGGTTCCGCGCATCCGGTGGTGGCCCGGCGCGGGTTGCTGCGCTCCACCGTCGCGCACCTGAACCGGCGCGCCGTCGACGAGGGCAAGGCGATCGTCGTCGGGGGCGCCTCCGAGTGGCCGATCTACGGCCGGTTCGGTTCCGGCCCGGCGACCTGGTCCGACGCGGTCGAGTTCGACGTCCGGGCGGTCGGCCTGCGCGACGACGCGCCGGGCCGCGACCTGCGTCCGCGCCGGATCGACGGTACGCAGGCCCGCGACCTCGCGTACAAGCTGTACTCCCAGCAGGCGGCGCAGACGCCCGGGGAGGTGCTCACCCCCTCGTGCTACTGGGACCGGCTCGCCGGCGACCCCGCATCCGGCGCCCTGGAGGAGGTCCTCGCCCTGGGCGCCCCGGGGTACGGGCCCCGGCACTGCGCCGCGATCGGCGACCGCGGCCTGGTGACCTACCGGATCATGCCGGACTGGACGGCGGAGTCCGCGCCACAGAGCAAGCTGCATGTCGTCGACTTCCTCGCGACCGACCAGGAGGCGGAGGGCGCACTGTGGCGGCACCTGTTCTCCGTCGACCTGGTCCGTGAGATCGACGTGTGGCGGATGCCGGTGGACAGCCCGCTCCGCTGGTGGGTCGACGACGCGCGACGGATCCGTGTCCGCCGCCAGGACGCCCTCTGGATCCGCCCGCTGGACGTGCCGCGGCTGCTGCGCGCCCGCGGCTGGGCCTGCGACGGCGTCATCACGCTCACCGTGCACGACCCGGAGGGTCTGGCCGCCGGCACGTTCCGGCTGGAGGTCACCGACGGGCACGCCTCGTGCGAGCCGGTCACCGCCGCCGCCGACCTGGAGATGGGCGTCGACGCACTGGCCATCATCCTGCTCGGTGGCACGCCGGCGGCCGCGCTCGCCCGGGCCGGCCGGATCAGCGCCCCGGACGCGCGCAAGGTGCAGCTGTGGGACGCCATGGCGGCCCCGGAACGGGCCCCGTACATCAGCTACTGGTTCTGACGGGGTCGCCGTGACCGTGCGCCAGCTCGCCGTGACCGGGGCCTTGCACTTCACCGCGCCGGTGTTCCCGGACGACCGGGGCTGGTTCGGCACCCCGTTGCAGGCCGGCCGGGTCGCCACGGCCACCGGCCGGCCGCTGTTCCCGCTCGCGCAGGCCAGCCACAGCCGTTCCCGGCAGGGAGTGGTCCGGGGGGTGCACTACACGGCTGCACCCCCCGGCGTGGAGAAGTACGTCTACTGCGTGCATGGCGCGCTGCTCGACATCGTGGTGGACATCCGGGTGGGGTCGCCCACGTACGGCCGGTGGGACGCGGTGCGGCTCACCGGCGGCCGGATGGACGCGCTGTACCTGCCGGTCGGCGTAGGCCACGCCTTTGTCGCGCTGACCGACGACACCGTCATGCAGTACCTGCTCTCGCGGGAGTACGTGCCCGCCGACGAGCGCGCCGTCTCTGTCCTCGACCCGCGGCTGGGGCTGCCGGTGGGCGACCCTACCGAGCACGACCTGTCCGAGCGTGACCGCGCGGCGCCGACCTTGGAGCAGGCGCGGGCGGCCGGGTTGCTGCCGGACTACACCCGCTGCCGGGCGATCGAGGTGCGCAATCTGCGAGATGCCCGGGCCGGGGCGGCTGGCGGACGGTAAGCGGGCACACGACGACCCGACCGGAAGGGCACCGATGCGCGTTCTGTTCGCCACCTACGCGGAAACCACCCACTACTACAACATGGTCCCGCTGGCCTGGGCCCTGCGCACCGCCGGCCATGAGGTCCGGGTCGCCACCCAACCGGCCCTCATGGACGCGGTCGTGCAGTCCGGTCTGACCGCCGTGCAGGTCGGGGAGGACCACGACTTCATGTCGGTCATCGCCGCCAAGGCCGACGACCCGACCTGGGGCGAGCGGATCACCACGGCCCTGCGTACCGGCGGCGCCGACATGGACCACCCGGCCCTGCTGGCGTTCTTCGACGAGGCCGTGGAGACCTCGGCCAAGGTGTTCAACGACCCGATGGTCGACGCCCTCGTCGCGTACGCCAGGGACTGGCAGCCGGACCTGATCATCTGGGAGAACTTCACCCTCGCCGGCGCCATCGCGGCCCGGGCCACCGGTGCCGCGCACGCCCGCCTGCTCTGGGGGGCCGATGCGCAGACCCGCATCTACAACCGGTTCCGCGCGCTGCTCGCCGAGCAGCCGGAGGACCGACGGCGCGACCCGATGCGGGACTGGGCCACGGCGCACCTGGAGCGGTTCGGCGCCTCCTACGACGCCGACGTGCTGACCGGGCAGTACACCCTGGACCAGGCGCCGCAGAGCATGCGGCTGGACGTCGGGCTGCGGACCGTGCCGTTCCGGTATGTGCCGTACAACGGTCCGGCCCGGGTCCCAGGCTGGCTGCGCGAGCGCCCGGAGCGCCCGCGGATCTGCGTGACCGCTGGCATCTCGATGCGCTACATGCTGGGCTACGACCCGATCCCGGTCTCAGCGCTCAAGGTCTTCGCC
This sequence comes from Micromonosporaceae bacterium KJ-029, assembly GCA_005402585.1. Classification (GTDB taxonomy): domain Bacteria; phylum Actinomycetota; class Actinomycetes; order Mycobacteriales; family Micromonosporaceae; genus Micromonospora. The sequence goes on along the minus strand of BIFP01000022.1, from coordinate 101,037 downwards.
GACGCCGACGTCGAGGTGGTCGCCACGCTGGCCGCTGACGAGAGCGACCTGGCCGACCTGCCGCCCAACGTCCGGGTGGTGGACTTCGTGCCGATGCACGCGCTGCTGCCCAGCTGCGCGGCCGTCGTGCACATCGGCAGTGCCGGTGTGGTGTCGACCGCGATGGCGTACGGCGTGCCGCAGCTGACCCTCGTCCCTGACCTGTGGGACGCCATCGTGCGCGCCGACATGCTGCGCGAGCAGGGTGCCGGCCTCGATCTGACGCTCGACCAAGCGACGCCCGAGGCGATCCGCGACAACGTCCTGCGGCTGGTGCGCGAGCCGGAGTTCCGGGCGGCGGCGGGCCGGATCCGGGGCGAGATGCTCGCCGAGCCGGCACCGAACGACGTCGTGCCGGTTCTCGAGAAGATCGCCGCTCAGCGGTGACCCCGAGGTTCCGGCCGGTGCACGTCCTGCCGGAACCGAACCGGAACCCCGGCACGGAAGGCTGAGCGCTGCCGCGGGAAGCCGGGGGCCGGGGGAGAGGGGACGCCAGGATGAGCGAGGAGCAGCTGCGGCTGGTGATCGTCATTGCCAGCATCCGCCGCGGCCGGTTCGGTCCGGTCCCGGCGCGCTGGCTGTGCGACGAGACCAACCGTGGTGGGCGCATCGAGGCGGACGTGATCGACCTCGCCGAGGCCCGCCTGCCCGAGGTGGCCGGCGACTCGGCTCCGCCCGCCGTCCGCGACCTCGCGCCATGGCTGGCCGCGGCGGACGCGTTCGTCGTCGTCACCCCGGAGTACAACGGTAGCTTTCCGGGGTCGCTGAAGACGGCCGTCGACTGGTTCCGCGACGAATGGCGGCGCAAACCCGTCGGCTTCGTCTGCTACGGCGGCCCGGCCGCGGGGCTGCGGGCGGTGGACCATCTGCGCCAGGTGTTCACCGACCTGGACGCGATGACGGTGCGCGACACGGTGACCATCCCGCACCACCGGTCCGCCTTCGATCCCGCCGGTCAGCCGGTCGATCCCGGTCTGACGGTCGCGGCCGGTCGCATGCTCGAACAGCTCATCTGGTGGGCCGACACGTTGCGGCGCGGCCGCGAGGTGTCGGCCGACACCCGTTTCCGGGAACTTCAGGAAGGAATTCGATGACAACCGAAGGCACCACCGCGGCGGTGCCGCGAGCGGGTCGCCGGGAATGGATCGGGCTGGCCGTGCTCTGCCTGCCCACCCTGCTGGCCTCGGTGGACCTCACGGTCCTGTATCTCGCCCTGCCGCATCTCAGCGCCGACCTCGGCGCCAGCACGACTCAGCAGTTGTGGATCGTGGACATCTTCGGATTCCTCACCTCTGGCCTGCTGGTCACCATGGGCACGCTCGGCGACCGTGTCGGCAACCGCAGGATGCTGATGATCAGTGCTGGCGCGTTCGCCGCGGCGTCGTTGCTGGCGGCGTACTCCACGTCGCCGGAGATGCTCATCGGTGCCCGCGCCCTGCTCGGCGTGGCCGGCGCGGCCGGCATGCCCGCCGCCCTGGCCCTGATCACACACATGTTCCGGGACCCGGCGCAGCGCGGCATGGCGATCGCGTCGTGGATGAGCTGCTTCATGGGCGGCCTGATGCTCGGGCCCCTGGTCGGTGGTGTCATGATCGAGTACTTCTGGTGGGGCTCGGCGTTCCTGCTCGCGGTCCCGGTCATGGTCACGGTCCTGGTGCTGGCGCCGGTGCTGCTGCCGGAGCGCCGCAACCCGGAATCGGGCAAGCTCGACCTGCTCAGCGTCGCCATGTCCCTGGTCGCGATGATCTCGCTGGTGTACGGGCTGAAGGAGTTCGCCAAGCACGGCCTGACGGCGCCGTCGCTGCTCACCATGGCCGTCGGCGTTCTGGTCGGCGTGCTCTTCGTGCGGCGGCAGCGGCGTCTCGCCGACCCGCTGCTCGACCTGCGCCTGTTCGGGATAGCGACGCTGCGCGCCGCGCTTATCCTCGGTCTGCTGGTCAGCGCCCTCAACGGCGGCGCGTCTCTGCTGGTGACCCAGTTCCTTCAGGTGATCGAGGGGTTGTCGCCGCTGCGGGCGGGCCTCTGGCTGCTGCCCCCGTCCCTGGCCATGATCATCGCGTTGTTCCTGGCGCCGGGCCTCACCGCCAAGCTCAAGGCGGGTCGGGTGATCGCGCTCGGGCTCGGCATCGGGGTGGTGGGCTATCTGATTCTGGCTCAGGTGGACAGCGTGGACGGTCTCACGTTGCTCGTCGTGGGCTTCGGGGTGCTCTTGTTCGGCATGGGTCTGCCCTCGTCGCTGGGCACCATGCTGGTGATGGGCTCCGCGCCGCCGGACAGGGTGGGCTCTGCGTCGTCGCTGCAGCAGACCAGCAACGAGTTCGGCATCTCGATCGGCATCGCCACGCTCGGCAGCGTCGGCATGGCGACCTACCGCAGCGAGTTGGCGGACAACGTACCCAGTACGGTGCCGCCGGAGGCGGCCGAGGCCGCCGGCGAGGGCATTGCGGTCGCCAGCGTGCTGTCTGGGCAGTTCCCCGAGTTGCTGGCGCCGGCGCGGGCCGCGTTCACCGTCGGCTTGAACAACGTCGCCTGGGTCAGCGCGGTGCTGATGATCGGCCTGGCCGTCTTCGCGTACTTCGCGCTGCGCAACACCGAGCTGAGCGCCATGACGCCGCCGAGCGACATCCCGCAACCGGCTGAGCAGGCTCCGGCCGCGGATGCCGCCGGCGTCGCGGCCGGCCGCGACGACGACGCCCCGCAGACCGTTCCGCCTCTTCACTGACGCCGATGCCCGGCGGGCCTGGTCCGCCGGCCTGGCCCGCCGGGCATCGCGGTAAGGAGTAACCATGTCAATCGACGTGGAAGGTACCCAGGTGACGCTGTGCCGGGACAGCGCGCGGCCCAGCGTACGGCTGCAGCGCCGCTATCCGGCACCGATCGCCGCTGTGTGGCGGTGCCTCGTCGACCAGGATCAGGTCAACGCCTGGTGGACGCCGATGACCGTCGAGCTGGTGCCGGAGCCCGGTGCCGCGATGGCGTTCACCTGGCCCGGTGGCGGCACGGAGCCGGGCCAGGTCCTCGCCGTCGACCCGCCCCACCTCTTCGTGTACACCTGGGGTCCGGACACCCTGCGCTGGGACCTGTCCGCCGCCGGGGACGCGACCGATCTCACGTTGCTGACCACGGTGGCCGACCCGGACCACATCGTCTACAGCGTGGCCGGCTGGCACTCCGGCCTCGACCTGCTCGGCGATCACCTGGCCGGCCGTCCGGTCGTGCCACCGGGCCCCGAACCGGCGCCTCCGGAGCTGGTCCAACGGTATCGTCGGCTGCTCGACGGAGAAACAGGGATGACCAATGGCTGACGAAGAGATCCACGACAGCCCCACCAAGTGGGTGGCCGATCACGTGCGCTCCTATGTGGAGACCGACGGCGCCAAGGGGCACGACTTCCAGGGCAAGCTGCCCACCCTGCTGTTGACGACGCGGGGCCGCCGGACGGGCAAGCTGCGCCGCACCGCGCTGATCTACGGACGGGACGGGGCCCGGTACGTGGTGGTGGCCTCGGCGGGCGGACAGGAGGCGAATCCGGCCTGGTACCTGAACCTTTGCGCCGAACCGGAGGTGTCCGTGCAGGTGTACGGCGAGACCTTCCGGGCCAAGGCATCGGTCACCGACGAGGCGGAGCGGCCCGCGCTGTGGGAGTTGATGGCGGGGATCTTCCCCACCTACCGCCGCTACCAGAAGAAGGCTTCCCGGGAGATCCCGGTGGTGCTGCTGGAACCGCTGCGCTGACCCCCTGAACAGGCTGTGCGCCTCCGCCGGATCCCCCGTCCCCGCGGCGGCGCACAGCCGTACCTCAGGCCACCGGGCGGTAGGCCGCGGTCAGCTTCTCGACGGCGGGCACCACGTCGTTGGGCGTGGGCAGACCCATCATCTCCGTACGCAGGCGGATCGCGTTCTCCTTGAACGACGGGTCCTTCAGCACCCGCAGCAGGTGTTCGCGGAGCCCCGCGGCGGTGAGGTGATCGGAGTCGTAGGCCAGCCACACCCCGGCGCCCCGCTCCTGTAGCCCGTTCGCCTGCGCCACCGGGCCGAACCACTTCTCGCTCCAGTACGCGCTCGGCACGATGAGCTGCGGTACGGCGTGCTCGAAGGCCGAGGCCATCGTCGAGGAGCCCCCGTGGTGCACGATGGCGCTGCACGTCGGTAGCAGGACATTCATCGGCACGAAGTCGACCACCCGGACGTTGTCCGGTACCCGCGGCACCGCGGCGAGCTGCTCGGCGCTCATCGTGGCGACCACCTCGACGTCGAGGTCGCCCACCGCCTCGAGCAGGTCCGCGGCGGAGGCTTCGGCGACGCCCGCCTCGCGGTGGGTCATGCCCAGCGTGATGCAGACCCGCGGCCGGGCCGGCGGTTCGTAGAGCCACCGCGGCACCACCGAGGGGCCGTTGAAGGCCAGTTGACGCATCGGGACGTAATGCGGTGAGCTGGGGCGCCAGGTCCACGGCGGCATGGTGTCGATCGTCCACTGGCCGAGCACGACATCGTCGGCGAACGGACCGCCGCCGTGCGTGCGCAGCAGCGGCTCCAGCCAGGCGCGCATCGGGTCCGGCCGGGGGGCGCCGGCTGCCCGGACCGCCTCCCAGAGCTGCACGAAGGCGTCCGTGCCGAACAGGATGCGCGCGTGCGCCGCGCCGCTGGCACGGGCCACCACCGGGCCGGCGTAGGTCATCGCGTCCCAGAGCACCAGGTCCGGCCGCCAGGCGCGGGCGAAACCGATCAGATCGGTGAGCATCGCGTCGGTGTACAGGAACGGCAAAAGGTTGGTGGTGAGGTACTCGAGTTCGGCGTACGGATCGTCACGGGCGTAGTCGGTCTGCACCGGCAGCGTGGCCGGTGCGGACTGGCGCTTCGGCGGTTCGGACTCCTCGTCGACCTCGGCCAGCGTCTCGGCCATCGGCTCACCGGCCAGGACGGCGGTGAGCCCGGCCTGCGCCAACGCCTCGGTCGAGTCCGGCTGGCAGGCGACGCGCACATCATGGCCGGCGGTACGCAACGCCCAGGCCAGCGGCGTCATGATGTACAGGTGTGACTTCAGGTCCGGGGGAGCGACGAACAGGACACGCATGGCGGGTCTCTCCTTCGGGTTCGAGGTGATTCACCAGGTCGCCGGGGGGCTGGCGGCGGCGCCGACCGGGGGAAACAGCTCGTCCAGGCGCCGGATCACCGCGGGGTCGAGCGGGCTGTCCAGCGCGGCGAGGGCACCGTGCAGGTGCGCCACGGTGCGTGGACCGATCACCGCGCCGGTCAGTCCGGGACGGCCCAACACCCAGGCGAGCGCCACCTCGGCCGGGTCCAGCCCGATACCGGCGCAGTACTTCTCGTAGTCGGCGACGGCCTCGTAGCGGTCCTCCAGGGTCCGCATCGCGCGCCCCTGCGCCGTCTTCACCGCGGTGCCGTCAGCCAGCTTCCGAAGCGCGCCACCGAGCAGCCCGCCGTGCAGCGGGGACCAGGCGAACACCCCGACGCCGTACGCCTGAGCCGCCGGGATCACCTCCGCCTCGGCCTGCCGGGCCACCAGGTTGTAGGCGCACTGCTCGGCGACGATCCCGAGGTGACCGCGCCGGGTGGCCGTCTCCCGTGCCGCCGCGATGTGCCACCCGGCGAAGTTCGAGGAGCCGACGTACCGGATCTTGCCCTGTCCGGTCAGCACCTCCATCGCCTGCCAGATCTCGTCCCAGCCGGCGTTCGGATCGAAGTGGTGCATGTGATATAGGTCGATCCAGTCGGTGCGGAGCCGGCGCAGGGAGTCCTCGCAGGAGGCGACGATGTGCCGGGCGGACAGCCCGCGGTCGTTGGGCCAGTCGCTCATCGGGTTGAACACCTTGGTACTCAGCACCACCTTCTCCCGCCGGCGGTCGCCCCGGGCGAACCATGCGCCGATGAGCTCCTCGGTCAACCCCCGGTGCACCTGCCAGCCGTAGTGGTTCGCCGTGTCGAAGAAGTTGATGCCATGCTCCAGCGCCTCGTCCATGAGGCGGAACGCCTCCTCGCGCGTGGTGCGCACACCGAGGTTGAGCGTGCCCAGGCACAGTGGGCTGACCTCCAGGGCGGTACGGCCGAGTCGGGTGTAGCGCATCATCGCTCTCCTTCGTCTCAGCCGCGCTGCCCGACGAACAGACCGCGCCCGGTCAGCCCGCCGTCCAGGTACTCGGCCGGGCAGCCGGCGTCCGCGAACGCGCCCAGGTACTCGTCGCGGGTGAACAGCATGAGGTGCGACGTCTGGGTGAAGTCCCGGATGCCGCCCGCGTCCGCCACCAGGAACCGCACCTCCAGGTGGGACATCCGCCCGGTTCGGGTGGTGTGTGACATCCGGGCGACCGCTCGCGTCCCGTCGGTGCCGGAGTCGACGGCCAGGTGACCGTCGAGGAACCGCTCGGGGAACCACCACGGCTCCACCACCAGCACGCCGCCCGGCTCCAGGTGCTGCGCCATGGACCACACCGCCTGGCGCAGCTCGGCCACCGAGCCCAGGTAGGCGATGGCGTTGAACATGCAGGTGACCGCGTCGAAGCGGCGGTTCAGCCGGAAGTTGCGCATGTCGCCGGCGTGCACGGGCACCCCGGGCAGGCGCGCCAGGGCCGCCGCGCGCATCGGCTCGGACAGCTCCACGCCGGCCACCTCGTCGAAGCAACCGGCGAAGGTGGCCAGGTGCGCGCCCGTCCCGCAGGCCACATCGAGCAGGCTGGTGGCCCCCGGGCGCCGGTCGCGGATCAACCGGGTCAGGGACTCCGCCTCGGCGGCCCAGTCCTTGCCCCTGTTGTGGTAGATGAACTCGTAGACCTCGGCGAACTCGGCGGTGTAGATCATCGGAGAACCCCGGCGAACAGGCCGCGGCCGGGCAGGCCGCCGGCGTCGGTGAGGTGTTCGGCGGTGCAGCCGGCCGACCGCAGCGCGTCGAGATAGTCACCCCGGGTGAACAGGGTCAGCATCTGCACATGGGAGAAGTGTCGGATGCCGTCGCCGTCCGCGACGACGTAGTGCGCCTCGTGCCGTGTCGCGGGCCCGTGCCGCGTCGAGTGCGACACCCGTACGACGGTACGGGTGTCGTCGCGGACCATGTCATGGGCGACGTGCCCGTCGAGGAAGGTGTCCGGGGACCACCACGGGTCGATCACCAGTACGCCGCCGGGGACGAGGTGCGAGGCCATCGTCCGCACCGTCACGCAGAGCTCGTCGAGGTCGCGGGCGTAGCCGATGGTGCCGGTCAGGATGCACACGGCGTCGAATCTGCGGCCCAGCGCGAATGACCGCATGTCGCCGGCGTGGACGACGCCGGACGGCAGCTTGGCCTCCGCCACCGTGCACATCGCCGGGGAGAGCTCCAGTCCGGCCACCTCCGGGAAGGCCGCCGCCAGCCGCCGCAGGTGCTCGCCGGTCCCGCAGGCCACGTCCAGCACGGACCGGGCCTGCGGCCGGCGGTCCCGGACCACCCGCGTGACGGCGTCCGCCTCGGCAGCGAAGTTCTTGCCCCGTCCCGCGTACAGCAGATCGTAGATCTCGGCCACGTCGGCGTCGTATGCGGCCGAGGTCACCGCGGGCGCGCCGCTCATCTGGTGCCTCCCGCCGAGAGGGTGCGCCGGCCGAGCCGTCGGGTGAGGGATGCGCGCAGCGCCGCGACGACCGCGTCCACGTCGTCGTCGGTGAGCGCCTGGTGAAGCGGCAGGCAGAGGGTGCGCTCGGCGGCCCACTCGGCCCGGGGCAGCCGCGCCGTCGACCCGTACGCGCTCACCCGGTGCAGGACGGGGTAGCGGAACGTCGTGTAGATGCCCTGGGCGTACAGGTCGCCGGCCACGTCGTCGCGGATTCCCTCGTCCATCTGCACCCAGTACAGGTAGTACGAGCTGCGCTGGTTCGGTGGCAGCGGCGGGGGCAGGGTCAGACCGGGCACGTCGGCGAGGCCACTGTCGTAGCGGGCCGCGACCTGCCGCCGCCGGTCGGCGAACTCCGGCAGCCGGCCCAGTTGCACCAGGCCGACGGCGGCCTGCATGTCGTTCATGATGGAACGCCGAGAGAACGACGAGATGTCAAAGTCCCACCAGCGGGACGCCGAGAGCCGGGCCTGGGAGAAGCCGCTGAACTGCTCCAGGCCGAAGTACGCGAGCTTGGCGGCCCGCGCTACCAGGTCGGGATCGCGTGCGGAGAGCATGCCGCCGTCTCCGGCCACGACGATCTTCTGCGCGTCGAAGCTCCACACGCCGATGTCGCCGAGCGTGCCGCAGGCCATGTCGCCCACGGTGGAGTCCACCGCACAGGCGGCGTCTTCGATGAGCAGGATCCCGCGTTCCCGGCACAACTCGGCGATGCCCGCCACGTCACCGGGCCGGCCACCGTAGTGCAGCGCCAGCACTGCCCGGGTGCGCGGTGTGAGTGCCGCCGCTATGTCGTCGACAGTCGGGTTGAGGGTGTGCGGATCCACGTCGCAGAAGACCGGACGACCGCCGTGCGCCGCCACCGCGTTGCCCGCGCCGACGAAGCTCACGGTCGGCAGCACGACGTCGGTGCCGGGGGCCACGCCGGCGAGTTGCATGGCGATGAACGTCGCCTCGGTGCACGAGTTCACCGCCGTCACCCGGCCCGTGTCCACGCCGAGGTGGCTGGCGAAGGCGGCCTCGAACGCGGCGGTGCGCGATCCCTTGCCGACCCAGTTGCTGGCGAACACCTCGGCGACGGCGCTCAGCTCCGCCTCGCCGAGGGACGGCTGAAACACGTTGATCATGATGTGGCCGCCGCCTGTCCGTAGTCGTCGTGGTGGCGGACCCAGTCCATCTTGTCCTCCAGGTGATCCTCCTGGCGGCCCAGCGGGGTGAGGTCGAGGTAGTTGTAGGTGTTGTTGAGCAGGTCGCTGCCGCGCCGGTAGGTGGAGTAGGCGTAGCGCACCTCGTCGCCGACGCGCAGGAACGTGCTGACTCCGGGTACCTCCGGCTCCGCGCCGTCGTCGAGGCTGACGTGGAAGTCCTCGTAGAAGGTGGTGCCGTGGCAGGAGACGAACGGCACGGTCCAGCCCATCCGCTCGACGAACAGCTCCGTCTCTGCCGGCGGCTCCGGTGACACCACCACCAGCGTCGTGTCACGGGCGTGCAGGTGTGCCAAGTGACCGATGTTGTCCACCCAGAAAGAGCAGATCGGACACCAGCCGTACCCTTCCAGTGAACCCATGAAGTGGTACGTGATGAGCTGGCGCCGGCCCTCGAACAGGTCCAGCAGGCTCAGTCGGCGCCCGCCCAGGGCGGTGAAGGTGTAGTCCGCGTCGACTGTCAGCATGGGCAGCGCCTGCCGCTCCCGGGTCACCGCGTCGCGGGCCCTGGTCAGCTCCCGCTCCCGCTCCAGCAGCGCCTTGCGGGCGGTCAGCCACTGCGCCCGGTCGGCCAGGACTTCGCTGGTGGACCGCCCGGTACCCCGGTCACCGCAGCACGACATCGGCCCGCTCCAACTCCGTGAGGAACATTCCGCACGACAGCGCCCCGGCAACCCGCTCGATGTCGTCCGACATGTACCTGTCCTCATCCAACGTGGGCACGAGGCCGCGGACGGCCTCGTAGGTGGCCCGGGCCGCCGGACTCAGCCCGTCGGAACAGCCCCGCAGGTCGACCGCCTGTGCCGCGGCCAGGAACTCCACGGCGAGGATGCGGTCGTTGTTCTCCAGCACGCGCCGGCTGTTGCGGGCGGCGATCAGGCCCATGCTGACCACGTCCTGGTTGTCGCCGTTGGACGGCACGCTCTGCGTGCTGGCCGGACCGATGGTGCGGTTCTCCGCGACCAGCGCGGTGGCCGGGTACTGCGCGCCGGCGAACCCGCTGTTCAAGCCGGGGTCGCCGGCCACGAGGAACTCCGGCAGCCCGTCGCTGAGATGCCGGTTCAGCAGCCGGTTGGTGCGCCGCTCGGAGAGCACCCCGAGCTGGGTGAGCGCGATGGTCAGGAAGTCCATCACGAAGGCGATCGGCTGGCCGTGGAAGTTGGCGCCGTGGAAGACCTCCTTCCCGACGAAGTACAGCGGATTGTCGTTGGCCGAGTTGACCTCGGTCTCCAGCTTCTCCATGGCGTGGTACACGGTGTCCCGGACGGCGCCCACCACCTGCGGGATGGCCCGCAGCGTGTACGCCTTCTGCATGTAGACCTCCGCCCGGGAGACGCCGTTCGCGGCCCGCTCGGTCGCCTGCAGCTGCTGGCGGAGGTCCACGTGGTTCAGCGCCAGCCGGCTGCCCCGCATCAGGGTCCGCATGTTCGCCGCGGTGTCGATCTGCCCGCGGTGCGGGCGCGCGATGTCGTGGCCCTCGGCAAGGAACGGACTGGTCGACGCACGCAGGGTCTCCAGCACCAGCGCGGTGACGATCTCCGCCTGGCGCACCTGGTCCAGCGCGCGTTTGGCCACCAGGCAGCCCAGACCGGTCATACCCGAGGTGCCGTTGATCAGCGAGAGGCCCTCCTTGAATCGGAGTTCCAGCGGCTCGATGCCCAGCTCGCGCAGCACGGGACCGGTCGGCACGCGGGAACCGCCACGCAGCAGGTAGCCCTCGCCGATGAGGGTGGAGGCGATGTGTGCCAGCGGAGCCAGGTCACCGCTCGCACCCAGCGAGCCGATCTGCGGGATGGCTGGCGTCAGACCCGCGTTCAGGTACAGCGCCAGCCGCTCCAGCACCTCGGGGCGGACCGCGGAATACCCCTTGGCAAGGGCATTGAGTCGGGCCGCCACGATGGCCCGGGCCTCGTCCTCGGCGAAGTCCGGCCCCACCCCCGCGCTGTGACTGCGCACGAGGTTGGTCTGGAGTTCCACCTCCTTCGAGGTGTCCACCAGCATGTAGACCATCTCGCCGTAGCCGGTGGTGACGCCGTACACCGGCTCACCGCGTCGCACGGTGTCCTCGAACATCGCCCGGCTGCTCGCCGCCCGGCCCAGCGCGTCCCGGTTCACGCCGCATCGGACGCGGTCCACGGCGACCTTCCATACGTCGGGCACGCCGACGGTCTCGCCGTCGAAGTCGACGGTTGTCTCGGTCTCGACAAGGGTCACTGTGCACACTCCATCGGATCGCGGTGCTTCGTTCTTCCTGTACGGAGCCCGGCCAAGGCGCGCCGGTCGACCTTGCCGCCGGTGTTGCGCGGCAGGGAATCCACGGTGGTGAAGGCGACCGGCAGGACGGCATCGTCGAACCGGTGGCGCAGGGCCGAGCGCCAGCGGTCGGGGGTCCCGCCGGGCCCGGGTACGACGTAGGCGTCGAGGCGGACGAGCAGGCCGTCGGCACCGGTCACGGGCACCACGGCGCAGGCGGCCACGGCTGCGTCCGCGGACAGGGCGGCCTCGACGTCGGCGAGCTCGATGCGGGTGCCGTACATCTTGATCTGCAGGTCCCGGCGGCCGTGGAACTCCAGCACACCGTCCGGGCGCCACCGGCCGAGGTCGCCGGTCCAATAGTGCGGGGCGAGGCCGTCGGCGCCGGCCGGTGGCCGGAACACCGCGTTGTCCGCGGCCGCCGCACCCACGTACCCGGTGGTGACGTACCGGCTGCTGATCACCAGGTGACCGATTTCCCCGGGCGGGCACGGACCGTCCCGATCGTCCAGCACGAGCAGTTCGCGTCCGGGGATGGGACGGCCGATCGCGACGGTGCCGGGACCGGTGTCCGCGGCGGACACCTCGTGCCAGGTGGCGAGAATGGTCTCGGTCGGTCCGTACAGGTTGACCAGCCGGGTCCGCGGCAGCCGCGCCCGGAGCCGGCCGGCGAGCGGACCAGGCAGCGCCTCGCCGGCGAGCAGCAGGGTGGCCAGCCGGGCCGGCGCCAGAGCGCCGACGAGCAGCGGCTCCAGTTCACGGGCGAAGCTCGGTACGGTCTGCAGCACGGTCACGCGCTCGCGCGACAACCACGGCACCAGGCGATCCGGGTCCACGCGTACGCGCCGTGGCACCGGGCACAGCGTGGCGCCGGCGCGTAGGGCCGCGAACACCTCGACCAGGCAGGCGTCGTAGCCGGGCGCCGCCCACTGCGCCAGCCGGGTGCCGGCACCGATGCCGAATTCGGCGGCGAACCATCCGGTGAACTGCGCCAGCGCGGCGTGGGTCTGCCGGATTCCCTTGGACCGGCCGGTGGTGCCGGACGTGTACGCCACGTACGCGGTGGCGTCCGGAGCGACGGCGGACACCGGGGCGTCGGTGGCGCCGGGGATGTCGGCGATGTCCAGCACGGGCACGCCGGTCGCGCCGACCGCCTGGCGCACCTGATCGTCCGGGCCCGAGTCGGTGACCACGCACGCCGGCTCCAGATCGCTGAGCGCGGCGTGCGCGGTACCGGCGCCGGCGAGGCACATCAACGGCGCCCCCGAGCTGAGCGCGCCGACCAGCGCCACGACCAGGTCCGCGCCGGGAGACGCGAGCACGGCCACCGGTCGTTCAGGCCCGGCACCGTACGCCCGCACCGCCGCCCGCACGCCGGCCGCGCGGCGCGCCAACTCGCCGTAGGTGAGGTCCACGCCGCCGGCCGACACGGCGACCGCTTCGGGGTGCCGCCGGGCCTGCGCCCGGATCAGCTCGGCCAGGCCCGGGCCGACCTCGGCCGGCTCCGGACCCTGCGTGTTCGCGGTCATGTCTCCTCCTTTCCCAGCTTGGGTACGGCGACGGGCCGATCAGCGCATCCGCACCGGGAGCGCGGTCAGGCCGTGCATGACGACGCTCGCCCGCCAGGCCAGCGACTCGGCCGGGGCGGCCAGCCGCAGGTGTGGATAGCGGCGCAACAGCGCGCGGATGGCGATCGTCGCGTCCAGCCGGGCCAGCGGGGCGCCGATGCAGTGGTGCAGTCCGTGCCCGAACGCCACGTGCGCGCTCTGCGGCCGGTCGATGCGCAGCGTGGCCGGGTCGGCGAACCGCTCCGGGTCGCGATTGGCCGCCAGCAGCGAGACCAGCACCACCGCGCCGGCCGGAATGGTGGCCCCGCCGACGGTCACCGGCTGCCGCGCCCGCCGGGCGGCCACCTGCACCGGGCTGTCGTACCGGAGGATCTCCTCCACGGCGTCCGGTACCAGATCCGGGTCGGCGCGCAGTTGCTCGAGCTGTGAGCGGTCGGTCAGCAGGGCCAGCATCGCGTTGCCGATCAGGTTGACCGTGGTCTCGTGTCCGGCGATCAGCAGGAGGAACACCATGGACGTGAGCTCGTCCTCGGTGAGCCGGTCGCCGCCGTCCCGCACCGATACCAGGGCGGAGAGGAGGTCGTCACCCGGCGCGCGGCGTTTGTCGCGCAGCAGGCCCTGGGCGTAGTCCAGCATCTCCCCGGCGGCCGCCTCCAATTCGGCGAGGCTCAGCGCGCTCGCCGTCAGTGTGGTGGTCCAGCGGTGGAAGGCGGCGTCGTCCGACTCGGGAATGCCGAGCAGCCCGCCGAGGACCCGGATGGGCAGCGGCAACGCGTACGCCGCGACGAGGTCGACCTCGTCCGCGTCGGCCATCGCGTCCAGCAGATCCTCGGCCATCCGCTCGATGCGTGGCCGCATGTCCTCCATCCGGCGGCGGGTGAAGGCAGCGGAAATCAGCCTGCGCAGGCGGGTGTGGTCCGGCGGTTCCCGGTTCAGCATGTGGTTGTTCATGCCGAGGCGGAGCCGCTCGGAGAGACCGCGCCGGTCCGCGACCGCGCCGGTGCGCCCCTCCAGACGGGTGTCGGCCAGGCACTGGCGCACCTCGTCGTACCCGGTCACCAGCCAAGCCGGACCGCCGGACGGCAGGGTCACCCGGTGCACCGGTCCCAGCGCCGTCAGGCGTGCGGATCCGGCGTGCCGCTGTGCCGCGTCACCCAGCAGGAAGTCCGCGGGGTGCGGCGCGACGGTCATGCCGTCATCTTGGCAACAGCGGGCCTCGCGCAGCGTCTTCGTGGTTGCGCGGCTGGGACGGGGTGCCTCCGGCATGGTCAGGCCCGGCCGAACTGTCCCGGCCTGCGTCCCGCCCCGGCCGGCCCGCGGTACGCCTGGGCGATGTCCAGCCAGTGTTGGGCGTCGACCCCGGTCGCGGTCAGGGCCAGGTCGTCGCGGTGCCGGCGACGCGTGACGAGCAGGCAGAAGTCCTCGGCCGGTCCGGAGATCCGCTGCTCGGCGTCGTCCGGGCCGAACCGCCAGACGGCACCGGACGGGCCGGTGAGCGTGTAGCCGAACTCGACGTCGGGGGTCGGCTCGCTGCGAGCCTGATAGCCGAAGTCCCAGGTGCGCACGGCGAAGCCGCACAGGAACCGGATCCGATCCGTCCGCACCGGACGTACGCCGATCGTGTCGGCGATGTCCTGACCGTGGCCGAACAGCTCCATCATTCCGGCGCAGGCGAGAACCGGCGCGGGTAGCGGCCGCACCAGCCAGGGCACCGTCTGGCCGTCCGGCACGGCGGCGAGCGCCTTCTCCGCCGTGGCGCGTTCCTCCCGCCACCGGCTCAGCAGGACTTGCGGCGGGTCGGAAAGGTAGGCCGACAGCGCCTGGTCGACGTTGCGGTCGAAGTCGCCGCTCATTGTCGCCACGCGGGCGCGGAAGCCGTCCGGGTTCGCGGCGGCGAAGCCGGCCAACCGGAACGTCGCGGCCAGGTGGGCCACCTGATGGGCGATGGTCCAGCCGGGCGCTGGCGTGTCCAGCTTCCACTGTGTCTCATCCAGGCCGGCGAGTAGCCGATCCAGTTCCTCGCCGTCGGCGGCCAGGGCAGGGATCGGGTCGGGTCCGGTCACGATGGGGTCCTCTCGTTCGGGCGTACGGGTGGCGTCGGGCCGGGACCGGTGCCGGTCACGGCGAGCCGGGCGGCGGCGTGGCGGGACGCGTTCAGCGCGGCCCAGGCGGTCAGTTCGATGAGCCGGGCGTCGGACGTGGCCGGTGCGTGGCCGGCCCGGGCGGCGGCGACGTCCGCCGCGGTGACCCGCCAGGACTGGTACGCGGTCAGCAGCGCCAGCCGGCCCGCACCGCGCTCGGCGGCCGGTAGCGCCGCGACGGTGGGCCCCACCCAGTCCCCGACCGGTCCGGATGGCGGGGTCCAGCCGTCCGCGAGCAGACCGGTCAGCAGGGACCGGACGCCCGGCGGCACCGACCCGGCGCCGCCCGCGTCCACGGCGGCCACCACGCGGCCGAGCGCCTCCGCGATGACGGGCACGGGCGCCGACCAGGCGAGGTCCGGAGGCGGCGGCGCCGGGGGCAGCAGGGCCAGCGACTCTCCGGGCGGGCAGGGACGCGCGGCGAGCCGGCCGAACAGGCCGGCGGCGGCACGCCGCAGCCCGCCGAGTACCGGCGCTGGGACGGCCGGCAGCGGAGAGTCCCGCAGGAACACGTTCACCATGCGGTTGAAGTAGTGGAATGTGAGGGCGACCGCGACCAGCGCCGGTTCAGGCCCGGACGGCATCGCCCGTTCCTCCCGTGCCCACGCGGCGGCCGCGGCGAGCCGCGCGTCGGTGATCCCGTCCAGTCGGCCGGCCGCCACCTGGCGTGCGTCCGGGTCGCCGCGCAACCCGATCAGGGCGGCGTGGTGCACCTCGGCGCAGTACGGGCAGCTGTTGGCTACCGAGACCCCGGCCGCCACCGCCTCGCGTACCGCCCGATCGTCCGGTGCGCCCGCCACCAGGCATTCCCGCAACAGCACCCAGGACGCCGCCATCGCCCGTGGCGCCGGTGCGTGCAACGCCACCGGCGGCGCGAGAATACCGAAGTCCCTGGCCATCTGCTGGTAGACCGCTGCCGCCGCCGGGTCGGCGGCGGCCGGCGGGACGGCCCGCACGTGCCGGACGTGCTCCAGGGTGATGCGGCGGGTGAGCCGGCTCAGCAACGCTCCCATGGGTCAGCGCACCGGCAGTGGGGCCCGGCGGGCGCTGGTCGTGCCGTCCGGGGCCGGGGAGCCCGCTGCGGCAGGGTCGCCCGGGTGCCGCTTCCTCCTGGGCCCGGTGGTGTTGGCAAGTGCTTCCAGGGTGGTCGTGCGGACTGGAGCGGCGTCCGTCCTCTGCAGCATCGAAGCCCTCCGGTCGTCAACGTCAGAAATGAATTCCCGGGGCCATGAATGCTTCGGCCGAGGCCGGACGCCAATCCCGGTAAGCGTCTCCATGGTTTACCTCACCTGGATGTGATGCACCTTCTTTCTTGCGCTGCGCGACAATTTCGGGGTCCGGCGCCGCGGTCGCGGCGCTCCCGGACCGTCCACCCGCCAGCGCGGTGGCCGGCTCGGCGACCTCCCTCACCGACGGGGATGGGCGGGACCACGTGGGCCACCCCGGCGCCTGCCCGCTCGCCGGCGAGAACATGGCCCAGTCCGGCAAGGACGAAGAAGACATTGCCGTCCCGGTGTCGCAGCATTGGAGATGAAATCGCGGCTCCGCGGCGAGACGCCGGTCTGGAGGGATTGTGTGCGACGCCATTAGGCGCGCGCCACACCGAGCGAATTCTGGCTTCCCAATTCTCAGCTGTCGATTGACTGGTGTGGATGCCAGATCAAGGTTCGGAATCGGTGGAGCTGATCGAGACGGTCGATTCCCGGTTCCCGGCCGGATACCCGCACGCCGCGCCGGCGCGACACCCCGCCGGGCGCTGCTTGCGGCCCATCGCGGCCCTCTCCACCGCCCTCGGCCGGTGCCTGGTCGGGGCGGGCCCGGCTTCTCCCCGACGTCGGCGGTGCCCGCGGATGAATCCCGGTGCCGAAACGTTTCCGGAACGTCCCGGCGCCGCCGCTGGGGCAGGATGGACGCCGGACGGGCGCGTCCGAAAAAACCGAAAGGGAGTCACACGATGGCGGAAGGCACCGACCTGCCGAGCTCGCTGGGCAAGCCCGCGCTGCGGGCGCTGGAGGGCGCCGGCTACACCAAGCTGGAGCAGTTCACGAAGATCACCGAGTCGGAGGTCAAGGAACTGCACGGGATGGGCCCGAAGGCCCTCAGCGCGCTCAAGGCTTCGCTGAAGGCGAAGGGTCTCTCCTTCCAGAACTGAACCGTCACGTCCGGGTGGGTGGCCGTTCGCCACCCACCCGACTTCGTCGTGCCCGTCGCCCAGGTGCCGCCACACCGCACTCTGGAAGGCCGCTTCAGCCGGCAACCGGGTACGGGCATCACATCAGTTCCGCCTCCCGGCAGCGTGGGGCGTCGATCCGGAGGAAGCGGTATGACGCAGGTCAGAACAGCAATGATCATCGGCAGCGGCATCGCCGGTAGCGTGGCGGCGCTCGCGTTGCGCCGGGCAGGCATCGAGCCGACCGTGTTCGAGGCGTACGACCGCCCGCCCGACGACGTCGGCGGCGAGTTGATGCTGGCGCCCAACGGCATCGACGCGCTCGGCGTCGTCGGCGTCGGGGACGACCTGCACCGGCTCGGCAGCCCCATCCGCCGCACCGTGATGACGGACGGCCGGGGACGCCAGTTCGGCGAGTTCGAGCACCTGCCCGATCTGCCGCCGAGCCGCGCGATCCGGCGCGCGGACCTGCAACGACTGCTGCGCGAGCGGGCCGAGGCTGCGGGCGTCCGGTACGTGTACGGCCGGCGGGTCGTTGCCGCGACGGACACGCCGGACGGCATCACCGCCAGCTTCGCCGACGGCAGCAGCGCGACCGCCGACGTCCTGATCGGCGCGGACGGCATCCGATCGACCGTGCGGCGCCTCATCGACCCGTCCGCACCCAAGGCCCGGTACACCGGGATGCTCGGCTTCGGTGGCGCCGTGCAGGCGCCGCAGGTCAGTGAGCCGGGCGTCATGCATCTGGCGAACGGTCACGACGGCTTCTTCGGCCACTGGATCGGTTCCGACGGAGGCGTCAACTGGTTCAGCAACATCACCAGCGACAAGCCGATCGCGATGTCCGAGGCACGCCGGGTGTCCCCGGACCTGTGGCTGAACCGGCTGCGCCGGGTACACGCCAGGGACGTCCCGGCGCGGGAGGTGCTCGACCGGGCCGAGCCGCAGGACGTGTTCCCATTCGGCGCCATCGAGATCCTGCCCCCGCTGCCGATGTGGTACCGCGGGAGGATGGTGCTGGTCGGTGACGCCGCGCACGCACCCTCCCCGGTGTCCGGCCAGGGCGCTTCGTTGGCCTCGGAGAGCGCCGTGCAGCTCGCCCGGTGCCTGCGTGATCTGCCCGGGGCCCAGGCGGCGTTCGCCGCCTACGAGAGGATGCGCCGGCCCCGAGTGGAGAAGATCGCCGCCGATGCCGCGCGCGCCAATCAGGCCAAGGCCCCCGGCCCGGTCGCGTCCACACTCATGCGGCTGCTTGCCCCGGTCGCCCGGCGCACCGTCCTGAAGCCCGAGCGGATGTTCGGCCCGGTGCACCGGCACCGTATCGACTGGGACCTGCGAGTCACCACCACCTGACCGTCTTCGACCGTGCTCGATGCCGCTCCGGCCGTCGCGGCGTCACGGATCCCTCCCGTACCGTCGCTGATGGTGGACATCCTCATCACCGGCGGCGCCGGATTCATCGGATCAACCTTCGTGCGTGCCGCGCTGAGCGGAGAGCTTCCCGGACTGGCGGGCGCGCGAATCACCGTCCTCGACAAACTCACCTACTCCGGCAACCGGGCGAACCTCGCACCGGTTGCCGACCACCCCGGCTGGCGGCTCGTGACCGGCGACATCGCCGACGGCGACCTGGTCGACACGCTGATGCGTGGGCAGGACGCGGTGGTGCACTTCGCGGCGGAGACGCACGTCGACCGGTCCATCCACGGCGGCGGGGAGTTCGTGCGCACCAACGTCCTCGGCACCCAGGTGCTGCTCGAGTCGGCGGTGCGCCACCGGGTCGACCGGTTCGTGCACGTCTCCACCGACGAGGTCTACGGCTCCATCGACCTGGGCTCGTGGGACGAGAGTCAGCCGGTCGCGCCCAACTCGCCGTACTCCGCCTCGAAGGCCGGCAGCGACCTGCTCGCGCTGGCATACCACCGCACCCACGGGCTCGCCGTCTCGGTGACCCGCTGCTCGAACAACTACGGCCCCTACCAGTTCCCGGAGAAGATGGTCCCGCTGTTCGTGACGAACCTGCTCGACGGCCGCCCGGTCCCGCTGTACGGCGACGGCCGGCAGGTCCGGGACTGGTTGCACGTCAGCGACCACTGCCGCGGCGTGGCGCTCGTGCTCGCCGGAGGGCATCCCGGCGCCGTCTACAACATCGGCGGCGGCACCGAACTGACCAACATGGAGCTGACCAGGCGGCTGTTGCGGGCGTGCGGCGTCGGCCCGGATCGCATCGAGCACGTGGCCGATCGTCCGGGACACGACCGCCGCTACTCGGTCGACTGGACGCGGATCCGAACCGAGCTGGGCTACCGGCCGCAGGTGCCGTTCGACGCCGGCCTGGCCGCCACCGTGGACTGGTATCGCTCACATCGGTCCTGGTGGGAACCGCTGCGCGTGGCGGCCTGAGCCGCCGCACCGCTCGACGACCGGACGCCTGGAGCCGGTCGTCGAAGCGGATGCCCCCGTCCCACGTCCCGCCGGCCTCAGGCCCCGGGGGAGGCGGACGGCGTCGTCCAGGCAGCGGTGTACGCGTCGTGCACCTGCCGGAGGGCACGGGTACCGCCGCCGAAGACGGTGACCGCCAGCTCGGTCACGCCGACCTCGGCTAACTCGCGAAGCCGCCCGGCGATTCGGTCAACCGGTCCGAGCAGCGACGTACGGTCGACGAAGTCCGTCGGCACCGCCGCGGCCGCCTCGGCGTACCGCTTCGCCAGGTAGAGCTCCTGGACGTCACGAGCGGCGTCCGCGTACCCCATGCGCGCGGCGAGCAGGTTGTAGAAGTTGCGGTCCCGGCTGCCCATGCCGCCGAGATAAAGGGCGGCGTGCGCGCGGACCCGGTCGACGCACCGGTCGACGTCGTCGCCGATGGCGAGCGGCACGGACGCGATCACCTCGAATCCGTCCATGGTCTGGCCGGCCCGGTCCCGGCCGGCCCGGACGTGCCGCAACTGCTCGGCGGCGAACTCCGGAGTGAGGAATGCGGCGAGCCAGCCATCGGCGATCTCCCCGGCCAGCTCCAGGTTGCGTGGACCGACCGCGGCCAGATAGATCGGCAGGTCCGGGCGGGGCGGATGTACGGTCAGCCGCAGGGCTCTGCCGGCACTGCCGGGCAGCGGCAGCGGGTGGTGCCGGCCCGGGTGGGCGACCGGGCGCCGGGACAGGGCGAGGCGGAGCACATCGACGTACTCACGGGTCCGCCCGATCGGGTCGGAGAAGGGCACGCCGTGCCAGCCCTCGGAGACCTGCGGTCCGGACACGCCGAGGCCCAGCCGGAACCGTCCGCCGGACAGGCGGTCGAGGGTCGCGGCGGTCATCGCGGTGAGGGCGGGGCTCCGTCCCGGCGTCTGCATGACGGCGGAGCCGATGCCGATGGACCGGGTGTGGGCGGCGATCCAGGTCAGCATCGTCACTGCGTCGGACCCGTACACCTCCGCCGCCCACACGGTGTGGAAGCCGAGTTGCTCGGCCTCGACGGCCAGCCGTACCCGGCCGGCGGCATCGCCGGCGCCCACCAGATGTCCCAGATTCAGCGACAGCCGCACCCGACCATCGTGGCGTCGGACCGCAACGGCGGGCATCTCGCGGCATGCCCTTTCCCGGGTCGCACGGAAGACGCACCTGCCGCGTCAACGCGCGAGCCGTCGACCCTGCACCTGCGCAGCCTGGGAGATGCCCCCGGCCAGAGTTCGCGGAGACGATGAGTCAGGTGAATTGGGGGGATGTCGATGACCGGAGGATCCGTCGGCAGGTGACGGCGGTCCCGGCGGCGTGTCTCTCATCCGCCGATGGAGGAGTCTGATGTCCATCCATGATGTACGTGTCGACGGCTTGGATCCGGTCGAGTTCGCCCGGCTGGTCAAGCGAACTCCGGACAACCAGCTGCGAGAAGTCATGCGCGGTGGGCGGCGTGCCGAAATCCTCGATTACCTGATCGGCGGGATGCTGTCCGCGTTTCGGCCTCAGGTCGCCGGCCGGACCCGGGCAGTGGTGCACTGGCGCATCGGCGACCGGCCCGACGGTGGGGTCGATACCTACCAGATGGTCATCGCTGACGGCGTCTGCACTCTGTCGCCCAGCGCCGACGGGCAGCCACAGCTGACTTTGAATCTGGCTGCGGCCGACTTCGTTCACCTGGTCACGGGCAACGCGCACGCGGTGATGCTGGTGATGAGGGGCCGGTTGAAGACTCGCGGTGACCTCGGTTTGACCGCGCGGTTCCCCAACTTCTTCGCCGCCCCCCGGCCCTGACCGGAGCCGCGCGATCCACAAACCGGAGGGCTGATGGACGCCGCGATCGCCGGCGACGCCGTTGCCGGGGCCTGGTGGGGCAGCGAGTGAGGAGCGACGACATGACCGACGCCGATCTGCCGGGTGAGGACGGGCGCGGTGCCGAGGAGACCTCCACCGATTCCCGTGCTGAAAAGCTCGAAGACCCGTGGCGCGGCATCCCGGCCACACTGCTCGACGGCCCCTCCTACCACATCGACAGGCCAGCCGGGGAGGGGCGCGGTGCCGAGGAGACCTCCACCGATTCCCGCGCTGAAAAGCTCGAAGACCCGTGGCGCGGCATCCCGGCCACACTGCTCGACGGCCCCTCCTACGACGTCGACTCCGCAGGTGACCGCGGATGATCGGCGGGAACGCGACGCGTACCGTCGGGCAGGCGCGATACCGCCGCCGGCACGTCGCAGGCCTTCCCGGCGACGACAGCGGCAAGCTGCACAACGCCGTACTGCGCACCCGGTACGCCGCGGTGCTGGCCACCGTCGGCGACGGGTCGTGCACGTCGGCTGGATCCACGTACCGCGGCCGGTGCGGGTGGCCCCCACCGGCCGCGCACGTGCCGGTCCTGTCTCCCCCGTGCCCTTCAGCCGATCCGGCCGGGCCGGCGGCGAGGCTGTCCGGGCAACCCGCCCGCCGCGCCGGCTGCGTTCCGCGTGCTGTTCGCCCGCGTCGGATCGGCGGCGGGGGAGCGGCGCTGCGCCGGTACGGCCGCGCCGGCCGGGCCGCCGAAGCGCTGGGTGACCAGGTGCTCCTGAGCCATCCCGCGCAGCGCGGCGAGCGCCGCGTCGAGGAGCACCGCGCGGGCCACCGCGGCGGCCCGCTCCACCTCCATGCCGTCGCGCGGGAGCAGGCTGAGCTCGTGGTCCGCCGACTGCTCCGCGAGTTGCGCGTACGGATGGAAGAAGTCGGCCCCATGGCTGCACCCGAGCTGGCGCAGGGCCGCGAGCACATGGGCCAGCCGGTTCCGGCCGACGTTGTCGTCGCCCACTTGCCAGCCCAACTCGTCGATGAGGCGGTCGACCTCGTTCCGTTCGGCCGTCACGTCGTCGACGGCCTTGGATTTGTCCAGGTCCGGGTACACCGCCTGGTTGGCGGCCTGGTAGAGCCCGGGCAGTGGGAGCGCGTCGTCCTCGATTGCCGTGAGCAGTTCGAGGACTGTGGACAGTTCGAGTTGGCCGATGCCGGTCATCGCCCGGATGAAGAGCAGCCGCCGGCGGTGGGTCTCTCCGTACTGCGCCTGGTTGCGGCCGGTCGGTCGGCCCGGCGGAACGAGGCCCTCCCTAAGATAGAATTTGATCGTTGCGACGGGCACGCCTGTACGGCGGCTCAGGTCAGAGATGCGCATCGAGTTCCCCCCCAGCTGGTCAAGACAGCCCTGCGGTCCGATTCTCCCGTAGAAGGGTTCCGGGCCGGCCGAAGTCCCACGCCCGCTCGTGGCGGAAGAGTCCGGGCCGGCTACCGCACGGCGGTCGTGGCCCGCGCGGGACCAACGGTCGAGCCGTCAGGTAGCGCGCGGCCCGACTCGCAGAGCCGCGTGATCATTCCTGGGACCGGCGTCAAGGATGCCTCGGCGGCCTGCTGTTCCGCCGCGACCCGGGCCAGTGCGAGCTTCCGGCTGTCCATCAGGGCCAGTAGCACGGGCGGATCGATGCTCTGGATCGGCTGGAGTTCGAGGTCCACTCTGATGTCGGAGTTCCGACAGACCGTCAACGGCCCCTGCGAGGCGACCGCGATCGGTCGGTTTGCCTCGTCGGGGCGCCCGTCCGTGTCGGTGCCGACAGCTTGGGCGAGCAGGTACCAGGCGCCCGGCGGCACCGAGCCGAAATTGAAGTAGTCGCCGTCGGGGAGCACCGCGCAGCGCACCGGCCGACCCTCGGGGATGCGGTCCGCGAAGAGGCCGATGAAGACCGGCCCGTTCGGCCGGCCCGGCTGCCTGGCTATGCCGCCGTGCACCCGGGCCTCGGACGGCGCGGTCGGTCCGGGGTCGGTCGCGATGTGCTGGGCGTAGCCGGCGCGGCGTCGATAGGTGGTCGGCGACATGCCGATGCTGCGGGTGAACCGCGAACTGAAGGTGCCGACGCTGTTGTAGCCGACTCGGAGGCTGATGTCAGCGACGTTGAGTGAGGTGGAGACCAGCAGGTACTTGGCGCGTTGCAGACGCAGCGCGGACAGGAAGCGGCCCGGGGAGACCCCGGTGGCCCGCTGGAAGATCCTGGTGAAGTGGAACTTGCTGAACATGGCCGCCCTGGCCATGTCGTCAACGGTGAGTTGCTCGCCGAGATTTTCCCGCATCGCGCTGATCGCACGATTTACGGCCTGTAAGGTTGATTCCTCCATGATTCCTCCCCCTGACCCCCTCCGCCGACTTGTGGTGCGAGCCGGTCGACAATTGTCGTGAATAATTGCGGTTTTGGTTCGACTGGCGTAGCGCAGTGACGCGCATGATTGGGCCAATGCGCCTGCCTGTCTCGCTCTCATCGCCGCGGAGGGCCTCGCTTGGGTCGAGGTTAGCCCAGCCCCGAGCCGCTGACAATACTGGCTCAACTGCTGAGCGGCGGGAGTCAATGGAGCGCAATCGTGAAGAGAGGAAGGCCTTGAGCAGCACTTTTGGGCTGCCGCCCACACCTCGATAGCTGTCGATGCAGATAGCGGTGCGAGCCACTTCCCGTGAAGTTGCCGCCCCGGTGTTGCGGCATTGGCGAGGAAATCGCGGCGTGTTAAAAATGGGCAGTTCGGTACCGGGTTAGTCGGCAAGCGCTGATCGGTCACCTTTATTCATGCTATCGGATGGATATCATTAATGAGGTGATCTCGGGCAGGCGGCGCTGGACCGATCGGGGCGCCACGGGAGTCGGGTCCATGGTGGACGGCGGTGGAGGTGGGCGTGGGTGGACCAGACCACCCGTCGGTGACGGGACGGGGAGCTGTTCGACACCAACCGAGTGACCGAGACGACCACCGGCGTCAAGGGCGAGATGATCGACGCCCGGCAGTACGTATTCGGCCCGGGGCAGCCGGTCGAAGCAGCCGCGGCCCGGTGGTGAATGGCTGGCGCGAGCACGTCGAGGGTGTCCTGTGCGTGTTTGGCGGCGGTGGACAGGTAAGAGCACGGGGCGGCGAAGTCGGCCAGGCCTTGCAGGGCGTGCCGGATCGCGGAGATCTTTTGTTGGAGTTCGACTGGGCGGAGATCGTGGCCTGGCTGCTCATGAGCGGCGGCACGGCCAGGTCGACGGTGAGCCGCAGGATCATGTCGCGGTGGGTGTGGAAGCGCTCGACCAGCGTGCCCACCCGTGTCAGTCGGCCGTCGCGGTCGGGTGGGTTGCCCTCGCGGCCGTGGGCGACCGCGCCGGCGTAGCGGGCCCGCCGCGTTCAACCCGGCGGCGGCGAACCGCCGCACCTGAATCGCCGCCGCTATCTGCCCCATCTGCGTCCACAGAAACACGACTGCAACCGCTCCGACAATTCAGCCCGTGCCCGCACCGCGCGCCGGACCGCTCCCTGGCGGCAGCAGCCGCCATCGATTCTGTAGTCCGCACAGACATTATGATCGACAGGCGGCTGTGTCCACGTTGCATACCCCATCACACCTTGCCAGGCCAAACCGTCAATGGCGACTGCCGTATTGGGATCGATCGGAGGTATCGGCCGTTTGCCCCACTGTTCGAGAAAGCGCTCGGAGTAGATTGATGACTTCCGTCAGAATTGGCGCGGGCAAAGTCGTAATCGGTGCGGCAAAAGGTGAGTAAAAGTGGAACCCTCGTCGGCCGAACCGAGCGCCGCCTGGTACCGTACGCCGCTCGGCGCGTCCCACTACTCCGAGCGGCGTACGAGGACCGGCCACGCCATTGCCGCCCCAACCATGGCCCGCGACATTCGAGAGCAGTCGCGGGCCTTGCGCATTCCGGCGTCAACCGATGATGTGACATAACCAACCCGCCGCCGCGACCGGTCCGCAGCCGCCGGCACGGGCGGGTCGGTAGTTCAGCGGGCGAGTACCGCCCGGCGACCGCTGGTCGAGCCGTCAGGCGAGGGGGCGCCGTAGCTGACGGAGACCCCCCGCTCCTGCGCGGCCCGGACGATGGCTGGCACGGCGCGTTCGGCCAGGGCGGCGATCGTGAACGCCGGGTTCACCGTGAGCGCACCAGGGACCGCCGACCCGTCGGTGACGAAGATCCCTGGGTGCCCGCGCAGCTCGTGGCGGTCGTCGAGCGCCGAGGTGGCCGGGTCGTCGCCGATCCGGCAGGACGCCAGCGGGTGCACCGTGTACGCGCCGACCAGGTCGTTCGTCCACGGCTCGACCCGGGACAGCCCGTCACGCTCCAGGATGTCCTTGATGTCGGCGTCGGCCAGTGCCCAGCCCCGCCGGGTGTTCTCGGTGGGCCGGTAGCTCAGCGGACCGTGCCCCAGCATCTGCTGGGAGAAGCGGTGCGCGTTGCCGGTCTCCGGCGGCGCCCCGAAGACGCCCTCGTTGTCGTCCTCGGACATGATGAAGATCGTCAACCAGGACTGCCAGCGGCGCAGCATCTCCTTCTTGTCCACCCCGAACCAGGTCGGGCCACTGGCATCTGGCGCCTGCGCCAGGATCGTGCCCAGCCCGGGTGGGAAGTAGAGCTGCTCCAGCGAGTAGCGCTCGAACTCGGGCAGACTGCCGTCGAGCCGGTCCCAGCTGGCCACCGTCGGGCCGCGGCCGATCTGGTAGGCCTCGTAGGCCCGTCCGTCCGGACGGGACAGCCCGAGCACGTCCCGGACCCGGTCCTCGTCGAAGACGGCGGTGTTCAGCCGCTCCCCGTTGCCGGAGAAGTAGCGCCCCACCGCGTGCGGCATGGTGCCCAGCTCGGGCTCCGACCGTTGCAGGATCACCGGCGTGGCGCCGGCACCCGCCGCGACGATGACGAGCTTCGCGTCGATCGCACCTTCGTCGTGCAGGATCCGGTAGTCCTCGCCGTCCACGATCCGGTAGTGCACCCGGTAGCCGCCGTCGGCGTTGTGGGAGATCCGCTGAACCTCGTGCAGCGGCCGGATCTCCGCGCCGTGGGCGAGCGCCGCCGGCAGGTAGTTCAGCAGCAGCGAACGCTTGGCGTCGAACCGGCAACCGGCCATCATCCAGTTGCAGTTGGTGCACATCTCCACGTCGACGGCGGACGGCGCCGGGTTGGCGGTGCGCCCGGCGTGCTGGCAGGCAGCGGCGAACAGACCACCCGCGTACGGGATCTTGTCCCAGGTCTGTCGAGTGATCGGTAGCGCCTCGGCGACCCGGTCGTACCAGGGTTCGAGGGCGTCCCGGCTGATCGAGGTGGGCCACATGCGGCGGCCAATGCTGCCGCGCCGCTCGAAGACGAAGCGCGGCGCGCGCGGCATGGTGGCGAAGTAGACCACGCTTCCGCCGCCGACGCAGTTGCCGCCGAGGACGCTCATGCCGTCGCCCACCACGAAGTCGAAAATTCGGGTGTACGACGAGCCGAGCAGGAAGTCGTGGTCGAACTCCTCGCCGCGCAGCCACGGACCGCGCTCCAGGACGGTCACGCGGGCGCCGCCCGCGGCGAGGTGGTACGCGGGGATGGCCCCGCCGAAGCCGCTGCCGATGATGAGAACGTCGGTCGATTCGATGCTGGTCATGCGGGGCTGCCCGTCGCCGTCGTGTCAGGGTGGAGGTCGGCCAGTTGGCGGCCGTAGGAGAAGGACTCGAACCGCCAGATGCCGTCGGCCTGCGGCTGTTCGTAGCCGATGGTGAGCAGCCCAGGATGGCCAGCGGTCAGCGCCTCGGAGGTGCGGAGATGGGCGGCACTGTCGAAGGCCATGTTGCTGAACAGGGCCAGGCCCACCCACATCTGCTTCTCCGGGTGGTCCGGTCCGGTGAGGTCGGCCACCAGGGCGGTGCGGTGATCGAACGGTAGCGCCACGAACGGCGGCACCGTCGGGTCCAGCTCCAGGTCGTGGGCGACGGCGTACTCCCGCGCGTGGTCGTTGAGGGAGAACACCAGGGAGTCCAGCCCTTCGGCCAAACCGCCGGCAGGGTTCTCGAGGAGCTCGACGGCACCGGCAGCCACCGCCCCGCCGCCGGCCGACACCCCGGCCACGGAGCGGTCCCCCGGGAACCGCTTCTCGCCGGGGATGATGGTGTCCGCGAAGGCCTCGAGCACGAGGGTCCGTTCGGGATCGTGCTCGGAATCGTTGGGCCGCACCGCATCGCCTCCTGTCCGTGGTCGGCGCGCCGGCACGGGTCGTCCGCCATAGCGGACGCGCGACCGGAGGAGATGCCCGCCGGGCCGGTCAGTGCCGTGGCCGTCGTGCCGGACCCGCCTCGGTGACCCATCGGGCACCGCTCGCAGTTCGCGTTCCCAAATGGTGTCGGCGGCGCGACAGAACCGCATCTTCGTCCTTGCGCTCGCAGGTCAGGTCCGGTTTTCCTGGCGAACCTCCTGCTGCCGCCGGGCCTGACCTCGCAAGCCGGCGAGGACTGAGCACTGTGGAAGACGAGCCGCGCGACGCCGGCCGGCAGGGTGGGACGAGATGCCGGCCGTACGGCTCGGCCGGTGACGGCAGCGACGGCGAGGAGGGCATCATGAGTGTTGCCGCGGCGAGACCCGGGGGGGTCCGCCAGACCGACTGGTTGAACGGCGTGCACCACCGCAAGGCACTGAATCTGTTCATGATCGTGGTGTTGGCGCACTGGGCCGAGCACCTCACGCAGGCTTACCAGATCTGGGTGCTGGGCTGGCCGGTTCCGCAGGCGCGCGGGGTGCTCGGGCTGGCCTACCCCTGGCTGGTCACCTCCGAATGGTTGCACTACGGGTACGCGCTGGTGATGTTGGTCGGCCTGTGGATGCTGCGCCGTGGCTTCGTGGGCCGTGCGCGCGGTTGGTGGCTGGTCGCCTTCGGGATCCAGTTCTGGCACCACATCGAGCACCTGTTGCTCTTCGTGCAGGCACAGACCGGCACGTTCTTCTTCGGCCGGTCGGTCCCCACCAGCGTGCTGCAACTGGTCCTGCCCCGGGTCGAGCTCCACCTGTTCTACAACACGGTGGTGTTCCTACCCATGGTGATCGCGATCATCCTCCATCTGCGGCCCAACCGGGCCGAGGCCGAGCTGATGACCTGCGCCTGCGCCCCCCGGCTGGCCGTGGCGGCCAGCACGCCGTGACGGCCCCGGCACAGCCCCGCCCGAAGGACGGGTCCCGCTGGTTCGGCTACCTGGTCGCCGCCGTGGTCTGCGGCGTGGTGGCGCTGGCCGCAGTCACCGACCAGCCGACCACCCGGGTCGCCGGGGTGACACCGGCGGACGGGTCGACCGTGGCCGGCCCGCCGGCCGAGGTGGCGGTCATCTTCGACGGCGTAGTGCGGGCGAGGGAGTTTCACCTGTCCGTGGAGCCGGCCGGTCAGGGCCGGTCGGTCGCGGCCGGCCCGGCGAAGCTGGAGGAGCGGCGGTTGGTGCTGCCCGTCTCCGTGACGACCGCCGGAGCGTACCTGGCCGCGTACCACGTGCTGCTCACCGACGGGCGAGAACTGACCGGTGTCATCCGGTTCACCGTGGCCGCCGGCGGTCCGCCCGTGCCGGCCGCCGCGGACTTGCCACCGGCCGGGGCCGGTGGGCACCAGCACGGCGCCGACGATCCGCTCAGCCTCGGCCTTCTCGTGCTCGACCTGTTGCTGGTCGTGGTCGTGGCGATGGTGCTGCTGCGTCGGCCACGGATTCGGGCGGGGCGCCACCGGGGATGAACGGGAGCGCATGAAGGAAGGCGCGCAAGACGCGGCCGGCGTACGACGATATGTACGCCGGCCGCGGCGCGTCGCCGGGCCGTGAGGAGGACGATGATGCCGACCGTCCTGGGATCGTTGCGGCGGCTGGTCCTGACGCCGTCACTGGTGGAGACGACCTTCGCCCGCCGGGGTTTCCCCGTGACGCCCGGCCCGGTGAACGACCGGCTGGAGGCCATCCCGCAGGCGGTGATCTGCGGGTTCGAGTGGGGCATCGACATGCGGGACCAGTGGGAGCTGGAGCGCCGCCTGGAGCTGGTCGAACCGGAGATGCGCGGCTTCGCGTACGAGGGTGCGGCGATGGCGCTCACCGTCCTCGACGCGATGCCCGGGCCGCGCCGCCACCGCGCCCGGGAACTGCTCGCCGGCCCGGGCCGGCCACACACCTTCCTGACCTACATCGGCATCGGGTTCGCCATGGCCCGGCTGCCGCGCCCGCTGTGGAAGGGCGTGCTGCCCGACCTGACCGGCACCCCCTACTACCCGACGATGAGTTGGCTCGCCGTTGACGGGTACGGATTCGACCGGGCGTACTTCGAGACCGAGCGGTGGGTGAACCGGCAGGAAATGCTGCCCACGTACCCCTGGCAAGGCCGGGCGGACTACTTCCCGCGCGCCGTCGACCAGGGCATCGGCCGGGCGCTCTGGTTCATTCACGCGGCCTGCGCGGCGGACGTCGCCGCGGCGGTACGGCGGTTCGCGGCGGCCCGGCAGGCGGACCTGTGGAGCGGTGTCGGCCTGGCGGCCACGTTCGCCGGCGGCGCCGACCTCACCAGCCTGCGCTCGCTGGTGGACGCCGCCGGGGAGGACCACGCGCACCTGGCGCAGGGCGCGGTCTTCGCGGCGAAGGCCCGGCACTTCTCCGGCTGCCGGCCGACGCACACCGAGGTCGCGCTGACGGCACTGGCCGGTATGTCGGTCGAGACGGCCGCCGCGCTGGCCGACGACGTCGCGGTCGACGGCCTCGCCGACGGCGCCGAACCGGACTACGAAGTTTGGCGCAGCCGGATCCGCGCCCAATTCCCGGTGCCCACCACGCAGGTGCCGTAGCGGCTTTCGTCACCCACTTTTACGCGCATTTCCCGGAACACCGGCCCCGGCCTGCCCCGGGCCCGGTGCAAACGCGCAACAATGAAGAAGAAAGTTCCCGCCCGGGCTGGAAATATTGGCGATATACCTATTGCATCGGGGAGGGCTTGATGAGGGCGTGGCAAAGGCTGCGACGGCGTGTCCTGACCCCTGACATTTCCCAGACGAAGTGTGACGTCCGGGGCTTCCACGTCAAGGACGAGGCGACGCGCGAGCGCCTGGAGACCGTGGGCTGGTCCTTCGTGACCGGCTTCGGCGAGGCTGCGGAGGCCCGCGTCGTGACCGACGTCGTGGCGCCGCTCGAGCGAATGGCGCCCACCTGGCGTGGCTTCGCCTACGAGGGCGCGGCGATGGGCCTGGCCATCCGCGACGCGCTGCCCGGGCGAGGCGGGCGGGTGGCCGAGTTTGTCGCCGGCCCTGGTGACCCGCACGTCTACATGGCATACGTCGGGGTCGGCTGGGCGATGGCCCGGCTGCCCCGATTCCTCTGGTCCCGGCTGTACGCGCCGGACCCGCTGCTGCGCTGGCTGCTGCTGGACGGCTACGGCTTCCACCAGGCGTACTTCCGCACGGAGAGCTACATCGAACGGCGGTACCGCGAGGAGACCTTCCGCTGGCCCGGCGACGACCGGAGCGGGTACGCGGTGCGCGCGATCGACCAGGGCGTCGGCCGGGCCTCCTGGTTCGTGGTCGGGGCCGAGCCGGACCGCCTGGCCCGCCTGTTCGCCGGGTTTCCCGAGCGGCGTCGGGCGGACCTCTGGGCCGGCGCGGGGCTGGCCGCGACCTACGCGGGCGGCGCCGACGAGGCGGAGTTGGAGCGGCTGCGGGAGCTGTCCGGGGCGTACCGGGGCGAGCTGGCCCAGGGGTCGGCCTTCGCGGCCGGGGCCCGGGTGCGCGCCGGTCTGGTGGTGCCGCACAACGAGGTGGCCACTCGGGTGCTGTGCGGGCTGTCCACACAGGACGCCTCAGCGGTCACCGACGAGGCCCGCGTCGGGGTTGCCCCGGCAAACGGAGTTCCTGCTTACGAAATATGGCGGCAACGAATCAAGAACGTGCTCGTGTCGGCTCGAAGAGATTGAATCGACTATTCACCGGAGGCCGTGCGCGAATTGTTCCGCGTTGCGCGGGGGTGTCTTAGGAAAGGGCGTAGAAACATATGACAAGAATCGCTGTGGTGGGCATGGCGTGCCGCTATCCCGACGCCAGGTCTCCACGGGAGTTGTGGGAGAACGCGCTGGCCGGTCGGCGCGCCTTCCGGCGGCTGCCCGACGTTCGGATGAAGCTGGACGACTACTGGGACGCCGACCCGAAGACCCCCGACCGGTTCTACGCGCGCAACGCGGCGGTGCTCGAGGGGTACGAGTTCGACCGGGTGGCCTACAAGATCGCCGGCAGCACCTTCCGCTCCACCGACCTCACCCACTGGCTGGCGCTGGACGTCGCCGCCTCCGCGCTGGCCGACGCCGGCTTCCCGATGGCCGAAGGGCTGCCGAAGGAACGCACCGGCGTGGTCGTCGGCAACAGCCTCACCGGTGAGTTCTCCCGCGCGAACCAGCTCCGCCTGCGCTGGCCGTACGTGCGCCGGATGGTCGCCGCGGCACTCAAGGAGCAGGACTGGAACGACGACCAGCTCGCCACGTTCCTGAACGACTTCGAGGCGACCTTCAAGAGCCCGTTCCCCGAGATCGACGAGGACACCCTCGCCGGCGCGCTGTCCAACACCATCGCCGGGCGGATCTGCAACCACTTCGACTTCCAGGGCGGCGGCTACACCGTGGACGGGGCCTGCGCCTCGTCGCTGCTGTCGGTGGCCACCGCCTGCAAGACGCTGATCGACGGGGACGTGGACGTCGCCATCGCCGGCGGCGTCGACCTCTCCATCGACCCGTTCGAGATCATCGGTTTCGCCAAGACCGGTGCGCTGGCCACCGGCGAGATGCGGGTCTACGACCGCTCCTCCAACGGCTTCTGGCCGGGTGAGGGCTGCGGCATGGTGGTGCTGATGCGGGAGGACGATGCCCGCGCAGGGGGGCACCGAAGCTACGCCTCGATCGCCGGCTGGGGCATCTCCTCCGACGGCAAGGGCGGCATCACCCGGCCCGAGGTCAACGGCTACCGACTGGCGCTGCGCCGCGCGTATCAGCGCACCGGCTTCGGCATCGAGACCGTCGGTCTGTTCGAGGGCCACGGCACCGGCACCAAGGTCGGCGACGCGACCGAGTTGGAGGCGTTGTCGCGCGCCCGGGCCGAGGCGGACCAGTCGGCGCCCCCGGCGGCGATCGGCTCGGTGAAAGGCATGATCGGTCACACCAAGGCGGCCGCCGGGGTGGCCGGCCTGATCAAGGCGGCGATGGCGGTACACGAGGAGGTGCTGCCGCCCGCCCTCGGCTGCGTCGACCCGCACGAGCTGCTCAGCGAGGGCACCCCCGCGCTGCGGGCGCTGCGCCGGGCGGAGGCCTGGCCCGCGGACAGACCGGTTCGCGCTGGGATCACCGCCATGGGATTCGGCGGCATCAACACCCACATCGTGCTGGACAACCCCCGGCCGCGCCGCCGTTCCACCCTGGACACCCGAACCCGGGCGCTGGCCACCGGCCTCCAGGACGCAGAACTGCTGCTGGTCGACGCGTCCACTCCGAAGGACCTGGCGCACCGGCTGGACCAGCTGATCGAGTTCGTGCCGGCGCTGGCGTACGCCGAGCTCGCCGACCTGGCCGCGACCCTGCACGGCGAGCTGCGCGGGCAGCCCTTCCGGGCGGCCGTGGTCGTCTCCTCGCCCGAGGACGCCGAGCGGCGGCTGCGCAAGGTACGCGAAGCGGTGGAGGCCGGGGAGACCCGGATGTTCTCCGCCGACGGCCGCTGCCTGCTCGGCCACGTCAGTGGGCCGGGACGGATCGGTTTCCTCTTCCCCGGCCAGGGCTCCGGACGGGGCGTCAGCGGCGGCGCGCTGCGCCGTCGCTTCGCCGAGGCGGAGGAGGTGTACCAGCGGGCGAACCTGCCCACCGGCGGCGACGTGGTGGCCACCGAGGTGGCGCAGCCGCGCATCGTCACCGGCTCCGCCGCCGGCCTGCAGGCGCTCACCGCGCTCGGCATCGAGGCGACCGTCGCGGTCGGCCACAGCCTGGGTGAGATCACCGCCCTGCACTGGGCCGGCGTGGTCGACGAGGCGGGCCTGCTGCGCATCGCCACCGTCCGTGGCCGGACCATGGCGCGGCACAGCGCGTCCGGCACGATGGCCAGCCTCGGTGCCGCGGCGGAAGCCGTCGACCCGCTGATCGCCGACCTGCCGTTGGTCATCGCCGGCTACAACAGCCCCGACCACACCGTGATCGCCGGAGCGGTGGACGCGGTCAATACGGCGTGCCGGCGGGCGTTGGACGCGGGGCTGAACGCCACCGTCCTGTCCGTCTCGCACGCGTTCCACTCGCCGCTGGTGGCCCCGGCCGCCGAGGCGTTCGGTGCGGCGCTGGCCGACGAGCCGTTCCGGCCGCTGGACCGCCGGCTGGTCTCCACCGTGACCGGCGACGTGCTACCGGCCGACACGGACGTGCCCGCCCTGCTGCGCCGGCAGATCACCGACCCGGTGCTGTACACCCAGGCGGTCACCCTCGCCGCGAAGGACATCGACCTGTTCGTCGAGGTCGGACCGGGGCGGGTGCTGACCGGGCTGGTATCCCGGACCACCGACGTGCCCGCGGTCGCCCTGGACACCGACGAGGAGTCGATCGCCAGCCTGCTCAAGGTGGTCGGTGCGGCGTACGTGGTCGGTGCCGCCCCGGCGCACGGCGGGTTGTTCCACGGACGGCTGACCCGGCCGCTCCAGGTCGGCCAGCGGTTCTCCTTCCTGGCCAGCGCGTGCGAGCAGGCGCCGACGGTGCGGCTGCCGGAGGCCACCGTCCGGACGGCGGCCGCGCCGCCCGCCCCGGTGGCGCCGACCGCCGAGCCGACGGTCGAGGCCGTGCCCGGGGAGTCCACCGAGGAACTGCTGCGCCGGCTCGCCGCCGAACGGGCGGAACTGCCGCTGGAGACGGTGCAGCCGGAGAGCCGTCTCTTGGACGACCTGCACCTCAGCTCGATCACCGTCGGCCAGGTGATCAACCACGTCGCCCAGCGGTTGGACGTGCCGCCCACTGCGCTGCCCACGAACTTCGCCACGGCCACCGTCCGCGAGCTGGCCGAGGCGTTGGAGGAACTGGCCGGTACGGCCGGGCAGGCCGGGTCGGCGGCCGAGCCGTCGGTGGCCGGCGCCGCTGCCTGGGCCCGGCCCTGGCGGCTGGACCTGGACGAGCTGCCCGCGCCCGCGCGGGTGGCTCCCGAGGAGACCGGCCGGTGGCTGGTGCACGCCGCAACCGGACACCCCTGGGCCGACCGGCTGGCCACCGCCCTACAGCGGGCGAACCTCGGTGACGGGGTGCTGGTCTGCCTGCCCGATCCCTGCCCGGAGGAGGCGCTCGACCTGGCGCTGACCGGGGCCCAGGAGGTGCTGGGCGGCGCCCCCGGCATCCGGTACGTGCTGGTCCAGCACGGTCGCGGCGCGGCCGGCCTGGCCAAGACCCTCCGGCTGGAGGCACCCCAAGCCCGGATCACCATCGTTCACCTGCCCGACGACGCGGCCGTGGTGGACCGGGTGCTGACCGAGGTGGCGGGCACCGTCGACTTCCGGGAGGTGCACTACGACGCCTCCGGCGTGCGCCGGGTGCCGACACTGCGCGCCATGCCGGTGCGCGCTGCCCGGTCCCGGCCCGCGCTCGGCGCGGACGACGTGCTGCTGGTCACCGGCGGCGGCAAGGGCATCACCGCCGAGTGCGCGCTGGCCATGGCCACCGACAGCGGGGCGAGCCTGGCGCTGGTCGGCCGCTCCGACCCGGCGGCCGACACCGAGCTCGCCGCCAACCTGGCCCGGATCGCCGAGGCCGGGGTGACGGTCCGCTACGCCCGTGCCGACGTCACCGACGCCGACCAGGTACGTCGTGCCGTCGCCGAACTCACCGCGCAGCTCGGCCCGGTCACCGCGGTACTGCACGGTGCCGGCCGCAACGAGCCCGCCGCGCTGGCCAGACTGGACCTGGCGGCCTTCCGGACCACGCTCGCGCCGAAGATCGACGGGCTGCGGGCCACGCTTGAGGCGGTCGACCCGGACCGGCTCAAGCTGCTGGTGACCCTGGGCAGCATCATCGGCCGCGCCGGGTTGCGCGGCGAGGCGCACTACGCCACCGCCAACGACTGGCTGGCCGAGACCACCACGGAGTTCGGCCGCCGGCACCCGGGCTGCCGGGCCATCTGCCTGGAGTGGTCGGTCTGGTCGGGTGTCGGCATGGGGGAGCGGCTCTCCGTGGTCGAATCACTCACCCGGGACGGGGTCACCCCGGTCACCCCCGACCAGGGCATCGCCATCCTGCGCCGGCTGCTGGCCGACCCGGACGCGCCCGGCGTGGTGGTGATCAGCGGTCGCACCGAGGGCATCGACACGGTCCGGTACGACCTGCCGGAGCTACCGCTGCTGCGGTTCGTGGAACGGCCGTTGATCCGCTACCACGGCGTGGAGCTGGTCACCGAGGTTGACCTCAACGTCGGCACCGACCTCTACCTGGCCGACCACTTCCTCGACGGCAACCTGCTCTTCCCGGCGGTGTTCGGGATGGAGGCGATGGCCCAGGTGGCTGGCGCGGTCACCGGCGACGGTCGGGTGCCGGTCATCGAGCAGGCCGAGTTCCTGCGGCCGATCATCGTTCCGCCGTACGGCCGCAGCCGGATCCGGGTGGCCGCGACGGTGACGGACGACGACACCGTCCAGGTCGCCATCCGCAGCGAGGCGACGGCCTTCGCCGCCGACCACTTCACCGCGACGTTGCGCCTCACCGACACGGTGGCTTCCGACGGCTCGCCCGACCAGGTCTCCGACGAGATCGCCCCGGTGCCGCTGTCGCCGGCCGACGAGCTCTACGGCGACGTGCTGTTCCAGGGTGACCGGTTCCAGCGGCTGCGCGGCTACCGGCGGGCCGCCGCCCGGCACGTCGACGCGGAGGTGGAGGCGCTTGCCGACGTCGAGTGGTTCGCTCGGTTCGTGCCGGACGACCTGCTGCTCGGCGACCCCGGGGTGCGGGACGCGTTGATGCACGGCAACCAGGTCTGTGTGCCGGACGCCACGTTGTTGCCGGCCGGGGTGGAGCGGATCCACCCGGCCGGAAAGAAGCTGACCGGTCGGGGCAAGCTGCGCTACTGCGCCACCGAGCGCAGCCGCGACGGTGACACCTACGTCTACGACATCGTCCTGCGGACCACCGCGGGCGAGGTCGTCGAGCGCTGGGAGGGCCTGCGGTTGCGCGCCGTGCGCAAGCAGGACGGTCGCGGCCCCTGGGTGGCGCCGCTGCTCGGGCCGTACCTGGAGCGGACGCTGGGCGAGGTCCTCGACGTACGGGTGGCGGTGGCGGTTGAGCCGGACGGCCCGGGCGAGCCGCTCGACGAACCGGGCGGGCAGGTGGCCCGGCGGCGGGCCAGAGCGCGGATCGCCGTGCGGCGCTCGACCGGCGAGCCGGTCGAGTTGACCTACCGTCCCGACGGCCGGCCGGAGCTTCCGGGTGGGCGGACGGTGTCGGTGGCGCACGGTGCGGGGCTGACTCTGGCGGTGACCGCGACGGGGGCTCTCGGCTGCGACGTCGAGACGGTGGTTCACCGGGACGAAGCCGTGTGGGACGGCCTGCTCGGCGGGCACGCCGGCCTGGCCCGGCTGCTCGCCGCCGATACCGGTGAGGACGCCGACACGGCCGCGACGCGGGTCTGGACGGCGCTGGAGTGCGTACAGAAGGCCGGCGGCCAGCCTGGCGGACCGCTGACCCTGCTGCCCAGCCCACGTCCCGGTTGGACGGTGTTCGGGGCCGGCGAGCTGCGGGTGGCGGCCTTCGTCACCGCGGTACGCGGCGTCGACGAGCCGGTGGTGTTCGCGGTCCTCACCGAGGGGAGGTGACGATGGTGGAGCGCTGGTTCGAGTACCGGCACACGGTCGGGTTCGAGGAGACCAACCTCGTCGGCAACGTCTACTACGTCAACTACCTGCGGTGGCAGGGGCGGTGCCGGGAGTTGTTCCTCAAGGAGCGGGCGCCGGCGGTGCTGGCCGATCTTCAGGCGGATCTCAAGCTGTTCACGTTGCGGGTGGACTGTGAGTTCTTCGCCGAGATCACCGCGTTCGACGAGCTGGCCGTTCGGATGCATCTGCGTGAGCTGGCGCAGACCCAGATCGAGTTCGGCTTCGACTACGTCCGGCTGGACCCCGGCGGCGGTGAAGTCCTCGTCGCCCGTGGCTCGCAGCGCGTGGCGTGCATGCGCGGCCCCAACACCCGTACCGTCCCCACCCGGGTGCCGGAGGCGTTGGAGGCCGCGCTCAAGCCGTACGCCGTGGGCGTACGGGCCTGACCGGCGACCTCAGGAGGTCACTGTGACAGTCCACCCCGACCCCGGCGGCGTGGTAGCCGACTCGAAGACGCTCCGCTGGGCTTTCTCCGCCTTCCCCACCGGCGTCACGGTGGTCACCGTCGGCGGCCCGACCCCGCACGGCATGACGGCCAACTCGTTCACCGCGGTCTCCCTGGACCCGCCGCTGGCCCTGGTCTGCGTCGGTCGCGATGCGATGATGCACGGCGCGTTGACCGAGGCCGGGCAGTTCGGGATCTCGGTTCTCGCCGCGACGCAGGAGCCGGTGGCCCGCTACTTCGCCGACCGGCGCCGGCCGCTCGGGCGGGAGCAGTTCGAATTCGCCCAGTGGCGGGCCGGCGGCCGGACCGGCTCACCGCTGCTGGTCGGCGCGGTCGCGCACTTCGAGTGCGTGCTGTGGCAGACGTACGACGGCGGGGACCACAGCATCTTCATCGGCCGGGTGGTGGCGCTGGACCGGACCGCCGGCGAGGCGCTGATCTTCGTCGACGGCCGGTTCCGCCAGTCGGAGCGTGAGCGTACCGGGGCGACGACGTGAGCGTCGTGACGCCGGCCCGCCGGACTCCGCCCGGTCCACCGCGCTTCGCGGCGCTACGCATGCTGGTGGTGATGAACCGGGACCGGCTGGGCATGATGACCTCGGCCGCCCAACGGTACGGTGACGCGGCGCGCCTGCCCGTCGGACCGAAGAGCCTGTACTTCTTCAACCACCCGGACCACGCGAAGCACGTGCTGGCCGACAACGCTGCCAACTACCACAAGGGTATCGGGCTGGTTCACGCCCGGCGGGCGCTCGGCGACGGGTTGCTCACCAGCGAGGGCGAGCTGTGGCGCAAGCAGCGCAAGGTGATCCAGCCGGCGTTCCAGAGCCGGCGGATCGCCGCCCAGGCCGGTCTGGTGGCGGAGGAGGCCGCCGCCCTGGTCGAGCGCCTGCGTCGCCGCGCGGGGCAGGTGGTCGACGTGTCGGTCGAGATGACCTCGCTGACCGTAGGGGTGCTGGGTCGTACGCTGCTCGACACCGACCTGGGTCGATTCCCGACCATCGGCGACGACTTCGCCGCCGTGCAGAACCAGGCGATGTTCGAACTGGAGACGTTGAGCGCGGTGCCGCCGGTGCTCCCGCTGCCCCGGCAGCTGCGGTTTCGGCGGTCCCGGCATCGACTCGAGGGGATCGTCAACCAGTTGGTGGCCGAGCGCGGCAGTGCCGACGACGGCCGGGCGGATGTGCTGTCCCGGCTGATCGCCTCCGCCGGGCGGGAGCGGGATCCGCGGATCGGGCGCGCCCGGCTCCGCGACGAGCTGGTCACTCTGCTGCTGGCCGGCCACGAGACGACCGCCAGCACGCTTAGCTGGACGTTGTACCTGCTCGACCGGCACCCCGAGGTACGCGAACGGCTGCGCGCCGAGGTGGTGTCGGTGCTCGGTGACCGGCTGCCCACCGTGGACGACCTGACCCGGCTGCGCTACACCACGATGGTGCTGAAGGAGGTGATGCGCCTCTACCCGGCGGTATGGCTGCTGCCGCGCAAGGCCCTGGCCGACGACGAGGTGGGCGGCTACCACGTCCCCGCCGGCGCGGACGTGCTCATCTGCACGTACACACTGCACCGGCACCCGCGGTTCTGGGCCGAGCCGGAGCAGTTCGACCCGGAGCGATTCGACCCGGCCCGCTCCGTCGACCGACCCCAGTACGCGTACATCCCATTCGGCGCCGGACCCCGGTTCTGCGTGGGCAATCACCTGGGTCTGATGGAGGCCACCTTCGCCACCGCGTTGCTGGTGCGTGATCTGCGCCTGACCCGCCCGGCGGGTCGCCCGGTGGTGCCCGAGCCGATGCTGTCGCTGCGGGTGCGCGACGGCCTGCCCATGCGCATCGGCCTGCCCGACTGATGGTGGTCTGGTACGTCCCCCCGCCCGGTCCCCGGGCGGGGACGGCGTGGTGCGCGAATGTTTCCGGGCTCCCCTTCCTCCCATTTCGAAAACGCCGGGAGCAGTGGCAATTACGGCTCTCCAATAGAAATTCTTCATTCGTGCGCGCTTGGCGGTTAATGGTTTCGAGAGCAATTCCTGAGAAGACACCGTGCCGCACCGGACGAAAGCATGGCGATGGTTCGTACCGAGATGCCGCGTCCGGCCGGTGCCCGAAAGATCGAGGTCAGGGACAGCCGGTGCGGCCGGTACGACTACCGACTCGCCTGTAGGCGCTCCGTCCGTCCGCTGCCGGCCGACCCGCATGTCCCGGCGCCGTCTGCCCGAGGGGGATACTTGCCACCGCAATCCGTAGGCATCCTGCGCCGACTCATTCCACCGGTATTCGTCCTGGCGCTGGTCGCCGGCCTGTTCTCAGTGGCGCGGCTGCCCTCGGCCTCGGCCGAGGAGCGCACCGCGTTGGCCTCCCGGTACGCGTTCACCGAACTGCCCATCGCGCTGCCGCCCGGCCTGCCGGAGCGCACCGTGCGTGAGGTGAACCCCCGGTTCGAACACATCCGGTCCTGGATCTCGTCGGTCGGCGCCGGGGTGGCGCTCAACGACCTGGACGGCCAGGGCGGCGCGAACGACCTGTGCCTCGTCGACACCCGCAGCGACACGGTGATCGTCACCCCGGCACCGGACAGTGGCGCCACGTACGCGCCGTTCGTGCTGGATCCGGCGCCGCTGCCGATGGGTCCGGCGATCGCCCCGATGGGCTGTGTCCCCGGCGACTTCAATCTCGACGGCCGGATGGACCTGCTGGTCTACTACTGGGGCCGTACGCCGGTGTTGTTCATGCAACGGCCCGGGGTTACCTCGCTGAGCCTCGCGGCATACCACCCGGTCGAGCTGATCCCGCAGCAGAGCACCAGCGCCGTGTACCGCGGTCCGCTGTGGAACACCAACGCCGTGGCGGTGGCCGACTTCGACGGCGACGGCCGGCCCGACATCGGAATCTTCAACTACTTCCCGGACAGCCAGGTCCTCGACCCACAGGGCCTGCCGCACGTGCAGATGAACCACTCGATGTCGCACGCGCACAACGCCGGCGGCGCGCACATCCTGCGTTGGACCGGCGCGACCACCGGCGAAACACCGTCGGCGAGCTACGAGGAGCAGGTGGCGGGGGATCCCGCGTACTTCACCGGCTGGACGCTCGGCGCCGCCTCCGCCGACCTGGACGGCGACCTGCTGCCGGAGCTGTACCTGGCCAACGACTTCGGCCAGGACCGGCTCTTCCACAACCGGTCCACGCCGGGCCGGATCTGGTTCGAACTGGTGGAGGGGCGCCGCACCCCGATCACCCCGAAGTCGCTGGTGCTCGGGCACGACTCGTTCAAGGGCATGTCCATCGACTTCGCCGACCTGGAGGGGCGTGGCCGGTTCGACGCGTTCGTCAGCAACATCACCGAGTCGTGGGGTCTGGAGGAGAGCAACTTCGTCTGGC
The DNA here is from genome assembly GCA_005402585.1 of Micromonosporaceae bacterium KJ-029. GTDB lineage: Bacteria > Actinomycetota > Actinomycetes > Mycobacteriales > Micromonosporaceae > Micromonospora. The sequence continues at coordinate 60,092 of BIFP01000022.1, read as the reverse complement.
AGAACACGGCCGCGACGCCGGAGCAGGCCCGGGAGATGATGAGCCGGGGCGAGGCGCCGTACCGCAACCAGGCTGCCGCCAAGAACATGGCCTGGGTCGGCTGGGGCTGGGACGCCAAGATGGCGGACTTCGACAACAGCGGCCGGCTGGCGGTCGTCCAGGCCACCGGCTTCGTGAAGGGCACCATCAACCGGTTCAACTGGTTGCAGGAGTTGGCGATCAGCAACGACGTACTGCTCTCCGACCCCGACATGTGGCCGAAGGCCGAGCCCGGTGACGACATCGCTGGTGGCAACACCCTGGCCTTCTGGGTACCCGAGGACAACGGCCGGTACGCCAACATCAGCGAGGAACTCGGCCTGGCCCTGCCCATCCCCACTCGGGGCGTGGCGGTGGCCGACACCAACGGCGACGGTGCCCAGGACTTCGCTGTGGCCCGCCAGTGGGGGCCGCCCGCGTACTACCGCAACGACAAGCCCGGCAACGGCAACTTCCTAGGGTTGCGGCTGACCCGGCCGACGCTGTCCGGCGATGGCGCCTCCCCGGCGTACGGCGCGCAGGTGCGGGTCACCACTGCCGACGGGCGCACCCAGCTCGCTCAGCTCGACGGTGGCGGAGGCCACTCCGGCAAGCGCAGCTTCGACGTCTTCTTCGGCCTCGGCGCCGCCGGGGACCGGCCGGTCAAGGCGGAGCTGAGCTGGCGTGACCTCACCGGCACCACACACCGGCAGACGCTCGACCTGACCGCCGGGTGGCACGACCTCATGCTGACCAGTCGAGCCGAGGAGCTGACCAAGCGATGACAGACGTTAAGCGACCCGAGGCGGACGGGGAGCTGTTGGTCGCCACCCCGGCCACTCCGCCCGCGACGGCGCCGGCACCCGCGGCGGCCCGGGCCGCCGTGCCCCGGGTGGACAGCAAGGACCCGCGCTACCTTGCCTTGCGCAACTTCGCCATCTCTATGTCGATCTTCAATATCCTGGGCTACACGGTGCTCGGCTTCGAACAGCCCTGGCTGTGGCCGATCCTGGCCCTGGCGGTCGGCTACGCCACCGAGATTGTTGTCGAGGTCATCTCGGCGCGGGCACTGAAGCGTCCGCTGGCCTTCGGCGGCCACGGCGTGTGGGGGGTGTACACCTTCCTGCTGCCCGCGCACATCACCGCGCTGGCCGCGAACATGCTGCTCTACGCCAACGACAATTTCTGGCCCATCGCGTTCGCCGTGGTCGTGGCGGTTGGCCAGAAGGCGGTGCTCCAAGCGCCGATCAAGGGCCGGATGCGGCACTTCATGAACCCGTCCAACTTCGGTATCACGATCACGCTGCTGGCCTTCTCCTGGGTCAACATCGCCCCGCCGTACCACTTCACCGAGAACGTCCCCGGGGTGATCAGCATCCTCATCCCGGTGATCATCGTGACCGCGGGCACGGTACTCAACGCCATGCTCACCAAGAAGGTGCCGCTGATCGTCGGCTGGCTGGGCGCGTTCGTGATCCAGGCGGTGCTCCGACACTTCATCTGGGACGTGTCGCTGGTCGCCGCGCTGGTGCCGATGACCGGGGTGGCCTTCGTCTTGTTCACCAACTACATGATCACCGACCCGGGCACCACCCCGGCGGCGCCGCGGATGCAGTTCATGTTCGGCGCCAGCGTCGGCATGGTCTACGGCCTGCTGATGGTGTTCAACGTGGTCTACACGCTGTTCTTCGCGGTGACCCTGGTCTGCCTCGCCCGCGGTCTGTTCTGGTGGGGCAAGTGGCTGGTCGAACGCAACCGGCCACCTGCGGAGGACCTGACGCCCGTACCAGCGCCCGCCGCGGTGGCGTTGCCGGTCGCCCGTTGACGGTACGCCGGTCCCGGACGCTGGCCGACCCTGCTCGTCGGGGTTGGCCAGCATTCGGGACTGCGTCGATACGCGTCAGGACCCGTCGGCGACACAGGCCCTGACGTCCGGCCGGCTCGTGTCCCGGGCGGGTGACGACCAGGCGGCGCGCGGTGACGGTCATGCGGTGGCGCTGTCGGCGGGCATGGCCAGTAGCGCGCCGAGTTGCCGGAACGCCTCCGGCCTGACCTGGTACCACACCCAGGTGCCGCGACGCTCGGAGTGGACCAGGCCGGCCTCCCGCAGAACCTTGAGGTGGTGGGAGATGGTCGGCCCGGACAGGTCGAACGCCGGAGTCAGGTCGCACACGCACATCTCGGGAACCGAGGCGATCATCGACATCAACCGCAGCCGGACCGGGTCGCCGAGGGCCTTGAACATCGGCGCCACCGCCGCCGCCTGCTCGGCGTCCAGCGGCCGGACCGCCAGCGGTGGGCAGCACGCCACCGCTTGAAGATCCACCACCGGCAGGCTTTGTTTCGACATTTCTCCAGCTTGTCAGGCGTCGAAACAGGGGGCAAACGCCATCAGGTGCCGCACCGACAGCGCTCAGCGTGTTCGTTCCGGCCCGGCGGCGGGCTCGCCGGGGGCGTGCAGCCAGGGTCCGACTCGTGGCGTGACCACGATCAGCGCGACCGCGAGCAGGGTGATGACTGACTGCCCGATCCGGCCGGCCGTGACTCCGGGCGTGGAATCCAGGACGTAGTTGGCGTACCCGTTCGCCGCCGCGTCGGTGGCGAGGATGGCGCAGCCGAGCAGCAGCCCCTCGATCCGGCGCAGCGCCAGCAGCAGCGCCGCGAGCGGATCCAGCACGGTCAGGGACGTGAAGTACAGCGCCAGCCAGGTCGGGGTCGACGCGGGTGGTCCACCCGGCCGGACGCCGAGCAGGTCGCCCAGGTGCACGATCCCGCCGTAGGCGAAGACGCAGACGGCGGCGATGACCACGACGCGCACCCAGCGGGGCACCGGCGCCCACCTTCCGGCCCACGGCCGGGTGGCCGGGCCGGTCATGGGCCGGTCGCCGGGTGGGTGGCCCGCTCATGTCGTGTCGATGCGGGTCGTCGCCGGGCCCGGCGAGGGGAGGGCGCCGATGGGGGACTCCTCCGTGGTTCGCCGCTCATGATCATGTCGGCTGGCAGGAGGATGGAGGTCATGCTCGCGTTGCGCCGCGCCATGGCCGCCTGGACCGTCTCCGTGCCGATCGCCGCCCTCGTGGTGCTGGCGTTGACGTGGAACCGGAAGCTCAGCGGTGTCCTGGTGGTCGTGGTCGCGCTGTTCCTGGCCGGTGCGGTGCTGGCGGCGGTGCACCACGCCGAGGTGGTCGCGCACAAGGTCGGCGAGCCGTACGGGTCACTGGTCCTCGCGGTGGCAGTCACCGTCATCGAGGTCGCCCTGATCGTCACCCTGATGATCAGCGGTGGGGCGAAGACGGAATCGCTGGCCCGGGACACGGTCTTCGCCGCTGTCATGATCACCTGTAACGGCATCCTCGGCCTGTCCCTCCTGATCGGCGCCCTGCGCCGGCGCCTGGCCGTGTTCAACCCCGAAGGTACCGGCGGCGCGCTGGCCACCGTGGCCACCCTCGCCACCCTGAGCCTGGTCGTCCCGACGTTCACCATCGGACGCGCCGGGCCACAGTTCAGCCCCGCCCAACTCACCTTCGCGGCGGTCGTGTCGCTGGCCCTGTACCTCCTGTTCGTCATGGTGCAGACCGGGCGGCACCGCGACTACTTCCTTCCGGTCAACCGCAAGGGCGAGACCCTTCCCGAGGAGGTGCACGCCGACCCGCCGTCCACCCGGCAGGCCTTGGCCAGCCTCGGCCTGCTGCTGGTCGCCCTGGTGGCCGTGGTCGGCGACGCCAAGTCCGTCTCCCCGGCGCTCGAAGCCGGGGTCGCCGCGGTGAACCTGCCGCCGGCGTTCGTCGGCGTGATCATCGCGTTGCTGGTGCTGCTGCCGGAGACGATCGCCGCCGCCAACGCCGCCCGCCGCGACCGGGTGCAGATCAGCCTCAACCTCGCCCTCGGCTCCGCGATGGCCAGCATCGGCCTGACCATCCCGGCCATCGCCATCGCCTCGATCTGGCTCGAAGGACCCCTACAGCTCGGCCTCGGCGGCACCCAGGTCACCCTGCTCGCGCTGACCGTCATCACCGGCGTGCTCACCGTCGTCCCCGGCCGCGCCACCCTGCTCCAGGGCGGCGTACACCTCGTCATCCTCGCCGCCTTCGTCTTCCTCGCCGCGAGCCCCTGACGCGAGCCCTGAGGTGCCGCGCACTCGCCGCGCCAACGCGAACCCTCGCGCCGGCTGAGCCGGGTGCGTTCGGTGTGGATCGGCTGAACCGTCCGGGCCGGTACGGCGTACGAGACGGCGACGGGTATGCCGGCCGTACCGGCGGGGTACTGGGCATCGCCGAGGCGGGAGGGACGCGGTGGCGGCAGGTGGACGAGGGCGGCGCCGGAGAAGGCTCGCCGGCCTGGTGGCGGCGCTGGTGGCGTCGGCCGCATGCATGGTGGAGCCGGTCAGGCAGCCGGCGGAACCGACCGGGTCGCGGCAGCCGGCGTCACCGAGCGCCGAGGTGACCAGGGCCGACGGCACCGACACGGTCGAGGAGTTCCAACAGGACATCGCCGACGCCCAGCGCCTTGCCGAGCGCTACTGGACCGAGCAGTTCCAGGCCTCGGGGCAGTCGTTCCGGCCGATCCGGCGGATCATCCCGTACCAGCGCGACGGCGAGGTCTCCTGCGGCGGCCAGGAACTGCCCCGCAACAACGCGGTCTACTGCACGGTCAGCGACTTCATCGCGTACGACGTCAACTGGTCCTTCGGGGCCTTCCGGCAGATCGGTGACGCGTTCGTGTTCTATCTGCTCGGTCACGAGTACGCGCATGGCGTCCAGACCCGGCTGGGGATCCGTTACAACTTCACCGTGCAGCAGGAGTTGCAGGCCGACTGCATGGCCGGGGCGTATCTCGGCGACTCGGTGCGCGCCGGCACGCTCATCCTCGACGACGGCGACCTCGACGAGTTCAACGAGGGGCTGCTGGCCGTCGGCGACGACCCGGGCCAGCCGTGGTTCGCCGAGGACTCGCACGGCAGCCCGGAACAGCGGGCCGAGTCGTTCTTCCGTGGGTACGAGCGCTCGCTGTCCGCCTGCGACCTCGGTTGAGAAAGGTCACTGTGCCGGGCGTGCCGTGGCGGCGGGCTGAGAGGATCCATCGGGTACCCGAACCCGAGGAGGATCCGGTGATCAGCGCCCATCCGGCCGCCGTGCTCTTCGACATGGACGGCACCCTGGTCGACAGCGAGCGGCTCTGGGACGTCGCGTTGCAGGAACTCGCGCAGACGTACGGGGGCACCCTCTCCGTCGCCGCCCGCCGCGCGATGATCGGCACCGGCATGGCCGACTCGATGCGCATCCTGCACGACGACCTGGGCCAGCCGCACCGGGACCCGCAGGCCAGCGCGACGTGGATCAACGCCCGGATCCTGGAGCTGTTCCGCACCGGCCTGCAGTGGCGGCCGGGAGCGCTGGCGTTGCTCGGGGCGGTCCGGGAGGCGCGGATCCCCACCGCCCTGGTCACCTCCAGCGGCCGGGCCCTGGTCGAGATCGCCCTGGACACCCTCGGCCGGGACCGCTTCGACGTGGTGGTCTGCGGCGACGAGGTCGACTCGACCAAGCCGCACCCGGAGCCGTACCTGACCGCTGCGCGGCTGCTCGGGGTGCCGATCGACCGCTGCGTGGCGATCGAGGACTCGGCGATCGGGGTGGCCAGCGCGGTCGCCGCCGGGGCTGCGGTGCTGGCCGTGCCGGCGGAGGTGCCGCTGGCACCCCGCGACGGCGTACACCAGCTGGAGAGCCTGCTCACGGCGGACCTGGAACTGCTCGCCGGCCTGCTGCGCCGGACGCCTGCCTGACGCCCGCTCCGGCCGCCCCGCGCCACCCAGCGCATCCAACGGACGCGTTAAGAAGGGCCCCCTGTACAACGCCAGGCGTTAACAGGGGGCCCTTCCTTGCATCTCAGTCGTGGGCGATGGCGCCCAGGACGTTGATCCGGGCGGCCCGGATCGCCGGCAGCACCGCGGCCACCACGCCGATCAGGGCGGCCAGGCCGAGGAAGACGCCCATCTGGCCCCAGGGCAGCACCAGCTTGCTGATGCCCTCGTCGCGCAGGGCCTCCACCACCGCGGCGCCGAGGCTGGCGCCGACGGCCACGCCGAGCAGCGCGCCGAACAACGAGATCACCACCGCCTCCACGGTGATCATGCCCATGGTCTGCGACCGGCGCAGGCCGATGGCGCGCAGCAGGCCCAGCTCGCGGGTCCGCTCCAGCACCGACAGGGCCAGGGTGTTGATGATGCCGAGTACGGCGATCACGATGGCCAGCGCCAGCAGGATCTGGATCATCCGAAGCAGCCCGTCGAGCTGGCTGGCCTGCTGCTCGATGAACGCGTCCCGGTCGGCGACCGACACCTCCGGGCTGTCCGCCAGCAGCGCCTCGACGCGCGGCAGCACGTCGGCCACCCGGGTGCCCGGTTCAAGCTGGATGAAGGCCTGGAAGGGCTGCTGGACGCTGAAGTTGCGGGCGGCGTCGGCCGGCAGCAACATCGGGCCGAGCAGCGGCGAGCTCTCGTAGATGCCGGTAACGGTGTAGGTCTGCGCCTCGCCGCGGGCGAACTGCACCGGCACCGTCGAGCCGATCGACCACCCACGCGACTCCGCCGTGTCCGAGCTGACCATCATCTGTCCGGCGGCCAGCCGGTCGATGTCACCGGCGGTGGCGGTGGCCCCGTAGACCTGCCGCATCGCGGACGGCTCCGTCGCGGCCCCCACCCAGGTGCGCTCGCCGCCGATCTCGGCCATGTCGGCGTACTGACCATCGACGATGCGGACCCCGGGAATCGCCTTCGCCTCCTCCAGCACCGCCGGGTCGAAGCTCGGCAGCCGGGGCCCGGTCTGCGCTCCGGCGATCACCAGTTCGGCCTTGACGGTATCCTGGGCCAAGCCGCTGATGCTGCTCTTGGCCGAGTCGAGGATCACCGTGATGCCGGTGACCAGGGCGATGCCGACCATCAGCGCGGCGGCGGTGATCGCCGTCCGGCGCGGGTTGCGCCCGGAGTTGAGCCGGCCCAGCTTGCCCGGCACCCAGCCGGAGAAGACCGCGCCGAGCACCGCCACCACCGGCCGGCTGATCAGCGGCGTCAGCAGGGCCACCCCGATGAACGCGAACAGCACGCCACCGAGGATGGTGGCCAGGGTGTTGCCGCTCGCGTGACCGCCCAGGCCGAGGAAGAGCAGGGCGGCACCGATCGCGGTCACCAGCGCGCCGGCGACGGTCACCTTGGTCAGCGGCCGGTCCGGAGTGGCCACGTCCTGCATCGCCGCGATCGGGGGGATCCGCGCGGCGCGCAGCGCCGGCAGCAGCGCCGCCACCACCGTGATCACCATGCCGACCGCGAACGCGCCGATCACCGCCGACGCCGGCACCGCCACCCCGGCCAGGGACAACCCGCCGGCGAAGGTGCTGAACAGGTACGCCAGCAACGCGCCGACACCGATGCCGGCGGCCAGGCCGAGCACCGAGGCGATCAGGCCTACGGCGATCGCCTCCAGCACCACCGAGCCGATGATCTGCTTGCCGCTGGCGCCGACCGCCCGCAGCAACGCCAGTTCCCGGGTGCGCTGCGCCACGATGATCGAGAAGGTGTTCAGGATCAGGAACGTGCCGACCAGCAGCGCCACCGCGGCGAAGCCGAGCAGGATCCGGTTGAAGAAGGTCAGTCCCTCCTTCAGCCCGGCGGCGGCGTCGGCGGAGAGTTGCTCACCGGTCTTGACCACGTAGTCGTCGCCCAATGCCGCGGCGACCGAGTCGCGCAGCGACTCGTCGGAGACGCCCGGCGCGGACTTGACGACGACGTTGTTGAAGACGTCCGGCTCACCGAGCATCAGCCGCTGGGCCGCCGGGGTGGTGAACATGACCTCGTTGACGCCGCCGAGGGAGTCCCGGTCACCGCTGTAGCCGAAGACACCGACGATGGTGAACTCTTCCTTCGGCGCCAGGGTGAGCACGCCCACCCGGTCGCCGACGGCGACCTTGCCGGCGGTCGCCAGCCCCTTGTTGATCACGATCTCGTCGTCGGCGCGTGGCTCCCGGCCCTCGCGCAACTGCACCAGGTCGCTCTCGCCGACCCAGTTGCCGCCCAGCTGCGGCGGGCCGAACGAGGTGACCACCTTGCCGTTGCTGCCGATCAGCCGGGCCCCGTCGGCGACCACCGTGCCGGTGGCCTCGGCCACGCCGGGAACCCCCCGCACCGTCTCCACCGTGCCTGCCGGGAACGGCGCCTGGACCTGCTCGCCCTCCATCTCGCTGACCGCGAGCTTCGGCTTGGCGGCCACGTTGACGTCGACCTCGGCGTACGCGTCGGCGAAGATCGAGTCGAAGGAGCGGCCGAGGGTGTCGGTGAGCACGAACGCGCCCGAGACGAACATGACGCCCAGCACCACGGCCAGGCCGGACAGCACCAGCCGGACCTTGCGGGCCAGCAGGCTCTTCAGTGTCGCCCGGAACATCAGCCGGTCACCTCGGCGGGGGTGTCCAGCTTCTTCATCGTGTCCAGCACCGTGTCGGCGGTCGGCTCGATCAGCTCGGAGACGATCTGACCGTCGGCGAGGAACACCACCCGGTCGGCGTACGCCGCCGCCGTCGGGTCGTGGGTGACCATCACGATGGTCTGCCCGTGTTCACGGACCGAGTTGCGCAGGAAGTTCAGCACCTCGGCGCCGGAGCGGGAGTCCAGGTTGCCGGTCGGTTCGTCAGCGAAGATCACCTCGGGGCGGGAGACCAGCGCCCGGGCGCACGCCACCCGCTGCTGCTGGCCGCCGGAAAGCTGCGCCGGCCGGTGGTCCAGTCGGTCCCGCAGCCCGACCGTGTCGATCACGACGTCGTACCAGGCCGGGTCCGGCTTGCGCCCGGCGATCGACAGCGGCAGCAGGATGTTCTCCTTGGCCGTCAGGGTCGGCAGCAGGTTGAACTGCTGGAAGATGAAGCCGACCTTGTCGCGGCGCAGCTTCGTCAGGCCCGTGTCACCGAGACCGGTGACCGTGGTGTCGCCGACGTGCACCGTCCCGCGGGTCACCGAGTCCAGCCCGGCCAGGCAGTGCATCAGCGTCGACTTGCCCGACCCGGACGGGCCCATGATCGCGGTGAACCGCCCGCGCTCGAACTCGGCGCTGACCCCCCGCAGCGCGATGACCTGTGCCTCGCCGCTGCCGTACACCTTCCAAACGTCGCTCGCCCGGGCTGCGGCCGGGGCCGGCTGGCCTGTCGTAGCGGTCACGTCTAAACCTCTCCGTCGTGTCGAATCGCGCCGCCCCCGCTGGTCCGGCACGAGTCCATCATCTGTGCTGCATGTTTCGGATCCGTCCAACTCTGGGCGGAGCCACGGCGGATTTCCGGGTGCGGGTACCCCCCAGGCGGAGTCAGGGTTGTCCCCGACTCCGCACCGGCCGGCCCACGCCGCCCGACCGGCGCACGATCATCGTGAGCGTTGCCGCCACGTGAGGGTCAACCACTTTTCGCCGCCGATCGTCACGGTAGGTGACGGATGCAACGGCGTTGTTACGTCCCGGGCCGGACCAGGCCCGACTCGTACGCCAGCACCACCGCCTGCACCCGGTCCCGCAGCCCGAGCTTGGTCAGCACGTGCCCGACGTGGGTCTTGATGGTGGTCTCGCTGACCGACAGCGCCCGGGCGATCTCGGCGTTGGACAGCCCCCGGGCGACCTGCACGAGCACCTCCCGTTCCCGGTCGGTGAGGGCGTTGAGGGCCTTCGGTGGCGCCGCGGCCGGGTCGGGCAGCGCGTCGGCGAAGCGGTCCAGCAGCCGCCGCAGGATCCGCGGCGCCACCACCGCGTCACCGCCGGCGACCGTGTGGATCGCGGTGACCAGGTCCTCGGCCGGGACGTCCTTGGCCAGGAAGCCGCTCGCCCCGGCCCGCAGCGCGCCCACCACGTACTCGTCGAGGTCGAAGGTGGTCAGGATGAGTACCCGTACCGGCAGCCGGGCGTCGACGATGGCCCGGGTGGCGCTCACGCCGTCCATCCGCGGCATCCGGATGTCCATCAGCACCACGTCGGGCAGCAGCCGGCGGGCCAACTCCACCGCCTCCACCCCGTCGCCGGCCTCGGCCACGATGTCCAGGTCCGGCTCGGCGCCCAGCACCATCCGGAATCCGGTACGCAGCAGCGGCTGGTCGTCGGCGAGCAGGATGCGCACCGGCCGCGTCGGTGCCGTCGGGTCGGCCATGTCGTCCTCCACCTTCGCTGTCACGCTGCTCCACCCGGGTGTGTCGTCGCCCTGAGGCACCATGGTCGCGGCCGTCGTCACCGGCTGCCCCCGCCGTCGACCAGGGGCTCGACCGGGATCCGCGCGTACACCCGGTAGCCGCCGCCGGGTCGCGCTCCGGTCCGCAGGACACCACCGTAGAGGCCGACCCGCTCGCGCATCCCGACCAGGCCGTGCCCGACCCGGTGGGTGTCCGGCGACGGTCCCCGGCCGGTGTCGGTGACCTCGACCTCGACGGCATCGACGGAGAAGCTGACCCGTACCTGCGCGGTGGCCGTGCCGGCGTGCTTGAGCGCGTTGGTCAACGCCTCCTGGACGATCCGGTACACGGTCAGTGCCTCGCCCTCCTCCAGCGCCCCCGGGGTGCCCGCCACGGTCAGCGTCACCGGTAACCCGGCCTCGCGTACCTGCTCGGCCAGGGTCTCGATGCCGGCGATGCCCGGCTGAGGCGCCAGGTCGGCGGCCGGTTCGGCCTCGGTACGCAACACGTCCAGCAGCCGGCGCAGCTCCCGCAGGGTCGCCCGGCTGGTCTCCTCGATGGTGCCGATGGCCTCGTCCGCGGCGTCCGGGTCGCGGCGCAACACCCGCCGTACCCCGGTCGCGAGCACCCCCATCACGCTCACATGGTGCGCCACCACGTCGTGCAGTTCCCGGGCGATGCGCCGCCGCTCGTCGGCGACCGCCTGCTCGGCCAGGGCCCGCTGGGTGGCCTCGGCGACCCGGGCCCGCTCCAGCAGCGCCTCGGTGGAGGACCGCCGGGCGTGCACCGTCCGGCCCACCGAGAACGACACGACCCCCACCAGGAGGTTGTTCGCCACCAGGTAGGCGGAGCCGATCTGCGGGACGGCCTCGGATGGCATCAGGACCGCCACCGCCGCCGCCGGCAGCCACAGCACCGCCGCCGCCACCACCGCCGGACGCACCGGGCGGTACGCGGCCATCGTGTAGGTGAGCACGACGAAGGTGAGGCCCTGCGTGGTCGGCGCCACGTCGAGCGTGAGGGGCAGTGCCAGGGTCGCCAGCGCGACCAGCACCGCCGGCCACGGCGCCACCCGGCGCAGCGCCACCGGCGCCGCGCACAGCGCACCCCAGCCCAGCGCCGCCGGCAGCGACCGGGGCCAGAACTCCCGGGGGGTCAGCAGGGTGAACAGAACCTCCGCCAGGACCAACCCGGCGACCAGCAGCGTGTCACCGGCCAGCGGGCGCCGGCGCAGCCACTCCCTCAGATCCGTACCCACGCCACGACGCTAGCCGCCCCCGCCCGCGAAAGATCGTCTTGCGCGGTGACGTGGCCATCCTCCCTGGGGAGGAGACCTACTCGTCGGCGCCCGGTGGTGCCGGGCGGGACCGGGCGTCACGCAGCGGATCCGGCGCCGCCAGCTGCTCGGGGAAGGGCGGCGGGGTGCCGCCGTAGCTGGGGCAGTGCGCCTGATGGCTGCACCAGTCGCACAGCCGGCTCGGCCGGGGGCGGAAATCCCGAGCGGCGGTGGCCTGCTCGATCGCCCGCCACAACGCCACCACCGTGCGCTCGAAGCGCTCCAGCTCCTCGGCGTCGGGGGCGTAGTCGCACACCTCGGCGTCCTTCAGATAGAGCAGGCGCAGCACCCGGGGGACCACGCCTCGGGTGCGCCACAGCACCAGCGCGTAGAACTTCAGCTGGAACAGCGCGCGTGCCTCGAACGCCTCACGCGGCGCGCCGCCGGTCTTGTAATCCACCACCCGGAGCGCGCCGTCCGGTGCGACGTCGAGCCGGTCGAGGTAGCCCCGGATCAGCAGTTCGTCGTCGACCACGGCGGAGATCAGGCTCTCCCGCTCGGCGGGCTCCAGCCGGCGCGGATCCTCCACCGCGAAGTAGCCCTCCAGCAGGGCCGCCGCCGAGCGCAGGAACTCCGCCGCCGTGGGTGGAGCGTCCCCCTCGAACAGCCCGGCCAGCTCCGGCTGCTCGGTGACCAGGCGGTCCCACTGCGGGGCGACGAGGTTACCGGCCGCGTCCGGGGTGCGGCCGTCGGGCGGCAGGTCGAACAGCCGCTCCAGCACCGCATGCACCAGCGTGCCGCGGGCCTGCTCGACGGTGGGCCGCTCGGGCAGCCGGTCGATGCTGCGGAACCGGTAGAGCAGCGGGCAGGTCTTGAAGTCCGCAGCCCGCGACGGTGACAGCGAGGCGCGCACCGTCGCCGGCAACTGGGTCGGAGTCGGAGCCTGCTCAGTGATCACCGGATCCGCCGTCATGCCCGGAACACTAGGGCACAGGTGTGACAGCACGGCCGCCGCCGCACCGGTAAGTGATCTCCCGCCGCGTAGCATCAGCCCGATGGAGCAGAGGAGTCGACCGCGAGCGGGCCGGCGTCCCGGCTTGCGGGTGGGCCGGGTTTTCGGGGTACCGCTTTACCTGAACGCCTCGATCCTGCTGCTCGCCCTGCTGATCACCGTGCTGTACGGCGAACTGGCCGGCCAGCGGCTGCAACTGTCACCGCTCGGTGGCTACCTGGTCGGCGCCGGATTCGTCGTGTCGTTGCTCGGCTCGGTGCTGGCCCACGAACTCGGCCACGCCCTCACCGCCCGTCACTTCGGCATCGGTGTGCGGGGGATCACCCTGGAACTGCTCGGTGGGTACACCGAGATGGACCGCGACGCCCCGTCGCCCCGGGTGGATCTGCTGGTGTCGTTGGCCGGACCGGCGGTCTCCGCGGTGCTCGGCGTGGCCGCGGTCGCCGCGACGCTGGCCCTGCCCGACGGCACCGTGGCCGATCAGCTCGCGTTCCAGCTGGCGGCGAGCAACGTCATCGTCGCGGTGTTCAACATCCTGCCCGGGTTGCCGCTGGACGGCGGGCGGGCGCTGCGCGCCGCGGTCTGGGCGGTCACCCGGGACCGGCACCGGGCCACCGAGGTGGCCGGCTGGGCGGGCCGGGTCGTCGCGCTCGGCACCGCGCTGCTGGTGGCGGTGCTCTACGCGACCGACGTGCTGGGCCTGCTGGCGCTGCCGCTGACGGCGCTCGTCGCGCTCACGCTCTGGCACGGCGCCGGGCAGTCGATCAGGCTGTCCCGCATCGGCCGGCGGCTTCCGCTGGTCGATTTGGCCAGGCTGGCCCGCCCGGTGTTCGCTGTGCCCACCGGTACCCCGCTGGCCGAGGCCCAGCGCCGGGCCACGGAGGCGGACGCGGGCGTGGCGGAGCATCGCGCGCTGCTGGTGACCGACTCCGCGGGTCGGCCGGTGGCCGTGGTCGACCCGGCCGCAGCGGCGGCCGTACCGGAGGCGCGCCGGCCCTGGCTGGCCGTCGACGCGGTCGCCCGCTCGGTCGCCGACCTGCCGACCATGCCGGTCGCCACCGACGGGGAGCGGGTGTTGGAGACAGTGCAGGCCCACCCGGGCGCGCAGTACGTCGTGACGGCAGGCGAAGATGTCGTCGGCATTCTGCACATCGCGGATCTGGCTCAACTGCTCGAACCTCACCGGAAGATGAACACGTGACCGTGACCCACTCCACCCCGGCCGCCCCGGGCGCCGACGCGCCCGCCGAGAAGCCGGAGCTGCCGCCCGTGCACCGTGGGCCGTTCCGGCCCGGCGACCGGGTACAGCTGACCGACCCCAAGGGGCGGATGCACACGGTCACCCTGGAACCGGGCAAGGCGTTCCACACCCACCGGGGCATCCTCCAGCACGACGCGCTGATCGGCCTGCCCGACGGCAGCGTGGTCACCACCTCCGGCGGCGGCACGTCGTTCCTGGCGTTGCGCCCGCTGCTGTCGGACTACGTGCTGTCCATGCCCCGGGGCGCCCAGGTGATCTACCCGAAGGACGCGGCGCAGATCGTCGCGATGGGCGACGTCTTCCCCGGCGCCAAGGTCCTGGAGGCCGGCGCCGGCTCCGGGGCGTTGAGCTGCTCGCTGCTGCGCGCCGTCGGCACCTCCGGGGAACTGCACTCGTACGAGCTGCGCGACGATTTCGCCCAGATCGCCCGGCGCAACGTCGAGGCGTTCTTCAACGGGCCGCACCCGGCCTGGCACCTGCACGTGGGGGACGTCGCCGAGTGCGCGGAGACCGGTTTCGACCGGATCATCCTGGACATGCTGACGCCGTGGGAGAACCTCGACATGGTCGAACGCGCGCTGCTGCCCGGCGGGGTGTTCATCGGGTACGTGGCCACCACACCGCAGCTGTCGGAGCTGGTCGAGGCGCTGCGCGAGCGTGGCGGCTGGACCGAGCCGCGGGCCTGGGAGTCGCTGGTGCGGGACTGGCACGCCGAGGGGCTGGCGGTTCGGCCCGACCACCGGATGATCGCCCACACCGCGTTCCTCGTCTCCGCGCGTAAGCTCGCCCCCGGAGTCACCGCCCCGCCGCGGCGCCGCAAGCCCAGCAAGGGCACCGAGGCGTACGCGCAACGCCGGCAGGCGCTGCGCGAGGCGGAGGCGGCCAGGCAGGCGGCGGCCGAGCGGGCCGACGGGGTTCAACCGCACGCGACGCAGGAGGCGGACAGGTCGTGACGGCGGAATGGGGCGGCTGGGCGTGAACGGGCTGATCCTGGGCGAGGGCCGGCGGTGGCCGGAGGTGACGGCATGAGCCGTCCCGGCTTCGGCGGCGGTGACCTGCCGGCGGTCTTCCCCGACTGGTCGCCCTACACCGACCTCGAGTCGGCGGCGCGGGCCTACCTGCGGGACCCGGACGTCGCCCTGGAGGCCCTCGGCGGGGTGCTGCGCGGGGCGTCGGTGCTCGGCTTCACCCTGGAACGTTTCGTCAACGAGGTCAACGGGGTGTGGCAGGAGGTCGTCGTCTGCGACGGCAGTCGCCTGGTGCTCTGGCACGGTGAGGACGTGCCGCCGGGGGAGGGGCCACCGGGCTCGATGACCTCGTCGCTGCGGGTGGTGCCGGTCTCCTCGGTCACCGAGGTCGGTTGCCGCCGCCGGCTGTTCCGCCATGACAACGGCGAGATCCGGGTCGACAGCATCGACGTCTACCTGCTGCTGACCTCGCTGGACGAGACCCCGCCCAGCGAGGAGGCGGCCGGCGGGCCGCGCCACGACGCGTTGCGCTTCGGAAAGACCCTCGACGACGGCGGGGCCGGGCAGATCGCCCGGCTGGAGGAGTTCGCCCGGCTGGTCGCCTCGGTGGTCGGCCGCCCGCTGCTGTAGGCAGGACCTCGCGTCGGGCGGGCCGACGGCCGGCCTGCCGGTCAGTCGTCCTCGGCGTCCGGCCCGGCCACCTCGACGCCGTCGCTGCCGCGCACGACGTGGATGCACTCGCCGGGGCACTCCTTCGCCGAGTCGATCACCTCGAGGCGCAGGTGCTCCGGTACGTCGACCCGGGCGCCGGGGGCCTGCCGAAGCTCACCGTCGGAACCCTTGACGTACGCCAGCCCGTCGACGTCGAACTCGAAGACCTCCGGGGCGTACTGCACGCACAGCCCATCGCCCGTGCACAGGTCCTGATCCACCCAGACCTGCAGCTGGTCGGTCGCGACCTCGGCCACCGGCGCACCCCCCATGTTCTCCCGTCCCACCCCCCGACGGTACCCGAATGCCGGTACCCGCCCGCCGGCCCACCCTTGGCGATCAAGCTTCGGTGACGGGCGCGTTGCGAAGGACCGAATCGGGCTCACAGCGGCTAGTGTTAGCTCAGAACGTTCGAGCCCCCCGGGGAGGTGGGACGTGGCACGCAGCGACGACGCGGACTCGCGCGCCGCACGGTGGGAGAAGGAGGCCCACGATCTCTCCACGCAGGTCGCGTTCCTTCAAGAGGAACTCGCTCTGGTGCGGCGCAAGTTGACCGAAAGCCCCCGACACGTCCGGCAGCTCGAAGAGCGGCTGGCCGCCACCCAGGCGCAGTTGGCGCGGCTGACCGAGAACAACGAACGGCTCGTGAGCACCCTGAAAGAGGCTCGCGCGCAGATCGTGACGCTCAAGGAGGAGATCGACCGTCTCGCCCAGCCTCCCAGTGGCTACGGCGTCTTCCTGGCCCGGCACGAGGACGGCACGGTCGACGTCTTCACCGGCGGGCGCAAGCTGCGGGTGGCCGTCTCCCCCTCCTTGGACGTGGGCGAGCTGCGGCGCGGTCAGGAGGTCCTGCTCAACGACGCGCTCAACATCGTCGATGCGTTCGGTTACGAGCGGGTCGGCGAGGTGGTCATGCTCAAGGAGGTGCTGGCGGGCCCCGACGGCGCCCCCGGTGACCGGGCGCTGGTGGTCTCGCACTCCGACGAGGAGCGGATCGTGCACCTGGCCGAGACCCTGATCGGCAGCGCGATCCGGGCCGGCGACTCGCTCATGATCGAACCGCGCTCGGCGTACGCGTACGAGCGGATTCCCAAGAGCGAGGTCGAGGAGCTGGTGCTGGAGGAGGTGCCGGACGTCGACTACACCGACATCGGCGGCCTCCACGCGCAGATCGAGCAGATCCGCGACGCGGTGGAACTGCCGTTCCTGCACGCCGACCTGTTCCGGGAGCACCAGCTGCGCCCGCCGAAGGGGATCCTGCTCTACGGCCCGCCCGGCTGTGGCAAGACGCTGATCGCCAAGGCGGTCGCCAACTCGCTGGCGAAGAAGATCGCCGACCGGCGGGGCGAGGAGAAGCACACCAGCTTCTTCCTCAACATCAAGGGCCCCGAACTGCTCAACAAGTACGTCGGCGAGACCGAGCGGCACATCCGGCTGATCTTCCAGCGGGCCCGGGAGAAGGCCGGCGAGGGCACCCCGGTCATCGTCTTCTTCGACGAGATGGACTCGGTCTTCCGGACCCGTGGCTCCGGCGTCTCCTCCGACGTGGAGAACACCATCGTCCCGCAGCTGCTCAGCGAGATCGACGGTGTGGAGGGGCTGGAGAACGTCATCGTCATCGGCGCCTCCAACCGGGAGGACATGATCGACCCGGCCATCCTGCGTCCCGGCCGGCTCGACGTGAAGATCAAGATCGAACGCCCGGACGCCGAGGCAGCCAAGGACATCTTCTCCAAGTACATCCTCTCCGGGCTGCCGCTGCACCCCGACGACCTGACCGAGCACGGCGGAAGCGCCGATGCCACCGTCGCCGCCATGATCGACGCCGTGGTGCTCCGGATGTACTCGGAGACCGAGGAGAACCGCTTCCTGGAGGTCACCTACGCCAACGGTGACAAGGAGGTCCTGTACTTCAAGGACTTCAACTCCGGCGCGATGATCCAGAACATCGTCGACCGGGGCAAGAAGATGGCCATCAAGGAGTTTCTCACCTCCGGCCGCAAGGGACTGCGCCTGCAGCACCTGCTCGACGCCTGTGTCGACGAGTTCCGCGAGAACGAGGATCTGCCCAACACCACCAACCCGGACGACTGGGCCCGCATCTCCGGCAAGAAGGGCGAGCGGATCGTCTACATCCGCACGCTCGTCTCCGGCGGCAAGGGCGCCGAGGCCGGCCGTTCCATCGAGACCGCCAGCAACACCGGCCAGTACCTCTGACCGGACACGCCCAGGGCCCGTGACGTTTCTTACGTCGCGGGCCCTGCGCGTACACTCCACATTGGCGCGTGAGGACCGGTTGCCGCCGGTGACTCCGGGACCTCTTCTCCTCCTACTCCGCCAAGGATCCGTGTGCCCGTCGAGCAGAGCGCAATCGCGCCTCCGGTCACCTCGACCCCGACCGTCAATGCCGCCCCGCCGTACCATCGGCGCCGCTGGATCATCGCCCCGGCCGCGCTGGCCGCGGCCTGGCTCCTGCCGCTCGCCGCGGTCGCCCTCGACGCCCCCTGGGTACTGCCCCCGGTGGTGCTGCTCGCCACCGCCGGCCTGCTGCGCGGCGGCCGTAGCCTGCTCGACCGGCTGCTGCTCGCCACCGTCCTGCTGGTCTGTCTCACCACCGCCGCCGGCCTGATCTTTGCCGTCTGGCCCTGGGGGATGGCGCCGGTCCCGGTCACCGGCACCGCCCTCACCGTACTCGTCCTGGCCGCCCTGGCCACCGGCCGACGCCCCACCCTGCCGCGCCCGGCCTGGACCGACCTGTTCCCCGTGGTGGGCACCGCCGCGCTCGTCTGGTACGTAGCCCAACCCCTGCTGCGCGCCGGTGACCTCGCCAGCCGGCTCACCATCTTCGCCCGCGGCGAGGACTACCTGCGTCACCTCAGCCTGGTCGACGTCATCGGCCGGCACGGCGGTTACCTCTTCCTCGACCCGGCCGCCGTCCGCGACGATCTGGTCTCCCTGCTCGTCCACTACCCGCAGGGCTGGCACCTGCTCGTCGCCCTGCTCGGCGGCCACCTCACCCCGACCGGCACCGCGCCCGGCGGCGTCGACCTGGTGGAGCCCTTCCTGTGGTGGAACGTCGCCGGCTTCGGCCTGTTCGTGCTCACCCTGCTCTGGGCCGCCCAGCGGCTACCCGGCCCGCTGCACCCACTGGGCCGGGGCGTGCTCACCGTGGTCGTCGGCGCCCTCGTCCTCGGCAGCCAGCTGCCCCGGGTGCTGTGGTCCGGCTACCCCACCGAGACGCTCGGGCTGGCGCTCACCGTCGTCCTCGCCGTCCTCGTCGCCCGGCCGCTGACCGCCTCCCGCGAACAACTCCTGTTGCTCGGCGCCCTGCTCGTCGGCATCGGCTACACCTACTACCTGTTCCTGCCCGCCGCGATCGTCCTGGTGCTCGGTGCCCTGCTGGTCCACCGGCGCGAGGTGGCCCGGGTCCGCCGCACCGCGCTGGTCGTCGGGCTCGTCGCCGCCGGCCTCGCCCCGGTGCCGATGCTGCTCGGCGTGTTCCGCGCCAACCAGACCGAGTCGCTCACCGCCACCGTCGGCCCGGACCTCACCGAGACCTGGCTCGCCCTCGGCGGGCTCGGCGCCCTCGTCATACCCGCCCTGCTGCTGAACGCCGGACGCGTCGACCGTCGCGATCCCGCCTGGCGACGCTGGCTGTTCGTCCTGCTGGTCAGCGTGGCCCTCACCGTGGCCATCGGGCAGGCCAGCATCGGCCTCGGCGGCGAACTCGGCTACTACTTCAACAAGGCCGGCCACCTCACCACCGTGCTGCTCATCGTGGGCACCGCCGCGGTGGTGCGGCTGCTGCCCGCACCACGCCGCGGCCGTCCGGTGCGTACCCTCGCGGCCGGCCTCACCGCCGTCACCGTGGCCGCCGCCACCGTGCTGTTCTGCGGCGTCACCGGCTGGCACCGCAGCCTGCTCGTCGTCGAACCGCGGACCTGGGCGCAGCGCTGGGTGCACCACGAGGTCGACCAACCCACCCGGGCGGCCGTGGTGTGCGACCGGGTCAACCGCGAGTATCCGGCCGTCGAGGGGGCGACCACGCTCGTCCTCGACCGTAGCCCCTACCGCTCCTACCTGGAGAACATCTGCGTCTCCACGCTCCAGGGCACCACTTCGCAGACCGAGGCCGCCATCTACGGGCTGCCCTTCGTCGAGCCGGACCGGACCTGGCAGATGCTGGAACGAATGCCCGGCGAGATCCGGCTTGTCGTGACCACTGACGGCGCCCGGGTCCGGGTCAACAGGCTGCTGCGCTCCACCCCGGAACTGCGCGACCAGGTGACCGTCGAGACCATGTTCGTCGACGAGCCGCAAGACTGATCGGCGCGACCCGTGCGGCCCCGACCGCACTGCCACGCCCCCGGTGGGCCGACTGCCGACTACGCTCGACGTGACGGGGGCCGATCGGGCAAGCGAAGCGGGTAGGTCGATGAGCGTAAGACGGATCATGGGCACCGAGGTCGAGTACGGCATTTCCGTGCCCGGCCAGGCCGGGGCCAACCCGATGGTCACCTCGTCCCAGGTGGTGAACGCCTACGGCGCCCGCCCGGAACTGAACCGGGGTGGTCGGGCCCGCTGGGACTACGAGGAGGAATCGCCGCTGCGGGACGCCCGCGGCTTCACCTACTCCGGCGCGGCGTACGACCCGGCCGAGGCGCTCGCCGACGAGGACCTCGGTTTGGCCAACGTGATCCTCACCAACGGGGCACGGCTCTACGTCGACCACGCGCACCCCGAGTACTCCACTCCCGAGGTGACCAATCCGCGTGACCTCGTCCGGTGGGACAAGGCGGGGGAGCGGGTGATGGCGGAGGCGGCGCGGCGGGCCGCCACCATTCCCGGTGCGGCACCGATCCACCTCTACAAGAACAACACCGACAACAAGGGCGCCAGCTACGGCGCGCACGAGAACTACCTGATGCGCCGGCAGACGCCGTTCGCCGACATCGTGGCGTACCTGACCCCGTTCTTCGTGACCCGGCAGATCGTCTGTGGGGCCGGGCGGGTCGGCATCGGCCAGGACGGCGGCCAGAGCGGCTTCCAGATCTCCCAGCGCGCCGACTTCTTCGAGGTCGAGGTCGGCCTGGAGACCACCCTCAAGCGGCCGATCATCAACACCCGCGACGAGCCGCACGCCGACGCGGACAAGTACCGTCGGCTGCACGTCATCATCGGCGACGCCAACCTGTCGGAGATCTCCACCTACCTGAAGGTGGGCACCACGGCGCTGATCCTCACCATGATCGAGGAGAAGGCGCTCGGCCCCGACCTCGGCATCGCCGACCCGGTCGGCGAGCTGCGCGCGGTCAGCCACGACCCGTCCCTGACCCACCGGATGCGGCTGCGCGACGGGCGCCGGTTGACCGCGTTGGACGTGCAGTGGGCGTACCTGGAGCGGGTCCGTGCGTTCGTCGACGACCGCTACGGCAGCGACGTCGACGAGCAGACCGTCGACGTGCTGGACCGGTGGGAGTCCGTGCTGGACCGGCTCGGGCGCGACGCCATGCTCTGCGCCGACGAACTGGACTGGGTGGCCAAGCTGCGGCTGCTGGAGGGCTACCGGGACCGGGAGAAGCTCGGCTGGGGCTCGCACAAGCTCCAGCTGGTCGACCTGCAGTACTCCGACGTGCGCCCGGAGAAGGGCCTCTACCACCGGCTGGTCTCCCGTGGCGCGATGAAGACGCTGCTGCCCGACGCCGAGACGCGTAGCGCGATGACCGAGCCACCCGAGGACACCCGGGCCTACTTCCGGGGCCGCTGCCTGGCGCAGTACGCCTCCGAGGTGGTCGCCGCCAGTTGGGACTCGGTCATCTTCGACATCGGCCGGGAATCGCTGGTGCGGGTGCCGATGATGGAGCCGGAGCGTGGCACCAGACGGCACGTCGGTGAGCTGTTCGACCGCTGTGCCAGCGCCAAGGACCTGCTGGAGACGCTGACCGGCGGCTGAGCCCACCCGTCGGGTCGCCGGGCCGCCAGCCTGTCGCCGCGCGCCGGGTTCCGGCACCGGCGCGCGGCGGGCGATTCGTCGCTCCCGCGAGGTAAGTTCATCGCAGGGAGATCGTGGAGGAGGCAACAGTGGCCACTCGTGACAGCGGCGGTCAGTCGCAGACGGGTAAGTCCCGCCAGGGCGAGGAGATCGAGGACGTCACCGTCGAGGCGAACCCGGAGGTCGCCGAGCGGCACGCCGAGATCACCGAGGACGTGGACGATCTGCTCGACGAGATCGACTCCGTCCTCGAGGAAAACGCCGAGGAGTTTGTGAGAGGATACGTGCAAAAAGGAGGTCAGTGATCATATAGGGGTAAAACGGACATGCCGCTGCCTCTGGATGATCAGAACGGCCAACGTCGCTGCCGTGACTGTGGAGAATGGAAGGCGCTCGAAGAGTTCTGTTCGAGCAGCCGGCGCCCACTCGGTCGTGGTAGCTACTGCAAGCCCTGCTTCAACGAGCGGTCGAAGGCCAGCTACGCCAAGCGAGTGAGGCTTAAGCAGGGCCGGGATGTGAAGCAGGCCCGGGAGGTGCCCGAAGGTCACCGCTTCTGCGCGGACTGCGGCAGCGCCAAACCTCTGGCCGACTTTCCGCGCAACCGCTCCGACAGCTCGGGCTACGCCACCTACTGCAAGCCGTGTCACAACGCTCGGACCCGGGAGACTAAGCAGCGGCTGTACGGCGGCAATCGTGAGTATCACCTGCGGCGCCGGTACGGGATCGGGCAGAAGGAGTTCGACGAGCTTCTGGCCGAGCAGGGCGGGGTCTGCGGGGTGTGCGGTGACCCCGATCCGGAACATGTGGACCACGATCATCGCACCGGGTGGGTGCGCGGGATACTCTGCTTCAACTGCAACGGTGGTCTTGGCCAGTTCCGTGACAGTCCGACGAGGCTGGCCAGGGCCATCACGTACCTGAGAGGAACCACGTGGCAGCGGGTTTTGATCCATCCGGGCGTCTACCAGATGTGTTCACCAACGCGGGGACGTCCTCCTTCACCTCGTTTCTGAGCAAGGTGGCCCCCGAGATGCTGCCCGGCCGCCGGCCGCTGCCCCCGGGCATGGCCGCCGACCTGGCCCCGCACGCCACCACGATCGTGGCCATCTCCGCCGCCGGCGGCGTGGTGATGGCCGGCGACCGGCGGGCCACCATGGGCAACCTGATCGCCCAGCGGGACATCGAGAAGGTGCACCCGGCCGACGCGTACTCGTTGGTGGGCATTGCCGGCACCGCCGGCATCGGCATCGAGCTGATGCGACTGTTCCAGGTGGAGCTGGAGCATTACGAAAAGATGGAGGGCGCCATGCTCTCCCTCGACGCCAAGGCCAACCGGCTCGCCGCGATGGTGCGGGGCAACCTCGGCGCGGCGATGCAGGGGCTGGCCGTGCTCCCGCTGTTCACCGGGTTCGACCTCGCCGCGAAGGACCCGGCCCGGGCCGGGCGGATCTTCAGCTTCGACGTCACCGGTGGCCCCTACGAGGAGACCGGATACGACGCGATCGGCTCGGGCTCGCTGTTCGCCAAGTCGGCGCTGAAGAAGCGGTTCCGGGCCGGCCTGTCCGTCGACGACGCGGTGCGGCTGGCGGTGGAGGCGCTCTACGACGCCGCCGACGACGACACCGCGACCGGTGGGCCCGACCTGAGCCGGCGGATCTTCCCGGTGGTGATGACCGCGACGGCGGAGGGGACGTACCGGCTGACCGACGCGGAGACGGCCGCGATCGGCGAGAGCGTGGTCGCCGGCCGGATGGAGAACCCGGGCGGCTGAGCCGCCCCGCCCGCACCTGACCGCAGTTCCCCAGCACAGCGCCCGAAGGAGAGCCGCCGCCGTGGCAATGCAGTTCTACGCCTCGCCCGAACAGATCATGCGCGACCGTTCCGAGCTGGCACGCAAGGGCATCGCCCGGGGCCGCAGCACGGTGGTCCTCAGCTACGCCGGTGGGGTCCTCTTCGTCGCGGAGAACCTCTCCAGCACCCTGCACAAGGTCAGTGAGATCTACGACCGGATCGGTTTCGCCGCGGTCGGCCGGTACAACGAGTTCGAGAACCTGCGCCGCGCCGGGGTGCGGATGGCCGACCTGAACGGCCTGAGCTACGACCGGCGGGACGTCACCGGCCTGGCGCTGGCCAACGCGTTCGCGCAGACGCTCGGTGCGATCTTCACCGAGCAGTCGAAGCCGTTCGAGGTGGAGATCTGCGTGGCCGAGGTGGGCGCGACGCCGGCGGACGACGCGCTGTACCGCCTGACCTACGACGGTTCGGTCAACGACGAGCCGGGCCGGATGGCGATGGGCGGCCAGTCCGAGACCATCGCCGGGGTGCTCAAGGCGAACCACCAGCCGGACATGGCGCTCGGCGACGCCGTGAAGGTGGCGGTGCAGGCGCTGGGCAGCGTCGGCGGGGAGGGGGGCGCGGCCCGGACGATCGCCGCCAACCAGATGGAGGTGGCGATCCTGGACCGTAACCGGGTGGGTCGCACGTTCCGCCGGATCACCGGCGCGGCGCTGACCGCGTTGCTCGACGGGGGAGCATCGGGTGCGGCCGAGGCGGACGGCGACCGGGGCAAGACCCCGACCACGCCGACCGAGGAGGCGCACAAGCCGACCAGTTCCGCCGGCTCCGCCGACCTTGAGGACAAGCCGGGAGACAAGCCCGAGGGCTGACCTTCCACCGCCCGGGTTCGTCGACCCGGGAGCCGTCCGGCGCCCGACAGTTCCGACTGTCGGGCGCCGTCTCGTTTCGGGCCCCCGGCTAGTGAGGTGGCCGACGTCACGTTGCGCGGCTAACGTTGTTAGCTGTTCCATTGGGCTAACAGCGTTAGCCATGAGAGGGTTGGTGTGGGATGAGTAGTGCGACTTTGACCGGCACCGAGCGACTGGTGGCCCCGTCCCGGGCGGTGCGGATCGGGCGGGTGCTGATGTGGGTGGCGGCTGCCAGCGCCGCTGCGGCTGCGGCGAGCGCCATCGGCGCCGTGGTCGGCTCCGGGGCCGCCGAGCGGGTGGTCGAGACCTGGCGGGCGTACGGGCTGGTGGTCTTCGCCGGACTGTTCGCGTTGCTCGCCTGGCGCCCGCAGGCGTACCGGGGGGTGTGGGAGCTGGTGATCTTCCACAAGGTGGCGTTGACGGTCACCGCCGTCGGGTACGCCGCGGCCGGAGACGTACCGGGCACCGGCCAGATCCTGGTCTGGGACGGCGGCCTGTCGGTCCTGCTGGTCGTGGCGTACGTGCTCTGTCGGGGCTGGCGGTCGCCGGGCGCGAGGGCGACGTGAACCGGCGCGAGGAGATCATCGACGTGGCGCAGCGGCTGCTGGAGGTCGAGGGGCCGGAGAGCCTCACCATGCGCCGCCTCGCCGACGAACTCGGGATCCAGGCACCGTCGCTGTACAAACACGTCTCGGGCAAGTCGGAGATCGAGGCGGCGCTGCAACAACGCGCGCTCCGGCAACTCACCGAGGCGCTGGCCGGGACGCCCGATCTGCCCGCCCTGGCGGCGGCGTACCGACGGTGGGCGCTGGCGCATCCCCGGCTCTACGAGCTCAGCACCCGGCAGCCCCTCGCGCGGGACCGGCTGGCGCCGGGCGTCGAGGTGGAGGCCGCGGCGGCGGTCCTTCGGCTGGCCGGCGGCGACCTGCCCACCGCACGGGCGATCTGGGGCATGGCGCACGGCCTGGTGGACCTCGAACTCGCCGGCCGCTTTCCGCCCGGCGCCGACCTGGACGAGGTGTGGCGGCGGGCCGTCACCACCTTCTCCGCGTCGCGGGCGCCGGATCCGGACGGCCGCGTCGGCCCCGGCGCCGCCGGCCGGGCGGGCGGGTAGCGCGGCGGCAGGTCAGCCGCGCGCCAGCAGCGGCCGGACCACGGCCCACCAGCCGGCGGCGACCGCGTTGAAGACTCCCATGCCGGGGGGTGCGTCCACGTTCGACGGCGCCACCCGGGCGGTCATCAGCCCGGCGAGAGCGCCGTCGCCGACGGTGCGTTCGGCCTGCAACCGCCGGCGGCGGGCCCGCACCCAGCGCCGGTTGCGCCACAGCCAGGCCCAGCCGCGTGCCTTCTGGCGCCCCCAGCCGCCGGCCAGCGCGGTGGCGAGCATGGCGGCCTCGGTGAGCAGCAGCATCGGCGCGAGCAGCGCCAGGGTCCGGCCCTGGTACGCGGTGAGCAGCGTGATCAGCCGGTTGCGTTCGACCAGGTAGAGCTTGAGTTCGTTGCGGGAGAACTCGTAGTGGTGGCGCACCACGGCGTCCGGCACGTACTCCAGCCGTAGCGCGCGTTGCCACAGCCGCAGGCTGAGTTCGGTGTCCTCGTGGTAGGCGAAGTACTCGGCGGGAAAGCCGTCCAGTTCCTCCCAGCGCCGTCGGCTGATCACGAAGCAGCAGCCGCTCAGCGACGGCACCTCGGTGCGCCGGGCATGGGCGCTGGCCGGCTCCCCGTTGCCGCCGGCCCAGGAGAGGCCGGTGAAGTGCAGCGGATTGCCGGAGGTGTTGATCAGGTCGGGGTCGTCAGCGAGCCGGATGGAGGCCATCGCGGCGCCGACGGCCGGCTCGGCGGCCACCGCGACCACCTTCGCTAGGGCGTCGGGTGCCACGATCGCGTCGGAGTTGACGAAGGCCAGCCAGTCGCCGGTGGCCTCGGCGGCACCGAGGTTGCAGCCGCCGGAGTAGCCGGTGTTCTCCTCCGGGCGGATCACCCGTACGCCGGGCAGGCCCTTGACCACGTCGATGCCGTCGCCGGTGCAGCCGTTGTCGACCACGACCAGTTCGATGTCCAGGCCGGTACTGGCCAGCACGGCGCGGGCGGCCTCGACCAGCCAGGGCTCGGCGCCGTAGGCGAGCATCACCGCGGTCACGCGGGGTGGGGTCATCGGATCCCTCCGGGGGCGGTCGCGGGCACGGTGGCCGCGACGGGCGGGGTGGGCGCGGGCTCGCGGCGGCGGCGCAGCAGGGCGACCATGACGGCGGCGACCACCAGGGAACCGACGGTGTAGCCGAGTTCGACCCGCAGCGCGACGGACAGCGGCGCCAGGGTCGCGGCGGCCAGCGCGGCGACGCCGGCGATCCAGGCGATGGCCTGCGCGTGGTGCCGGTCGCGGGCCAGCAGGGCCTGGCCGAGGACCATCGCCCAGAGATAGGCGAGGGTGGCCACGGCGAGCCAGAGGAAGTCGCCGTGGCCGAGGACGTCGGGGGCGTCGAAGAGGACCCGGACGAGCCATGGACCGAGCAGCACGGTGAGCACGCCGCCACCGATGCCCAGTGCGGTGACGACCGCCAGGGCCCGGCGCAGCAGGGTGCCGAAGGCCGCCTCGTCGCCGGTGGCGGCGGCGGTGGACAGGCCGGGAAGCAGGGCCGCCTGCATCGAGCCGAAGACGAACAGCGGGACGCGGACCAGCACCAGCGCGGACAGCAGCGCACCGGCGGTGGCGATGTCGGACGGGGCGAGCAGCCGTACGTTGATCACACCGACGTTGACCACGACCTGCGAGAGCAGGCTGGAGACGGTGAGCAGCGCCAGCCCCCGCAGCAGCGGCGGCCAGGGCACGGCCGTACCGCCGCCGGCCGCCCGCAGCACCGGCGCCGCGGTCAGCGCGACGCCCGCCAGCGGCGCGACGACGAGGACCAGCGCGTACGCGACGGGGGAGTCGACGCCGGCGACGGCGAGCACGGCGACCAGCCCGATACGCAGCCCGCCGTCGATGCCGAGTTGGGTGCCGTACCAGCCGAACAACCGCAGCCCGGAGAGCACGCCACGGGTGGTGTGCGCCACCGCCAGCGCGGCCAGCGCGCCGGCGAGTACGCCCACCATGGCGCGGTCGCCGTCGAAGAGGCGGTCGGCGAGGGTGCTGGCGGTGCCGGCGGTGACCAGCAGCAGCAGGCCGAGCACGGCGGTGGCGACGGCGGCGCCCCGGGCCAGCACCGGGCCGGGTGGCAGCCCGCGGGTGCGGCGGGCGGCGACCAGCCGGGCCACCTCCTGCTCGACCGGGAGGAACACGCCGATGCCGAGGGTGAACACGACGGACCACAGCACCGACAGCGACGAGTAGTCGGCGGCGGTGAGGCTGTGCCCGGCGACGGCGAGGTGGACGTACGCGGCCAGGCCGACCAGCGCCAGCCCCGTGCCGACGGGGAGGGTGCCGGGTGGGACGAGGCGGAGCAGGCGGCGTATCACCGGCGGATGAGCGCCAGGGTGAGTACGGCCAGCGCCCGGCCCAGGTAGATCATCGCCTTGGCCGGGGAGTGGCTGGGGGTGCCCGCCATCCGGCGCCGCATCGCCACCGGGACCTGCTGGATCCGGTAGCCGCGGCGGGCGGCGTGTACCAGGGTCTCGACCGTGTCGCCGAGGTACTCGGCGGGGTACCAGCGGGCGAACATCTCGATCATTCGGCGGTTGGCGGCGCGGAAGCCGGAGGTGGTGTCGGTCAGCGTGGTGCCGGCGAGGCCGGACAGCACCAGCGACAGCATCCCCATCGCCCAGCGCCGGGGACCGCGTACCGCGTAGTCGCCCTCGCCAGCGAAGCGCGCCCCGATGACCAGGTCGTAGTCGTCGAGCAGGTCGACCAGCTTCGGCACGTACCGGGGGTCGTGCTGCCCGTCGGCGTCGATCTGCACCGCGACGTCGTAGTCGTGGTCCCGGGCGTAGCGGTAGCCCAGCCGCATCGCCCCGCCGACGCCGAGGTTGTACGGCAGCCGGGCGACCCGGGCGCCGGCGGCGGCGGCGACGGCTGCGGTGTGGTCGGTGGAGCCGTCGTCGACGACCAGTACGTCCACGCCGGGCAGTTCGCCGCGGATCTCGCCGACCACGTCGGCGATGGAGCCGGCCTCGTTGAGCGCCGGGATGATGATCAGGAGTCGTTTGCCGTTAACCATCGCGGGACACCAGTTCCTGCCGGGCCGCCCGCTCCGCGCGATCCGCCTCGACCTCGGCGCGTAGTAGGGCGACCTCCTCGGCCAGCGTGCGGGTCTCCTCCTCCAGCGCGCTGACCTCCCAGCTGAGGTGGATGCAGACCAGCAGGAGGAAGACGATGCCGAGGAAGAGTACGAGGCTGACCCCGGAGGCCACGCCGAGCAGGTCGGCGACGCCGTCGAGCAGCGTGGGGAACAGCGACAGCGGGATCACCACGAACAGCAGCCCGAGCCAGAGCATGCCGTACTTCTCCCGCAGTTGCCGCCGGCGCAGCAGTTCGACGATCGTGGCCAGCAGGACCAGACCGGTCAGGCCGGTGACGAGGGTGAGCTTCATGCGACCTTCCCCGGGGAGGGCGGAGCGGGGGACGCGAACGCGTCGACCAGCGTCGCGTGCCAGTCCGGCAGGGGTGGCAGCCCGGCGGCGGCCCACCGGCCATGCCCTAGCACACTGTACGCCGGTCGGGGGGCGGGACGCGGAAATCGGGCGCTGGTGGTGGGTCGGACCCGGTCCGGGTCGAGCCCGCGTAAGGCGAACACGGCCCGGGTCAGCTCGTACCAGGTGGTCTCGCCGGAGCAGGTGCCGTGGTACACGCCGGGCGCGGCTCGCCCGGCCAGGGCCGCCTCGGCGAGCGCGACCAGCCGGTGGGCCAGCGTGTAGGACCAGGTGGGCTGGCCGCGCTGGTCGTCGACGACGTCGAGGAACTCGCGCCGCTCGGCCAGGCCGAGCACGGTGGTGACGAAGTTGCGGCCGTGGGTGCCGTAGAGCCAGGCGGTACGCACCACGTACCCGGCGTCGGGCAGCAGCCGGATCACGGCTTGCTCCCCGACGAGCTTTCCGCGGCCGTACGCGTTGAGCGGCGCGGTCGGCGTGTCCTCGCGGTAGGGGGCGGTGGCGTCGCCGGCCAGGACGTAGTCGGTGGAGAGCTGGATCAGCCGGGCGCCGTGGGCGGCGCAGGACCGGGCGAGGTCGGTCACGGCGTCGCCGTTGACCGCGGTGGCGGCCGCCTCGTGCTGCTCGGCTGCGTCGACGTCGGTCCACGCGGCGGCGTTGACCACCACGTCGTGGCCGGCCACGGCGGCGTGTACCGCGTCGGCGTCGGTGATGTCGACCTCGGCCCGGGTGGCGGCGGTCACCGTGTGCTCCGGATACCCGGCGAGCACGTCGACCAGGTCCCGTCCGAGCATCCCGCCGGCCCCGGTCACCAGCACCCTCATCTGGCCGACACCGAGGTCAGCGGCTCCCACCAGGAGCGGTTGTCGCGGTACCAGCGCACGGTGTCGGCCAGGCCGGCGTCCAGGGTGATGCTCGGTGCGTACCCCAGCTCCTTGTTGATTTTGGTGATGTCGAGCGAGTAGCGGCGGTCGTGGCCCTTGCGGTCGGGGACGGTGACGACCTGGTCCCAGCCGGCGTCGCAGGCTTGGAGAAGCCGGTGGGTGAGTTCCTTGTTGGTGAGTTCGGTGCCGCCGCCGATGTGGTAGATCTCGCCGGCGCGTCCCTTCTGCTGGACCAGGGCGATCCCGCGGCAGTGGTCGTGCACGTGGAGCCAGTCGCGGATGTTGCCACCGTCGCCGTAGAGCGGCACGGTGCGTCCGTCGAGGAGGTTGGTGACGAACAGGGGGATGACCTTCTCGGGGAACTGGTAGGGCCCGTAGTTGTTGGAGCAGCGGGTGACCACCACGTCGAGGCCGTGGGTGCGGTGGTAAGCCAGGGCGAGCAGGTCGGAGCCGGCTTTGGAGGCCGAGTAGGGGGAGTTGGGGGCGAGGGGCCAGTCCTCGGTCCAGGAGCCGGTGTCGATGGAGCCGTAGACCTCGTCGGTGGAGACGTGGACGAACCGTGCGACGCGGTGGCGTAGCGCGGCGTCGAGCAGTGCCTGGGTGCCCAGCACGTTGGTGCTGACGAACGGCGCCGCTCCGGCGATCGAGCGGTCGACGTGTGACTCGGCGGCGAAGTGCACGATCACGTCATGCCCCGGCACCACCTCGTCGACCACCTCGGAGTGGCGGATGTCACCCTGGACGAAGCGCAGTCGGGGGTCGTCGCGCACCGGGGCCAGGTTGGCCAGGTTGCCGGAGTAGGTGAGGGCGTCGAGCACGGTCACCCCGGTGGGGTCCAGCCCGGGTACCCCCTCTGCGCTGCCGCCGGGCACGCCCAGCAGCATCCGGACGTACTCCGAACCGATGAAACCGGCGCCGCCGGTAACCAGGATCCTCACGGGTCAGGAAGTCTACGCGAAACGACCACAAGCGCAGTGCACGCGGCGCGTGGCTGGTGCCGGCGCCTCCCGGTAGGCTCCCCGGGTGCGTGGAATCCTGCTCGCCGGCGGCACCGGAAGCCGGCTGTGGCCGATCACCCGGGCGGTGTCGAAGCAGCTGATGCCGGTCTTCGACAAGCCGATGATCTACTATCCGCTCTCCACCCTGGTGATGGCCGGGGTACGCGAGATCCTGGTGATCACCACCCCGGAGGAACAGAGCCAGTTCCAGCGTCTGCTCGGCGACGGCAGCCAGTTCGGGCTGCGGCTGGAGTACGCCACCCAGGCCCGCCCGGAGGGCATCGCCCAGGCGTTCGTGCTCGGTGCGGACTTCATCGGCGACGAGGCGGTGGCGCTGATCCTGGGCGACAACATCTTCCATGGGGTGGGTCTGGGCCGCCAGCTGTCCTCGGCGGGTGACCCGGTGGGTGGGCTGATCTTCGCCTACCCGGTGGCCAACCCCGAGGCGTACGGCGTGGTGCACTTCGACGCCGACGGCCGGGTGCTGTCGATCGAGGAGAAGCCACAGCGGCCGAAGTCCCGGTACGCGGTGCCGGGGCTCTACTTCTACGACAACCGGGTGGTGGAGATCGCCCGGAAGCTCACCCCCAGCGCCCGGGGTGAGCTGGAGATCACCGCGGTCAACGAGGTGTACCGGGAGTGGGGCGAACTGTCGGTGACCGTCCTGGATCGGGGCACCGCGTGGCTGGACACCGGCACCTTCACCTCTCTGATGCAGGCCGCCGAGTTCGTCCGGGTGATCGAGGAACGGCAGGGCATGAAGATCGGCTGTGTCGAGGAGGTGGCCTGGCGGGCCGGGCTGATCGGCGACGACCAGCTGCGGGCGCTGGCCCAGCCGTTGACCAAGAGCGGCTACGGCGACTACCTGCTCGACCTGCTCGCCGACGAACGCGGCGAGCTGGCCGGACAGTCCTCCGGCCAGGCGGTGACCCCGTGAGCGCGAGGAGTGAGCCGGTTTTGCGAGCCCCGCAGTCGCGAACGAAGGTGGCCCCGTGAGCGCGAGGAGTGAGCCGGTTTTGCGAGCCCCGCAGTCGCGAACGAAGGTGACCCAGTGAAGATTCGGCCGCTGGGCATCGAGGGTGCCTGGGAGATCACCCCGCAGCAGCACGGTGACCCCCGCGGGCTGTTCCTGGAGTGGTACCGCTTCGACCGGCTCGCCGAGGCGGTCGGGCACCCGCTGCGGCTGGCCCAGGGCAACCTGTCCATCTCGGCCCGCGACGTGGTCCGGGGCGTCCACTTCGCCGACGTACCACCGGGGCAGGCGAAGTACGTCACCTGTGTGCGGGGCGCGGTGCTCGACGTGGTGGTCGACCTGCGGGTGGGCTCGCCCACCTTCGGCCAGTGGGAGGGCGTACGCCTGGACGACGTGGACCGGCGCGCGGTCTACCTGGCCGAGGGGCTGGGCCACGGCTTCTGCGCGCTGACCGACGACGCCACCCTGACCTACCTCTGCTCGACCACGTACAACCCGTCGGGGGAGCACGCGGTGCATCCGCTGGACGAGGAACTGGGCATCGAGTGGCCGGCCCGGGTGCCGAAGCTGTCCGCCCGGGACGCCGCCGCGCCGACGCTGGCGCAGGTGCGGGCGGCGGGCCTGCTGCCCGTGTACACCGCGTGCCGGGAGTACACGGCGGGCCTGGGCACGCCGCATCCCGACAGTCTCTGAGCCGCGCAACCCGCGGGTGGGTGAAGCCGGCAGGTGCGACGTGTGACGTCGGTACGTGCCGCGACAGTGACGAACAGGGCCCTCGTACGGCTAATGTCTCATCATGGAGCGGCGAATCTTCGGTCTGGAGACCGAGTACGGCGTCACCTGTACCTACCGTGGGCAGCGGAGGCTGTCCCCTGACGAGGTTGCCCGGTACCTCTTCCGCCGGGTGGTGTCCTGGGGCCGGTCGAGCAACGTCTTCCTGCGTAACGGCGCGCGGCTCTACCTGGACGTCGGATCGCACCCGGAGTACGCCACCCCGGAGTGCGACTCGGTGGTCGACCTGGTCGCCCACGACCGGGCCGGCGAGCGCATCCTGGAGGGCCTGCTCGTCGACGCGGAGAAGCGGCTGCACGACGAGGGCATCGCCGGCGAGATCTACCTGTTCAAGAACAACACCGACTCGGCCGGCAACTCCTACGGCTGCCACGAGAACTACCTGGTCTCCCGGCACGGGGAGTTCGGCCGGCTGGCCGACGTGCTGATCCCGTTCCTGGTCACCCGGCAGTTGATCTGTGGCGCGGGCAAGGTGCTGCAGACCCCGCGCGGCGCGGTCTACTGCCTGTCCCAGCGCGCCGAGCACATCTGGGAGGGGGTCTCCTCGGCCACCACCCGCAGCCGTCCGATCATCAACACCCGGGACGAGCCGCACGCGGACGCCGAGCGGTACCGCCGGCTGCACGTCATCGTCGGCGACTCGAACATGAACGAGGTCACCACGCTGCTGAAGGTCGGCACCGCCGACATCGTGCTGCGGATGATCGAGGCCGGGGTGGTGATGCGTGACCTCACTCTGGAGAACCCGATCCGGGCCATCCGGGAGGTGTCGCACGACATCACCGGCCGGCGCAAGGTGCGCCTGGCCTCGGGCAAGGAGATCAGCGCCCTGGAGATCCAGCAGGAGTACCTGGCCAAGGCGACCGAGTTCGTGGAGCGGCGCGGCGGCGACCAGACCGCCAAGCGGGTGGTCGAGCTGTGGGGTCGGGTGCTGAGCGCGGTGGAGACCGGCGACCTGGAGCCGGTCTCCCGCGAGATCGACTGGGTGACCAAGCTTCGGCTGATCGAGCGCTACCAGCGCAAGCACGACCTGCCGCTGTCGCATCCCCGGGTGGCGCAGATGGACCTCGCCTACCACGACCTGCGCCGGGGACGTGGGCTCTACGCCCTGCTGGAGCGGCGTGGCGACGTGGACCGGGTGGCCACCGACCCGGAGATCTTCGAGGCGAAGGAGACGCCGCCGCAGACCACCCGGGCCCGGCTGCGGGGCGAGTTCATCCGGCACGCGCAGGAGAAGCGGCGGGACTTCACCGTCGACTGGGTGCACCTCAAGCTCAACGACCAGGCGCAGCGCACCGTGCTGTGCAAGGACCCGTTCCGGGCGTACGACGAGCGGGTGGAGCGGCTGATCGCCAGCATGTGAGCCCGGGGCGTGGGTCGGGGTTCCGCCGGGGCCCCGGCCCACGCCCTGGCCGGCCCGCCCGTGCCGAACGGGCCGGGTAGGCTTGCTCCGTCATGATTCCTCAACCACCCCACCGGCCCGGCCAGGGCACCGAGCGGCAGAGCTGGCTCGAACGCCGCCGCGAGAAGATCCGCGCCGAGATCGAACGCAACCGCCGCGGCGAGTACACCGTCCCGACCTGGGTGCTGGCACTGGCCCTCGCGCTGATCGTCGGCGCCTGGATCGCCCTGATCATTGTCGCCTGAGGTGTAAGGAAGGGCCCCCTCTTAACGCCTGAGGTAGAGCAGGGGCCCCTTCTTAACGTTCGGCCCCGGACGCGACCGCGGCGAGGCGGGCGGCGTGCCGGCCGGCTGCGGCGGCGGCCAGGAAGTAGCCGTGGTCGGCGTCCAGCCCGCGCCCCATCGTCGACAGCGGCACCGGGCTGCCGCGCAGCGCCGCGTCCAGCCCCGTGGTGTCCACCCGGACCACGGCGTGCCGTGCGGCCAGCGGTGCCAGCGCGGCATCGACGTCGGCGGCCAGCGCCGGGTCCAGGCCGTCGGGCACCACCAGCTCCGCGCGGGCCAGTGCCACCCGGCCGTACGCGGTGAGGCTGTGGTGCGACACGCCACGGTGTCGTGGCCGTGGGTCGGCGGCGGAGATCCGCAGCGAGCCGACCGGCCGGCCGCCCAGCGTGGCGACGGCGTTGACCGCCTCGCCGACAGCCACTCCAGAGAACCCCCAGCGGGTGCCGGTGCCGAGGTTGCCGGGCCCCTGCGCCACCACGGCCACGTCGGCGTCGAGGACGTGCCGGGCGGCGAGCAGGCCGCTGTGCAGGGTGGACGCCTCCAGGTCGCCGCCGAACGCCTGCCCGACGCTGATCGTGCCGGCCAACTCGTCGCGCAGGCCGGCCAGGGTGCGGGAGAACCAGGCGGGCAGCGCCCCGCCGTCGGTGAGCAGGTACGCCACCCGGGCGTGTGGGGCGTCGGCACGGATGCCGGCCAGGATCGCCGGCAGCGCCGAGTGCAGGTCGGCGGTCACCACCGGCAGGCCGGCCAGGTCGTCGACGTCGGCCAGCACCGCGCGGTGCGGGGACGCCTCCTCGTCGACGCCGAGCAGGATCGGCTGCAACGGGGTGTAGCGGGCCTTGACCAGGTGACCGGCGTCGCGGGTGTCGAGGGCCTGCGGCGGATCCGGTGGCAGCCGGTCCGGCAGCGCCACGACCAGGGCGTACCCGCCGGTGCCCAGCCCCATCAGCAGCGCCCCGGCGTTGAGCAGCACCCGATCCCCGGGCTCCGGGGTGCCGACCAACTCCGGGTACGCCAGCGCCCGCATCGCCGTGCCGTCGGCCAGTTCGACGTCCAGCTCCACCGCCCCGGCCCACCGCCGCCGCAGCCCCGCCACCGTCCCCGCCCGCCATCGCACCATGCCCGCACGCTAACGCCCCACCACCCCCCAAACCCCATCCGGGTACACCGCGCCCCCGCCTCCCTTACCGCCGATCTTGCACTCCTTATCGCGGCAAAAGCTGTCAAAGGGGGTATTCGGGCGACCGAAACTGCAAGATCGGCGGGGTTGGATGGTGGCATGGGTCGGCACGTCGGCGCGGGTGCGTGCGGGTGGCCGGTCGGCTGCTAGCGTCTACGGCGTGTCGCGCAGCCGCACCGAACGCCTGGTCAACCTGGTGATCTGCCTGCTGTCTACGCGGCGGTTCCTGACCGCCGCGCAGATCGCCGCGACCGTGCCCGGTTACGAGCACGACCCGGACGACGCCCGCGAGCACGAGGCGTTCCAGCGCAAGTTCGAACGGGACAAGGCCGAGCTGCGGGAGCTGGGCGTACCGCTGGAGACCGGGACGGCGAGCGCCTTCGATACGGAGCCCGGGTACCGGATCGCCCGCCGGGAGTACGCCCTTCCCGACATCCCGCTCAAGCCCGACGAGGCCGCGGCGGTGGGCATCGCCGCGCGGCTGTGGCAGCACGCCGGTCTGGCCGCCGCCGCGTCGTCCGGGCTGGCGAAGCTGCGGGCCGCCGGGGTGGACGTGGACCCGCAGGCCACCCTGGGGCTGGAGCCGATGGTCACGGTGGATCCGGCGTTCGCGCCGCTGACCGCCGCCGCGCGGGACCGGCGCGAGGTCCGCTTCGACTACCGGGTGCCGGATCAGGACGCGCCCACCCGCCGCCGGCTGCAACCGTGGGGCGTGGTCTGCTGGCGGGGCCGGTGGTACGTGGTCGGCCACGACCTGGACCGCGACGCCACCCGCTGCTTCCGGCTGTCGCGGGTGGTCGGCCCGGTGCGGTCCACCGGCGGGGCGGGCGCGTACCAGCCGCCAGCCGGGGTCGACCTGATCAGCCACGTGGCCCGCTGGTCCGGCCCGGCCGAGCGGGCCGGCCGGGCGACCGTGCTGGTCACCCCGGGGCGGGCCGCTGGGCTGCGGCGCTCGGCGGTGGAGGTCACCGCCGGGCCGGAGGCCGACCGGCTGGTCCTGCCGTACGGCGACGCCGAGTCCCTCGCCGGGCACCTGGTCGGCTACGGCCCCGACGTGCGGGTGCTCGACCCGCCCGAGGTACGCGAGGCGGTCATCCAGCGGCTCAAGGAGATCGCCACCCGGCACGACACCCTGGCGGTGGTGGTCCGGTGAGCGCGAGGAGTGAGCTTGCGAGCCCCGCAGTCGCGAACGAAAGGGGAAGGCGGTGAGTTCGCGTACCTCCGCCGACCGGCTTGCCCGGCTGCTCAACCTGGTGCCCTACCTGCTGGCCCGGCCCGGGATCGAGATCGCCGAGGCGGCAGGCGACCTCGGCGTCACCGAGCGGCAGCTGCGTGAGGACCTGGAACTGCTGTGGGTGTGCGGGCTGCCCGGGTACGGCCCGGGCGATCTGATCGACATGGCCTTCGACGGCGACCGGGTGACCATCACCTACGACGCCGGCATCGACCGGCCGCTGCGGCTCACCCCGGACGAGGCCCTCGCCCTGGTGGTGGCGCTGCGGATGCTGGCCGAGACGCCCGGGGTGGCCAACCGGGAGGCGGTCGAGCGGGCCCTCGCGAAGATCGAGGACGCGGCCGGTGACCTGGTCGCCGCCCCGGTGGAGGTACGGCTGCCCGGCGACACCGGCCGGGTGGAGCAGTTGCGCGCCGCGGTGGAGGGCGGGCGCGCGTTGCGCATCACCTACTACACGGTCGCCCGGGACGAGACCACCGAGCGGGTGGTCGACCCGCTGCGGGTGCTGATGGTCGGCGGGCGTACGTACGTCGAGGCGTGGTGCCGGCGGGCCGAGGCGGTGCGGCTGTTCCGGGCCGACCGGATCGACGCGGTCGCCGAGTTGGACGAGCCGGCCGTGGTGCCGCCGCAGGCCCGCCGGCACGACCTGAGCGCGGGGGTGTTCCGGCCGTCGCCGGACCTGCCGCTGATCACGCTACGGATCGGCCGGGGCGAGCGCTGGATCACCGAGTACTACCCGTGTGAGCGGGTCGAGTCCGACGGCGAGCGGTGGGTGGTCTCGCTCCGGGTCACCGATCTCGGCTGGGCCCGCCGGTTCGTGCTCGGCCTGGGCCCGGACGTCACCGTGCTGGCCCCGGCCGAGCTGGCCGGGCAGGTCCGGGACACGGCGGTGGCGGCCCTGGACGCGTACGCGACGCCGGTGCCGACCGGCGCGGACCCGGCGCCGGCGGTGGGCAGGCAGTAGGCTGGCGGCCGTGTTGAAGTGGATCGTGCTCGCGCTGGTGCTGGTGCCGTTGGTCGTGCTCGCGCTGGCCGTGCGACCCGTGCTGGCGCGGCTGCCCGGGCTGCGCCGGGCGGCGCTGGCACTAAAGCTGCGGGCCGACGAGGCGGCCTCGCTGCGCGAGGCGGCCGAGAGCCTCCAGCAGCGGGCCGAGGGCTTGCAGGGCCGGCTGGAGACGACCCAGCAGCGGCTCACCCTGATCCGGTCACGGCGCGGCGACTGAGCGGCGCCCAAGCGGGGCCGCGGCGTGAGGCGGTCTTTCCGGCATGATGATCCAACTGCCTGGTTGACGGGACAGTCGCAGGTGGTCAAGACTTCATCGGCCGGGACGAACCACCACCGCCCGGTGGGGTGGCAACGGCCGTCGACGCACGTACGATGGGCTGCGGTACACCCCTCATCGACACAGAGCGACTGGAGCTTCACATGGGTGCCCTCAGGCCCTGGCACATCGCCGTACTCGTGGTCGTGCTGATCCTGCTCTTCGGCGCGAAGCGGCTCCCGGACGCGGCGCGTTCCCTGGGCCGCTCGCTGCGGATCATCAAGGCCGAGACCAAGAGCCTGGCCGACGACGACCGCGACCTCGCCGAGAAGGCCGACGCGCAGGCCGGCTACCAGCCGCTCACGCCGCAGCCCCCGCAGCAGGCGCAGCAGCAGCCGTACCAGGGCACGGTGCAGCAGCCGGTCGTCGACCCGGTGCAGCGCGTCCGCGACAACTGACCAGCGGGGCCGATCACCGTGGCCTTCGGACTCCGTAAGCGCGGCCCGAGCAAATTCGAGCGGGCCGCCGACGGCTCGATGACGCTCGTCGAGCACTTCCGCGAGCTGCGCACCCGGTTGTTCCGGGCTTCCCTGGCGATCGTGGTCGGGCTGATCGGCGGCTACCTGCTCGCCCAACCGGCCTTCGACCTGCTGAGCCAGCCGTACTGCCGGCTGCCTGGCATGATCGTCGACGGCGAGTGTCAGAAGTTCCTGATGCTCGCTCCCGCCGACGGCTTCATCCTCACGCTCAAGCTGGCGCTCTGGATCGGGTTGATCCTCGGCGCCCCGGTCTGGCTCTACCAGCTGTGGGCGTTCATCGCGCCCGGGCTGCACCGCAGCGAGCGCAAGTGGGCGTACGTCTTCGTGGCGATCGCGGCGCCCCTGTTCGCCGCCGGCGCGGTGCTCGCCTACTTCGTGGTGGACAAGGGCCTGGCGTTCCTGCTGGAGGCCGGGGTCACCGGCACCGACTCGCAGCTTGAGGTCACCCGGTACATCAGCTT
Organism: Micromonosporaceae bacterium KJ-029; assembly: GCA_005402585.1. Lineage (GTDB taxonomy): Bacteria > Actinomycetota > Actinomycetes > Mycobacteriales > Micromonosporaceae > Micromonospora. Next base: position 21,370 of record BIFP01000022.1, on the reverse strand, counting down.
CGTCACCACCATGATCCTGCTCTTCGGGGTGGCGTTCGAGTTCCCGCTCATCCTGCTGATGCTCAACTTCACCGGAGTGGTGACCGGTCGGCGGCTGCTCAGCTGGTGGCGGGTCGTGGTCTTCGTCTGCTTCGCGTTCGCGGCGGTGGCGACCCCGGATCCGGGCCCGTTCGGCATGACGCTGTTGGCGCTCTGCCTGTGCCTGCTCTACTTCATGGCGGTCGGGGTCGCGTTCCTCAACGACAAGCGCAAGGGACGCGGCAAGGAGATCTACGCCGGCATCGACGACGACGAGGTCTCCCCGCTGGAGTTCGACAAGGATCCGGTCGAGGCGGGACGTCCCGTCGCGGCCACTCCGGTCGACGCCCCCGAGCCGGTGACCGCCCCCAAGCCGATCGAACGCCGCTACGACGACGTGACCTGACCGGTCCCGACTCCCACGAACGCCGCCCCGCCGGGGCGGCGTTCGTGCGTCCGGTGGCCTGACCGAGCCGGCCGCCCGCCGCCCGCCGTCCGCCGTCCGGAACACGACCGCCTGGACTCCGCCCTCGGCTCGACCGGGGACTTCGACACAGGCGCTACGCGCCCTGCGGTACGCCGAAATGCGTCGCCGGGACGACGCGGCCGCGCCCGCACCGGGCGACCATGACCGGCATGACCGCCATCCACCTGCCCCAGTCGAGCAGCCGCACCGGGAGACGCCCGGCCACTGTCCGGTGGCGTACCGGCCCTCGACTCCGCAAGGTTCTGCTCCTGCTGCACATCACCGCCGCGGGTGCGTGGCTCGGCATCGACATCGTGTTGGGTCTGCTCGTGCTCGCGGCGTTCACCCCCGGCGACGACCTCGGTGCCGCGGCGGCCCTCGCCAGCATCGGCCACTTCGCCACCTGGCCGCTCGCGGTCGTCGGCCTGCTCTGCCTGGCCAGTGGACTGCTGCTCGGACTCGGCTCGAAGTACGGGCTGGTGCGGTACTGGTGGGTCGCGATCAAGCTCGTCCTCAACGTAGTGCTGGTCACCCTGGTCATCGCCGTGCTCGGCCCCGGCGTCCACGAACTGACCGCGGGCGCTCGGGCGTCGCTCACCGACGGGCGTCCGCTCCCGGTCTTCACCGACCTGGCCTTCCCGCCGATCGTCTCCACCTCGGCGGTGCTCTTCGCGATGACCCTGTCGGTGTTCAAGCCGTGGGGACGCCTGCGCCGCGCGGCGCGGTGAGGTCACCGGCGCGGCGAGGAAATCAGCCTTTCCGCCGCTGGACAGGGCGGGCGGACCGGCGGGTACGGTGCTCGCCGTGACCGCAGACGATCACCTCTCCGTCGGCCCGCCGGCCGACGGACCCGTCGCCGTACTGGCCAACCCGACTGCCGGGCGGGGCCGGCACCGGGGACTGCTGCCGGACCTGCTGGACCGGCTCGCGACCGCCGGTCGACCGTTACGGCCGCTGAGCGCGACCAGCGCCGACGAGGCGGAGGCGGCCTGCCGCGCCGCGGTCGCTGACGGCGCCATCGCGCTGATCGCGGTGGGCGGCGACGGCACCGTGCACCGGGCAATGCAGGCGGTGGCCGGCACCGCCGTGCCGTTCGGGCCGGTTCCGGCCGGCACGGGCAACGACTTCGCGGCCGAGACCGGCTTTCCGAGCGAACCCCGCGCGGCGGTGGACGTGATCGCGGCGGCGTTGCGTCAGGGGCGCAGCCGGCCGGTCGACCTGGCCCGGATGACCGGGGCCGACGGGGTCGTCCGCTGGTACGGTGCCGTCCTCGCGGCCGGCTTCGACGCCATCGTCAACGAGCGGGCCAACCGGATGCGCTGGCCGCGCGGCCCCCGCCGCTACGACCTGGCCATCCTGGCGGAACTGGCCCGGCTGCGTCCCCGCCGGTACACCCTCACCCTCGACGGCGAGCGGATCGAGGTCGACGCGGTACTGGTGGCGGTCGGCAACAGCGCCAGCTACGGCGGTGGGATGCGGATCTGTCCGGACGCGGACCCGACCGACGGGCTGCTCGACGTGGTGGTCGGCGGCCGCTTCGACCGGCGCACCCTGATCCGGGTCAAACCCCGCATCTACGCGGGCACCCACGTAGCGCATCCCCTGGTACACACCTACCGCGCCCGCACCGTCACGATCGCGGCCGAGCCCATCACCACCTACGCCGACGGCGAGCGCTCCCTCGCCCTCCCCGTGACGATCACCGCCGTCCCCCAGGCCCTCCACCTCCTCCGCTGACCACCCGCCCGCGCGGTTGCTCGCCGATCATGCAGTTGTGGTGCCCCGCAAAGCCGGCGAATCCGGCGAAAGCAGGCACCACAACTGCATGATCGACAGGGGCGGGGCGGGGCGGGGCGGGGCGGGGCGGGGCGGCGGGGTGGGGCGGGGCGGGGTGGGTTAGGGCGTGGGGTGGGTTAGGGCGAGGATGGAGCCGAGGCCGTTGGGGTGGCCGGGGCCGGCGGCGGGGAGGACGAGGACGGCGCAGCCGGCCGCCACGGCGCCGGCGTCGGCGGGGGTGTCGCCCACCATCAGCGCCTCCTCCGGGTCGACGCCGAGCATGCCGCAGGCCCGCCAGAAGATGCCCGGGTCCGGCTTGCAGCGGCCCACCTCGTACGACAGCACGAAGGCGTCGACCAGGTCGGTGAGGCCCCAGGCGTCGAAGATCGGCCGGAGGTCGAAGCCGATGTTGCTGACCACGGCCACCGGTACCCCGGCCCGGCGCAGCGCGGCGAGGGTGGGCGCGGTGTCCGGGTAGGGAACCCAGCCCTCCGGCACCAGGACGCGCTCGTAGAGCGCCTCGGCCAAGCCGTCGATGCCCGCGTCGACCGTGGCGGCCAGCCCGGTGTACGCGCCCCGGTGGGCGTACGGGTACAGGTCGCGGTCGGCCCACAGCTCGGCCAGCCCTGGAGGCACCCGGGTGGGCAGCGGCCCACCGGCCCGACCGGCGGTGAGCAGCCGGTCGGCCAGCGCGGTGGCCCGGACCCGGTCCAGCGTCACGCCGCACGTCGCCGCGGCGGCCAGCACCCAGTCGCGGGGCTCCTCCACCTGGGCGAGCGTGCCGTGGAAGTCGAGCAGCACCGCCTTCACGGGCCGGCGTGACGGGCCCGGCCGGGTGTCGTCGTGGATGCCGCGTACGGCGTCGGTCGGTTCGGCATGATCCGGCACGTCGTGCACCCTACCTACCCACTCCGACCGCGTTGCCGGACGGCCTTGCCAGGTGGCCGCCGAGGGCACGCACTAATCTTGAGGGCATGTCGAGCCCCGCCGAGCGGTACGCCGCGGCGCGCCGCCGGGCCGCGCAGGCCTCACAGTTCCCGGCGCTGGAAGAGTTCACCTCCGACCTCGGGTTCGACCTCGACGACTTCCAGCGGGAGTCGTGCCAGGCCCTGGAGCGGGGCAGCGGCGTGCTGGTGTGCGCCCCGACCGGGGCCGGCAAGACGGTGGTCGGTGAGTTCGCCGTACACCTGGCGCTGCGTGGCACGCCCGGGCAGCCGGCGCCGGCCGACGGCGCCCGGCGCAAGTGCTTCTACACCACCCCGATCAAGGCGCTGTCCAACCAGAAGTACCACGACCTGGTGGACCGCTACGGCGCCGACCAGGTGGGGCTGCTCACCGGCGACAACGCGATCAACGGGGACGCCCCGGTGGTGGTGATGACCACCGAGGTGCTGCGCAACATGCTCTACGCCGGTTCGGCCACCCTGGAGGGCCTGGCGTACGTGGTGATGGACGAGGTGCACTACCTCGCCGACCGGTTCCGGGGCGGGGTGTGGGAGGAGGTCATCATCCACCTGCCCGCCTCGGTCACCCTGGTGTCGCTGTCGGCGACGGTGTCCAACGCCGAGGAGTTCGCCGACTGGCTGATCACGGTGCGCGGCGAGACGACGGTGGTGGTCAGCGAGCACCGGCCGGTGCCGCTGTGGCAGCACATGCTGGTCGGCAAGCGGATGTTCGACCTGTTCCACGACGCCGACGCCGCCCGCAAGCACGACGTGCACCCGGAGTTGCTGCGCTACACCCGGGACACGGTACGCCGGCTCGATCTTGGCGAGGGACGCTCCGCCGGGCCGGGTGCCGGACGGCGGGGACCGCGCTGGCGTGGGCCGCTGCGGCCGGACATCGTCGACCGGCTGGACCGCGAGGGGCTGCTGCCGGCGATCCTGTTCATCTTCAGCCGGGCCGGCTGCGACGCGGCGGTGCAGCAGTGCCTGGCGGCCGGGCTGCGGCTGACCTCGCCCGAGGAGCGGGCGGAGATCCGCCGGGTGGTGGAGTCCCGGGTGACCGCCATCCCCGGCGAGGACCTGTCGGTGCTGGGCTACTGGGAGTGGCTCGACGGCCTGGAGCGCGGGCTGGCCGCCCACCACGCCGGGATGCTGCCGGCGTTCAAGGAGGTCGTCGAGGAGCTGTTCGTCCGCGGGCTGGTCAAGGCGGTCTTCGCCACCGAGACCCTCGCCCTGGGAATCAACATGCCGGCCCGCTGCGTGGTGCTGGAGCGGCTGGTCAAGTACAACGGCGAGGCGCACGTCGACCTGACGCCGGGGGAGTACACCCAGCTCACCGGGCGGGCCGGGCGCCGGGGCATCGACATCGAGGGGCACGCCGTGGTGGTGTGGTCCCCGGAGACCGACCCCCGGCACGTGGCCGGGCTGGCCTCCACCCGTACCTATCCGCTGCGCTCCAGCTTCCGGCCCTCGTACAACATGGCGGTGAACCTGGTCGGCAGCGTCGGCGCGGAGCCGGCCCGAGCGTTGCTGGAGTCGTCGTTCGCGCAGTTCCAGGCGGACCGGTCGGTGGTCGGCCTGGCCCGGCAGGTGCAGCGCAACACCGAGACCATCGAGGCGTACGGCGCGGAGGCGGCCTGCCACCACGGTGACTTCGACGAGTACTTCGCGCTGCGGGTGGCCATCGCCGACCGGGAGCGGGCCATCGCCCGGCAGGGGCAGAGCCAGCGCCGGGCGGCGGCGGTGGCGGCGCTGGAGCGGCTGCGGGTCGGCGACGTGATCCGGGTGCCGTCCGGGCGCCGGGCCGGCCTGGCCGTGGTGCTCGACCCGGCGGCGGGTGGCTTCAGCGAACCCCGGCCGCTGGTGCTCACCCAGGACCGGTGGGCCGGGCGGGTCAGCCCGGCCGACTTCACCACCCCGGCCGAGGTGTTGGCGCGGATCCGGGTGCCGAAGCACTTCAACCACCGCAATCCGGCCGCCCGGCGTGACCTGGCGGCGCAGGTCACCGGCACCGGCCTGGACCGGCACTCCCGGCGGGGCGCCCGGGGCCGGCAGTCGGGGGAGGACCACCGGCTCACCCAGCTCCGCAGCGAGCTGCGGCGGCACCCCTGCCACGCGTGCCCGGAGCGGGAGGAACACGCCCGGTGGGCGGAGCGCCGCCGACGGCTGGAGCGGGACACCGAGGAGCTGCGGCAGCGGGTCGCCGGGCGGACGGGGTCGTTGGCGCGTACCTTCGACCGGATCGTCGCGCTGCTCACCACGCGCGGCTACCTCACCGCCGAGGGCTCGGTGACCGACGCCGGACGGATGCTCGGGCGGATCTGGACGGAGGCCGACCTGCTGGTGGCGGAGTGCCTGCGCCGGGGTGTCTGGGACGGGCTGTCCCCGGCCGAGCTGGCCGCCGCGGTCTCCGTGGTGGTCTTCGAGGCCCGCCGCGACGTCGACGAGCGGGCCTCGCTGCCGCGTGGCGCGACCGCCGAAGCGGTGGACGCGACGCTGAAGCTGTGGAGCGAGATCGAGGCCGACGAGGCGTCCCGCGGGCTGACCGTCACCCGCGAGCCGGACCTGGGCTTCGCGTGGCCGATCTACCGCTGGGCCCGGGGCGAGGCGCTGGCCAAGGTACTGGCCAGCGGGCACGAACTCGACGGTGAGATGCCGGCCGGGGACTTCGTCCGGTGGGCTCGGCAGGTGGTGGACCTGCTCGGTCAGCTGGCCGACTCCGGCGGTGCCTCGACCGAGCTGCGGGCCACCGCCCGGCAGGCGATCGGCGCCGTCAACCGGGGTGTGCTGGCCTACCACTCGCCGGCCTGACCATTCCCACCGAGGAGGACCGCGCGGCCGCGGCTGGATGCCCGGCAGCCGCGGGCGCCGGTGGCGGTGGGCCCGACCGGGTCGGCCCCACCGGCGCGGACGCGCCGGACCTGGCCGGGTTGCGGGCCCGGTCCATTCCGGCCCAGCCAGGCGCCCAGTTTCCGTCCCGGCGCCCTCACCCGCCTCGCTGATCCGCGGGTACCCGGCCCGGTCGTGGCCGCGAGCCGATCGCGGCCACGACCGGGTCCCGGGTCAGGACAGGGCCTTGAGGAACGGGCCGTGGTGGTTGCGGCTGAACTCCCACTGTTGATGTTCTCCCCGCCCTAATGGACGGGGATTCCCTCCGCGCTGCGCGCGTACCGCGCGTGGCGCCTGGGTGGATTCCTGCTTCTCGGCGCGGTGCCGGCACGGGTGCCGGTCTTACCTGCGCTCCACAGGCGTTTAGCCTCTCGGCGCGTCCCGCCGCGAGGATGTTGATCGCCGCGTTGACATCCCGGTCGTGGACCGCGCCGCAGGGGCAGGTCCATGTCCGGACGTTCAGTGGTTTGGGTCCGTCGATCCGGCGACACTTCGAACACATTTGCGACGTGGGTGTGAACCGGCTGATTTTCCCGAAGGTCCGTCCGGCCCGGGCAGCCTTGTACTCCAACATGGCGATGAAGGATGCCCATCCGGCGTCGTGGACGGACTTGGCGAGCCAGGTCCGGCCGAGCCCGGCCACGCACAGGTCCTCGACGTACACCGCTTGGCTGTCGCGGATGATCTTCGTCGAGAGCTTGTGCTGCCAGTCCCGCCGGGTGTCGGCTACCCGGGCGTGTGCCTTGGCGACCTTGACGGCGGCCTTGGTGCGGTTGTTGCTTGCCCGTTGCTTGCGGGACAGGTCCTGCTGCAAGCGGCGTAGCTTGCGGGCAGCGCGGCGTAGGAACTTCGGTGTCGTGACTTTCCTGCCGTTGGACAGGACCGCGAAGTGGGTCAGGCCCAGGTCGATGCCCACCTCGGCGTCAACCGTAGGCAGCGGCTCGTCGGTGGTGGCCACGACAAAGGAGGCGAAGTATCGTCCGGCCGCATCCTTGACGATCGTGACCGAGCTCGGTTCAGCGGGCAGGGCCCGCGACCACCGCGCCACCACATCGCCGATCTTCGGCAGCCGCAACCTGCCGTTGCCGAGAACCCTGAACTGGGCGTTGGCTGTGAACCGGATCGCCTGCCGATTGTCCTTGCGGGAGCGGAACCGCGGTGGCGCGACCTTGCGCCCCTTGCGCTTACCGGACAGGGAGGCGAAGAAGTTCCGGTAGGCGGTGTTCAGGTCCGCGAGGGCCTGTTGCAGCACCACCGACGACACCTCACTCAGCCACTCTCGCTCGGGCGTCTTCTTCGCCTCGGTAATCACCCGCTTCGACAGGTCCCCGTCCGAGATGTACGGCAGTCCCTGCTCCCGCGCGGCCTGCCGTGCGCGCAGCCCGTCGTTGAACACCACCCGCGCACACCCAAACGCCCGCGCCAGCGCCTCCTGCTGGCCGGGCGTCGGGTAGACGCGGTAGTTGTACCGAAGCCGCACAACGGGCAACCTAACGTCGGCGTATGACGTTTTCTCTGGACGCTCGCACCGACCAGCACCATCGCGTGTTCCCGCCGGGGGCGACGGTGCCGTTCCCGGAGCGGTTTGGTGAAGGTGTGCCGCTGGCTGGCGCTGCTGAGGGTGGCGTCCCAGTAGGACCCGAGGGTGGTCCCGGCGCGCAGGCTGAACGCGACCTGGCAGGAGGTGATGGCGCTGGATCCAGCTTTGGTGACGATGTACTTGCCCTTCCATCCGGTGCCCCAGTCGGCGGTCTTGACGAAGGTGGCGGTCGGGCTGGCGGCCAGCGCCGGCGTGGTCGGCACGAGCGTGGTGGCGGCGGTGACAAGGGCCGCGAGGGGCGGCGCTGGCGTCGTCCCACAGGCCGGCGCCACCCTCCCTCTTGGACGGTTGCGGAAAGTGTCGTACCCGGTACCGAGGATGTATTCATGGCTGTCCCCGCCCTCACCCCGCAGAACGTCCCGCCGCGCTCGCTGCCCCTGCGCGAGGCGCGCACCCGGCTCAGTCAACTCGTCGCGATGGCGGAGCTGACCGACACCGTCACCGTGGTCACCCGCGACGGCGACCCCCGGCCGGTCGCCGCGATCGTGCCGGTGGGCGTCGCCCGCACCGCCGCCCAGGCCCGCGCCGACGCCGACCGTCTCGCCGAGGTCACCGCCGGGTGGTCCCGGCGCCTCGAGACCCAGCGCGAGCAGAGCGCCCGCCGGCACGCCGCCGAACTGCGGGCGGTGACCGCGGCGCTCGCCGAGGTGTGGGCCGAGCTGGATCGCCGGTTTCCCCCGGGCAGCGATCCCGCACTGGCCCGGCTGCGCGCGGCCCACGCCGACCTGCTCGCCCGCTGACCCTGCCCCACCACCGGCACCATCCGGCGAGCCGGACCGGTGGCCGACGGCGCGTGCGCCCCGGTGCCGCGCCGTGATGCCCACGGACCCCATGCCGGGGTCGACGTCGCTCGTGTCGCGGCCAGCTTGTGGTGGTCTGCCCAGGCGGGGAAGACCACCACGTCGTCGGACGCGCGGGGCGGTCAGGCGGCCAGGTACTTCTGGAGGTCGTCGAGGATCCGGTTGGCGGCGCCGACGCCGATGCCGGTCATCCAGATCTCGTCGGAGACCACGTGCGCCCTGCCCGCCTGGACCGCCGACAGGCCCTTCCACAGCGTGCCGCCGGTGACCTTGGTCTGCTCGGCCGCGGCCTTCTGGCCGTACGCGGTCACGAAGATGGTGTCACCGTCGACCTCGCTGATCCGCTCCGGGCTCACCCGGTCCATCCGCCGGTCCTCCTTGCCGGTGAGCAGTTGCCGTTCCGGCCGGCCCAGACCGGTGTCGCCGATCACGATGCCGGAGAACGAGTCCGGCCCGTAGACCCGGATCTCGGTCGGCATGAACCGCACGATGGACACCGTGCGGGCGGCGGCGTCACCGAGGCTGGTGCCGAACTCCCTGGCCCGCGTCTCGTACCCGGCGAGCAGGTCCTTCGCCTCCTGCTCCTTGCCGAGCGCCTTGCCGTCCAGCAGGAAGTTCTCCTTCCAGGTGATACCGACCTTCTCCGTGAAGACCGTCGGGGCGATCGCGGCCAACTCGTCGTAGAACTTCTCCTGGCGGAACTTGCTGCCGAGGATGAGGTCCGGCTTGAGCTCGTTGATCGCCTCCAGGTCGGGCTCGGTGAGGACGCCCACCTCCTTGATGCCGGCGAGCTTCTCCTCGCCGAAGTAGGTCGGCCAACTCCTCGCCTCACCGGCGGTGGCGGCGCCGATCGGGGTGACCCCGAGGGACAGCGCGGTGTCGATCTTGTCTGTGTCGAGCACCACGACCCGTTTCGGCTCGACCGGCACCCTGGTGGTGCCCATGGCGTGGGTGATCTCCCGGGTCTCCCCGCCGGTGGTGCCGGCGACCGGGTCGCTCTCACCGCAGGCGGTGAGTCCGGCGCCGAGGGCGACGGCCGCGGTGAGGGCGGCGATGAGACGACGCATCAGTTTCCTTTCGAGGGGTACGAGCCGGCGGGGGCGTCCTCGCCGACCGGGACGGCACCGGACGATCCGGTGGCCGGGGAGCTGGCACCGGCGGCCAGCGTCGGACTGGTGATTGCGGGCACCACCAGCGGTGCCCCGGTCACCGGGCAGGGCACGACCAGGCAGTCGAGCCCGAACACCTCGCGGACCAGATCCGTGGTGAGGATGGCGCGCGGTGGCCCGGCGGCCACCACGGCGCCGGCCCGCATCGCGATCAGGTGGTCGGCGTACCGGGCGGCCTGGTTGAGGTCGTGCAGCACGGCGACCACGGTGCGGCCCCGCTCGGTGCGCAGCCGGTGCAGCAGGTCCAACACCTCCACCTGGTGAGCCAGGTCGAGGAAGGTGGTCGGCTCGTCCAGCAGCAGCGCCTCGGTGTCCTGGGCGAGGGTCATCGCGATCCACACCCGTTGCCGCTGGCCGCCGGAGAGGGTGTCCACCGGCCGGTCCGCGAGGTCGGCGACGTCCGCCAGCCGCATTGCCTGGTCCACCGCCGCGCCGTCCTGTTCCGACCACTGCCGCCACCAGCGCTGGTACGGCTGCCGTCCGCGCCCGACCAGGTCGGCCACGGTGACGCCCTCCGGCACCAGCGGGCTCTGCGGCAGCACACCCAGCCGGCGGGCCACCTCCCGGGTGGGCAGCTCCCGGATCGCGGCGCCGTCCAGCAGCACGGTGCCGCGTCGCGGGGTGAGCAGCCGGGCCAGGGTCCGCAGCAGGGTGGACTTGCCGCAGGCGTTCGGCCCGACGATCACGGTGAACGCGTCGGCGGGCAGGTCCAGATCCAGCCCGTCCAGCACGGTCCGCTCGTCGTAGCCGGCGACCAGGTCACGGGTGGAGAGCATCACGCCTCCTCAGCGGGGTGGACGGAAGGGTGTCCGGCGGGACGCCGGTTGCCGGTGCTGGTCATGACGGCCTCCGGCGACCGCGCAGCAGCAGGTACAGCAGGTAGGGGCCGCCGATCGCGGCGGTCAGCACGCCGGCCGGCAGTTGGGTGGGCGCGAAGAGTCGCCGGCCGGCCAGGTCGGCCAGCACCAGCAGCAGGGCGCCGAGCAGCGCGGCGCAGAGCAGCGGCGGTCGCTCGGCCCGGACCAGCCGCCGTGCCACCTGCGGCGCGACCAGGGCGACGAAGTCCACCGCGCCGACCTGGGCGGTGACCATCGCCGCGGTGATCACGCCGGTGCCGGCGAGCCCGATCCGGCGGGCCACCGGACGCAGCCCGATGCCCTTCGCGGTGTCGTCGTCCAACGCGGTGCTGTTGAGTGCCCAGCCGGCCCAGGCCAGTACGGGCAGCAGGATGAGCAGGGTGCCGGCGATCCAGGTGGTCTCCGTCCAGCCCCGGCCGGCGAGCGTGCCGATCAGCCAGACCTGCGCGCGGAGCCCGTCGATCGGGTCGGCGGTGAGCATGACCACCTCGGTGAGCGCCCGCAGGGCGAAGGCGACCGCCACCCCGGCCAGCACGAACCGCTGGGCGGCGAGCCCGTGCCGGGTGCCGAGGGCGAACACCACCAGGGCGGCGACCAGGCCGCCGGCCAGCGCCGCCGGTGCCACCAGCACGGCGGCCGCGCCGCTGGTCAGGGCCACCGTCGCGGCGAGCCCGGCGCCCTGGGTGATGCCGATGACGTCCGGGCTGGCCAGCGGGTTGCGGGCGACGCTCTGGATCAGGGTGCCGGCCACCCCGAACGCCGCGCCGGCCACCGCGGCCAGCACCAGCCGGGGCAGCCGCAGATTCAGGACCACCAGGTCGTACGGGGTGCCGGCGCCGGACAGCGCACGCAGCACGTCGGCCGGGGCGACGTACGGGGTGCCGAGGGAGAGGCTGAGCACCATGGCCATCGCGAGTAGTCCGGTCAGCGCGACGGCGACCAGCACCGAGCGGCGCCGGATCTGCACCCGGACCGGACCGACCCGCAGCAGTGCGCGGCCGGGTAGCCGATCGACGGCGGACGGCGTGTCGGGGCTCGCCGCGAGCCGGGTGGCGGCGCTCACGCGGTCACCAACCGGGCCCGGCGGACCAGGACGGCGAGCAGCGGCGCGCCGATCAACGCGGTGACGATCCCGGCGGGTATCTCGCCGGGTGGGGCGACCAGCCGGCCGACGACGTCGGCGCCGAGCAGCAGCGCCGGTCCGAGCAGCGCGGAGACCGCCAGGGTCCAGCGGTGATCGGCGCCCACCAGCGCCCGGGCCAGGTGCGGCACGGCCAGCCCGACGAACGCGATCGGCCCGGCGGCGGCGACCGCGGCGCCGGTCAGCAGTACGGCGGCGGCGCCACCGCCGAGGCGGACCAGGCCGATCCGGTGGCCGAGGCCGCGGGCCACGTCGTCGCCGAGGGCGAGCGCGTCCAGGCCGCGGGCGACCAGGGCGGCCAGTGCCAGCCCGGCCAGCACGAACGGCAGCACCTGCGCGGCGACGGACAGGTCCCGGCCGGTGAGCCCGCCGACCACCCAGAAGCGGTACTCCTCGAAGGTGCGGGTGTTGATGCTGAGCAGCGCGTACACCACGGAGGCGAGGCTGGCGTCGAGGGCGGCGCCGACCAGCGCGAGGGTGACCGGGCTGGCGCCCTCCCGGGCTCGGGAGGCGATGGTGAGGACCAGCAGCCCGGCGAGGAGCGCGCCGCCGATGCCGAACCACACGTACCCGGCCAGCGAGCCGACGCCGAACACCGAGATGGCCAGCACCACGCCGCACGAGGCCCCGGCGCTGATGCCGAGGATCCGCGGTTCGGCGAGCGGGTTGCGGGTGAGGGCCTGGAACAGCACCCCGGCCACCGCGAGCGCCAGGCCGACGGCGAGCCCGAGGGCGGTACGGGGCATCCGCAGCTCGCGGACGATGGTGCTCGCCTCGCCGCCATCCGGGGCGACCAGGGCGTGCCACACCTGGTCCACGGCGAGTGGCCGGCTGCCGAGGGCGAAGCTGGCCAGCACGGTGAGCAGCAGTACCAGCCCGGCGGCGAGGGTGATCGCGAAGCGGCGACCACCCCGGGCGCCGGTGCGGTGGCCGGCGGCGGCCGGCCGGCTGACGAGGGTGGTCACGAGTCTCCCGTGAAATACGAGGTTAGGTTCGCCTTACCTTAGCTGGCCGGGTTAGGGCGACCTCACCGGCGGGTCGTCGATCGAACCTTGTTGACCTGGGCGGATGCTCGGCGCGTACCCTGCCCGGGTGAGCGGGAACGACGCTGGGTGACGCCGGCGGCTCGTCAGGATCTGTTCCGGCCCGTCGTCCGATCCGGCGGTTCGCCGGCCCGCACCGCCAACCCCCGCCGAATGGTCACCGCTCCGGCGACGGGATCAACCGGACGTGAAGACCAGGTCGAGGTGGGTGTCCAACGCGGCCAGGGCCTGCTCGGCGGTGTAGTGCCCGACCAGCAGGTAGACACCCAGGCCCTCCATCAGGGCCAGCAGGCCGGCCGCGGCCTCGGCGGCGTTCGGGGCCGGGAGCAGGCCGGCGATGAAGTCGACCAGTTGCGCGGTCTCCTCGCGCAGCGGCGAGGCGACCGTCGGGCGTACCGCTGTGTAGGCGAGGAACGCCAGTGCCACCCGCCCGTCGTCGCGGGACTGTTCGTCGAGCGGCAACAGCGCCGCGAGCGTCGTCCGCAGCAGCAGCCGCGGAGGCGGATCGTCACCGAGCCGCGCCACCGCCTCGGTCACCCGGACCTGGCCTCGGTCGTGGACCACGGCCAGCGCGAACGACATCATCTCGTCCTTGGTGCGGAAGTAGTGCTGCACCATCCCCGCCGAGACGCCGGCCTCGACCGCCACGTGACGCAGGCTGACAGCCTCCAGGCCCTGATCCGCGGCGACCCGCATCAACGCGTCGGCGATGAGCGTTCGTCGCTGCTGGCGGTCCACCTTCTTGGGCATGACGTGGATGTTTTCACAGGCGGTCGCACCGGTACGTGACGGCGGCGGCGTGGTCGCCGTCAGTCGATGGTGACGGTTCCGGCCGCGCCGTCCACGGTGACGACCTGACCGGTGGAGATCTTCCGGGTGGCGCCGGGAACGCAGATGACCGCGGGAATGCCGTACTCCCGGGCCACGGTCGGACCGTGTGCCATGATCGCGCCGGTCTCGGTGACCAGCGCGCCGATGGTGAGGAACAGTGGCGTCCAGCCGGGGTCGGTGGTCGCGGCGATCAGGATCTCGCCGGGTTCGATGTGGGCGGTGGCCGGGTCGCGGACGACCCGGGCCGGGCCGGTCACCCGGCCCGCCGCGGCACCCACGCCGCTGAGTACACGGTCGGTGTGGGCGGCCGCCGGGAGGATGGCCTCCACGTCGGTGCCGTCGGACAGCAGCGCGACCGGCACGCTCCGGCGTCGCGACTCGGTCCGGTGTGCCGCCCTGCGGGCGGTGACGGTGTCCCGGTGGTCGGCTCCCGCGTGGACGGCTGAGGTGGCCTCGTCGATGGTCAGGAACATGATGTCGTCGGGCCGCGCCAACAGTCCGGCTCGGTGCAGGTCGGCGCCGACGAGCAGCAGTTGCCGCCGTACCGCCCGCAGCCGGAACAGGCCGGCGAACTTGCCGGCCTCCCGCAGCCCGGCCAGCGACCGCGCCCGGCGAAGGAGGAACGTGGCGATCCGGCCGCGTACCGGCCGGCGCCGCCGGGTTCGCGCGGCGAGTTCGCGCAGGGTGGCTTCGGCCGCCTCGGCGGCGCGGGCGAACCGCCGGTCCGGTGCCTGTTGCGGGTCGGTGACGCGCAGGTAGTTGGCGATCATGGCGAAGACCGGGCTGGGATCCTCGTCCCAGCGCGGCACGCCGAGGTCGACCTCAGCCACGCCCCGGTGGCCGTAGGTGTCCAGAAACGCCGCCAGCCCGATGTCCGGCAGTACCCCACGCCGGTACCGGTCGGCGAGGTCCTCCGCCGGTGTGTCGAGCAGCAGGCGGCGGTGCTCACCGGCGCCCTGGGCGAGCCGCCACAGGGCCAGGTCCATCTCGATGGTGACGTTGTGGGGCATCCCGCCGAGGACGGTGTGGATCTCGTCCGGGCGGGCGATGCCCTTGAGGAGTCGGGCCGGCAGGGCGGCCACCAGCATGCCGGTCACGATCGGCCAGATGATCTCGTCCGGGCTGTCGGTCAGGTCCTGCTCCTGGACGAACCGCAGCCGGTCGGCCGCGGTGTGCAGCCCCTCCGGCGCGGTCGACTCCAGCCGCATCCGATCGATGGCGCGGAACACCCGCAGCCGCGCGGCGTCGGGACGGGCCAGCGTCCGGGTGATGCCGGCCACAGCCCGTACGGCCGTCCGCAGGGCCGCGCCGTTCGCCGCGCCCGCACGCGGGGCCCGGCCCTCGCGTGGTGCCCGGCCCTTGCGCGGGGCGAACCGGGGGTCGGCCAGGACGTACTCCATCACCGCCTGGGCCCGTGGGCCGAAGTCCACCGCCATGAGCTGAACCAGTCGCTTGCGGGTGAACCTGTCCCGGGCCAGATCCGTCAGGTCGCCGTACAGGCGCCCGCCGATGTCGACGATGTTCACCCGTACCCCGACCGAGGCGAGCATCGCCGCGACCATCGACCTGAGCGTCGACATGCCCATCGGGGTGACCGGCTGAAGCATGCCCTGCACGTGCCCGAACTCCAGGTAGACCCGGGGCAGTGGTTTCGCGGTCGCCGGGGGCAGTGGGAACAGGGTGGTGATCGGCCGGGACTGGAGCAACCACAGGGTGCCCTCGCGGTCGATCGCCCATTCCACGTCCTGCGGCTGTCCGAACTGCGCCTGCAACCGTTCCCCCACGGCCCGCAGCTCTGCCCGCTGGGCCGGCGTCAGGTCGCCCGGGGCATCGTCCGGCGCTCCGTCTGTTGCTTCGTTCAGTGTGTAGTGGCTGACGGCGGAGGCGCCGTCGACGACCATGGTGCCGAGACCCGCGGCGGCGTCGACCAGCATCTCCGTACGACAGCCGGTCAGCGGGTTGGCGGTGAACAGCACCCCCGCCACCGCGGGGTCGATCATCCGCTGCACCACCACGGCCATGAGTACGCTGGCGTCCTCGACCGCGCGCGCCTCGCGGTAGGCCACGGCGCGGTCGCTGTGCAGCGACTCCCAGCACTTGACGATCGCGGCCATCAGCTCGGCGGCGTCGGTGACGTTCAGGACGGTGTGGTGCTGCCCGGCGAAACTAGCGTCCGGAAGATCCTCGGCGGTCGCGCTGGAGCGCACCGCCACCGGGCCGCAGCCCAACCGTTGGTACGCCTCGACGACCTCCCTCTCCGGGACCGTGCCCTGCCGGTACGCCTCGGTGGTCACACAGAACCCGGGCGGGACCCGTTCGCCCCGCGCGATCAACTCGCCGAGGCCGGCGGCCTTTCCGCCCACCAGGTCAACCATGTCGGCGGTCGCCTCGGACAACGGGACCACGCGCATCTGCCACCATCCCTTTGCAATGCAACTGCATTGCATCCGAGCGTAGCCGCCATTGCGATACGACCGCAATGTGAACCACCCCGGGGTCGGAGGCCGGGGTGGTGGCCACGTCGCCGGCCGCACGTATCGGATACGGCCGGGGCCTTCACACAGACCGTCGACGTGGTCTGGTGGGTGGGACCGGGGTTCGGCCGTTGGCGTGCGGGGCGCCTCGCCACATGCGCCCGATGACCGGCCCGTCGGTGAGCAGGGCGGCGCCGATGCCTCGGTTTGCTGTTGCGGGTCAACGGCGGTCTGGTCGCCGGTGGTGTAAACCTGCCCGTGTTCCAGGCCGTGGAGGAGGGCGACGCGGAAGTGTCCGTCCATGCTCGACGGTGTCTGCACCCGCTCCGGACCCGGGTGAACCTCGCCCCGGCTCAGATCAACATCTCCGGCTGGAGTGCCTGGACACTCTTTCATGATTTTCTTGGCCAGCGGGTCTTGTCAATGGTGGGCCGCTCCGGCAGCATCGACATGCGTAAGCATCTAACAGATCACGGGGAGTAAGTATGAGTGAAAAGCGAGGGATCTCGCGGCGTCAGGTACTCAGAGTTGGGACCGTCGTCGGTTCCGCCGTCACGTTGGTTGCCGTTTCGGAGCAGGTCGCCTCGGCGGCGCCGCAGGTGGACCCGAATCAGGCCACATCCCGTGGCGATCTTGGCCGGGTCTCGACGGCTAGCGGCGGGGTAGGGGTAATTGCCGCGCCGAAACGGGCCAATCGAACGAAGGTCACCGTTCCGGCACAAGTGCCATTCGCCGGCTTCCCGGAAGGTGTCACACCCCGGCCGGGTGACCTTGTCACGGTCACCGACAACTGGGACGGGCTGGCGCTCGCCGCCGTGCCCGTCGTGCATTGGTTGACCGGGGTGCCCAAGCAGCGCAATGACGGAAGCTACGAGCTGGCGGGCGAACGCCTTGCGGAGTCTCCTCTGCTGCCGATGCGCACTTCGAAGCGGGTCCGCGTCTGCGTCCTGGACACCGAATTGCCGGACGCGCAAGTGCTGGCTGTTCGTGCCGCCTGAGATGCTGGTCGCCGTTGACGCGGCGGTGCGTCTGGTCGCGGCGTCGGTGCTGCTCTATTCGGCGGGCCAGAAGCTCGTGGCGCCAAGCGCAATCCGGCAAACGATCCGGGCGCTGCGGATGCCGGCTCCACATTTTCTGGCGGCTGCCGTCTGCGTTGTCGAATTCGCAGCGGCGATATTACTGCTGGCCGCGCCGAGGCTATGGCTGACGGCGGTCATCGTTGTCGCTCTCGGATTGTCCTTCGCTGTTGCAGCGCTGATCGCGCAGATTCATGGCGATTCTGTCCGTTGTTCCTGTCTCGGCCGTAAGTCGCAGAGCGATCTTGGCTGGCGGCAGTATGCCTTGCTTCCAGTGTGGTCGGCGGTGGGCTGGGTGGCACACTCCGGAACCTCCGATCGATTCGTGGGCCCGCTCTGGGTCTCCGTTTCAGCGGTCGGGCTGTCGGTGATCATCGTCGTCTTCCAACTTCTGCCCTTGGGTTTCAGGAGTTGGAGCTATCTCAAGGTGCTGGAGAGTCAATGGGCTTCCTCTGGGTCGTCGTCGCGATCCTGAGCATCATCATGGTCATCTGCGTCCTGGCGCTGGTCGACCAGTACCAGACGCTGGAACTGATTCGAGCGACACTCAAACTCGAGGACAATCCCTCGCCGATTCCCTTCGCGGACGACGGCTCGATCAGGCCGTCGTTGGTCGGGCTTCCTCCGGAATTGGATGAGGAACCGCACCTGGCGGTGCTGTTCCTTTCCGTCTCCTGCACCACCTGCCGTTCCATCGCGGAGGGGCTACGCCGGCAGGACTGGCAATACGTCTGGATCGTTCTGCAACAGGCTCGTTCGGAAGAAGAGGGTCGCCTCTGGCTCGACGGCATGAAAGTGCCGATCAGCAGGGCAACCGTCGACACCGACGAGAGCATTGCGCAGGCCATAGGGATCGATACGGTGCCCTCGGTCGTACTCTACCGTTCCGGTGAGGCATTCCTGGCCCAGACACTGCCGTCCTTCCGGCAACTTCAGCCGTTGCTAACTCCCCGCAAGACAATCACCCCTATGCCCGTCGCCAAGGAAGGAACGATCCGGCTGTGAGTGACACATTGGAGTGCGTGATCCCCGCGAATACGGCCAGCGTCGCAGAACGGACCAGTCGGCGACGATTCGCCGCACTGGGTGCCGCGTCTGCAATAATCGCAGGCCTTTCCACCGTGCTGAAGTCATCGCCTGCCGTGGCCGACTGCCAAGGCTCGCCATGCTGCGACCTCGCCCTGTGCAAGCAGTGCAACTACGCCGTCAGCAAGGACCGGTACACCTGCCCGTCGGGCTACCGCCGCACCTACTGGACGTGCACGAGCGGCTCACGGACGTACGGCTGCGGTGAATGCACCACGGGCACGAGTTGCTGGAACGGCACGTTCGCTTGTTCCATCTGGTACGTATGGTAACTGCCTGGGTGGTAGCGCTGGCCGCCATGGCCGGCTTCGCCCAACTATTCAGCCCTTGAGGCCAATCCTTCATCGGAGTAATCCGCCCCTTCGTGCAAGGGGAGTCGTTCCGGGCGGGCCGAGATTGGCTGCAGTTCCTGCTTGTCCTCTCCGTCTCCCACATAGCAATGGCAGGGTTTGTCATCGCTCTGCTCTACCAGGTCGGCACCCTGTTCGGGCCGTACATCGATGACCAGGTTGCAATGGCTGTCCTCATTATCGCAGCCGGCGCATCGGTCGTCTTCGACGTGCGCGCGATCAGGACCGACTCGTTTGCGCCGGGGCTCCACCGTCAGACATCAAAGAGACTCGCATACCGCGCAGATCTCCCGCGATGGATCGCGCCCATGATCTGGGGCCTCGACACAGGGTTGATGTGGACCACGTTCCGCGTCTCCGCGACAACGTGGGTGGTGATGGTGGCGGCATTACTGAATATCGCCCCGCAGTGGAGCGGACTTGTCTTCGGCGCGGCCTTCGCAGCACCTTTGGCGGTTGCCGTACTGGTGGTGCGGGGCAACGTCACCGAGCTGGGCAGGCCAGGACCACGCCGAGCAGTCCAGACGGCAACGGCAGTGACGGGTCTGCTACCGGCCGCTCTCTTGGCCGTCACGCTCGTGGCGTAACCGTCGCAACTGATGGTTACGTGATTGTCAGTAGATCGCGCAGATGCTCGGCTGGGTTGCCCCAGCCGAGCATCTGCCGTGGGCGTCCGTTGGAGCCAGCCTGCCGCCGGCCCGTGCTCCACTGTGGTCGTTGGCGTTTGCCAGTCGCAGCTGCGCCGCCAGCACGAAGCCGCGGACTTCCTTGGGCTTGAGGTCGAGGTAGCCCAGGAGCGGGATGCCGCCCCGATCGTTCAGGCGAAGCATCGGACGATCGCCTACGGGTACGGCGGCGCCGGTCTGGTTCCGGCAACCCGTTCTCCGCCTTCGGCGCCGGAGGGTGGGCGGGCCGCGGCCGTCAGGCGGCTGCGGCGATTCGCTCGGAGAACTCGACGAGGCGGTTGGAGAATCCCCACTCGTTGTCGTACCAGCCGAGTACTTTGACGTGGTTCCCGACGGCCTCGGTCAGTGGCGCGTCGAAGATCGACGAGTAGGGGTTGCCGACGATGTCCGCCGAGACCAGCGGCGCCTCGGAGTACTGCAGGTAGCGCTGAAGCTGCTGGGAGGCGGCCGCCTCGCGGAACGCAGCGTTGACGTCCTCGGCGCTGGCGCTGTGCCGAAGGACCACGGTGAGGTCGGTGATCGAACCCGCCGGGACGGGGACGCGCAGCGCCGCGCCGGTGAGACGCCCTTCGAGCTCGGGGATGACTTTGCCGATCGCCTTAGCCGCGCCGGAAGACGTGGGGATGGTCGAGATGGCGGCCGCGCGGGCCCGGCGGAGGTCGGAGTGCGGGGCGTCGTGCAACCGCTGGTCGCCCGTGTAGGCGTGGACCGTCGTCATCAGGCCGGACTCGATGCCGAACGAGTCGTTCAGCACCTTCGCCAGCGGTGCGAGCGAATTCGTGGTGCACGAGCCGTTGGAGAAGATGTCGTGGCTGTCCGGGTCGAGCCTGTCGTCGTTCACCCCGAGGACGAACGTGGGGACGTCCCCCGTGGCCGGCGCCGAGATGATGACCTTCCGCGCGCCGCCCTTGAGATGGGCCGCCGCCGCGACGCCGTCCGTGAAGCGGCCGGTGGACTCGATGACGACGTCGACGCCGACGTCACCCCAGGGGATAGCGGCCGGGTCCTGTTGCGCGAAGACCGTGATGCGCTTGCCCCGGATCGTGATCGCGTCGCCTTCGAAGGCGACGCCGTCGAGGTGGCCGGAGATGGAGTCCCACTCGAGCAGGGCGGCCAGCGTGCGGGCGTCAGTGAGATCGTTGACCGCGACCACCTCGACGTCGGCGTTGTTCGCCAGGGCGGCGCGCAGGTAGCTGCGCCCGATCCGCCCGAACCCGTTGATGCCTATGCGTACCGTCATGACGTTCGCTTTCTCTTCTCGTTCTTGTCGTTCGGCGTGGTCGGTGCCGCCGCCCGGAGCAGGTCGAGGGCGCCGGTGCGGGCGTCGTCGAACGGGCCCGGGTCCTGCTGCGCGATCGCGAGCACGTAGCCGCCCTGCAGGACAGCCATCAGGGTGTGGGCGAGGCGCTCGGGGTCGAGGTCGTACCGCAGTTCGCCTGCAGCGATCGCCTCGCCCAGCACCCTCACCCAGCTGAGGTGGACTTGGGCGAACGCACGGGCCACCGGCGCAAGCAGCACAGGGTCCTCGCGGACCTGGGGGTCCTGGGTCATCCGGCCGACCTTGCAACCCTTGAGGGCGTCGCGGGGGCGCATCAGGTAGGCCTCGATCCGGGCCATCGGGCTGCCCGGACCGTCGAGCTCGGATGCGGCCGGTAACAGGTCGGCGACGTTGCGCTCAAGGGCGGCGACCGCCAGGTCCCGCTTGGTCGGGAAGTGGTGGTACATGCTGCCCTGGCCCACTCCGGACCGCTCGCGTACGTCGCGCGGGCTCGTGTCGGCGTAGCCGCGCTCCCACATGAGCTCGCTCATCGTCTCGACCAGCAGTTGACGCGACTCCATGCCGTCATTCTGTACATACCAGTAGGTACAGCGCAACCTCTTGCTGCGAGCGGAAGCACTCATATCCACTACGAGTGGACGGCTCCGGCGACTCATCTGATCACTTAGCGTGGTGCTCGGTAGGCGCCAGTTCTGTATCTCCTGCGCCGGAGGTCCGTCAGCGTCCGCAACGACGTGTCGTCCTACCGTCGGTCGAGGGCCGCCGGCTGCGGTGACAATCAGAACAGCTCGTCTAAAGAGGCTTCGCCTCGGACCGCCGAGGTGCGGGGTCGTGGTCGAGGATGACGTGGCGGCTGGTGACGGTCACTCTTGATGCCATCGACAT
>BIFP01000021.1 GCA_005402585.1 Micromonosporaceae bacterium KJ-029 | reverse complement strand
GCGACTACCACGAACACCAAGACACCAGCCCCGAAGAAGACGAAGCCCGTCAATCCGCGCCCACGCCGCACAGGTTAAAGATCAAGCTCAGAGCGCCGCGGGCGGTGACCCGCCTACACGCCGTTGGCCGTCCCCTTCCCGGGGTTCGCCGGCTTCGGTTGCTCCTTGCCCGGTTTGACGTTCTTCCCCACCGCCTTCCCCTTCCCCGGCTTGCCCTTCTTCCCATCCGGCTTGCCCTTGGCCTCACCCGGCTTGCCCTTGGTCCCACCGGAGCCGCCGGTGCCGGCCTTGCCGGCGGTGGCCTTCGCCGGCTTGGTCGGGGCGGTGCCGGCGACGCCGGAGACCTGCACCCCGCACACCGCGTCGCCGATCCGGAACTCCACCGGAAGCGAATTCGCCCCGGTGTACGTACCGGTCATGCTCACCTTCTCGGTGGCGCCGGGCGCCAGCGCCGGGCGCTGCGGGGCTGGCTGTACGGCGACCGCGCGCCCATGCTGGCGTACCGGCGCCGGGGTCGCCGCGGTCACCTGCTGCTGGCCGGGGAAGGCGAAGCGCATCGTCCAGTCGCGCAGTTCCCGGTCACCGGTGTTGGTCAGGCTCAACTCGGCGGTGAAGTCCTTGCCGGAGTCCTTCCGCAGCACGTACGTGACCTGGCAGGGGATCCCACCCATCCGGGCCTGGGTTGGCTGGTCGATGCCCCCACTGGCCGGGCTGCGCGAGGTGACGCCCCAGACCGCCGCCGTCACCGCCACCAGCGCGGCGGCGGCCACCGCCGCCTCGACCCGGCGCCGGCGGTCCAGTGCGCGACGGGTGCGCAGACCCAGAAACGGCAGCGCGTCGGTCGCGGTCGACCAGGGCAGGATCGTGGTGCCGGCGGTGGCCAGCAGCATCAGGTCGGCTCGCCCGTCGGCGGGCACCGTCACCGCCACCACCTTGCCGGCCGCCTCGCCGAGGGTCCGGGCCAGCTCGGTGGTGGAGGGCCGGTCCGTCGGCCGCTTCGCCAGGCAGCGGTGGACCAGGTCGACGACCTTGTCCGGCAGTCCCGGCACCGGCTGCATCGACTCGGGCTCGCGGTACATGTGCGCCCGCAGCATCTGCGTGGTGGTGTCGGCCCGCCAGGGCAGCCGCCCGGTGAGCATCCGGTAGAGCAGCAGCCCCACCGCGTACACGTCGGTGGCCGGGCTGACCTGGCCGTTGTCGAGGCGTTCCGGGGCGAGGTAGGCCGGGGTGCCGAGCAGGGCTCCGTCCGGCCCCTTCTCACTCTCCCCCACCAGCGCTGAGATGCCGAAGTCGACCACCTTCACCCCGGTCGACGTGAGCATCACGTTGCCGGGCGTGACGTCGCGGTGCACCACACCGCGAGCATGCGCGGTGGCCAACGCGGAAGCGACCTCCCCGGCCACCGTCACCGCCTCCTGCCAGGGCAGGCGGCGGTCACGGGCGAGCCGTGCGGTCAGCGGGCGGCCGTCGATCAGCTCCATCACCACGTACGGCACGGTCAACCCGGACTGTTCGGACTCGCCGTAGTCGTACACGTTGGTGATGTTGGGGTGGCAGAGCCGGGCGGCGGCCTGGGCCTCGGTCCGGATCCGGTGCCGGAACGCCCGGTCGCTGGCCAGCCGGGAGGCGAGGACCTTGACCGCGACCTGGCGGCCGAGCACCTCGTCGTAGCCACGCCAGACCACCGACATCCCGCCCGTGCCGAGTCGCTCGATCAGCCGGTACCGCTCACCGAGCAGTTGCGCGCCCTTGTCTACCCCACCGCCCATGGTCGGCGTTTTTGCCCGTCGTGGCCTCCGCTACACCTTCCTGGTCGGATTCGGTCAGCGATGTCACCCGATCAGGCGGTCGCGAGCAGCTGGTCCACCGGGGCGTAGTCGTCGGTCAGCACCAGCGCGTCGCCGACGAAGTCGGTCAGGTCGCCGCCTGCGAGCAGGCTGGCCGGCTCGTTGCCGGCGTCCAGCCGGGCCTGCACCGCCGCCAGCGGCAGCGGCGCGTCGGAGGCCACGATGAGGAAGTTGGCCCCCCGCTCACCGGCCAGGGCCTCCGGCGGCGCGATCAGCGCGACGTGCCGGAACTCGGCGGCGACGGTGGCCACCT
Organism: Micromonosporaceae bacterium KJ-029; assembly: GCA_005402585.1. Lineage (GTDB taxonomy): Bacteria > Actinomycetota > Actinomycetes > Mycobacteriales > Micromonosporaceae > Micromonospora. Next base: position 380,297 of record BIFP01000021.1, on the reverse strand, counting down.
CGCTGCGGATGAACCGCAGCGGCGGGTAGTCGATGACGTTCTGCACGTACACCCCGCCGGGCCGGGTGACCCGGCGGATCTCGGCGGCCATCTCCCGGGTGGCCAGGTGCCAGGGCACCACCAGGTGCCCGAACGCGTCGCCCACCACGTAGTCGCGGCTGTCGGTCGGCTCCGCGGCCACCAGCAGCCGGGCGTCGCCCACCACCGCCCGCAGGTCCGGTCCCTGGCGTACGCCGAGCCGCCGCTCCCCCAGCTCGACCAGTCCACCGTCGATCTCGAAGACCAGGTTGTCGGTGCCCGGCCGGGTGGCGGTCAGGTAGCGCGGCACGGTGAACCCGCCGCCGCCCAGGTGCAGCGCGTCGAGCCGCTGACCCGCCGGGGCGATCACGTCGGCCACCGCACCGATCCACCGGGTGTACGCGTACTCCAGGTGGGTCGGATCGGCAAGGTCGACGTACGAGTGCTGGGCCGAGTTGAGCAGCAGCGTCCGGCCGCTGGCCCGGCCCGGGTCGGGCTCGACCCGGGCGCAGTGGTACGCCGTCTCGACGTCGCACGGGTTCGACGCGACCATGGTCAGCCCGGCCCCGACCAGGCCGAGGACCGCCAGGGCGGACTTGAGCCGGGCCGGACCGGGCAGCGTGGCCCGGTCCTGCCGGTGCAGATACACCCCGAGGGCGATCCCGGTGATGCCGAGCGAGGCGGCCAGCCCGAACAGGATGACCGTGCTGGGCAGGGCGGCGACCAGCACGAAGCCGGTGATCAGGGTGGCCGTGACGGCGCCCAGCGTGCCGATGCTGGAGAGCCGGCCGACCACCTGGCCGGTCCGGCGCAGGTCGGCGAGCTGGAGCTTGACCACCAGCGGGGTGACCGCGGACAGCAACATCGCGGGCGCGAACACGGCGACCGCGACCAGCAGCAGTACGCCGCTGACCGCACCGCCCCGCAGCACCTCCCCGGCGTAGCGGACCGCGGGCAGGGTGATCGCGGTGGCGATGCCGGACAGCACCAGCGCCGGCGCCAGCAGGGTGCGCGGGTTGCGCCGGTCGGCCAACCAGCCGCCCGCCCACGCCCCGTACGCGATGGCGGCCAGCGCGATGCCGATGACCGAGCTGGTCACCTGGAGGGTGACCCCCACGTACGGCCCGACCAGGCGCAGTGCGGCGGTCTCCAGGACCAGGACGGCACCGCTGGAGAAGAAGACCAGGAACGCGGCGAGCCCGTTGGGCAGCGCGCGCGGCGCCGCCGGTTCGGAGGGCGCGGACGGGACCGCGAGGTCAGGCGATCGAGAGTTCACCGTGGCGATGGTACGCAGCGATCGGCGGGGCACGGGTCAGTACATCGAGAGATGAACATGGTTCGTGTGGTCGGCGGCCGGGCTGCCGCTGCCGCTGTACGCGCGCCATCCGGTGCCCGGATGCCAGATCTGCCGGTACCAGATCACGTAGAGCACACCGAGCCGGTCGGCGTTACGGACGTGCCAGGCGGCCAGGCTGTCCCCGTACGCCTTGTCGCCGCCGGTCGCCGTGCGGTTCTCGAAGCCGTTGGTGGCGGCGGAGAAGTCGCAGGCCCGGCCCTTGGGGTGCTCGCCTGAACCGCCGCTGCGGTAGCAGGAGACGTGCCGCTTGTAGCCGGCGGCCTGGGTCTGCTGGAGCGCGTGCAGGGTGCGCGGCGTGATGCAGCCGGACGTGGTCGGGTCGTTCGCCGAGCAGGACTCGCCCGGCCAGGAGCCGTCGGAGTTGCGGGGTGCCGGCCGCGCCGAGGTGGAACTGCCGCCGCTGAAGCCACCGCTGCTGCCCGAGCTGACCGCAGCCAGGGCCGCCTCGGCCTCCTTCTTCTTCTTCGCCATCACGGCGAGTTGCTTGGTCTGCTCGCGTACCTCGGCGTTGATGGCGAGCTTGGCCTGCCGGGCCTGCTCGCGTGCCTCGGTCAGCTCGCGCACCCGGCGCCCGTCCCGCTGCGCCATCACGTCGAGGCTGGCGGCCCGCTGCACGAACGCCTCCGGGCTGGCGCTTTCCAGCAGCGCTGCGGCCGCACTCAGCCGGCCGACCCGGTAGGACTGCGCCGCCACCTCGCCGACCAGCTCGGTCAGCTCGACCAGCCGGCCCTCCAGGTCGACCAGTTCCTTGGCCATCTGCTTCTGCTTGCGCTTGGAAGCGTCGAGCTTGCGCTTGGCCTCGATGTGCGCCTTGGCGGTGGCCTCCAGGGCGTCCCGCAGCTTCTTGCTGCCCCCCTCGTTCGGCTCGGCGTACGCCGGCACGGCGCCTACACCGAGCAGCAGCGCCACGGCGGCGAGCAGGGCGATCAGCGGCCGGTTGACACGCCGCCAGATGGGCATGGACCTGCGCACGAAAGCATCCCTTCGTCGGCCGCCGGCCCCTGGTGACAACCCTGCGCGGCGGCGGCCCCCGCCGGCGCCGGTCGGCGGCCTGCTGGCGAAGACCGCCGGTCACGATACCGGAACCAACCCCGCCAACCAGCCCCCCAACCCGCGCCCCTCACCAACCATCAACACACCGCGACCACCCCCCGACCCTCCGCACCCACCACCGGCCCCAAAGTCGGGTCGATCATGAAGTTAGCGGGGTTTTCGATCGCCGAACCACCCGCCAACTTCATGATCAACGGGGTGGGGTGGGGTGGGCTAGGTGGGGAGGAGGGCGGTGTGGACCTGGGTCCAGATCTGGTCGTTGAGGGCTACCAGGAGGCCGTGGTCGGTGCCGGTGGGGTGGTAGTCCGTACCGTCGAACCGGCGGGCCACGCCGCCTGCGGCCCGCACCAGCAACGTGCCCGGGCCGTGGTCCCAGGGCAGGGTGCGCCAGAAGAGCACGAACTGCTGCCGGCCGGTGAGCAGGTCCAGGTACTCGCGGCCGGCGCAGTGCTGCCCCGGCAGCAGTTCGCCGATCCGCGCACCGCCGGCCTCGACTGTGCGGCGCGCCGACGGCGGGAGGAACTTCGTCATCGCGGCGCCCCGCAGCGCGCCGTCCGGCGGCGCGGCCGGCAGCCGCAGCGGGCGCCCGTCCAGGTACGTCCCCTCGCCGCTGCGCGCAGTCGCCAGCGTCCCGGCCAACGGGTCGAGCACCCAGGCGGCGGCCGGCTCGCCATCGGTGATCAGGGAGACCATCAACGCGAACGGGCAGCGGCCCGCCGCGAAGTTGGCGGTGCCGTCGATCGGGTCGACGAGCCACACGTCGCCCGCGGAGCGCACCTGGCGCAGCAGACCGGGGTCGGCCGCGACCGCCTCCTCGCCGACGACGACGGACCCGGGCCGCAGCCGGCGCAACCCGGCGGTGATCATCTCCTCGGCCCGGCGGTCGGCGACGGTGACCAGCTCGCCGGGGGCCTTCTCGGTCACGTCGGCGGTGTCGAGGTGACGGAACAACGGCAGTACGACCCGGTCGGCGGTCTCCCGCAACAGCCCGGCGACCTCGTCGAGCAGGGTGTCAGCCACGCGGCGGCAGCTTCACCACGCTGACGAAGAACTCGTCGATCTGCCGGACCACCGAGATGAACCGTTCGAAGTCCACCGGCTTGGTGACGTACGCGTTGGCGTGCAGCTGGTAGCTGCGCAGAATGTCCTCGTCGGCCTGGGAGGTGGTCAGCACCACCACCGGGATCCGGCAGAGCTGCTCGTCCTTCTTGATCTCCTCCAGCACCTCCCGGCCGTCCCGGCGGGGCAGGTTCAGGTCGAGCAGGATCAGGTCGGGCAGCACCGCGTCCGCGTACTGGCCCTCGCGGCGCAGGTAGGCCAGCGCCTCGGCACCGTCGGAGACGACGTTCAGCCGGTTACGCAGCTTGTGCTCCTCGAACGCCTCCCGGGTCATCAGCACATCGCCCGGGTCGTCCTCGACCAGCAGCACCTCGATCGGGCTGTTGCCGTCCGCCGGCGCGGTCATCCCACCGCCTCCTTCATGCCACCTGTTCCACCGCGGTCGTCCGCGCCGCTGCCCCGCGCCTCGCCGCCGTCCGACTCGCCGCCGCCGTCCGCCTCGCCGCTGCCGTCCGCACCGTCCGTGCGCTGGGCCACGCCGACCGTACCGCCGCCGGTGGACGCCGCCGCGTCGACTTCGGCCGGGTCACCGGACCGCGAACCGCTGACCTCGGCGTCCGCCGCGAGCTCCGCGCCCTCCCCGTCGGAGCCGGCTGGCCCGCTGGTGGCCCTCGCGGCCTCGACATCGGCGGGCAGTGCAGGCAGCGTGAACCGGATCGCCGTGCCCTCGGGCACGTCGGTGTCCACCCAGACCCGGCCGCCGTGGTACTCCACGATCTTCTTGACGATCGCCAGGCCGATCCCGGTACCCGGGTACGCGTCCTTCGCGTGCAGTCGCTGGAAGATCACGAAAATCTTGTCGGCGAACTCCGGCTCGATCCCGATGCCGTTGTCCTGGCAGGTGATCTCCCATTCCGCACCGACCAGCCGGGCCGACACGTGCACCTTCGGCGGCACGTCGGGCCGGCGGAACTTCACCGAATTGCTGACCAGGTTGACCAGCAGGTTGGTCAACAGCGGCTCCTCACCGCGGATCACCGGCAGCTCGCCCCAGGTCAGCTCGGCGTCGGCGTACTGGCGGGCCGGCTCGGTCTGCGCGGCGACGTCCTCCATCAGGCGGTTCAGGTCGACGTCGGTGAAGCCCGCGGTGAGCCGGCCGATCCGGGAGAAGGCCAGCAGGTCGTTGATCAACCGCTGCATCCGCTGCGCGCCGTCCACCGCGAACGCGATGTACTGGTCGGCCCGCTCGTCGAGCCGGCCGGCGTACCGCCGCTGCAACAGCTGGCAGAAGCTGGCCACCTTGCGCAGCGGCTCCTGCAGGTCGTGCGAGGCGACGTAGGCGAACTGCTCCAGGTCACGGTTGGAGCGGGTCAGCTCCTCGGCCTGCTTCTGCAACTGCGTGTTGACCCACTCGATCCGCTCCCGCGCCTCGCGTACCTCGGCCAGGTCTGCCGCGATCTTCTGGCGCATCGCCTCGATGTCCTCGCCGAGCTGCCGGAACTCGGGCGGCCCGCTGTTGGCGATGCGGTGGCGGTAGTCACCGGTGGCGACCTCCCGGACCTGTCCGGCCAGGTTGGTCAGCGGGCGCAGCACCATCCGGTCCAGCGAGAGCAGCAGCGCGATGGCGGCCAGCGCAACCACCAGGGCGGCGACGATGAGCAGTACGACCAGGAGGTTGCCGGTCCGCTCCACGTCCCGGACAGTGGCCTCCCGGGCGGTGAAGATCTCGTCCTGGAGCGCGGCGACCCCGTCACGCAACTGCTCGAAGCGCTGCCGGCTGTCGTCGTTCAGGAGCGACTGGGCCGCGGCGGTGCCACTGGTGTTCGTCGTCTCGATCACGGGCTGGGCGACGCTACGCCGCCATTCTTCCGCCTGCCGCTCGACCACCACCAGGGCGGCCTCGACGCCGGGATAGTCGGCGGACAGCTCCCGGATCTGCGCCGCAGTCGCCCGCTCCCGCTCCAGGCCCTGCTCGTACGGGGCGAGGTCCTCAGGGTCGGCGGTGACCGCGTACCCCCGGACCCCGGTCTCCTGGTCGAGCAGCGCGTTGAGCATGTCCTGGCCCTGTACCCGCAGCGGCCCGACCCGGCTCAGCAGCACGTCGGTGTACTCGCGATTCTTGGCGGCGACAATCGCCTCGGCCCCCGCGACGCTGAGCAGCAGCACGCCGACCACCCCGAGCAGCATCAGCACCCGGCCCCGCAGGGTCCACCTGCTGGCCGTGAGGTTCATCGGCCGCCACCCCGGGTGACCAGCAGCATCGCCACGTCGTCGGCGAACGGGCCGCCGTTGAGCTGTTCGGCCCGCCCGACCAGCCAGGCCGGCAGCTCGGGCAGCGGAACCGCCCGGCTGGCCGGCTCGGCGAGCAGACCGGTCAGGCCCGGTACGTCGAGGCGCTCGTCCCCCTCGCCCACCCGTCCCTCGATCAGCCCGTCGGTGTACATCAGCAGGGACCAGTCTTCGGTGTCGAACTCCAGGTCGAAGGCGGCCGGCCGGCGCGGGCGTACGCCCAGCAGCAGACCCCCGGGCGCCGGCACCGGCGCCACCCGGCCCCCGGCGAGCAGCACCGGCGGCGGATGGCCGGCCAGCCGCACGGTCGCCCGGTTGGCACCGAGGTCCAGCCGGACCGTCGCGACGGTCGCGAAGATCTCCTGGAGCCGGCGCTCGCTCATCAACACCTGCTCCAGCGCAGGGAGCACCTCGTCGTCCGGCACCCTGGCGAGAACCAACGCCCGCCAGGCCACTCGCAGCTCGACACCGAGCGCCGCCTCGTCCACCCCGTGCCCGCACACGTCGCCCACGATCAGGTCGACCCGATCGGGGCGGGTCTGCACCACGTCGAAGAAGTCCCCGCCGATCAGCGCGGCGTGCCGGCCCGGCCGGTAGAAGGTGTGCACCGCGATCTGCTCGGTCGACATCAGCGGCTGGGGCAGCAGGCCGCGCTCCAACCGCGCCGACTCGGCCTGCCGTAGCTCCACCTCACGCAGCCGGCGGGCGTTCTCGTCGGCCCGCTTGCGCTCCACCGCGTAGCGCAGCGCCCGGGTCAGCAGCACCCCGTCCACCTGACCCTTGACCAGGTAGTCCTGCGCCCCCTCGGCGACCGCCACGGTGCCCAGGTGCTCGTCGGAGCGCCCGGTCAGCACGCAGACCGCCGCGCTGCCGGACATCTCCAGCACCCGTCGCAGGCCGTCCAGGCCCTGCGCGTCGGGCAGGCCCAGGTCGAGCAGTACGCAGTCCACGCCGGCGATCAGCCGGCGGGCCTCGCTCAGGCTGGTGGCGACCAGCAACTCGATCGCCGAGTTCGTCTCGGCCAGCAGCTCACCGACGAGGAACGCGTCGCCCTCGTCGTCCTCGACCAGCAACACCCGCAGCCGCTCACCGGGCGGCAGGTTGCGACCACCATCCCGGCCCCCCTGCGGGTACGGCCACGACACGACGGAGGGACCGGTCATACCGGCCCCCCGGTGCGGCCGGGTCACCGCCGCGACTGGCGGGAGATCACTGGTGATGTCGGCTCCTTCCGAGTGCCCCGCTGATCCTGTATTAGACAACGTTCGCACACAACACACCGGGGCGCCCCGCGGCGACATGGAGGATGATGAGCACCCCTGGTCCCACCTCCGAGGAGCCACCGTGGGCGCACCCCTCAGCCCCGCCGCCGGCCGCGCCCTGACCCGGCCGTCCCGGCGCCCCCTCGCCGCCCTGGCGGCGCTCGTCGCGCTCCTCGCCGTCGGTGCCGGCACGCTGCTCGACCTGCGCCCACCGGCGCCCCGGCCGGCCGACGCACCGGCCGGGGAGTTCAGCGCGGGCCGGGCGTACGGGCACGTCCAGGCGGTCGCCGGCCGGCCGCACGTCGCCGGCAGCCCGGCCAACGACGAGGTCCGCGCCCACCTGGAGGCCGTACTGCGCGGGCTCGGCCTGGAGACCGAGGTGCAGGACACCGTCGCCGAGGAGGCCGGCCAGCTCAGCGGGGCGGCGGGTGGTGCCACCCTGGCCCGGGTCCGCAACGTGGTGGCCCGGCTGCCCGGCACGGGACCCACCGGCACGGTGTTCCTGGTCGCCCACTACGACGCGGTGCAGACCGGCCCGGGCGGCAACGACGACGGCGCGGGCGTCGCCACCATCCTGGAGGTGGCCCGCGCGCTGACCAGCGGCCCCCGGCCACGCAACGACGTCGTCCTGGTGCTCACCGACGCCGAGGAGGCGTGCCTGTGCGGAGCGTCGGCGTTCGCGTCCGACCATCCGCTGGCCGCTGGTAAGGGAGTGGTGCTCAACCTGGAGGCCCGGGGTCGCACCGGGCCGGTGATCATGTTCGAGACGTCGCCGGACAACGCTGGGCTGGTCGGCGTGTTCGGCCGCGCGGCGCCGCACCCGGTGGGCACCTCGTTCGCGGTGGAGGTCTACCGTGCGCTGCCCAACGACACCGACTTCACCCCCTTCCTCGACGAAGGGTTCCTCGGGCTGAACTCGGCGTACCTCGACGGCGGCGCGATCTACCACACCCCGCTGGACACCCCGGCGTCGATGGACCGGGCCAGCCTCCAGCACCACGGCGACAACGCGCTGGGCCTCGCCCGCGAGTTCGGCCGGATCGACCTGGGCACCCTTCACGCCGGCCACGACGCCACCTACTTCCCGATCCCCGGCGGCCTGGCCCGCTACCCCGGCCCGCTGGTGCTGCCGTTGGCGCTGCTGGCGCTGGCCGGCGTGGTCGTCCTCGGCTGGCTGGCCCGGCGCCGGGGCCGGGTCACCGGCGGTCGGCTGGCCGCCGGATTCGGGCTGGCCCTGGTGCCGATCCTGGTCGCGCCGGTCGGCGCCCAACTGCTCTGGGCGGCGGTCACCACCATCCGGCCGGGCTACGCCGAGCTGCTCGACCCGTACCGGCCGACCTGGTACCGGCTGGCCGTGCTGGCGCTCGCCGCCGCGGTCCTGTTCGCCTGGTACGCGTTGACCCGCCGCCGGGTCGGCCCGGCCGCGCTGGCCATCGGCGGGCTGGGCTGGCTGGCGCTGCTCGGCGTCCTGCTCGCGGTCCTGGTGCCCGGCGGGGCGTACCTGGCAACCCTGCCGGCCGTGGCCGGTGTCCTCGCCGGGCTGGTGGCGCTGACCACCCGCGTCGACGGCCCGGTCCCGGTGACCGCGGTGACCCTCGCCGGCGTGGTGGCGGTGGTGATCCTGCTGCCGACCGTGGTGCTGCTCTTCCCGGCGCTGGGCATGGCGATGGGCGGTGTGGCCGCGCTCTTCGCGGTGCTGCTCGGCCTGGCCGCGCTGCCGGTGGTGGATCTGCTGCACCCGGAGGCCGGCGGTCAACGGGGCCTGGTGGCGCTGCGGGCCCGCCGGCTCGGCGCCCTGCCGGCCGGTGCCGCCACGCTGGCGGCGGTGGTGTTCGCCGGGGTCGGGCTCGCCGTCGACCGGTTCGACGCCGCCCACCCCGCGCCCACCCACCTGATGTACGCCCTGGACGCCGGCACCGGCCAGGCCCGCTGGCTCAGCCACGAGTCCGCCCCGCAGCCCTGGACCGACGGATACGTGGACGGGAAGGTGTCCGTCGCCGACGACTTTCCCGGCATCGGCACCGACGAACTGCTCGGCGGCCCGGCGCAGGCCACCGACCTGCCCGCGCCCAAGCTGGACCTGCTGGCCGACACCACCGCCGCCGGCGAGCGCACCCTACGGCTGCGGCTCACCCCACAACGCGCGGTACGCCTGGTCACCCTGCACGTCGACACGTCGACCGCGACGGTGCGCGACGCCCAGGTGGCGGGACGCCCGGTGCCGGTCGAGCAGCGCGACGGCCGGTGGGGTTTCGGTGTCGTCTTCCACGCCCCGCCGCCCGAGGGAATCGAGATCACCCTGACCGTCACGCCGAAGGCGGAGCGGATCGCGCTACGGGCGATGGACGCCAGCGACGGCCTCGACAACCTGCCCGGCTTCCGCCCCCGCCCACCCGGCGTCGGCGTCGCCGGCTCGCACACCTCCGAGATGCTCGCCGTGGCTCGCACCTACCCGCTGTGACCCCGACGCGGGGCTACTTCCAGCGGAAGTGGACGAAGAGGCGGCCGAAGTTCTTGGAGTCCTTTTCCACCCGGTGGTAGAGCTGCTTGACGTCCTTCTGGTCGAGGAAGCGCAGCACCCGCTTCTTGAGCTGGCCGGACCCCTTACCGGGAATGATCTCGACGAGAGTGGCTTTCTTCGCCACCGCCTCGTCCATGATCCCGCGCAGCGCCCGGTCGATGTCGTGGCCCTTGTTGAAGATGTCGTGCAGGTCCAGCTTCAGCTTCATGCCGCATCCACCGTCCGGTCGGCTCCCATGCGGCCATCGTAGGCACGCCAACCGGCGGCTCCGGAGAGCCCGCACGGCCCGCCGCCGTCGGCCGGGACGACGAGGGGCAGCCCGTGTGGGCTGCCCCTCGTCGCGTGTCACGCCCCGGCGGTCACCACCGCCGGGGCGCCTCAGCGGCCACCGCCGCCGACCCTGGTCTCGACCCGCCGCAGCGCGGTCGTGTAGTCGTCGTTGGAGGAGTGCATGGCCGCCGCGATGCGCAGGTGGCGCAGGGCGTCCGTGTGCCGGTTCAGCCGCTCCAGCGTCCGGCCCAGCACATGGTGGGCGTAGTGGTCGCTGGGGTTGCGGTCGACCAGCTCCCGCAACTGCTCCTCGGCCCGGCTGAGCTGGGCCGACTGGAAGTACGCCCGGGCCAGCAGCTGCCGTACCGCGGCGTTGTCGGGCTCGGCCTCGACGATCGGTTCGAGCAGCCGGGCCGCGCCGCTCGGGTCCCCCGCCTCGAAGAACAGGTTCGCCCGGCGGTACTCGGCCAGAAGATCCATTTCGCCACCCCCTCCGTGTCGCACCACTGCTTCGACGCTGGCACAACACCGGGCGGACCGCGACTGTTCCCGGGCGCCTTCGGCTGTTAATAAGGGGCCCCGCCTATACACCAGGCGTTAACAGGGGGCCCTTCCTTACACCGAACCGCTTACACCGAACCGCTACACCGAGGCGAGGTCCCAGGCGCGGACGCCGCCCACTATGCCGGCGCTGTTCGGGACCACCACCACGTCGTCACCCATCCGGGCGAGCTGCTCGGGGCGAATCAGCCGCGAGTTGCCGCCGCCCAGGTACAGCCGGTCCCAGCGGAACACCGGACGCAGTCCCTCCACCACCTGCCGGATCCGCCGGGACCAGAACGCGTCGCCGAGCCGCCGGCGCTCCGGCTCGCCGACGTACGTGTCGTAGGTGGTGCCCCAGCGCACCGGGGCGTGCGACAGCTCCAGGTGCGGCGCGAGCACCCCGCCGTCGAAGAGTGCGCTGCCCAGCCCGGTGCCGAGGGTCAGCACCAGCTCGCAGCCGGTGCCCGCGACCACCCCGGCACCGTGCACCTCGGCGTCGTTGAGCACCAGCGTGGGCAGACCGAATGCCGCGGCGAGGGTGCTCCGGGCGTCGTACCCGGACCACTCGGCGAGCAGCGCCGGGTCGATCCGGCTGCGCGGGCCCGAGCGGGTCACGTAGTGCGGGGTGGCCACCACCACACCGTGCCGGATCATGCCCGGCATCCCCACCGTCACCCGGTCCGCCGCTGGCAGGCGGGCCCCGAGTTCGAGCAGGGTGGTGACGAAGAGGTCCGGCGGCAGCGGGTACGGCGTGGGCACCCGCAGCGGTTGGGCCCGCATCGTGCCCGCGCCGTCGAGAACGGACGCCTTGATCCCGCCGCCCCCGCAGTCGATCGCCAGAGTGGTCAGCACGACCGTGAGTCTGCCTCGTGCCCCCGCCCCGGGCATGGCGGGCCACGCCAACCACTCCGCCAGGTCATGATCGGGCGCCGGGGCGGGCCGAGCGGGTCCCCGGCGGCGTTAACCAGCGGCCGGCTCACGGACCGACGGGTAGGCTCGGCTGCTTGTGAGCGCCACGCTGATCGTCAAGGACCTCGCCGCCGGGCACGGGGACCGGACCCTGTTCACCGGGCTCGACCTGGTGGTCGCGCCCGGAGACGTGATCGGCCTGGTCGGGGTGAACGGGGCGGGCAAGTCGACCCTGCTGCGTACCCTCGCCGGGTTGCTTCCGGTCGAGGCCGGCGGCGTCACGGTCAGCCCGCCCGGCGCGAGCGTCGGGCACCTGCCGCAGGAGCCGGACCGGCGCCCCGGCGAGACGGTCCGGGCGTTCCTGGCCCGGCGCACCGGCGTGACCGGCGCGCAGGCCGCCCTGGACGCGGCGACCGAAGCCCTGACCGCCGGCGCGCCGGGCGCGGACGACGCCTACGCCACCGCCCTGGAGAGCTGGCTCGGCCTGGGCGGGGCCGACCTGGACGAGCGGGCCGAGGAGGTGGCGGCCGAACTGGGTCTCGGCGTCGACCTGGACCAGGAGATGACCGGGCTCTCCGGTGGCCAGGCGGCCCGGGCCGGCCTGGCCTCGCTGCTGCTCAGCCGGTACGACGTCTTCCTGCTCGACGAGCCCACCAACGACCTGGACCTCGCCGGCCTGGATCGGCTGGAGCGCTTCGTCACCGGGCTGCGCGCCGGCACCGTGCTGGTCAGCCACGACCGGGAGTTCCTGGCCCGCACGGTGACCCGGGTGCTGGAACTGGACCTGCACCAGCAGCAGGTCAACCACTTCGGCGGTGGCTACGCCGCGTACCTGGAGGAGCGGGAGGTGGCCCGCCGCCAGGCGCGCGCCGACTTCGAGGAGTACGCCGACACCAAGGCCGCGCTGGAAGTGCGGGCGCGGACCCAGCGGGCCTGGATGGAGAAGGGTGTCCGCAACGCCCGGCGCAAGGCCACCGACAACGACAAGCTGGGCCGCAAGTTCCGGTCCGAGTCGAGCGAGAAGCAGGCTGCGAAGGCCCGGCAGACAGAGCGGCTGATCGAGCGGCTGGAGGTGGTCGAGGAGCCACGCAAGGAGTGGGAGCTGCGGATGGAGATCGCCGCCGCGCCCCGCGCCGGCGCCGTCGTGGCCACCCTCCGCGACGCGGTGGTACGCCGCGGCGACTTCACCCTCGGCCCGGTGAACCTCCAGATCGACTGGGCCGACCGGGTGGCGATCACCGGGGCGAACGGGTCCGGCAAGTCGACCCTCCTGGCCGCCCTGCTCGGCCGGCTGCCGCTGGACGCCGGCCAGGCCGCGCTGGGGCCCGGGGTGGTGGTCGGCGAGGTGGACCAGGCCCGGGGGCTGTTCCTCGGGGACGTGCCGCTGCTCGACGCCTTCCGGGCCGCCGTACCGGACCTGTCACCGGCGGACGCGCGGACGCTGCTGGCCAAGTTCGGCCTGCGCGCGCAGCACGTGCTGCGGCCGGCCGCGACGCTCTCCCCGGGCGAGCGGACCCGGGCCGCGCTGGCGCTGTTGCAGGGGCGGGGGGTCAACCTGCTGGTGCTGGACGAACCGACCAACCACCTCGACCTGCCAGCGATCGAGCAGTTGGAATCGGCGCTGGCCAGCTACCCGGGCACCCTGCTGCTGGTGACCCACGACCGGCGGATGCTGGACTCGGTGCACGTCGACCGGCGGCTACGGGTGGACGCCGGGAGGATCGCCGAGTCCTGATCCCACCCGAACCGCACAAACGGGGCGACAATGAGCCCATGCTCAGGTGGGAGTACGCCCTGCTGGTGCGCCGCCGCCAGGCGGCCAGCACCGATGCCGGCTGGGAAATCGTCTTCATCTGGTACGGCCCCGACGGCTCCATGATCGACGTCACGCCGTACGGCGACACCGCGCTGGCCCACCTGAACCGGGCCGGCGACCAGGGCTGGGAACTGGTCTCGATGAGCGAGGACCCGTCCCTGCCGGGGAACAGCGAGCTGCACCGCTACCACCTGAAACGGCCCAAGGCGCCCGCCCCGCCCCGGCAGCGGGTCCGCGACGCCGGACGCGGCCGGCGGACACTCCCGCGCTGACCGGCGCTGGCCCACACGGACCGACTCGGACCGACTCGGACCGGCGCGGACGCGTGCTGACCGGCTCGGACCGGAGGGCAATTTTTCGGGATAAGCGACGCATAACGGGCACCGATCCGGGTAACGGGCCGGCCGGAGGTGGCCGATATGGTCGCGTTGGCACACACCCCGCCCTCGGCCGAGCGACTGCGGGCGGTGGACGGGTTCCTCGCCGAGGCGTGGGCGGACCAGGTCCGCCACGATGATCGACTGCGCCCGCTGGCGGTCGAGGTCCGTTTCGACCGGGGCGTTGCCCATCTCACCGGCGAGGTCGGTGAGCCGGCGCAGCTGCGACTGGTACGCGAACTGGTGGGCCGGCTGGCCGGGGTCTTCGGCGTCTGGTGCCGGGTACGGGTCGGCGGGCGCGACCCGGTTGTGGTGGACCTCGGCTGCGGCGCCACCAAGCAGTGGCCGGGCAACCTCGGACTGGACATCTTCCCGGCGCCCGGGGTGGACGCGGTGGCAGACCTCTCCGGCTCCCTGCCACTGGCCGACGACTCGGTCGACGTGCTGTTCACGGTGCACATCCTGGAGCACCTGATCGACTTCCTGCCGCTGCTCGACGAGTGCCACCGGGTACTCCGCCCGGGTGGCGTGCTGCACGTGATGAGCCCCTGGTGGGGGCACGTGAACGCGGTCGCCGACCCGACCCATGTCCGGCTGCTGGACGTACAGACCATCAAGGGTGTCTGCCAGATGCGCCCGCCCGGTACGCCACGCTGGTACCCACTGCACGCCGGCAGCGACGGCGCGTCGATCTTCGCCGACCTCACCCCACTCGGCCCCGGCGAAGACGGCCCCTCGGCCGCCCATATGGCCCGCTTCTTCGACTGACCGCACCCGGCCAATCCCGGCTGCCCCGGCCACCGAGCATCATCGGAAGTCTTGCGCGAAGCCCGTCCGGTGTGAAAATTTCCTACCAGCGGCACATTGTCGACGGCGAATCTTGCCGAGCTGCCGCGACCACCCCCTGCCACGGGAGCCCCAACGAAGGGACACACCGCATGAAGGCAACTCGACTCGGCGCCGCCGGGCTGGCCACGGCGCTGCTGGGCGCGCTCGTCGCCGCCACCCCCGCCGGCGCCGCACCGGCCGACGCCGCACCCGACCCGGCCACCACCACCTGCGTCACCGACCCGGCCGCGCCCAAACGGCAGTTCCGGGCCATGTGGATCGCCTCCGTCACCAACATCGACTGGCCGAGCAAGGGTTCGCAGGCGGCGCCCGACCGGATCGCGGCCCAGCAGGCCGAGTACCGCGAACTGCTCGACCTCGCCGAGCGGCTGAACCACAACGCGGTGGTGGTACAGGTCCGCCCGACCGCGGATGCGTTCTGGCCGTCGCCGTACGAGCCATGGTCGGAGTACCTGACCGGAGTCCGGGGCGAAGACCCCGGCTGGGATCCGCTCGCCTTCCTCGTGGACGAGGCGCACCGGCGCGACCTGGAGTTCCACGCCTGGTTCAACCCGTACCGCGTGTCGATGCCGGCCCCGGGCGGCGCCGGCGCCGACCTCGACCTGCTCGCGCCGGGCCACCCGGCCCGCGAGCACCCGGACTGGACGTTCGCCTACCCGCCGGCCGGCGTCGCCGGCAGCCGGCTCTACTACAACCCCGGCATTCCCGAGGTACGCGAGTTCGTCCAGACCGCGATGCTCGATGCCGTCCGGCGGTACGACATCGACGCGGTCCACTTCGACGACTACTTCTACCCGTACCCCAGCGGCACCCACCAGGTGCCCGACGACGCCACCTTCGCGCAGTACCACCGTGGCTTCACCGACAAGGCCGACTGGCGGCGGGACAACATCAACCTGCTGATCCAGGAGATGGGCACCCGGATCAAGGCGGTCAAGCCGTGGGTGAAGTTCGGGGTCAGCCCGTTCGGCATCTGGCGCAACGCCTCCGTCGACCCGCTCGGCTCGGACACCACGGGCAGCCAGTCGTACGACATCATCTCCGCCGACACCCGTAAGTGGATCAAGCAGGAGTGGATCGACTACGTGGTGCCGCAGCTCTACTGGTACATCGGGCAGTACCCGGCCGCCGACTACGCCCGGCTGGTGCCGTGGTGGGCCGAGCAGGTCCGGGGCACCCGGGTGCAGCTCTACATCGGGCAGGCCGACTACAAGAGCGGTGACCCGGCGTACGGGTCGTACTGGATGAACCCGCGCGAGCTGTCCGACCACCTGACGCTGAACCGGTCCCACCCGGAGGTGCTGGGCAACGTCCACTTCTCGGCGGTGCAGGTCCGGGCGAACCGGCTCGGCGCGACCGACATCTACGCCGCCGAGCACTACTCGCGACCCGCGCTGGTGCCGACCATGCCGCACCTGCCGGCGAAGCGGCTGCTGGCGCCGGTGGTCACCGCCGGCGAGCGGAACGCCGAAGGGGTACGACTGCGCTGGCTCCACCCCGCCGGCGGCGTCGGGCCGTTCGGCACGGCGACGTCGTACGCCGTGTACCGCCTCGACGGCACCAGCGCGTCCGCCGGCTGCGCCCTGGCTGACGCCACCTACCTGGTCGGCACCGTCCGGGCGACCCCGGGTGCCGACCAGTCGTGGCTGGACACCACGGCGGCGCCGGGCAAGCGGTACACCTACTTCGTGACCGCGCTCGACCGGGGCGTGAACGAGAGCCCGGCGAGCCCGCCACGCTTCGTCCGCTGACCTGCTGGGCGCTGCTCTCCCGGTAGCCGAATGCCTCGGACGCCCTGGCGTCCGAGGCATTCGTCTGTTTCAGCACAGGTCACCAATATTTCTCGGGTGTTACACCCAACGGCAGAGATATTGATCGAGACTGATGGGACTCCGGTGACTCACCGGTAACCCCCTTCCACCGCACACCCTCGCGGAGGTATCACCGTGCCCAGACGCCTCGCCACCCTCCTCGCCTCGGGCGTACTCGCGCTGCTCACCGCCCTCGCCGTGGCCTCCCCCGCCGCGGCGGCCGTCACCCCCGCACAGAAGCTGTCCGTGCTGTCCAGCTGGACCCAGACCAGCGCCAGCAGCTACAACGCCTGGAACTCGGCACGGCAGAACCGGGCTCCCTGGGCCGAGTACAACTTCGACTGGTCCACCGACTACTGCTCGTCCAGCCCGGACAACCCGCTCGGGTTCTCCTTCTCCCTCTCCTGCGCCCGGCACGACTTCGGCTACCGCAACTACAAGGCGGTCGGCCAGTTCAGCGCCAACAAGTCGCGCCTGGACAGTGCCTTCTACGAGGACCTGAAGCGGGTCTGCGCCACGTACAACGCCATCGTCCGGCCGGCCTGCTACAGCCTGGCCTGGACCTACTACCAGGCGGTCAGCATCTTCGGATCGGTCGCCGCCGTCCAGCAGGCCGACATCGACCGGGCCGCCAAGATGAAGGCCGAGGCCGAGCGCATGGCCCGCGCCTGACAACCGCACCCGCCGGACGCGTGGCCGCACATTCCGGCCACGCGTCCGGCACATCCCGGCCCGGACGCCTCGGGGCGGGGATCGCCGTCAGGCGTGTTCGGTGTGGCGGTCCGCGGTGGCGGTCGGCTGACGCGGAGCGGTCCGGCCGGCCTGGGCCGCGAACCGGGTCGAGTCGGCGGCCAGGTCGGGATGCTCGACGCCGAGCGCCAGCGCCACGGCCTCGTCCAGGCCCAGCTCGGTGCCCTCTCCGTACGCCGTGTCGAAGGCGGCGTCGCCCAGCACCCGGCGCAACGCCGTCTGCTGTTCCGACCAGTAGGCGTCGTAGATGCCGGAAGTCGAGCGCAGACCCGCCCGGGTCGCCTGCGCCGCGCCGAAGAGCCGGGCGGCGGTCAGTGGATCGTCCCCGGCGGCACACCGCACCGCGATCGCGTTCAGCGTGTCGCAGGCCCGCCGGTGGAAACCGTGGTTCATCCGGGACCGCAACGCCGCGAGCAGGTGCTCGTGCGCCGCCACCAGGTCGCCCCGGGCCAGCGCGACCATGCCGAGCAGCATGTCCACCGACCGGCGGCCCCGGTCGACCGGCCGGGACGCCTCGACCGGCCGCGCCGCACCGACCAGCTCGGCCGCCTCGTCCAACGCGCCCCGCCGCCACAGCAGCTCGGCCAGGCGGAACACGGCGAACAGCGCCTCGGCGTCGACCGCCTGATCATGCGCCCAGTCGATGACCTCCCGGCAGACCCGCTCGGCCTCGGCGAACTGCCCCATGTCGACCAGGGGAGCCGCGCGTCCGGCGAGCACCCGGGCCAGCAGGCCGGCGTCGGCGGCCTGCCGGGCCGCCGCCTCGGCCCGCTGCGAGTAACGCAGCTCCTCGGCGAACTCGCCGTCCGCCCCGGCGTGCAGGGAATGCATGTGGTACGCCGCCGCCAGCTCGCCCTCCGGGATGGCCTCCCCGGTCTCGGCGATCCGGCCGTACAGCCGGAACAGCCAGAGCCGCCCCTCCCGCGCCAGCCCGCGCTCCCGCCACCACTGGTCCAGGCCGCCGGCCAGCCGCAGGCCTGTCCGGGCGCTGCCACCCGTGGTGCACCAGCGCAGGGCGGCGCGCAGCTCACCGGCGAGCGGATCCAGCGCGTACAGCGAGAGGGTCACCGGCTGCCCGTCCGGACCGAGGTGCGCCCGGTCCAGGGAGTGCGCCGACCAGGCCACGTGCCGGTCCCGGGCGGCCTGCTCCTCGCCCGCCTCCGCGAGCCGGCGGGCCGCGTACGCCCGGATCGGGTCGAGCATCCGGTACGTGCAGCCGGAGGCGTGCGGCTCCGCCAGCACCAGGGACTTGTCCACCAGTACGGAGAGCGGGTCGAGCGGATCGTCGACGAGCAACCACTGCACGGTCGGCAGGTCCACCGGACCGGCGAAGACGGCCAGCCAGCGCAGCAGCCGCGCGGCGCGCGGCCCGAGCGTCCGGTACGACCAGGTGACCGTGGCCTGCATGGTCAGGTGCCGCTCGATCGCCGAGCGCGCCACCGCCCGCGTCGCCGGGCTGGCCCCGGTCACTGCCGCGATCAGGTCGACGGTGTCCTGCTGGTTGCCGGCGTGGCCCCGGTCGACCGGCGGCGGCTCCGGGTCCTCCCGGCCCGCGTCGAGGGTGCCGACCACGTCGTCGAGGCGTTCGGCGAGCTGCCCGACCGAGAGCACTCGCAGCCGCGCGGCGGCCAGCTCGATGGCCAGCGGCAGGCCGTCCAGCCGCCGTACCACCCGACGCAGATCCGCCGACTCGGCCGGATCGGGCTGGCGACCGCCCCGGGCCGCCGTGGTGCGGTCCAGCAGCAGCGCGACCGCGTCGCTCTCGGTGCCGTCGGGCGACGGGTCGACCGACAGCGGCGGGATCCGCCACACCACCTCGCCGGGCAACGCCAGCGGCTCCCGGGTGGTCGCCAGCACCCGGACCCCACCCCCACCGGCGAGCAGCCGGGAAACCACCTCCGCGCAGGCCGCCGGCTGGGCGTCGCAGGTGTCGAGCACGATCAGCATCCGGCGGGCGGCCGCGTACTCCACCAGGGTGTCGACCATCGGACGGCCCGGTTCGGGGCGCAGCCCGAGCACCGCGGCGATCGCGAAGGCCACCAGGCCCGGGTCGGTCACCGCGGCGATGTCGACGAACCAGACCCCGTCCGGGTACTCCTCGACCAGGTCGGTGGCGAGTTCCACGGCCAGCCGGGTCTTGCCGCCCCCGCCGGCGCCGAGCACGGTGACCAGCCGGTGCCGGTTCACCAGCTGTCTCAGCTCGGCTCGCTCGGCCTGCCGGCCGACGAACGAGGTGACCTGGATCGGCAGGTTGTGCGCCACCGCGTCGGCGGTACGCGGGCGCGGGAACTGCCGCTCCAGCCCGGCGGCGACGAGTTGGAAGAGCCGTTCCCGGTCGTCGAAGCCACGCAGCCGGTGCAGACCGAGGTCGAGCAGGGACGCGCCGGCCGGCAGCGGGTCGGCGTGCCGGGCCGTGGCCGCAGAGCAGAGCACCTGCCCGCCGTGCGCGGCGGCGGCGACCCGGGCGGCCCGGTGCACCTCGGGGCTGGCGTACTCGCCGTCGCGCGGCTCGGCCCAGCCGGTGTGCAGGCCCATCCGTACCCGGGGCGCCGCCTCCGGCGTGGGCCACTCGTGTTCGCCGAGCGCGCGCTGGGCGGTCAGGCAGGCGGTTAGCGCGGCGACGGCGTCGTCGAAGGCCAGGAAGAACGAGTCGCCCTCGGTCAGCAGCTCCGCCCCCTCGGTCGCCGCGATCGTCCGGCGCAGCAACCGGCGGTGCTCCGCCAGCACCGGCCGGTAGCCGGAGCCGAGGAGTTGAGCCAGTCGGGTGGAGCCCTCGATGTCGGTGAAGACGAACGTCACCCAGCCGGTCGGGAGGTGGATCCGTGGCGACATGCGTGGAACCTCCCCCCTGGCCTCGACGCCATACTTCCCGAAACCAGATCATCACGCATCGTGAGAACGGTCGGCCGAGGCTCCGCCCCAAGGTGCCATCGCAACGGGCATCCGGGCAAGGTCGGCATCAACCGTCCCACCACCTGCGACAGTGCCACCGACGGCTCGGTGGGTGTCGGGTCGAGCCGGGACGGCATCGGAGCCGGCCTCAGCAGCCGCAGCCACCACCGCAGCAGCCACCACCGGAGGGCGCCGACGCACCGCCGGTCACGCCGCCACCGCGGCCGGTGACCGCGACCGTGGACAGCAGTTTCACCGTGTCGGCGTGCCCCTGTGGACAGGAAGCCGGCTCGCCGGCCTGGGCCATCGGGCGGTTGACCTCGAAGGTGTCGCCGCAGGCGCGGCAACGGAACTCGTACCGGGGCATGGCATCAGGGTACGACCGGACCTGACGCTCGCAGGAACATGGGTGATACTCGACGGGTGGCAGACGGCGAAGAGAGCATGACCCCTCGGCCCCTCCGGCCGGCCACGCCGCGCGCCGGCTCCGATGCCGCCCCGGACGGTCCGGCCACCGGGTTGCCCCGGCCCCGCCGGCCGTGGCTGGGATCCGCCAAACCGGCGGACGGGGCGAGCGGCACCGCACCGGCCGACGAACCCGCCGCCCGCTCCGGCGGCGAACCTCCTAGCAGGACCGACGGTGGACCTCCCGCGACGGGCGGCCCCACCGCCAGGACCGACCCGGAGCCACCTACCAAGGCCGACGGCGACCCAGCCCCGACGGCCGACGACGACCCGAACGCGAAGGCAGACGGCGGACCGGAGCCGAAGACCGACGGCGAACCAGCCACGAAGATCGACGGCGAACCGGGCCCGAAAGCTGACGGCGAACCGGCCACGAAGGCCGACGACCAACCGGCCACGAAGGCCGACGGCGAGGCGGACCCGAAGACGGATTCCGGCACGACGGCCACGGGGTCCACACCGGACGCCGGCCCACCGGGAGCCCGGCGGCGCCGGGTGCGCTTCGCGCACGCCGTACGCCTGCGGGGACCGCGGGCCGCGGCCCGGGCGACCCGCGACTGGTCCCGGCGGCCCGGGGGGCGGCTGACCCTGCCCGGAGTCTTCCTGCTCGCCCTGGTGGCGGCGACCGCGGCGGCCGGAGCGCTGCTGGTGCCGGCGACCGTCGGCGCGCCACGGCCGGTCGGGGCCGACGCGCCCGCCGGTGGGTCCGAGCCTCCCGGCGGCATCCCGCCGTCCAGCGAGGCGCCGCCCCCCGGCGCCTTCCCGCCGCCCACCGCGACGCTGCCTCCGGGAGCGACGCCGGCCGCGCCGGGTGGCCTTGCGCCGGTCGGCGGACGTCCCTCCGACGCCCTCGCCAGCTGGGCCCGGGAGGTCGGCGGCAAGGTCGGCATCGACCCGATCGCCATGCAGGCGTACGGCTACGCCGAGCTGGTGCTCGCCGAGACCAACCGCAGCTGCGGCCTGAGCTGGACCACCCTGGCCGCGATCGGCTTCGTCGAGTCCCGCCACGGGCAGGCCAACAACGCCCAACTCGGTCCGGACGGCCGGGCCACCCCGGAGATCATCGGCCTACCTCTGGACGGCCAGGGCGGCCGGATGCGGATCGCCGACACCGACCGGGGCGAGCTGGACGGGGACACCACCTACGACCGAGCGATCGGGCCGATGCAGTTCATCCCGACCACCTGGGCGGAGATCGGGGCGGACGCGGACAACGACGGCCGCAAGGACCCGCACAACATCCACGATGCCGCCCTCGCCGCCGGCATGTACCTGTGCAAGGGCGGCCGCAACCTCACCATTCCGGGTGACTGGTGGAACGCCATCCTGTCGTACAACGACGTCCGCCGGTACGCCCAGGAGGTCTTCGATACCGCGAACCGGTACGGGCAGGCCAGTCGCACGTGAAGTGATCGTCCGCATACATTGGAGAACTGGACACTTCCCCCAGGCTGCTGTTAACGGCAAGCTAGACGGGTGATGGTGCGCGAGTGGGACCCCAGGACCGCGTCGTCCGCCGAGATCGCGTCGCTGCTGGACGCGCTGAACGCGGTCCTCGCGGTCGACCTTCCGCAGGATCCGCCCTGGCGGGAGAGTTCCCTACGGGAATACCTCGCCGAGGTCATGCCCGGCGAACGACGGATCTCCTGGGTGGCCCAGGCCGAACCGGCCGCCGACGGCACTCCCGGCCCGATCATGGGCCAGGTGAACGTGCTGCTGCTCGGCAACATCGGCGTGCTGGAGGTGCTCGTGCACCCCTCCGTCCGGCGCGGCGGGCTCGGCCGGGACCTCGTCCAGCGCGCCGCGCGCCGGGTCTATCAGGAGGGCTTCGAGTCGATCGGGGTGGAGGTGGTGGGTGACACTCCCGCCGTCGCCTTCTACGAGTCCCTGGGCTTCAGCCGGGAGTACGTCGAGACCCGCAGCGTGCTCGACCTGTCCGGCGTCGACTGGGCCGAGTTGGCCGAGATGTCCACCGGGGTTGGCGCGGGCTACCGCGTCGAGTTCCACCCGGGCGGGCCGCCGGACGAGCTGATCGAGGCGTACGCGCGGGCCAAGGCCGAGATCCGGGACGTGGACGACGGCGAGCTACGGCCCAGCTCCTACGACCCGCAGCGGCTGCGGGACAGCCTCGACTGCCTGCACCGGCGGGGGATGAAGCCGTACATCGTGCTCGCCCTGCACGAGCAGTCCGGCGAGGTGGCCGGGCTGACCGAGGTGGTGGTGCCCGCCCAGCACCCGACCCGCGCCGACCAGTACGACACCATCGTGGTGCAGGACCACCGCGGCTACGGGATCGACCGCGCGATCAAGGCCCGGATGCTGCTGGAGCTGCGCTCGGCCGAGCCGCAGCTGACCGAGGTGCAGACGTGGAACGCCCAGGCCAACGAAGCCATGCTCAAGGTCAACGCGGAGCTGGGCTACCGCCCGGACCGGGACTGGTGCGAGTACAGCGTCGATGTGGCCGACCTGGTGCACGGCCTGGACAACTCCCGCTGAGCCGTAGGCGCCGAAGATTCGGCGCTCAGCTCCAGGCCCGGGGATCCGGCGGTGGTGGCACGTTGCGGTACTTTGCCACCCGCACCTCCCACTGGCTGCGGCGCCGCCGCGCCTCCCGGTCGACCGGGCAGCGATGATACGTCTCCGGCGGCCGGGCCAGGCCGTAGATGTCCGCCCACCACTCGCCCGGCTTCGGGTCGAGAATCGTGTTCAGGTGTGCCGGGTAGCGACGCCCCGCACCATCCCGGGTGTCGTCCCAGACCTCCATCGGGAGCACGACCCGCCCCTCCTGGTCGACGGCCACGAGGTAGAGCCCGGCAGCACCGAGCAGGCGCTCCAGTACCGCCAGGCTTGGCGCCAGCGTCCCCGCCTCGACCCGAGCGACGGTCGACGGGGCAACCTTCGCGAACCGGCCCATGCGAATCTGGCTGAGCCCGACGATCCGCCGGGCTCGTCGCACCAGACCAGCGACGGGAAACGGACCGAGCGTGGGACCGAGGTCCGGCGGTTCGAAGACGGAAGCCATGTCCCGACCTTGCCCTCGCGAGCACCGGCACCGCCATCCCTGTGGATACACCTGTGGATAACAGCACCCCCGGCCCTTGAGGTCCTTCCCCTGGCGCCCTTTGCTCTGCTTCAACCCACGCAAGAAGACGACGTCGGACATGTTGCGTGGAGTGAAGCAGAGCAAAGGGCGCCGGGTGAGGGGTCGGCAGCGGGCCGGACAAGCATGTGACTCCACGCGAGACGCCGCAGGCCGGCACCCGGCTTGCCGGCAGGGCACCCGGCTTGCCGGCAGGGCCGCGAAGCGCGTCGCTGGAACTGCCCGCCAGCGAGGCGCACGCGCTGGTCGCCGCGCCGCTGGCGGACAGACGGGCGGGCGGGGTGGGATGGGTCAGTAGCGCTCGCGGAGCAGCTTGGCGGCCTCCACCGCCCAGTAGGTGAGGATGATCTGGGCACCCGCGCGGCGGATCGAGGTGAGCGTCTCCAGCATCACCCGCTCCCGGTCGATCCAGCCGTTCGCGGCAGCCGCCTCGACCATCGCGTACTCCCCGGAGACCTGGTAGGCGGCGACCGGGACGTCCACCGCGGCGCGGACCGCCGCGACCACGTCGAGATACGGCAGGGCCGGCTTGACCATCACCATGTCGGCGCCCTCGGCCACGTCCAACTCGACCTCGCGCAGCGACTCGCGCAGGTTCGCCGGGTCCTGCTGGTAGGCGCGCCGGTCGCCCTCCAGCGCCGACTCCACCGCGTCCCGGAAGGGGCCGAAGAACGCCGAGGCGTACTTGACGGCGTACGCCAGCACGGCGACGTCGGTGTGTCCGGCCGCGTCGAGTGCGCGGCGTACCACGCCGACCTGGCCGTCCATCATCCCGGACGGTCCGACCACCCCGACCCCGGCGGCGGCCTGGGCCACTGCCATCTCGGCGTACGCCGCCAGGGTGGCGTCGTTGTCGACCTCGCCCTGCGGGGTCAGCAGCCCGCAGTGCCCGTGCGAGGTGAACTCGTCCAGGCAGAGGTCGCTCATCACCACGGTGGCGTCGCCCACCTCGGCGACCACGTCACGAATCGCGACGTTGAGGATCCCGTCCGGGTCGAGGCCGCCGGAGCCGCGCTCGTCACGCGACACCGGCACCCCGAACAGCATGATCCCACCGACGCCGGCCTGCACCGCCTCCACCGCGGCCTTGCGCAGTGAGTCCCGCGAGTGCTGGAGCACGCCGGGCAGCGAGGCGATGGCCCGTGGCTCGGTCAGCCCCTCCTTGACGAACATCGGCACGACCAGCTCGGCCGGGTCGACGCGGGTCTCGGACACCAGCCGCCGCATCGCCGCGGTGCGGCGCAGCCGGCGGGGCCGGATCTCCGGGTACGGCATCAGGGTCCTCCCTAGCGACTACCGGAACCGCAGCGCGGTCGGCCCCTGCACCTTCGAACCGCGGCGCTGCTTCGCCGGCATCGCGGCGAGCTTCTCCCGCAGCTCGACGGCGTAGCCGGCGAGCGCCTCCACCAGATCGGGCACCGACGCGTGCGGCGGCTGGACGTCGACCCGCAGGCCGAACTCCGTCGCGGTCTCCGCCGTCTTGGGCCCGATTACCGAGACAACGGTACGCGGGTGCGGCTTGCCGGCGATGCCGACCAGGTTCCGGACCGTGGAGGACGAGGTGAACAGCACCGCGTCGAACCCGCCCGACTTGATCGCGTCCCGGATCTCGGCGGGCGGCGGGGCCGCCCGGACCGTCCGGTACGCGGTCACGTCGTCAACCTCCCAGCCGCGCTCGGTGAGCCCGGCGGCGAGCGTCTCGGTGGCGATGTCGGCGCGCGGCAGTAGCACCCGGCCGACCGGGTCGAGCACCTCGTCGTGCGGCGAGAACTCGGCCAGCAGCCCCTCGGAGGACTGCTCCCCGGCGGGGATCAGCTCCGGCTGGATGCCGAAGGCACGCACCGCGTCGGCGGTGGCCTCACCGATACAGGCGATCTTGACGCCGCCGAAGTGCCGGGCGTCCAGGCCGTGCTCGGCGAACTTCTCCCAGACCGCCCGCACCGCGTTGACCGAGGTGAAGATCACCCAGGCGTACCGGCCGTCGACCAGGCCCTTGACCGCGCGCTCCATCTGGGCCGGGGTACGCGGCGGCTCCACCGCGATGGTCGGCACCTCGCACGGGATCGCCCCGTACGCCCGCAGCCGGGCGCTCATCACACCGGCCTGCTCCTTGGTCCGGGGGACCAGGACCTTCCAGCCGTACAGCGGGCGGTTCTCCCACCAGCTGAGCTTGTCCCGCTGGCCCACGCCCTCACCGATGGTCAGCACGACCCGGCCGGTGAAGCCGAGTGCCGCCGCGACGAAGGAGTCCACGGTCGACGTGGTGGTGTACTGCGTCTCGCCGGTGCCGTCGCCGGTCACCCCGACGCCGGTGCCGCCGTCAACTCCGGCGGCAAGCAGCCCGTCCCGGATCGCGGCCAGGTCACCGGCGTCCACCGCGAGCGCCAGCGAGCCCCGGCCGACAGCCGCGGCCAGCGCGTCGAAGTCCAGGGTGCTGACGTCCTCGACGTCGGCTGCGGTGCGTACGCCCGGCAGCGGCACGCCCGCGTAGGTGGCCACCCCCTCGGCCTGCCCGACTCCGGGCACCACCTCGAAGTGCGCGGCGGTACGGGCCACCGCCTGCACCTCCTTGATCACCGAGTCGTGGCCGAACGGGTCGCCGGCCACCAGGTGCACTGCGTTCTGCCCGGAGCGGGCGGCCGAGATGAGCACCTTCGCCACGTCGCCCGGCGCGCCTTCGGCCGGGGTGAACTGGGCGTCGGACCTGGCCTCGGCCCGAACGGCGTCGAGCAGCGACTCGGGGACTCCCCGGTCGTACACCACCTGGTCGGCGTCGACCAGGGCGTCGTGCGCCCGGCGGGTCAGCAGGCCCGGGTCGCCGGGA
This sequence comes from Micromonosporaceae bacterium KJ-029, assembly GCA_005402585.1. Lineage (GTDB taxonomy): Bacteria > Actinomycetota > Actinomycetes > Mycobacteriales > Micromonosporaceae > Micromonospora. The sequence goes on along the minus strand of BIFP01000021.1, from coordinate 354,132 downwards.
CCGGCCCCGACGAACGCGATACGGCCTACGGGCTTACGGGTGCGGGTCATTCTGTGCTCCCAAATTGCTGAGTCCCCGGGCCGTCGTGTCCTTGCGGGCCGAGGATCGAGTCGGCGCCGAGGTCGAGGAGTTCGGCGGCGAGTGCCTTGCCGATCTCCGCCGCGTCGGCGGGCGTTCCGGTGCGGGACAGCCGGATCTCGCGGGTGCCGTCCGGGCTGATCACCGCCCCGCGCAGGTAGATCTCCTGGACAACATCACCCTCGGCGCCGGAGCCGGTTGGCTCGCCTTCGGCGACGACGGCGTAGGCGGCGACCGGAGCGGAGCATCCGGCCTCCAGGGTGGCCAGCATCGCCCGCTCCGCGGTGACCGCGGCGCGCGACGGTGCGTGGTCGAGCGTGGCCAGCAGCTCGACCAGCTCCAGGTCGTCGGCCCGGCACTCCACCGCGAGCGCGCCCTGGGCGGGCGCCGGCAGCATCAGCATCGGGTCGAGCGTCTCGGTGATCACGTCGGCCCGGTCCAGGCGGGCCAGGCCCGCCCGGGCCAGGACGATCGCGTCCAGGTCGGCCTCCGGGCCGAGTACCCGGGCCAGCCGGGTGTCGACGTTGCCCCGGATCGGGGTGACCGTCAACTGCAGGCCCAGCGCGTGCAGCTGGGCGATCCGGCGCAGTGCGCCGGTGCCGACATTCGCTCCGGGAGCGAGTTCGGCCAGCGTCCTACCGTCCCGGGCGACGAGCGCGTCGCGCGGGTCCTGTCGCGGTGGCACCGCGGCGATGTGCAGCCCCGCCGCGGCCGCGGTGGGCAGGTCCTTGTACGAGTGGACGGCGAAGTCGATCGTCCCGGCGATCAGGGCGTCGCGCAGCGCGGAGACGAACACGCCGACCCCGAGCCGGTGCACCGGAGCGGTGGACCGGTCACCCGCGGTGACCACCTCGACCAGCTCGACCGGACGCCCGGTGCGGGCGGTCACGGCCTCGGCCACCTGCCCGGACTGGGCCATCGCCAGCTTGCTGCCCCGGGTACCGAGGCGCAGCGGGGCACCCAGATGACGGCGCTCGCTCATCGCTCACCTCCAGCGGGTGGAGTGATGTCGGGAACGGTGTCCACCGGGGAGGTCTGCGGGACCTGGAGGTCGAACAGCTCGCGCAGCAGGGCCGCGTACTGGTCGCCGCCGGGTTCCGCGGCAAGTTGGCGGACCCTCACGGTCGGCTGGTGCAGCAGCCGCTGGACCACCCGGTGCACGGTGCGGGCCACCTCGGCACGCTGTTCGTCGGTGAGGTCGGGGCGGCGCTGGGCGAGCCGGCGCAGTTCGGCGGTGACCACGTCGTCGGCCCGGCCGCGCAGGGCGGCGACGGTCGGCGCCACGTCGGCGCCGCGCAGCCAGGTGAGGAAGGACTCGACCTCGCCGGCCACGATCCGCTCGACGGCGGTGGCGTCCGCGGCGGCCGGACCGTCAGCGAGCAGCGCCGCCATCCGGTCAATGTCGATCACCTCGACGCCGGGCAGCTCGGCGACACCGGGCCCGACGTCGCGCGGCACGGCGAGGTCGAGCAGGACCAGCGGCCCGCGTCCGGGGTCGCGACCAGCCACCGCGTCTACCACGACGTCGCGGGTGAGGACCGGCTCGGTGGACGCGGTGGCGGCCACTACGATGTCCACTGTGGAGAGAGTGTCGGCCAGTTCGGCCATCGGCCGCGCGCCGGCACCGTACGACTCGGCGAGCCGGAGCGCCCGGTCGGCGCTCCGGTTGGTGACGGTCACCGGCCCCGCGCCGAGGCGGGACAGCGTCGCCACGCTCAGCGAGCCCATCGCCCCCGCCCCGACGACCAACGCGGGACGGCCGGCGAGATCGTCGTCGAGGTGGCCGGCGGCCAGCTCCAGCGCGGCGGTGACCACGCTCTGGCCGGCCCGGTCGATGCCGGTCTCGGAGTGGGCCCGCTTGCCGACCCGCAGCGCCTGCTGCATCAGCTCGTGCAACAGTCGCCCGGCGGTGTCCGCCCCGCTGGCCCAGTGGTAGGCGTCCCGCAGTTGACCGAGGATCTGTGCCTCGCCGATCACCATCGAGTCCAGGCCGGCGGCGACGCGGAAGACGTGGCCCACCGCGGCGGAGTCGAAGTGCACGTAGAGGTGGTTGGCCAGTGCGGCCGGCTGGCAGCCCGCCTGCTCGGCGAGGACGGCACAGATGTCACCGAGACCACCGTGGAAGCCGGACACCGCCGCGTAGACCTCCACCCGGTTGCAGGTGGAGACCAGGACGGCCTCGCTGACGTACGGCTGTGCGACCAGGCGGTCCAGGGTGCGGGTGAGGCCGGTCGGGGGCACCGCGAGCCGCTCCAGGGTGGCGACCGGTGCCGTGCGGTAGGACGTACCCACGACGAGCAGTTTCACGTGCCGATCGCCTCCTGGCTCTCGGTGACCGCGAGACCGCCCGGCAGGGCGGTGAGGGCGGACCCACCAGCGGCGGGGAGCGCGGTCAGGGATGCCTTGCGGTGCTCGTGGAACGAGAGGATCTGCAGCTCTATGGCGAGGTCGACCTTGCGCACGTCGACCCCGTCCGGAACGGAGAGCACGCATGGCGCGAAGTTCAGGATGCTCGTCACACCGACGGCCACCAACTGGTCGGCGACCCGCTGGGCCGCCGTCGCGGGGGTGGCGATGACGCCGATCGCGACCGACTCTTCGGCCGCCACCCGGGGCAGCTCGTCGACGTGCCGCACGACCAGGCCGTTGATCTCCTCGCCGACCCGCTCCGGGTCGGCGTCGAGCAGGGCGGCGATCCGGAAGCCACGGCCGGCGAAGCCGTCGTAGCCGGCCAGGGCGTGACCGAGGTTACCCACACCCACCAGGACGACCGCCCGGAGCTGGGTGAGGCCGAGCACGTACTCGATCTGCTCGATCAGCAGCGCGACGTCGTAGCCGACGCCCCGGGTGCCGTAGGAGCCGAGCTGGGACAGATCCTTGCGGAGCTTGGCCGAGTTCACCCCGGCGGCATTGGCCAGCCCCTCGCTGGAAATCGTCTCGTTGCCGGTTTCGGCGAGATTGTGCAGGGCACGGAGGTACTCGGGGAGCCGGGCCACCGTCGCCTCGGGCAGGTCCGGAAGCGCCGGTACGGCACCGGCGCGGCCGGGCGCGCCAGGGTGACGGTGCTGACTCATGAGACTCCGTGCGGTGCGATCCTCGACCAACTCCACCGGCCGGCCGTTTGGGGACTCCCGCTGGCGACCGAAATTGCCGGCTGTGCTAGCAGGGCGCGTCGGAATTACAGAGTAGGCGCTTGTGAACACGTGCACAAATCGCGATCTTGTCGGCACGCGCCGCGCCCTCACCAGCCCCTCCGTCCCGCAAGATCGACCAACCGCCCTCGCCCCGACCACCCATGCGATTATTACTCAATCCCGACTTCTCTGACTAATCACACGCGGTACGCCATTGACGAATCACCGCGATCAAGAGATTTCGCCCGACGCCTTTTTGATCAACCAAGTGGTTGATCAAGGAAGGGTGGTGGCGAGCGTCACGGCCTCAACAAGAGTGTCGGCGACCGGGTGGCCGGAGGCGTTCAGGCGCGCCCGGTCGGTGAAGCCGCCGGCGTAGAGGACGGCCCGACCGCCTACGGAGAGCGCCGCGTCGGCGTCGTCGATCGAGTCGCCGATCAGCACCACCGACCGGCCGTCCACGCCGAGTTCGTCGAGGTGACGCGCCAGCGACTCGGCCTTGCGGTCGCCGCCGATCTCGGCCCGCAGCCCGTCGACCCGGGTGAAGCGCCTGGTCAGCCCGTACGTCTGGACCGCGGGCACCAGCTCCTCGTGGAACCACATGGACAGCAGGGACTGACTGCCCGGCCAGGCCGCCATCGCGTCCACGGCGTCGAGGGCCAGCTCACAGCTGGTCAGACCGACCCGGTACGCGTCGTGGAAGATCTTGTCCAGCCGGCCGAAGGCGGCGGCGTCCACCGCCCGGCCGAGCACCTCCGCGTAGTAGTCGGCGATCGGCCGGCGGAACCGCACCCGGTGCTCCTCCGCGGTGACCGTCGGCCCGCCCTCGCTGGCGAACACGGCGTTGGTGCAGGCCACCACCAGGTCGAGATCGTTGAGCAGGGTGCCGTTCCAGTCCCAGACCAGGTGGGGGCGCGCAGAGGTCATCGCCGCACCTTATCTCGGGACGCCAAGATCCCGCGTACTAGAGCTGTGGGGTGGTCAGATCCCGCAGCAGCCGCTCCTCCTCGACCCGCCAGTAGCCGTGCTCCTTGCCGTCGAGCAGCACCACCGGCAGCCGGTCGCCGTACTCGCGTTCCAGCTCGATGTCGCCGCTGACGTCCTGCTCGATCCACCGGTCGCCGGTGACCGCGACCACCCGGTCGAGCGCCGCCTTGGCGTCCTCGCACAGGTGGCAGCCGGGGCGGGTGATCAGGGTCAGGCGGGGCTCACGCATCGGTCTCCTCCGTCACGCCGGCCGGTGCCGGCTGGTCGGTCTCGGGCGGGGCCGGCGGGTGCGGCAGCACCGGCCGCACCCCGTCCGGTGCGTCCGGCCGCGACCGGAGCAGGGTCTTGCGAACCTTCCCGATCGCCGAACGCGGCAGCACGTCGACGAACTCGACGTCGGTCGGGCACTTGAACCTGGCCAGGTTACGCGCGCAGTGGGCGATCAACTCCGCATCGGTCACCCGACGCCCCGACGCCGGCACCACGTACGCCCGGACAGTCTCCCCGCTCCGCGGGTGCGGCACCCCGACTACCGCCGACTCCGTCACCGCCGGATGCGCCGAGAGCACCAACTCCACCTCGTGCGGATACACGTTGAAGCCGTTCACCAGGATCAGCTCGCCCAGCCGGTCCACCAGGAAGAGGTCCCCGTCGGCGTCCGCGTACGCGATGTCTCCGGTGGCCCACCAGCCGGTCCCGTCCGCCCCGCCCGCGCCGTCCGGCCAGTACCCGGAGAAGAGGTTCGCCCCGCGCACCACGATCTGGCCCGGGTCGGTGCCGGAAGCCGGGTCGGAGAGGTCCAACTCGTCCGGGTCGTCGTCGGGCACGGCGAGGCCGTCGCGCCACAGGTCGATCCCGTCCGCCCCGACCAGCCGTAGCTCGACCCCGGGCAACGGGCGGCCGACCGAGCCGGCCTTGGGCACCCCGCCGACCAGGGTCGAGGTGAGCACCGGGGCGGTCTCGGTCAGGCCGTACCCGACATGCACCGGTCGCCCGGTGGCCTCGGCGAAGCGCGCCGCGTCCGCCGGTTCCAGGGGTGCCGCGCCGCAGACCACGACCCGCACGTCGGCCATCGCCGCGGCGAGGGCGTCCGGCTCCGCCCGGGACCAGGCCTGCACCATCGACGGTACGCCGACCAGCACGCTGACCCGGTGCCGGGCGATCTCGCCGAGCGCCGCGTCGGGGCCCGGCTCGTCGACGAGCACCCCGGTCGCGCCGTGGTGGAGCACCGCTCCGAGCCCCGCGTTCAGCCCGTACGCATGGAACAGCGGCAGCGCCAGCAGGACGGTGTCGTCCGGGCCGACCACCGGCGGATTGACGCGGCCGACCTGCTCGTGGTTGGCCGCCAGGGCGCCGTGCGAGAGCATGGCCCCCTTGGGCCAGCCCTCGGTGCCGGAGGTGTAGAGCAGCACCGCCAGGTCGTCGGCGCCGCGGACGGAGAAGGTCTCGTCGCCGTCGTCGGTGGTCGGCGGGGCGGTGTGCACCGCGCCGAGCGTGGGCAGTTCGACCCCGGCCACCAGGTCACGGACCCGCTCGGTGCCGATCAGCACCGACGCGCCCGAGTCGACCAGGACGTGTCGCAGTTCCCGGGCGGTCAGGCCGGGGTTTACCGGCACCGCGGTCAACCCGGCCCGCAGCGCACCGAGCAGGCTGGCCACGAACTCCGGCGAGTTGGGCAGCGCCACGGCGATCCGCGCCGGTCGAAGCGGCGGGTCGCCGGCCGGCGCCGCGCGGACCAGCGCCCGGGCGACCCGGGTCACCGTCTGGTCCAGTTCGGACCAGCTGATCGTCCGGCCCTGCCAGTGCAGCGCGGGCTTGCCCGCGTGGGCCAGCGCCGCCCGGCGGAGGCGGTCGGCGAGGTTCGGTCCGGTGCCGTCGGCTGCGTCCTGCACGGTGGCTGAGTCTGGCACAGCACGACCCGGCCGGCCATGCCTCGCGGACACCGGCCGGCATCAATCTCCGGAGGGCCGTCCGGCCACGCGCACCCCGCAAGAGGCGCCCGGTGTCCTACGACGACTCACGAACCGGCCCGCCGGATGCGGCGCAGTCCCGTGCACGAAACTCGAACGGATCACCGAGGGTGCGCGCCCGACCCGACGAGATGTCCTGGCGCGGCCGTACCCGCGTGCGACACAAGCCGCCCCCAGGGCCCGGCCACGCGCCGGGCGACATTGTCCCGCACCGCGCTGACCTGGGGATCTACTTCGGATCAGCCGAGAATCCGATTGTCAACCACACTCGACGGACAACGGGTCCGCCAGGTGTGCGACACGTAGGGAAATACTTCGGCCCTGTGTAACGGACTTGCCACGCGCGGGTGACGTTGGCCCTATCATCACTCGGGTCGGCTCACCCTTTTGCCGTGAGTCGACACCCCTCAGCCCGAGGAGGCCCCCGTGCCCGTCAGCGCATTGGACCAGCACCTCAAGGGGATCTGCCGCCCGCCGGCACACCCCGGAGCCGCCCTGCCCGGCGGTGACCCGACCGGTTCGCCGGCCACCGCCGGCCCGATGACGGGCAGCGGAACGGAGGTAACGCGATGAGCGCCTTCGGTTTCGCCCACCGCCCGGTGCGCCTGACCGGCCCGACGGCCCGAACCCCGGTCAACGAACGCGGTGGCGCGCACGGCGCGCCGGACGCGTCGAGCAACGTCACCGTCCGGGGTGAGGGCGCCACCAGGCGGGTGGGCAGCCGGCCACACCAGAACGAGCCGCCACACCGAACACCAGTGCCGGGCGGCAACGCGAAGCCGGCCGGTGGCCGGGTCGCCTCTCCCAGCCGGCCGACGATGCCGGCCCAGGCCCGGCGGAGCGGCGACGCACCGGTCACCGAACTGTCGGCGACCGAGACCGCGGTGATCCCTGCGGTGACCAGCTCGGCCGGCACATCCACCGGGTTCCCCAGCCGGCCCGACCCGTCAGATCCGGCCACCGAGGTCTGGGCCCTGGTCGAGCGCGCCCAGGCCGGCGAGGCCGAGGCGTTCGGGCTGATCTACGACCGCTACGTCGACACCGTCTTCCGCTTCGTCTACTTCCGGGTGGGCAACCGCCAGCTCGCCGAGGACCTCACCTCCGACACGTTCCTGCGGGCGCTCAAGCGGATCGGCAGCTTCACCTGGCAGGGCCGCGACCTCGGGGCCTGGTTGGTCACCATCGCGCGCAACCTCGTCGCCGACCACTTCAAATCCGGCCGGTACCGGCTGGAGGTGACCACCGGCGACGTGCTCGACGCCGATCGCGAGGATCGCGGTCCCGAAGGCAGCCCGGAAGCGGCGGTGGTGGAGCACATCACCAACGTCGCCCTGTTGACGGCCGTCAAGCGACTCAACCCCGAGCAGCAGGAGTGCATCGTGCTCCGCTTCCTGCAAGGCTTCTCGGTGGCCGAGACAGCCCGGGCGATGGGCAAGAACGAGGGCGCGATCAAGGCCCTCCAGTACCGGGCGGTCCGGGCCCTGGCGCGACTGCTCCCCGACGGCTTCCAGCCGTAGCACCGGCAGCGCACCGCGATTGCCCCTGCCGATGTCCGGGCAGCTCAGCGCCCATCGCACGGCGTGACGGCAATCACTTTGCGTAATTTCGCCCCCGTCCGGCCCGTAACCCGCCCCCGGCACGGCGCGTTTCTCCGGGTGCGACCGGTGACAGTCCGGGACCCCCCGGGCCCTCCGGATGGTGAGCGGCGGCGTCAACGGCGGCCTCCGCCGTGCTGTCACGCGGTCATCGGTCGCTGGCAGTGACCGCGGCCGACCGGCCGCGACCAGCGAGAGGAGGTGCCGCGGTGGAAAACGCCCTCTTCTCCCGTCGGCGCGCCGAGCGCTTCGCGCAGCTTCTCGACGAAGCGAACGGCGGCCGACGCCATCATCTCCGGTCCCCGGTGGACGACCAGCTGGCGCCGCTCGTCACGCTCGGCCGGCAGCTCGGCGCCAACCCGCCCGAGGCCGAGGTGGATCCGGAGTTCCGGACCGGCCTGCGGGCGATGCTGCTGGCCACCGCCGCCCGGGAGGGCATCGGCGCCCCCGCCGCTCCGCAGCCGGCGGAGAAGGCCGCCACCGTCCGGGGTTCGCTGTTGCCGGCCGCCACCGCCCGCCGAGCGCGGGCCCGCGGCGCGATCCTGGTCGGCATCGCGGCCGGCGCCATCGCCGTCTCCGGCATCTCGGCCGCGAGCGAGAACGCGGTACCGGGTGACGCGCTGTACGGCATGAAGCGCGGCACCGAGCGGGCGCAGCTCGCGCTCACCAGCTCCGACATCAGCCGGGGCCAGCTCTTCCTCGACTTCGCCCGGAACCGCCTGGCCGAAGCGTCCTCGCTGCGGGGCGGCCGGGCCGGGTACAGCGCCGTGCTGGACGACATGGACGCGGACACCCGGCAGGGCGTACGCCTGCTGACCGGGGCCGCGGCGCAGCGTTCGGATCCCGCGGCGCTCGACACGATCGACACCTTCCTCAACCGGCAGCGGCGGGCCCTCGACGGGCTGACGGACCGCGGGTCCCGGGCCGACCAGGAGCGCACCGCGCAATCGCTGGCCCTGCTGGCAGCAGTCGCCGAGCGCGCCGACGCGCTGCGCGCCGCCATCGCCTGCGGCCAGCCGACCACCACCGCGAGCGATCCCCTCGGCCCCACCCCTGGCACCTGCCCCTGAGCGGTGCGCACCGTACGCCACAGCCGCACCGACGGGTCGGGTGCCGAAGTGCCGGCTACCCTCGCTTAGAGCAACCGGCAATAGGGCGGTGGAGGCGAGGGCGGGTGCTGGCCGAGGGTGGCTAGGCGGAGGAGGAGGCCAGCCGGTATTGCATGGCCGACGACGACAACGCCGCCAGCCGAAGTGCCAGGGCGCGCCGCAGCCCCGCCAGTCCTATTGCCGGTCTCTCTAAGGACGTGTGTCGAAGCCGCAGCCCGGCAGGTGGCGACGTGAGGGGGAACGGGTGACGCGCAGCCGCAGGGTGACCGTCAGCACCGACATGCACGGGCACACCGCTGGCTGGGCACAGACCGACCCGGCTCCCCCGGTGGCACCGGATCCGAGCGCCGCGGCCTTCTTCGACGTGGACAACACGATGATGCAGGGCGCCTCGATTTACTGGTTCGCCCGTGGTCTCGCCGCGCGCAACTACTTCACCGCCGCCGACCTGACCCGGTTCGCCTGGCAACAGCTGCGTTTCCGGCTGCTCGCCCGGGAGCACGCCGGGGACATGTCGCAGGCCAGGGACGCGGCCCTCGCGTTCGTCGAGGGCTGGCGGGTGGAGGACATCGAACGGCTCGCCGAGGAGATCTTCGACGAGCTGATGGCGCCCCGGATCTGGGCCGGCACCCGCCGGCTGGCTCAGGGCCACCTCGACGCCGGTGAGCGGGTCTGGCTGGTCAGCGCCGCCCCGGTGGAGATCGGCCGGGTGATCGCCACCCGGCTCGGGCTGACCGGCGCGATCGGTACGGTCGCCGAGATAGTCGACGGCGCGTACACCGGCCGGCTGGTCGGCGACCTGATGCACGGGCCGGCCAAGGCCGAGGCGATCGTCCAGCTCGCGGCCGTGGAGGGCCTGGACCTCAGCCGGTGCGCCGCGTACAGCGATTCCGCCAACGACCTGCCGATGCTGTCCACGGTGGGCCGGGCCGTGGCGGTCAACCCGGACGCCACGCTGTTGCGGCAGGCGCGCCAGCAAGGCTGGGAGGTACGCGACTTCCGCACCGGCCGCCGCGCCGTCAAGATCGCGGTCCCGTCGACCGCCGCGGCCGGACTGGTGGTCGGAGCGGTCAGCGCGGGCGTGGCGTTGCAGCGCCGCCGCCGGGGTAGCTGAGGGGCTACGGTCCGAACGGGTCCGGGCGCCGTTCCAGCAGCTGGTGGAGAGTCTGCTGGATGGTCTCCCGGACCTGGTCGGCGAGGTTGAACACGACCAGCGGGTCGTCGGCGGCGTCGACCAGGTGAGCGGTCGGGATCGGCGGGCAGAACTCGATCAACCACTTGCTCGGCAGTGGCACCAGGCCCAGCGGCCCGAGCCAGGGGAAGGTCGGCGTGACGGGGAAGTACGGCAGCTTGAGCAGTCGGGCGAGCGGCTTGATGTCGGCGAGCATCGGGTAGATCTCCTCGCCGCCGACGATCGCGACCGGGATGATCGGGGTGCCGGTACGCAGCGCCGCCGAGACGAACCCACCCCGGCCGAAGCGTTGCAGCTTGTAGCGCTCCGCGTACAGCTTGCCGACGCCCTTGAAGCCTTCCGGGAAGACGCCCACCAGTTCGCCCCCGCGCAGCAGCCGCTCGACGTCCGGGTTGCAGGCCACCGTGCCCCCGGTCTTGCGGACGATCTCGGAGACCAGCGGCATCCGGAAGACCAGATCCGCGCCGAGCAGCCGCAGGTAGCGGCGGGCCGGGTGCTCGTGGTGCAGCGCGGTGGAGAGGATCAGGGCGTCCAGCGCCACGGTGCCGGAGTGGTTGGCGACCACCAGCGCCGCCCCGTCGTCGGGCAGGTGCTCCAAGCCGCTGACCTCGGTGCGGAACCAGTCCCGGTAGAGCCGGCGCAGCATCGGGTGGAAGACCGCATCGGTCAGCTCCGGGTCGAAGCCGAACTCGTCCACTTCGTAGTCGCCGGAGAGCCGCCGGCGCAGGAACGCCAGGCCGCCGGCGACCCGCCGGTCCCAGAGGTCGCCGGGCTGGTCCGCCACGACCGGGTCGGCTGGGCGGTGCCCGTTGTGCCGGGCGGGATCCACGTCGGGGGTCACCGGTGGCGGATCGGCGTACCGGTCGTTGACGCGCGCCTCGTCGGGCTGCTCCTCGGGGCCGGTCACGACCGCTCCTGCGCGGCGGCGCGGACCTGCCGGATCCGGTCGAGCACGAGCTGCTCGGCGGCGGCCAGCTGCTCCCGGGTGACCACGGCACGACCGTGGTGCGCGCGGATGAAGTCGTCGAAGGCGTCGGCGGTCGAGCGGGGGGTGAAGCCGTACTCGCGCTCCAGCCGGGAGGTGTCCACCACCCGACCGTGCACGAAGAGGTCGACCTGGTCGAGCCCGTAGCGGCCGAAGCCCATGGCCCGGGCGAGCGCGATGGCGCCGGACAGGCCCGGTTCCAGCACTGGCACGGCAACCCGGCCGGCCCGGCGGATCGCCTGGGACAGCGCGAGCACCCCCGGCCCGGCGACGTTGTAGGTGCCCGGATGGTCCTCGGCGACCGAGCGGTGCAGCACCTCCAGGGCGTCGTCGAAGTGCAGGAACTGCAACCGGGCGTCGCGGCCGAAGATGGTGGGCACCACCGGCTGCGAGAGGTAGCGGGTCAGCGTGGTGTCGGCCGTCGAGCCGATGAACGGCGCGAAGCGCAGCACGGTGGCGGTGACGTCGGGGCGCCGACGGCGGAAGCCGCGGACGTACCCCTCGATGTCGAGGATGTCCCGGCCGAAACCACCGCGGGGCACCTCACGCGGCTCGGTCTCCTCGGTGAAGACGGCCGGATCCCGGAACGAGGCCCCGTACGCCGCGGTCGAGGAGCGGACCACGATCTTGCGCAGCCGGGGCGCCCGCTGGCAGGCCGCCAGCAGCTGCATGGTGCCGATGACGTTCTGTTCCTTCATTGCCGCCCGGCCCCCGTGCTGCGGATCCGGCGCGCTGGCCAGAGCCAGGTGCACCACGGTGTCCACGTCGAGGTCGGCGAGGAGGCCACCGACCGCCCCTGGGTCGACGCGGATCCGCTCGACCTGGTCGAGCAGGCCGGCTACCTCGGGCCCCGGCTCCAGCAGGTCGACGCCGATGACCCGGTCGATCCGCCGGTCGGCGGCGAGCCGGGCGGCGACGTGCGCGGCGAGGTAACGGCTGACCCCGGTCACGACGACAACCCCCGGCGGGCTCGGGGAGCCACCGGGGGTCATGTCTCGCACCTACCCCGGCAGCTGTGATCGAGCCGGGGCAGCCACGGCCTGATCACCTGAGCCTCCGAGGGTCGACAGTTGACGAGCGACGATGCCGGGCCGCGGCCCGGCATCGATCACTTGCCGAGACGGCGACGCTGGACGCGGGTCTTGCGCAGCAGCTTGCGGTGCTTCTTCTTAGCCATGCGCTTGCGGCGCTTCTTGACCACCGAGCCCATACGACAGCCTTTCGATGAAACGTGCGGCGCGACCGGGAAGACACCACGAACGAGTGGCGTCGGCGACCGCTTACGGACAAGAACCGGACCGGCGGGATGGGCGGCGGAGCGCACCAGCGGTCACGATCGGAGTCCAGCGTAGCGGGGATGCGTCAGCAGGACCAACGCGCCCCCGGTCGATGCCCATTCATCGGCCGGTCACGGCCGGGCCCGCACGGGTCAGGCGGTTTCCTGGAAGGCGCCGCGAAGATACTCGTGCACCGCGTGCTCGGGCACCCGGAACGACCTGCCGACCCGCACCGCGGTCAGCTCACCGCTGTGCACGAGACGATAGACCGTCATCTTGGACACCCGCATGACCGTCGCCACCTCGGCGACGGTCAGGAACTTGACATCCGACAGCCGACCGTCGGACTGTGACCCGGCCATGGCTCACCCGACCCATCCCATGCCCGGCGCGTGCCGCCGCACGGGTCATCCCGCGCGGCCGGCGACGCGCGTGTTACCAGTACGGTAGCGGGACGGCTGTGACCGGCGCGATCCCTTCCTACAACTGATCATGAAACTGATCCCCTCCGCTCACGAAAAACACCTGGTCAGGTGCATCGCACCGGGGTCGTGGACACCGATCATCTTCGGCCAGCGGTAACGTCCTCGTTACTCCGCGCGCAGTGCGACCACCGGGTCCAGCCGGCCGGCCCGCTGCGCCGGCACCACCCCGAAGACGATCCCGACCACCGCCGAGACGCCGAAGGCCAACGCCAGCGACCACCACGTCACCGCGGCCGGGATGGGCGACAGCGCGGCCACCAGCAACGCCCCGCCCACGCCGAGCGCCATCCCGGTCAACCCACCAACCGAGGTCAGCAACACCGCCTCCAGCAGGAACTGCACCCCGATGTCGCGGGGGCGGGCACCGACCGCCTTGCGCAGCCCGATCTCCCGGGTCCGCTCGCGTACCGAGACGAGCATGATGTTGGAGACGCCGACCCCGCCGACCAGCAGCGAGATGCCCGCGATGGCGGCCAGCACGCCGGTCAGGATGCCGAGGATGTCACCCAGCACACCGAGGATCTGCTCCTGGGTGACCGCGCTGAACTCGGTACCCGGATGCCGGCCGTTCAGTTCGGCCACGATCCGCTCGCCCAGTTCGTCGATGCGCTCCCGGTCGGGCGCCTTCACCGCGATACCGTCCACCCGCTGGGTGCCGTACAGCCGCTGCGCCGCGGTCACCGGGATGTGCACCTCATCGTCCCGGTCGACGCCCAGGCTCTGCCCGAGCGGTACGAACACGCCGATCACCCGGAACCGGACGCCGGCCACGTTGACCTGCTGGCCGACCGCCTCCCGGTCGGGGAACAGCGCTCGGGCCACCGAGTCGCCGAGCACCGCGACCCGCCGGCCGGTGTCCACGTCGGACCGGGTCAGGTAGCGCCCCCGGGCCAGCTCCCGGGCGAAGACCGACGGGGTGTTCTCCAGCACCCCCTGCACGGTCGTGAAGTCCTGCCGGGTGCCGGCCCGCACGGTCGCGCCGGAGGCGACCGTCACGGCCACCCGGTCGGGATCACCGACCACCCGGCTGACGGCGTCCACGTCCTGCAGGGTCAGTGGGGAGACCGCGGGCGCGGAGCCCACGTCGAGCCGCCCCGGTACGACCAGCAGCAGATTGGAGCCCAGCCCCTCGACCTGCTGCTCGACCTTCTGTTTGGTGCCGGTGCCGATGGCCACCAGCAGCACCACGGAGGCCACCCCGATGACCACCCCGAGCATGGTCAGCAGGCTGCGCATCCGGTTGGCCCGCAACGCGTCCGACGCCACCCGCCACGCCTCGGCCAGTCTCACGAGCCGGCCCCACGATCGGCCGAACCGGCCTGATGGCTGGCCGAGCCCGCCGCGCTGTCGCCGGAGCCCGCCACGCTGTCGGTCGAGCCTGCCGCGCCGTCGGTCCAGCCCGCCGCGCTGTCGGCGACGACCACGCCGTCGCGCATCGCGATGCGCCGGCGGGCGCGGGCCGCCACCTCCGCGTCGTGGGTGACCATCACCAGCGCCACCCCCGACTCGGCGTTGAGGCGTTCCAGCAGCTTCAGTACGGCGGCACCGGTGGCGCTGTCCAGGTTGCCGGTCGGCTCGTCGGCCAGCAGCACGGCCGGGTCGGTGACCAGTGCGCGGGCGATCGCCACCCGCTGCTGCTCACCGCCGGAGAGCTGGTTGGGGCGGTGGTCCAGCCGGTGCCCCAGGCCGACCCGCCCGAGCATCGCGGCGGCCCGCTCGCGCCGCTGGCGGGCGCCCACCCCCCGGTAGACCAGGGGTAACGCCACGTTGTCCACCGCCGAGGTACGCGGAAGCAGGTGGAACGCCTGGAACACGAAGCCGATGGTCTCGTTGCGCAGCCGGGCCAGCTCGGGCGCCGACAGGGCGCCCACCTCCCGCCCACCGATCACCAGCCGGCCACCGGTCGGCCGGTCGAGGCCGCCGAGCAGGTGCATCAGCGTGGACTTACCCGACCCGGAGGGCCCGATCAGGGCCACGTAGTCGCCGGCCGCGACGGTCAGCGACACGCCCCGCAGGGCGGGCACGGACACTCCGTCCAGCTGGTACGTCCGGGACACGTCGACCGCCTCGATCGCGGGTGCCCCGGGCACCGGGCCGCCCGGGTGCCGATCGGCCGTGCCGGAGTTCCGGCTCACCCGATCTCCTGGCCGTCGCGGACCTGGTCGGCGCCGCGAACCACCACCCGGTCGCCGGCCTGCACACCGTCGACGATCTGCACCAGGTCCTGGCCCTGCACTCCGACGGTGACCACCGCCCGGCCGGCCCGACCGTCGCGGACCACCCAGACCGCGTCCCGCCCGTCCATCGAGAAGATCGCCGACGCGGGCACGGTCACCGCGTCCGCCGCCTCCCGGACCCGAAGCCGCAGCACCGCGTTCATCCCGGGTCGCGGAGTCGGTGCCGGTTCCGCCTCACCGAACCGGCCGGCCCCGAGCGAGAGCCGGACCCGGTAACTGACCCCGCCCCGGGCCGACGTACTCGGCAGCACGTCGATCGAGCGGACGGTGGCCTCGTACGTCGCCCCGGTTACCGCGTCCAGCTCGACCGTGCCGGTGAGGCCGGTTCGGACCAGCAGCACGTCGGTCTCGTCGACCTCGGCCAGCAGGCCCAGCTCGCCGGTGTCCACCACGGTCAGCACCGGGGTGCCGGCGGTGACCCGGCCGCCGACCGGCACGGCGGTGTCCACGCCCGGAGGCGGTCCCGCCGGCGCGGCGCCGAGCGCGTCCGGGCCGAACCCGGCCGGCATCCCGCCGGCGGCGTCGAGCAGCCCGGCGAGCGCGCCGGCCGAACCGCCGCCGGTGCTGACGCCGCCCGGTTGCACGACCCCGGCGATCGGGGCGCGCAGGGTCAGCGCGTCGACCGTCGCCTTGGCCAGGTCGTACGCCTGCTGGGCCTGGAGCCGCTGTGCGGTGGCGAGCGCGCCGACGGCGGAGTTCAGGTTGCGTACGCCGCGCTGCACCTCGCGGACCGCGCGGTCGGCGGCGCGCGCGGCGGCATCGTACTGCCGCTGGGCGGACTCGACCTGCGCGAGCAGCGCTTTCCGCAGGTCCGGATCGCTGATCTTCGCCGCCGCCGCGCGGGCGGCGGCGTGGGCCTCTCCAGCGGCCCGGTCAGTGCCCCGCAGCGTGCCGGCGAGGTTGCCACCACCGCCGCCACCGCCGGCCCGCTTGGCGGCGTCGAGCGCCGCGCGGGCCTGGCGGAGCCGCTCCCGCGCCGACGGTGAGTCGACCACCGCGAGTACCTGGCCACGCTTGACCCGCTGCCCCGGCTCGACCCGCAGGCGGGCCAGCGTGCCGTCGGCGGGTGCGGTGAGGGTGGCCGCCGCCCGGGCGACGACCGTGGCAGGGGCGTCGATCTCCTCGGCCACGGCCGCCCGCGCGGCCGAGGCGAGCGCGATCGACGGCTCGTCGGCGCCGCAGGAGGCGGCACCGGTGAGGGTCAGGACGGCGAGGGCGAGCAGGGCGGTGAACAGGCGGGGCCGCGTGGCTGAGGGCAGCCGCGGCGGATCGGGGCGGCGCACCCGCCCATGCTACGAGCCGGCGTCGACCGGCCGGCGACGCACCGTCGGCGTCACGTCACGGTCCCCCGGATGTACGCGACGCAATCGTCGTGGAGGGTGGACCAGGACTCGTCGAAGATTTCTTCGGCGACCTGGGCCGGGACGCGGAGGTCGTGCACCACCGCCTTCACGAAGGCGAGCACCTGCTCCTCACCGAACCGGTCGATGAGGTAGCGGACGGCGAGGTACGCGATCCCGTAGGCACCGGTCACCTGCTCGTCCGGGGCGTCGTCGGCGGGTATCAGATTGTCGAGCTTGCCGTCCCAGTCACCCTTGACCAGCTTCCGGGTGAGAGCCAGCCCTGGGTACCGGCCGACCGGCGCACCGTCGGCAGCCGCGTGGTCGGCCAGCCCCTCGAACAGCCACCACGCCGAGTTGTCCCAGTAGTCGTTCTCGGGCAACGAGGCGGCATGGACCAGTTCGTGCCGGAGCAACTCGTCCAGGCCGGTGCCGTAATCGAGGCTGTCGGGCCCGAGCACGATCTCGCGGTGGCCACCGCCGACGTTGACCGCGTACCCTCCGCTCCACTCCGCCTGGTCGCCGCCGTACCACCGCTCCCACTCCTTCGTACCGGCGTAGTAGATCCGGTACCGGTCGGGCGCGGCGCCGCCGACCACGTACTGGTCGGCCACCTTCGCCGCCGCCTCGGCCCGCCTCAACAGGCTTGGCAGCCGGGAGCGGAACGCCGGCGTGGAAGCCACGATGGTGCGCTTCCCCACCACCACGACCAGCTCACTGACCTCCCAGGGCAGGGTGCCGGCCTGTCCTCGGACCCGGCCGCCCACCTGCGGCGTGGACGTCGACTTCTCCAGCGCGAGCAGGCGGGGCTTCGCCCCGTCCCGCCACCGGGTATCGACGAGCAACGGGCTGGGCCGGCAGTCCGGCACCACGAAGCAGTACTGGAACTCCACCGACAACCGCCACTCACCAGCGCGGCCGGCTGGAGTGGGCAGGCCGTTCGGGCGTCCCTCCCAGTGGGTCACCCGCAGCGCGCGAAGTCCGGCGAACCGGCGGCGCAGGTCACTGTGGGCGGAGCGTTCCGCGATCGCCAGGAAGCCGGCCCGGTCCCCGCTGAGCAGTGCGGCGGCCTGCCGGTCCAGCTGCGCGGTGATCCGCTCGGCGGCCTCCCGGGCGGCGACGGTGGTCGCGTTCTCGGTGGGCGAGGCGGACGCGGCGGGCGTGGCGGAGGTGCCGAGACCGGCGTTCCGAAGCGCGCCGGGCAGCAGCGCGGCGGACAGGCCACAGGTCAGCACCAGCACGACCGCGACGAGCGCCGCCCACAGCGGCCAGCGGCGGCGCGGTCGCCGACCGGGCACGGGATCGGCTCCGGGCGCCACCGTCGTCGCCGGCGCTTCGGTCATTGTTACTTCGATCGGCGCCCGATATGTCGGCGTCGCGCCGGTCGGTGCTGAATCGGTCGACGTCGGACCGGTCGGCATTGGACGGTCGTCGGCCGCAGGCCCCCCGTGGTTCACCGACGCAGGGTACGGCCCCGCCGGTACCAGAGAAAGGGGCACCTCTGCCGGACCGGTTCGGCGACAGCCGGCCGTCAGCCCACTCCGGTCCTTTTCGGCGAGGGCCAGGAGCGGAACGCGATGTCGAGTGCGGCGATCATCCGGTCGAAGGAGTGGTCGACCTCGCGGGGCAGGCCGAAGCCACCCGCCGCTTCCAGCGAGACGAAACCGTGCACGGCGGCGCGGAACATTCGGACCCCGTCCACCACGGCGTCACCGCCGACCCCGTACCCCCGCAGGATGGCGTGGACGACGCCGACCGCGCGCTCACCGGCGGCCTGGTGTGCCGGGTCGGCCGGGTCCGGCACGCGCTGGGTGGCCGGGTAACGGCCGGGGTGCCGGCGGGCGTACGACCGGTAGGCGTCGGCGACGGCCCGCAGCGCGTCCTCGCCGCTGCGGCCGGCGGCGGCTGTGGTCATCTCGTCGGCGATCTCGGCGGTGGCCAGCGCGGACAGCTTCTGCGCGAGCGCGTCGGCGCCCTTGACGTGCTTGTAGAGGCTAGGTAGCGCGACGCCGAGCCGGTTCGCCAGCGCGGCGAGGGTGAGCTGGTCGTACCCGACCTCGTCGACCAGCCGGGCCGCCTCGCGTACCACGACCTGCTGGTTGAGCCCGGCCCTAGGCACGGTTGGTCACCGCGAGGAACTCGACCAGCTCGGCCGCCATCGCCTCGGGCCGGTCGGCGTGCGGGTAGTGCCCGGAATCGCTGATCATTCGCGCCTCGGCGACCTCGAAGAGCCGTCGGGCGGCGCGGGCCTCGCCGGCCGGGTCGCGGAAGTCGGGATCCTTCGCGCCCATCAGCACCAGCACCGGTTGCCGCACCTGTGGGGCCTGGGCGGTCCAGTGCGGCTCGACCGGGACGACAACCCCGCGCACCGCGGCCATCCGGCCGGGCCGCCGCAGCGCGGCCACCATGGCCCTGCGGTACGCCGCGTCGTCGGCGGGCCGGTGCACCGGGAACAGCGTGCGGTGGAACAGCCCGAACAGCCGTGGGCTGCGCAGCACCACGGCCTGGGCCAGGCGCAGGAACGGATTATTCGGCTGCGCGACGAAGGCGCCGACCAGCACGATGCCGTTGACCAGCTCCGGCGCGTCGGTGGCGGCGAAGACCACGGCGGCGGCGCTGGAGGAGTTGCCGACCAGAGTGGCCGGGCCGCCCCCGAGGTCGCGGACCACTGCCAGCAGGTCGCCGCCCACCTCCGTCGGGGCGTACGTCGGCCAGCCAGCGCTGGAGTCGCCGTGCCCGCGGACGTCGACCGAGGCCACCCGGTAGCCCGCGTCGACCAGCAGCGGGATCAGGTGCCGGTAGGAGCGGCGGTCCTCCCCCATGCCGTGCGAGAGGACCACCAACGGCCCCTGCCCGTGCACCTCGTACGCGATCCGACCGCCGCCCTGTTCGACAAAGCTAGTAGCCATAGCCGAAAAGCTAACCCCATTAGCCATGTTCGTCAAGGGGTGGCCCCGGATCGTCACCCGAAGGGGCGACGTTCCGGTCCGCGAGCGGGGCGCGGGCTACTTCTTCGAGGCCAGCGAGCGGGCGAAGAAGGTCAGGTTGGCCGGGCGCTCGGCGAGGCGGCGCATCAGATAGCCGTACCAGTCGTCGCCGTACGGCACGTAGGTGCGCACCGTGTAGCCCTCGCCCACCAGGCGGGCCTGCTCCTCCGGCCGGATGCCGTAGAGCATCTGGAACTCGAAGCGATCGGGACCACGGTCGAACCAGCGGGCCCGGTCCTCGCCGATGGCGATCAACCGGGGGTCGTGGGTCGCCAGCATCGGGTAACCGTCGCCGGACATGAGGATGTTGAGGCAGCGGACGTACGACTTGTCGACCTCGCGGGCCGACTGGTACGCCACCGACTCCGGCTCCTTGTACGCGCCCTTGCACAGCCGTACCCGAGACCCGGCCGCGGCCAACTCGCGGCAGTCCGACTCGGTGCGCCGCAGGTACGCCTGGAGCACCGCCCCGGTCGACGGGAAGTCCTTGCGCAGCTTGGCCAGGATGTCCAGGGTCGAGTCGGTGGTGGTGTGGTCCTCCATGTCCAGGGTGACGGTGGTGCCCACGGCGTCGGCCGCGGCGCAGATCGCCCGCGCGTTGTCGTAGGCGAGCTGCTCGTCGAACGCCTGGCCGAGGGCCGACAGCTTGACACTCACCTCGGCGGCCGGTGTCAGCTTCGCCTCGGCGAGCAGCCGCAGCAGGGTGAGGTACTCGTCCCGCGTGGCGCGGGCCTGGTCGGGGGTGACGGTGTCCTCGCCGAGATGGTCGAGGGTGACCGCGAGACCGTCGCCGACGAGTTCGCGGGTGGCGCGCAACGCGTCGTCGGTCTTGGCGCCGGCGACGAACCGACGCACGACGTCCCGGGTGAACGGGGCCGTCGCGACGAGCCGCTCGACCCGGGATGACCGGGAGGCGGCGAGGATGACGGAACGGAGCATGAGCTGAGCGTAACGCCCACCCTGCCGGCTGGAGCGCCCAGCTTCCGTCCCCGTCCCCACCCTGCGGTAAGGAGGGGCCCCCTATTAACACCTAACGGTGAGACGGGTTCCCTTCTCTACGCTATGCGTTAACAAGGGGCCCTTCCTTTCACGCCTCCCACCGCGACAGCGCTGGCGTCCATCGGTTACAACCATTGCGTGGAACAACGCCCCCGCCGCCGGCTCCGTTCGGCCTCCGTGCAGCTCGGCGCGCTCACCGCCCTGGCGCTCGCCCTCTCCGGCTGCAACATGACCTCCGACGACGATGACTGCGACGCCCTCGGCCCGACCGGTGGCGGCGAGACCGTGGCCCTGGCCATGCGGATCCCGGCAGCCGGTGCCGAACCGGCCGGCCGTGGTGCCCCGGAGCCGGTCGGCGCGGCCGTGCCCGAGCGGGGCGGGTTCGGCACCCACCTGGCCGCCTGCGGCGGCTGAGCGTGCGCCGCGAGCGGGTCGCCCCACGTCCCGACTGGGACGCCACCATCCGCGCCCAGGGCCTGGTGTACGTCGACACCGAACTGCCCGACGGCGGGGTGATGTCGTACTGGGACGAGACCGCGGCGTACGCCTTCGACCTGGACGAGGTGCTGCGGCTGGAGGAGGCCACCGAGGAACTGCACCGGATGTCGGTGGCGGCCGCCACGCACGTGGTGGAGCGCAACCGGTACGCCGAGTTCGGCATTCCCGGCTGGGCGGCCGAGGCGGTCGCCCGGTCGCTCCGGGAGGCGCCGCCCACCCTCTACGGCCGTTTCGATCTCTGGTACGACGGCAGCTGGCCGCCGAAGCTGCTGGAGTACAACGCGGACACCCCGACCGCGCTGGTCGAGGCGAGCATCGTCCAGTGGTACTGGCTGGAGCACACCCGGCCCGAACTGGACCAGTGGAACAGCCTGCACGAGCGGCTCGTCGCGACCTGGGCGAAGATCGGCGCCGGCCTGCACGACCGGCGGGTACACGTGGTCTGGTCGAACGAGGAGGAGACCGGCGAGGACCACATGACCGCCGGCTACCTGGCCGAGACCGCCCGCCAGGCCGGGCTGGAGGTCGAACTGCTGCCGGTCCAGGAGATCGGCTGGGACGGCCGTCGCTTCGTCGACGCCGCCGACGCCCCGGTGACCACCTGCTTCAAGCTCTACCCCTGGGAGTGGATGCTCGCCGAGCCGTACGGGCCGCTGGCGCTGGCGCCGGGCACCCCGACCACGTGGATCGAGCCGGCCTGGAAGCTGTTGCTGTCCAACAAGGCGTTGCTGGCGGTGCTCTGGGAGCTGTACCCGGGGCACGAACTGCTACTGCCCGCGTACCTCGACTCACCGCGCGGGATGCCGGAGTACGTCGCTAAGCCGCTGCTCGGGCGGGAGGGTGCCGGGGTGCAGATCGTCACCCCCGGCGGTGAGATCGCCAATCCGGGCGACTACGGCGACGAGGGCTTCTGCTATCAGGAGTTCCGGGCCCTGCCCGAGTTTGCCGGCAGCCGGATGGTGCTGGGCAGCTGGATCGTCGACGGCGAGTCGGCGGGCGCCGGGGTGCGGGAGAGCGCGAGCCTGATCACCGATGGGTACGCCCGGTTCCTGCCCCACTACATCGACACGCCGCGTAGCGGATAAGTCGTCTACCTTTGGAGGCGTGAACTTCGACGCGTACGCCCGGACCGGAGTTGACCTTGTCAACTCCCGCCTGGACGACCTCGACGACCTGCGGTCCATCTTTCCCGACGACAACGCGTGGATGCGCGAGGAGGTCGCGGAGCGGGATCTGGCGACCTTCCGGCGCGCGCAGAAGCGGTTGCGTGACGTCTTCGAATACGGCACCTCCGGGCGCGACGCCGAGGCGGTGGCCGAGCTGAACTCGCTGCTGGAAACGTTCCCGGTGCAGCCACGCATCTCCGGGCACGACTCCAGCGACTGGCACATGCACGTCACCAGCCGGGGCGCCTCAGTCAGCTCGGAGTACCTCGCCGGCGCGGTCTGGGGCCTGTCGGTCTGGCTCTGCGAGTACGGCAGCGCCCGGTTCGGCGTCTGCGCGGACGACCGCTGCGGCAACGTCTACCTGGACACCTCGTCCAACTGCTGCCGACGGTTCTGCTCGGAGCGCTGCGCCACCCGCTCGCACGTGGCCGCGCATCGGGCCCGCAAGCGGGCGGCAGTGCCGAGCCAGCCGGACCCGCTGGCCCCGGTCCCCTGATCTCCCGCCCGGCCGCGGGTGCGGGTCAGGCGTCGACCGGGGACGGGGTGTTGAGGTGCTGGCGGGCGAAGGCCAGCGCCTCCCGCAGGTCCGCCTCGCGCACCTGCCGGCTCTTCGCGCCCCGGGTGGTCACCTCCACGGCCACCGAGCCGGTGAAGCCCCGGCCGGCCAGTGAGCGGAGCAGCTCGGCGCAGGGCTGGGCGCCCCGTCCAGGCACCAGGTGCTCGTCGCGCCCCTCGCCGGTGCCGTCACCGAGATGTACGTGCGCCAGCCCGGCGCCCATCCGGTCGGCCATGGTCAGGGCGTCGCTGTGCGAGGCGGCGCAGTGCGACAGATCAAGCGTGTACGAGGCGTAACCGACGTCGGTCGGATCCCAGCCCGGCACGTACGGGACGAACTGCCGGCCGGCCATCCGCACCGGGTACATGTTCTCCACCGCGAACCGCAGCCCACCGAACTGGCCGGCCACCCGGTCGAGCCCCTCGGCGAAGTTGCGGGCGTACTCCCGCTGCCAGGTGAACGGCGGATGCACCACCACGGTCGGCGCCTCCAGCGTCTCGGCCAGCACGGCCGCCCTGCGCAGCCGCTCCCACGGATCCGGGCTCCAGACCCGTTGGGTGACCAGCAGGCAGGGCGCGTGCACGGAGAGCACCGGAACGCCGTAGTGGTCAGCCAGCCCGCGCAGCGCACCGGCATCCTGGCTGACCGCGTCGGTCCACACCATCACCTCGAGCCCGTCGTAGCCGAGCGCGGCAGCCAGCTGAAACGCCGCCGCGGTCCGCTCAGGGAAGACCGAGGAACTGGACAGGAGCACAGGAACGCGGGAAGCCACACCACCGAGGGTAGCCCGCGTCGATGGAGCCATCGCGACGAGAAGCAGCAAAACGGGTGCTGGGGACGACTCGGATCACACCGGCGTCAACTGGTCCAACCGGCTGAGAATCACACCCTCGCGCAGCGCCCACGGGCAGATGTCCAGCGAGTCCACGCCGAGTCGCCGCATCACCGTCTCGGCGACGACCGCGCCGGCCAGCAACTGGTGGGCCCGGCCGGCGCTCACCCCTTCCAGCTCGACCAACTGTGCCGGCGGGATGTGCCGGATGAAGCCGAGCACCTGTCGCAGCCCGGAGCGGGTGAGCCGGCGACGGGCCCAGAGCCCGGCACCGCTGGGGGCGGCTCCGGCGAGCCGGGCCAGGGTGCGGAACGTCTTGGAGGTGGCCACCGAGCGCTCCCAGCCCACCTCGGTCATCTGCTCCACCACCGGGTCGAGCAGTCCGTCGACGTACTCACGCAGTTCGTCCACCGTTTCCGGCGTCGGCGGGAGCTGGCTCTCCGGGTCGGTTCCGAGTCGGTCCCGGGTCAGCCGGCCGGCGCCGAGTGGCAGCGACACCGCGACGTCCGGGTCCTCGTCGATGCCCGCCGCGATCTCCAGCGAGCCGCCGCCGATGTCCAGCACCAGCAGCCGACCGGCGGACCAGCCGAACCACCGCCGGACCGCGAGGAAGGTCATCCGCGCCTCGTCCGCGCCGGAGAGCACCTCCAGGCGTACGCCGGCGGAGTCCCGGACCCGGGCCAGCACGTCGGCGGCGTTGGTGGCGTCGCGTACCGCCGAGGTGGCGAAGGCGAGCAGGTCGTCGACCTCCAGGCCGCTGGCCGAGGTGCGGGCCGCGCTGACCGCCTTCACCAGGGCGTCCGCGCCGGTCTCGCCGAGCGCGCCGTCCGGGCCGATCTGCTCGGCGAGCCGCAGCACCGTCTTCTCCGAGTGCGCCGGCCACGGGTGCGCCCCGCGGTGGGCATCGACCACCAGCAGGTGCACCGTGTTCGAACCGACGTCGAGGACACCCAGTCGCATGGGAGAACCCTAGGGCCAACCGGTTCGCGTCACTCACCGACCTGCCCGGCACACCACGCGTACGCTGGGCCGGGTGACAGGTCAGATCGAACTCCGCGTACTGGTGGACGACCCGGCGGATCCGCGCAGCCGTGAGGTACCGCTGGACTTCCCCCGGGAGTGGATCGAATTTGTCGACCCGGCGGACGAGCGGCACCTGGTCCGGGCCGACCTCACCTGGCTGCTGTCCCGGTGGACCTGCGTCTTCGGCCGGGGCTGCCACGGCATCATCGCCGGTCGCTCCGCCGACGGCTGCTGCTCGCACGGCGCGTTCTTCACCGACTCCGACGACGAGAAGCGGGTCCGGTCCGCGGTGAAACGTCTGACCCCGGCGACCTGGCAGCACTTCCGCCGCGGCTTCAAGAACTGGACCGAGAACGACACCGTGGACGGCAAGAACCCGGCGCGGCGCACCGCCACCCAGGATTCCGACGGTCCGTGCGTCTTCCTCAACGACGCGGACTTCGCCGGTGGCGGCGGCTGCGCGCTGCACGCCCAGGCGCTGCGCGACGGGGTGCACCCGCTGGAGTACAAGCCGGACGTGTGCTGGCAGTTGCCGATCCGGCGGGACCAGGAGTGGGTGAAGCGGCCGGACAACACGAAGGTGCTGGTCTCCACGCTGACCGAGTTCGACCGGCGGGGCTGGGGCGCCGGCGGGCACGACCTGGACTGGTGGTGTACGTCCTCCACCGACGCGCACGTCGGCACCGAGCCGATGTACCTGTCGTACCGCCCCGAGTTGTCCGCGCTCATCGGCGAGGCCGCGTACACCAAGCTGGCCGGACTGTGCGCGGCGCGGACCCGGCAGGGCATGGTCGCCCCGCACCCCGCCGACGGCGACTGACCGCCCTCGACTCAGCCCGCCGGCCGTCGGCCGGAGAGCGGCTCGCGGGGCGACGGTACGGCGCGGATCAGGGCTCGAACTTGTAGCCGAGACCGCGCACCGTGACGATGTGGCGCGGGGTGGACGGCTCCGGCTCGATCTTCGACCGCAGCCGCTTGACGTGCACGTCCAGAGTCTTGGTGTCGCCCACGTAGTCGGCGCCCCAGACCCGGTCGATCAGCTGCCCCCGGGTGAGCACCCGGCCCGCGTTACGCAGCAGCAGCTCCAGCAGCTCGAACTCCTTCAGCGGCAGCTGAACGGCGCCCCCGTCGACGGTCACCACGTGCCGCTCGATGTCCATCCGGACCGGGCCGGCGGCCAGCGTCGGCACGCCCGACTCGGTTGCCTCGGTGGTCTGCCGGCGCAGCACCGCCCGGATCCGGGCCACCAGCTCACGGGGTGAGTACGGCTTGGTGACGTAGTCGTCGGCGCCGATCTCCAGGCCGACCACCTTGTCGATCTCGCTGTCCCGTGCGGTGACCATGATGATCGGCACGTGTGAGCGCTGCCGCAGCTGCCGGCACACCTCGGTGCCGGACATCTCGGGCAGCATCAGGTCCAGCAGGACGATGTCGGCGCCGGTCCGGTCGAACTCGGTGAGAGCCGACGTGCCCGTGGCGGCCACGGACACCTCGAACCCCTCCTTGCGGAGCATGTACGACAGGGCGTCGGAAAACGATTCCTCGTCCTCGACCACCAGAACGCGGCTCAACGGCGTTTCCTTTCCATCCGGTCGGACCGGGCGGAGCCCGGCCTGATCCATATGCGGTCAGACCTGCTGATGCTCGGCCGGACCGGCCTCGATCCCAGCCGACGGCAGTGTCGCCAGGAGGTCGTCGGGAGGACGGGCGGGCAGCCGAAGGGTGAACGTCGACCCACCACCAAGAGTGCTCGCGACATCCACCCGGCCGCCATGGTTGCTCGCGATGTGTTTGACGATCGCCAGACCGAGACCGGTGCCGCCGGTCGCCCGGGAACGAGCCTGGTCGGCCCGGTAGAACCGCTCGAAGATCCGGTCCACGTCGTCGGGGGCGATGCCGATGCCCTGGTCCGTGACGGCGATCTCGACCTGTTCGTCGGTGCCGCGGGCGGTGATACGTACCGTCGTGTCCTCGCCCGAGTAGTTGACGGCGTTCTCCACCAGGTTCGCCACCGCCGTGGCCAGCTGGCTGTCGCTGCCGTAGACCGTCAGCCCCCGCTCCGCCTCGACCGTCACCTCGATCCGGCGGGCGGTGGCGGCGGTCCGGGTGCGGTCGACCACCTCGGAGATCACCCAGTCCACCGCGACCGGCTCCGGGACCGGTTGCGGCTCGGCGCCCTGGAGCCGGGTCAGCTCCAGCAACTCCTGCACCAGCCGCCCCAACCGGGTCGACTCGTGCTGGATCCGCTCGGCGAACCGGCGGGCGGCGAGCACGTCCTCGGAGAGGTCGTGCCGTTCCTCACCGGTCGGCACGGTGGCGTCGAGCAGCGCCTCGGCGAGCAGTTGCAGCGCGCCGATCGGGGTCTTCAGCTCGTGGCTGACGTTGGCCACGAAGTCGCGACGTACGCGGGCCAGCCGGTGCGACTCGGTCACGTCGGCCGCTTCCACCGCGATGTAGCCGCCGCCCAGTCCCATCGCCCGCAGATGCACGCCGAGCGGGTTCTCCCCGGCGTTGTCGCGGCCCCGGGGGAGGTCCAGCTCGATCTCGCGGCGCACGCCGGTACGGCGCACCTGCCCGGCCAGGGTACGGATCAACGGATGCGCGATGATCGAGCCCGGCTGGCCGCCGGTGCGCAGCAGCCCCAGCGCCCGGGCCGCCGGGTTGACGAGTACGGGCACGTCCTCGGAGTCGAGCACCACGACCCCCGCGCGCAGCGAGTCGATCGCGCGGCGGCCGAGCCCGACCTGCTCCTTGTCGGCGATCGCAAGCCTCCCCTTACCGAACCCGAAGCCGACCCGCCCGCTCCCGCTGGAGCCGGCCTGCCGGCGTGCCGCCGGGACGATCCGGGACAGCCACAGGCCGGCGACCAGTCCGGCCACCAGAGCTGCGGCCACACCCACCGTCACCGCCCACGTCACCCGGCGATCGTAGGGTCATTGTTAACCCGGCTACCGCCCACAACAGGACGAAGCACTCTCGCTTCCGGGAAAGTTCACTCCTGTGTCCGGCACAGTTCATCAGCGTTCACCTCCGGTCCTCCCTCGGGCCATAGCTTGTGCGGCGTACCAGCGCGAAAGCCTCGCCGGCCCGGTCGCCGGCGCCGACCGACAGGACGTGAGAATGCGCGACGAGTTCCGGGCCGAGCTTCAGGCCGTCAGCCAGTTGCTGGTGGAGATGGCCGAGGGCGTGCGGGCGGCGCTGCGGCAGGCGACCCGGGCCCTGCTCACCGCCGACCGCCGGGCGGCCGAAACCGTGATCGAGCGGGACGCCGAGATCGACGAACTCTACCGGCAGGTGGAGGAGCGGGTCTGCGACCTGCTGGCCCGCCAGGCAC
This sequence comes from Micromonosporaceae bacterium KJ-029, assembly GCA_005402585.1. Classification (GTDB taxonomy): domain Bacteria; phylum Actinomycetota; class Actinomycetes; order Mycobacteriales; family Micromonosporaceae; genus Micromonospora. The sequence continues at coordinate 326,348 of BIFP01000021.1, read as the reverse complement.
CGGTGGCCTCCGACCTGCGCGCCATGATCACCGCGCTGCACGTCGCCGCCGACCTGGAGCGGATGGGCGACCTGGCCGACCACGTCGCCAAGACCGCGCTGCGCCGGCACCCGTCGCCCGCCGTGCCGGCGGAGCTGCGGCCGGTCTTCACGGACATGGCGACCATCGCCGACCGGATGGCCGAGAAGATCGCCGCGGTGCTGGCCCACCCCGACGCCGACCTCGCTGCCGAGTTGGACAGCGATGACGACGCGATGGACGAGCTGCACAAGGGCCTGTTCGGCGTGCTGCTCGGCGACGACTGGCCGTACGGGGTCGAGACCGCCATCGACGCCACCCTGCTGGGCCGCTTCTACGAGCGGTTCGCCGACCACGCGGTGAACAGCGGCGAGCACGTGGTCTACCTGATCACCGGCGAACCCGTCACCCCCGCCTGAGGCGCAAGGAAGGGCCCCCTGTTAACGCCTGGCGTATAGCAGGGGGCCCCTCTTAACGCGAAAGAAACCCGGTCAGCGGCCCTGGTTGGCCACCGCGGCGGCGGCTGTTTTGGCGGCCTCCGGGTCTAGGTAGGTGCCGCCCAGGGTCTGCGGGCGCAGCTGCGGGTCCAGGTCGTAGCGCAGCGGGATCCCGGTGGGGATGTTCAGCTTCGCGATCGCCTCGTCGCTGATCTGGTCCAGGTGCTTGACCAGCGCCCGCAGCGAGTTGCCGTGTGCGGCCACCAGCACCGTCCGGCCGGCCAGGATGTCCGGCACGATCGAGTCGTACCAGTACGGCAGCATCCGCTCGACCACGTCCTTGAGGCATTCCGTACGCGGCATCAGCTCGGTGGGCAGCAGCGCGTACCGGGGGTCACCCACCTGCGACCACTCGTCGTCGTCGGCGATCGGCGGAGGCGGCGTGTCGTACGAGCGGCGCCAGAGCATGAACTGCTCCTCGCCGTACTCGTCAAGGGTCTGCTTCTTGTCCTTGCCCTGCAGGGCGCCGTAGTGGCGTTCGTTGAGCCGCCACGACCGGCGCACCGCGATCCAGTGCCGGTCGGCGGCGTTCAGCGCCAGCTCGGCCGTGCGGATGGCCCGACGCATCACGCTGGTGTGCACCACGTCCGGCAGCAGGTTGTGCTCGCGCAGCAGCTCGCCGCCGCGGCGCGCCTCGCTCTCCCCCTTCTCGGTCAGGTCGACATCGACCCAGCCGGTGAAGAGGTTCTTGGCGTTCCAGTCGCTCTCGCCGTGCCGCAGCAGGACCAGCGTCCCGACGGTGGGCCCCTCGCTAGCTGTCATGCCGATCATCCTGCCGCAACCCGTCTCCGGACGCGCGGGAAGGGTCGTGACGACCACCACGTGGAAATCGGCGTGACCTTGATTCCGGTGCGCCACTAGGTTGTAAGGGACGTCGAGATAATCAGTCATTACGGAAACGGGGGCGCCGCCGTGCGCGCGATGCGGGGTTGGTTCCGGGACACCACGGGCGGGCTACCGAAGACCTTCTGGTACCTGTGGACCGGCACGCTGATCAACCGCCTCGGCTCGTTCGTCCTCGTCTTCCTCGCCATCTACCTGACCCAGGAGCGCGGCTTCTCCGCCACCCAGGCGGGCCTGGTGCTCGGCGCGTGGGGCGTGGGCGGCGCGATCGGCACCACCGCCGGCGGCACCCTGACCGACCGTTGGGGGCGCCGCCCCACCCTGCTCACCGCCCACCTCGGCGGGGCGGCCATGATGCTCGCCCTGGGGTTCGCCCACGACCTGTGGACGGTCGCGGCGGGGGCACTGCTGCTCGGCCTGTTCGCCGAGGCGGCCCGCCCGGCGTTCGGCGCCATGATGATCGACGTCGTGCCCGAGCGGGACCGGCTGCGCGCCTTCTCGCTCAACTACTGGGCGATCAACCTCGGCTTCGCCTGCGCCGCAGTGCTCGCCGGCTTCGCCGCCCAGGCCGGCTACCTGCTGCTCTTCGTGGTCAACGCCTCGACCACGCTGGTCACCGCAGTGATCATCTTCGTCAAGGTGAAGGAAACCCGCACAATCACGGTCAGTACGCGGTCGACCGGCGCCCCGGCTGGAGCGCTGCGGACCATCCTGACCGACCGGGTGTACCTGGGTTTCGTGGCGCTGAACCTGCTCGGCGCGCTGGTCTTCCTCCAGCACATCTCGATGCTGCCGATCGCGATGGCCGATTCGGGCCTGAGCCCCGCCACGTACGGGTCGGTGATCGCCCTCAACGGCGTCCTGATCGTGGCTGGCCAACTGTTCGTACCCCGGCTGATCCGGGGGCGCAGCCGGTCGCACGTGCTCGCCCTGGCCGCGGTGGTGATGGGGGTCGGATTCGGGCTGACCGCGTTCGCCGACGTCGCCTGGTTCTACGGGCTCACCGTGCTGATCTGGACGATCGGCGAGATGCTCAACTCGCCGTCCAACGCCACCCTCATCGCCGAACTCTCCCCCGGCGAGCTGCGCGGCCGGTACCAGGGCGTCTTCTCGCTGTCCTGGCAGCTGGCCGGGGCGATCGCACCGATCCTCGGCGGTCTGGTCCGCGAACAGGCCGGCAACGCCACCCTCTGGCTCGGCTGCGCCGTGATCGGTGCGGTGATGGCGGTGGGCCACCTGCTCTCCGGGCCGGCCCGGGAACGGCGCGCTGTGGAACTGCGTACCGTCGGGGCTGCGCCGGTGGTGACGGTCCAGTCGCCCGCACCCCAGCCGGCCGAGCCTCAGGCGGTCGATCCGGTCGCGACCACCCGCGGATAACCGCCCCCGACATCGCCGTGCCACCTCGCTCCGGCAAGATCTGTTAGGTAACCGAACAGATTGGGAGGTCGGGTGCGGGTCGCAGAGCACGACCGCCGGGCGACCGCGGCGCCCCGGCGCTGGTTCGCCGACACCGCCGGCGGGCTGCCCGCCACCTTCTGGTACCTCTGGGCCGGCCTGCTGATCAACCGCGCCGGGGCGTTCGCGATGCTCTTCCTGTCGCTCTACCTGACCGACGGGCGGGGGGTCAGCGAATCGCTGGCCGGGGTGGTGGTCGGCGCGTACGGCGCGGGCGGAGCGGCCGGGGTGTTGCTCGGCGGAGTTCTGGCCGACCGGTGGGGCCGCAGGTCGACCCTGGTGGCAGCGCACCTGGTCACCGCCGCCCTGATGGTCGCGCTGGCCTTCAGCCGGCACCTCGGCGTGATCGCGGCGCTCGCCCTGCTGGTCGGCGTGACGCACTCGATGCCCAGCCCGGCCTTCGTCGCGGCGATCGTCGACGTGGTACCCGAGCAGCGCCGCTCCCGCGCGTTCAACCTGCAATTCTGGGCGTTCAACCTCGGCATGGCGGTGGCCTCGCTGCTGGCCGGCCTGCTGGCCGAGGCGAGCTACGTCGCCCTCTTCCTGGTGGATGCCGCCGCCACGTTGGCCACCGCCGGGCTCGTCGCGTGGAAGGTCCCCGAGACCCTCGCCCGCCGGCCACCGCGAGAACGGCCCCAGGCCGCCCGCCTCGGCAACGGGCGCCGACCACGCCGCCCCGGGTTGCACACCGCGTTGACCGACCGCCACTTCCTGGCCTTCGTCGGGCTGACCTTCGTCCTGGCCGTACTGACCATGCAGGCTTCGACGATCATGCCCTTGGCGATGCGCGCGGACGGGCTGGGACCGTCGGCGTACGGCACGGTGGTGGCGCTGGGCGGCGTACTGATCGTGCTGGGGCAACTCTTCGTACCCCGGATCATCGACAACCACCGCAAGGCCAACGTGCTCGCCCTCTCCACGGCGCTGCTCGCCGTCGGCTTCGGCGCCCTCGCCGTCGCCGACGACCTCGCGTTTTACCTGGCCGCCTGCGTGGTCTGGACGGTCGGCTCCATGCTGGCCGCGCCGCCCAACGCACAGATCAACGCGGACCTGGCCCCGCCCGCGCTGCGGGCCCGTTACCAGTCGGTGTTCTACCTGGCCTTCCCGGCCGCGTCGTTCGTGGCGCCCACCCTCGGCGGGTTCAGCCTGCAGCAGTGGGGCGACGGGCACTGGGTGCTCGTCGGCGCGCTGGGACTGCTGGCCGTCGGCGGCCACCTGGTCGCCGGGCCGTCCCGGGAGCGACGTGTGGCGGCGCTACGCCGGGAAACGGCGGATCCGCCCGAACCGGCGCTGGCCGCTCAGCCCTGACCAAACGGGACGTGCCCGGCACGGAACCGTGCCGGGCACATCGCGTCGTACGACCGGCGGCGGCGGGCGACACTCACCCCCGTAAGCGACGCCCGCTCACGCCGCCGGTCCAAACAGGTGGGTCACCGTCCCCCAACGGTGTCGATCCACCCGTCCCCCGTCGCCTCGCCCGGGTGCACGGATCTGATCAATCCGCCGCTCCCCCGAACGGTTCCGAGCGTGGCGCGGTGCAATAAAGTTAGTTCGGCCCGTCGTACCGATTCAACCTAACCGGCTGTCTCGCCCGTCACAGCGGCCGTGACCGGCCCAGGGACGGCGCTTCGGACCCTCGCTCATGGCCAACAGCGGATACCCGTCGGGCATTCCCACAAACCTCTCAGGCGTCCTCTCGATCGGGTGATTCGGTCCGGAAGAAGTTGCTCTGCCGGCCGTCCCGCATCTGCTCCTGGTAGATCAGATTCAGCCGCCGCAGGTCGAAGGTGTAGAACCACTCGTCCCAGGTGATCTCGCGAATCCGGCTGCTCTCCCGGTAACCCGGAATGTTGAACGTCAGCACGCCGGCCCGACCTTCCCGCTCGGTGCCGCTGATCGTCGCCGGTTTGGCGCCCCGGTCGCGGGCCCACCGTTGGATGACGTCGTGGTTGGTGGTGACCAGGCTACGGCCGGGACGCTCCGGCTGATCCTGGATCGAGGCGATCACCTGCGACGACCGGGACGACCGCGCGGTTCCCCGCCCGGTCCGCACCCCGCCGCCGGCCGGAGCCGCCTTCGCCGCCCCCCGTGCCGGCGCGGCCCGGCTCGCCGTGGACTTGCGGGCCGTCGTACCGGCCTTGCGGGCGGTCGCACCCCCCGCCGTTGACTTGCGGGCCGCCGTGGTCTTCCGCGCCGCCGTGGACTTCGCCGCCGGAGCCGCCTTCCGCGGGGCGGTCTTCCTCGCTCCGGCGCCCGCCGCCGTCTTCCGCGCGGCGCTCGTGGTGGTCTTGCGGGCGGCGCTCGTCGTGGTCTTGCGCGCGGTGCCCGCCGCCGTCTTGCGCGCGGCGCTGGTCGTTGTCTTGCGCGCGGCACCCGTCGCCGTCTTGCGCGCGGCGCTCGTGGTGGTCTTGCGCGCGGTGCCGCCGGCCGCCTTCCGCGCCGACACGGCCCGGCTCGCCGGCGCCGCCTTCGCCCGGCCCGGGGCGGTACGGCCCGTTCCGGTACGGCCCGCCGCCTGCGTCGTCCCGGCCGCCTTCGTGGCACTGGCGCGGCCGGCCGGGCCGGTGCTCCGGCGCGCGGCACCGCCCGACCGCATCGTCTTTACCAGCGTCTTCACCAGTTCGGGCTTGCGCAGGGCGGAGATGCCGGATACCCCGTACCGGCGCAACTGCCCACGGATGTCGTCCACCCGCATCCGGGAGATCTCCGACTCGGAGATCTGTGGAGTGTTCGGGGTCCGGTTGCCGGTCTGCCGCTTGGTCCTGGTCGCGGTCCCGCCGCGACCCGAGCTGTTTCGCTGAGCCATGGACGCTCACGCTCCTTGACACTCAGTCTCGGCACGCGGCGGGTCCCAACGCCGCACCGCGTGGTGCGGCTTACCCAGCAGAACCGGTCTGAACCACCCTCACCAGAACCGGCGTGGAACGGACCCTTCTCAGGAGGGACGGGGGCCGTCGTTCAGGAGGGGCGGGGGTTTTCGGCGCCAGCCGACGGCTCGAACAGGTGCGCGAAGGCCGCGAGGTTCGCCGTGGATTCACCCCGCTTGACCCGCCACTCCCACTCCCGCCGGATCGAGCTGCCGAAACCGATCTCCAGCATCGTGTCGAAGGACTCGTCGGCGTAGGTCAGCACCGCGCCGAGCAGCCGGTCCAGCTCGTCCGCGTCGACGCCGGCCGGGTTGACCCGGCCGGTGAGGTAGATGTCGCCGACGGCGTCGATGGAGAAGGACACGGCGTACATCCGGGCGTTGCGCTGCAACAGCCAGGCCCACAGCTCCTCGCGCCGCTCGTCCGGCTGGCGCATCACGAACGCCTCGACGCGCAACGCGTGCTCGCCGATGATCAGGTTGCAGACCGTCTTGAGCTTGTGGGTGCCGGGCAGGGTCACCGCGTACGACCCCGGGCCGGTGGGCTCACAGGCCAACTCCCGCTCGGCGCAGACCGACTCGATCAGACCCCCAAGGTCACTCATCGGATCAACTCTACGGCCGCCGCCACCGCACCGCCCGCCGCCACTGATGCCGGCCAGCGTCAAGAAGGAGCCTTCCTCGGCACGAGGCGCGTTAAGAGGGGGCCCTTCCTAGACACGAGGCGTTAAAAGGGGGGGCCCTTCCTTTCACCAGGAGCGGGAGGCGGCCAGCTCGGAGGTGAGACGGGCCCGGTGGGCGGCGATCGCCTCGCCGTAGACGGTGAGCAGGCCGGCGGCCGTACGCTGCCAGGAGAAGTTGCGGGCGTGCCGGGCGGCGCCCACGGACAGTTCGCCCCGGCGGCTCCGGTCGGGCAGCAGGCGGCCCAGCGTACGTGCCCAGTCGACGGGGTCGTGGCCGCGTACCAGCACGCCGCTGACCTGGTCCCGTACCGCGGTCACCAGGCCGCCGACGGCGGCGGCCACCACGGGCGTACCGCACGCCTGGGCCTCCAACGCGACCAGGCCGAAGGACTCGTTGTACGACGGCACCGCGACCAGGTCGGCTGCCTGGTACAGCAGGGGCAGGTCGGTGCCGGTCCGCGGCGGCAGGAAGTGCACCCGGTCGGCGACGCCGAGCCCGGCGGCCAGCTCGATCAGGGCGGTGGGCCGGTCCAGTCCGCTGCCGCTGGGGCCACCACAGATCACCACCGCGACCTCCCGGGCCAGCTCCGGATCCCGCTCACGCAGCGCGGCGATCGCGCGGATCAGCACGTCCGGGGCCTTCAGCGGCTGGATCCGCCCGACGAAGGCCACCAGGTGACCGCGGGTGGGCAGGCCCAGCCGGATCCGGGCGGCGACGGCGGCGGCGTCCCGGGCGCCGGGGGGCGGGCGGAACCGGTCCAGGTCCACCCCGGGCTCGACCACCGCGACCCGGGCCGGATCGGCGTCGTACCGGCCGATCAGGTCCCGCGCCTCGACCTGCGTGTTCGCGACCAGCCGGTCCGCCTCGGCGACCACCTGCTCCTCGCCGATCACCCGGGCCTTGGGCTCCGGCCGGTCCCCGGCGGCGAGCTGCGCGTTCTTCACCTTGGCCAGGGTGTGCGCGGTGTGTACCAGCGGCACCCCCCACCGGTCCTTGGCCAGCCAGCCGACCTGGCCGGAGAGCCAGTAGTGGGAGTGGATGAGGTCGTAGTGGCCCGGCGGCCGGGCCGCCTCGGCCCGCAGGACGCCGGCGGTGAACGCGCAGAGCTGGCCGGGTAGCTCCTCCTTGGTCAGTCCCTCCAGCGGGCCGGCCATCACGTGCCGAACGTGCACCCCGGGAGCGACCTCCACCACCGGCGGCAGATCGCCCGAGGTGGCCCGGGTGAAGATCTCCACCTCGACGTCCGCCTCGGCCAGTCGCCGGGCGGCCTCAAGGATGTAGACGTTCATGCCGCCCGCGTCGCCGGTGCCCGGCTGATGCAGCGGTGAGGTGTGCACCGAGAGGGTCGCGATCCGCCGGGGCCGCGGCCATGGCAGGGAACCCCGCTGACGACCGACACCGGTGTGCATTTCCGCCACGTCCGCTCCCTTTGCCACGGTTGATGCCGTCCCGCACGACCGGCGCTACTGCGTCAACCTCCACGCCGGATGTCATCTTCCCGATCGGCTGCGGGAAATACGTCGGCCCGGCCCGCAGGCGTGATCGACCTCATCACGACGGCGGCGCCCGGCGGGGGTGGGCGCGGGCGAGAATGGCCGGATGAGTCGTGTCGCCATCGTCACCGGAGCGTCCAGCGGGATCGGCGCTGCCACCGCCCGACGGCTCGCCCGGGAGGGCTTCCACGTCCTGGCCGCGGCGCGGCGTACCGACCGGTTGGCCGACCTGGTCGCGGAGATCACCGCCGCCGGTGGGGCCGCCACCGCGGTCGCCTGCGACGTTACCTCGGACGAGTCCGTGGCGGGTCTCGCGCAGGCCGCCCAGCAGGCCCCCGGGCCGGTGACCCTGCTGGTGAACAACGCCGGCGGGGCACGCGGGCTGGACCCGGTGGAGTCCGGCGCCATCGAAGACTGGCAGTGGATGTACGACGTGAACGTGCTCGGCACCCTGCGGGTCACCCAGGCGTTGCTGCCGGCCCTGGAGTCCTCCGGTGCCGGCACCATCGTGGTCGTCTCGTCGACCGCCGGCTTCACCGTGTACGAGGGCGGGGGTGGGTACGCCGCCGCGAAGCACGCGCAGACCGCGATCGCCGGCACGTTGCGGCTGGAGTTGTGCGGCCGTCCGGTCCGCGTGATCGAGATCGACCCCGGAATGGTGCGGACGGACGAGTTCGCGCTGATCCGTTTCGACGGTGACCCCGAGCGGGCCGCAGCCGTCTACGCCGGGGTCGCCGAGCCGCTGGTCGCCGAGGACGTCGCCGACTGCATCGCCTGGTGCGCGACCCGCCCGCAGCATGTCAACGTGGACCGGCTCGTCGTCCGGCCGCTGGCCCAGGCCGCCCAGCACAAGGTGCACCGGACGAGCTGAGCCGGGATAGACGATGGCGACACGGGCGTCCCGGCCACTCGGCGTGGTGACCCGGGGCACCACCAACCCCAACCGGCTGCGCCGGGTGGACAACTGGATCGTGGACACCTGCGCCGACGCGCTGCGGTCCGCGCCGGATCCGCTGGTCGTCGACCTCGGCTACGGCGCGACCCCGGTGACCGCGGTGGAGTTGCGCGCCCGGCTCGCCGCCGGGGCACGCCCCGACGTACGGGTGGTCGGGCTGGAGATCGATCCGGTCCGCGTCGCCACCGCCCAGCCCGCAGCCGATCCGCCCGGGCTCACCTTCGCCCGGGGCGGCTTCGAGCTGGCCGGCCTACGGCCCACCCTGGTCCGCGCGTTCAATGTGCTTCGTCAGTACGACGAGAGCGAGGTGGCCGACGCCTGGGCCACCATCACCGGCCGGATGGCGCCCGGTGGGCTGCTGGTCGAGGGCACCTGTGACGAGTTGGGCCGGCTCGGCGGCTGGGTGCTGCTCGACGCCGACGGGCCGCGCTCGCTGACCCTGTCCGCCCGGCTGGCGACCCTGGACAGCCCGGCTGAACTGGCCGAGCGGCTACCCAAGGCGCTGATCCACCGCAACGTCCCCGGCGAACCCGTCCACGACCTGATCCGAGCCCTGGACGACGCCTGGCGTGCCGCCGCCGGCTACGCCCCCTTCGGCCCCCGCCAACGCTGGCTGCACGCTATCGCCGCCCTACGCTCCCAGGGCTGGCCCATCCAGAACCGCCCCCGCCACTGGCGCCTGGGCCAACTCACCATCCCCTGGTCCACCATCGCCCCCACCCACCCTCCCAGTGGTTGATCATGAAGTTGGCGGGTGCATTGGTGATCGAACCGCCCGTCAACTTCATGATCAACGGGGTGGGGGCGGAGTTAGAGGGTGCAGTTGATCAGGACGGGTTCGGGGTGGAGGGTTACCCCGAAGCGGGCGTGGACGCCGTCGCGGATCTCGCGGGCGAGCGTGATCAGGGCCTGGGTGCTGGCGGCCCCGGTGGGGTTGGTGAGGGCCAGGGTGTGTTTGCTGGAGATGGCCACGCCCTCGGGACCGGGGTGGCCCTTGCCGAAGCCGGCCTTGTCGATCAGCCAGGCCGCGCTGACCTTGACCACGTCGCCGGCACCCGGCCAGGCCGGTGGCTCCCCGACTTCGGCGGTCCGCTGCCGCAGCAGCTCGTACCCGGCGGTGTCCAGCACCGGGTTGGTGAAGAACGAGCCGACCGAGCGGGTGTCCGGGTCGGCCGGGTCAAGCACCATGCCCTTGCCGGCGCGCAGCCGCAGCACGGTGGCCCGCGCCTGCGCCAGCGGCACCTGATCACCGACATTGACGTCGAGCGCCCGGGCCAGCTCCGCGTAACGCACCGGGCCGGACAGCGGCGAGCGGGACAGTCGGAAGTCGACCGAGAGCACCACCCAGCGCTCGCTGTACTTGAAGATGCTGGACCGGTACGCGAAGCCGCAGTCCACCGCGGCAACCCGCCCGACGGCGCCGGCGACCCGGTCGTAGACCTGCACGCCGGTGATGGTCTCGGCGACCTCCTGCCCGTACGCCCCGACGTTCTGGATCGGGGTGGCCCCGGTCGAGCCGGGAATGCCGGACAGGCACTCCAAACCGGACCAGCCGTTCTCCACCGTAGCGGCGACCAGGTCGTCCCACGGTTCGCCGGCCTCGACCCGTACCGTCACGGTCTGCTCGTCCTCGGCCAGCACCCGCAGGCCGCGGGAGCGGACGAGGACCACGGTGCCCGGGAAGCCGACGTCGCCGATCACCAGGTTGCTGCCCCCGGCGAGCAGGAGGATCTGCTCCCCCGCCTCGCGTACCCGGGCGACGATCTCCTCCGCACTGATAGCGGTGACGATCCGTCCAGCCGGCCCGCCGAGGCGTAATGTGGTGTATTGCGAAAGATTACCCGCAGTGACGGGTTGAGCAGCGGCTGTCGGCTGGGCGTAGACGTCAGACACGCCTTTCACCCTAGGCTGAGGGGTAGCCGCGGCACCCACTGGTGGCCCGGTCACCCCCGGGAGGATGGCGATGAGCAGATTGCACGGCACCAAAGACTTCTGGATCGGGGCGCTCCGGGCAGAGGGCCCGGCCTTCGCCGCCGCGGTGGCAGAGGCCCCGCCCGAGACACCCGTGCTGTCCTGCCCCGGTTGGACGGTGACCGACCTGGCCCTGCACCTCGCCGGCATCTACCAGTGGGTCCGTACCGTGGCCGGCTCGGGCGGGACCACCGCCCCGGAGGGGCGGGCCCAGCGCGCCGAGCCGGTGCCCGGAGTCACCGCGGCGCAGCAGTGGCGGCAGGCGTACGACGAGCTGATGGCCCTGCTCGACACCCTCGACCCGGAGGCACCGGCGTGGAACTGGGCGCCGCAGCCGAAGAAGGCGGCCTTCTGGCCACGCCGGATGGCGCACGAGACGGCGGTGCACCGCTGGGACGCCCAGCTCGCCATCGCCGCCGGTGAGCCGATCGAGACGAAGCTCGCGGCCGACGGGGTGAGCGAGGTGCTCGACACGTGGCTGCCGGCCGGCCGGCGGAAGGCGGCCGGGCAGTGGCGCGGGGTGGTCCGGTTGAGCGCGACCGACGCCGCCCAGGAGTGGTTCCTCCGCCTGCGCGGCGAGGGGGTCGCCCTGCTGGACACCGGCACCATCCTCGACCACGACGACCACCACGCCCGGGTACACGTCAGCGGCACCGCGAGCGACCTGCTGCTGGCGCTGTGGGGGCGGGTCAGTTTCGACACCCTGACCGTCGCCGGTGACCCCGCCCTGCTCGACGGGGTGCGTACCGGCTGACCCGACCCTGACCGAGTCCGGCCCACCCGGCCCCGCCTCCTCCCGGGGCGGGGCCGTGGCCATTCTGTGACCCTCACGAGAGAGCGCTCTCTTGACACCGGTCCCGCGCAAACCGCAGGCTACGTGAGAGCGCTCTCAGACTCATCCCACCACCACCCGACCTGAGAGGGGTCACCAGACAATGGGCACTTTTCCGCGCCACCGTCTCGCGGCGGTCGCCCTGGCCGCCGTCGGCGCGTTGCTCGTCACCAGCGGTTGCGGTGGCGGCGACGACGCGGCGGACGGCCAGATAACGCTCACCGTCGACGTCTTCGGACAGTTCGGCTACGACGAGCTCTACCGGCAGTACGAGAACGACAACCCCGGCGTGAAGATCGTCGAGCGGGGCACCGGCGGCAACCTCGACGAGTACTCGCCGAAGCTGACCCAGTGGCTCGCGGCGGGCAAGGGCGCCGGTGACGTGGTGGCCATCGAAGAGGGCCTGATGGTCGAGTACAAGGCCAACCCGGACAACTTCGTCAACCTGCTCGACCACGGCGCTGCCGAGCTGAAGGCCAACTTCCTGGAGTGGAAGTGGAACCAGGGGCTCACCGCCGACGGCTCGAAGCTGATCGGGCTCGGCACCGATGTCGGTGGCATGGCCATGTGCTACCGCACGGACCTGTTCGAGAAGGCCGGGCTGCCGACCGATCGTGAGGAGGTCTCCAAGCTCTGGCCGACCTGGCAGGACTACATCGCCACCGGCGAGAAGTTCAAGGCGGCGAACACCGGCGCCTCGTTCCTCGACGCGGCCACCAACACCTTCAACACCATCGTGCTCCAGACCGCCGGCAACGCGCAGGGCTACCACTACTACGACACCAGCGACAACCTGGTGGTGGACAGCAACCCGGCGGTGAAGCAGGCCTGGGACACCACCATGGCCATCATCGGTGCCGGCCTGTCCGGCAAGTACGGCTCCTGGTCCGAGGAGTGGGTGTCGGCCTTCAAGCAGGCCAAGTTCGCCACCATCGCCTGCCCGGCCTGGATGACCGGCGTGATCGAGGGCAACGCCGGCCCCGAGGCCAAGGGCAAGTGGGACATCGCCCGGGTGCCGGGCAACGGTGGCAACTGGGGTGGTTCGCACCTGGCCGTGCCGCGCCAGAGCAAGCACCAGGAAGAGGCGATCAAGCTGGCCAAGTTCCTGACCAGCCCGCAGGGCCACATCGGTGCCTTCAAGGCCAAGGGCCCGTTGCCGTCCTCGCCGCAGGCGCTGGACGACCCCGCCATCACCGAGGCCACCAACCCGTACTTCTCGAACGCCCCGGTGGGCACGATCTTCGGTGAGGGCGCCAAGACCCTGAAGCCGGTCTACATGGGCCCGAAGAACCAGGCCGTACGCACCGAGGTCGAGAACGCCGTCCGCACCGTCGAGCTGGGACAGCGCAACCCCGACCAGGGCTGGCAGGACGCGATCGCCAACGCCAAGAAGGCCGCCGCCAAGTAGCTGGCCCGACAGCCCCTACCCCGCCGCCGACTCAGGACCCGCCGCGTCCCGGAGGCGCGCGGCGACCAGCCCTGGGTCGGCGCGGGGCGGGGGCGTGGAAAGGAGTCAACGGGTCATGGCGTTGCAGCTCGACGCGCGACCGCCGGCCACCCCGGCACCGCGTACCCCCCGCCCGTCCTGGGCCCGGCTGAGCCGGATCGACGCGAAGTATTCGCCCTACCTCTACATCGCCCCGTTCTTCCTGGTCTTCGCGGTCTTCGGGGCATGGCCGCTGGCGTACACCCTCTGGGTCTCGCTGCACGACTGGGACCTGCTCGGCAGCAACCGCACCTTCGTCGGGGCCGACAACTACACCCGGCTGCTGGCCGACGCCGACTTCTGGCACTCGGTGGTCAACACCCTCGGCATCTTCGTCATCAGCACGGTGCCGCAGCTGCTCGCCGCACTCTGGCTGGCCAACCTGCTCAACCGGCAGCTGCGGTTGCGCACCGGCTGGCGGATGGCGGTGCTGGTCCCCAACGTCACCTCCACGGCCGCCGTGGCGATCGTGTTCGGGGTGCTGTTCGGCCGCGAGTTCGGCATGATCAACTGGCTGCTCGACCTGGTCGGTGTCGACGCGATCGGTTGGAAGTCCAACCGGTTCGCCTCCTGGGTGGCCATCTCGACGATGGTCGACTGGCGGTGGACCGGCTACAACGCGCTGATCTTCCTGGCCGCCATGCAGGCCATCCCCCGCGACCTGTACGAGGCGGCGGCCATCGACGGCGCGAACCGGGCCCGGCAGTTCTGGTCCGTCACCGTGCCGCTGCTCAAGCCGACGATCATCTTCTGCGTCATCATCTCCACCATCGGCGGGCTCCAGCTCTTCACCGAGCCCCGGCTGTTCCACTCCGGCACCAACGCGATCCGGGGCGGCCCGATGCGTGAGTCGCAGACCTTGACCATGTACATGTTCGAGAACGCCTTCGCGCCCTACTACAACTTCGGCTACGGCTCGGCGGTGGCGTGGCTCCTCTTCGCCCTGATCGCCATCGTGGCGGCGATCAACGTACTGATCATCCGCCGGCTCGGCGCCGGCGCCAGGCCGGACACCGGCGGGCGGAAGGGAGGCTCCCGATGAGCGAGCGAATCATTCGGCTCAGCGCGGTGGTGCCTCGTCGCGGCGCCGAGCGAAGCGAGGTGGCGCGATGAGCCGGCTGTGGCGGGCCAGCCCGCTCACGTACGGCGCGCTGATCGCCGCCACGATCCTGTCGATCTTCCCGATCTACTGGATGTTCGTGGTGGCCAGCCGCTCCAGCGACGCCATGGGACAGCTGCCGCCGCCGGTGACCCCCGGCGGCAACCTGGGCGCCAACATCGCCCGGTTGTTCGCCAACACCGACGCGTACTTCCTGACCGGTCTGATCAACTCGGCGATCGTGGCGACCACGGTCACCATCTCTGTGGTGTTCTTCTCCAGCCTGGCCGGGTTCGCCTTCGCCAAGCTGCGCTTCCGGGGCAGCAACGCGCTGCTGATGGTCATCATCGCGACGATGATGGTGCCCACCCAACTCGGCATCATCCCGTTGTACATGCTGATGACGAAGTTGAACCTGAACGACCGCCTGCCCGCAGTGATCATGCCCGCACTGGTCACCGGGTTCGGGGTGTTCATGATGCGGCAGTACGCCGGCCAGGCGGTCAGCAACGAGCTGATCGAGGCCGCCCGGGTGGACGGCTGCGGCACCGCGCGGATCTACTGGAACGTGGTGCTGCCCGCCCTGCGTCCGGCCGCCGCCGTGCTCGGTCTGCTCACCTTCATGACCACCTGGAACGACTTCCTGTGGCCGTACGCGGTGCTCAACGACCCGGAGAACCCCACCGTGCAGCTGTCGTTGCGGGCCCTGTCCGACGGCTACTACCAGGACATGTCCCAGGTGTTCACGGGTACGGCCATCGCCACGCTGCCACTGCTGCTGGTGTTCGTCCTGTTCGGCCGCCAGATCATCGGCGGGATCATGGAAGGTGCGGTCAAGGCGTGACTGAGCTTCGATTTCCTGACAACTTTCTGTGGGGCGCGGCCACGGCGGCGTACCAGATCGAGGGTGCGGCCCGCGACGACGGGCGCGGCGAATCGATCTGGGACACCTTCAGCCGCACCCCGGGCAAGGTCCACGCCGGGCAGACCGGCGACGTCGCCTGCGACCACTACCACCGGTACGCCGACGACGTCGCGCTGATGGCCGAACTGGGCCTGCAGGCGTACCGCTTCTCGGTGTCCTGGCCCCGGATCCAGCCGGACGGCAGCGGCCCGGTCAACCCGCGCGGCCTGGACTTCTACGATCGGCTCACCGACGCGCTGCTGGGCCGGGGGATCGACCCGATCGTTACCCTCTACCACTGGGACCTGCCGCAGACGTTGGAGGACCGGGGCGGCTGGACCACCCGGGACACCGCCGAGCACTTCGCCACCTACGCGTCCGCCGTGTACGCCCGGCTCGGCGACCGGATCGGCACCTGGACGACGCTCAACGAGCCGTGGTGCTCGGCGTACCTCGGCTACGGCAACGGACTGCACGCCCCGGGTGTGCAGGATCCGGGCGCGGCCTTCAGCGCTGTACACCATCTGCTGCTCGCGCACGGCCTGGCGACCCAGGCGCTGCGCGCGGGCGGTGCCGGCCGGCTCGGCATCACCCTCAACCCGGCCGACGTACGCCCCGCCGACGAGCAGAGCGCGGCCGACGCCGCCGCGGTACGTCTGGTCGACGGCCTGCACAACCGGATCTTCCTCGACCCGCTGCTGGTCGGCGGGTACCCGGACGACGTCCGCGAGCACGTCGCCCGGATCGTCGAGCCGACGTTCGTGCGGGACGGCGACGAGAAGATCATCGCGGCTCCGATCGACCTGCTCGGGGTCAACTTCTACGCCCCGACCTACGTCGCCGGGCGGCCGGACGGCGCCGGTGGCGACGCGTACCCGGGCACCGAGGGGGCGGTGGAGTTCCTGCCGCCGGTCGGGCCGCTTACCGACATGGGCTGGATGATCGAGCCGGCCGGGCTGACCCGAATGCTGGAACGCATCGCCACCGACTATCCGGCCGTGCCGCTGCTGATCACCGAGAACGGTGCGGCCTTCCCGGACAAGGCCGCCGCCGACGTGACCAGCCCGTTGCAGGACTCGGACCGGATCGCCTACCTCGACGGCCACCTGCGCGCGGCGCACGAGGCCATCGCCCGGGGCGTCGACCTGCGCGGCTATCTCGTATGGTCATTGCTGGACAACTTCGAGTGGGCCGAGGGGTACCGCAAGCGGTTCGGCATCGTGTACGTCGACTACCTCACGCAGCGGCGTACACCGAAGTCCAGTGCCCGGTGGTACCAGGAGGTGATCTCCCGGAACGGGCTGTGACAAGGTGGTGGTAACTCCGATGACGGGGGCGCAGCGGCCCACTCTGGAAGCGGTGGCACGACGGGCCGGAGTGTCCCGGGCCACCGTCTCCCGGGTGGTCAACGGCTCGACCACGGTCGCCGAGCCGATCCGGAAAGCGGTCCACCAGGCCGTGGCCGAGCTGGGGTACGTGCCGAACCTGGCCGCACGCACCCTCGTCACCCAGCGGACCGACTCGATCGCGCTGGTCATGCCCGAGGAGGCCACCCGGGTCTTCTCGGACGACCAGGTCTTCCCGGGCATCATCCGGGGTGCCGCGCAGGAGTTGGAGGCCGCCGACAAGCAGCTGGTGCTGATGCTGGCCGGCTCGCCGGCCGGGCATGAGCGGGTCGAGCGGTACACCACCGGCCGGCACGTCGACGGCGTGCTGTTCGCGTCGTTGCACGGTGCCGACCCGCTGCCCGCCAAGCTGGCCGCGCTGGGCATCCCGGTGGTGTGCAGCGGCCGGCCGCTCGACGGCGCGGACGTGCCGTACATCGACGTCGACCAGGTCGGCGGGGTGACCCGGGCGGTGCGGTACCTGATCGACAGTGGGCGGCGGCGGATCGCCACCATCGCCGGGCCGCAGGACATGGTCGCCGGGATCGAGCGGCTGGCCGGCTACCGGGACACCGTGGCCGCCGCCGGGCTGCCGGAGATGGTCGCGGTCGGGGACTTCACCCGGGAGTCCGGGGCAGCCGCGATGCGCGAACTGCTCGCCGCCCACCCCGACCTGGACGCCGTCTTCGCCGCGTCGGACCTGATGGCGCACGCCGCCCTGCGTACGCTGCGCGAGGCGGGACGGCGGGTGCCGGACGACGTGGCGGTGATCGGCTTCGACGACATCGAGACCGCCGCGTACACCGACCCGCCGCTGACCACCGTCCGGCAGCCGATACTGGAACTCGGCCGGCAGGGCACCCGGTTGCTGCTCCGCCTCGCTGCCGGCGAAGCCGTCGAGCCGGCCCTCATCCTCCCCACCGAACTGGTCATCCGCGAATCCGCCTGAGGCACCCCGGGTGGGTACACCTGCTGTCGCTGGGACGACAACAAACGTACCCACCGTGCGATTCAATCGACCGATGCGGATGCCGAAGGACGACGCCGACGCATTGCAGTGGTTGCTGTTCGAGCAGTCCGGGATTCTCAGCTGGGCGCAGGCCACCGCCGAGCTGAGCCCGTCCAAGGTGCGCCACCAGTTGGTGACCGGGCGGTGGAGCAGAGTCTGTCGGGGCATCCTGCGCGCCGGGCCACCCGATGGGCCGTACTCGCGGGAGCAGCAGTGGTGGGTGGCGGTGCTCGCGGCCGGTCCGGGCGCGGTGCTCGCCGGGCTGGCGGCGGCCACGGCCGGCGGACTACGCGGCAACTGGCGCTACGAGACCGTCGACGTACTGGTCCCGCATCACCGTCGTCGAGCCGATCTGCTGCGCCGGCTGCCGCTCGGCCTGCCGGCGGTCCGGGTCCGCCGGGCCCGGCACCTGCCGGACACGGACCGCCAGCGAGGCCGGCCCGACCGCAGCACGATGGCACGGTCCCTGGTGGACGCGGCGCAGTGGGCGCGTACCGACGAGGAGGCGCAGCAGATCCTTGCGGCCGGCTGTCAGCAGCGGCGGGCGACCCCGACGGAGATCGGGACGGTGCTGAACCGGATGCCCCAGGCCCGACGGCACGCGCTGATCCGGGAGACGCTGCACGACGTCGCCGGTGGTGCGGAGGCGCTTTCCGAAATCAACCTGGTCCGGCTGTGCCGGCAGCATGGGCTGCCGGCACCACAGGCACAGCAGCGACGCCGGGACACCGACGGGCGGCTGCGCTACCTGGACGCCTACTGGCCACGATGGCGGCTGCACGTGGAGGTCGACGGCGGACACCACATGGACGCCCACCACTGGGCCGCCGATCTCCGCCGGCAGAACCGGATCTGGATCGAGGGCGACCGCATCCTCCGCTTCACCGCCTTCGATGTTCGCCACCGCCCGGCCGAGGTCGCGGCACAGCTACGCGCGGCCCTCGAAGCTGCCGGCTGGCGCGGATGACGGGGAGGTGGGTACACGTGTTGTCGCTGGGGCGACAAGAAACGTACCCACCGGAGGGTGAGGCCACGACAGCGATAAACGCGGGGCGGAACTCGCGGCGGGCGGGCTAGCCTGCGGCGCATGTCTGATCCGGTCGAACCGCCAGCGCTCATCCGCACCGCACACCCCGACGACGCCCCAGCGGTGGTGATGCTGCGGACGCTCGTGTGGCCCTTCCTGGTACGCGGTGTCGCCTCCACCCGGCAGCTGATCACCACACCGACGCCGGGTCTGCACTGGGCGGCCTTCGTCGCCGAGGTCGACGGCGAGGTGGTCGGCTGGGTCTCGGCTTCCCGCAACGAGCACACGACCGAGGCGGTCGGCGAGGTTTCGCTGCTGCACGTCCACCCCAACCACCGGCGACGCGGGATCGGCGGTGCGCTACTCGCAGCGGCGGTGAAGCACCTCGCCCCGCTCGGCCTGGCCCGGCTGCGCGGGCGGGCGATGCCGGAGGCGCTGCCGTTCGCCCGCCGGCACGGCTTCACGCCGAGCCGCCAGGAGCGCTTCTCGGCCCTGGAACTGCGCTCGTTGCCGCCGCTGCCACCGGCACCGGACGGCGTCCGGCTGGTCCCGGTGGCCGAGGTCGACCCGCGACATGTACACCGGGTGGAAATGCTGGCCAGCGCCGACGAGCCGGGCGACATCGTCGCCGGTGCGATCGGATACGACGAGTGGCTTGCCGACACCTGGAACAACGTCGGCCTGGACCGGGCGGCCAGTATGGGTGCCGAGGTCGACGGCGAGCTGGCCGCGATCAGCCTGGTCAAGCGGGACGGTATCCGGATGTGGTCGGACTACACCGGCACCGTGCCGGAGCACCGAGGGCGAGGGCTGGCCCGGCTGGTGAAGCTGGCCGCGCTGCACCGGGCGGCGGAACGCGGCATCACGGTCGCGTACACCGGGAACGATGCGGCGAACGCGCCGATGCTGGCGGTCAATACCCGACTCGGCTACCGGCCGGTAGCCAGCCAGTGGTCCTGCGTACGCGAGCTGTCGGCGGCGACCTGAGCGGGCCGGAGCCCGCCCGCCGGTGGCGGAAGCGTCAGCCGGCCGAGTAGACCCGCTCGGCGGTGGCGAAGGTGTCGGCGCCGAACAGCACCAGCCGAGCCTCGGTGACGCTCACCGGGGTCGCCGCGCGCAGCACCGACAGGGCCTGGCGGACCGCGTCGTCGGCCGGCCAGCCGTAGATCCCGGCGGAGATCAGCGGGAAGGCGATCGTGGCCGCGCCCAGTTCGTCGGCGACGGCCAGGCTGTTGGCGTAGCAGTCGCGCAGCAGCGCGGATCGGTCCTCGCCAGCCGACCAGACCGGGCCGACAGTGTGCACCACCCAGCGCGCCGGCAGGTCACCCGCCGTGGTCGCCACCGCCTGCCCGGTCGGCAGGCCCCGACCGTACCGGGAGGCGCGCAACGCGCGGCAGTCGGCGAGGATGGCCGGCCCGCCCTTGCGGTGGATCGCGCCGTCCACTCCCCCGCCGCCGAGCAGTGACGAGTTCGCGGCGTTCACCACCGCGTCCACCCGCTCGACCGTGATGTCCCCCCGGACCAGGGTGATGTCCACGTCAGTCCTCCGTGATCGGTTGGCCGAGCGAGCGGCGGGCCAGCAGCGTGGCACCGGCCACCGCCGCCGGCATGAGCAGTACGGCACCGAGCGGGATCAGGAAGCAGACGAAGACGGCCACCCCGAAGCCGAGTGCGGTGGGTCGATCCGCCTTCAACACGGCACGGCGGTCCGGCAGCCGCTTGCCCCGCCGGTAAAAGGGCGCGCCCACCAGTTCCACGGCGAGCAGCCAGCCACCCACCGCCGCGCCGATCACCGGTACCACGGTCTGGCCGAGCACCGGGATGAAGCCGGCCGCGAACAGCGGGATGCCGACCAGGGCCGCCAGGGCCACCAGGCGGAGCGAGTCGACGGCGCTGCGACGCAGCGACGGCCAGAAGGGCACCTCGACCGCGTCGGGGGTACCGCCGTACCGGTCCTCCACCCGTTCGGAGATCTTCTCGTAGAACGGGTCGCCGATGACCAGGGTGACCGCCGTGAAGGTGAGCACCGTGAGTAGGCCGCCGAGACCGAGGACGGCCAGTGCGGCGATCACCCGGACCAGGCTCCGCGCCGCCGCCGGCCATTCGTCGGCGAACGGGGTCACCGCGGCGGCCAGGTCGCCGACGAAGAACACCAGGGTGACGTACGCCGCGAGGAAGATCGCCCCGGAGATCAGTGCCGGCACGACGCCGAGCAGCATCAGACCGGGGCTGCGTACGTAGAGGCCGATGCCGCGCAGCAGCAGCGCGGCTCCGCCGGCGAACCGGCGTGCGGCGCTGACAGCGGTGCCGGGGATCCCGGATGCGTCCACGCCGGAAAGCCTAGTCACCGGCCGCCGCATCAACCGGTTGACGGATCGCCTGGATCAACCGGGGCAACGGAGATCACCTACAGCTGGTCGATTCGCCCCCGGCCCGACGTCGCGATCCTGGACAGGTACCCGGAGCGCGAACGGCGAAAGGCGATGCCATGCCGGTCATCGAGGTGACCAACCTGCACAAGCGGTACGGCGAGACGGTGGCGGTGGACGACGTGTCGTTCACCGTCGCGGCCGGGGAGATCTTCGGTGTGCTGGGCCCCAACGGCGCCGGCAAGACCACCACTGTGGAGTGCGCCGCCGGGCTCCGCGCCCCTGACGGGGGCGGGGTGTCGGTGCTCGGGCTCGACCCCCGACGGGACGCGGCCCGGCTCCGCCAGCAGGTCGGGGTGCAGCTACAGGAGAGCCAACTGCCGGGCCGGCTCCGGGTCGCGGAGGCGCTGGAACTCTACGCGTCGTTCTACCGGGACCCGGCAGACCCGGCCCGGCTGATCGACGAGCTGGGCCTCGGCGAGAAGCGGAACACGCCGTACGACAAGCTCTCCGGCGGCCAGAAGCAGCGCCTGTCCATCGCGCTGGCGCTGGTCGGCAACCCGAAGATCGCCATCCTGGACGAGTTGACCACCGGGCTGGACCCGCAGGCCCGGCGGGACACCTGGAGTCTCATCGAACGGGTACGCGACAGCGGGGTGACGGTCGTGCTGGTCACCCACTTCATGGAGGAGGCCGAGCGGCTCTGCGACCGGTTGGCGGTGATCGACCAGGGACGGGTCGTGGCGCTGGACAGCCCAGCCGGGCTGGTGTCGGCCGTCGCGCCGGAGCAGCGGATCCGGTTCCGGCCGTCCGCGCCGGTGGACGACCGCCTCCTCACCGACCTGCCGCAGGTGAGCGCGGTGGCCCGCAGCGGCAGTCAGGTGATGGTGACCGGTACCGGTGACGTGCTGCACGCGGTCATCTCGGTCCTCGCCCGCAACCAGATCATCGCCGCCGACCTACGGCTGGAGCAGGCCACGCTGGACGACGCGTTCGTCGAGCTGACCGGGCACCGGCTCGCCGACTGAGGGGAACACGATGCACGCCTTCGGCCAGATCCTCAAGACTGAGGCGAAGCTCTACCTGCGGGACATCCCGACGCTGGTACTCACCATCGGACTGCCCACCCTGATCCTGGTGGTGCTCGGGCTCATCCCCTCGCTCCGCCAGCCCGACCCGAACTTCGGCGGGCAGTCCTTCGTCACGTACTTCACCCCGTCGCTGCTGGTGTTCACGCTGGCGATGGTCGGGGTGAACGCCCTGCCCACCGTGCTGGCCACGTACCGGGAGCGTGGCATCCTGCGGCGGCTTGCCACCACTCCGGCCAACCCGGCGGCGCTGCTCGCCGCTCAGCTCGTGCTTTCCCTCGCCGCCATCCTGGTCAGCGCGGTTCTGCTCGCCCTGGTTGCCCGGCTCGCGTTCGGCACCCCGCTACCGCAGCGTCCGCTCGGATTCGCGGCGGCCCTCGTCCTCGGCACGGCGGCACTGCTCGCGCTGGGGCTGCTGGTCGCGGCGGTCGCCCGGACGGCCAAGTCGGCCCAGGCGCTGGCCGTACCACTGTTCATGCTGGTCATGTTCTTCGGCGGGGTCTACCTGCCGAGGTTCCTGCTGCCCGATTTCCTGGCCGAGATCGGCGCGTACACCCCGCCAGGTGTGCAGGCGCTGCTCGACGCCTGGACCGGCACCGCGCCACAACCGCTGCACCTGGCGATAATGGCGGTGATCGCCGTGGCGGCCAGTGCCGGCGCCGCGAAAGTGTTCCGCTGGGAGTGAGCGGGGGCCGGATGACCAGCAGCAGCAGAGAGGCAGACCGGCTGGCCAGTTGGCAGGCCCGCGAGGTGGACCTGTACCGGCTGCTGCCCTACGGAGGGCTGGCCGTCGGGACGCTGCTGGCCACCGTCGCGCCGGCGCCCAGCGGCCTCCCGGCGACGACCACCCTGGCTATCGCCGCGGCTGCCGGGTGCTGGGTCGCCTGGTTCCTCACCCTGCACCCGGAATGGCAGAGCCGGCGCGGGCTGATGGCGGTCTACTACGTAGGGCTGCTCGCGTTCGCCGCCGCCCTGGTCATCGCCAACCCGTGGTACGCCTTCTTCGCCTGGGTGGGTTTCCTGCACGCCTTCCTCGTGCTGCCCGGCAACTGGGGGTTCGCCGGGGTGGTCGCCACCGCCGTCCTGGTCGCCACCGCGCAGGGCGGTGGCCTGGCTAGCGCTGCGGCGAACTGGCCACTCTGGCTGGTGCTGGTGTTGTTCAACGTGCTGGTGGCCAGCGGCGTGAGCTGGTTCCGCTTCGTCACCGAGCGGCAGAACACGCACCGCAAGCTGCTGGTGGAGGAACTCGCCGCGGCCAACCACCAACTCGCCGAGACGGTACGGGAGAACGAGGGGCTGCACGCCCAGTTGATCACCCAGGCCCGGGAGGCCGGGGTGCTGGACGAGCGCCAGCGGATGGCCCGGGAGATCCATGACACCCTGGCCCAGGGGCTGACCGGGATCATCACCCAACTGGAGGCGGCCGAGCAGACCCGGGACCGCTCCGACGACTGGCGCCGGCACGTGGACAACGCGCTGGCCCTGGCGCGGGAAAGCCTCACCGAGGCGCGCCGCTCGGTGCGAGCCGTCCGCCCGGAACCGCTGGAGACCGCCCGGCTGCCCGACGCGCTCACCGAGCTGGGCGGGCGCTGGTCGGCCCGGCACGGGGTACGGGCCGACGTCAGCACCACCGGTACGCCCGTCCCGCTGCACCCGGAGATCGAGGTGACCCTGCTCCGGGCCGCCCAGGAGGCGCTGGCCAACGTGGCCCGGCACGCCGCGGCGTCCCGGGTCGGGCTGACCCTGTCGTACATGTCGGACGAGGTCACCCTGGACGTCCGCGACGACGGGGCGGGCTTCGACGCCGTCAACGGGCAGCCGTCGCGGGATCCCGACGGCGGCTACGGGCTGACCGCCATGCGGCAACGGGTCAACCGGGTCGGCGGTCGCCTGAACGTCGAGTCCGAGCCGGGCGGCGGCACGGCGATCTCGGCCTCCGTACCGGCGCTGCCCGGAGGTGCCGGTTGACCGGCCCGGTACGCCTGCTGATCGTCGACGACCATCCGGTGGTCCGGGACGGGCTGCGTGGCATGTTCACCGGCGACCCCGGGTTCGAGGTGGTCGGCGAGGCGGCGGACGGGGCCGAGGCGCTGGCCCTGGCCGCGACGCTACGACCGGACGTGGTGCTGATGGACCTGCGGATGCCGGGGATGGACGGGGTGACCGCGATCGGCCGACTGAGCCGCTCCGGCAGCCCGGTGAAGGTGCTGGTGCTGACCACGTACGACACGGACGCGGACGTGCTGCCGGCGATCGAGGCCGGCGCCACCGGCTACCTGCTCAAGGACGCGCCCCGCGAGGAACTGGTCCGGGCGGTGCGGGCCGCCGCCCGGGGCGAGTCGGTGCTCGCGCCCAGCGTGGCCGGCCGGCTGATGGGACGGCTGCGGGCACCCCGCCAGCCGGCCGAGGAGCCGCTGAGCCAGCGCGAGTTGGAGGTGCTCACCCTGGTGGCACGCGGCTCGTCGAACCGGGAGGCCGCCGCCCAACTCTTCATCAGCGAGGCCACGGTCAAGACCCACCTGCTGCACGTCTACGCCAAGCTCGGGGTCAACGACCGGGCCGCCGCCGTGGCCGCCGCGTACGACCGGGGCCTGCTCACCCCCGGCGGGCGGTGAGCGGGGCCGGGCAGGATGGAACGGTGCGGGCGTCCCGGTTGATCTCGTTGCTGCTGCTGTTGCAGGCGCGGGAGGTGATGACGGCGGCTGAGCTGGCCCGGGAGCTGGAGGTTTCCGAGCGGACGGTGTACCGGGACGTCCTGGCGCTCTCCGCCGCCGGCGTGCCGGTCTACGCCGACCGGGGCCGGGCCGGCGGCTACCGGCTGCTCGGCGGCTACCGGACCCGGCTGACCGGGATGACCCGGGACGAGGCGGAAGCCCTCTTCCTCTCCGGGCTGCCCGGACCGGCCGGCGACATGGGGCTGGCCGACGCGGTCGCGGCGGCGGAACTGAAGGTCCTCGCGGCGCTGCCACCGAGCCTGCGCGACGCGCCCGCCCGCACCGGACAGCGCTTCCACCTGGACGTGCCGGGCTGGTACCGACAGACCGCGCCACCACCGTGGCTGGCCGAGCTGGCCGGCGCGGTCTGGCGGGATCGGGTAATCACGCTCCACTACCGGCGCGGGGACCGGGAGGTCACCCGGCGGGTCTGCCCGTACGGCCTGGTGCTCAAAAACGGCATCTGGTACGTGGTCGGCCGGGTCGGCGAGGACCTGCGCACCTACCGGGTGGACCGGGTGACCGCGGTCGATCCGCACGAGGAGACCTTCGACCGGGAGCCCGGCTTCGACCTGGCCGGGTACTGGCAGGCGCAGGCCGAGTCGTTCCTGCGGAGCATGCTGCGGGCCGAGGTGACGCTGCGGCTGAGCCCCGCCGGCCTGCGCCGGCTCCGACACGCGGCCGATTCCCCGTTCGGGTACGAGGAGGCGGTCGCCGCCGTGTCCGGACCCGACGGGCAGGGCTGGGTCACGACCCGGCTGCCCGTCGAGTCCGTCGAGGTGGCGTACCACCAGCTGCTCGGGCTCGGGCCGGAGGTGGAGGTGCTCGACCCGCCCGAGCTACGGGCGTGGCTGGCCGACGCGGCGACCCGGTTCGCCACGCTCTACGCCGACCGTGGCGGTCAGCGGTAGCCGGTGACGTCGGCGGGCTTGCCGGCGTTGACCACCTCCGTGATGTAGCGGTAGGCGTCCGGCTGGCTGCCGTCGACGTCGGTGAAGCCGTACACCTTGGCCAGTTCGCCGGCGGAGACGGACTGGCCGCTCCAGCGGGCCCGGTCCTCGTCGGCGGCCAGCGCGGCCACCGCCCGCCCGACGAACGCCGGAGTCTCCGAGATGAGGAAGTGCGGATCCTTGGCGGCGCCGTCGCGCCAGGTCTCCTCGGTGACGCCGAAGTGTTCCAGCATCGCCTCCGACCGCAGCCACCCGGGGCTGAGCGAGACGGCGGTGCCGTCGTACGGCTTCAGTTCGTGGGCCCAGATGAAGGCG
Source organism: Micromonosporaceae bacterium KJ-029 (assembly GCA_005402585.1). Classification (GTDB taxonomy): domain Bacteria; phylum Actinomycetota; class Actinomycetes; order Mycobacteriales; family Micromonosporaceae; genus Micromonospora. The sequence goes on along the minus strand of BIFP01000021.1, from coordinate 300,388 downwards.
AGCCGGTTGACCGAGTTCTTGGCCAGGTCGTAGAAGACGGACAGCCGGTAGTTCTCGTCGTTGTACGCCTTTGTGCCGTCGCCGATCTCCACCACCAGCCCACCAGGATGGCGGGTCAGCAGCGGTAGCGCGAAGTGGCTGGTGATCACATGCGTGTCGACCGCCAGCCGCAGCGTACGGAAACCGGGGTCCAGCGGCTGCTCCCAGACCGGCTTCTCCCAGCTGATCAGCGGGTCGGCCCCCCAGATGTCGTTGACCAGCACGTCCAGCCGGCCCTGCTCGGCGTCGATCCGCGCGACGAGCGCCCGCACCTCGTCGGGTACGAGGTGGTCGACCCGGACCGCGATCCCGGTGCCACCGGCCGCGGTCACCAGTTCGGCCGTCTCCTCGATGGTCTCCGGCCGGTCCAGCTCGGAGCGGCCGGCACGGCTGCTGCGGCCGGTGGCGTAGACGGTGGCGCCCGCGGAGCCGAGCTGGACCGCGATCTGGCGGCCGGCACCCCGGGTCGCCCCGGCGACCAACGCCACCTTTCCTGTCAGCGATTTCGTCATGGGGTCCACGCTGCCAGTGATACCTGACAGCCGAAGTCAGGTATCGCGGTGACGTGTGATCAGTCATGCTCGCCGGCATGCACCTGCTGCTCTCCGGCATCGTCGGCTCGGTGGCGTACGGCCTGGCCGGGCCGGGCTCGGACGTCGACCGGATCGGTGTCTTCGCCGCGCCCACGGTCGCCTTCCACGGCCTGTACCCGCCGAAGGAGTCGGTGGTGACCACCGACCCGGACATCACGCTCCATGAGGCGAAGAAGTGGTGCCGGCTGGCGCTGAGCGGGAACCCGACCGCCACCGAGCTGGCCTGGCTGCCGGACGACTGCTACGAGACCCGCACCGAGTTCGGCGAGCGGCTGATCACCATCCGGTCGGCGTTCCTCAGCGCGCCACGGGTCCGCGACGCCTACCTGGGCTACGCCGCGCAGCAGTTCCGCAAGCTGGAGTCCCGCAGCGACGGCGCGTTCTCCTCGGACACCCGGCGCCGCACCAGCAAGCACGCCCGGCACCTGGCCCGGCTGGTGCACCAGGGCCGGCTGCTCTACGCCACCGGCGTGCTGGAGATCCGGCTCGCCGATCCCGGTTGGTTCCGTGCCTTCGGCGACCGGGTGGCCGGCGGCCAGCTGGACGAGGCCCGCACGCTGCTGGCGGAGGCGGAGCACGACTTCGGCCGGATCCGTACCCCGCTGCCGGACCGCCCGGACGAGGCGCGGGTGGAGCGCTGGTTGCTCGACGTCCGCGCCGCCCACCTGCCGACGGAAGCGTGCTGACGGCGGTTCACTGCACGTCGAACTCGTTGCCCTCGGGGTCGGCCATGGTGGTGTGCCGGCTGCCCCGGTCGGCGACCTCGTGCAGGATCGTCGCGCCGATCCCTTCCAGGCGCTTCACCTCCGCCTCCCGGGCATCCGGGCCGACATGCAGATCGAGGTGGAGGCGGTTCTTCACGGTCTTGGATTCCGGCACCCGCTGGAACAGCAGCCGGCGGCCCAGGCCGACGCCGCTGGCCGGGTCGACCGGGTCGTCGGGGTGACGCACCGCGATCAGCTCGCGGAACGCCTTGCGTCCGTCGAACTCGACGTACGCCTCCGGGCCGATCACGCCGGCACCGGCCAAGCCCTCGATCAGGGCGCTGTTGTCCTCGACCTGGTAGTCGAGAGCCGCCGCCCAGAACCGGGCCTGAGCATGCGGGTCGGCGCAGTCCACCACCAGCTTCCACTGCACGGGCATCGGATCCTCCTCGTCGTCGCCGTTCCTTGTAACCAGTTATAGTGGTTACATGGCGATCGAGGCAACCGGACTCACCCTGGTCTCCCATGACGGGACCCGGTTCGTCTTCGACCCCGGCGCGCTCTGCCTGGAGTTCCTCACCGCCGGCGGCCCGGGCGAACTGGCCCGCTGGGACGTTCTGCACCAACCCGGCGACCTGGCGGCCTGGCTCGCCAGGTCCCGGCTACGGCTCGACCCGGCCCAGGTCACCGTGAGCGCGGACGAGTTGGCCACTGCCCGGCGGCTGCGCGACGCGCTCTGGCGGTTCGCCCGTGCCCGGGCCGTCGGCCAGCCCGCTCCGGCCGCCGACCTCGCGACGGTCAACGAACTCGCCGCGCCCGCGCCGCTCGTGCCGCGCCTGACCGCCGGTCCGGCCGGCATCGCGCACTCATGGGTGCTGCCGGCGACCGGCACCCAGGCGCTCGCCACCATCGCCCGCGACGCCGTCGACCTCTTCTCCGGCCCGTACGCCGACCGGATCCGCGAGTGTGGGTCGGACAACTGCTACCTGGTCTTCGCGGACACCTCGCGACCCGGCCGGCGCCGCTGGTGCTCGATGGAACGATGCGGCAACCGGCAGAAGGTACGCGCCATCCGCGCCCGCCGGGAGGCAACCGGCGGCGACTGAGGTCAGTCGGCGAGGCGGATGCGAACCCGGCGGTTGGCGCGTCCCTTGCTCTCCACCTTGACCACCCGCACCTTGCCGATTTGCGCGGTCGACGCGACGTGCGTCCCCCCGTCGGCCTGCACGTCCAGCCCGACGATGTCGACGATGCGGACCTCCGCCTCGTCTGGCGGGATCAGGTTCGACTGGGTACGGATGATGTCCGGCAGGGCCAGCGCCTCCGCGCGCGGCAGCACCCGCGTGGCGACCGACCGGTCGGCGGTCACCTCGGCGTTGACCAGTTCCTCGATCCGGGTCTTGAAGTCGGCCGGCACCTCGGGCAGGTTGAAGTCCATCCTGGCCTCGCCGGGCTCCATGTTGCCGCCGGTGACCAACGCGCCGAAGTCGCGGAACACCACCCCGCAGAGCACGTGCAGCCCGGAGTGGGTACGCATCAGCCGGGTCCGCCGCTCGTCCTCGACTGCGCCGGTGACCGTGGTGCCGGCCGGCGGCAGCGGATCACCCTCGGCGGGGATCAACCACAGATCGTCGGCCTTCCGGGTGCCGACGACCCGCGTCTGCACCCCCTGCCACAGCAGTACGCCGTGGTCCGGCGGCTGACCGCCGCCGCCCGGGTAGAACGCCGAGCGGTCCAGCACGATGCCCTGCTCGGGATCGCTGTGCAGGACCGTGCACTCCCACTCGCGCAGGGTCGGGTCGGCCAGGTCGAGGCGGTGCGTACGGCCGTGGTGTGTGACGCCCATGACAGGGCAGGCTACCCGTTGAGGAAGTCGGAGATCCGCCCACGCAGGTCGGCGCGTTCCGTCCACAGCACACCGGGGCGGGCGTACCGGTGCAGGGTCGCCCGGGGCAACGCGGCGGCGAGTTGCTCGGCGACCTCGACCGGGTGCAGGTCGTCGCCTTCGGCGGCGATGACCAGGGCCGACGCCGTCACCGCGGCGAGCGGCCCGGCATCGGCCAGCGGCGCCTGCTCGGGCAGGTCGGCCAACCCGGCGGCGAGCCCGTCACGCAGCAGGTGATCCAGCCGCTGCCGCAGGTACGCCCACCCGGCCGGAGTGTTGCGTACGGCCGGCGGCAGCTCGGCCGAGACGACCTCGGCCACCGCCGAGGCGTCCCCACTCTCCACCGCGTCCAACAGTTCGGACAGCCGCGCCCGGGCGACCGGCCCCCGCGGCCGGTCGAGGGCGGCGGGCAGGAAGAAGACGAGCCGCTCGAAGCGGTCCGGGCTCTCGACGAGCAGGCGGCACAGCGCGCCCGCGCCGAGGCTGGCCCCGAAGGCCCGGGTCGCGCCGGCGAGATCCGCGATCGCCCGCAGGTCACGGGCGAGATCCAGATAACTCCACGAGCCGTCGGGCGCGTCGGAGCGGCCGTGGCCACGGAACTGGAAGAAGACCTTGCGGCCGGTGACGCCGCTGCCGAAGGGTCGGGTGGTGGCGATGCCGTTGCCCAGCCCGTGGGCGAACACGGTGACCGGATCACCGGTGCCGGTCACCAGCCGCTCCAGGCGTACCCCGTGCGGCGTGGCGACCAGCTCGGTCTCCGGCTCGGGTAGCGGCGGTCGGCCGCTGCGTGGCCCGCCCGGGCCGGGGCCCCAGGTGCGAGGTCCGCCGTCCGGTGGTGGTGGCCAGCGGAAGGCCCTCACCAGGACCCTCTGCCGTCGCCCAGTTCGCGCAGCCCGACCCGGACGTCGAGCAGGTAGATGAGAGCCGCCGCGACGCCGATCAGCCCGAAAATGCTGAGCGTGCTGCGGGTGAGCAGGGTCAGCAGCAGAGTGACCCCGAGGATGGCGATCCAGCCGCCCTTCGGCAGGGTGCCGATGGCGGGGAAGGCGTCGGAGCGCTGCGTGATGGCGTGCACCAGGGCCACCCCCTGCAAGACCAGCGCGAAGACGAACAGAATCAGTTCGATCACGTAGCGGACGTCGAAGGCGAAGATCGGCGCGGCGTTGGCCATGACGGCAAGCTTATGCCGGCGACCCCGGATCCGTCCGACAGGATGGTGGCCGGGATCGCCGGCACTTCGCCGGAGACCGCCAACAGGGGGCGGCCGGTCCAGGTCACTCGGCGGCCGGACGGCTCCGCTTGGTGGTGCGCGGCAGCTTCGCCGACGGAGTCGCCGGCTGCTCGGCCGCGGCCTTCCGGGTGGTCACCTTGGCGCGGGTGGCCTTCTTCGCGGCAGCCGGCTTGGCCTCCGCGATCTCGGCAACCTCGGCCGGGCTCGGCGTCGCGGCCGGCTTGGCGGCGACCGGCTCGGCCTCCGCGACCGGCTCGGCCTCGGTGGCCGGCGCGGCGATCTCGGCGGGTGCCAGCGTGGCGTCGGTGGTTTCGATGTCGGCGTTCACCGTGTCGGCGGCGCCGACCACGCCCGCGCCGACCACCCGCTCACCGTGCGCGACCAGCGCACCGTACGCGGCCACCGCCCGCTCCTGGGCGGCCTGGGCACCGGCGACGACCACGGCGGCGTTGCGGGTCGCCACCTCGCGCAGCCGGTCCAGGTCCGCCGCCTCGCGGAGCCGGTTGAAGTCGGCCGTCTCGCGGAGCTTCGTCAGGTCGGCGGCCTCGCGAAGCCGGTTCAGGTCGGCGGCCGGTGCGGCCTTCTGCCGCAGCGACTCGGCGGTCAGCCTGGCGTTGCGCAGCGTCTCGTTGGCCTTCTGGCGCAGCTCGGCGCCGGTGATGCCGGCCTTGCCGCCACCGTCGGCAACCACCCGGTCGCGCAGCCCACCGACCACGGTGGGCAGTTTGCGCAGCTGCCGCAGGGCAAGATCGCCGGCGCCGGCAGCGGCGTAGATCGGAGCGGGAATGCGGTTGGTCTTCGGCTGGGTCATGACTTCTCCTCTTCGGCAGCGGCGGCCTCGCGGCCCACCTTGCGGGCGGCCTTCCTGGCAGGGGTGCGGGTCGGCGCGGCGGCCGCACCCGCCTCGGTCACGGCGACCGACTCGAGGACGGCCTCGGTCGGTGAGCCCTCTGCGGTGGTGGGCCCGGTCGCGGCCAGGGTGGCCGTCTCGGGGGCGGTGACAGTCTCGGGCGTGGTGACGGTCTCGGGCGTGGTGACGGTCTCGGGCGTGGTGACGCCCGGTGCGGTGGCGTCGGTAACAGCGCCGGTGGCGGTGCCCGCACCGGCGGCGGCCTCACCTGCGGCGGCGGCCTCGCTCGCGGCGTTGGCAGCGGCGGCGGTCGCCTCGGCGAGCCGGGCGTTCTCCCGGCGGAACGTCTCGTAGATCTGGGTGAGGGACTGCTTCTGGGCCATCGTCAGGTCCGGGTCGACCGCGATCGCCGCCAGCACACCCTGCCCCTCCTTGTCGTCGAGCAGCCCGGCCCGCAGGTACATCGCCGGGGTGGAGACCCGTAGCGCGCTGGCGAGCTGCTGGAGCACCTCGGCGCTGGGCCGGCGCAGGCCGCGCTCGATCTGACTGAGGTAGGGATTGCTGACCCCGGCCTGCTGGGCGAGCTGCCGCAGCGAGATCTTCGCGTTTCGCCGCAGATCACGAATGAACCCGCCGACGTCGGGAAGGTCCTTGGGAGTGGCCATAACTCAACGCTAGCTCGGCCCGCTAGCAGCTGCAAGCGGATCGCTAGCCGAAGTTAGCAGCGTCTCAACGTCCGGTTGCGCGCCACTCGTACCGAGTCGTACCGTCCTGCGGTGAACAAGATCGAAGTAAATGGCGCCCCGCTGGCGTACGACGAGGCCGGCACCGGATCCCCGGTCGTCCTGCTCCATGCCGGCATCGCCGACCGCCGGATGTGGCGGGAGCAGATCGCCGCGCTCGCCACCCGGCATCGGGTGATCGCCCTGGATCTGCGCGGCTACGGCGACTCCGAGCTGCCGCCCGCTCCCTTCGCCCACCACCACGACGTCGCCGGCCTGCTGGACGCGCTCGGCCTGGCCCGTGCCGCCCTGGTCGGGTGCTCGTTCGGTGGGGCGGTGGCGATCGACACCGCGCTGGCCCACCCGGATCGGGTGAGCGCGCTCGCCCTGCTCGGCACCGCCGTCTCCGGCCACGAGTGGTCCGAGCAGACCAACGACCTGTGGGAAACCCTGGTGGGCGAGGTCGACCCGGAGGACTTCGCCGCCACCGCCGCGGGCGAGGTGCGGTTCTGGGTGGTCGGCCCGGAACGCAGCCCGGAGGACGTTGACCCGCAGCTGATCGCGTTCGCCACCACGATGGACGAACGCGCGCTCGCCGCCGAGCTGGCGCTCAGCGCGGTGGATGTCGCCGAGCTGGACCCGCCGGCCGTCGACCGGCTCGGTGAGCTGGGCATGCCCGTGCTGGTCGCCGCCGGCGCCGCCGACGTGCCCGACATCCGGCAGCTGGCCGACCGCATCGCGGCCGAGGCACCACGGGCGGTACGGCTGCCCGACGTACCGGACGCCGCCCACCTGCTGCCGTTGGAGCGCCCGGCCCCGGTCAACGCCGCGCTGCTCGACTTCCTGCCCTGACACCCCGGTTTCTGGTGCCCGGTCCGGGCACCAGAAACCCGGGCTACCAGACCGGGCTTACCGCGCCGACCGGGAGGCCACCGCCGAAGAGCGGTACCTCCGCGAACTCCTCCAGCACCGGAGCGTCGACAGCGAGCCGGCGCAACGCGGAGACCAACACCGGCATCCGGGCACGACCGGCACCGTCGTCGATCTTCAAGGCCACGGCGCCGACGCCGGGCAGGGCGGTGGCGATGACGCCCTCCGCGCCCACCTTCGCCAGCAGCCCCGGTACGCCGCGCATCAACCGGGTGTCGTCGGCCTGCGTACCACCGACGATCTCCGGGTGGGCCCGCATCGCGTCGGCGACCGTGCGTGGCGCGGTGCCGGGCTCGGCCGTGACCAGCCGGAGGTACGCCCCGGCCAGCCCGGTCAACGACGTGGCCAGCACCGGGGCCCCGCAGCCGTCGACGCCGACGGCCGCCGCCCGCTCGCCGGTGAACTCCTCGACCGCGTCCCGCAGCCGCTGCTGGAGCGGGTGCTCGGGTCGCCAGTACCCGTCCACCGGCCAGCCGGCGGAGCGGCAGGTCAGCAGCATCCCGGTGTGCTTGCCGGAGCAGTTCATCTGGATCCGGGTGGGACCACCGCCGGCCCGCAGCACCGCCGTACGCGCCTCGTCGCCGACCGGCAGCTCCGGCGGGCAGTGCAGGTCTTCCTCGACGAATCCGGCACCGGCGAGCAGCCCACCGACCCGGGCCAGGTGGAACTCCTCCCCGGCGTGGCTGGCCGCCACCAGGGCCAGGTCGGCGGGGTCGGTGAGCGGCAGCCCGGCGCGGATCATCCCGACCGCCTGCATCGGCTTGTTCGAGGAGCGGGGGAAGACCGGAGAGGTCACGTCACCCGCCGCGGCCACCACCGCGCCGGTCGCGTCGAGCACCACCACCGAGCCACGGTGCATGCCCTCCACGAAGCCGGACCGGACCACCTCGGCGAGCGGCGCGCCACCCTCGTACGTCTTTCCCACGACGTGGACGGTACCGACGCACCCGGCCCGTCCGACGCCGGGGTGAGCAGGGAATCAGCCTTCGGGTGTACAGGTGCGTCGGGCGGGGCCAGCCTTACAGGCCGAGCAGCTCGCGGGCCTCGGTGGTGTTCAGCGGCGGGCGCTGGGCGAGCTGGGCGAAGCCGACCGCGCGAGCGACCAACTGCATGTTGGATTCCACCGGACGGCCCTTGGCGTACGTCACCGTGTCCTCCATGCCGACCCGCAGGTGACCGCCGGCGGACAGCGAGGCGAGCATCACCGGGATGCTGGTGCGGCCGATGCCGGTCGCCGAGAACGTGGTGCCCTCTGGCAAGTCGCGGAGCATCTGCTGGGCGGCGACGAGGGTGGCTGTGGTACCCGGCATGCCGCCGGGCACACCCATCACGAAGTCGACGTGGACGTGGCCGCCGTGCGGCAGGCCGTACCTGCCGAGCAGTCGCTGCAACGCGGTCAGGTGGCCGAGGTCGAAGATCTCGTACTCCGGCACGATGCCGCGCTCCTGCATCCGGGTGTGCAGGTCGACGATGAACTCCCAGCGATTGAGGAAGACGTCCTCGCCGAAGTTGACCGTGCCCATCGTGCACGAGGCCATTTCCGGCCCCGCGTCCAGCACGGCGAGCCGGTCGGCCTCCGGGTCGGTGACGGCGCCGCCGGTGGACAACTGCACGATCAGGTCGGTGCTCTCTCGCAACGCCGCCACGGTCGCGCGGAGCCTACCCTGGTCGAGGGTGGGTCGTGCCTCGTCGTCCCGGATGTGTACGTGGATCACGGAGGCGCCCAGCGCCTCGCACTCCTTTGCGGTCAGCAGCAACTCGTCGAGGGTCACCGGCAGCGCCGGCACCTCCGCCTTGGCCGACTCCGCGCCGGTCGGGGCAACCGTGATCAACGTCCCTGTCGTCATGCCGGCGATCCTAGAACGCCCGGTCAGGGCAGTGGTGTTAACAGGGGGCCCTTCCTCTACCGCAGGCGTTAAAAGGGGGCCCTTCCTTACGACGGGTCGATGGCGGCGGCGCTGTCGCCGACGCGGAGGGCGGCGTCGTCGGGCACGGACCGCTTGACCACGGCGAGGGCGATCTGCCCCAGCTCGTAGTGGTGCACAGCGGTGCCGACGAAGCCGATCGCCCGGTCGTCGAGGGTGACCGGGGTGCCGGCGGCCGGCAACTGGTCGCTGGTCACACCGTCCAGGTGCAGCAGGACCAGCCGGCGCGGCGGACGGCCCATGTTGTGCACCCGGGCTACCGTCTCCTGCCCCCGGTAGCACCCCTTGTCCAGGTGTACGGCCGGGGCGATCAGATCCACCTCGGCGGGGATCGTCCGGTGGTCGGTGTCGACACCCACCCGGGCCCGCCGGGCGGCCACCCGCACCGCCTCGTACGCCCACAGCCCGACCGGAGGCACGCCGTTGCCGCGCAGCTGGGTGACCACCTGGTCCATCGCGGCGCGGGGCACCAGCAGGTCCACCCCGAGCGGCCCGCGCCGTGCCCACCCTCCCACCGGCAGCGGCTTGACGTCGTAGCGGGCGGTCGGACGGGCTGGCAGCTCACCGGAGCGGAACTTGGGGCCGGGCAGCCCGACCACGTCCGGCTCGGCGAGCCCGGTCACGTCGAGCGCGGCCACCGCCTCGGTCGCCTTCGGCCCGACCAGCGACAACAGCGCGTAGTCGGCGGTGGCGTCGCGCGGCTCGACCTGGCTGAAGAAGCGCATCTTCTCCAGGTAGGAGAGCAGTCCCTCGGTGGCCCCCGGCTCGGTGTCCAGCCAGGTGGTGACGCCGTCCTCGGCGACCATGGCGTGCTGTTCGACGTGCCCGTGCGGGGAGAGCACCAGTAGTTCGGTGCCCTGTCCGGGGCTCAGCTGGGCCAGGTGCTGGGTGGTGAGGGTGTGCAGCCAGGAGATCCGCTCCGCGCCCGGCACCGCGACGACACCCCGGTGGGACCGGTCCACCAGGCCGACCTCGGTGTCCAGCCGGCGCTGCTCGCGCATCGGGTCGCCGTAGTGCGCGGCCACCCCGCGCACCCCGGCCGCCGCGTGGGCCGGCTCCGGCTGGTCCCGGCTGGCCTCGTCGATGCTCTCCACGGCCACCGCACCCGCGATGTCGATCATTCCTGGTCCCCGTTTCCGCAACGTTCGCACAGTCCGAAGAAGGAGACGTGGCCGATGTCCACCCGGAAGCCTCGCTCGCGCGCCAACTGGTCGGCGAGCGGGCGCAGCAGTTCAGGGTCCATCTCGTCGATCGCGCCGCACTCCCGGCAGACGAGGTGGACGTGCTGGTCCTCACCGGCGGCGTGGTACGTCGGCGAACCGTGCGACAGGTGGGTGTGGGTGACCAGGCCGAGCCGCTCCAGCAGCTCCAGCGTGCGGTAGATGGTGGTGATGTTGACCCCGGCGGCCACTTCGCGCACCGCCGTGTGCACCTGCTCAGGGGTGGCGTGCCCCAGGTCCAGCACCGCCTGGAGGATCAGCTGTCGCTGCGCCGTCAGCCGCAGCCCACGGGCGCGGAGCAGTTCCGCGAGGGAGGATTCGGACACCCTCCGATCATAGTTCGGACATCCACGCGCTCCCCGCGCGACGGGTGCCACACTATGCTCGGCCGTCATGGTGGCGTCGCGGATCGCCGTGCTAGGCCGGGGGCTGCTGCCGGCCGGGAAGCCGGTGCTGCGCGGGGACGACCTCGGCGTGCTGCGCGGTGACGGCCTGTTCGAGACCATGCACCTGCGCGGCGGGCGGCCTTGGCTGCGCGCGGAGCACCTGGCCCGGTTGCGGGCCGGCGCCGCGACCCTGGAGCTGACCCTGCCCGCGGACGCGGCCCTGGTCGAGCTGTTGGAGGGCGTTGCCGCCGGCTGGCCGGCCGAGGTGGAGGGCGCGCTACGGCTGGTCTGCACCCGCGGGCCAGAGGGCGGCGGGCCACCCACCGTCTACGCCACCCTGTCCGAGGTCGCCCCGGCGGCCCGGCGGGCCCGGCGCGACGGGGTGCGCGTAGCCACCCTCTCTCTGGGCGTACCCGCCGAGGCCCGCCCGGAGCTGGACTGGCTCCCGGCGGGCATCAAGTCGACGTCGTACGGGGCGAGCACGGCCGCCCGCCGCTGGGCGGCCCGGGCCGGCGTGGACGACGTGCTCTGGGTCTCCTCCGACGGGTACGTGCTGGAGGGGCCGACCGCCAACGTGGTCTGGCTGACCGGCGACACCCTCTGCACGGTGCCGGCCCGCCGCACCGGCATCCTGCCCGGCACCACCGTCGCCTGGCTGCTCGCCCACGCCACCGAGGCGGGCTGCACCGCCGCCGAACGCATGGTCACCCCGGCCGAGCTGGGCGGCACCGACGGCGTCTGGCTCACCTCGTCCGTCCGGGGCCTGGTGGAGGTGCTCACCCTCGACGGCGAGCCGCTGCCCCGCAGCCCGCGTACCGGCGTGCTTCAGGAACTGCTCGGCTTCCCGCTGCGCTGAGAGAGCTGTGAACCGGCCCGGTGGGCCGGGTCAGCCGGCCACCCGGATCAGGCGGGCGGACAGGTGCGGGGACAGCGGGTGGCCGACGGCGGCCATGTCCTGGGCGTACAGCAGGGCACCCTCGACGATCCCGAAGAGCCGGTGCCCGGCGGTGACCTCCTTGGCGGTGGCCGTACGCACCACGGCGTCGGTGACGAACTCGACCTGGGTCCCCTTACGCCGGCCGACGTGCAGCTCCATCACGCCGGTCGGGACGGTCAGCAGGGCTTCCAGCTCGTCGGTGACCCGGTCGCCGTCCAGCACCGGCCGCCACCAGCCGACCTCCCGGCCCGCCGGGCGTACCGGGCGGCTCTGCTCGTCGAGGATCCACGCCCGCGACTCGTAGTGCAGGAACGGCCGGCCGTCGTGGCTGATCCGGATCTCCTGGGCGAAGTCGAAGTCCTCGATGGTGGGGTAGCCACCCCGACCCCGACCCCGCCACACGCCGATGTACGGCAGCAGCCCGTCCAGCGCGGGATGCAGCTTCGGGCCGACGCGCAGGTCGTGGCTCTCCTCGAAGGGGTACGGCTCGACCGGCGGTGCGTTCAGCCACGGCGGCGGTGCCAGCGGATTGTCGTCGCTCACTGCGCCATTTTCGTTCGCGACTGCGGGGCTCGCAAACCCGGCTCACTCCTCGCGCTCACCATGCCACCTTCGTTCGCGACTGCGGGGCTCGCAAACCCGGCTCACTCCTCGCGCTCACCATTTGCCTCTCGACATTCGTACGGCCAGGTAGACCAGGCCACCGGCGAGCGCGCCCAGGCCGGCGACCAGCAGGCTGACGAACCCGATCTCGGTGACCATCCGGGTCATCCTATGCTGGGCGGCATGGCCCGCACTCTCGTCGTCAAGGCCACCGCCGGTTCCGACGCGCCCGAGCGTTGCGCCCAGGCGTTCACCGTGGCGGCCACGGCCGCCGCCGCCGGGGTGCACGTCTCGCTCTGGCTGACCGGCGAGTCGACCTGGTTCGCCGTGCCCGGCCGGGCGCAGGATTTCGAGCTGCCGCACTCGGCGCCACTGGCCGAGTTGCTGCACGTGATCCTCGCCACCGGCACGGTGACCGCGTGCACCCAGTGCGCCGCCCGCCGGGACATCGGCTCCGGCGACGTGATCCCCGGCGTCCGGATCGCCGGAGCCGCGGTCTTCGTCGAGGAGACGATGGCGGAGGGCGCGCAGGCGCTCGTCTACTGACACGTCGATCGGCGCACGACAAGGCCGCGAACTCGCCCGGCAAGTCGGACTAATGCCTACGATTCGGATGTGACCGAGCCGACCGAGCAGTTCTTCGCGACCTTGCCGGCCCGCGCTCCGGAGGTCCTGCGGATCCCGGTCGGCGGCACGCTGCGGATCGACCTGTCCGACGGCCATCGCACCGTGCACTGGCTGGTCCGGATGCGCCCCGGCATGGCCGAGGTCAGCCAGGGCCCGGAACAGGCCGACGCCATCTGGTACTGCAGTATGGACCTCTTCGACCGGCTGGTCACCGGCCGGACACAGGCGTTGGCCGCGCTGTTCCGCAACGAGAGCACGTTGACCGGAAACGTACTGCTGTTCCTCGCCTTCCGACGCTTCTTCCCACCCCCGCCGGGCACCCGGGACCCGCGTGAGGTGGCCCGCGAGCACGTCAGGCAGGTGCGGTGAAGGAACTGGTCAGCATCCTGGACGGCAACACCTTCCTGGTCACCGACCGCCGCGGGGACATCGAACCGTCGCTGGACTTCCCCACCGGCCTGTTCTCCTTCGACACCAGGTTCCTCTCCGCCTGGCTGCTCCTGCTCGACGGCGAGCGGCTGCATGAACTCTCCGTCGACGACGCCGAGTCCTACCGGACCCGCTACTTCCTGGTGCCCGGCGAGCCCAGCCACTTCCTCGACACGAAGGTCTCCGTGATCAGGAGCCGGGCCATCGGCAACGGCTTCGAGGAGGAGTTGACTGTGCTCAACCACTCCGGGCAGGAGGCGGCGTTCACCCTGCGGGTGGAGATGGCCGCGGACTTCGCGGATCTCTTCGAGATCAAGAACACCCAGCGCAAGCAGGGCCACCACACCGTCAAGGTCGAGGAGGACGCGCTCCGGCTGACGTACCGCCGGGAGGCGTTCCACCGGGAGACGGTGGTGCGCAGCAGCGCTCCCGCCACCGTCGACAAGCTGGGGATGACCTTTCCGATCCGGATCGGCCCGCACGGCGAGTGGACCACCCGGCTGACCGTCTCCACCGTCATCTACGGCGCCCGTGGCGAGGACGCCCGCAGCCAACTACCGCTGGGCGGCAGCCGTACGACAGCGGCCATCCAGGCCGAGCACGCCGAGTTCGTCGCAAAGGCGCCGAAGCTGGGTTGCGACTGCGAGCCGCTGGCCGGGGCGTACCGGCGCAGCCTCACCGACCTGGCCGCGCTGCGGTACGAGTCGATCTCGCTCGGCGTCCGGCTGTTGGCCGCCGGGCTGCCCTGGTTCATGACGCTGTTCGGCCGGGACAGCATCATCACCTCGCTCCAGGTGCTGCCGTTCCTGCCGGAGCTGATCCCGCCGACGTTGACGATCCTGGCCGGCCTTCAGGGTGTCCGGCTTGACGACTTCCGCGACGAGGAGCCGGGCAAGATCCTGCACGAGCTGCGGTACGGCGAGGCCGCCGGCTTCGAGGAGCAGCCGCACTCGCCCTACTACGGCTCGGCCGACTCCACCGCCCTGTTCCTGATCCTGCTCGACGAGTACGAGCGGTGGACCGGCGATGCCGAACTCGTCAAGCGGCTGGAGTTCTCCGCCCGGGCGGCCCTGGCCTGGCTCGACACGTACGGCGACCTGCTCGGCACGGGGTACGTCTGGTACCAGACCCGCAATCCGCGCAACGGGCTGGAGAACCAGTGCTGGAAGGACTCGTGGGACGCGATCTCCTACTCGGACGGCCGCCTGCCGAGCTTCCCCCGGGCCACCTGCGAGTTGCAGGGTTACGCCTACGACGCCAAGATGCGCGGCGCCCGGATGGCTCGGCTGGTCTGGAACGACCCGCAGTACGCCGACCGGCTGGAACGGGAGGCGGCCGAGCTGAAGGAGCGGTTCAACCGGGACTTCTGGTTGCCGGAGAAGGAGTACTACGCGCTGGCCCTGGACGCCGACGGGCGCCCCGTGGACGCACTCAGCTCCAACATCGGGCACCTGCTCTGGAGCGGCATCGTGGACGAGTCGCGCGCCCCGCGGATCGTCGAGCACCTGCTGGGGCCCCGGCTCTACTCCGGCTGGGGCGTCCGGACCCTCGCCGACGACCAGGGCCGCTACAACCCGATCGGCTACCACGTCGGCACGGTCTGGCCGTTCGACAACTCGATCATCGCCTGGGGGCTGTGGAAGTACGGATTCCGGGCGGAGGCCGGGCAGATCTGCGAGTCGATGCTGGCGGCGTCCCGCTACTTCGACGGCCGGCTGCCGGAGGTCTTCGCCGGCTACGAACGCGACCTCACCGAGTACCCGGTGCAGTATCCGACCGCGTGCATTCCGCAGGCGTGGTCGGCCGGCACACCGCTACTGCTGCTGCGGGTGATGCTCGGGCTCGAACCACAGGGCGAGCACCTGATCATCGACCCGTACGTGCCGCCGGGTATGGGGCGGGTGGAACTGCTGGACATCCCCGGGCGGTGGGGCCGGGTGGACGCGTTGGGCCGCAGCCGCACCCGCGACGACGAGTCGAGCCGGCAGGAGTGACCCGGCTCGGTCAGCCGGCGCAGCCGGTGGTTGCCGAGAGCACGACCTGGTCCGGGTGGAGGTCGACCAGCACCGCCACACCGTCGCGCTGGTAGGCGTACACCTCGGGGGTCTCGACCACCGGCGTGCCGCCCGCCAGCGGCGCGAGCGCGGCCTGCGGCGACGCCGGCACCGGGCCGGCACCGGACCGGACGGTACGGGCCGTCCCGCCGCCAGGGCACGGCGCGGTGACCACCACCTCGGCCTCCGTCGCCGGGTTGTCGAGGGCGCGCAGCGTCTCGGCCAGCGTCCCGGCCTCGGGGCCGGCGGAGCCCGGCCCGGGTGCGGTGTACCCGTCGCCGACCGGGCGGCAGCCGGTGTCGACGGTCAACCGGAGCCGACCGTCCGCGACCGGCCGCCCCTTCACCGTGACGAACTCGCCCGCGTCGGCGCGCAGCCGGGGGCCGTCCGAGGTGACCCGGACGCCGGCCCGCCAGGTCGCCGGCAACCGATCGGCGATCAGCTCCAACCGGGCCCGCTCCTCGCCCCCGGGCACGGCCAGCTCGACCTCGCGTACCAGCGTCGCGCCGTCGGCGAACGGGGTGATCCGGCAGCCCCGGTCGATCTCGGGCGGGATCAGCGCGGGCACGGCACCGGACGCCGCCGCGACCAGCTCGCCGATCGCGCCGTCGACCACCGGCCCGGCCTGGGCCAGGGTGCGCTGCTCGCGGACGGTCGGCGGATCCTCCCGCGTCGACACCCAGGTGAGGCCGGCGAGCAGCACCGCCCAGGCCACGGTCAGCACGACCACCCAACGAGGCAGCCGGGGCTCGGACGCCGGGGGCTGGGGACCTGTGGGTGGGGCGTACCCCGCGTGGACAGCACCGCTCACCGGGTCATGGTGTCACGCCTGCGCGACCGGCTCGCCGCCGCGCCCGCCGACCGCCTCGGCGGGCGTGGCCAGGCGGTAGCCGACGCCACGGACGGTCTGCACCTGCGGCCCGTCGGACAGGGCGCGCAGCTTGCGCCGGAGGCGCTTGACCGCCAGCTGGGGCAAGATCCAGGGCACCGTGACCGGTACGACCTGCGGCGGCGTGACCGTCGGCATACCGGCGACCGTCCGGGTGAACCTGATCTCGGCCGGTACCGGCACCGCGCTGACGGCCGAACCCAACGGCCGGTACGCCTGGTGGCTGCCGAAGGGCCGCTACGAGGTGATCGTGGCCGCCGCTCCGATGAGGACCGGCGGCCACCGTCCTTCACTCGACACCTCGCCGTCGACGCCTACCATTTGTAAGGAGCATCGGCGAAAGGGCGGTGGCCATGCGTAACCCTCGGCAGATACTAAGCGCGCTCGCCATCGGCACCGCAGCGATCCTCCTGTCGGGCGGCTGCGGCGGCCCGACTCCGGTCCGGACGAGCACCGCTGTCTCCCAGGCCGACTATCCCTCCTATGCGACGGCCGACGACCTGGCCCGACAAGCGACCCTGATCGTCGAGGCACGATTCAGCGACGAACCCCGGGTCGAGGAGGAGTTCCCGTCCGACGCCTCTGACATCACCGATCCGCAGCTCAACCCCAATGCGGGCGTACCCGAGCAGGAGCAGGAGCAGGTCCCCGGGATCGGCGTGGTCATCACCGTTCATCGGGCGAGGGTCGAGAAGGTTCACAAAGGGTCGGTCGCGCCGGGCGACATCATCGAGGTCAAGGAACTCGGGGGCACCCTCGGCGGGGTCAGGTACGAATACGCGGACAGCGAGCCGATCGCGACCGGACGCTCATATCTGCTGTTCCTGGAGACCTACCCCGACTCCCCCGCGTCGCTGCTGAATCCACTCCAGGCGAAATACGAACTCGATGCGGACGGGAACCCGGTGTCCGCCCCCGGCAACACCATCACGCTCACCGGCGTCGACCTCGCCAAGCTCATCGACGAGTAGCTGACCAGAAGTTGTCAGGGTTTGCGGAGCCAGGTACTCGGGTCCGTGACGAAGACACCCTTGCCTTGCCGCCGATCGATCACCCCGAGAGCTTCGAGCCGCACGTTGACGAGCTGGATCGTGGACGGGCTGACTTTGTACTGCTCACAGAGCTGCGCTATTGAGGGCAGCTTGTCGCTCGGCTTGTACCTTCCCGACCTCACGTCGGCAATGATCTCGTCCGAGATGCGGATGTAATCCGGTGTCGATGGCATGGCGCTCCTCGCGTGGCACCTCCGATTCGATCACGAGAAACACAAGGGCGACAAGTTTTCCCTCTTCCTTGCATACCTTGTCTTCCTCATATAAGTTGGCCGGCGAGTGCTCCTCGCGTGGCAACGAGGCAGGGCTCAATCCCCCGGTCGGGGTGGGTCGGGCAGGCGGTCCACCCCGACCCATCGACGCCCAGCAGCACGGGAGAGGTGGTCGACGTGCGCAACCCGTTCCGGCGTTTCCGCCGGCACAAGGACAGCCCCGCCCCGACCGGCACCGGCAACCCGGGCCGGCACTACCGGTCCGCGGCGTACCGGCCGTTGCGCCCCGAACAGATCCGGGAGCGGCAGTTCGCGTTGGTCCGACGCGGGCTCGACGCAACCGAGGTCGACCTGTTCCTGCGCCGGGTCGCCGACGACCTGACCGCGCTGCACGCCGAGTTGGGGCGTACCCGGGAGGAGAACGTGCGGGTCAAGCGCGCGCTGCGCGACTGGCAGTCCCGGTTCGCGCCCGGCGCGCGGGTATGAGCGACGCCGGCACCGACGAGCGGCCACGCTACGTCGTCCACCTGACCGTACGAGCGACCGACCTGGCCGCCGCACAAGTGCTGACCCGCGCACTCACCCGGTCGCTCGGCTTCATGCCCGATCTGGTCCTGGGCGAGACGACGATCTCCGTGGAGGGCGCGCCGGACGTACACCATCAGGTCTTCTGCGACCGGTCGATGAGCTACGGCCGGCGCTGCCTGCTGCGGCCCGGCCACGACGGTGGCTGCTCCCGCCACCCCCTACGCCCGCTCCCCCGGTGAGCGGGACCGCCGGCCACCGCCCATGATCACGCTCGATCCAGGATCGAGGACATGCTCGGCGAGACGACGGTGAGGCGCCACGCCGGAGACGCCTCGTGGCCCGCATCCCCCACGGAACGAGGGACGCGGGCCACGAGGCCGATCAGAGCGTGTGTCAGTCGACGACCGTGACGGTCACCTCGTTGATGCCCCGGCCGGCCGTCACTGCGGCGTCCCCGTTGCCGTGCCGGGAGAGGGCACGCAGGGTCCAGGTGCCCGGCGCGGCGAAGAACCGGAACTGGCCGGCCGGCGAGGTCACCACCTCGGCGGTGAACTCACCGGTCGAGTCGAGCAGACGGACGTACGCGCCCGGCACGGCCTCGCCCTCGCCGGAGCGGACGACACCGGTGATGACGGTCTCCTTCTCCAGGTCGAGGCTGGCGGGCAGCGGGGCGGCCTGATCCGGGGCCGCGCAACCGGCGGCGGTGGGTGCGGTCATCTCAGGCCTCCCCCGGCTCATCGCCGAGCGCCACCGGCACACCGACCAGCGAGCCGTACTCGGTCCAGGATCCGTCGTAGTTCTTCACGTTGCTGTGGCCGAGCAGCTCCTGGAGCACGAACCAGGTGTGCGAGGAGCGCTCGCCGATCCGGCAGTACGCGATGGTCTCCTTGCCGTCGTCCAGCCCGGCCTCGGCGTAGAGCTTGCGCAGCTCGTCGTCGGACTTGAAGGTGCCGTCCTCGTTGGCCGCCTTGGACCACGGCACGCTGAGCGCGGTCGGGATGTGGCCGGCGCGCTGGGCCTGCTCCTGCGGCAGGTGGGCGGGGGCGAGCAGGCGACCGGCGAACTCGTCGGGGCTGCGTACGTCGACCAGGTTCTTGACGCCGATCGCGGCGACGACCTCGTCCCGGAAGGCGCGGATGGTGTTGTCCGGCTCGCTCGCGACGTACTGGGTGGCCGGGCGGGTCACCGCGTCGGCGACCAGCGGCCGGGCGTCCAGCTCCCACTTCTTGCGACCGCCGTCGAGCAGCTTGACGTCGCCGTGCCCGTAGAGCTTGAAGTACCAGTACGCGTACGCGGCGAACCAGTTGTTGTTGCCGCCGTAGAGGACGACGACGTCGTCGTTGCTGATGCCCCGCTCGGACAGCAGCGCCTCGAACTGGGCCTTGTTGACGAAGTCCCGGCGGACCGGGTCCTGCAGGTCGTTCTTCCAGTCGAGCTTGATGGCCCCGGCGATGTGGCCGGAGTCGTAGGCCGAGGTGTCCTCGTCGACCTCGACGAAAACGACGCCCGCGGCGTCGAGGTTCTTCTCGGCCCACTCGGCCGAGACGAGTGCGGTGTCGCGACTCATCAGATCACTCCCTGTTGAGGATGGACGGTGAGCCAGCGCGGGGGTCGATGGTTCGGGATGTGTCGCACCACGCGCGGGACCCATAGCTAGGAACGGATCACGGGTTCGTGCGACGGCGCCGCTGCCGGGCGTCCGGTGGGGGTGCACACCGGGTGTTAGGTACGCGTACCCCGAGTGCCGATGGCCGCTAGGCGGCCCGATACAGCCCCGCCGTCAGATGACGGGGCGACACAGGCAGGTGGCCACGCGGCACAGGTCGACCGCGCGCCGTTTGGTGAGGAGCGTCCCCATGGTCAGCGAGCCTACCAGCCATCCCACGCATCTCCACCGGGCCGACCATCATCCGGGACACCGGTCCCGAGGTCAGCCGACCGAGTTGATCGGTACGTCCCGGGCGTCGGCGGTCACCGTCAGCCCCTCCGGCTGCGGCCGGACCTCGCGAACGGTGAGCTGCAACGGCAGTTCCGGCATGGGTACGTCGACCGAGATGCTGCGGGCGAAGTTGTTCAGCAGGGTGCGGGCCAGCGGTGCGTTGGGCAGCCCTTCGGCGTCCAGGTTGTCGAAACGCAACGCGATCTGCCCCTGCTCACCGACGACGATGTCGGCGGTGCCGGTGACCGTCACCCGCTGGCCGAGGATGTCCACCGGCGCGGTGACGGCCAGCTTCCCGTCCCGCTCGCCGAGGGTCAGCCCCTCCCGGTCGAGCAGGGCCGCCAGGCTCTGGTAGCTGATGGTGCCGGTGCCGTTGACCGTCTCGGCCACGACGTCGCCGCGACCCGAGCGGAGCGTGTCCAGCGAGGCGCGCACGTTGCGGGCGTCCATGTTCAGGCTGGGCAGCGTCACCGCGTCACCCTGCACCGAGCCCCGCACGTCCCGCATCCTGATCGAGATGCGCTCGTACCGGCCCTCGATCACCTGGTTGAGGAACGGGAAACCACCCACCTCGACCTCGGGCGGCGAGGACTGCGCGCCCTGCTGAGCCACCTGCTTGCGAACCTCGTCGGCGATGGTGCGCTCGGCGACGCTGGCGGCCACCCGGTCGGCGACGGCGAGCAGCCCGACGAGGACAAGCAACAGGACGGCGAACCCGATCAGTACCTTGCGCCCCCGTCGCCGCGTTCGCTGCCCGTACGTGTGCTCGTGGTCCACACCGTCTCCGTCCTGTCGTACGTCATTGCCCGCCAAGCGGGCGCACCGGTGTTACCCGGAGTCCAGATTCCTCAATCGCCGACCGCCCGGCCACCCGGTCACAGCAGCAGGCGGCACATCAGGTACGCGGCCGGCGCCGCCATCGCGAAGGCGCCGAGCGGTCCCTGCACGTGCCGGGCCGCCCACACCGAGGGCAGCTCGCCGGCCATCAGCCGACCGGCCTCGGCGTACCCCACGGCGAGGTCGGCCAGGACGGCGACGACCGCCGCGACCAAACCGATGATCGCCGCCCTGGTCGGTGTGAACGGGGTGACCAGGTAGCTGCCGAGCAGCGCGCTGACCAGGGTGCCGACCATCGCTCCGCCGACCACGCCCGCCGCGCCCCGGGGTACCTGGGGTGCCAGCCGCGGCCAGGCGGCGACAGCGTCGGCGGCCCGGGCGACGGCGAGCGCGACCGCGCTCGCGGTGAGGCAGACGGTGATCGCCTGGGTGCCGGCGGGGATCCGGCTGAGCACGATGAGCGTGGCCAGGGCGACCACCCCGAACACGATGGTGGCGGTGGTCCGCAGTGAGTCGGTCACCCGGACCCGGTCCACCCGGCGGACCAGTTGGCCGAGCACCGCGAAGAGCACCCCGCCGACCGCGACGTAGAGCAGCGGCGTCAGCCGGGCCTCGGCCGTGCGAACGGCCACCGTGTCGGCCGCCACCGCGGCCACCACTCCGACCCCGAGCACGACCGCCAGTGCCGGTGGCCGGGTAACCATCGTCCAGGCCAGCACGAACAGCACCTGCACGGTGAACACCACGATAATGAAGGGCAGCCGGTGCCCAGGCCCGGAGGTCTGCGCCGCGAGGACCAGGCCGAGGCCGAGCAGCGCGGCGAACCCACCGATGGCGAGCGAGAGTTGGCGGCGCACCTCGACCGGCGGCTCCTCCTCCTCGTCGTCGTCGGTCTCCGGCCCGTCCTCGGGACGCCGGGGAGAGCCGCCCCGGCGCAGGCGTCGCGGGCCGCCGGAGCGTTGCCGCTCGTCGGTCTCGACGGCCGGCCCGGTACGCGGCGCCGCACCACCCGCCGGGGGCGGGTCGTCGGCCCACGGATCGCGGCCGGTCTCGGGCGAGTTGGAGGGAAACACCCACCGATCGTGCCAGACCGATCGGCCGACACGGGTGCCACGGTTTCCGCGACGTTAAAACCTGAGCCGCGATCAGGGGCAGAAAGGACAAACAGGAAATCACACCCGGGCCCGGCCTGGGCAATCAGTTACGCTCAAGCCGAAACCCGCCCGTCAGCGACGCCGGGACCCACGGAAATTCCCAGCGCCACATCCGCAGGAGTGCCGCTGGTCGCGTGCGGCCGTACGAAGCCGCCGGGACGGAGGTGATCGTGGAGATCCTGCTGTTGGTGACCGCACGGGCAGGCGAACCATCCGCAGTGCTGCCGGCACTGGACCTGCTACCGCACTCGGTCCGTACCGCACCGCGCGACGTCCGCACCCTGGTCTCCGGCCCGAGCCCGGACGCCGTCCTGGTCGACGCCCGCTCCGAACTGAGCGAGGCCCGCGCGACCTGCCGGATGCTGCACGCCACCGGGCTCGGCGTACCGCTGGTGGCGGTCGTCACCGAGGCCGGGTTGATCGCGTTGAACGCCGACTGGGGCGTCGACGACGTGATCCTCGCCTCCGCCGGCCCGGCCGAGGTGGAAGCCCGGCTGCGGCTCGCGGTCGGCCGGCTGAGCAACGCCACGGCCGGTGCCGGCGGCTCGATCCGGGCCGGCGAGCTGACCATCGACCCGGACACCTACGCCGCGAAGCTCAAGGGCCGCCCGCTCGACCTGACCTACAAGGAGTTCGAGCTGCTCAAGTTCCTCGCCCAGCACCCGGGCCGGGTGTTCACCCGCGATCAACTGCTGCGCGAGGTCTGGGGGTACGACTACTTCGGCGGCACCCGCACGGTCGACGTACACGTGCGACGGCTGCGGGCCAAGCTCGGCTCGGAGTACGAGTCGATGATCGGCACCGTGCGCCAGGTGGGCTACAAGTTCGTCGTACCGCCGTCGCGGACGCTGGCCGAGACGGCCGAGCACGCGCCACTGCCGGCGCGATCCATCACCGTTGAGGGTTAATCACGTCCGATACGCCCCTTTTGGCCGACACGTGAGTCTTATGGTGACTTCCGGGTTGGCCAGCGGCAGGGGGCAGCGGTGGACGCTTATCACAGGAGCACCGGACGGACGCTCGGAATCATCACGCTCGTGGTGTCGGCGGTGCTCGGCGCGACGTTCCTGATCGGCCGCAGCCTGGTGCCCGATCCGCCGCGGCACTCGACGGCCACCGCGACCGGTGCCGACCACACGGAGTTCGCGGACCAGTCCGCACCCTCGTCCACCGAACCCGGGCCCGGCTCAAGCCGCACGCCCGCCTCTGCCGAGCCGACGCCGAGCAACGGGCAGCCGGGGCACGATCCCGACATCGGTCCCATGGGTACCCGGGTGACCACCGGCGGCAACGAGGTCGCGCTCACCTTCGACGACGGGCCGAACCCGGACTACACACCTCAGGTTCTCGCGATCCTGCGGGAGTACCACGTCACGGCGACGTTCTGCGTGGTCGGCCAGAACGCCGAGGCGTACCCGTGGCTGATCCAGCAGATCGTCGCCGAGGGCCACACGCTGTGCAACCACAGCTGGGACCACGACGTGGCGCTGGGCTCACGATCGCCGGAGCGGATCCAGTCGGACCTGCTGCGGACCAGCGCCGCGATCCGGGCGGCGGTGCCGGACGCGCCGATCGCGTGGTACCGGCAACCCGGGGGCGCCTGGACCTACTCGGTGGTCACCGTGGCCCGGGAACTCGGCATGACGCCCCTGCACTGGACGCTGGACACCTCCGACTGGCAGATGCCCGGAGCGACCAAGATCGCCAAATCGGTGCTGACCGGCGTACAACCCGGGTCGATCGTCCTGCTGCACGACGCGGGCGGCAACCGGCAGGGCACCGTGAACGCGGTGTACCGCGCCCTGCCGGAGCTGACCGACCGGTTCGACGTGCGGGCGCTGCCGAAGCGCGGGATGTGAGGGGGAATCCCACCCACCTGCCCCACCGACGCCCCGTTCCCCTCGATACGGTGATCGCAATGAGCGAGCGAATCATCAGGCTCAGTGCGGTGGTGCCTCATGGCGGCACGCAGCGCAGCGGAGTGCCGTCATGAGCAGCACTGAGCCGACCAGCGACCAGGTCAGCCGCACGGACCGGCTCGGTCCGGGGGAGATCGCCGACGTGTTGGCGCTCGCCCGGGCGGCGGGCGATGCGGACGGCGCGGACCCGTTGGACGAACACGTCCTGCTCCGGCTCCGCGACGAGCGGGCCCCGGCGATCCACCTGGTCGCCCGCTCGGACGACGGCGCGCTCACCGGGTACGCCCACCTCGACACCACGGACCCGGGCACCGGCGTCGGCGTGGAACTGGTGGTACACCCGGCGTACCGGCGGCGGGGCACCGGCCGGGCGCTGGCCCGGGGTGTGCTGGCGGCGGCCACCGGGCCGCTGCGGGCGTGGGCACACGGCGACCATCCCTCGGCCGCGGCGATCGCCGTCGACCTCGGCTTCCGCCGCGCGCGTGTCCTCTGGCAACTGCGCCGGCCGCTCACCGCACCGATCGACGCGCCGCGCCTGCCCGACGGGGTGACGCTGCGCGCGTTCCAGCCCGGCGCCGACGACGAGGCGTGGCTGGCGTTGAACGCCCGTGCCTTCGCCGACCATCCCGAGCAGGGCCGGTGGACCATCGACGACCTGCGGGTACGCCTCGCCGAGCCGTGGTTCGACCCGGCCGGGTTCCTGATCGCCGTCGACTCGGCGACCGGCCGGCTGCTCGGCTTCCACTGGACCAAGGTGCACCAACGGCCCGGCTCGGCCCGCATCGGTGAGGTGTACGTGCTCGGGGTGGACCCGTCCGCGCACGGCGGCGGCCTCGGCCGGGCGCTGACCACGGCGGGGTTGGCGGACCTGCGCGACCGGCGCGGGCTGGACCGGGTGATGCTCTACGTGGACGAGTCGAACACCGGCGCGGTGGCGCTCTACGAACGGCTCGGTTTCGCCCGCTGGTCCGCCCACGTCAACTACCAGCTCGGCTGAGGCGGGGGGCGCCTCGGCTCAGGACGCGGGCGGGGGGCCCAGGTGGAACCGGGGGCCGGTCTCGTCGGACAGGTCCAGGTACGGGGTGATCGGGGTGGCCGCGTCCCGGTCCGCCGCCGCCCGAGCCACCGCCGCGAGGTCGTCGCAGGCGGCGATCTCGCGGAGGGTGACCAGGGTGGGCGGCAACATGTTCAGCTCACCCGCCTCGACACGGTCGCAGGCGTCGGTGGGCCGGACCCAGAGGGTGTGGTCGGCCTCGCCGGAGACGTCGCGGGTCCGCTGCCCCTCGGGCAGCAACGCCACGAAGAAGTACGTGTCGTACCGGCGCGGCTCGAACTCCGGGGTCACCCACCGGCTCCAGGGCAGCAGCAGGTCCGAGCGGAGCGTCAGCCCGCGTCGGGCGAGCAGGTCGGCGAAGCCGGTGCGCCGCTGCTCCAGGTCGGTCCGGGCGGCCTCCCACCCGTCGTCGCTGACGTCGCCGACGACCTGGTCCGCGTCCGGGCCGGCGAGCAGCACCCCGGCCTCCTCGAAGACCTCGCGGGCCGCCGCGCACACGACCGCCTGGGCGGCGGCCGGCGCCAGCCCGAGCCGGACGCCCCAGCCCGCCGGATCCGGACCCGCCCAGTCGAGGTGCGTGGTGGAGTCCGAGGGGTCGACCCCGCCGCCGGGGAAGGCGTACATGCCGCCGAAGGCCATCGCCGCGACCCGCCGGATCAGGTACACCTCGAAGCCCTCGCCGGCCGGGCGGAGCAGCAGCACGGTGGCGGCCATCCGGGGCACCACCGGTACGCCGTCGGTGGCCCGGAACCGGCGGGCGTGCTCCACCAGCGCGGGCGGCGCCGGGAAGCCGCGGTCGATCGTCATGCGCCGAGCCTAGTTCCCGACCCGTGGATCGCCGGTACAGCCCTCTGGTGATCTTCGGTAGCGTCACGCCATGACTCGTTGGGGCATCCTGGCCACCGGCAACATCGCCGCCCGTTTCGCCGAGGATCTCCGGCTGGTGCCGGGGGCCGAACTGGTCGCGGTCGGCTCACGAACCGCCGAGACGGCGAAGCGCTTCGCGGAGCGGCACGGCGTACCCCGGGCGTACGCCTCCTGGGCGGACCTGGCCGCGGACGCCGAGGTGGACGTGATCTACGTCGCCACCCCGCACGCCGCCCACTACGAGGCGGCCCGGGCCTGCCTGACCGCCGGTAAGCCGGTGCTGCTGGAGAAGCCGTTCACCCTCGACCTGCCCACCAGCACCGAGCTGGTCGAGGCCGCCCGCGCCGCCGGAGTCTTCCTCATGGAGGCGATGTGGATGCGGTGCAACCCGCTCGTCCGGCGGGTCTGCGAGCTGATCGCCGACGGCGCGATCGGCACGGTGACCAGCGTCCGGGCCGACTTCGGCGTGGCCGGGCCGTTCCCGCCCGAGCACCGGATGCGGGCCCGCACACTCGGCGGTGGCGCGCTGCTCGACCTCGGCGTCTACCCGGTGAGCCTGGCCCACCTGCTGCTCGGCGTTCCGCAGCACGTCCGGTCGTGGGCGAAGCTGGGCCCGGAGGGCACGGACGAGAACACCGGTCTGGTCTTCGGGTACGACCCGGGGGCCGTCGCCACGTTGAGCTGCGGCATGGTGGGGGCCACCGGGCTCACCGCCTCGATCACCGGTACGGCCGGGCGGATCGACCTGCCCGAGCCGTTCTTCCGCCCCGGCGGGTTCACCCTGCACCGGGCCGGCGCCGAGCCCGAGACGATCGCGGAGGAGCTGGCCGGCTCCGGCTACCAGTACGAGGCCATCGAGGTGCAGCGCTGCCTGGCCCAGGGGCTGACCGAGAGCCCGCTGGTGCCGCACGCCGCCACCCTGGAGATCATGGGCCTGCTCGACGACATTCGCGCCCAGATCGGCGTCTCGTACCTCTGACCGCCAGCCCGGCAGAGTGTTAGGAGGGGCCCCCTGTACAACGCCAGGCGTTAACAGGGGGCCCCTCCTTACATCTCAGACGAAGAACGGGCGGGCCAGGAAGTACATCAGGGCGCCGATGGCGCCGGCGGCCGGGAAGGTCAGGATCCAGGCGCCGACGATGTTGCCGGCCACGCCCCATCGCACGGCGGAGAGCCGCTTGGTCGCGCCGACACCCATGATCGCCGAGGTGATCGTGTGGGTGGTCGAGATCGGGGCGCCGAGGACCAGCGCGTTGAAGTAGAGCACGCCGCTGGCCACGGTCTCGGCCGCGAAGCCCTCCGGCGGGCGGAGGTCGATGATCTTCCGGCCGAGGGTCCGGATGATCCGCCAGCCACCGGCGTACGTGCCGGCCGCCAGCACGGCGGCCGAGGTCCAGAACGCCCACTCCGGAATGTGCTCCGTGCTGCTCTGGTAGCCGCCGACGAAGAGGGCGAGCACCACGATGCCGATGGTCTTGGCCGCGTCCTGCATGCCGTGGCCGACCGACATGGCCGCCGCGGAGGCGGTCTGGGCCCAGCGGAAGCCCCGGTTCAGCTTGCCCGGGTGTCCCTTCCGGAAGATCCAGTTCACGGCGATCATCACGATGTAGCCGAGGACGAAGCCGACCAGCGGCGAAAGGATCATCGGGATGATCACGCTCTTGCCGATGCCGCCCCAGAGCACCGTCCCGGAGGCGGCGAGCGTCGAGCCGACCAGGCCACCGAACAACGCGTGGGACGAGGACGACGGCAGCCCGAAGTACCAGGTGATCAGGTTCCAGGTGATCGCGCCGATCACACCGGCGAAGACGATGCCGAGGCTGGACACGCCGGTGGGCAACTCGACCAGGCCGCTGCCGACCGTTTTGGCGACCTTGGCGCCGAAGTGGGCGCCGATGAAGTTGCCGACCGCCGCCATGGCGAGGGCGACCCGGGGTGTCAGCGCCCGGGTGGAGATGCTGGTCGCGATCGCGTTGGCAGCGTCGTGGAAGCCGTTGGTGTAGTCGAACACCAGGGCCACCCCGATCACCGCCAGCACCGCGATGAGCTCGGGACTCACGGGATCAGGACTCCTTGACCGCGATGGTCTCGACGGTGTTGGCCACGTGCTCGAAGGCGTCGCAGGCGGCCTCCAGCTCGTCGGCGACCTCCTTCATCTTGAGCACGGTCAACGCGTCGTACTCGCCGGAGAAGAGGCGGACCAGCAGCATTCGGTACGCCTGGTCGCCGTCGTTCTCCAGCCGGTTGCACTCGATCCAGTAGTCCTCGAGATCCTTCATCGACTTCAGCCGGGGCATCGCGTCGGCGGTCAGCCTCGCCTGCTGGTCGAGGACGTGCACCAGCTCGTGCATCTCCCGGGGCAGCGACGGCAGCTTGGTCAGCCCGTAGAGGTAGAGCAGGTTGCCCACCGCCTCCAGGTGGTCCATCACGTCGTCCAGCTGTGAGCCGAGGCGGTAGATGTCCTCGCGGTCGAAGGGGGTGACGAAGGTCGAGTTGATCTTCTTGAACAGCTCGTGGGTGATCTGGTCGCTGTCGTGCTCGACCTCGGTGAGTCGTTCACTGACCGACTGCACCTCGACGTCGGGCAGGGCAAGCTCGTTGAGCAGCTCGGTACCCCGGACCAGATTCTGCGCGGCCCTGGTGAAGAGCTCGTAGAAGGCGCCCTCGTTCGGGCGGAAGGAAAACCTCACAGCACGGACCTCGTCGTGTCGGTGGAAGGGGTGGCAGCCGCCGGTCCGGCGCCCTGCTGAGGGAATGCTAGGGAACCGTCGGACCGGCGATTCGGCGGCCTACCCCTGGCCAGATGCCATTCACCGCTCGTTCAACTTCCGTTCACCTTCACCGGTCTCGCGGTTCCCAGTAGCCGCTCCCGTTCCCGCTTGACGTCGAAATCGGCTGCCGGATACCCGAGCGCGAGGGTGTCGAACGTCTCACGCAGGACGTGCGCCACCGCCCAGTCGCGATACCACTTGCGGTCCGCCGGCACCACGTACCACGGCGTGGCGACCACCCGCTTGATCGTGCCGTCCTTGCCGCCGCAGTCCATCGCCTGGAGCACCAGCAGGACGCGACGCCCGGAGCAGGTCGCGTACCACGCCGCCGGCCGGCGCCACCACGTCGAATCCATCGTCGTCCACCATCGGAGCATCATCACCCGCCGGACGCCGGCCCGCTGATCGGCGGTGGGCCGAGCGGGAGGACCGGCCGGGCGGCGATGGCGGGTCAGACCACCAGGGCCAGCCACTTGCGGTACGAGGTGGCGAACGGTTCCGTGCCGTCGTCGAGGGCACCAAGCAGCCACCGCGCCGCCGCCTCGGCCTCCCCGACCAGCTCGTCCGGGTAGCCGAACCGGACCCGGTGCTCGGCGAACTCGTCCTCGTCGCGCAGTTCGACCAGGCCGGTTTCCCGGCGGCGGACCACGTCCAGGTCGAGGTCGATCAGGTGCACGGTGTCGTCGCCCTCCCACCGGGCCGGGCTGGCGATGTCGCAGTAGACCTCGCTGGTCCGCGGCGGCGGGTTGAACATGCAGGTCCACCAGGCGTGGTGCGGCACCAGCAGCACGAACGGGATCTGCTCTACCGAGGGCCGGCCGTGGTAGACCGAGCTGGTGCCGGCCGGCACGCCGAGCCAGACGCCGAGGTCGTCCTCGGTCAGACGACGGGCCGGGTAGTCGCGGTGGGCGCTGCCGTCGTACTTCCGGTAGATCACGCGGACCACGTCGCTCGGCATGTTCGCACCCTAGCCGATTCCGCCCACACGTCGCCGTCGGGAAATTACCCGACGCCAGGGCGGTATTCCGTTCCGTGACGCCGCAACACGGCCGATCGGTACGACCCGCGTCAGGCCCGGCGGGTACCGTGCCACGGTGACCCCGCCCCGCACCGCCACCGGTTCGACCCGCGACAAGGCCCGCCGTCGGGGTGACCGGCCGGGCGGTGCAGAGTTGCTGGCCGCCGCGGTCGGCGCGGTGCCGGGTGGCGCCGCGCGCCCCGGCCAGCAGCAGATGACCACGGCGATCGAGGAGTGCGTGGCCGCCGGCGACCACCTGCTGGTGCAGGCCGGCACCGGCACCGGGAAGTCCCTGGCGTACCTCGCACCCGCGCTGACCGTCGACGGGCCGGTGGTGGTGTCCACCGCCACCCTGGCGTTGCAGTCCCAGTTGGTCGAGCACGACCTGCCCCGGCTGGCCGACGCCGTCGAGCCGTTGCTCGGGCGGCGCCCGACCTTCGCGGTGCTCAAGGGCCGGCACCACTACCTCTGCCTGGCCCGGCTGGAGAACTCCTCGGAGGACGAGCCGGAGGACACTCTCTTCGACGCCCCGGCCGAGCGGCCCGGCGGCGGCACCCGCTGGCTCGGGGAGGCGGGGCGGCTCGGCAAGCAGATCCAGCGCCTGCGGGACTGGGCCATGGAGACCGACACCGGTGACCGCGACGAGTTGGATCCGGGCGTCGACGACCAGGCATGGCGACTGGTCTCCATGCCGGCCCGGGAGTGCGTCGGCGCGGCCCGCTGCCCGTACGGCGCGGAGTGCTTCGCGGAGGCGTCCCGGGCCCGGGCGCGAGAGGCCGACATCGTCGTCACCAACCACAGCCTGCTCGCGGTGGACATGCTCGCCGGACGGCACATCGTCCCGCCGCACCGGCTGCTGGTCGTCGACGAGGCCCACGAGCTGGCCGACCGGGTCTCCTCGGCGGCCCAGGCGGAGCTGACCCCGGAGCTGATCGACCGGTCCACCCGGCGTGCCCGACCGCTGCTGCGGCCGGAGACGGCCGAGGCGCTGACCGCGGCGGGCGACGCCCTCGCGGTCGGGCTGGCCGAGGCACCGGTCGGGCGGCTCACCACCGGCCTGCCGGATCCGCTGCGCGAAGCCTGCACGCTGCTGGACGCCGCGACCCGCGCGGCCCTGGACACCATCGGCGACATCAAGGCCGACGACCCCGACCCGGTACGCAAGCAGCAGGCCAAGTCCGTCCTCGATGAGCTCTCCACCACCGCCCAGCGGCTGCTGGAGGAGGCGGAGCACGACGTGGCCTGGGTGGAACGTAACGACGCCACCGGCCGGCGGGCGCTGGTGGTGGCGCCGCTCTCGGTCGCCGGCACGCTCGCCACCCACCTCTACGACGAGCGGACGGTGGTCGCCACCTCGGCCACGCTGGCGCTGGGGGGCCGCTTCGACACGGTCGCCCGGGCGCTGGGCCTCGACGCGCCACCGCCCGCTCCGCCGTCGCCGGCCGCCGCCGCCCTCGCCGACGCGACCCGCCGGCCGGGGAGCGGGGGCAGCGGTCCCGACAAGGGTGGCGAGGTCATGGACTCCGGGGCGGGGTGGCGGTCGCTGGACGTCGGCTCGCCGTTCGACTACGCCCGGCAGGGGATCCTGTACGTGGCCGCGCACCTGCCCCGCCCCGGGATCTCCGGGTTGCCCGACGCGGCCGGGGAGGAACTGCTCGCGCTGGTCACCGCGCTGGGTGGCCGTACGCTCGGGCTGTTCTCCTCCCGGCGGGCCGCGCAGCAGGCGGCGGAGCTGGTGCGGGCGCGGACCGACCTGCCGGTGCTGCTCCAGGGCGAGGAGGCGCTGCCGCTGCTGGTCCGCCGGTTCCGTGAGGAGCGGTCGAGCTGCCTGTTCGGGGTGATGTCCCTGTGGCAGGGGGTGGACGTGCCGGGTGACGCCTGCCAGCTGGTCGTGATCGACCGGCTGCCCTTCCCCCGGCCGGATGAGCCGCTGGCGGCGGCGCGGGCCGCGGCGGTGGACGCACAGGGCGGGTCCGGTTTCGCCGCGGTCAGCGTCCCGATCGCGGCGGTCCGCCTGGCGCAGGGCGTGGGCCGGCTGATCCGGGCCACCGGCGACCGGGGCGTGGTGGCCGTGCTCGACTCCCGGCTGGAGACCGCCCGCGGCTACGGCTCGTTCCTGCGCCGCTCGCTGCCGCCGTTCTGGTACACCACCCGTCCCGAGGTGGTCCGGGGCGCCCTGACCCGGCTCGCCACCGACTGACCGCCGCTGGCGGGCCAGTACGTCAGGGGGCCCGGGAGGCGACGACGACCGCGTCCGGCGGGGTGTCCGGGACGCGGCGGGCGGCGAGGCGCCGCACCGCCGTGTTGAGCATCGCGATCAGCGGCACCGCGACCAGCGCACCGGTGATCCCGGCGAGCACCACACCAGCGGCCAGACCGATGATCACCGCGAGCGGGTGGATGGCCACCGCACGGCCCATGATCAACGGCTGGAGGATGTGCCCCTCGATCTGTTGCACCCCGATCACCACACCGAGGATGATCAACGCGGTCACCGGGCCGCTGTCGACCAGTGCGACCAGCACCGCCACCCCGCCGGAGAGCGTCGCGCCGACGATCGGGATGAACGCCCCCAGGAAGACCAGGGCGGCGAGCGGGAAGGCGAACGGAATGTCGAAGATGACCAGGAAGATGCCGATGCCGACGGCGTCGATGAAGGCGACCAGCACGGTCGCCCGGACGTAGGCGACCAGGGTGGCCCAGGCGGAGCGGCCGGCGTCGTCGACCTTCCAGCGCGCGGCGACCGGCAGCAGCCGGACCAGGAAGCGCCAGATCAGGTTGCCGTCGCGCAGGAAGAAGAAGGTCGCGAAGAGCACCAGCACCGTGCCGGTCAACACCTCGGCCAGGGTGGTGGCGGTGGAGAGGGCGCCGCTGGTGAACCGCTCGGTGTTGTTGTTGACCCACTGCTGGGCCTCTTCGAGGTACCGGTTCAGGTCGTTGTCGGACAGGTGCAGCGGCCCGGTCTGGAGCCAGTCCTGAATCTGCTGCAGGCCCTGGGTCGACTTCTTGGCCAGTTCCGGAACGCCCCGGATGAACTCGTTGACCACCAGGGTCAGCGTGCCGATCACCGCGGCCAGACCGGTGACCAGCACCACGGCGGTCGCCAGCGACCTCGGGAACCGGGCCCGCAGCAGCCAGCCCACCGCGGGCGCCAGCAGCGCCGACAGCAGCATCGCCACGGCGAGCGGAATGATCACGATGCTGATGGTGCTGACGATCTTCAGCAGCGCCCAGAACACGATGCCGATGACGATCAGCCGCCAGGACCAGGCGGCGGCGATCCGCAGCGCGTGCGGCACGTCCGCGTCGTCGCGACTGGAGGTGGAGTTGTGCAGGGCCGCCGGCGGCTCGGCACCGATCACGGTGGCGGTCGGTGGTGCCGCCGGCCCCGGAGTGGCCGGCGAGGCCATCCTGGCCGGCTCAGGTACGTCGGGTGGCGTGCTACGCCCGGCCCGGACCGATTCCCGACCTGACTCGTACGCGCGACGCAGGCGCCCGCGCAACCACTCGAATCGGCTCAAGCGCACCTCCCGGCAAGATTCGGCCCGCGCATGGCGTCAGGTCGGACAGGATACGCCCGACGGGACCACGGTAGGCCAGTTCCGCCACCGATCGCGCCGCCGGCCGCTCCCCGTCGACCCGGTGACCACCGGCGGCGGGCCGGGGACGACACGGTAGCGTCTGCGGCGTGACAGCCGACCAGAACCTCGACGCCGGCCTGCCCATCCGGCTGCTGCACGACCGCGTGCTGGTGCGGACGGAGGGCAGCGAGGGTGAACGCCGCTCCACCGCCGGCATCGTGATCCCGGCCACCGCGGCCGTGGGTAAGCGCCTGGCGTGGGCGACCGCGGTGGGAGTCGGGCCACACGTACGCTCCATCGTCTCCGGCGACCGGGTGCTGTTCGACCCCGACGACCGCTCCGAGGTCGAGCTGCACGGCCGTGGGTACGTGCTGCTGCGCGAACGCGACGTGCACGCGGTGGCCGCCGAGCGGGTCGAGGAGGACGCCACCGGGCTCTACCTGTGAGCCCACCGGCGGCGTAGCGAGTCCGGCCCCACGGGCCCGCTGACCCGGCACGCGTCGTTTGCCGCGCTCCCCGGCGGGAAGCCAGCCGCACCACCGGCCCTGGGGAGGGACGATGCCGGTATTCGTGAAGAAGGTGCTGGCCTGGGGAAGCCTCGCGTTCCTGATCTACTTCATCGCGTTCCGGCCGGAGGGCGCGGCGCAGATGTTCAAGGCCATCGGGGCGACCCTGATGATGATGGCCCAGGGGATCGGCGACTTCCTCACCAGCCTGATGACCTGAGCCGCGCGACGGCCGCCCACGGGACCGGGCGGCGTTCCGCGCCCGCCGGAGCCGCGTCCGGCGGTGCCACCGCCCAGCAGAGCCGCCACACCGGTCTGGTCAGCGGTGCGGCGGCCAGGGCGCGGCCGGACGGGGGCCGTACCAGCCGGGCGGGCCGTAGCCGCCGGGGAAGTGCGGCGGAGGCGGAGCGAGCACCACCGGGATCGGGACCACCGGCTCCTCGGGCGCGTCCACCGACCGCTGCGACCCGTCCGGGAATCGCAGGTGGTAGCGGTGCCCGTCCCAGACCCCCACCGGCGACTGCGGGTCCCGACCCACGAAGTACGACCGGTACGCGCTGATCGCGTGCAGCAGTTCCTGTTCCTCCCTTGCCGTCCGCTCCCGGTCGGCGGGCCGGCGGTCCAGGCCCCGGAGCGCACCGTCGCGCAGCAACGCCAGCCGGGTCGCCGCGAACTGGTAGCTGCGCATCGCCCGAAGACCGGCGTCGCCGGCCACCCGCCGGGCCCACGCCCGGGCCGCGTGCCGCCGGCCGAGGCTGCTCAGCGCCGCCACCTCCGGCGGGGTGAGCCAGCCGGCCCGGACGTAGTCCGGCAGGATCCGCTCGGTGAGCCGGCCCTCCCAGGCCCGCAGCCACACCGCGAGGCCGACCATGCCGAAGAAGATCGGCACCATCACACCGACGAAGCCGAAGACCGAGATCAGCACCTCGCCGGTGGCCTGGGTCAGTGTCGGAAGCAGGTTCCACGTCCCGTGCAGCATCATCGCCAGCAGCAGGCCGGCGGCCGGGGCGAGCACCCGGACCCGGCGATCCGCCGTCCGTGCGGCGATGCCAAGGCCGATACCGGTCATCGCGGTGAACAACGGATGGGCGAACCCGAACAGCAGGATCCGGACGATGAAGATGGCGAACACCTGCTGGGCCCCGGTGGCCGGTCCGTACTGCGAGGCACCCGAGGCGTACCCGTGCCCACCCAGGTAGAGGATGTTCTCCACCATCGCGAAGCCGATCGCGGACAGCCCGCAGTACACCAGGCCGTCGGTGATGCCCGACCACTCCCGGCGCCGGAAGATCAGCAGCAGGATCGGGCCCAGTGCCTTGGTCAGCTCCTCGATGAACGGCGCGACCAGCACCGCGGTCAGCGACACGGGCAGCCCGCGGTGCTCGAACCAACCGGCGGCGGCCTCGTTGACCATGAGCGACGCCGCGGTGGAGACGAAGGCACCCCAGGCGAAGCAGAAGATCAGGTACTTCAGCGGCTCGGGTTCGTACCGGTCAAGCCAGAGGAAGCAGGCCACCAGCACCGGGACCGGCAGGACCGCGGCGGCGGTCCCGATCAGCAACGCCTCGGCGCCGAGGCTGGTGCCGAGCGTGAAGATCATGAAGATCGCACCGGCGGCGATCAGCAGGATCACCAGGGCCAGCACCACGGCGCGCTGCCAGCTGAGCCGGCGGCGCGACATTCCGGGTACACCCGTACCGGCGGATGGAGCGGCGGGCACGGACGGCGACGGCGGCAGGGATCCGCCGGGCGGGGTGTCGGCCATGCGGTCAGCGTAGTCACCCCCGGCCCACCGGGCCGGGCGCATCGGCCGTACCGGCGGTGACCAGGACACCGCTCCGGAGTCGCCCCCAGCCTCCGCCGGCCGGGGAGCGGCTCACCCCACCGGTGGCGCCGTGGGCGGCTTCGGTGCCGGCTCCGGCCCGGCCGGTGCGCCCGGCCGCTCCATCTCGCCGAAGGACTGCCGCACCAGCCGGTTCGCCTCCTCCTGGCTGACCCCCGAGGCCACCAGCAGATCACTGGCGGTGGTACGCACCTGGGCGACCACCACGCTGCCGGAGAACCCGACCCCCTCGGCGTACGCCCGACCCGCCTCGCTGACCGCGCGCAGCGACCGCTCCCGGGCCTGCTCGGGCTCCTCGCCCTGGGCGAACTCCCGCTTCAACAGGCGTACCGCCTCGGCGAGGTGGGCGATCGCGGCCGTCATCGGCGCCGGGACCGGTTCCTCGTCCTCGATCAGGGTGACGGCGCGCCGGATCAGCGTGCCGCTGTTGCGCATCGCCCGGTCGATCGGGTCGGCAGCCTCGGCGTAGTGGGTGAGTTCACCGCGCCGGTGCCACCGCGCCGGGGA
This sequence comes from Micromonosporaceae bacterium KJ-029, assembly GCA_005402585.1. Classification (GTDB taxonomy): domain Bacteria; phylum Actinomycetota; class Actinomycetes; order Mycobacteriales; family Micromonosporaceae; genus Micromonospora. Next base: position 264,576 of record BIFP01000021.1, on the reverse strand, counting down.
GAGCAACGCGGTCTCCTTGGCCCCCTCGATCGCCTCGGTGAAGGTGGTCAGCTCCCCCTTGTTGTTCCGCAGCCGGTCCAGGGCCTTCTGGGTCTTCTCCCGGTCTCGTTCGCGCAGGCCGTCGGCGGCGACGTCGAGCTGCGCGGCGAGCAGGTCCAGGGCGGGCCGGGCGGCGCGGTTGAGCACTCGTAGCGGGTTGAGCGGGAGCAGGACCGCGGTGACCAGAAGTGCGATGCCGCCGCCGACGAGCGCCTCGATGAACCGGGGTATCTCAAGGTTCTTCACCGACGGGCTGAGGGTCACGATCAGCACCGCGGTCGCCGCGGCCTGGATGACGATGGCCACACTCCCCCCGGCGAAGATGGTCAGCAGGATGGCGGCGGTGACGACCAGCCCGAGCTGCCACGGTCCGGTGCCGAGCAGGTAGACCAGCAGGTCACCGATGGCCACCCCGACCGCCACCCCGATGATCAGCTCCACCGTCCGGCGGAACCGCTGGCCGACTGAGACGGCGAGGGTGCCGACGGCGGAGATCGGGGCGAAGACCGGCTGCCCGCTGCCCAGCAGCTTGTGTGTGGCGAACCAGGACAGCCCGGCCGCGAGGCCCGCCTGCACGGCCAGGCCGAGCGACATCCGGACCCGGTGCAGGCGGTCGTGCAGAGTGGCCTTGCTCCGATGGTGCAGCTGCGTCACCGTGTCGGCGATCCGCGCCGTGTCCACGTCGGACAGGCTCTCGCGCGTCCCGTTGCGTCGCAGCAACGGAAATCGTCGGTCCGCCATACCCGCTACTACCCGCAGCACGCCCGGACATTCCTCGCCGAAGCGGTACACCCTCCCGTCCGGCCACGCCTCGGCCGTCGGCGGGCATGCCCGGCGGTCGACCGGGGAGGGTCGGCCGGTGCGCGCTCGCCCCGGGTACGGCAGACTCGGCCGGGTGGCGAGCCTCATCGAACGGTGGCGAACGGCTGCCCGGTCCGCCGGGGCGACCGTGCCGGTGGCGGTGGACGCCGCCGGGAACGAGCTGGTCGAGCGGTGGCGGGAGCCGCACCGGCACTACCACACGATCGAGCACCTGACCGCCGTGCTCGGTGTGGTCGACCGGTGCGCGTCGGCGGCGCCGCGTCCGGACCTGGTCCGGCTCGCCGCCTGGTGCCACGACGCGGTGTACGACCCCCAGGCACCGGGCGACCGGAACGAGCGCGACAGCGCCGCGCTCGCCGGCACGCTGCTCGCCCGGGCCGGGCTGCCCGCCACGGAGGTGGCCGAGGTGCGCCGGCTGGTCCTGCTCACCGCCGGACACGTGGTGGACCCGGCGGACGCCGACGGCGCGCTGCTCTGCGACGCCGACCTGGCCGTCCTCGCCGCGCCGGCACCCGGATACGACCGGTACGCCGCCGCGATCCGCCGGGAGTACGCCCACGTACCCGAGCCGGCCTACCGCATCGGCCGGGCCCGGGTGCTCTCCGCCCTGCTGTCCCTGCCCGCCCTGTACCGCGTACCCACCCTGGCGGCCCGCTGGGAGACCCCGGCCCGCACCAACCTGACCCGCGAACTCGCCACCCTAACTTCCTGACCCCCCGGGGGGGCGGTTCAGCGGGCGGGGCGGGAGAGGTGCTTGGGGCGGCGGAGGCCCGAGGTGCGGAGCAGGCGGACCAGGTCGCGGCTGGGGACGACGTACGCGCCGAGCCAGACCGCCATCGGGAAACGGTCCGCCGGGATGTCGTAGTGGTCCCGGTCGAAGCCGCGCCGGGGCGCCCCCAGTGCCTCGGCGAAGGCGTGCAGCTCGGCGAGGGAGACATCGCTGATCAGGTGCGACCAGAGACGGCCCCGCGCGGGCCAGGCCGGCCGGTCGACGTAGATCACGCAGCCACGGTACCCGGCGGCAGCCCAAGGTTGATGATCACCGGTGGCCGGCCGTAGCCTCGGCGGCATGGCCGCCTCCCCCCTGATCGACGACCTGCGTGCCGCCCTCGGGCCGGACGCGGTCCTCACCGACCCGGATCTGCTGCGCGGACACGAGCGGGACGAGGCCGACCTGTGCGTCGCCGGTACACCGCTGGCGGTCACCCGGCCGCGCACCACCGAGGAGGTGGCCGCCGTGATCCGGGCCGCGGGACGGCACGGCGTACCGGTGGTGCCGCAGGGGGCGCGGACCGGGCTGGCCGGCGCGGCGAACGCCGTCGACGGCTCGGTGGTGCTGAGCACCGTGGCGATGGACGCGATCCTGGAGATCGACCCGGTGAGCCGGATCGCGGTGGTCCAGCCGGGCGTGGTCAACGCGGCGCTCACCGCAGCCGTGGCCAAGCAAGGCCTGTGGTACCCGCCGGACCCAGGTTCGTGGGAGTCGTCCACCATCGGCGGCAACGTCGCCACCAACGCGGGCGGCATGTGCTGCGTCAAGTACGGCGTGACCACCGAGTACGTGCTCGGCCTGGAGGTGGTGCTCGCCTCGGGCGAGGTGCTGCGCACCGGCCGGCGTACGGCCAAGGGAGTGGCCGGGTACGACCTCACCCGGCTCTTCGTCGGCTCCGAGGGCACCCTGGGCGTGATCACCGAGGTGACCGTGGCGCTGCGTCCGGCGCCGGCGGAGTCACTGACCCTGGTGGCCGTCTTCGGCTCCACCGCCGAGGCGGGCGAGGCGGTGGCGCGGATCGCGGCCCGGGGCCTCTCCCCCAGCCTGCTCGAACTGCTCGACCGCACCCACCTGCGGGCGATCGAGGCGTACCGGCCGATGGGGTTGCGGACCGACGCCGAGGCGCTGCTGCTGGCTGCCGCCGACACCGGCCCGAGAGCGGCCGAGGACCTGGCCCAGTTGGCCGCCGCCTGCGAGGCGGCCGGCGCCGAGGAGGTGTACGCGGCAACCGACGCGGTGGAGGCAGCCGCCCTGTTGCAGGCCCGGCGGCTGGCGCACCCGGCGATGGAGAAGTACGCCGCCGACACGTACCCGGGTGGCAACGGCGGCCTGATCATCGACGACGTGGCGGTGCCCCGGGGCGCGTTGGCCGCGCTGCTCGACGGGGTGGCCCGGGTCGCGGCCGACTGCGAGGTGCCGATCGGCGTGGTCGGCCACGCCGGTGACGGCAACATGCACCCCAACATCGTGGTCGACCGCGCCGACCCGGCCAGCCTGGAACGCGGCCGGCGGGCCTTCGACGAGATCATGCGGCTCGGTCTGGACCTCGGCGGCACCTGCACCGGCGAACACGGCGTCGGCCTGCTGAAGCGGGACTGGCTCGCCCGCGAGATCGGGCCGGTGGGCGTCCGGGTGCACCACGCGATCAAGACCGCGCTCGACCCGGCCGGCCTGCTCAACCCCGGTAAGGTGCTCTGACCCCGGAGCGCCACGCGGCCGGGTCGGCCGTCAGTGCGGCGCCGGTTAAGAGGGGGCCCTTCCTCTACCTCAGGCGTTAAAAGGGGGCCCCTCCTTACACGGTCAGCTCGGCGGGCGTGTTCTGGGTGAGCAGCAGCAGGATCTCCTCGGCCACCGGCGGCCGTACCTCTCCGGGGCAGTCCTGCGAGCTGACCAGGCCGGCCGAGGTCAGCAGGCTGGAGGTCAGGGCGCCGATGCAGGCGGTCGTGTACCCGCGGGCCTCGTCAGTCTCCTCGGCCAGGGCCGGGTCGGCGAGCAGTTGCTGCAGCCGCTCGCGATGCTCCTCACTCAACGTGCCGGTCGAGGTGACCCCGTCACCCGCGCAGTCGATGCACTCCCGGCCTGGTCGCCGAACGGGGCGCACCCGCTCAGGGCAACCGCCAGCAGCGCGGTGGCGGACAGGGAAGCCAGTCGTGACCAGGAAAGCGCCATCACGCGCGGAACTTACCCCACCGTAGGTAGCGAACGTAACCGGCCGGATGGATATCGGGCGGCGTCGATCACCAGGGGTCAGCTCAGCGGGGCAGCCCGGCGTCGTCCGCGCCCCGGTCCGGGGCGTAACCGCGCACGTCCGGCGCACCCAGCCGGGCCGCGTCCGCGGTCGCGTCGTCCGGCATCAGCTGGGACTGCCGTTCCGCCTCCACCCGGGCCCGGTAGTGGGCCACTTCCCGGGTCCGCCGCGCGGCGTCCCACCCCAGCACCGTGCCCATCAGCTCGGCCGCGTGCTCGGCCGACTCCAGGCCCCGGTGCGTCGTCTCGATCGAGATCCGGGTACGCCGGGTGAGCACGTCCTCCAGGTGCAACGCCCCCTCGGCCCGGGCCGCGTAGGTTACCTCGGCGGCGAGGTACTCCGGCGCGCCGGCCAGCGGTGCGGCCAGCAGCGGATCGGCGTCGATCAGCGCGAGCAGGTCCAGGGTCAGGCTGCCGTAGCGCTCCAGCAGGTGCTCCACCACGCCGACCGGCACCCCGTGCCGGCGGGCCAGATCAGCCCGGTCGCGCCACATGGCCGCGTACCCGTCCGCGCCGAGCAGGGGCAGGTCGGCGGTACGCGACGGCCGCTGCCCGCCGAGCCGACGGGCGGCCCGGTCGACCACGTCGGCGGCCATCACCCGGTACGTCGTGTACTTGCCGCCGGCGACCAGCAGCAGACCGAGCATCGGCTCGATGACGGCGTGCTCCCGGGAGAGCTTGGAGGTGGAGTCCGCCTCGCCGGACAGCAGCGGGCGCAGCCCGGCGTAGACGCCCTCGATGTCGGCGGTGGTCAGCGGCCGGTCCAGCACGGTGTTGACCTGCCGGAGCAGGTAGTCGATGTCGCTGGCGGAGGCCGCCGGGTGCGAGCGGTCCAGGCGCCAGTCGGTGTCCGTGGTGCCGATGATCCAGTGCCCGCCCCACGGGATGACGAAGAGGACACTCGTCGCCGTACGCAGGATCAGCCCGGTCTCGCCGGTGATCGCCGAGCGTGGCACCACCAGGTGCACGCCCTTGGAGGCGCGGACCCGGATCCCGGGGCGCAGCCCGACGTCGTTGAGCATCCGCGACATGTCGTCGGTCCACACGCCGGTGGCGGCGATCACCGTACGGGCGCGTACCTCGAACTCGGCGTCCGGGGAGCCGGCCGGTGCCTCCAGGTCCCGGACCCGGACCCCGGTGACCTCACGGGCCTGTCGGATCAGCCCCACCGCGCGGGCGCTGCTCACCACGGTCGCCCCCAGACTGGCGGCGGTGCGGGCCAGGGTGACCACCAGCCGGGCGTCGTCCACCTGCCCGTCGTAGTAGCGGATCGCGCCGGCCAGCCCGTCGGAGCGCAGGCTCGGGAAGATCCGGCGCGCCCCCTCCCGACTCACGTGCCGGTGCAACGGCATGCCCCGGCCACCGCCGAAGAGGCCGGCGAAGGCGTCGTACGCCGCCACCCCGGCGCCGTAGTAGGCACGACGGAGCACCCGCGCGGGCAGGTCACCCACGCCCTGCCCGGCGGGCAGCGGCACCAGGAACGGCACCGGGCGCACCAGGTGCGGCGCCAGCCGGGTGGCCAGCAGGCCCCGCTCGGTGAGCGCCTCGTGCACCAGGTTGAACTCCAACTGCTCCAGATAGCGCAGGCCACCGTGGATCAGCTTGCTGGAACGACTGGAGGTGCCGGCCGCGAAGTCGCGGGCTTCCACCAGGGCCACCTTCAGCCCCCGGGAAGCGGCGTCGACGGCCGCACCGGCACCGGTGACACCACCGCCGATGACCAGCACATCGAACCGTTCGGCCCGTAGCCGACGCAGGTCGGAGGCGCGGCGGGAGGGCGAGAGCTGCCCGGCAACGGATCGCAGGACGTGTGGATCGCGCACCCGTCCACGGTAGCCCTACCGGCAACCGGACCGCACCGGCCGGGCCCGCCTTGATCCGTTCCGGGGCGGCCGGGGCCCGATCCGTCACCGGCGTGCGTCGTACTGTGTCCGGATGCGGGCGGACTACTCCACAGCCGGCAGCGCCGGCAGCCCCTGGGCCGTCGTCGCGGCGGTACTGGCCGGTTGCTGGGCGGTCGCGGTCACCGTGCTGTCGCAGACCGGCGGCTGGGCGGTCGACCAGGTGCTGCTGGTCAGCGGGCTGGACCGGTTGGCGCCGCTCTGGCCGGTGGTCGCCCTGATCACTGTGCTCCTGGTGAGCCTCGCCGCCCTGCCGCTGGCCCTGGTCCCCCGCGCGGCGGCGATCCGCGTCGCCGGCCGGGCCTGGCTGGCCGGAGCGCTCGCGCTGGGCGTGCTCGGGATGCTGCGCGCGATCCCCCCGGTGCACCACGAGGCGTACCTCGCCGCCCTGGCCGTCACGGCGGCCCTGCTGGCGCTGGTCGCGGACCGGCTGTCGCACCGCATCCTCGAACCCGGGTGGCGCGGCGACGCCGGGTCGCTCCCGCCCGGATGGCACGCCGCCGACCTGGTCGGCACCACCGGCCCGAGCGGCGTTGCTATCCCGACCGGTGCCGTCGAGCCCACCGGCGCATCCGATCTCGCTGGCCCGGCCGTCCACGGCTCGGCAACCCACGCGCCGGGCGAGAAGGCGCCGCGCGCCGCGCGCCCGTCGGCAGTGAGCCTGCTCGCCGTGGCCGCGGGGCTGACCCTGTTGCTGCCCTGGGTCTGGCTCGGCGCACTCGGCGGGCTGCTGGAGACCGTTCTCGCGGTGCCGGCCGCGGCGGCCGTCGGGGCGCTGGCCGGGGTGCTGCTGGACGCCCGGTTCTGGCGGCACTTCGAGGTCGGCGAGCCACCCCGGCCGGTCCGCCTGGTGCTGGTGGGCGGCCTGGTCGCCGGAGTGGTGCTGCTGCTGGTCGGTGCCGGCGCGGGCCAGTCCGGTGCCCAGTTACCACTGCTGGTGACGCTGCCGCCGGCAGGCTTCGCGCTGGCCGCGCTGCACGCGCTGAACCACCGATCGGCCCGGTCCGCCGGCCGTACGCCCACCGCCTGGCTGGTCGGGCTCGGCGTGTACGGCCCGCTGGCGTTCACCGATCCGGAGGAGATCAGCCTGCTCCTGGCCGGCACCCGGGACGTGCCGTTCTGGGTGGCGGTCGCCGCCGGTGCCGGGCTCGTCGTCGCGGTCGTGCTGGCGGTCACGTACGGCCTGGTGCTGGCCCGGCCCTCGGCGCGCCCGCCCCGCCGGGCGGTGGCCGGGGCGACCGCGTTCGCCCTGCTGGTCACGGTCGGCGCGGTCGGTTTCGGGGCCGGCCAGCCGGGCCTGCACGGCGAGCGGCTGTTCGTGGTGCTGCGTGAACAGGCGGACCTCACCGGTCTGCCGGCCGGGCCGGGAAAGGCGGGCCGGGACGCCCGGGCCGGGGAGGTCTACCGGCGACTGGTCGACACCGCCGAGCGGAGCCAGGCGGAGCTGCGGCGGGAACTGCGCCGGCTGCGACTCGGCCACACCCCGTACTACCTGGTCAACGCGGTCGAGGTGGACGGCGGGCCGGCGGTGCGGGCCTGGCTGACCAGTCGGCCAGAGGTGGCCCGGGTCCTGGTCAGCCAACGGCTGCGTCCCCTGCCGGCGCCGCCCGGAACCGCCAGCGGCAACGCGCCCGCCCCGACCCGCCCGCCGTGGAACATCACGATGATCGGCGCGGACCGGGTCTGGTCCGGACTCGGCGTCACCGGCGCCGGGGTGACCGTGGGTAGCTCCGACTCCGGGGTGGACGGGCGGCATCCGACCCTGGCCGCGGGCTTCCGGGGCGACGACGACTCGTGGTTCGACCCGTGGAACGGCACCCGGACGCCGACCGACCGCAGCGGGCATGGCACCCACACGACGGGCAGCGCGGTCGGGCGGGGCGGCATCGGCGTGGCGCCGGGCGCGCAGTGGGTCGGCTGCGTCAACCTCGACCGCAATCTCGGCAATCCCGCCGCCTACCTGGACTGCCTCCAGTTCATGCTGGCGCCCTTCCCGGCCGGCGGCGACCCGTTCACCCAGGGGCGGCCGGCCCGGGCGCCGGAGATCCTGACCAACTCGTGGGGCTGCCCGCCGATCGAGGGCTGCGACCCGCAGGCGCTGCGACCGGCCACGGACGCGCTGGAGGCCGCCGGGATCCTCGTCGTCGCGGCGGCCGGGAACACCGGCCCGTTCTGCGGCTCGGTACAGGACCCACCCGCGCCCTACCCGGACGTGCTGACCATCGGCGCGGTGGACGAGCGACGCCGGGTGACCGCCTTCTCCTCACGCGGCCCGGCGCCGACGGGGGTGGCCAAGCCGGACCTGATGGCGCCGGGGGCGGACGTGCTCTCCGCGATGCCGGGCGGCGGGTACGCCGCGCTCGACGGCACTTCCATGGCCACCCCGCAGGTGGCCGGCGTGGTGGCGCTGATGTGGTCGGCCAATCCGGAACTGGTCGGCGACCTGGGCCGGACCCGGCGCATCCTGCGCGAGACGGCCACCCCGGTCGAGGCCGACCGCCCCTCCGGTGATGACTGCGGAGACACGGCGAACGCCGTCGGCGCCGGGTTGGTCGACGCGTACGCCGCCGTCAGTGCCGCCCGCGGCTTACCTCACGCAAAGTGAACAGTTCTCAAACTGGCTGTTAACTGCTAACTTGCGGGCTCATGCACGGTCATTCAACCGGGGCGGCGGCTTCCTTCCCGCCGCCCTCGTCAGCCCGGTGGCGCGGCATGGCGCTGCTGATCCTGCTGGGCGTGCCCGCCCTCATCGTGGCTCTGTGCTGCGGAGTCATCCACGTCGTCACCAAATCCGCCGTCGACGATCCGTTCGGGGGCCGGGGCAGCATCACCATCCAGCCGTGACCGGCGACAGGACGAGAGCTGCCACGCCGGCCGGTTGTGATCTAGGGTCGGCAGCCATGGACGCCGGGATCAACATCGCGGAGTTGACCACCGAACGGGCGCCCGAGGTGGTGCGGCTGTGCCACCGGGCGCTCGACCTGCCGGAGGACGCGGCCGAGGCTGGGCCGATCGCGGAGACGCTCTGGCGGCGGGCCGCCGCCGACCGCACGGTTCGGGTGTTCGGCGCGTACCGGGAGGAGGAACTGGTCGGCGTACTGATCGGCTCGCTGTCCGCCGGGGCCGGCCGGACGGGGCACGTGGACCTGGTGGCCGTCGAGCCGGGGCTGCGGCGCCGGGGGGTCGGGCGAGCCCTGCTCGGGCACGCCGAGCGAGCCCTGGCCGACCTCGGTGCGGTCGAGGTACTGCTCGCCGGAAACCCGCCGTACTACGCCTGGCCCGGTATCGACGTCCGCTACACCCCGGCGGTCTGTCTCGCACTCGCCCTCGGCTACCAGCAGGACCGTACGGCCTGGAACATGACCGCCGACCTGTCGTACGACGGATCGCCGGCGCTGCGGTCGACGGAGGCCGCCGAGTCCCGGTTGGCCGGCCAGGGGGTGACCGTACGCCGCGCGCAGCCGGCTGACCTGCCGGCGCTCGCCGCCTTCGCCCGCGCGACGTTCGGCGGCGCGTGGGACGCCGAGTTGGCCGGCTCGCTCGGCCGCCCGGACGCCGGCTGCCACCTTGCCGAACGCGACGGTGAGGTGCTCGGATTCGCCGCGTACGGGTCGTCCCGGCCGAGCTGGTTCGGGCCGATGGGCACCGCGCCCGCCGCTGAGGGGTCGGGCATCGGCGGCGTTCTCCTGCGTCGTTGCCTGCGCGACCAGCGGGCGGCGGGAATCGCGTCAGCCCAGATCGGTTGGGTTGGCCCCGTTCCCTTCTATTCCGGTAGCGCCGGCGCCCGGATCGAACGGGTCTTCTTTCTGTATCGCAGGACGCTTGGCCCCCAAAACGGGGCGAATAGCGCATAGACCCTGATAATGCCATTCACCCGCCCTGGCTATCGACGGCCCCCTACCGTTTCGGTAGAGGAGGCAGCGATGACCACGGACGACGACCAGATCAAGGACGCCCCGCCCGTCACCTGGGCCCCGATCCACGAACTTCCGGGCCAACTGCCGATCGACCGGCTCGACTACGGCGACGCCGAGCAGTTGGCGGAGATGACCGGAGCAGGCGATCCGCCCGAGGAACCGCTCATCCTGGTTGACGAGCCGGTGCCGCACCGTCCGCCGTACAACCGGGCGCAGAAGCGGCGTAACCAGCGCCCGCTGCCGACATAGGAAAGGGGCGGACCGCTGACGCGGCCCGCCCCTTTCGGTGTTGGAGCTGGACTCAGAAGTCCATGTCCCCGCCACCCGGACCAGCCGGGGCGGCCGGGGTCTTCTCCGGCTTGTCCGCCACGACGGCCTCGGTGGTGAGGAACAGCGCGGCGATCGACGAGGCGTTCTGCAGCGCCGAACGGGTCACCTTGGCCGGGTCGATGATGCCCGCGGCCAGCAGGTCCACGTACTCGCCGGTCGCGGCGTTGAGGCCGTGACCCGAGTCGAGGTTGCGGACCCGCTCGACGACGACGCCACCCTCAAGGCCGGCGTTGACGGCGATCTGCCGCAGCGGGGCGTCCAGCGCGATCTTGACGATCTGCGCGCCGGTCGCCTCGTCGCCGGCCAGGTCCAGCTTGTCGAAGGCGGTCTTGCCGGCCTGCACCAGCGCGACACCACCACCCGGGACGATGCCCTCCTCGACGGCGGCCTTGGCGTTGCGGACCGCGTCCTCGATGCGGTGCTTGCGCTCCTTCAGCTCGACCTCGGTGGCCGCGCCGACCTTGATCACCGCAACACCGCCGGCCAGCTTGGCCAGGCGCTCCTGCAGCTTCTCCCGGTCGTAGTCGGAGTCGCTCTTGTCGATCTCGGCCCGGATCTGGTTGACCCGACCCTGGATCTGCTCGGCGTCGCCGGCACCGTCGACGATGGTGGTCTCGTCCTTGGTCACCACGACCTTGCGGGCGCGGCCCAGCATCTCGAGACCGACGGCGTCCAGCTTGAGGCCGACCTCCTCGCTGATGACCTGGCCACCGGTGAGGATGGCGATGTCGGTCAGCATGGCCTTGCGGCGGTCACCGAAGCCCGGCGCCTTGACGGCGACCGACTTGAAGGTGCCCCGGACCTTGTTGACCACCAGCGTGGCCAGGGCCTCGCCCTCCAGGTCCTCGGCGATGATCAGCAGCGGCTTGCCCGACTGCATGACCTTCTCCAGGATCGGGAGCAGGTCCTTGACCGACGAGATCTTGCTGTTGGCGATCAGGATGTACGGGTCGTCGAAGACGGCCTCCATACGCTCCGGGTCGGTCATGAAGTAGGCCGAGATGTAGCCCTTGTCGAAGCGCATACCCTCGGTGAGCTCCAGCTCCAGGCCGAAGGTGTTGCTCTCCTCGACGGTGATGACGCCTTCCTTGCCGACCTTGTCCATCGCCTCGGCGATGATCTCGCCGACGCTGGTGTCACCAGCGGAGATGGAGGCGGTGGAGGCGATCTGCTCCTTGGTCTCGACGTCCTTGGCGAGCTTCAGCAGCTCCTCCGAGACGTTCGCGACCGCGGCCTCGATGCCCCGCTTCAGGGCCATCGGGTTGGCACCGGCAGCCACGTTGCGCAGGCCCTCGCGAACGAGAGCCTGAGCCAGGACGGTCGCCGTCGTCGTGCCGTCACCGGCCACGTCGTCGGTCTTCTTGGCGACCTCCTTGACCAGCTCGGCGCCGATCTTCTCGTACGGGTCCTCGAGCTCGATCTCCTTGGCGATGCTCACACCATCGTTGGTGATGGTGGGGGCACCCCACTTCTTCTCGAGCACGACGTTGCGGCCCTTGGGGCCGAGGGTCACCTTCACGGCGTCGGCGAGCTGGTTCATGCCCCGCTCGAGGCCGCGGCGCGCCTCTTCGTCGAACGCGATCATCTTGGCCATACGGCGTTGTCCTCCTGGACACTCACGGACCGCCCGAGGGTGTGCCCCGGATGGGCCGTCTGGTGTACGCACCTTGGGACGTCGCCACCTGGCGACGGCGACGTCTCCTCGGCCGGGCCGGATAGCCCGCGACGACCGGCCATGCGCCCCGCCCGTGGCTGTATCCACGAGCGCGGCCGTGGCCCCACCGCCCCGACCAGCTGGCACTCACGCTATGCGAGTGCCAATGACTTGTTTAGCACTCTGCCCTGCCGAGTGCAAGCGCGATCGTCGGGCTCAGCCGAGTTCGGCGGCCAGTTGCGCACTGTTCACCGGCCCCTCGTGGGCCCGCTGCTCGGCGTACGTGACGACCAGTCCGACCAGCTGGGCGAGGTGGGCCGGCAGCGCCAGCAGCGCCGTCACCGCGATCGCCAGGACCACACCCACCGCCGTACTCGGGGCGTCCAGCGGCGCGACCCCGAACGGCAGGATCGCCACCGACTCCGCCATGCCCGCGACCAGCGAGACGCCGATCACGGCCGCGATCAACAGCGCCACCCGGCCGAGCAGCAGGCCCAGCCGGTCGCGCAGCATCCGGAACGACCGGCCGATCGGGTCACTCCGCTCGAACAGGTACACCGGGCCGGCCATGGCCAGGACGAAGACCGCGAACACGCCGGGCAGGAAGCAGAGGCAGACCCCGACGAAGATAATCAGGGTGAAGAGCAGATTCCAACCCCAGAGACCGAGCGCCCGGCGCAGGCCGTAGCGCAGGGCGAAACCGAGGCCGACCGGCTGACCGGCCGCCTGCCGGGCGATCACCCAGGTGCCGGCGGCCCAGCCGACGCACTGCACCAGGCCGAGGATCAGGCTCCCCCCGAACAGCACGGCCAGCAACATGTAGAGGTCGACCCAGAACGTGGCGGGCAGTTCGGCGGCATCGCCGATGATCTCGGCCTCCCAGCGGGCGGAGGGGTCGACGACGAGCGCGAGCACCGACAGCACTGCTGCCGGCAGCACCTGGGTGAGTACGAGGATCGGCAGCAGCAGCCGCCAGCCCCGGCGGACCGCGCCCACGCAACGCGCGAACCAGCCGCCCAGCCCGGCACCGGGCGGGGTGACCAGGGCGTCGGACGGATCGAGGTGGTATCCGGCCGGGTGGTACCAGCCGTACGGCGGCTGGCCGGGATAGGCCATCGGCATGCCGGGGTGGCCGGGCGCCGGCCCGACGGGATACCCGCCCCAGTGCGGCGGGACACCCGCAGCACCGCCCCACGGGTACGCCCCGGTGGGCGGCTCACCCAACGGCTGGGTGCCGGCCGACTCGGGGGCACCGGGCACCGCGGGCGGGCCAGGCGGCTGCGGGACGGCCGGATCGGCGGTCGGATCCGGCTCGCCGGGGGACGAGGGCGGAACTGCCGGGGGCGGCTGGTCGGACATGAACCCTCCTCAGCAACGGCTGGATCGGCTCATGATCTTGCCTTGGTGAGGCGCCCCACCGCAGCCCCTCCGGGGCCACGTTCCCGCCACCCCATGCCGGCGTTCTGCCGGTGGGGCGGGTTGGCATGCACTCAGGCGATGACGCGTACCTGCTCGGCCTGGGGGCCCTTCTGGCCCTGGGCGATCTCGAATTCCACCCGCTGGCCGTCGTCCAGCGCCTTGTAGCCGTCCATCTCGATCGCGGAGAAGTGGACGAAGACATCCTGCCCGCCGTCGACGGCGATGAAGCCGTAGCCCTTTTCGGCGTTGAACCACTTCACGGTGCCCTGTGCCACGGTGTTGTCCTCACTCTGCGCGGCGTTCCACTACCCCCGGACAGCCGGCACGCGACAGCCCGGAAGCCCACCGTTTCGCGATCGGCGACGACCTTTTGAAACGGTGAACGAAATCGCACGGTACACGAGGCGTGACGACGGCGCACGACCACAAATCGGGCATATTCCGGCCGACGGTATCGTCGTGTGTCGTTGTGGTAGGCATTCGGGCATGAGCAGCGCCACGGACGGGACGGGCCGAGGGTTCGCCGAGATCCGGCGGGTCCGGCCCACCGACGCCGGCCGGATGCGCGCGCTGCGCCTGGAGATGCTCGCCGACGCCCCGCTGGCCTTCCTGGAGACGGTCGCCGAAGCGGCCGCCCGCCCGCACGCCGATTACGCCGCCCGGGTCGCCCGGGTCTCGGCCGGCACCGACACCGCACAGTTCGTGGCGGATCCGGGCGGCCGGCTCGTCGGGCACGCGGGCGGGATCGCACACCCCACCGAGCCGGGGGTCACCGTGCTCTACGCCATCTACATCACGCCTGGCTGGCGCGGCAGCGGTCTGCTCGCCGACCTGGTCGCCGCGGTCGCCGCCTGGTCCCGGGCCTGCCGGCGGGACGAGCTGATGCTCGAAGTGGTGGTGGGCAACGACCGCGCCTACCGGGCCTACCAGCGAGTGGGCTTCGTCGACACCGGCGTACGCGTCCCCCACCCCACCATCCCCACCCTCCGCGAACTCCAAATGCGCCGATCCGCGTAGTGTGAGTGGGTTTCCGGGCAGCCGCGAACCCACTTCGACCCGGACGGATCTCAAGCTGGCAGTTCCGTACTCACGATGACCGGAGAGGGTTCCGGGGCAGCCCGACCCGCGCAGGGATCAAGCCTGACCGCCCGGAGCGGGTCGGGCTGCCCCGGAACCCCCAACAGCAACCACCGACAGACAGCAACCGCTAAACGTGCCGGCGGCTCTGCACGATCCGGAACCGGTTGGCGACGTACGCCCCATCGGTCAGAGCCGAGTTCGCAGCCGGGTTCGCGCCACTGCCGTGGAAGTCGGAGAAGGCCGCCGACTGGTTCACGAAGACACCGCCGGTGAGGTTGCCCGACAGGTGCACCCCGACCTCGATCGCGGCGGTCTCGGTGGCGTCCAGCACGGCCTCGTCGGTGGAGTAGACCGCCGCGGTCAGCGCGCCCTTCTCCCCCACCGTGGTGCGCAGGATCTCCAGGCTGTGCGCGGTGGAGTCGGTGGCGATGGCGAAGGAGATCGGCCCGAACCACTCCCGCGAGTAGGTCGCGGTGTCGCCGGCGTCCAGCTTGACGACGGTGGGCGTACGCACGACAGCGCCGGGGAAGGCCGGGTGCTCGACGACACGGGACTCCAGGACCGGCTCGCCGACCTTGGTGACCTCGTCCAGGCGCTCCAGCACGCCGTCGTTGACGATCGCGCCGGTCAGCTCGACGCCGCGGGCCGGGTCGGCGGTGAGCTTGCCGACCGCCGTGCCGATGCCGCCGGCCACCTCGTCGAAGCTCTTGTGTCCCTGGTCGGTCTCGATACCGTCGCGGGGGATCAGGATGTTCTGCGAGGTGGTGCACATCTGGCCGCTGTAGAGCGTGAGGGTGAAGCCCAGGTTGCGGCACATGCCGGCGAAGTCGTCGGTGGAGTCGACCACCACCGTGTTGAGCCCGGCCTTCTCCGTGTAGACGGCGGCCTGCCGGGCGTTGGCCTCCAGCCAGTCGCCGTACTCGCTGGAACCGGTGAAGTCGACGATCTTGACAGCCGGGTGCAGGGCCAGCGTCGAGGCCAGCTTCTCGCCGGGGGCCTCCGGGGCGAGCAGCACCAGGTTCGGGTCGAAGCCGGCCTCGGCGAGCACCTCACGGGCGTAGCGCACCGTGATTGCGAGCGGGAGCACGGCGCGCGGGTGCGGCTTGACCACCACCGGGTTGCCGGTGACGAGGGAGGCGAACAGGCCGGGGTACGAGTTCCAGGTCGGGAAGGTGTTGCAGCCGATCACCAGGGCGACACCCCGGGGCACCACGTGGAACGTCTTGGTCATCCGCAGCGGGTCACCCTTGCCGGCGGCCTTCTCCCAGCCGGCCGTGCCGGGGTGCCGGGTCATCTCCGCGTACGCGTAGGCGATCGCCTCCAGCGCGCGGTCCAGCGCGTGCGCGCCGCCGGCCTGGAAGGCCATCACAAACGCCTGGCCGCTGGTGAACTGCACCGCGTTGGCCAGCTCGAACACGTTCTTGTGCAGCCGGTCGAGGATCTCCATGCAGACCCCCACCCGGGACTGCGGGCCGGCGTCACGCCAGCCGGGCAGCGCGGCGGACGCGGCGGCGACAAGCTGGTCGGCGGTGGCGTGCGGGTACCGCACGTTCAGCTCGACGCCGAACGGGCTGGTCTCGGTGGCCACCCGGTCATCGTCGCCCGGCTGGTCGAGCGGGAAGTCTCCGCCCAGGTACGCCTCGAATGCGGCCTTGCCGTCGGCGGCGGCGGTCTCGCCGTACACCCGAGGACTGGGTGATTCCGGGTAGGCGGACCAGTACCCCCGCTCCGTGATCGCGGTCAGCGCTCGGTTGAGGGTCTCGGCGTGCCTGCCGTACAGGGGGTGCGGGGTGTCCGTCATGCCCGCCATCATGCAACACAAACCCTCGCGATCAGTAGGGGCGTGTCACAACTCAGATCGTCAGCTGCCAGCAGGCCCCGGCGTTGACCGGCCGGAAGCCGAGCTGCTCGTTGATGGTGATCATGTGGACGTTGGCCGCCGCGTTCCAGGTGTCGATCGCGCGCAACGCCGGCTCGTGCGCCAGCGCGTGCCGCAGGTTCTCGACCTTGATCAGCAGGCCGAGACGGTGACCCCGGTGCTCCGGGTCGACGATGGTGATCTCCTGGGAGGCGTGCCAGGTCGCCGACGGACCCATGTCGATCATCGTCCAGGCGACCATCCGGCCGGTCGCCTCGTGCACCGCACCCAGGTGGTAGCGCCGCCGGCCACGCAACGCCCGGATCCGCTCCATCTCCCGGAACCGCTTGGCGTCCACCTTCTCCGCCTCTACGACGAGTTCGCCGGTCGGCGCGTCGGCGAACAACCGGCCCTCCAGCCGGGCGACGTCGGCGACGTACTCCTCGGCGACCGCGCCCACCCACGCCACCGTCCGGTAGCCGGCGGCGCGCGAGCGAGCCACGTCGTGCAGCGCGGCCAGGGACGTGTGGTCGAGCCGGGTGGTGTCCAGCCGGCGACGTACATCCGCCAGCGCCGCGCGGGCGCCGGCCGCCGCCGCGAAGGCCGCGCCGGGCGCCGGCGACGCCGATTCGCCGGGCAGACCGTCGGCCGTCTCGGCGATCAGCCGCTTGCGGCCGTGCTCGGCGGCCACCCGCCGGGCATACCCGAGCAGCGCGCGGCCCACCCCCTGTCGCCGGTGGGCCGGGTCTACGACCAGCTCCACGCTGGCGTTGCCGGTGTTGTCCAGTTGCGGCAACCGGATCCACAGGTATCCGACGGCGTCGCCGTCCCGCCAGGCCAGCGCGGTCAGCACGACGTTGCCGTACGGCGGGTGGGCGGCGACCCGCCCGAACTCGGCGCGGTCGCCCACCGGCACGTCGGGCACGTCCACGGCCTGCGCGGCCGCGACGATCCGGTACGCCTCGTCGAGCGCGGCCTCGTCGGTGGGGTCGTACGGATCGACGGCGATGCCCATGGCCCGGAGGATGCCCGCCGCCCGCCCGGGGGCGCCACCGGTTTTCCCGTCCGTCACAGGGTGAGCTGCCAGTTGCTCCACCGGTCGACCAGCCGGAAGCCGAGCTGCTCGTTGATGGCGATCATGTGGTCGTTGCTCTCCGCGTTGAAGGTGTCGATCACGCGGACGCCGGGCTCGTGGGCGAGCAGGTGTCGCAGGTTCTCGATCTTGGCCAGCAGGCCGAGTCGGTGCCCACGGTGCTCCGGGTCCACGATGGTGATCTGCTGGAACGCGTGCCAGTCCGCGGACGCGCCGACGTCCAGCAGGGTCCACGCGACCAGCCGCCCGGACGCCTCGTGGCGTACCCCGACGTGATAGCGGCGGCGGCCACGCGCGTCCAGTGCGAGTTCGGTGCCGCGCAGCCGCTCCGCGTCGACCTGCTCGGGCTCCCACGCCAGGTCGCCCATTGGCGCGTCGGCCAGCAGTCGCCCGTCGAGGTAGGCCACGTCGGCGGCGAGCTCGTCCGGAGTGTGCCCGCGCCAGTGCAGAACCTGGTACCCGGACGCCTTGGCCCGGGCCCCCGCCAGCAGCGAGTCCAGCCTCGCCTGGTCGAGTTCGGCGGTGGCCAGCCGCCGCCGCACGTCGACCAACGCACATCCCGCGCCGATGGTCGCGGCGAACGCGGTGCCGGGCGACGGTTGGTCGGTCGTGCCGGGCAGGTGGGTCGGGCTCATCGCGGTCACCCGTTTGCGTCCCAACTCGCGCAGCAGGCCGAGGGCGTGCTCGTGCAGCGCGCGACCCACGCCCCGCCGACGGTACGCCGGGTGCACGACCAGGTCGGCCGAGGCGTTCTCGGTGTTGTCTAGCTGCGGCAGGTCGAGCACGAGGTGGCCGGCGGGCTCGCCGTCGAGCCGGGCCAGCAGGTTCACCGGTGCGTTGCCCGGCGTCGGATGGCGGACCATCGCCGTGAACCGCTGCCGGCAGAACGGCGGGAAGTCGGGCAGGTCCACGGCCTCGGACGCCGCACCGACCTGGTACGCCTGCTCGATCGCCGACTCGTCGGCGGGCCCGAAGGTCCTGATGGTGATGGTCATGCTCGCAGCGTGCGCCACGACAAACGAACGGGCCAGCGAATTTTTCGCTGGCCCGTTCGGACGTTGGTCGGGAGGGTCGATCGCACAACGCCTCCGGCGCTGGGTCGTAAAGACTGAAAGTCTACGGCGAAACGCCCTCCCGCACGGAGCATCTTGCGCCGTCCGGTTCCTGCCGTCAAGTCCCCGACGGCGTGTTTTCCGCACTCACCGCGAAAAGCCCGTTACCCGGCGGATCGGCCCGATCCCCCGCTCGGGCGATCCACCGTCAACCACAAGCGGTCGGGCGCCGGCCGAACGACAGGCTCAGCCGAGCAGGCCGGCGTCGCGGGCGGCGCGCAGCGAGGGCTTGATCCGGTGGGTCGGACCGACCTGGCCGGCGACGGCGTCGAGCGTCTTGAGCCCCTCGCCGGTGTTGAACACGACCGTCTCCGCGGCCGGGTCCAGCCGGCCGGACTCGACCAGCTTGCGCAGTACCGCCACGGTCACCCCGCCGGCCGTCTCCGCGAAGACCCCGGTGGTACGCGCCAGCAGCCGTACCCCGGCGCGGATCTCGTCGTCGTCGACGTACTCCATCCAGCCGCCGGTGCGGCGTACGGCTTCGAGGGCGTAGAGGCCGGCCGCCGGGTCGCCGATGTTGAGCGACTTCGCGATCCCGGTGGGCTTGACCGGGGTGATGGTGTCGGTGCCCACGTGCAGTGCGGTGGCGATCGGGTTGCAGCCGGCCGACTGCGCACCGAAGACCTTCCAGCCGCCGGCCGGCGCGTCGACCAGCCCGATCTCGACCAGCTCGGTGAA
This sequence comes from Micromonosporaceae bacterium KJ-029, assembly GCA_005402585.1. GTDB lineage: Bacteria > Actinomycetota > Actinomycetes > Mycobacteriales > Micromonosporaceae > Micromonospora. The sequence goes on along the minus strand of BIFP01000021.1, from coordinate 245,654 downwards.
TGCCTTGTCAATCTTGGTGAGCAGCTCGCCGGAGGCCATCGGAATGACCACCTGGGCGGGGATCCGCCAGCCGAGCTGCTCGGCGACCTCGTAGCCGAGCGTTTTCGAGCCCTCCGCGTAATACGGCCGGACGTTCACGTTGACGAACGCGGTGTCCTCGAACTCGTCGGTCTCCACCAGCTCGCCGCAGAGCCGGTTCACGTCGTCGTACGACCCGTCGATCGCGACCAGGTCGCCGCCGTAGACGGCGGTGGTCACGACCTTGCCCTGTTCCAGGTCACTGGGGATGAAGACCACCGACGGCGCGCCCACCCGGGCCGCGTGCGCGGCGACCGAGTTGGCCAGGTTGCCGGTGGAGGCGCAGGCGTACCGGGAGAAGCCCAACGCCCGGGCCGCGCTCAGCGCCACCGACACCACCCGGTCCTTGAACGAGTGGGTGGGGTTGGCACTGTCGTCCTTGACCCACAGCGGGGCGGTGATGCCCAGTTCGGCGGCGAGCCGGTCGGCGGCCACCAGGGGGGTGAACCCGGGGTCCAGGGTGACCCGGGTGGCTGGGTCCTGACCTGCGGGTAGCAGGGCGGCGTACCGCCAGAGGTTACGCGGGCCCGCCTCGATCTGCTCACGGGTGACGGCGGCCAGGGCGGCGGGGTCGTAGTCGACCTCCAGCGGACCGAAGCACTCGTAGCAGGCGTGCTGGGCGGCGAGCGGGTAGCGGGCCGAACAGGCGCGACAGACCAGGGCGCGGGCGGGGCTGGCGGTGATGTCGATGCCGGAGGGGGCGAGCGTCGACGACATGTCGAGGTCCTCTCATCTTTCCCCGCATCGCACCCTGCGGCGGGGACGGAATTGGCACCTGCCCCGCCGGACGCTCAGCGGTGAGCGCGCGGGGTGGTTGCCGGGGCGTCGTCGGGCCGTATCCCTCAGCCCCTCTGGATGAGGTATGCAGTTGTGCTGCCGAGTCTAGGCAATCTCGTGGCGCTCGTCTCCGGTCAATCTCAGCCTGTGAGCGATCCCTCAAGCGGCTCATGAACCCGACCCCAACCTCTGGTGCAGAACGCCGGCGGCGGCGAGCAGGAGGTCACGCTCGATCCTGGATCGAGTCGCATCGACGCCGCCGCATGGCAACTCGATCCAGGATTGAGCACGATCACGATGATCGACGAGCCGGCACGGTCAGGCCGGCACGGACCGGCGCCCGGCTGCGTCGAGGTCCACCCCGGTCGCGCTGCGCTGGCGCAGCAGGGTGTCCAGGGCCCAGGTGCCCGGGCCGAGCGCCGCGACCAGGAGGAACGACCAGCAGAACAACACGGAAAGCTCGCCGTGGTTGCGTAGCGGCAGCAGGGCCTCGGGTTGGTGGACCACGAAGTACGCGTAGGCCATCGAGCCCGACGCCAGTAGCGCGGCGGGGCGGGTGAACAGGCCGACGAGCACCAGGGCGCCACAGATCGCCTGGATCAGCGCGGCCCACCAGCCCGGCCACTGCCCGAGCGGTACGGGCTCGCCGCTGCCGCGGTTGCCGCCGAAGACGCCGAACAGCGACGCCAGGCCGTGACAGAGAAACAGCAGGCCGATCACCATGCGGAACAGGGACAGTGCCGGCCCGCCGAACCGGTCAGTACGCATTCCGATACCTCCGTTGCAGATGGACGTTGCCACCAGAATGCGCACACCTATAGATGAATGTCGATTGATTCTCCCTCTGTGGGAACGCTCCCAAAACCACTCTACCGGCCGAGACTTCCGGACGTGCCCCCAACTCCACCGGATGGCGCGCTGGGCTGACCGGCGGGTTGCGTGACGCGCTGGCCACGTCGACGCCGCGGCCAGTGCGATGAGGGGGGTCCCGCTACTCTGAGCGGCCCCGCCGCAGGTCGTCGTGCCCGCGTGCTCTCCGCCGGCCGGCGTCCGGCATCAGCTGGTGATGTCCTTTCGGGTGAAGCGCCAGAAGGCCAGCCCCCAGAACAGGGTGGCGTAGGAGATCGCGGAGATGGCGCCCCGGACGAGGTCGTCGGTCTGCACGGGCGTGGAGAGCAACCCGAGCCAGGCGGTGCTGTAGTGGGTCGGCAGGAAGGACCGGATCGCACCGAGCGCGGTGATCTGGTCCAGGATGCTGGACAGGATCCACAGCAGCACCGCGCCGCCCACCGCGCCGAGCGCCGCGTCCGTGGTCACCGACAGCAGGAACGCCAGGCCGGCGACGACCAGCAGGACGACCGCCAGATAGCCGAGCACCGCGAGTAGCCGCAGCAGCCCCTCGCCCGGCTCCAGTTGGGCGGCGACCGTGCTGCGCAGCGGTGACCAGCCGTACCGCAGGGTCCCGATCAACAGTGCCGTGCCGGCGAGCAGCACCAGGGCCAACGCCGAGTAGGTGAGCGCGACCAGCAGCTTCACCGCGAGCAGCCGGGCCCGGGGCACCGGCACCGCCAGCAGGTAACGCAGGCTGCCCCAACTCGCCTCGCTGGCCACCGTGTCGCCGCAGAACAGCGCCACCACCACGACCAGCAGGAACGACGCCGAGACGAAGATCGTGAACAGGGTGAAGTTCAGCCCACCCGAGGTGGCGAACGAGACGAGGCTGCCGAACTCGCCCCGTCCGTTGTCGTCGTCGCCCGACTCGAACTGGAAGGCGATCAGGATGATCAACGGCAGCAGCACCATGAAGGCGAGCGCCAGCTGGGTACGCCGCCGCGACGCCTGCCGGCGGAATTCCGCGACGAAGGGCAGCGTGCTCGACGGCCGGTAGCCGGCCGCCGCCCCAGACGGTGCCACGCCGCCCGCACTCCGCGTCGGTTCGACAGTCGATCCCGCCATCACCGGTCCCCGCTTCCCCGAGAGGTCTCGCCCACCAGGGCGAGGAAGGCGTCCTCCAAGCGGCGCCGAGGCACCACCCGGTCCACTCCGATCCCGGCCCGCACCAGCTCGGCCACGACCTCGCTACGGGCGGTGCCATTGGTGTCGACCACCAGATTCCCGTCGGAGTCGTCCAGCACCCGTACACCGTCGAGGCCGCCCAGCACGGTCCGGGCCGCCACCGGGTCGCTCACCTCGACCAGCACGCTGGGCGACTCGCCGACGATGTCCTCGACCGGCCCGGAGGCGACGATCCGCCCCTTGTTGACCACCACCGCGTGGGTGCAGGTCTGCTCCACCTCGGCGAGCAGGTGGCTGGAGACCAGCACGGCCCGGCCACCGGTGGCGTACCGCTGGAGCACCCGGCGCATCTCGGCGATCTGCGGCGGGTCCAGCCCGTCGGTCGGCTCGTCGAGCACCAGCAGCTCCGGCAGGCCGAGCATGGCCTGGGCGATGGCCAACCGCTGCCGCATGCCGTGGCTGTACTTGCGCACCCGCCGGTGCACCGACGAACCCAGCCCGGCGATCTCCAGCGCCTGCTCGAAGTGGGCGTCGGCCGCCGGCCGACCGGTCGCCCGCCAGTACGCCTTCAGGTTCTCCAGGCCAGACAGGTGCGGCAGGAAGCCGGGCCCCTCGACCAGCGCGCCGATCCGCGACAGCACCGGCGAGCCCGGCACCAGCCGGTGCCCGAAGACGTAGATCTCGCCGGCGGTCGGCTGGGTCAGCCCCATCAGCACCCGCAGCGTGGTGGTCTTGCCGGCACCGTTGGGTCCGAGCAGGCCGACCACCTGGCCGGGGTGCACCTCGAAGTCCACCTCGGAGACCGCAACGAAGCCGTCGGCGTACTCCTTGCGCAGTTGGCGCACGGCCAGCGGGGTGTCCGCGTACGCGGGATGGACGGAGGTGTCCTGGCGACGGTGCCGGCGGCGCAGGACGGCGACGACCAGGACGAGCCCGACCGCGATCGCGGCGAGCAGCCCGACCAGCACCCAGCGCCAGATCACCGCGGTGGTGGGGATCTGCTCGCCGGTGACGGTCGGCAGAGCGACCGCCGCGTCTCCGGTGGCGACCGTGTAGACCGTGGGCTCGGCCGGAGTGGCGTACGCCTGGTCCGAGGTGGCCAGCACGACCCGCAGCCGGTGCCCGGTCTCGAAACGCCGCACGATCGCCGGCAGGGTCACCGTCACCGGCTGCGCGGCGCCGATCTCCGCCGGCAGGCCGGTCAGCCGGATCGGGGCGACCAGACCGTTAGGCAGCGCGCTCGCGCCGTTCGGGTCGACGTCGTAGAGCTTGACGAAGAGCACCGCCTCGCCGGTCGGCGACGCCGCCCGGATCGAGACCGTCGGCGAACCGACCACGTCGACCGCCTCGTCCAGCGGCTCCGACTCGAATCGGGCGTGCTGGCCGGGCAGGTCCCCGGCCACGCCGTCGAGCAGCGCGGAGAGCGCACCGGCGAAGGGCACCGAGGAAATCGCCGCCGGGTTGCCGTTTGGCGGGTTCGCGATCCGCTGCGCCGGGCCACCCACCGCGACGTCGCGCCGGCTGGTACCGGCGATGCCGGGATAGTCCGCGGTGCGGTAGCCGGTGGCCACCAGGCCCCGGTCCATCGCGTCGAAGCCGGCGATCCGGGACCAGGTGAAGTCGTCGCCCGGCGCGTTGCCCTCGCCCTTGACGTAGTGGTCCAGCCACTGCGCGGTCAGGTACCGCACCCGGTCCGAGTCGGTCTGCGGGCCGGCTCCACCGTCGTGGCCGCCGGTGAACCAGGCGACCCGCACCGGCGTGCCGGTCGCCGCGATGCCCCGCGCGTTGGCGTCGGCCTCGCCGAGCGGAAAGAGGGTGTCCGCCTCGCCCTGCACCAGCAGGGTCGGCGCGGTGATCCGGTCGAGCACGCCGGCCGGGCTGGACCGGCGCAGCAGGTCCACCGCCGCCTGGTCGGCCCGGCCGGTGGTGGCGATCCGCAGGTACGCGGCGCAGATGTCGGCGGCGAACCGGCCGCAGGACGGGTCGGCCGCCCCGGCCGGTGCGCTCGACGGCGCTGTTCCCGGCCCCGCCCCGGGCCCCGGGCTGGGCGGTCCCGCGGCCTCCGGAGCGCCCTCGGGCTGGGCCGCGATGTCGCCGGAGAAGCCGGCCGGGCCGGAGCCGACGTTGCCGCCGCCACCGAAGAAGAGACCCGCCCAGCCCTTCTTGAACACACCTTGGGTGGACTCCGCGCCGGTGCTCTCCGGCAGGAAGGAGCGGGGCAGGTCGTTCCAGGTGATCATCGGCACGATCGCGTCGACCCGCTGGTCCTGGGCGGCGAGGAGCAGGGCGAGGGCGCCGCCGTACGACCCGCCGACCACTCCGACCCGGGGATCCCCGTCCGCGTCGGTGGCGATCTCCGGCCGGGCGGCCAGCCAGTCCAGCAGGCGCTGCGCGTCGCGTACCTCGTAGTCCGGGTGGTCCAGGTGGATCTGCCCGCCACTGCGGCCGAAGCCGCGCGCGGTCCAGGTCAGCACCGCGTAGCCACGCTCGGCGAAGTCCTCGGCGTCGGACCGGACCGACTCCTTGGTGCCGCCGAAGCCATGCGCCAGTAGGACCGCCGGCACCCGGTCGGCGGCAGAGGCACCCTCCGGCAGGTAGAGGGTGGTGTCCAGATCCACCGGCTCGTCACCGGTCGGCCCGGACCGCACGGTCAGCATGGCCGCCTCGCTGCGGAACTTCGGCCCCTGCGGCCACACCGCCCAGGCCACGGCGCCGGCGAGCAGCACGACGACCACCCCGGCGGTGACCGCACGCCGGCGGGTGGGCAGGGCACGCCGGATCCACGCGACCGGCAACGGCGATCTCATGCGGCACACGGTACGGCGCGGTTCCTGGGTATTAGCTGGGATCCACCGTACGTCCGTCCGCATTGCCCCATAGGGCGGCCGGCACGGGGCGACGGGGCGATCTCCGGCGGCGTTCCGCGAGACGAGTTCGGATCACGTGAATTCCGATCATCCGCTGCAAACCGGGCTCGATGCATCCATGTCACCCGCTGGAGTGGGACACAGCGTGTCTACCGGAGAGACGACAGGTGACCATGCGCGAAGTGACGCGAACCTGACTGAACGTGGGCGGCCTCCCTGCGTACGGGTCGACTAGTTTCCGGTCCGGTGCACAGGACTCGATGGCTGATCCGGCGCCGCAGAGGCTCTCCCTTCCCTCCGTTCGAGGAGACAGACCACAATGACCGTCCCCGCGCCGCGGGTCCGTCGACGGCCCTCCGCAGCGGGCCGCGTGGCACCGTTCCTGCTGGTCGTCGCCCTACTGGTACCGCTGGGCCTGCAGTTGACGCAGAACTGGCGGCTGACCGGCGACACCCGGGACCTCGCCGTCCGGGAACGGCTGGGCGTGGCGTACCTGCGGGCGCTCGCCCCGATGACCGACGCGCTGGTGTCCGCCCAGACCGCGGCCGTGACCGGTCGATCGGTCGACCGGTCGGAACTGGGCCGCGCGGTCGAGGAGGTCGCCGAGGTCGACGCCCGGATCGGTACCGAGCTGCGCAGCCAGGAGCGCTGGGCCGGGCTGCGGGCCAAGATCGAGGCACTGGGCGACCGGCACCCGACCGACCCGGAGGCGGCCTTCCCGGCGTACGTCGAGGTCGCCGACCTGTTGCTGGCGCTGCACCGCAAGGTACGGGAGTCCGCCGGTCTGATCCACGATGCGGAGCCGGACTCGTTTTTCCTCCAGTCCGCCGTGGGCCAGGACCTGCCGGCGGCGATGGTGGCCACCGGTCGGCTGGCCGACTTCGCCGTGCTGGCCTCCCGCCGGGCCGCCGACGAGCGCGAACGCACCCTGTCCGAGCTGGCCGCGCTCCGGGTGGCCGCGCTGGGTTCCGCCGCCGAGGTGGTCACCGATCTGCGCGCCGCGCTGGAGAACTCGGAGAGCACCAAGCTCGGGCCCAGCGTGCTCACCCCGCTGGACCCGTACCAGCGCGCGGTGGAGTCGCTGGCCGCGCACTCCACACCGAACGGTCGCGGGGGGCTGAATCTCGCGGAACTCGGTGGCGCCCGGACCATCGCCCAGTCGACCGCCCGGGAGCTGGCGCCGGTCATCCTCGGCGAACTCGACGCGCTGCTCGCCGACCGGATCGATCGGCAGGACCGGGACCGGCAACTGGCGGCCGGCGTCGCCGCTGCCGCCGCCCTGCTGCTGGCCGTCCTCGGTGGGGTGCTGCTCGTCGCGGCCCGCCGGTCCACCCGGCGGGACGCCGAGGCGCACGCGGAGCCGCAGTCCCAGCCCCGACCGCTGGTGCCCGCCGAGGGCGGCCACCAACCCGAGCCGGCGCGGTGGGGGGCCTTCGATGCTGCTCGGTAGGCTCAGGATCCGCGGCAAACTGGCGCTGCTGGTCGTCATCCCCCTGATCAGCATGCTGGTGCTCGCCGTACCGGTGGTCGTCGACCGGGTGGCTGCCGCCCAGCGGGCCGGCGACATTGCCGACCGGGTCCGGACCGCCAGCCGGGTCGGCAGCCTGGTGCAGGACCTGCAACAGGAACGCATGCTCTCGGTCGGCCTGCTGCTCGGCCGGGTCGACCGCGTCGAGCTGGTCCGCCGGTCGGCCACCGTCGACGACCGCGTCGCCGACCTGCGGATCGAACTGGGTCCGGCACTGCCGTCACGGATCGCCACCGCGCTGGACGGCGTACACACGCTGGCCGCGATCCGCGCCGCCGTGCTCGCCGGAACCGCCACGCCGGACCAGGTGCTTGCCGCGTACGGGCCGGTCAACGTCGGGTTGATCGACGCGCTGCGGCTGCCGGTCGGGGTGGACACCGACACCGCCGCCGGGCGACAGGTGCTGGCCCTGGACGGGCTGCTGCGCGCCGACGAGGGGCTCGGTCAGTGCGCCACGCTGATCGTGCTGGTCAAGGCGACCAACGCGCCACGGACGATCGTCGCGTACGCCGCCTGCATGGCCACCCTGCGGGCCGAAACCCGGCGCTTCCGCGCCCTGATCACCCCCGAGCAACTCGCCCTGGCACAGCTCAACGACGCCGCGGTCGCCGCCCGGACCAGCCCGGACTTCGTCGCCACCAGCATGACCGACCCGGCCGGTGCGGTGGCGGACCTGTCGCTGGACGGCGTCTTCCCGTCCGCCCGCTCGATGATCACGCTCGGCCAGTTCGTCGAGAAGAAGCTCGTCGCGGACGTCATCGCCGAGGTGACCGCCGAGCAGCGGCGGGCGCTGACCGCCGCCTGGCTGGTGGGCGGGGCCGCGGCGGCGATCCTCGCCGTCGTGGTGTTGCTGAGCGTGGCGGTGGCCCGGACGGTCTCCCGGCCGCTGACCCGGCTCACCCGCTCGGCCGACCGGGTCGCCCGCCTCGCCGAGGCCGAACTGGTCCAGGTCGCCGACGGCGAGGACACCGGCAGAATCCAGCCGGTCCGCCTCGACCCTATCGACGCCCGGGCGCGGGACGAGATCGGCGACCTGGCGCGGGCCTTCGACCGGGTGCAGTCCACGGCGGCCCGACTGGTCGAGCGGCAGGTCGCCGGGCGACGCAACGTCGCGCAGATGTTCGGGCACGTCGGCCGGCGTACCCAGAACCTGGTCGGCCGGCAGATCGCGCTGATCGACCGGCTGGAGAGCCAGGAGACCGACCCGGCCCGGCTGGAGGACCTGTACCGGCTCGACCACATCTCCAGCCGGCTGCGCCGCAACGCCGGCAGCCTGGTTGTGCTCTCCGGTTCGGCCGGCACGGATCCGCACGTCACACCGGTGCCGCTGGGCGACGTGGTCCGCCTCGCGCTCGGCGAGATCGAGGACTACACCCGGGTCGACGTGTACGTGCCACCGGACCTCTCCGCCGCCCCGGGCACCGTCGGTGACCTGGTGCTCGTGCTGGCCGAGCTGATGGAGAACGCCACCACCTTCTCGCCGCCGCACACCCGGGTGGTGGTGACCGGCGAACCGACTGGCAACGGCGCCCGGCTGACCGTGGTCGACCGGGGCATCGGCATGCCGGAACAGCGACGGGCCGAGGAGAACTCCCGGCTCACCCTGCGCGAGCGGCTGGACCTGGCGCCGACCGAGGTGCTGGGGCTGTTCGTGGTGGGCCGGCTGGCCCGCCGGCACGGGTGGACGGTCAGTCTCGTCCCCACCGCCGGCGGCGGGCTCACCGCCCAGGTGGACATCCCGCAGGCCGCGGTGATCCAACGGCGCGCCGACCGCGCCGGGGTGACCGTGGCCTGGGCGACGGTGCCCGATCGCGACCGGCGCTCCCCCGCCGCCGCGCTCGACACCACCCGGGACGGGCGGCGGCTCGCGGTGACCGCGGCGCCCTCGCCCGTCCCGGGCCACCCCGCACCGCCCGCCTTCGATCCCGCCCTGCTCGCCCGCGCCAGCCGGAGCATGGAGTCCGCCGAAACGTGGGACGCCTTCGGCGGCGCCGGCGGGCAGGACGCGGCGCAGGCCCCGCTGACCCGTGCCGGCCTGCCCCGCCGCCCCTCGCGGGACGCCCCGGACCCGCCGGCGCGGCCCAGCCTGAACCGGCGGGTGCCCGGAGCGAACCTGCTCGACAGCGCGCCGGCGGAGGCCGTCGGCCATTGCCCCGGTGATCCGGCCGAGGTCCGCGACCTCCTCAACTCCTTCGAGGCCGGCGTCGCCCGCGCTCTGCGAGAAGTCAGTCCAGCCCGCCGGAACGAAGGATCATGACGGTGACCAGCTCTTTCCTGCACGACAACCTCGACCACCAGGGTGGATCCGAGCCCACCGGCGAACTGAGCGCGGAGGCACGGACCTTCAACTGGCTCCTGGATTCCTTTACCTCGGGCACGGCCGGGGTGCTGGAGGCGATCGCCGTGTCGTCGGACGGGCTGCTGATGGCCATGTCCGCGATCAAGGACCGGTCCAACGCGGAGCGGCTCGCCGCGGTCGTGTCCGGGATGACCAGCCTGGCCGGCGGCGCCGCCAGCTGGTACAAGCTCGGTGGGTTGAACCGGGTCGTCGTGGACATGGCCGAGGGCTACCTGCTGATCAGCGCGATCAGCAGCGGCTCGGTGCTCGGCGTGGTCGCCGACCGATCGGCCAACCTGGGCACCGTCGCCTACGAGATGACCCTCTTCACCGGTCGGGCCGGTGGGGCGCTCACCCCGCGTCTGATCGCCGAACTCAAGAACTCCGTACAGCAGTGAGTCCCGACGTCGCCGGTGCGGACCCGGAGCCGGTCGTGCGGATCCGGCCCTACCTGGACGAACCCGCTCCGGCCCGGGACACCGGGACGGCGGGCGCACCGGCGGCGGCCGGACCGGAACCCGAGGTGGCCGGGCCGACCGGCCCCCGCCCGTTCGTGCTCACCGCCGGCCGGGTGGCCGGCGTCGATCCGGCGATCGGCCTGGAGACCCAGGTGACCGCACGGCCGACCAGCGAACCGTGGAGCGTCACGGCCGCCCGGCTGCCCCCGGAACACCAGTCGATCGTGGCGCTCTGCGGTGAGCCGATCTCGGTCGCCGAGATCTCCGCCAGGACCCGATTGCATTTCGGCGTGGCCCGGGTCCTGGTGGGCGACCTGCGGGCCGCCGGCCATCTGGACATACACGTCACCGACGCCGGCAACGCCCTCAACCCCGACGTCATCCTTCGAGTGATTGATGGACTCCGTGCGATCTCCTGACTGGCCGGTCGCCCCACAGGGCGCGCTCGCCGGCAACAGCGCCGCGGCCCGCTACGGCGGCCCCGCGCCCATTCCGCCGCCCGCGCGGGCCGCGACACCACCGCCGTCCCCTCCCCCGGCGCCGCCGTACCGGTCGCCGGCCGCGACACCCGCCCCGGCCGGCCCGCCGCGCCCGGCACCGCCGATCCCGGTCAAGATCCTGATCGCCGGCGGCTTCGGTGTCGGCAAGACGACCACCGTGAGTTCGATCTCCGAGATCGTCCCGCTGACCACCGAGGCGGAGATGACCAGCGCCGGGATCGGTGTCGACGACCCGGGACAACGCTCCGCGAAGACCACCACCACGGTGGCGATGGACTTCGGCTGCGTCACCATCGACCGCAGCCTGAAGCTCTACCTGTTCGGCACGCCGGGCCAGGCCCGCTTCGGCTTCATGTGGGACGACCTCGCCCGGGGAGCCCTCGGCGCGCTGGTAGTGGTCGACAGTGCCCGGCTGGACGACTGCTACCCGGCGATCGACTTCTTCGAACGGGCGGGGATGCCGTTCGTGGTCGGGGTGAACGCCTTCGACGGTCGGCTGGCGCACGACCTGAACGCGATCCGCTGGGCGCTGGCGATCGGCGAACACGTACCCCTTGTGCAATTCGACGCCCGGGACCGACTCTCGGTTAGGGACGCCCTGCTGGTCGTCCTGGACCGGGCGCTGGATCGGGCCACCCGGGACAACCGGGCCTGAGCCGACCGGCTCGCGGCCCCTCGTGAGAAGGGGTGAGGCCAATGAGAGACGGACTGGACGAGACCCTGGCCCGGATGCGCCGGCGCGAGGAGGCGCTGCGCCGCCGGTCCGCGGACCCGACCACGACGGCCGACGACCAGTCCGGCCCGCAGCCGCAGCCAGGCCGTACGCCGGGTCACGGTGCCAGCCGGACCGAGGGCCGTAACGCGGGGCCGGGATGGGCGGGGGTCCGCGAGCCGGCCCACGAGGCACCGCCACGCCACGTCGTGGAGGACTTCGCCGCTGCGCTTTACGCGGTCGTCGCGGCTCACCCGGGGACGGCCGTCACGGCCCGGATCGACCACGACGGGCAGGCGTACGACCTACGGGTGGCCTGGAGCGGTCCGGAGGTCACGGTCAGCGGGCAGCCCAGTACGCCGCCACCGGCCTGGCCGATGTCGTCGAACACCGTACCCGGCTGGTCCGCCGGCCAGGAGGGGCTGAGCGCGGACCCTGCGGCCCGGCTGGCCGAGCTGATCCGGCGCGATCCGTCCCTGCTCACCGGCGAGCAGACACCGGGCTGACCGGAGCAGACGGCCCATGCCGTTAAGGTCGGACGGTGGGCGAACCCGAGCTGACCCTGACCGCTAGCCTGCGGCCGGCCGCGCTGGACGCCCGGCGCGGCATCGTCCGGCTGCACCCCGAGGCGCTCACCGCGCTGGCGCTGCGGCCGGGTGATCCGGTCCGGCTGACCGGCCGGCGGATGACCGCCGGCATCGTCGCGCCGGCCGAGCCGGCCGCGAGCGCGGCCCTGCTGCACGCCGACGACCTGATGCTGGGCAACCTCGGCGTCCGCGACGGCGGGCAGGTGCGGGTGAGCCCGACCCCGGTCACCCCGGCTCGCCGGGTGCTGCTCGCCGGGCCGGCGGAGATCGTCGCGGTGGTCTCCCCGGAGATGCTGCGGCTGGCGCTGCTCGGCAAGGTCGTCACCGCCGGGGACGACGTCTCACTGCTGCCCCAGGACGTGCTGCCGGACGCCTCGACGCGCACCCTGGTCGAGGCCGCCCGGCGCAGCCTCTCCACCCGCGTCGGCTACGCCTGGACCAGCACCCTGCTCCGGGTCGTCGCCGCCGAACCCGACCCGGGCGCGCTGGTCACCATGGACACGCTCGTCGGTTGGGAACACGGCCCGGCCACCCACGGCGACGCCGGCCCGGTGACCGGCCGGTCCGCGACCGCTGTCTCCGCCGGTCTGGCCACCAGCGGCGGAACGCACCCGACCGGCTGGCCGGCGGCGGGCACCGGTGCCGCCAGCACCGCCGGGCCGCGCACCACGGCCGGGGAGGTCTGGACAACCGGCGGGGAAGCGGAGGCGGCCTCCTGGACCGGTGGCGGGGTGGACGAGGGGCAAGCCCCGTCGGTCGACGAGCTGCCCGGTCTGCGCTCCCAGGCCGAGGAGTTGACCGAGCTGCTCGACCTCGGCTTCCACCACCGGGAGGTGCTCGGCCGGCTGGGCACCACGATCGCGCTCGGGGTACTCGTCAGCGGGCCGGCAGGTTCGGGCAAGTCGGCGCTGGTCCGGGCGGTGGCCGCCCAGGTCGGCGCCCGGGTGCACCCGATCTGGGCACCCGAGGTCGCCGCGCTGAGCAACTCCTCCGCCGCCGGGCGGCTCCGGGCCGCGACCGCCGAGGTGCTCACCGGGGGGCCGGCCGTGCTGCTGGTCACCGACGTCGAGGCGCTGGCCCCGGCGGACACGCCGGGACCGGTGGCGACCGTGTTCCGCCAGTGCCTGGCACAGATCGTCCGCGGCGGAGCGGCGGTGGTCTGCACCACCAGCCGGCCGGAGGCCGTCGACCCGGCGGTACGCGCCCCCGATCTGCTCTCGCTGCGGATCGACGTCCCGCTGCCGGACGCCGCCCTGCGCCGGGAGCAGTTGACCGTGCTGACCCGCCCGGTACCGCTCGCGGACGACGTCCGACTGGACGAGGTCGCGGCGCGTACCCCTGGTTTCGTCGCCGCCGACCTGGCCGCCCTGGTCCGCGAGGCCGGGGTACGCGCGGCGCTGCGGCAGAAGTCGGCGCAGACACCGACGGTCGGGATGGCCGACTTCACCGCCGCGCTGGAGGTGGTACGGCCGACCACCATGGCCGCCTCCACCCTCGAAATCGCCCAGGTGACCCTCGACGACGTCGGTGACCTGGTGGAGGTCAAGCAGACGCTGACCGAGTCGGTGCTGTGGCCGCTGACCTACCCGGACACGTTCGCCCGGCTCGGCGTGCAGCCGCCGCGCGGCGTGCTGCTCTACGGGCCGCCCGGCTGCGGCAAGACGTACCTGGTGACCGCGCTGGCCGGGTCCGGCCGGGCGAACGTGCTGTCGGTCAAGGGCGCCGAGCTGCTGTCGAAGTGGGTCGGCGAGAGCGAACGCGCGGTGCGGGAACTGTTCCGTCGGGCCCGGGAGGCCGCCCCGACGCTGGTCTTCCTGGACGAGGTGGACGCCCTGGCCCCGGTACGCGGCCAGGCCACCGACGGTGGCACCACCGACCGGGTGGTCGCCTCGCTGCTCACCGAGCTGGACGGGGTGGAGGCGCTGCGCAACGTCGTGGTGATCGGCGCGACCAACCGGCCCGACCTGGTCGATCCGGCGCTGCTGCGCCCCGGGCGGCTGGAGCGGCTGGTCTACGTGCCGCCACCGGACGCCGACGCGCGGGCGGAGATCCTGCGCGCCACGGCGCGCAACGTACCGCTCGCCGAGGACGTCGACCTCCCCGCGCTCGGCGCCGATCTGGACGGCTTCTCGGCCGCCGACTGTGCCGCCCTGGTCCGGGAGGCGGCGCTGGCCGCGATGCGCGAGTCGCTGACCGCCACCACGGTCACCGCCGCGCACGTCGAGACAGCCCGGGCGCGGGTGCGCCCGTCCCTGGACCCGGCCCAGGTGGCCTGGCTGGCGGCGTACGCGGAGCAGCGCGGCTGACCGAGTGCAACACCTCTCACAAGCGTTACTGGGTGACGGCGTGCTTCACAATGCCGGAGGAGTCGAATCCAGGGAGATTTCGGCGTACACCCGACGGCCGTCTTCCCGCATTTTCGCGCCACATTTTTCGAGCACCGACAGCGCGCCGCGATTCTCCGGCACGGTTTCCGCCACCACGACCCGCATGCCCGCTGCCGCCGCCAGGTTCAACAGCTCGCGTAGCGCCGCCGGGCCGATGCCCTGCCCACGGGCCGACCGGCCGAGCCACATGCCCACCTCGACGGCGTCGGGCTCGTCCCGCCGGCTCATCCGGATCATCCCGACCACCTCGCCGCCGGCCAGGATCGCGTACATGGCGGTACGGGTTGGCGCGTCGAGACCGCCGAAGCTGGCCCGGTGGAAGTCGCGGAAGGCGTCCCGCCGGGCGTGCGACCACCCGGCCGGCGCCGCCACAGGGGGCATGACATCGGCCGGTTCCGCCTCGGCAACCGCTACGGAGAGCAACGGTTCGAGGTTGCTCTCGTCCACCGGCTCCAACCGGACCGCACCCGTCACGTGCCGCAGTCTTCCGGGCTCGACGGCGTACGTCCACCCGATTGGCAGCGACCGACACCTCTGGCGGAAGGGACCAACCGGTCGGCCCGAATCGCGGCCCACCTCACGCTCCGCTGTCGTCCAGCCGGGTGAACTCGCAGTGGACGGCGGACGCGTCGTCGGCCGCCTTGTGCCGGCGCAGCCGGTCGGGATGTTCCCGCTCGGCCACCCGGACCCGCTCGATCAGGCCGCCCGGCCCCTCGCCGGTCACCACGTCCAGCAGGCCGGCCCAGTCGAACAGCCCGAACTCGTCGACGGCGGCAGACGCCCCGTCGGTGAGCAGCACCGCGCGGCGTAGCGCGTCCGGCCCGCGCAACGGCAGCGTCCCGACCACCGCGTGGTACGCCGCGTCCGGATCGGCGGCGGCGACCCAGTAACCGTGCGTACGGTTCATCCGCTCCCGCTGCACCATGACCGCGTGCCGGAAGCGGGTCGCCCGATCCGCCGACCCAGGCAGCGCGGTGGCGGTACCGCGCAGGTCGGCCATCGCGTCCGCCAACCGGTCGTCGACGACCACGTCGACCCGGCCACCGGTGTCGAGCACCAACGGGCTGTCGCAGAGCACCAGGTAGTCGACCTGGTCCCCGCCGTCGCGCAGCAGGCAGACGGTGCTGGACGGGGTGCCCGGATGGTCGAGGTCGCACTGACCGTCGTGGTCGGCACGGACCGCCAGGATCGCCGCAGCCAGGTTGCTCACCAGCGTCGCCGCCGGCCGGGCGGCCTCGGCCAAGCCCAGTCGAGCGGCGAGGTGCCGGACGTACCACTGCGGCCCGTGTACGCAGCCGGTGTCGAAGCCCTCGGGCACGGTGGCGCCGTCCAACACCCCGACCAG
Organism: Micromonosporaceae bacterium KJ-029; assembly: GCA_005402585.1. Lineage (GTDB taxonomy): Bacteria > Actinomycetota > Actinomycetes > Mycobacteriales > Micromonosporaceae > Micromonospora. Next base: position 230,061 of record BIFP01000021.1, on the reverse strand, counting down.
CGGGCCGAACTGGAAGACCACGTCCTCGTTGACCGCGCGGCCGGGCGGCGGGGCGGACGCGGAGCGTACCCGCATGGTCGGCGCCACCCCGACCGCCGCGCCTCGCCGGCGCTCGTCGGGAGCCGCCTCGCGCGGTGCGCTGCTGCCCGTCGCCGGGTACGTCACCGGCGCCGTGCGCTTCGGTTCCCCGGGGCCGCCTCCGGACATCGCCGCCACCTCCCCGCCCCGGCTACCCGCCCGGCGCGCCGGCACACACCCGAGCGTCAGCGGCGCCGGTCACGCGTGCGGGAGGCGCGCAGCCGGCGCAGCCGGCCCACCAGCACCGGGTCGGCGGCGAGCGCCGCCGGATTGTCCAGCAGCGCGTTCAACAACTGGTAGTACCGGGTCGCGGAGAGCCCGAAACGGTCCCGGATGGCCTGCTCCTTCGCACCCGCGTGCCGCCACCACTGCCGCTCGAACGCGAGGATCTCCCGCTCCCGCTCACCGAGCCCGTCGGCGTGAGTGCCGGCGCCGCCCTCGGTTCGGGTGCCGGCGCCACCCTCGGCGTGAGTATCGGCGCTGTCGTCAGCTCGGCGGCCGGCGCTGTCCTCGGCTGCGTGCTCGGTGCCGTCCGGCGCGATGTCGTCCCGCCGGGGTACCGACTCCACCTCGGGCGCGGGCCTCGGCGGCGGCACCGCGATCGCGTCCGGACCGGTCTGCGCTGCGGGAGAGGCGTCGGCGGGCTGCATGGGGCTCCTCCCGGGGACGGCCGGCACGGGCGACGCCAACCAGGCCCTTCAGCCTAACCACGGGTCGCCCGAGGCGCATCCGGCGCGCGTCGCCGAGCCGCACCCACCCGGGGCCACGGGCGTGACAGTCCGGCTCCGTGGAGCCCGGCCACCCGCGTGATGGGCGTGGCGCCATGGCCTCGGCCACCGGACGTCGTGCCGGCGACCGGCCGGCGCCGTGTGCCCGGCCAGCCGGCATCGTGGGCGCGACCCGGTGCCAGGTCGCGCCCACGAGTACCTCAGGTGATGTCCCGCCGGCGCATCGTCCACATCGCCGCGCCGAGGAGGACCACGACCGCGACCGCGAACAGCGCCGACGAGTGTTGCCAGGTGATGTCCAGGGTGTCCGGCCTGCACTCACCGTTGTACGTGGCGTTGCACGCCCGCCAGTCCTGCAACGTGACCGTCTTGGTCATCCAGGCGTACGCGTACGTGGGCAGCAGCCACGCCTCGGTGAAGCGAACCTGGGCCATGTCCAGCAGGATGCCGAGTCCGACCTGGCCGACCACCAGCACCCCGATCGCCCCACCGAGCGCCATCGCGGTGTGCCGGCCGAGTGAAGCCAGGGCGAAGCCCACCGTCGCCGCGACCAGCGCCAGCACGATGCCCCGCAGCCCGGTGATCAGGAACGACTGCCAGGTTCCGGAGGTCATTCCCTCGGTGGTTCCGCGCCAGGTGGCGACCAGCCAGAGGCTGCCGAACCAGGCCACGGTGGCGGGCAGGGCAAGGGCGAGCAGCCCGGTGAGCAGCGCCCCCAGCTTGGTCAGCAGGACGGTCAGCCGTTTCGGGCGCCAGAGCAGCAGGTTCATCATCCCGCCGGTGTTCCACTCGGCACCGACGAAGGAGGCGCCGACCACGAAGCCGATCAGGGCCAGGATCCCGGCCAGCGGGATCAGCATCTCGCCGAAGCTCTCCCGGAACACGAAGGTCGAGGGCAGGTACCACCGTGACTCGAACGCCTCGCGCGGCGGCGGGCTGATCTCCGTGCAGTCGTTCGTGTAGAAGTCGGTGCCCGCCGCCTTCGCCCGCTCGCAGGCGGCGCGCTCCTGATCGGTCCACTGGACCTGGTTCTGGTACTCCTGCTCGGCGCTCCGTTCGGCCGCGGCCCACTGCTCGGGACCGATCTTCTGGTTGCTGGCGAACATGCCGATCACGATGAGGGCCAGCACCAGCAAGCCCGCCGCCGTCATCCAGCGGGCGAAACGCCGCTTGGCCAGCCGGCGCAGTTCGGTACGGAAGAGACTCACGCGCCCCAACCTCCCCCGTTGGGTGCGGAGGATCCCGCCCCATCGATTCGTACGGACTGGTCGACCTGCCGGTGCTGGCCGGGAACCGGCGCGGTGGCGGTCAGTTCGAGGAAGACGCTCTCCAGGTCGACCGCGACCGGGGCGAGTTCGCTGACGTACAGGCCCTGCTCGGCCAGCAGTCGGGTGACCGTGGCCGGCTTGTCCACCCCGGCGAGCATCAGGTGGTCCGGGTACGTGGTCACCCGTACCCCGGCCCGGGTCAGCGCGGTGGCGGCGGCCGGAAGGTCGGCGACCGCCTCCAGCCGGACCATCACCCCGCCGGAGGAGTGCTGCGCCAGCACCTCGTCGACCGGGCCGAAGGCGACCCGCCGGCCCAGCGAGATGATGGTGACCGAGTCGCAGATCAGCTGGATCTCGCCGAGGATGTGGCTGGACAGCACCACGGTCATCCCGGATTCGGCGAGGTTGCGCATCAGCGAACGCATCTCCCGGATGCCGCCCGGGTCGAGGCCGTTGGCCGGCTCGTCCAGGATCAGCAGCCGCGGGTTCTTCAGCAGCGCCGAGGCGACGGCAAGCCGCTGCTTCATGCCGAGCGAGTACGTCTTGACCCGCTCGCCGGCCCGGTCCCGCAACCCGACCAGTTCCAGCACCTCGTCGACCCGGCTGTCAGGCACCTCACCGGCACTCGCCAGCAGGGACAGGGTGTCCCGCGCGGTGAAGTGCGGGAAGAACTGCGGGCTCTCCACGATCGCGCCGACCTGCCCGGCGACCTGGGGCAGCGTCTCGGGCACCTCGTGCCCGAGGATCGCCATCCGGCCGCCGTCCGGCCGGATCAGGCCGAGCAGCGTACGCAGCGTGGTGGTCTTCCCCGAGCCGTTGGGGCCGAGGAAGCCGTGCACCTGCCCCGCCTCGACCCGCATGTCGAAGCCGTCCAGGGCGTTGCGGGTGCCGCGACGTCGGCTCCGGTATGTCTTTCGTAGACCTTCGATCTCCAGGACAGCTGGCAAGCTGCACCTCCCCCGTTGGTGTGTGGGTGACGACCGACACCATACGCGGTATACAGCAGCGGGCAATACCCGGTATGCATCGCCACGCCGATCGGCGTGTTAAAAGGGGGCCCTTCCTCTACCGGAGGCGTTAACAGGGGGCCCTTCCTTGCACCTCAGGCGCAGATGACGTGGACGCCGGCGGCGCGGAAGGCGTCCACCACCTCGGGTGCGGCGCCGGAGTCGGTGACCAGGGTCTCCACCCGGTCGACCGGGCAGATCCGGGCGAAGGCGTGACCGCCCAGCTTGGACGAGTCCGCGATGATCACGACCCGCTTGGCCCGGGCCACCATCAGGTTGTTCATCGCCGCCTCGCCCTCGTGATGGGCGGCGGCGCCGAGCTTCGGGTCGATCGCGTCCACCCCCAGCAGCGCCACGTCCAGGGTGACCTCGCGCAGCAGCGCCCCGCCCAGCGGGCCGACCAGCTCGAACGACTTCGGTCGCACCACCCCGCCGGCGACCACGACCTTCATCCGGGAACGGACCAGCAACTCGTTGGCGATGTTCAGCGCGTTGGTGACCACGGTCAGCTGGGCGCCCTCGGCGTTGGTGTTGAGATCCGGGCGGACGGCCAGCGCCCGGGCCACCTCGGTGCTGGTGGTGCCGCCGTTGAGACCGACCACCGTGCCCGGCGCGACCAGCGCTGCCGCGGCGGCGCCGATGCGCTGCTTCTCGGCCGAGTGCTTGGCCGTCTTGTACCGCAGCGGCAGGTCATACGAGACCCCGTTGGCGACGGCGCCACCCCGGGTCCGCGTGATCATCTGCTGCTGGGCGAGCTGGTCGAAGTCTCGACGGATGGTGGCCTGGGAGACGGCCAGCCGCCCGGCGGCATCCTCCACGCTGACCCGGCCGGAGTCGGTCAGCATTTCGAGCAGGGCGTTCCATCTGGCGTAGCGGTCCACCCCGGAGCCTCCGCATCTGCACGAACGGTGATTGGTTGCGTGCACACTAGTGCTCGAAACTAGGATGAGGCAAAAGGTCGCCCTGCTCGATCGCGCCTGCGGTTGCTATTTCCACCAGGTTTCACGCAGAATGACGCGCGAAAGACGGGACTAACGAGCCGTATTGCGCAGCGACCCGCCCTGCGAGGAGTTCTCATGGCGTACGTCCAAGCGGAGATCGCGAGCCAGCCGGACTGCTGGCGCCAGGCGGCGGAACTCGCCCCCACAGTGCTCGACCGTCTCCCCCGCCCCGCTGAGCGGGTCGCCGTCGTCGGCTGCGGCACGTCGTGGTTCATGGCCCAGGCGTACGCGGGCCGCCGCGAGGCCGCCGGCCAGGGCGAGACGGACGCCTTCCAGGCCAGCGAGTTCCCCGCCGGCCGCCGCTACGACCGCCTGCTGGCGATCACCCGCTCCGGCACCACGACCGAGGTGCTGGACCTGCTCACCGCGCTGCGCGGGCGGATCCCGACCACGGTGCTGGTCGGCGACCCCGAATCCCCGGCGGTGGACATCGCGGACGCGGCCGTCACCATGCCGTTCGCCGACGAACGCTCGGTGGTGCAGACGCGCTTCGCCACCACCGCGCTGGCCCTGCTCCGCGCCCAACTCGGCGACAACATCACCGCGCTGGTCGCCGACGCGGAGGTCGCTGTCCGCGCCCCGCTGCCGATCGACCCGAGCCTGATCGAGCAGGTCACCTTCCTCGGCCGGGGCTGGACCATCGGGCTGGCCCGGGAGGCGGCGCTGAAGTGTCGCGAGGCGGCCACCTTCTGGGCCGAGGCGTACCCGGCCATGGACTACCGGCACGGCCCTATCTCGGTGGCCGCACCGGGCCGGCTGGTCTGGGCCTTCGGTGAACTGCCCGAAGGGCTGCCCGAGGACGTCGCCGCCACCGGCGCGGCCTTCGTGCACAGCCGCACCCACGGCTGCCGTACGGTGCTGGGCCGCTGGGCCGCCGGGCGCACCCCGGTCGACCCGATGGCCGACCTGATCCTGGCCCAGCGCTTCGCCGTCGCCCTGGCCACCAGTCGCGGACTCGACCCCGACGCGCCCCGCCACCTGAGCCGCTCCGTGGTCCTCACGTGAGCCACCGGAACACGGGCGCCACCAGCCGCCGTCACGCGGCGGACCACCTCGTTCTCCGGCGCGGGGCGGTCGCGTGAGCGACGGCGACGTCGTCGTCGCGTTGGACGTGGGCGGCACCGGAATGAAGTGCGGCCTGATCCGACCCGACGGTGCCGTGGTGCACGCCGAACGGCATCCCACCGACGCCGGTCGCGGCGCCGACGCCGTGGTCGGCACGATCCTGGCCGTGGCCGAGGGGCTGGCCGGCAAGGCGCGCGCCGAAGGGCTCACCCCGACCGCGCTCGGCATCGTGGTGCCGGGTGTCGTCGACGAGGTGCGTGGCGTCGCGGTCTGGTCGGCGAACGTCGGCTTCCGGGACGTACCGCTGCGGGAGGTGGCGGCCCGGCGGCTCGGCCTACCCACGGCGCTCGGCCACGACGTGCGTGCCGGGGGCCTCGCCGAGGCGCGGATCGGTGCCGGCCGCGACGCCGGCCACGTCCTCTTCGTGGCAATCGGCACCGGCATCGCCGCCGCGCACGTGGTCGCCGGATCGGCCGCCACCGGCGCGCACGGCGCGGCCGGGGAACTCGGCCACATCCTGGTCCGCCCCGACGGGCCGGCCTGCGGTTGCGGGCGCCTGGGCTGCCTGGAGGCGATCGCCTCCGCCTCGGCCGTCGCCCGCCGCTACGCCGAACTTTCCGGATCGACGAACCCGGCCGGCACCGGCTCGGGCGGCGCGCCCAGGGACCCGGCCGACGCGGCGCCGGACGGCCGGTCCGCCGACGGGCCCGGCGCGGGCCCGACCATGGTGACCGCCGCGGAGGTGGCCGGACGGGCAGCGGCCGGCGAGGAGTTGGCCACACGGGTCTGGCGGGAGGCAGTCGAGGCGCTTGCCGACGGCCTGGCCACCGCCCAGGCCCTCTTCGACGTGGAGACGATCGTCCTGGGTGGCGGACTCGCCCAGGCCGGCGCCGGGCTGTTCGACCCGCTGCGTACGGCGCTGCGGGAGCGACTGACCTTCCACCGGGAACCGCGACTGGTCCCGGCCGCCCTCGGCGACGAGGCGGGCTGCCTCGGCGCCGCCCTGCTCGCCCTCGACCAGCTGGAGAAACGATGACCGTACGGGTGAACGGCAAGGTGGTGACCCCGAGCGGGGTGATCCGGCAGGGCTGCGTCGAGGTCAGAGGCGACCGGATCAGCGCGGTGGCCGAGTACCCGTCGGTGCGGGACGGGCACTGGATCGTGCCCGGCTTCGTGGACATCCACACCCACGGCGGGGGTGGGCACACCTTCACCACCGGCGACGCCGACCAGGCCCGCGCCGCCGCCGCGTTCCACCTGCGGCACGGCAGCACCAGCCTGCTGGCCAGCCTGGTCAGCGCGCCCTTCGAGCTGATGCGGTCGGCCACCACGGCCTTCGCGCCGCTGGTCCGCGAGGGGGTGCTGGCCGGCATCCACTACGAGGGGCCGTACCTGTCCGCAGCCCGGTGCGGCGCGCAGAACCCGGAGTTCCTCCGCGACCCGTCCACCGACGAACTGGCCGAGCTGATCAAGCTCGGCGACGGGGCGGTGCGGATGGTCACCCTCGCTCCCGAGCGCGCCGGCGCGCTGGAGGCCGTCCGGCTGCTCACCGGGCACGGGGTGGTGGCCGCGGTCGGGCACACCGACGCGACGTACGAGCAGACCGTGGCCGCGGTGGCGGCGGGCGCGAGCGTCGGCACCCACCTGTTCAACGGGATGCGCCCGGTCCACCACCGGGAGCCGGGGCCGGTGGTGGCGCTGCTGACCGCGCCGAACGTGGTCTGTGAGCTGGTCGCCGACGGGGTGCACCTGCACGAGGGGACGCTGACCTTCGCCACCGCCACCGCCGGTCCGGAGCGGTGCGCGCTGATCACCGACGCGATGGCCGCCGCCGGCATGCCCGACGGCGAGTACGAGTTGGGCGGTCAGGCGGTGACCGTCGCCGACGGGGAGGCCCGGCTCGCCCGCGACGGCGCGATCGCCGGCAGCACCCTCACCATGGACGCGGCACTGCGGAACGCGGTGGCCGCCGGCATCTCGGTGCCCGACGCGGTACGCATGGTGGCCACCACCCCGGCCCTGGCCGTCGGGCTCGGCGACCAGGTCGGTGCCGTTCAGGCCGGCCTGCGCGCCGACCTGGTGGTGCTCGACGACGACCTGGAGGTCGTCCGGGTGATGCGCGGCGGCGCCTGGGTGGAGTGACGCGCCGGCCACGGAAGGCGCGGCGGATGACCGGTAGGACCGGTCAGCGGGGGGTCGGGATCTCCACGCCCAGGACGGCCTGCTCGTCGGGGCGGTGCACCAGCTCGTCCGTCAGGAACGACTGCACCGCGTGGCGCATCCCGACGTCCCGGCCGGCCCGCTCGGAGAGCAGCCACTTGTGCTCGATGATCTGCGCGAACAGCTCCTGCGGCTCCAGCTTGCGCCGCAGGTCCGCGGGCACCGCCCGGACCACCGGCTCGAACACCTCGGTCAGCCAGCGGTGGGCGGCCTGCTGCTCGTCGGTCAGGTCGCTCTCCGCCCGGTACGCGTCGAGGTCGTTGAGCAGCCGGCGGGCCTGGTTCTCCTCGGCGTCCAGCCCGGTGAGGCGGAGCAGCCGGCGGGTGTGGTATCCGGCGTCGACCACCTTCGGCCGGATCAGGTACCGGCCGTTGTCGATGGTCGACATGGCCACCTCGGCCACGTCGAAGCCCATCTCGTTGAGCCGGCGGATGCGCCCCTCGATGTCGTGCCGGGCCTCCCGCTCGACCTGCTGCTCGTAGGTGATCTCGTGCCAGAGCCGCTCGTACCGCTGCACGACCTCCTCACAGACCACCTCGGGGTCGATCGAGTCGTGCAGCAGGCCGGCGGCCTGAAGGTCCAGTGCCTCGCCGAAGATGTTGACCCGGGCGATCTCCAGGTCCTCGCCGCGCTGGCCGTTGGAGAGCGCGTTGCGTAGCGCCCCGGTCTCCGCGTCGACCAGGTACGCGGCGAAGGCTCCCGCGTCCCGCCGGAAAAGCGTGTTCGACAGCGAGCAGTCGCCCCAGAAGAAGCCGGTCAGGTGCATCCGGACCAGCAGCGCGGCGAGCGCGTCGAGCAGCCGGCCCATCGTCTCCGGTCGCAACGTGTGCGAGAAGAGCGCCCGGTACGGCAGCGAGAACTGCAGGTGCCGGGTGATCAGGACCGGGTCGAGCGGCTCCCCGGCGTCGGACTGCCGGTCGGCGACGATCGCCACCGCCTGCACCGACGGGAAGTCGATCCGTTCCAGGGCGCGCAGCAGGTCGTACTCCCGCTCGGCCACCCGTTCTCCGGTCTCCTTGACCGCGTAGACGTACCCGCCGAGGCGCACGAAGCGCACCACGTGCCGGGAGATGCCCTGCGGTAGCGCGACCAGGTGTTCGGCCGGCCACTCCTCCAGCGGAGTCGACCAGGGGAGGTCGAGCAGCGCCGGGTCGACGAGGGCCGAGGTGATCCGCACGGCGTCAAGTCTGACGCCTGGTCGGCCGGAACGCCTCCCCGCGTGGCTGGGCACACAGTCGCCCGCGCCGCCCGGGTCGGCCACCGCGCGGCGGGCCGGTAGCGTGATCGGGGTGCGGGAGACCACGACGGTACGCCGGAAGATGCGGCTCCAGCCGGTCCGCCCGGCCGGCTGGTGGTTCGACGCCCTGCTGCTGGCCGCCCTGGTCGGGCTGACCGCCGCGCTCGCCGCCGGCTGGTTCTTCGGCATCGACCGCGCTGTGGCCGACTGGGCCGACGCCAACCGGCCCACCGCCGCCCGATGGATCGCGATCGTCCTCAACTACCTCGGTCAGGGCACCCCGCTGACGTTGATCGCGGCCGGTCTGGCGGTGCTGCTGGCCGTCCGGCTGCGCTCGGTGCGCCCACTGCTGGTACCGGTGGCCGCCTTCGTGCTCACCACCCTGACCATCGGCCCGCTCAAGGTGTGGACCGCCCGGCCGGCGCCGACCGCCAGCAGCAAGGAGCCGTTCCTGCCGCCGGGGCAGACCCTCCCGCTCTTCCAGGACGAACTGCCGGTCCGGTTCGCCCAGTCGTACCCGTCCGGGCACGTCGCCAACGCGATCGTCTGGTACGGCGTCCTCGCGCTGCTGCTCGCCCCGCTGCTGGCCAGCCTCGGCCGGACCATGCCGCGTCGGCTGGTGCTCGTGGTCCGGATCGTGCCACCGGCTGTGGTGCTGTGCACCACGACCTATCTGAGCTGGCACTGGTTGACCGACTCGGTGGCCGGGCTGATGCTGGGGCTGCTGCTGGACCGGCTGCTGCACCGGGTGCCCTGGGACGGCCTGCCGCTACCCGGCCCGTTACGTCCGTGGGACCGGCCGTTCACCCAGCCCACCTAGGGTGCCGCCGTGAATCAACTCGCACGCCGGTTGGGCGTACCGGAGGCCGTGGTCATCGGTCTGGGGTCGATGCTCGGCGCGGGCGTCTTCGTGGTCTTCGCCCCGGCCGCCGCGGCGGCCGGCGGGACCGGCCTGCTGGTCGCGCTGGGCGTGGCCGGCTTCATCGCGTTCTGCAACGCGACCAGCTCGGCCCGGCTGGCGGCCCGATACCCCGAGTCCGGCGGCACCTACGTCTACGGCCGGGAGCGGCTCGGCCCGTTCGCCGGGTTCCTCGCCGGCTGGGGCTTCGTGGTCGGCAAGACGGCCAGCTGCGCGGCGATGGCGCTGACCATCGGCGAGTACCTCTGGCCGGGGCAGGCCCGGCTCGTCGCGGCGCTGGCGGTGGTCGCGGTCACGCTGGTGAACCTGCGCGGCATCGGCAAGACCGCCGCCGCGACCCGGATCCTGGTGGTCCTGGTGCTCGCCGTGCTCGCCCTGGTCGCCGCCACCGGCGCCGGCCACGTCCAGCTCGACCGGTTCACCGAGTCCGGTGCCGCCGGGCGGGGCGTACTGACCGCCGCCGGGCTGCTGTTCTTCGCCTTCGCCGGGTACGCCCGAGTCGCCACCCTCGGCGAGGAGGTACGCGACCCCGGGCGGACCATCCCTCGGGCGGTGCCGCTGGCGCTCGGCATCGTGCTGGCGATCTACCTGGTCGTGGCAGTGGTCGCCGTCGGCGTGCTCGGCGCCGACCGGCTGGCCGCCTCCGCCGCGCCGCTGGCCGACGTGGTGACCGCGGCCGGGCTGCCCGGCCTGGACTGGGTGGTCCGAGCCGGGGCGACGGTCGCGGTGACCGGTGTGCTGCTCTCCCTGCTCGCCGGGGTGGGCCGGACCACGCTGGCGATGGCCCGCCGCCGCGACCTGCCCGGCGGGCTGGCCGCCGTACATTCTCGGTACCGGGTTCCGCACCGGGCCGAGCTGGCGGTGGCCGCCGTGGTGATCCTGGTGGTGGCCCTCGGCGATGTCCGCAGCGCGATCGGCTTCTCCAGCGTCACCGTGCTGGTCTACTACGCGATCACCAACGCCGCCGCGCTGACCCTGGGCCGGGACCGGGACCGTCGGCTGCCGGTGCAGGCGCTGGCGGTGGCGGGCCTGCTCGGCTGCCTGGTGCTCGCGGTCAACCTGCCGCTGTCCAACGTGCTGGCCGGCTTCGGCGTACTCGCCGTCGGTGCCGCCGGCTACGCCCTGCGCCGCCGCTGACGGCTCAGAGACTGTCGGGAGCGTCCCGAGGCGCTGGCGGCGCCGGGTCGGGATCCAGCGGCGGCGGTGGGGCGGCCTCGCGCAGCAGGGCGTTCAGGCCCGCCCGCCGGGCCACCACGGTCAGCCGGTCACCGCCGACGATCACCATGCGCGGGTCCGGGGTCCAGTCGACGCGTTGCCCGGCCCGTGCGTGTGCGAGCAGGCGTACGCTGCCGGGCCGGCCGACGGTGGCGAGGGTGCGGCCGTCCAGCACCGAGCCGGACGTCACCGAAACCTCGGTGACCAGCAGCGCGTGCCGCCCGACCGGGATGGTGGCGATCACCGCCCGGTCCAGCAGCGCGGCGGCGAACGACGGGGCCGCCAGGTAGGAGACGCTGCGCGAGGTGCCGATGCCGAAGGCCCGCTGCACCCGCTCGGCGAAGTCGCCGTCGAACAGCCGGAGCACCACCCGGAGCTGGTCGTTGATGGCCCGGCCGTTCAGCGCCGCCCGCAGGTTGGCCCCGTCGTCGGTGGAGACCACCACCAGTGCCTGGCAGTTGGCCACCGAGGCGGCCCGCAGCGTCTCCTCCTGCGCCGCGTCACCCACCACCAGCGGTACGCCCAGCCGCCGCGCCAGCCCCGCGCCGCGGGCGTCCCCGCTCTTGTCGATCGCCACCACCTCGACGCCGAAGTCGTTGAGCTGGGCCATCACCCGGGTGCCGATGTTGCCCAGCCCCACCACCACGACGTGCCCGGAGCGTTCGGGCAGGATCCGCCCGGCGTGCAGGGCGAGCCGGGCCCGGACCACGCCGTCGACGACCACCGCGGTGATGAGCGGGATCAACGCCAGCCCGGCGAGGTTGAGCACCACCTGCATGATCTGCTCGGCGCCGGACCTGTCGGTGTCCGGGTCCTGCCCGGTGAGGGTGGTGACCATGGTCAGGTAGAGCGCGTCGGCCCAGGGGACGTGCGCCGCGTACCCGTACAGCCCACCCAGCACCCCGACCACGGCGAGCAGCACGATCACCGCGATCCCGATCTTGCGGGTGGCGAAGCTGCGGATCGCCCGGAGCACCATCGCCACCGGCCGGCGCCGCCGCCGGGCCCGGACCAGCCGGCGTGCGGCCAGCTCGGTGCCGGCCGGCCGGCCGAGAGCCTCGGCGAGCACCACGTCGGCGGCCCGGTCGTCGGCGGGAAGCACCAGGTCCTGCTGGGCATCGCGGGTGTCGGCCACGCCGCAGACGATCTCGCTGGGGCGTACGTCGTCCCGGCGGGCCACGTAGAGGGTGCGCCCGCCGTGCCGGAAGTGGGTCGGCGCGACCTCGCCGAGCGCGGCGGCCACGAAGGCCGGAGCGGCCATCGAGGCGTCCGAGAGGACCGCCGAGTCGGGAAAGATCTGCCGTACGCCGTTGGCCAGACCGGTGTTGAACATCCGCACCACGAGGCGCAACCGGGGCTCGACCTCCTGCGCGCAGAGCGCCGCGTGCATGTTGCCCACGTCGTCCTGGTGCAGCAGGGCCAGCCCCGCCGCCCCGGCCAGCCCGGCCCGGCGGAAGACGACCTCGTCCAACCGGTCGGCCCGGATCACCTCGATGCCGGCGAGGTCACGGCCGTCCGGCCCCGGCGAGCGCCGGCGTTCGGGCACGATGAGGGTGATCCGCAGCCGGCCGGCCTGCGTGTCGCTGGCGAGCATCGCCCGGACCACCCAGTAGGCGAGGGCGTCCTGACCACAGATGACGTAGTGCGCCCGGGGCTCCCCGTTGACCCGCAACCGGCGGCCGGCCCGTCGGGCCCGATCGAGCAACGGCTCCGCCATACCTGAAATCGTAGTCAGCCGGTCGCACCCCGCGCAGCCCCGTGACGATCATGAGCACCCCAACGCGGCCCGGCATGCCCCGGCCGGTGACGGGTAGGGCAGCGGCATGCAGACGTTCCTGCCGTACCCGGACTTCCTGGCCAGCGCCCGGACGCTGGACCAACGCCGGCTGGGCAAGCAGCGGGTGGAGGCGATCCAGGTGCTGCGCGGACTGACCAGACCCACATATGGCTGGCGCAACCACCCGGCGGTACGGATGTGGGCCGGCTACGAGGAGGCTCTGACCCGGTACGGGCTGGACGTCTGCGTGGTCTGGTCCGCGGTGGGCCGGGCCGACACCTGCGCGGCGACGCTGACCGCCGACCTCGCCGCCGCATGCGGCATCGACCAGGTCCGCTCCCAGCAGGAACTGGCCGTCGCCGGGGAGCTACCGCCCTGGCTCGGCCGGACGGACCTGCACCTGAGCCACCGCTCGTCGCTGCTGCGCAAGGACCCCGCCCACTACCGCCCGATCTTCGGCGACGAGATCCCGGACGACCTGGAGTACGTCTGGCCCGCCTCCGACCGCCCCCGCCGCTGCCAGCAAGGAAGGGCCCCCTCTTAACGCCTCGTGAGGTACAGGGGCCCCTTCTTAACACCAGCCTGTTAACAAGGGGCCCTTCCTTGCAAGTCGGGCAGACTGAGGGGGCGACCCGGGAGGATGCGGATGGCGCTGTCGCAGGTGGTCGGTCGACTTCTCGGCGTACGCCCGCACGAGGTGGACCCGGGCGGCGGTGGTGCTCCCCGGGTCCCGCACCCGGTCGCCGTGGTGGTCGTCGGCGGCGGGATCGCCGGAATGTCCGCGGCCGTGGTCCTCGCCGAGCGCGGCGTCGAGGTGACCGTGCTGGAGGCGGCGCCGACCCTGGGCGGGCGGCTCGGTGCCTGGCCGGAGACCCTCGCCGACGGCAGCCGGCCAGTCAACGAGCACGGCTTCCACGCCTTCTTCCGGCAGTACTACAACTGGCGCAGCATCCTGCGCCGGATCGACCCGGCGCTGAACTTCCTCCGGCCCGTGCCGGGTTACCCGGTGCTGAGCGCCGAATGGCCGGCCGAGGAGTTCGGCCGGCTGCCACCCGCTCCGCCGGCGAACCTGCTCACCCTGCTGGCCCGCAGCCCCAGCCTGCGGCTGCGCGACCTGCGCCGGATGGACCGGGACGCCGCGCTACCGCTGCTGGCCTACGATCCCGCGCGCACCTACGCCGAGTTCGACCACGCCACCGCCGACGAACTGCTCACCTCGTTGCGGCTGCCCGACCGGGCCCGAGCCATGCTCTTCGAGGTCTTCTCCCACTCGTTCTTCAACCACGAAGCGGAGATGTCGGCCGCCGAGATGATCGCCCAGTTCCACTTCTACCTGCTCGGCAATCCGGAAGGGCTGGCCTTCGACTGCCCGGACGAGGACTACGCCACGGCGATCTGGCGACCACTGGCCCGGCACGTCGAGCGTCACGGCGGCAGAGTACTCACCGGCGTCGCGGCAACCGCGCTGCACCGCGAAACCGCCGGGTGGCGGGTGGACACCACCGGGGTGGCGTACCGGGCCGGGCACGTCGTGCTCGCCGTCGACCCGCCGGCCCTCGCCGCGCTGGTCGCGACGTCCCCGGTGCTGGCCGAGACCGCCCCGCAACTGATGGCGGCCATGCCCGGGTACGGCCGGCCCGGTCCGCCGTACGCGGTCGCCCGCTACTGGTGCGACGGGGACGTCGAGGCCGGGCGGGCGATCTTCAGCGGGGTGTCCCGGCAGTCCACCCTGGACTCGGTCACCCTGTACCACCGGCTGGAGCACGAGTCACGGCGCTGGGCGCGACGCACCGGCGGCTCGGTGATCGAGCTGCACGCGTACGCCTGCGAGCCGGACGTGCCCGCCGAGGAGCTGGCCGAACGGATGCGCGCCGAGCTGACCGGGCTCTGGCCGGAGGTGGCCCGGCTGCGGGTGCGGGAGCTGCGGGCCCGGGTGGAGGCGAAGGCGCCGGCCTTCGCACCGGGCAGCCACGCCCGGCGCCCCGGGGTACGCACCGAGGCCGACGGGCTCTACCTGGCGGGCGATGGCATCCGCACCGACTTCCCGAGCGCGCTGATGGAACGTGCGGCGGCCACCGGCATCATCGCGGCGAACCACATCCTGCGGGCGGAGAACGGCGCCGCCGAGCCGGTCCGCTCGGTCCGCCCCCGGGGCCTGCTCGCCCGGAACCGGCCACCGGCCGCCGGCCTTCGCTGAGGGCATCGAAATGCGTTGCCGCCACCCCGGGTCGCACCTACCGTGATCACGCAAGGTCAACCGCCGCTCCAGGAGAACGCCATGTCGATGTCGCACGTCACCGCCGTGCCGTCGTGGCTGCTCGGCGACGGTTGCCGTACGGAACACCCCCGAGGTGGCCGGCCCGACTGACGCGTGACCCGCACTCGCCGAGCCACCCACCCGCCCGGGGTCGGGCGGCTCGTCGCTGTCCGGCCCGTACGTCCGTCACCGTCTTGAGGGGAGATCCCGGTGGACGCCGTCCTCGTTGTCAACGCCGACCTCGGCCCGCTGCACCGGGTCACCGTTCAGCACGCGATCCGGATGCTCTGCCGTCGGGTCGCCGAGATCCACGAGGCCGTGCCGGACCGGGTCGTCGGGGTCTTCCCGCTGCCCCGGGTCGTCCGGCTGGTCCGGTACGTGGTGACCCGCTGGCGGTTCAGCTCCGGCCCGGCCTGGTCCCGTGCCGGGGTGCTGCGCCGGGACGGCCGGTGCTGCGCGTACTGCGACGGGCCGGCGAGCACCATCGACCACATCCTGCCCCGCTCGCGCGGTGGCCGGAACACCTGGAAGAACACGACAGCCGCCTGCTACGCCTGCAACCAGCGCAAGGGCGACCGTACGCCGGCCGAGGCGGGCATGCCGCTGCGGCGCGTACCGGTCGTGCCGAGCTGGGCGGCGCTGGCCGGGCGGTGACGGGCCGGCCGGCGGGAACGGGGGGCCGCGTCGGGGACGACGTCCTCGGCGCGGCGCCCGCCGGCCCCCGTCGACGGCCAGCCGGGCGGGTCGACCGGGCCGCGCAGGAGCCGGGCCGGATCGCCGGTCGACCTCGGCCACGGGGCCGCAGCGTCTACCCGGCCGGAGTCAGCGGCCGGCGGGTGGCGTCCACCGGAAGCGGGGCGGACGGCGCTCGTGGTGCGCGGCGACACCCTCCCGGGCCTCGCCGCTCGCCCGCACCTGCCCGTGCCACCAGGCGACCCGGTCGTCGTCCGCCCGCCCGTCGATGATCTCCTTCGTGGCGGCGACGCTGAGCTGCGAACGCTCCACGATCGCGCCGGTGAGCACGTCGACCCGGGCGGCCAGGTCGGCGCCGGGCAGCACCTCGTCGGCCAGGCCGATCCGCAGCGCCCGCCCGGCGTCGACCAGCTCGCTGGTGAAGAGGAGGTGCTTGGCCGCCGACGGTCCGACCAGCCGGGCCAGCCGGCGGGTGGTGGGCGACGGGTAGACCAGGCCGAGCCGGGCCGGCGGTACGCCGAACCGCGCGTCGTCGGCGGCGATCCGCAGGTCGCAGGCGACGGCGAGCTGGCAGCCGCCGCCGACACAGGCGCCCCGCACGACGGCCACGGTCGGCTTGGCGAAGCCGGCCAGTCGTTCCTCGGCCGCGACCGCGATGCTGGCGTCTCCCGCGTCCAGCAACTCGTCCAGGTCGCCCAGGTCGGCACCGGCGCAGAAGGTGCCGTCGGCGCCGGTGAGCACCAACGCGCGGACCACCGGATCGGCCTCCAGGCCGTCGAGCAGCACCGGCAACTGCCGCCACATGGCCGGCGTCATCGCGTTACGCCGGCCCGGGTTGCGGATCACCACCGTGGCCACCGCACCCGTCACCTCGACGACCAGTTCCGCGTCCGCCACCGCCCACCGCCCCTCACACCGGCCGGCGCACCGACCCTCCGCCCCGACGACGCCGGAACCGGCGAGCCGGAGTGTCCCCTGGTGCGGCGACCATAGCGGCGCGGCCGGCCACGCCTGTCGGGCGGGGCGGGTGGCTCTCACCGCGTCACGCGGAAGCGCTCGGCGACCAGTGCCGCCACCCGGCGACCGCCGTTGTACGTCTGACCGCTGCCCGGCATTCACCGGCGGGCCGCCCGGCGCCCCTAGCGTCACCCTGCGCACATGTCGTTCCCGGCACGAGTGAGCAGGTGGTCATGCCATCCACACCCGAGGTCAGCGTGGTCGTACCCACCTTCGCCCGGCCGGCGCTGGTGACCCGGGCGGTCCGCAGCGTCCTCGCGCAGACCGTGGCCGACATCGAGGTCATCGTCGTGGTCGACGGGCCGGACGAGGAGACCGGGAAGGCCCTCGCCGAGATCGGCGATCCCCGGCTGCGGGTGGTGGAGCTGCCCGCCAAGGGAGGCGCCCCCAACGCCCGCAACATGGGCGTACGCGAGGCCCGCGCCCGTTGGACGGCGCTGCTGGACGACGACGACGAGTGGCTGCCCCGCAAGCTGGCCGTCCAGCTGGAACTCGCCCGGGAGGCCGCGGTGCCGAGCCCGATCGTCGCCACCCGGCTGATCAACAAGACGCCTCGGGCGGAGTTCGTGATGCCCCGCCGGCTGCCGGAGCCGGGTGAGCCGATCTGCGAGTACCTCACCCGCCGGCGCGGGCTGTTCCACGGCGACGGCTTCATCCAGACCTCGACCATCATGGCGCCGACCGAGCTGCTGCGCCGGGTGCCGTTCACCGTCGGCCTGCGTCGACAGCAGGAACTCGACTGGACGGTACGCGCGACGAGCCACCCGGACGTCGGCCTGGTCATCGCCGCCGAGCCGCTCGTGCTCTGGCACCAGGACGAGGACCGCCCCCGGATCAGCCTCAGCTCGCCCTGGCAGGCACAGCTGGAATGGCTCCGCGAGATCCGGCCGCTGATCACCCCTCGGTCGTACGCCGCGATCACGATGAGCATCATCAGCTCGATGGCCGCGCCGACCCGCAGCCTCCGGGTCTTCCGCCTGCTGCTCGCCGAGGCGCGCCGGCACGGCCGACCGGGCGCCCTCGACTACCTGACGTTCCTACAGATCTGGCTGATCCCTCCGCAGCTGCGGCACCGGTTGCGCGACCGGATCCTCGGCCGCCGGGCCGCTGCCCCGGAGAGGCAACCGGTCGCGGGCCCGGTGGATGGCCTGGACGGGCCGCAGGTCCCCGGCCTGGTCGATGGCCCGGGCGGGCGGCCCGGGTCGACCGGAACCGGGGCCGATGTCCGACGGTAGGGTCGCCGCGATCTGGCGGAGCTGCCTGCTTCCCGGGTCGGAGACGTTCATCCGCCACCAGGGCGACGCGCTGCCCACCTGGCGCCCGGTCTACCTGGGTGCCGTCCGGGTCGCGTCACCGCTGGCCCGGGACACCGACGTGGTGGTCTGCCCGGACACGCCGCGTGGTCGCCGCGAGTGGCTGCGGCTGCGGCTGACCGGCGAGTCGCCCCGGCTCGGCCGGCTGCTGGCCCGGTTACGGCCGGACGTGGTGCACGCCCACTTCGGCGGGGACGGCTGGCTGGTCAGCCGTACCGCCATGCGGCTCGGCATTCCGCTGGTCCTCACCCTGCACGGCCTCGACGTCACCCGGCAGGCGGCCGCACCCTGGCCGCGCGGCGCCCGGCACCAGCGCCACCTGCGGACCGCGTTCGACCGGGCCGCGCTGATCCTCGCCGTCTCCGGACCGATCCGGGACCGGGCGGTGGAGCTGGGCGCGGATCCGGCGAAGGTGCGCGTACACCACACCGGAGTGCCCGTACCACCGGAGCCGGAAGTCGGCCCGAAGAACTGGGACGTGGTCTTCGTCGGCCGCTTCGTCGACAAGAAGGGGGTCGACGATCTTGTCGAGGCGGTCGGGCTGCTGCCGGACCTGCGCCCCCAGGTCCTGCTCATCGGCACCGGGCCACTGCACGAGCGGGTACGTGCCCGTGCCGAGCAGCTGGGCGTGGACGCGACGTTCCCCGGCGCGCTGCCGCCGTCCGAGGTACTGCGGCACGTGGCCGAGTCCCGGATCCTCGCGGCACCGTCGCGGACCGCGTCGGACGGCGACACCGAGGGCCTGCCGACCACGATCCTGGAGGCGGGCAGCCTCGGCGTGCCGGTCGTCTCGACGTACCACAGCGGCATCCCGGAGGCGGTCACGCACGAGGAGAACGGCCTGCTCGGCCCGGAGCGCGACCCACCGGCCCTGGCCGCCAACCTCCGCCGCCTGCTCACCGACCGAACGCTCCGCGACCATCTAGGCCACGAAGCCCGCCGCCGAGTCGAACGCGACTTCGACCTTCACCAACAAACCCGCCGCTTGGAAACCCTCTACGACACCCTCTCGCTCCCGCGCTGACCCCGACATCGGGCGAACCGGACGACGTCCGGCTCCCGGGCGTCGATCATGCACTTATGGTGGGCGATCAGCTCCCTTTGGCGCCTTTTGCGGGGCACAACTGCATGATCGGCGGGCGAGTGCGGTCAGTCGGGGGAGCGGAAGTGGCCGAGGGCGGAACGGGCGGTGCGGGCGGAACGGCGGGCGGTGGCGAGTAGCAGGCGGCCTGCGCGTGCGGTTGGCGTGCCGCTGAGCAGGGACACGATCCGGCGCAGTCGCTTCAGCTCGTGGTCGCGGTCCGTGAGCGTCTGGTCGTACCACTGGTGCAGGGCATGGGCCTCGGCCAGCTCGCGGGTCAGCCGGTCGCGGTCCAGCAGCAGCTCCCGCCAGCCCTGACGTCCGGTGACCTCGGCGTCACCGGCGGGCGGTGCCGGCTCGCGTCCGGCCATGGTGGCCAGGGTCGCCGCCAGCTCGTCGGTCGGCGCCGGCCAGAGGTGGGCCAGCCCGGCGTCGGCCAGCCGGGACGCCAGCCGGCGCAGCGCCGCCGCCGGCTCGGCCGGGTCCGCCAACCCGTGCCAGGTGCCGGCAGGCGTGACCACCACCTGGTCCGCCGGAACGCCGGCGTCCGCGCCGGCCTGCCACGCGGTGAGCAGCGTACGCACCGCCGGCAGGTCCCGCCGCAGCGTCGCGGCCACGACCAGTTCCTCGACGGTACGCCCCGGCGGAACCACGCCGCCGTCGGCGAACCGCCACCCGCCGGCCGGGTCACGGTGGACCTGCCGGAGCCGGCCGTCCCGGACCAGCACCGCCGCCGGCAGGCCAACCGCCGAGGCGTCGGTGGTCGGACCGCGTTCGGCCAGCAGGACCCAGCCGGGCGCCAACTCCGCCACGGCCCCGTTCCGGATGGCCGCCCCAGTCAGCCGGACCGGATCAGCCAGCCGAGCCGGATCAGCCAGTACCGGCGATTCGGGCGCGGTGGGACTCAGCGTGGCCTGGAGGAAGCCGGTGACCTCGCCGTCGGCCAGCAGGTCCGTGCTCAACAGCGCGGTCGGTGCGAGCGGCTCCGGGAAGGCCGCCCAGGTGCCGGCGAGCCGCAGCCCGGCGGCTGCCAACCGGCCCCGGGTGCGGGTCAGCCCCGCCGGGCGGGTGTCGTCGTACTCGCCGAGGGTTGCCCAGTCGGAGTCGGTGCTGTCCGGCGGCAGCGCCAGCAGCCGGTGCAGGCCGAGGAAGTTCTCGACTCCGAGCAGCAGCCGGCCGCCCGGCCGCACCACCGACACGAGCAGGTCGAACGCTTCCCCCCAGGTCAGCTCCAGGCCCTCGACGGAACTGAGCCGGGCCAGCCCGTCCAGGGCGATCAGGGTGTCGTACGGCCGCATCGCGGCGAGCTTCTCCGGGCTGCCGCAGCACACCTGGACGCCCGGCCGGTCGGCGTACCGTGCGGCCAGTGTTTCGGCGTCCGGCAGGCCCCGCACCAGCACGGTCAGTTCCGTCGCGGGCAACGTGTCGATCAGGTCCGGATGGTGCGGGCCGACCACCAGCGTGCGACCGGACCCGGCGGACAGCAGCCCGGTCAGGGCCGGTCCGCCGACCGGACCAGGGCCCTGCGCGCGGTCGAGATCCGACCAGCCGAGCATCTCGCCGCCGACCAGGTGGACGCTCATGTCAGCACTCCGCTTCGCTCCGTACCGGATCGGTCGGGCATCTCGTCGTCGCGGTCTCCCGATCCGGTACGGCCGCACCGGGGTCGGGCCAGCGGAACAGCCGGCGCAGCTCGGCCGGCGGGAGCAGACGGTCGGCGCCCAGCTCGGCCACGGCCAGTGCGCGGGCGACCGCCACGTCGATCTGCGGGCCGTGCAGCTGCGCCCACTGCCGGCGGATCCGCGGCTGACCGCCCCAGACCGGGGCTTCACCGGCCAACTGCATCGGATCGCCGTAGACGGCCGGTTCGCAGCCGGCCAGGATGCCGTAGAAGACTGCACTGCAAAGCCGGTTGGAGGCGACCCGCCGGTGCTGGCGCAACTCGGCCAGCTGCCGGTGGAGAAACCCCGGGTCGAGGTCGCTCCACCGGCCACCCCGGTACCCGTGGCAGACCACCCGGAAGCCGGCCCGCTCGTAGTGCTGCCGCACCCGCCTCGACCGGTACTCCTGCCAGTAGAGGCAGACCGTCACCGGGCCCGGTTCGACGGCCCGGATCTCGTCGATCAACCGGCCGTGGTCGCCCACCACCCGCTGCCCCTCCCAGCCGTGGAAGGGGTACCAGATGGTCCCCTCCCGCCGCTGCGGGCCGTCCGGCTCCATCGCCAGCAGGTACGCCCACGGCGAGCCGACCACGTACGTCTGCCGGCGCCCGAGCGACCAGGCCCGCCGTCGCGTCCGCTCGGACCAGAGGAACAGCGGCACACCGGGCACGAACTCGTGGTCGGGTGCCATCCCGTCCCCGATGTTCCAGCCGTGCTGGAGGTAGCCGTGGATACGGAGCGGATCCGGGTCGTCGAGCCCGCAGTAGCGGGCCAGCACGTGGGAGTGCCCGTAGTAGTGGTTGGCGTGGTGCACGGCGGCGGGCGTCCCTGGTCGTGACGACGGGTGGAGGCGGAGCCTAACGAGCCCACCTGAACACCCGGCCACGCCGAGATGTCCGCCCGGTGGTACCGGGCGAGTTATGGATGGAGCCCCCGGCCGGGATCGAACCGGCGACATCCCGCTTACAAGGCGGGTGCTCTGGCCAGCTGAGCTACAGGGGCGCTGTGTCGTGGTCAGCATAGCGACCGGCGTCCGGTTTTCCCGCTCGGCAGGGGTCCCGAGCACGGGAAACGTCAACATCCCGACGCGCGAGCGTCGATTCGTGCCCGGGCGTGCCCGAGTGACCGGAATGCGAATGCTGCTGGTCCCATCCACTGTCCCGAACCTTGGCAGTCTGGCGAAAGCCGTTTACCGTGCAGTGACACGGACGACACCTGGGTCCGCCCCTCGACGTCCGTGGCGCCGGTACGGACACCCGTGCCGGTCGCTCCTTCACTCGGATCGTCCGGCACGTTCCTGCCGGTGAAAGGAAGCGTTCCCCCATGGCTACGGTCACCTACGCGAAGGCGTCCCGGATCTACCCGGGCACCGAACGCCCCGCGGTCAACCAGCTCGACCTTCAGATCGGCGACGGCGAGTTCCTCGTCCTGGTCGGCCCCTCCGGTTGCGGCAAGTCCACCAGCCTGCGCATGCTCGCCGGCCTTGAGGACGTCGACGACGGCGCGATCTTCATCGACGACCGGGACGTCACGCACCTGCCGCCGAAGGCCCGCGACATCGCGATGGTCTTCCAGAACTACGCCCTCTACCCGCACATGTCGGTGTACGAGAACATGGCGTTCGCGCTCAAGCTGCGGAAGACCTCGAAGGCCGAGATCGACCGGCGGGTCAAGGAGGCGGCGGCGCTGCTCCAGTTGGAGGAGTTCCTCAGCCGCAAGCCCAAGGCGCTCTCCGGTGGTCAGCGCCAGCGGGTCGCGATGGGCCGGGCCATCGTCCGGGAGCCCCAGGTCTTCCTGATGGACGAGCCGCTGTCGAACCTCGACGCCAAGCTGCGGGTGCAGACCCGTACCCAGATCGCCTCGCTGCAGGCCAAGCTCGGCGTCACCACCGTCTACGTGACCCACGACCAGGTCGAGGCCATGACCATGGGCCACCGGGTGGCGGTCATGCTCGACGGCGTGCTCCAGCAGGTGGACACCCCCCGGGCGCTCTACGACACCCCGGCCAACGTCTTCGTCGCCGGTTTCATGGGCTCGCCCGCCATGAACATCAAGACCGTCTCGCTCACCGAGCAGGGCGCGTCGTTCGCCGAGCTGCACATCCCGCTGACCAGGGAGCAGGCCGAGGCGGCCCGCGCCGAGGGCGGCGACGGCAAGGTGACCGTGGGCTTCCGCCCGGAGGACTGCGACATCGTCAGCCCGACCGAGGGTGGCATGCCGGTCGTGGTCGAGCTGGTCGAGGACCTCGGCTCGGACGCCAACGTCTACGGTCACGCCGCGCTGGACGGTGCCTCCGAGCGCTTCGTGGTGCGCACCGACCGGCGGCACATGCCGAACATGGGTGACACCATCTTCGTGAAGCCGCGTACCGGCCGGAGCCACGTCTTCCACGCCACCACCGGGCAGCGCATCTGACGTAGCAACGACGAAGGGGCGGTCCGCCGGTGGCGGGCCGCCCCTTCCGCGTACTGTCCGGGCTCGCCGGGCTCAGAGACTGTCGGGAACCCCGGGCGAGCGAGGCGGAGTCCAGGCGGCGATCCGGCAAGGCGGAGATCGGTCCGGATACCGGTGTTGTATCCGGACCGATCTCCAACGCCGCCGGTCGTCGGCTGGGCCCGCCGCAGCCGACGCGCGGTTTCCCGACAGTCTCTCAGCCCTCGACGGCGCGTCGGCGTGCCACCTCGGCGAGGGTGACCGCGGCGGCCACGCTGGCGTTGAGTGACTCCACCTCGGAGATCATCGGGATGCTGACGGTCAGGTCACAGGTCTGGCCGACCAGCCGGGACAGCCCCCGCCCCTCCGAGCCAACCACCACGACCAGCGGGCCGATCGCGGCTTCGAGGTCGTACAGGTCCGTCTCGCCGTCGGCGTCCAGGCCCACCACCATGAAGCCGGCGTCCCGGCACGCCTTCAACGACCGGGTCAGGTTGGTGACCTGCGCCACCGGCACCCGCGCGGCCGCGCCGGCGCTGGTCCGCCAGGCGGTCGCGGTGATCCCGGCCGCCCGCCGCTCCGGTACGAAGACCCCCTGCGCGCCGAACGCGGCGGCCGAACGGATCACCGCGCCGAGGTTGCGCGGGTCGGTGACCCCGTCCAAAGCCACCAGCAGCGGCGCCGGCTGCTCCAGCGCGGCGGCGACCAGGTCCTCGAACGGCTCGTACGCGAACGGCGGCACCTGGAGGCCGACCCCCTGGTGCAGCACGCCCCCGGTCATCCGGTCCAGCTCGGCGCGGCTGATCTCCAGGATGGCGATGCCCCGGTCGGCCGCAGTACGGACGATCTCGTTCACCCGGTCGTCGATGTCGATGCCCTGCGCGGTGTAGAGCGCGGTGGCCGGCACGTGGGTGCGGAGCGCCTCCAGCACCGGGTTACGGCCGACCAGCAGCTCCGGCGCGTCCTTCGCGGGGTTGGACTTGCGCCCCGGGGCGACCCGGGGGCCGCCACGCCCGGTGGGCTGCTTGCCTCGGGCGGGCTTGGCCGCGGTCGTACCCCGACCGCCGCCCCTGCCCCAGGTGGTGTCCTTGGTGCCGGGCTTGCCGATCTTCGGGGCGCGCCCCTCCTCGGCCGCCGCCCGACGCTCCTTCTCCTGCTTCCAGGCGGTGCGCTGGGGCAGCTTCTCGGTGCCCGAGTACCCCTTGTGCCAGGGCCGCTCGTCGGCCGGCAGGGTACGCCCGCGCCCGGCGAGGGCGTCCCGGTTCTTGCCGCCGGACCCCTTCGGGGCGCTTGCCTTCGACGTCATCCGTCGGCCACGGCGTTGCGAGTTGCCGGCCATCAGTCATGCTCTCCAATAGTCCACCGCGGGCCCTGGGGGGTGTCCTCGACCACCACGCCGGCCTGCTTGAGTTGGTCCCGCAGCGCGTCCGCGGCGGCCCAGTCCTTACGGACCCGGGCCTGCGCGCGCTGTTCCAGGGCCAGGGCGACCAGGGAGTCCACCACGTCACGGAGGTCACTCGCCCGGGCTCCACCGGTCCAGGCCGGGTCGAGGGGGTCGGTGCCGAGGATATCCAGCATTCCGCGCACGCTGGCGAGCGTGGTGCGGACGGTCACATCGTCCCCGCCCACCAGCGCGTTGTTGCCGTCGCGCAGCACCTCGTGCAGCACGGCCAGCGCGGCCGAGGTGTTCAGGTCGTCGTCCATCGCCGCGGCGAACGCGGCCGGCAGCTCGCCGAGCCGGCCGGCACCCACCCGCTCGGCGGCCCGCTGCACGAAACCCTCGATCCGCCGGTACGCGACAGCCGCCTCGCGCAGCGCCTCCTCCGAGTAGTCGATCCGCGAACGGTAGTGCGCGGCGACGTAGTAGTAGCGCAGCTCGACCGGGCGCACCCCGAGCGAGGCGACGTAGTCCAGGTCGAGGGTGTTGCCCAGCGACTTGCCCATCTTCGTCCCGCCGATGCCGAGCAGGCCGTGGTGCACCCAGTACCGGGCGAAGGGCAGGTCGGCGGCCTGGGACTGGGCCAGCTCGTTCTCGTGGTGCGGGAAGATCAGGTCGAGCCCGCCGCCGTGGATGTCGAACTCCGCGCCCAGGTACCGCCAGCACATCGCCGAGCACTCGATGTGCCAACCGGGGCGGCCCCGGCCCCACGGCGACGGCCAGTAGGCATCGGCCGGCTCGTCCGGTTTGGCGCCCTTCCAGAGCGCGAAGTCGCGCGGGTCGCGCTTGCCGCGTTCCGGGGCGTCGCAGGCGGACAGCATGTCGTCCGGCGACTGGTTGGACAGCGCCCCGTACGCGGGCCACGAGCGCACGTCGAAGTACACGTCGCCGGAGCCGTCGTTCGCCGGGTACGCGTGCCCCCGGTCGATCAACTGCGCGATCAGTTGGTGCATCTCCGGAATGTGTCCGGTGGCCCGTGGCTCGTTGGTCGGCGGCAGCACGTTCAACGCCCGGTACGCCCCGGCGAGCTTCAGTTCGTTGTCGTACGCGATCGACCAGAACGGGCGCCCCTGCTCCTGCGCCTTGACGAGGATCTTGTCGTCGATGTCGGTCAGGTTGCGGATGAAGGTGACCTGGTAGCCGGCGGCCAGCAGCCAGCGACGCAACACGTCGTAGTTGACTCCGGAACGGAGATGACCGATGTGTGGCGGCGCCTGGAGGGTGAGACCACACAGGTAGACCCCCACCTTGCCGGCTTCCCGCGGGACGAAGTCCCGCACCGATCGGGTGGCGGTGTCATACAGGCGTAGCGTCACCGTACAAGGGTAGCCGTCCGTCGTTTTCCCGGTCCGCCGGAGCCGGGTCGTACGCTGCTGGTCGTGAGTTCCCCAGCAGCGCCCGGCATCGACCCGCCACAACCTGCCGTGCCCGGTGGCGAGACGGCACAGACGCTGGACCGGGGCCTGCGGTTGCTGCACCTGGTCGCGGACGCGCCCGGCGGGCTGACCGTGACCGAGGCGGCGAACCGGTTGGGCATCGGTCGGGCCGCTGTCTACCGGCTGGTCGGTCCGCTGGCCGGGCACGGCATGCTGCGCCGCGACACCGCCGGCCGGCTCCGCCTCGGTGCCGGCGTGCTGCACCTGGCGCGGCGGGCCCAACCGCTGCTCGCCGAGGGCGCGCTGCCCGCGCTGCGACGGCTCGCCGAGCAGGCCGGGGCCACCGCCCACCTGACCGTGGTCGAGGGAGGCGAGGGGGTCGCGCTGGCGGTGGTCGAGCCGAGCTGGACGGCGTTCCACGTGGCGTACCGGACCGGGGCCCGGCACCCGCTGGAGCGCGGGGCCGCCGGGCAGGCCATCCTCGCCGGCCGGGCCGGGGCCGCCGGCCCGGTGAGCACCGCCGGTGAACTCCAACCCGGGGCGTACGGCGTGGCCGCCCCGGTGCTCGGGGTGCCCGGCCTGGAGGCGAGCGTCGGGGTGGTCGCCCTGGCGCCACTGGACGCCGAAGCGGTAGGTACACAGGTGCTCGCCGCCGCCACCGCCATCGCCGCCGCGCTGCGCTGACCCGCGACAGCCGGCCGGTTCGGGCGTTACCACATCCGGTGTGGGTGTTGGGCGCTGTCCACAGGTGGCCGGTGCGGGGCGGGCCGTGGTTGTCCACAGGGGTCGCTCCGGCGGCGGCGCGCCGCGCAGGCTGCTGCCATGTCAACTCACGCACACCGACCGGACGCCCTGGCGTGGCAGGTCTTCCGCGGCTCGGACGTCGTCAGCCGTGGCCTGCTCACCACCTACCAGCTCCGCAGCTCCGCCTGGGTGCGGCTGCGGCACGACATCTACGCCGACGCCCGGCTCGACCGGGACCACACCCTGGCCTGCCGGGCGGTGGCGCTGCAACTGCCCGCCGGGGCTGCCGTCGCCGGCCCGTCCGCCGCATACCTGCACGGTGTGGAACACGCCGCCGGCTTCGCCGAGGCCGTCCATGTGCTGGTGCCGGGTCCGGCCGGGCTGCGCAGCCAGCGCGGCCTGCAGGTGCACTCGATGCCCCGGGAGGCCCTGGCCCGGCTGAGCGTGAAGGGCACACCACCCCACACCGACCCCGCCCGCGCGGCCTGGGAGAGCGCCGTGTGGCTGGAGCCGTCCCGCGCGGTCGGCATCGTGGACACCCTGCTCGGCCGAGGTCTGACCACGCGGGGCGCGCTCGCCGAGGTCGCCACCGCTAACGACGACCGTCCCGGTGCGCGCCGGGCACGGTGGGTGTTCGACCAGGCCGAGCCGGCCGCCCAGTCACCCTCCGAGTCGCAGTTACGCATCCGGCTGGTGCTGGCCGGACTGCCACGCCCGGTCGCCCAGCACCCGGTGCCCGTGCCCGGCGGCACGGTGCTGCATGCCGGCCTCGCCTGGCCGGAGCACCGCGTCGCGGTGGAGTACGACGGGCAGCGGCTCTACCCGCTCGTCGGGGCGGGCTGGCTGGTGCTGCACGTGACCAGTCACCGCCTGCACCAGGACTTCCCGGCGGTCCTCCGCGAGGTCCATGCCGCCCTGGTCGACCGGGGCTGGCGCCGATGACGGGCAGAACGGGGGACGGCCCGGCCGGGAAGGTCCCGGCCGGGCCGTCAGGTCGCCCGTCAAGGGCGGGTGCGCGTGGTTACCGGCGGAGTGGGGTGGTCACCGCGGCGTACGCGTCGATGATGCCGTGCCCGTAGAAGCCGTTGAAGTCGGCCGAGCCGGCACAGTAGGCGTCGAACTCGGCCGACCGCCCCTCGTTGGTGTAGGTCTGCAGCCTCGGCTCGGGGCAGGCCCGCTCGGCGGCCGTCCCGAGCAGGTGCTTCTCGACCAGGTCCGGCGCCAGGCCGAAGCCGCCCCGGCCCTGCGGCTTGCCGTACCGGCTCACGATGAGCGCGGCCACGCCGGAGGCGTGCGGGGCGGCCATCGAGGTGCCCTGGAGGTACGTGAAGTAGGCGCACTGCCGGTTGGCCTTGCACTCCTTGAAGACGAAGGTCTCGGCGCCCGGCACGATATTGCCGGCCTGGTCGACCGTGCCCTCCTCCTGAAGGACCTTCTTCGGGTACGTGGAGAGGATCATGTTGGCGTCGGTGCGGAACGTGTCGGTGCCGAAGCCGTCGCGGAACCAGCCGCCCGGCGCCGCCACTGCGGTCTGCTCGGTGCCGTAGTTGGAGTAGTCCGCCTTCTTACCGGACGGGCCGACGGAGGCGACGCTGATGACGTGCGCCCCCTCGGTGGGCAGGTTCCAGCAGCTGTTGTTGTCGATCTCCCGGGGGTACGGCGCCACGTTGCCGTAGTTCGGGCTGGAGATGTCGGTACGCGGGTCGCCCAGGTCCTCGTGGTTGTTGCCGAGCGCACCGACCAGGGTGACGCCTCGGTCGTGGGCGAAGGTCAGCGCCCGCTTCATCGCCTCGATCGTGGCGCGCTGCGCCGCCTGCGCCTCAGCCGAGTCGGCCGGGTTCGCGGTGCAGTTGTAGAGCCACGGGTCGACGTAGAAGGACATGTTGACCACGTCCAGGCCCGACCTGCCGGCGTGCAGCAGGGCATTGACCACCGGGTTGAGGAAGAAGTAGCCGGAGTCCTGACCACCCTTGAGGTTTACCAGCGAGACATTCGGGGCGACACCGGAGACGCCGAAGCCGTTGGCGGCGGCGCCGATGGTGCCGGCGACGTGCGTACCGTGTCCGCCGTCGTCGGTGCCGACCGGGTCGAGGCAGCTCGCCACCTCGCAGGGCCCGTCGATCTCGGGGATGTCGGGCGCGAAGTTGCGCGACAGCGCCCAGTTGAAGTTCGGAGCGATGTCGGGATGGCTCGCATCGACGCCGGTGTCGAGCACGCCGACGGTGACCCGACGGTGGCCGGGCTCGATCTTGCGCGCCTTGTCGGCCCGGATCATCTCCAGGCCCCAGAGCTTGTCGTCCAGCGGGTCCAGCTTCTTGCCCCGCTGCTTACCGGCGCCCTTGGCGGCGGCCGCGGCCAGCAGGTGCTCCTGCTCGACCCGGTCCAGCTTGGGCTTGCGACCGATCGCCTTCTGCTCGGCGGCACCGATCAGCGCCGTGGCGGCCGTCGCCTTCGTCGCGAAGTCGGCCCGGTCGCTGGTCACCTGGTACACACCGATCTCGTCGGTCTGGGACACCACGGTCCCGCCGGCCGACCGGATCGCGGCGAGGGCCGCGTCGGCGGAGAAGCCGTTCTCCGCGACCACGGTGAAGGTCCGGACGGTCGCCGGCTCGGCGCTGGCCGGCACGCCCATACCCGTCACCGTGATTGCCAGTGCCGCCGCGGTCGCGACGACACCGACGGTGAAGCGCTTGCTCACCACATCGAATCCTCTCGTTGAGGTACGTGGCGTCATCAGACATCAACGCATGACGTTTCGCCAGACTGGCGTCTAAATTGCGGAGGAAGATCCGCTTCGCCGGAAAGGCTGGCCAGGACGGCCGGTAGCTCCGCCAGCGAGGACACCGTCGCGTCCGGCACGACACCGGCCGGCAGCCGATCGCCGCGCCGGTCCAACCAAACCGCCCACAGCCCGGCCCGCTGCGCCCCGACCACGTCGAACACCGGGTTGTCGCCGACGTGAACCACCTGCGTGGGCGGCACCCCGGCGGCCACGCACACTGCGGCGTAGAACTCCGGGGCGGGTTTCTTGGGGAGGCCGTTCTCGTGCGCGTACACCTCGAAGGCGAACTCTCCGGTGAGTCCGCAGCGTTCCGCGCGGCTGTTGCCGTTGGTGGCGAAGCCCAGCGCCCACCTCTCGCGCAGGACGGCGAGCGCAGGCAGCACGTCGGGGTAGGGCCGGGTCAGCGCGAACCGTCGGGCAAAGAAGATCGCCGCCAGCTCGTCCAGGTGGCCGCCGAGCCCGGCCCGAGCCAGCGAGCGGGCCAGCGCCGCCCGACGGATCTCCGCCACCGGAGCCGACGCCAGGTCACCGAAGACCGCGTCCCAGTCCGATTCCAGGTCCGCAAGCGACACGCCGACCGCCGCCGGGGTCAGCCGCCGCATCTCCCCGAGTACGGCCACCAGCCCGCCGGTGACGGCCGGACGCAGGTCGAGCAGAGTTTCGTCGGCATCGAAGACCACCGTGCTCAGCATGCCGCCGAGGGTGTCACGTCAGGGCCGGCTCCGCCGCCTTCGGCTGCGCCGGCTCGACGGGCGCGCGCAGCTCGTCGAGGCGGACCAGCGCTACCCCGGCGACGATCAGCGCCCCACCGAGCAGCTGCACCACCGTCGGCAGCTCACCCAGCACCAGCCAGGCGATCAGCACCGCGAACATCACCTCGGTCAGCCCGACGAAGGAGGCCATCCGGGCGCCGAGAACGCGGGCAGCGGCGATCCCGGTGAGATAGGCGACCACCGCCGCCACCAGCGCGAGGCCGGCGATGGGGACCAGCCAGCTGGTGTGCTGGCCGGCGAACTCCACCGCACCGAAGGTGGCCCGCAGCGGCAGCGCCCCGACGAGACCGAGCAGCAGCAGGGTGCCGGCACCGACAGCCATCCCGCCACTGGCCATAACCACCGACGGCAGCGCGGAGTCGACCCGGCCGGCGAGCACGTAGTAGCCGGCCAGTCCGACCGCCGCCCCCAGCCCCCACAGCACCCCGACCGGGTCGAGCCGACCCGCCCCGGTCAGGTCGAGCACGAAGACCAGGCCGCCGAGTGCCGCCGCCGAACCGGCCATGGTCAGCCGGCGGGGACGCTGCCCTTGGACCAGCCAGGTCCATCCGACGACGAGGATGATGCCGAGGTACTCCAGCAGCAGCGCGACTCCGACCGGCAGGTAACGCACGGCGTTGAAGAAGCACACCTGGGCGAGCGCGACCCCGAGCAGCCCGAAGACCCCGATCGAGGCGAGGTTGCGGCGCAGCACCGGCCACCGCCCCCGCAGGACGAGCACTGCGGGCGCCGCCAGCACCAGAGCGGCGATGCCGACCCGGGCCATGACGACCGCCTCGGCCGACCAGCCGGCGTTGATCAGCGAGCGGGCGAAGGTGCCCGAGGTGGCGAAGGTGACTGCGGAGAGCAGGGCCAGGGCAAGACCGGCACCGGCGGCGGGGGGTTGGCGCATGAGCTCTCCTTGGCACGATTGCCAGCCATGGGCAAACTAGGGTTACGCCGATGACGCTAAAGCGCGGCCACGACAGGAGTCAAGTTGCTCTTCGCCCATGACACTGAATGTTCGCTGATCGCTGCCGCCGCGCTGGTCAACACCGACGGGCGGGACGGTGAGGGGCTGCCCGACATCGCCGCTCTGGACGCCTTCTACACCGCCCACTCGTACAGCGGACGGCACGAACACACCGAGGTCGAACTACGGGCGGTACGCGCGCTGCGCCCCCGGCTGCGCCGACTCTGGTACGCCGACATCGACGAGATCGTCTCGATCGTCAACGGGCTGCTCCGCGAACACCGCGCCCTGCCCCAGCTCATCACGCACGACGACGAGCCGTACCACCTGCACGCCGTCCCCCGGGACGCCCCGCTGGCCACCAGGATGGCGGTCGAGGCGGCGATGGCGATCGCGGACGTGGTACGTAGCGGCGAGCTGCGGCGGCTGCGCACCTGCGACCACCCCGACTGCGACAACGTGCTGGTCGACCTGTCGAAGAACCGCTCCCGCCGGTTCTGCGACGCCGGCTGCGGCAACCGGGCAGCGGTCAGCGCCTACCGCGCCCGCAAGGCAGCCGCCCGCCCCTGAGCAGGCCGCCTCGCGCGGCCCACCCGCCCACCACCACCCGCAGACCCCACGCGCGCGCGAGGTTGCGCCTCGCCGCCGGGCCTGCACCGTAAAGGTCACGCTCGATCCAGGATCGAGTGGTATCGGCGACGCCGTGAGGCCACTCGATCCGGGATCGAGCGTGATCATGGTCCGGGCACGCGAGGCAGCGGCCCGCGCCGACAATCCAGCGCGGCGAGCCGTCCGGTCGCAGCGTGCAGAGCCGGACCACCCGCTCCCGGTCCAGCCGTTCCAGCACCTCCGCGCCAGGAGTGGCGGTCACGTCAGCGCGGCGGCGCCGCGACGAAGACCCGCCAGGCGTACGGGTCGAAGGTCAGCACCGGCCCCGCCGGATCCTTACTGTCCCGCACCCCAACCACCCCAGACAGGTTCGTCGCCACCTCGACACACTGGGTGTCCTGGTCGCTTCGGCTACTCTTTCGCCACCCGGCGCCGCTCAGCTCCATGACTCCGCGATCTCCCTCAACAGTTCGATCGATTCCTGCGGTGGCAGGGCTGCTCCCAGGCTAACCTCCCAGACCTGGTGCAGCCGCCGCAGGTTGACCGGTTGGTCCAACTCTTCGCCACGGCCTTGCCCGCCGACTACACCCAGCTCGATATCGTCAGGCATCGCGGTAAGGATGAACGGGCCACCAAGTCCCGGGTATTCGCCGGCCGACAGGGGCACCACATGCAACCGGACATGGGGATGCTCAGTGGCGATCCGGAGCAGGTGTAGGCATTGGTCGGCCATCGTCTTGCGGCCACCCACGCAGCGACGCAACACCGCCTCGTCCAACACGGCGACGACCTTTATCGGACGATCGGCGTAGAGGCAGCCCTGAAGGTCCATCCGCTCGGCCAGCCGGCGTTCCACCTCGTCCTGGTCGAGCAGGTCGCCGGCCTCGAAGACGGCACGCGCGTAGGCCTCGGTCTGGAAGAAGCCCGGCACATGGAGCGGCTCATACCAGCGGAGACCCCGCGCCTCGGCCAGGATCCTGCGCCAGCCGCGAATCCATGCCTGGGACTTGTCGAGGGCGACCAGGTCGGTGAGCATTCGGCCGTAGAGGCCGCCGGTGTCGAGGGCCTTGTCGAACTGTTCCAGGTACTTCGGGGTGGGCGGCTGCTGGCCCAACTCCACCGCGCTGACCATCGACGGCGAGTAGTTGACGGCCTTGGCCAAATCCTCCTGGCTCCAGCCCCGCCGAAGCCGTGCTCGGCGTAACTCCGCCACCAGGAACGCCGCCGCGGTCATCTGCCCACCCGCCATCTCCAGCCGCCCTCCAGGAACCGGTTGATCGACTCCGGCGCCGCGCCACCGGCAAGCCTGCCCGCAGCAGCGGGACTCGGACAGCGCGGACAAACCCTTCCGACCGTAGCGGTGTCCTCAGCAGACTGTGAAGCGCGACGCTCGCCGCTCATCCCCCCGAGCGCGGCGTCGCGGTGGGACCGCCCGCTCGCCCGGCCAGGGCGGTCCCGCCTGGCCGGGGTGATGTCGCAAACGATTCAGCTCGACAGGAAGGCTGCGCCATGCCCCGATCCGCCTGGCAGACCTGGTTCCTCCGCATGTCCCGCATGTCCCGAATGGCCCGCAACCAGCGCCCGGTACCCCTCGCGCCCCGGCACCGCCGCGCCTGGCGCGGGTTGCGCCGGTACTGCTCCTGCGGCCTGCGCTGGCGGACCTGCCCGGACCGGCACGCGCCCGTACCGACCGAGCCGCCCAACGGCGGCGCGAGCGCGGGGCGGATCAGTGCCGGGCCGCCATCGAACCGTCCATCCTGGGCCGAGGCCACCGTGGCGAACCCACAGGTCGGCAGGGCTGGCTGGCTCACTCTCGCGCAGTCCTGGCGGGCCAACGGTGGCCGGTGGTGATCGGCCCGGTCGCGCCGGCGCGCCCGCACCTGCCGCTGCGCCCGCTCTGGCTCTGTCGGGTCTGCGCCGCGCCCTGGCCCTGCGCCGCCGCGCGGCTCGCCCTCGTCGCCGAGTACGCCCACGACCGGGTCGCGCTCAGCGTGTATCTCTGCGCGGTACTGCACGAAGCGACCGCCGATCTGTACCGCCTCCACCCCGATGACGGCCCGGACCCGGCCGCGCTCTTCGCCCGCTTCCTCGCCTGGGTGCCGCACCGGCAGCTCGACGCTTGGCCCGCCCCGTTTCGAGGCGGTGACGGCAGCGACGGCCGGGCGTCGCCGCCAGATCGGTGACTGCCGACGCGGCGCCGCTCAGGGGTGGGTCATCCGGAGCAGGTCGAGCGCCTCCTCCAGTTGCGTCTCGCTGAGCTTGCCGGAGGCGACGTGCCCGCGGGAGATCACCACCTCGCGGATGGGGATCTGCTTGGCCAGCGCCTCCTTGGCGATCGAGGCGGCCTCGTCGTACCCGACGTAGCGGTTGAGCGGGGTGACGATCGAGGGCGAGCCCTCGGCGTACGACAGGCAGACCTCGGCGTCCGCGACCAGATCCACCACGCAGCGGTCGGCCAGCAGGCGGCTCGACGCGGCGACCAGCCGGATCGACTCCAGGATGTTGCGCGCCATCACCGGCAGCATCACGTTGAGCTCGAAGTCGCCCTGCGAACCGGCGAAGGCCACCGTCGCGTCGTTGCCGATCACCTGGGCGCACACCTGCCGGACGGCCTCGCAGACCACCGGGTTGACCTTGCCCGGCATGATCGACGAACCCGGCTGGAGGTCGGGGATCCGCAACTCGCGCAGGCCCGCCCGCGGCCCGGAGCCCATCCAGCGGATGTCGTTGGCGATCTTGTAGAGCCCGACCGCGACCGTACGCAGCTGCCCCGAGGTTTCCACCAGCGCATCCCGCGCGCCCTGCGCCTCGAAGTGGTTACGTGCCTCGGTCAGCGGCAGCCCGGTCGAGGCGCGCAGCTTCTCGATCACCCGGGCGGCGAAGCCGAGCGGCGTGTTGATGCCGGTGCCCACCGCCGTCCCGCCGAGGGGCAGCTCGGCCAGCCGGGGCAGCCCGGCTTCCAGCCGTTCGATGCCGTACCGGACCTGGGCGGCGTACCCGCCGAACTCCTGGCCGAGGGTCACCGGGGTGGCGTCCATCAGGTGCGTACGCCCGGCCTTGACCACGGTGTCGAACTCCTCGGCCTTCGCCTCTAACGCGCCGGCCAACTGGGCCAGCGCCGGGAGCAGATCCCGGGCGACGGCCTCGGTGGCGGCCAGGTGGATCGAGGACGGGAAGACGTCGTTGCTGGACTGCGAGGCGTTGACGTCGTCGTTGGGGTGCACGTCCCGGCCCAGCTCCCGCCCGGCCAGGGTGGCGATCACCTCGTTGGTGTTCATGTTGGACGACGTGCCGGAACCGGTCTGGAAGACGTCGACCGGAAACTGGTCGTCGTACCCGCCGTCGGCCACGTGCGCGGCGGCGGCGGCGATCGCCGCGGCCACGTTCGGATCGATGACGCCCAGGTCACCGTTGACCTCGGCCGCCGCGCCCTTGATCTGGGCCAGCGCCCGGATCTGGGCGGGCTCGATCCCCCGGCCGGAGATCGGGAAGTTCTGTACTGCCCGCTGCGTCTGTGCCCGCCACAGCGCCTCGGCGGGCACCTCCACCTCGCCCATCGAGTCGCGTTCGATCCGGTAGCCGGTCGTCTCTGTAGTCGTCACGCGTACCATCCTGCCGCGCCCGACGGCCGGCTGCAGATGATCGCCTGACGCGGTTCAGTCCAGCTCGGCCAGCAACCGCTCGACCTCGTCCGCGTCGGGCGACTCGACCTGGCGCAGCAGGGACAACGCCCGGACCCAGTGCGATCTGGCCGCGACCGGTTCGGTGTCCCGCAGGCAGCGCGCGATGCCGTCCAGCGCGCGGGCCTGCTCGTACCGGTGGTTGATCTTCGTGGCGTCGAGCAGTACCCGGCCGAACAGGTCCTGGGCGCTGCGTACGTCCCCCTGGTCGAGGATGGCGCGGGCGAGCAGGTTGCGCGACCCGCACTGGCCGACCAGGTCACCGGCGTCGCTGATCGCGATCAACGCCTGCCGGTGCAGCGCCGCCGCCTCGTCCGGCCGACCGGCCTCGCGCTCCATCACGCCGAGTTCGTTGAGCACCTCGCCCTCGTCATACCGGTTGCTCACCCGGCGGTGAAGGGTCAACGCCACCCGCAGTAGCCGGCGGGCAGGCCCGGTATGGCCCATCCGGTGCCGGATGATGCCGGCGTGCCCCACCGCGTTCGCCAACTGCCGACGATCACCGATCTCACGAGCCATGAGCAGGTGCTGGCGGCTGACCCGCAACGCCTCGTCGTAGCGACCCCAGGTG
Organism: Micromonosporaceae bacterium KJ-029; assembly: GCA_005402585.1. Classification (GTDB taxonomy): domain Bacteria; phylum Actinomycetota; class Actinomycetes; order Mycobacteriales; family Micromonosporaceae; genus Micromonospora. Next base: position 194,166 of record BIFP01000021.1, on the reverse strand, counting down.
CACAGGACGTAGGTCAGGTTGTTGAGCAGGGCGCTGCGTTGAATCCCCTGGTCGGTGCCGCGTAGGTTCGACACCGCTTCGTGGAAGTACTCGATCCCGCGGCGAGGGTCACCGTCGGCGTAACTGTTGATGCCGATGTTCCAGAGCACCATCCTGAACAGGCTGGGTGGACCGCTTCGGCGACACAGCTCGACGGCCCGCTGCAGCAGGGCGATGGCGTGCGCGAAGCGGGCCCGCCGGAAGTAGGCCGACGCCAGGTAGTTCAGCATCAGAGCCTGCGCGGACTCGTCGCCGGACGCCTCGGCCGCCCGCAGTCCCACCGAGTGCGTCTCGACCAGATCGTCGAGGTGTCCACCGTTGTAGAGGAGCCGCCAGCTGGCCCGCGCGATCTGCCAGGCCCGCTGCGAGAACTCCTGTTCCGCCAGTGCGGGCAGTGCCACCAGCGCGGAGTGGTTCTCGTCGAACCAGGCCAACCCTCGGTCGACGCACACCCGCACCAGGTCGGGCCGGCGCGGGTCGGGCAGGCTCAGCGTACGGCGGGTGCCCGGCGACTCGGTCTCGCGGCCGAGCGTCGCCGCGACGTGCAGGTGGTGGTCCAGCAGGCGCTCGAGCGCGTCGCGGCGCTCCGCCGCGTTGGCGGGATCGTCCAGCAGGGTGCGGGCGTACTCGCGGACCAGGTCGTGCAGGCGGTACCGGCCCGGCTCCGGCTCATCGGCCAGGTGTGCGTCGACCAGTTCGTCCAGCACGTCCTGCGCCTCGGGCAGCGACAGGTCGGCCAGCGCGGCGGCGACGGTGCCGTCGAAGCGTACGCCAGGGTGCAGCCCGAGCAGCCGGAACGTGCGCTGAGCCGGCGGCGACACCTGGGCGTACGACAGGGCGAACGCGTCCCCGACCGAGCGCTGGCCGACGGCCAGTTCGGCCAGCGCGTCGCGGGCCCCGCCGAGCCGGTCGGCCAGGTCGGCGATCCGCCACCTGGGGCGGTGGACCAACCGGGCGCCGGCCAGTCGGATCGCGAGCGGTAGGTAACCGCAGCGGCGCACCACCTCGGCTGCCGCGACCGGCTCCGCGGCCACCCGATCGTCGCCGGCCACCCGACCGAGCAGTTCGATCGCCTCGTCGGCGTCGAGGACGGGCAGCGATAAGGGCCGCCCCTCGTCGAGACCGACCAGCCGACGTCGGCTGGTGATCAGGGTCAGGCAGCCCGCGCCGCTGGGCAGCAGCGGCGCCACCTGTGCCGTGGTGGCGGCGTTGTCCAACAGCACCAGGGCCCGACGGTCGGCCAGCTCGGTGCGCCAGATGGCCAGCCGGTCGTCCATGTCGACCGGGATGCGTTCAGCCGGGACTCCGAGTTGCCGAAGCAGGGCGGCCAGCGCGGCGGCCGGGCTCAGCGGCGCCCGCTCGCTGTGCCCGTGCAGGTCGATGAAGAGATGGGCGTCCGGGTAGCTCTCGGCCAGCTGGGTGGCCACGTGCACGGCCAGGGTGGTCTTCCCGCTGCCCGCCATCCCGTCGATCAGCTGGATCCGGGTCTCGCCCTCCTCGATCTCCTTGACCAGCCGGGCAACGGTCTCCGATCGTCCGGTGAAGTCGCTGATCGCCCGGGGCAGCCCGCGGACCGGGGCGGTGGCGCGGCGTTCCGATCCGGCGACGGCGAGATCCCCGGCCAGCACCCGCTGGTGCAGTTCCTGTAGCGCCGCACCCGGCTCTATGCCGAGTTCCTCGGCGTACAGTCGCCGGCCCTCGCGGTACAGGCCGAGCGCGTCGGCCTGCCGGCCGACGGCGGCAAGCGCCAGCATGAGCTGCCCGCGCAGCCGCTCCCGCAACGGATGCCGCTCCAGGTGCTCAGTCAGCTCGTCGAGCAGGCCCGCCGCGTGGCCGAGACGCAACTCGATCTCCACGCACTCCTCCAGCGCGGCGAGGCGCTGCTCGTCGAGCGCCTGCGCCCGCCGGCGTACGGTGCGGTTCGGGATGCCGCTCAGCGCGGGGCCGCGCCACAGCTGCAGTGCGGCGCGGTACTGCCGGCGCGCGTCCGCCGGCCGCCCTGCGGCGAGCGTGGCCCGGGCCGCCTCGACGCGCTGGGTGAAGACCTCGGTGTCCAGCTCGCCCGGCCCGGTCCGGACCACGTACCCGACCGGATCGGTGACGATGGTCGCCGGCGACAGACCGAGCCCGGCGAACCGGTGTCGCAGTCGCGATACACAGGTCTGCAGCTGGGCCCGGGCGGTGGCCGGCGGCTGCTCCTCCCAGATCGCATCGACCAGTTCCTCCACCGGCACGACGCGATTCGCCCGCAGCAGCAGGACAGCGAGTACGACCCGGTCCCGACCTGCGGTGACGGTGGCTTCGCCACCACCGACCCGCAGGGGCCCCAGGATCTGAAACCGCATCCGCTCTCCCGCCCCAATGGTGGCAACTCTCAGCAGCGTAGCCCGACGATCACAGCCGGCCGGACCGGTTTGATAGCGATCTGAGAGCGGATCGACAGCGGCAGCCCGCAAACTCTCGCCGGTTGCACGTTCGCTGCGATCGACGGGGGCGGTGCGCCCGCCTGCAAGGGCGGGCGCACCGATGTCGACCTGCCGTTCCGTTGAGGAGACCAGCCCAACGAGATATCCTCTAACTGCTGCGAGCACTAGCTTCGTGGAAGTGGACCCGGCAGCCTTCCGGACGGTGGGTGGGCCGGGTCTCGCGCTACCCGGACTCAGACCCTTCGAATTTCCCTGATCATGGGTCTCACCGCGTTCCGCCATTCTCCGCCTCTCGCCCAGGACCAGGCGATCGCGTCCGGCAGCACCAGCAGGCAATCATCATGGGCGCGAAGATGGTCGAAGCGGATCCGTCCGGCCAGCCCGGCACGCCGAATCTCCTGGTTGAGGGTACGGGCGTCGGCCGCGCGACGGGAGTCGTCCAGTTCCAGCACCAACCGCTCGGCGTCGGTCTTGTCGGCATCCGCGATCAGAGCCCGCAGGCACAGTTCTCGGGCGGTGCGGAGGTCTCGATGGTCCGTGGCGTCATAGAGGACGACGGACGGATCGAGCCCTCGCAGGGCGATCAGGATCGCCCGCCGCCGGTCGCTGCGTTCCTTGCAGAAATGGATGCTGCGCTGTCTGGGCAGGGTCAGGCGGGCGATCGACTGGCGTGCACCGGCCAACCGATCGGGGTTCATCGCGGCGGCGGCCAGGATCAGGCCGCGTTCCTTGGTCTCGTCTATGAAGATGTGCGCGCCCACGTCAGCCTCTCAGCGATGCCGCAGTGTCTGGAGCGGCGCGCCGGTTTCCTCAATCAGGAAGAAGCTCCAGCCATTCCGATGCGGGCTGACCTCGGGGTTGTAGTGACCGACGATCTCCCGAGCGGCCTGGCTCGGAGTCTTGAAGACACGCCCGTTGAGGGGGCCAGAGGTGATCTCCAACCTCCCCGGCCCCGGGATGAACGAGGCATAGGTGCGGTGCCCCGCGTAGTCGGCGAAGACCCGCACGGCCCGGGGTTCCTCGCGATCACCGCGGTCCGCCGTCGGTGACATGACGCGGGAGCGCGCATCCATCACCAACTTGGCAACGACCTGCCCTTTTGTGAGACCGGCAATCTCGGCGGCGAAGGCTAGGTACCGGTCCGTATCGTCGTCAACCTCGACCGACGGCATGTGCCACCTCCTCAATCGAAGGCGATGATACATGCCGGCAGTCTTAACAGACTTGAAGCACTCCAAAGAATTTTGAGATCCTCAAAATTCTTTGTCAGCGGTGGCCGATGGTGAGGACCGGCTTGGTCACCTCGGCGAAGAAGTCGTCGCCCTTGTCGTCGACGACGATGAAGGCGGGGAAGTCCTCCACCTCGATCTTCCAGACCGCCTCCATGCCCAACTCCGGGTATTCGAGGACCTCGACGTGCCGGATGCAGTCCTGGGCGAGCCGGGCGGCCGGGCCGCCGATCGAGCCGAGGTAGAAGCCGCCGTGCTGCTGGCAGGAGCGGGTCACCTGCGCCGACCGGTTGCCCTTGGCGAGCATCACCATCGACCCGCCCGCGGCCTGGAACTTCTCCACGTACGCGTCCATCCGCCCGGCGGTGGTCGGGCCGAACGAGCCGGAGGCGTAGCCCTCCGGGGTCTTCGCCGGACCGGCGTAGTACACGGCATGGTCGCGCAGGTACTGCGGCATCGGCTCGCCCGCGTCCAGCCGCTCAGCAATCTTGGCGTGGGCGATGTCCCGGGCCACCACCAGCGGGCCGGTCAGAGACAGCCGGGTCTTCACCGGGTACTTGGACAGCTCGGCGCGGATCTCGTCCATCGGCCGGTTGAGGTCGACGCGCACCACCTCGGTCGCGTCCAGCTGCGCCTCGGTGACCTCGGGCAGGTAGCGGGCCGGGTCGGTTTCGAGGCGCTCCAGCCACACGCCCGACGGGGTGATCTTGGCGACCGCCTGCCGGTCCGCCGAACAGGACACGGCGATCGCCACCGGGCAGGACGCGCCGTGCCGGGGCAACCGCACCACCCGTACGTCGTGGCAGAAGTAGCGCCCGCCGAACTGCGCGCCGATGCCGAAGTTGCGGGTCAACTCCAGCACCTCGGCCTCCAACTCCAGGTCACGGAAGCCGTGCGCGGTCATCGAGCCGGAGGTGGGCAGCGCGTCGAGGTACTTGGCGCTGGCGTACTTGGCGGTCTTGAGGGCGTACTCGGCGCTGGTGCCGCCGACCACGATGGCCAGGTGGTACGGCGGGCAGGCCGAGGTGCCGATCAACCGCAGCTTCTCCTCCAGGAACTGCATCATCCGCGTCGGGTTCAGCAGCGCCTTGGTCTCCTGGTAGAGGTACGACTTGTTGGCCGAGCCGCCGCCCTTGGCCATGAAGAGGAACTTGTACGCGTCCGGGTGGCCGTCCGGGTCCTCCGCATACAGCTCCACCTGGGCGGGCAGGTTGCTGCCGGTGTTGCGCTCCTCCCACATGCTGAGCGGGGCGAGCTGCGAGTAGCGCAGGTTCAACCGGGTGTACGCCTGCCACACGCCGCGCGAGATCGCCTCGGCGTCACTGCCGTCGGTGAGTACGTGCCGGCCACGCTTGCCCATCACGATCGCGGTGCCGGTGTCCTGACACATCGGCAGCACGCCACCGGCGGCGATGTTGGCGTTGCGCAGCAGGTCGAGCGCGACGAACCGGTCGTTCGGCGAGGCCGCCGGGTCGTCGATGATCGACCGCAGCTGGGCCAGGTGCGCGGGGCGCAGGAAGTGCGCGATGTCGTGCATCGCCTCGGCGGTCAGCGCGGTCAGCGCGGACGGGTCCACGGTGAGGAAACGGCGCCCACCTGGACCGTTGACGACGTCGACGCCCTCGTCGGTGATGAGGCGGTACTCCGTCTGGTCGGGACCGGTCGGCAGCAGGGGGGCGTACGAGAAGTCGGCGGCACTGCTCACGACGACACTCCCCGCTCCGCGCCGCCACGAGGCGCACTGTGCTGATGATTCGCTCGCTGGCGCTCGCTCATGACGACACTCCGCTTCGCTGCGTGCCGCCATGAGGCATCACCGCACTGAGTTGATGATTCGCTCGCTGGCGCTCGCTCATGACGGCAAAGCCTAGGGCAGAAGGGGCGATCAGTCCCACCCGCCGGGTGGGGTGATGGGACGCCGATCTCATCCGCTCCGATCGGCGGTCACTTGCCGGAATCGGGGGAGGCGCACAGTTCGTTCTTCGGACCGCAGTTGTCCTGCGGGCCGGGGGCCCGTCCGCTGCCGGCCGGCCCGGGTGCGCTCCCGTCACCGGCGCGCGCCGGGTCGCCCGCCGCCGCGCCGAAGCGGACGTATCCGATCTCACGTCCCTCCCCGATCACCATGCCGGCGGGACCGACCGCGAGGGCGTTCGCGGAGGTGCGCAGCGCGGCCAGTTCCCGTCCGTTACTCGGGTCGAGTGCCACCAGGCGGGACGGCTTCTCATCGGCGACGACGGCCGCGTACGGGGTCAGCACGGCGCCCGCCTTCTCGCCGGCCGGCCGGTTCCACCGGACCCGGCCGGAGCTGAGTTCGCGGGCGGAGACCGTTCGGCGGTCGGCGGTACGCACCATCGCGTACCGGTCGTCGACGGCGAGCACCCGCTCCCCGTCGGCGGTGACCAGCAGCAGCCGGCCGTCGTACCCGTCGAGGACGGCCTCCCGGCCGTCCGCCGCAACCCCGACCAGCACGCTGCGACCGCCGTACGGGTTCTCCCGCTGTACGCATCCGGCGCTGTCGGCGGTACGCAGGTTGATCCCGGCGCGCTGCCAGGTCTCCTGGCCGGTGGCCGGGTCCCGACCGGAGATCGCGAAGTAGCAGTTGCCGTCCTGGGACCGGGCCACGATGCGCAGCAGCCGGCCGCCGATCACCGCGAGCCGCTCGTCCCGGCCGGGCTCGACGTCCTGGAGCACCCGGCCGGTGGCGGTGTCCACCACGTGCACCCGGCCGTCGACCGGGAATCCCAGCAACGGCGGCACCGTCTCCGGGCCGGCCACCTCGTCGTCGATCCGGGTGGCCGTGAGTCGGCGGGTGTCGAGCAGGTTCGGATTGTCGGCGAGCAGGCCGGTGCTGACCCCGGGCAGGAAGGCGGTCCACAGCGGAGCGCTTCCGCGCGGTTCCCAGGCGCTCAGGGTGCAGTCGGTGGCGCCGACACAGCGCGCGTCGAGCAGCAGGTCGCGGTAGGTCCAGACGGCCACCGCGTCGTCGTCGCGCCGCCGGGTCACGCCGGTGGCCGGGTCGAGCACCTCGTACCCCTTGACCAGCAGCCGGCCCACGACGACCACGGAGTCAGCGCCGGCGCCGGCCACCGCACTCCAGTCCGCCTTGCGTTCCCAGAGCTGGGTGCCGGCGGCCAGGCTGCGGGCCTCGACCCGGGTGCGCTGTTCGACCACCACGGTCTCCCCGGCGATGGTGACGCTTCGCGGGGTGCCGCCGATGCGTTGCTGCCAGACCACGTCCGGCTCGGAGATCGGCGAGCGCCGGTTGGCCCATTCCCACATGTTGGGGAAAGGGTTCCACACTCCGGTCGCGGCGAGAGCGACGACGGTGGTGAGGCCGAGCAGCAGCCAGCCACGTACGCCGAGGCCGCTCCCCTTCGCCACCGGAACACGGTAGCCACCCACGCCCCCGACCGCGCGCACCCCACCGCGTGTCGCGCAAGGAAGGGCCCCCTGTTAACGCCTCCGGTAGTAAAGGGGCCCCCTGTTAACGCAGCGGTCAGCCGCCGGTGCCGGCCCGCATCGGGCGGCGGGCGCCGGGCGGTGTGAGCACGGGCCACAGGATCAGCGTCGCGACCACTGACGCGGCGCCCGCGACCGCCATCACCACGCCCGGCGCCACCACCTCGCTCAGCGCACCCGCGCCCGCCGCGGCCAGCCCCTGCGTCGCCATCAGGCCGGTGCTGAGCAGTCCGAACGCCTGGCCCCGGCGCGCCTCGGGAACCGCGTCGAGGAACCGCCGGGCCAGCCCGAGCTGGTAGGCGAAGCCCGCGGTGGCGACGGCGAAGAGGACCGCGCCGGGCACCAGCGCCGGCCGGGCCAGGAACGCCAGCATGGGTACGCCGAGCAGCAGCGCGAGCCACGGCGACCACCGTTCCCGCCGGGCCGGCGCCACGAACCGTCCCACCAGCAGATCGCCGACCAGCATCCCGCCCGCGCCGGCCATCAGCAGCACGCCCGCGCTGGCGCCGGGGCCCAGGTCGGCCGCGTACGGCACGGCCACCCCCTCCGCGCCGACCAGCAGCGAGCCGGGCAGCCACTGGGCGAGCAGCAGCCCACGGATCCGGCGGTCGGCGAGCAGTTGCCGGTTGACCCGCAGGGTCTCCCGAACCGCGCCGCCCGACGCCGGGTCGTCCGCGGCCTGGCCGGACCGGGCACGGGCGGGACGGCGGGCGAGCCCCACGCGCACCAGCAATGCGGAGAGGCCACAGGTCACCGCGGTCAGCCAGAGCGCGCCGTACGGGCCGACGAGCCCGAGCAGAAGGCCGCCGAGGGCGAACCCCGCCACCTGCGTTCCCCCGGCGGCCACGGTCAGCAGTGACCGCCCCAGCACGTACGCGTCGCCGTCCAGCACCTCGGGCAGCAACGCGGTACGCGACGCGCTGCTGACCGGGCCGAACAGGCCCACGACGGCGACCAGACCGAGCATCGCGGCCGGAGACAGCACGCCGGTGGCGAGCACCGCCACCATGGCGAGCCGCACCAGGTCGTAGCCGACGATCAACGCGCGGGCCGGCCACCGGTCGGCCAGCGCCAGCAGGAACAGCCCGCCCAGGGCGTGCGGCAGGAAACCGGTCACGTACGCCAGCGCGGCGAGCAGTCCGGACCCGGTGCGCTCGTAGACCAGGACGGACAGGGCGAGCATCTTCACCGTCTCGCCGATCATGAAGACGCCGAAGCTGGCGAAGAGGACCCGGAACTCGGCGACGGCGAAGACGTCCCGGAAGGTGGCCGGCCGGTCGGTCACCGCGGGCGGTGCGGTCGTGCTGGTGTCGTTCACGCCGGCCAGCATGGCGACGCACCCTCGGCCGGCTCTATCCTTTCGTTGCAGAGCGAAAGGTCGTGGGGATGCAGATAGCAGTCACCCCGGCCGACGTGGCGGCCAGCCGGTACGCCATCTCCCCACTGGGTGAGGCGGTGTCCGCGCTGCGGCTGCACGCCGGCCAGCGTTCCTCCGACGGCCTGGGGCCGTGGGTGTCCCGGACCAGGCCCGCGTACGAGCGGCTCCGACGCGAACGTCCGGCGGTCGGCGCGTTGCTGGCACTGCTACGCCGTGGCGGCTACAACGCCGACTTCATCCAGCCGCCGCCGGACGGCACCGCGCGGGACTTCGCCGGCGAGCTGGCCGTGGTCCGGGCAACCCCGTTGGCGCAGGCCCGCGACGAACTTGCCCGCAACCTCACCGGCCCCCGGGCCACCCCACCGACGTACGCCCGCCGGATCTACGCGTCACCGGACGTGGTCGACCTGCTCGCGGACGCCATCGAGGCGGCCTGGGTGGCGCTGGTCCAACCCGACTGGCCCCGACTGCGGGCGATCCTCGAACGGGATCTGGTGCACCGGGCCGGCCGCCTGCTCGCGTACGGCTGGGGTGCCGCCGTCGCGGACCTGGACCCACGGCTGCGCTGGGTTCCCGGCGGTGACGTCGGCGTCATCGAGGTGGCCGACAGCGATCCGGCGACACACTCACTGGCCGGAAGGGGCCTGCTCTTCGTACCCACCGTCTTCGGGACCTTGATCACGTACGTCGAGCAGCCGTGGCCGTACGCGATCGTCTACCGGGCCTCCGGGGTGGCCGAGTTGCTCGGTCCACTCGATCCGGCCCGACCAGATGACGCGCTGGACCGGCTGGTCGGGCGATCCCGGGCGGCGGTGCTGCGGGCGCTGTCCGCGCCGGCCACCACCAGCCAACTCGTCGCCCAGTTCGGGCTGAGCCTGGGCGGCGTGGGCGACCACCTGGCGGTGCTGCGCAACGCCGGCCTGGTCACCCGGGTCCGCTCCGGTCGGGCTGTCCGCTACCAGCGCACCCCGCTCGGCGACGCCCTCGCCGAGGGCTGAACCGTCGAGCCGGGGCACCGCGGAGTGATAACAGGGGGCCCTTCCTCTACCGGAGGCGTTAACAAGGGGCCCTTCCTTTCAACCAGCCGCGGAGCGGACGAGGGGGAGGGTGCGGTACGGGATCTGCTCGGCGAGGGCGATGATCGTGGAGGCGCGGGCGATCCCCTCGTACGCCACGATCTGGTCGATCACCCGCTGGAGGTCGGTGTTCGAGCGGGCCACGATGCGGCAGAGCAGGTCGCTGGACCCGGTGATGGTGTGCGCCTCCAACACCTCGGGGATCGCCGCGAGGTGCCGGGTGACCGGGTCGTGCCCGTGCCGCTGGCTGATCTCCAGGGTGACGAAGCTGGTCACCGAGAACCCGATCGCGGCGGGCGAGACCTCCGGCCCGAACCCGCCGATCACACCGCGGCCGACCAACTTGTCGAGCCGGGCCTGGACGGTGCCCCGGGCCACCCGCAACCGACGGGAGCACTCCAGCACCCCGATCCGGGGCTCCTCCGCGAGCAGCTCGATGAGTTTCGCGTCCAGTTCGTCAAGCTGTACAACCTGGCCAGTGCTCATGCCTGATGACCATACCGTTTGTGCAACCTGACCAGCTGATGCAGAGAGTGTTGCCCAGTGAGTCCGGTCACCGCGATGCTCGGCGGAGATACGTCACCGCCCCGTCGGCCCACGAGGCCGGCCGGTACGCAAGGGAGGCCACCATGACCCAGGCGATCGACCGACCCGAGTCGACCGAGGAGGTCGACGTCGACGCCCTCGTCGGCGCCGTCGACCACGACATCACCCGGGACCCGTTCCCGGTCAAGGGACTCGACCACGTGCACTTCCTGGTGGGCAACGCCAAGCAGGCCGCCCACTACTACTCCACCGCGTTCGGCATGACCTGCGTCGCCTACCGGGGTCCGGAGCAGGGCTACCGGGATCACGCCCAGTACGTGCTGACCAGCGGCTCGGCCCGGTTCGTGCTGACCGGCACGGTCCGCCCTGACGCCGAGGGCGCCGAGCACGTGGCCAAGCACAGCGACGGCGTCTCCGACATCGCGCTGGAGGTCCCGGACGTGGACGCCGCGTACGCGCACGCCACCGCCCAGGGCGCGACCGGCCTGGTCGAGCCGCACGACGTCACCGACGAGCACGGCACCGTCCGGCTGGCGGCCATCGCCGCGTACGGCGACACCCGGCACACCCTGATCGACCGGTCCCGCTACACCGGCCCGTTCCTGCCCGGCTTCGCCGCTCGTGGGCCGATCGTGGACCGGCAGCCGATGATCGACGCTGGCATCCAGCCGAAGCGGTTCTTCCAGGCCGTCGACCACGTGGTCGGCAACGTGGAACTCGGCAGGATGGACGAGTGGGTCGAGTTCTACAAGCGGGTCATGGGCTTCAGCAACATGGCCGAGTTCATCGGTGACGACATCGCGACCGACTACTCCGCCCTGATGAGCAAGGTGGTCGCGAACGGCACCCGCAAGGTGAAGTTCCCGCTCAACGAGCCGGCCATCGCCCGCAAGAAGTCGCAGATCGACGAGTATCTGGAGTTCTACCAGGGCCCCGGGGCCCAGCACATTGCCGTCGCCACCAACGACATCCTGGCCAGCGTCGACGCGATGCGGGCAGCGGGCGTCGAGTTCCTGGAGACCCCGGACTCGTACTACGACGACCCGGAGCTGCGCGCCCGGATCGGCCAGGTGCGGGTGCCGATCGAGGAGCTGAAGGCCCGCAAGATCCTGGTCGACCGGGACGAGGACGGCTACCTGCTGCAGATCTTCACCAAGCCGGTGCAGGACCGCCCGACCGTCTTCTTCGAGCTGATCGAGCGGCACGGATCGCTCGGCTTCGGCAAGGGCAACTTCAAGGCGCTCTTCGAGGCGATCGAGCGTGAGCAGGAAAAGCGCGGCAACCTGTAACACTGTCGAGCGTGACCCAGCCTCCCGCACACCCGATGCCGCCGGCCGGCGGGCCCACGCCCGCGGCCGGCGGTACCGTGCCGCCCACCGGTCAGCCGAACCCGATACCGCCACAGTTCACCCCGCCCGGCCAGGCGCCACCGGGCTGGCCCGGCCCGGCCGGGGCGCTCCCCCCGCCGGGATGGGCGCCCGGGCCTCCCCCGCCGGGTTGGGGGGCTGGACCGCCGCCCCCGCCGGGTTGGGGGGCTGGGCCTCCCCCGCCGGGTTGGGGGACTGGACCGCCGCCCCCGCCGCCGGTGCTGGGTCCGGGAGGCCAGCCGCTGGCGAGCTTCGGCGACCGGCTGCTGGCGTACCTGATCGACTCGGTGATCGCGAGCGGCGTCATGATGGTGCTGTTCCTGCCGCTCTTCCTGGTCGTCTGGTTCCGGATCTTCAGCTCGATCAGCCAGACCAACCCGGACGGCACGCTCGTCGAGCCCGGCCCGGCCACGGTGTTCACCGACTTCCTGGTGCCGATGCTGCTGCTCCAGGCCGCGCTGTTCGTGCTGATGCTGGGGCTTTACTGGCTGTATCACGTCGAGTACCTCAAGCGGACCGGGCAGACCTTCGGCAAGAAGGCGATGCAGCTGCGGGTGGTCCCGCTCGACCCGACCGGCACGTTGGACCGCCGGATGGCCGGGAAGCGGTACCTCGTGCAGTTCGTCGGCGGGTCCCTGGTGCCCGGCGCCAGCTACGTCGACGGGCTCTGGCAGTTGTGGGACAAGCCCTGGCAGCAGTGCCTCCACGACAAGTTCGCCGGCACGGTCGTCGTTAAGGTGTCGAGGTGAACGAGCGCAGCGAGGCCGTGACGTGAGCGTGGCACCGGGTTGGTACGTCGACCCCGCAGATCCGCAGACCCGCAGGTACTGGGACGGCGAGGGCTGGATCGGCGCGCCCATTCCGGTCGACGCCACCCCACCCGAAGGTCCACCCCCGCCCGAGCCCGAACCGGCGCCCGAGCCCGAACCGGCGACCCCGGCCGCGCCCACCGCCACGCCAACCGTCCCCGGTCCACCACCCGGGTACGGCCCGCCACCCAACTGGCAGCAGGGCCCGCCGCCGGGCTGGCAGGCCGGTGCGGCAGGACAGGGCCCGCCGCCGGGCTGGCCGTACCCGACCTGGCCGGGGCGTCAGCCCGAGCCCCGGCCGCACGGGTTGCCGCTGGCCTCGTTCGGCGCCCGGCTCGGCGCCCGGCTGATCGACTTCGGCATCGTCTTCGTGCTCAACGCACTGGTCAACGGCTGGTTCGTCCGGCGCCTCTGGCACGAGGTCTCCCCGACCTTCGACGAGTTCCTGCGCCGAGTGCAGGCTCAGGACCGGACGACCGAGCCACTACCAGCGCTGGGCGAGCAGTTCAGTGCGCTGATCGTGGCGATCCTGCTGATCGCCACCTCGCTCTGGCTCGCGTACGAGGTGCCGTCGATGGCGGCCACCGGGCAGACCTTCGGCAAGCGGGTGCTGCGGATCAAGGCGGTGCCGGTCGAGGCGGACGCACCGCTCGGCTTCGGCCGGGCGCTGCGTCGGTGGAACACTCTCGGCCTGCCGACCCTGCTCTGGTACTGCTGCGGCCTCGGTCTGCTGCTTCAGCTGATCGACGCGCTCTCCCCGCTCTTCGACCCGCTGCGGCAGGCGCTGCACGACAAGCGCGCGCAGACCGTGGTGGTCCAGCTTCCCCGTACCCCCGAAGACCGCGCCAACCCCCCGGGAGAAACTCCATGACCGACACCGGACGCCAGCAGCCGGCGCTGCGGCTGACCCGCGCCGACCTTGACGCGCTGCCCAACTACGTGCCCGGCCGCAGCCCGGCCGACCTGGCCCGCGAGCTGGGCCTGCCCGAGGCCATCAAGCTGGCCAGCAACGAGGTGCCGTACGGCCCGCTGCCCGGCGTCGTGGAGGCGGTCGCCGAGGCCGCCGCCGGGGTGCACCGCTACCCGGACATGGGCGTCGTCGCACTCCGTCAGGCGCTCGCCGAGCGGTACGGGGTGGACCCCGACCGGATCGCCACCGGCTGCGGCTCGGTGGCGCTGGCCGAGCACCTGGTCCGGGCCACCTGCCTGCCCGGCGACGAGCTGGTCTACTCGTGGCGCTCGTTCGAGGCGTACCCGATCATCGCCGCGACCAGCGGCGCGACCAGCGTGCAGGTGCCCAACGACGCCGGGCACGGGCACGACCTGGCGGCGATGGCCGCGGCGGTGACCGACCGCACGCGAATGGTCCTGGTCTGCAACCCCAACAACCCGACCGGCACCGCGGTACGCCGCGCCGAGCTGGACCGTTTCCTCGACGCCGTGCCGGACGACGTGCTGGTGGTGATCGACGAGGCGTACCGCGAGTTCGTCACCGACCCCGAGGTGCCGGACGGGCTGAGCTACGCCGACCGGCCCAACGTGGCGGTGCTGCGCACCCTGTCCAAGGCGTGGGGCCTGGCCGGCCTGCGGATCGGCTTCCTGGTCGCGCAGCCGCAGGTGGCGGCGGCGGTACGCAAGGTCGTCACGCCGTTCTCCACCAGCATGGCCGCGCAGGCGGGTGCGCTGGCCGCGCTGGCCCAGGCGGACGAGGTGCGGCGACGCTGCGCGCTGGTGGTGGCCGAGCGAGAGCGGGTCACCGAGGCGCTGCGCAAGCTCGTGCCGGACGTGCCCTCCAGCCAGGCGAACTTCGTCTGGCTGCCGCTGGGCGACCGGGCGGTGGACTTCGGCAGGGCCTGCGAGGCTCGGGGCGTGATCGTCCGGCCGTTCGCCGGTGACGGGGTCCGGGTCACCATCGGCACGCCGGCCGAGAACGACACCTTCCTGGCCGCGGCGGAGGCGGCGCTGGGCTGAGCCGGCCGAGGGCCCGATCGCGGCCCACCGAGCAAGGCAGGGCCGGGCCGGTCCGCCATCCCCCAGCGGACCGGCCCGGAAGCCCGCAACCAACACCATACGCCACTTTTGTCCGATTCGTCCGACATTCGCACTGGAAGCACACCCCCGGACACATGCTGTACCTCCGGCGCGGGCCGGCCGCTCAGGTCGCGGCGAGCACCACCGGCTCAGCCGTGAGGAAGTAACGCTGGTCGTCGGCGTCCGGGGCGACCGGTTCGCGGAGCCGCTCCAGCGCCAGGTAACCGTCGCCCGCGTACGCCGATCCGGGCGCCCAGCCGAGGCCGTCACTGTCCACGTTCAGCGGGAAGCGCGAGCGTTCCACGCCGGTTCGCGGGTCGAGCGTGATCAGGTCGTTGGTCTCGGTGAGCAGATGCACCCGGCCGGGCTGGGCAGCGACGATCCGGACGGATCCGAGGTCGGTACGCCGCCACAGCTCCTTGCCGGTGCGGACGGCCCGCCCGGTCACCGTGCCGTCGGCCGCACCGACAGCCCGGTCACCGTCCAGCACGGTGCCGGCCGGGTCGAGAGCCGCCGCCGGCACCGGCGTGCCCGTGCCGACCAGCCAGCCCCGCCCCCCGTCGTCGGCGGGACCGGTGACGCGCAAGCCACGGCACTGGACGCGGTGGGTGACGCAGCCGACCGGGGTGACGATCCACTCGGCGGACGCGCCGGGCGGCTGCCAGCGGGTGACCGACGCGCCGGTGGCCACGTCGCGGAACTCGACGGCGGCTGGGTTGGCGCACCGGTCCACCGCGGCGAACTGCCCTGCTGCGGTGGTGCCCACGTCGGTACGGCACGAGCCGTCCACCTCCGCCGACCAGAGCTGCCGGCCGTCGGCGAGCCCGAAGCCGGCGATCCGCTGCGGACCGGACACCACCAGTACCGGCTGGCCGTCGGCGGTCCGGCCGAGGAAGAGGCTAGGCGGGCTCCAGACCGCCGCGGTCCCGGTGCGACGGGCGGTCCAGCCCTCGGCGGGGGTGGGGCTGTCGACCCGCCAGACCACCTGTCCGGTACGCGCGTCCAGCGCCACCAGCTTCCCGTCCGACCAGTGGCCGACCACCCTGGTCCCGTCCGCCACGACACCGCTGACCTGCGCCGGCCACCGCCGGTACGACCAGTACGGCGTGGTCCGGTGCCGGCCGTCCACCGGCCCGTCGGCGTAGATCTGACGCGGTGCCGCGTACACCCGTAGGCGGCCGTCAACGACCAGCGGGGCCACCGGCAACCGGCCCACCACGCCGGCCTCCGGAGCGGTGTCCGGCGGGTAGTCACCTCGGGCGACCGTACTCACCTCGGCCGGGGCGAGTACGCGGTACGCGGTGATCGCGGTGAGCGCGACCACGACGGCGACCGCGCCCACCGCCACGATCCGCCGCCAACCCGTCGCCCACCCCATGCCGCACCTCCGACCGGCACCCTATCCAGCCGGGCTGAGTGCTTGCTCCAGGGCGTGGTCCGGTGGGACGGGCGGGGTCAGGCCGCCTCGGCGTGACGGTCGGCGGCCTCGGCCAGCGCGGCGATGTCCTGCCGCAGCACCTTCTCCGCCGCGCGCACGGCCAGCCCGCCGAGCAGCAGTGCGACGGCCCGCCCGGACGGCGCGGCGGGCAGCGCTTGGACGGTCACCCGCACCGCGGCGTAGCGGCGCCGGCGACGCCGCACGTCGCGCAGCGTCCAGGTGATCCGGTAGTCGACCCCGTCACCAGGTGAGCCGAGCACCAGCCGCCGGGGCGGCTCGGCCGCCAGCACGACGAACTCCTCGACCAGCGCGCTGCCGTCCGGCCGGGTGCGCGTCTCGCGCCAAGCGGTGCCCGGCCCGAACGCGCCTGGGGTCAGCACCTCGATCGGGCCGCCGGCGGGAAAGCGCCGGGGAAGGTCGGTGAGCACTCGCCACAGGTCGGCCGCTTGCGCCGGGACCAACCCGTTGACCGCAACAGTCGCCATGCCACCTCCCGTGGCGTCGACGGTACGCGGCGTGAATGTCCTGTGGGGTCCCCGGGTGGAGAATCCTCCACCGGAGACCCCGTGGGACGTCAGCGGGCGAAGCGCCCCACCCGGATCGCGTCGACGAACGCGCTCCAGCCGGGCGGGCTGACGACCAGCACCGGCCCGGCCTGGTCCTTGGAGTCCCGAATGCCCACCACACCGTGGACCCGGGCCAGGTTGTCGGCCACCTCCACACAGAGCCCCTGGTCGTTCGAGCGGCTGCTGGTACGCCAGACCGCGCCCACGAGATCGTGCATCGTCGTCATCTCCCTCGGCTTCGACATGCCGCCAGCCGAGGCCGGGCCGACCGGAACGGGGGCACCGGTCGGCCCGGCGCGGCGTGGCGACGGAATTCCGAGCGATCAACGACGCGGGTGACGGTCCTTGATCGCACAGTTGGTGCGATCAAGGACGCCTGTCGGATTGGGGTCAGTCAGCGGACAGGATGGTGCCCGTCACCTCGCCCAACGCGATGGTGGTGCCGTCCGGTCCCGGGGCGGTGGCGGTGATCGTCACCGTGTCACCGTCGGCGAGGAAGGTGCGTTCCGTCCCGCCCACGGTGACCGGCTCGGTGCCGCCCCAGCTCAGTTCCAGGAACGAGCCGACCTGGTCACGCCGGCGGCCGGAGACGGTGCCGGAGGCGTAGAGATCGCCGGTACGCAGCGAGGCACCGTTGACGGTCAGGTGGGCCAGTTGCTGGGCCGGCGTCCAGTACATGCCGGCGAACGGTGGTTCGCTGACCGGCTCGCCGTTCCAGCTCACCGCCAGCCGCAGGTCCAGCCCCAGGTGCGGCTCGTCACGCAGGTAGTCCGCCACCGGCGGGTCCTGCTCGGGTGCCGGGACGAAGGCGTGCCGCAGCGCGTCCAGGGGCGTCACCCAGGCGGCGACCGAGGTGGCGAACGACTTGCCCAGGAACGGGCCGAGGGGCTGGTACTCCCACGCCTGGATGTCCCGGGCCGACCAGTCGTTGACCAGCACCACGCCGAACACGTGGTCGGCGAAGTCGGCGGCGGCCACCCGGCGGCCGAGCGGGCTGGGTACGCCGACCACGAAACCGACCTCGGCCTCGATGTCGAGGCGCGCCGACGGGCCGAAGGTCGGCCCCTCGCGACTCGGCCGCTGGCCGTGCGGGCGTACCACCGGCGTGCCGGAGACCACCACCGTGCCGGCCCGGCCGTGGTAGCCGATCGGCAGGTGCTTCCAGTTCGGCAGCAACGGCGGCTGGCCGGGGCGGAAGATCTGGCCGACATTGGCGGCGTGGTGCTCCGAGGAGTAGAAGTCGACGTAGTCGGCCACCTCGAAGGGCAGCTCCATCCGCACCTCGCCAAGCGGCACCAGCAGCGGCTCCACGGCCGCCCGGTGGGCCGGGTCGGTGAGCAGCTCGGTGATCCGCTGGCGCGCGGCCGTCCACTGCGGGCGGCCCAGCGTCAGGAACGCGTTCAGCGTCGGCTGGCGCAGCGCCCCGCCGGCCAGCACCAGGTCGGCGGCCTCCGCGCCGGCCAGGTCCAGCACGAGATCCCCGATGCGTACGCCGATGCGCGGCGCATCGTCGCCCACCCGGAAGACCCCGTACGGCAGGTGGTGCACCCCGAAGCCCGAACCGTCCGCACCCGCCACCCAGCTCATGCCAGTCCTCCGCTCGCTCATGCCTCGTAGCCCCCGTTCACCAGCCCCAGCCGGATCAGATCGGACAGTGGTTCCGCGATGCTGCACGAGCCGAAGCCCACCCACAGCGGACGCGTCCCGTCGCGCCGGCCGTCGGTCCACTCCACCAGGGGTCGCTCGTCGCGCACGGTGAGCAGTTCGGCGATGGCGGCCACGGTGGCCCCCTCGGCGGCGGCCAGTGTGGCGGCGAGCACGTTGCCGAATCCGTGGTGGGTGAAGCCGGTCTCCGGGTCCACCTGCCGCACCGCGTGGTGCAGCCCGGCGGTCAGCTTGAACGGCACCCGCCGGTCCCGGCACGCCCCGATCACGGCGGCCAGCTCGGCGGGACTGGGGAAGAGTTCCGCAGCCAGCCCCCCGGTGCGGAACTTGGCCGCCACCGGCACCCCCTCGGCGCGGGCGGCGGCCAGCACGTCCAGCGCCGCCGTCAGCCCGAAGGTGAGCGGGATCTCCGCGTAGACGGGGCGGTCGCCGATGGCACGAGCCAGCGCGACCAGCTCGGTCGTGCCGGGCAGCGGATCCTCGCCGCGCTTGGCCACGGCCGCCTCGATCTGTCGGATCTCGACGCGCGGGTCGGCCTCGGCGCACGCCTTGCCCAGCTCGCCGAGCGGGACGTCGCCGATCATCCCCACCGCGATCCGCTCACCGTCGCCGAGCAGCGCGGGCAGTTCGGCCAGCCGGGAGGCGGGCAGCAGCAGCGGACCTACCAGGTCGGCGTACCAGGCAGCGCGGTGCCGCCGGTGGGCGGCGACGGCGTCGGGCAGCGACGCGCTGCCCGGCGGGAAGACGGCGGCGTCGTCGACCAGGCCGGCGACGAGTGCGGGCAGCTGCGTTGACACGAGACAAGAATGTACGGGACGCTTTGAGAAGCGGACAACAGCGTCCGATTATCGGACGCGCCAGGTTGGTGACCGGGAGGGCGACATGCCGTACTACCGCAGCGTCGGCGAGGTGCCGCGGAAGCGCCACACCCAGTTCCGGCAGCCCGACGGCAGCCTCTACACCGAGGAACTGATGGGCCAGGAGGGTTTCTCCTCCGACTCGTCGCTGCTGTACCACCGGCACGCCCCGACCGCGATCGTCGCGGCCGAGGAGTTCACCCCGCCCGCCGTGACCCGGGTGCCCAACCTCCCGCTCAAGCCCCGGCACCTGCGCACCCACAAGCTCGACGGCGCCGGGGCCGACCCGGTCCTCGGCCGGCGGTACCTGCTCGCCAACGACGACGTACGGATCGCGTACGTGCTGGCCGACCGACCCTCCCCGCTGTTCCGCGACGCCACCGGCGACCAGTGCCTGTACGTCGAGGCGGGCGCGCTGCGGGTCGAGTCGACCTTCGGCGTGCTGGACGCCGTGGCCGGTGACTACGTGATCATTCCGACCTCGACGGTGCACCGCCTGGTGCCCACCGGGGACGCGCCGACCCGGCTGCTCGCCATCGAGGCGTCCGGGCACATCGGCCCGCCCAAGCGCTACCTGTCCGTACGCGGCCAGTTCCTGGAACACTCGCCCTACTGCGAGCGGGACGTCCGGGGACCGGACACGCCGCTGCTGGTCGACGGCTCCGACGTCGAGGTGCTGGTACGCCACCGGTCCCGGGCGGCACGCCCGGGTGGTGACGGCACGGTATGGACGCGTCATGTTTTTGCCAACCACCCGTTCGACGTGGTCGGCTGGGACGGGCACCTGTACCCGTGGGCGTTCTCCATCCACGACTTCGAGCCGATCACCGGCCGGATCCACCAGCCGCCGCCGGTGCACCAGACCTTCCAGGGCCCGAACTTCGTGATCTGCTCGTTCGTGCCACGCAAGGTCGACTACCACCCGGACGCCATCCCGGTGCCGTACCACCACCACAACGTCGACTCCGACGAGATGCTCTTCTACACCGGCGGCAACTACGAGGCCCGGCGCGGCTCCGGCATCGAACAGGGCTCGATCTCGCTGCACCCGTCCGGCTTCACGCACGGCCCGCAGCCCGGTGCGGCGGAACGCTCCATCGGGGTGGACTTCTTCGACGAGCTGGCGGTCATGGTCGACACCTTCCGCCCGCTGGACCTCTGCGACGCGGCGCCGGAGTGCGAGGACGAGGCGTACGCCTGGACCTGGGCACGCCGCTGAGAAAGGAAGGGCCCCCTATTAACGCCTCGCGAGGTGAAGGGGCCCCTTCTTAACACAAGCTGCCCCGCCGGGCTCAGGCCACCGGGCGGGAGATGATCGCGAGCTGGGCGACGGTGGCGACCCCGATCGCCAGGACCAGCGGCCACGCGGTGCCGAGCAGGGCGTAGAGCAGGATCAGCGCGGGCGCGGCACCGGCCGCGTAGACGGCCAGGGCGAGCGGACGGTCCGTCCGGCGCAGGACAGGCAGGACGGTCCGGGTCAGGCCGGGCAGCCGCGACGCGTGCCGCCACAGCACGACGCCGCCGCCAGCCGCCGCCAGCACCGCCAGCAGCCGGGAGAATCCGGGTCCGGTAGCGGCCGAGCAGGCGACCACGATTGCCGCGACCACCGACCAGCCGGCGCCCCACATCACGAGTTGCCGAAGCCCCGCCGGCACCGTTCGGCGCGCGACGACGGGCCCCACGTCGGCCGATCCGGCACCGACCTGACCCGTGCCGAACGAACCGGTCCCGCCGAAGGCCGACGGCTCACGACGATCGTTCAGCCGGCCGGGCCCGTACCCGCGCTCGCCGGTGCCGCCTCCATCAGGCTGACTCTCATCAGGCCGGCCTGGCCCGTTGCGCCCCTCGCTGGGCCAGCCCGCTTCGTGCCGGTCCTCGCCGGGCCAGCCCGGTTCGCGCTGGCCTTCACCGGGACGCTTCGGAGCGTCCTGGGCCTCGTCGATCCGGTTCGGATCGTCCTGGGATGCGTCCGGCCGGTCTGGGGCGTTGCGGGCCCCGTGAGGCTCGTTCGGGCCGCCATGGGATCCATCGGGCCGGCCTGGGTCGGTGGGCGGCAGGTTGGCCACCGCCGCCTCCGCCAACCGCTCCAGCGTCGCGGTCCAGCGCCGCTGTTCCAGCCGCAGCACCCCGACATCGTCGCCCGCCTCGGCAAGCCGCGGGTCCAGCCGCAACGCCTCCCGATAGGCCCGCTCGGCCAGGTCGTACATCCGCATGTTGGCCGCCACCAGGCCGAGCACCAGATGTCCCTGCGGCTCCTCCGGGGCCAGCTCCACCCCGTGCCAGGCCGCGTTCAACGCCGGCTGGCCGTTGCGCGAGCCGGCCAGGATCGCCGCCGCGCTGCGCTGGGCGTACGCGTCCTGCGGCCCGAGCGCCAGGATCTCGTCGGCGGTACGGGCAGCCTCGGCGTACCGCTCCAGATCGCCGAAGGCCAGGCCGCGGACGACGAGCGGGGGAACCTGCCCCGGGGCGGCGGTAACGGCGGACTCGGCGGCGGCCAGCGCCTCGGCGGGCCGGCCGGCGGCCAGGTGAACCCGGGCGATCATGATCAATGCCTCGGTGTCGGCCGGGTCGAGGGCGAGGGCGAAGCCCAACTCGGCGGCGGCCTCGTCGTAGCGGCCCAGCTCGGCGAGGAGCGTGGCGCGCTGGTGGTAGCCGTCGGCGGCGGACGGTTCGGCGGGGACGTCGGCGGACATCGCGCGAGCCTAGGCGCTCGGCTGCTCGTACACCAGCGCCACCGCGATCCCGGCGAGCCCCTCGCCGCGCCCGGTGAACCCCAGACCGTCGGTGGTGGCGGCGGAGACGGTCACCGGTGCCCCGACCGCGTCAGAGAGCACCCGCTGGGCCTCCTCGCGCCGCGGGCCGATCTTGGGCCGGACGCCGACGACCTGCACCGACACGTTGCCGATGGCGAAGCCGGCGGCCCGCACCCGGCGCGCGGCCTCGGTGAGCAGGGCCACCCCGCTCGCCCCGGCCCACTCGGGCTGACCCACCCCGAAGTTGACGCCGAGATCGCCCAGACCGGCGGCGGAGAGCAGCGCGTTGCACGCGGCGTGGGCGGCCACGTCGGCGTCGGAGTGCCCGGCCAGGCCGTCCTGGTCCGGCCAGTGCAGGCCGGCCACCCAGCACGGCCGCCCGGCCTCGAAGGCGTGCACGTCGGTCCCGATGGCCACCCGAGGAACGATCATGAATCGAGGGTACGCGTCATCCGCCGGTCGCCAGCAGGTGCTCAGCCAGGGCCAGGTCGAAGGGCCGGGTGATCTTCAGGGCGTGATCCGAGCCGGGTACGCAGAACACCGGCACGCCCTGCTTCTCCACCAGCCCGGCGTCGTCGGTGAGCGCGTCGCCGGCGGCGGCGTGCGCGGCGGTCAGCACCGCCCGGCGGAAACCCTGCGGGGTCTGCACGGCGCGCAGCGCGGAACGGTCGACGGTGCCGAGCACCACCTCACCCGCGTCGACCTCCTTGATCGTGTCGACGACCGGCAGGACGGGGATCACCGCGTCGTGACCCGCTCGGACGGCGGCGGCCACCGACTCCACCAGCGCGGGCGGGGCCAGCGCGCGGGCCGCGTCGTGGACGAGGACGATGTCGGGGCCGGGAGGCACGGCGGCGAGGGCGGCGGCCACGGATGCCTGCCGTTCCGCCCCGCCGGGCACCACCGTCACCGGGGCGATCGGGGCGAGCAGGTCGCGCACGGCGGGGACGTCCGCGACCGGGGCGGCCACCACGATGGTGTGCACCGATCCGGCGGCCGCCAGCCGGCGGACCGCGTGCACCAGCAGCGACTCCCCGGCCAGCAGCCGCAGCGCCTTCGGGCGGCCCGGACCCAGGCGTACGCCGGCACCGGCCGCAGGCACGAGGACCGCGACGTCACCGCGCGGATTGAGCTGCGCGGTCACGTCGCGGTCCTCGGGTTTCTTCGCTACGAATTGGGTACGACGATGCTGTGCGGACTAGGCCTCGGTCAGCACCTTGTCGAGCAGCATCTCCGCCTCGTCCTTGGTGCTCTTCTCAGCCAGCGCGACCTCGCCGACGAGAATGTCGCGGGCCTTGGCGAGCATGCGCTTCTCGCCCGCGGACAGCCCCCGCTCCCGCTCACGGCGCCACAGGTCGCGAACGACCTCGGCCACCTTCAGCGGGTTGCCGGAAGCCAGCTTCTCCAGATTTGCCTTGTAACGCCGCGACCAGTTGGTCGGCTCCTCGGTGTGCGGAGCCCGGAGTACGTCGAAGACCTTGCCGAGGCCCTCTTCGCCCACCACCTCGCGCACACCCACGATCTCGGCGTTCTCAGCCGGTACCCGGACCGTCAGGTCACCCTGCGCGACCCTCAGGACGAGGTACTGCTTGGGCTCGCCCTTGATGACCCGAGTCTCGATTGCCTCGATGAGTGCGGCCCCGTGGTGGGGGTAAACAACGGTCTCGCCGACACTGAAAACCATAGGTTCGAAACCCCTTTCGCTGTGTCTAGGGTAACACGCTCAGGCACCGATGTCTCACCGCTGTCCTGACCGTTGGCGCAGCTCAGGGGCCCTGTGAGAGGTATTTCTTCGGCTTGACAGACCATCAAGCCGATGATTCGAACACGCTCCGTAACCCAGAGATGACCCCCGGACACGGATGGCGAGGAACGTCTGGATCAGGAGGCGCAAGCGCCGAGATCAGGGGCTACGCACCCAACCCATGGTATCCCGCCGTACCCGAGTGTGGGCAGCGGTAGCGGGACCGGGCCCAGTGCGGGACGCTGGAGGAGCGCCGCTGTCCGCACACCCGCGAGGTTCCAGGGGGTCGTAATGGGCAAGGCTGACGCCGACGGTCCCGGGCTGCCCGACCTGCCTCCCGAGTGGGGCCGGGTCGTCGTGCCGGACGACGTCTCCGCGCTGGCGGACGAGGCCGAACAGGTCCGTCGCGAGCTGCGTCGCCGGGTGCCGGCCCATCCCCGCCGATGGCGCCCGCCCGCCGTCCCCGTACTCGTGCTCCTGGTCGCGGTCGTGGCCGCGGTCGCCGGCCTGGCCACCGTCACCTGGCCCCGGCCGGGCCGCTACCCCGAGCCGGCCGCCAGCATCCCCGAACCGACGCCGGCCCAGTTGGCCGGCCGCGCCCTACCCGCGCTGGATCTGGTCGACACCGGGCATACGCCGGTACCCCTGCGCGGGTTGCTGCCGGCGGTGGTGCTGCTCGTCGACGGGTGCGCCTGCCCGGACCGGGTCGCCGAGGCAGCGGCGGCGGCGCCCGCCGGGGTGACCGTGGCCACCGTGGCCGCCGACAACCCCAGGGCGGCACCACCCGGCGCCGACGTACGGACGCTGGCCGACCCCGCCGGCGGACTACGCGGGTTCCTGCACGTACCGGCCAGCCCGGACGCCGTGACCGCCCTGCTCGCCGACCGGACCGGCCGGATCGTCCTGGTGGTCCCCGAGGTCGCCTCGATCGCCGACTACCACGCCGAGCTGGCCCGGCTGGCCGGCTGACGGCACCTCACCCGGCGGCCGTCACCACAGGGCGATCAGCTCGGCCTCGAGCTGGATCGGCTCCGCTCCGGCGGGCGAGAACGACACCCGCACCGGACCGCCGGTGCCGGTGATCTCCGTCATGGTCACCGCTCCGTCGCAACCGGCCGTCAACGGATCGGCCGCCCGACCGCCAGCGACCATGACCAGCAGCTCACCAGGGCCGGTGCAGCTGAAGCGCAGCAGGTGCGACTCGCCGTCGGCGATCTGCGCCTGCCGGACCACCGACTCGCCGACGTCCAGCGTCGCGTGCTCGGTCCACACCGCGGTGCGGCTACCCGGCCGCCACGCGCCCGGGTAGCCGTAGCCCGGCTCGATGGCACCGCCCTCGGTGTCGCCGTCCATCCGGAGCACCGCCCCCGTGCCCGAGTCCAGGACAACCGTGGAGCCCGCCGCCGGGTCCGCCCCGAGAATGCTGCCCGTCCGCCGATCCACCTGCCACACCTCGGTGGTGCGCGAGGGTTCGTCCGGTGCGAGCCCGACGCCGGACCCCGCGCCCGGCGGTACGCCCGACCCACCCGGCGCCGGGGCCGCCGCCTGCCACCACCAGCCGCCGACGGCCAGCGCGGCCACGCCAGCGGCGGCGAGCAGGGCGCCCCGCAGCCGGTAGGCGGGATCGACGTCCATCCGCCAAGCGTAGCCGCTCAGGTGGTCAGGCGTGCCGTTCCAGCAGCGCGGCGTAGAGCGTCAGCCCGGGCCCGAAGGCCAGCATCACCACCCGGCGCGGAGACGGCGCGGCCCGGAACAGCCGGTCGAGGATCAACAGCACCGTGGGGGACGAACAGTTGCCCTGCTCGTCCAGGGTCTCCCGCGACGCGGCCAGCGCCGCCGGCGCCAGGCCCAGCTCCCGCTCCACCACGTTGAGGATGCGCGGGCCACCCGGGTGAACGGCCCAGCCGTCCACCTGGGACACGGTGGTGCCGTGGCGGGCCAGCAGGTCGTCGACCAGCCCCCGGACGTGGGCCGACAGCACCTGCGGCACCTTCGGCGACAGCCCCATCCGGAACCCGGTGTCGGTCACGTCCCAGGTCATGTGATCGGCGGTGGACGTGTCGGTGACCGAGGCGACCTCCCGCAGCGCGTACCCCCGGCCGTCCGGAATCACCACGACGGCGACCGCGGCGTCCGAGAAGAGTGCGTGGGAGACGATCTGCTGGGTGTCCACCCGGGCCGACGACGGCTGTAGGTGCAGGCTGGTCAGCTCGGCACAGAGCAGTAGCGCCGGGCGGCCCCGCGCGGTGACGAAGTCACCCACCGCGCCCAGCCCCGGCAGGGCCGCGTAGCAGCCCATGTGACCGACGAACATCCGCTGGGCCGCCGGTGCCATGCCCAGATCCCGGGCGAGCAGGATGTCCAGCCCGGGGGTCGCGTACCCGGTGCACGAACAGACGACGAACAGCCCGATGTCACCGGCGGCCAGGCCGGCCGCGGTCAGCGCCCGGCCGACCGCCTCCTTGCCCAGCGGCAACGCCTCGACCTGGTACCGGCGCATCCGCCGCTCGGTCGGCCAGTCGGAGACGTCCTCGATCAGCGGGTTCACCGCCGCCTGCCGTCGGGTGACGCCGGAGTTCGCGAAGATCCGCTCGGCGAGCGTACGGGTGGTGCCGGAGAAATGCCGGGAGAAGAACTTCTCCCACAGTTCGTGCTGCTCGACGGAGGGCGGATGAGCCGTGCCCACGCCCGCGATCACCGGTACGGACACGGTCCCACCTTTCTCCCACTCGGACTCCTCACGCTCACCAACGAGGCGTCGACCCGTCGCGGTCCGGGTCGCCGCCGAGAGCGGCGATGCCGAGCCAGTCGGCGCAGACGTCGGAGGTCGCCGGGTGGAGCGAACCGCAGCGGGCGTCCCGGTAGAGGCGCTCCAGCGGGTGGCCGCGCCGGGTGGCGGAGGTGCCGGCCGCCTCCAGCATGGAGGCGGCCACCTCTGCCGCGGTGGTACCGGCCAGCAGCTTCGCCCGCCACACCCAGCGGTTGGTCTCGGCGTCACCAGGGGTCTCGTCCACCCGGCGGGCCGCCTCGGCCACCACAAGCTCCGCCGCCGCCACCGCGGCGTCGGCCCGCCCGAGCCGGGCGCGGACAGCCGGCAGGCCGGCCAGACCTCGCGCGTTGAGGTGCTCCGCCGCCGCGTCGATCGAGGCCCGGGCCACTCCCACGTAGACGGCGGCGTAGCTGGCCACCAGCCAGTGCGGCATGAGCTGGGCGACCACCAGGGCCAGGCCCTCCACCCCGCCGAGCAGCCGGTCGGCCGGGACGGTGACGTCGAGGTGCAGGTCGTGCGAGGCGGTGGCCCGCATGCCGAGCGAATCCCAGGTCGGCTCGACGGTGAGCCCGTCGCCGGCCGGGACCAGGAACTGGGAGACCACCGACGGGTCGGTGGCGCTGCGGGCGGCCACCAGATACGCGTCGGCGTGGCCGGCACCGGAGCAGAAGGTCTTGCTGCCCTTGATCCGCCAGCCCTCCTCGACCGGCTCGTAGACCGTGCTGAGCTGGGAGAGCCGGGCACCGGCGCCACGCTCGCTCATCGCGACCGCGTACCACGCCCCCTCGGCCGCCGCCCGCAGCAACCGGTCGCGGGCGGCCAGCGCCTCCTCCGGTACGCCGAGCGCCTCGGCGAGTTCCTCGGTCACCGCGCCGAGCGCGCCGGTGACCGAGGCGTGCATGTTGAACACGAGCGCGGTGGCGCCGTTGCCCCGGGCCAGCTCGGTGGCGACGGCCGCGTAACCGGCGAACGTCGCGCCGGAGCCGCCCAGCTCGCCGGGGACCATCAGCCCGAACAGCCCGGCCTCCCGCAGATCGGTGAAGTCGTCGACCGGGAACGAGCCGTCCCGGTCGTGCCCGGCGGCCCGGGCCGCCAGCCGGGGCGCCAGCCGCCGGGCGGCGTCCAGTGCGGGTGTGCTCGTGGTCCGCTCGCTGCGCTCACTCATGCCGGCACCCCACTGCGCTCGCTCATCGAACCCCCTTCGCCCAACCGGACCCCTACCGGTCCACTATCCGCCGCGTAACCCGCGACCCTGGTAAAGCACGGCGGTCGACCCGGTCGGCACGATGCGTGGTGCCGGTCCGGCGGGCTGGTCGGCGCCGCGCGCCTGTCGCAGCAGCCAACGAAGCAGCCCGGGCACGCCGGGACGGATGCCCTGGACCCACAGGTCCACCCCGTGCCGGGCGCATTCGGCCACCAGCTCCCGATCGTCCACGAACAACCGTGGATCATGGATGCCGCGCGGCACCGTGGGCAGCCGCTCGGCGATGCGGACGGCGACCAGCCGGCACAGCGCGGTGTCGTTGAGGGTGTCCAGCACCAGCAGGCCGCCGGGGCGTAGCAAGCGGCACGCCTCGGCCACCGCGGCGCGCCAGTCCGGGACATGTTCCAGCAGCTCGCCGGCGGCAACCACGTCGGCGCAGCCGTCGGCGAGCGGCACCGCCGTGGCGTCGCCGTTGACGACCGTCACGCCGTGCCCGGCCGCCTGGGCCAGCGCCGACCGGGTGAGGTCCACTCCCACGTGTCGATAACCCTTGCCGGCCACGTGCGGGGCGAGCAGCCCGGCGCCGCAGCCGAGGTCGACCAGGAGCGCGCCGGGGCGCGCCGCCGGGGGCACCAGCGCCGCCCGTGCCTGCGCCAGCCAGTGCAGCATGGCGAAGGCGCCGTCCGGCCGCCACCACTCGCCGGCCAGCTCGTCGTACTGACGCGGGTCGTTGCGGGGCAGGCTGAGGCCGGCGTCACGCATGGCACGAGCGTGGCACGACTCTCCGGTAACGACCAGACTTCCGTTATGTCGTGGACGGTGTTAGGGCTGGTCAGGGCGAGCCATCCGGAGCCGACCGCCGCGGTCACCACTGTGGCCGGCCTGCTCGCGCTCGGCGTCGGGCATTCACCCGGCGGGGTCGCCGTGGTGGCGCTCACGATCGCGGCCAGCCAGTTCACCGTCGGCTGGACCAACGATCTGCTCGACGTCGACCGGGACGCCACGGTGGGGCGTACCGACAAACCGCTGGCGACCGGCGCGGTCGGCCGGCGTACGGTGGCGGTGGCCGCGGTGCTGGCCGCCGTCGCCACCGTGGCGGTTGCCCTGACCACGAACCCGGCGGCTGCGCTCTGGGCCACCGTCGGGCTGGTCTCGGCCCTGCTCTACGACTGGCCGCTGAAGTCAACGCCGGTCTCGGTGCTGCCGTACGCGGTCTCCTTCGGCGCGCTGCCCGCCTTCGTGGTGCTGGCCCTGCCCGGCGCGCCGGCACCGCCGCTCTGGCTGGTCGCCGCCGCGGCCCTCCTCGGCGCGGGCGCGCACTTCGCCAACGTGCTGCCCGACCTCGCCGACGACGCCCGGACCGGGGTGCGCGGGCTGCCGCACCGGCTGGGGCCGGCGGGCAGCCGGGCAGCCGCGGTCGGGCTGCTGCTCGCGGCGACCGTCACGCTGGTGCTGGGACCGCCGGGGCCACCGTCGGGCGTGGGCCTCGCGGCGGTCGCGGCCGCCGTGATCATCCCGACCCTGGCCTGGTACGCCGGCCGGGCTGGCGACCGGGCCGGGGTACGCCCGGTGACCGCCTTCCGGGCTGTGATGCTGGTGGCCCTGATCGATGTCGTCCTGCTGGTCACGAGCGGTCGGCTGATCTGAGCCTCACCCCGCCAGGTGGCAGCACCGGGTCGGCGTACGGGCCCCGATCAGCCCCAACTACCCTGGAGCGCGGTCTGCGCGGGCATGGCCAGCGGGTCCGGCGGCGTAGCCGGGGTGTGATCGTGACGAGGAGGACCGACGTGACGCGCTCGATCAGGGGTTCCCGGCGGGCTGCCGTGCTGCTGCCCGGGATCGCGGCGGCAGCCGGGCTGCTGCTGTCCGGATGCGGCGCCGGTCAGATCGCCGAGACGGCCAACAAGGCGCCGTCGATCCAGGGCGTCAACCTCCAGGTCGAAAGCGGCAAGTACGGCGTACGGAGCGTCCTGGTCGCCTACCCCGGCGTCGAGGGCTACCGGGCCGGCGACGACGCCGTGCTCAACGCCGTCTTCTTCAACGACCAGCAGGACCCGGTCACGGTGACCGTCACGTCGTCGGATGCCCGCGAGGTGGTGCTCACCACCGTCCGCGCCGCGACCAGCCCGTCGCCCACCGCGTCGCCCTCGCCGACGGCGTCCCCGTCGCCGGAGGAGTCCCCGGAAGGTTCGCCCTCCCCCGAGGGATCGCCGTCGCCCAGCCCGACCGAATCCCCGGCCACCGAGCCGGCCCGGATCGTGATCCCGCCGCTGAGCTACGTGCAGCTGAACACCGAGGGTGAGCGGGTGCTCCAGCTCATCGGGCTGAACGAGGCCGTGCTCCCAGGCTCGAACATCACGCTGACCTTCGACTTCGGTGGCGGCAACACGATCACCAGCTTGGCGCCGATCGCCGTGCCGCTCACCCCGCCGCCGCCGCCGTCGCCGATCGTCGAGCGCCACACCGAGTTCGAGGGCGAGGACAGCCACGGCTGAGCCGGCCCGAAGCTCTCCGACGGCGCCGTCGGCGTGGTGGACACCATGCCGGCGGCGCCGCCGTCGTACCCGGGGGTTAGCGTCCCTCGGGTGAGCATCTCCCGATCGACCCCGGCCCGGGGGGCGGCCGGCGGGCGCGGCAAGGCCGCCGCCCGTGAGCCCCGTCCCGCGTACGAGTGCGATGCCTGCGGGCACCAGCCACCGAAGTGGGTGGGACGCTGCCCCGAATGCGGCGAATGGGGTTCGGTGGTCGAATGCACCGTCACCGGCCCGACCGTCTCCGGGCGCGTGGTCAGCTCCCGGATGCCCGCCGAACCGGCCCGACCCATCGCCACCATCAGCGCGGCGCCGGCCCGCGCCCGGCCCACCGGGGTCAGCGAGCTCGACCGGGTGCTCGGCGGGGGCCTGGTGCCCGGCGCGGTGGTGCTGCTCGCCGGTGAGCCGGGGGTCGGCAAGTCCACCCTGCTGCTCGACGTCGCCCAGCAGTGGGCCGCCGGTGCGGGCAGCCCGTCGCTGGTGGTCAGCGGCGAGGAGTCGGTCAGCCAGGTGCGGCTGCGCGCCGAGCGGATGGGCACCCTGCACGACCAGCTCTACCTGGCCGCCGAGAGCGATCTCGCGGCGGTGCTCGGCCACCTCGACGCGGTCAAGCCCGGCCTGCTGGTGCTCGACTCGGTGCAGACCATCTCCACCACCGGCACCGAGGGGGTGCCCGGCGGGGTGACCCAGGTCCGGGCGGTCACCGCCGCCCTGGTCGCGGTCGCCAAGGAGCGCGGGGTGGCGACCGTGCTGGTCGGCCACGTCACCAAGGACGGTCAGGTCGCCGGCCCCCGGGTGCTGGAGCACCTGGTCGACGTGGTGCTGCACTTCGAGGGTGACAAGCACTCCTCGCTACGGATGGTGCGGGGGGTCAAGAACCGGTTCGGCGCCGCCGACGAGGTGGGCTGCTTCGAGATGCACGAGGGAGGCATCAGCAGCCTCGCCGACCCGTCCGGGCTGTTCCTGACCCGTTACTCCGAGCCGGTGCCGGGCACCTGCGTGACGGTGGCGATGGAGGGGCGCCGGGCCCTGGTCACCGAGGTGCAGGCGCTGATCGGCGCGACGGTGGCCGGTTCGCCCCGGCGTACCGTCTCCGGGCTGGACTCGGCCCGGTTGGCCATGGTGCTGGCGGTGCTCCAGCGCCGGACCGAACGGCTCACCCTGCACGACCGGGAGGTCTTCGCGGCCACCGTCGGCGGGATCCGGGTGGTGGAGCCCGCGGCCGACCTGGCGGTCGCTCTCGCCGTCGCCTCCGGCGGACTGAACCTGGCGATCGCGCCGCACCTGGTGGCGATCGGCGAGGTCGGCCTGACCGGTGAGGTACGCCGGGTGGGTGCGGTGCCGCGCCGGCTGAGCGAGGCGGCCCGGCTCGGTTTCCGGCTGGCCCTGGTGCCGCCCGGCTGCGGGCCGGCCAGCACCGGTGCTGGTCCGGAGCAGATGCGAGTGATCGAGGTCACCGACGTCCGTTCGGCGTTGCAGGCCGCGGCCCGGGCATCGGCGGAGTGAAGCCGCGTCTCGGGCGATCCCGCCCGGCCCCGGCCGGGTCGGGCCGGATCGTGACACATCACAGTAACCGCGAGAGCACCCACCGCAGGGCAGTCCGTAGACTGTGCCCGTGCCAGTCGACCGCGACACCACCAAGCCTGCCGGCGCGACACCCCACGCCCGCACCGGTGCCGTGGGCTCGCCCGCCCGTCCGATCAGCGTCAGCGTGACCGGAGGAGGCAGCGCCGGCGACCCGCTGCGCGCCAATCTGGCCCTGATGGCACCAGGCACCGCACTGCGCGACGGCCTGGAGCGCATCCTCCGCGGCCGGACGGGCGCGCTGATCGTGCTCGGCTACGACAAGGTGGTCGAGGGGTTGTGCACCGGCGGTTTCCCGCTGGACGTCGAGTTCTCCGCGACCCGGGTCCGCGAGTTGTGCAAGATGGACGGCGCGGTCGTGCTCTCCAGCGACGGCACCCGGATCGTCCGGGCGGCGGTGCACCTGATGCCCGACCCGACCATCCCGACCGAGGAGTCGGGCACCCGGCACCGCACGGCGGAGCGGGTCGCCCGGCAGACCGGCTACCCGGTGATCTCGGTCAGTCAGTCCATGCGGATCATCAGCCTCTACGTCAATGGCCAGCGGCACGTGCTGGACGACTCGGCGGCGATCCTGTCCCGGGCCAACCAGGCGCTGGCCACCCTGGAGCGGTACAAGCTCCGGCTGGACGAGGTCTCCGGCACGCTCTCCGCCCTGGAGATCGAGGATCTGGTCACCGTGCGTGACGCGGTGGCCGTGGTGCAGCGGCTGGAGATGGTCCGCCGGATCGCCGACGAGATCGCCGGATACGTGGTGGAGTTGGGCACCGACGGCCGACTGCTCGCCCTCCAACTGGACGAGCTGATGGCCGGCGTCGACGCCGACCGCACCCTGGTCATCCGGGACTACCTGCCCACCGGCCGGAAGTCCCGCACCCTCGACGAGGCCCTGGTCGAGCTGGATCTGCTCAGCGCCACCGAGCTGATCGATCTGGTCTCGGTCGCCAAGGCGATCGGCTACCCGGCCGCCTCCGACGCGCTGGACGCGGCGGTCAGTCCCCGGGGCTTCCGGCTGCTGGCCAAGGTGCCCCGGCTGCCGGTAGCCGTGGTGGACCGGCTGGTGGTGCACTTTGGCAGCCTCCAGCGGCTGCTGGGCGCCACGGTGGAGGACCTCCAGGCGGTCGAGGGCGTCGGCGACGCGCGGGCCCGCGGCGTACGCGAGGGGCTGTCCCGGCTCGCCGAAGCGTCCATCCTGGAGCGCTACGTCTGACCGTGCCCGCCGCGGCGGGCACGGTCAGTTGGTCAGGACGAGCTTGGCCGGCTGGCTCAGTTTGGTGCCGACCCGCGCGAAGACCTCGTACGTCCCGGCCGCGGCGGTGGGACCGTTCGCCAGCCCGTCGGCGCACCGGCTGCTGTTCTTGCCGTTCCAGCCGACCCGGTAGGCGCGCTCGAACCCCGAGGTGAAGGACTGCACGGCCGACCCGGAGCCGGTGCCGCATTTGTCCGACGACCAGACCACCTCGGCGCCGGACTTGATGAAGATCTCCTGCGCGTCCGCGCCGACGTCCCGGCTGCACGTCCGTTCCGACCGGTTACGCACCTTGAGGTGCAGGTCGACGGCGGCACCACGGACGACCTCTGCCGGCAGGGCCACCGCGGTCACCGCGAGCTCCGCATCCGTGCAGGTGCCCTCGTCGGCCACCGGCGTGTTCGACTCCGGCGGGTCGTTGCTGAGGCTCGGCTCGGTCGACGGCTCCTCCACGGGTGCGGACGGGCCGGCCCCGGCGTCCCCCGACGGGGGCGAGCCGGTCTGCGGGGTCAGCACCGACCCGGTGGGCTCCGGCGTGCCGGACGACGCACCCGGATCGGGTTGGCCGTTACCGGTCGCGTCGGCGCCGCCGCCCGAACCAGTACACGAGTACAGCAGGACGACAAGGAAGAGCAGGACCGCGCCGAGCACGACGGCGCGACGCCGCCAGTACACGGCGGGAGACAGGGGGCCGACCGTCAGACGCATGATGCCCCCAACCGTAGCGGCGGCACGCGCGACGGACGGTAGCGACGCGCCGAGGCCCGCACGTCCCATCGGTACCGACTCTCCATTCGGGACAGTGGAAGCGACGGTCGGCACCGGAGGGTCACCGACGGTAACGGGTCGACCGGCTCAGAGGTAGACCTTGCGCTGATAGATCGCGTGGGCCCCGGCCACCCGGTCCAGGAAGAGCAGGCCCCCGCAGTGGTCGATCTCGTGTTGCAGGGCGCGCGCCTCAAAACCGTCCGTCACCAAGCGTACGGACTTGCCGCTGCCCGGCAACGCGCCCTCGACCACCAGCCGGCTCGCGCGCTTGACGTCACCGGTCAGGTCCGGCACCGACATGCACCCCTCCCGGCCCGCCTTCCACCGGGTCGCCTCGACCACCCGGGCGTTGCAGAGCACGAACGTGCCGTGCACGGTTACCGCCTTGGAATGCCCGGTGACGTTCACCGCGAACACCTGCGCGCCCACCCCCACCTGCGGGGCGGCCAGGCCGACGCAGCCGGGCGACACCCGCATGGTGGCGATCAGGTCGGCTGCCAACTGGACGGTCTCCCCGGCGGTCGGGTCGACCTCCGTACCCGCCCGGCTGAGCACCATGTTCGGGGCGGACACCACCGGTAGCACGCGACCGGCACCCAGCGACTCCGGCGTCCAGTCGCCGAGGCCGGCGTACGTCTCCGCCTGTGGTTCGAGGTCCGACCCGTCCGCCTGGCCGGTCACAGCAGATCCGGTTCAGCTCGTCGGAGGGTGACCTCCACGCCCAGGCCGGCGGCGGCGTCGGCCAACCGGTCGGCGAGCCCCTCGGCCGCTCCGGGCGGCAGGTCGACCTCGGCGACCACCACGTAGAGCGTTCCCGCCAGCCGGGTACTCAGGTCGGTGACGTTGCCACCGACGTCGGCCAGCACCCGGGTCATCGCGGCCACAATGCCCATCCGGTCCGCGCCGTGCACCGCCATCACGTACGGCTCGCCGGCCGGAGCGGTCTCGCCGTCGGGCGTCACCGCGCGTACGGTCGCCAGCAGTTGGCCGTCGCCGGCGAGTGGGGCCAGCGCGGCCTCGACCTCGGGGGCGGTCGGGCCCACGCAGATCAGGGTCATCGCGAAGTGCCCCCGCAGCCGGGTCATCGTGCTGTCGGTGAGGTTGGCCCCGAGCCGGGCAAGCACCTCGGCGACGTCGGCCACGATGCCGGGCCGGTCCCGGCCGATGACGGTGATCGCGAGCTCGTTCATCCGGGCATTCTCCCCGATCAACGCGCGCCGCTGGCTGCGGCCCGCCCGGACCTCCAATCATCGGGACCACCACGCGTGACACCATGGGCGGCGCGATGACGGAACCCACATTCGCCGGACGGGTGAGCCGGTGGTACGAGCAGAACGCCCGGGACCTGCCGTGGCGCGAGCCCGACGTGAGCCCATGGGCGATCCTGGTCAGCGAGGTCATGCTCCAGCAGACCCCGGTGGTCCGGGTGCTGCCCGCCTGGCACGCCTGGCTGAGTCGCTGGCCGACACCGGCCGCGCTGGCCGAGGACAGCCCGGCCGAGGCGATCCGCATGTGGGGGCGGCTCGGCTACCCCCGCCGGGCGGTACGACTGCGGGAGTGCGCGGCGGCCATCGTGGAGCGGCACGGCGGCGAGGTGCCGGACCGGCTGGAGCAGTTGCTCGCCCTGCCCGGCGTCGGCACGTACACGGCACGGGCGGTGGCCGCCTTCGCGTACGGCCAGCGGCATCCGGTGGTCGACACCAACGTACGTCGGGTGGTCTGCCGGGCGGTGGCCGGAGAACCCGACGCCGGCCCGGCCACCCGGCCCGCCGACCTGGTCGCCACCGAGGAGCTGCTACCCCTGGAGCCGGCCGCCGCCGCCCTGGCCAGTGCGGCCATCATGGAGCTGGGCGCGATGGTCTGCACCGCCCGCTCGCCCCGCTGCGACGCGTGCCCGGTCGAGGCGATCTGCGCCTGGCGGGCCGCGGGACAGGTCGCCCCGGCCGGCCCGACCCGCCGCCCGCAGCGGTACGCGGGCACCGACCGCCAGGTACGCGGCCTGCTGCTCGGGGTACTCCGGGAGGCGACCGGGCCGGTGCCGCATCAGCGTCTGGACCAGGTGTGGGCCGACGACACGCAACGTGCCCGGGCCCTGGCCGGTCTGGTCACCGACGGACTGGTCGAGCCGGTCGGCGAGACGTCGTTCCGCCTGATCGGCGACGGCCCGCCAGCACCGGTGGCCAGCTGACCCGTTCCCGGTGGCCCGCCCGTCGCCAGGGCCGGGCGCAAGTGGCCCGATCCCTCACCAGGGCCTTGGCGGAGGTGGCCCGCCAGCGGCCCGATCCCGGGTGGGACGCGACACGGCCGGCCCTAGGGTGCGGGAAGGGCCGGCCGCCAGGTGTGGAATGCGACAGGGCCGGCCCCGGGTGCGGGGCCGGCCCTGTCGTTCGCTGTTCTGAGCGGTCAGGCGGAGTAGCCGCGGCTGGCGACCCAGTCGGCCAGCGTGTCGGTGCTGATCCAGTACTCGGCCTGGGCGGGGTTGGCCGAGTCAGCGATCTTCGCCTGGTCGCCGTTGTCCCGGTAGCCGGTCACCGAGATGTAGTGGCCGCCCTCGAAGGAGTGGCTCACCCCGTCGGTGTCGACGGCGGTGCCGATGACGTTGGCCACCACGCTTCGGCCGTCATCGACGGCGCGGACGATGTCGCCGCGCAGCCGGTCGGTCTGTCCGTCGTCGGCGCTCCGGCCCGGAATCTCCACGGTGCGGTAGACGTCCTTGCCGGTCCTCTCGTTGAGGGCCCTGGTGGTCTGGTGCGCCGAGTCGGTGCCGTTCTCGGTGGTGCCCATCTCCGTGGCCAGATCGTCCTGCGAGACGTTCTTGTCCATGGTGGTCAGGGCATTGCGTACGGCGGCCGGCCCACAGTAGTAGAAGTTCGGCTGGGCCTCGTAGCGCACGTTCAGCTGCCGCTCACCCTTGCCGTGCCCGCGCTCGGTCAGCGCGGACAGCGGGCTGGCGGTGTTCTGCGGAGCGGCGATCGCGCCCATCGGGCCGGCGATGATCCCACCGGCGAAGACGGCGCCGGCGGCGGTCAGGGCGGCCTTACGGATAAGAGCAGTCATGATCGTCACCTTCCAGGTCGGGGGGATCGACACGACACCCGGAGCAATGGATGGGTGCGGTTACCGCGTCGGAAGGAAAAACCGGTGCCTGGCTCAGGCCCAGCTGGCGTCCCGGTGTGCAACCGAGCCAGCTCGCCCCCGATTCCCAGCGGCCGGATCTCCTCCACGCCTCTGTCGGGCAGTGTGGCCGCGGCCCCGGCTGTTTAGGGCCATGCGGTTATCGGGGTACAACGACCCCTGGTACCGCCCCATGCCCCGGCCATCTGTGACGGCGACCACAGCGCGCCGGCCAACTCCCCACTTCCTACGCGAGGTGACCGAGCCGGCGATTGACCGGACAATTCGCCCAGGCACTCCCGGTCGTCCCACCGGCGGTGTCACGGGATCGGTATGGCGAATCGGCCGTAGCGGGCGAGAGCGGGGCGGAGGGGGGCCGGAAGGGCGAGAAAGGCGGCGGCCCGGTGGCAGGTGCCACCGGGCCGCCGTCGATCTGATCTGATCTGACCAGCTGACGACCTACTCGTCCGCGCTCGCGGCGGCGGTGCTGCCACCGAGGTCGGCCGGGACGGCGTCCGGCACCTGGACCGGCCGGTCGGAGCCCCGGAAGACAAGCTTGGACTTGTCGACGTTGTTCGGATCGCCCTCGCAGTCCACCACGACGATCTGACCCGGGGTCAGCTCGTTGAAGAGGATCCGCTCGGAGAGGTTGTCCTCGATGTCACGCTGGATCGTGCGACGCAGCGGCCGCGCGCCCAGCACCGGGTCGAAGCCCTTCTTCGCCAGGTACTTCTTGGCGTTGTCGGTCAGCTCCAGGCCCATGTCCTTGTTCTTCAGCTGGGTCTCGATCCGCTGGATCATGATGTCCACGATCGAGAGGATCTCCAGCTCACGCAGCTGGTGGAAGACGATGGTGTCGTCGATCCGGTTCAGGAACTCGGGCCGGAAGTGCTGCTTGAGCTCGTCGTTGACCTTCTGCTTCATCCGGTCGTAGTTGGACTCGGAGTCCTCCGACGCCTGGAAGCCCAGCGAAACCGCCTTGGCCACGTCCCGGGTGCCCAGGTTGGTGGTCAGGATGATGACCGTGTTCTTGAAGTCCACGATCCGACCCTGGCCGTCGGTGAGCCGCCCGTCCTCTAGGATCTGGAGCAGCGTGTTGAACACGTCCGGGTGGGCCTTCTCGATCTCGTCGAACAGGACCACCGAGAACGGCCGACGCCGCACCTTCTCGGTCAGCTGCCCGCCCTCGTCGTAGCCGACGTAGCCGGGAGGGGCACCCACCAGCCGGGAGACCGTGTACCGGTCGTGGAACTCGGACATGTCCAGCTGGATAAGGGCGTCCTCGCTGCCGAACAGGAACTCGGCGAGCGCCTTGGACAGCTCGGTCTTACCCACACCGGACGGGCCGGCGAAGATGAACGAGCCGGACGGGCGCTTCGGGTCCTTCAGGCCGGCCCGGGTACGCCGGATCGCCTTCGAGACCGCCTTGACCGCGTCCTCCTGGCCGATGACGCGCTTGTGCAGCTCGTCCTCCATGCGCAGCAGGCGCGAGGTCTCCTCCTCGGTCAGCTTGTAGACCGGGATGCCGGTCCAGTTGCCGAGCACCTCGGCGATCTGCTCGTCGTCAACCTCGCTGACGACGTCCAGGTCACCGGCCTTCCACTCCTTCTCCCGCTGGGCCTTCTGGCCGAGCAGCTGCTTCTCCTTGTCGCGGAGCTGGGCAGCCCGCTCGAAGTCCTGCGCGTCGATCGCGGACTCCTTGTCGCGGCGCACCTGGGCGATGCGCTCGTCGAAGTCACGCAGGTCTGGCGGCGCGGTCATCCGGCGGATCCGCATCCGGGCGCCGGCCTCGTCGATCAGGTCGATCGCCTTGTCCGGCAGGAACCGGTCGGAGATGTACCGGTCGGCCAGCGTCGCCGCCGCCACCAGCGCGGCGTCGGTGATGCTCACCCGGTGGTGTGCCTCGTAGCGGTCGCGCAGGCCCTTGAGGATCTCGATGGTGTGGGCCAGCGACGGCTCACCCACCTGGATCGGCTGGAACCGGCGCTCGAGCGCCGCGTCCTTCTCCAGGTGCTTGCGGTACTCGTCGAGGGTGGTGGCACCGATGGTCTGCAGCTCGCCACGGGCCAGCATCGGCTTGAGGATGCTCGCCGCGTCGATCGCGCCCTCGGCGGCACCCGCACCCACCAGGGTGTGGATCTCGTCGATGAACAGGATGATGTCGCCGCGGGTGCGGATCTCCTTGAGCACCTTCTTCAGGCGCTCCTCGAAGTCACCGCGGTAGCGGGAACCGGCGACCAGGGCGCCGAGGTCGAGCGTGTAGAGCTGCTTGTCCTTCAGCGTCTCGGGCACCTCGCCCTTGATGATCTTCTGGGACAGCCCCTCGACCACGGCGGTCTTGCCGACGCCGGGCTCACCGATCAGGACCGGGTTGTTCTTCGTCCGGCGGGA
This sequence comes from Micromonosporaceae bacterium KJ-029, assembly GCA_005402585.1. Taxonomy (GTDB): domain Bacteria; phylum Actinomycetota; class Actinomycetes; order Mycobacteriales; family Micromonosporaceae; genus Micromonospora. The sequence goes on along the minus strand of BIFP01000021.1, from coordinate 155,172 downwards.
GAGAACCTGCATCACCCGCTCGATTTCCTTCTCGCGCCCGATGACCGGGTCGAGCTTGCCCTCCCGGGCGGCCTGGGTCAGGTTGCGGCCGAACTGGTCCAGCACCAGGCTGGTCGACGGCGCGGCCTCACCCGGCGCGGTACCGGCCGCGGCCGGCTCCTTGCCCTGGTAGCCGGAGAGCAGCTGGATCACCTGCTGGCGGACCCGGTTGAGGTCGGCGCCGAGCTTGACCAGCACCTGGGCGGCCACGCCCTCGCCCTCACGGATCAGACCGAGCAGGATGTGCTCCGTGCCGATGTAGTTGTGGCCGAGCTGCAGAGCCTCGCGCAGCGACAGCTCCAGCACCTTCTTGGCCCGCGGCGTGAACGGGATGTGCCCGCTCGGCGCCTGCTGGCCCTGGCCGATGATCTCCTCCACCTGCTGGCGGACGCCTTCCAGGGAGATCCCCAGACTCTCCAGGGCCTTGGCCGCGACGCCCTCACCCTCGTGGATCAGGCCCAGCAGGATGTGCTCCGTACCGATGTAGTTGTGGTTGAGCATCCGGGCCTCTTCCTGGGCCAGGACGACAACCCGTCGCGCTCGGTCGGTGAACCGCTCGAACATGCCCTCGTGCTCCTCACGTGCCGTGCGCACTCGATCTTGGTGGTCAAGACTCTCGGCGGGGCCGGATACGCGAGCGCCCGGGACGGGCGTCCGCGCCTCATTACTCTATCGCCGCGAACCGACTCGGCTGACCTCGTGTGTCGGTGCCGTAGGCCCGGTACGCGTCGTTTTGCACAACCATCCACGCTCAACGGGTGTTCCGGGCCTGGTGCCTGTACGCGCAGAGCGAAATTCGGCCGGCAGCCGTGGGCCGCCAGGAGCGCCACACGGAGGCGTCCCGGCAGCGGACGGCATCCCTCCGACGCCGCCCACAGGTTGTGGACAAGACATCCACCGGCTGTGGACAACGGCCGACCTACCGGAAATAGTCCCGGACACGGCGACGCCGGCCCGGAGGGTGCTCCGGGCCGGCGTCGCGGACGTCAGGCGCCTGGTCTCAGTGACCGGCCTTAGCGTGGTACTCGTCGACGATTTCCTGCGGGATCCGGCCCCGGTCGGAGATGTCCTTGCCGGCCTTGCGGGCCCACGCCCGGATGGCCTTGTTCTGCTCGCGGTCGGCGGTGGCGCCACCCCGGCCGCGGGCGGCCCGCCCGCCGACAACCACGCCGCCGCGCCCCACCTTGGTGCCGTGAGCGATGTAGTTGGCGAATGCATCGCGCAATTTCTCGGCGTTCGAACCGGACAGGTCGATCTCGTACTGAACGCCGTCGAGCGCGAACTTGACGGTCTCGTCCGCGTCCCCGCCGTCCAGGTCATCGACCAGCTTGTGAATGATCTGCTTGGCCACGTCCCACATTCCTTTCGAGCAGGGTTGCTCCTGCTAACAACAGGAGCACGATAACAAGTGAGATGCTTGCCGCGTCAATAGGATGCGGTAACGACCCGGTAGAGTTCCGTACGACTACTCCGGGCGGACCAACGGGAAGAGGATGGTTTCCCGAATTCCCAGGCCGGTCAGCGCCATCAGGAGCCGATCGATTCCCATTCCCATGCCGCCGGCCGGCGGCATTCCGTACTCCATCGCCCGGAGAAAGTCCTCGTCCAGCCGCATCGCCTCGTCGTCCCCGCGGGCGGCCAGTTGCGCCTGGCCGACCAGCCGTTCCCGCTGCACCACCGGGTCGACCAACTCCGAGTACGCGGTGGCCAGCTCGAACCCGAGCACGTACAGGTCCCACTTCTCGGCCAGGCCCGGCTCGTCGCGGTGGCCCCGGGTGAGCGGGCTGGTCTCCTCCGGGTAGTCACGCACGAAGGTGGGCGCCTGCAGACCGGGTACGACCAACTCCTCGAACAGTTCCTCGGCCAGCTTGCCCGGCCCCCACTTGGGGTCGACGCCCAGGCCCACCTTCTCCGCGTACTCGACCAGACGGGCCCGCTCGGTACGGACGGTGACCTCCTCGCCGAGCGCCTCGGAAAGGACCCCGAACAGGCTCACCGAACGCCACTCACCGCCCAGGTCGAACTCCCGACCGTCGGCGTGCGTCACCACCGTCGACCCGCTGACCGCGGTCGCCGCCCGCTGCACGAGATTGCGGGTCAACTCGGCCATGGTGTCGTAGTCGCCGTACGCCTGGTACGCCTCCAGCATCGCGAACTCCGGCGAGTGCGAAGAGTCGATGCCCTCATTACGGAAGTTGCGGTTGATCTCGAAGACTCGCTCGACGCCGCCCACCACGGCGCGCTTGAGAAACAGTTCCGGCGCGATTCGAAGATACAGATCAGTGTCGAGTGCATTGCTGTGGGTCACGAAAGGCCGGGCCGCCGCGCCACCGTGCAGCAACTGCAGCATCGGGGTTTCCACCTCGATGAAACCCTGCCCGTGCAGTGAATCGCGCAGGCTACGTACGGCCGCCGCGCGGGTGCGTACCATCTGGCGCGCCTGCGGACGGACGACCAGGTCGACGTAGCGCTGCCGGACCCGGGCCTCCTCGCTCAGCGGCTTGTGCGCCACCGGCAGCGGGCGCAGCGCCTTGGCGGTGACCGCCCACTGCTCGGCGAGCACCGACAGCTCACCCCGCCGGCTGGTGATCACCTCTCCGGTGACCCCGACGTGGTCACCGAGGTCGACCAGGCGCTTCCAGTCCTCCAGCCGCTCCGCGCCGACCCGGTCCAGCGACAGCATGGCCTGGAGTTCCGTGCCGTCCCCGTCGCGCAGGGTGGCGAAGCAGAGCTTGCCGGTGTTCCGCACGAAGATCACCCGGCCGGTGACCGAGGCCTGGTCGCCGGTCGCGGTGTCGGTGGGCAGGTCCGCGTAGCGCTCCCGCAGCTCGGCAAGGGTGCTGGTACGCGGGTAGCCGATCGGGTACGGCTCGACACCGTCGGCGAGCATCCGGTCCCGCTTCTCCCGGCGGACCTTCATCTGCTCGGGAAGGTCGTCGGCGGGGTCGACTGGCACGGGGCTCTGCTGGGTCACGGCGCGCTTCCTCAGAGGGAGAATTCGGGCGGGGTCAAGCCCCGAGCGTACTCAAGGGCCCAGCCGACCGTTACTGGATAGCCTGCCCGTCATGACCGATCCCACTCAGGCCCTCTCGTTCGGAGCTGCCGCCGCCGATTACGACCGGTTCCGACCCCGATATCCGGAGGCCGCCCTGAGGTGGGCGCTCGACGGGATCGACCGGTCAGCGCGGGTGGTGGACCTGGCGGCCGGCACCGGCATCGTCACCCGCGGACTGCTCGCCCTGGGCCACGAGGTCACGGCCGTCGAGCCCGACCCGGGAATGCGAGCCCAACTGACCGCGACCACCACCGGCGTACGCGTTCTGGCCGGCAGCGCCGAGTCGATGCCGCTGCCCGACGGGTACGCCGCCGCGGTGCTCGCCGGCCAGGCGTACCACTGGTTCGACCGGCGACCGGCGCACGCGGAGATCGCCCGGGTGCTCCGGCCCGGCGGAGTCTTCGCCCCGATCTGGAACCTGCGTGACGACCGGGTCGCCTGGGTGGCCGAACTGAGCCGGATCGCCGAGATCGGGGACACCGTCGACGAGCTGCGCCAGGGCGTGACCGGCTTCGGCGACGCCTTCACGCCACCCGAGTGGTCCGAGTTCGCCCACACCACCCCGCTGACCCGCGACGACCTGCTGGGCCTGGTCAGAACCCGCTCCCACTACCTGACCGCCACTCCCGAACGACAGGCCGAAGTGGACCACGAGGTCCGCCAGTTCCTCGACACCCACCCGGCCCTACTCGGACAGGAAACCCTCAACCTCCCCTACCGCACCCTCGTAGCCCGCACCCACCGAACCTGACCCACCGCCCCACCCAGAGCCAACCGACCGACGCCCCACCCCCACAACCCCCGCAAACGGACGGACCCCAACCACCGAGACCCACCCCAAGCGAACGGACGGACCCCGACCACCCAGACCCACCCAAGCGAACGGATGACGCTGGCCCACCGAGGGTTTCCGGGCTGCCCGGCCGGCGCAGGGATCAAGCCTGACCGCCCGGAGCCGGCCGGGCAGCCCGGAAACCCCACACCGCAAGCCCAGAAAACCCAGTCAGACGTTCCGCTCGTACACCATGCGCAATCCGATCAGCGTGATCATTGGCTCGTGGTGGGTGATCGTGTGGCACTCGTTGAGCACCAGCGGGGCCAACCCACCGGTTGCGATCACCGCCTTCAGCTCGCCCAGCTCGGCGGCCATCCGCTCGACGATCCGGTCCACCTGCCCGGCGAAGCCGAAGTAGAGCCCCGCCTGGAGGCACTCGACGGTGTTCTTGCCGATCACCGAGCGCGGCTTGGTCGCCTCGACCTTGCGCAGCTGGGCGGCGCGGGCGGCGAGCGCGTCGAAGGAGATCTCGATGCCCGGCGCGAACGCCCCGCCGAGGAACTCACCCCGACCGCTGATCACGTCGAAGTTGGTGGTGGTGCCGAAGTCGACCACGATCGACGGGCCGCCGTAGAGCGTGTACGCGGCCAGGGTGTTGACCACCCGGTCGGCACCGACCTCCTTCGGGTTGTCGATGGCCAACTGCACCCCGGTGCGTACCCCGGGCTCCACGATCACGCTCGGCAGCTCCCCGTAGTAGCGGGTCAGCATGGTCCGCAACGAGCGCAGGGCCGCCGGCACGGTCGAGCAGGCCGCGACCCCGGTGATCTCCACGGCGTCGCCGGCGAGCAGCCCCCGGAACATCAGGCCCAACTCGTCGGCGGTCGAGCGGGCGTCGGTCTTGATCCGCCAGGAGTGCACCAGCTTGTCGCCGTCAAAGGTCGCCAGCACGGTGTTGGTGTTCCCGATGTCGATGCAGAGCAGCACGCACGAAGCCTAGACGGGTCTACTCCGTACGCAGGTCCAGGGCGATGTCCAGGATCGGCGAGGAGTGGGTGAGCGCGCCGACCGAGAGGAAGTCGACGCCGCTGGCGCCCACCTCGGCGGCGTCGGCGAGGGTCAGCCCGCCGGTCGCCTCCAGTTCGGCCCGGTCCCCGACGGCCGCCGCCACAGCGGCGAGCACCGGTGCGGGCATGTTGTCCAGCAGGAGGAAGTTCGCACCGGCCTCGACCGCCTCCACCGCCTCGGCGAGCGTGTCCACCTCCACCTGCACCGGCACGTCCGGGAACGCCGCCCGGACCCGCCGGTAGGCGGCGGTGACGCTGCCCGCCGCGTACTTGTGGTTGTCCTTGATCATGGCGACGTCGTGCAGGCCCATCCGCTTGTTCGTGCCGCCGCCCGCACGGACCGCGTACTTCTCCAGGGCGCGCAGGCCCGGGGTGGTCTTGCGGGTGTCCAGGACCATCGCCTTGCTGCCGGCCAGCGCGTCCGCCCAGGCACGGGTGTGGGTGGCCACGCCGGACATCCGGCAGAGCAGGTTGAGCGCGGTCCGTTCGGCGGTGAGCAGCACCCGGGTGGGGCCGGTCACCGTGGCCAGCACGTCGCCGCGGGCCACCCGCTCGCCGTCGCGGGCCACCAGCGACACCTCGACGGTACGGTCCGCCCCGGTCACCTCGCCGGCCAGCTCGAACACCGCGGCGGCGACGGCCAGCCCGGCGACCACCCCGTCGGCCCGCGCCACCAGGTCGGCGGTGTCGTTCTGCTCGGGCGGGATGGTCGCCACGCTGGTGATGTCGAGCCCGTCCGGGCCGAGGTCCTCGGCCAGGGCGTTCCCGACGATCCGGCGTACCTGGTCCGGGTCCAGCCCGGCCTCGCGCAGCATCCGCTCCGTCGTCCCGGTCATCAGCTCTCCTCCCAGCGACTGATCAGCCGGCCCTGCGTCCCGATCGCGCCGACCAGGTGGCCGTACCACCGCTCGTCGGCCGAGGGGAAGTCCTCCCGCCAGTGGCAGCCCCGGGTCTCCTGGCGGGCGTACGCGGCGGCAACCAGCGAGGCCGCGACCGTGATCAGGTTCGTCGCCTCCCAGTCGGCGGTGCGCGGCGTGCCACGGCCGGCGCCCAGGTCGACCAGTTCGGACGCGGTCGCGCTGAGCGACGCGGCCGAGCGAAGCACTCCGGCCCCACGGGTCATCGCCCGCTGCAACGCTGGCGTCGTCGCGGCCGGTACCACCCAACCGGCGCTCCCGCGCCAGGCTCCGGTGTCTGCCGGGCGGGCCTGTTCGGGCAGGCCGGAGGCGATGTGGTCGGCGATCCGCCGGGAGAAGACCAGCCCCTCCAGCAGGGAGTTGCTGGCCAGCCGGTTCGCGCCGTGGACGCCGGTGCAGGCGACCTCGCCGCAGGCGTACAGGCCGGGGATGGAGGTCCGGCCGTGCAGGTCGGTGCGGACCCCGCCGGAGGCGTAGTGCGCGGCCGGCGCGACCGGGATCAGGTTCTCTCCCGGGTCGACGCCGATGGCCAGGCACGAGGCGACGATGGTGGGGAAACGCCGGGCCAGGAAGTCGCCGCCGAGGTGGCGGGCGTCGAGGTAGACGTGGTCGGCACCGGTGGCCAGCAGCACCCGGTGGATGCCCTTGGCCACCACGTCCCGCGGCGCCAGCTCGGCCAGTTCGTGCTGGCCGAGCATGAACCGCTTGCCGTCGGCGTCCACCAGGTACGCGCCCTCGCCGCGCAACGCCTCGGAAACCAGCGGCTGCTGGGCGCGGCCGGCGCCGGGCACGCGGGCGCGTTCCGGCACGATCAGCGCGGTGGGGTGGAACTGGACGAACTCCACGTCGGTGACCGCCGCCCCGGCGCGCATGGCCAGTGCGACACCGTCGCCGGTGGAGACCGCCGGGTTGGTGGTCGCCGCGAAGATCTGGCCCATTCCGCCGGTCGCCAACACGACCGCCCGGGCCAGGATGGCGCCCACGCCGTCCTCGCTGCCCTCGCCGAGAACGTGCAGGGTGATACCGCACGCCGGGCCGAGCCCGTCCGGGCCGTCGCCGGGCGCGCGGAGCAGGTCCAGCACCAGCGCGTGCTCGACCAGGCGGATCCACGGGTCGCGGCGGACCGCCTCGTGCAGGGCCCGCTGCACCTCCGCCCCGGTCGCGTCGCCGCCGGCGTGCACGATGCGGTCCGCGCGGTGCCCGCCCTCGCGGGTGAGCATCAGCGAGCCGTCGGGGTTGCGGTCGAACTCGGCGCCGATCCGCATCAACTCGCGCAGCCGGGTCGGCCCCTCCTCCACCAGGACCCGCACCGCCGCCGGGTCACACAGGCCCACCCCGGCGATCTCGGTGTCGGAGGCGTGCATCGCCGGCGTGTCGGCCGGATCGAGCACCGCGGCTATGCCGCCCTGGGCCCAGCGGGTCGAGCCCTCGTCGATGTTGACTTTGGTGACCACGGTGACGTGCAGACCCGCCTCGCGCAGATGCAGCGCGGCGGTCAGCCCGGCCACCCCGGAGCCGACCACGATCACGTCGGTGGTCTCCACCCAGCCGGGCGCCGGAGCGGCCAGCAGGCTCGGCAGTGCCGGCAGGCCGACGGTCGGTAACTCCATGCCCTCAGTCAACCTGAATGCTTCTCGGCTCGGGCGGCGGGGGGCGGGACGAGTGGTTCCGGCTACTTCGTCCGGACGGGCAGGCCGGCTGGGCCGGCGTCCTTGAGCGACCCGGTCACGGCGCGGTCGCTGAGCCACAGGTAACAGCGGACGCCCCGATCCCCGGCCCGCCAGCGGCCCGCCCCCGGCGGACGGACCACGACGTCGCTGCGGTAAACGAGGTCGGCGTCGTCCGGCAGGCGGGCGTACCGGGCGAGGACCGACCGGCAGCCGGCGTAGAACGGCGCCCACTCGGCGCTCCGGGTCGGGTACGGGCGGTCGGGCGCCTGCCACACCCCGGCGAACTCGGCGTCGTGGCGCTCGGCGCAGTCCACCGCCACCAGCGTCTGCACCACCCCACCCCGACCGGTACGCGTCTGCTGGCATCCCAGCCGCAGCGCCGACGGCGACCGGAGGGCGTCACGCAGGGAGCCGGTACGCAGCACGACGGTGGCCGCCGCCTCGGCGGTGCTGACCTCCATCAGGTCGCAGCGGTACCACCGTGAGCCGGCCGCCCAGCCCGGCCCGGACGGCACCGCCACCGCCAGCCGGAGCCGGCCGGCCCGCCAGTTGTCGCCGACGTAGCCGTTGGTCTGCTTGTCACACTCGGTGAAGGCGGTACGCATTTCGGCGGAACCGACTGCCGGCGGCTCGCTCCGCTCAGCCGGTAGGGCACCGACGTGCACGGTCTCCACCCGGTGCGGCGCGGCGCAGGCCACCGGCGCGTACGCGGCCAGGGCAACGGCGTCAATGAATTCGGCCTCGTGGCAGACCCCGGCGGCCGGGGTGAACGGGCCCGGTGGCGGCAGCGCCGCCCAGTCGTCGATCAGGTCACCGTCGAGCCCGCCGGCGCCACTACAGCCCGCCAGCAGCGTGGCCACGGCGAGGGCCGCGATCAGGGTTCTTGTCGCACGCTGCATGACGCCGCCTCCCCCAGCCAGCGGCCGTCCCGCGACGGCGCTTCCAGGGTAACCAGAAATGACCTTCCGGTGACAGACCGGAATCGCGATCCAGGTGGCTCGCTACCCCGCCAGCGGGTTGGAAACGGGGGCACCGGCAGTGCCAGGGGCGGCGGTGGACGGGTCGGTGCCCAGGTCGACGACCCGGTTGTCGGCGTCGACGTGCACCACCCGCGGGCGGTACGCGCGGGCCTCGGCGTCGTCCATCTGCCCGTACGAGATCAGGATGACCAGGTCGCCCGGGTGCACCAGGTGGGCGGCGGCGCCGTTGATGCCGATCACGCCGCTGCCCCGCCGACCCGGGATCACGTACGTCTCCAGCCGGGCTCCGTTGGTGATGTCCACGATCGCCACCTGCTCGCCCGGCAGCAGGTCGGCGGCGTCGAGCAGGTCCTCGTCGACGGTCACCGAGCCGACGTAGTGCAGGTCCGCCTGGGTCACCGTGGCCCGGTGGATCTTGGACTTGAGCATGGTGCGGTACATCAGGACGCCTCTCGCGCGAAAGTGTCTGAGGTCAACGGGCCGGGTCGAGCCGGACCGGGGCGTTGTCGATCAGCCGGGTACCGCCCACCCAGGCGGCGATGAGCAGCCGGGCCGGGCCGTGGACCGGCCCGGGCGCCAGGTCGGGATCGGTGAGGACGAGGTAGTCGAGCCGCGCGTCGGGCGCGGCGGCGCCGAAGGCGGCGTGTGCGGCGGTCAGCACCGCCCCGGCGTCGCGGTTGGCCTCGGCGGCCTCGACACCGGCGCGCAGTGCCCTGGACAGGCCCAGCGCCACCTGCCGCTCGATCGGCGAAAGGTAGCGGTTGCGGCTGGACAGGGCCAGCCCGTCCGGCTCCCGGACGGTCGGCACCCCGACCACCTCCACCGGCACGTCCAGATCCCGGCACATCCGCCGGACCAGGGTCAACTGCTGGTAGTCCTTCTCGCCGAAGAAGGCCAGCTCCGGCCGGGTGAGCTGGAGCAGCTTCAGCACCACGGTGAGCACGCCGTGGAAGAACCCCGGCCGGCTCAGCCCCTCCAGGTCCTCTCCGAGCGGGCCCGGGTTGACCCGTACCGCCGGCTCACCACCGGGATACATGTCCGTCACCGACGGGGCGAAGACCAGGTCCGCGCCGGCGCGCCGGCAGACCTCAAGATCGGCATCGAGGGTCCGCGGATAGCGGTCGAAGTCCTCGTTCGGCCCGAACTGCAGCGGGTTCACGAAGATCGTGACGAGCACGTGGTCGGCGCGCTCGCGGGCGGCCCGCAGCAGCGTCTCGTGCCCCTCGTGCAGGGCGCCCATGGTCATCACCACCCCCACCGTCCCGGTTTGGGCGGCCCGGGCCCGGGCCAGCTCGGCGCGGGTGTGCACCAGTTCCGTCACGCGACCCACCTCGCTCGCTGCCTGCGGCTCACGCCGCCACCTCGCTCCGCTCGGCGCCGGGCTGAGCCTGCTGCCCGCCGAGTTGATGGCCCGCCTCCGCCGCCCGGGTCTGGTCCCGGCCCAGCACACCGAGCAGCGGCTCCGCGTCGACCGGGCGCAGCCGGCCGGCGGCCACCGCGCGATCGGCGGTCCGCCGGGCCAGGGCCAGGTAGGGAGCGACCGACTCGGGCGCGGTGGCGGCGAGCCGGGCCAGATGCCGCTGCACGGTGCCCGCGTCGCCCCGGGAGACCGGGCCGGTCAGCGCGTCGTCACCGAGGCTCAGCGCGTTCTCCAGGGCGGCGCGCAGTAGCGGGCCGAGCACCTTCTCGGGCTGCCCCACCCCGGCGTCGCGCAGCCGGTCGGCCGCCTCGTTGACCAGGGTCACCAGGTGGTTCGCGCCGTGCGCCAGCGCCGCGTGGTAGAGCGGCCGGTCGGCCTCCCCGATCCACTCGGGCACACCGCCGAGGTCCGCCACCAGCCGGGCGGCCAGCGGGCGCAGCTCGGCCGGTGCGGTCACGCCGTACGAGATGCCGGGCAGGCGGCCGAGGTCGCCGGGCGTACCGGTGAAGGTCATTGCGGGGTGCAGCGCCAACGGGCGCGCACCGGCCGCGGCGGCCGGCGCCAGCACCGCCAGGCCGTGTGCCCCGGAGGTGTGCGCGACCACCTGGCCGGGGCGCAGCACACCGTCGGCGGCCAGGTCCGCGACCACCCCGGCGAGGGCGTCGTCCGGTACGGCGATCAGCAGCAGGTCGGTTGCCGCCCGCGCGACCGCGGCTGCGGAACGGCGGGGGACGGTGGGTAGCAGCAGCGCCAGCCGGGCGCGGGACGCCCCGGAGAGCCCGGTGGCGGCGACCACACGGTGGCCGGCGGCGGCGAGCGCGGCGCCGAGGGTGGCGCCGACCCGGCCGGCGCCGATGACGCCGACGGTGAGCACGGTACGGGTGGCGACCTGGGCCGATGGCCCGGTCGCGGGCCGCCGACCGGCGGCCGGATGGTGGCGCAGCGGTGCGCTCATGTCACGATCCAGTCCTCGAGATGGGTACCGGTCGGGGCAAGTATGCGTCGTTGACACGGACCTGAAACAAGGATGTGTGAAATCGTTCACCGGCGCCCGAGGAGGCCCCCCGATGTCGATGCCTTGGCGGGCCGCGATGCAGCAGGCGCTCTACGGGCCTTCGGGCTTCTTCGTTACCGGAACGGGACCGGCGGCACACTTTCGCACCAGCGTGCACGCCTCACCGGTCTTCGCCTCCGCCCTGCTCCGGTTGATCCACCAACTCGACGCCGCGCTCGGTTTCCCCGACCGGTTCGACGTGGTGGACGTGGGGGCCGGGCGGGGTGAGCTGCTTCGCTCGCTGTCATCGCGGGTCACGGTGGGGGTTTCCGGGGAGCCCACCCGCTCCGGGCGGTCAGGCTTGATCCCTGCGCGGGCGGGCTCCCCGGAAACCCTGACCGCCACGGCCGCCGTCCGCCCGGCGCCCTTCACCCCCGCGTCCGGGTCGGTCGATCCGTTACCGGCCGCGCCGGTTCCGCTCGCCCGGCGGGTACGGTTCACCGCCGTCGAACTCGCCCCGCGCCCCGACGACCTTCCCGAACAGATCACCTGGACGAACGCGATCCCCACCGAGGTCACCGGCCTCCTGATCGCCACCGAGTGGCTCGACAACGTCCCCCTCGACCTCGCCACCCACACCGAGAACGGCTGGCACTACCTCCTCGTCGACCCCACCACCGGAGCCGAGACGTTGGGTGAACCGGTCAGCCCGGTGGACCTTGACTGGCTGACTACCTGGTGGCCCTTACCCCCAGCAGCGCGCGGCGGCCCTGATGACCCACCGCACACCGTGCCGGACGGTCATAGCTCGACCGGGTCGGGTAGGGCCGAGATCGGGCGGACGAGAGACGAGGCGTGGGCTGACGCGGTGGGCCACGTCGACCGGGGGCTGGCCCTGGCCGTGGACTACGGGCACCTGCGTGGGGACCGGCCCTTCGGCGGGTCGCTGACCGGGTACCGGGGCGGGCGGCAGGTGCCGCCGGTACCGAACGGGTCGTGCGACGTCACCGCGCACGTCGCGATGGACTCGGTCGCCTCCGCCGGTGGGCGGGTCGCCCGGTGCGCGTACTCCCTGGGGTCGCAGCGAGAGGGGCTGCGGGCGCTCGGGGCCGACGGCGGGCGACCACCGCTGAGCCTGGCCGCCCGTGACCCGGCCGGGTACGTGCGGGCGCTTGCCGAGGCGTCGGCGGCGGCCGAGTTGACCGACCCGGCCGGGCTGGGCGGGCACTGGTGGCTGTGGCAGCCGGTCGGTGTGCCCGCCGACGGGCTGCCCTCCGCTCAGTCCTCGCCGACCAGCTCCGAACGGCGGTAGCGCAGCTGGGCCGGTACCGCCGCGTCCACCGCCTGGACGGCTGCCTCCGCGCCCTTGAACAGCTCCGGGTCGACGTTGATGATGCAGCCGTGCGAGCCGAAGACGGTGCGTTCCGCGCCGTCCTCCTCGACCCCGACCACCTCGGCGAACCGGACCCGGTGCACGTCGCCGTCGGGGTCCCGGAGTGCGAGCCCGTCGTCGGTGAGCACCAGCCGGAGCGCCCGGGCCTCCCGGGAGAACACCTTGGCCAGCGCCGGCGGCTGGAACAGCCGGCCCGACGGCAGTTCCCGCCCGTCGGTGCAGGCGTGCCCGGCGACCCCGGGCAGGTCGACGGAGACGCCGCACGGGACGACCAGATGAGCGGTCCCGAGCGCGGCCCGGAAGACCCGGCGGACGTCCTCGGGGGTGACCGCTTCGCGACGTGCCAGCCGCTCGGCTGGCGGCAGGTACGGCTGGCCGAACAGCTCCCGCGTCGCGGCCCCCAACAGCTCGACCTCGCCGAAGCGCGGATCCTGGTACGCCTCCCGGGCGGCCTCCGCCTCCTCGGCGAGTTCCTCCTCGGTCGGGCCCTGCTCGGCCATCCGGGTCAGCTCGGCCCAGAGCAACCGGGCCACCTCCGCTTCCTGCCCCTCCCGGGCGTCCACGGTGATCGCGTAGAGCATGGCGTCGCCGTCGTACGGCACGGTGTCCCCGGAAACCTCGTAGCTCAGCCCGTGGTGGTGCCGGGCGATCTGCTCCAGCCGTTCCGCGAGAACCGACATACCGAGGCTCCAGGTCGCGCTGTGCTCGCCCAACAGGGCCGCCCCGACGGCCGGCACCACGTGCTCGGACCACTGCGGCCCCGACGTCGGCACCGGTGCGACCGCAGGGTGCTGCGCGCGGGGACCGGCGGGCAGTGGCAGCCGCAGCCCCTCCGGCGGCGGACCGGTCAGCACCAGCACGGCGTTGCCGGCGGTGAAGAACCGCGCGGCGTAGGCCCGTACGTCGTCGGCCGAGATCCGGTCGAAGCCCGGCCCGTTCCATGGCGCCAGGCCCGGGCCACGCACCCCGAACCGGCGGGTGAGCAGGGCGGCCACGGTCGGGTCGGCGTACGCGCCGCCCTCGGCGGCCAGCACCCCCGCCTCCTTCTGGATCCGGTCCATCGGCAGATCGCCGAGGGCCCGGCAGACCGCGTCGAGAAAAGTCACGATCTGCTCGGGCCGGCCGGTCGCGGTGAACTGCGTGGTCTGCAGATCGACACAGGCGTTGCGGTCGTGGTGCACCCGGGGCAGTCCACTCATCGCCAGATGCTCGACCAGGTGGGTGACGCCGATCGTCCGGAAGGTCTCGTCCTGCCCACCGCAACCGAAGACCAGGGTGGCGCTCAGCGGCGCCGGCCCCTGCGCCCACAGGACAGGTACACCGTCGATCTCGGTACGTTCCATGGCGCGGATCGTACGAACGGCGGCTGACCGGCGCACCGCCCGTTCGGTCAGCGCGGGCCGGCGGGCGTCCAACGCCCGGGCGCCCCGTTCATGGCACGATGGCGGGCATGACCACGGGCGACCTGCGTGAGCTGACCGTCGGCACCGGAGCCGGGCTGGTGGCGGGCACCGGCGGGGAGCAACTCGGCACGGACATGGTGCTCAACATCGGGCCGCAGCACCCCTCCACGCACGGCGTGCTGCGGCTCAAGCTCGTTCTCGACGGCGAGCGGGTGATCGCCGCCGAACCGGTCGTCGGCTACATGCACCGCGGCGCGGAGAAGCTGTTCGAGGTGCGCGACTACCGGCAGATCATCGTGCTGGCCAACCGGCACGACTGGCTGTCGGCGTTCGCCAACGAGTTGGGCGTGGTGCTCGCCGTGGAGCGGCTGATGGGCATGGAGGTGCCGGAGCGGGCCACCTGGCTGCGGATGGCCCTCGCCGAGCTGAACCGGGTGCTCAACCACCTGATGTTCCTCGGCTCGTACCCGCTGGAGATCGGCGCGATCACCCCGATGTTCTACGCCTTCCGGGAACGGGAGACCTTGCAGGCGGTGATGGAGGAGGTCTCCGGCGGGCGGATCCACTACATGTTCAACCGGGTGGGCGGGTTGAAGGAGGAGGTGCCGTCGGGGTGGACCGGCCGGGCCCGGGCCGCCATCGGCGAGGTACGCCGCCAGATGCCCGACCTGGACAACCTGATCCGGCGCAACGAGATCTTCCTGGCCCGTACGGTCGGGGTGGGCGTGCTCTCCGCCGCCGACGCCGCCGCGTTCGGCGCCTCCGGCCCGGTCGCCCGAGCCTCCGGGCTGGACCTGGACCTGCGCCGCGACGAGCCGTACCTGGCCTACGACCAGCTCGACGTGCCGGTGGTCACCCGCACCACCGGCGACTGCCACGCCCGGTTCGAGGTGCTGCTCGACCAGGTGTACGCCTCACTCGACCTGGCGGAGCAGTGCCTGGACCGGGTCGACCGGCTCACCGGGCCGATCAACACCCGGCTGCCGAAGGTGCTCAAGGCGCCCGAGGGGCACACCTACGCCTGGACGGAGAATCCGCTCGGCATCAACGGCTACTACCTGGTGTCCCGGGGCGAGAAGACGCCGTGGCGGCTCAAGCTGCGGACCGCGTCGTACGCGAACGTGCAGGCGCTGGCCACCCTGCTGCCTGGTTGCCTGGTGCCGGACCTGATCGCCATCCTCGGCTCGATGTTCTTCGTGGTCGGCGACATCGACAAGTGACCGGATGAGTCCGGGCGGTCAACGCCAGCGGTTCGCGCCGCCGTCGTGGGCCGGGTGGCCGTAGCCGGGTTCCTCGGCGTGGTGTCGTCGGCCGTACGGTTCCGGCTCCGGCTCCGGGCGCTGCCCGCGTGCCGGCTGGTACCCGCGATCCGGGTCGGGCTGGTGTCCGCGCTGGCGGGGTGGCTGCCACTCCTCCGGCACCGGGACCCCGCCAGCCGGCAGCGCCGGGTGGTTGTCCGGCTCGCCCCAGCCGCCCCGCCACGCCTCGTCGCGGTCGGCGTCACGCCGTGACTCGTGGCGTGGCTCGTCGCGCCGCACGCTGGCCCAGCGGTCCTCCATCCGGTACTCGGTGCCGGTGTGGTCCGCGTGCACCTCGGCGCGGCGCTCGCCGACCCGCAGCTCGCGGCCCCGGTCGTCGTCGCGTACGGCGGCCCACCGGTCACCGGCACGCAGTTGCGACCAGTACTCCCCGGTGTCGTCCGGCCGGGACGACCGGCCGGACGGGGACTGTTCGACGGGGGTCTGCCACTGCTGTCCCCCGTCGTCCCAGCCCCGCTCGTCGCGTGGCGCTCCCCAGTCCCGATCGTCGCGATGGACCGCGCGGTCGTCCCGGTGGGCGAAGCGGTCGTCCCGGTGCGCGGACCGGTCCTCGCGCTGAGCGGACCACGGCTCGTCCCGGGAGTCCGACCAGGACCGTTCCTCCTCGTGGGCCGGGCCCGACCATGGCCGGTCGGCCTCCCGAGCCGGGCCGGACCAGGAGCGTTCATCGTCGCGGGACGGGCCGGACCAGGAACGGTCGTCGTCCCGGCGGGAGTGCTCGTCCGCGTCGGACCAGGAACGGTCGTCGCGGTCCGCGCGGTGGCCGCCCCGCGGGCGCTCCTCCTGATGCGCCGACCACGGGGTGGCGTAACCGCCGTACCGGGAGCCGGACTCACCGACCCCACCGTCCATGATGGTGTGTCTGGTGGTGACGTGCACGGTCTCGGTGTGCCGGACCACGCCGAGCGGGCGCGGTGCCGGGTCACCGGAACGGCTGTCGTGCTCGGGACGGGCGGCCGACCCGTAGACCCCGGCGGATCCGGTGGCCGGACGGTCACCGACACCGGCCGCGGCAGGGCGTTCACGGCCGTACTCGGCAGATCCGGGCACCAGCCGGTCACCGCCGGGTCCGGCGGGACGGTCACCGTCGTGCCCGCCGGCCGGGCCGGCACCGTGACCCGCGGCCTGCGCCGTGCCGTACACCCCGGCCTGGCCGGCGGGCCGCTCGGCGTAGCGCGCCGGTGCCTCCGGTTCCGGCGCCGACACCCGGGCCCGCCCCGGGCCGGGTGGCTCCTCCGCACGGGTCGGACCGGTACCACCGGCGTCGACTCGGCGACGCAGCCCGGCCAGCGCCTCCTGAACCCGCTGGGCCTCGTCGAGCGCCTGGTTACCGCGCTGGGCGGCGGCGACGATCTCGCCGCGCAGCTCCCGCCGCAGTTCGTCGATTTCCTCGCGCAACTCCTCCGCGTGCGCCTGTCCACCGCTCTCGGTACGCAGCGCGATGGAGAGCCCGATCAGTACCACGGCCACGATGGCCAGCACCGCGGCGAATCGCAGCGGGCCATTACCGTCGGCGACCAGCAGTATCAGCGCCGCCACCGGGGCCAGGGCCACACCACCCCAGAAGAGCACGGTGAGTAGCGTCGGGTTGCGCGAGTCGGCGGGCACCGGGGCGGACATGGGTCCGCAGCCTACCGAGAGTTGCGTTAGGTGGGAACGGCTCGGCGACAGCTGGACCGGCGACCTCCCGGGACGGGTCGCCCAGCCACGACGCGGCGGCGCCCCCGGCCAGTTCGGCCGAGGGCGCCAGACGATGTGGCAACAGGTCAAACCTGCGCGTCGGTACGGCTTCGCGCCACCTGAGCGACGCCCGCCACGGCGGTCAGCCCTGCGCGTACGCCGCGTCGGTGGAGAAGACCAGGCCGACGCTGATCGTGCCGTTACGCAGGGCGGTCTTGGTCAGCGGGCCGCCCCCGTCGAGCGAGGAGAACGAGCCCACCGCGAGCCCGTAGGTCTTCTCCAGGCCCGGCTTGCAGAACGGGCGCTGCTGGCACTCCGGCGGACCGCCCAGCACCGTCGCCGTGCCCGAGCACTTCTCGGCCAGCTCGGACAGGGTCCGCACGCCGTACTTGTCGGAGAACTCCTTGGTCACGGCGAAGGCGTTCTGGGTCTGCGCCTTGGCCGGCGTACCGAAGCTGAGGCCGACCTTCTCGCCGAGGCCGCGCAGCGCGGTGACGGTGGCGTCCACGTCGGGCGAGGAGACCGGCGGGGCGCCGCTGTTCACCTTGCCGTTGAGGAACTCGGCGATGGTGGCCGCGTACTCCGGCACCACCTGGATCTCGCCCTTCTCCAGCGCCGGCTCGTACAGCTCCCGATTGCCGATCTGCTGCACGGTGACCTGGTAGCCGGCGGCGGTCAGCTGGAGCTTGTAGAGCTCGGCAATGATCTCACTCTCGGTGAAGTTGCCCGCCCCCACCGTGATCCGCCCGCCCGGACCCTTCTCGACGCCGTCGGTGAGCCGGTTGGCCGTGACGAAGTCCTGAGCCGCCGCCTGCGCGCTCTTGCGGTCCACGTCGACAGCCTTGTTGAGCTGGATCAGCGCCGGAGTGTCGAGCACTGCGGAAACCTTGTCGAGCGCCGCGGTGAGCTGCGGCGTGGCGGCCTTGCCGTTGACCGCCGGGATGATGTTGTCGGCGTTCTGCAGCGCCTTGTCGTCGTCGAGCGCGATCAGCTGCTCGCCGGCGACGGGGGCGCAACCCGCGCCGGACGCGGCCTCCTGCGGTGCCTCGGTGCCGGAGGAGCCGGCATCGCCGCACCCGGCCAGCACGCCCGCCGCGGCGACGGCACCGACAATGGCAATGGACAGTCGTCTACCTGCGCGCATCAGCCCGCCTTCCGTGTCCCGGCGCGACCCGTTCGGGCCGGCCGCGTGTCCGACGAGCGATCCGCCTTTCGGCCGCCCGTGAGTTCCACCCAACATCCTGCCGCCAGGCACCGACAACTTCTGGCGGCATTCGTCACCTGAACGTCACCATCCGTCCCCGCCGATCCCGCCCGGCACGGGATGCCGGATCCGCCGGTAGCGCGATGCTCAGCACGAGCCAGGGACGTCTGCCCGGCGTCGGGTCAGGAGCCGGTCACCGCGTCCGCCGCGCGCCGCCCGGCACCGCTGCGGGCCCGGCGGAGGGGACGGGGTGTGACCAGTCGCTCGACGAAGGCGAAGAGCAGTTCCACGCCGAGCGCCAGCCCGGCCACCAGCAGGCCGCCGGCGAGAATCTGACCGCCACCCACCGCAATGCTCAGCCCGAACCCGAATCGGATGATCTCGCCCAGGCCGCCGCCGTTGACGAAGGTCGCCAGGGCCGCTGTGGCGACCACCTGGACCGCGGCGGTCCGGAAGCCGGCGGCCAGGTAGGGCACCGCGAGCGGCAGCTCCACCCGGCCCAGTACCTGCACCCCGGTCATGCCCATGCCCCGGGCCGCCTCCCGGGTCTGTGGGTCGACCTGCCGCAGGCCGGTGTACGCGTTCGCCAGCAGCGGCGGCACCGCGAACACCGCCAGGGCCACCACCACGGCCGGCCGCCCGAAGCCGAGGAAGGTCAGCGGGAGGATGGTCAGCAGGGCCAGCGTGGGCACCGACAGGGTGAGGTTGGACACGAGTACGACCAGCCCGCCGCCACGGCCGGTGTGCCCCAGCCAGAGCCCGAGCGGCCAGGCCACCAGGCAACCGAGCAGCACTGCGGCGGCCGACATGCTCACGTGTTCGCCGAGCCGGTCCAGGATGCCGCCCGGATTCGTCCAGTTCAGCGGGTCGTTGAGCCAGACCACCGCCTGCTGTACAGGATTCATCGTCGCCTCCGACCGGTCGTGTCCCACCAGCCGACGCCCGTCCCGGGGCTCACCCGGCCCGCCCGCGCAGCCACGGGGTGAGCAGCCGGCCGACGCCGAGCAGGAACAGGTCGAGCACCAGGGCCAGCAGGACGCAGAGCAGCGTCCCGGTCATGATCTGCGCCTTGTAGAGGTTGTTCTGGAAGCCAGCAAAGATGATCTGCCCGAGCCCGCCCCGCCCGATCACCACCCCGACGGTGACCAGGGCCACGGTGGAGACCGTCGCCAACCGCAGGCCGGTGAGGATGCCGGGCAGGGCCAGCGGCAGTTCGACCCGCAGCAGCCGGCCCCAGCGCCCGTACCCCATGCCCTCGGCCGCCTCCCGGACCTCGGCGGGCACCTGGTTGAGCCCCGCGACGGTGTTCCGCACGATCACCAGCAGCGCGTACAGCACCACCACGCTGAGCACGGTCGCGACGCCGATGCCCAGGTAGGGAGCGATGAACGCGAACAGGGCCAGGGACGGGACCGTGTAGAGCACCCCGGTGAGTGCGAGAATCGGCCCGGTGAGCGGCCGGAACCAGTACGCCAGCACGGCCAGGGGGACGGCGATCAGCGCGGCGATCAGCACCGCCCGTAGGGTCAGCGTGGTGTGGTCGCGCAGGGCTGCCAGCACCGTGTCAGAGTTGTCCCGCACGTACTGCCAGGAGAACCACGGGTTACCCGGGTCGGCCCGGTAGCTCAGGCGGAAGGACATACGTGGACGTTACCCCGGTCGCCGACGACGGTCAGCGCGCGGCGTCGATCACCCTCGACGGCATCGGCAAACGTTACCCGGACGGCACCGAGGCGGTGCGCGAGCTCAGCCTGCACGTCGACGCGGGTGAACTGGTCGTGCTGATCGGGCCGTCGGGCTGCGGCAAGTCGACCGTGCTACGGATGATCAACCGCCTGATCGAGCCGACCGCCGGCCGGATCGTGCTCGGCGACTCCGACGTCACCCGGGTCGACCCGGTGGCGCTGCGGCGGCAGATCGGCTACGTCATCCAGAACGTCGGGCTGTTTCCCCACCAGACGGTGGCCGCCAACGTCGCCACGGTGCCCCGCCTGCTCGGCTGGGACCGGGACCGCGCTCGGCGCCGGGTCGAGGAACTGCTCGAACTGGTCGGCCTCGATCCGGCGCAGTTCGGCCGGCGCTACCCGCACGAACTTTCCGGCGGCCAGCGGCAACGGGTCGGCGTGGCCCGGGCACTCGCGGCCGACCCGGTGGTGCTGTTGATGGACGAGCCGTTCTCCGCCGTCGACCCGATCGTGCGGACCCGTCTTCAGGAAGAGTTCCTGCGCCTGCAGGCCGAGGTACGCAAGACCATCGTCCTGGTCACCCACGACCTGGACGAGGCCGTCCGGCTCGGCGACCGGATCGCGGTGCTCTCCGAGGGCGGGCAACTGGAGCAGTACGACACCCCGGCGGCCCTGCTCGGCTCCCCGGCCACCCCGTTCGTCCGCGAGTTCGTCGGCACCGACCGGGGCATCCGACGGCTGGTCGTCACCCCGGTCACCCGCGACGTGCTCGACCCACTGCCCGCCCAAGGTGGGGCGGACCTGCCGGCGGTGCCGCTGGGCGGCTCGGCGTACGACGCGCTGGCCGTGCTGCTCACCTCGTCGGAAGGGCACGCCGTGGTCACCGAGGAGGGGCGCCCGGTCGGCGTGCTCAGCCGGGAACGCGTCCTGGCACTGGCGGGGCCGACCGACTGAGTCGCCGGACAGCGGACCGCCTGGCCGTCAACGGGGGCCGGACGGGCTGGGGCACTAGCGCCGGCCCCGCCAGCTACCCAGGGTGGCGATTCCGATGATCCAGCCGGTGAAGAGGCCGTACTCCGCGCCGTCACCGGCGGCCTGGAAGGCGCCGAGCAGCGACGGGTTGGTCCGGATCAGCGCGGTGAGTAGGGCCGCGAAGGCACCGGCGAAGACGTACGCCGCCCAGCCGGCGAAGAACTGGCTGAGGGTGCCCCGGGCGCGGGAGAGCTGCGAGCCCGGCAGGAGGTACAGGAAGACCGCGGTCAGGACGACCACGAGGATCGCCTTCAGGTCGGCGGCGAAGATCTCCTGGATCGAGTCGGACGAGTCGAATCGCCACGCCGGCCAGGCGAGCAGTCTCAGGAACCACCCGCCGGCAGTGTCGGGATCGGTGTTGTCCGCGGCCCAGTCGGCGTACCAGGGACTGCCGAAGACCAGGACGAGGATGAGCGCGGCGAGTGTGCCGGCACCCGGTGCGGTCTTGTAACGATTGGTGAGAGCCATGGCCCGCTAATTCCCAGCGAATCGACGCGGGTAAACGCTGCGCACGGTTTGCGGTGGTACGCCGGGCTCGCTCGGTGCGCCGATGAACTGCCCGGTGCGGTCCGTCGTGATCCCAGTTGCGCGGGGCGCGGGCGAAGCGGCCCAGGAGCGGAAGGTCCGGTCAGTGCTTCATCAGGTAGTCGATGAAGGCGGCGCGCAGCAGCGGGGCGGACTCCTCGTAGCCGTGACCGGTCAGCTCCCGCCACAGGGCGGCCGCCTCGTCGACGGTCGGCCCCACCGAGTTCGGCGCCCCGTCCAGCGCGGCGGCCTCGTCCGCGTTCGGTAGGTGCCGCAGCACCGACCAGAAGAACCCCACGTCCCGGCGCTCCCGGGCCAACGCGAACGCCTGTTCGCGCAACTCCTCCGTGGAGAGGGCGTCCAACTCCTCGAACGACCGGCCGCCGGAGATCGATGATGTGTCGGTCATGCGCCGAGCCTAACCGCCGAGATCACATCCGGCGCGCCGACGGCGCGCGGGAGCGTGACAGGACCGGTCACCGGTCCTCGGCGTCCTCCCAGGTACGCGCGCCGCTCTCCCACCGCCGGGGGCCCCACGGGTCGGCCGGGCTCCCCGTCGGCTGCGCCGGCAGTACGGGTGGCCAGTCGCCGACCGGCTCCGGCCGCGCAACGGTCCACCCGCTGCCGTTCGTTGCGTCCGTGGGCGGCGGCGTGGGCAACACCGCGGCGGCCGGCCGGCCGTACGCCTCAACCAGCCGGGTGACCAGCAGCCCGACGACGAGCACGGTTCCACCGACCGCCCACCGGCTGACCGTCCAGTCCTGCGCCTGCGCGTACGCGAGGAACAGGCCGATCGCGCCGACTGTCACGAGCGTGCCGAACACTCCGCCCCGCAGGCCGAAGGCGCTGGTGCCGGCGAGCAGTGCGGCGCCTACCGCCAGCACCGTCCAGTCCAGCCCGGTGGACGGGGTCACCGCACCGTCCGCCGCCGCAATGAGCGCACCCGCGAGCATGGCCAGCACGGTGGAGCAGACGTACCCGAGGGTGGTGACGACCGCCGCCGCCGGGCCACGCCGTCGCGCCGGATCGGCGACCGGACGGAACCGGCCGACCAGCCGGCGGACCGGGCCAACCGCCCCGAACAACCCGCCGAACACCGCGATCGCGGCGAAGCCGACGAAGAGCTGCCCGGCGCTGCCGCGCGGATCGTAGTCCGCCTGCACGAGCACCGGCGCGGACCGCTGTTCGATATAGACGATGACGCCGGCCGCGCCACCGAGGCTGGCCGCCCAGCCGGGTACGTGTAGCACCACGACCAGCAGTCCCAGCAGCAGTCCACCGAGCGCGGCCACCACGGCGGCCGTGCCGACGGCGACGAGCAGACCCCGATCGCCCTGCTCCGCGAAGTGCAGCCCGGCAGCGACCGCCACCGGCCCGATCGCGAGGTTCACCGCAGCGGTACGCAGGCTCAGCCCGGCGGCCAGCGCCAGCAGTCCGATGCCGACCACGTCGACGATGAGGACACGGAGCCCGCCCCCGCGCAGCACGGCCGGGTCCGCCCGCCAGAGCAGATAGACCAACGCCGCGAAGCCGAGCAGCAGGAGCGTCTCCCAGACCACGTAGACGCCGAAGCGGTCCCGGCCCGGTTCACCGTTGTCAGGGTCGTCGAGGACGGTGTCCGCCCCGACGGGGGGCACGGCCGAGGTCGGCTCCGACTGCCCGCTCCGGCCCGGTTCGTCGTACGCCATGAATCCTGCCTCCCAGCGGCCGCTCGGGCTCCACCGACGCGGGCGGACCGGCGGCGGCCGTTGCCCACCCGGTCGCAGGCACCGTACCCGCGCTCGGGGCCGGACGTAACCCCCTGCCAGGGCGTGCGTCGCAGCCCCGGCGTGCGCTGTGGCGAGGCCCGGGCGGCGGTACGGCAGGGCCGTGACCTCGGCGTACGCCCTCGGGCGTGTTCCCCGGATCTTCGCCGGCCCGCGCCGGGCGCAGGCGACGGCCGGCGGCGTTGGCGGTTCTTCGCCGGGGCCTCGTCTCGGCTCGACGAGATCCAGGAGAAACGCCGTAGGGCGTGTGTCGCCCTAACGCCGGTCGGGGCGGCTCTCCCAGTCGTCCGGCTCCTGCTCGTCCTCCGGCCGTTCCGGAACCCGGCAGCACCGCTCCAACCACAGCGCGGCGGCCACCAGGGCGATCGCGGCCAGGGTGCCGCCGAAGGCGGCCGGACGATCGTCGCCGGCGGCCTTCGTCGGCTGTACCAGCAACCAACCGGTCATCCCCGCGTACGCCCCGGCGAAGATCGCCCCTACCAGGGCGGACGCCTTGGCCAGCACGACGAACCGGGCAACCATCAGGGGGTTGACCGGGTCGTGGCCGGGCCGGCGTGCGATCCGACTCCGGGTGTTGAACGCGGCGTACGCCTCCAGCACGGCGAGCCCGGCCAGGGTGAACACCGGCAGCCACGACAGCGCGGGCAGCCGGTTGTACAGGAAGCTGCCGATAAGCAGCCAGGCGACCGCCGCGGCGGCCAGGGCGGTCACCACCAGGGTCGAGATGCGAGTGGGACCCATCCGCGATCCGTCGGGCGGTGGGGACACGCTCATGCCGGCACTCCGCTGCGCTCCGTCAGGACCTGAGACACGACACTGCTGAGCCCGATGTTTCGCTCGCTACCCGCGCTCATGCCGTCGACTCTAACGTCAGATCCGGTCGGGGGCGCAGTTCCGCTACCTCGGCGGCGGCCGGCCCGGAGGTCAGCAGGTCGGTCAACCAACCGTGTCCGGGCAGTTGCCCGTAGGGCTGGATGTCGATCCACGGCCGGAGCACGAAGGCCCGCAGGTGAGCCCGGGGATGGGGCAGGGTCAGCTCCGGGTCGTCGCTGAGCACCGGCCGGTCGTCGTCGGTCCACACCGCGACGACATCGACGTCGAGCGTGCGGGGGCCGAAGCGGCGCAGCGGGTCGCGCACCCGGCCGGCGGCACGCTCCGCCGCCCGGGCCCGCGTCAGCCAGTCGTGCGGGTCGGCCGCCGGGTCCGCGGCCAACAGCACGGCATTCAGGTACGCCGGTTGCTCGGTGTCACCCCAGGGCGGGGTCTCGTACACGCCGGAGACCACCAGGACGCTGTCGCCCAACGTCGCCAGGGCGGTGCGCAGGTGGCCGAGCCGGTCGCCGAGGTTACTGCCAAGGGAGAGCACGGCGCGCGTCATCGGGTACGCGTCCGGCGCATCGTGACCGCCACGTCGGTGAAGGCGTGCGGGACCGGCGCCTCGGGCTTGTGCACCGTGACCGTCGCGGCGGACACCCGGGCATCGGCCAGGCAGATCTCGATCAGCCGGTCGGCGAGCGTCTCGATCAGGTTGACCGGCTCGCCGGCGATCACGGCCACCAGGCGCTCGGCGAGTTCGCCGTAGTGCACGGTGTCGGTCACGTCGTCGGTCCGGGCAGCCGGGGTGAGGTCCAGTTCCAGTACGGCGTCGACGACGAACTCCTGACCCTGGACGCGTTCGAAGTCGTACACCCCGTGCCGGCCCCGGGCTCGCAGGCCGGTCAGCTCGATCCGGTCGGTCACCGCCGCGCTCCCCGGTCGGCGCGGCGGACATCGGCGGGACCGACGGTGCCGGCGGGCACGGCCTCGGGGGCCGCGGACTCGGGCAGCGGGGCGCCGGGCGCGCGGGCCAGGCGCGGGCGGCCGGTGGCCTGCCAGACGGCGAGTGCGTCGACGGTCGCGCGCACGTCGTGTACGCGTACTCCCCAGGCGCCGGCGGCGATCGCGAGCACGCTGGTGGCGACGGTGGCCGACTCCCGCTCGCCGGTGGGGCGCGGCGTGCCGTCGGGCCCTGCCAGCAGCAGACCCAGGTACGACTTGCGACTCGCGGCGAACAGCAGCGGGTAGCCGAGGTCGAGCAGCTCGGGCAGCCGGGCGCTGAGCTGCCAGTTGTGTGCGGCCGTCTTGGCGAAGCCGAGGCCCGGGTCGATGACGATGCGGTCCGCCGCCACCCCGGCGGCGAGCGCCGCCGCCACCCGCTGACCGAGTTCCGCGCGTACCTCGGCGACCACGTCGCCGTAGCTGGCCAGTTCGCGCATCCGCCGGGAGTGCCCGCGCCAGTGCATCAGCACCCAGGGGCAGCCGGCGTCCCGGACGACCCGGGCCATGTCCGGATCGGCGAGACCACCGGAGACGTCGTTGACCACGACCGCACCGGCCGCGAGGGCCGCCTCGGCGACCCGGGCGCGGGTGGTGTCGATGCTGACCGGTACGCCGGCCGCGGCGAGTTCACGGATGACCGGCACCACCCGGGCGGTCTCGGTCTCCGCGTCGATCCGGTCGGCACCGGGTCGGGTCGACTCGCCACCGACATCCACAAACCCGGCTCCGTCGGCTCGTAGCCGGACGCCGTGTGCGACAGCGGCACCGACGTCGGCGTAGCGTCCGCCGTCGGAGAACGAGTCGGGCGTGACGTTCAGGACGCCCATCACCACCGGGGCCGGGGCCCGTACCAGGTCAGTCACGACTAGACGGTACCGGTCGTTCCGACCCTCGCGAGCAGCCCGGGTCGAGGGCACTGACATGCCAATTAGAACAGGTGTACTATCGGTCGTCCGGGTCGCATCGGGCAGACTCTTCGCGGCTTGTCGCAAAGGGGGGCGGCCCGTACGCTGTGGAATTGCCCAGCATCGAGATGGCGACGCCTGAAGGGAGGGCCGAAGCGGGACAACCCGCCCAAAAATCGCCACCTTCCGTGGCGGTTGATGCACGCAGGGTCTCGGGCGCTGCGCAGAGTGAGCACCGATCCCGCCAGGCTTGCCTACTGCACCACCGCGGCGTCGCCGGCCGCGACTTGGGGAGGTTTCAGTGATCGCCATCGAGCTGATGGAAACGGCGTCGACCAACGCCGCCCACCTGCTCTCCACCCTGGCGTCGTCGATCCCGCTCGCCGCCGAGGAGCCAAAGGGGATCAACACCGAGGGAGTCGTCACCTTCTTCGCCAGCAAGATCGCTCCGATCCTGCTCGCCGTGCTGGGCGTCATCTTCATCGGCCGGGCCAGCCGGGGCGAGATTTCCAAGGTGCTGACCAGCTCCGCCATCGCGATCGTGGGGTTGGCCTTCATCGCCGGAGCCGCCACCCTCTTCTTCATCGGCGACTTCCTGATCAACCTGATCTTCCAGTAGGCGCGAGCACGAGATGCGGCTGCGCACCGACGACGACATCTACCGGGCCCGCCTGGTCTATCTCGGGCCGCCCGGCTACACCCTTCCGGTCCACCTGCCGTACGCCCAGTACGGGCTGTTCATCCTGCTCGTTCCCCTCTACATGTTCATCCACTGGCTGTTCACGCTGCAGGTCGAACTCTTCCCCGCCTGGGAGATAGCCCTCGCCATCGTGACCACCTCGTTCGTCTTCCGGTACGTCGACCCGGACCGGCCGGCGCGCATGGTGATCCGTACCGCGCTGACCGACTGGCGACGCACCCGGGAGCCGGCCGCCGAGCAGCGCGACCCGCGCCTGGTCGGCAGCAGGATCAGGATCCGGGAGGAACTGGCATGACCGGCTGCACGCCGTACGGGAGGTCCGAGGACGCGGGCAGGGCGATCGCATGAGCCGCTCCTCTACGCCGGGATCCCCGGCCGGACACCAGGCCGCACCGCACGGTAACCGTGCGCGGTCGTTCGACTACCCACAGGCCGGTGAACTCGACGACGCCTCGCTGGATCCGGCGCTCGCCGCCACTCCGGGTCACGGTGGCGTCGGCGTGTTCCAGGCGCCCCGCCCGCCGCAGCGCCGAGCGGCGCCGACCGAGCCCGCCCCGGCGGCACCGTCCACCCGCGACGGTGCCGACATCGACTCGCCCTTCCTGGACCTGTTCGGCGGGGCGTACGCCCGGCCAGGTTCCGCCCAGCGGGGCAACGCCCTCCCGGCACGCGCCCTACCGCAGCAGGCGGCGCCCGCCGGGCCGGCACCGGCGACCCACCGACCGACGCCGGCTGCGGTGCCGGCGCAGCCCTCCCGACCCGCACCCGGTACGCCAACTGCCCGGCCCGCAGAGAAAGCCGGGCCGAGCACGCCGCCGGCCCCCGCGCGGGTGTCGCCTCCGGCCGGTGACCGGCTGCCGAACGCCCGGCCGCCCGCCGACGACCATCCGACCCGCGACACCCGACCGGCCGGCGACACCCGACCGGCCCGCGACGAGGCCGTTCCGGTCGGCGCCACGACGCGAACGTCGCGCCAGGCCGCCGCGCCGGCCACCCGCGCCACCACCCCGCCGCGGCAGCGTTCCGTGGACCGGCCGACCAAGCCGGTCCGGGTCCGCCCACCGAAGATCAAGTTCGGTGACCGCGATCCGGCCGTCGAGCTGGCCATCACCGAGATCGCCGGCCACCTGACCTTCACTCCCAACACCGTCACCGCCTGGTACTGGTTGCCCGAGGTGCGTTGGGCCTTCCGGCCGGACGCGGAACGCGAGGCCCTGCTCTCGGCGATCTCCGAGCAGTACGCCGGCCTGGCCGGCTTCCGGTTGCACCTACGCCGCACCACCCGGCCCTTCCCGGCCGACGAGTGGGCCCGCACCATCGACACCAACACCGCCTCGCCGCTGCCCGACGTCCCCGGTACGCCCGGCTGGGCCGACCATCTGGTGGCCGCGCAACGACACCTGCTCTCGGTCAACCACGCCGAGGGCCAGACGTACCTCGGTGTCACCTTCGCCCGCCGCTCGCTCGGCGACTCCCTCACCGAGCGCCTGCTACGCACCTTCGGTCGCGGGGTCGCCGAGGGCGAGCGACGCAAACTGGGCCGCACCGTCGAACAGTTCGACGAGGTACTGGGTGCGTTCGGCATGCGCGGGCGGCGGGTCACCGCACAGGAGCTGGAATGGCTGCTCTACCGCTCGGTGGCGCTCTGTATGGCGCCCCCCGGTGCGCTCTCGCCCATCACCGACGGGCGTTGGGAGCGCGGTGACCTGCTCGCCCTCACCGAACAGGTGGAGCGCTACCGCACCCCGTACGGCTCGACGGTGAAGCTGGTCAACCGGATGACCGGCGAGGAACGGCACGTGGCGGTGCTCGCCGTGGGCCGGATGGAGCCGCTGGAGATCCCCGAGCGGCACGAGCCCTGGCTGCACTTCCACGAACGGCTGCCATGGCCGATGGAGCTCTCCACCCGGGTCGACATCCTGGGCTCCGGCGACTCCTTCCGTAACCTCGAACATCGACTGCGGATGATCCGGTCGCAGCAGCTCGACTACGCCGAGCACGGCATCGACGCCCCGCCGGAGCTGGAGCGGCTGGCCAAGCGGGCGCTGGTGATCGGCGACGAGATGACCACCGGCCTGCCGGTGGACTCCGCCCGCGCCCACGGCTGGCACCGGATCGCGGTGGGCGGGCGGACCCGGGAGGAATGCCTGGAACGGGCCCGCCGGCTGATCCAGCTCTACTCCCGCGAGCTGCGCGTCTCGCTGCAGCACCCGAAGAACCAGGACTGGCTGGCCCGGGAGTTCATCCCCGGTGAGCCGGTCGCCAACACCGGCTACGTCCGGCGGATGCCGGTCCACCTGCTGGCGGCGGCGCTGCCGCAGGCCGCGTCCACCGTCGGCGACCGTCGTGGCGACCTGATCGGGCGGACCGCCGGCACCTGCCGCCGACCGGTCTTCCTCGACCTGCACTTCCCGATGGAGGTCCGCGAGCGCTCCGGCCTCGCGGTCTTCGTGGCCGAGCCGGGCGGCGGCAAGTCCACGCTGCTCGGCGCGCTGGGCTACCTGGCCGCCCGGCGCGGCGTACAGGTGACCCTGCTCGACCCGTCCGGCCCGCTGGCCCGGCTCTGCGCGATGCCGGAGCTGCGACCGTACTCCCGCGTACTCAACCTGACCGGTTCCGAGCACGGCACCCTCGCGCCGTACTCGCTGATCCCGACGCCGCTGCGCAGTGAGTTCGGCGCCGGAGCCGCCGGGGACCGCGAGTTCGAGATCGCGGTCTCCAACGCCCGGGCCGAGCGGCGGATGCTGGTACAGGACATCTGCATGATGCTGGTGCCGCCGCAAGTGGCCCGCGAGGCGTCCACCGCCACCCTGTTCCGGCACGCCGTACGCCAGGTGCCTGCCGAGGAGAGCTCGACCCTGGACGACGTGGTCAGCTGCCTCGGGCAACTCGACGACGACGCCGGCCGGGAACTGGCCAATCTGCTGCTGGACACCGCCGAGATGCCGTTGGCCATGCTCTTCTTCGGCCGACCACCGGACGGGCTGCTCGGGCCGGACGCGGCGCTCACCGTGATCACCATGGCCGGCCTGCGGCTGCCCGACCTCAAGATCGAGCGGGAGTACTGGTCGGCCGAGGAGGCGCTCGCCCTGCCGATGTTGCACACCGCGCACCGGCTGGCCGTCCGCCGCTGCTACGGCGGCTCGATGTCGTCGCGCAAGTTGGTGGGTCTGGACGAGGCGCACTTCATGGAGGGGTGGCGCTCCGGCCGCTCGTTCCTCGTCCGGCTCGCCCGCGACTCCCGCAAGTGGAACCTCGCCGCGCTGGTCGCCTCACAGAACCCGCGAGACATCCTCGGCCTCGACGTACAGAACCTCGTCTCCACCGTCTTCGTCGGCCGGATCGCCGAAGACGCGGAGATCGCCTCCGAGGCGCTGCGACTGCTGCGCGTGCCGGTGGACGACGGGTACGAGGCGACCCTCGCCTCGCTCTCCACCGCCGACGCGACCTCGGCCAGCCGGCTCGGCTTCCGCGAGTTCGTGATGCGCGACGTCGACGGCCGGGTACAGAAGGTCAGGGTCGACGTCTCCTACGTGGACGGACTGTTGGACCACCTCGACACCACCCCCGCCGCCATCGCCGCCGCTGCCGGGGTGCTACCGACCGTGCTGCCTGACATGGAGGCGTGACATGGCGAGGGCCCGGGCAAGGATCACGGCGCTCCTCCTGGCGCTCGGCGTCCTCGCCGCCGCCACGATCAGCTGGCCCGGGCTCACCGCCACACCGGCGTACGCCGCTCCGGTCGCGTACCAGGCCGCCGCCGAACTGTGCACGACGCAGGAGTGGCAGGCCGACTTCCGCGCCTGCGTCGCCAAGCTCCAGCAGGTGGCCGAGTCGGAGGCGACCTGCCTCAACCCGCCGACGCCAACGGCGCCGGATTCCGGAATAGCGGGCTGGTTCGCCTCCCGGCCCGAGGCCTCCAAGCTGCCCGGTCCGAAGGGCTACTACAGCGACTACGGCTACGCCGGCTACAGCTACAGCACCTACAAGATCGAAACCGGGTGTGCGACCACCCTGCTCCACCCGGACTACAAGTTCACCAACACCATCGCCAACGGCGAGTTCATGATGGCCACGGCGATCATCGGCGCCTCGAACGCCCTGCGCGAGCGCGCCTGGGATCCGGGGACGATGTGGGGCTGGGCCGACCCGCTAGTGGACCAGGCGACCAAGGCTATCTACCAGAAGGTGTTCAGCGTCTTCGGCATCGTCACGCTCTGCGTCGTCGGTCTCTACCTGCTCTGGCGCTCCCGCCAGTCCGACATGAGCATCGCGATGACCACCGCCGGATGGGCACTCGTAGTGATGGTGGCGGTGACCGCGCTGGCCGCCTGGCCGGTCAAGTCCGCGAACCTCGCCGACGGCGCCCTCGTCTCCACGCTGGGCGTCGTGCATGACGCCGTCGGCCCGGCTTCCAAGGACGTCCCGCCCAATCGGTGTGCAATGCCGAATCCGGATGCCTGCAAGGACAAGCGCCCGCCAGCGGTCCGCGCCAGCGACACGGCTACCGAGGCAATGCTCTATCGGAACTGGCTGCGCGGCGTACTCGGCTCGGCCGACAGCGAGACCGCCCGGAAGTACGGTGCCGCGCTCTACGACGCCAAGTCCCTGTCCTGGGGCGAGGCGGAGAAGATCCGAACGAGCCCTGAGACCCGCGAAGCCACCATCAATGCCAAGAAGCAGCAGTGGATGACGGTCGCGGCGCAGATCGAGCGGGAGGACCCGGAGGCGTACGAGTACCTGCAAGGTGTCCGGGACATGGACCGGGTCGGCGCGGGTTTCATCGCCGTCCTCGCCGCCCTCCTGTTCGCGATGTTCGACCTGACCGCGTCGGTGCTCGTGCTGCTGGGCTTCCTGATCTTCCGGTGGGCCGTGATCGCCGCTCCGATCCTGGGCACGATCGGGCTGCTCCGTCCGGCCAGTGCCGGCCTGCGTCGGCTGGGCAACGCGGTGGTGGCCGCCATCTTCAACATCGCGATCTTCGGCACCGGGGCCGCCATCTACCTCTTCGCGGTGGACCTCATCATGAGCACGGCCACCCTGCCCGGATGGCTGCAGGTGGTGCTGGTCTGGCTGTGCGGCGTGGTCGGCTGGCTGCTGTTGCGCCCCTACCGGCGCATCACCCAACTCGGCGGCAAGGACAGCAGCGAGGCGGTCAGCTCGGCCGGATCCTGGCATCGACGGTTCTTCCGGGACATGCGTACCGCTGCCCGACTCGACGTCGCCGAGCCGGGTGGCACCGCCGAGCCCAGCATGGGGCGGCGCCGGGCCGCGGTGGCCGCCGAGCAACCGAAGGTACGCCCAGAGGCCCGCCCGGACCCGGTCCCCAGCGGCGGCGGTGACGCTCCAAAGCGTCCGGACGGCCAGGAGGGTGCCGGCGCTCCCGCCCCGGCCGAGGAGCGGCGCCCCGAACGCCGGCCCGTCCCGCCTCGACCCCGCCGGCGCCAGCCCGCCTCCTGGACCGAACCGGACGTGCCGGACGAGAACCCGTCCTTCGTCATCTACCGCCCGGGTTCCGCCGAGCGCGCCGCCCCGGAGCAGAAGGCACCGCCCCGGATCCGCTCCGAGGCCCGGTGACGGTCGTGCGGCGGGCGGTCGAGTTCCTGGTCACCCGGGTGCTGCGATCCCGGCTGGGGGTCGCCCTCGGGATCGCCGTGCTGGTGCTCGGCGTGGTCGGGGCGGCCCGCTTTGTGGCCGGCCCCGGCGATCCCACGGCCGGGTTGAGCAATCGGCCCCTAGATCCGATCACCACCGTGCACCCGACCACGGGGGACGACGGGGCGATCTCGACGACCACCACACCGTCGCCGGTGACCCGCCCCGGCGAGCCGGCTCCGGAGCAGGTCGCGAAGCGTTTCGCCACCGCCTGGCTCGGTCAGCCCGGCCAGACCGCAGAGAAGTGGCACGCGAGCCTGCGTCCCCTCTCGACCGCCGCATTGATCGACAAGCTGGCGGGTGCGGACCCGGCCGGGGTGCCGGTTGGCGAGCTGACGGACGATGTGACGGTTCGTCCCCGTAGTGAAACCTTCGTGGAGGCGCTGATTCCCCTCGACACCGGCCGGCTTCGGCTTGAACTGGTGGCGCCGGACGGGCGGTGGTTGGTGGACGTCGTGGACTGGGAGCGGGGATGAGTGAGGAGAGCCGTCCGCGCCGCCGGCCGATCCGGGTCGGCGCGCTCGCCGCAGCGCTCACCGCGACGCTCGCGTTGCTCTGCTGCACCGGTGGCGCCGGTGCCTTCTTCCTCACCGAGTTGGGCGGGGACGCCGCCGAGCAGCTCACCCCGGCGAGCATGGAGTGCACCGGGGACTTCGAAGTCGAGGTGACCGGCAAGATGCCGCGGTTCCCCGAGTACGGCGAGCGCCAGCTCCGCAACGCCGCGAAGATCATCAAGGTCGGCCAGGAGATGAAGGTGCCGCCGCGGGGTTGGGTGATCGCGGTGGCGACCGCCATGCAGGAGTCCCGCCTGCTGAACCTGGCCAATCGCACGGTTGGCGAGTCACAGAACATCCCGAACGAGGGGGTCGGCGCCGACCACGACTCCGTCGGCCTGTTCCAGCAGCGCGCCTCGTGGGGCACCGTCCGCCAGCGTATGAACCCCGAGTACGCGTCCCGCAAGTTCTACGAGAAGCTCGTCGACGTGCCTGGCTGGGAGAAGCTGCCACTGACCGTGGCCGCTCAGCGGGTCCAGATCAGTGCCTTCCCGGACGCGTACGCCAAGCACGAGGAACTCGCCTCCCGCATCGTCGACGCGCTGGCTGGCGGCGCGGCCCGGACGGCGCTGATCGCGGGGCAGGAGGTGTGTGACGCCGCCGCGTCGGGTGAGATCGCCGCCTCCGGTTGGACCGCCCCCATCCCGGGCGGCGTCGGCTCCGGCTTCCGGACCGCCAGCCGACCCGGACACAACGGGGTGGACATCGCCGCACCGAAGGGCACCCTCATCCGGGTCGCGGCGACCGGGCGTGTCCTGGTCTCCCGCTGCGATCCCGATCGGATGGGCCGGCACAGCTGCGACGTGGACGGCTGGCCGGGCAAGGGCGGCTGTGGGTGGTTCGTCGATGTACTGCATGCCCAGGGCGTGGTCACCCGCTACTGCCACATGGTGAGTCGTCCCCGGGTCGTCGACGGGGACACCGTGCAGGCCGGTGATGTGATCGGCGAGGTGGGCAGCAGCGGCAACTCATCCGGGCCGCACCTGCACTTCGAGGTACACACCGACGGCGACCGCAGCAGCCGGAGCGCCATCGACCCGGTGCCGTTCATGCGAGCGAAGGGCGCACCGCTGCGGAGCGCCGGGTGAGGCGCCAGCAGTCATGACCGAGCCATTGCCCGACCCGTTCGCCGACCCACCGGACTGGGCGCCGCAACCACCCCGCCCGATCAAGATCGTTCCGGCGTCCGGGCACGTCGAGCTGCGCGGGCAGCGGGTGCTGGTGGGGCTGCCCGGCCTCGGTTGGCGGGGGGATCTGCGGGCCGACGAGCGGGTGGTGCAGAATAGCCGGACCTACGTCCCGGTCATCCCGGAGCACGACTGGTACCGCGCCGAGTCCGACCAGGTGGAGGTCTTCGCGCCGCTGGTGCCGGTCGAGCGGGTCTGGGTCGAGACGGTGGGCCCACGAATCACCCCGGCAGTAAAGGACGGCAGCAGCGTCCGACTCGTCTCACTGGACGCGCCGGCACACCGGGCACCGACTCCGGTGTTCGAGGCGGACGCGGTCACCGGCCGGCGGGTCGTCCACATGGTCGGCTCCGTGGAGCACCGCGACCTCCGGGCTGTGACTGAGACCTACTCGGGCACCGAGGGCGACATCTGCGTACGCGTCGCACCCGAGGTGGAGTGGTATCGCTGGGCCTGGCGCGGCCAGCCACCAACCACTCTGGAAGTTCCTGTCCACCTACTGTGGGTCGAGTAGAATCAGCCTGTCACCGCTCCGGAGCAGACCCGCCAGTCGTCGCTCAACTGTGTGGTAAACGTCCACGGCTGCCGATCACTCTGCCTGATGCCATCGATCTGGGCTGAAAACGTGAGGTCTACCCGCACTTCGGCAGTATTGCCGGTCGGGTCCACCTGGAGCCTCTCCCAGCTGACCCACATCCTGGTCCCGAACCGCTCTTCCCGTGCTACCAGGTCGCTCCTGAGCAGGCGAAGCTGTTCCAAATCGGTATTGCCTTCGCAGACAAAGAGATCCGCCCGGACATCGTTACGGTCCACCAGGAAGGCACGCAGATAGTTGTCCACCACCATCGCCGGTGTGCTGCGATCGGGGGTGGTGATGCGGTCGTAGAGGAGGTAGCCGGTCACCCCGCCGCCCAGACATATCACCGCGAGCACCCCGGCGACCACGGTCAGCACGGTACGAAGCCGCCGCCGGGGCTGCGGTGGGGCCGGCGCGACCGCGGGCGGCGCCAACTCCTCTGGCGGGGTCCGTTGCGCCGGTACGCGGGAGACCTGGGAACCGGCGGGGGGCGGCACTGATTCCACCCCCTGAGGCTATCGGCTGGATGCTACGGACCCAATGCCCCAGAGTCAGCAGATCGTGACGGATCCCTGCCGACCGGTGAGATCCACGACAACACCGGCGCATCGCCGCCGCGCATCCCGGGGGTCGGGCCTCCGCTGGGATACCGTCGTCGTTGCCCGGCGAGTGGGTGCCGACCTCGGGCGGAGGAGGTGGACACGGTGGGCGGTCCGAAGGCACGGACGCTCCGCGCCGCCGCGTTGCACCGCCGGGCTGCGGCGACGATCGCGGCGGCGGCCACCGCCCTCGACGAGACCCGTCCCGCTCCGGCCGACCAACGCCGCCAGTACGCGCTGGCCGAACGGCTGCGTAGCGCGGCTGCCGTCCTCGCACCGGGCTGGGCGGGCGCCACCCTGGACACCGTCGAGCCGACCTCCCCGCCCGGGGAGGGTCCGCCGCCCTTCGTCCGGGTCGGCACCGCCGCGCCGCTGGACGATGCCCGTTTCCCCGCGCTGGTTCCCCTGATCGGCGCCGGTCACCTCGCGGTGGACACCGACGCGCACGATCCACGGGCGGCCGGGCTGCTGCGGGCCGTACTGCTGCGCCTGTTGGCGGCGACACCGGCGGGGGCGCTGCTGGTCCGCGCGGTGGACGCGACCGGTGCGGCGTTGGCGCCGTTCGCGGCGCTCGGCGACGCCGGGGTGTTGTCCCCGCCGGCCACCGACGCGGCCGGGCTGCGGGCCGTGCTGTCCGAGGCGGAGCGGTGGGTGGCTCCGGGTTCGTCCGGTCCCCGCCGGCACGACCGGTCGCTGCTGCTGGTGGTGGCCGCGCTGCCCGAGCGGACCGGGCCGACCGACCTGGCCCGGATCGAGACGCTCGCCGAGCAGGGGCCGCCCGCCGGGCTGCACCTGGTCGTCGCGGGCTGGCCGCCGGCCGACCGGGACCCACTGCCCAGGGCCACGACGCTGGCGTTGCGCACCGCGTACGCGCTGCTGGGCGACCCGCCTGGGCATCCCTTCGCCACTGCGGGCACCGGCAGTCCGGGCGGGTTGAACTCGCCGGTCTTCGTCGAACCGGATCCGCCGGCCGAGTTGGTCGACACCGTCTGCCGGCGGCTCGCCGCCCAGATCGAGGCCGGCAATCGACTTTCCCTCGCCGGACTGCTGCCACCGCCCGAGGACGAGCTGTGGCAGGCGGACTCGACCGAGGGGATGAGCACCACGGTCGGCGACGCCGGTGGCCGGCTGGTCTCGCTCGGGTTCACCGAGCTGACCCCGCACTGGCTGGTCAGCGGCCGATCCCGGGCCTGCCGGTCCGGCTTCCTGACCACCACGCTGCTCGGTCTCGCCGCCCGGTACGGCCCGGACGAGCTGTCGTTGTACCTGGTGGACCTCGGCGAGGGCGAGTCCTTCGCGGAGTTCCTCCAGACCGAGCGGGACCGGTCGTGGATCCCGCAGGTCCGGGCCGCGGCGATGGCCGCCGATCGGGAGTACGTGCTGGACCTGTTCGACCAGTTGACGGCCGAGGTGCACCGGCGTGCGGAGGCGTCCGAACGGGCCGGCGGCCAGCGCTTCGCCGAGCTGCGTCAACACCGCCCACTGCCCCGGGTCGTCTGCGTGGTGGACAACCTGCCGTTGCTCTTCGCCGAGCGGGACCGGCTGGCCGCCGACGCCGCCGCCCGGTTGGACGCGCTGACCAGGACCGGCCGGGCGTACGGTGTGCATCTGGTCCTGGCCGGCGAGGGCGACCTGGGCCTGGGCGCCCGTACCGACGGCGGGCCGCGGGACTCGCTGCTCGGCCAGTTCCCGGTGCGGGTCGCGCTGCCCGGCGGCGGGGCGGTGTTGGAGCCGACCAACGACTCGGCGGCCGGACTGCCGGTCGGCAGTGCCGTGGTGAACACCGCCGGCGGCCTCGGCGGTCCACGGGGAGCGATCCGGGGTCACGAGCGGATGGTCCGCTTTCCCGATCCGCAGGACGAGCCGGACGTCGTGGAGCTGCTGCGGCACCGGCTCTGGGCGGCCCGCACCGAGGGTTCCGGACCGCCGGTGGTCTTCGCCGGGTACGCCCGCCCGCTGCTGGGCAACGACCCTCGCCACCGGGCGGCCGTCGCCGGGCAGGCCCTGGCTCCGGCCGCGCTGTTGGGACGGGTGGTGGACGTCGCGCGGAGCACAGCGGCCGTGCCACTCGGGCCGGCGGCCGGGCGCAACCTCGCCGTCCTCGGCCCCCGGCCGGAGGCGGCCCGGCTGTTGGCGACGGCCGCCAGCAGCACGGCGGTCCACCACGCGCCAGGCTCGGCGCGGTTCGTGGTCGCCGCGCCGGACGCCGAGGCGCGGTCGCTGGCCGACGATCTCGCGGCGGAACTGGCCGAGCGGCACCCGGTGGACACGGTGGACCTCGCCGGGCTGCTCGCCGTCGTGGACGCCGGGGAGCCCGCCTACCTGGTGGTGTTCGGCTTGGACGTGGCACCGCCGGAGCAGTTGCCGCCGCCCCGGCTGCGGATGCTGCTGCGGGACGGGCCGCCGGCCGGGCAGCACCTGCTCGGCTGGTGGCGTACGGTGCCGTCGTTCGCGGCGCTGGTGGAGCCGGAGGAGACGGTCGACAAGCTGACCGCCGTGGCGGCGGCGGGCGTACCGGGCGCTCAGCTCACGCCGCTGTTCGGCCGAACGGTGGAGTGGCGGCGCCGACCCGACCGGGTGGTGTTGTGGGACGGCCCCGATGAGCGCGGCGTCGTGCTGGTGCCGTATGACGTCCCGGAGGACGAGGACGGTGAGCCGGCGTGACCCGTGGCCAGTCGCCACCCGCGACCATCGGGCCGGGCCGGCAGCGAGCGGGCGGCACACCGGAGGATCCGGTGCCGGCTGCCTGGGCCGACTACCTGGCCGCCGCCCGCCAACTCGACGGGGTACGCCGCGACGCGGCGACCGCCGCCAGCGAGCAGGCCCGCACGGTCCAGGATGCCCGGGATGAGCTGGCCGTGGTGCGTACCCGGCTGGCGCCGCAGGAGGCTCGGTTGCGCGAGCTGGCCGTACCACCGATCTCGCTGGTACCGACCCCTCCGGAGCTGACCGAGGCGACCCGGTCGATGGCCGGCGGGCCGGCGGCGGTGCTGGCGGCGGTGCGGGATGCCCGACGGTGGGCGTACGCCGCGGATGACACGCTCGCCGCCCGCGGCCTGCCCCGGGTGGCGCACTGGCCGTCCCGGCCGCGCAACCTGCTGGTGTACGGCCCGCTGGGGTTACTCGTCCCGTTGCTCCTGGTGCTGGTGCACCTGCTGGCCGGCGCCAGCCCGGTGACCGTCCTGGCGCTGGTGGTGGGGCTGCCGGCTCCGGCGGTCGCGTTCGGCCTGGGCTGGCTCGCGGTGGGACGGTTGTTCCCGCCCCAGCCCGGCGAGCGGGTGGACCGGACGGCCCGGTTCGGCGCGCTGGTCTGCCTGGTCCCGGCGGTGCTGACCACCGCCGGGATCCTCCTGGCGATGCTGGCCGCCTGACCGCGTCGGCTGACGGTTGGCGGCTGACGAACCGACGAGCGGCCGAGATGGCCAGCGGCTTCGCTGCGGGCGCCCCCGCCGGTCAGCGGATGATCAGGGCCATCGCCTCGGCGCGGGACTTGGCGTCCCGCTGGAGGGTGCCCCGCACCGCCGAGGTGATCGTCTTGGCGCCGGACTTCTGGATGCCGCGCATCGCCATGCACATGTGCTCGCACTCCAGGACGACCACCACACCGCGTGGCTCCAGCCGGTCCATCAGCAGGTCCGCGATCTGGGAGGTGAGCCGCTCCTGCACCTGCGGCCGGCGGGCGAAGACCTCGACCAGCCGGGCCAGCTTGGACAGGCCGGTGATCCGTCCGTCGGGCCCGGGAATGTAGCCGATGTGGGCGCTGCCCCGGAACGGCAGGAGGTGGTGCTCGCAGAGGCTCATCACGTCGATGTCCCGGACGAGTACCAGTTCCTCGTGGTTGGCCTCGAAGGTGGTGGTGAGCACCGTGGCCGGGTCGACCCGCAAGCCGGCGAAGAGTTCGGCGTACGCCCGGGCCACCCGGGCCGGGGTCTGCTGGAGCCCGTCGCGGTCCGGGTCCTCCCCGACCGCGATCAGGATCTCGCGGACCGCCTTCTCGATCCGGCCGAGGTCCATGGTGTCCTCGACCGGTCGGCCGGTGAGCCGGCCGTTGACCAGCCGCGCCGCGATGTAGTCGAGGCTGTCGGTGTCGGGCTCGGTGGCTGAGGCGGCCAGCCCTCGTTGCCGGGGGCTGGCCGCCGTGTCGTCGGTGCTCAGTGCGGGCCGTCCGAGTTGTTCGAGCTGGCGCCGCCGACCGTGGCCTGCGCGCCGTCGGCCTCGGCCTGCACCTTCAGTGCCTCTTTTTCGGCCGGGGTGAGCACCGGCGGCTCGGTGGAGGGCTGCCGCTTACCGAACCCGTTGTACGGGGCCAGCGGCGGCCGCTTCACCACCCGGGCGCAGATCCGGGCCATGTCGGCGGTGGAGAGGGTCTCCTTCTCCATCAGCTCGAGCACGATGTTGTCCAGGACGTCCCGGTACTCGACCAGGATCTCCCAGGCCTCGTCGTGGGCCAGTTCGATCAGCGCCCGCATCTCCCCGTCGATCTCGGCGGCGACGACGTCGGAGTAGTCCCGCTCGTGGCCCATGTTGCGGCCGAGGAACGGCTCATCGCCGCTGGTGCCGTACTTGATCGCGCCGAGCTTGGAACTCATTCCGTACTGGGTGATCATCGCGCGGGCCAGCTGGGTGGCCTTCTCGATGTCGTTGCCGGCACCGGTGGTGGGCTCGTGGAAGACGAGTTCCTCGGCGGCCCGGCCGCCCAGCGCGTACGCCAGGGTGTCGATCATCTCGGCCCGGGTCTGGGTGTACTTGTCCTCCGTCGGCAGCACCAGGGTGTGGCCCAGCGAGCGCCCACGCGACAGGATCGTCACCTTGTGCACCGGCGCGGCGTGCGGCAGCGCCCAGGCGACCAGCGCGTGCCCACCCTCGTGGTACGCGGTGATCTTCTTCTCCTGGTCGCTCATCACCCGGGTACGCCGCTGCGGGCCGGCGATCACCCGGTCGATCGACTCCTCCAGCGAATCGTTGCTGATCGCGCGCTGGTCCTTGCGGGCGGTCAGCAGGGCCGCCTCGTTGATCACGTTGGCCAGGTCGGCACCGCTGAAGCCCGGCGTCCGCTTGGCCACCGAGTCGAGGTCGACGTCGGGCGTGAACGGCTTGCCCTTGGCGTGCACCCGCAGGATGGCCTTGCGGCCCTCCATGTCGGGGGCGTCGACCGGGATCTGCCGGTCGAACCGGCCCGGGCGCAGCAGCGCCGGGTCGAGGATGTCCGGCCGGTTGGTGGCGGCGATCAGGATGACGCCGCCCTTGACGTCGAAGCCGTCCATCTCGACGAGCAGCTGGTTGAGGGTCTGCTCGCGCTCGTCGTGGCCGCCGCCCATGCCGGCGCCACGGTGCCGGCCGACGGCGTCGATCTCGTCGACGAAGACGATCGCGGGCGCGTTGGCCTTGGCCTGCTCGAACAGGTCGCGGACCCGGCTGGCGCCGACACCGACGAACATCTCCACGAAGTCGGAACCGGAGATCGAGTAGAACGGCACCCCGGCCTCGCCGGCGACCGCCCGGGCGAGCAGCGTCTTACCGGTACCGGGCGGGCCGAAGAGCAGTACGCCCTTCGGGATCTTCGCGCCGAGCTGCTGGTACTTCCCCGGGTTCTGCAGGAAGTCCTTGATCTCGTGCAGTTCCTCGACGGCCTCTTCGGCGCCGGCGACGTCCGCGAAGGTGGTCTTCGGCGTGTCCTTGGTGATCATCTTGGCCTTGGACTTGCCGAAGTTGAGCACCCGGGAGCCGCCGCCCTGCATCTGCGACATGAAGAACAGCAGCAGTAGCACGAGCAGCACGATGGGAAGCAGGTTGACCAGCAGGCTGACCCAGATGCTGTCGGACGACACCTCGGTGTCAGCCGGGCCGGTGACCAAGTTGTTGGCCTTGGCGTCGAGGACCTGGTTCCAGACCTCGTTACCCACCTCGTACGGGAACTGGGCCTCGATCAGCTTGGTGGTGGTCTTGTCGAACTTGGCCTCCTCGGCCAGAGTTAGCTGGATCGTCTGTTCCTTGTCCTGGAAGACGACCTTTTCGACGCCACCCTTGTTGAGCTGGTCGAGCGCGACGGACGTGTCCACCCGGTGGTAGCTGGGACCAGCGGTGAACAACTGACTGAGTACGACGGCGCCGAGGATGACCAGGATGACCCAGAACACCGGTCGGCGGAAGAAACGCGTACGTTCCATGCTGTTGTCGAGCGCCGAGACGCCCGCATCCTCCTGATCGACATCCTGACCGATTGTGGGTGTCGCCGCTTGGGCGGCTGCCGGAGCCGCCGTGCGGGCCGGCCTCGACCCCGGGCGCGAACTGCCGCGCCACGGTCATTCGACGGTACACCGTGCGAGACGGATGTGAGCTGGCGAGCCCAGCACTTACGCGTACGGCGAACCGGGAGTCAGCCGGCGTGGCTGGGAGCGGTCCTCCCCACCACCGCGCTCAACGGTAGCCCGATCAGCTGAAAGCCGGCTGAACGTCGACCGGGCCGGCGGCCGGGCGGATAGGAGGGTGCCGGCCGGGATCAGGAGCGGGCGTAGACCTCGGGCTTGAGCACCCCCACATACGGCAGCTCGCGGTATCGCTCGCCGAAGTCGAGTCCGTATCCGACGACGAACTCGGTCGGGATGTCGAAGCCGACGTACTTGACCGGCACCGGCACCTTGACCGCGTCCGGCTTGCGGAACAGCGCGACGACCTCGACGCTCGCCGCCGACCGGGACTCGAGGTAGCGCAGCAGCCAGGAGAGGGTGAGCCCGGAGTCGACGATGTCCTCCACGACGACGACGTGCCGGCCGGCGATGTCCCGGTCGAGGTCCTTCAGGATTCGCACCACCCCGGAGGAGGTGGTGCCCTGGCCGTACGACGAGACGGCCATGAACTCCAGCTCGGCGGGAGGACCCTGGCGGCCCAGCGCCCGGGCGAAGTCGGCCATGAACATGACCGCCCCCTTGAGTACGCAGACGAGCAGCAGCCCGTCGTCGACGTGGGCGTAGTCCGCGGAGACCTGCTTGGCCAGTTCCGCGGTCTTCTCGCGGATCTGCGCCTCGGAAATGATCACGTGGTCGATGTCGGCGTCGTACCAGGAGCCGTCAGCCATGACCCTAGCCTGCCGTACGCCCTGGGTGAGCCGTCGGCGGGGCCGCCCCTTTCGGGGCGACCCGGGCCCGCGTTTTTCCGGCGAAGCGGATCAATCGCCTCAGCAGGGGCGGGATCGCCACCGGCCACCGCTGTCGGACGGCTTCCAGTCGGCCGAGTCCCGACTGTCGGCGGTCATCCCGGCGGCCGAGGCGAGGGCGAGGAGCAGGACGAAGAGCAGAAGGAACAGGAATCCCATGGCGGCGCTCGCTTTCACATGCTTGCTGGTGGTTTGTCGCCGCCGGTGCGCACCGGATGCATGTCAGTCTGCGCGCCTCGCCACGGGCCGGACAGTGGCAGGAATGCCATCCATGCTCGACTTACTGCCACCCGCCCGGTTACCCTCGTCACATGCTCCGCTCCGTCGCCGTACTCGTCCTGGACGGGGTCGCCCCGTTCGAGCTGGGTGTGCTCGCCGAGGTGTTCGGCACCGACCGCACCGCCGACGGCCTGCCCGGCTACCGCTTCGACGTGTGCAGCCCGCAGGGCGCCACGGTCCGCACCTCCACCGGGTTCCATCTGGTACCGAACGCCGACCTGGACCCGGTCGAGGAGGCCGACCTGGTGGCCGTCCCCGCGCACGACCCCACCACTTCTGCGCCCCCGGCGGTGCACGACGCACTGCGCCGAGCCGCTGACCGCGGGGCGTACCTGTTCAGCGTGTGCGCAGGCGCGTACCTGCTGGGCGAGGCGGGGTTGCTCGACGACCGGGAGTGCACCACCCACTGGCGGCACGTCGACGAACTCCAGCGCCGGCATCCGCGCGCCCGGGTCCGCTGCAACTCGCTCTACGTGCAGGACGGCCGGTTACTCACCAGCGCCGGCACCGCCGCCGGCATCGACGCCTGCCTGCATCTGGTACGCCAGGAGCACGGCTCGGCCACCGCCACCCGGCT
Source organism: Micromonosporaceae bacterium KJ-029 (assembly GCA_005402585.1). Classification (GTDB taxonomy): domain Bacteria; phylum Actinomycetota; class Actinomycetes; order Mycobacteriales; family Micromonosporaceae; genus Micromonospora. The sequence goes on along the minus strand of BIFP01000021.1, from coordinate 112,244 downwards.
GGCCCGCCGGATGGTGGTGCCGCCGCACCGCGACGGCGGGCAGTCGCAGTACGTCGAGGCGCCGATCCCGAAGGCACCGCAGGCGCCCACCCTGGAGCCGGTGCTGGAATGGCTGATGGGGCGGCTGGACCGGCAGATCACCGTCGACGAACTGGCCGCCCGGGCCGGCATGGCACCGCGTACGTTCGCCCGCCGGTTCCGCGCGGAGACCGGCACCACCCCGCACGAGTGGCTGACCAACCAGCGGGTGCTGGTGGCCCGGCGGCTGTTGGAGGAGACCGGGCTGACCGTGGAGGCGGTCGCCGACCGGGCCGGTTTCGGTGACGCCGCCACGCTGCGGCACCACTTCACCCGCCGGGTCGGCGCCACCCCGCACGCCTACCGCACCACCTTCCGCGACCGCGTCCCCTCCAGCTGACCCGTCGACCGGTTGCGGCTGCGACCGCCCACCGGCTGCCGCAGTCGAGGCGGTCAGAAGCCGCCGACTCCCCCGTCGACCCGGGACTCCGAGCCGGCGACGTACCCGCCCTCGACACGGCGCCAGATGGCCTGGCCGTACCCGAAGACGGTCGGCTCGGGCGCGACGGCGATCTCGTGGCCCCGGGCGCGAAGGTCGGCGACGAGCGCCGGACCACCGGGCCCGGCGGCCAGTTGCTCCTCGACGAGCAGAGACCGACCGGCGTGCCAGTACCAGCGCGGAGCGTCCAGCGCCGCCTGCGGGTCGAGCCCGGCGTCCAGCGTGGCCGAGATCAACTGGACGTGGCCCTGCGGCTGCATGTGGCCGCCCATCACCCCGAACGGCCCGACCGATGCCCCGTCCCTGGTCAGGAAGCCGGGGATGATGGTGTGGAACGGTCGCTTCGCCGGGCCGACCACGTTCGGATGGGCCGCGTCGAGCCGGAAGCCGAGGCCGCGGTTCTGCAAGGCGAAGCCATACCCGGGCAGCACCACGTGCGAGCCGAAGGCCAGGTAGGTGGACTGGATCAGGCTGACCATCATGCCGCCGGCGTCGGCCGTGCAGAGGTAGACCGTCCCGCCGCGTTCCGGCTCGCCGGCCACCGGGTCGGCCGCGTCCTCGGTGATCGTCGCGCGCCGGGCGGCCAGGTAGCCGGGCGCGAGCAGCCCCTCCGTCGGCACCGGCATCCGGTCGGGATCGGCGACATGGGCGTGCGCGTCGGCGAAGCCGAGCTTGACCGCCTCGATCTGCCGGTGCATCCACCGCGCCCCCGGACCCGGGTCGAACCCGTCGAGGACGCCCAGGGCGAGCAGGGCCGCCAGGCCCTGCCCGTTCGGCGGCAGTTCCCACACCTCGTGGCCCCGGTAGCGCACCGACACCGGCTCGACCCAGATGGAGGCGTGTTCCGCCAGATCGTCGCCGGTGAGCAGCCCGCCGGTACGGGCGGCGTGGTCGGCCAGGGCGGCGGCGATCCGCCCCCGGTAGAACTCCTCCGCCCGGGTCTCGGCGATCAGCCTCAGGGTCCGCGCAGCACCCGGGTTTCGCCATCGCTCCCCGGGCCGTGGTGCCCGGCCGTCCGGCGCGAAGACCCGGGCGAACTCCGCGTACTCGGGGCCGGTCAGTCCGGCGTGCCCGGCGACCGCCCGGGCCCAGGCGGTGGCCGTCGCGGTGGAGACCGGGTGCCCATGCTCGGCGTACCCGATGGCGTCGACGAAGAGGTCGGCGAAGGGCATCGAGCCGAACCGGTCGTGCAGGTCGCGCCAGCCCGCCGGCACGCCCGGCACCGTCACCGGCAGCCAGCCGCGGGCCGGCATCGCCGGCCCCCGAGCCTGGGCCCCGCCCAGCGCGTCGGCGGGCTCGGCACCCCGCCCGCCGGTCGCGGCGAGCACCAGGTCACGGGTCAGCGCGGCGGGTGACCGGCCGGAGGCGTTCAGGCCGTGCAGCCGCTCACCGTCCCAGACGATGGCGAACAGGTCCCCACCGATGTCGTTCGACGGCGGCTGGACGACGGTGAGAGTGATGGCGGTGGCCAGGGCGGCGTCGACGGCGTTGCCGCCGCGCCGCAGCACGGCCAGCCCGGCCGCCGCAGCCAACGGCTGGCTCGTCGCCACCACGCCGTGCGGGGCGAAGAGCGGTTGCCGGGGGTACGTCATTCCTCGATCACAGCATCGCCGGGCGGGGGGCCGGCGGCGGGATCCGGCGTACCGCCGAGCGGTGGCGCGAGATCCGGCAGCAGCCGGCCGGCGTGGCGGAGCACCCGCAGCCCGCCCGGCAGGTACGCGGCTCCCTGTCCCCGCCAGGCGGTGACCAGCGTGTCGAGCGCGGCCAGGTGACGGTGCGACAGCGCGGCGGGGGGCGCACCCAGTTCGTGGGCCCAGGCGCGCAGCACCCGGCCGCGTACTGCGGGAGCGAGGTCGGTCAGCGCCTTGACCACCAGCCCACCGTCGGGATGTCGCGCCGAGATCAGCGCCTCACCTGCCAGCTCGTCCAGTACGGCGTTGTCCGCCGCCACCAGCCGGGCGGTCCGGGCGAGGTTGTCCAGCACTCCTGGCCCGAGAGCCCGGACCAGCACGGGCAGCACGTCGGCGCGGACCCGGGACCGGGCGTACGCGGGATCCCTGTTGTGCGGGTCCTCCCACGGCGTCAGCCCGAGCGCCGCGCACGCCGCCCGGGTCTCCTCCCGGCCGATCTCCAGCAGCGGTCGCAGCAGCGGCACCCCGCCCAGGTCCCGGCGCGGCGGCATCCCGGCCAGTCCCCGCGGGCCGGCGCCCCGGGCCAGCGCGAGCAGCACCGTCTCCGCCTGGTCGTCGCGGGTGTGCCCGGTGAGTAGTGCCGCCGCGCCGTGTCGCCCGGCCACCTCGACCAACGCCTGGTAGCGGGCCTCCCGGGCCGCCGCCTCCGGGCCGCCCGGCCGGCCGGCGACCTGGACCCGGACCACCTCCACGGGCGCGAGTCCAGCCGCCTCGGCCCACCGTGCCACCGCCTCGGCCCGCCGGGCCGACCCGGCCTGCAACCCGTGGTCGACGGTCACCAGGCCGGCGACCCGGCCTGCGCGGGGCGCCACGAACGCGGTAGCCGCGGCCAGGGCGAGTGAGTCGGCCCCGCCGGAGCAGGCGACCAGCACCGGACCGTCCGCCGGCAGCTCGGCCAGCGCACGGCGGACCGTGACCCGGATCGCGGCGACCGGCGGGGCGAGCGCAGCCATCGGCGGGCGTACTCAGCCGGCGGTCGGCACCGGGCCGACCGGCCCGTGCACCCGCGCCACCCAGGCGTCCGGTTCGCTCAGCTCGGACAGCCGGGGCAGGGTCAGCGGCGACTCGAAGACCCGGTTGAAGCCGGCCATCCCGACCCGGTCGACCACTGCGTGCACGAACTTGCGGCCTTCCGCGTACTGCCGCATCTTGATGTCGATGCCGATCAGCCGCCGGACCGCCTTCTCCACCGGGTTGCCGGCCTCACGACGCCGGTTGAACCCGGCCCGGATCCGCTCGACGCTCGGGATCACCTGTGGGCCGACGCCGTCCATCACGAATTCGGCGTGCCCCTCGACCAGGGTCATCAGCGCGGTCAAGCGGTCCAGCACCGCCCGCTGCGCCGGCGTCTGCACGATGTCCAGCACGCTGGCCCGGCTCTCCGGGTTGCGCACCACGTCGGCGAGCGTGCCCACACCTCGGCGCAGCCGATCCAGCAGGTGCTCGCCCCCCTGCGCGGCGTCCACGAACGCCTGCACCTCGCCGAGGAAGTACGCCCGCATCCACGGCACCGCGGTGAACTGCGTCCGGTGGGTCACCTCGTGCAGGCACACCCAGAGCCGGAAGTCACGCGGGTCGGCGCCCAGCTTGCGCTCCACCTCGACGATGTTCGGCGCGACGAGCAGCAGCTGCCCCGGGTCGGCGGAGAAGACCTCGTACTGACCGAGCACCCGACCGGACAGGTACGCCAGCACGGTGCCCGCCTGCACCCCGGTGATCCGGGATCCGATCGCCTCGGTCAGCGCACCGGGCTGCTTGTCCCGGGCGAGCCGGCCGACCAGCGGGGTGATCACCTCACGCAGGCCGGCGATGTTGGTGGCGGCCCAGTCACGCCGGTCGACCACCCGCACCGGCGGGTGCGCCACCTGCGATGTCAGCCTGGTGTAGTCGGCGACGTGCCCGGCCGCCTCGTCGGTCAACCGGCGCAGGTCGGCGACCACCTCGGTGGCCTCGCCGTACGACACCCGCGGGCCCGACTTACCCAGGGCCCCCGCGGTCGCGGTGGCCAGATCCCAGTCCACGAACTGCGCCATGCAACCCACCGTACCCGCGCCGCGACACCCGCCCCGGCCTCGCCGGCCGGGACAGTGCTCGCCAGGCCGGCTCTGCGCTCGCCGGTCAGCGCCCCGGGCCGGGTGGCCGCCGGCCCGCGCCGGATCCGGCTGACCGCCCGCCTGGCGGCATGCGCCGGGTCGGGTGTGCGTCGGCCGGTCAGTGACAGCCGCAGGTGGCGAGGGCGGCGGCGATCCGGTCGAGCGCCGCCCGGGCCGGCTCCATCCCGTCCGGCGACACCTGATCGGTGAGCACGGCGAAGGTGAGCAGCCGTCCCTCGGCCGTGGTCACCACCCCCGCGATGGCGTGCACCCTGGTCAACGTGCCCGTCTTGGCCCGGACCACCCCGGCCCCGGCGGCCGTGCCGGGAGTGGACCCGTAGCGGTCGCTCAGCGTGCCGGACCAACCGCCGACCGGAAGCCCGCCGAAGACGCCGGCCAGTTCGGGCCGGTCCGGGCTGGCCGCGAGCGCCAGCGCCTTGGTCAGCAGCGCCGGGCTGATCAGGTTCTTCCGGGACAGGCCGCTACCGTCGGCCAGCGTCAGCCCGTCGGCCGGCAGGCCCAGCTCGGACACCACCTCGGTCATCGCCGCGCCGGCGCCGGCGTACGAGCCGGGCTCGTCGCGCGCCAGAGCGACCTGGCGGGCCAGCGCCTCGCCGACGATGTTGTCGCTCTCGCTGATCATGATGTCGACCAGGCGGACCAGCGGTGGCGACTGCACCACGCCCAGCTCGGCGCCGGGCTCGGTGGTCACGGCCGCCGTTCCGGTCGCCTCGGGCGGTGCCGCCGGGGCGGTGCCCCGCCGCACAGTGTTCTCCGGTACGCCGAGCAGGCGGGCGAAGGCCCGTCCGGCGGTCAGGTCCGGTTGGGGCACCCGCTCGGCCCAGCCCTGGCCGGCCTTCGGATCCTTGCGCGCGCCGTCGAGCATCAACGCGGTCACCGCGGCGCCGTATCCGCCGGTGGGGATGTCGTCGTCCCATCCGGGCCCGTACACCGGCCCGGGGTAGAGCGAGGAGTCGACGACGACCCGGGTCGGCTCGGTCCCGCCCAGCGCGGCACGCGTCTGGTTGGCGAGGTCCTCCAGGCTGGCGGCCCCCGGGTAGAAGCCCTTGGCGCCAGCCGTCAGGGTCGGGTCTCCGCCACCGACGATCACGACCTCGCCCGGCTCGGCACCGGCCACCGCCCGGGTCGGTATCCGATAGCCCGGCCCGCGAGCGGCGAGCACCGTCACCGCGGTCAGCAGCTTGGTCACCGACGCCGGCACGGTGCCCTCGCCACCGCCGCGATCGAAGAGGGCCTGCCCGGTCAGCGCGTCGACCACCGCCACGTTGACCCGGCCACCGAGGGCGGCGTCACCGACCAGCGGGTCGAGCACGGCTCGCAGCCCCTCGGTGCTGGGCATCGGTGCGCCGACGTCGGCGGCGGCCAGCACCGCGACCGGCGCCGGTTCCACCGTCTCGGCCGTCGCGGACCCGGCGTCGCCGTCGCCCAGCCACCGCCCGACCGGCCCGGGGCGCACCACGACCAGTCCCACCGTGACCAAAACCAGCACCAGCACGGCGGCGAGCACCAGCGGCAGCCGCCGGCGCGTGGCCGGCCGGGACGGTACCGGGGCCGAGCCCGACGGCCGTTCCGGTGCCAGGGTGGCCCGCTGGCCGGCCTCCGGGCCGGCTCCCGTCGTAAGGTCCTGGGTCTGCTCGGCGAGTTCCGGCGGCTGGGCCGCACCCGGACCGGGCGCCGGGCTGGTCGGAGCCGATGCCGGGCTGGTCGGGTCGGCGGCGTTGCCGTTCACCCCCCGATTGGGCACGGCGGGAGGGCCCGACGTCGGAGCCGACGAGCCGGCCGGCGGCATCGGGAACTGCGCCCGCAACTGCCGCGCGTCGGGCACCGGGACCCGCCCGGTCGCCGGCTTCGCCGGCGGTTGGTTGGTACCACCTCCGGCAGCCTCGTCCGGACGGTAGTGTGAATCTTCCCTCCCCACGACCCCCTCCTCCCCCACCGGGAACCGGCCTGGGTGACACTACTTCGGTCCGAAGACTATGCGGCGGCCGGAGTCGGTGGGTGGGCATTCGCCTGTCCGGGGTGAGGCCGTCGGTTTCCGTCAAGCCAGCGTGGGCAGACGAGGGAGCGTGGGAGATGGATTTCGACGTCACGGTTGAGATCCCGAAGGGTCACCGCAACAAGTACGAGGTGGACCACGTGACCGGCCGGATCCGGCTGGACCGCACCCTCTTCACCTCCACGCAGTACCCGGCCGACTACGGCTTCATCGAGGGCACCCTGGGCGAGGACGGCGACCCGCTGGACGCCCTGGTGCTGGTGCCCGAGCCGACCTTCCCGGGCTGCCTGATCCGGTGCCGCACCATCGGCATGTTCCGGATGACTGACGAGAAGGGTGGCGACGACAAGGTCCTCTGCGTCCCGTACGAGGACCCGCGGCAGGAGCACCTGCGCGACATCCACCACCTCGGCGAGTTCGACCGGCTGGAGATCCAGCACTTCTTCGAGGTGTACAAGGACCTGGAGCCGGGCAAGTCGGTCGAGGGCGCCACCTGGGTGGGGCGTACCGAGGCCGAGGCCGAGATCCGGGCGTCGTTCCAGCGGGCCAAGGATGCCGAGGAGCGCGGCGAGTCCGCGCACTGACCCGCAGTCTTCCCGACGGGCCCGGGGACCGCTCAGCCGAGCAGTCCCCGGGCCCGGTCGTACAGACCGAGCACCGCGCAGGCGATCGGCACCACGGAGACCACCAGCGCGGTGTCGGTGAGATCGGCGACCCGGCCGACGTACGGGGAGACCGATCGGCGGGCGTACGTGGTGCCACCGGCCACCACCAGCAGGGCGACCAGCAGCCCGCCGACCGCCAGGACGAGTTGGCCGGTCGCGTCGGCGCTCCCGGCGAGCACCCCGCCGAGGACCGCGTACCCGGCCAGCCCGGCGAGGACGGGCGGAACCCGGTGCCGCGCCGCCACGAAGAGCCGGGCGCGCAGCAGTAGCACCGCCGAGGTCACCGCGACGAGCAGCCGGCCGGCGAGGCCACCGGTCCCGCCGAGGACCACCGCGGCGGCCACGGCCAGCACCGCGTGCCCGATCAGCATCCCGGTCAGCATCTCGTCGGTGCGGGCCACGGCCGCGTACACCCGGCCCCGGTCCGGCAGGTCGCGGGCCCGGTCTGGATCGTCCGGGGCGCCGGTGGGCAGGGTGATCGGCGGTAGCGGGACCTTGCCCAGCCGGATGGCCAGCAGCGGAATCGCCCCGATCGCGAAGGCCAGTACGCAGAGCAGGACGGCCGCCGTGCCGGCCGGGCCGAGCAGCATGCCACCGAGGGCGGCCGGCGTGCCGGCCGCACCGACCACCACGCCGGCCACGAAGACCCGCAGCCGGGTGGCCACCCCGAACAGCCCGAACACCGCCACCAGCAGCAGCACCACCGAGCCGGCCAGCAGTTCGGCGCCGCCGAGCCAGGGCAGTGGGCCGAACGGCCCAACCGGATCGCCCGAGCTGACCGCGAGGGCACCGGCCACGGCGGCGTACGGCAGGGCGTATCCGCCGAGGACCGCTCCGGCCGGACCGTCGCCCTGAGCCCGGGACAGCACCGTGCCGGCCAGCACGAGCAGCACCGCCACCAGGGCCGCGGCCAGCCAGCCGGCGGCGTGGCCCGGTCCACCGGCGAGCAGGGCGAGCAGTCCGACGGCGAGCGGCACGCCGGCACCGGCGAGGGCGGCGGCCCGGGTGGCGCCGGGTGACCAGGCAGCGCCGCCCCGGCGCGCGCCGTCAGCGATGGCCTCCACCACGTCGTCGTACTCCAGCTCGGGCCACTCGGTGCGGGCGGGCACCAGGTGCAGCACCTCACCGTCGCGGACCCCTTGGGCGAGCAGGGCCTGCCCGGTGGCCAGCACGCTGCCGTCGGCCCGCCGCAGCACCCAGCCGCCGTGCTGTTCCCCGTCGTCGGCGAGCCCTTCACCGGCGTGGCGCAGCACCTCGGGCAGCAGCTCGACGAGCGGGACCTGCTCCGGCAGGGCCACGTCCACCCGCCGCTGGGGGGCGCTGACGGTGACCCGGGCCAGCCCGACTGTCATCGACTGATCTCCATATCGAGCGGGTGACGGCTGCGCGGACGAGAGGACTTTACCTACCATGAGCCAGGCTCGGGTTACTGAGCGCTGTCGGGAGGTCGAGTGTCCACTGTCGTCATCCGACGGCCGCCACGGCGTCCGGCACCGGAGATTCCGGTGGGTGAGCTGCCGGTGGAGGCGCCACCGGAGATCCCGGCCGTCACCGCCGGACGCTGGCACCAGATGCTGATGGTGCTGCCGATGCTCGGCGGTACGGTCGCGATGGCGATGATGTTCGGCCGGGGTGGCGGCGCGTACTCGTACGTGGTCGGCGGCATGTTCGGCCTCTCCTCGCTGGCGATGCTGATGACCTCCTGGGGCAGCGCGTCGGGGACCCCCAGGAAGTCCGAGATGATGGCGGCCCGCCGGGAGTACCTGCGGCACCTGACCACGCTGCGGCGGCAGGTCCGGCAGACCGCGGCACGGCAGCGCGCCGGTCTCTTCTACCGGCACCCGGACCCGACGCTGCTCTGGTCGACGGTGGACAGTCACCGGGTCTGGGAGCGACGCCCCGTCGATCCGGACTTCGCGGTGGTCCGGGTCGCGGTCGGGCCGCAGACCCTGGCCACCCCGCTGGTCCCGCCGGTCACCCGGCCGCTGGAGGAGCTGGAGCCGATGACCGCGGGGGCGCTGCGTCGTTTCCTGGACGCGTACGCGGTGGTGCCCGACCTGCCGGTGGCCGTGTCGCTGCGCAGCTTCGCCCGGGTCTTCGTCCGGGGCACGCGGGTTGGCCCCGCCGGGTCGTCGTCCGCGCAGGCGCTGGTCCGGGCGATGCTCGCCCAACTGGCGGTGTTCCACGCCCCGGACGAGTTGCTCGTCGCCGTCTGCGCCGGGCCGGAACGGCGGAGTGCCTGGGAGTGGGTCAAGTGGCTGCCGCACGCCCAGCACCCGACCCGCAGCGACGCGCTCGGCTCGGTGCGGTTGGTGACCAGCTCGGCGGTGGAGCTGGAGCGCCTGCTCGACGCGGTGCTGGCCAGCCGGTCCCGGTTCAGCCCGGCCGGGCCCGCCACCGACGGCCCGCACCTGGTCGTCGTGCTGGACGGCGGCGAACTCACCGGTGCCACCGAACTGGCCGGCGACGGCGGCATCGACGCGGTCACCCTGATCGACCTGGACACCCCACCACCGCGCCTGCTCGACCGCTTCGCGCTGCTGCTGGAGCTGCGGGGCGGCCGACTGCACTCACACTCGGCGGACGGGCCCGCCGAGGTCGGCACCGCCGACGCGCTGACGGTCGCCGAGGCCGAGGCGTTGGCCCGCCGGCTGGCACCACTGAGGCTGGCCGCCGCCACCCGGGGCATGGACGCGGCTCCCGGCGCCGAGCCCGGCCTGCCCGAGCTGCTCGGCATCGGCGACCCGGAGGGGTTCACCACGGAGCAGGGCTGGGCCCCACGGTCGGCGCGTGAGCGGCTACGGGTGCCGGTCGGCATCGGCGTGGACGGCGGCGCGATCGAGCTGGATCTCAAGGAGTCGGCGCAGGACGGCATGGGCCCGCACGGGTTGCTCATCGGGGCCACCGGCTCCGGCAAGTCCGAGCTGCTGCGCACGCTCGTGCTCGGGCTGGCCGCCACGCACTCGTCCGAGCAGCTCAACTTCGTCTTGATCGACTTCAAGGGTGGCGCGACGTTCGCCTCGTTCGACCGGCTGCCGCACACCGCCGCCGTGATCACCAACCTGGCCGACGCGCTGCCCCTGGTCGACCGCATGGTCGACGCGATCAACGGCGAGCTGGTCCGCCGGCAGGAGTTGCTGCGCCGGGCCGGCAACTTCGCCAGCCTGCGCGACTACGAGCGGGCCCGGGCGGCGGGCAGCCCGCTCGCCCCGCTGCCGTCGCTGCTGCTGATCTGCGACGAGTTCTCCGAGCTGCTGTCGGCCAAGCCCGACTTCATCGACCTGTTCGTCCAGATCGGCCGGCTGGGCCGGTCGCTCGGCGTACACCTGCTGCTGGCGAGCCAGCGCTTGGAAGAGGGGCGACTCCGGGGACTCGACACCCACCTGTCGTACCGGATCGGCCTGCGAACCTTCTCCGCGCTGGAGTCCCGCACGGTGCTCGGTGCGCCGGACGCGCACGAACTGCCGCGCTCCCCCGGGCACGGCTACCTGCGTTTCGGCACCGAGCCGCTGCTGCGGTTCAAGACCGCGTACGTCTCGGGGCCGGTCCGTCGGCGCGGCCCGGCGGCCGGCACGACCACACCCGACCGCCCCCGCCTGCTCACCTTCTCCACCCACTTCACGCCGGACCCGCGTCCGCCCGACCCGCACGTCGCCGAGCAGGACCCGGACGACGGCCGGGAAACCCTGCTGGACCTGCTGGTCGCCCGCCTCGCCGGGCAGGGACCGCCAGCACACCAGGTGTGGCTGCCGCCGCTGGACGGGGCACCCGCCCTCGACGAGATGCTCGGCCCGCTCACGGTTGACCCCGTCCGGGGGCTCACCTTCGGCAACCCGGAACTGCACGGGGCGCTCCAGGTGCCGGTGGCCGTGCTCGACAAGCCGTACGAGCAGCGCCGCGACCTGTTCTGGCTGGCGCTGGACGGCGCGGCCGGCCACGTCGCGGTCGTCGGCGGTACGCAGAGCGGCAAGTCCACCGCAGTGCGGACGCTGATCTGCGCGTTGGCGCTCACCCACACCCCGGCCGAGGTGCAGGTCTACTGCCTTGACTTCGGCGGTGGCGGGCTGACCGCGATGCGGGACCTGCCACACGTCGGCGGGGTCACCGGGCGGGCCGACCCCACCGGCGTCCGGCGCACCGTGGGTGAGATGGCCACCTTGCTGGCCGACCGGGAACGCACCTTCGCCGAACTCGGGGTGGAGTCGATGGCCGCCTGGCGGCAACGGCGCGTCGCCCAGGTCAGCCCCGGTGAGTCCGGCACCGACCGGTTCGGCGACGTCTTCCTGGTCGTCGACGGGTGGGCGACCCTGCGCGGCGAGTACGACGACCTGGAACCGCTGATCACCGACCTCGCCACCCGTGGCCTGTCGTACGGCGTGCACGTGGTGGCGACCGCGGTGCGCTGGTTGGATTTCCGGCCGGCCATCCGGGACCTCTTCGGCTCCCGGCTGGAGCTGCGTCTCGGTGACCCGTCCGACTCGCTGGTCGCCCGGCGCGCGGCGGCCGACGTGCCGGAGCAGGCGCCGGGACGGGGCATCACCACCGAGAGCCTGCACTTCCTCACCGCGCTGCCGCAGCCCGCCGGCTCGGACACCGCCGGTCTGGTGAAGCAGGTGGTCGCGGCCTGGTCCGGACCGGCCGCGCCCCGGGTACGAATGCTCCCGGCGGTGCTGCCCTACGCCGACCTGGACCTCGACGCCACCACCGGGCTGCGGATCCCGGTCGGGATCGCCGAAGCGGACCTGCGCCCGGTCGTCCTCGACTTCACCACCGAGCCGCACTTCGTGGTCTACGGCGACGCCGAGTGCGGCAAGTCGTCGTTCCTGCGTGCCCTGGCCACCTCGATCGTCACCCGGTTCACCCCGGAACAGGCCCGGGTGATCCTGGTGGACTACCGGCGCAGCCTGCTCGGCGCCGTCGAGACCCCGCACCTGATCGGGTACGGCACCGCCGCCGCGCACACCGCCGACCTGGTGGAGTCGGCGGCCGGCTACATGCAGGGCCGGATCCCCGGCCCTGAGGTCACCCCGGCACAGCTGCGCGACCGGTCGTGGTGGTCCGGCCCGGAACTGTTCGTCCTGGTCGACGACTACGACCTGGTGGCGAGCGGGCCGTCGAACCCGCTGCGGGCACTGGAGGAGCATCTGCCGCAGGCCCGTGACGTCGGGCTGCACCTGGTGCTGGTCCGGCGCTCCGGCGGCGCGGCCCGCGCCCAGTACGAGCCCGTCGTGCAGCGGCTCCGCGAACTGTCCACCTCGGGCCTGGTGATGTCGGGCAGCGCGGAGGAGGGCGCGTTGGTCGGCCCGGTCCGGCCCGGGCCGCTGCCACCCGGCCGGGGCCGGCTGTTCACCCGACGCGAGGGCGTACGCCTCGTCCAGCTGGCACACCTGCCGCCACAGTGACGCCGAGTCCACGGAACGTCCCTAGAAGCGGGACGGAACCGGTAATCTCCGATCGTCATGTGTCCCGCGACGAACGGCTGAGAATGTGACCAGGGTGCGGTACGGCGGCCCGCCGGGGCCCCGGCGGTACGCTCACCGCGCACTGCTCGCGGCGACGGCCACCGTGCTGTTGGCCGCCGTCGCGGTCGTTCCCGCCGCCGCCGTGCCGGTCCCCCCACCCGCCCTCGGCGTTCCGGTGGCCTACGCCCCCGTCGACACGCCGGACCGCGCCGACCAGGTCCGCGACGAACAGTGGCAACTCGACAAACTGGGCGCGAAGACCGCGTGGCGCACGTCGACCGGGCGTGGCGTGGTGGTCGCCGTCATCGACTCCGGGGTGGACGGTTCCCACCCGGATCTGGTGGGCCAGGTGCTGCCCGGCATCGACCTGGTCGACCCCGGCCGGTCGGCCGAGCCGGATCCGGTCGGCCACGGCACGACGGTGGCCGGCCTGATCGCTGGGCGCAACGACGACCGCAAAGGCGTGGTGGGGCTGGCCCCGGACGCCCGGATCCTGCCGGTGCGGGTCCTCGACGAGGAGAACCGCTACGACGACGCACTGATCGTCGCCAAGGGCGTACGGTGGGCGGTCGACAAAGGCGCCCAGGTGATCAACCTGTCTCTCGGCGGCAGCGGCGACAGCCCGGCCCTGGCCGCGGCCATCGACTACGCCTTCGCCCGCGACGTGGTGGTGGTCGCCTGCACCGGAAACCTCGCCACCTCGCCCGACGCGAAGGTGTGGTACCCGGCCCGGGAGCCGGGCGTGATCGCGGTCTCCGGCCTGGAACGCAACAGCGACAACCTGTGGAGCGGTGCGATCACCGGCCGGGCCACCATCCTCACCGCTCCCGCCAGCGGGCTCGTCGGTGCCCGTCCCCCCGGCGGGTACTGGCGGGTGCAGGGCACCAGCTTCGCGGCGCCACTGGTCGCCGCCACCGCCGCCCTGGTCCGCGCCCGCTACCCGGAGCTGTCCGCCGGCGACGTGGTGAACCGGCTGCTGGTCACCGCCAAGGACATCGGCCCCACCGGCCGGGACGACCAGTTCGGGTACGGCCTGGTCGACCCGGTCGCGGCACTGACCGCGGACGTACCGCTGGTGCACGACAACCCGCTGGACGACAACGACTCCCCGGGCGTGACCGGGTTCGGCCCGGCCCCCGGCTCGGCCCAGGTGAACGACCCCGACTCCGAGCAGCTCGGGCTGACCGGGTCGCAGCAGGAGACCCGGTGGCGGGCCCGCGCCGCCGGAGCGCAGGACGACGGTGGCTCGGAACGGCTCTGGGTCGGTTCGGCGATCCTCGTCGCGCTGCTCACCGGGGCGGCGCTGATGGTCCGCCGGTTCCGGCAGACGCACCGCTGACCGGGTGGGCAGCACCCCTGCGCCCGGACGGCCCAACGGCGCTACGGCCCGCGTCCGCCGTCGCTGGCCTGCTGACGCTGGTGCCGTTCACGCTCCTCGCGGTACTGGTGCTGACCGGCTGGCCGCCGCTGCGCCGGCTCGACGTGGCGGTGACCGGGCAGCTGCACGGGTACGCCCTCGACCACCCGGCCTGGGTCCGGGTGATGAGCGTCTGGACCGACGTCTTCGCGCCGATGCCGCTGCGCGCCGGGGCGCTGTGCCTGGTGGTCTGGCTGACCCGCCGGGGCGCCCGCCGGCTCGCCGTCTGGGTGACCACGACCATGGTGCTCGGTGGCCTGCTCGGGCCGCTGCTCAAACTGCTCCTCGGCCGCGCGCGACCGGCGCTGCCCGACCCCGTGGCGCAGGCGCCCGGCCTGGCCTTCCCCTCCGGGCACGCGCTGAACGCGGTGCTCGCCGCCGGGGTCCTGCTGGTGGTGTTCCTGCCCCGGACCGGGGCGCCGGCCGGGGCCGGGCAGCACGCGACACGTCGTCGGTCGGCGGCCCGCGCGGCGGTGTGGCTCGGCGCCCTGCTGCTCGCCCTGGTCACCGGGTTCAGCCGGATCGCCCTGGGCGTCCACTGGACCAGCGACGTGCTCGCCGGATGGCTGCTCGGGGTGGCGATGGTCACCGCCACCACCGTCGCCTTCACTGTCCGGCCACGGCCGACTCGTCGGCGGTGACGGTCAGGTGCACTCGCCGGTGCCGACACCGCGGGTACGCTCGGCGCCGGCCAGCGCCACCGGCCGGGCCTCGGCGGCCGTCACCGCGAAGCCGGTGTTCGGGTCGTCGGCCGCCGCCGCGAAGATCACCCCGAGCACCAGGCCGTTCGAGGAGACCAGCGGGCCACCGGAGTTGCCGCTCCGCACCAGGGCCCGGATCGTGTAGATCTCCCGGGTCACGTTCCCCGAGGAGTAGATGTCCGGTCCGGTGATCCGGTCGACGTCACGGACCCGCGCCGACTGGGCGTTGTACGGCCCGTCCAGCGGGAAGCCGAGCACGATGGCGTCCGCGCCGGTCGCCGCGTTGCCGGCGGCGAACCGCATCGACGGGCCGGGCAGGCCGGGTACGTACAGCACGGCCAGGTCCCGGTCCGGGTCGTAGACGACGACCTCGCCCTCGTACCGGTCGCCACGCATCTCCACGGCGACCGAGCGGGTGCCGGCGACGACGTGTGCGTTGGTCATCACCCGGTCGTCGGCGTACACGAAGCCGGAGCCCTCGATCCGTCGGGAACAGCTCGGGGCGGAGCCGAGCACCTTGACCACCGAGCGCCGGCCGTTGGTCACCACCTCGGAGCCGGCGAGCGCCGGGTCGGGCGGCTCGACCTGCCGGGCCTGGGTGCGCCGGAGCCCGTCGAAGACGTCCGGGAAGCCGTTCGTGTCGACGGTGTTCCGCAGCGCGGTGGACAGCTGCTGGGCCTGGTCGGGCAGCACCCGGTCGACCACGTTGAGCAGCGCGCTGCTGCGTACGGAGGCGGCGAGCCAGGGCAGCGAGGAGGAGCCGAGCGGCACCGCGACCAGCCAGGCGACCAGGAGCACCGCGAAGAGCGAGACGAACGCTCCGCCGACGTCGTCGACCCGTCGGCCCACGTCACTGGCGATCGTGCGGCGCAGGTGGGAGCCGAGCCAGCCGGCGAGTGCCTGGCCGATCACGGCCAGGCCGAAGATGGCGACCAGTGAGATAAGCACCCGGGTGCCGCTGTCGACGAACTGCTGGGCGAACATCGGGCCGATCTGAAGCCCGATCAGGGCACCGAGGAAGAAACCGGAGAACGACAGCACCCCGATGACGAACCCCTGTCGGTATCCGCTGATCGCGAACACGAGCATGAGCAACAGCAGTACGAGATCCACGGCCGACACGGCTCAAGCGTACGGGCCGCGGGCTCGCGGGATGACGATCGCTTGCGGAAGGTGACCGTCCGATCAGCGGACAGCGCTCTCGTCGACCTCGTCGGTGCCGGCCGACGGAGCGGGCGACGCCCCGGTCGGGGGAAGGTCGAGCACTCGGTTACGGGACCAGGGCCGGCTCCAGCCGCCCATCTCCAACAACGCGGCCAGCACTCCGGCGGTGAAGCCCCAGACGAGCATTCCGCGGACAGAGAACGCGGGACCGATCCAGCCGCTCGAGTGGCGTACCCGCACGCGGTTGTCCGGGTCGACCAGTTCGGCGATCGGCAGCCGGGCCACGTGCGCCACCTCGGCCGGCTCCCGGGGGTGCACCGGGTGCGGCGCGTGCCACCAGCCGAGCACCGGAGTCACCACGAAGTCGCTGACCGGAATCCACAGTTTCGGCAGCTCCGCCAGGACGGTGACGCTGACCGGGTCGAGCCCGACCTCCTCGTTCGCCTCGCGCAGCGCGGTCGCGGCGGCGTCGGCGTCCTCCGGGTCGGCGGCCCCACCGGGGAACGCCGGTTGACCGGCGTGGTTGCGCAGGGTGGCCGCCCGCTGAAGGATCAGCACGTCCGGCCCGGTGCCCGCCTCCTCACCGAGCAGCACCAGCACGGCGCTCTCCCGGCCGCCCTGCTCCGGGGTGGCCAGCCGGGTGAAGTCCTCGATACGCGCGGTGCCGAGCCGGTCCAGCAGCGGCTCGATCCAGACCGGCGGTTGCCGGCTCATGCTGGGACCGAAAGGCCGAGGTGCTGCTGGACCAGATCGGCGAGTCGGGCGTCGTCCAGCGCGCCGGAGCTGTCGATGTGCCGGATCCGCCCGTCGGCGCCGACGAAGATGGTCAGTGGGAAGGCGTTGCGGCGTAGCGCCCGCTGCACCGCCTCGCCCTGGTCGACCAGCATCGGGAACCGTACGCCGAAGTCCTCGCCGATGGCCTGCGCGGCGTCGCGGCTGTCCCGGCTGTTCACCCCGATCACCCGGAGCTGCCCCTCGGTGCGCTCACTGAGCCGCTGGAAGGCGGGCAGTTCCTTGCGACAGGGCGGGCACCAGGAGGCCCAGACGTTGACCACGGCCGGGCCGCGCACGTCCCGCAGGGCGAACGGTGCCCCGCCGGTGAAGCAGTTGAGGGTCAGCTCGGGCAGCAGGTCGCCGCCGGTGGCACCGTCCGCCGTGTCGTCACCGCCGGCGGGGGCGGTGGTGAGGGCGGCGCAGTCCTGGAACGGCGACGGGCGGCCGGCCGCCGCGTCCTGCCGGGTACGCCCAGGCGCCTCGGTCTCGGCGGTGCAGGCGGTGGTGACCAGCAGCAACAGCGGTACGGACAGCAGGGCGAGCCGGCGGATCACGGCGCCTCCGCCCGGACCGCCTGTACCGGCACCAGCTCCGGGTCGACCCCGGCGGCTACCGCGAGGTCGCGGGCGCGGGGACCCTTGAGCAGCTTCGCCGCCGCAGCCGGCTCGGTCGGGCCGGTGCCGTACGACGGGCAGAGCTTGGTCAGCGTGCACGCCCCGCAGGCGGGCTTGCGGGCGTGGCAGACCCGGCGGCCGTGGAAGATGATCCGGTGCGAGAGCATGGTCCAGTCCCGCTTCGGGAACATCGCCCCGATCTCGTGCTCGATCTTGACCGGGTCGGTCTCGGTGGTCAGCCGCCAGCGCTGCACCAGCCGCTGGAAGTGGGTGTCGACGGTGATGCCGGGCACGTCGAAGGCGTTGCCGAGGATGACGTTGGCGGTCTTACGACCGATGCCGGGCAGGGTCACCAGGTCGGCCAGCCGGCCGGGGACTCGGCCGTCGTAGCGCTCGACGAGGGCCTGGCCGAGCTGGATCAGCGAGTTGGTCTTGTTGCGGTAGAAGCCGGTGGGCCGGATCAGCTCCTCCATCTCGCTGCGGTCCGCACCGGCGTAGTCGGCGGCGGTCGGGTAGCGCGCGAAGAGCTTCGGAGTGACCTCGTTGACCTTCTTGTCCGTGCACTGGGCCGAGAGGATGGTGGCGACGGCCAGTTCCAGCGGACTGGTGTGGTTGAGTTCACAGTGCGCGTCGGGATGCGTCTCGGTCAGCACACGGCCGATACGCCGCGCACGACGGGTCCGCCCGAGGTCGGTCTCGGTGGCACTTCTGGTCACGAGGGCCAGCCTACGTCGCCGGGAAGACGCTTCCGCCAGCCCACGCGTCCGGGCTGGGATCAGTCCCGGTCCGGCGGGCTGATCTTCCCCGAGTCGGCGAACTGGGCCCCGCTGTCGGGGAAGTCGAGCTTGCTGAGATCCCGGAGCAGCCCGAGGCCGCGGTCGTCGGGATCCATCGTCGGCTTGCGATTGCCGTCCATGTAGGTGGAGGAGAACGAGCCGCCGGCCCAACTGCCGTCCGGCTTGAGCGACACCTTCAGCACGCCACCCCAGCCGAGGCGACCGGTGTTGCTCAGCGAGTTGCCGCCACCGGCGAAGTTGCCCAGGCTGTACGCGATCAGCCGGCCCTTGTAGAACTCCATGCCGCGCAGCACGTGCGGGCCGTGGCCGACGACCAGGTCGGCGCCGGAGTCGATCATCGCCCGGGAGAACTTGATCGGGTCGCCCCGGTTCTCGCCGAGGAACATCTCGGTGCCGGGCCGCACCCGCGTCATCTCCGAGCCTTCGGCCCCCATGTGCACCTGCACCACGACGATGTCGGCCATGGTGACGGCCTTCTCGATCACCTTCTTCGCGGCCGGGATGTCGACCAGGCTGTTCGACCAGCGGTACGACGAGAAGCCGGCAACCGCCACCTTGACGCCCTTGACCTCGACGACAGTGATCTGGTCGGGCGCGCCGGTGTGGGCGAGTCCGTGCTCCTCCAGCGCCTTCTGGGTGTTCTCGTATCCCTTCGACCCGAAGTCGTAGCCGTGGTTGTTGGCCTGGTTGAGCAGGTCGAAGCCGGCGTCGGCGAGGTGCGCGGCGTACTCCGGCGGTGCCCGGAACTGGAAACATCGGGTCGAGTTCGCCCCGCACTTGCCGGTGCCCGTGTCGACGGTCAACGGCTCTTCCAGGTTGCCCATCACCAGATCGGCGGAGAGCGCCTTCTTGACCGAGTCGAAGAAGCCCTTGCCGTTGTTGGGCGGCATCCGGTTGGGCGCCATGGCCATGACGATGTCGCCGGTGGCGGAAAGGGAGATCGTCTTGACCTCGGGGGCCTTCGACTCGACCGGCGCGCCGGTGGCGCCGCCACCCGCGCCGGGTTGCCAGATCGGCCCTTCGCCGGAATCGGCGCAGCCGACGAGGATGAGGGCGACGAGGAGCGCACCGAGCGCGGCCACCGTGCGGCGGCGCGGCCGGGACGCGAGGGGGGCGGCAGCGTACATCGTGCGCGACCCTACCGGGCGGACAACGCCACCACGACGGCCGATCGGGTGGGGAGTTTCAGCCCGGGAGCCGATCCGACCATGGGACGACGGTGTCGGTCCCGACCGCCAGCACGGCGGCGTGCACCGCCCGGGCCAGCGGCGCACCCCAGGTGGAGCGAGGGCCACCGTAGGCGCAGGCCGGCCCGTCGGGCGGGCAGAGGACGGCGACGGCGTCGGTCGGGGTGCCGGTGCCGGGCAGGCCCAACTCGGCGATCGCCTGGGCCTTCGCCTCGGTGGCCGTGGCCACCGCGTTGACCAGCGCCGCGTCGGCGAGCCGAGCCGGGACGTACGCCACGATGTTGACGGTGCCCACCCGCTGCACGGGCGGCGCCGCGGCGGGCGCCGCCGCCGGGATCGGGGTGCCCAGGCCGACGGTGACCCAGACCTGCACGCCGGTGTCGGTCCGCGTCACAACCTCGCCGACGTCGACCCCGGTCAGCAAGCCCACCCCGGGACCGTCGAGACCGAGCCGGCGGGCCATTTCGGCCAGGTGGTCGGCGGGGTCGTCCCGGTCGTACGACATCGGCACGGTCGCGTTCAGCACCCACCGCCGTACGCCGATGCCACCACCGAGCGGGGCGGAGCTGACCGCGCGGAGGGGACGCCCGGCCCGCCACACGAGCAGGGGGATGTCCCGCCCGTCCTCGTGGCGGTCGGTCAGCAGGGGCTCACTCAGCACGCCGTGACCCTACGGCCAGCGTGCGGCCCGTCGGCAGTCGCCCGGGCGGGCGCGCGATCTTACTGGGGGATCACGACGGACACGTTACGACCAACGATCAAGATTCCAGGGGTGCGCCTCTGATTCCTGCTCACGTGCGCCTAGACTGGTCGGCGCGCGAGGGATCAGCGGACGGCGGACCCGGCCGACGGACGGCACGCGCAGGCGGAGGTGCGCGATGGACGAGGTACTGGCCCGCAGCGGGATCTTCCAGGGAGTGGACCCGGAGGCTGCCGAGGCGCTCGCCAAGGAGATGGAGACGATCGAGGTCCGCAAGGGCGAGGTCGTCTTCAACGAGGGCGAGCCCGGCGACAGTCTCTACATCCTGCTGTCCGGCAAGATCAAAGTAGGCCGCCGCGCGGCGGACGGCCGGCAGAACCTGATCGCGGTGATGGGTCCATCGGACATGGTCGGCGAGCTGTCGCTGTTCGACCCGGGTCCCCGCACGGCGACCGCCACCGCGGTCACCGACAGCCGCCTGGCCCGGCTGCGCAAGCAGGCCCTGCGGCCATGGCTGAACAACCGGCCGGAGATCGCCGAGCAGCTGCTGCGGGTGCTGGCCCGCCGGCTGCGCCGGACCAACGACGCGCTGGCCGACCTGATCTTCACGGACGTGCCCGGCCGGGTCGCCAAGAACCTGCTCCAGATGGCCGGCCGCTTCGGCACCCGCGACGGCGGCGTGCTGCGGGTGACGCACGACCTGACCCAGGAGGAGATCGCCCAACTCGTCGGCGCCTCCCGGGAGACGGTCAACAAGGCGCTGGCCGACTTCGCCTCGCGGGGCTGGCTCCGGCTGGACGGCAAGAGCATCATCATCCTCGACCCGGAGCGCCTGGCCCGCCGCGCCCGGGTCTGACACCTGCCCGGCCGGTCCCACCCGGCTCACCGCTCGTCCCGCACCGCCCGGCCCGCCACGCGCGACCGGGCGGTGTCTCGTCGGCGGGGTGTCCCGTCCCGGCGCCCTGCGCCCGCGCGGACCAGTGACGTGCTCAGGTGCTGGTCTGCCCGGCGCAGAATCGCTGGACCGCAGCTCCGGCGACCGGGAACGCTGGGGCGATGCTCGAACGCGTCGCCGTCCTCTCCGACATCCATGGCGTACTGCCGGCGCTGGAGGCCGTCCTGGCCGAGCCGGACGTGGCCACCGCCGACCTGATCGTGCTCACCGGCGACCTCGCGGCCGGGCCGCAGCCGGTCGAGGTACTGGACCTGCTCACCTCCCTCGGCGACCGGGCCTGTTGGGTCCGGGGCAACGCCGACCGGGAACTGGTCGAGGCGCGGGCCGGCCAGCCGTCCCCGATCGACGTGTCGAACTGGGCAGCCGGGCAGCTACGGGAGGACCAGCTCGCGCGGCTGGCCGCACTACCGCTGACCGTCCAGCTGACCGTGACCGGTCTCGGCGAGGTGCTGTTCTGCCATGCGACTCCCGGCAACGATGAGGAGGTCGTGCTGGTCGACTCGAGGCTCGACCGCTGGGCCGAGGTATTCGCCGGCCTACCGCCCGAGGTGGGCACGGTGGTCTGCGGGCACACCCACATGCCCTTCACCCGGCTGGTCGACCGCCGGCTGGTGGTCAACCCGGGCAGCGTCGGCATGCCGTACGGCGGCGCGGGCGCATGGTGGGCGCTGCTCGGTCCCGGCGCCCAGCTACGCCGGACGACGTACGACGTCGACGCAGCCTGCGCCCGGGTCTCCGCCGCCTCGTCCTTCCCGGACGCCGCCGCCTGGGCCGACGAGTACCTGCGTTCCCGCAACAGCGATGTGGACGCCCTGGTCGCCTTCGGCCCACGCGACGGACGCTGACCCCTCGACCGCCCTGCCCGACCTCTCCACAGCCCGGCCCCCGGCCCAGCCTCAACCCCGGTCCCCGCCCTGGCCGTCGCCCGGCCCTCGCCCCGGGGCCCGGGGCCCGGGGCCCGGGCAGCGTCTCCACCTGGCGTGCCTACATGCGCACGGCCATAAAAGTCAGGCTTGACTGTTTGTTTCATGGGCGGCAGGCTGTGCCCGTGCCCACCGCATCGATCCGCGTCCCTCAACAGGAACGCAGCCGCGCCACCCAGGCCCGACTGCTGGAGGCGACCGTCGAGTGCCTGGTCGAGTACGGCTGGTCCGGCACCACCACCACCGTCGTGGCGGCCCGGGCCGGCGTCTCCCGGGGCGCCCAGCTCCACCACTACCCGACCCGGACCGCCCTGGTCACCGCCGCCGTCGGTCACCTCACCGAGCGCCGGGCGGCGGAGCTGCGCGCCGAGGCGGACGCTCTGCCGGCCGACCCGAGCCGGCTGGACCGGGTGGTCGACCTGCTCGCCGCCGCCTTCACCGGCCCGCTCTTCGTCGCGGCCCTGGAGTTGTGGGTGGCCGCCCGCACCGACGCCGAGCTACGCGCCGCCCTGCTGCCCCTGGAAACCCGGGTCGGCCGCGAGATGTACCGGCTGACCGTCGAACTACTCGGGGTGGACGAGCGCCTGCCGGGCGTTCGCGAGGCGGTGCAGGCCACCCTCGACCTGCTTCGCGGGCTCGGCGTGGCCAACCTGCTCAGTGACGATTCGGCCCGCCGGGCCACCCTGCTGCGCGCCTGGAAACGCCAGCTCGCCACCCTGCTCACCCCCGGCGACACCCGGCCGGGAAACATCATGCCGACAGCCCACCCGGGAGCGATCGGCACCTGACCCCTGACCGGTTCACCCGCCCGGAGGCACCATGGTCGACCTGACCGCACTGCTCGCCGATCTGGCCGCCGAGTCCGAGCAACTCGACGCGCTCGTCGCGGGGCTGCCCCCGCAGGCGTGGGACCGGCCGACACCGGCCCCGGGCTGGACGATCGCCCACCAGGTCGCCCACCTGGCCTGGACCGACCACGTGGCCCGGCTCGCCGCGACCGACGCCGGCGCCTTCTACGCCTCGATCACTTCCGCGCCGGATCCGGCCCGGCTGGTCGACGCCGGCGCGGAGTCGTTCCTCGCCCCGCCCGCCGCACTGCTGGCCCGCTGGCGGGCCGGCCGGTCGGCGCTCGCGGACGCCCTCGCCGCCGCCCCGGCCGGGGAGAAGCTGCCCTGGTACGGCACCCGGATGTCGCCCGCCTCGATGGCGACCGCACGGATCATGGAGACCTGGGCACACGGCGAGGACGTCGCCGACGCGCTCGCTGTCTCCCGTCCCGCCACCGGCCGGCTGCGGCACGTCGCGTACCTGGGCTTCCGTACTCTCGGGCACAGCTTTACCGCCCACGGCCGCGCGGTGCCGACGGCACCGGTCCGGGTGGAGCTGGTGGCTCCGGCGGGCGCCGAGGACAGCTGGGCCTTCGGCCCGGCGGACGCCGCCGACCGGGTGACCGGTCCAGCGCTCGACTTCTGCCTGCTGGTGACCCGGCGCCGACACCGGGCCGACCTGGCCCTGGTCGCCACCGGGCCGGTCGCGGACGAGTGGCTCGAAGTGGCGCAGGCGTTTGCCGGCCCGCCCGGCCCCAGCCGGGCCCCGCGAGCAGACACCGCTGACGACAGCGCCCGGACGCCGACGTGAGCGAGGTGCTTCGGGTCGGCAACGCCTCCGGCTTCTACGGTGACCGGTTCTCCGCCTGGCGGGAGATGCTCGACGGCGGTGAGCTGGACGTACTGACCGGCGACTACCTGGCTGAGTTGACCATGCTGATCCTCGGCCGGGACCGGATGCGCGACCCCGACCTCGGGTACGCGAAGACCTTCCTCCGGCAGCTGGAAGGCTGTCTGGGCACCGCCCTCGACCGCGGGGTCAGGCTGGTCGCCAACGCCGGCGGGCTCAACCCGCCCGGGTTGGCCGCGGCGATCCGCGCACTCGCCGACCGGCTCGGCCTCCCCGTCCGGATCGGGTACGTCGAGGGCGACGCCCTCGCCCGGCCGGCCGCGCTCACCGCGAACGCGTACCTCGGCGCGTTCGGCATCGCCGCCTGTCTTGACGAGGGGGCGGACGTGGTGGTCACCGGCCGGGTCACCGACGCGTCCCTGGTCGTCGGCCCGGCCATCGCCCACTTCGGTTGGGGGCGCGACGCGCTGGACGCGCTGGCCGGCGCCACTGTCGCCGGTCACCTGATCGAGTGCGGCGCGCAGGTCACCGGCGGCAACTTCAGCTTCTTCTCCGAGCTGCCCGACGGCGGGCACCGGCCCGGCTTCCCGATCGCCGAGATCCACCCGGACGGCTCGTCGGTGCTCACCAAGCATCCCGGCACCGGCGGTGCGGTCACCGTCGAGACAGTCACCGCCCAACTGCTGTACGAGGTGGGCGGGCCGGCGTACCTCGGGCCGGACGTGGTGACCTGGCTGGACACGGTGACGCTGGGACAGGACGGGCCGGACCGGGTAGGCGTCTCCGGCGTCCGTGGCACGCCACCACCCGACACGCTCAAGGTCGGCGTCAACAACCTGGGCGGCTTCCGCAACTCGATGACGTTCGTGCTCTGCGGACTGGACATCCCGGCCAAGGCGGCGCTGGTCCGGGAGCAGCTGGTGGAGGCGGTCGGCGAGGAGGGGCTGGAGTTCACGCTCGCCCGTACCGACCACCCGGACGCCACCGACACCGAGGCGGCGAGCGCGCTGCTGCACGTACACCTGCGGGACGCCGACCGGGCGCGGGCCGGGCGGGCGTTCTCGGCGGCCGCGGTGGAACTGGCGCTGGCCTCCTACCCGGGCTGCACGCTGACCACGCTGCCCGGCGACGCGACCCCGTACGGCGTCTTCACCGCCGACGCGGTGCCGCAGGACGAGGTCGCGCACGTCGCCGTGCTGCCGGACGGCACCCGGGTACCGATCGCCCCGCCGCCGGTGACCTGTTTGGAGGGGCCCCCTGTACAACACCAGGCGTTAAGCGGGGCCCCCTCCTTGCACCTCAGCGGCCCGACCCGGCGGGCGGCGCTGGGTGAGCTGGTCGGGGCGCGCTCGGGGGACAAGGGTGGGGACGCCAACCTCGGTGTCTGGGCACGTACGGACGCGACCTGGGCCTGGCTGCGCGGCTGGCTCACCGTGCGGCGGCTGGCCGAGCTGTTGCCGGAGACCGCCCCGCTGACCGTGCGACGGTACGAGCTGCCCAACCTGAGGGCGGTCAACTTCGTGATCGAGGGGCTGCTCGGGGCCGGAGTGGCTGCCTCCACCCGGTTTGATCCGCAGGCCAAGGCGCTCGGCGAACTGCTCCGCGCCCGGGTGGTCGACCTGCCGGCGGACCTGGCCGCCGGACCGGCGCCGGCCGACCCTGAGGTGCGGCCGTGACCATCGTCGACACCCCGGAGCGACGGCAGTTGCGCGAACTGACCCGCGCCTTCGTTTTCCGGGAGGTACTGCCGAACCTGGCCGACTGGGAGCGGGCCGGCGAGGTCCCGCGCGAGCTGCACGCCACCGCCGCGAAGCTCGGGCTGCTCGGCATCGGCTTTCCCGAGTCGGTCGGCGGCAGCGGCGGCGACCTGCTCGACTCGATCATCGTCACCGAGGAGATCATCCGCTCCGGCGGCTCGTCCGGGCTGGTCGCCGCCCTCTTCACACACGGCATCGCACTGCCACACATGGTCGCCGCAGCCGGCGGCCGGCTGGGTGGCACGCTCGCTGGTCGATTCAGCGGCGACGAAGGCACGGCCGGCGCGCGCAGCACCGGAGGCACGGCCCCCACCGGAAGCACCGAGAGCACGGACAGCACCGCCGACCTGATCGACCGGTACGTCCGGCCGACGCTGGCCGGCTCGATGATCGGCGCACTGGCGATCACCGAGCCGAACGGCGGCTCGGACGTCGCCTCGATCCGTACCCACGCCCGCCGCGAGGGCGACCACTACGTCGTCAACGGGGCGAAGACGTACATCACCAGCGGCGTCCGGGCGGACTTCGTGACCACGGCGGTCCGCACCGGCCTCCCCGGCGACGGGGCGCTGAGCCTCCTGGTGATCGACAAGGGCACGCCCGGGTTCACCGTCGGGCGGCGGTTGGAGAAGCTCGGCTGGCACTGCTCCGACACCGCCGAACTCTCCTTCGTCGACGTACGCGTCCCGGTGGCCAACCGGATCGGCGAGGAGGACACCGCCTTCCTCGCGATCATGCAGCAGTTCGCCACGGAGCGGCTCTCGTTGGCCACCCACGCGTACGCCATCGCGCAGCGCTGCGTGGAGCTGACCGTGAACTGGTGTCGGGACCGGTCCACCTTCGGCCGGCCGCTGGCCAGCCGGCAGCTGGTCCGGCACCGGCTGGCCGAGATGCACACCCGCGCCGAGTCCGCCCGGGCGTACGTGCACCAGGTGGCCGCCCGCGTCGCGGCCGGCGAGCCGGTGGTGACCGAGGTGGCGATGGCGAAGAACGTGGCGGTGGCCGCCGGTGACTGGGTCGTCGACCAGGCGCTGCAACTGCACGGCGGCTTCGGCTACCTGCGCGACGCCGAGGTGGAACGACACTACCGGGACGCCCGGATCCTCGGTATCGGCGGCGGCACCACCGAGATCATGAACGAGATCGTCGCAAAGGGCATGGGCCTGTGAGCCCCGCGGTCAGGAACAGAGGATTGCTGTGACCACGCTGGACAGCGCGATCGACACCGCCTCGCCGGCCCACCGGACCAACCGGGAGGCGCTGTTGGAACGCCTCGCCGAGTTGGACGCCGCGCTCGACGTGGCGCGGGCCGGCGGCGGTGAGAAGTACGTGACCCGACACCACCAGCGCGGCAAGCTGCTCCCCCGGGAACGTGTCGAGTTGCTGCTCGACGCGGACAGCCCGTTCCTGGAACTGTCGCCGGCCGCCGCGTACGGCACCGACTTTCCGGTCGGGGCCAGTGTGGTGACCGGGATCGGCGTGGTCGAGGGCGTCGAGTGTCTGGTCGTCGCCAACGACCCGACCGTACGTGGCGGCGCGGTGAACCCCTGGTCGCTCGCCAAGACCCGCCGGGCCGGGGAGATCGCCCTGGCCAACCGGCTGCCCATGGTCAACCTCGTCGAGTCGGCCGGCGCCGACCTGCCCACCCAGGCGGAGATCTTCATTCCGGGCGGCCGGGTGTTCCGCGACCTGACCCGGCTCTCGGCCGAGAAGATCCCCACGGTCAGCGTGGTCTTCGGCAACGCCACCGCGGGTGGCGCGTACGTGCCCGGGATGTCGGACTTCACCATCATGATCCGGGACCGGTCGCAGGTCTACCTGGCCGGGCCGCCGCTGGTGAAGATGGCCACCGGCGAGGACGCCGACGACGAGTCGCTCGGCGGCGCGGCCATGCACGCCACCCGCAGCGGCCTTGCCGACTTCCTGGCCGCCGACGAGCGGGACGGCATCAGGCTGGCCCGGCAGTGCGTACGCCGGTTGAACTGGCGCAAGCAGGGTCCTCCGCCGCGTACCGCACGCCCCCGGCCGCCCAGGTACGACCCGGAGGATCTGCTCGGCATCGTCAGCGCCGACCTGAAGGTGCCGTTCGACCCGCGCGAGATCCTCGCCCGGGTGCTCGACGGCAGCGAGTTCGACGAGTTCAAGCCGGCCTACGGCACCGCGCTGGTCACCGGCTGGGGTGAGCTGCACGGCTACCCGGTCGGCGTGCTCGCCAACGCCCGGGGCGTGCTGTTCAGCGAGGAGGCGCAGAAGGCTACCCAGTTCATCCAGCTGGCCAACGCTGCGGACACCCCGCTGATCTTCCTCCAGAACACCACCGGCTACATGGTCGGCACCGAGTACGAACAGCGCGGCATCATCAAGCACGGCGCCCTGATGATCAACGCGGTGTCGAACTCGACGGTGCCGCACCTGACGGTCAACCTGGGCGCCTCGTACGGCGCCGGGAACTACGGCATGTGCGGGCGGGCGTACGAGCCACGGTTCCTGTTCACCTGGCCGAACGCGAAGTCGGCGGTGATGGGGCCGGCCCAGTTGGCCGGGGTGCTGTCCATCGTGGCCCGGCAGGCCGCCACCGCACGGGGCCGCGAGTTCGACGAGGACTCCGACGCGGCGATGCGGCTGATGGTCGAGCAACAGATCGAATCGCAGTCCGGTGCGCTGTTCCTCTCCGGACGGCTTTACGACGACGGAGTGATCGACCCTCGGGACACCCGTACCGTCCTCGGCCTCTGCCTGTCCGCGATCCACAACGCGCCGGTTCAGGGTGCCGCCGGCTTCGGCGTCTTCCGGATGTGACCCGTGAGCCTGAGGAACGCGGCGAAGCGGAGTCCCGCGGTCGCGAACAAGAGGGAGGCATGGCTTTCGTGATCACCAGACTGCTCGTGGCCAACCGGGGGGAGATTGCCCGACGGGTCTTCGCCACCTGCCGGGCGCTCGGCGTCGAGACGGTCGCCGTGCACTCGGACCCGGACGCCGACGCACCCTTCGTCGCCGAGGCCGACCAGGCGGTCCGGCTGCCGGGGCACACGCCCGCCGAGACGTACCTCAGGATCGAGCTGATCCTGGAGGCGGCCCGTAGGTCAGGCGCGGACGCCGTCCACCCGGGCTACGGCTTCCTCGCCGAGAACGCCGACTTCGCCGCGGCGGTGACCGACGCCGGCCTGACCTGGGTCGGGCCGCCCGCGAAGGCGATCGCCGCGATGGGCGACAAGCTGGCCGCCAAGGCGCTGCTCGCCGACGCGGGCGTGCCGATGCTGCCCACCTGGACCGCCGAGGCGCAGGTCACCGACTTCCCGGTACTGGTGAAGGCGTCCGCCGGGGGCGGCGGTCGCGGCATGCGGATCGTCCGGGACGCCGCCGGGCTCGCCGAGGCCGTCGCCTCCGCTCGCCGCGAGGCCGCCGCGGCCTTCGGCGACGGCACGGTCTTCATCGAGCGGTACGTCGAGCGGGGCCGCCACGTCGAGGTGCAGATCGTCGGTGACCGGCACGGCACGGTGCTGGCGCTCGGCGAGCGGGACTGCTCGATCCAGCGCCGGCACCAGAAGATCGTCGAGGAGGCACCGGCGGTCGTCGCGCCGGGGCTACGGGCCCGGCTGCACGAGGCGGCGGTGGCCGCCGGGCGGGCGGTCGACTACGTCGGCGCGGGCACGGTGGAGTTCCTGCTAGCCCTGGACGGCCAGTTCTACTTCCTGGAGATGAACACCCGGCTCCAGGTCGAGCATCCGGTCACCGAGGCGGTCACCGGCCTGGACCTGGTCCGGCTGCAACTGCTGGTCGCCGAGGGCGCGCCGCTGCCGTTGGCGGCGGCCCCGCCGGCCGAGGGCCACGCGATCGAGGTACGCCTCTGCGCCGAGGACCCGGCCCAGGGCTTCCGCCCGGCCACCGGCGCCCTGCACCGGTTCACGGTGCCCGGGGTGGCCAGCGGGTTCACTCCGACGCGGGGCCTGCGGCTCGACTCCGGCGTGCTGGCCGGCTCGACGGTGAGCGTCCACTACGACTCGATGCTGGCCAAGCTGGTCGCCTGGGCACCGAGCCGCGCCGAGGCCGCCCGTACGCTGGCCACCGCGCTGGCCCGGGCCGAGATCCATGGCGTGGCCACCAATCGCGACCTGTTGGTCCGGGTGCTGCGCAGCCGGGAGTTCAACGCGGTCGAGGTCGACACCGGTTTTCTGGACCGGCACCCGGAGGTCTTCGCCCCGCTGCTGCCGGCTTCGCGGCTCCCGTTGGTCGCCCTCGCCGCGGCGCTCGCCTCGGCGGCAGCCCGCCGGGTCGCCGCGCCGGTGCTGGCCGGGCTCCCGTCGGGGTGGCGCAACGTGCCCGCCTTCCCGCAGGTGACCCGCTACGCCGGGCCGGACGGCGAGATCGAGGTCCGGTACCGCCTGGACCGCACCGGAGCGCTCGCCGAGTGGTCGACCTCGCCGGGCGCCGAATCCCCGCTCGTCTCGCTGGTCGAGGCCGACCCGGACCGGGTCACGCTCGACGTCGACGGGGTACGGCAGGTGTACGGCGTACACCAGGTGGGTTTGGAGGTCTTCGTGGACGGCCCGGACGGGGCGGCGAGCCTGGCCGAGCTGCCACGCTTTCCGCCGCCCACCACGGAGTTGGCAGCCGGATCGCTGCTCGCGCCGCTGCCCGGCACGGTGGCCCGGGTACACGTCGAGGTCGGCCAGCGGGTCGCCGCCGGTGACCCGCTGCTGACCCTGGAGGCGATGAAGCTGGAACACCCCGTGCTCGCCCCCGCCGACGGCGTGGTCGCCGAGCTGCCGGTCCCGGCCGGCGGTCAGGTCGAGACGGGCGCCGTGCTGGCCGTGGTGAACCCTCTTGAGGAGACATCGTGATGAATTTCGATCTCAGCCCCGAGCAGGACCAGCTCCGCGACGCCGTCCGGTCGCTGGGTAAACGGTACGGCCACCGCTACTTCGTCGAGAAGGCCAAGGCCGGCGAGCACACCACCGAGCTGTGGCACGAGGCCGGCCGGCTGGGCTACCTGGGCGTCAACATCCCCACCGAGTACGGCGGCGGGGGCGGCGGCATCACCGAGCTGGCCATCGTCTGCGAGGAACTGGCCGCCGCCGGCTGCCCGCTGCTGCTGCTCGTGGTCTCCCCCGCCATCGCCGGCACCGTGATCAACCGGCACGGCACCGAGGCGCAGCGCAAGCGCCACCTGCCCGGCCTGGCCGACGGCTCACAGAAGATCGTCTTCGCGATCACCGAGCCGGAAGCCGGCTCGAACTTCCACCGCCTCGGCACGGTCGCCCACCGGGACGGCGACGACTGGGTGCTCTCCGGCCGCAAGTGCTTCATCTCCGGAGTGGACGAGGCGAACCACGTCCTCGTGGTGGCCCGTACCGCCGTCGGAGACGGCAGTGCCGGCGCAGCGGACTCGTCGCCGCCGAAACTCAAGCCGGCACTGTTCGTGGTGCCCACCGACGCGCCCGGCCTGACCTGGTCCAAACTCGACATGGAGATCCTGTCGCCGGAGAACCAGTTCCTGCTCTATCTGGACGAGGTGCGGGTGCCCGCCGACGCGCTGGTCGGCGAGTCCCTGGACGCTGGCCTGCCGGCTCTCTTCTCCGGCCTCAACCCGGAACGGATCACGGTCGCCGCGATGGGCGCCGGCACTGGCCGCTACGCCATTGAGCGGGCCAGCGAGTACACGGCCACCCGGGCGGTGTGGGGCGGGCGCACGATCGGCTCGCACCAGGGCGTGTCACACCCGCTCGCGCACGCCGCGGTGCAGGTCGAGCTTGCCCGACTCATGATCCAGAAGGCGGCGGCGCTCTACGACGCCGGCCGCGACCTGGAGGCCGGCGTCGCCGGCAACATGGCCAAGTACGCCTCGGCCGAGGCCGCCGCGCTCGCCGTCGACACCGCCGTCCAGGTCCTCGGCGGCGCCGGCATGACCACCGAGTACGGGGTGGCCACGCTGCTCGGCGGGGTCCGGGCTGGCCGGATCGCCCCGGTCAGCCGAGAGATGATCCTCAACTTCGTCGCCCAGCACGTCCTCGGCCAGGACAGGTCGTACTAGGGCGTGTCTCCTGGATCTCGTCGAGCCGAGACGAGGCCCAGGCGACGAACCGCCAACGCCGCCGGGCGCCGTCTGGGCCCGTCGCAGGCCGGCGAAGATCCGGGAGACACGCCCTAAGGGTGGCTCAGGGGCCGGGGTATGGCGGGCGAGTCGATCGCCCGCCATACCCGGCGTGGTTCTGCAGTACCTCAGCGGACCGTCAGCGAGCCGACGACCGGCGGCGCCACCACCGGCGGCAACTGCTTGGGCTGGCCGCGGCGCGGCGCACCCTGAGCGGCCAGGTCGCTCTTGGACGAGTCGGCCCGCACGGCCGCCTCCGGCTCCAGCAGGTCCTCGAACGGCTGGATGTCACCGACGCAGACCTTGCCCCTCTTCGGCAACGTCAGCCGGATCAGGTACGCGTCGACCGCGCCGGTCACGCAGGCCGACGTCCCGTACGCGGTGTGCCCCCAGCTGTCGCTCGACAACAGCCGGCTGTTCGGCAGCAGCTTGGACGAGGCGACCGCACCCTTGTAGTTGGTGGCCGGATCCCAGTAGTTGCCGACGACCAGGACCGGGTTGCCGGTCCGCTTGTTGAACGGGCCGGTGTACCGGTCCTCGTCGCGCACGGTCCAGGCGTCCCGGGCGCAGGGCGCGCTGATCCACGCCCAGACCCGCCCGAAGTACTGGTCACGCTGGTCGGCCTTGGCTGCCCGGCTCGGCCAGGAACTGGCGTACTTCGGATGGTTCGCGTCGGTGCAGTCCACCCCGAGGAAGGTCTCCAGGCCGTTGTCGTACGGGAAGTCGTAGGCGCGCGCCTGCTTCCGGGCCTCGGCGGCCAGCCGGACGACAGCGACGCGGGCCTGCTCACGCGCCGCCGTCTTCGCCGACGGGTCGGTCAGCACCAGCAGCTCCGCCGTCAGGTAGGCCACGTCGTAGTAGCCGTACGGGCCGTACAGCCCGCCGAGGATGGCCGAGATGAAGTCGGCATAGGTGATGGTGAACCGGCCGTAATCCGGGTCGTCGATCACCAGCGGCTTGGCCTTGAGTCGCTTGGCCACCAGCTCGAACTTGGCGGCCGGGTCTCCGGCGGCCAGCGGGCAGGCGGCC
The DNA here is from genome assembly GCA_005402585.1 of Micromonosporaceae bacterium KJ-029. GTDB lineage: Bacteria > Actinomycetota > Actinomycetes > Mycobacteriales > Micromonosporaceae > Micromonospora. The sequence goes on along the minus strand of BIFP01000021.1, from coordinate 80,013 downwards.
ACACCCGCGGTCTTGCACCGCTTGAGGATCTCGCGCAGCGCCTTGGTGGCCCCCTGCGCGCTGCGCATCCGGTCCTCCTGGAGGATGCTGCCGGACTTACCGCTACCGAACCACGCCGTCGGGTCCAGCACGCCGTCGATCACCAGGGCGCGCACCCGGTCGGGGAACATGTTCGCGTAGTACTGCCCCAGCACGCTGCCGTAGCTGAAGCCCAGGTAAGTCAACTTCTTGTCGCCGACCGCCCGGCGCAGCACGTCCATGTCGCGGGCGACCTCGGCGGTCGACATCGCACCGCTGAGCGGCTTGCCGGTGGTCGAGCACGCCTTGCCGACCGCCTTCGAGGCGGCGACGTACGCCTTCTCCTCGTCCTTCGTGTACGGGAAGGCGACGTTGAGCCCCTCGTACGCCCGGGTCTGGTCCTTCACCGACTTGAAGCACTTGATCTGCTGGCTGGCGTTGACGCCACGCGGGTCGACCCCGATCACGTCGAACCGGTCGAGCACCTCGTCACCGAGGAAGTACGGCGCGGCGAGAGCGATGTCCGTGCCCGAACCACCCGGCCCACCCGGGTTGAGGAAGAGGCTGCCGACCTTGCGCTTCTGATCCCGCGCTTTCACTCGCAGCACGGCGATCTCGGTCTTCGCGCCCGTCGGCTTGTCGTAGTCGAGCGGCAGCCGGACGGTGGCGCATTCGGCGTAGCCGTAGCAGCGGTACCAGTCCAGTTTGGGTGTCGGCACGCGGTCGACCCGCAGCCTCTCCAGGGGGCTGGTGCGGTGCGAGAGGATCGCGGACTTGCCGCCGATCGTGGTGGGTGCGGCGGCAGCGGGTGCGACCGCCGCCCCGGCGAGGAGTACGCCGGCGAGGGCTGCTGCGGCCAGGGCCCGGATTGGTCGTGGCATGTGGACGCCTTCCGGTGGGATACGGGACACGTCGAGTCGAAACCCGACCATCGCCACTCTAGAGACGGCGGGCAATGGCTGGTGCCCGGAAAACGCCTCGATGCCGGCAAAACGCCTGCGGACGTAACGACCTCTTCATTCCGTACGCTCTTGTTATCGCCGATGTGTCACGGGCAGCCGATCGCTATTGACAGATCGACATTCTCCGACATCCTGGACGCATGAGACGATTTCCCGGGCCGGACGCGCGGACAGTGGCGGTGGTCGCGGGACTCGCCGCGTGCTGGCTGCTGGTGATGCTGGTCGCCGGGCGCCGGCAGGACCTGCTCGGGGTGGCGATGGCGCTGCTCTGCGTTCTGCTCGCCACCGTCGCCGGGGTGGCCACGACCGCCGCCCGACAGCGTGGCGCCGACAGCCCGCCGGATCCGGGCCAGCCCCTCCGGCACCCCGATACCGAGCCGCACCGCATCGACGCGGACACGCTGGAGACGCTGGGCGACCAGGAAGCGGTCCGTTCGATGCGCGACCGGTACCGCCCGAGCGACAACGACCGGTGAGAACACCCCGTCGACCGTATCGCCGCACGCTCCGGCAGCCGGTGGGCGAGCCCTGCGGGCCCGACGGCCGCTGCCCGGTGTACGGCCGGGTCGTCAGCGACTGGTGAGGGTGGGCGAGCCGAGCCCGTCCAGGCCCCGCCCGGCCAGACAGCGGTACGTCAGGTCGACGTCCGGGTCGGTCGGCGGCAGCACCTCCAGGTTCCACCCGGTCGGCTGGCGGATCCCGCTGACCAGCCGGAAGGTCTCCTCGTTGCAGATTCGGCGCACGGTCGGATCCGCGACGATCTCGTCATGGTCGGCGCCGGCCAGGGCGGCGGGCAGCTCGCCCTCGGCGTAGCTCTCCCAGGTGTGCCAGGTGTCGCACGGCACCCGGCTGGCCACGGCCCGTTGGCCGCGCACCTGCACCGGCCCGAAGCACTCCAGCTCCGCCGCACACTGGGCACCGTTCGGCAGCGCCTCGGACAGGGTGGCGCAGCCCGGGCGGAGGACCCCGGTCGCCGCTGGACGGGGCGGCAAGGTGGGCTGTGGCGACGTGGTGCCACCAGCCGCCCAGGCGCCGACACCCGCCGAGGCGGCCAGCGCGACCACACCGGCCGCGCCGAGGAACCAGCGCCGCCCGCGGCGGCGATCGGTGGCGGCGCCGGAGGCAACCTCGGCTGCGGGCACGGCGGCCCGCGCCGGACGGCCGGCGTCGTACCGGCCGCCGGAGGCGGCGCTACCGACGGGGAACGTCGCCCCGCCGGCCGAGGCTCCCGGGCCCTCCAGCTGCAGGTTGGCGAGCATGTCGTGCAGTTCCGCAACCGAGGGCCGGTCTCCCGGGTCGTTGGCCATGCCGGCGCGGAGCACCTCGACCAGGTCGTCCGGGATCCCGGGCAGGCCGGGAATCGGCTGGTGGAACATCTCCAGCACGGTGACCAGGCTGGGGTTGCGCTCGGACTGCCAGCGGGGCGGGCGACCGTGCATGACCGCGTAGAGCGTGGCGCAGAGCGCGTACACGTCGACGGCGGGCGACGGCGGGCTGTGGTTGAACATCTCCGGCGGCGCGTACGCCGGAGTGAGCACCTCCAGGGCGACGGAAGCGTCCCGCATCTCGGCGACCACGGCCAGCCCGAAGTCGGCCAGCACCGCCGAGTTGAAGTGCGAGTAGAGGATGTTCGCCGGTTTCACGTCGCGGTGCAGCACGCCGGCGGCGTGTGAGTGGGCGAGCGCGTCCGCGATCTTGACGCCGAGGTCCCGCGCCTCGGCGGCACCCAGCGGCGAGGTCCGCATCCGCTCGGCGTACGACCCGTCGCAGAGCTCCATGATCAGGTACGGGTGCTGGTCGATGGTGACGCCGACGTCGAACAGGTCGACCACGTGCGGGTGGGACGACATCCGGCCGGCCGCCCGCGCCTCGCGCAGGAAACGCGCCTGGTCCCGATCGCTGGCCAGGGTGCGATTCTCCACCTTGACCGCGACCTCACGGCCCACGGAGATCTGCGTGGCCCGGTAGACCGTCGCGTACCCTCCCCGGGCAAAGACCTGCAAATCAGTCAGACCGGGCACGATGGGCGTCGGCAGAGCGCCGGGCGGAGTGTCGGTCACAGCCTCGAAAATACCCAACCCGACTGGCCGCTCAGTGAACCGCATCGGCGGCCGAGCCCGCTGCCGCGTTCGCGGCCGAGTCCGCCGACCCGTCGCGGGACGGATTGGCGCGGCGAGCGTCCCACCAGAGCCCGGCGGCGGTGGCCAGCGCTCCGGCGCCTTCCCACGCCGCCACCCCGAAGAACCGGCCGGGTGCGACATCGGACAGCACCGCGAGAGTGAAGACCGTGAACGTCACCAGCCGGAACACCACAGTGAAGCGGTAGAACGCGCGCCACTCGGTGGCGGTGGCGAGCAGGTAGTAGACCCCCATGTTGAACGAGGCCATCGACGACGCAGTCACGAACACGCCGGTGTAGTCGCCGGGTGCGCGGGTCGCCGGTATCTCGAAGCCGAGCATCCGCAGCAGCGCCTCCGGCCAGAGCAACCCGACCGCGCCCATCACCAGCGCCAACACGCCGAAAACCGCGATCGTCCAACCCGCGACCGAACGCGGCAGCCTCATCTGAGCCCTCCCCCTTGACGGCACGGCTGTCAAACTGACGGCCATGTGCAAGCTGTCACGCTAGCGGCCACCCCCGACAGCCCACATCCCCGAAACCGTCAGATCCGTACCCGCCGCACATCGGTGGGACGAATCGGACCACGCGGCGGCGGGACCTCAGCCGGCGGCGCGCAGGCGGGCCCGCAACGCCTCGGCGGCGACCCGCTCGCTGCGCTGCTCGGTGCCGTACGCCAGGCGGACCGCCTCCTCGGCGCAGGCCAACGCCTCCGGCTGCCGACCGCAGGCGGCCAACGCTTCGGCGAGCACGCTCGCCGCGATCACCTGGCTGCGGACGTCCTCGGCCGGCGCGTTCACCGCCCGGCGGGCCCAGTCCAGCGCCTGCTCACGCTGCCCGTGAGCGAGCAGGGCAGAGGCGTAGCGGGCGATCGACTGCCGCCGGGAGAACAGCAACGAGGGCGTGGTCGCGGCGGTCGTGGCGACCGGGGCGAGCAGCCCGACCGCGGTGCCGGAGTCCCCCGCCGCCAACCGGGCCGTCGCCAGCAGCACCCTGGGGGCCACCTGCGCCGGCGCCTGCGGGTTGTGCGGCTCCACGGTGGTCAGCACCGCCCGGGCGTCGCGTTCGGCGGCGGTCACGTCGCCCATGTCCAGCGCCACGAAACCACGCAGCGTCCCGGCCATCCCGGTGAGCAGCGGGTGGGCGGTCCGGTGGGCGTACGACAGCGCGTCGGTGAGCAGGTCGGCGGCGTGTTCCGGTTCGCCCAGTCCCCGGGCGACCACGCCGCGGACGACCAGCGCGAAACCCTGGCCCCAGTCGTCCGAGGCGGCGGCGAACTCCCGGTACGCCCGGCGGGCCTCCCGGTCGGCGTCGGCCAGGTCGCCCAGTTCGGCGTTGGCGTACGCGTCGACCGCCCGCAGGGTGCCCACCGCCCACGCCTCGCCGACCCGCTCGCCGAACGGCAGGAAGATCCGGGCCAGCCGGCGCGCCTCACTCAACCGGCCGGCGAGCAGCCGGGCGAACGCGGTGGTGCCGCGCAGCCACGCCCGCCCGTACGGGTCCTTCAGCTCGGCGAAGAGTCGGGCGGCCCGGCCGAGCACCGCGGCCGTACCGGCGAAGTCGCCCCGGGTGGTGGTCACCCAGGCCAGGTTCTGCAACGACCACGCCTGCCCTCGGCGGTCCTGGACCGCCAGGCTGACCTGGTACGACGCCGCCAGCCGGCTGCTCGCCTGGCCCAACCGCCCGGCGAGGAAGTCCGCCATGCCCAACCGACGCATCGCCGAGGCCCGCAGGGCGGGCAGGTCGGCGTCGGTGGCCACCTGCAACGCCTCCCGCCAGCAGGACTCCGCCCGGCGCAGGTCGCCCATCACCTGATGCGCCTGCCCGGCGAGCAGCAGGGCGCTGGTCCGCGTCGCCGCCTGGTCCCCGGCGTTCGCGGCGATCTTCTCGGCAAAGGCCAGCGCGTCGGCGGCCCGGCCGACCTGGAGCAGCGCCCGGGCGTGCACCACCCGGTCGACGGCCGGCACGCCGCCCCGGGCCAGCTCGGCGGCGCGGTCGGCGTACTCGACGGCGAGGGCCGGCTCGCCCGCGTGCAGCGACCGGCGCGCGGCCCGGCCGAGGGCGGCGACGCCCAGCGGTGCGACCGCCCGGGCCGGCGCGTCCGGGCGCAGCGTGACCGCGTCGGCCAGCGCGGTGGCCCGTTCGACGTGCCCGGCGACGAAGTCGTCCCGGGTCACTTCGGTGAAGCCACCCCGGCCGCCGGGGGCGCCGTCCTGCGGCGCGGCCCAACGGGCCAGCGCGGCGTGCCGTTCGGCCAGGTCCGCCTTGCTGATCCCGGCGTACGCCGCCTCCCGCATCAGCGGGGTGGCGAAGGCGTATCCGGTACGGGTGCGGTGCAGCATCCGGCGTTGCAGCAGTTCCTCCACCGCCCGTTCCAGCTCGACCGCGGCCACCGCGGCCGGCCGGCCGTCGCGACCGGCCCGGTGTTCCCGCAGCGCCTCCAGTGCGCCGTCGGGCACGGTGTCGCCGACCACCGAGGCGTCCCGCAGCACCGAACGGGCCTCGGCGGGAAGGGCGTCGATCCGGGCGGCGAGCACCGCCGCGAGGTCACGGGAGAGCAGCCGGCTGCCGAGCGACCCGGGCGCCAGCCGCCAGCCGTTGCCCAACCCGGCGGTCAGCGCGCCGCGCTCCATCAGCAGGGTGACCAGCTCGGCCAGGTAGAACGGGTTGCCCTGGGCGGTGGCGAGCAGCCGGTCGGTGTCGGCCTGGGGTAGCCGCCCGCCGCCGAGGTAGCTGGTGAGCAACCGGGCCGCGTCGGCGCCGCGCAGCGGCGGCAGCGGTTGCACCTCGGCGTCCGCGACCCGGGTCAGGGTGCCGGCGGTACGCACCAGCTCGGGCCGGCCGAGCAGCAGCACCAGCACCGGGCCGGTGAGCCGGGACAGGGTCACCTCCAACGCCCGGATGGTCTCGGTGGTGGCGTCGTGCAGGTCGTCCACCACCACCATCAATGGCGCCTCCGCGGCGAGCGCGCTGAGCAGGTCGGCCACGGCGTTGGGGACCGCGTCGACGTCGGCCGGGGGCTGGGCGTTGCTCCACTCGACCTGGTCGGTGGCGCTGGGCAGTTCGGCGTACCCGAGCAGGGCCAGCAGTTGGTCAACGGCGACCGGGGCGGGCTGATCGGTGCGGGCGCGACCGAGCCGCTGGCCGAGCCGGCGCAGCCGCTCCTCGACCGCCGGACGGGTGACCGCTGTGGCCGCGTCGTTGGGCAGACCCGTCGCGGCGCGCACCAGGTCGGCGAGGGGGGCGAGCCGGCGGCGCTCGCCGAACGCGGCGCAACGCACCGAGAGCACCCGGGCACCGGTGTGCGCGGCGTACCGTCCGGCGCCCACGTCGTATCCGGCGGCGAGGCGTTCCACCTCGGCCGCGAACCGGGACTTGCCGATGCCCGCCTCGGCGGTCATCAGCAGCACCCGGGGCTCGCCACGGTCGATCACCTCGGCAAGCCGGCCGGCGACCCGACCGATTTCGGTCTCCCGGCCGACGTAGGGCGCCTCGTCACCGAGGCCGGAGCGGGTGCCCGGGGCATCCAACAGGCCGAGCAGCTCGTACGCCTCGACCGGCTCGCGCTTGCCCTTGAGCCGCAACGGGCGCAACGCCCGCCAGCTGGCCACGTGCCGGGTGGCCGCGGCGGTGCGCGCCCCGGCGTACACCGCGCCGACGGCGGCGGCGTCCGCCAGCCGGGCGGCGGTGTTCACGGTGTCGCCGATGACCGTGTACTCGATGGCGGCCTGGATGCCGGCGATCACGTCGCCGGTGTTCAGCCCAACCCGCAGGCCCAGCGGTGCGCCGCCGCCCCGCTCGTCGTCGAGTACCCGGCGCACCGCCCGCTGCATCGACAGCGCGGCGCGGACGGCCCGCTCGGCGTCGTCCTCGTGCGCCACGGGCGCGCCGAAGACCGCCATGATCCCGTCACCGGTCAGCTTGTCGACGTGCCCGCCGAAGGTCTTGACCGCACCGGCGAGGGCGGCCAGCACCCGGTCGGTGACCGCGCCGACCCGTTCCGGGTCGAGGTCCTCCGACCACGAGGTGAAGTCGGACAGGTCACCGAAGAGCACGGTCACCACCCGACGCTCGGCGGCGGGCAGGGTGGCGGCGGCCGGCAGTGCGGCGCCGCAGTTGTGGCAGAACCGGGCGCCGGGCACGGCGACAGTTCCGCACACCGGGCAGGTCACGGTCGGTCCAACCCCGCGCTGCCGCCGTCGGATTCCCGGCCCAGGTACTCCAGTTGGGCGCGGACGGACCACTCCGCCGCCCACCACAACGACCGGTCCACGTCCGCGTACACCTTCGCGACCACCTCGGCGGCGGTCCGCGCGCCCTCGTCCAGCGCCACCCGGACCTGGTCCAGCCGGGCGCGGCGGTGGGCAAGGTAGAAGTCGGCGGCCGCACCGCAGTCGGCCAGCGCCGGGCCGTGTCCCGGCAGCGCCGGGATCCCGCGGTACGTCGAGAGCAGTTCCAGGCTGGCCAGGTAGTCGCCGAGGTGCCCGTCCGGGTGGGCGACCACGGTGGTGCCGCGGCCCAGGATGGTGTCGCCGGTCAGCACCACCCGCCAGCCGCCGTGCTCGACCAGGAAGCAGACCGAGTCGGCGGTGTGCCCGGGGGTCGGCACGAGCCGGATGTCCAGGCCGTGCCCGTCGAGGGCGGCGCCGTCGAGCGGCGGGCCGCCGATGCTGTGCGCGGGGTCGGCGGCCCGCACCGGCACCCCGTCGAGCAGCTCGTGCAGGCGCGGCGATGCCTCGGTGTGGTCGGAATGCCCATGGGTGATCAGCACCAGGCCGATCGGCCCCCGCGCGGTGATCGCCGCCAGATGCGCCTCGTCGGCCGGGCCCGGATCGACGAGTACGCCGTGCGCCGCCCCGGGAGCCCGCAGCAGCCAGGTGTTGGTCCCGTCCAGCGTCATCGGCCCCGGGTTGGGCGCGCGCAGCAACGTCACCCACTCCGGCAGTTCGCTGGCCAGGGCGGTCACCGCCCCCGTCACATGCCCTCCCATGGCTGCGATCGTACGACCCCACGGGCACGGCCCCGCGATCTTGCAGTTTCGGTCCCCGATTCGCCCTGCCGAGGGGCTTTCGTCCGGGGGAAACTGCAAGATCGCGAGAGGTCAGGAGACCTCGACGATGACCTCGACCTCGACCGGTGCGTCCAGCGGGAGTTCGGCGACGCCGACGGCGCTGCGCGCGTGCCGGCCGGCCTCGCCGAAGACGGCACCGAACAGGTCCGAGGCGCCGTTCATGACGCCGGGCTGGCCGGTGAAGCCGGGTGCGCTGGCGACGAAGCCGGTCAGCTTGACGATCTTGACGACGTTCTCCAGACCGACCAGCGAGTCGATCGCGGCGAGTGCGTTTAGGGCGCATCGCTGGGCGAGCTGCTTGGCCTGCTCGGCGGAGACGCCGGCGCCGACCTTGCCGGTGGCCAGCAGCTTGCCCTCGGCCATCGGCAGCTGCCCGGAGACGTACACGTGGTGCCCGGACTGCACCGCCGGCACGTAGCTCGCCACCGGCGGAACCACCTCCGGCAGTTCCAGCCCCAGTTCCGCCAACTTTCCGTGCGGCCCGTTCGTCACGACACTCACGCCTTCGGCCGCTTCAGGTAGGCGACGAGCTGCTCCGGGTTCGGCCCGGGGACGACGGAGACGAGTTCCCAGCCGTCCTCACCCCAGTTGTCGAGGATCTGCTTGGTCGCGTGGACCAGCAGCGGGACGGTGGCGTATTCCCACTTCTGCATCGGTGGAGTGCTCCCTCAATGGCGTCGACACTTCGGGGCACAGCCTACGGTCAGCCGGCGGGCCGGGAGGCGGGACGCTGCTCCGGCGCGGTCGGCAGTTCCCCGCACGGGCCCTTGTGGTCGTACGGCTGCGGGCAGCGGGTGCGGTCGGGCAGCAGGAGGTCGCAGAAGACGCGTTGCCGGTTGTTCTGGTCGTCGGCGGTCGACACCTCGGTCTCACCGGCGTCCAGCTCGGGCAGGAAGTTCAGCGAGGTCGCCACCCGGCCGGCCAGGGCGGTCGCGGCGGCCAGGTCGCCCACCCGAATGGGCAGGTGGATCACGTACCCGGGGCCCTCCTCGTCCCGCCCGCCGGCCGGTTCCGGGGCGGTAGCCGGATCGACGGGCCGCCGGTACGACCGCTCGTTGACCGGCAGCCGGTCGGAGGAGTCACCGCCGGTCGTCCGGCTGCCCCCTCGTGCCCCCAGCGGGAACTGGGCTCGGGGGGTGTTGTCCGTGTCGCGCATGCACTGCCTCCGGGCGTCGTACCTGGTCACGGCGCCGCCCGCCGGTCCGACGCCCCTGCGCCCCGGCCCGGCCCGAGCGTGCCTGAGCGACGGTAGGACGGCGCGCTGGTCCCATCAACAGGACGCGCACGGCCGACGGCCTTCGGTCACATTTGCGACACCCGACCAGCGGGAAGCCGATCGCGTCGTTCCGTGCGGGAGACACCGGGCACTCCGCGCGGGGTCGGCGGACCGTTACCCTTCCGGTCTGGACGGGCGCCCGGCCCGGCCACCCATCCCACGCTCGCCGCCGCCGCGGCGATGCGCCGTACCCGGGGGACGCGATGACCCAGCCACCCGGCGGCCCGACCGGCCCCACCGACGTCCCTCCGGCGCACTCCGGCCCGCCAGCCGGGCCGGACGCCGCCCAGGGCCCGTCGGTCCCGCCGTCCCCGCCCGGTTATCCGCCGTACCAGTCGCCGGCCGGCCCGCCCCGCAGGCGCGGTGCTCTGGTGGCCTCGATCGCCCTGGCCGTGGTGCTGCTGCTCTGCGCCGGTGGCGGCGTGGCCGCCTTCCTGGCGCTGCGCAACACCGAGTCCGGCGAGGGCGCCGCGGAGCCGTCGGTGGCGGTCGACGAGTTCCTCACTGCGGTCTACGAGGAGCGGGACGCGGCCAAGGCGGCCAAGCTGGTCTGCACCGCCTCCCGCGACCACGACAAGATCCGGGCCAAGGTCGCCGAGGTGGAGAAATATGCCTCGACCTACCAGAACCCCCGGTTCCGCTGGGACACCCCGAAGGTGGACAACGAGACCGGCGACCGCGCCACGGTCACCACCACGGTGACGGTGACCACCACGGACGAGAAGATCGCCGACCAGAAGCTCCGCTTCACCGTGATCCGCAAAACCGGCTGGTGGGTCTGCGAGGTCGCCTGACCTCGCAGCCTGGATAGGCTCTACAGGTGGGAGCAGCGCAGCGCCCGGCCGACCGGGCCGGCACCGATTGGCCCGCCCGCCTGCACGTGGTGACTGGCAAGGGGGGCACGGGCAAGACCAGTGTGGCTGCCGCCCTGGCTCTGGGCCTGGCCGCCGGTGGGCGGCGCACGCTGCTGGTCGAGGTGGAGGGGCGTCAGGGCATCGCCCAGCTCTTCGGCACCGAGCCGCTGCCGTACGCCGAGCGGCACCTGGCCGAGGCGCCGGGCGGCGGCGAGGTGTGCGCCCTGGCGGTGGACGCCGAGGAGGCGTTGCTCGAATACCTGGACATGTTCTACCGGCTCGGCGCGGCCGGCCGGGCGTTGCGCAAGCTCGGCGCGATCGATTTCGCCACCACCATCGCCCCCGGGCTGCGCGACGTGCTGCTCACCGGCAAGCTCAAGGAGGCCACCACCCGCACGGTCGAGCAGCGGCGGGTGTACGACGCGGTGGTGCTGGACGCCCCGCCCACCGGTCGCATCGGGCGCTTCCTGAACGTGACCGCCGAAACCGCTCGACTGGCCAAGGTCGGGCCGATCAAGACCCAGAGCGACGGGGTCTCGGCACTGTTGCGCTCCCCGATGACCGCGGTGCACGTGGTGACCCTGCTGGAGGAGATGCCGGTGCAGGAGACCGTCGACGCGATCGACGAACTGACCTCGCTCGGCTTCGGGGTGGGCCGGGTGATCGTCAACGGAACCCGACCCCCCCTGGCGGCGGCCCGGCTGGTCACCGAGGCGGAGCTGGGACGGGGGCTGCGCGCCGCCGGGCTGCCGGCCGACCAGCGGGTCGTCGCCGGCCTGTACGAGGAGGCGCGCGACCAGGCCGTCCGTCGGGAGTTGGAGGATTCGCTGCGCGCCGATCTGGTGGAGCTGGGCCTGCCCCTGGTGGAGCTGCCGTTGCTGCCCGACGGGGTGGACCGGGCCGGGCTGGATGTCCTCGCCGCGGCGCTCGTCCGCGGCGATTGACTCACACCTGACCTTGGCCTGGCGCATTGGCCGGGTCGGCCCGATACGCTCGATTGGTGCCTTCCGACAACGCCGCGCCGCCGCTGGACGTCGACCAGATCCTGGCCGACCCGGGCGTACGGATCGTGGTCTGCTGCGGGGCGGGCGGAGTGGGCAAGACGACCACGGCCGCCGCGCTCGCGCTGCGCGCGGCCGAGCAGCACGGTCGGCGGACGGTGGTGCTCACCATCGACCCGGCCCGACGGCTGGCCCAGGCGCTCGGCCTGACCGAGCTGGACAACACCCCCCGGCAGGTCAAGGGGATCGACGTCGAGCACAGCGGCGGCGAGTTGCACGCCATGATGCTCGACATGAAGCGCACCTTCGACGACGTGGTGCTCGCGCACACCGACCCGGCGAAGGCGGCGGAAATCTTCGCGAACCCCTTCTACCAGGCGATGAGTTCCACCTTCTCCGGCACCCAGGAGTACATGGCCATGGAGAAGCTGGGTCAGTTGCACGCGCGGGGCGAGTGGGACCTGATCGTGGTGGACACCCCGCCGTCGCGCTCGGCGCTGGACTTCCTCGACGCGCCGGCCCGGCTGTCCCGTTTCCTCGACGGGCGGATGCTGCGGCTGCTGCTCGCCCCGGCGCGTACCGGCGGGCGCAGCATGTTCAGCCTCGTCACCGCGTCCTTCGGAATGTTCTCCAGGATTGTGCAGAAGGTGATCGGCGCGCAGTTGCTGACTGACCTGTCCGGTTTCGTGGCCGCGCTCGACTCGATGTTCGGCGGGTTCCGGCAGCGCGCGGAGCAGACGTACCGCATCCTGCAGGCGCGCGAAACGGCGTTCCTGCTGGTCGCGGCGCCGGAGCCGGACGCGGTCCGGGAGGCCGCCTACTTCGCCGGCCGGTTGCGCGAGGAGGACATGCCGCTCGCCGGCCTGGTGCTCAACCGGGTGCACCGCCCGGCGGTGTCCGACCTGGGCGCGCCGGAGAGCCGGGCTGCCGCCGACCGGCTGGCCGCGACCGGCGGCCACGAGGGCACCGTCGGCGTGCTGCGGGCGCACGCCGCCCTGGCCGAGCAGGCGGTACGCGAGCAGCGCGTGGCCGCGCGGTTCACCGAGGCGTTCCCGCAGGTGCCAACGGTCTCGGTGACGGCGCAGCCCGCCGACGTGCACGACGTCGACGGGCTACGGACGATCGGTTCGGCGATCAGCCGCTCCTGACGGACGATCGTTGCGGCCCTAGCCGCCCCTGACCGTGCCGATCAAATGCTGGTGGTGGCCAGGATCTTGTCCTTGCCGGCCTTGTCCTTGGCGTTCTTCTTCATCGCCGCCTCGAACATCTTGCGCCAGCTGGTCACCTGTGGGTGGCGGCGGAGCAGCGCGCGGCGTTCACGTTCGGTCATGCCACCCCACACGCCGAACTCGATCCGGTTGTCCAGCGCGTCCGCCAGGCACTCGTACCGAACTGGGCAGCTCCGGCAGATCCGCTTCGCCACGTTCTGTTCGGCGCCCTGTACGAACAACGCGTCCGGGTCCCCGTTCTGACACGCCGCCAGCGACGGCCAGTCAGTGATCATGCCCATCTGTACACGTCCCCCCTTGCAGTACTACCGACGCCGTCGCGGGCCAGCCGGCAAATCCCCCCGGTCATCCGGGCACGCCTTACCCCAAAGGCGGCACGGACGACATGTGGCACTGTCGCCGCCCCCATCATGCTCTGTAGTTACCCGATTACGCAACGTTGTCGGCTAAATCCATCATTCCGGACACTCCCGGCTTCTCGGGCTCGGGACCGCCGCTTACCCCACCGGAGTCCGCGAAAACGCTGCGGGCCACCTCCGCAAGGAGGAAACTCGACACGGATCACGCAACCGGACACCGGGTGCCACGCGTTTAGCACAACGAGGCCGGCGCGCGCAGGAAATGGGGAAAAGACGCCCCAGCGCCCCTCGATACCTGTACGCGTACCCTGTCGAGGTGACCTGGATGCGGAAACGTGACCACAACATCCTGACCAACGCCGCATCGCTGCTCATCTGTGGGCTGCTGGCCGGCGTGGTGGTGGCCGCCGCGGCCTTCCCTGCGGTGGCGATGTCCGGCCTGGCCGCGAAGGCCGGCGCGGATACCTTCGGCGCGCTGCCGAAGGAGCTGATCGTGGCCCAAGCGCCCCAGATCAGTTATCTGCTCGCCTCGGATGGCAAGACACCACTGGCCACGATGTACGACGAGAACCGGCGCGAGGTGAAGTTCGCCGACATTTCGCCCTACATGACGAAGGCGATCATCGCCGCCGAGGACCACCAGTTCTACAAGCACAACGGGGTCGACCTGAACGGCGTCGCCCGGGCCTTCGTCAACAACAGCGACGCCACCCGGGACCGCCAGGGCGCCTCGACGCTGACCATGCAGTACGTCCGGATGGCCATCGCGTACTCGGCGACCCACCCCGCCGACGTGGTCGCCGCCACCGAGGACACCAGCGCCCGCAAGCTGCGCGAGATGCGGTACGCCATCCAGTTGGACAAGGAGATGTCCAAGGACGAGATCCTGGAGCGCTACCTAAACCTCGCCGCCTTCGGCAACGGTGCGTACGGCATCTACGCCGCCAGCCAGGTCTACTTCAACAAGCCGCCGAAGGATCTCAAGATCGAGGAGGCCGCCATGCTGGCCGGCCTCGTGAAGGCGCCGACCTCGTTCGACCCGACCACCAAGAGCGGCTACCCGCAGGCGGTCGCCCGGCGCGACTACGTGATCGACCACATGGTCACGACCGGTGCGATCACCAAGGAGGAGGCCGAGGCGGCCAAGGCCGTCAAGCTGGTGGTCAAGGGTAAGCGCGCGCCGAACGGCTGCGTGGCCACCAACAAGAACGAGTGGGGCTTCTTCTGCGACTACTTCTACCGCTGGTGGATGGCGCAGGAGACGTTCGGCTCGACCTCGTACGACCGGGAGCGGCGGCTCAAGAGCGGCGGCTACACGATCGTCACCACGCTGGACAAGCAGGCCCAGAACGGCGCCGACAAGGCGGTCCGCAAGGCCAAGCCGGTCACCAGCAAGGAAGCCGTGATGATCGCCGTGGTCGAGCCCGGCACCGGCCGGGTGCGGGCGCTGTCGACCAACCGGAACTTCAAGCTCGACAACCCGAAGGCGCCGAAGAACCGGCCGCACAGCGATCCGGTCCAGCGCGACAAGGGCAAACTCGGCAACTACCCGAACACGGTGAACCCGCTGCTGACCGGCGGCGACGGGATCACCGGGTACCAGGCCGGCTCGGTCTTCAAGATCTTCACCATCGTGGCCGCGCTGGAGAAGGGCATCCCGCTCAGCTACACCATCAACGCCCCGCAGCAGTTCAAGTCCGAATACATCCTGCGCCAAGGCGCCCCTGCCACCTGCCCGGGCACGCACTTCTACTGCCCGACCAACTCGAACAAGCAGCCTGGCGGGGTCAAGGACATGTGGAGCGCCTTCTCGGCCTCGACCAACACGTACTTCGTCCCGCTGCAGCAGCAGATCGGCGCGGAGAACGTGGTCGACGTGGCCAAGCGCCTGGGCATCCAGTTCCGGGTCAGCAGGGAGAACGCCTGGGCCAACGACAAGGCGGCTGCCCACCAGTGGGGCGCCTTCACCCTGGGCGTCACGGACACCACACCGCTGGAGCTGGCCAACTCGTACGCCACCCTGGCCGCCGACGGCAAGTACTGCGAGCCGATCCCGGTGCAGGAGATCCGCGACCTGGACGGCAACAAGCTGGACGTGGCCAACCCGCGCTGCGAGAAGCGGATCAGCACGGAGGTGGCCCGGGCGGCCGTGGACGCGGCCCGCTGCCCAGTCGGTGACAACTCCTCGACCAGCAAGTGCGGCGGCAGCCGCACCGCCGCCGAGGGGCGCTATATCGTTGGCAAGCCGATCGCCGGCAAGTCGGGCACCACCGACGCCGAGAAGACCGCCTCCCTGGTCGCGATGACCAAGCAGTACGCGGTGGCCGGCATCCTGGCCGACCCGGACTGGCCGCAGACCAACGTCCGGATGAAGCACAAGCCGGCTGACGGCATCAACCCGCCGGTCTATGAGACGTTGAAGGCCGCGATGGACGGCAAGAAGGCGATCAACTTCGACCCGCCGGGCCAGAAGATCTCCCTGGGTGACCAGCGGACCATCCCCGGTGTCAAGTGCCTGGACATCGAGCGGGCGAAGTCGCGGATCTCCGGTGCCGGTTTCCAGCCGCTCGTCTCCAGCAGCCGGGTCACCTCGGAGTGCCCCGCCGGCACCGCCGCCGGCACCAGCCCTGAGAACCGCACCATCAAGGGCGGCTATGTGACGATCCAGGTCAGCGCCGGTGGCGGCAACAACAACGGCGGCGGCAACGGAAACGGGAACGGAAACGGCCAGCCGGGGAACGGCCCGTCCGGTCCGCCCAGCAACCCGGGCCGGCCGCCGGACGACCGGAATGGCGGCTGATCACCGCCGGCCAATCGGAACGGGCGGGTACCCCTCTCATGGGGTGCCCGCCCGTTTCTCGTGGTGCGCTGGTCGACGGCTCCTCGCCCTAGGGCGTGTCTCCCGGATCTTCGCCGGCCTGCGACGGGCCCAGACAGCGCCCGGCGGCGTTGGCGGTTCGTCCGGATACAACACCGGTATCCGGACGAACCGCCGCCTTGCCGGATCGTCGCCTGGGCCTCGTCTCGGCTCGACGAGATCCAGGAGACACGCCCTAGAGGCCGAGCTGGCGGCGTACCTCGGCGGCCACCCGACCGCCCTCGGCCCCGCCGGCAACCGCAGCCTGGGCCGCCTTCATCGCCGGGCCCATCTGCGCCTTACCGGTGAAGCCACCGGCTGCGAGAGCCCCCGCGACAAGGTCGGTCAGCTCGGCGTCGGAGAGCTGTTTCGGCAGGTAGCGATCCAGCACCTCACCCTCGGCGGTCTCCTTGGCGGCCTGCTCGGCGCGGCCCGCGTCGGCGAAGGCGGTCGCGGCCTCCCGACGCTTCTTGGCCTCCTTGGTCAGCACGGCCAGCACCTCGTCGTCGCTGAGCTCGCGCTTGGCCTTGCCGGAGACCTCGGCGTTGCCGACGGCGGCCAGGGCCATCCGCAGGGTGGAGGTGGTCAGCTCGTCGCGGGCCTTCAGGGCGGCGCGCATGTCGGATGTGAGACGGTCCTTCAGCGTGCTCATGGACGGTCAAACTACCCTGATCGGCATGCGAAAGCGCACACTATTCCGGCTTGCGACCGCCACCGTCGCGACGGGCGCCGCCGCCCTGGCGTACGCGTCGCTCGTCGAACGCAACATGTTCACGCTCCGGCGCTTCGATGTTCCGGTGCTCCCGACCGGCACCGAGCCGCTGCGCGTGCTGCACCTGTCGGACCTGCACATGACCCCCAATCAGCTACGCAAGCAGCAGTGGGTCGCGTCGCTGGCTGCCCTCGACCCCGACCTGGTCGTGGTAACGGGGGACAACATGGCCCACCCCGGGGCGGTGCCGGGGGTGCTGCGGGCGCTGCAACCGCTGCTCGACTACCCGGGCGCGTTCGTCTTCGGCTCAAACGACTACACCGGGCCGGTCTGGAAGAACCCGTTCAGCTATTTCCTGCCCGACCGGGAGTACGCCGAGGGGATCGAGCTGCCCTCCGAGGAACTGCGCGACGTGCTCACCGGCGCCGGCTGGGCGGACCTCAACAACCATCGCGTAACGATCAAGGCCGGCGGCCGGGCGATCGACATGGCCGGGGTCGACGACCCGCACGTCGAACGGGACGACTACGGCGCGGTGGCCGGCCCGGTGGCTTCCTCGGCCGACCTCTCCATCGCCCTGACCCACTCCCCCGAGCCGGCGCTGCTCGACGAGATGGCCGCCGACGGCTTCGGGCTGCTGCTCGCCGGCCACACCCACGGTGGCCAGGTGTGCGTGCCGGGAGTGGGGGCGCTGGTGACCAACTGCGGGTTGCCCCGGTCGATGGCGAAGGGCCTGCACCGGTGGCCCGGCTCGGACTCCTGGCTGCACGTCTCCGCCGGCCTCGGCACCCATCCGACCGCCCCGGTCCGCTTCGCCTGCCCGCCGGAGGCCAGCCTGCTGACGCTGATCCCGCGCTGACCGCCCGCCCCGGGGTACCGAGTTTGACCCCGGAGGCGGGTGGGCTACTATTTGTCGGCACGCCTCGGGGTGTGGCGCAGCTTGGTAGCGCGCTTCGTTCGGGACGAAGAGGTCGTCGGTTCGAATCCGGCCACCCCGACCAGGTGAGAGGGCACATCCAGTCGCTGGATGTGCCCTCTGGCGTTCTGCCTGACCATCACGGCAATCGTCGCTGTCACGCCTGTCAACGGCGCAGTCTGAGCGTCTGCACGGCGGCGATGACGAGCAGGATCAGCAACGCCGGGCCGCCGGCGAAGACCACGAGACCCGCGCCGATGTTGGCACCGATCGCCCCGGCGGTCACCACCCGCCAGGCGAAACCGATCAGCACGCCGGCCAGCATCAGCGGAACGATCACCGTCCACCGGCGGGAATTGAGCGTGCGGGTGGCGGTGGCGCGGATCAGCAGCGCCAGCGAGACGACCACCAGCACACAGGCCAGCACGCCGACCACCCGGTCGCCCGTCGCGCCGAGGCTGACCGGGCGTACGACGTAGTCGAGCGACTCCCCCTCGGCGGCCAGACGGCGGGCCTCCCCGTTGGTCAGGTCACCGACGAGCCAGGCCGTCGCCACCGGCGTAGCCAGCAGCAACGCCACCATCAGCACGGGGACTGCGCGCCTCGGCACGACCCCTACCACCCGATCCGCATCGGCCCCTCGACCGGGCTCGGGACGACCACCATCGCGCTCATCGTTCCACGATAGTGATCCGCTTCGCTTTCCGCCGCCCCCGGCCTTTTCGAGCGCGCCTTGCCGAAGGCAACCGCGAGTCAACCGGCCGGGGCGGCGCCGGCCCACCCGAGTGTGCGCCGGCACCGGTGGCTCAGCAGTTGGTGTAGCCGTTGCCCTTCTTCGTCCACTTGCACGAGTCGATCAGCTTGCCGCCGGCGTTGCGCAGGTACGCGGTGTCGCCCGTGTTGTTCCAGATGTAGTTGCCCGAGCCCCAGTAGCGGTGGCCAGCGGTGTTCTTGCCCTTGCCGGTGTGGATGACCACACTCTTGCCCTTGGCGAGCTTGAAGTCCCCGCTGAACTTGTAGACGTGGTTGGCCTTGTCCCGCAGCGTCCAGTTCTTCAGGTTGATGGTGGTGGAACGCCGGTTGGTCAGCCGCACCCACTCGGCGTTGAGGCTGGCGTTGGAGCGGTTGTCCACACCCGGCGAGTCGTAGTAGACCTTCGTGATCTCGATGGCCGGGGTGGCGGCCTGCGCCGGGGTGGCGACGGCCAGCGAACCGCCCACCGCGACGGTGAGCGCGGCCACGAGCCCGAGGAGCCTTCTCGTCATGCGTTGTTACCCCCACTTACGGCGCCGGGATGCCGGCGCGGATCTGCCACGCCGACGCGTGACGGAGCGAGGCTAGCGACGTGACATCGGCAACGTGAACACCTGCGTACACCGTGCCAACGATTACGGCCGTGCGGCTGTCCATCGGCATCCGGCCGGCTCTGGCCCGGCGGCCGGTCCGGGCGTTGCGGCTCGGCGCGGGTCCGCGACCGGCCGACCGAACGGCTGATCATAGCCCGCATTCGATCGCCACTGTGGACCGTCCGGCGTCGACCGCTGTCCTGTCGGCGGGCGCCGCCGACAGGCTACGGGGTGGGCAGCAGAGGACCGCCGCGAGTCGTGGCCGCAAGCAGCGTGAGGTAGCCCCGGGTGCGGTCAGAAACCGCAGGTCATGCCGGCGGTGTGGCTGACCTGGACGGTGTGCGTGACACACCCGGATTCGGTGACCCGGTGCAGCAGCAGAGCGGTCGGCTCGGCGACCCAGCCGATCTGCTCGTCAACACCCATCGTCAGCGTGGCCTGCCGCCAGGTGCTCGGGGCGACGGTGAGCACCGTGCCGGCGAAGGCCGCGGTCACCGGCCGGTGCAGGTGCCCGGCGGCGACGCGTATCACGTTGGGGTGCTGGAGGAGCACCTCGGCGAGCGCCGCGCCGTCGGCGAGCCGAATCGCATCGGCGGCCGGAATGCCGACCTCGATCGGCGGGTGGTGCAGGCAGACGACGGCCGGCACCTCCGGGCGCGCCGCCAGCACCCCGTCGAGCCAGGCGAGTTGCTCGTCGCCGAGCCGCCCGCCGTCCGTACCGGGGACGAGCGAGTCGAGCACCACCACGGTCGCCCCGGGGTGATCGACCTGGTAGTACGCCGAGAAGCCGCCGCCGAGCCAGGGGGTGCCGCCGAAGGCGTCGAGCAGCGACTCCCGGTCGTCGTGGTTGCCGGTGACCAGGTGCACCGGCAACGGGAAGCGGCCGATCACCTCGCGCAGCACGGCGTACTCGTCGGGGCGGCCGTGGTCGGCCAGGTCGCCGGTGATGACCACGCAGTCGGGCCGAGGTTCCAGCGCCAGCACCCGGCCCAGCGCACGGTGCAGCCCGGCGGCCGGCTCGGCGCCGAGCGCGCCGGTGGTCAGGTGTGGATCGCTGAGGTGGGCAATGAGCATCGGGCCTCCACTCGACCGGGAGATCCCACGCTATCGTCGCGGCCCTCCGCGCACGGCCCACAGGCCACGTCCACAGCCTGTGGATAGCACATGTGTACGAAGCCAGACCGCTTCCGACCAGCGTGAGTACGCTTGATCGGCGACCCGGCACCGGCCGGAACGTACCCCGACCTGGAACGACGTGCGAGTGGATCACCAGCAAGTCATCCGTGACGTCACGGTCCGCCTGCCCATGGCGTCGACCGTCACCGAGGTCTGCCAGGCGACCGTCGCCGCGCTGGCCCGGTACACACCCGCCACCATCGCCGTCCTGCTACGCGTCCACGGCCGGCTGCGTTGCGTCGCCGCCACCGGCTCCTGGCAGGTCTTCGCCACTGTCGCGCCGGACGCCGGGATCGTCGGCCGGGTCCACACCGGCGGCAAGCCGGCCGTCGTCCCGGATGTCACGGCCGACCCCGACCACATCCCGGTACGCCCCGACGTCACCGCCGAGGTGTGCGTACCGGTGCTGGATCCGGCGGGTCGAGCCATCGGCGTACTCGATTTGCAGTGGACCGGCCCGGCCGACCTCGGGTCCTGGCGGACGACGGCCGAGCGGGTGGCCGCCCGCCTCGGCGCCCGGATCCTGGCGCTCGGCGGGCCGGCCGAGAGCCGCGGCGAGAAGCTGCTCCGGCACGCCTCCGCGATGACCGCCGCGAGCACCGAGTGGGACCTGATGGCCGCCGCGATCGGGGCCGCCCGGGACGTATCGGCCCTCGCCGCGGCCGTCCTGGTGCTCGCCGGCCGTAACGGCCCGCGGCTCGGCGCCCCGACGGTCGCCCCCGGCGACCTGGAGGCCCGGATGCGCGCCGAGTTGACCGAGGCGGGCGCGCAGGCGCTACGGCGCATCAACGACCGGGCCCACCGGTATGGTGCCGGCTACACCCTCGGCGAGGCCGGCCACCCGCCCACCGCCGAGCACGAGCCGCTGGTCCGGGCCGGGGTACGCACGCTGGTGGCGGTGCCGGTCGGTCCGGCCGGGAACGGTGGGGTGCTGCTGGTGGCCGACGAGCGGCTACTCCGCCCGGATCCCACCACGGTCAACCTGCTGGAGCTGCTGGCCGGCCAGGCGTGGAGCTGCCTGGACCGGCTGCGCACCCTGGACCGGCTACGCGAGCAGGCCAGCTCCGACCCGCTCACCGGGCTACGGCACACCGGCCCGTTCGGGCAGCGGATCGCCGCCGCGACCCCCGGGCGTACCGCTCTGCTGGCGATCGACGTCGACGGCTTCAAGACCGTCAACGACACGTACGGCCACCAGGCGGGTGACCGCGTGCTGATCGGTCTGGCCCGGGCCCTGGAGGGTGCGCTACGCCAGGGGGACGAGTTGTACCGGATCGGCGGCGACGAGTTCGTCGCGGTGATCGAGGTGAGCCGCCCGGAGGAGGCGGTACGGGTCGCCGAACGACTCACCGAGGCGGCCCGCCGGATCGGCCGCACGATCAGCATCGGCGTCGCCCTGCCCCGGCCGGGCGAATCACCCGAGCTGACCCTGCGCCGCGCCGACCAGGCCCTCTACGCCGTGAAACGCCAAGGCCGCGACGGCGTCCGCCTTTCCGCCGCCTAGGGGCGTGGGTCGTGTCCTGCCGGTCAGGGGTGGGTTAGTTCTTCGGCGAGGAGTTCGGCGATCTGGGCGGTGTTGAGGGCGGCGCCCTTGCGGAGGTTGTCGCCGGTGACGAAGAAGTCCAACGCGCGGGGGTCGTCGAGGGCCCGGCGGATCCGGCCGACCCAGGACGGATCGGTGCCGACCGCGTCGATCGGCATCGGGAACTCCCCGGCCGCCGGGTCGTCCACCACGATCACCCCGGGCGCGTTGCGCAGCACCCCGCGGGCACCGTCGGCGTCGATCTCGGTGGCGAAGACGGCGTGCACCGCGACCGAGTGGCCGGTCACCACCGGCACCCGTACGCAGGTGGCGGAGACCTTGAGGTCGGGCATCCCGAGGATCTTGCGCGACTCGTTGCGCATCTTCATCTCCTCGGACGACCAGTCACCGTCGGCCAGCGAGCCGGCCCACGGCACCACGTTGAGCGCCATCGGGGCGGGGAACGGGCCGAGGTCGTCACCGACCGCCTGCCGCACGTCGCCGGTACGCGAGCCGAGCAGCCGGTCGCCCGCCACCTTGGTCAACTGGTCGTGCAAGGTGTCCGCGCCGACCTGACCCGCGCCGGACACCGCCTGGTACGAGGCGAGCACCAGCTCACGGAGGCCGTACTCGCGGTGCAGCGGGGCGACCGCGATGATCATCGCGAGGGTGGTGCAGTTCGCGTTGGCGACGATGCCCCGGGGCCGGTCGCGCAGCTGCTCCGGATTGATCTCCGGCACCACCAGCGGGACGTCCCGGTCCATCCGGAAGGCGCCGGAGTTGTCCACCACCACCGCGCCGCGGCTCACCGCGATCGGCGCCCAGTGCGCGGAGACCTCGTCCGGGACGTCGAACATCGCCACGTCCACGCCGTCGAGCGCCGCCTCGGACAGCGCCTGGACGGTCAGTTCCTCGCCCCGGCAGCGCACCTTCCGCCCGGCCGACCGCTCGGAGGCCAGCAGGCGGATCTCGCCCCACACGTTGCGCCGCCCGGTGAGCAGCTCACACATCACCGTGCCGACGGCCCCCGTCGCCCCGACCACGGCCAGGGTGGGCAGCCCAGCCACCGCGGGCTACCGTCCCGTCCCCGCGTACACCACGGCTTCGGTGTCACCGCCGAGGTCGAACGCCTCGTGGATGGCGCGGACCGCGGCGTCGAGGTCGGTGTCCCGACAGACCACGGAGACCCGGATCTCCGAGGTGGAGATCATCTCGATGTTCACGCCGGCCTGGCCCAGCGCGGCGAAGAAGCCGGCGGCGACACCGGGGTGCGACCGCATCCCGGCGCCGATCAGGGAGACCTTGCCGACGTGGTCGTCGTAGAGCAGGCCCTTGAAGTTGACCGTTTCCTGGATCTTGCTCAGCGCGGCCATCGCGGTGGGGCCGTCGGTCTTCGGCAGGGTGAAGGAGATGTCCGTGCGGCCGGTGCCCTCGGTGGAGACGTTCTGCACGATCATGTCGATGTTGATCTCAGCGCTCGCGACCGTGTCGAAGATCCGCGCGGCGGCACCCGGCTCATCGGGCACCCCGACGATGGTGATCTTGGCCTCGCTGCGGTCGTGAGCCACCCCGGTGATCAGTGCCTGTTCCACTGGAAGGTCCTCCATCGATCCGGTGACCATGGTGCCGGTGTTGGTCGAGTATGACGAACGCACGTGGATCGGCAGCTCCGCCCGGCGGGCGTACTCCACGCTCCGCAGGTGCAGCACCTTCGCGCCGCAGGCGGCCAGCTCCAGCATCTCCTCGTACGTGATCTGCTTGATGTGCCGGGCGTTCGGAACGATCCGCGGGTCGGCGGTGAAGACCCCGTCAACGTCGGTGTAGATCTCGCACACGTCGGCACGGAGCGCGGCGGCCAGCGCCACCGCAGTGGTGTCCGATCCACCACGGCCCAGGGTGGTGACGTCCTTGGTGTCCTGCGAGACGCCCTGGAAGCCGGCGACGATGACCACGGCGCCCTCGTCCAGCGCGCCCTTGAGCCGCCCCGGGGTGACATCGATGATCCGTGCCCGGCCGTGCACCGAGGTGGTGATCACGCCCGCCTGCGAACCGGTGAACGAGCGGGCTTCGTACCCCAGGTTGTGGATCGCCATGGCGAGCAACGCCATGGAGATCCGCTCCCCGGCGGTGAGTAGCATGTCCAGCTCTCGCCCCGGGGGCAGCGGGCTTACCTGGTTGGCCAGGTCGAGCAGCTCGTCGGTGGTGTCGCCCATCGCCGAGACCACGACCACCACGTCGTCGCCGGCTTTGCGGGCCGCGACGATCCGCTCGGCCACGCGCTTGATCCGCTCGGCGTTGGCGACGGAGGACCCGCCGTACTTCTGCACCACGAGTGCCACGGGGTGCACTCCCTCCCGGTTGCCCTGAGCGTGCCGACGCCGCCGGCACCGGGGCCGGCGGCGCGGGTCGGACGACCTCAGGGTATCGGGCCGCTCTGACCGCCGGGTCAGGTGATCCCACGATCCGGCCCGGCCGGGCGGCGGGGGTGGTGCGCGACACGCCGCAAACGTCGACCTCCCCAGGGGTGTCCGGAAGCCGGCCGCAACGCCGAGAATGACCGGGTGTACGCCGCCAACCGTCCGGCCCGACGCCTGACCGCCCCGCTCGCGCTCGCCCTGCCCGTGCTGTTCGCCGGCTGCTCGGCCGACCCGCCCGCCGAACCGCCGCCGCCCCCGAGCGCCGCACCACGGCCCGTGGGGCTGGACGCGGCCCGCGACGAGTTGGCCGCCCTTGCCGCAGCCGCGCAGGATCGACACATGGTCGCCCGGTACGCGCTCGTGACCGATGGGGCCGCCGACCGCTCGATCCTGGTGACCAGCGCGAACGACGGCAGTTGGCGGGTGGACGTGCCGGGTGGTGCGCTCGGCGGCGCGGCGGACATCTCGCTCGCGGCGACGGCCGACGGGCTGTTCCAGTGCGCGCTGCCCTCCGCGGCCCGGCCCGAGCCGGCGAGCTGCGTACGTCTCGGCGAGCGGGACGACACGCTGCCCCGGCGGCTCGACCCCCGGGTGCAGCACCCGTTCACCGACTGGCTCGACGTGTTGACCGACCGGCGGGCCCCGCTGTCGGTCTCGCCGGCCACGGCCCCGCCCGGGGCCATCGGCTCCTGCTACTCGGTGGAGACCACCACGGCGTCGATCAACCCTCCGCTGGACGTGGGGATCTATTGCTTCGACGCCGACGGCACCCCGACTGCGGTCCGCACGGCGTTCGGCACGCTGACGCTGACCGCGCCGCCCGAGCCGGCGCCGGCCACCGTGCAGTTGGCCGGGCCGGTGGTCGAGGGCGAGCCGCTGGGCCCCGAGCCGCCCCCCACCGACCCGGCCGGCACCGACCCGAGCGACGGCGACCCCGGGACCAGCCCGGACTCCTCTTCACCGGACGCGGGAACGCCCTAACCACCGATCCCGTTACGGGTGCTGTTGCCCACATTCGTCCACCCCACCATCGCCACGAAAACGCCCATACGGGACCCTCTTCGCATGGCCGACCTCACCCCGCTGCTCGCGTTTCGGTGGAGCCCCCGTTCCTTCGACCCGGATGCCGAACTGGCCCAAACCGAGGCGGCGACCCTGCTGGAGGCGGCACGCTGGGCACCGTCGGTGGGAAACCGGCAACCCTGGCGGTTCGCGCTCGGGCACCGCGACGACGAGACGTTCAAGCGGATCCTGGTCAACCTGCCGGCGGCGGAACAGCGGTGGGCCGCGCGGGCCAGCGCCCTGGTGCTCGCCGCGCACCCCCGCACAGGCCACCGGTTCGTGGCGTACGACCTGGGTCAGGCGGTGGCCCACCTGACCGTGCAGGCCACCGCGCTGGGGCTGCACGTACGCCAGGTGACCAATCTCGACCGTGCCGGCCTGGTCGCCGACCTCGACCTGCCCGGCGACGTGCGACCGTACGTGGTGGTGGCGGTCGGGCAACTCGGCGATCCGCTGAGCCTCCCGGCCGACCTGCTGGCCGACGAGACCGCCCTACGTCACCGGCGACCACTCGGCGAGATCGTCCTGACCTGCGAGAATGCAACCGGCTGACCACCGCCTGCGAAATCCGTCTCAAATTCCGGACGCGCCTTCCCAGACCCGACCCCATCACGTAGGGTCACCCTGTCATGTGGCAGGCGCACCTTCTCCTTGGTTGCCGCGACGAGGCCTGACGGCCGGCACCTCGTCGCGGAGTCGAACCGCGCCGCCAGCACTGTTCCGGATCTTTCCGCTCGGCAATGCTGCCGACCTCCACTGCTGACGTCACATGACCACAGGAGAAATCCGCCATGGCTCACCCAGCCGGCACCACCGACGTTGAATCCGATCCCATCGCCCGGCAGCGCCCGAGCGGGATGCCGTACCGGCGGTACCAGCCGTACCGGGAGCAGTTCCGACTCGACCTGCCGGACCGCACCTGGCCCACCCGGCACGTCGAGGTCGCGCCGCGCTGGTGCGCGGTCGACCTGCGCGACGGCAACCAGGCGCTGATCGACCCGATGTCGCCGGAGCGCAAGCGCCGGATGTTCCAGCTCCTGGTCCAGATGGGCTACAAGGAGATCGAGGTCGGCTTCCCGTCCGCCAGCCAGACCGACTACGACTTCGTCCGGCAGCTGATCGAGCAGGACCTGATCCCCGCCGACGTCACGATCCAGGTGCTGACCCAGTGCCGGGAGCACCTGATCGACCGGACCTTCCAGTCGCTGCGCGGGGCCCGCCGGGCGATCGTGCACTTCTACAACTCCACCTCGACGCTGCAGCGCCGGGTGGTTTTCGGGCTGGACCGCGACGGCATCACCGACATCGCCACCACCGGCGCCCGGCTGTGCCAGAAGTACGCCGAGATCCACACCCCGGACACCGAGATCCACTACGAGTACTCGCCGGAGTCGTACACCGGCACCGAGCTGGAGTACGCGCTGGAGGTCTGCGCGAAGGTGATCGAGGTGGTCGACCCCACGCCGGACCGCAAGCTGATCGTCAACCTGCCGGCCACCGTCGAGATGGCCATGCCGAACGTGTACGCCGACTCGATCGAGTGGATGCACCGGCACCTGCCCCGCCGCGACAGCCTGGTACTCAGCCTGCACCCGCACAACGACCGGGGCACCGGGGTCGCCGCCGCCGAGCTGGGCCTGCTGGCCGGCGCCGACCGGATCGAGGGCTGCCTGTTCGGCAATGGCGAGCGCACCGGCAACGTCGACCTGGTGACGCTGGGGCTGAACCTGTTCTCCCAGGGCATCGACCCGATGATCGACTTCTCCGACATCGACGAGATCAAGCGGGCCGTCGAGTACTGCAACCAGCTGCCCGTGCACGAGCGCCACCCGTACGCCGGCGACCTGGTCTACACCGCCTTCTCCGGCTCCCACCAGGACGCCATCAACAAGGGCTTCACCGCGTTGACCGCCGACGCGGCGGCAGCCGGCGTACCGGTCGACGAGTTCACCTGGGCGGTGCCCTACCTGCCGATCGACCCGAAGGACCTGGGCCGCAGCTACGAGGCGGTGATCCGGGTCAACTCGCAGTCCGGCAAGGGCGGCGTCGCGTACATCATGAAGACCGAGCACCAGCTCGACCTGCCGCGCCGGCTCCAGATCGAGTTCTCCGGCGTGGTGCAGCAGGTCACCGACCACGACGGTGGCGAGGTCGCCCCGGCCACCATGTGGCAGATCTTCGCCGAGCAGTACCTGCTCGACCACCAGACCGACCCGGCGGTGACGCTCGCCGAGTACACCATCGGCACCGCCGACGGCAAGGTGGAGATCACCGCGCAGGTCGGTGTCGGGAGCGAGTCCCGGTCGATCACCGCGATCGGCAACGGCCCGATCGACGCGTACGTCAACGCGCTCGGCGCGACCGGCGTGTCGGTGCGCGTGCTCGACTACCACGAGCACGCGCTCTCCTCCGGCGGCGACGCGCAGGCCGCCGCGTACGTGGAGTGCGAGGTCGACGGCCGGACGGTCTGGGGCGTCGGCATGGACGCCAACATCGTCACCGCTTCCATCAAGGCCGTGACCAGCGCCGTCAACCGCACCCGCGGCTGAGGTGCAAGGAAGGGCCCCCTATTAACGCCTGGTGCATAGAAGGGAACCCTTCTCACCGCGCCGGGCGCTCGTTGCGGCAATCCGGCGCCGCCCGCTGGGTCGGCGCCGGATTGCGGGGATGTGTCGTTAACAGGGGTCCCCTGCTATGCAGAATGCGTTAACAAGGGGCCCTTCCTTGCACCCCCACCCGGCTATTTCGGGGTGGAGACCGGCAACGAGTGGCAGGGCTGGGCCGGTGGCGGCTTGCGGGTCGGTCGGTGGACGAGCACGGCGGCGATGACGGCACCGGCCAGCAGCAGCCCGGCGCACCAGAGCAGGGCGCCCCGGTAGGCGGTGGCCAGTTCGGGGCGTTGCTCGTACCCGGTGCCGGTGAGCCCGACCAGCAACGGCAGGGCAGCCACCGCGAGCAGGCCACCCACCCGGGAGGCGGCGTTGTTGAAGCCGCTCGCCACCCCGGCGAAGCGGTCCGCGACGGCGGCCAGCACGGAGGCGGTCAGCGGCGCCACCACCAGGGTCAGCCCGGCCCCGAACAGCGCGACACCGGGTAGCACCTGTCGCCAGTACGACGCGCCCGGCTCGACCTCGCGCAGCAGCAACAGACCGGCGGCGGCCAGCACCGGTCCCACGGTCAGCGGCAGCCGCGGCCCGATCTTCGCCGACAACGCGCCGGCTCCCGGGGAGCCGACCAGCAGCAACAGGGTCATCGGCAGCAGGGCCAGGCCGGTGCGGAAGGCCGACCAGCCGACCACGTTCTGCAGGTAGACGGAGAAGAAGAAGGTGAAGCCGCCGAGCGCGGCGTAGACCAGCACGGTGAAGAGGTTCAGCACCGAGAACAGCCGGCTGCCGAACAGCCCGGTGGGCAGCATCGCGGTCTCCCCGCGACGCCGCTCCACCAGCACGAATGCCACCGCGGCTAGGACCGCGACCAGGGCCGCCACCGCGATCTGTGGCGATTGCAGGCCCTTGCCGGGAGCGTCGACCAGGGCGTACGTGACACCGGCCAGGGCGAGCGCGCCGAGCACCGCGCCGGCCACGTCGAACCGGCGCGCCCGCCGGCCCGGGCCCTGGGTACGGGTGGCGCTCTCGTCCCGGCTCTCCGGCACCCAGCGGACGGTGGCCAGCACCACGAGCACCGCCAACGGAAGGTTCAGGAAGAAGATCCACCGCCAGGAGAGCGCGTCGATCAGCCAGCCACCGACGAACGGGCCGAGCGCGGTGGAGACGCCGGACAGACCCGACCACGCCCCGATCACCTTCGCCCGGTCGTCGGGGTGGAAGCTGGACTGGAGCAGCGCCAGCGAGCCCGGGGCCAGCAGGGCACCGCCCATACCCTGGAGGAACCGCGCGGCCACCAGCCAGTCGATCCACAGGGCCAACCCGCAGAGCACCGAGGCGCTGCTGAACCAGACCACGCCGAGCAGGAAGATCCGTCGCCGCCCGAACCGGTCGCCCAGCGCCCCGCCGAGCAGGACGAACGCCGCGAGCGTGAGCAGGTACCCGTTGATCGTCCACTGTAGTCCTGCTACTGAGGCGCCGAGTTCGGCACCGAGCCGGGGCAGCGCCACGTTGACCACGGTGGTGTCCAGGAACACCATGCCGGAGGCGAGTACGGCGGCGGCCAGGGTGCCTCGGCCGGCGGGGGTTCCCAATCGCAGGGCTGGCGCGGGTGCGGACATGGCTACCAATCTGCCGTGCGCCATGTGCCAGACACCACGAAACGCCGAAACCTCGCCCGGGTACTGTGCGGGATCGCCGAAAGCCCCAAGCTGGAGAGGTGTCGCCTGTGCGTACCAGATCAGGACCACGCGCCCTGGGAGCGCTCGCGCTCGCCGCGGCGCTGACCCTCGGCGCGGCCGGTTGCGTCCCGTTGGAGGAGCCGGAGGCACCGTCGACCAGCGACGGCAGCGGCACCGCCACCCAGATGCTCTCCCAGCTCACCGTCGCCGAAGCCGGCGCGATGCGGGGCTACAGCCGCAACCGCTTCCCGCACTGGCGTAAGACCGGCAAGAACTGCGACGTCCGCGACACGGTGCTGGAGCGCGACGGCAAGGACATCGAGCACTCCGGCTGCAACGTGGTGGGCGGCCGGTGGGAGAGCGTCTACGACGGACGCACTTTCACCGACCCGTCCAGCGTGGACATCGACCACATGGTCCCACTGGCCAACGCCTGGCGCTCCGGGGCCGACGAGTGGGACGACTCGAAACGCGGCGACTTCGCCAACGACCTCGACCGGCCGCAGCTCTTTGCGGTTTCCGCGTCCTCCAACCGGTCAAAGGGTGACCAGGATCCATCCCAGTGGAAACCACCAAACCGGTCATACTGGTGCCAGTACGCCGGTGACTGGGTAGCGGTGAAACACCACTGGCAGCTGACGGTGACCAGTGCCGAGAAGGCCGCGCTGACCGACATGTTGGAGGGCTGCACATGGGAGAGCAAGCCGTAACCGGGGCCGACGGCGGTCCGGGGCCGGACCGCGACGGGGAGGACGCGGGGGCGGCCACCGGCAGCCCACCATCCGGCTCGGCCACGGCCGGGATGACCGCCGACGGCGCCGCAGCCGGCCAGGTGGAGGTGCCCGGCGCCGGGATGACGGCCGACGCTGGGGGCGCCACCGGCCCACAGAGCCGGACCACGGACATCGTGCCCGGGCCGGGCGGGGTGATGACCGACGAGGTCGGCGTGGTCACCGGCGAGCTGACCCTGCGCACCGACTACGCCGACGGCCAGGTCACCCTGCACGTGCAGTACAAGGACGCCGACGAGTGGTACGTGGTCACCGGCGGCAAGGCGCCGCTGGACGACGCCGCCGGGCTGGACGCGGTGCACAGCATCGCCGTCGGCCTGCTCAACCGCCCTGAGGGCTGAGGCGCGGCTGTCTGTTAAGAGGGGCCCCTTCCTATACGCGAGGCGTTAGGAAGGGGCCCCTCCTTACACGAAGGAGCCGGGCTCGCTGGGGGCGGAGACCACCCCGGGCTCGTCGCCCTCACCCTCCGGCCGGACGATCTCCGCGCTCACCTTGTGCGGGCGCAGTTCGCCGCTGGCGATCTGCTCGGCGAAGTGACAGGCGACCCGGCTGCCGCCGATCTCCCGCAGCACCGGCCGCTCGTCGGCGCAGCGGGTCGGCTGCGCCCAAGGGCACCGGGTGTGGAAGCGGCAGCCCGACGGCGGGTTGGCCGGCGAGGGCAGGTCGCCGGCGAGCAGGATCCGCTCCCGGCGGTCCTCCACGTCCGGGTCCGGCACCGGCACCGCCGACATCAGCGCCCGGGTGTACGGGTGCAGCGGCTCGGTGTAGAGCCGGTCACTCGGCGCCTCCTCGACCAGGCCGCCGAGGTACATCACGCCGACCGTGTCGGAGATGTGCCGGACCACCGCCAGGTCGTGCGCGATCACCAGGTAGGTCAGGCCGAGGTTGTCCTGCAACTCGTCGAGCAGGTTGACCACCTGGGCCTGGATCGACACGTCCAGCGCGGAGACCGGCTCGTCGGCGACGATCAGCTCCGGCCCCAGCACCAGGGCGCGGGCGATGCCGATGCGCTGCCGCTGACCACCGGAGAACTCGTGCGGGTAGCGGGAGAGCGCCCACCGGGGCAGGCCGACCTTGTCCAGCGTCTCGGCGATGATCTTCCGGCGTCCGTCCCGGTCGCCGCCGATGCCGTGCGCCTGCAGGCCCTCGGTGAGGATCGACTCGACGTTCTGTCGCGGGTCGAGGCTGGACATCGGATCCTGGAAGATCATCTGCATCCGCTTGCGCATCGCGCGCAGCTTGCCCGGCGCCAGCTTGGTCAGCTCGACCCCGTCGAAGCTCACCTCACCGGCGGTGGGCGGGGTGAGCTGGAGCAGCGCCCGCCCGAGGGTGGACTTGCCGCAGCCCGACTCACCGACCAGACCGTAGGTCTTGCCACGCGGGATGCTCAGGTCGACCCCGTCGACGGCCTTGACATGCCCGACCGTGCGCTCGAACAGCACCCCCCGCTTGATCGGGAAGTGCACCTTCAGGTCTCGTACCTCGACGAGGAATTCGCTCTGCTCGCTCATGCCGGCACTCCGCTCCGCTGCATGCCGTCCTGAGGCACATCCGCGCTGAGCCTGATGGTTCGCTCGCTCATGGCTACTTTTCCTCCTCGCGCGGGGCGGGCACCGGTGCCGCGTCGGCGGCCCGCGCCAGGCCCGGCACCGGGGCCGGGTTGACGCAACGGTAGCTGCGGCCGTCGTGGGCCAGCACCAGCTCCGGGGGCTCGCCGACGCAGGCGTCCAGCCGGCGGGTGCAGCGCGGGGAGAAGGCGCAGCCGTCTGGCCAGGGCAGCAGGTCCCGCACCGAACCGGGGATGGGGTTGAGCCGTTCGCCACGCCCGGCGTCCAGGCGCGGCACCGAACCGAGCAACCCAACGGTGTACGGGTGCCGGGGCTCGCGGAACAGCGGGCGTCGCCGCGCGGTCTCCACCACCCGGCCGCCGTACAGCACGTTGATCGAGTCGCACATCCCCGCCACCACGCCGAGGTCGTGCGTGATCATCACCAGCGCGGTGCCGGAGTCCCGGACCAGGTCCTTCAACAGCTCCAGGATCTGCGCCTGGATGGTGACGTCCAGGGCGGTCGTCGGCTCGTCGGCGATCAGCAGCCGGGGCTGGCAGGCCACCGCCATGGCGATCAACGCACGCTGGCGCATCCCGCCGGAGAGCTGGTGCGGGTACTCCTTCAGCCGCCGCGTCGGGTCGGGAATGCCGACGCGGTCGAGCAGCCGGGCGGCCTCCTTCGTCGCCACGTCGCCCTTCATCCCCCGGTGCCGGGTCAGCACCTCGGTCACCTGAAGGCCGATCGGGACGACCGGATTGAGCGACGACAGCGGGTCCTGGAAGATCATCGCGATGTCCCGGCCCCGGATGTCCCGCCGCGAACGGTCGTCGAGCTGGAGCAGGTCGGTCCCGTCGAACACCGCCTTGCCGCCCACCCGCAGGCCGGGCTGCTTGGGCAGCAGCCCCATGATCGCCAGCGAGGTCACGGACTTGCCGCAGCCGGACTCGCCGACCAGGCCGACCACCTCACCGGCGTCGACGGAGAAGGAGACCCCGTCGACGGCGTGCACGGCGCGCTGACCGCGCCGGGCGAAGGTGACGGAGAGGTCGTCCACTTCGAGTAGTGCCATGGATGGAACCTACTTCCGCAGCTTCGGGTCGAGAGCCTCACGCATCGCCTCACCGAGCAGGGTGAAGCCCAGCGCGGTGATGATGATGCCGAGTGCGGGCAGGATCGCCAGTCGCGGTGCGATGTCGATGTAGCGCTGCGCGTCGGCGAGCATCATGCCCCACTCGGGGATGGACGCGTCGTTGTTACCCAGACCGAGGAACGAGAGTGCGGCGGCCTCGATGATCGCCGTGGCCAGCGTGAGCGTGGCCTGCACGATCACCGGGGCCAGCGAGTTCGGCACCACGTGGGCCAGCGCGATCTTCGGTTTCCGTACGCCCAGTGACGTCGCGGCCAGAACGTAGTCGCTGTTGGACTGCGCGATCATCGACCCGCGTAGCAGTCGTGCGAAGACCGGAACCGAGACCGTACCCACCGCGATCATGACTGTGGTGAGACTGGCGCCCAGAATCGCCGCGATGCTGATCGCGAGCAGCAGGCTCGGCATGGCCAGCAGCATGTCGATGAAGCGCATCAGGACGTTGTCGACGGCCCGGCCCCAGCGACCGCCGAGGCCGGCGGCGGCACCGGCGATCCCGCCGATCAGCGAGCCCACGGCCAGACCGATCATCGTCGCGACCACGCCGACCAGGAGGGTCTGCCGGGCTCCGACGATCATGCGGCTGAACTCGTCGCGGCCGATGTGGTCGACGCCGAACCAGTTCTCGGCACGCGCGCCGGGAATGTAGCCGATGTTCTCCCGGACCTCGCCCTTCCACAGTTGCGCCTCGGGCGCGTGCGGGACGAGGAAGGGGCCGACGATGGCGATGACGAGGAACACGCCCAGGACCACCGCGCCGACGATCGCGGCCGGGTTGCGGCGCAGCCGGCGGAGGGCCTCCTGCCAGAGGCTGACGCCACGCTCATCGTCCCGGGCGGCCAGCTCGGCGAGCCGGTCGATCCTTTCCTTCTTCTTGCCGCTGATGAGCGTCATCGGACCCTCACCCTCGGGTCGATCAGGCTATAGGAGAGGTCCACGATCAGGTTCACCAGCACGTACACCACCGCGATGATCATGATGAAGCCCATCAGCACCGGGTAGTCGCGCTGGCTGATCGCCTCCGCGACGAACGCCCCGATAC
The DNA here is from genome assembly GCA_005402585.1 of Micromonosporaceae bacterium KJ-029. Lineage (GTDB taxonomy): Bacteria > Actinomycetota > Actinomycetes > Mycobacteriales > Micromonosporaceae > Micromonospora. Next base: position 46,301 of record BIFP01000021.1, on the reverse strand, counting down.
CGCTGAACGCGAAGACGGTCTCGGTGAGCACCGCGCCGGAGAGCAGACCACCGGTGAGCAGGCCGATCGAGGTGACCACCGGCAGCAGCGAGTTGCGCAGCACATGCCGGCGGCGGACCACGTTCTCGGTCAGGCCCTTGGCCTCGGCGGTGCGTACGAAGTCCTCGTTGAGCACCTCCAGCACGCTGGCCCGAGTGATCCGCACGATGATCGCCAGCGGGATGCTGGCCAGCGCGATGCCCGGCAGGATCAGGTGCCAGAGCGCGTCGGCGGCGGCGTCCCACTCGCGGGTCATCAGCCCGTCGAGGACGAAGAAGTTGGTGATCCGGGTGGCGCCGAGGGTCGGGTCCTGCCGGCCGCTGGACGGGAACCAGCCGAGGTTCTCGGAGAAGATGGCCTTGAGGATGTACGCCAGGAAGAAGACCGGGATGCAGATGCCGATCAGCGAGCCGCCGACCGACATGTGATCCAGCAGCCGGCCACGCCGACGGGCCGCGAGGTAGCCCAGCGGGATGCCGATCCCGATCGCGATCACCATAGCGGTGATGGTCAGCTCGACAGTGCCGGGGAAACGCTGGAGGAACTCGGTGGTGACCTCGCGCTTGGTCGAGATCGAGGTGCCCAGGTCGAGGCGGATCATCCGCCGCACGAACCGGCCGTACTGGAACAGGATCGGCTCGTCGAGGCCGAGGTTGTTGCGGATCGCGGCACGCATCTCGGGCGTACCCCGCTCGCCGAGAATCGCGGTCTCGGGGCCGCCGGGCAGCCGCCGGAGCCAGATGAACAACAGGATGGAGAGCCCGAACAGCGTGGGTATCAGCTGCAACAGGCGTCTGATGATGAACCGGAACACGGCGGCCTCGAAGGGGTGCTGAGGATCGCGGGCGGGCGCTGTGGTCAGCGCCCGCCCGCGGTCTGTGCTTCAGATCAGGACTTGAACTCGGCGGAGGAGAACCGCTCGTCGGTGAGCGGGCTCGCCTTGACCCCGGTCACGTCCTTGCCGAACACGATCGCCGGCGGCGAGTGCGAGATCGGCACGCCCGGCAGGAAGTTCATGATGTCGGCGTTCAGCTCCTTGTAGAGCGCCACCTTGGCCGCCTGGTCCGCGGTGGTGTCCGCCTGCTTGAACTTCTCGAACAGGGCGGGGTTGTTGAAGCCCCACTCGTCCTTCTGTCGGTCGAAGAAGGTACCGATGAAGTTGTAGCCGTCGCCGTAGTCACCGGTCCACCCGAGGAAGTGGATGTCGTGCTTGTTGCCGGAGGTGGTGGCGTTGAGGTAGTCCGGGCTCCACTTCAGCGGGATCGCCTCGATCTTGATGCCGGCCGCCTGGAGGTCCGCCGAGATCAGCTCGAAGAGGTCCTTCGGGTTCGGCATGTACGGCCGGGTGACCTCGGTCGGGTAGTGGAACCGCAGGCTCAGGTTCGACGCACCCGCCTCGGCCAGCAGCGCCTTGGCCTTCTCGACGTCGTAGTCGTACTTGGTGACGTCGCCGTTCCAGCCCTCGACGGTGTCGGGGAAGAAGTTCACCGCGACCTGGGCGCCCGGGGGCAGCTTCGAGTCGACCAGGGCCTGGCGGTTGATCGCGTGGGCGATCGCCTGCCGGACCTTGAGGTCGGCCAGCTTCGGGTTCCCCTTCTGGTTGATGGCCAGGTAGAGGATGTTGAACGCCGGGCGGGTCAGGACGTTGAAGCCCTCACCCTTCAGCGGCTCGACGTCGGCCGGGCCGACCAGGTCGTAGCCCTGGATGTCACCGGAGCGCAGCGCCTGCTTGCGGGCGTTCTCGTCCGAGATGGTCTTGAAGATCAGGCTCTTCAGCTTGGCCTTGTCGCCCCAGTAGTCCTCGTTCCGCTCCAGGGTCAGCGTCTTGTTGGGGACGTCCCAGGACTTGAACTTGAACGGACCGGTACCGGTCGGGTGCTCGGTCGCGTACGCGGGGTACTTGATGTCGTCCGCGCTGCCGCTGACGTTGCTGGCGTCGTAGTCCTGCAGCGCCTTCGGGCTGTGGATGGAGAAGGACGGCAGCATCAGGGCAGCCGGGATCTTGCTGGAGACCCGGGTGAAGGCCAGGTCGACCGTCGTGGGGTCGGTGGCGGTGCAGGACTTGAAGAGGCTCGGCGGGAGCGTTTCGTCCTCATTGGCGGCGAAGCCACCCATGATGTCCTGCCAGTACGCGGTCACGTCCGGGCTCTGCATGAGGCCCTTGGCGTTGAACCAGCGGTTGAAGTTGACGCAGACGGCCTCGGCGTTGAAGTCGGTGCCGTCGTGGAACTTCACGCCGGACCGCAGCTTGAACGTCCAAGTCGTGCCCGCGGCGTCCGGCGTCCAGGATTCGGCGAGACCGGGGCTGACCTTGGTGCCGCCCTCCTCCGGACGCACGAGCGTCTCGAACACCTGACGGGCCACGCGCAGCGACTCACCGTCGCTCGCCATGGTGGGGTCGAGCACCTTCGGGTCTCCGGCGACGCCGAAGACGAGGGTGTCCTTCTTACTACCGCCGGAACCTTCACGGTCGCTCTCGGCACAGCCTGCTACCGCGAGGGCCGCGACCGCTACGGCCGCGATGGCGACCTTCGGCCTGGATGCACGCATGGTGCTTCACCTCGTCCTAGGGGGTACGGACAACGTGGTGACAGGGTCACCGATGGCCGGAACCTTAGCCCCCGTTCGGACCACCCGGAAACAGAGCGAGAAGCTCTTGGTACCGGATCGTGTCCTTAGTGACTGACCCGCGTAACGCGGGTCAATGGGCTTACGGACAAATCGCCACATTAGCCCCGTCCGATCGATATCATTCTGTTACATCAATCGAACGGGCCAACCGCCCACTGTCATACCCCTCAGGCCCACCGCAGCCGCCTGCCCACGACGTGAGGGACCGGGCGGATGTGACTGTCCGTCCCAAAAGCCCGATGCCACTGAGACATGTTCATGTCTCAGTGGCATCAGGTCCGAAGCAGGACTGCCACCGCGTCACGCGGGGACTGGTCGGGCCAATGGCTGGACGGCCGCCGGGCCGACGACCCACGGCCTCCCTAGACGGCCCGGCGGCCCTCGAAGGCCCGGCCCAGAGTGATCTCGTCGGCGTACTCCAGGTCGCCGCCGACCGGTAGCCCACTGGCCAGCCGGGTCACGGCGATCCCCATCGGCTTGACCATCAGCGCGAGGTACGTGGCGGTCGCCTCGCCCTCGGTGTTCGGATCGGTGGCCAGGATCAGCTCGCGGACCGCGCCGCCGCCGAGCCGCGCCATCAGCTCCCGGATACGTAGATTGTCCGGCCCGATGCCCTCCAGCGGATTGATCGCCCCACCGAGCACGTGATACCGCCCGCGGAACTCACCGGTCCGCTCGATCGCGACCACGTCCTTCGGCTCCTCGACCACGCAGACAACCTCGTCGCTGCGGCGCGGGTCGCGGCAGATCCGGCACTGCTCGGACTCGGCGACGTTGTAGCAGCTGGTGCAGAACCGCACCAGCTCCTTGACCTTGCGCAGCGCGCCGGCCAGCCGGTTGACGTCGGCCGGGTCGGCGGACAGGACGTGGAAGGCGATCCGCTGGGCGCTCTTCGGGCCCACGCCCGGCAACCGCCCCAGCTCGTCGATCAGATCCTGGATGGCACCCTCGTACATCTGCGGGCTCAGAACCCGGGCAGGCCGAGGCCGCCCATCCCGCCCGCGACCGGGCCCATCTTCTGCTCGGTCAGCTCGTGGGCCGCCTGGGCGGCGTTGTGCAGGGCGGCGACGATCAGGTCCTCCAGGGTCTCCACGTCGTCCGGGTCGACCACCTTCGGGTCGATCTTGATGCCCTTGACCTCACCGGCGCCGGAGACGGTCGCGGTGACCAGACCACCACCGGCGGTGCCGGTCACCTCGGCCTCGGCCAGCTCGGCCTGCGCCTTGGCGATCTGCTGCTGCATCTTCTGCGCCTGCTTCAGCATCTGCTGCATGTTCGGCTGTCCACCAGGCCGCACGATGGCTCCCTCGACTCGTCTACGTGACCGCCGCCCAGCCTAACGGTCGGCACCGACCCTGCCCCGCCCGCCACAACCCGCCCCACGAGCCCGCTCGGCGCCCGGTTCAAGGCCACCCTCGATCACGGATCGAGTAGCCACCACATCAAGCCGGGAACACTCGATCCGTGATCAGCACGATCATCAGCGGACGGAGGGAGCCCTGGTGACGGGCATCCGAGGGCCCGGGCGCGCCCGCAATACGGCTAGGGCCTGTGTCGAAGTCCCTGGCCGGCCTGCGGCGGGCCCAGACAACGACCGGCGGCGTTGGAGATTCGTCCGGATACGACACCGGTATCCGCGCGAATCTCCGCCTTGCCGGCCGCCGCCTGGACTCCGCCTCGGCTCGACCGAGGACTTCGACACAGGCCCTAGGGCCCTAGCGGGTGTCTACTTCGCTGATCTTCTCGGTGGCGGCGAATGCTTCGCGGAGTAGACGTACGGCCTGTTCCTCGCTCGACTCGCGGGCGGTCTTCTCGTCGATGATCTCGTCCAGCGGCTCGTCGCCCGGGTCGAAGCCCTCGTAGGCCGCCGTGGCCGCCGTCTGGGCGCCGCCGGGTCGTCCCCCGCCGCCGCGCACCGGGCCGTCGAAGTCCGGATCGTACGGCGGCTCGCCAGCAAACTCGACGTCCGCGGTCTGCCGGGTCGCCTGGGCGGTACGCGTACCCCGGCCGGCCGCCGCCGCGCGAGCCGCCGCGATCGCGCTGCTCACCCGCGCGCCACCGGTGCTGCCGTTGCCGTTGGCCGGCGGGGTCTGGCGCGGCGGGACGGACGCCTTCGGCCCGGCCGGCACGGCCGCGCCCGGGCCGCCCGGAGCACCGACCCGATCCACTGTCGGAGCACCCGGGGCACTGGTAGCGGATCCGCCGGCGGCCGGAGTACCAGGAACTGGGGCACCGCGGGCCGAGGCGCCAGCAGTAGACCCGCGAGCGGCCGACGTTCCAGCGGCTGGGGCGCCAGCGGCCGGGGAGGTGTCGGACGACGCGGGCGTGCCGCCCGGGCGGGCCGCCTCCGGCCAGCCGTCGTCCGCGTCACCTGCCGCGACGGGGGTGGCACCGCCGGGCCGGGCCGGTTCCGGCCAGCCCTCGTCGTCGTCCTCGGGGGTACCAGGCGCCGCGCCACCGGACGGTCCGCTGGGGGCGCCGCCGGGCCGTCCCGCTGCGCCAGTTCCGGCGGCCGGGCCGCTCGGCGCGACGGCAGGCGTCGGGCGGACAGCGGCGGCGCTGGAGCCATGGGTGGACGTGGGAGCAGACGTGGCGGCAGGGGGCGGGCTGGTCGTGGCACGGGAGTTGCCGGGCGACGTCCCGCCGCGTTCACCAGCCACCTCGCACCGGATCTGCCAGCGCCCGCCCAACTCCTCGTAGAGCGCGTCGGTGAGCACCTGGGCGTGATCAGACATCATCCGGGCCAGCACGGTCGACTTCACGGTCAGCACGAGCGTGTCACCGTCGAGGTCGCGGACGACCGCGTCGCGCATCAGCGCCGCGATCTTCTTGTTGCTCCGGTTGACCTTTCCGACCACCTCCGGCCAGACCCGGCGCACCGCGACCGCATCGAGCGCGCCGGGTTTCACCGAGCCCGGCCTGGGCGGCTCGGGAGTGGCCGGATCGGGCATGACGGCCGACGAGGGCACAGGGCGGCGGGAAGTCTGCGGCCCGGTCGGGCCTGCTGCCGGCGCGCCGGCTGTTCCCGGGCCACCACCGGTCGCGGCGACCACTCCCGGGCCACCATTCGGGACAGCCGGTCCCTGAGCACCAGCATCGCCGGCAGCCACTCCGGGGGCTCCGGCGGCCGTCCCCAGGGCACCGGCGTTACCGCCAGCGGCTCCTCGGGCACCGGCACTGGCAGCGGCGGCGCGTGCGGCGGCCACCCCGGACCGGGCACCGGGAGCCGCCGGCTCGCCGGCGGTCGGGCCCGGAGTCGCGGCGCCAGCCGCGGGCGCGGCGGGAGGCTGGGTGCGTACCGTGGCGGGGGCGGAGGCTTGTGCGGAGTCGGCGGCGGCCGGCGGCGCGTCGGTGCCGGCGAGGGTGAGCCGGCGCTCCATGCGTTCGAGGCGCTGAAGCAGACCGCCGGCGGCGTCGTCGACGCCGGGCAGCAGCATCCGGGCGCAGATCAGCTCCAGCAGCAGCCGGGGGGCGGTGGTGCCGCGCATCTCCACCAGGCCGTCGTGCACGATGTCGGCACAGCGGGACAGGGTGCCCGGACCAAGCCGCTGGGCCTGGGCGGCCATCCGCTCGATCTGGTCGTCCGGCCCGTCGATGAGGCCCTTGGTCGCGGCGTCCGGCACCTGCTGGAGCACGATCAAATCACGCAGGCGTTCCAGCAGGTCGGAGGCGAACCGCCGGGGGTCGTGCCCGGCCTCGGCGACCCGGTCGACGGTGGCGTAGGCGGCAGCACCGTCCCCGGCGGCGAGCGCGTCGCACATCTCGTCGATCAACGCCGAGTCGGTGACGCCGAGCAGCGCGGCGGCCCGGGCGTAGCTGACGCCGTCGGGGCCGGCACCGGCGATGAGCTGGTCGAGTACGGAGAGGCTGTCCCGGGCGCTGCCGCCACCGGCACGCACGACGAGGGGGAACACCGCCGGCTCGACCTGGACCCCCTCGGCCTCGCAGAGCTGCTCAAGGTACGGCCGGAGCACCTTCGGCGGGATCAGCCGGAACGGGTAGTGGTGGGTCCGCGACTTGATCGTGCCGAGGACCTTCTCCGGCTCGGTGGTGGCGAAGATGAACTTGACGTACTCCGGGGGCTCCTCGACCAGCTTGAGCAGGGCGTTGAAGCCGGCCGACGAGACCATGTGCGCCTCGTCGATGACGTAGATCTTGAAGCGGCTGTTGGCCGGGGCGAAGAACGCCTTCTCCCGCAACTCACGGGCGTCGTCCACACCGCCGTGGCTGGCCGCGTCGATCTCGATGACGTCGATCGAGCCGGCCCCGTCGCTGGTCAGCGAACGGCAGGAGGCGCAGGTGCCGCAGGGCTCCGGGGTCGGGCCGTGCTCGCAGTTGAGCGAGCGGGCCAGGATGCGGGCGCTGGAGGTCTTGCCGCAGCCGCGCGGGCCGGAGAAGAGGTACGCGTGGTTGAGCCGCCCGCTGCGCAGCGCCTGCGACAGCGGCTCGGTGACGTGCTCCTGCCCGATGACCTCGGCGAAGGTACGCGGCCGGTATTTGCGGTAGAGCGCCAGTGCCACGGCGTCCCGCCTCCTCTCGACCGCGCCATTCTCCGCCGCCTCGCCCCGCCTGACCACCCACCCCGCTGGTGGAGGTGCAAGGAAGGGCACCTTATTAACGCCTCCGGTAGAGGAGGGGCCCCTTGTTAACACCCGAGCCTGGCGGGTGGGCGTGGGCGCGTCGGGCGCCGGAGACAGAAAGGCCCCCCGTGCACCCGGCAGAGCTCGCTTATCCTTGCTGCCTTCCGGCCCTGGGGAGGTTCACGAGATACCGCCGCACGGGAGGTACCTCCACCCTACCCGACCCTCGGTCGATCTTCAGGGGGTGGTGGGGTGAGCGGCCCCACGGAGACCTGTATCCTGTTCGGCGGAGGATTCGCCTAGAGGCCTAGGGCGCACGCTTGGAAAGCGTGTTGGGTTCACACCCTCACGAGTTCGAATCTCGTATCCTCCGCACCCGCCCAGCAGGGCAGACGTGAGGCCCCGACCGATCAAGGTCGGGGCCTTTGTCGCGCTCGGGCCACCCAGGGCGGCCCGGGGCTGCCCTCCGACTCATTGATCATGACGGACCGGAATGGCACGATGCGGCCACCGCACCCACAGGGGTGGTTTTCTGATCCATGGGGGATTTTCTTGACATCCGTACGCAATGTCGGGCTGATCTTGGCGGGAACGATCGCGGGCGGACTGCTGCTGGCACCGCCGGCCCAGGCTGACCCGGTCTATCACGACACCAAGATCCTCAGCACCACCATCAACAACGGCAAGCCGATCGTGATGGGCGCCGCAGGTGTGGTCGCGGTCCCGGTCACGACCGAGATCTACGACGACTCCGGCGGTGTGGTGCGGATCGACGCCCAGCTCCGCACCGTCGGCGGCGGCTTCTTCTTCGTCTTCCTTGAGGGCGACGCCGGCTACAACATGACCTGCGTGGAGGCCACGTCCACCACGCAGATCTGCACCGGAACCGCGATGGTTCACCAGTACGACGTGGACGATGCGTCGGCAGGCCGCCCCGTCCACCTGCGGATTTCGGGTTATGCCATCGACGGCGGGCGCTACGACAACCTGCTGAGCGACTCGGCGGACAGCGTTCCACTGTTGAAGCAGACCTGGCAGGCGACGGCAAACGCGACGCCCGAGCCCGCCCGCAAGAACGGCACCCTCACCGTCGCCGGCCGGCTCACCCAGCCAAACTGGAGTGCCCTGGAGGCCGACGGCAGCACGAAGGTCGTGGTCGGCTACGCCGGCCAGCCGGTGCGGCTTCAGTTCAAGAAGGCCGGTGCCACGTCGTACAGCACCGTCAAGACGGTCACCTCCGGTGCCGACGGCAAGCTGAAGACGACGGTCAAGGCCACCACCTCGGGAACGTGGCGGTGGTCGTTCGCCGGCAGCAGCACCTCCGTCGGCTCGACGTCCGGCGGCGACAGCGTCACCCTCTACAAGGTCTCCAAGTTGACCGTGAACGCCTTCCCGGAGCCGGTGACCAAGGGCGGCAAGTTGACCGTGACCGGCCGGCTGACGCGGGCCACCACCGACGCCGCCAGCACCTTCGTCGGCTACGCGAAGCAGCCGGTCAAGCTGCAGTTCCGCAAGTCCGGCAGCAGCAAGTACACCACCGTCAAGACCGTCTACACCGATGCCAAGGGCAACCTGAAGACGACCACCACCGCCAAGGCCGCCGGCTACTGGCGCTTCTCGTACGCGGGAAGTTCCACCGTCGCCTCCGTCTCGGCCGCCGGTGACCACGTCGCCCTGAAGAAGAAGTAGCAACCCACCACAGGAGCCGGGCCCGCCCGGGTCCGGCTCCCGCGGCGGATCACCGCATCGCCAGCTACCTGGACAACCAGCTTCAGGGACAGGTGGTTAGCGGGCAGGCCGACATCGCGGCGATACTGGCCGCGTGGGAGAACCTGCGCGGCGAGACGCTCTCCCACTGGCAGTCGGTCGACCTGATCAGGGAGGTGGCGGAGTCATGGAACTGACCGGAGTCATAACGCCAACCGGCGCCCGGTGGCGCAAGAGCAGCAGCGGCAATGGCGGCGACTGCGTCGAGGTCGCCGACAACCTGCCCGGCGTGGTCGGCGTACGCGACTCGAAGGACCCGACCGGCCCGGCGCTGGCCTTCACCCCCGTCGCCTGGCGAGCGTTCGTCGGCGGGCTGGCCGACAAGCGCTGACCCGTCGTACACATGTTCTATCCACAGGCTGTGGACGCGGGGTGAGTTACCAGCTCAGCGCGGTCGTCGCGGACGCCGATCTGCTGCGCGAGGAGACCCGCGAGCTGGACCATGCCGTCCTCGGCGGGTTGCGCCAGGACTTCGCCCTGCTGCCGGTGACCCCGCAGCTGGTGCAGGAGCTGACCGGCACACCGCCGGACTACGCGATCGACGAACCCGGCCCGGAGACTCCTTTCACGCTGATCCTCTCTCCCGCGCTGACCGAGGTGCTGGCCCGCTGGTCACAGCGCGGCCCGCTGGCGTACGTCGAGGCGGAGTTCGCCGGCGGGGCCGGGCACCAGGCGGCGGCAGTCTGGTTGGGCGGCACCCTAGCCTGGGGGCCGCGCTTCGACGCGGCGCTCGACGGCCCGCGCCCTGACTGGCCGATCAATGCCGCACTGATCCAGCTGGGCGCGGAGCCGGGCCGGTGGATCGACCCGTTCGCCGAGCTGGGGCTGCATGTCGAGCGCAGCACCGAGGGCTGGCTGGCGCACGGGCGGCGCGGGCTGAGCGCCGACTACTGGGACGAATTGGCCGATGAATGGGAGGCTCGGCAATAACCTCTCCGCTCCCGTCCCGTTGGGGACTGGGGGATTTCCAATGAAACTGCGTCAATTCGGCTTCATCGCCACACTGATTCTGGCTGCCTCGATCTCGGGCAGCGGACCCGTGCCGCCGGAAACCATCGCCGTGCGCGAACCCGTCGCGTCGGTCACCGTGGTCGACCTCGACGGGCTCGCCGACATCGACTTCGGCGCCACCGAGAGCGAACTGACCCGGCGCGGCATACTCCGCACCGACGTCGACGCCTGCGGCCCCACGCTGGCCGGGCACGAGATGGTCAGCCCGATCTTCATCAACAACCGGCTGGTGCTGCTCTGGGCCGGCGACCCGGTCCGCACCCCCGAGGGGATCACGGCCGGCACGCCGATCGCCGAGGTCAGGGACACCTACTCGACCGTACGTCAGCTCCGCGCTCCACAGGGGGCGCACCGCTTCGACGGCCTGCTCGCCCGCGACGGCGACCGCGCGTACCTGTTTCTGCACGACGGGCACACGGTCCGCAAAATCATCGTCGGATACGCCGACTGGGCGCACCGCCTCTTCGTCGAGGGCCATGGCCCCTGCTGACACCGAGATCTTGATACGAAGCCGCCCTCCGAGGGGCGGATCCGTACCAAGATCTCGTCGCGGTGGGTCAGAAGCGGTGGGTCAGAAGTAGACGCCGCCGGTTTGGGGGGTGGCGAGGCGGCGGCCGTACCACTTGGGCCAGACGAGGTCGGTACGCACGCTCAGGCCACTCCATGAGGTGGACAGCGGGACGAGCCCACCGGAAGCACCGTGGAACAGGGCAACCGAGCCGGATCCGAGCCCAGCCTGATCGCCGGCCACCTCTTCGCCGGGCGACGCCACGACCGCGTCCAGCGGACCGGTCCCGTTGAGGTTGAGGATCGCGACCGAGCCACCGAATCGGTCGCCCCGCTCTGCGCCGCCCGGGACGATCGGGTGGTTCTGGTCGAAGCCCTGGGCACCGCTGCCGGTCAGCCCGGCGGCAGAACCCTTGAGCAGGGCGACCATGCCCGCCTCGGCCCTGGTGCCGATCGCCTCGCCGGGCGCACCCACCAGCACGTCGGCCCGGCCGTCGCCGGTCACATCGCCAACGGCGAGCGTCGCACCGAACAGGTCACCGGCCTCCGGTGACCCCGGAACCCCGGCCGTACGCTGGCTGAAGAGCTTCACGGCGCTGCTCGACAGGCCGCCGGTCCGACCGGTGAGGACCGCGACCATGCCCTCGTTGCCCTTCGGGCTCTGCGCGAACGGCGCACCGGCGATCACCTCGCCCAGCCCGTCGCCGTTCACGTCGCCGACCGCGAGCGCCATGCCAAGCTGCCAGACGTAGCTGTCGCTACGCCCGGTCGCCTTGCGCAGCGCTGCCCCGGTGACCGAGGTGGCCCCGCTGAGCTTCACGCCGCTCGCCGAGCCCCACATCAGCGTGATCATTCCGCTGCCCCTGGAAGTGGTGCTCTCGTTTTCCTGCGGTGCGCCGATGACCAGGTCGGCGTACTTGTTGTTGTTGACCTTCCCGATCGCGAGGGTCCAGCCGAAGTGGTCACCGCGTTCCGCCGCGCCGGGCACCGCGGCCTGGTTCTGGTGCAACTGCTGGGCGCCGGTGGCGGTCAGGCCACCGACACTGCCGTACAGGACGGTGACCGCGCCGGCCTCCTTGATGGTTCCGATCGCCTCGCCGTACGCCCCGATCGCCAGGTCGTCGCGCCCGTCGCCGTTGATGTCGCCAGTCGCGAGCGCGGACCCGAACCAGTCCTCCTTCTCCGAGGCACCCGGTACGCCGGGCGTGCTCTGGTTGAAGTGCTTCGCCGAGTCGACCCGCAGGCCGGTGCTGCTGCCCGGAATCACCCACACCCCACCGGCATGCACCTTCGCGCTCACGTCGTACTCGCCGATGTCCCCGATTGCCAGATCGTCGTAGCCGTCGCCGTTGAAGTCCCCTGCGGCGAGGGTTTCGCCGAAGCAGCCGCAGCCGCCGACGGATGGGACGGCCGTGGCGTAATAGTCGACCTGCGGCGCCGACGAGTAGCGCACGACGACCACGCCGGCTGTCGACTGGGGGAAGCTGTGCTCGAAGGGATCGGCGCTGGCCGCGATGTCGTCGATGCCGTCACCGTCGAAGTCGGACCGGGTCGGACCGGTCCCCTTCACCGGGGTGACCGCCTTCGCCACCCGGTGATTCTGCAGGATCACACCGTCCCGGGTGACCGTCCGGAACTCGTCCGCCGCCCGCGCGGGCGTACTCACCGCCATGCCGGCCACAACCGCCAGCACGGACACCCCGGCAATTCTCCGTCGCACTCGTTCCCCGTTCTCTGTAGCGCCAACCATGTCAAGATCAGATTCTCGGGTCAGAAGAGCGGGCCGCCGCTCTGCGGGCCGGCGATGCGCAGGCCGTACCGCTGCGGCCAGACCCGGTCGGTACGCAGTGACAGGCCGCTCCACGAGCCGGACTGCGGGACGAGCCCGCCGGAAGCACCGTGGAAACGGGACAACGTTCCGGACGGGTAACCGGCCTGATCTCCGGACACCTCTTCGCCGGTCGACGCCACCACAGCGTCCAGCGGACCGGTGCCGTTGAGGTTGAGCAGCGCCACCGAGGCACCGAACTTGTCGCCGCGCTCCGCGCCGCCCGGGACGACCGGGTGGTCCTGGTCGAAGCCCTGGGCACCGCTGCCGGTCAGCCCCGAGGACGAACCCTTGAGCAGAGTGATCATGCCTGCCTCGGCCTTCGTACCGATCGCCTCGCCGGGCGCGCCGACCAGCACGTCGGCCCGGCCGTCGCCGGTCACGTCACCCACCGCGAGCGTCGCACCGAACCGGTCCCCGGCCTCCGGCGAGCCCGGCACACCGGCCGTACGCTGCGTGATGATCTTAACGGCGCTGCCGGACAGGCCCCCGGTCCGGCCGGTGAAGACCGCGATCAGGCCACCATAGATGTGCGGGGTCTGGGCGCTGGGCGCGCCAGCGATCACCTCACCGAGCCCGTCCCCGTTCACGTCACCTATCGCGAGCGCCTCACCGAGGTACCAGGCGATCGTGTCGCGGTGGCCCATCGCCTTCTTCACCGCCGCGCCGGTTACCGAGGTTGCGCCGCTCAGTTTCACGCCGCCCGCCGAACCCCACATCAGGGTCACCATGCCGCTGCCGGTCCAGCTCTGGCCGTCGTTCTCGTGGGGAGCAGCGATGACCAGGTCCGCGTACTTGTTGTTGTTGACCTTCCCGATCGCGAGCGTCCAGCCGAAGTGGTCGCGGCGCTCCGCAGCGCCCGGCACCGCGGCCTGGTTCTGGTGAAGCTGCTGCGCGCCGGTGACCTTCAGGCCACCGACCCCGCCGTAAAGAACGGTGACCGCGCCGGCCTCCGCGATCTTCCCGATCGATTCGCCGTACGCCCCGATCGCCAGGTCGTCGCGGCCGTCGCCGTTGATGTCGCCGGCCGCGAGCGCCGAGCCGAACCTGTCGTGTTCCTCCGCCTCACCGGGTACTCCCGGCGTGCTCTGGTTGAAGTGCTGCGCCGAGTCGACCACCAGACCGGTACGGCTGCCCGGAATGACCCAGACGCCGCCGGCGTGGGTCTTGTTACGCGGGTCGACCTCGTCCGAGTCACCGATTGCCAGGTCGTCGTAGCCGTCCCCGTTGAAGTCGCCGGCCACGAGCGCCATGCCGAAGCAGCTGCAGCCGCCGTCGGGGGAAAGGACACCCGAAAAGTAGTCGACGTGCGGCGCGGACGAGTAGCGCACCACAACCGCACCGGTCGGGTGGCGCGACGGGTCGAAGTAGGAGGGATCGCCGTTGGCCGCGATGTCGTCGACGCCGTCCCCGTCGAAGTCGGACCGGGTCGGCCCGCTCCCCTTCACCGGGGTGACCGCCTTCGCCACCCGGTGATACTGCAGGACCACGCCCTCCCGGGTGATGGTCCGGAACTCGTCCGCCGCCCGCGCGGGGGCGCTCACCGCCAGGCTGGCCAACACCGCCAGCACGGACACGCTGGCGACTTTCCGTCGCATCAGAAACCCCCGCTCCCCGTAGACGTCCACCGGCTGGTCAGCCGCCGCGGCGATCCGGGTGGGCCGGCCTCGACAGGCAGCATGGGAAAACCATCGCACGGAATCGCAGCGACAGCGATCAATCACTCACAGTAACGCACGGCCATGCCCGCCGCCTGGGTCAGTACCACGGGCCGCTGCTCTGCGGACCGGCGATCTGGTGGCCGTAGTCCAGGAGCTGAAGGCGGTCGGTGTTCAGGGCGCGCCCGCTCCAGGAGGCGGACTGCGGGACGAGCCCGCCGGAGGAGCCGTGGAACCGGGACAACGTCCCGGAGGAGTATCCCGCCAGGTCGCCGGCGACCTCTTCGCCCGGTGACGCCACGACGGCGTCCAGCGGACCGGTGCCGTTGAGGTTCAGCAGCGCCACTGAGCCACCGAAACGGTCCCCGCGTTCCGCACCGCCCGGGACGACCGGGTGGTCCTGGTCGAAGCCCTGGGCACCGCTGCCGGTCAGCCCGGACGAGGAGCCCTTGAGCAGCACGATCATGCCCGCCTCGCGCTTCGTGCCGATCGCCTCGGTGTACGCACCGACCAGCACGTCCGCTCTGCCGTCGCCGGTCACGTCGCCGGCCGCGAGCGTCGCGCCGAACCGGTCCAGGTCCTCTGGGGAGCCTGGCACACCGGTCGTACGTTGCGTGATGATCTTTACCGCGCTGCCGGACAGGCCACCGGTCCGCCCGGTGAAGACCGCGATCAGACCACCGTCGAGGTGTGGGGTCTGCGCGTTTGGCGCACCGGCGATCACCTCGCCGAGCCCGTCCCCGTTCACGTCACCGATCGCAAGCGACGTGCCCAGGTACCAGGCGATCGTGTCGCTGCGCCCGGTCGCCTTGTACACCCCCGCACCAGTGACCGAGGTGGCGCCGCTGAGCTTCACCCCACTCGCCGAGCCCCACATCAGGGTGACCATGCCGGTGCCGTTCCAGATCGACTGGCCGTCGTTCTCGTGGGGCGCACCGATGACCAGGTCGGCGTACTTGTTGTTGTTGACCTTCCCGATCGCGAGGGACATCCCGAAGTGGTCGCGACGTTCCGCCGTGCCGGGCACGGCGGCCTGGTTCTGGTGCAGCTGCTGCGCGCCGGTGCCGGTGAGGCCACCGGTTCCGCCGTAGAGGACGGTGACCGCGCCGGCCTCCGCCACGCTGCCGATCGACTCCTTGAAGGCACCGATCGCGAGGTCGTCGCGGCCGTCGCCGTTGATGTCACCGGCCGCGAGTGACGCACCGAACGCGTCGTAGTTCTCCGACTCGCCAGGGACACCCGGCGAGCTCTGGTTGAAGTGCTTGGTCGAGTCGACCACCAGGCCAGTGGGGCTGCCCGGGATGACCCAGACACCGCCACCGCGGGCCTTGTTCCGGGTGTCGACCTCGTCCGCGTCGCCGATCGCCAGGTCGTCGTAGCCGTCACCGTTGAAGTCACCGGCCACCAGCGCGATGCCGAAGCTGGAGCCGACGTCCGTCGTCATGGCACCGATGAAGTAGTCGACCTGCGGCGCGGACGAGTAGCGCACGACGACCACGCCGGTCGGGTAGTAGGGCAGTTGGCTGTGGTTGAGGGTCTCGGCGGAGGCCGCGATGTCGTCGACGCCGTCGCCGTCGAAGTCGGAACGGGTGGTCCCCGTCCCCTTCACCGCAGTGACCGCCTTCGCCACCCGGTGATACTGCATGACGAGGCCGTCCCGGGTGATGGTCCGGAACTCGTCCGCCGCCTGCGCGGGGGCGCTCACCGCCAGGCTGGCCAACACCGCCAGCACGGACACCCCGGCAACTCTCCGTCGCATCACAACCCCCGCTCCCCGTGGACGCCCCCACATCCTAGGGAGATGTCGATCGATAGCCATGTCCGGTCGGCCACACATGCCGACCTGGACGGGCTGAATCCGCCGCCGGAGCACGAATGAGACCGAGAGCGAACGCGCGGCCGGTTCGCGGTACGGGTCTGCCGCGCGATGTGACCGAACCGGCGGCCCGACCAGTCCTTGAGGAGGGAAGCAACCGGAAACGAGGAACGAACTGTGGATCAGAACTTGCGTGTGCTCTTCGAGCGGGCCCTCGGTGACGAACCCATGCCCCCGCCGGGAAACCTGGCTCAGGAGGCCATGGTTCGGGGGACGGCCCTGCGCCGTCGGCGCGGTCTGCTCACGGGTGGTGCGACCGGCGTGGTCGCGGTCATCGCCACGATGGTCGCACTGAGCACGGCCCCGACGGGTGGTACGGCTCCGCTGGTGGTGACGCCCGGGGCGTTGATACCACCGGGGAGCACCATCTGCGCCGCGCCGGCGCACCGTGAGGCGACCCACGTCCGGGTTTTCCTGCGTCTTGAGATCACCGACGAGCAGCGCCTCGACCTACGCGGCGACCTACAGTCGGACCCGCTCGTCCGAAGCGTGACGTTCGAGAGTCGGGAACAGGCATACGACAGGTTCAGGAAGATGTTCAAGGATGATCCGGACCTGATCGAGGCGGTCACGGTCGACCAGCTTCCGGAGTCCTTCCACGTCAAGCTCACGAATCCGGCGGAGTACCTGACGTTCGTAGCGAAGTTCGACGGCACCGACGGCGTCGACCTGATCCTGGGCAGCATGTGCCCTGCGGGCGCCCGGTCCGGGGAGGATGGGTGACGAGCATCGGCACCGCCGCGTCCGTCGGGTCGTCCGACGGCCCCCAGGCAGGTCGGCTGGCCCGATGGGGCATCGTGAGCCGGCGGGTACGGGCCACCCGGGATGAGGAGTTCGCCGCGTTCGTCGCGGCTGCCGCGCCCCGGCTGAGACGCACCGCGTACCTGATGTGCCGGGACTGGCACCTCGCGCAGGACCTGACCCAGATCACGTTCACGAAGATGTACGCGTCGTGGGGTCGGATCTGGCGCACCGCAAATCTTGAGGCGTACAGCCGCCGGGTTCTCATGAACGCCGTCTTCGACCAGAAACAGCGGCGAAGCGACTCGGAGATCGTCCGCGCCCAACTGCCCGAATCGCCGGAACCGGCACCGAACACGGATCTCCACGTCACGCTGATGACGGCACTGGCCACGCTGCCCGTCCGTGACCAGGCGATCGTGGTACTGCGGCACTGGGAGGACCAGAGCGTGGACACCGTCGCCGAGATCCTCGGCGTATCCGCCTCGGTGGTCAAGATGCAGAACACGCGCGCGTTGAGCCGGATCCGGGCACTGCTCGGCGAAGACTTCGTCCGGAGCTGACGACACCGGAACTGAGACGAGAAGCGGAACGCCCGGCCGGTCCTGACGGACCGGCCGGGCGTTCTCGCTGTTTCACGAGCGGTGGCGGCGGGATTTGAACCCGCGGAGGGCGTAAACCCTCACACGCTTTCGAGGCGTGCTCCTTAGGCCACTCGGACACGCCACCGCCGAGTAGGGTACAGGACCACCGGTTCCGACGCCGAACCGGTCCCGGCCTGGCAGGCCTGGCAGGATCTCTGCCATGAGTACGCACATCGGCGCGAAGCCGGGCGAGATCGCCGAGCGGGTCCTGATGCCGGGTGACCCCCTGCGGGCCAAGTGGATCGCGGAGACCTACCTCGAGGGCGCGAACTGCTACTCGACGGTCCGGGGGATGCTGGGCTTCACCGGCCGCTGGAACGGCGTCGAGGTTTCCGTGCAGGGCTCCGGGATGGGGATGCCCTCGGCCTCGATCTACGCCCACGAGCTGGTCAACGAGTACGGCGTGAAGTCGCTGATCCGGGTCGGCTCGTGCGGCGCCCTCAGCGAGGACCTCCAGCTGCGCGACGTGATCGCGGCGAGCGGGTCGTCGACCGACTCGAACATGAACCGGATGCGCTTCGACGGGCTGATCGACTACGCCCCGGTCGCCGACTTCGGGCTGCTGCGTACCTCGGTCGAGGTGGCGGAACGGCGCGGCATCGCGATGCGGGTCGGGCCGATCCTGGCCGCGGACGCCTTCTACACCGACCGGCCGGACCTCTACGACACCCTCGCCGACTACGGCGTGCTGGC
This sequence comes from Micromonosporaceae bacterium KJ-029, assembly GCA_005402585.1. Lineage (GTDB taxonomy): Bacteria > Actinomycetota > Actinomycetes > Mycobacteriales > Micromonosporaceae > Micromonospora. The sequence continues at coordinate 28,326 of BIFP01000021.1, read as the reverse complement.
GGTGGAGATGGAGTCGGCCGCGCTCTACACCATCGCCGCCCGGTTCAAGGCCCGCGCCCTGACCCTGCTGACGGTCAGCGACCACATCAAGACCGGCGAGAAGACCACGTCACAGGAGCGCGAGCAGACCTTCAGCCAGATGGTCGAGATCGCCCTGGACACGATCATCGCCTGAGACACGCCCTGACAGCGTCCCGCCACCGAGCGCCGGTGGCGGGACGCTTTCGTGTCGGCGCCAGGCGATCGCTCCTTCGACCTTTCCCGACCAGTGGTGACGACCGTCACCGGCGAAATAAATACGACCGGTCGGTCTTCTTTAGTAGGGTCGTGGCATGACCGTCGACGGCCGGCTCGCCCGGGGTGAGCGCACCCGCACTGCCGTGCTGGACGCCGCCGTCAGCCTGGCCTCCGCCAACGGACTCGACGGACTCTCCCTCGGGCACCTCGCCGACTCGCTCGGGGTGAGCAAGTCCGGCCTCTTCGCGCACTGGCGCTCCAAGGAGGCCCTCCAGCTCGCCACCATCGACCGGGCCGTTACGCAGTGGCAGGAACGGATCATCGCCCCGGCCCTGCGCGCTCCCCGGGGGGTACGCCGGATCCGGGCGCTGCACGAGGCCCGGATCGACTTCTACGCCGCCCAGGTGCTGCCCGGTGGATGTTTCTTCGCCACCACGGAGTTCGAGTTCAACGCCCGGCCGGGCGCGGTCCGGGACCGCCTCGCCGAGGTCTTCGCCGCCTGGACCGCGTTCCTGGAACGGCTCGTCCGGGAGGCGGTCGACCTCGGCGAGCTTCCCTCCGACGTGGACGCCGCGCTGCTGGCGTACGAGATCGACGCGTGTGGGATCGCCGCCGCGATGCGCTCCCGGCTGCTGGACCCGGAGACCACCTACCGGCACGCCCGCCTCGGCGTGCTGGGCCGCCTGCGGGCCTTGTGCCCCGACCTCACCCTGCTACCGGAAGGCCAGTCATGAGCCACGCCCTCGCCGAACAGCCCGCCGTCGAGTACGGCCACGTCGAGCACGCCATGGTGCACTTCGACGACCTCGACGCCCTCGGCCTCCTGCACAACGCCCGGTACGCGTTGCTGCTGGAGCGGGTCCTCACCGCGTACTGGTCCGAGCGCGGGGTGTCGTACCAGGGCGGGCAGGCCAGCACGCCCGACGTGTTCCACGCGGTACGCGAGTTCACCATCACCTACCGCGCGCCGATCACCGGCACCGGCCCGGTCGCGGTCCACTTCTGGCTGGAGCACTTCGGCACCAGCAGCGCCGAGTACGCCTTCCGGTTCCACTCACTCGACGGCACCACGGCGTACGCGGAGGGTCGGCGCGCGATCGTCCGGTTCGACCCGGCGACCCTGCGCCCGGCCCCGTGGACCGACACCGCGCGGCAGGTGGCCGCCGCCCTGCTCCGTCCCGGCCCGGCCTAGGGGCGTGTCTCCCGGATCTTCGCCGGCCTGCGACGGGCCCAGACGGCGCCCGGCGGCGTTGGTGGTTCGTCCGGATACAACACCGGTATCCGGACGAACCGCCGCCTTGCCGAATCGTCGCCTGGGCCTCGTCTCGGCTCGACGAGATCCAGGAGACACGCCCTGACGCCGCATCCCACCAGCTCGCCGATACCGGCCCGACCACCACTGGTCGGCTCGGGCCGCGGTGGTCTCAGCGGAAGAAGGCGCGCAGGACGGCGGCGGTTTCGGTTTCCAGGACGCCGCCGTACACCTCGGGGCGGTGGTTGAGCCGGCGGTCACGTAGCACGTCCCAGAGCGAGCCGGCCGCGCCGGTCTTCGGCTCCCAGGCGCCGAAGACCACGGTCGAGACCCGGGCCAGCACGAGTGCGCCCGCGCACATGGTGCACGGTTCCAGGGTCACCACCAGGGTGCAACCGTCCAGCCGCCAGCGGCCCAGCCGTTGTGCCGCCCGGCGCAGCGCCAACACCTCGGCGTGCGCGGTCGGGTCGCCGGTCAGCTCCCGCTCGTTGCGGCCGATCGCCAGCTCGGTGCCGTCCGGCCCGTAGAGCACCGCGCCCACCGGCACGTCATCGCCCATACCGGGCACCGGCTTGGAACCGGGCACCCCAGCACCGCCGGGGACCGGCTCGGAACCGGGCACCCCAGCACCGCCCGCGGCCACGGCAGACTCGCCGGGCACGTCCGGACCGGTGACGGCGACCTCGAGCGCGCGGCGCATCCACATCTCGTGCCGCTGCCGCCGGCCGGTGCCCGACGGGTCGGCCAGCCCCTCGTCCGCTCCCGGCCCCACCCGCCCCACCCTGCCCGGGGTGGGCTGACCGGGCCGGACCGTCTCCAGCGCCGGGTCGGTCGCGTCCGCCGGTTCACCACCGCCGAGCGGCGCCGAACCTCCCGGCCCGCCCAGCACAGAACCTCCCGGCCCGCCTGACCGGGAACCGACCGGCCCGCCGTCACCCGAGGGTGCGGCACCGCCAGCCGGCTCAGACCTCACGCAGTTCCTCGACCTCGTCGACGCAGCCCAGCACCTGGCAGACCTCCGCGGTGACGTCGGCCGGCATCATCCCCTCGTGGGTGCAGAGGGCGAGCAGCCGTTGCGCGGGAATGCCCAGGTCGGTCAGGAGATCCGCCTCGCCGACCGGGTCCGCCTCCGGGTCGACGGCGGGCTGCTCGTTGTCGTCGTCGCCGGTGGCGACCGGACGCGCCTCCTCGGTGTCGTCCAGCCCGGTGACCGACGTCTTGAGGTCACCGACCAGCAGGGCGCCCAGCCGGGACTCCTCCGCGTACGCCGAGTCGGAGCCGAAGACCCGCAGGTCCTCGCCCTCGTCGAGGCGCAGGATGACCAGGTAGGTGTCGTCCGCCTCGACGAACAGCAGCGACAGGTCGGCGTCGGGAGCGACGTCACGCAGCCGCTCGGCGACCTCGTCGACGTCGGCGGCACCCCGCAGGTTCATCTCGGCGGCCGTCCAACCGCCCTTCTCGCGCACCACGGCCGCAGCGAAGTACGACACTGTCCCCCCAAGTAGCCTCGGCACAGCTCACGCCGGCCCGTTACGCGCGTACGTTAGCCGGTCGGGTCGGCAGGCGACCGGTCAACGCCCCGAAGGGCCGGTCATTCCTGGGGAAAGTATCGGCCGCCGCTCAGCCGGCGAGGCGGCGGCGGGTGGCGATCAGCTGGCGCAGCCGCTCGGTGCGCGCCCGCTGCGGCCGTTCCCGTTCGCGTACCGCGCGGGCGTCCGCCAACTGTGCCAGGAGCTGAAGGCGGCGACGGCTGCGATCTGGATCGAGCCGCGGAGTGGTCCAGGCCATACCGGGAGAGTGCCGAGTCGCGGCGGCCGAGTCAAGACGGGTTTCAGTGCCTGCACGACGACGCAACGCAGTCGATGCGGGTGGGAATCACCAGAGCGGCCAGTCGCCGGTGGCCGCCCAGCGGGCGGCCACCGCGGCGGCGGCGATGCTCCAGCCCCCGGCGGTGACGATCGCGATGCCGACGGCCACCCCCCGGTCACCGATCCGGACCAGCACCAGGGCCGCGAGCCAGGCCAGGCCACCGGCGAGCAGGGTCCACCAGGCGTACCCGGCGAGGCTGCGGCCGAGCAGGCCGAAGAGGACCAGCCAGGCGATCGTCCCGGCGGCACCCGCCGCCACGCCGGCACCGTTGACCGGGTTCGGCTCACGGTAGGTGGGGCGCGGGGGCCGCCCGGAGGGGAAGAGTCCCGACGGGTTGTACGGCATCATCCCTGCCCACTCCTCCCACGCATGGACGGCTGTCTGCCCACCGTACCCACCGTGCCAGGATGACCGGGTGCTCTCGCTGACGATCGGACGCCGCCCGGCGTACGCGGTGCTGCTGCTCGTGCCGGTGCTCGCCGCCGGCTGCGGAACCGGAGCGCCCCCGACGGCGGCCGGTCCGACGGCCGCGACCAGCTCACCGGCCGCCGCCGCCACGCCGACCGCGACCACCCCGGGGCCCGACACCGCCGACCAACCGGCGCCGACCGCCACGCCGACCCGGGCCCGCCTGCCGCACGTCTTTCCGGTACGCGCAAAGAAGGTGGCGTACCACCCGACCCACTCCGCGTACCCGGGCACGGACATCTTCGCCGACTGCGGCGAACCGTTCGTCGCGGTCACCGACGGCACGATCGGCGAGGTCAGCCGGCGCGACCGGTACGACAAGCAGGGGCCACAGGGCCCGTACAACGGCGGCCTGTCGGTGTCGGTCATCGGCGACGACGGCGTGCGCTACTACGGCTCGCACCTGACCGAGGTCGCCGAGGGCATCGACCCCGGGGTGCGGATACGGGCCGGTCAGCAGCTCGGCACCGTGGGCCGGACGGGCAACGCCAACAACGTCTGCCACCTGCACTTCGGCATCTCACCGCCGTGCCTGGGCGAGGACGGTTGGTGGATCCGTCGGGGGGTCGTCTGGCCGGCGCCGTACCTGGATTCGTGGCGCAAGGGTGGCAACCGCGCGCCGGCGGCCGAGGTCACCGCCTGGCACCAGCGGCACGGCTGCCCGGAGGAGCCGAAGCGGCGCTGAGTCACGGCACCGTGACCCACACCGGCCGAGTCACGGCGCCGTGTGGGGCGTCACCCGCGTTTCATCAGTCCGACACATTGACGTAGGTCTACCCAATGAACTACCGTCCGCCGTAACAGAGTGAGAGAGCGCTCTCTTACGCACCTAACCTCACAATGACGACGAAACGTGCCGTCGCCGGCGCGGCCGGACCGGCGCGCGATGGAGGAAAGATGCGACCTCCCGTCCCACACCGCACCCACCGCCGACTCCTGGCCGCCACCGCCGCCGCGGCCCTCGTCCTCGGCGGCCTGGCCGTCACCGCCACCTCCGCCGCGCAGGCCGCGCCGGTCGGCGCCGGCAGCTACACCACCACCCCCGTCGGCCCGCTCCCCAGCGGCTGCGGAAACATCGCCAACAACCCCCGGCAGTTCGCCACCGCCGACGCGCCGCCGGGGCCGGTGCCCACCAACGACTGGTGGTCCTCGCTGCTGTGGAAGCGCCTGAACTGCTCCTTCAGCGAGCCGCTGCACGCGCACCCGGTCTCCTACCAGCCGGTTACCGACGGGCTCGGCTTCTCCGCCACCTCCACCCCCACCATCACCGGCACCGCGACCGGCGTCGGCGAGTACAAGTACCCGTACGTCGAGGACATCCGGGTCGGGGTGGCCGGGCTCGGCGCCCCGGTCGTGCAGGTGGCCGACTGGACGGACTGGACGGTCACCCCGTACTGGAGTGACGGGACGCGAACCCTGCGCGCCACCATCGGCCACGGCCTGCCGTTCGCGTACTTCCGCACCAGCGGCGGCGACGCGGTGATCAACGCGACCGGTGGCGGCTTCACGGTCTGGTCCAACAGCGGCGGCACCATCGGCTTCACCGTCCGCGGCCACGACTACGTCGCGTACGCGCCGGTTGGCGCCGGCTGGACCGTGAGCGGTACCCGGATCAGCTCCAACCTCGCCGGTCGCGGCTACTTCTCCGTCGCGCTGTTGCCGGCCACCAGCGACAGCACGGCCCGCGCCCAGCTCGCCAGCAGCTACGGCCAGTACGCGCACGCGCACGTCACCGGCACCCGGGTCGGTTACACCTACAACCAGTCGACCAGCCAGGTGGAGACCCGCTACACCTTCACCACCACGCCCCGCGAGGGCACCGAGACGCGGACCGTGGTCAGCCTCTACCCACACCAGTGGAAGGCGCTGGCCGGGGCCACCCCGATCACGCAGACCTACCCGTCGGCCCGGGGCCGGATGAAGGTGCTCACCGGGGTCGGTGAGTTCCGCACCTCGATGCGGTTCCACGGCGTACTGCCCGAGCTGCCGGCCGTCGCCACCGGGGCCGGCGCCGACCTGACCACGCTGCGGCAGCACCTGGCCACGGTCCGGGGCAACCCGATGGACCAGCGCGGCGGGGACACCTACTGGACCGGCAAGGGGCTCGGCCGGGCGGCCCGGATCGCCGAGATCGCCGACCTGGTCGGCGACGCCGAGACACGGACCGCCGCGCTGAACGCCATCCGCTCCACGCTCACCGACTGGCTCACCGCCTCGCCCGGCGAGACCCAGCGTCTCTTCTACTACGACCAGCGGTGGGGCACGCTGATCGGCTACCCGGCCTCGTACGGCTCCGACCAGGAACTCAACGACCACCACTTCCACTACGGCTACTACATCGCCGCCGCCGCGACGCTGGCCAAGTTCGACCCCACCTGGGCTCGCCAGGACCAGTACGGCGGCATGATCGACCTGCTCATCCGGGACGCGAACAACTACGACCGCGCGGACACCCGCTTCCCGTACCTGCGCGACTTCGACATCTACGCCGGGCACGACTGGGCCTCCGGGCACGGCGCGTTCGCCAGCGGCAACAACCAGGAGTCGTCGTCCGAGGGGATGAACTTCGCCAACGCCCTCATCCAGTGGGGGCAGGCCACCGGGAACACCGCCGTCCGGGACGCCGGCATCTACCTCTACACCACCCAGGCGGCGGCGATCCACGAGTACTGGTTCGACGTCAACGACGAGAACTTCCCCGCCGCGTTCGGGCACAACAACGTGGGCATGGTCTGGGGTGACGGCGGGGCCTACGCCACCTGGTTCAGCGCCGCGCCGGAGATGATCCAGGGCATCAACCTGCTGCCCATCACCGGTGGGCACCTCTACCTGGGCTACCACCCGAACTACAACTCCATCAAGTACGCGGAACTGGTCCGCAATAAGGGCGGCGAGCCGACGGTGTGGCAGGACCTCCACTGGCAGTTCCTGGCGCTCGGTGACGCCGACGCGGCCTTGGCCAAGCTGCGCGCCAACCCCGGCTACACCCCGGAGGAGGGCGAGAGCCGGGCGCACACCTTCCACTGGGTCCGCAACCTGGCCGCGCTGGGGCGGGTCGACACCGGGGTCACCGCCGACCATCCGCTGGCCGCGGTCTTCAATCGGGGCGGCGCCCGCACGTACGTGGCCAGCAACATCTCCAGTACGCCGCTGACCGTACGGTTCTCCGACGGGACGCAGCTCACTGTGGCAGCCGGGCGTACCGCCACCAGTGGCGCGCACACCTGGGTCGGCGGCAGCGGTGGCGGGGGTGTCCAGCCGACCCCGACGCCCACCCCGACTCCCACCGACCCACCGGGATCGGGTCAGCCGAACCGCTACCTGCTTTCCGGCGGCGGACTGGCGGCGGCGGGCACCGCCGGCACCCAGACGGTGGCCAGCGCGGGCGGCACCAACCGCGACGGCACGCCGACCAACCCGGTGGTGTTCACCGCGACCGGGCTCAACCTGAACCACAACGGTGGGCAGACCGCGTTCGACCTCTTCCTCGACGCCGGCACGGCGGTCGGCAACGGGGTGCAGCTCCGCGTCTCGTACGACCTGACCGGCGACGGCAGCTGGGAACGGGTGGAGACGTACCGCTACTTCGCCACCGACCCGGTGCCCGGCTGGGAGCACTACACCCAGTCCGCCGGGCTGCACTCCAGCAGCGGATCTCTCGGCAACCTGCGCGGCGGCACCGTCCGGGTGGAGGTCTGGTCTGCGATCGGCACCAACCCCAGCACGCTCGGTGTCGGTAACCAGTCGGTGGTGCGGCTGCCGTACTCCTGATCCCGCGTACCACCACCTCCGCGCCGCCGGTCGTACCCCGACCGGCGGCGCGGGCGCGTTAGGTTGCTGGACATGAGCAAGCGCCAGCGAGCGAATCATCCGCTCAGTGCCTTGGTGCAGCACGGTGGCACGCAGGGCAGCGGGGTGCCGACGTGAGCGAGCGGGACCCTATCGCCGACCTGCGCCGGATCGCCTTCCTGTTGGAGCGGGCGAACGAGGCCACCTACCGGGTCCGCGCCTTCCGGTCGGCGGCGAACGCGCTGGCCGCGCTACCGGGGACGGAGGTGGCCGAGCGGGCCCGCGCCGGCAAGCTCACCGAGCTGTCCGGGGTTGGTGACGTCACGGCCCGCTGCGTGGCCGAGTCGCTGGCCGGCGAGGAACCGGTCTACCTGCGCCGGCTGCTCGCCACCGAGGGCAGCGACCTGGACGCCGAGGCCACCAACCTGCGTACCGCGCTGCGCGGCGACTGCCACACCCACTCCGACTGGTCGGACGGCGGGTCACCGATCGAGGAGATGGCGCTGGCCGCCGTCGATCTGGGCCATGAATACCTGGTGCTGACCGACCACTCGCCCCGGCTCAAGGTCGCCCGTGGGCTCACCGCGGACCGGCTACGCCGCCAACTCGACCACGTCGGGCGGCTGAACGAGGCGCTGCCGGAGGGGTTCCGGATCCTCACCGGCATCGAGGTGGACATCCTCGCCGACGGCTCCCTCGACCAGGACGAGGAGTTGCTCGCCCGGCTGGACGTGGTGGTCGGGTCGGTACACAGCGGCCTGAACGACGACCGGGCGAAGATGACCCGCCGGATGCTGACCGCGATCGCCAACCCGCACCTGGACATCCTCGGCCACTGCACCGGTCGGATGGTGTCGTCCCGCCCGGTGGGGGTGACCGGGCCGGGCGATCGGGGGCACCGCGCCCGGACCCGCGCGGAGAGCGACTTCGACGCCGACGCGGTCTTCGCCGCCTGTGTCGAGCACGGCACCGCCGTGGAGATCAACTCGCGCCCGGAGCGGCAGGACCCGCCGAAACGGTTGATCCGCCGGGCACTGGAGGCCGGCTGCGTGTTCGCCATCAACACCGACGCGCACGCCCCCGGGCAGCTCGACTGGCAGCGCTTCGGCTGCGAGCGGGCGGCCCGCTGCGGCGTCCCCGCCGCCCGGGTGATCAACACGTGGACGGCCGACGCCCTGGTCGCCTGGACGCACGCCTGACCTGGTGGGTGGTCAGTGACCGGCCGGGCCGGGTGCTGGCGGTCCGGGGACAGCCGTTGCCGGGGACAAGGGCTGGTGCGCGGGAAGGGACGCCCCGCCGTCGCTGGCATAGCTGGCCTGCCGACGCCGGACCTGGCCCCGCCCACGCCCGACCAGGCCCTGGGACACCGCGACGCCGAGCAGCACGATCAGCGCGCCGACCGGCTGGTGCCAGGTAAGCCGCTCGTCGAGCACGACGGCACCGATCAACACCGCGAAGACCGGGATCAGGTAGGTCACGGTGGACGCGGTGGTCGCCCCGACGATCCGGATGTTCCGCAGGTTGATCACGAAGGCCAGCCCGGTGCCGAGCGCGCCCAGCGCCAGCACGGCCGCGAACACCTTGGGCGACAGCGCGGTCGGCAGCGGCGGCGGGCCGGCCACCAGCGGCGCGACGACCGCCAACTGGACCGCCGCGACCAGTAGCTGCGCGGCCGACAGGGACACCCCGGACAGCGCGCTGCCGGCGATGAACTTCTTCTGGTACGGGATGGCGAGGCCGTAGCAGGCGGCCGCCCCGAAGCACATCAGCTGGCCGACGAAGTGTGCCCCACCGACGCCCTGCCAGACGCCGAGCACCACCATCACGCCGGCGAAGCCGAGGCCCAGCCCGACGGCACCGCGGGCGGTCAGCCGTTCGGTGCGAAAGACCAGCACCGCCAGCGGCAGCACGACCAGCGGGGTGGTGGCGTTCCAGATGCCCGCGAGCATCGACTCGACCCGCTGCTCGCCATAGCCGAACAGGGTGAACGGCAGGGCCACCCCGAAGGCGGCGACCACGGTGAGGTGGGCCCACACCCGCGGCTCCCGGGGCAGCCGGTCCCGCAGCACGGCGAGCACCACGAGCAGGGTCAGCGCCCCGGCGGCGACCCGGTAGAGGGTGAGGTGCAGCGGATGCAGCTCGGCCACGCCGATCTTGATGAACAGGAAGCTGGAGCCCCAGATCGCGGCGAGGGCGACAAAGCCGGGCAGCCAGCTCCGCAGCGCCGGCCGGTCAGGAGTGAAGTCCGCTGTCACCCCTGACACTCTGCCCCTGGCGTACGACAAAGTCGCGCGGTTTTCGGCCACCGTGTTGCGCACCACAGTTGCCGGTCCTGCCGGCCGGGAGGCGGGGTCGCGGCGGCCTCCGTCCCGGGCGGGTTGAACACGGCAAACAGGGTCGACACGGTGCCGGGGAGGTCACGTAAGGTCGCAGCGTGGGACGAATCGACGACCTCGCGAACCGCTACGTGGCCGACTGGGCCGCGCTCAACCCGACCGGCGCCACCTACGTCGGCATCCCCGGCCACGAGGACCAGCTGGACGACCTGTCGCCGGACGGATACGCCGCGCGCGCCGAGCTGACCCGCCGTACCCTGGCCGACCTCGACGCGACGGAGCCGGACACGGAGTCCGAGCGCACCGCCCGGGAGGCGATGCAGGAACGGCTGGGCCTCGACCTGACCCGGTACGAGGCCGGCGAGACGACCAGTGAGGTCAGCGTCATCACCAGCGGATTGCACGAGATCCGGATGGGCTTCGACCTGATGTCGACCGAGGGCGCCGAGGCGCAGGCCAACATCGCCGCCCGGCTGAACCTCTTCTCCGGCGCGCTGGAGGGCTACAAGACCACCCTGCGCGAGGCGGCGGCCGCCGGGCGGATCAGCTCCCAGGTGCAGTTGCTCGAGGTGGCCAAGCAGTGCGACGCCTGGGTCGACCCGGACGGCGACAACATCTTCCACGGGCTGGTCGAGCGGCTGGGGGCCGACGGCACCCTCGGTGCCGAGCTGCGCCGTGGTGCGGCGGCGGCCACTGCGGCGACTGCCGAGTTCGGGCAGTTCCTCCGCACCGAGCTGGCCCCGCACGGCCGGGAGAAGCAGGCCGCCGGGCGGGACCGCTACGAGCTGGCCTCGCAGTATTTCCTGGGCGCCCGGATCGACCTCGACGAGACGTACGCCTGGGGGTTCGCGGAGCTGGCCCGGCTGGAGGCCGACATGCGCACGGTGGCCGGGCAGATCGTCGGCCCCGGCGCCAGCATCGACGAGGCGGTCGCGGCGCTGGACGCCGACCCGGCCCGCACCATCCGAGGCAAGGATGCCTTCCGCGACTGGATGCAGACACTGGCCGACCAGGCGATCACTGACCTGAACGGCACCCACTTCGACATCCCGGAGCAGGTGCGACGGATCGAGTGCATGCTCGCACCGACCAGCGACGGCTCCATCTACTACACCGGCCCCAGCGAGGACTTCAGCCGGCCGGGCCGGATGTGGTGGGCGGTGCCGCAGGGTGTCACCGACTTCTCCACCTGGCGCGAGGTGACCACCGTCTACCACGAGGGAGTGCCCGGCCATCACCTCCAGGTCGGGCAGACCGCCGTCCGGGCCGAACTGCTCAACCGTTGGCAGCGGCTGCTCTGCTGGGTCTCCGGGCACGGCGAGGGCTGGGCGCTGTACGCCGAGCGGCTGATGGACGAGCTGGGCTACCTGGAGGACCCGGGCAACAAGCTCGGCATGCTGGACGGCCAGGCGTTCCGGGCGGCGCGCGTGATCGTCGACATCGGCATGCACCTGGAGCTGGAGATCCCGAAGGACAACCCGTTCGACTTCCACCCGGGCGAGCGCTGGACGCCGGAGCTGGGCTGGGAGTTCCTGCGGGCGCACTGCCGGGTGCCGGACGAGATGCTGCGCTTCGAGCTGAACCGCTACCTGGGCTGGCCGGGGCAGGCACCGTCGTACAAGGTGGGCGAGCGGATCTGGCTCCAGGCCCGGCAGGACGCCAAGGCCCGCAAGGGCGCCGACTTCGACCTGCGCGAGTTCCACCGCCAGGCCCTCGACCTCGGCGGACTCGGCCTCGACCCGCTACGCCGCGCCCTGGCCCGCCTCTAGGCCTGTGGCGAGGGGCGGGCCGATCGGGCCCGCCCCTCGGCGCGTTCTCGCGGCTCAGCCGGTCAGTGCTTCTCCGCCTCGCCCTGCGCGGGCCGCTGGCCCGGCACCGTCGGCTCGTCGGACTTCCAGTTCGTCGACGCGGGCGGAATCTCGTCGGTCAGCGGACCGCCCTCCCGCTCGTCGTCCCGGACCGCCGGCTGGTCGATGCGGGTCGGCGCCGGGTCGGCGGCGTGCCGGGCCCCGGCAGCCGGGGCACTACGGCGCGAGACCAGGAACGCGACGACGATCAGCAGCAGGCCCAGCACGGCGAGCCCGATCGGCAGGTTCCGGCTGATCAGCAGCAGCTTGCTGCGGGTGTCACCGGCGGACGCGAGGCTGTTGTCGATGGTCTCCTCGGTGTAGTTGAAGTCGCCGTCCAGCAGGGTGGTCGTCGGGCCCTGATCGGGCACCAGCGTCTTCTTCTGCTGCTCGCGCACCTTGACGAAGTTGCCGCTCACGGGCTCTACCCAGATGGTCCGGGTGTTGCTGTAGAGGACCTTGCCGCTGGCCGCCTCCGGTGCGAACGCACCGGTCAGGAAGCCGATCGAGGCGGCCGGCATGTTCAGGTCGGTCTCCTCGATGACTTGGACGAACCGGTAGGTCTCGGTGCCCTTGATCTGCTCGGTGCCGTCGAACTTGATCGGCAGCGCCCGGCGCAGGTCACGGTCGAAGTACTCGTAGTCCTTGCGCGCCGTGTGGAACGGGAACTTGTAGGTCTGCCCAGCCATCTCCACGCTGTGGTCGGCGTCCTCGTCTCCGTCGGTGTCGAGGTACTGCTTGTCCCACGTCACGGCCTCGGCGGTCACCCGGTCCAGCGCGAACTCCACCGAGTACTGGTTGATCACGGCACCGGAGGGCACCCACTTGACCGTGCCATAGACGTCCCAGACGACTGCCTTGCCCTCCAGGTCACCGGTCATCTCGTTCTTGGTCGTTCCGGCCTGCGGCACTACCTCGGTGGTCGCCTCCAGGTTGCCGGTCCGCAGCGTCGGAGTCGTGCCGACCACCTGCATGAACTGGGCGTTCTCCGCGACTGCGACGCTTGCCTTCAGGCAGCCCTCGGGCCCACCATCCTTGTCACAGAGCACCAGGTCGTACGGCAGTTTCGTCACTGACGGCGCCACGTAGAACGCCGCACCGGCGGCGACCACGAGCGACAGAACGCCTATGCCGAACAGCGCGGCGCCCAGGCGAGCCTTCACTGATCCTCCCAACAAAAACAGTCAGCCGTATCCGGCGGGTCATGCGATCCATAGACTGAGCGCACGTTACTCCCGAGTCACATATTTACGCGACCCTCTGGACGGTTGATGTCTGCCCCGATTCCCGATCTGGTCCTGCGGCGACTGCCCGCGCTCGACGCGGTACGGGTCATCGGTGCGCTGGCCGTCGTCGGCCACCACGTCGGCTTCGCCACCGGACGCAACACCGGCGACGAGTCGCTGGGCCCTTGGCTGTCCCGGCTCGACGTGGGCGTCGCCGTCTTCTTCGTGCTCTCCGGCTTCCTGCTGCTCCGGCCGTACGCCCATGCCCTGGCCACCCGGCAGCCCGGCCCGACAACCGGGCGCTACCTGTGGCGGCGGGCCGCGCGGATCCTGCCCGCGTACTGGGTCGCCGTGGTGGTCTGCCTGCTGGTGCTGCCGCAGAACCAGCAGGCCACAGCCGGCGATTGGGTACGGCACTTCACGCTGACCCAGATCTACCAGCACGGCCAGTTGAAGCACGGACTCGGCCAGACCTGGAGCCTGGCCACCGAGGTCGCCTTCTATCTGGTGCTGCCCGTGCTCGCGGTGCTGCTGCTCGGCCGGCAATGGCGCCCCGGTCGGGTATTCCGGATCGCCGTGGCCGCGCTGTTGGTCACCGGCGGGTGGGTGGTGCTGATGGGGCTGGGCATGCTCAGCCTCGGCCTGCACACGATGTGGCTGCCCTCGTACGGTGCCTGGTTCGGCGCCGGGATGGCACTGGCCGTCGTGCACGTCGAACTGCGCACCGGCGGCGGCCAGCGCTGGCGGTGGCTGGACGAGTTGGGCGCCGCCCCACTGGCCTGCTGGGCCATCGCGCTGGCCGCGCTCGCCGTCGCCACCACGCCACTGGCCGGCCCGCGCGACCTCGCTGAGCCGACCGCCGGTGAGTTCGGCGCGAAGCTGTTCCTGTACCTCGTGGTCGCGGTGATGCTGCTCGTGCCGATCGCGTTCGGCCCGCCGACGCGGACCAAGGCCGTCTTCTACAGCCTCCTGGCCCGGTGGCTCGGCCGGGTTTCCTACGGGCTGTTCCTCTGGCACCCGCTCGTGCTGGAGGGCATCTACCTCGTCGAGGACCGGCCCGAGTTCACCGGCGACCCGCTACCCACGTTCCTGCTCACCGTCGTCGGTGGGCTGGTCCTCGCCGCGGTCAGCTACTACGCCATCGAGCGCCCGTTTCAGCTCTGGAGCCGTCGGTGGCCCCGCCGCCGGCGCATCACCACCGACAGCCAGAGCACGGTGGCGGTGGCGACCGCAGCCAGCTGAGGCGCCGCCGCCGTGTGCCCGCCGAGGGCCATCGTGTACCAGCCGGCGACGGCGAAGCAGGCCACCGGCAGCCAGCGCACCACACCCTGCCGGACCCGGTGCAGTTGCCGCTTGTCCGGCGGGTGCAGTTGCGGCTCCAGGGCGCGCGCGGTCAGCGCCAAGGCGGCGAGGAACAGCATCACCGCCCCGGCGGATGGGCCGCCGACCAGCAGCAACGCCAACCCGCCGAAGAGCACTGCCACCAAGCGGTACCGCCGCCGGTGAACCGACGCCGGTGGTATCGGGGCGGTACGTCGCACCGGTAGCAGGGCCAGCACCGCCACCCCGGCGAGCAGCACGGCACCGATCCGCAGGGCGAGCACGTATCCACGGTCGGCAGCGAACCGCAGCACCACCTCGCCGGAGAACCCGGCCGGGACCAACCAACCCTGCTGCCAGCCGTCCACCACGAACGGGGTCAGCGTCCGCCCGGCGGCGGTGGCCACCCAGCCCGCATTCGCGTTCTCCCGCAACGCCAGCACCCGCTGGTTCGGGTGCCCGGCCAGGTGGAGCCGGCGTTCGGTGGCCGACCAGCCGTCGACCCGGACCGGGGTCCGCACCACGCTCTGCTCGGCCGCCCCGGCTGCCGTGCCGCCGTCCGGGCCGGGCAGCTCCGGGTCCGGGGTGAGCACCAGTTGGGTGGGCGTCGCGAGTCGGCTGGCCGCCGCGACCACCCTGGTCTCGCCCCGGGGCAGTTCCAGTGGGGACTCGGCGCCGTCACCACAGAGCACCGCGTCGACATCGCGCAGCTCGAGCAGCTCGCGTCGGGTGGCGACCAGCGACGTCCGGCGTTCGGCGCCGGCCACCTCGACCGTCGGCCCGCTGCCGCAGGGCAGCGTAACGGGCTCCATCAGGTCAGCCGGGTCTGGCGCGCCGTCGGGCAGTACGGTCAGCTCGCCGACACCCACCGCGAGGTCCCGGGACAACCGCCGGTACGGATCATGGGTCCGGGCCGGTACGACATCGGTGATCAGCACGGTGATCTCGTCGCTGAGCAGCGGCCGGTCGAAGACCAGCGTGCCGCCCTCGTCGAGCGCGCCGCCGCGCATCCCGCCGTCACCGATCACGGTGACCTGCCAGGGCCGGGCAGCCGCGGCGGTCGGCGGCAGGGCCAGCCGCACACCGCTGATCGTCCGCTTCTTGGGCCAGGTCAGCCGCAGCCACGGCTGCCGGTCGGTGTCTGCGGCGTACCAGGTGGTCGCCGGGTCGCCGTCCACCACCGCACCGGGCCGGGCGGCCGGATGCGGCACCTCCACCGAGGAGGCGGTGACCACCGGCGTGACGCCCGTGGTTACCGCGGCCCGGCCACCGCCGTCGAGCAGCGTGTTGAGCGCCGGCCCCGGTCGGGGCCGCGCCCGCAGGCTGAGCTGGTAGTCACTGGCGACGGGAAGACCCACCGTACGGTCGATCCGGTCACCGTCCTCGGACGCGCGGGCCAACCCGCCGTCGCAGAGCGGCCGTCCCTCGTCGAAGACGCAGGCCGACACGGCTGGCGCGGCGGTGAGCACCACCGAGGCCGGCACGGTGGTGCTCGGCGCCGGTGGCACGACCAGGGTCCGCTCGGCCTCGACGCCGGGTATCTCCAGCTCCGTGATACCCACCCCGCCGAAGCCGGCCCGGACGTCGAAGACCTGTTCGACGGTGACCCGAACCCGGCGGGTGGGGTAGCCGTCGGGCAGGTTGGCCACCACCGTCTGGGCGAAGCTCTCCACCGTGGTCTGCTGCCGGCCGGCGGTCACCGTGATCCGGGTGGGCAGCGAGTCGGCGCCGGTGTCGAAGGCGATGAGCACCTCCCGAACCACCTGAGGTTTGTCCAGCTCCACCTCGAACCACTGCCCCACCGCCGGAATGCCGGGTGCGGAACGCCAGGACGTACCGATGTCCCCGTCGACGGCCGCGTACGGCTGGTGAGCCGGACGGCCACCACCCAGCGGCTGCGCATCCGACCAGGAACTCGACGCGGTGACCGAGCCGATGCCGTGATAGCGCACCACCGTGGCCTGTTCCTCCCCCCAGTCCGGGAGGTAGTCCCGCGCGGGGGCGCCGAGCCGCGTCCGCTCCGTCGGCGTCATCGTCGCCGAGGCGTTGTCGCGCGACTGCCCGAACGCGACCTCCCGCCGACGCAGGCCGTCGGTGAGTGTTACCCGTCCGCCGTCGAGTTCCGCCGGCCGATCCCCGGCCAGCACCGCCGGGGCGGCGGGCAGCCGGTCCGCGGCGGCCAGGGCAAGCAGCGACTCGGGCCCACCGACGACTGTGGTCATGCCGTCAACGTCGTACGCCACCACCGGGCTGACCGGCCGCTGAACCTCGTACACCTCCAGCGCGTGGACCTTGACGTCGAGGCCCCGGTCGACGAAGTTGCCGGGCAGTGCGCCCCCGCCGACCTCGGGGCCGAAGCTACGGACCGCGCGCAGGCCGGGCGAGCGTTCCAGCGCCTGCCGCACCACCACCGGCTGGGTGGCGCCGGAGCGGCCGTAGTCCAGGTCGGACCGGAGCAGCAGGTACCGCACGCCGGAGCGGGCGAGCAGGTCCGCCAGGCCGGCCGAGCCCTCCCCACTGGCCAGCACCGAGTCGACCGTGTCCAGGAGGCGGATGGTGCCCGGCGGGGTCAACGGGATCGAACTGCGCACCGCCCACGGGCTGTTGAGCAGCGGCTGGGTCATCTCGTCGCTCGGGCTTCCCCAGAGGTAGCGGGGGAATCGGGCCGCCGGCACCACCAGCACCCGGTCGTCGCCGGCGTTGCGGTCGAGCCAGGAGGCGGCCTGCCGCCAGTAGCCAGGCACCTCGCGGTAGCTGCCCGGCGCGGCGAGCCCGCCGGCGAGCGCGGGTGCGGCCACGCCGGCCACCGAGACCAGCGCCGTACCGGCGACCAGCGCGGCGCGCATCCGCACCGGCTGGAGCAGCCGGGGCGCTCCCGCCGGCAGGTCGGGCCGGTCGCCGGCCCGGGCGGCGCGCAGCACCAGTCCGACCAGGTGGGCCAGGCCGAGGATGAGCGGTAGGCGGAGCACGACGTCGAACTTGTGCACGTTGCGCAGCGGCGCCCCGGCCCCGTCGAGGAAGTTCCGCAGGCTCTGCGCGGCGAACCCGTCGAGCTGACCGACGTGACCGAGCCCGACCAGCGCCAGCCCGACCAGCAGGCCGGTGATCAGGAACCGTCGGTACGGCATCCCACGCCGGGCCAGCCCGGCGATGCCGAGTGCAGCCACCACCAGGGTCGCCACCACCAGCGGTCGTTCGGTCGCCAGTCGCCAGCCGGCGGTCCAGGGCGGTCCGTACGCCCCGTTGAGGTACGCGTGCCAGTGGGCGGCGCCGCGCAGGATGGTGGTGGTGTCCGTCGGCGCGGTGGTCACCGGCGCGGTCTCGATGTAGTCCAGGAACGGCGGGCTGTACCGGCCCAGCAGCAGCAGTGGCACCAACCACCAAGCGGTGGCCGCCGCGACGGCCAGCCCCCAGGCCACCAGCGCACGGATCCGTAGCCAGGCGGGGTGGAGGCCGACCAGCCACAGCCCGGCCAACGGGACCACCGCCAGCACCGCGGTCGCGTTCACCCCGCCCGCACAGGCCACCACAAGCGCGGACCGGGTCACCGCGCGGCGCACCGATGCTCCCTCGGCCAGCCCGACCAACGGCACCAGCACCCAGGGGGCGAGCGCGCTCGGCCACGCCTCCACCGAGATCGGACCGAGTTCGGTCACCAACCGCGGTGAGAGCGCGAAGGCGACACCGGCCAGCAGCCGGGCCCATGGCGTACCGATGTGCAGCCGCTCGGCGAGCCGGACGACGCCGGTACAGGCCACCGTCATCACCAACGCCCACCACAGCCGCTGCACCACCCAGGCCGGTATGGCGAGGAGTTCGCCGGCGAGGAAGAACGGTCCCATCGGCCAGAGATAGCCGTACGCCTGATTCTGCAGCTGGCCGAAGGTCCCCTCCGGGTCCCAGACGTGCAGGGCGCGGCTCATCCATCCGGCTGGATCGATCGCGAGGTCGACCTTCGTGTCGATGACGATCATTCCCGGATCCTGGAGGAACGCCAGGGCCGACAAACCGAGACAGACCGCGACCAAGCGCAGACGCCACACCGTTCTCGATGCGTCGTCCGATCGCTCGGCCGGCTCCGGGCGGACCGGAGATTGCTGCATCTCGCCTCCGAGAGGGCATTGCGGGCTACGTGACGAAGCCCATAGTGTGACGCGACCCGCGAAGATTACTCGGCAGTAGGAGTGAGTGTGGAAGCACCAGCTGCCGCCACTAGGCACGTACTTTTCCTCAACTGGCGGGACACCCGGAACCCGGAGGGCGGCGGCTCCGAGGTGTACGTCGAGCGGATCGCCGGCGAACTCGTCCGCCGAGGCCACCGCGCCACCCTGCTCTGCGCCACCCATGTCAACGGCTTGGCCGAGGAGGTCACCGCCGAAGGCGTACGGGTGTTGCGGCGCGGCGGCCGGCACACGGTCTACCTACGGGCCGCGCTCCTATACCTGGCCGGCGCCCTGGGTATCGGGCCGCTGACCCAAAGTCACGGCGGCCGACCCGACCTGATCGTGGACGTCTGCAACGGCCTGCCCTTCCTCTCCGCGCTCTACGCCCGCCGGCCCGTGATCGCGTTGGTGCACCATGTGCACCGAGAACAATGGTGCGTGGTGCTGGGTCGCTGGCTGGCCCGGTTCGGCTGGTGGGTGGAGTCCTGGTTGGCTCCCCGCGTCTACCGCCGCTGCCAGTACGTGACCGTCTCCACCGCCACCCAGGTCGAGTTGGCCAGCCTTGGTATCGATCCGGCCCGTGTCGCCATCGTGCACAACGGCACCCCCGACATGACCGTTCGGGCGGTCCAGCGATCGACACACCCGTCGCTGGTGGTGCTCGGGCGGCTGGTGCCGCACAAGCAGGTCGAGGTGGCCCTGCGTACGCTGGCGAACCTCGCCGAGGAACTTCCCGGGCTAACCCTGACGGTCGCCGGACAGGGCTGGTGGGAGCCGCAACTTCGGCAACTCGCGGCTGACCTCGAGGTCACCGACCGGGTCCGGTTCACCGGCTTCGTCAGCGATCAGGAGAAGCGGGAACTACTCGCCGCCTCCTGGGTCGCGCTGACGCCCTCGATCAAGGAGGGCTGGGGACTGACCATCGTGGAGGCCGCCGCGGTCGGCACCCCGACGGTGGCGTTCCGAGGGGCGGGCGGTGTCGAGGAGGCGCTGGTCGACGGCGAGACCGGCCTGCTCGCCGACGATATCGATGACTTCGTGGCAAAGGCACGGCTGTTGCTGACCGACGAGACGTACCGGTCGACGATGGGGGAAGCGGCGCGGGCGCACGCCGGCCGGTTCACCTGGCCGGTCTCGGGGGAAAAGTTCGCGGCCCTCGTCATGAGGGCCGCGAAGGCGCCGGCGCGAACGCCGACCGAACAGGTGGCGACGACCTACCTGTTGCCATAGACCAGCGGCTGGCTGCCGCCATCGCTGCTGTTGCTGTTGCCTCCCGAACTGCTGATCCGGGCATCCTCGGCCGTTGCCGCCTCGCTCGCCGACGTACCACTCAGGGTGGTGGCCAACGCCACCGTGCCGAACACACCGAGAGCGACCGCAGCCACTCCGATGAGTACCAACGAAAGCACAGTGCGCATGGGGTGGTTTTCCTCCTCGTGAGCTGCGTGCGCCGGACGTTACCACCAAGTAGCGCGGCAGGGGAGGGCCGCGAGGATCGTCGATACCAACCCTTTGACCGCACCCCGGCAGTCGGCCCCCTGCGTTCACATCCCCGGGTTCTCGTAGAGCGACAGGTCGGGGCCGGCGTAGACCTGGCGAAGCCCGGCCAGCACGGCAGGATCCACCCGGTAATCGCCGACCAG
Organism: Micromonosporaceae bacterium KJ-029; assembly: GCA_005402585.1. GTDB lineage: Bacteria > Actinomycetota > Actinomycetes > Mycobacteriales > Micromonosporaceae > Micromonospora. The sequence goes on along the minus strand of BIFP01000021.1, from coordinate 8,176 downwards.
GCGTTGCACCACCACCCAGCGCACCCCGGTCGCGCTGGCCGGCGCCCCACCGGCCAGCAGCCGACGGACCTCGGCGGCCCGCGCGTTCTCACCGCTGACCTCGGTACGGCCCACCCACAGGGTGTCGTCGACGAGCACATCCGCGTTGACGTAGCGCGGCAGCGGGTCGAGCGCCGTCCGGCCGCCGTTCCACGGATAGGCCCGATAGGCGCCGAACGGCAGTGAGAGCACCTCGCCCGGTTTTCCGTCGAGCCGGGCGGCGACCGCAGCCCAGTCCGCCGGGTAGTTCACCGGACGCAACCGCCCCGCCGCGCCGAGCGCCAGGTCGGGCAGGACCACCACCGGCAGGAGCGCCGCCCCGGCCAGTACCGCACCCGCGGCGGCCCGGCCCGCTCGGCCGGCGAGAGCGCCGGCCAGCCGTTCCGCACCGAGCGCCGCACCGAGCACCAGGCACAGCGCGTACGGCATGAGGAACTTCTGCCCGTCCCTGAGCAGCCCGGCTCCCGGCACCGCCGCGACCAGCCATTCGAGCATGGTGGACGTGCCCGGCAACACGCCGAGGGCGGCGGTGAGGAAGGCACCGGCCGCCAGCAGCGCGAGCCGGTCGGCGATACCGGTCGGCCAACGCCGCCGCAATGCCTGGAACCCGAGCACTGCCAGCACCAGAAGCACCAGGGTCGCCAGCGGGGCCAGCGGGGAGGTCCGGCTCACCGGGGTGGTCTGCGCGTTCCAGATGCCACCGGTGCCGGCCAGCGCTCCGAATACCCCGCTCCAGTTCTCCGCCCGGGCGGCGAAGGCGGCCACGCCGTCCGGGTCGGTACGCCCGTCGGGAGCGGTCAGTGCCGCCGCGACCAGCCAGGGCAGGTTCAACGCCAGCACCAGGCCCACCGCCGCCGCGCCGACCCGGGCACCGCCCCGCCGGACGACCAGCATCACGGTGACCACCACCGCGATCAGCCCGCCGGTCGGGATGACGACCGCGGGCGCGGCCGCGAGCGCCAACCGGGGCAGACCGCCCGAACGCCCCTCGCGTACCCGGAGAGCCGCGCTGACCAGCCACGGCAGCGCCCCGTACGCCAGCAGCAGTCCCCAGTGCCCGATCAACAGCCGCTCGGCCAGGTACGGCGTCCACGCGTACCCGACCGCTGCGACCAGGCGGGTGGCCGGATGCCGCGCCGGCACCAACCGGCCAGCCCCGATCGCGGCGAGCAGCAGCGCGGCGGCGAGCACCAGCCGTTGCAGCAACCAGCCCGGCAGCACCAGGTTGGTCAGCGAGACCAGCGCGTCCAGCGGTACCGCGCGCGGCAGCGAACCGGTGGGCAGCACGAGTTCGGCGCGCCACGGCTGCCGGGGCACGAAGACCATGTCGTAGCTGAGCACGTAGCCGGGCGCGGCGAGCGGAGCGAGGACGAGTCCGGTGACGGCCAGCCCGACCCCGGCGAGCAGCAACCTTTCCCGCAGGATTGACCTCCTCAATATGCTGACCCGGCCAGGCGCCCGCCTGACTCGACACGCTGACCCGATGAGGCGCCGGCCTGACCTCAGGCGACCCGACGAGGGCGTCGACGTGGCGACACTGTACGCGCCGCCGGTCACCGGCGGAGCCGGCGACAACGGGGCGGTCATGGGCAGGGACTGGGACAGACGCGGCTGGGCGGCCGGCATCGGCGCGGCCGGGTTCGCCGTCACGGTGGCCGGCCTGTTCGTCAACGGACTGGCATACGTGGTGCCGGTCCTCGGAGCGCGACACCTGCCCCCGGCGGAGCTGAGCGCGCTCGCCACGCTGCTGGCCCTCGGCGCGATCGGTGGGGTGGCCAGCACCGGCCTGCAGATCGCGGTCGCCGTGCACCGGGCCAGGCACGCGCGGGCCGCCACCACCCGGCCGGCGGTGCTGACCGTGCTGGTCACCACGGCGTTGTTGGCCGTTGTGCTTCCGGTTGCCGCCATCCAGCTCCGGCTACCCGCGATCGCCGTGCTGCTGCTCGGCCTGCTCACCGTGGCAGTGGTCGCCGCCGGCCGGTGGCTCGGCGAGATGCAGGGGGACCAGCGCTTCCTGCGCCTGGCCGCCGGGATGGCGATGCTCGCCGTCGGCCGGTACGGCGGGATGGTCGGCGGGCTCGCGCTCGGCGGCGGCCTCACCGGTTCGCTGCTGGCCGGCGCAGTCACCTCCGCGCTGGTGCTCGCGCTGCTGGTCCGGCTCAACCGGGGTGCCGGCATCGACCCGGTTGCCCCGAGGCTGGCCACTCGCGCGGTGCTCACCGCCGGCGGCGCCACCCTGGCGATGCTCGTCGTCTCCTACGCTGACCTTCTGCTGGCCCGGCGGTTCCTGCCGCCGGACGCCTCGGGCACGTATGCGGTCGGCACCGTGCTGACCAAGGGAGCGCTCTGGGCACCGCAGGTCGTGACCGTGATCGCCCTGCCCCGGTTGGCTCGGGGTGACCGGCGGACCCTTCTCGCCGCGTTGGGCCTGGTCGGCGCCGCCGGCGCGGTGTTGGTGCTCGGGTCGGCGCTCGCCGGTGGCCTCGCCTTCCGGCTGGCGGGCGGCCCCTACTACGCCGCCGCCGGCCGGTACGCGCCGCTGTTCGCGGCCACCGGCGCCCTGTACGCACTGGTCTTCGTCCTGGTCAACGCTCGGGTGGCGGCCTCGGCCCGGTGGCCGTCCGCACCACTGTGGATTTCGGCGCTGGCGTTCGTCACCGCGGTCGTGTTCGCTGTGCCGCACACCGTCGCCGGTATCGCGAGCGCCGCGCTGGTAACAGCCGCGATCACCGCGCTGGTGACCGGAGCCCTGACGGTCCGACGCAGAGTGGACACCGGGATCGAAAACACCCGTACGGCCGCTACCGCCCCAACTGGAGCCCGTGCCAAGCTGCAGACCGAGTAACCAGTGAACCTTTTCCACCTGAACCACGTGGCGCCCGCACCCCGGCTCTCACCCAAGGGCACGACGGACCGCAGGGGGGAGGCTGGAAAAAGGTTCAGTAGACGGGGGTTTCTGGTGCTGGTGGCCGACTCGGGCCGGGGGCGGTTCGGCGTACGCCGGCCAGCCCGTTGGCTGCTACTGCTCTGCGCGATCTGCCTGGTGACGGTACTGGTGCTGGCCCTGGCCGCAGCCGTACGCCGATCCCCGGAGCCGCAAGGCGGTTTCTCGGCCGCCAAGCTGACCACCCTCTTCGACCAGTACGGCGACACCTCGGGCTGGTGGAGCGGTGCCGACCGGACGGCCTCGGTGCGACTTCCCGACGGCCGGATGCTCTGGCTCTTCTCCGACACGTTTCTCGGCCCTGTCAACCCGGATGGTTCGCGCCCGCATACCGCCCCCTTCATCAACAACTCGGCGGTGGTACAGCAGGGCGACGAGCTGCGCGAAACTGTGCACGGCGGAACCAGCGAGAACCCGGCCGCCCTGGTGCCGCCGCCGGCCGCCGACCAGTTCTACTGGGTCGGCGACGCCCAGGTCGTCGAAGAAACCCTCCAGGTGCTGGTGAACCGCTACCGTCGCACCGGCGCCGGGCCGCTGGACCACATCCTGCTGGGCACCGAGCTGGCCACCTTCGCGCTGCCTTCGTTGGCGCCCACCGGGCTGCGGCCGCTGCCCCTCGGCGACCGAATCTCCTGGGGCTCCACGCTGCTCCGCGACGGCGGACACACCTACGTGTACGGCACCGAGGCGGTCGGCGAGGCGAAGTTCGCGCACGTCGCCCGGGTCGCCGGGGACGACATCGGCGGCCGGTGGGAGTTCTGGACGGGCACCACCTGGGTGCCGGACGTCGCCGCCTCGGCCCGGGTGCTCAGCGGCGTCGGCACCGCGTACGGAGTGCAGCGAATCGGCGGGCGGTACGTGCTCGTCACCCACGAGAACAACCTGGCCCTGAGCGCCGAACTGGTGGCGTACTCGGCCGCCGTCCCGACCGGGCCTTTCGAGGGACCGGATTACCTGCATCGGGCTCCGGAGAACGCGGCCGGGCACATCGTCTACGACGCGGACGTGCATCCCGAGTTGGCCCGGCCCGGCAAACTTCTGATCTCGTACAACGTGAACAACCTCGACGACGCGGTGACGTACGCCGACGCCAGCGTCTACCGGCCGAGGTTCATCGAGATCGACTGGCCCCGCCGCCAGTCGGACCAACGGGATGTGCCGCCGTCGCCGTCGGCGCTGAGCGCGGTGGCCCAGGGTGCCGGTAACGCGGACCTGACATGGCGTGCCGCCGGGGACGACAAGCTGCGCTACCAGGTGCATCGGCGTGACGTCACCACCGGTCAGACCCACTTCGTCCGGCTCGGTGAACCGACCGCCGAGACGCGCTGGTCCGCCGACTTCCTGGTCAATGGTCATCAGTACGAGTTCCAGGTGACCACCGTCGGACGCGGGGAGAGCCCGCCGTCGCCGGTGGCTCGGATGACCGCCACCGTGCCACCGCCACCGGCCCCGAATGGCGTGCTGGCCGTTGCCGGAATCGCCGGGGATGTCACGCTGCGCTGGGAAGCGGTGCCGTTCGTCCAGGTGTACCAGGTCTACCGGCGTGAGGTCAGCTCGGGTGAGCGTGGCCGGGCCCTCGTCGGCACGTACACCGGAACCACCGCCACCATCGACTCGCTATGGCACGCCCGGACGTACGAGTTCACGGTGATCGCGGTGGGCGGCGGCGGAGACAGTCCGCACTCCGCGCCGGCCCGGGCTACCGCCTTCGTCACCCCGCCAGCCCCGCCGAGCGGGCTCACCGCCGTACCGCTGGCCGACGGCAACGTACGAGTGACCTGGAAGACGCTCGGACCGGGCGTCAGCTATCGGATCTACCGGCGGGACGTGACCCGGGGCCAGCCCCGGCTCGGCCTACCGGCGGTGGAGGCCGGACCGGCACACCTCGCCCGGCACCTCGAGCATGATCACGAGTACGAGTTCGCCGTCCGCGCGGTCAACAGCGGCGGTGAGGGCGGATTCTCCGACCCGGTTCGGGTACGCGCCCAGTTCGCTCCGCCGGACGCCGCCCCGCAGAACCTGCGGGCCGAGCCCAAGGCGGGCAGCGTCGAGCTGACCTGGCGGTCCTCGGTGCCCGGCGGATGGCACCGGGTATACCGGCGCGACCTCACCACCGGGGAGCGGGAGTTCACCGAGGAGAAGGTGCCGGTGCAGGGAAACCGCGCCACCATCACGCTCTTGCGCAACGGGCACCAGTACGAGTTCGCGGTGGCCGCAGTCAACCAGGCCGGTCCCGGCCCGTTGAGCAAACCAGTCCGGGCCACGCCCCGGCTGCCCACGCCTGCCGGGCTCGTCGCGACGGCAAGCGGCTCCGGTGAGGTGCGGCTGAGCTGGCGGTCGGCCGGCCCCGACTTCGCCTACCGGGTATACCTACGCGACGCGACCACCGGGGAGCCGTGGCGGGCCGACCGGTACCCGGTTTCCGAAACCCGTTCGGACGTCATCCTGCTCGTCCGGGATCACCGGTACGAGTTCCGGGTTGTCGTCACCGACGGTCAGGACGAGGGCGAGCCGAGTGAGGTCGCGGCTGTGACCGTGCGGTGAGGGACCTCCTCGACATGCCGTGGGTGCCTAACACCACCGACGCGCTTATGTCACTGAAAGTCACTGGGCGGACGCACCACGACACCTGCACGGCGGGCGCCCGGGCCAGCGGGACGTAGACTCCCGGCGGAGCCCCGCCGTTGGTTACCGTAGGTGTCTTCCGGGCAGGGGCCCACCCCCCTGCGGCGTTCCCCAAAGAGGTTGCTGTGACGTTGTACGGCGAGAAGACTCCTCCCGCCGACGATCGGCCCACCGTGGAAGTAACCGCGGTCAACTGGCCGACCGATCGGCCAGAGCCCTCCGTGGGCGCCGGCGAGCAGGCCGTCGCGTCCCGCCCACGCCGGTTCCGGCTGCTCATCGCTGGCGGGGTGGCCACCACCGTGCTCGCTTCCGTCGGCGCAGTGGCCGTCTGGGCGTACGCCGGTGACGTGCCGCGCGGCACCACCGTGCTGGGCACCGAACTCGGCGGGCGCAGTCGGACGGACGCGGCGCGGGAGTTGCGGGCGCAGCTCGACCGGCGCGCGGCCGAACTCACCGCCCCGATCCAGGTACGCGTGGGCGAGCGGACGGCCGAGATCAACCCGGCCGAGGTCGGGCTCACCGTCGACGTGGACGCCACCGTGGCCGCCGCAGCCGCCGCCGACGCGCACGCTGTGGACCGGCTGGTCGGCTCACGAGAGATCCAGCCGGTGGTGTCGGTCGACGTGCCGAAGCTGGAGGCCGAGCTGAAGAAGCTGGTCGGCAACCAGGGCCGGAAGATGACGATGCCGGCCATCACCTTCTCCGGCACCACGCCGAAGGTGCGCTACCCGAAGCCGAGCCTCGCCGTGGACGCGGAGCACTCCGCGCAGGTGGTCAAGGAGGGCTGGCTCAGCGGGCAGCCGGTGACCGTACCGTTGGTGGAGAACCACCCGGCCACCTCCGCCGAGGAGTTGGACCGGATGGTCGCCGAGCTGGCCAAGCCGGCGGTGGCGGCACCGGTGAAGCTGACCACCGAGCGGGGGTCGGTGAACATCTCGCCACAGGTGATCGCCAAGGGGCTCCGCTTCAAGGCCGACAAGACTGGCAAGCTCACGCCCAGCGTCGACGTCAAGCAGCTGCGGGCCGCCCTCGGGAACAAGCTCGACGCCGTCGAGGTCGCGCCGAAGGATGCAAAGATGAGCATCTCCGGGGGCAAGCCGAAGGTGGTCGACGGGCGCCCGGGGCAGCAGGTGGACACCAGCACGCTCGGCCGTGACCTGCTCGCCGTGCTACCGCGCAGCGAGGACCGTACGGTCTCCGCCGACCTCAAGCCGGTCCAGCCGAAGCTCACCGCGGAGAAGCTCGCCGGCCTGGGTATCAAGGAGAAGGTCTCCTCCTTCACCACCAACTTCACCGGCGGTCTCTCCTCGCCGCGCAGCCAGAACATCGTGACGATCGCCAACGACGTGAAAGGCACCGTGGTGCTGCCCGGCGAGACGTTCTCGCTGAACGGGCACACCGGCGAGCGCGGTTACGCGCAGGGCTACCGCGACGCCCCGGTCATCCTCGACGGCAAGCTCGTGCCGGGGGTCGGCGGCGGCACCTCGCAGTTCACCACCACCCTGTTCAACGCGTCGTACTACGCCGGGCTCCAGGACGTCGAGCACAAGCCGCACTCGTACTACTTCAGCCGCTACCCGGCGGTCATCGAGTCGACCATCTTCTGGCCCAACCTCGACTTCAAGTTCCGCAACAACACCGAGTACGGCGTCCTGATCGACACCTCGTACACCGCCAACTCGATCACCGTGTCGATGTGGAGCACGAAGATCTGGGACAGCGTCAAGACCGAGTACGGCCCCCGGCGGAACATCACCTCACCCAGGACGGTCTACCTCGAACCGGGGCCCAGCTGCATCCCCGCCAACGGCAGTCAGGGCTTCACCCAGGACGCCTTCCGCGTCATCAAGAAGGACGGCAAGGTCGTCAAACGGGAGAAGTTCACCTGGACCTACGACGCGGAGCCTCGCTTCATCTGCGGGCGGGAGCCTTCCTGATCGCCGTCCCACAAAAGGCTCGTCGCGGCCCCGCCAGCTCCCCGCCGGCGGGGCCGTTCCATGTGGTACGCCCACCAGCCGTCCCCATCACCTGGCACCGGCCGGCGGTCACCGCCGCGCTAGGCGTGCGATGCGGGGCCGGCCGTGAGTTGCGGAGCCTGGGCGCGAGACGCGACAGGCTGTGGGACTGCCAGGCAACTCCGGAGTTGCTTTGTGCGGACGAGTGTAAGACCTGCCCTGGCGCCCGCAGCACCGTCGCTGCGACCCGGTCACCTGGAGCACCAGCAGCGGTACGGCCACCGACGCGAACCCGTCGCCCAGCACCGAGAGGGTCTGCGCCGACCAGAACATGGCGAAGGAGCGATCTCGCCACAACGCGGTGGAACTGTCCGCCTCGGCCGTGCGTGCCGTCACCCGCGTCAGGCTAGCGCCGGCGTCTCAGAACCGCGTGCCGTTTCCCCGCGCCACGCCAGCCGTGACGAATTGGTGGAAAAATGTTGAGGGCCACCCCGGATACGGGGTGGCCCTCAAAGAAGATGTCCGGCGGTGTCCTACTCTCCCACACCCTCCCGGGTGCAGTACCATCGGCGCTGGAGGGCTTAGCTTCCGGGTTCGGAATGTAACCGGGCGT
>BIFP01000020.1:190197-299155 GCA_005402585.1 Micromonosporaceae bacterium KJ-029 | reverse complement strand
CTTCCGCAACCCCGACAACCAGCGCCTACGCACCCGCACCGCCACCACCCGACGCCACCGCGGACACCTCAACCCCGCTTAACTTCGAAGAGCCGTGATGTCTCAGTGACATATTTATGTCTGGGTGACATCGCCGCTCCTGGCACACACCTCACCCCGCAGCGACACGCCGACACCTCAACGAGTGATTCGCGGCGGCGGATCATCGGATCGCCGCCGACGCCGGATGAACAGCGCCCACGCGCCGCTGGCCGCCAACAAAACGCCAAGCGTGACCAGACCACACACCGTCGCTGCCCGCTCCCCATCGGCCCGAGGCCCATCCGCCCTCGCCGTGCTCGGACCACCACCCCCCGGCGCGGTCGCCGGCACCGATTCGAAACCCCGAAGCGGTACGTCTGCCGTCAGCGCCGCCACCAGGTCGATTACCCCGTAGCCGTACTGATCGTCACGGCCAGGCGGCCCCTTGTCGATCGCGGTGGCAGTCAGCCGATGCACCACCTCGTCGGCCGGCAGATACGGATACTTGGCCCGAATCAACGCCACCGCCCCCGCCACAATCGCCGCAGCCCCAGACGTGCCAGTGCCGCTTCGATACTCGCCATTGAAGTTAGTGCTGTAGATCCCAACCGCTGGCGCCACGACGTCAACATCGTGTCCGGTAACGGAAACCTTGGCGTGCCTCCCGCTCTGATCGATTCCGCCAACGGCGATCACGTTCGGATATGCTGCAGGAAATCCGACATTTTGATCGTCGGGGTTGTTGCCGGCGGCCGCCACAACTACGACGTCTGCATGGGTCGCTTCCTGAATGGCCTGCTGCAATTCGAGGTCTGGTGCTCCGGCAGAAGAAATGCTTATCACGCGGGCCCCATTGCTGACGGCGAACTCGATGGCTTGGCTGAGACCGTCGGCCGCGCCCTCAGGGCCGTGGATCTTGAAGCGGATCGGAAGGATCTTTGCTTGAGGCGCGATCCCCAGCGCACCTCTGTTCGTCGAGCGGCCGTGGGCTGCGATGAGGCCGGCCATGCCGGTGCCATGCCCGTCTCGGTCCAGCCGGCCATCGCCGCTTCCACCGCGAATGATGTCTGTCCCCGTCAGTAGGTTGTTGCGGAGGTCGGGGTGTGGATAGACGCCGGTGTCCAGCACGGCGACTACTATCCCCTCACCCTGGCTGAGCCTGTGGGCCTTGTCGACTGATAGATAGTTCAGGTGCCATTGCACGTTGCGAATATGGTTACTGGCTGGGGAAGGTGATGTGACCGTCGCATGGACGCGCGACGGATGGATTGCAAGTGTGGTGAGAATTGACGCGATTAGCAGCGCAGCCCAAGCGTGCCTGCCCGGGGGACTCACCTGCTAAGGCCGATGGCCGGACCAGGGTCAATTGGCCCGTCGTCATCGGGTGGCCGGACCACAGGGCTAACACCTTGGTCTGTCTCCCAAGGATGGTCCGGATCCCAGCGGCGTGGCTCTTCGCCGTGGCGGTCCCGCCGGCCAGACTGGTTGGAAATGCTGCCCATCCCGCTCGTGTTCGAGATGCCGAAGTGCGGGGAGCCGCCGATGGGTGGGAATGCATGGGTTCCGCCGAATGCCCTGCCACTGCCTGGCCGCGAGCCTGCTGCGCCGGTCGGTGCGGTGCCAGCCGCGCCACCCCCGATGACTCCCCCAATTGGATTGACCCTACGGGGCTGCCCACCGCCGGCCGCCGGTTGACTGAGCCCAGCCCCAGGGACTCCGCCGATTAGTCCTCCAGGCGGCATCGCTCGTGGCGTCGGTTTCGGCCCGCCGCTGGGTCGATTGGCCTGGCCGGACTGGACCTGCCCTGGCGCCGAGATGGCAGACCGCCTGCCTGAAGGGAGCGGTGGTGCCGGCGGAGAGTCCAAGCTCGGGGAAGGAGCAGCCGGTGCGGTGGGGGGTGCTGCGGGATTAGCAAGTGCGGGAGCGGGGCCTGGGCTAGTCCCACCGAGCACGGGGCCTGCGTTTGAAGCTCTGGGCACGGCTATCGGTCGAGGTGCGGAGGGCGGCCGATTGACCGGCGAGTCGGTTGCCGAAGGTAGTGGCACCGGCACGATGGGCGGGATGATTGGGGTAGCAATTCCTGCGGCGGAGTGACCCTCGACGGGTGGTTGATCCCTAGCGGGTTGAGTTCGGAGCATAGGTGGGGGGTGGCGGAGCATTACTTGGGCTTGCTGGAGCTCGCCACTGAGGCCGTACATGATGCCGCGCGCCTGGATGTTCAGCCGTTCCAGATCGGCGTCGGTGACCGGCGGCTGGCTCGTTCGGCTGCCGGCGACAGCCTTAGGGTCGGCTGCGGTCTCCTCCCACGCCCGCTTCTGCTGGAGCTTGCCGGCGTAATCGTCGTAGATCTTCTTGAGTTCGGTGCGGGTGCTGCTGATGGCCTGGGTGGCGGCCGACAATGCGTTCTGGTTGGCGGCGGCGGCGTCGTGCGTACGCCGTACCTGCTCGATCAGGTCGTCCAGTTCGGCGACGTACGCGCGGGCGGCCGTGTTGGTATCCGGGGGCCAGACCTGGGCCAGGCTCGCGCGGTACGCCCTGAGTCGTGCGAGATGCTGGTCGGCCAGCTCGCAGACCTTGCGCCAGCCTGCGACATGCCGCCAGTGGTTGTCGGTCCGGTGATCCTGGAGGCACGCCCACATGTCGGCGACGTTCATCAGGTACCAGTCGGTTAGGCCGCCGCTGCGGCCGACGCCCGGGTCTCTCACGGCAGCACCACCGGACCCCAGTTGTCGGGGCCGGTGGGATCGGTGAGCGACGGGGACGGCTCGGGTTGCTGCCCGGTCGGCACGGCGTGCCGACCGAGCGCCTGCTGGACGTCGGCCACCCGGGCCGCGGAGAACGCGTCGGCGTCGCCGTACCGGTCGGCGACCTCCTTAGCTGCCGCCGCCAGGTGACCCGTGGTGTCGCCGAGGCCCCAGACGGCGTTGGTCGCCGCCTGCTGGGTCTCCCAGTGGGCGCGCATGAACTGCACCAGTTCGACGAACGCGTCCGCCGGGTTGGACACCTGAGTGAGCATGTCGTTGGCGATGTACGACAGGTGCGGTGTGTAGTTGCTCTCCACCTCGGCGCGGAGCTTGTCGGCGAAGTCCCGCATCTGGCGGATGTCTGCCTCGATGCCGTCGTGACCACGCAACCAGGACGCTGGTCGATCCTCCTCAGGGATCATCGGCCCCTCCCAACCGTCACGGCCCCGTTCCCCTGAGTGAGGTTAATAGGTGGAAGCCGCCCCTGGCAGCCCCAACCGCCGCCCGCGCGGCGCCGGCGCCGGGGTCGCGGTACCGGGATGGTCAGCGGGGCAGACCGGAGACGCGCCACGCGCCGGTGCCGGGCACCAGGCCCGCTCCCGCCGGGCGTCCGCTACGCGCCCACGCCGAGGTCGGGGCCGGTGCGGGTCCGGCCACCGGTCGGGACCGGGCCACGATCGCGCCCACCAACGCGGCCAGTTCCTCGGCGGTGGGCACGCCGCGCACGATCCGGAACAGCGGCTCCTCGACAGACATACTCTCAGCGTACGCAATGTGAGCTTGACCTTCGTCGCACAGTGGCGTGCCGGCGGTGTGACCGTCAGCGCTGCCGGGTACCGTCTCAGCGATGTCAGACGCTTCCCCCCAACTTGTCGCCGACCGGTACCGGCTCATCTCGCCGCTCGGTCAGGGCGGCATGGGTCGGGTATGGAAGGCGCGCGACGAGGTGCTGCACCGCGACGTCGCGATCAAGGAACTCGTCCCGCCGCCGGGTCTGACCGACGACGAGCGCCGCGAGATGCGGGAACGCTCACTGCGCGAGGCGCGGGCCATCGCCCGGCTCAACAACATCAACGTCGTACGCATCTTCGACGTGCTCCGCACCGACGGTGACCCGTGGATCGTCATGGAGTACGTGGCGTCCCGGTCGTTGCAGGACGCCATCGCGGCGGACGGTCCGGTGTCGCCGGCCCGTGCCGTCGAGATCGGGCTGGGCGTGCTGAACGCCTTGAAGGCCGCGCACAAGGCCGGGATCATGCACCGCGACGTCAAGCCCGGCAACGTGCTGCTCGGCAATGACGGCCGGGTGGTGCTGACCGACTTCGGCCTGGCCACGATCCCCGGTGACCCGAACGTCACCCGTACCGGCATGGTGCTCGGTTCGCCGGCGTACATCTCGCCGGAGCGGGCCCGGGACGGCACCGCCGGGCCGGAGGCCGACCTGTGGTCGCTGGGCGCCACCCTCTATGCCGCCGTGGAGGGCAAGTCCCCGTACGCGCGGCCGTCGGCGATCAGCACCCTGGCCGCGCTCGCCACCGAACCGGTGCCGCCGGCGCGTAACGCCGGGCCGCTCAAGCAGGTGCTCAACGGCCTGCTCCGCAAGGATCCCCAGGAACGGATCACCGCTGAGTCGGCCGAGCGCATGCTGCGTCGCGCCGGTGGCCGGCGGTCCCGGGGCATCTCGCTGCTCGACGGCGTACGCCGGCCGGGGCCGAACGGTCCGCGCGAGCCGCGCCCACCGGTGGTGCCGACGCCGCGCCCGTCCGGGGAGCAGCCGGCCACGCCGGCGACCCCGCCCGCGCCGCGTACGCCACCCGCCGCCGGCCCCTTCGTCGCGGGTGCCGCCGCAGCGGCGGCGGTCGGCTCCACCCAGGATCCGTCGACCAGCAACCCGCCGGTCCCGGACGCCGCCCCGACGGCGCAGGTCACCGTCCCCGCCACGGGCTCGGATGCCGCGCCGACCACGAAGGTGGACGCGGCCGGAACCGCCTCGGAGACTTCGGTGGTCGACGCCGGGCCGAGCGCCACCGCCACGGGTTCGGGAACCGCCGGTGGGGCTGCGACGGCCGAGCCGACCGAATCGGGCGCCGCCACGACGGGCAGGCCTGCGGCGTCGGATGCCGCCGCGGCGTCGGACGAGCTGACCGCGAAGGTCGATCGCTCGGCGTCCACCCCGGACGCCGAGCCGACCCGCCAGGTCGGTCCGCCGCCACCGGCGGGCGACGTCAACCGGGCCGTCCCGCAGCCGACCTCCGTCATGCCGTCGGCGCCGGTGAGCCCGGCGCTGGCCCGCGGTTCCGTCTTCACCGCCGGCAAGCTGCGATCGGAGCGGACCCGGCGGGCAGTGCTCGTCGGCGCCCTGGTCGTCCTGTTGCTGGTCGGCCTGGTGGTGGCGGTGCCGCTGCTCACCAACCGTGACGGGGGTGACGGCGAGGTTCCGGAGGGCGCGGCCAACACGGCCGGCGTACCGTCAACGTCTACGGCCTCCGCGTCCGCCTCGCCGTCACCGACCTCCGCCGCGCCCAGCCCGTCCACCTCGCCCAGCCCGTCAGAGACGGCCGGTGGCCTGCCCGCCGGCTGGACGTTGCGCAACGATCCGGTGGGTTTCAAGGTGGCGGTACCCGACGGTTGGCGGCGCAGCTCGGGCAGCACCTGGGTCAAGTACCGGGAGCCGAACGGTGTCAGCGAACTGACCATCGACCGCACCGACAGGCCGGGGAAGGACGCGGCCAAGGCCTGGAAGGCGATCGAGCCTGCGCGGAAGAACGTCCGTGGCGTACAGAACTACCAGTACATCGACATCAGGTCGTTCGACTGCCAGTGGCGGACCTGCGCCGACTGGGACTGGCTGCAGACCCGCGACGGCACCCAGCTCCGGGTCCGCAACCGGGGCTTCGTCACCGCCAGCAACCGGGGCTTCGCCCTCCGCTGGGAGGTGCCGAACAAGGACTGGGAAGCCCAACTCGACAACTTCGAGATGATCTTCCGCGAGTTCGTGCCGGACCGCCGGAACTGATCGGCGCATGGACCTCAGCCGTCCGGGGTAAGTGATCTCCGACGACGGAAGGAGGCCCGAGATGGGTTGCCGAGGAAGGGATTTCCGGCCCCGGCTGGCACTGTGGACTCTCGTCGTGCTCGGCAACGTCGTACTGCTGCTCGCCAGCGTCGGTGTCGCGGTGCTGGCCACGCTGGTAAGCGTCGGGACGCTCGCCGGGGCCGCGTACGCCGGATGGAATCTCACCCGCCGGGGCAATGTTGCGCGCCGTGGTGCCGTGCCCGTGCCGGTCACGCTCGCCACGCGACGGTGGGCCTGAGCCGGCGCATCGCGTCAGGGCGATGGACGAGGCCGGCGTGGCGGCGGGCCGGCGTCCGCTCCCGAGCAGGGACGCCGGCCCGCCGCCACGGCGTACGTCAGGCGGTGTTGTTGGCCAGGGCGATCAGCCGGTTGCGGTCACCGTTCCAGTAGTTTCGGTCGACCGCGCCACTGATGCCGGAGACACTGCCCGAGTCGGTGTACTGCCAGAAGCTCCAGAACGGCGCGCCGGCCGGCAGGGTGCCCACCGTGGACGCCCAGCGGGCGACCCACAGCGGGTGGTTGGCCCAAGGGCCGGTCCAGCTGCCGGTGCACTGGTTCCACCAACTGGTGGTGGTGTAGATGACCGCGTAGCGGCCGGTGCGCGAGCGGTAGGTGTTGAGGAAGTCCTGCACCCAGTTGCGCATACCGGTGGTGCTCAGGCCGTAGCAGTAGCCACCGGCGTACGGGTTCCCCTCCAGGTCCAGCGCCGCCGGGAGGGTGCGGCTGTCGGCCGACCAGGCGCCGCCGTTGGACGCCAGGTAGTTCGCCTGGACCGCGCCGGAGGAGATGTTCGGCCGGGCGAAGTGGTACGCCCCTCGGATCACCCCCGCGTTGTACGCGGCGACGTAGTTGGTGTTGAACCTCGGGTCCTTGTAGCTCGTACCCTCGGTGGCCTTGATGTAGGCGAACTGGATGCCGGCGTTGCGGACGCTCGTCCAGTTGATGGCGCCCTGCCAGTTGGAGACGTCGATGCCCGGCACGGTTGCCGCGGCGGCCGGGGTCGCGGTGGCGACGAGCCCGGCGGCGGCGGTCGCGAGCACGGTGAGCGCGGCGGCGGTCAGCCGGCGCAGCGATGATCTGGTCCGACTCATGGCGTCCTCCTGAGACGACTGTCGATAGACAGTCATCTTTGAAGGTGAATGCCCGCCATGGCAAGAGGGATAAAGAAAACTTTCGATGCGATGTTTATGGTGCGCGCCTACCTGGCGATCAACACACCGTGATCGGATCGACCTGCCAACGGAACGGGTGAACGCCTCCCCGGCCCTCCAGGGGGCCGCACTCACCGGCGTTCACCTCCCGATCCGATCGCCACCCGGTCAGTCTCACACGATACGGGCGGTTGGCCCGGGACCGACGCCGGACGCGGGCGGTAGGCTCGCGCCCCATGGTGTCGATCGAGGGCCTGACCGGATTCTGGGACCGCCTGCTCGGCGCGCAGCCCGAACCGCCCCCGCTGCTGGTGCTACTGACCGGCCTGGTCGCGCTGCTGGTGGTCTCCACCCGGTTGCCGTGGCGGATCGCCCGCAACGCGATCACCATCGCGCACGAGGGCGGCCACGCGTTGGCCGCCCTGCTCACCGGGCGCAAGCTGCGCGGCATCCGGCTGCACTCGGACACGTCGGGGCTGACGCTCTCCGCCGGGCGGCCCACCGGCCCGGGGATGGTGCTCACCCTGCTCGCCGGCTACGTCGCCCCGCCCCTGGTGGGTCTGGGCGGGGCGTGGCTGCTCGCCGGGAACCGGATCACGCTGCTGCTCTGGATCGCGGTGGCTCTGCTGCTGGCCATGCTGATCATGATCCGCAACGTCTTCGGGGTGCTCTCGGTGCTGGTCACCGGCGGTACCGTGCTCGCCGTCTCGTGGTACGCCAGTCCGCAGGTGCAGGCCGCCTTCGCCTGGACCGGAGTGTGGTTTCTGCTGCTCGGCGGCGTACGCCCGGTGGTGGAGCTGCAACGGCTGCGGTCCCGGGGCGGGATGCCGGCGTCCGACGCCGACCAGTTGGGCGGCATCACCGGCCTGCCGGCGTTCTTCTGGGTTGTCCTCTTCGGCCTGGTCAATTTCGCCGTCCTGGTGGCGGGTGGCCTGCTGCTGGCCGGTCCGCTGCTCGCCGAGATCGGCATCACCTGGTAGGTGCGTGGCGTCCGCCGGATCCGGCCGGTGCGCCGGCAACCGTACCCACCGCCCGGTGCGTGTCCTCTACGACCCTCAGGGAGGTAGCAGGTGCCGGACGTCGACGGGTTCGACGAGTTCTACCGGGGTAGCCGCCAACGGCTGCTCGGTTTCGTCTACGTGCTGACCGGTGACCTTGCCGAAGCCCAGGACGCCGTACAGGAGGCGTTCATCCGGGCGTGGCAGCGCTGGTCCACGGTGAGCCGGTACGACGACCCCGAGGCGTGGGTCCGGGTGGTGGCCAGCCGGCTCGCGGTGAGCCGCTGGCGCAGCCTGCGCAGCCGGGCCCGGGCGTACGTGCGGCACGGCGCGGTCGAGAGCGTCCCCGGCCCGGGCACCGAGACCGTCGAGGTGGTCGCCGCGCTGCGCCGCCTGCCCGAGGAACAGCGCGTCGCGATCGCGCTGTACTACCTGGTCGGCCTGCCGGTCGCCGAGGTGGCGCGGCAGACCGCAGCCCCGGTCGGCACCGTCAAGGCCCGACTCTCCCGGGGGCGCGCCGCGCTCGCCGGGCTGCTCGCCGTCTCGGATCTGGAGGAGATCACCGGTGCGTGACGAGGATCTGCGTCTGGTCGAATCTGTGAACCGAGAGCTGCGGGACGTCCGCTGGCTCGAAACCGCTGACCTGCGGGCCGTGGCGAGACGGCGCAGCAGGCTCAGAGCGGCGGGGGCCGCGATCGGCGTCCTCGTCGTGATGTCGGCCTCGGCGGTGGCCGTGGCGGCACTGCCTGAGCGGAATCCGCTTACGGGGGCCGCGTCGACCAACTCCCCGAGGGCCCGGGTGGAGATCCCACTCGAGGCGCTGCTGCAACCGGAGGACATGCCGACGCGGGTCGACGCGCCGTTCACTCAGGCCGGCTTTGGCGAGCCGATCAAGATCGAACCGGTGTGGACCCAATGCCTGGAGGAGAGAGGAATATCGCCGGCCTGGGAGACGTCCCGCTACTCCCGCTCGCAGCTGCTGCGGCGGAATCCACCGGTCGAGGACGATTCAACATCAGGGTGGGACAGATCGACCCAGCTCATTCAGGACGTCTACCGCATCGGCCCTGAGCTTGAACGGACGTTTTTCGCTGGCATCGAACGGCGGATCAAGCCTTGTCTCGACTGGGGCAACGTCCAGAGTCGCCTGATCGCGCCGGACGAGTGGGCCGACCTCTTCCAGCGGCAGCGCTGGGAGGTGGTGGACAGGGGATTCGCCGGGGACGAGTCGGTGCTGATCCGGCACTCGATCCTCGAGACCCGCCGGGACGACGCGAGGGGCGAGGTGCTTGGCGGCCCGACCGCACTGTTCACCATGGCGGTTGTGCGCCTCGGCGACCTGGTCACGGTCTTCAACACGGCAAGTTGGGGGACCGACTCGGAACTGCGTCGACTGGCGGTGGTGGCCGCGAAGCGGATGTGCGTCGCGGCCAACCCGCCCTGCTGACGCCCCGTAGGCGTTAAAAGGGGCCCCTTCCTATGCACCAGGCGTTAACAAGGGGCCCCTCCTTACACCTACAGCGGGATGTTGCCGTGCTTCTTGGGCGGGAGGGTTTCGCGCTTGGTGCGGAGCACTCGGAGGGCGCGGACGATCTGGGTACGGGTCTCGTGCGGCGGGATCACCGAGTCGACGTACCCGCGTTCGGCGGCGATGTACGGGTTGGCCAGGGTGTCCTCGTACTCGGCGATCTTCTCGGCGCGGACGGCGGCCGGGTCCTCGGCGGCGGCCAGTTCCTGCCGGTAGAGGATGTTCACCGCGCCCTGGGCCCCCATGACCGCGATCTGGGCGGTCGGCCAGGCGAAGTTCAGGTCCGCACCCAGGTGCTTGGAGCCCATCACGTCGTACGCCCCGCCGTACGCCTTGCGGGTGATGACGGTGACCTTCGGCACCGTGGCCTCGGCGTACGCGTAGATGAGCTTGGCGCCACGGCGGATGATGCCGTCCCACTCCTGGCCGGTGCCGGGCAGGAACCCGGGAACGTCCACGAAGGTCAGTACCGGGATGTTGAACGCGTCGCAGGTACGCACGAACCGGGCCGCCTTCTCGCTGGCCGCGATGTCGAGCGTGCCGGCGAAGTGCATCGGCTGGTTGGCCACCACCCCGACCGGGCGTCCCTCGACCCGGCCGAAGCCGACCACCATGTTCTGTGCGTAGAGCGGCTGGACCTCCAGGAACTCCCCGTCGTCCAGCACGTGCTCGATCACCCGGTGCATGTCGTACGGCTGGTTGGCCGAGTCCGGGATCAGCGTGTCCAACTCCCGGTCCTCGTCGCTGATGTCCAGGTCGGCGGCCACGGAGAAGACCGGCGGCTCGTCCAGGTTGTTCGATGGCAGGTGCGACAGCAGCGCCTTGACGTAGTCGATCGCGTCCTCCTCGTCCGAGCCGAGGTAGTGCGCGTTGCCGCTGCGGGCGTTGTGGGTGCGGGCCCCGCCCAGCTCCTCCATGCCGACGTCCTCGCCGGTGACCGTCTTGATCACGTCGGGGCCGGTGATGAACATGTGCGAGGTCTGGTCGACCATCACGGTGAAGTCGGTGACGGCGGGGGAGTAGACCGCGCCGCCCGCGCACGGACCCATGATGAGCGAGATCTGCGGGATGACGCCGCTGGCCCGCACGTTGCGGAAGAAGATCTCGCCGTAGAGGCCGAGCGAGGCGACGCCCTCCTGGATCCGGGCGCCACCGGAGTCGTTGATGCCGATGACCGGGCAGCCGATCTTCATGGCCAGGTCCATCACCTTGACGATCTTCTCGCCGAAGACCTCGCCGAGGGAGCCGCCGAAGACCGTGAAGTCCTGGGCGAACACGCAGACCTGCCGGCCGTCGATGGTGCCGTAGCCGGTGATCACTCCGTCGCCGTACGGGCGGGTCTTCGCCAGGCCGAAGTTGGTGGACCGGTGCCGGGCGAACTCGTCCAGCTCGACGAACGAGCCCTCGTCGAGCAGCATCTCGATCCGTTCCCGGGCGGTCTTCTTGCCCCGGGCGTGCTGCTTCTCCACGGCGCGCGCCGAACCGGCGTGCACCGCCTCGTCGACCCGTTGTGCCAGGTCCGCCAGCTTGCCCGCAGTGCTGTGGATGTTGGTCCCGGTCTCGGTAGTCACTCAGGGAATATAACGATGGTTCAGGTCACCGTCGGTGTGCAGTTCGCCTCAGTGCCGCACCCGTAGGCTGGCGGGATGCCGGGTTCGCCGTACACCGATCTCGATCGTCCGCCACTGTCGACGGCGCGGCTGCGCCGGGCGCTGGTCGCGCCGTACGGCCCGTGGTCGCGCCTGGAACTGCGGGTCGAGACCGGTTCCACCAACGCCGACGTCGCCGAGGCGGCCCGGGACGGGGAGCCGGAGGGCCTGGTCGTGGTCGCCGAGCGGCAGACTGCGGGGCGGGGGCGGCGCGGGCGGGTCTGGCAGTCGCCGCCGCGTGCCGGCATCGCCACCAGCGTGCTGCTCCGGCCCGGTGAAGCCGTGCCGGACCGTGGTTGGCCGCCGGTGGCACCTGCGGCGTACGGCTGGCTGCCGCTGCTGGCCGGCGTGGCGTTGGTCGAGGCGGTGACCCGGCTGGCCGAGCTGGACGCGACCCTGAAATGGCCGAACGACCTGCTGATCGCCGGGGCCAAATGCGCCGGGATCCTGGCCGAGGCGGTGCCCGGCCCCGGGCCGGGCGATCCCCCGGCGGTCGTGCTCGGCATCGGGCTGAACGTCACGCTGCGCGCCGACGAGCTGCCGGAGCATCCGACCGGCCTGCCGGCCACCTCGCTGCGACTGGCCGGTGCCGCGGCCACCGACCGGGATCCGCTGCTGCGCGCCCTGCTCCGTTCGGTCGCCGACTGGTACGCCCGGTGGCGCGGTGCCGGCGGGGACGCGGCGGCCAGCGGCCTGCGGGACGCGTACCTGCCGGCGTGCGGCACGATCGGCCGGGAGGTGCGGGCGCTGCTACCCGACGGCAGCGAACTCACCGGCACCGCCACCGGCGTGGACCCCGACGGCCACCTCCTGCTCACCACTCCCACCGGCGAGCAGGTCCTCACCGCTGCCGACATCCGTCACCTTCGCTGACCCGTGGGGTCGGCCGCGTGGCGGATGTGAGGGGGTGGCGGTGGGAGGTTACGGTCTGCCCGTCCCTTCTGCGAGGAGGTTTCCGTGGCGTTCCCCGAGGACGTGCTCACCGAGGACGAGCACGTCGTGCTGCACCTGCACCCGCACTGGAAGGCCCTGATCCGGCCGGTGGCGGTGCTGGTGCTCGCCATCGCCGCGGTGGCGGCCGGCATCCTGTTTCTTCCGTCGGGCGGGGGCGGCTCGATCACGCTCGCCGTGATCGGCGGCTTGGCGGTGCTGGCCGTGCTGGTGCTGTCGGTGTGGCCGTACGTCTCCTGGCGTACCACGCACTTTCTGTTCACCAACGAGCGAGTGGTGCTCCAGCACGGGGTGTTCTCCCGGGAGCGGCGGGACATCCCGCTCAGCCGGGTCAACGACCACTCGATGAACCAGCAGTTCATCGGGCGCCTGCTGGGCTACGGCACGCTCACCATCGAGTCCGCCGGCGAGCGGGGGCAGTCCGTGCTGCCCGACGTACCGAAGGTGGACCGGGTCCAGACGAAGCTGTACGAGCTCGTCGAGGCGTTCCACGACAAGCACTCGCTGGGCGACGGCGAGCTGCGCGAGATCCTGGCCGAGCGCGACAACAAGAGCGGGGCCTGACCGCTCCGGCCGGCCCCGGCATGGAAACGCCCGCCAGTCACGGCTGGCGGGCGGGTCGTGCTCAGCGACTGTCGGGAACCTCGCCGGGTTTCCCGACGGCCCACTCAACGGCGGCGGAAGCGACGGGGAGCCGGGGCGGGCTGGAGCTGGGCGGCCAGTTCGGCCTCCAGTTCCTTGTCCAGCGCCGCCGCCAGCTCGGCCTCGGCGCTCATCGGCGCGGGCCGGGGCTGGACCGGCGGCTGGGTGGTCACGCCGGGTCGGGCGACCGGTGGCTCCTCTTCCTCCAGCTCGGTGAGGGATTCGGCGAGTTCGGCCACCGGGTCCATCTCGGCCATCGTGTCCCACTCGTCGCGCGGCAGGCCGTTCCAGCTCTGTCCGGCCTCGGCGGGCGCCGCGGGCTGGAAGACGAAGGTGCGGTACGACCAGAAGCGGAACAGCGTCGCCAGCACCACACCACCGGTCTTGGCGATGTTCAGCGCCAGTAGGCCGGTGACGCCCAGTCCGTACTTGGCCGCGGCGAGGACCCCGAGTTCGATCAGCAGGCCAACCCCGTTGAAAAGGAAGAACAGGGCGTATTCCCGCTGCATGGCCGATTTCGGGCGATCCCGGTACGTCCAGTGCCGATTCATAAGGTACGACGTGACCGTCGCCACCACCGTCGCGACAACCGTCGCCTTCAGTTGCCCGTCGACAAAAACGGTGAGTGCGAGCGCGTTGAACACGGCGTAATTGATGACCGTGTTGACGCCGCCGACCAGGCCGAATTTGAGCGCCTCGTGGATGAACTTCTGCCAGCGCTCAGGCAGCAGACGAACAAGAGGCATGCGCAACACCTTAGGGCAGTGGGCGGGCGCCGGCTGGCTCCGGCCGGATGGTGGGCGGCAGGTCACGCCCCGCGGTCCCGGTTCACTTCCGTAGCGGTCTGGGTTCCCGCTTCCACGAAGACGAACCGCCGGTACGACCAGAATCGGAACAGCGTGCCGAGCCCCGTACCCACCACGAAGCTGGCGATGTTGTCGGCCAGTCGGGTCTCGAAGACCTGCGGCCAGATGCTGCCGAGCCCGTACCGGCTGACGGCCAGGCAGGCCACCGCGATGCCCAGGCCCACGGCGTTGAAGAAGAAGAACAGCGCGTACTCGCGGGCCGGGTTGGAGCGCTTGCGGTGCCGCCACGTCCAGAACCGGTTGCCGAGGAAGGCGATCGTCGCCGCCACCACCGTGGAGACGGTCTTCGCGGTGAGCTGTTCCATCCCGTGCAGGCTGATCAGGTAGTTGAACAGCAGGAAGTCGATGAAGAAGGCGATGCCGCCCACGGTCGCGAACTTGCTCAGCTCCCGGACGAGGTGACCGAAACGGTCGAGCAGGGAGTGGACCAGACCCGGGCGGGTCTGCCGGGAGCCTGGCTCCCCGGTCATCGTGGCGGCCACCGTGCGAGCGTACCGGTTGACGGCCTCACGGTTGGGTAGCAACGGCCAGCGGGGTCCACCGGTGCGGCGGCGCGAACGGGCACGAACGGAGCGTAACCGGATCTGTCGAATCCGGAGTCGATTTCCCCTACCGGTCGTCCGGTCGGAAAGCGGCCCACGGCTCCGGCCCGGCGGCTGGGCGGCCGGAGGTCCACCGCAGGATTTGCGTGAAACTGCGCGTGAAAGCGGGTAAAGGCTCGTGATGCCGCAGCGTGGCCGTACCTTGTGCAGTTCTTCACAACCAGTACCACTGACTGGAGAGGTCTATCGGTTTACGCTGAGCCCAATCCCAGGTTTCCACGAAGGCGACGCGCATCGCGGCGCCGAGACTCGTGCACTCCATAGACCGGTCAGCGTCGACCACAAGGAGATGTGTCATGGTTGCTCCGGCCACCGTTCGGGGTATCGATCAGGCCCCGACGTCCCACCCCAAACTCCTCGCCTGGGTCCGTGAGGTCGCTGAACTGACCACGCCCGAACAGGTCGTCTGGGTGGACGGGTCCGATCAGGAATGGCGTCGCCTCACCGATGAACTGGTCGAGGCCGGCACCATCGTCCGGCTCAACCCGGAAAAGAAGCCCAACTCGTTCTACGCACGGACCGACCCGACGGATGTCGCCCGGGTCGAGGAGCGTACGTTCATCTGTTCCGTCGACGAAGCGGACGCCGGCCCCACCAACAACTGGATGGCGCCCGCCGAGATGAAGCGCACCATGACGGATCTGTACCGCGGTTCGATGCGCGGGCGGACGATGTACGTCATCCCGTTCGTCATGGGCCCGGTCGAGGCCGAGAGCCCGATGTTCGGTGTGGAGATCACCGACAGCCCGTACGTGGTCGCCTCCATGCGGATCATGACTCGGATGGGTGCCAAGATCCTTGAGGCGATGGGCGACGACGCGGACTTCGTGCACGCCCTGCACTCGATCGGCGCGCCGCTGGCGCCCGGCCAGCAGGACGTGGCCTGGCCGTGCAACGACACCAAGTACATCTCGCACTTCCCGGAGACCCGCGAGATCTGGTCCTTCGGCTCCGGCTACGGCGGTAACTCGCTGCTCGGCAAGAAGTGCTACTCGCTGCGGATCGCCAGTGTGATGGGGCGCGACGAGGGTTGGCTCGCCGAGCACATGCTGATCCTGAAGATCACCTCTCCGGAGGGGCGGGTCTACCACATCGCCGGTGCCTTCCCGTCGGCCTGCGGCAAGACCAACCTGGCCATGCTGGAGCCGACCATTCCGGGCTGGAAGGTCGAGACGATCGGCGACGACATCGCCTGGATGCGTTTCGGCCCGGACGGCCGGCTCTACGCGGTCAACCCGGAGTACGGCCTGTTCGGCGTCGCGCCCGGCACGGACTGGAAGACCAACGCCAACGCCATGCGGACGCTGGACCGGGGCAACTCCATCTTCACCAATGTCGCCCTCACCGACGATGGCGACATCTGGTGGGAGGGCATGGGTGAGCCGCCGGCGCACCTGATCGACTGGAAGGGCAACGACTGGACGCCGGAGAGCGAGAACCTCTCCTCGCACGCGAACAGCCGGTTCTGCACCCCGATCACCCAGTGCCCGATCCTCGCCGAGGACTACTACGACCCCAACGGGGTGCCGATCGACGCGATCCTGTTCGGCGGCCGGCGTCGCGACACGATCCCGCTGGTGACCGAGGCCCGGGACTGGGTGCACGGCGTCTACCTGGGTGCCACGCTCTCCTCGGAGACCACCGCCGCCGCCTCCGGCGCGGTCGGCGTGGTACGCCGCGACCCGATGGCGATGCTGCCGTTCATCGGCTACCACGGCGGCGACTACTTCCGGCACTGGATCGAGATGGGCAAGGGCGCCGACGGCGACGAGTCGAAGCTGCCGCGCGTCTACTACGTCAACTGGTTCCGCAAGGACCCGGAGGGCAACTTCCTCTGGCCCGGCTTCGGCGAGAACTCCCGGGTGCTCAAGTGGATCGTCGAGCGGCTCGAGGGTCGGGCGGAGGCGGTGGAGACCCCGATCGGCATGGTCCCGGCGCTGGACTCCCTCGACGTCGAGGGCCTGGACATGACCCCGGAGGACGTCCGGATCGCGATGAAGGTCGACCCGGACGAGTGGCGGGACGAACTGCCGCTCATCACCGAGTGGTTCGAGAAGTTCGGCGAGAAGCTGCCCGGTGTCCTCTGGGCCGAGCTGGACGCCCTGCGCGCCCGACTGGACGCGGAGCAGCCACAGCGCCAGGTGTGATCGACGCCGGATCCGGGCATCATCGGATCTCATGAGGACGGCCGCCGAGACCGAAGTCCGGCGGCCGTCCGCCGTCCGGGCGCTGACCGCGCTGCTCGCGGTGACCGCTGTGGCCACCGTCGTGGTCGAGGCACTCAACTGGTGGTACGCCCCGGAGCAGGGCTTCGGGTTCGCGGTTCGGACCGGCTGGGCGATGCTGCGTTCGTTCGGCTTCCTACTCCTGATCGGGCATGTGCGTCGCGGCCGGACGGTGGCCCGCCCACTCGGCCTGATCCTCGCCGTCACCACGGTCTTCGCGGTCGGCCGGCTGATCGTGCCCCGACACGGCGTGCCGCCGCTGCCCGGGCTGCTCGGCTTTGCCCTGCTCACCGCGCTCTGCGCGGTCGTGGTCTGGCTGCTGTACCGGTCCCCGGCGCTCGCCGAGCACCTGGTACGGCACCGGCCCCGCCTGGTCATCGACCGGTCCGGCATCCGCTGGCGGGAGACACCACCACGCCGGCCCGAGGCGAGCGCCTGGCTGCTGACCAGCCGGGTCGCCGCGTTTACGTACAGCCCGCTGATGCTGGTCCCGGCGCTGGTCGCGGCGGCGGCGATCCTGGACGGGCGGCTGCTCGCCGTGCCCGCGGTGCTGTTCTGGTTGGGCGCGGGCGTCGTGACCAGCTACGTGGTGCTGTTCTGCACCGCCTTCCTGATGCGCGGCCGGCGGTGGGCGGGCACCCTGCTCGTCGGGGTCAGTGTCGCGGTACTCGCCGTCGATCTGCCGCTGTGCTGGTGGCTGCTCGGCCTCGACGGCCTGATCCGCGACGGCGCGCCGCTGGTCGCCGCCGCCGGCCTCGCCGTGTACGGAGTGCAACGGTCCGCCCGTACCGCCGCCCCGACCCAGCCTGAACCCGCCCCGACCTGAGCCGGCCTGAACCCGCCCCCGGCCTGAGCTGCCCCGGCCCGAGTTTGCCCAGCCAGAGCCCGCCCCGCTCGGGACCGTCGGTCCGTTCCCGTTCGGCATCCCGGCGCGGCATCGGCCTCCGGCACACCGATCGGCCCGACGGCTCGCTACCCTGAAGCTGATGACTCTGCGGAAAATTCTCTACTCCGTGTACGAGCGGCGGCTGACCGCCAGGCTCGCGGGCTGTCCGGTCCCCCGTCATGTGGGTGTGATGTGTGACGGCAACCGCAGGTGGGCCCGCGAGATGGGCTTCGTCGACCCGAACGACGGGCACCGGATGGGCGCCGAGCGGATCAAGGAGTTGCTGCGCTGGTGCGACGCCGCCGGTGTGGGACACGTCACGCTCTGGCTGCTCTCCACCGACAACCTCTCGCGTCCGACGGCGGAGCTGGATCCGCTGCTTCAGATCATCGAGGACCTGACCACCGAACTCGCCGAGGAGGGCAACCCCTGGCGGCTGCGGATGGTCGGTGCGCTCGACGTGCTGCCGGCACACCACGCGGCGGCGCTCAAGGCCGCCGAGGAGCGGACCCGGGAGCGCGGAGGCGGCGCGCAGGTCAACATCGCGGTCGGGTACGGCGGCCGGCGGGAGATCGCCGACGCGGTGCGCTCACTGCTGCTGGAGCACGCGGCGAATGGCGGCACACTGGAGGACCTGGCCGGCTCGCTCGACGTGGACGACATCTCCGAGCACCTGTACACCCGCGGCCTGCCGGACCCGGATCTGATCATCCGGACCAGTGGCGAGCAGCGCCTCTCGGGCTTCATGCTGTGGCAGTCGGCGCACTCGGAGTTCTACTTCTGCGAACTCAACTGGCCCGACTTCCGCCGGGTCGACTTCCTCCGCGCCCTGCGCTCGTACGCCACCCGTCAGCGTCGCTTCGGCGTCTGACCGGTCCGCCGCTCAGCCGAGGCGGTGGATCGCCTGGGTGAGGAAGTCGCCCAGGGCGGCCGGGGAGTCGATGGTGAGGTCGGCGGCCTCGGCGACCTCGTCGCCGGTCTCCGGGTTGGCGACGGCGACGCAGACGCCCAGGAAGTCGGGGTCGGCGGCGGCCCGGGCCCGCAGTGCGGCGAAGGCCTTGATATCGGAGACGTCGTCGCCGAAGTACCAGGCGCCGCCCGCTCCCCGCACCAGCTCGTCGATGACCATGCCCTTGTCCCGGTCGACCGGCGGCTTCACCTCCAGCACCATCCGGCCGACCTGCACCCGCAGGCCGAGGCGTTCGGCCTGCGCGCGACCCCACTCTTCGACGGTGGAGGCGAGTTGCGGGGCGGTACGCCAGTGCAGTGCCACGGAGAGTCGCTTGTACTCGACGAGGGCGCCCGGTGGCAGTTCGGCGCGGGCCAGGTCGGCGAGTTCGGCCATGGTCGGCACCCAGGGCAGCGCGGCCGGCTCCGTGACGGTCTCCCCGCCGGAGTGGCTGTGCTCCAGCCCGTAGAGCCCGTAGAGGTCGACGCCGACCAGCCCGCCGAAGTGTTCCCGCAGGAACTCCACCGGGCGGGCGGAGACGATCGCGACCCGCCGCACCACCGGGGCGAGCGCCTCGATCGCGGCCAGCACCTTCGGCGCGGGCTGTACCTGCGTCGGATCGTCGGCGACCGGCGCGAGTGTCCCGTCGAAGTCGAAGAAGAGCACTGTGTCGGCCGCCCGGTCGGCGGTCGTCTGCCAGGCCTGGTCGGCGTTCAGCGGGATCTTCGGCTGCTGGTTGCCCAGATTCAACGGCGGCACGCGCGACAGCGTACCCCGGGTTTCGCCGGCCAATCCTGGGCCCGGATCCGGTGCGGGCGGTGAGTGCGATCAGCGTTCGGCGGCTCCACGTCCGCGGCGTCCGAAGGGCACCACAGCAGCATCCTGGCCGTGGCTGAGCAGGTAGCCCTCGACGAACCCGCTGTTCCGGTCACCGGTGTGCGCGTCGATCTCCCGCAGCCGTTCCACCAGGAACTCGGTGAGCGCGGTGAGCCGGTCGTTGAGCCGGTCGTGCAGCTCGGCGACGACGGCCAGGACGATCGCGGTGCCCGCGGTGACGAGCGCGAGCAGGTTGACGAGCAGCGGAAGCTGCCCGCCGTTCAGGGCCAGGGTCACCGCGTTGCCGGTGACGCACAGCGTCACCGAGACCGTCGCGATAACGACTGCCAACCATTTCAGGGTCATCAACAGACCCCCTTCTGTCCCGCAGGGCTGGGTTCGGCCTTGTCCCGTCCCCCCACCGACGACGAGCCCAAGCAGTACGAATACGGACGCTAGCGCGCCCGTTCCTGCCCCGTAGCGAAACGAATAAGGCTGACCTGCTGTTCTTTCGCCATCTGAGGAACTAACTGGCGGCGGTCCCTCGCTTTCGGCCAGCGACCGGCAGAGTCGGGCGGTATGCGAGGTAACGAACGGTTTCCCGGATGTGGAACTTCTCCGCGTCTGAGACGTCGGGGTCCACCAGCCGGCGCAGCAGCGCCTCGACGTCCGGGTCCATCGGCGGCGGGGGCGGGGCGTCCCGGCGGGAGGCGTTGCGGTCCCAGCCCAGCGCCGCGAAGGCCGCCGCCGGGTCGAGCCCCAGGCCCTCGCAGAACGCCACGACCCGTTCGGCCTCCGGGTCGCTGGCCCAGTCGCCGCGCACCCAGCGGTTGATGGTCTGTCGTGAGACGCCGGTACGCCGGGAGACCTCGGTGCCGCTCCACGCCCGGGTCGCGCGGGCCTCATCGAGAGCCCGCCGGACGAAGGTGGCGAAGGCGATCTTCCGGGCGTTGGCGGTCTCGGTCACCTCGTGACCGTACGACCGTTGGGTCTGAGGGGGAGCCTCTGGCACGCGCTTGTCACGCTTGCGTGACGTGGAGGTGGAGCGGCCGAGAAGGGGTCCAGCACTGTTCCTGAGGGGTGTCACCTGCGCAGGATAGATGTACGTAGGTGCGGAGGCAAACGCACGAAAAGCTGATACTGTCACGCCCATGGGACAACCTACGGTGTGTCACGTGCATGAGACGATCAGTGCTCGCCTGCGTCACGCGCCCGTTGTGGGGGAGGTGCGGTGACCGAACTCGCAACCCGTGCCCAGGCCTTCGGCCTGATCGCAGAGGGGGTCGCCGCCGGGTTGACCGCGCCATGGCGCCTCTACCTCGCCCGGGGCTGTCGCTACCTGTCGCTGAGTGTCGGCGACCGGGCCGAGTGGAACGCCTGGCGGACCCACCTCGGCTGCCCGGAACTGAGCGTCCGGGTCTACGACGCCGGTGGGGAGATCCGCCGGGCGTCGGTGGCCGAGGTGGTCGTGGACGGCTGCCGGATCAGTGTCGAACTGGTGGAGGAGATCGGCACCGACGACCTGGACCGGCTCCTGGTCGCCGACCCCACCACGGTCGAACCGGAGGAGCGATGAGCGGCGCGCGGGGAACCGGAGCCGCCGGATGAGCCCCTTTCTGGCGATCTTCCTCGTCCTCGTGCTGGCCGCGACGAGCTACGCCGCCGGGCGGCTGCACGGGCAGCTGAGCTATCGGATCGGTTACCGCTTCGGGTACCGGCAGGGCTACTTCGACGGCGACCGTGGGGCTTGGAACCGGCGCCGCCGGGACGCCCAGGCCGCGATCTCCTCCGCCCTCGCGGTCGCCGGACCCACCACCACCCGGGTCTCCGCCACCGTGGGTCGCCCGGGCACCACGTACACCGGATCGTCGTTCGCGGAGCCGGCCGCCTCGGTCACCGGGCGGCACCCGACCGGCACCCTCGTCCGGCGGACCGGCTGAGACCGGTCGACGGGCCCCAGGCCCGTCCACAGGCGCGGCGCGCCGCCCTTCGGGCGTGCGTCGCTGGGGCCACGTCAGACCGGTGACGATGGTTCCACCGGCCGGGATGCGCGCAGGGGGCATGCATCCCGGCCGGTTCACCTGCCATCGGACGTTAACGGACGACCTCTAGCCGGGAGGGTTGCGGGGAGCTAGCGTCTAGTCATGGCACGGGAGTGTCCCGGGCCAGCCGGCCCGCCCGGCCTGCGACCTCGCACACGGGGCCCGCATCCGACCCCGTGTCCAGCCGGGCACCGGAGGAGGCGGACCGCGGGTGGCCGGGTGCCCATCCGCCGGAGCAGGCCTGTGACGACTCGCCGTACGACCGCTGGTGCCGACCAGAGCCCGGCCGCGACTGCCACGACCCGCCGCACCACCCGGAGCCGCCGTACCGCGGCCGCCGGGTCGGCCGACCCCAGGGAGCCTCGACCATCGGGCCAGTCCTTCGTACTGGACACCTCCGTCCTGCTCAGTGATCCGGCGGCGTTCCACCGCTTCGCCGAGCACGAGGTGGTAATTCCCCTGGTGGTGATCTCCGAGTTGGAGGGCAAGCGGCATCACCCCGAGTTGGGCTGGTTCGCCCGGCAGTCCCTGCGCATGCTGGACGAGTTGCGGGTGTGTCACGGCCGGCTGGACCGGCCGATACCCGCCAACGAGTTCGGCGGCACGCTCCGGGTGGAGCTCAACCACACCGACGACGGGGTGCTGCCGCCCGGCTTCCGCAACGAGTCCAACGATGCCCGGATCCTCTCCGTCGCGCTGAACCTCGCCGCCGAGGGGCGGGAGGTCACGCTGGTCAGCAAGGACATGCCGTTGCGGGTGAAGGCGGCCGCGGTCGGCCTGTGCGCGGACGAGTACCGGCACGGGCAGGCGAGCGATCCGACCTGGACCGGGATGGCCGAGCTGGACCTGGGCGAGGACGACATCGCCCGGCTCTACGGCGGGGAGACCATCGATGTCGACGCGGCGGCCGGCCTGCCCTGTCACACCGGTCTGGTGCTGCACTCGGTGCGGGGCTCGGCGCTCGGCCGGGTGCTGCCGGACAAGACCGTCCGGCTGGTCCGTGGCGACCGTGAGGCGTTCGGCGTGCACGGCCGTTCCGCCGAGCAGCGGGTCGCCCTCGATCTGCTGCTCGACGAGTCGATCGGCATCGTCTCGCTCGGCGGCCGGGCCGGCACCGGAAAGTCCGCCCTCGCGCTGTGTGCCGGGCTGGAGGCGGTGATGGAGCGTCGCCGGCACAAGAAGGTGGTCGTCTTCCGCCCGCTGTACGCCGTCGGTGGCCAGGAACTGGGCTATCTGCCGGGCTCGGAGTCGGAGAAGATGTCGCCGTGGGCCCAGGCGGTCTTCGACACGCTCGGCTCCGTGGTGCACGAGAACGTGCTGGAGGAGGTCACCTCACGCGGCCTGCTCGAGGTGCTGCCGCTGACCCACATTCGTGGCCGCAGCCTGCACGACGCCTTCGTCATCGTCGACGAGGCGCAGTCGCTGGAGCGCGGGGTGCTGCTGACCGTGCTGTCCCGGATTGGCCAGGGCTCACGGGTGGTGCTGACCCACGACGTCGCGCAGCGGGACAATCTCCGGGTCGGGCGACATGACGGGGTGACCGCCGTGATCGAGGCGCTCAAGGGGCATCAGCTCTTCGCGCACGTCACCCTCAGCCGTTCGGAGCGTTCTCCGATTGCCGCCATGGTGACGGACCTGCTGGAGGACATCCCGACCTGATGACCGTTTCAGGCGTGTTGAAACGCATTTTCTAAGTGACGCACGTCACAATCTAGGCCGATGGTTTCCCATAGGCCTCACTGTGCGCGATGGTGTCCGACGGGCGCCCACGCACCGGACGCATCGTTGGTGATCGTTCGTCACTCCACGAGGGGCGGATGACTCGCCAGGAGGCGGACGCGGTGCGTCTACGGCGATCGGCACGCCGGTCGCGGGCGCTCGCGGCGCGCTTCGGCCCGGTGTGGTCGCGGCCACGCCGCGACCCTGACCCCGACGAAGGGATCACTTCGTGAGTCGGCTGTGGAGCCGGTTCGCCGCCCGCACCGCCGCTGTCGCGCTGCTCTCCGTGGGCGTAGCCGGTGGTTTCTACCTGGGCGAGAACCGCCAGTCTCAGCAACCGGGTCCCGACGCGCAGGTGGCCGGCAGTGTCACCGAGGTCGACGTCGACTACCGGCAGGAGCAGCAGGTCTCCCGCCAGGTGCGGGCCGTTCGACAGCAGGCCGCCGAGACCAGGAAGCGGGCCCGCGCCGCCGCCGAGAAGGCCCGCAAGGCCGAGGAGGCGGCGCGTAAGAAGGCCGCGGAGGAGAAGGCGGCCAAGGAGGCGGCCGAGGCCGCGGCCCGGGCCGCGAAGCCGTACGACGGCCCGATTCCCGAATCCTGCGCGGAGTACGGCGGCCACCGGAAGACCGGCTGCGCGCTCATGATCGACGCGGGCTTCAAGATCGACCAGTTCCCCTGCCTGGACCGGCTCTGGAACAAGGAGAGCGGCTGGAACCCCAAGGCCCACAACCGGTCCTCCGGGGCGTACGGCATCCCGCAGGCGCTGCCGGGCAGCAAGATGGCCTCGGTCGGCAGCGACTGGCAGACCAATCCGGTCACCCAGATCAAGTGGGGGCTCGGCTACATCGAGGGCCGGTACGGCACCCCGTGCAAGGCCTGGACGCACTCGCAGAACAAGGGCTGGTACTGACCTGACCTGATGGCGGCGGGGGCGCGGGTGACCGTGCTCCCGCCGCCGTCGTCGGTCCCGAACGCCTTCGGACGGACGGTGGACCCGGTCACCGGAGGTGAAAAGTGGCGGCTGTCGGCGTTTGCTGATAGCTGTTGACGGGTGACCCTGCAGCCCGGAAGCGGAGATCCCCACCGGTTCGGCACCGAGGCGTTCTACGCGTCCCTCGGCCGGGCCTTCGTGGCCATGTGTGCGGTCGTGCCGATCCTCTTCCTGATCGAGGGCCTGGACCAGTGGCTCGGTGCCGGCTTCGACTCCGCCGCCGGCATCATCCCGAAGCGCATCGAGGGGCTCGACGGTGTCTTCTTCTCGCCGTTCCTGCACCACGGCTTCGACCACCTCTACAGCAACAGCATCCCGCTGATCCTGCTCGGCACCTTCGTGCTGGCTGCGGGCGCCCGGCGGTTCCTCTGGTCCACCCTGGTGATCGTGCTGGTCAGCGGCCTGGGCGTGTGGTTCACCGGGTCACCCAACACGATCGTCGTCGGCGCGAGCGGAGTCATCTTCGGCTACCTCGGCATCCTGCTGACCCGAGGAATCTTCGAGCGGAGCTGGTGGAATTTCGCCGTCTTCCTGCTGGTCGGCCTCCTCTACGGCGGCCAGTTGGCCGGCGTACTGCCAACCGACGAGCGGATCTCCTGGCAGGGCCACCTGTTCGGGCTGCTCGGCGGCATCGTGGCCGCGATCATCTTCCGCCGTCGCCGGCTCGACGGGCCGTACCATTCCGAGTCGCCGCTGACCATGCCCTGAGCCCGTCCGGCCCGCACCGGGCCGCCATCGCTCAGGACGGATTCCGGCCCCGGTAGCCGGGCCAGGCCAGCGGGCCGACCCGGCCACCGAGAGCGGCGACCGCCACCGCGACGAGGGTGAGGACGGCCCCGACGAGGGTGGCCGCGTCGGGGTGGGAGGCCGCCGTGGGGAGCAGCACATCCAGCAGCACCGCGCCGGTGACCTGACCGGCGATGGTGGCCAGGCCGAGCAGCAGCACGCCGGTGAAGCGGACCACCGCTGCGGCCACCGCGATGAACGTCACGCCGATCGGCCCGCCGAGGTAGAGCCAGGGTTCGGTGGGCAGTTCGCCGGGCGGTCGACCGCGCACCGCGAGTTCGACGGCGAACGCGGCCAGCAGGGCGGTCGTACCGACGGCGAAGTTGACCAACGTGGCGGTCAGCGTGCTGTCCGCGGTCACCCGTACCCACCCGTTCACCGCCTGCTGCCAGGCCACCCCGACGCCCGCCAGCAGGGGCAGCACGGCCAGGCCGAGAGTCGTCGGCTCACCGAACCGGCCGCCGACGGCGAGCAGCACCGCCGCCACGGTCAGGACCGCTCCGGCCAGCCGGGGGAGGGTCACCGGTTGCCGACCGCTCGGGCCGAATCCCGCCCGGTCGACGAGCAGACTGCTGCCGGACTGACCGGCCACCACGGCCACGGTGAACACGGCCACGCCGAGGGTGCCGACGGTAGCGCCCTGGGTGAACACCAGGAAGGCTCCGCACACACCACCGAGGCACTGCCAGGGCCGCAACGTGCCCTCGGCGAGTCCGCCGCGCAGGGCGGCCAGGCCCCGTCGCCCGCTCCGGGTCGCGGGCACCAACACCAACAGCAGCACGAGGCCCACGCCGAACGAGACCACCGCGGCGGCGATGCCGTCGCCCAGCCGTCCGCCCAGTTCGCCGTTGATCCGGGACTGGACGGCCACGGCGACCCCGGCGATGGTCGCCAGTCCCACCGCGCCGGCCCGGCGACCGGCCGACAGGCTCGGCCGGGCCGTCGTTCCGGCTGCGGTCACGCCGCCGCCACGCTGCTGAGCCGAATGGTTCGCTCGCTCCGCTCGCTCACGCCACCGCCTCGCTTCGCTCCACGGCGGCGCGAGACGCCACGCTGCTGAGCCGAATGGTTCGCTCGCTCCGCTCGCTCACGCCTGCTCGGCCAGGGGCCGGCCGTCGAAGTCGACCGCCGAGTAGAGCGCCAGCTTCTCCAACCGGTGGTACGAGTCGATCACCCGGATGGTGCCGCTCTTCGAGCGCATCACGATCGACTGGGTGTACGCCCCGCCGGCCCGGTAACGCACGCCGCGCAGCAGGTCACCGGAGGTGATGCCGGTGGCCACGAAGAAGCAGTTGTCGCCGGTGACCAGGTCGTCGGTGGTGAGCACGCGATCCAGGTCGTGCCCGGCGGCGATCGCCTTCTCCCGCTCGGCGTCGTCGCGCGGCCACAGCTTGGCCTGCATCATCCCGCCCATGCACTTGAGGGCGCAGGCGGCGGTGATCCCCTCCGGGGTGCCGCCGATGCCCATCAGCACGTCGACGTCCGACTCGCCACGGGCGGCGGCGATGGCGCCGGCGATGTCACCGTCGGAGATGAATCGGATGCCCGCACCGGCACGACGGATCTGGTCGACCAGGTCGTCGTGCCGGGAGCGGTCGAGCACGCAGACCGTCACCTCGGACACGCTGGAGCCCTTGACCTTGGCGATCCGGCGCAGATTGTCGGCGACCCCGGCGTTGATGTCCACCACGTCCGCGTAGGCCGGGCCAACCGCGAGCTTCTCCATGTAGAACACGGCGCTCGGGTCGAACATCGCTCCCCGCTCGGCGACCGCCAGCACCGCCAGCGCGTTCGGCATCCCCTTGCTCATCAGCGTGGTGCCGTCGATCGGGTCGACCGCGACGTCCACCTCCGGACCGGTGCCGTCACCGACCTCCTCACCGTTGAAGAGCATCGGGGCGTTGTCCTTCTCGCCCTCGCCGATCACCACGACGCCCCGCATCGGAATCGAGTTGATCAGCTTGCGCATCGCGTCGACGGCGGCACCGTCGCCGCCCTCCTTGTCGCCCCGGCCGACCCACCGGCCGGCGGCCATCGCCGCCGCCTCGGTGACCCGGACCAGGTCGAGGGCAAGGTTACGGTCGAGATTCTGTGGGGTTCGCGTCCTGATCGTCGTCATCGAGCGGTTCCTCCTCGCGGCGTTGCGGGGTTGACCGGGGCGGCGTTGCCGGCTTTGTTCCTGATCCTCACACGATGGCGGACGCGCGCCCGGAGCGGGGCGGTGATGGGCCGGATACCGCCGGTCGGGCGGCTGCGAGAATGGCCGGGTGGAACCCGCACAGCCTGCCGACCGCGTACCCGCCGACCAGCCGTCGACCGGCGACCAGCCGACCGTCGACCGGGAGGGCGGGCGGGGCGTACCCCAGCGGCAGCCGGACCCGGCGCGGACCGCCGCGAAACCGGCGCCGGCCGCCGCCAGGTCCGAGCGGTCGCCGAAGGACATGGCGATCTCGCTGCTGGTGTTGTTGATCCCGATCGCCCTGCTGCTCGCCTTCTACCGGGGGTTCCTCGGCGGGGACGAGCCGACCGCGGTCGACCCGGCGCCGGCCTTCGACCAGGCGCGGTCGGCCGGCGCGTTCCCGGTGAGCGAGCCGGCCGGGCTCGGCGACGGGTGGCGGAGCATACGGGCCAACTACCGTACCGCCGAGGACGGCGCGATCCTGCGCGTGGGCTACGTCACGCCGGAGGGCCGTGGGTTGCAGTTGGTGCAGAGCAACGTGCCGCCGGAGCGGCTCCTGCCCGCCGAACTGACCGACGAGGGGCAGCCGCAGGGGCAGACCGACCTCGGGGCCAGTACCTGGCAGCGGTACACCGCCCGGGGCAACGAGCAGGCGCTGGTGCTGCTCCAGCCAGGCCGTACGGTGATCGTGGTCGGGGACGCCCGGGACAACGAACTGCGGGAGATGGCCACCGCGGTGGACTGAGTAACTGCCCCCCGGATGTCGGTCCCGTCCGTTACGCTCCCCGGGTTCGGTGCCCGGCCGGCCCGGTCCGGTGGGCTGTCGTTGTTTGGGAAGTGGGAAAATCTGTGAGCATTCGACGGTGGAGCGTGGGCGTCATCGCCGCAACGCTGCTCGTTCCTGGCGTGGCCGCCTGCAACTCCGGCACCGCCGACTCGCCCTCGGCGTCCGCGCCGGCCATCCCGGCCGACGCGAAGGAGGCGCTGCTCGCCTCCACCAAGGCGCTGACCGAGGGTAACTTCACCTTTACCATCACCGCCGAGTCCATGACCGGCAAGGGCGTGGTCCACAAGCCCAGCGACAGCGCGCAGATGACGATGTCGATGGGCGACGAACAGTTCACCATGGACTTCGACCTCATCCACATCAAGCCCGACACCTGGGTGAAGATCGACCTGGGTGACCTGCTTGCCGGGATGCCGGGCGCGGACACGTTCAAGGACAAGTACCAGCACCTCGACGCCTCCAAGGCCGGCGACGCCAAGGGCCTGGACCCGTTCAGTTCCGGCACCGACCCGGCCGACGCCGCAGCGATGTTCAAGGGCATCGCCGAGGTGGAGAAGACCGGTGAGGGCGCCTACAGCGGCACGGTCGACCTCTCCGCGGTGACGGACTCGGTCGCCACCGACGAGGCCATGATCAAGGCGCTGGGCGAGAAGGCCAAGGCGATCCCGTTCACCGCGAAGATCGACGCACAGGGCCGGCTGACCGAGCTGGTCATGTCCATCCCCGCGGCCGGTGAGACCAAGGCGCAGGACATCAAGATGACCTACGCCGACTACGGTTCCGCCACCGCCGTCCAGAAGCCGCCGGCGGACCAGGTCGTCGAGGCGAACGAGCAGACCTACGAGATGTTCAAGAACTAGCGACATCCGGCGGAACGGGGGCGGGCTCGGCTCGCCCCCGTTCCGTGTCCGACGCCCGCCGTCGGTGAGGTTCGGGTGATTGCGCGGCGGGGCGGCAGGGAACAGGAGGGTGAGCCTCCGGCGCGCGAGATGCGTCGGGTGACCCTGCTGGGAGACACCGATGACTGTTCGACGACTGAGCGCCGGCCTCATGGCCGCCGCGCTGCTCACGCCCGGAGCCGCCGCCTGCACCACCACCGGCGACGGCACGGCCGGGTCCACCGCCACTCCGTCCGCCACCGCCTCCGCTACGGCTGTCGAGGCCGACTCCGACGCCAAGCAGGCATTGCTGAACTCGACCCGGGAAATCGGCAACGGCAACTTCCGGTTCCGTATGTCCGGCGCCGGATCGACCGCCGAGGGCCAGGTGCACCAGCCGAGCCAGAGCGCGGAGCTGCGGATCAGCATCGGCGAGCCGACCGACGACCTGGCGATGGCCCTCGACCTCGTCCACGCCAAGCCGGACAGCTGGGTCAAGCTGGAACTCAGCGGCGCGGCGGCGGCCAGCGTGCCCGGGCGGGACAAGCTCAACCTCGGCAAGTACCAGCACCTCGACCAGAGCCGCATCCAGGGCGACCGAAACCTCGGCTTCGACTTCGACCAGGTCGACCCGGCCGGCAGCGAGGTGCTCACCCAGGCCGTCACCGAGGTACGGCGTACCGGCGAAGGCGCCTACGCCGGCACCATCGACGTGTCGAAGGCCGCCGGCGCCGGATCGCTCGACCCGGGCCTGATCACCGCGCTCGGCGCGCAGGCCGACTCGGTGCCCTTCACCGCGGCGCTCGACGGGCAGGGGCGGCTCACCGAGCTGGTTCTCCAGATCCCCGGCGCCGGCGGGACGGACGCGCAGGAGATCAGGGTGACGTACAGCGACTACGGCAACGCGACCGCCGCCAACAAGCCCCCGGCCGACCAGGTCGTCGAGGCGCCACCGGAGCTGTACAACCTGTTCGACTGAGCACGACGACGGGTCGCGGCGGGAGCGTCTACGCTCCCGCCCGCGTCTTTCCGGCGCATGCCGCTTCCGGCGCATGCCGCTTCCGGCGCATGCCGCTTCCGGCGCATGCCGCTTCCGGCGCATGCCGCTTCCGGCGCATGCCGCTTCCGGCGCATGCCGCGCCTTTACCGTCGCCAGGCGCCGTTCGGTGGGCCTGCCCGGGTCAGCCGGCGGCCGGGTCCTGCCGGGCGGCGTCGATGCGGGCGCGGGCACCGTCGAGCCAGCGTTGGCAGATCACCGCCAGGGCCTCGCCGCGCTCCCAGAGCGCCAGCGACTCCTCCAGCGACGTGCCGCCGGCCTCCAGCCGCTCCACCACCGACGCGAGTTCGGCGCGAGCCTGTTCGTAGCTGAGCCGCTCGTCCGGCCCGCTCGTCTTCTCGTCAGTCATCGGACCAATCTCAGCACAACCCGCCGACACCCCCGGGCACCGCACCACCCACCGTGCGCCGTACTCGCGTTGACCCGGCTCGGTGAGGCCCTGCTCGATCCAGGATCGAGTGGCGTCGGCACCGACCGAAGGCCACTCGAACCCGGATCGAGCGTGACCATGCGCGTTACGCGGCAACACGCGCGGGCCGGCGGGGGAGCAAGAGCGTCGCAGGGGGAGCTGCACCGGTCCGAACGCGGCGGGGTGGCGTGTCGACGGCGGCGGAGAGCCTGGCGGGGTGGCGTCAGGTGTCGACGGTGGCGGAAAGTTCGCCGTCGGCGAGGCGTACCCGCAGCGGGTCGCCGGGGGCGACCTGGGTGGCGGCGCGGACCACGTGGCCGTCGGCGCGCTGCACGATGGCGTACCCGCGGTCGAGGGTGGCGGCCGGCGAGAGCGCGCGCAACCGGGCCAGGGTGTGCCGCAGGTCGTCGTCGGCGGCGGCCAGGCGGTGCTCCAGGCAGCGCCCGGCGCGCTGCCGCAGTGCGGCCAGCTCGGTGGCCCGCTGTTCCACCATCACCTGCGGTCGGGCCAGCACCGGTCGGGAGCGCAGCCCGTCGATGCGGTGCGACTCGCGGTCGACCAGGTTGCGTACCGCCCGGTGCAGCCGGTGCCGGGCCTGGCTGATCAGGCGTACCTCTTCGGCCAGGTCGGGCACGACCCGCTTGGCCGCGTCGGTGGGCGTCGACGCGCGTACGTCGGCCACGTAGTCGACCAGCGGTGCGTCCGTCTCGTGGCCGATCGCGCTGACCACCGGCGTACGGCAGGCGAAGACGGCCCGGCACAGCGCCTCGTCGGAGAAGGGAAGCAGGTCCTCGATGCTGCCCCCGCCCCGGGCCAGGATGATCACGTCGACGCTCGGGTCGGCGTCCAGCACCTTGAGCGCGTCCAAGATCTGTTGCACCGCACCGGGGCCCTGGACGGCCACGTTCACCGTCCGGAACTCCACCGCCGGCCAGCGGCGGCGCGCGTTGGTCAGCACGTCCCGTTCGGCGGCGCTGGCCCGGCCGGTGATCAGCCCGATCCGCTGCGGCAGGAACGGCGGTCGGCGCTTGCGGGCCCGGTCGAACAGCCCCTCGGCGGCGAGCAGCTTCTTGAGTTTCTCCAGCCGGGCCAGCAGCTCACCGAGGCCGACCTGGCGGATCTCGTCGGCGCGCAGGCTGAGCGTGCCCCGGGCGGCGTAGAACTCCGGCTTGGCGTGCAGCACGACGCGGGCGCCCTCGCGCAGCTCGGGGGCGCCGGTGTCGAGCACGTCCCGGTTGGTGGTGACGGTGAGGCTCAGGTCGGCCGACGGGTCACGCAGTGTCAGGAAGACGGTGCTCGCCCCGGGCCGGCGGCTGATCTGCGCCACCTGCCCGTCGACCCAGACCCAGCCCAGCCGAGCGACCCAGGCGCCGATCTTCTGGCTGACCACCCGCACCGGCCACGGCTCCTCGGAGGTGCTCGGTGCCGCCCCGGTGCCTGGCGCTGACGACCCACCCGTACTCATCCGCCCACCCTAAGGCCCACCCGCCCGTACCCCGTCGATCATGAAGTTGGCGGCGTTTTCGATCTCCGACACACCCGTCAACTTCATGATCGGCGGGGAGGGTGTGCCTGGTCCGGTTGGCGCGTCCGCCGGTTCTGCCAGGCCCGCGCTCCGCCTGTGGTACGGGTCGCAGCCACTGCCGCCGGTAGCCCTGGCACGTACGATGAACCTGTGACTGAGGCTGAGACGACTTCCCGGACCGGCAAGCGCGTGCTCCTGGCCAAGCCCCGCGGTTACTGCGCGGGCGTCGACCGGGCGGTGCAGACCGTCGAGGAGGCGCTCAAGCTCTACGGCGCCCCGATCTACGTCCGCAAGGAGATCGTGCACAACAAGCACGTGGTGCGGACGCTGGAGGCCCAGGGCGCGATTTTCGTGGAGGAGAACGAGGAGGTGCCCGTGGGCGCCACCGTGATCTTCTCCGCGCACGGGGTGGCTCCCGAGGTCTACGAGCAGGCGAAGGAGCGGTCGCTGAAGGCGATCGACGCGACCTGCCCGCTGGTGACCAAGGTGCACCAGGAGGCGAAGCGGTTCGCCGCCGAGGACTACGACATCCTGCTCATCGGTCACGAGGGCCACGAGGAGGTCATCGGCACCGCGGGTGAGGCCCCGGAGCACATCCAGCTGGTGGACGGCCCAGCGGACGCCGACCGGATCACCGTGCGGGATCCGAACAAGGTCGTCTGGCTGTCGCAGACCACGCTGTCGGTGGACGAGACGATGGAGACGGTGGCTCGGCTCAAGAAGCGGCTGCCGATGCTCCAGTCGCCGCCCAGCGACGACATCTGCTACGCCACCAGCAACCGTCAGCACGTGGTCAAGGAGATCGCGGCGGAGTGCGACGTGGTGATCGTCGTGGGGTCGCGCAACTCGTCCAACTCGGTACGGCTGGTCGAGGTGGCGCTGGACGCCGGGGCACGCGCCGGGCACCTGGTCGACTTCGCCCAGGAGATCGACGACGCCTGGCTGGCCGAGGCGCGCACGGTGGGCCTGACCTCCGGGGCGAGCGTTCCGGATGAGCTGGTCCAGGAGGTGCTGACGCATCTCGCCGAGCGCGGCTTCACCGACGTGGAGGAGGTGGTGACCGCAAACGAGCGGCTCACCTTCTCGCTGCCGCAGGAACTCAAGCGCGACATGAAGGCCGCTGCGGCGGCCCGGGGCTGATCCGCCGCCCCCCCGCCGATGGAACGGTTGACTGGCCTACTGCGTCAAACTTGGGTATGAGGACCCTTCGGATCGCCGCCACCGCGCTGATCGTCTGCACGGCGCTCGTCGCCTGCGGCGGCCAGGACGCCGGGGACGGCATCGCCGCACCGACCCCGACGGGAGTGTCACCCGTGACCGAGCTGCCGACCCCGGATCCGACCGGCGCCGTGCCCCCGCCCTCCGACCCGGTGGACCCCACGGCTCCGGTCACCCCGCAACCGGGCAAGACCCGGGGCGGCCTGCCGAAGCCGACGGCGACCGCCGAGATGACCCTGACCGGTCGGATCGAGTCCGGCGTCGAGCCCGGCTGCCTGCTGCTCGACGGTTACCTGCTGCTCGGCGGCCCCCGCGACGTGCTGACCGCGGGCGCGTCCGTGACGGTGACCGGCCAGCCCGCGCCGGACATGCTCACCACCTGCCAGCAGGGCACGCCGTTCCAGGTGGCGTCCGCCCGCCGTTCCTGACCCCGCTGCCCTCCCAGCCGCAGCCAGCGACCGCCGGTTAGTCGGCGGACGAGGGGCGGCGGACGAGGGGCGGCGGCGCCCACAGGCGGTCACGACCCGAGCGGTCACAGACAGACGGGAGCCCGTCTCCGGAGATCCGGAGACGGGCTCCCTTGTGGGTGGTGGTGTGTCAGTTCACCGCGCCGATGGTGACCGTGCCGCGGCCGACGACCGCGCCTTCGTTGGTCACCACGGCCAGCTCACCGGAGAGCGTCCGACCCGCGGCCGGGGCGGACTGGGCGGTCACCGAACCCGAGAGGGTGCCGGTGCCGCCGTGGGCCAGGGTGAGCGAGCTGCTCGACGCCGTCAGGGTGCCCAGCGCCGGGGAGGAGAACGAGTCCCGGTAGTCGTACGCGGTGCTGCCACCGGCACCGTCCACCGAGTACGCGTCCACGAGAATCGTGTAGGTGCCCGCCGCCGGGTTGTTGATGGTCACCTGCTCCTCCGAACTGCCCGTGGCGGAGTAGGTCAACAGGGCGCCATTCCGGTAGATGAACAGGTCGAGGTCGGCGCCGGCATTCGACGGGTTGCCGATGCGGGCGGTGAAGGTGGTCGCCCCCGTCGGCACCTGGACGGTGTACAACTGCTGGGCCAGCTCGACGATGGTCGGCCGCTCGGCGTGCACGCTGGACAGCGGGCCGCCCTGGCCGGACACCGTGACCGGGCCGTAGGTGTTCTTCAGCGACCAGGTGACCGGGGTCGCGACACCGGCGTTGACCGCCGGCAGCTCGACCACGGCCGGCTCGACCGCGACGCCCTGCACCCGCGCCTGGATCTGGTACGGGTTGTTCAGCGCCGGCGAGGTACGCCGCGACTCCACCTCGATCTCCCAGACACCCGGGATCGGGTTCTGGTAGTCACGCTCGAACGCGTTGCAGACGACCGTGCTGACGAAGTTGGTGTAGCAGGCCAGGCTGGAGGTGCTCTCCACCGGGACGCCGTACGGGTTGAATGCGATGAAGCGGGTGTGCGACCCGGTGGCGATGCCGGAGAGATTCACCTGCAACGCACCGGCGCCCGGCGGGACCGTCACGAAGTACGACGTGGTGCTGTTGCGGTCCACCGAGCCCTGCGCCGAGTAGGCGAAGTTGGGCTTCGAGACGTCGTTCGAGACCACCACCACGGCGGAGAACTCGAAGTCGATCGCGTTGGTGCCCGGGTCGTCGATCGTGACGATCGCGCTGTGCGCGCCAACCGTCTTCGGCTTGGCGGTGACCGTGATGGTGACGGCCTGGTTCAGCGGCAGGGTGACGTTCTTCGGCGCCGAGAAGGTGCCGTCGTTGCCACGCAGGCCGACGTTGTGCTTGATGCTGCCGGCCGGGCCGCTGGTCCGGGTCAGCTTGACCTGGTACGACTTCGACTCGTTGGCCTTGTGGCCACCGTTGGCCGCGTCGCACCGGTTGTAGACGCCGGTGCCACGGTGCGGAGTGGCCAGCTGGTTGGACAGCGGCGTGCAGACCGGGGCGTCGGCGGTGTAGGAGCGAGTCTCCACGCCCTTCTTCAGCAGCTTCCAGGCGCCCGACACGTCGAACATGCCGTAACCCTGCGCGTACGTCGGGGTGTCGGCGATCGGCTTGCCCGAGGAGTAGATCGCCCGGCGCAGCGCGGCCGGCGTCACACCCTTGTCGGTCGCCTTGGCGGCCGAGAGCAGCAGCGCGGCGGCCCCGGCGGCCTGCGGGGAGGCCATCGACGTGCCGTTGACCATGCCGTAGCCCGGCGGGAGCGGGTAGCCGGCCTCGGCGACCGGGCTGCCGGGCTGCCAGACCGGGGTGGTGGAGATGGCCGAGCCCGGGGCGACGATGTTCGGCTTGGCGCCGCCGTCCTCACGCGGACCGCGCGAGGAGAAGTTGAACAGGGCGTTCTTCTTCTTGACCACCGAGCCGTAGTTGGCCAGCCAGGTGTCCTTGCTGACGTTCGCCGCCACGCTGACCACGTCGCTCGAGACGGACGGGTCGCCGATGGTGTTCACACCCGGGCCGGAGTTACCGGCCGAGATGAACATCTGCACCCCGTAGGTGTTGATCAGGTTGTTGTAGAGGATGGCACGGGCGTTGTTGCCGTCGTTGAGCGCCGGCAGGCCGCCGATCGACATGTTGATGACGTCGACCCCACGGTTGATCACCAGGTCGGCCATGCCGGTGGTGAGCGCGGCGTAGGTGCAACCGCCGCCCCAGGAGCAGGCACGGGAGGAAACGATCTTGGCGCCGGGGGCGGCACCGTTGAACGCGCTGTTGCCCAGCATGCTGTTCGCGGCGGTGATGCCGGCGACGTGGCTACCGTGCGCGCTCTCGATGATGCCGATGTTGACGTAGTCGACCAGGCCGGGGCCGCCGACCGGGGCGGTGTCGACGTTCTTGCG
Organism: Micromonosporaceae bacterium KJ-029; assembly: GCA_005402585.1. Taxonomy (GTDB): domain Bacteria; phylum Actinomycetota; class Actinomycetes; order Mycobacteriales; family Micromonosporaceae; genus Micromonospora. Next base: position 263,634 of record BIFP01000020.1, on the reverse strand, counting down.
GTACTCGACCACGAACGACATCCGCTCCTTGATCGGAGTCGCCGGGTTGTCGGTGCCGAAGTAGCCGACGTCGAACTTCTCCTTGTACGGCCGCATCACGGCCTCGTCGGTGAAGTCGCCGTCCTGGTCGGTGTCGACCCAGATGTTGTTGGTGGCCGGGTCGAAGAGAATGCCGAACTGGTCGGTCTTGTCACCGTCGCGGTTGACGTCACCGGCGGGGTCGCTGTTGTTCGTCACCGACTCGCTGAACAGGTTGAACCGGTAGGTGCCGGCCGGCGCCGTCCAGGTGCGACCGGACGCGGTGAACGTCGGGCCGGTCACCTGGGTGATCATCGGCCGCCAGGTGGCGTCCTCGAACGGGTCGGTCGCGGTGACCCAGTCGACGATCTTCCGCTCGCCGGTGGTGGTCTTCTGCAGCGCCGGGTGCTCCAGGTCCACACCCGAGTCCATGATGCCGATGGTGACGCCGCGGCCGTCCCACTTCGGGTTCTGCTTGACGAACTTGACCGCGCCGGTCTCGTTCGTCGGCATGTACGGGTTGTCGGCGGGCGTGTTGGCGTCCGGGCCGCTGAGCGTGTCGCCCTGCTTGTCGGCCTTCTTGCCGCCCTGAACGACCTCGGGCGTCGGGTCCGGCAGCTGGATCTTCTCGTCCAGGTCGACCGCGGCGACGCCGGGCAGGAGGGCCGCCCTGACCGCCTTGCTGGTCGGCACCTTGGCCAGTACGTAACCGATGGTGTCGTAGCGCTCGGTGACCGCGGCGCCGAGGTCCTTGAGGTCCTCCGCGACGTCCTTCGCCTTGCCCTTCTCGGTGGCGACGATCATCGTGACGGTGGGTGCCTTCTTCGCCGCTGCCTCGGCGAGCAGCTTGGCGTCGTGCTGGCCCAGCGCCTCGGCGGGGGTGACCTGCGCGGGGTCGGCTCCGGCAGGAGCGGCGCTCGCGGTGGCGGCACCGCCCACCACGGTCACGGCGCCGGCCGCCATGACCGATGCGAAGAGCGCGGCGGAGGTACGCCGGCTCAGGTTCCGGGGTTTTCTCACGTTCTCTTTCCTCCAGAGAACAGGGCGCCCTCAGATACAGGGCACGCGTGAGCGAATCCTTCGTCGTGCCGACCATCGATGTCACTACCGGCAAGGGCGTTGTGGCCATCTCGTGATATTCAAGGCTCTCTTTGTCACATCAAGGTAGTTGGAGAGGGGATTCGTTCGGCCGGCTTCCACCCTCCGGTGTGGAATGCTCGGTGAGCAGTTCGGGCGCCTGCGGCTGCCGCGGGGCCAGTTCCACCTGCCCCGGCGCGGCCAGCTCCTGATCGGAAACCCCCAGCTCAGCCAGCTTGCGGGCGCTGACCAGCACGCGCGCCTCCAGCGACCCCACGGCTCGGTTGTACGCGGTCACCGCCCCGCCGAGCGAGGCGCCGAGCTTGCCGACGTGATCGCCGAGCGTCGACAACCGTCCGTACAGCTCCCGGGCCAGCGAGTGCACCGCCAGCGCGTTACGGGCGAGCTGCTCCTGCCGCCAGGACCAGGCCACCGTACGCAGCAGTGCGACCAGGGTGGACGGGGTGGCCAGCACCACGTTGCGGGCGAAGGCGTGCTCCAGCAGCGTGGGATCGCGTTGCAGGGCCACGTCCAGGAACGGGTCGGCCGGCACGAAGAGCACCACGAACTCCGGTGTGGACTCGAACGCCGCCCAGTACGACTTGGCGGCCAGCGCGTCGACGTGGGCCCGCAGGTGTCGGGCGTGCGCGTCGAGGTGACTGTCCCGGCCGCGCTCGTCGCGCGCCTCCATCGCGGTGAGGTACGCGTCGAACGGTGCCTTCGCGTCCACCACCACGGTTCGGCCGCCGTGCAGGCGTACCACCAGGTCGGGGCGGACCGTCTGGTGGTCGGTGGCGGAGGTGACCTGCTCGGAGAAGTCGCAGTGCTCCAGCATGCCGGCGGCCTCGACGATCCGGCGCAACTGGTGCTCACCCCACCGGCCGCGCACCTGCGGCGCGCGCAACGCCGCCACCAACTGCTTGGTCTCGGTACGCAACTCGCCGGAGACCGCGCTCATCGACCGCACCTGCTCACGCAGCTCGGCGTACGCGTCGACCCGGTCGCGCTCCAGTTCGGCCACTCGCTGCTCGTAGCGGCGCAGCGTCTCGTGCAGCGGGGCCACCGCTCGGGCCACCGCCTCCTGCGACTGGGCCGTCGCCTCGTAGCTCAGCGCCCGCATCGACTGCTCCAGCCGGCCCTCGCCCTCGCGGGTGGCGCGCAGGGTGGCGTCCAGCCGGGCGATCTCGGTCGCCGAGCGGGACCGGGCGGCGTACCAGCCCACCGCGCCGCCGGCGCCGAGACAGACGACGACAACCGCCAGGGTCGACAGTTCCATCTCCCGAGCTTGCCAAAACGAAGCGAGCGACGCCCCGAGGGGGCCTTCGCCCCGCCGTGCGGACTCGGATTCGACGGGCCGGCGCCGACTGTCGTCGGCCGCCGGGCCCGCCCCGAAGGCGCTGACCGACCAGTTGCGTCGGTCGGGCAGTCGGGGGACCTGTGGCACCGGGTGGGTACGTTGTAGTGGTGGAACTTCTGCTGGCGAGCATCGTGTTGGTGCTGCTCGGTGGCGGTCTGGTCTGGTGGCAGCGGGAGCGCGCCGCCCGCGACCTCGCCGACGTACGGGCCGACGCCCGGCGCTGGTACGAGCGCCTCGGCGGCCAGGTGATGACGCTCGGCGGCGACGATCCGGCCGTACGTCAGGCGCTGGCCGACGCGGCCGAGCGCTACCACGCCGCCGGCTCGCAGTTGGAGCAGGCCCAGACCGCCACGCAGTACCGATTGGCCCGGGAGACCGCGGTGGAGGGGCTCACCTACATCCGGGCGGCCCGGCTGGCGCTCGGTATCGACCCGGGGCCGGCCCTGCCGCCCCTCGCGGCCGCGAGCGGCGCCGGTGAGCTGACCGTGCCGCGCCAGGTCGACGTGCAGGGCCAGACGTTCAGGGCCGGCCCGCAGCCGGGTCGGGAGACGCCCTACTACTACCCGGGTGGGCAGGTGCGGGGTCGGCCGGTGCCGGCGGGTTGGTACTCCACCCCATGGTGGAAGACGGCGCTGGGCGCCGGTGCCGGCGTCATCGGCGGCATGCTGATCGCCGATGCGCTCTTCTCGTCGTCCTTCGGCGACCCCGGCTATGACGCCGACGCCGCCGCGGGCATCGGCGACACGGGAGATGTCGGCGCCGACTTCGGCGGCGGCGACTTCGGCGGCGGAGATTTCGGCGGCGGCGACTTCGGCGGCGGAGATTTCGGCGGCGGCGACTTCGGCGGCGACTTCGGCGGCGGCGACTTCGGCGGCGCCGACTTCTAACACCAGCGGGCGTTAATAGGGGCCCCTTCCTCTACACCAGGCGTTAAGAAGGGGCCCTTCCTTACCTCTCAGCCGGTGTTGCGCATGCCGGCGGCGATGCCGTTGACGGTGGTGAGCAGGGCCCGCTCCAGGGCGGTGCCGTCGCCGGGAGCGCGCCGGCCGCCCGGCGCGGTGGCCACCGCCCGTCCGGCGGCACCGGAGTCGCGGTACTGCCGCAGCAGCGCCACCTGGAGGTGGTGCAGCGGCTCCAGGTAGGTGTCGCGTACCGCGAGGGTGCGTTGCAGCACCGGGGAGTTCTCCAGCAGGTCCGGCGAGTCGGTCACCGCCAGGACCTCCCGCTTGGTCAGTTCGTACTCCTGCTCGATCATGGCGAAGATCGGATGCAGCTTCTTCGGCACCAGGGTCTCCACGTACCGGCGGGCGATGCCGAGGTCGGTCTTGGTCAGCATCATCTCCACGTTCGACAGGAACGTGCGGAAGAAGTGCCAGTTGCGGTGCATCTCGGCCAGCACGTCGGCCAGCCCGGCCTCCCGGGCGGCGGCCAGGCCGGAGCCCACCCCGAACCAGCCGGGCACGATCTGCCGGGTCTGGGTCCAGCCGAACACCCACGGGATGGCCCGCAACCCGGACAGCCCGGCGCCGGTGTTCGGCCGCTTCGCCGGCCGGGAGCCGATGTTCAGCGCGCCGAGCAGTTCGGTCGGCGTGGACGCCCAGAAGTACGCCGGCAGATCCGGATCCTCCACCAGCGACCGGTACGACCGGTACGCCGACTCGGACACCACGTCCATCGCCGCGTCCCAGCGCTCCAGCATCTCGGCCGGCTGCCGGGGCGCGGTGTGCAGCAGCGTCGCCTGGAGCACGGCGGCCACGGTCAGTTCCAGGTTCTCCCGGGCCAGCGCGGGCAGCGTGTACTTGTCGGAGATGACCTCACCCTGCTCGGTCACCTTGATCGCGCCGTCCAGCGTGCCGTACGGCTGGGCCAGGATCGCGTCGTGCGTCGGCCCGCCGCCGCGCCCCACCGTGCCGCCCCGGCCGTGGAACAGCCGCAGGTGCACCCCGTGCCGGGCGGCCACGTCCCGCAGCGACCGCTGCGCCCGGTGGATGGACCACTGGCTGGTGGTGATGCCGGCCTCCTTGTTGGAGTCGGAGTAGCCGAGCATCACCTCCTGCACGTCGCCACGGGCGGCCACCAGCGCCCGGTACGCCGGCAGCGACAGCAGCTCGTCGAGCAGTTCGCCGCCCGCGTTCAGCTCGGCCGGGGTCTCCAGCAGCGGCACGATGCCGATCCGGGCCCGGCCGCTGTGCACGTCGACCAGCCCGGCCTCGCGGGCGAGCACCACCGCTGCGAGCACGTCGTCCACGCCGAGGGTCATCGAGATGATGTACGACTCGATCACCTCGGTGCCGAACCGGTCCTGCGCCTCGCGGATGGTGCCGAACACGTCGAAGGTCTTGCGGGCCGTCTCGGTCAGCGGGGTGTCCACGGTGGACAGCGGGCGGCGGCCGGTCAGCTCGTCGGCGAGCAGCTTGGTGCGTTCCAGCCGGGTCAGCGCCGGGTAGTCGGATACCTCGCCGACCGCCGCGTACAACTGGGCCAGCACCGCGTGGTGCGCCTCGGCGTGCTCGCGGACGTCCATGGTCGCCAGGTGCAGCCCGAACGCGGAGACGGTACGGATGGTCGAGGCGAGCCGGCCGACGGCGGTGAGCTGGCCGGAGTTGCGGGCCAGCGAGGCGCGCAGCAGCTCCAGGTCGGCGATCAGCTCGGCGGAGCCGCGGTAGTCCCGCCCCGGTACGTGTGGCGTGCCCTGACGCAGCCGGGCCCGGGTGTTGGCCAGCTTGGCACGTACGCAGCGGGCCTTGAGCCGGTACGGCTCCTCGGCGTTGACCCGGCGGAACCGGGGCGCCACCTCGGGCAGCGCGTCGAGGTCGGCGGCGAGGCTGGCGGAGAGGTCCAGCGACACGCCGCGCAGCCGGCGGGAGACGGACACCTCGTTGATCAGCTCGTCCAGCGCCGCCTCGGTGGCGGACAGCCCGTGCTCGTGCTGGATGGCCAGCACCTCGCGGGTCACCGTGGGGGTGACGAACGGGTTGCCGTCCCGGTCGCCGCCGATCCAGGTGCCAAAGGTCAGTGGCCGGGCCGTCGGCGAGGTCTCCACACCGAGGGTGCGTAGCGTCTCGGCGAGGTCGTCGAGCACCTGCGGGGCCGCCTCGGCGTGTAGGTCACGCAGGTAGTAGATGGCGTTGCGGGCCTCGTCGGTCGGGTCCGGCCGGTCCAGCCGCAGCTCGTCGGTCTGCCACATGAGGTCGAGCAGCTCGGCCAGCCGGCGGTTCGCCGGGCCCTCGTCGCTGGCGCCGTAGAGGATGGCGTTGGCCGTCTCGGCGTCCAGTTCGTCGGCGATCGCGCGCAGCTTGGACAGGATCGACCGGCGGGCCGCCTCGGTCGGGTGGGCGGTGAAGACCGGGCGTACCGCCAACCGGCGGGCCACCGAGGCGATCTCCTCGGCCGGCACCCCGCGCTCCGCGATCATCTTCGCCGCCTGGTCCAGCCAGCCGCCCTGCACCGCGCGGCGGCGGCGCAGGTCGCGCGCCCGGTGCACCTGCTCGGTGATGTTGGCCAGGTGGAAGTAGGTGGAGAAGGCCCGAGCCAACTTGGTGCCGGTGGTCACGTCGAGCCCGCCCAGCCGGCGGGCGGCGGCCGGGGCGTCGGTGCGGACCTGGGCGCGGATCTCCTCGACGAGGTCGAGCAGAGGGCGCCCCTCCTGGCGGGCCAGGGTCTGCCCGAGCAGCGTGCCCAGGCGGCGGATGTCGGCGCGCAGGGCGGCGTCGGGGCCGTCGTGATCGTGCTGGTCGGTCACCATGCGCTCCTTACGTGAGTACGAAGGACAGCGCTGTCCGACTCCCCCGATCGTATCCGCGCGAACCCGCTTGTAAGGAGGGACCCCGGGTTGTCGCCTTCATCATGTTCGGGGGTGTTGACGACGCCTCCGCCCTGTGAAGCACGTCCGCCTGAAATCCGTCCAGGTCCCTGTCGATCACGAAGTTGGCGGGCGGTTTGATCTTCAATACGCCCGCTAACTTCATGATCGATCCTGATCGTTGATCAGGTGAGTGGGCAGCGGCCGGCGCTGAAGTGGGCGACGGCGGCCAGGATCTCCGCCTCGGACTTGTCGGCGAAGTTGAGCGTGGCGACCAGTCCGGAACCGTAGAAGGCGCTCAACGCCGCGCTGTCCAGCGCCGTGTAAGCGCCCAGCTTCGGCAGCATCCGAGGGTCGTGCGGCTTGACCACCAGCATCTTCTCCAGGCTCCACCGTCGGCGGGAGATCTGCGCGACGCCCTCCCAGGGCAGCCAGATCGCCTGGCCCCGGGTCGGTCGGGTACGGATCCAGAGCCCGGCCGGGCCCAGTGCCAGCACCGGGCCGCCGGAGCCGATCAGCCACAGTTGGATCCCGAGCGGCAGGCCGACCAGGGCCAGCACGCAGCCCACCAGGGCAAGGATGCCGGCGACGTTACCGGCGCGCATCGCCGGGTCGGCCGAACTCACGATGCCGAAGCCGGCGCAGCAGGCGATCGGGCCGATGAACAGCAGCGTGACCCCCAGAAAGACCAGGCCGCGCTTCGTGACGTTGGGGCGTACCACGAAGGGCTGGTCTTCGGGGATGCGCGGGACGACGGGTGCCGGCGGCGGGGGACCGCCCGGCGGCTGGGCGCCGTGGGGCGGTTGCGGCGGATATCCGGGCGGCGGAGTGGTCATGGGGCGCCCCGCCTCAGCCGATCACGGCGAACGCGCGGACCGGGAAGGTGCCCATCCCCGCCACCAGCGGTGGTGCGGCGGTGAACCGGAAGCCGGCCGGCGGCAGCGTGTCCAGCCCGGTCAGGTGCTCCACGATCGGGACGCCGGCGGCCAGCAGGGCGCTGTGCGCCGGGCGCTCGCCACCCGCCGCCGGGCCCATGTCGTCGATGTTGATCGAGTCGATGCCGACCAGGGCGGCGCCCGCCTCCACCAGCGCGCGGGCACCGTCGCCGGTCAGGTAGGGCGCGTCCGGTGCGCCGTACCGGTCGGTGCCGAAGTGCGCGTCCCAGCCGGTGTGCAGCAGCACGGCCTTCCCGGCGACGTCGTACGGCGCCAGCAGCAGCTGGTCCACCGTACGGGTGCCGGCGGGCAGCCGTACGACGATCCCGGGCAGGTCGGCGAGGCGGTCGAGGGCGGTGCCGGCCAGGTCGGCGCCGTCGGCGTACCGGTGTGCGGGCGTGTCCAGGTACGTGCCGGTGTTGGCGATCATGTCGATCCGGGCCACCTGGAACTCGGTGCCGGGGGCGTACCGCTGTCGGGAGTCCTCCCGGGTCAGCCACTCGCTGATCCGGGGCGCCGGCCAGCCGGGCAGGGTGGTCATCCCATCGGTGATCACGTGACTCAGCTCGACCAGGCGGCGGGCGCCGGTCCCGTCCGTCGCGGCGGCGACGGCGCGGCCACCCTTGTGGGCCTCCTCGATGATCGTCTTGTTGGTGATCCGTACCTCGGCCACCATCAGCAGGCCGAGATGCCGCACGAAGAGAGCTGCCAGGTCGGCGTCGTCGATCCCGTCACCCGGGAGGTCCAGCCGGAATCCTTCGGTACGTATGCCACCGCCGTTGGCGAAGACGACCTCCGCGTCGAACTGCGCGCGAAATTCCCCGTTCATCCCCGGCAGCCGATCACAGGTGCGGAAGTTGGTCAAGATCTCCCGCAGTCTGATCCACGTTCGGGCCGGCGGTGGGCCCGAGGCCGGGGCTGCGGGCCTCCCCGAACAGGTCCGCGCGCCCCGACCGGTCACGGCCACCCGGGATCACCTGGACCAATCCTGCGCCCGCCGTCGGCGGCAGGTCTTGAACATCCTTGCTCGGATGGGCGGTACGACTGGTCAGGCGGCGTGGTGGTCCGGGGTCAGCAGCCGGCGCAGGCGGGCGGGCGGGTGACCGACCTGCTCGCGTACCGCCCGGGTCAGGTGGGCCTGGTCGGCGAAGCCGTACGCCGACGCCACCGATCGCAGCGGCGGACCGTCGTCCTCGGCCAGGGCGTCGAGCACCGCGCGTACCCGCAGCCGGTTGCGGTACGCGGTGAGGCTGCTGCCGGTGACCCGCTGGAACACCCGGCTCAGATGGTGCGGGGAGGCGCCGACCCGCCGCGCCACGTCGTCGAGGCCGAGCGTGAAGTCGCCCGCCGTCAACACCTCCCGGGCCTGGTCGGCCAGCCGCCGGTGCGCCGTCAGGGTCGCCGGCCGGCGCCGGACGGCGTGGTCCAGGTCCGCGTCGGGCGGCTCGCCGTCGCCGACACTGTGCTGCAACAGCAGGGTGAGGAACCGGTGCAGTCGTTCGGCCGCCTCGAAGCGGTCCAGCCCGTGCCGCAGCTGCGCGATCAACATCCGGTGCGCCAGGTCGAGCTGGTCGTCGGAGGTGCCCTCCCAGCCGGCCTCGACCAACCAGCGGTGGGCGTCGGGCCGCCCGGCCAGCACCTCCGGGGCGATCTCCAGGCAGGTGTACGAGTCGCCGCAGCCCAGCGGGTGTGCCACCGCCAGCTCGTCGCCGGGGCGTAGCAGCAGCACAGAGGTGGCGTCGGCGAACCGGGTGCGGCCGTTGACCCGGCGCCGGTACACGCCGGAGCGACCCAGGAGGATCTTGTGTACCTCTTCCTCGGCCGGGTCGGACCAGCCGTGCTGCTCGACGATGCAGAGCACTTGGTAGACGAGCATCCCGTCCGGGTGCCCGAGCACCCGCCACCGGGCGGGTGAGGTCTTCCGGCGTGGGTCGCTGCCGACTCCTTCCGGCATCCGTCCTCCCAGGTTGTCGCGGGCGGGTGGGCGAGCCACGGGCCGGTTTACGCGGTCGCCTTGGACGATGTCCACGCTTCCGGCGTGACACCGCGCACGGTGGTGGCCGTGGACGGCGGTGGATCGTCTCCCCGGAGCGATAGTGTCGACCGGTGGAACCCCCCGTCCAGCCGGACGCGGGGTGATCGTCGTGTTCTCACCTCGGAAGTGATCATGACTGCGCTCACCGGACTGTTCGCCGCCGCCCTGGCCGACCCGGGCCTGGCCCGCGTCCGTGACCTGGCGCGCTCCGGTGCGGCCCAGGTCGACGGCCTCGACCTGACCGCCCCGACGGCGCTGCGCCCGTTCGCGGTCGCCGCCGTCGCGGCGGAGCCTGGCGGGCCCGGTGCGGGCGCCGGCCGGTCCGTGCTCGCGGTCACCGCCACCAGCCGTGAGGCCGAGGACCTCGCCGCCGCGCTGGGCGGCCTGCTGCCGGCCGAGCAGGTGGCGATCTTCCCGAGCTGGGAGACGCTGCCGCACGAGCGGCTCTCGCCCCGCTCCGACACGGTCGGCCGGCGGCTGGCCGTGCTGCGTCGGCTCGCCCACCCGGACTCGGCCGACGCGTACGGGCGTACCGGCCCGCTGCGGGTGGTCGTCGCGCCGGTCCGCTCGGTGCTGCAACCACAGCTCAAGGGGCTCGGTGACCTGGAGCCGGTGCGGCTGGCCGCCGGTGCCGAGGCCGATCTGGAGCAGGTGGCCCGCCGGCTGACCGACATGGCGTACGCGCGGGTCGACCTGGTCACCAAGCGTGGGGAGTTCGCCGTGCGCGGCGGCATCCTCGACGTCTTCCCGCCCACCGACGAGCACCCGTCCCGGGTCGAGTTCTGGGGCGACGAGGTGGAGGAGATCCGCACCTTCGCCGTCGCCGACCAGCGCACCATCGAGCAGGTCGCCCAGCTCTGGGCGCCGCCCTGCCGGGAACTGCTGCTCACCCCGGCGATCCGCGACCGGGCCGCCGCCCTGGCCGAACAGCACCCTGAGCTGGCCGAGATCCTGGACAAGCTGGCCGGCGGCGTACCGGTGGAGGGCATGGAGTCCCTCGCGCCGGCTCTGATCGGCGACGACGCGATGGAGCTGCTGCTGGACTGCATGCCGGCCGGCACCCATGTACTGCTCTGCGACCCGGAGCGGATCCGTACCCGGGCCCACGACCTGGTGCGTACCTCGGAGGAGTTTCTCCAGGCCAGCTGGGCCGCGGCGGCCGTCGGTGGCCAGGCCCCGATCGACCTGGGCGCCGCCGCCTTCCGCACCCTGGCCGACGTACGCGCGGCGGCCGGGGCGCTGCGCCAGCCCTGGTGGACGCTGTCCCCGTTCGGGCTGGCCGAGCCGGGTGCCGCGCCCGCCCGGCAGCCCTGGGAGGACGAGCCGGAGGCGGTCGATGTCACGCCCGACGACGCCATCGCGGTGACCCTGGCCGCCCAGCCTGCCCCGCTGTACCACGGCGAGACCGCGCGGGTGGTCGACGACCTGAAGCGGTGGGCGGGTGAGGGCTGGTCGATCGCGCTGGTCTTCGAGGGGCACGGTCCCGCCCAGCGGGCGGTGGAGGTGCTCCGCGACGGCGGTCTGGGAGCCAGGATGACCGAGGAGGTGCCGGCCGCGCCCGCCCCCGGCGAACTGCTGGTCACCTGCGGCAGCCTGACCGGTGGCTTCGTCGACGAGGCGGCCCGGTTCGTGCTGCTCACCGGCAACGACGTCACCGGTGGCCGGGGCACCTCGACCCGGGACATGCGGAAGATGCCGAGCCGGCGGCGCAACACCATCGACCCGCTGGAGCTGCGGGCCGGCGACCACGTGGTGCACGAGCAGCACGGCATCGGCCGGTACGTCGAGCTGGTACAGCGCACGGTCAACGGCGCGTCCCGGGAGTACCTGGTCATCGAGTACGCCCCGAGCAAGCGCGGCCAACCGGGCGACCGGCTCTTCGTCCCCACCGACCAGCTCGACCAGCTGAGCCGCTACGTCGGCGGTGAGCAGCCGACGCTGCACAAGATGGGCGGCTCGGACTGGCAGAAGTCCAAGGCCCGGGCCCGCAAGGCGGTACGCGAGATCGCCGCCCAGCTGATCCAGCTCTACGCCGCCCGCAAGGCGTCCAAGGGGCACAACTTCGGGCCGGACACCCCGTGGCAGCGCGAGCTGGAGGACGCCTTCCCCTGGCAGGAGACGCCGGACCAGCTCGCCGCCATCGAGGAGGTGAAGCGGGACATGGAACAGGGCGTCCCGATGGACCGGCTGATCTGCGGCGACGTCGGCTACGGCAAGACCGAGATCGCGGTGCGGGCGGCGTTCAAGGCGGTGCAGGACGGCAAGCAGGTCGCCGTGCTGGTGCCCACCACCCTGCTGGTGCAGCAGCACTACAACACCTTCGCCGAGCGGATGAGCCAGTTCCCGGTGACCATCCGGCAGCTGTCCCGGTTCCAGACGCCGAAGGAGGCCGAGCAGACCCTGGCCATGGTCGCCGACGGCACCGCCGACATCGTCATCGGCACCCACCGGCTGCTGGCGGCGGCCACCCGGTTCAAGTCCCTCGGGCTGGTCATCGTCGACGAGGAGCAGCGCTTCGGCGTCGAGCACAAGGAGCACCTGAAGTCGATGCGGGCCGCGGTCGACGTGCTGAGCATGTCGGCCACCCCGATCCCGAGGACGCTGGAGATGGCGATCACCGGGATCCGGGAGATGTCCACCATCGCCACCCCGCCGGAGGAGCGGCACCCGGTGCTCACCGCCGTCGGGGCGCACGACGACCGGCAGGTGGCCGCCGCGATCCACCGCGAGCTGCTCCGCGACGGGCAGGTCTTCTACCTGCACAACCGGGTCGAGTCGATCGAGCGGGCGGCGCGGCGGCTGCGCGAGCTGGTGCCCGAGGCCCGGGTCGCGGTGGCGCACGGCCAGATGGGCGAGGACGCCCTGGAGAAGGTCATGGTCGGCTTCTGGGAGAAGGAGTTCGACGTCCTGGTCTGCACCACGATCGTGGAGTCCGGCATCGACATCCCGAACGCCAACACCCTGATCGTGGAGCGGGCCGACCTGCTCGGCCTGGCCCAGCTGCACCAGATCCGGGGCCGGGTCGGGCGGGGCCGGGAGCGGGCGTACGCGTACTTCCTCTACCCGCCGGACAAGCCGCTCACCGAGCACGCCCACGAGCGGCTGGCCACCATCGCCCAGCACACCGAACTGGGCGCCGGCATGTACGTGGCGATGAAGGACCTGGAGATCCGGGGCGCCGGCAACCTGCTCGGCGGCGAGCAGTCCGGGCACATCGAGGGCGTCGGGTTCGACCTCTACGTCCGGATGGTCGGCGAGGCGGTGCAGGCGTTCAAGGGCGAGCGTCCCGAGGAGGAGACCGACGTCAAGATCGATCTTCCGGTGGACGCGCACCTGCCGCACGACTACGTCGGCGTGGAGCGGCTGCGCCTGGAGATGTACCGCAAGCTGGCCGAGGCCCGCGACTCAGAGCGGCTGCGCGAGGTGGCCGCCGAGATGACCGACCGGTACGGCGAACCGCCCGCGCCGGTGCAGAACCTGATCGCGGTGGCCCGGTTCCGGCTGCTGGCCCGTCGCTACGGCCTGACCGACGTCAGCATGCAGGGCAAGCACCTCCGCTTCGGCCCGCTGCCGCTGCCGGACTCCAAGCAGCTGCGGCTCAAGCGCTACCACCCGGACTCGGTCTACAAGTCGGCGCTGGAACAGGTCAGCGTCCCCCGGCCGAGCACCCGCCGGGTGGGTGGCGAGCCGCTGCGCGACCAGGCCCTGCTGGAGTGGTGCGCCCAACTCCTGTCCGACGTCCTCGGTGACCCGGCTCCCGTCCAGCCGGCCACCGCCGCCGCCCGGTGAGGGAGCGGCCGCAGGCGAGGGCGGGTGGTGGTGTAACAGGTGGGTACGGGGCATGAGAGAGTTGCGGGCATGCGTGCTCGCCGTCTAGTCGCCGTCGCCAGCGTGGCGGTCGGCCTCGTCGCCCTCTCCGGTTGCCGTTCCGAGCCCGGTGTCGCCGCGTACGTCGGTGACCACCGGATTACCGAGGACGCAGTCACCGGGATCATCGACGACGTGCGGGCGAAGAACCCGACGCCGACCGAGGCGGTCGAGTCGATCCCCGGGCAGGAGGTGCGGCTGCCGGGGCGGACCGAGGTGGTCAGCACCCTGCTGTTGGGTGAGGTCTGCGAGCGGGTCTCCGCCGCCGAGGGTTACCGGTCGCAGGGTCAGGCCGACCCCGCGCAGGTCGCCCAGCAGCTCGGCCTGAGCCCCGACACCGATTACGTGCGCCGGGTCGCCGAGCTGTACACCTGCCTGTCCGGCATCCCGGTCGGTGCCCCGGTGGCCCCGACCGAGCAGGAACTGGCCGACCTGGTGGCGGCGGGTAAGCGGGCCGGTGCCATCCCCGCCGACGTGACCGTCGAGCAGGCCGCACCGCAGCTCGACGGTGACCAGCTGCGCCAGGCCCTGGCCAACCGCGACTCGCTGGCCGCGGCGGTCAAGGCCCACGACGTGACGGTCAACCCCCGGTACCGTCCGGTGGAGTTCCCGCTGCTCAGCTTCAGCGGGAATGTCGTCGCGGTGGGTGTACCGCTGGGTGAGCCGGCGTCCGACGCGGTCACCGACCTTTCCACCCCGAAGCCACGGCCGGCGGCAGAGCCGACCGACGGCTGAGCATGCCCCGGATCGTCCTGCTGGTGACCTCACCCCGGTTGCCGGCCGGTCTGCTGACGGCGGCCGCCTGGGACGTCGTACGCGAGGCACCGGTGCTGGCCGGGGCGGAGAGCGAGCTGACCGTGGCGATCCGGTCGGCCGGCGCCGAGGTGCGGTTGCTCGACGGCCCGGCGGTGCCGGCGCTGCTGGACGCGGTGGCGGCGCACGGGACGGTGGTCTGGCTGGCCGGCCCGGCGGGGGACGAGACGCTGGCCCGGGAGCTGGGCCTGCGGCTGGCCCGTGAACCGGGTCTGGCGGAACTGGAGCTGATGTACGGCTCGTGGGATCCGCCCGGGGCCCGGCTGCTCGACGCGGTGGCCGTGCTGGACCGGCTGCTCTCGCCCGGCGGTGACCCGTGGAAGCGGGCGCAGACCCACCACAGCCTGGCCGGGTTCCTGCTGGAGGAGTGCTACGAGGCGTACGACGCGATCAGCGCCGGGGACACCGACGCGCTGCGCGAGGAGCTGGGTGACGTGCTGCTCCAGGTGGTGCTGCACGCCCGGCTGGCCGAGGAGTTGCCCGAGGGCGAGCGGTGGAACGTGGACGACGTGGCCGGTGGGCTGGTCGACAAGATGGTCCGCCGCAATCCGCACGTCTTCGCCGGTGCCGAGGCCGGCACCCTGGACGAGATCACCGCGAGCTGGGAGCGGATCAAGCAGGCCGAGAAGGCCCGTGGCTCCGTGCTCGACGGCATCGCGCTGAGCCAGCCCGCGCTCGCCCTGGCGGCGAAGATCCTGGAGCGTGCCGGTCGGGCCGGCCTCACGGTGCCGCTACCGCAACCCCAGACGCAGTCGGACGACGAGGCAGCCCTGGGTGCCGGCCTGCTCGCCACGGTCGCCCAGGCCCGTGAGGCGGGCCTGGATCCCGAAGCCGCCCTGCGTCGCGCCACCCTCGCCCACGCCGCCGCCATCCGCGCCGCCGAGCCGGCCCCGGCACCCCCACCCGCCAACCTCGGTTGATCGAGAGGTTGGCGCAGAGACTCGCCAACCTCATGATCAACCCGAGCCGCAGACGGCCGGGGCGGGGGTTAGGGTCGGGGGATGGCGGAGTTCGGGGTGGTGGGAGAGCGGATCGTCGAGGCGCTGCTGGCCAGTCGGCCGGGGCTGGCCACTTCGGTGGGGGACCACCGGTATGACGACCGGTTGCCGGATCTGTCGGGCGACGCGATCGCGGCGGACCGAGCGATGCTGGTCGACGCGGCCAGCGTGCTGTGCGAGATCGACGCGGACTCCCTCGACGTCGAGGAGCAGGTCGACCACACCCTGCTCGCCGCCCTGGTGGACCGCGAACTGTTCGAGCTGACCGAGATCCGGGCGCACGAGTGGAACCCGCTCGCGTACAACCCCGGCCCGCTGCTGCACGCGCTGGTCTCGCGCCCGTACGCGCCGGTCGAGGTGCGGCTGACCGCCCTCGCCGGACGGCTCGCGGCGGTACCCGACACCCTGGCCACCGCGCGGGCGACCCTGCGCGACATGCCCCGAGTCCACGCCGAGACCGCGGTCGGGCAGTTCACCGGCGTGGCCGCACTGGTCCGCGACGAGGTGTCGACGCTGCTCGCACAGGCGCCCGCGTTGGTTGACCGGATCGAGCCGGCGGCCACTGCTGCGGTCGCCGCACTGGAGGAGTTCGTCGCCTGGCTGCGCGTCGGCCTGGCCGCCGACGCCGGAGCGGGCCGTGACCCGCGGCTGGGCCGGCGCCGCTGGGAGGCCCGGCTGTGGCACACGCTCGACACCGAGCTGGGCGCCGCCGAGATCCAGCGCCGGGCCTGGGCGAACCTTGACCGGGTCACCGAGGAGATCCGCGCGGCGGCGGTCGAGCTGGTCGGCGGCCCGGCCGACGACGAGACGGTACGCCGGGCGCTGGATCTGCTCGCCGCCGAGCACCCCGACGACCACACCATCGTCGACCTGGCCTCGATCACCCTGGACGAGGCGGCCGACTTCGTCCGGTCCCACGACCTGGTGACCGTGCCGGGCGACCCGTGCGTGATCCAGGTGATGCCGGAGTTCGCCCGTGGCGTGGCGGTGGCCTACTGCGACGCTCCGGGTGCGTTGGAGACCGCCGACCTGCCGACGTTCTACTGCATCGCGCCCACCCCGGCGGACTGGCCGGCACGTCGGGTCGAGTCGTTCTACCGCGAGTACAACGACCACATGGTCCGCAACCTGACCGTGCACGAGGCGATGCCCGGGCACTTCCTCCAACTCGCCCACGCCCGTCGCCACGCCGGCTCCACCCGGGTCCGCGCGTTGACCCGTTCCGGCCCGTTCGTCGAGGGGTGGGCGGTCTACGCCGAGGAACTGATGGCCGGGTACGGCTTCGGTGGCCTACCGGTGCGGTTGCAGCAGCTGAAGATGCAGCTGCGGATGACCCTCAACGCGTTGCTCGACCAGCTGGTGCACGCCGACGAACTGCCCGAGGCCGAGGGGATGGCGCTGCTGACCGGGCGCGGCTTCCAGGAGGAGGGCGAGGCGGCGGGCAAGTGGCGCCGGGCCCTGCTCACCTCCACTCAGCTGTCGACGTACTTCGTCGGTTACAGCGAGGTGGCCGCGATCGCCGCGGCCCGCCCGCACGACGTGCCGGTACGCGCCTGGCACGACGAGATGCTCGCCCACGACTGCCCGCCCCCGCGTCACCTGCGGACCCTGCTCGGCATCTGAGGGCCCGCCCCGCCGGCGGGCGTCTCGGAGCGCGGTCAGGAGCCGGTGGACCGGCGGTCCACCACGCCGGCGCCCGGCGGCAGGTCGAACGCCGCCCCGTCGACCTGCTCCTGGTAGCGGCTCAACGCCAGCTCCACCGGTTGGCCGTCGACCTGGCCGGTGAAGCTGCCCAACGCCCCCTCCCCGGTCACGCAGGCGGAGAAGTGGTCGGCGTTCTGGCGTACGTCGACACAGGTGGCGAGGAGCCCGGCGACCGTGGTGTCGCTCTGCGTGATGACCGCACTCGAATCCAGCGCGGCGGCGGTCAGCAGTCCCATCACCATCGGTGGCGTGACCTGGCCCTCCCGTTCGGCGGCGGCGAAGACGACCACCGACGGCTTGCTGTTGGCGGCGGGCGGCGCCTCGATGGTGCAGACCGTCCGGCCGCCGTCCTTGCCGCAGCGGGTGGTCGCCTCGGCGGTGACCGTCACCTTCCCGCCGGGCCACTCGTACGCGGACCGGGCCGGGTCCTGGGACTGGGCGATCGACGCGGTTCGCCCGCCGGGGAGCTGGTACTCCGCCGAGTAGGTCAGCTCCAGCGCCCGGTCCATCCGGGCGGCGAGGTCGTTCACGACGTCGGCCCGCCCCATGGCCCGTCCGGCGTCCTCCAGGGCCTGACAGCCGGTGACGGTGAGCAACGTGACGACCGACAGGGCGAGCGTACGAAGGGTGGTCGAGGCGGCGGGCATGGCGCCCAGCCTGATCGATTGGGTCCCGCTCGTGCAAACTCGTTGCCGGTTGACGCACGAGAATCCGGGAATGTCCGACCCGTCGGGTGCTGAACTGTCGCCTGCGCCCCGCCCGGTCGCCGCGTCGGCAGGCGGGGACCGATACGCTGCGTTCAACACCTGCCTCAGCCGCACCGTCGCGGCCCATACCGCACGAGACGACATGAACGAGGAGCGACTCAGTGGCAACCATCGAGGTAATCGAGGCTCGGGAGATCCTGGACTCGCGGGGCAACCCGACGGTCGAGGTCGAGGTCGGGCTCGACGACGGCACGATCTCCCGGGCGGCGGTGCCTTCCGGCGCCTCCACCGGCGCCTTCGAGGCGATCGAGCTGCGCGACGGTGACAAGGACCGCTACCTGGGCAAGGGAGTGGAGAAGGCGGTCGCCAACATCGAGGACCGGATCGTCGACCAGCTCATCGGGTACGAGGCCAGCGAGCAGCGGGTGATCGACCAGAAGATGCTCGACATCGACGGCACCGACAACAAGGCCGAGCTGGGCGCCAACGCCATTCTCGGAGTCTCGCTGGCGGTCGCCAAGGCGGCGGCGGGCAGCTCCGGGCTGAGCCTCTTCCGCTACCTGGGCGGGCCGAACGCGCACCTGCTGCCGGTGCCGATGATGAACATCCTCAACGGTGGGGCGCACGCCGACAGCAACGTCGACATCCAGGAGTTCATGATCGCGCCGATCGGCGCGCCCAGCTTCCGCGAGGCGCTGCGCTCCGGGGCCGAGGTCTACCACGCGCTGAAGTCGGTGCTGAAGAAGAAGGGCCTGTCGACCGGCCTCGGCGACGAGGGTGGCTTCGCCCCGAACCTGCCCACCAACGCCGCCGCCCTGGACCTGATCGCCGAGGCGGTGGAGAAGGCCGGCTACCGGCTCGGCACCGACATCGTCTTCGCCCTCGACGTGGCCGCCACCGAGTTCTTCGCCAACGGCACCTACACCTTCGAGGGGGTCGCCAAGACCGCCGAGGAGATGAGCGAGTACTACACCAAGCTCGCCGACGCGTATCCGATCGTCTCCATCGAGGACCCGCTGGCGGAGGACGACTGGACCGGCTGGCAGACGCTGACCGCCGCGATCGGCGACCGGATCCAGATCGTCGGTGACGACCTGTTCGTCACCAACCCGCAGCGCATCGCCCGGGGCATCGCCGAGAAGTCGGCGAACGCGGTACTGGTCAAGGTCAACCAGATCGGTTCGCTGACCGAGACCATGGACGCGGTCGACCTGGCCCACCGGGCCGGCTTCAAGTGCATGATGAGCCACCGCTCCGGCGAGACCGAGGACACCACCATCGCCGACCTCGCGGTGGCCACCGGGTGCGGCCAGATCAAGACCGGCGCTCCGGCCCGCTCGGACCGGGTCGCGAAGTACAACCAGCTCCTGCGGATCGAGGAGGAGTTGGCCGACGCGGCGCGGTACGCCGGAGCGGGTGCCTTCCCGCGTTACCGTTCCGCCTGACGGGTGCGAGACCTCGGGGGAGGGGTGTGATGCAGCAGCGCCGCACGCCAGGTGGTCAGCGCCCGGCCCGCCGGCCGGGCCGCACCGGGCGACCGGGCGCGGCTCGGGGCGTCGTCCGCGACGGCGGTGTCCGCGCCGAGTCGCGCGCCGCCGCCGGCCGGGCACCGTCGACCAGCCGCGGTGCCGAGGGCGTACGCTCCGCCAAGCGGCCCGCCGCTGCCCGGCGTACGGCGGCCAGCGGCGTCGCGCGGCTCTCCGCACCCCAGTCCCGAGGTCTCACCGGGCGGGCCACCGTGCTGTTCGCGGTGTTGATCGCGCTCGCGCTCGCGTACACCTATCCGGTCCGGGTCTACCTCGACCAGCAGGCCGACATCGAGCGGATGGAAGCCTCCCAGGCGGCTCAGCGCAAGCTGATCGCCGAGCTGACCGAGGAGGCGGAGAAGTGGCAGGACGACGCCTTCATCGAGACCAAGGCCCGGGAACGGTTCTTCATGCGCCGGCCCGGCGAGAAGATGGTGATCCTGCTGGAGGATCCGGCCGGTGCGGCCCGGGACGCGGGCGAAACCGGCGATCCGGCGACGCCAGCCACGCCGGACACCTGGTACGACACCCTCTGGTCGAGCGTGCGGGCCGCCGACGCGAACCAGACCGAAGAGTGAGCACCGACCGAGAGATGGCACCGTGACTGTCGTACCACCGCAGGAGCCGGCGGCGGCTTCCGTACCCCCACCGAAGCGGGAACCGGCCACCGACGCCGACCTGGCCGCGGTGGCCGCTCAGCTCGGACGCCCGCCGCGGGGGACCCGGGCGGTGGCCCACCGCTGCCCGTGCGGCCTGCCCGACGTGGTGGAGACGACCCCCCGACTGGCCGACGGCACCCCGTTTCCGACCCTGTTCTATCTGACCTGTCCCCGGGCGACCGCGGCGTGCAGCCGGCTGGAGTCGGCCGGATTGATGCGGGAAATGGCGGACCGGCTGGCCACCGACCCGGAACTGGCCGCCCGCTACCGTGCCGCGCACGAGGACTACCTGACCCGCCGGGAGGCCATCGCCGAGGTGCCCGAGATCGACGGCGTCTCGGCGGGCGGGATGCCCGGCCGGGTGAAGTGCCTGCACGTGCACCTCGGCCACGCGCTCGGCGCCGGGCCGGGCGTGAACCCGTTCGGCGACGAGACGCTGGAGCTGGTCGAACCCTGGTGGACGGCCGGCCGCTGCGTCGACATGCCGGACGCCGGGTGAGCGCCAACCCGAACGCGCCCGACGACATCCTGGTCCGGCGGGCCCGGACCGCCGACGTACGGGCGATCCGGCGACTGGTCGACACCTACACCGACGACCGCCGGCTGCTCAGCAAGGCGACCGTGACCCTCTACGAGGACGTGCAGGAGTTCCGGGTCGCCAGCCGGGCCTCCGACGGCGCGGTCGTGGGCTGCGGGGCGCTGCACGTGATGTGGGAGGACCTGGCCGAGATCCGCACGGTCGCCGTCGACCCGGCGTTCCGGGGGCACCGGATCGGGCACCGGATCGTCGCCGAGCTGATCGAGGCGGCCCGGGAACTGGGGGTGGCCCGGATCTTCGTGCTGACCTTCGAGACCCGGTTCTTCGGCTCGTTCGGCTTCGCCGAGATCGACGGCGCCCCGGTGCCGCACCCCGTCTACGAGCAGCTGCTGCGCTCGTACGACGAGGGTGTGGCCGAGTTCCTCGACCTGGAACGGGTCAAGCCGAACACCCTGGGCAACACTCGCATGCTGCTGCGGTTATGAAGATGCCGAAGCCCCCGGCTGGGCGGGGGCTCCGGCACTGTTGTGCGGTCAGGCGGCGGGGCCGATCTCCTTCACCAGCCCGACGAAGTTTGCCCAGGAGATCGGGGTGAAGGCCAGCGTCCCGCCCTCGCGGTCCTTCGTGTCGCGCACGAGGACGACGCCGGTCAGGTTGTCGGCAACCTCCACACACGACCCGCCGTTGCTGCCCGAGTAGGTCGACTTGCGCCACCTGGCACCTGTCATGTCCATGTCTGCGCCGCTTCCTTGATCAGTTCGAGGGACTGCCTGCGGGGGAGCGCCTCACCCCGGACCGCCTCCCAGGTCCGCTGAAGGGTGGTCAGGTCGTCGGTGTGGTTGACGATCTGGGCCCGGACCTGGTGGTCGAGGTGGGCCACCACTGAGCCGTCGCTCAGGGTGGCCAGGATGAAGCCTCCCTGCAACCCAGAGTAGATCCCCGTTTCCTCGGGCACCACGAGGATCTGGACGTGCGGCAGCTCGGAGATCTTGACCAGGTGTTCGAGCTGCTCCCGCTTGACGTCGGGTTGGCCGTTGATCCCCCGCCGGAGCACCATCGCGTCGATCACCGCCACCACCGGCACCGGAACGTCACGGGTGAGGATTTCCTGCCGGTCCAGCCGGGACGCGACCCGCTGCTCGATCTGGTCGGGTAGGAGCAGGCCGTCGTTCATGGTTGCCCGGGCGTACGCCTCCGTTTGGAAGACGCCCGGTAGGAACGCCGGCTCGTACCAGCGTAGTAGTGCCGCCTCGCGTTCCAGCTCGATCCATTCCCGGAGCCACGACGGTGTCTGCTCCAGTTTCGACAGCTCCCGTAGCATCCGGGAGAACCTGCCCTCCGCCGCCTCCGCGTCGAAGGCCGGGTCGTGGGCACGGTCGACGGCGAGCATGTAGTCCTTCGTGGGCGGCCGACCGCCGGTCTCGACCGAACTGACGTGTGATCCGGAGTAGCCGATGACGCGGCCGAACTCGTCCTGGCTCAACCGGAGGTGGGCCCGGAGCAGGCGCAGTTCCTCGCGTACGTAGTCGATCGCGTTGCTCATCAATTCCTCACCTCTGCTCAATTCCGCCCGACGGCCCGTCAAGTCGGCCCTCTCGCTCCCGTGACCTGCACAGATGTCGCGAGCACCTATCGACGCCGATCTCGTCCTATCCAGACTGTCACACGACGGATCCGCTCCTATCCAGGAAGGGACGGGGTGGATTCGTGTCGGCGCCGCCCATAGATTTCCCCCGTGCCTGGGCGGCCCCTCCCGATCACCTGTGTGATGGAGGTCGATTTGCGTACCCGTCCGTTTCTCTGCCCGACAGTGGTTCTCACCGTCCTGCCACAACGCCGACGCGGCACCCACCTACCGGAGTGGATGCGTGAGCCGACGCAGCCGCTGCCGCTCCAGCGCCCCGGCCGCCCCGGCTGTCTCACCCTCGGCCAGCAGTGGTGGGTAGACGGCGGACGTCGATGAGGCCATGCGCGACCTCTACCACCTCAACCCCCACGACGGTCCCGAGCCGAGGGCGCTGTTCGACCGATTTGTCGACTGGGTGCGAAGGGGACGGAACGCCGGGCGGGGCGTTATCGGCGAGTAGGCGGTCGAGGCGGGGTGGCGCTATAGGGTGACCGACGTGACGACGCGTGTGGCTGCCATCGACTGCGGCACGAACTCCATTCGGTTGCTGGTCGCCGACCTGCCCGACCCGTCGGCCGGTGCGTCCGCGCCGCTGGTCGACGTGACGCGGCGGATGGAGATCGTCCGGCTGGGGCAGGGGGTCGACAAGACCGGCCGGCTGGCCCCGGAGGCGATCGAGCGGACCCGGGTCGCGCTGGCCGACTACGCCGCCGAGATCGAGAAGCTGGGCGCCGAGCGGGTGCGGATGGTGGCCACCTCGGCCACCCGCGACGCCGCCAACGCGGCCGACTTCCGGGCGATGGTGGAGCAGACCCTGGGCGTCGCGCCCGAGGTGGTCAGCGGCGACGAGGAGGCGCACCTCTCCTTCACCGGCGCGGTGCGTGGGCTGCCCGCCGACACACGGGCGCCGTACCTGGTGGTGGACATCGGTGGTGGCTCGACCGAGTTCGTCGTCGGCGGCCGTGACGGTGGTGTCGACGCGGCGATCTCGATGGACATCGGCTGCGTCCGGATGACCGAGCGGCACCTGCACGGTGACCCGCCCGACCTGGCCGAGATCGCCGCCGCGCAGGCCGACATCGCGGTGGCGGTGGACCGCGCGCTGACGGCCGTACCGGGCCGGGAGGCGGCCACGCTGGTCGGCCTCGCCGGTTCGGTCACCACCGTGGTCGCGATCGCCCAGAACCTCACCGAGTACGACCCGACCCGCATCCACCACGCCCGGGTCTCCTACGACCGGGTGGCGGAGGTGACCGCCGAACTGCTGGCGATGACCCGCGAGCAGCGGCTGGCGATCCCGGTGATGCACCCCGGCCGGGCCGACGTGATCGGCGCGGGCGCGCTGGTGCTCCGCGTGATCATGGAACGGGCCGGGATGGGCTCGGTGGTGGCCTCGGAACACGACATCCTCGACGGCATCGCCTGGAGCCTCGCCGGAACCACCGGCTAGGCCCCGTACCGGCCGTTCCTGGAAAATGGCTGAACGGATGATGTGCGCGGGGCAACGGGCGGAGGTGATCACGAACTACGGTGTCGTCTGCTCATCCACCCTTTGGAAGGACTACCCGTGTCAGAGCAGGTCGCACCGCCCCCCGCGCCGGACGCTCCGCAGCCACCGCCGGGCGTGCAGCCGCCCCCGCCGCCCCCACCGCCGGCGCAGAAGTCCGGTGGCAAGAAGAAGCTGCTCGGCATCGTCGGCGCGATCGTCGCGTTCGCGGTCGTCGCTGGTCTGAAGTTCGGCCTCGCCAACCTGTTCGCCGACAAGGACGAGACGGCCGAGGCGAAGGCCGGTGACTGCATCGCCGAACTGCCCAAGACCCTCGGCGAGAAGGAGACCAAGGTCAGCGGCGCGAAGGTGGTCGCCTGCACCGACACCGCCGCCGTGTACAACGTGGTCGGGCGGGTCGACGGCCAGACCGAGGCGCAGGCCAGCTCCGGCGAAGCCTGCAACCAGTACTTCAAGGAAGACGAAGACGGCTACGTCTTCTACAGCATCAAGCCGGGTAGCACCGGCTACCTGCTCTGCCTCACCAAGAAGGCCTGAGGTAGATCGGGCGTCATCCCCACCACCGTCGACGGCGGCGCGGCACGTCCCGCGCCGCCGTCGGCGTGTCTGCCCGACGCCGACGCGAACGGGAGGTGAATGCCACTGTTCCGGCATCTTCCGACGGAGGTCACCGCGTGGCAGTCTCTGAGACCACTGGGCGACCAGCCAACGATGACTGACCGCTAGGAGGACGGGCCGATGGGCGAGATGGTGACCTACCGTGGCGGTGGCGGTACCGGCGAGGGCTACCTCGCCATACCCGCCACCGGTGCGGCGAGCCCCGCCGTCATCGTCATCCAGGACTGGTGGGGGCTGGTGCCGCACATCCGGTCGGTCGTGGACCGTTTCGCCGAGGCGGGCTTCGTCGCCCTCGCCCCGGACTTCCGGCACGGCCAGCCGGCCGGCAGGCCGAGCGAGCCCCGGCAGATGCTGAACGGGCCGCAGATGGACGAGGCGGCGCGCGAGATCGCCGCCGCCGCCGACTACCTTGCCGGCCGTACCGAAGTCGCCGGCAGGGTCGGTTGCGCCGGCTTCTGCGCCGGTGCCAGCCTGGCGCTGTGGGCGGCGAGCTTCTCCGATCGGGTCGTCGCCACCGCCGCCTTCTACCCCCGCCTGCCTTGGGAGGGGATGCGCTCCGAGTGGACGGACTACGCGGGCAAGGACGCGCTGGTGCACTGCTCGGAGGCGGACGGCACCTCCACCGACCCGGGGGTGCAGGCGGTACGCCAGGCGATCGAGAACGCGGGCGGCACCTGCCAGCTGCACGACTACCCGGGCACCGCGCACGCCTTCTTCAACGAGGACCGGCCGGAGAAGTTCGACCAGCGCGCCGCCGCCAGTGCCTGGGCCCGCACCATCGAACTCTTCCGGGCGAAGCTTGGCTGAGCCGCGTACCCCCGCCGAGGTGGTCGCCCGCGCCGCGCGGGCGACCGATCTCGCCGACCTCGACGGAGCCGTCGCCAACTGTTTCGCCTGCCCCCGGCTGGTCGACTGGCGGGAGGAGGTCGCGCGCACGAAGCGGGCGGCGTTCCGTGACCAGCAGTACTGGGGCCGGCCGGTGCCCGGCTTCGGTGACCCGGCGGCCCGAATCGCGATCCTCGGCCTGGCCCCGGCCGCGCACGGTGGGAACCGCACCGGCCGGATCTTCACCGGCGACCGCTCCGGCGACGTGCTCTTCGCCGCGCTGTACCGCGCCGGCCTGGCCAACCAACCGACAAGCGTCGCCGCCGACGACGGACTGACGCTGCGGCAGACGCGGATCTTCGCCGCCGTGCGCTGTGCCCCGCCGGACAACAAGCCGACCCCGGCCGAGCGGGACACCTGCGCACCCTGGCTGCACCGCGAGGTCGCACTGATCAAACCGACGCTGCAGGTGGTGGTGGCGCTGGGCGCCTTCGCCTGGGCCGCGTGGTGGCCAGCGTTGCGCTCCGGGTACGGCGTCGGTCCGCCCAGCCCGCGACCGCCGTTCGGCCATGGGGCACACTGGTCCGGCACGGCCGTACCGGACCTGCTGGGTTGCTACCACGTCAGCCAGCAGAACACTTTCACCGGACGGCTGACACCAGGGATGCTGGACGATGTGTTCGCCCGGGCGAAACGGTTGGCCGGAGTGGACTGAGGCTGCGGGGCGGTGGCGATGGCGGACGAGAAACGCGGCGGCCCACCGTACGCCCCGGTGGCCCGGGGGTAGGCCGGATGGACGCCCTGCGCAGGTGGTGGCCGGTCGCGGTGGTGGTCGCCCTGCTCGCCACGGTGGCCCTGGCCTCGTCGCACTCGTCGATCGGCGCGAGCCGGGTCCCGCCCGTCGCGCGGGACGCCCCCTTCGTCCTGGAGTACCCGAGCGGGGAGCCCCGGCCGTCGATCCCGGCCGAGCCGCGGGAGGCGGCCGAGCAGACCCGCACCCAGATTCCGTCCTGGCTCGGCACGGTGGTGCTGGTGCTGCTCGGGGCGGCCCTGCTCGCCGCCCTCGGCTACCTGGCCTGGACGCTGGTACGGGGAGTGGCCCGCCGGGTCACCCGGGCGCTGCCCACGCAGCCGGGCCGGCGCAGTGCCGAGGGCACCGCCCGCGAGGTGGTCGCCGCCCTCGACGCCGGTCTGGTCGAGCTGGACGACCGCTCCACCGACCCGCGGACCGCGGTGATCGCCTGCTGGGTACGCCTCGAAGAGGCCGCCGCCGGTGCCGGAGTGTCCCGGCTGACCGGCGACACCGCCACCGACCTGGTCACCCGGCTGCTGCGCGGCGACCCGTCCACCGGGGTGCCGGCGATCGTCAGCGCCGATGTGCTGGCCGAGTTCGCGCACGTCTACCGCGAGGCCCGGTACGCCACCCGTCCGGTCGACGAGCAGACCCGTGACCAGGCCCGAGCCGCCCTGCGTCGGTTGCGCGGCGAACTCGCGGCCGCGGTCGGAGGGCCGGCATGAGCCGTACCAGCATCGACGACCTGCTCACCTTCGAGGAGGCACGGCCGGTCCAGCCCGGGCGACGCCAGGGCGGGCCGCTGCGTACCGTGGCCGGCGTCCTCGGCGTCGCCGTCGCCGTGACCGTCGTGCTCGTCGCCGGGCTGCGTGTGGTCGGGCTACAGGTGTCGCTGTTGGTGCTGGTCGTTGCGGTGCTCACACTGCTGGTCGTACGCCGGATCGTCGCCGCGCTCGCGCCGCCCCGGGCGCGCACCAGGGTCCGCACCCCTGCAGGGGAGGATGACGGCGCGTACAACTGGGCCGCCCGGGACGCGCTGCGCGCCGCGATCAACGGCTGGAAATGGCCGCTGGACTGGTCCAAGACCCACCCCGAACGTTTCACCGGGGTGATCCTGCCCCGCCTCGCCGAACTGGCCGACGAGCGCCTGCGCCTCAGGCACGGCGTGACCCGTGAGTCGGATCCGACCCGGGCCCGCGCCCTGCTCGGTGACCGGCTGTGGACGTTCCTGGAGACCCCGCCTCGCCGCACCCCATCGCCGCGTGACCTCGCGGTGATCGTCGCCGAACTGGAGAAGCTCTAATGAACGACGTCGACCGGACGATGCCCGCCACCGAGGTCGGCCACCTCGCCGGGGCGGTGCTGGACGCGGTCGGCCAGGTCGTGGTCGGCAAGCGGGATGCTCTGGAACTGGTCCTCGCCGGCATCCTCGCCGGCGGGCACGTCCTGCTGGAGGACCTGCCCGGCCTGGGCAAGACGCTGACCGCCCGGTCCTTCGCGCAGGCACTCGGGTTGGATTTCCGCCGCCTCCAGTTCACTCCCGACCTGCTGCCCGCCGACGTCACCGGCTCGTTCCTCTACGACCAGCGCAGCGGCGACTTCGCGTTCCGGGCCGGGCCGGTCTTCACCAACCTGCTGCTCGCCGACGAGATCAACCGGACCCCGCCGAAGACGCAGTCCGCCCTGCTGGAGGCGATGCAGGAGAAGCAGGTCTCGGTGGAGGGCGTGACCTACCGGCTGGACGAGCCGTTCCACGTGCTCGCCACCGCCAACCCCATCGAGTACGAGGGCACCTACCCGTTGCCGGAGGCCCAGCTGGACCGGTTCCTGCTGCGGGTGTCGTTCGGCTACCCCGAGCACGAGGAGGAGTGGGAGGTGCTGCGCCGGCGGATGGCCCGCCGCCGGGAGGAGGCCGAAATCAAGCCCGTCGTCGACGCCGGCACCCTGCGTGCGATGCAGGCGGCGCTGGAGGACGTCGTGGTGGAGGACTCGGTCGGCCGCTACATCGTGGCGCTCACCGCGGCCACCCGGGAACACCCGTCGGTGCTGGTCGGCGCCTCTCCGCGCGGGTCGCTTGCGCTGCTGCTGCTGGCCCGGGTCCGGGCCGTGCTCTCCGGCCGGGACTACGTGGTGCCGGAGGACGTCAAGGAGGTGGCGGCGCCGGCGCTGGCCCACCGGATCACGCTACGGCCGGAGATGTGGCTGCGCCGGGTCGATCCGTCCTTCGTGGTCGGCGAGGTGCTCGACGCCACCCCGGCCCCGGCCAGCGGGGCGCTGCCCAGCTACGCCGCCGGCCCGCAGGGGCACTGACCCGTCGTGACCACCCCGGACCGGCCGGCACCGGCCAACTGGACTCCCACCTGGGCGCTCGGCCGGGCGGTGCTGCTCACCGGCCTGCTGCTGGTCGCCGCGGTGCTGCTCGGTCGGGTGGACCTGGTCGTGCTGGCCGCCCCGTTCGCGCTCGGCACCGCGTACGCGTTGCGCCGCCGGCCCACCGAGCTGCCCCAGGTTTGGACCAGCGCCGACGAGGGGCATCTGGTGGAGGGGGGTGAGGTGACCGGCACGGTCAGCGTCGGCAACCCCGGCGCCGTGCCCTACGACGTGGCGGTGCTGCGTACCCGGGTCTCGCCCTGGCTGCGGATGGAACGGGCGAGCCTCGCCGGTGGCGCCGTCGCCGGGGGCGTCCCCTCCGCCGGGAACCGCCGACCGTCCCTGGCCGACCGGCCGTTCGTCACCTCGGTCACCCCGGACACCGCGATCGACCTGGAGCTGGCCGGCACCGCGCTGCGCTGGGGGCGGCACCGGCTCGGCCCGGCCGGTGCCCGGGTCGCCGCCGCGCAGGGACTGCTGGTCTCTCGCGCGGTGATCGCCGAGCCGACCCGGATCCGGGTGTACCCGAAGACCGAGCCGTTCGAGGCGGTCGAGGCGATGCCGCGAGCCGCCGGGCTGGTCGGCGCGCACCACTCGCGCCGGCCCGGCGAGGGCGGCGAGCTGGCCGGCGTACGGGTCTTCGCCCCCGGCGACCGGCTGCGTCGCATCGACTGGCGGGTGTCGTTGCGGGCCCGGCAACTGCACGTGGCGGCCACCCTCTCCGACCGGGACGCCGAAGTGGTCGTGCTGCTCGACGTGCTCGCCGAGGCGGGCCGTTCCGGCGGGATCGCGGGTACGGCGTCCGTGCTGGACACCACGGTCCGGGCCGCCGCCGCCATCGCCGAGCACTACCTGCACCGGGGCGACCGGGTGGCGCTGCTTGAGTACGGCCCGAGCGCCCGGCGGCTGCGGCCGGCGACCGGGCGCCGGCAGTACCTGACCGTCCTGGAGTGGCTGCTGGACGTGCAGGCCCAGTCCTCGCCGCAGGAGCCGTACGACCACGTGTTCGGGTTGCAGCTGCTCTCCGTCGACGCGCTGGTGGTGGTGCTCACGCCGCTGCTGGAGGAACGGTCGGCGCAGATGCTGGCCCGGCTGGCCCGCTCCGGGCGGTTCGTGGTGGCCGTGGACACCCTGCCGGCCGATCTGCCGCCGCCGAAGGACCAGGGCTGGGCCGAGGTGGCGTACCGACTGTGGCGGCTGGACCGGGACACGATGATCGCGCAGCTGCGCGAGCACGGCGTACCGGTGGTGCCGTGGGCCGGCGCCGGCAGCCTCGACCAGGTCCTGCGCGACGTGGCCCGCCTGGCCACCGCCCCAAGGGTGGGTGGCCGGTGATCGAGATGATTGAGTCGTTGACCGGCCGGGTCCGGGCTGTGTGGACGGCGGCTTGCCGGATCGCCCTGACTCCGGTGCTGGTCCGCGTCGGGATCTTCCTCAGCACGCTGGTGGGGCTGCTGCTGGCGTACCCTGCCGAGGTCGTCGCGGGGCGGGCGCTGGGTGCCATGGTCGGGGTCGCGGTGCTGCCCGCGCTGGCGCCGCGCCGGTTCTGGCCGACCTTCGCGGCGCTGGTCACCGTCGCGGGGTGGCTGATCGCCACCGACGGCTACGACCGTCCGATCACGTTGTGGCGGCTGATGGCGGTGGCGGCGGTGCTCTACCTCACGCACACGCTGTGCGCGCTGGCCGCAGTGCTGCCGTACGACGCGGTGGTGGACCCGGACCTGATTGTGCGTTGGCTCACTCGCGCCGCCGGAGTGTTGCTCGCCACCGCCGTGCTCGGCGTGCTGCTGGTGGAACTGACCCGTGTGGGTGGCGGCGGGACCGGCCTTCAGGTCGTCACGATCGCCGGTCTACTGATCGCGGTCGGGGTGACCGGACTGCTGGCCTGGCTGCTGCGACGCAGGTGACGCCAGCTCCCGGCGGGGTGCCGGTGAGGTCTGCGACGGCGGTGGCGGAGGGGACGCGAGCGGCCCCGGTTGTCCGCGTCACAGCGAGGTTGTGCTCGGTCACAGAAGGAGGCCGCGAGCGGGATTAGCGCCGCCGGTGGGGGAAAGATGGTAGGCGTGAATCCGAAGCGGATCCTTGTGGTGGGCGCCGGGCACGTCGGTCTCTACGCGGCGCTGCGCCTGTCGAAGAAGCTCAGCTCCCGCGAGGCTGAGGTTATCGTCGTCGACCCCCAGCCGCACATGACGTACCAGCCGTTCCTGCCCGAGGCGTCGGCGGGAAACATCTCCCCACGGCACTCCGTGGTGCCGCTGCGTCGAGAACTGCGTCGGTGCACGGTGGTGGCCGGCGCGGTGACGCGGATCGACCACGACCGCAGGACCGCCACCATTCAGCCGATCGTCGGCCCGACCCGGGAGATCACGTACGACCACGTCGTGGTCGCCCCCGGCTCGGTCTCCCGGACCCTGCCGATCCCCGGCCTGCACGAGCACGGCATCGGCTTCAAGACCATCGGTGAGGCCATCTACCTGCGCAACCACGTACTGGAGCAGCTGGACGTGGCCGCCGCGACGACGGACCCCGAGGTGCGCCGCCGGGCGCTGACCTTCGTCTTCGTCGGCGGCGGGTACGCCGGCATCGAGGCGCTCGCCGAGATGGAGGACATGGCCCGGGACGCCCTGCGGTACTACCCGGAGCTGAAGACGTCGGACATGCGGTGGGTGCTGGTCGAGGCCACCCAGCGGGTGCTGCCCGAGGTCGACCGGGACATGGGCGCCTACACGGT
Organism: Micromonosporaceae bacterium KJ-029; assembly: GCA_005402585.1. Taxonomy (GTDB): domain Bacteria; phylum Actinomycetota; class Actinomycetes; order Mycobacteriales; family Micromonosporaceae; genus Micromonospora. The sequence continues at coordinate 233,127 of BIFP01000020.1, read as the reverse complement.
GCAACAGTTGCTGAAGCGGGACATGGACATCCGGCTGGACACCCGACTGGAGTCCTGCGTCGACGGGGTGGTCAAGCTCTCGGACGGGGACACCTTCAGCGCGGACACCATCGTCTGGACCGCCGGGGTGAAGCCCTCGCCGATGCTGGACGCGACCGACTTTCCCCGCGAGGAGCGGCGCCGGGTCACGTGCCTGCCCACGCTCCAGGTGGTCGACGGCGACCGGGTGATCGAGGGCGCGTGGAGCGCCGGCGACTGCGCCGCCGTGCCGGATCTGACCAAGCCGCCGGGCAACTACTGCTCGCCGAGCGCCCAGCACGCGGTGCGCCAGGCGCAGCGGATGGCCGACAACATCGTGGCCGTGATCCGGGGCCGGGCGCCGGTGCCGTACAAGCACAAGCACGCCGGCAGCGTGGCCAGCCTCGGTCTGCACAAGGGCGTGGCCCAGATCTACGGCATCAAGATGACCGGCTGGCCGGCGTGGTTCATGCACCGGACGTACCACATGAGCCGGATTCCCTCGTTCAACCGCAAGGTGCGGGTGGTCGTCGACTGGACGCTGGCGTTCGTCCTCAAGCGTGAGGTGGTCGCTCTCGGCCAGCTGCACGACCCGCGCGAGGAGTTCGCCGAGGCGTCCCAGCCCCGCGCCAAGGCGTAAGGAAGGGCCCCTTCTTAACGTCTCCGGTAGAGGAGGGGTCCCCTCTTAACAGGCGTCCTCAGAGCCGCCAGAACCAGGCGTCGGCCATCCGGGTCGACGGGCCGTAGAGCGCCTCCAGCGTCAGGCGGAGGCTGTCGGCGTGCGGGGTGGCGACTGCCAGCGCCACGCAGGAGGCGCCCCAGTACCGGGCGTCCGCCGTGGCCTGGCGACGCTCCTCCTCGCCGACGGCCGGCCGCAGGCCACTCGTGGCGACCTCGGCCAGCAGCGCGGAGGTGGGTCGCTTCGCGACACCCATCGCCGCGCCGCCGCCCCGGCCGTGCGGGCCGATGAAGAAACCCTCCGGCATGCCGAACCGGGCGCCTGTGGCCGTCGCCCAGCGCATCGGCCCCGGCGCCTTCGGTATGGCCAACGGCACCGGTACCAGCACGCCGCCCGGCTCGACGCAGGCGCGCCAGTGGCCGGCGGTGATGAACTCCGGCACCGGCGGGCGCGCGGCGGTGGGCAACGGTGCCGGAAGCACCGGCACCAGCGCCACCCCGACCGCGGCCAGCACCAGCCGCCGGGGGCGGCCGGCGGCCCGCAGCGCCCGGTCCACCGCCAGCACCAGGATCGTCGCCGCCAACGGCGGTACGGCCAGGGCGAACCGCATCGGTAGCGCGCCGTCGACCACCGGCAGTCCGGCCAGCAGCGCGTACGGCCCGGGTACGCCGGTGCGCTCGTGATCGAACACGATCTCGGGGCCGAGCGAGAACGCCCCCGTCACCAGGATGCCGACGGCGCAGGCCCGCACCACCGGGCGCCGCCCCAGCCACAGCGCACACCCGGCGGTGACCAGCAGCAGCGGCCAGCCCAGGAAGGTGTTGTACTCGGCCGGTCCGGTGGAAAGGCTGGCCGAGCGGTCGTTCCCGACCAGGGCGAGTGGTGAGATCGCCGGCCAGCTTCGCAGGTCGGCTGAGAAGTAGCGCGGGCTGAACAGGCCGTCGGCGACGCCCAGCGGCCCGGCGAACTGGAACCACAGGGGGTGGGCGAGCACGAGCAGGGCCAGCCCGGTGGCGAGCGCCATGCCGCCGGTGAAGGCGGGCAGCGCGCGGCGGGCCAGGCCCCGGTCCACGGCGAGTACCGTCACCGCCATCACCAGCAGGGTGACCGCGCCGAGGAACAGCACTTCCTCGCCGATGAACACCTGCGCGGAGACGGCCGCGGCGAGCCCGACCGCCGAGGTGACCAACCGTCGCCGGTCCGGTCCACGGCCGCCCGTGGCGGTTCCCGGCGGCCCGCCGTCGGCGGCTCGGAGCAGGCGTACCACCAGCCAGACGATGACCGGGATCAGCCACTGGGCGGTCATGTGCAGGTGACTGTTGGTATGCGAGAGCATCCCCGGGCCGAAGCCGCACAGCACACCGCCGAGCGCCGCGGCGAGCCGGTGGGCGCGCAGCGTACGGCTGAAGAGGAGGTACCAGGCGGTCGCGGTGCCGGCCAGGTTGCCCGCCGCGATCAGGGCGAAGGTGACCGGCGCGCCGAACAGCAGGGTGACCGGCGCGAACAGTACGCCGAGGGCGATGACCGAGGTGTTCGCCATCAGGTTCACCCCGTCGGGGGCGTTGAGCCGGTCGGTGAACAGCCCGAAGTCGCCCAGCAGTGCCCGCGCGTCGACGGCGAGGAGCCACTCGTAGAGGATCTGGTCCTCCGGGTTGAGCGACAGCGTCCGGCCGGTCGGGTCGGGCCAGAGCCCGTGGGTGAGCCAGCCGGCCAGCGCCGTGAAGCACAGCCCCACGAGCAGGTCGGCCCGGTGCCGGACGGCGGCCCGGGCCAGCCGGGACAGCCGGGACCGGCGTACCCCTGCGATGGTGTGGAGTGCCCGCTCGGCCACGGCGTCGTCGCGGGCGGTCGGTGCGGACCTGCTCACGGCATCGACCCTAGTGCCGGTGACCGCCGGGGGGCGCCGCAGCGGCCGTGAACCCGCTACCGTGGCACTGCACCGCGCGTGCCGGCGCGTCGGGGTCACCCGCCCGGGTGGTGGAACGGCAGACACGGCCGCCTTAAAAGCGGCTGCCGCAAGGCGTGCGGGTTCGACCCCCGCCCCGGGCACTCTCAGCGTTCACTCAGCATTCCGATCACCACCGGACTGTCCCGGCCGTTTACTCTTGTAGCGCACGTTGACGTGCCACGACCCCCTTAGGGAGGCCAGACAGTGAAGACTTCGAACCCGGTGCTCGCCCGGCTCGGCCAGGCGGCCGAGCGGGAGCGTGCCGCCGGGTACGCCCCGACCGGGCCCTACGGGCAGCCCGGCTACCCCCAGCAGTACCCGCCGCAGGCCGGCTACCCCGGCGCGCCGGGCTACCCGGCAGCCCCGCCGGCGGTCACCCCCATGTCGATCGACGACGTGGTGGTCAAGACGGTCACGCTCCTCGGCATCCTCGGCGTATCCGCAGCGGCGGCGTGGGTGCTGGTGCCCGACGCGCTGCTCGGCGCCGCCTGGATCGGTGCCGCCGTCGTCGGTCTGGTGCTCGGCCTGATCATCTCGTTCTCCCGGATGGCGAACCCGGCGCTGGTCGTCGCGTACGCCGTCGTCGAGGGCGTCCTCGTCGGCGCGATCAGCAAGTTCTTCGAGTCGCTGTACGACGGCATCGTGCTCCAGGCGGTGACCGCCACCTTCGGTGTCTTCTTCGTGATGGCCATGCTCTACCGGGCGCGGGTCATCCGGGCGACGCCAAGGTTCACCAAGGGCCTGATCGCGGTGATGGCGGGCCTGTTCGCCGTCATGCTGATCAACTTCGTGTTGGCGATGTTCGGCGTCAACACCGGCCTGCGGGACGGCAGCCCGCTGGCCATCGGCTTCAGCCTGGTCTGCATCGTCGTCGCCTCGCTGAGCTTCGTGCTCAGCTTCAAGGAGGTCGAGGACGGCGTCCGGATGGGCCTGCCGCAGCGCTACTCCTGGGTCGCCGCGTTCGGCATCCTGGTCAGCCTGATCTGGCTCTACATCGAGATCCTGCGCCTGCTGAGCTACTTCCAGGGCGACGACTGACCTCGCGCCCCACGACCGACCGGCGCCCGCCCCCACCCGGGGACGGGCGCCGTCGGTCATTCCACCCCCTCCCGCCCGCCGATCTTGCACTTCTGGTGGGGGCGTATCGCACTAAAGGGATATTCGGGGGACCGGAACTGCATGATCGATGCGAGCCGGGCAGGGGTGCGTAGAGTGCGGGCGTGACTGTGGAGGATGCGGGTCTGGGGCGCGGGGTGGAGTTGCTGGTGCGGCAGGTGGGGCACTGGCAGCAGCCGCGATGGTCGGCCGTCGCATCGGCCGGCAACGTCTCCCGGGCGGATCTGGTGCACCGGCTGGTGCAGGAGATCGCCAATCTCGCCGCCGACGCGGAGGGCGAGCCCCGGCGTACCGTGCCTCGCCTCGACAACGACCTGGCCCTGCCCGATCAGCTCCGGGTGGTCGCGGCCGACCTGCTCGCCGCCGACCCGCCCGACGAGGTTCTGGCCCGGGCCGCCACCGAGGTGGCGGCGACCCGGGCCGTGCTGTAGGAGCCCGACCCGGGCCATGCCGGGCGGCGGGTCGGCCCGACGAGATCGCTCAGTTGAGGCGTTCGAGCACCATCGCCATGCCCTGCCCGCCGCCGACGCACATGGTCTCCAGGCCGATGGTCTTGTCGTGCCACTGCAGTGCGTTGAGCAGCGTGCCGGTGATCCGGGCGCCGGTCATGCCGAACGGGTGGCCGACGGCGATCGCGCCGCCCATGACGTTCAGCTTCTCCTCCGGGATGCCGAGCTGCCGGTACGACGGGATCACCTGGGCGGCGAACGCCTCGTTGATCTCGACGAGGTCGACGTCGTCGATGGTCATCCCGGCTCGCTTGAGCGCCTGCCGGCTCGCCTCGACCGGGCCGAGCCCCATGATCTCCGGCGACAGCGCGGTGACGCCCGTGGAGACGATCCGGGCCAGCGGAGTGACCCCCAGTTCCTCAGCCCGCTGGTCACTCATCACCACCACGGCGGCGGCGCCGTCATTGAGCGGGCAGCAGTTGCCGGCGGTGATCCGGCCGTCGGGGCGGAAGACCGGCTTCAGCGCGGAGACCGCCTCCAGAGTCACCCCCGGGCGCGGGCCGTCGTCGGCGCTCACCACCGTGCCGTCCGGTGTGCTGACCGGGGTGATCTCGCGAGCCCAGAAGCCGTCGGCGATCGCCTTCTCGGCCAGGTTCTGGCTGCGTACGCCGAAGGCGTCCATGTCGGCGCGGGTCACGTCGTACACCTGGGCGAGGTTCTCGGCGGTCTGCCCCATGGCCAGGTAGACGTCGGGGAGCGCGTCCTTCTCGCGCGGGTCGGTCCAGACCGGGGCGCCGGCCTCGGTGCGGGCCTTGGACCGCCCGCGCGCCTCGGTGAAGCGGGGGTTCTCCCAGCGGCCGAGCAGGGCCTGGGCCTCCGGCGGCAGGACGTCGGAGTTGCCCCGGGCGTAGCGGGAGACGGTCTCGACCCCGGCCGAGATGAAGACGTCGCCCTCGCCGGCCCGGATCGCGTGCATCGCCATCCGGGTGGTCTGCAACGAAGATGCGCAGTAGCGGGTGAGCGTGGCACCGGGCAGACCGTCGAGGCCCATCAGTACGGCCACCACGCGGGCCATGTTGAAGCCCTGCTCACCACCGGGCAGCCCGCACCCGAGGTAGAGGTCGTCGATCTGCTGCGGGTCGAGCTGGGGGACCTTGTCCAGGGCGGCCCGCACGATGGTGGCGGCGAGGTCGTCCGGGCGCAGGTCGCGAAGGGACCCCTTGTGGGCCCGGCCGATGGGGGAGCGGGCGGTGGCGACGATGACGGCGTCGCGGGACGACTCAATCGGCATGAGCCAACGTTAACCCGCTGGTAACTTGCGGCGGAAGCGGTCCGGCAGCCGGGAAATGTCACCCTTGGCCGCCGTTGTCACCGCGTGCCGTAGCTCGCGGTCGGGACCGGGGTCAGCGTCGGGGGGTGACCGTCGCCGCGGCGGCCACCGCCGGCAGCAGGGCGTGGGCCCAGACCCGGTAGCCGTCGGCGGAGGGGTGGTAGCCGTCGTGGCAGAAGGTGCCGGCATCGGCCCGGAACACCGGGCCGGTCTCGGTGGCCAGGTCGACCACCATCCCGCCGGCGTCGAGCACCGCGCGCGTCTGGGCCTGGCCGACCCGGCGACCGAACCAGCCGACGAGCTGGCGCAGGGGCGGCGCGATCGCCCGTACCGCGCCGAGGTCGGGGCAGGTGCCGACCACGACCTCGACCCGCGCCTGCCGCAACCGGTGCACGGCCGCGCCGAGGTAGGCGGCGGCGTCGGCCGGACGACGCAGGCCGGTGGCGTCGTTCGCCCCGACCAGGATGACCGCCACGTCCGGCCGTTCACCGAGCAACGCCCGGGCCACCTGGGTGGCCAGGTCGGTGGAGCGGGAACCGGAGACCCCGACGCTGGACAGGTGCACCTGTCGCCCGGCCGGCCCCTCGGCGAGCAACTCGGCCAGTTGCCCGCCGATGGTGTCGCTGAGACGGTCGACCCCGACGCCGAGGGCGGAGGAATCGCCGAGCAGTACCAGGCGCAGCGGCGGGGCGTCCGCCCGGCCGACGGTCGCCCGCAGCGCGAGGCCCAGCTCGGGCTGGGCGTACCGGCGGTTGCGGGCCAGCACGGCCTGACCGGCGAGGACAGCCGCGCCGCCGAGCGTGCCGGCGAGCAGCGAGACGGCCGCGGTGCGGGCCACCCGTGCGGCGGTCCGGGCACCCGGCGACAGGCTGGTCATGTGAGTCCCTCCACTGCGGGTGAGTCGGTGGCGGAGGCGGACTGCGGCGCCGCAGCGACACCGAAGAACCCCCGGCGGCGCAGCTGTGCCCAGCGGCCGGCCGGACCGCTCTCGCTGCCGCGGACCTGCGTACCGCTGACCTCCGTCCCCGGGTGCCGAGCCGCTTCCAGAGCGGCCTCCGGCAACGACCGTACGCCTTCGACGCGCGTGAGCGAAGGCCTGCGTTCGGCGGCGTACCCCAGCGCGGTGAGCACCGTGGGCAGCAGGGCGGCGGCGGCCGCGGCGTAGCCCTCGGCGGAGGGGTGGAACCGGTCCCAGGCGAACATCCGCCCCGGCTCCGCGTCGAACCGTGGACCGAGCAGGTCGCCGAGGGAGACCGTCCAGCCGCCGGCCGAGACGACGGCGACCGTCTGGGCGGCGGCGAGCTGCCGGCTCCACCGGCGGGCCAACCACCGCAGCGGCGGCTGGATGGGGCGGATCGCGCCCAGGTCGGGGCAGGTGCCGACGACCACCTCGGCGCCGGCCGCACGCAGTGCGCGCACCCCCTCGACGAGGTGGCGCACGGCCAGGGCGGGCGGGGTACGGTTGGTCACGTCGTTGGCGCCGATCAGGATGACCGCGACGTCGGGGTCGCACTCCAGGGCCGCCTCGACCTGGAACCGGAGGCCGGCCGAGATGGCGCCCACCACGGCGAAGCGGTGCAGCCGGACGGGTCGCTGGAGCCGCCGGGACAGGCCGGTGGCCAGCAGCGCCCCGGGCGTCTCCCGGCGCCGGTGCACGCCGTACCCGGCGGCGGAGGAGTCGCCGAGGACGACCAGGGTGACCGTGGGGCCGGGGAACTTCGCGCCGTAGACCCCATCGCAGCGCGGCGGCGGTGCCTCGGCCATCGGGATGACGCGCCGGGCCTGGCGGGCCTGACCGAGGAGCACACCGGTGGTCGCCGCCACGGCCGCCACGGTGGCGCCCGTGCCGATCGCCGCCAGGCGGGCCACCCGCCAGGCGCGCTGCCAGCGCGGACGGTCTGGAACGACGGAGCCGGCCACCCCCATACCGCGACACTAGCGCGCCCGTACGACGGGCCGCTGTCGTCGTGACGGCGTTCTGGTGCCTGGAAAACGACCGTTCTGGGTACTTGGATGGTGAGTGTTGCGTCGGGGCGTCACGCTGCACGTGGAGAGGAGCAGGACGATGGCTAAGACGTTGAAGCGGGGTGCGGCGTTCGTGGCCCTGGCGAGGGCGCTGACGGCAGGTGCCCGCGGCGGCCCGTCGCTCGGTGCCCGCATCGGGGCGCTGCCCCGGATGATCGCGGCCACCGCCCGGGGCCGCTACGACGGTGGCCTCCGGCTCGCCATGATGACGGCGGCGACGGCGTACATCGTCTCCCCGATCGACGCGGTCCCGGAGATGTTCCTGGCGGTGTTCGGGCTGATCGACGACGCCGTGATGGTCACCTGGCTGGCCGGCGCGGTGCTCGCCGAGACCGAACGGTTCCTGGAGTGGGAGGCACGTCGCAGCTCCGTGGTCCCCGGCCACGTGGTGGGCTGACCCGACGTACCCTGGGCGCGGGATTTTCACGCGAGCAACCCGCCCCGGCCTGCGGCGCCGGCGCCGGAGGAGAAGGGCACATCGAGGTGCAGTACTACGACAATGTCGTCGAGATGATCGGCAACACCCCGCTGGTGCGGCTGCGTAACGTCGCCGAGGGCATCCAGGCGACCGTGCTGGCGAAGGTGGAGTACGTCAACCCCGGTGGCTCGGTGAAGGACCGGATCGCGCTGCGCATGGTGGAGGACGCCGAGGCCGCCGGGATCCTCCGGCCGGGCGGCACCATCGTCGAGCCGACCAGCGGCAACACCGGCGTCGGGCTGGCCCTGGTGGCCCAGCTCAAGGGCTACAAGTGCGTCTTCGTCTGCCCGGACAAGGTCAGCCAGGACAAGCAGGACGTGCTGCGGGCGTACGGCGCCGAGGTGGTGGTCTGCCCGACCGCGGTCGCGCCGGAGGACCCCCGCTCGTACTACAACGTCTCCGACCGGCTGGCCCGGGAGATCCCCGGCGCCTGGAAGCCCAACCAGTACGCCAACCCGGCGAACCCGCGCTCGCACTATGAGACGACCGGCCCGGAGCTGTGGAAGCAGACCGAGGGCCGGATCACCCACTTCGTCGCCGGTGTCGGCACCGGCGGCACCATCTCCGGTATCGGGCAGTACCTGAAGGAGGCGTCGGGCGGCAAGGTCAAGGTCATCGGCGCGGACCCGGAGGGCTCGGTCTACTCCGGGGGCACCGGCCGGCCGTACCTGGTCGAGGGCGTCGGCGAGGACTTCTGGCCGGAGACGTACGACCGGGGCGTGGCCGACGAGATCATCGAGGTCTCGGACCAGCAGTCCTTCGAGATGACCCGGCGGCTGGCCCGCGAGGAGGGGCTGCTGGTCGGCGGCTCCTGCGGCATGGCGGCGGTGGCGGCGCTGGAGGTGGCCCGCTCCGCCGGCCCGGACGACGTGATCGTGGTGCTGCTGCCGGACGGTGGCCGCGGCTACCTCTCCAAGATCTTCAACGACGAGTGGATGGCCCGCTACGGGTTCCTCGACAACTCCGGCTCCGAGCCGACCGTGGCGGAGGCGCTCGCCGGCAAGCCGGGCGGGCTGCCCGAGCTGGTGCACGTGCACCCGACCGAGACGGTCCGCGACGCGGTCGACTACATGCGCGAGTACGGCGTCTCCCAGCTTCCGGTGCTCAAGGCCGAGCCGCCGGTGGTGACCGGCGAGGTGGCCGGCTCGATCGCCGAGAAGGACCTCCTCGACGCGCTGTTCACTGGCCAGGCGCAGCTGCACGACACGATCGAGCGGCACATGGGGGCGCCGCTGCCGATGATCGGCGGTGGCCAGCCGGTCAGCGAGGCGGTGAACCTGCTGGAGAAGTCCGACGCCGCGCTGGTGCTGATCGACGGCAAGCCCAAGGGCGTACTCACCCGCCAGGACCTGCTCGCCCACCTCGGCGCCCGCTGACCCGCCGGATCAACGGCCGGGCGGGATCGCCCGGCCGTTGATCGTCAGCATCTTCGGCGTGGTCGGGCCACGTCGTCATGTGGTGGTGTGCCAGCAGGGGAAGACGAGCCGGAAGTCTCCGAAACTTTCGGTGTTTCCCCTCCGGGGTCTTGATCCGTCAACCCGGACTCCGGTGACCAGGGGCCGAGGATTCGCCAGGCAGATGTCGCTGCTGGCCAGGCTTGATGACAATCGGCGGCGATCCGCTGCCTGGACATGCCTTCCGTAGTATTTCCGGAAGTTGTTGACAGTGTGACCGGGTGCGACCAATACTGTCGCCATCGAAGCAGCTCGATAACCGTCTCGACGGTCGCCCCACCGCGATCCACTCCTCCGGTCGTGCCGGACAGGACGACCGGTCCACCACCACCGCGTAGTGCGATGCCGGCGGCGTCCGGCGGCTGGCACATGCCACCGGAACCTCGCCGGGTCGTACGCGCTGCTGGCCTCCCGCCAGCCGTCACGAGGAGGACGCACGCACATGAACAACATCCCCGTCCAACCGACAAGCCGCAGGCGCGGACGTCTCAGGATGCTGATCGCCGGCGCTTGCGCCGCGGCACTGGTGACGACCGGCGCCGCCACCATCGTGTCCAGCCCCGCCTACGCCCAGACCGTGACGTCGAATTCCGAAGGAAACCACAACGGCTACTTCTATTCCTTCTGGAAAGACAGTGGCAACGTCTCCATGACCATGGGGAACGGCGGCCAGTACAGCACCCAGTGGAGCAACGTCAACAACTTCGTCGCCGGTAAGGGCTGGAACCCGGGCACCCGTCGGACGGTGACCTACTCGGGCACCTTCAGCCCGAACGGCAACTCGTACCTGACCCTCTACGGCTGGACGAGGAACCCGCTCGTCGAGTACTACATCGTGGACAGCTGGGGCAGCTGGCGTCCCCCAGGTGCGAGTTCCATGGGTACGGTCAACAGCGACGGCGGCACGTACGACATCTACCGTACGCAGCGGGTCAACCAGCCCTCCATCGACGGCACCGCGACCTTCTACCAATACTGGAGCGTCCGGACGTCGAAGCGGGTGGGCGGCACCATCACCACGGGCAACCACTTCGACGCGTGGGCCAGCCGGGGCATGAACCTCGGCAACCACTACTACCAGATCATGGCCACCGAGGGCTATCAGAGCAGCGGAAGCTCCAACATCACGGTGGGCTCCAGTGGCGGGGGCGGCACCACCCCGCCGCCGAGCGGCGGTGGCTGCACGGTCAGCGTCAACCGTGCCGACGAGTGGAGCGACCGCTTCAACGTGACCTTCTCGGTCAGCGGCAGCAACAACTGGGTCGTCACCATCCGCACGAACGGCAGCCAGAGCCTGCAGAACAGCTGGAACGCGTCGATCAGCGGCACCAGCGGCACCCTCACGGCGCGCCCGAACGGCAACGGCAACAATTTCGGTATCACCCTGTACAAGAACGGCAACAACACCACACCCACCGCGACCTGCGCGACCGGCTGACCTGACCCGCGGATAGGGGTGCCGGCCGGGCCGGCACCCCTATCCGTGTCGAAGCGGGCGTAGCGCGCAGCTGCGGGTGCGTCAGGTCGCCCGCCGGCACCGGACGCCTGGTACACGTGCGAGCGGTTCCTGCTACCGCGCTGGACCGGCAAGGAATCCGGATCCGGTCGAACTGTCGGTTCGGCTGGCCCAATTCCCACTCCCGCGCGCACCATTCCCAAATGGGAGGACACGGATGTTAGATCTTGGACAGTTTCCGTTCGCGCGAAACGGGAACTGTCCAAGATCTCGTGTCCGGACGGGATGGACGGGTCACGGCCGCCGCCGGGCCGGGAACAGTGGGGGCGCGCCGTACCGCCGCCGAGATCGCCGGAGTGGTGGGCGGCGGAGCATCGAGCGGGAGCATCGAGCGGGGCAGTGCGGGTGGGTGGGGCGCCGAGCAGATCAGAGTGGGCGGGCGTAGCGCAGCTGCGGGGTCTGCGCGGTGCCGATCACCTCGACGCGTTCGACGCCCGTCGGCCGCCAGCCGCCGCGCTCGTAGAAGCGCCGGGCACGGGCGTTGTCGCGCAGCACCCAGAGCGCCGCGCGGCGCCAGCCCCGCGCCCGCATGCTCGCCAGTGCGTCGACCATCAGCGCCCGGCCGACGCCCTGACCGCGCTCGGCCGGTTCGAGGTGGATGGCACAGAGCAGCCCGGTCCCGGCATCGCCTTCGTCGTCCGGCCCCAGATAGCTGAAGCCGGCCAGCGTGCCCTCCCGCTCGGCCACCGTCATCCGGTGGTCGACCAGCTCGTACGCCCACCGGGTCACCCAGTAGCCGCCCATGGCCTCCGGCGTCGGGTTGGCCAGCGCCTCCGGCGGTAGGAACGACGAGTACGCGGCGACCCGGGAGCGCTGGTGGAGCTGCCCCACCGCCATCAGGTCGCCGGCGGTCGCGGGACGCAGCGTGACGGTCACCCGGCCGAGGGTACCCGCCGGGGTGGGACCTGCACCGTGGCCAGGTCCTCGGCGATCACCAGGTCGCCGTCGAAATGCCGGCGGGCCTCGTCGGCGAACCGGGCCGCGTCGGAGTACCGCTGGGAGAAGTGGGTGAGCACGAGCCGGCGTACCCCCGACTCGGCCGCCACCCGCGCGGCCTGGCCGGCGGTCAGGTGCCCGACCTCGGCGGCGAGCGCGGCCTCCGACTCCAGGAACGTCGCCTCGATCACCAGCAGGTCGGCGTGCTCGGCCAGCGTGTACACCCCGTCGCAGAGGCCGGTGTCCATCACGAAGGCGAACCGCTGTCCGGGCCGGGGCACGCTCACCTCCTCCCGGGTGACGCGGCGCCCGTCGAGGTCGAGGTGCCCGACGCGCTGCAACTCGCCGACCGCCGGCCCGGCGATGCCGTACGCGGCCAGCTTCTCCGGCAGCATCCGGCACCCGTCCGGCTCCACCAGTCGATAGCCGTACGTGTCGATCGGGTGCCGCAGCCGGCGGGCCTCCAGCGTGCCGCAGCGTAGCTCGATCCGCTGCCCGTCCGCCTCGATCGGCTCCACGGCCAGCTCGGCGGTCTCGTGGAAGGAGCTGGCGTGCCGCAGCCGAGCGAAGTACTCGGCGCCGGCGGCGGGGAAGTGCACCGGCACCGGATGCGGCACCCGGTCCAGGGACAGCCGCTGGATGATGCCGGGCAGGCCGAGGCAGTGGTCGCCGTGGAAGTGGGTGACGCAGATCCGGGTCAGGTCGGTGGCGGTGACGGTGGAGTGCAGCAACTGCCGTTGGCTGCCCTCGCCCGGGTCGAAGAGGATCACCTCGTCGTCCCAGCGCAGTACGTAACCGTTGTGGTTGCGGGCCCGGGTGGGGGCCTGGCTGGCCGTCCCGAGCACCACCAGCTCGCGCATGGACACAACGACCTCCAGGGCTGGAGCGGCCAGTCCGGCGTCGCCGGACATGAAGCGACCCCCGGGGCTTCCGCGCTGACGCGGGCCGACTGGACTGGGCCGGCACCCCGGGGGTCGGGTGGCTGTCGTGGTTTCGCCGCACCGCTGCCACACGGTCTCGACGACTCTTACCGTGCCCGCCCCGAGGGACGGACGATCACTGTCGAGGACAGCGGCTAGCGGACAGCCACCTCACGAGTCCGATTGCTATACAAGTCTGGACCACCTCCTTTCCCGTGTACCGCCACGCTATCCAGTCGGCCCCGGCCCGGCAACGGATTTCGATCACAGGGCCCGCCGGTGACTTTCGCAGAAACCAGCAAAAGTGGCGGAACTTTCGCCCTATCTTTCGCCTCACTCGGCGGTTACGGTGTGCGGCAGAACGGTAACCGTGATCACATCAGCCAGCAGACGTCTCACCAGCTGCTCCGATCGTGAGGTGAACCTTGTCTGTCCTGCCCACGTACCGCCGACGTGCTCCTCGGCTCCTGCTCGCGCTGGGCCTGACCGGTGCGTTGACCGCGACCCTCGGCCCGCCCGCCGCCGCGTCCGACCGTGGCGCGCAGGCAGCACCACGGCCCTCCACCGCGACCGGTGCGAGCGTGACGAACCCGCTGGTCGCCGGGCCGATTGCCAGCACCTCCCCGGTCGGCCACCCCAGCCGGGGCTACCCCTTCCTCGCGACCGACCTCAACCTCGCCGCCGTCGGCTACGTCGAGCAGGAGTTCTTCGTCTCGGGCACGGCCACCCGCTACGCGACGCGGGGTACGGAGACGGCGGTGGTGACCAGCACCGACCAGCCGTACGCCACCCGGATCGTGGTACGCCGGCCGCTGTCCGACAAGGCGTTCAACGGCGTGGTGATCGCCGAGTGGAACAACGTCAGCAACCAGTGGGACCAGGAGGTCGACTGGTTCCAGTCGCACGAGCACCTGATCCGGGAGGGGTACGCGTGGGTCGGCGTCTCCGCCCAGCGGGCGGGGCTGCACTCGCCCACCGGGCTCCTGGCGTGGAACCCGACCCGCTACGGAACGCTGGACGTCACAGTGGGCGGGACGGTCAACGACGACAGCCTCTCGTACGACATCTTCAGCCAGGCGGTGAAGGCGGTACGCAGCCCGACGGGCGTCGCCCCGCTCGGCCGGCTGGCGCCCCGGTACGTGATCGCCACCGGCCACTCGCAGTCGGCCGGGCGCCTCGCGAACTACTACAACGGCATCCAGCCGCTGGCGAACGTCGTCGACGCGGTCGTCCTGCACGGCGGTGGTGGGATCCTCCGGACCGACCTCGGCACGCCGGTGTTCCGGATCAACTCCGAGGGGGACGTGTCGAGCGGGATCCTCTCCGCGGCGGCGCGGGCCCAGGCCGACTCGCCGGTGCTGCGCTCCTGGGAGGTCGCCGGTGCCTCGCACGGTGACTGGAAGCTCATCACCGACTACGGCCCGCTGCGCAAGCGGGACATCGGCAGCTACCCCGGCGGATACCCGGGTGAGCCGCAGACCTGCGCGCTTCCCTCCCTGTCGCGCGTCCCGCAGCACATGGTGCAGAACGCGGTGTACGACCACACCGTCAAGTGGGTCGCGTACGGGGTGCAGCCGCCAACCGCGCCGAAGATCCAGATGACGGGCACGGCCGTCGCCCGTGACGAACTCGGGCTCGCGCTCGGCGGCGTCCGGCTCGCCCAGCACGAGGTGCCGCTACGGATCAACAGCGGCAGCAACACCGGGCCCGGCTTCTGCTTCCTCGACGGCAGTTCGGTGCCGCTGTCCGACGCGCAACTCGCCGCGCTCTACCCGACCGTGTCGTCGTACGTCGACGAGACCGTTGCGGTGACCATGGCCAACGTCCGTGCCGGCTACCTCCCGGGGACGTTCACCCGTGACCCCGCCTGGTACTCGGACATCCGCGAACTCATCGGCGAGTACGTCGCCGCCGGCCGGATCACCGCACACGCCGGGGCACAGCTCGAGGTCCGCCTCGGGCCCGCCGAGCGGGCGGGTGTCGACGGCCGCGATCGTCCCGCGGTCGTCCTGCTGGGGCACCTGGCCGACAAGGCGGAAGCCCTGATCACCGGTGACCCCGCAGCCCGGGATGCGGTGCTCCGCGTAACCGAGGCGCCCGTCGCACTTCTCCGCGAGGCGAAGGGGTGAGGGTCGGCCGCCGGCCGGCGCCCCGCCAGCCACCGACCACGGCCCGGTCGGGCTGTGCGCCGCCGCGACCGCGCCGGGCAGGCGGGTAGGCCGACCCGGCGCGCGCGGGAGCGAGCGGTCAGGGGGCGTGGGCGATGCCTATCGGGCCCTCGCGGGGACCCTCGGCGCTGGCCGGCTGGACGGCCAGCGACGGGAAGTCGGCCAGGTCGCCCTCCGGCTCGGCATCCCACTCGGGAAACACCAGGTCGCTCTGGAGGTAGAGGCAGAGCACCTGAGCCAGGTGGCGCAGCCCGTCCAGGTGGGTGCGTTCGTGACCGTGGGTGGCGTCCACGCCGAAGCCGAGCAGCGCCACCCGGGCATGCGCCCCCGCCTCCACCGCCGCCGCCACGTCCGAGCGGTAGTAGTCGAAGACGTCCCGGACCAGGTCCACGTCATGCTCGCGGGCGATCGCCGCCAGGTTTCGGGTGAGGTGGTAGTCGAACGGACCCACCCCGTCGCCCATCGCCAGGGTGGCGGCGTTCTCGCGGGACTGCTGCCCGGGCGCGACCACCGCCGCGTCCACCGAGACGATCTCGGCCACGTCCGGGTCGAGGCCGTGCGACGCGCCGTGGCCGATCTCCTCGGTCACGGTGACCAGCAGGTGCGCGGTGACTGCCGGCTTGATCCCGGCGTCGACCATTGCCTTCATCGCGGTGAGCACCGCGGCCACGCCGGCCTTGTCGTCCAGGTGCCGCGACTTGACGTACCCGCTGGGCGTGACCGTCGGGTTGGGCAGGAACGCCACGAAGTCGCCCGCGTCGATGCCGAGCGCCCGCAGGCCGGCGATGTCGTCCACCGGCTCGTCGACCCGTACCTCGACCTGCTCCCAGCCGATGCCCTGGAGGTCGACCCCCTCGTTGTAACGGTGCCCGCTGGCCTTGAGCGGCAGCACCTGGCCGGTGATCACCCGCTCCAGGTCGTCGGTGAAGATCCGTACGTGGGCTCCCTCGGCGAACCGGGCGCTGTGCGTACCGATCGGCTTCAGCTCCAGCCGGCCGTTCTCCTTGAGCCGCTTGACCATCCCGCCGATGGTGTCGGTGTGCACCACGATCGCCCGGTCCGCCCCAGTCTCCCGAGGGCCGGGTAGGCAGGCGCTGAGCGCGCCCCTGCGGGTCAGCGTGGACGGGATGCCGAGCGCCGACAGTCGCTCGCCCACGTACTGCTGCACGTGGTCGGTGCGTCCGGACGGGCTCGGGATGTCCAGCAGCTCGACCAGCACCTGGCTCAGATAGTCCAGATCGATCGGCAGTGGGGTGGTCTTGCGTACGGTCATGAACCAGATGGTGCCGCACCCGCCGGGCTCCATAGCCGCTGCGGTGCCCGCGTCCCAGGGAAGAGCAGATCCACGAAGCGTTCGGCGGTGGGCTGCGGTTCGTGGTTGGCCAGCCCCGGCCGTTCGTTGGCCTCGATGAAGACGTGCTCGGGCTGATCCGGGGCCGGCACCAGCAGGTCGAGCCCGGTCACCGGGATGTCCAGCGCCCGGCTGGCCGTCACGCACGCCTCGGCGATCACCGGATGCAGTTCGCCCGTGACGTCGTGGATGGTGCCGCCGGTGTGCAGGTTGGCGGTGCGCCGTACGGCCAGCACCTGCCCCTCGGGCAGTACGTCGGGCAGCTCGTATCCGGCCTCGGCGACCACGTCGCGGGTCATGTCGTCCAGCGGGATGCGGGACTCGCCGCCGGTGGCGGCGGCCCGGCGACGGCTCTGTCGCTCGATCAGCTCGGCGATGTCGTGCACCCCGTCACCGGTGATGGCGGCGGGCCGGCGGACGGCGGCGGCCACCACCTCGTGGTCGATCACGACAACCCGAAGATCCTCACCGGTGCACAACTCCTCCAGCAGCACCTCGGGACAGAACCGGGCAGCCAGCTCGACGGCGGCGGCCAGCGCCTCGGGAGTGCGTACGCCCACGGTGATGCCGTTGCCCTGCTCGCCGCGCGCCGGCTTGATCACCAGCTGACCCACCTCGGCGAGGAACGCCAGGTCCGCGGAGTCACCGCTGGCGGTACGCCCGCGCGGCACCGACAGGCCGGCCTCGGTCAGGATCCGGCGGGTGACCCGCTTGTCGTCGCAGCGGCTCATCGCCACCGCCGAGGTCAGCTCGGACAGCGACTCCCGGGTGAGGATCGTCCGGCCGCCGTTGGTCAGCCGCAGCTCACCCCAGTCCGCGTCGGTCACCTCCACCCGGATGCCGCGCCGCATCGCCTCGTCTGCGACGATCTTGGCGTACGGGTTGAGCCCGTCGTAGCCGGCCGGCGTGGCCGGCAGGAACAGCCGCTCGTTGATCGGGTTCTTGCGCTTCACGCAGAGCGTGGCGGTGCGGTAGAAGCCGAGCCGCTCGTAGAGCCGGATCGCCCCGGCGTTCTCGGCGAGCACGGACAGGTCGACGTACGCCCGCCCCCGGGCGACCAGCCGGGCGGCCAGCTCGGTGATCAGCGCCTGGCCGGTACCCGGCGGTGCCCGGTTGAAGTCGACGGTCAGGCACCAGAGACTTGCCCCCCGGTCCGGGTCGTCGAAGACCGCCACGTGGTCGACACCGGTGATGGTGCCGACGATCTCACCGGTCGTCGCCTCCGCCACCAGGTGCAGGAAGCGATCGGTGGCGGCGTTGTCGACCAGCACCTCGACCGGCGCGGTGACCATGCCGTTGGCCGCGTAGATGCGGTTGACCGCGTCCGCGTCGGCGGCGTCACGCAGCCGGCGGATCCGTACCCCGGGCAGCTCCGGCCGGCCGTCGGCCGGAGCCGGTGTGTCGGCGGTGCCGGCCTCCTCGGTGGTGCCGGAGGCGCGGCCCGGGCCGCCCCGGGGGTCGTCGAGCGGCAACCGGTAGGTCAGTGACGGGTCGATGAACAGCTCGTCGGGCAGCCGGGACACCAGCACGTGCGGGTCCCGGAGGTAGATGCAGATGTCTCGGGCGCCGGCCGCCTCGGAGCGCAGCACGTCGGCGACGGCGGCCTGATCGGTGAAGGTCTGCCCGAAGACCAGCCGGCCCCAACCGCAGTCGAGGACGACACCCTCGCCGTCGCCCGCGCGTTCGTCGTCCTCGGCGTCCGGGCCGCTGCCCGCGGCGACCGGATCGCCGCCCGGCCCGACCCGCTCGTATCTCCGTCCCGCGCCCCGACCCCGGTCGGTCCGGGCCACCCCGGTGGCCAGGGTGTCGGTCACGGTCAGTCGATTCCGTGGCTCTGGAGCCACATTTCCAGGAGTCCGAGTTGCCACAGTTTATTTCCGTTCAACGGGGTCAGTTCGGCGTTGGGGGCGTCGAGCAGGGCGTTGACGTAATCGGGGCGGAACAGGTCGCGGCGGCGTGCCTCGGGTGCGTGCAACGCGTCGCGTACCCGGTCGAGGAGCTTGCCCTCCAGGTGGGTGAGGCCCGGCACCGGGAAGTAGCCCTTCGGCCGGTCGATGACCTCGTGCGGCAGCACCCGGCGGCCGATCTCCTTGAGGACACCCTTGCCGCCCTGGGCCAGCTTCAACTCCGGCGGGCAGGCGGCGGCCAGCTCCACGAACTCGTGATCCAGGAAGGGCACCCGGGCCTCCAGCCCGTGCGCCATGGTCATGTTGTCGACCCGCTTGACCGGGTCGTCGGTCAGCATGACCTGCGTGTCGATACGCAGGCCGGCGTCGACCGCGGTCTGCGCGCCGGGCCGGGCCAGATGCCCGGCGACGAACTCCCGTGCCGGGTCGCCGTCGGCGAGCCAGTCGGGGTTGAGCACCTGGGCCAGCCCGGCGGCGTCGCGGTCGAAGAACGCCCGGGCGTACGTGTCGAGGGCCTGCTCACGATCGATCCGGTGCAGCGGCGGGTACCAGTGGTAGCCGCCCAGGATCTCATCGGCGCCCTGGCCGGACTGCACCACCTTGACGTGTCGCGAGACCTCCTGGCTGAGCAGGTAGAACGCCACGCAGTCGTGGCTGACCATGGGCTCGCTCATCGCCGCGACGGCCGCTTCCAGCGGGGGCAGCAGATCCCGTGCGGCGACGCGGATCTGGTGGTGGTCGGTGTCGAAGGTCTTGGCGACCACGTCGGAGTAGCGGAACTCGTCGCCCTCCCGACCACCGACCGCGTCGAAACCGATGGAGAAGGTGGACAACCCGCGCTGCCCCTCACCGGCGAGCAGGGCGACCACCAGGCTCGAATCCAGGCCGCCGGAGAGCAGCACGCCGACCGGTACGTCGGCGACCATCCGTCGACGTACGGCGGTGGTCAGCGACTCCAGCAGCGCGTCCTGCCAGTCCTTCTCGGACCATCCGGTGTGCTCGGGGCGGCGCAGGAACGGCGGCTCCCAGTAGACCCGCTCGTGGGTGCGGCCGTCCGGCTCATAGACCCGGACCGTCGCTGGCGGCAGCTTGGTGACGCCACGCAGGATGGTGCGCGGCGGCGGCACGATGCTGTGGAAGCTGAGGTAGTGGGCCAGCGCCACCGGGTCGATCGTGGTGTCCACGCCGCCACCGGCGAGCAGGGCGGGCAGCGTGCTGGCGAAGCGCACCACGTCCGGCGACTCGGTCAGGTAGAGCGGCTTGATGCCGAGCCGGTCCCGGGCGAGCACCAGGCGACCGCTGTCCCGCTCGGTGATCGCCACGGCGAACATGCCGACCAGGTGGTCGACGAAGTCGAGCCCCCACTCGGCGTACGCCTTGACGACGACCTCGCTGTCCCCGCTGGAGAAGAAGTGGTGGCCCTTGTCCTGCAGCTCGGCGCGCAGCTCACGGTAGTTGTAGATGCAGCCGTTGAAGACGCCGGTCAGGCCGGTGGCGGAGTCCACGATGGGCTGACCGCTGGCGGCCGACAGGTCGATGATTTTCAGCCGGCGGTGGCCGAGGGCGACCGGCCCCTGGGCCCACACCCCGCTGCCGTCGGGCCCCCGGTCACACATAGTGGCGGACATCTGTTCCACCGCGGCGACGTCGGCACGCGTGGCGTCCCGTCGGAACTCTCCAGCCAGTCCGCACATGCCAGACCATGCTGCCAGAGGTTGTTGCGATTCGCCTGTTGAGACTATGACGGTCGTGTAACAGGATTGCTAGAATCCGCGCCCGCGCGATCAAGCTACCGACATGACGCGGGCGGCGATGGGTGTTTCGTGCCGCCCTTCGGGTGGTTGCGCAGGTGGCGGGCCCGCCGCCGATGTGACAAGTGCCGCAATCCACGTCGGGACGATCCGGGTCCACGGGAGCTGCGGCACTGCCGGGATGATTCACTGCACCGTGTCACCGCGTCGTGACAACATCCGAACGGTTGATCTTCCCTAGTAGATATAGGGATGTGTCAACGTTCAAGATCTCATACGTTCTGGCCACCCACTGTCATATCGGGGAGGATCAGTGCGTAGTTCGACAACTGCCGGGCGACGACCGACACGGGCGTTACGCCGGGCATGGGCCGGGTCACAACGGTCGGTGGCCACCGGAATGGCGGTGGTGCTCGCCGCGACCATGGCGAACTGGGTCGTGGCCCGGCCGGCGGAGGCGGCGCCCGTGCCGGCACCCGCGACACCGCCCGCGGCACCGCAGACGTTGGAGCGCCCGGACGAGGCCGCCGCGCTGCACACCGCGCGGCTCACCGGCAAGAAGGTCCGGATCAGCGGCATGACCTCGGAGACGTCGGAGTTCTGGGCGTTGCCGGACGGCCGGGTGGAGGCGGAGGTCCACCTGGGGCCGGTGCGGGTGCGGGACGACTCCGGCGGCTGGCAGCCGGTCGACTTCAACCTGGTGAAGCAGGCGGACGGTTCGGTCCGTGCGAAGGTCCACCCGAACGGGCTCCGGCTCTCCGGCGCCGCCGGTCCCGGGGAGCACGACCTCGTCACGGTCGGCCGTGACGACGAGCAGTTGGCCCTGGGCTGGTCCGGTGAGCTGCCGGAGCCGGAGGTGGACGGCACCCGGGCCACCTATCCGGAGGTGCGCCCCGGGGTGGACCTGGTGGTCGAGTCGACCCGGACCGGTTTCGAGCAGTACCTGGTGGTCAAGAGGCGCTCGGCCGTCGCGCAGGTACGCAGCATCTCCCTGCCGCTGCGGGGCAAGGGACTCAAGGCGGTGGCCGACGACCAGGGCGGGTTCGCGATCCGCAACGGCGCTGGCGACACCGTGGGCGTGTCACCGGAGCCGCTGATGTGGGACGCGCAGGTTCACCCGAAGTCGGGTGAGCGGCTGCGGCAGAGCCGGGTCGGCAAGCGGGTCGGTGCGGCCAAGGGCGGCCGGCTGGCGGTCACCCTGACTCCCGACGAGGCGTGGTTGACGGACAAGGCGACGACCTTCCCGGTGACCATCGACCCCGCCGTGACGCTCAAGCCAAACTACGACGCGTTCGTGCAGATCGGCTTCACCAGCGACCAGTCCGCGGCGACCGAGTTGAAGGTCGGCACCTACGACGGCGGCACGACGAAGGCCCGCTCGTTCCTCAGTTTCCACGGCATGGAGTGGCTGCAGGGCAAGCACGTCCAGGCGGCCACCCTGTATCTCTGGAACCACCACTCGTATTCCTGCACCGCGCGCCAGTGGGAGACCTGGCAGACCAGCTACGTCAACACCTCCGCCCGGTGGACGAACCAGCCGACCTGGATGAAGCGGCTGGGCTATACCACCGCGACCAAGGGCTACAGCTCCTCGTGTGCGGCCGGTCGGGTCAACGCATCGGTCACGGGGGCCTTCGCCGACCAGGCCAACGGCGTCACCTGCTGCAGCACCGTCAACATCGGGCTGCGGGCCGCCTCGGAGACCGACAGCTACGGGTGGAAGAGGTTCCACTCGATGGAGGGTGCGAACGACCCGTACGTGACGCTGACCTACCAGACGCCGCCCACCGTGACGGCGCGGGCGACGGTGCCGTCGTTGCCATGCGCGACGGGTACCAGCACGCCGTACGTCAACACGAAGACGCCGCAGTTGCGGGCGCAGGTCAGTGACGCGGAGGGATCGCAGGTTCGGGCCGAGTTCGAGTGGCTGACCGGCGGTGGCACGCGGCTCGGCGGTACCACCGTCGGCCCCGGTGCCTCGGGTTCCTGGCTGGCCACGACGGTGCCGGCCGGTGTCTTCGGCGAGGGCGGCACCTACTCGTGGCGGGTCCGGGGCAACGACGGCCTCACCACCGGCCCGTGGACGGCCTACTGCGCGATGATCGTGGACACCACGGCGCCGGGAGCGATGCCGACGGTGTCGTCGACGGCGTACCCGACGGGTCAGTGGGCCGGTGCGGTGGGGACCGCGGGCAGCTTCACCTTCGGTGCCTCGGGCGTGAGTGACGTGGCGGCGTACGAGTACGGGTTGAACGTGAACCCGCCGAACCTGTCGGTGAACGCGCCGAGCCTGGGTGCGAACGCGACGGTGTCGATCACACCGACGGCGGACGGTCCGCAGACGTTGTACGTGCGGTCGCGGGACCGGGCCGGTAACCAGTCCGCGATTCGGGCGTACACCTTCAACGTCGGCTCCGGAGCGGTGACCTCGCCGAAGGAGGGCGACATCACCGCGGCGAAGTTCGCGGTCACCGGTATCGGTCAGGCCGCGGCGACGGGGGTGACGTACCAGTGGCGGCGTGGTGACGCCGACGCGTGGGTGAACATCCCGGCCGGGCACGTCACGGTCGCGGCCGGTGGCGGCGCGGTGACCTGGCCGCTGGCGACCAGCGGCGGGGGCAACTTCCCCAAGCTCAACTGGGACGTCGAGGCCACCCTGGCAGCGGCGGACGCGGAGTCGATTCCCCGCAACGGTCCGTTGCAGCTGCGCGGCACGTTCACCGGTGGTACCGGCGGCACGTCCAGCCCGGTGAAGATCACCTTTGACCGGGACCAGGCGTCGGCGGCGTCGCAGGAGATCGGGCCGGGTTCGGTCAACCTGATCACCGGCAACTACAGCCTCTCCGACACCGACGTCTCCGTCACCTCCCACGGCAGCGACCTGACCGTGACCCGGACGTACAACACGCGACGGGCCGCCGAGGCGGACGCGGCGAACATGTTCGGGCCCGGCTGGGTGTCCGGCGTGGTGGTGGAGGACGCAGACGCGCCGTACACGTCGCTGACCGTGTACGGGTCGTTGGTGCAGGTGGGGTTGCCGGACGGCGACACGATCGGCTTCACCAAGCGCACGGCCACCGCGTTCGATCCCGAGATCGGGATGGAATTCCTGAAGCTGGCCTACACCAGCGGCAGTGACTCGTACTCGTTGATCGACGAGGACGGCAACAACGTGACCTTCACCCGGGTGGCCGGCACGGCGGCTGGGAAATACTTCCCCACCTCCGTGATGGTGCCCGGCAACAACCAGACCACCACGCTGGGCTGGGAGAAGGCCACCGTCGCCGGTAAGGAGGTGGTCCGTCCGGTCCGGATGCTGGCGCCGGTGGTCGACGGCGTCAACTGTGCCACGCTGACCCGAGGCTGCCGGGCGTTGACTTTCACCTACGCCACCGCAACCACCGCGACGGGCACCGCCGAGTCGGGGTGGGGTGACTACCTGGGCCGGGTGAAGGAGATCGCGTTCACCGCCTGGGATCCCGACCTGCCGACGCCGGCCATGCGCACCGTGCCGATGGCCCGGTACGCGTACGACAACGCGGGCCGGCTGCGCGCGACCTGGGACCCGAGGCTCGACTGGAACGACGGCGGCACCACGCGGCAGCTGCGGGACACGTACGACTACACCACGGGCGGCGTCCTCAGCTCGGTGAAGCCGGTGGCGGAGGAGCCGTGGCAGCTGAGCTACACCACCGTCCCGGGTGACCCGGGGGCTGGTCGGCTGTACAAGGTGACCCGCTCGGCGCTGAGCGCCGGGACCGCGACGCAGACCGTGGTCTACAAGGTGCCGGTCTCCGGGGCCGGTGCGCCGTACGACCTGTCGCCGGCGCAGACCAGCCGGTGGGCGCAGCCGGAGGCGCCGACGGACGCCACCGCGGTGTTCCCGGCCAGCCAGGTGCCGACCGGCGACCCGGCCGCCGGCACCCTGCCGTCGTCGTACGAGCGGGCCACGGTCACCTACCTGGACGCGAACGCCCGTGAGGTGAACGCGGCCACGCCGGGCGGGCACCTCAACGCCACCTGGTACGACCAGTGGGGCAACACCGTCCGTACGCTCACCGCGGGCAACCGGGCGCGCGCCCTGAACGCCAGCCCGACCGACGACGCGGCGGCGGAGAGCATGCTCGCCCGCCTGCATTCCACGCTCAACACCTACTCCGCCGACGGGCAGCGGCTCACCAGCACGATGGAGCCGGAGCACGACGTGATGCTGCCCACCGGTGTGGCCGTGCGCGGGCGTAAGCACACCATGAACACCTACGACCAAGGTGCGCCCACCACCGGTGCGCCGTACAACCTGATCACAAAGGAGGACGTCGGCGTCCGGACGCGGGACGCAAATGGCGTGGAAATCGACACCGATATCCGGACCACCACCACCGCGTATGACTGGGGTCTGCGGCAGCCGACTGTGGTAACCGTGGACCCGGGCGGTCTGACCCAGACCACCCGGACCGCCTACGACCCGATCACCGGCCTGGTCACCTCGACGACCACGGCCGCGGGCGGTACGAGCACCACCACGCCGGCCACCCGCCGGACGGTCTACTACCGGGCTACGGCCGGCTCCGGGTACGCCGAGTGCGACCTACGGCCGGAATGGGCCAACCTGCCCTGCCAGGTGCAACCGGGCGGGCAGGCGGCCAGCGGTCCGGAGCTGCCGGTCATCGTGACCACCTACGACATGTACCAGCAGACCCGGCTGGTCACCGAGAAGACCAGCGCCGGGACGCTGCGGACCACCACCACGACCTACGACGGCGCAGGCCGGGTCCATGAGACCAGCGTGGCGGTGGCCTCCGGGCTCGGCACCGCGGTACCGATCACCCGCAACGTCCACGAGCAGGCCACCGGTCGACTGGTCCGCGTCCAGTCCGTCGTCGGTGGGTTGGCGACCACGCAGGTCGTCACCGGCCATGACACGCTCGGCCGGCAGACCTCCTACACCGACGCCGACGGGGTCACCTCGACCACCACGTACGACCTGCTTGGCCGCGTGGCGACCAGCAACGACGGCAAGGCCACCCGGACGTACAGCTACGACGGCGGCGCCGAGCGACGGGGGTTGCTCACCTCCGTCACCGACTCAGAGGGAGGCGCCTTCAGCGGCAGTTACGACGTCGACGGGAACCTGACCACGGAGACCTGGCCCAACGGGGTGCAGGTCACCAAGGAGACCAACGAGACCGGCACCCAGGTCGGCCTGACCTACACCAAGCCGGGCTGCCTGGTGGAGGACTGCACCCTCTACACGGAGAGCGTGATCGAGTCGGTGCACGGGCAGTGGCGGGAACGCGCGTCGACGCTGTCCGAGCAGAGCTACGGCTACGACCAGGCAGGGCGGCTCACCACGGTCCGGGACACCGTCGGGGGGCAGTGCACCACCCGGTCGTACGGGTTCAGCACGTCCGCCAACCGCACCTCGGTCACCGAGTACGGTCCGGGCGCCGACGGCACCTGCCAGACCACGACCTCGGCATGGTCGCGGACCTGGGCGTACGACACCGCCGACCGGGTGAACACCGCCGGCTACGTCTACGACACCCTCGGCCGCACGACCACGGTGCCGGCGGCCGACACCGCGAACTCGGCTGCTGGGAACGTGACGATCACGTACCACTCGACCAACCTGGTCGACGCCATCACCCAAGGCGGTCGGACCACCGACTACACGCTCGACGTGACCGGTGAACGGGTCCGCTCCTGGACCGACAACACCAGCGGCACGGCGGTCCAGTCGGTGCACCACTACGACGGCGACGACGACAGCCCGTCGTGGACGCAGGAGACGGACGACCTGTTCACCCGGCCGCTCTCCGGCATCGCCGAGATGGCGGGCATCTTCGAC
Source organism: Micromonosporaceae bacterium KJ-029 (assembly GCA_005402585.1). GTDB lineage: Bacteria > Actinomycetota > Actinomycetes > Mycobacteriales > Micromonosporaceae > Micromonospora. Next base: position 207,233 of record BIFP01000020.1, on the reverse strand, counting down.
AGCGAGAGCGGGCAGGTCGACTGGCAGATCACCAACCTGCACGGCGACCTGGTCGCCGAGGTCCACGCCGACGACGAGGGCCTTTCCCGCACCAGCGAGGCCACCGAGTACGGCACCCCACGCAACGCCGCCGACGTCGGCACCCAGCGCTACGGCTGGCTCGGCGCCAAACAGCGGGCGGCCGACACCCCGTCCGGCATCGTCCTGATGGGCGTACGCCTCTACAACACGGCAACCGGCCGCTTCCTCCAGGTCGACCCCGTTCCCGGCGGAAGCTGCAACCCCTACGAGTACACCTGCGCGGACCCGGTGAACCAGGAGGATCTCGACGGCAAGGCCGTCCCGATCATCGCTGGTCTCGTTCTCCTGGGGCGTGCCGTCTGGACTGCCTGCCGGGTGTCCAAGGGATGGTGCGCACGCGCCGGAAAGTACGTCGCCAAGCAGGCGTGGCGGGGTGCGAAGGCTGGCTGGCGAGCCGCCAAGTCCCGTTGGCCCGCAGTCAAGTCCTGGGGTAGGAAGAGTTGGGACTACACGGCCAAGTGGGCCGGCCGTGGTGGAGCCGCTGGCGCCGTTGCCGGCTACGGCCACTGCGTCTACCGCACGCGGAAATGGGGCGGATGTGCTGGGCAGGCCTCGAGTTGGGGTGGGTACGGCACCGCGTACGGCGCCGGGTTCGGCATCGCCCGCGGCGGGTACAAGGTCGCTCGTAGATTGTGGCAGCGCTGGCGGCGCTGAGTGACGACGAGTGAAAGACCGCGCCAGCCCCGGTGGTTCCGCCACCGGGGCTGGCGCGGCGCGCTGTCGCTGTTCACCGGTCTGCTTCTGCTGTTCGCGGTGTTGGTCCTCAGCAGCCGTTGGGTGTCCACCGACTGGTCCGGAGCCGTTCGTCGCTGCGCGGAGTCGCCGTACTCGTGGCTGGCTGTGCTGGTCTACCTGGTCCGCTACCTGTTGGGATCGGACCAGCAGAGGCCAGAGGGGAGGTGGCGCAACGCGCTGGCCGTTGTCTACTGGCTGCTGCTGGCGCTGGTGTTGTTCGCCGCGGTTTTCGCCGGAACGGTCTTTCCGGATCGCTGGTACGGGACCGTCGCCACGGTCCTGCTGGCCATCCTGGGGTCGACGTTCGTCGCCGACTCAGCCCGGCGGCTCCTGACCCCGACCGATTCGGGGCCGACCGCTGCTCGCGGTCGACCCCGATGATGCCGCTTCTGCTCAGCCGGCGGTACGCGCGACGCCGACCGGGCAGCTCAGCCCGTTCGGGCCGTGGTTGCAGTAGCCGTTCGGGTTCTTGGTCGGTGCCAGGTACTGCTGGTGGTAGTCCTCGGCGAGAAAATAGTCACCCAGCCGGCCGATTTCCGTGGTGATCTCACCCTTGCCGGCCCGGGCCACGATCGGCGCGAACGCGTCCCGGGACGCCTTCGCGGTGGCGATCTGCTCGTCCGTGGTGGCGTAGATCGTCGAGCGGTACTGGGTGCCCACGTCGTTGCCCTGGCGCATGCCCTGGGTCGGGTCGTGGTTCTCCCAGAAGACCTTGAGCAGGTCCTCGTAGCTGATCTTCGTGGGGTCGTACACCACCTGGACCACCTCGGCGTGCCCGGTCTCGCCGGAGCAGACCTCCTCGTAGGTGGGGTTCGGGGTGTACCCACCCGCGTAGCCGACCGAGGTGGTGAAGACGCCGGGGAGCGTCCAGAACAGCCGCTCGGCCCCCCAGAAACAGCCCATGCCGAACACGGCGACCTGCGAGCCCTCGGGGAACGGGCCCTTCAGCGGGGTCCCGAGCACCTCGTGCCGGTCGGCGACCGGCATCGCGATCGCGCGGCCGGGCAGGGCCCGGTCGGGGGAGATCATCTCGGCCTTCATGCGGCGGAGGAACACAGTGGGACTCCTTTCGTACCCTTCCCCGCGTGCAACACCGGCGGACCCCACTTCCTTACCCGCCCCGGGTCCACTCAGGCCCCCTCATGCCACGAGGGCGGTGCGGATCCGGTCCGCGTAGGAGGTGGCCTCGGCGTCGTCGGCGTAGCGGGTACGCGGCCAGAAGAAGCCGCGCAGCCCGTCGCCCTTTGTCCGGGGCACCACGTGGGTGTGCAGGTGCGGCACCGACTGGGACACCTTGGTGTTAATCGCCACGAACGTGCCGCCCGCACCCAGACCGGCCTCGACCGCGATGGCGAGCCGCCGGACCAGGCCGAAGTACCCGGCGACGGAGTCCGGTGGCAGGTCGGCGAGGGTGACCAGGTGCGGGCGGGGCACGACGAGCAGGTGCCCCTTGAACACCGGCCGGGTGTCCAGGAACGCCACCCCGTCCGGTGCGTCGACGACCCGGAACGCCGGCACCTCACCCGCCACGATCCCGCAGAACACGCACCCCGCCATCGGCCCAGGCTAAGAGAGACCGGCAATAGGGCGGTGGCGCCGCTCCCGGAGGGCAACCAGGCGGTATCGCCTGACGGGCCGACCGGACGCCGGGGGCGAACCGGGCCGGGTTCCACGCGCTGGGACGGCGGGGAGGACTAACGTCTGCGGAATGAACCACGGCTTCGAGACGCTCGCCATCCACGCCGGCCAGGACCCCGAGGCCCGCACCGGCGCGGTGATCCCACCGATTTATCAGACCAGCACGTACGCCCAGGACGCCGTCGGCGCGCCCCGGCTCGGCTACGAGTACAGCCGCTCCGGCAACCCGACCCGGGACGCGCTCCAGGAGTGCCTGGCCGCGCTGGAGGGCGGGCCGGTCGGGCTGGCCTTCGCCAGCGGCCTGGCCGCCGAGGACACCCTGCTGCGTACCGTCTGCGTCCCGGGTGACCACGTCGTCATCCCCGACGACGCGTACGGCGGCACGTACCGGCTCTTCGCCAAGGTGGCCGAGCGGTGGGGCCTGACGTACACCCCGGCGAAGGTCTCCGACCCGGACGCCGTGCGGGCCGCGATCCGCCCGGGCACCACCAAGGTGGTGTGGGTGGAGACGCCGACGAACCCGCTGCTCGGCATCGCCGACATCGCCACCCTCGCCGCCGTCGCGCACGACGCCGGAGCGCTGCTGGTGGTCGACAACACCTTCGCCTCGCCGTACCTGCAGCAGCCGATCGCCCTCGGCGCGGACGTGGTGGTGCACTCCACCACCAAGTACGTCGGCGGGCACTCCGACGTGGTCGGCGGAGCGCTGGTGGCGGCCGACGCCGCCCTCGGCGAGCAGTTGCGCTATCACCAGAACGCGATGGGCGCGGTCAACGGCCCGTTCGACGCCTGGCTCACCCTGCGCGGTATCAAGACCCTCGGCGTACGCATGGACCGGCACTGCGACAACGCCGAGCGGATCGCCGGGTACCTGGACGGGCACGCCAAGGTCGGTCAGGTCCTCTACCCGGGGCTGCCCTCGCACCCCGGTCACGAGGTGGCGGCCAAGCAGATGCGCCGGTTCGGCGGGATGATCTCGTTCCGGGCCGCCGGCGGCGAGGAGCACGCCGTCGAGATCTGCAACCGGGCCAAGCTTTTCGTGCTCGCCGAGTCGCTCGGTGGGGTGGAATCCCTGATCGAGCACCCGGGTCGGATGACACACGCGAGTGCCGCCGGCTCGCCGCTTGAAGTTCCCGGCGATCTCGTGCGACTGTCTGTCGGCATCGAGACGGTCGAAGACCTGCTCGCCGATCTGGAGCAGGCGCTGGGCTGACCGCTGGCTGGGGAGGGTGGCCGTGCAGGACATCATGCCGACCTGGGTCGGGGCGACCGCCAAACAGATTGCCCGGGGCGTACGCCGTGGTGACGTCTCCGCCACCCAGGTGCTGGCCGACCACCTCGACCACGTCGCCCAGGCCGACATCGACCTCGCCGCGTTCCGCGCGGTACGTGGCGGGCAGGCGGTCACCGAGGCGGAGAAGGTCGACGAGCAGGAGGACCTGGCCAACCTCCCGCTGGCCGGGGTGCCGGTCGCGGTCAAGGAGAACACTCCGGTGGCCGGCATGCCCACGTGGAACGGCTCCGCCGCGGTGCGTACCACCGTGGCGGAGGCCGACCACGAGGTGGTCCGCCGGCTGCGCGGCGCCGGCGCGGTGATCCTCGGGGTCACCCGGATGCCCGAGCTGGGCCTCTGGGGGGTGACCGACGACGACACCGCGGTCACCCGCAACCCCTGGGATCTGGGGCGTACCCCGGGTGGCTCGTCGGGTGGCGCGGCGGCGGCGGTGGCCGCCGGGCTGGTGCCGATCGCCCACGGCAACGACGGGCTCGGTTCGATCCGGATCCCGGCGGCCTGCTGCGGCCTGGTCGGCCTGAAGCCGGGGCGCGGTGTGGTGCCCTGCCAGCTCGGCGCGGAGGACTGGTTCGGGCTGACCGAGCACGGCGTGCTCGCCACCACGGTCGCCGACGCGGCCGTCGGTTTCCAGGTGCTGGCCGGCCGCGCCCAGGAGAAGCTCGTCCCGCCGCAGCGGCTGCGGGTCGGCGTGTCGCTGCGGTCCCCGGTGCGCGGCGTCTCGCCCGACGCGCCGAACCGGGACGCGGTCGCCGCCGCCGGCCGGCTGCTCGCCGCCGCCGGGCACGACACCGTGCCGGCCGATCCCGTCTACCCGACCGCCCTCGGGTTGCAGGGCATGGCCACCTGGTTCGCCGCCGCCGCCGCGGATGTGCGCGCCGTCGGGGTGGACCGGCGCCGCCTGCAACGCCGCAGCCGCCGGCACGTCGCGCTCGGCGAGTGGGCGTGGCGGCGCGGGTACGTCCGGGAGGCCGACCGGCTCGCCTGGCGCGAGCGGTCGATCGGGTTCTTCGCCGACCACTCGGTGGATCTCCTGCTCACCCCGGCACTGGCGACCGCTCCGCCGCCGGCCACCGGCTGGTCGACCCGATCCTGGTCGGCGAACATGCTGGCCAACATCCGGTACGCCCCGTACGCGGCACCGTGGAACATCGCCGGCCTGCCCGCGCTGGTGGTGCCGGTGGGCCGCCGCCCGGACGGGCTGCCGCTGGCCGTGCAGCTGGTCGGCCCGCCCGGCTCGGAACTGCTGCTGCTCGGCGTCGCCGGCCAGTTCGAGATGGAGGCCCCCTGGCCTCGGCACGCCCCGGGTTACCCGCGCGTCGGTACAGGATCGCCGGCCAGCGCCTGATCATCTACGCTCCCCGTGCCACGCACCGGGAGGACCTGATCATGCGCTGCCACACCTGCGACGCAGACACCGACGTACGCACCTACGAGTGCTCGACCTGCCGTACCCCCGTCGGTTCCCCGGTGCTGCATCCCGGTGCCCGGGTCCGGCCGGTCGCGGGCATCGGCCGGGCCGCCACAGTCGCGGTGGGCGTCGTGGTCCTGACCTATCTGCTGACGGTGACGGTTCAGCCGGTCAACGCGCTCCGCGCCGATCGGGCTGATTCGTCGACCGACGGTGAGAACTTCCTGCTGATCGCGGACCTGCTCGACCTCGTCGCCTCGACGGGGTACCTCCTGGCGTTGCTGAGCGCCGCCGTGCTCGTGATCATCTGGCTCTGGCGGGCCCGAACCAACCTCGACGCCTTTCCGGGCGCCGGGAGCACCCTCGCCGCCGCCTGGGCGATCGCCGGATGGCTGGTGCCGATCGCCTACCTCGCCGTGCCCTACCGGGTGGTCGCCAACGTCACCCGGGAGAGCCTCTGGCGACTGCGCACCCCATGGCTGGTCAAACTCTGGTGGGGTAGCTGGCTGACGTTCCTGCTCGCGGACCAGTTCGTCACGGTGCGCGCCACCCTGCGGTCCAACGCCCTCCCGTATCCGGAGACGGCCGCCGACTTCCAGGCGTACGCCGAGCATTACGCCTCGACCGCCGTGGCGTACCTCGTGCCCGCCCTGGCCGGCATGGCGGCCGGGGCGTCGCTGATCGTGCTGATCCACCGGATCTCGGCCGCGCAGACTGCCCGCATCGCTCGGGCGCTGCCCGCCGGGCCGATCCTGCCCGGCATGACCATCCCGGCCCCGGCCCCGGCCCCGGCCCCGGCCCCGGCCCCGGCCCCGGTCCGTCCAGCTGTTCCGGCGTCCGCCGTTCCGGCCACGCGATCGACGGAGGCTCAGGTCGGGCCACCGTCGTCCGTGCCGATCCAGGCGCCGCCGACGGCCGGCGGGGCGGGTGGCACGATCGGGGCATGACGGAACTGGTCAGCCTGGACGACGTGCGGGCCGCGCGGGAGCTGCTCGCCGGTGTCACCCGCACCACCCCGCTGGAGCCCTCCCGCCCGCTCAGCGCGGCGCTGGGCGGGCCGACCTGGCTCAAGTGCGAGAACCTCCAGCGGGCGGGGTCGTACAAGGTGCGCGGCGCGTACGTGCGGATCTCGCGGTTGTCGGCGCAGGAACGGGCCCGGGGCGTGGTCGCGGCGAGCGCCGGCAACCACGCCCAGGGGGTGGCGCTCGCCGCCGGGCTGGTCGGCACCCACGCCACCGTCTTCATGCCAGTGAACGCCCCGCTGCCGAAGGTGGCGGCCACCAAGGGGTACGGCGCGCAGGTCGAGCTGATGGGCGCCACGGTGGACGAGTCCCTGGTCGCGGCGCAGACGTTCGCCGAACGGACCGGCGCGGTGCTGATCCACCCGTTCGACCACCGGGACGTGATCGCCGGACAGGGCACGGTGGCGCTGGAGATCCTGGAGCAGTGCCCCGAGGTGAAGACGATCGTCACCGGCGTCGGCGGAGGCGGGTTGATCTCCGGTATGGCGGTGGCGGCCAAGGCGCTCCGCCCGGACGTCCGGGTGATCGGGGTGCAGGCGGCGGGCGCGGCGGCCTTCCCACCCTCGCTGGTGGCGGGTGAGCCGGTACGCCTGCCAGCCTTCGCCACCATCGCCGACGGCATCGCGGTCGGCCGGCCCGGCGACATCACCTTCACGCATGTCCGCAAGCTCGTCGACGAGGTCGTCACCGTCGCCGAGGAGGACATCTCGCGGGCGCTGCTCATGCTGCTCGAACGCGGCAAGCAGGTGGTGGAGCCAGCCGGCGCGGTCGGCGTGGCGGCGTTGCTGGCCGGCGCGGTCGAGGTGGAGACCCCGGTGGTGGCGGTGCTCTCCGGCGGCAACATCGACCCGCTGCTGATGCTTCGGGTGATCGAACACGGCCTGGCGGCGGCCGGTCGATACCTACGGGTCACCGTGCGGTGCTCGGACCGGCCGGGGCAGCTCGCCTCGCTGCTGCACCAGATCGCCGAGCAGCGGGCCAACGTGGTCGACGTGGAACACCAGCGGGCCAACCCGCACCTGCGCCTCGGCGAGGTCGAGGTGGCGCTGTCGGTCGAGACCCGCGGCGTCGAGCACTCCGACACGCTGATCAGTGCCCTACGGGCCAGCGGTTACCAGGTGACCATCGCGCCAGGGGCGTGACACCGCACGGTGTCACGCCCCTGGCGCGGAGTTGGTGGCCGGCCCCGGAGCGTGCCGGGCCGACGGGTGACTCAACCGGAGAACGGCTCGAAACTGACCACGGTCACCTTGATGTCCGCGCCGCTGGGCGCGGTGTAGGTGCAGGTCTGCCCGGCCTCGCCGCCGAGGATCGCCTGGCCGAGGGCCGACTCGGGGCTGTAGACCGTGAGATCGGTGGTTGAGGCGATTTCACGTGAGCCGAGCAGGAACGTCTCTGTGTCGTCGGCGTCGTCGTCGAAGTAGATCGTCACGACCATTCCGGGCGCCACGGCGTTCACGGTCGGAGCCTCGCCGACCTGGGCGGTGCGGAGCAGCTCCTTCAGGTAGAGGATGCGCCCTTCGGCCTTGCCCTGCTCCTCGCGGGCGGCGTGGTAGCCGCCGTTCTCGCGCAGGTCGCCTTCCTCACGCCGGGCGTTGATCTCGGCGGCGATGATCGGCCGGTTGGCGATCAACTCGTCGAGCTCGGCCTTCAGGCGGTCGTACGCGTCCTGCGACAGCCAGGTGGCGGGCGCCTCGTTGCCATTGGACACAGGCGGTCCTCCTCGGTTGTGCGTGCTGGCTGACAGGTGAACCTCCAAGTTACCAGTGCCGTACGACACGGAGTGTCGGCGATCACGTCCCGAGCGCCCGAGGGAATGCGGTCCCGGCGGCCGGCCGGTGGCCCGGCGTCTGTCACCGGCAGTGGCGGCGGGTCGACGCGGTCGGCCTCAGGCGGCCGGTCGGCAGCGGACGACTTCGCCGATGAACGGCTTGGCGGTGGTGGCGAGGCGGTGCCGCACGGTGACCTGGCGCTGCCCCGCTCCGACGGTCACCGGTACCTCCTCGCGGGCCACCTCGGCGCCGGCGTGATCCCGGGCGCGCAGTAGGCACACCGCCGATGCGCCGTCCGGCAGGGTCACCCGGAAGTCGACCACCACCTGGGTGTCCGTGATTTCGCCGTAGGTGAGCACCTGGGCGTCGTACGCCGGATCGCCGTACTGTCGGTAGAGCCGGAACGAGACTGCGGTGAGCGCTACGACCACGGCGACCGCCAGCAGCACGGTCAGCACCGGCCGGCGGCGGCCGGGGGTACGGCGGCGGCCGTACCGTCCGGGCGGGAACACCGGAGTGTCCGGTGGAAGTGTGGCGTGCGTCTCGGTCACCGGCGGGTATCTCCCTGGCGTTGTTGTCGGCGGCATCGGCAAGAATGGCGGAGGCCCGTCTTTTCCTGCCCGACTCGGTGTTAGATGCAGCTGGCGTCGAATGCAGCTGGTGTCAAATATGACAGCCGGCGCGGGCCGGTACCGCGACGGGGAGGATTTCGGCAGGTCAACGGTTGGCCCGGGGGAGGGCCGGCCGATTGGGCAGAGACGAGGAGCGCCAGCCTTGGCAGAACAACTTCGACTCATGGCCGTCCACGCGCACCCCGACGACGAGTCGAGCAAGGGCGCCGCGACCACGGCGAAGTACGTCGCCGAGGGGGTGGACGTGCTGGTCGTCACCTGTACCGGCGGCGAGCGGGGCAGCGTGCTGAACCCCAAGCTCGACCGGCCCGAGGTGTGGGCCAACATCGCCGAGATCCGGCGGGCGGAGATGGACGCGGCGCGCGCGATCCTCGGCGTCGAGCAGGCGTGGCTGGGTTTCGTCGACTCCGGCCTGCCCGAGGGCGACCCGCTGCCCCCGCTGCCCGAGGGCTGCTTCGCCCTGCAGGACGTCGCGGTGGCCGCCGGCCCGCTGGTGCGGCTGATGCGTGAGTTCCGTCCGCACGTCGTCACCACGTACGACGAGGAGGGCGGTTACCCGCACCCCGACCACATCATGTGCCACAAGGTCAGCATGGCGGCCTTCGAGGCGGCGGGCGACGCGCAGCGCTACCCCGAGCTGGGTGAGCCGTGGCAGCCGCTGAAGCTCTACTACGACATCGGCTTCTCCAAGGGCAAGATCATGGCGCTGCACGAGGCCATCCTGGCCACCGGGGTGGAGTCGCCGTACGCGGAGTGGCTGGCCCGCTGGGAGGACCGGCCGGACAAGGGCCCCCGGATCACCACCCGGGTCGAGTGCGCCGAGTACTTCCCGGTGCGCGACGACGCGCTGCGCGCCCACGCCACCCAGGTGGATCCGGACGGCTTCTGGTTCCAGGTGCCGATGGAGTTGCAGCAGCGCGCCTGGCCGACGGAGGATTTCCAGCTGGCCCGGTCGCTGGTCGACAGCCCACTGCCCGAGTCCGACCTGTTCGCCGGCGTACGGGAGACGGCCGATGCCCGCTGATCCGGCGGCGGGCTACCCTGGTCGCACACCGCACTCCGGAGGAACCCCATGCTGACCGTTGCCGAGGTGCTCGCCCAGAACAACTTCGGGGACACCCGCACGGGTGGCCTGGCCGGGCCGATGGGCCTGTTCCTCATCCTGGTCCTGGGCACCGCCACCGTGCTGCTGATCCGCAACATGAACGCGCGGCTGCGCCGTCTGCCCGACCAGTTCCCGGGTCAGGAGCCCGCCGCCGGAGCGGGCACGGCGGACCGAACGGTCGCTGATCCGACAGATGGGACCGTGACGGCGGATTCATCTTCGGACGTTCCCAATGGGCCCCAGCAGCGCCGCGACGGCTGATCGGGGCATGATTCACGTCTAACCGGATGGTCGCCCCCTGTTGCGACCTTCGGGTTTGGCTTAGCCTTCCGCCGGGGGGACCAGAAGTCCTCGAGCCGTGCGCGGAAGGGGGCGCCGATGACCATCGCAGTCGCGTCGGCCCTCCGCGTGTCCTGTCCCCGGTCGGCGGGAGGGGGTCGGTGACCTCCGGCCGGGCCGGTCATTCGCTCGACCGGCCCGCAGGGCGTGGTACGCCACTCGGGGTGCACCTGCTCACGGCCGCCGTCGTCGGCACCGCACTGGTCGCCGCCGTGGTCGGGCTGAGTTTGCCGGCGGGGCTGCCGGCCGACGATCCGATCGGCGGGCTGGCCCGGTTCGGCATCGCGGTCGCCGCGTTCGCCCTGTCGCAGCTGGCCCGGCTCCGGTTCCGCGCCGCGGCCGGCGTGGTCAGCGTCACCTGGGGCGAGGCGGCGCTGGTCGTCTGCCTCTACCTGGTAGCGCCCGGGTGGCTGCCCGCTGCGGCGTTGGTCGGTGTCGCGCTGGCCTGGACGGTGCTGACAGTCGTGGACGAGGGCCGGTCGACGTGGGACGTCGTCCGCATCGCCGGCGCGCAGACCGCCGCCACCGCGCTCGCGGTGTCGGTCACGACCGCCCTGGGCCAGCCGACGCTGGCCACCCCGACCCCGGCGCTCGCGCTCGCGGTCGCCGCCGGCGCCGTCACCTACGTGCTGGCCGGCGCCTGGCTGGGCGGGGTCATGCTGTCGCTGCGGCACGGGATGCCGATCGGCCGCCCGCTGCTCGCCGCGCTGCGGGGCAAGTTGTTGATGTTCGTCGGCAACGTGGTGTTCGGCCTGCTCGTGGTGGTGCTGATCGAGATCGACCCCCGGTGGCTGTTGCTGCTGCCCGCCCCGCTGTGGCTGCTCCAGCAGACCTACCGGCAGCGGCTGCGCGACGACCGGGAACGGCGTACCTGGCGGTCGCTCGCCGAGGCCACCGCCGCGCTGAACCAGCTCGACGAGCGCGGCGTGGCCATGGCGGGCGTCACCGGCGCCCTGACGCTGTTCGAGGCAGAGATCGTCGACGTGGAGGTGGCCCGGGGCGACGGGCGGTGGCGCCGCTACCGGGGTGACCCCAGCGGCCAGGTGGTCGACCGGGAGATCGCGCCACCAGGGGACGACGAGCCCGCCCCGGAGGAACTGGTCCGCGACCTGTCGGTGGGCGAGGCGCGGGTCGGCCGGCTGCGCGTCCGGTTTCCCCGTACGGGTCCGCCCAGCGGGCGGGAGCGGGACGGACTGGCCGCCTTCGCCGACGCCCTGGCCGCCGCCCTGCACGACGCGGCGACCCACCGGGAGCTGCGGCTGGTCACCGCGCGTTCGTCGTACGAGGCGGTGCACGATCCGCTGACCGGGCTGGCCAACCGGGCGGCCATGCTCAGCCGGGGCGACCAGGGGCTGCGGGAGCTCGCCCACGATCAACCCGTTGCCCTGCTGCTGCTGGACATCGACCAGTTCAAGGAGGTCAACGACACGCTCGGACACGCCGCCGGCGATCAGCTGCTGCGGCTGACCGCCAACCGGCTCGGCGCCCTGGCCCGCTCCGGTGACCTGCTGGCCCGGCTCGGCGGCGACGAGTTCGCGCTGCTGCTGACGTCGGTCCCGGTGGTGGACGACCGCGCCGCCCCGATGGCGTACGCGCTGCGCCAGGCTCGGGACATCGCCGAGCGGCTGGCCGCGCCGGCCGAGGTGGCCGGGGTTCGGATGTCCGTCGAGGTCTCCGTCGGTGTGGTGGTGGCCGCGGCCGGCACCGCCGACCTGACCGAGCTGCTGCGCCGGGCCGACATCGCCATGTACCAGGCCAAGGCCGGCGGCGGCAGCGTGTCCGCGTACGACGGCGCACGGGACGCGGCCAGCACCGACCAGCTGGCCCTGCTCGCCGAGCTGCGCGAGGCGTTGCAGGCCGACGATCAGCTGGTGCTGGTGTTGCAACCGGCGGTGGATCTGGCCACCGGGGCGCCGACCGGCGTGGAGGCGCTGATCCGCTGGCGGCACCCGCGCCGGGGCCTGCTGGGCCCGGCCGACTTCATCCGGCCGGTGGAGAACAGCGATCAGCTGGGCACCTTCACCCGGTACGTGCTGGACAAGGCGCTCGCAATCGCCGCCGGTTGGGCCCGGGAGGGCCTCGACATCCCCATCTCGGTCAACCTCTCCGCCCGTAGCCTGCTCGACCACCGGCTGCCGGCGGAGATCGGCGAGGCGCTGCGCCGGCACCAGGTGCCGGCCGACCGGCTGGTCCTGGAGATCACCGAGACTGTGGTGATGAGCGAGCTGGAGGTGATCGACCAGGTGCTCACCTCGCTGCGGTCGATGGGTGTGCAGCTGGCCGTGGACGACTTCGGCACCGGCTTCTCCTCGCTGACCTTCCTCACCAGGGTCACCGTGGACGAGTTGAAGGTCGACCGGTCGTTCGTGCTCCGGATGGCGGACTCGCCGGAGGCGGCGGCGATCGTGCGTACCACCGTGGGGTTGGCCCACGAGCTGGGCTTGCGGGTGGTGGCCGAGGGGGTGGAGACCGCCGCGCAGCGGTCGGCGTTGGCCGAGCTGGGCTGCAACGCCGCCCAGGGCTACCACTTCTTCAAGCCGATGCCGGCGGACAAGATCGCCGCCGTCCTCGGTTCCCTCGCCCGCCAGGCCCCCACCAACGTCCTCCCCCTCCGCGCCGACGGCGCCTCCTGAGAGCCCGGGTCGATATGGTCGTCGGGTGAACAGACTCGCGGACGCCACCAGCCCCTATCTGCTCCAGCACGCCGCCAACCCGGTGGACTGGTGGCCCTGGTGCGACGAGGCGTTCGCCGAGGCGAAACGGCGGGACGTGCCGGTGCTCATCTCGGTCGGCTACTCCGCCTGCCACTGGTGCCACGTGATGGCACACGAGTCGTTCGAGGACGAGACCGTCGGCAAGCTGCTGAACGAGGGCTTCGTATCGATCAAGGTGGACCGCGAGGAGCGGCCCGACGTGGACGCCGTCTACATGGCCGCCACGCAGGCGATGACCGGGCAGGGTGGCTGGCCGATGACGGTCTTCGCCACCCCGGACGGCACCCCGTTCTTCTGCGGGACGTACTTCCCCCGCCCGAACTTCATCCGGCTGCTCCAGTCGGTCAGCACCGCCTGGCAGGACCAGCGCGACGCCGTGCTACGCCAGGGCGCCGCGGTGGTGGAGGCGATCGGGGGCGCGCAGGCCGTGGGCGGCCCGAGCGTCCCGCTCACCGCCGAACTGCTCGACGCCGCCGCCGAACAGCTGGCCGGTGAGTACGACGAGACCAACGGCGGCTTCGGCGGCGCACCGAAGTTCCCGCCGCACATGAACCTGCTCTTCCTGCTCCGCCACCACCAGCGCACCGGCTCGACGCGGAGCCTGGAGATCGTCCGGCACACCTGCGAGGCGATGGCCCGGGGCGGCATCCACGACCAGCTCGCCGGCGGCTTCGCCCGGTACTCGGTGGACGCGCACTGGACCGTGCCGCACTTCGAGAAGATGCTCTACGACAACGCCCTGCTGCTGCGGGTCTACACGCAGCTGTGGCGGCTCACCGGGGACGCGCTGGCGCTGCGGGTGGCCCGGGACATCGCCCGGTTCCTCGCCGACGAGCTGCACCGGCCCGGCCAGGGCTTCGCCTCCGCGCTGGACGCCGACACCGAGGGCGTCGAGGGGCTCACCTACGCCTGGACCCCGGCCCAGCTGGTCGAGGCGCTCGGCGAGGAGGACGGCCGCTGGGCCGCCGACCTGTTCGCTGTCACCGAGGCCGGCACCTTCGCCCCTCATTCCGCCTCCGCGCCGCAGGGCGGCGCTCCGGACGGAAGGAGAGGCGTTGAGCACGGCATGAGCGTGCTGAAGCTGGCCCGTGACGTCGACGACGCCGACCCGGAGGTACGCGCCCGCTGGCAGGGCGTCGTGAGCAGGCTGCTGGCCGCCCGGGACACCCGGCCGCAGCCGGCCCGGGACGACAAGGTGGTGGCCGCCTGGAACGGGCTGGCCGTCACCGCCCTCGCCGAGTTCGTCCGGCTCGCCGAGACCTCCGGCCGGATCGGCACCGAGGGAGAGGCGAACCTGCTGGAGGGGGTCACCATCGTCGCCGACGGCGCGATGCGGGACACCGCCGAGTACCTCGCCCGGGTGCACGTCGTGGACGGGCGGCTGCGCCGTGCCTCCCGGGACGGCCGGGTCGGCGAGCCGGCCGGGGTCCTGGAGGACTACGGCTGTGTCGCCGAGGCGTTCTGCGCCATGCACCAGGTCACCGGCGAGGGGCGGTGGCTGGAGTTGGCCGGGCAACTGCTCGATGCTGCCCTGGCGCACTTCGCCGCGCCCGGGGGTGCGTTCTACGACACCGCCGACGACGCGGAGCGGCTGGTGACCCGGCCGGCCGACCCGACCGACAACGCCACCCCCTCCGGCCGGTCCGCGATAGCCGCCGCCCTGGTGACGTACGCGGCGCTGACCGGGGAGACCCGTTACCGGGAGGCCGCCGAGGCGGCCCTGTCCACCGTCGCGCCGATCGTCGGGCGGCACGCCCGGTTCACCGGGTACGCGGCGACCGTGGGGGAGGCGCTGCTCTCCGGGCCGTACGAGATCGCGGTGGCCACCGGGAACCCGGCCGATGATCCGTTGGTGGCGGCGGCGTACCGGCACGCCCCGCCCGGTGCGGTGATCGTCGCGGGCCACCCGGACCAGCCGGGGGTGCCGCTGCTGGCCGACCGGCCGCTGCTCGACGGCCGGCCCGCCGCGTACGTCTGCCGGGGCTTCGTCTGCCAGCGGCCGGTCACCGGCGTCGAGGACCTGGTGGCGCAGCTGCGCTGAGATCAGGTGTCCGCCGGTCGGTGTCCCGACCGGCCCGGATAGGCTTGGCGCCGCTATGGATTCCCGAACCGGTCTGCCCGTTGTCGGCATGGTGGGCGGCGGCCAGCTGGCCCGGATGACCCACCAGGCCGCGATCGCCCTCGGCCAGTCGCTGCGTGTGCTCGCGCTCGCCCCGGACGACGGGGCGGCTCTGGTCGCCGCCGACGTCCAGTACGGCGACCACACCGACCTGGCTGCGCTGCGTACCTTCGCCAAGGGCTGCGACGTGGTCACCTTCGACCACGAGCACGTCCCGACCGAGCACATCCGTGCCCTGGCCGACGAGGGGGTGAAGCTGTTCCCGCCGGCCGACGCACTCGTGCACGCCCAGGACAAGCAGGTGATGCGGGAACGGCTCGGTGCGCTGGGCGCGCCGAACCCACGGTGGCGGCCGGTCACCTCCCCGGCCGACCTGATCGGCTTCGGCGACGAGGTGGGCTGGCCGGTGATGCTCAAGGCGGCCCGTGGCGGGTACGACGGCCGGGGCGTCTGGCCGGTCAGCGACGCCGCGAACGCCACCGAGTTGGCGGAGACGCTGCTCGCCGGCGGCACGAAGCTCATCGTCGAGGAGCGGGTGGCGCTGCGCCGGGAGCTGGCCGTGCAGGTGGCCCGCTCACCGTTCGGGCAGGTCGCCGTGTACCCCGTCGTGGAGACGGTGCAGCGGGACGGGATCTGCGTCGAGGTGCTGGCCCCCGCCCCCGGCCTGCCGGAGAAACTGGCGGTCTCCGCCCAGCAGCTCGCCATCGATCTCGCCACCGAACTCGGCGTGGTGGGCCTGCTGGCGGTGGAGCTGTTCGAGGTGGCCGACCCGGCCGGGAGCCGGATCATGGTCAACGAGCTGGCGATGCGCCCGCACAACTCCGGGCACTGGACCATCGAGGGCGCCCGCACCTCGCAGTTCGAACAGCACCTGCGGGCGGTCCTGGACTACCCGATGGGCGACACCTCGCTGACCGCGCCGGTGGTGGTGATGGCGAACGTGCTCGGCGGCGAGCCCGGCGGGATGCCGGTCGACGAGCGACTGCACCACCTCTTCGCCGCCGAACCGACGGCCAAGGTGCACCTGTACGGCAAGCAGGTGCGTCCCGGCCGCAAGATCGGGCACGTCACCGTGCTCGGCGACGACCTGAACGAGGCACGCGCCCGGGCCGCCCGGGCGGCCCGCTGGCTGCGGGACGGCGTCGGTGAGCGCGAGGAGTGAGCTTGCGAGCCCCGCAGTCGCGAACGAAGAATGGCACGGAGGATAGACCAGCGTGAGCACCGTCGGTTTGATCATGGGTAGCGACTCGGACTGGCCGACGATGAAGGCCGCCGCCGAGGCACTCGCCGAGTTCGAGGTGCCCTACGAGGTCGAGGTCGTCTCGGCGCACCGCACCCCGGTCAAGATGATCGACTACGGCCGGGCCGCCGCCGGTCGGGGCATGAAGGTCATCATCGCCGGTGCCGGCGGCGCGGCCCACCTGCCTGGCATGGTCGCCTCGGTGACGCCGCTGCCGGTGATCGGTGTGCCGGTGCCGCTGAAGCACCTGGACGGCCTGGACTCGCTGCTGTCGATCGTGCAGATGCCGGCCGGCGTGCCGGTGGCCACCGTGTCGATCGGCAACGCCCGCAACGCCGGACTGCTCGCCGTACGCATCCTGAGCACCGCCGACCCTGCCCTGTTCGACCGGATGTCGGCGTACCAGGCCGACCTGGAGCAGTTGGTCGCCGAGAAGGATGCGGCGCTGCGCGCCTCCCTCACCTGAGCCGACGCCGCTGGCCGGCACCCGGACATCGGGTACCGGCCAGCGGTTCTTGTTCCCCTGGAGAGGAAGGTCTGTCGGTCAGCTGTTCCAGTTCTGGGCGACGAGGTCGGCGGCCTGCTGTTCCCACTGGGCGTAGTGGTCGGGGTAGGCCGAGACCTGTACGGTCTGCGCGGCCTTGGTCAGCGGCATGTCCTTCCATCCGTCGACCTGCTTGAGGCCCTTGAGGAACGCGGTGGTGGAGTACTCGGGGTCGGTGATCTGCTCGACCGTGCCCCAACCGCTGGACGGGCGCTGCTGGAACAGGCCCTGCGAGTCGTGGTCGTTGCGGTCACCGAGGTGGCCCAGGTTCTCCAGCTTCGACTCCTGCAGCGAGGTGGCGATGGCGACCACGGCGGCACGCTCGTCCATGCCGGTCTTCTTCGTGGCGGCGATGATGGCCTTGGCGTTGTCGGTCTGCTCGCTGTTGAGGTC
>BIFP01000020.1:0-189919 GCA_005402585.1 Micromonosporaceae bacterium KJ-029 | reverse complement strand
TCGCGGGCCGGGGGGCTCTTCGCGGCGCCGGGACGGTGTACAACGGCTGAGGGGGCCGGGTCATTCCCGGGGGGTCTGCCGGCCGCGCTCACGCCGGTGGGGCGGGGCGGGGTTCTCCTTGGTCAGCCACGGGTTACAACGCCGGGCACCCGCCCGGGATTCCGCCCCGGCGATGCCCCGGGTCACACCGAACCGCCCGGTGGCAGGCGGAGACGTCCGCCACACGGACACCATGCCGTTCCGGCATGGATCAGGCGGACGGGCGCGGCGTGACACCGGGACGGAACCTCGCGCCCGGGGCGGGGCCGCCGCCCGGGACGGACCGGATGCTGCGGCCATGCGGTGAGCGGTGTCACATTCGATACGATCCGGTTCCGTATCGTTAATGCCGAGCCTAGGCTCAGCATCGATTACGGACGGGACCGTATCGAAAACCGGGGGGTGCCGGAGATGCAACCGAACGAGAACACGGGACATCCGAGGAGGTGGGCGATCCTCGGGGTGCTGGTGATCAGCCTGCTCGTGGTCGTCCTGGACAACACCATCCTCAACGTCGCGCTGCGTACGCTCGCCGACCCGGTGCACGGTCTCGGGGCCAGCCAGGGCGACCTGGAGTGGTCCATCAACTCATACACGCTGGTCTTCGCCGGGCTGCTGTTCACCTTCGGCGTGCTCGGCGACCGGGCCGGCCGGCGGCGCATGCTGCTCATCGGCCTGGTCGTCTTCGGCCTGGCGTCGCTGCTCTCGGCGTACGCGCAGAGCCCCGCACAGCTGATCGCGGCCCGCGCGCTGATGGGCGTCGGCGGCGCGGCCATCATGCCGGCCACCCTGTCGATCATCTCCAACGTCTTCGACCCGCGCGAGCGGGGGCGGGCCATCGGGGTGTGGGCCGGCGCGGTCGGCCTGGCGGTGGCTATCGGACCGGTCCTCGGCGGCCTGCTGCTGGAGCACTACTGGTGGGGCTCGGTCTTCCTGATCAACGTGCCGGTCGTCGCGCTCGGCGTGGTGCTGGTGGCGCTGCTGGTGCCCGAGTCGCGGGATCCCAAGCCGGGACGCATCGACGCGCTCGGCGTACTGCTCTCGGTGGTCGGTCTGGTCGCCCTGACCTACGGCATCATCGACGGCGGCGAGCACGGTTTCGGCCGGCCGGTGGTCTGGGCCTCGATCCTCGGCGGTCTGGCGGTGCTGGCCTGGTTCGTCACGCACGAGCGGCGAAGCACCCACCCGTCGCTGGACGTACGCCTGTTCCGGGTGCCGCACTTCGCCGCGCCGGTGGCGATGATCGGGCTGGTCTTCTTCGCTGCCATGGGCGTGATGTTCTTCAGCTCGTTCTACCTGCAACTGGTGCGTGGCTACAGCCCACTGCAGACCGGCCTGCTCTTCCTGCCCTTCGCGGTCGCCCAGCTCGTCTTCGCGCCGCGCAGCGCCGCGATGGTCCGCCGGTACGGCGGCCGCGCGGTCGCGGTGGTGGGTCTGCTGCTGACCGCGCTGGCGCTGGGCGCGTTCGCCTTCGTCGACGCGGCCACGCCGATCTGGGTGGTGCTGATCTTCTTCTTCCTGCAGGGCGCCGGGATGGCCAACATCATGCCGCCGGCCACCGAGTCGATCATGTCAGCGTTGCCCCGGGAGAAGGCCGGAGTCGGCTCGGCGGTCAGCAACACCATCCGCCAGGTGGCCGCCGCGCTCGGCGTGGCCGTGATCGGCTCGGTGCTGGCCGCGGGCTACCGCTCCGGCATCGACCCGGCCCTGGCCGACCTGCCGCCGGCCGCGCGTGCGGCGGCCGGTGAGTCGATCTCGGGCGCGTACGCCACGGCCGGGCAGCTCGGGCCCGGGGCCCCGCAGTTGGTCACGGCGGCCAACGACGCCTTCGTCTCGGCCATGCACTGGTCGGCGGCGCTGGCCGCGCTGGTCGCCGCGGCCGGCATCCTGGTGGCCCTGCGCTGGATGCCGGGCCGACCGGGCACCGGTACGCCAGCACCGGTCGCCGAGCCCGAGTTGGCCGGCACCGCCTGACGCCGGGACAATGGGCAGATGACTACCACCGCAGACGCTCCGCGGCCGCCCGGGCGGCCGCGGAGCGTCCGCGCGGCCGAGGCGATCATCGAGGCCACGCTCGACCTCCTCGCGGAGGGCAGCACGATCGAGGCGATCTCGGTGGAGGCGATCGCCGCGCGGGCGGGGGTCGGCAAGGCCACCATCTACCGCCGCTGGCCCGGCAAGGACGCGTTGCTGCGTGACGCCCTCCGTACGCTCAAGGGCAGCCCGCCGCAGCCGGCCGGCCGATCGGTCCGCGACGACCTCATCACGCTGGTCGGCGCGGTCGGCCACAACATCGACCCCCGGGCGGCGCAGATCATGCCCTGCCTGGTGCCCGAGGTGAATCGCAGCCCCGAGCAGTACGCGTTCTACCAGAGCATCGTCGAACCCCGCCGGGCGCTGATGCGGGAGGTACTGCACCGCGGCGTCCGTGACGGTGAACTCCGTGCCGACCTCGACGTCGAGGTGACCATGGCGATGCTCACCGGCCCGATGCTCATCCAGCGGGTGCTGCGCTGGCACCCGGAGCTCGACGAGACGACCCTCCCCGAGAAGATCGTCGACGGCGTCCTGGCCGGCATCCGCGCCCGCTGACCGGTGCCGCCCGCCGCTGCCGGGCGGCACCGGTCAGCGGGCGCCGCTGCGCGCCGTCCGCCCGGTGGCGCCGAACGGCTCAGCCGGCCGGCGCCCGCAGCCGGTGCAGGCGCAACGCCAGCTGCACCTCCAGGGCGCGCTCGGGCTTCTGCCAGTCCGCGCCGAGCAGCTGCCCGACCCGCTCCAACCGCTGGGTCACCGTGTTGACGTGTACGTGCAGCTGCTCGGCCGCCCGGGCCAGGCTGCCGCCCACCCCGAAGTACGCCTCCAGGGTCCGCACCAGGGCGGTGCCCCGACGGGCGTCGTAGTCGATCACGGGGCCGACGGTGGCGGTGAGGAACCGGCTCACGTCGGCGTCGCCGCCGTCCCCGACGGCGCCCAGCAGCAGCCCGACGAAGCCCAGTTCGGCGGTGCTCGCCCCCTGTCCGGCCCGACCCAGCGCACCGAGCGCGGTCAGGCAGCGGTCGGCCTCCCGGAAGGCGGTCGCCAGCGACGTCGGCCCGGTGGACGGGCCGCTCGCTCCGGCGGTCACCGGCCGTCCGGTGATCCGGGACAGGTCCCTGGCCACCGCGCGGGCGCTGCCGCCCGCATCCTGCCCGGGCAGCATCAGGGCCACCCGGCCGTCGCGTGCGGCGGCCAACCCGCCCCTGGTCGAGGCGTACGTGGTGGCCCAGGAGAGGACCCGCTGCCGGGCCGAGCCGGTCGCCGCGATGGCGTCCTCGCCGACGGCCACCAGTACGTGTGGGGCGTCCAGGTCCACGCCGAGGCGGCGGGCGCGGCTGCGCAGCGCGTCGGTGTCACGCAGCGGTCGGGCGATCAGGTCGTCGAGCAACTCGCCCCGGACCCGGCCCTCCGCCTCGGCGACGGTACGCCGGAACAGCAGCAGCAGCGCGGTCACCAACGCGGCGCGCTCCAGGATCCGCTGGTCGGCGTCGGCCAGTTCGCCCTCGGGGTGCAGCACCAGCGCGCCCAGGTTCTCCGCACCGGCCACCACGGCGGCGTACCACAGGGCACCCCGCCGGACGCTGCGTCCCTCGGTCCGGGACGCGGCCACCGCCTCGACGATGTCCGCCCGGTCCGGCTCGTCGATCTCGCCCACCCGGGCCAGCAGCCGCCCCTCGGCGTCCAGGGCCAGCAGCGCCCCGCCGAGCACCTCGGTGACCGCCGACGTCACGTCCTCCACCCCACCGCCGCGCAGCACCAGGGCGGTCATCCGGTCGTGGGCCGCCGCGGCCCGCTCCACCGAGCTGCTGTGCGCCCGGATGGTGGTGTTGGCCGCGGACAGTTCGGCCAGCGCCGCGCGGGTCTCGGCCAGCAGCCGCGCGGTGTCGATCGCCACCGCGGCGTGCGCGGCCAGCGAGAGCAGCAGCGCCACCTCCTCGCGGGCGAACGGCCGGGCCGAGCGGTTCGCCGCGTAGAGCACGCCGATGCTGGTGGAGCCGAGCCGCAGTGGTACCCCGAGGATGGCCACCAGCCCTTCCTCGCCCACCCCGGCGTCGATCTCCCGGGTGTGGTGGAAGCGGTCGTCGTCCGGGTAGTTCGCGGTGACGTACGGGGCGCCGGACTGGGCCACCAGACCGCCGAGGCCGGCACCCATGGGCAGCCGCAGCCGTTGGAACCGGGCCGAGACCGAGCCGTCGGTGACCCGCATGTAGGTGTCCCCGCGCTCGTCGTCGTTGAGCGTCATGTACGCGACGTCGGCGCCGAGCAGGTGCCGGGCCCGGTGCACGATCGCCCGCAGTACGTCGTCCAGGTCGCGCAGCCCCGCCAGGTCGCTGACCGTGTCGTACAGGCCGGAGAGTTCGCTCTCCCGGCGGCGGCGGCGCTCCAGCAGAGCGCGTACCCGCAGCGCCACGGTCTTCGCCTGTTCCAGTTCGGCGATCCGGTCGGCGGGCAGCCCGGCGGATCGGGCCGCGACCAACGGCCCCTCGAACTCGACCGCGGCCGCCTCGCGGGCGAGCAGCTCCAGGAACTCCACCGGCGACGACATGACGGACATTGTGCGGGCAAGCAATGAACCAGTTTCAACCTCCCCGTGCGTACCGCGGTGGCTGCGGGCGGGGGTCGGGGCGCGGGCGCCGCGCGGTTCAGGTTGAAACTGGTTCACTAGTTGGCCGTCCAGCCCCCGTCGAGTGCGATCGAGGCGCCGGTGAGGAACGCCGCGGGCGGGGAGCAGAGGTAGGCCAGCAACTCCGCCACCTCCTCGGGTTCGATCAGGCGCTTGATCGCCGCCCGGGCCAGCATGATCTTCTCGACCACCTCGGCCTCCGGGATGCCGTGGGTGGCCGCCTGGTCGGCGATCTGGCTCTCCACCAGTGCGGTACGCACGTACGCCGGGTTGATGCAGTTGGCGGTGACGCCGTGCGCCGCGCCCTCCAGCGCCACCACCTTGGACAGTCCCTCCAGGGCGTGCTTGGCCGAGACGTACGCCGCCTTGTAGGGGGAGGCGCGCAGCCCGTGCACCGAGGAGATGTTGACGATCCGGCCCCAGCCCTGCGCGTACATGTGCGGCAGGGCCCGCCGGATGAGCAGGAACGGCGCCTCCACCATCACCCGGTGCAGGTACTCGAACCGCTCGACGGAGAACTCCTGTACCGGGGCGACATGCTGCAGGCCGGCGTTGTTGACCACGATGTCCACATCGGTGTCGAGCCGGTCCACCGCCTCCGGGTCGGCCAGGTCCACGCCCTCGGCCCGGCCGCCGGCCTCCGCGGCCACCAGCTTGGCCGCCTCGACGTTGCGGTCGACCACCAGCACGCTCGCGCCGGCCGCGGCCAGCCGCAGGGCACAGGCCCGGCCGATGCCGCTGCCGCCGCCCGACACCAGGGCGGTGCGACCGGTGAGGTCGACGTTCACGACGTGGGGGACCGCCACGGGTTCTGCCGTCATGGCGCAAAAAGTTACGAGCTGTGTGGCCGGGCGCACATGGGGTCGCGGCACATACTCCGATAGCACTGTGTGGTCGGCGGCGACATCAGGGCCGCCACGACGTGACGATGCGGGAACGGAGGGCCCGGGTGGGCGTGTCCCGTGGCGCGGTGTGTCGACGGCATCGGTAGGGTGTCGAACACACGTACTGCTCGGCGGGCTGGGAGGGGGAGGCGTGCGGGTGCTCGGCGTCGACCCGGGACTGACCCGGTGCGGGGTCGGCGTGGTCGAGGGGGTGCCCGGCCGGCCCTGCACGCTGGTCGCCTACTACGTCGTCTACACCGACCCGGCCGACGAGCTGCCGACCCGCCTGCTGCACCTGGACCGGTCGCTGACCGACCTGGTCGCCGAGCACCAGCCGGACAGCGTGGCCGTGGAGCGGGTGTTCAGCCAGCACAACGTGCGTACG
The DNA here is from genome assembly GCA_005402585.1 of Micromonosporaceae bacterium KJ-029. GTDB lineage: Bacteria > Actinomycetota > Actinomycetes > Mycobacteriales > Micromonosporaceae > Micromonospora. The sequence goes on along the minus strand of BIFP01000020.1, from coordinate 183,951 downwards.
GTGATGGGCACCGCCCAGGCCAGTGGGATCGCCGTGCTCGCCGGGGCGCGCGCCGGGCTGCCGGTGCAGACGTACACCCCGAGCGAGGTGAAGGCGGCGGTGACCGGCTCCGGTCAGGCGGACAAGGCGCAGATCACCGCGATGGTCACCCGGCTGCTGCGGTTGCCCGAGCCGCCCCGGCCGGCCGACGCCGCGGACGCCCTCGCGCTGGCCATCTGCCACGTGTGGCGCGGCGGCACCCGGTCGAAGCTGGCCGCCGCCGCGGACCGGGCGAGACGAGGAGGAGTGACATGATCGCCAGTGTGCGTGGCGTGGTGGCCGCCACCGGTCCGGACCACGCGGTGATCGAGGTCGGCGGGGTCGGCCTGGCCGTGCAGTGCGCCCCCGGCACCATCGCCGACCTGCGGATCGGTCAGCCGGCCCGGCTGGCCACCAGCCTGGTCGTCCGGGAGGATTCGCTCACCCTCTACGGGTTCGCCGACGACGACGCGAAGTCGCTGTTCGAGCTGTTGCAGACCGCCAGCGGGGTCGGCCCCCGGCTGGCGCAGGCGGTGCTCGCCGTGCACACCCCGGACGCCGTGCGCAAGGCGATCGCCAACGCCGACACCGCGGCGCTGACCCGGGTCCCCGGGATCGGCAAGAAGGGCGCCGAGCGCCTGGTGCTGGAGCTGCGCGACCGGATCGGACCGGTTCCGGTGGGTGCCGACGGCGCGGCCGGGGTCACCGGCGGCGCGTGGCCGGAGCAGGTCCGGCAGGCGTTGATCGGGCTCGGCTGGACGGCGGGCCAGGCCGACCAGGCCGTCGCCGCCGTCGCCGAGACCGTCGACGGTGCTGTCCCGCCGGTGCAGGTGCTGCTCAAGCAGGCCATCCGGCTGCTGGGCCGGACCCGATGACCGGGCCCGACGGCGGCCTGGTCTCGGCGTACGTCAGCGACGCGGAACGGGACGCGGAGGTCAGCGTCCGGCCGAAGCGGCTGGACGAGTTCATCGCCCAACACCGGGTCCGTGAGCAGCTCGACCTGCTGTTGCAGGGCGCAATGCGTCGCGGCTCGCCGCCCGACCACATTCTCCTGTCGGGGCCCCCAGGCTTGGGTAAGCCGATCTCCGTGGATGCCCTGGTACTGCTCGAGGACGGCTCGCGACGGCGGCTCGGCGACATCGTCGTCGGGGACCGCGTGATTACCCGGACGGGCGAGGGCGCCACGGTTACCGCGGTTCACGAACAGGGCGAACTCGATTCCGTGCGGATCCGGACCACGAGCGGGCGAGAGGTGCTGGCCGCTCCCGATCACCCGTTCTGGACGCCTGAGGGCTGGGTCAAGGCCGGTGACCTTACCGATCGAGACTTCGTCGCCAACGTCCTGTGTCCGGAGCTCGTAGCCGACAGCACCCAAGACGTCGGCGAGTACAAGCTCGCCGGCTATCTCATCGGCGATGGATGTACGACCAACCAGGTGACCTTCACCGGCGGTGACGAGGAGGTGCTCGACGACTTCCGGTCGACCTGTGACCGGCTCGGATACACCCACAACACCAGGCCCAACAGCGCGCGGAGTTCCCTGATCAGGGTCTCCGGTCTGCGACCCTGGCTGGAAGCGCATCAGCTGCTCGGCAAGACTGCCTGGCAGAAGCGGGTTCCCGAATTCGTCTTCGGGGGCGACAGCTGGGAGGTCGGAGCCTTCCTCGGTGCGTACTTCGCCTGCGACGGAACTGTGAGTCGCCGGGGACGTGACCGCTATGACGTGGTCGTCGAGTTCTACAGCGTCTCCCGGGATCTGCTGGTTGACGTGCAGCACCTCCTCCTCCGGCTCGGTATCCAGTCACGGCTCAAGCTCAAGCGCGGCCGCTACCAGGGACGGCCGCATGAGTCCTGGCGTCTGAGCGTCACGAGCCAGGACGACGTGGCGAGGTTCGTGCAGCGAATTACGGTGATCGGCGAACGCGGTCGACGCCTCGTCGACTGGGCACCTCGCCGGGATCGGTTCGAGGAGCGACTGGCGGCAGACCGGGTGGCCTCCGTTGAACCGGCCGGCCTGCACGAGTGCCGATGCTTGACGGTCGATGGGGACCACACGTTCACCGTGAATGACCTTGTGGTGCACAACACCACGCTGGCCAACATCGTCGCGGCCGAACTGGGCTCGGGGATCCGGGTGACCAGCGGCCCGGCCATCGAGCGCTCCGGCGACCTGGCCGCGATCCTGACCAGTCTGGCCGAGGGAGACGTGTTCTTCATCGACGAGATCCACCGAATCGCCAAGCCGGCGGAGGAACTGCTCTACAGCGCGATGGAGGACTTCCGGGTCGACGTGGTGGTGGGCAAGGGGCCGGGCGCCACCGCCATTCCGCTGGACGTCGAACCGTTCACCCTGGTCGGTGCGACCACCCGATCCGGCCTGCTCACCGGCCCGATGCGGGACCGGTTCGGGTTCGTAGCGCACCTCGACTTCTACTCCCCGGGGGACCTGGAGGCGCTGCTGCACCGCTCGGCGCGGATCCTCGGCGTGCCGATCACCGACGACGGGGCGGCGGAGATCGCCGGTCGGTCCCGGGGCACGCCCCGGATCGCCAACCGCCTGCTGCGCCGGGTACGGGACTTCGCCGAGGTACGCGCCGACGGCGTGGTCACCGTCGAGACGGCCCGCGCCGCCCTGACCGTGTACGACGTGGACGCGCTCGGGCTCGACCGGCTCGACCGGGCGGTGCTGACCGCGCTGGTCGACTCGTTCCGGGGCGGCCCGGTCGGCCTGTCGACCCTGGCCGTGGCGGTGGGGGAGCAGCCGGACACGGTGGAGGAGGTCTGCGAGCCGTTCCTGGTGCGGGCCGGCCTGCTGGCCCGTACGCCGCGGGGCCGGGTGGCGACCGATGCTGCCTGGCACCACCTGGGACGTACGCCGCCCAATGGTACATTTGTGGCCGAAGCTCCTCCCGCGCCCGATCTCTTCTCGGCGGACGTCGGCGAGCCGTGATCCGAACGTGATCTGTGCCGCATTCGGCGTTCCCAGATACAGCGACTAGACTCGCCGCGGTCTGTACAGGATGTGAAAATCCGCCTCCGCTCCGATGTTCACGCTTCGGAGTCGGGGGCCAATGGGAAGGTCAACAACCGTGCTTTACGCAGCAGAAGGCGGCGGAGCGGGAGGCTTCACGCCGATCCTCATGATCGCTCTGCTCTTCGGCGTCATGTACTTCATGATGATCCGCCCGCAGCAGAAGCGCCGCCGCGAGGCCGAGGCCATGCAAACCGGCCTCTCCGTGGGCGACGAGGTGGTCACCATCGGCGGGCTCTACGGCACGGTCACCGGTGTCGAGGACGACAGCGTCCTGCTCGAGATCGCCCCCGGAGTGCAGACCCGCTACGCCCGTCCGGCGATCGCCCGGGTGGTCACCAAGGCGGAGCAGCCCGTCGAGTCGGCGGCCGAGGAGACCGACGCCGTCAAGGACTGAGCACCGCACCCACCCGGGCCGTCGGCCCGCCGGCCGTTCGGGTGGGTGAGGCGCCCACACGCGCCCCCGGCGGGTAGCCGCCGTCGGCACGCGCGGTAACACAACTGGATAGATGGCCGACGCCGGGCGTCGGCTCGCTGGCTCGGCCCGGTCCACGCGTACCCGCGTCGACCACCCGAGGTCGGCGGCGTCAGCCCCGGCGCCGTCGGAAGGCAGATCGTCGGCCGGCAACCCCGGCCCGACCCGTCGCCGCGCCAGCGGCGGCGCGACCGTACAGGGAGACAGGACAGCCGTGGCACCACCTCAGGGACAGATGCGCCCAGGACGGCAGTTGGCCGTACTGGGGGGCATCCTCGTCGTCCTCTATCTTTTGGTGTTCTTCTCGGGCGGTGCCAGCGGTGGCTGGAAGGATCGGCTCGAGCCCCGGCTCGGTCTTGACCTGGTCGGCGGTACCCGGCTGACGCTGGAGGCGACCAACACGCTCGACGGCCGGGCCCCGACCGCGCAGAACCTCGAGCAGGCCCGCCAGATCATCGAGAGCCGGGTCAACGCCTACGGTGTGGCCGAGGCCGAGGTGGTCACCGAGGGCGACCGCAACATCGTCATCTCCCTGCCGGGCGAGAACCGGGACCTGAGCGAGGTCGGCAGCGCCGCCGAGCTGCGCTTCCGCAAGGTCCTGAAGATCGCCGACGGCAGCGGGGCGCTGCCGTCGCCGGCACCGACCGAGAGCGCCGAGCCGACGCCGTCGGGCAGCGCGAGCCCGACCCCGTCCGGCAGTGCGAGCCCCACCCCGAACGCCGAGGCCACCTCGTCGCCGTCACCCGGCGGCCAGGGCGGCGGGGCCCCGTCCGCGACCCCGACTCCCACCCCGTCCGCGACCCCGAGCGCCGCTCCGTCGCCGACCGCGAGCGAGGAGCCGGTGCCGCAGAGCGTCGAGGAGCAGCGCCGGGCCGTCGAGCAGAAGGTGGGCGCGGAGGCCTGGGCCGCCGCGAACGCCCTCCAGGCGCCGGCGGACCTCACCGCCGACCCGTCGCTGGCCGAGAAGCTCAAGCCGTTCGCCGAGCTGAGCGGCCGCGAGGTCGCGGTGCTGCCGACGCAGATGCAGTTCAACGTGCCGACCATCGGCTGCCTCCAGCTCGACGACCGGCCCCCGGCGTCCATCTCCGACCCGGAGCAGCAGGCCGTTGCCTGTGAGGGCGGCTACGCCAAGAACCTGCTCGACGTGGCCAAGGTGCTCGGCACCGACGTCGACAGCGCCAGCGCGGTGCGCGACCAGACCGCCCAGTGGGTGGTCAGCCTCAACTTCAGCCGGTCCGGCCAGGACAAGTGGACCAACCTGACCCGCGAGGCGTTCCACAACGAGGGCCAGGCGTGCGACGCCACCGCGCTCGGCGACGAGGGCAAGTGCCGGGTCGCCGTGGTGCTGGACAACGCGATCATCTCGTCGCCGCAGATCCAGGGCGTGCTCACCGGCAACTCGCAGATCACCGGCAACTTCAACAACGCCGAGGCCAGCGAGCTGGCCGGCTACCTCAACTACGGTGCCCTGCCGGTCACCTTCCAGGCGCAGGAGCAGCAGAACGTCACCGCCACCCTGGGCGCCAGCCACCTGCGGGCCGGCCTGCTCGCGGCCGGCATCGGCATGCTGCTGGTCATCATCTACTCGTTCTTCTACTACCGCCTGCTCGGCTCGGTGATCTTCCTGAGCCTGGTCATGTCGGCGCTGCTGCTCTTCGGCGCCCTGGTGGTGCTCGGCCGGCAGATCGGCTTCACGCTCACCCTCGCCGGCATCGCCGGCATCATCGTGTCGCTCGGTGTGGCGGCGGACTCGTTCGTCATCTACTTCGAACGACTAAAGGACGAGATCCGGGACGGGCGCAGCCCGCGCAGCGCGGTACCCCGGGCCTGGATCCGGGCCCGCCGGACGATCATCTCGGCGAACGCCATCACGATCATGTCGGCCGTGGTGCTCTACATCGTCTCGGTCGGCACGGTGAAGGGCTTCGCCTTCGCCCTCGGCCTGGCCACGGTGCTCGACCTGCTCGTGGTCTTCCTCTTCCGGCACCCGATCATGACGATGCTCGCCCGCAGCAAGGCGTTCCTGTCTCCGCGGGTCAGTGGCCTCGGCCGGGCGTTGCCGGCCCGGTCGTCGGAGCAGTCCCCGTCCCGCAACCCGCGCGCCAAGGAGGCATGAGATGGCTGCTGAGACTGGTCTGGCAGGCCGCCTCTACCGGGGCGAGGCCGGCCTCAACATCGTCGGCCGGCGCAAGATGTGGTTCACCGTCGCCGCCGTGCTGGTGGTGATCGCGCTGGGCAGCGTGGTGTTCCGTGGGTTCAGCCTCGGCATCGAGTTCGAAGGCGGCAACTCGTTCCAGATTCCCACCAGCGTCGGCACCATGCAGGACGCGGAGGCCACGGCGGGTCAGTCGCTGACCGCCGTGGGCGACGGCGCCCACGTGGTGACCGCGCAGAAGGTCGGCGGTGCCGGCGGAGAGTTCTACGAGCTGCGTACCACCCAGCTCAACCCCGAGCAGGCCGAGGCCGTCCGGGAGGACATGGCCCAACGGTTCGGCCTCGACGCGACGCAGATCAGCGCCAACCGGGTCAGCGAGGCGTGGGGCAGCCAGGTCACCAACCGGGCGCTGCTCGGCCTGGTCGTCTTCATCGCGCTGGTGACGGTCTACCTGATCCTGCGCTTCGAGCTGAACATGGCGATCGCGGCCATCTTCTCCCTGGTGATGAACCTGGCCCTCACCTCCGGCATCTACTCGATCGTCGGGTTCGAGGTCACCCCGTCGACGATCGTCGGTTTCCTCACCATCCTGGGATTCGCCCTGTACGACGTGGTGGTGGTCTTCGACAAGGTGCAGGAGAACACCAGAGGGATCACCGCGAACAACAACCAGACGTACGGCGAGGCGGCCAACCTGGCCGTCAACCAGAGCCTGATGCGGTCGATCAACACCTCGGTGGTCGCGCTGCTGCCGGTCGGCGGCATCCTGTTCATCGGTGCCGGCCTGCTCGGCGCGGGCACCCTGAAGGACCTCGGCCTGGTGCTGTTCGTCGGTATGGCCATGGCCTTCACCACCTCGATCCTGCTGGCCACCCCGCTGCTGGTGGTGCTCAAGAACCGCGACCCGCGGATCGCGGCGCACAACAAGCGGGTGGAGGCCCGGCGGGCCGCGGTGGCTCGGGGCGAGGTGCCGGCCGCCAAGAGCAGCTCCCGCCCGACCGCGCGGCTGGAGGAGCCGGTGCCGGCGGAGGCCGGGGCGGCTGCCCTGGCCGGTGCCGCCGCCCCGAAGGTGGGCGCCCGACCGGCCGGCAAGCGCTCCGGCGGCGCCCGGAGCGGGCGCCCCGGCGGCAACCGCCCGGGCGGCGGAAAGCGGCGCTGACCCCACCGGGGCCGACCCGGTAGGAACGGTACGGACGGCGTCCTGCATGCTGTGCGAGCAGCATGCAGGACGCCGTCGTCGTGTGGAAGGAGAACGGAGCTGCCGTGACGGAGACCCACAGCACCGGGGTACGTGGAGACAGCGGGCCGGAGGCGGCCCGGCTGGTGGCCAGCCGGGTGCTCGACGTGCCCGACTTTCCCAAGCCCGGCGTCATGTTCAAGGACCTGATGCCGTTGTTCGCCGACGGCGACGCCTTCCGTGACGTGATCGACGGGATCATCGCGTACCACGGGCGGGACTCCTTCGACACCGTGGTCGGTATCGAGGCGCGCGGCTTCGTGGTCGCCGCGGCCATCGCGTACGCGACCGGGGTCGGGGTGGTGCCGGTACGTAAGGCCGGCAAGCTGCCCCGGGCCGCCTACGCCGCCTCCTACGAGCTGGAGTACGGCGAGGCAACCCTGGAGGTGCACCAGGACGCCTTCACCGCCGGCCACCGGGTGCTGGTGGTCGACGACGTGCTCGCCACCGGAGGCACCGCCGCAGCGACGCTGGACCTGGTGGAGCGGGCCGGTGGCACGGTGGCAGGCTTCACCGTACTGCTGGAGCTGTCCTTCCTCGGTGGTCGGGACCGGCTGGCGCCGCGTCCGGTCCATGCGCTGTTGACCGTTTGAGACGACACCGCCACCGGACGGACCCGGCACGGTCCGTCCGGCGGAGCGGCACGGCACCCCCGGTGCGGGTAGCATTGCCCATTGCTGACCGGGCGGTGACCGGTCCGCAAGGCGCGAGACCAGGCCGGCCGGCGCACGGTCGGTGTATTCCCGGCGAGCGGTGAGGAGGCCGGTGTCCCACGATGTCGCCCCTCCGGTGGAGGGCACGGTGCACCCGACAGGCGACGCGGACGGCTCGGTGACCGACCGCAACGGCGCCGCCCCGGCGTCGAGCGGCGGATCCGGCGTGGCACGGCCCACCGGCGACGTGGCCCATCCGGCCGCGGGAGCCGATGTCGTACCCCTCGAAGCCGTCGCCGAGCCGTCGTCGAGCGGTGGCTTCGCGCTGTCCCACGCGCCCACCGGGCGCCGGGTCCGGGCGCGACTGGCGCGGTTCAACGCGCCGTGGCAGTCGTCGCAGGTCAGTGAGGTGCTGGAGCCGCTGATCTCGTCGCACCGGGAGAACCATCCCAAGGCCGACGCACGGCTGTTGCAGCGGGCCTTCGACACCGCGGCCCGGTGGCACTCGGGTCAGTACCGCAAGTCCGGTGACCCGTACATCACCCACCCCCTCGCGGTGGCGACCATCCTGGCCAACCTGGGCATGGACACCACCACCCTGGTCGCCGCGCTGCTGCACGACACGATCGAGGACACCGAGTACACCCTCGACCAGATGCGCGCGGACTTCGGTGGCGAGGTCGCCCTGCTGGTCGACGGGGTCACCAAGCTGGACAAGGTCAAGCTCGGGGACGCGGCCAAGGCCGAGACGATCCGCAAGATGGTCGTCGCCATGGCCAAGGACCCGCGGGTCCTGGTGATCAAGCTGGCCGACCGGCTGCACAACATGCGGACGCTGACGTTTCTCCCGCGGCCGAAGCAGGAGCAGAAGGCGAAGGAGACGCTGGAGATCCTCGCCCCCCTCGCCCACCGCCTCGGTATGAACACGATCAAGTGGGAGCTGGAGGATCTGGCGTTCGGGACGTTGTTCCCGAAGCGGTTCGAGGAGATCAACCGGCTGATCGGGGAGCACCAGCCGCAGCGGGAGGCGTTGCTGCGGCAGGTGACGCAGAAGGTGCAGACCGACCTGAAGGCCGCGAAGATCAAGGCGGAGACCACCGGGCGGCCGAAGCACCTGTACTCGATCTATCAGAAGATGATCGTGCGGGGTCGGGACTTCAACGACATCTACGACCTGGTGGGTGTGCGGATCCTGGTCGACACGGTGCGGGACTGCTACGCCGCGTTGGGGGTCATCCACGCGAACTGGCAGCCGGTGCCGGGCCGGTTCAAGGACTACATCGCGATGCCCAAGTTCAACATGTACCAGTCGTTGCACACGACGGTGATCGGGCCGACCGGTAAGCCGGTGGAGATGCAGATCCGCACGTACGCGATGCACCGTACGGCGGAGTTCGGTATTGCGGCGCACTGGAAGTACAAGGAGCACAAGGGCACCCAGATCGTCGGCCCGCCGGCGCACATCGACGAGATGACCTGGCTGCGGCAGCTGCTGGACTGGCAGCGGGAGGCGGCGGACCCGAGCGAGTTCCTGGACGCGTTGCGGTTCGACCTGTCCAGCCAGGAGGTGTACGTCTTCACCCCGAAGGGCGACGTCATCCCGCTGCCGACCGGGTCGACGCCGGTCGACTTCGCGTACGCGGTGCACACCGAGGTCGGGCACAAGTGCATCGGTGCGCGGGTCAACGGCAAGTTGGTGCCGTTGGAGTCGACGCTGTCCAACGGCGACGTGATCGAGATTTTCACCTCGAAGTCCGACACGGCTGGTCCGACGCAGGACTGGTTGGGCTTCGTCAAGAGCCCCCGGGCGCGGACGAAGATCCGGCAGTACTTCAACAAGGAGCGCCGCGAGGAGGCGATCGAGGAGGGCAAGGACGCGATCGTCAAGGCGATGCGTAAGCAGGGCATGCCGTTGCAGCGGATGCTCACCTCGGACGCGTTGATGGCGATCGCCCGGGACCTGCACCTGGCCGACGTGGCGTCGCTGTACGCGGCGGTCGGTGACAGCCAGGTCTCCGCGCAGTCTGTGGTGCAGAAGCTGATGGCCTCCTACGGCGGTGAGGAGGGCGCGGCCGAAGACATCGCCGAGACCGCCGTGGCCACCCGTCCGCCGCGCAGCCGGGCCAGCAGCCACGACCCGGGTGTGGTGGTCCGCGGGGTCAGCGACGTGTGGATCAAGCTGGCCCGCTGCTGCACCCCGGTCCCGCCGGACTCGGTCTTCGGCTTCGTGACCCGCTCAGGCGGGGTGAGCGTGCACCGGGACGACTGTGCCAACGCCGAGGACCTGCGCGCCCAGGGCGAGCGGGTGGTCGAGGTGAACTGGAAGCTCACCTCCGCCTCCACGTTCCTGGTCGCCATCCAGGTGGAGGCCCTCGACCGGCACAAGCTCCTCGCGGACGTCACCCGGGTGCTCTCCGACGAGCGGGTCAACATCCTCTCCGCCACCGTCACCACCACCCGCGACCGGGTGGCGGTCAGCCGGTTCAGCTTCGAGATGGCCGACCCGAAGCACCTCGGGCACCTGCTCGCCGCGGTGCGCAAGGTCGACGGCGTCTTCGACGCCTACCGCGTCACCTCCGGCGCCTAACCCTCAGCCCCACGTCCCGCATCGCGTGCCGGTGTGGGTTCGGGGACAGCGAAGCGCCCGCCGGCTTGGCCGGCGGGCGCTTTGTCGCGTGGTGGGGCTCAGACCCTAGGCGGCGCTCATGGTGAGGTCGGTGATGACGACCTCCTTCTTGGGGTGACCGCCGCCGGCCTGCTGGGCGAACGCGCCGTCGTCACCGGCGGCCGCGACGTCCTTGACGAGGTCCATGCCGCTGGTGATCGTGCCGAGCACCGTGTAGTTCGGGTCCAGCGGCGAGTCGCCGTAGACGATGAAGAACTGGCTGCCGGTGCTGGCCGGCTGGCCGGAGTTGGCCATCGCGATGACGCCCGCCGGGTACGGCGGCCGCTTGTCGGTCGGCAGGTTCTCCTCCGGCATGCGGTAGCTCGGGCCGCCGGTGCCGTCGGTGTCCCGCCAGCCCTTGCCGGTGGCGCTCGGGTCGCCGCACTGGAGCACCTGGATGCCCTCGGTCACCAGCCGGTGGCACTTGGTGTTGTCGAAGAAGTTCTTCTCGGCCAGGTGAATGAAGCTCGCCGCGGTGCACGGCGCCGCCGACTGGTCGATCTTGGCGGTGATCGGGCCGAGGTTGGTGGTGATCGTCAGGGTCTGGGTGCCCACCTGGCTCACCTCAGCGCCCGGCAACCCGACGTCCTTGGTCGTCGGGGTCCGCTCGCCGGCCGGGATCTCGACCCAGCCGCACTCCACGGAGTTCGCGTTCTGGGCGGCGTTGTCGGTGCCGCCGTCGTCGCCGATCAGGTTGGTGGCCAGCCAGGCCGTGCCGGCGACCACCAGCAGCAGAACCACACCGGCCCCGACGACCGCCTGCGTCTGGCGGCGCTTACGGGCCCGGGCGGCCCGCTCGGCCATCTCCTTCTCGAGCCGGGCGCGGGCCGCCGCGCGCTGCCGCTCTCTGGTGGACGTCACGCCTCGATCCTCCTGGACTGTATGTGGATGCCACTGCGGTGCGGTGGATCCGTCTTGGTTCAGTCGGCGCTGGCGCCGGCTTGCCTGTTTCGGCCGGCGCGCTGGCGCCGGCCTGCCGGGTGGTGTGGCCGGCGCTCGGGCCGGCCCCCGGGGTGGGTCAGCCGGCGTTCGTGCTGGCCTCGGGTGCGCCCGAAGCCGCCGAACTCGGCGTACCCGTGGGGTCGGCCGGTGATGCCGGATCCAGCACCGCCTCGCCGACGGTCAGGCTCTGGATGACCACGTCGTCGTCCTTCGGCTTGACCTTTTCCCCAGCCCCATTGTCCACGGTCGGCAGGGCACCGATCTTCTCCACGACATCGAGGCCCTCGGTGACCCGGCCGATGATCGGGAACTTCGGCTCGGCGGTGGTGTGGTCCTTGAAGAAGATCACGAACTGGCTGCCGTTGGCGCCCGGCGGGTTCGCGATCATGGCGACCGTGCCCTTCGGGTACGTCGGCGGCTGATCCGGGGCCGGGCTGGCCGAGGGGGACGGCTCCGTACCGTTCGGCATGTTCTCGTCGTAGAACGAGTACGCCGGGCCGCCCAGCCCGGTGCCGCTGGGGTCGCCGCAGCGCACCGCGCCCTCGGCCATGATCTCGTGGCACTTGGTGTTGTCGTAGAACGACTGGCTCGCCAGGTGGGCGATGCTCGCGGCGGCGCACGGGGCACTCGCGAGGTCCAGCTCGACGGAGATCGGCGCACCCTGGTTGGTGACGATGGTCATCGGCCGGGTGCCGGTGATCGGCAGCCCGGTGGTGGCCGGCTCGCCGACGTCCTTGAGGTTGGCGTTGCCCGCGGTGTTCTGCGGGGTCCAGAGGCAGACCTCGTCGGCGGCGGTGTTCTCGGTCGGCTCGCGGTCGAAGGCGCCCAGTGCCCACGCCGAACCGGCGATGACCAGCAAAAGGATCAGGGCGGTGCCGACGCCGGCCCGGATCTGCCGACGGCGTTTGGTGGCGGCGGCCCGGCGGGCCAGTTGCCGGTCGAGCTTGGCCCGCGCCAGTTTGCGCTGCCGGTCCCTGCTGGAAGCCACCCGTGCTCCCCTTTCCTCTACCCTGATCGTCAGCCGGTGGTCGCGTACCTGTCGGGCGGCAGGTGTGCCACGCCACACGCCCGCCAGAGTGTACGGGTACCGGCTGGGAAAGTCGTGTACTAGGTCGGCGCCCACCGTGCATCGGGGTGCATCAGTGCCCATTGGGGCGGTTGGGGCGGATGCGCCGGGGCCGCCGGTTAGGCTGCGGAAGAGGACAGCTCGACGGAAGGGGAGCGGACGTGCTCGTGGCCGGCTTTCCCGCGGACGCCTTCGGCACCAACTGCTACGTGGTCGCCGCCGGGCCGGGGGAACAGTGCGTGGTGGTCGACCCCGGCATCGGGGTGATCGACCGGCTCGACGCGCTGCTCGCCGAGCATCGTCTGCACCCGGCTGCGGTCCTGCTCACCCACGGGCATCTCGACCACACCTTCTCCGTGGCGCCCGTCTGTGGAGCGCGTGGGATCACCGCCTACGTGCATCCGGACGACCGGGAACTGCTGGCCGACCCGGCGAAGGCGCTGTCAATGGATCTCACCCAGCTCTTCGGCGGCCGGCTGCCGTACGCCGAGCCGGAGGATGTCGCCGAGCTGGCCGACGGTACGACGCTCGCCCTCGCCGGGTTGGAGATCACCGTCGACCATGCGCCCGGCCATACCGGCGGGTCGGTGCTGTTCCGGCTGCCCGGCGCCGGCTCGCCCTGGGAGGCGGAGCAGATCTGCCTCTCCGGCGACGTGCTGTTCGCCGGCTCGATCGGCCGCACCGACCTGCCGGGCGGCAGCATGCCGACGATGCTCACCAGCCTGCGGAGCAAGATCCTTCCGCTGGCTGACGACACCGTCGTGCTGCCCGGCCACGGCCCCGCGACCACCATCGGCCGCGAGCGCGCCACCAACCCGTACCTCGCCGAGGTGGCGGGGATGGGCGGCGCTCGACCGGCGGCCCCCACCCGCGGCCTGTAGCCGGCCGCGTCGACTCTTGCCCCGCGCGGACCGCGCGGGTCTGCGAACGGAGCATCATGAGCAAGCCCACGCCAATTTCGGGCTTCCCCGAGTGGACGCCCGCCCAGCGGATGATCGAGCAGTACGTCCTCGACCGGATCCGGTCCACCTTCGAGCTGTACGGCTTCGCCCCCCTCGAAACCCGGGCCGTCGAGCCGCTGGACCAGCTGTTGCGCAAGGGGGAGACCTCGAAGGAGGTCTACGTGATCCGGCGGTTGCAGGGGGACCCGGAGGGTCCGGCCGGTGACGACGCGCTGGGCCTGCACTTCGACCTGACCGTGCCGTTCGCCCGGTACGTGCTGGAGAATGCCGGCAAGCTCCAGTTCCCGTTCCGCCGCTACCAGATCCAGAAGGTGTGGCGCGGTGAGCGACCGCAGGAGGGCCGGTACCGCGAGTTCCTCCAGGCCGACATCGACATCGTCGACCGGGACACCCTCGCGCCGCACCACGAGGCGGAGATGCCGCTGGTCATCGGTGACGCGCTGCGGTCGCTGCCGATCCCACCGGTCCGCATCCAGGTCAACAACCGCAAGATCTGCGAGGGCTTCTACCGGGGCATCGGGCTGACCGACCCGGAGGCGGCGCTGCGCGCGGTCGACCGGCTCGATCGGATCGGGCCGGCCGGGGTGGCGGATCTGCTGGCCGAGACGGCCGGGGCGAGCGAGGCACAGGCCAAGGCGTGCCTGGCCCTCGCGGAGATCTCCGCGCCGGACGCCTCGTTCGCCGACGCGGTACGCGCCCTGGGGGTCAGCGATCCGCTGCTGGACGAGGGCATCGCCGAGCTGACCGCCGTGGTGGAGACCGCCGCCGCGCACTCGCCAGGGCTGTGCGTGGCGGACCTGCGAATCGCCCGGGGCCTGGACTACTACACCGGCACCGTCTACGAGACGCAGATGATCGGGTACGAGCGGTTCGGCTCGGTCTGCTCCGGCGGCCGGTACGACAACCTGGCCAGCGCCGGATCGGCCCGGTTCCCCGGGGTCGGCATCTCGATCGGGGTGACCCGGCTGCTCGGGCTGCTGTTCGGCACCGGCGCGCTGTCGGTGTCGCGGGACGTGCCGACCTGCGTGCTGGTGGCGGTCACCAACGAGGAACTGCGGCCGATCAGCAACCGGGTCGCCGAGGCGTTGCGCTCGCGGGGCATCCCCACCGAGGTGTCGCCGAGCGCGGCGAAGTTCGGCAAGCAGATCCGGTACGCCGAGCGGCGCGGCATCCCGTACGTCTGGTTCCCGGGTGCGGACGGTGCTGCCGACGAGGTGAAGGACATCCGTTCCGGCGAGCAGGTCGTGGCGGCGGCGGGGGAGTGGACGCCCTCTCGGGAGGATCTCAAACCGCTGGTGAGCTGAGCTGTGGGCCCCGGGGCTCAAAGGTGCCCCGGGCGCGGTCGTCGCTGGCTCTCTCGACGACGACCCCGCCCGGGGCGGCTCGGGGTACCACCGGCGCCGGTGTGCTCACGGCCGGAGCCGGTGGGCGGTGCGGAGCGTTCACGGCCTGGCCCGTGCGGCTGGTGGTCCGGCCGTGCGGCCGGTGCCGGTGGGCGCCGACGGTCAGGCGGGGGACTCCAGGGGCAGCAGCAGGCAGCTGGAGGTGGCGTGGGCGACCAGGCGGGACCGCCCGTCGGTCAGTCGGGCCTCCGCCAGGGCGGTACGCCGGCCGCTCTGCAGCACGGTCCCCTCGCAGCGCAGCGTGCCGGAGTCGACGGTGACCGGCCGGAGGAACTTCACGTTCAGGTCCAGCGAGGTGTAGCCGACGCCGACCGGCAGGGTGGTGTGCACGGCGCACCCGGCGGCGGTGTCCAGCAGGGTGGAGATCACTCCGCCGTGGACCGTGCCGAGCGGGTTGTAGTGGAACTCCTGCGGCACCAGTTCGACCACGACCCGGCCCTCGTCGGCCTCCATCCGGGCCATGTCGATCAGGTGCATCACCGGCGGCGCGGCCAGTTCGCCGGCGATCATCGCGCGGAGCAGCTCCAGCCCGCTGCGCCGGCCGATCTGCGCGGCGTTGATGCCGGGATCGGACCAGGAGAAGGTGCGACTACGCGTCGCGTCCTGCGTCTGCGTCATGGCCGCAGCCTGCCAACAGTTGCTGAGTCTGTCAATCAGACCCAGTGCGGTGTCGGGAGCGCCTGCCGCGACACTGGCAGCGCTCCTCGACACCGCACTAGCCTCTCGGGCATGAGACCCGCGGCCCTGGACTGGTCGGTCGACAACTGCACCGTCGCCCGCGCGATGGAGATCCTCGGCGAGAAGTGGACCCTGGTGGTGCTGCGCGAGGTGTTCAGCGGGGTTCGCCGCTTCGACGACATGCGGGTGCGTACCGGCATCCCCCGGCAGGTGCTGACCAACCGGCTGGCCACCCTGGTCGACCAGGGGGTGCTGCGCCGAGAGCCGTACCGCGAGCCGGGCAGCCGGCTGCGTCACGAGTACCGACTCACCGCCAAGGGGCTCGATCTCTGGCCGGTGCTGGTCGCCGTGCTGGCCTGGGGCAACCGGTACCTCGCCGACCCGGAGGGCCCGCCGCTGAGCGTCGGGCACCGCGACTGCGGTGCCGAGGTGCGGGTCGAGTTGCACTGCGCCGACGCCCACCACGTGACCGACCCGCGCGACGTCATCCCCCGCCCCGGCCCCGGCGCCCACCCCCGCTGACCCCACCCGCGCGATCTTGCACTTCGGTTGCCGTTACGGGCGTTGCGTCCCGGTTCGGGCCGACCAGAAGTGCAAGATCGCCGCTGGGTGGTGGGTCGGGACGTGGATTACCAGGCGAAGCCGGCGGGGTAGGAGACGGACGCCAGGACCTGCTGGCCGGTGGCGTTGGGGTGGAAGTAGTCCCAGCCGGAGAGCTGGGCGAGGGTGAACGGGTAGCCGAACACGGCGTTGCCGTCGTACTTGCAGTTCGAGCCGTACGCGGCGCAGGCCGCCGCGAGCTGGCCGTTGAAGTCGATCACCCGCTGCCGGACCCGGTTGCGCCGGTCGACGTCCGCCTGGGCGGTGGAGGTCGGGTTGGCCAGGATGGACTGGCAGATTCCGAAGAGCGACCAGGCGGTACGGGCGCTGCCGCTGTCCTTGCCGACGGACCAGAGCCGGTGCACGTCCGGGATGCTGATCACGAAGACCCGGGCGTTCGGCAGGCCGGTCTTGAGTCGATTCAGGGCGGAGTCGATGTTCGCCCGGAAGGTGGCCACCGAGGTCATCGTCGACTCGGAGCTGGTGCAGGCGTCGTTCGCGCCGATCAGGATGGTGACGTAGCCGACCCCCTGGCTGACCGCGGTGCCGGCCTGGCCGTACAGGTCGGCGGACTTCGCCCCGGTGCTGGCGGCGTTGTGGTTGCGGCCGTTGATGGCCGGGTTGACCGCACGGATGCGCAGGTAGTGGCTGTTCACGGTGGAGTAGTCGCCGGTGCTGAACGAGCGGCTGGTGCAGTCGACGTACCACCCGCAGGCGTTGAAGCCGCGGGTGATGGAGTCGCCGAGGCTCGCCATCGACGTCGGCGGCGGGCCGGGATCGGCCGTGGCCGGGCTGGTGACGAGAAGGACGAGGGCGGTGACGCCGGCGAGGGTGGCCAGCGCGCGTCGGACGAGGGTCATGGTGGCCTCCGGTTCACAGTTGCCGGATTGCGGCGGTGACCAGAGCGTATAGATGACCGTCTGTGTCCACAATGTTGCGGAGGGGTTACTTGGGGCCGAGGGGTGAATTCGGGCAAACGGAAGCCTTGCCTACGATCTTAAATATGTGAATACTTTCCCTCGCTTGGCCGTTTCCCCAGGTGGCCGAGTTGCCCCCTGCCCTGCCGCCATGACAGGGCCCCCAACCCCGATCCGGGAGGCTGTTAGATGCGACCCACAAGGTCAATGCTGCGCCGCGTCGCCACCGTCGCCGTCGCCGGAACCCTGGTCGCCGGCGCGCTGGCCGGCGCGCCGGCCCAGGCGGCGCCCGCGTCCGCCTCACCCGACGCCGCCGCCGCTCTCGCCGAGCGGCTCGGCGACCGTGCCGCCGGTGCCTACGCCGACGCCGCCGGCAAGATGGTCGTCGCGGTGACCGACAGCGTCGCGGCCCGCCAGGTGGCCGCCGCCGGCGCCACCCCGAAGCTCGTCAAGCGCGGTGTCGCGGAGCTGAACCGGGCCACCGCCGAACTGGACCGTTCCGCCGCGATCCCCGGCACCGCCTGGTGGCTCGACCCGGCCACCAACCAGGTCGTCGTCTCCGTCGACAGCACGGTCACCGGCGCGAAGCTGGACCGGGTCAAGGCCGCCGCCGCGCGTACCAACGGCGCGGTGCGCATCGAGGCCGAGGCCGGCGTGCTGAGCACCCGCATCTCCGGCGGCGAGGCCATCTACGCGCAGGGCGGCGGGCGCTGCTCGCTCGGGTTCAACGTGCGCAGCGGCAGCACCTACTACTTCATCACCGCCGGGCACTGCACCAACATCGCCGCGAACTGGTACAGCAACTCGGGCCAGACCTCGCTGCTGGGCACCCGCGCCGGCAGCAGCTTCCCGGGCAACGACTACGGCATCGTCCGGTACAGCAACCAGAGCGTCGTGCAGCCGGGCAACGTCTACCTCTACAACGGCACCTACCGCGACATCACCGGGTCCGGCAGCGCGTACGTCGGCCAGTCGGCGTCGCGCTCCGGCAGCACCACCGGCGTGCGCAGCGGCTCGGTGCAGGCGCTCAACGCCACGGTCAACTACGCCGAGGGCCAGGTTCGCGGCCTGATCCGGACCAACATCTGCGCCCAGCCGGGTGACAGCGGCGGCTCGCTGTTCAGCGGCTCCACCGCGCTCGGTCTGACCTCCGGCGGCAGCGGCAACTGCACCACCGGCGGCACCACCTACTTCCAGCCGGTCGGCCCGGTGCTCAGCGCCTACGGCGTCAGCGTCTACTGACCTGTCCCGCGACACCGACCTTGCTCCTCCGCCAGCGGGCCGCCGGATTCCTCCTCCGGCGGCCCGCCCGCGTACCGACGGTGTTAACAGGGGGCCCCTGCTATGCACGAGACGTTAAGAAGGGGCCCTTCCTTACACCCGGGGAACGCGGGCGCCTGCGTGCTGACAGAATGCCGGGAGTCAGACGTAGAGCAGACGAGGGAGACGCACGTCGTGATCCGTACCCATGACGCCGGCAGCCTGCGCGCGACGGACGCCGGCACCACGGTGACGCTGGCCGGGTGGGTGGCCCGCCGGCGCGACCACGGCGGGGTCATCTTCGTCGACCTGCGGGACGGCTCCGGCGTGGTTCAGGTGGTGTTCCGCGAAGAGGACGCGCACGCGCTGCGTAACGAGTACTGCGTCAAGGTCACCGGTGAGGTGACCCGCCGGCCCGAGGGCAACGAGAACCCGGAGCTGCCCACCGGCGAGGTCGAGGTGACCGCGACCGAGCTGGATGTGCTCTCCGAGGCGGCCCCACTGCCGCTGCCGGTGGACGACCAGGTGGTGGCCGGCGACGACATCCGGCTCAAGTACCGCTACCTGGACCTGCGCCGCAGCGGCCCGGCCCGGGCGATGCGGCTGCGCTCGCGGGCCAACCAGCTGGCCCGGACGGTGCTGCACGAGCGGAACTTCCTGGAGATCGAGACCCCGACGCTGACCCGGTCCACCCCGGAGGGCGCCCGCGACTTCCTGGTCCCGGTGCGCCTGCAGCCCGGTAGCTGGTACGCGCTGCCGCAGTCGCCGCAGCTGTTCAAGCAGCTGCTGATGGTCGGCGGCATGGAACGCTACTACCAGATCGCCCGTTGCTACCGGGACGAGGACTTCCGGGCCGACCGGCAGCCGGAGTTCACCCAGCTCGACATCGAGATGTCCTTCGTCACCGAGGACGACGTGATCGACCTCGGCGAGGCGATCGTCGCCTCCCTCTGGTCCGACCTGGCCGGGTACGAGATCCCCCGCCCGATCCCGCGGATCACCTGGCACGACGCGATGGCGCGGTACGGCTCGGACAAGCCCGACCTGCGCTACGGCGTCGAGCTGACCGAGCTGACCGACTACCTGCGCGGCACCCAGTTCCGGGTCTTCGCCGGCGCGATCGACGCGGGCGGGTACGTCGGCGCGGTGGTCATGCCGGGCGGCGCCGCGCAGTCCCGCAAGGAGCTGGACGGCTGGCAGGACTGGGCCAAGGCGCGCGGCGCGAAGGGCCTGGCGTACGTGGTGCTCGACGCCGAGACGGGCGAGGCGCGCGGGCCGGTGGCGAAGAACCTGTCGGCCGAGCACCTGGCCGGGCTGGCCGACGCGGTCGGCGCCAAGCCGGGCGACGCGATCTTCTTCGCCGCCAGTGCCGAGACCCGGGAGGCGCAGGAGCTGCTCGGTGCGGCCCGGATCGAGATCGCCCGGCGGTCCGGCCTGGTCGACGAGAGCGCCTGGGCGTTCTGCTGGGTGGTCGACGCGCCGATGTTCGAGCGGACGGACGAGGGTGGCTGGACGGCGGTGCACCACCCGTTCACCTCGCCGAACGCCGAGTGGGTCGACCGGTTCGAGGAGGCGCCGGACCGGGCCCTCGCGTACGCGTACGACATCGTCTGCAACGGCAACGAGATCGGCGGCGGCTCGATCCGTATTCACCGCCGAGACGTGCAGCAGCGGGTCTTCGAGCTGCTCGGCATCACGCCCGAGGAGGCGCAGGACAAGTTCGGCTTCCTGCTGGAGGCGTTCAGCTACGGGCCGCCCCCGCACGGCGGCATCGCGTTCGGCTGGGACCGGGTCTGCATGCTGCTCTCCGGGGCCGACTCGATCCGCGAGGTGATCGCCTTCCCGAAGACCCGGGGCGGCTTCGACCCTCTCACCGGCGCACCCACCCCCATCACCGCGCAGCAGCGCACCGAGGCCGGCATCGACGCCAAGCCCAAGCCCCAGCAGGCCCCCCACGCCGGCACCGCCGGCCCGGCCGCCCCGGTCGCCGACCCCACCTGACCGTTTCCTCCACTGGCCGATCATGAAGTTGGCGGGGCCGCGCTTCGGCGTGTCGCCCCGCCAACTTCATGATCGACGGTTTTAGAGAGACCGGCAATAGGGCGGTGGAGGCGAGGCGGGTCCTGGCCGAGGGTGGCAAGGCGGAGGAGGAGGCCATGCCGGTGTTGCATGGCCGACGACGACAACGCCGCCAGCCGAAGTGCCAGGGCGCGCCGCAGCCCCGCCAGTCCTATTGCCGGTCTCTCTTATGGGGAGGAGAGTCGATGCGGTTGTTGGTGGTGGGTGGTAGCGGGTTTGTCGGGCGGGAGGTGTGTCGGCAGGGGGTTGTCGCCGGGTGGCGCGTGGTGGGGACGTACCACGCCGCTGAGGTCGGGGTGCCGGGCGTGGCGGCGCGGCGGCTCGACGTGACCGACCGGCCCGCGGTGCGTGCGCTGGTGGCGGAGGTACGCCCGGACGCCGTGGTCAACACCGCCTACCGGTACGCCGACTGGGCGGTCACCGCGGACGGGGCGGCCCATGTCGCGTATGCCGCCGCCGAGGTGGGGGCGCGGCTGGTGCACGTGTCCAGCGACGCACTGCACGCCGGGCGCCCCGAGGCGTACGCCGACGACGACGCGCCCACCCCGATCTTCCCGTACGGCGCGGCGAAGGCGGCCGCCGAGACGGCGGTGCGAGCGATCGATCCCGCCGCCGTGCTGGTGCGTACCTCGCTGATCCTCGGGGAGGGGAGCCACCAGATCCAGCTCTGCCGGGACGCCCTGGCCGGCGGGGCGGCCCTGTTCACCGACCAGATCCGCTGCCCGGTCGACGTCGCCGACCTCGCCGCCGCCCTGCTCGAACTGGTGCCGTCCGACTACGCGGGGCCGCTCAACGTGGCCGGGCCGGAGGCCGTCAGCCGGGCGGAGCTGGGCCGGTTGGTGGCCCGCCGGTTGGGCCTCGACCCGGCCGGCCTGAAGACCACCACCGCTGCAGCCGCCGGCCTGGTTCGTCCCACCGACGTACGCCTCGATTCCGCCCGCGCCGCCGTCCTGCTGCGCACCCGGCTGCGCGGCGTCATCGAACTGCTCGCCGGCTGAGGGATTGTCGGGCAGCCCGCACCGCCGGATGGTGCACACTTCCTATGCACAAGTCTTGTGCATAGGAAGTGTGCACAGATATTGTGCAGACATGGGGAACGACGAGAAGACCGCACCGCGCCGGGTGCGGATCGATCACCGGCAGGTCCGCGCGCTGGCGCATCCACTGCGTACCCGGCTGCTCGGTGCGCTGCGCGTGCAGGGGCCGGCCACGGCCACCACCCTCGCCGAGCTGCTCGACACCAACACCGGCGCGACCAGCTACCACCTGCGCCAGCTGGCCGAGGTGGGACTTGTCACCGAGGAACCCGACCGGGGCACCGGCCGGCAGCGCTGGTGGCGGGCCGCGCACGACGTCACCAACTGGGAGGCCACCGACTTCGACGACGACCCGGACGCCCGGGCCGCGATCGAGTGGATCCAGGCCGAGCAGGTGCGCCTCTTCGTCGAACACGCCGAGCGGTGGTTCGCCGTACGCGACCAGTGGCCGCCGGCCTGGCGCGACGCGTTCGGCATGAGCGACTCCTTCATGACCATCTCGTCCAGCCGGCTGGAGGCGCTCAACGCGGAGGTGTGGCAGCTCCTCGAGCGCTACCGCGCGGAGGCCGACCCGGGTGAGCCCGGCGCCGAGCAGGTGTACATCTTCCTTGGCTCCTTTCCGCTGCTGCTGGGGAGCAAGCGATGAGTGGCCTGTCCGTACGCCAGGTCCGGCGTCGATACCTGGTCCTGCACGGCCTGCGCTGGCTGCCGGTCGGCCTGATGATCCCGGTCTTCATCCTGCTCATGCAGGAGCGGGGGCTGACGCTGGCCCAGATCGGCCTGGCCATCGCCGCCCAGGGCGTGATGGTGCTCGCCCTGGAACTGCCGACCGGCGGGTTCGCCGACGCGCTGGGCCGCAAACCGGTGCTGGTGGTGGCCAGCGTGATCAATCTCGCCTCGGTGGCCCTGCTGGTGGTGGCGGACTCGTTCGCCCTGCTGGTCGCCGTCTGGGCGTTGCAGGGCGTGTTCCGCGCCCTGGACAGCGGCCCGCTGGAGTCGTGGTACGTCGACAGCACCCTGGCCGCCGACCCGGACGCCGTCTACGAGAAGGGGCTCGGCCAGGGCGGCACGGTGCTGGGCCTGAGCGTCGCGGCCGGCGCCCTGCTCAGCGGCGGCCTGGTGGCCCTCGGCCCGATGGGCCCGCTCAGCGCCCTCACCGTGCCGGTCGTGACCGCCGCCGTGTTCCAGGTGATCTACCTGACGGCGCTGCTGACCCTGCTGGTGGAGGAGCGGCCGGCGGCCGGGCCGGGCGCGCTGCGAGCCTCGATCCGCAGCGCCCCACGGATGGTCGGCGAGGCGTTCGGCCTGCTGCGCCGATCCCGGGTGCTGCTCGCCCTGGTGGCGGTCGAGCTGTTCTGGGGCTTCGGCATGGTCACCTTCGAGAACCTGCTGCCGATCCGGCTGGCCGACGTGTTGGGCGACGCCGACCGGGCCGCCGCCCTGCTCGGCCCGGGCAGCACCGTGGCGTGGCTCGCCTCCGCCGGGGGCGCGGCGCTCACCCCGCTGCTGATCCGCTGGCTCGGTTCCGCACCCGGTGCCGCCCTGCTGCGGATCGTGCAGGGGGTCACCGTGGTCGGGATGGCCCTGCTCGCCGGTCCGGTCGGGGTGCTGGTCGCCTTCTTCGCCTGCTACGCCGTGCACGGCGCCTCGAACCCGCTGCACATGGGACTGTTGCACCGGCAGGTCGACGGCCCCTACCGGACCAGCGTGATCTCGGTGAACTCGATGGTGGCCATGCCGGCCGGGGCGCTGGGCGGCGTGCTGCTCGGGATGATCGGCGACCGGGCCGGGGTGAGTACCGCGATGCTGGTCGGCGCGGTGGTGCTGGCCGTCGCCGCGCCGCTCTACCTGCCCGCCTGGCGGGCCGGCCGGGTGGCCGACGGTCAGCCGAAGCGGACCGAGGTGAGCGGGAAGGTGCCGGTGTAGCCGAGCCGCCGGTAGAGCCGGATCGCCGCCGCGTTGACCGGGTAGACGCCCAGCGCCACCGTGTCGTACCGGGCGGCCAGCGCCCGGGTCATGCCGGCGGTGAGCGCCGCGCCCAGCCCGCGGCCCCGGTACTCCGGCGCCACGGTCAGCCCGGCGAGGAAACCGACCTCGCCCCGGGTGCGGTCGGCACCGCAGGCGATCAGCCGGTCGCCGTCGCGGATGCCGTACCAGTCGACCACGCGCGGATCGCCGGGGCGCGCGGTGCTGGTCGGAAACGACTCGTCGATCAGGGCGGTCAGCGCCGGGTGGTCCGCCTCGGTCAACCGGACCACCCGCTCCTCGCCGGGCTGCGGCGGCGACGCCGTGGTCGTCCAGAGAAAGTTCCAGTCCTCGTACGCCTCCACGACCGGGCCGGTGCCGAGCGTGGCCGGATCCAGCCGGGGCAGATGCACCCATCGTCCGGTGCCGAACATTCGCTCGGTCGCCAGCGCGCCGGCCAGCTCGACCGCGCGGTCCGGCGTCCCGATCGCGCCACCCACCGGACCCCGGGCGGTGGGGAGCAGCCAGCACACGGCGTCGCCGACTCGCCAGCCCCGCGCCGGCTTGTGCCGGGGCAGGGAGTGCCGGACGAACGGGTGACGGTCCACGGCGGCCAGGACGGCGTCCCGCCCGTCGAGGACCTCGTCGGCGATGATCATGAAGTCAGCCTAGGCCCGGTGCCGCGCCGGCGATGCCCGGGCCGGGTGTATCCACCGTGGAGATTGGCGAGCCGACCGATCGGGTACATCCAGCGCCGACCTACTGGAGCCCCCACCGGAGGAACGACATGCTCGCCATCGCCGCGGCCGTGGTCTTCGGCTTTGCCCTGCTGCTCGACCTGCTGGACAACAACCTCGGAGCGCCGGACCTTTTCAGCTGGCACACCCTCGTACTGATCGGCCTGCTGCTGCTCGCGCTCCATCTGGCCGGCTTCGGCCGCAGGGGCGGTGGTGGCCGCTGGTACCGGGGGCGCCGCCCGGGCCGCGGCTGACCGAGAACGATCATCGCGGGCTCGGTCGGCGGCGCGATTCCGGCGTTGCCGGCCGAGCCCGGTACTGTCTTCGTGATGGAGTCCGATGCCCTCTTCACCCTCGGTGAACCCGCCGCAGCGTCCAGTGCGCTCGCGGGTTCCGGCGGCGTGGGCGGCTTCACCGCGGTCGCGCCGGACGCGCCGTTGCCGGTCCGGATGCGCCCGGCGGACCTGGACGAACTGGTGGGTCAGGAGCACCTGCTCACCCCCGGGGCACCCCTGCGGCAGCTCGTCGCCGGCAGCGCGCCGATGTCGGTCATCCTGTGGGGTCCGCCCGGCAGCGGCAAGACCACCATCGCCCATCTGGTGGCCGGGGCAACCGACCGGCGTTTCGTCGCGATGTCGGCGCTCTCGGCAGGGGTGAAGGACGTCCGGGCCGTGATCGACACCGCCCGGCGGCAGCGGCGCTCGGGCGGCCCACCGACGGTGCTCTTCATCGACGAGGTGCACCGGTTCAGCAAGACCCAACAGGATTCGCTGCTCGCCGCGGTCGAGGACCGCACCGTCACGCTGCTCGCGGCCACCACGGAGAACCCGTACTTCTCGGTCATCTCTCCGCTGCTGTCGCGGTGCGTGCTGCTCACCCTCCAGCCCCTCGACGACGCGGCGGTGCGGGGCCTGCTGCGCCGGGCAATGACCGACGAGCGCGGGCTGGCCGGTGCGCTCACCCTCACGCCGGAGGCCGAGGACCACCTCGTCCGCCTGGCCGGTGGGGACGTCCGAAAGGCGCTCACCGCGTTGGAGGCCGCCGCCGGCTCGGCCACCGCGCTCGGCAGCGGGCGGATCGACCTGGCCACGGCCGAGCGGGCGGTGGACACAGCAGCTGTCCGCTACGACCGCGCGGGCGACGCCCACTACGACGTGACCAGCGCCTTCATCAAGAGCATGCGCGGCTCGGACGTGGACGCCGCGCTGCACTGGCTGGCCCGGATGCTGGTCGCCGGGGAGGACGCGCGGTTCATCGCCCGACGGCTGGTCATCTTCGCCAGCGAGGACGTCGGGATGGCCGACCCGGCTGCCCTCGGCGTGGCCACCGCCGCCGCCCACGCGGTGGAGTACGTCGGCCTGCCCGAGGCACAGCTCAACCTCGCCCAGGCGGTGATCCACCTGGCCACCGCACCGAAGTCGAATTCGGCCACCACCGCGATCGGGGCCGCGATCGCCGACGTGCGGGCCGGCCGGGGTGGCCCGGTGCCCCGTGGCCTGCGCGACGCGCACTACGCCGGCGCCCGGGGGCTCGGACACGGCATCGGGTACCGCTACCCGCACGACGACCAGCGGGGCGTGGTCGGCCAGCAGTACGTACCGGACGACCTGGTCGGCACCGACTACTACCGGCCGAGCCAGCACGGTGCGGAGCGATCGGTGGCCACCCGGTTGCCGTTGCTGCGCCGGATCGTCCGCGGGCTGCCCGTCCCGGCCCGTGCGGAAGCGTCGCCGGTGGGCGGCCGGGCCGAGGCGCCGGCGCCGTCCGGAGTCGACCGCAGCCGGCAGCCGGCCACGGAAGCTGGCGCGGCGGATGAGGTCGGCGGTAGCGCCGACGGGAAGGGTCAACAGTGAAATCGTCGGAGCGACCGGAGGACGGCCCGGACGAGCGGCGCGGCAAGGGGCGCCGCTGGGGCCGGGGCAAATCCGAGGCCGCCCCGGAGGAGCCGGGTGCTGGCGAGGACTTGGGCTGGATCGACGACCTGCGCTCGGCCAAGCAGCAGCGCGGCGAGCTGGGTCCCGACGGGGTCGCGCCCGCACCGGAGGCGCCCGCCGCCCCCGGTCCGGGCCCGGCGGCGCCGCCCGGTCCGGGCCGCCCCGGCCAGGCACCTCCTCCCGGCCGCCCCGGCCAGGCCCCTCCCGGTCACCTCGGCCCAGCCCCCACCGGCCGCTCGGCGCCGCTGCCGCCGGGTGGCCAATTGCCGCCAGGTGGTCCGGTCCCGT
This sequence comes from Micromonosporaceae bacterium KJ-029, assembly GCA_005402585.1. GTDB lineage: Bacteria > Actinomycetota > Actinomycetes > Mycobacteriales > Micromonosporaceae > Micromonospora. The sequence continues at coordinate 157,849 of BIFP01000020.1, read as the reverse complement.
CGGGCGGGTCGGTTCCGCCGGGTGGGCCGGTCCCGCCGGGTGGGCCGATCCCGCCTGCGGCCACCGGCGGTCGTGCGCCGGGGGCGCCGGGCCGTGCCACCCCGTCGAATCCGGCGGCCGGCCCGCCCGCCGCGCCGCCGCTGCGCCGGGGGGCAGCCGAACCACCACGATCCCGACCGGTCGACGGCCCCTGGCCGGGCTCCCCGGCTCCTCGGCCGCCCGCCGGCCCTCTGCCGCCCGCCGGCCCTCTGCCGCCCGCCGGCCCCGTGCCCGCTGCCGGCCCCCGGCCGCCCGCTGATCCCCGGGAGCGCCCGGCGGCGACCCCGCCGTATCCCGGCCCTCCGCCGCCGGCCGCCGGGCCGGCCGGGGCCGGCCATCGCGAACCCGGCGGGCCGCACACCTCCACCGGCGCCTGGCCGCAGCCCGACGTCGGGCCGCCCGGCCGGCGGTCGCGGCCCGGGTCGCCCGCCGAGCCGAACCCCGGCGTTCCGACCGGTCCCGCCTCCGGGCCGGCGACCGGTCCGATTTCCGGCGCCCCGGTCGGCCCGGTGTCCGGAGCGCCGACCGGTCCGGTGTCGGGCCCGCCCGCACCGCGCCGGACGCCCGGCGGCCGGCCGGGCGGCGTGCCCGCCGGCCCTCGCCGGGTGGCGCCCGCCGGAGCCGAGCCCACCCCCGCCCCTGGTCCGTCCGGAATGGCTGCCGGACCTGGCCCGGCCGGTGTCCCGGACCCGCAGGCACCCCGACGCCCCCGACGGGCCGCGGCGGGCCCGACGCCCTCGACCGATCCGGCCGGCGGCGTTCCTGGCTGGCCGGCGCCAGGCTCCACGCCCCCGACCGACCCGGCTGGCAGCGTTCCTGGCTGGCCGGCGCCAGGCCCGACGCCCCCCAACGCCGCACCGAGCGGTCCGACCGGTGCCCGGGCTGACGGCCGGCGGGCCGGCCGCCGGCGCGCCGCTGAGCCTGCCGGCGACCAGCCGGTGGTACCGCTGTCCGGCAACGCACCGCCGCTTCCCGGCGCGTCGTCCGGCACCGCCGCCGCCCCGGAACATGGCGAGGACGCGCCACGGGGACGCCGCGCCGCACCGGACGAGCCGGCGCCGCCAGCGCGGGGCCGCCGGGCAGCGCCGGAGGTGGAGACGCCGCCGGCCGCCGGCCGCCGGTCGGCCGGCACGACGGACGCGCCGGTGCGGGGACGCCGCGCGGCCGATGCGGAGGAGACGCCGGCCCGGGGCCGGCGCGCGGCCGACGACGAGCCGACGAGCGGTACGGCCGGCGGTGACACCGGAGAACGGCCGACGGTCCCGCGAGCCGGCGACGGCCGGGCCGGCCGCCCGGAGCGGCCGGCCGACTGGCTGCGGCAGGCCGGCCGCGCCCACCACACCGACCCGGCACTGCCGACCATCAACAAGCGGCCCGCCACGCCGCCCGGCGCCCCGGCGGCACGCGCCAGCGGCACGCCGGTGGTCGGCATGCCGGTGGTCGGTGACCGCCCCGCCGCGGACCACCCGGGGGCCTCGGCGAGCCGCCCGCACGGCGACACTGGGCCGGGCCGGCCACCCGGTGACGGACGCCGGGTCGCCGAACCCGGACCGGAGCGCCCCGGCGTCGGCGGGCCGCGCCGGGCCGAGGGGCCGCCGCCCGGTCACGGGCAGCCGGCACCCATGGCCGGACCACCCGCGACTGCACCGGGTGCGAACGAGCCGCCGATCGGCCGGCCCGGATCCGAGCCGCCGACCGGCCGTACCCGGGTGCCCGCTCGCCCGGACGGCGCACCGGCCGGCCCGCCGCGCGGGGCCGCCCGGCCCGACGGGATGCCGCCGGGGCCGGCGAGGGGAGCCCGACCCGACGGTGCGCCGGCCGGTCCGGCACGCGGTGCCGCCCGGCCCGACGGAGTGTCCGCCGCTGCGGCCGGCGGCCCGCCACCGGGCCCCGCCCGAGGTGCGGCCCGCCCCGAGACTGCCCCGCTCCACCCCGACGCCGGCCCGTCCCGGGGCGACGGCGGTCCGACCCAGCCCGAGGCCGGGCTGCCCCGGCCGGGCGCCGTCGGGCCGACTGGTTCCGCCCCCGGCGGCCCGGTGCGGGCCGCCGGAGAACGTCCCGGACCACCCGGGCCACCCGGGTCGCCGGCGGTGGCCCGGGCCACCGCCGCGCCCCCACGGCCCGACGACCGGCTGGCCGGCCGCGCCGCCCCGCCGCACCGGAACCCGGCCCGTCCCGAGCCGACCGGAGTCGCACCGGTACCGCCGCCGCAGGCCGGTGAGGGTCCGGCGGTGGCCCGGGCCGCCGCCGTCGTCCCACCCCCCGAGTCGGCCGGGCCTCGACCCGGGACGGAGCCGGTGGTACGGCGGCCCGCCGAGCCGGACCGCGAGGACCCTGACCGGTTCGAGGACGACCTGCCCGGCGCCGGTACGGAACCGCGTCGACAGAGTGCCGGGAACGAGCGGCTGCGTGCCGTCGTCCTGGCCGTGGTCAGCGTGATCCTGCTCGGTGGCGTTCCCGCCTTCTTCGGCCTGCAGACGATGAACCGGGACCCGGTCTTCGCCTCGCTGGACGAACTGGACGTGCCGACCTGGGCCGCCGCCGACCCGGTCGACGACGTCAGCGGCAGCCGCTGGTGCCTGCTCGACTGCCGGCTGCGGGAGCGCACCGTCAACTCCGAGCGGGCGCCGGAGGAGACGACCCAGGTGTACGAGGCCGCGCTTCGCCGGGACGGCTGGCAGCCGTGGACGCCGAACTACTGCCCCGAGCAGGAGGAGAAGGGCAGCTACACCTGCTGGCGGCGGGACGAGTTGACCCTGGACCTCTGGGTCCGGGCGCCGGCCTGCGTACCGCCGCCGGTGGATGGCGAGCCGGCGGTCGTGCCGTCGCCCGATCCGGAGACCGCGGCCGAGGAGTGCTCCGGTTCGTTGGTATCGGTGAAGGTGCGTAACGCAATCGACGACGAGCGGACCCGGCCACAGCCGACCACCGATCCGTCACTGACCGGTGAGGATCCCTACCCGACACTGAGCGAGGATCCGTTGGGCGAGTTGACGCCGTCACCACCGTCCTGAGCCGATCGTCATCACGGACGGTAGGGTCTGGTTCTGGTGGCGCGCGTGCTGTCCGCTGACCCTCGGCGGGCCACCGGGCGTTGGCGTGGGCGAGACGGTCGTGCGTCTCGGGGATCGTGCGGCCCCGAGACACTGGTTGAGGAGGACAGGCGTGGGCTTTTTGGAGATCGCGGCGTTGATCGCGGCGATCGCGTTCGCGATGCTGGTGCTGATCCTGACGCTGCCCATCCTGCGGCTGCGGCACACCGTGGACGCCACCACCCGGATGATCAACGACCTCAACGACCGGACCGCGCCGCTGCTCGGTGACGTCAACACCACGGTCCGCAACGTCAATGTCACGCTGGAGCAGGTGCAGACGTCGCTCGACGGGATGAACCTCCAGCTGGCCAAGGTGGACAACATGACCAGCCACGCGCAGAACATCAGCGCCAACGTCGCCAACCTGGTCGCCGTCGTGTCCGCCGCCGCAGCGAACCCGCTGGTCAAGGTGGCCGCGTTCGGCTACGGGGTACGCAAGGCCACCGCCGCCCGCCGGCACGCCGAGACCGAGCGCGAGGTCCGGGACACCATCAAGTCTCAGCGGCGCGCCGCCCGGCGCGGAAACCGCTGACCGGCGGGGACCGGGAGGTACGAGCATGAAACGCCTGTTCTGGCTGGGAGTCGGGCTGGCCGTCGGCGTGGTGGTGGTCCGCAAGGTGACCCGCGCCGCGCACGCGTACACCCCGGCCGGCATCGCCGACAACCTGTCGGAATCCGCTGGCGGCCTGGTCGAGGAGCTGCGTAGCTTCGTGGCGGACGTACGGGCCGGGATGGCGGAGCGGGAGCAGGAGATCCACGAGGCGTTCGCCCACGGTGAGGCGTTCGACGACCAGTTCGCCGAGCTGCGCGGTGATCCGCGCCTCGGCGACAGAGACATCTTTCCGGAGGAACACCAGCGATGAAGACGGCGGAGATCAAGCGGCGGTACCTCGCCCACTTCGAGGCGAACGGTCATACCGTGGTGCCGTCCGCTCCGCTGCCCGCCATCAGCGACCCGAACCTGTTGTTCGTCAACGCCGGCATGGTGCAGTTCGTCCCCTACTTCCTGGGCCAGCAGACCCCGCCGTTCTCCCGCGCGGTCAGCGTGCAGAAGTGCATCCGTACGCCGGACATCGACGAGGTCGGCAAGACCAGCCGGCACGGCACGTTCTTCCAGATGAACGGCAACTTCTCCTTCGGCGACTACTTCAAGGACGGGGCGATCCCGTTCGCCTGGGACCTGGTCACCAAGCCGGTCGAGGCGGGCGGATTCGGGCTCGACCCGGAGCGGATCTGGGCGACGGTCTACCTCGACGACGACGAGGCGTACGACATCTGGCTGCGCACCGGCGTGCCGGCGGAGCGGATCGTTCGCCGGGGCAAGAAGGACAACTTCTGGTCGATGGGCATCCCCGGCCCCGCCGGCCCCTGCTCCGAGCTGTACTACGACCGGGGGCCGGAGTACGGCCTCGAAGGCGGCCCGGAGGTCGACGAGGACCGCTACCTGGAGTTCTGGAACCTCGTCTTCATGCAGTACGAGATCGCGGACGTGACCAGCAAGGAGCACTTCCGGATCGTCGGTGAGCTGCCGAAGAAGAACATCGACACCGGTATGGGCCTGGAGCGGATGGCCTCCATCCTGCAGGGCGTCGACAACCTCTATGAGATCGACGAGGTCCGGCCGATCCTGGACCGGGCGGCCGAGCTGACCGGCAAGCGGTACGGAGCGCACTCCGGCCACGCGGCCAACCAGTCGCACCCGGACGACGTGCGGCTGCGGGTGGTCGCCGACCACGTGCGTACCGCGCTGATGCTGATCGGCGACGGGGTGACCCCGAGCAACGAGGGCCGCGGTTACGTGCTGCGGCGGATCATGCGCCGGGCGATCCGTTCGGTGCGGCTGCTCGGCTGGCAGGATCGCGCCCTGCCGGAGCTGCTGCCGGTGGCCCGGGACTGCATGGCCCCGTCCTACCCGGAGCTGGCGGCCGACTTCGACCGGATCTCCGCGTACGCGTACGCGGAGGAGGACGCCTTCCTCGCCACGCTGCGCGCCGGCACCACGATCCTGGACACCGCGATCGAGCAGACCCGCACCGCCGGGGGGAAGGCGCTGTCGGGGGACAAGGCGTTCCAGCTGCACGACACGTACGGTTTCCCGATCGACCTGACCCTGGAGATCGCGGCCGAGCAGGGGCTCGACGTCGACCAGGAGGGCTTCCGCCGGCTGATGGCCGACCAGCGGTCCCGGGCAAAGGCCGACGCGCAGGCCCGCAAGACCGGGCACACCGACCTGTCGGCGTACCGGTCGGTGCTCGACACCGGCGGGCCGGTGACCTTCACCGGCTACACCGAGGTGGCCCGCGAGTCGACGGTGCGGGCGGTGCTCGGCACCGACGGCCCGCGCGCGGCGGCGGTCGAGGGCGACACGGTGGAGCTGGTGCTGGACACCACTCCGTTCTACGCCGAGGGCGGTGGGCAGCAGCCCGACCTCGGCATGATCACGGTCGGCGGCGGCCAGGTCGAGGTCCTCGACGTGCAGCAGCCGGTGCCGGGGCTGATCGTGCACCGGGCCCGGGTGATCCGGGGCGAGGTACGCGCGGGGGAGACCGGCTACGCCGAGATCGACACCAGCCGGCGGCGGGCCATCTCCCGCTCGCACACCGCCACCCACCTGGTGCACCAGACGATGCGCAACTTCCTCGGTGAGTCCGCCACCCAGGCCGGCTCGCTGAACGCCCCGGGCCGGCTCCGGTTCGACTTCAACACCGCCACCGGGGTGGCGCCGAGCGTGCTCCGTGACGTGGAGCAGCAGGTCAACGAGGTGCTCCTGGCCGACCTGGAGGTGCACGCCTTCGTCACCTCGCTGGACGAGGCGCGTCGTATCGGTGCCATGGCACTGTTCGGCGAGAAGTACGGCGAGCAGGTCCGGGTGGTCGAGGTCGGCGACTACGCCCGCGAGCTGTGTGGCGGCACCCACGTGTCCCGCTCCGGCCAGCTCGGTCTGGTCAAGATCCTGTCCGAGTCGTCCATCGGTTCAGGCGTACGCCGGGTCGAGGCGCTGGTCGGCATGGATGCGTTCAACTTCCTGGCCCGCGAGCACCTGCTGGTCGCCCGCCTCGCCGAGCTGTACCGGGTTCCCTCCGAGCAGGTCGCCGACCGGGTCGAGCAGACGGTCACCCAGCTGCGCGACGCGGAGAAGGAGCTGGAGAAGCTGCGCGCCCAGCTGGTGCTCGGCGGCGCGGCGGCGTTCGCCGCCCAGGCCAAGGACGTGCGCGGGGTCGCCTACGTCGGCATCGAGGCGCCCGAGGGGGCGGCCGGCAACGACGTACGCACTCTCGCCCAGGAGATCCGGGGCCGGATCGATGCGGCCCGGCCGGGCGTGGTCGCCGTGGCGGCCCGGTCGAACGGCAAGGCGTCTCTGGTGGTGGCAGTGAACCCGGCCGCCCGCAGCCGGGGGTTCGCCGCGAACGACCTGGTCAAGGCCGCGTTCTCCGGGCGCGGCGGCGGCAGCCCGGATCTCGCCCAGGGCGGCGGTCTGCCCGAGTCGGCGGTGCCGAACCTCCTCCTCACGGTCGAGAAGGCGATCGCCGAGGCGTGATTCACCAGCTAGGCGGGTCAGGGCGGACCGGATCGGTCCGCCCTGACCTGTTGTCGGGGAAGGTGACGGGGCGTGACTGAACTGTCCCAGGGCGTGCGACTCGGCGTGGACGTCGGCCAGGTGCGGATCGGGGTGTCCCGGTCGGATCCGCACGGGGTGCTGGCCACCCCGCTGGTCACCCTCGCCCGGGAGCAGAAGCCCAGGCCGGACGCGGTGCCGACGGACATCGCCGAACTCGCCGCACTGGTCGCCGAGCACGAAGCGGTGGAGGTGGTGATCGGCCTTCCGGTCAACCTTGCTGGCCGACATGGGCCCGCGGCGGAGCACGCGAAGGCGTACGCTCAACTCTTGGCCGATGTGATAGAGCCTGTTCCGGTGACGCTCACCGACGAGAGGATGTCCACGGTCGTGGCGAGCCGTAGGCTTGCCGAACGCGGTGTCCGGGGGAAAAGACAACGCGCGGTGGTCGACCAGGCCGCCGCGGTGGAGATTCTGCAGAGCTGGCTGGACGCGCAGCGGAGGCGGACGTAATGATCGACGATCTGGATCTCGGGTACGACGAGCAGGATCGGGGTGACAAGGGCAAGCACCGACGGGGCCGCAAACGTGGCGGCCGTTCCGGAGGCGGTCGGGGTAAGACCGTGTTCGCCCTGCTGCTTGCGCTGGTGCTGCTCGGCGGCATCGGCGGCGGCGCCTTCTACGGCTTCGACCGGATCCAGAACTACTTCGTCACCCCCGACTACGACGGCACGGGCACCGAGGAAGTCACGGTCCAGATCCCGCAGGGCGCGTTCCTGGCCGACATGGCCGTGGCGCTGTACGACGCCGGCGTCGTCAAGAGCACCAAGGCGTTCATCCAGGCGGCCGAGGACAACTCCCGCAGCCGCAACATCCAGCCCGGCACGTACAAGCTGCGCAAGGAAATGAGCGGCGCGAACGCCCTCACGGCGATGCTCGACCCGAAGAACCGGATCATCAACGGGATCACCATCCCCGAGGGGCGCACCGCCAAGAACATCTTCAAGCTGCTTAGCGAGAAGACCGACATCCCGGTCAAGGATTTCGAGGCCGCCGCGAAGGACCCGGAGAAACTCGGCGTACCGGACTGGTGGTTCAAGCGGACGGATGGCAAGAAGGCCAAGAAGTCCATCGAGGGGTTCCTCTATCCGGACACCTACGAGATCCCGCCGAACGCCACCGCCGAGATCGTCCTCGGGCAGATGGTCGACCACTTCCTCAGCGTCACCGGGGAGATGGAGTTCGCCGACCGGGTGCAGAAGGAACGCGGCGGGATCAGCCCGTACGAGGCGCTGATCGTGGCGTCGCTGGCCCAGGCCGAGGCCGGCACCAAGAAGGACCTCGGCAAGGTGGCCCGGGTCGCCTACAACCGGGTTTACTCGGGCACCTTCGACTGCGGCTGCCTCGAGATGGACGTTACGGTCAACTACTACCTTGAGCTGACCGGGCAGAAAACCAAAACCTCGGCCGAGATGACTAGAGACGAACTGCTCGACACCAAGAACCCGTACAGCCGCAAGCTGCGCGGCATGGTCCCGAGCCCGATCAACAACCCCGGCAAGGACGCGCTCGAGGGCGCGATGGACCCGCCGAAGGGGGACTGGAAGTTCTTTGTGGCGATCGACAAGGAGGGCAACTCCGCCTTCGCCGACACCTACGAGCAGCACAAGGTGAACGAGGCCAAGGCACGGGAGGCCGGGATCATCTGATGACGCTCGCGCTGCGGGCGGCGGTGTTGGGTAAGCCGATCGCGCACTCGCTCTCCCCGGTGATCCACAACGCCGGCTACGCCGCCGCCGGGCTCGCCGGGTGGTCGTACACCCGGATCGAGTGCGCGGCGGCGGAGCTGCCGGACCTCGTCGCCGGCCTGGGGCCGGAATGGGCCGGGCTGTCGGTGACCATGCCCGGCAAGGAGGCGGCGCTCGCGGTGGCCGCCGAGGTCTCGCCGGTCGCCGCCGCGGTCGGCGCGGCCAACACGCTGGTACGCCGCCCCGACGGCTCCTGGTACGCGGACAACACCGACGTCAGCGGCATGGTCGAGGTCCTGACCGAGGCGGGCGTACGCCCGGGTGCCACGGTCACCGTGCTGGGCGCGGGCGGTACCGCCCGGGCGGCGCTGGCCGCGGCGGCTCGCCTGCACGCGGCCGGGGTGACAGTGGTGGCCCGCCGTCCGGCGGCGGTCGCCGAGCTGGAGCCGGTCGCGACCGCCCTCGGGCTGGCCGTGACCGCCGCGCCGTGGTCGGAGGCGCCCGCCCTGGCCGACGCCGACCTGTTCATCTCGACGGTGCCCAAGGGCGCCGCCGACGAACTGGCCGGCGCCGGACGCTGGCGTCCGGGAACGGTGCTCTTCGACGCGATCTACGACCCGTGGCCGACCCCGCTGGCCGCCTCCGCCGGGGCGGCCGGGTGCCGGGTCGTCTCCGGCCTCGACCTGCTGCTGGCCCAGGCGATCGGCCAGTTCGAGCAGTTCACCGGCGTCCCCGCGCCGAGAGCGGCGATGTCCGCCGCGCTCGCCGCCGCCCGCACCCCGTAGCAAGATCTTGTGCGATGACGAACGGTGCCGATCCACCCCGCACCGCCACCACCACACCCTGCCTCGCCCGCGCCGTCCGCGTCGCCCGCATGTCCGCCCCCGGTAGCCAGCGTCACCGCCGGCAGGGGCCGAATCATTCCGCAATCTTGGACAGTTACCGTTAGACGCTAACGGAAACTGTCCAAGATCTCGTTGCGCGTCGGTGCGGGCAGCAGGCCGCCACCGCTTTGGCGGGCGCCCCGGCGTGCGGCGGCATCACTCCGTCAGTTCTGTACTGGACGGCGGGTTGATGCCCAGGCGAGGAAGCGGTTGAACAGAATGCCGGGCGCGGGGCAGCTGTGCGGGTTGAGGTGGTAGAGGTCGCGCATGGCCCCGTACATCAGGCCGGCGAGGTAGATCGACAGGCCGGGCAGGTTCCCGTCGTACTCCACCCGCAGCAGCAGCCGAGCCTCGCCACAGGGCCAGGGCTGCCCGTCCGCCCGGCAGCACCACATCGGCCGTAACGGGGTGGGGGGCACTTCGGTGCCGGCGGCGTGCGGGCGCTCGGGACGGGGACCGCGGCCCGGTGGCGACAGTCGGGTGGTGATCACCAATGGCCTCCGTACGCCCGCCACAGCTGGCCGGGCGTCAGCCAGCCGGGACGCCCGGGTCGCTGGAGCGGTAGCGGCTGCGTCGGTTGACGCATCCACTCCGGCAGATGCGTCCCGCGCCGGCGTCCATGTTGGAGGCGGGATGAATCATGCACTCCAGGCAGCGATGGCCGAGGCTGGCGAGACGACCGAAAGTTTGGCTGCTCAGACTGGAGTCGACCCGAAGACAGCGGCGCGTTGGATCTCTCCGGGACGCGTGCCGCAACCTCGCCGACGCGCAACCATCGCCTCTATCCTCGGGCGGGACGTTGGGGACCTGTGGCCCGATGTCCTGAAGCGCCGCGAGCCGGAGTGGTTACGCGCATGGGTGGACTGGGAGCGTGAGGCCGTCGCCCTGCGATGGTTCGAGCACTGCTGGGTGCCGGGCCTACTCCAGACCGAGGCGTACGCTCGGGCCACGCTCGCGGGCGAAGCACTGACGCCGGCCGAGGTGGACGACATCGTTGCCTCCCGGATCGACCGACAGGCCATACTCCGCAGAGAGCGCCCGCCGCTGTTGATCGCGGTAATCCACGAACTGGTGCTTCACCAGTCGGCGTACGGCAATCGCGAGCTGATGCGCGAGCAGGTCGAGCGTCTGGCCCAGTGCGCCGAAATGCCGTCCATCCAGATTCTCGTCGTGCCGCATGACGTTGGCATGTATCCGGGCCTCGGTGGCGGCTTCATCGTAGCCGAGCTGCCGAAGGTGAGCACGTTGCGCATGTCGACAGCCAGGCGCCAGCGCAGATAATCAGCGATGCCGCCTCGGTTGCTACCCTGAACCGCAGGTGGGAACGCATCAGGAGCGAGGCCCACCCCCGCCCCCAATCGCTGGACCTGATCAGGAAAGCGGCAGGATCATGGCCATGACCGCTGCACAGTGGCGCAAGAGCACGAAGAGTGGCAACAACGGCGGGTCGTGCGTAGAGGTTGCCGACAACCTTGCCGGCGTCGTGCTCGTACGCGACACCAAGGACCGCGACGGCGGCACTCTCCAGTTCAACCCGGGCTCGTGGCAGTCCTTCGTGGATCTGGCGAAGCAGATCGGCCCGACGGGCTGACAACCGCTGAGCTGGGGTGTCTTAGGTAGCGGTTAAGACACGCTTAGCTTCCACTGTCGTCCACGGGCACCCTTGGGTGTGTCGATACGCTGCTCAGCGTTATCGCCAAGACACAAGGAGTATCCGTGGTCAGACGCGGACTGCACCGCCTCATCCGGCACCGTGGCCCTCGGCGTAAGGCCGTGGCCCTCGGCGTCCTCGGCACGACGGTGGTGCTCGGGTTGGCGGCGACCATGGTGCCCCTGCTCGCCGACGACGACCTCTCGATTCCGGTCGCGGCCGACACCACCGCCTCGATGGTGTCGCAGGACGGTGACAACAGCGTCAAGACCACGCTGTCGACCTGTCCCGTTCCCTGTGACGGTAACCCGCGCGGTGGCCGGGAGGCGGTTCTCGCCTTCGCGGTGACGTCGCTGCCGACGAACGCGGTGAACGTACGGGCGGTCCTGCGGGTGCACGCCTGGCAGGCGTTCGATGCGACGGTGACCGCGCATGCGTCCCGGCTCGACGCCCGCGCGGCCCGTCCGGTGCCGGCCCCGGTCGGCGCGGCCCTGGCCCGGGTCACCGGGGTCGGCAAGGGCTTCAACGAGTGGGATGTGTCGGGGCTGGTCACCGGGAACGGCACCTGGACGGTGTCGCTGGCGCAGAGTGGTCTGGCGACCCGCATCTACTGGGCCTCGGCGGAGAACCGCAATCCGGACCTGCGTCCCCGCCTGATGATCAGCTACGGCGTGGGCGCACGCCCGACGCCGGCCTTGCCCAGCGCCGCGCCGACGCCGACGCCCACCCGTGCCCCGGTCTCGCCGAGCGCCTCGCCCAGCGTGAGCCCGACCCCGGCGCGCCCCGGCCCGAGCCCCAGCGCCACCCCGACGCCGCCGGCGGCCGGGGCCGGCGGGTGCGGCGCGGTCTCGGACAAGCTGGTCCCGTCCTGCGGTGCCTGGTGGGGGATGTACTCGCCGACCAACCCGGCGACCTGGGACCACGGCCGGGCCATCACCGACGTCGAGGCGCAGGTGGGGCGGACCTTCGACGTCGTCCACCGGTACCACGACTTCTCCAGCACCGGCAGCAACGGCGCCTTCCCGGACGTCTACCAGCGGCAGCAGATGCGCGAGGGGCGGTTGATGTTCTTCGCCTGGGAGAGCCGGATCTTCTCCTCGGGCACGGTGCTGGCCTGGAAGGACGTCTACAGCGGACGGTACGACGCGACGATCGACGCGGTCGCCGGCCGGATCCGGGACGTCGGTCAGCCGGTCTTCATCGGCTTCGACCACGAGCCGGAGGACGAGCCGGCCAAGGGGAGCGACGCGGACTTCGTCCGGGCCTGGCGGTACGTACACGGCCGGTTCGCCACGGCCGGTGCCCGAAACGCGGTCTGGGTCTGGACGATGATGGGGTGGTCCGGCCACTACGACCGGTACGCCGGGCTCTATCCCGGTGACACCTATGTGGACTGGGTGGCCTGGGATCCGTACAACTTCCAGGTCTGCAACGGCAGCACGGTCTGGAAGAGCCCGAGCGCGACGATCGGTTCCTTCTACCGCTGGCTGGACGAGCGGGGCGTCGGCGCGGGCAAGCCGCGGATGCTGGCCGAGTTCGGCACGAACCTCGACGCGAACGACCCGGCCGCGAAGCGGCGCTGGTTCGAGGAGTTCCCGGCCGCGCTGAAGGCGCACCCCAAGATCAAGGCAGCGGTTTACTTCAACTCGGCGGGCATGACGACGTCGACGAGCACCTGCAACATGACCATGAACCACGACGCCGCGGCGCTGGCCGGGTTCACCGCCGCCGGGCGGGACAGCTACCTGCGGCAACCCACCGAAGGGAGCCGCTGAGCGGAGGTCGCGAGGCGGGCCACTCCCGTCGATGCCTGTCGGACATCCGACCGCTGAGCGATTGGTTTGTCCGCTTCTGCACCCGCCGATGTCCAATCGGCCGATATTGCCCTCCGGGGTGGAGCGGGCACGCTACGTGCATCCTCGTCCACCCTGGAGGCGCAGCGTGCCCAGAATCCCCGTCCCGTGGCGCTCCGTCCGCCGACATCGTCTCGGCGCCGGAGCCGTCGCGCTGGTAACCGTCGCGGCCGTACTGACCGTGCCCGTCGCGGCAGCCGCGGCCGTGGTGCCGGCGCCCGAGCCGGCCACCCTGGTGACGGCCAACCCCGCCGACCACACCCCGCACGCCAGGGACGGTGAGGCCCGCGCCTTCGCGCAGATCGGCAACGCGGTCTACGTCGGGGGAAGCTTTACCCAGATCCGCCAGACGGCCACCTCGGCGTGGGTCGCCCGGAGTTACCTGTTCGCGTACGACCGGATCACCGGCACGATCTCCCCGGCCTTCCTGCCGGTGCTCGACGGTGCGGTGAACTCCCTCGTCGCCGGTCCGGGCGGGATCCTCATCGTCGGCGGGGCGTTCAAGAACGTCAACGGTGTGGCCCGCCGGAATCTGATGGCGCTGGATCCGGCCACCGGGATGATCGTCGACAGCTGGGTCGGCCGCTCCGACGGCGGCACCGTCCGCGACCTGGTGCTGCACGGCAACCGGCTCTACGTGGCCGGCGCCTTCAACTGGCTCAACGGCACCGCGCACTCCGGGCTCGGCCGGCTCGACGCGACCACCGGAGCCATCGACCCGACCTTCAACATCAACACCTCCGTCGGCCGGCACGGCACCAGCATGTACGCCTGGACCATCGACGTCTCTCCGGACGGCGGCACCCTCGTCGTCGGCGGCAACTTCCTCTACGTCAACGACCTGCCGCGTAACCAGCTGGCGCTGGTCGACCTCACCGGCACGGCCAGCGTGATCGACTGGAGTACCGAGAAGTTCGTCCCGCCGTGCGCGGCACCGGCGACGTTCGTGCACTACGTGCAGGACGTGCGCTTCGGCGGTGGCGGCGACTGGTTCGTGGTCGGCACCAACGGCGGCGCCGGCTGGCCGGCCGCGTACTGCGACGCGCTGGTCCGTTTCGAGACCGCCGCCCGCGGCGCCAACCAGCTCGCCACCTGGGTCAATTTCACCGGCAACGACACGATCACCTCCGTCGAGGTGGCGGACAACGTCATCTACCTCGGCGGGCACTTCCGCTGGCTGAACAACCCGAACGCCAGCGACAGCGCCGGCCCCGGCGCGATCGACCGGCTCGGTATCGGTGCGGTCAGTCCGGCCACCGGCATGCCGGTGAACTGGAACCCGCGCCGCAGCGGCGGGTCCGCCTTGCCCGCCGGCAGCACCTCCTGGGGCTCCTCGGTGCCGGTGCTCTGGCGCGGCAGCGACGGTCTGTACTTCGGCCACAACTCCGACGGGATGGGCAACGAGTACCACGGTCGACTCGGCGTCTTCCCGCTCATCGGCGGACGCACCATCACGCCGAGGAACCCTCCGACGGCGAGCAGCGGTCACCTGTACCTCAGCGTCGGCAGTGGGCAGTTGGCCAAGGTGCCGTTCACCGGCAGCGCCCTCGGCACCGCCACCACCGTCAGCCAGCCGAACTACACCGGTGCCGGGGCGACCTGGCGGGTCGACGATCGGATCTACTGGTCGCGCCTGGTCGCGGGCACTCCGACCGGCAGCCGGATCGACATCTCGCTGTTCAACGGCGGGACGATCGGGGTGCCCTGGGAGGCGTCCGGCTACAACGACTGGTACAACCCGGCCTTGCTGACCGGGGCGTTCTTCCTCGACGGCCGGCTCTACTACACCCGTAGCGGTGCCAACAACCTCTACTACCGCTACTTCGAGATCGACGGCAACTACCTGGGTGCCACCGAGTTCGCCCTGCCGACCACGGGTGTCACCTGGTCGGCGGTGCGCGGCATGGCCTGGGTGAACGGGCGGATCGTCCACGGCGCCACCGACGGGTCGCTGCGCGCCGTGCCGTTCGACCCGAGCGCCGCCCCGGCCCCGGTGGTGAACGGCGCCGGGGCGACGGTGATCGCCACCGGCACTCCGGGGCTGACATGGTCAAGTCCTTCGATGTACTTTTCTGTGCAGTAGCGTTCACCCTTCGTAAAGATTCCTCGATAGTTTGTTCATGTTGGGCCGGCGACGGATCCACTGTCGCCGGCCCGTCGGACATGGGAGCCCCGTTGACCGGCATTCGTCGTGGACGTGCGGTGCGGATCGTGTTCGCGGTCAAACGCGGCTGGTACCGGTTGCGCTACCCACGTCTGACCCTTGGCCGAGAGGTGGAGATTCGCGGCCGGATCCGACTGCGTCGCGGCGTACGGGTCAGCATCGGTGATCACACCCGGTTGAACAAGCGGGTCCGCTTCGCCGGACCCGGCGAGGTGCGGGTCGGGGCGAACTGCCTGCTCAACGCCACCTGGATCGGCGCCTGGACAGCGGTGACCATCGGGGACCGGTGCCTGCTGTCGGACTGTGAACTCGTCGACAACGACTTCCACAACCTGCCACCGGGCCAGCGGCACGACCCGCCGACGGCGGCCACCCGTGCCCCGATCGCGATCGAGGACAACGTGTGGATCGGGGCGCACGCGCTGGTCCTGAAGGGCGTACGGATCGGTCGGGACAGCGTGGTCGGTGCCGCGACAGTGGTCCGGACGGACGTGCCGCCCGGAGTCGTGGTCATCGGCAATCCACAACAGACGGTGAAGAAGCTCCATGACTGATGCTGCTACCAGCCCCTGGGTCGGCGACGGCGCGAGCGGCGCCGCGCCGCACCGCACCGTCACGATCACCGACCTGCTGCGCATCCCGCTGCACCGGATCCGGCTGGTTGGGGCGGTCGCCGTGGTCGGGCTGGCCGCCGCGGCGGGCTACCTGCTGCTGGCGCCCCCCATGGTGACGGCCAACGCGGTGGTGGCGGTCCGGCCGGTGGTCACCGACGCGTTCACGCCCAGCGGCGCCGCCGCCGACCGGGCGGTGAACATGAACGTGGAGAGCGGCATCGCCACTGGCACCGAGGTGGTGGGACAACTGGCGGCGGCGTTCGGCACGGACCAGCGCGCGATACGCGACGCGCTCGAGGTCGAGGTGCCCACCGGCGGGCAGATACTGCGCTTCGCCTACCGGTCGGGCAGCGCCGAGCAGGCGGTGCAGGGCGCCAACCTCGCCGCGCAGCAGTATCTGGACGTCCGCCGCACCATGTACGAGAAGCAGCGCGCGGAGATGCTGCGCTCGTACGACGCCAGCATCGCCAAGGTGGTCGAGCAGCAGAGCGCGGTGCAGCGGCGGATCAACAACGCCCGGGACACCAGCGCCGCCAACGCGGCGGTCGCCGAACTCGGTGGCATCAACAACCAGCTCACCCAGCTCAACTCCGCCCGGACGGAGATCGCCGCGGTCGACGTGAACCCGGGCTGGGTCACCCAGAGCGCCGAGCGGGCGCTGACCTCCGCGGCCGGTAGCGTGCCGCTGCTGATGGCCTCGGGGCTGCTCGGCGGCGCCCTGATCGGGCTGGTTCTCGCCTTCGTCTGGGAATCCGTGGACCGCCGGATCCGGACCGTGGCCGACGCCCAGGACAGCACCGGCCTGCCGCTGCTGGGCACCATCCGGCGCAGAGGGCTGCGCGGCAGGGCGGTCGACGCCGACATTCGCTACGTCGCGATGGCCGTCGCCGAGCGGGTACGTCAACCCGCACGGGTCGCCGTGGTGAGCGCCCGCGAGGACGCCACCGCCATCACCGCCGGGCTCGCGGTCGCCCTGGCGGTGGCCGGCCGGGAGGTGTTCGTGGCCGACGACAGCGGTCGCACCGAACGGTTGCGAACTGCGGTGCTCGCCGACCGGGACCGGCTGCCGGCCAGCCTCGACCCGACCCGGCCCGCCGTGCCGAAGCCCCGACCCGCGCCGGTCACCACGGACACCGACGACGGTCCCACCGAGGTGATCCATCGGCGGCCCTCGCCGTATCCGGTGGCCTCGCGCTCGACCGACCCGGAGTCCACGCTCACGTTGCCCCGGGTCGCCGCCCGGACCGGCAACGGCCGGGTGACCAGCAACGAACAAGTCGCGGTGGGAGCCGGTAGCGTCCGGTTCGGCACCTGGCGCCAGGGCGCCGACCACCGCCTGGTGCTGTACAACGCCCCGCCGGCCGAGGCCGACGAGCGCGGGGTGGCGGTGGCCCGGCAGGGCACCGCGGTGGTCGTGGTCGAGCGCGACCGGACCCGCCAGGCCGACCTGCGCCGACTCGCCGGGCGGCTGCGGGTGGCCGGAGTCGAACCACTGGGTTTCGTGCTGTCCCGCAGCGGGCGGAGCTGAGGCCGTGCCGGTAGCCCTCGCCCTGGCGGAGACCGAGCCGCCCCGGCCGCCCGGTGTCGCCGCGCCGAACGTGGCGCCGCCGCCCCAACTTCCGCTGTGGCCGCTGGCCGCGATGTTCGGTCTGGTCCCGCTCTGGTGGTTGACGGGCGGTTTCTATCTCGGCTGGCCCCTGCTGGGTGCGCTGCTGTTCACGCTGCTGGCGACCCGGGGCCGGGTGCCGCTGCCGCCCGCCGCGGCGATCTTCCTTCTGTTCCTGGCCATCGTGGTGGTCAGCGCCACCCGGCTGCAGTCGCCGGTCTCGGTGCTGACCTTCGCACTGCGGCTGGCCTTCTACCTCACCGCGCTGGTCGTCGCGGTGTACGTCTACGCAGTCGCCCGGGAGCGCCCCGACCAGGCCGCCGTGCTGGTGCCGCTGTGCGCGTTCTGGTTCGGGCTGGTCGCCCTGGGCTGGCTGAGCGTGCTGGCGCCGCGCCTCGCGCTGACCACCCCGGTGGAGATGCTGCTGCCCGGCGGCGTGGCCCGCGCCCCGTTCATCAACGACATGGTCCACCTCACCACCGCCGAGTACAGTGCCCGGTCGCTCAACCCGATCTACCGGCCGGCAGCGCCGTACGCGTACACCAACACCTACGGCAGCGCATACGCCATGACCCTGCCCTGTGTGGTCGCGTACACCATGCTGCGGCGCCGCGGCCCGCTGCGGTGGGCGCTGCTGGGCTCGCTGCCGCTGTCGCTGGTGCCGGCGTTCCTCACCCTCAACCGGGCGATGTTCCTCAGCCTCGGCGTGGGCCTGGCCGTGCTCGGCGTACGGGCCGCGGTGCGGGGCAACGCGCGGCTGGTCGCCTCCATCGTCGGGGTGGTGGTGATCGGGGGGCTCGCCGCCCTGGTCATCCCGATCACCGAGCTGATCGGCAACCGTGTCGGGTCCAGTGACACCAACAGCGACCGGTTCTCGCTCTACGTCGAGGTGTTGCGCCGGGTGGGTGACTCGCCGTGGCTGGGCTACGGCGCGCCGTTGGATGTGGACACTGTCGCCGCCGACGCTCCGATCGGCACCCAGGGCCAGCTGTGGATGGTTCTGTTCAGCCACGGCGTGCCCGCGCTGCTGTGCTTCCTCGCCTGGTTCGTCGCCGCCGCGCTGATCTGCGCCCAAGCCACCTCGGCGGCGGGGCAGTGGCTGTCCGTCGTACCGGTGGTCTGCCTGGTGCAGATCCCCTTCTACGGGATGGCCAACCAGAATCTCGCGCTCGCCTTCTTCGCGGTTTCCTTCGCGATGGCTCTCACCGAGCGGGAGAGACTCGCCCCGTCCGCCCGGCCATCGCCGCGTCCGGTGATGCCAGCATGACCGCAGCGACCCACCCGCCGCCCCGCGACCGACCCGGTGCCTCCGGCGGTGTGGGGGTGGCGGCCGGCGCGGTGGACGGCGCGGCCGAGACCCGGCGCAGCGCCCGCAGCGGAGTCGTCGGACTGCTCGGCGCCGCCGCCAGCGGCATGTTCGGCTTCGTGCTGGCGGTCGTCATCACCCGCAGCTACGGCACCACCGGGTCCGGGGCGTTCTTCGCCGCGATCGGCGTGGTGACCGTCGCCGCCGCGGTCTGCACCCTCGGCGCGGAGACCGGGCTGATGTGGGCGCTGCCCCGTCGGCGCGCTGGCGTGACCGGTGACGCCGCGCGGGTGCTGCCGGTCGCCCTGGCGCCGCCGCTGCTGGTCGCCGTGCTCGTCGCCGTGGGCGGGGCGCTGGTGGCCGGCCAGCTGCTCGGGCCGGCCGGCGGCCCGCTGCTGGTGATGACCTTCGCGGCGGTGCCCGTGGTGGTCGCGATGAACCTGCTGCTGGCCGTGCTGCGGTGCGTACGCCCCATGCGCGCGTACGTCGCGGTGCAGTTCCTCCTGCTGCCGGTGGCCCGGCCGCTGCTGGTCGGCGCGGCGGCGCTCGCCGGTGGTGGGCTGCTGGCCGGCATGACCGGCTGGCTCGTGCCCGCCGCCGTCGCGTTACTGGTGTGCCTGGTCCTGGCCGCCGGGCCGCTCGGCGTGCGAGAAGGTGCGCGGCTGCGCCCGGAGCGCGCCGACTGGACCACGTTCTGGCGGTTCGCGCTGCCGCGGGCCGGGTCCGCGGCGATCGACGCCGGCAGCATGTGGATCGGCGTGCTGCTCACCTCCGCGTTGGCCGGCCCGGCCGAGGCCGGCGTCTTCGGGGCGGTGGGTCGCTACGTCCTCGCCGGGCAACTGGCGATGCAGGGGCTACGGGTGGCGGTCTCCCCGCAGCTGTCGCGGCTGCTCGGTCGCGGGGAGGTGGCCGCCGCCGCGGCCGTGCACCGGCAGATGACCACCTGGGGGCTGGTGCTCTCCTGGCCGGTGTACCTGCTGCTCGCCGTGTTCGGGCCGGCCTTCCTGGCGTTGTTCGGGTCCGAGTTCACCGCCGGTGCCGCCGCGATGACCGTGCTCGCGCTGGCGATGCTGATCAACACCGGCGTCGGCAACGTGCAGAGCATGCTGCTGATGGGTGGGCGCAGCGGTCTGCATCTCTCCAGCGTGCTGGCCGGGCTGCTGGTCACCGTCGCGCTCGGGCTGGTGCTGATCCCCGCCCACGGCGCGACCGGCGCGGCGCTGGCGTGGGCCGCCGGCATCGCCACCGAGAACCTCACCGCGGCCACCTGCGCTCGGCTGGTGGTCGGTCAGCCCCTGGTCGACCACCGGATGCTCGTCGCGGCCGCGACCATCGTGGGCGGGGTCGGCACGGCAGCGGTGGCGGCGGTGGCGCTCGCCGGGCGAGGCATTCCCGGCCTGATGCTGGCGGTGGCCACTTTAGCCACCATTTGCGTCGGTTTGTTGACGGTGCCCGGAGTGCGGCGCCGTGTCCGGGTGACCATGGTGCAGATCCGTGGCGGGGAGCCGGACGGCACCCCGCCACGGCCGTCGAAGGGCAGGTGAGGTCGTGGTGCCGTCCATCCGGGACCGGGTGAAACAGCTGGTGCCGACCCAGGTGACGAACCGGGTACGGGAGAGCCTCGTCGACTACGGGGTCCGCACCAGCGACCGCCGGCCGCTGCCGGACTTCCTCATCATCGGTACCAAACGGGGCGGCACCACCTCGCTGTGGAACTACCTCATCCAGCACCCGCTGGTGCCCCGGCTCTTCCCGGCCTGGAACACCAAGTCCTCGCACTACTTCGAGGAGAACTGGCGTCGCGGCGAGGCGTGGTACCGCTCGCACTTTCCGACCCTGCGGCAGCGGGAGGCGCTGGAGAGCCGCCAGGGCGGTCCGGTCCGGGTCGGCGAGGCCGCCCCGCTGTACATGTTCCACCCCCTGGTCGCGGCGAGGGTCGCCGCGCTGATGCCGTCGGTGCGGCTGATCGTGCTGCTGCGTGATCCGGTGGAGCGGGCGTACTCGCACTGGAAGGAGCGGCGGACCAACGGTGTCGAGCCGCTGGACTTCGCTGCCGCGCTGGCCGCCGAGCCGGAGCGTACGGCCGGCGAGCGGGAGCGGCTGATCGCCGAACCGGACCACTTCAGCCAGCCCTACGACTGGTACACCTACCGAACCCGCGGCCGATACCTGGAACACCTCGAACCGTGGCTGGACCGCTTCGACCGGTCGCGGATCCTCTTCCTGCCCAGCGAGGACCTCTACCGCGACGCACGGGGGACCTACCGCCGCACCCTGGACTTCCTCGGCCTGCCCCCGTTCGAGCCGCCCGACTTCAAGGTCTACAACGACCGGCGCTCGGCGCCGCTGGAGCCGGCGCTGCGCGCCGAGCTGACCGAGTACTACCGCCCGCACAACGAGGCGTTGCGGCAGCGGCTGGGGTTGCGGCTCGACTGGCCGGACCGGGCCGCATGACCGCGGCGGCCACCGCCTCGGCCGACCCCCGCTCGCGCGGCGACGGGCTGGGGTGGGTGACCCGGGCGGTCTTCGGTGACGAGCGCATCGCGTTGGTGGTGGACGCCGGGCCGCCGGCCGGGCACGCCGTGGTGGCCCGCTACGCGGTCGTCCCGTCGGTCGCCCGGTCGCGGTTCCTGCTGCCGCTGGGCTCGCCCCGGGTCACGGCGGCGGCGCTGCTGGCGTACAACAGGCTGCGCCCGACCAAGGTACGGGTCGTACGGGCCGCGCTCGGCGTGGCGGCCCGGGCCGGCGTGGTCGCCCGGGCGCCGTTCCCGGTCCTGACCGTCGCCCTGCCCACCGGGCTCGACCCCGCCGAGGTGCTGCTCGCCGACCGGCTCGCCGCACTGCTCGGCGGCGAAGCGGGTCAGCTTCCGTCCGGGGCCGTGGGGCTCGCCAGACCGGCGGGTGCCTTCCGCGCAGCGATGTACGCGGCCTGCGGGGTGCGCCCGCCGGACCCGAACCACAAGCCGACGCTGCAACTGTTCGACGGCGCCGGCACGCCACGCGGTTACGCCAAGATCGGTTGGAACGACGCGACCCGGGCACTGGTCACCGCCGAGGCGGCGGCACTGCGGGAGCTGGCCGGTGTGGCCGGCGTGGCTGGGCATCCCGGCACGCCCCGGCTGCTCGCCGAGATCACCTGGGCGGAACAGGTGGTCGCGGTGGTCGAGCCGCTGCCGGAGCGAATCCGGGGGGTGCCGGCCGACGCGCCGCCGGATGTCCCGACGATGCTCGCGGTGGCCCGTCGTGGTCGGCCACCGCCCGAGCCCCGACCGCTGGCCGGCTCGCCGTTCCTGGCCCGGCTGGCCGCCGAGGCGGGGTGGGCGGCCACCGCGGATGCCACCGGAGGCCGTGCGGTGCGGGCGGTCGCCGAGCTGGCGCGCCGGCACGGCGGCACCACCGTCGAGTTCGGACACTGGCATGGCGACTGGGTGCCGTGGAACCTCGGCCGGTACGCCGGCGGTCTGGTCGCCTGGGACTGGGAGCACAGCCGGCCGGACGTACCCGTCGGGTTCGACCTGGCCCACGACGCGTTCCAGCGGTCCGTGGTGCTGCGGGGGCAACCGGTCGCCACCGCGGCCGACCAGGTCGGGCGGTCGCTGGACCGGTACGGCGACCGGCTCGGCCTGGATGCCGATCGGCGGGCGCTGGTGGCCGATGCCTATCTGATGGAGATGTGGCTTCGTGCCTGGCGCCTGGCCGAGGCCGGCGCGGGCTGGAACCCGGTTCTGCATCCGGGGCTGTTGGACGTGATCGAGAAACGCTATGGACGATGATCGATTCGCCTGGCGACGAGAAGAACTCCAGCGAATCTTGTGGGGAGTCGCGTGAACACCACGAACGAGGAGCCCGAGGAACGTCCACTGTTGCTGCTGGTCGGATCCAGCGGCGGACACCTGGCCCAACTGCTGGCCCTACGTTCCTGGTACGAGACCTGGCCGCGCTGCTGGGTCACCTTCGACACACCCGGGGCGGTGTCGCTGCTCACCGGCGAGGAGGTGATCCCGGCGCACCATCCGACCACCCGGAACCTGCCCAACCTGCTGCGCAACACGGTGCTGGCGGCGCGCGTGCTGCGCCGGCGGCGGGTCGCCGCAGTGGTCACCACCGGGGCGGGCGTGGCCGTGCCGTTCGTCGTGCTGGCCCGGCTGCGGCGCATCCCGACCGTGTACATCGAGGTCTACGACCGGATCGACACGCCCACGCTGACCGCCCGGCTGTGCCGCCCCTTCCTGTCGGCGATGCTCGTCCAGTGGGAGGAGCAGCGCCGCCAGTACCCGGAGGCCACCGTCGTGGGGACGCTGTTATGAGCGAGCGGTCGGACCCCGATTGTCCAGTCCGGCTGCTGGCCGCCGTCGGCACCGACAAGCATCCCTTCGACCGGTTGGTCGACTGGTTGCGGGATTGGCACGCCGAGGTGCCCGCGGAGGTCGTGCTGACCGTGCAGCACGGATACACCCCGGTCGCCGGCCTGCCCGACGCGGTGCCGTTCCTCGGCCACGCCGAGTTGCAGGCCGCGATGGCCCGGGCCGACCTGGTGGTCTGCCACGGCGGCCCGGCCACGATCCTGGAGGCCCGCCGGCACGGGCACCTGCCGATCGTGGTGCCCCGCGACCCGACGCGTGGTGAACACGTCGACGACCACCAGCAACTGTTCGCCCGCCGGCTCGGCGCGGCCGGCCTGGTCGCGCTCTGCGAGTCCCGGCGGGACCTGCTGGACACGCTCGCCGCCGGCCTGACCGACCGGTCGCGGTTCACGGTGACCATGGACGCCGAGGCGGCCGACGGGCAGCGGGCCGCGGTGCGGCGGGTCGGCGTGATCGTCGAGGAGTTGGTGGCCGTCGCCGAGCAGCGGCGCCACCGGCCCCGGTGGTGGCCGTGGCGCGGGCTCGGCCCGAACGAAAGGCCGCATCGATGACCGGGCACCCGAGCGTGAGTGCCGTCGTGCCCACCCGGGACCGCCCGGAGCTGCTGCGGGCAGCGGTACGGGCGATCGTCGCGCAGGACTACCCCGGGCCGGTCGAGGTGGTCGTGGTGTACGACCAGTCCGAGCCGGACCCGTCGCTGGCCGAGCTGTCCAGCCCCCGGCGGCCGGTACGGATGGTCACCAACACGCGTACCCCGGGACTGGCCGGAGCCCGGAACTGCGGCACCCTGGCCGCCACCGGTGACCTGGTGGCCTTCTGCGACGACGACGACGAGTGGCTGCCCGGCAAGCTGACCGCCCAGGCCGACGCCCTGGCCGCGGTGCCCGGCGCCGAGTTCGTCAGCTGCGGCATCCGGGTCAACTACAACGGGCACACCGTCGAGCGGGTGCTGGACCGCGACTCGATCAGCCTGGCCGACCTGCTGCGGGACCGGATGACCGAACTGCATCCGTCGACCTTCCTGATCCGGGCGGCGGCGCTGCGCGACGGGTTCGGACTGGTCGACGAGGAGATCCCGGGCAGCTACGCCGAGGACTACGAGTTCCTGCTCCGGGCCGCCCGCAGCGCCCCGCTGGTCAACCTGCGCACCCCGTACGTGCTGGTGCGCTGGCACCGGCGGTCGTACTTCGCCCAGCGGTGGGACACCATCTCCGAGGCGTTGCAGTGGCTGCTGGACCGCTATCCCGAGTTCGGCACCCAGCCGGCGGGGGAGGCGCGGGTCGCCGGGCAGATCGCGTTCGCCCGGGCCGCCTCCGGCGACCGGCGCGGCGCGCTGCGCTGGGCCCGGCGGACCATCCGCCGCAACCCGCGCGAACCCCGTGCGTACCTGGCTCTGGCGGTGGCCGGACGGGTGGTCCGGGCCGACGCGGTGCTGCGCACCCTGCACAAGCGCGGCCGGGGCATCTGACCAGACGACGACCGGGCGGTTCAGGTTGAAAAGGTTCGATGGCGCGCGGGTTTTCCGGTGTGTCCGCAGGGCGGGACGCGGCGGGCGGCGCGGGGTGGTGGACACCGGGCGTGACAGACTTGCCGCTGTGTTGCGCTGGTTGACCGCAGGGGAATCGCACGGACCCGCCCTCGTCGCGCTGGTGGAGGGGGTGCCCGCCGGGATCGAGGTGACCTCCACCGAGGTTGCCGGGGAGTTGGCCCGCCGCCGGCTCGGCTACGGCCGGGGCGCCCGGATGTCTTTCGAGCAGGACGAGGTCGAGATCATCGGCGGGGTGCGGCACGGGGCGACGCTGGGTAGCCCGGTCGCCATCCGGGTGGGCAACTCCGAGTGGCCGAAGTGGCGCACCGTGATGGCCGCCGACCCGGTCGACCCCGAGGAACTGGCCCGGCAGGCCCGCAACGCGCCGCTCACCCGCCCCCGGCCGGGCCACGCCGACCTCGCCGGCATGCAGAAGTACGGCCACACCGACGCCCGCCCGATCCTGGAGCGGGCCAGTGCGCGGGAGACCGCCGCCCGGGTGGCCGTCGGCACCGTGGCCAAGGCGCTGCTGCGTCAGGCGCTCGGCGTCGAGATCGTCTCGCACGTGGTCGAGCTGGGCCCGATCGCCGCCAAGCCGGGGTTGCGCCCCCGCCCGGAGGACGCCGAGCGCATCGACGCTGACCCGCTGCGCTGCCTCGACCCCGAGGCCAGCGCCCGGATGGTCGCCGAGGTCGACGCCGCGAAGAAGGCCGCCGACACCCTCGGTGGCGTGATCGAGGTGCTGGCGTACGGGGTTCCGCCGGGCCTGGGTAGCCACGTGCAGTGGGACCGCAAGCTCGACGCCCGGCTGGCCACCGCGCTGATGTCGATCCAGGCGATCAAGGGCGTGGAGATCGGTGACGGCTGGCAGCAGGCCCGGTCCCGGGGCTCCGAGGCGCACGACGAGATCATGCCGACCGCCACCGGCGTGCGCCGGGTCACCGACCGGGCCGGTGGCCTGGAGGGTGGCATCACCACCGGTGAGCCGCTGCGGGTGAAGGCCGCGATGAAACCCATCTCCTCGCTCAACCGCGCCCTGGCCACGGTCGACGTCACCACCGGCGAGCCGGCCACCGCGATCAACCAGCGCTCCGACGTCTGCGCGGTGCCCGCCGCCGCTGTCGTCGCCGAGGCGATGGTGGCACTGGTGCTGGCCGAGGCGGCGGTGGAGAAGTTCGGCGGTGACTCGGTCGCCGAGATGCGGCGTAATCTGGCCGGCTACCTCGACGCGCTGGTGATCCGATGACCGGTTCCACCCGTCCGGTCTGCGTCCTGGTCGGTGCGCCCGGCTCGGGCAAGACCACCGTCGGGCAGGCCCTGGCGGCCACGCTCGGGGTCGAGTTCCGCGACACCGACGCCGACATCGAGCGCCTCGCCGGCAAGCCGATCCCGGAGATCTTCATCGACGAGGGGGAGGACCACTTCCGGACCCTCGAACGGTCGGCGGTGGCCGCGGCGCTGGCCTCGTACGCCGGGGTGCTCGCCCTCGGCGGCGGTGCGGTGCTGGCCGAGGAGAACCGGGCCGCGCTGGTCGGGCACCGGGTGGTGCACCTGTCCGTCGAGCTGCCCGACGCCGTGAAGCGCATCGGCCTCGGGGTCGGCCGTCCACTGCTGGCGATCAATCCTCGGGCCACCCTCAAGCACCTGATGGACCAGCGCCGCCCGTTCTACGCCGAGGTGGCCACCACCACGGTGGTCACCGACGGGCGGACGCCGGAGGAGATCGCCGCCGAGATCGCGCAGCTGCTGCGCACGGAGGGTTAGGCTCCCGATGGACGAGGTGACCCGGATCCCGGTCGGCGGCGAACGGCCGTACGACGTGCTGGTCGGACGTGACCTGCTCGACGCGCTGCCCGGGCTGTTGCCCGACGCCACCCAGGTGGCGGTGCTGCACGCCCCGCCACTGAAGGAGTTGGCCGACGGGATCGGCGCCCGGTTGCGCGCGGCCGGCATGGCGCCCCTGCTGATCGAGGTGCCCGACGCCGAGGCCGGCAAGCACGTCGACGTGGCGGCGCAGTGCTGGGACCGGCTCGGTGCGGCCGGGTTCACCCGCACCGACGCGGTGGTCGGGCTGGGCGGCGGTGCGGTGACCGACCTGGCCGGGTTCGTGGCCGCCTGCTGGCTGCGCGGGGTGCGCTGGGTGCCGGTGGCCACCTCGCTGCTGGGCATGGTCGACGCGGCGGTGGGCGGCAAGACCGGCATCAACACCGCGGCCGGCAAGAACCTCGTCGGTGCGTTCCACCCGCCGGTCGGGGTGCTGGCCGACCTCGCCACGCTGGACAGCCTCCCGCCGGTCGACCTGGCCGCCGGGCTGGCCGAGGTGGTCAAGTGCGGGTTCATCGCCGACCCGGTCATCCTCGACCTGGTCGAGCGGGACCCGGCGGCGGCGACCGACCCGGCCGGGCCGGTCGCCCGGGAGCTGATCGAGCGGGCGATCCGG
This sequence comes from Micromonosporaceae bacterium KJ-029, assembly GCA_005402585.1. Taxonomy (GTDB): domain Bacteria; phylum Actinomycetota; class Actinomycetes; order Mycobacteriales; family Micromonosporaceae; genus Micromonospora. The sequence goes on along the minus strand of BIFP01000020.1, from coordinate 131,001 downwards.
GTGAAGGCCGACGTGGTCGCAGGGGACCTGCGCGAGTCGGGCGTCCGGGAGGTGCTGAACTACGGGCACACCCTCGCCCACGCGATCGAGAAGGTCGAGGGGTACCGCTGGCGGCACGGCCACGCGGTCTCGGTCGGCTTGGTGTACGCCGCCGAGTTGGCCCGGCTGGCCGGTCGGCTGGACGACGCCACGGCGCGGCGGCACCGCGACGTGGTGACCGCGCTCGGCCTGCCCACCAGCTACCCGGCCGATGCCTGGCCCCGGCTGCTGGCCACCATGCGGGTCGACAAGAAGTCCCGGGGCAGCCGGCTGCGCTTCGTGGTGCTCGACGGGCTGGCCCGGCCGGCGATGCTGGAGGGCCCGGACGACGAGCTGCTGCACGAGGCGTACGGCGCGGTGGCCGCCTCATGAGGGTGTACGTGCTCAACGGACCGAACCTGGGCCGGCTGGGCACCCGCCAGGTCGACGTCTACGGCGTGACCAGCTACGCCGACCTGGTCGAACTCTGCGAGTCGACCGGGCGGGCGCTCGGGCTGGACGTCACCGTCCGGCAGACCGACGCGGAGCACGAGCTGATCGGCTGGCTGCACGCCGCGGCGGACGAGGAGGCGGCCGTGGTGCTCAACCCGGCCGCGTGGTCGCACTACTCGATCGCCGTCCGGGACGCCTGCGCCCTGCTGCGTGGCCCGCTGGTGGAGGTGCACATCTCCAACATCCACGCCCGCGAGGAGTTCCGGCATCACTCGGTCGTCTCGGCGGTGGCCACCGGGGTGATCTGCGGGCTCGGCGTGGACGGCTACCGCCTCGCCCTCCACCACCTCGCCGCCCGCGCCGAGGCCGGCTGACGCCGGCAGGCGGCGGGTTGGATGGCGGCTAGTAGACTTCACAGGTCTGTCCGCCAAATGATGATCAAGGCAGGAAATGGCCACCACCAACGACCTGAAGAACGGCCTGGTACTCAACCTCGACGGGGAACTCTGGTCCGTCGTCGAGTTCCAGCACGTCAAGCCCGGTAAGGGTGGTGCGTTCGTGCGTACCACGCTGAAGAACGTGCTGTCCGGCAAGGTGGTCGACAAGACCTTCAACGCGGGCACCAAGGTCGAGACCGCGACCGTGGACAAGCGCACGATGCAGTACCTCTACGCCGACGGCGAGGACTACGTCTTCATGGATCTGGACACGTTCGACCAGATCACTGTGCCCGGCGGGACGGTCGGCGAGGCGGCCAACTACCTGCTGCCCGAGGCCGAGGCGACCGTGGCCATGCACGAGGGGGTGCCGCTCTACATCGAGCTGCCGACCTCCGTTGTGCTGGAGGTCACCTACACCGAGCCGGGCCTGCAGGGCGACCGGTCCACCGGCGGCAACAAGCCGGCGACCGTGGAGACCGGCGCGACCGTGCAGGTGCCGCTCTTCATCACCACCGGCGAGAAGATCAAGGTCGACACGCGCGACGGCCGTTACCTCGGCCGCGCCTGATGGCCGAGGGTCCGAAGCAGCAGATGCCGGCGCGCCGCAAGGCGCGCAAGCGGGCGCTGGACGTGCTCTTCGAGGCCGACCTGCGTGATCGTCCGCCGAGCGAGGTGCTCGCCGGCTACGTCGAGCGGATCGAGAAGCCGCGCCCCGAGCACCTCGGGTACGCGGTCGGTCTGGTCGAGGGCGTGGCCGGTCACCTGGACCGGATCGACGAGCTGATCTCCAGCTACGCCGAGGGCTGGACGCTGGACCGGATGCCGGTGGTCGACCGCAACCTCGCCCGGATCGCGGTCTACGAGCTGCTGTACGTCGACGAGATCGACGACGCGGTGGCGATCAGCGAGGCGGTCGAGCTGGCTCGCCAGATGTCGACCGACGACTCGCCCCGCTTCCTCAACGGTCTGCTCGGCCGTATCGCCGAGTACGCCACCCGCTGAGGCCCGCTCGCGGAGCGAGCGGAACCGACGAAAGGGCCCGTGCCGGACGGCACGGGCCCTTCGTGGCGACAGCGCAGGTCAGGAGGCGAAGAAGGCGCGGGGGTCGGCGACCAGCACGCCGTGCTCGGTCAGCCGCTCGATCAGGCCGGACGGCGAGGCGTCGTAGACGATCGCGAGGGCGCGCAGGTCGTCGGCGCGGATCGACAGCACCCGGCCGTTGTAGTCACCCCGCTGCTGCTGGATGGCGCGGGCGTACCGGGCGACGTAGGCCAGGTCCTCGCTGGCCTCGTCGTAGAGCCGCTCCAGGTCCAGCACGATCTTGCTGGTGGGCTCGTGCCGCACCCCGCTGCCGTCGGGCAGCAGCTCCGAGACCGGTACGCGGTAGAACTCGGCCAACTCGGCCAGGCGGGACACCGTGACGGCCCGGTCGCCGCGCTCGTACGAGCCGACCACGACCGCCTTCCAACGCCCGTTCGACTTCTCCTCCACACCCTGCAGGGACAGGCCCTGCTGCTGGCGGATGGAGCGCAGGCGGGCGCCCAGAGACTTGGCGTATTCAGAGGGCATTCGGACACTCCCAGTGCTGCTCGGGGTTCTCCCAGCGGTCGCTACGGAGCGTGACGGTACGGGGATTCGTACACGTGGTCAAGTGGTGATGACCTTCCTCTTGGGCACCCTGGGTGAGTTGTCCCGTTTCGTCTCGCTGACTTGTCGGTCAGCGGATGCTGACCGACCGTGGCGTGGCCCACTGTGCCCGAGCGCGATCGGGGCGGCGACCACTGGTAACGTGGCCGAAGCCCCTCCGCCGGCCGTCCACGGCCGGCCCGGAGGACCCGACATCCTTTAACGACCCGTCCCGTGAGGCGGGGAAGGAGGTCTGCCGTGGCGTACCCATCGGCTGCCCGCTCGTCGCCACCGCGACAACCCTCGGTGAAGGTGATTCTGACCAGCGCCGACGTCCAACGCGTCGTCGACCGGATCGCCCACCAGATCCTCGAGAAGACCCAGGGCGCGGCCGACACCGTGCTGCTCGGCATCCCGACCCGCGGCGCTCCGCTGGCCCGGCGTCTCGCCGCCCGGATCAGCGCCTTCGAGGGCATCTCCGTCCCGGTCGGCGTGCTCGACATCACCCTCTACCGCGACGACCTGCGCCGGCACGCCACGCGGGCGGTCGGCCCCACCCAACTGCCGGCCGGCGGAATCGACGGCATGCGGGTGATCCTCGTCGACGACGTGCTCTTCTCCGGCCGCACCGTCCGCGCCGCCCTCGACGCACTGGGCGACCTGGGGCGGCCGGCGTCCGTACAGCTCGCCGTGCTGGTCGACCGAGGGCACCGGCAGCTGCCGATCCGCGCCGACTACGTCGGCAAGAACATCCCGACGGCGCTCGCCGAGAGCGTGAAGGTGACGCTGGCCGAGACCGACGGCGCGGACGAGGTCCGCCTCTACGGGGAGGTCCCACGGTGAGCGCGAGGAGTGCAGCGCAGCGGAGCCCCGCAGTCGCGAACGAAAGGCGGCCCACGGTGAGCGCGAGGAGTGCAGCGCAGCGGAGCCCCGCAGTCGCGAACGAAAGGCGGCCCACGGTGAGCGCGAGGAGTGCAGCGCAGCGGAGCCCCGCAGTCGCGAACGAAAGGCGGCACTGCTCTTGATCCGGCACCTGCTCTCCGGCGCCGACCTGGACGCCGACACCGCCACTGAGATCCTGGACACCGCCGCCGAGATGGCCGCCGTGGCCGGCCGCGAGGTCAAGAAGCTGCCCGCGCTGCGCGGCCGCACCGTGGTGAACCTCTTCTACGAGGACTCCACCCGTACCCGGATCTCCTTCGAGGCGGCGGCCAAGCGGCTCAGCGCCGACGTGATCAACTTTTCGGCGAAGGGGTCCAGCGTCACCAAGGGCGAGAGCCTCAAGGACACCGCGCTGACCCTGCAGGCGATGGGCGCCGACGCGGTCGTCGTGCGTCACCCTGCCTCCGGCGCCCCGCACCGGCTCGCCGACTGGGTCGACGGTTCGGTGGTCAACGCCGGCGACGGTACCCACGAGCACCCCACCCAGGCGCTGCTCGACGCGTACACGATGCGTTCCCGGCTGGGCCGGCTGGCCGGCCTGTCGGTCGCGGTGGTCGGCGACGTGCTGCACTCCCGGGTGGCCCGGTCCAACGTGCTGCTGCTGTCCACCCTCGGGGCCAAGGTCACCCTGGTCGGCCCGCCCACCCTCATCCCGCTCGACATCGCCGCCGCCCTCGCCCCCGGCACCGACGTCTGCTACGACCTCGACGCGGTGCTGCCGTCGTCGGACGTGGTGATGATGCTGCGGGTGCAGCGGGAGCGGATGAACGACTCCTACTTCCCGTCCGCCCGCGAGTACGCCCGCCGCTACGGCCTCGACGGCCCGCGGATGCGCCGGCTGCCGGAGCACGCGATCGTCATGCACCCCGGCCCGATGAACCGGGGCATGGAGATCACTCCGGAGGTCGCCGACTCGCCCCGCTCCACCATCGTCGAACAGGTCGCCAACGGGGTCTCCGTCCGGATGGCCGTCCTCTACCTGCTGCTCGGGGGGAACAACCGGTGAACTCGTACCTGATCAGGAACGTCAGCGTCCTCGGCGCCGCACCGACCGACCTGCTGATCCGCGACGGCGTGGTCGCCGAGGCCGGCCCGGGGCTGTCCGCACCGGACGCCACCGTGGTCGACGCCGACGGTCTGGTCGCCCTGCCCGGCCTCGTCGACCTGCACACCCACCTGCGCGAGCCCGGCCGGGAGGACGCCGAGACCGTGCAGACCGGCTCCCGGGCGGCGGCGCTGGGCGGCTACACGGCGGTCTGCGCGATGGCGAACACCTCGCCGGTGGCCGACACCGCGGGCGTGGTCGAGCAGGTCTGGCGGCTCGGCCGGGAGGCCGGGCTGGTCGACGTGCAACCGATCGGCGCGGTCACCGTGGGCCTGGCCGGCGAGCGCCTCGCCGAGCTGGGCGCGATGGCCGACTCGGCGGCGCGGGTGCGGATCTTCTCCGACGACGGGCACTGCGTCGCCGACCCGAAGCTGATGCGCCGGGCACTGGAGTACGTCAAGGCGTTCGACGGGATCATCGCCCAGCACGCCGAGGAGCCCCGGCTGACCGAGGGCGCGCAGATGCACGAGGGTGAGGTCTCCACCCGGCTGGGTCTGACCGGCTGGCCGGCGGTGGCCGAGGAGGCGATCATCGCCCGGGACGTGCTGCTGGCCGAGCACGTCGGCAGCCGGCTGCACGTCTGCCACGTCTCCACCGCCGGCAGCGTCGAGGTGCTGCGTCAGGCCAAGGCCCGGGGGGTACGCGTCACCGCCGAGGTGACCCCGCACCACCTGCTGCTCACCGACACGCTCGTGAGCGGGGGGAGTGAGCTGGCGAGCCCCGAGATCGCGGACGGCTGGAGCCCGGCCGGAGCGTACGACCCGGTGTTCAAGGTGAACCCGCCGCTGCGGACCGCCACCGACATCGCCGCCCTGCGGGCCGCCCTGGTGGACGGGGTGATCGACATCGTGGCCACCGACCACGCCCCGCACGCGGTGGAGGACAAGGAGTGCGAGTGGGCGTACGCCCGGCCGGGCATGCTCGGGCTGGAGACGGCGCTGTCGATCGCGCTCGACGTGCTCGGCCCCGAGTGGGATCTGATCGCCGAGCGGATGTCGCGCACGCCGGCCCGGATCGCCGGGCTGACCGAGCACGGCCACGATCCCGCCCCCGGCGCGCCGGCCAACCTCACCCTGGTCGACCCGGCGGCGCGCCGGGTGATCGACCCGGCGGAGTCGGCCAGCCGCAGCCGCAACACCCCGTACGCCCGGATGACGCTGCCGGGTCGCATCGTGGCGACCTTCCTGCGTGGCGAGGCGACGGTCCTGGACGGAAAGGCTCTTAAGTGAAGCGCAGGCACGCGATGCTCGTCCTGGAGGACGGGCGCACGTTCCACGGCGAGGCGTACGGCAGTGTCGGGGAGACCTTCGGCGAGGCGGTCTTCAACACCGGCATGACCGGTTATCAGGAGACGCTCACCGACCCGTCGTACCACCGTCAGGTGGTGGTGCAGACCGCCCCGCACATCGGTAACACCGGCGTCAACGCCGAGGACGACGAGTCGCGGCGGATCTGGGTGGCCGGCTACGTGGTGCGCGACCCGGCCCGGGTCAGCTCGAACTGGCGGGCCACCGGCGGGCTGGAGGACCGGCTCGCCACCGAGGGTGTGGTCGGCATCAGCGGGGTGGACACCCGGGCGCTGACCCGGCACCTGCGCGAGCGCGGCGCGATGCGGGTCGGCATCTCCAGCGTCGAGGACGACCCGCGCGCACTGCTGGCCCGGGTCCGTCAGTCGCCGCAGATGCTCGGCGCGGACCTCTCCGCCGAGGTGACCACCACCGCGCCGTACGTGGTCGCCGCCGAGGGCGAACACCGGTTCACGGTGGCCGCGCTGGATCTGGGGATCAAGCGCAACGTGCCGCGCCGGCTGGCTGCCCGCGGCGTGACCACCCATGTCCTGCCTGCGGGCTCGACCATCGAGGAACTGCTGGCCACCGGTGCCGACGCGGTCTTCTTCTCACCTGGCCCGGGTGACCCGGCCACCGCCGACGGCCCGGTCGCGCTGGCCCGCGAGGTGATGCGCCGGCAGGTGCCGCTGTTCGGGATCTGCTTCGGCAGCCAGATCCTCGGCCGGGCGCTCGGCTTCGGCACGTACAAGCTCGGCTACGGCCACCGCGGCATCAACCAGCCGGTGCTCGACCGGGTCACCGGCAAGGTGGAGGTGACCAGCCACAACCACGGTTTCGCGGTGCAGGTGCCCGGTGTGCAGCCGGGTGCGGTGGTGCCCGACCAGGTGATCGGGACCGAGTTCGGTGGCGTGCGGGTGAGCCATCTCTGCCTCAACGACAACGTGGTCGAGGGGCTGCGGGCCTTGGACGTGCCCGCGTTCACCGTCCAGTACCACCCGGAGGCGGCGGCCGGTCCGCACGACGCGGACTACCTCTTCGACCGCTTCGCCGAGTTGATCGAGGGCCGGACCCACAGCGAGGGGCGCACGAATGCCTAAGCGGACCGATCTCAAGCACATCCTGGTGATCGGCTCCGGGCCGATCGTCATCGGACAGGCCTGCGAGTTCGACTACTCCGGCACCCAGGCGTGCCGGGTGCTGCGCAGCGAGGGGATCCGGGTCAGCCTGGTCAACTCCAACCCGGCGACGATCATGACGGACCCGGAGTTCGCCGACGCCACGTACGTCGAGCCGATCACCCCGGAGTTCGTCGAGCTGGTCATCGCCAAGGAGCGGCCGGACGCCGTGCTGCCCACGCTCGGCGGGCAGACCGCGTTGAACACCGCCGTCGCGCTGCACGAGGCCGGGGTGCTGAAGAAGTACGGCGTCGAGCTGATCGGCGCCGACATCGACGCGATCCGGCGCGGCGAGGACCGGCAGCTGTTCAAGGACATCGTGGCGAAGGCCGGGGTGCGGATCGGCGTCGAGGACCCGTCGAGCCTGGTGCCGCGCTCCCGGGTCTGCCACTCGATGGACGAGGTCCGTGAGACGGTGACCGAGCTGGGTCTGCCGGTGGTGATCCGGCCCTCGTTCACCATGGGTGGCCTCGGCTCGGGCATGGCGCACAACGACGCCGACCTGGAGCGCATCGCCGGTGCCGGCCTGGCCGCGAGCCCGGTGCACGAGGTGCTGATCGAGGAGAGCGTGCTCGGCTGGAAGGAGTACGAGCTCGAACTGATGCGGGACCGCCACGACAACGTGGTGGTGGTCTGCTCGATCGAGAACCTCGACCCGATGGGCGTGCACACCGGCGACAGCGTGACCGTGGCGCCGGCCATGACGCTGACCGACCGGGAGTACCAGCGCCTGCGTGACCTGGGCATCGCGGTGCTGCGCGAGGTCGGGGTGGACACCGGCGGCTGCAACATCCAGTTCGCGGTGAACCCGGCCGACGGCCGGATCGTCGTGATCGAGATGAACCCCCGGGTGTCCCGCTCCTCGGCGCTGGCCTCGAAGGCCACCGGCTTCCCGATCGCCAAGATCGCCGCGAAGCTGGCCATCGGCTACACCCTGGACGAGATCCCCAACGACATCACCCTCAAGACGCCGGCCGCGTTCGAGCCGACGCTGGACTACGTGGTGGTGAAGATCCCCCGGTTCGCGTTCGAGAAGTTCCCCGGCGCGGACCCGGAGCTGACCACCACGATGAAGTCCGTCGGCGAGGCGATGAGCCTCGGGCGCAACTTCACCGAGGCGCTGAACAAGGCGATGCGCTCGCTGGAGACCAAGGCCGGCGGGTTCTGGACGTTGCCGGACCCGGCCGGCGCGACGAAGGAGAACACCCTCGCCGCGCTGGCCACACCGCACGACGGGCGGCTGTACACGGTGGAGCGGGCGCTGCGGCTGGGCGCCTCGATCGCCGAGGTCGCCGTGGCCTCCGGCGGGATCGATCCGTGGTTCCTGGACCAGGTCGCCGGGCTGGTCGAGCTGCGTGCCGAGATCGTGGCCGCGCCGGTCCTCGACGCCGACCTGCTGCGCCGGGCGAAGCGGGCCGGCCTGTCCGACCGGCAGCTGGCCTCGCTCCGCCCGGAGCTGGCCGCCGAGGACGGCGTGCGGACCCTGCGGCACCGGCTCGACATTCGGCCGATCTACAAGACCGTGGACACCTGCGCCGCCGAGTTCGAGGCCACCACGCCGTACCACTACTCGTCGTACGACGCGGAGACCGAGGTGGTCGGCTCGGCCCGGCCGAAGGTGCTGATCCTCGGCTCCGGACCGAACCGGATCGGGCAGGGCATCGAGTTCGACTACTCCTGCGTGCATGCCGTCATGGCATTGCGGGGGGCGTACGAGACGGTCATGGTCAACTGCAACCCGGAGACCGTCTCCACCGACTACGACACCGCCGACCGGCTCTACTTCGAGCCGCTGACGTTCGAGGACGTGCTGGAGGTCTGGCACGCCGAGGACTCCTCCGGCCGGGCGGCCGGTGGGCCGGGCGTGGTCGGGGTGATCGTGCAGCTCGGCGGGCAGACCCCGCTCGGGTTGGCGCAGCGGCTCAAGGACGCCGGTGTGCCGGTGGTCGGCACCTCCCCGGAGTCGATCCACCTGGCCGAGGAGCGCGGCGCCTTCGGGTCGCTGCTGGCCCGGGCCGGCCTGCGCGCGCCGGCCCACGGCACCGCCACCTCCTACGAGGAGGCGAAGGAGATCGCTGACGAGATCGGCTACCCGGTGCTGGTCCGCCCCTCGTACGTGCTGGGCGGTCGCGGGATGGAGATCGTCTACGACGACGCCACGCTGCGCGCCTACATCAGCCGGGCCACCGACATCTCACCGGACCATCCGGTGCTGGTGGACCGGTTCCTCGACGACGCGATCGAGATCGACGTCGACGCGCTCTGCGACGCCGACGGCGAGGTCTACCTCGGCGGGATCATGGAGCACATCGAGGAGGCGGGGATCCACTCCGGCGACTCCTCCTGCGCGCTGCCGCCGATCACCCTGGCCAGCTCGCACGTGGCCCAGGTCCGCGGGTACACCGAGGCGATCGCGCGGGGGGTCGGCGTACGCGGCCTGCTCAACGTGCAGTACGCGCTGAAGGACGACGCGCTGTACGTGCTGGAGGCCAACCCGCGGGCCTCACGTACCGTGCCGTTCGTGTCCAAGGCCACGGCGGTGCCGCTGGCCAAGGCGGCGGCCCGGATCGCGCTCGGCGCGACCATCGCCGAGCTGCGCGCCGAGGGCATGCTCCCGGCGACCGGGGACGGCGGCTCGTTGCCGCCGGACGCCCCGATCGCGGTCAAGGAGGCGGTGCTGCCGTTCAAGCGGTTCCGCACGCCGGCTGGCAAGGGGGTCGACTCGCTGCTCGGTCCGGAGATGAAGTCGACCGGCGAGGTGATGGGTATCGACATCGCCTTCGGGCCGGCCTTCGCCAAGTCGCAGTCGGCGGCGTACGGCTCGCTGCCGACCGAAGGCAAGATCTTCGTTTCGGTGGCGAACCGGGACAAGCGCGGCATGATCTTCCCGGTGAAGCGCCTGGCCGACCTCGGCTTCGAGATCGTCGCGACCAGCGGCACCGCGGAGGTGCTGCGCCGGCACGGCATCGCCTGCGAGCAGGCACCCAAGCACTACGAGGCCGGCTCCGACGACGACGCCGTGTCGCTGATCCTCAGTGGCCGTGTCGCCCTGGTGATCAACACTCCGCAGGGTTCCGGGGCCAGCGCCCGCTCCGACGGTTACGAGATCCGCAGCGCGGCCGTCACCGCGGACATCCCGTGCATCACCACGGTGCCGGGTGCCGCCGCCGCGGTCATGGGCATCGAGGCCCGCATCCGGGGGGACATGCAGGTGCGCCCCCTGCAGGACCTGCACGCCACCCTGCGAGCGCCGCGGTGATCTTCGAGCGGACGGTGCGGCGCGGGCTGTTCCGGATCGGTGGCGGGGACGCCGAGGCGGCGCACGAGTGGACGCTGCGGCGGCTGGCCGCGCTGTCCGGCCGGCCCGTCGCGCTGGCTGCGCTGCGGGCCCGGTACGCCGTACCGGCGCCCCGAACGGTGTTCGGGGTGCGGTTCCCGAACCCGGTCGGCCTGGCCGCCGGGATGGACAAGGACGGTGTGGCCCTGCCGGCGTGGTCGGCGCTGGGCTTCGGCTTCGTCGAGGTCGGCACGGTGACGGCGCACCCGCAGCCGGGCAACCCTCGGCCGCGGCTGTTCCGGCTCTCCGCCAGCGAGGCAGTGATCAACCGGATGGGCTTCAACAACGCCGGCGCGGAGGCCCTGGCGGCCCGGCTCGCGGCGCTGCCCCGTCCGCTCGGCGTACCGCTGGGGATCTCGCTGGGCAAGTCGAAGGTGACGGCGCTGGACGACGCCGTCGCGGACTACCAGGCGTCGTACCGGGCCCTGCGCGGGCACGGCGACTACTTCGCGGTCAACGTGTCCTCTCCGAACACCCCCGGGTTGCGGGCGTTGCAGGACCGGGCCCACCTGGACGCGTTGCTCGCCGCGCTGGTGGGGGAGAAGCCGGTGCTGGTGAAGATCGCGCCCGACCTGACCGAGCCGGCCATCGCCGAGCTGCTGGAGGTGTGCCTGGCCCGGGGCGCCGCCGGGGTGATCACCACGAACACCACCCTGGGCCGCGACGGGCTGGCCCCGGCCGACCGGAGCGCCGCCGCGGAGACGGGCGGCCTGTCCGGCCGGCCGCTGGCCGACCGCGCCCGGCAGGTGGTCTCCTTCGTCCACACCGAGACCGGCGGGCGGCTGCCCATCATCGGCGTGGGCGGCATCGTCGACCCCGACGACGCCACCCGGATGTTCGACGCGGGCGCCAGCCTGGTGCAGCTCTACACCGGCTTCATCTACCGGGGGCCGGCGCTGGCCCGCGCGGTCGCCCGCGCGGCGGCGGCCGCCCCGCAGCCGGCGGGGGCGTGATCGGTGGCGGGACAGGCCGAGGTCTCGGCGACCCGTGCGGCGGTGGAGCGCACGGCGGGAAGCATGGGCCGCTCGCGGTGCCGGGCCGCCGCCGCACGGGAGGCTCGATGACGCCGGAGGAGATCCTCGCCGCCGATGCCGCACACGTCTGGCATCCGTACGCGGTGCTGCCGCCGGCGGTGCCGCCGTACGTGGTGGACGGGGCCGAGGGGGTGCGGCTGCGGCTGGCCGACGGGCGTGAGCTGGTCGACGGGATGTCGTCCTGGTGGTCGGCGATCCACGGCTACCGGCACCCGGTGCTGGACGCGGCGGTGACCGACCAGCTGGGCCGGATGAGTCACGTCATGTTCGGCGGGCTGACCCACGCTCCCGCCGTGGAGCTGGCCCGCACCCTGGTCGAGCTGGCCCCGGACGGCCTGGAACACGTCTTCCTGGCCGACTCCGGCTCGGTCAGCGTCGAGGTCGCGGTCAAGATGTGCCTGCAGTACCAGCGGGCCATCGGCCAGCCGCAGCGCCGTCGGCTGGGCACCTGGCGGGGCGGTTACCACGGCGACACGTTCCACCCGATGAGTGTCTGCGATCCCGAGGGCGGCATGCACCACCTCTGGGGCGACGTGCTGCCCCGGCAGGTCTTCGCCCCGGCACCGCCGGGCGGCTTCGACACCGCACCCGATCCGGCGTACGCGGCGGCGCTGGTCGACGCGGTCGAGCGGCACGCGCACGAGCTGGCCGCGGTGATCGTGGAGCCGGTGGTGCAGGGCGCCGGCGGGATGCGTTTCCACCATCCGCACTACCTCCGGGTGTTGCGCGAGGTGACCCGCGCGCACGGCGTGCTGCTGATCTTCGACGAGATCGCCACCGGGTTCGGCCGCACCGGGACGATGTTCGCCGCCGAGCACGCCGAGGTCGCTCCGGACGTGATGTGCGTCGGCAAGGCGCTCACCGGCGGCTACCTCACCCTGGCCGCCGCGCTCTGCACCGCGGAGGTGGCGCGGGGCATCCGCGCCGGTGGCGTACTGGCGCACGGCCCGACGTTCATGGGCAATCCGCTCGCCTGCGCGGTTGCCAACGCCTCGCTGGGCCTGCTGCGGGCCGGGGACTGGGCCGGGCAGGTGGCGAGACTCCAGCGGGGCCTGCGTGCCGGTCTGGAGCCGTTGCGCGGGGCGCCGGGGGTGGCGGAGGTCCGGGTGCTCGGCGGGATCGGCGTGGTGCAGCTGGACCACGAGGTGGACCTCGCCGCCGCCACGGCCGCCGCCGTGGCCCAGGGGGTGTGGCTGCGCCCGTTCCGGGACCTGATCTACACGATGCCGCCGTACGTCACCGACGACGCCGACCTGGCGCTGATCGCGGCGGGCGTCGCGGCGGCGGTCAAGGCGGGCTGAGCCGGCGGAGCCGGCAGGCAGGGCGGGCTGAGCCGGCGGAGGCCGGCGGAGGACGAGAGGAAGGCACGGCGGTATGGAGAGCTTCGGCGCCCGGTTGCAGCGGGCGGTCAACGAGCGGGGACCGCTCTGCGTCGGGATCGACCCGCATCCGGCACTGCTGGCCCGTTGGGGCCTCCGCGACGATGTCGACGGGTTGCGCCAGTTCGCCCAAACCGTCGTGGACGCCCTCGGTGACCGGGTTGCGGTGGTCAAGCCCCAGTCGGCGTTCTTCGAGCGATTCGGGTCCCAAGGAGTGGCGGTACTTGAGTCAACTATCCGACAGTTGCGAGATTATGGCTCGCTCGTTCTGCTTGACGTCAAGCGTGGCGACATCGGCTCCACTGTCCGCGCGTACGCGTCGGCGTACCTGGATCCATCCAGCCCCATGTATGTGGACGCGGTGACCGCGAGTCCCTTCCTGGGAGTCGGCTCACTCGCCCCGATGTTCGAGCTGGCCGCCGAGCACGGCGGCGGGGTGTTCGTCCTGGCGCTCACCTCCAACCCCGAGGGTGCCTCGGTCCAGCGGGCACGCGGCGCCGACGGGCGTACCGTCGCGCAGATGGTGATCGACGAGATTTCCCAGCTCAACGCGGGTGCGGAGCCGCTCGGGAGCTTCGGGCTGGTGGTCGGTGCGACGGTTGGTGAGACCGGTTGCGACCTGTCTGCGGTGAACGGTCCACTGCTCGCGCCAGGCCTCGGCGCGCAGGGTGCCACGGCGGCGGATCTGCGGGTGGTCTTCGGTTCCGCCCTGCCCGCGGTGCTGCCCTCGTACTCCCGCGAGGTGCTGGGCGCCGGACCGGACCCGGCGGCGTTGCGGGCCGCGGCGGAGCGCGCGGTGGCCGACTGCCGGGCCGTCCTGGCGTCCTCGTGACTGACTGACGGCTCGGTCACTTTGTGGTGATCATCGCGTGCCCACGTTGCCGAAAACTCCGTTGACCGCTAGTTTTCCCCGCGCTGGGAACCCCTTGGTTCACAGCGACACCACGTTTCACAGATGCGGCGGCGCGTCCCGCCCGTCGCGATAGGGACCTGAGGAGAACTGGTGCCGCTCCCGTCACTTACCCCCGAGCAGCGCGCAGCCGCGCTGGAGAAGGCTGCGGAGATCCGCAAAGCCCGTGCCGAGCTGAAGGAGCAGCTCAAGCAGGGCAAGACCACCCTCGGAGCCGTTCTCGAGCGGGCCGAGTCCGATGATGTCGTCGGCAAGCTCAAGGTGTCGGCCGTGCTGCAGGCGATGCCGGGCATCGGCAAGATCCGGGCCACCCAGATCATGGAGAAGCTCAAGATCGCCGACAGCCGTCGCCTGCGTGGCCTCGGCGAGCAGCAGCGCAAGGCCCTGCTTGGGGAGTTCGCCGCCAACTGAGCACGGCTGCGTGTAGAAACAAGCAGTGAGCTTGGATGACGAGGCGCGCCCGGCGACTCGGCTCACTGTCCTGGCTGGCCCGTCCGGTGCCGGCAGGGAGAGTGTCGTCGAGTTGATCCGGGCGCGTTCTCCGTCAGTGTGGACGCCGATCGCGGTCACCACCCGGCCCCGCCGGGAGGGCGAGCTGGACGGCGTCCACCGCCATTTTCTCACCCCGGCGGAGTTCGACCGGCGGCTGGCCGCCGGTCAGCTGCTCGAGTGGAGCCGGTTCGGGGCGCACCGGCGCGGTACGGAGATCGCCCCGCTGCGCAGCCGGCTCGCCGCCGGTCAGCCGGTCCTGCTCCCGCTCGACCTCGACGGGGCGCTGCTGGTCCGGGCCGCATGGCCCGAGGCGCGGCTCGTCCTCCTGCACCCGCCCGGCCGGATCCCGGGTCCGGCGACCGTGGCGGCCTTCGACCACAGCGTGTCGCACGACCACACCGAGCAGGTCGTTACGGAGCTGGTAGGATTTATCGGTTCTTCCTTCCTGGCTCCGGCCCGACCGCGTCCGCGCGGTTGAGCGCCGGCACCGCGTTCGCGCGGTCCGTGCGAAAGACGCAGAGGTTTATCCGTGGGATCCATCGCCAACCCCGAAGGCATCACCAACCCGCCGATCGACGAGCTCCTGGAGAAGACGACGTCGAAGTACGCGCTGGTGATCTTCGCAGCCAAGCGCGCGCGTCAGGTCAACGCCTACTACAGCCAGCTCGGCGAGGGCCTGCTGGAGTACGTCGGCCCGCTGGTCGAGACCACCCCCCAGGAGAAGCCGCTCTCCATCGCGATGCGCGAGATCAACGCGGGCCTGCTCACGGCCGAGCCGACCGACCAGCCGTAGTCTCCGCGCGTCGATGAGCGCCCGGATCATCCTCGGGGTCGGTGGCGGGATCGCCGCCTACAAGGCCTGTGAACTGCTGCGCCTGTTCACCGAGTCGGGGCACCAGGTCCGGGTCGTGCCGACCGCCGCGGCGCTGCGTTTCGTCGGTGCGCCGACCTGGGCGGCGCTGTCCGGCCAGCCGGTCGCCGAGGACGTCTGGTCGGACGTGCACGAGGTGCCGCACGTCCGCCTCGGCCAGCAGGCCGACCTGGTGGTGGTCGCGCCCGCCACCGCTGACCTGCTGGCCAAGGCCGCCCACGGCCTCGCCGACGACCTACTCACCAACACCCTGCTCACCGCCCGTTGTCCGGTGGTGCTGGCGCCGGCCATGCACACCGAGATGTGGGAGCACCCGGCCACGGTCGCCAACGTCGCGACGTTGCGGGCCCGGGGCGTACGGGTTGTCGAGCCCGCCGTGGGGCGGCTCACCGGCGCCGACACCGGCAAGGGCCGACTGCCCGACCCTGCGGAGATCTTCGCGGTCGCCCGCCGGGCCCTGTCCCGCGGTGTCGACGCCCCGGCGGACCTGACCGGCCGGCACGTGGTGGTCACCGCCGGTGGCACCCGGGAGCCGCTGGACCCGGTGCGGTTCCTCGGCAACCGTTCGTCCGGCAAGCAGGGCTACGCGTTCGCCCGCTCCGCGGTCGCCCGTGGCGCCCGGGTCACGCTGATCTCGGCCAACGTCGCGCTGCCGGACCCGGCCGGGGCGGATCTGGTCCGCGTGGGTACCACCGGCGAGCTGCGGGAGGCGACGCTGAAGGCCTCGGTCGACGCCGACGCGGTGGTGATGGCGGCGGCTCCGGCTGATTTCCGGCCGGCGACGTACGCGCCTGGCAAAATCAAGAAGTCGGACGACGGTGCGGCGCCCACCATCGAACTCGTGACCAACCCGGACATCGCCGCCGAGCTGGGTCAGCGCCGTCGACCGGAGCAGGTGCTGGTGGTGTTCGCCGCCGAGACCGGCGACGCCGAGGCCAACGGGCGGGCCAAACTCGCCCGTAAACGGGCCGACCTCATCGTCATCAACGAGGTCGGGCCGGACAAGGTCTTCGGCGCCGAGACCAACGCGGCCACCGTCATCGGCGTGGACGGTTCGGTCATCCGGATGCCCGAGCAGTCCAAGGAGGATCTCGCCGACGGCGTGTGGGATCTCGTGGTCGCCCGGCTGCCCGGTGACTCCTCCTGACGACTAGACCGCACGACGACCGTCTACGGGCCCGACGGTCGGTGACTAAACTGCCGTGGAACGACGTCCAAAACTTTAGGAGTGCCGTGACACGCCGCCTCTTCACGTCCGAATCGGTCACGGAAGGCCACCCGGACAAGATCGCCGACCAGATCAGCGACGGCATCCTCGACGCCCTGCTCACCCAGGACCCACACAGCCGCGTCGCCGTGGAAACCCTCATCACCACCGGCCAGGTCCATGTCGCCGGCGAGGTCACCACCAAGGCGTACGCCGACATCCCGACGATCGTGCGCGAGACCATCCTCGGCATCGGTTACGACTCGTCCAAGAAGGGCTTCGACGGCGCCTCCTGCGGCGTCAGCGTCTCCATCGGCTCCCAGTCGCCGGACATCGCCCAGGGCGTCGACAACGCCTTCGAGCTGCGCACCGGCGCGTCGGAGAGCGCGCTGGACGCGCAGGGCGCCGGCGATCAGGGCATGATGTTCGGCTTCGCCTGCTCCGAGACGCCCGAGCTGATGCCGCTGCCCATCGCGCTCGCGCACCGGCTGGCCCGCCGGCTCGCCGCGGTCCGCAAGGACGGCACGGTGCCGTACTTGCGGCCCGACGGCAAGACCCAGGTCACCATCGAGTACGACGGGCTGCGCCCGGTGCGCCTCGACACGGTGGTCGTCTCCAGCCAGCACGCCGCCGACATCTCGCTGGACTCGCTGCTCACCCCGGACGTGCGCGAGCACGTCATCGCGCCCGAGCTGGAGAGCCTCGGCCTGGACACCGACGGTTACCGGCTGCTGGTCAACCCGACCGGCCGGTTCGAGATCGGTGGCCCGATGGGCGACGCCGGCCTCACCGGGCGGAAGATCATCGTCGACACCTACGGCGGCTACGCCCGGCACGGCGGTGGGGCCTTCTCCGGCAAGGACCCGTCGAAGGTCGACCGGTCGGCCGCGTACGCCATGCGGTGGGTGGCGAAGAACGTCGTCGCCGCCGGCCTGGCCGAGCGTTGCGAGGTGCAGGTCGCGTACGCGATCGGCAAGGCGCACCCGGTGAGCCTGTTCGTCGAGACGTTCGGCACCGAGACGGTGTCGGTCTCCTCGATCGAGAAGGCGGTCAGTGAGATCTTCGACCTGCGTCCGGCCGCCATCATCCGGGACCTGCACCTGCTGCGCCCGATCTACGCCCAGACCGCCGCGTACGGCCACTTCGGCCGCGAGCTGCCGGAGCTGACCTGGGAGAGCACCGACCGGGCCGCCGACCTCAAGTCGGCCGCGGGAGCCTGACCGGCACAAGGCGCGACGACCGGCGGCCCGCTGACGGGTCGCCGGTCGCACGTGTCTGCGTCGATGTGCCGCTTCCCCACCTGGACCGCCCCTTCGACTACCTGGTCCCGCAGGCGCTGGCCGCCGACGCGGTGCCGGGTGTCCGGGTGAAGGTGCGGTTCGCCGGCCAACTCGTGGACGGGTGGCTGCTGGAACGGGCCGAGCGGTCCGACCACCCACGGCTGGCGTACCTGGAGAAGGTGGTCTCGCCGATGCCGGTGCTCGCCCCCGAGGTGGCCCGGCTGGCCCGGGTCGTCGCCGACCGGTACGCCGGCAGCCTGGCCGACGTGCTGCGCCTCGCGGTCCCGCCACGGCACGCGCGGGTCGAGAAGGACGTCCTCGCCCAGGCCGCCCCGCCCGAGGAGGTCCCTGCCGCGCCCGGCGAGCCCACCGCACCGCCGGAGCCGGGCGGGTGGCGGGACTACCCGGCCGGGCCGGCGCTGTTGCGGGCGCTCGCCGACGGTCGCGCGCCCCGAGCCGTGTGGTCCGCGCTGCCCGGCGAGGACTGGGCGGCCCGCTACGCCACCGCGGCCGCCGCCACGGTGGCCGCCGGCCGGGGCGCCCTGGTGGTGGTCGCGGACGGGCGGGACCTGGACCGGCTCGACGCCGCGCTGACCGCGGCGCTTGGACCCGGGCGGCACGTGTGCCTGTCCGCCGCGCTCGGTCCCGCGCGGCGCTACCGCGCCTTCCTCGCCGCCCGCCGGGCCGACGTACCGGTGGTGATCGGCACCCGGGCGGCCATGTTCGCCCCCGTGGACCGGCTGGGTCTGGTGGCCATCTGGGACGACGGCGACGACCTGCACTCCGAGCCCCGGGCACCGTACCCGCACGCCCGGGAGGTGCTGCTCACCCGCGCCCAGCTCGCCGACGCCGCGGCGCTGGTCGGAGGCTACGCCCGGACCGCCGAGGCGCAGCTGCTCGTGGAAACCGGCTGGGCCCGCGAGGTGGTGGCCGACCGGGCCGTGCTGCGGGCCCGTGTCCCCGCCGTCGCCCCGACCGGCGACGATCCCCAACTGGCCCGTGATCCGGGCGCGGCGAGCGCGCGGCTGCCGAGCCTGGCCTGGACGGCCGCCCGGGAGGCGCTGCGGGCGGAGCTGCCGGTCCTGGTCCAGGTGCCCCGCAGGGGTTACCTGCCCTCGGTGGCCTGCGCCGACTGCCGTACCCCGGCCCGCTGCCCGCACTGCGCCGGGCCGCTCGCGCTGCCGTCGGCCGGCGGGACCCCGGCCTGCCGCTGGTGCGGCCGGGTCGCCGCCGCGTACGCCTGCCCGCACTGCGGTGGGCGGCGGCTGCGCGCCTCGGTCACCGGTGCCCGGCGTACCGCCGAGGAGCTGGGTCGGGCCTTTCCCGGCGTGCCGGTGCGCACCTCGGGTCGGGAGGAGGTGTTGACGGAGGTCCCCGCCGGCGCCGGTCTGGTGATCTCCACTCCGGGTGCCGAGCCGGTCGCCATCGGGGGCTACGGCGCGGTGCTGCTGCTGGACACCTGGGCGTTGCTGACGCGGGCCGACCTGCGGGCGGGGGAGGAGGCGCTGCGCCGCTGGTCGGCCGCGGCCGCGCTGGCCCGGCCGGCTGAGGCGGGCGGCCGGGTGGTGGTGGTCGCCGACGGCGCGCTCGCGCCGGTGCAGGCGCTGCTGCGCTGGGACGCCGGCTGGTTCGCCGCCCGTGAGCTGGCCGAGCGCCGGGAGCTGGGTTTTCCCCCGGCGGTACGGATGGCGAGCGTGACCGGCCCGCCGGACGCCGTGGCCGACCTGTTGGCGCAGGCGCGGCTGCCCGACGGGGCGGAACTGCTCGGCCCGGTACCGGCCGACGGTGAGCGGGAGCGGATGCTGGTGCGGGTGCCCCGGGCGCGGGCCGCGGCGCTGGCAGAGGCGTTGCACTCGGCGGCGGGGGTGCGCAGCGCCCGCAAGGCGGCCGACCCGGTCCGCCTCCAGGTCGACCCGCTGGCGCTGTTCTGACGCCGTTCGGTGACGGTGGGCTCCGATCGATATCCCTTAGGTTGCCATCTGCGTTGTTCCTGTGACGCCCTGTGTCGGTGCGCGCCCACCCGGGGCCGCGTCTTCCGGGGGGTCACGGCAGAGGTGATAGCATCGCCCGTCATGCCGGAGCGCACGACGGCTCCAGGTCGCGACGCGGCGTCAGGCGCGCCGAGCCGGGTTGTCGCAGGACGGCGGGACCACGTCGGGCCTGGCGCGATATCGACGATCTTAATCAGCCGGTGATCAGGGGTGGACCAGTCGTGACCGTTCGTCAGTCGATCGTCTTCAACGGTGACCTCGGCAGCGGTAAGAGCACCGTCTCGGTGGCGATCGCCCAGCGGCTCGGCCTGCGCCGGGTCAGCGTCGGTGACCTCTACCGGCAGATGGCCCAGGAGCGGCAGATGACCGCGCTCCAGCTCAACCTGCACGCCGAGCTGGACCAGGCCGTCGACGGCTACGTCGACCAGCTCCAGCGCGACATCGCCGCCTCCGGCGAGAGCCTCGTCATGGACTCCCGGCTGGCCTGGCACTTCTTCACCGACGCGCTCAAGGTGCACATGATCACCGAGCCGGGTGAGGCGGCCCGTCGGGTGCTGCTGCGCCCTTCCGGCCCGGCGGAGAGCTACACCTCCCAGGAGGAAGCCAAGGCCAGGCTCAAGGAGCGCAGCGAGAGCGAGCGCGGCCGGTTCCTGGTCCGCTACGGCGTGGACAAGGCCCGGCTGCGCAACTACGACCTGATCTGCGACACCACCCGGGCCCCGGCCGACGAGGTGATCGAACGCATCATCGACGCGTACGAGGGTCGCCTCGCCCCCGACGTGCTGCGCGGTGCGCCGCCGCTGCTGCTGCTCGACCCGGCGCGGGTCTACCCGACCGAGGACAGCGCGGAGCTGCGCGGGCTCTGGGACTCGACGTTCGTCGGTGAGGTCGCCGCCGCGGGTGAGGCGGCCCTGGAACCGCTGGAGATCGGCTACACCGGCGAGTACTTCTTCGTGGTCGACGGACACCGCCGGCTCAGCGCCGCGTTGCAGAGCGGGTTCCGGCTGGTGCCCGGCCGGCTGGTCGCCGAGGTCGACGAGCCCGTGGTGGGCGGGATGAGCGCGATCGACTACTTCGCCGCCCAGGCCCGCCCCAGCCTGATCCACGACTGGGAGGCGGCCCACGACATCCGGCTGCCGCTGCCGGAGCACGCCCTGCTCCCGGGCGACGCGGTGCTGGCGGGGGAGGCCGGCGCCGCCGGCTGAGCCCAGGCCCGCCCCGCACGGTGACCGCCGCGATGGCGCCGCGTGGGCATGATGGAGCCTCCGGGACACGGTGGAGGTCACCATGGAGATCGCCGAGGCGCTCGCGCTGCTCATGTCGCCCGCGGGCCGCGTCGACCCGTACCCGGCGTACGAGCGGCTGCGCGGCTACGGGGCGGTGGTCCAGGCCGGTCCGGACACGTACGTGGTGACCGGCTACGCCGAGGCCGACGAGATCCTCCGGGATCCCCGCTTCCGGGTGCTCGACGACGAACTGCGCGACCGCCTCCTGCCGCAATGGCGGGACAGTCCCGCCCAGTCGTCGATCGCCCGGTCGATGCTGGAGACCAACCCGCCGGATCACGGCCGGATGCGCCGGCTCGCCGCGGGCGTCTTCACTCCGCGCCGGATCGCCGCCCTGCGGGACGTGGTCGCCAGCCAGGCCGACGAGCTGGTCGACACGATGGCGGCGGCCGGTCGGGACGGCGCGCCGGTCGACTTCCTGGCCGAGTTCGCCTACCCACTGCCGGTCGGGGTGATCTGCGCGCTGCTCGGCGTCCCCGCCGCCGACCGCCCGCTGTTCCGGCGCTGGGCCGCCGACCTGACCGGGATCCTGGAGCCCGAGATCACCCCGGCGGAACTGGCCGTGGCCGACGCCGGTGCGGTGGAGCTGCGCGGCTACTTCGCCGAGTTGGTGGCCGCCCGCCGGCGGCAGCCGGCCGACGACCTGACCACCGCCCTGGTGCAGGCGCACGACGCCGGTGACCGGCTCTCCGGCGAGGAGCTGCTGGCCAACCTGGTGATCCTGCTCGTCGCGGGCTTCGAGACCACCACCAACCTGCTGGGCAACGGCCTGGCGGTGCTGCTGGCGCACCCCGGGGCCGCCGACGTGCTGCGCCGGCATCCGGAACACGCCCCGGCGTACGTCGACGAACTGCTCCGCTTCGACTCGCCCGTGCAGCTGACCACCCGGACCAGCGGCGAGGTGGTGCGGATCGGCGGGGCCGAGCTGCCCGCCGGCAGCTGGGTCCTGCTGCTGCTCGGGGCGGCCAACCGCGACCCCCGGCGGTATCCGGACCCCGACCGCTTCGACCCGTGGCGGGCGCAGCTGAACCCGCTCTCCTTCGGCGCCGGCCCGCACTACTGCCTCGGCGCCGGGCTGGCCCGGCTGGAGGCGCAGGTCGCCTTCCCGCTGCTGCTGCGCCGGCTGCCCGGGCTGGCCCCGGTCGGCACGCCCCGGCGCCGCACCCGGCTGACCCTGCGCGGGTACGACATCATGCCGGTCACCATCGGTGACTCGGCTTCGGCCGCTGATCATGGTGCGCCGGTCGGGACGGCTCCCGGCACTCCGTAGACTGGTACGGCACGGCCCGTCCCACCGCTAAGGAGCCAATCCGCGTGACCGTCCAGCCCATCCGTCTTTTCGGGGATCCGGTGCTGCGCACGCCGGCCGATCCGGTGGTCGACTTCGACGCCGAGCTGCGCAAGCTCATCGCCGACCTGACCGACACCATGCAGGAGCAGAGTGGCGCCGGCCTCGCCGCACCCCAGCTCGGTGTCGGCCTGCGGGTGTTCGCCTTCGACGTCGACGACGTGATCGGTCACCTGGTGAACCCGGTGCTGGAGTTCCCGGACGCCGAGGAGCAGGACGGCCCCGAGGGCTGCCTGTCCATTCCCGGCCTGTACTTCGACACCAAGCGCCGGCAGAACGTGATCGCCAAGGGCTTCAACGGCTACGGCGACCCGATGCAGATCGTCGGCACCGGCCTGATGGCGCGCTGTGTGCAGCACGAGACCGACCACCTCGACGGGGTGCTGTTCATCGACCGGCTGGACCCGGCCGGCCGCAAGGAGGCGATGAAGGCGATCCGGCAGGCCGAGTGGTACGACGTCGCCGCCCCGCCCACCGTCAAGCTGAGCCCGCACGCCGCCGGCAGCCCCTTCGGCCTGGGGCGGTGACCCGGTGCGCGTGATCTTCGCCGGTACGCCGGCCGTCGCCGTCCCCGCGCTCGCCGCCGTGGCCGCCTCGCGGCACGAGCTGGTCGCCGTGGTCACCCGACCGGACGCGCCCGCCGGGCGGGGCCGGGGTCTGGTCCGCTCCCCGGTCGGGGCGTGGGCCGACGAGCGGGGCATCGAGGTGCTCACCCCGGCCCGTCCGCGCGAGCCGGAGTTCCTGGACCGGCTGCGGGCGCTCGCCCCGGACTGCGTGCCGGTGGTGGCCTACGGCGCGCTGGTGCCGCCGGTCGCGCTGGCGATCCCCCGGCACGGCTGGGTGAACCTGCACTTCTCGCTGCTGCCCGCGTGGCGCGGCGCCGCACCCGTGCAGCACGCGGTGCTGCACGGTGACGAGCTGACCGGGGCCAGCGTCTTCCAGCTGGAGGAGGGGCTTGACACCGGGCCGGTCTACGGCACGCTCACCGACGAGATCCGGCCCGCCGACACCTCCGGCGACCTGCTGGAACGGCTCGCCCACACGGGTGCCGGGCTGCTGGTCGCGGTCCTGGACGCGCTGGAGGACGGCACCGCCCGGGCCGAACCGCAGCCGGCCGACGGGGTTTCCCTGGCACCGAAGCTGACCGTCGAGGACGCCCGCGTACGCTGGGCCGACCCCGCGTTCGCGGTGGACCGCCGGATCCGCGCCTGCACCCCGGCGCCCGGCCCGTGGACGACCTTCCGCGGTGAGCGGGTGAAGCTCGGCATGGTCACCCCGGCCCCCGACGCACCCGCCCTCAAGCCCGGCGAGCTGCTGGTCGAGAAGGCCCGGGTGCTGGCCGGCACGGCCACCGTCCCGGTCCGCCTCGGCGAGGTACGGGCGGCGGGCAAGCGGGCCATGCCGGCGACCGACTGGGCGCGCGGCGTCCGGGTCAGCGCCGGGGAGGCGTTCGAGTGAGGGACACCGCAGCCCGGCGGGGGAGTGACCGCCGGGGACCCCGCGCCGGACGGCCGGCGGTGGACTGGCCGCGGTACGCCGCGTACCAGGCCGTCGCGGCGGTGCACCGCGACGACGCGTACGCCAACCTGGTGCTGCCGGCGATCCTGCGCGAGGAGGGGCTGACCGGCCGGGACGCCGCCTTCGCCACCGAGCTGACCTACGGCACGCTGCGCCACCTCGGCACCCTCGACGCGATCCTGACCAAGGCCGCCGGCCGGGACGTGCAGCGGATCGACCCTCCGGTACGCGACGCGTTGCGGCTCGGCGCGTACCAGTTGCTGCACACCCGGGTGCCCGCGCACGCGGCGGTCTCCTCGACCGTCGACCTGGTGCGGGCGGTCGGTCAGGGCGCCACCGGTTTCGCCAACGCAGTGCTGCGCGAGGTCGCTGGCGCGGACGCCGACGAGTGGGTGTCCCGCCTCGCGCCGCCGATGGAGACCGACCCGATCGGTCACCTCGCCCTGGCCTACAGCCACCCACAGTGGATCGTCCGGGCCTTCGCCGAGGCGCTCGGCGGTGACCTGGGGGAGACCACCCGCCTGCTGATCGAGGACAACGAGCGGCCGCCGGTGCACCTGTGCGCCCGGCCCGGCCTGGCCGACCCGGTCGAGCTCGCCGACGAGGTCGGAGGCGCCCCCGGCGCCTTCTCGCCGTACGCCGTCTACCTGGGCGGCGGTGCACCCGGCGACCTGGCGGCGGTGGCCGACGGGCGGGCCCACGTCCAGGACGAGGGTTCCCAGTTGGTGGCGAACGCCCTTGCCGTGGCGCCGGTGGACGGCCCGGACGGCCGCTGGCTCGACCTGTGTGCCGGGCCGGGCGGCAAGTCGGGGCTGCTCGGGGCGCTCGCGGCGCAGCGCGGTGCGCGGCTGACCGCCGTGGAGGTGGCCGAGCACCGGGCCCGGCTGGTTGCGCAAGCGACCCAGGGTCTGCCGGTGACCGTGCTGAACACCGACGGCCGGCTGGTCGGCACCGAATCGAAGCTGCCGGAGGAGCACTTCGACCGGGTGCTGGTCGACGCGCCGTGCACCGGTCTGGGCTCGCTGCGCCGCCGGCCGGAGTCGCGCTGGCGGCGCCAGCCGTCGGACCTGCCGGCGCTGACCCGGTTGCAGCGCGAGCTGCTGGCCGCCGGGCTGCGGGCGGCCCGCCCGGGTGGTGTGGTGGCCTACGTGACCTGTTCGCCGCACACGGTGGAGACCCACGTGACGGTGACCGAGGCGGCCCGCCGCTCCGGTGCGTCGGTGGACTTCGTCGACGCCCGTCCGCTGCTGCCGGAGGGCATGCCGGGGTTGGGCGACGGGCCGACAGTGCAGTTGTGGCCGCAGCGGCACGGCACCGACGCCATGTTCCTCGCAGTGCTACGCCGCGGCTGACCGCGAACCCCGCCGCGCCGGGTGCGACCTGGCGCGGCGCGGGCTCCGGATCTAGCCGCGCGGCGATCTCCTGACAGCGCGGGGCCGCCTAGTCGCCTCCATGCAGACCCGCCCCGATCGCGGCGGGCGGGGGAAGTGCCGCAGCGACCGGGGCGGGTGGCTATTCGGAGGAGCGGACGGGAACCCAGTCCGTGAACCGCTTGTGCAGACCCGCAGGGCGCTCGCCGGAGTCCATCCCGGCGAGCTCTTCGGCGGCCTCCTCGCGCAACTCGACCAGGCGAACCATGAGCGCCGGCTTGTCGTTCTTATATTCCGCGAGCAGGCGTAGCTTCGCCGGAGAGCATGGCCATGCGCTGCCGCACGCCTGGCAACGCCACGTCGGGCGGGACGGGATGTGGTCCTCTATCCGGCCGTTCACCCGGTCACGCTCGCGGCGCCGGAGCGCGGCCGGGAGCGACGCTCGGCGTACGGGACCGGCGGGACGTTCACCGGCCGCATTCCCGCTGGCATCAGGAACAGCGCCCGCCGTTCCGTCGCGTCCCCGTGCCGGTCGAGCTGATAGGCGTCGACCCACGCCCACCGGTCGTATGTCGTGCGGTCGAGGTGCCGGATCACGCGGACCAAGATTGGCTTGAAGAACTGCGGGGATGCGGCCCGGGTCAGGAGGTACACGCCGGGGGAGACCCGGGACGTTCCGCCCTCCCGCCCGGTCACCAGCCATGCGCCAGCAGGTAAGTGGCCTCGGACATGGGCTTCTCCTCCGGTCCTCCGTCGATGTTGGAGGGGGCCGCCCCGGTTTGCTCGCCCAGGGGCGACCCCCGGCGACAGGGCGAGCGGGTTTGCCGTCCCCAGGCCCGCGCGTGCCGCCTACAGAAACCATCGCCCAGTGAATGTGGACGGCTACACCCCGTAGATATAAGTTCGGTAGACGTTACGGACGTCTTGCGGGAGGCGGGCATGAATCAGGCGCTGAGAGTGGCCATGGCCGACAGGGGTGAGACCGTCGAGAGCCTTGCCGAGCAGGTTGGCGTAGATCCCAAGACAGTCGCGCGGTGGGTTACGCCGGGCCGGGTGCCGCATCCTCGGCACCGTGCGGCGGCGGCTGTGGCGCTCGGGCGGGAGGTGGAGGATATTTTGGCCGGACGTTTTGAGACGCCGTGAGCCGGCGTGGCTCCTGCCGTGGGTGGAGACGGAGCTTCAGGCGACCGCGCTGCGGTCCTTTGAGGTCGCGGTCATCCCGGGTCTGTTGCAGACACCCGAGTACGCATCGGCGGTGCTCAGCAGCGGGCTGCTCGGCCCGGACGAGGTGGTCGACTACGTGGAGACCCGGATGCGTCGGCAGACGTCGGTCCTCGAACGGCGTAAGCCGCCGCTCTTCGTCGCGGTCATCGACGAGTGCGCCCTTCGCCGAGGAGCCCCGGACATCATGCATCCGCAGCTGGATCACCTGATGAACCTGGCTCGGCGGCCCAACATCCTCCTGCATGTGCTGCCTATCGACGCTGGCCTTCACGCCGGGCAGGCCGGGCCGTTCGTCATCGCGACAACCGATGACGGCGACGTCGCGTACCTGGACGACCAGGCAGCGGGACGGCTGACGAACGACACCGCCGCGCTCTGGTCCATCTGGGATACGCTGCGGTCGGTGGCCCTTCCGCGTCGCCAGACCATCGACTTTCTAGAGGCACGATCATGGCTGACCTGACCGGCGCCGTCTGGCGCAAGAGCACCCGCAGTAGCTCGAACGGCGGCAACTGTGTCGAGGTCGCCGACAACCTTCCCGGCGTCGTCGGCGTCCGGGACTCGAAGGATCCGACCGGTCCGGCGTTGGTCTTCGGGCCAGCCGCATGGCAGGCGTTCGTCGCCCAGGTCGGAGCGCGGGCCTAACCCAGACGCGCGAGAGCGCCCGTCCCTATGTTGGGCGGGCGCTTCGTTGTGGGCGGGACGACGAATCGCACCGGCTAGGGCCTCCGCCGCCGGGCCGGGGCCGACTCCGGCTCGGGGCGTTCAGTTGATCGGCAGCAACCCGGTGCCGGCACCCTTCACCGATCGGGTGAGCGCGCGCTCGTTGTTCCACAGGAAGCACTGCACGCCCCGGTTGCCGCTACGCCACTCGTCCTGTGACGGGTGGTAGAAAATGGTGCCGACGCGGTACTTCAGGTTGCCGTCGTCCGGGATCTTGGCGAACTTGGCGATCACGCTGCGGCAGGCCCGGTGGGTCTGGTCGGCGTTCTTCAGGAACTCGGAGTAGCTGGTCTTCGGAGCCTGCCAGATGCCGACGAACTCGGCTCGGTGTCGTGCGCTGCACTTGACGGCGACCATCTCGGTCACCTCGTCGCCCTTCATGACGGCGTTGAAGCAGCCGTACCGCAGCTTCGACGACCCGGCCAACGCGCCGGAGAGGCTGCCCGTGCGCCGCTCCGGGACCGGGGCGTCGAGGCCGCGCATCTCGTGGGCGTCGCAGCGGAACCAGCGTGCTCCGCCGGTCCACGCCGGTGGCGACGGGAAGATGACGGTCAGCGCGATCCGGCCGGTACGCCAGTCGCCGCCCAGCGCCGTCCGGGCCGCCCGGTCGCACTCGCTGAACGCGGTGCGTGCCCCGGCGCTGCCGCTGGCCGGCGGCTTCGCCCCGTCCACGTCGGTCAGCTCACCGACGTGCAGGGTCTCGGCCCGGTGCGGCTGCTCGCAATCCACCGGGGCGTACGCGCGGAGGTAGCCGACCTCCTGTGGCTGGGCGTGGCAGGTGTCCGCCTCGGGTGTGAAGATCGTGGGTGCGGCCATCGGCGCCCAGTCGTCGACCAGGTCACCGTCCGTTCCGGCCGGTCTGCCGCAGCCCACCAGCGCCAGCGTCGCCGCCGTGCCCAGCACGATGCCGGTCAGCCACCGCCGCATCCCCGTCGACCTCCCCCGCCCGGGCATGGCCGCGGATCGCGGCCCGCCACGCTGCGGCAGCATACGGCACGGCGGTCAGGTCACCGGTAGTCCCTGCGGGCCGACTCCGCGCATCGAACCGGTGAGCTTGCGGTCGTCGCTCCACAGGAAACAGCGGACGCCGCGGTCGCCCTCCTCCCATTCCCGCTGCGACGGCGGGTAGAAGATCGAGCCGGCGCGGTAGGGCAGGTCGGAGTTGTTCGGCACGTCGGCGAACGCGGCGATGAGTTCCATGCAGCGCTTGTGCGACAGTTCCGCGGAGTCGACGAACTGCTCCCAGGTCATGTTCCGCTCGACGTACACGCCGACGAATTCGGCGCGGTGCGGCTCGGTGCAGAGCACCGGGGCCATGTAGTTGAGGTTCTCGCCGATGAGCTTCGGGTCGAAGCAGCGGTGGACCAACGGTGAATCGCCGATCAGCGCCCCGCGCAGGCTTCCGGTGCGGTTGATCGGCCGGGTGTTGTCGATGCTGTCGGTCTCGCTCAGGTCGCAGCGGTACCACCGGGCACCGCCGTTCCAGGCCGACACCGACGGCAGGGCGATGTTCAGGGTCAGCCGGGCGGTGTGCCAGTCGCCACCGAGCACCAACCGCGCCCGCTGGTCGCACTCGGCCCGGGCCGTACGCAACGCCGCCGACCCCGGTTCCGGACGTGGGCCGTCGGCGGCCGGGCCGGTGAACTCGCCGACGTGGACCGCCTCGGCCAGGTGGTTGCGAGCGCAGTCCACGGTTTCGTAGGTGCTCGCCTGCACCACCGCGGTGATCCGGGGCAGGCAGGCGTCGGTGGCCGGTACGAACATCGTCGGTACGCGCAGCGCGGGCCAGTCGTCGGTGAGATCCCCGTCCGTCCCGCCGGGCCGTACGCAGCCGCCCAGCAGTATCGCAGCCGCGCCGGCCAGCGCCAGCGCCGCGAGCCACCGTCGCATCGTCCGCCCTTCCCGGGAGCGGCCGCCCGGCTGCCAGCTCCCGCGCCCAACGGCCTGCACGCTACCGTCACCGTCCCTGATGGAGTGTTGCCGCGATTCGGTCGTTCGGCCAGTAAGGGGCGCGCTTCGTCAGGTTCACCCGGCCCGGAGGGAACCATTCTGCACCATTGGTCACCTCTGCGTCACAGGGTGTTCCGGGTGGTGACGTGCCGTCAGCGGCTCACGGCCGCGTTCGTACACTGGCCCTGTGACCGTACCGCCGCCAATTGTCGCGCCTAGCATCCTCGCCGCCGATTTCGCCCGTCTCGCCGAGGAGGTCCGTGCTGTCGAAAACGCCGCGGACTGGTTGCACGTGGACGTGATGGACAACCATTTCGTGCCGAACCTGACCATCGGTCTGCCCGTGGTGCAGAGCCTGCGGGCCGCCACCGAACTGCCCTTCGACGTGCACCTGATGATCGAGGATCCGCGCCGCTGGGCACCCGGCTACGCCGACGCCGGGGCGTACAACGTCACCTTCCACGCGGAGGCGTGTGACGACCCGGTGGCGCTGGCCAAGGACCTGCGCGCCGCCGGTGCCAAGGCGGGGCTGGCGATCGACCGGGACACCCCCATCGAGCCCTACCTCGACCTGCTGCCGAGCTTCGACACGCTGCTGGTCATGACGATCAAGGCCGGGTTCGGCGGGCAGCGGTTCATCCCGCAGCTGCTGGACAAGGTCCGCGCCGCGCGGCGGCACGTCGACGCCGGCCACCTCGAACTGCGCATCGAGGTCGACGGCGGGATCGCGGCCGACACCATCGAACAGGCCGCCGCGGCCGGTGCCGACGCCTTCGTCGCCGGCACCGCCGTCTACGGCGCCGACGACCCGGCCGAGGCGGTACGCCGGCTGCGCGGGCTGGCGGAACGCGCGGCGACCGGGGTCTGACGTGGAGCCGGCCGGCGATCGCAAGGACGTGATCCTCGTCGTCGACGACGACCAGGACATCGCCCGTTTCGTCGAGTTCAACCTGCGGCTGCACGGCTTCGACGTGATGCTCGCCGGCGACGGCCAGGAGGCGCTCGACCTGATCGAGCACCAGCGGCCCGACCTGGCCGTCGTCGACCTGATGATGCCGCGGGTGGACGGTCTGGAACTGACCCGGCGGCTGCGGGCCGACCCGATGACCGCGGCCCTGCCCGTGATCATGCTGACCGCCAAGGGGATGACCCAGGACAAGGTCAACGGGCTCAGCGCCGGCGCCGACGACTACCTGGTCAAGCCCTTCGACACCCTGGAGCTGCTGGCCCGGGTCACCTCGACGCTGCGGCGCAACAAGGAGTTCCGCGAGGTCTCCCCGCTGACCGGCCTGCCGGGCAACAGCCGGATCCGCCGCGAGATCGCCGACCGGGTCCGGGGCGGGGCCGACTACGCCGTCGGCTACATCGACATCGACCGGTTCAAGAGCGTCAACGACCGGTACGGGTTCGTCCGAGGGGACGACTTCATCTCCGCGCTGGCCCGCAGCCTGCACCGGGCGGTGGTCTCGGTCGCGCTGCCGCCGGCCTTCCTCGGTCACGTCGGCGGCGACGACTTCGTCTTCGTGTGTACCCCGGACCAGGTCCTGCCGCTCACCTCCCGGGTGTCGGCGGACTTCGAGAAGGCCGCGGACGCGCTCTACGACGCCACCGACCGGGAACGCGGCTACGTGGAGCTGAAGGATCGGCGGGGCAACATCCGCCGGGCGGCGCTGGTCACCCTCTCCATCGGGGTCTCCGTCTCCGACGCGGACAAGCGCATCACCACCCCGCTGGAGGCGATGACGATCGCCTCCGAGATGAAGACCGTGGCCAAGAGCCAACCCGGCTCGTACGTGGCGGTGGACCGCCGCCGAGGGGTCGGAGATCCGAATAACCGTCATGTGAAGTAGCTCGCGGGGGTGGCGCGGCACCCCGGTCGGCGTGTAAGACTTCCCTCAGTACCCACCACGCGCTGGCGGGACTCGGTGTAATTCCGAACCGGCGGTGATCCACGGTCCGACCGTGGTAAGCCCGCGACCCGGGAGCGGTTCGTCCGCCCGGTGGACCTGGTGAGAATCCGGGGCCGACGGTTGGGTGCGGCCCGTCCGCGCCCAGACAGTCCGGATGGGAGACAGCGCGCGGGACGGAAGGGCGGTACGGCTCGCCGGTTTCGGCGTGCGTGCGGCCTGTCCGGGGGCGGCTGTGCCGTACCCGGATCTCCTCCTGCCTGTGCGATCTCCCCGCTCCGCCCGCGCGATCGAGCGAGAGGGCATGGGCAGGCGATGGCGAGCGTCTCCGTCGATGAGGCGATGCGTCGCGCGATCGAACTCGCGGCGCGCGGGCTCGGCACGACCAGTCCCAACCCGGTGGTCGGCTGCGTGCTGCTCGACGCCGACGGCGAGGTCGTCGGCGAGGGCTTCCACGCGTACGCCGGCGGACCGCACGCCGAGATCGTCGCGCTGGCCCAGGCCGGCCAGCGGGCCAAGGGCGGCACCGCGGTCGTCACCCTGGAACCCTGCGACCACACCGGCCGCACCGGCCCCTGCAGCTCCGCGCTGGTGCAGGCCGGGGTCGCCCGGGTCGTGATCGCGGTACCGGATCCCAACCCGGTCGCCACCGGTGGCGCCGCGACACTGCGGGCCGCCGGCGTCCGGGTCGACCTCGGGGTACGCGCCGCCGAGGCGGAGCACGGCAACGTGGCCTGGCTGACCGCCATGCGCCGCGGCTGGCCGTACGTGATCTGGAAGTACGCGGCCACGCTCGACGGCCGCTCCGCGGCGGCCGACGGCACCAGCATGTGGATCACGTCCGAGGCCGCCCGGATGGACGTACACGCCCTGCGCGCGACCGTCGACGCGGTGGTCGTCGGCGTGGGCACCGTGCTCGCCGACGACCCGCGGCTCACCGTACGCAACCTGCGCGACGGCAGCCTGGCCATCCGGCAGCCGCTGCGGGTGGTGGTCGACTCGGCCGGACGTACCCCGCTCGACGCCCAGGTCCGCGACGGCGCCGCCCGCACCTGGATCGCCACCACGGCCGAGGTGGGGGCCGGCCCGGACGGCGGCGTCGACCTGTTCGCGCTGCTGGCGGCCCTGCACGGTCGGGGGGTGCGGGCCGTGCTGCTGGAGGGTGGCCCGCGGCTGGCCGGGGCGTTCCTCGCCGCCGGCCTGGTCGACCGGATCGTCGGATACCTCGCCCCCCGGCTGCTCGGCGCGGGACCCGCCGCCCTGGTCGACGCGGGCGTGAGCACCATCACCGAAGCCATCGACCTGGAGATCACCGACGTTACGCAGGTCGGCCCCGACCTGCGGATCACCGCGCTGCCCCGTAAAAGGGAGGGCTAGGCATGTTCACCGGCATTGTCGAGGAACTGGGCGAGGTCGTCGGAGTGACCCCGACGGCGCAGGACTCAGCCCTGGTAGCGGTCCGTGGCCCGCTGGTCACCTCCGACGCCCGGCACGGCGACTCGATCGCGGTCAACGGCGTCTGCCTGACCGTGGTCGACGTCGACGGCGGGGTGTTCACCGCCGACGTGATGGGCGAGACACTGCGCCGCTCGGCACTGGGCGTCCTGCGCGCCGGCGACCGGGTCAACCTGGAACGCGCCGCCGCGCTGGGCAGCCGTCTCGGCGGTCACCTGGTGCAGGGGCACGTCGACGGGGTGGGCGAGGTGCTCGCGCGCGAGCCGGCGCAGCGGTGGGAGACGGTCCGGTTCCGGCTGCCGGCGACCCTGTCCCGGTACGTGGTGGAGAAGGGCTCGATCACCGTCGACGGGGTCTCGCTGACCGTGGCCGAGGTCGGCCCGGACTGGTTCGCCGTCGGACTGATCCCGACCACCCTGTCGCTGACCACGCTCGGCGCCCGGGCGGTCGGCGACCCGGTCAACCTGGAGACGGACGTGCTGGCCAAGTACGTCGAGCGGCTGCTCGGCGCCGGCGCGGCCGACGGTGCCGGCCCGCCGATCGCGCTGCCCGGTCTCGCCGTCCCGGGACCGGCCGCGTCATGACCGGCCCGCTCGGCTGGCTGCTCACCGCCGAGGTCCACGTCGCCGGCTCGCCGGTGCTGGTTCGGGAGATCGTCGGCAACGTCTTCGGTCTCTCCTCGGCGTTGTTCGGCCTGCGCCGGCTCGTCTGGGCCTGGCCGGTGGGCATGGTCGGCAACGCGCTGCTGTTCACCGTCTTCCTCGGCGCAGCCTTCGCCACCCCACAGGCACACGACCTGTACGGGCAGGCCGGCCGGCAGGTGTTCTTCTTCGGGGTCAGCCTCTACGGCTGGTGGCGATGGACCCGCACCCGCCGCCTCGGCACCGCCGTCGACGGCGCGGCCGTCACGCCTCGGTGGGCCACCGGCCGGGAGCGGCTGGGCCTGCTCACCGCCGCCGTCGTGGGCACCGCGCTGGCCTACCCGGCGCTGGCCGCGCTCGGCTCCTGGGGGCCGCTGCCCGACGCCTGGATCCTCACCGGCAGCCTGCTGGCCACGTACGGGATGGCCCGCGGCTGGGTGGACTTCTGGCTGATCTGGATCGCGGTGGACGCCGTCGGCGTTCCGCTGCTGCTGCGCGGCGGGTTCTACCCGTCGGCGGCCATGTACCTCGTCTACGGCGCGTTCTGCGCCTGGGGCCTGGCCAGTTGGTGGCGCACCTCGCGGGCCACCCGCCCGGCCGCCCCGATTCCGTCGACCTACTCGGAGGCCGTCGCATGAACGAGCAGAGCGGGACGACCATCTTCGACAGCATCGAGCAGGCCCTGGCGGACATCGCCGCCGGCCGCCCGGTCGTCGTGGTGGACGATGCCGACCGGGAGAACGAAGGCGACCTGATCTTCGCCGCCGAGCTGGCCACGCCGGAGCTGCTCGCCTTCACCGTACGGCACACCTCGGGCTTCATCTGCGTCCCGCTCACCGAGAGCGAGTGCGACCGGCTCGACCTGCCGCCCATGCACCACACCAACCAGGACCGCCGACAGACCGCGTACACGGTGACCGTCGACGCCCGGGAAGGGGTGACCACCGGCATCTCGGCGGCCGACCGGGCACACACCATCCGGCTGCTCGCCGACCCGGGTACCGGGCCGGCCGACCTCGCCCGGCCCGGGCACGTGGTGCCGTTGCGCGCCCGCACCGGCGGGGTACTGCGGCGTCCCGGGCACACCGAGGCGGCGATCGACCTGACCCGGCTGGCCGGCCTGCGCCCGGCCGGCGTGCTGTGCGAGCTGGTCAACGACGACGGCACCATGATGCGGATGCCGGACCTGGAGAAGTTCTGCGCCGAGCACTCCCTGACCCTGGTCACCATCGCCGACCTGATCGCCTACCGCCGGCGCACCGAGAAGCAGGTCGAGCTGGTCGCCGACGCCCGGATGCCCACCGAGCACGGGATCTTCCGGGCCCTGGGCTACCGCAGCGAGTTCGACTCGGCCGAACACATTGCCCTGGTGATGGGCGAGATCGGGGACGGCCGGGACGTGCTGGTCCGGGTGCACTCCGAGTGCCTGACCGGCGACGTCTTCGCCTCGGTGCGCTGCGACTGCGGCCCGCAGCTGAACGCCGCCTTGGACCGGGTGGCGCGAGAGGGCCGGGGCGTGGTGCTCTACGTCCGCGGACACGAGGGCCGTGGCATCGGGCTGCTGCACAAGCTGCAGGCGTACCAGCTGCAGGACCAGGGCCGCGACACGGTCGACGCCAACCTCGACCTCGGCCTGCCGGCCGACGCCCGCGACTACGGCACCGGCGCGCAGATCCTCTACGACCTCGGGGTGCGGTCGATGCGGCTGCTGACCAACAATCCGGCCAAGCGGGCCGGGCTGGAGGGCTACGGGCTCACCGTCGCCGGCCGGGAGAGCCTGCCGGTGCGCCCGCACCCGGAGAACGTGCGCTACCTGCGTACCAAGCGGGACCGGATGGGACACCTGCTCGACCTGGACGAGATGGCCGAGGCCCCGATGGGGCGCCCGGTGGCCGGCAAAGAGATCGGAGCGTAGGGACGATGGCGGGTTTCGGTGAGCCGGGAACGACCCCGGTCGACGCGACGGGGATGACCGTGGGCGTGGTCGCCGCGCGGTGGCACGGCGAGCTGACCGACCACATGCTGGACCGCGCGGTGGCCGCCGCGCAGGCGTGCGGCGCACGGGCGGTGGTGGCCCGGGTGGCCGGCTCGGTGGAACTGCCGGTGGTGGCCCAGGCCCTGGCCCGCCGCTGCGACGTGGTCGTCGCCCTCGGCGTGGTGGTACGCGGCGCGACCGCACACTTCGACTACGTCTGCCGCTCGGTCACCGACGGCCTGACCCGGGTCGCCCTCGACGAGGGCAAGCCGGTCGCCCACGGCGTGCTCACCGTCGACACCATCGAGCAGGCCCGCGACCGCGCCGGCCTCCCCGGCTCCGCCGAGGACAAGGGCTGGTCGTCCACCGTGGCCGCCCTCGACGCCGCCATCTCCATCCGTCAGGTCGCCATCGCCTCCAACCAACGCGTCGGCTTCGGCGCCTGACCCCTGCCCGGGGCGGGTGGGCGGTCAGAGGCGGCCGGCTTCGATGATGCGGGCCAGGAACTGGCGGGTGCGGGGCTGTGTGGGCTCGCCGAAAAGCTGCTCCGGTGGACCGTGCTCGACCACCCGGCCGCCGTCGAGGAAGCACACCTGGTCGGCCACGTCCCGGGCGAAGCCCATCTCGTGGGTGGCCAGGACCATGGTCATGCCGTCCGCCTTGAGGTCGCGGATCATGGTCAGCACCTCGCCGACCAGCTCCGGGTCCAGCGCCGAGGTGACCTCGTCGAGCAGCAGCAGCCGGGGCGAGTTGGCCAGCGCCCGGACGATCGCCACCCGCTGCTGCTGGCCGCCGGAGAGCCGGTCCGGGTAGGCGTTGGCCTTGGCGCCCAGCCCTACCCGGTCCAGCAGCTCCCGGGCGCGCGCCTCGGCTTCCGTACGGGACCGGCGGTGCACCCGGCGCGGGGCGAGAGTGATGTTGTCGAGCACGCTCAGGTGCGGGAAGAGGTTGTACGACTGGAAGACCATGCCGATGCGGCGGCGTACCTTGTCCGGGTCGACACCGGGGGCGGAGATCTCCTCGCCGTCCAGCTCGATCGTCCCGTCGTGCAGTTCCTCCAGCAGGTTGACGCAGCGCAGCAGGGTCGACTTGCCCGACCCGGACGCCCCGATCAGCGCCACCACCTGATGCTCGGCGACGGTCAGGTCGAGCCCGTCGAGCACGACTTGCCCGCCGAACTCCTTGCGCAGTCCCCGGCACCGCAACAGGGCCATCCTCAGCCTCCGGACTGGCGTCGGGCCGCCCGCAGCGTCACCTGGTCGGTGACGGCGATCAGCGGGATCGCGAGCAGGACGAAGAGCACCCCGGCCACGATGTACGGCGTGTAATTGAACGTCTGGGCGGTGGCGATCTGCGCGGCCCGGACCGCGTCGATCGGCCCGGCCAGGGAGACCAGGCCGACGTCCTTCTGCAACGCCACCACGTCGTTGAGCAGGGGCGGTGCCACCCGCCGGACGGCCTGCGGCAGCACCACATGCCGCATGGTCTGCCGGTAGGTGAGCCCCAGCGATCGGGCTGCCGCGAGCTGGCTGGGATGCACCGACTCGATACCGGCCCGGAACACCTCCGCCAGGTAGCCGCCGTAGGTGAGCACCAGTGCCAGCCCGCCCAGCACCAGTACCGGCGGCATGCCCTGCAACCGCAGGCCGGGCACGCCGAGGGTGAGCACGTAGAGCACGATGATCAGCGGCAGGCCCCGGAAGGTGTACGTGTAGCCGGCCGCGAGCGCCCGGATCGGGAAGAAGACCGGCCCGCGCAGGGTCCGCAGGACCGCGATCAGCAGCCCGAGCAGCAGCGCCCCGATCGCGCAGCAGACCAGCAGCCGCACGTTGAGCCAGAGCCCGGTCAGCACCCGGGGCAGCGCGTCACGGGCGATCTCCGGGTCCAGGAACGACTCGCGTACCCGGTTCCAGCCGGGTGCCCCGGTCACCGCGATCGCGAGCAGCGTGCCGACCGCCGCCGTCGAGGCGGCGGCGATCAGCACGCTCAGCACGGTCTGCCGGCGGCGGTGCGCGGCCCGGGCCCGCTGGGCGGGCGAGGGCTCGTGGTGCAGGGTGGCGCTCACGTGAGTTCGGGTGCTCCGGCGACCTGGGCGAGCCACTGCTGCTCCAGCTGCTTGAGCACACCGTCGGCGGAGAGCTGGCCGACCGCGCCGCTGACGCATCCGGTGAGCGGAGAGTCCTTGTCCAGCAGCAACCCGAACGCCTCCGGCGTGCCCACCTGCGGCAGCTGCCCGACGATCACCGCGTCGTCGAGCTCCGCGCCGGTGATGTAGAAGGCGGTGGGCAGGTCGACCACCAGCCCGTCGAGCTGGCCGTTCTGCAGCGCCTTCTTCGCGTCGTCGTTGCTGTTGTACACCTGCGGCTCGACCGTCGGCTTCACCACGTCGGTGATCGCCTGGTAGCTGGTCGTACCGACCTGGGCGCCGAGCTTGGCGCCGTGCAGGTCGGCCAGGGACGTCTTGCCGGCGATCTTGGAGGACTTCAGCGCGATGACGGTCTGCCGCACCAGGTAGTACGGCGCGGAGAAGTCGACCGCCTGCTTGCGCTCCTCGGTGATGGAGAACTGGTTGATGTCGAA
Source organism: Micromonosporaceae bacterium KJ-029 (assembly GCA_005402585.1). Classification (GTDB taxonomy): domain Bacteria; phylum Actinomycetota; class Actinomycetes; order Mycobacteriales; family Micromonosporaceae; genus Micromonospora. The sequence continues at coordinate 93,475 of BIFP01000020.1, read as the reverse complement.
GTCGAAGTTCTTCGGCCCGGGCGCGATGGCCGCGTCGAACTTCACCCGTGTCCAGGTGACGTCATCCCGGGCGTAGCCGAGCTTCTCGGCCACCGCGTACGCCACGGCGGCCTCGAAGCCCTCGCCGGACTCCGGCTTGTTGTCCACGAACCACGGCTGGTAGGCCGGCTCGTCGGTGGCGATGGTGAGTTTGCCGGGCGTGTGGGTGCGCAGGCTCTCCTTGGCGCACGCCGCCGAGGCGGTCGGCTGGGGAGCGGGCTCGGGTTCGGGTGCGCAGGCGCTGACCGCGAGCAGGACCGAACCGGCGGTGGCGAGCGCGAGGATTCGAGGGGTGCTGACCATGGCGGACAGCGTACGACCACCATCGGTGAACCTCGAAGAGGTGTCCCACCATGTTGGTAGGGAATTCTGTTCCCGCCCACCGGTCACCACCGGACCCGGTGCTCGCGGCAACCGAGGGCGACTGCAAGAATCCGATTCCGTGAAGACGTTCGAGGAGTTGTTCGCCGAGCTGCAGGCCAAGGCCGCCGCCGGCACGCCTGGCTCGGGCACGGTCGCCGCGCTGGAGAAGGGCGTGCACTTCATCGGCAAGAAGGTCGTCGAGGAGGCGGCCGAGTCGTGGATGGCCGCCGAGCACGAGGGGCCGGAGCGCACCGCCGAGGAGATCTCCCAGCTGCTCTACCAGGTTCAGGTGCTGATGCTGGCCAGTGGTCTGGACCTGAAGGACGTCTACCGACATCTGTGAGTGCGCCGCCGTCGACCCGATCCCGATCGAAGGAGCACTCGTCATGCTGCGTGTCGCCGTACCGAACAAGGGCGCCCTGGCCGAGTCGGCCGCCCAGATGCTGCGCGAGGCGGGCTACCGCCAGCGCACCGACTCGAAGGACCTGGTCTGCCGGGACGAGCCCAACGACCTCGAATTCTTCTACCTGCGGCCGAAGGACATCGCCACCTACGTCGGCTCCGGTGACCTGGACGTCGGCATCACCGGCCGCGACCTGCTGATCGACTCCGGTGCCCCGGCCGAGGAGGTCGTCGACCTGAACTTCGGCCGGGCCACCTTCCGCTTCGCCGCCCGGCCCGCCGACGTCGACGACGTACGGGAGCTGGGCGGGCACCGGATCGCCACCGCGTACCCGGGGCTGGTCGAGCGCCACCTCGCCGAGTTGGGCGTCAAGGCCGACGTGATCCGTCTGGACGGCGCGGTGGAGAACGCCATCCGGCTCGGCGTCGCCGACGTGGTCGCCGACGTGGTCGAGACCGGGGCCACCCTGCGCCAGGCCGGTCTGGTGGTCTTCGGCGAGCCGTTGCTGCGCTCCTCGGCGGTGCTGGTACGCCGCGCCGGGGCGGTGTCCCACCCGCAGGCCGAGCAGTTGCTGCGTCGGCTGCACGGGGTGCTGGTGGCCCGTCGCTACGTGATGCTCGCCTACGACGTGCCGGCCGGGCTGCTGGATCGGGCCAGCTCGCTGACTCCGGGCATCGAGTCACCCACCGTCTCCCCGCTGCACCGTGAGGGCTGGGTGGCGGTGCAGGCCATGGTGCTCCGCGACGACGTCCACCGGATCATGGACGAGCTCTACGAGCTCGGCGCCCGGGCGATCCTGGTGACCAACATCCACGCGTGCCGGCTGTGAAACCGCCGCCGGTAGCAGTCGCCCTCGCCCTGGTCGCCGTCGGCGGAGTCGCCTCGGCGGCGCAGGGCGCGGCCAACGCCGAACTCGGGCAGCGGGTCGGCAACGCCACCCTGGGCGCGGTCGTCAACAACCTCGGCGGGACCCTGCTGATCCTGGTCGGGCTGCTGGTGCTGCCGTCGATGCGTACCGGGCTCGCCGCGCTGCGGCGGGCCCGGCTGCCCTGGTGGTCGTACCTGGGCGGGTTGGGCGGGGCGGCCATCGTGGTGTTCGCCGCGTACGCCGTACCGGTGCTGGGGGTCGCGGTGTTCACCATCGCCCAGGTCGCCGGCGGCAGTCTCGGCGGGCTGGCGTCGGACCGTGCCGGACTCGCCCCGGTGGGCCGGCTGCCGCTGACCGCGCCCAGGGTCGCCGGGGCGCTGCTCGGGGTGGTCGCGGTGGCCCTGGCCCAGGCCGGCCAGCCCGTCGGTGACCTGGCCGTCGGTGTGCTCCTGCTCGCGGTGGCCGGCGGAATCGGCGTCGCGTTGCAGGCCGCGCTGAACGCCCGGATCTCGGCGGCCGGCTCGGCCGCCGCCGGGGTCGCGGTCAACTTCGCCGTCAGTACGCCGGTGGTGCTGCTCGTCGCGGCACTGGCCGGCGCGTTCGCCGGACCGCCGGTGGTCTGGCCGGAGGGTTGGCATCTCTACACCGGGGGGCTGCTCGGCGTCCTCATCGTGGCCAGCCTGGTGGTCGGGGTCCGGGCGGCGGGCGTGCTGCGCACCGGCCTGGCGCTGGTCGCCGGGCAGCTCGGCGGTGCCCTGCTGCTGGACGTGCTGCTGCCCGGCGGGCCCGGGGCCCGCCTGCCGGTGCTGGCCGGCGCGCTGCTCACGCTGCTCGCGGTGCTGGTCGCCGGCCGCGGCCCACGCTCGTCCGCCGCCACCCCGCCGGCCGGTGTCGCCCCGCCCGCCGGCGCAACCTCGGCTGCGGATGCCACCCGGGCCGGTGGCACGCCGCCGGCGGCCGGTGTCGGCCCGCCCGCCGAGGTCACCCGGGTCGCCCGGACGGACCCGGCCGGGGCCGACGTCCGTGTGGCGCCGGAGGGACCGCCGGAGCCGGATGGCAAACTGGTCCCATGACTGAGCGGCAGGACGCAGCGCAGCCGAGTGCCGGCACGAGCGAGCGTGACGAAGCGATCGGCACCGGCCTGATCCGCCTGCGGCCTCGGCGCATCCGCGTGGTCTGCTGGATCTCGGCGGCCGTACTGGTGGTCCTGTTCGCCGGGGTCGCCACCTCGTTGACCGGTCCCACCGGCAACGGGTACGGCACCTTCCAGCGCGGTGACCAGCTCGCCATGATCGGCCTCGGCGTCCTCTTCGCCCTCGGTGCCCTGCTCTTCACCCGCCCGCGAGTGGAGGCGGACGAGCGGGGCGTGCGGGTGCGGAACGTGATCGGTTCGTACGAACTGCCGTGGGAGGTCGTCCGGGGGGTCCGGTTCGACCGGGGTGCTCCGTGGGCCGCCCTGGAGCTGCACGACGACGACCTGCTGCCGGTGGTCGCGCTCCAGGCCGCCGACAAGCAACTCGCCGTCGACGGAGTCCGCGCCCTGCGCCGGCTGCACCAGGCGCACCTGGCCACGCTCGCCGAGCGCGCCTCCGGGCGCTGACCCGGGCCCAGGGGTGTCCGGCCGGGTAGGGTCGGGTCCGGCCCGAGGTGGTGCGGTGCCCGGTTTGGGGGCCGGGTCACGGAGGGTGTAGTGTTGTCGAGTCGACCAGGCTGTCCGCATGTGCGGGCGGCCATGAAAGTGGAGCGCCTGCTCCCACCCGAGTCGCCGACTGTGGTGGCCGGGTCCGGTCCCCGGTTCCGGGCGCGTTCCGGTTCCGGATGCGCGATCCTGTGATCGTGCCGACCGGTCGAGCGGGCCCTGGCATGCGCCGGGGCCTTCTGCTTTCCGGGTCGGTTCCCAACCGGGAACCGCAGGGTCGGCCACTCATGAAGATCCGACTCGAGGAGGCCCCATCAGCGTCGAACCACGCGTGAACGAGCAGATCCGGGCACGTGAGGTCCGACTGGTCGGCCCCGAGGGTGAGCAGGTGGGCATCGTCCCGCTGGAGCGCGCCCTTCAGCTGGCCGCGGACGTCGATCTGGACCTGGTCGAGGTTGCGCCGATGGCGCGCCCGCCGGTGTGCAAGCTCATGGACTTCGGCAAGTTCAAGTACGAGAGCGCACTGAAGGCGCGCGAAGCGCGGCGTAACCAGCAGCAGACCGTCATCAAGGAGATGAAGCTCCGGCCGAAGATCGACCCGCACGACTACGAGACCAAGAAGGGTCACGTGGTGCGGTTCCTCAAGGCCGGCGACAAGGTCAAGGTGACGATCATGTTCCGCGGTCGCGAGCAGAGCCGCCCGGAGCTGGGCTACCGGCTCCTGCGTCGGCTGGAGAGCGAGATCTCGGAGCTGGGGTACGTCGAGGCCGCTCCGAAGCAGGACGGTCGAAACATGATCATGGTGCTCGCGCCGCACCGCGCCACCAAGGCCGCCGCGGTCGCCGCGACGGCCTCCCGGGGCGGGGCGCCCCGGGACCGGGCTGCGGAGGGTTCCGCCGGCCCGGAGGCCGGCGAGACCGCAGCCGCCGGTGACACCGGCACCGTCGCCGACAACAGCGGCGAGTAACAGGGGAGAAGACGTTCCACATGCCGAAGATGAAGAGCCACACGGGGACGGGCAAGCGGGTCCGCGTGACCGGCAAGGGCAAGATCATGAAGCAGCAGGCCGGTCTGCGCCACAACCTGGAGAAGAAGCCCTCCACCCGTACCCGGCGGCTGACGGGCGTGGTCGAAGCGGCCAAGTCCGACGTCAAGCGCCTCAAGAAGCTGCTCGGCCGCTGACGCGCGCCACCTGAGTCCAAGAAGGAGTTGAGATGGCACGCGTCAAGCGGGCTGTGAACGCCCAGAAGAAGCGCCGTACCCTGCTGGAGACCGCGAGCGGCTACCGCGGTCAGCGCTCCCGGCTGTACCGCAAGGCCAAGGAGCAGGTGCTGCACTCGATGCAGTACGCCTACCGGGACCGTCGCGACCGCAAGGGCGACTTCCGGCAGCTGTGGATCCAGCGGATCAACGCGGGCGCCCGCGCCAACGGGATGACCTACAACCGGCTGATCCAGGGCCTGCGCCTGGCCGGTATCGAGGTCGACCGCAAGATCCTGGCCGACCTGGCCGTCAACGACGCTCCCGCGTTCGCGGCGATCGTCGAGCTGGCTCGGGCTGCGGTGCAGGCCGAGGGCACCGGCGGCGCGGCGGCCCAGGCCGCCTGATCCGCACAGCGCAGCGAGGCGTCCCTCGGCGACGAGGGGCGCCTCGCGCGTGTGTGGTGAGGACACCATGCCCTTCACGCCGCGTACGCCCAGGGTGGTCGCCGCCCGCCGGCTCCAGCGCCGCCGGGAGCGCGACGCCACCGGCCGGTTCCTGGCCGAGGGACCACAGGCGGTCCGGGAGGCCCTGAGTGGCCCTCGCGCCGTCGTGGAGCTGTTCGGCACCCCGGCCGCGCTCGACCGGTACGCCGACCTGGCGGCGGCCGCCGCCGGTGCCGACGTACCCGTCTCCGAGGTGACCGACGAGGCGCTCGCGGCTCTCGCCGAGACCGTCGCCCCGCAGGGGCTGGTCGCCGTCTGCCAGCACCTCGACGTCTCCCTGGCGACGGCGCTGGCCCGGGCGCCGCGGCTGGTCGCCGTGCTCGCCGGGATCCGCGATCCCGGCAACGCCGGCACGGTGCTGCGTACCGCTGACGCCGCCGGCGCCGCGGCGGTGGTCTTCGCCGGGGACGCGGTCGACCCGTACAACGGCAAGTGCGTGCGTTCCTCGGCCGGCAGCCTGTTCCACGTCGACGTGGTCCGTGAGCGCGACCCGGCGGCGGTGCTCGCCTCGATGCGGGCGGCGGGGCTGGCCGTGCTCGCCGCCACCGGCCACGGCGAGGACGATCTCGACGACCTGGCCGACGCCGGCCGGCTTGCCGTACCCACCGCGTGGCTGTTCGGTTCCGAGGCCCACGGCCTGCCCGGTGAGCTGGCCGAGGCCGCCGACGCCCAGGTCCGGGTGCCGCTGCACGGGCGTGCCGAGAGCCTCAACCTGGCTGCGGCCGCGGCGGTCTGCCTGTACGCTTCAGCGAGAGCACAGCGCTGACCGCGGTCACGCGCACAGCACCAGCAAGACACCACAAGGAGAGCGACCCCCATGGAGAACGCGCCACGGCGTTCGTTTAGCCAGCCCGCCGGTGTCGGCGGGCGGCGGGTCTGACCTGCTCTCCACGCGACTCCCACCGGCGGGCTGCGGCACAGCCGCGCGTCCGTAGACTCGCCTAGCCGCCCGTGAGGGCCGGCGCCGCCGTGAGGGAGTGCCCGTACGCCATGAGCTATCGCAACGATCCGTACGACCCGAAGCAGGTCGCCCTGCTCGACCCGGCCGCCCTGGCCGAGGCCGTGACCGAGGCCGAGAAGGCGTTCGCCGCCGCCGGTGACCCCGACGCGTTGACCGCGGTGCGCCCGGCGCACCTCGGCGACCGGGCCCCGGTCTCGCTGGCCCGCAGGGAGATCGGCGCGCTGCCGCCGGCCGCGAAGGCCGACGCCGGCAAGCGGGTCAACGAGGCCCGCCGCGCCATCGAGCAGGCGTACGCCGCCCGGACCGAGGTGCTGGAGCGGGAGCAGGCCGAGCGGGTGCTGATCGAGGAGCGCGTCGACGTGACGCTGCCCTACGACCGCCGGCCGCGCGGCTCCCGGCACCCGATCACCGTGCAGATGGAGCAGATCAGTGACCTGTTCATCGGCATGGGTTACGAGGTGGCCGAGGGGCCCGAGGTCGAGCTGGAGTGGACCAACTTCGACGCGCTGAACATTCCGCCGGACCACCCGGCCCGTGGCCTGATGGACACCTTCCACATCGCACCGGCCGAGGAGTCGGGGCTCGTCCTGCGTACCCACACCTCGCCGGTGCAGGCGCGCACCATGCTCACCCGCCAGCCGCCGATCTATGTGGTGGTGCCGGGGCGGGTGTATCGCACCGACGAATTGGACGCCACCCACTCCCCGGTCTTCTACCAGGTCGAGGGTCTGGTGGTGGACAAGGGCATCACCATGGCGCATCTGCGCGGCACGCTCGACCACTTCGCCCGGGCGATGTTCGGCGAGGGCGCGAAGACCCGCTTCCGGCCGCACTACTTCCCGTTCACCGAGCCGTCGGCGGAGTTCGACGTGTGGTTCCCGGAGCACCGCAAGGGCCCGCAGTGGGTCGAGTGGGGCGGCTGCGGGATGGTCAACCCCCGGGTGCTGCGGGCCTGCGGCATCGACCCGGAGGTCTACTCCGGGTTCGCCTTCGGCATGGGCATCGACCGCACCGTCATGTTCCGGCACGGTGTGGGCGACATGCGGGACATGGTCGAGGGAGACATCCGGTTCACCCAGGCGTTCGGGCACGGGTCGTAGTGCGGGCACGAGTTACGGAGACGGTGGTCTGAGTCATGCGAGTTTCTGTCAGCTGGCTGCGGGAGTACGTCGATCTCCCGGCCGGCCTGCCCGTCGGTGAGCTGGAGCGGGCCCTGGTCGGCCTCGGCATCGAGGTCGAGTCCATCGTGGACCTGTCCGGCACGGTCACCGGGCAACTGGTGGTCGGCGAGGTCCTCGAGATCGAGGAACTGACCGGCTTCAAGAAGCCCATCCGGTTCTGCCGGGTCGACGTCGGCGCCGCCAACGGCACCGGCGAGCCGCAGGAGATCGTCTGCGGGGCGCGCAACTTCGCCCCGGGCGACCGGGTCGTCGTCATCCTGCCCGGCGGCGTGCTGCCGGGCGGCTTCGCCATCGGCGCCCGCAAGACGTACGGGCGCAACTCCAACGGCATGATCTGCTCCGCCAAGGAGCTGGGCCTGGGTGACGACCACTCGGGCATCATGGTGCTGCCGCCGGACACCCCGGCGAAGCCCGGCGACGACGCCCGGCCCGTCGTCGGTCTCGACGACATCGTGGTCGAGGCGGAGATCACCCCCGACCGGGGGTACGCGATGAGTGTCCGTGGTCTGGCCCGGGAGCTGTCGCACGCGCTGGCGGTACCGTTCCGCGACCCGGGCCGGGTGCCCGCACCGGCCGGCACGGCCGCCCCGGCGTACCCGGTCGAGGTGCGCGACACGATCGGCTGCGACCGGTTCGCCGCCCGGATGGTGCGCGGCGTCGACCCGGCGGCGCCGTCGCCGGGCTGGATGCAGCAGCGGCTGACCGTCGCCGGCATCCGCAGCATCTCGCTTCCGGTCGACATCACCAACTACGTGATGCTCGAGCTCGGCCAGCCGATGCACGCCTTCGACGCCGACCGGATCACCGGCCCGCTGGTGGTCCGCCGGGCCGAGCCGGGCGAGAAGCTGACGACCCTGGACGGGGTGACCCGCGCCCTCGCGCCGGAGGACATGGTCATCTGCGACGCCGGGCTGCCGAACCCGCTCGCGGGCGAGGGGGACGGCGTCCCGATCTCGCTCGCCGCCGTGATGGGTGGCGAGACCAGCGAGGTCGTGCCCGGCACCGTCAACGTGCTCTTCGAGGCCGCGCACTGGGATCCGGCGATGGTCGGGCGCACCGCGCGCCGGCACAAGCTGTTCAGCGAGGCGGCGAAGCGCTGGGAGCGGGGCGTCGACCCGGCGCTGCCGCTGGTCGCGTTGGAGCGGGCGGTGGCGCTGCTGACCGAGCACGCCGGCGGCACCGCCGGTGACGAGGTGCTGGACATCGACCACGTCCGGCCGCGTACGCCGGTGACGATGCCGGTCGACCTGCCCAGCCGGCGGGTCGGGGTGGACTATCCGCCGGCCCGGGTGGTCGCCCTGCTGGAGCAGGTCGGCTGCACCGTCGCGCGGGGGGCCGACCGGCTGGCCGAGGACCCGGGTGAGGTGGGAGTCGCCGCCGCCGTCGGCGAGGCGCTCAGCGTCACCCCGCCGAGCTGGCGACCCGACCTGACCGACCCGGCCGACCTGGTCGAGGAGGTGGTCCGCCTCGACGGGTACGAGCGGGTGCCGTCACTGCTGCCCACCGCGCCGCCGGGCCGGGGGCTGACCTGGCAGCAGCGGCGCAACAGGTCGGTGTCCCGCTCGCTGGCCGAGCGGGGATACGTCGAGGTGCTGGCCCACCCGTTCGCCTCCGCCGAGCTGGCCGACCAGCTCGGCCTGCCTGCCGACGACCCGCGCCGGCAGGCGGTACGGCTGGCCAACCCGCTGTCCGAGGAGGAGCCGCTGCTGCGTACCACGCTGCTCGGCCCGCTGCTCGGCATCGTCCGGCGCAACCTCGGCCGCGGTCTGCGTGACCTGGCCCTCTACGAGATCGGCACGGTGTTCCACCCGCGCCCCGGAGCCGGTAGCCCGCCGGCGATGGGCGTCGACCGGCGGCCCACCGACGCGGAGTTCGCCGCCGCCGACGCGGTGGTGCCGCACCAGCCCCGGCACGTCGCCGTCGTGCTGACCGGCGACATCGAGCCGGCCGGTTGGTGGGGCACCGGGCGGCCGGCCGGCTGGGCGGACGCCATCGAGGCGGGCCGTGAGGTCCTCGCCGCCGCCGGGGTGCCCGAGGGGCAGATCGAGGTGCGGGCCACCGAGTACGCGCCCTGGCACCCCGGCCGCTGCGCCGAACTGCTGGTCGACGGGTCGGTGGTCGGCCACGCCGGTGAGCTGCACCCGGCGGTCGTCGCGGCGCTGGAACTGCCTCGGCGTACAAGCGCCATGGAGCTGGACCTGGACGCGCTGCCGGCAGCCCCGGTGGCACCCGCGCCCATGGTCTCCGGTTTCCCGCCGGCGCTGATCGACGTGGCGCTCGTGGTGGACGACTCGGTCCCCGCCGAGGCGGTGCAGCAGGCGCTCACCGAGGGTGCCGGCGAGCTGCTGGAGTCGGTGCGCCTGTTCGACGTGTACGCCTCGGAGCAGCTGGGCGCCGGGCGTAAGTCGCTGGCCTACAAGCTCGCCTTCCGCGCGCCGGACCGGACGCTGACCGTGGAGGAGGCGGTGGCCGCCCGTGACGCCGCGGTGGCGCGCGCCGCCGAGCGCTTCGGCGCCACCCTCCGCGGCGCCTGAGGTGTAAGGAAGGGCCCCTTCTTAACGCCTCGCGTATAGGAAGGGGCCCTTCTTAACGCTCCTCGTCGATGCGACCGAGTGCCCGCAGCCGCGGCATGTCGCGGACGGTCATCCGCCGGTAGTCGGTGTCCACGAGACCGTCGGTCCGCAACTCCCGCAGGCTCTTCTGGATCGAGGTCTCGGAGGCACCACAGATGGTCGCGAGTTCTGGCTGGGTGAGCCGTACGTCGATGACGACCCCGTCGGGCGCCTGCCGACCGTGGCTGCGGGACAGCTCCGCCACGACCCGGGCGACCCTGATCTTCACCGGATATGAGGTGAAGTCGATGCGCCGCCGGTTCGACCAGCGCAGCCGGTCCGACACCATCGCGGCGAGTTCGAGCGCCGCATCGGGGTTTCCCCTGAGGAAGGCCCGGAACCGCTCGGACGGGATCACGCTGTAGCGGGCGGTGCCGCAGGCGGTGACCGTTGCCGAGCGTGGCTGGTCGTTCAGCGCCGACATCTCGCCCATCAGGTCGCCGCCGACGCGGAGGGACAACAGCGCGGTGCGGCCGTCGGGTAGTGCGGCGGTGACCTTCGTCAGGCCCTCCTCGAGCAGGACCAGGTGCGACTCCCGCTGTCCCTCGTGAATCAGGATCTGACCGGCCGGCACCCGACGGCGGACACCGAGTTCCAAGAGGGCAGCTCGTACGGGAGGGCCCAGCCGCTGCAGGAAGGTGCCATAGGGCCACTCCGAGGTCTGGGACGGTTCTCGCCGCATCAAGGCTCCCACCCTTCTCGGCCAACGACAGCGGTCGAAGCGTAGCTGGTCGCGTGCGGTGCGCGACGCCTGGCGGAGCAGAGCTGCCACGAGTAGGTACGCGACCAGGCCGAGCGTCAGGAATGGCTCCAGCCCTAGCCCCAGCAACACGTCGATCGGGAAAGTCCACATACGACCAGCTCACCGCCGAGTCCCCGGCGGAATGCCCGAACAGGACGGGATGACGGTTGATGGACAGCCGCTGCGATGCCGTACTTCTACGGGGTTTTCGGGAGCCGCTGCGCCTTGGATGTTCTCTGATGCCCGGCTCCGACGGGCCTTGGTGAGGTGGGGTGACAACATGCGACATCCGGAGCGGCGGCTGCTGATCTGCGTGGACATGGAGCGCTACAGCCGACGCAGCAACGTCCAGCAGTACGAGGCGCAGCAGGACTTCCACCGGTTGCTGCAGGAGGCGGCTGGCGACGTGGGATTGGACCGGGTCGGCTGGACGACGCAACAGGCCGGCGATGGGGAACTGGCGATCCTGCCCCGAGAACTTCCCGAGGCGCGGGTGATCGGTCGGTTCGTGCCGGAGCTGAATCGGCGTCTGCGGCGGTACAACGGCAGCCGCCTCACGGCGGCCCGCATCCGACTCAGGGTCGCGGTGCACCAGGGTATGGTGCACCTCGACGGTGCCAACGGGTTTCCCGGGCAGGCGGTCGTGCTGGTGAGCAGGCTGTGCGACGCAGCACCCGTACGCCGGGCGCTCGCTGCCTTTCCCGATGCCGGAATCGCCCTGGTGGTGTCGTCCGACATCTACCGCGATGTGGTCACCGAGTATCCCGAGGAGATCCGCCCGGAACGGTTCCGGCGGATCGACGTGGTCCACGCGGACAAGGAATTCCGGGAGCAGGCCTGGCTCTGCGTCGTGGATGAGGACATCACCTCCTGGGTGGACGATGTACCGCCGGAGTCGACCTCCCTGGCGAGGGACACCTCGGCGGGGCCCACCCCGGGCACCGGCTCGGTGCGCGGCAGCTTGGAGCATGGCGGTGCGGCCCCCACCCCGGGCGGGATCCGCACCGGGGACATCACGGTCGAGGGCCAGAACGCCGTCGGTCCCGGCGCCATGGCGATCGGCTCCGTCGGCCGCGACGCGATCCTCCGCCCGGACACGGACCGATGAGCGACCGGTATTCGGAGTTGACGCCGCACGATTTCGAGGCAGGGACCGACCGGGACCCCCAGGCACCCGTCGATCCCGGATCGGGACCCCCGGGCGACGCGCAGCATGAGGACTCCAGCGGGCCGGCACCGGAGGCCAGCTCGACGGCGGAGGATCCGCCGGGGGCGGACGAGGCGGAAGGCGTCGAGGACCCGCTAGATTCCGACGACGTGCTGCGTCGGCTCGCCGGTCTACTGGGCGGCAGTGCCCGGATCGGCGTCGGCGACATGCTCGTACGGGGGCAGAACGCGACAGGTCATGGCGCGCTGGCGATCGGCACGGTCAACGTCACCGCAGCCTCCCCAGCGGTAGACGGCGGCCACGTCTGGTCGGAGACGCTCAGCGAGGCGACCGTACGGGACGTGGCCAACGGCTACGCCCCCGCGGCTAGTGATCAGCAGCTCGACGGATGTTTGAAGCAACGCCATCTGGTGTGCCTGTCCGGGCCGGCGGGCAGCGGACGGTTCACCTCGGCGCTGGTCGCCTCGGCCCGCAGGCACGGCCTTGACCGGGTGGGCGTTCTCGGTGTCGAGCATCTCGCCGACCTGCTCGGTGTGGAGCCGGGCCCGCGTCGCGGGTGCGGCTACGTGCTGCGGCTCACCGACGAGGCGGTCCGCGCGGTGGACGGTTTCACGCTCGTCGCACTGGCGTCGCGCGCCGAGGCCAACGGGGTGACGCTCCTGCTGGTGGGCGACTTCTCCCGGCGGGTCCGGGATTTCGGCGGGCATGTGATCGAGCACCGGCCGGCGCCGGCGGGCGAGGTGTTTCGCGCCCGCCTACGACGCGAGCTGGCCGGACGGTGTGTCGATTTCTGCACGGGTGGCTGTGATGCCGACTGCGTGGAACGGTACGTCGATGAGGAGTGCGGCCGTCACCCGCTGCTCTCGGCCTACCTTGACGGCGAACCCCGCCCGCGCGAGGTGGTCCCGGTGGTGGAGGCGATCTCCCTGACGGTGCCACGTGCCGGCCTGCTGACCGACCGGCTGGCACAGCTGCTGCCCCGACAGCTTCGCGAGCGTGCCGCGAGCATCCTCGATCCGGAGGACGGCGTCGGCGCCTCGGTGGGCTGGTCCAGGGAGCAGGTGCGGGCGTTCCGGCTTTCCTGTGCGGTCCTGGCGGGGCTGTCGACGCCCGAGATCCGTCTCGCTGCGGACCGGCTCGTGTCGGCCGACGAGGCGGAGCGGCCGGCGACTGCCCCGGTGCGCCTACGCGGTGCCACGCTCGACGACCTGCTCGGCCCCACCTTGCGGGCCGCAGTGGTGGCGCCGGGCGATGGATGGACCACCGGCGGGGTCCGTATCCAGTTCGCGTCGGGCAGCGAAGAACTCCGGGCCGCCGTGCTCGACGTGGCGTGGACCGAGTGGTGGCCGCCTCGGATGCTGCTCGGCTGGCTCGCGGACCTGGTCCGCGCCGACCTGCCGGACGTGCGGCAGGCTGCGGCGGGCGCAGTGGGCTGGTCAGCAGGCAGGGACGTACAGGCGGCCTTGGACGCGGTGCGGGACCTGGCTCGGGAGCGACGGGCCGGGGTGCGGCAGGCCGCCGCGATCGTCCTTGTCGCGATGGCGATGCAGCCCCGGCTGAGGCAGCGCGTTCGTGTCGAGTTGGATCGCTGGGCTGCCGGGCCGGCGGCACATCTGCGGGACACCGTGGCCCGTGCCCACGAACTCGGGCTGGCCCGCCTCTGGCCCGACGCGGCTCTGATCCAGCTGCGTCTGGTCGCGTCGGCGCGGATGCAACGGTGGAACAACTCGGTGGCGCGTGGCTTGGTCGAGGTCTACCAGGGCGGGCATGCCGCTGCACTGATGCCCGATCTGGCTGAGTGGACCCGGTCCAGCGATCGCGAGGTGCGGCTGCATGCCGCGCGGACCCTACGGGTCCTGGCCGAACGGTGGGCACGGGCACCTCGGGAGCAGTGGCCCGAACTGCTGGATCTCGCCCGGACGGATGTCATTTCCCCCCATGACCTGGCAACCCTCTGGGCGACTGCGCTGAGCCTGCCGGAGACGGCATATCGGGCCTGGCGGACGCTCGGCTTCTGGCTCGATCGGGCCGACGGCCAGCCGGAGGTCGCCGGATATGTCCTGGCGCTGCTGCGGCTCGTGGTGGCCGGGCAGCCCCCGTTGCGCCGACGGCTCGACCATCAACTGCGGCATGTGTGGCGCCCGGTCATGCCCCGGAATGCCCTGCTCGACGATGTCGGACATCTGATCTGTGAGGACAGCCGATGACCACTCGATCCCCCGGTAACCCGCACCTCCGACACTCGGTACCGAGACAGGAGGAGCGCCGATGGTGGCACTCGATCTTTCCGCCGGTCGTCGCTCCGCCGGTGGCTGCGGCACCCGTCCGGGTGAGCTTCCGGCAGGACGTGCCGCAACCTCTCCTGGTGCCGGCGAAGGGCGACGCCTTTGACTTCAGCCTGTATGCCGTCTACGTCTGGACGGCGCCGAACATCACCTTCGAGGAACTGCGGCTCCGCGCCGAGGCACTGCTGCCATGGGCGGGCGGGATAGTACGGGAGCGGGCGGTCGACCTTGCCCGCGAGCACGAGCCGCACCGCGCCCATGACCTCGAACGGGCGCTGAACAACCTGTTGATGCGCCAACGTTGGCCACAGGACGGAAACCTGCCGCAGTTCGGGGTGCACCTGCGGGTCAGCCCGGACGAGCGGGTGCGGCAACGGCTCCGGCCGTACTGGGAGGAGCGGATCAAGCTCGAGTGCGACCACGAACTGCAGAAGATCCGCGCCTGGCAGGCCGACGACCTTACCCGCCGATGGGGCACGGTGCTACAGAGCCTCGAGGATGATCCGGTAACCGCACACGCCGCCCGACTGGCCGGTGAGCAGTTCGCTGAGATCTTCCGCCGCTATGTCGAGGAGCGCCGTGACACCGTGCCAGACCTCGTGAGCTTGCTCAGGGAAGCGGTCAAGGGGCACGGCGACCTCGGGCTCGGTCCGTCCGAGTACACCCAGGCGTGGGATGTGGCGCTGCGGACGTACGAGCGCCAGCACGGGTTGTCCGAACGGGTCAACTGATGCGGGCGGTGGCCCTCCCGGCACCGGAGGGCCACCGCGCCCCGCCCTCGACACCAAGGGGGGGTCACGGATGGCAAGTCCATGCAGTGGAACGCATTACCTTGCGAAATTCGACGGGACCAACTAACCTTCCTTGCATAGTCATGCGGAGGTAGGTATGGGAATTCGGGTCGCGGTGGCCGGGGCGAGCGGCTACGCCGGTGGCGAGCTGCTGCGCCTGCTCGCCGGGCACCCCGACTTCGACCTGGTGGCCGCCACCGCGCACCGCCAGGCCGGGCAGCCCCTCGACGCGGTCCACCCCCAGCTCACCGGGCTGGACCTGGTGCTCGCCGAGACCGAACCGGCCGTGCTGGCCGAGGCGGACCTGGTCTTCCTGGCCCTGCCGCACGGCGAGTCCGCCTCCATCGCGGCACAGTTGCCCGCCGGGGTCCGGGTCGTCGACCTCGGCGCGGATCACCGGCTCGTCGACGGCGACGCCTGGGCCGGCTACTACGGCGGCCCGCACGCCGGCGCCTGGACCTACGGCCTGCCGGAGCTGCCCGGCCAACGGGAGCGGATCGCCGGCGCGACCCGGGTGGCCAACACCGGCTGCTACGCCGCGACGACCATCCTCGCGCTCGCCCCGCTGATCGCCGCCGGTGCCGCCCAGCCGGCCGACGTGGTGGTCGTCGCCGCGTCCGGCACCTCGGGCGCCGGCCGGGCCACCAAGCCCCACCTGCTCGCCAGCGAGGTGATGGGCGACCTGTCGCCGTACCGGGTCGGGTCCCATCAGCACGTACCGGAGATCAAGCAGGCCACCGGCGCCACCGGGCTCTCATTCACCCCGGTGCTCGCGCCGATGCCGCGCGGCATCCTGGCCACCGTGACGGCACTGCCGGCACGCGAGGTGGACCCGCGTGAGGTGCTGGCCGAGGCGTACGCGGACGCCCCGTTCGTGCATCTGCTGCCCGAGGGCCGCTGGCCGCACACCGCCGCCACTCTCGGCGCCAACTCCTGCCACCTGCAGGCCACCGTCGACACCGACTCCGGCCGGCTGATCGTGGTCGCCGCCCTGGACAACCTGGGCAAGGGCGCCGCCGGTCAGGCGGTGCAGAACGCCAATCTGATGTTCGGACTGCCCGAGACCACGGGCCTGTCCACCTGGGGGGTAACACCATGACCGTCACCACTCCGCGGGGGTTCCGGGCGGCCGGAGTGGCCGCCGGCCTCAAGACCAGCGGCGCGCTCGACGTGGCGCTGGTGGTCAACGACGGCCCGGACGCCGGGGTCGCCGGGGTCTTCACCAGCAACCGGGTCAAGGCGGCGCCGGTGCTCTGGACCCAGCAGGTCATCCACGGCGGCGTGGTCCGGGCGGTGGTGCTCAACTCCGGTGGGGCGAACGCCTGCACCGGCCCGGCCGGATTCCAGGACACCCACGCCACGGCCGAGCACGCCGCTGCCCTGTTGACCTCGGCGAGCCCGCGCCGGATGCTCGGCGCCGGTGAGGTGGCGATCTGCTCCACCGGCCTGATCGGCGAGCGGCTGCCGATGCCCGCCCTGCTCTCCGGCGTGGGCGCTGCCGTGCGCGGGTTGTCCCGGACGGGTGGGGCCCCCGCCGCCGAGGCGATCATGACCACGGACACCCGGCCGAAGACCACCGTGGCGCACGGTAGCGGCTGGACGGTCGGCGGCATGGCCAAGGGCGCCGGCATGCTGGCCCCGGCCATGGCCACCATGCTCTGCGTGCTCACCACCGACGCGGTGGCCGGTCCGGAGGCGCTCCACGCCGCGTTGCGGGCCGCCACCGGGGTCACCTTCGACCGGGTCGACTCCGACGGTTGCATGTCGACCAACGACACCGTGCTGCTGCTGGCCAGCGGGGCCTCCGGCATCGCGCCGAGCGAGGCCGAGTTGACCGCTGCGGTCACCACCGCCTGCCACGATCTGGCCCAGCAGCTGCTCGCCGACGCCGAGGGCGCCACCAAGCAGATCGCCATCGAGGTGGTCGGTGCGGCCGACGAGGACGACGCGGTCGAGGTGGGCCGCGCGGTGGCCCGCAATAACCTGGTGAAGACCGCGCTGTTCGGCAATGACCCGAACTGGGGGCGGATCCTCGCCGCCGTCGGCACCACCGCGGCCGTGTTCGAGCCGGACGCCGTCGACGTGGCCGTCAACGGCATCTGGGTCTGCCGCTCCGGCGCCGCCGCGGAGGACCGCGCGAAGGTGGACCTCACCGGCCGGGACGTCACCATCCGGATCGACCTGCACGCCGGCGCCGCCGAGGCGACGGTGTGGACCAACGACCTCTCCCACGCCTACGTGCACGAGAACTCGGCGTACTCGACGTGAGTGCGAGGAACGCAGCGCAGCGGAGTCCCGCAGTCGCGAACGAAAGGCAGGCTCGGTGAGTCTTACCTCCGATCTCACCCGCGCCCAGGCCAAGGCGGCGACGCTGATCGAGGTGCTGCCCTGGCTGGCCCGCTTCTCCGGCGCCACCGTCGTGGTCAAGTACGGCGGCAACGCGATGATCGACCCCGAGCTGCAGCGGGCTTTCGCCGCCGACATGGTGTTCCTGCGCTACGTCGGCCTCAAGCCGGTCGTGGTGCACGGCGGCGGCCCGCAGATCTCGGCGATGCTCGGCCGGCTCGGCATCGACAGCGAGTTCCGGGGCGGCCTGCGGGTGACCACCCCGGAGGCGATGGACGTGGTCCGGATGGTGCTGGTCGGGCAGGTCGGCCGGGAACTGGTCGGGCTGATCAACGCGCACGGCCCGTTCGCGGTCGGGCTCTCCGGCGAGGACGCCGGGCTGTTCACCGCGGTGCGGCGACCCGCGTACGTCGACGGGCAGCCGGTCGACATCGGGCAGGTCGGCGACGTCGAGTCGGTCGACGTCTCGGCCGTGGCCGACCTGATCGCGGCCGGCCGGATCCCGGTGATCTCCACCGTGGCACCGGACGCGGACGGGGTGCTGCACAACCTCAACGCCGACACCGCCGCCGCCGCGCTCGCCGTCGCCCTGCGGGCGCGCAAGCTGGTGGTACTCACCGACGTGC
The DNA here is from genome assembly GCA_005402585.1 of Micromonosporaceae bacterium KJ-029. Classification (GTDB taxonomy): domain Bacteria; phylum Actinomycetota; class Actinomycetes; order Mycobacteriales; family Micromonosporaceae; genus Micromonospora. The sequence goes on along the minus strand of BIFP01000020.1, from coordinate 75,745 downwards.
CCGGCCTGTACGCCAACTGGCCGGACACCTCCAGCCTGGTCAGCGAGATCAGCACGGACGACCTGGCGAAGCTGCTGCCGTCCCTGGAGTCGGGCATGGTGCCCAAGATGGAGGCCTGCCTGCGGGCCGTCAGCGGGGGAGTGCCCGCCGCGCACGTCGTCGACGGCCGGGTCGCCCACTCCACCCTGTTGGAAGTGTTCACCTCGGAAGGCTTCGGAACCATGGTCGTGAGCGCGAGGAGTGAGCTTGCGAGCCCCGCAGTCGCGAACAAGGAAGGTTCAGTTCCCTCATGACGCTGGTGCAGCGCTGGCGGCAGTCGATGATGGACAACTACGGCACGCCGCCGCTGGCCCTGGTCTCCGGCAACGGTGCCGTGGTGGTCGACGAGGCCGGTCGGGAGTACGTCGACCTGCTCGGCGGCATCGCCGTCAACGCCCTCGGTCACGCCCACCCGGCCGTGGTGGCCGCCGTGTCCAAGCAGGTCGCCACCCTCGGACACGTGTCCAACCTGTACGTCGCCGAGCCGCCGGTCGCCCTGGCCGAGCTGCTGCTGGCGCTCGCCGGCCGACCCGGACGGGTCTTCTTCGCCAACTCCGGCGCGGAGGCCAACGAGGCCGCGTTCAAGCTGTCCCGGCGTACCGGGCGCACCCACGTGGTCGCCACCGTCGGTGGTTTCCACGGCCGCACCATGGGGGCGCTCGCGCTGACCGGCCAGCCGACCAAGGCCGACCCGTTCCGCCCGCTGCCGGGTGAGGTCACCCACGTCCCGTACGGCGACGTCGCCGCCCTGGAGGCAGCGGTGACCGGTGCCACGGCCATGGTGGTCCTGGAGCCGATCCAGGGGGAGAACGGCGTGGTGGTCCCACCGGCCGGCTACCTCGCCGCGGCCCGGCGGATCACCGCCCGGCAGGGCGCGCTGCTGGTGCTCGACGAGGTGCAGACCGGCATCGGCCGCACCGGGCACTGGTTCGCCCACCAGGCCGACGGCGTCGAACCGGACGTGGTGACCCTGGCCAAGGGCCTCGGCGGCGGGCTGCCCATCGGCGCCACACTCGCCTTCGGCCCGGCCGCCGACCTGCTGGAGCCCGGCTCGCACGGCAGCACCTTCGGCGGCAACCCGGTCAGCTGCGCCGCCGCCCTGGCGGTGATCTCCACCATCGCCCACGAGGGGCTGCTCGACCACGTCAAGCGGGTCGGCGAACGGCTGCGCCGGGGGATCGAGGCACTCGACCATCCGCTGGTCGGCGAGGTACGGGGCGACGGCCTGCTGCTCGGGGTCGTACTCACCGAGCCGGTCTCCGGCGTGGTGACGAACGCGCTGCGCGACGCCGGTTTCCTGGTCAACCCGGTGCAGCCGGGCGTCGTCCGGCTCGCCCCGCCGCTGATCCTCACCACCGAGCAGGCCGACGCCTTCCTCGCCGCTCTTCCGGCGGCTCTGGACACGGCCACCCCGCCCACGTCGGCGGCCACCCCGCCCGCGTCGGCAGTCGCCGCAGGTTCTGGCCCGGCAGCGCCCCCGCGGGGGCTGCTCCGTACCCGGACCTCCACGGACGCGGCGTTGACCAGCCCGACGACGACGGAGGCACCCGCATGACCCGGCACTTCCTGCGCGACGACGACCTGTCACCCGCCGAGCAGGCCGCAGTGCTCGACCTCGCCGCGCGGATGAAGGCGGACCGGTTCGGGTACCCCACGCTGGCCGGTCCCCGCTCGGTGGCCGTGCTGTTCGACAAGCAGAGCCTGCGTACCCGGATCTCCTTCGACGCCGGCATCGCCGAACTCGGCGGCCACCCCCTCGTCGTGGACACCCAGGTCACCCACTTCGGTCGGGGCGAGACCCTCGGCGACGCCGGTCGGGTGCTGTCCCGCTACGTGGCGGCGATCGTGTTGCGTACCCACGGCGACGAACGGATCGCCGAGGTGGCCGCCGGAGCCACCGTGCCGGTGGTCAACGCGCTGACCGACGGGTTCCACCCCTGCCAGCTGCTGGCCGACCTGCTCACCGTCCGCGAGCGGTTCGGCGGCACCGCCGGGCGGACCCTGGCGTACGTCGGCGACGCGGCGAACAACATGGCTCACTCGTACCTGCTGGCCGGCGCGACCGCCGGGATGCACGTGCGGGTCGCCGGCCCGGCCGGCTTCCAGCCCGCCGCCGACGTGGTCGCCCGCGCCGAGGCGATCGCCACCGGCACCGGCGGCTCGGTCCGGGTGCTCACCGACCCGGTCGCCGCGGTCCGCGCCGCCGACGTGGTCGCCACCGACACCTGGACCTCGATGGGCCAGGAGGACGACGGACTGGACCGCAACACCCCGTTCCTGCCGTACCAGGTGAACAAGGTGCTGCTCGGGCACGCCGCCTCGGAGGCGATCGTGCTGCACTGCCTGCCCGCGCACCGCGGCGAGGAGATCACCGACGAGGTGCTCGACGGTCCGCAGAGCGCCGTCTTCGACCAGGCGGAGAATCGTCTGCACGCCCAGAAGGCGCTGCTGACGTTCCTGCTCGGGGAGAGACCATGACCGCACCGCTGACCCGTGCCGCCCGGCACGCCCGCATCGTCGAGCTGATCCGCGACAAGCCGATCCGATCGCAGACCGAGCTGGCCGAACTGCTCGCCGACGACGGTGTCCAGGTCACCCAGGCCACCCTCTCCCGGGACCTGAAGGAACTCGGTGCGGTCACCGCCCGGGGCGGGGACGGGCGGACCGTCTACGTCATCCCGGAGGACGGCCACCGCCCGCTGCGCGACGCCGAGGCGGCACCGGCCCGCCTCGTGCGGCTGCTGCGCGAACTGCTCAACGAGGTCGACTCCAGCGGCAACATCGCGGTACTGCGTACCCCGCCCGGCGCGGCCCACTATCTCGCCAGCGCGTTGGACCGGGCAGGCCTGTCCGAGGTCGTCGGGACCATCGCCGGCGACGACACCATCCTCGTCGTGGCCCGCGAGGCTGACGGCGGAGCCGCGCTCGGCGAACGACTCGCCAGCTGGGCCCGCCGCGAAGAGAACGTCGAAGGGAGCACCACACCGTGACCGAGCGGGTCGTCCTGGCGTACTCCGGAGGGCTGGACACCTCCGTCGCCATCCCGTACCTCGCCGAGCAGACCGGCGCCGAGGTGATCGCGGTGGCGGTCGACGTCGGCCAGGGCGGCGAGGATCTCGACGTCATCCGGCAGCGCGCACTGGACTGCGGGGCGGTCGAGGCCGAGGTGGTCGACGCGCGTGACGAGTTCGCCGCCGAGTACTGCCTGCCGGCGATCCGGGCCAACGCCCTCTACATGGACCGCTACCCGCTGGTTTCCGCGCTGAGCCGGCCGCTGATCGTGAAGCACCTGGTGGCGGCGGCCCGCGCGCACGGCGGCACCATCGTGTCGCACGGCTGCACCGGTAAGGGCAACGACCAGGTCCGCTTCGAGGTGGGTCTGGCCGCGCTCGCTCCCGACCTGAGGATCGTCGCGCCGGCGCGGGACTTCGCCTGGACGCGCGACAAGGCGATCGCCTTCGCCGAGGAGAAGGGGCTGCCGATCGACGTGTCGGCCCGGTCGCCGTACTCCATCGACCAGAACCTGTGGGGCCGGGCCGTGGAGACCGGCTTCCTGGAGGACATCTGGAACGCACCCGTCGAGGACCTGTACTCCTACACCGGCGACCCGGCCGAGCCGCGCGACGCCGACGAGGTCGTCATCACCTTCGACGCCGGTGTTCCGGTCGCGATCGACGGCGAGACGGTCACCCCGTACCAGGCGATTCTGGAGCTGAACCGGCGCGCCGGCGAGCAGGGCGTCGGCCGGCTCGACATGGTCGAGGACCGCCTCGTGGGCATCAAGAGCCGCGAGGTGTACGAGGCGCCTGGCGCGATCGCGCTGATCACCGCCCACCAGGAGTTGGAGGCGGTCACCGTCGAGCGGGATCTGGCCCGGTTCAAGCGCGGCGTCGACCAGCGCTGGGGCGAGCTGGTCTACGACGGCCTGTGGTTCTCCCCGCTGAAGCGGGCCCTGGACGCCTTCATCGACGACGCCCAGCGGCACGTCTGTGGCGAGGTACGGCTGAGCCTGCACGGCGGACGGGCCGTCGTCACCGGCCGGCGCTCCGAGGCCAGCCTCTACGACTTCGGTCTGGCCACCTACGACACCGGCGACACCTTCGACCAGTCGCTGGCCAAGGGTTTCGTGCAGCTGTGGGGCCTACCCAGCAAGATGGCCGCCGCCCGGGACGCCCGGTTGGGAGGGTGACGGCCGTGACCATCAGAATGGACCAGGTGGACGACAAGAGCCTGACCGAGAACAGCGCAGCGGCCAACCGGACGAGCCTGTGGGGAGGTCGGTTCGCCGGCGGCCCCGCCGAGGCTCTCGCCCGGCTGTCGGTGAGCGTCCAGTTCGACTGGAGACTGGCCCCGTACGACATCGCCGGCTCCCGGGCCCACGCCCGGGTACTGGCCGGCGCCGGCCTGCTCGACCCGGAGGAACTGGGTCGCATCCTCGCCGCTCTGGACGACCTGGAGGCCGCCTGCGCCTCCGGGGCGTTCCGACCGACCGTCGACGACGAGGACGTGCACACCGCCCTGGAGCGGGGGCTGCTCGAACGCCTCGGCAGCCTCGGCGGCAAGCTGCGCGCCGGCCGCTCCCGTAACGACCAGGTCGCCACGGACCTGCGGCTCTACCTGCGCGACCACGCCCGGGGCGTGGCCGCCCGGCTGGTCGAGTTGGCCGAGGCGCTGGTCGAGCAGGCCGAGCGGCACGTGGACACCGCGGCGCCGGGCATGACCCATCTTCAGCACGCCCAGCCGGTCACCTTCGGCCACTGGCTGCTCGCCCACGTCCAGCCGCTGCTGCGGGACCTGGAGCGGATGCGGGACTGGGACCATCGGGCCGCGGTCAGCCCGCTCGGCGCCGGGGCGCTCGCCGGTTCGGGGCTGCCGTTGGATCCGGTGGCGGTCTCCAGGGAGCTGGGCTTCCGTACGTCCTTCGCCAACTCGATGGACGCGGTCGCCGACCGGGACTTCGTTGCCGAGTTCCTCTTCGTCACCGCGATGATCGGCGTGCACCTGTCCCGCCTCGGGGAGGAGGTGGTGCTCTGGACGTCGCAGGAGTTCGGTTGGGTCGAGCTGGACGACGCCTTCGCCACCGGCTCGTCGATCATGCCGCAGAAGAAGAACGCGGACATCGCCGAACTGGCCCGGGGTAAGTCGGGCCGGCTCGTCGGCGGGCTGGTGAGCGTGCTCACCATGCTCAAGGGCCTGCCCATGACGTACGACCGGGACATGCAGGAGGACAAGGAGCCGGCGTTCGACGCGGTCGACACCCTGGAACTGCTGCTGCCGGCCCTGGCCGGGATGATCTCCACGATGACGGTCCGCGTCGACCGCCTGGTCGCCGCCGCGCCGGTGGGCTTCTCCCTGGCCACCGAGGTGGCCGACTGGCTGGTCCGCCGGGGTGTGCCGTTCCGTGACGCGCACGAGATCACCGGCCGGCTGGTGGCGTTGTGCGCGGCCCGGGACTGCGCCCTCGACGAGGTGTCCGACGACGACCTCGCCGCGGTCAGCGAGCACCTCGACCCGGGCGTACGCGACGTGCTGTCGGTCCGTTCGGCGCTGGCGGCCCGGACCACCCCCGGCTCGACCGGCCCCGGCCCGGTGGCCGACCAGCTCGCCGTCGCCGCCGACCGGCTGGTCGGCTGGCGGGAGTGGGCCGCCGAACGGGTCGTCCCGCGCTGATGTCCGGCGTGGCGTGGCGCGCGGTGCGATCCGCGTGCCACGCCGCCGGCCCGCCACGCGTAAACGTCGAGGTCGCCGGCAGGGACGTGTCGCCGGTTCAGCCGGTGGCGGGGCGTTCGCGGCGGGGAAGCTTGGCGACCACCGTCTCGTATGACGCGTCGACCGCCTCGACCAGTTCGTCCGCGGGGATCGCGCCGTCGAGCCGGAGTGTGTTCCACCCGGACCGCCCGATGTAGGGCATCACGCGGGCGTCGGCCGGGTAGCGGTGCAGCCACTCGTCGGCCACGTCCCGGTTCGGCCCGCATTTGATCCCGACCGTCGCGCCGGCCTCGCCCGTTCCGAGGAACGCGAAGATCCGGCTCCCCACCTTCACCACCTCGTCGTCCTCCCAGGGTTGGTCGAGCCAGGCCCCCGGCTTGCCCAGGCAGTACGCCCGCATCTCGCGGCGATCCATACGGCAGCACCTCCGGTCGGTCCGTGCCGCCAGTCTCCCGCGTTTCGGCCCGCCCCGCTGACTGGTGGTGCCGGCAACGGCGTGGGCACGGAGATTCCGGTGCCCGGCAGGGACTTCGGTCGGGCCGGGCCGGCGGGTAGCGGCGGGGACCTCATGGTCAGGCGTCGAGGAACGCGTCGGTCACCCGCTCGAACTCGTCGGTGTGCGTCCAGATGAGCGCGTGGTCGGCGTCGTCGATGACGACCAGCTGGGAGTCGGCGATGCCGTCGTGGAGCATCTTCGCGTGGTGGATCGGTACCGCGCGGTCGTCCGAAGCGGCGATGACGAGCGTCGGACAGGCGATCTCCGCCAGTCGGGGTCTGCTGTCGAACGCCATCGTCTCCTGCCAGGCGGAGATCATCAACGTGCGGTCCTGGCGCGCCATGATGGCGGCGAGCCAGTCGGCACGGTCCTTGCCGAGCCGCGGCGCCGCCGGTGCGACGATCAGCCTCGCCATTCGCCGCATGCCGAGGATCCGGAGCGCCGGCGGTAGGAGGTGGCCCTCCAGCCGTTCGCGCCGGGTCGCCATGTTGAACGCGAAGGTGCAGGCGAGCACGAGGCGGTTGCACCGGTGCGGAACGTCGAGGACCAGTTGCTGGGCGATCGCGCCGCCCTGCGAGTAGCCGAGCACGGCGGCGGCGTCGATGCCCAGGTGGTCGAGCAGTTGGGACAGGTCGGCCGCGAGCCGCGCCGGCGTGTACGGCGGCGGAAGCCTCCGGCTCCGCCCGTGGCCGCGTAGATCGGGGACGATCACGCGATGCCGTGCGGCGAAGTGCTCCAGCACCGGCTCGAACATCTCGCCGGTGACCATCAGCCCGTGTATGAGCAGCAGGGGCGGCCCCGACCCGCGCTCGGTGAAGTGGAGGGGCTCGGCGGGTGAGCGTGCCCGGCTCACGGCAGGCTCCGGTCGTCCGGTTCGGTGCGGGCGGTCAACCGGTCGTACCGCTGCCGGGCGGCCTGGGCGCTGCCCAGGCCGAGCCCGTGCCCGATCGCCTGCCAGGTCAGTCCACGGCTGCGGGCCAGGTCCAACAGCCCCGCCTCCAGGGTGTCGACCTCGGCCCGCAGGTGCGGGAAGAGGGTGAGCGCGGCGAGCAGGTCGGCCTGGTCGACGGGCTCCTCACCGGAGGTCGGTTCGGCGGCGCCGGCGGCCAGCGCCAGCACCACGGCGATCGCCTCGTAGGGATCGGCGGCGTACGGGTTGGTGTGCCGGCGGCGTTGCTCCTCGGTGGCGGCGTGCCGCTCGGTGAGTCGCTGCAGGGCCGCGTAGGTGCGGTGGGCCCGGGCCTGGGCGGCGTCGGGTGGGGTGAGGGAATCCGCGCTCATACGCCGATTCCAACACTTCAACGGATTGTTGTCAACGCAATGTTGATGTCCGGTGGGTGAGCCAGCGGCCGACCCGCCCGACCACGGTCGCGTAGGCGATGCCGACGGCCAGCGACGCGGCCAGCGCCACCAGCGGCCACTCCCGCAGGTGTGGGTAGACCTGCCAGTGGGTCAGGTAGATGTAGAGCGAACTGCCGGCCAGCACCCCGGCGACCCGGTTGACCACGCCGAGGCTCGGCACGGTGGGCAGCCAGACCAGCAGGGCGAAGCCGGCCACGATCAGCGCCTCGCGGGCCGGCTGGCCGAAGAAGCCCGGCACGGTCACCGCCGCTGCCGCGGTGACCAGCAGCCGCTGCCCGACGCCGTCGGCCCGGGCGGCGGCCCAGCCGAGGGTGAACAGCCAGCCGGCGACCAACGCGGCCGGCAGGTCGTAGCGGGCGTCGAGGCCGAACACGTCGTACCGGCCGAGCAGGCCGAGCACGGTCAACCCCATCGGCAGGGCGAACGAGTGCCGGCGCTCCAGCCGGTCGACCCGCCGCAACGCCATCAGCGCCGCGAGCCCCACCAGCAGGTACACCACCGCCTCGACGAACCAGAAATGCCACTCGGTACGGGCGTCGTCCGGGCCGACCAGGCTGTGCACCAGGAGCAGGGTGCTCACCCGGTACTGGTCGTTGACCAGCATCACCGCACCGATCCAGGCCATCGTCGGCAGCACGATCCGGGCCAGGCTGGCCCCGATCTGCCGGAGCCGGTCGGGCCGCCCGGCGGGGGTGAGCTGGAATCGGGCGAAGTTGAACCCGGCCACGCCGAGCAGCAGGTGCGCGCCGCCGGTGACGGTGAACAGCGGGATGTGCGAGCCGACGATCAGCACGATGGCCGCCGCGCGCAGCGCCACGCTCGTCTCCAGCGACCGCCGCCGGCCGCGGGGTCGCTGCGGCGCACGCAACGCCGCGATCGGCAGGGTGTGCCAGTTCGCCGGCAGGTGGCCCAGCTCCTGCTCCAACCGGACCGACATCTCCACGTACGACAGCGAGTCGCCACCCAGATCGACGAAGCTCAGCTCGGGGCGGACGTCGTCGCGATCGAGCACCTCCGCGTACAGCCGGCACAGGTCGCCGACCGGTGTTCCGGGCGACCGCTCGCCGACGGTCGGCGTGGCGGTGGTCGGCGCGGCGGCCAGCGCGCGAAGCGCGGCCAGGTCGGTCTTGCCGCTGGGCAGTCGGGGCAGCTCGGCCAGGGCCAGCACCCGCACGGCGCGCGGCGGCAACCCCACCTCGTCGGCGACCAACCGGCGGACGGTCCGGTCGTCCGCCTCGCCCACCACGGCCACGACCAGTTCGTCGTCGGCGCCCAGGCAGGTGGCGGCGATCCCGTGCCGGGACAGCACCGCCTCGACCCGGTCCGGGTCGACCCGCAGCCCGAGGATCTTCGCGAACCGGCTGCGCCGGCCGACGATCTCGTACAACCCCGCCGAGGTGCGCCGGGCCAGGTCTCCGGTGTGCAACTCCTCTACGGTGCGGCCCAGGGCCAGGTCGGCCGGGGTCTCGGCGTAGCCGAGCATCACGTTCGGGCCCACGTAGACCAGCTCGCCGACCGCCGGGTCCGGGTGGTCGGCGACCGGCGTCAGCCGGAACGCGCCGCCGGGCACCGGCACGCCGATGGCCTGCGGGTGGTGCATCGCGAGGTCCGGTGGCAGGTACGCCATCCGCGCGGTCGCCTCGGTCTGCCCGTACATGACGAACAGGTCCCAGCCGGCCCGCCTGCCCAGCTCGGCGTAGTGGCGTACCCGCTCGGGCGCGAGCCGGCCACCGGCCTGGGTGACGTAGCGCAGGTGGGGCAGGTCCATCTCGGCGAAGCCGACCCGGTCCAGCAGGTCGAAGGTGTACGGCACCCCGGCCAGGCTGGTGCCCCGAGTGGCCCGGAACAGGTCCCAGAAGCAGGTGTCGGCGACGGAGAGGTCGGTCAGCACCAGCGCCGCACCGCGGGCCAGGTGACTGTGCACCACCGACAGCCCGTAGCAGTAGTGCAGCGGCAGCGAGGTGACCGCCCGATCGGTCTCCCGGATGCCCAGGTACTCCGCGATCGACTCGGCGTTGGCCTGCAAGCTGGCGGGGGAGAGCCGGACCAGTTTCGGCGAGCCGGTGGAGCCGGAGGTGCTCAGCAGCAGAGCCAGGTCCGGATGCAGCTCGTGCGCGGTGCCCGCCCGGCGTTCGTCGACCGCCCAGCCGCCGGCCGGCCCGAGCACCACGTCCGGGTCGTACGCCTCGACCAGGGCGGCCAGCGCGCCGGCGTTGCCGCCGGGTACCAGCAGCACCGGGTGGCCGCCGTGCAGCGCGCCCAGGTACGCCACCAGCGAGTCGACGGTGTTCGCGCCGACCACCAGCACCAGCCGTCGGGTGGTGCCGAGCCGGGCGGCGCGGTCCGCGACCCGTTGGGCGAGATCCGCGTAGCTGATCTCGCCATCCACGGTGACGATGGCGGGACGGTCGCCGTGGACCGCCAGATCGTGGACGAACGGCACCGTCCCGGCGGCCGGGAGCAGGGAAGCCAGGGAGGTCACGGGCACACTCTAAGGTAAGCCTGCCCTAATCAGCAGTCGGGGGCGGCCGGCGTCACGGGCGGACCGGAGCGCGACCGCGCGGGAGCCCGCGCGGAGCCGTGCCGGCCGGTTCCGCGACGTCAGAGAGCCAGTGGCGGTCGTACGCCACCGGTCAGGGCGTCCGGGCGGCGGCGCGGGGTGTGGCGGCGGTACGGGCTCACGCTCGGCTCGCCCTCCAGCCAGAACCGCCACGGCACGTCGTGCGCCGCGGTCACCCCGACCCGGGGGCCGGCGGCGATCAGGGCTGGGGTGACGGGGGTTGACGGCGGGGTCAGGAGCACCGGCCCGAAGCCGTCGACGGCTGAGGTGCCGTTGGCGTCGCGGCCGAGCCCGAGCGCGGTGACCAGCCTCGCCGGCCCGCGCGCCAGGTCACGATCCGGGGGATGGTTGCGGCGTTCTCGGGCGACCTCGATCCCGTCAATCACCTCGCCCGCCCGCAACAGCACGGCGGCCGCCTCACCCTCGTGGCCGCACACGATGTTCATGCACCAGTGCATGCCGAAGACGAAGTACACGTAGATGTTCCCGGCCGGGCCGAACATCACCTCGTTGCGCGGAGTCGGTCCGCGATGTGCGTGGGAGGCCGGATCTTCCCCGGTGCCGGCGTACGCCTCGACCTCGGTCAGGCGGAGGCTGACGCCGTTGGCCGACACAGTCCACCCGAGCATCGCGCGCGCGGCAGTCGCCACCTGCGCGGCCGGGGTGTGGAGCCAGGGATGCGTCATCGTGTGGGCAAGGGTACCGAGCGGGTCGAAGTTCGCCTCCCGTGCGCGACGCCCGTGGGCAGCGCGGACACAGCGGTCCGCCGCGCCCCGAGAAGCTCGGGGCGCGGCGGATTCCGCGCTGGTTACTTCCTGGTAGTCGGGATCAGCTGACCCACCAGACCGTGCGTCTCGTCGTCCGGCCCGGCACTGAACCACAGGGTCCCTTCACCTCCGGTGGTTTCGGTGCCCGGCAAGAGCGCCCACAGGCCGTCGATGACGATCGTCTCGCCGTTCTCGTCCCGCAGTTGGCCCTTGAAGCCGTCGCGGTCGAATACGTTGATCCGGCCGTCGCCGAAGTTGCCGACGAGCAGGTCACCGGTGAACTCGCCGAAGCCCTTGGGCGCGATGGCGAGGCCCCACGGCGCGTTCAGCGTTCCCTCGCTGGCGATCCGTCGAAGCTTGGTGCCGAAGTCGGTGAACAGGTCGACGAACCCGAGACCCGGGCCATGTACGTCGTCCTTGGCGGCCGCGTCCTGCTTTGCGTAGGTCACGAAGACCTTCTCGCCCACCGCCAGTACGTTGAACGGCGCGAACCCCTCCGGCAGGTTCCGGTCCCGGAAGAAGGAGTCCGGCAGGTTCACCCGGTCGAAGTTCTCGTCGAACACGTCGATGCGGGCGTGGTGGAAGTCGGTGGCCAGCAAAAAGTTGCCGACGTCGGTCTTCAGCAGCGTCACGCCCTTGTAGATCGCGCGGTTGGTGTGCGCCACCACGACCGCGGTGGTGTCCGTGTCCGGGTTCCAGGCGGTGACGTCGCCGCCCTCGCTGACGAAAATGAAGGTGGCCGGGTTGTCGTTGCCCGGCCCGGGCACCTCGAAGCCCTTGGTGTCGTTGAACACGACTCCGGTAGGCGCGCCAGCGGGGATGGTGACGGTGCGGACCTTGTCCACCGGCTCGCCGTTGATGCCACCGCTGTAGACGGTGGCGGTGTTGGTGCCGTTGTTCGACACCCACAGGGGTGTCGTCGGCCCCAGCGCCAGCCCCCACGAGTTGACGGCGTCCGGGTCGACGAGCGCCGGTTCTCGTGCTGGGTCGTCGGAGACTTGGTGTATCACTCTGAACCGCGGGCCGCGCTCCTCGTGACTGCCGCCGTCCTGCCTTCCCGTATTGTCGTGGCCACCTCCGTCCCCCATTGCCACCGTGGCGGAAACCGCCACCGCCGCGCTGGCCATCGCCGCGACGGCCAAGAGCCGCCCACGCGTTCTGATCACCTGTAGCCCCTTTCCTGGACAACAGTCGCTGAGCCTGATCCGGCGGGCCGCATGGCCGTCGCATCGGGATACAGGCGTCCGAAGGCACGCTCGGTAACCCAAAACCGATCTCTGGTGGGTTCTCCCTCAATCCGGGAGATGGTGCCTAGTACATGAAAAATATCCACAAAATGGGAGCCTCCGATCCCCTTTTGCGCTGCGGCCTCCGGTTTGCACCCGTTCGGGTGTCAGATCGCAGAACGGCCACCTGGGCGTGACGATGGCCATCGGCGACGCCGCCGGGCACGGAATAGTTGACTCGTCAAATATGTTGTCGGGTGAGTCCGGGAGCCGCGACGGCCCCGGTCGGGACGACACGAGGAGCAGGTCATGCAGTTCGGGGTCTTCACCGTCGGCGACGTCACGGTCGACCCGACCAACGGGCGCGAGCCGACCGAGGGTGAGCGGATCAAGGCGATGGTGACCATCGCGCTCAAGGCCGAGGAGGTCGGTCTCGACGTCTTCGCCACCGGCGAGCACCACAACCCGCCGTTCGTGCCCTCGTCGCCCACCACGATGCTGGGCTACATCGCGGCCCGTACCGAGCGGCTGCTGCTCTCCACCGCGACCACGTTGATCACCACCAACGACCCGGTGAAGATCGCCGAGGACTACGCGATGCTGCAGCACCTGGCCGACGGCCGGGTCGACCTGATGATGGGCCGCGGTAACACCGGCCCGGTCTACCCCTGGTTCGGCCAGGACATCCGCAACGGCATCCCGCTGGCGATCGAGAACTACGACCTGCTGCGCCGGCTCTGGCGGGAGGACGTGGTCGACTGGAAGGGCCGCTTCCGCACCCCGCTGCAGTCGTTCACCTCGACGCCGCGCCCGCTCGACGGCGTGCCGCCGTTCGTGTGGCACGGATCGATCCGCAGCCCGGAGATCGCCGAGCAGGCCGCGTACTACGGCGACGGTTTCTTCGCCAACCACATCTTCTGGCCGGCCGAGCACACCCGCCGGATGGTGGGCCTGTACCGCCAGCGCTTCGAGCACTACGGCCACGGCTCCGCCGACCAGGCCATCGTCGGCCTCGGCGGCCAGGTGTTCATGCGGCGCAACTCCCAGGACGCGGTACGCGAGTTCCGGCCGTACTTCGACAACGCGCCGGTCTACGGGCACGGCCCGTCGCTGGAGGAGTTCACCGCGCAGACCCCGCTGACCGTCGGCAGCCCGCAGCAGGTCATCGACCGCACCCTCGGCTTCCGTGACTACGTGGGCGACTACCAGCGGCAGCTGTTCCTCCTGGACCATGCCGGCCTGCCGCTGAAGACCGTGCTGGAACAGCTCGACATGCTCGGCGAGGAGGTCGTCCCCGTGCTGCGCAAGGAGTTCGACTCGCTGCGCCCGGCGCACGTGCCGGTCGCGCCCACGCACGCCTCGCTGCGGGCCGCCGCCGAGCGGGCCGGGCAGGCCGGCGAGAACCCGGCCACCGACCTGGCCGGCACCGGTGCGGAGACCGACCGGTGACCGCGCGCACCCTGGCCGTGGTGTCGGCCGGCCTCGGCCAGCCCTCGTCGACCCGACTGCTCGCCGATCAGCTCGCCGCGGCCACCCGCGACGAGCTGGTCGGGCGCGGCGAGGACGTCGAGCTGCGTCCGGTCGAGCTGCGGGAGCACGCCCACGACATCGTCAACCACCTGCTCACCGGCTTCCCGTCGGAGGCCCTGCGGCAGGTGCTCGACCAGGTCACCGGCGCCGACGGGCTGATCGCCGTCACGCCGATCTTCAACGCCTCGTACAACGGGTTGTTCAAGTCGTTCTTCGACCTGGTCGACGCCGACGTGCTGGCCGGCCGGCCGGTGCTGGTCGGCGCCACCGGGGGCACCGCCCGGCACTCCCTCGCCCTGGAGCACGCGGTCCGGCCGATGTTCACCTACCTGCGGGCGGTGGTGCTGCCGACGGCGGTCTTCGCCGCACCGGAGGACTGGTCCGCCGGCACGGCCGACGGCGCGCTGCGCGCCCGGATCAGCCGCGCCGGTCGGGAACTGGCCGAGCAGGTGCACCGGCGTCCGCCGTCGAGCGGGCCGGCCGACCCGTTCGCCCTCACCACCAGCTTCGAGCAGCTGCTGCGCGGCGGCGACGGCTGACCCGGAACCGACGACGACCGCCCCGCGACGGGGCGGTCGTCGTCAGGGACCGCCGTGGGCGGCGGTCAGGGCTCGGGTTCGTACCGGTGGGCGATGAGTACCGGACACCGGGCGTGGTGCACCAGTGCCTGGCTGACCGAGCCGAGCAGCAGGCCGGTGAACCCACCCCGGCCGCGTGAACCGGCCACCACGAGCGCGGCGTCCCCGGTCGCCTCGATCAACGCCTGGTCGGGTTTCGGCGCGGCGACCACCCGTTCCTCCACGGTCAGGCCCCGGTGGCTGCCCCGGGCCGCCGCACCCGCGGTGGCCAGCAGCGCCGCCGCCTCCCCGCCGTCGCCGGTGTCCCGCTCATCGGCGACGTGCAGCAGCACCAGGGTCGCACCGCGCCGGGCGGCCTCCTCGGCGCCGTACCCGACGGCGAGTTCGGCCGACTCGGAGCCGTCCACCCCGACCAGCACCGGCCCCTCGGTCGGGACGGGACGGTCGGGCGGCCGGATCACCAGCACCGGGCAGTGGCCGTGCGCGGCGACCTGGGTGCCGACCGAGCCGAGCAGCAGCCCCGCGAAGCCGCCCAGGCCCCGGCTGCCCACCACGACCAGCTCCGCCCGCCGGGACTCCTCGACCAGGGTCGCGCCCGGCCCGCCGGCCACCTGGCGCACCTCCACCGTCAGCCCCGGCCACTGGTCGACCAACTCGGCGGCGGTCTGTTCGAGCATCTTCCGGCCGTCCTCCGTCGGCGACGGCAACCCCAGCTCGTACGGGTTGATCGGCACCCCGTAGCCAAGTGGATGCAGATAGCCGTGCACCAGGTGCAGTGGACGGGACCGCCACACCGCCGCCTGCGCCGCGTGCTCCGCGGCGACCAGGCTCGGCGGTGATCCGTCCACCCCCACCACGACAGGTCGGTTCATGGGCCCTCCACGAGTCGCTCAGGTCATTGTCGGCGTCACCCGCCGGCGGGCCGGCCCCGACACACCACCACCCGGGGGCCGGCCTACCGGCGGCGGGGCGGGCCGCACCGGCCCGCCGCCCGTGGGGCCGCACCGGGGGAGCGGCGCGGCCCCGTCGGTCAAGATCCTTCGACCGTACGCGGCTTCCGTACGATCGCCAGCGGGGAGTGGGCGTGGTGCAGCACCGCGTGGCTGACCGAGCCGAGCAGCAGCCCGCTCAGCGCTCCCCGCCCCCGCGCGCCGACCACCACCAGCTGGGCGGTGCGGGACTCCTCGACCAGCGCCCGGGCCGGGGAGCCTCGGACGAGTCGCTGCCGCACCGGCACCTCCGGGTAACGCTCGGACCAGCCGGCCACCGACTCGGCGAGCGTGCGTTCCTCCTCCTGGCGGAAAGCGTCCAGGTCGTAGACCAGGGGGAGGATGTCGCCGGGGCCGGCCGGGGTCGGGTAGAGCCAGGCGTGCACCGCGACCAGTTCCGTGCCGCGCCGGGCCGCCTCCTCGAACGCGAACCCGACCGCCTCCTGGGAGAGTTCCGAGCCGTCGACGCCCACCACCACCGGCCCGTCGGCCCGGGGCTCACCCCGCACGACCAGCACCGGGCAGTCCGCGCGGGAGCTGACCTGCACGGCCACCGAACCGATCAGCAGCCCGGCGAAGCCGCCCAGGCCACGGCTGCCGAGGACGACCAGCGCGGCGTCGCGGGACTCCGCGAGCAGCACGGCCGCGGCTGCCCCGTCGACCACCGTGCCGCTGACCGCCACGTCCGGGGCGGCCTTGCCGGCCTCGGCCACCGCCTCGGCGACACACTGCTCGGCCTGGTTGCGCAGGCCGCCGCCGGCGGGTGCCCCCGGCGCCGGACCCAGTGGCACCCCCATCAGCGGCCAGATGAACGCGTGTACGACCCGCAGCGGGCGGTGCCGGTCCGCCGCCTCCCGCGCGGCGGCCCGGACGGCGTGCAGCGCGACCTCGGAACCGTCCACGCCCACCACGACGGGGGCGCCGGTGTTGCTGGTCATGTCATCCTCCTTCGGTTCGCTTCCAGCGTGACCTACCCGGCGACGCCGTGGTCCGGGACCCGCGGTTCCCGTCCACGGGCCAGCCACAGCACCAGGCCGGGCAGGGTGCTCACCGCCGCGCAGGCGAGCAACTCCCCGGCGCCGAGCGCCTCGGTGCCGAGCAACTCCCGCAGCGGCGGCAGCAGCACCCCGGCCACCTGCAGCAACGCGGAGCCGGCCACCGCGAGCGGCAGCGCGAGGTTGCCGCGCCGTCCGGACGGCGGTCGGGGCGCGCGGACCGCCAGCGCCACGCCCAGCTGGGCCAGGCCGAGCACCACGAACACCACCGACTGCCAGGGCCGGTCCCACCCGGCGGCGAGCAGGCCCGCGCCGAGCGTCACCGCCGAGATCAGCGCCCCGGCGACGAGGATCTGCCGGCCCAGCCCCGCACCCAGCACCGACTCCCGCGGCGAGCGCGGCGGCCGGCGCAACGCCCCGGGCTCGGCCGGTTCCGCGCCCAGGGCGACGCCCGGCAGACCGTGGGTGAGCAGGTTGATCCAGAGAATCTGTGCCGGCAGCAGCGGTACCGCCATACCGAACAGCGGTCCGAGCAGCATCACCGCGATCTCGGCCACGCCGCCGGAGAGCGCGTAGCGCAGGAACCGGCGGATGTTGTCGTAGATACGGCGGCCCTCACCGATCGCGGTGGCCACGGTGGACAGGTCGTCGTCGACCAGCACGAGGTCGGCCGCCTGTCGGGCCACCTGCGTGCCGCCGCCCATGGCCACGCCGATGTCGGCCCGCCGCAACGCCGGTGCGTCGTTGACCCCGTCACCGGTCATCGCCACCACGTGCCCCCGCGACTGCAACCCGGCGATGATGTCGAGCTTCTGCTCCGGCTGGGTACGCGCGAACACCCGCGCCGCCGGGTGCGCCGCCGTGGGGTCGCCGGCGTCGCCGCGTACCACCGGGTCGCCGTCGGCCCACAGCCCGAGCTGCCCGGCGACGGCCGCCGCGGTCGCGGGGTGGTCCCCGGTGACCAGCACCAGCCGGACACCGGCGTCGGCGAAGCTGCCGGCGATGTCGGGCGCGGCGGCGCGCAGCGGGTCGCCGACGGCGACCAGTCCCACCGGGCGCAGGCCCTGCGGGTGGGCGGGATCGGCCGGTGGGGTGTCCACCAGGGCCGCCGCCAGCGCGAGCACCCGCAGCCCGTCGCCGGCCAGCCGGTGCGCGGCGGCCGTCAGGTCGGCCACCTCCTCGACGGTGGCGTCGAGCAGCGGCATGGTGAGCACGCTCTCCGGCGCACCCTTGCATACCACCAGGTACCGGCGGTCGCAGGACCGGTGCACGGTGGTCATCCGGCGCAACCGCTGGTCGAAGGGATGCTCGGCCACGCGCGGCCAGGCGCGGCGGGTGGCCTGCGGGTCCAGGCCGCACCGGGCGGCGAACGCCACCAGGGCCGCCTCCAGCGGATCACCGACGGCGCTCCAGTCCGGTCGCTCGTCGGTCGGCGGGGCCAGGGTGGCGTCGTTGCACAGCAGTCCGGCCCGGGCGACCCGGCGCAGCTCGTCCGGCACTGCCACCGGCACGCCGTCGCGGTGGACCGTGCCGTGTGGGGCGTAGCCGGTGCCGGTGACGCCGAAGCGGGCACCGTCGGTGGTGACCGCGTGCTGCACGGCCATCCGTCCCTCGGTGAGGGTGCCGGTCTTGTCCGAGGCGATCACGGTGACCGAGCCGAGCGTCTCCACCGCGTGCAGCCGCCGGGGGATCGCCCGGGACGCGGCCATCCGGCGGGCGCCGAGGGCGAGGGCCAGGGTGACCACCGCCGGCAGGGACTCGGGCACCGCGGCCACCACCAGGCTCACGGCGGTGACCGCCATGTCCATCACCGGCCGGCCGCCGAGCACGCCGACGACGAAGACCAGTCCGGAGAGCAGCACGGCGGCGAGGCCGAGGATCCGGCCGAGGGCGGTGAGGCGGCGTTGCAGCGGGGTGGCCGCCGGCCGGGTGGTGGCCGTCAGCGTGGCGATCCGGCCCAGCGTGCTCGCCGCGCCGGTGCGGATCACCGTGCCGGTGGCCCGTCCGGTGGTCACCACCGTGCCGGCGCTGGCCTCCTCGCCCGCCTCGCGGCCCACCGGCACGGACTCGCCGGTCAGGGCGGACTCGTCCAGGTGCAGCCGGCTCGCGTCGTCCAGCAGCACGTCGGCGGGGACCACGTCGCCGGCCTCCAGGCGGACCAGGTCACCACGGACAAGTTCGGCGGCCGGCAGCACCACGTCCTGGCCGTCGCGGACCACCCGGGCGGTCGGCGCGGAGAGCCGGTCGAGTCCGGCGACGGCCCCGTCGGCGCGTATCTCCTGGATCACCCCGATCGTGGTGTTGACCAGGACGACGAGCAGGATGACCAGGGTGTCGGGATAGTCGCGCAGCGCGGTGGTGACCACGGCGGCGGCCAGCAGCAGGGCGACCAGCGGGTCGGTGAGCTGCCGCAGGATCCGGGTGGCCAGGTGCCGGCGGGGCGCCGCGGCGGCGACGTTCGGCCCGTCGGCCCGGAGCCGGTGGCCGGCCTCCGCCGAGCTGAGCCCGGCCGTCGGTGCCGGAACGGTGGCGAACTCCGTCCGTAGCGGCACGTCCTCGCCCACGACCTGGAGCCCTCCGGCCACCGTCCGCCCCGTCCTTCCCCACGGCCTGCCCCGCCGGCACGCCTCCCACCACCAGCCTCGTCCGGCCGGGTGCCGACCGGCAGGGGCGATCCGCCCGCGCGGCCCGGGACCAAAGGCCCTGCCGCCGCGTGATGCCGTCGACTCAGAGGTAACAGCGCCGGTGGCGGCCGAGGCAGGGCCGAACGCCGACCCCCGGTGGGCCGCAGGTCCCGACCTGGGTGCGTATCGTCGGGCCGGTGACCGACGACCTACGGCTGCGCCCGGTCGGCGAGGACGACCTGCCGGAGTTCTACGCCCACCAGCTCGACCCCGAGGCCAACCGGATGGCGGCCTTCGGCGCGCCGGACCCGACCGACCGACGGGCGTTCGCCGCGCACTGGGTGCGCATCCTGACCGACCCGGAGATCGTGTCCCGCACGGTGACGGTCGACGGCGAGGTGATCGGGCACGTGCTGGCCTTCCCCGCCGACGGCCGCACCGAGGTCAGCTACTGGATCGACCGGTCACGGTGGGGGCGCGGGTACGGCACCCGCGCGCTCGGCGCCCTGCTGCGCGAGGTCACGCGTCGGCCGCTGTACGCGCGGGCGGCGGCCGACAACGTCGCCTCGCTGGCGGTGCTGCGCCGGTGCGGGTTCGTCGTGCGGGGCACGGAGCGGGCGTACGCCCCGGGCCGCGGCCACGAGGTCGACGAGTACCTCCTGGAACTTCCGGGCTGACCGCGCCGGCGCCGGCCACCGGCGTGCCGCCTCGACGGCGGCGGAATCCGCCACGGGCGTGATCCCCGCTCGCACCGGCTGGGCGCCCCACCGGCAGCCTGACCAGCGCGGCGACTATCCTCGCCGGGTGAATTGGCTGGAAGTCGTCGGCTGGGCCGGCTCGGTGCTGCTCGTCTGGTCGCTGCTGCAGACGCGCATCCTGCGCCTGCGCGCGCTGAACCTGGTCGGCTGTCTCGTCCTGATCGGCTACAACGCCACCATCGAGGTCTGGCCCATGGTGGGGCTGAACGTCGTCCTGGCGGTGATCAACGTCTGGTATCTGCGCCGGCTGCTCACCACCCGCCACGACGAGCAGACCTACCAGGTGGTCGAGGTGGGCGCCGACGACGCGTTCCTGGCCCACGTGCTGCGGGTACACGCCGCCGACATCGCCCGGTTCAACCCCGGCTTCCACCCCGGACGGCTGGCCGGCCGCTCCGCCTTCGTCGTCGTCCGCGCCGACGAGGTCGTCGGCGTGGTCCTGGCCCGCGACACCGGGGACGGGGTGGCCCAGGTCGACCTGGACTACGTCACCCCGCCGTTCCGTGACTTCACCCCCGGCGAGTTCGTCTACCGGCGCAGCAGCCTGTTCACCGACCGTGGGTTCCGGCAGGTGATCAGCCCGCCCGGCATGATCGCCCCCTACTACCACCGGCTCGGGTTCCGCCGTGAGGGCGAGTCGTACGTGCTGGACCTGCCCACCCCGACGGCCTCCCACGCCTAGGACGCGTCTCGGGGGGATGGTTCGACGCCGGGGCGAGTGGGCATAGGCACCGCTACGCCGACGGGCCCTCCGCCGGCGGCGCCACCGGGCGCGGTCCAGCGAGGGAGAGCCGGGCGTGCACAGCTACTGGGGACAGCTCGCTCTGGTCGGGATCCTGATCATCCTCAACGCGATCTTCGCCGGTAGCGAGCTGGCGCTGGTGTCGCTGCGCGACAGCCAGATCCAGCGGCTTGAGCGCACCAGCCGGGCCGGTCGGGTGCTGGCCCGGCTGGCCCGTGACCCCAACCGGTTCCTGGCCACCATCCAGATGGGCATCACCCTCGCCGGTTTCCTCGCCTCGGCGGCCGCCGCGGTGTCCCTGGCCCGGCCACTGGTGCCGATGCTGGAGATGTTCGGCCGGGCCGCCGAACTGGTGGCCGTCGTGCTGGTCACCCTGACGCTCACCTTCGTCACCCTGGTCCTCGGCGAGCTGGCCCCGAAGCGGATCGCGATGCAGATCCCGGAGCGGTGGGCGTTGCTCGTCGCCCGTCCGCTGGACCTGCTCGCCGCGCTCACCCGGCCGGCGGTGTGGGCGCTGGGCGTCACCAGCGACCTGGTGGTCCGGCTGTTCGGTCTGGACCCGAAACCGGAGCGGGACGAGATCAGCCCCGACGAGTTGCGTGACATCGTCGCCGGCCACCACGGCTTGACCACCGAGCAGCAGACCATCATCGCCGGCGCGGTGGAGATCGCCGACCGGAAGCTGCGCGCGGTGCTGGTGCCCCGGCTGCGGGTCTTCTGTCTGGACAGCGGGACCACTGCCGAGGCCGCCCGGCTCGTCCTGGCCGCCTCCGGGCACTCCCGCGCCCCGGTGGTCCGGCACGGCGGCCTGGACGAGGCGGTCGGTGTCATCCACCTGCGGGATTTGGTCGGTGTGCGGGACGACCGGCCGGTCGACGAGTACGCCCGCCCGCCGATGCTGCTGCCGGACTCGGTGCCGGTGGTCGACGCGCTGCGCCAGTTCAAGGCCGAACGCCAGCACATGGCCCTGGTCGTGGACGAACGCGGTGCCGTCGACGGCATCGTCACTCTGGAGGACATCCTGGAGGAGATCGTCGGGGAGATCTACGACGAGACCGACCGGGACGTGCGTGAGGTGCGTACCGAGCCGGACGGCACGTTGCTGCTGCCCGGCACCTTCCCGGTGCACGACCTGCCGGACGTCGGCGTGGACCTGCCCGGGTGCCCGGACGGCGACTACACCACCGTCGCCGGCCTGGTGTTGACCGGCCTCGGCCGGATACCCACGCCCGGCGAGCACGTCACCGTCGACGGCTGGCGGCTGGAGGTGACCCACGTCGACGATCGGGCCATTTCCGGCGTCCGGTTGCGTCGCCCCGCCGACGACCCACCCTCGCCGGACGAGGCCCCGACCGAGCGCGGGACGCCTGCCGAGGGGCCGCGCCGGACCCCGGACCAGGCGGGACGGCGCGAAGCGCAGGCGGCGCCAGAGCTGCAGCACGAGACCGCGCAGCCGGCGCCGGTCGACGCCGGGGCCGCGCTGGGCCGCGCCCACGGCTGACGCCCGCCGTCGCCGGACTGCTCAGCCCGGCTGCTAACTCCGCTGTTCAGCCGGGCGGCCGGTCGGGCTGTTCGGCCGGGCTACTCAGCCGGGCGGCCAGTCCGGCGGCCGGTCGAGCCCGGGCAGATCGGGCAGCGGCGGTTCCAGCCGGACCCGGCGCACCGGCACCTGCACGGTGCTGCGGCCGAGCAGCCGGGCCACCGCGCGGATCGCCCAGGGGCCGGACGGGTGGCGTTCCGGGCCGATCAGCCGGCCGCTCAGCCGGCCGTACCAGTGCCGCGTCACCACCAGGTCGGTCAGCCGCAGCGGGCCGCCGGGCCGGCCGCGTACCACCAGGTCCACCACCCGGCCCAGCCGCCGGCCCCGCTCGTCGTACGCGGTCCGGCCCAGCAGTTCACCCGCCCGCACGGCCGGCTCCCGGGATCCGGTCGATCAGGTTGCGGCGCAGCCATTCCTCCACCGGCGAGGTGGCCAGATCCCCGGCCCGCACCCGCAGCCACACCGCACTGTCGATCCGCGTGACCAGCTCGTACGGGATGTGCAGCGGCGCCATCGGCCGGTCCGTGACGAACCGTTCCGCGGCCAGCACCAGCATCCGGCCGAGCCGTCCGCCGACCCGCGCCCCGAGGACGCCCGGCCCGCTGAGCAGCGTCCTGAGGTACGGCGTCCCGTCCGCGTCGAGCGCGAACTCCACGTCGTCGACCTTGCCGACCAGCCGCCCGTCGACGTCGACCAGTTGGCGGTCGAGCAGCTCGCGGCTCACCTGGATCCTCACTGTCCCATTTTCGTGCCGACCGCCAGCGGAATGGCGGCGATCGACGCCGCGAGGATGATCAGCAGCAGTACCGCGCCCAGCAGGTTGAGCGCCCGGCCGTTGACCCGGTCGCCGAGGTACGTGCGGTCGTTGGCGACCACCAGGATCGGCAGGTAGGTCAGCGGCAGCGCCACCGCGCTGATGATCAGCATGTACTCGGTGAGCGTCACCGGGTCGATCGTGGTGAGCAGCAGGAGCACCCCGAGCAGCACGCTGACCAGCAGCACCGTGTGGAACCGGGCCGCCTCGCGGGGGCTGACCCGCTTGCCCCACTGCCAGCCGAAGTACTGTGCGGCGGCGTACGCGGCGGCCAGCCCGGTCTCCAGCGCGGCGCCGAAGGTGACCGCGAAGAAGGCCAGCGCCGCCACCGCCAGGCCGGCCGCGCCGAAGGCCAGCACGACCGGGTGCGCGACCTGTTCAAGGCTGCTCACCGTCACGCCGGCGGGACGCAGCACCACGGCGGCGGTGGCGATCAGGGACAGCGCGAGGAACCCGCCGATCGGGAACCCGACCAGCACGCCGAACCGGGCGTCGGCCAGGTGGGCCGGGCTCCAGCGTTCCTCGACCCCGCCGGAGGAGAAGAAGAAGACCTCGTACGGGCTGACCGTGGAGGCGAACAGCGCCACCGCGATGAACCAGTACGCCCCCCACCCCTGGCCGGCCTCGGAGGGTACGACCGCGCTGCGCCCGAGCGCCGCCCAGTCGGTCGGCAGCCACCACAGCGCGACGGCGAAGACCACCAGGGCCAGCCCGGCCAGCCCGAACACCCGCTCCATCACCTGGAACCGCATCCGCCACAGCACCAGCCAGACCGCCGCCCCGGCGACCGGCACCCAGAGCAGGTACGGCACCCCGGTGGCCAGCCGCAGCGCGAGCGCCACCCCACCCAGCTCGGCGGCCAGGGTGATCACGGTGACCAGGTACGACGCCAGCAGGTTGAGCAGCGCCACCCGCGCCCCGAGCCGCTCCCGGATCAGGTCGAACACCGCCCGGCCGGTCACCGCCGCGATCCGTCCGGCCATCTCGGCGTACGCGCAGATCGCGATCACCCCGAGCAGCAGCACCCAGGTGTGGGCCATGCCGAACCGGGCCCCGGCCTGGCCGGCGGCGACCAGGTCGCCGATGTCGACGAAGCCGCCGACCGCGGAGAGGATGCCGAGGGTGGCGGCGAGAAGTTTCCTCACGTCGGCGGCGGCACGGGCTCGGTCATCGACGCGACGATATCGCCGCCAAAGCCGCCATTCAGGGCAAAACCAGCATCCGTCGGCCGGCGCACTGGGTGCCTCCGGACGGTAGTCAAGCGTGGCGAAGCCAGCCCGTTTGCGCGGGTACCGATATCCGACACTCGTCGGTCTTCCTGTCAGAGTGACAGTAAGTCTATGGTCGATCCATGTCTGACGATCGCTGGGTTCCGCCAGCCGTGCTGCTTGCGGTTGACCTCGTCATCCTCACCTTGCGGGAATCCCGCCTGCATGTGTTGTTGATCGAGCGCGGGATCGCGCCCTATCAGGGCGCCTTGGCTCTGCCCGGCGGTTTCCTCAACCATGAGAATGAAGACCTCGTGACGGCCGCCCATCGCGAACTTGCCGAAGAGGCTGGCTTGGGGCCGGATCAGCTGCACCTCGAACAACTCGGTATCTATGGGGCGCCGGATCGTGACCCGCGGGGGCGGGTGATCTCTGCGGCACACCTGGCCATCGCCCCTCGGCTACCCGAGCCAGTTGCCGGCACCGACGCGTCCCAGGCGTGTTGGACCCCGGTGGCGCAGGCGCTGTCCGGTGACGCGCAGCTCGCCTTCGATCATGAGCAGATCCTGACCGATGGTGTCGACCGGGCGCGGGACAAGTTGGAGAGGTCGGCGCTCGCCACCGCCTTCTGCGGTCCGACTTTCACGATCTCTGAGCTTCAGGACGTCTACGAAGCGGTGTGGGGCGTGCGGCTCGATCCACGGAACTTCTACCGGAAAGTGCAGAGCGTGGACGGCTTCATCATCCCCGCTGGCCCGAGTCGGAAGACCGAAGGAGGGCGTCCCGCTCGGCTGTTCCGCCCCGGACCCTGCACGACTCTTCACCCTCCGATGACCCGACCCCATCGCCAGGCAGACAAGGAGAGAGCGTGAGCACGAACAGTGGTCTCGTCGTGATCCTCACGGCGCTGAACCTCGAGTACGAAGCGGTCCGCGACCAGTTGGCCGACCTGCGGGTGCGCCGCCACCCGGCCGGCACCCGCTTCGAGGTTGGCAGGATCGGCCAAAGTGACTGCCAGGTAGCGCTGGCGCTGGTCGGCAAGGGCAATCACCCAGCTGCAGTGCTCGCGGAGCGGGCTATGGCCGAGTTCTCCCCGGCCGCTGTCCTGTTCGTTGGAGTTGCCGGTGGTCTGTGGCCCAACATCCGGCTCGGCGACGTCGTCGTCGCCAGCAAGATCTACGCCTACCACGGCGGCACCAGCGAGGACGACGGTTTGAAGGCCCGACCGAAGGCGTGGGAGATCCCCCATGAGGCCGACCAGATCGCCCATCACGTCGCCAGGTCCACCGCCTGGTACCGCAATCTTCCCGCAGGCTCAACCCCTGCTGTCCACTTCGGGCCGATCGCCGCCGGGGAGGTCGTGCAGGACTCGGGGATATCCGAGCAGGCCCGCTGGATCCGCCAGCACTACAACGACGCCGTGGCGATCGAGATGGAAGCGGCCGGTGTGGCCCAGGCGGGCCATCTCAACCGCGCCCTGCCCGTGGTGGTCGTGCGCGGCATCAGCGACCACGCCGACGGCAGCAAGGTAGCCACCGACGGACAGAACTGGCAACCAAAGGCCGCCCGTCACGCCGCCGCGTTCGCCACCGTACTGGCGCGAGAACTGATCATCGACGGGCCGACCAGCCGAGACGGCGCGGACCGGGACGGGAGCCCAACGATGCGGATGACCAACCGCAACATCGCCACCGGGAACGCCCAAGTCGGGGTGCAGGCCGGGCAGATCTACGGCAACGTGACCGTCGGCGCTGGTGTCGAGCGGCCGGTCGACCTGGCGGCGAGCATCGCGGACCTGCGAACCCACCTCAAGCAGGCCCACCTCGACGGACAGTTGGACGAGGAGACCTACGCCGCTGCCGAGTCGGAACTCGAGGCGGCAACGGAATGCGTCTCGGCGGGCACACCCGAGAAGATGAGCGGGCTGATGGTCACGCTCAAGCGGTTGCGGGGCCTGGTAGCCGACGTGGCTGAGCTTGCGGCGCGGCTTGCGGCGATCATCGCCGTGGTGCGGGGCATGTCATGACGACGCCCACCGCGACCAACGTCGCCCAAGGAGATGCGCACGTCGACGTACAGGCAGGGGTAGTCCACGGTGACATCAACTTCTACCGGCCGCCGCCGGACCCTAGTCCGGAGGAGGAGTTCACCTTCGCGTTGAGGTATCTCGACGCGCGGGTCCGTGATCAGGCGCGCAAGCTGATCGAGAAGGCGGTCGCCGGTGGGTATGTCACCACGGAGGTCCAGTTCCACCGGCTCATCGCCTTGTTGAGCGGACGCACCCTGCGCCAACTCGCCCCCGAGGAACTGGATCACCTCACCGCCATCTGCGCCAGCCTGCCCCACCTCGACGACCATGACGAGTGGGCGGCGGGGTTAAAGGTGATCATCCGCCTCCTGGCTCCCGTCAGCGCCGGCGAGACAGATCTTGTGGTCAAGGAGATCGACGCGCTGAACCAGCGTCAGCGCGACGGGATCTACGGCCACCTCGAGGCGCTGCTCGAGGGCGCGATGCAAGAAGAGATGTGGCGGAAGTCCGTCGCCCTGGCGAAATCGCAGCGGACAGCGGAGGACCGATTCGACCGGGTCTGGAAGTTCTTTCACCCCACACCCGCTCAGCCTCGGACCCTACCGGTCCAGCCCGCTGTCGTTCCTCTCCGCGATTGGCTACGCGCCGGCGCCGGCGCTGCCGCTTTCACTCTCGCCGTAGCGCAGCTCATCGCGCTGGTGGCGGCTCGCGGCACGCTCGACCCGTTCCTCGGTCTGCTCACCTGCCTGGTCGGACTGGCCGCGTTTTGCGTCGGCGGGGCGGACCGGTACTACCGCGGGACACGGCTGCGCGCGAAGGAAGCACAGATCCGTCCACCCCATCAGCGGCGACGAGAGGCACCACCGGGAGGCTTCGCCCGCAAGGTCGACCGGCTTTTCGACCGCTACTTCGGCCGGTACGTCCCCCGAGGAACCGACCGGATCTACTGGCTCGCCCAGACGGCAGGGATCCAGCGGCACCTCCGCGACGAGGTGGTCGAGCTCTACCGGGAACAGCGCGTCGAGGCCGACCGAGTCGCCTGGCTCGTCCGATACCTGGTGGGCGATGTCCGAGGGCAATGGGAGCGGGACACACTGACGGCGTACCGCCAGCAGTTGCGCGTCCCTGCCAGGAGCAAAACCCTCCACGTCGGTGGACTAGCTTTCCTTGCTGCAGGGAGCCTCTGGGTCGTCCCTGCCATCATGGCCACCGCCCCCTTGTCCGGCACGGGTTGGCTCCTGCTCGCGGTGGCGTCCGCGGTGCCAGCAGTGCGGTCGTCCTTCCGGATCGTTGCCGAGCGGCGCAGGGTCGCCGATGACCAGGCGGAAAAGGACGACAAGGAGACGGCCCGCTGGGCCGCATACCACCGGTGGTGCCAGAAGCTGTCCGACAAGCCGTCGGACACCGAGATGGCCGCCTGGCTGGAAAGCGACCGCAGAGTCCTGGTCGACGAAGCCATGCGGCAGTACCGGCTTCGCCCCAGCCACGTGATCGCGCACGCCTTCATTGAGGCACCAGCAGCCTCATGCAGGAAGGCGCGGTATCCGCAGGGTCCGTGGCGGTACTCCCGGTATCGACTGCTGCTGTTCCTGCTCACCGACGACGGCGTCCGGCAGGTCAACATCGATCTCGACTTCGAGACCGCTGCGAGCCGCACTACCCAACGGCTCAACTACCGCTTCGACGCCGTCGCCGCCGTCCGGATCGACGGCATCACTACTCGACAGCAGCGCTTCGAGTTGACGCTCTTCAACGGCGAACCCATCTCCGTCCGGGTGAGCGAACCGGACAACGAGACGCTCCAGCACGACGAGAACGCAACCAAGATCGCTGAACTGTCGCTGGACGCCGCCGGGCTCGGTCACACCCTGCACGTCCTTGAAGGTGTCGCCGCCGAAGGCAAGGAATGGGTGAAACACCGACGCCGACGTGCCGACGAAAGACTCACCGACCTCGCGGGCGCCCTACGCGGGCTGCTCGGCTAAGAGGTCCCAACAAATGATCTCTGGCTTTGCCGTCCGTTATGGAGGGTGATCTACGCGGCCGGCGATGCACCAGCATCGAGATCAACTGCTCGTCCGCGACCGCACCACCGGCTCGCGGCCGGCTCCTGCTCAACGAACCTCCGTCGTCATCTGGCGCCTCACTTGACGAGCAGTTCGCTGTTTGGCCAGTCCCTGACCGGAAAGAGCCCACGATTGAAGAAGCGCGATCGGCAGGCGGAATGAGATCGTGGCCGTGCGGCGTCACTCACGCCGCCCCGCGGCAGCCGTCCTCGGTAGCGGTGTCGTCCGGCCGGGCCGCACTTACTGCTGAAAGGGCATCGCAACTATGGCGCACATCGATCTCGGTCTCGACGAGAAGCAGTTTCCCGGCATCATCGGCCTGATGCAGTACCGCCCGGAAACGGCGAAGCCGCTCAACGAGCTGGCCGAGGTGCTGCTGCGCGCTCCTCACTCGCTCCCGGCCGGCGAGCGAGAGCTGATCGCCGCGTACGTGTCCGGGCGCAACGAGTGCAACTTCTGCTGCGCGTCGCACTCGGCGTTCGCAGCGGCGCAGCTCGACGAGGGCCATGCCCTCGTTGACCAGGTGCGCGCAGACCTCGATACCGCCCCGATCTCGGCAAAACTGCGGGCGCTGCTGCGCATCGCCGGCGCGGTCCAGGTCAGTGGCCGTGACGTCACCACCGAGCTGGTCGCCGACGCCCGTGCCGAGGGCGCCACCGACCTGGAAATCCACGACACCGTCCTGATCGCCGCCGCGTTCTGCATGTTCAACCGGTACGTCGACGGGCTCGGCACCTTCGCACCCGAAGGTCGGGACGCGTACGCCGAGTCCGTTCGTCGGATCGTCGAGCGCGGCTACGGATCGGCGGTCGACGTCCAGCCGGACGTTGAGCCGGCTGCCTGAGCGCAGACAGTGGAAACTTGAGTTTCCCCCGCGTATCCCCGGCGCCCGTCGCCGTCGCCGCAGTGCTGCTCCGCGCGTGAACGGTTGGCGAGCCGCGCGCTCACTCTCGTTGTCTACTCGGCCGCACCCGGCGCCCCCGAAGCCTCCGCGATCGGCCTGCTCCGCGTCACCGGCACCGAACGATTCACCCGATTAGCTGAGGATCCTCGCGGGTCGGGAAGTCTACGCGGGTGGAGGTCGTTCTCCGGTCGCGTCGGCGACACCAGCATGGACGGCGGCTCATCCTGCCGAGGTGACGGCGGCCGGCGCGACCTTCGTTGTCCGGCCCGGACCGGAACATGATCCTGCCCGTCCGAAAGTCGTACCGCCGACTCTGGACGGATGGGGTGGGGCAGCCGGGCGGATTGCCGGCCGACGCCGAGTCGGTTGCATGTGAGTAGCTGTCGGCGTTCTGACTTCTGAGCCGGGGGAAATCAAACTAATCTCGCGATGTGATCCGGGGGGACCACACGCATCCTCGACAGATCTCGTACGCGCCTTCCGGGGGAAGCCTCCCCGCTGGGCGCGGTTGTTTCTGCCTGACGCAGCAGCGCGGGTCAGACGAACCGTACGGCGAATCGCCGGCGGACGAGCGATGGAGGCTTCGTGAATTCGGTGGAATTGGCGCCGGTTGCCGAACGTAGCCGTACCGCTTCGACGCCGCCATCGGTGAACGTCGCTGGGTTGAGGCGGAGTGGCTGGCAGCCCCGATACGTGGGCAGCCTGTGTCTGGTCGATCTGATGGTGGGTCTGGTGTCGGCGGTCGTCGCCCTCGGCCTCCGGTTCGGCCCACAAACGGCCGAATCGCATAACCGAGGGTACCTCTGGCTCACTATTGCGCTGCCCTTCGCCTGGCTGGCGACTCTCGCCCTTAACCGAGCGTACGAAACGCGTTATCTCTTTGTAGGGAATGACGAGTACGCCCGGGTGGTGCGATCCGGTCTCGCCCTTACCACCACGTTGGCGATTGTCGCGCTCATGTTCGACTTGCGGCTCGCCAGAGGCTACGTGATTATCGCGATGCCGCTGATGGTCGTCGCCGGCGTCGTAATGCGATACCTCCTCCGCCAGCGACTGCACCGCTCCTGGGCCCGCGGTGAACGGCTGCACCGGGTGATCCTGGTCGGCCACGAGCACGCCGTCGGCGAGATGACCGGGAGGTTGCGCCGCGAGCGTTACCACGGGCTCGGGGTGGTCGGCGCCTGCCTGCCGTACGGGCAGGCCGAATCCCGGGTAGGGCAATCCGCCGGCTCCCTGCCGCCGATCCTCGGCGCGTTCGAGGACGTGGCGATCGCCGTCAGCCGCACGGGTGCGGACACCGTCGTCGTGCTCTCCTGCCCGGAGATCGCCGGGGCCGCCCTGCGTCGCTTGGCATGGAAACTGGAACGTGACGACGTCGACCTGATCGTCGCCAGCAATCTCGTGGACGTCGCCGGCGACCGCACGACCATCCGGCCGGTCGACGGTCTGCCGATGCTGCACGTCGAGCATCCTCGGCTCAAGGGCGGCCGGCGGTTGGTGAAGGGGTTTGTCGACCGGGTGTCGGCGCTGTTGCTGCTGGCCCTGGCCGCTCCACTGCTGCTGGTGATCGCCCTGCTGATCCGGCTGACGCCGGGGGCCGGCGGGCCGGTGATCTTCCGGCAGGAGCGGGTGGGCCGCAACGGTCGCCTGTTCGTCATCTACAAGTTCCGGACGATGTACACCGACGCGGAGGACCGCCTCGCGGACCTGCTCGACCGCAACGAGCACGACGGCGGACTGTTCAAGATCCGTGACGATCCCCGGGTGACCCGGGTGGGGCATTGGCTGCGCCGGTTCTCGCTGGACGAACTCCCGCAGCTCGTCAACGTGGTCAAGGGTGACATGTCGCTGGTCGGACCGCGGCCGCCACTGCCCCGCGAGGTCGCCAACTACCCACCGGACATGCGCCGGCGTCTGGTGGTCAAGCCCGGCCTGACCGGGCTGTGGCAGGTTTCCGGCCGATCCGATCTGTCGTGGGAGGAGTCCATCCGGCTGGACCTGTCGTACGTGGAGAACTGGTCGTTGACGATGGACCTGACGATCCTGCTGCGGACGCTCGGCGCCGTCATCCGCAGCTCCGGGGCATACTGACCGTACGGTGGGATACCGCTGTTCGCGGCCCGGATCTAGGCTCGCGTCATGACTGTCCGCAGGAAGCCGGCGACCTGGTGCTGCCCGCGGCTGCGGGCCCTCTGACCGTGGCGGAACGCATTGGCGTGATCGGCGCCGGCATCGTGGGTCTGGCGGTCGCCCGTGAGCTGGCTCGGTCCGCGGACGTGGTCGTGGTCGACAAGGAGGACGAGGTTGCCCGGCACCAGACCGGGCACAACAGCGGTGTCGCACACGCTGGTCTGTACTACCCGCCCGGCTCGCTGAAGGCCGAGCTGTGCCGGCGTGGACGTGAGGCGTTGTCCGCCTACTGCCGCGAACGCGGGCTGCCCTACGTCGAGTGCGGCAAGTTGCTGATCGCCCGGGACGAGCGGGAGGTCCCCGGGCTGCGGGAGATCGAGCGCCGCGCCCAGGCGAACCGGGTGCCCGGCCTGCGGTGGGTCGAAGGGCCGGACATCGCGTCGGTGGAGCCGTACGCGAGCGGACTGGCGGCACTGCACTCGCCGAAGACCGCCATCGTCGACTTTCCCGCCGTCGCCCGGGCGCTGGCTGACGACGTGCGTGCGGCCGGCGGGGAGGTCCGTCTCGGGTTCGAGGTGACCGGGATCCGGACCGGCGGATCGGGCCCCGCGCCGGCCGTGCTCCTGCGGGCAGCGGACGGCACCGAACTCGGGGTGGACCGGCTGGTCGTCTGCGCCGGCCTGCAGTCCGACCGGATGAGTCGCCTGGCCGGGGACGAGCCCGGCCCGACCATCGTGCCGTTCCGCGGCGAGTACTACCGTCTGCGGGCGGACCGGACGCATCTGGTGCGAGGCATGATCTACCCGGTGCCGGATCCCCGTTACCCGTTCCTCGGCGTCCACCTGACCCGGACGGTCGGTGGCGACGTCGAGGTGGGCCCGAACGCGGTGTTGGCGCTGGCCCGGGAGGGCTACGACGCAGGCACCGTCAACGCCCGTGACCTGTGGGAGACGGTCCGCTGGCGCGGGTTCCGACGGTTGGCTCGCCGGCACTGGCGGGCCGGGGTACGGGAACTGCACGGCAGCCTGTCCCGACGAGCCTTCGTCGCTTCGGCGGCGACCTACGTCCCTGGGCTCACCGCAGCCGACGTGGAGCGGGCCGGGGCCGGTGTCCGCGCCCAGGCGGTCGACGTGGACGGCTCGATGGTCGACGACTTCCGGATCCACCACCTCGGCCCGGTCGTGGCGGTGCGCAACGCGCCGTCCCCTGCCGCGACCTCCGCCCTCGCGATCGGGCCGTACATCGCCGAGCGGGTGACCGCGAGCCGTTCGTGAGTCAGCCCCCGTCCGAGCCACAGGAGAGTCATGACCGACCACCGCGTGACCAACATTCTGTTTCACGGGATCGGTACGCCGCGCCGGGAGTTGGAGCCGGGTGAGGATCGCTACTGGGTGACCGTCGACCGGTTCCAGGAGATCCTCGACGAGGTCGTCTCGTGGCCACAGGCGCGGCTCAGCTTCGACGACGGCAACGCCTCGGATCTCGAGGTGGGGCTGCCCGCCCTGCTCGATCGGCAGGTGCGCGCCACCTTCTTCATCATCGCCGGACGGTTGGGTGAGCCCGGCAGCGTGGACGCCGACGGGGTCCGGGAACTGCGGCGGCACGGGATGCCGGTGGGCAGCCACGGCATGTGGCACCGTCCGTGGCGGGGCCTGACCCCGGAGGAGGCGACCGAGGAGTTCCACACCGCGCGGGACCGGCTCGCCGAGATCACCGGCGAGCCCGTCGACGAGGCCGCCTGCCCCCTCGGTCGGTACGACCGGGCCGTCCTGTCGCGACTGAAGGCGGCCGGCTACCGGCGGGTGTTCACCAGCGACCGGCGTCCGGCCAGGTCAAGCGCGTGGCTGCAACCGCGTTACAGCGTCCGGTCCGAGGACACTGCCGAGAGCCTGCGTGACATCGTCTTCGGGCAGGGGCTGGTCGGCCGCGCCCGGTCGAGCGCGGTCGGGCTGGTCAAGCGCTGGCGTTAGCCTGATCTTCAACCGGCTCGGCCCTGGTGTCGACCGTGATCCGCCGGTCGCCGGGTGGGCCGGGTACCTCGCGCAGTGCCGCCGGCCGGAGGAGGGCGGTCGCCGCCGCCCGGCTGGTCGGGCTGCCCAGGGCGGCGCGGCTGAGTTCGCGCAGCAGGATCGCCGCCCAGTACGCGGCCGTGGCCAGCCGTCCGTGCCGGCGCCGGTAGAGCCGCACCTTGTTCAGGGTCAGCAACCGCCACAGCCATGGGGCGGCGCGCGAGTCACCACCGACGTGGGTGGCCCGGGCGGCGGGGGCCAGTCGGGTCGGGAAACCGGCATCGCGGGCCCGTAGGGCGAAGTCTGTCTCCTCCGAGTAGAGGAAGAACGACTCGTCCCACGGCGCGCACGTCGCCCAGCAGCGGCCACCGATGAGCATGGCGGAGCCGACGGCCCAGTCCGACGACGATTCCCGCTGATAGGTGGCCGGGTCGGTGACCACCTCTCCGAGCAGCGGGAACCGGCCGGCCCGTTCGGCGCCGAGGAACGCGTCACCGAGCGCGCGCAGCACGGTGGGTTCACGTCGCAGGGTGTGCTCGGGGCTGCCGTCGGCCATGGTCACCAGGGGCACCACGATGCCGTCCCCGTGGCGGTGCAGCAGGTCGAGCAGGAGCCGGCCGCAGCCCGGCGCGAGCCGGATGTCCGGGTTGAGGATGAGGACCGAGGTGAAGGGCGCCGCAGCGGCGATGGCCGCGTTGATGCCGGCCGAGTAGCCGCCGTTGCGGCCGGTCTCCACGACGCGCGCGTCGGGTGCGAGGCGTCGGACGACGTCGGCGCTGCCGTCCGTCGAGGCGTTGTCGGCGACGGTGAGGTGCCACCGCACGCCGGTGAGCCCGGGGCCGAGCGAGTCCAACAGCCCGGGCACCACGGCAGCGCTGTGGTAGGTGACGACGATGACGGCGACGACGTCGTCGGATCCGGATACCGGGTCGGTGGTCACGGGCGGTGGGCTCCTCTTTGCGGTCGGCGGCTCAGGCGGGCACCGCGGGGTCGCGGTAGGTCTGGTAGATGTCGGCGAGGTCGGTGCGGAGGCCGTCCAGGTGGTACTCCGAGCGGATCCGTTCGGCGGCCACGTGTCCGGCCGAGACGAGGGACGCCGGATCCTCCTCGTACCGTCGGAGCGCCTGCTCGACGGCGACGGCGTACCCCAGCAGGTCTCCTTCGGCGACGGGTGCGCAGTAGCGGGGGTCGAAGAAGTCCCGCCCGCCGAGGCCGGTGAAGCCGACGACGTAGGCGCCACTGGCCATCGCCTCGGCCGGCGGTAGGCCGAACCCCTCGCGCTCGCTGAAGCTGAGGAATACCGCGCAGCCGCGCAGCGCCTCGGCGGTCTGTGACTCGGTCAGCCCGTCGATCGCCACGAGTTCCCAACCGGTCAGGGTGCCGCGGGCGCGCAGGATGTGCAGGAGTTGCTCCTGTTCGGCGGCCCGGCGGCGGGGCATGTGGCCGATCCGTCGGGCTGCCGGGCGGGCTGGTGGGTGGAACACCTTCTCGTCGACGACCACCCGGGCCAGATGCACGTCGAGGTCCGCGAAGGCGTGGCGGAGCAGTGCGACGTTGTCCCGGGAGACGGTGAGCAGCGCCTCGACGCCGGGGCAGTCCCGGTAGGGGGCGCCGGCCACGCTGGCGTCGAACGGTATCTCGGCGAAGGTGTGGTAGGCGTTCTGGTTGAAGATCAGCTTCCGGGCGGGTGCCGGCAACCGGTGCAGTGCCGGACCGAAGTACTCGGACACCACCAGGAGGTCGGCCGGACCGAGCGTGATCTCCCCGGCCGCGACCACCCGGGTGTCGTTGGCGAACCAGTCGGTCCGGAAACCCGGCTCCGAGTGCAGCACCGCGGCGGGAATCCCCAACTCGTTGAGGATGTCCACATGGCGGTAGAGGTTACGGATGCCGCCGCTGGGCTTGTTGTCGTCCGGGCTGAGGTAGTAGACGACGCCCGCTCCGGTGCGGCTGGAGTCGTATCGCAGCGGTGGGGGAGTGCGTCGCCGCAGTTCCCGGGCCTGGCCGAGTTGCCGGAGCCAGTCGCGTCCCGCCCGTTTCGCCGTACCGATCATGACGCGTGGCCGGGGGCGGGGGCCGGGGCCGTCGGATCCGTGGGCCGGCTGCTGGCCGTACCGTCCGGCAGCGGTACCACCCGGCGCCACACCCGGAGGTACGCGGCGGCCTGGTGCTCCCAGGCCAGCATCGAGGTGAACCGCTCCCGAGCGACCGCTCTCATCCGGGTCAGCTGGCTGTCGTCGTCGAGCAGTTCGTCCAGTGCCTTGGCGAACTCGTCGGCGCTGCCGGTGGGGACGTACCGCCCGGCCTCACCGGCCGTGCGGCGGGTCTCCAGCAGGTCGACCGCGACCACCGGCAGACCGCGGGCCATGTACTCCACCGTCTTGGCCATGGTGGACAGGTTCGTCATGTCGCTGAAGATGTCCGGCTGGATGCCGAGGGTGCCGCCGCGCAGCAGCGCGTCGACCTCCGGGCCCTGCAGCCACCCGGTGAAGCGGACGACGTCGCCGAGCCCCCGTTCGTCGACCAGGGACCGCAGC
Source organism: Micromonosporaceae bacterium KJ-029 (assembly GCA_005402585.1). Lineage (GTDB taxonomy): Bacteria > Actinomycetota > Actinomycetes > Mycobacteriales > Micromonosporaceae > Micromonospora. The sequence continues at coordinate 40,133 of BIFP01000020.1, read as the reverse complement.
GCGGGCAGGCACTCGCCGTCGCCGGCGATGACCATCTCCCAGCCGTCCCGCCCGCGCAGGGCGGCGAGCCGGTCGGCCGCCAGGACCGCCCGGTCGACGTGATCCTGCTCGTTGATCACACCGACGTAGACGACCCGTTTGCGGTCGCTGCGGGAGTCGGCCTCGGTCGGGGCGGCGATCTCACCGGCGGCGGGCCCGTTGCGCACGACCGTCACCCGTTCGGGTGCGCAGCCGCCCCGGGTCAGCGCGATCTGCCGGTACGACTCGTTGGTGGCGACGACCTCGGTGGCGAACCGCATGGAGAGCCGCTCGAACCAGGTGAGGAGCCTGGTGACCGCGGGTCGCGGAACGGCGGTCTTGCAGGCGTACAACTCGGGGCTGAGATCGTGGTGGTCGAAGATCCAGCCCCGGCCGGTCGCCCGCATGGCCAGGGCCAACGGCCAGAAGACGTCCGGCGGGTTGCAGACCTGCGCGGCCACCACGCGGTGCCGGACGACCAGCACGCCCAGGTGCCAGGCGACACAGAGGAACGCCCAGGCGAACTCCGCGGCGAAGGAGAGGATCCCGTTGCCGGCGAAGGGCTGCCGGAAGGACCGGATCGCGGTGTCCCGACTGCCGGGCAGGTGGCGGAGATGTCTGCCCTCGCGCGGGCAGATCACCGTGACGCGGTAGCCGGCGCCCTCCAGGGCGAGGCATTCGCGGATCACCCGTCGGTCCCGCTCGGCCGGAAGATTGACGACGGCGATGGCGACGTGCGGTCGCCGCGCCGGCCGGTGGTCGCTGGTTTCCGTACCCTCGTCCGCCTGCGCGCGTTCTGCTGCCATGGATGTGTCCCCCTCCGGCGACCGGTCGGTCGCCGCCCCAAGTGCGGGCCGATCGTGTCGCCAACCGTGTGGTTGCGGCGAGGACCGGTCGTCGCTCCGTCACCATCGTGGAATCGAGGGCCCAGAACATCCCCCGTTGGTACTGTGCCGTCTGTCAACCCGCTGACTGATTGATCGGTAAGTCGGCAATGCGATCTCTCGTCCCAGATTGAAGTTTCGCCCGGGTGTTCGCTCTTTCTTGCCAACGACTCACCGACGTGGAGACACTTGCCTGGGCCCGTAGCATCAAAGTCACCGGCTTGTCCCCGGCGTGCCGCGTGCGGCGCAGCCTCTTTCTCACCTGGACCTCGGCAAGGGGATGTAGTGGACCTCTGGGACATGACCAAGCTGCTCTTTCGGCGCTGGTATATCTCCCTGCCCCTCCTGCTGGCCGGGCTGCTCCTGGTCGGTGTGGCGAGCCAGGTCGTCAAGCCCGACTACAGCGCGAGGGCCCACATCCAGCTGATCCCGCCGCCCGTCGTCACCGGGGCGGACGGCCGGCAGAAGCCGATCAAGAATCAGTGGTTCGACCTCGGCTACGTGGCGCTGGGTAACGCCGCGATGATCGACGTGACCCGTCAGTCAGTTCTCAAGCAGATGGTGGAGGAGGGCCTGTCCGACAACGTCACCGTCACCATGGACCGGGTGCCTCTGATCGAGATCGAGGCGGTGGGCGATTCTCCGGAGCAGGCCACCGCCACCGCCGAACGGATGCTCGCGTTGATCAAGGAGGCGGTCGCCGAGCGGCAGACGTCGCTGCAGGTGTCGGAGAGCGACCTGATCACGACGCTCGCGCTCGACGACGGCAGCGAGGTCGAGGTCCAGCGGTCCAAGGTGATGCGAGTGATGGTGGTGGCGCTCGGTGCCACGCTGCTGCTGACCGCCGGGGTGACCGTCGGAGTGGACGCGATGCTGCGTCGGCGGGCTCGCCGTCGGGCGGGCACCGGGACGGAGTCGACGGACGCGGCATCGGAGGTCGCTGCCCGACCCGCCGCCGCGGCGAGTCCGTCGGCCGCGCCGTTCGACGGTGAGGCCACCCAGATGGTCGGAGCGGCGGGTCGGGCGGCGCCCAGTCCGGCGGTCCCACCGCGAGTGGTGCGACAGCCGCCGGTCGGCGGGCCGGTGCCGCCGGGCCGACGGGAGCACCCCGGCCCGGAACGCCACCGGCCCGAGGCGGATCCGCGGCGCCCCGCGCCGCCGTCGGCCGACGCGACGGTCGTGCTTCCGGTGTCCCATTCCAAGACCTGGCCGCGTGGAGGCAGGGCCGACCGGCAGTGACCGGGACAGCGACCGCGTACCACCCTGTCGATCTCGAGCCGTCGCTCCTGACACAGGGCACGTACGGCATTCGCCGTTCCCGCTCCCGGCTGGACGTCTCCACGTTGCTGGGCGTCACCATCGTCCTGCTCTACGTCCTGCCGGGCACCCTGATCGTGCCCAATCTGACCTATGCCGGGCGTCCGGCGCTCCTCGTGGCGTTGCTGCTGTTCGCGTGGTGGTGCCTGGCCCGACTCAATCCGACGCTGCTGCTCGTCGGACCGCAGCCGATCCGCTGGGTGCTCTGCGTCTACCTCGTCGCTCATCTCATGTCGTACCTGGCCGGGCTGCTGCGCGGCCTGCCCACGCAGGAGGCGAACGCGCAGGACTTCGCGACGCTGCAACTGTTCGAGTTCATGGGCGTTGCGCTGATTGCCGCCGACGGGATCCGCAACTGGGACCGGCTCGACCGGGTGCTGCGGGTGGCCGTGTGGTGCACCGGGTTCATGGCGATCGTGGGCATCATCCAGGCGGTCTTCAAGTACGACGTCTCGGCGCACCTGGTGGTCCCCGGCCTGGAGGTCAAGGGCGGCCTGGCGGGCTTCGGGGAGCGGGGGGACGAGGGCCTGTTCCGGGTGGCCGGGACCACGGTCCACTACATCGAGTACAGCGCGGTCATGGCGATGATGGTGCCCTTCGGTATCCACGTGGCCCGGTTCGCGCCCCGCAGGAGCCAGCGGCGGCTGGCCGCAGTGTGCGCGATGCTCGCGGCCGTGGCGAACCCGATGTCGATCTCCCGTACCGGCATCGTGGCGCTCGCGCTCGCCCTGATCGTCATGGTGCCCGTCTGGTCGTGGCGGCTGCGGTACACGTTCCTGTTCCTGGGCGCCGGTGCCGTGATGGCGATCATGCTGCTCAAGCCGGGTGTGCTGGGCACGCTCAAGTCGATGTTCCTGAACGTGGGGGTCGACCCGAGCATCGAGGGCCGGACGAACGACTACGAGCTGGTGGGTCACTTCTTCGCGCAGCGACCCTGGCTGGGTCGGGGGCCGCGGACGCTGCTCGCCGATCCGGTGCGCGACACCATCCTGGACAACCAGTGGCTCTACACCCTGGTGACCGGCGGCGTCGTCGGTGTGCTCGCGTTGCTCGCCGTGCACGTGGTCAGCATCGTGCTCGCGGTGATCGCGTTCCGCCGGGCAACCCGGGAGGCGGACCGCCACCTGTGCGTGGCCCTGGTCTCGGCCCAGGTGGTCGCCATGGTGGTCGGCGGCACCTTCGACTCGCTCTACTACACGACCTTCGCCATCAGCCTGGCTCTCTTCGTGGGCCTCAGCGGTGCGGTCTGGCGTTTGACCCATCCCGCCCGCATCATCCGAACCTCGACCGTCCGGGGGCCCGATTGACCAGCATCGTCATCGCCGCGCACAACGAGGCCGCCGTCCTCGACCGTTGTCTCGACAGCGTGCTGCGCAACGTCGCCGTACGGGACCCGGCGCAGGTGGTCGTCGTACCGAATGGCTGCTCGGACGACACCGCCGCGGTGGCCCGGCGCCGCGGCGTCACCGTCGTCGAGCTGGCCGAGCCCGGCAAGGCGGCGGCCCTCAACGCCGGTGACGCGGCGGCGACCAGCTTTCCGCGCGTCTACCTGGACGCTGACGTGGTGCTCGACGAGGGCGGCATCGACCTGCTGGTCGAAGCGCTGGACGGTGGGGCGGCGCTCGCGGCGGTGCCGGTACGCCGGATGGATCTGGCCGGACGTTCGCCGGTGGTGCGCGCCTACTACGCCATCCACAGCCGACTGCCCGCCGTCGTCGGCGGACTCTACGGCCGGGGGGTGATCGCCCTGTCCGAGCAGGGGAGGGAGAGGTTCGAGCGGTTCCCCGACGAGACCGCCGACGACCTCTACCTCGACTCGCTCTTCAGCGAGCGGGAGCGGGTCGTGGTGACGTCGACGACGGTGCGGGTGGCGGCCCCGATGCGTGCCGGTGACCTGGTGCGTCGCCTCGTGCGGGTCCGCGCCGGCAACGTCGCCCTGCGCGAGGCGCTGCCCGGGATCCGCCGTTCGAGTAGGACGTCCTGGCTGACCGATGTGGTGCTGCCCGCCCCATGGTTGGCCCCGGCCGCCGTCTGCTACGTCGCGATCACCCTGCTGGCCGAGCGGCGTGCCCGTCGAGCCTGGCGGACGGGCCAGGTCGCCTGGGCCCATGACCGGTCGAGCCGGGCCGCTGGTGAAAAAGCCTGACCGGTCGTACGACAAAACTGCCCGATGTCGCAGGGTGTCCAACGGCCGCACGGCGCTAGGCTCGGGCCTCGGCTGAATGCGCACCAGGGGAGCGGACCGCCCAGGCAGTCGATCGAGCGGTACCGACGGTAGCAGCATGACGGCGTTGAGTGCAGGCCGGTGTGGGGACTTTCGAGGGAGCAACGTCGTGAATGGAGCGCAGGGGCGGCGTGCCGGCCGTGTCGCGTCGCTATGGTCCACAATGCACGGTCGTCGCGGCTGGGTGCGGCGCCGGCTGGCGGCGGCGGTCGCGCTCGTCGTGGCGGTTCTGGCGGGCGCCTTCGCCATCCCCGGCCCGGCTCTGGCCGACCCCTGTAATCCGGTCGTGAACCCGATCGTCTGCGAGAACAGCAAACCGGGCACCCCCGCCTCGGTGTGGGACATCGACGGCAGTGGCGACTCGTCGATCCAGGGCTTCGCGACCGACATCAGCGTCAACGTGGGCCAGCGGATCGACTTCAAGATCAAGACCAATGCGGCGGCGTACACCATCGAGATCTACCGCCTCGGCTGGTACGGCGGCGCCGGCGCCCGCAAGATCGCGGACGTCAGCCCGTCGGCGAAGTTGCCACAGACCCAGCCCGAGTGCATCACCGAGGCCGCCACCGCCATGTTCGACTGCGGCAACTGGGCGGTTTCCGCCTCCTGGACCGTGCCGTCGAACACGGTCTCCGGGGTCCACATCGCCCGACTGCGGCGCACCGACACGGGCGGGGACAGCCACATCACCTTCGTCGTCCGGCAGGACAGCAGCACCTCCGACCTCTTCTTCCAGACCTCCGACGCGACCTGGCACGCGTACAACAAGTACGGCGGTGCGGACTTCTACTCCGGCGGTGGCTCTCTCGGCCGCGCGTACAAGGTCAGCTACAACCGCCCCTTCGCCACCCGCAACAGCGTGGAGCGGCGGGACTTCCTCTTCGGCGCCGAGTACCCGATGATCCGTTTCCTGGAGCGCAACGGATACGACGTCAGCTACACCACCAACGTCGACAGCGACCGACGCGGCGGGCTGATCAAGAATCACAAGGTCTTCCTCTCGGTCGGGCACGACGAGTACTGGTCGGGCGCCCAGCGGCAGAACGTCGAGGCCGCCCGCGACGCCGGTACCCACCTCGCCTTCTTCAGCGGCAACTCGATCTACTGGAAGACCCGGTGGGAGCCGAGCAAGGACGGCACCAACACCGCCCACCGCACCCTCGTCACCTACAAGGAGACCTGGGCCAACGCGAAGATCGACCCATCGGACGAGTGGACCGGCACCTGGCGGGATCCGCGGTTCAGCCCGCCGGCGGACGGTGGCCGGCCGGAGAACGAGCTGATGGGCACCATGTTCATGGTCAACGACGGTGACCTCGCGCTGACCGTGCGGGCGGAGGAGGGCAAGTACCGCCTCTGGCGCAACACCAACCTCAGCTCGCTGGCGGCCGGCACCACCGCCACCCTCGCCCCGCACACCGTGGGCTACGAGTCCGACGAGGACCTGGACAACGGCTTCCGGCCGCCGGGTCTGATCCGGCTCTCCACGACCACCGGCCAGGTGCCGCAGGTGCTGCAGGACTTCGGCAACAAGGTCGCCCCGGGTACGACCACCCACCACCTCACCCTCTACCGGGCCGCCAGCGGTGCGTTGGTCTTCGGCGCCGGCACCATCCAGTACACCTGGGGCCTGGACGAGGTGCACGACGGGCAGAGCGCCCCGACCGACAGCCGGATGCAGCAGGCCGTCATCAACCTCTTCGCCGACATGGGGGTGCAGCCGGCGACCCTGATGACCGGTCTGGTGGCCGCCACCGCGTCGACCGACGGCACCGCGCCGACGGTGAGCATCTCCACGCCCGCCGCGGGGGCCACGGTGGCCCGGGGAAGTCAGGTGACGATCACCGGCACGGCCAGCGACGTCGGTGGCCGGGTCGCCGGGGTCGAGGTCTCCACCGACGACGGAACCAGCTGGCACCCGGCCACCGGCACCACCTCCTGGTCGTACAGCTTCCACGCGGCAGGCCTGAGCACCCAGGTGGTACGGGTCCGGGCCATCGACGACAGCGCCAACATCGGCACCCCGGCCACCCGCGAGCTGCAGCTCACCGGCCCGAACACCCTCTTCGGCCAGCGAGTGCCGAAGCAGCCCGCGGTGGACGAGGCCAGCGCGGTCGAGTTGGGCATCCGGTTCACGCCACGGACCGACGGGTACGTCACCGGAGTCCGCTTCTACAAGGGCGCCGGCAACACTGGTACACACTTCGGCCGGCTGTGGACCAACTCCGGCGAGCTGCTGGCCAACGGCACGTTCGCCAACGAGACGGCCACCGGCTGGCAGACCCTCACCTTCGCCACGCCCGTTCCGGTGACCGAGGGGCAGCGCTACGTCGCGTCCTACTTCGCACCGAACGGCAGGTACGCCGGCGACGAGTGGGCCTTCACCCGCGACTGGACGAGCGGTCCGCTCACCGCGCCGCGCTCCGCCGCCGGAGCCGGCAACGGCCTGTTCCGGTACGGGGGCTCGGGCGGCTTCCCCAACGAGTCGTACGGGGCGGCCAACTACTACGTGGACGTCACCTTCGCGGTCAGCGCCGACCTGCCGCCGGCGGTCACCTCCACCACCCCGACGGACGGCTCCGGCGACGTCCCGGTCGACGCCACGCCCTCGGCCATCTTCTCCACGACGCTCGACCCCGGCACCGTCTCCTTCACCCTGACCAGGGGTGGTACGCCGGTCGCCGGGACCACCGCCTACAACGGTGCGCTGAAGAAGGTGACCTTCACCCCGTCGGCGCCGCTGGCGTCCGCGACGAGCTACACCGCCGTCGTCACCGCCTCCGACACCGAGGGCCGATCGGGGACCGCCACCTGGTCCTTCTTCACCACGCTCGACAGCGAACTGCACACTCTCTTCCCGCCGGACGCGGTCCCGGCGACCCCGGCGCACAACGACGCCAACGCGGTCGAGTTGGGCGTGACATTCCGGCCTCGGGTCGACGGTCGGGTGGTGGGCATCCGCTTCTACCAGGGGCCGGGCAACACCGGAAACCACCCGGTGACGCTCTGGTCCGCGTCCGGCACGCCGCTGCGTACCGCCACCGTGCCGAGCGCGACCACCGTGGGGTGGCGGACCGCGTACTTCTCCAGTCCGGTCCAGGTGACGGCCGGGACGAACTACGTGGCGTCCTACTTCGCGCCCAACGGCTTCTACCCGGGCGACAACGGATACTTCGCCGGCACGAGGACGGTCGGGCCGCTGGTGGCGCCGGGCGGCAACAACGGTGTGTTCCGCTACGGCTCGAGCGGCTTCCCCAACCAGTCCTACGAGTCGACGAACTACTGGGTGGACCCGCTCTTCCTGACCGACGTGGAGGTCCCGCCGGTGGGGCAGCCGGGCTCCCCGCCGCCCGGGGCGTACGGGGTCTTCGCCCCGACCGACACCCCACAGGTCGCCAGCTGGGACGACAACGACCCCGTCGAGGTGGGAATGCGGTTCGTCCCGACCGTCGACGGGGAGGTCTACGGCGTGCGGTTCTACAAGGGACCGGGAAACACCGGCACCCACACCGGGTCGCTGTGGTCCGCCGGCGGCGGCCGGCTGAGCACCGTGACCTTCACCGACGAGACCGCGTCGGGGTGGCAGACCGCGTACTTCCCGGAGGTCGTGCCGGTCAGCGCGGGCCAGCAGTACACGATCTCCTACCACACCACCGTCGGCCAGTACGCGGTCACCGGTGGCGGGCTGGCCAGTGCCCGCACTGTCGGCCAGCTGACCGTGCCGGCTTCGGGCGCGACCTACCGTTACGGTGCCGATGGTGGGCATCCGTCCTCGTCGTCGAGTGCGAACTACTGGGTCGACCTGGTGTTCGCCCCGAACTGACCGTCGGCGTGCGGGACGGCGGCGTGCCGCCGTCCCGCACGCGGCGTCGACACGACAGACTGGCGGCACACCCGCCGGACCGCTCGAAGTGGGGGTAGCGGTGCGACTGCTCGTCGGCCTGCACCATCTGGAACTCGGGGGTAGCCAGCTCAACGCCCTGGATCTCGCGGTCGCCGTCCGGGACCAGGGCCACCAGGTGGCGATCTTCGGCAACTACCGGGACGAGCCCGGCCCGGTGGCGACCCTCGCCCGGCAGGCGGGACTGCCGGTGATCGCCGTACGGCACCGGGCCGAGCGACTGGGACGCGCGATCCCGGTCCGGCCGGGACTGTCCCGGGCGTTGACCCGGGCCGTCCGCGACTTCCGGGCCGACCTCGTGCACGCGTACGAGTACTCGGTGGCCCTCGACGCCTTCTACGGCCCGCACCTGCGTCTCGGCACGCCGGTGGTCACCACCGTGTACGGCATGCGGGTCCCGCGCTGGCTGCCCCGCTACGGCGGCCTCGTCGTCGGCACCGCACAGCTGGTGTCGGAGGCGGCCGCGTTCCGAACGCGGCCGGCGCTGATCGAGCCCCCGGTCAACACCGACGTCGACGACCCGGCGGTGGTCGACGGGCACCCGTTCCGTCAGCGTCATGGCATCGGCCCGGACGAGATCGTGATCGGCGTGGTGTCCCGGCTCGAACCGGACATGAAGGCCGAGGGCGTGTTGCGGGCGATCCGCGCCCTGCGGCTGCTCGCCGACGACCGACTCCGGTTGGTGGTGACCGGCGGCGGACCCTCCCAACCCGACGTGGCGGCCGAGGCGGAGCGGGCCAACGCGGCCCTCGGCCGGCCGGCGGTGGTGCTGACCGGCCCGATGGACGACCCGCGCGCGGCATACGCGGCCGCGGACATCGCCCTGGGCATGGGCGGTTCGGCTTTGCGGGCGATGGCCTTCGGGCGACCCCTGGTGGTGCTCGGCATCAAGGGCTTCTCCCGGACCTGCGCTCCGGAGACGATCGACTACTTCCTCCGCTGGGGCTTCTACGGCATCGGCGACGGCGACCTCGACCCGGCCCCGCTGGCGGCGCAGATCGGTGAGCTGGCCGGCGACCGGCAGCTGCGCGCCGAGCGCGGTGACTGGGGACGGCGACTCGTCCTGGGTCGATACAGCCTGAAGGCGGCCACCCAGACCCTGCACGAGGTCTACGCCGACGCGCTGCGGCACCGACCCGCGTCGGGAACCCGGCTGCGGGAGGGACTGCGGATGGCCGGGCACAAGGCCACGGCTGATCTGCTGCCCACCACCGCCCGCCAGCGGATCCGACGGATGCTCGGGTGAGCGTCGAGGAGCGTCCCACCCCGGTAGCCGAGCAGCCGGCCCTCTTCGCCAAGGCGTCCCGGGCCCTGGGCTGGAGCCTGGCGAGCACCATCATCAGTCGGCTCAGCACGCTGGCCATCGGCATCGCGCTGGCCCGGATTCTCGGCCCGGACGCCTTCGGCACCTTCGCCGTGGCCCTGGTGGTCCTGCTGGCGGTGCTCAGCTTCAACGAACTCGGGGTGAGCCTGGCGATCGTACGCTGGCCCGGCGACCCTCGTGAGATCGCGCCGACGGTGGCCACGCTCTCGGTGCTCACCAGCACGCTCGTCTACGGCGCGCTCTACTTCGGCGCGCCCATCCTGGCCCGCGCGCTCGGTGATCCCGGCTCGACCACGATCATCCGGGTCCTGGGGCTCAGCGTTATCGTCAGCGGCCTCGTGGCGACCCCCGTGGCGCTACTGCAACGCGCGTTCCGCCAGGACCGCAAGACCGTCGCCGACCTGGTGACCAACTGGACCAGCGCACTGGCGTCGATCGGCCTCGCGCTCGCCGGCAACGGGGCGATGAGCCTGGCCGTCGGGCAACTCGCCGGCTCGCTCGCCGGCGCGGTGCTGTTCATCGCGTTCGCCCCGCAGGGCCTGCGCTTCGGATTCGACCCGGCGAAGGCCCGCGCCCTGCTCCAGTTCGGCCTGCCGCTCGCCGGCTCCAGCATCGTCGTGTTCGCCACCACCAACCTCGACCGGGTCGTGGTCGGCGCCACCCTCGGCCCGACCGCCCTCGGCTACTACGTGCTGGCGCTGCAACTCGCCAGCTGGCCGGTCACCGTCTTCTCCCAACCGGTGCGGGCGGTGCTGCCGGCCGCGCTGGCCCGGCTGCAGCACGACCGGCCGGCGATGCGCCGGTCGTTCCTGTCTGCGCTGGGTCTGCTCGGCTCGATCACCCTGCCGGCGTGCCTGCTGCTGGCCGCGGCGTCGGACGCCCTGATCCGCTTCCTCTACGGCGACGTCTGGCAGCCAGCGTCGGCGGTGCTGCTGTGGCTGGGGCCGCTGGCGGCGCTGCGCATCATCTTCGAACTCTTCTACGACTACTTCGTGGTGATCGCCGACACCCGGGTGGTGCTCACCGTCCAGGTGATCTGGTTCGTCGTGCTGCTGCCCGCCCTGTACGCGGCGTGCGTGTTCGGCGGGCTCTGGAGCGCCTCGGCGGTCCAGTTCGCGGTCGCCCTGCTGGTGATCCTCCCGCTCTACCTGGTCTCGCTGCGCCGGGTGGGGATCGCGCCCGTGCCGGTCGCGGTGCGGCTGGGGCCGCCGCTGCTCGGTGCCGCGGTCGTCGTGGCGGTGGCCCTGCTGGTGGCCCGGGCCACCGCGATCGACCTGGTGGTGCTCGGGGTGGCCGGCGTCACCGCGCTCGCCGCCATCGGTGTCCTCGGCTACCGGTTGCGGCACGTCGTCCGTGAACTCAAGACGGTCGGCTGATCACTCGCCCGCGACGCCGATCAGCGACTTCGGCAGCCCCGCCAGCCGTTCGGTCAGAATCCGCGAACGGGGGAACAGCAGCCGCATCTGCGTGTAGTCCACCAGATCCGTCCACAACACCTCCCGCACCGCCTCGTCCCGCGTCCTGGGTCGGGTGTGGGCGAGCGGCCACCGCAGTGCCAGTCGGGCGCGGGCCGACACCGGCAGGTACTGCATGCCGGGGGCGATCCAGTGGGGTTCGATCGGAAAATGCCGGTACGGGGTTTGAATCCAGTGCCGGTCGGCGAGTTGGTGCACCGCTTCGGCGAACCTCTCGCGTCGCTCATGCCCACCCACGTGTTCGAGTACGGAGTTGCTGAACACGAGGTCGTAGCGGCGGGCGGCGATCCGGTCGGGCAGCTGGCAGGCGTCGCCGTGGTCCACCTCAGCCCAGTCAGGCAGGTCGGCCGGCGGCGCTTCCAGGTTGACGACGTGCACGTGGGCGGGCCGTACCGGAGCGTGCTGCCACGTGTCGACCCTGCCGCCGAGGTCAATGACGGTCATGTCAGCGAGGTTGGGGAAGTTGTCGGCCAGCCAGCGGGCGCGGCGGGCGCGACGCCGTCCGCCCCAGGATTGATCTGTGTCCACGAGGAGGTCGCGCAGTCGGGGCATGCCGGGGAGGTTACCGCCATGGTTGATCGTCAGCACCACACCACTGTGGTGGGTTGATGGCGAGGCGGCTGACGAGTCCTGACTGCATGGCGTGGGCAGCCGAATGTCGGGTGACTGTCGGCTGACCGCAGGGATGGTTTTGTTGAGGGGGAGCGGTGACCGCGAGGGATCCTGGCGGGCGTTCCAGGCGGGTACGAAGCCTGGGCCCGGGCGGTGGCGGTGACCTTCCGCCCGGGCCGAGGAGCACACGAACACCCGTCGCCCCAGGGTCAGCCGCAGCGAGCGAGCGGGGTGACCTCGCTGAGCACGCGGCCCGTGGCCCAGTCGTACCGGACCGTGGCGTTCCCGCTCCAGGTGCCGACCTTGCGGCAGTCGATGTCGATTGGGCCGTAGCCGTACGAGTCGTGCACGATCTTGTTGCCGGTGATCGCGGGGAACCAGCCGCCGCTGGCCCGCAGCGAGTAACCCCCGCCGGCCAGCAGGTTGTCGCGGATCGTCCCGCCGTCGTTGTACTGGTCCGGAATGAAGATCGGCGCGGTGGGGCAGTTGTCGAGGCGCTGGTCGAAGGTGTTGTGCTGCAGGACGACGGTCGGGCCGTGATAGCCCTGCACGCCGTCGCCGTGCGGGTCCACCGTCTGACACATCCCGGGCGGCACGGCGAGTCGGGCGTACGAGTCCTCGATGGTCACCGGCCCGGCACCCACGAACTCCTTCGCCCCGACCCGCCAACCCTCCATCCGGTTGACCACCTTGCAGCGGCGGCAGGTGTAGTTCGCCACCCCGAAGGCATAGAGCTGGTTGGTGGAGAACTCCTGACCGGGCGGATTCACCACCTCGGAGTCCTCGATGAGCAGCCGATCGTAGATGCGGTCGCCGACGAAGTTGTCGACCGTGCCGTACAGCCGGGTGCGGCGGATGACCACGTTCTCGGCCTTGACCAGGATGCTCCCGGTGACCAGGTGGTCCTCCAGTACGGTGCCGGCCCGGGTGATGACGAGGTCTCCCCGGTGCTGCACCTTCGGCGTCCAGCCCGCCGGCACTCCGGTGCAGGCGGCGGTGGGGTACGCCGGCAGCGCGCAGCTGCGGCTCGGGCCTGGTGACGGCGTGGGGCTGGGCGACGAGGTGGGCGTCGGGCTCGGCGTGGGGCTCGGCGTCGGGGCCGGCGTGGACGGCCGCGGCGTACCGCTGACCGGTGGGCGGGTTTTCGTCGGCGTGGGGCGCGGAGACCGGCGGTGCCACCAGTCGTGCCTGCCCCGATGGCCTTCCGGTGCCGGAGTCCTGACCGCCGCGCCGGAGCGGGCCTCCGCAGGCTGCGGGCGACTTGCCGCGTACGAGTTGACGGCAAGCGCGCCGGACGTCGCGAGCAGCGCCGCCAGGGTGCCGACGACGGCGATCCGTCGGGTCAGGCCGTACCGGCGTCTGGGCTTCATTGTTTTCTACTCCTCACGGTCCTGGGTCCGCGCGGCTCATGCCGCGGTCCGGATCAGTGCCTCGTTCCGGCGATGCCGGGTGGGGTAGCTGGGTAGAACGGGACGGCCGGAGACGGGACCCGGTTGGGACGGGACGGTCCCGCGACCGTCGGGTGATGACCGGCCGGGCGGGCAGGTTCCGGCCGACGACTGACGGATATCCGGCGCAGCTGCGGCCCTGCCGCGGTAACGCGGGGTATCGTCGCGGCAGCCCCCCGCCGTATCGGCCACCCGGCCGGATCCAGCCGTGCCCGGTCGGGGCAGCGCATGTCGGATGTTCGAGGGAGTCTGCGGTGGTAGACCGGAGCCGGTGTGGCGATCCGTTGTGGTCCGTCCGCTCCGTTGACGACCCGCACCCCGCCGAGTACCGGCGGTGCGGTCGCCCTGCCCTGGGCCGGACGACCTGAATGGGGGTCCGGGTCGAGCCCGTCACCGAGGCGCGGGTGAGGGCGGCAGGACACTTCCTCCATACCCACCTTAACGGTCAAGTCGCCGTGGAGGCGTGGGTGCGTGCGGTCGACGTGCCCTGGAAGGTCGACGCCCCGAACCACGGCATGATGCTGGTCGCCGACGGCGGGACAGTGGTCGGCGTGCTGCTCGCCTTCTACTCCGAACGCACGGTGGCCGGGCAGGTGGAGCGGTTCTGCAACCTCGGTGCCTGGTGCGTGCTTCCCGAGTTCCGCTTCCACAGCCTCAAGCTGCTCAAGGCGTTGCTGGCCCAGCCCGACTACCACTTCACCGACCTGTCGCCGAGCGGCAACGTGGTGCCGATCAACACCCGGCTGGGGTTCCGCTTCCTGGAGACCACCACCGCGCTGATGCCGAACCTGCCGTGGCCCTCGGTGCCCGGCCGCCGCCTGGTCAGCGCCGACCCGGAGGTGATCCGCCGGACGCTCACCGGGCCCGACCTGGAGCGTTACCTCGACCACGCGGAGGCCCCGGCCGCCCGGCACGTCGTGCTGGCCGACGGCGACGAGTTTTGCCACGTCGTGTTCCGCCGGGACCGCCGCAAGCGACTGCCGCTGTTCGCGTCGATCCTGTACGTCAGCAACCCGGCCCTGTTCCGCCGGATGCACCGGATGCTGCTGCGCCATCTGCTGCTGCGTCACGGCGTGCTCGCCACCCTCGCGGAGCTACGGGTGGTCGGCGCGCGCCCGCCGCTGTCGGTGCTGCTGCCCGACACCCGACGCAAGATGTTCCGCAGCGACAGCCTCGACCCCGACGACGTCGACTACCTCTACAGCGAGCTGGTCTGCCTCAGCTGGTGACCGGGTGCCCGGACGAGAGGGACGAACCCCGAGATGCGTACTCAACTTCACGAGCTCGTCGCCGACGCGGCCGCCCGGCGGGGCGACGCGCCGGCACTGACCTACAAGGACGACACGGTCAGCTATGCGCAGCTCTGGCAGGACGTGGCCGCGGTGGGCAGCGGCCTGCGTCGGCTCGGCGTCGAGCGTGGCGACCGGGTGGCCGTCTGGACCGAGAAGCGGATCGAAGCGGTCGGGGCGATCTTCGGTGTCTCCGCCGCCGGTGGTGTCTTCGTCCCGGTCAACCCGTTGTTGCGGCCCCGGCAGGTCGGCTACATCCTGGCCGACTGCGCGGTGCGGGTACTGGTCACCACTGCCGAGCGGTACGCGCTGCTGCGTGAGGAGTTGGAGCAGGTCAAGTCCGTCGAGCAGGTGATTCTGGTCGGCGGTGACGGCACCGGGACCGGCCGGCAGGCGGTGACCACCTGGGCGGAGCTGCGCGACGGCAACCCCGTCCCACCTGACACCACCGGCATCGACGTGGACATGGCCGCGATCCTCTACACCTCCGGCAGCACCGGCAAGCCGAAGGGGGTGGTGCTCTCGCACCGCAACCTGCTCGCCGGGGCGGCCAGTGTCAGCCGCTACCTGGCGAACTCCGCCGACGACGTGATCCTGGCCGCGCTGCCGCTCAGCTTCGACGCCGGTTTCAGCCAGCTCACCACCGCCTTCGCCGCCGGCGCCCATGTGGTGCTGATGAACTACCTGCTGCCGAAGGACGTGGTGCGGCTGTGCGCCCGACACCGCGTCACCGGGCTGACCTGCGTACCGCCGCTGTGGTTGCAGCTGGTCGGGCAGCACTGGCCGGCGGAGGCCAGCACGCATCTGCGGTACTTCGCGAACACCGGCGGGCGGATGCCCAAGGCCACCCTGGACAAGCTGCGCGCCGTCTTCCCCGCCGCCCGCCCCTACCTGATGTACGGGCTGACCGAGGCGTTCCGCTCCACCTACCTCGATCCGTCCGAGGTGGACCACCGGCCCGACTCGATCGGCAAGGCGATCCCCAACGCGGAGATCCTCGTGGTCCGTCCGGACGGCACGCCGTGCGAGCCGGGGGAGGAGGGCGAACTGGTGCACCGCGGCGCGCTGGTCGCCCTCGGCTACTGGAACGATCCGGTGCGTACGGCCGAGCGGTTCCGCCCGGCGCCCGGCCGCGACGGGGAACTGCTGCCGGAGCCGGCGGTCTGGTCCGGCGACACCGTCGTCCGTGACGAGGAGGGCTTCCTCTACTTCGTCGGACGGATCGACGACATGATCAAGACGTCCGGGTACCGGGTGAGCCCCACCGAGATCGAGGAGGTCGTCTACGACAGCGGCCTCGTCCGGGACGCGGTGGCGCTCGGGCTGCCCGATCCGAAGCTCGGCCAGCGGGTGGTGCTGGTCGTGAGCGCGCCCGACGGCGCCGACCTCGACCGGGCGACGCTGCTCGCCGCCCTCAAGCGGGAACTGCCGCCGTACATGCTGCCCCGGGAGATCGTGGTGCGGCCCGCGCTGCCCCGCTCACCGAACGGGAAGTTCGACCGGAACCTGCTACGCCAGGAGTTGACCTCGTGACCAACCACTCCGCCGCCGCCTTCGACCGCGACGCCGGCCGGATCGCCGTCGGCGGCGTCCCGGTCGACCGCCTCGCCGACCGCGTCGGCGCCACCCCCTTCTTCGCGTACGACCGGCGGCTACTCACCGAGCGGGTGGCGTTGCTGCGCGCCACCCTGCCCCGCGAGGTCCAGCTCAGCTACGCGGTGAAGGCGAATCCGATGCCCGCCGTGGTGCAGCACCTCGCCGGGCTGGTGGACTCCTTCGACGTCGCCTCCGCCCTGGAGATGCGGACCGCCCTCGACACACCGATGCCGCCGCACCGGGTCAGCTTCGCCGGTCCCGGCAAGACCGACGCGGAGTTGCGCCAGGCCATCGCGGCGGGCGTGACCATCGAGATGGAGTCCGAGAACGAGGCCGACCGGGTCGCCGCGCTGGGCCGCCAGCTCCGGATCCGGCCGCGCGTCGCGGTACGGGTCAACCCCGACTTCGCGGTCAAGGGCTCCGGCATGAGGCTCGGCGGCGGTCCGCAACAGTTCGGTGTGGACTGCGAGCGGGTGCCCGCCCTGCTCAAGGAACTGGCCAACGCCGACGTCGAGTTCCTCGGCTTCCACGTCTTCGCCGGCTCGCAGAACCTGCGCGCCGACAGCCTCTGCGAGGCGCAGCGCCGCACCGTCGACCTGGCGATCCGGTTGGCCGAGGAGTCCCCGCTGCCGGTGCGCTACCTCAACCTGGGCGGCGGTTTCGGCATCCCGTACACCGACCGGGACACGCCGCTGGACCTCGCGACGATCGGGGCGAACCTCGCCGACCTGGTCCGGGGGCCGATCCGGCAGGGGCTGCCCGAGGCGCGGGTCGTGATCGAACTCGGCCGCTACATCGTCGGCGAGTGCGGCGTGTACGTCACCCGGGTGGTCGACCGGAAGATCTCCCGCGGCCGCACGTACCTGGTCGTGGACGGTGGCCTTCACCACCAGCTCGCCGCCTCCGGCAACTTCGGCCAGGCGATCCGCCGCAACTACCCACTCGCGGTGGCGGAACGGATCGACGCCGAACCGGTCGAGACGGTGACCGTTGTCGGTTGCCTCTGCACCCCGCTGGACCTGCTCGGGGACGCCGTGACGCTGCCCCGGGCGGACGTCGGTGATCTCATCGTCCTGTTCCAGGCCGGCGCGTACGGCCTCACCGCCAGCCCGACCGCCTTCCTCAGCCACCCGGCCCCGGCCGAAGTGCTGGTCTGACCGCCCGATAAGGAGAAGTTGTGGAAGTCACTCACGCGGAAACCCTCGACGAGGTCCGCGAGGTTCTGGTCTCGGTACTCGGCATCGAGGACCGGGCGGCCACGCTGGACGCGTCGACGCCGCTGCTGGACAGCCTGCCGGAGCTGGACTCGATGGCCGTCCTCGAACTGGTCGCGGCGGTCGAGGAGCGGTTCGACTTCACCGTCGACGACGGCGACGTGACCGCCGAGCTCTTCGAGACGCTCGGCAGCCTGGCCGCCTTCGTCGCCGAGCGCCGGTCGTAGCCGGCGCTCGCGACATGAGGCAGTCCACGGAGCCGGCGCCCGGCAGCGCCCCGGCCGCCCCGCGCGGCCGGCGGCGCGGGGCGGTGGCGATCCCGGCAGCCCTGACCGTGCTGGCCGTGCTCGCCATCGGCGGCGCGGTCGCGGTGGCCCGACTGGCCCACTCCGACGTGGAGCAGGACGCGACCCCGAGCGCGCCGGTGGCGAGCGGGTCGCTGCCGGAGTCCGGCCCGGCCTCGTCGACGCCCTCGCCCGGTGCCAGTCAGGGGCTGGGTGCCCGTCCCACGACGTCGGGCTCCGCCAAGCCGTCGACCGCCAAGTCGTCGGCCGCCACCGCCCTGACCGGCTTCCCGGGGGCCGGCGACACCGGGGTGCCCGACGGCGTACGACTCTCGGCCTACTCGGGGCCGTGCACGATCACCAGGGCCGACACGGTGATCGACAAGCGGCACGTCCGCTGCTCGCTGCTCATCAAGGCCAAGAACGTGACGATCAGATCCAGCCGGGTCGACGGCACGATCCGGCTGGAGGGCGCGAGTCACTCGCTGCGCATCGAGGACTCCGAGATCGACGGCGGGCAGGCGTACGCACCCACCGTGGGCTTCGAGAACGTCAGCGTGCTGCGCTCCGAGGTCCGGGGCGGCCAGCACAGCGTCAACTGCTACCGCAACTGCCTGGTCCAGGACTCCTGGCTGCACGGCCAGTACCTGCCCGACGGCGGGGACTGGCACCTCAACGCCTTCATCTCCAACGGCGGCAGCGACATCCGGCTGGTGCACAACACCCTGGCCTGCGACCGGCCCACCAACGCCGCCGGCGGCGGCTGCAGCGCCAACGCGTCCATCTTCGGTGACTTCGGGCCCAACACGAACTACACCATCCGGGACAATCTCTTCGTCGCCTCCGACGAGATGTCCTACTGCTTCTACGGCGGCTACGACGAAAAGAAGGACTACGGGACGCAGGTCAGCGGGATCGTGGTCACCGGCAACGTCTTCCAACGCGGCCGCAACGGCAAGTGCGGCGCGTACGGGCCGGCGACCTCCTGGTCCCGCTCCGCGTCCGGCAACGTGTGGCGGGACAACGTGTGGAGCGACGGCAAGCCACTACCGCCGGACTGACCCGCGGGTTCGGGGCTCGAGTCCCTGGCGGCCCACCGGAGCCACCAACCCCATGCTCAACCGGGCACTGGGCACGCCCAAGGAATCGTCAAGCTCCGCGACGGCTCATGGCTGCTCGCCGAAGCCGGCGGCATCCTCGCCGAGTACGCCCGAGATTCCATGACAGGGCGGAATGCAGCGACGGTCGGCGCTCAGCCACCGGCCGTCGCCACCTCTGGTAGGTCGAGACCAGCAGGGCCACGCGAGGTTGACGCGTGGCCCCGTCTGCGGTCAGCGGTTCGGTGGTCTCGTGTTCTGCGGCGTCCGGATCGGCCGCTGCCATGACAGGTGCGGAGCCAGCCCAGCCGTCACCGGGCGCGTTGACATTCGCGGCCTGCGGCAGAAGTAGACGAACGCGGGTGGCATGTTCGCCCGGACCGTCCGGCCGCGCACCACTTCCTCGAACCGTTTGTCGAGGCTGCGCCGGAGCCGCCGGGCCGGCGGCATCCAGCGCGTGTGGGCGTATGCGAAAGTGGTGAAGGCGCCGTCTGGGGCGAGAACCGCGGTGACCGCAGAGAGCAGATCGTCCTGTCGCCCCGGTGTGAAGGCTGCCCACGGGAGCCCGCTTACGATGACGTCGGCGTGGTCGAGCCCGCGTACCGCGAGTATCTCCCGCAGGTTGCGGGCGTCGGCGATGGCGAGGTCGACGCTCGGAAAGCGCGCTGCCAGCAGATCGGCGAACCGTTCGTTGATCTCGACGGCCAGGTGGTGGCCTCGGCCGGCCAGCCGCCGTTGGATGGCCTGAGTGAACGCTCCGGTGCCAGGTCCGAGTTCCACCACGACGGGGTCGCCGGTGAACGGCACCGGCGCGACGACCGCGTCGGCGAGGGCCCGGCCGCTCGGCGCGACCGACGCAACCGTGAGCGGATCGCGGAGGAACTCACGGAGAAACTGGCTGCGGTAGTCGACGGTCATCGTCAGACCTCACGTTCGGCGGACATGGCGTCCAGGGCTCGGGCCAACCATTGCGTGCGCGTGCGCCGGGCGGCAGCACCGATGCGGGTCTGGGGGAACAGCGCGTCGAAGCCGTGGACGCCACCCGCCCAGACGTGGAGTTCGGCTTGCCCGCCGGCAGCCCAGATCCGGCTGGCGTAGTCGACATCCTCGTCTCGGAAGACCTCGGCGCTCCCGGCGTCGATGTAGGTGGTCGGCAGGTTGGACAGGTCGTTGGCGAGGGCTGGCGAGATGTACGGGGAAACGTCGCCGGGACGGTCGCCGAGGACCGACCGCCAGGCGAAACCGTTCGTCTGGCCCGTCCAGACACCCGGTACGTCGGAGAACTGGCGGCTGGAGTTCGTGCTGTTGCGATGGTCGAGCATCGGGCAGATCAGGATCTGCGCGGCGATCGCGGCGGTGCCGTTGTCCCGGGCCATCAGCGTCACCCCGGCCGCGAGCCCGCCGCCAGCACTGGGGCCGGCGATGATGATGCGGCTCGGATCGACGCCGAGCGCCTCGGCGTGCTCCGCTGTCCACAACAGGCCTCGGTAGCAGTCCTCGACCAGGGTCGAGCCGTGAGCCTCGGGCGCCAGCCGGTACTCGACGCTGACGACCACGGCACCGAACCGGTCGAGCCATTGCAGGGGGATGTCAATGTTGGCGAACCGGTCACCCATGATCATGCCGCCGCCGTGAATCCAGTAGACGCACGGCGCGGGGGTGGTGCGGTCACCGGCCGGGCGGAACACCGACAGCGTGATCTCCGCGCCGTCGGCGGCGCGGGCGACGAACTCCCGCTGATCGATGGAGCGGCCGTCCAGCAGTGGCTCGATCGGAGCCGAGGAGTAGGGACGTACCTGTGCGAGGGCGTGCTCGTCGAGGATGGATGTCAGCGGCATCTCGGCGAGCAGTGCCGCCAGTTCGGGATCGACGTCGGGACGCGAGCTGGTGGTGATCATGATGCTTCGTTCTCCCGGAAGGCGGCCTTTCCCCCGACGGGGATCTCGTCGATGTAGGCCGACTCGCCGGCGAGTAGCGTCTGGAGCCGGGCAACCAGGGTCTGCGCGGGCTCGCTGGTGAAGAAGGCGCTGTGGGCCTCGACGCTGGTCCAGCCCTCCGTGACGAAGATGGTGTCCGGGTCGGCGGCGGACCGGCCGACCAGGAACACGACGCAGTCGTCGTCTGCCAGCGACGGCGCGTGGAGCAGGATGTCGACGACCTCGCCTCCCTTGCCGGGCTTGGCGGTCATCGTGGCGTGGAAGCCGTGTCCGATGGTCATGATGGGTGCCCCTTGGTGGGTTCGTACTCGTGTAGGACGAGAACCAATCTCGTGGCAACGGCTGGGGCGACACATCTGTCATACGACCTCAGGTGCATCGCCGGGCCGTGGCCCCTTACCTAGAAGGTCGAAGGCGTCATGGCGGCGGTCGCGGCGTTCGGGACGGCATGGCACGGCCACCGCTTCCGCCGGCCGGCACGTGGCAGGTCCGGCTCGACGCGGCCGGATTCAGCACACCACCGGGGCGGTTGTTCGTCGCCCTGGACAGCGCAGCGGGGCCGACATGGGTGATCGCGCTCAGCGCTCCCGATTCGCCGCCGGCCCGGATCAACAACCTCGCGGATCAGCCGCTGGCTTTCACGGCGGCGGGGTCCGCCGAGGAGTTCCTGGTGCCGAGGGAGGCCGTCACGAGTCTTCTCCTGCATGTCTCCTTACCCTCGGCCGACCTCGAGACATGGACCCTTCGTCCCTGGGCGACGCAGGGCACCCCGGGTGCCGGGGTCCGGCTGATCGTGCCCGCCGAACGCGTCCGGTGATCCGTCCTGCATGGCCACAGACGCCCGCCAGGCCCTCGACACCGACGCCCGCATCCGTCAACTGACCCAATTCGTCCGAGGGCTCACCCTCGGCGGTCGGCAGGCCACCGAGGATCTGGTGCAGGAAACGTTGTTCCGTGCCTGGCGCAACCTCGACTCGCTGCCGCAGGACAATGCAGGCCGGAGCCGCCGCTGGCTGTTCACCGTTGCCCGGCGGCTGGTCATCGACGAGGCACGCCGGCGGCAGGCCCGACCGGTCACGGTCGCCGCCGAATTGGACGTCGAGTGCGGTGTGCCCACCGACGAGACCGCCGATATGGCAATCACGAAGTACGCGCTGCGCCAGGCGGTCAGCCAGTTGAGCGACGCTCATCGACAGGTGCTGCACGAGGCTTACTTCCTCGGCAGGACGGTCGAGGACGTCGCCGCCGACCTGGGCATCCCGGTCGGGACGGTCCGCTCCTGGATCCACTACGCGCTGCGGACGCTGCGCATTGCCCTGACCGAGGGCTGAGGCGCGGTAGGTGATGTCACGCCTGCGCGGTGAAGTGGGCTGGGAGGGGCGGCCGGCGGCCGCCCTCCCAGCCGGTCAGAACGCCCGGAAGGAGTGGTATGTCCCGGCGGAGAAGGTCCGCAGGGTGCCGAGGCCCACCGCGGAGCCCGAACAGTCGACGGTCTGGAACGCGAGGACCTGCTGAACCGGTCCGGAGGCGGCGAGCGAGTCGGCGGCGACGGGGAACGCCGTGCAGGCGCCGTCGGGCTCGGCGACGTGCAACACCGGCGTGGCGAACGCGCCCTGATAGAAGGTCAGGCCGGCGCCGGCAGCCGACGCGGCGCGCGCCGGCAATGCCATCAGTGCGGTGACGCCCGCCGCTGCGGTGACGCCCGCGACCGTACGGATGATGCTCTTACCCATGGTGGAGCCTCCTGTCATCGACATCTCGTCTGACAGGGTCACCACCCACCCAGATGCTTTAGTCCTCAACTATCACGCCTGGTGATGAAGTTGACAAACTCCAATGCATCCAGGAATGAAGTTTCCGCTGGCCGCTGCGTGGACCCAACGCTGCGGAGCCGGGTAGCCGGTGTCGCAGGCCGGACTTAGGTCATTGGCGCTCGATGCGCTCCGGCGGGGAAGTCATCCGACAGATGTGGCCGGCACCGGCCGCCACGCACAGTGGTTCGGCACGCTTCCGAACGAGCGACAGGAGCCCTTCCACCATGAGCACAGTTTTGATCACCGGCGCTTCATCCGGCTACGGGCGAGAGACCGCACGGCATTTCCTCGGGCAAGGGTGGAACGTCATCGCCACCATGCGAACGCCCCGCGCGGATGTCCTGCCCGAGTCCGACCGGCTCCGCGTCCTCCAGCTCGACGTCACCGACCCCGACTCCATCGCTGCGGCGTTCGCCGCGGCGGGACCCATCGACGCCCTGGTAAACAACGCCGGCATCGGGCTGATCGGCGTGTACGAAGGCACCTCCATGAGCCGGGTGCGGGAGATCTTCGAGACCAACACCTTCGGCGTCATGGCCACCACACAGGCGGTGCTGACCCAGTTCCGTGAGCGCGGCGCCGGCGTCGTGGTCAACGTGACCTCCAGCGTCGTGCTCGGGCACATGCCGCTCTCGGCCGTGTACAAGGCCAGCAAAGCGGCCATCGAGGGGTTCACGGCGTCGCTCGCCCTCGAACTCGCCGAGTTCGGCGTACGCGCCAAGACCGTCGAGCCCGGCACCTGCCTGACGACCAGCTTCGCCGCCAAGGCGACCGACAACACCGACCTCACCGGCCCGCTGGACAAGTTGGTCCCACCGGCCTACGAGCCGTTCGCGAAGCGGACCCTCGACCGGTTCGTCGAGCAGGACCTGTTCACGCGGGAGAACGACGTCGCCGAGACGGTGTGGCGGGCCGTGCACGACACGACCGGCCAGCTGCGATTCCCCGCCGGACCCGACGCGGTCCGGCTCGACCAGGCCAAGTGAGAGGAACACGCCATGTCTGAGGAGAACAAGCAGATCGTCCGCAACTACTTCGAGGAGCTCGACCGCGGCCGGACCACCCCGGTACACCTGTGCACCGAGGACTTCCGGTTCCACCCGGCGGGACTACCGACACTGGACATCGACGGCGTCAAGGCGTTCGGCGACGCCTTCTTCGCCGGCATGACCGACCTGCAACACCCCCTCGACGAGCTGATCGCCGACGGTGATCTCGTGGCGCTGCGCTGCCGGTATGAGGGCACGCACGACGGGGAGCTCATGGGCGTTCCGGCGACCGGGCGACAGGTGTCCGCGGTCGGGATCGGCGTCATGCGCGTCGCGGATGGCAAGATCGCCGAGTTCTGGGTGTCGCCGGACCGGATGACCATCATGCAGCAGATCGGCGCCATTCCCTCCTAGGCGATCCTGTCGATCATGGCGGTGCGAGGCGGAGTCCAGGCGCCGGCAGTCCGGTGATGATCGGCATGGCCTAGTTCGCGGTCCTCCGGCCGCCGCCGTCACTGCGCAAATCCGAGCCCGGGCGAGGACCATGGTGCTCACCCGGGCTCGGAGGGTGAATAAGCAAGACCCAGGTAGTTCTGTTATACCGCCGGGTCACCGGCACGGCGCCTAATGGATGCGAGGTCATTGGCTCGAGCCGAGCCGTCGGGGCATCCACGTTAGCTCCATCGCCCCGCGACCGACTCGCACTCGCATCGGTGGCGACGTGTTCGAGCAGTACCGGTAATCATCGACGGCATCGCCACCAAGACCGCGCTCGGCCGAGTGGGCGAGCCGGAGGACATCGACAAAGGTCATCGCGTTCCTCGTTTCGCACGAATCCGCATGAATCATCGGGCGGGACATCCAGGTCGCAGGGGGTAGGCACTATGAAGACTCCAGGGAAGCGGTTCGGCACGGTTGTGCTCACCGGCGCCACGAGCGGCATCGGCGAGGCGGCAGCCCGCCGGCTGGCGACAATCTCCGAGACGCTCATCGTGCTCGGGCCTGAGCCCGAAGAAGAGGTGAGACAGGTTCTCAGGCAGATCCGCCGGCTCGGCCCCGCCGACGTCCACTACGTCGGCGCCGACTTCACCCACCTCTCCCACGTCGTCGAAGCTGCCCGCTCGATCAGGAAACTCGTGTCGACGGTCGACCTGTTGATCAACAATGCCGCAGTCCTCGGCGCGTCGCAGCGGATCACCACCACGGACGGATTCGAGCGGACGCTGCAGGTCAACGCACTCGCACCAGCGCTGCTGACGCGGCTGCTCGTTCCGTCGTTGGCGGAGGGCGCACGAGTGGTGAACGTGGGGTCGTCGGCGCACCACGTAGAGCGGTTCCACTTCGACGACATCGACCTGGAGCACAGCTACTCGCCGGTGGCGGCGTACGCGCGAGCGAAGCTGACGATGCTGACCTGGTCGTCCTTGCTCGCGGAAGAACTCCGGTCGATGCCGGTCGGTGTCGTCGCCCTCTGCCCCGGACTCAACGACACACCTCTCAGCGCCGCGATGATGGGCCGCATTGGTGGTCCTCCCGCCCAGGGCGCAGCCCGGGTCCTCCATGCCGCAGTCGCCGACGTTCCGTCCGGGGCCTACCTCGAAGACGACCGCGTCGTGTTGCCGAGCGCGGACGCGACCGATCCCTCGAACCGGGAGCAGCTCACCGCCCTCTACTGGGAGCGACTCCTGCGCTTTGCGGTCGCGGGACGCGAACGATGAGCGAGCAGAGCGGGACAAGAGGCGTCCTCGGTGCTCGGGTCGCCGTCGTCTTCGGCGCGACTGGATGGATCGGCCGCGCCATTTGCCACGAACTGGTTCGGGCAGGCGCGAGCATCGTCATGGTGGGTCGAGACGCGGACCGCCTCGACGCCCTCCAACGCGAACTCGGCGGAGGCGATCGAGTGCTGTCCACGGTCGCGGACGTCACCTCCCAACTCGAGGTCGACGACGCCCGAGCGGCCGCGATCAGGCGGTTCGGCCGCATCGATCTTCTGGTCGTGTCCTCGGGCGTGATCACCGGCTCCGCCTTCAGTGAAGGCATCCCGGCAGATTGGGCCGAGATGATCGACGTGAACCTGCGCGGGCTGCTGCACGCATCCCAAACGTTCGCCGAGCCGCTCCTGGATAACGCGGACCGCGGGGCGCCCGCCGACATCGTGCTGATCGGCGCCACCAGTACCGATGTTCGCGCCCCTCGGTTTGCCGTTTTCAACGCCCTGTCGGCGGCCATCAAGCAGCTCGCACGGGCGCTGCGCCAGGAGTACGGGCCACGGGGCATGCGTGTCCACATCATCGAGCCGGGCTTCGCGGCGGACCAGTCCGACGAGCATCGCAACGCGTCATTGCCCGTGCGTGACAAGCAGCATGCACGGGCCGCGTCCGCGGGAACGCCGGACGCGATCGCCGCAGTGGTCACGCTCGCCGCAGCGCTGCCGCGGAGCGTGAACCTTGCCGAAGTCCTCCTCCTGCCCACCGAAACGGCGTGACGAACGTGGCTGGGAGCACCTTCGCGATCAACTCCCCGGACGCGACTCGTCGCGGCCCCATCTCCCGTCTTCGGCGCAGCCCAGAGGCGCTGCGCGGCGCCGTCGTCCTGATCGCCGGCACCGTCGCCGCGCTGGTCTGGGCGAATCTTGCGGGAGACAGCTACGAGTCCTTCTGGCATCTCCCTCTCGGCCTCGAACTCGGAGGCTCCAGGTTCGAGCTGGACCTGCAGCACTGGGTCAACGACGCCGTCATGGCCGTATTCTTCGCGCACATCACGCTCGAGGTCCGCCGCGAGCTCGAGCTGGGTGAGCTTCGTGACTGGCGGAGGGCGAGCGTCCCTGTCATCGCGGCCGTCGCCGGCCTCGTCATCCCGGCACTGATCTACGTCGGCATCACCTGGGGCACCGGCGCGGTTGGCGGTTGGGGGATCGTGGTCTCCACGGACACCGCCTTCGTGCTGGGAATGCTCGCCATCATCGGACGTGTGATGCCGCCCCAGCTGCGGATCTTCCTCGTCACGCTCGCTGTCGCCGACGACGTCGGTGCGCTCGGGGTCATCGCATTCGCCTACACCGACCACTTCACCCCGCTGCCACTGTTCTTTGCTGTGGGCGGCCTCGCGATGATCGCGGCGATGCGCCTCGCCGGGGTGTGGCGCGGCGCGCTGTATCTCCTGCCCTCGATCGTCGTCTGGGTCGGCTTCTTCCTGTCGGGTGTGCACGCCACCCTGGCCGGCGTTGCGATCGCGTTACTGCTGCCGATCTTCCCCACGCGGTTCGACGACCTGCGCAGGGCTCAGGACCACGTCCGAGCCTTCCAGATGTCACCGACTGCCAGCTACGCTCGCACGGCCAACAACTCGCTCGCGCGAGCCGTCTCGATCAACGAGCGCGCCCACCGAGCACTGACGCCGTACGTCACCTGGCTGATCCTGCCGATCTTCGCCCTCGCCAACGCCGGCGTGAACGTCACCCGGGAGTCACTGGTCGACGCATTCACCTCCCGGCTCACGTGGGGCATCATCGCTGGTTTGGTCATTGGCAAGATCGTCGCTATATCTGTGTCGACCTGGATCGTCACCCGAGTTCGGCCCGACGCGCTCGGACCGGCGGTACGCATGTCCCACATCACCGGCCTGAGCATGCTCGCCGGGATGGGCTTCACCATCTCGCTGTTCGTCACGGAGTTGGCGTTCGACGATTCTGTCGATGTCAGCCGTGCGCAGATCGGCGTGATCGCTGCCACCGTGCTTGCCGCTACCCTCGGCGCCGTCGCTTTCGCCGTCATGAGCGCGCTCGAGCGGCGGCGATCGCCGCACCGGGACCGTCTCGTGAGGCCGCTCGACCCGTCTCGCGACCGCGTACTGGGTGACCCGCGCAGCGCCGTGGTGAACGTGGTCGAGTATGGCAATTACGCCACGCCCCACTCGCCGGCTGCGCGAGAGATGCGCCGCGAAATGGAAGGCCGCTTTGGCAGCGAGGTCGTGTACGCGTTCCGTCATCTCCCGCTCGAGCAGCCACTTGGTCTTTCCGCTGCCATCGCCAACGAGGCTGCGGCCCTCCAGGGACGATTCTGGGAGATGCGCGACGAGCTCATCCGCGAAGCACCGATCGAGAACGAACGACAGATCCGCCGAGCGGCCGCAAGCGCGGGATTAAACTTGCGGCGATTCGAACACGACTGGGGCGATGCGACTGGCGCCCAGCGGGTCGACGAGGACCTCGCCGACGCGGAAGCGATGCACCTACACCACGCTCCGACGTACTTCATCGACAACACACGCTACGAAGGGTCGATCGATGCCGACTCGGTGAACGCTGCGGTGGCAGCAGCAAGGAACTCGGCGCTGCGACGCAGTGAGCAACCAGGGGCGCAAGCAGGGTGAGCGATGTGCTCGCGCGGCGTATCCCTTCGATGCCGGTGAGGAAGTCCAGCGGAGATTCGAACCAGGGCATGAGACCACGCAGGACGTCGTCACCTGGGTGCCGCCAGCGGCCACCGGACCCGAGTCTGCCGCAACCGACCCGGTAGCTGTGGCGGGATCAGGCGATGAGCAGGCGACTGTCAAGCTCTGCTGCGTCGAGATCGAGAATGTCGCGGTTGCGTTCGGCCCACCGGCCGGATGCGAGATCAACACGCAAGCTACCCACCGCTCGCTTCTCGGCGTGCGGTCCGACTCTGGCCCAGACAGACATTCCGCGGCGGACATGATCGTCGAGGTATGCCTCGGGTCGGCGCCAGTAGGCCTCGTAGAAGCCGTCAGCGCAGTCCCACGGGATGAGCACCGGTTCGGTCCGGGCTGTGATCGCGTTGGCCAGTTCGGCCAGGGAAGGTCGACCGGCCCAGAGGCCGGCGTGCTCTGGCAGGTAGTCGCGAGTCAGCCAGAACCGATCAGGGTCACTGGCGTCGTGCGTGAACACCACCACGCGGCGCGCGACGCGTCGCATCTCGCGCAGGCCCGCGATCGGGTCCTGCCAGTGGTCGATGGTGGCAAGAGCCATCGCGGCGTCGAAGGACTGGTCCTCGAACGGAAGGCGCTCCGCAGTGGCGGCCACGCAGGGCGCTGCGCCTGCGGGGCGCTGTGCCCGCATGGTCGCCGACGGTTCCACCGCGGTGACGTCACGGTCGCAGGGCTCGTAGGAACCGGCGCCCGCCCCGACATTCAGCACGGTCCGGGCATCGCCGAGCGCAGCCCAGACCTGTTCGGCGATCCGCGGCTCGGTGCCCCGCGTCACGGTGTAGGTCGTTCCGATGGTGTCATACAAGTGCGCCTTGGACATCAGACCTCCATTTCCGGCGGCAGATCATGTCGTTACCTGTCGGTCCAATGTATTGGGTCGCTACATCGGAATCGATGATGCCTCCTGTGCCGCGCCACGCGGGGCTTTGCCGCCGTGCGCGCGCTGGGGAGGTGTATGGGCTGTTGTAGCACACTCGTCGCTGTCCACTACCTGAGTTCGCAGTGGTAGAGCCCAAGGCGGTTCCGATTGCACCGGGGTGGAGATCTGAAGTCTCACTCCAGAGCAACATGGCCCTCAGTCATCTCCAAGACGCTCACCCACCAAAGGGAAGATCCAGGTCGCAGCCCTGCATCATGATCCTTAGGTTCGGATGCCGTAACCTCGGCTCCATCCGAAACGGATATCCACGCGGAGGGGTGCGAGGCCGCAAGAACGCAGGCCACGGCCGATATCCTGGCCGCACTGCCATACCCGGCTCGCGAACGTCGTGGGTCAGTTTTGACCGGGGCTCGCTACGGGTAGTCCTGCCTCTTCGGCGCATTGGAGCAGTCGCCGGTCGTAGGTGACGAAGGCGATGGGTGCCGTTCCGGACTCGTTGGTGAGCACCTGGGCGGTGGCCAGGTGGATGGCGTCGAGGCTGCGTAGCGTCGGCTCAGCGAACGCGGCTGCAGTCGCGCGGATCGACTGTCGATCTCCAGCCGGAAGAGCCGTCCGGCGGCCGCCGGCACTCTGAGAAGCCCAGGGTCGTGGCAGCCTGGGCCGAGTTCGAGAAACAGCTCGTGGTGATGAGGGTCGATGCGCCCGGACCGCCCGCGGCCCGTCCGGCGGCCAGCCCGACCCGCCGCTGGGAGAGCATGGCCAGCGCCGGCACCACGACGGTGGTGGGCACGGTCAGATCCCTTCGGCGCTGTTGATCACCTCGTCCACCCATCCGTCGTAGCGCAACCGGATCAGCATGATGTGGACTTCGGCGCCGAGTGGCCCGTTCTGAAGGTCGGTACTCGGCGTTGCTATCTACCGGTACCTAGTGATACCGTCTACCGGTAGATAGCATCGCTGAGTACCGAGGGGTGATGGCATGGGCAACCAGATGACAGAGATGCTGAAGGGCACTCTCGAAGGCATCGTCCTGGCGATCCTGGCCCGCAGATCCGCATACGGCTACGAGATCACCGCGTGGCTGCGCGACCGCGGATTCTCGGACATCGCGGAAGGCACCATCTACGCGCTGCTCGTTCGCGTCGAGCAGCGCGGGTTCGTGGACGTGGAGAAGGTTCCCTCCGAGAAAGGGCCGCCGCGGAAGGTGTACTCGCTCAACGCGAAGGGGCGAGACCAACTCGCCGAGTTCTGGAGGACGTGGAGCGTCCTCGTGGAACGCATCGAGCAACTCCACCACAACGACAACCAGCACGACGAAGGAGCATGAGCATGGCCGCGAAGTGGATCGAGACGCTCGTCGGGTCGCTCGATCAGAAGAAGCAGTACAAGCGCCACATGGCCCGAATCGAGGCCCTGCCAGAGCCCTATCGCAGCGCGGCCAAGGCTCTTCAGCGGTACTTCATGTACCACGGAGGGATCCTCGACGGCGACACACTCATCACGATGCTCGGCGACTTCGTCGACCTCTGGGAGCGTGCGGTCGCCGACGGAACGCCGGTCCGCGCAATCGTCGGCGACGACCCCGTCGAGTTCGCCGAGACGTTCGTGCAGGCGTACTCCGGCAAGCAGTGGATAGACAAGGAACGCGAGCGCCTCCGGAAGGCGATCGACGCCGCCGCCGGCGACAACGGCGAGGAGAAGGGCGGATGACCACCCAGACGCGCGAACCCGCGATCAGGGTGCAGGCCATCACGAAGTCCTACAAGGACCTGCACGTGCTGCGGGGCGTCGACTTGGACGTGGCAGCCGGGAGCATCTTTGCTCTGCTCGGCTCGAACGGCGCCGGAAAGACCACGCTGGTGCGGATCCTGTCGACGTTGTTGAAGGCGAACACCGGCACCGCGACCGTCCACGGCTTCGACGTCTCCTCGGCCCCGGGCGACGTACGCAAGTCGATCAGCCTGACCGGCCAGTTCGCCGCAGTCGACGAAGTGCTCACCGGCCGGGAGAATCTGGTCCTGGTCGCGAAGCTCCGCCACCTGAAGAACCCGGGTGCGATCGCCGACGACATGCTCGCCCGCTTCTCGCTCGCTGATGCCGGAAACCGCCGAGCGGCGACGTACTCGGGCGGCATGCGCCGGCGGCTGGACATCGCGATGAGCCTTGTCGGCAACCCGCCGGTCGTATTCCTCGACGAGCCGACCAGCGGCCTCGACCCGCAGGCCCGCATCGAGGTCTGGCAGACGGTGAAGCAGCTCGCCAAGGATGGCACGACCATCCTGTTGACCACCCAGTACCTCGACGAGGCCGAACAACTCGCCGACCGGATCGCGATCCTGCACAAAGGTACGATCATCCAGAACGGCACCCTCGCCGAGCTGAAGCAGCTCCTCCCGTCCGCCAAGGTCGAGTACGTCGAGAAGCAGCCGACCCTCGAGGACGTCTTCCTCGCCCTCGTTGGCGACACCAGTGACACCGCCGACGAGGCCGCCATGTCCGCAGGGGAGGAATCCCGATGACCGCCCACGTCCTCAGCGACACCGGAACCCTCACCGGCCGCTCCCTGCGTCACATCCTCCGCAGCCCGGACACCATCATCACCACCGCGGTCACCCCGGTCGCGCTGATGCTGCTCTTCGTATACGTGCTAGGCGGAGCCATCAACACCGGATCCGACGAGTCGTACATCAACTACATGCTCCCGGGCATCCTGCTCATCACGATCGCATCCGGCATCGCCTACACGGCGTACCGCCTGTTCCTCGACATGCAGGGCGGCATCTTCGAGCGTTTCCAGTCGATGCCGATCCCACGACCTTCCGTGCTGTGGGCGCATGTCCTGACCTCACTCGTCGCCAACCTGGCCTCGATCGTGATCGTCACGGGCGTCGCGCTGATCATGGGGTTCCGCACCGGGGCATCCGTAGCCGACTGGCTCGCCGTCGTCGGCATCCTGATCCTGTTCACCCTCGCCCTCACCTGGATCGCCGTGATAGCGGGCCTGTCCGCCAAGACCATCGACGGCGCGAGCGCCTTCAGCTACCCGCTGATCTTTCTGCCCTTCATCAGCTCGGCGTTCGTCCCCACCGACTCGATGCCCGGCCCGGTCGCGTGGTTCGCCGAGAACCAGCCGGTAACATCCATCGTGAACGCTCTCCGTGCACTGTTTGCGCAGCAGCCCGTCGGCAACGACATGTGGATCGCCCTCGCCTGGTGCGTCGGCATGCTCGTGGCCGCCTACGCCGCTGCGACAGCGATCTACCGCAAGAAGGTCAGCTAGCGATCACAGGAAGACAGCGCCGCATCCGCATGGATGCGGCGCTGTCCCCTGCGCACGTCTGCCACCCTGCCCGCGGCCGGGTGCGCGCCTGCGGCGTCGTCCAGCGCGAGCACGAGACATCCGTGCACGTCCAGCAGTTCCTACCACGCCCATGCGTCATCGGCCCGGCCACCGTTGTGCCGGGTCATCGGTATGCCCCGGCTCGTTTGCCGGTGGGCTACAGCCAGCTGTCGCGCTGTCGCTGCAGTCCGTCGAGGATCAGGTCGAGTCCGATGTCGAACTCCTCGGTGTACGCGTAACCAGGTTTCATGGCGCGGTCGACGATCATCTCGGTGAGGTGCGGGAACTCGTCGCGGGGCAGCTGTTTCAGGATCGAGCCCGCCACGTCCTCGAGGTCGATGGATGATTTGAAGGGCAGGCTGAGCTCCTGAAGCGTGAACCCGTAGATGTAGCCGTCCAGTACCGAGAACGCGTGTGCCGCACCAGCGATCGAGAAGCCGGCCGACCGTAGGCAGCCGATTACCGCGTCGTGGTGGCGCAGAGTCGCGTAGCCAGGCTTTGTCCGTGAATCCATCAGGCTGATCGCCCACGGGTGGCGGATCAGTGCGGCGCGCATCGAGACTGCCCGCTGTCGCATCGCTGCCCGCCAGTCGACGTCGTCGGGCGGAAGCTCGATCTCGCCGAAGACGAGGTCGATCATGCCGTCGAGGATCACGTCCTTGTTGCGGAAGTGGTGGTACAGCGACATGGCCTCGACGCCGAGCCGCTCGGCGAGCCCGCGCATGCTCGGCGCGCCGGTGCCGGCCTCGTCAGCCATCGCGACCGCCGTGCGAAGCACCATCTCCTTGCTGAGCAAGTTGCGGCGGTGCGTGTCGGCTGGCTCCGTGGCCACGAGGTCCTCCTGTCTGGGGCGCCTGGACGGCTTGACAACCTTACACTGCAAGGTTGTACCTTACGGCGTAAGGATGGAGTGGTGGCGAGCTGAGGAGAGGGTCGTGGAACCGATCGGTTTGGACGGAGCCAAGAAGCCGGGCACGGGGAAGAGGGTGTGCATCATCGGCGCGTCCGGGAAGCTCGGGCGCTACATGGTGCAGCACGCGTTGGACCGCGGGTACGAAATCGTCGGTGTGTGCCGAGAGCAGAGCGTGAGTAAGCTCGCCGAGTTCGAGGGACGGATCACGGTGATCCCTGGACCGACCAACGACCCCGCGGTCGTCGCACGGGCGGTGAACGGATGCGACGCCGTGCTCACGGTGCTGGTGCCGTGGGGCACGAACCACTATGCCTCCGGCACCGCCCAGGCTGTGCTCGACCACGCACGTCCGAGCGCCCGTTTGGTGTTCTCCTGCGGCTGGCACATCACTCGCGATGGGAAGGACGTGTACACCCGGAGGTTCAAGGCTTACGCGGCCGTGTTCGGGCGGCTGGCGAAGCTCGCCCGTGTCGTGGACGTGGACGACCAGGTGGAGGCGTGCCGGAGGATCTTTGCCAGTGACACCAACTGGACGGTCGTGCGTGGCAGTGACCTGGAGGAGGGGGACAGTCAGGGCCTGCCGGTGTGGAGCAGGCATGTCGGCGACCCTGTCCTCGCGAGCAACCTGACCCGTCGCGTGGACTACGCGCGTTTCATGGTCGAGGCGGTGGAGAACGACGCCCTCGTCCAAGAGGCCCCGGCCATCGTCGGTCGGCTGACCCCATCGGCCCTCGCCCACGCCGACGGTCCGGCGTGAGCATCCGGGAGGACCAACCCATGACCGCACCGCCAACGCTCGCGAGGATCGCGGGGGCCCTGTATCTGATTGTCGCCGTGTTCACCATCTTCGCTGGGCTGGTGAAAGCGCGCATCGTCGAGTCAGGGGACGCAGCGACCACGGCCGGGAACATCGACACCTCGGCCACCCTGTTTCGCATCGGCTTCGTCAGCGAGCTGGTGGGGGCCACGGTCTTTCTGTTGACGGGCATGGCCCTGTACCTGCTGCTCAAGCACGTCAACCAGATGGCTGCCGCCGCGATGGTCACCTTCGTCGCGGTCAGCGTCGCGATCCAGAGCCTGAACCTGCTCAACCAGAAGGCGGCGCTGACGATCGCGACCGGCCAGGACCACACCGGCGCCTTCGGCCCGGCCGGTTTCGACCAGCTGACTATGCTGTTCGCCGACATGCAACACGACGGGTATCTCATTGCCCAGACATACTTCGGCCTGTGGCTGCTGCCGCTGGGCTACCTGGTCGTCAAGTCGGGCTACTTCCCCAAGGTTTTGGGCGTCCTGCTGGTGATCGGATGCTTCGGCCACCTCGCGGACGTGTTCGCGCGCTTCCTTGCCCCCGACTTCGGCGCAAACATCTCACTGTTCGTCATGACCCCTGCAGCGGTCGCGGAACTATCGTTCATCGCATGGCTGCTGGTCAAGGCCGTGCGGGTTCCCCAACCCGACGGAGCCCAGGCAGTCGTCCTGGCCTAGCGCACGCATCCATTGCCATCCACGTCGGGCTGCCTCGGGTACCTGCCGACTCGCCTGGCCCGACCGCTGAGGTACCCGGCCCGGCACCCGACATGGCGGTGAGGCGGCCATGGGCGGCCCTGGGCCCGAGCGACGATCTCGTCCAAGCGCCATTCGGAGCGCGGTCAGCGCACCACGGCCGGCGACCAGGCGTCGGGGATGAGCAGGCGCGGCTGGCCGCTGCCGTCGGCCGGGGCGGCCCAGATGTCGCTGGAGGCCGAGGCCGCATCGGCACGCGGCAGGCCGTAGAGCACCGTGTCGTCGTCGAGCCACTCGATCTGGTCGTCCACGCTGCGGGTCTCGCTCAGCAGGGTCTCGGTGCCGGTCCTCAGATCGTAAACCGCCGCTCGCCAGCGGCCCGGCGGGAGGTCGCCGCGTTTCTTGAACGCTACCCGGGTGCCGTCCGGCGACAGGGACGGGCACTCGACGTCCTCGCGCAGCGCGGTGACGGTCCGGCCGGTCAGGCTGCCCTCGACCAGCCAGGTCTTTCCGCCGGAGGCGGCGGTGGCGTAGAAGCGGTCACCGTCGGCGAAGGTGACTCCCCACAGGTTCTTGTCGACCGCGGTGACCGTCCGGCCGCCGACCACGAGTTTGAACTCCTCGATGTCGCCCACCACCTCGCCGCCCGCCCGGGTGACCACGGTGCGGGTGGAGAACTGGCCGGGATTGGCGTACGAGTCACCGGAGACGAAGCTGGTGGTGGCGACCAGCGAACCGTCGGCGGAGAGCCGGGTACGGCTGGGCACGCCGGTCAGCGGCAGATCCCGGGTCGGCGTCCAGTCGGCGTCGAGCAGTCGGGCCGCGTACGTGGTGAGGATGCCCCGCTCGGCGGAGAGGCAGACGGCGCTGTCGGCGGTCGCGTACACCCGTTCGCAGGAGACCGGGGCGAAGGTGCGGGGTCCGTCGGGCGCGGTGAGTGGCACCACGGCGACGTGTCCGTACTGCGCGCCGAGGGCGGTGCTGCGGAACACCAGGTGCGGTTGGGTGCGCAGCGGCGCGAGCGCCCCGCCGGTGGCGACCGGCGTCGCCGCCGCCTCCAGGCTGACCTGGGCGTGCCGGACCCGCCACACGTAGCCGCCGGCCCCGACGACCGCGAGCAGCAGGACGGCGCCGAGCAGCGCCAGTCGGACCCGGAGCGTCATGCCGTCGCCTCGCTTCGCGCGGCGCCGGACTGAGGCTGGGCCGCTCTGTGTTGATGATTCGTTCGCTGACGTGCGCTCACGCCGTCGCCTCGCGTCGCTCGATTCCGCGCAGCAACCAGCCGGCCGCAGGCACCGCGGCGGTGAGCAGGCCCGCGAAGAGCAGCAGCGACCAGCCCGGCCCCTGAAGGCTCCAGAGCAGACCGAACAGCAGCGAGGCGGCGAACCGGGCGAGCACCACCACGGTCTGCGCGGCGGCGATGCCGCTGCCTCGGGTCTCCGCCGCGACCAGGCGGCTGACCAGCGCGGGCAGCACCCCGTCGGTGGCGGCGTAGTAGACACCGAGGCAGAGCAGCACGGCGAGGGTGAGCGTGAGGCCGCCGGTGGGCAGGGCCGCCAGCAGGTAGCAGGCGAGCAGCGCGCCGTGGCCGGCGACCAGGACACGGGCCCGGCCGACGCGGTCGGCGAGCCGCCCCAGGGGTACGGCCAGCCCGAGGTAGGCGACGCTGGTGCCGACGTACAGCAGCGGGAACCAGGTGGCGGCGAAGTCGTCGCGGTCCTGCAGGGCCAGGTAGAGGAAGCCGTCGCCGACGGTGACCAGGCCGAGTAGTCCCGCGGCGAACAGGGGGCGGCGCAGCCGCCGACCGGTGACCTCGGCGGCGACCCGACGCAGCCCCAGCCGGGCCCCCTGGGTCGCCGTCTTGAGGTTGGGCACGAAGAGGACCAGGACCGCGACGCCCACCACGGCGACGGCGAACGAGACCACGAAGATCGAGTCGTAGCTGCCCGGTACGGCGGCCAGCAGGGCGAAGGCGACCAGCGGTCCGAGGGCGGCACCGAACGTGTCGAGCGTCCGGTGCACCCCGAAGGAGCGGCCGAGCATGCTCGGGTCGGAGGCTCCCGCGATCAGCGCGTCCCGGGGCGCGGTGCGCAGCCCCTTGCCGAGCCGGTCGGCGGTGACGACCGCGGTGATCGCGGCGAACCCGGTGGCGGGCAGCATCGCGATCCGGCTCAGCGCCGAGGCCCCGTACCCGAACACCGCCACCCACTTCGGCTGCCCGCCCCGGTCGCCGGCGTAGCCGCCGGCGAGCCGGACGAAGGCGCTGACTCCCTGGTAGATCCCGTCCAGGAAGCCGTACGCGATCGGGCTGAGCCCGACCACCGCGGTGAGGTAGAGCGGCAGGACCGACGCCACCATCTCGGAGGATACGTCGGTCAGCAGGCTGACGACGCCGAGCAGGACCACCGTGGTGGAGACCCGACGCACCCCGTCCCGGTTCTCGGTTCCGTCGGCGTGGGGTCGGTCCCGCAGCGACACGTACACGATCTGGCCGGCCCCGTCGCTCAGTCGGTCAGGGCGGTGGCCAGCGCCTCGGCGACACGGGCCTGCTGCGCGGGAGTGATCTGCGGGTAGATCGGCAGGGAGAGCAGTTCCGTGGCGGCGCGCTCGGCGTGCGGGAACGTGCCGGCCGGGTAGCCGAGGTCGGCGAAGGCGCCGGTGCGGTGCACCGGGACCGGGTAGTGGATGCCGGCGCCCACCCCCGCCCCGTTGAGCCGGGCCAGCACCTCGTCGCGGCGCGCCGGGGTGCCGTCACCCGGGACCCGCACGCAGTAGATGTGCCACACGTGCTCGTTGCCGTCGAGGGTGACCGGACGGATCACGTCCAGCGGCGCGAGCAGCTCGTCGTAGCGGGCCGCGGCGGCGCGGCGTCGGGCGTTCCAGTCCGCGAGCCGGCCGAGCTTGGCCCGGAGTACGACCGCCTGGAGGCCGTCGAGGCGGCTGTTCACCCCGACGATGTCGTGTGCGTACTTCGTCAGCCCGCCGTGGCTGCCCAGGGTGCGTACCGTGGTGGCGAGTCCGGCGTCGGCGGTCACCACCGCGCCGGCGTCTCCGTACGCGCCGAGGTTCTTTCCGGGGTAGAAGCTGGTGGCGGCGATGCCGTCGGCGCCGGCCTGACGGCCGTGCCGGGTGGCACCCTGGGACTGGGCGGCGTCCTCGACGACCGCCACGTCCCGCCCGACCAGCCCGGCGCGCAGCCGCTCGACGTCGGCGAGCTGCCCGTACAGGTGCACCGGCACCACGGCCCGGGTCGCCGGGGTGACGGCGGCCAGCGCCGCGTCGACGTCGATCAGATAGGACGCCGGATCGCAGTCGACCAGGACCGGCCGGCCGCCGGCCCGGGCGACCGCCTCGGCGGTGGCGATGAAGGTGTTCGCCGGCAGGATCACCTCGTCGCCCGGGCCGACCCCGACAGCGCGCAGCGCGAGTTCGATCGCGTCGGTGCCGTTGGCCACCCCGACGCAGTGTGGCACGCCGGTGAAGGTGGCGTACTCCCGTTCGAAGGCGGCCACCTCGGCGCCACCGATGAAGGCGGTGTCGGCGATGATCCGCTTGAAGCCCGCCTCCACCTCCTCGGCGACCTCCACGTGCGCGGCGGCGAGATCGACGAGCGGAATCTTCGACATGACTAGCTCCCCAGGACCTTCATGGCACTTTCAACGACGCCGGTTCAACGACGCCGGCTCGGACACCAGCACCTGCTCCGTCTCCGGCGGGCACGCCGCCGTGGCCCCGGCTGCCGGCATCGGCAGCGCGGTGGCGCGCAACCGGCGGGCCGGATTGCCGGCCCAGACCTCGCCGGCCGGTACGTCGCGCAGGACCACCGAACCCATACCGACCAGCGACCGGTCGCCGACCGTCACACCCTCTCGAATGAGGGCGCCCGCGCCGACGTACGCGCCTGGCCGCAGCACCACGCCGCCACCGAGGCGGACCCCGGAGGCGACGGTCACGTAGTCGGACACCCGGTCATCATGGGTGAGCACGACGTGCGGCATGACCGCGACGTGCTCACCGACGGTCACGTCGGCGGTGAGCACCACGCCGGCGAGCAGCACCGTGCCGGGACCGATGACACTGCCGGCGCCGACATCCGCGCTCGGATGGAGAATCGTGGCGTACCGCTCTGCCGGCAGAGCGAGCCGCTCCACGATCCGTTGCCGCGCCAGATAGTTGCGCGGATTGCCGACGCAGACGACGGTCGCCGTCGCGCTCATCTCGGTCAGCTGGTCGATCGCGCCGAGGATCGGCAGGCCGGCCCGCTCGGTGCCGTGCAGTGCCGGGTCGTCGTCGAGGAACCCCCGCAGCCGCCAGGTCGGGCGCAGTTCGTTCACCGCCCGGACCGCCGCCGCGGTCTCCCGCGCGAACCCGCCCGCGCCGACGATGACCAGGTCGCGCATCAGCCGGCCAGCTTGCGCAGCACGCCGACGATGTGGTCCTGGTCGTCCTCGGTCAGCGCGTGGTGCAGCGGCAGGATCAGCGAGTCGCGGGTCAGCCGCTCGGTCACCGGCAGCGGCGCGGACGTCACGTCGGCGTAGGCCGGCTCCAGGTGGGCGGCCATGATGCCGCGCCGCGCCGACACGCCGGCCGCGGCCAGCTCCGCGAGCACCTCGTCGCGGCCCACCCCGTACTCCTGGTTGATCAGCACCCAGAACGACTGGAAGTTGGTCTCGCCGTGGGCCGGGTCGCGGACCGGTACCAGGCCGTCGATGGTCGCGAGCAGGTCGTGGTAGCGCGCCGCGAGCGCCCGCCGCTGGGCCACCAGCCCCACGAGCCGGCCGAGCTGCACCAGCCCGATCGCCGCCTGGATGTCGGTCATCCGGTAGTTGAAGGCGGTCTCCAGGTAGGACTCCAGCACCGGCTGGGCGCTGGCGTGTCGGTCGGCCGCGGAAACGTTCATCCCGTGCTCGCGCAGCCGGCGCAACCGGGCCGCGCACGCCGGATCGTCCGTGGTGACCATCCCGCCCTCACCGGTGGTGAGCAGCTTGCGGGGGTGGAACGACCACGCGGAGATGGCCGAACCGGCACCGACCGGCTGCCCGTACGCCGTCGAGCCGGCGGCGCAGGCCGCGTCCTCGATCAACGCGACGCCCCAACCGTCGGCGGCCGAGCGCAGCGCGGCGACGTCGAACGGCACACCACCCTGGTGCACCCCGATGACCGCCCGGGTCCGGGGCGTGCGTACGGCGTCGACCGTCGCCACCGTCAGGTTGCCCGTGGCCAGGTCGACGTCGGCGAAGACCGGGGTCGCGCCGACGTAGCGCACCGCGTTGGCGGTGGCGATGAACGAGAACGACGGCACGATCACCTCGTCGCCCCGACCGACCTCCAGCACGACCAGCGCCAGGTGCAGGGCGGTCGTGCACGAGCTGACGGCCACCCCGTGGCCCGCGCCGACCAGCGCGGCGAACTCCTGCTCGAAGCGGGCCACCCGCGGCCCCTGAGCCACCCAGCCCGACCGGACCGCGTCGGCGGCGGCCTGTGCCTCCTCCTCACCGAGCCGCGGAATCATGACCGGGATCCGGCGCCCACTCACCGAGCCACCTCCGTTCGCGACTGCGGGGCTCGCAGGCCCGGCTCACTCCTCGCGCTCACCGAGCCACCTCCGTTCGCGACTGCGGGGCT
>BIFP01000019.1 GCA_005402585.1 Micromonosporaceae bacterium KJ-029 | reverse complement strand
CGCTCACGCAGCTCATCGTTGTACTTCTTTGGTGCGGGCATCGCTGGTGTTCCTCCCAGGTTTCGATGTCTCCATCAAACCCGGTGCGGAACAAAGTGTGTCCTGGTCGTCGCCCAGGTCGCGCGCGGCGGCTCGGATCAGCAGCGGCAGGGCATTGATGCCTGCCAGCCCGGCGAGCACGTCTGCGATGACGTCGCGCCCGTAGAAGTGCTCCTCGTCGAGGTAGCTGTCAAGCTAGGCCTTGAGAAGCGGAATCAACGCTTGATCACCGGAGGCCACGAGTTCATCGACGATCTGGTAGGCCCGGGTGCTGTCATCCTCGGGGTCGTCGATGTAGGCGATCAGGTCGTCAAGGGTGGCCACGGGCAGGAGAGTATCGCGAGATCGGAAGTGCCGGACCGTGACGATCGCGGGGTGGTTCGGCCACCGCCGATCCCGGGCCGATCGCTGCCGCGCAGCGTCAATTCGAGCAGTACGACAGGGTACTCGCTGTTGCCCTTCTGAAGAATGGAGGTGTTGCGGTCGATGACTTCTGCTCTCACGTGTGGACGGCTATCGAGATTGAGACTCACACCGTGATCAGCGGTGGCCAGTTCGGCGAGGGCCCTGTTCGCTGAGTAGGCAAGATCTAACGACTGTCCGGCGAGGAGATCCGCTCAGAGACAGACCAGGATCCTAAGCGTGGACGCGGTATTACACCTGGCCTTCGGCCGCCTCTAGCCAGCGCCGATACCAGCGGGCGAATCCGAGCGGCGTTCCGTCGTGGTCGCGGAGCGGCCGGTAACCACCGTCGTCGGCGGTGTCGTCCGCCCACATCTGGCCTCGTGCTGGGCCGCTGACAACAAGAGCCTCTCGCAGCGCACAACCGAAATGACACAGGTACAGCAGGCCAACCGAATGCTCAGGCTTGAAGACAATGGCGTCGTGCTGTTCCCAGTACGCGTCTTCAGCTGCGTTGAATTCGTCCTCCGAGTCGTAGCTGTCCTCGTCCGGCGGATCGGGCAGACCGTCGGCCGGGTTGAAGGCCTCGACATGTGGAAATGGCCGGTTGAGCATGTTCCGGTCGGTGAGATCGGCACCGTCACCCGCCCACTGCCACCATCCGTCGAGCCGACGCATCGGAAAGAGCCCGTAGGCTGGCCCTGCACCGCCTCTAGCAAGAAGGAGCGGTACTCGCCAGGCAGCTCCACCTGGAGCTGTGTCTCTGCCTCGGCGAGCTCCTCAGCGCTCAACGGCGGCTCAAGCTCCCAACCGTGACTCGAAGAACCAAAAACATCAACGGCACTGGGCGTAGCTGCCAGCCGTGCAAGCCGCTCGCGTACATCTGACCAATCGGAGCGCGTCACGCGCGGGACGATACAAGCCCGAGGGGATAGAGAGTCAGCGGTGGGTCAGCTCCTTATGCCACACGTTCCCCGGGCGAGCCGAGATCGTACGGGGGCTGTCGGGCGGCCCGCCCGCCACCCCGGTCCGGGTGCCGGGATGGCGGGCGGGCCGGTGTTCAGAGTGCGGTGCGGATCGCCTCGGCGAGGGTGACCGGGGTCCGGCCGATCAGCGTGGCCAGGTCGTCGCGCTCGACGTACAGCTCACCGTCGGCGGCACCTCGGTCGCCGTCGGCCAGCACCTCGGCGTAGGCCTCGGGCAGGCCGGCGCCGACGAGAACCTCGACGTACTTTTCCACCGGCAGGTCGGTGTAGGTGACGCTGCGCCCGCTCTGCCGGGACAGCTCCGCCGCCAGCTCAGCCATGGTGAACGGCGCGCCGCCCAGCTCGTACACCCGGTTCGCGTGGCCGTCGCCGGTCAGCACGGCGGCAGCGGCCTCGGCGAAGTCCGCGCGGGTGGCGGCGCTGATCCGCCCGTCACCGGCCGCGCCGAACACCCCGTGTTCGAGGTACGTGGGCAGCTGGGGGAGGTAGTTCTCCAGGTACCAGCTGTTGCGCAGGAAGACGTACGGCAACCCGGAGGCGGTGATCTCCTGCTCGGTCGCCCGGTGCTCGGTGGCGAGGAGCAGGCTGGAGGTGTCTGCCTTTGGAATGCTGGTGTAGGCGACCAGTCCGACGCCGGCCTCCTTCGCGGCGGCGACAACGTTGCGGGCCTGCGTCACGCGTCGGCCCACCTCGCTGCCGGAGACGAACATCAGCTTCTCGGCACCGGCGAACGCCTTGCGCAGCGAGCCGGGGTCGTCGTAGTCGGCCTTCCGGACGGTTACGCCGCGCGCGGCCAGGTCGGCCAGCCGGTCGGTGTCCCGGCCCAGCGCCACGATCTCCGTGGCCGGTACGTCCCGGTCCAGCAGCGAGGTGACGATGAGTCGGCCGAGGTGCCCGGTGGCGCCGGTGACGACGATGGACATGGGTCTTGCTCCCTCCAGGGGATGACTGCCTGACGCCGGGGTCAACGGGAACAACCGGCCGACACTTCCCGTTGGAGAGTGGGCACCTTGAAGTGCGTGACTTACTGATGGAGAGTAAACACGTGGAGCCCAACCTGTACGACCGGAAGTGTGGCAGCCGGCAGGTGCTCGACCGGATTGGCGACCGGTGGAGCGTGTTGGTGGTGCTGACTCTCGCCGCCGCTCCCAAGCGGTACAGCGAGCTGGCCCAGCGGATCGACGGAGTGAGCCAGAAGATGCTCACCCAGACCCTGCGTGGCCTGGAACGGGACGGCCTGCTCACCCGCACGGTGCACGCCAGCGTGCCGCCCCGGGTCGACTACGCCCTGACCGATCTCGGCCGTAGCCTGCTGACCCTGCTCGCCGGCCTGGAAGCCTGGGCGACCAGCCACCTGGCCGAGGTCGAGGCCGCCCGAGCCCGCTACGACACCCGTGGGCCGGCGTAGTCGCTCCGGCGGCGATCATGCACTTGCCGCCTCGACAAGAGGTGCGGAGCGGGGCATATGGACGACCGAGAGTGCGTGATCGGCGGGATCGGCGCGGGTGGGTGACGGGTCAGGTTGGGGGAAGCTGGGCGGCGGTGCTGACGACCTGGTCGATCAGGCCGTAGTCACGCGCCTCCTCGGCGGTGAACCAACGGTCCCGGTCCCAGTCCTGCTGGATCTCCGCCAGGGTGCGCCCGCTGTGCCGGGCGATCAACTCCTGCATGGTCCGCTTCACGTGCAGCATGTTCTCCGCCTGGATGGTGATGTCGGCGACGGTGCCGCCGAACCCGCCGGAGGGCTGGTGCATCATGATCCGGGCGTGCGGCAGCGCGTACCGCTTGCCGGCCGTGCCCGCGCAGAGCAGGAACTGCCCCATGGAGCCGGCCAGTCCGAGCGCCAGGGTCGCCACGTCGTTGCGGACGAAGCGCATCGTGTCGTAGACCGCCATCCCCGCGCTCACCGAGCCGCCGGGCGAGTTGATGTAGAGCTGGATGTCCTGCTCCGGGTCCTCGGCGGCGAGCAGCAGGATCTGGGCGCAGATCCGGTTGGCGATCTCGTCGGTCACCTCGCTGCCGAGGTAGACGATCCGTTCCCGCAACAGCCGCTCGAACACCTGGTCGCCGAAGGTGCGCTGTCCGTCGTCCAGCATCGTGATCATCTCGTCCACCCTCCAAGCGCCGGCGGGCGACGCGACCGCCCGGGAACCGGCTCGTTCAGCCTGCGCCGGTCGGGCGACGGCATCCCAGCGGTTCTGCCCCCGGCAGATCCGCCCACGGCAGAACGGTGCCGAGGACCTCTGTCGAGGTCCCTGCGGGGCGAACCGCCAACGCCGCCGGCGTCGTCTGGGCCCTTTGCCAACTGGCGAAGATCCGGGAATACGCCTAGCGGTTGGCGGAGGTGCGGGATGAGGGGGTGACGGTCCGGATGGTGCCGGCAACGGCGCGGCCGGCGGGACGGTGCCCGCGCCGCGGATCGTGCCCTGACGGGCCGTCCTGGTGGGGCCGGGTCAGCGTACGGGTCCACCGGGCGCCCGCCGCCGCGGACCGCATCCGGGCCCTGGCCCGGCGTAGGGCGCTCCCACCGGGCCGCCCGGCCGGCGTCGCGCGGAGCAGCGAGCCCGAGCGGAGCAACGCGCCCCGGGCGGTGGCGTCGGGGTGGCCGGTCGGGTCGGCGCCCACCTCGCCGAACACGACGACCCGGAGGCCGCCCACCAGACCGCCGCCCAGCCCGGCCCCGCCGCCCCGCCGAGCCCCGACGGCGGAACCGCCACCAGCGAGGCCGCCACCAGCGAGGCTTCCACCGGCCAGCTCGCCGCCGGCGCGGCCGCTACCGGTAAGTTCACCGCCGAGCAGGCCGCTACCAGCCAGTTCGCTGCCGATGCGGCCGTTGTTGCCGAGCCAACCGGTCGCGACCGGGGTGGTGCCGAACCCGACGCCGCCGACGTGGGCGACCGGCTGCGGAGGCCCGCCCGTGCCGGGCCCGGCAGACGGGACCGCAGGACCAACGTGCCGCGTGGCCGGGACGTAGCTGCTCGGGGGTGCGGTTGGCAACCGTCGCTCGACCCGCCGCAGCTCGTCGCGGACCTCTTCCAGCAGATCGGAGAGGTAGAGGCCGAGCGCCCGGCAGATCGCCGCGAGCACTTCGGAGGACGCCTCCTTGCGCCCGCGTTCGACCTCG
Organism: Micromonosporaceae bacterium KJ-029; assembly: GCA_005402585.1. Taxonomy (GTDB): domain Bacteria; phylum Actinomycetota; class Actinomycetes; order Mycobacteriales; family Micromonosporaceae; genus Micromonospora. The sequence continues at coordinate 180,582 of BIFP01000019.1, read as the reverse complement.
GACAGGTAGGGCACGGAGACCCCGGCGGCCCGGGCGACTTCCCGCAGCGTGCGGCCCTGGCGTTGGCGTTCCCGGCGCAGCACCGCGCCGATCACCCGTCGCAGCAACGACATCTCGGGCCTCACTCTCGCCGGTCCTGCGGGGACCTCCCCATCATGCCCGCCCACCGCCCCGCGCACCGTCCCCGCCACCTCGGCGTGCGGTTCCCCTGGCAGGGGCTATGTTGTGGGCGTGCAGGCGACGGCGGCGGGGCAGGTCCCGCGGTGATCCACTTTCCGGCGCAGCGTCGGGGTCCCCTCAGCGCGCTCAGCCTTCGGCTGGCCGCCGCGCTCGGGCTGGTGTTCGCCACCGTGGCGGTGGTCTACATCGACCGCCACGGCTACCGCGATGTCAACGACGACGGCCTGAGCCTGCTCGACTGCTTCTACTACACGGTCGTGACCCTCTCGACCACCGGCTACGGCGACATCACCCCGGTCAGTGAGAGCGCGCGGCTGATCAACGTCCTGTTGATCACCCCGGCCCGGGTGCTGTTCCTGATCATTCTGGTCGGCACCACGCTTGAGGTTCTGACCGAGCAGTACCGGACCGGCCGTCGCCTGCAGCGGTGGGAGAGAAAATTGAAGGACCACGTCATCATCTGCGGCTACGGCACCAAGGGGCGCAGCGCGGTCTCGGCACTGCTGGAGAACGGCCTCGACAAGTCCCGGATCGTGGTGGTGGAGCGCAGCGGTCCGGCGCTGCGCCAGGCCACGTCGAACGGGCTGGTCGCCATCGAGGGCTCGGCCACCCGCTCGTCGGTGCTCAACCAGGCGCACGTGCGTACCGCCAAAGCGGTGATCATCGCGACCGACAGCGACGACGCGTCGGTGCTGGTGGCGCTGACTGTACGGCAGCTCACCGCCGGGCAGGTCCGGATCATCGCCGCCGCCCGGGAGGCGGAGAACGCCCCACTGCTCAAGCAGAGCGGCGCGCACCACGTGATCGTCTCCTCGGCGACCGCTGGCCGGCTGCTGGGCCTGTCGACCTCGGCGCCGCCGCTGATCGACGTGGTGGAGGATCTGCTCACCCCCGGCCAGGGGATGGCCCTGGCCATGCGGTCGGCCGAGCGTCACGAGGTCGGTATGAACCCCCGCGAGCTGGAGACCCTGGTCATCGCGCTGGTCCGCCGGGGCAAGGTGGTCACCCTGGCGGACCAGGCGGGCGCGGTCGTCGAGACTGGCGACATGCTGGTGCACGTCCGCGACGACCGGCCCGCGGCGAACACATTGCCGTGATCGGTACGGCCCACGACCGCCGCGCCGGCCGGGTGTCCAACGGGCCGGCGGCACCGGGTCAGCAGAGGGTGTCGGGGTCTTCCCCGGCCGCCTCGACGCAGGTGGCCGGCGCCCCGCTGCTCGCCCGCCGGAGCAGCTCGTAGAGCGTGTCACGCTCGGCCGGATCCAGCGCGCCGAGCACCTCGTCCTCGGCGGCGGCCAGGGCGCATTCGGCCTCGTTGAGACGGGTCGCGCCGGTTTCGGTGAGGCTCACCACGTGCCGGCGGCGGTCCTCGGGTGAGCGTCGCCGTTCGACCAGGCCCGCCGTCTCCAAGTCGTTGAGCAGCCCCACGACGTTGGTGCTGTCGATCTGCAGGCTGCTGGCGAGCCCCTGTTGGCTGATGCCTCCGGCTTCCCGCAGCACGGTGAGGGCGACGAGGTGCCGGGGGCGCAGGCCGAGCGGCGCCAGCACCGACTCCGACCGTAGACGCATCCGCCGGGCCAGGTGGTCGAGCAGCGCGCCGGAGCGGCGCTCCGTCTGTTCGACCCGCCCGGAGGACATGTGACCCAGTTTACCCACGTGGCGGAACATCCCCCTGCTATAAATGGTTGGCGCTACACAAACGATCTGTGGAGGATTAGCCAATGCCGCATCTGCTGCACATCGACTCGAGCATCCGTGGGGAGCAGTCGGTCAGTCGGCGGCTCACCGCCCGTGCCGCCGCCAGTTGGCGCGCCGCTCACCCGGGCGGCACGGTCACCTATCGGAACTTCGGCACCGAGCCGCTGCCGCACCTTGACGAGGCGGGTGCTCAGGCCCGGCTGCTGCCGGCCGACCAGCACACGCCGGAGCAGCGCCGCTCCTGGGCGCTGACGGAGGAACTGGTGGCCGAGGTGAAGCGGGCCGACACCGTCCTGCTCGGCCTTCCGCTCTACAACTACGGCGCGCCGAGCAGCGTGAAGACCTGGGTGGACCTGCTCATCGCGCCCGGCCTGTCGTACGACCCGGCGACCGGCGCCGGGCTGCTGGGTGACCGCGAGCTCATCGTGCTGGCGTCCCGAGGCGGCGGCTACGGCGCGGGCACCCCGCGTGAAGGCTGGGACCACGCCGAGCCCTGGCTTCCGCACGGCCTCTCGCAGACCGGAATGCGGCCACGCTTCATCGCCGCCGAACTCACCCTCGCCCCGGTCGTACCCGCCATGGCCGAGCTGGTGTCGTTGCACCAGGAGAGCCTCGCGGCGGCCGAGCGGGCCATCGACGAACTCTGGGTGTCGGCCGGGGCGGCGGCCTGACCGCGCACATCCCTGACCCGACGAGCGGGCGGGCCGTTCCACTGGGGGAACGGCCCGCCCGGTTCGCGTCGACGGGAGTACGGGTCAGCTGATTGTCCAGGTGTCGCCGCTGCTCAGCAGGCCGGCGAGCTGCTGCTCGGGGGTCTCGGTCACCTTCGCCCTGGCCTCGGTCAGCTGCTCCTGCACCACGCTGTCGTACGACGGCCGGCGCACCGAACGGAACACGCCGATCGGGGTGTTGCGCAGGTCGAACCCGGGCAGTCGGGACAGCGCGAATGCGTACGCGGGGTCGGCGACGGTCGCGTCGTGTACGACGATCTCCTCGGCCGGCGTGGCCGCGGTGTCGCGTACCTCAAGGCCGAAGCCGCGCGGCGGGTGTACGACGCAGAACTGGCCGTCCTTGCCGAACGTGATCGGCTGGCCGTGCTCCAGCCGGATCAGGTAGTCATCCCGGGTGCCCGGCTCCTTGAGCTGCTCGAACGCCCCGTCGTTGAAGATGTTGCAGTTCTGGTAGATCTCCACGAAGGCCGAACCCTGGTGCTCGGCCGCCGCGCGCAGCACCGACTGGAGGTGCTTGCGGTCGGAGTCGATGGTCCGGCCGACGAAGGTGGCTTCCGCGCCCAGCGCCAGCGAGAGCGGGTTGAACGGCGCGTCCGCCGAGCCGACCGGCGTCGACTTCGTGATCTTGCCGACCTCGGAGGTGGGGGAGTACTGCCCCTTGGTCAGGCCGTAGATCCGGTTGTTGAACAGCAGGATCTTGAGGTTGACGTTGCGGCGCAGCGCGTGGATCAGGTGGTTGCCGCCGATGGAGAGCGCGTCGCCGTCGCCGGTGACGACCCACACCGACAGGTCGGGGCGGGAGACCGACAGGCCGGTGGCGATCGCCGGGGCCCGGCCGTGGATCGAGTGCATCCCGTAGGTGTTCATGTAGTACGGGAAACGCGACGAGCAGCCGATGCCCGAGACGAAGACGATGTTCTCCCGGGGGATGTTCAGCTCCGGCATGAACTGCTGGACGGCGGCGAGGATCGCGTAGTCACCGCAGCCGGGGCACCAGCGCACCTCCTGGTCGGACTTGAAGTCCTTGGCGGTGAGCTTGAGAGCGATGGGCTCAGACATTCTTCAGGACCTCTTCCAGCATCGTCTCCAGCTCGGCGGCGGTGAACGGCAGGCCGCGGACCTGGTTGTAGCCGATCGCGTCGACCAGGTAGCGGGCCCGGATCACGTTGGCGAGCTGGCCGAGGTTCATCTCGGGGATGACCACCCGGTCGTACGAGCGCAGCACCGTGCCCAGGTTGGCCGGCATGGGCGCGAGGTGCCGCAGGTGCGCCTGCGCGACCGGCAGCCCACGCTGGCGCAACGCGCGGCAGGCCGCGCCGATCGGCCCGTACGTCGAGCCCCAACCGAGCACCAGCACCCGGGCGTCGCCGTCCGGGTCCTCCACCTCGATGTCCGGCACCGGGATCGCCTCGATCCGGGCGGCCCGGGTACGCACCATGTAGTCGTGGTTCGTCGGGTCGTACGAGATGTCGCCGGTCTTGTCGGCCTTCTCCAGCCCTCCGATGCGGTGCTCCAAGCCGGGCGTGCCCGGGATGGCCCACGGCCGGGCCAGGGTCTGCGGGTCGCGCAGGTACGGCAGGAAGGTGGTGCCGTCCTCGCCGTTGGGCGCGGTGGCGAACTCGACCCGCAGGTCCGGCAGCGACTCGACGTCGGGCAGCAGCCACGGCTCGGAACCGTTGGCGACGTAGTTGTCCGACAGCAGGATCACCGGCGTGCGGTAGGTCAACGCGATCCGCGCCGCCTCCAGCGCGGCGTAGAAGCAGTCGGACGGCGACTTCGGCGCGATCACCGCCACCGGCGCCTCGCCGTGCCGGCCGAACAGCGCCATGTTCAGGTCGGCCTGCTCGGTCTTGGTCGGCATGCCGGTCGACGGCCCGGCCCGCTGCACGTCGACGATGACCAGCGGCAACTCCAGCGCTACCGCGAGGGAGATCGTCTCGCCCTTGAGGGCCACGCCCGGCCCACTGGTGGTGGTCACGCCGAGCGCGCCACCGTACGACGCGCCCAACGCCGCGCCGATCGCGGCGATCTCGTCCTCGGCCTGCATCGTGGTGACGCCGAACCGCTTGTGCTTGCTCAGCTCGTGCAGGATGTCCGAGGCCGGGGTGATCGGGTACGCGCCGAGGAAGACCGGCAGGCCGGAGCGGACCCCGGCGGCGACGATGCCGAGCGACAACGCGGCGTTGCCGGTGATGTTGCGGTACGTGCCGGGCGGCATTTTCGCCGGCTTGACCTCGTACCGGACGGCGAAGTCCTCGGTGGTCTCGCCGAAGTTCCAGCCGGCCTTGAAGGCGGCGACGTTGGCGGCGACCAGCTCGGGCCGCTTGGCGAACTTGCGTTCCAGGAACCGCAGGGTCGACTCGTACGGGCGGGAGTACATCCAGCTGAGCAGACCGAGGGCGAACATGTTCTTGGCCCGCTCGGCGTCCTTCTTGGACACGTCCAGCTGGGCCAGCGCGCCGATCGTCATCGAGGTCAGCGCCACCGGGTGCACCACGTACCCGGCGAGGGTGTCGTCGTCGAGTGGGCTGCTCGCGTAGCCGACCTTGGCCAGGTTGCGCTTGGTGAACTCGTCGGTGTTGACGATGATGTCGGCCCCACGGGGCAGGTCGACGAGGTTCGCCTTGAGTGCCGCCGGGTTCATCGCCACCAGCACGTTCGGCGCGTCGCCGGGGGTGAGGATGTCGTAGTCGGCGAAGTGCACCTGAAAGCTCGACACGCCCGGCAGGGTGCCGGCGGGAGCCCGGATCTCGGCCGGGAAGTTGGGCAACGTGGAGATGTCGTTGCCCAACTGGGCGGTCTCCGAGGTAAACCGGTCACCGGTCAGCTGCATGCCGTCGCCGGAGTCACCGGCGAACCGGATGACCACCCGGTCCAGTTGGCGAATCTGCTTGCTCACGGCCGCACCTCACTTCGCTGCGCGCCGTGGCGCGGCCGGCTGAACTGGATGGTGACCTCGCCTTGCCCGGCCACGAGACCTCCTTGACGCGCCGCTGTACCGGCCGCTCCTGAGTGCCGGCCCGGTTGTCGTTCCCTCACCGAGAGCCTACGTCGAATCACCCTCCCGCTTTCCCTGGAGGTCCACCGACTGGATCCGGAATGTGAGGGTTTATGCAACCTCTTGCGATGTTTCGCCCGGCACGCCGTAATTCAGATCACCGCACGTCTGGAGACGCGGGTCGAGCGTCGGACAGAGCGCGGCGGATCGGTGGGACGGTAGGCTGACCGACCGTGACCGGTTACCTGGGCTCGTACGCGACGCTCGGGCTGCTGCTGCTCGCCAGCGTCCTCTTCTTCGTCGTTGCCTTCTCGGCCAACCGGGTGCTGCGTCCCGCCCGCCCGGCCGACCCGCCCGGCAAGCGCGCCAACTACGAGTGCGGCCTCGACCCGGTCGGGGGCGACTGGGCGCAGATGCAGATCCGCTACTACGTGTACGCCTACCTGTACGTGCTGTTCGCCGTCGAGGCGGTGTTCCTCTTCCCGTGGGCGGTGGTCTTCGACCGGCCCGGCTTCGGGCTGGTCACCGTGGTCGAGATGGCGATCTTCGTGGCCGTCCTCGCCCTCGGTCTGCTCTACGCCTGGCGCCGCAACATTCTCCGCTGGACCTGACCGGCCCACGCCCGGCCGGCACGGTCAGGCGAGACCTCGGCGAGTGAGGGTCGGCGGGCGGTTGCCCTGGATCGAGGCCACCATGTCCAGGACCCGGCGGGTCGGGCGTACCTGGTGCGCCCGGAAGACCCGGGCCCCCAGCCAAGCGGAGACCGCCGTCGCGGCCAGCGTGCCCTCCAGCCGCTCGGTCACCGGCAGGTCCAGCGTCTCGCCGATGAAGTCCTTGTTCGACAGGGCGACCAGCAGCGGCCAGCCGGTGGCGGCCAACTCCCCGAGCCGACGGGTGATCTCCAGCGAGTGGCGGGTGTTCTTGCCGAAGTCGTGCGCCGGGTCGATGAGCACCCCGTCGGCGCGTACGCCCAGCGACACCGCACGCTCGGCGAGCCCGGTCACCGTCGTCACGACGTCGGCCACCACGTCGTCGAAGGCGGCCCGGTGCGGCCGGGTCCGCGGGCTGAGCCCGCCGGCGTGCGAGCAGACCAGCCCGGCGCCGGTCTGCGCGGCGACCCGGGCCAGTGCCGGGTCGGCCCCCGACCAGGTGTCGTTGAGCAGGTCCGCGCCCGCCGCCACCGCCTCCACCGCGACCTCGGCCCGCCAGGTGTCGATCGAGATGACCAGCTCCGGGAAGGCGGCCCGGACGGCGGCGATGGTGTCCACCGTGCGGCGGATCTCCTCGGTGGCGTCGACCTCGGCGCCCGGCCCGGCCTTCACCCCGCCGATGTCGACGATCTCCGCGCCCTCCTCCACTGCGCGCTCCACCGCCCGTAGGGCGCTGTCGGCGGCGAACGTCGCGCCCCGGTCGAAGAACGAGTCCGGGGTGCGGTTGACGATCGCCATCACCACCAGGTCGTCGGGGCCGAACGATCGTCCACCGAGCCGCAGCACCCCGGCCACGCCGCCTCCTCCATCGCCGTACGCCGGCCGGGTCGACGCCACCGGCCACCGGTGACGCTATCCGGTCGCAGGTCGCGAGCCCCGTCCGGTACGCCGCGCCGGGTGGGGTCGCCCCGCACCCTTCGGCGTGCCACGATCAGTGCATGGGTCAGCTTCTGCTCCTGTTGGTCGTGGCGGTCACTGTCGCGGCGGTGGTGTTCGGCGTGACAGTGCTGGTCACCGGCCGCGATCCCGGTCTGGTGCCGACCGAGGCGGACGGGCGGGCGGTGCCGTTGCCCGGTGACCGGCCACTACGCGAGTCCGACATGGGCGACGTGCGCTTCGACACCGCGCTGCGCGGATACCGGATGGCTCAGGTCGACCAGGCGATGCGCCGGGCGGCGTACGACATCGGCTACAAGACCGAGCTGATCGGCGTACTGGAAGCGGAGGTGGCCGCGCTGCGGGAGGGGCGGACGGCCGAGGCCGACGCCCTGCGGCAGGCTCGCGAGCAGTCCGCCGGCCCGGCCACCCCGGCCGAGGCCACCGACGCCGGGGCAGGCGCCACGCCCGCCGGGGACACCAGCACGCCGGCCGGTGCCGCTCCGGCCGACGACGCCAGCACGATGCCGGCCGACCCGGCAGGAGCCGAGGCCGCAGGCGAGGACGGCCCGGCGGCGACGGGCACCCTGGTGGCGGCAGGCCCGACCGGCGGCAACGGCCGGGCGGCCGACGCCGACCCCACCGACGCGGTACGCGGCGTCGGGGAGCCGGTCGGCACCGGAGCGGCCGAGGGCGAGCCGGGTAGTCCGGTGGTCCGCTCGGAGTCGGCGTGAGCGAGCGTGGCGAGCGAACCATTTGGCTCAGCAGCGTGGCGCCTCGCGCCGCCGCGGAGCGAAGCGGAGCGGTGGCGTGAGCGAGCGGGACACCCCGGACGATCTTCGCGAGGCCGCCCAGCGGGGTGCCGGTGAGGTCACCGCGACGGTGATCGTCAACGCGCCCGCGGAGAAGGTCTTCGCGGCGCTGCTGGCCTGGGAACGGCAGTCCGACTGGATTCCGTTCACCACGGTGCGGGTGGTCGAGGGCGACGGCGGCGAGGGCAGCCTGGTCGAGTCGGTCACCACGCTCGGCCCGGCCGTGCTGCGGGACCAGATGCGGGTGGTCCGGGTGGACGCGCCGTACGAGATCGGCGTGGTGCACTGCGGCACGCTGCTGCGCGGGCCGGGTGTGCTGCGCTGCACCCAGTTGGAGAGTGGCCGCAGCCAGGTGGTCTGGCACGAGTGGTTCCACCTGCCGGGCGGTCCGGCCGGCCGGGTGGCCTGGCCGGTGCTCTGGCCGGGCTCGAAGTTCAGCCTCACCCAGGCGCTGCGGCGGTTCGCCCGCCAGGTCGAGCAGGGCCGCCTGCCCTGACCGCCGCCGGGCGGCGCGGGGCGGTCCGGTGCCGGCGGCCCGGGGGCTGTCGGAAGGTTCGCCTAGCCTGGACGGCGTGACTGAACTGGTGACCGGTGCCGACGGGCTGGCCCGCTGTGGCTGGGGGGCGAGCACCCCCGACTACGCGGTCTATCACGACACCGAGTGGGGGCGCCCGGTGCATGGTGACGACGCCCTCTACGAGCGGATGACGCTGGAGGCGTTCCAGTCCGGCCTGTCCTGGCTGACCATCCTGCGTAAGCGACCGGCGTTCCGGCTGGCCTTCGACGACTTCCAGATCGCCACCGTGGCCGGCTACGGCGAGGCCGAGGTGGGCAGACTGCTCGCCGACGCGGGCATCGTCCGCAATCGCGCCAAGATTGAGGCGGCGATCGCCAACGCCCGTGCCGCGCTGGAACTGCCGGACGGGCTGTCGGCGCTGCTGTGGTCCTTCGCCCCGTCAACCGGCCGGGCCCGGCCCGCCTTCCCCGCCGACGTGCCGGCGCTGACCGACGCCTCCACGGCAATGGCCAAGGCTCTCAAGAGGCGTGGCTTCCGGTTCGTCGGCCCGACCACGGCGTACGCGCTGATGCAGGCCACCGGAATGGTCGACGACCATCTCGCGGGCTGCCACGTCGAGACGTCCGGCGTGGGCGTGATGGGATGAGGACATGACGACCGAAACCGCGCCCCGGGTGAACGGAGCGAGCCACGCGGGCGGCGCCGGCACCTGGGCGGTGCTCCTGCCCGCGGGACGGTACGACGCCGAGCGGCTCGTCCACCACGACACGCTGGAGCTGACCGGGCTGGACGACGCCGATCTGCCGCGCCCCGGTGACCAGGTCGCGGTGCTGGCCGACGAGCCGCCCCGGCTGGTGGCGGTGGGCCGGGTCGCGGCGCCGACGGCCCGGCGACCGGAGGATCCGGACGACCCGCAGTCCGACCGGGGTCCCGACACGCTGGTCGTCACGTACACCCGGCGGGCCTTCGACGAGCCGGTGCCGGCCGACGCGCTGGCCCTCGACGGGCCGGTGACCGCGCTCGATCCGGGAACCTTCCGCGAGCTGGTCGACCGGCTCGGTCCGCCGCCGCAGCGCCGGTCCTGGCTGGTCAGCCTGGACCTGCCGATCGAGGCCGACTCGCCCGCCGAGGCGGTCCGGCTGTTCTGGGCGTACGTGCAGGAGCTGGGCCCCCGAGAGCTGCCCGCCTTCGTCTCGCCGTCCGGCGACGAGCTGGCCATGCAGGCGTTCGTGCTCGGCGCCGAGGCCAACCAGGATCCGGAGGAGGACGACTGATCCTCCGCCGGCCGGCCCGACTGTCCGGCCGGCGTCCGGCTGGGGGAGGCCCCGGTGGCTCAGCGGCCCTCGAAGACCGGCTTCTGCTTGTTGACGAAGGCCATGGTGGCCGCCCGGTGGTCGGCGGTGCCGCCGCAGATCGCCTGCGCCTGCGCCTCGGCGGCCAGCGCGTCGGCCAGGGTGCCGGCGTCGGCGACGGAAAGCTGCCGCTTGATCGCGCCGTACGCCGTGGTCGGGCCGGCGGCGAGCCGGGCGGCGAGTTCCTGGGCGGCCGGCAGCACGCTCTCGTCGTCGTCCACCATCCGGTTGAGCAGGCCCAGCCGGCACGCCTCCTCGGCGCGTACCGGCTCGGCCAGCATCAGCAGCTCCACGGCCTTGGCGTGGCCGACCAGCCGGGGCAGTGTCCAGGATGCGCCGGTGTCCGCGGCGAGGCCGACCTTGGCGAACGCCATCAGGAAGCTGGTCGACGGCCCGCCGATGCGGATGTCGGCCAGGAACGCCAGCGAGGCGCCGGCGCCGGCGGCCATCCCGCGCACCGCGGCCACCACCGGCTTGGGCAGGCTGGCCAGCCGGGCGGCGATCGGGTTGTAGTGCGCCTGGACGGTGTCCAACGGATTCCCGGCGCCCGATTCCAGGGTGGCCACGTGCTCACGCAGGTCCTGCCCGGCGGAGAACGACCCGCCGGCCCCGGCGAGCACCACCGCTCGGCAGGTCCGGTCGGCTTCCAGCTCGGCGAGGGTGTCCCGGAGCGCCTCCTTGAGCGCCACGTCGAGCGCGTTCATCGCCGTCGGGCGGTTCAGCGTGAGGGTGGCGACGGCATCGGTGCGGTCGACGAGGAGCGGCTCGGTCACGTCAGGCGACCCTTCTGTTGGGCTGTCCGGTTACCACCGTCGAGGCACTGCTCGACGTACCGGTCCGCGGCGGGCCGGAGCCGGGCCGCGTGCCGGTCGAAGAAGCTGGCCGCGGCGGTGCCGGGCCAGCGTTCGGGCAGCAGCGCCGGTGGCAGCTGCGGGTCCCGGAAGAGGAAGGTACGCCACGCGTGCACCAACCGGAATCGGGCCGCGTACGCCTCCTCGTCGCCGCCACGGGCGCTGATCCCGGTCAGCAGCGGACGCTGGTCCTCGACGAACTGCTCGTACGCCCGGCCGATCTCGACCAGGTCCCAAGCCCGGCGGACCAGGCCCATCGCGCCCGGTGTGCCGGCCGCGTGCGCGGCGCTGAACCGCTCGAACCGTACGCCCGACTCGCTGAGCAGCAGATCGACGTCCTCGGCGGGACGGGTGGCCACCCAGGTCTGCTCGTCGAGCGTGCCGTAGCCGAGGAAGCGCAGGTTGGCGGCGAGCCGCTGGCGGTCCCGGCGGGCGCTCGGCGCGTCCAGCACCAGCAGGTCGAACCGCCCGTCCCAGCTGACCCGGCCGGTGCGGTAGATCCGGGAGGCGGCCTCGTCCAGCCGGCGTGCCGCCTTCGGTGTGATCGAATATCCCGGCCCGGATGCCAGTTTCACGGGTTCGAGCCAGCCTTGGCGCACCATCCGGGAGACCGCCGTCCGCACCGCCGGCGGGGCGATCCCGAGGGGTGACAGCAGCCTGACCAGGGCGGCAACCGGTGCCCGACCACCCCGGGGACGGAGGTGGTCGCCGAACAGGTCGAATAGTGCCGACCGTGCCTGCATGACCGCACATTGTGACAGGCCATCTCGGGATAAGCTAGATGCTGTTACATCAATGCTGCTTCGGTTTGGGTCCGGCGGTGTTCATCAGGGAAAATCGTTGGTCGACACTCCCGCGCAAGTTGCGGGTGGTCATGGCGAAGTGGCTGTGGGGCAACCCACCGACCCTGGTGTAGGTCTGAGGGGAGACAACATGGCGGCGATGAAGCCGCGGACGGGCGACGGTCCGCTGGAAGTCACCAAGGAGGGCCGGGGCATCGTCATGCGGGTCCCGCTGGAGGGCGGTGGCCGGCTCGTCGTCGAGATGACTCCCGACGAGGCGACCGCGCTCGGTGACGCGTTGAAGGCGGCTGCCGGCTGATCGAGGCCGGTTCGTCGGCGACCCTCGTCGGCGCGGACGGCTCGTCCAGGGCGCGTCTGCGAAGACGTGCCGTCGCCCTGAGCCACCGGCGGAGCCGGTGGCTCAGGGCCTTCACACCATCTCGCGGGGCGCCCGCCCCGTGATCTTCTTCAGGAGGTACGGCTCCGCGTGCTCGCCATCCGTCTGACCGCCGAGCCGGACCGGCTCGACACCGTGGCCCTGCCCGTCCGACCGGGCACCGACGACGCCGCGCCGGCCGAGCCGGTTCCGACCGGGGTGGTGCTGCCCGACGGGGTCGCCGACGAGGCGGCCGCGCTGGCCCCGCTGGGGCGGTTCGCGGGCCGGGCCGGCGAGATCCGCGCGCAACTGCGACCGGGGCGCATCCCGGCCCGGTTGCTGCTGGTGGGGGTCGGCGAAGGGGACGAGGCGGCGTGGCGAACGGTCGGCGCGGCCCTGGTCAGGGCGACCCGAGATGAGACTCACGTCACACTCGCGCTGCCGGCCGGTGTGTCCCCGGAGGCGGTACGCGGCCTGGTCGAGGGGCTACTGCTGGGGTCGTACCGGTTCCGGCTCGGCGTCGACTCCGACGCTCCCGCGCTGACCGGCGTCGACCTGGCGGTCACCGACCCCGCCGCCTACGAGCAGGCGGTGGCGGTGGCGCGGACGACCGCCGAGATGACCCGGCTGGCCCGCGACCTCACCAACACCCCCTCCTCGGTCAAGAACCCGCAGTGGTTCGCCGACCAGGTCGCCGAGGCCGCCACCGACCTGCCCGAACTCCGGTTGCGGGTCCGCGAGCCGGAGCAACTGGCGGCCGAGGGATTCGGCGGGATCCTCGCCGTCGGCGGTGGCTCGGCCAGCGGCCCACGCCTGGTTGAACTCGACTGGCACCCGGTCGAGGCCCGCACCCACGTGGTCCTGGTCGGCAAGGGCATCACCTTCGACACCGGCGGCATCTCGATCAAGCCGGTGCCGGCGATGAAGCTGATGCGCAAGGACATGGCCGGCGCGGCGGCCGTCGTCGCGGCGACCCTGGGGGCGGCGGCGCTGCGGCTGCCGGTCCGGATCACCACGCTCGCCCCGCTGGCCGAGAACATGGTCAGCGGCGCCGCGTTCCGGCCGGGCGACATCGTCCGCCACTACGGCGGCCTGACCAGCGAGACGACGAACTCCGACGCCGAGGGGCGGCTGGTTCTCGCCGACGCGCTGGCGTACGCCGTGCGGGAACTCAAGCCGGACCTGCTCGTCGACCTGGCCACCCTGACCGGGGCGAACGCGGTCGCGCTCGGCACCCGCACCGGCGCCCTCTACAGCGACAACGACCAGCTCGCCAAGGATCTGCTGGCCGCCATCGACGCGGCCGGCGAGGCCGCCTGGCGGATGCCGCTGCCCGCCGACTACGTCGAGCACCTCGGCAGCGACCTGGCCGACCTGCACAGCGCACCGACGCAGGGCGGCGGCTCCGTGCTCGCCGCGCTCTACCTGCGGGAGTTCACCGGCGACCTGCGGGAGCGCTGGCTGCACATCGACATGTCCGCGCCCTCCTGGTGCGAACGCGACGACGCGGAGCTGACCCGGGGCGCGACCGGTTGGGGCGTACGCGGGCTGCTGCGCTGGCTGGCCACGCTGTCCTGACCTCGACCGGCCCCACCGGCCGGTCCTGACCGGGCGCCGGCGGCACGCGCCGGGCTCGGCCGGATCAGCACCGGATGGCGGCGAGCAGCCCGTGCCCGACCGGCAGCAACGCCGGGATCCAGTGCTCCGACTCACGAATGGCCTTGACCGTCTCGCGTACCGTCACCGTCTCCGCGTCGCGTGCCGCCGGATCGCCGATCCGGCCCCCCGCGAAGGCACCGTTGAGCACCAGCACACCTCCCGGGCGCAGCAACCGCAGCGCGGCGTCCACACAGGCGGTGAAGCCGGTCGCCTCGGCGTCGACGAAGACCAGGTCGTACGCGCCGTCCGCGAGGCGGGGGAGGACGTCCAGCGCCCGGCCGGTGATGATCCGCGTGCGGCCCGCGACGAAGCCCGCCTCGGTGAAGATGCGCCGGGCGATCCGCTGGTGCTCCACCTCGACGTCGATGGTGGTGAGCACCCCGTCGGCGCGCATGCCGCGCAGCAGCCACACTCCGCTGACCCCGGTGCCGGTGCCGATCTCGACCACCGCACGGGCGTTGCCGGCAGCGGCGAGCAGGCGCAACGCGGCGCCCGCACCCGGGGTGACCGCGTCGAGCCCGACCTCGTGGGCGATGCTGCGCGCGGTCCGCAGCACGAGGTCCTCCGTGACGTACGACTCGGCGAACTGCAGAGCCGGGTTCGTCGAACTGCCGGAACCGGCGACCGTGGCGATGGGACACCTCCGGGCGGCGAGCATGAAACGCGGGGCGGGTGGGCACTGTGACTCTAGAGGCGGCCCGCCACAGGCGCAGCCGCGCGTCCACCCGCAGTGACAACCGCTGACCCCGCGCGGCGCATCCGTGCAATCCTGGAAGCGGTATCCGGTCGACCGCACCGGGGCGCGCCCGATCGCGGATCGTGGATACCGGGGACGGACTGGGAGGCACCGAGTGACCGACGGCTGGGACTGGCGCCAGCCTGGCGCGAGCGGCGCACCGGCGGGACGGCCGGGGCCCGCACACCCGCCGGCGACACCCGGGGAGGGGGGCCACGAGACCGCCTCGCCGTGGTGGTCCGACGCGCTCGCCGACCCGTGGCGGGATCCGAACGCCCCGACGGCGGTGGTGATACCGGCGACACCAGTCCCCGGCACCGAGCCGGAGCCGGTCACCGATCCGGACGCGCCCGGCCGGCCGAAACTGCACCAGTTGGTGCTCATCCCGCTGGTGGCCGCGCTGCTCGCCGGCACGCTCGGCGGCGCACTCGGGTACACCGTCGCCGTCCGTGGCGGGGTGGCCGGGCCGGTGCTCGGCGCCGCGCCGGGGTCGGCCCCCACGCTCGCGCAGCGCCCGCCGGAGTCGCTGGCCGGGGTCGCGGAGCGGGTCCTGCCCAGTGTGGTCACCGTCCGGGTGGCCGGAGTGGGCGGCACCAGCGAGGGCTCCGGGTTCATCGCCAGCGCCGACGGGCACGTGATCACGAACGACCACGTGGTCACCGACGGCACCGGCAAGGCGTCGGTGATCTTCCACGACGGCAGTTCGGCCACGGCGACGGTGGTGGGCCAGGATCCGGAGTCGGACATCGCTGTGATCAAAGTCTCCCGCAACGGACTGCGTCCGGTCGAGTTCGGCGACTCCGACGCGTTGGCGGTGGGCGACCCGGTGCTGGCCATCGGTTCGCCGCTGTCACTGGCGAACACGGTCACCGCGGGCATCGTCAGCGCACTGGACCGGACGATGCAGGCCGGCGAGCCGGGCGGCCCGACGCGCTACTACGCGGCGATCCAGACCGACGCCGCGGTCAACCACGGCAACTCGGGCGGGCCGCTGGTTGACGCGGCGGGACGGGTGATCGGGGTCAATTCGACGATCAAGTCCCTGGTCGCGGACGGCCAGGAGGCCGGCAACATCGGCCTCGCCTTCGCCATCCCGATCAACCAGGCCAAGCGGGTCACCCAGGACATCATCGGCACCGGCAAGGCTCGCCGGACGGTGATCGGCGCCCAGGTCGGCGGGCCCGGCTCGGGCACCGGCGGCTCCGGCGTACGCCTAGCGGCGGTGGAGCCGGCCGGCCCGGCCGCCGGGGCGGGGCTCAAGGCCGGTGACGTGATCCTGAAACTGAACGGTCGTCCGATGAACGAGCCGACCGACCTGATCGCCCTGGTCCGCAAGTACGCGCCCGGCTCGGTGGTGACCGTCGAGTACCGCCGCGGCTCCAGCCAGCAGAACGCCTCGGTGACCCTCGCCGCGGACGCGAAGTGACCTCTCGCCCTCTTCTGGCCAGGCCCCTGACGTGCGTACTCTGGCTGCGGTAGCCGGGAGGAGGCCGAGGTGTTCGAGAACCTGAACGTGTGGGAGGTCGGCGCGCTGCTGCTGCTGGCGTTGCTGATCTTCGGCGACCGGCTGCCGGCAGTGATCAGCGACGGGCTGCGGATGGTGCGCAACCTGCGCAACATGGCCCGCAACGCCACCACCGATCTGAGCAAGGAACTGGGCACCGACATCCAGTTGGAGGACCTGCACCCCAAGGCGTTCATCCGCAAGCACCTGCTCAGCGAGGAGGACGAGCAGGCGATCCGGAAGCCGTTGCAGGGCATGTACGACAACCTCCGCGCGGACGTCGCCGGCGTGCAGGACGATCTCAAGGAGGTGGCCACCGCCGCGGATCCCCGCACGCCCGGCTCCTCCCGGGCCGGCGACACCTCCGCCCCGGCTCCGACCCCCCGCTCCGCCAACTTCGACGAGGTCACCTGACGGCTCTGCCGCGCCGGACGCCACCGTCGTCCCGCGTGCCGGCCCGCCGGCCATCCGCCCGTCCACGACACAGCCGGCCCTCCCGCATACGGGTGGCCGGCTGTTCTGGTCGTGCGGGGGACGGGCCGGTGGTCAGCGACCGGCCGGCTTGAGGCCCAGCGGCTTGCCGAGCAGCGACTCGCGGCGCACCGCGAGTCGGTCGGCGACCTGGCCCAGCGCCTTCGCCGCCGGGGAGTCCGGCTCGGCGAGCACGATCGGGGTCCCCTCGTCGCCCGCCTCGCGGACCCGGGTGTCGAGCGGCACCTGGCCCAGCAGCGGCACCTGGGCGCCGATGGTCTGCGTCAGCGAGTCGGCGACGGTCTGGCCACCGCCGGCCCCGAAGATCTCCATCCGGGAACCGTCCGGCAGCTCCAGCCAGGACATGTTCTCGATGACGCCGACCACCCGCTGGTGGGTCTGCAGGGCGATCGCGCCGGCCCGCTCGGCCACCTCGGCGGCGGCGGCCTGCGGCGTGGTGACCACCAGGATCTCGGCGTTGGGCAGCAACTGGGCCAGCGAGATGGCCACGTCACCGGTACCGGGGGGCAGGTCGAGCAGGAGGACGTCGAGGTCGCCCCAGTAGACGTCGGCGAGGAACTGCTGCAACGCGCGGTGCAGCATCGGGCCGCGCCAGACCACGGCGGCGTTGCCGGCGGTGAACATGCCGATCGAGATGACCTTCACGCCGTGCGACTGCGGCGGCATGATCATGTCCTCGACGCGGGTGGGACGACCGTCCGCGCCGAGCATCCGGGGCACGGAGTGCCCGTAGATGTCCGCGTCCACCACGCCGACGGAGAAACCCCGGGCGGCCAGCGCCGCGGCCAGGTTCACGGTCACGCTGGACTTGCCCACGCCGCCCTTGCCGCTGGCCACCGCGTACACCCGGGTGCGGGAGCCGGGCTGGGCGAACGGAATGACCGGCTCCTCGGTCGCGCCACCGCCGCGCAGCTTGGCCTGGAGTTCCTGGCGCTGCTCGGGGCTCATCACACCGAACTCGATTTCCACGCCGGTGATCCCGCTCACCGCGCCCACGGCGGCGGTGATGTCCGCCCGCAGCTTGTCCTTCAGTGGGCAGCCGGCCACGGTGAGCAGCAGCTCGACCCGGACCACACCGTCCGCGCCGACCTCGGCGGAGCGGACCATGCCGAGTTCGGTGATCGGCCGGCGGATCTCCGGGTCGTTGACGGTGGCCAGGGCGGCCTGGACTGCGTCGTTGACGGTGCTGACGGGAGCTGACATGCCCGCAATGCTACGTCGGGGGTGATCCGCCCCTGGTGCCAGCGGCGGTGGTTGTGAGCGAGTCGATCAGACCGGCGATCAGCTTTCCGGGCGGCGGGGAGCACCGGCGTCGTGGCGCCCCTGACCGGGGCGGTCGCCGTCCACCTCGTCGCGGGGCTCGTCGAGCCGGTCGACGTCGGCGGTACGGGAGCCCGCCCCCTCCCGTTGGCGGCGCTCCAGCCGCTGCCGCCGCTGGGCCGCTTCGTCCAGTTCCTCGGCCAGCCGGGACAACTCCGAGCGGACGAAGTCCCGGGTCGCCACCTCCCCCAGCGCGATCCGCAGCGCCGCGATCTCGCGGGCCAGGTACTCCGTGTCGGCCTTCTGCATGGTCGCCCGGCGCCGGTCCTCGTCCAGCGCCACCCGGTCGCGGTCCGACTGGCGGTTCTGGGCCAGCAGGATCAGCGGCGCCGCGTACGACGCCTGGATGGACAGGATCAGGGTGAGGAAGGTGAAGGTGTACGGGTCGAAGCGCAGGGCCGCCGGCACGAGGGTGTTCCAGGCGAACCACGCGCCGATGACCAGCGTCATGTAGACGATGAAGTTCGCCGTGCCCATGCTGCGGGCGATGCCCTCGGCCCAGCGGCCGAAGGTCTCCTGGTCGACCCGGGGCAGCTTCACCCCGCGCGGCTCCCGGGGCAGGTCCAGCCGCTCGCCGCGGCGCTGCTCAGTCACGGGTCTTCTCCGTCGCCGCGTCGGAGGCTGGCGTGCCCGTCGCCGGCTCGGGGGTGGTGCTCGTCACCGCGTCGCGGTCCCGCCAGTCCCGGGGCAGCGAATGGTCCAGCACGTCGTCGACGGTGACCGCACCCACCAGCCGGTTGTTCCGGTCGATCACGGGCATGGCCACCAGGTCGTAGGTGGCCATCCGGCGGGTGATCTCCGGCAGCGGGGTGGTCGCGCGCAACGGGTCGATGTCGTTGACCACCACCCCGCCGAGCAGGTCGGCCGGTGGCTCACGGAGCAGCCGCTGGAAGTGCACCATGCCCAGGTAGCGGCCGGTGGGAGTGGTCATCGGCGCGCGGGCCACGAAGACCTGCGCGGCCACCGCCGGGGACAGCTGCGGCTCCCGGATCCGCGCCAGTGCCTCCGCCACGGTGGCGTCCGGCGGCAGGATGACCGGTTCGGAGGTCATCACGCTGCCGGCCGTGCCCGGGGTGTACTTCAGCAGCTGCCGCACCGAGGCGGCCTCGTCCGGCTCCATCAGGTCGAGCAGCACGTCCTGTTCCGGCGGGGTCAGCTCGCCGAGCAGGTCGGCGGCGTCGTCCGGGTCCATCTCCTCCAGGATGTCGGCGGCCCGCTCGCGCCCCAACGCGGCGAGGATCTCGACCTGGTCGTGCTCGGGCAGCTCGCTGAGCACGTCGGCGAGCCGCTGGTCGTCCAGGGCGGCGGCGACCTCGATGCGCCGGGTGTCGGGCAGATCCTGGAGGGCGTTGGCCAGGTCGGCCGGGCGCATGTCCTCCAGCACGGCCAGCAGGTTGGCGGTGCCGCGGGCGTCGGCGACGCCACTGAGCCCGCGTACCTTGTCCCACTCGACCTGGTGCAGGTTGCCCCGGCGGGCGAGCCGGCCGGTCTGCTCGCGTACCGCCACCCGGACGAGCGACCACTCGCCGCCCCGGCTGCACTCCATCGCCACGTCCACCACCGTCCCCGCCAGGCCCTCCGGTTCGACCTGCACCCGGCAGTCCAGCAGTTCCTGGAGCACCAGCAGCTCGTTCGGGCGTTTCTCGAACCGGCGCAGGTTCAGCGTGCCGCTGCCCAGCACGACCGCGTCCGCGTCGATCGAGGTGATCCGGTTGATGGAGAGGAAGATCCGTCGGCGCATCGGCATCTCGG
Organism: Micromonosporaceae bacterium KJ-029; assembly: GCA_005402585.1. Lineage (GTDB taxonomy): Bacteria > Actinomycetota > Actinomycetes > Mycobacteriales > Micromonosporaceae > Micromonospora. The sequence continues at coordinate 161,236 of BIFP01000019.1, read as the reverse complement.
CGACCAGGCCCACCACCTCGGGCGGCCGTTGGCTCGGCCGCAGCCGGGCCACCGCGTCGCGTACCCGGCCCACCTGGTCGCCGTTGGGGTCGAAGACGGCGACTCCGGCGAGGCGGGCGATGTACACCCGGGTCGACGTGCTCACGGGCACCAGCCTAGGGCGTGAGTCGAAGTCCCGGCCCGGCTGTGACTTCGACACCCGCCCTGAGGGCCTACTGTTTATCAACATGTCGACCTTGGCTTACGAGATCGTGGACGTCTTCACCGACCGTCCGTACGCGGGGAACCCGCTGGCGGTGGTGTTCGGCGCCGAAGGGCTGGCCACCGAGCAGATGCAGGCGCTGGCCCGGGAGTTCAACCTCTCGGAGACGGTTTTCGTGCTGTCCGCCACCCAGGTCGGCGCAACCTACCGGGCCCGGATCTTCACTCCGGTCGAGGAGCTGCCGTTCGCCGGCCATCCCAGCGTCGGCGCGGCGGTGACCGCCAGCCGGCGGGGTCTGTTCGGGGTGGGGAGGGTCACCCAGGAGTGCGGGGCCGGGGTACTGCCGATCGAGGTGACCGAGGGCGGCGCCACGCTCACCGGCGGCAGCCCCACCCTCGGGCCCGAGCTGGACCTGGAGCCGCTGCTGGAGATGGCCGGACTGACCGCCGAGGATCACGTCGGCCCGCCGCCCCGGGTGGCCGGCTGCGGCCTGGAGTTCCCGTTCCTGCCGGTACGCCCGGACGCCCTGGCCCGGGCCCAGGTGGACGCGGGGGCGGCGCGGCGGTACGGCATCGAGCACGTCAGCGTCTTCTCCTGGAACCCCGCCAGCCAAACCGCGCACGCCCGGGTCTTCGTCCCCGGCCTCGGTGTACCCGAGGACCCGGCGACCGGGTCCGCCGCCCTAGGGCTGGGGGTGTGGCTGGTCGCCAGCGGCCTGCTGCCCGGCGAGGGACGATCGTCGTACACCGTCCGGCAGGGCGCCGAACTCGGCCGGCCGTCGTCGTTGGCCTGCACGGTGACGGCGTCCGGCGGTACGGCGGTGGGCGCCACCGTCGCCGGTCAGGTGATGCCGGTGGCGCGGGGAGAAATCCTGGTTCCGCCGTTCGTCGGCTGACCGGCGGGCGCCGACCGGGCCGGGTACGAGAGGATGCGGTAGTGACCGACGCAGCGGAGCGCAACAGCACGCCACTGGTCGACGAGGCGATGAAGAAGGCCTCGGTGGCCTGGGTCGCGGTGGCCGGTGGCCCGTCGCTCGCCCTGTGGTGCGTACCACTGGAGAGTTCGCTGTTCGTGGTCAGCGGCCCTGGTGAGCAGGCCGCGCCGGGGCTGGCCGAGGCCGACGAGGCGCAGGTGACGCTTCGCGGTGACCACGGTGGCCGGATCGTCACCTGGCCGGCGCGGGTGACCCGGGTCGTCCCGGGCACCGACGAGTGGGACACGCTGGCCCCGCTGGTGGGAGCCAAGCGGCTGAACGCGTCGGGCCCCACGGCCGACCTGGTCGCCCGCTGGGCCGCCGGCGGTTGCGCGCTGGTCCGGCTGGCGCCCGGCGGGGAACCGGTGCAGGGTGCGGAGCTACCCGCCGGCTCGCTCGCGGAGCCGCCCCGGCCGGCGCCGGTGGTCCGGGCGACCCGCAAGCCGTTCCGGCTGCACCGGGTCCGGCGCCGCTGACGCCGCTGCGGCAGGTACCCGCCCACGCCTCACGACGGCACGCCCACCGTGTCGACCGCCTCCTCGACCACGTCGAGCACCTCGCCGAGCGTGCCCAGCGCCCGGCCGGACCACCCGGTGTCGAGGTTGAAGACCAGGTGGTGAGCCAGGTCGGGCGCGGCCAACCGGGCGGCGCTCATCCCCGCGCGCCGTGCGCCGGTCAGCTCCTGGCTGCCGCCGTCGCCCACGAAGAGGCAGTCCCGGGGGTGCAGGCCCAGCCGCGTGCAGGCGGCCAGGTACAGCGCGACGTCCGGCTTGCAGCATCCCAGCTGTACGGAGAAGATTCGGACGTCGAGCAGCGGTGCGACAGCCAGCTCCGGCAGGAACAACGGCAGCTCGTGGGTGCAGTCGCTGATCACGCCGGTACGCACGCCCCGCTCCCGCAGCGCCCGCAAGGTCGGCACCGCCTCGTCCCGTAACCGGGTGTCCGCGCGTACCGCCCGCAGCCGGGAGGCCACCGCCGCCCGGAGGGCGTCCTCCGGCGGGCGTACGCCGGCCTGCTCGCACACCCACCGAAGGGTGGCCTCGGCGCTGCCGAAGCGTCCGCTGGCGCGCTCGTAGAAGCTGCGGTCGAGTATCTCGACGAGGGTGTCCGGCGGACAGCCGAGCAGCTCGGCGGTGATGCGGTGACCGGCGCCACGCTGGACCGGACGGGTCAGCGTGCCGAAGAAGTCGAACAGCACCGCCTGGAACCTGGGCATGCGAAAGCGCCTCCGGCGCGAAGTGAGGGGCCCCGACGGACGCGCACGATCGTAACCGAACGCTGACGGAAAGTGGTGTCCGGTGTCGTGTGAGGATTGCATCCCGTGCCACCCGAACCCCATCGCCCGTCGCCGGAGCTGCTGACCGTCGGCGCACTGGGCCTCGCCGTCGTCGCCGTGTCCTCGTCCGCGCCGCTGATCGCCTTCGCCGCCGCACCCGCCCTGGCCGTGGCGTTCTGGCGCAACCTGATCTCGGTGGCCGTGCTGAGTCCGTTCGCGCTGACCCGACGGCGGGCCGAGTTCCGGTCGCTGGCCAACGGTGCCGGACGGCGGAACGGCCTGTTCTGCGTGCTGTCCGGCGTGGCCCTGGCGGCGCACTTCGCCACCTGGATGCCCAGCGCGAAGCTCACCTCGGTGGCCGCCGCGACGGCACTGGTCGCCACCCAGCCGGTCTGGCAGGGACTGATCGCCCGCGCCCAGGGCCGCCGGCTGCCGCTCGGCGTGTGGGCCGGCATCGGCGTCGCGGTCGTCGGTGCGGTGCTGGCGACCGGCGCCGACTTCGCCGTCTCCGGTTCGGCCTTCGCCGGTGACCTGCTGGCGGTGGCCGGCGGCATGTTCGGGGCGGTGTACACCGCGCTGGGCGAGCGTGCCCGGGCCACGGTCAGCACCGCCACCTACACCACGATCTGCTACGGGGTGTGTGCGCTGATCCTGCTGGTGGTCTGCCTGGTCGGCCGGGTGCCGCTGGACGGCTTCGACAGCGGGACCTGGCTGGCCGTGCTCGCCCTGGTCGGCGGCGCCCAGCTGCTCGGCCACTCGATGTTCAGCTACGCGCTGCGGCGGATCTCGGCCACCACGGTCAGCGTGTTGATCCTGCTGGAGGCGCCCGGGGCGGCGCTGATCGGCTGGGCGTGGCTGGGCCAGCTGCCCGACCCGGTGACCCTGCCCGGCCTGGCCCTGCTGTTGGCCGGTGTCGCCCTGGTGGTGCTGACCAGCGCCCGGCCGGCCCGCCGTACCCCGCAGGTCAGCACGGCCATGCCCGCCGACGTGGCCCCGGTGCCCGACTGAGGGCACGGAGGGCGAGGTCAGCCGGTGATGCCGACCGCAGCGGCGCTGGCCGCCCAGAGCCGGGCCGCGAGCTGCGGGTCGGCCGCCCTGGGCAGCGGGCGACGCGGTCGGCGGTCGAAGTAGTAGCCCCCGGTGAGCAGCCGGGATCGGTCCTGATTGGCCAGCCAGACCAGTGTCTGCGCGCCCTTGACCGGGCCGCGTAGCGGCAGCAGGCGCATGCCCACGGCGACCAGCCGGCTCTCGTTGCCGAACCGGGTCCGCACCACGCCGGGATGGAAGGAGTACGAGTCGACGGCCGGCCACCGCCGCGCCGCCTCCGCGGTGAACAGGATGTTCGCCTGCTTGCTGGTGCCGTACGCGACCATCGGGCGGTAGCGGCGCAGGGGCGCGTTGAAGTCGTCCGGGTCCAGCACGCCACTGCGGTGCGCGCCCGAGGCGGTCACCACCATCCGGCTGACCCGGTCGGCCAACAGGTTGCTCAGCAGGAACGGGGCCAGGTGGTTGGCCTGGATGGACAGCTCGAAGCCGTCGACCGTGGTGACCGGCTGGAGCACGATCGCGCCGGCGTTGTTGGCCAGCACGTCGATCCGGTCGTACCCGGCACGTAGCTCCTCGGCCAGCCGCCGGACGTCGTCGAGCACCGCGAAGTCGGCCCGGAACACCTCGGGCCGCTCCCCGGACGCCTCGCGTACCTCGTCGGCGGCGGACCGCAGCCGGGACGGGTCGCGGCCGACCAGCACCACCTGGTCACCACGTCGCGCCAGGCCGGTCGCGGCGGCAAGTCCGATTCCGGAACTGGCTCCCGTCACCACCACCAGTCGACGGCCAGTGAGATCTTCCACAGGTCCATTCACCCCGGTCACGGCACGAGGTTACCGTGGCGTCACAAATACCTTTGGGATCGTTAAGTCCCTGGGATGGCTCAGGTGACGGCGGCCTGCCCGCCGTACCCGGAAGGAGCACAGTCGATGGCCGTTGTTGGGCGTCCCCGCCGGTCCTGTCTGGCCGTGCCCGGATCCAGCGTCAAGATGCTCGGCAAGGCCCAGGGCCTGCCGGCCGACCAAGTCTTCCTGGACCTGGAGGACGCGGTCGCGCCACTGGCCAAGCCGGACGCCCGGAAGAACATCGTGGCCGCGCTCAACGAGGGCGACTGGGCGGGCAAGACCCGGGTGGTCCGGGTCAACGACCTGACCACGCCGTGGACCTACCGGGACGTCATCGACGTGGTCGAGGGCGCCGGTGCCAACCTCGACTGCGTGATGCTGCCCAAGGTGCAGAACGCGGCCCAGGTGCAGTGGCTGGACCTGACCCTCACCCAGCTGGAGAAGACCCTCGGCCTCGAGGTGGGCCGAATCGGCATCGAGGCGCAGATCGAGAACGCGGCCGGCCTGGTCAACGTGGACGCCATCGCCGCCGCCTCGCCCCGGGTCGAGACGATCATCTTCGGTCCGGCCGACTTCATGGCCTCGATCAACATGAAGTCGCTGGTGGTCGGTGCGCTAATCCCCGACTACCCGGGGGACCCGTACCACTACATCCTGATGCGGATCCTGATGGCCGCCCGGATGCACGACAAGCAGGCCATCGACGGCCCGTTCCTACAGATCCGGGACGTGGACGCCTTCCGTGAGGTGGCGAAGCGCTCGGCTGCGCTCGGCTTCGACGGCAAGTGGGTGCTGCACCCCGGGCAGATCGACGCCGCGAACGACGTCTACTCGCCGGCCCAGGCCGACTACGACCACGCCGAGCTGATCCTCGACGCGTACGAGCACTACACCTCGGAGGCGGGCGGCAAGCTCGGCGCGGTCATGCTCGGCGACGAGATGATCGACGAGGCGTCCCGCAAGATGGCGCTGGTGATCGCGGCCAAGGGGCGGGCCGCCGGCATGACGCGTACGTCGGCCTTCACGCCACCTGCGGAATAGTCGAGGCTCGTTCGATGTGCCCGCCCCGGCCTAGGTCGGAGCGGGCACATCGCGTTCAGACCTAGGACGAGTTCGCGATGGCGATGCCGATCGCGACGGCGTAGCCGATGATCACCAGTGCGATCAGGCCGGTGAGGATCCAGCCGACGATGATGGCCGCCTTCGCCATCCCCTCGCCGCTCTCGCCCTTCTCCCGGATCTGGCGCATGGCCACGTGCCCCATGATCGCGCCGATCGGGGCGGTGATGCACGAACCGATCCCGATCAGGGAGAGCACCAGGGCGACGATGGCCAGCGAGTTCGTCTGCTGCGGCGGCTGACCGTAACCGGGCGTCGGGTAGCCGTAACCCGGCTGGGGCGGGTAGCCGGCGGGCGGGTACGGCGCGGGGGCCGGCGTGCCGAGGCCCGGAGTCGTGCCGGCGTACGGGTCGGCGGGCTGGTAGGGGTCGTATCCGGTGGGCTGGGTTGGCACCGGCGGCTGGGGGCTCACCGGCAGGGTCGGGTCGGCCGGCGTGGAGGGCTGACCGGTCGACGCGGGGTCGGGCCAGCCGCCGGACGGCGGGGGCTGTGTCATCGGCTCACTCTTCCGTCGCGATGTTGTGGCGCAGTCAGGGTAGTCACTGCCGGGCAAACCGCGACGCGCCCGGCACCGGGTGCCGCGTTGCCCGGCACGGCGGCAGAGGGCAGGATCTCGGCATGGGGATTGACGCACGCGCGGCGGACCGTTCCGGCAGCAGACCGAGGCGGGACGCCAGCCGGCCGGGTGCGCCCCGGCGCTCCCGCGCCGCCGCGGCGCCCGCGACGGGCGAGCACGACTCACCGGCCCCGTTGCCGGAGCCGGTGACCATGCGGCTGGACGGCAAGGTCGCCCTGGTGACCGGTGCGGGCAGCCCGGACGGCATCGGGTACGCCACCGCCCGTCGACTGGCCGACCTGGGCGCCCGGGTGGCGATCGTCTCCACCACCCGGCGCATCCACGAGCGGGCCAGCGAACTCGGGGTGACCGGCTTCGTCGCCGACCTCACCGACGAGTCGGAGGTCGGCGCGCTGGCCGACGCCGTCACCGAGCAGCTCGGTGACGTCGAGGTCCTGGTCAACAACGCCGGACTGGCCAGCCGGGCGAGCCCGGAGGTGCTGCGCCCGGTGGCCCAGCTCAGCTACGACGAGTGGCGTGGCGAGATCGACCGGAACCTGACCACCGCCTTCCTGTGCAGCCGGGCGTTCATCGGTGGGATGGCCGAGCGTGGTTGGGGACGGATCGTCAACCTGGCGGCGACCGCCGGCCCGGTCAACGCGTTGCCCACCGAGGCGGCGTACGCGGCGGCCAAGGCGGGCGTGGTGGGGCTGACCCGAGCGCTGGCGATGGAGATGATCGCCGACGGGGTGACGGTCAACGCGGTCGCCCCGGGCACCATCTACACCGCAGCCTCCACCATGGCCGAGATCAAGCAGGGCCTGGGTACGCCGGTGGGCCGCCCCGGCACCCCGGACGAGGTGGCCGCGGCGATCACCTTCCTCTGCTCGCCGGCGGCGTCGTACATCACCGGCCAGATGCTGGTGGTCGACGGCGGCAACAGCGTGCGGGAGGCCCAGTTCCGCTGAGCGTGGCTCAGCTCAGGTGTGGGTGCCGTCGGAGCCGGCCCAGATCACCAGAGCCAGCCAACCGCAGCAGGCCACCAGGTAGATGCCGGTGAAGATGTAGCTGAGGATCAGGCCCCAGGTGGCGAGCTGGTCGCCCTCCTCGCCGCTGGTGCGGATCTGGCGCTTGGCCAGATGGCCCAGGGCGATGCCGGCGGGGGCGAAGACGAACGCGAAGACCAGCGACAGGATGGCGAGCACGTTGGTGCCGCCACCACCGGGTGGGGGAGACGGCGGACCGTACTGCCCGTAGGGCACCTGTGGGGTGTACGGCGGCTGCTGCCCCCACTGCTGGCCGTGTGGCGGCTGGCCCGGGTGCTCGTACGACGGCTGCCCGTACGCCGGCTGCTCTCCGTGCGGCTGCCCGTACGCCGGCTGCTCTCCGTGCGGCTGGCCGTATGTCGGCTGCTCTCCGTGCGGCTGGCTGCCCGCCGGCTGGCCGTACGACGGCGGTTGCCCGCCTGGTGGCTGTCCCCTCGGCGGCGGCTCGTAGGGCGACGGCGGCTGGTCCGGCTCGGGCGGTTGGCTCACGGCTCTCCTCTTCCGTCCCGCGGTGCGGCATCCCTACCGGGCGCCCCGCCCCTGGCGGGCGGCACCCTCTTTGCGGGACGCTACCCGCAGCGGTGAACCTTTTCACAGCGGTTGTGTGGACTGGTCACCTTGGCCGGGCCGGCCCCCCGACCGATACTGATCGAGCGTTTAGTTACCTATGAGTAAGGCGCCGATTCCCCGGAGGCTGAGATGGCTCGACTCGCCCAGACGCCCGGCCTGACCGACGAGCAGCGGTCGATCCTGGAGACCGTCCGGGAGTTCGCCGACAAGGAGATCATCCCGCACGCGCAGCGCCTGGAGCACGCCGACGAGTACCCGACCGCCATCCTCGACGGGATGAAGGAGATGGGGCTGTTCGGCCTCACCATCGCCGAGGAGTACGGCGGTCTCGGCGAGTCTCTGCTGACCTACGCCCTGGTGGTGGAGGAGTTGTCCCGGGGCTGGATGTCGATCTCCGGCATCGTCAACACGCACTTCATCGTGGCGTACCTGATCTCGCAGCACGGCTCCGCCGAACAGAAGGCGCGCCTGCTGCCGAAGATGGCCACCGGCGAGGTGCGCGGCGCCTTCTCGATGTCCGAACCGGAGTGTGGCTCCGACGTCTCGGCGATCAAGTCGAAGGCGGTCCGCGACGGGAACACCTACGTCATCAACGGCCAGAAGATGTGGCTGACCAACGGGGCGTACTCGTCGGTGGTGGCCACCCTGGTCAGGACCGACACCGGCGCCGAGTCGGTGTACGGCAACATGAGCACCTTCCTGCTGGAGAAGGAACCTGGCTTCGGCGAGACCGCCCCCGGCCTGACCATTCCCGGCAAGATCGACAAAATGGGTTACAAGGGCGTCGAGACCACCGAGATGGTGCTCGACGGCGTCACCGTCCCGGCCGCTGCCGTGCTCGGCGGCGCCGAACAGGTGGGCCGCGGTTTCTACCAGATGATGGACGGCATCGAGGTCGGCCGGGTCAACGTCGCGGCGCGGGCCTGCGGCATCTCCATCCGCGCCTTCGAGTTGGCCGTCGCCTACGCCCAGCAGCGCAGGACCTTCGGCCAGCCGCTCGCGAAGCACCAGGCGATCGCCTTCAAGCTCGCCGAGATGGGTACGAAGATCGAGGCGGCGCACGCCCTGATGGTCAACGCCGCCCGGCTCAAGGACGCCGGCCAGCGCAACGACGTCGAGGCCGGGATGGCCAAGCTGCTCGCCTCGGAGTACTGCGCCGAGGTCGTCCAGGAGGCGTTCCGCATCCACGGCGGCTACGGCTACTCCAAGGAGTACGAGATCGAGCGGCTGATGCGGGAGGCGCCGTTCCTGCTCATCGGCGAGGGCACCTCAGAGATCCAGAAGACCATCATCTCCCGCGGCCTGCTCCGCGAGTACAAGCTCTGAGGTGTAAGGAAGGGCCCCTTCTTAACGCCTCCGGTAGAGCAGGGGCCCCCTTTTAACAGCCAGGTTCAGCCCAGCCGGGTGAGGTTGGCGGCGGCGCGCTCGACGACGAGGCAGTGGTTCTCGACGTAGTCGATGCCGGCTTCCTGGGCGATCTGACGCGCCTGCGGCGACACGATGCCCAACTGCAACCAGACCGCCGGGGCGCCGATCGCCACCGCTTGGCGGACCACCTCGACGGCATCCTCCGCAGGACGGAACACATCCACCAGGTCGACCGGGTGCGGGATGTCGGCCAGGGAGCGGTACACGGGCTCACCGAACAGTTCGTCGGCGGCCGGGTTGACCGGGATGATCCGCCAGCCGTACCGCTGCATCTCGGCCGGCACCCGGTGCGCGGCCTTGCTCGGGTCGCGGGACGCGCCCACGACGGCGATCACGGCGGAGTCGGCGAGGATCTGCTGAGCGGAACGCACTCCGCCGACTCTAGCCGCGCCGCCGAGGCCCGGTCCGGTCAGGACGCCGACCGTGGACGGGGCAACTCGGCCGGGTGACGGGGCGCCGGACCGGGGAGTCGGGGTTGGCCGGGGGAGCGCGCTAGAGCAGGCTGAGCTGCTCGGGCGCCGGTGCCGACGGCTGCGGCAGTTGGCGGTGGTCACCCTGTTCCGGTCGGCTCAGGCCGTGGCGGCGTGCGGCGATGCGCACCCGCGCGGTCAGTTCCCGCTGGTACGACTGCGGACTGTAGGCGCCCGACCGGAACAGCTCGCGGTAGCGGGGGACCAGGTGGCAGTGCTCCCGTGCGAGCCAGCGGGCGTACCACTCGCGGGCGCCGGGGCGCAGGTGCAGGGGCAGCGGTGTCACGCTGGTCGCGCCGGCGGCGGCTACCGCCGCCACCGTGGCGTCGATGGACTCGTCGGAGTCGCTGAGGCCGGGCAGGATCGGCGCCATCAGCACCCCGACCTCGAAGCCGGCGTCGGCGAACTGGCGTACCGCCGCCAACCGTCGGCGCGGGCTCGGCGTGCCCGGCTCGACCGACCGCCACAGCCGCTCGTCGACGAAGCCCACCGAGAACGACACACCGACCCGGGTGACCTGGGCTGCCTGCCGCAGCAGAGGCAGGTCACGCAGGATCAGGGTGCCCTTGGTCAGGATCGAGAACGGATTGGCGAAGTCGCGCAGCGCCTCGATGATCGGCGGCATGAGCTGGTAACGCCCCTCGGCCCGCTGATAACAGTCGACATTGGTGCCCATCGCGACGTGCGCGCCCCGCCAGCGGGGCGCGGCCAGCTCGCGGCGCACCAGCTCGCCGGCGTTGACCTTGACGATCACCTGCCGGTCGAAGTCCGCCCCCGCATCGAGATCCAGGTAGGTGTGGGTGTTGCGCGCGAAGCAGTTATGGCTCACCACTCCGTCGGCGATGAAGTCACCCGTTCCGGTGGTTATATCCCACAGGGGCAGCGCCAGTCCGAGAGGTTCGATGGCGATGACCTTGAGTCGGGCCCGACACTTCAGCGCGGACCCTTCGATCGACCTCTTACGGGTGATAGCGGGATCGGTCAGGTGAAAGAATCGTAACCGTTCGCCGATGCCACCCGCCAACCGTAGGGAGCGGACCCGGTTTGCCAGCCCTCGGTCCTCGAGGACTGCGGCCAGGCCGAAGTGACGCAGTGCCTCGGCGGTCCGGGCAAGGATGTCGTCGTCACGATTGGTGATCCGCAGGATCCCCCGGCTACAGCTGCCTTCGGCGTCGAAGATGCCGGCGAGGAAACCCCGGCGCCAATCGTCGTCGGCCTGCCTGGGCCAGGCAATCAGCTCCCTGACGGCAGTGACATCCGCCTTTTTTGAGGTGCGAATGGCTTGCATGGATCGGCGCTTCGAACTGGCGGGCGCGAAGGAGAACCACGTTGTCTCCACCCCGAACTCGCGTAGGTACCGCCGAGTGCGGTGCAGCGCCACCTTGTCGGCCAAGGCGAGCCGGAACCTGTGCACCACGCCAGACGGGTATGAGTACGTACCCGTGTGGCCGTCGCCGCGGACCATGCCGCAGAGGTAGCCACGCCGGTAAGCCTCGTTCTCCTTGGGCCCGTCCGCGAAGCGTCCTGTGCCGATCAGCCGGTTGTTCGTGGTCAGATAGGGGCGCTGTCCGTCGCCGCTCATGGCCCCAGTGACATGCTTCCAGCCTCGATCGGTGAGAAAGCGATGGTCGTCGCTGGTGACCAGCGTCGTGCCGTCCTCGAGTCTGACTCTGTAGGCAGGTTTCACCGTCGACCACTTGGCCAGAACGGTCGTCACGGCGTAACGGCGATACGCTCCTCGCCGTTCGGTCCCGTAGATCCGGTCGCCCACCTCCAGGTCACGGATCGCCTTGGTGCACCCGTCGGCCATCAGGATCGGTGTGTCTCCCGAAAGGCAGTACACGCAGGCATGGCTGCATCCCCGGTACGGGTTGATCGTCCACTCGAAGGGCACGCGGGACACGCCAGGGACCTTGTTGATGATCGACTTTGCCCGCACCTCGTGGAAGGTCATACCGGCGAAGCCCGGGGTGTCGAAGGTGCGTACGACCGCGCCGGGCAGCGCCAGCGGCAGGGGTGGCGTCGCTGGCGCTGCCCGGCCGGGAGTTCCCTCCACCGGGGGAGCGGCGAGGTTGTCCCAGCGCATGACCATCATTCGAACACACGTACGACGATGGTGCAAGTGACACGCTGGTCGGCGGGTTCGCCGGAGGGAGGATGGAGGCGTGGCCACAGCGACGTTCGTGTACGACGGGGACTGCGCGTTCTGCACCCGGTGTGCGGAGTTCATCGCGCGCCGGATCCCGACCGACGCCCAGGTGGTGCCCTGGCAGTTCGCCGACCTCGGCCGGCTCGGGCTGACCGAGGCCGAGTGCGACGAGGCGGTGCGGTGGGTGGCGCCCGACGGCACCAGCGCCGCCGGCCCGGACGCCATCGCCGCTTTGCTCAGCAGCAGCCGCGGCGGCTGGCGGATCGCCGGGGCGGGGCTACGGTTCGCGCCGGTGCGGGCCGCGGCCTGGCCCGCGTACCGCTGGGTGGCCCGCAACCGGCACCGGATGCCCGGCGGTACGGCCGCCTGCTCGCTGCCTCGGGGGGCGCGACCGGGCCGCGACGGTCCGAGCTGATTCCGGCCGAGGCCCAGCCGCCACGAGCCCGGGTGTCCGCGGTGCGGGCGGAGACGCCGGTGGCCGGGTCCCGATCCGGGCCCGGCCACCGTGGCGTGTGGTACGTCAGTGCTTGTGCTCGGCGAGCTTCTTGCGTACGTCCTCCATGTCGAGAGCGCGCACCTGCTCGATGAGGTTCTCCAGGGCCGACTCCGGCAGCGCGCCCGGCTGGGCGAAGACGATCACGCCGTCGCGGATGGCCATGATCGTGGGGATGGACCGGATGTCGAACTTGGCGGCGATGTCCTGCTGAGCCTCGGTGTCCACCTTGCCGAAGGTGATGTCGGAGTGCTTCTCGGAGGAGCGCTCGTAGACCGGGGCGAACCGCTTGCAGGGGCCGCACCAGTCGGCCCAGAAGTCGACCAGCACGATGCCGTCGCTCTCGGTCACCTGGTCGAAGTTAGCCGTGGTCAGCTCGACGGTTGCCATGCGAATATCTCCGATCACGCGGAACAGCTACGTCTGGTGGAACCCGGGCGTACCCCGGCGCATTCCCGCCGTGGTGGCACCGAAACCCTGGGCGCGGCCCCGGCTGGGGGCTTTTGTCCGCATCGATCACCGTCGGTCCCCCCGGTCGCCGGCAATACGCAAATGCACGTCGCACTTGCGTAACCGGCCGTGATGGGAGCGTTTCCAGGGAGATCAACCCCTGTTCGTGCTACGGCTTGGTAACTTCGACGTTGACTTGCGCCGATTCGACCTGCGGAGATCGCTTGTGGATTGATGATCGGTTACGCTGTGTGATGTCACAAAAAGGTAAATGTGACCTCGGTCTCTGTGCAGTCGGACGGGCGTACGGCAGAATCTTGACCATCAGAGCGTGGGCGGCGGGTGCCGGGGAGGGCCCCGCCGCTCATTGCGTCCGGGCCCGGTCGGGCCGCTCTGGTCCGGCCGGTCGCGCCCGCCCTGACCTGCGGTTTCCCCGACCCGGCTCGCGGTCACTGTGACATTTCGACTTCGCCAGCGCCCCCGGGCTCGCTTTAGCCATCGATAAGGCATGCTGTGCCGAACTCCATCGCCGTCCGTCGAAGGGGACAAGGATGCAGTTCGGGCGCTACTACGAGGAGTTCGAGGTCGGCGCGGTCTACCGACACTGGCCGGGCAAGACGGTCACCGAGTACGACGACCATCTGTTCTGCCTGCTCACCATGAACCACCATCCGCTGCATTTGGACGCGCACTACGCCGAGACGGCGAGCCAGTTCAAGCGCAACGTCGTGGTCGGCAACTACATCTACTCCCTCCTGCTGGGCATGTCGGTGCCGGACGTCAGCGGCAAGGCGATCGCCAACCTGGAGATCGAGTCGTTGCGGCACGTCGCCCCGACCTTTCACGGCGACACGATCTACGGAGAGACCACCGTGCTGGACAAGCGCGAGTCGTCCTCCAAGCCCGACCGGGGCGTGGTCGCCGTGGAGACCCGTGGCTACAACCAGGACGGCACGCTGGTCTGTGTCTTCCGGCGCAAGGTGATGGTCCCCAAGCGGGAGTACGCGGCGGCGGCGGTGCCCGAGGGCGTCGACCCGGAGCGGCCCAGTTTCCCCGAGCCGCGCTGAACCCGTAGGCGGTCGCCGGGTACGCCTCCGGCGGGGCCCGCCGCAACGCCCACCCAGCGGCGTTGTCCGGCCGCCCACGCTCGCCGGCGGGGCCGTTACCCGGCGGGTTCGTGGCGGACCCGGTCCGGCCCCCACCTCGGCGCATATGCTGGCGCCGGAGGTCCCGCCATGAGCGAGCGCTGCGAGCGAGTCGTCAGGCTCAGCGCGATGGAGCCTCGTGGCGGCACGCAGCGCAGCGGAGTGCCGGCATGAGCCACGCCGCGGCCGGAGGGCGGCCCGCCGGCCGCCGCGTCGCGCCCACCATCGCTGGGCCGTACTCCGCCACCGAGTGGGAGTTGCTCACCGGACTGCCGGGCCGGGTGATCGTGGCCGCCGTCCAGCCGGCGCCGGGGCGACCATACCGGGGCGTGGCCGCCGGACTCGCCGGGCTGGACGCGGTGGCCGCCGGCCGAGCCTTCGACAGCGATCTGGTCCGGACGGTGGTGGCCGCGATCTACGCTCGGCACGACGGGGCGCCGGCACCGACGACGCAACTCGCCGACCTGGTGGACGTGCTCGCCGCCTGCCGGGCCGTGGTGCGGGTGCTCGACCGCCGCGCCGACCCGGCCGATTCGGCGGCGTACCGGCAATGGGTGCAGTCGGGCGCGGTTCGGGTCTGCCGTACGGCGTCGGCGATGGTCCCGGGCGGCGTGCTGGCCCCGGCCGACAGCCGGTTCCTCGACCGGCTCGGCGGCGCGCTCGGACTGGGCTAGCCCGTCCCGTCCGGCCGTGCCGGCCGGACGGCTGGCCGGTGCCGAGGCGGCGGGGCGTACCCTGCGTGACCGTGACCGGTGAGCAGCTCGACGTCGGCGTGGGACCCTGGGCCGGGGATCCACCGGACGACCCCCACTACGACCCGGAGTTGCTCGCCGACGGTGATCGGCGCAACGTGGTCGACCGCTACCGGTACTGGCGGCGTGAGGCGGTCGTGGCCGACCTGGACCGGCGGCGGCACGACTTCCATGTGGCGATCGAGAACTGGCAGCACGACCTCAACATCGGCACGGTCGTCCGTAACGCGAACGCCTTCCTCGCCGCCGAGGTGCACATCGTCGGCCGGCGCCGGTGGAACCGGCGCGGGGCCATGGTGACCGACCGCTACCAGCACGTCCGGCACCACGAGACGATCGAGCAGTTCGCCGACTGGGCGGCGGAACGCGGCCTGCCGCTGGTCGGGATCGACAACCTGCCCGGCTCCCGCCCGCTGGAGACCACCACGCTGCCCCGGCGGTGCGTGCTGCTGTTCGGTCAGGAGGGCCCCGGCCTGTCGGACGCCGCCCGGGCCGCCTGCGACCAGCTCTTCTCGATCGCCCAGTACGGCTCGACCCGGTCCATCAACGCGGGCGTGGCGAGCGGGATCGCCATGCATTCGTGGATCCGGGCTCACGCCGGACCGCCGCCGAACTGATCCCGGGCTGATTCCGGGGCTGACCTCGGGCTGGTCCCGGGGGTAATGCGCCGCTCCGCTTGACGGCTCGCCGGTGCGGGGCGACGGTGGAGTGGTGACAGTTGCGGTGAGTTGTCCCAGGTGCGGCGGGTGGGTGCGACCGCCGGACCTGATGCACGCCGAGTCGCGCTGCACCGCCTGCGGGCCGGTCGCACCGCTGCACGTACCCGAGCACATCGGCGCCGAGATCGTGGCCAGCGTCGTCGACCGCATCCAGGCCGCCGGGGAGTCGGAGCGGCCGGCGGTGCCGCTGTGGTGCCCGTGGCCGCTGCCGCCGGGATGGACCACGACCGGCGTGGCGTGGGCCGGTGACGACCGGCTCGGCGTACGCGCCACGGCGGTCGCCTGCGCCGGTCCGGCGCCGCTCGGTGAGGGCCCCGCCGACCTCGTCTTCGTGGCCGAGGAGCCGGGCGTGGGCCTGGGCGCGCGGTACGCCGGGGTGCCGGGCCCGGACGCGGGACCGGAGCTGGCCGAGGCACTCACCGACCCGGGGCCCGGGCATCCCGGTCATGTCGGGCGGGCAGGGATCCGGGTGGCCGGCCACCCCACTCCACTGTGGCTGGTGAATTCGCTGACAGATCGAAGCGCGTACGCCGGCGAGGCTCGGGGATTGTGGCTGTATGCGATAGCCTGGCCGGCGAGCGCGGGGCATCTGCTCGCGGAGGACGTGGTGCTGCACGACCTGGTCGAGTGGACGCCGCCCGAGCTCGTGTACGGCGCACCGTCCCCGTACCTGCACGGGAAGGCTTGACAGCCACCCCGGAATGTCGGAGAACGGACGCAGATATTCACGGTAAGAGACCACGCTGATACTCTGGGTGCCGCTGCGGTAATGGGACCCGGCGCCGCGCGAGAGGATGGCCCGCCATGGTCAAGAAGGTCCTCACCTGGGCCGGAATCGCATTCTTGATCTTCTTCGTCGCCTACCGGCCGAACTCCGCCGCGGACGTGTTCAAGTCGCTGGGCGGTGGGATCATGGACATCGCCCAGGGCTTCGGCGACTTCTTCACCAGTCTGGTCGCCTAGCCTCCGATGGGAAGCCCTTCCGGCCCGCCCTTCGACCCTGACGACCCCGACCGGGAGCGCCGGGAACGCGACACCGAGCCGATCCCCCGGATCGACCCCGACGACGGTCCGGGTTACGGCTCCGGGGCCCGCCCCTCCGACGGCCCCGCCTTCTCCGACGACGCCGGCTACGGCGACGGGCCGTACGCCGATGAGGGTCGGTCCGGCCGGGCCTGGGTGCGCGACCCCGAAGGCGGCTACCAGCCGCCGCCGCAAATCTCCGAGGAGGAACTGGCCGGGCTGCGGGCCGACGCCAGCGGCATGACGCCGCGGCGGGTCCTGCCGCTGGAGGACGAGCCCAGCTCACTGGTCGCGCGCTACCTCTTCCCCACTGAGCGCTACCGGGGCGAGTGGAAGCGGCACTGGATCCACCTCGTCACGCCGATCGTCATCGGCGTCGCGGCCACCTTCGTGCTCGGCTACCTCTCCGGCTTCCTCGCCGGGCAGAACGTCGGCGCGCTCACCACGGTCGCGGTGCTGCTCTGGTTCGCGGTGATGGGCTGGGTGGCCTGGCGGGTCGCCGACTGGTGGTACGACCGGTTCATCCTGACCAACAAGCGGGTCATGGTGGTCAACGGCATCATCACCCGGCGTGTCGCGATGATGCCCCTGGTCCGGGTCACCGACATGAAGTACGAACAGACGCCGGCCGGCCGTGCCCTCAACTACGGCACCTTCGTGCTGGAGTCGGCCGGTCAGGAGCAGGCGCTCCGCGAGGTCAAGAACCTGCCCAACCCCAACGAGCTCTACCTGCGCGTCGTCGAGGAGATGTACGAGCCGCAGGCGGTCGAGGCGCGGCTGGGCAAGGAGCAGGACGAGGCCAAGGCCGACGACGGGGCCTGAAACTTTCCGACCGAACATCGGAGCCACTGCGCACCTTTCGCCCTCGACCCGCCTGGTCCGGCCATGGCAGGCTGCCGGGCAGGGCCAGGAACGGAGGTGGCGCGTGGCGAGCAGCAACCCGCTGGAAGAGGAGTTCCGTGACTTCGTCACGGCCCGTTCCGGGGCCCTGCTGCGGACCGCGTACCTGCTCACCGGTGACTGGGGCACCGCGGAAGATCTGCTCCAGACCGCGCTGACCAAGACGTACCTCGCCTGGAAGCGCCTCGGCGGGATCGAGGCGATCGAGCCGTACGCCCGCCGTGTCATGGTCAACACCTCGACGAGCTGGTGGCGGCGCCGCTGGCACGGCGAGCGCCCGACCGAGGTGCTGCCCGAGCACCCCGCCACCGACGAGATCGAGCGGCAACTGGACCGGGACGTGCTGTGGCGGCACCTGCGCGCGCTGCCCGCCCGGCAACGCGCGGTGCTGGTGCTCCGCTACTACGAGGACATGTCGGAGGCGCAGACCGCCGCGCTGCTCGACATCTCCACCGGCACGGTCAAGAGTCAGACCTCCCGCGCCCTGAACACTCTCCGCCGCCGGCTCGGCGCGGACGAGGCCTTCGCGCTGCCCGGGGCCGGGGCGTCCGAGCAGGCCGCCATCCGCCGTGGCGGGCGTGTGGGCGCCGGGGCGCCGACGAGCAGCCGGCCCCGGCCGGGCCTCGCCGGGCGGGCCGGCGGTCTGCCGCAGGCCGGGCGAGCCGGGTCGGTCGCCGCCGGGATGGCGCTGTCCCCGGGCCAGCCGGCCGTGGTCCGGCCAGCCACCTCGGCCGACTTTTCTGACCAGACGGCCACCCCGACCGGCTCCCCTGAGCCGGCCACCGGTGGGTACGGCGACGCCACCACCGCGCGCGGTGCGAGCCGAGTCGACGTACCGGCCGAGCGGCCCGAGCAGTCGCCGGTAGCCGTCCCGCAGCCGGACGCGGCCCTGGTGGGAGAGCACCGGTGAACGCTGTTACCGGAGGTCGTGACAACCCGAGCGGGGCTCCGGATCGTTCTTTGAACGTGTCGCAGGACGAGCTGGAACGCGCCGTCCGGGAGGCGTTCTCCCGGCAGGCGGCGGCATCGCGTGCGCCCGCCCACGATCCGGCGGGCGTGGCGATCGGGCGGGCGAACCGGATCCAGCGTCGCCGTGCCCTCGCCGGGATGAGCCTGGCCGCCGCGGCGATCGTCGCGGTCAGCGCGGGGGCGACGCAGCTGGGCGAAGATCGGCCGCCACCGGGCAACACCGTGGTGATCGGCGACCCGGATCCGATGCCGGAAGTGGCCTTCCCGACCGTCGCACCGCCGACCGGGCCGGACACCGGGACCCCACTCGCCGAGGTCGACCTGGTGCTAGGCGAGACGATCGCCACCGCGCAGGGCCGGCGGGTGCACATCGCCGGTGCCGGTGGGGTCGAGCGGGCCCACCGCCTCGCCGACGGACGTGGCTGGTTGGCCATCGGGGCACCGACCCTGCGCGGTCGCTACCTGTGGGCGGTGACGCCGACCGGCGCGGCGCAGGTGTTGCTGGCCGGTGCCGACGAGATCGTCCTCGACCTGGAGGGCCGGCGGGTCGCCTGGAAGCAGGGCACCGTGCTGGCCACCGCCGGGATAGCCAACGGCGAGCTGACCGCCGTCGTGCGCGCCGAGGCGCCGGCCGAGGCCGTGCCGCTGCGGTTCGTCGACGACGCCGTCCTGGTGCGGCTCGCCTCCGACCGTCCCGGGCACGCGCTGTGGCGACCACGCCCCGGTCCGCTCGACGAGGGCACCGACCGGGCCAGCACACACGTCTTCGGGGCGCTGGCCGACGGGCGCGTGGTCGGCGAGGTCGCCACCGGCACCCCGCAACGCCGCTGCCTGACCCTGCTCGACCCGACGAAGAGCCTCGCCCCGACCGGCCCGGACTGCGGGCCGGAGTTGGGCGGCGACGGCCTGGGCGTGGTCTCGCCGGACGGACGCTGGCTGCTGGTCAACGGACGCGCCGAGGACCAGGACGCCGCGTTGCTGGTCGACCTGGAGCTGCTCGGCACCTCCGCCGTTCCGTACGTGGCGGGGCCGGAGATGACCGGCACCGTGGTCTGGAGCGCCCCGGGCACGGCGTACTACGCCGATAGCGGCGGCGGACTGGTCCGGATGGACGTCGACCGGGTCCGCATCAGCCGCCCCGCCGTACCGGTCGCCGTCCCCGGCGTCGAAGCCGGACAGAGCCCGGTGGTGGTCAGCGGTGGCTGACCGGACGCCCGATAACGTCGGGCGATGACCCCGCGGATCGACCTGCACACCCATTCCACGGCCAGCGACGGCACGCTCGACCCGGCCGAGCTGGTCCGCGCCGCCGCCGAGGCCGGGCTGGACGTCGTGGCGATCACCGACCACGACACCACCGCCGGCTGGGAGCCGGCGCTGCGGGCACTGCCGCCCGGGTTGCGCCTGGTCCGCGGGGCGGAGCTGTCCTGCCGCTGGTACGGCGCACAGCCGCCGCTGCCGCTGCACCTGCTGGCGTACCTCTTCGATCCGGACGCTCCGGAGCTGGTCGCCGAGCTGGCGCGGGTGCGGGCCGCCCGGGTGGAGCGCGGCGAGCGGATCGTGGCGCTGCTGCGGGCCGACGGTATCGACGTGAGCTGGCCGGAGATCCTCGCCGGGGCGGGCGGCGGGACGGTCGGCCGGCCGCACATCGCGCAGGCGCTGATCCGCGCCGGCCTGGTCGCCACCACCACCGAGGCGTTCGGGCCGGACTGGTTGGGGGAGCGCTACCGCTTGCCCAAGGAGGACATCGACGTCTTCCAGGCGGTCCAGCTGATCCGGGCGGCCGGCGGCGTACCGGTGTTCGCCCACCCGCGGGCCACCCGGCGCGGGCGGATCGCGCCGGACACGCTGATCGGCGAGCTGGCGGGGGTGGGCCTGGCCGGCCTGGAGGCCGACCACGAGGACCACTCGCCCGCCGAGCGGGCGCACGTGCACGGGCTCGCCGCCGAACTGGGCCTGCTGGTGACCGGCTCGTCGGACTTCCACGGCACCCACAAGACGGTTCGGCTGGGCGCCTTCACCACCAGCCCGGAGGCGTACGAGCGGATCGTCGCCGCCTCGTCCGGAGTGACCGAGGTCGCTTCGGGCTGACCGGAGTTCCGGTCCTGCCGCCCACGGCTACGGTGACCGGGTGGATCTCAAGTTGTTCGGCGAGGTCTTCGTGACCCTGCTGGTGATCGTCGACCCGCCGGGCATGATGCCCATCTTCCTCGCGCTGACCGGCCCGCTGGCGGCCCGGGAGCGCAACCGGGCTGCCTGGCAGGCGGTCGCGTTGGCGCTCGGTGTGATCGTGGTCTTCGCGGTGGCGGGTCAGACGCTGCTCGCCTACCTGCACGTCGACCTGCCGGCGCTGCAGGCGGCCGGCGGGCTGCTGCTCGTGCTGGTCGCGCTGGAGCTGCTGACCGGCAAGGCCGACGACCCGAGCAAGCAGGCCACCTCGAACATCGCCCTGGTGCCGCTGGGTACGCCGCTGCTGGCCGGGCCCGGCGCGATCGTGGCGACCATGCTCTTCGTCCAGCAGGCCGAGCGGGCGGCGGACTACACCGCCATCGCCGCCGCGATCGTCGCGGTGATGCTGGCGGTCTGGATCGTGCTGCGGTTCTCCGGCGGGATCGTCAAGATCCTGCGCCCCGGCGGGATCGAGGTGCTCACCCGGATCGCCGGCCTGCTGCTGGCCGCGATCGCCGTGCAGCTCATCGCGGACGCGATCTTCGCCTTTGTGGCCGACTTCACCGGCGCCGGCTGACCGGGGCGACGGGACTGTCGGGGGTGGATGGCAGGATCGTTGGCGTGCGACGAGCCTCCCCAGCCGGACGACCCGCCGCCGGTGGCCGTGCGCCCCGGCCCCGCGACGCACAGCCCGAACAGCTCGGCTTCGAGGGCATGCCGGAGCGGCTGTTCGTCTGCACGCCGAGCAAACTGGGTGCGTACGCCGACTGCCCACGGCGGTACCGCTACTCCTACGTCGACCGCCCCGCGCCGCCGAAGGGCCCGCCGTGGGCGCACAACTCGCTCGGCGCCAGCGTGCACACCGCCCTGAAGAACTGGTACGCCCTGCCCACCGACCGGCGCCGCCCGGAGGTGCTGCCCACCCTGCTCAAGGGCACCTGGGTACGGGATGGCTACCGCGACGACGAGCAGGAGCGCGACGCCTACCGGCGGGCCCTGGGCTGGCTGGAGGCGTACGTCGGCGGGCTGGATCCGGCCGACGAGCCGGTCGGCGTGGAGCGGGTGGTGGCGGTGAAGACCGGGGTGCTGGCGTTCAACGGCCGCGCCGACCGGATCGACTCCCGGCCCGGTGAGCAGGGCCCCGAGCTGGTCATCGTCGACTACAAGACCGGCCGCACCGGGCTGGACACCGACGACGCGCGGGGCTCGCAGGCGTTGGCGCTCTATGCGTACGCGGCCGAGCGGGTGTTCCGCCGCCCGTGCCGCCGGGTCGAGCTGCACCACCTGCCCAGCGGCACGGTCGCGGCGCACGAGCACACGGTCGAGTCGCTGGCGCGGCAGCTGACCCGCGCCGAGGAGACCGCCCGCGACATCATGGCGGCCGAGCGCGCGGTCGCCGACGGCGGCGATCCGGACGACGCCTTCCCGACCACACCCGGCCCGCGCTGCGGCTGGTGCGACTACCGGCGCACCTGCCCGGCCGGCGCCGCGTTGCCGGGCAAGGAGCCGTGGGCCGCGGTCGACCGCCCCACCGAACCGCCCGCCGAGCCGGGCTGACCCCACCGCAGGAGCGCCGGCTTCCGGGCACATCTCCGAGGCTCGGCCTGCGGTCAGCCGGGCGCCCGTTCCTTGAGGCTTGGCCTGAGGTCAGCCGGTGGCGGTCAGCCGGGCGGCGCGGTCCTTGGCCGCGCGCTGCATCGGGCCCTCCCGCCAGTCGCGGGGCAACGCGGTGAGGGCGAGCCGCAGCGCGCGTACCGTCACGTCCGCCGACAGGGCGGTGGTCGGCAGGCCGAGCCCGCCGTACAGCCGCCGCGCCCAGGCCGGCAGCAGCGCGAGCGCGGTGCCCGCGATCCCCAGGTACGCCCACCTGGGTGGGCCGAGGTTGAGCCCGACCCGGGCGGGCAGGCTGAGCTTCCACGGCAGCGGTGGGGCGGTCAGGAACAGGGCTGTCTCGGCGGCCTCGCGGGTCATCCGCAGCTCGGGGCGGATCTGCCGGTAGTACTCGGCCACCTCGGCGGCGGTGCCGGGAACCGTCTCCGGGGCCAGCCCCACCAGGGCGGCGCTCCGGCGCTGCTCGGTGTAGTAGCCGTCCACCTCCTCGGCGTCCAGCGGCACACCAGCCCGGCGCGCGGTGTCGAGGAACGACTCCACCACGGTGACGTGCACCCAGCGCAGTAGGTCCGGCTCGTCGACTCGGAACCGCTCGCCGGTGGCCGGGTCGACCGCCGTCATCCGGGCGTGCCGCCGGCGCAGCCGCTGCCCGGCCTCCTCCGCCTCGACACGGGTGCCGAAGACGGTGGTCCCGACGTAGTCGGCGGTGCGGATCAGGCGGCCCCAGGCATCCCGGCGGTAGTTGCTGTTCTGCGCCACCCCGGCCATGGCCCGCGGGTGCAGCGCCTGGAGGTAGAGCGAGCGCAGACCGGCGACGAAGAGAATCGGCTCCGCGTGCAGCTTCCAGGTAACCGAATCGGGACCGAACAGGCCGACGTCGACGGAATCCACCAACCAAGAGTGCCACGCCCCGGTCGGCGCCGGTGCCCGCGCACCCGCCGCTCGGTGGCGGCGTCGCTGGGGCGCTCCGGAATCGACAGCTTCACCGAGGACGACGCGGACGGCCGGTCCGGCCGGGCTGGGCGGCCATGACGCGGGGCCGGCCGGCGCGGCGTGGGCCGGGTCGTCAGTCGTCGGTGGAGCGGCGGGCCTGGCAGGCGGGGCAGAGCCCCCAGAAGGTCACCTCGGCCTCGTCGACCTGGAAGCCGTGGGCGACCCCCGAGTCGAGGCAGGGAGCGCTGCCCACGGCGCAGTCGATGTCGGCGATCTCGCCGCAGCCCCGGCACACCACGTGGTGGTGGTTGTCGCCGACCCGGGCCTCGTAGCGGGCGGGGCTCCCCGCCGGTTCGATCCGGCGGGACAACCCGGCGCGGGAGAGCGCGCCGAGCACGTCGTAGACGGCCTGGGTGGAGACCGAGTCGAGCCGCTCGCGCACCCGCTGGGTGATCTCGTCGACCTCCAGGTGACCGCCCTCGGCGAGGACGTCGAGCACGGCGAGGCGCGGTCGGGTGACCCGCAGGCCCCTCGACCGGAGCAGTTCCTCGCCACTGGACATGCGTCAATGACAGCACGGCCACCCCGGCCCGACAACCAGCCGACGGCATCCGGTGGCCCTGGCCACAGCCCGCTTGATCAGCTGGCGGCGCCCTGAACCCTGCCGGTGGTTCCCGCGTATGCACCAGCAGATGACTGGGCGGGGATATCGACGCGCCGTACGCTGGCAACCCCGCGATCAACCCCGCGATCACCTACCGCCGGAGGTGCCGATGTTCGGACAGGTACTGGGCCTACCCCTGCACGTGCTGATCGTGCACGCCGTCGTGGTCTTCGTCCCGCTGCTGGTGTTGCTCGCCCTCGCGTACATCGTGCTGCCGCGGTTCCGGTCCCGGCTGGACTGGGCGGTGGCGATCCTGGCGGTGGTCGCGCCGATCACGGCCTTCGTCGGCGTGCAGTCCGGCGAGGCGCTCCAGGAGCGGCAGATCGCGCGGGGCTTCTCCGGTGAGATCCTGGAGAAGATCAACCAGCACGCCGAGTACGGCGACGTCCTGTTCCGGTTCACGGTGGGGTTGGCCGTGGCGGTCATCCTGCTGCTGGTGGCGACCAGCGGCCACCGCCGGGTGCCGGCGCTGCCCCGCTGGGTGTCCCCGGTGCTGTCGGTCGTGGTGGTCGGACTGGGCGTGACCGCCATCGTCTACGTCTGGCTCACCGGCCACTCGGGTTCCGAGATGGTCTGGGGCGGCACCTTCGACTAGGACCGGCTGGCTCAGAACAGCGCTCGGGTGCAGAGCAGGCAGACCAGGACCAGCAGCACGACGCCGGCGACCGCCCCGACGCCCCAGGTCGCCCGCTGCGCCCGCTGTTCCTGCGCGTCCAACGCGACCATGTCCTGTGCCGGCAGCTGCCGTGGCGGTGCCGGCCGCAGGTGCACCGGCGGTCGCCAACCGGCGGGCGGTGGGGTGGTGGGCGGCGGCCCGCTGTAGCCGGCGGGGCCGCCCGTGGTCGGCGCGACGCCGGAGAGCGGCTCCCCGTGACCGCCGGGACCGGGAAGGCGGTCCGCCGGCTTTCCGGCCGGGGGCCCGTCGCCGGGGTCGGGCCGGCGCCACTGGTCGTCGGACGCCGGGCCGGATCGGGGGGTCGTCACGCTCTCCGACGCTACCAACCAGCCCGCCGCCCGGCGGTCAGGCCGCGCCGCCGCAGCTGCGTTACCCTTGCCGCTCGTGAGCACGCAGGATCCCGGCAGCCGAGGCGACGACGACCGCGTGGTCGAGCTGGGCGACGACTTCGTGGTGCTGCCCGAGCAGACCGCCGACGACACCGACCGGGGCTGGGGCGAGCGGGCCGGCGGCAACGACGACTGGCTGCTCGCCGAGCGCCCGCCGCACTGGGACTGACCGGCACCCGGCTGCGGGTGGTCCCTCAGCTCAGGAGGTGCTGGCCGCGGCCGGCTTCTTGCTCGCGCCGCCGCCCGATGAGCCACCGGAGGAACCGCCCGACGAGCCACCGGAGGAACCGCCGGTCGAGCCGGACGACGTGCTGCTCGACGAGGAGGTCGAGGTGGTCGAGCCGGAGGACGACGAGTCGGACGTCCCGGACTTGCTCGCGGAGGTGCTCGACGCGGTGTCCGAGCCGGAGGAGCGGGAGTCGGTGCGGTAGAAGCCGGAGCCCTTGAAGACGATGCCGACGGAGTTGAACAGCTTCCGCAGCCGCCCCTCACACGCCGGGCAGTCGGTCAGCGGCTCGTCAGAGAAAGACTGCACCGCCTCGAGCTGGTGACCGCACGCGGTGCAGGCGTACTGGTACGTGGGCACGTTCTCCTCCGGATCTGGCACGGCCGGTTGGCACTCGACGGATTCGAGTGCCAATGGTGCGTCATTGCCCCCCGGTTCGTCCAGCGGAAGTGTGGGGCACGACACCCGAGGGGGGCGCCAACGCGTGCAGGCCGCCGCTCGGTGTGACCGCCGCGCGTACCGGCAGGTCGTGCGGTTCGGCGGGAAGCGCGTCCAGCAGTTCGCCGTCGTGCAGCGGCACCACCGTGAGCACGGCCGTGGGCACCCGGGCCAGGGCCCGGTCGTACGAGCCGCCGCCCCGGCCCAGGCGTACGCCCCGGCGGTCCACGGCCAGCGCGGGCAGCACGACCAGATCGGCGGTGGCGATCGCGGCCACCCCCAGTCGAGGCGAGTCCGGCTCGCGGGTACCCCGGCCTGCGGCGACCATCGCCTCCGGCCCGGCCCAGGCGGCCCAGTCCAGGTCCAGGTCGTCGCAGAGGACCGGCAGCAGCAGTTCCGCCCCGGCCGGCAGCGCGTCGGCGAGCACCGAGGGCAGGTCCGGACCGCCCGGCTCGCTGCCGACCGGCGCGTACGTGGCCACCCGGGCCGGCCGCAGCCGGCGTACCAGGGCCACCAGCTCGGCCTGGACGCGCGCTGCCGCCGCCCGCCGCTCGGCCTCGGTCAGCGCCCGGCGACGCGCGAGCAGCGCCACCCGCGCCGCCCGCTTCGCGTCATGCGTCACTTCCGCTCCCTCAGCAAATTCCGGCACGCAACACCCCTTACGCAACGCTTGCCTAGTCGTTGCTCTGTGTCAGCATCGCAAAACAACGGTCGCGCAACTTCCGGGGGGAAGCGTTGACGCTACGCGGGCGGTTGACCGCAGCCTTCCTGGCTGTGGCGTTCGGCCCGGTCCTGCTCGGCGCGGTCTTCGTCGCCTCCACCGTGGCGTCGGTCGACCGTAGCCGCGCCACCGAGCGGCTGGCGGTGGCCGCCACCGCCGTACGCACCTCGATCGACGCGCTCTGCCAGCAGCTGCGTGCCGCCGCGGACGCGGTCGCCCTCACCGCCGATCAAGCCGGCGCCGCCAGTCAGGTGGTCAGCCGGGGGCTCGCCGCGGCGGTGCTGGTCACCGACGCGACCGGGCGGGTCAGCTACGCCACCCCGGACGCCCCGCCGGCACCGTGGCGGGACTGCACCGCGCCGGCACCGGCCGGCGGCGCCATCGGCGCCCTCGCGGTCCGGGTGGAGCTGCGCGACGCCGCCGGCGCGGCGCTGGGCGCGGTCACCGCCGCGCAGCCGGTCGACCCCGGGCTCATCGCGCGGCTCGCCGCGGTGACCGGGGTCGCGGTGACCCTGCTCGACGGCGCCGCCCCGCCCGTCCAGGTGGCGCACACCACCGAGTCCCCCGGTGGCCGCGAGGCGGTGCTCGCCGCCGCCGCTTTCCTGGGCGACGAGGGCGTCACCGGCACCGCCGACGGGCGGTATGTTCGCCGGGCCGGCCCGGCCGACGGGCAACCCCTGCCCCTGGTGCTGTCGGTGCCCAGCGACCAGCCGCCCGGTCTGCACGCGGTGCTGGTGGCCGTGGTGCTGCTGGCCGCCCTGCTGGGGATCGCCGCCGCCTGGCGGTTGGCCCGGGTGACCACCCGGCCGCTGGTGGAGCTGGCCGGCGCGGTGGACCGGGTCGCCGCAGGTGACCTGACCGCCCGGGTACCGGTGCGCAGCGGCGACGAGATCGGCCAACTGGCCGGCGCGGTCAATCGGATGACCCGGGAGACCGGCGGCTACCTGGCGGCGCTGGCCAGCAGCCGGGACCAGCTACGCGGGCACCTCGCCGTGCTCGGCGACACCCTGGCCAGTACCCACGACCTGCAACGGATCCTGCGGGTGATCCTGCACAGCGCGCTCGCGGCGACCGGTGCCCGGGCCGGTGCGGTGCTGCTCTCAGAGCCGGGTGGCGTGCTGGTCGCCCAGTGCACCGAGGGGCTCGACGGGCGCCCGCCCGGCACCGAGCCGCCGGGGGTGCCGCTGGTCGGCGGGGTGGTCGGCGCGGTCGCGGCGACCGGTCAGCCCCGCAGGGGCCGGGTGGAACCGGCGGCCGTGGCGTCCGGCGAGCCGCGCTGCCGGACGTACATCGCGGTGCCGTTCGCCGCCCCCGAGGACGGGCGCGCTGAGGCGGGGCCGAACCAGCTCCCGGACGGCGTCGAGTCGGCGGAAGCCGCGGTGGGCGTACTCGCCCTCTACGACCGGCTCGGCGGGGAGGAGTTCGACGACGACGACCTGGTCACCCTGCGGACCTTCGCCGGGCACGCGGCGGTGGCGGTGGACAACGTGCGCGTCCACGAGGAGGCGCAGCGGCTGTCGCTCACCGATCCGCTGACCGGGCTGTGGAACTACCGCTACCTGCGCGAGTCGCTGCGCCGGGAGGTGGAGCGGGCCAACCGGTTCGGGCGGAAGGTGAGCTTCCTCGCCCTGGACCTGGACCGGTTCAAGAAGGTCAACGACACGTACGGGCACGCGGCCGGGGACACCGTGCTGGCCGAGTTCGCCCGGCGGGTACGCGGCGAGATCCGCGAGGTGGACCTCGCCTTCCGTCAGGGCGGGGAGGAGTTCGTGGTGCTGCTGCCGGAGACCGACACGTGGGGCGCCACGATCGTCGCCGAGCGGCTCGGCGCGGCCGTCCGCGACACCCCGGTCACGGTGATGGGGCACGCGGGTGTCGAGGAGTCGATCCCGGTGACGGTCTCCATCGGCATCGCCGTCTACCCGGACCATGCCGACACCGGCCCGGGGGTGCTGGAGGCGGCGGACCACGCGCTCTACGCCGCGAAGGCGGCCGGGCGGGACAACTGGCGCCTGGCGACGGGCCCGGGCGGCGCCGACCCGGGAGGCGCCGGTACCGGCGGCACGGCCGCGCGGGAGTCGACCACCGCACGGGCGTGCCCCGCCCGGGTGGTGCCGCCGACCCGGGAGATGCCGGTACCGGTGGCGGCACGCAGCCCGGAGGACGGCCTGCCCCGGGCCGGGCTCGGCGTCGATCCCGGCTCCTCGGTCGAGCCCGACGAGCCGGCCGGAGCCGGTTCTGCCGGCACCGGCAGAACCGGTCAGGCGGGCGGCGCGTCTTCTGGTCCTCACCCGCCGAGGCGCGGCCGTGGCCGATAGTCTCGCGACATGTCGGAGCACTCAGCGAACCCCTCAGCGGCCGCCGCGACCGGTCGTCCCCGTGCCGTCAAGGCCGTCATCCCGGCGGCCGGCCTGGCGACCCGGTTCCTGCCGGCCACCAAGGCCGTGCCCAAGGAGCTGCTGCCGGTCGTCGACCGGCCGGTGCTGCAGTACATCGTCGAGGAGGCCGCCCAGGCGGGCATCTCGGACGTGCTGCTGATCACCGGTCGCGGCAAGACGTCGATG
The DNA here is from genome assembly GCA_005402585.1 of Micromonosporaceae bacterium KJ-029. Lineage (GTDB taxonomy): Bacteria > Actinomycetota > Actinomycetes > Mycobacteriales > Micromonosporaceae > Micromonospora. Next base: position 132,713 of record BIFP01000019.1, on the reverse strand, counting down.
GTGGACCACTTCGACCGCCGCCCCGACCTGGAGGCCCGGCTGGAGGAGAAGGGGGACGAGAAGACCCTCGCCGCGGTGCGCCGGCCCAGCGAACTCGCCGAGATCTACACCTGCCGGCAGCCGGAACAGCTCGGTCTCGGCCACGCGGTCGGGTACGCCGAGTCGCACGTCGGCGACCAGCCCTTCGCGGTGCTGCTGGGCGACGAGTTCGTCAACCTCTCCGAGCCGCTGCTGCCGGCGATGTTGGAACTCCAGGCCCGCACGGGTGGCGTGGTGCTCGCCTTCTTCGAGGTCGACCCGGCCGACACCAAGCGGTACGGCATTGCCTCGGTCGAGCCGGCGGAGTCCGAGCTGACCGACATCGGCGAGGTCGTGAAGGTGACCGGCATGGTCGAGAAGCCGAAGCCGGAGGACGCCCCGAGCAACCTCGCCGTCCTCGGCCGGTACGTGCTGCCCGGCAAGATCTTCGACGCCATCCGCCGTACCCAGCCGGGCAGCGGCGGGGAGATCCAGCTGACCGACGCGATGGAGCTGCTGCGTACCGAGGGCACACCGGTACACGCGATCGTCTACCGGGGCACCCGCTACGACACCGGCATGCCGCTGGGCTACCTGCAGACCGTGGTCCAGATCGCCGCCGAACGCGAGGATCTGGGCGCCGAGTTCCGCAAGTGGCTGGCCGAGTTCGTCAACTCCGACGCGTCGGGCGGTCCGAATACATGACCGCGACGGCCGACGCCGAGGCGGCCGAAAACGGGTTGACGCCGCTCGCCGACTACCTGGGCAGCGTGCTGCGCAGGTTGCGCGCGCTGCCTCCGCTCGACCTCGACCTCACCCAGGCGTACGGCAACGTCCTCGCCGAGGACGTCGTCGCACCGCACTCGTTTCCGGCCTTCGACCAGTCGGCCGTCGACGGGTACGCCGCGCGCTGGGAGGACATCGCCGGCGGCGTCCGGGGCGTGGGCTACGTCCCGGCCCAGTCCGGCGGGCCGGGGGGCCGCACCGTACGGCTCAACGTGGTCGGTGACCTCGGCGCGGCCAGTTGGCGGCCGGTCCGGCTCACCCCGGGCGCGTGCTTCTCCGTTGCCGCGGGTGCGCCGCTGCCGATCGGCGCGGACGTGGTGGTCCCGGTGGAGTGGACCGACCAGGGCATGGCGGCGGTGGAGATCTTCCGGGCCCCCAAGCGAGGTTACGGGGTACGCCGGACCGGTGAGGAGGTGCCGGCCGGGGCCCTGCTCGCCCGCTCCGGCACGTACGTCTCCCCGGCGCTGGTCGCGGTGCTCGCCGCCACCGGTATCGGGCACGTGGTGGTGCGGCCGAGCCCGCGGGTGGTCATCGTTGCCACCGGCGACGAACTGGTCGACGTGGGCCGGGGCAGCCAGCCCGGTCAGGTGGTGGACGCCAACTCGCACGCGCTGACCGCCGCGGCGGCGGAGGCGGGCGCGCTGGCGTACCGGGTGGGCATCTGCGACGACGACCCGGAGGGGCTGCGCGGGCTGCTGGAGGACCAGACCCTGCGCGCCGATCTGATCATCACCACCGGCGGCACCGGCACCGGGCCGGGCGACATGGTCCGCCGGATCCTGTCCCGCCGGGAGGGCAACCGGGCCGGGCCGGTCACCTTCACCGACGTGGCGCTCTACCCCGGCACCGCGCTCGGGTTCGGCACCGTCGGTGCCGAGGAGGTGCCGGTGGTCTGCCTGCCCGGTGATCCGGGCGCGGCGATGATCGGCTTCGAGGTGCTGGCCCGTCCGGCGATCAACCTGTTGGCCGGCGCCGAACCGGTGTTCCGGCCCAGTGTGCGGGCGCATCTGCTGGAGACGGTCTCCTCCCCGGGCGGGCTGCGCGAGTTCCGGCCCGCGCACGTCGCCGAACGGCGTGGCGGGGGTTACACTGTCCAACCGCTCAACGGCGGCCCGTTCACCCTCTCCGGCCTGGCAGAGGCGAATGGACTTCTCGTTCTCGGTGAGCGGGTGACCGCTGCCGCCGCCGGCTCCACCGTGGACGTGCTGCTGCTCGACCGCCGACGGTGAATCCGGGTGACGCTCGGGGTTGGAGGATCGGTGCGGTTCAGACGAGCGCCCGGCTGGCCGGCGGTGCTCTCCGACGGTCCGGTGCTGCTGCGGCCGTACCGGCGTTCGGACGCGGCGACCTGGTCCGAGGTGCGCCGCGCGAACCGGGACTGGCTGGCCCCGTGGGAGTCGTCGATGCCCGGCGACTGGAACGAACTGAACTCGCCTGCGACGTTCCGCTGGATGCACCGCGACCAGCGGCGCTCGGCGCGTACCGGTGAGGGGATGCCGTTCGCGGTCTGCCTGCACGAGGGCGGCGAGGAGCGGCTGGTCGGCCACATCAACCTGGGCAACATCGTGCGCCGCGCGTTCTGCTCCGGCTACGTCGGCTACTGGGTGGACTGCCGGGTGGCCGGCCGCGGCGTGATCCCCACTGCGCTGGCGCTCGCCGTCGACCACGCCTTCGGCCCCGGCGGGCTGCACCGGGTCGAGGTCAACATCCGGCCGGAGAACCGGCCGTCCCGCCGGGTGGTGGAGAAGCTGGGCTTCCGCGAGGAGGCGTACCACGCGCGCTACATGCACATCGACGGTGCGTGGCGCGACCACATCGGATACGCGATGACCAGCGAGGAAGTCGCCGCCGAGGGCGGCCTGTTGGCCCGCTGGCACCGGCTGCGCGCGCGTACTCCGTGAGCCGTCCCACGTACGGGATCGGCGCGGCGCGGTTGTTCCCGGGTTGGTGACCCGTAACCTCAGGTAACTGCAAGCTGCGGCAGGCGTTGCCCGCTCCGCACGATTCACGCCTCCGGCCCCGCTCGGTGGAAGATCCTGCGGCCGGGCGGCGGTTGCTCGGAATCTGGTGACGGGAGGGGTGAGGGTGCCGACCTCGGTGCTCCTCGCCGTCCTCGCCGCCGCCGGCCTGCTCGCCCTCGCCCCGGCGCTGGTCCGCCGGTACGACGCCGCCGAGCGGCTGGTGGCGGAGCGGGCGCAGTCGACGGCGCGGGTGCTTCAGCGCCGTCGGCGACGCCGCACTGTCCCGGGCCGGCGACCGGTCAACCCGTCCCGTGCCCTGGTGGTCACGCTGAGCGAGGATGCCGGTTCGGGTACGCTCGCCACCCCCGTCTCCGGACCACCGGCGCCCCGCCGCTCCGTCCGGCCGAGCCGGCTGCGGTCCGTACCGGCGGGCGCGGGCCGGCCACGCCGCCGCCCGGACCGGCGCCGCCAGCACACCCCCGCCATCTACCGCCGCCGTCGGGTCCTGGCCGCGCTGGTTCTGCTCAACGCCGTCGAACTGGTCGGCGTGATGGTGGTCGGCCCCGGCTTCTGGATCAGCTTCGCGGTCACCGCCACCCTGCTGATCGTGTACGTCGCACACCTGCGTGCCCGCGCGCTGGCCGACCGCCGCCGACGGCGGGCGCGGGCCCGGGAGGCCGCCTGGCTGGCCGCCCGCCAGGCCGAGGTACGCCGGGAGCAGGCACGCCGCGCGGCGGCCCGCCGGGAGGCGCAGCGCCGGCTGGCCGCCCAGCGGGAGGCGGTCCGGCGTACCGCGATGGGCCTGGACCGCCCGGCCGACCTGCCGGCGGCGGCCAGCGGCGGTTCGGTGTCCTACCGCCGGGCCGGCGGCCTGCGCGGTCGCGCCTACGAGGCCGGCCGCGGTGCGGGGTAAGGAGGGGCCCCTTATTAACGCCTCCGGTAGAGGAAGGGCCCCCTGTTAACACCTGGGGCGGATGTGTCGCGCCGGGCGGTCGGGCCGGCGGGGCGTTGCCAGGCGGGGTGGTTCGCGGCGGGGGCGGCCGACCTGTTAGCCTTGTCGCCGGCCCGCCCGGTGACAGCCGGGTGGGACCGACGCCGGTCCGCCGGCGGAGGGGCTGTGGCGCAGACCGGTAGCGCACCTCGTTCGCATCGAGGGGGTCAGGGGTTCAAATCCCCTCAGCTCCACCCAAACCGAATGGGCCGTCTCCCGTGCTGGGAGGCGGCCTTTTCGATTTGTACGCGGGGCACGGAACTTGGTCGTCCGGTCCCCGTTCCCGCCCACCCGCCGATGGGCTACTGCAACCCGCCGCGAACCGAGGTGATGCGCTGGGTGTTGAAGCCGAGCCAGTGCATCCGGCCGACGTACCGGGCGTGCTCGACCTTGAGGCACCGGTCCAGGATGACCGTCAGGCCGCCCTCCTCGGCGATGCGCGCGCCCTCCTCGTTGATCACGCCGAACTGGCACCACAGCGCACCGGCGTTGATCGCGACCGCGTCCCGGGCAATTTGCGGCAGCGCGCTCGGCGCGCGGAAGACGTTCACTATGTCGACCGGCACCGGCACCTCCGCGAGGCTCGGGTAGCTCCGTTCGCCGAGAATCTCGGTCTCCCGGGGATTGACCGGGATCATCCGATAGCCATGCCGCTTCAGGTAGTAGCCGACGAAGTTGCTGGCGCGCAATTCGTTCTTGGACAGGCCGACGACGGCGATCGTTTTCGCGGTGTGCAGGGTGCGCTGGATGGCTGACACGTTCTGGTACCGCTCGAGTTCGAGCATGCGACCGCTACCTCTCTCCGGCTGCCGCGGCGACGTGCGCGAAAGCCTGTTCCAGGTCCCAGATCAGATCTTCCACCGACTCGGTACCGACCGACAGCCGTACGCTTCCCGGCCCGACGCCGGCCGCCTGGAGCTCGTCGTCGCTCAGCTGCCGGTGCGTCGTGCTGGCGGGGTGGATGATCAGGCTCTTGGCGTCGCCGACGTTCGCGAGGTGGGACCAGAGCGTCACGCCCCGGATCAGGTCCTGCCCGCCGGCCCGGCCGCCGGCGCAGTCGAACGAGAACACCGCCCCCGTCCCGAGTGGCAGGTACTTCTCGGCCAGCGCCTCGTACCTGCTCCCGGGCAGGCCCGGATAGGTCACGTTGGACGCCAGCGGGTGCGATTCGAGGAAGGCCGCGACCCGCCGCGCGTTCGCGACGTGACGTTCCATCCGTAGTGACAACGTTTCGAGGCCCTGGAGGAACAGGAACGCGTTGAGCGGGGCGAGCGTGCCGCCGAGGTCGCGCAGCGTCTCGGCTCGCAGCTTCATCAGGTAGCCGTAGGTCCCGAAGGTCTCGTGGAACTGGAGGCCGTGGTAGGCAGGTGACGGGTCGGCGACGACGGGGAAGCGCCCGTTCGACCAGTTGAAGGTGCCGGCCTCGACGACGACGCCGCCGATGCTGGTGCCGTGACCGCCGATGAATTTGGTCGCCGAGTGGATCACGATGTCGGCCCCCCACTCGATCGGGCGGCAGAGGTACGGCGTCGCAAAGGTATTGTCCACGACGAGCGGCAGCTCGTGTTCATGGGCGATGGCGGCCACCGTCTCGATGTCCAGCACGTTCCCGGCGGGGTTGCCGATCGTTTCGCCGAAGAACGCCTTCGTGTGCGGGCGCACCGCCTTGCGCCAGGCCTCCGGGTCATCGGGATCGACCCAGCTCAGCTCGACGTTCAGCTTCCGCAGCAGGTGCTTGAGCTGGTTCACCGTGCCGCCGTACAGGGCCGAGGAGGCGACCACGTGGTCGCCCGGCTCCAGCAGCGTGAAGAGTGCGGCCGCCTGCGCCGCGATTCCGCTGGAGAAGGCCACCGCACCGGAGCCGCCTTCGAGGTTCGCCATTCGCTCCTCGAACACCGCGACCGTCGGGTTCATGATCCGCGAGTAGGTGTTGCCGTACTCCTGGAGGTTGAAGTAGGCGGCGGCCGACTCCGGATCCTCGAACACGTAACTGGTGGTCTGGAAGATCGGCACTGCCCGCGCGCCGGTATTCGGGTCGGGCCGTTGACCGGCGTGCAACTGCCGGGTCTCGAATCCGAACTCGTGGGCTTCCTCGATGCGATTTGGCTGGTCGGTCACGTATGCCTCGCTGCTCTCGACGCTCCGGCTCACCGCTCGGCCAGGAAGCGGCGGACGATGGGGATCTGCTGTGCTTCCTCAAGCAGGAAGCTGTCGTGGCCGTAGGGCGCCTCGATCAGGTGGAACTCGGCCGGCTTGCCGAGACCACGAAGCGCTTCGTCGATCTCGATGGAGGCCGCCGGGGGGTACAGCCAGTCAGAGCTGAAGGCGAGCAGCAGGGTCCGTGCGGACACGCCGGCCAGCGCCTGTACGAGAGATCCGTCGCCGTGCTCCCGGGCGAGATCGAAATAGGTCAGCGCGCGGGACAGGTAGAGGTAGGTGTTGGCGTCGAAACGCCGGACGAACGAACCGGCCTGGTGCTGCAGGTAGCTCTCTACCTCGAACTCCGGTTGGCCGAGCGTGTAGCGGATGTCGTCGGCGAACTGCAGCCGCCGGCCGAACCGGTCGGTCAGCGCGGGAGCGGAGAGGTAGGTGATGTGCCCGAGCATCCGGGCCACGCCCATGCCGGCGTCGGGCGCCTGGCCGGTGCCGTAGTAGTGGCCACCCTGCCAGGCGGGATCGCGCATGATCGCCTCCCGCGCGATCGCGTTCCAGGCCACGCCCTGTGGGTGCAGGGCGTGCGTGGAGGCGATCACCACGATGGCGTCGACCTGGTCGGGGAAGCGGACGGCCCACTCCAGCGCCTGCATGCCGCCGAGCGAACCGCCGGCCACGGCCGCGAGTCGCTCGATGCCGAGCACGTCAAGGAACGCGCGCTGGCATCGCACCATGTCGGCCACGGTGACGACCGGAAAATCCGATCCGTACGGTCGGCCGGTGGCCGGGTCGATCGAGGACGGGCCGGTCGTTCCACGGCAGCCGCCGATGAGGTTCGTGGAGATGACGAAAAAGCGATCGGTGTCGAAGGCCTTGCCGGGGCCGATCATGCCGTCCCACCAGCCGAGGGCCTTGCCGGCCGCGCCGTCGCGGCCCTCCGCCGCGAACCCGTCCCGGGTGCCGGCCGCCGGTGGTGTCGTGGCGAAGCCGGCCGCGTGCGCGTCGCCGCTGAGCGCGTGACAGACGAGGATGACGTTGTCCCGCCGTGGCGAGAGGGTGCCGTACGTCTCGTACGCCACCCGGACCTGGTGCAACTCGCGCCCGCAGTCGAGGTGTAACGGGGCCGGTAGGTCCTGGTATCGCGTCTCGACGCTGCCGACCGAGCCGGCCGAGAGGGTCGATGGTGCAGCCATGCGGGCGATGATAGCTAGCCAAACCGAGGCCGGGCCAGTGTAATGTCTTGAAACCCGATAGGTGTTATAGGGAAGCCGGTGAGAAGGGAGATTCGAGACATGTCGGTCACCGATAACGGGGTCAACGTGCAGGCTCTGCTCGACGCGCGCGAGGCGTTGAAGGGGGCGCCCGAGGCGGCTCAGTTCACCTGGCGCGCGTCGGCCAAGTGGGAGAACGGCGTGCACAGCACCACCACGATCCAGAACTTCTTCGGGCTCGGCAAGGAGCAGGCACACAAGACGAAGACCGAGTTCTCCGCCGACCACCCAGAGGTCTTCGCCGCCGAGGACAACGGCATCACCCCGATCGAGTACCTCCTGGTCGGCCTGGCGAGCTGCCTGACGGCCGGCGTGGCATCCGTCGCCCAGAACCGCGGCATCCAGTTGCGCTCGGTCGAGTCGACGGTCGAGGGCAACCACGACATCCGCGGCATCCTCGGCGTCGACAGCGACGTCCGCAACGGCTTCAACGATGTGAAGGTCACCTTCAACATCGACGCGGACGCCTCCAAAGAGGACATCCAGGCACTGGTGGCGCAGTCGCAGAAGCGATCGGCTGTCTTCGATGCGCTCACCAACCCCACAAACGTCACGGTCGAAGTCGCCTGAGGCGGGCCGAGCGATCGAGCACGTCAGCACGGTCGTCGTCGGCGCAGGGCATGCCGGCCTGGCCGCGAGCCACTTCCTCAGCGACCGGTCGATCGACCATCTCGTGCTCGAACGCGGCGAGGTCGCCAACTCGTGGCGGCACGAGCGCTGGGACTCCCTGCGGCTCCTCACACCCAATTGGCTGAACCGGCTACCTGGCTACAGCTACCAGGGGCCGGATCCCGACGGGTACCTGACGATGGGCGAAGTCGTCGAGTTCATCGAGCACTTCGCCGTCGCCTCGCGTGCGCCGGTGCGGACCTGCACCAGTGTCGGCTCCGTACGGCGCGAAGCGGACGGGTATCTGGTGTCGACGAGCCGAGGCGACATCCGCTGCCGGGCGGTGGTCCTCGCGAGCGGCGCCTGCAACGTGCCGACGGTGCCCTCGTTCAGCGCCGAACTGCCGGCCTCCGTCGAGCAACTGACCCCCTTTGACTACCGTGGCCCGGACCAGGTTTCCGACGGCGGTGTTCTCGTGGTGGGCGCGTCGGCGACCGGCGTACAACTGGCGGCCGAGCTGCAACGGTCCGGCCGGCAGGTGATCCTCGCCGTGGGGGAGCACGTGCGGTTGCCCCGCGTGTACCGCGGGCGCGACGTGCTGTGGTGGATGGACGCCTCGGGCGTGTGGGACCAGCGGTATGACGAGGTCGACGACCTGACCCGCGCCCGCCGGCTGCCCTCGCCCCAGCTCGTCGGGACGCCCGAGCGCAGCACGCTCGACCTCAACGCGCTCACCGCGCTCGGCGTCGAGCTGGTCGGTCGGCTGGCGACCGTACGGGACGGCTGTGCGCTGTTCTCCGGTGGGCTGCGCAACGTGTGCTCGCTCGCCGATCTCAAGATGAGACGCCTGCTGGCCGGATTTGACGAGTGGGCTCGTACGACCGGCCGCGCCGTCGAGGTGGGGCCGCCCGAGGAGTACGTCCCGACGGTGGTCGCCGACTCGACCCGGCTGCGCCTCGACCTGCGTGGCGGTGAGGTCGGCACGGTCGTCTGGGCGACCGGCTTCCGCCCCGACTACGGGTGGCTGGACGTGCCGGTGGTCGACGAGAAGGGCCGACTGCGCCATGAAGGGGGTGTGCTCGACAGCCCTGGGTTGTATGCCCTGGGTCTACCGCTGCTGCGGCGCCGCCGGTCCACCTTCCTCAGCGGCATCGAGGACGACGCCCGCGCAGTGATCGACCATCTGGCACGAGACTTCGCGGTCCGTCGGGCCTGAACGGGCTGTGCCGTCAACAGCGGTGCCTGCACGGCCCGATGCGGCCGGGCCGGCTGCGGCAACTAGTCCGGCTGTCGGGGGGCGTACCTAGACTTCCGCGCCATGGCGACGGTGACCTTTGTAGACGAGAGCACGGCTGGTGCTCGTACCCCAGCCTGGGCCTTGCAGATCTTCGAGGAGCGGCTGACGCTGCGTGAGCTGATTCGGCGGCGGATCCACCAGGAGGTGGCCGAGTACAACGCGGCCACCCCGGCACCCCGCCGGCTGCTGGTGCTGCCCACCTCGACCGAGCGGGCACTCAACGGTGACCCGGCCGAGCAGCCGCGCCGCCGGGTCAACCCGGAGCGGCAGGTCGCCCTCGCTGAGCAGGCGTTCACCCGCAACGGCTTCGTGGTGCTGGTCGGCGACCGCCAGGTCGAGGAACTCGACGACGAGGTCGACCTGAGCCGCGACACCGAGGTCACCTTCCTCAAGCTCGTCCCGCTGGTCGGTGGCTGATGACCACCAGCACCGACACCACCTGGTACGCCACCCGGGTCCGCGACCTGGTCGCCGCGAATGACCTGGCCGATCTGGCCAGCCACCTCTACACCCACGCCCGCCTGTGCCAGGACAATTCGGAGGTACGCGCCGCGCTGCGCCCGCTGTCCCGCCCGGACGTGGCCCGACTGGTGCACGCCATGGTCGCCCTGCGAAAGAGGGGCCGCGGTCGCGCGTGGGCTGCGGCGGAACTGATCGGGCAGCTGTCCCGCCGCCTTCCCGCCGAACTGACCCCGGAGCAGCACCAGGCTCTCGCGGTGTACGCCGTCCGGGAGCCGTACGCGCTGCCGCCCGGTGCACTGGAGGTCGTGGGGCGGGGCCTCGCCGCCACCGGCCCGCTCGACCCGAAACTGGCGAAGGTGTTGGTCGACCGATCCGGGGAGAGCCAGCGGCTGCGGCAACTGGTGGTCGAACTGGCCGGCCCGCAGCTGGATCCGGACGACCCGTGGGCCCAGCAGCTTCTGACCGAGCTACCCACCCTGGATCCGGCCTGGCAGCGGCTGGTCGCCCACGCCAGCACCGCCACCACGGCCCGGCCGACGGCCGGCTGGTCGAGCGAGGCGTCCCGCCTGCTCGCCGCGATCGACCCGGCCGAGACGAGAGAGGTCCTCGACCGGTGGCTGGCCGCCGCCGCCCGTACGCCGCACCGGCAGCCGACCTCGGCCAACGCGGACGTGCTACGTGGCCTGCTTTGGCTGGTGGAGCGGTGCGGACCGGAGCCAGAGCAGGTCCGCCGGATCGGTGGCCTGGTCGAGTCGATGCTGCGCCGACTGCCCGGGATCGGGCCAGCCTGCCCGAAGGCGGCGAACGCGGCGGTCGGGGTGCTCGGGCGTGTTAACGGCGAGGCGGCGCTCGCGCAGCTGGCCCGGCTGTCGGCCCGGGTCACGTACAAGGGCACCCGCAACGAGATCGACAAGGCACTCGACGCCCGCGCCGCCGCGATGGGCATCGGGCGGGACGAGATCGAGGAACTGGCCGTACCGGACTACGGCCTGACCGGAGTGGGCCGGCACGAGGTGGCCCTCGGCGGGTGCCGCGCCGAGCTGCTGATCGGGTCCACCAGCGCCACCCTGGCCTGGTACAACGAGTCCGGCCGGCAGGTGAAAAGCCCACCAGCGGCGGTACGCCGGGACCATGCGACGGAGTTGGCCGATCTGAAGGGCCTGGCCAAGGAGATCACCGGGATGCTGGCGGCCCAGGCGGCCCGGCTGGATCGGCTCTTCCTGGCCCAGCGCACCTGGGCTCTGGCCGCATGGCGGCAGCGTTACCTGGATCATCCTCTGATCGGGGCGCTGGCCCGCCGGCTGCTCTGGCTGGTCGACGGGGTGCCCTGCGGCTGGGCCGACGGCGCGCTGCGCACCGTGGACGACACGCCGGTCACCGCCGACGACGACGCCGAGGTGCGGATCTGGCACCCGATCGGCCGACCGGTGCCGGAGATCGTCGGCTGGCGGGAGTGGTTGGAGCGGCACCGGGTCGTCCAGCCGTTCAAGCAGGCGCATCGGGAGGTCTACCTGCTCACCCCGGCCGAGGAAACCACGGGGACGTACTCCAACCGGTTCGCCGGGCACATCCTGCGCCAGCACCAGTACCACGCGCTGGCCGCGATCCGCGGCTGGGCCGATCGGCTCCGGCTGATGGTGGACGACACCTACCCGCCGACCGCGCGCGAGCTGCCCCGGTGGGGCCTGCGCGCCGAGTACTGGGTGGAGGGGATCGGCGACGAGTACGGCGACGACACCACCGAGAGTGGGACGTACCTGCGGCTCGTCACCGACCAGGTGCGGTTCTACCCGATCGCCGCCGCGCAGAACACCTCGCACGCCTCCGGCGGCGGCTACACGACGGAGCGGTGGACCGGCGCCCGCCCGGCCGACCCGCTGCCGCTCGACCAGATTCCGCCGCTGGTGTTCAGCGAGATCATGCGGGACGTGGACCTGTTCGTCGGGGTGGCCAGCGTAGGAAACGACCCAACCTGGTCGGACGGGGGCCCCGCGGGCCGGTACCGGGAGTACTGGTCGTCGTACAGCTTCGGGGAGCTGTCCGCGACCGCCGAGACCCGGCGGGATCTGCTGGCCCGGCTGCTGCCCCGGCTGGCGGTGGGGCAGCAGGCCCGCATCGACGGCCGATTCCTGGTGGTCGAGGGTGATCTGCGCACGTACCGGATCCACCTGGGGTCGGGGAACATCCTGATGAGCCCGAACGACACCTACCTCTGCATCGTGCCGGACCGGGGCGCGGGCCGGGTGGGGGAGCAGCAGTTCCTGCCGTTCGAGGGGGACGGCATGCTCGCCGTCATCCTCAGCAAGGCGATGCTGCTGGCGAAGGACGCCGAGATCACCGACCCGTCGATAACCAGGCAGATCGGCTCCGCCGGATAGGCCGGACGCCGATCGGGAACCGGGTGCCGGGTTCGGCGCCGATGCCGGTAGGCCGGGCGATACCGTGATCGTGTGCGAGGTGCGGCGGCGGTGCGATCCCTGCGGTTCGTGCTGCTGCTCTGCACCCTGTTCGGGCTGTCCGCGATGCACAGCCTGGGCCACGACCCCATCCTGGGCGCGGGCGGGCACGGCAGTCACGCCGCGCCGGCCGCGCCCGCTCTGGCCGACGGCTGCCACGATGCGCAGTGCCCTCAACGGGCTGCCCCGGCCTCCGAGACGCCGGGGCCGGGCCACACCTCGGGCTGGGCGGTCTGCATGGCGATCGCCGCCGGCCTCGCCCTCGCCGTCGTGCTCGCCGTCCAGTTCCTTCGCGGCACGCGAGTCCCGCGGCCACGGGGTCGCACCACGACCCGGGCATCCGCCGGTCGGGCCCCGCCGGCCTTCACCGCGATCGGTCTGACCACGGCCTCAACATCGGTGCTGCGGATATAGGAGCGACCAGCGCGTACCCCGAGCGGGGTGACCGCGCCGATGCCTCCTACCCGTTCATCGACCTCGAAAGGCCCTGTCAAACCATGAACCGCACCTACCCGCGCCGTGCCGTCCGGGCCGGCATGAGTCTCGCCGTCGCCGTCGGCCTCGTCGCCTGCGGCTCCGACCATCAGTCCGGGGCCGGGCACGACCTGCCCGGCACCCCGTCGGCCAGCGCCGTCAGCGGCGAGGCCACCGCCAGCAACGCGGCGGACCGGACGTTCGCCCAGATGATGATTCCTCACCACGAGCAGGCGGTGGAGATGGCGGACCTCGCCACCACCCGGGCGTCCGACCCGGAGGTCAAGCAGCTCGCCGCGCAGATCAAGGGCGCGCAGGCGCCCGAGATCGACCAGCTGAAGACCTGGCTGACGCAGTGGGGCGCCCCGATGCCGATGGCCACCGCCAGCGGTGACGGGCACGGGACGAACCACGGCACGCCCAACATGGATCACGAGATGCCGGGCATGATGTCCGACGCCGACATGGCCAGGCTTGAGGCCGCCTCCGGCACCGAGTTCGACCGGCAGTTCCTCACCATGATGATCGCCCACCATGAGGGGGCCGTCACCATGGGCGAGGAGGAGACCGCGCAGGGCGCGAACCCGGACGCCAAGGCGTTGGCGCAGCGGATCGCCACCACCCAGCAGGCCGAGATCGACACCATGAAGAAGATCCTGGCCCGCTTGTAATCCCGCTGGTGCCCGGGCGCCTCAGGCGCCCGGGCAACTCCCTGCGATCTTGGTACGAAACCGTCCCCGACGGGGCCGTGGCGTACCAAGATCTCGCGGAGGGAGGTCAGCCCTTGATGGCTCCGATCAGTACGCCCTTGATGAAATGCCGCTGGATGAACGGGTAGACGGCGACGATCGGCGCGACGGTGAGGATGACCACCGCCATCTTGATCGACTCGGTGGGTGGCATGGTGACCCCGCTGGTGCCGCCGGAGGTGTGCGGTGCCTGCCCGGCGAGCAGATAGCTCTGTAGGACCCGCTGGATCGGGTACATGTCGTTGCGGTCGATGAAGAGCAGCGCGTCGAACCAGACGTTCCAGTAGCTGACCGCGTAGAACAGGCCGACGACGGCGATGACCGCCCGCGACAACGGCAGGACGATGCGAGCCAGGGTGAGGAAGTCGTTGGCGCCGTCCATGCGGGCGCTGTCGAGCAGTTCCTGCGGTACGCCCTGGAAGAAGCCGCGGACGACGACCAGGTTGAAGACGCTGATCGCGGGCGGCAGGATCAGCGCCCAGATCGTGTCCTTGAGGCCCAGCCCGGTCACCACGAGGTACTTGGGCACCAGCGGCGGGTAGACCAGGAACGGCAGCAGGAAATAGGCGAGCAGCCAGCGGTATCCGACTGAGCGGGGTCGGGACAGGCCGTAGGCGGCGAGGACGGTCACGGCCAGCGCGATGGCGGTGCCGATGACCGTGACCAGGGTGCTGATCCACAGGGCTCGGGTGACGGCGCCACCGGCGAGGATCGTCTCGTAGGCGGAGGTGTCGATTCCCTTGGGGATGACCACCAGGCCACCGGCTTCGGCGATTGTCTCCCGCGAGGACAGGCTGGTCACCAGGATCACCCAGAGCGGGAACAGCACGCCGAGCACGAGCAGGGTGAGCAGGACGGCCTTGCCCGCCTGTCCGGTTAGGGTCGGCTTCTCCTCCCACACCGGGCGGCGGGTGCGCGGTCGGGGCGGCTTCCGGACGATGGTGGCGGTCATGACCGTGAGTAGATCCCTCGTTCGCCGAGCATGTGTGCGATCTTGTTGGCGGCCAGGATCAGGCAGAGCCCGACAGCGGCCTTGAACAGGCCGGCGGCGGCGCCGTAGCCGTAGTTGCCGGTGGCGATGGAGAAGTGGTACACGAAGGTGTCGAGCACCTCGGACGCCTGCCGGCCGACGGCGTCGCGTTGCAGCAGGAACTGTTCGAAGCCGACCGAGAGCGCGTCGCCGAGGCGCAGGATGAGCAGCAGGACGATCACCGGGCGCAGGCCGGGCAGGGTGATGTGCCACAGTCGCCGCCACCGTCCGGCGCCGTCGGCCGCGGCCGCTTCGTACAGGTTTTGGTCGATGGTGGACAGTGCGGCCAGGAAGACGATGGTGCCCCAGCCCACGTCCTTCCACACCGCCTCGGCGGTCACCAGGATGATGAACGTGTCCGGATTGGTCATCACGTTCCACGGTTCCAGCCCGGCCTCACGCATGGTCTGCGCCAGCAGGCCGGCGCCGCCGAGCATGGCGACGAAGAAGCTGACCACCAGCACCCAGCTGAAGAAGTGGGGCAGGTACACGACGGTCTGGATGAAGCCACGCAGCCGGCTGGAGAGCAGGTTGTGCAGCACGATCGCCAGGAAGATCGGCAGGGGGAAGAAGAAGACGAGCTGGAAGGCGGTGATCGCCAGGGTGTTGCGGAACGCGTCCCAGAACGCCGGGTCCTCGAACAACAGCTGGAACTGGCCGAACCCGATCCAGTCGCTGTGCAGGAATGCCTGCAGCGGATTGTCGCCGAGGTACGGGTTGTAGTCCTGGAAGGCGATGACGTTGCCGACGATCGGCACGTAGCTGAAGACGAGCAACAGGAGGAAACCGGGTGCGACCATGACCAGCAGTTGCCAGTCGCGGCGCAGCCGGGTCCGGAGCGGCACCCGCCGGGCGCGGCCGGTGCGGCGGGTGGCGGGCCGGGCGGCCCGCGCCGGTGGGGTCGGCCCGCCGGGTCGGGTCAGATCGGACCCGACCGCGACGGATGCCTTGCGGGTGCTCATCATCCAGCCTTGGGCAGCGATTCGGCGAGCAGCCGCCTCGCCTCCTCCCCGCCGTTGGCCTTCCACTCCTGCACGATGGCGTCGACATCGGTCAGCGGGCGCCGACCCCGCAGCACGTCGGTGAACTTGTCCTCCGTCGGCACCTGATTGGCCTTGTATGCGGCCGGCGTCTCCAGCTTCACCCCGTCCCACGGGTCCTTCTCCAGGTACTTCACCATCTCGTTGGAGTAGGCCAGCGCGTCCGGAACGAAGGTGGGGGTGTCCGGAAAGGGGCCGATCGTCGGGTTGCGACCGCTGATGAAGAAGTACTGGTTGGCGATCTCCTTGAACGCCAGTTCGGTCTTGATCGGCCCGTTCGGCGTCCGGGTGTGGTGCTGGCCCTTGACGCCGTAGTCGCGTAGCTGCGCCTCCTGTGTGCCCAGCGGGGCGGAGCACCAGTTGATGACCCGCAGCAGTTCCTCGACGCGCTCCTTGCCGACACCCTTCTTCACGAAGGTGTACGAGATCGGCTCGTCGTCGCCCCAGACGAGGGGGTCGCCGCCGGTGGCAGAGAAGATCGGCACCGGTTGGATGTTCAGTTTCGCGTTGACCTTCTGGTGTTCGGCCTGGGCGCCCTGCCAAAATCCGAAACCGTCCTGTTTGAAGACGATGGCACCGCTCTTGGCGAACAGCTGCTTGGCGTCCGCACCCTTGCTGGCCATGATGTCCGGGTGGACCAGGCCGTCCTGGTAGATCTTGACCATGACCTCAAGTGCCTGGCGGAACTCCGGGGTCTCGTACTTGAACTCGGGCGTCCCGTCCGCCTTCAACCGCCAGCCGCCCTTGGAGCCGGGCACCTTGTGGAACATCTGGATCATGGCGAAGACGTCGTCGAACGCCCACACCTTGCGGGCCGGGTCGGTGACCTCCTTGGCCAGGGCCAGCAGCTCGTCGAGTGACGTCGGGGTGGCCAGGCCGCGCGCGTCGAGCAGGTCCTTGCGGCTGAACAAGGCCCAGGGGAACGGCCCGTCGGTGGGGTTCGGTACGGCCGCCAGGCGCCCGTTCCAGATCGCGTTGCGCCAGGCGCCGGTCGGGAACGTGGCCAGCATCGGGTAGGCGTCGACAGCGCCGCCCTTGAGGTGGTCGGTCAGGTCCTCGAAGAGCACGCCGATCGCCTCGGCGAAGCGCGGAATCTTCTCCACCTCCCAGCCTGGCACGCAGAGCAGGTCGGGGACGTCCCGAGCGCCGAACATCGCGTTGAGCTTGTCGGCGTACGTGATGCCGTCCTGGATGGTGAAGTTGACCGGGATGCCCAGCTCGGCGTTCACCGCCTGCAGGTAGGCGCTCTGGCCGATCCCGGGCGGGGCCGGACCCCACGCCGGGGTCATCGCGGTGATTTCCTTGCCGCTCGTGCCGGGTTTCTCGGTGATCGCGTCGACGAGCGTGCTCGGGTACCTGGTGTATCCGTCCGGTACCGGGCGGGCGCCGGTGACGTCGGGACTGATGCTCAGGTCCAGGTTCTTGTGCGCCGGCAGGAGATCGGCGAAGGCGTCCAGGTTCTGCGCGGTGCCGGTGCCGGCCGGCTTCTCGGAGCACCCGGCGAGCAGCGGGCCGCCGGCGACCGCCGCCGCGCCGAGGCCCACGAGGCCGAGGAAGTTGCGGCGCGAGGCTCTCGCACCGGGGATCTGACGTGTCATCGGTCTCCCTTCGAGAAGGGCTGGGTCGCGCTGGAGTGCGCGCTAGGTGAGATTTCGTCGGGATCCTAAACAAACTAATAGACGGCCGTGTACCCCCACAAGAGGGCCGCGGGACGGCAGCGCCCGGAGGACAGCCCAACGAGGAGATTCGACATATGGCGTTGGGGGGATCCACCGCTGGGGGGGGGGGGGAACCCGGGATGCCGTAGCTGGCGTGGGGCAGGGCGGGCTTGGGCCTTTCAACCGGACCAGGTCGTCAACGGGGAAACAGCGAGCCCCGCCGTACGCTGCGGGGGTGCGACGGCATCTGTGTGCGGTTCCGGAGGGGCCGGCGGTCGGCCCGGTGGAGCAGTGGCGGCGTACCTGGGATCCGGTGATGGCGTCGGTGGTGCCGGCGCACGTGACGATCGCGTACCCGGAGGAGACTGCCGACGAGGAACTGCTGTTGTGCCGCGCGCAGCGGCAGCTCGCGGGCGTGGCGCCGTTCCGGTTGCGGTTGGGTGAGGTCTTCGCCGAGGACGAGGGGCGCGGTGGCGTTTTCCTCCAGGTCGAGGATGTTGACGGCCGCTGGGCTGGGCTGCGGCGGAAGCTGCTGGAAGACCCGATGGCGCCGATCGATTTTCCGGCACACCTGACGCTGGCTCATCCGCGTACCTCGTCGCGAGGTGCGGACTGCCTGGCTGCGCTCGGGGGCCGGCGGCTGGCGGCGGAGGTGTGGGTGCGGGAGGTGCTGTTCACCGAGACCACCGTCGACCGCTTCACCGTCCTACGCCGCTTTCCGCTGGTCGCAGACCGGTAGCGCGGGCCGCCGGCAGGTCGTGCCCGGCACCTGGGCGCGACCTGCCGGCGGGGCTTAGTGAGACCGGCAATAGGACTGGCGGGGCTGCGGCGCGCCCTGGCACTTCGGCTGGCGGCGTTGTCGTCGTCGGCCATGCAACACCGGCATGGCCTCCTCCTCCGCCTTGCCACCCTCGGCCAGGACCCGCCTCGCCTCCACCGCCCTACTGCCGGTCTCTCTTACCTGGTGGAGCGGCGCCGGGTGAGGGCGAAGCCGACCACACCGGCCACCGCGGCCAGCACGCCACCGGCCGTGGTCCAGATCCAGCGGGAGCCTGCCTCGGGCAGCCAGCCGGTCAGGTTGAGGCGCCAGCCGTCGTCGTCCTCGTCCTCCGGCGCGGCCGTGGGCACCGCGTCCAGCACCGTGCCGGCGTTGGCGGGCGGCACCAGCGGCGCCTCCAGCCTGCCGTCGTCGGGCGAGGTGTCCGCGTCGCCGGT
The DNA here is from genome assembly GCA_005402585.1 of Micromonosporaceae bacterium KJ-029. GTDB lineage: Bacteria > Actinomycetota > Actinomycetes > Mycobacteriales > Micromonosporaceae > Micromonospora. The sequence continues at coordinate 114,542 of BIFP01000019.1, read as the reverse complement.
CGTGGAGATCAGCAGGTCCACGTCGATCGGCAGGCCGAGGTCGGTCTCGGGTACGTTGACCACCGCCAGCCGCACGTAGTACGTGCCGGGCAGCGGGTCGGCGGACCACGGCTCGGCCCAGGAACGGACCCGACGCAGGGTGCAGCCGATGGCCACGGTGCTGGCCGAGGCGTCGGCGGTCGGCGTCTGCGCGCCGGCCGTGCACGCCTGCCGGCGACGCAAACCGTCGAAAACCTCGACCGTCCAGGTCGACCGGCCGCTGCGGTTCTTGGCGAGGGAGACCGTCGCGTTGACCTCGTGGGTCTCACCTGCGGCGGCCGGGAACGACCAGTAGAGGTATTCGCCGGTCGACGCGCCGACCCGGACCGGCTGGCCCGCGGCGACCGGGGTGGCGCTCAGGAACGACGTGCCGGCCTTGGTCACGGTGGTGGCGCCGGGGGAGGGGGTGGGAGTGGGGGCGGCCATCGCCGTGGCCGGGGCCAGGGCGATGCCGGCGGCCAGCAGCGTGGCCAGGGTTGCCGAGCGGGTACGCATCCTCAGTTCTCCCTCCAGGTCGCGACCCACCAGCGGGTGAGCAGGCCGGTGACGAGCCCGGTTACCAGGCCGGCCAGGGTCAGCAGGAGCAGCAACACCCAGCCCCGGCCCAGGTCCGGCCCGTCCGGGGCGGGGGACGCGGCGACCACGTCGACGGTCAGCTCGACCGGCATGCCGGGGTTCCGCTCGGTGCCCGCCTGGGGCGAGAACATGTTGCTGACCACCAGGCAGACGGTGGTGACGGCGGGCGTCGCGCTGGCCGACGGAGTGGGTGTGGCGTCCTCGTCGCGTTCGGCGTCGTCACCGTCCTCGTTGGCCGACCAGCGCAGGCCGGCCGAGACCACGTCGGTTCGTCCGCTGCCGGCGTCGACCCCACGGACCAGTTCTCGGCCATCCGAGGCGGTGGCCCGCAGCAGTACGCCGTGGTCCGGGTTGATCGGTCGGTCGAGCGCCACGCTGACCGACGCGCGCAGCTCCTGTCCGGCCCGGACCGGCACCCGGTACCAGCGGTGCTCGGAGAACGTCTCCCGGTCGGTGTAGACACCGGGGGCGAGCAGCGGCGCACCCTTGCACACGTCCGTCCCGTCGACCTTCGCCGGCGTGGTGGTGTACGTGTCGCGGGCCCGGTCCACCAGTTGCTTCAGCCGGTCGGTGAGGTCGTCGGCGCTCGTCGCGGCGGTGTACGTCCCGCCGGTGGCGGCGGCGATGCAGAGCAACTGCCGGCGTACCTTGTCGTCGGGGGCCAGGCCGAGGGTGTCCACCACCAGTGTGGTGCCCTTGGCCGCCAGTTCCCGGGCGACCTGGCACGGGTCCGGCGGGGCGCAGGTGTCCTCGCCGTCGGTGATCAGCACGATCCGTCGGGCGGTGGTGCCGGTGCCCAGATCCTTGGCGGCCTCCCGCAGGGCCAGTCCGACCGGGGTGAATCCGGTCGGGCGCAGCGTGGCCACCGCAGCCTTGGCCTGGTCGCGGTCCACCGGGCCAACCGGCACGATCTGCTGGGTGTCCAGGCAGCCCTGCTGCTTGTCCTTGCCCTTGTAGGTGGCGCCGAGCACCCGGATGCCCAGCTGGGTCTCGTCGGGGAGGGCGTCCACCACCTCGCCGAACGCCTGCTGGGCCACCGAGATCCGGCTGCGTCCGTCGATGTCGGTGGCCCGCATCGAGCCGCTCACGTCGAGCACCAGCTGGACGCGAGGCGGCTCGCTGACGGGTTCTGCCTTTTCGTCGGCCGATGCCGGCGCCGGGCCGGCCAGGGCGGTCGCCGCCAGCAGCCCGAGCAGGACGGCTGACAACCATCTCTTGTTGATCACCGGGCGGAGTGTAGCGATGTCCAATGAGGACAAATACTCCGGTCTCACCCGGCTGCGGTGAGTGGTACTCCGCCTAAGGCTTCCAGGACCCGGCGGTCTCGAACAGGTGCCGGTACTCCAGGGCGCCCTTGGTGTTGGCCACGTCGAAGACGACCGTGCCGGCCCGCTTGCTGCCCGCTCGCAGGTTGTTGCCCGAGCCGAGCGGATCTCCGCAGCCGGACAGCGCGCCGACCAGCCCGTTGACCGTGGTGCCGTCGTCGGCCACCCACTCGAAGAAGAACGGGTTGATCGATCCGGTGCCCTTGGTGACGGTGGCCGTCACGTCGGCGATCAGATACCGGCCCTTCTCCGGCTTGGGCGCGAACGAACTGCACCCCTCGGTGACGGTCCGAAACTTCGTCACGGTGATCTCGGTGGTGCCGTCGTTGTCGCTCAGGACCAGGGTGTCCCCCGGCCGCATGTTGAACGTCTCGCCGTCGTTGGCCGGCGCGGGCGGGCTGGCCTTGGTGGGCGCGCTGCTCGGCGGCTCCGGCAGGCCACGGGTGACCGCCGGGGTGGGTAGCGACTCGGACACCTGCTCGGCGGCCCGGTTCGCCCCGTTGATGAGCGCGACGACGCCAACGACGCAGCAGAGTAGCGCCAGGACGACCACCACGATCACGACGATCAGGATGGTCTTCTTGCCCTTGCCGCCACTCGGGGCGCCCGGTTGGGGCACGCCGGGCGGATATCCGGGGCCGGCGGGTGGGTACCCGCCGCCGGGCGGATACGCGCCACCCGGTGGGTACGGGCCGCTCGGCGGGTACGGGCCACTCGCCTGGTAGGGGCCGCTCGGCGGGTACGGCGCACCCGAGGTGGGCGGCTGTGGCGCGCCGGAGACCGGAGCCCACGGCTCACCGGGCGACGCCGGCTGCGGTGCGCCGGAGACGGGCGGCCCGGCGGCACCCGGGTGCTGCGGCGCGGCCCACGGATCGGCGGGGCCGGGCTGCTGCGGCGCAGCCCACGTTCCGTCCGGCGCCGCGCCGGGCGTCGGCCCGACCGGGGGCAACGGCGCCCAGGGATCGCTCGGCGGCGCCGGGTTCGGCCGGTAGGGATCCTGCGGCCCGTCTGGGGGCTGGGGGTGGCTCACCGTACTCCTCGGGCACCTGATGGCGGACGCGAATCGCGCCTGACGCTACCGCGTGCCGGCAACTCCGTTCGGTCCGTGGCGCCGTCACAGCGGTGGCAGTGTGGCGGCGGTGCGGACGAGGTCCGCGTCCACCGCGAACCGGCCGATGACCGTCGCCGGAGGGTGGGCGACCGACGCGGCGTCGATCCGGGCCGGTGCGATCCGGGCGGTGAACGTCCCGGCGTCAGGGTCGAGGTCCACCAGCGCGTCGTGGAAGTCCAGCCAGGTGCCGACGATCGGGTGCCAGTTCTTGTACACGGTCTCCTTGGCGCTGAACACCACCGCCGGCCAGAAGACACCCGGGGGCAGCCGACCGCACCGGTCCTCCTCCTCCGGCAGGCAGATCAGGCGGCGTACCCCGGGGCTCAGCTCCTTGTGCTGCTCGGCGTCCATGCCGACCGACCGGATCTCGGCGCGGCGGGCGACGGCGGCGGCACAGTAGCCGCGGGTGTGCGTGATGGTGCCGACCAGCTCCGACGGCCAGACCGGCGACCGGTCGGCGGCGGCGGGAACGGCGACCGGCGGCAGGCCCAGCGCGGCCATGGCGCGGCGGGCGCATGACCGACCGGCGGTGAAGTCGCGCCGACGGCTGGACACCGCGCGGTCACCGAGGCAGGCCGCCTCCGCGGCGTGCAACTGGCCGGCCCAGTCGCCCGGATCGGCCACCGCGACGGCGACGGCAGGCGGCAGGAGATCACGCACCTTCGGCTCCCCAGGGGCGGTTCCGGCGACGCGTCCTCGTGACGTCGATCGGCGACGAGGGCGGTTCCGGGTGGACGTGGTTCGCGCGGCGAGTCGCGGTGGCCATGGTTGGTGAACGTACCGCAACGGTGTAACACAGGAACGTGATCGGACGCTGTCGGGTTCGGCACGGGGGTGACGGGTCGCTGACGGCGGGTGCTCATCCGCCGTACAGGGCGGAGACGGAAGGGAGCGCAATGACGGGTGTTGCGGATCGCTCGGGTGTCATGGTGGCCGAGGCGGGCGGGATCGCCCCGGTGGCGGGGGCGGGCGAGCACGCTCCGAGGACACCCGACTGGACATGCGGCACCTGTGGCGCGGAGTGGCCTTGCCAGCCGAAGCGTGACCGACTCCTGACCGAGTACGGGGTGGATCGGGCGATGCTCAGTGTGTACCTCGGGGCCTGCCTGGCCGCCGCCGCGGAGGACCTGCACGCCCCGGGGGCGACCTCGTTGCAGGACCGGTTCTTCGGCTGGCTGCCCCGCCGGCGGGCGCCCCGCTGACCACCATTTCGCGACGGTGTGACACCGGAGCGCGACTTGGCGCTGTTCAGACATCGCCGAGCATGGCGCCATCCACTGTCGACCGTCGTGGGGGACGGGACAGGGATCGGGAAGGGAGCGCGATGACCGATGCTGCCGAATCCTCGCCGTCCAGCGCGAAGGATCATGCCCCGTCGACGCCGGACTGGACCTGCGGGACCTGTGGCGCGGAGTGGCCATGTGAGACCAAGCGCGACCTCCTGTTGGAGGAGTACCGAAAGGATCGCGCCATGTTGACCGTCTACCTGGGGTCCTGCCTCGCCACCGCCACCCATGATCTGCCCACGGCGGGTCCGTCGCTTCAGGAGCGGTTCATGGGGTGGTTGCCCCGGCAGCGCAGACACAGCTGACCGTGCCCGGCCTCGACGGCGACACCCCGCTCGGGGTGCCGCCGTCGAGGTCATCGACCCGCGGGCATCCGGTTCCGGCGTGCCGGTGCCGGTTCCGGTACGTGGGCCGGTCGGGTCGCCACCGGTTTCGCCTTCGCGCGGGCCGGCCAGGGGACCAGCCGGGGCCTGCGCTGGGCGCTGACGTCCTCGACCCAACCGAGCAGCAGCACGACCGCACCGAGGATCACCAGCGCCACCGCCAGGTAACCGAGCTTCCCGAGCCGCCAGGCGCCGAACATGTCGCCGACGACGAAACAGACCGCGATCGCCGCGTTGTGCCACAGGTAGATCGTCAGGGCCCGGCTGTTCAGCGTGGTGACCAGACGGTCGAGCGGACGCACCCGGGCCAGCCAGGTCATTCGCGGAGCCAGCCGCAGCAGCAGCAGCGCGAAGCCGAGGGAGTAGAGGGACTGGGCGACCGGGATCTCGTTGAGGTCGAACCCGGCCTCGGGGTGCGTCCAGACCCAGGCCGCCCCGCCCGCCAGGCAGAGGCCGGCCAGCGGCACCAGAACCGCCCACGGAATCCGACGCAGGTGGCCGTCCCGGTGGGCGAAGCCCACCATCCAGCAGGAGCCGAAGGTGGCCAGGTCGATGGCGACCGAGTCGACCACGGCGCGCCCGAGCGACGGCGCCGCGAGTTGCAGGGTCACCACGACGCTGAGCGGAAGTAGCAGGGTCGGCAGCGGCCACCGGCGGTAGAGCGCGAGTAGCACCGGCGAGAGCAGGATCAGCCAGAGGAACGTGACCAGGTACCACAGCACGCCGGTGACGTCGGCGGCCCATTCGCTGCCGGCTGGCTGGGCGAGCGGAACCAGCCAGGTCAGGAACGCGGGCCAGGCCGGTCGGTCGGACCAGCCGTGCCAGATCATCACGGGTACGAGCACCGCCCCCATCACCCAGAGCGCGGGCAGCAGCCGCCGGAGGCGGGCGGTCAGCGCACCGGGCGCCGACCGGTCGAGCGACCGGGCCATCAGGGAGCCGCCGAGGGCGAACATGATGCCCATGGCGGGCAGGGCCCAGCTCAACCAGGCGAAGCCGAACATGTGGTAGACGATCACGCGGGCCAGCGCGACCGCCCGCAGCACGTCGAACCAGCGGTCGCGACCGCCTCCGGTCGCCGGAGCCCGCTGCCCGCCGGGATCGGTCGCCGGGTCGCCGGCCCGCTTCAACTTCCGCCACCGCAGCCGCGTCCCGGTCAGCGCGGTGACCGTCGAGCGGAGCAGCACCAGGTACATCAGCTGCCGGTACGCGAACTGCTGCAACGGCAGCGTCCACAGTGGGCTGATCCGTTCCCGGTCGAGCCGGAAGGCCACCAGCGCGGTGAGCGCCTGGACGCCGAGCATCGCCAGCCAGGCCAGGGCCGTCTCGGTGGTCCCGAGGAAGAAGAGCCCGTAGACGGCCATCAGGTCCAGGACCGGCCCGAGCAGGGGCAGAACCACCCCGAACAGCGCGAGCACCGGCAGACCGAACCGCCCGAAGCGGCCGGAGGATCCACGGTCGAGCACCGCCCGGCGGTGCTTCCACATCGCCTGCATGGTGCCGTAGCTCCAGCGATAGCGCTGCCGCCACAACTGGGTCACCGAGGAGGGCACCTCGGTCCAGGCCCGGGCCCGCTCCTCGTACACGACCCGCCAACCGGCCCGGAGGACGGCCATCGTGATGTCGGTGTCCTCGGCCAGCGTGTCGTGGCTGATGCCGCCCGCGGCGAGCAGCGCGCGACGCCGGAACGCCGCGATCGCCCCGGGCACGGTCGGTATGCAGCCCAGCGTCTCGTACAGCCGGCGGTCCAGGCTGAAACCGATCACGTACTCGATGTGCTGCCACCGCCCGAGCAGCCCGGCGCGGTTGACCACCTTGACGTTGCCGGCGACCGCCCCGACCGACGGGTCCGCGAACGGCTGGACCAGCCGGCGGACCGCGTCCCGCTCGAACACCGTGTCGCCGTCGACCATGACGACGATCTCGTGCCGGGCGTACAGGATCCCGGTGTTCAGGGCGCTCGGCTTGCCGCCGTTGGGCTTTCGGACGACCCGGACGTTCGGCAGGCCGAGGGCCTCCACCAGGTCGGCGGTCCCGTCGGTGGACCCGTCGTCCACCACGATCACCTCGATCCTCCGGTGGTCCCCCGTGGCCAGCGACCGGACGCTGGCCACGATGCCGGCCTGCTCGTTGTAGGCCGGCACGATGATCGACACCGGGTCGGTGACCGGTGGCCCCCACCGCCAGCGTCGGGACCGCCGGCGCCGGGCGAGCCGCCCGGCGAGGAGGAGCAGCAGCACCGTACGAAGCAGCATCAGGACGCCGACCACCACGAACAGCACCCGCAGCGCGGCGAGGAACAGGTCGGCGATGTTGACGGCCAGCACGATCGCGCCGGATCGCCAGCGGTCCAGCGCGGAGACCGGCACGTTGCCGGCGACCGGCCGGGTGCCCGCGCCGTCCATGGCCAGCGCCTGATTCACCCCGCCGCTGATGGTCGTGAAGTGGTATCCCTGAGCCATCATCATCGGGATGAAGCGGTCCAGGGCGGCCACCGTCTGGGACCGGTCACCACCGGCGTCGTGCAGCAGCACCACCGCGCCCTGCCCGGCGGGCGGGGTCATGTTGCGCACCACGGCGTCCACGCCCGGTTTCGCCCAGTCCCTGCTGTCGGTGTCGTTCACCGCTGTCAGGTAGCCGAGCCGGCCGGCCTCCTGGATCGCCGCCCACGCCTCGTCGTCGACGCTGTCGGGCGTCGAGGAGTACGGGAAGCGCAGCAGACTGGTCCGCACGCCCGCGGTGCTCATGATGGCCTGCTGGGTCTGCGCGTACTCCAGCCGTCGCCGCCAGTCGGACAGAAGCGTGGCGTCCGGGTGGCTGAAGGTGTGTACGCCCAGCTCGTGTCCCTCGGCGGCGATCCGGCGGGCGAGATCGGAATGGCGCGCCACCTGACTGCCGACCACGAAGAAGGTGGCGGAGGCCTGGTGCCGGCGCAGCACGTCGAGCACCTGCGGCGTCCACACCGGATCGGGGCCGTCGTCGAAGGTGAGGGCGATGGTGCGCGGTGGCATGTGGTACGAGGTCCGCCGGCCCTCGGTGGTGTCGATCACCGGTCCGCCGGACCGGATGGCGGCGGGCACCCCGGCCTGGTCGCCTACCTCCCGGACGTGGTCGGGGACGAACTCGGAGTTCGCGTACGCCTCGACGACCAGCACGCAGAGCACGACGGTGATCAGGGATCCCCAGACGATCCATCCGGTGTGGCGCCTGGGCCGGGCGGGGCGGTCCGTGCGGGACGGCGGCGGTTCCGTGTGCGTGGTACGGACCATCAGGCCGGCCGCCCGCCGGTCGGCTCCAGCGTGGGCGGGTCCGGTGTCGTGGACGGGGTGACCCACGGCGTGGGTACCGGTCTGGTCGGCGCCAGGGTGGTGGACGGGGGCGGGACCGTTGGGCTGGGGGGCCCGGGCAGAGCCGTCGGGGCCAGCACCGGGTGGCTGGCATCGGGGGACCCGTTCGGCCTCGGAAGGCCGGGCGTCGGCTCCGGCCGGCGTGGTTCGGCCCCGGTGACCGGGACGGTGTCGTTCTGCCGGAAGTCGAGGGGTTGCGGCGGGTCCTCGACCTCGTCGGGCGGCGCGGCCGGCTGGTCGACCACCTCCAGGCGGCGTGCTCCCTCGGCCGGCGGCACCGCGCCGGACGGCGTGGCGGGCCCGGGAAGGACGGCGCCCGCGACGAGCGGGATGTACACAAGGGATCCGGTGGCGACGAGGACTCCCCAGCGGCGGACGCGACGGTGCCGCCGTCCGGTGACATCGACGAAAATTGGCGTGGAGGGCGGCTGATCGGCGCTGGAACCGACCGGTCCAAAGGGGGCTTCGGGCGCTTGGGGACGGGAAATGTTGGCGACCACCCGGCCGAGGCTAGAGGGGTGGTAGGCCCCTTATGTTCCCTTCTCGGGAGCGGCAGAATGTCACGTCTTCGTAATGTGAATATCCGGAATTGTGCGCACGACCGGTGCAAGAGGTGACTAACCACTCAGCAAGGACGATATAGAGTAAATGGTATCATTTCTCCACTCGGTTGAGCCTTGCCCCGTCTCGGCTCGATGCGTCTGCGGCGGCGTGAACCGCGCCGGAGGTTGGGGATCGGCGGGCGACTCGGAAGTGAGATCCGTCGATCTTGCGCCGGGGTGGGCTGGCCGAGACGGTGGGGTCCTGCGGGTGGGGGCGGTCGCCGTGAAGGGCCGGGAGCAGCGCAGAGTCTGCAGGTGATCACGCAGCGGCGGGGGTGGGCGTGGATCGCCACCTTGATCGGCGGCCGTCGGAAATCTGACCCGCGTCACCCCGTTGTGCCGCTGGTCATGGGTGGTTAAGCTTTTGATGCGCGCCCCAATCGCCCGCTTCCCCCGTGGCAGGCGATCGGGGCGCGTCCTATTTCCCGGAGGGCCCGGGTGCTTCGGCACCCGGGCCCTCCGTCGTGGTGCTTGCCGGGCGGTGGCCCAACGCCACGGCTCCGGGCACCCGGCCCGGAGCCGTCGGCGTCGTCAGATCCAGCGGCCGTCCAACCACATCCGGGCCGACCATTCGGCGTACGGCAGGACCTTGCCCACGAAGATCGGATAGAAGTACGCGAAACAGAGGACGACCAGTACGACGTACGCCCCGGCGATCACACCGCCGACCAGCCGGCGGTCCCGACTGGCCTCGTCGTCGGCGCCGCCCACCGGCCGGGCGCCGCCCAGACCGGCGGGCGAGGCGATCGCGCCGAGCACGTAGACCACCGCCAGCACGAGGAACGGCAGCGCGGGGGCGGCGTAGAAGGAGAACATCGTCCGGCCGTCGAGGGCGAACCAGAACCACGGCAGCAGGCCCGCGCCCGCGCCGAGCAGGATCGCCCCGGCCCGCCAGTCCCGCCGGGCCAGGCCGAGCCAGACCAGCGCCACCAGCGCGGGCAGGAACGACCACCACAGCAGCGGCGTGCCGAGGAGCAGAACCTCCTCGGCACAGCTCGGCGCGCCGCAGGCGCTCTCGCCGGTCCAGTGGAACGCCACCGGCCGGCCAAGCAGCAGCCACTGCCACGGCCACGACTGGTACTTGTGCGGGTCGTCGAGCTGGTTGTGGAAGCCCAGCGCGGCCTGGTGGTACTGCACCAGGTTCCACAGCGCGCCGACCACCGGCGTGTCGCTGAGATTCGCCCCCGGGTACCGCTCGGCGAGCCGGTAGTAGCCGTCCTGGCCGAACAGCCAGCCCGACCAGGTCGCCACGTAGGTGACCGCCATCAGCACGCCGGCGAGCACCATCCAGGGCACCCCGTCGAGCAGGGTGTCCCGCCACGGCCGGCGCACCCCGGCCGAGCGGCGGGTGCCGACATCCCAGAGGAACATCAGCAGCGCGAAGGCCGGGACGAAGAACAGCGCGCTCCACTTCACCGCGAAGGCGCAGCCGAGCAGCACTCCCGTCGCCAGCCGCCACCAGGGCCAGTTCCGCCAGCCACCGGGCGGCCGGCCGGCCCGTCCTCGGGCGGTCGGGTCCAGGCCGGCCTCCAGGGCGCGGGCCCAGCGCCGTCGCGTCGCGTCGCGGTCGAGCACCAGCGCGCCGAACGCGGCCAGCACGAAGAAGAGCAGGAAGATGTCCAGCAGCGCGGTGCGGGACAGCACCAGGTGGAAGCCGTCGACCGCGAGCAGTAGGCCGGCGGCACAGCCGAGCACCGTGGAGCGGAACATCCGGCGGCCGATCCGGACCAGCAGCAGCACCGACAGGGTGCCGAGAAGCGCCGCCGAGAAGCGCCAGCCGAACTCGGGCGAGGTGGTCCACAGGTGGCCGGGCACCGAGATGCCGTGTTCGACGTCCTGGTAGCCGAAGGCCCACTCGCCGAAGCCGATCAACCACTTGCCGAGCGGTGGGTGGACCACGTACGACGGGCCGCCGTCCTTGTAGTTCCACTCCACGCCCTTGTCGACCAGGCCCCAGGCGTCCCGGGCGTAGTAGATCTCGTCGAAGATCTTGCCGGGCGGGTGGCTGAGGTTGGCGAACCGGATGATCGCCGCGATCGCCACCACGAACGCCGTGGCCAGCCACGAGCGGCTGTCCAGCCGGGTCTCGACGGTGGTCAGGCGCCGGCGGACCGCCGCCGGTATACCACCGCCCGCAGGGTCGGTGGGGCCGATCCCGGTCACTGAAACCTCCGGAGCCGGGCGATCCGCGCTCGCGCTCTGTGCTGTCGACGCACTCGTCACCCGGCGATCGTAGGCTGCGGAGGGGGTCGGTGGCGCCCGTCGTCCCCGAATCCGGTACGACCATCGATGAAGGAGTGCGCACTCGTGGGTGAAATGCCGGAATCTGGTCGCCTGATTCTGCTCGGCGCGCCACTCGGCAACCCCGGCGACGCCTCCACCCGGCTGCGTGAGGTGCTCGCCACCGCCGACGTGGTCGCCGCCGAGGACACCCGGCGGCTGACCCGGCTGGCCCGCGACCTCGACGTGACCATCCCCGGGCGGATCGTCTCCTACTTCGAGGGCAACGAGGAACGGCGTACCCCGGAACTGGTCGACGTGCTCGCCGCCGGATACCAGGTCGCGCTGGTCACCGACGGCGGGATGCCCAGCGTGTCCGACCCCGGCTACCGGCTGGTCCGGGCCGCCCTGGACGCCGGGATCCCGGTCACCGCCGCACCCGGGCCCAGCGCCGTCACCACCGCCCTGGCGCTGTCCGGGCTGCCCTGCGACCGGTTCTGCTTCGAGGGGTTCCTGCCGCGCAGCCCGGGTGCCCGCCGGGCCCGGCTGCGGACGCTGGCCACCGAGGAACGGACGCTGGTCCTCTTCGAGGCGCCGCACCGCGTCGCCGCCGCGCTGGCCGACCTGGCCGCCGCGTTCGGCGCCGACCGGCCCGCCGCGCTGTGCCGGGAGCTGACCAAGACGTACGAGGAGGTGCTGCGCCGCCCGCTCGGCGAGCTGGCCCAGTGGGCGGGTGAGGGTGATCCGCGCGGCGAGATCACCCTCGTGGTGGCCGGTGCCCCGGCGGCGCCCGCGACCCGCCCCGACGACGACGCGCTGCGCGCCGCGGTCGCCGAGCGGGAGGCCGCCGGTCTGACCCGGCGGGACGCCATCAGCGAGGTCGCCACCGCCTTCGGACTGCGCCGCCGCGACGTCTACACCGTCGTGCACTCGGTGTGAGGAGGCGCCTGGCGCGGGCTCACCAGGCGGCGGCGAGGAAGCCGAGGGTGATCACCAGCGGGCCGGCGAACGCGGCGGTGACCGCGCGGCGGCGGGCGCGCGGGTCGGGCAGCCGGGTCGCGCCGGTCCACCGGGCGATCCCCCACGCGCAGCCGAGAATGGCCACCAGACCGAGGAACCAGCGCAGGTGGGCGCCGACCCCGCGGTCGGCGTACGCGATGCCGCCGTCCGGGCCGGTCATCCGGGCGGACAGGGTCGCGCCGGCCGCCGCCCGGTGCTCGGGCACCCCGCTGACCCGTACGCCGTGTGCCCGGAATTCCTCGCCCGCCGCCGTGAAGATCCCCCGGCACCGCTGGGTCAGCCCGTCGCCGGTGCACTCGGTCACCACCACGGCGCCCGAGGTGGCGTGCCCGACCGCGAGCCAGAGCGGACCAGCGCTGACCCAGGCGAAGAAGGCCGCGGTCAGGCTCAACCCCAGCAGCGCGGCCAGCCCCGGCAGCGGATCCGGCGGGTGGCTGGCCCGTTTCCGGGGGCGGCGCGCCGGCCAGGCCCGACGCCACCACGGGCTGCGGTCGCCGGTCGCCTCCGGCCGCACCGGCGTGCCGTCCCAGTGCACCTCCTCGATGGGCGCCCAGAAGGTGTCGTCGTCCGACGTACCCCCGTCGGCGGGCTGACCCCGGCGGGTCCGGCGGCCGGACGACCGCACGGGGGCCCGGCGTGGCAGCGCGTCGACCGGCGCGCCGGTGGTCGGCTCCAGATCGGCGGTGGCCGGGCCGGCGAGATCGGGACCGGACGGTGGCTCGCCCTCCGGTGCGGCCGGCGGCTCCGTCCGGGGACGCGGCGCCACGGCGTGGGTACGCGACGGCGCGGCCGGATCCGGCCGGCTGTCGGTGGGTACGCCGTCCTCGTGCTCACGGGCGGCTCGGCTGCCAGTCACGCGGTTCATTGGACACCCGGCGGGTGCGCCCGGCCGGGCAGCTCAGACAGCGTGTCGGCGACAAATCGGACCAACGGTCGGGCCGGGATGACCGCTCCGCCGACGACGCACCCCTATTGGTTCGCAGCCACCCTGGGCGGGTCACTAGGCTTGCTGGGCATGAGTCACGTTCTCGCGGCGGTCGCCTGGCCGTACGCCAACGGCCCACGCCACATCGGCCACGTCTCCGGTTTCGGCGTTCCCTCCGATGTCTTCGCCCGGTACATGCGGATGGCCGGCCACGACGTGCTCATGGTCTCCGGCACCGACGAGCACGGCACCCCGATTCAGGTGCAGGCCGACGCCGAGGGGTTGACCCCGCGTGAGCTGGCCGACCGGTACAACCGGGTGATCGTGGAGGACCTGCACGGCCTCGGCCTCTCCTACGACCTGTTCACCCGCACCACCACCGGAAACCACTACGCGGTGGTGCAGGAGTTGTTCGAGGGGATGCACCGCAACGGCTACATCGTGCCGAAGACCACCATGGGGGCGATCTCGCCGTCGACCGGCCGGACCCTGCCCGACCGGTACATCGAGGGCACCTGCCCAATCTGTGGCTACGACAGCGCCCGCGGTGACCAGTGCGACAACTGCGGCAACCAGCTCGACCCGATCGACCTGATCAACCCCAGGTCGAAGATCAACGGGGAGACGCCGAAGTTCGTCGAGACCGAGCACTTCTTCCTCGACCTGCCCGCCCTGGCCGACATCCTGCGGCAGTGGCTGGACACCCGCGAGGGCTGGCGCCCGAACGTGCTGCGGTTCTCCAGGAACCTGCTCGACGACCTCCAGCCCCGGGCCATCACCCGCGACCTGGAGTGGGGCGTGCCGATCCCGCTCGACGGCTGGCGCGAGCGCACCGACAAGCGGATCTACGTCTGGTTCGACGCGGTGATCGGCTACCTGTCCGCGTCCATCGAGTGGGCCCGCCGCACCGGCGACCCGGACGCCTGGCGGAAGTGGTGGTCCACCGACGGCGAGGGGAAGGACGCCCAGTCCTACTACTTCATGGGCAAGGACAACATCGTCTTCCACTCGGTGATCTGGCCCGCGCTGCTCGCCGGCTACTCCGGCGAGGGCAGCCGGGACGGCGAGCCGGGCCAGCTCGGGCGGCTCAACCTGCCCACCGAGGTGGTCTCCAGCGAGTTCCTGACCATGGAGGGACGCAAGTTCTCCTCCTCCCGCCGGGTGGTCATCTACGTCCGGGACTTCCTCGAACGGTACGACGCCGACGCGCTGCGCTACTTCATCGCGGTGGCCGGGCCGGAGAGCAACGACACCGATTTCACCTGGGCCGAGTTCCTCCGCCGCAACAACGACGAACTGGTCGCCGGTTGGGGCAACCTGGTCAACCGTTCGGTCTCGATGGCGGCGAAGAACTTCGGCGAGATCCCGGCGGTCGGCCCGGACGGGCTCACCGAGGCCGACGAGGCCCTGCTCGCCGCCGCCCGCGCCGGCTTCACCACGGTCGGCGACCTGATCGCCCGGCACCGGCAGAAGCAGGCCATCGGTGAGGCGATGAAGGTGGTCGCCGAGGCCAACCGGTACCTCTCCGACCAGGCGCCGTGGAAGCTCAAGGCGGCCGAGGACAAGCCCCGGATGGGCACCATCCTGCACGTCGCCCTCCAGGTGGTCAGCGACGCCAACACGCTGCTCACCCCGTTCCTGCCGCACTCCGCGCAGAAGGTGTACGAGCTGCTCGGCGGCGTCGGGGTACACGCCCCGATGCCGGTCATCAACGAGGTCAACGACCTCGACGGCGGGCCGGCGTACCCGGTGTTGACCGGGGACTACACGCAGGGCACGCGCTGGGAGTCCGTACCGCTGGAGGTGGGCCGGCCCCTCGCGGCGCCCAAGCCGGTGTTCCGCAAGCTGGACCCGTCGATCGTCGACGAGGAGCTGGCCCGGCTCGGCGGCTGATCCGCGTACGCGCGACGGGCGCGACCTCCGGCTGTCGGGGTCGCGCCCGTCGCGCGTTCCAGCACCGTACGCGGTCAGGCCCGCACCATCGACGGTGAGCCGATGAACTCCATGATCGCCTCGTTGACCTGGTCGGCGTTGGTCCACGGGGTACCGTGGGGCGCGCCCTGGAGGGTGACCAACCGGCTGTCGGAGAGCATCGGCTGCAACCGTTGACCGGTCTTCGGATACGGCAGCACGTTGTCCTTGTCGCCCTGCACGATCAGGACCGGCACGTCGATCCGTGACACGTCGGCCCGGAAGTCGGTGCCCCAGGCGTCAACGCAGTCGTGCGTGCCGATCGCCGAGGCCCGCGCACCGATCTCCCAGTGCGCCCGGTACGCCTCATCGCTGACCAGCTTCCCCCGGTTCTCCTCATAGTTGAAGAAGGCGTTGCAGAACTGGGTGAGGTACGCGAACCGGTCCTTGACGATCGCCTGTTTGAACCCCTCGAAGAGGCTCCGTTCGACGCCCTCCGGGTTGTCCGGCGCCTGCACCAGGTACGGCGCCAGCGGTGCCAGCAGGACCGCCCGGTCCACCCGGTCCGAGCCGTACGAGCCCAGGTAGCGGGTCACCTCGCCGGTGCCCATCGAGTGGCCGACCAGGATCGCGTTCCGCAGGTCCAGTTCGGTCATCAGCACGTCGAGGTCGGCGGCGAAGGTGTCGTAGTCGTACCCGAACGTCGGCTGCGCCGAATTGCCGAAACCGCGCCGGTCGTACGTGATCACCCGGTATCCGGCCGCGAGCAGCGGTCCGGTCTGTTTCTCCCAGGTCGCCCCGTTGAACGGGAACCCGTGGATCAGCACGATCGGCTGCCCGGAGCCGTGATCCTCGTAGTACAGGTCGATGGGCGCGGAATTCTCCGTCCCGACGGTGATGAAGGGCATCGCGTCCTCCTGTCCAGGGTGGGAGATCGAGCCTTCCCCGGCGTACGCCCGTTATTCCTCGCCGCCTCCGACCGCGCCGCGATGCCTCACAGCACGTACGGGTGGTCCACCACCTGGTCGTCGGTGACCTCGTTGCCCGGGGCCCACGCCTCGTAGACACCCCGTTCGTGGCACTGTGCCCCGAGCGCCACCACCGCGTCCGGATTCGGATGACGCAACCGCAGCCGCAGCCAGCCCGACTCCTCCCGGATCACCAGACAGGGCACCCCGCGCCAGGCGGCCAGACGCAGCCGGCGGGACGCCCCGTCGACCGGGTACCGGGCGGCCCGGGTCAGCGCCAGCACCCGGAACCCGCTGGGCAGGTCAGCCACCGCCTCGTACTCGCCGCCCCCGTACGTGCCGACCAGCCGGGTGGAGCGGGGCGCGTCGCCGGTCGGCACGTACTCCTGGTCCGGCGACAGTCCGGGTACCGCGGCGAGCAGGTGCCGCCACTGCGGGCCGACCATCCGCAGCCAGCCGCGCTGCTCGGCCTGGTAGGCGTAGAGGACGACCTCCAGCCCCTCCGCGGAATACGCCAGCAGGGTGGCGTTCGCCGGCATCGGCAGGTCGGCGAAGTCGCGGGTGACGAACTCGGGGATCAGGTGGTGGTTGCTCGGCGTGAACCCGGTGCCCAGCACCGCCGGCCCCAGCCGGTCGCGGGCGCCCAGCGCGGCCAGCCCCCGGTACGCCGCACCGGACGGCACGTCGTAGTCACCGGGATCGGAGGCGCGCCAACGCAGCGCGTACGTCACCTCCACCCCCTCCCGGTCGCCCCCGCCGTCGGTACGCAGCACGGCGGTGGCCGCCGGGGTACGCAGGTGGGCCACGTCGTGCTCGCGGTAGCAGAAGCCGTGCGGCAGCCAGCCCCGCACGAACCCGGCGAGCTGCCGGGCGGAGAGGATCTTCATCATCCGCGTGCCACGCCGTACGGTCGCCGAGGCGCGCACCGCCGTGACCAGCGGGTCGTCCGCGGCGCCGGGCTGCTGGCTGAGCCGGTGCACCTCCGACCAGCCCCGCTCACGGTGCAACGGCACCAGCAGCGGCGCCTCCGGTTCCTCGGTCGGTTCGGCCGTCCCGTGCACGGCGGTGACCTCGGTGACGTGCACGAACCGTCGCCACGGCAGCGCCGAGTTCTGCCGGGGGGCCCACTCGAAGCCGGCCACCTCGTCGGCGCTGAACAACTCGTACGCCGCGCCCCGGGCGATCTCCTCCGCCGGGTAGACCGCGCCGCCGAACGCCACGCGCAGGCCCGTCCGCTCCGGTGCCGTACCGTCGGTCCGAGAAGTGATGCTCACGGTGTCACCTCTGTTCGCGACTGCGGGGCTCGCAAGACCGGCTCGCTCCTCGCGCTCACGGTGTCACCTCACTTCACGCATTCATCCGGCGACGGTAGGGGCGTCCGACGTAGTCGAGGTGAACTGCGGGTGGCGGTCGGGTGGACTCGGACAGTGTGTGATGCTGTCGACTGATGAGCGAATCGACCGAAACCCGCAGCCAGCGCGCATCTCGCCGGGCCGGCGAGTTCCCGCCCGCACCCGAGCCGCTGCCCCAGCCGGTGCTGGACAGCCACACCCACCTGGACATCACCGTCAGCGAGGTCGGCGTACCGGGCGGCAGCGCCGCCGCCGAACCGGTCGCCGCGGCGATCGAGGTCGCCGCAGCCGTGGGCGTCGACCGGCTGGTGCAGGTCGGCGTGGACGTCGACTCCTCCCGCTGGGGCGCCGAGGTGGCCGACAAGCATCCGGCGGTGCTGGCCACAGTGGCGCTGCACCCCAACGAGGCGCCCCGGCTGGCCGACCTCGACGCCGCGTTGCGCGAGATCGAGGCGCTGGCCGCCCGGGAGCGGGTGCGCGGCGTCGGCGAGACGGGGATGGACTTCTACCGCACCGGCGACGAGGGCCGGGCCGCGCAGGAGGAGAGCTTCCGCGCCCACATCGCCATCGCCAAGCGGTACGCCAAGACCCTGGTCATCCACGACCGGGATGCGCACGCCGACGTGCTACGCATCCTGGACGACGAGGGTGCGCCGGACACGGTGGTGATGCACTGCTTCTCTGGCGACGCCGAGTTCGCCCGGGAGTGCGTCCGCCGGGGGTACCTGCTCAGCTTCGCCGGCACCGTCACCTTCGCCAGCGCCGGGGCGCTGCGCGAGGCCGCCGCGTTGACCCCGCTCGACCAGATCCTGGTGGAGACCGACGCGCCGTACCTCACCCCCATGCCGCACCGGGGACGGCCCAACGCGTCGTACCTCATCCCGTTGACCGTGCGGGCCCTGGCCGCGACCACCGGCACCGACCTCGACGACCTCTGCGCCGCCATCTCGGCCACCGGCGACCGCGCCTTCGGCCCCTGGCGTTGAGGCTCCGCTTATTGCAGGGAGCTGTTAATAGGGGGCCCCTCCTCTACACCAGGCGTTAACAAGGGGCCCTTCCTTGCACCTCGGCGCGCGGGTGCCGGTGGGCTGACCCGTACGCTGTCGGGTTATGGCCGCAGACCTGCTCGGCCCGGCGGAGATCCGGGACCTCGCCGCCCGGCTCGGTGTCGCCCCGACCAAGAAGCTCGGCCAGAACTTCGTGCACGACCCGAACACCGTCCGCCGGATCGTCACCACCGCCGGACTCGCCCCCGACGATGTGGCGCTGGAGGTCGGCCCCGGGCTCGGCTCGCTGACCCTCGCCCTGCTTCCCGCCGCCGCCCACGTGCACGCGGTGGAGATCGACCCGACGCTGGCCGGCGCCCTGCCCGACACCGCCGCCCGGCACGCCGGGCCGGACGCCGCTCGGCTCACCGTGCACCACGCCGACGCGCTGCGGGTCACCGCCGCCGACCTGGCCGACCCGGCGCCGACCGCACTGGTGGCGAACCTGCCCTACAACGTCGCCGTGCCGGTGGTGCTGCACCTGCTCGCCGAGCTGCCCAGCCTCCGGCACGGGCTGGTGATGGTGCAGAAGGAGGTCGCCGACCGGCTCGTCGCCGGCCCCGGGTCGAAGGTGTACGGCATCCCGTCGGTCAAGCTCGCCTGGTACGCCCGGGCCCGGGCCGCCGGGAAGGTGCCACCGAACGTGTTCTGGCCGGTGCCCAACGTCGACTCCGGCCTGGTGGCGTTCACCCGCCGCGAGCCCCCACGGGCCGACGTGGCCCGGGAACAGGTCTTCGCCGTGGTGGACGCCGCCTTCGCGCAGCGCCGCAAGACGCTGCGCGCGGCCCTGGCCGGCTGGGCCGGCGGCGCCGACCGGGCCGCCGTGGCGCTCACCGCCGCCGGGGTGGATCCCGGCGCCCGTGGCGAGTCACTCACCGTCGATCAGTTCGCCGCCGTCGCCGCGTCGGCCCCGAGCCGTACGCCGGCCGCGCAGTAGGCTGACGCCGACGCCGGTACCGGCCGCCGACACCGCCGAGGAGCTGATCGTGGAGAAGTCGTTCGACATCCGGTCGCTGGTCCGGGACATCCCGTGACCGAAGCCTGGCGACCGGAGGACGACGAGCGACGCGGGGCCAGCGGACCGGTCCGCGTCCGGGTGCCCGCAAAGGTGAACCTGCATCTGGGGGTCGGCCCGCTGCGTCGGGACGGCTACCACGAGCTGAACACCGTCTACCACGCGATCTCGATCTACGACGAGCTGACCGCGCGGCGGGGCGACACGCTCACCCTCACCATGGAGGGCGAGGGCACCGGGGAACTGGCCCTCGACGACTCCAACCTGGCCATCCGGGCGGCCCACGCCCTCGCCGGGTACGCCGGCGTCATGCCGCACGCCCGTCTCCACCTGCGCAAGCAGATCCCGCTCGCCGGTGGGCTGGCCGGCGGCAGCGCCGACGCCGCCGCCGCGCTGGTCGCCTGCGACGCGCTCTGGGGCACCGGCCTGTCCCGCGACGAACTGGCCGGCATCGCCGCCGACCTCGGCTCGGACGTCCCCTTCCTGATCCACGGCGGCACCGCGCTGGGCACCGGCCGGGGCGAGGCGGTCAGCCCCGTCCTGGCCCGCCCCACGTCCTGGCACTGGGTGGTCGCCATCGCCGACGGCGGGCTCTCCACCCCACAGGCGTACCGCGAACTCGATCGGCTCCGCGCCGCAGGCTCCGCCGGTCCGCCGCTCGGCAGCACCGACGCACTGCTCGCCGCACTCCGGCAGCGCGACCCTCGGGTGCTCGCCCCCACCCTCGGCAACGACCTGCAGGACGCCGCCCTGGCCATGCGGCCGTCGCTGGCCGCCGCCCTGAAGGCCGGCGAGGCGGCCGGGGCACTCGCCGGCATCGTCTCCGGCTCCGGGCCCACCTGCGTCTTTCTCACCACCGACGCCGACGCCGCCGAACGCATCGCCGCCGAACTGACGGCGGCCGGAGTGTGCCGGCAGGCCCGTACCGCGCACGGCCCGGTCCCCGGCGCCCGGATCGCCTGACCCGGTCGCTCGTCGGTCCGGCGTTCTGCTGAGCCGGCGCCCCCTCGGCGTGCGCCGCACGCCACCCATGCCCCGCCCTACCCGCAGACGGCCTCGGAGCCAACCAGGTGAAGGGACGCTCGCCGCCGGGCGCGAACCGCACTCCGCGTACCCTGGGGGGCCAGGCGTCCCGAGGTGTCCGCCGGCACCGGGACGCCTTGATCATGGAAGGTGGGGTAGTGGCCAACATCGTCAACCTGGACCGGGTGTCCAAGGGCTACGGCGCGGCCGGGCCGCTGCTCACCGACGTCTCGCTCGGCCTGGACGACGCCGACCGGATCGGCGTGGTCGGGCTCAACGGCGCCGGCAAGTCCACCCTGCTGCGGATGCTCACCCGCACCGAGGAGCCCGACGACGGACGCGTCACCCACCGCCGCGACCTCCGCGTCGCCTGGCTGCCGCAGAATCTCACCCTCAGCCCCGACGCGACCGTCCGCGACGTCGTGCTCGGTACCGAGTGGCTCGCCGAGAGCATGGGCGCCGAGCACGAGTGGGCCGGCGACGCCGGGGTCCGGGCCATCCTCGACGGGCTCGGCATGCCCCACCTCGGCCTCGACGCGCCCGTCGGGCCGATGTCCGGCGGTGAGCGCCGCCGGGTCGCCCTCGCCGCCCTGCTGGTCCGCGCCGCCGACCTGCTCATCCTCGACGAGCCCACCAACCACCTCGACGTCGGCGGCGTCGACTGGCTGGCCCGGCATCTGCTCGGCCGCAAGGGCGCCCTGGTGGTGGTCACCCACGATCGCTGGTTCCTCGACGCGGTCTGCACTACCACGTGGGAGGTCGCCGACCAGACCGTCCGCGCCTACGAGGGCGGCTACGCCGCGTGGACCCTGGCCCGCGCCGAACGCGAACGGATCGCCGCCGCCACCGAGGCCCGCCGGCAGAACCTGCTCCGCAAGGAGATCGCCTGGCTGCGCCGGGGCCCACCCGCCCGCACCTCCAAGCCGAAGTTCCGCATCGACGCCGCCAACGCGCTCATCGCCGACGTGCCGCCGCCGCGCGACACCATGTCCCTGCAACGGCTGGCCACCGCCCGGCTCGGCAAGCAGGTGTACGACCTGGAACACGTCCGGCTGCACGCCGGCCCCAAGACCATCCTCGAAGACGTCACCTGGCAGGTCGGCCCCGGCGACCGGGTCGCCATCCTGGGCGCCAACGGTGCCGGCAAGACCACGCTGCTGCGGATGCTCGCCGGCATCACCCGCCCCGACGGCGGCCGGCTGATCACCGGCTCCACCGTTCGACCCGCGTTCCTCTCCCAGGAACTGGCCGAACTCCCGAGCCAGCTGCGCGTCCTCGAAGCCGTCGAAGAGGTCGCCCGGCGGGTACGCCTCGGCGACCGGGAGATCTCCGCCGCCCAGCTCGCCGAGGTGTTCGGCTTCGACGACCGGCGGCTCTGGACCCCGGTCGGCGACCTCTCCGGCGGCGAGCGCCGCCGGCTGCAGATGCTGCGCCTGCTCGCGAGCGAGCCGAACGTGCTGCTGTTCGACGAGCCCACCAACGATCTCGACACCGACACCCTCGCCGCGCTGGAGGACCTGCTCGACTCCTGGCCCGGCACCATCGTGGTGGCCAGTCACGACCGCTATCTCATCGAGCGGGTGGCCGACTCGACGTACGGCATGTTCGGCGACGGGCGGCTGGTGCACCTGCCCGGCGGCGTCGACGAGTACCTCGCCCGGACGGCCGACCACCCCGGACCCAGCCGGAATGCCGCACCCGCCGCCGCGACCACCGCCCCGACGGGTGGCACCGGAATGAGCGCCGCCGAGGCCCGGCAGGCCCGCAAGGAACTGGTCCGGCTGGAACGGCAGGTCGGGAAGCTGGAGCAGAAGGAGGCGACGTTGCTCGAACAGCTCGCCGCGAACGCCACCGACTACCCCCGGGTCGCCGAGCTGGACGCCCAGCTCACCCAGGTGCGGGCCGAGCGGGAACAGGTCGAGGAGGCGTGGCTCGCCCTGGCCGACGAGATCCCCGCCGGCTGAACCGCGCGGGGACCCCGTGTGCGGCGTCACACCGCAGGGTGCGGGAGAATCGCCGACGACCCCTCACCCAACGGCGTTGGAGACACAGACATGGCCCACACCCCCGTCAACCACCCCGCGCGGCCGATCTACCGGGCGATCGGCGGGCTGACCGGTCTGTACCTGGTGGTCTTCGGTGGCATCGGGATCATCGCCAGCACCGGCGACCCGTTCTTCGGCCAGGGCGACACCCAGGTCCTGGGGCAGGGCACAAACCTCGCCTTCTCGCTGCTCAGCGCTCTGGTCGGCGCCCTGGTGCTGGCCGGCACCGTGCTCGGCCGCAACCTCGACGTGCTGGTCAACCAGTGGATGGCCTACCTGCTCATGGTGGTCAGCCTGGCCGGGCTCGCCTTCATCCGGACCGAGGCCAACATCTTCAACCTGAGCGTCGCCACGGTCATCGTGCTGATGGTCCTCAGCATGGTGCTGCTGATGGCCGGCATGTACGGCAAGGTCGGCACCGACGAGGAGAACGAGGCGTGGCAGAAGGCCCGCCTCGTGCTCTGAGCTTTTCTACTGGGTTTGCTCGAGGTTTTCGCCGGAGCCCGACCCGCTCCGGACGGTCAGGCTTGATCCCTGCGCGGGCCGCGCTCCGGCGAAAACCTGACATGGTCGCGCTCCGCTCG
This sequence comes from Micromonosporaceae bacterium KJ-029, assembly GCA_005402585.1. Taxonomy (GTDB): domain Bacteria; phylum Actinomycetota; class Actinomycetes; order Mycobacteriales; family Micromonosporaceae; genus Micromonospora. The sequence continues at coordinate 91,764 of BIFP01000019.1, read as the reverse complement.
GGCGTTTTGGGCGTCATGGGGCTTCTCTCGGGGGACAATCGTCCGGATTGTTCCCGTTGGCGTGGAGGAGTCATGCCGCACTTCCCGGTGAACCACCCCGCCCGGCCGATCTACCGCGTCCTGGCCGGCCTGGTAGGGCTGTACATCCTGGTGTTCGGCGTCTGGGGCACCGCACTGACCTGGGGCAAACCGCTGTTCGGCCGGGGCAGCGACTGGGCCCTCGGACTCCGTACCAACCTGGCCTTCTCGCTGATCTCGATCATCTTCGGGATCGTGCTGATCATCGGCGCCTCGCGGCGCGGCAACCTCGGCCACCACATGAACCTGACCGCCGGGGTCGTCTTCCTGGTCACCAGCGTCCTGATGATGTCGCTGCTCCAGACCCCCGCCAACTTCCTGAACTTCTCCATGTCGACCGTGATCGTCTCGATGGTCTTCGGCCTGATCCTGCTCGGCACCGGCCTGTACGACAAGGTCGGCCCGCCCGAGCACGCCGAGACCGAACGCAACCGTCGCTACCACCCGGTCGCCGAGATCCACCGCCGCCGCTGACCGACCCGCCCGCGCGGGCGGTCCACCCGTCGAGCGGACCGCCGGGCGAGATCGATCAGCGCCCGCGGACGGTGATCAGCCCCGGCTTCGACTCCAGGTGCGACAGCCCGTTCCAGGACAGGTTCACCAGGTGCGCGGCCACCGTCTCCTTGCGCGGCTTGCGCACCTCCAGCCACCAGCGGCCGGTCAACGCGACCATGCCCACCAGCGCCTGCGCGTACAACTCGGCCAGCTTCGGGTCGTACCCCCGGCTGGAGAACTCCGCACCCAGGATGTGCTCCACCTGGTGCGCGACGTCGTTCATCACGCTGCTGAAGTTGCCGCTCGCAGAGAGGACCGGCGACTCCCGCACCAGCACCCGGAACCCGCTGGTCTCCTCCTCGATGTACCCGAGCAGAGCCAGCGCCGCCTGCTCCAGCAACTCCCGCGGATGGCCGGCGGTCAACGCCGTGGTGATCCGGTCCAGCAGGGACCGGACCTCCCGGTCCACCACCACCGCGTAGAGCCCCTCCTTGCCGCCGAAGTGCTCGTAGACCACCGGCTTGGAGACCTTGGCCCGGGCCGCCACCTCCTCGATGGAGGTGGCGTCGAAACCTCGCTCCGCGAAGACCTGCCGGCCGATCGAGATCAGCTGCTCCCGACGCTGGGCCGCCGACATGCGTACCCGGGAGGTGGGTTTGGCTGACGCGGCGGAAACCGTCCGCCGCCGGCGCTTGCCTCCGTCGTCGCTGGGAACCTCGGCCATCTCGGCCCCTCGCTGGCGCTCGGTCTCGCCCTGTCGTGGGATGCTGCCTGCGTTCTGCCCGGTCACCCGAACATACTGCCAGGTAACTTGCCAGTCGGCCGTCCCGTTTCGCTACGCCGCCGCCCGGTCCGACGGCTTCACCAGCTTCGCCGCGATCCGCTCCGGCTTCGGCCAGCGGACGTCCGACGCGGCGCCCGTCTTCTCGAACAGCCAGATCACCCGGGCCGAGATGTCGATCTGCCCCCGCAGCACACCGTGCCGTGCACTGGTCGGGTCGGCGTGGTGCAGGTTGTGCCAGCTCTCCCCGAAGGACAGCAGCGCCAGCGGCCAGAAGTTGGACGCCCGGTCGCCGTGGCGCATCATGAACGGCCGCTCGCCGTACACATGGCACACCGAGTTGATCGACCAGGTCACGTGGTGCAGCAACGAGATGCGGACCAGGCCGCCCCAGAACAGCGCGGTCAACGCGCCCTGCCAGGACCAGGTCAGCAACCCGCCCATCACGGCCGGGCCGAGCACCGAGACGACCACCAGCACCGGGAAGAGGCGGTCCATCCGCCGGATGTCCCGATCGTTCAGCAGATCCGGGGCGAAGCGCTCCCGGTTGGACAGTTCGCGGCCGAACAGCCAGCCGATGTGCGCGTGGAACAGCCCCTTGGTCAGGCCGCGCAGGGTGGCGCCGAACCGCCACGGCGAGTGCGGGTCGCCCTCCAGGTCGGAGAACGCGTGGTGGCGCCGGTGGTCGGCGACCCACTGGATGATCTCGCCCTGCACGGCGAGCGATCCGGAGGCGGCCAGGGCGATGCGCAGCCACCGCTTCGCCTTGAACGAGCCGTGGGTGAAGTAGCGGTGGTAGCCGACGGTGATGCCCAGACCGGACAGCACGTACCAGAACGCGGCGACGCCCACGTCGACCCAGCTGAGCCAACCGCCCCAGGCCACCGGCACGGCGGCGATCAACGCCGCGAACGGGATCACCACGAAGGCCCACAGTGCGATCAGGATGCCCGGGGACTGGGCGCCCTGGGTGAGCGGCTTCGGACCAGGCGGGTGAGGATCGAGCAGGGCGGTGGACATGACACCTCGCAGGGGACGGGTGGAAACGTGAAACTACGCCTACGTCACCGTAACTTACGGGGCTGGTAGATCACACCGGACAGCGACGTGAACGGATGTCCGAACCGTCGTACGCGCCTCCTAACCTGCACCGCATGACCGATTCCCAGGCCGCCGAGGTGCGCCGGCTGCGTACCGAGGAACAGCTCTCCGTCCGCGAGATCCCTCCGGTCGGCGGGGCACTCGGTGCCGGAGATCGCGCGGCGGCTGGGGGTGAGCAGGTCGACGGCGTACCTCTGGGTCCGGCACCTACCTCTCGACCGGGACGAGGGGGAGGAGAGGGAGCGCCGCCGGGCCCACTCGAAGACCATGACCGACGCGCGGTGGGCGGCGTACCGCCGGGCACGCGACGAGGCGCAGGCGGAGGTCCACGCATCGGCTGCCGAGGACGTCGGTCGTCTCGACGATCGGGATCTCCTGCTGCTCGGCGCGGCGATCTACTGGTGCGAGGGTGCGAAGTCCAAACCATGGCGCCGTTACGACCACGTGCAGTTCATCAACAGTGACCCGGGGCTGCTCCTGCTCTTTCTGCGGTTTCCCGAAGCGTGCGGGGTCGATCGTGCTGCGGCGACCTACCGGGTGAGCATTCACGACTCCGCCGACGCCGACGCGGCGGATGAGTGGTGGGCAGCCGAGCTGGGGTTGCCGCTCGACCGTTTTCAGCGGGCAAGCTTGAAGAAGCACAACCCCGTCACCGTCCGCCACAACACCGGCGAGGGCTACCGAGGCTGCCTCGTGGTCAATGTGCCGAGTAGCCGCGAGCTCGACTGGCGGATTGAAGGTATGATCGCCGAGCTGTTCCGGGCCGCGGCAGAGCGCACAATCGGGGATTGATGTGGGGCGTTGCGGCTTGACATGGCAATGGGGTGTGGGGTAACGGCAACCCGCAGGCCTTTGGAGCCTTGAGCTCCTGGTTCGAATCCAGGCACCCCAGCTCGGATAACTGCCGATCCTCGTGGCCGTGTCAACCAGACCGGATTGTCCGGATAGCATGGCCGCGAGACTGTCCGCGTCCCGACGGGAGCCACGTCGTGTCCGAGCCCCACCCCCGTACCGTCGTCGTGCTTGCCGCGGGTGAGGGCAAGCGGATGAAGTCCGCACTGCCCAAGGTGCTGCACCCGCTGCTCGGCCGGACGCTGCTCGGTCACGTGCTCAACGCGGCCGACCCGCTCGCGGCGCAGCAGACGATGGTGGTGGTCGGACACGGTGCGGACCAGGTTCGGGCGCACCTGTCCGAGATCGCGCCGGGGGCCACCGCGGTGTTCCAGGCCGAGCAGCTCGGCACCGGGCACGCGGTGCGGATCGCGTTGGAGGGCGCGCCGGAGGCGACCGGCACCGTGGTGGTGCTCAACGGCGACGTGCCGCTGCTGCGGCCGGAGACGGTCGCCGCGCTGGTGGCGGCGCACGAGAGCGAGGGTGCGGCGGCGACCGTGCTGGCCGCGGAGGTGCCGGATCCGACCGGTCTCGGCCGGATCGTGCGAGGCGCCGCGGGGCGACTGGAGCAGATCGTCGAGCAGCGCGACGCCACCCCCGCCCAGCTGGCGATCCGGGAGATCAACGCCGGCATCTACGCGTTCGACGCGGTCCGGCTGCGGGACGTGCTCGGCAAGCTCTCCACGGACAACGACCAGGGCGAGGAGTACCTGACCGACGTCTTCGCGCTGCTGGTCTCCGCAGGCGAGCCGGTGGCGGTGCACCTGGCGGCCGATCACACCGAGACGCTCGGCTGCAACGACCGGGTGGAGCTGGCGGCGCTGCGGCGGCTGCTCCGGGACCGGGTCAACGAGCGCTGGATGCGGGCCGGGGTGAGCCTGCTCGACCCGGAGACGACGTGGATCGACGTGACCGTGGCCCTGGATCGGGACGCGGTGGTGGACCAGAACACCCAGTTGCGCGGCGGTTCGGTGGTCGGCAGCGAGGCGGTGGTCGGGCCGGACGTGACGCTGGTCGACACGGTGGTCGGCGCCGGCGCGACGGTGCTGCGCAGTCATGCGATCGGCGCCGAGGTCGGGCCGGGCGCCAGCGTAGGTCCGTACGCGTACCTGCGGCCGGACGCGCGGCTGGCGGAGAAGTCAAAGGTCGGCACGTTCGTCGAGGTGAAGAACTCTGAGCTGGGCCCGGGTGCCAAGGTGCCACACCTGTCGTACGTGGGTGACGCGACGATCGGGGCGCGGGCGAACATCGGCGCGGCGACGATCTTCGTGAACTATGACGGGGTGAACAAGAATCGCACGGTGGTCGGCGAGGCGGCGTTCGTGGGCTGCGACACCAGCCTGATCGCGCCGGTCGAGGTCGGCGCCGGGGCGTACGTGGCGGCGGGTAGCGCGATCAGCAAGGACGTGCCGCCGGGTGCGCTCGGGGTGACCCGGGCGCCGCAGCGCAGCGTCGAGGGGTGGGTGGCGCGCAAGCGCCCCGGTACGGCCTCCGCGGAGGCGGCCGAGCGTGCGCTGCGGGATGCGCAGGGTGCGGCGGCTGCGACCCCGGCCGCAAGCGAAGGTGAGGCAATCCACGGCGCCGCCGAGCCGGTGGGCCGTACGTTCGGGACGGGAGATACTGCAACCGAATAGTCCCCGGCCGACCACCACCGTAGGCCGGGTACCACCGACCAAAACGGGAGCAGACGGGCCCATGGGCAGCATCGTCGCCGAAAACCGCAAGAGCCTGATGCTCTTCTCCGGACGGGGTTTCCCGGATCTGGCCAAGGAGATCGGCGAGGTGCTCGGCGTCGCGCCGACGCCGGCCGACGCGTACGAGTTCGCCAACGGCGAGATCTTCGTACGGTTCAAGGACTCGGTACGTGGTTCGGACGCCTTCGTGGTGCAGTCCGTCACGCACGGGGTGAACACGTGGGTCATGGAGACCCTGATCATGATCGACGCGCTGAAGCGCGGTTCGGCCAAGCGGATCACGGTTGTCCTGCCGTTCTATCCGTACGCCCGGCAGGACAAGAAGCACCGCGGTCGGGAGCCGATCTCGGCGCGGCTGATCGCCGACCTGTTGAAGACCGCGGGGGCGAACCGGATTCTCACCGTGGACCTGCACACCGCGCAGATCCAGGGCTTCTTCGACGGCCCGGTGGACCACCTCTTCGCGATGGACATCCTCGCCGAGTACGTGGAGCAGAAGTACGCGGGCCGGCCGATGACCGTGGTCGCGCCGGACTCGGGGCGGGTACGGGTGGCCGAGCGGTGGACCGACCGGTTGGGCGGCTGCCCGCTGGCGTTCATCCACAAGACGCGGGATCCGTTGAAGCCGAACCAGGTGGTGGCGAACCGGGTGGTCGGCGAGGTCGAGGGCCGGGTCTGCCTGGTCGTCGACGACATGATCGACACGGGTGGCACGATCTGCAGGGCGGCGGACATCCTGAAGGAGTCGGGCGCGGCGGACGTGATCGTGGCCTCCACCCACGCGCTGCTCTCCGACCCGGCCACCGAGCGGTTGAAGAACAGCCCGATCAGCGAGGTGGTGGTGACCAACACGCTCCCGTTGCCGCCGGAGAAGCAGCTCGACAAGCTCACCGTGCTGTCCATCGCGCCGCTGCTGGCCCGGGCCATCCGCGAGGTGTTCGACGACGGCTCGGTGACCACCCTCTTCGGTGGGCTGAGCTGACCGCTGCGCGGTTCTGAGTGCTCCGGCGCGGACGGGTCGGCCGTTGTGGGCGACCCGTCCGCGCGCCGGGGCGGGGCGGTCTCCCGCGGGCTGGTGGCTCGGCGGATCGGGTGTTCGGGGACTGCCGGAACCTGCGGGAAATTGCTCGGGTAGACTGGTGCGGTTGCCACGGCGAGGGTGCCCTGCGGGCCGCTGAAAAGCGCCGCACGGAGGCACCGTGATCGACGCGGTGCTCCGGGCAGTCGTTCTGACGCATGAGCCCCTGCGAGCCCCCCGCCCAGCACCGCCAGACGACAAGCTGCCGCAGCGAAGCATCAGGAGTTTCCCCGTGTCCGAGGTAAAGATCAGCGCCGAGCCCCGCACCGAGTTCGGCAAGGGTGGTGCCCGTCGTACCCGCCGGGCCGGCAAGGTGCCCGCCGTGCTGTACGGCCATGGCGAGAAGCCCAAGCACATCGCGCTGCCGGCCCGCGAGTTCGCGGCGGCGATCCGTAACGGTGGCGCCAACCAGCTGTTGGCGATCGAGGTCAGCGACGGCACCCAGGCGCTGGCGCTGCCGAAGGCTATCCAGCGTGACCCGATCAAGGACACGTTCGAGCACGTCGACCTGCTGCTGGTGCGCCGGGGCGAGAAGGTCACCGTCGAGGTGCCTGTCCAGCTGACCGGTGAGGCGGCGAAGGACACGCTGATCGTGCACGACCACGACACCCTCTCGGTGACCGCCGAGGCGACCAAGGTGCCGGACCACCTGGAGGCTTCGATCGAGGGCGCCGAGCCGGGTGTCCAGGTGACCGCCGCCGACGTCGAGCTGCCGTCCGGTGTCGAGCTGGCCGCTGACCCGGAGCTGGCGGTCGCCACGGTCACCGCGGCGCCGACCGCCGAGCAGCTCGAGGCCACCCTCCCCGAGATCGAGGTGGCCGACGAGGAGGCCGAGGCCGGGGTCGGCGAGGAGACCGCCGAGTCCTCCGAGGGCGCCGAGGCCGGCGAGCCCGCCGCCGCGGGTGGCGAGGAGACCGCCGAGGCGAAGCCCGAGGCCTGATCGGTCCGCAGGCTGTGCGACAGGCGTCCCCGGTTTCCGGGGGCGCCTGTCGGCGTATCGGGTCGGCCGCCGGGTGGCGGTGCGCGGGATGACGGAAGGGACGGACGGTGACGGACGAGACCGGGCCGTGGCTGGTGGTCGGCCTGGGTAATCCGGGTCGGGAGTACGCGGGCAACCGGCACAACGTCGGGTTCATGGTGGCCGACCTGTTGGCCGGCCGGCTGGGCGCGAAGTTCGGCCGGCACAAGCGGGCGATGGCGGAGGTCGCCGAGGGGCGGCTCGGCTTCGGTGGCCCGAAGCTGGTGCTGGCCAAGCCGCTGACCTACATGAATCTCTCCGGCGGGCCGGTGGCCAGCCTGGCCCAGTTCTACAAGGTGCCGCCGGACCGGGTGATCGCGGTGCACGACGAGTTGGACATCGGCTACGGCCAGCTGCGGCTCAAGTGCGGCGGGGGCGAGGGCGGGCACAACGGCCTGCGGTCGATGTCGAAGTCGTTGGGCACGAAGGAGTACGTGCGGGTGCGGTTCGGGATTGGTCGCCCGCCGGGGCGGCAGGACCCGGCGGACTACGTGTTGTCCGATTTCGGCTCAGTGGAGCGCAAGGAGTTGGACTTTCTGGTGGACCGGGCCGCTGACGTGGTCGAATCCGTGGTCACCCGGGGCGTGGAGCCGACGCAGAACCTCTACCACGGGGCCTGAGCGGCGGACCGGGCCGACCGGCCCGGTAGTCTGCGGGTTCGGCGGCCGGGCGGGGCCGGCTGCTCGGCGTACGCGGATCGCGGCGAGGCGACGGGAGCGGGAGCATGAGCAGTCCACCGATGATCGATGGTGCTTTCGCGCGGTGGTTGGCGGATCAGGCCGGTCAGGTGTTGCTGGGCCTGCGAACGGAGATGGGGTTCGCCGATCCCGGTGCGCTGAAGTCGGCGGGGGACAAGGTCTCGCACGACCTGATCCGGACCGAGCTGGCGAAGTGGCGCCCGGATGACGCGGTGCTCTCCGAGGAGGACGAGGGTTCCCGGCTGGCCTGGGCGGCCGAGGTGAACGCCGCGACGGTCTCCCGGTTGACCGCGGACCGGGTGTGGATCGTCGACCCGTTGGACGGTACGCGGGAGTTCAGCGAGGAGGGCCGCGCGGACTGGGCGGTGCACGTGGCGCTCTGGGCGCGCAACGCGCCGACTCCGCACGGTCTGGTCGCCGGCGCCGTCGGATTGCCGGCGCAGCACCGGGTGGTGGGTACGGACTACCCGCCCGGGTACCCGCCGATGACGCCGGAGGCCGCGACCGTGGGTGGCGCCCGGAGGATCCGGCTGGCGGCCAGCCGGAGCCGGCCGCCGGTGTTCCTGACCGACCTGGCCGAGGAGGTCGGGGCGCGGTTGGTGCCAATGGGCTCCGCCGGAGCGAAGATCGCCGCGGTGATCAGCGGCGAGGTGGACGCGTACATCCACGCCGGTGGGCAGTACGAGTGGGACTCGGCGGCGCCGGTGGCTGTGGCGACGGCCACCGGACTGCATGCTTCCCGGATCGACGGTTCTGCGCTGAAATACAACGAGGCGGATCCGCGTCTGCCCGATCTGCTGGTGTGCCGCAAGGATCTCGCCAGTCGGTTGCTTGCGGCGCTGCGCCGGCATTGCGGGTAGCCTGGCGCTACTTTCTGACATCCCCGACCGGAAAGGTCTGGAAAGCGGATGACCGAGCGAACCGAGCCAGTGTCATGACCGCGACCGCGGCTTATCAGGTGACCCATCTCGACGCGCTGGAGGCGGAGAGCGTCTTCGTGATGCGCGAGGTGGTCGCCGAGATGGAGCGGCCGGTCCTGCTGTTCTCCGGCGGCAAGGACTCGATCGTCATGCTCCGGTTGGCGCAGAAGGCGTTCGCCCCGGCCCAGATCCCCTTCCCGGTGATGCACGTCGACACCGGCCACAACTTTCCCGAGGTGCTGGAGTACCGCGACCGGCGGGTCGCCGAGCTGAACCTGCACCTGGTGGTGGCCAGCGTGCCGGAGGCCCTGGCCAGCGGGCTGGTCCGGGAGTCGGCGGACGGGATGCGCAACCGGATCCAGACGCCGGTGCTGCTCGACGCGGTGGAGAAGCATCGGTTCGACGCGCTCTTCGGCGGGGCCCGGCGGGACGAGGAGAAGGCTCGGGCGAAGGAGCGGATGTTCAGCTTCCGCGACGAGTTCGGCCAGTGGGATCCGAAGAACCAGCGGCCGGAGTTGTGGTCGCTCTACAACGGCCGGCACCACCCCGGCGAGTCGATCCGGGTCTTTCCGCTGTCCAACTGGACCGAGTTGGACGTGTGGCACTACATCGCCCGGGAGCGGATCGAGCTTCCGTCGATCTACTACGCGCACGAGCGCGAGGTGGTCGAGCGGGACGGGATGCTCTACGCGGTCAACGAGTTCCTGCCGGCCCGGGCCGGCGAGGAGCGGTTCAAGGCCCAGGTGCGGTACCGCACCGTGGGCGACGCCTCCTGCACGGCGGCGGTCCGCTCCGACGCGGACACGGTCGAGAAGGTCATCGAGGAGGTCGCCGCGACCCGGATCACCGAGCGCGGGGCGACCCGGGGTGACGACCGGGTCAGCGAGGCCGCGATGGAGGACCGCAAGCGGGAGGGCTACTTCTGATGACTACCGAGACGCTCGCTGCCGCCGACGCAGCGGAGGCGGCGCGCACCGGCGGCCAGGCCGTTCCGGAGGCCCGCCCGATGGACCTGCTGCGCTTCGCCACGGCCGGCAGCGTGGACGACGGCAAGTCGACCCTGATCGGCCGGCTGCTGTATGACACGAAGTCGCTGTTCACCGACCAGTTGGCCGCCGTGGAGGCGGTCAGCGCCGCCCGTGGCGACGAGTACACCAACCTGGCGTTGCTCACCGACGGGCTGCGGGCCGAGCGGGAGCAGGGCATCACCATCGACGTGGCGTACCGCTACTTCGCGACACCCCGGCGCAAGTTCATCATCGCCGACACCCCCGGGCACATCCAGTACACCCGGAACATGGTCACCGGCGCCTCCACCGCCGACCTGGCGCTGATCCTGGTGGACGCCCGCAAGGGTCTGGTCGAGCAGTCCCGCCGGCACGCCTTCCTCTGCTCCCTGCTGCGGGTGCCGCACCTGGTGCTCTGCGTCAACAAGATGGATCTGGTCGACTTCTCGCAGGAGGTCTTCGAGCGGATCGCCGACGAGTTCACCGCGTTCGCCGCGAAGCTCGACGTGCCGGATCTGACCGTGGTGCCGATCTCCGCGTTGAAGGGCGACAACATCGTCACCCGCTCGGCGAGCATGCCCTGGTACGAAGGCCCGGCGCTGCTGCACCACCTGGAGCGGGTGCACATCGCCAGCGACCGCAACCTGGTCGACGTCCGTTTCCCGGTGCAGTACGTGATCCGCCCGCAGTCGACCACGGTCACCGACTACCGGGGCTACGCCGGTCAGGTGGCCTCCGGGGTGCTCAAGCCGGGCGACGAGGTGATGGTGCTGCCGTCGGGCTTCACCAGCCGGATCAAGTCGGTGGAGACCGCTGACGGGCCGGTCGCGGAGGCGTTCCCGCCGATGTCGGTGACGGTACGGCTGGAAGACGAGATCGACATCTCCCGGGGTGACATGATCTGCCGGCCGAACAACGCGCCAGCGGTCGCGCAGGACGTCGAGGCGATGGTCTGCTGGATGGACGAGACCCGCCCGTTGCAGGTCGGCGGCAAGTACGCGATCAAGCACACGACTCGCTCGGCCCGGGCGATCGTCCGTGGGCTGCACTACCGCCTCGACATCAACTCGCTGCACCGGGACGAGTCGGTGAGCGAGTTGCGGCTCAACGAGATCGGCCGGGTCCGGCTGCGGACGACAATTCCGCTGCTGGCCGACGAGTACCGCCGCAACCGCACCACCGGCGGCTTCGTGATCATCGACGAGACCACCAACCGCACCGTCGGCGCCGGCATGATCGTCGAGGCCGCCTGATCGAGCGCGCCGCGTCGAGACACTGGCGCCGCCGGGGCGGTGCGCGATTGGAGCGTCAGGCCAGGCTGGCGGCGCCGGGGGCGGGGGTGACGGTGGTCAGGGTGGGGGCGGTGTAGCCGCGTTCGCCGTAGGCGGCCGTGACGGCTGTGGCGACCATGTCGGCCCGGTCCGTCTCGACCAGGGCGAGTACGCAGCCGCCGAAGCCGCCACCGGTCATCCGGGCGCCGAGCGCGCCGGCGGCGAGCGCGGCCTCGACGGCGGTGTCCACCTCGGGCACGGTGATGGCGAAGTCGTCGCGCATGGAGGCGTGCGAGGCGGTGAGCAGGGGCCCGATGTGGCGGGCCTGTCCGGTGCGCAGCAGCGCGACGGTGTCCAGCACCCGCTGGTTCTCGGTGACCACGTGCCGGACCCGGCGGCGGGTTTCGTCGTCGGGCAGCCGGGCCAGCGCGTCGTCGAGGCCGGCGGCGGGCACGTCCCGCAGCGCGGGTACGCCGAGCAGGGCTGCGGCCTTCTCGCAGGTGGCGCGGCGGGCCGCGTACTCGCCGTCGGCGTGCCGGTGCGGGGCGTGGCTGTCGACCACCAGCACGGCGAGGCCGGCGGGATCCAGGTCGAACGGGATGTGCTCCACCTGCTCGGTGCGGCAGTCGAGGAAGAGGGCGTGCCCGGCCCGGCAGCGGATCGCCGCCGACTGGTCCATGATGCCGGTCGGCGCGCCGACGTAGTGGTTCTCGGCGCGCTGGGCCAGCCGGGGCTGGTGCTGGGCGGGCAGGTCCAGCCCGCCGAGGTCGACCAGGGCGGTGAGTACGGCGGCCTCCAGCGCGGCGGAGGAGGAGAGCCCGGCGCCGAGCGGCACGTCGGAGGCGACGGCCAGCCGTGCCCCGGGCACGACGTGGCCCGCCTCGCGCAGCGCCCACACCACCCCGGCCACGTACGCTGCCCAGCCGGTGACCCGGCCGGGGGCGGCCACCTCGTCGGCGCCGAAGGCGACCGTCTCGCCGGTCAGCTCGGACCAGACCGTCCAGCGGTCGCCGGACTGCGGCCCGGCGGCGGCGACGGTTCGCAGCGGCAGCGCGAACGGCAGCACGAACCCGTCGTTGTAGTCGGTGTGCTCGCCGATCAGGTTGACCCGGCCGGGAGCCGCCCAGCGGCCGGCGGGCGGCCCGCCGTACACCGTCTGGTAGCCGGCGGTGGCGCGGTGGGCGACGCCGGCCGGCGCCGATCGGTGGTGGTGGGTCACGGCCGGTCCGCGACGTGCGCGCGGTAGAAGGCCCAGCCGTCGGCGACCATGTCGTGCAGGGTCGGCTTGCGCGGCTCCCAGCCCAGCTCGGCGCGGGCCAGCGCGGAGGAGGCGACCAGTTCGGCCGGGTCGCCCTCGCGGCGGGGTGCCACCTCGACCGGCACCGGGTGGCCGGTGACCTCGCGGACCACCTCGACCACCTGCCGGTTGGTGAAGCCGTTGCCGTTGCCGAGGTTGTAGATGCGGTGCTGCCCGGCGGTGGCCGCGTCGAGCGCGAGCAGATGGGCGCGGGCCAGGTCGGCGACGTGGATGTAGTCGCGGACGCAGGTGCCGTCGACGGTGGGGTAGTCGTCGCCGAAGAGTTGCAGCTTCTCCCGCCGCTCGGCGGCCACCTCCAGCGCGATCGGGATGAGGTGGGTCTCCGGGTCGTGCCGCTCGCCGAGGGCGACGTCGCCGTCGAGGTACGCCCCGGCGACGTTGAAGTAGCGCAGCGAGACGGCGGCCAGGTTGTGCCCGACCGCCTCGGAGGTGAGGGCCATGTCGACGGCGAGTTTGGTCGCGCCGTACGTGTTGGTCGGGGCCTTGACGGCGGTCTCCGGGATGGGCAACTCGGTCGGGTTGCCGTAGACGGCGGCGGTGGAGGAGAAGACCAGGCGCGGTACGCCGGCCGCGCGGACCGCATCGATCAGGGTCAGCGAGCCGACGGTGTTGTTGTGCCAGTACCGCTCTGGGGCGACCATCGACTCACCGGCGGCGATCAGCGCGGCGAAGTGCAGCACGCCGTCGAAGCCGGCCTGCGGGGTGAGCACCCGGGCGGCGTCGTGGATGCCGGCCTCGACGTGGGTCGCCTCGGGGGCGAGGGCTTCCCGGTGGCCGGTCCGCAGGTCGTCCAGGACGACCACCTCGTGACCGGCGTCCAGCAGCAGCCGGGTCACCACGCTGCCGATGAAGCCGGCGCCGCCGGTGACGAGCAGTTTCACGTCGGTCTCCTCCCGCCTGGCCCGTCCAGTCGCGGCCCTGTAGTGGTCACCCTACGGTGGCCGGCTGTGCCCACGCTTTGACCACGACCCGATAATTCCAGCATGAACACCCATTTCTGAACAGAGTCGAACACCGTTGGGATGGCTGCCACTGGCTACCATCACTGTCATGCGGGCAGCGCATCGGCGCGGACCCCGGCGGACGGAGGCGGACCGGCCCCGCCGCCAGCCGGGGCCGGTGGCCCGAGCCGTCGCCCGGGTGGTGGTCCGGGCGGCCGACGGTGCCCTGCGGCTGGTCACCGATCTGCTCGGCGCGGGCCCGGCCGCCGGCCGGGAGCGGATCAGTGAGGCGGAGCTGCGCGACCTGGTCGCCGCCAACACGGTGCTGGACCCGGTGGGCCGCCGCATCATCGACGAGGTGCTCGTCGCCGGGGCGAGCCTGGTCCGCGAGGTGATGATGCCCCGCACCGAGGTGGTCTTCCTCTCCGCCGCGCTGACCATCGCCGAGGCGGAACCGCTGGTCCGGGCCGGTACGCACACCCGCTACCCGGTGGTCGACGGCACCCACGACGACGTGGTCGGCGTCGTGCACCTGCGCGACGTGCTGCTGCGCCCGGACCTGGACCCGGACACCCCGGTCGGCCAGCTGATCCGCGAGGTGAAGCGCCTGCCGGGCAGCAAGCGGGTGCTCGCCGCGTTGACCGAGATGCGGCGGGAGGGGCACCACCTGGCGGTGGTGGTCGACGAGTACGGCGGGACCGCCGGGATCGTCACCTGCGAGGACCTGATCGAGGAGCTGGTCGGGGAGATCCACGACGAGTACGCCGACGTACCCGGACCCCCGCTCGCCGGGCTCCCGGCAGTGGTGGAGGGTCGGCTCAACCTCGCCGATTTCGCCGAGCGAACCGGCGTGCCGCTGCCGTCCGGTCCGTACGAGACGGTTGGCGGGTTCGTGATGGCCGCGCTGGGACGGCTGCCCGCGCCGGGCGACGAGATCCCGGTGCCCGCCGAACCGTCCGGGGCCCGGGGCGGCGGTTGGCTGCTGCGGGTGCTGACCCTGGAGGGACGGCGGGTGGCCCGGCTCGCGGTCACCGCCGCCCGGCTGCCCGAACAGCGGCGCGGAGCCGCCATCGCGATCGACCGGGCCCGACCTGCCGGCCCGTCATGACGTACGCCAGGTGTTGCTGACAGAATTGCCGGCATGTCCGACGTACCCGCCCGCCCGCGCGTCTTCTCCGGCATCCAGCCGACGGCCGACTCGTTCCACCTCGGCAACTACCTCGGCGCGGTACGGCACTGGGTGGCGTTGCAGGAATCGCACGATGCCTTTTACTGCGTGGTCGACCTGCACGCCATCACCGCGGGGCACGACCCGAAGCTGCTGCACCAGCGGTCCCGGCTGGCCGCCGCGCAGCTGCTCGCCGTCGGGCTGGACCCGGAACGCTGCACCCTGTTCGTGCAGTCGCAGGTGCCCGAGCACGCACAGCTGGCCTGGGTGCTGGGCTGCATCACCGGGTTCGGCGAGGCCAGCCGGATGACCCAGTTCAAGGACAAGTCGCAGAAGCAGGGCAACGAACGCGCCAGCGTCGGGCTGTTCACGTACCCGATCCTGCAGGCCGCCGACATCCTGCTCTACCAGGCGAACGCGGTCCCGGTCGGCGAGGACCAGCGCCAGCACCTGGAGCTCTCCCGCGACCTGGCCCAGCGGTTCAACTCGCTGTTCGGGCAGACCTTCACCGTGCCCGCCCCGCACATCGTCAAGGACACCGCGAAGATCACCGACCTGCAGGATCCGACGGCCAAGATGTCCAAGTCGTCCTCGTCGCCGGCCGGCATCGTCGATCTGCTGGAAGACCCGGCCCGGTCGGCCAAGAAGATCCGATCGGCGGTGACCGACACCGGCCGGGAGATCGTCTTCGACACGGAGACCAAGCCGGGCATCTCCAACCTGCTCACCATCTACTCCGCGTTGAGCGGCCGTGGCATCGACGACCTGGTCGCCGCGTACGACGGCAAGGGCTACGGCGACCTGAAGAAGGACCTCGCCGAGGTGGTCCGGGAGTTCGTCGCGCCGATCCAGGAGCGCACCCGGTCGCATCTGGACGACCCGGCCCAGTTGGACAAGCTCCTCGCCACCGGCGCGGAGAAGGCCCGCGCGGTGGCGGCGCCGACGCTGCGCACCGCGTACGAGCGGGTGGGCTTCTTCCCGCCGGTGCGCGGCGAGTAACCGCTCGCACGAGTGCGGACGGTGGGGGCAGGAGTCGGTGGTCGAAGGGGTGGCGCGGAGCGTGTCTCACGGGAACGTGGCGCCGACGACCGGCGACACCGTCCAGATCGGCATCGCGGTGGACATCCCCGAGCCGTGGGGCAGTTCGCTGACCCGGCGTCGGCTGGCGGCGGGTGACCCGAACACGGTCCCGGCCCACGTCACCCTGCTCGGGCCGACCGAGATCCCGGCGGCCGCGCTGCCCGCGGTGGAGCGGCATCTCGCCCGGGTCGCCCTCGCGCACCTGCCGTTCACCCTGCACCTGCGGGGCACCGGCACGTTCCGGCCGGTGACCCAGGTGGTCTTCGTCGCGGTGGCCGCCGGGATCAGCGAGTGCGAACTGCTGGCCGCCGCGATCAACGCCGCCCCCCAGCTGCGCCGCGAACTGCGCTTTCCATACCATCCACATGTGACGGTGGCCCAGGACGTCGCACCGGAGGCCCTGGACAAGGCGTACGAGGACCTGGCCGACTTCTCCGCGATGTTCGAGGTGGAGTGCTTCACCCTCTTCTCGCACAGCGGGCAGACGCGGTGGCAGCCGCGCCGGAACTTCCGGCTCGGCGGCTGACCCGTCCGGCCGGCCCGTGGCTTCCGGGCGTGGGGGCGAGGGATCGGCGAGGATGACAGGGTGAACCTTCTGGGTCGGGTCGAGGCGGGTGTCGACCGCCGGTTGAGCGCCGCGCGCCGCCGTTCCCCGGCCTTCAGTCACCTTTGGCGGGCCGGGGTGCTCTACACCGACCTGCAGGGCGGCCGGCTGGCCGCCGCGATCGCCTACTACGGGTTCTTCGCGGTCTTCGCCCTCGCCCTGGTCGCGTACGCGATCTTCGGCGCGGTCCTGAAGGACAACAACGAGATCAGCGTGGCGGCGACCGATTTCCTCCAGGACAACCTGCCGTTCCTCAACCCGTCGCAGGTCGCCGAGACCAGCAACACGGTCGGGGTGGCAGGCCTGGTCATCCTGGCCCTGACCGGGATCGGCTGGGTGGAGGCCATCCGGTCCTCGCAGCGGCTGATCCACGGCCTCGACCAGCACCCGGGCAACCTGGTCGTACGCCGGCTGGTCGACCTCGGCGTGCTGCTCGTCGTCTTCGTGCTGCTCGGAATCTCGGTGGTGGCGGTGGACGCGCTGGAGTCGGTGCTGCGCTTCCTGCTGCGCAGCACCGGCTCGCTCACGCTGACCACGGTCAGCGCCATGCTGAGCGTCCTGGTCAACGCGGTGCTCGCCGCCCTGCTGCTGGTCGCGGTGCCCCGGCTGCGGATGAGTCGGGCCCGACTGCGGCCGGTGGTGCTGCTGGTCGCGGTCGGTATCACGCTGCTCAACACCGTCGGGCGGTTCTGGGTGGGGCGGGTCGAGCACAATCCGGCGTACACGGTGGTGGCGACCGCCGTGGGCCTGCTGGTCTACCTCTACCTGCTGAACCAGCTGGTGCTCTTCGGCGCGGCGCTGGCCGCGACCAGCCGGCGCGGGCGGGTGGTGGACCTGGCGGGTCGGCGCGGGCCGGCCGACCTCGACGTGGACACCGACCCCGGCACCCCGGGCGGGGCCGGTTGAGCCAGATGGGAGAAGGGACAAGGTGTTGATCTCGGTCGACCCGGAGTCGCCGGTGCCGCCGTACGAGCAGGTACGCGGCCAGCTCGCGGAGCAGGTGGGTGACGGCCGGCTGCCGGTCGGCACCCGGCTGCCCACCGTCCGGCGGCTCGCCGCCGAGCTGGACCTGGCGGTGAACACGGTGGCCCGGGCGTACCGGGAGCTGGAGGCGGCGGGGCTGCTGGAGACCCGGGGACGGCACGGCACCTTCGTGGCACCCGGGCGGGACAACGCAATTGACCGGTTGCAGCGGTCGGCCGCGGCGTACGCAGAGCGCGCGGCCCAGCTCGGCGTGCCGCCGGCGGCAGCGCTGGACCTGGTCCGGGCGGCCCTCGGCGCCTCTCGCCCCGGCTGACCACGAACGTCCACGCGATCCGCCGTCCGGCTTCCGGTGCCGTCCGGACCCGGCCGTGGTCGCCACCGGTGTCGGACAGCGCCGCCTTCCACGTCGGCACCGTGATGTGCCGAACCCGCCCCGACGCCGCCGGGCACCGACGATGATGGGCGCGTGGGGGCACTCGTGACGTTGGACCTGCCGAGCGACTCGCCGATGCTCGACCTGCCGTGGATCATCACCTTCGGTCCGCTCGGCGACGCCGACGAGTGGGAGCCGGTGGTCTGCGGCCCGTACGAGCGGCCGCACGCGCTGGCGCTGGCCGAGGCGGTGGTCGCCGACGAGCAGCTGATGGCGGTGGTGGAGCCGCTGTTGCCGGCGGTCTCGCTGGAGCAGATCCGCGGCGAGATCGCCGCCGCGCAGATTGCCGCGCAGGACGAGGCGGTCCGGGTGGACCAGGCCGACCTCTACGGCGACTTCGAGGACACCATCGACGAGGAGGAGTTGGACGCGGCCGAACTGGATCGCCGGACCGGCCCGCTGCCGGCGCCGGACGAGGCCGAACTACGCGCCGGGTTCGCTCGGATCGCGACCCAGCTGACCGGCGGCTGACGACTTCGACGGCAACCGGTGCCCGGGGTCACCCCGGGCACCGGCACCATCGCACCCCCCACCACAAGGGGTTGCCTGCCCCAGCCGCCCGGCGGCGCGCAGCACGCCGGACGACCAGGTCGATGACGGTCTTACCCGTTCAGCGCCGTTCGAACCAGACGGCCGCGTCGACCGGGAGCAGGTGGCCACCGCCGTCCTGCCCGGTGAGCGCATCGCTGGCGACGATCGGCTGGCCGTACCCGTCGACCAGGACCGGCGCGTCGCCGGTGTTGACCACGCAGGTCAGCACGACGCCGTCGGCGTCTCGGCTGAAGGCGAGCATCCCGGGGCCGGTCTCCAGCCAGGTGATGCCGCCGGTGCCGGCCAGCGCGGGGTGGGTGCGGCGGATCCGCAGCGCCGCGCGGTACAGCTCCAGGGTGGAGCCGGGCACGCCGGCCTGGGCGGCGACCGAGAGTGCGCGCCAGGTCGCCGGGGCCGGCAGCCAGCTCAGTTCGCTGCCAGCCGGGCCGAAGCCGTACGGGGCGAGGTCGCCGCTCCACGGGATCGGCACCCGGCAGCCGTCCCGGCTCTCACCGGTACGCAGGAAGGCCGGGTCCTGGCGCAGCTCGTCGGGCAGGTCGAGCACCTCGGGCAGGCCCAGTTCCTCACCCTGATAGAGGTAGGCGCAGCCGGGCAGGGCGAGCATCAGCAGCGCGGCGGCGCGGGCCCGGCGCAGCCCGATCGCACCGTCGCCGTAGCGGGTGACGTGCCGCTGCCGGTCGTGGTTGGAGAGCACCCAGGTGGTCGGGGCGCCGACGATGGTCGACTCGGCCAGCGCGGTGTCGATCACCTTGCGGAACGAGTCGGCCGACCAGGTGGCGTCGAGGAAGTCGAAGCTGAACGCCTGGTGCAGCTCGTCCGGGCCGATGTAGCGGGCCAGCCGCTGCGGGGTCTCGGCCCACGCCTCGGCCACCGCCATCCGGCCGCCCGGGTAGCTGTCCAGGATGGGCCGCCAGGCGCGGTAGATGTCGTGCACCTCGTCCTGGTCGAAGTACGGCAGCCGGTCCTTGCCGAGCAGTTCGGACTGGCGCCGGCCGCCGGTCATCGAGTTGAAGCCGACGTCGGGCAGGCCCTCGGCCTTGATCATGCCGTGGGCCACGTCGATGCGGAACCCGTCGACGCCGCGATCCAGCCAGAAGCGCAGTACGTCCTCGAACTCGGCGCGCACCTCGGGGCGGCGCCAGTTCAGGTCGGGCTGGGCGGGGTCGAACAGGTGCAGGTACCACTGGCCGTCGGGCACCCGGGTCCAGGCCGGACCGCCGAAGATGCTCTCCCAGTCGTTGGGGGGCTGCTCGCCGTGCTCGCCCTTGCCGTCGGCGAACAGGTAGCGCGCCCGCTCGGGTGAGCCGGGGGCGGCGGCCAGCGCGGCCTGGAACCAGGGGTGCTGGCTGGAGGTGTGGTTGGGGACGATGTCCACGATGATCCGTAGGCCGAGCGCGTGGGCGTCGGTGATCATCGCCTCGAAGTCGCCGAGGGTGCCGAACATCGGGTCGACGTCCCGGTAGTCGGCGACGTCGTAGCCGCCGTCGACCATCGGTGAGGTGTAGAAGGGCGTCAGCCAGAGCGCGTCCACGCCGAGGTCGCGCAGGTAGGGCAGACGTTCGCGGATGCCCCGCAGGTCACCGATGCCGTCGCCGTTGGAGTCGGCGAAGCTGCGGACGTAGACCTGGTAGACGACGGCGGATCGCCACCAGTCGGCGTCGGAGGTCAGCGGCGAGGGGGTGCTGACGGTCATCGGGTGTACCCCGTTCTGTGGCGCGGGACGGCGGCACCCGGCGCAGGCAACGGTGGGGTGCGCGGGGTGTCTGAGAAGAATGCCGCGCCGGCGTTGCAAGAGTCAAGCATTCCTTGCGCAAGAAATGCCGACGGCTACTCCGTGCGCGGCCGGCGTCACGCCGTGACCGGGAGTGCGGCCGACGACGATCGCTGCCGGTCGGTATCGCCCTGGGCCGCGCCGCCGTCCTGCCGGGCCACCGCAGTCGAGCCGCGTACCACCAGCTCGGGCCGGAACAGGTACTCGGAGTGCGGGGCACCGTGCCCGTTGATCTCGTCGACCAGTGCCCGGACCGCGGCCACCGCCATCGCGGTCACCGGCTGGCGCATGGTGGTCAGCGGTGGGTCGGTGAAGGCCATCAGCGGGGAGTCGTCGTAGCCAACCACCGAGATGTCCGCCGGAACGGACAGCCCGCGCTGTCGGGCGGCCCGGATCGCGCCGAGCGCCATCAGGTCGGAGCCGCAGACGATGCCGGTGGCGCCGCGATCGATCAACCGGCCGGCCGCCGCCTCGCCGCCCTCCACCCCGAACAGGGAGAGCTCGGTCAGCTCGGCCAGCTCGTCGTCGTCCGCCCCGGCGAGGCGCCGCATCGCCGTCTTGTACCCGCTGACCTTGCGCTGCACCGGCACGAACCGGTCCGGGCCGGTGATCAGGCCGATCCGTCGGTGGCCCAGGGCGACCAGGTGGGCCACGGCCAGCTCGGCCGCCTCCCGGTCGTCGCACGAGACGAACGGGGCGGGGATGCCGGGCGCGTACCCGTTGATCATGACGATGGGCAGCGGCCGGGCGATCAGCGTCCGGTACCGGTCGTGGTCGGCGGCGGTGTCGGCGTGCAGGCCGGAGACGAAGACGATGCCGGAGACCTGCCGGTCGAGCAGCATCTCGACGTACTCGTCCTCGCGTACGCCGCCGGGGGTCTGGGTGCAAAGGACCGGGGTGAACCCGGTGGGGGCCAGGGCCGACTCGATGATCTGGGCGAAGGCGGGGAAGATCGGGTTGTCCAGCTCCGGCACCACCAGACCGACCAGCCCGGCACTGCGCTTGCGCAGCCGGGCGGGGCGCTCGTAGCCGAGCACGTCGAGGGCGGTCAGGACGGCCTGCCGGGTCTCGGGTGCCACGCCGGGACGGTCGTTGAGCACCCGCGACACCGTGGCCTCGCTGACGTCGGCCTGCTGGGCGATGTCGGACAGGCGAGCGCGCATGGCGGCACTGTAGCTCACCGACAAGTTCTTGCGCATTAGCCAGCAAGAACTTGCAGAATCGAGCAGTGAATGTCGGCGTCACGCTCATCCGGCTTGCCCGCGCCAGCCCCGATCGGGACGATGGGTGCCGGTGCGGGCGGCGGAGAGTGACCCGTGCCGGGTGCCTGGCGGGCCTGTTCCAGGGTGAAATGCGCAGATAGCGACAGTTGTCGGCCGGTGAAGTTTCGGATGGAGCACGGTTGTTGCAGGGGTGTTCGCAAGGGGTTTCGAGTTACGAAACTTCTTGCTACTGTCCCGCCGTTACCCGGCAGGCAATCTAGGAGCGAACATGCGTCGCACAGCCAGGGGGATCGCCGTACTCGCCTCCGCCACCCTCGCCCTCTCCGTCGCCGCGTGCGGCGGCGAGGACAAGGCGGCCGAGGAGCAGCCCAAGGTCGACCCCGCCTCCCTCACCGCAGAACTGACCTGGTGGGACACCTCGGACCCGCAGAACGAGGGCCCGGCCTTCCAGGAGCTGATCGCCAAGTTCAACCAGACCTACCCGAACGTGAAGATCAACTATCAGTCGGTCCCGTTCGGTGAGGCCCAGAACAAGTTCAAGACCGCCGCGCAGGCCAAGACCGGCGCTCCGGACATCCTGCGGGCCGAAGTGGCCTGGGTGCCCGAGTTCGCCTCGCTGGGCTACCTCTACGCGCTGGACGGCTCCGAGCTGCTGAGCGACGAGTCCGACTTCCTGGAGACCCCACTCGCCTCCAACAAGTACGACGGCAAGACCTACGGTGTCCCGCAGGTCACCGACAGCCTCGCGCTGATGTACAACAAGGAGCTGCTGAGCAAGGCCGGCGTCAGCGAGCCGCCGAAGACCTGGGCCGAGCTGAAGACCGTGTCGCAGACCGTCAAGGAGAAGACCGGCGCCGAGGGTGTGTACCTCAACCCGGCCGGCTACTTCATGCTGCCCTTCATGTACGGCGAGGGCGGCGACCTGGTCGACACCGGGGCCAAAAAGATCGTGGTGAACTCGGACCAGAACGCGGCCGGTCTCAAGATTGCCAAGGACCTGATCGACAGCGGCGCGGCCGCCAAGCCGTCCGCCAACGACTCCTACGGCACCATGATGACCCTCTTCAAGGAGAAGAAGGTCGCCATGATCATCAACGGCCCGTGGGAGGTCAACAACGTCAAGTCGGCGCCGACCTTCGGCGGCCTGGAGAACCTCGGCATCGCCCCGGTGCCGGCCGGCTCGGCCCGGGCCGGTGGCCCGGTCGGCGGCCACAACTACACGATCTGGTCCGGCATGCCGCAGGAGAAGGTCGACGCCGCCGTCGCGTTCGTCAAGTACATGAGCTCCGCCGAGTCGCAGGCCTTCCTGTCGGAGAAGCTCGGCCTGCTGCCCACCCGCAAGTCCGCCTACCAGCTCGCCCCGGTCCAGAACAATGCCGTGGTCGCCGCGTTCCAGGCGGTGAACGAGGCCGCCGTGGGTCGTCCGTGGATCCCCGAGGCCGGTCAGTTCTTCGGCCCGCTCGACCAGATGGCCACCGAGGTCCTGATCCAGAACAAGGACCCGAAGGCCGCGCTGGACACCGTCGCCAAGAAGTACAAGGCCGAGGTCGTCCCCGGCTACGGGCTCTGACCCGACCGCCGGCACCGGCCGTGGCCGGTGACCTCTCGGCACCCAGGCAGGGTCGCGCGACCATGACGGTCGCGCGACCCTGTCGGACCTCTCCTCGGGAGCACAGCTGATGACCACTGTGACAGCCGACCCGGCGCCGGCGCCGGCGCCGCCCGGCCGATCCGCTCGTCCGTCCTGGCTGCGGCGCAGCTGGGAAAAGCACTGGTACGCCTGGGCGATGGTCCTGCCCGTCGTCATCGTCCTGGCGGTTCTGATCTTCTACCCGCTGTTCCGCGGGATCTGGCTCTCCTTCACCAACCTCACCGAGGCCAACCAGGTCGCCGAGATCTGCACCAGGTCGATCACCGGCGGCGAGGTCTGCAAGGACAACCCCAACAAGTGGGAGTTCGTCGGCCTCGACAACTACCTGCGGGTGCTCACCGGCGAGGTGGGCGAGTTCTGGCAGTGGACCGGCACCACGCTGATCTGGACGTTCGTCTGCGTGGCCTGCCACTTCGGCCTCGGTCTCGGTCTGGCCACCATGCTCAACCGCCCGATGCGGGCCCGGGGCCTGTACCGGGTGCTGCTCGTCCTGCCCTGGGCGGTGCCGGCCTTCGTCAGCGCGTTCGCCTGGAAGTTCATCTTCAACGAGCGCTTCGGTCTGGCCAACGCGGCGCTCTCCGCGGTCGGCATCGACCCGGTCTCCTGGTTCGCCGACCGATGGACCTCGTTGTTCACCGCCATCGTCACCAACATCTGGCTCGGGGTGCCGTTCATGATGGTGGCGCTGCTCGGCGGCATGCAGACCATTCCGTCCGAGCTGTATGAGGCGGCCGAGATCGACGGCGCCTCGGCGTGGCAGCGCTTCCGCAGCATCACCCTGCCCGGCCTGCGGCCGGTCAGCATGACGGTGATCCTGCTCGGCACCATCTGGACCTTCAACATGTTCCCGATCATCTTCCTGGTGACCGAGGGGCAGCCCGCGGGTCAGAGCGAGATCCTGGTGACCGGTGCCTACCGGGCCGCGTTCGAGGGCATCCGCAACTACTCTCTGTCCGCCACGTACGGCGTGCTGATCCTGTCGATCCTGCTGGTGTTCTCGGTGTTCTACCGGCAGGCCCTGCGCAAGCAAGGCGAGGTGTGGTGATGGGGCCGAAGCGTCCCGGGCGCAACCGGCGCAGCCCGGTCAAGTCCCTCCTGCTGCACGGCACGCTGATCCTGGCGTCGCTGATCGCGATCGGGCCGATCGCCTGGGTGCTGCTGTCGTCGCTGAAGCCCGGGTACGCGATCCAGAGCAGCGAGCTGACCCTGTTCCGGGACACCACGCTGGCCAACTACAGCTACGTGCTGACCAGCACGAACTTCCCGAGGTGGTTCCTCAACTCGGTGATCGTCGCGGCCTTCACCATGGCCATCGGCATCTTCTTCTCGGCCACCACCGGCTACGCGGTGTCCCGGTTCAACTTCCCGGGCCGCCGACCGCTGATGATGGTCTTCCTTGTCACCCAGATGTTCCCGGTGGCCATCCTGATCGTGCCGATCTACACGATCATGGCCCGGCTGGGCCTGATCAACACGATGCCCGCGCTGATCATCGCGTACCTGACCATCGCGGTGCCGTTCTGCGCCTGGATGTTGAAGGGCTACTTCGACTCCATCCCGACCTCGCTGGACGAGGCGGCGGCGCTGGACGGGTGCGGGCCGTTCGCCACCTTCTGGAAGGTGGTGCTGCCGTTGGCCCGGCCGGCCGTGGCGGTCACCGCCTTCTACACCTTCCTCACCGCCTGGGGCGAGGTGGCGTACGCGTCGGCGTTCATCCAGACCGACAACAGGTTCACCCTGGCGTACGGGCTCCAGCAGTTCGTGCCCCAGTTCAACCCGCAGTGGGAGTACCTGACGGCCGCCGCCGTCCTGGTCACCCTTCCGGCCGGTGTGGTCTTCTTCTTCGCCCAGAGGCACCTGGTCTCCGGGCTGACCGCGGGCGGCACCAAGGGCTGACCCGCACCGTCGCTCAGCCGGACCGGCCCAGCAGCGCGCGGACACCCGCGAGGTATGTGGCGCGGTCCGGACCGCCGGTCAGGATGCGCTGGATGAACCAGCCCGGCACCAGGCCGAACAGAGCGGCGGCCACGGCCTGTGGGTCGGCGTCGGCGGAGATCTCGCCGCCGTCCTGCGCCCGCCGGACCAGCGCCTCGAAGTGACGCCGGAGGCCCGCGTACGTGCCGGCCACGAACTCGGCCAGCGCCGGGTCCCGCTGCGCCTCCCCCCACACCTGGACCGCGATCCGCAGCAGGCCGTCGTCGCCGACCTGGGTCTCCACGTACGCCAGCGCCCGTTCCAGCGCCTCGGCCAGGGGCAGCGGCGGATCCTGCCGGGCCAGGTCGGCGAGGACCAGTTCGGCGCCGCCGATCGCCTCCTCGGCGATCGCGTTGATCAGCGACGCCTTGCTCGGGAAGTAGCGGTAGACCGCGCCGACGGAGAGACCGGCCTCGGCGATCACGTCATGCATGGTCGTGCGGTGGAAGCCCTCGCGGAGGAAGCAGCGCCGGGCCGCGTCGACGATCTGGCGGCGGCGGGCGGCGAGGTGTTCGTCCGAGACACGTGGCACGGGCTACATCGTAGAACGAACGTTCGTTCTTGACGGGAGGTCACGGGTGGGAGGAGTCTGAACATAAAAGAACGAGCATTCGTTTTAGGAGAGTGGAGCGATGTCCACCCGACCCCAGTCACCCCTGCTGCTCGCCGTCCTGGTCGCCACCCTGGCGGTCGTCGGCCAGGCGCTGCTCGTACCGCTGTTCGCGGCTCCGGCGGTGAACCTGGCCCCGCGCGACCTGCCGGTCGCCGTCGCCGGCCCCGCGCCGGCCGCCGGTGAGCTGGCCGGACGACTCACCTCCGCCCGGCCCGGCGCCTTCGCGGTGACCACGCTGCCCGACGCGGCGACGGCCGACCGCGCGTTGCGGGACCGGGAGGTGTACGCCGCCTTCGTGCTCGGCCCGGACGGCGTCGCCCTGCACACCGCCCCGGCGGCCAGTCCCACGGTCGCCGTTCTGCTCACCGAGGCCGCCGGTCAGCTCTCCGCCGGCCAGCCGGTCACCGTGGTCGAGGTGGTGCCGACGGTCCCCGACGATCCCCGAGGCGCCGGGTTCGCCGCCGGCTTCCTCCCGCTGGCGATGACCAGCCTGCTCGCCGGTGCCCTGCTCGTCCTGCTGGTCGCCGGCCGGGTGGCCCGGTTGGTCGGGCTGGTCGCCACCGGCGTGCTGGCCGGCCTGGTCGGCGTCTCGGTGCTGCACGGCTGGTTGGGGATCGTCAACGGAAGCTGGGCTGCCGAGGCCGCCGCCATCGGGCTGTTCGCGTTGGCCGCGTCGGCCACCGTCACCGGCCTCGGTGCGCTGCTCGGCCGAGCGGGGATCGGGCTGGGTGCGCTGTTGGTCTTCCTGGTCGGCAACCCGCTGTCCGCGGTCGGTGCCGCGCCGGAGCTGCTGCCGCAGCCGTGGGGCACGCTCGGCCAGTGGCTGCCGGCCGGCGCCGGGGGCACCCTGTTGCGCTCGGTCGCGTTCTTCGACGGCGCGGGCGCCGGTCGATCACTCGCCGTGCTGGCCGGGTACGCGGTGGTCGGCCTGGCCCTGGTGCTGGTCGGGTCCCGGGCTCAGCGCGTCGATCGACCAACTGCCACTACTACAAACCGTCGTTGATAGGGCAGGATGGGTCGGGTGGAAGCACTTCGACTCATCCTCCTCTACGTCCACCTGATCGGGTTCGCGCTGCTGCTCGGTGGTGCGATCGCCCAATACCTCACCGGCAAGATCCGGATCAACGCCGCGATGCTCTGGGGCTCGGTGATCCAGCTGCTGTCCGGCATCGGCCTGTCCGCGCCGCTGCGCGACGGCGCCGAGCCGGCACCGGCGAAGCTTGTTACGAAGCTTGTGCTTGCCCTGCTCATCTTCGTAATGGTCTTCTTCTCCCGGAAGCGGGCCGAGGTCAACCGGGGTCACTTCCTCGCGATCGTGGGGTTGACCCTGGCCAACGCGGCTGTGGCGGTCTTCTGGCGGTGATCGTCGGGTCGCCCATCGGGACCCGGGAAAGGGACTTTCCAGACACTCGTTCGCCCACCTGCCAACACGTAGAGTGATCTGCCCCACGCGAGCATTACGTAGGGGTAACAGGCCTCCAACAGTCCTGCACGATTGTCGTTCGGCAGGTGGGCGCGGGCGTACGCTCTGCGTCCGTAACGTGGGACGCCGGCGGCAAGGCGCAGGCCGGTTCAAGGGCTGCCACCGCGTATCACGCGGTGTGCAATGGGAAGGGAGACGTCTTGCGCTCGGTGCGTGGGATGCGTATCGCCTCGGTCGTCGTGGCGGGTGGGCTCGTACTGAGCGCCGCCGCGTGTGGCGAGGCCCCGGAGAGCAACAACGCCGGCTCCGGCGGCGAGAAGTACACCGCCTGCATGGTCACCGACGTCGGCGGCATCGACGACAAGTCGTTCAACGCCTCGGCCTGGAAGGGCCTCGAGGACGCCAAGGCCGAGAACGCCAACATCGTTACCAAGTACGTCGCGTCGAAGGCCGAGGCGGATTACGAGCCGAACCTCACCCAGTACGTCAACCAGGACTGCGACTTCATCCTGGCGGTCGGCGGGCTGATGCAGGACGCCACCAAGAAGATCGCCGAGGCGAACCCGGACCAGCAGTTCGGCATCGTCGACGCCAAGCCGGGCGTGGCCAACGTCTTCCCGATGCAGTTCGACACCGCCCAGGCCGGTTTCCTGGCCGGCTACGTCGCCGCCGGCATGACCCAGAGCGGCAAGGTGGGCACCTACGGCGGCATGAAGATCCCGCCGGTGACCATCTTCATGGACGGCTTCGTCGACGGCGTCGCGCACTACAACCAGGCCAAGGGCAAGACCGTCCAGGCCCTCGGTTGGAACAAGGCGACCCAGAACGGCTCCTTCACCAACGACTTCGTCAAGCAGGACGAGGGCAAGAAGGTGAGCGACGCGCTGGTCGCCCAGGGCGCGGACATCATCATGCCGGTCGCTGGCGGCGCCGGCCTCGGCACCACCGGTGCGGCCCAGGCCTCCGGCGGCAAGTACAACACCATCTGGGTGGACGTCGACGGCTGCGAGAGCACCCCGAACTGCCCGGCGATCATCACCACCGTGGTGAAGAACATCCCGGGCGCGGTCAAGGACGCCGTGCTCAAGGCCGCCGGTGGCGAGAAGCTCTCCGCCGACCCGGGCTTCGTCGGCACCCTGGCCAACGACGGCGTCTCGCTCGCCCCGTACCACGACTTCGACAGCAAGGTCCCGGCCGAGCTCAAGGCCGAGGTCGACAAGCTCAAGGCGGACATCGCCGCGGGCACCGTCAAGGTCGAGTCGGCCGCCCAGCCGAAGTGACCCTTCGCCGGCCGCCCCGGTGAGACGATCCACCAGGGCGGCCGGCGAGCCAGCCACATCATGATCCGGCCGCTCCGGCGCGGGGAAACCCGTCGCGCCGGAGCGGCCGGTCCGTGCCACCGGTCCGGCCGACGCCGCGATCCACCCCCGGCAGCTACGCTGCACCATCGCTTCGCACTCCAGGAGGTTGCGCTGAGACTCGAACTGCGCGGCATCACCAAGCGGTTCGGTGATCTGGTCGCCAACGACCACATCGACCTGACGGTGGAGCCTGGAGAGATCCATGCCCTGCTCGGCGAGAACGGCGCGGGCAAGTCGACCCTGATGAACGTGCTGTACGGGCTCTACCAGCCCGACGAGGGCGAGATCCTGGTCGACGGGAAGCCGCTGAAGTTGCGCGGGCCGTCCGACGCGATCGCGGCCGGCATCGGCATGGTGCACCAGCACTTCATGCTCGTGCCGGTCTTCACCGTCACCGAGAACATCATGCTCGGCGCCGAGCAGGTCCGGGGCGGCATCGCCGGATTCCTGGACCGGCGCCGGGCCCGGCGCGAGGTCGCCGAGGTCTCCGAGCGGTACAACCTGCGGGTCGACCCGGACGCGGTGATCGAGGACCTGCCGGTCGGCATCCAGCAGCGGGTGGAGATCGTCAAGGCGCTCACCCGTGACGTCGACCTGCTCATCCTGGACGAGCCCACGGCGGTGCTCACCCCGCAGGAGACCGAGGAACTGCTCACCGTGATGCGGTCGCTCAAGGCCGCCGGCAAGTCGATCGTCTTCATCACCCACAAGCTCGGCGAGGTCAAGGCGATCGCCGACCGGATCACGGTGATCCGGCGCGGCAAGACCGTGGGTACGGCGTCACCGGAGGCCAGCCGCGACGAACTGGCCGCGCTGATGGTCGGCCGTACCGTCCGGCTCACCGTTGAGAAGGCCCCGGCCACCCCGGGCGAGCCGGTCCTTGACGTCGCCGGCCTGGTCGTCGACGACGACCGCCAGGTCCGCGCGGTGGACGGCGTCGACCTGACCGTACGCGCGGGCGAGGTGCTCGGCGTCGCGGGCGTGCAGGGCAACGGGCAGACCGAGCTGATCGAAGCGATCATGGGGCTGCGCCCGACCCTCGCCGGCTCGATCACCCTCGACGGGCAGCGGATCGACGGCTGGTCGACCAAGAAGGTGCTCCGGGCGGGCGTCGGCTACGTGCCGGAGGACCGCAGCGTCGACGGCCTGGTCAAGGAGTTCTCCGTCGCGGAGAACCTGGTGCTGGACATCTACGACCGGCCGCCGTTCGGTCGGGGCCTGTCGCTGAAGCCGGACGCGATCACCAAGTCGGCGCGGGAGCGGATCGAGCAGTTCGACGTACGCACCTCGTCTGCCGAGGCGGCGGTCGGCACTCTCTCCGGCGGTAACCAACAGAAGGTGATCGTGGCCCGGGAGTTGTCCCGGCCGCTGAAGCTCTTCATCGCCGCCCAGCCCACCCGGGGCGTGGACGTCGGCTCGATCGAGTTCATCCACAGCCAGGTCATCCGCGAGCGCGACATCGGCACCGCGGTGCTGGTGGTCTCCAGCGAACTCGACGAGGTGATCGGGCTGGCCGACCGGATCGCGGTGATGTACCGGGGGCGGATCATCGGCATCGTCGGCCCGGACACCCCGCGCGAGGAGATCGGCCTGCTGATGGCCGGCATCACCCCGGACGCGACGGCCGGCAACCCGACCGCCGAGGGCGGGGACGCGGCGACCACCGACCGGGACGCGGCGGCCACCGCCGACGCCGACGCCGTGTCCGGCGGCGGTACCGCGGCGACCACCGACCGCGACGCCCCGGCCACCACCGACGGCGTGGCGCCGGCCCCCGAGGGTCCAGGTAGCGAGGACAAGGAAGCATGACCAACCCGAATCCCCAGCCGGGCTCCCCGGACAAGGAGCCGGCGAGCGAGGAGCAGGCCGCCCAGAACGCGCTCGGCAACACCGAGCGCGCGGAGGCGGCCACCACGCCCACCGCCCCGCAGGAGCGTCCCACCCTGGGGCGGCTCTTCCTGGAGAACCTGTGGGCCGCCAACACGTTCACGGTGACCCTGCTGTCGCTGGTGTTGGCGATGGTGGTCGGCGCCATCCTGATGATCATCTCCGACCCGGACGTGCTGGCCACCTACGCCTACTTCACGTCCCGTCCCTCGGACGCGATCAACGCCAGTTGGACGTTGGTCAGCGAGGCGTACGGAAACCTGTTCAAGGGCGCCGTCTTCGACCCGGCCGCGGCCAACTTCAACACCGCGCTGAGCCCGATCTCGGAGACGCTCACCTACACTGCGCCGCTGGTCTTCACCGGCCTGTCGGTGGCGCTGGCCTTCCGCGGCGGCCTGTTCAACATCGGCGCCCAGGGCCAGGCCACCATGGGCGTCATCCTGGCCGCGCTTGCCGGTTTCCTGCTGCCGCTGCCCCCCGGGCTGCACCTGCTGGTCGCGGTGCTGGCCGGCGCGGTCGGCGGGGCCATCTGGGGCTTCATCCCGGGCATCCTCAAGGCGCGCGCCGGCGCGCACGAGGTGATCAACACGATCATGCTCAACTACATCGCGGTCTACTTCCTGACCTGGCTGATCGTGCAGAACGGGGTGCAGGACCCGAACCGTACCGACGCGATCAGCCGGCCGGTGGACGCCTCCGCACAGCTGCCCCGCCTGTTCGGCGACAACCTGCGGGCGCACGCCGGCATCCTGCTGGCAGTGCTGGCCACCTGGGCGGTCGCCTGGCTGCTCAACCGCTCCACGCTCGGCTTCGAGCTGCGTGCGGTGGGCGCCAACCCGGACGCCGCCCGGACTGCGGGCATCAGCGTCACCCGGGCGTACGTCCTGATCATGGTCATCGCCGGCGTGCTGGCCGGTCTGGGCGGCTCGCAGATGGTGCTGGGCACCACCGCCGCCGCACTGACCCCTCTGGTGGTGGCCCAGATCGGCTTCGACGGCATCCTGGTCGCCCTGCTCGGCCGGGTGAAACCGTGGGGTGTGGCGCTGGCCGCGCTGCTGTTCGGTGCGTTGCAGGCCGGCGGCAACCGGATGCAGTCGTACTCCGGGATCTCGCTGGAGCTGGTGACCGTGCTCCAGGCGCTGATCGTCATCTTCATCGCCGCGCCGGCCCTGGTGAAGGCGATCTTCCAGCTTCGGGCCGCGCGGGCCGCCCGGCTCCAGACGAGCCTCGCGAAGGGCTGGTGAGGCATGTCCACCATGGCTGTTCCCGACGTCGAGGTCGCACCGGTCGACGAGGGCTTCTGGACCCGTACCCGCAAGGTCGGGCTGGTGCTGCTGGCGCTCGGCCTGCTGGCCACGGTGCTGTTCGGGGCGCTCGCCACCGGCGAGCAGGCGCGCTTCACGCTCAGCGAGGACGCCGCCGGGGCCGCGTTGGAGATCAACGGCACGGTCGGGGCGATCGTCTTCGGCCTGATCAGCCTTGCCGCCGGGGCCGCGATGCTGGCCGGCCTGCCGAAGCGTTGGTTCGTCCCGGTGCTCGCCGCCGGTCTGGTCGCCTTCGTGCTGTCGTTCCTGTGCTGGCAGGTCTCGGCCGCTCCGACCGGGCAGAACTTCATGCCGCTGGTCAACATCGTGCGGGGGACCTTCCTGCTCGCCCTGCCGTTGATCTTCGGTTCGCTGGCCGGCGTGCTCTGCGAGCGTTCCGGCGTGGTCAACGTGGCCATCGAGGGGCAGTTGCTGATGGGCGCGTTCAGTGGCGCGTTGTTCGGCAGCATGTCCGGCAGTGTCTGGGTGGGCCTGGTCGCCGCCGCGATCGGCGGATCGTTCATCTCGCTGCTGCTGGCCGTGTTCTCCATCCGCTACCTGGTCGACCAGGTGGTCATGGGCATCGTGCTCAACCTGCTGGCGGTCGGCATCACCGGTTTCCTCTACGAGCGGCTGATGCAGACCGACGCGGCGCGCTACAACAGCGCCCCCCGCTTCAGCAACTGGGAGATCCCGCTGCTGTCGGACATCCCGGTGCTGGGCCCGGCGCTGTTCCGGGGCAACATCTTCCTGTACCTCGCCCTGCTGCTGGTGCTCGTGATCCACATCGCGCTGTTCCGTACCCGGTGGGGTCTGCGGACCCGCTCCGTCGGTGAGCACCCGACGGCGGCGGACACCCTGGGTGTGAAGGTGCTCGGGCTGCGCTACCGCAACGTGATCATGGCCGGCGCGGTCGCCGGCATCGGCGGTGCGTCGTACACGCTGGCGCTCTTCTCGTTCACCAAGAACATGATCGGCGGCAAGGGCTTCATCGCCCTGGCCGCGCTGATCTTCGGACGGTGGAGCCCGACCGGGGCCCTGCTCGCCGCGCTCTTCTTCGGCTTCGCCGACCAGCTGGCCACCTACCTGGGCGCGATCAACAGCATCATCCCCGGCCAGTTCCTGGCCATGCTGCCGTACCTGGCGACGATCCTGGCCGTGGCCGGGCTGGTCGGCCGGGTCCGGGCACCGGCCGCCGACGGCAAGCCGTACATCAAGGGCTGATCCAGGGAGCGGACGATGGAGATCGACTGGGAGCGGCTGCGGGCCGCCGCCACCGAGGTGATGCGGCACGCGTACGTGCCGTACTCGAAGTTCCCGGTGGGGGCGGCGGCGCTGGTCGACGACGGCCGGGTCGTGGTCGGTTGCAACGTCGAGAACGCCGCGTACGGCGTGGTGCTCTGCGCCGAGTGCGGCGTGGTCTCCTCGCTGCACGCCACCGGTGGGGGCCGGATCGTCGCACTGTCCTGCGTCGATGCCACCGGCGAGCCGCTGATGCCGTGCGGGCGCTGCCGGCAGCTGCTCTGGGAGCAGGGCGGGCCGGACTGCCTGATCGAGGCCAAGGGCGGCCCGCTACGGATGGCGGAGCTGCTGCCGCACGCCTTCGACGTGGCCGACCTCGACGCGGTCACCGGCGAGCACCCGGTACCGGTGGTGCCCGACCGACTGGCCGCCTGGCGCGGGCGGGGCACCGTCTT
The DNA here is from genome assembly GCA_005402585.1 of Micromonosporaceae bacterium KJ-029. Lineage (GTDB taxonomy): Bacteria > Actinomycetota > Actinomycetes > Mycobacteriales > Micromonosporaceae > Micromonospora. Next base: position 58,748 of record BIFP01000019.1, on the reverse strand, counting down.
CGTGCACCCCGACCTGTCGGCCGGGCAGCAGATCTGGACGGCCTACTGGGAGCGCTCGGCCGGCGACGACGTGGGCGCCGAGACCGGGGTGCTGGAGGAGGGGCCGAGCTGGGACGACTCGGCCGAGGCGATCACCTGGGGATTGGCGCGTACGCCTCGGGTGGTGGTGGTCGACGCGTCCGGCACCATCTTCTGGGCCGGTGAGGGCGAACCGCCTCTGGAGATCCCGGTGCGCTGGGCGGGGTGACGCTTCCCGGTTCGCGGTGGTTGCGGTTGGGGCCGGGGCCGACCACGCCCGGCTCCGGGCGGTCAGGCTTGATCCCTCCGCCGGGCGCGGTCGGCCCCGGCCCGTACCAGGTACGGTTCGCGCGTCCGTCGCGGCGTCGGTCGCCCGGCCGGTACCCGGTGGTCGCGGCCGTGGGTCGGTGCGGTTCACGGGGCGACTCGAATATTGATTGGACTCAAAGGTGAGTGCTTTTACTGCTGTTGATGTCATTCGGGCCAAGCGGGATGGCGGGGTGTTGTCCGACGCGCAGATCGACTGGGTGGTGGACGCGTACACCCGGGGGGTGGTGGCCGACGAGCAGATGTCGGCGCTGGCCATGGCGATCCTGCTGAACGGGATGACCGGCCCGGAGATCGCCCGGTGGACGGCCGCGATGATCGCCAGCGGCGAGCGGCTCGACCTCTCCGCCGTGCCCCGGCCGACCGTGGACAAGCACTCGACCGGTGGGGTCGGTGACAAGATCACCCTGCCGCTCACCCCGCTGGTGGCCGCCTGCGGCGCGGCGGTGCCGCAGCTCTCCGGGCGCGGGCTCGGGCACACCGGCGGCACGCTGGACAAGCTGGAGTCGATCCCGGGCTGGCGGGCCGCGCTGAGCAACGAGGAGTTCACCACCCAGCTGCGCGACATCGGCGCGGTGATCTGCGCGGCCGGGTCCGGACTGGCACCGGCCGACCGCAAGCTGTACGCGCTGCGCGACGTCACCGGCACCGTCGAGGCGATCCCGCTGATCGCCAGCTCGATCATGAGCAAGAAGATCGCCGAGGGCACCGGCGCGCTGGTGCTCGACGTGAAGGTCGGCACCGGCGCGTTCATGAAGTCGGTCGACGACGCTCGTGAGCTGGCCCGGACCATGGTGGAGCTGGGCGGCGCGCACGGCGTGAAGACAGTCGCCCTGCTCACCGACATGTCGATCCCGCTCGGCCGGGCCATCGGCAACGGGGTGGAGGTCACCGAGTCGGTCGAGGTGTTGGCCGGCGGCGGCCCCGCCGACGTGGTGGAGCTGACCCTGGCGCTGGCCCGGGAGATGCTGGACGCGGCCGGGCTGCCGGACGCCGATCCCGCCGCCGCGCTGCGCGACGGGCGGGCGATGGATGTCTGGCGGTCGATGATCCGGGCGCAGGGTGGTGACCCGGACGCGCCGATGCCCGAGGCGGACGAGGTCGAGGTGGTGCGGGCCGAGATGGACGGCTACGTCGCAGCGGTCGACGCGTACGCCATCGGGGTGGCCGCGTGGCGGCTCGGCGCGGGGCGGGCCCGCAAGGAGGATCCGGTCAGCGTGCCGGCCGGCGTGGTGCTGCACAAGCGTCCCGGTGACCCGGTGAAGGCCGGTGAACCCCTCTACGAGCTGCGGGCCGAGCGGGCCGAGGCGATTCCGGCGGCACTGGCGGAGGCGGCTCGGGCTGTTACCGTCGCTGCTCGACCGCCGGTCCCGGCGTCGCTGGTGATCGAACGCGTCGAGTGAACGAAGCCGTGGTCCGAACCCATGGTGCCGGGCCATTCGGGCCGCTATTCTCGCTGGCCAGGGGGGACAGTCGGCGCCGAGACGTCGTGAGCAGACAGGGATGTTGCCGTGATCGTTCCTGCCCCCGACCCCCGGGAGGTGCGTGAGGCGAGCCTGGACGAGTTGTCCCGGCTGCGGCTGCCGCTGCCACCACCGCAGTTCCCGCTGGTCTGGGAGCCCGGCGACGGGATCGAGCTGCGACCCACGGCGGAGATCGAGGCCCGGATCGCGGTGCTGCACCTGATCCTGGCCCGCTGCTTCGGGATGCCGCCGCAGGCGGCGATGAGCTGGCTGCTCGCCTCGCACCTGATGGAGATGGTCACCCCGCCGGAGTTCCAGTTCGTCACCGGGGCCAAGGGCGACCACCGCTCCTTCGTGCTGCACCACGACGCGCTGTTCTCGCTGGCCTGGGTGCTCGGCCTGACCAAGCAGCTCGACCCCACGATGCCGGTGGACGAACGACTGGTGGAGCGCCTGCCGAACATCGCCGAGGGGGAGACGTTCCGGCGGTGGCGTTCCCGGATCCTGGCCGCCCCGCAGCACCCGGCGGACGCGGCGGCCCTGCTCGACCTGCACTACTGCCTGGACTGGGCGTACCTGGAGATGGACCGGGCCGGCCGGGCGTTGCCCGGTCTGGTGGACGCCAACGCGATCGGTCAGCGCCGGTGGGCACTGGAGTGGGCGGTGATCCTGCGCGGGCCCTACCATGACGAGCCGCCCGGTTGGGAAGAGGTGGACCTCTCCACCTAGGCCGGGCGGTACACCCCGAGCCGAACGGCAACGGTCACCCGGACCGGCTCGCCGAGGGCGGTGATCCGGGCGGCCAGCCCGGCCGGGTCGGTGTGCCAGGCGCTCGGGCCCATGCCGACCAGAGTGTTCACCTCCGGGCCGGAAAGGCTCAGCTCCTGCCGGTGCACGGCGGCCGATTCCTCGGCGAAGTGCCCACCCAGGCTGGCCGCGACCCGGTCGGCCTTGGCCGGGTCGACCCGCAGCAGGCCGAGCGCGTCGACCAGTTCGGTGAGGTGGTCGGCGGCCGGGGTCACCACCAGCAGCCGTCCGATCGGGGCGAGGACCCGGCGGAACTCCGCGCCGTTGCGCGGCGCGAAGACGTTCAGCAGCACCGCCGCCGAGGCGTCCGCCAGCGGCAGTCGCTGCCAGGTGTCGGCCAGTGCCGCGGTGACCCGCGGGTGGACCCGCGCGGCTCGACGTAGGGCGGGCTTGGACACGTCCAGAGCCAGGCCGACCGCCTCCGGCAGCGCCGCCAGCACCGCCGCGAGGTGCCGGCCGGTGCCCGCGCCGGCGTCCACCACCAGCGGGTACGCGTCATCGCCACCGGCGACCTGGTGGTGGGCGGAGGCCGCCTCGGCGAGGGCGGTGGAGATGATGTCGTAGTGGCCGGCGGCCAGGAAGTCCGCCCGGGCGACGACCATCTCCGCGCTGTCCCCGCCGTGCGGGGCGCGGCCGGCGAGCAGGTTGACGTAGCCCTGCCGGGCGATGTCGAAGCTGTGCCGGCGCGGGCACCGCAGCGCGCGGGCTGCACCGGCGGTGACCTCGGCCAGTGCTTCTCCACAGACTGGGCAACGCAGCCGGTCGACGACTCGCTGCTCCATCACCGCACCAGGTCGCAGGCCAGTTCCACGATCCCGAGCGTACCGAGCGGGCCACCGCGGACTAGGGTCTGGGCATGGCCCCGACTATCCGGTACGAGGACATCGTCAAGGCACCGAAGGCGCTGCTGCACGACCACCTGGACGGCGGCCTGCGGCCGGCGACGATCGTGGACCTGGCCGCGGAGGTCGGTCACGAACTGCCCACCACCGACCCGGAGGCGCTGGGCCGCTGGTTCGTGGCGTCGGCCGACTCGGGTTCGCTGGAGCGGTACCTGGAGACGTTCGCACACACGGTCGCCGTGATGCAGACCGCCTCCGCGTTGCGCCGGGTGGCCCGCGAGTGCGCCCTGGACCTGGCTGCCGACGGGGTCGTCTACGCCGAGGTGCGGTTCGCCCCGGAGCAGCACCTGGAGCGGGACCTGACCCTCGACGAGGTGGTCGAGGCGGTGCTGGCCGGCTTCGCCGAGGGCAGCGCGCTCGCCGCCGAGGCCGGTACGCCGATCCGGGTCGGCACGCTGCTCACCGCGATGCGGCACGCGGCCCGGTCGCAGGAGATCGCCGAACTGGCCGTGCGGCACCGCGACCACGGCGTGGTGGGCTTCGACATCGCCGGCGCGGAGGCGGGTTTCCCGCCCACCCGGCACCTGGACGCCTTCGAGTACCTGCAGCGGGAGAACTTCCACTTCACCATCCACGCCGGTGAGGCGTTCGGGCTGCCGTCCATCTGGCAGGCGATCCAGTGGTGCGGTGCCGACCGCCTCGGCCACGGCGTACGCATCGTCGACGACATCACCCCCGGGCCCGAGCCGACGCTCGGCCGACTGGCCGCGTACGTGCGGGACAAGCGGATCCCGCTGGAACTGTGCCCGTCGTCGAACGTGCAGACCGGTGCCGCCGCGTCGATCGCCGAGCACCCCATCGGCCTACTGCGCGACCTGCGGTTCCGGGTCACGGTCAACACCGACAACCGGTTGATGAGCGGCACCTCGGTGTCCCGCGAGATGGCCCTGCTCTCCGACGCGTTCGGCTACGGCTGGCGCGAGGTGCAGTGGTTCACCATCAACGCGATGAAGAGCGCGTTCATCCCGTTCGACCAGCGGCTGCGGATCATCGACGAGGTGATCAAGCCGGCGTACGCGAAGCTGCTGGCCTGACGGCGGGCTTCGGCCGCGCCGGGCGGCCCGGCGGCGACTGGTTCGGTAGCTGGCCGGGGCAGCCTCAGCGGGCGGGTGGATGAACGGCGAGCAGGCGGGCCACCCGGCGCAGGACCTCTCGGCCGCGTGCCGCCTCCGCCCCCAGCCCGGTCTGCCGGCGCAGCACCGCCGGCTCGGCGCGCAGCAGCGCGACGCCACGGCGCAGCAGCATCCGGGGGCCCTTACGCTGCTCGGCGAGATCCCGCGCGAGCCGGCGGACGAAGGTCGCGCTGCGCGGCCGACGCAGTGCGTACGCTCCGGCGAGCAGGCCGCGTTGCCGGCATTCACCGACGATCTCGGCGGCGAATATCCCTTCGGCTACGAAGAGTGGCGAATCAGCCAGAGCGAACAGTCGAGTGGCCACCCTCCGATCCTCATTGATCGAATAGACCGGAACCTCTGCCCGGCCGTGCCGCGCCAGTTGACCAATCACCTCGATGGCCGCCTCGGCATCCCACGAATCGGGCGACTCCCAATCGATCTGACCGTTCCGTCGCGGTAACGTTGGGTCATCGCCGTCCTTGTAGAAATCGTCCAAACAGAGCACGGGCAGCCCGGTTTGCCGTGCTATGTACGACTTTCCGGAGCCGGAGGGGCCGGCAATCAGGACGACTCGGTGCGGGGTTCTCATTACCTTCAGTGACTCCGGACAGACGGACCGCGATCAAATTGCATCAACATCTCATCACACCTCCGGCTGGGGCCAGCCTGGGCTTTCTCTTTCCCGGGCGGCGTGATGGAATCTCGGATGGTCCGACCCGCCGGGTCGGCTGCTGGGCGTTGTCCGGGGGCAACGCGGACGCTGCAATCACGAGGGCGGTGACGTGAGCAAACGGCCGAAGACGGCAGGCTCCTTCCTGTCGCGTCTGGGCCGGCCGGCCGGTCGGCTCCGCGACATGCCGATCTGGTCCAAGCTCGGTCTCATCTTGATCGTGCCGACCATCGCCACGGTCGTCGTGGGTACCAGTGGTCTGGTCGACCACCTGGACTCCCTGGACGACGCCAACCGGACGGGCGACCTCGCCGAGCTCATCGGCTACTCCGGTGACCTGGTGGACGGCCTGCAGGACGAGCGGACCGCCGCCGTGCTGCTGCTCGGGGTGCAGCCGCAGCAGTCGGGCAAGCCCGAGTCGGAGGCGAAGAAGAAGTACTCCGCGCTCTACACCGAGGTGTCGGGCAAGGTGGACAAGGCCAAGGACCCGTACTCGCAGCAGCGGGCCGAACTGACCGGCCTGCCGTCCAGTCTCGCGGGGCTGCTGACCCAGATCGACGGGCGCCTGACCGATCTGCCGGGTGCCCGCAGCCAGGTGCTCAACGGTAAGTACAAGATCACCGACGCGCTCCAGTCCTACGACGAGTTGATCAACCAGCTGCTCGATCTCCGGGATTCGGCCAGCCAGCTCGCCGGCGACAACGACCTCAGCGACCGGATGCGGGCGGCGGCCGCCGTGGCGCGCGAGAAGGAGTGGCTCTCCGTCCGTCGGGTGGTGGTGCACCGGGCCCTGATCCTGGGCAGCATGCCGCCGACCCTGCGGTGGGACTACATCTCCAGCGAAACCGGCCAGCAGCAGGCGCAGCAGAGCTTCAACGCGGTCGCCACCGAGGCGGAGACGGACTTCCACTCCCAGACCGTCGCCGGCGGCGACCGCCGGCAGGCGACCCTCTACATCAATCAGGTCACCGCCGACGCCAGCTTCGCCCGCATCTCCTTCACGCCCGAGCAGTGGGACGCGGCGCTGGTCGCCAACGGCAAGCTGATCCGGACGGTCGAGTCGAAGTTCGACTCCGACGTGACGGCCCAGGCCGGCGAACTCCGCGCCGACGTGCAGCGTCAGGTGTTCCTGGAGACCGGCCTGCTGCTGACCATGCTGCTGCTGGCCATCGTCCTGGCGTACCTGGTGGCCCGCTCGATGGCCCGCTCCCTGCGCGAGCTGCGCCAGGGCGCCCTCTCCATCGCCCAGTACGGGTTGCCCCAGGCGGTGGCCAGGCTGCGTGACCCGCAGGTCACCGGGCAGCTCTCCCCGGTGCAGCTGGCCAACCAGATCGCCGAGCCGCTGCCGGTGCGCAGCAAGGACGAGTTCGGCCAGGTGACCGAGGCGTTCAACGCGGTCCACCTGGAGGCGGTCCGCACCGCCGCCGAGCAGGCCGCACTGCGGGCGTCCGTCGCGACCATGTTCGTCAACCTGGCCCGCCGGTCCCAGATCCTGGTCGACCGGCTGATCGGTCACCTCGACCGGCTGGAGCGCGGTGAGGAGGACCCGGACCGGCTGGCCGAGCTGTTCCAGCTGGACCACCTCGCCACCCGGATGCGCCGCAACGACGAGAACCTCCTGGTTCTCGCCGGCGCCGACTCGACCCGCGTGCAGCGGGAACCGGCCGCGCTGATCGACGTGCTGCGGGCCGCGCAGTCCGAGGTCGAGCACTACACCCGGATCGAGTTCGGGGTGATCGACCGGGACATCGAGGTCGCCGCGCACGCCGTCAACGACCTGGTCCACCTCGTCGCCGAGCTGTTCGACAACGCCACCGCGTTCTCGCCGCCGGACTCGCAGGTGATGGTCGAGGCCCGCCGGGTGGGTGACCGCGCCTCGCTGTACGTCGAGGACCGCGGCATCGGCATCAGCGCCGAGCAGTTGGCCGACCTCAACGAGCGGCTGTCCACGCCACCGCAGGTGGACGTCGCCGTCTCCCGGATGATGGGTCTGGTCGTGGTCGCCCGGCTGGCGTCCCGGCACGGGGTCAAGGTCGAGCTTCGTCCCGGCGGCGACCGGGGTACGGTCGCCGACGTCACGCTGCCGCCCACCGTGCTGGTGCCCCGGGCACTGTCCGGCCGTGGGCAGCCCGCCGCGCTGCCCGCCGCCACCGGCCCGTCGTCCGCGCCGGCCCCGGCGTTGGGCGCGCTGGCGGCGTTCGGCAACGGCCCGTCCGCGCCGGCGGCGCCCGCCCCGCGTCCCGGCGGGTCCGGCAACCAGGTCACCCTGGGCGGCCGGCCCTTCGACCCGGCCAGCCGCAACGGCGCCGGCACGCCGGCCACCGTGGCGGGTGCGGGCAACCTGCCCGCCTGGTCGGACCTGACCGGCGCCAGCGGCGTCACCGGCGGGAGCAACTTCACCCCGCGTTCGTCGAACGGGCAGTCGGTCGACCCGCTGCCGCAGCGCCGGTCCACCGACGAACCGGCCGTCACCGGCCAGCAGCCGAACATCCCGCGCCAGCTGCCGAGCACCCCCGAGAGCGGGCCGTACGCGCCGCCCGCGGTGTCGGCGCCGCCGATTCCGCCGGTGTCGTCGCCTCCGGTCTCGGGTACGCCCTACTCCGCCCCACCGATCTCGGCCGCGCCGGTCTCCAGCCACCCCATGTCCGCCGCACCGACCTCGGCAGCGCCGATGTCTGCGCCGCCCGGTGGCCCGCTGCCGCAGCGACCCGTCTCGGCGGCACCCACCGCGGCGATGCCCAGCGCGGCCGCCTCGGCGCCGCCGGCCTGGCCGCCGGTCGCCGGGGAGCAGGCCGCGCCGCCCGCGCCCGACCGGCTCGCCGCCGCGCTGGACATGACCACCGAGCTGCCCCGGGTGCAGCAGCCGACCGCCCGGCCCGCACCGGCGCAGCCCCGACCGACCACGCCCACGCCGCCCCAGGCCCAGAACCGGCAGCGGTACGCGGATGAGACGATGGAGCTGCCAATCTTCCGGGAGCTGGAGTCGGCGTGGTTCCGTACCCGTCGTCCCGGTCCGGAGGAGTCGGGCGGGGTCCGGCAGCCGGCGGCGAACGGTGCCGCCACCCAACAGTTCTCCGCGGTTGACGCCGCGGGTCGACCCGCCCAGCAGACATCAACCGGGACGACAGGTAACGCACCGATGGCAGAGACTCCGACGGCCGCAGGCGCGTCCGGCGGGAACGGCGCGGCGGCGAGCGGCGGGCCCCGTCCCGGCGCTACCGAAAGCCAGCCCTCGTACCGTCCGGCGTCGCCGGAGAGTGCCTGGCAGACCGCGGCCGACGACGGCTGGCGGGCGGCCACCGCTGCCAGCCGTGCGGCGACCACCGGAACCACGCAGACCGGGCTGCCGAAGCGGACGCCGATGGCGCAGCTCGTGCCGGGCGCGGTGGAGAAGCCGACGACCTCGGTCCAGCGACGTAACCCGGAATCGGTGCGCGGCCTGCTCTCCGCCTACCACCGGGGTGTCCAGCGAGGGCGTAGCCACCCCTCGGACAGCAACCCGACCGGCCCGGAGGGGACTCCGGGCGGGCAGCAATCCTCGCAGTCTGGCTCAGGCCCGGTGGCCGGGAGCGGACAGAAGGAGCAAGAAGGATGACTACTACGCAGGATCTCGGTTGGCTGCTAGCCAACTTCGCCGATCGGGTGCCCGGTGTCGCACACGCGGTCGCCGTCTCCGCGGACGGCCTGCTCCTAGCGTCGTCACGAGACCTTCCGCGGGACCGGGCGGACCAGCTGGCGGCGATCGCCTCCGGCCTGGTCAGCCTGACCCAGGGCGCGGCTCGCTGTTTCGAGGGAGGCGCGGTCCTGCAGACCGTGGTCGAGATGGACAATGGCTTCCTGTTCCTGATGTCGATTTCGGACGGCTCGTCGTTCGCGGTGCTCGCCGCCCGCAGCTGCGACGTGGGACAGGTCGGTTACGAAATGGCCCTGCTCGTCGACCGGGTGGGCGACGCCTTGACCCCGGCGCCGCGTACGGCTGTCGGAATGATGGGCTGATCGTCGCGCCGGCCGATGGGGCAGGCGGGGCGGGAAACACCAATACGACGGGTAGCACCGGTGCGAACCGGTGCCGGGTACGAAGGAGGTGAGCGGCGACATGGCCGATCGTGACGAGCCGACCGGCGCGTTGGTCCGTCCATACGCCGTGACCCGTGGTCGTACCCGTCCCCGCCTCGACATCGCCCTCGAGGCGTTGGTCGAGACCACGGTGCGCGGTCGGGCCGTTGCCACTGGCAATGGTGGTCAAGGCCGTGAGCACCAGTACATCGCCGCGCTGTGTGACGGACGTGTGCAGTCGCTCGCCGAGATCGCGGCGCGGATGCAGCTTCCGCTCGGCGTGGCCCGGGTGCTCATCGCCGACATGGCGACGGACGGCCTGGTCGCGGTCCACGAGCCGACCATCCTGGACGACTCGGACGACGCGGTGGGCACTGAATTGCTGGAGAGGGTGCTGAGTGGACTTCGCAGGCTCTGACATGTCGCACCGCCCGCCGACCCCGAGCGGGCGCGTGACGTCGGCGAAGATCGTTATCGCCGGTGGATTCGGCGTCGGCAAGACGACGCTGGTCGGCTCGGTCTCGGAGATCACGCCGCTGACTACCGAGGCCATCATGACGTCCGCCGGGGTCGGCGTCGACGACACCCGGCAGGTGCCGGGGAAGACGACGACCACGGTGGCCATGGACTTCGGTCGTATCTCGATCGATCGCGACCTGATCCTGTACCTGTTCGGTACGCCGGGTCAGACCCGTTTCTGGTTCATGTGGGATGAACTGGTCCGGGGCGCGATCGGCGCGGTCGTGCTGGTGGACACCCGCCGGCTGGCCGACTGCTTCGCGGCGATCGACTTCTTCGAGCACCGGCGGCTGCCGTACCTGGTGGCCATAAACTGCTTCGACGGTATGCAGTACCACGACCCGCAGGACGTACGGGAGGCGCTCGCGATCTCCTCCCACGTCCCGGTGGTGGCCTGCGACGCCCGGAACCGGGAGTCGACGAAGCACGTGCTGATCTCGCTGGTCGAGTACGTGCTCACCATGCGTCGCACGCGCGCCGTCGCCCCGGCCTGACGATCGCATCCCTGCGCCCGGTGACGGCCTCGGCCGACACCGGGCGCAGGTTGGTGCGCGCGAGCAGGAAGTGCGTGGCGGCGATTGGTTACCGTGCGTCAGCTGAGCCGGTTCCAGGCGCCGCCGTCGACGCGGTACACGCCGAGGGAGTCACGCTCCATGCCGCTGTGCCGGATCGGCGTGAACGAGTACATCCCCGCCATCCCGTCGGTGATCTGGTTCTGCAGGTAGGCCCGCAGCCGCCCACGGTCCACGCTGTCGGCCAGCCGGGCCGCCGTGGTGATGAGCAGCAGGGCGTCTGAGGCGTACGGCGCGAAGCCGCTGTAGGCGCCGTGCCGGCGGATGTACTGCGAGACGAGGTCGCGGTAGGCGCGTCCGGTGGCGCTGCTGTTGGCGATGGTGGAGCCGCCCAACGAGGACGGGTGGATGGCGTACGCACCCTCCACGGCGAGCGCGTTGTGGCTCTCCAGGGTCTCCTCGGCGACCGCCCCGGCGTCGAAGAACACGCTGCCGTCGTGCCCGGCCTTGCGCAGGGCCCGCGCGGCGGCACCGGAGTTCGGTGCGGTCGCCCACACCACCACGCCGTCCGCCTGGGCGGCCACGGCCTGCTCGGCGGCCCGGCCGACGTCCCCACCCGCCCTGGGCAGCCGTACGGTGCGAGCCAGGCCCACCCCCACGGTACGCAGCGCGCCGGTCAGGGCCCGTACGCCGGAGTTGCCGTGCAGACCCTCCTCGGCCAACAGCACGACCCGGCGCAGCCCCTCGGCCTCGATCAGCTGGGCCATCCGGCGGGCCACGTCCCCGGCTTCCGGAGTGACCTTGTAGATAAAGGCGCGTTGTGCCAACGGGACAGTGATCGCGTCGCCGAACGCCAGCGACACGAACGGCATTCGCAGCTCCTGCGCCACCCCGATGACCGACATCGAGGTTTCCGCCAGCGTGCCGCCGAGCAGGGCGTGCACGTCGTCGCGCTCGGCCAGCTCCTTGGCCTGCCGGGCGGCGAGCCGCGGGTCGCTGCGGTTGTCCAGCACCTCCAGCCGCACGCTCCGGCGGAGGTTGCCGACCGCCACGCCCTTGCTGTTGATGCCCTCCGTGCTGATGGCCAGGGCCCGCTCCTGGGCCACGCCCAGGGCCGCGCCCGGCCCGCTCAGCTCCAGCGTCGCTCCGATGACCAGCTCGTGTCCGGGGGTGGGCCGGGGGACGGCTTCATCGCGCTCCTCGCCGCGCCCACAGGCGCTCAACAGCAGGGAGCCAGCCGTCGCGGCCAGTACGCCACGTCGGGTGATCACGGATGGGCCGGTTGCCGGTGTTGCCATGAGTCGCCTTCCCGCCCGGCGACCTGCCGCCGGCTGTTCCGCCGGTATGCTCCCGGCCCTGCCGACCCGGCGTCAACTCATCCGGGTGTGGGCAGAAACACGCAGGTCAGCAGGCGTGCGGCCGGTGTCAGGACCGGTAGCCGGCCGAGCGGTACTCGTACTCCCGCTCGTCGTCGCGGTCACCGGTGTCCCGGGTGAAGTCCCAGCCGCCGGCGGATTCCCGCCCCGGGCGCCCACCGACCGCGAACCCGCCGATCTCCTGCCCCCGGCGCCAGCCGCGGAAGTAGCCGGTGGTGTTCTCGGCCAGGCTCGCCGCGTCCCGCACGATCCGCAGTGGACGCTCGTCGCGCAGCGGGGAGCCGGGCACGAGGTTGGCCTGCGGTACGCGCTTGGGCAGTCCGGCCGTCGTCTCGGCGCCCACCGCCGGACGGGCTGCCTGCTCGGCGGCCTGCCAGCCGGTGTCGGCCGTGCTCGACCAGTCCAGGTCGGCGTCCTCACCGTGCCCGACGAACCAGGCCGACCGGGCCTGGGCGAAGATCAGCAGGTCGCCGTCGCCCTCGTCGGAGACCGGCGGCGGCCGGTGCTCGACCGGTGGTTCCGGCCGGCGGGCCGGCGGGGTGAGGTCCAGGCGCTCGACCGGACGGCCACCGCGCTCCGGGCCGCCCTGGTCGACCAGGCGCAGCGGTGGATTCTCTGCAGCCGACTCGGCGCCGCTGCGCAGCGCCCGGTCGGCCAGCGGCGGCGGCTCGACCAGCCGCAGCACCGGCGGCTCGGGCGGAAGGTCGTCGGCGAGCCACGGCGGGGTGACCCGGCGCTCGGCCGCGGGGTCGGCGGGAGCCTCGGGTGTACCGCGCCGGCTGTGGTCGTCGTAGGAGCCGACGACCGGGTTGCGGGCCGAACTGTCGGCCGGATCCTCCGGGTTGTTCACCAGCGGCCAGTTCGCCCGGGAGCCCGGGGCGGCCGGCTCCTGACCCGGGCGGGGCGTCGGCACCGGAACGTTGAGGTCGGTGGCGCTGAAGCCGCCCGTCGGCGGTTCACCGTTGGTCTTCGGCCGGGGCGGGATGACGGTACGCCGGCGCTCGGCCCGCGCACTGTTGATCGCAGCGGTGGTGAGGGTCGGCCGGAACGGTTCGCCGGCCTCGGCGGGCGGGATCGAGCCACGCTGCGCCGGGGCGATCGGGGTGATCCCGGGCGGAGGCGGTGGCGGCGCGGAGATTGGCCGGTTGGTTGGCCCGTCGATCCGGGACGGGGTGGGCTCAGGATGCGACGGTGGTGCCGAGGTCGGCGGCCCGGCTACCGCGGCCGGCGCGACCGGAGCAGGTGCGACGGGCGGGGGGGCGACCGGGGCGGGCGCCACCGGTGGCGGTCCGAGCGGTCGGGGCGACGGCGACGGGGTGTTGCCGGGCATCGGCTCGGGACGGCTGCGGCGCCCGCCGGCCGGCTCGACGCCGGTGGGGCGGACCGTGCGCAGGCCGCTGCCGGCGCTGACGGTCGGCAACTCGCCGGTCGGCTCGCCGCGCCGGACGGTGGTCCGACGGCTCGTCGCCTGTGTCGGAGCAGCGGTACGAGCGTGCAGCGCGCCGACCAGCGCGGTGCAGCCGGCATCGCAGGCCCGCACGGAGGCGACCGCCTGCCGGATCGTCTCGGCAGCGGCGGCGGTGAGGGTGCGGTTGACCGTGGACCGGCGGGGAGTCTCCGAAATCGCCACCCGCAGCGCGGTGACCGCCTCGTCGATCGCGTCCGCGTCGCCGGCACCGTCCGCCGCGAGTTGGGCGGCGACGGCGTCGGCGGTGACTGCGGCGTCGCGACCGCGGCCGGCCGCGTCGGTGAGCATGCCCGGCTCGGGCAGGGCGTCCAGCACGGCCAGCGGGATCGCCTCGGCCGGGTCGGGGTAGGCGCGCAACGCGGCCGGGTACAGCTCCCGGAGCACCTCACGCAGCGCGACCGCGGCAGAGTGTCGCCCGCTGGCCAGTGCCGCGTGCGCGGCGAGCACCTGCTTGTAGCCGGCGAGGTCCCGGGGCGCCGGCAGGGTCACGGCTGACAGCGCACCCGCCTGCAGAGCGCGGGCCAGGCCGACGGCTCGCCGCACGGCCGGTGGTGACTGCATCTCCTCCAGCGAGTCGTCGTCGGCGAACCGCTCGGCGAAGTCGTCGACCGAGTCGTCGTCGGCGATCGCCAACGGGCGACCGGCGGCGCTGAGTAGCGAGGTGACCGTGTGGTCGTCACTGTCGGCGGCTATCGCCGCACCGCTCGGCCCGCCTGAGCGTTCCACGAGCAGCGTGACCAACCGGGCGTAGCCCGCCGGGTCGTCGCCGATCTCGCTGACATGCAGCAGACGGCCTGCGTCGTCGACCACAGCGGACGTCAGCGCCGAACCGGCCGATGCCGATCGGTCGGCCGGATCCGCCGAGGCCAGACCGCAGTACATGCGCACGAGCGCCACGGCGTCGTCCTCCTCCCGGGACACGGGGCATTCTCTGCCAGAGACTGATGCTCCCTGGTGTGGGTCAGTCGCGCCAGTCCACGATCGCAGAGATCTTTCCGACAATGGTCCGCCAACCCAAACTTGCGGTTTGTGCCCCGATTTTCTTCAATCGGCGGCGACCCATGAAACCGCCTATCCCGCCGTTGACCGAGGCCCGCAGCGCCTCGTCGAGGTCGTCGAGGCTGGAACCGGCGGAGAGCATGTCGAGTACGGCGGGCAGGCGTAGCGCGTACGCCAGGTCGCGGGCGACCTCACCGGCCTCGATGAGCAGCGTCGGGTCCCAGGTGTCGTGCCCGCCGCGGAGGTTCTCCACCACGAGGTCGAGTTCGTAGATGTCCTCGTCGCGCGGCGCGATGTCGGCCGGCTCCACCCGTTCGGACAATTCATTCCAACTGTCCAGCTGGGACAGGTCGTTGGGAGCGCCGGAACGGACGAAACTGACCAGGGACTCGGGGGTCTTGAACAGCAGCAGCCGCCCCCGGTGGGTCAGGAATGCCGGCACCTCCTCGTCGTCGGCCTCGTCGGCCGCCTCCTCGTCGGTGTCCTCGTTCTCGGCGTCGCCCTTCTCGGCGTCGTCCGCGCCGTCGCCGTCGCCGCGCTTGGCCCGCTTCTCCTCGTCGTCGCTCTCGGCGAACTCCCGGGCGACGTCCTCGTCGAGGATGCCGAGGTCCTCGTTCTCGTCCTCGTCGTCGGCCTCGACGGCCTGCCGGCGAGCCAGGAACGGGTCGTCGGCGTCGCGTTCGGCGACATCGGTCGGGGTCAGCTCGCTCGCCGGCCGGTACGCCCGCAGGGTGTAGCCGGTGCCGGCGGGCAGGGCGATCTCCACCGGGTCGATCCGCAGCTCGTCCCAGAGCGCGCGGGCCGCGTCGGCCGACGCGGTGGCGTCCGGCTCGGCGGGGCCGGTCGTGTCATCGAGCTCGGGCTCGTCGGCGTCCGGCCGTTGAGGCGACTGGCGGGCCACGGTGACCTCCGTGTGCGTCGGGCTGCCCACCCGCCGACGCTCGTGCCGGCGAGTGACTCTGGGCACATACCCTAGTTGGCTGCTCTGGGTAACCGATGCCCGCACCCCGGTAGCGGTACCCCATCCCTGACAAGTAGCGTGTCTACGTATGAACGCCCAGGCGCTGCACGGACATCTCGACGCCCTGCTGCTCGCCGTGCTGGAGCGGGGCGCCCAGCACGGCTACGCCATCATCGAGGCGCTGCGGGCACGCAGCGACGGCCAGCTTGACCTGCCCACCGGCACGGTCTACCCGGCCCTGCGCCGGCTGGAGCGGGCCGGGTACGTGGCCAGCGCCTGGAGCACCGTCAACGGAAGGGAACGGCGGACCTACGAGCTGACCGACGCCGGCCGGCGCGCGCTGGCCGACCAGCGATCCGGGTGGCGCGAGTTCAGCGCGACGGTCGGCCGCTTCCTCGACCCCGACACCGCGCCGAAAACGGCGGGCTGACCCCGGCCGCCCCTGGGCACCATGCCCGGGAGGCCGGCTCAGAGACTGTCGGGAAACCTCGCGGCGGCTGCGGCGGGCCCAGCCGACGACCGGCGGCGTTGGGGATTGGTCCGGATACAACACCGGTATCCGGACCAATCCCCGCCTTGTCGGATCGCCGCCTGGACTCCGCCTCGCTCGCCCCGGGGTTTCCCGACAGTCTCTCAGCGGGTCGCGAGCAGCCAGGTGCGGGCCGCACCGCCCAGCCAGACGTGGGATGCGCCGACGGCGATCATGCCGATGATCATCGGAGGCCAGGTGAGAGCCGCGTCCCAGAGCACGATCGACCAGGCGAACAGCGCCCCGCCGGCCAACGCGCCCAACCCGGCGGCACCGGTCAGCGCGATGCCCACCGCGTGGGCCGAGACGGTGAGGGCCGGCCGCGACGACCGCGCGGTCGCCCACACCAGCACCAGCCCGGCGAAGCCGAGCAGGAAGGCGCCCGCCCAGATCCACTCCACCGACTGGGACAACAGCAGGTAGCCGGCCGGCGGCCGAGGGCCCTCGCTCCAACTCGACCCGCGCCAGGTCAGGTCGCCGGCGATCGAGGCGGTCGCGGCGAAGGCGAGGACCCGCAGCGACAGCCCGCGCAGCGCCGCCACCGCCAGCTCGGCCTGGTGCGCCGGGGCGAGCTGCTCCGGCGTACCGAACTCGGCCACCGCCTGCCGGGACGCCTCGCGGGCCGGCAGGCCACTGTCCCGGTATGCCTCGACGGCGTCCAACAGCCCGTGCCGCGCCTCGGTCATCAGGTCGGCCCGCAGCCGGCGTGGCCCGCGCAGTTGGCCGGCCAGTTGCCGCAGGTGCTCCTCGACCAACACGTCATCCCCGACCGGCATGGCCTCACCCTGCCACGACGAGCGGCGGCACGGCGTCGGGGAAATCCCGGAACCGACCCGGAGGGGTCAGCCGGACACCGCGAGGTAGCCGTGTTCGGCGGCCTGTTGCAGCACCCACTGGTCCCGGTACCAGCCGGGGGCCGCGACCAGTGCCGCATGCCGGCCCCGCTGGACGACCCGGCCGGCGTCCAGCACCACGATCTCGTCGAGCCCGGCGAGACCGCTGAGCCGGTGGGTGATCAGCAGCACCGAGTGCCCGGCGGGGGTGGCGGCGAGGGTCGAGGCGAGCACCTCGTCGGCGGCGATCGGGTCGAGGCCCTCGGTCGGCTCGTCCAGCACCAGCACGCCGGGCGCGGCGAGCAGCGCCCGGGCCAGCGCGAGTCGCTGCCGCTGACCACCGGAGAGCTGCGCGCCCTCCTCGCCGACCACGGTGTCCCAGCCGTCCGGCTGGGCCCGGACCCAGTCCGCCAACCCGGCCGCGGTGGTGGCGCACACCAGCGCTTCCTCGTCCGCACCCGGACGGCCGAGCAGCAGGTTGTCCCGGACCGAGGCGTGGAAGACGTACGCCTCGGCGAGCAGCCCGCCGACCGCCCGCGGCAGCTCGTCGGGCGGGTACGCCGACACGTCCCGTCCGTCCAGGGTGACGTGGCCGACGTCCGGGCGTACCGACCCGGTCAGGACGGCTGCCAGCGTGCTCTTGCCCGCACCGCTCGGCCCGACGACCGCCACCCGGCGGCCCGGAGGCAGGTCGAGGTCGAATCCGTCCAGCGCGGCCGGGGCGCCGGCCCGGTACCGGACGGTGACCCCGGCGAACCGTACGGCGGGCGCGGCGGCTCCCGCACCTCCCACGGTCGACGTCTCCGTCATGACCGCCCGGGCGCCTCCGTCCGGCGCACCGGACGGCCGTGCCGGCACGCCCTCGGGCCCGGCTTCCGGGGTGGCGGCGACGAGTTGGGCGACCCGCGTCAGGCCGGAGCGCAGCCCGGTCCACTGCCGGGCGGCGCCGACCAGCGCGAGGGCGATTTCCACCGCGGCCAGGGTGCCGACCGCCAGGACGCCGACCAGTACCCCGTCCACCCCGGCCCGGAGCGCGATCAGCACCACCGCACCAGCGGTCAGGCCGGCCACCAGCACTCCGGCGGCGTCGACGGCGAAGCCGAGCGCGGCGAGCCGGCGCTCCAACCGGGCCAGCCGCTGGGCCCGCCGCCCGGCCGCGCCCAGCGCGTCCGAGGTGGCGCCGAAGGCGGCCAGGTCGGCGGCGCCGTGGGTCAGGTCGACCGCGTCGCTGGCGAGCGCGCCACGCAGCGGTGCCACCTCGGCGCCGGCCCGCCGGGTCAGCGCGGTGGCCAGCGTCGGCAGGGCCACCCCGGCCACCAGCAGCCCGGCGGCCAGCGCCAGCGCGGCCGGCGGTGCGATGAGCGCGGCCAGGCCCACGGCCAGCACGCTCACCAGCCCGGCCGCCGCGCCCGGGACGAGCACCCGCAGCAGCAGGTCCTGCACCGCCTCGACGTCGGAGACCAGCCGGCTCAGCGCGTCGCCGGTGCGCGGCGGGGCGCCCCGCCGGGCGGCCAGGGTGGCGAAGACCCGGGCCCGGACGTCGGTGACGAGGCGGAGCACCGCGTCGTGGCCGGCGAGCCGTTCGGTGTAGCGCAGCACGCCCCGGCCGACGGCGAGCGCCCGCACCGCGACGATCGCCACGGTGAGCCGGTCCAACGGAGGCTGGCCGGCGGCGGTCATCAACAGCCAGGTCGCGGTGGCCATCAGGGCCAGCCCGGCGAACTCGGTGGCCGCGGCGAGCAGCCCGGCGCCGGCCAACCGCCTCAGGTACGGCCGGGCCAGGCGCAGCACGGTCAGCTCGGGGGAGCGGCCGGGCCCACCCGCCGTCGGCACGCCTGCCGGTAGCGGCCCGGAGTCGCGGTCGAGGGCGGCCAGCGCGTCGGCACCGACCGCCGGCAGCGGCCCGCTCAGCTCGGGACCTGCGTCGCGCGGCTGCCGGCCGTCCGGTCGGGAACCGGTCTCGTCAGGCCGCTCGCCGCTCATCGGGCCTCCCCGGCCGGTAGTGGCGACAGCTCGGTCACCCGGCCGTCCTCGACGCGCAGGATGCGGTCCGCCTCCTCCAGCAGGGCCGGCCGGTGCGCGACCAGCAGCGCGGTGCGGCCGGCCACCAGCCGGTGGGTGGCCGCCAACACCGTGGCCTCGGCGGCGGCGTCGAGACGCGCGGTCGGCTCGTCGAGCAGGACCACCGGGGCGTCCCGCAGGAACGCCCGGGCCAGCGCGACCCGCTGCCGCTGCCCGCTGGACAGGCCGTGCCCGCGCTCGCCGAGCAGGGTGTCCAGCCCGTCGGGCAGTGCGGCGACCACGTCGTCGAGGGCGGCGTCGCGGACGGCGACGGCGACCGCGGACGGAGGGGCGTCGGGGCTGCCGAGCCGGATGTTGTCGGTCAGGGAGGTGGCGAACAGGTGGGCGCGCTGCGGCACCCAGGCCACCTGCCGGCGCCAACCGTCAAGGTCGGCGTCGGCCAGGTCCACCCCGCCGACGGTGACCCGGCCGGTGGTCGGCGTGACGAAGCCGAGCAGTAAACCGAGCAGGGTGCTCTTGCCGGCGCCGCTCGGACCGATGATCGCGATCCGCTCGCCGGGCCGGATGGTCAGCGACACGTCCCGCAGCGCCGTGGTGCGTTCGTACGCGACGGTCACCGACTCGAACCGGATCTCGCCGCGCCCGTCCGGCAGCACGCCGGCGCGGCTCGTCGGTGCCGGCGCGGAACCGGAGAGGGTGAGCGCCTCGTCCAGCGCGGTCAGTCCCTCCATGCTGGCGTGGAACCGGCTGCCGGCCGCCCGCAACGGCAGGTACGCCTCCGGAGTGAGCAGCAGCACCAGCAGCGCGGTCTGCAGGGCCAGCCCGCCGCCGAGCAGCCGGATGCCCACCGGCACCGCGACCAGCGCCACCGACAGGGTGGCGACGAGCTCCAGCACCAGGGCGGAGAGGAAGGCGATGCGCAGGGTCTTCATGGTGGCGACCCGGTGACCGTCGGCCATCCGCCGTACCGCGTCGGTCTGGGCCCGGGCGCGACCGAACGCCCGTAGCGTGGGCAGCCCGGCGACCATGTCCAGGAAATGCCCCCCGAGCAGCGACAGCCGCCGCCACTGGCGCTCGGTGGCGGCCTGGGCCTGCCAGCCGAGCAGCGCCCCGAAGATCGGGATGAGTGGCAGGGTGAGCGCGATGATCACCGCCGAACTCCAGTCGGCGAGGAAGACCCGACCCAGCACGGCGACCGGTACGGTGACGCTCAGCACGAGCTGGGGAAGGTATCCGGTGAAGTACGCGTCCAGGGCGTCCAGCCCTCGGCCGGCGAGGGTGGCCAACTGCCCGGCCCGTTGACCGGCGACCCAGCCGGGTCCGTGCCGGGCGACCGCGCCGAGCAGGTCGGCCCGGAGCGCGGCCTTCACCGTGGCGGCCACCCGCGCCGACACCGCGCCCTGGGCCCAGACCACCAGCGAGCGGGCCGCGACGGCGGCGACGAAACCGGCCAGCGCGGCCCGGTCCAGCCGTCCGGTGAAGGCCGTGGCCAGCAGCGTGGCCAGGGCGGTGGCCTGCGCCACGACCAGCCCGGCGGCGAACACCCCGAGCAACGCGAGCAGGGCGAGGTCGCGCCGGGCCGCGGGGACCCGGTGCAGCAGGCGCGGGTCGAAGGGACGACGGTTCACCAGTACACCGGCGCTCTGCCGTCAGTCCGTCCCCGGAAAATCCACCAGCACATCGCCTGGAAGCCTAGTAGGGCCGGCAGGAGCGGCAGCGCCAGCCAGCCCAGCAGGCGCAGCGTGGGGGCGCTGGCCGCCGCGTCGGCCACCGTCAGCGACGCGCCGGGCTCGACGGTCGACACCAGCACGTACGGCCAGAGGGTCGCTCCGACCAGCACGACCGGCAGCGCGAGAGCGGTGGCGGTGGCGGCGAAGGCCACCCCGGCGCGCCCCCTGCCGAGCGCCGTCCACGCCGCGAGCAGGGCCGCGACCAGCAGAACCGCCAGCAGTACGCCGACCACGGGACGCTGCGCCGCGGCGCGTACCCGGTCGGAGAACAGTCCGACCACGGTGGCGGCGGTGATCGCGGCGAGCGCCGCCACGACCAGCCGGCGGGCCAGCGGCCGGAGCCGGTCGCCCTCGGCGGCCGGCATCCGCAACGTGAGGAACGCCGCACCGTGCGCCGCGACCAGCGTGACCACGGCCAGCCCGGCGGCGGCGGCGAACGGGGTGAACAGGTGCGTCACCCCGGCGACGTGCCCGTCGGCGCGCAGCGGTACGCCCTGGAGCAGGGCGGCGAGCACGATGCCCCAGCCGAGCGCGGCGAGCAGGCTGCCCACCACGATCACCCGGTCCCAGCCGGCGCGGGCCCAGCGGCTGTCCGGGCGGCTGCGCAGCTGCACCCCGACGGTCACCAGGATCACGCCGGTCAGCGCGCCGACCACCGCCGGGTAGCAGCCGGCGAGCAGTTCGCCCTCCAACACGGGGAACGCGCCGAACAGGATGCCGACGGCGGCCACCAGCCACACCTCGTTGCCGAGGAAGAACGGCCCGACCGCGTTGAGGGCGGCCCGGCGCCGATCCGCGTCGGCACTGCGGGCCAGCAGCAGGCCGACACCGTAGTCGTAGCCGCCGAGCACCAGGTAACCGGCGAAGAAGAGGCCGAGCAGGGCGTACCAGGCGAGTTCCACGACGGTCTCCTCAGGTGAAGGCGGGCTCGGGGCGGGTGTCGTCGGCCGGTGGCTGGGTCGGCGGGCGGCCCAGGGCGGGGTCGGCGGCTCCTCGGGCGGCGTGCCGGGCCATCAGCACCCAGTTGGTGACGGCGAGGGAGCCGAGCAGCAGGGTGAAGCCGGCCAGCGAGGTCGCCATCAGCCACGGGCTGATCGGCGAGACCGCCTGGTCCACCGGCAGCAGCCCGTACGCGACCCAGGGCTGGCGGCCGACCTCGCGGGCGATCCAGCCGAGGATCAGCGCCACGAACGGCAGCGGCAGGGCGAGCATGAGCAGCCAGAGCGGGAACCGGAGTCGGATGATCCAGTCCCGCCAGAGCAGGGGGAGCAGCAGCCAGAGCAGGCCGAGGCCGAAGCCGATGAGGATCATGAAACCGAGGCCGACGTTGGCCAGCACGGGTGGCAGGTAGTCGCCCGGGCCGAACCGGGCGGTCCAGTCGGCGACCAGTGCGTCCGCGTCCGGGCTGTTGGTGCTGAACTTGGTCGGCTGGACGGCGCCCACCGGCCCGAACTGGGCGAAGCCGAAGCCCTGCACGAAGGTGATGGCCAGCGCGGCGGTGACCACCCCGATCCGCAGCGAGGTGCGGAACAGGGCGTGGTCGGGGGTGCGCCGGCTCAGGTGCCAGGCGCTGACCGCGGCCATCAGCAGCCCGCCGGTGAGCATGGCCGCCGAGACGACGTGCCCGAGCGCCATCCACAGGGCCGGGTTGGTCAGCAGCGCGGAGAAGTCGGTCAGGTGGGCGACGCCGTCGCGTACCTCGTAGCCGACCGGGTGCTGCAACCAGGAGTTGGCCACCATGATCCAGAACGCCGAGGCGTACGCGGTGAGCGCGACGCCGTACAGCAGCGCGAGGTGTACGCCCCGGCGCAGCCGGTGCCAGCCGAAGATCCACATGCCGAGGAAGGTCGACTCCAGGAAGAAGGCGACCAGGGTCTCGATCGCCAGCGGGGCGCCGAAGACGTTGCCGACGTAGCGCGACAGCCCGCTCCAGTTCAGCCCGAACTGGAACTCCATCACGATGCCGGTGGCGATGCCGAGCACGTAGTTGATCACGTAGAGCTGGCCCCAGAACCGGGTCAGCCGTTCGTAGCGCGGGTTGCCGGTGACCACCCAGGCGGTCTGCAACCCGACGAGCAGCGTCACCAGGCCGAGGGTGACGGCCACGAAGAGGAAGTGGACCGAGGCGCTGGCGGCGAACTGCAGGCGGGCGAGGAGCAGGGTGTCCATGGCCGACTCTCCTGGTGCGGGGGTCCATGCGGATAGGGAGCCTACACGTAGGAAAACTACCTATAGGGTCGGGTGAGGACGGAACCGCCGTGATTCAGGGTTAGTTCAGGGTGGTCAGCTCAGGAAGAGGGAGATCGGCAGGGCGGCCACAGTGGTGGCCACGGTCAGGGCGACGGTGCCGAGCAGCCGGGGCGGGCGTTCGGTGACCAGCAGTCGCTGCACCCGTACGTCCAGGTCCCGGTCGCCCATGCCGAGCGCTCCGGCCGGGGTGATCCGGTTGCCGGCGGCGGCGAACCGGCGCAGCGCTCCGGCCAGCGGGGCTTCGGCGTGCAGCTCGCGGGCCTTGTCGTCGGCGCGCATCTCGACCAGTAGGGAGACCCGCTCGTGCGCCTCGCGGACCCAGCGCAGCCCGGGCAGCGCCCGGCAGAGCGCGGTGAACGGCAGCAGCACCAGGTCGTGCCGCTCCTGGGCGTGCGCCCGCTCGTGGGTGAGCACAGCCGCCAGTTCGGCCCGGTCCAGCAGGCTGAGCGTGCCGGCGCTGACCACGACCCGGGGCTTCACCCCCGGCAGGCAGTACGCCGCCGCACTCGGGTGGTCGAGCACCAGCGCCCCGGGCACGGTGGGGTCCCGCCGGGCCACCAGCGTGAGCAGCTCCCGGTGCCGGCGCTGGGCGCGTACGGTGCCGTGGATGCTGCGTACCGTCGTGGTGAGCAGCACCGCGCCGATGCCGAAGCCGATGCCGACCAGCCCCAGGTTCACGACGCCGAGGCTTGCCGGCAGGGTGTTGTGTCGCAGGTCGCTCGCGAGCGCGAGCAGGGCGCTTCCGGTGCCCCGCTCGTACGGGCTCAGCCCGAGCGCGATCGGCAGCCCCATCGCGGAGAGTCCGGCCGCCAGCCCGACCGCCTGCCAGCACAGGATCGCCACCCGAGGGCTGCGCCACGTCCAGGTCGAGCGGGCCAGCACCTGTGCGATCAACCAGCAGGCCAGCATCGAGGCGGCGAAGTGCAGGGCGTGGGCCACGGCGTCGCCCCTACCGCTCCGCGACCTCGTCGGCCAGGCCCGGGCGGGACGCCCGGTCGGCCGGCGGCGCCTCGACCCGGCCGGTCAGTCCACGGTCGTCCCGTCCCGCCAGCCCGGCCTCCGCGGCCAGGGCGGCGCGCAGTACGTCCGCCTCGGTGCCGGTCACCGAGCGGGCGAACCGGACCAGCGCCGCGTCCCGGCTGCCACCCAGATCGAGGGCGTCGAGCATGAGCTGGGCGATGTGCGCCTCGCGGCTGGCCGCGGCGCGGTAGCGCCAGGCGCGGCCCTCTCGCTCGCGCTGCACCATGCCCTTGCCGGCGAGCCGGTCCAGCACCGTCATCACGGTGGTGTACGCCAACTCCCGCCCGGCCAGCGCGTCGGCGACCTCCCGCACCGTGACCCCGTTCGACGTGGCGGGAACGGTGTCCCACAGCACGTCCATCACCGCACGTTCGAGATCCCCAAGCCGAGTCACCCCTGAATCCTACCCCCCGTAGTAGACCCGCGCAGCCGCCCCCACACCCCGCTGACCGAGCACCCAACCCAAAACATCACCCGCAAGCCCCAACCCACCGACCGCAAGCCGCAACCCACCCCGTCGACCGAGGCCCCAAGGCAAGGCATCACTCGCAAGCCCCACCCCACGGGCCGCAAGCCGTAACCCATGGACGGGCGACGCCCACGTCAGGGTTTCCGGGGGAGCCCGCCCGCGCAGGGATCAAGCCTGACCGCCCGGAGCGGGTGGGCTCCCCCGGAAATCCCAACAGTGAGCGACTCAGACACCCTTCGGATGCCACACAGTCTTCGTCTCCAACAACGCCGTCATCCGACCAAGACCCGGATCCGCCGACCAGTCGTGATCCGCAGCCACCGGCCGGAGCACCCGCTTGAGGTTCTCCGCCGCCTTGACCTCCAGCTCGGCGGCCAGCTCCGCGTCGGTCACCCCGGTCAGGTCGATCGCGTTGACGTCCATGTGCGCGGCCAGCGCCGGCACGGTCTCCGGCAGGCGACCGGTCAGGATGTTGACCACCCCGCCCGGCAGGTCGGAGGTGGCCAGCACCTCGGCCAGGGTCACCGCGGCGAGAGGGGCCGCCGGGGAGGCGGCCACGACCACGGTGTTGCCGCCGACGATCGCCGGGGCGATCACGCTGACCAGGCCGAGCAGCGCCGGCGCCTCGGGGGCCACCACGGCCACCACGCCGGTCGGTTCCGGCGCGGAGAGGTTGAAGTACGGCCCGGCCACCGGGTTCGCGCCGCCGTACACCTGGGACAGCTTGTCGGACCAGCCGGCGTACCAGACCCAGCGGTCGACCGCGGCGTCCACCTCGGCGCCCGGCACGTCGAGGGCGACGAACTGCTCGCGCCGGCCCTCCAGCATCTCGGCGACCCGGTAGAGGATCTGACCCCGGTTGTACGCGATCGCGCCGGCCCACCCCTTCACCGCGGCGCGGGCGGCCACCACGGCGTCCCGCGCGTCCTTGCGCGAGGCCAGCGACACGTTGGAGTCCTGCACGATGTACGACCGTCCCGACTCGCTACGCGGGAACTTCCCGCCGATGAAGAGCTTGTACGTCTTGCGTACCGCTACCCGCTCAGACATTGAGGTACGCCTCCAGCCCGTGCCGGCCGCCCTCGCGACCGTAGCCCGACTCCTTGTAGCCGCCGAACGGCGAGGTGGGGTCGAACTTGTTGAACGTGTTGGCCCAGACGACACCGGCGCGCAGCCGGTCGGCCATCCACAGGATCCGGGAACCCTTCTCGGTCCAGATGCCGGCCGACAACCCGTACGGCGTGTTGTTGGCCTTCTCCACGGCCTCGGCCGGAGTACGGAAGGTCAGCACGGACAGCACCGGGCCGAAGATCTCCTCCCGGGCGATCCGGTGTGCCTGGGTGACGCCGGTGAAGATGGTCGGCGCGAACCAGAAGCCCCGCTCGGGCAGTTCGCACGGCGGCGACCACCGCTGCGCGCCCTCGGCGGCGCCGGCCTCGGTCAGTTCCCTGATCCGGGCGAGCTGGGCGGCCGAGTTGATGGCGCCGATGTCGGTGTTCTTGTCCAGCGGGTCACCGACCCGCAGCTGGGCCATCCGGCGCTTGAGCGACTCCAGCACCTGGTCGGCGACGGACTCCTGGACCAGCAGCCGGGAGCCGGCGCAGCAGACATGCCCCTGGTTGAAGAAGATGCCGTTGACGATGCCCTCGACCGCCTGGTCGACCGGGGCGTCGTCGAAGACGATGTTGGCGGCCTTGCCGCCCAGTTCCAGGGTGAGCTTCTTGCGGCTGCCGGCGACCGCGCGGGCGATGGCCCGGCCGACGTCGGTGGAGCCGGTGAAGGCGACCTTGTCCACGCCCGGGTGCTCGACCAGCGTCCGGCCGGTCTCGCCGGCGCCGGTGACGATGTTGACCACGCCGGCCGGCAGGTCGGCCTGCTGGCAGATCTCGGCGAAGAGCAGCGCGGTCAGCGGGGTGGTCTCGGCCGGCTTCAGCACCACCGTGTTGCCGGCCGCGAGGGCCGGCGCGATCTTCCAGGCCAGCATCAGCAGCGGGAAGTTCCACGGGATGACCTGCGCGGCCACGCCCAGCGGCTTGGGGTCCGGACCGAAGCCCGCGTGACCGAGCTTGTCGGCCCAGCCGGCGTAGTAGAAGAAGTGCGCGGCGACCAGCGGGATGTCGACGTCCCGGGACTCCTTGATCGGCTTGCCGTTGTCCAGCGACTCCAGCACGGCCAGCTCGCGGGACCGCTCCTGGATGAGCCGGGCGATCCGGAACAGGTACTTGGCCCGGTCCCGGCCCGGCATCCGGCCCCAGACCTTCTCGTACGCCTTCCGGGCGGCCCGGACCGCGCGGTCCACGTCCTGGCTGCCGCCCTCGGCGATCTCGGCGAGCACCTCCTCGGAGGCCGGGTTGACCGACTTGAAGCTGCCGCCGTCGGCGGGGTCGACGAAGGCGCCGTCGATGAACAGCCCGTACGAGGGCTTGATGTCCACCACCGAGCGCGACTCGGGGGCGGGTGCGTATTCGAACATCGCGTTCAGTCCAGGGTGAAGTAGTCGGGGCCGGCGTATACGCCGGTCTTCAGCTTGGTGCGCTGCATCAGCAGGTCGTTGAGCAGGCTGGAGGCGCCGAACCGGAACCAGTCCGGGTCCAGCCAGTCCGGCCCGACGGTCTCGTTGACCATCACCAGGTACTTGATCGCGTCCTTGGTGGTCTTGATGCCGCCGGCCGGCTTCACGCCGACCTGCCGCCCGGTGGCGGCCCGGAAGTCGCGGACCGCCTCCAGCATCACCAGGGTCACCGGCAGGGTGGCCGCGACCGGGACCTTGCCGGTGGAGGTCTTGATGAAGTCGCCGCCGGCCAGCATGGCCAGCCAGGAGGCGCGGCGCACGTTGTCGTAGGTGGCCAGCTCGCCGGTCTCCAGGATCACCTTGAGGTGGGCGTCCCCGCAGGCCTGCTTGGTGGCCACGATCTCGTCGTACACCTCGGAGTAGCGCCCGGCCAGGAAGGCGCCGCGGTTGATGACCATGTCGATCTCGTCGGCGCCGGCCTCGACGGCCGCGCGGGTGTCGGCGAGCTTGACCTCCAGCGGCGCCTGGCCCGACGGGAACGCGGTGGCCACGCTGGCCAGGTGTACGCCTGACCCGCGCAGCACCTCGGCCACGTACGGGACCATCAACGGGTAGACGCAGACCGCCCCGACGTGCGGGCAGGACGGATCGGCCGGGTCCGGCCGCAGGGCCTTGGCGGCGAGCGCCCGCACCTTGCCGGGCGTGTCCGCGCCCTCCAGCGTGGTCAGGTCGACCATCCGGATCGCGAGGTCGATCGCCTGGGCCTTGGCGGTGGTCTTGATGGATCGGGTGCCGAGCTGGGCTGCCCGCTGCTCCGCGCCGACCTGGTCCACGCCGGGTAGGCCGTGCAGGAAGGTCCGCAGAGCGGTTTCGGATCGTCCCAGCTCGGAGAGGTCCGACCGGGCCGACGTCGCTGTCGCCGTCATGCCTCGAAGTTTAGCCAGGTGAAACATGAGTGATCTTGACCACCGCCCCTGCTCCGCCGCCACCTGCGTGAGCGAAGTCGCTGGTCGGGCCAGGCCCAGCGGGCCGGCACCCGGGCCGGGTAGGTTGAGCGATCGTGGACGTACTCGTCATTGACCATCCGCTCGCCCAGTCCCGGCTGACCGCCATGCGGGACGAACGGACCGATTCCGCCTCGTTCCGGGCAGCGCTGCACGAACTCACCACGATGCTGGTGTACGAGGCCGCGCGCTCGTTCCCGATCGAGAGGTACCCGGTGCAGACCCCGGTGACCGCTACCGAGGGCACGCGGCTGGCCAACCCGCCGCTGCTGGTGCCGGTGCTGCGCGCCGGCCTCGGCATGGCCGACGCCGCGCTCGCGCTGCTGCCGGAGTCGTCGATGGGCTTCGTCGGGCTCGCCCGCGACGAGCGGACGTTCGAGCCGCGCGCCTACATGGAGTCGCTGCCCCGGGACCTGAGCGGCCTGCCGGTGCTGGTCCTCGACCCGATGCTTGCCACCGGCGGTTCGCTGGAGCACTGCTGCCGGCTGCTGGCCGAGCGCGGCTGCACCGACATCACCGTGCTGTGCGTGCTCGCCGCGCCGGCGGGTATCGAGCGGCTGGAGCGCTCCGGCCTGCCGCTGCGCCTGGTCACCGCCTCCGTAGACGAGGGCCTCAACGACAGCATGTTCATCGTGCCCGGCCTCGGCGACGCGGGTGACCGGCAGTTCGGCGGCATGCCCCGCTTCTGATCCGAGGACGACGGCGACCCGGCCGGGCCCGCCGCCCGGCCGGAGATCGGAGCGGGCCGCGCCGCGTGGCGGGCGGGTTTGTCCTGGGCCTGGTGGGGCCGAGCGGCTAGCGTCTCGGGCCATGACTGGTGTTGCGCTCGCGGAGGAACTGCTCCTGCTCGCGTACGACGACGAGACCGGCAAGGCGACCATGCCGAGGATCAGCCTGGACCTGGGCATGGCCGCGGCGGTCCTGGTCGAGCTGGCCCTGGCGGGCCGGATCGCGTACTCCGACGGGGCCCTGACGGTGGTGGACCCGACGCCGACGGGCGAGCCGGTCGCCGACGACGTGCTCGCCCGGATCGCGGCCGACACGCCGCACAGCGCGTCCTCCTGGGTCCAGCGACTGCGGCACGGCCTGCGCGACAAGATCCTTGGTGACCTGTGCGACCAGGGTGTCGTCCGGGACGTCGACGAGACCGAGCTGGGTTTCATCCACGTGCACCGGTACCCGGTGGTGGACCGGTCGGTGGAGGCGGACACCCGAAGCCGGCTCGCCGAGGCGCTCACCGGTGCCGCCCCGGACGAGCGGACCGCCGCGCTGGCGACGCTGGTCGCCGTGCTGCGGATGGAATCCGCGCTCGGGGTCACCGGCGAGGCCGCCGACGACGCCCGCCGCCGACTGGAGGAGATCGCCACCGGCGCCGGCTTCTCCGGCGAGGTCAGCCTGGAGGACTCGGTAGTCCGCCCCTCGGTCGGTCTGGTGGTGGCCGCTCTGGGCCGCGCGGTCCAGGCCGCCCTGGGCCCCCGCCGCTGACAGCGCCCCCTGCCTCGACCCCCGGCCTCCCCTCATCGCCGTGCCGGGTTCCCGCCCCGAGTGCTGTTAATAGGGGACCCTTCCTATACAGGAGGCGTTAACAGGGGGCCCTTCCTTACACGCCGAGGGCGGTGGCGATTTCGGTGCGGAGCGCCGAAACCGCCACCGCCGCGCGTGAACGCGCCGCCGCGACGTCGCCGTCCGTCACCGGTTCCACCACCTCCAGGTACGCCTTGAGCTTCGGCTCGGTGCCGGAGGGGCGGATCACCACCCGGGCCCCCTCGGTGCGCAGGATCACCACATCCGCGTCGGGTAGCAGGTCCTGTGCCGTGGTGACCGGCTGCCCGAGCAGCGTGGTCGGGGTGGCGGCCCGGATCCGGGCCATCGCGTCGGCGATCAGCCGCAGGTCGTCGACGCGTACCGAGAGTTGGTCGGTGTGGTGCACCCCGAACTCGGCGGCCAGCTCGTCCAGCCGGTCGGTGAGCGTACGGCCGTGGACCTTGAGGCCGGCGGCCAGCTCGGCCACGGTCAGCGCGGCGGTGATGCCGTCCTTGTCCCGGACGTGGTCCGGGGCGACGCAGTAGCCGAGCGCCTCCTCGTAGCCGAACACCAGCGGCTCGGCCCCGCCGCCGGCCCGGACGATCCACTTGAACCCGGTCAGCGTCTCGTCGTATGGCAGGCCCCGCGCGGCGCACATCGCGCGCAGCAGCGACGAGGAGACGATGGTGGTGGCGTACAGGCCGGTCACGCCCCGCCGCATCAGGTGGTCGGCGAGCAGTACGCCCACCTCGTCCCCGCGCAGCATCCGCCAGCCCGACCCGTCCCGCACCGCGACCGCGCACCGGTCGGCGTCCGGGTCGTTGGCGATGGCGAGGTCCGCACCGGTGGACTCGGCGAGCGCGACCAGCAGGTCCACCGCGCCCGGCTCCTCCGGGTTGGGGAAGCTCACGGTGGGGAAGTCCGGGTCCGGCTCCGCCTGGTCCGGCACCACGCCCGGCACCGGGAAGCCGGCCCGGGCGAAGGCCGCAGTGAGCACGGCCGCACCGACGCCGTGCAGCGGGGTGTACGCCACGGTCAGGTCCCGGGGACCGCCGGGCAGGACGACCTCCACCGCCCGCGCCACGTACGAGGCGACCAGTTCGTCGCCGAGCACCTGTCCGGCAGGGCCGAGCGGCACCTCGGCCAGCGGGCCGACCGCGCGGATGGCGGCCTCAATGCCGGCGTCGGCCGGCGGCACGATCTGCGCCCCGGCGCCCAGTTCCCCGCCCAACTCGGCGCCGAGGTACACCTTGTAGCCGTTGTCCTGGGGCGGGTTGTGGCTCGCGGTCACCATCACCCCGGCGACGGCCCCCAGATGCCGCACCGCGTACGCGAGCACGGGGGTGGGCAGCGGGCGGGGGAGCAGCAGGGCCGGCCGTCCCGCCCCGGTGGCCACCCGGGCGGTCTGCTCGGCGAACTCGCGGGAGCCGCGCCGGGCGTCGTACCCGATCACCAGCGGGCCGGTGCCGCCCTCGGCCGCGAGCCAGGCGACCAGCCCGGCGGCGGCCTGGGTGACCACCGCGAGGTTCATCCCGTTGGGGCCGGCCCGCAGCGGCCCGCGCAGCCCCGCCGTGCCGAAGGTCAGCGGCCCGGCGAACCGGTCGGCCAGCTCCGGCGCGCTGGCAGGGAGTTGATCGAGCACCGCCCGCAGCTCCGCCCGGTCGGCCGGGTCGGGGTCGTCGGCGAGCCAGCGCTCGGCCAGCTCGCGAATGGTGTCGATGTCAGTGGTGTCCGCCGCCATTGCCCCTTGATAGCACGGCGGCGGATCACCCCGGACGCGTCCCCCGGCTCAGCCTGCGGCGGTGAGCTGGAACGACTTGACCATCTGCTCGTAGATCGGCCTGCTCTCCTCGAACTGGGCGTCGGTGGAGGTGAGGTAGAAGGAGTAGACCCGCCCGTCGTGGACCACCCCGTGCCACACGCCGTGCCGCATGGTGTCGCCGTCGCCACAGGTGTACTCGAACTCGGCCGACGGCTTGCCGGCGAGTTCCTTCTCCTCCATCGCGATCTGTGTGTACGGCTTGACGCAGGAGGTCGACCGGGTCCGCAGGCCGTTCTCGGCGACCTCCGCCCAACGGACCGAGGTCGTGGACCACTTCTCGTTGAGGATGCGCACCCGGCGGCCGTCGTTCTCCGGGTCGGTGTAGTCGACGTAGACGCCGCCGGTGGCCTTCTTCCAGCCCTTGGGGACCATCACCCGCACCCCGCGCCCGGAGTGCTCCTGCATCTCGATGGCGGGGCCTTCCTCGGCGGTGGTGGACGGATCGGCGACCGGGGTGGTGGGTGGCGGGTCGCCGCCACCGGAGAGCGCCACCGCACCGATCACCAGGACGAGGGCGAGGCCGCCGGCCGCGGCCAGCTGCACCTTGCGCGGCCAGCCCTTCACGGTGTCGACCAGGCGGGTGCCGGCCGCCTTCGCCCGGTCGAGCGGGCTGCCGCCGGGGGCCGCGGGCGGCGCGCCGTACGGCTGGTGGGGCGCCGGTGCCCACTGGCCGCCGTAGCCGCCGAGCTGCTGGGTCGCCTCCGGCTGCCCACCGAAGCCGTACGGCCCGGCCGCGCCGGCCCCGATCCGCTGGGTGGCGTCGGACCCGATCCGTTGGGTCGCGTCCGCGCCGATCCGTTGGGTCGCGTCGGCGCCGATCCGCTGGGTGGCGTCCGCCCCGATCCGCTGGGTGGCGTCGGCGCTGCCGTAGGTGCGGGCGACCGGCGGGGACGTGGCGGCACCCTGCTGCGACGGGCGGGCCAGCGCGTCGGCGCTGGTGTCCTCCATCGAGGCGGCGGTGGCGGGGGCGGCCTGAGCGGGGCGCTCACCCCGGCGCAGCGCGGCCAGCCGGTCGGTCAGCGACTCGCCGGGGGCGAGCATCGCCCGGCCGCCGATCTCCCCGGACGGCTTGGCCTTCGCCGGTGCGGCCGGCGCGGTGACCGGCGCGGGCTGCGGAACGGGCACCACCGAGTACGGGTCGGTCATCGAGTTGACCGCGGCGGCGGTGCTGCTCAGCGGCCCGGCGAGCAGCTCACGCAGCATGGCCCGGGCGGTGTGCACGTCGAGCCGGCGGGCCGGGTCCTTTTCCAGCAGGCCCATCAGCACCCGGGTCAGCGGGCCGCTGCGCTGCGGCGGGGCCGGCGGGTCCTCCACCACCGCGTGCATGGTCTCGATCGGGTCGCCGCGGTCGAACGGCGGCCGGCCCTCCACCGCGGTGTAGAGCGTCACACCCAGCGAGAACAGGTCGCTGGGTGGGCCGAACTCCTGCCCCATGGCCCGCTCGGGCGAGATGAAGTGCGGTGAGCCGAGCACCATGCCGGGCGTGGTGAGCTGAACGTCGGTGGGCATCCGGGCCACCCCGAAGTCGGTCAGCACGCAGCGCCCGTCGGAGCTGATCAGCACGTTGGCGGGCTTGACGTCGCGGTGCAGCACACCGATGGCATGGGCCACCTCCAGCGCGCCGAGCAGCGCGATCCCGATCTTGGCGACCACCCGCTGGGCGACCGGCCCGTCCTCGATCACCATGTCGGCGAGGCTGCGGGCGTCGAGCAACTCCATCACGATCCACGGGCGGCCGGCCTCGGTGACCACGTCGTACACCTGCACCACCGCCGGGTGGGCGATGGCGGCGGCGGCGCGGGCCTCGCGCAAGGTGCGTTCGTACATCGCGTCGCGGTCGCTCGGGGCCAGGCCCGGCGGGAGGACGACCTCCTTGACCGCCACGTCACGGCGCAGAAGTGTGTCTGTGGCCCGCCAGACCGTACCCATGCCACCGTTGCCCACCGCGGAGCGCAACGAGTATCGGTCACCGATGACGGTGCCGGGTGTCGCGCGTCCGTTGGTGGGGATGCTGACTGGTCCGCCGCTCCACGTCGGGATCTGAGTCACAGAAAAGCCACCGGGGGAATCGAGGGGGGCTGGGACACAACCCCCCTATCTTGCTGGTTCAGACGCCCGATGCGAAAGCCGGCGCGGCGGGCGTTTCCCGTACTCGACGGTACGTGTGCAGGCCCTCACCTCTCGTCGTCGGCCGCCGGTGTGCGGTATCCCTCACCCGGCAACCGGCCCGATCGTCCTACCATCCGGTGATGAGCGAACGGCGGTCAAGCGAGTCCGGCTTCCCGATCAAGGGCGTCTACACGGCGACCGATCTGCCCGGTGACCTGGACTCCCGGCTGGGCGCACCGGGTGAGTTCCCGTACACCCGTGGGGTCTACCCCACCATGTACACCTCCCGCCCGTGGACCATGCGCCAGTACGCCGGCTTCGGCACCGCCACCGAGTCCAACGCGCGCTACCACCAGTTGTTGCGGGCCGGCACGATGGGTCTCTCGGTCGCCTTCGACCTACCCACCCAGATGGGTTACGACTCCGACGACCCGATCGCGCACGGCGAGGTGGGCAAGGTCGGCGTGGCCATCGACTCCATCGAGGACATGCGGCTGCTGTTCGACGGCATTCCGCTCGACAAGGTCTCCACCTCGATGACCATCAACGCGCCCGGCTCGGTGCTGCTGCTGCTCTACCAGCTCGTGGCCGAGGAGAACGGGGTGCCGGGTTCGGCGCTCAACGGCACCATCCAGAACGACATCCTCAAGGAGTACATCGCCCGGGGGACGTACATCTTCCCGCCGAAGCCCTCGCTGCGGCTGGTCGCCGACACGTTCGGCTACTGCCGCACCGAGGTGCCGAAGTGGAACACCATCTCCATCTCGGGCTACCACATGGCCGAGGCCGGTGCCTCGCCGGTGCAGGAGATCGCGTTCACGCTGGCCAACGGCGCCGAGTACGTCCGGGCCGCGATCGCCGCCGGGCTGGCCGTGGACGACTTCGCCCCCCGGCTGTCGTTCTTCTTCGTCGCCCGTACCACCCTGCTTGAGGAGGTGGCGAAGTTCCGGGCCGCCCGGCGGATCTGGGCCCGACTGATGCGCGACGAGTTCGGGGCGAAGAACCCGAAGTCGATGATGCTGCGCTTCCACACCCAGACCGCGGGCGTGCAGCTGACCGCCCAGCAGCCCGAGGTGAACCTGGTGCGGGTGGCGGTGCAGGGGCTCGGCGCGGTGCTCGGCGGCACCCAGTCGCTGCACACCAACAGCTTCGACGAGGCGATCGCCCTGCCCACCGAGAAGGCGGCCCGGCTGGCGCTGCGCACCCAGCAGGTGCTGGCGTACGAGACGGACCTCACCGCCACCGTCGACCCGTTCGCCGGGTCGTACGTGGTGGAGGCGATGACCACCGAGATCGAGTCGGCGGCGGAAGCGCTGATGGCCCGAGTCTTCGAGCACGGGTCGGCGGTGGACGCCATCGAGGCCGGCTTCCAGAAGCGGGAGATCGAGCAGTCCGCGTACCGGATCGCGCAGGAGATCGACTCGGGCGAGCGGGTGGTGGTCGGGCTCAACCGGTTCGCCATCGACGCCGAGGAGCCGTACGAGCCGCTGCGGGTCGATCCGGCGATCGAGTCGGCGCAGGCCGAACGGCTGGCCAAACTGCGCGCCGAGCGCGACGGCGGCGCGGTCGAGCGGGCGCTGGCCGAGTTGCGGACGGCGGCCTCGGGCACCGGCAACGTGCTCTACCCGATGAAGGAGGCGCTGCGCGAGCGGGCCACCGTGGGTGAGGTGTGCGGGGCGTTGCGCGAGGTGTGGGGGCTGTACCGCCCGACCGACCGGTTCTGAGCCCACCGGGCCACCGGGGCGCGGAGGGTGTCGGTAAGCCTGACCCGGGTACTCCGCCAGCCGGGGTGATCTCGTGACGCACACCGTGTGCGGTCGTGGACAGGTCGGACGTGTGAACGTCCTCGGGTGCCCGTTGCCAGGAGTGGTCGGGTAATTGTCGTACCGTCAGTTAATCGGCGTGACTAATGCGACAATTCGGAACGACGGCGATGGTTTCGGAGAGAATCCTGAGTCCGATTACCCGGTTACGCGTTGTAGGAGGTGAGGGGCGGATGACGGCGTTCGACCGTGATCTACCTGCTGTCCCGCTCACCCACGGGCGCTCCCAACAGGGCATACGTGACGCTGTGCGGTCTGATCATCACCGGAACGAGGTTGCGCAGCGTTACCGTCGGGGGTCTACCCTGTCTGCTGTTCCCGATGATCCATCCATTTCTAGTGATCGAGAAGAATTCGACGTGACGAGTGCGTTGACGATGCCGACCGGCAACCAGCTGGCGCCGTCCTGGCCGGAGGCGCCCTCCGGTGCCCAACCCCTGCCCTTCGAGCTGGACCACCTGCTCGCCCTCCGGGTACCGGGCCTGGTCGCCACCCGCCGTCACATCCACTCACACCCTGAGCTGTCCGGCGAGGAGTTCGAGACCGCCGCGCTGATCGCCCGGGAACTCTCCCTGGCCGGGCTCAACCCGCGGCTGCTGCCCAAGGGCAACGGCGTCCTCTGTGACATCAACGGCCGCCCGGACGGCCCGGTGATCGCGCTCCGCGCCGACATCGACGCGCTGCCGTTGACCGACGTCAAGGACGTGCCGTACCGCTCCACGGTGGACGGCGTCTGCCACGCCTGCGGCCACGACGTGCACACCACGGTCATGCTCGGCGTCGGCATGCTGCTCGCGCAGCTCGCCGACCTGGGCGAGCTGCCGGGCCGGGTCCGGCTGATCTTCCAGCCCGCCGAGGAGATCCTGCCCTGCGGCTCGCTGGAGGTGATCGAGGCCGGTGGTCTCGACGACGTGGTGAAGATCTTCGCGCTGCACTGCGACCCGAACCTGCCGGTCGGCCAGGTCGGCCTGCGGGTCGGCCCGATCACCGCGGCCGCCGACAACGTCACCGTCCGGCTCACCGGGCCGGGTGGCCACACCGCCCGCCCGCACCTGACCGTCGACCTGGTCGACGCCCTCGGCCGGCTCATCACCGAGGTGCCCGCCCTGGTCAGCCGTCGGGTGCCGGCGAACAGCGGCCTGCTGCTGGTCTTCGGCCACGCCTCCGCCGGCACCCGGTACAACGTCATCCCGTCCGAGGCATCGGCCTCGGGCACCCTACGGGTGATGGACCGCGACGCCTGGGAGATGGCCCCGAAGATCGTTTCTCAGGTGGTCCGGGATGTCATCGCCCCGACCGGAGCCACGGTCGACCTGGAGTACCTGCGGGGACGGCCGCCGGTCTGCAACGACGCGCAGGCCATCCGGGTGCTGACCGCAGCCACCACCACGGCGCTCGGCCCGGAGGGCGTCGCGGAGACCCCGCAGAGCATGGGCGGCGAGGACTTCTCCTGGTACCTGGAGTACGTCCCCGGCGCGCTGGCCAGGCTCGGGGTCGGCCGCTCCGGGCCGAACGTCGACCTGCACCGGGCGTCGTTCGACGTCGACGAACGAGCCATCCCGGCGGGCGTACGGCTCATGGTGCAGACCGCGCTCCAGGCACTGGCGGCGGTGCGCTGACCCCCGGCGGTGGCGGTGGCGGTGCGCCGACCCCCGGCGGTTGCGGCGCGCCGACGGGCGCGACGAGCGCCGGCACTGGCCGGTTCCGGCGGCGCCGACGGCTCAGCCACCACAACGCCCCGAGCGGTACGCCGAACACCAGCAGCCAGGGCAGTACCGCCCCGAGCACGGTGAGCAGGACGGTCATCGAGGCCAGGAAGACCCTCCAACCGCCGCTCAGCCCGACCAGGAAGCCGATCTGGTTCTCCTCGTCGGCGGTGCTCGCGTCCGGGCCGACCAGGGTGACGGTGATCGTGGACAGCGCGGTCAGGTCGCCCAGCCGCCGCTTCTTCGCCTCCAGCGAGGCGAGGTCGGCCTCCCGGCGGGCCAGTTCGTTCTCCAGGCTGATCAGGTCGCCGATCGAGCTGGCCTGGGCGAGCAGCCGTCGGGCGCTCTCCACCCGGGCCCGCTGGCTGGCGATCCGTGCGTCGAGGTCGATGGTTTCCTCGGTGACGTCCTGGGTGTCGATCTGCCGGCGTTCCTGGCGGCCGAGGCCCGCCAACTCCTCCACGACCGCGTAGAACCGGTCCGCCGGCACCCGCAGCTGCAACTCCGCCACCGCGTCGGCGGCGGCGCTGCGCCGCTGGTCCCCCCCGACGAAACCACCGGCCCGGGTGGCCGTGGCGGCGGCCTCGCGCGCGGCGTTCTCCACATCGTCCACCTTCACCTGCATCGATCCGGTGTAGATGATCGCCCGCTGGTCCACCCGCGTGTCCGTCGCCGCGCCAGCCCCGGCCTGGTCCTGGGCGGGTGCCCCGGCGCCGGGCGCCTGGGCCGGCGCTTCGGCTCCTGCCGCCTCCGATGTTCCCGCACTGTCGCTGCCGCTGCTGCCGCAGCCGGCGAGCACCAGCAGCGCGACCAGTGTCGCTATCGCCGCCGTACCGTTCCGGCGGCCTCTTCCTACTCGCATCCCCGTTCCCCTTTCGCCTACCCCGGCGGGTGATAGCTCAGACGCCACGCGTGGTCCCACGGGTTCCGGCAGACTGCGCTGAGGACGTCACGATTCGATATGGGAGGCATCACGATGCGGCTCACCAAGTACGCCCACTCGTGCCTGCGGGTCGAGCACGACGGGGGAGTGCTGGTCGTCGATCCCGGAATGTTCAGCGACCCGGCAGTGGCGCTGGACGGGGCCGACGCGGTGCTGATCACCCACGAGCATCCGGACCACGTCGACGTCGAGGCGGTCAACCGGCAGCTGGAACGGCGCCCGTTCGTCATCCACGCCCCGGCGTCGTTGGCCGGCACGCTCGGCGACGCGGCCGAGGTGCTGCGCCCGGTCACGTCCGGGGAGACGTTCACCGCCGCCGGCGTCTCGGTACGCACCTACGGCGGGCGGCACGCGGTGATCCACCCCGACATTCCGGTGGTGGACAACCTCGGCTACCTGATCAACGAGATCGTCTACCACCCGGGAGACTCGCTCGTCGTCCCGGACGACGTGCAGGTCGACACCCTCTTCGCGCCGATCCACGCGCCCTGGTCGAAGTTCTCCGAGGTGGTCGACTTCATCCGCGCGGTGGCCCCACGCCGGGTCTTCGCGCTGCACGACGCCCTGCTCAACGCCAACGGGTACGCCGTGCTCGACCGGCAGTACACGGCCCTGTCCGGCAGTGAGTACCGACGGCTGGAGCCGGGCAGCCGGATCGACGGCTGAGTCGATGCCCGACCCCCCGCGCGCACTCGTCGAGCAGCTGTACCGCACGCCGCCGGACCGGTTCGTCGCCGCCCGGGACGCCGCCGCCGCCGAAGCACGCCGGGCCGGCGACCCTCGTTCCGCTCGGGAGATCGCCCGGCTGCGCCGGCCCACGGTGGCGGCCTGGCTGGTCAACCTGCTCGCCATCGACCGGCCCGAGCTGGTGGCCGACCTGGTGCAGCTGGCGGAGGCCCTGCGGTCGGCCCAGCGTGAGCTGCGCGGCCCGCGCCTGCGGGAGCTGTCCGCGCAGCGCCGCGCCGTGGTCGGCGCACTCGTCGCCGAGGTACGCCGGCTCGTCGCCACCGTCGAGGGGGCCCCGTCGGCCGGGAAGCTGCCGCTGGCCGAGGTCGAGGCGACCCTGAACGCGGCCCTCTCGGACGCCGAGGTGGCCGAGCAGGTGCGTTCCGGCCGGCTGCTGCGGCCCGCCCACTACGCCGGATTCGGCGAGGTGCCCCGGCCGCAACTGCGTCTGGTGACCGGCGGGGAGGAGCCGCCGCTCGCGCCGACCCGGGAACGCCCGCAGGATCGGGGCGCGCTCCGCGCCGAACAGGCGCAGCGGGCCGCTCGGGCCGAGCGGGCCCGCCGCCGCAAGGCACTGGAGAAGGAACTGACGCGGGCCCGTACCGACCAGGACCGGGCCGAGACGGACCTCGCCGGCGCGGTGGCGGCCGAGCGCGACGGCGTCGCCGGCCTGGACGCCGTCGAGACGCAACTGGCCGAGCTGGAACGCCGCCGGGCCGTCGCCGAGCAGGAACTCAGCCGGTCCCGGTTGGCCCGCCGGGCGGCCGAACGGGCCGCCAGCGCCGCCCGGCGGCGCACCGGCGAGGTCGAGGCCGCGATGGAGGCGTTGGACGCCGAAGAGGGGGATGCCGACGCGAGCGCCGGACCGGCAGACTGATCCGTCATGGGTGGACCTTCGGCCGGATCCGTCGTGGCTGGCCCCTGGGGCGGGACGGGATGACCCCGGAGCAGGTGGCCACGGCCAGCAAGCCGGCGGTGCTGGCGCTCGGGGAGGCGTACAACCGGTGCCCCACCACGCTGCGCCGGGCCCGGCTGCTCGGCATCTCCGGTTGGGCCTTCTACATCACCGGGCGGGCCGGTGCACTCGGTGAGGTACGGGCCGAGACGGTGGCCGCCGCGATCGGCTTCATCGCCCCGGACGCGGTGGCCGACGGCTGGGACGCCGCTGCCCGCACGGTACGGCCGTCCGAGGTGGCCGCCGCCAGCCTCGGCGAGTGCTGCCGTTGGGGCGAGGAGCGGCTGGCCGCCCTGCCCCACG
Organism: Micromonosporaceae bacterium KJ-029; assembly: GCA_005402585.1. Lineage (GTDB taxonomy): Bacteria > Actinomycetota > Actinomycetes > Mycobacteriales > Micromonosporaceae > Micromonospora. Next base: position 19,275 of record BIFP01000019.1, on the reverse strand, counting down.
TCGACCGGCTGGCCGTGCTGCTGGAAGGGGCCGTCGCGGCGGCCGACGCCAGCGGGATGCCGCTGTTCGCGGCGTGGCGGGCCATGCCGTCGCCCGCTCGAACCCCGGGCGCCCGGGTCGCCGTCGGGCTGCGCCTGCTCCGGGAGCACTTCACCGGCGCCCACCTGGTCGCCGTACGCGCCAGCGGGATGACTCCGCTGGAGGCGGTGCTGGCCGGCCCGGAGGGGGAGAGTGGCGCGGTGGCTTGCGGGTGGCCGCCGCCGTACCCGCCGGTCGGGCCGCTGGTGCGGCGCCGGCTGTGGGCCGAGGCGGTGACCGACCGGCTCGTCGCGCCCGCGTTCGCGGCCCTCGGCCCGGCCGAGGGCGCCGAGTTGATCGAACTGCTGGCCGCCACGCAGGCGCACACCCAGGGCTGACGGCGCAGCCTGCCGCGACGCCGGTGCGCGGACGCCGGCCGACAAACCCGCCCGGACTGTGATGGACCACCCGGGGACCGGGGTCGGCGCCCGGCCCGACGGTGGCCGGTAGCAGACTGGGAAGGTGGGATACGCGCTACGCCGAGGCGGTGCCGGTGGGGCGGGACCGCAGTTCGATGACGTAGTCGTCCGGCGCGCCCGCCTTCTCGGCGGCGTTCGCGATCTCGGAGACGTACCACGAGGTGGGCAACCCGCCCTCGTAGCCGTCGAAGACGTACACCCAGGCCGTCACGTCGCCGTCCAACGTCGAGACGCGTACGGTCAGCTTCCGGTACGTGCTGGAGGTGACGCCCTCGATCTCGTCCAGCTGGGCCGCGTCGTACGGGTGGATGTCGTAGAGCGCCACGAAGACCCGGTCGCCGGGCGACTCGACCACCGTGCTGACCGCGCCCTCCCAGCCGATGACGTCCTCACCGGCGAAGGTGAGCCGCCAGCCCTCCAGCCAGCCGATGCCCACCATCGGAGAATGCGGGCAGTAGGCGCGCATTCGGGCGGGGTCCAGGTTCGAGCCGTAGGCGGCGTAATGACGCACGGCGATGACGATAGCTCGGTCGGCGCGTGGGGGAGAATACGACGGTGCGTGTCGGACGCGTCGGGGAGAAGAAAGTCACTGTGAGCATGGACGAAGGGCGGTCGTGGTGAGCCGGATCGTGATCATCGGCGGGGGGCCGGCCGGCTACGAGGCGGCGTTGGTCGCCGCCCAGTTGGACGCCGACGTGACCGTGGTGGAGGCCGACGGCGCGGGCGGCGCCTGCGTACTGTCCGACTGCGTTCCGTCGAAGACGTTCATCGCCAGCTCGGAGGTGGTGACCGGGTACCGCGACACCGAGGTGTTCGGGGTGCACTCGGACGGTCTGGAGGCGGTCACCGTCGACGCCCAGGCGGTCCACGAGCGAGTCAAGCGCCTCGCCCTGGCACAGTCCGCCGACATCCACGCCAAGCTGCTCAAGGCCGGGGTCACCTTCGTCTCCGGTCGGGCCCGGCTGGGCGAGGACACGCTCGGCCACGCCCACCGGGTGATCGTCACGCCGGGCGGCGAGGAGGCGGCGTACTCGATCGACGCCTCGACCGTGCTGATCGCCACCGGTGCCACCCCCCGCCAGCTGCCCACCGCGGTCCCCGACGGCGAGCGCATCCTGACCTGGCGGCAGGTGTACGACCTGCCCGAGCTGCCGGAACACCTGGTCGTGGTCGGCTCCGGCGTGACCGGCGCCGAGTTCGCCAGCGCGTACCTGGCGATGGGGATCGAGGTGACCCTGGTCTCCAGCCGGGACCGGGTGATGCCGCACGAGGACGCCGACGCCGCGCAGGCGATCGAGCGGGTCTTCCGTACCAGGGGCATGAGCATCCTGAACAACTCCCGCGCCGAGGGGGTACGCCGGACGGACCGCGGCGTGGAGGTCGTGCTCTCCGACGGCCGCAAGGTGTACGGCTCGCACGCGCTGATCGCGGTCGGCTCGATCCCCAACACCGCTGACCTGGGCCTGGCCGAGTACGGCGTCGAGCTGGCCCGGGGCGGGTACGTGACGGTGGACCGGGTCTCCCGCACCAACGTGCCCGGCATCTACGCGGCCGGCGACTGCACCGGCGTGCTGCCGCTGGCCAGCGTCGCCGCGATGCAGGGCCGGATCGCCATGTGGCACGCGCTCGGCGAGGCGGTCCGTCCACTGCGGCTGCGGACCGTCGCGGCGAACGTCTTCACCGACCCGGAACTGGCCACCGTGGGCGTCTCGCAGGACGAGGTGGACGCGGGCAAGGTGCCGGCCCGGCAGGTGATGCTGCCGCTGGCCGGCAACGCCCGGGCCAAGATGGACGAGGTGGCGGACGGCTTCGTCAAGCTGTTCTGCCGCCCGGCCAGCGGCCAGGTCATCGGCGGTGTGGTGGTCGCGCCGAAGGCCAGCGAGCTGATCCTGCCGATCACCATGGCGGTGGAGAACAACCTCACCGTGAACGAGCTGGCCCAGACCATCACCATCTACCCGAGCCTCTCCGGCTCGGTCACCGAGGCCGCCCGCCAACTGATGCTTCACGAACTGGAGTAACCCCACCCAGCCTCTCGCCGATCATGGACTTGTGGTGGCCGATCAATACCGTTTCGCGACCTTCGTGAGGCACCACAAATGCATGATCGGCGGACCGGGGGCGGGTGGGGAGGGTGGCCGCCAGGAGGGTGAGGAGGGCGACCTCGGTGACGATGAGGGCGCGTTCGATCAGACCGTAGAGGGCGCGGTCGCCGGGGTAGGCCGACCAGACCTGGGCGGCGGCCAGAAACAGGCTGGCCGCGGCCAGGATGCGTAGCCAACGGGCGGCACGGGGGTTGGCGGGCAGATGGGTGGCGAGTAGCCAGCCGGCGACCGGCAGGGCCACGAAGGCGACCACCGAGGCGTACCGGTGCACATAGGCTGCGGTGCCCATCTCGGTGCCGGGCGGGTTGGTCGGTACCAGCCCGGCCAGCAGCAGCCCGCCGGCCCAGGCCGCGAGCAGCAACTGTGCCGCGCCCACCCGGGCCGTGTCCCGGCGTCCCCGGGGTGGGCCGGGGCGGCGCAGGGCCGGGATGAGTACGGCGGAGCCCACAGCGAGCAGCAGCATGGCCACGTGGATGGCGCCGCCGGAGTCGGAGACGGCGTAGTCGCTGACGGTCACGCTCACCGGGTCCAAGCCGTCCACACCCGCGTGACCGACGACGGCGAGCAGAGCCGCGACGGCGATCGCGGCGATGGCCAGTACACCGTTTTTCCGGGTTCCAGGCATGCCCAAAGCCTGTCGCCGAGAGCACCCCAGGCGGATCCGGGACGAGCACCGAAATCGAACCCCGGGACCACCCTTACCGGTCATCGGTCATCGGAACGTGTCAACCCTGACGGCGTGTCGGGGATCACGGTAAGCGGTCCCACCCGCCGTGACCAGCGACAGCTCGCCCGGCCCGGTCCAGCGACAGCGGGTGGCGCCGTCGCGACCATGGGATATCGAAGGCGGTTCCCGGCGGGCCGCAGTCGCCGGATCGCCTCCGGCGGCGTACCGTTGTCGGCGCGCGGTCCGGAGAGCGTCGGGTCCCCCGTTCCTGATGCCCGGCCCTTCACCACTTCTCCCGCCTCGCCGATCAGGCGCTTTCGGCCGACCGTATGCACCTTTCGGGCCCGGCGGGCAGTGCAAGATCGCGGGTCGGAATTAGTCGGGTGCGGGTGAGCGTGGGATGGGGGTAGCGTCGGGGACATGAGTGGTGCGGTGCTGACGACGACGCCGGGTGACCCTGGCGTGCCGCACTGACCTTACTTCGTCGACACCGGCCCCGGGGCGATCCGCCCCGGGGCCTCGTGCGTCTCGGGCGACCGTTCGCCGTCGGGCCATACGCCCAAGGAGCACGACATGATCGACCATCACCGGCTCGGCCGGGAACTGGACCTGTTCGCCACCGACCCGCTCACCGGTGCCGGCCTGCCGATCTGGCTTCCGGCCGGCGCCGCCGCCCGGCACGCCGTCGAGGAGTACGTCCGCGACCTGGAACGCCGGGCGGGCTACCAGCACGTGCACACCCCGCCACTGGGCCGGCGTGAGCTGTTCGAGACCTCCGGACATCTCGGCTACTTCGCCGCCGAGATGTTCCCACCCATGCGGCCCGGCAACTCCGACGACGAGCTGATGCTCCGGCCGGCGCTCTGCCCGCACCACGCGCTGGTCTACCGGGCGCGCGGGCGCTCCTACCGGGAACTGCCGCTGCGGGTGGCCGAGATCGGCGGGATGTACCGCGCGGAACGCTCGGGGGTGCTCGGCGGGCTGTCGCGGGTACGTGCCATCACCCTCAACGACGCGCACAACTTCTGCGCCCTCGACCAGGTCGGCGAGGAGGTGTCGGAGATCCTCCGGCTGATCCACGCCGCGCACGCCGCGCTCGGGGTCCGACCTGCCGGCGTACGACTGTCGCGTCGCGGGCCGGGGGAGAAGTACGTGGGAGACGACGCCGACTGGGCGCGCGCCGAGGAGCTGCTGCGCGCCGCGCTCGACGGGGTGGCGTACACCGAGGCGCCGGGCGAGGCCGCCTTCTACGGTCCGAAGATCGACATTCAGGTCGTCGACGCCGTCGGACGGGAGTCGACCATCTCCACCGTCCAGCTCGACTTCGACAAGCCGGAGCGGTTCGACCTGTCGTACACCGACTCCGGTGGGGCGCGGCGGCGGCCGGTGATGGTGCACCGCAGCCTGGTCGGCAGCATGGAACGGCTGTTCGCCTACCTGATCGAGGTGCACCAGGGCGCCTTCCCGCCCTGGTACGCCCCGGTGCAGTTGGTGGTGGTCCCGGTCGACGACGGGCAGGTTGAGGCGGCCCGCGACCTGGCCCGTCGGGCCGAGGCGGCCGGACTGCGGGTCGCGGTGGACGCCACTGGCTCGCTGGGCGCCCGGGTCCGGGACGCGGCACGCCGCAGGGCCCCGTACGTCGGGGTGGTCGGGCCCCGGGAGGCGGCGGAAGGTGCGGTGTCCCTACGCCTACGCGACGGCCGCCGACTCGATCCGATGCCCGCCCCCGACGCGGTCGGGCTCATCGCGGAGGTGGTGGCCGGTCGTCTCCACGACCTCCTGCCGCCGGTGAGCCGCGGCTGACCCGTCGGGGCGGCGCACCGTCGGCGCCGTGGCGGCGTCGCCCGCCGGGGACCGTCCCGGTGGGCGACGCCGCCCGGTTCACCCCGCGGTGGACCCCGCCGGTACGGCCGCCGGGTCGTCGTCGCTGACCGCCTGGTGGAACTGGGACTGGTAGAGGCGGTGGTAGGCGCCATGCGCTGCGAGCAGTTCCTCGTGGGTGCCCTGCTCGACGATGCGGCCGTTCTCCATCATCAGGATCAGGTCGGCGTCGCGGATGGTGGAGAGCCGGTGCGCGATGACGAAGCTGGTCCGCTCCGACCGTAGGGCCGCCATCGCCCGCTGGAGCAGCACCTCGGTACGGGTGTCCACCGAACTGGTCGCCTCGTCGAGGATCAGCAGCGAGGGTTCGGCGAGGAACGCCCGGGCGATGGTGATGAGCTGTCGCTCGCCGGCACTGAGGTTGCTTCCCTCCTCGTCGATCACCGTGTCGTAACCGTCCGGCAGGCTGCGCACGAACCGGTCCACGAAGGTGGCCCGCGCGGCGGCGAGGATCTCCTCCTCGGTGGCGTCGGGCCGCCCGTACGCGATGTTGTCGCGGATGGTGCCACCGAAGAGCCAGGTGTCCTGGAGGACCATGCCGATCCGGCCGCGCAGGTCGTCGCGGCGCATGGTGGTGATGTCCACCCCGTCGAGCGTGATCCGGCCGCCGTCCAGCTCGTAGAACCGCATGATCAGGTTGACCAGGGTGGTCTTGCCGGCGCCGGTCGGCCCGACGATGGCCACGGTGTGACCGGGCTCGGCCACCAGGGACAGGTCCTCGATCAGCGGCTTGTCCGGCGTGTACCGGAAGGAGACGTGCTCGAACTCGACCCGGCCGTGCGGGTCCGTCACGCGTGCCGGTGCGACCGGATCCGGGCTCTGCTCCTCGGCGTCCAGCACCGCGAAGACCCGCTCGGCGGAGGCCACCCCGGACTGCAGCAGGTTGGCCATCGAGGCGACCTGGGTGAGCGGCTGGGTGAACTGCCGTGAGTACTGGATGAACGCCTGCACGTCGCCGAGGCTCATCGTCCCCGACGCCACCCGGAGCCCGCCGACCACCGCGATGGCCACGTAGCTGAGGTTCCCGATGAAGAGCATCGCCGGCATGATGATGCCCGAGATGAACTGGGCGCCGAAGCTGGCCTGGAACAGCTCCTCGTTCTTGGCGTGGAAGGCCGCCTCCACCTCACGCTGCCGCCCGAAGACCTTCACCAGCTCGTGGCCGGTGAACGCCTCCTCGATCTGGCCGTTCAGTTCGCCGGTGTGGGTCCACTGGGCGATGAACTTGCGCTGCGACCGCTTGGCGATCTGGCCGGTCACCACCACCGACAGCGGCACCGCGACCAGCGCCACCAGGGCGAGCAGCGGTGAGATCCAGAACATCATGCCGAGCACGCCGACCACGGTCAGCAGCGAGGTGAGCAGTTGGCTCAGCGTCTGCTGGAGGCTCTGCGAGATGTTGTCGATGTCGTTGGTGACCCGACTGAGCAGCTCACCGCGCGGCTGCCGGTCGAAGTAGGGCAGCGGCAGCCGGTTGAGCTTGTCCTCCACGTCGGCGCGCAGCTTGAGCACGGTCCGTTGGACCACCCCGTTGAGCAGCCAGCCCTGCCACCACAGCAGCAGGCCGGCCACCAGGTAGAGAGCCAGCGCCAGCAGCAGTACCCGGCCCAGCGCGGCGAAGTCGATCCCCGCGCCGGGCACCACGTTCATCCGGGCGAGCATGTCGGCGAAGTTGTGATTGCCGGCCGCTCGGGCCGCCTCGACGGCCTGTGCGGCGCTGGTACCCGCCGGGAGCTGCCGGCCGAGCACCCCGGTGAAGATCAGATCGGTGGCGTGACCGAGCACCTTCGGCCCGATCACGCTGAGCCCGACGCTGACCACCGCCAGCGCGATGACCGCGACCAGATGCAGACGCTGCGGGCGGAGCCGACCCAGCAGGCGCCGGGCGCTCGGCCCGAAGTTCATGGACCGTTCCGCGGGCATCCCCGCGCCCATCCACCCCGGGCCGCCGCGCTGGCCACCGGGTGGCAGTCGCTTCGGCGTCCGCCCGTCCGCGGCAGCCTGCCGCGGGCTGGGGGGCCGCTGTCGCTCGCTCATGCCGGCCCTCCGCTGCGCTCCGGGCCGACCTGAGGCTCGATCGCACTGTGCTGATGATTCGCTCGCTGTCGCTCGCTCATGCCGGCACCTCCGCGGTCTGCTGGGACGCCACGATCTCCGCGTACGTCGGGCAGGTCTCCAGCAGTTCCTCGTGTCGGCCCATCCCGACCACGCCCCCGTCCTCCAACACGATGATCTGGTCGGCTTCGACGATCGTGGAGACCCGCTGGGCGACGATCACCACCGCGGCATCGGTGGTCACCGGCCGCAGGGCCGCCCGCAGCCGCGCGTCGGTACCGAGGTCGAGCGCGGAGAACGAGTCGTCGAAGAGGTAGATCTCCGGCCGGCGGACCAGAGCCCGGGCGATCGCCAGCCGCTGCCGCTGCCCGCCCGAGACGTTCGTGCCGCCCTGCGAGATCGGCGCGTCCAGTCCGTCGGGCATGGCCTCGACGAAGTCACGGGCCTGGGCGATCTCCAGCGCCGTCCACAGTTCGTCGTCGGTGGCGTCCGGATTGCCGTAACGCAGGTTGCTCGCCACCGTGCCGGTGAACAGGTACGGCTTCTGCGGCACCAGCCCGATCCGGCGCCACAGCTCGTCCGGCGCGAGTTCCCGGACGTCCACCCCGTCGACCAGCACGGCACCGGCGGTCACGTCGACCAGCCGGGGGATCAGGGAGACCAGGGTGGTCTTACCCGCGCCCGTACTGCCGATGATCGCCGTGGTGGTACCCGGCGTCACCCGGAACGAGATGTCCTGCAGCACCGGCTCGACGGCACCCGGGTACTGGAACCGTACGTTCCGCAGTTCCAGGTCGGCCCGGGCCGGCACCTCGGCGACCGGGCGGGCGGCGGGCACCACCGAGGAGTCGGTGTCGAGCACCTCCACGATCCGCTCGGCGCAGACCGCCGCGCGAGGCACCATCATCAGCATGAAGGTGGCCATCATGACCGCCATCAGGATCTGCATCAGGTACTGCAGGAAGGCGGTCAGCGCGCCGACCTCGATCGCCCCGGCGTCGACCCGCTGCGCGCCGAACCAGAGCACCGCCACGCTGGAGACGTTCAGCACCAGCATCACCACGGGGAAGATCAACGCCATCAGCCGGCCGGTACGCAGGGCGGTCGCCGTCAGGTCGACGTTCGCGGTGGCGAAGCGCCGCGTCTCGTACGGCTCCCGCACGAATGCCCGGACCACCCGGATTCCGGTGATCTGCTCCCGCAGGACCCGGTTGACCGTGTCGATCCGGGTCTGCATGAGCCGGAAGCCGGGCACCATCCGCCGGATGATCAGGCCCAGCGCGATCGCCAGCACCGGCACGCAGACCAGCATCAGCCAGGAGAGGCCGACGTCCTCGCGGAGCGCCATCACCACGCCGCCGACGCTCATGATCGGGGCGGCGACCAGCATGGTGCAGCTCATCAGCACGAGCATCTGCACCTGCTGCACGTCGTTGGTGTTCCGGGTGATCAGCGACGGGGCGCCGAAGCGGGCGACCTCCCGGGCCGAGAAGCGGTTGACGTGCCCGAAGACCGCCGCCCGCACGTCCCGGCCGAAGCCCATGGCGATCCGTGCGCCCAGGTAGACCGCCGCGATCGAACAGACGATCTGCACCACGCTGACCGCGAGCATCCACCCGCCGGTCCGCACGATGTAGTCGGTGTCGCCCCGGGCGACACCGAGGTCGATGATGTCGGCGTTGAGGCTCGGCAGGTAGAGCGAGGCCATCGTGCCGACGAACTGGAGCAGCACCACCGCGGCCAGGGGCCGCTGGTACGGCCGTAGGTTGCCGCGGAGCAGTCGGATCAGCATCTCGGGCCTCCCGCCGTCGTGCCGGGATCCTCGCCGCTGCCGATGACCTCAAGCAGGAACCGCCGGACGATGGCTGCCTTCTCCGGGTCCGCGTCGACCGACGTGAGCGGCCGCGGCGACTGGATCACGGCGGTGAGCGCCTCCAGCCGGGCCCGACCGGCCGGGGTCAGCGCGAGCTTGACGCTGCGCCGGTCGGCGGCGTCGCGTAGCCGCTCGACCAGGCCGTCGCGTTCGAGCGTGTCGACGATGCCGGTGAGGGTGGCCGGGCGGACGAAGCACAGCTCGGCCACCGTCCGGTGCGGCAGCTCGCCGTGCCGGGCGAGGGCCATCAGGGTGACCATTCCGGCCTGGGTGAGGCCGTGTTCGTCGGCGAGGTAACGGTTCCACCGCTGGCTGGTGAGGTGCCCGGCGACCACCATCAGCCGGCCGAGCGGCGCGTCCGCTAGCTGGATCAGACCCATGGCAACGAAGATTAGCGCCCTGATAGTCAGGGGCCAAACGAATTTGCTCCGGGGCCGCCGGTGCCGGGCCTACCAACTGGTCGGCAGCGGCATCCCCTCGGTGTAGCCGGCGGTGCTCTGCACACCGACCAGCACCCGCTCGTGGAACTCCGCCAGGGAATGTGCGCCGGCGTAGGTGAACGCGCTGCGTACCCCGGAGATGATCTCGTCGATGAGGTCCTCCACCCCCGGGCGGGCCGGGTCCAGGTACATCCGCGCCGACGAGATGCCCTCCTCGAAGATCGCCTTGCGGGCCCGGTCGTACGGGCTGTCCTCGGCGGTCCGTGCGCTGACCGCCCGCGCCGAGGCCATCCCGAAGCTCTCCTTGTACCGCCGGCCGTCCGCGTCCGTGTAGAAGTCGCCGGGCGACTCGTAGGTGCCGGCGAACCAGGAGCCGATCATGACGTTCGACGCCCCCGCGGCCAGCGCCAGCGCCACGTCGCGCGGGTGCCGCACCCCACCGTCGGCCCAGACGTGGCGGCCGAGTCCCCGGGCCGCCGCCGCGCAGTCGAGCACCGCCGAGAACTGCGGTCGGCCCACCCCGGTCATCATCCGCGTGGTACACATCGCGCCCGGGCCGACACCGACCTTGACGATGTCGGCCCCCGCCTCGACCAGGTCGCGTACGCCGTCGGCGGTGACCACGTTGCCGGCCGCCACCGGGACGCCCGGGTCAAGGCCGCGCACGGTCCGCAGGGCGGAAATCATCCGTTCCTGATGGCCGTGCGCGGTGTCCACCACCAGGGTGTCCACCCCGGCCTCCAGCAGCGCCGCCGCCTTGCCCGCCACGTCCCCGTTGATGCCCACCGCCGCCGCGATCCGCAGCCTGCCCTGGGCGTCCACCGCCGGCTTGTAGAGCGTCGCCCGCAGGGCGCCCGGCCGGGTGAGCACGCCGACCAGCCGGCCCTCGTCGTCGACCACCGGGGCCAGCCGGCGCCGCCCGGCGGAGAGCCGGTCGAATCCGGTACGCGGGTCCGCGTCCGCCGGCACGGTGTGCAACTCGGTCGACATCACATGCCGCAGCTGGGCGAAGCGGTCCACGCCGACCGTGTCGGCCTCGGTCACCACGCCCAGTGGGCGGCCGGCCTCGTCGACCACGATCACCGCGCCGTGCGCCCGCTTGGGCAGCAGGTGGATCGCGTCGCCGACGGTGTCGGTCGGGCCGAGTGCGATCGCGGTGTCGTGCACCAGGTGCCGCTGCTTGACCCAGCCGACGACCTCGGCCACCACCTCGATCGGGATGTCCTGGGGGATCACCGCGATGCCGCCGCGCCGGGCCACCGTCTCGGCCATCCGTCGGCCGGCGACCGCCGTCATGTTCGCCACCACCAGCGGAATCGTGGTGCCCGTGCCGTCGCCGGTGGCCAGGTCGACGTCGAGCCGCGAACCCACCTCGGAGCGGACCGGGGCCATGAAGACGTCGTTGTAGGTCAGGTCGTACGCGACAGGCGCGCCGTTGAGGAACCGCACCCGGCCATCATTCCTGCCCACCGCCGGACGCGCCGCCGGTGGTGGGCGAAACCACCCGCTCAGCCCAGCAGCAGCGCCGCCGCCACCACGACCATCACCACCGCGATCACGCCGTCGAGGACCCGCCAGACCCCGGTACGCGCGAGCAGCGGGGCGAGCCGGTACGCGCCCACGCCGAGCGCGGTGAACCAGAACACGCTGGCCGTCGCCGCGCCGAGGCCGAACAACCAGCGGTGCGGATGCTGCTGCGCGATGCCGCCGAGCAGCAGCACGGTGTCGAGGTACACGTGCGGGTTGAGGTAGGTGAAGGCGAGGCAGGCCAGCAGGGTCGCGCCGAGCCGGGCCGGCGGCCGTTCGGCCGGCGTGAGCGCGCTGGGGCGCAGTGCCCGGCGGGCGGCGAGCGCCGCGTAACCGAGCAGGAACGCCGCGCCGCCCCAGCGCAGCGCGGTGAGCAGCTCGGGTTGCCCGGCCACCACCGACCCCACCCCGGCGATACCGACGCCGATCAGCAGGGCGTCCGACAGCGCGCAGGTCAGCACGACCGGTACCAGGTGTTCCCGGCGCAGGCCCTGCCGGAGGACGAAGGCGTTCTGCGCGCCGATGGCGACGATCAGGGCGATGGACAGCGAGAAGCCGGCGAGGGCCGAGGTGAGCATGTGCCGACCGTAGGAGGGCGGCAGGCATCAGTCCAGCTAAAGATTCTTGGGATGGTTAAGCTCATTTTCATGAGTGGCCTGGACTCCACCCAGCTCCGTACGCTCGCGGCGGTCGTCACCGAGGGCAGCTTCGAGGCAGCGGCGCGCCTGCTGCACGTGACTCCGTCGGCGGTGAGCCAACGGATCAAGGCGCTGGAGGAGGCCGTCGGGCAGGTGCTCGTCCGGCGCCACCGGCCGTGCGACGCCACCGAGGCCGGCCGCCCGCTGCTCCGCCTCGCCGGTCAACTCGCACTGCTGGAACGGGAGGCGCTGGCCGACGCGCGGGGGCCGCTCGGCGGCGACCGTGGTCGTACCCGGGTCGCCGTCGCGGTCAACGCCGACTCGCTCGCCACCTGGTTCCCCACGGCGCTGGCCCGGCTGCCGGCCGAGCCGGAACTCTCCTTCGACCTTCGTCAGGACGACCAGGACCACAGCGCCGAGCTGCTGCGCGCCGGCGAGGTGACGGCCGCGGTGACCGCACAGCGCGAGGCGGTCCAGGGCTGCCGGGTGCGACGCCTCGGCGCCATGCGCTACCAGGCACTGGCCGCACCACCGGTGGTGGACCGGTGGTTCGCCGGAGGACTCACCCGCCAGGCGCTCGCCGACGCGCCGGTGGTGGTCTTCGATCGCAAGGACCGGGTGCAACACCGGTTCCTGCGTACGGTGACCGGGCGTGCGCTGGACCCACCCGTGCACTACGTGCCGTCGGTGCCGGCGTTCAGCGCGGCGATCCGGCTCGGTCTCGGCTGGGGGTTGGTGCCCGAGCAGATCGCCGACGGCGACGTGGCCGCCGGCCACTGCGTGGACATCGCACCCGGCCGCACCGTGGACATCCCGCTGTACTGGCAGCACTGGCGGCTCGACTCGCAGGTGCTGACCGCGCTCACCGCCGCCGTCTGCGCGGTCGCCGCCCAAGCCCTCCACTGACGGCGGCGCCGGCCTGCGCTGGTGAGCCGGCGCGGGCTGCGGTCTGTTAACAAGGGGCCCCTGCTCTACCGCAGGCGTTAACAGGGGGCCCTTCCTTACACCTCAGGCGATGGTGCAGATGGCGGCGCCGGCGGTGATTACCGCGCCGACCTCGGCCGCCAGGCCGCTGACCGTGCCAGCCTTGTGGGCGTGCAACGGCTGCTCCATCTTCATCGCCTCCAGCACCACGACCAGGTCCCCCTCGGCGACGGTGTCCCCTTCGGCGACCGCGATCTTGACGATGGTGCCCTGCATCGGGGAGGTGAGCGCGTCGCCGCTGGCCGCCGAGCCGGCCGTGGCACCGCCGGCCCGGCGGGCGGGCTTCCGCGCCGTGGGCGCGGCGGTGGTCGTACCGGCGCCGAGGCCGGCGGGGAGGGTGACCTCCAGCCGCTTGCCGCCCACCTCGACCACGACGGTCTCGCGCTCGGCCGGACCCGCGACGGCGCCGGCCGCGGCGGTGAACGGCGGCACGGTGTTGTCGAACTCGGTCTCGATCCAGCGGGTGTGCACGGCGAACGGCTCGGCGGTGAACGCGGGGTCGCGGACCACCAGGCGGTGGAACGGCAGCGCGGTGGCCATCCCCTCCACGACCATCTCGTCCAGCGCCCGGCGGGCCCGCTCCAGCGCCTCGGCCCGGGTCTCGCCGGTGACGATCACCTTGGCCAGCAGCGAGTCGAAGTTGCCGCCGATCACGTCGCCGGCCGAGATGCCGGTGTCCACCCGTACGCCGGGGCCGGTGGGCAGCCGCAGTGCGGTGACCGTGCCGGGGGCGGGCAGGAAGTTCCGGCCCGGGTCCTCGCCGTTGATCCGGAACTCGATGGAGTGCCCGCGCGGGGTCGGGTCCGCGGTGAACCGCAGCTTCTCGCCGTCGGCGATCCGGAACTGCTCGCGCACCAGGTCGATGCCGGCGGTCTCCTCGGTGACCGGGTGCTCCACCTGGAGCCGGGTGTTGACCTCCAGGAAGGAGATGGTGCCGTCGTTGCCGACCAGGTACTCGACCGTGCCGGCGCCGTGGTAGCCGGCCTCCCGGCAGATCGCCTTGGCGCTGTCGTGGATCTGGGCCCGCTGCTCGGCGGTGAGGAACGGCGCCGGCGCCTCCTCGACCAGCTTCTGGTGCCGGCGCTGCAACGAGCAGTCCCGGGTGCCCACCACGATCACGTTGCCGTGCTGGTCGGCCAGGACCTGCGCCTCGACGTGGCGCGGCTGGTCGAGGTACCGCTCGACGAAGCACTCACCCCGGCCGAACGCGGCGACCGCCTCGCGGGTGGCCGACTCGAACAGCTGCGGGATCTCCTCCATCGTGCGGGCCACCTTCAGGCCACGCCCACCACCGCCGAAGGCCGCCTTGATCGCCACCGGCAGGCCGTGGTCGACGGCGAAGGCCATCACCTCGTCCGGGCCGCCGACCGGGTCGGGGGTGCCCGGTACCAGGGGTGCGCCGGCGCGCTGGGCGATATGCCGCGCGGTGACCTTGTCACCGAGGTCCCGGATCGCCTGCGGGGTGGGACCGATCCAGGTCAGCCCGGCGTCGATGACGGCCTGGGCGAAGTCGGCGTTCTCGGCCAGGAAGCCGTATCCGGGGTGGACGGCGTCGGCGCCGGACCGGGTGGCGACATCGATCAGCTTGTCGATCCGCAGGTAGGTATCGGCGGCGGTGTCGCCCCCGAGGGCGTACGCTTCGTCGGCGAGCGTGGCGTGCAGGGCCTCCCGATCGGAGTCCGCGTACACCGCGACGCTGTCCAGGCCGGCGTCCTGGCAGGCGCGGATGACCCGAACCGCGATCTCGCCCCGGTTGGCGATGAGTACCTTGCGCACCTTGGTCGCTCCTCCCGGCCGGTTACTGACCGGGAGTTTATAGGTCACCCTGGCGGCCCAAACGATCGCTCAGTGTGGGATGCCGCACTGTCCGATCCAGGTCGCGGCCGGCGTGGTGTCGTACGGATGTGGTCAAGTGCCAGTGACGATGATGGCCGACGAAGGCCGCGAGCGGGGAGTAGAGATGATCGAGACCAGGGGGCTGCGGAAGTCGTTCCGCAGCCGGGCCGGTCGGGAGACGAAGACGGTCGAGGCGGTACGTGGCGTCGACCTGGACGTCACGGCAGGTGAGATCTTCGGGTTCCTCGGCCCGAACGGCGCCGGCAAGACCACCACCCTCCGGATGCTGGCGACACTGATCGAGCCGGACGGCGGCGAGGCCACCATCGCCGGTGCCGACCTGCTCAAGGACCCGGGTGAGGTACGCCGTCGGATCGGCTACGTCGCCCAGGGCGGCAGCACCTGGGACGAGTCGACCGCCCGGGAGGAGCTGGTGCTCCACGCCCGGATGTACGGCATCGCCAAGGCCGAGGCGCACCGCCGGGCCGCCCGCGCGCTGGAGGCGTTCCAGCTCACCGAGTTCGCCGACCGCAAGTGCAAGACGTACTCCGGCGGCCAGCGGCGCCGGGTCGAGATCGCGCTCGGCATCATCCACGAGCCGAAGATCGTCTTCCTGGACGAGCCCACCACCGGGCTCGACCCGCAGAGCCGGGCACACATGTGGGACGAGATCCGGCGGCTGCGTACCGACGGGATGACGGTCTTCATCACCACGCACTACCTCGACGAGGCCGACGCGCTCTGCGACCGGATCGCGATCATGGATCACGGCGAGGTGGTCGCCGAGGGGACGCCGACCGACCTCAAGCGCGAGATCTCCGGAGACGTGGTGCAGGTCGGCCTGGATCTGGCCGCCACCGGCGAGGCCGCGAAGCTGCTCGACGGCGAGGAGTACGTCAACCGGCTGGAGGTCCTCGAAGAGGGCGGCCTGCGCCTGTTCGTGGACGAGGGTGCCACCGCCATCCCGCGCATCCTGCGGCGAATCGACGGCGCCGGGCTCGACCTGAAGTCGATCGAGCTGCACCGCCCGAGCCTCGACGACGTCTTCCTCACCAAGACCGGCCGCTCGCTGCGCGAGTCCTGACCCGACCAGGAGAACTCATGAAACTCGCCCGGGATACCTGGCTGATCTTCCAACGGCAGCTCCACCTGCTGCTGCGTAACCCCGTGTGGGTCTTCGTCGGCGTCTTCCAGCCGGTGATGTACCTGCTCCTGTTCGCCCCGCTGCTCAAGCCCGCGCTGAACGCGCCGACCCAGGCCGAGGCATACAAGATCTTCGTGCCCGGCCTGCTGGTGCTGCTGGCCATCTTCGGCGGCCTGTTCCAGGGCTTCGGCCTGATCGCCGAGCTGCGCGCCGGAGTGATCGAGCGGTCCCGGGTCACCCCGGTCAGCCGGCTCGCCCTACTGCTCGGCCGCTCCCTGCGCGACGTGGTGTCGCTGATGGCCCAGGCGGTCATCATCACCCTGCTCGCGCTCCTGTTCGACCTGCGCGTCTTCATCGGTGACCTGCTGCTGGCGTACCTCATGCTCGCCCTGATCGCGTTGATGACCTCGGCGGTCTCCTACGGGGTGGCGCTGAAGGTGAAGAGCGAGGATGCCCTGGCCCCGCTGATGAACACGGTGGCCCAGCCGGTGCTGCTGCTCTCCGGCATCCTGCTGCCGCTCGCCTTCGCACCCGGCTGGTTGCAGGGCGTCGCCAAGTGGAACCCGTTCTCCTGGGCGGTCGAGGGCACCCGGGCGCTGTTCAACGGCGACATCAGCAACGACCGGGTCTGGCAGGGGCTGACCATCATCACGGTGCTCGCCGCCGCCGGCGTCTACTGGGCCGCCCGCCAGTTCGCCCGCAGCGTCCGGTGAGAGAAGGGACCACGCGCTTGTAGCGTGGGGCGCGTGCCCCGCCTCATCCACGACCGGATCACCTGGCTCGCGTACGCCCAGCTCGGGCTCTGGGGCTTCTTCCTCTACGGCTTCGGGCCGGTGGTACCGCTGCTCCGCGACGAGCAGGGCACCACGGCCGCCGTCGCCGGCCTGCACAGCACCGGCCTCGCGGTCGGTGCGCTGGCCGGCGGCGCGCTGTTCGCCCCGACCGTCCGCCGGTTCGGCCGGACGCCGACGATCTGGCTCGGGCTGGCCGGGGTGGCCGCCGGGGTGGCCGGGTTCGCCCTGCTGCGACCCCTGCCCGCCACGATCGCCGTCGTCATCCTGATCTCCGCCGCCGGCACGCAGGTGGTCAGCGGCGTGAACGTGGTGCTCACCGCCCGGCACGGGCCGGCCGCTCCGGCCGCGCTGGCCGAGGCCAACGCCGCGTGCGCCGGCATGGGGATCCTCGCCCCACTGGTGATCGGCATCAGCGTCAACGCCGGCTGGGGCTGGCGGCCGGCCTTGGCCGTCGTGGTCGGCCTGATCGCGCTGGTCGCCCTCGCCGCCCTGGTCCTGCGCGAACGCCGGCCGATGGCGGCCACCGCCGGGGCGGCCGCACGGACGCGGGTGACAGTGGCGGTTCCCCGGGCCAACCGGCCGCTGCCCCGGGCGTACTGGCTGGCCTGGGTGCTGATGGCGGTCACCGGTTCGATCGAGGTCTGCCTGTCACTGTGGACCGCCGACGTGCTGCGCTCCCACGCCGGGATGGCTCCCGGTGGCGCCTCAGCGGCGGTGGCCGCGATCGTCTGCGGCATGTTCGTCGGCCGGCTCGTCGGGGGACGCGTCGCCCTGCGTTTCCGGCCGGTGCCGCTCCTACTCGCCGCGCTGGGCGTGTCGCTGGCCGGGTTCACCGTGTTCTGGGTCGCCACGGCGGGCTGGCTGGCGGTCACCGGTCTGGTGGTGCTGGGCCTCGGCAACGCGTTGCACTATCCGCTGGCCATCTCCCTCGCCCTCGCCGTCGCCGGTGACGCCGCGGACCAGGCGGCGGGCTGGTCCGCGTACTCGATGGGGGTTGGTTTCGGGATCGCGCCGGTTGCGCTCGGCTGGGTGGCCGACGGCGTCGGTCCGCACCTGGCGTTCCTGCTGCTGCCCGGCTTCATCGCGGTGGCTGTGCTGCTCGCGGTACGGCTCGGCCGCGCCCTGCCGGTTCCGGCGCCCGTCGAGAAGCCGGCCCCGGCGCCGGCCTGACCGGGCGCCGGCCGGCGTGGCGGGTCAGCGCACGTACGCGAGGGTCAGGCCGTCGGCGATCGGCAGCATCACCGCGTCCACTCGCACGTCAGCCAGCACGTCGTCGTTGAACGCCGCGATCGCCCGGTCGTCGACGCTCCGCGGCGCGATCACCCGTCCGTGCCGCAGCACGTTGTCGACCGCGAT
This sequence comes from Micromonosporaceae bacterium KJ-029, assembly GCA_005402585.1. Taxonomy (GTDB): domain Bacteria; phylum Actinomycetota; class Actinomycetes; order Mycobacteriales; family Micromonosporaceae; genus Micromonospora. Next base: position 1,478 of record BIFP01000019.1, on the reverse strand, counting down.
CACCCCGCCCGGCCGCATCCGGGGCACCAACTCGGCCCAGTAGACCGGGTAGCCGGTCTTGTCGGCGTCGATGAAGGCGAAGTCCAGGTACCGTTCGTTCGGCAACTCCCGCAGCGTGTCACCGGCCGGGCCGATCCGCAGCTCGATCCGGTCGTCCACCCCGGCCCGCGCCCAGTAGCGGCGCGCCACGCTGGTGTACTCCTCGGAGATGTCGAAGCAGGTCAACCGCCCGCCCTCGGCCAGCCCACGGGCGATCGCCAGCGAGGAGAGCCCGGTGAAGGTGCCCACCTCCACCGCGTGCCGGGCACCGAGCAGCCGGGTCAGGAACGTCAGGAAGGCGGCCTGTTCGGGCGCGACCTGCATCGAGGCGCGTTCGGGCAGCAGCGCCAACGTCTCCTCGGCCAGGTCGCGGACGACCGCGTCGGGCGGGGCGCCGTGCGCGATGAGGTATGTGTGCAGCTCGTCGGTGAGCGGTATCGACTTGAGCGTCATGCTCGGACGCTAGCCGAGCGGCTCGACCAACTGGTTGCCGGGCGCGACCTTCGTCCACAGATCGGTGATCCGCAGGTCCAGTTCGGCGAGCAGGCGCCGCAACAGTGGTAGGGACAGCCCGACCACGGTGCCCGGATCGCCCTCGATCCGTTCCACGAAGGGCCCGCCGAGCCCGTCGATCGTGAACGCGCCGGCCACCGCGAGCGGCTCGCCGGTGCCGACGTACGTGGCAATCTCGTGGTCGCTGATGTCGGCGAAGTGGACCACCGTCGAGGCCACCGCCTCCGCGCGACGCCCGGCCACGATGTCGACGAGACAATGGCCGCTGTGCAGCACGCCGCTACGGCCGCGCATCCGCTTCCACCGCCGGGTAGCGTCGGCCGGATCGTCGGGCTTGCCGAGAATCTCCCCGTCGAAGGCGAGCACGGAGTCGCAACCCAGCACGAGCGTGCGCTCGTCGTCGGTGGGCCGCAACCGGGTCAGCACAGCCTGCGCCTTCAGCCGGGCCAACTCCAGGCAGAGATCCTCGGCTCGCTCGGTCACCACGAGCGATTCGTCGACCCCACTGACCAGCACCTCCGGTTCGATGCCGGCGGCCTGTAGGGACTTGCGGCGGGCAGGGCTCGCCGAGGCGAGCACGAGGCGGAGCGGCATGGCATCAGGCACGATGCCGACGTTACCGCCTACCCCCGTCCACCACGCGCCGCCGTGCCCCCGCAGCCCTCCCCGCCGCGGCCCTCCCCGCCGCGGCCCTCCCCGCCGCGGCCCTCCCCGCCGCGGCCCTCCCCGCCGCAGCCCTCCCCGCCGTCGCCCCGCCTGCCGCCGCCCTGCCCTCTGCCGTCCGGAGCCCTGGGCTGGCCCTGGGGCCACATCCTTCTCACGAGCGTGATGTCGGCTCTTCGAACTTGAGCGGGGTTCGCGGCTGGAGTCGACCCGAGGGTGAAGGGCTCGCAGCTCATCGGTGATCATCTGAGTGTCTAGTTCGG
>BIFP01000018.1 GCA_005402585.1 Micromonosporaceae bacterium KJ-029 | reverse complement strand
AAGGAACCACATCACCACTGGCAGCACAAGATGTGAATCAACCGTCGTGTTACTACACTTTCCAGCCTTCAGGCCCAGCCACAGCCGTCCGCGAGCGCTTGACCAGCACAGGGACAGAACCGATCAAGCTCGTGTTGCTACGAACTGCGGAACTCGGGTGCCAGGTTCTTGTGCTGCTCAGGCACGATGCAGCGAGCTGACGACAGGCTATCCCCCATCAGTTGGCGATGGCACGAAAATCTTTCGACCGGTTCGCTCTTCCCATCTTCTAATGCGATCCATGAAGTCCAAGCGTGCAAACTTCCGTTCTGGTATTACGGTACGCAGCAGCATGGCGATCGTGGCTGAGGTTTGGTCCCGCACTCCGAAGTCTTCGCGTAGAACATGGTTGCACGCGGCTACCAAGTCATGGCCGTTGCAGTTGTTGTAGGAGCGGTCTAGGGCGTCAACTCGCTCTTTGAACTCTTGCAGTGGCAATGCAAAGTCAGACGCTTGCCAGATTGCGCGAGTTAGGCGCTCTTCGTCAACTTCGACGGCATTGGTCTTCCGGTACCGGTGGTGCCGGATGTCAGTATCGATCTCGACTGCCTCCGATTTTGCGATGCGACGTATCCGGCCGAGAGGCTCAGCTAAAGCTATAGACCGCTCTCTTACTTCGCTGCTGATGCGCAGTAAGTCGTCCTCTTCATTCAAGGCGGCGGGAACTAAATGCAGTACGACTGCTTCGAACCCGCCTACATCTAATAGGTCGGCCTCAACATCCGCATGCCTTGTAATGATCAGATCCTGGGAGGGTGAGAGTGTGCCGGAAGGAACCTCGTAGTCGCAGTCCGTGAGGAAGAGAATTCCGCTCAACTTCTCTGTGGTCAGCAAAGAATGAGCGGATAAGAGTAGTCGGCGGCCACCTGTGACAAGGACCTGTTGCCTTGAATAGGAGCGATCGCAAAGCAGCCGCTTATCGTCCGGACCTTCCACTACCAGCACGCCGCGACTCTGACCAAACCGATCAAGACGCAAAGCGGCATCTGCGAGTAGTGCCGTAGCGCTGGGGTAGGCTGGCATTGATGCTTACCGAACTTGATCCAGGGAACGCTTAAGATCTTCTCGTCCGCCAATGAGGGACGGTGAATGCGTTGCCAGGATGAACTGAAGGTTCCGGACTGCCCCCATTCGAGAAAGGTCCTCGACGAAGCTGTCCTGCCACAGGACGTGCAGTGAAAGCTCTGGTTCATCGATTAGGACTAGCGTTTCTTGCTCGGACTTGAACAGCACCTCGTAAGCGAGAACGAGAATCTGCTGCTCGCCGGACGACAGGCTCGATGGGACTAATGAGTTTCCCTCATCGATCTCAATGCGGAATCCCTCTCTTGACTGAGCGACGACCCGCTTGTTTTCGTAATGCTGATTGAGAAAGTCAACGAAAAGGGTTAGCCTGTCCCTGAGATCAGCGAGAACTTCGAACTTAGCCCTAGTATCTTGCACCCAGGTCTCGATCACTGGTCTGACCTTTGGATCGTGGAGTGGGAGATCTCGGAAGGGGTCTGCCGGCAGGTCGCGAGGAAGTAGCCCAACCGCTTGGAGCGCAATTCGGTCTTTCTCAACCTCTTTTAGTAGGCCCTCAATTCGAGTTACGGGAATCTCGTCGGTGCTTGCCATGGCCCTGACGACTCGCTGAGGAAAATCGCGGTCTCTGCGCTGTGATTCGCTTGCATAGGCAGAGAGCGCCGCTTGCATTTGTCGGCCTAGCTCTCTAGCTGCGAGGTCAGCTGCTGTTCGATTGGCGACTCGCGCGGGCCGATGTCTGAAGCCGTCGAGGCGTTGGTCGGATACGACCAGACGTTGATCAGTCACAAAGAGCAAGTGGAACATGTCGACAAATTTAGCAAGCGGGGCGAGTTCCTCAGAGAATCTTATATAGCCTCGTTGATACAAATATTTGGCGAGATCCTCTCTGTCAAGGTACCTGCCTCTCAGTTCGTACATCCCAGGACCAATGCTCACGACATCTGGCAGCATGCTGCTCACGAGGTCATCTGGCAGTCCCATATAGTCTGCGACTTCCAGGTCTTCAAGCGAAACCTCGAAGGGCTCATCATTGAGCCGGACTGTCAGTCTTGACTCCTGTCGAAGATAGAAGTGGGTCCCGTGGGCGAACGTCAGCTCGATCGACTCAAAGGGTAGGTTCCCTAGAGTTCGCCACTCGCCCGTCCCGATTGCGTTAATGGCGCGTAGTAGTGTTGATTTCCCGCTGCCATTGGACCCCGTCAACAAGGTCGGCTCCTTGTGTTCGAGCCGGAAGGCGAAGTCCCGCGAGCCAAAGAGGCCTGTAATATTTACTTCAGTTAAGTGTCCCAGGGACTGGTGTGGGTCCATAGTCATCCAATACTTCGCCGCGACAGATGTCGGTCAATCACGGACTGGCCGACCGCCTACACTCTACCGCCGCCAGGCTCAAAAGAAGGGCCAGCCGGTGGAGTCATGCTCGTTGGGTAGTGGGATGACATGAACGGCCGACATCGACGGGCGTTGCGCTGGCCCTTGTGTGCCTGTCTAAGAGCCTGGTAAATAAGGGTTTCAGGTCGCCGGGGGGTACGCTGTGAAGATCGATTGCGGTGGCGCTGCCCGGCGTGGCGGGGTGACATGAGGAAGGGCCTCCGGTACGAGCAAAGGCGACTAAACCAGCACGACCGAAGGCCCAACCCTGTCTGTATACCTTGTCGCCGGTGTCGCCGCATCCACCACCCCGGCTGCCCTCGATGCGCACCTGCCCACCGCCCGGCCACGGCACTACCCGTCCGACACCAGCGACGCCGAATGGGCCGTCCTCGCCCCGCACGTCCCGGCCGGCACCGGACGTGGCCGGCCGATCGTCTACCCCCGCCGCGACGTCGTGGACGCGATCCGCTACCTCGACCGCACCGGCTGCCAGTGGGACACGCTGCCCGCCGACTTCCCCCACCACAAGCTGGTCTACCACTACTTCAAGACCTGGACCGCCGACGGAACACTCCACCGGATGCACAACAGTCTGCGTGAACAGGTCCGCGTTCAGGTCGAGCACCGTGACCGGCAGCCCACCGCGGCGTTGGTCGACTCCCAGTCGGTGCGGGGCGCGGAGACCGTCGGGCGGGCCAGCCGCGGCTACGACGCGGGCAAGCGGGTCAACGGCCGGAAACGGCACATCGCCGTGGACACCTGCGGCCTGCTCCTGGCGATCCTGGTGACCGGCGCGAACGTCCAGGACCGCACCGCCGCCCCGGCCCTGCTCCAGGCACTGCGCACCTGCTTCCCCACGATCCGCCTCGTATGGGCCGACAGCGGCTACGCCGGCAAGGTCGTCGCCTGGGCCACCACCCACCTCGCAATGACAGTACGCATCGTCGCCAAACTCGCAGGCCAGACCACGTTCGTGGTCCTGCACCGCAGGTGGGCAGTCGAGCGAATCTTCTCGTGGATCAACCGCTGCCGCCGCACCGTCCGTGACTACGAACGGCTGCCCGCGCACCACGCCGCGATGGTCCAATGGGCCATGGTCATCGTCATGACCCGCCGACTCGCCCGCCACCAACACACCTGAAACCCTTATGGCAATCCCCTGGAAGCGTGGAGGGTTGTTTACAGCGTGTCTCAGGTGGTGAGTTTGAGGTAGCGCTTGTGGCAGGTCAGTGCGGCGGCGAGGGTCACGAATGCGCAGTACAGGCCAGGGTTGCGTTCGTAGCGGATGGTCAGCCGGCGGTAGCCGGTGAACCAGGCGAAGGTCCGCTCGATCACCCACCGGTGCCGGCCGAGGCGGTTCGCAGACTCGATGCCCCGGCGGGCGATGCGGGGTTGGATGCCACGCTGGCGGAGCATGCAGCGAAGGTGGGGGTAGTCGTAGCCTTTGTCGGCGTGCAGCTTGTCGGGGCGTCGGCGGCGAGGGCCACGCCGGGAACGTACGGCGGGAATGGCCTGGACGAGGGATTCCAGGCAGCGGCTGTCGTGGGTGTTCGCCGCCGAGACGCCCACCGACAGCGGCAGCCCGCCACGGTCGGACAGGGCGTGGATCTTGCTGCCGGGCTTGCCCCGGTCGACCGGGCTCGGACCGGTCAGGGCGCCCCCCTTTTCGACCGCACGTAGGCGGCGTCAGCGGTGGCCCGGGACCAGTCGATCAGCCCCTGCGCGCCGAGTTGGTCCAACGTGGCGACGTGCAGCCGCCGCCACAGTCCGGCGGCCGTCCACGCCGTGAAGCGGCGGTGCGCAGTGGCCCTCGACACCCCGAACCCGGGTGGCAGGTGCCGCCACGCGCAACCGGTGGTCAGCACGTACACGATCGCGGCGAACACCGCCCGCGCGTCGATCGGCGGCGTACCACCACCCTGCCGACGCCGAGGCGGCGGCGGGATCAACGGACCCGCCAGATCCCACAACTCGTCAGGCACCCACTGCCGGATCAACCGCTCGTCCACAGTAGAAACGATCTACCACGAAGGTCAGCCAACCGCCACAGGGTCATTGCGTGTTGGTGTAACTGCTGGTCACGGCCTCAATGAGGTCGTGTGATCGGCGGTCGGCGCGTCGGTTGGCGCGGGCGATGTTGGTTTCGCCGTTGATCCGGTGCCAGCCGATCGCGGTGTTACGGAGGGTAGCCATGACGGCGGGTCCGGTGCCGGTCCGGGCCTGATGCAGGTCCTCACGAAACGTGACATCTCTGATGTTGTGGATCTGGTTCTCGATCAGCCACTCTGCTCTCGCCCATTTCTGCAGGTCGGTG
>BIFP01000017.1 GCA_005402585.1 Micromonosporaceae bacterium KJ-029 | reverse complement strand
TCGCGGACGGCTGTGGCTGGGCCTGAAGGCTGGAAAGTGTAGTAACACGACGGTTGATTCACATCTTGTGCTGCCAGTGGTGATGTGGTTCCTTCGTGGTCATGTACTTGCGATTCACGTCGCGGACCAACGCCGATGGCAGCGTCGTGCGCTACGTCGCCCTGGCGCACAACCGTCGCGTGGACGGCAAGGTCAAACCCGATGTGCTGATGAACCTGGGCCGCGTCGACCAGGTCGACATCGACGGGCTGCGCCGGCTCGCCGCGTCGATCAACAAGCACTTCGGCGACGGCGTGGGCGTGGGCGTGGAGGCGGGCCTGGCCATGGGGACGGCTGCGTTGGAGGTCGTCGACTCCCGCTCGATCGGGTCGACGTGGCTGCTCGATGGGCTGTGGCGGCGGCTGGACGTTGCCGCGGCGGTGCGCGCCGCCGCAGACGCACGCAGGTTCACGACGAACATGGAACGGGTGTTGTTCGCGCTGGTCGCCAACCGGGCGGTGGCGCCGATGAGCAAGCTGTCGGCCGCCGAATGGGTCCGCGAGGACACCATCATCCCGGGCCTGGCGACCATGGACGACGACCACGCCTACCGGGCGATGGACCTGTTGGTGGATGCCGACACCGCCGGCCGGGTGCAGGAGGCGGTGTTCTTCGCCGTGGCGAACCTGCTCAACCTCGAAGTCGACCTGCTGTTCTTCGACACCACCAGCACCTACTTCGAACGCGACGCCGAAGACGACGGCGAGGACGCGTTCCGCCGGTTCGGGCACTCCAAAGACCACCGCGGCGACCTACCCCAGATCGTCATCGGCCTGGCCGTGACGAAGGAAGGCATCCCCGTGCGCTGCTGGTGCTGGCCCGGCAACAGCAACGACCAGCAGGTCCTCGCCGAGGTCCGCGACGACATGCGCGACTGGAAGCTCGGCCGGGTCATCACCGTGGTCGACCGCGGGTTCTCCTCCGCCGACAACCTGGCCTACCTGCGACGCGCTGGCGGGCACTACATCGCCGGGATGCGCATGCGCGACGGCAACCCCCTCGTCGAACAGGTCCTGGCCCGCCAAGGCCGCTACCAGCAGGTCAAGGACAACCTGCGCGTCAAGGAAGTACGCATCGACGGTGCCGACGTGCGGTTCGTCATCTGCCACAATCCCGACCAGGCCGCCCGGGACAAGCAGCAACGCGACGACGCGATCGCCCGCATCGAAGCCGAACTCGCACGCATCCGTGACCAGCGTGAACGCGACGCCAAACGCCCACCCGGCGACAAGACCCGCCAGCGCAACGAAGCCGCACACGTGCGAGCCGAGTGCGCGTTGCGCGACCATCCCACCCTGGGCCGGTGGCTGACCCAGCAGCCCAACGGGCGCCTGAAGGTCAACAAGGCCAAGGTCAAAGCAGAGGAACGGCTCGACGGCAAGTACCTCATCGCCACGTCCGACCCCGCCATCACCGCCGAGGACACCGCCTTGGGCTACAAGAACCTCCTCGAGGCCGAACGAGGGTTCCGGGACCTGAAGTCGCAGCTGCTGCTCCGGCCGGTGTTCCACCGCCTCGAGCACCGCATCCGCGCCCACGTCCTGATCTGCTGGCTGGCCCTGCTGCTCATCCGCGTCGCCGAACGGACCACCGGCCAAACATGGCGAAACATCAACCGGCAACTCGGACGAATCAGCCAGGTCACCCTCGCCGGACCCGCCGGCACCGTCGTGCAGACCACCCCGCAACGACCCGAACACAAGGCCATCTACCAGGCACTTTCCGTCCAACCGCCAGCCCGCGTCACCGCCTTCGACCCCCACTAGCCAGGATCAGACACCAGCGCGAGGGCGTAGGCACACAACCCTTCCACGACGAACATCAATCTCCGCTGGTCCACGCCCAGAATCCGATGATCG
>BIFP01000016.1 GCA_005402585.1 Micromonosporaceae bacterium KJ-029 | reverse complement strand
GATCATGGCGGGGATGACCTATTTGTCGAGCACCCCACATCGACACGTCTCGCCATAACCCATCGGATCAGACCGGTTACCCGACAGTCTCTAAGACCTGCTCGGCATGCGGCGCGGTGAAAACCAAACTCGCCCTGCACGAGCGTGAATACGTGTGTGACGCGTGCGGCCTGGTCATCGACCGCGACCACAACGCCGCACTCAACCTGGCCGCCCTGGCGGCCAAGTTCGACACCGCCGGGAGTGGCCCGGTGGCAGCACGTGGAGCCGACCAGAAGACCCGCGCACGCGGGCAGGTGGCCGTGAAACGTGAACCCGGCACGGCAACCGCCAGTCAGACCGGGACCGTCCCACCGCAAGGCGGGACTACCAACCATGTGCTCACCAGAGCGCACTGAAAGGTAACGGTACAACCTGATCGCCGACTGGCCGGGCGGTGATCCCAACGCGGTCGTGATGACCGGGGCACACCTGGACACCACCACCGCCGGGCCCGGGATCAACGACAACGGCTCGGGCTCGGCGGCGATCCTGGAGGTGGCGCTCGCCGTCGCCCGTACCGGCTTCGCCCCCGACCGGCACCTGCGGTTCGCCTGGTGGGGCGCGGAGGAACTGGGGCTGCGCGGCTCGCAGTACTACGTCAACAACCTGCCCGCCGCCGAGCGGAGCCGGATCAAGCAGTACCTCAACTTCGACATGGTCGGCTCGCCCAACGCCGGCTACTTCGTCTACGACGGGGACAACTCCGACGGCGTGGGCGCCGGTCCCGGCCCGGCCGGCTCGGCGCAGATCGAACAGACCATCCAGGCGTACTTCACCTCGATCGGCGTGCCCACCCGGGGCACCGACTTCGACGGGCGCAGCGACTACGGCCCGTTCATCAGCGTGGGCATCCCGGCCGGCGGCACCTTCACCGGCGCGGAGGGGGTCAAGACCAGTGCCCAGGTAACGCTCTGGGGAGGCACCGCCGGGCAGGCCTTCGACTCCTGCTACCACCGTTCCTGCGACACCACGGCCAACATCAACGACACCGCCCTGGACCGTAACGCCGACGCGATCGCGTACACGGTCTGGGCGCTGGCCCAGCCGGCGACTCCGCCGCCCGGCACGACCGTGTACAGCGACACCTTCGAGACCGCCACCGGATGGACCACCAACCCGGCCGGCACGGACACCGCCACCGCCGGCCGGTGGGAGCGCGGAGACCCCGCCGCCACCAGCAGCTCGGGCATCGCCACCCAGCTCGGCACCACGGTCAGCGGCAGCTACGACCTGGTCACCGGACCGCTCGCCGGCAGCAGCGCCGGGGACCACGACCTCGACGGCGGGGTGAGCACCATCCAGTCACCGGCGATCACGCTGCCGTCGACGGGCACCCTGACCCTGTCGTTCGCGTGGTACCTCGCCCACCTGAACAACTCCAGCAGCGCCGACTACCTGCGGGTGCGGGTGGTCGGCACGAACACGGTCACCGCGCTCAACGTGGCCGGCGCGGCCACCAACCGGGCGGCCTCCTGGCAGACCGCCAGCGCCGACATCTCGACCCTGCGCGGACAGACCGTGCGGATCGTGATCGACGCCGCCGACGCGAGCACGGCCAGCCTGGTCGAGGCCGCCGTCGACGACGTCCGGATCGTGCAGAGCTGACCCGCCTGTAGACCGACCGAAACGAGTGGTCCCGGCGGTGTGTCAGCCGCCGGGACCACTCGCCGCACGCCACCCGGACCGGGCGTCCGGGCCGGTAGAATGACGGGATGATCGACTCTTCTGCCCAGGAGGGCAGCAGTAGCCAGCCGGGTAAGCCCCGGCGTCCACACGACCCGACGGCACCGGGAGCCCTGAGCCTCCCGTGTTGATCCTCGTCGGTCTTCTTCTGATCATCGTTCTGACCGTCGCGACGGGGTACTTCGTCGCGCAGGAGTTCGGCTACGTCGCCGTCGACCGGGGCAAGCTCAAGCAGCGCGCCGCCGAGGGCGACCAGGCGTCCGCCCGAGCCCTGGAGGTCACCAGCCGGCTGTCGTTCATGCTCTCCGGTGCGCAGCTCGGCATCACCGTCACCGCCCTGCTGGTCGGCTACGCCGCCGAGCCCTACCTCGGCGCCGGCCTGGCCGAACTGCTCGGCGTCGCCGGCGTCTCCACCGGGGTCAGTCTGCCGCTGTCGGTCGCCCTGGCCCTTGTCATCGCCACCATCGTGCAGATGGTGGTGGGCGAGCTGGCCCCGAAGAACCTGGCCATCGCCCGCCCCGAGGCGGTCGCTCGGGCGCTGTCCCGCTCCACCCTCGTCTACCTGGCGATCGCCGGCCCGGTGATCAAGCTGTTCGACCGGGCCGCGGTGCGGCTGCTGCGGCGGGTCGGCATCGAGCCGATCGAGGAACTGCCCAGCGGCGCCACCCCCGAGGACCTGGAGCAGATCATCGCCGAGTCCCGCCTCGAAGGGCACCTCGACGCCGAGATGTCGACGCTGCTCGACCGGGGGCTCGACTTCCGCGAGCTGACCGCCGGCGAGGCCATGGTGCCCCGGGTCGACGTGCACACCGTCCGGGCGGACGAGCCGATCAGCCGGGTGGTCGAGCTGCTCGACACCGGTCGCTCCCGTTTCCCGGTGCGCGGCGCGGAGGGCGTCGACGACCTGGTCGGCGTGATCGGCATCGCCGACGTGCTCCGGGTACCCCCGGCCGAGCGCGCCACCACCCCGGTCAGCACGGTGGCCGTACCGCCGCTGCTGGTACCGGAGACGCTGCCGCTGCCGACGGTGCTGGACCGGCTGCGCTCCGGGCACCGCCAGCTCGCCTGCGTGGTCGACGAGTACGGCGGCTTCGCCGGCGTCATCACGCTGGAGGACATCGCCGAGGAGTTGGTCGGGCCAATCCGCGACGAGGACGACCCACCGGAGCGGGCCCCGGCGCGGCAGGAGGACGGCTCGTGGGTGGTGCCCGCGCGCTGGCGGATCGACGAGGTCGCCGACAGCACCGGTATCGCGCTGCCCGAGCATCCCGAGTACGACACCCTCTCCGGGTTGGTCATGCGGGAGCTGGGCCGGGTGCCCGAGGTCGGTGACCGGCTGGAGATCAGGCTGCCGGCCGACGGTGACCACAACGAGGAACTTCCGCGCGCCCTCGTCGAGGTGCTCGCGGTCGACCGGCACGTCGCCGACTCGGTCCGCCTCCAGGTGACCGGCGGGCGTGAGGAGGTGACGGCATGAGCGAGCGTCAGCGAGCGAATCAGCAACGCGGTGCGGAAACCGCTCAGTCCGGCGCCGAGCGAAGCGAGGTGACGGCATGAGCGCCGGACTCGCGCTGATCATCTCCGTGGTGCTGCTGGCGCTGAACGGATTCTTCGTCGCCGCCGAGTTCGCCCTGGTGGCGAGCAAGCGGTACCGCCTGGAGCAGGCGGCGGCCGGCGGCGGCCGGGCGGCCCGCGCCGCCCTCGACGGCGTACGCGAGCTGTCGCTGATGCTGGCCGGTGCGCAGCTCGGCATCACGCTGTGCACGCTGGGCCTCGGTGCCCTGGCCGAACCGGCGATCGAGCGTCTGCTCAGTCCGCTGCTGCACGCCGTCGGCCTGCCGTACGGCGCCAGCCACGTGGTCGCGCTGATTTTCGCGCTGAGCCTGGTCACCTTCCTGCACCTGGTGGTCGGCGAGATGGCGCCGAAGTCCTGGGCGATCACCGACGCGGAACGTTCCGCGTTGCTGCTGGCCCTGCCGTTCCGGGCCTTCGCCCGGGTGGCCCGGCCGGTGCTGTCGGCCCTCAACGCGTTGGCCAACGCGATGCTGCGACTGGTCAAGGTCAACCCGCAGGACCAGCTGGCCCAGGTGCACGGCCCGGACGAGCTGCGGATGCTGCTGGAACAGTCCCGCGAGCACGGGCTGTTGGGTGCCGCGCAGCACGAGCTGCTGACCAGCATGCTGGAGTTGCAGGGGACCACCGTCGCCCAGGTGATGGAGCCGGTGGACCGGATGGTGACGGTGCGCCGGGACGACCCGGTGGACCGGATCGAGCAGGTCAGCCGGGACAGCGGCCGGTCGCGGCTGGCGGTGCTGGACGCCGGTGGTGACGTCTGCGGCCTGGTGCACGTACGGGAGGCGGTGCGGGCCACGGCCACCCGCCCCCACGCCGTCGCCGGCGATCTGATGAACGAGGCGATCGCGCTGCCTGCCACGGCCACCGTGACCGAGGCGGTGGCCGCGATGCGGGCCCGCCAGTCCCAGCTCGCGCTGGTCCGCAACGGCGGCGGTCCGACCCGGCCGATCGGCTTCGTCGCGCTGGAGGACCTGCTGGAGGAGGTCATCGGGGAGTTCGACGACGAGACCGACCCGATCCCGCGCGCGGTGCGCCGGCTCAGATAGGAGCGACACGGGTGCGGCTGACGGGGGTGTCACCGGAGTCGGGCGGTACGGGCCTGACGGTGCGTACCGCCCTGGCCAACCCGAGCACCCGCCCCGGCCTGCGGTTGCCGGGGCGGGTGACCATCATCGCCGGCCCCGTCGACGTGCCCGTCTACCACGTCCGGCTCGGCCTGGTCAGCACAGTTGAGCCGGACGATCCGGAGGCGCCCCGGCGGCTGGTGCAGTTCCATCAGGACCAGGTCTCCGGCCCGCTGGTGCTGCGGGCCGGGCGGGGTCGGTCGATCCCGTTCGAGTTCCCGTTGCCCTGGGAGACGCCGGTGACGACGCTCGGCGGGGTGCCGTTGCTCAGCCTGCGGATGGGGCTGCGTACCGAGGTGGCGATCGAGCCCGCGCTGGACCAGGGGGCGATGGTGCCGATCTTCGTCCATCCGCTGCCCACCCAGCAGCACGTACTGGCCGCCCTGGACACGCTCGGCTTCAGCGTGCGCCAGTCCGGGCTGGTCGACGGCCGGCTGCCCGGGGTCGAGCAGGCCCTGAGCCTGCACCAGCGGTGGGGTTTCTGGGTGGGCCCGCTCTACGCCGGCCCGATCACCGAGCTGGAGGTGATCTTCGTGGCCAACTCCGCGGGTCTCGAGGTGATCCTCTGGTGCGACCGCCGGCTGGCGCTGGCCGGGATCACCCACACCAGCATCAGCCGGTTCCGGGTCTGGCATGCCGGTGCCGGCCAGCGGGACTGGGTGTCCACCGTGGATGCCTGGCTGCGCGAGGCGATCAATCGGCACGCCGCCGCGGCGGCGCACGCCGACTGGTCGGCCACCATCACCGAGTCGGCCCACGTCAGCCGCCCACCCGACGAGCCGATCCAGCCCGGCTTCGGCCTGGGCGGCACGGCGGGCAGTCCCGGCGTCGGTGGCGGTGGCGACGGCACCTGACACCTCGCCGTAGGCGGCTGGTGTGCCGCGCCGTGGTTGGTGTTAGGAGGGGGCCCCTTTACTACCTCAGGCGTTAATAAGGGGCCCCTCCTTTCATCCCTGGGCGAGCTTGAGGCCGAAGCCGAGGAACAGCGCGCCGACGGCGGTGGTCGCGCCGGCGGAGAGCCGGCGACGCTGCCGGAACTGGGCGGCCAGGAACGTCCCCGCGAAGATCAGCGCGGTCAGGTAGAGCGCGCTGGTCACCTGGGCGATCAGGCCGAGCAGCATGAAGGACAGCGCCGGCCACGGGTAGGTCGGGTCGACGAACTGGATGAAGAACGAGATGAAGAAGAGGATCGCCTTCGGGTTGAGCAGGCTGATCACGAGGGCCTTGCGGAACGGGCTGCGCATCTCCGCCGGCTGCGCGGCGTCGATCAGCCGCGGCGTGCTCGGGTCGTTGCGGTCCCGCCAGCGCCGCCAGGCCGCGCGCAGCATGGTCAACCCCACGTAACCCAGGTACGCGGCACCCGCGTACTTGATCACGAGGAAGACCGGTGGGTACGCCTTGAGCAGCGACGCCACCCCGGCGGCGGAGAGGAACATGAGCACCCCGTCGCCGACGAACACTCCAGCCGCGGCCCGGTAACCGGTGCCTACGCCCCGGCGGGCGGCGGTGGAGAGCACGAAGAGTGAGTTGGGCCCGGGCAGCAGCACGATGGCCACGGTGCCCAGTACGTACGTCCAGATGTCGGTGATCCCCAGCACGCCGGACATCATCCGGCCACCGGGGCCGCAGAGCGAAGCCTTTCCCGCAGCCTGAGCTGTGCGTTCGGCCACTCGTCGACGATCATCGAATACTGGACGGTGTCGCGCCACGAGCCGTCCGGGCGCAGCCGGTGCCGGCGCAGCACCCCCTCCCGCGTGGCGCCGAGCCGCTCGATGGCCCGCTGCGAGCGCTCGTTGCGGATGTCGGTGTGCCAGACCACCCGTACCGCGCCCAACTCGTCGAAGGCGCGGGTGAGCAGCAGCAGCTTCGCCTCGGTGTTGATCCCGGTACGCCACCAGGGCCGGCCGAGGAAGGTGTGCCCGATCGCCACCGACCGCCGCTCAGGGTCGATCTCGTAGTAGGAGGTGCTGCCGACCACCGCGCCGGTGACCGCGCACCGTTGCACCCAGGCGACCCGCTCGCCCCGGTGCTGTTCGGCCAGGGCGGTCGCGATCACCTCGCGCAGCTGCGCCGGGTCGGTCGGCGACGGCCGGCTCAGGTGCTGCCAGACCTCCGGGTCGGTGGTCGCCGCGTACAGCTCGTCGGCGTGGGACAGGTCCAGCGGTTCCAGCCGTACGTGCGCGCCGTGCCCGGCGGCCGGCTCGTGCCACGGCGAGCGGGCCGGGCGCAGGTACGCCGGCACCGGCGCGGTCACGCCCTCGTCGGGCTCGGGCCGGCCGGCGGTCAAGCGCAGCGGCACCACCCCGGCCCAGTGCGCCAGCGCGAGGTCGGCCGGGTCGTCCTGTACGCCGCCGGTGCGGGTGCGGACCGACACCTCGCGTAGCGGCAGCGCCAGCACGGCGGTCTCGGCCAGCTCGCGGCGGTTCGGCGGTCGGCTGTCGGCGGCGCGGCCGGCGCCGACCTTCTCCATCAGGGCGGTCAGCACCTCGGCCTTCTCGCCCGGGTCGGTGACCAGGTGGGCGGTGCCGTGTGCGACCACCGACCGGTAGTTGGCGCTGTGGTTGAACTGCGAGCGGGCGTAGACCAGCCCGTCGAGCAGAGTGACCGCCACACAGACCGGCAACCCGTCGCCCCGGGCGGCCAGCAGCGGCCGGCTGCCGGTGGAGCCGTGCAGGTAGAGCGTGTCGCCGACGCGTACGTGCAGGGTGGGCAGCACACGTGGTTCACCGTCCACGGTGAACCCGAGCGCGCAGTGGTACGCCTCGTCGAGTGCGGCGTGCGCGACGTCCCGGTCGTAGCTCATCCGGTCCCGTGAGCGGCTTGTAGTGGTACGGGCGGTCTGCGGGTACATGCATCCACCTTTGTTCTAGTACAATGCTGAATTTGTGTCAGCACGCTATCAGGTGGCCGGCGCGACGGCTGTCGAGATTTCGGCCAGCATCGAGTCGGGCATCCGCACCACCGCCCTCGCCCCCGGCGCACTTCTGCCGCCGGTCCGGGCGCTCGCCGCCGAGCTGGCAGTCAGCCCGGCCACCGTCTCCCGGGCCTACCAGGAACTCCGCCAACGGGGGCTGATCGTCACCGCCGGCCGGCACGGCACCCGGGTCCGGCCCCGCCCGCCGGTGGCCGCCCGCCGCTCCGCGCTGGGCCCCCCGCCCGCCCCCGGGCTGCGCGACCTGTCCCGAGGCGAACCCGACGCGCGACTGCTCCCACCGCTCGGCCCGCACCTGGGCGCCCTCGCCGACTCCGTCGACCGCCCAATCAGCTACTCCGCCGCCGGGGTGCTACCCGACCTGGCCGAGGCGGCCCGGGCGCGGCTCACCGCAGACGGGGTGCCGGCCGGGGAACTCACCCTCACCGGCGGCGCGCTGGACGGCATCGAACGCCTGCTCGGCGCGCACCTGCGACCCGGCGACGCGGTGGCGGTGGAGGACCCGGGCTGGGCCAACCTGCTCGACCTGGTCGCCGCGCTCGGGCTGCGCGCCGTCGGCGTACCGGTCGACGACGACGGCCCGCTGGCCGCCGGGGTCGAGGCCGCGCTCGACGCCGGCGCCCGGGCGCTGATCGTGACCAGCCGGGCGCAGAACCCCACCGGCGCCGCGGTCTCCGCCGATCGGGCCGCCCAACTGCGCGCCCTGCTCGCCGACCGGCCCGACCTGCTGCTGATCGAGGACGACCACGCCGCCGAGCTGGCCCGCGTACCGCTGCAAACGCTCGCGGGCGCGACCCGCAGCTGGGCCTTCCTCCGCTCGGTGAGCAAGCCTTTCGGCCCTGACCTGCGGCTCGCCGTGCTGGTGGGGGACGAGACGACGGTGGCCCGGGTGGCCGGCCGGGCCCGGGTCGGCGCCGGCTGGGTCTCCACCGTGCTGCAACGGCTGGTGCTCTCGCTCTGGCGCGACCCGGCAGCGAGCGAGCTGGTCGACCGGGCGGCCGACAGCTACGAACGGCGTCGGGTCGCCCTGGTCGCCGCCCTGGCCGGCCTCGGCCTGCGTGCCCACGCCCACAGCGGCATCAACGTCTGGGTGCCGGTGGACGACGAGACCAGCGCGCTGACCGCCCTGCGTGACGCCGGCTGGGCGGTCGCGCCGGGCGCGCTCTACCGGATCGCCGCCCCGCCAGGACTACGGATCACCGTCAGCGAACTGGACGAGGGGGAGATCCCGGCGCTGGCCGAGGCGGTGGCCCGGGCAGTCCGGCCCGCCGCGGCACCGGGCTTCACCGTCTGACCAGCACCGGACCGGCCGGCTGAGCCGCCGCGGCCCGGCCCCGCCGAGTGGTCCCGCCGGGCCGGTCCCGCCGGGCCGGTGCCGCCGGGTGGGTTCCGGTTGGCCCGGGCGTGACCGGTCCCCGGCTGGGTAAGCGGGGCGCCGGAGGTGACGCATGGCCGGCGCGGGTTCGAGGAGAGGTGTCTGGATCGCCGTCATCGTGGCGGCGATCGTGCTGGTGATCGTGGTGATCGCCTTGGTGTCCCGCCACGGTGGCGGCGGCGGAGGTTACTGATGGTGTCACCCGGACCCGTGCCCTACCCGGGCATCATGCTCGCGACGGGTATATAACAGGCGCCATGGCCGAGACCGAGACCGCACCAGGCGCCCAGCAGTTCATCCCGCCGCAGGCCGACACGCTCGACGAGCTGAGAGCCGCCGCCACCGGCTGCCGGGGCTGCGAGCTGTACCAGGCCGCCTCGCAGACCGTCTTCGGCCGGGGCGACGCCGCCGCCCGGGTGGTCTTCGTCGGCGAGCAACCCGGCGACATGGAGGACCAGAAGGGACTGCCCTTCGTCGGCCCCGCCGGCCGGCTGCTGCGTCGCGCCGTCGACGACGCGGGACTGGACCCGGGACACATCTACCTCACCAACGCGGTGAAGCACTTCCGCTTCGAGCTGCGCGGCAAGCGGCGCATCCACCAGACTCCGGACCGGGTACACATCACCGCCTGCCGGCCCTGGCTCGTCGCCGAGTTCGCCCAACTGAACCCGGAGGTCGTGGTGGTGCTCGGGGCGACCGCCGCGAAGGCGCTGCTCGGCCCCGCGTTCCGGGTCACCCGCCAGCGCGGCGAACTGCTGCCCTGGCCGGCCTCCGCCCAGCACCCAGAGGACTTCCAGCGGGTGCCGGTGGACAGCGCCGGCAGGACCGCGGACGTGCCGCCGGCCCGGCTGCTGGCCACCATCCACCCGTCCGCCGTGCTCCGCGCCGACAACCAGGACGTGGCCTACGACGGGCTGGTCGCCGACCTCACCGTCGCGGCCCGCGCCCTCGCCGGCTGACCGGCCCGGCACCCGCCGTCCACGGCCGGTGGTACGCGCGCGGGCCGTGTGCGGAGGCGGTGAGCGATGCCACACTTGCCGCCATGCTGCAGCATCTCTACGAGCGCGACCACGACGAATTCCGCGAGCTGTGCCGCACATTCCTGGCCCGAGAGGCGGTGCCGCACCACGAACGCTGGGAGGCCGACGGGATCGTCGACCGTGAGGTGTGGCGCAAGGCGGGCGCGGCCGGCCTGCTCGGTCCGGATGTCGACGAGGCGTACGGCGGTGGCGGGCAACGGGACTTCCGGTACAACGCGGTCCTGGTCGAGGAGATCATCTCCGCCGGCTGCTCCGGGCTCGGTTTCGGCCTGCACAACGACGTGGTGGCGCCGTATCTCACCGAGCTGACCACCGACGAGCAGCGCAAGCGCTGGCTGCCCAGGTTCTGCTCCGGCGACCTGGTCACCGCGATCGCGATGAGCGAACCGGGCACGGGCTCCGACCTGGCCGGCGTACGCACCAGCGCCGTCCGTGACGACGACGACTTCGTGCTCAACGGGCAGAAGACGTTCATCACCAACGGTGAGCTGGCCGATCTGGTGGTCGTCGTCGTCCGGACCGCCGACGAGGGCGCGCACGGGGTGAGCCTGATCGCGGTGGAGACCGGCACCCCCGGCTTCACCCGGGGGCGGCGGCTGGCCAAGGTCGGGCTGAAGGCCAACGACACCGCCGAGCTGTTCTTCGACGACTGCCGGGTGCCGGCGGAGAACCTCATCGGCACCGAGAACCACGGCTTCTACCACCTGACGGCCAACCTGCCCCGGGAGCGGCTGAGTATCGCGGTCGGCGCGGTCGCCGCCGCGGAGAAGTTGCTCGCGCTCACCCTCGACTACGCCCGTACCCGGGAGGCGTTCGGCCGGCCGATCGGGAAATTCCAGCACAACCGGTTCCTCCTGGCCGAGCTGGACACCGAGGTCACCATCGCGCGGACCTTCGTCAACCACTGCGTCGCCGAGTTCAACGCCGGCCGGCTGTCGGTGACCGACGCGGCCAAGGCCAAGTGGTGGACCACCGAGTTGCAGAACCGGGTCGCCGACCGCTGCGTGCAGCTGCACGGCGGCTACGGCTACATGCTGGAGTACCCGGTGGCGAGGGCCTGGCTGGACGGCCGGGTGCAGACCATCTACGGCGGCACCACCGAGATCATGAAGGAGATCATCGGGCGCGGCCTCGGGCTGTGAGATAACGTGCTGCCGGCCACCGGCCAGGTGCGAAAGGATGGTCACCCCTTACCCGAGGAGCAGTCCGATGGCCACCGACCTGACGACACCGACACCGGCACGCCCCAACGCCGCGCCGGTCCAGCGGCGTACCCTGCGGCTGCTCTTCACCACCCAGGTGGTCGGCGGGATCGGGGTGACCATCGGTGTCGCCGTCGGGGCGCTGCTCGCCGCCGAGATCGCCGGTACCGCGGTCGCCGGCCTGACACAGAGCGCCGCCGTGGTCGGTGCCGCGCTGCTCGCCATCCCGGTCACCCGGATCACCACCGGGCACGGCCGCCGGCCTGGCCTGGCCTTCGCCTACGGCGTCGGCGCGCTGGGCGGGCTGCTGGTCGTGCTCGCCGCGGCGACCCGCTGGATCCCGTTGCTCTTTCTCGGCATGCTGCTATTCGGAGGTGGGTCGGCGGCCAACCTCCAGGCCCGTTACGCCGCGGTCGACCTCGCCGAGCCGACCCGCCGGGCCCGGCAGCTCTCGCTGATCATCTGGGCCACCACCATCGGCGCGGTGGCCGCCCCGAACTTCGCCGCGCTCGCCGACCGCACCACCCGTGGGTTGGGGTTGCCGGCCCTGTCCGGCCCGTTCGCGTTCAGCGCCGTCGCGTTCGTGCTCGCCGCCGGCGTACTGCTGGTGTGGTTGCGGCCCGACCCGCTGCTCACCGCCCGCCGGCTCGCGGCGGCCCGCACCAGCGGCCCGGCGTCGTCCCCTGGTGCACCGGTGGACGGTGCCGGCCCGGTGGAGTCCGGCGACGCTCCGGCGCCCGCCGCCGATCCGGTGGCGGCCGAGCCCGTCGCGGCGCCGGCACCGCCGGCCCGGCGCGGCGCGGGCATGCGCGCCGCCTGGTCGGTGGTACGCGCCCGCCCGGCCGCCCGGCTCGGCATCGCCGCCGTGGCCATGGGCCACCTGGTGATGGTGGCGGTGATGGCGATGACCCCGGTGCACCTGCGGGAGTTCTACGCCGTCGAGGAGGTCTTGCCGGTCGTCGGGCTCGTGCTGAGCCTGCACATCGCCGGCATGTACGCGCTGGCGCCCGTGGTCGGCTGGCTCACCGACCGGCTCGGCCGGCGCGCGGTGATCCTCGGCGGGATCGGCACGCTGCTCGCCGCCTGCGCGGTCGCCGGCACCGCCGGCCACCACACGATCCGGCTCACCGTCGGGCTGGTGCTGCTCGGCCTCGGCTGGTCGGCGACCATGGTGGCCGGCTCCACCCTGCTGTCGGAGTCGGTGCCGGACCCGGTACGCCCCAGCGTGCAGGGTCTGTCCGACCTGGTCATGGGGCTGGCCGGGGCGCTGGCCGGCGCGGTCAGCGGGTTTGTCATGCAGGTGGCGGGTTATCCCGTGCTGACCCTGCTCGCCGCGGTCGCGGTGGCGCCCCTGCTGGCGCTAGCGTTGCGGCCGGTGCCGGTGGGCGCACCGGACGAGGAGGACTGATCGTGCGGCTGACCGACTTCTGGGCGCGGCTGGATGAGGCGTTCGGGCCCGGGTACGCGGCCAGCATCGCCAGCGACCAGGTGCTGTCGCAGCTCGGTGGGCGGACCATCGAGCAGGCGCTCGCCGCCGGTGTGGAGACGCACGTGGTGTGGCGGGCGGTGGTCGCCGCCTACCCCGACCGGGTGCCTGCCCGGCTACGCTGAGCACCCGATTCGCTACTTCCGCGTGTCGCTTGCCGACTCGTACACCTGTTCGGCTATTGTCCACAGCGGGGTGCTCGTCCACAGGCCACGGCCCGTCGGCTGGTTTTCTGTCGGACCTAGCGCCTAGCGTGTCCCGCGTGACGCGAAGCTCAGGAAAGACGCCGGCGAAGGCAGGGGTGGCAACGATGGCGGCAGGGCCTGACCGGGAGAAGGCGCTCGACCTTGCTCTCGCCCAGATCGACAAACAGTTCGGCAAGGGCTCGGTGATGAGGCTGGGGGAGCGGCCGGTCGTGCAGACCGCGGTGATCCCCACCAGCTCCATCGCCCTCGACGTCGCGCTCGGCGTGGGCGGTCTGCCCCGTGGTCGGGTCATCGAGATCTACGGCCCGGAGAGCAGCGGTAAGACCACGGTCGCGCTGCACGCGGTGGCCAACGCCCAGCGGGCCGGCGGCATCGCCGCCTTCATCGACGCCGAGCACGCGCTCGACCCGGAGTACGCCAAGGCCCTCGGCGTCGACACCGACGCCCTGCTGGTCTCCCAGCCCGACACCGGCGAGCAGGCGCTTGAGATCGCCGACATGCTGGTCCGCTCCGGCGCGCTGGACATCATCGTGATCGACTCGGTCGCCGCGCTGGTGCCGCGCGCCGAGATCGAGGGCGAGATGGGCGACAGCCACGTGGGTCTGCAGGCCCGG
The DNA here is from genome assembly GCA_005402585.1 of Micromonosporaceae bacterium KJ-029. Lineage (GTDB taxonomy): Bacteria > Actinomycetota > Actinomycetes > Mycobacteriales > Micromonosporaceae > Micromonospora. Next base: position 172,783 of record BIFP01000016.1, on the reverse strand, counting down.
CTGATGAGCCAGGCGCTGCGGAAGATCACCGGTGTGCTCAACAACACCGGCACCACCGCGATCTTCATCAACCAGCTCCGCGAGAAGATCGGCGTCATGTTCGGCAGCCCCGAGACGACGACGGGTGGTCGGGCGTTGAAGTTCTACGCCTCGGTCCGCCTCGACGTACGCCGTATCGAGAGCCTCAAGGACGGCACCGACGTGGTCGGTAACCGCACCCGGGTCAAGGTCGTGAAGAACAAGGTCGCCGCGCCGTTCAAGCAGGCCGAGTTCGACATCATGTACGGCAAGGGCATCTCCCGCGAGGGCTCGCTGATCGACGTCGGCGTCGAGCAGGCGATCATCCGTAAGTCCGGCGCCTGGTACACCTACGACGGTGACCAGCTCGGCCAGGGCAAGGAGAAGGCCCGCGAGTTCCTCCGGGAGAACCCGGACGTGGCCGCGGAGATCGAGAAGAAGATCCTGGAGAAGCTCGGCGTCGGGATCGGCGTGGGCGACGCCACCGGTGGGCCGGAGCTGCCGCCGGTCGACTTCTGATCCTGACTCGTGGCTGGACGACGCGCCCGTACGGGGCGGGGCTGGGACGCCAGCCCGTCCCGTTCGGGTGACACCACACCGCGCCCACGCCGAGGCCGCCGCGCCACCGGAAACGAGGCCGACCCGGCATCGGGCGCTCCCGGGGACGAGGCCGGTCACGGCCGGGCCGCCGGTGGCTGGTCCCGCTCGGTGCCGCCGGCGCCGGGCGGCACTGTCACGCCTCGCGGTGAGGTGGGATCGGGCCGCGAGTCGGCCGCGCCTCGGGACGAGGCCGAGGTGGCCCGGGAGATCTGCCTGCGCCAGCTCGCGGTCCGCCCGCGTACCCGCGCCGAGCTGGCCACCGCGCTGGCCCGGCGCGGTATCTCCGAGGAGACGGCCACCCAGGTCCTCGACCGGTACGACGAGGTCGGCATCATCGACGACGCCGCGTTCGCCCGGGCCTGGGTGACCAGCCGGCACGCCGGCCGAGGGCTGGCCCGCCGCGCGCTGGCCAACGAGCTGCGCCAGCGCGGGGTTGACGGCGACACCGCCAACGAGGCGCTCGACGAGCTGGACGACACCACCGAGGCGGAGACCGCCCGCGCCCTGGTCGAGCGGAAGCTGCGCACCGCCCGGGGTGAGCCGGACGCGGTGTTCCGGCGGCTGGTCGGCATGCTGGCCCGCAAGGGTTACCCGCCGGGTGTGGCCATCCGGGCGGTGAAGGACGCCCTCGCCGCGCAGAGCGCCGAGGCAGCCGAGTTCGCCGAGCACATCGACCCCGACGCCCTAACCACCCCCGACCCCTAACCCGCGCCCCGCCCCGCGCCCCCTGCCCCCCGCCCCGCGCCCCCGCGCGCCCCGCGCCCCCGCGCGCCCCGCGCCCCCGCGCGCCCCGCGCCCCGCGCGCCCCGCGCCCCGCGCGCCCCGCGCCCCGCGCGCCCCGCGCCCCGCGCGCCCCGCGCCCCGCGCGCCCCGCGCCCCGCGCGCCTTTAGCCCCGCCCCCGCCCCTGCCCCTCCCGCCCGCGCCCGTCGCGTCGATCATGAAGCTAGCGGGGGGTTTGGAGATCAAAACGCCCGCTAACTTCATGATCGACGGCGGTAGGAGGGCGGCAGGGTGGGTGAGTGGCGGTGTTGGGGGTGGAGGGGTGTCTCGTTTGTGAGCTGACGTCCGACTCTTGGTTGGCGGAGGGTGATGGTGCAACTTCTCTCCGTCCGGGTGGTTTGATCATGACTTCTTGACCGGAGGCCGTCGGAGACCTAGCCTCGCCATAAAGGCTCACATTGCCCGACCAAGCGCAGGCTAAGCGCACAACATAGATCGCGTAACAGAACAGCATCACTTTGGCCAGCACCATCGGCCGTTGACGCAGCTCCGGACAGGCCGGTCCGGTGCCGGCGTGACAACTGCACCAGACCAGCCGACGGTCCCACGGACCCCGTCGGCGGAGTAAGCCATCCCGCGGCCAGGCGCTCCGGTCGGGCGTCCAGAGCCGTAGGAGCGTGCCCACAGGCAGGCTTCTGCGGCGCGACGTTCAGGGGAGGCGCGCCATGGCGAGGCGGCACAGGTCCACCGGGTGGCTGGCATGAGCGGGGAGCCGGGCGTGCCCGGCTCCGCCGAGCCCGGGGCCACCGACGACGGTGAGCAGAGTTCGGCGTCGACGGTCACGAACCCGGCGGTGCTGATCCCGGTCGGCCCGGTCCCGACCCGAGCGGCTGACCCGGCGACCACGGTCCGGACGGTCGGCCCGGTCACCGTTCGAGCTGCTGACCCGGCGACCACGTTTCGGAAGGTCGGCCCGGCCACGGTGCGGACGGTCGGCCCGGTCACCGTTCGGACGGTCGGCCCGGCGCCTACCTCGACAGCGGTCAAGCCGGTGGCCATGGCCGCAGCGGTCAACCCGGTGGTGCCCGGCGCAGCGGTCAACCCGGTGGTGCCCGCCGGATCGGCCGGCCCGGCGGTGACCGCCCGAGTGGTCGGGCTCGCGGCGATGGTCGGAGTGATCACGGCCGGGACGGCCGGTAACGGGTGTGATGGAGCTGCGGCATGAGCACCTTTGACGTCGTACTGCTGGCCGCCGTGGTGGTGCTGATCCTGGTGGTGCTCGGTGCGGTGGTTTTCGGGTTCCGGGTGCTGCGCGGGCTTCAGGCGCGTCCGGCCCCGGAGGATCCCGCCTACATCGCCGAGAAGGACCGCCAGGAGCAGTCGCTCGCCGCGCTGCGTACCGCTGCCGACGAGGCCAACAGCACCATCGATGTGGCGAAGTCTGCGGCGGCGGCGGCCCGGACGGAGGCGGCGGCGGCCAAGGCGGAGGCGAAGGCCGCCCGGGCCGAGGCGCGCCGGGTGCTCGACGACGCCCGCGCCGAGGCGGACACGGTTCTGGAACGGGCGCATAAGCAGGCCGAGGCGGACGCCGAGCAGCTGCGTGCCGCGGCCCGGCGCAGCGGCGAACGGGAGGTGGCGGTGCTCGCCGCGACCACCCGCGAGCAGGCCGCCGAGGTGGAGCGGCGGGCGGCCCGGATGGACGAGCGGGAGCGGCTGCACACGGAGGAGGTGGAGCGGCTCGCCGAGCGGGAACGCCAGCTGACCGCCGCGAGTGCCGCCCTCTCCGCCCGCGAAACGGGGCTCGCCGTCCGGGAGGACGAGTTGGCTGAGGCGGAGCAACAGCGGCGCCGCGAGCTGGAGCGGGTCGCCGGGCTGACCGCCGACGCGGCGCGGGCCGAGCTGGTCGAGGCGATCGAGACCCAGGCCAAGCGGGAGGCCGCGTTGCTGGTGCGGGACATCGAGTCGGACGCCCGGTCCACCGCAGAGCAGCGGGCCCGGCACATCGTGGTGGACGCCATCCAGCGGGTGGCCAGCGAGCAGACGGCCGAGAGCGTGGTCAGCGTGCTGCACCTGCCGGGCGACGAGATGAAGGGGCGGATCATCGGCCGGGAGGGCCGCAACATCCGGGCCTTCGAGTCGGTCACCGGGGTCAACCTGATCATCGACGACACCCCCGAGGCGGTGTTGCTGTCCTGCTTCGACCCGGTACGCCGGGAGGTGGGCCGGCTGACGCTGGAGAAGCTGGTGCTGGACGGCCGGATCCACCCGCACCGGATCGAGGAGGTGCACGACCTGGCCCGCCAGGAGGTGGACCAGCTGTGCCGGCGGGCCGCCGAGGACGCCCTCGTCGAGGTGGGCATCACCGAGATCCACGACGAGCTGGTCACGCTGCTGGGCCGGCTGCGCTACCGCACGTCGTACGGGCAGAACGTGCTCAAGCACCTGGTCGAGACCGCACACATCGCCGGCATCATGGCCGCCGAACTACGCTTGGACGTGCCGTTGATCAAGCGGTCGGCGTTCCTGCACGACATCGGCAAGGCACTCACCCACGAGGTGGAGGGTAGCCACGCCATCATCGGCGCCGACGTGGCCCGCAAGTACGGCGAGAGTGAGGACGTGGTGCACGCCATCGAGGCGCACCACAACGAGGTGCCGCCGCAGACCGTCGAGGCTGTGCTGACCCAGGCGTCCGACGCCTGTTCCGGGGGTCGGCCGGGGGCGCGGCGGGAGAGCCTGGAGGCGTACGTCAAGCGGCTGGAGCGGATCGAGGAGATCGCGGCCGGCAAGCTCGGTGTGGAGAAGGTCTTCGCCATGCAGGCGGGCCGGGAGATCCGGGTGATGGTCAAGCCGGACGATGTCGACGACATCGGCGCGGCGGTGCTGGCCCGGGACGTGGCCAAGCAGATCGAGGAGGAGCTGACCTATCCCGGCCAGATCCGGGTGACGGTGGTACGCGAGTCCCGCGTCACCGAGATCGCCCGCTGAGGTGTAAGGAAGGGCCCCTTTTTAACGCCTGAGGCATAGGAAGGGCCCCTTCTTAACGGCTCGCGGCGGGGCGATCGCGGTATCGGCGGGCAACAAGCGAGAACGCGCTGCGGCGCCGGCCAACCTGGCCGGCGCCGCAGCGTTGTTCAGCTCAGCCCTGCTGCTCCGTCACGCTCCCCCGGCGGTGGAGTCCGCGACGACGACCGGCCCGGTCTGCTTCGGAATCCGGAAGGCACGGCGCGCGGAGCGCCGGTCCAGCCAACCGGCGAACGCGGTGAGCAGCGAGTTGATGATGATGTAGATGATTGCCACCACGATCGCTGCGGCGATGATGTTGCCGTAGTTGGCGGAGAGGTCGTTGACGCCGCGCGCGAGCAGCTCGGGGTAGGCCACGATGTAGCCGAGCGCGGTGTCCTTGAGCAGCACCACCAGTTGGCTGACGATGATCGGCAACATGGCCCGGGCCGCCTGCGGAAGCAGGACGATCCCCATGACCTGCGTCTTGCGCATGCCGATCGCGTACGCCGCCTCGGACTGCCCGCCGGGCACGGACCGGATACCGGCCCGGAACGCCTCGGCTAGCACCGATCCGTTGTACAGGGTCAGGCCGATCACCACGGCCCAGAACGCGGTCACCGGCTGGTCGATCACGTACGGCAGGCCGTAGAAGACGAAGAAGATCATCAGCAGCAGCGGTACGGCCCGGAAGAACTCCACGATCGCGCCGGCCGGAACGCTGATCCACCAATGGTCGGAGAGCCGCGCGACCGCGAAGATGATGCCGAAGGCGAGCGACAGCAGCATGCCGACGCCGGCCGCCTTGAGGGTGGCCCAGAGGCCCGGCAGGATGAACTGCGTCCAGGTCTTCGGCTCGGCGAACGGCTTCCACAGCCACGCTTCCAACTGGTTCGCCTGGTCGAACTTGGTGTAGATCCAGTAGAGCAGCCCGAGTAGGGCGACGCCGAAGATCACGCTCAGGACGGCGTTGCGAACCTTGGCGCGTGGCCCCGGGTGGTCATAGAGGACGCTGCTGGTGCTCATCAGCGCTTCACCGCCAGACGGTTGGCCAGCCAGCCGAAGAAGTAGCCGGTGGGAATGAGGACCGCCGCGAACGTGCCGGCGAAGACTAGGAAGATCGGGATGACCGCGTCACCGTTGAAGTTGATCAGGTCCTTCATGACGGTGGAGGACTCCATCAACCCGATGGTGCCGACGATGGTGGCGTTCTTGCAGAGCGCGATCAGGATGCTGCCGAACGGCGCGATCACCGAGCGCGCGGCCTGCGGCAGCACCACGATCCGCAGGGTCTGCGCGAAGGACAGCCCGATCGCCCGGGCCGCCTCGGCCTGCCCGGTCGGCACCGTGTTGATGCCCGAGCGCACCGCCTCGCAGACGAACGCGGCGGTGTAGGCCGACAGGCCGACCACCCCGAGCCAGTAGATGTTGCGGAAGAGGTCATCCGACAGTGCCAGCCCGAGGGTGACGAACAGGCCGAAGTAGCAGAAGAAGATGACCAGGGTGAGCGGGGTGTTGCGGAAGATGTTGACCCAGGCTGCGCCGAAGCCGCGCAGCACGGGTACGGGGGAGACCCGCATCGCGGCCAGCAGCACGCCGAGCACCAGCGCGCAGACCGCGGACGCGCCGGTCAGCTTGAGGATCCAGAGAAAACCCGACACATAGGCGTCGAAGTTTTTCGGATCAGTGAATACGTGCATGCTTCGGCTCCCGGGGCACGTCGTGGCGGCCGGTGACAGGCCGGAGCCGGCACCCCGTTGGGATGCCGGCTCCGGAACCGGTCAGACAGCGCCGCAGTGGGTCAGCTTGGTGGTGTCCAGCTCGGGCGCGGGGGTGCCGCTCGCGCCCAGGGAGGCGTCCCAGGCGGCCTTGTAGCTGCCGTCCGCGGCGGCGGCCTTGAGGATCTCGTTGACCTTCTCGCAGCCGGCCTTGTCGTCCTTCTTCAGGCCGATGCCGTACGGCTCCTCCGAGAAGGTGTTGCCGACGACCTTGAACTTGCCGGCGTACTGGCTCTGCGCGGCGTAGCCGGCGAGGATGATGTCGTCGGTGGTCACCGCGTCGACCTGGCCACCCTCCAGCAGCGGCAGGCACTTCGAGTACGCGTCGAACTGCTGCAGCTTGGCGTCCGGGTAGTTCTCCTGGATCCGCTTGGCCGGGGTCGAGCCGCTGACCGAGCAGACCGTCTTGCCCGCCAGCTGGTCCGCGGTGAGCGTCGAGTCCGCCTTGACCAGCAGGTCCTGGCCGGCGATGAAGTACGGGCCAGCGAAGTTGATCTTCTGCTTGCGCTCGTCGTTGATGGTGTAGGTGGCCACCACCAGGTCGACGGTGCCCTGCTCGATGAAGGGCTCACGGTTGGCCGACACGGTGGTCTTCCACTCGATGTTGCCCTCCTCGACCCCGAGACCCCTCGCGATGATCTTCGCGATCTCGACGTCGAAGCCCTCGTACTTGCTGCCGGTCTGCAGACCCAGGCCCGGCTGGTCGGCCTTGACGCCGATGACCAGCTTCTTCTGGCTCTCGGCCTTGCCTACGATGCCGGTGGCGCCCGTGCCGGAACCGCCCTCGTCGCTGTCCCCGCCACAGGCGGCCATCGTGACCGCGAGGCCGGCAGCGGCGACGATCGCCGCCATACGCTTCATTCGCATAGTTGTTCTCCTTCTTCGACTGGAGCCTGCCGGGTCACGGCCGCTCCGCTACGGACGCCTAGTGCGTGAGAATCTTGGAGAGGAAGTCCTTGGCGCGCTCGCTGCGCGGGTTGGCGAAGAACTCCGCCGGGGCCGCGTCCTCGACGAGCTTGCCGTCGGCCATGAAGATGACCCGGTTCGCGGCGTGCCGCGCGAAGCCCATCTCGTGGGTGACCACGACCATGGTCATGCCGTCGCGGGCCAGCGAGGTCATCACGTCCAGCACCTCGCCGACCATCTCCGGGTCCAGCGCGCTGGTCGGCTCATCGAAGAGCATCGCCTTGGGCTGCATGGCCAGCGCGCGGGCGATCGCGACGCGCTGCTGCTGGCCGCCGGAGAGCTGGGCCGGGAACTTGTCGGCCTGGTTGGCGATGCCGACCCGGTCGAGCAGGGCCAGACCCCGCTCGCGGGCCGCCGCCGGCTTCTCCCTGCGCACCTTGATTGGTCCGAGCGTGACGTTCTCGAGGATCGTCTTGTGCGCGAAGAGGTTGAACGACTGGAACACCATGCCGACCTCGCTGCGCAGCTTGGCCAGCGCTTTGCCCTCGGCCGGCAGCGTCTGCCCGTCGAAGGTGATGGTGCCGGAGTTGATCGGTTCCAGCCGGTTGATCGTGCGGCACAGGGTCGACTTGCCGGAGCCGGACGGGCCGATCACCACGACCACCTCGCCACGACCCACCGACAGTGAGACGTCGTCCAGCACGTGCAATGGCCCGAACCACTTGTTGACCGAGTCCAGCACGATGAGCGGTTCGCCCGTCGCCACGTCGTCCACCGTCCCCCTCGTCGCCACCCAAGGGTCGGTCGACCCTCGGATAGCGGCCACTGTAAGCGGGGTGACGTGGCAGAACACAACTCAGATGGTCACGGAGCGGTAACACCGCCGCGGATCAGCCCCGCGCGTCCGGAAATGCCCTCTACGGGTGGCGCACGAGCGGGGTGACAGAGATCATGTAGGGATGGACGAGCCCGTGCGGCTGACTCGGTACGCCCGCGGCGGCGGGTGCGCCTGCAAGATTCCACCCGGTGAGCTGGAGGCCATGGTGGCCGGTCTGGGCCCCGCCCCCGGCACCGCCGACCTGCTGGTCGGGCTCGAACACGGCGACGACGCCGCAGTGGTCCGGCTCGACGAGCGGACCGGCGTGGTGACCACCGCGGACTTCTTCACCCCGGTGGTTGACGACGCGTACGACTGGGGACGGATTGCCGCGACCAACGCGCTGTCCGATGTGTACGCGATGGGCGGCGACCCACTGGTCGCGCTCAACCTGCTCTGCTGGCCGCGCGAGCTGCTGCCGCTGGAACTGGCCCGCGAGGTGCTGCGGGGCGGTCGGGACGTGGCCCTCGCCGCCGACTGCCAGCTGGCTGGCGGGCACAGCGTCGACGACGACGGCCCGAAGTACGGCCTGGCGGTCACCGGGCTGGTCCGGCCGCAGGAGCTGATCACCCTCGACGCCGGGCGGGCCGGGTTGCCGCTGTCGCTGACCAAGCCGCTCGGGGTCGGCGTGCTCAACACCCGGCACAAGAACACGGGCGAGAGTTTCCCCGAGGCGGTCGCGGCGATGACCACGCTGAACCGGGACGCGGCCCGGGCGGCGGTGGCGGCCGGGGTCTGCTGCGGCACCGACGTGACCGGGTTCGGCCTGCTCGGCCACGCCTCGAAGCTGGCCCGCGCCAGCCAGCTCACCGTGGCGATCGACATCGCCCGGGTGCCGTACCTGGCCGGCGCCCGGGAGGCGGTCCGCGACGGGTACGTCAGCGGTGGTTCTCGCCGCAACCTGGAGTGGGTGACCCCGTGGACCGATTTCGGCGGGGCGGGCGAGTCGGATCGGCTGCTGCTGGCCGACGCGCAGACCTCGGGGGGCCTGCTGGTGGCCGGGGAGTTGCCCGGCGCGCCGGTGATCGGTGAGCTGTTGCCGCGAGGCGAGCACCGGGTAGTGCTGCGGTGAACCGGGCCGCGGTGCGGCCGAGGCTTCGGGACGCACCGCGCTGAGCGGCTGCCCGTGTGCGGCGAGCCGCTCCGCGAGAACCAGCACCATACCCGATAAACTGTCATCTTCCCGCTACTCGAAGCGATGATGCTCGGGGAAATTTTGCCCAGAATGGTCACAGACCGGTAACTTGCCCCCGGCTAGGGGCAAATGCACCCCACCATCGTCTTAAGGCCCGATCCGGAGGCCGGTGGGACGAGCACAGCGAGGAGGCGGCGTGACCGAGCTGTGGAACTGGAGAATCGACCAGGTACGACCGGTAGAGGTCTACCCGGCGCTGGCCGACGCGCTCGGCCGGGTGGTGATGCCCCTGGCGGTGGCCGACCCGACCCGGCTGCCGAAGTACGCGGTGGTCTGCGACGTCTGGCAGGCGCCGGGGGAGTTCGCCACGATCGTCGACTGCTACGGCGTGCCCGACGGGTTGCCTGAGCTGCCGAGCATCGCGGCGCTGGCCCGGCTGCTCGACCGCAACTGCCTGCTGCGTGACGACACGCTCGACGACACCCGGCACCTGCTGGTCGCCCCCGACGGCAGCATCCGCCCGGTGCACTTCACCGTGCGGGAGACCGACGACGGCGAGGTGCTCAGCGACCGCCGTCTCTGCACCGAGGCCGACTCGCGCTGCCGGGGCTGGTCGCGCTGTCACCGTTCCCGCTGGGCGCCCGACTCGGTGAATCCCGCCCTCGCCGCCGCCTGAGGTGCAAGGAAGGGCCCCCTCTTAACGCCTCGTGCATAGCAAGGGCCCCTTCTTAACAGCCGTGGCGGTGCGTCGGCGGCGAGGTGTTAAGAAGGGGCCCTTCCTCTACCGCAGGCGTTAACAGGGGGCCCTTCCTTACATCCATCAGCTTGGCGTGGTGGGGCGGGCGCCGCGTACCACCAGCTCGTCCAGCAGGGTGCTGGTGGCCGCCGCGACCGCGGCCACCGCGGCGTCGAACGCGGCGGCGTTGTGCGCCGCCGGCGCCCGGAATCCGGAGATCTTCCGGACGTACTGCAACGCCGCAGCTTGGACGTCCGCGTCGGTGACCTCCGGGGTGTACGGCTCACGCAGGGTCTTGATGCTCCGGCACACGGCTCATCCTCATTCCCTCCGGCCCCTCGGGCCCGGATACGCTGTGCACGTCATGACTACCGCAGCGGCGGGCGGCCCGCGCACCTACCAGGTGCGAACCTACGGCTGCCAGATGAACGTGCACGACTCCGAGCGCATTTCCGGCCTGCTGGAGCAGGCGGGCTACATCCGTGCGGGCGAGGCCGACGACACCCCGGACGTGGTGGTGTTCAACACCTGCGCGGTCCGGGAGAACGCGGACAACCGCCTGTACGGCAACCTCGGTCACCTGCGCCCGGTGAAGGATCGGCACCCGGAGATGCAGATCGCGGTCGGTGGCTGCCTGGCCCAGAAGGACCGCGGCGACATCGTCCGCAAGGCGCCCTGGGTCGACGTGGTCTTCGGCACACACAACATCGGTTCGCTGCCGGTGCTGTTGGAGCGCGCCCGGCACAACGCCGACGCCGAGGTGGAGATCCTCGAATCCCTCGACGTGTTCCCCTCCACCCTGCCGACCCGCCGCGAGTCGACGTACGCCGGCTGGGTGTCGATCTCGGTCGGCTGCAACAACACCTGCACCTTCTGCATCGTGCCCTCGCTGCGCGGCAAGGAGAAGGACCGCCGGCCCGGCGACATCCTGAGCGAGGTGCGGGCGCTGGTCGACGAGGGCGTGCTGGAGGTGACCCTGCTCGGGCAGAACGTCAACTCCTACGGCGTCGAGTTCGGTGACCGGTACGCCTTCGGCAAGCTGCTGCGCGCCTGCGGCGAGATCGACGGGCTGGAACGGGTGCGGTTCACCAGCCCGCACCCGAAGGACTTCACCGACGATGTGATCGCGGCGATGGCCGAGACGCCGAACGTCTGTCACTCCCTGCACATGCCGTTGCAGTCCGGCTCCGACGAGGTGCTGCGCGCGATGCGCCGGTCGTACCGGTCGGAGAAGTACCTGGGCATCATCGAGAAGGTCCGGGCGGCGATGCCCGACGCGGCGATCACCACGGACATCATCGTCGGTTTCCCCGGCGAGACCGAGGCGGACTTCCAGCGCACCCTGGACGTGGTCCGGGAGGCCCGGTTCTCCTCCGCCTTCACCTTCCAGTACTCCAAGCGCCCCGGCACGCCGGCCGCGACGATGGACGGCCAGCTCCCCAAGCAGGTCGTGCAGGAGCGGTACGAGCGGCTGATCGCCTGCGTCGAGGAGATCACCTGGGCGGAGAACAAGAAGCTGGTCGGCGAGACCGTCGAGGTGCTGGTCGCCGTCGGCGAGGGCCGCAAGGACGAGCGCACCGGCCGGATGTCCGGGCGGGCCCGCGACGGTCGCCTGGTCCACTTCGCGACGGGTGCGGCCGGCGCGCCCGACGGGGGCTCGCTCGCCGGGCGGATCCGCCCGGGCGACATCGTGCACACCACGGTCACCTACGCCGCCCCGCACCATCTCAACGCCGACGGCGCGCCGCTGTCGCACCGGCGTACCCGGGCCGGTGACGCGGCCGAGGCGGGGCGGTCGCCGCGTACCCCCGGGGTGCTGTTGGGGCTGCCCACGGTCGGCGCGCCGGCCGCGGCGCCCGCGCCGACCACCGGCTGCGCCGTCTCATCCTGAGAGCCGGTCGGGGCCCGGCGCACCGGGCCCCGACCGCTCGGCGTGGTCAGACCGAGATCCGACCGGCGCCCGCGCCGCCCGTCACGATCGACTTGACGTTGCTCGCGGTGTCCAGGGTGTACGGGTACGGGATGCCGGCCACGCTGCCGCCGGTCTGCCCACCGCCCGAGTTGACGAAGTGGTTGTTGCGGGCCACAAGTGAGCCCGGACCGGAGCTGGCCTCACCCAGGTGGTACGGATCGGGGGTGTTCTCGAAGTAGTTGCCCTCGACCAGGACGCCGGCGTTCATGGTGGAGGCCACGCCGTAGCCGCGCACGTTGCCGTAGTAGTTGTTGTACACGTGCACCGGGTTGCCGAAGCGGACCCGCGGGTTGCGCTGGTTGCTGCCGTCGAACCAGTTGTGGTGGTACGTCACCCGCAGCCGCCCGACATCCTGGCTGGCGTTGTCGTCGCTGTGCCCGAGCAGCATCGTCTTGTCGTGGCTGAACACCCGGTTCCATGACACGGTGACGAAGTCGGAACCCCGCTTGATGTCCACGGCACCGTCGTAGCCGTTGCTGAAGGTGTTGTGGTCGATCCAGATGTTGGTCGCCGACTGCTCGACGTTGATCGCGTCGTCGTCCCAGTTTCGGAAGGTCAGGTTCCGGATGATCACGTTGCGGTCACCGTTGATGGTGAAGCCGCAGCCGACGATCGTGGCGCCCGCGTTGCCGAGAATGGTCTTGTTCGACCGGACCCGCAGCATTCCGGAGCAGTTGATGGTGCCGGAGACCCGGATCACCGCCGCGCTGCTGGAGCCGAGCGCGCTGGTCAGCGCCGACGCGGTGGTCACGGTGGTGGTGCCGGCGTTGCCGCCGCCGCTGGTGCCACCGTTCTGGGTGGCCCAGCCCACCAGCCCGGTCTGCGGGGGGTTGGTCGGGGGCGTGGTGCCGCCCAGTCTGATCAACTGCCACCGTTGGTTGGTGCCGTCCAGGTCCGCGTACTGCGAGACGATCCCGCCGTCGGCGGTGGACCACTGCCACACCTCGAGGGCCTTCTTGCTGTGCCGGTTGATGAACCGTACGTCGCCGTCGGCGGAATCCTTGAGGGTCCAGTGCTGCTTGGTGTCACTGCTCGCCGTGACCTGGGTGACCTGCACGCCGTCGTTCGAGTTCGGGACGGTGACGACCTTGCCGGAGTGCCGGTTTCGTAGCTGGTAGTAGCCGTTGCCCACGTCGACGAACTGGAACTGCTGGTTGTTGCCATCGAGGCGGCTGAACTGCCGGATCTCGCCGCCGTCGGCGATGGACCAGTTCCACAGGTCCATCGCCTTGCCGCTGTTCCGGTTCACGAACACGTAGTAGGCGCTGGTGTCGACGGTCGCCGCCGAGGCCGGGGCGACCGTCACCGCGACGAGCGCGGCGGACAGCGCGACCGCTGCCGCGGCCAGTGCCGCCAGCCGTCGGGTCAGGCGACGCTTGACGATTGCAAGCACGATCCTTCTCCTCATCCTCGGGTACGTGGAACAGAGCGGATGGCGCGTCGGCGCGTCGGGGACCGGCTGCCGGCGCCGGCCCGGATGCGTCCGCGACGCGGGTGGCCGCGGCGGCTGGGGGTGGTACGACGCCGTGGCGCACGCCAGGATGCGTCATCCCGTGCGGTCGGCAGGGGTACGCCCCGTCATCCTTGGCTGCCGTGCCCAGTGGCAGCGATGCGGCGGCGGTCGCAGGCGGCGCCCTGCCGTCGGATGAACTTGGTCGGACTGGCTCCCGTACACCACCCGTATCGATGGCAAGCGCTTTCCTCAGGTAACCACAGGCAGCCGTCGATGTAAATCCCCGTCGGTGGCGAATCCGGCAGTCACCGGTGCGGGCAGCGGAAAGCCCCCGGCTCCGCTCGGAGCCGGGGGCTTTCGGGGACGTGTCGGCTCAGCCGGCCTGCTCCGCGAGCTGGAGGAACTGCCGCTTCGAGGCGAGCGCCTGCTCGGCCTCCTTGATCCGCCGGGTGTCGCCGGCGGCCTGGGCCCGGGCCAGCCGCTCCTCGGCCTCCGCGACCTGTGCCCGCATCTGGGCCAGCAGCGGGTTGTCCTCGCGGGTGGTCCGGCGCCACGCCGAGTCCATCACCTCGCGGACCTTCTCGTCGATGGTGCGCAGCCGGCGCTCCAGCCCGGCGGCCGCCTCGCGGGGCACCCGGCCGGCGTCGTGCCACTGCGCCTGGATCTCCCGCAGCTTGGCCTGGGCGCTCTTGGGGTCGCCGTCGACGTCGAGCGCCTCGGCCTCGGCGAGCAGCGCCTGCTTGCGCTCCAGGTTTGCTCGCTGCTCGTTGTCCCGGGCGGAGAAGACCTCGCTACGCCGGGTGAAGAAGGCATCCTGCGCGGCCCGGAACCGTTCCCACAGCCGCTGCTCGGCCTCCTTCGAGGCGCGGGGCGCGGCCTTCCACTGGTTCATCAGGTTCTTGAGCTGGTTGGCCGTCGCCGCCCATTCGGTGGAGTCCTTGATCTTCTCGGCCTCGGCGACCAGTTCCTCCTTGACCGTCTGCGCCTGCTTGCGCTGCGAGTCGAGCGTGGCGAAGTGCGCGCCCCGGCGGCGGGTGAAGCCGTCCCGGGCGGCGGCGAAGCGCTTCCACAGCTCACCGTCGGTCTTCTTGTCGACCCCGCGAATGGCCTTCCACTCGTCGAGGATCTCCTTCAGCCGGTCACCGGCGGTCTTCCAGCCGGTCGACTCGGCGGCCAGCTTCTCCGCCTCCTCGACCAGGGCGGTCTTGCGCGCCAGGGCTTCGCTGCGGGCGGCCTCCTTGGCAGCCCGGGCCTCACCGGCCTTCTCCTCGGCCACCGTGGCGAGCTTGTCCAGCCGGGCGGCCAGGGCGTCGATGTCGCCGACCACGTGCGCCTCGGCCAGCGAGGTGCGGATGCGCCGGATGGTGGTCAGGGAATGGTTGGCGTCGGCCGCGCCCGAGTTGAGCCGCGCCTCAGTCAGATTCACCTCGGTGACCAGGTCGGCGAAGCGGCGCGCGAAATGTGCCAGCCCCTCCTCCGGTGCTCCCGCCTGCCAGGATCCGACCACCCGCTCGCCCTCGGCGGTCTTGACGTAAACGGTGCCGTCCGCGTCCACCCGTCCGAAGGCAGTCCAGTCGCTCATGTGCCCATCCTCGTTCTCCCGGCGTCCCGGGAGCAGCCTCCCGGACGCCGCCACGGCGCAGCCAAGTTTCTCCGGGCATTGTCACAGGTGTGCCCCGGTCCGCGTCGAGCGCCTATCGCCGACCGTGACCATACGGTGTCCTAGGACCTGTGTCGAAGTCCCTGGCCGGCCTGCCGCGGGCGACGGCCGGCCGAGTCGGGGACTGATTCGGATACCGCACCGGTCCGGCGCGCCGCGGTTGACCGTACGGCGTACGGTACAATGTACGGCGAGGCGTCCGGTGGGGCGCCCGCGAGGAGGAGCAGATGACCCGGACCCGTAGCACCGTCACGCCGCCGGCCGACCCGGGGTTCGTCCCCGAGGCCGACGACCTGGCCGCCCTGGACGAGTGGTTCCGTCGGTACGACGCGCTCGCTGCGGCCGGCGACGCGGAGGGAACCGCCGAGCTGGCAATGTTCCCGCTCAACACCGTCACCGACGACGCGGCGGGTGAGGGCTCGGCCCGCCAGCTCACCCGGCCGGAGTACCTCGAGATGATGCGGGGCGTGCTCGGCGCGGGCGGCGACGTGACGATGGAGTCCCGTCGCACGCCGTACTTCCTCACCGCCAGCCTGGTGGTGGTCTTCACCGACGCCGAGTTCACCATCGACGGGGCGACCCAGCGGGTCCGCTACGCCGACCTGCTGGTCAAGTCCGGTGGGCAGTGGCGGTTCCAGACCATGGTCCAGGGCGGCTGGGGCGGGCAACCGGGCTGAGGGCACGGGGGGCGGCGGCGATCGGACCGGTCGGGCCGTCCGCGGCGGCACCCCGTCCCGCCGGGCCGATACGGTTGCCTGGTGCCACTGGTCGCCGCCGCCGTCTGCCCCCATCCGCCGTTGATCGTCCCCGAGGTGGCCGGTGCCGCCGCGCCGGAGCTGGACGACCTCCGTGCCGCCTGCGACGCCGCCGTGTCCCGGCTGTTCGCCTCCGGCGCGCGGAGCATCCTGGTGGTCGGCGCCGACGACCGCGGCGCGGACCTCGAACACCCGTTCCGGGGCAGCTTCGCGCCCTGGGGAGTGCCGGTGGAGGTGCGCCTCGGCAGCCTCCCCGACGGACGGGTCGGCAGCGACGACCTCCCGCTCAGCCTGCTCGTCGGCGCCTGGCTGCTGGGGCGGCGGCCGGCGGCCGGGACCGGCGGCATGAGGTGGGGGATGAAGACCGTCGGCTCCGACGAACCGGTCGAAGCCTGCGCCGCCCTCGGTGCCCGGCTGGGGTCGGACCAGCCGTGGGCGCTGCTGGTGATGGGGGACGGGTCGGCCTGCCGGGGCGAGAAGGCGCCCGGCCACGCCGACCCGCGCGCCGAGGCGTACGACGCGGGGGTCGCCCGGGCCCTGGCCGACGCGGACACCGGCGCCCTGCTCGGCCTCGACCCGGAGATGTCGGCGCAGCTGATGGTCGCCGGCCGGGCGCCCTGGCAGGTGCTCGCCGCCGCGGCCCGTTCCGCCGGCGGCGACTGGCGCGGCGAGCTGCGCTACCACGCCGCGCCCTACGGGGTGGCCTACTTCGTGGCCAGCTGGGAGCGGTCGTGACCGCCCCGGGCACGGTGGTCGCCGTGGTCGGGCCGACGGCGGCGGGCAAGTCCGCGCTGAGCATCGCGCTGGCGCGCACCCTCGACGGCGAGGTGGTCAACGCGGACTCGATGCAGCTCTACCGGGGAATGGACATCGGCACGGCCAAACTCACCGTCGCCGAGCGCGAGGGCGTGCCGCACCATCTGCTCGACATCTGGGCGGTCACCGAGCCGGCCAGCGTCGCGGAGTACCAACGGCTGGCGCGGGCGGCGGTGGACGACATTCTCGCCCGGGGCCGGGTGCCGCTGCTGGTCGGCGGGTCCGGGCTGTACGTGCGGGCGGTGCTGGAGCAGTTCGAGTTCCCCGGCACCGACCCGGTGGTGCGGGAGCGGCTGGAGGGTGAGCTGGCCGCGGTCGGGCCGGCACCGCTGTACGCGCGGCTGCGCGAGGCCGACCCGGTGGCGGCGGCCGGGATCCTGCCCGGCAACGGCCGGCGGATCGTCCGCGCGCTGGAGGTGATCGAGCTGACCGGCGGGCCGTTCACCGCCGCGCTGCCCGAGCCGACGCCGTACTACCCGTCCGTGCAGATCGGGGTCGACCTGGACACCGCCCGGCTCGACGAGCGGATCGCGGCCCGGGTGGACCGGATGTGGGCCGACGGGCTGGTCGCCGAAACCACCGAGCTGGTCGGGCGGGGACTGCCCGCCGGCCGTACGGCCAGCCGGGCGCTCGGCTACCAGCAGGTCCTGCGCTTCCTGGCCGGGGAGCTGACCGAGACCGAGGCGTACGACGAGACGATCCGCGCCACCCGCCGGTTCGTCCGCCGCCAGCGCTCCTGGTTCCGGCGCGACCCGCGCGTGCACTGGCTCGACTCGGCCGACCCCGGGCTGGTCGAGGCCGCCGTGCGGATCCTCGGTGACGCTGCGCGATGATGGCAGGGTGGAGTTCACCAAGGGACACGGCACCGGCAACGACTTCGTGATCCTGCCCGACCCGGACGGCGCGTTCGACCTGGCGCCCGATCTGGTGGCGGCGATCTGCGACCGGCGGCGCGGAATCGGCGGGGACGGCGTGCTGCGCGTGGTTCGTGCCGCGAAGCACCCCGACGGCGCCGCCATGGCCGGTGAGGCGGAGTGGTTCATGGACTACTGGAACTCCGACGGGTCGTTCGCCGAGATGTGTGGCAACGGTGCCCGGGTCTTCGTCCGGTACCTGCTGGAGACCGGGCTGGCCGCGCCGTCCGGCGGCGTGCTGCCGGTGGCCACCCGGGCCGGCGTCGTGCGCGCGCGGGTCGACGGCACCGCCATCGCCGTCGAGATGCGCCGCCCCCGGCTGCACGGGGCGTCGGCCGCCGAGCTGGGTGGGCTGACGCTGCCGGGTACGGCGGTGGACGTCGGCAATCCCCACCTGGTCTGCCCGGTGCCGGACGGGCTGGAGCTGAACGGGCTGGACCTCACCCAGGCGCCCGGTTTCGACCCGGAGCTCTTCCCGTCCGGCGTGAACGTCGAGTTCACCGCGCCGGGGGAGCCGGTCGACGGCGTCGACGGGCATGTGCTCATGCGGGTCTACGAGCGGGGCAGCGCTGAGACCCTCTCCTGCGGCACCGGCGCCTGCGCCGTCGCCGCCGTAGCACTACACGAGCGTGCCCGGGAGGTCGGCACCGTCGCGGTCGACGTCCCCGGCGGCCGCCTGACGGTCACCGTCACGCCCGACTCCTGCTGGCTCTCCGGCCCAGCCCTCCTCGTAGCCACCGGCACCCTCACCCTCCCCTGACCCCCGCGCCCGCCCCACCGCCGCGTCGATCATGGAGTTGTGGTGGTTGATTTGTCCCGCCTAGCGGCTTTTGTAGGGCACCACAACTGCATGATCGCCGGGGCGGGGTAGAGGCGCGCGGCGGGGCGGGGGCGGTTAGGGGGTGGCGGAGGCGTTGGCGGCGATCTCGGGGAGGTCGGCGGGGCCGGGGTCGGCGGCGGGGGGTGGGGTGACGGCCGGGTTCTGGGCGGCGGCGCGGACGGCGGCGGCGACGGCGGGGGCCACCCGGGAGTCGAAGACGCTGGGCACGATGACGGTCGGGTTGATCTTCTCCTCGCCGACCACGTCGGCGATGGCCCGGGCGGCGGCGATCGCCATCTCCTCGGTGAACTCCTCGGCGTGCGCGTCGAGCATGCCGCGGAAGACACCTGGGAAGGCCAGCACGTTGTTGATCTGGTTCGGCTGGTCTGAGCGGCCGGTGGCGACGACGGCGGCGTGCTTGCGCGCCTCCCGCGGGTCGACCTCCGGGTCCGGGTTGGCCAGCGCGAAGACGATGGAGTCCTTCGCCATCTTGGCGATGTCGTCCCCGGTGAGCAGGTTCGGCGCGCTCACCCCGATGAAGACGTCCGCGCCGTCCAACGCACCGGGCAGGTCGCCCGCGTAGCCGTCCCGGTTGGTGTGCTCGGCCAGCCACTGCCAGGCCGGATTGAGGCCGGTCTGGCCGCGGTGCAGGGCGCCCTGGCGGTCGTACGCGATGATGTCGCCGACGCCCTGGCGCAGCAGCAGCTTCATGATCGCGGTGCCCGCCGCGCCGGCCCCGGAGACCACCACCCGCACGTCCGCGAGGTGCTTGCCGACGACGCGCAGCGCGTTGGTCAGCGCGGCCAGCACGCAGATCGCGGTGCCGTGCTGGTCGTCGTGGAAGACCGGGATGTCCAGCGCGTCGCGCAGCCGCGCCTCGATCTCGAAGCACCGCGGCGCGGCGATGTCCTCCAGGTTGATCCCGCCGTAAGCGGGCGCGATCGCCTTGACGATGGCGACGATCTCGTCGGTGTCCTGGGTGTCGAGCACCACCGGCCAGGCATCCACCCCGCCGAAGCGCTTGAACAGGGCCGCCTTGCCCTCCATCACCGGCAGCGACGCGGCGGGGCCGAGGTTGCCCAGCCCCAGCACGGCCGAGCCGTCGCTGACCACGGCGACCGTGTTGCGCTTGATGGTCAGCCGGCGGGCGTCGGCCGGGTTCTCCGCGATCGCCTGGCAGACCCGGGCCACCCCCGGGGTGTACGCGCGGGACAGCTCGTCGCGGGTGCGCAGCGCGACCTTCGGGCTCACCTCGATCTTGCCGCCGAGGTGCAGCAGGAAGGTGCGGTCGGAGACCTTGCGCACGTCCACGCCGTCCAGCCCGCTGAGCGCGTCGACCACCTGGTCGGCGTGGCCGGCGTCGGCGGTGTCGCAGGTCAGGTCGACCAGCACGTGGGTCGGGTCGGAGTCGACCACGTCGAGCGCGGTGACGATCGCTCCGGCCTCACCCACCGAGGTGGTGAGCCGGCCGATCGAGGAAGCATCGGCGGGCACGGCGATCCGGATCGTGATCGAGAATCCGGCACTGGGCAGTCGGGTGGTGGCCACGCAGATCCCTCCGTCGGCACTGAACGGCTCGTCCGCATTTCTACTCGCCTGGCCATGGTCGCTGATCACCCACCCCCGCTTTTGCCCGATTGCGCGGTGGGCATATAGCAGGTGCACTCGGCGTTGCAACATGTCAGGATTGCTCGGTACATGCACAGAACGGACAGGAGAGACGCTTGCGAGACCAGGAGACCTACGTTGCTATCCCAGACGACGAGCTCGACGCCACGACCGGCGAGTACGAGCTGTCCGAGCGACAGGCGTTGCGACGGGTCCCCGGCCTCTCCACCGAGCTGACCGACGTCACCGAGGTCGAGTACCGCCAGCTCCGGCTGGAGCGGGTCGTCCTGGTCGGCGTCTGGACCGAGGGTACCCAGGCCGACGCGGAGAATTCGCTCACCGAGCTGGCCGCGCTGGCGGAGACCGCCGGCTCGCAGGTGCTCGAAGGGCTGATCCAGCGACGCACCCGACCCGACCCGGCCACCTACATCGGTCGAGGCAAGGTCGACGACCTCGGCGCCGTGGTGCTCTCCGCGGGCGCCGACACGGTGATCTGCGACGGTGAGCTGTCCCCGTCCCAGCTGCGCAACCTGGAGCAGCGCACCAAGGTCAAGGTGGTCGACCGCACCGCGCTGATCCTCGACATCTTCGCCCAGCACGCCAAGAGCAAGGAGGGCCGGGCGCAGGTCGAGCTGGCCCAGCTCGAATACCTCCTGCCCCGCCTGCGCGGCTGGGGCGAGACGCTGTCCCGGCAGACCGGTGGGTCGGGCCGCGGCGGCGGTGCCGGCGGCGGTGTGGGTGTGCGTGGTCCGGGTGAGACCAAGCTGGAGACCGACCGGCGGCGCATCCGCCACCGGATCGCCCGGCTGCGCCGCGAAATCAAGGCCATGCGGACGGTACGCGAGACCAAGCGGGCCCGTCGCTCCCGCAACGCGGTCCCGGCGGTGGCCATCGCCGGCTACACCAACGCCGGCAAGTCGAGCCTGCTCAACCGGCTCACCGGGGCCGGCGTGCTGGTGGAGGACGCCCTCTTCGCCACACTCGATCCGACCACCCGGCGGGCCACCACCACCGACGGGCGGGTCTACACCCTCTCCGACACGGTCGGTTTCGTCCGGCACCTGCCGCACCAGATCGTCGAGGCGTTCCGCTCCACGCTCGAGGAGGTCGCCGAGGCCGACCTGGTCGTGCACGTGGTCGACGGCACCCACCCCGATCCGCAGGAGCAGGTCCGGGCCGTCCGCGAGGTGTTGGCCGAGGTCGGTGCCGACCGGCTGCCCGAGCTGCTGGTGGTGAACAAGACCGACGCGGCCGACGAGGAGACTCTGCTGCACCTCAAGCGGCTCTGGCCCGAGGCGGTCTTCGTCTCCGCGCACCGCGGGCGGGGCATCGACGACCTGCGCGAGGCGATCGAGCGGCGGCTGCCCCGGCCGGCGGTCGAGGCACGCGTCGTGCTGCCGTACGACCGGGGTGACCTGGTGGCCCGCGTGCACCGGCAGGGTGAGGTGCTGAGCACCGCCCACCTGCCGGAGGGCACCATGCTGCACGTACGCGTCAGCGAGGCGCTCGCGGCCGAACTGGCGCCGTTCGGCGACGCGGTGGAGGCGGTTCGTACCGCCTGGTGACCGCCCAGCGGCGTCACCCGTAGGAAACCTTCGGCATGCGACACTTCATGCATGCACCGCACTGTTTCCTTGGTCACGGTTGCGCTCGGCCTGTTCGGGGCCACCGTGGCGGTCACCGGCGTTGCCCTCGCGGCCCCGTCGCCCGTGTCGGCCGCGCCGCCGGTGTCGGGTGTGACCCCCGTGTCGGCTGCGGTGCCCGGTGCCGCCGCGGCCCTCGGGGCGCCGCTGGCGGCGGCGGGCAAGAAGCAGTGCACGGTCACCGACCCGCGGCTGCGTGAACTGTCCGGTCTGGTGGTCACCAAGACCGGCTACATCGTGATCAACGACAGCACCGACCAGGACGACCGCAAGCGGGTCTTCTACCTCGACAAGGACTGTCAGGTCACCCGCGCGGTCCCCTACTCCGGCGGTGGACCGTTCGACACCGAGGACCTAGCGCTCTCGCCGGACAAGAAGACGCTGTGGATCGCCGACACCGGCGACAACGTCACCAGCCGGCAGCGCCGCGAGCGGGTGGCGGTCTGGACCATGCCGGTCAGCGGCAACGAGCAGCCGAAACTGCACCGGCTCTCGTACCCCGACGGCAAGCCGCGGGACGCCGAGGCGCTGCTGATCGGCGACGACAACCTCCCGCTGATCATCACGAAGGTGACCGCTGGCAAGTCCGAGATCTTCACCCCCGACGGGAAGCTGAAGACCGGCGACACCGACCCGGTGCCGATGAAGAAGGTCGGCGACGTCGAGCTGCCGAAGACGGACACCGAGAACCCGCTGAGCACCTTCGGCCGCGTCGCGATCACCGGCGCGGCCCGGTCCCCGGACGGTTCCCGGGTGGTGCTGCGGACGTACGCCGACGCCTTCGAGTACGACGTTCAGAACGGCGACATCGTCGGCGCCCTGACCACCGGCACCCCCCGGGTCACCGCACTGGCCGATCCCTTCGGTGAGGCGATCTCCTACTCGACCGACGGCAAGACGTTCCTGACCGTCTCCGACGCGGGCCACCTGGACGACAGCGACCCGGTTGACATTCTCAGCTACACCCCGTCGAAGGAGGGGCCGAAGGCCCTGGCCAACGACCCGGACGCGGTGAAGAACTCGGCCGGCCGGTCGTGGTTCGACGGGTTGACCCTGGACGACATCACGTACCTGATCGCCACGGTGGGTGTCCTCGGTGCGCTGCTGGTCGGCGCGGGCATCTTCGGCATCCTGCGGGCCCGCAAGCGGCCGGCCCCGGCCGGCAAGGGCCGCGACCGCGACGAGAACGGCGCCGGACCGGGCGGCCCGGAAGAGGCCGGCCCGGCGGAGGGCCGTGGGCGGGGCGGCGTGTACGGCGGTGCGCCGGCCGGTGGGGTCTACGGCGGGTCGCCGAACGGTGAGCGGCCCGGTGCTGGCGGTGGGCGACCGGGGCCGGTCTACGGGGCCCGCCCCGGCGCCGGCGGTCACCCGGGTCACGGCGGTGGTGGCAACGGTGGCCGCCCGGGCCAGGGCGGCGGTGGTGTCTACGGTGGCGGCGGCCGGTCCGGCGGCGAGGGCGGCCCGGTCTACGGTCGGCCCGGTGGCGGCCGGCCGACGGACGGGCGTGCCGGCGGTGGCAGTGGTGGCGGTGGCGTCTACGGCGGCGGCGGTGGTGGTGGCCGGTCCGGCGGACAACCCGGTGGCGGGGGAGGACGCGCGGAGCCGCCACGGCGCGGCGGGCCGGCGGAGCCGGACTACCGTGGCCAGCGCTCCGGGCGCTACCGCGAGGGCGGCACCGAGCCGTACGGTCAGGTGCCCGGCGGCAACTACGGCTACCGGGGCGACCGGTACTGACCGGGGGTCAGCACCGGTCGTGATCCGGTCAGATCCGGCGCAGCACGGCGACCACCCGGCCCATGATGGTGGCGTCGTCGCCGGGGATCGGGTCGAAGGCCGGGTTCTGCGGCATCAGCCAGACGTGACCGTCACGCCGGCGGTAGGTCTTCACGGTCGCCTCACCGTCGAGCATGGCGGCGACGATCTCGCCGGAGTCGGCGGTGGGCTGCTGCCGGACCACCACCCAGTCGCCGTCGCAGATCGCCGCGTCGAGCATCGAGTCGCCCTTGACCTGGAGCATGAAGACCTCGCCCTCGCCGACCAGCTCGCGGGGCAGGGGGAAAACGTCCTCCATCGACTGCTCCGCGAGGATCGGCCCACCGGCGGCGATGCGGCCGAGCATCGGCACGTACGCGGGCGTGGGGCGCTGCGAGCGGCTCAGCTCGTCGTCGACGTCGTTGGGCGAGCGGACGTCCACCGCGCGGGGCCGGTTCGGGTCGCGCCGCAGGAAGCCCTTCTTCTCCAGCTCCTTGAGCTGGTAGGCGACGCTGGACGGGGAGACCAACCCGACCGCCTCGCCGATTTCGCGCACGCTCGGCGGGTAGCCGTGCCGCTCGACCCAGGTGCGGATAAAGTCGAGGATGCGCCGCTGGCGGGCGGTCAGGTCGACCGTCGCCGGGTCGGGGAAGGTGCTGACCACCGGAGTCACGGGGCGCACGGCGGGTTGCCCGGCGCGGGTGCGGGTGACACTCCGGCGTCGGGCGGCCGGCGGGCCCGCCTCGGTGCTCTGCTGCGGGCTCTGCGGCCGGTTGGCCCGATCCTCGGTCACGTCCGTCCTCCCTGGTCGGCGCTGGGTGCCTTGGCGGCTCGTGGTGCGCGCGGTGGTCTGCCGGCCGGTGGGTCGACCATGGTCACCTCCGGCTGTTGATGACCGTATAGGTGAGATCGGTCATTTTCAAACATCTGTACGACCTTCTCTCCGCGTGTCGGCGCGAAAACCGTGGCAGTCGTACGCCCGTTCTGATAAATGGTACGTCGGGTCGAACGAGTGTTCGACCCCGTACGGATCGTCGAGGGTTCTGTCCGGCCGGACGGTAACCGGGGTCGCCGGTCGGCGTTGGGCTCTCGGGTTGCGCGGACGAGGGGGATCGGGTGGGTTGTCGGGTGACGCGCCGGACACGCCCGCCAACTTGACCTCGGATCGTCGGCGGCATACGGTCGACCCCTAGATGTAGTAGTCACATGGGCGTAAGTCGCCTACAGGTTGGGTTCGACTACCGACCGCACTCCTATGCCGCTGACCCGGCGGCCATCCTGCGGGATGGTTCCGCCGTCCTGAGGCGTGCCCGGAGGCGGCCGGAGTGGACCCGTGGTCGATCAAGGAGGTCGGGCGATGCGGTGTCCGTACTGCCGGCACGCCGACTCCCGCGTGGTCGACTCGCGGGAGGCCGACGACGGCCAGCTGATCCGTCGGCGGCGATCCTGCCCGGAGTGTGGCAAACGGTTCACCACCGTCGAGGAGGCGGTGCTCGCGGTGGTCAAGCGCAGCGGGGTGACCGAGCCGTTCAGCCGCACGAAGATCATCGGCGGGGTGCGCAAGGCGTGCCAGGGCCGGCCGGTGGACGAGGACTCGATCGCGCTGCTGGCGCAGCGGGTCGAGGAGACCATCCGGGCCAAGGGGGCCGCCGAGATTCCCAGCCACGAGGTGGGGCTGGCCATCCTGGGTCCGCTGCGGGACCTGGACGAGGTCGCCTACCTGCGGTTCGCCAGCGTCTACCGGTCGTTCGACTCGCTCGCCGACTTCGAGCGGGAGATCGAGACGCTGCGGGCCGCCGCGCGCGCCCGGGAGGGCGCCGGGGCCGAGGCGGCCAGCGCCGCCGGCCACGCGCAGTGAATTTCTGAGCAGTACTGACAGTCGGATCGCGCAGGTGCCGCGCGAACGAGGGGGCGGATGAGATGCCGGGGGACGGTGTGACAACAAGCAGGTCACGGAGCAAGTCAGGGGCGGGCCTGAAGGTCGAACGGGTCTGGACCACCGAGGGGGTGCACCCGTACGACGAGGTGGCGTGGGAGCGCCGCGACGTCGTGATGACGAACTGGCGGGACGGCTCGGTCAACTTCGAGCAGCGCGGGGTGGAGTTCCCGGAGAGCTGGAGCGTCAACGCGGCCAACATCGTGACCACCAAGTACTTCCGGGGCGCGGTGGGCACCCCGGAGCGGGAGTGGTCGCTCAAGCAGCTGATCGACCGGGTGGTCACCACCTACCGCACCGCCGGTGAGGAGTACGGCTACTTCGCCAGCCCGGCCGACGCCGAGGTCTTCGCCCACGAGCTGACCTGGATGCTGCTGCACCAGGTGTTCAGCTTCAACTCGCCGGTGTGGTTCAACGTCGGTACGCCGTCGCCGCAGCAGGTCAGCGCCTGCTTCATCCTCGCCGTCGACGACTCGATGGACTCCATCCTCGACTGGTACAAGGAGGAGGGGCTGATCTTCAAGGGCGGCTCCGGCTCCGGGGTCAACCTGTCCCGGATCCGCTCCTCCCGGGAGCTGCTCTCCTCCGGGGGCACCGCCTCCGGCCCGGTCAGCTTCATGCGGGGCGCCGACGCGAGCGCCGGCACCATCAAGTCCGGTGGCGCCACCCGGCGGGCCGCCAAGATGGTAATCCTCGACGTCGACCACCCGGACATCGAGGAGTTCGTGGTCACCAAGGCGCGCGAGGAGGACAAGATCCGCGCGCTGCGCGACGCCGGGTTCGACATGGACCTCGGCGGCGCCGACATCGTCAGCGTGCAGTACCAGAACGCCAACAACTCGGTCCGGGTCTCCGACGAGTTCATGTCGGCGGTGGAGAACGGCGGCGGCTTCGACCTGCGTGGCCGGCTCGACGGCGCGGTGATCGAGACCATCGACGCGCAGAAGCTGTTCCGCACCATCTCCCAGGCCGCCTGGGAGTGCGCCGACCCCGGCCTGCAGTACGACGACACCATCAACGACTGGCACACCTGCCCGGAGACCGGCCGGATCACCGCGTCGAACCCGTGCTCGGAGTACCTGCACCTGGACAACTCCTCGTGCAACCTGGCCTCGCTGAACCTGATGAAGTTCCTCCGCGCCGACGGGGGCTTCGAGGTGGAGAAGTTCGTCAAGAGCGTCGAGCTGGTCATCACCGCGATGGACATCTCGATCTGCTTCGCCGACTTCCCGACCGAGAAGATCGGCGAGACCACCCGGGCGTACCGGCAGCTGGGCATCGGGTACGCCAACCTTGGCGCCCTGCTGATGGCCTCCGGCATGCCGTACGACTCGGACCACGGGCGCTCGCTGGCCGCCGCGATCACCTCGCTGATGACCGGAACGGCGTACCGCCGCTCGGCCGAGCTGGCCGGCATCGTCGGCGCGTACGACGGTTACGCCCGCAACGCCGAGCCGCACAAGCGGGTCATGCGCAAGCACGCCGCTGCCAACGACCAGATCAAGCCGGCCGGCACGGTGGCCACCGCGGTGGTCCGCGAGGCCACCAAGCAGTGGACCCAGGGCAACAAGATCGGTGAGAAGAACGGCTGGCGGAACTCGCAGGCCAGCGTGCTCGCCCCGACCGGCACCATCGGCCTGATGATGGACTGCGACACCACCGGCGTCGAGCCGGACCTGGCGCTGGTCAAGTTCAAGAAGCTGGTCGGCGGCGGCTCGATGCAGATCGTCAACCAGACCGTGCCGCGCGCCCTGCGCAGCCTCGGCTACCCCGAGGAGCAGGTCGAGGCGATCGTCGAGCACATCGCCGACCACGGCCACGTGGTGGACGCCCCCGGCCTCAAGCCGGAGCACTACCCGGTCTTCGACTGCGCCATGGGCGAGCGGTCCATCGCGCCGATGGGCCACGTGCGGATGATGGCGGCGGTCCAGCCGTTCATCTCCGGCGCCATCTCCAAGACGGTCAACATGCCGGAGCAGGCGACCGTCGAGGATGTCGAGAAGATCTACTTCGAGGGCTGGAAGCTCGGCCTCAAGGCCCTGGCCATCTACCGGGACAACTGCAAGGTCGGCCAGCCGCTGTCGGCGGCGAAGAAGAAGGTCGACGAGCCGGAGGCCACCACCAGCGCCGTCGCGCCGGTGGTGGAGAAGGTCGTCGAGTACCGCCCGGTGCGCAAGCGGCTGCCGAAGAAGCGTCCGTCCGAGACCATCTCCTTCTCGGTCGGTGGCGCCGAGGGCTACCTCACCGCCTCGTCCTACCCGGACGACGGCCTGGGCGAGGTCTTCCTCAAGATGTCGAAGCAGGGCTCCACCCTGGCCGGCGTGATGGACGCCTTCTCGGTGGCCATCTCCATCGGCCTGCAGTACGGCGTCCCGCTGGAGACGTTCGTCAGCAAGTTCACCAACATGCGCTTCGAGCCGGCCGGCATGACCGACGACCCGGACGTGCGGATGGCCGCCTCGGTGATGGACTACATCTTCCGTCGCCTGGCGCTGGACTTCCTGCCGTACGACCGCCGCGCCGAGCTGGGCATCTTCACCGCCAAGGAGCGGGCCGCCCAGCTTCAGGCGGAGGCCGAGGCGGAGGCGAACGCCGCGGACCTCACCGCGATGGCCTCCTCCGCCCCGGTGGAGATCAGGCCGGAGGAGCCGAAGAGTGGCCCGGTCGCCCAGCCGGCCCAGGAGCTGGCCGACGCCGCCGCCGTCAAGCCGGCGCCGCTCGTCGGGTCCAGCACCGAACTGCTGGAGGCCGTGATCGGCAAGGCCGCCGACGCACCGCTCTGCTTCACCTGCGGTACGAAGATGCGCCCGGCCGGTAGCTGCTACGTCTGCGAGGGTTGCGGCTCCACCAGCGGCTGCAGCTGATTCACGAGTACGCGACGAGCCCCGGGCGGATCACCGTCCGGGGCTCGTCCCGTCCGGCTTCCATCCGCTTTCTGAGCTGAATCTTGGATCGAGCACGGCCCCGCCCACTCGGCCGTCAGTGATCCCGTTCGTCAGCGCTTGAGTGCGCGGAGGAAAGCCGACCAGGACTGGCCGTCGAAGCGGAGGACCGGGCCGGCGGCGTTCTTGCTGTCGCGGACGATGACCTTCCCGCGCCGGGTAGCCACCTCGACGCAGGCGCCGCCGTTGTTGTCGCTGTAGCTGGACTTGCGCCAGACCAGACGATCCGGGGTCTCCATGGCCACCCCCTCGGGTCTGTAATGCGGGCCTTCCGGTTCACGCAAGATCGCCTGCCGTTCCAGCCGTACCTCGACCTGCCGGTCGATGTCCTCGTCGGTGAGGCGTGGATGAGCGGTGGCATTGAGTGCGCGGATGTATGACTCGACCTGGAGAATTCCGGGCACGATCTCGGGTTGGTACCAGCGAATCTCCGTGGCGTCGGCTTCGAGGTCGAGGTACTGGCGGAACCAGTCCGGGACCACGTTGCGGTACGTGCTCCACCTGCCTCGCTGTCGTCCGGCCGAGGATCTCTCGTGGGTACCGGCCGGCCTGCTGCACCGGCGCTTCATCGGCTGGATCCGGTGAGCGAACGTCGTCGTCGCCGGGAACGCTGTCGGGCTCCCCGGCGCGGCGAGACCATAGGCCTGCTCGCCTTGATGTCACCGTGACATAAATATTTCTCAGTGACATCAAAGCTCCGAGGGAGGTTGACCCCCGTTCCGGCTCTCCTCGACGGGGTATAGTGCGCGCGGCGCGCCCCCGCGCCTGACCTCCTGACCCGGCACCCACGCCGCCGGGCGCTGCGGAGGCAAGGGGTTCCACGGCCTCGGGGGAACGGGAGACTGGTTTGCGCGTGTCCAGCTGTTGGCCGTCGAAGCCGTCGCGAGCGTGGGTCGGGCGGGTCGACGCGCCGCAGACGAGGACATCATGACCAGCGACAAGCACCTCAAGGCCCGCATCCGCGCCCGGATGGCCCGGACCGGCGAGCGCTACGCCGAAGCCCGCCGGCACATCGTGGGCACCAGCCGCGAGCAGACCGACCACGGGTACGCGCTGCGCGGCGGCGTCCACCCCGAGACCGCCAACATCGCCAACGTCCTGCACCACCACGGACGCGAGATCTCCGAGGCGATGGTCCTCGGCGTCGGCGGCGGCCTCGGCGCCGGTTACATCCTGTGGGAGTTCGCGGCGCACGGCACCGCCGTGCTGACGCTCGGCTTCCGGCACCGGTGGAACTACCTGGACTGGACCGACGGGACGCTGACCCGGCTCGGCGTGCCGTTCCGGGCCGAGCGGACCGGCGGAGCGAAGCGAGCCCAGGCCGCGCTGACCGCCGCCCTCGACGCCGGCCATCCAGCGATCGTGGTGCCGGACCGGCAGATCATCGGCTACTGGCATCTTCCCGCGCACCTCGACGGTTACGGCGGCCACCAGGTGGTGGCCTACGCACCCACCGACGATGGGGTACGCCTCGACGACCGCAACCTCGGTCCGCTCACCGTCGATCGCGAGCGCCTTGACCGGGCGCGGGCCCGCGTCGGTTCGTACCAGAACTGCCTGTGGGAGATCGAGGGCCCGGGCGATGTGGACCTGGCGGCGGCAGTGGTGGCCGGCATCGGGGACTGCCTCGCCGGCCTCGGTGGCTCCTCGGCCTCGTTCGCCCTGCCAGCGTGGCGCAAGTGGGCCAAGCTGGCAGCCGACGCCAAAGCGGCGAAGGGGTGGCCGAAGGTCTTCGCAGACGGCACCGGCCTGGCCGGCGCGCTGCTGTCGATCTGGGAGGGCATCGAGCCGGTCGGTGCCACCGGCGGGCACCTGCGCGACCTCTACGCCGTCTTCCTCGACCAGGCGGCCGTCCTGCTCCGCGCACCCGACCTGACCGTCTGCGGCGACCGGTTCCGCGACGCGGCAGCGGCGTGGCACGCGGTGGCCGAGACCGCGCTCCCTGCCGACGTACCCGAGTACCAGCAGCTCCGCGAGCTGACCGCGGACCTCGCGGCAGCGGTCGCACTCGGCGACGAGGGCGACGACCAGCGCTCGGCCGCAGCCGCCGCACTCTGGGCCGCCCGCCCAGAACTCGACCGGCGGCCACCCACCGAACCCGACTTCCCCGCGCTCGCGGCGGCGATCGCCTCCGCGTACGAGACCGAGGCAGCGGCTGTCGACGCGCTCCGAAAGGCCGCACGCGCACTCACAACCTGACCTCGCCGCCGACTCCAGCGCGAGCCCCGCGTGCGCCGATCATGGAGTTGTGGTGGTTGATTTGCACCGCCTAAGGGCTTTTGTGGGGCACCACAACTCCATGATCGGCGGGGCGGGGCGGGGGGGTGGGGGTCAGGGTGGGGTGAGGTCGGCGAGGCGGGTGGCCAGGAAGTCGCGTTCGGCGTCGTTGTCGGCCAGTTCCAGGGCTGCTCGGTACGCCTGCGCCGCCTCGGCCGGCCGGTCGAGGCGGCGCAGCAGGTCGGCCCGCACTGCGGGCAGATA
Source organism: Micromonosporaceae bacterium KJ-029 (assembly GCA_005402585.1). Lineage (GTDB taxonomy): Bacteria > Actinomycetota > Actinomycetes > Mycobacteriales > Micromonosporaceae > Micromonospora. Next base: position 142,257 of record BIFP01000016.1, on the reverse strand, counting down.
GTGGTAGCCGGCCAGCCGGGCATCCCGGGCGAGCGCGTCGACCTCGGCGAGCGCCGCGGTCGGTCCGTCCACCATCGACACGGCCACCGCCCGGTTCAGCGCGACGACCGGGGACGGCCAGCGGGCCAGCAGCAGGTCGTAGAGCCGGACGATCTGCTGCCAGTCGGTGGCGGCGTAGCTGGGTGCGAGGGCGTGCAGCGAGGCGATGGCGGCCTGGAGCGCGTACCGGCCCACCCGACCGGTGCGGAACGCGTCGACCACCAGACGGCGGCCCTCGTCGACGGCGGTCCGATCCCAGTCTGAGCGGTCCTGGTCCGCCAGCCGGAGCAGCCGCCCCTCGGCGTCGGTTCGGGCGGCCCGGCGGGCGTCGGTGAGCAGCAGCAGCGCGAGCAGCCCGCGTACCTCTGGCTCGTCGGGCATCAGGGACAGCAGCATCCGGGCCAGGTGCAGCGCGCGTTCCACCAGGTCGGCACGGACCAGGTCGGTGCCGGAGGGCGCGGTGTGCCCGGTGGTGTAGAGCAGGTGCACGACGGTGAGCACCGCGTCCAGGCGCTCGGGCAGCTCGGCGGCCTCCGGCACCCGGTACGGGATCCGGGCGGCGGAGATCTTCTTCTTTGCCCGGGTCACCCGGGCGGCCATGGTCGGCTCGGAGACCAGGAAGGCGCGGGCGATGTCGCCGGTGCTCACCCCGCAGACCAGCCGCAGAGTGAGCGCCACCTGCGCCTCGCGGGCGATCGCCGGGTGGCAGCAGGTGAAGACCAACCGCAACCGGTCGTCGGGTACCGCGTCCTCGTCGGGCTCGTCCATCTCGGCCTCGTCCGGTTCCACGAGCAGGGGCAGCTTCGAGCGGAACACCTGCCGCCGGCGGAGCACGTCGACGGCCTTGCGTCGGGCGGTAGCGGTGAGCCAGGCGCCGGGCTTGTCCGGCACGCCGTCGCGCGCCCACGCGCCCAGCGCGGCGACGTACGCCTCCTGGACGCACTCCTCGGCGAGGTCGAAGTCGCCGGCGGCGCGCGCCGTCGCGGCGAGCACGAAGGCCCACTCGCGGCGGTGCGCGTCCGCCACGGCCCGCTCGGCCGCGGCACTGTGCTCGCCGTCGCTCACTCGGCGGGCGGTACGAACAACGGCCGTACCTCCACCCCGCCGTGGATGGTGGCCGGGTTGAGCTTGGCGATCTTCAGGGCGACGTCCAGGTCGGGCGCCTCCAGGACGAAGAACCCGGCGACGACCTCCTTGGCCTCGACGAAGGGGCCGTCGGTGACGATGTCGCCGCGTACCGCCGTGGCGGTGGTGCTCGGCTGCAGCGCGAAGCCCGTGACGATCTGCCCGCCCAGTTCCTCGACCTGCGCCGGGTACCGCTCCAGCAGCGCCAGGTAGTCGGGCGTGAGGTCCATCGGGTCGGCCGGGGCCGGCGAGTAGATCAGGACTGCGTACTGGGCCATGGGGTCCTCCTCGAGATCGTTGTCCATCCTCTGCCGTACCGACGGACGGGGGCAGCGGGAATCGACAGCGGCGCGGAGGATTTCTTCCGCGGCTGCCTAGACTGCCCCGGATGAGCGGAGAACGACGACCCCTGGCGGCGCGGCCCCTGACCGAGCCGCACCCGTCGCGGCTACCGCCCGAGCACCCCGGCCGGGAGCGGATCCTCGCCGCGCACACCGCCGCGCTGGCCGCCGGTGAGGCCGGCTACCTGGACCCGGCCACCGGGCTGTTCGTGCTCACCGCAGGTTTCCTGGCCCGCCGCGGCACCTGCTGCGGTCGGGGCTGCCGGCACTGCCCGTACGTGAGCTGACAGCGCGTCAGGCGGCGGCGACGAAGACCCGGGAGGCGACCTCGCGGGGCAGCCGGACGCTCTCGCCGGAGCGGTCGATGGAGACGCCGTCGCGCTCCTGCGCCACCGTCACGGTGGCCCCGGGGTCGACACCGGCGGCGTGCAGCTGGCGGAGCACCTCGGCGTCGGTCTGCACGCTCTCGCAGATCCGCCGGACGATCACCTTCCCGGTCAGGCCGGGGAAGGCCAGGTTCCGCTCGCCCTCGGCCGGCTCCGGCTCGGCCGCCCCGGGCGAGCCCAGCTCCTCCAGCCCCGGGATCGGGTTGCCGTACGGCGACCGGGTCGGCCGGTTGAGCAGGTCGTAGACCCGCTTCTCGACCGCGTCGCTCATCACGTGCTCCCAGCGGCAGGCCTCCTCGTGGGCCTCCTCGTAGGGCATCCCGATCACGTTGACCAGCAGCAGTTCGGCGAGCCGGTGCTTGCGCATCACGGAGACGGCGGTGCCGCGGCCGAGCGGGGTGAGGCTGAGGTGTCGATCGCCCTCGACGGTGAGCAGGCCGTCGCGCTCCATCCGGGCGACGGTCTGGCTGACGGTGGGGCCACTCTGGCGCAACCGTTCGGCGATCCGGGCGCGCAGCGGCGGCACGCCCTCCTCCTCGAGTTCGAGGATGGTGCGCAGGTACATTTCGGTCGTATCGACCAGGTCGTGTGACTTCATGGTGTCAGCGGCCCTCCGGTGATCGATGGTACCCTGCCGCACCCCCGGACGGCCGCCGCCGAATCGCGGCCCCGGCGTGCCGATGGTGTTGACTGGACGCCATGTCCGGTACCGAGGATCTTCTGGTCGAGGCCGGGCGGCTCGCCGCCGAACTCGACGCGGCCGACCCGCCCACCCTGCTCGACGTCCGCTGGCGGCTGGCCGGTCCGCCCGGCCGCGAGGACTACGCGGCGGGACACCTGCCCGGAGCGGTCTTCGTCGACCTGGACACCGCGCTGTGTGGCCCGCCCGGCCCGGCCGGCCGGCACCCCCTGCCCGACCCGGCCGCGTTGCAGGCGGCGCTGCGGGCCGCCGGGGTGCGCGCCGGTCACCCCGTGGTGGTGTACGACGGCGGCGACGGCATGTCCGCGGCCCGTGCCTGGTGGACCCTGCGCTGGGCCGGGCACCGGCCGGTACGCCTGCTGCACGGCGGCTTCCCGGCCTGGCTGGCCGCCGGCCTGCCCACCAGCACCGACGAGCCGACCCCGGCCCCCGGCGACGTGGCCGTCCGCCCGGGTGCCCTGCCGGTGCTGGACGCGGCGGCGGCCGCCCGGCTGGCCGCGGCCGACGACGGCGTCCTGCTCGACGTGCGGGCCGCGCCCCGCTACCGGGGCGAGCACGAGCCGATCGACCCGGTCGCCGGGCACGTCCCCGGTGCAGTGAACCTGCCGGCGCCCGAGTACGTCACCGACGGACGTTTCCCGGCCGCCGAGGCGCTGCGGGACCGGTTCGCCACGGCCGGGGTGGCCACCGGCGTACCCGTCGGGGCGTACTGCGGCTCGGGGGTGACCGCCGCGCAGGCGGTGCTCGCGCTGCACCTGGCCGGCCGGCGCGACGCCGCGCTCTACGTCGGCTCGTGGAGCAACTGGGTGGCCGACCCGGACCGGCCGGTGGCCACCGATCCGCCGTCCGGCGCCTGACCGGTACGCGCGCCGGACGCGCCGCCGGCCCCGTGCGACCATGGGCAGATGTCCGACGACACGGTGGTGGTGTGGGACGAGTCCCTGCTCGCCTACAACATGGGCGACCACCCGCTCGACCCGGTGCGGGTGGAACTGACCATCGCGCTCGCCCGGGAACTCGGCATCCTGCAACGACCGGGAGTGCGACTGGTCAAGCCCGCGCTGGCCGACGACGCGCTGCTGACCCGGGTACACGACCCGCGTTACCTGGACGCGGTCCGGATCGCCCCGCGTGACCCGCTCTTCGCCGGCTTCGGGCTGGGCACCTCGGACAATCCCGTCTTCGACGGCATGCACGAGTCCAGCGCGCTGGTCGCCGGGGCGTCGGTGACCGCCGCCGAGGCGGTGTGGCGGGGCGAGGCCCGCCGCGCGGTCAACGTCGCCGGTGGCCTGCACCACGCCATGCCCGCCCGGGCCGCCGGCTTCTGCGTCTACAACGACCCGGCGGTGGCCATCGCCCGGCTGCTCGACCTCGGCGCGGAGCGGATCGCGTACGTCGACGTCGATGTGCACCACGGCGACGGGGTGCAGAAGATCTTCTGGGACGACCCGCGGGTGCTGACCGTCAGCCTGCACGAGACCCCGCTCGCTCTGTTCCCCGGCACCGGCTTCCCCGACGAGACCGGTGGCCCGAACGCCGCCGGCAGCGCGGTCAACGTGCCGCTGCCCCCGGGCGTGGCGGACGCCGGCTGGCAGCGCGCCTTCCACGCGATCGTGCCGTCGGTGCTGCGCGCGTTCCGCCCGCAACTTCTGTTCACCCAGTGCGGGGCGGACGCCCACCGCGTCGATCCACTGGCCGACCTGCACCTCTCCGTCGACGGGCAGCGGGCCACCTACCTGGCCCTGCGGGCGCTCGCCGACGAACTGTGCGACGGCCGCTGGGTGGCCACCGGCGGCGGCGGGTACGCCCTGGTCGAGGTGGTGCCCCGGGCCTGGGCGCATCTACTGGCGGTGGCCACCGGCGCGCCGCTGGACCCGGCCACGCTGACCCCGCCCGCCTGGCGGGACCTGGCTGCCGCCCGCCGGCCCGGCTTCGACGTGCCGCTGCGGATGACCGACGACGTCGACCCGGGGTACGAGCCATGGCAGCCCACAGGCGAGCCGGACCCGGTGGACCGGGCGATCGCCGCGACCCGCAAGGCGGTCTTCCCGCTGCTCGGCCTCGACCCGTACGACCCGCGCGACTGACTGAGCCGGTCGGGGGAGGGGCGTCCGAGGTGACCACAGCCGAACAAGCCGTGGACGTGCTGCTCAGCGACGGCAGCACCGTCCAGTTACGACCGATCCGCCCCTCGGACGGGCCGTCGATCGTGGCGATGCACTCCCGGTTCTCCGAGCGCACCCGCTACCTGCGCTACTTCTCGCCGTACCCGCGCATCCCAGAACGGGACCTGCACCGCTTCGTCAACGTCGACCACCGGGACCGGGAGGCGTTCGTGGTACTGGCCGGCGACCACATCGTCGCCGTCGGCCGCTACGAACGGCTCGGCCCGGCCTCGCCCGACGCCGAGGTCGCCTTCGTGGTCGAGGACGCCTACCAGGGCCGGGGCATCGGCTCGGTGCTGATGGAGCACCTGGCCGACGCCGCCCGGCGGGCCGGGATCGTCAACTTCGTGGCCGAGGTGCTTCCGGCCAACGGCCAGATGCTACGGGTCTTCGCCGACTTCGGGTACCAGATCCAGCGCCAGTTCGCCGACGGCGTGGTCCACCTGAGCTTCCCGATCGCAACCACCGAGACGACCCTGGAGGTACAGCGCGGGCGGGAACACCGCACCGAGGCCCGCTCCATCGCCCGGCTGCTCGCCCCGCGCGGCGTCGCCGTCTACGGCGCCAGCGCCACCGGCCAGGGCGTCGGCGCGGCGGTGCTCGGGCACCTTCGGGACGGTGGGTTCACCGGAGCGGTGGTGCCGGTGCATCCCACCGCCGTCCGGGTCGCCGGCCTGCCCGCCTACCCGTCGGCGGCCGACGCCGGGCTGCCGGTCGACCTGGCGGTGGTGGCGGTGCCGCCGGCGTCGGCGCCCGAGGTGGTCGCCGACGCCGCCGCGGCCGGGGTGCACGGTCTGGTCGTCATCTCGGCCGGCTTCGCCGAAGCCGGCGTCGCGGGCGCGGCCGCCCAGCGCGCACTGATCCGCGCGGCCCACGCGGCGGGCATGCGGGTGATCGGCCCGAACTGCCTGGGGGTGGCGAACACCGACCCGACGGTACGCCTCAACGCCACCCTCGCCCCCCGCCTGCCGGTGCCCGGCCGGGTCGGCATCTTCAGCCAGTCCGGCGCGTTCGGCGTGGCGCTGCTGGCCGAGGCGGATCGACGGGGGCTCGGCCTGTCCAGCTTCGTCTCGGCCGGCAACCGGGCCGACGTCTCCGGTAACGACCTGTTGCAGTACTGGCAGGACGACCCGGCGACCGACGTGATCATGTTGTACCTGGAGACCTTCGGCAACCCGCGCAAGTTCGCCCGGCTAGCCCGGCGCATCGGCCGGGACAAGCCGGTGGTGGCGCTGGCCTCCCCGGCCCGTCCGCCAGGTGTGGGCGACACCGTCGGCCCGGACGAGACGGCGGTGAGCGCGCTGTTCACCCAGTCCGGAGTGATCCGGGTGGACACCGTCGCCGAGTTGCTCGATGTCGGGGTGCTGCTGGCCAACCAGCCACTGCCCGCCGGGAACCGGGTCGGCATCGTCGGTAACTCCTCGGCGCTGACCGGGCTGGCGGCCACCGCCTGCGCGGCCCAGGAGCTGACCGTCGCCGCGGGCTATCCCCGCGACGTCGGCCCGCGAGCCAGCGCGGCCGAGTTCGCCGAGGCACTCGCCGAGGCCGCCGCCGACGAGAGCGTCGACGGGCTGGTGGCCCTCTTCGCGCCGCCGCTGCCCGGCCAGTTCACCGGCACCGAATCGGACTTCGCCGCCGCCCTGCCCGCCGCGCTCACAGCCGAGACGCTGTCGCGAGGTCGCCCGACAGCCTCCAAGCCGACGGTGGCCACCTTCCTGGTCGGTCGGGCGCCGGCGGGAGTGCCCTCGTATCCGAGCGTGGAGGAGGCGGTCCGCGCGCTCGCCCGGGTCACCGCGTACGCCGACTGGCTGCGCCGGCCGCCCGGGGTGCTGCCCGAACTGCCCGACGTCGACCCGGTGGCGGCGCAGGCGGCGCTGCGGATGGACGGGGCCGACCCGGGGGCGCTGCTCGCCGCGTACGGCATCGACGTGGTCGAGTCGGTGCGGGTCGCCTCGGCCGAGCAGGCCGTCGAGGCGGCGGCGCGGCTCGGGTTCCCGGTGGCGCTCAAGGCCGCCGCCGGTGGACTGCGACACCGCCTCGACCTCGGCGCCGTCCGCCTCGACCTGCCCGACGCCGGCACCGTGCGCCGTACGTACGCGGAGATGACGGCGGCGTTCGGCGCGGACGTCCTGGTGCAGCCGATGGTCCCGCCCGGGGTGGCCTGCGTGGTGGAGCTGGTCGAGGATCCGGCGTTCGGCCCGGTCGTCGGTTTCGGGCTCGGTGGGGTCGCCACCGAACTGCTCGGCGACCGGGCGTGGCGGGCGGTGCCGTTGACCGACCGCGACGCCGCCGAACTGGTCGACGCGCCACGGGCGGCACCGCTGCTGCGCGGGCACCGTGGCGCCGCCCCGGTGGACCGTGCCGCCCTGGCCGACCTGCTGGTGCGGGTCGGGCAGTTGGCCGACGAGCAGCCCCGGATCCGTGCGCTGACGCTGAACCCGGTGCTCGCCCGCCCCGACGGCCTCTCGGTGCTGCACGCGAGCGTCCGAATCGGCTCCGCCGCCCCCCGCCCCGACACCGGCCCCCGCCGGCTGTGAAAGGAAGGGCCCCTTCTTAACGCCTGGAGTAGAGCAGGGGCCCCCTTTTAACACCCGGCTCAGGGGCGGCTGGAGATCTGCTGCACCGCCCAGGCGTTGCCGTCCGGGTCGTCGAAGAAGACGAAACCGACGTTGTCCAGTGGGTCCGGCATCGGGCGGGGGTTCTCCCCGATGACCTGGATCTCGCTGATCTCGACGCCGCGGGCGAGCAGCTCGGCGCGGGCCTTGTGCAGGTCCGGTACGACGAGTTGCAGCCCCTTGAGCGACCCCGGCGGCATCTGCGGCACCACACCCTTGCCGATCACGATCGAGCAGCCCGAGCCGGGTGGTGTCAACTGCACGATCCGCGCGTCGTCGCCGAACGCCGTGTCGTGGTCGACGGCGAAGCCGAGCTGGTCGGCGTAGAACGCCTTGGCCCGGTCCAGGTCGGAGACCGGCACGATCACGACTTCCAACGTCCAGTTCATCGTTGTCCTCCTGATGTGGTCGCCAACAGCTCGGCGAGTCGGATGAAGCTCTCGGTGACGCCGCGGGTCATCGGGTACCGCAGCGTCGTGGCCCGCCCCTCGGGGCTGGCGAACCGCAGCGTGGTGGTGACCGTGGTCCGCCCGCCCAGCTCGGTGAAGTCGTGGCTGACCAGGGTCTCCCCGGGGTACGACTGGTCGTCGAACAGCTCGGTGCAGACGAGGCGGTGTGGCTGGTCGACCTTCCGGTAGACCCCACCCTGGCCCATCAGCTCCCCGCCGGGGCCCTGCGACACGAACCGCCAACGCCCGCCCACCCGCAGGTCCACCTCGCACTCGACCAGCCGCCAGCCGCGCGCGCCGTACCAGCGGACCAACAGCTCGGGCCGGGTGAAGGCGGCGAAGACCAGCCGCGCGGGTGCGTCGAACATCCGGCTCAGCACGATCTCCCGGTCGCCCGGTGTCTCGACCACCAGATGATCGTCGATCATGACGTCTCGCCGGCTCGCCGCCCGGCGTCGTCCACCGACCGGAGTTCGCCGAGCAGGTCGTCGAGTCGCTGGTAGCGCTCCGCCCAGTGGTCGCGGTACTCGGCGAGCCAGGCGGTGGCCTCCCGCAACGGGTCCGCCTCCAGCCGGCAGGGGCGCCGTTGGGCGACTCGGCCCCGGCTGATCAGGCCGGCTCGTTCCAGCACCCGCAGGTGCTTGGAGATCGCCGGCTGGCTCATCGCGAAGGGCGCGGCGAGCTCGGTGACGGTCGCCTCGCCGGCCGCGAGCCGGGCGAGGATGGCCCGTCGGGTCGGGTCGGCCAGCGCCGCGAACGTGGCATCCAAATCCGTACGCACTGTGTATAACCTCTCGGTTTAATAACCAAGAGGTTTCTATCTGGTGGGCGGGCGGGCGTCAAGCACCGCCGACCCGAGAGCGCCACACGGAGACGGCCCCGGCGAACCGCCAGGGCCGTCGCACCGTCCCGCTCAGCAGGCGTATGCCTCCAGCCGCTGCGCCCGCTCCGGGGCCCGCAGCTTGAGCAGCGTCACCTTCTCGATCTGGCGGATCCGCTCCCGGGACAGGCCGAACTCGCGGCCGACCTCGTCCAGGGTGCGCTGCCGGCCGTCGTCGAGGCCGAACCGCAGCCGGATCACCGCCTGCTCGCGCTGGGACAGGGTGGCCAGCACGATGCTCACCTCGTTCCGCAACTCGCCCTGCGCGGCGGCGTCGCCCGGCTCGGCGGACGGGTCGACGGCGGCGACGAAGTCACCCAGTGCGCTCTCGCCGTCCTCGCCGACGGCCTGGTCCAGGCTGACCGGCTCCCGGTCGTACGAGATCAGCTCGATCACCTGGAACTCCGGCACCTCCAAGGCGCGGGCGACCTCGGCGACCGTGGGCTCGCGGCCCAGCGCCGCCGCCAGTTCGCGGCGGGCGCGGACCATCCGGTTGACCTGCTCGACCATGTGCACCGGGATGCGGATGGTGCGGGCCTGGTCGGCCATGGCGCGGGTGATGGCCTGGCGGATCCACCAGGTGGCGTAGGTGGAGAACTTGTAGCCCTTGGTGTAGTCGAATTTTTCGACGGCGCGGATGAGGCCGAGGTTGCCTTCCTGGATGAGGTCGAGGAAGGCCATGCCGCGGCCGGTGTACCGCTTGGCGATGCTCACCACCAGTCGGAGGTTGGCCTCCAGCAGGTGGTTCTTCGCGGCCCGGCCCTGCTCTGCGACCAGCTCCAGGTCGGCCCGCAGGTCGGCGGAGACGGGGGTGCAGGTGGCCAGCTTCTCCTCGGCGAACAGCCCGGCCTCGATCCGCTTCGCCAGGTCGACCTCCTCGGCTGCGGTGAGCAGCTTCGTCCGTCCGATTCCGTTGAGGTATGCCCGGACCAGGTCCGTGGAGACGCCACGCTCGTCGGTGGCGTCCAGGTCGGTCAGGGTGTCGACGCCGTGCTCGGCTTCGATGCCGGCGCGCATTCGGTGCTCCATCGTCTGCATGGCCATCTTTGTCACTCCCCGTGTCCACGTCCGTACCGTGTCGCCCCCCGGCCGAGTACCTGCCGGTGACACACAGCTTGGCGGTTGGGGCGTAAAACGGGAGTGAGGCGATCGGGGACCCGACAGCCTTTCGTCTACCGAGCGGGAACCACCGGGCCAGTCGACACGGTCGGTGACGGCACGCCAACACGGTCGGTGATGCAGCCCGGCGTGGTTGGCCGGCGGTTGTCCGCGCGGCGGTTCGGCCGGTTCGGCCGGTTCGGCTTGTCGGATCCGGTTACCGTGCCAGCGGTCGGCCACCGTGCCGGCGTGGCCTCGCCCCAGCGGGTGGGACGGGCGATCAAGTGATGGGGGCAGGTGTGGTCTTCAAGCGGCTCATGCAGGCGATGGGGGTCGGCGGTCCGTCGGTGGAGACGGTCCTGGCGAACCCGAACTGCCGTCCGGGCGGCCAGTTGGAGGGCACCATCGCGGTGACCGGGGGCGACCACGGTGTGGACATCTCGTACTTGGCCCTGGGGCTGCTCACCCGGGTCGAGGTGGAGAGCGGCGACAACGAGTACGTGACCAACCAGGAGTTCCACCGGCAGCACGTCACCGGCGCGTTCCGGCTGGAGGCGGGGCAGCGGTACGACGTCCCGTTCCGGTTCGACGTGCCCTGGGAGACCCCGGTGACCGAGCTGTACGGGCAGCACCTGCACGGGATGACCATGGGACTGCGTACGGAGTTGGAGGTGGCCCGCGCGGTCGACAAGGGTGACCTGGACGCGGTCGCGGTGCACCCGCTACCGGCCCAGGAACGCCTGTTGGAGGCGCTGCTGCGGCTCGGCTTCCGCTTCGCCCGGGCCGACGTGGAACGGGGGCACATCTACGGCGTCCACCAGACGCTGCCGTTCTACCAGGAGATCGAGTTCTACCCCGCCCCGCAGTACGCCGGCAGGATGAACCAGTTGGAGGTCACGTTCATCGCCGACCCCCGGCAGATGCAGGTGGTGCTGGAGCTGGACAAGCGCGGTGGGCTGTTCACCTCGGGCGGGGACGCCTTCGGCCGGTTCACCGTCGAGTACGCCTCGGTCGACCAGACCGACTGGGCCGCCCAACTCGACGCCTGGCTGCGCCAGTCCCTCCACCGCCGGGGCCTCTTCAGCTGACCGCGAGCACGGCGGGGTGTGGGTGGGTCAGAGGTCTAGGAGGAGGGTGCGGGGGCCGATGTTGACGCTCTCGACCAGCATGTGAGCGCGGAAGCGGCCGGTCTCGACCTTCGCGCCGCGTTGCCGCAGCGCCTCGACCACCGCCTCGATCAGCGGTTCGGCCACCTCGGCCGGGGCAGCCGCGGTCCAGCTGGGGCGCCGGCCCTTGCGGGCGTCGCCGTAGAGGGTGAACTGGCTGACGACCAGGATCGGCGCGCCAGTGTCGGCCGCGGACCGCTCGTCGTCCAGGATCCGCAGCTCGTGCACCTTGCGGGCCATCGTCCGGGCAGTCTCGGCGGTGTCGGTGTGGGTCACCCCCACCAGCACCAGCAGCCCGTCGGAGATCGCGCCGACCACCCCCCCGTCGACCGTGACGCTGGCCCGGCCGACCGTCTGCACCACCGCCCGCATCAGCCCACCACCGGCTCGATGAAGCCCCGTTCGACGAGGTGCGTCACGATCGGCCCGGCCGCCTCGGCCAGCTCGTCCACGGTCACGTCGTGCGCGACGGCGAGCAGCGCGAGCTGGTCGCGCAGCGGTAGCTGTCCGTCGGCCCCACCCACCAGGGCCAGTACCAGCGGATCGATCTCCTCGGTCCAGCGCAGCCCCTGCGGCATGGTGAGGACCTGCCGGTCCACCCCCCAACCGTCGGGGCCCATGGTGGCCTCCTGGTGCAGCCGGAGCCCGTCGGCGGCGCGGTAGCGCGCGGCCAGCAGCCCTTCGGTGTCACGCTGGTGCAGCCAGTCCTGCCGGTCGAACCAGGCGGCGATCCGGTCGCCCATCGGCGCCTGCACCCGCTGGCGCAGGTCCTCCACCCGCAGTGTCGGGGTGTCGTGGCCGCCCCGGCGCAGCGAGACGATGCCGAAGCCGACCGCCTCCACCTTGTGCGCGTCGAACCAGTCCAGCCAGTCGGCCATGCGTTGCGGGTCGGCCGCCTCGCCGACGTCGGTCAGCCAGAGGTTGACGTACGCCATCGGGTCGGCGACCTCGCGCTGGATCACCCAGGCGTCCAGGCCGGTGCCGGCGAACCAGCCGGCCACCCGTTCGCCCCAGTCCTCGCCGGTCACGTGTACCCAGTTGGCGAGGTACTGCATGGTGCCGCCCTCGGTGAGCAGTCCGGGCGCGGCGGCGGCCAGCTCGGCGCCGATCGCGTCGCCGACCCGTCCGGAGTCGCGGTAGACGTGCGTGGTGGTGCCCGGCCCGACCACGAAGGGCGGATTGCTCACCACCAGGTCGAAGCGGCGGCCGGCGACCGGTGCCACCATGTCGCCCTGCAGCAGCTCCCAGTCCTGGCCGTTGAGTGCGGCGGTGGTGGCGGCGAAGCGCAGCGCGCGCCGCGAGACGTCGGTGGCGGTGACCCGGCGCGCGTGGGTGCCGAGGTGCAGCGCCTGTACGCCCGATCCGGTGCCCAGGTCGAGGGCGCTGTCCACCGGCCGCCGGATGGCGGCGCCGATCATCGTCTGGGTCGCTCCACCGATGCCCAGGACGTGCTCGGCGTGCAGCGGGCGGCCGGGGCGGGCGCTGGCCGGAACGTCCGCCAGCACCCACCAGTCGTCGCCGTACGGTTCCAGGTCCAGCCCCATCCGCAGCCCGTCACCGTGCCGTTCGACCAGCCCCGCTTCGAGCGCCTCGGTGAGCGACAGTGGTGCCAGCGCGGCGGCGACGGCGGCCTCCGGCTCGGTTTGCTCGCAGATGAACACCCGGATCAGGGTGGCGAGCGGGTCCCGGTCGGCGGTGGCGCGTAGCGCGGCCCGGAAGTCGTTGCGGGCCACCCCGCCGGTGGCCTGCGGGCCGAGCCGCGCGGCGATGCCGTTGGCGGTGAACGTGGCCCGGGTCAGGGCGGTCCGCAGCGCCTCGACGCCGGCGGGGGAGAGCAGCATGTCGTGTCCGTCCACGCCGTCATCCTGCCTGGTGGCGTCGGGACCGGGTGCGTCCACCCGTGACATTCCCAATCAATCGATGAACATCTCTGTCATATTCATCGATCAAAGGCTAGCATCTCCTCCAACTCAGTCCATGGTGCGGACCGACCGGCCAGAAGCCCGGTCGGCCGCCCCGGTAAGGGAGGCAGACGATGTCCTCAGGGTCCACCGTGCGGCGGCGCCTCGTCCGGGCGTTCGCCGTCGTCGCCACCGCGGCGGCCGTATCCGCGGCCAGCACCACCCCCGCGTTCGCCGCACCCACCGGCGAAATCCGCGGTGCTGGCGCGCAGAACGCGATCAGCGGGAGCTACCTCGTCGTACTCCGCACCGACGCGGTCGGCGCCGCCGGCTCGTCGGCCGCCCGCACCGCGGTGCCGGACCGGGCCAGCGCCCTGGTCAAGCGGTACGGAGGCAGCGTCTCCGACGTGTACAGCGCGGCGCTCACCGGCTTCGCCGCCAAGATGACCGCGGCCCAGGCGGCCCGGCTCGCCGCCAACCCCGCCGTCGCCTACGTCGAGCAGGACCAGGTGGTCACGCTCGAAGCCACCCAGACCAACCCGACCTGGGGCCTGGACCGGATCGACCAGCGGAACCGGCCGCTGAGCGGCACGTTCACCTACCCGAACACCGCCTCGAATGTGCGGGCGTACATCATCGACACCGGCATCCGGACCACCCACAACGACTTCGGCGGTCGGGCTACCTGGGGCACCAACACGGTCGACTCCAACAACACCGACTGCAACGGCCACGGCACCCACGTCGCCGGCACGGTCGGTGGCGCGACCTACGGCGTGGCCAAGGCGGTCCGCCTGGTTGCGGTGAAGGTGCTCAACTGCTCCGGCAGCGGCAGCACCACCAGCGTGGTCAACGGCGTGAACTGGGTGACCAACAACGCGGTCAAGCCGGCCGTGGCCAACATGAGCCTCGGTGGCGGGGCCAGCAGCTCGATCGACAACGCGGTGGCCAACTCGATCGCCTCCGGCGTCAGCTACGCCGTGGCGGCCGGCAACTCGAACGCCAACGCCTGTAACTACTCCCCGGCCCGTACCTCGACGGCGATCACCGTCGGCTCGACGACCAGCACCGACGCCCGTTCGTCGTTCTCCAACTACGGCACCTGCGTGCACATCTTCGCGCCCGGGTCGAGCGTGCTGTCCGCGTACCACACCAGCAACACCGCGACCAGCACGCTCAGCGGCACCTCGATGGCCTCGCCGCACGTGGCCGGCGCCGCCGCCCTCGTCCTGTCGCCCAACCCGACCTGGACGCCGGCACAGGTCAAGAGCTACCTGATCAACAACGCGACCACCGGCGTGGTGACCAGCCCCGGCACGGGCTCGCCGAACCGCCTGCTGTTCGTGGTCAACTGACCATGACGTGAACCGGCCCGGCGGACGGCTCGACCCCGTTCCGCCGGGCCGCTTCACATCCCGCTCAGTTGGCCAGGGCGAGGGCCGGGCGACCGGCGAGGTCGTCCGCCGGAAACGCCCGCGCCGCCCCGTCCACCAGCACCGTCACCTCACCACCGAGCGGCACGGCGGCATCACCGTCGAGGATCCGGGCGGTGATCCGGGTGCCGTCGGCCAGGCGGAGCCCGACCAGTGCGTCGTGGCCGTGGAAGTCGTGCCGCAGCACGGTCGCGGTGACCGCGCCCGGACCGGCGGCGAAGCGCACCTGCTCGGGCCGGACCAGCACGGTGACCGGACCGTCGGCCACGGCGCCGGTGACCGGGACGACGCCCAGCGGGGTCCGGGCAGCCCCGTGCTCGGCGATCGCCGGCAGCAGCACGGCGTCGCCGACGAAGCCGGCCACCCACGGGTCGGCCGGCTCCCGGTAGACCGTGGTCGGCGCGGCGGCCTGGATCACCCGCCCGTCACGCAGCACCACCACCTGGTCGGCCACCGACAGCGCCTCACCCTGGTCGTGGGTTACCAGCACGCCGGTCGCGCCGTCGGCGCGCAGCGCCTCACGTACGTCGTGCCGCAGTCCGGCGCGCAGGCCCGCGTCGAGGGCGCTGAACGGCTCGTCCAGCAGCACCACCGACGGCCGGGGCGCCAGGGCGCGGGCCACCGCGACCCGCTGCTGCTGCCCGCCGGAGAGCTGGTGCGGCATCCGTTCGCCGTAGCCGGCCAGCCCGACCAGAGCCAGCACCTCCTCGACCCGGTCGGAGCGCCGGGCGGCCCGGTCCAGGCCGTAGCCGACGTTGTCCGCCACGCTCAGGTGCGGGAAGAGCGCCCCCTCCTGGGGTACCACCGCGATCCGGCGCCGGTGCGTGGGCAGGTGCTTGCCGCCGCCCGCCACCCGGGTGCCGTCGATGTGGATCTCACCGGCGTCGAGCCGCTCGAAGCCGGCCAGGCAGCGCAGCAGCGTCGTCTTGCCGCACCCGGACGGGCCGAGCACGGCGGTCAGCTGGCCGGACGGTACGGCGAGATCCACTCCGGCCAGGGCGATGACCCTCCCGTACCGCTTGACCACGCCCGTGAACACGACGTCGCTCATGCCGGCACTCCGCTCCGCTGCGTGCCGTCATGAGGCACCAGCGCGCTGAGTTGGTGATTCGCTCGCTGACGCTCGCTCATGCCGGCACTCCGCTCCGCTGCATGCCGTCATGAGGCACCAGCGCGCTGAGTTGATGATTCGCTCGCTGACGCTCGCTCATGTCCCGTCCTCCTTGTCGAGCAACCCGCTGCGGGCGACCAGCAGCCAGGTGGGCAGTGCCGAGATCGCCACCAGCAGCGCGGCGTATGGTGCCGCCGCCGCGTACGCGCCGACGGCGGTGCTGGTCCACAGCTCGGTGGCCAGGGTGTCCGTCCCGGTCGGGCGCAGCAGCAGGGTAGCGGGTAGTTCTTTCATGCTGGTGAGGAACACCAGCGCGGCGCCCGCGCCGATCCCCGGCAGGGTCAGCGGCAGGGTCACCGTCCGCAGCACGGTCCATGGCCCGCGGCCGAGCGAGCGGGCCACCTCCTCCAGCCCAGCGGGGGACTGGGCGGCCGCACCGGCCACCGCACCGACCGCCAACGGCAGGAACAGCGTGGCGTACGCCAGGGCGAGCAGCCACCGGGTCTGGTAGAGCGGGTACGCGACGTTGATGCCGAAGAAGATCAGCGAGAGCCCGATCACCACCCCGGGCAGGGCATGGGCCAGGTACGCCAGCCGGTCCAGCGCGGTGGTCAGCGGGCCCGGTGCCCGCGCCGCGAGCAGGCCCAGGGGCAACGCCAGCAGCATGGTCAGCGCGGCGCCGGCCAGCGAGACGGTCAGCGAGTTCCCGGCCGCGGTGAGCACCTCGGGCAGCGCCCCCGGGCGGGACACCCCGGCCGCGAGCCGCCGCGCCAGGCTGACCGCCGGCACGCCGAGCGCGAGCCCGGCGACGCCGAGCAGCGCCGCCATGACCGGCCAGCGGGCCGCCCGAAGCGGCAGCCGTGGCGCGGGTCGCCGGGCGCCGCCGAGCCGGGCGTACCGGGCGCCGCGCCGGCGGGTCGCGGTCTCGCCGGCCAGCAGCAGCACGGTCAGCGCCACCAGCACGCTGGAGAGCACCAGTGCTCCGGTGCGGTCGAAACCCATGTCGAAGGCGACGAAGATGGCCCGGGTGAAGGTGTCGGCCCGCAGGATGGACACCGCACCGAAGTCGGACAGGACGTAGAGGGCGACCAGCAGCGCCCCGGCGGCGGTGGCCGGGCGGATCTGCCGCAACGTCACTGCGGTGAAGGTCTGCCAGCCGCTGCGGCCGAGCGACCGGGAGACCTCCTCCTGGGCCGGGTCCGCGCCGCGCAGCGCGGCCGCGACCGGCAGCAGCACGTACGGGTAGGAGCAGAGGGTGAGCACCAGCGCCGCCGGCCAGAACCCCTCCAGCCGGGGCATCGCGGAGACCCACGCGAAGGCGGCGATGTAGGTGGGCACGGCCAGCGGAAGCGCCGCCAGCACGGCGAAGGCCCGGCGGCCGGGCAGGTCGGTGCGGGTGACCAGGAACGCGGTGCCGACGCCGAGCAGCACGCAGGCCGTGGTGACCACCGCCGCCAGTCCGAGGCTGCGCAGGGCGAGCAGCGCGACCCGCTCGGTCCACAGCTCCGCGGCGATCCGGTCCCAACCCGCCTCGGCGGTGCGTACCGCGAGATAGGCCAGCGGGATCAGGGCGACGGCCACCGCGGCGGTCGAGGCCGCGAGCAGCGTCGGCCGTGGGGCCAGCCGCCGCAGCCGTCCGCGAACGCCGGACAGGGCCGACCCGGTGCGGGTCGGCCCTGCGGTGGTCGTCGGAGCGATCAGGGGACCAACCCCGAGTTCTTGATCATGGTGACGGTGGCGTCCAGCGTGTCCAGGTTGTTCAGGTCGATGTCCGGCACGGCCAGGTCGGCCAGCGGCGGCACGTACGCCGGCCCGTGCACGCCGGCGACCACCGGGTACTCGAAGGTCTGCTCGGCGAAGTACGTCTGGGCCTCGGTGCCGAGCATGAAGTCCACGAACTTCTGCACGTCCGGGTCGGTGGCGGAACGGTTGAGCACGCCCAGGCCGGCCACGTTGACCAGGGCGCCGGTGTCGCCGCCGGGGAAGAAGTGCAGCTTGACCTTGAGCGCGTCCGGGGTGGTGCCCTGCTCCTTGGCGACCTCGCCCAGGTAGTAGTGGTTGACCAGGCCGACCGGGATGGTGCCGCTGTTCACGTCCTCGACGATCTTGACGTTGCCGTCGCGGATCTGCGGGTCGTTGGCCTTGAGCCCAGCCAGGAACTCCTCGGCCTTGGCGTCGCCGTGTTGCACCCGGATCGCGGTGACGAACGCCTGGAACGAGGCGTTGGTCGGTGCGACGCCGACCTTGCCCTTCCAGGCCGGGCCGGTCAGGTCGAAAACCGACTTCGGCAGTTGGTCGGCCGGGACCAGATCCGGGTTGTACGCCAGCACCCGGGCGCGGGCACTCAGGCCGACCCACTGGCCGTTGCCGGCGCGGTAGGTCGGCGGCACCTTCGCCGTGGTCGCCTCCGGAAGGGCGCTGAACATGCCGCGCTTGGCGACGGTGCCCAGCGCGCCGGCGTCCTGGGCGAAGAACACGTCGGCGGGGGACTTGTCGCCCTCCTCGATCAGCTGGGCGGCGAGCTGCGCGGTCGTGGCGTAGCGCGGCTTCACCGTGATGCCGGTCTGCTCGGTGAACTTCTCCAGCAGCGGCTTGACCAGCTGTTCGTTGCGCCCGCTGTAGACGGTGATCTGCTTGTCGTCCGGCTTGCCGGGGTCGGTGGCGTCCTCGTCGCCGGATCCGCAGGCGGCCAGGCCGAAGGTGAGCAGGCCGGCGGCGAGCAGCACGCTGGTGGTGCGGCGGGTGACGAGCACGGGTGACCTCTTCTTCCGGGTCAGGAACGACCAACGCCGCAGAAGTTAGCACAGCCTAACCTCACAGTGAACCGGGATGGGTGTTGGATCACGTCTTTTGCTGACCTGGGGGGCAGGATGGAGGCATGACTCTCGCGCTGCCCATCGACCCGGAGGCGAACCAGCTGCTCGCGCGCAGCCCGCTGGCTCTGCTGGTGGGGATGGTTCTCGACCAACAAGTCTCGATGGAGAAGGCGTTCTCCTCGCCGTACGTGCTGGTCCAGCGACTCGGCCACGACCTGGACGCCCGGGAACTCGCGGGCTACGACCCGGAGGCCCTGGTGGCGCTCTTCGCCCAGCCGCCGGCGCTGCACCGGTTTCCCAAGGCGATGGCGGCCCGGGTCCAGGAGGTGTGCCGGGTGCTGGTCGAGCGCTACGACGGTGACGCGGCCCGGCTCTGGGCCGATCCGGCGGACGGCCGTGAGCTGCTCGCGCGGATCGCCGCCCTGCCCGGGTTCGGCCGGCAGAAGGCACAGATCTTTCTCGCCCTGCTCGGCAAGCGGTTCGGGGTACGGCCCCCGGGCTGGCAGGAGGCGGCCGGCAGCTACGGCGACCCGGAGGCCCACCGGTCCGTCGCCGATGTCACCGACGCCGAGTCGCTGCGCCTGGTCCGCGAGTACAAGCAGCAGATGAAGGCGGCGGCCAAGGCGAAGGCCGCCGGCGGCTGACCCGCCGCCGGCTTCCGGGCGGTGGCTTGGTCAGGCGGCGCTCGGTTGGGCCAGGGAGGCGATGGCCCGCCGGACGTCGGCCAGCGAGACGGTGGCGGAGTCGTCCAGGTCGGCGAGGCCGGCCTCGATCCATTGCCGCATCAGGGTCGTCACGCCGATGCCCCGGGCGTCCGCGACGGCCCGGACCCGTTCGTACGTCTCCAGCGGCAACCGGACCGAGCGGCTGACCATCGGGGTGTCGGTGTCGGGGGTGGGCAGTTCCACCGGGCGGCTCTCGTCGATCAACTCGGCGAGCCGGTCGCCGCCGCTGTGGAACTGCTTGGTCGCGTCGTGACGGTTCATCGTCACCGCCTCCTCGTCTCCGGAGATCTCCGCACGGCCTCGTCGTAGCGTTTGGCCTCGACGTCGCTCAGCTCGCGGGCGGAGAGGATGTCCCAGTCGTTGTCGGTCCCGTCGGCCTCGGCGAGCAGCACGGCCAGCCGGCGCCCGCGAGCCGTGGCGGCGTAGACCACCATCACGTCGTCCCCCAGGTGGCGGATGACCCGTCGGCTGCTGTGCAGCGCCTCCCAGACTTCCCCCGGGGTGACGTCGTAGACCCTCAGGTTGGCCAGCGCCTCGTCGGTGAAGCTGAACCTGCTGCCCACGGGGCCGAGCGTACCACGCACGTAACACGAGCCCCCCGGCCGCGCCGAACCTCGTCGCCCGCCCGGTCGGGGTGACAGGATGGGGGCGACCCCTGAGGAGGTGCCACGGTGAAGCGTCAGGCGTACCAGCCGATCCTCATCACCGATGCCTCGCGCAGCCAGAACGACCAGCTGACCAGCCGGCAACGGCGGTACGTCGCGATGATGGGCGTCCGGGTGGTGTGCATCATCGGTGGCGCGATCCTGGTCGGCGCCCGGGCGCCGCTGCTCTGGCTCTGGCTGCCCCTGATTGCGCTGGGCATGGTGCTCATCCCGTGGCTCGCGGTGCTGCTGGCCAACGACCGGCCGCCGAAGGACCGGCACCGGCTGGCCAGCCGGTACCGGTCGCGGCCGGAGGCCGACGCCCAGGCGATGAGCCTCACCGCCGAGGAACGGCCGCACAAGGTCATCGACGCCGAGCCCTGACCGGCTCAGCCGGCCGGGCGGGCGCCGATCTGGGAGACCGCCGCCGCGCCGAGGTCGGCGGCCCGGGCCAGGGCGACGTCCGGCGACGACCCGGCCAGCCAGGCGGCCAGCAGCCCGGCGGCGAAGGCGTCCCCCGCCCCGGTCACGTCGACCACCGCCACCCGTCGGGCCGGCGACGCGGCGACCGTGCCGTCCCGGTCGACCCACGTCGCGCCGGCGCCGCCCCGCTTGACCACCACCCGCCGGGCCGAGGCGACCAGCGCCCGTCCCTGCGCCGCCGGATCGAGCCCGCCGGCCAGCACAGTCGCCTCGTCGGTGTTCACCAGCAGCAGATCGACCTCGCGCACCCAGGACAGGAAGGCCGCCGCCCCGGCCGCGCGCAGCGGCGCCGCCGAGGCGGCGTCGACGCTGGTGGTGAGGCCGCGCTCGCGGGCGGCGGCCAGCGCGCGCAGGCCGGCCGGGCGGGAGTCGGCGTCCAGCAGGGTGTACCCGGACAGATGCAGGTGCGCCGCGTCCGGCGTGGCGGCCAGCGCCGCGTCGACATGTCCCGGGCGTAGCCGTACGTTCGCCCCACGCTCGGTGATCATGGTGCGCTCGTCGCCCGCGGCCAGCACGATCACCGTGCCGGTGGCGCAGCCGCCGATCCGGTCCACCGCGCAGTCGACCCCGGCGGCGGTCAGCTCCGCCACCCGGTCCCGACCGGCGTCGTCGTCGCCGACCGCGCCGACCAGGGTCACCGGCACGCCCTGCGCGGCGAGCCAGGACGCGGTGTTGGCGGCCTGCCCGCCCCCCGTGAACCGGATTGCCGCCGGGGTGTCCGAGCCGGCCGCCAGCGTGGCGGCCAGCACCGCCACCACATCGGTGATCACGTCGCCGACGACCAGGACGCGGCCGGTGCCAGCCCCCGCCTCGCCTCGCCCGGCGGCGGGAGGCGTCACGGTGCCGCCCGCACCGGTCTGCTCACCGCGCTGGCTCACGCCGGCGCGGCATCGCGGCGGTTGGCGGCGGCGACCGCGATCCGGGCGGCGAGGTCGGCGTTGCGCAGGATGATCCGGACGTTGACCGCCAGGCTGGCGCCCTCGGTGGCGGAGTGGAAGTGGGCCAGCAGGTACGGCGTCACGGCCTTGCCGCTCACACCGTCGCGCTCCAACCGGGCCAGGCCCTCGGCGAGGGTGCGGTCGTGCAGGTCCGGGTCGAGCTGCTCGTCGACGGGCAGCGGGTTGGCGACGATCAGCCCGCCGTGGTGTACACCATGCTGATCGCGGGCGGCCAGCGCGTCGGCGACCTGCTCCGGCGAGTCGACCGACCAGTCCAGGTCGAAGCCGCCGTCGGTGATGAAGAAACCCGGGAACCGGTGGGTGCGGTAGCCGACCACGGCCACCCCGAGGGTCTCCAGGCGCTCCAGGGTCGCGCCCACGTCGAGGATCGACTTGACCCCGGCGCAGACCACCGCGATCGGGGTCCGGGCCAGGGTGATCAGGTCGGCCGACTCGTCGAAGGTCTGCGCCGCCTCGCGGTGTACCCCGCCCAGCCCACCGGTGGCGAACACGCCGATGCCGGCGGTGGCGGCCACGGCGCTGGTCGCGGCCACGGTGGTGGCGCCGTCGGCCCCGGTCGCGGCGGCCACCGCGAGATCGCGCACGGAGAGTTTGGCCACGCCGTCCGCGGTGGCCAGCCGGGTCAGCTCGGCGTCGTCGAGGCCCACCACGAGTTCACCGGCGACCATGCCGATGGTGGCCGGCACCGCGCCCGCGTCCCGGACCGCCTGTTCGATCTGTCGGGCCACCCGAAGGTTGTCCGGCCGGGGCAGGCCGTGCGAGACGATGGTGCTCTCCAGGGCGACCACGGGACGGCGCTCGCGCAGCGCCCGGGCCACCTCAGTGCCGTAGCGAAGGTGAAAGTCGGTCACAGTCGCCCACCGTACGCTCGCCGCCCGGCTCACCTCAGGTGGACCAGCCAAGGGTGACCTGCCAAACTTGTCGGTTGGAGGTGCAGACGTGAGTACACAGGTTCTCGAGCGTCCCGAGCTGAAGGACGCCGACACCGGTCCGGAGATGTTCCACTACGTCCGGAAGGAAAAGATCGCCGAGAGTGCCGTCATGGGCACTTTCGTCGTGGCGCTGTGCGGGGAGACGTTTCCGGTCACCAAGTCACCCAAACCGGGTTCGCCGGTCTGCCCGAAGTGCAAGGAGATCTACGACTCGTACCGCGAGTGATCCTGGGCCGCCCGCGTAACCTGCGGCGGTGACCACCTCCACCGCCCTGCTCGTGGCCGACCTGGTCGGGGTCGCGGTCTTCGCCGCCTCGGGAGCCTCCGCGGCGGTGGCCAAGCGACTCGACCTGTTCGGTGTCGTGCTCGTCGGCTTCGTCGCCGCCCTCGGCGGCGGGATCGTCCGGGATCTCGTGATCAACGAGGTCCCGCCGCTGGCCTTCGCCGACTGGCGCTACGCGACCACCGCCGCCCTGACCGCCGGGGCGGTCTTCTGGCTGCACCCGCAACTGGCCCGGCTGCGTACCACCGTGCTGGTGCTGGACGCGGCCGGGCTCGGCCTGTTCACCGTCACCGGCACCCTCAAGGCCCTCGACGCCCAGGTGCCGCCGGTCGGCGCCTGCCTGATCGGCATGATCACCGGGATCGGTGGCGGGCTCGGCCGCGATTTGCTCACCGGCGAGATCCCGGTGGTGTTACGGCGGGAGATCTACGCCGTCGCGGCCCTCGCCGGCTCGATCGTGGTGGTGGTCCTGTACGCCCTGGGGCACACCGGGCCGATCCCGCTGACCGTCGCGGTGGTGCTGATCTTCGGCGTACGCCTGGTGGCGCTGCGCCGGCGCTGGTCGGCCCCGGTGGCCACGCTGCGCCCGCCACGCACCGGTACGCCCGGCCCCCCACCGGAGTGAACCTGCGCCCTATCGTCCCGGCAGGTGGGCGCGGGCACCGCACGCCGCGCAGGTCGAGAACGGTCCAGTGGCGAAGCGCACCAGGTGCCCGGTGTGGCGTCGGGTGAGGGCGACGGCGGGTCCTGGTTATGCTGAGTCGGCCTTCGCGGCTATCTGCCCGGAGGCGTTTTCATGGGCCGTTTCCGCGCCCCTCGGCCCGGGTCCGCCGGCCTGCGGTCGGGACAGTCGTGCGGCCGGAGAGGAGCCAACGCGTGGCAGCCCGGATGCCGGCGCTCGATACGTTTCCGCCCCTGCGCGCCTGGCAGCGCAAGGCGCTGGTGGAGTACCTGCGCCGCCGTGGCGACGACTTCACCGCGGTCGCCACGCCCGGTGCCGGCAAGACCACCTTCGCCCTGCGGATCGCCGCCGAACTGCTCGCCGACGGCACCGTCGAGGCGGTCACCGTGGTCGCGCCGACCGAGCACCTGAAGGCCCAGTGGGCGGCCTCGGCGGCCCGGGTCGGCATTCAGCTCGACGCCGCGTTCCGCAACGCCGACCTGCACTCCTCGGCGGACTTCCACGGCGCCGTGATCACCTACGCCCAGGTCGGGATGGCGCCGCAGGTGCACCGGCGGCGCACCATGACCCGGCGCACGCTGGTCATCCTCGACGAGATCCACCACGCCGGCGACTCCCGTACCTGGGGCGACGGGGTGAAGGCGGCCTTCGAGCCCGCGGTACGCCGGTTGATGCTGACCGGCACCCCGTTCCGCTCCGACGACAACCCCATTCCGTTCGTCAGCTACGAGCGGGGTGGGGACGGCCTGCTGCGTTCCCGGGCCGACTCGGTGTACGGGTACGCCGACGCGCTGCGCGACGGCGTGGTGCGGCCGGTGCTGTTCCTGGCGTACTCGGGGGAGACGCGGTGGCGCACCAACGCCGGGGAGGAGCTGGCGGCCCGATTGGGCGAGCCGATGACGCAGGACCTGGTCGCCCAGGCCTGGCGTACCGCCCTGGACCCGGCCGGCGACTGGATGCCGCAGGTGCTGCGGGCCGCCGACGCCCGGTTGACCGTGCTGCGGGAGGCGGGCATGCCCGACGCCGGTGGCCTGGTCATCGCCACGGACCAGCAGACGGCTCGCTCGTACGCCAAGCTCCTGGAGCAGGTGACGGGGGAGAAGGCGGCGGTGGTGCTCTCCGACGATGTGGGCGCCTCGGCCCGGATCGCGACGTTCGCGGCGTCCGAGCAGCGATGGCTGGTCGCGGTGCGGATGGTCTCCGAGGGCGTGGACATCCCCCGACTGGCCGTCGGCGTCTACGCGACCAGCGCCAGCACGCCGCTGTACTTCGCGCAGGCGATCGGGCGGTTCGTCCGGGCCCGCCGGCCGGGGGAGACCGCGTCGGTCTTCCTGCCCAGCGTCCCGCACCTGCTCGGGCTGGCCAGCGAGATGGAGACCGAGCGGGACCACGTGCTCGGCAAGCCGTCCGACCGTGAGGGCTTCGACGACGACCTGCTGGAGCGGGCCCAGCGCGACGACCAGGCCAGCGGCGAGTTGGAGAAGCGCTTCGCCGCGCTCTCCGCCACCGCCGAGCTGGACCAGGTGATCTTCGACGGTGCCTCCTTCGGCACGGCGGCCCAGGCCGGCACGCCCGAGGAGGAGGAGTACCTGGGCCTGCCGGGGCTGCTCACCTCCGAGCAGGTGGCGGCGCTGCTGTCCAAGCGGCAGGCCGAGCAGTTGGCGGCACGGCGGCGCCGGGCGGCGGACCGTACGGCCGAACCGGCGGCGTCGGCTGCCCCACCGGCACCGATGAGCGCCGCCCAGCGCCGGGTCGCGCTGCGGCGACAGCTCAACGCTCTGGTGGCCGCCCAGCACCACCGTACGGGCCAGCCGCACGGCAAGATCCACGCCGAGCTGCGCCGGCTCTGCGGCGGCCCGCCGAGCGCCCAGGCAACCATCGAGCAGCTCGAGGAGCGCATCGCCACCGTCCAGACCCTCTGATCCGGCCGCCTGGCCGGGTACGTCGGGTGGGGTGGTGGCTGGGGCGCCCGGGGACGCGAAAAGCCGGCCGGAGACATCCTGGGGATGTCTCCGGCCGGCTATGTCGAGTTGTGGATCTCAGTTGGCCATCAGGTCGGCGCCGCGCCAGGTGAACTCCGGGTCCGTCGCGTACCGCACGGTGATCTTCACGAGATCCTCGGCGTACTTGTTGGCGTGGTGCCCACAGAACACCAGCTCACTGCCACCCGAAAGGGTGATCCGGAGCTTGCCGGCGGCATTGCAGCGGTCGCACCGTTCATCGGCGGCCGGGGGGCTCACCGTCTCGGGCGGCGGCGTGAGGGTCGGGGTCATCGCCTTCCTCCTCTGGTCGTCACCGATGAACACTCTCTTCGGTCTTGGTCACCTATCGTGCAACACCCTTGTCGGGCCTCGCCTTCCCTGTGTGCCCGCGGGGGACCGAGGTCACACATGGCACGGACAGTGTGCCGTGCACCCAGGGTGCCACGTCAACGATCACAATCGTGCAACCGCCTGATCACCATCCGGCGTTGCACGCCAAGTGGCCAAAACGACACGATCGGTTGACGGGTGCTGATCAGTCGAGGTAGTCGCGGAGCACCTGGGAGCGCGACGGGTGCCGCAGCTTGGACATGGTCTTGGACTCGATCTGCCGGATGCGCTCGCGGGTCACGCCGTAGACCTGACCGATCTCGTCCAGGGTGCGCGGTTGGCCGTCGGTCAGGCCGAACCGCAGGCGTACCACACCGGCCTCACGCTCGGACAACGTCTGGAGCACCTGCTGGAGCTGGTCCTGCAGCAGGGAGAAGGAGACCGCGTCGACCGCCACGACGGCCTCGGAGTCCTCGATGAAGTCGCCGAGCTGGCTGTCACCCTCGTCACCGATGGTCTGGTCGAGCGAGATGGGCTCCCGGGCGTACTGCTGGATCTCCAGCACCTTCTCCGGTGTGATGTCCATCTCCTTGGCCAGCTCCTCCGGGGTGGGCTCGCGGCCCAGGTCCTGGAGCAGCTCGCGCTGGATCCGGCCCAGCTTGTTGATCACCTCGACCATGTGCACCGGGATGCGGATGGTGCGGGCCTGGTCGGCCATGGCGCGGGTGATGGCCTGGCGGATCCACCAGGTGGCGTAGGTGGAGAACTTGTAGCCCTTGGTGTAGTCGAATTTTTCGACGGCGCGGATGAGGCCGAGGTTGCCTTCCTGGATGAGGTCGAGGAAGGCCATGCCGCGGCCGGTGTACCGCTTGGCGAGCGAGACGACCAGCCGGAGGTTGGCCTCCAGCAGGTGGTTCTTGGCGCGCTCGCCGTCCCGCGAGATCCAGAGCAGGTCGCGCTGCATCTCGCGGACGAGCTTCTCCTCGCCCTCGTCGGCGGCGCGCAGGCGCTCGGCGGCGTAGAGCCCGGCCTCGATCCGCTTGGCGAGCTCGACCTCCTGCTCGGCGTTGAGTAGCGGCACCTTGCCGATCTGCTTGAGGTACGCCCGGACCGAGTCCGCGGAGGCGGTCAGCTCGGCGTCCCGGCGCGCCTGCTTGAGCGCCTCGGACTCCTCGTCGTCCCACTCGAAGTCGTTGTCGCTGGCGGAGCTCGCCGCGTCGGCCTCGGCGGCCCGGGTCAGCTCGGCCGGCTCCTCGACCACCACGTCCTCGATCTCGGCAGCGAGTTCCTCGGGATCGACGTCGCCCTCGGCGTCCCCCTTGGCCGCCTTGGCGGCGGGCTTCCCCGCACCGGCTGCGGCGGCCACCGTCGCCTTGGTGGCACGGGTGGACTTCTTGGCCGGCGCGGCGGCCTTGGCGGCCACCTCGGCGGTGGTGCCGGCGGCCTTGCGCGAGGTCGCCTTCCGGGGCGCCGGTGCCGTCGCCTCCTCGGCCGCGGGCGCCTGCTTCGGGGCGGGCGGCGCCGCCTTCTTGGTGGTCTTGGCGGTGGTGGCCCGGGACGCCGGGGTCGCGGAGCGGGCGGCGGCGACCCGGCGGCGGGTGCTGGCCGAGCCGTCGACCACGACGGTCACCCCGGCCTCGGAGAGGGCCCGCAGGATCTTCTTGGCCTGGGCCGGAGTCACCTCGGCGGACTCGACGGTGCGCGCGAGCTGGGCCGACGTGAGCTGGCCGCCGGCGCTCTGCGCGTGGGCGATCAGGGTGTCGGTGAGCGAGCGAACGTCGGCGCCGGTCTGGCGGGGTTCTGTCACGAATGACCTTCCGGAGGCGAAGAGCGAGCACGGCCGGATCGTCCGGCGCACCGTGCCGGGCGATGTGGTTGAGGAACCCCCGTGTCCCGGGCCGGCCCGTGGTCGGGCGGTCCGTGGCGCGTGGGCAGGGGTGAATTGTAACGCCGTCTGCGGCGATCAGCCTGCGCCGCACGGCTGACCGGCGATCGGGACCGCCGATTCGGTGCGCTTGTGGACTTTGTAAGGATGATACCCGCGCGGGGCCCGGAAACCCGGCCGTGCGGGAAGGGGACGGACGATGGACTCGGCGCCACCGCCGCGGGAGCTGCTGGAGATCGCGATCGACGTGGCGCGGGGCGCGGCCGACACCGCGTACCGGATGCGGGTCGAGGGGGTCTCGGTCGCGGCCACCAAGAGCACCGCGACCGACGTGGTCACCGCGGCGGACCGGGCGGTCGAGCGCCAGATCACCGACGCGCTGCGCCGGCTACGCCCGGCCGACGCCGTGCTCGGCGAGGAGTACGGCGCGGCGGAGCGCGGCACGGAGGCCCCGGCGCGGGTGCGGTGGATCGTGGATCCGATCGACGGCACGGTCAACTACCTGTACGGGCTGCCGCACTGCGCGGTGTCGATCGCCGTGGAGGTGGACGGCGAGGTGGTGGCGGGTGTGGTCCGCAACATCCACACCGGCGACGAGTGGACCGCGACCCTCGGCGGGGGTGCCTGGCGCGACGGCCAGCGCCTGCGCTGTTCCACCGAGACCGACCTCGGCCAGGCGTTGGTGATCACCGGCTTCGGGTACGACGCGGGTCGCCGGGCGCACCAGGCCCGGGTGGTGGCCGAGCTGATTCCGCAGGTACGCGACATCCGCCGGCTCGGTGCCGCCGCCGTCGACCTCTGCGTGGTCGCCGAGGGGCGGGCCGACGCCTACTACGAGAAGGGGCTGGCGGTCTGGGACCGGGCGGCCGGTGGGCTGGTGGCGGCCGAGGCCGGCCTGCTGATCGGTGGGCTCAAGGGGCTGGCCCCGGGACCGGACATGGTCATCGCCGCTCCGCCGGCGCTGTTCGGCCCCCTGCACGACCGCCTCGCCGAACTGGACGCCGCCGGCGGCCCGTGAGCCAGCCGGCGCGGCGGGCCGGTGCCGGTCCCGGGGTGCCGCGGGTTTCACGGCCGACCGGTCGGGCGACCATCGGTCCGGCCGCTCGGCCGGCCAGATCGACCCGCCCGGTCAAGATCTACAACCGGCCGGCCGGGTGATCCGGCCGGGCCGGCGAACGGGCGGGTCAGTTGTCGACCGGCATCGGGCAGGAGCCGGGCGGGGCGACCGGGGCGCCGAGGTCACCGAGGGACTGGTTGACCTCGGTGGTGGTGGCCAACTGCTGGAAGCTGTTGCCGAGTACCACCCTGACGATGTCCTCGTCGTTGTACTTGGGGTCGTACTCGAGTTTCGCGTTACCCAGGAAGTACGCCCGCAGCAGGTGCGCCGAACCCACGCCCTTCGGGCCGTAGCGCAGCACCGCCACATCGTCGATCTGCTTCTTCTCGGTGGCTTCCGCCTTCACCTGGAAGTCGCGGTTGCGGAAGTCGTCGCCGACGCTGGCGGCCAGCCCGGGGCGGTCCGTGCCGTTCAGCACTTTGATCTTGACGTCCTTGCGCTCGCGCAGGGTGACGTCGGCGCGCGGCCAGTCGGCGGGGCAGTCCTCGGCCAAACCGGCGTTACTCTGGGTGTCCCGGACCATGGCGACGATCACGAAGACCAAGGCGACCACCGCCAGCATGCCGACGACAACGAGTGCTCGCACTCGCGCAAAGCTCATCAGGGTGCTCCCGAGCAGTGGTGGGTGGCGGCGGCCGTCGGTGGTCGGGCCGTCCCGCCGGCCGTCAGGTACGCCGCTGAGGTTAACGGTTGTCCGACCGTCGCGTGAAACAGTCCGACATGCCGGCGCGGCATCCGAGAACCGGGTAGTACTACCCCTATCTTCGTGTCGCCTGAGTCACATTGGGAACAACTTCCCGTGCAGGGGCGTACATCTCAGCCACGAGGGCGGTATACATGCCTCGCCCAAAGGGGGGGTAGGGTTCCGCGCTCGCCGGGAGAGTTCCTCCGGCGGTTTGGCCCGAACGGTCGTCGGGTCAGGTGGCCGACACTTGCGGTGGCCGGCCAGCGGGAACCGAAACAGCGTCGTCCGGCGTTACAACCGGAAGCGACAACATCGAAATGGGAGAGTGAAACCGATGGCCACCGACTACGACGCCCCGCGCCGCGACGAGGTCGACCTCGGCGAGGACAGCCTGGAAGAGCTCAAGGCCCGGCGTGTCGACTCGCAGTCGGGCGCCGTGGACGTCGACGAGGCCGAAGTGGCTGAGAGCTTCGAGTTGCCCGGCGCCGACCTGGCCGACGAGGAGCTCACGGTCAAGGTGCTGCCGATGCAGCAGGACGAGTTCCGCTGTGCCCGCTGTTTCCTGGTGCATCACCGCAGCCAGTTGGCGATCGAGCGTAACGGCGAGCTGATCTGCCGCGAGTGCGTCTGAACGACGGCACGACACCACCACAGCGGCGGCTCCCGGGCGGAGCCGCCGCTGCCCGGCTCGGCGAGCGCCGCGCCGAGTGACCTGGTTGACTCGTGAGGCACGGACGCCGCGCCGGCGGTGGTCCAGCCGGGAGGTCGAGCCATGAGCGAGCGGAGCGAGCGAATCGTCGGGCTCAGTGCGGTGGTGCCTCATGGCGGCGCGGAGCGCAGCGGAGCGTCGGCATGAGCGAACGCGACGAGCGTGCGGACGAGCTGAACGCGACAGTGGTGGCGCTGACCGCCGACGACGTCGAGCCGGCGACGCGGCGCCAGTTGCTCGGTCGACTGGTCGGCCAGGCCCGGGCACGAGGGGTCGGCGACCTGTTCAAACCAAGGGCGGCGTTGCGCTGGATGGTCGACACGGTCGCCGAGATCGCCCCGCACGTGCCGGTCCGTGACCTGGCCACGCTGCGCCGGCACTTCCCCGGCCTGGACGGCGAGGAGTTGGCCGACCGGCTGGTACGCAACGCGTCCCGGGCGACCGCGGGAATCGGTGCGGCCGGCGGCGGCGCATCCGCGGTGCAGTGGACGGTCGCCCCGAGCCTGCTGTCCGCGCCGGTCCTGCTCGCCGCCGAGACGGTCACGGTGGTGGCGATCGAGCTGAAGCTGACCGGTGAACTGCACGAGGTCTACGGCGTACCGCTGCCCGCCGGCGGCACCCAGCGGACGGTCGCCCTGGTGCAGGCCTGGGCCAACCAGCGGGGGATCAACCCGATGATGCCCGGCGTGGGTATCGGCGCCGTGCTCGGCACGGCCGCCCGCCGCGAGCTGCGGGACACCCTGCTCAAGCGGTTCGGTCGCAACCTGACCACGCTGGGCCCGTTCCTCACCGGCGCCGCGGTGGCGAGCTACCTGAACCGGCGGGCCACCCGGATGCTGGCCGATCAGCTCCGCACCGACCTGCGCCGGCAGCGGCGCAGCCTGCCCGGTGCCCCACCGACCCTGCCCGGTGCCCCGCCCGCGCTGCCCGGCGCGCCCTGACGGCCGGAACCGGCGGGTGCAGCGGGTCCCGGGCCGTGGTGGGCCGGGCGCGGCGGATCAGTTCGCCGCGTCGCGGGCGGCCAGGATGGCCTCGGCCAGCTCGACCGGGTGCCGGGAGCTGACCACCCAGAACGGGGTGGGATCGGCCGGATCGTTAAGGACCACCTGGACCGCGCCCCCGATCCACGGGCGCTGGACGACGAACGCCAGCGGATCCGCCCCGACGCCGAGCACCTCACGGCGCCCGTCGGCGTCCAGCGGGATGGCGTCGGCGACGAAGCGTGCCGGCAGCCGGGCGTCGTCGACCCGCAGCTCGCCGTCGGTCACCGCGATCCGGATCCGGCTCAGCCAGGCCAACCCGGCGACGGCGACGGGCAGCAGCACCGCGAACGGCAACCAGGCCCGTACGCCGGCCCCGCCCATCCACACCTCGGCCGCGAGCAGGGCGGCGGCGGCCAGCCCCGCGAGCCACAGCCACCAGGGCAGGAGGAGCCGTTCGGCGTACGCCGGGGTCGCCGTGGTGGTCGAAGAAGACGGTGACTGGCTCACTCCTGCCAGGGTACGGCGCACGGCCACCCGGGTACCGGGCAGGATGGCAGGGTCACCCCCAGCGGAACGGACGAAAGAGGGAAACCGTGACCGACCTGGTGCCCGTGCCGATCCGGCAGCTCGACCCCGAGCTGCCGTTGCCGGCGTACGCCCATTCTGGTGACGCCGGCGCCGACCTGGTGGCGGCCACCGACGTCGAGTTGCCGCCCGGCGGTCGGGCGCTGGTGCCGACCGGGGTGGCGATCGCGCTGCCCGAGGGGTATGTGGGTCTGGTACACCCCCGATCGGGGCTTGCGGCCAGACTCGGCGTGACGGTGCTCAACGCGCCCGGTACGGTCGACGCCGGCTACCGGGGTGAGATCCTGGTCAACCTGATCAACCATGATCGGGCTGTGCCGGTGAAGATCTCTCGGGGCGACCGGATCGCGCAACTCGTTGTGCAGCGGGTGGAACGGGCGGCCTTCCAGCCGGTGGCCGAGCTACCGGCGTCCGGGCGTGGGACCGGCGGGCACGGCTCGACCGGCGGGCACGTCGGTTTGGTACCGCCGCCGACGACGGACGGCGCGGACGGAAGAGGTGGCACGGTGAGTGCGAACAGCGGAGGGTGGACCCAGTGATCTTCTCCCGAAAGCGGGCCGCGGGACGGCACGCCCGTGACGAGCGGGCCACCGAGGCGCCCGAGACCGCCGAGGGCGCCGCGCCGGCCCCGGCGGAGCCGGCGCGCGGGCCGTACGACGTCACCGAGGCACCCGACGGGGTGCAGCGGCTCGACCTGGGCAGCCTGCAGATCCCGGCGGTGCCCGATGTCGAGGTGCGGGTGCAGGCCGACCAGCAGGGTGTGATCCAGCAGGTCGTGCTGGTGCACGGGCAGAGTGCCCTGCAACTCGGCGTCTTCGCCGCCCCGCGTTCCGAGGGGATCTGGGACGAGGTACGCGAGGAGATCCGCCAGTCGCTGTTCAAGGACGGTGCCGCCGCGCAGGAGGTGTCCGGCGAGTACGGCACCGAGCTGCACGCCCGGGTGCGTACCGAGGACGGCCTGACCGACCTGCGGTTCGTCGGCGTCGACGGGCCGCGGTGGATGGTCCGCGCGGTGTACCAGGGCGAGGCGGCCACCAACCCGGCCGCTGCCGGCCCGCTGGTCCAGTGCCTGGACGGACTGGTCGTCGACCGGGGCGGTGAGGCCAAGCCGGTGCGCGAGCCGTTGCCGCTGCGGCTGCCGCGTGAGGAGGCTGAGCAGGCCGGCCAGGCCGGAGCCGAGGCCGACGCCACGTCGGCGCCCGGTGCCCGCTGAGAGACCGAGACCGACCCTCCCGGGAGCGCCGGGGCGGCTCCGCGCGAAGTACGCTGGCTGGAGCCGTTCCGGCGCCGCCGGAGCGGCGGCGGGTGCTGGCACCAGCCGGCTGGTCTGGGGAGGGTGACGCGGAGGTCATGAGCACCGACGAGGGTCGGGGTTCGCTGCGGCGGATGCTGCGCCGGCTCACCGCGAGCGAGGCCGAGATCGAGGCGCAGCAGCTGCAACAGGAGAGTGCCCGGTGCGGCGCGGTGCCGGTGATGCAGTGCGCCCGCGGGCAGGTGGCCTCGGTCACCGGCCGGCTGCGTACCGTCGTCTACACGCCGCGGACCAACCAGCCGGCGCTGGAGGCGGACCTCTACGACGGCAGCGACGTGGTGACGCTGGTCTGGCTCGGGCGGCGGCACATCACCGGCATCGAGCCGGGGCGGCACCTGACCGCCAAGGGGCGGATCGCGGTGCGGGACGACCGCAAGGTGATCTACAACCCGTACTACGAGCTGGAGCCGTCGAAGTGAACGCACGGGTACGCCGGATGAGAGACTTCCGGGTAACCCCGGGCGGCCGCCGCGAGGGTACGCGACAGTCTCTGAAGGGCGGGCGATGACTACCGGACAGCAGCCGGCAACCCAGCCGGCGGACGAGGAGCGGCTGCCCACCGTCGCCGAGCAGATGGCCGACCAACTCGGCGGCTGGCGGGGGCTGGTGGAGTCCAGCATCCCGGTGGTGGTCTTCGTGGTCGTCAACATCCTCGGCGAGCTGCGCCCCGCGGTGATCGCGTCGGTGGGCGTGGCGGTGCTGATCGGGGCGCTGCGGCTGGCTCAGCGCCGGCCGGTTCGGCACGCGGTCAACGGGTTGTTCGGCATCGCCATCGGCGCCGCCATCGCCTGGCGCACCGGCGAGGCCCGCGACTTCTACCTGCCCGGCATCCTCTACGGCATCGGCTACGGGGTGGCGCTGCTGGCCTCGGCGGCGCTCCGGCAGCCCCTGGTGGGGTGGCTCTGGTCGGTGCTGGTGGCCAAGGGCAGCTCCGAGTGGCGCGACGACCCGAAACTGGTGCGGACCTTCACCGGGCTGACCGTGCTGTGGGGCGTGGTCTGGCTGGCCAAGGTGGGCGTGCAGGCCGGGCTCTACCTCGCCGAGCAGGACACCGCGCTCGGCGTGGCCCGGCTGGTCCTGGGCTACCCGCCGTACGTCCTGCTGCTGCTGATCACGGTCTGGACCGTACGCCGGGTCACTCGGGAGTCGGAGCCGGCACCGCTGACCAGCTGAGCGGTTCGGCGCCCGTCGCCTCAGCGCGACTCGCGGGTGCGCTCGACGCTGTCCGGCCCGAGCACCACCGCCCGTACCGCGTCCTCCACCTCGGCCGTGCAGACGAAGATCAGCTCATCGCCGGCCTCGATCGGGTCGTCCTGGCTGGGCACCAGCACGCGCCTGCCGCGCAGGATCGCCACCAGTGCGGCGTCCCGGGGCAGCGGCACCGCGTGCAACGGCTGCCCGACGTACGGCGCGGTCGGCGGCAACGTGATCTCGACGAGGTTGGCCTCGCCCTGCCGGAAGGTCATCAGGCGGACCAGGTCGCCGACCGTCACCGCCTCCTCGACCAGTGCGGCCATCACCCGTGGCTTGCTGACCGCCACGTCCACACCCCACTGCTCGGTGAACAGCCACTCGTTCTCGGCCCGGTTGACGCGGGCGACCACCCGTGGCACCGCGAACTCGGTCTTGGCCAGCAGCGAGACCACGAGGTTGACCTTGTCGTCGCCGGTCGCCGCGACCACCACGTCGCAGCCGGCGAGGTCGGCCTCCTCCAGGCTGGCCAGCTCGCAGGCGTCGGCCAGCACCCACTCCGCGTCCGGCACCCGGTCGGGTCGCAGCATCCGCGGCTGCCGCTCGATCAGCATGACCTGGTGGCCGTTCTCGATCAGCTCCTGGGCGATCGAGCGCCCCACGTTGCCCGCACCGGCGATCGCGATCCGCATGATCACTGCGCTCCTTCCGGCGCCGCCGCCACCGCCGTGACCGTGGCCACCATGTCATCGGTGACCAGCATGAAGACCTGGTCACCCTCCTGCACCACGCTGGAGGCGGTGGGCAGCGTGCCGATGCCGAAGCGGGTCAGGTACGCCACCCGGGCCCCGGTCGCCTCCTCCATGGCCCGCACCGGGCGACCGATCCAGTCCTTGTGCACCGGCACCTCGATGATCGACACGGTGCTGGTCGGGTCGCGGAAGATCTCCACGTTGCCCTCGGGCAGCAGGTGCCGCAGCATCCGGTCGGCGGTCCACCGGACGGTGGCCACGGTGGGGATGCCCAGCCGCTCGTAGACCTGCGCCCGGCGCTGGTCGTAGATGCGGGCCGCCACCCGGGACA
The DNA here is from genome assembly GCA_005402585.1 of Micromonosporaceae bacterium KJ-029. Taxonomy (GTDB): domain Bacteria; phylum Actinomycetota; class Actinomycetes; order Mycobacteriales; family Micromonosporaceae; genus Micromonospora. The sequence continues at coordinate 107,462 of BIFP01000016.1, read as the reverse complement.
CGCCGAACGTCTCCCGGGCCAGCCGAGCCGAGATGATGTTGGAGTTGTCGCCGCTGGAGACGGCGGCGAACGCGTCCGCCCGCTCGATGCCGGCCTGGCGAAGCACGTCGCCGTCGAAACCGGCCCCGGTGACCGTGATCCCGCCGAAGTCGGGCCCGAGCCGGCGGAAGGAGTCGGCGTCCTGGTCGATGATCGCCACCGAGTGCCCGCGGGACTCCAGGCTGTGGGCCAGGGTCGAGCCGACCCGGCCACATCCCATGATCACGACATGCACGCTGCCTCCCAAGGTGCGTACCGCTGCGCCTCGTCGCCTGCGAGCCTGCCACGTCGGGGCCACGAACGGGGACCGACGGTACTCCGGCGGCGCGGTGCGCGGCCCACCGACCCGCGCCCCACCGATCGTGGCCGCCACCGGCGGCGAGGCGGCCGGCGGTGGTCGTACGCTTGGCGGCTGTGGCCCGATCCACCTCCCTGCTGAAGCGGCTGCTCGTCGGTCGACCGTTCCGGTCCGACCGGCTCAAGCACACCCTCCTGCCGAAGCGCATCGCCCTGCCCGTCTTCGCCTCGGACGCGCTGTCCAGCGTGGCGTACGCGCCGGACGAGATCCTGCTGATGCTCTCCATCGCGGGCGCCTCGGCCTTCGTCTTCTCGCCGTGGGTCGCCCTCGCCGTCATCGTGGTGATGTTGACCGTGGTGGCCAGCTACCGGCAGAACGTGCACGCCTACCCCTCAGGGGGCGGCGACTACGAGGTGGCCACGGTCAACCTCGGCCCCCGCTTCGGCATCGGGGTGGCCAGCGCGCTGCTGGTCGACTACGTGCTGACGGTCGCCGTGTCGGTCTCCTCCGGGGTGGCCAACCTCGGCTCGGTGATCCCGTTCGTGGCGGACCACAAGGTGCTCGTCGCGGTCACCGCCGTGGCCCTGCTGACCGCGGTCAACCTGCGTGGCCTCAAGGAGTCGGGCACCGCGTTCGCCATCCCCACCTACGGGTTCATGATCGTCATCGTCGGCATGATTCTCACCGGGCTGGTCCGGGTCGTCGTGCTCGGCCACGACCTGCGCGCTCCCAGTGCCGACCTCGTCATCGCCGCAGAGTGGCACGACACCACCGGCTGGGTGATGGCGTTCCTGCTGCTGCGCGCCTTCTCCTCCGGCTGTGCCGCGCTCACCGGGGTGGAGGCGATCTCCAACGGGGTGCCGGCGTTCAAGCCGCCCAAGAGCCGCAACGCCGCCACCACCCTGCTGCTGCTCGGCCTGGTCGCGGTGACCATGCTGATCGGCATCGTCTGGCTGGCCCGGCTCACCGGGCTGCAGTTCGTGGAGGACCCGAGCCAGCAGATCGTCTCCGGTCCCCAGGGGTACGTGCAGAAGACGGTCACCGCCCAGCTCGGCGAGACGATCTTCGGGTCCGGCTCGGTGCTGCTGTTCCTGGTCGTCGGGGTGACCGCCACGATCCTCTTCGTGGCCGCCAACACGGCGTTCACCGGCTTCCCGGTCCTCGGCTCGATCCTCGCCCAGGACCGCTACCTGCCCCGGCAACTGCACACCCGGGGCGACCGGCTCGCCTTCTCCAACGGCATCCTCTTCCTGGCCGTCTTCGCGATCGTGCTGATCATCGGCTTCCAGGCCGAGGTGACCAAGCTCATCCAGCTCTACATCGTGGGGGTCTTCGTCTCGTTCACCCTCTCCCAGGCCGGCATGATCCGGCACTGGAACCGGCACCTGCGTACCGAGCGGGATCCGCAGGCGCGCCGCCGGATGGTCCGCTCCCGGGCAATCAACGCCTTCGGCATGGCGATGACCGGGACGGTCCTGCTCATCGTGCTGGTCACCAAGTTCCTGCTCGGTGCCTGGATCGCCATCGTCGCGATGGGCGTGATCTATCTGCTGATGCTGGCCATCCGCCGGCACTACGACCGGGTCGCCGTCGAGCTGACCCCGGACGAGGGCCGGCCGGTGCTGCCCGCCCGCAACCACGCGATCGTGCTGGTCAGCAAGCTGCACCAGCCGACCCTGCGGGCGGTGGCGTACGCGCAGGCCACCCGGCCGGACACGCTCACCGCGGTGACCGTGAACGTGGACGACGCCGACACCCGGCAGTTGCAGGCCGACTGGGAACGGCGGGCCGTGCCGATCCCGCTGGCCGTGATCGACTCGCCGTACCGGGAGATCGCCCGCCCGATCCTGAACTACGTGGCCGGCGTCCGCCGGGACTCGCCGCGTGACGTGGTCACCGTCTTCATCCCCGAGTACGTCGTCGGACACTGGTGGGAGAACCTGTTGCACAACCAGAGCGCACTGCGGCTGAAGGGCCGGTTGCTGTTCGAGCCGGGGGTGATGGTGACCAGCGTGCCGTGGCAGCTCGCCTCGACCGCCGGGAAGGACCTCGACCGGATGGACGCCACGCTGGGCCGGGGCCCGGCCCGCGGTCCCCGGGTCGCGCCACGCAGCACCCTGCCGCCGGTGGTCTCCACCCCGTCCCAGGAGAGCCAGCCGCCAGCGGGTGAGGCGCGGTGAGTGAGCTGCCCCGCCCTGTTGGCGAACCGCGGAGCGATGGCGTGAGCGGCGGGCTGGAGGAGGCCCAGCGGGTCGAGCTGACCGTCGCGGCGGTCGCCCCCGGCGGGCACTGCGTGGCCCGGGTGGACGGCCAGGTCGTCTTCGTCCGGCACGCGCTGCCCGGCGAACGGGTGGTGGCCGAGGTGACCGAGGTGCACCGGGGCTTCGTCCGGGCCGACGCGGTCACCGTGCTGGAAGCCGCCCCGGACCGGGTGACCCCGCCGTGCCCGTACGCCCGGCCGGGTCGCTGTGGCGGTTGCGACCTGCAACACGTCGCCCCGGAGGCCCAGCTCGGTTGGAAGACCTCGGTCGTCCGGGAACAGCTCGTCCGGCTCGGCGGCCTCGACGAGGCCGAGTGCGACGCGCTGGGGGTCCGGGTCGAGGCGTTGCCGGGCGGCCCGCTCGGCTGGCGCTCCCGGGTCCGCTACGCGGTGGACGCGGCGGGCCGGGCCGGGCTGCTCAAGCACCGCTCGCACGAGGTGGTGCCGGTCGACCGCTGCCTGATCGCCCACCCGGCCATCCAGGAACTGCCGGTGCTCACCTCCGCCGGGGCGGACTGGCCGGACGCCGAGGCGGTGGAGGTCGTCGCCTCCACCGGCGGGGACGTGGCGGTGACCGCCGTGGCGGCCGGGCGTACCCGGATGGTGAGCGGCCCGGAGCGGGTCCGGGAGCGGGCCGCGGGCCGGGAGTGGTCGTTGCCCGCCTCGTCCTTCTGGCAGGTGCATCCCGCCGCCGCGCAGACTCTCGTCGAGGCCGTGCTGGAGCTGACCGAGCCCCGGCCGGGAGAGACCGCCTGGGACCTCTACGGCGGGGCCGGGCTGTTCGCCGCCGCGCTGGCCGGCCGGGTCGGTTCGTCCGGGCGGGTCACCCTCGTCGAGGCGGCCGGTGACGGTAGCGCGGCGGCCCGGGAGAACCTCCGCGACCTGCCCCGGGTCGAGGTGGTGGCGGCCCGGGTGGAGACCGCGTTGGCCCGCCGCCGGATCACCGGGCCGGTCGACGTGGTGGTGCTCGACCCGCCCCGGTCGGGGGCCGGCGCCCGGGTGGTGCGCGACGTGGTGGCCGCCGGGCCGCGCGTCGTGGCGTACGTGGCCTGCGACCCGGCCGCGTTCGCCCGGGACCTGCGGGTCTTCACCGGCCTGGGCTGGCGGCTGGAGGCGCTGCGCGGCTACGACCTCTTCCCGATGACCCAGCACGTGGAGCTGGTCGGGTTGCTGCTGCCGCCCGAGGGGTGAGTGTTAAGAAGGGGCCCTTCCTCTACCGCTCACGTTAAGAAGGGGCCCTTCCTTGAAGATCGTTGGGCTGATGTCGGGCACCTCGTACGACGGGGTGGACGTGGCGGCGGCCGAGTTCGGCGTGGAGGGCGACACGCTGTGGTTGCGGCCGCTCGGGCACCGGGGTCTCGACTACGACGAGGAGCTGCGCGCCGCGATCGGTGCGGTGCTGCCGCCCGCGACGATCACGATCGAGGACGTGTGCCGGCTGGACAACCGGTTGGGGGAGGTCTTCGCCGAGGCGGCGGCGGTGGGCGTGGAGCTGGCCGGCCACGAAGTCGACGCCGTGGTGTCGCCCGGCCAGACGGTCTTCCACTGGGTCGAGGGCGGGCGGGCCCGGGGCACCCTGCAACTGGGCTCGGTGGCCCGGGTGGCCGCCCGGGTCGGCGTACCGGTGCTCGGTGACCTGCGCTCGGCGGACGTCGCCGCCGGCGGGCAGGGTGCGCCGCTGGTGCCGGCCTTCGACGCCCTGCTGCTGGCTGGTGGCGGCCCGGTGCCCCGGGCGGCGCTGAACCTGGGCGGCATCGCCAACCTCACCGTGGTCGCGGCCGGGGCGCCGGTGCTCGGGTACGACGTGGGCCCGGCCAACGCCCTGCTCGACGCCGCCGCCCGACGCTACCTGGACGCCCCCTGTGACCGCGACGGTGCCCGCGCGGCGGCCGGCAGGGTGCATGATGCCCTGCTGGCCGAGTTGCTCGCCGAGCCGTACTACGCCGCCCCTGCGCCGAAGTCGACCGGCAAGGAGCTGTTCCACGCCCGGTACCTCGGCGAGCGGCTGGCCGCCGTCGGCGAGCCGGTGCCGGCCGACGACGTGTTCGCCACCCTGACCGAGCTGACCGCCCGGGTGGTGGCGGACGCCTGCGACCGGCACCGGGTGGTCGAGGTGGTCGCCGCCGGTGGCGGGGTGCGCAACCCCACGCTGCGGCGTCGGCTCGCCGCGCTCGGCGCCGGTCGCTGGCGGCTGCGTACCACCGACGAGCTGGGCATTCCGGCGCAGGCGAAGGAGGCGTACGCGTTCGCGCTGCTGGGCTGGCTGTCCTGGCACGGGCTGCCCGGGGCGCTCCCGTCGGTGACCGGGGCCACCCGGGCGACGGTGCTCGGCTCCTGGACGCCCGCCGGCCCGCCGTACCGGGCCGGATCGCCCGCCGGTGCGGTGGGGACCGGGGCGCCGCGCCGGCTGCGGGTGCGCCGCTGAGCCCTCGCTCAGCGTCGAGGGCTCCTCGACCCGGGCTGCGCGGTACGCGGGGGCCGATAGACTCTGCGGTCATGAGTGTTGAAGAGGACACGGCCAACCAGGGCCGGCTGCTGGCCACGGTGCACGGTCCCCAGGACGTCAAGCGGATGTCGGCGACCGAGCTGGACATCCTCGCCGCCGAGATCCGTGACTTCCTGATCGCCAAGGTGTCGCGTACCGGTGGGCACATCGGCCCCAATCTGGGCGTGGTGGAACTCACTCTCGCGATGCACCGGGTCTTCGACTCTCCCCGTGACCGGCTGCTGTTCGACACCGGCCACCAGGCGTACGTTCACAAGATCGTCACCGGCCGGCAGGAGGGCTTCGACCAGCTGCGCCAGCGCGGCGGGCTCTCCGGCTACCCGAGCCAGGCCGAGAGTGAACACGACATCATCGAGAACTCGCACGCCTCCACCGCCCTGTCGTACGCCGACGGGCTGGCCAAGGCGTACGCGCTGCGGGGCGAGTCGCGCAGCGTGGTCGCCGTGGTCGGCGACGGGGCGCTGACCGGCGGCATGTGCTGGGAGGCGCTGAACAACATCGCCGCCGCCGGTAACCCCCTGGTGATCGTGGTCAACGACAACGGCCGGTCGTACGCGCCGACCATCGGCGGCCTCGCCGACCACCTCTCGACCCTGCGGCTGAACCCGGGGTACGAGAAGGTCCTCGACGCCGTCAAGGACGCCCTCGGCTCGACCCCGCTGGTCGGCAAGCCGATGTACGAGGTGCTGCACGCGGTCAAGAAGGGCATCAAGGACGCGGTCGCGCCGCAGGCGATGTTCGAGGACCTTGGCATCAAGTACGTCGGCCCGGTCGACGGGCACGACGTCGCCGCGGTCGAGGTGGCGCTGCGGGCGGCGAAGAACTTCGGCGGCCCGGTGATCGTGCACGCGGTCACCCGCAAGGGCTACGGCTACCGCCCCGCGGAGGAGGACGAGGCGGACTGCCTGCACGGCCCAAGTAGTGCGTTCGACGTCGAGACGGGCCAGTTGGTCGCCGCGCCGTCGGTGAAGTGGACCAACGTCTTCGCCGACGAGTTGGTCGCGATCGCCGACGAGCGGCCCGACGTGGTGGGGATCACCGCCGCCATGGCTGAGCCGACCGGCATCGCGAAGCTGGCCCGCAAGTACCCGGAGCGCACCTACGACGTGGGCATCGCCGAGCAGCACGCCGCGACCTCGGCGGCCGGTCTGGCGCTCGGTGGGCTGCACCCGGTGGTGGCGGTCTACGCGACCTTCCTCAACCGGGCCTTCGACCAGGTCCTGCTGGACGTGGCGATGCACAAGCTGCCGGTCACGTTCGTGCTGGACCGGGCCGGCATCACCGGCCCCGACGGGCCGAGCCACTACGGCATCTGGGACATGTCGGTCTTCGGGGTCGTGCCCGGCCTGCGGATCGCCGCACCCCGCGACGCCGCCAGCCTGCGCGAGGAGCTGCGCGAGGCGGTTGCCGTCGACGACGGCCCGACGATCCTGCGCTTCCCGACCGGCGCCGTCGCCGCCGACCTGCCCGCCGTGCGCCGGGTCGGCACCGTCGACGTGCTGGCCGAGTCGGCGCGTACCGACGTGCTGCTGGTCGCGGTCGGCTCCTTCGGCCAGCTGGGCATGGACGTCGCCGCCCGGGTCGCCGAGCAGGGCTACGGGGTCACCGTGGTCGACCCGCGCTGGGTCCGCCCGGTCCCGGCCGAACTGGTCGAGCTGGCCACGACACACCGCCTCGTGGTCACCATCGAGGACGGCGTCCGGGTCGGCGGCGTCGGCGACGCCCTCGCCCAGGCCATGCGGGACGCCGGTGTCACGGTGCCACTGCGCGACCTGGGTGTACCGGCCGACTGGCACCCGCACGGCTCCCGTGCGCAGATCCTTGCCGACCTCGGCCTGACCGCCCAGGGGGTGGCCCGCGACGTCACCGGCTGGATCTCCCGCCTGGACACCGACCCGGTCGACCCCCCGATCCGCTTCACCCCCGACACCACCACCCCCACCCCCAACTGACCCACCCCGGGCCCGGCCCGGCACCGCCCCCAGCAGTGCCGGGCCCCCCACCACGCGCGTCGCCACACCACGCGCGTGGATCATGCAGTTGTGGTGGGCGTTTTGCGTCGGCGAGCCCGTTATGTGGGGCGCCACAAGTCCATGATCGCCGGAGGCGTGGGGCGTGGGGGTTAGCGGCGGGGGGAGCCGGCGGAGCGGTAGTGGGTTTTCTCGTCGGCGGCGAGGCTGAAGGTCTCGTTGCGCTCGGGGAGGGGTACCACCACCAGGCCGGGGCGGTCGACCAGGCGGGTGGTGTTCGGCGGTACCGACAGCGTGGTGTCCTTGGTGGAGCGCCAGCTCAGTACGGCCAGCGGCTGCCCGGGCACCGGCAGTTCGTAGACCTGCAACTGGTTGGTCCGGTCGGCGGGGGAGAGCACCACCGGGCCACCGTCGGCGGGCCGGTACACGACCGCGCTCATGGCGCCGTCGGCGGTCTCCCAGGTCAGCTGATCCAGTTCGGCCGGCTTACCGCCGCCGAGGGCCACCTCGCCCAGCGTACGCACGGCCAGTTTCGCCTTCGGCCAGGACGCCGGCACCGACTGCGGGGCGTCCCGGTCACCGATCCGCCGGGGGACGCTGCCGAACGGGCCATCCTCGCCGGCCAGCAGGCAGGTGTCGAGGCCCGTTAGCGCGCGCTTGCCCGAGCCGCTCTCGTCGCGTACCAAGGGGTAGCGGGGGCCCGCGGTGCCGGTGCCGAGGTCGAGCAGCCGGTCGGCGGAGCGGCCCCGGGGCAGCGACTCGGTGGACCGCAGGGCGGCGGTCACCGTCACCGCCTGGCACTTCGGCACGTCGACCGGGTCGGTGAGACCGTCGCTGCTGGACAGGGTGCGACCGTTCGGGCCGGTCAGCCGCCGGACGCGCTCCGAGGTGAGATAGCGCCGCCCGTCGGCGGTCTGCACCGGCAGCACGTCGGAGTAGACCAGGTAGCCGGGATCGGTGTACTCGGTGGCGCGGCTGACCACGTACCGGTCACCGTCGCCGGTGAGCTGGAGCAGCCAGGAGGCGGCCTGACCGGGCACCGACGCGGCGACCAGGGCCAGCGGGGAACCGTCGACCTCACCGGAGAAGAGGATCCCGGACGAGGGCAGGTGCACCCGGTCGTCGGCCGGTGACCGCCAGTCGCGTACCGCCTCGGTGACGGCGGTCGTCGTCGCCGCGTCCTCGGCCAGCGAGCCGCGCGCCGGCCACACGGTCAGCGAACCATCCATGCTGTCGTAGCCGACCCGCAGATCCCGTGGCTGGCGCTCGGCGACCGGCCCGCAGGCGGCGGTGGCGACCAACAGGGCAGACAGGCCGGTGGCCGTCAAGCCGCGCCAGCGGACTGAAGCCACCTGTTACGCCCCCGATCGCCTCGGTCGTCGTGTCGGAGGGCAATAGTACGAGATGTCCCGCCGATGGTTCGCGCCGCCTCACGCTGCGTCGCGCCGGAGCACACTCCGGCCACAGAGGACGTCGCGTCGACTTTGGGGCTATTTCCCCACTCGGGTAGACTCCGCCGACTGTGACGCCTGCTGAGACCCGCGCCGCAGCACCGCCGGAATCCGACGTCGCCACGGGCTCGCCGTCCGAGCCCGTCACCCTGGGTAAGGGTATGCGGGGCCCTGTCCCGGCCGGCGACGCCGCCCCGGACGACTCCGCCCCGGCCACGACCGACTCGACGCCGGCGCCACGCTCGTCCGGCACCGTCGGCGTCGCAGCCGACGGCGTGACTCCGGTGGCGCAGTCCAACCGGGCCGCCACGCCGGTCGCGGATGCTCCCGCCACCGACGCCACCACGGCGACCGAGGTGGACACCGGCCCGACCCCGGCCCCGACTGTGGACACCGGTACGCCCGAAGACGGGCAGGGCGCCGTCCCTTCGCGACGGCGCCGGTTCCGGTGGACGCGCCGCCGGCAGGATCTCGCGGTCTTTGGCGGGTTTTTGCTCGTCGCGGTCTGGGTGACCAGCCAGATCTGGGCCGACCCGGCCGGGCGGGTGGCGTCGCTCTACAGCAGCGACCCGGCCCAGGTGCAGTTCTTCCTGGCCCACTCGGTACGGGTGGTGCTGCACGGCGAGTTCCCGTTCTTCACCGAGCAGTTCAACTACCCGGACGGGGTCAACCTGATGGCCAACACGGCCATCCTCGCGCTGGGTATCCCGATGGTGCCGGTGACCCTGCTGTTCGGACCCGCCGTCACCTTCGTACTGCTGGTCACGCTCGGCCTCGCCGGCACCGCCACAGCCTGGTACCACGTGCTGTCCCGGCACGTGGTGAGCAACCCGCTGGCCGCCGTGGTGGGCGGTTGGTTCTGCGGCTTCTCGCCGGCGATGCTGTCGCACGCCAGCTGGCACCCGAACATCATCAGCCAGTTCCTGCTGCCGTTCATCGTCTGGCGGGTGATGGTCATCACCCGGTCCACCCGGCCGTACCGGGACGGCGCACTGCTGGCCCTGCTGGTCACCGCGCAGGCGTTCATCAACGAGGAGATACTGCTCTTCACCGCGATGGGCTGCGGGATCTTCCTGATCGCCGTGGTCGTACAGCGACCAGGGCTCTGGTCGACGGCCTGGCGACCGCTGGGCAAGGCGGTGGCCACCTGCACGGTGATCGCCGGCTCGCTGCTGGCGTACCCGCTGTACATCCAGTTCGCCGGGCCGATGGCGTACCACGGGCTCAGCGACGCCGTCCGCGACTACGGCAACGACATCGCCGCGTACTTCGCCCCCGGCTCGCCGACCGTCGGCGGCAACCAGCGGGCGAACGTCAACCTCGCCCCGAACTACTCCGAGGAGAACGCCTTCTTCGGGTGGAGTCTGGCGCTGATCGCCGTCGGGATCGTGCTCTGGCTGCGGCGGGAGGTGCTGGTCCGGGCGCTCGCCGCGACCGCGGCCTTCTACGCCCTGCTCTCGCTTGGCGAGCGCATCACCTGGTGGGACCGCGAGCTGATCGTCGGGCCGTGGGAGTGGCTGGTCCGGTTGCCGCTGCTCGACGCGGTGGTGCCGACCCGGTTCGGCCTGATCACCAGCGTGGTCGTGGCGATCCTGCTGGCCCTGGCCATCGAGCGGAGCCGCACGCTGCCGCTGGACCGGCGGACCCTGCGTACGCTGACCGCCGGTGGCCTGGTCCTCGCGCTGCTGCCGATCACGCCGATGCCGTTGCCGATGACCACCCGGCCGCCGGTGCCGGACTTCATCACCTCCGACCGCTGGCGCGCCTACGTCGGGCCGGACCAGACCCTCGTGCCGATCCCGGTGCCCAGCATGGGCAACACCCACGCCATGCGCTGGGCCGCCGCCACCAACCTCGACTTCAAGATCCCCGGCGGCTATTTCCTCGCCCCGCGCAACGGCAACACCGGCGACCCGGGCCGGTTCGGTGGCCGGCCGAGCGGCATCGGGCGGTTGCTGGAGGAGGTCGCGACGACCGGCCGGACGCCTCAACTGGACGACCGCCAGCGGCGCCGCTCCCTGGACGAACTGCGGTACTGGCAGGCTGCGGTCCTGGTGCTGCCGGTCCGTCAGCACCACTCCGAGCCGCTGCGGCAGACCGTCGAGCAACTGGTCGGTCCGGCCCGGATGGAACTGGACGTCTGGGTGTGGGACGTACGGTCGCTGACCGACCGCACGTCCTGATGTCCACCGGCACGGCCGAGCGTCCGGTCGAGGCCGTCGCCCGCCGCCGACTGTCCGCCGGTACGCCGGACGTGGCGGTGGTGGGCGGATACCTCGCGCTCGCGCTGTGGCTGACCAGCCGGCAGTGGGGTCGCCCGGATCGGCTGTTCCACCAGGCCGGCGACCAGATCCTCTTCGAGTGGATGCTCGCCCGGGCGGCGCGTGCCGTGGTCGGGCTGGAGAACCCACTGTGGAGCGACGCGCTGAACGCCCCCGGCGGGGTGAACCTGATGGCCAACACGTCGGTGCTCGGGCTGGGCGTCCCGCTGACCCCGGTCACGCTGCTGTTCGGCTCGCAGGTGTCTTTCGGGGTGGCGGTGGTGGGTTGCCTCGCCGGCACCGCCGCCGCCTGGTACGTGCTGCTGCGGCGCCGCCTGGTCGCGTCCCGGGTGGCCGCCGCGATCGGCGGGCTGGTCTGCGGCTTCGCCCCCGGCATGGTCGCCCAGGCCGGGGCGCACCTGCACATGGCCGCCCAGTTCCTGGTGCCGGTGATCCTGGCGCTGGTGTTCCGTCCCGACCCGTCCGGTCGGGTGTGGCGGCAGGGCGTCCTGCTCGGGCTGGCCGTGACGTACCAGGTCTTCCTCGGTGAGGAGGTGCTGCTCTTCGTCGCGCTGGCCGCGGGTGTCTTCGCCCTCGGGTACGCGCTGGCCGACCGGGCCGCCGCCCGCCGGCTCGCCCTGGCGACGGCCGGCCGGATCGCGGTCGGCGCCGCGGTGGCGGGGGCGTTGCTGGCGTATCCGCTGTGGTTCCAGTTCTTCGGCCCCGGGCACTACCGCGGGATGCCGTTCCACGCGTACGGCTATCAGCTGGACGCGGCGTCGTTCACCGCCTCGGCCCGGCAGACCGTGTTCGGCGACAACCATCTGCCGGGTGCGCTGGCACCCAACCCGACCGAGGAGAACTCCTTCTTCGGGCCGGGGCTGCTGGTGCTGGCCGTGATCGTCACGATCTGGCTGTGGCGCCGCCCGCTGGTGCGGGCGCTGGCCGGCTGCGGGGTGCTGTTCGCACTGCTCTCCCTCGGGGCGCGGGTACGCCTCGACGGCGTGTTCACCGACCTGCCGGGGCCGTACCGGCTGGTCGCCGAGCTGCCCTTGCTGGACCACGTGGTGCCGGCCCGGTTCTCCCTGGTCTGCGTTCCGGTGCTGGGCATCCTGGTGGCCCTGTCCGTGGACCGGTTCCGCCGGGAGCCGGCCGCCGCCGCGCTGCCGGCCGCCGTTGCGCTGCCGGCCGCCGTTGCGCTGCCGGCCGCCGTTGCGTTGCCGAGCGCTCGGGAGCCCGGCGCCGGGCGGGCCGGCGGCCGGCGGCGGGTGCGGCTGCTCTGGGCCGGTGCGGTGGCCGCCGCTCTGCTGCCGCTGGCCCCGACACCGATCCGCACCGTGCCGACCTGGCCGGTGCCGGCGTTCGTCGCCGAGGGGACCTGGCGGGCGTACGTGCCGGCGGGGCGGACACTGGTGCCGCTGCCGCCGGTCACCAACGCGGGCCGCAGCCCGGGGATGCTCTGGTCGGCGCGGACCGGGCTGGCCTTCACCGCTCCGGGCGGCTTCTTCATCGGCCCCCGGGGCCCCAACGATCCGGCGGCCCGCTGGGGCGCCCCCGACCGACCCACCTCACTGCTGCTGCGGCGGGTGGCGGAGACCGGCCTGGTGCCGCCGATCAGCGACGCCGACCGTCGTCAGGCGGTGGCGGACCTGCGGCACTGGCGGGCGGCCGTGGTGGTCCAGGGTGGACTGCACCACGGTGACCCGGTGCGGCGCACCGTCGAGGCGCTGCTCGGCCCGCCCCGGCAGATCGGCGACGCCCTCGTCTGGGACGTCCGCCTCCTGGTCGGCTGAGCCCCTCCGCCGGTCGGGTGTTAACAGGGGCCCCTTCCTCTACCGGAGGCGTTAACAAGGGGCCCTTCCTTACACCTGGTCGCGGACGTCCCAGAGCCAGACGTCGTCGACCCGCTGGGGCGGGCCGAGCAGGGCGGTCAGCAGGTCACGTAGCACCGCCTCCCGGGGGTGGGCACCGAGCACCACCACCGAGGCCCGCCAGAAGCGCAGGTCCTCCACCGCCTCACGGCGGTTCTCCTCGGTCAGCTCGGGCAACTCCCCGGCGTCCATGGTGCGGTAGATGAGGGTGCTGGTGGGCCGGTTCGGTGCGCCGAAGACGCCCGCGCCGTCCCGGTTCGGGCCGATGAAGTAGCCGGCCGGGATCCGGAACTCGTGCTGGGTCAGCGCGCTCCAGCGCAGCGTGGACAACCCGTGCACGTTGCTGGGGATGGGCACCGGCACCAGCGTGCGGCCCTCGGGGACGTACGGCCGCCAGGCGCCGGAGGTGATGAAGGCCGGCGGCGGGTCGACCGGCTCCGCCGGCAGCGGGCGGGGGACCAGCGGCAGCACGGCGAGCGTGATGGCGACGTACCCGGTCGCCCGCTGCCAGCGGGGGCGCGGCCGGGTGGTGGGCGTCGTCACCCCGGGGGTGCGCTGCGCCGGCACCGGCGGACGGCCGTTGCCGGCCACCGCGTCCCAGGCCAGCGCGAGCAGGACGCCGAGCGCGGCGGTGGTGACCAGGGTCAGCCGGGTCGGCATCATCATCTCGAGCAGGGGCACGTCCGCTGGGATGTACGACCACGGGCCGGGGATGCCGGTCAGCTCGCCGTTGAACCGGATCTCCGGGCCGAGCGAGGCGACCGAGAAGACCACCACCAGGACGGCCAGGATCCGGGCGACCAGTGACCGGCGCACCAGCAGCACCAGGGCCACCACCGACAGCAGCACCAGCGGCCAGCCGAACCAGGTGTTCTGCTCGGTCCGCCCGATGGTCGCCTCCACCGCCTCGTCACCGACGAGGGTGTCGCGGGCGAAGGTGACGAAGGCGACCACGTCCTCGCCCCAGCTGTGGAACACCCCGCCCTGCAGGCCCCGGTAGGACTGCGGGCCGTTGAACTGGAACCAGATCGGGTAGGCGGTGAGCAGCAGGGCCAGCCCGCCGCCGGTGCCCAGCCCGGCGGCGAACGTGCCGGCGCGGGCCCGCGCGGCGCGCGGTCGCATCAGCGCGTACGCGATCACGACGACCAGACAGGCCAGCGCCGTGAGCAGCAGCATCTCCTCGTTGATGAAGATCTGGTACGCCACCAGCAGGCCCAGCACCAGGCCGTTGCGCCGCCACCGGCCGGGCTCGGCCAGCCGGAACACCCGCACCACGATCAGCGGGAGCAGGAAGTTGGAGACGAAGTTGGGCTGACCGTTGGCGTGGTGCACGATGCCGGGGGCGAAGCCGAGGAACCCGCCGCCGACGAAGGCCGCGGCACGGGAGCGCACCAGGTGCCGCGACAGCATCCAGTACGAGGTGCCGGCGGTCGCCGCCAGCGCGCCGCCCAGGTAGAGCGCGTACACCACCTGGGGGCCGAGCAGCATGGTCAGCGGGGCCAACGGCAGGGTGACCCCGAGCAGCGAGGTGTTGGCCATCATGTTCACCCCGTCCGGGGCGTTCTGCTGTGTGCTGAACAGCGGGTTCTCCAGGTGGCGCACCGAGTACGCGCCGTGCGAGAAGAGCCACTCGAACCAGCTGTGGTCGGTGGGCAGGTGCGACGAGACCCGGTTCTGCACGTCTCCCCAGTAGTTGAGGCAGACGAGGACACCGAGCAGCACGTAGGCTCCGATGACCAACACGTCGGCGCGCGCCGGGCCGCGTCGGGGACGTCGTGTCGTTGGTTCCGCCTCGACGGTCGCGGGGGCGGGGTTCAGCGAGGGATCTACCACCGGCACAGCCACGACGGGCCATCGTACAGGCGGGCGCCGGGGCACCCCGACGGCCGTGAGGGGCGCGCGGTGGGGGGGGACGACCGTGACGTTGATCGAACTCGGTGAGCTGACCGAGTCGACCGGCCCGGAGCCGTCGCGCCGCCGGCGCCGCGTCGGCGGCTCGCGGACGCCCCTGCTGTTGGTGGCGCTGATCGCGCTGGTGACCTTGGTCAGTGCCACGCCGCCAGCCCCCAGGATGCAGGCGATCCTGCCGTCCTCGCTGGCCGCCCAGGTGTACTTCACCGGAGACCAGATCCTCACCGTCGTGCCGGTACGCGAGGCCTCCGACGGTAGCCAGGAGCTGCTCGCATACCGGATGCCGGAGCGTGCCACCGGCTCGCCCCAGCGGCTCACCCCACTGTGGCGGATGCCCGTGAGGCCCGGCGACCGGGTCGACACGGCCGAACGCGCGGACGACTCCGGGCTGGTGCTCTCCCTTGAAAGGGCAAACGCCGGGTTTGAGAGCCTGCTGCTGGACAGCCGGACCGGGCAGACCCGCTGGCGGAAACCCGGATCCGCGACGCTCGACGGGTCGGGCCGGGTGTTGCTGCAGAGGTACGACGTGGAGGGATCGAGCATCCTCGCCGCCGTCGAGTTGGCCAGTGGCCGCGAACTGTGGTCGGTTTCATCGAAGGCGACCTGGGTGACCTATCACCAGCGGGAAACGGTGATCGACGCCATCGTGGTGTCCATGGTGGCCGGCGGCGTCGAGGTGCTGGACCCGGCGACCGGCGCGTTGCGGTACCGTCTCCCGGCCACCAGCGACGAGCCGGGCGATGACCAGCACGTGTGGGCGATCGGTGACCTGGTCCTGGTCAGCAACTCGAAGGGCGTGGCCGCCTACGACGTCGACGGACTGGTCCGACGCTGGCAGACATCGGTCTCGCCGATCAATTGGGTCATACCGTGTGGCGCCCTGCTCTGTGCGTACGGCATTGGCGGTGGCGCGCACCTGCTCGACCCGGCGACCGGAGCCGTCCGGTGGAGCGTCGACGGCGACATTTACGTCCTGCGCGCCGACGAACGGCGTGCCCTGGCGTCCGATTTCCGGGGTCCGGCGATAAAGGTGACGACCATCGACGCGGAAACGGGGCGGATCGGGGCCGACGACGGCGACTGGGAGCTGGTCGGCATGGTTGATCACGTCCCGTACCTACTCGCGACGCGGTCCATCCCCAAGGTTGGTGCGGTGCTGGCCCGGCTCGACCCGGCGTATGCGCAACCACGGCGCATCGACATACTGCCCGGTGCCGTCGGGAACTGCGGGTACCGGGAGGACCTGATCGCCTGCCGCCGCCAGGACGGGGACTTCGGGGTGTGGCAGCTGCGCGACTGACCGTAGCTATCGGGTGGCCAGCGCTCGGCGCCGCCGGGCTGCGACGGGAAGGAAGCGCGTGACGTTGATCGACCTCGGTGAGCTGACCGAGCCGACCGATCTGGCGCCGCCGCGCCGGCGGGGCTCTTCCGGCAGCCGCCGGCTGTGGGCCGCGTTGGTGGCGCTGGCCGCGCTGCTGGCCATGGCCGGCGCCGCGCCGCCGGCCGTGCGAGTGCACGCGACGGTGCCCGCCGGCCTGGGATCCGAGATGCTGCTCAGCGCGGATCAGATCTTTACGGTCGCACCGGTACCCGGAGCGACCGACGGCACCGTGGAACTGGTCGCCTACCCCCGCCCGGAGCGCGCCACCGTCACGCCGCAGCAACCCGCTCCACTGTGGCGGTTGCCCTTGCCGCCCGGCGTGCGGGTCTACCGGATGAAATCCGTCCCCGACGGCGGAGTGCTGCTCTCGATGGCCCTGCCGGAGCGCTCGGACAGACTCGAGACGATGCTGCTCGACACCCGAACCGGGCAACAGCGCTGGCGGGCGCCCGGGTTCGCGTCGCTCCACGGCTCGGGTCGCGCACTGCTACGCACGTTCGGTGACGACGAGCCGATGACGCTGCGCTCGATCGAGGTGGCCAGCGGTCGTGAACTGTGGTCGGCGTCGCTGGCCCGTGCCCCGCTGAACTACCAGCAGTGGGACAGCATGACCGACGCCGTGGTGGTGTTGACGATCGCCGGCGACGTGGAGGTGCTGGATCCAAGGACCGGGGCGGTCCGGCACAGCCTTCCCGCCCACGAGGACGCGGCCGGTGACCCGCAGGTGTGGCTGGCCGGTGACCTGGTGTTGAAGATGCCCGATGCGCGGACCATTACCGCCTACAGCGTCGACGGGCTGACCCAACGCTGGCAGACCACCATGTCGAGCGCCGACCACGCTAGCCGGTGCGGTGCACTCATCTGCGTGGGGCACAGCGGTGGTGTGTACGCCCTCGACCCGGAGACCGGGGCCGTACGGTGGAGCAGCACCGAGGAGGTCGACATCCTGCTGGTGGGGGATCGACGTGCCGTGGCGAACAGGAGAAATCTCTCGGATCTGGTCGCGCTGGATCTGACGACCGGGGCAGTGCTGACCGACTACGGCCCCTGGGATGTGGCCTCCTTCGACGATCAGTCGCCGCAGTTGCTCGGGACACGCGTGGTGCCCGAGGTGGGCGTGGTGCTGGCCCGATTCGACCCGGCCGTACCGCAGCCGCGTCGCGTCGACGTGTTGACCGGTGCCATCGGCGGCTGCCGCCACCAGGACGGCCTGATCGGCTGCCGACGGGGCGACGGCACCTTCGGGGTGTGGCAGCTGCGCGGCTGAGCAGATCCGCAGCCGGACAATAGGGCGACCGTTCGGCTGGTGGTTGAGGCAAGCGACTGAGCAGTATGTGGGATCCGACGGCCAGGACGTCGGCGCGCGCCGGGCCGCGGCGGGGAGGACGAGTGTGACGTTGATCGACCTCGGTGAGTTGACCGAGCCGGCCGACCCGGAGCCGCCGCGTCGGTGGCGTCCGCCGAGCAATCGGCGGCTGGTGGCGGGGCTGGTGGCGTTGGTCGCGCTGCTGACCGTGGCCGGCGCCGCGCCGCCGGCCGCCCGGGTGCACGCGATACTGCCCGGCAGTTCGGCGTCGGAGCTGATCCTCGCCGAGGATCAGATCTTCGTCGTCACACCGATGCGCGGCGTGACCGACGGCACCCGGGAACTGGTCGCCTACCCCCGGCCGGACCACGCCACCGTCACGCCGCAGCGGCT
Source organism: Micromonosporaceae bacterium KJ-029 (assembly GCA_005402585.1). GTDB lineage: Bacteria > Actinomycetota > Actinomycetes > Mycobacteriales > Micromonosporaceae > Micromonospora. The sequence goes on along the minus strand of BIFP01000016.1, from coordinate 89,815 downwards.
CGCCCCACTGTGGCGGGTGCCCGTATCAGCCGGCAACCAGGTCTCCCAGGTGATGCCTGTTGCCGACGGCGGAGTGCTGCTCTCCATGGCCCTGCCGGAGGGCCGGACCAGTCTCGAGACGGTGCTGCTCGACCCGCGCACCGGGCAGCAGCGCTGGCGGGCACCCGGGTTCGCGACGCTCGACGGCTCGGGCCGCGCGTTGCTACGCACGTTCGCGGAGGATGAACAGATCACGCTGCGCTCGGTCGAGGTGGCCAGCGGCCGTGAACTGTGGTCGACCTCGCTGGCCTTTGCCGCGCTGAACTACCAGCAGTGGGACAGCATGACCGACGCTGTGGTGGTGTTCACGATCGCCGGCAATGTGGAGGTGCGGGATCCGGAGACCGGGGCGATTCGGCACAGTCTTCGCATGCCCGACGGCGCGGCCGAGCACCTGTGGATGGCCGGTGACCTGGTGTTGACGATCCAGGATTCGCGCACCATTACCGCCTACGGCGTCGACGGGCTCACCCAACGCTGGCAGACCACCGTGCCGCGCGCCGACCACGCCGGCCAGTGCGGAGTACAGGTCTGCGCGGGGTACAGCGGCACTGTGCACGTCCTCGACCCGGAGACCGGGGCCGTCCGGTGGCGGAGCACCGAGGACGTGCACATCCTGTTGGTGAGGGAGATGCGTGTCGTGGCGGTCAGAGGAAACAACAACCCGTACCTGGTCGCGCTCGACGTGACGACCGGGGAAGTGCTGACCGACTACGGTGCCTGGGATCTGCTGTACTCCTACCACCAGCCGCCGCACCTGCTCGGGACACGCGTAGTACCCGAGGGCTTGGTGCTGGCCCGATTCGACCCGGCCGAACCGCAGCCGCGTCGCGTCGACGTGCTGACCGGCGCCACCGCCGGCTGTCAGTACCAGCACGACCTGATCGCCTGCCGCCGGGGCGACGGGTCCTTCGGGGTGTGGCAGTGGCCAGCACGTCGGGGCGCGCCGGGCCGCGGCGGGGGAGGACGACCGTGACGTTGATCGACCTCGGCGAGTTGACCGAGCCGACCGACCCGGAGCCGCCGCGCCGGCGGCATCCGTCGAGCAATCGTCGGCTGGGGGCGGGGCTGGTGGCGCTGGTCGCGCTGCTGGCGCTGGCCGGTGCCGCGCCGCCGGCCACTCGGGTGTACGCGACGCTGCCTGGCGGCTCGTCGTCCGAGCTGATCCTCACCGACGGCCAGATCTTTACCGTCACACCGATGCGCGGCGTGACCGACGGTACCCAGGAACTGGTCGCCTACCCCCGGCCGGAGCAGGCCACCGTCATGCCGCAGCGGCTCGCCCCGCTGTGGCGGATGCCCGTGCCGACCGGCCGCGCGGTCCTTCAGGCAAAATCCGTCGACGGCCTCGGCGTGCTGGTCTCCACGGCCCGGAGCCGCGCGATCGGACCGAGCGACACCACCGAGACCATACTGTTCGACGTCCGCACCGGGCAGCAGCGCTGGTGGGCACCCGGGTTCGCGACACTCGACGGGTCGGGACGCGTGCTGCTGCGCACGTTCGCCACGGAGGAGCCGGTAACGCTGCGCTCGGTCGAGCTGGCCAGCGGCCGCGAACTGTGGTCGACGTCGTTGGCGGCGGAGAGCTGGCCGGACTATCACGAGCGCGACGGCAAGATCGACGCCATCGTGGTGTCCACCGCCGCCGGCGACGTCGAGGTGCTGGACCCGGCGACGGGTGAGGTCCGGTACCGCCTTCCCGCACTCGACGACGAACCGACCGGTTTTCGGAGCGCGTTCTTGGTCGGTGACCTGGTGCTGGTGATCCGCAACTCGACTACCGTCACCGCGTACGACCTGGACGGGCTAGTCCAACGCTGGCAGGCGGCTCTGTCGCTGGCCAACTATCTCACTTCGTGCGGCGCCCTGCTCTGCGCCCGGAGCAGCCTCGGCGGCGCGCACCTGTTGGACCCGGACACCGGGGCCGTCCGGGGAAGCCCCGAGGACGTCGATGTCCTACTGGCCGGAAACGGGCGTGCCCTGGCGATCAGCAACACGAACAGTGGCGGCCTGGATGTGGTCGCCGTCGACCTGGCGACGGGGGAACAGCTGACCGACTACGGCCTCTGGGATCTGGTCGTTAGCTACGAGTATCTTCCGCACCTGCTTGGGGTGCGCACGCTGCCGGACGTGGGTCTGCTTATGGCCCGGCTCGACCCGGCCGAACCGGGGCCGCGCGGTGTCGACGTGCTGATCGGCGCCACCGCCAGCTGCCAGCACGGGTACGACCTGATCGCCTGCCGCCGGGGCGACGGGTCCTTCGGTGTGTGGCAGCTGCGCGACTGAGCAGATCCATGGTGGACGGTCGGTTGTCAGCTTGACGGCCGTGAGGAGCGCGACGGAGGAGGACGCGGTGGCGTTGATCGACCTCGGTGAGCTGGCCGAGCCGACCGACCCGGAGCCGCCACGTCGGCGGCGTCCGCCGAGCAGTCGTCGGCTGGGAGCGGGGCTGGTGGCGCTGGTCGCGCTGCTGGCTCTGGCCGGCGCCGTCCCGCCGACCGCTCGGGTGTACGCGACGCTGCCTGGCAGCCTGTCGTCCGAACTGATCCTCGCCGAGGGTCAGATCTTCGCCGTCACACCGATGCCTGGCGTGACCGACGGCAGTCAGGAACTGGTCGCCTACCCCCGGCCGGAGCACGCCACCGTCACGCCGCAGCGGCTCGCCCCGCTGTGGCGGATGCCCCTACCGGCCGGCAACCATGTCTTCCAGGTGATGCCGGTTGCCGACGACGCGGTGCTGCTTTCCATGGCTCTGCCGGTGGGTCAGGACAGTCTCGAGACGGTGTTGCTCGACGTCCGCACTGGGCAGCAGCGCTGGCGGGCACCCGGGTTCGCGACGCTCGACGCCTCGAATCGCGCGCTGCTACACACGCGCGGTCAGGACGAGCAGATCACGATGCGCTCGGTCGAGGTGACCAGCGGCCGTGAACTGTGGTCGACGTCGTTGCAGGCGGCTGCCGGGCTGGTCTACCACGAGCGTGCCGGCGTGATCGACGCCATCGTGGTCCCCACGTCCGGCGGCGATCTGAAGGTACTGGATCCGGAGACGGGTGCGATCCGGCACCGCCAACCGGGGCTTTACGACGACGAACTGGCCGGTTATCAGCAAGCGTCGGTGGTCGGTGATCTGGTGCTGATGGTCCGCAACTCGACGACGGTCACCGCGTACGACCTGGACGGGCTGGTCCAACGCTGGCAGGTGACGGTGCCGCTGGCCGTCTTTGTCGCCTCGTGCGGCGCCCTGCTCTGCGTCCGGACCGACGACGGCGGCGCACACCTGTTGGACCCGGGCACCGGGGCCGCCCGGTGGAGCAGCAGGGAGGACGTCGAGGTCGTGTCGGTCGGGAAGACGCGCGCCCTGGCCGTCACCAACGGGCGCAGAGGGGACGCCCGTGGTGTGGTCGCCCTCGACGCGGCGACGGGGGAACAGCTGACCGACTACGGCCTCTGGGATCTGGTCGCCAGCCACGACTACCTGCCGCACCCGCTCGGGGTGCGCAGGCTGCCCGACGTGGGGCTGCTGCTGGCCCGACTCGACCCGGCCGAGCCACGGCCGGTGGGCGTCGACGTGCTGGTCGGCGCCACCGGCGACTGCCAGTACCGGTACGACCTGATCGCCTGCCGCCGCCGCGACGGGTCCTTCGGGGTGTGGCAGTTGCGCGACTGATCAGATCCACAGGGCTACCAGTTCGGCTGCGCCGGTCGTGCGGGCAGTGGCACGTCGGGCGGCCGGATCACGTACGCCATCCCGCCGCTACCCTGCTGCCAGGCGGCCTCGAAGCGGTCCCGGGGCACGGTACGGCGTACCGCGTCGTCGTTCGGGGCGTACGGGTCGTTGAGCACCGGGTCGCCCCCGGCGGTGAAGCCGACCAGCACCAGCAGGTGCCCGGCGGTGTCGTAGTCGAGCCCGGGCACCTGCCCACGGCGGTACGCGGTGGAGAGCACCAGCGGGATGCCGGCGGCCACGAACGCCTCCGCCTCGGTCAGCGACCGCAGGCGGGTCACGAAGGCGTCCATCCCGTGCAGCCCGGCGTACGCGGTGGTGAACGCCCAGTTCCCGGTCCCGGCGTACGCCTGGTCGTAGCACTGGCGGGCGGCGTGCACCACCGCCGGCCGGGGACCGGGTGGGCGGACCCAGGCGTACTGCCGGGGCGCCGGTGACGCGTTCCAGTACGCCAGCACCATCGCCGTCGACGTGGGGCTGCACCACGCGTCCCCGCCGCCGCCCCACTGCGGGTACCGGTCGGCGTGCAGCCGCTGCGACCAGCGCGGCACGTCCAGCACCCGCCCGCGGCCCGATCCCGGCGCCCCGCCCTCCCCGCCACCAGAACCCGGCCGGTCGCGGTCCACCTCGCCGGCCGGCCCACCCCGGTCGACCGGCGCAGGAGCGTCGGCCGGCGGTAGGGCACCGCTGGCGACCGCGCCGGCCGTGCGCAGCACCGGGCCGCGCCGGGTGTCCTCGGGGCGCAGCAGGGTCATGCGCAGCTGCCAGCCGGTCACCGTGGCGTCGCCGACCAGCAGGGTGTCGGTCTCGACCCGGGCGTCGGCGTCCCGCTGGCCGGGCACCGAGGTACGCCGCACCGTGGTCTCGTCGGCCGCCCAGTCGCCGAGCGCGTACCAGCCGGTGGCCGCCGCGTCGCCGTGCCAGCCGCGCAGCTCGGCCCGCAGCCAGCAGCCGGCCGGGGCGTCCGCGGTCCAGGAGGGCACCACCTCGCGTACCGCGAAGCCGACCGGCACCGGCGGTGACGTCCAGGCGCCCCACTCGTACCGGCGTGGCCGGCCGTCCGGGTCGGGGTGGGTCAGCCGGCCCACGGCGCCGCCCGGCACCAGACCGTGCCGGCCGGCCCGCAGCCCGGTCCGACTGCCGGTCGCCAGGTCGGCGGGGAAGCGGAAGCCCCGGTACGCGATGTCCCGCGCCGATGTCGTCACGCCGCCTCCCATCGCGGTGGTCGCTCGTTGCCGGGAGCATCGCCCACGCCGAAGGTTTCCGGCAACAGTGGCCGGCGCGGTCCGGGGGCTTGGTCGCCGACGCTAGGTTGTCGGGTGGTCGTGGGTGAGGAAGGGCTGGACATGCGGGTACTGGTGGTCGAGGACGAGCGCAACCTCGCCGACGCGATCGCGCGGGGCCTGCGCAAGCGCGGGATGGCCGTGGACGTCGCCTACGACGGCGACAGCGGTCACGAGATGGCCTTCGTCACCCGCTACGACGTGGTGGTGCTCGACCGCGACCTGCCCGGGATGCACGGTGACCAGATCTGCGCCGAGCTGGCCGCGTCCGGCGCGCTGACCCGGGTGCTGATGCTGACCGCCAGCGGCACGGTCGCCGACCGGGTCGAGGGGTTGCAGCTCGGCGCGGACGACTACCTGCCCAAGCCGTTCGCCTTCGACGAGCTGGTCGCGCGGGTGCAGGCGCTGGGTCGGCGGGCCACCCCGGCGGCGCCGCCGGTGTTGGAACTGGCCGATCTGGTGGTCGATCCGGCACGCCGTACGGCCACCCGTGGCGGGACGCCGGTGGAGCTGACCAACAAGGAGTTCGGCGTGCTCTGCGAGCTGCTCAAGGCGCGCGGCGCGGTGGTGTCCAGCGAGGAACTGCTGGAGCGGGTCTGGGACGCCAACACCGACCCGTTCACCACGATCGTCCGGGTCACCGTGATGACCCTGCGCCGCAAGCTCGGTGATCCACCGTTGATCGAGACGGTGGTGGGCGCCGGCTACCGTACGGCCGAGGTGTCGGCGTGATGGCCGCCCTGCGGCGCCGGCCCACCCTGCGCCTACGTCCCACGCTGCGGCTGCGGCTGACCCTGCTCAACGGCGTCCTGCTGGTCGGCGCCGGTGCGATCCTGGTGCTGCTGGCCTGGCTACTGGTCCGCGACGCGCTGCGGCCCACCGACGAGCTGCTGCCGGGCACCACGGTGTTGCTGGCCGACGGGCGTTCACTGGACGCGGCCACGTGGCAGCGGCAGCTGGTCGACTCGGCCTCCGGAGAGCTGCTGGCCAAGGGGCTGGCCGCGTTGCTGGCGATCGGGGTGGTCGGGGTGGTCGGGGCGTACGCGGTCGCCGGCCGGGCGCTGCGGCCGTTGCACCAGGTCACCGCGACCGCGCGGCGGCTCGGCGAGACCACGCTGGACCAGCGGATCGGCTACTCCGGCGCGGACGACGAGGTGGCCGAGCTGGCCGACACCTTCGACGCGATGCTGGACCGGATCGCCGTCGCCTTCGAGGCGCAGAAGCGGTTCGTCGCCAACGCCTCGCACGAGCTGCGTACGCCGCTGGCGGTGATGCGTACCGAGATCGACGTGACGCTCAGCGACGACGAGGCGGACGCGGCCGAGTACCGCCGGATGGCGACCGTGGTGCGGGACGCCTCCGAGCGGGCAAACAACCTGGTCGACGCGCTGCTGGTACTGGCGCGCAGCGAGGCGCAGACGGGTCGCCGGCTCGGCCGGCGCACCGAGTGCGACCTGGCCGCCGGCACCGCCAACGCGCTTTCCGCGGTCCGCCGGGAGGTGGACCGGATCAAGCTGGACGTGCGGACCTCACTGGAACCGGCGCCGGTGGTCGGCGATCCCGGCCTGCTGGACCGGCTGGCCGGCAACCTGATCGAGAACGCGGTCCGCTACAACCACCTGCACGGCCGGCTCTGGGTGCGTACCGGCTCGGACGGGCAACGCTCCTGGCTGGTGGTGGGCAACACCGGCTTCGAGGTGGACCAGGCGGACGTGCCGGGGCTGTTCGAGCCGTTCCGGCGGGGCGGCCGGGAACGGACCGGGGCGCGCGGGTCGGGGCTCGGCCTGTCCATCGTCCGGGCGGTGTGTGACGCGCACGGCGGCACGGTGGCCGCCGTCGCGCAGCCCGGCGGTGGCCTGGAGGTGACGGTGACGCTGCCGGCGGCGGATGCCGCGCCGGCGCCGGACCTGGGTCGGTGAGGCCGCGAACCGCGTTCTGGGTACGGCCGCAGCCGTACCCAGAACAGCATCGAGGAGAAAGGGGCGGGGCCGGCTACGGGCGAAGCTGGTTGGCGAAGACGTACTCCGCCAGCGCGTTGCCGGAGGCGACACCGGCGTCGGCGTCGATCCGGAAGTGCACCCCGAGGTAGATCCGGCTTATCGCGTTCTCGGTCGCCGCCTGGCTGAAGCTGGTGAACCTCCGGGTGACCCCCGACGCGTACGGGTCATCGGTGGTGGCGGTGAAGGCCAGGTCGTCGGTACCGAAGTAGAGCCGCATGATCCCCGCCCAGGCCCCGCCGAAGGTGGCGTGCCCGGAGGCGTACGCCGGGAACGGCGGGGAGAAGCTGACCCCGGCGAGGTCCTTGGACAGCGGTCGCCAGTTGGGGTCCGCGACGGTTTCCGGCCGCCCGTCCTCGTGGGCGCGCTGGATCGCGGTCTCCGGTCGCCACAGGTCGATGTTGGTCAGGAACTTTCCGTCCCTGGCGACGATGCCGGCGTCCCCGAGTGCCAGCCCCACCAGCCCGTAGAGCCGGACGTTCTCCATGATGCTCAGGCCACGCTGCACCGACAGGATCGTGGTGTGGTCCAGCAACTGCCCCGGCGGCTTGTACGTGCCGTCCAGGTCGTTGGCCCAGAAGTGGGCGATTTCGGTCTGGGTGGCGGTACGCGTGGTCGAGTTCCTCGCGCCCAACTGCTTGACCTCGTTGAGCTGGACACCGTACTCCGGCTTGCTGAGCAGATCCGCGTAGGAGGTGGCGCCCATCGGTGGCGGCGGGCGGAACTGCGAGCCCGAGGTCATCACGAACGGCGTGACCAGACCCCAGTTCGGCGCCAGCGCCTGCCGGGAGTCCGTTGGCCGCCACGAGCCGGGAACGTTGTCCAACTGGTACGGCGTGTTGTTGGTGGAACCGTCGTTGCTTCGGGCCTGGATCATGGCGTCGGCTGCTTGCGCGCCGATCGAGGAGCCCCGGTCGAGTTGGAGCTGGCTGGTGCCGCTCGGAAGCTGGGCGGTGGCGTGGTTCAGGTTCGCGGTGAAACTACGGCCCGGGAACGCCGCCACCAGCGTGCTGTACGCCGCCTTGTTGATCGCCGCTTCCAGGGACGGGGCGACACTGTCCGCGGTGACCGGCACCCGGACCAGGTACGGCTGGCCGGTCGGCAGCACCGAGGTGGCCGCGTCGTAGATCGCGCCGTGCATCATCGCGCCGGCTCGGGTGAGCACGGTCGGACCGGCTGCGGTGCCGGTCGCGGCGCGGTACGCGTCGATCAGCACGCCGTTCCAGTAGCGCACCGGATCGAACGGTGCCTCGGTCAGTTCGACCAGTGAGACGTTGTCGAGCCAGGCGGTGAAAGCGGGACCGCCGCCAAGGTGAAAGATCACCTGCGCGTCGCTGGCCGCCAGCGGCGAGGTGAAGGTGAACGAGAAGTGCTGGGGGGTGGTGGTGAGGTTGATGCTGCGACTGAACGGCGCGGTGTACGGGGCGGCCTCCCGCTGCACGATCGCCTGGACACTACGCGCGGCACTGGCCGAGGCGTCGAACTTTATCCGGTAGGTGCGGCCAGCCCGCAGCGTCAAGCCGCTCAGACCGACGATGTCGTCCCAGGGCTGGGCGGTGGCGCTGCCCACGCTGACCCGGAGCCGTTGGCCGTCCACGCCGAGCTGGGTCGCGGTGTTGCTACGCCACCAGGGTGTGGTGGCGCTGTCGAAGGTGCCGTTGCCGATCAGCTCCGTCTCGATCAGGGAAATGTTGTCCAGGCACACGGTCACCGCCTGCGACCGACCGCCGAGTTGAAAGACCACCTGCCCGCTGGAGGTGCCGATCGACGAGGTGAACGGGACCGAGATCCGGCGCAGGCCGGCGTCGGCTTGGACGCCCTGGTCGAGAGTGGACGTCTGTGGGGCGGCTTCGAGCTGCACCCGGGCCCGGATGTTGACCGACGCATTCGCCTTGACATCGAAGGCGAGCGCGTACGCCTTGCCCTGGGTCAGGGTGATGCCGCTCTGACCGACCAGCGCGTCGTACACGTTGGTCGTACCGCCGGCCACGTCGACGCAGAGTTGCCCGGCAACGACCTGGAAGCTGGTGTGCTGGCTGTTCCACCAGGACGCCGTGGAGCCGGTACCGAACGTGCCGTTGCTGATCAGCTCCGCCAGGGGCGACGCGGCCGCCGGCTGGGCGGGTGCCGCGAGGGTGCTTCCCACCACCGTGGCGAGCACGGTGCCGGCCAGCAGGCGGGCGAATCGTCTGGGTCGGGGACCCGGTGGTGGCAACGCGGACAAGGGAGTACGGACCACTGAGGACTCCTACAGGGAGGGAATCGGCATTTGCCGGCCTCAGCATTGCCCGCCTCAACATCACATCGATATCGCTACCGCTACAGGGAGTAGCTACCCGTTTCGGCTCGGGGCCGCGTCCTCCTCGACGAGTGAGAGGTTGGCCAGCATGACGTGGTAGGTCTCGGGATGACCGCCGAGCTGAAAGGTGATCTCCCCCCGCCCGGTACTCCGGTCCGCGACGAAGGGAAGCCGCTGGTGGCAGGGCACCGGATCGGCGTCGAGGTCACGTATCAGCACCGCCGGATACTCGGGTGGCCGGTTCTCCTGCACGGTGACCCGGATCTGGGTCGGGGCGCTGGTGAGAATGTCGAATGAGAGCGTGTAGCGCCGCCCCTCGACCAGCTGGATGCCCCGGTACATGAGGATCGCGTCCCAGGGATCGGCTGTGCCGCCCAGCACCCGGGCCCACATCCGGCCGCTCCCGGCGGAGATGTCCACGGTCGCCGCGCTCAGGTCCCAGGGGCCGGTGGTTCCGGTGGTGAAGCCACTGTCGCCAACCAGCTCGGTGCCGGCAGGTCGAGGCCCGGTGGCCGCGCACCCGGCCGTCGGGGCGCTGACGACGACGGCACCGCTGGGCAGCTCACCGGAATCACGACGGTCGGCCGGGCCCCCGGACGGCGACTGCTGGCCCTCGTGGAGCATCCGGGTGCCGGTCACCCCGGCGGCCCCGCCGATCAGGAAGAAGACCAGCGCCGTCGCGGCGAGCAGCCGCCAGCGGCTCGTCGGCCCCGGTACCGCTGTTCGTACTGGTGGCGGTGACATCACCGGTGCTCGCGGCGTCGGCAGTGACCGCACCGGCGCCGGTGGCTCGGCCGACCGATCGGGGTCCGGGACGGCCCCGTCGACACCGGCGATCGAGGCCGGACCACCTTCATCGCCGGTGCGGTCCTCGCGGGGCGTCGGGGTCTCGGTCAGTGCGCGCCATGCCTGCCGCCAACGTTCGACCTCGGTTTCGATCTCGTGTTCCGGCCGATGTCGGGCACGCAGACAGGCCCGCACGAACGACTCGACAAACTCCAGTCGAGGCAGTCGGGGCAGTCGCTTGCCGGCGAGCACCTCGTGGGTGGTGCTGCTGGGCAGGGCCTCCAGTCGCTGGCTTCCCGGCCCCGAACGGGTCCCGGCGAGTTCCCGCAGGACTCGCAGCGAAGGCTGCCCCGCCCAGGCGCGCAGCCGGTGGAGCTGGGCCACCAACTGCGCGGGGTCCCCGGCAACCGCCGGGTCCGGCGGTCCGCCCAGCTGGCGTGCATCCATTCCCTCCGCAGAGCCCACCCGCCGCCTCCAGTCGCCTGCCGACGCTGTTCCAGCCGCCACGGTCAGTACCGGCGCAGCTACCCTCCTGTGGATCATGATCTTATTACCGAGCTGCCCGGCACATGGTCCGGCGGCGGCCGTCCGTCGATGTCTGGCATCGTCCGGTTCCCGCCGGGAGCTTGCCGGACGACCAGACCGCCTGCTTGCCTCACCAAAGTGGACTTCCGTCTTCTCGGGCCGCTGGAGATCGGGCACGGCACCCGGTCATTCACCCTGGGCGCGGCCAGGCAACGTGCCGTGCTCGCCGTCCTGCTCCTGTCCGCCAACCGAACGGTCGGCGTGGAGTCGCTGGCCGACCGGATCTGGGGGCATGACTCGCCTCCCAGCTCCCTCCGGACGATCCGGACCTACATCTCGCGGATCAGGCGGGCACTGCCCGAACCCGTGTTGCAGACCAACTCCTCCGGCTACCTGCTGCGGATCACCCCTGACGCGCTCGACCTGCACCGCTTCGAGCAGGGCGTTGCCTACGCCCGGACCCGGTTGGCCGTCGATCCGGCGACGGCGGCCACAGCGTTGCGTACGGCGCTCGCCCTGTGGCGCGGCCCGGCCCTGGCCGACCTCGGCCCCGCCATGATCCGAAACACCGAAGGGCCGCGGCTGCGGGAACTGAGACTGGCCGCGATCGAGGACCGGATCGACGCCGAACTACGCCTCGGTCACCATGCCCGGCTCATCGGTGAGTTGCTCAGCCTGGCAGCGCACCACCCGCTGCGAGAGCGACTGATCGGGCAGTTGATGGTCGCGCTCGACCGGTCCGGACAGCGTGCGGATGCGCTGGCCGTCTACCGCCGTACCCGTGATCGGCTGGTGGAGGAGTTGGGAGTGGAGCCCGGCCCCGCGCTCCGGAAGGTGCATCGCCAGGTACTGACGGATACGGCGCCCCTGCGGAAGCTACTGCTCACGAGCGCCAGCCGCCGTCGCAAACCAGCTCCGCGTTGATGCCGCGTCCACGGTCAACCTGCCGGCGGCGGATGCCGCGCCGGCGCCGGACCTCGGCCGTTGAGGCCGGCCTCCGGGGTTGCGGCCGGTGTCGTGGCGGTGGGAAGATCTGACGTCAGCCCGATCAAGGAGGGGGGTGCGTCGATGTTCACCGCAATGCTGTCCGCGCCCCGTCTCGCCGGCTGATCGCTCATTCACGCGGGGCATCTTCAGCGGAACCTTCCCGCAACTCAGCGGGCCCAGCACGCCAGTTTTGACTGCCCCGACGTCCGTCCACCAACCGGCCGCCCCCGGCGACGCCGGGCGGAGTTCGGCGTGCCGCTCGGGCGGCGGCGCGGACGTCGGCGACCACGAAGGACGACAATGAGCGAACAGAGCGAGCGAATCATCAGGCTCAATGCGGTGGTGCCTCATGGCGGCACGGAGCGAAGCGGAGTGCCGTCATGAGCGCACGGATCCACAACATCGGTATCGACTGTCACGACACGTACGCCCTGGCCGGCTTCTGGGCCGAGGTGTTCGAGTGCCCCCGCCAGCCGGACGACTTCCCGGGTGACCCGGAGGCCATGCTGCTGCCCCCCGGTGGCCCGGAGGTGCTCTTCCTGGCGGTGCCTGAGGGCAAGACGGTGAAGAACCGCCTGCACCTCGACCTGGAACCCACCGACCGGACCCGGGACGAGGAGGTCAAGCGGCTGCTCGGTGTCGGCGCCCGCCACGTCGCCGACCACATCGCGCCGGACGGCGCCGGATGGGTGGTGCTCGCTGACCCGGAGGGCAACGAGTTCTGCGTGTTGCGCAGCGCCGCCGAGAAGGCCGCGGCTCAGCAGCCGGCCTGACGCACTGGCTCCGACGGATCGGGTCCGCTGCCGCGGTGGCAGCGGACCCGATCCCCGGTCAGGGGTTCAGTCGCGTTGCTCGATCTGGCCGCGAATGGTGAGGAACTCGGCCTGAGCGTCGGTGCGAGACGCCCCGTACATCACGTACAGGCCGACGCTGCCCCGGTCCGCCCAGGCGCAGACGCCCACCGGCACCTCCTCGGCCTTGCCGTCGGCGCAAATCGCCTCGCCGCCCAGCGGACCCGGGTCGATCGCCGCCATGTTGCGCATCGACAGCTCGTCCGTGTACTCCTGGACCGCGTCGTCGAGTTCCTTCTTCGGGTCGTTCATCAGGCCGGACATCGCCACGACCATGAGGAAGTCATCCCCGGCCGGGTCACCGTAGAACCCGCCGATCGCGCTGGTCTCGTTCTCGGTAGCGGCGCGCATTGCGGTCACCATCTCCTCCGAGGCCTTCTGCAACTCGGGATCGGTGGCCTTCGACCGGCCGGCCAGGGTGTCCGGGGCGACGACGCGGGTCCGGGCCGCGTCCACCGCCTCGCCGACGGTGTCCTTGACCGCGAACCAGACGGCGGTGCCAGCGCCTGCGCAGAGCACCAGGAGCGCCAGGATGACGATCAGCACGATCTTCCCGACGCTGGACTTCTTCTTTGGCGGTGGGCCGGCGGGAGCCTGGAACTGGCCGGGCGGGGGCGGGAAAGCACCGGGCGATGTAGGAGACCCGCCGGGCGGGGGCGCGGCATAGGGGTGCGTCGGGTCGGCGCCAGCCGAGGTGGGATGCGGGATGCTCGGCGGTGGGTAGCCGCCTGCGGGCGGGTGACCACCGTACGGGCCGGTGCCCGGCGGGTTCTGGTACGCGTCCGGCTGGGACATGCGGTTAGCTCCTGATGTTGGTCGAACCGGTGATGGTAGTCAGGTGCCGCACGTTCCGATGTCCCGGCCGGACGACGGTCGCGGTGGTCACCGCGTCCGAGGTGGTGACCACCGCGACCGTCGTCGTCAGCCGGCCAGGCTGGCTGCCCCGGGTGGCAGGAACCGCTGGCCGGTGACCCGCTCGCTGGTGCCGGTCCGGTCCAGGTACGGCGTGACGCCGCCCAGGTGGAACGGCCAGCCGGCACCGAGGATCAGGCACAGGTCGATGTCCTGCGCCTCGGCCACGACGCCCTCGTCGAGCATCAGCCGGATCTCCTGGGCCAGCGCGTCGAGCGCGTTGGTGCGTACCTGCTCCTCGGTCAGCGGCTGGTCGCCGACGACCAGCAGCTTCGCCACCTCGGCGTTGATCTCGTCGTCGACCACGATCGGCTGGCCGGAGTCGGCGATCCGCTTGAGGTTCTCGCTGACGCCGAACCGGTCCGGGAACTCGGCGTGCAGGGTGCCGCCGACGTGGTACGCCACGGCGGGCCCGACGAGCTGGAGCAGCGCGAGGGGGCGCATCGGCAGGCCCAGCGGGTCGAGCGCCCGGTTCGCCACCTCCAGCGGGGTGCCGGCGTCCACGGCGGCGAAGACCGCGCCGAGGAACCGGGTCAGCAGTCGGTTCACCACGAACGCGGGCGCGTCCTTGACCAGTACGCAGGACTTCTTCAGCTGCTTGCCGACCGCGAAGGCGGTGGCCAGCGTCGCGTCGTCGGTGCGCTCGCCACGGACGATCTCCAGCAGCGGCAGCACCGCGACCGGGTTGAAGAAGTGGAAGCCGACCACCCGCTCCGGGTGGGCCAGCTCCTCCGCCATTGCGGTGACCGACAGCGACGAGGTGTTCGTCGCCAGCACCGCCTCCGGCTTGACGATCTTCTCCAGCTCGGCCCAGACCTGCTTCTTGACGGTCAGGTCCTCGAAGACCGCCTCGATCACGAAGTCGGCGTCGGCAAAAGCGGACTTGTCGATCGAACCGCTGACCAGGCCGTACAGCTTGGCTGCCGTGCGCTTGTCCATCCGGCCCTTACTGACGGCCTTCTCGATCTGGGCGTGGACGTAGCCGACGCCCTTGTCGACGCGGGCCTGGTCGAGGTCGGTGAGTACCACCGGCACCTGTAGCCGGCGGGCGAACAGCAACGCCAGCTGGCTGGCCATGAGGCCGGCGCCGACGATGCCCACCTTGGTCACCGGGCGGGCCAGCCCCTTGTCCGGTGCGCCGGCCGGCCGCTTGGCCCGCCGCTGCACCAGGTCGAAGGCGTACAGGCCGCTGCGCAGTTCCTCGGAGAAGACCAGGTCGGCGAGGGCCTCGTCCTCGGCGGCGGTGCCGGTGGCGAAGTCGGCGTCCTTCGCCGTCTCCAGCAGATCGAGGGCCCGGTACGCGGCCGGGACCGCGCCGTGCAGCCGCTGGTCCAGGGTCTGCCGGGCGAAGTAGAGCACGCCCGCCCACATGTCCTTGTCGACCTCGGGTCGGGTCACGGTGACCTCGCCCCGGACCACGCCGGCGGCCCAGTCCAGGGACCGTTCCAGGAAGTCGGCCGGCTCCAGCAGCACATCCGCGATGCCCAGCTCGGCGGCCTGCTTCGGCTTGAGCATCTTGTTCTGCATCAGCGGGTTCTGGATGATCACCTGGGTGGCCGCAGGGATGCCGATCAGGTTCGGCAGCAGTTGGGTGCCACCCCAGCCCGGGATCAGGCCGAGGGAGACCTCGGGCAGCGCGAGGGCCGTGGCGCCGGCCGACAGCGTCCGGTAGTGGCAGTGCAGCGCCAGTTCCAGGCCGCCGCCCATGGCCGCGCCGTTGACGAAGGCGAAGGTCGGGATCCCGCTGTCCTTGAGCCGGGCGAAGACGCGGTGGCCGAGCCGGCCGATCTCCAGCGCCTGCGCCCGGTCCGCCAGCAGCGGCAGGCCGGTGATGTCCGCGCCGACGCAGAAGATGTACGGCTTGCCCGTCACCGCGATGAACGCCGGGTCGGCCGCCAGGGCGGCGCTGATCGCCTCGTCCAGGCTGGCCAGGCCGGCCGGGCCGAAGGTGTTCGGCTTGGTGTGGTCGAAACCGTTGTCCAGGGTGATCAGGGCGGCCGGACGCTCCAGCCCCGGCACGTTCACCTGGCGCAGCAGCGCCCTGGTGACCACCTCGTTCGGTGCGGCGAGGCTCATTTGTCTCCACCCTCCCAGTGCGGGTTCTCCCAGATGACCGTGCCGCCCATGCCGATGCCGATACACATCGCGGTGAGGCCGTAGCGGACCTCGGGGTGCTCGGCGAACTGCCGGGCGAGCTGGGTCATCAGCCGTACCCCCGAGGAGGCGAGCGGGTGCCCGATGGCGATCGCGCCGCCCCACTGGTTGACCCGTGGGTCGTCGTCGGCGAGGCCGAAGTGGTCGAGGAAGGCGAGCACCTGCACGGCGAACGCCTCGTTCAGCTCGAACAGGCCGATGTCGTCGATGGTCAGGCCGGCGATGCGCAGCGCCTTCTCCGTCGACGGGATCGGGCCGACGCCCATCACCTCGGGCTCGACGCCGACGAAGCCGTACGACACCAGCCGCATGGCGATCGGCAGGCCCAGCTCGCGGGCTACCTCCTCGGCGACCAGCAGGCTGGCGGTGGCGCCGTCGTTCAGGCCGGCCGCGTTGCCCGCGGTGACCTTGCCGTGCGGGCGGAACGGGGTCTTGAGGGTGGCGAGCTTCTCCATCGAGGTGTCCCGGGGCGCCTCGTCCACCGTGGCCAGGCCCCAGCCGGTCTCCGGGTCGCGGATCGCGACCGGCACCAGGTCGTCCTGGAGCTTGCCGTTGGCGTACGCCTTCGCGGTCTTCTGTTGTGAGGCGAGGGCGAACGCGTCGGTGCGCTCCTTGCTGATGTGCGGGACCAGGTCGTGCAGGTTCTCCGCAGTGGCGCCCATGACCAGCGCGGACGGGTCGACCAGCCGCTCCGCGACGATGCGCGGGTTCGGGTCGACGCCCTCACCCATCGGGTGGCGGCCCATGTGCTCGACGCCGCCGGCGATCGCCACGTCGTAGGCGCCCACGGCGATGCCGCTGGCGACGGTGGTCACGGCGGTCATGGCCCCCGCGCACATCCGGTCGATGGCGAAGCCGGGGACGGTCTTGGGTAGTCCCGCCAGCAGGGCGGCGGTGCGGCCGATGGTCAGGCCCTGGTCACCGATCTGGGTGGTGGCGGCGATGGCGACCTCCTCGACCCGTTCCGGCGGCAGCTGCGGGTTGCGGCGCAGCAGCTCCCGGATGCATCGGATCACCAGGTCGTCGGCGCGGGTGTTGGCGTACATGCCACCCGCCTTGCCGAACGGGGTACGGACACCGTCGACGAAGACGACATCTCGAACTTCACGGGGCACTCGAGCCTCCTTATCGACCATGATTCGGCCTCCGCGCCGTCTGACGGCGCCATGGACCGAATGAAGGTCGCCGGCACTGGCGTTTCCCCGATGCTACTCGCCAGTAATAACCCCCGCCCCCACCCCCCACTGTGGCCCACCCCACACCCGCCACATCCCCTGGCGGGGCAGGGGTAGATCGGGGTTGATCAAGAGGTTTGCGTCAGGCGCACGGCGCGTCGCCGACGCAAACCTCTTGATCAACGCCTGAGGGCGGAGGGGTGGTTAGGGGGTGGGGGTGGTCAGGGCTTCGGCGAGGTCGGGGAGGAGGAGGGTGATCTGCCATTCCCGGGCGTTGAAGCCGCGGAGGACCTCCGCCACCGTTGCCTCGGTGATCTCCTCGGGAGGCTGCCAGGCGACGCGGCGGACGGTGTCGGGGGTGATCAGGTTCTCCGGTGGCAGGTTGTGCTCGCCGGCCACCCGCAGCACCACCTCGCGGCAGCGGGTCAGGCGGGCGGCGGCGGCCGGATCACGTTCGGCCCAGCGGTGCGGCGGGGGCGGACCCTCCACCGTCGGCGTCACCGGCAGCGCGTCGTCCGGCAACTGCCGGGCGTCGTCCAGCGCCGCCAGCCAGGTGCGGGCCAGCCGGCGCACCGACCGACCGCCGAAGCCGGGCAGGGTGAGCAGGCTCTTCTCGTCCTTCGGGTCCAGCTCGGCCGCCGCGACGATCGCCGAGTCGGGCAGCACCCGGCCGGGTGCCGCGTCCCGGCGGGCGGCGATCTGGTCGCGGGCGTACCACAGGGAGCGGACCCGGGCCTGCGCCCGCGCCCCGCGTACCCGGTGGATGCCGGAGGTACGCCGCCACGGCTCGGCCCGCACCCGGGGCGGCCGGGCGCCGGTACGCACCAGCGCGGCGAACTCCTCCGCCGCCCACTCGGACTTGCCCTGTCGGGTCAACTCCGCGTCGAGTGCGTCGCGCAGGTCGGTCAGCAGCTCCACGTCCAGCGCGGCGTAGGTCAGCCAGGACTCCGGCAACGGCCGGCTGGACCAGTCCGCCGCCGAGTGGTGCTTCTCCAGGCTGAAGCCGAGCAGCTGCTCGGTGAGCGCGGCCAGGCCCACCCGTTCGAACCCGGCCAGCCGGGCGGCCAGCTCGGTGTCGAACAGCCGGCGCGGGCGCAGCCCCAGCTCGGCGAGGCAGGGCAGATCCTGGTTGGCCGCGTGCAGCACCCACTCCGCCTCGGCGATCGCGGCGTCGAGGGCGCTCAGGTCGGGTAGCGGCAGCGGGTCGATCAGCGCGGTGCCGGCGCCGCCGCGGCGCAGTTGTACGAGGTACGCCCGCTGGCTGTAGCGGTAGCCGGAGGCGCGTTCGGCGTCCAGGGCCACCGGCCCGGTGCCGGCCGCGAAACGGGCGACCACCTCGGCGAGCTGCTCCGGTACGGCCACCGGCTCGGGGGTGCCCTCACGGGGTGCGATCAGCGGCACGGACTCGCCGCCAGTGGGTTCGGTCCCCGCGTCCGACGGCTCCGGCCGCGCCGACGGCGGGTGGTGTGTGTCGTTTCCCGTACGGCTTGCGGCGGCCCGACGGCGCAGGGGTGGTTCGTCGGTCACCTGACAACCCTAGTGCGCGAGCGGATCGCGCGACGCGCACCCGCCCCGCCGCGTGTCGGCAGTGGGAACGGCAGTCGACCGGGCGGTGGCGCCGAGGCGTACCACCGCCCCGCCAGGCCCGCTCGACGCCGCTCAGCCGGCGCTGGCCGCGGCCGTTGAGCCGGTGGCCCGGCACCCGTTGAGCCGGTGGCAGCCGGGTGGTGGTTGAGCCGGTGGTGGTGGCCGGGCGGCGGATCTTCAGCCGGTGGTGGCCGGGCGGCGTTCCGGTAGGGCGGTGACGCCGGGTGGGGGTAGGCCGGCGGTGGAGGCGAGCAGGGCGCACCAGGCGTACAGGTGCGGGGTGAGGTCGAGACCGGTCGGGGTCCACGAGGCGCGGATCTCGATGTCGCCCGCCGCGGGTGGGCCCGCCAGCTCCCCGAACCGGGTCGACGTCGTCTGCGTGATCGTGCCGCCGATGGCCCGGTGCCCCGCGTCCTGGGCGTCGAGGGCGTCGGTGAGCCAGGTCCAGCCCACCCCCGGCAGCAGCGGGTCCACGGCCAGGTCGGTCTCCAGCTCGGCGGTCACGTAGGTGACCAGCCGCAGGCTGCCCTGCCACGCTTCGTGCCCGGCCGGGTCGTGCAGCAGGATCAGCCGCCCGGTGGCCACCTCGTCGCCGTCGCGCAGCACCGACGCGGAGAGGGCGAAGGAGTACGGCGCCAGCCGCTGCGGCGCGCCCACCTCCTCCAGAACGATCTCCGGCCGGGGCGCCGCCGACCGGAGCCCGGCGACCGCGCGGGCGAAGCTGTCCGGAAGCGCGATCGGGGGGGCCATGCCGGCAGCCTATGCCGCCGTGCCGCCGCCCACCGGCAGGGCGCGCCGACAACCGCCGCGCTGATGATCGTGTCCACATCACAAAGGTGACGGTGGGCGACGGGGCGGGTTGAGGGGCGTGGCACGATGGCCGCGATGGCCACCGACACCACGGGCGCCGCCGCCCGAGACGACGCATCCCGCCCTGGCGGACCCGCCGACTCGCCCTTCGTGCGGGCGTGTCGCCGCCGGTCCGTGCCGCACACCCCGGTCTGGTTCATGCGGCAGGCCGGACGCTCACTTCCGGAGTACCGCGAGATCCGGGCCAACGTGGCGATGCTGGAGTCCTGCCGGCGGCCCGACCTGGTAACCGAGATCACCCTCCAGCCGGTGCGCCGGCACAACGTCGACGCGGCGATCCTGTTCAGCGACATCGTGGTGCCGGTCGCGGCCGCCGGTGTGGACCTGGACATCGTGCCCGGAACCGGGCCGGTGGTGGCCGAGCCGGTGCGTACCGCCGCCGACGTCGAGCGGATCCGGCCGATCGGCCGCGACGACGTCCCGTACGTCGACGAGGCGGTCCGGATGCTGGTCAAGGAGCTGGGCGACACCCCGCTGATCGGCTTCGCCGGAGCCCCCTTCACGCTGGCCAGCTACCTGGTCGAGGGCGGCCCGTCGCGGACCCACGCGAAGACCAAGGCGCTGATGTACGGCGAGCCCGAACTGTGGCACGCCCTGGCCGGCCGGCTGGCCGAGGTGACCCTGGCGTTCCTGCGGGTGCAGATCGAGGCCGGGGTCTCCGCGGTGCAGCTGTTCGACTCGTGGGCCGGCGCGCTGTCCGAGGCCGACTACCGCCGGTTCGTGCTGCCCCACTCGACGGCCGTGCTCTCCGGGCTCGCCGACGCGGGCGTGCCGCGGATCCACTTCGGGGTGGGCACCGCCGAGCTGCTCGGCGCGATGGGTGAGGCCGGTGCCGACGTGGTCGGTGTCGACTGGCGTACCCCGCTGGACGTGGCGACCCGACGGATCGGGCCGGACAAGGCCGTGCAGGGCAACCTCGACCCGTGCGTACTGCTGGCCCCCTGGCCGGTGGTCGAGGCCGAGGTGCGCCGGATCCTCGACCAGGGTCGGGCCGCCCCCGGGCACGTGTTCAACCTCGGCCACGGCGTGCTGCCGGAAACCGACCCGGAGGTGCTGACCCGGGTGGTCGCGCTGGTACACGAACTCTCCGCCCGGGGCTGACCGTCATGGCGACGCGGTGGCGGGTGGCGGTGGTCGGCGGCGGCATCGCCGGGCTGGCCGCCGCGCTCCGGCTGCGCGACCGCGCCCCCGCCGGCACCGAGATCACCGTGTACGAGCAGTCCGGCGCGCTCGGCGGCAAGCTGCGCACCGGTGAGCTGGCCGGCGGGCCGGTGGAGTTCGGCGCGGAGTCGTTCCTGATGCGGGACCCGGCCGGCGGGGAATCCGCGGCCGTGGCCCTGGTCCGCCGGCTCGGGCTGGGCGGGCGGATCGTGCATCCCACCGTCGGGCAGGCGGCCCTCGCGGTCGACGGCGGGCTGCGCCCGGTCCCGGGCGGCACGCTGGTCGGCGTACCCGGGGATCTGGACAAGGTGGCGACGGTGGCCCGGCCGACCCCGGCGGCCGACCGGGACGGCGGCCGGCCGCTGCTCGGCCCCGACCAGGACGTGCCGGTCGGCGCGTTGGTCCGGGCCCGGTTCGGCGACGAGGTGGTCGACCGGCTGGTCGACCCGATGCTCGGCGGGGTGTACGCCGGCCGCGCCGACGAACTGTCCCTGGCCGCCACCATGCCGGCCCTGGCCCGGGCCGCCCGGGTGGAGCACACGTTGCTCGGCGCGGTACGCGCGGCGCAGGCGGCCACGCCACGCGCCCCCGGCGAGCCGGTCTTCGGCACCCTCGACGGCGGGCTGAGCACCCTGGTCGACGCGGCCGTGGCGGCCAGCGGCGCGACGATCCGCACCCAGGCGGCGGTACGCGAACTCGCCTCGACCGGCGCCGGCTGGCAGCTCACCGTCGGCCCGACCCGCGACCCCGAGCACGTCGAGGTCGACGCCGTGGTGCTGGCCGTGCCGGCCCGGCCGGCGGCCCGGCTGCTGGCCGGCATCGCCCCCGAGGCGGCGGTGGGCATCGGCGGGCTGGACTACGCCAGCGTCGCGCTGATCACCCTGGCCCTGCCCGAGCCGCCGTTGCCGGAACTCTCCGGTTTCCTGGTGCCCGGCACCGAGGGGCTACTGATCAAGGCGTCCACCTTCTTCACCACCAAGTGGGGGCACCTGCGCCGGCCGGACGGGCTGGCCCTCGTCCGCGCCTCGGTCGGCCGGTACGGCGAGGAGAGCCAGCTCCAGCGCCCCGACGAGGACCTGGCGGCCGTCGTGCACCGGGAACTGTCCGCAGTGCTCGACGTGCCGCTGCCCGCCCCGGTCGCCGGGCACGTGCAGCGGTGGGGCGGCGCGCTGCCCCAGTACACCCCGGGCCACCTGGACCGGGTGGCCGCCGCACGGGTGGTACTGCGGGCGGCCCATCCGACGCTGACCGTGGCCGGTGCCGGCTACGACGGGGTCGGCATCCCGGTCTGCGTCCGCTCCGGTGAGACGGCGGCCGAGGAGATCATCACAGCACTGGAAGGATCGGGGAGATGACCGAGGAGCAGAGCAACGCGGCCCGGCTGCGGGAGCTCAACGCCACCATCCGCTACACCATGTGGTCGGTGTTCCGGGCCAGCACGCCGCTGCCGTCGCTGCGTGACAACGTCACCGGCGAGGTCGAGTCGCTGTTCGAGGAGCTGGCCGGCAAGGACGTGGTGGTCCGCGGCACGTACGACGTGGCCGGGCTGCGCGCCGACGCGGACCTGATGATCTGGTGGCACTCCTCGTCCAGCGACGACCTGCAGGACGCGTACCTGCGGTTCCGGCGGACCACCCTGGGCCGCGCGATGACCCCGGTCTGGTCGCAGATGGCGCTGCACCGGCCGGCCGAGTTCAACAAGAGCCACATCCCGGCGTTCCTCGCCGGCGAGGAGGCCCGCGCGTACCTGTGCGTCTACCCGTTCGTCCGCTCGTACGACTGGTACCTGCTGCCCGACGCCGAGCGGCGGGAACTGCTCGCCGAGCACGGCCAGATGGCCCGGGGCTACCCGGACGTACGCGCCAACACGGTCGCCTCGTTCGCGCTCGGCGACTACGAGTGGATGCTCGCCTTCGAGGCCGACGAGCTGCACCGGATCGTCGACCTGATGCGTGACCTGCGCGGCTCGCGGGCCCGGCTGCATGTCCGCGAGGAGGTCCCCTTCTACACCGGCCGCCGCCGCGCCATCGCCGACATCGTCTCCGCCCTGGCCTGAAAGGAGGGGCCCCCTATTAACGCCTGGCGTAGTACCGGGGCCCCCTGTTAACACCCCTGCCCGGCGTTGCGACGACCCGGACGGGCGTAGCGCGGCGGTTGAGCCGGTCGGGGCCGCGGCCGAGGGAGAAGGCCGCGGCCCCGACCGGGGATCAGGTGGTCGCCGTACAGGTCAACGTCGGCGTGCTGTTCGTGCCGGTGGCCGAGGCCAGGAAGCCGAATGTGGTGCTGGCGCCGGCGCCGAGGCCGCCGTTGTAGCTGACGTTGGTGGCGGTCACCGCCGAACCGCTGGAACTGACGGTGGCGTTCCACGCCTGGCTGATCTGCTGGCCGTTGGCGTACGTCCAGGTCACCCGCCAGCCCCGGATGGGTGCGTTGCCCGCGGTCACCCGTACCTCAGCCTGGAAGCCACCGGACCAGGAATTGGTGACCTGGTACGTCGCCGCGCAGGCACCCGCCGGCGGAGGCGTGGTCGGCGGAGGAGTGGTGGGCGGCGGCGTGGTCGGCGGCGGGGTGGTCGGCGGGGGAGTGGTCGGCGGGGGAGTGGTCGGCGGCGGCGTTGTGGGCGGCGGCGTGGACCCGCCGAACTGCACGTCGCTGCAGATGTAGTACGACTGGTCCGTGTGGCTGGCCTGCCAGATGGTGTAAACGATGTGCCGGCCGGTACGCCCCGGAGCGTTCGCCGGAATCTCGATGGAGACCCCGCCGCTCTCCCGCTGCCACTGCGACGCCGGGGTGTTGCCGATCTGGCCGACCAGTTCCAGGTTGGACCAGCCGAGCTGTTGGGTCAGCGGGTCGAAGCCCTGCCGGGTCACGTACACCCGGATGTAGTCGGCGCCGTGGCTGGCCTGGTCGAAGAACTTGACCCGGAAGCTGTTGGAGATGGACGTGGTCCGCCAGGCACCGACCGTGTCGAGGGCGTTGTAGCGCCCGCCCTCGGTACGGCCGCCCGAGCAGAGCTGGCCGTTCGGGATGGCGCCCTGGTGGTTGCCGGCCACACCCTCGCGGAACAGGCCGTTCCAGTTCCACATGGCGTTCGGGTTGGCCTGCCACGCCTGCCAACACATCGGGTCCTCGGTGGCCATCCGCGGGTTCTGGAAGTCACCACCCCATCGCTCCCAGCAGCCGTAGTTGCGGGACGCGGGGCTGACCACCGACCCGTGTGCGGAGGCGGGGTTGGTCAGTGCCGTGGTGAGTAGCAGCGTGGCCACGGCCGCGACTGCCAGCAGCCACAGCACACGCGATGATCTGATCAGGTTGGACATGGAGCCCCCAGGGGGAGTCGTCGGATCGCGACATCACCCGGACCGCTCAGGAGTTGCCCCTCCCGCGCCGGTTGCGTGGCCGTGCATGCTGGCTCCGATGGGAAGAATGGCACAAAACATCGCCATCCGTCAATGCGGATGGTCTTCAGCGGTGACGCCGCATCGGGATGTGCGGGATGCCGTCCTCGACGTACTCCGGGCCGCTGGGCGTGAAGCCGTGCCGGGCGTAGAAGTCGACCAGGTGCGACTGGGCGTCCAGCACGCAGGGCTGGCCGCCGACCTCGGCCAACGCCGCGACCATCAACCGCCCGGCGTACCCGCCGCCGCGGGCCGCCGGCGCGACCACCACCCGCCCGATCCTGGCCACCCCGCCGGGGTCGGCCAGGATCCGCAGGTACGCCACCGGCTCGCCGTCGTGGGCCAGCCACAGGTGCCGGGTGCCGGGTTCGACGTCGCGTCCGTCGAGTTCCGGGTACGCGCACTCCTGCTCGACCACGAACACGTCGACGCGCAGCCGCAGCAGGTCGTGGAAGGTGCGCGCGTCCAGGTCGGCGAAGCCGGCGACCCGTAGTTCCGTGCTCGGCATCCCGCCAGGCTAGTGCTCGCCATGCGGGGGCCGCGGTGAGACCCCGCGTCGGCCGGCGGCCCGGCGTGGGACGGTGGGTCGGGTCCGGCCTGGGTCGGCCAGTGTGAGCGTGGCGCTCACGCCGGTGGCGACGCGGGCCGGCTTCGGGGTGTACCTGTCGGGAGCGGGGCGGGTCAGGCGGGGCGGGCGCCCACGGCGTCGCGGATCTCGGCGCCCTGTTCGGCCTCCACGGCGCGGGCGCAGTGCGCGCAGCAGAAGAAGCGACCGGACACCTCCACCCCGTGTCCGACGATCTTGATCTGGCAGTGCTCGCAGATCGGTGCCAGCTTGTGTACGGCGCACTCGAAGGAGTCGAAGGTGTGCACGTCGCCGCTGACCGTGTGTACCTCGAACGCCAGCCAGTAGTCGTTGCCGCAGACCTCACAAGTTGCCATGACAAAACCCCCCTATTCAGGACATGTAACGTCCATCATCCGGCACGTGACGCCTTTCGCTGGTCGGAACGGTCGAATGCCCACCCTGGCGATGTTCGAGTCGATCGTGCGGCGCGGCGGCTGAGGGCTGTCGGCGGGCCCGCCACCCAGCAGGCCGATTGGGAGGCGGGCCAGCCGCGTGCACCGCATCCAGCTTTTATTGATAGTGGTCTTTACTGTTAACAAGGTTTAAATTATGTTGGTGGCACCTCACCAGGCAACACGCCGCTAAGGAGCTACCGCCATGCGCCGAAGAATCACGCTTCCGCTCGTCGCGACGGGCGCCATGGTCGCCACCCTGGCCGTCGCCACCCCGGCCCAGGCCCACGGCTACGTCTCGTCGCCGCCGAGCCGCCAGGCGCTCTGCGCCCAGAAGCGGGTCCCTGACTGTGGGCAGATCCAGTGGGAGCCGCAGAGCGTCGAAGGCCCCAAGGGGCTGCGCAACTGTCACGCCAACATCGCGCACTTCGCCGTCCTCAACGACGACAACCGGGGCTGGCCCGCCACCTCGGTCGGCACCACGGTGACCTTCACCTGGGTCAACACCGCCATGCACGCCACCCGCGACTGGGAGTACTTCATCGGCAACACCCGGGTCGCGGTGTTCTCCGGTGGCGGGCGCCAGCCGGGTGCCACCGTCTCGCACACCGTCAACCTGTCCGGCTACTCCGGCCGGCAGAAGCTGCTGGCCGTCTGGAACATCTCCGACACCGCCAACGCCTTCTACTCCTGCGTCGACCTGCAGATCGGCGCTGGCGGCGGCAACCCGACGCCCAGCCCGAGCCCGACCAACCCACCGTCGCCGACGCCCACCCCGACGGTCAGCCCGACCACCAACCCGCCGGCCGGTGGCACCTGGACGGCCGGGCGCGCGTATGCCGTCGGTGACCAGGTCACCTACGGCGGGCGCACGTACCGATGCCTGCAGGCACACACCGCCCTCGCCGGGTGGGAGCCGCCGAACGTACCGGCGTTG
Source organism: Micromonosporaceae bacterium KJ-029 (assembly GCA_005402585.1). Taxonomy (GTDB): domain Bacteria; phylum Actinomycetota; class Actinomycetes; order Mycobacteriales; family Micromonosporaceae; genus Micromonospora. The sequence continues at coordinate 64,110 of BIFP01000016.1, read as the reverse complement.
TGGAGTCTGGTCTGACCAGCGGGAGGTGCGGCCGGGCCCGGCCCGCGCCGCACCTCCTGCCGGACCCGCGCGTCCGCCCGGCGGTACGCCCTGGGCCGGTGCCCCTTCCGGCCTCGGCACAGCGCTCGCGGCGACACGTCGGCGCTGGGCCCTGGCGCCGGAGGCGGACCTGGATCCCCGGGACGGCGCGCACACCCGCCGGGAACGCGGGCGGCCTGGCGCCGCGGGCGGTGCTGGCGCTGCTCGCCGTCCTGCTCGCCGCCGGCTGCGGCGGCGGGCCGGCGCGCCCCGCCGAGGGCACGCCCGCCATCGGTACGCCGTCAGCGCCGGTCGCCCCGGCCGCGACGCCGGCCGGCACCGAGATGACCGGCATCGACCTGCTGTTCCTGTCGATGATGGCCGGGCACACCGAGCAGACGCTGGAGATCGTCCGGCTGGTCCGGGACCGGCTGGCCGACACCGAACTGCGGACCCTGGTCGCCGCCATCGAGGTGACCGAGGCCGACGAACTGGACACCGCGCGTGCCTGGTTGGCGCAGGCCGGGCGCACCGTCCGGGTCGACGACCATGCCGGGCACGGGACCGGCCCGGAGCAGTTGGCGCGGCTGCGCGACGCCCCGGACGCAGACCTCGACGCGGTGTTGATCGAGGTGCTCAGCGCCCACCAGCGGGCCGCCGCCGACCTGGCCCGGGCGCATCTGGAAGCCGGCAGCGACGAGCGGGTACGCGACCTCGCCCGGCGGGTCGAGCAGTCGCGTACCGCGCAGGTCGAGCTGATGGCCGGCCGACCCGCCGCCCGCAGCTGACCGCGACCCGGTTTGGGCGCCGTTGGACTCCGCGACCCGGCTCAGCTCGCGCCGACCCGAGGTGGTGGCTCAGCGGGCGACGGCCGTGGGGGCGCGGTCAGGTGGCGCTGGGGTCCAGGCGGATGGAGAGCGAGTTCACGCAGTGCCGGGTGTTCTTCGGAGTGAAGCCCTCCCCGTGGAAGACGTGCCCGAGGTGGCTGTCGCAGCGGGCGCAGCGGATCTCGGTACGCGTCATGCCGAAGCTGTTGTCCTGGACCTCCTTGATCGCGCCCGGGATCGCGTCGTCGAAGCTCGGCCAGCCGCAGTGCGAATCGAACTTGGTGTCGCTGGGGTACAACTGCGCACCGCAGGCCCGGCAGCGGTACATGCCGGGCGTCTTGGTGTTGACGTACTCGCCGGTCCAGGCAGGCTCGGTGCCGTGCTCGCGCAGCACCCGGAACTCGTCGGGGCTGAGCCGGACCCGCCACTCGTCCTCGGTGCGGGGCAGTTCGCTGTCGGGAAGACTCACGGGCCAACGGTACGTCGAAGGTCGGACCCATCGCATATGGTCGCGCAATGGGTGGCACAAAGGCCGCGGCCGAGGAGATCGAGGTGGCCGGGCACACCGTACGGCTGTCGAGCCCGGATCGGGTGATCTTCCCGAAGCGCGGCTTCACCAAGGCCGACGTCTTCCACTACTACCTGGGCGTCGGCGACGGCATCATGCGCGCCCTGCGCGACCGGCCGACGACCCTTCAGCGCTTCCCCGACGGTGTCGAGGGGGAGATGTTCTTCCAGAAGCGGGTGCCGACCCGGGGCGTACCGCCCTGGGTGCGTACCGCGGAGATCAGCTTTCCCAGCGGGCGGAAGGCCGCGGAGCTGTGCCCGGCGGACCTGGCCCACGTGGCCTGGGCCGCGCAGATGGGCACCATCGTGTTCCACCCCTGGCCGGTCCGATCCGCCGACGCCGACCGTCCCGACGAGCTGCGGATCGACCTGGATCCGCAGCCCGGCACCGACTTCGCGCACGCGGCGACGGCCGCCGCCGAGCTGCGCGCGATCCTCGACGAGCTGGGGGTGGCCGGCTGGCCGAAGACCTCCGGCGGCCGGGGCGTACACGTCTACCTGCGGATCCAGCCGCGCTGGTCGTTCGTGGAGGTGCGCCGGGCCACCATCGCGCTGGCCCGCGAGCTGGGCCGTCGCCGCCCCGACCTGGTCACCACCGCCTGGTGGAAGGAGGAACGCGGCGAGCGGGTCTTCGTCGACTTCAACCAGATGGCCCGGGACCGCACCATCGCCTGCGCGTACTCGCTGCGGGCCAACGCGCGGGGCACCGTCTCCACCCCGGTCACCTGGGACGAGTTGCCCGACGTCGACCCGGACGATTTCGACCTGCGTACCGTGCCGCAGCGGCTGGTGGAGCGAGGCGACCCGCACGCCGGCATCGACGACACCGGGTGGGACATCACCCCGCTGCTGGAGTGGGCCGAGCGGGACGCCGCCGCCGGCGAGGGCGACATGCCGTACCCGCCGGACCACCCGAAAATGCCCGGCGAGCCCAAGCGGGTCCAGCCGTCCAAGGACCGCGACCGCCCCCGTTGAGCGCCCTGTCGCGCTGCTGGCTCCCGCGCTCCTCGCTGCCCGCTTCTCCTCGTTGGCTGGCCGCCGGCTTCCTGCGGGCGCTGGATGCCCGCTTTTGCCGCATCCAGAACATGCTGCCCAGCAAGGTCGTGCTCGATCCCAGATCGAGCGTGGCCTTGGGTTGCGGGGCAAGGCTCGACGTCCGCCGGCGGGCTAGGCGAGACGATTGGCCTTGAGAGTCTCGACAAAGGAGCGCCACTGGGACGCACCGAACAGCAGCGCCGGTCCGGCGACGTCCTTGCTGTCCCGAACCCCCACGACGCCGGCAAGATCGTCGGCCACCTCGACGCAATTGCCCTGGTCGCTGCTGCGGCTGGCCTTGCGCCAGGTCGCACCGCTCAGATCAATCATCATGCCTCTCCTTGATTCGTCGCAGGAGCGCGTGGGATTCCTCGCTGTTCAGCGCTGTTGCGCTGAGTTGGTTCCACACCTCGGCGTACGCTCGGACCTCATCTAAACGATCAAGGTACAGCGCGCCGGAGAGGCTTTCGTGATACACCGTAGTTGGTTCGGCTGATCGAGCACCCTTGACGGGGAAGTCCAGGATCACGAAACTGCCGGCAACGGCGGCGCGATTGAGCCTGCCGCCGAGCGGAACGATTCTGATAATCACATTGGGCGCGGCGCTGACCTCGATAAGCTTGCTGATCTGTCGAGACATGCCAGGCACATCCTTGTGCAGAAGACTCTCGTCCAGGATCACGTCCAGGGTGGGCGCAGCCGGACGCTGCCTCGTGAGAATGCGTTGGCGTTCGAGCCGTAACTCAACGAGCTTTGCGACCTCGTCATCGGTGATGCTCGGTCGACACCGCGCGACCTCTGCCGTGTACTCGGGAGTCTGTAGCAGCCCAGGTATCAAGCTCTGCTCGTAGGTACGGATTCGGCTCGCAGCGGATTCGAGCCCCACGTACAGCTGGAACCACCGGGGGATCACCTCGCCGTAGGCGTGATACCAGCCCTTGCTCTTGGACTCCTTGGCGAGGCTTACCAGGACCTCTGACATCTCCGGCGAGGCGCCGTACAGCCGGCACATCTGCTCGACGTCCAGCGCGCGGATCGGAGTCTGGCCCGATTCGATCCGGTACATCTTGGCCCGCGACCATTCAAGATCCGAGGCGGCGGCCTCCAGGCCGATCCCGGCCTGTTCCCGGGTCTGGCGGAGCAGTCGTCCGAGTTCCCGCCGGGGCACCGTCGAACCGACTTCAGCCATCGGCCGTCCTCCTGTCTCATGCCGACACATCATCGGGTTTGCCGTGAGACGGCTCCCGTATCCGCAAACGGTAGGAGCGTCTCTAGGTGACTGTCTCACGAAGAATGTTGCGCAGTCCATCGAACTGCCCGGACTCTGGCTGCGAAAGAGATTGGCCGCTGGCGTTGGGAGGCTAGAGGTGGCTCGGTGGAAGTGGTTTCAACGGAAGGACGAACCGATCGACGTGGTGGAGCAGTCCGCCGGTCTCGATCGGCCCGGTGACCACGGCGGCGGTCAGCCCGCGTGGAACGGCCCCACGGCGGTGCAGCCTCAGCAACGGCCATTGATGACGAGGGCGGGGATGTGGCGCTCCGGCCACGCGGTGCGGCGGTGTAACCGGGGTAGCTACCGGTGAGCGGGGAGCAGGGGCTGTGGTCCGTCGAGGTGGAGGACCTGCCCGAGATCGAGGTTGACAGCACGGCGGAACTGCTCGTACTGGTCACAGAGGACAAGGGCCCGATCGGCTGGGCGGTCGTCTTGCCCGAGGGTGACTTCTGGCTAATTCGAAACTCGGCCCGGACCATGACCCATGGTTCGAGTCTTGCGACGTTGACGGCCTTCTGGGCCACCGTCTTCGATTGCGAGGTGGGACGTCCCCGGCTGGCCGAGCCGCCAGCGGGCGACGGCGTCAGAGACTGAGCTTCATGCCCTCGTGGCTGGCGACGAAGCCCAGATTCAGATAGAAGCGGTGCGCTTCGTGCCGGCTCTTGTCGGTGGTGAGCTGCACCAGGCCGCAGCCGCGCTGCCGCGCCTGGTCGATGGCCCAGGCCATCATCAGGCGTCCCAGCCCCCGACCCCGATTGTCCGAGCGGATCCGCACCGACTCGACCAACTGTCGCTCGGCGCCGTGCCGTCCGAGCCCAGGGATGTAGGTGAGCTGCATGCAACCCAGCACCTCGCCACCGGCCTCGGCGACGACGAGCTGGTTGCGCGGGTCGGCGGCGATGTCCGCGAACGCCTTCTCGTACGTGGCGTCGACCTCGCCGACGTCACGGGTACGCCCCAGCACGTCGTCGGCGAGCAGGTCGAGCACGGCAGGCAGGTCGGCCCGGACCGCCTCGCGGAAGATCACGTCGCTCATTCCGTCGAGGGTCGCACAGCGGCGCGAACCGATGCGCGGGGCCGCCGCACCCGACTCAACCAGGCAACGATGCGGACCCTCGCCCACCAGCTCGCGCCCGCTTCCGGTGGACACGAGTGAGTGCGGACGCCGAAGGGCCGACCCCGTTCGGGGTCGGCCCTTCGGTTGCTGGGTGGAAGGAGGGGCCCTTCTTAACGCCTGGTGTAGAGGAGGGGCCCCTTCCTAACGCTTCTTGTTTGGGATCGTCAGCTGTTGGCGGTGTAGCCGCGGGTGGCGATCCAGTTGGCGAGGTTGTCGACGTTCATGCGGTAGCTGGCCTGGGTGGGGTTGGCGGAGTCGGCGATGGTGACGGTCTTGCCGTTGTCGCGGTAGCCGACGACGCTGATGTAGTGGCCGCCTTCGAAGCTGTGGGTGGTGCCGTCGGTGTCGGTGGCGGTGCCGGCGATGTTGGCGACTACGGCGCGGCCGTCGTCGACGGTGCGTACGACGTCTGCTCGGAGCTTGTCGGCCTGCTTGTTGTCGGCCTTCGCGCCGCCGATCTCGACGGACTTGTAGACGTTCTTACCGGTTTCCTTGTTCAGGACGGGGGTGATGTCGTTGATGGAGTTGGTGCCGTTCTCGGTGGTGCCCATTTCCTTGGCCATGGCGTCGACGTTGATGTCCTTGCCCTGGACGGACAGGGCGTTACGGGTGGCGGCGGGGCCGCAGTAGTAGAAGTTCGGCTGGGCTTCGTAGCGGACGTTCAGTTCCCGCTCGCCGCCGGGCTTGCGCTCGGCCACCGGGGCGGCGGTCTTGGCGGCGGGGGCGGCGTTGGCGGCGATGGCGGGGCCGGCGATGCCTCCGGCGGTGGCGGCGGCAGCGGCGATGGTGAGTGCGGTCTTACGCAGGATGGTGGTAGCCATGATGATCAGACCTTTCGTTCGGGGGTGCGCGGCACACGCAAAAGGGGGGATGCGGTGGGCCGCGTGAAAAAGGGGGGAAAGTTCGTTCGGGTTCGTCGGCGATCCGCAGAAGGGGGACCGTGTCACGACGTCCGGGGGAGGTGTAACGCCGGGCGGCGGGGGTTCATTCCGGCCGGCCCGGTGCGGCGCCGAGGGCGTCGCGGTGCGGCGCTGGGGGGCGTCGCGGTTACGCCATGTTCAACGACCCGGGGCCGGGCATGATTCCCCGCCGGGTGGCCTGGCCATGGGACACCGAAACCCAAACCAGACATCGGTCGCACCACGGATTAGCTCGCTCGCCGTGGTGTAGTTCCGCGCCAGACCCCGGGCCCCAAAGCGGGCATCAAGCGCAGGGCGCCGCCAACGGCCACGGGCGTGATGTGACCGTACGGCCTGGTCAGTGGCCCCAGCGGGGGCCAGTCATGCCCACGTCGTCGACTCAGTGGCAGTGCTGTTCGTTCGCTGCCCGGACCGGCGTGGCGTGCGGGCGGGTCCACTGCGCAGTGGGGCGGCCGTCCTTGCGCCACCAGCTGTACGTCGGGTCCTGCGGCCAGCCCTCGGGGGAGTCCTCCCAGACCTCCCGCCGGCCGTAGACGGTCATGTCGAGCAGCTTGAGTGAGCCCATGATCGCCTCGACGCCGCGGCCGGTCGTCTCGTAGGTGAGGTAGACCCGGTCGCCTTGGCGGAGGTAGCAGGCGATGGCACCGCTTTCGGCGAAGGCGGGTTCGTCGACACCGTACGTCGAATACCACGGATGGGTGTAGCCCATGAACTCCCGGAACGGCGCCATCTCCTCGTACGGACCCTCGCCGAAGACCGCGAACGTGATGTCGCGCGCTTCGAGGTAGACCGCGTTCTGGAAGTTCCAGATGCTGATGGTGCAGCCCTCGCACTGCTCCTCGAACGGCTTGCCGAGGTGCCACATGTGCTTGTAGACGACGAGTTGGTCGCGCCCGTCGAAGATGTCGAGCATCGAGGTCGGGCCCCGCTCGCCGACGAGCTTGACGGGTGCGATCTCGGTCATCGGAAGGCGGCGGCGAGCGGCGGCGAGCGCGTCACCCTCCCGGGTGTGGGCCTTCTCGCGGACGAGCAGGGCGTTCCGCTCCCGAAGCCAGGCTTCGCGGTCGACGACGGGAGGGACGCGGCTCGGGTCGGTGCTGTCCATGTTGGTACTTTAAACATAGTTCCTGCTCGTGTGGAAAGAGTGACTACTCGGTTGCCTGTCAAGCGGACCTATGCCCATTTCGGCGACGCCTGCCGGGCGGCGAACGCCCTCGATCTGGTGGGCGACCGATGGGCGCTCATCGTCGTACGCGAACTGCTCCTCGGGCCCAGACGCTTCGCCGACCTGCAGGAGACCGTTCGCGGCATCACCCCGGCCGTCCTCACCGACCGGCTCAGGTCGCTGCAGCAGGCCGGCATCGTCGAGCAGGTGACCCTTGCCGACCTCCCGCGCACCCGGGCGTACGCCGCCACCGAGTGGGGTCGTGGGCTGGAGCCGGTCCTGGGGGCGCTGGGGCGGTGGTACTCCGCCGGTCCGGACCCGAGCACATCCGGCGGCATGACCCCCGACGCCACGGTCCTCGCCATGCGCGCCATGGCGCCGCCCGCGCCCGGCGACCTTCCGGCCACCGCCCTTCGCCTGTACGACGCCCGCCGGCCCGACCCGCCGCTACGCGACTACCACCTGGCCGCCGTCGACCGCGCCCTCGACATCCGGCCCGGCGTCGCCGCCAATCCGGTGGCGACCGTGACCAGCGAATCGACAACCTGGAACGAGGTCCTCTTCGGCAGCCGACCACTCGCGGACGCCGAGCGCGACGGGACCGTGCACGTCGACGGCGACCGGAACACGGTCGAACGGGTCGTACGCCTGTACGTCGAGGCGTCGGAACTCGACGAATGCCGGGCGCGGAAGCGGCCTAGCGCGCCGGGCAGCGTTTTCCCTCGGTCGGAACGGTCAGCTCGATCAGGTACGCGTCGACGGCCTCGGTGATGCAGGTGGTCTGCGGGTAGGCGGTGTGCCCCTCGCCCTCCCAGGTCAGCACCCGGCCGACGCCGAGCATCTTGGCCAGCGCCGGGGCCTGCTCGTACGGGGTGGCCGGGTCGCCGGTGGTGCCGACGACCAGGATCGGCGGGGCGCCGTCGGCGCGGCCGGTGGGGTACGGGTCGCTGCCGCCCGGCCACTCGGTGCATGACACCAGGCCGACCGCCAGCGCCGGGCCGAACAGTGGGTACTGCTGGCGCCACTGGGACTGCAACTGGCGGATCCGGTCCAGGCTCGGCCGCTCCTCCTCGTCCGCGCAGTTGACCGCCATGTTGGCGTCGAACAGGTTGGTGTAGTGGCCGTTCTGGTCGCGGTCGGCGTACGCGTCGGCCAGCCGGAACACCTCGTCGGGGTTGCCCTCCTCCAGGCGCTTGACGGCCCGGGCGAGTTCCTGCCAGCCGGACTCGGTGTACAGCGAGGAGATGATGGCGTAGAAGACCCAACCGGCGGTGGCCTCCCGACCGTCGGCCGCGCGGACCGGGGAGACCCGAGCCTTGTCGATGGCTGACGTCACCGCCGCGCGGGCGCCCGGCGCCAGCGGGCAGCGGGCGGCGTTGGCCGAGCACCACCGGGTGAAGTTGCCGAAGGCCCGCTCGAAGCCCTTGGCCTGGCTCTCCGAGCCTTCGATCAGACCCTGTCGCGGGTCGACCGCGCCGTCGAGCACCAGCGCCCGCACCCGCTGCGGGAACAGCTGGGCGTACGTGGCGCCGAGCAGGGTGCCGTAGGAGTAGCCGAGGTAGCTCAACTTGTCGTCGCCGACCGCCGCCCGGATCGCGTCCATGTCCCGGGCGGCCTGCTCGGTGGAGTACCGCGGTAGTTGGTCGCCGTACTTGTCGCCGCAGCCCTGGCCGATCCGCTTGCTCAGCGCGACGAAACCGTCGAACGCCTGCTGGCTCTGCGGATCGGGGTCGTAGCCGAAGGAGGCGTCGAGGTCGGCGTCCGGAATGCACTCCACCGGGCTGGACCGGGCCACCCCGCGCGGGTCGAAGCCGACGATGTCGAACCGCTCCAGGATGCTGTCCGGCAGGCCACCGAACTGCTCGCCGAAGGAGAGGTAGACGGCGGTGTCAACCCCCGACCCACCCGGCCCGCCGGGGTTGACCAGCAGCGAGCCGATCCGCTCACGCTGCTTGTCGGAGCGGACCCGCAGCAAGGCGATCTCGAAGGTCTCACCTGCGCCGGGGCCGGCCGTGGCGCCGCTGCCGCCGGCCCAGTCGCGCGGGACCTGGATCCGGGCGCACTCGTACCGCATTCCCGGCGCGCTTCGCCCGACCACCTCCCTGGGCGTGTCGGGGCAGGCCCGCCAGGTCGGCGTCGTCCCCGGTGCCGCGGCTGCACCCTCGGTGTCGGCGCGTGGCGCGAAGGCCGGCAGCGTGCATCCGGCGGCGACCACCGCGGTGGCGGCCAGGCCGGCCAGGGTGAGCCGGAAGCGGCGGATCCGGTCGGAACTACGGGTCACGAGCGAGCCTCCGTGATCGGGTCAACGGCCAGGCTACGCGGAGTCGGGTGCCGACCCGACCGGCACCGCCGGGTCACCCCGCAGGACCTGGTCCACGTCGAACCGGATGGGCCGATCCAGCTGGTCGTACCGGCACGAGCGCGGGTCGCGGTCGGGCCGCCAGCGGGCGAACCGCGCGGTGTGCCGGAAGCGGTCACCCTCCATCGCGTCGTACGCCACCTCCACCACCAGCTCCGGGCGCAGCGGCTCCCACTCCAGGTTCTTCGTGCCGGTCCACCGGCTGACCCCGCCGGGGATGCGCTGGCCCCGCTCGTGGTCGCCGTGCACCCACGGGTGCTCCGCCCCGACGTCACGGTAGGCGGCCAGCTCCTCCAGCAGCTCGGCCCGCCGGGCCATGGTGAACGAGGCGCTGACCCCGACATGGTGCAGCACCCCGGCGTCGTCGTAGAGCCCGAGCAGCAGCGAGCCGACCACCGGGCCGGACTTGTGCCAGCGGAACCCGGCCACCACCACGTCGGCGGTGCGGGCGTGCTTGACCTTGAACATGAGCCGCTTGCCCGGCTCGTACGGCAGGTCGGCGGGTTTGGCGATGAGCCCGTCCAGCCCGGCGCCCTCGAACACGTCGAACCAGCGGCGTGCGGTGTCGGCGTCGGTGGTGATCTGGGTGACGTGCACCGGGGGTCGTACCCCGGCCAACGCCTGCTCCAGCCGGGCGCGGCGGGCCGGGTAGGGCTGGTCGAGCAGGCTCTCGTCGTCGAGGGCGAGCAGGTCGAAGGCGACGAAGTCGGCCGGGGTGGTGTCGGCGAGCAGCCGCACCCGGGACGCCGCCGGGTGGATGCGCTGGGCCAGCAGCTCGAAGTCGAGCCGGGGCTGCCCCTCCGGCCCGTCGCGGCGGATCACGATCAGCTCGCCGTCCACCGCGCAGCGCGCCGGCAGCTGTTGCCGCGCCTGCTCCACCACCTCGGGGAAGTATCGGGTCATCATCTTGCCGCCCCGGCTGGCCAGCTCCACCTCGTCGCCGTCCCGGAAGACGATGCAGCGAAAGCCGTCCCACTTGGGCTCGTAGGTCATTCCCGCGTCGGTGGGGATCGACGCGACGCTGCGGGCCAGCATCGGCTCCACCCGCGGGTTGATCGGCAGGTCCACGGCGACCAGTCAACCAGACAGCACCGACAGCGGTGAGGCATATCACTGCCCGGCGGTGGGCGGCGTGTCCGTCCTCCGCCCGTCGCATACCGCTCGGGCGAATCGGAAAACCGCAGGTCAGAGCTACTTTCGCGGGGTGGTGGGGCTGGTGTGCGGGTGTTGCGGACGGTGGCAGGTCAGCGTCGAACTGATCCGCGGCCGGTACGTCTACCGGCTGGTGCACCGCTATCCCCGCAGCTTCGGCGGCGGCAAGGACGTGCTCGGCGAGGTGGGCTCGGTGGCCGAGTTGGAGGAGCTGCTGCGCCGGCGTACCCCGGTGTGCCTGGCCGACCTGCGCGAGGCCGCCTGAGCGGCGGGACAGTCTTTCCCGCTCGCGGTGCTCAGAAGCGGGCGAAGGAGCGGATCGGGGCGCGGGGCCCGTAGCGGGGTGCCTGGACACCGGCGGTCTCCAGCAGCCGGCAGACCCGACCCCGGTGCCCACGGAACGGCTCCAGCAACTCCAGCATCCGGGCGTCGTCGCCGCGCGGCTCGCCGGCCAGCGCCCAGGCGACCGTGTTCGGCACGTGGTAGTCGCCGACGCTGACCGCGTCCGGGTCGCCGTACGCGACGCGGACCACCTCGGCGGCGGTCCACGGCCCGATGCCCGCGATCGCGGTCAGCCGCCGGGTGGCCTCCGCAGCGTCCGCGCAGCGCTCCAGCCGGTCCGCGACGGCCGCGGCCCGGCGCAGTGTCTCGGCCCGGCGCTGCTCCACTCCGAACGGGTGGAAGACCCAGTACGGGGCGGCGGCCAGCGTCGCCGGCTCGGGCGGCAGCAGCAGTCGCATCGGCCCCGGCGCCGCCTCGGCGAAGTGGCGGACGATCGCCGCGTACGCCCGGTATGCCTCCTTGCCGGTGACCTTCTGCTCTAGGACCGCCCGGAACACCCGGGGGAAGATCAGCCCGGTGGCCGGCATCCGTAGCCCGGCGTGCTGCGCGGCGAGCCGGGCCACCACCGGATGCGTCGCGGCCAGGGCTGGGAACCCGGTCAGGTCGTCGCGCAGCCCGGCCACCGCGTCGGCGCGCTCGACCAACCAGTCGGCGCCGGGGCCGTAGCCCTCGGCGACCAGATCGCCGCCGCCCGGTCGCAGGGCGAGGGTGCCCGGGCCAGCGGGCGTACGGGTAGCCCACCAGAGGGTGCCGGCGACGATCCGGGCGCAGGGGTCGTACGGGCTGAAGGTCAGGGGGCGGACCGACGCGGCCAGGCGATAGCCGGGCGGCGGCCGGAGCGCCCGGCTCGCGGTGGATTCGCTCCCGGTCATGACCTCACTCTGCCACCTCGGCGCCGCCTCCTGGCCACCAGCGCCGCAGCGGTGTTCGCTACGGCGTCAACCGGATGGCCCGGTTGCGGGCGCTACCCCGTTCGAACTGGCTTGCCACTGGGAAGTAGCTCTCCAGGAAACCGGCGACGATCCGGCTCTGTTCCGTCTCGTCGAGTTCCCCGTGGTGGGTGTCATTGAGGCAGAACGCGTCGTAGCCGCGGGTGACCAGGATCTGGGTCAGTTGCGGGTGCTCGCTTGGATCACCGGTGTTCACGTAGCTGACCCGGATGCCAGCCTGCACCGAGCGTCCGGTGAGGTAGCCGTAGTAGTGGTGCAGCGAGGAGGCGATCGAGACGTCGGTGTGGTCACGCAGCCGGCTCGCCGCAGTTCGCGTGACCTCGTCGGCGAACGCTGTGTCGAGGTCGTACGCCACGCTGCGGCGCATCGCGTACGGGGCGTGCAGAAGCCCGTGGGTCAGGGTGACGTCGAATGCCTGCCGGATCAGTCGTCGGTTGTTCTTCGCCCCGCTGAAGTTGAAGTCGTCCTCCGCGCTCACGTCGACCATCGGAATCGGCGTCGGGGAAAGGAAGAACTGCGCCAGGCCGTTGCTGCGGAAGAACAAGGTCGGCTGGACTGACCTGCCGAGGAAGAAATCGTCGTTGAAGTAGATGAAATGCTCGGCCAAGCCGTCGATGTGGTGCAGTTGCGATTCGATGGCGTGCGAGTTGAAGGTCGGCAGCGCGTCCCGGGAGCCGAACAGGTCCCGGTGGTCGACCACCGTGATCTGCGGGTGGTTGGTGTCCAGCCAGGCCGGGGTCTGCCCGGCGGTGACCAGATAGATGTTGCGTACCCATGGCGCGTACATGTCGATGGAGCGCAGCGAGTAGCGCAACTCGGCGCGGTCCCGGAATCGGGCGATGCTCTCCGCCGCGTCGACCGGAGTCCGTCCCGACTCCGCGAGAATTCTGTTCTTGCTTGCCAGCCACGCCGGATCGGCGCCGTCGACCCAGGTGTAGACCACGTCGATGGGGAAATCCACGTCGGAGACGAGCCGGCGGGTGAACGGTTCGATGGTGGGGTGCTGCCGGTCGCGGATGGTGAGGGTCGCCGGCACCATCGCCGCTACCGGCACGGTGTCACCCAGGAGGGTGCGACGGGTTGCGGTGAGCGTGTTCCCGTCCGGCTTGGGAACCCAGAACTCGACGTCACAGCCGAGTGCGGGCCCATAACGCAGGGTCCGGGACGACGAAACGATCGGCTGGAACACCCGAAGGCCGACCGCGTCCGCCGCCCGGGGCTCGGCGGCCAGGCATGCCGCCAGCGTCAGCGAGGTCACCGTGGCGCCGGCGGCCAGGGTCTCGGCGTAGAACGGGGCCGTGGCGAAGGCCGTGGCGAAGGCGGCCAGCACCGCGTCTCGATGGTCGAGGGACACGACGACGCGGTGCCGCACGCCTGAATCCCGAGCGATCCAGTACGGGATGCCGCGTTGCTCCAGCACGTCGACCACGGCGGTGAAGTTGGCGTACGCGATGTCGGCGGGGACCAGGTCATCTCTGATGACGCTCAGCCGGCCACCGCTGCGGACCAGCCCGGGCACCGTTTCGGTGATCCGGTTCTCCAACGTCTCGAGATCGGGCCCGGTGGTCACGCGGTCGGGCCGGGGAGCGGCGGGCGCGAAGCCGGATCCGCCCGCTCGGGCCAACCAGGCCGCGAGCCGGTCGGCACGGGCCTGCTCACCGCTGTCGTGCTCCGCGATCAGCTCGGCGAAGAGGTTCTCCCACCGTTGCATGATCGGCTCGATGCGGTAGCGCTCGGCGGCGACGAGAGCGTTGGCCCCGAAGCGACGGCGCAGCTCGTCGTCGGCGATGAGTCGGATCAGCGCCTGCGCGAGCTGATCCTCGTCGCCGGAGGTGACCAGCAGGCCATCCACGCCGTGCGTGATGATCTCGGCGGGTCCGGTCTGGATGTCGTAGCTCACGGCCGGGACACCCGCAGCGAACGCCTCCAGCAGCACCAACGGCAGCGCCTCGCCGTCCCGTGAGGAGAGCAGCGCGACACTCGCCTTCGCCCACTCCTCGACCATCCGGTCGGTCGCACCGACGACCTGCACGTTGTCGTGCAGGCCCAGGTCGGCGGCGAGCCGACGCATGTCCGACAGCAGCGGACCGTCGCCGTAGACGCGCAGGGTCCAGTCCGGGTGGGCGGCGGCGACCTTGCCGAAGGCGCGGATCGCGTGGTCGATCCGCTTCTCCGGCACCATCCGACCGGCGATGGCCACCACCGGGTTGTGCAGGTCGGAGCGGGGCCGGAAACCGTCGGGAATGCTGTTGGGGATGACCTCCAGCCGAGGGCAGGATGCGCCGAAGGCGTCGACGAACCAGTCCCTGGTCCGGTCGGTGAGAACCACCAAGGCGTCCAGCCGCGGGGAGAACTGGAAGAGCGGTCGGCCGGTCCCGCCACGTAGCTGCGACGGCCGGTGCTCCTGGTGCACCGTCACCACCCCGGGGGGCGCCAGCGTGGTCGCGAGGGACATCAGCGCGGGTGACGAGGAGACCAGTACGTCGGTGTCGAGTGTCCGCAGCGCGCGCTCGACCTCCAGGTCGGCCAGGCGGTTGAACTGCTTTTCCCAATGCCGCGAGACAAGTTTGCTGGAACTGCGGGCCAGAGCGTCGTAGGTGGCGTCGTCCACCGGAGTGGGCCGGTGCGGCCGTGGGGTCGGCCCGGTGAGGTCGACCAGATAGCGCATGCGTACCCGCTCACCGGTGGTGAAGAAGCTCGCCTCGCTGGTGCGAAAGACGCTGATCACCTCGACCTCGTGCCGCCGCGCCAGGTAGTCGGCCTGGGTCAGGATGGCCCGTTCGGTTCCGCCGAGCGCGTCGGCCGTGTTCAGGATGAACGTGATCTTCATGTTGGTGCCCCCGTGAAGTGCAGGCAGGCCACGGCCAGGTTGCCGGCGTTGGTGTAGTAGGGCCGGTACCCCACGAAGCGTCGGTCGTCGACCGTCACGGTGGCCCGGCTGACCCGCAGGACGGCCCGTGGATCCCGTAGATCGTGCAGGAACCGGCCAAGGCGGATCATGCGAGTGGGGGAGGTGCGTACCCATGCCTCCCAGATCACCTCGACGCCGGCCGGACCGGACGCCAGATCGGTCAGGGGCACAACGAACTCGAAGCGCCCGTCGGCTGGGGCGATCGGCACCACCAGATCCGAGCCGCCGCTGCGGGGAGTGAAGACCACCACCGGGTCTTCCAGCGATTGGACGCCGATGAACCGGGCCCGAATACGTGCCTCGGTACGTCCGGTCGCTAGCTGGATCACCTCAGCCCGGGCCTTGGGGCCCACCACGCTGAGTTGGGCCAGTCCGTGGTTGCCGCGGCCTGGCTCGTACCGCCAGCCGGAGACCGGGTGTGGCGGGGCTGGCACCGTCGGCCCGTCGTGTTCCTCCGACTCGCTGGTGCGTAGCGCGAATCGCCGGTCACCCGTCTCGTCCGATACCGCGAGCGCAAGCGACCAGACGCCCTTGCCGAGCGATACGTCTTCGTCGCCGTCCCCGAAGGCGGGCCGTGCCGTCACCGAGACCGCGCCGCTGTCCGCATCGACAGTTGCCGGGCACTTCACCAGTTGGCGCCCCTGAATGAAGAGCAGGGTCGCCCGTTTCGGGGCGTGACCGGCGGCGATGGGCAGCACGGCGTGCAGTTGCAGGGTCCGTCCGTCGAGCACGCCGAAGAAGTCACAGGTGGCTCGGGGTAGTTCGGCGACAGGGTCGCGGCGCAGGTGGTTCGTCCGTCGGGCGAGCCGATCCGCCACCAGACCGACCCGGCGGCGGGCACCGTAGACCACCTGGAGGAGTCGCAGTGGGGGTTGGGTCGACCGTCGGCGGTTACTCGGGCTCATCCGACCGGCTCGCGGCCGTTGATGGTGGCGCCGATCTGGTGGCCTTCGCGCGGCCGCCGGATAGGGCTGATCGTGGTCTCCAGCGGCAGGCTCGACGCGGCGAGCGCGCTCGCCGTGTGGCGGGCCCGCTCCGCCTCAACGTCGGCGGGAAGCTCGAACGGCGCGCGGAACGGGAAGTACGCCGACAGGAACTCGGTCAGCATCGCGTGCTGTTCGGGAAGCGAGACCTCCGCCGAGTCGGTGTCGTTCAGGCAGAAGGCGTCACGATCGCGCCGGGCAAGGAGCCTCGCCAGCTGGACCGGCGTGGACGGGTGAGCCAGGTCGGCGTAGGTGTACGAGATGGACCCGGGCGTCGCCTTGCCCGACAGGAACGACCAGTAGTGCTGCAAAGACGACGGGATGGACAGGTCAGCCGGGTGCCGGAACTGATGCTCGGCGGTGCCGAGCACGTCCTCGGTGAGCTGCCGCTCGATGTCCTCCAGGACACTCTTGAGGAGCGGGTACGGCACGTGGCGCATCTTCTGGGTGATCATGCGCCCGAACCGGTCCTGGATGTGTCGTCGATTGTTCTTCCCCGCGGCGGTCACCGGGGCGTCATAGATCGTCGCCGGCCCGACATCGAGCTGCGCCGGGGAGGGGAAGAACTTGGCGAGCCCGTTGGCGTGGAAGAACTTGGTCGGCAACAGGGGACGGCCGAAGAACATGTCGTCGTTGACGTAGACGAAATGCTCGCTGAGGCCCGCGATGCGGTGCAGCCGCGACTCGATGGCGTGTGAGTTGAAGGTGGGCAGCCGGCCGGTGTCGCCGAAGATGTCGCGGTGCCGGACCACCTTGATCATGGGATGGGCCACGTCCAGCCAGGGCGGAATCTGGTCGTCCGTGACCAGATAGATCATCCGGATCCAGGGCATGAAGGCCACCAGCGAACGCAACGAGTAGCGCAGCTCGTCCCGGCTGACATAGCGGGACGGGTTGGCGGCGATGTCGTTGATCTCGACACCCGACTGTTCCCGTAGAGCCAGGTTCTTGCGTTGCTGCCAGTCGGTGTCGTTCCCGTCCACCCAGGTGTAGACGGCGTCGATCGGGAAGGTGACGTGCTCGTACCCGAGGGGCGCGAACTCGGCCCGGCTCCGGTAGCGGCCCGGCTCACCGCGCTCGGGTGCGAGCCGGGTCAGCCGCGAGGCCGGCACGGAGACGGACTGGCCCTGCGCGGGCAGGGAACTCGCGACCTGGTTGGCCCGCGGCGCGACGTGCTCGGCGATGGGCGTGTCACGTGGTGTAACCACCTGCCAGAACTCGACCTCGGAGGCGAAGTCGCTGCCGTGGACGGTGGTGCCACCGGGGTCCGACACGGCGTGGAAGACCTGGACGATAGCGGAACGCTGCTTGGCGCTGGCGCGTTTGCCCGACGCGGTGACCAGACGCACAGTGACCTGCGGTTGTCCGGCGAGCTGCCGCAGCGCCCGCAGTGCCTCGCCCTTGCGGGCTAGGGGCACGGCGACCGCGCTGCGCATGTCGTTCGCATGGCGGACGCAGAAGTACTCGATGCCGGCGGCGTCGAGCGTCTGGGTGACCAGATCGAGGTTGCGCTGCCACGAGGCGAGCGGAGTCGCCTGGTCGACCACCTCGGCTCTCACCCGGCTGCCGTGGTCGCGGACTCGGTGCACCCGACCGATGGGTGTTTGCGTCCGTTGTGGTGCCAGCCTGGTCAGTCGACGGACAAGCCAGAGCTGCCGCTGGGGCGGAAGGAGCTGGACGAGCCGGAGTCGATAGCGCCTCGGCAGTGCCCGGTAAAAGCGTACCGCGATCATTATCGATCCGCTTGTCGCTCGGTGGAGGTGCGCGGATCGCGATGCAAGAGAAGGCGAGGAGCCAAGCCGATAATCCCCCGTGTATCTCGCCCGGCGTGCCGGGCGTGACCGATTCCTGTCGACCCACGGAGTGCCGGTCAGGCTCGGCGGACCGTGGCCGGAGAGCCCGGCGCGCGACGTGAGGCAATCTACCAGCCTGGTACATCGAAACGGTACATGCTATTCGGTTGGGTGTTGCCGTTCGTTTGCCTTGATCGTATTTTCCTATACAAATAACCTATTTCCGGTGGCCGGCCGCACCCCAGGGGTGCGGCCGGCCACCGGCTGTACGGATCAATACGTGTAGTCGGAGTCGGAGCTGTCGGACTTGGTCTTCGACGGCGGGGCGACCGCCTTCGGGGTGCCCTTGGGCAGGCACTCCAGGTTCTTGCTGCCGTCCGGGTTGACCACGAACCAGGTGCCGCCGACGCCCTGGCCCTTCCACTGACCCGCCTTCTTGTCACCGATGTAGGTGTAGAGCGGCCAGCCGTCGAGGGTGATCTGGCGGGTGCCGTCCTGGCGGGTGATGGTGCCCACGGCGTCGTCGGCGACGCCCTTGAGGCGCGGGTTGCCGTCGGTCAGGGCCGGCGGCCACACCTCGGCGCACTGGTCCACGCAGTTCGACGACGGCGGGTCGTTGGTGTCGCGGTCGAAGCGGTACAGGATGAAGCCGTCCTGGTTGACGACCGCGCTGCCCATCCGGGGGAACTTCTTGCCGGTCAGGCTCGCGGTCAGCTCGACGCCGTCGGGCAGGGGCGCGTCGGTCTCGGCCTCCGCACCCGGCGAGGCCGAGGCGCCCGGCTCCGCGCTGGCCTCGGGGTCGGCGGTCACGGTGGGCTCGGCCGCGGCGACGGCGACCGGCTCGGCCGCGCCCGGGTTCGCCCCGTTGTAGCCCGCTGGAGCGCAGGCGGTAAGTGCGACCATGGCGCTCGCGACGACGACGGTCCGCTTCAGCTTTGCCACGTGCCCTCCTCATGCTTGACAGTCACCGGGAAGTACGGGGGAGAGGGCTGTCAAGGTTGAACCCGAAACGGTGGGCAAGTTCACACCGGAGCCGTTGAACCGGGCGCCCCGTCTGCCCGTATGAGTGCCTGTTCGTCCCCGGCACGGCAAAGGCCCGCCTCGGCGGAGGCGGGCCTTCGCGGAGTGTGCGGGTCAGGTGACGGGCACCGTCACCAGCGGGCTCGCCACGCCCTTCTCGTCCACCGACTGCACCTCGAAGTGCTTCACGTCGTCCAGCTTGGTCGACGTGGTCGCGGAGAGGGTCAGCAACTGCGGATTGCTGTTGGTGCCGTATCCGCCCGCCGGCACCGACCAGGTGGAGATGACCTCGGTGTCGGAGTTCTTGCGCACCACGACCAGCCGGCAGACGCGCGGGCCCGGCAGCTTGCCGAGGCTGAAGTCCACCTTGGTGCCGAAGTCCTTCGAGATGAGGAAGAACGTCGCCTTGACCCCGGTGCTCGGGTCGGTGACGTTGCGCTGGTCACCCTCCTGCTCGTTGCCGCCGGTTCCCGGATCGCCGGGATTGTCCGGGCGGTTGACCGGCGGGTCGACCGGAGCGCTGTTGTACGGGTCGGCCCGCAGGCCCGGCGGGTCGCTGTCATCGGTCAGGCTGGCGAACCCGACCCCGGTCAGCCCGCCGAAGACCACCACGGCCGCCGCGGTCGCGAGCACCTGCCGGATGCGTGCCCGCCGGCGATGCGTACGCAGCGCCCCGAGCGTGCGGTCCAGCAGCACCGGGTTCGAATGGGTCTCCTCCAGCGCCGTGACCGACTCCTCGTCGACGTCGGAGAGCAGCCCGACCACCGGCACCATCGACTCCAACTCGGCGGCGCAGGCCCAGCAGGTGGCGAGGTGTTCCTCGAACCGCTCCATGTCCTGTTCGTCCAGCACGCCGAGCGCGTACGCGGCGACGTCCATATGGTCTACCCGGCTCATTCCGTCACCCCCCGTTCCTGCAGAGCTGTGCGCAGCGCGCGCAGCGCGTAGTAGACCCGCGACTTCGCGGTGCCCAGCGGCAGGCCGAGTTCCTCGGCCGCCTCCGGCACCGTACGACCCCGAAAGTACGTCGCCACCAGGATCTCCCGATGCGACTGGCTCAACGTACGCAGCGCGTCCGCGACCGTCATCGTGCGCAGCACCCGGTCGGTGCTGTCCGCCTCGGCGAACGCGGTCAGATCCCGGTCGTACGTCTCGGCCGGGCGGGCCTGTTCGCTGCGGTGCTCGTCGATGGCGATCCGTCGGGCCACCGTGACCAGCCACGGCCGCAGCGACCCCTGCCCCTGCGTGCCCAGCCGGTGGGCGTTGCGCCAGGCCCGCAGCAGCGTCTCCTGGACGATGTCCTCGGCCCGCTGCCGGTCGCCACCGGTCAGCCGCATCACGAACATCAGCAGCGGGCCGGCGTGCTCCGCGTAGAGCGTGCGGATCAGTTGGTCGGAGTGGGCTGCCTCGGTGGTCGCGGCCTGGTGGCGGCCAGGGGCGGGTCGCGGCGTCACCGGGCTATTCTGGCGAGACGTCGCGCGGGAGTCGACCCCACGGGTGGACGTGGTCGGACGCGACTGGGACCGGGCGGACATCCAGTCCACCCGCACCCGGTCGCCGTGCCAACCGGCCGCCAGTGCGTGCATGCAGACCTCCGGATGTCCAGCGACAGAAGCCGTCCCCCCACGGGCATGGCTGCCGAGTGGTACGCGGGGCCGCGCCGAACGGATCAACGTCGGACGGAAAAAATTCCCGGCGGTGGTGGAGTGGAGTCGGTGGCGTCGGCGTCGTGTACCACCGTGGCGCCCCCGGCGAAGTGGTCGAGGTCCGCGTCGGCGAGCACCCGGCCCGGGAACCAGTCACCGGCGGCCCGGCGGGTCAGCGCCGCCACCGGTGGTTCCTGGCGGCCGGCGATCAGCACCAGGTTGCCGTAGCGGCGTCCACGCAGCACGGCGGCGTCCCCGACCAGGCAGGCCCGCGACAACACCGACCGTACGGTGGCGACCTGACCGCGGGCATAGCGCAACGGGGGACCGTCGGCGAGGTTGGCCAGATACCAGCCCGCCGGGCGCAACACCCGGGCCACCTCGGCGGCGTACTCCACAGAGGTCAGTCGGGCCGGCGTCCGGGCACCGGCGAAGACGTCCGCGACCACCACGTCGTAGCTGGCCTCCCGGCTGGCGGCCAGGGCCGCACGGGCGTCGCCCACCCGCACCCGCAACCGCGGGTCGGCCCGCCACGGCAGCGCCCGGCGGACCAGCTCGACCAGGGCGCCGTCCACCTCGGACACCCGCTGGGTCGAGCCGGGCCGGGTCGCGGCGACGTACCGGGGCAGGGTCAGCGCGCCGCCGCCCAGGTGCAGCACCCGCAGCGGGGCGCCAGCGGGTGCGACCAGGTCGATCGCCGCGGCCAGCCGGCGGACGTACTCGAACTCCAGGTGGGTCGGGTCGGTCAGGTCCACGTGTGACTGCGGTGCGCCGTCCAACAGCAGCGTCCACGACCTGGACCGGTCCGGGTCGGGCACCAGCTCGGCGAGGCCGGTGTCGACCTGCTCGGCGATCCGGTCGGCGTCGCGCCGCCGGCCCATCAGCGGCCGGCCCGGGTGGCGGCGGTGCGGGCGGCGGTGGTCAGCGCCCGGTGCAGCAGCCGGGCATCGCCCAGCCGGGAGCGCAGCAGGCGTTCCAGACCGGCGATCGGGACCAGGTTCTGCGGGGCGCGGGGGTCCTTGTACGGGGTGGAGGCGAACCGGGGCAGGGTGACCAGCGACAGATCGGCCAGATGGATGGCTTCCTCGGCCGCCAACTCAGCCGAGCACTCCACCCGGACGATTCCCGCCCACGGTGCGCCGGAGGCCACCGGCAGCCGTAGGTACCACGACCAGCCGTCCCAGGCGGTGCCGAGGCGGAACACCGGTGAGCGGTGGCCCGGCGGAAGGCCGATGACCACCGCGGTGAGCCGGGCGTCGAGGTACTGGCGGTGCTGGCTCTTGATGTAACCGAGGGTGCGTGGCAGATGCCGTCGGTTGCGTAGCTGCCCGTCCACCACCAGCAGGTCATGATCGGTACGGGCGGTGGCCGAAACCTCCACCTCCAGGGCGGTCAGCGGCCCCTGCACCGCGGCCGGCAGTTTGGCCAACTCCCCGGTGCCGCTGACCCGGTGCACCGGGTACCGGATGTTGCCGGCCACCACGTCGGTCGCCGACGGGCTGGCGGTGAAGAGCCCCCGCTCCACCTTGGCGCCGGCCAGTTGCGCCGCGCCGCGCTCCAGGTCGCAGCGGACCACCCCGGCGGCGTACGAGGCGGCCAGGCCGGGGAACGAGGCACCGTCCTCCTCGGCCGTCCAGACGCCGGCGTCGATTCGGCGTACCCCGTCGACCAGCAGCACCACGTCCGGGGCCGACACCCCGGGGCGGGGGCCGATCGCCCGCCAGTCCAGCGCGGGCAGTTCGTGGTCGGCCTCGACCCGGGCGTTGCTCTGCGCGGACGGCCCTTCCGGCGACGCCTCGAACGACGCCCCGTAGGCCGGATCCCAGGCGTCCACGAAGAACCGGCTCACCCCGCCCTCACCGGCCCGTCGATTCGTTCGCGACTGCGGGGCTCCGCTGCGCTGCGCTCCTCGCGCTCACCGGCCCGTCCAATCGTTCGCGACTGCGGGGCTCCGCTGCGCTGCACTCCTCGCGCTCACCGGCCCGTCCGTTCCACGCGGGCCGAGCGGGCATCCTTGCGCACCTCGAACCGTACCGGAATGCGCTCGGCCAGCGCCGGCACGTGGGTGACCACGCCGACCATCCGGTCGCCCCGGGCGGCCAGGTTCTCCAGGGTGGCGGCGACCGTGTCCAGGGTGGCCGCGTCGAGGGTGCCGAAGCCCTCATCCAGCACGATCGACTCCAGGCTGGCGGCGGTGGTGGACATCCCGGCCAGCTGCTGGGAGAGCGCCAGCGCCAGGGCCAGCGACGCCTGGAACGTCTCGCCGCCGGAGAGGGTACGCACCCCCCGGCGCAGGCCGGCGTCGTGGTGGTCGACGACGAAGAACTCGCCCTTGTCGTGGACCAGGTCGTACTGGCCGCCGGAGAGCTCCCGCAGGATCCCCGACGCGCCGTCGACCAGCAGGTCCAGCGCCTCCGCCAACAGCCACCGCTCGAAGTTGTTGGCCCGCAGGTGCCCGGCCAGCGCCCGGGCCACCTGGGCCTGCCGCTCGTGCTCCGCACGCTGCGTCCGCAGCTCGGCGGCCTGCTCGCGGCGCTCCACCAGCCGGCGTAGCTCGGCCTCGGCCCGTTCCACCGCGACCGTGGCGGCGCGGACCGGGTCGTCGGGGGCGGGCAGGTCGGCGTCGGCGAAGATGCCCGCGATCCGGGCTGCCACCGTGCCGGCCGCCGTCTCGGCCTCGGCGACCGCCGTCGCCAGCCCGGCCCGCTCCGACCGGCGGCGCTCCGCCTCGGCCTCGGCCCAGCCGGCCAGCGCGGTCCACGCCCCGGCCACGTCGTCCCGGTCGGCCGCCGGCGGCCCGAACCGGGCCAACCCGTCCCGGGTGTCGTCGAAGCGCCGCCACGCCGCCCGTAGCCGCTCCTCGGCCGCGTCCACCGCACCCCGGGCCCGCCGCGCGGCGTCCCGGCCGGCGCGGACCGCGGCAG
Source organism: Micromonosporaceae bacterium KJ-029 (assembly GCA_005402585.1). GTDB lineage: Bacteria > Actinomycetota > Actinomycetes > Mycobacteriales > Micromonosporaceae > Micromonospora. Next base: position 41,108 of record BIFP01000016.1, on the reverse strand, counting down.
CCGCCTCGTCCAGCGCCCGGCGCAGCCGGGCATGCTCGGCCAGGGTCTCCCGCAACGCCTCGGGGGTGGCCGCCCCGGCGAGCCGCTCGTCCAGCTCGGCGAGCCGGGACCGGAGCGCGTCGTGCTCGGCGCGGGCGCGCAACAGCACCCGGTCCAGGTCGCGGGCGGCGGTGTCGCGTTCGGCGACCAGTCGCTTGGCCGCCTCGCTCGCCGCCCGGGCCGCCTTGCCGGCCGCCACCGCGCGGGCCACCGCCGAACCGGTGGGGATCGCCGGCACCCGGGCCACCGGCTGCTCGCAGACCGGGCAGGAAGCCCCCTCGGTCAGGTGCGCCCGCAACGCCGTCGCCTGGTCGGCGGCCTTCGCCTCCTCGTGGGCCTGGAACGCCGCGCCCAGCTCCTCCTCGGCCCGCTCGGCCGCCGCCCGTGCCTCGACCAGCGCCCGCACCGCCGCGTCGTGCTCGGCACCGGCCGCCTCCACCGCGGCCCGCACCCCCTCCGCCCGGCCGGCCAGCTCCTCCTGGTCGGCGTACGCCCGCAGCAGCAGCCGCAGGGTGCTCTCGTCACCGGCGGCGGTCAGCTCACCGCGTAGCTTCTCCTCGCGCTCCTCGGCCAGGGACACCGCGTTCGCCGCCGCGTCGGCCTCGGCTCGCGCGGCGGCCACTGCCCGGGCCACCTCGGCCACCCCGTCCGGCGGTCGGACCGCGCCCAGCACGGCCAGCTCGGCGTCGAGGGCGGCCAGCGCCGTCGTCGCCTCCCGCGCCGCCGCCCGTGCCGCGTCCAGCTCCGGTACGGCGGCGCTCACCGCCTCGGCCAGCGCCACCATCCGGTCGACCTGGCCGGTGGCCCGCTCCAGCGTGGCGTCGTCGACGCCGGCGAGCCCGGCCAGCAGCTGGTCGACCGCCTCCAGCTTCGCCTCGGCCTGCCCGGCCCGGGTGGTGGCCCGCTGTTGCACCTGCTCGTAGACGCCGAGGCCGAGCAGGTTGACCAGGATCTGCTGCCGGGTGGCGGGCCGGGCGTGCAGGAAGTCGGCGAACTGCCCCTGCGGCAGCACCACGCAGCTGGTGAACTGCTCGTACGGCAGGCCGACCGCCTCCAGCACGGCGGTGTCCATCTCGGCCGGGGTGCCGGCGACCACCTCGCCGAGATCTTCCGGGCTCAGCCCGGTGTCCAGCTTGGTGACGTCGAAACCGTCGGGCATCAGCTGCAACCCGGCGTTCGCGGTCTTCGCGTTGCCCCGGCTGTCCCGGCGCACCACCCGGGTGGCGACGTAGCGGGCGCCGCCGGACTCGAAGACCAGCCGGACCCGCGCCTCGGTCGCGGACGGGGCCAGCGCGTTGCCCAGCCCCCGCGCGCCGCCCCAGCGGGGCACGGTGCCGTAGAGGGCGAAACAGATCGCGTCGAGCACCGTCGACTTGCCGGAGCCGGTCGGCCCGACCAGGGCGAAGAAGTCGGCGTCGGTGAAGTCGACCGTGGTCTCGTCGCGGAAGACGGTGAAGCCGGCCATGTCCAGCCGCATCGGCCGCATCAGTGATCAACCTCCTCGATCAGCTCGTCGAAGAGTTCCCGGACGCCGTCGTCGGCGTGCCCACGGCTGTCGAGGTAGTCGGCGAACAGTTGCCGGGGCGAGCGGCCGGAACGCTGGGCGACCCGGGTGCCGCTGCCGGGCGCCGGCACCAGTTCCGGGTCGATCCGGATCTCCAGCGCGCGGGGCAGCAGCTCCTGCACCTCCTCGCGCAGCCCGGCCCGGGGCTGCTCGCGTACGTACACCCGCAGCCAGCCCTCAGGCGGGGTGATCTCGGCGAGCTGGGCCAGCGTGCCGCGCACCGTGCGCAGCGCCGTCGCCTCGGCCACCGGCACCTCCCGGACCTGCGCCGCCCTGGTCGCGGTGACCTCGACCAGGGTCACCGACGGGACGTTCTCCTGCTCGCCGAAGTCCACCGCCAGCGGGGCGCCGCTGTAGCGGATCGGGCCCGGCCCCTGCACCCGCTGGGCGCGGTGCAGGTGACCCAGCGCGACGTAGTGCGCGGTGCCGGGAAAGACCGTGGCGGGCACCGCGTAACCCATCACCGTGTGCGCGTCCCGCTCGCCGCCGCCGGAGGTCGCCCCGACCACGGTCAGGTGGGCGGTGACCAGGTGCACCCGGTCGGGCTCGTCGAAACCCTCGGTCAGCCGGGCCAGGATCCGCCCCAGGTGGTCGGCGTACGTCTGGGTGGTCTCGGCGGCGGTCAACTCGTACATCTCCACCGCGCGGATCGCGTACCGCTGGGACAGGAACGGCAGTGCGGCCAGCCGCCAGCGTTCCCCGCCGGTGGTGGTGCCGTCGATGACGTGCTCGGCCGGGTCGTCGCGGACCCCGCCGCGCAGGGTGATGCCGGCGGCCTCGGCCCACGGCCGCAGCGCGTCCAGGGCCGGGCCGTTGTCGTGGTTGCCGCCGATGGCCACCACGTCCGCGCCGGTGCGGCGCAGCGCGGTCAGCGCTCGGGTGACCAGGCGGGTCGCCTCCGCCGTCGGTGCGGCGGTGTCGTAGAGGTCCCCGGCGATGATGACCAGGTCGGGCCGCTCCTGCCGGGCGATCTCGATGACCCCGGCCAGCACCTGCTTGTGCTCCTCGGCCCGTGACTGCCCCTTGAGGACCTTGCCGACGTGCCAGTCCGAGGTGTGCAGGATCTTCACTGTGCCGCCCTTTCGTTCGCGACTGCGGGGCTCCGCTGCGCTGCACTCCTCGCGCTCACTGGGCACAACCCCCTGTCTAGAACGGGATGTCGTCGTCGGCGGTGCCGCCGCCGGAGCCCACCACCGCGAACGGGTCGGCGGACTGGGTGATCGAGCGCAGTGTCTGCGACGGCGCGGCACCCGCCTCGGAGACCCGGGTCGCCCAGGCCGGGAACGGGAACTCCAGGCAGAGCGGGACGGGGATGTCGGGCTGGTTGACGAACATCGTGCCCGGCTTGGCCAGCAGCGCCCGCTGCCGTTGCGCCGGCGGCAGGAAGCCGTACTCCGGGCGGGACGCCTCGGCCGGGTCGAGCCGGCCCACCACCCGGATCGCCGAGTTGGTGACGATGCGCCGCTCCACCTCGCTGGCGGTCTGCTGGGCGCCGACCAGGATCACCCCGAGCGAGCGGCCCCGCTCGGCGATGTCGAGCAGCACCTCCTTGATCGGGGAGGAGCCCTCCCGTGGGGCGTACTTGTTCAGCTCGTCGAGCACCACGAACAGCAACGGCCGGGCGGTGCCGGCCTTCTCCTTGCGCTCGAACTCGCTCTTGAGCGTCACGCCGACCACGAACCGCTGCGCGCGATCCGGCAGGTTGTGCAGGTCGACGACGGTGACCTGGGCGCTCTCAGCGGTGTTGATGCTGTGTGGTCGGCGGGTGGCCAGGTCGCCGCGGATAAGCCGGGCCAGGTCCTTTTTGCTGCCGATCAGCCGGCGGGCGAAGGCGTTCACCGTGCCCAGGCCGACCGCGCTGCCCGCCCAGTCGCCGCGGGTCTCGTCGTCGCTGAGCTGCTCGACGATGTGGTCGACCAGGTCGCCGTAGGTGCCGAGGCGGGTGCCGTCGATGCTGACCCCGCCGTCGGCGGGCTGGGCGTACCGGGCCAGGTGGGCGGCGACCGAGTGGACCACCATCGTGTACTGCTGGCGTTCGTCGTCGGCGTCGGCGAAGACGTACGGCAGGAGGCGGTTCGCGCAGAACTCGGTGAGTGTCCAGTAGAAGCTGTCCACCCCGGTCAGCCGGCTGCTCACGTCGGGCGTGCCGGACGAGTCGCCGACCCGGGGTGGGGCGTACACCCGCACGTCGGGGAAGGCGTCGGCGACCAGGCCCAGCCGGGCGTACGCCGCGCGGGTGGCGTCGTCGAGCCGGGTGTTCGGGTGGTCGAGGAAGAGGAGGTCCTCGCCCTTGACGTTGAAGATCAACGCCTTGGCGTTGACCGCGTCGCCGCCGAGCTGGCCGGAACGGAACACCGAGTAGAGCAGGAAGGTGGCGAAGCTGGTCTTGGTGGCCACCCCGGAGATGCCGGAGATCGACACGTGTGCGCCCCGGGTGCCGTCGAGGAAGTCGGCGTTGAGGTAGACCGGCACCCCGTCGCGGCCGGTGCCCATCGGGATCCGCCGCTCCATCCGGTCGAAGTGCAGCGCCCGCGCCCGGGCGTCGCCCTCGGCCCGGTGCACCACCGCGCCGGGCTGCGGTGGCACGTAGAACTCCGGATCCACCCGGGTGGTGGTGATCTCGGCGGCCTCCTGCACCTGCGCCGGCAACGTGCCGTCGGCGATGGCGAACACGTCGGAGTCGAACTGGGCGCCCTCGTGCCTCGCCCGGACCTGGGTGACCACCCCGGCGATGGTCACCGGCTCCCGGTCGGGCAGCTCGCGCCGGGTGACCACGACGTCGTCGAGCTGCAGGTAGCTGCCGGGGGAGACCGCCGTCCAGAACTGCAGCGGGGTGGCGTCGGCGGTGCCGAGCACCCGGCCGACCCCCTCGCCCGGGCTGTCGAACCCCTCGTCAGTCATCGGGCAGCTCCGGTCGGCTGGTCGTCGCGGTCGGCACACACGCCCTGCATCCTGCCGGAGGAGTACGACACGTCGCCACGCGACGCGGCGGAGACCACGTCGCGGCGGCTCCGTGACCGCGTACCGCGACGACCCGTCCACCGCCCGTGCCGGTGACGGCGGGGTCGAATCCGCGCCGGGCTACGACCGGCTCATCGGTCGCGGCCCGGGGGCAACACGTCCGGGTCGAGTCGCCCGGCCAGTTCCCGCACGGCGGCCTCGTATGTGGGGTCGGTGTGGTACGGCCAGTGCTGGTTGATCGGTGGGGGGACGGTGTCGTCCTGCTCCACCGTGATTCCGCGTGGATCGCGTAGCCGCCGGTCGACCGTGCCGGCCGGCGCCTGGACCCGTGGCGGCTGGCCCGGCCAGTGTGCGGAGAAGAGGGGGCCACCGATCGGGTCGGTGTTGCGCCACAGGTTGACCCACCGCCAGCCGATCCGGTTGCCGACCTCGTACAGGATCGGGTCGCCGAGGAAGGCCGGGCAGAGTCGGGCGTAGAGGCGGTGCAGCGGGCTGCCGTGGGTGAGCAGCGCCACCCGGGGCAGCACCTCCTCGGGTAGTTGGAGCAGGGTGGCGGCGGCGAGGACCGAGCCGTGGCTGTGCCCGGAGATGATCACGCCGCCCCGGTTGGTCAGCGCGGTGACCCGTTTGGCGAGTTCGGGCACCGCCCGCTCGGCGTAGCAGGGCGGTGCGAACGGGTGCACCGTACGCGGCCAGAAGGTGCCCAGGTCCCAGATCACGGCCACCGTGCGCCGGGTGTCCTCGGACCGGTACGACAGCAGCCCGAGCACGACGATCCCCACCCCGACCAACCCGATGACGAAGATTCCGACGTCGGTCGCGACCGCCAGGTCGTAGGTCGTCATGCCGTCGGTGCGGGCCAGCTTCCTGCTAAGGTCCGACGGCCCGACTCCGATCAGGTCCAGCGCGGTCGCGGCGACGCCGACCAGCGACAGCACCAGGAACACGATGAAGACTGGGCTGAGCCGTTCGGCGAGGGCGGCTCGGGCGACGACCTCCCGGACGGCGGTCCGCCGGGGCAGGGCTTCCGGTGGCGGGTCGGGGAAGTCTCGCCGGATGATCTCCTCGGCCAGCCGGCGGCGGCCCCGTCGGGTCGTCACGATCTGCCACAACGCGGTCGCGGCGACCACCATGACCGACACCAGCCCGGCCAGCGCCGCCCAGCGGTAGGAGACGGGCGGCTCCAGCGGTGGTGCGCCGGGTACGTTCGGCCGGACCGGATTCGGGATCTCTCCGCGGTCGAGGAAGTCGGCTACGCGGTAGACCAGTGCGGCGGAGAACCCGTACGCGGCGGCGACCGCCGCGGAGGCGAACACCGGGGTGGCCAGTCCGCTCAGCCACGACCTGGCGGCGGCGGCGCTGAGTTGCCGCTGGTGCAGGGTGGTGACGACGAGGGCGGCCAGCAGTGCGGTCTGCACCGCGACCAACGCGGCCACCGCGCCCTCGTACCCGGGCAACTGTCCCTGCGGCGGTTCCCGCTCCAACGGGGTCGCCGTGTAGGCGAGGGCCGCCAGGGTGAGCAGGGGCGAGACCACCCGGACCGTCCGGATGCCCCGCAGGTTGACCGGTCCCCGGCCCGGCCCGTCCTTTTCGGCGCGGGAGGGTAGGACGAGCAGGACGACGCAGGCCGCCAGCAGGACCCAGACCGCGACGAACAGCGCCAACGCCTCCGGCGTGGGATGGATGTGCAGCTGCGCGCCGAGCAGGCTCGCGTTGAGCGCGCCGAGCCCGACCGCGAAGTGGATGGCCCGCAGCCGCTGCACCACGAGCGCGTCGTTCCAGAAGCCGGGGCGGTCGATCCGGTCCTCCCCGCCGCCGGTGCGGTCCTGGCCACGGGCGGCCGGGAACGCCTCGAACACCCGGGCGGAGCGCTCCCCGAGCCACCACAGCACCCGCAGCGCGGCGATCGGCACCAGCGCGAGCACCGCCAGCCGTGGTCCGAGGGGCAGGTCGGCCAGCCAGCCCAGGTAGCCGCGCCCCCGGACGCAGGGGTGGTAGGGGGCGCACTGCCACCCCACGATGTCGACGGTCACCCCGACGACGGAGAGGACGAACGAGATCGTGACGGTGGCGGCGAGCAGCCGGCACAGCGGGCCGATCAGGCCGCCGGTCCCGCCGGTCGCCGGTCGGGTCCAGACCGCGAGGTTGATCAGCATGAACGGCAGCAGGAACAGCAGGGACAGGGTCCGTACCGCACTGCCCGCAGTCAACGCACCCCAGCGGTACGCCTCCGTCCGCAGCCCGTCCGGCCGGTCGCTGATCCCGAATCCGGGGCGGGGCCGGTAGAAGCCGGCGTTGTCGTCACCGGCGACCCGGATCACGACCGGGTGGTCCAGCAGCGACTCCGCGGAAGTTCCGGAGACACCGTGCACCCGTAGCTCTACCACCTCGTGTGCCAACGTCCCGCCTCCCGGCAGCTGCCGATCCCGGTTTACGGTAGTGAGCTGACCTGGTGTTACGCGGCCATATCGGCCAACTCGGACGCGGGTCGGCCCCGGGTCCCCGGCCTGGTCGGCGATGTGCCGCCACGGTTCCGCGGTCGAGCTGCGCCGTCGGGGCCGCCGGTCGGGCCGGTCCGGCGGCCCGGGTCACCGCCGGGCGTAGCGCAGCAGCAGAGTGCCGTCGCCGGCGAGCAGGACGTGGCGCAGCGGCAGGTGGCGGGCCGGGCTCGGGTCGCCGGCGGTGATCCGACCGGCTCCGGCTCCGGCGAGCAGCGGGGCGACCGACAGGCAGACCTCGTCCACCAGGTCGGCGGCGGTGAGTGCGCCGAACAGTCGCGGCCCGCCCTCGCAGAGCACCTGGTGGAGCCCGCGTCGGCGCAGCTCGGCGAGACCGGCGGCGAGGTCGACCCGACCGTCGCCGCAACGCACCACGTCGGCGACGGCGGCCAGACCGGGCGGTGCCGGCGCGTCGTCGCGGGTGAGTACCAGGGGGCGTACCGGCGCGTCGGCGAAGGCCGCCTGGGCCGGGTCGAGGTCGAGGATGCCGGAGACCACCACGAGCGTCGGGTACTCGGCCAGCCCGTGCGCGCGCCGCCAGGCCCGGCGTCGTTCGTCCAGGCGGACCGCCCGGTAGCCCTCCTGTCGTAGCGTGCCGGCCGCGACCAGCAGTGCGTCGCAGAGCATCCGCAGCAGTCCGAAGACCCGTTTGTCGGGCTCACCGGACAATCCCGCGGAGAGACCGTCGACGCTGACCGCGCCGTCGACGCTGGTCACGAAGTTCATCCGGAGGTGTGGTAGGTCGGCGCGGCCGTAGAGCGCGGTGAGCGTGTCGTCGTCGACCGGTGCGGGTGACGGGTTCGGCCAAAGTGCGGAAATCGGAAGTCCGACGCTCATTCGCTGGCCGGACCGGTGACCGGAGGGGTCGGTCGGGGGGTACGGTGCTGGCAGTCGCACCAGTTCCGGCCCGGACACTCGTCGTGCCGCCGCGTCCGGCACGCTCGGCAGATCATGCCCGCAGCCTATGCCGTGGGAGGATGGGACAGCATGCCGCGTCAGATCTTCCAGCTGAGGATGTCGCTGTCCGGGGTCCGTCCCACCATCTGGCGTCGGGTGCTCGTGCCCGGCGGCTTCACCCTCGACCGGATGCACCGGGTGGTGCAGCACGCGATGGGCTGGCGTGACTGCCATCTGCACTCGTTCGAGATCGACGGTCTGCAGTACGGCGAGCCTGATCCCGACGGTGAGCTGGCCCTGCACGACGAGCTGGACGTCCGGCTGGACGCGGTGACCGGCAAGGGCAGCCGGTTCCACTACACGTACGACTTCGGCGACTGGTGGGAGCACGACCTGCTGGTGGAGGACGCCTTCACCGCCGAGGCGGACGAGCGCTACCCGAGCTGCCTCGACGGCGAGCGGGCCTGCCCGCCGGAGGACGTCGGCGGCCCGCAGGGCTACCTGGTGTTCCTCGCCGCGCTCGCCGACCCGGGCCATCCCGAGCACCGGTCGATGCGCGACTGGGTGGGCGCGGGCTTCGACCCGGACGCCTTCGACGCCGGCCGGGTCGGCACCCTGCTGCGGCGTTTCTGCTGACCGCCACCGCCATCCGGGCGGCCCCTGAGTTCGAGATGTGCCCCGCTTTGTCCAGGTAGGGCGTTCCGGCGGTAACGATCTGGGAACGCTCCCATCGGCCTATTGACACCCATGACACGTCCCGGCAATCTCATGGGAGCGTTCCCAAGATGGCGTGGATCACAATCCCGCCCCCCGGGTGCCGACGCTGGCCGACCGAGCCGGTGCCGGCAGACGCTGCGGCACCCCCACCACATACGGAAACCAGCCTCACCACTGAAAGAGGGGTCAGGATGAGCCTCACCACGCGGCGTACCCGCATGGCGGCGGCCGCCCTGGCGGCGATCACCGCCGTCGGCGGTCTCGCGGCCTGCGGCAAAGACGACGACACGTCCAGCGAGGGCGGGAAGCCCGCCAAGCTGGTCGTCGACACCTTCGGCGAAATGGGCTACGACGAGCTCGTCAAGCAGTACGAGCAGCAGACCGGCATCAAGGTCGAGCTGCGCAAGACCGCGCAGCTCGGGGAGTACCGGCCGAAGCTGGTCCGCTACCTGGCCACCGGCAAGGGCGCGGCCGACGTGACCGCCCTGGAGGAGGGCATCCTCAACGAGTTCAAGGCCAACCCGCGCAACTGGGTCGACCTCGCTCCGTTGGTCGCCGACCACTCCACCGAGTACCTGCCCTGGAAGTGGGAGCTGGGCAAGGCGCCGGACGGGCGCCTGATCGGCCTGCCGACCGACGTGGGCAGCCTCGCCGTCTGCTACCGCAAGGACCTGTTCGAGGCCGCCGGCCTGCCCACCGACCGGGACCAGGTGTCGGCGCTCTGGCCGGACTGGAACGGCTTCCACGAGGCCGGCCGCAAGTACAAGCAGGGCAGCGGCGGCAAGGCCTTCATCGACTCGGTCACCGCCGTCTCCAACGGCGTGCTGTTCCAGCAGGGCAGCGACCTGTTCTACGACAAGGAGAACAACATCATCGCGGACTCCAGCCCCGCGGTGAAGGCCGCCTGGGAGACCGCGACCTCGATGGTGGACATCTCCGCCAAGACGGCGACCTGGTCGCCGGAGTGGTCGGGTGGCTTCAAGCAGGGCACCTTCGCGGCGACCTTCTGCCCGTCCTGGATGCTCGGCATCGTCGCGGACAACTCCGGTGAGGCCAACAAGGGCAAGTGGGACGTGGCGGCCGTGCCGGGTGGCGGCGGCAACTGGGGCGGCTCGTGGCTGGCCGTGCCGGAGCAGAGCGCACACCAGAAGGAGGCGGCGAAGCTCGCCGAGTTCCTGACCAACGCGACCAGCCAGGTCGAGGCGTTCAAGGCCAAGGGCCCGCTGCCCACCAACCTGGAGGCGCTGAAGAACGAGGCATTCCTCAGCTACACCAACGAGTACTTCAGCGGCGCGCCGACCGGCAAGATCTTCGGTGAGAGCGTCAGCAAGATCGAGCCGGTGCACCTGGGCCCGAAGCACCAGGCGGTGAAGGAGAACGCGCTCGAGCCGGCCCTGCGGTCGTTCGAGAACGGGCAGGCCAGCAAGGAGAAGGCCTGGGAGCAGTTCGTGAAGGACGCCGCTATCCAGGGCGCCTTCTGAGTGATTCCCAACCGGTGGCGTCCGGGGACTACCCCGGACGCCACCGGTCGGTCCCCCTCCGCGTAACACCCCGCGCGAGGGCCCCCGGGCCTCGCCGCCGGGAAAGGAAGATCCGTCATGAGTCTCTCGGCCACCACGGCACCGCCGTCACCAGCACCGCCACGACCCGGCACCGCGCCCCGACGCCGTCGAGGACATCTGCTCAACCGCCTGGACCTCAAGTACTCGCCGTACCTCTACATCGCGCCGTTCTTCCTGATCTTCGGTGCGTTCGGGTTGTACCCGATGCTGCGCACCGCCTGGATGTCGCTGCACGACTGGGACATGGTCGGCGACCACTCGTTCATCGGGATCGACAACTACACCCGGTTGGTCTCCGACGAATACTTCTGGAACGCGCTGGTCAACACCTTCGGCATCTTCGCCCTTTCGACCATCCCGCAGCTCCTGCTGGCGCTCTTTCTGGCGAACCTGCTCAACCGCAGCCTGCTGCGCGCCAAGACCTTCTTCCGGATGGCCATCTTCGTCCCGAACGTGGTCTCGGTGGCCGCGGTCGCGATCGTCTTCGGCATGCTGTTCCAGCGGGAGTTCGGCCTGATCAACTGGCTGCTCAGCTTCGTCGGCATCGACCAGATCGACTGGGACGGCCAGCGGTGGAGCGCCTGGACGGCGATCGCCACCATGGTCAACTGGCGGTGGACCGGTTACAACACCCTGATCCTGCTCGCCGGGATGCAGGCCATTCCCAAGGACCTGTACGAGGCCGCGGCGATCGACGGGGCCGGTGCGTGGCGGCAGTTCTGGCGGATCACCCTGCCGATGGTCCGGCCCACCCTCATCTTCGTGGTCATCCTCTCCACGATCGGCGGCATGCAGCTCTTCACCGAGCCGTTGCTCTTCGGCAACGGCAGGATCCTCGGTGGCAACCAGCGGGAATTCCAGACCCTGGCCATGTACATGTACGAGAAGGGCATCGAGAACCTCAACACCGCCGGGTACGGCGCCGCCGTCGCCTGGGCGATCTTCGTGATCATCGTGTTGATGTCGCTGCTCAACTTCGTTCTCGTCCGCCGCTCGGCCAAGTGAGGAGAGGTCTGTGATCTCGGCTTCCCAGCGCCTGTGGCGCACCAGTCCGCTCACCTATGTCGCGCTCGTCCTGGCGGCCCTGCTGTCGATCTACCCCTTCTACTACATGGTGGTGATCGGCACCCGCACCCTGGACTCGATCAACGACGTACCGCCGCCGCTCACCCCCGGAGGCGCCTTCGGCGACAACTTCGGGCGGGTCCTCGACAACGACGCGGCCAACTTCGTCACCGGCCTGATCAACTCGATCATCGTCTCCTCGGTGGTCACCGTGTCCGTGGTGCTCACCGGCTCGCTGGCCGGGTTCGCCTTCGCGAAGCTGCGCTTCCGGGGCCGCAACGTCCTGCTGCTGGCGATCATCGTCACCATGATGATCCCGACCCAGCTGGGCCTCATCCCGCTCTGGGGCATGATGCAGTCGCTGGACTGGTACGGCACCCTCTACGCGGTCACCGTGCCGTTCCTGGTCAGCGCCTTCGGCGTGTTCATGATGCGGCAGTACGCCAGCCAGGCGATCTCCGACGAGCTGATCGAGGCCGGCCGGGTCGACGGCGCCAGCACCTTCCGCATCTACTGGAACATCGTGCTGCCCGCGTTGCGCCCGGCCGCGGCCGTCCTCGGCCTGCTGACCTTCATGGAGACGTGGAACTCGTTCCTCTGGCCGTACGCGATCCTCACCCCGGAGAACCCGACCCTCCAGGTCTCCCTCTCCTTCCTCTCGTACGCCTACTACACCGACTACTCCCAGGTCTTCGCCGCCACGGCGATCGGCACCGTGCCACTGGTCCTGGTGTTCATCCTCTTCGGCCGCCAGATCATCGGCGGCATCATGGAAGGTGCAGTCAAGTCGTGAGCAACCCCGCCATCCCACCCGCCGTCGGTGTCCTCGACGAGCGTGCGCCGCTGACCTTCCCGCCCGGGTTCCTCTGGGGGGCGGCGACGGCCGCGTACCAGATCGAGGGCGCTGCGGCCGAGGGCGGGCGTACCCCGTCGATCTGGGACACCTTCAGCCACACCGAGGGCCAGACGATCGCCGGGCACACCGGCGACGTCGCCTGCGACCACTACCACCGGGTTGGCGACGACGTGCGGCTGATGGCCGAGCTGGGGCTGAAGTCGTACCGGTTCTCGGTCTCCTGGCCGCGGGTGCAGCCGGGCGGGTCGGGCCCGGCCAACGCCGAGGGGCTTGACTTCTACCGGCGGCTGGTCGACGAGCTGCTGGCCAACGGGATCGAGCCCTGGCTCACCCTGTACCACTGGGACCTGCCCCAGGAGCTGGAGGACGCCGGTGGCTGGCCGGCCCGGGACACCGCCGCCCGGTTCGCCGACTACACCCAACTGGTGGCGGACGCGCTGGGCGACCGGGTGAAGTACTGGACCACGCTCAACGAGCCGTGGTGCTCGGCCTTCCTCGGCTACGGCTCCGGAAAGCACGCCCCCGGCCGCTCCGACGGGGCCGCCGCGGTCCGGGCCGGGCACCACCTGATGCTCGGGCACGGGCTCGCCGTACAGGCACTGCGCGCGGCCCGGCCCACCGCCCAGCTCGGGGTGACCGTCAACCTGTACCCGGTGACCCCGGCCACCGAGTCGCCCGGCGACGTCGACGCCGCCCGGCGCATCGACGGGCTGGCCAACCGGTTCTTCCTGGACCCGCTGCTGCGCGGCGAGTACCCGGACGACCTGGTCGCCGACCTGGCGAAGGTGACCGACTTCGCGCACGTCCGCGACGGTGACCTGGCCACCATCGCCACGCCGCTGGACCTGGTCGGGATCAACTACTACAGCCGTCACGTGGTGGCCGCGCCGGTGCCCGGCGAGTTGCCGGAGCGCTACTGGCGGGACCCGTCCAACTGGCCGGGCAGCGAGGACGTCCGGTTCGTCACCCGGGGTGTCCCGGTCACCGACATGGACTGGGAGATCGACGCCCCCGGTCTCGTGGAGACGCTGCGCCGGGTGCACGAGGAGTACACCGACCTGCCGCTGTACGTCACCGAGAACGGGTCGGCCTTCGTCGACGCGGTGGTCGACGGCCAGGTCGACGACGTCGAGCGGCTGGCGTACTTTGATGCACACCTGCGCGCCGCGCACGAGGCGATCAGCGCGGGCGTCCCCCTGCGGGGATACTTCGCCTGGTCGCTGATGGATAATTTCGAGTGGGCCTGGGGTTACACCAAGCGGTTCGGCATGATCTACGTCGACTACGACAGCCAGACCCGCATCCCCAAGTCCAGTGCCAGCTGGTACGCGGAGGTGATCCGACGCAACGGTCTGGCCGCACAATAGGGCGATGGCCAGCCAGTAACGGGCGGCCCGGCACCAACGCCGAAGGTGGTGCCGGGGCAGCCTGACGTCGGAGGAGCAGACGATGACAACGCAGCGCACCCGGTCGCTTGGGCGTCCGACCCTCGACGCGGTCGCTGCCCGCGCCGGAGTCGGCCGCGGGACGGTCTCCCGCGTGGTCAACGGCTCTCCCCAGGTGAGCCCGGAGGCCCGCGCCGCCGTGCAGCAGGCCATCGCAGAGCTGGGGTACGTGCCGAACCGGGCCGCCCGGGCGCTGGTCACCCAGCGGACCGACTCGGTGGCCCTGGTGGTCAGCGAGTCCGGTGAGCGGCTCTTCGCCGAGCCGTTCTTCGCCGGCATCGTGCGCGGGATCAGCTCGGTGCTGCTGGAGACGCCGTTGCAGCTCTGGCTGGCCATGGCGCAGTCACCGCTGGAACGGGAGCGGGTCGAGCACCACCTGACCAACCAGCACGTCGACGGCGTACTGCTGCTGTCGCTGCACGACGCCGATCCGTTGCCCACGCTGCTGGAGGAACGCGGCCTGCCGACCGTGCTCGGCGGCCGGCCCGCGCGGATGCTGCACCCCGAGGCCCAGCCCGCCTCGTTCGTCGATGTCAACAACGCCGGTGGGGCGCGGCAGGCGGTGGAGTACCTCGCCGGCCGGGGCCGGCGGCGCATCGCCACCATCGCCGGCCCGCAGGACATGGGCGCCGGCCTGGCCCGGTTGTCCGGCTACCGGGACGCGGTGCGGACCGCCGGGTTCGGCGTCGACCCCGACCTGATCGCGTACGGCGACTTCGGCGAGGAGAGCGGGGCGACGGCCATGCGGCAGCTGCTGGACCGCTGCCCGGACCTGGACGCGGTGTTCGTCGCGGCCGACCTGATGGCGTTCGGCGCGCTGCGGACGCTGCGCGAGGCCGGCCGGCGGGTGCCGGAGGACGTGGCCGTGATCGGTTTCGACGACGCCCCCATCGCCCGCCAGGCCGACCCGCCGTTGACGTCGGTGTTCCAGCCGGTAGAGGAGATGGGCCGGCAGATGGCGCGGCTACTGGTCGCCCGGATCCGGGGCGACGAGATCCCCGACCCGCACATCGTCCTGGACACCCAGCTCGTCGAGCGCGCCTCCGCCTGATGCAAGGAAGGGCCCCTTGTTAACGCCTGCGGTATAGCAGGGGCCCCTTCTTAACGCGACGAACGCGGGTTGGGGCGTTCCCAGCGGCGCAGTTCGCGTTTGGCGAGGCTGGCCCGGTGTACCTCGTCGGGGCCGTCGGCCAGGCGGAGGGTGCGGGCCTGGGCCCAGAGCGCCGCGAGGGGGGTGTCCTGGCTGACGCCGGCGGCGCCGTACGCCTGGATCGCCTTGTCGATCACCCACTCCGCCATCGCCGGCGTGGCGATCTTGATGGCCTGGATCTCGGTGTGCGCGCCCTTGTTGCCGACGGTGTCCATCAGCCAGGCCGTCTTGAGCACCAGCAGCCGGGCCTGTTCGATGCGGACCCGGGACTCGGCGATCCACTCCCGCACCACGCCCTGCTCGGCGAGCGGGCGGCCGAACGCGACCCGGGCGGTGGCCCGCCGGCAGAGCAGTTCCAGGGCCCGTTCGGCCATGCCGACCAGGCGCATGCAGTGGTGGATCCGGCCGGGACCGAGCCGGGCCTGGGCGATGGCGAAACCGGCACCCACGGCGCCGACCAGGTTCTCCGCCGGCACCCGTACGCCGTCGAAGTCGATCTCGGCGTGGCCGCCGTGCGGGGCGTCGCTGTAGCCGAAGACCGTCATGCCCCGGCGGACCGTGACTCCCGGCGTGTTCCGGGGGACCAGGATCATGCTCTGCTGCCGGTGCCGGTCGGCGCCGGGATCGGTCTTGCCCATCACGATGAAGATCTCGCAGGCCGGGTCCATCGCCCCGGACGACCACCACTTGCGGCCGTCGATCACGTAGTGGTCGCCGTCGCGCCGGATCGAGGTGGCGATGTTCGTCGCGTCGGAGGAGGCCACCTCCGGTTCGGTCATGCAGAACGCCGAGCGGATCTCCCCGGCCAGCAGTGGCGTGAGCCATCGCTCGCGCTGCGCGGGGGAGCCGAACTCGGCGAGCAGTTCCATGTTGCCGGTGTCCGGCGCGGCGCAGTTGAGCGCCTCCGGGGCGAGGTGGGGGCTGCGCCCGGTCAGCTCGGCGAGGGGAGCGTACTGGAGGTTGGTCAGCCCGGCACCGTGGCGCGGATCGGGCAGGAAGAGGTTCCACAGGCCGCGCCGTCGGGCCTCGGCCTTCAACTCGGCCAGCACCGGCGGCCGGGCCCACGGGTCACCGGCGGCGGCCACCTGGGCGGCGTGCACCGCCTCGGCCGGATAGACGTGCTGCTCCAGGAACTCGGTCAGCTCCCCGCGCAGCTGTTCGGTGCGGGCGTCGTACGCGAAGTCCATCACGCCTCTCCTACGGTGCTCAGTCCGTGTGCGACCAGCGGAGCCACCATCTCGCCGATGGTGTCGAAACCCTCGCCGAGGGTCTGCCCGAGGGTGTGCCGGTAGTGGATGCCCTCGCAGATCACGGCGAGCTTGAAGCAGCCCAGCGCCACGTGCCAGTGCAGCGGGCCGACGTCGGTGTCGCTGCCGGCGGCGTACCGGTCGATCAGCTCGGCGCCGGTCGGGAAGCCGGCGCGCGGCCCCAGCCCGTCGGCGACCGGGTTGCCGTCCCCGGCGTCACTGTCGCCGAGCACGTCCCAGTACGTCAGCAGCAGCCCGAGGTCGGCGAGCGGGTCGCCGAGGGTCGCCATCTCCCAGTCCAGCACCGCCGTCACGGTCACCGGGTCGACCGTGGCGAGCAGGTTGTCCAGCCGGTAGTCGCCGTGCACGACGCGGCCCGCGTTGGCGCCCTCGGGTGCGGTGGCGGCGAGCCGGTCGCGCAGCTCGTCGATGCCGGGCAACGGTCGGCTGCGGGAACGGTCCAGCTGGCCCGCCCAGCGGCGGACCTGCCGGGCGAGGTAGCCCTCGGGGCGGCCGAAGTCGGCCAGGCCGACCGACGCCGGCTCCACCGCGTGCAGTGTCGCGAGGGTGTCCATCATCGCCATGGCCAGGCCGCGCCGCTGCTCGGCGGTGAGCTGGTCGGTCCGGGACCGGCTGCGGAACACCTCGCCGGGGACCCGCTCCATCAGGTAGAACGGGGCGCCGAGCAGGTCGGCGTCCGGGTACAGCAGCAGGGTTCGCGGCACCGGGACGGCGGTCGGGGCCAGCGCCGAGATGACGCGGAACTCGCGGGCCATGTCGTGCGCGGTGGCCAGTACGTGCCCGAGCGGTGGCCGGCGCAGCACCAGTTCCCGCTCGCCGATCCGCACCAGGTAGGTCAGGTTGGAGCGTCCGCCGGCGATCAGCTCGGCCCGCAGCGGGCCGGTGGCCAGCTCGGGCCGGTGCTCCGCCAGGTAGCCGCCGAGCCGGTCGAGATCCAGACCGACGGGGGAGCCGACGGCCGGTTCGGGCGCCTTGTCGGCCGCCGGATCGGGGGTCTCGTCGGCAGCTGGTTGGTGATCGGGGGTGGCCCGGCGAGCGGCCGGATCGGTCATCCGGACAGTTCATGGCAGCTCGGGCGGGTTGTCAAGGTCAGGTTTGACCCTCGGGACATGCCGCCGCAACAGGGACGAAATGGTCAACTGCCAGGCTGGGGACCAGCCTGCCGGCCACCGCGCCGGCCCGCCGAGCGGAGGGGTTCAGATGTTGCTGCGCGTTCGGGTCACCCTGCCGGACCGTCCGGGCACGCTCGGTCAGGTGGCTCGCACCCTGGGAGTGTCGGGCGCGGACATCGTCCAGGTGGTCGTGCTGGAACGCCTCGGCGGGCGCGCGGTCGACGACTTCACCGTGGTGTGGCCGGGCGCCGCCCGGGTGGAGCGGCTGCTGGCCGGCCTGGCGGCCATTCCCGGGGTACGGGTGGACGGAGTCTGGCGGGCGATCGGCGCGCCCACCACCACCGGCCAGGACGCCGAGTTGCTGGCGCAGGTCGCCGCCAACCCGGTCGACGGTCTGGTCACCCTGGTCGACGCGGTGCCCGGGCTGCTCGCCGCCGAGTGGGCGGTCGCGGCGGTGGTGCCGGTCGACTGGGCCCGTGCCGGTGGCGGCGGGGCGACCGTGGCTCACGCCAGCTGGCGTACGCCCGTACCGCCGCGGCTGCCGGAGGTGACGCCGCTGCGCGCCCGCGCGATCACCATGCCCGACGGTGGCCATTTCGCGGTCGCGCCGTTCGGCCGGGCCGGACTGGTCCTGCTGGTGTCCCGGGAGCCCAGCGACGCGCTGGCACCGGCGACCTTCCACTCCACCGAGGTGGACCGGCTGGCGCAGCTGGTCCGGGCCAGCGCGGTGATCCTCGGTGACCGTCTGGACCTCGTCGGCACCCCGCCGGTCAGCGCCAACCCGTGATGGTGTCCGGCCAGCTGTGACGCAGACCGCAGCGGCTGGTCGCGGCTGGACACGGTGGGGCAACCGGCCCGCAACAGCCGGGGGCGAGGCTGGCACCGGAAGGGAGGCAACGATGACGCTGTGGCGGATCCGGGCCACCGTGGACGACCGGCCGGGCTACCTGTCGGTGCTCACGGCGAGCCTCGCGTTGCGCGGAGTCAACATCCTCACCGTGCAGGTGCACACGACCGAGCGCGGTGCCGTCGACGACTTCCTCGTCGACGCGCCGGACACCCTCGACGAGGCGGACCTCATCGCCGCCGTCGAGCGGGGCCGGGGCCGGGACTGCTGGGTGGCGCGCAGTGAGGCGCGTGGCCTGGCCGACCAGCCGACCAGGGTGCTCGGGCTGGCCACCCGGCTGGTCCACGACCCGGACGCGACCGGGGAGGTGCTGCGGGCCCTGGTCGGCGCCGACGAGGTGACCTGGCGTCCCGCGCCGGTCGCGGCCCGGTCGGGAATCGACGGGGTGACCATGCTGCTGGCCGATCCCAACGGCGGGTCGTACGCCCTGCGCCGGGTCGCGCCGAGCTTCACCCCGGCGGAGTACGCGCGGGCGCAGGCGCTGCTGGAGTTGGGTGCCACCGCGGCCCGCCGCACCTCCGAGCAGGTCGTCGTGGTCCTGCCGGACGGGGCAGAGCTGACGGTGCGCCCGGCGGTCGCGGACGACCTGGCGGCGGTGGTGGAGCTGCACGAGACCTGCTCGGCGCGTAGCCGCCAGCGCCGCTACCTGGGCGGGGCGGGCCAGCCGTCCCCGGCCCGGCTGCGCCGGCTGCTGGAGCCGGCCCGCGGGCTGACCCTGGTCGCCGTGGCGACCGGATCCGGCGGGGCGGCCGAGTCGGTCGTCGCGATGGCGAACCTGCTCGCCGAGGGCGACGAGGCCGAACTGGCGCTGCTGGTCCGCGACGACTGGCAGCGGCGCGGGCTGGGCTCGACGCTGTTGCGGCGGTTGACCCGGCAGGCCGAGTCGGCCGGCTACGCGGCCATGGTGTTGCACGTCCAGGCGGACAACGCGCCGATGCTGCGTACGCTGCGCCGGCTGTCCCGGCCGACCACGGTCGAGCGGGACGGATCCCTGTTGACCATGACCGTGCCCCTCGGCGCCGGGGTGCCGGCGTCGGTGGAGCGTACCGGCTGATCAGACGACCGACCTCCGGTGCGGAGGACGGTGAGGTGGGCAGGGGCCCGGTGCGGGCGCCCTGCCCACCGCCTGTCTCAGGTGGCCGGGTAGCTGCTGTGGTCGGGGAAGTTGCCGTAGAGGCGCTCGTCGGCGCCGGTCGTGACGGCCTGCACCAGCAGGTCGCCGCCGACGAAGGCGCCCTTCCAGGAGGCGCCCCGGCCGCCGAAGGGCTCCTCTCGGTCGCCCCGGGAACGCGGCTTGTTGATGCCCACCTTGAAGGCTTGCAGGTCGACCGCGAGCTTGGCCGCCTCGTCGGTGTCGTCGCAGGCCAGCGAGGCCACCAGCGCGCCGTTGGAGGCGTTCATCTGGGCCAGCAGCTCGTCGGTGGTGTCCACCACGACGATGGTGTCGACCGGGCCGAACGGCTCGGCGTGCATCAGCCGGGACCGGCCGGGCGGCGCCAGCAGCACCGACGGCGCGGCGTACGCCGAGGTGTCCTGGCCGGGTAGGAACGGCGCGCCGTCGAGCTTGCCCCGGTACAGCGGGATGGCGCCGCCGCGTACCGC
Source organism: Micromonosporaceae bacterium KJ-029 (assembly GCA_005402585.1). Lineage (GTDB taxonomy): Bacteria > Actinomycetota > Actinomycetes > Mycobacteriales > Micromonosporaceae > Micromonospora. The sequence continues at coordinate 21,465 of BIFP01000016.1, read as the reverse complement.
CTCGTCGACCTTGCGGCGCAACTCGTCGGCCTTGGCACCGCTGATCAGCGGGCCGAAGTCCAGCTCGGGCAGTGGGTCGCCGGGCCGCCAGGTCTCGTCCACCGCCAGTGGATGGCCGAATCGGATCGATCGCACCACGGGCAGGTACATGTCGAGGAACTCGTCGACCAGGTCCCGCTGGACCACGAACCGTGGGTACGCGGTGCAGCGCTGCTTGCCGTACTCGAAGCCCTTCTTCAGGTGGGCGGCGAGCAGGTCCCACTGGGAGAAGTTCCAGACTCCCCAGGCGTTGAGGCCCTCCTGCTCGATGAAGTGGCGCTTGTCGGAGTCGAGCAGCGCGGCGGCCACCTTGCCGCCGTTGGACCGTCCACCGACGAACGCCACCGCGCCGATCTCCGGCGCCCGGACGAGGACCTCCGACAGTGCCTCGCCGCTGCCGGAGAGCAGGGTGGCGGGGAGCCCGGCTCGGTGCAGCAGCGCGTGCGCCACGGTCAGGCACACCGCGCCGCCCTGCGACGGCGTCTTGGCGATGACCGCGTTGCCGGCCAGCAGCTGCACCAGCTCGGCGTGCACGAGCACGCTCATCGGGTAGTTCCACGAGGCGATGTTGCTGACCGGGCCGGGCAGCGGCTGGCGGCCCTCGGCGAGCATCCGGTCGATCTCGCCGACGTACCAGCGCACCCCGTCCAGGGCGCGGTCCACGTCGGCGCAGGCCAGTCGCCACGGCTTGCCGATCTCCCAGACGAGCAGCAGGGCGAGCAGGTCGCGGTGGGCGGTCAGGGCGTCCAGGGCGTCGCTGACCCGGGCCTTGCGCTCGGCGAGCGGGGTGTTCGCCCATTCGGTGTGGCTGGCCGCGGCGTGGGTGACCGCGTCGCGGGCGGTCTGCGCGTCCAGCCGGGGCAGGTTGACCAGCACGGTGTTGTCGACGGGGGTGCGTACCGGCGTGGGTACGCCGACCGCCCGCCACTGGCCGGAGAGCAGGTTGTGCAGCGTGGTGACACCGTCGACCGGCTGGTCGAACGCCTCGGGGACGGCTGCCACCGCCCGGGCGAGGGTGTCGGACCAGGAGGTGCCGTCGGCGAGTCGTAGAGCCATCGCGATCTCCTCAGGTGGGCGGGAGAGCGGCGGCATCGACGGCGCCGCCAGGTGTCGCGTACTGTCGCGCGCCGCCCAGCGCGGCGGCAACCGTACGTTCGTATGCCAGGACGCTCTGTCATGCTCCTGGTCGGTGATGGCGAACCGTCATGACCGGCCCTGGCCTGGCGATATGTAGAAGCTTAAATAGGTAACTATCGATGGTGTGATGAATCTCCGGCTGGCGTGGACACGGTTACCGATCAGTACTATCTCAGCCCGAAAGCTGACTGGCCGTAAACGGCGACCGGCCGCCGGAGATGTCCGGCGGCCGGTCGTGGTTGGCGTAAGAGGTCAGCTGGTGAAGGTGACGTTGTCCCGTCGACGCCGCAGCACCAGCAGGGTGCCGCCGCCGACGAGGCCCAGCTCGACGAGGGCGATGCTGGTGGCGGCCACGCCGGTCAGCGGCAGGCCACCCTCACCGCCGTCGGATGGCGACGGCGTCGGCGCGATCGACTCCGACGGGTCTCGCTGGGCTCCGGGGTCTCGCTCGGCGTCGGCTCCGAGGGCGACTCCGACGGCGACGGCGACTCCGACGGTGATTCCGACGGCGACGGCGACTCCGAGGGCGACTCCGACGGCGACGGCGAGCCCGACGGCGACGGGCTTGTGGCCGTGCCGGCGCAGGTGTGGCTCAGGTTGAACATGCTCGCCGTGCCGCTGATCGTGGCCGTGCCGTCGCGCAGGGTCCAGCCGGCGGGGGTGAACAGGTACGCGTGGATCACCCGGCCGCCGGCCGAGTAGAACGCGTCGGTGCTTCCCAAGGCGTGCCCGTCGGATTACATTGCTATTCATCCATGGGAGCGCTCCCGGGCTCGACTCCCCTGGGTCACCTCGCCGCCACCTGCCGCCGCAGCCCGCCGCTCCGGGCACGCCCCGGGCCTGGTCATCGGCGGTACACGACAGGAGCACCCGCATGCATCCGAACAGAAAGCCACGACGCGGCAGCCCCGATCAGCCCTGGGCGCGCCGCCTGCTGGTCGCCGGCACGGCGCTCGCCGCCGCGCTCGCCCTCGCGATCGGCGCCTCCACTGCCGGGGCCGCCGCCGCACCGGCACCCGGGGACGCCGCGCCCGCCGCTGCCCCGGCCTTCAACTACGCCGAGGCGCTGCAGAAGTCCCTGCTGTTCTACGAGGCGCAGCAGTCCGGGCGGAAGCCGGACTGGAACCGGGTCTCGTGGCGTGGCGACTCGGCGCTGCGCGACGGCGCCGACGCCGGGCTCGACCTCACCGGTGGCTGGTACGACGCCGGCGACCACGTCAAGTTCGGCTTCCCGATGGCGTTCAGCGCCACCATGCTGGCCTGGGGCGCGGTCGAGTACCGGGCCGGGTACGCCGCCTCCGGCCAGCTCACCCACCTGCTGAACAACCTCCGCTACGTCAACGACTACTTCGTCAAGGCGCACCCGTCGCCGAACGTCCTCTACGGACAGGTGGGCAAGGGCGACGACGACCACAAGTGGTGGGGACCGGCCGAGGTGATGCCGATGGCGCGCCCGGCGTACAAGATCGACGCGAGTTGTGGCGGCGCGGACCTGGCGGGGGAGACGGCGGCGGCGATGGCCGCCTCCTCGATGGTGTTCCGGCCCACCGACGCCGCGTACGCCGACCGGCTGCTGACCCACGCCCGGCAGCTCTATACCTTCGCCGACACGGTGCGGAAGAGCTACCACGAGTGCATCACCGACGCGACCAGCTTCTACCGGTCCTGGAGCGGCTTCCAGGACGAACTGGTGTGGGGCGCGATCTGGCTGTACCGGGCCACCGGCGACGCGGCGTACCTGGCCAAGGCGGAGAGCGAGTACGACCGGCTCGGCACCGAGCCGCAGACCACCACCCGGTCCTACAAGTGGACCGTCGCCTGGGACAACAAGCAGTTCGGGGCGTACGTGCTGCTGGCCAACCTGACCGGCAAGCAGAAGTACGTCGACGACGCCAACCGGTGGTTGGACTACTGGACCGTCGGGGTGAACGGGGAGCGGGTCCGCTACTCGCCCGGCGGGATGGCCGTGCTCGACTCGTGGGGCGCGCTGCGCTACGCCGCCAACACCGCGTTCGCCGCGCTGGTCTACAGCGACCGGACCACCGACGCGACCCGTAAGGCGCGTTACCACGACTTCGCCGTTCGGCAGATCAACTACGCGCTCGGCGACAACCCGCGCAACTCCAGCTACGTGATCGGCTTCGGCACGAACCCACCGCGCAACCCGCACCACCGCACCGCGCACGGCTCCTGGTGGGACAGCATGACCGTGCCCACCGAGACCCGGCACACCCTCTACGGCGCGCTGGTCGGCGGGCCGTCCTCGCCCAACGACGCGTACACCGACAGCCGCTCGGACTACGTGATGAACGAGGTGGCCACCGACTACAACGCCGGCTTCACCTCCGCGCTGGCCCGGCTGACCCAGGAGTACGGCGGCACCCCGCTGGCCAACTTCCCGGTCCCCGAGCAGCCGGACATCGACGAGCTGACCGTGGAGACCACGGTCATGCAGAACGAGCCGCGGGCCACCGGGCTCAAGGTGATGATCTACAACAAGTCCGCGTTCCCGGCGCGGGCGCTGACCGACGCGAAGTTCCGCTACTACTTCCGCCCCGACGGTACCGGCCCGGTGCAGGTCACCCCCGGCTACACCCAGGGCTGCCCGGCGCCGACCACCGCCCGCCAGGCCACCGGTGACCTCTGGTATGTCGAGGTCGACTGCACCGGCCACACCATCGCTCCCGCCGGCCAGTCGCAGCACCGGATGGAGGTGCAGTTCAAGGTCGGCGTCCCCGAGGGCGGCACCTGGAACCCGGCGAACGACCCGTCGTACCAGGCCACCGCGGGGCCGAACCGCAACGTGCCGCTCTACGCCAACGGGACCCGGGTGTGGGGCTCGGAGCCCACGTCCACCCCGGACACCACCCCGCCGACCACCCCCGGCACCCCGGTGGCGACCGCGGTCAGCGCCACCTCGGTGAGCCTGACCTGGACGGCGTCCACCGACAGCGGCAGCGGGCTGGACCGGTACGTGGTCAGCGAGCAGATGCTCGGCAACGACGTGGTCGTTCAGCGCAACGCCACCACCAACTCGCTGGTCGTCTCCCCACTCCTGCCGGCTCGGACGTACGAGTTCCAGGTGCGGGCCGTGGACCGGGCCGGCAACAGCTCGCCCTTCTCGGCGAAGCTGACCGTGACCACCCCGGCGGCCGACACCGGGGACACCGTCCCGCCGAGCACGCCCGGGCCGTTGACCGTCTCGGCCGTCACCGCGACCGGCGCGACGCTCAGCTGGGGCCCGTCGACCGACAACGTGGGCGTCACCGGGTACCGGATCTACCGTGGCCCCGGCCTGACCGACGTCCTGGTCGCCACGGTCACCGGCACCACGTACGCGGTGACCGGGTTGAGCCCGCAGACCACGTACCAGTTCCACGTGGTCGCGATCGACGCGGCCGGCAACGCCTCGCCACCCACGGCGAAGGTGTCGGTGACCACCTCGGCACCGCCGCCGACCTCGCCCTGCCGGGTGGACTGGAGCACCAACGACTGGGGCACCGGCTTCACCGCGAACATCACGATCACCAACACCGGTACCACGGCGCTCAACGGCTGGACGCTCGCGTTCACCTTCCCGACCGCCTCGCAACGGGTCGGCCAGGGCTGGTCGGCCACCTTCCAGCAGACCGGTACGGCGGTGACCGCGACGAACCTGTCCTACAACGGCAACCTGGCGCCGGGCGCGTCCACCAGCATCGGCTTCAACGGTACGTACACCGGCAGCAACCCCAGGCCGGCGAGCTTCACGCTCAACGGCTCCACCTGCACCGTCTCCTGACGGACGCACCGTCTCGGCAGGGCGCCTCGCCTGACGGCGGGGCGCCCTGCCCGGTCCACGCCGGCCGGGCACCTGCCCGCTACCGACTACGGTGATCGTCTCCCCACCCGAAAGACCCGGGACGGGCGTGTTGGTGGTCGGGAGGTGGGCGTGGACGGTGAAGAGTCGTTCCGGGCGTACGTCGCCGGGCGGATCGCGGCACTGTCCCGGGCGGCGTGGTTGCTGACCGGTGACCGGCACCAGGCCGAGGATCTGGTGCAGCTGACACTGGTGCGGGTCGCCCGGCACTGGGAGCGGGTCTGTGCGGCCGGCGACCCGGAACCGTACGTGCGGCGGACGATGTACAGCCAGCACGTCACGCTGTGGCGACGCCGCTGGCGGGGTGTCGACCTGCACGCGGATCCGCCGGAGCAGGCGATGCCGGACGGCACCGCCGGGGTCGCCCAGGCACTGGTCGTCCGGGCGGCGTTGGCCCGGCTCGCCCCGCGCCAACGGGCGGTGCTCGTGCTGCGGTTCTTCGAGGATCTCACCGAGGTCGAAGCCGCCGCCGCGCTCGGTTGTTCGGTGTCCACGGTGAAGAGCCAGACCCGCGACGCGCTGGCCCGGCTGCGCAGCCACGCCCCCGAACTTGCCGAACTGGTCGGCGTCGGTGCTCTGGCAGGGGAGGAGCGATGAGCGAGGAACTGCGTACCGCGCTGCGTGAGCTGGGTGAGCGGATGCCGGCGGCCCGGCTGGCGAGTGACCCGTGGCTGGTCGGCCGGCGTCAGCGGCGGCGCGCGGCGCGGCGTACCGGCGTCGTGGCTATGGTGGCCGTCCTGGTCGGTGTGCTCGGCGTGTCCGCGGTGCTTCGGGGTTCAGGGGCCGGAACGATGCCGGCGGCGGCCGGCGAGGGCGTGCCGGAGCGGATCAGCCTGCCCTGGATGTGGCAGGCGACCGTCGAGCAGGACCCACCTGGACCGGCGTCGGTGCTCTTCGGTGGCGGTGGGCTCGGACTTCGGGGAAGCGACTTCGTGGACCACGAGGGCAAGATCGCCGTGGTCGGCCGGGGCGGCGACTACCGGATGCTGCTCTACGGCGGCGCCGAGAGCAGTGCCGGCGACGACGTGCAGCTCTCCCCGGACGGCCGGTACGTCGCCGACGGCACCCTGGGCCCGCACTGGTTGACCGTGACCGACCTGACCGACGGCAGCCGGCGGGGCTTCAGCGGGCCGACGGAGGGCAGCAGCGGTACACCGGTCGCCTGGTCCCGCGACGGTGCGGCGCTGCTCGTCCTGGACGCCGGATACGAGCCGACTCGCTACGACGCCAGGGGGTGGTGGAGGGATGCTTCCCGGCTGACCTTATTGGAGCTGACCACCGGTGCCACCCGGATCCTCCTCGACGACCTCGGTGACCGGCAGAGCCTGCGTACCGCCTCGATTGCGGCCTTCTCGCCGGACGGGTCCCGGATCGCCGCGACCGCCGGAGATCGGCTGAGCCTGCTCGACCGCGACGGCGGGGCGCTGTGGTCCCGTGACCTCGGGCCGCGGCGCAAGCTCGCCGGCAACGGGGCTTTCACCGCGGACGGCTCCCGGATCGCCGTCGTCGACCTGGACGGCTGCCTGTCCGGCTGCGACGACGCCGCCCTGGCGGCGCGTTCCTGGACGGTGACCTGGCTCGACGCGGCGACCGGCCAGGACGTCGCCGGGCCGACCCTCGCCCCGGTGCGGGGGCAGGCGTTGCGCGCGCTGGGCTGGCGGCACGGCACCGACCTGGTGGCTGTGCGGTACGAAGCGGATCCCGGCAACGGCATGCGCGAAGGCGACTACTGGAACGACACCGGCTACTGGGAGAGCGGGCGCGTGCAACTGATCGCCCTGCGTCCGGACGGCACCACCGAGGTCCTGCTCGACCCGCCGGACGAGGTGTGGTCCCTGGACGTGGCCCGGGACCTGCTGGAGGCCGGTTCGTTCGGTGCCCCGGCGACCGAGCCACGCCCGTTCCCGGCCCGGCCGCTCATCCTGCTGGTGGCGGTACCGTTGGCCCTGCCGGTCGTGATCGTCGTGGGCGTCCTGCTGCTGTGGCGGCGCCATCGTCGTTGGCTGCGGATGATCCGCTCCACCCCACCGATGACTGATCCTCCCTGGCCGACCTGAGCCGGGTGGTCAGTCGGGCAGTTCGTCGGCGAGGAGGTCCATCAGCAGGCCGTCGTGCCAGCGGCCGTCCGCGCCACGCTCGTAGCGGCGCAGCAGGCCCACCGGACGGAAGCCCACCTTCGCGTACGCGCGGATCGCGGCGGTGTTCGCCGCGGCCGGGTCGATCGTGAACCGGTGGTGGCCGTGGGCGTCGATCAGGTGCCGGACGAGGGTGCGGATGGCGTCCCCGCCGAGCCCGGCGCCGCGTACCGACGGGTCGAGGAAGATGTCCAGGCTGGCGTGCCGGTAGTCCGGGTCGTCCTCGGCGTACCACTGGATCGCGCCGACCACCCGGCTGTGGTGCTCGATGGCGTACACGGTCAGGTCCTCGTCGGCGAGGTCCGCCTCGACGGCGGCGGCCAGGTCGTCGCCGCCGCGCCACCAGCGGCGTACCTCCGGTTCGGCGCGGATGGTCGCGAGGGCCGGCACGTCCGCGGCCGTCGCCGGCCGTAGGGTCACCGCCCGCCCCCGCAGCATCGCTCAGCCCCGCGATTCGCCGTGCTCGACGCAGACCGCCGACCAGCCGACCGGCAGCACCTGCACCTTCATCCGGCGTCGGCAGTGCGCGCAGTACCGGGGCGGCTCCAGCGCCCGCGCCGCCGCGCAACCCTCGTGCGGCCCGGTCGCCGCGTCCTCCCCGCACCGGTCGCACCACTGCCCCGCCGCGGACCCGGCTACCGCCGCAGCCGGCCCGACTGCGGCAGGTCCGGCCGTCGACCCGGCCTGCTCGCGCCCGGGTCGGCTGTCGGCGGCGTCCGCCGCGCGCTCGCCGGTCGGCATCACAGCGTCGCCGACAGCGCCTTGACCGGCATCTTCAGGTCGTCGAGGAGCTTCAGATCTTCCGTGGCCGGCCGACCGAGGGTGGTCAGGTAGTTACCGACGATCACCGCGTTGATGCCGCCGAGCAGCCCGTCGCGGGTGCCCAGATCACCGAGGGTGATCTCCCGGCCGCCCGCGTACCGCAGGATGGTGCGCGGCATGGCCAGCCGGAACGCGGCGATGGCCCGCAGCGCGTCCTTGCCCTCGACCACCGGACGATCGCCCAGCGGCGTGCCGGGGCGGGGGTTGAGGAAGTTCAGCGGCACCTCGTGCGGGTCCAGCTCGGCCAGCTGCGCGGCGAACTCGGCCCGCTGCTCCACCGTCTCGCCGAGCCCGAGGATGCCGCCGCAGCAGACCTCCATGCCGGATTCCCGGACCATCCGCAGGGTCTCCCAGCGCTCCTCCCAGGAGTGCGTGGTGACCACGTTCGGGAAGTACGACCGGCAGGTCTCCAGGTTGTGGTTGTAGCGGTGCACACCCATGTCGACCAGCTCGTCGACCTGCTCCTGGGTGAGCATGCCCAGCGAGGCCGCGACCTGGATGTCGACCTCGGCCTTGATCGCGGCGACGCCCTCGCGCATCTGCTTCATCAGCCGGGCGTCCGGGCCGCGCACGGCGGCCACGATGCAGAACTCGGTCGCCCCGGTCTCGGCGGTCTGCCTGGCCGCCTTGACCAGCGAGGGGATGTCCAGCCAGACAGACCGCACCGGCGAGGTGAACAGGCCGGACTGGGAGCAGAAGTGGCAGTCCTCCGGGCAGCCGCCGGTCTTCAGCGAGACGATGCCCTCGACCTCGACCTCCGGGCCGCACCAGCGCATCCGCACCTCGTGGGCGAGCTGGAGTGCGGCGGTCAGGTGCTCGTCGGGCAGGTTCAGCACGGCGAGGACACCGGCCTCGTCGAGGCCGACGCCGTTCTCCAGCACCTGGGTCCGGGCCTGGTCGAGGATCTCTGGCATGGCTCGTACCCTACAAGCCGCCACGACGGCGAGAAACGGGCTCCACCTCCACGGACAGCTGGTCGACCAGCAGCGCTCGGGTCGCCGGCGGGAGCGTCGGGTCGGCGGCGGCCAGCAACAGGGCGACGTCGAGGCGGCGGCGCACCATCGCGACGAGTCGGCGGATCCGGTTTCTCATCCGCCGAGCGTCCGAGCTGAAGCGCGGTTGAGGTCAAGCCGGAGTGGATCCGTCGGAGCCCACCGGCCGGGTGGTAACTTCGCCCCGCGGAAGCGGGTCGACGGCAGGGGGGCGACGGTGGCGGACTGGCTGGCGGCGCTCGACCGCCGCGCCGAGCTGCGGGCGAAGGCGGGGCTGACCCGCCGGTTGCACCCGCGTGGCGCCGGCGACACCGTGGTCGACCTGGCCGGCAACGACTACCTGGGCCTGGCCGCGCATCCCGAGGTGGTCGCCGCCGCGGCGCGAGCCCTGTCCGCGTACGGGCTGGGGGCGACCGGGTCGCGGCTGGTCCGTGGCTCCACCGACGCCCATCACGCGTTGGAGGACGCCCTTGCCGGCTGGCTCGGCACCGACCGGGCGCTGGTCTTCTCCTCCGGGTACCTCGCCAACGTCGGCGCGGTCCGTGCGCTGGTGCGCCCCCGCACACTGCTGGTCTCCGACGCGCACAACCACGCCTCGCTGATCGACGGGTGCCGCATCTCCGGGGCGGAGACCGTGGTCACCCCGCACGGCGACGTGGCGGCGGTCGCGGCGGCCCTCGCGGCGGCACCCGGCCGCCCGGCGGTGGTGGTCACCGAGTCGGTCTTCTCCGTCGACGGCGACCTGGCCCCGCTGGGCCGGCTGCACGCGGTCGCCCGCGAGCACGGGGCGTTGCTGCTGGTCGACGACGCGCACGCGCTCGGCGTCACCGGGCCCGCCGGGTCCGGTGCGGTGGCCGGCGCCGGGCTGGCCGGTGAGCCGGACGTGGTGGTCACCGCCACCCTGTCCAAGGCGCTCGGCGGCGCGGGTGGGGTGGTGGCCGGCCCGGCCGAGTTCGTCCGGCACCTGGTGGAGACCGCCCGGACCTTCATCTACGACACCGCCCTGCCGCCGGCGGTGGCGGCCGGGGTGCGCGCCGCCGTCGGGTTGGCTCAGGCCGGCGACGACCTGCGCGCCGACCTGGCCGAGCGGGTCGACCTCGCGGTGCGCCGGCTGCGCGCCGCGGGCCTCGGGGTCTCCGCGCCCGACGCCGCCGTCGTCTCGGTCACCGCCCCCGGGCCCGAGGCGGCGACCGCCTGGGCCGCCGCCTGTGGGGATCGCGGGGTCGCGGTCGGCTGCTTCCGCCCGCCCTCCACCCCGGACAGCCGCTCCCGGCTGCGGCTGACCATCGGCGCGGGGGTGCCCCGGGCGGATTTCGAACGCGCCCTGGAGGTCATCGTGGAATGTGCGCCATGACGGATCAGTGGCGGGGACCGGTGCTGGTCACCGGGACCGACACCGAGGTCGGCAAGACGGTGGTGACCGCGGCGATCACGGCCGCCGCGCAGGCGGCCGGGCTGCGGGTCGCGGTGGTCAAACCGGGCCAGACCGGTACGGCCACCGGCGAGCCCGGTGACGTGGAGGCGGTCACCCGGCTGGCCGCCCCGATGACCGGCCGGACCCTGGCCAGCTTCCCCGACCCGCTCGCCCCGCTGGCCGCGGCCCGGGTGGCCGAGCTGCCGCCGCTGGAGCTGTACAGCGCCGTCGACGCCGTCCGGGAGGAGGCCGACAAGCACGATCTGGTGCTGGTCGAGGGGGCCGGCGGGCTGCTCGTACCGATGGGGCTGCGGCCGTCGGGAGAGCCCTGGACGGTGGCCGACCTGGCCGTGTCGCTGGGCGCCCCGGCGGTGGTGGTGGCCCGCGCCGGGCTCGGCACCCTCAACCACACGGCGCTCACCCTGGAAGCGCTCGACCGGCGGGCGGTGCCGGCCGGCGTGGTGATCGGCGCCTGGCCGGGCGACCCCGAGCTGGTGCACTGGGCAAACCTCAGCGACCTGCTGCCGAACCTACTCGGCGCCCTGCCGGCCGGTGCCGGGGCGATGGACCCGGGAGTGTTCCGGCGGTCCGCGCCGGGCTGGCTGACCCCGGCGCTGTACGGGGTACTCGACGACTGGCGCGCCTGGGCCGAGGAGATCAGCTGAGCGCCTGACCTTCGTCAGGTCCCCGTCGCGCTCAGCGGCGGACGACGAAGGCGTCGGGCATCCGGAAGGTGAGGTTGTCCGGGCAGCGGGGCGGACGGACGACGCGCACGCCGGCCAGCAGCGGTGCCACCTTCGCCACCACCGTCGCGGCCTCCATCCGGGCGAGCTGGTCGCCGACGCAGCGGTGCGCGCCCGCCCCGAAGGCCAGGTGCCGGCGTGACCCGCGCTGCCCCGGCCGGAACTCGTCCGGCGCGTCGACTGTCGCCGGGTCCCGGCCGGCGCGGGCCAGCCACAGCACCATGCTGGTGCCCGCCGGCACCGGCGTACCGCCCAGCGTGGTGTCCCTGGCGGCGACCCGCCGCCAGGTGACGATCGGCGGCTCCAGCCGCAGTCCCTCCTCGACCACGTCGGCGACCGCCACCGAGCCGTCGCGCAGCCCGGCGAGCACAGCCGGCTCTCCGGTGAGCCGGTGCATCAGCAGGGTGAGGAACTGCGAGGTGGTCTCCTGGCCGGCGACCAGCAGGAAGAACAGCGCGCCGACCACCACGTCCGGCGGGTGCCCGGCGGAGCGCAGCGACCCGGCCAGCCCGCCGCCGGTGGCCGCGAAGTCCCGCAGCACCCGGTGGAAGCGGCCCACCTCGGTGGCGAGGGCCTGTTGGCGGTCGGGGTCCAGCGGTGCCCAGAACAGCTCCAGAGCGGCGCGGGCGAAGCCCTTCACCGCCGCGACCGGAGCGTCGGGCAACTCAACCAGCCGGGCCAGGACCAGCAGCGGCAGGTCGGCGGCGAGTCCGGCGTGCAGGTCCACCGGCTCGCCCGTGCCCATCCGGGCGCTCAGGTCGGACACCCGTCGCCGGACCAGCGCGGCCAGCCAGTCCCGCTGGTCGGCCACCCGCTTCGGGTGCAGGGCGTCGGCGACCAGTGCCCGGATCGCCGGATGACTGGCGCCGCCGTTGTTGGCCAGCGTCGGCGGCAGCCGGAACCGGTGCGCGGCGAGGATCCGCAACGCGGCCACCGGCATCGGGGTGACCGCGTCCAGGGCGTTGTCCGGCGGGTACGTCTCCGGGTCGGTGAGCACCTGCCGCACCAGCGCGTGCCGGGTCACCAGCAGGTGTTCGACACCCACGTGGTCGGCGACGCGGGCCACGTCGGGCCACCGGGTCTCGGTGGCCCGCTCCCAGCTGCGGAACAGCACGGCGTCACGCTAACCGGCCGCCTTCGGCCGTCCCGCGCGCAGCTGCCACACCGTGGTGCGCTTCACCCGTACGCTCTCCAGCGCCTCGCTGACCGGCACGTCGTAGCCGGCGAGTTCGTCGAACCGGTCCCGGGGCAGGAAGGCCCGCCCGGGATCGCCGACCAGCACCCGTGCCCCGGAGCGGGTGGCGCGCAGCAGGAACCGCAGCACCCGGTTGGCCATCGCCTCGCTGTAGAACACGTCCCCGGCGAGGACCACCTCGGCGTCGCCCGCGTCGCCGTCGAGGACGTCGGCGAGTTCGGCGTCGACGCGTACCCCGTTGGCCTCGGCATTGAGCGCGACCGCCGCGACGGCCAGCTCGTCGATCTCCACCGCGCGGACGGCGGCGGCGCCGGCCCGGGCGGCGGCGATGGCCACCAGGCCGGAGCCGGAGGCCAGGTCGAGCACCCGGCGTCCGGCGACCAGCTGCGGGTGGTCGGTGACGTACCGGGCCAGGGCCTGACCGCCGGCCCAGGCGAAGGCCCAGAACGGTGGTGGCTGGTCGGTGCGGAACTCGCCCTCGGTCAGCTCCCACAGCCCGATCGGCTCGTCCGCCTGGTGCAACCGCACCTCGGGTACGAAGGCGACGGGCGCGAGCCGGGCGTGCAGCCGGACGAAGGCGGTGGAGAGCGCGGTCACGCCGGTGATTGTCCACCGCGCGCCACCCGACGGCGTGTCGCGGGTGGGTCGTGACCGGTTCAACACCGTGCGTGAAAAGCTGCCCCGTCCTTGACGGCTCGTGCGAACACGCCCGTCTACCGGGTGGCCCCCGACGCTCCTAGCGTTGCCCAGTGGAGGCGACCAACGGGAGGACGGATCGTGAAGAGGCTGTGGCGGAACACGCTACGGATCGGGGTGGCGCTGGCGTGTCTCACCGGGGTGGACTTCGCCATGGCCGCGCCGGCGCACGCGGCGTTCGCCACCGAGCTCGGCGGCCTGCCGGACCAGTTCACCGCCGGCGGGCGGGTGGAGACGGTCTCCGCCGTGGTGTCCCGCTCGGACCGGGGCGACTGCATCAAGGTCCGCTGGTCGCTGGTGCTGGGGGTGCAGGGGCTGCGACTGGACCAGGTCCGGGTGGACCGGATCGAGGAGACCGGGTCGTTCCCGACGGAGGTCCGGATCGACGGTGACGTGGCCCGGTTGACCGACCGTCAACTCGACCCGGGCACGCTCTGCCCGGGGCGTACCGTGACCGCCCGGTACCGGATCGCGTTCGCCGGGGACGTCGGCCAGGGCCGGGTCAGCCTCGCCGCCGAGGCGTACGACGCGAACCTGCGGCTGCTGTCCCGCCAGACGGCGACGCGTGCGGTGGTGGGTCGGGCCGACGTGGCCCGGCCCACCACCGCGGCGCCGACCCCGAGCCAGGTGCCGACGGTGGAGCCGACCGAGGAGCCGGTGGAGGTCCCGACCGTGGACCCGACCGACGAGGAGACCGATCTCGCCGACGACGACGGGTACGCGGGCGGGGCGGTCGATCCGCCGGCCGCCGGCGCGGCGGGCGACCAGGTCTCGCAGACCGGTGCCGGTCTCGGCCTGACCGAGGCCGCCTTCCTGCTCGGTGCCCTGCTGCTCTTCCTCGGCATCGGCCTGTTGCTGCGGCTGCGGCAACTGACCCGCGAACCCGAGGTGGTCGACGGCGGCGCCGCGACCGCCGGCCGGTGGGAGCGGCAGCCCGGCCAGCGGCGGCGGTGGCGGACCGTGCCCCGCGACGACAGTCTCTGAGCCCTACGGGGTCCAGTCGGGGTCGCGGCCGAAGGCGGCGATGAGCCGGTCCTGCTCGTCGGCGGCGCCGGGCACCCCGACCTCGGGGCGGACCAGCCCGCTTTGCTGGTAGTCGCCGACGCGGGCGGAGAACCAGCGGGCGCACTCGGCGACCGCGTCGGCGTCCAGCCGGGGGTCGGCGCCGATCGCCACGGCAAGGTCCCAGCTGTGCACGAGGTGTTCGGCGATCAGCTGGTGCAGGTACTCCTCGGCGGGGGTGTCGCCGATCGAGAGGTGGACGATGCGCTCCCTCGCGCCGGGATGGGTGGCGGCCAGTTCGGCCTGGGCCGCCGCGTCGCGGGCGGCCTCGACCGGGTCGGCACCGAGCTGGTCGCCCTCGTACCGGTCGCCGACCTCTTCGATGGTTCGGCCGGCGAGCAGGGGCACGCTCCAGCGGTCCTCACCGACCACATGGTTGACCAGTGTGCGGACGTCCCAGTCCGAGCAGGGGGTCGGCGCCGACCACTGTCCGGCGCTTACCTGTTCCACCCGGTCGGTGAACTCCACCAGGCTGCGCCGGTACGTCTCCAGCAGGTCCATGCCGTCATTGTGGCCGTCCGAGGACCGGGTGGCGGCCGGTTCGCCCGACGGTGCCGCCTGGTCGCCGCCGGTGGCGGCGTTCAGTCGAGCTGCGCTGGGTCGAGCCCCAACTCGCGGGCGGTGACCAGGCGTACCCACTCGGCGAACTGCCGGCGGGAGATCACCCGATCGTGCACCGCGAGTTGCACCGCCAGGCCGTCCATCACCGCGCTGATCCGCCAGGCCGCGCCCGCCGGGTCCGCGCATTCGAAGACGCCGTCGCTGACCCCGTCGGAGATCACCATGGCGAGATCCTGCCGCCAGCGCAGGTCCAGCTTGCGGGAGACCTTCTCCAACTCGGGGGTACGCAGCGACTCCGACCAGCCGTCGATCCACATCGACCATGAGGTGGGGCGGCCGGCGGGGGTGTAGAGCCGCAGGATCCGCCGGAGTTTGGTCAGCGGTGGGGCGCTGGACCGGGTCACCGCGTCCAGCCGGGCCAGATCCCGCTCGACGGCGTACGCGAAGGCCTGGGCGAGCAGCCGTTCCTTCGTGGCGAAGTGGTAGAAGACCAGCGCCTGGCTCACGCCCGCGGCCTGCGCCACGTCCGCCGTACGGGTGTTCGCCAGCCCGCGCTGCACGATCACGTCACATGCGGTGCGCAGCAGGGCATCCAGGCGGATCTCGGCCGCACGTCTCGTCACGCCCGTCACCGTAGCCCATCGAAACGGACACAGTCGGTCACCAAAACCCGGTTGATCTGGCTTGCGACAGTCGGAAGCCGGACAGTTGCCACGGCCGGCAAGTCTCACGTTTGGCCTGCTCACGGCCGCTGTGACCGGTGGTCGCCCGCCCCTCGGGGCGAATGGCCGGCGGCAAGTGATCCAGTCTCCTGGAAGCCTTGGGGAGGGGATTTCGGACGCGCCGGAACGGGACCCGATTTGGCAACCGTTCCATCGCTCGGCTAAAGTTCTCATCCGTCACCGGGGAACACTCGGGGGCGTGCGGACGTAGCGCAGCTGGTAGCGCATCACCTTGCCAAGGTGAGGGTCGCGGGTTCGAATCCCGTCGTCCGCTCGGAGCTGCCGCCACGCGTGACGGGGGCAACCTCGGTGGGGTGGCCGAGAGGCGAGGCAACGGCCTGCAAAGCCGTGTACGCGGGTTCAAATCCCGTCCCCACCTCGCAACAACTAGGGCGATTGGCGCAGTGGGAGCGCGCTTCCTTGACACGGAAGAGGTCACTGGTTCAAACCCAGTATCGCCCACCAGGCTGAACAACCGACACGAAGACCCGTTACCGGACATCCGGTAACGGGTCTTCTGCTTAACCGGCATCCGGCGGTGGCGGCGACCATCCACGGTGCCGCCACCGCCGGTATGGATCGAGCGACCGATCAGCTCCGTCGGACGTCACAGCGGCGGTGCGACATCCCGGCGTTCCTCGACCCGGCGGTACTCCACCGGCTCCTCCGTGGTGACCACCTGGCGGCGGCGCCCCCAGACGAGAGTGGTCATGATCAGACCGAGTACGCCGGCGGCCATCAGGATCCACCCGACCACGTCCAGGTCGAGGCCGCCGATGCTGGCGTCGATCGCGAAGGTGAGGATGGCGCCGACCGCGAGCAGGAAAATGCTGGTGCCGATACCCATGACAGCCTCCTTTGCCCAGGGATGCGGTGTGCTGTCGGGGTGCTCTGTACCCCGGTGGTGATCTGCGCAATCACCCCCGGCATCGGGGGCGCCGATCGGGCGATCTTGTCATCGGGTAGAGTTGGCCCGTCCCCAGCGGTATCGGGACAGGCGGACGTAGCGCAGCTGGTAGCGCATCACCTTGCCAAGGTGAGGGTCGCGGGTTCGAATCCCGTCGTCCGCTCGCGGTTCCTCCGCACCCACGGGTGCCGGCGGTCACCACGGGCGATTGGCGCAGTGGGAGCGCGCTTCCTTGACACGGAAGAGGTCACTGGTTCAAACCCAGTATCGCCCACCATGTATCGCTGATTCACACCAGATCGGACAAGATCCACGTCCGGTCTGGTGTGTTTTTGTAGATCAAATTTGTCGTCTGGCGATGTCGTCGTCGAGGCGGCGTCATCATCGACTTGCTGCCCGGCTGCTGACACCTGTGTCGGCGCAGGGCCGAAAAGCTGCCGGAACGGCTCTGTCAGCTCGTATCGCTCGACGGTCCCGTCCTGGTCCAGGTAGAGCTTCTTGAAGAACCCCTGGTTGATCTGGCGCCGGATCGGCGGGGGAGCTGCGGCGTAGTGACGCTGACAGCGGCCTGCAACCAGCAGGGCGTTCTCCAGGGTCTGGGTCACCTGCTCCAGGCTTGACCTTGCCTTGGCGATCTCGGTCTCTGCTTCGGCCAGAGCGCGGGTGAGCCGGTCCATCTCGGTCTTGAGAAGATCGACTGGCACCGCGCCTGCGTAGTGGGCCTGCATGAGCTTTGATCGCTCGTCCTTGAGCCGAGCCAGGCGCTTTTTGGCGCGCTCGGCGTTCGCCTCGGCGTCGACGCGCTGAGCCTCGAACTCTGTCACTACGGTGTTGCGCAACTCCACGATCATCTCCGGGGCTGGCTCAAACGTCCGGTAGAACCGGGCCATCCCATCCTCGACGGCGTGAAGGCGGATCCCGCCCCGGCGGCAGTTGTTGGCCTTCAGCTAGCGAAGACGGCGCCGAGCCTCAGCGGGTACGGATCGCGGAATCTTCTATATCGGTCAAATCTGGCTATGCCAGAACCAAACAAGCCGTCTTACCGTAGAGACAGAACGATCAACTTGCTCACACAAGACATCCTGACTACCGTCGCCCAACACCTGGCTGCTCAGCGGCGAAGTTTGATCTTGACTGGCAAGCAAAAAAGCACATACTAGAGGGGGAATATCGCGCAAATGCGCGAGGAAGCACTATGACTGAACTCGAAGAAAGACTCGGGCGTTACAAGGAGCCCTCTAGCAGGCATGAGCGGCAAAAGCAAGATCGTGCCGAATATCTTGTGAAAGAGGCGGTGCGGGACTGGCACGGCTTTTCGGGAATCTCCTTCAGGTTTCTGCCGAAGGGATCCTACGCGAACAACACTAATGTCCGACTTGACAGCGATGTGGATATCGCAGTTATACATCAAGGGTTTCATTACTACAACGACTCAGCCCTTCGAGACGCGGATAAGCCGGTCCGCACGCCGATTACCATACCTCATTTGAGTGGTACGGCCTTTCGCCAGGAACTCGAAAAGGCGTTGTGTGATTCGTTCACCGCCTCAGACTGCGACACCACGGGCAACACCGCCATCTCAATTGTTGAAAATTCGAGCCGTGTGAGTGCCGACGCTGTTCCTTCATACGAACATCGCCAGTACTACTACAACGAATACGGACGGGTTGCCTACCACCTGGGTACAACGACATGCCGTAAGGATGGGTCCTGGGTTGTCAACTATCCCGAACAGCAGTACACGAACGGTGTGGCGAAGAATAAGCGAACGGGTGGGCGGTACAAGTTTGCTGCTCGAATCTTGAAGCGCATCGAGAATGACATGGCGGCGGCGGGCGAGATAGCTAAACTGCCGAGCTACTTTATGGAATGCATGGCGTACTGTGTGCCGGATGACAAGTACGGACACGGAGGACTGACGCCGCTCACGGCAGACCTAAAGGCCGTCCTGTACTTTCTCTGGGCAAACTCGGATAGTGGTGGAGCGGCAGCTAGCTGGTATGAGCCAAACGGGATTAAAAAACTCTTCGGCGATGGCCAGAAATGGTCCGTTCAGGACGTGCGGAATTTCTCGTACAAGGCTTGGAATTTCCTCGGGTTAGAAGATGCATGACCAAGCCTTGTGGGGTTCGCAACAGTGAGCAGGGCGCGGTTGCAGGTTGCTGTAGGTTTGGTTGCCTTAGTTTGGCTGGCCCTGGCACTTCTCACGGGTGCAGCACTTTCGCCTACCCCTCTTAAACTGTACTCGATCGGTGGAGCGGTTGTTACCATCGCCTTTCTTGCCTACGACCGCTACGTTTGGCGATGGCCGATTGTCAGGCGCTTCACCGGAGTTCCAATGCTCACCGGGACCTGGCGCGGCACGCTCAAGTCTTCCTACATCAGGGAAGACGGAAGTGCGATTGATCCAATACCTACCGTTATCCGTATAGATCAAACAGCAACTACTGTTACTATCACCTTATTCACGAAAGAGTCATCTTCCGTTTCTCGGAACGCGCAGCTTGTTCGGTTGCCCGATGGGCGCTGGCGTCTTACCTGGCTGTATGAGAATACACCGCGACCTAGCGTTCGGCATCGAAGCCCAAAGCATTGTGGAGTGTGTGAGCTGAACGTAGGGGGCGTGGATGGCGACGAACTCTCAGGCGAGTACTTCACTGATCGACTAACTCAGGGCGAGTTACATTTCGCCGAATGGAGCCCTCGAATGTATGGTAGCGCCAGTGCTAGTTTAGATGCCACCGACTTCGTTTCGCCAGCCCCGTTTGGTTCCGCTCGCGAGAAAGGGTAGACGGGGTGAAAGGCGATCGATGGGTGATAGAACAGTTCATGTGGGGCTACCAACATCTTTTTCGACTTAGCCTCAAGATTGAAGCTAAGCGGGCGTTCGATGAAGTCGGCTTCGATGTCGCACCCTCCGTCTTCATTGTTGGCCTTCAGGTTGCAGGACAGCATCAGTACAGCGTCTGCATTGAGCCTGAAAAGGGGCCTTACCGTCCATTAGACTTCGCGAGCATCACCGCTCGCGCGGGCGACCTGTATGAACAGCATCCTGAAAGAAACACCTTTCATTCCGACCAGGCCATGCACGAGACCTATCATCGACGACTTAAGCGCGAGATGCAGGCCGACGCTATTGCCGAGGTCCTCAATTCGGGCGCCACAGGTAAGCGACAGAGGTTTTTTGTAGGTTTGCCTGTTCGCGTCGGCGACTACCGGGTTTTCATTGCGCTAGGTATTGCCCGCGATGCCCTTGATGCTGTGCCTACCCTGAATACCAGAGCGCGAGATCGGATCGCGATTACTCCATCCCTCGTTCATGCGATAGTCGATGAGATACTTCAGCGCGCCACCAAAGCACTGTATATCCCAGATGCTGGAGCTGGCCTAAGCGTTCTTGATCTAAGCGCGCAGGAAGTGGTTCGAACGGCGACAAGGAGATTTGTTCGAGCGGTATTATTCTGTGCCGGTTCTATGTTTGCAGAGAACCATGACACTTTGTTCAGTGGTGTATCTGCCTTGCCCTATGAGGGTCGTTCGGTGGTGGGCTCGATCGTAGTTGCGAAGCCGGAGACCTCCGGTTTGCGAATATCTATGATGCTCCGCGATCCCGTCAGTATTTACGACACCCGCGCGGTTCGAAAGCTCATGGAGGCATGCAGCCCAGAAGTGCAGCTACTCATGCACGATGGCAATGTCTATGGGTTGGGGTGCTTGACCGACGGCTATGATTACTCTCGTGAAGAGGCATTCGTAGTTGCGGTGCTGGGGCGCGGCGCATGGGAATTGCGGCATTCCGGAAAGTCCTTGCTCAGCGTGCGTGACGGCATAGTTCGACTCCCAGCGCGTCCACTGGAAGTTGAGTACTTTAAAGATTTGTTAGACCGCCTGCTCCCAGATGCGGACGTTTCTGTATTGCTCGAACTTGTTGAGGCGGCGTCCCGGAATGATCACGGCGCGATGCTTGTAGTTTCGGCTGATGCAGCAGCCGAGGCGAAGCGACTCTCGCCTCAGGCATGGGCGATTGAACCCGTAAAACTAGATCCGGGACTAATTCTCCGGCTAACGGCGATGGATGGCGCGATCTTGCTGGACCCTCAAGGGAGATGTCATGCAGTTGGTGTCATTGCTGATGGACGTGCCGCAGGGCAAGGAGATCCCTCGCGTGGAAGCCGTTTTAATAACGCGATTCGTTACCTAGATTCCGGAGGCCCACCCGCTATAATTGTCACCTTCAGTACTGATGGGGTGATAGATATCTTACCGAGGCTGCGCCCACGGGTGAGCCGACGTTCTGTCGAGGAGGCAGTCGACCGCTACGTTAAACTGGCCACCGTTCGGCCGCCAGAACTCGAAGACGTGAATGATGCGTGGGAGGGTGTGAAGATTCTTGAGTTCTATCTAAGCCGTCGTCAGTGCGATCTCCTGAATCAGAAGCGAGAAGCTTTGGATGAATGGCGAGCACAACATTCGAGCATTCGCCTTCTAGAAAGACCCCTCGCACCAAGTGACAAGATGAATGATCGTTACTGGAAGGATTAGGTTGGGACGACCGGCGCGACCTCCCTTATTCACTCAACTGCTGCGACTTGCCTCGGCATTCCGACGCTATCCGTGATGTTTCAGGAGTCGCCGCGCCTCCCAGTCCGGGTTCGCAAGACCCTGGATCAGGTGCACCATCTTCTACCTGCGCCAGCGCCCACGGTTGCTAATCCTCGACTCTGGCTGGACCCACCCGGAGCTCACCGCGTCACCCGTGGCCAGCCGCAGCAGCACTGACCGCGAGCAGTGCGGGCCAGCCGGGCCGTTCGGGGCACGGTGCACTCTTGGCGGTCGCACCATTGAGGATGGGCAGGTACGTTGGTCATAAGCCGGGCTCCTTCCCGGTTAAGGCCCTGTCCGGCGTCGCTAGCACCGCGTGCGGCGCCGGCTGCATACCGCGACTGGCGAGGTAGTCGCACCACCGATAGCAGCAAGGAACGGCGGCCATGTCGCATCGGCTCGGTACCGTGGCGAGCATGGCGATCGTTCGGGTTCGGGCGCGGGTAGCGACCACGCATGCAATTCCCGCCTACGGCGGAGTCCAACTAGTGTCGTGTAATTGAGATCGTTTACTTGTCGTTGTTGGTGAGGAGTTTGCGGACCTCGGTGTGGACCCAGCGGACCTTGGTGAGGATCTCG
>BIFP01000015.1 GCA_005402585.1 Micromonosporaceae bacterium KJ-029 | reverse complement strand
ACAACATGAGCCGGCGCCTTACCCACGAGTCCACCCCATCCTGGCGCGACTAAACCGACACCCCTCACACAACCGAACGAGATGCCCTCTTAACACCGGTCCGCGGTCAGCGCAGGGTGAGCTGGCGGCCGAGCAGACCCTGCCGGGAGCGCCGGGCCGCCGCGTCGAGCGGGCCGGCCTCAGCCAGCGCGTCGGCGTACCGCTTGGCGAAGTCGGCCACCGGGTCCTCCCAGTCGCCGGCAGGGGTGCCCTCGGGCAGGTCCCACACCGGCACCAGCCGCCCGTGGGCGCGGAACATGCCAGCGAACTTCGTCCCCTCGCCGAGGGTCAGCGAGCCGGCCGCGCCCAGCCGGGCCAGCGCGTCCAGGGCGGCCTCCTCGGCCTCGGGCAGCACCCAGCGCACGTGGGCCTTCTCCGGCACCCGGCACCAGTACGCCGCCCGCGCCGCAGCCAGCCGTACGGTGGGGTAGATCGCCGCGTTGGCCCGTTCCAGGGACGCCTGCACGGTCGGGTCCTCGGCGGCCTCCGGGACCAGCCAGAAGTCGAAGCCCTCGTGCAGGGTGATCTCCAGCGGGCCATCGGCCAGGATGTCCTGGAGTCGAGGGCCGGGGCCGGGCAGCGGTGGCACCGGAACCGGGGCACCCGGTTCGACCCGGAGCGCGCAGAGCAGCGACTCGGCCAGGTCACGGGAGACGTCGCCGGACTGGAGGTGCCGTTGCAGCCCGACGAAAATGTGCCCGTCCGTACGGCTCATCGCGGGGGCGGCCATCGGCAGCACCGTCGCCAGCGTGACCGGCCGGTCGCCGTACTCCTCCACCAGCGCCGGGGTGAGGCGCAGCGGTGCGGAGGCGGCGGGGACCAGCTCGCGTAGGGCGATCCATTCCGGCTCGTCGGCCAGGCCCTCGAAGGGCCGGGGAACGAAGACGTCCCGCACCCGCTCCCGCTTACCGGTCGGTGCGGCGGCCCGCTGGTTCTTTCGACGCTTGCTCACGGCGACACAGCCTAGAGGCACTGGCGGGCTGGCGGGGGCGGGACCCGTCCCTACGTGGGATCCGCCGCCCGGGGTGGCGCCGGTGCTCCGGGCTCAGCTGGCGGCGACGAGGCCCGGCCGGTCGGGGACGGGGTCGAAGTCGGCCCAGACGCTCTGGCCGAGACCGTCCCGGTCCACGCCCCACCGGCTGGACAGGCCGGAGACAATGTGCAGGCCGCGACCGTCGGCCGCGTCCGCGTCCGCCGGGCGGATCCGAGGGCCGTCGGCGGCACCGCCGTCGGTGACCCGCAGCTGCACCTGCGCCCCTTCGGGCGTGATCCGCAGCCGCCAGGCCACCCGGACCACCCCGCCAGGCAGTGGCTCGGCGTGCCGGACGGCATTGCCCACCAGCTCGGCCAGGACCGCCACCAGATCCGCCAGCGCCGCCGGGGACACGGCCTCGGCCAGCTCGGCGGCGAGCCGGTGCCGGGCGGCCCGAGCCCCGCTGGCATGGTGCGGCACCACCACGCACCATGCTCGTTCGACCGCTCCCGTCGACACTTCCGCCCCTCTTCCGCCCCTGTGACCCCCACGATCACCTGCGAGGCAGCCGCACCTCTGCGACCGTACCCCCGCCCGTCCTCGGTCGGAGGAATACCCATCCATTCTGCTGTTCAACGATTCTGCGGACGAGATAAAGGCCGAGCCCGGTGCCGGGATAGCGCCGCCGGTCACCGGAGTCGCCCTGCCAGAACCGGTCGAAGGCCCGCTCCACGTGTTCGGGGCGTACGCCGATGCCGCGGTCGCTGACCCGGAAGCAGACGGTCTGGCCGTCCGCCCCCGCGCTGATCTCGATCGGGGAGCCGGGCGGGGAGTACTTGCCGGCGTTCGTGGCCAGTTCGGTCAGCACGGTGGCCAGGCTCTGCCGGTGGCCGACCGCCCTGGGCAGTTGGGACGGCACCTGGAGGGTGGCTCGGCGGCGCAGCTCCGAGGGCAGGTCGGCGACCGCCACCCGTAGCGTCTCGCCGAGGTCGAACGGCCCCGGTGGGCCGTCACCCGGCCACGCCTCGGCGGCGGAGGAGAGCAGCCGGTCGAGCAGCCGGGCCAGCTCGTTGGCGCGCTGTCCGATCACCCGGGCCGCCTGCCGTCGGTCGGCCTCGCTCAGAGACTCCCAGTGGTCGGTGAGGGTGTCCGCGTACCCCTTGATGACGGTCACCGGGGTACGGAGTTCGTGACTGGTGACCGCGACGAAGAGGTCCCGCTCGTGGTCGTGGCGCTGCTGGTCGGTGATGTCCCGGAAGGTGACCACCCGCAGGGCGCCCGGGCCGGGCAGCTCGCCAGAGGTGATCCGCAGCCACCGCCCGTCCGGCAACCGGTGGTCGAGGACCTGCCCGGACGGCGGCAGCGGGAAGGGCAGCGGCTTGCTGAGCGCCTCGGCGGAGGATCGTCCGGTCACCTCGGCGGCGGCCGGATTCCAGAGCCGGACGTTGGCGTCCCGGTCGACGACGGCCAGCCCGTCGGCGAGCGCCGCCACCACCGGACCGTCGCCGTGTACCGGCAGGCCGCTCTGGTCGCCGTACATGTGCGCGATGCAGGAGCCGAGGTAGCCGACCACCCCCCGCTGTTCGGCGCTGGGCTCGTCGGCGCCGGCCGGGTAGAGCGCGTGCAGGCTGCCGACGGTGTGCCCGCCGATCTCCGCCCGGGAGACGACCATCCGCCGCAGGCCACGTGCGGCCAGCTCGACGCCGAGCTGGTTGGCCAGGTGACTGGTCCGTACGCACTGCACCCGTGGACCGGAGAGTAGGCACACGGTGGCCGGGTCGCTCGCCGGCAGCGGCCGGCCGATGGTCCACTCGGCGGCGCCGGTGGCGGCGATCACCCGACCGCCACTCGGTGCGAACTCCACGAATGCCATGCCCGCGGCGCCCAGCGCCGGCTGCGCCACCCGGAGCAGCTGGTTCAGGACCGGCAGTCCGGCGTCACCCGAGTTGATCATCTCGATGACGACGGTGTGTCCGGCGATGAGACCCGAGTAGTCGGTGCGGTCCGGCATGACCCGAGTGTGCCTGCCGCTCGCGTTCCCGGGCACCCCCGACCGGCCTATCGATTCAGGCGGGCCAAAGTCTGGGCCGGGCGATCCGTGATCACGCCGTCCACCCCGGCGGCCAGCACGAGATCGAGATCGTCCGGCTCGTTCACGGTCCAGACGTAGACCTGGTTGCCGGCCGCCCGTAGCGACGGCACCAGCGTGGGGCGGGCCCGCACCAGCCCGATCCCCGGACCGGCGATGCCGGCGCCGAACGGCAGCCGGCCCAGGTTCAGCCAGCGGGGCAGTACCTCCAGCAGCAGCACGGTCGGCAGCGCGGGAGCAAGGGCCCGGATCCGGCGTACGGCCAGTGGCGAGAAGGACATCACCGTCACCCGTACCGGATCGTCGGGACGCGGTTCGACCAGACCGTACCGGCGCAGCATCGTGACCAGCCGGCGCTCGACGTGACCGCCGTAGCGGGACGGGTGCTTGGTCTCCACCAGCAGCCGAACCGGCCGGCCGGCGGCTAGGACGGCTTCCAGTAGCCGTTCGAGGGTGAGCAGCCGGGTGTGCGAGTCGTCGAGCACCTCGTCACCGTCGGCCGGTACGCCGCCCGGGTGCCAGGAGCCGAAGTCCAGCTCGTCCAACTCGGCGAGGGTGCGCGCGCTGACCAGTCCACGGCCGTTGCTGGTCCGGTCCAGCCGGCGGTCGTGTACGCAGACGAGGTGCCCGTCGCGGGTCAGCCGGACGTCGCACTCCAGCCCGTCGGCGCCCTCTTCGATGGCGCGCAGGTAGGCGGCGAGGGTGTGCTCCGGCAGGTCGTACGACGCGCCACGGTGCGCGAAGACGAGGGGTCCGACCATCCGATCCGTCCTACAGGACCCGGCCCGGCTGCCCGTCGGCGCCGATCACCGGCCGCCCGGCGGCGTCCCACTCGCCCATCCCGCCCGCGACGTTGCGCACCCGGTCCCAGCCGTTGCGCATCAGGTACGCGACGACCTGGCCGGAGCGCCCGCCGGAGCGGCAGATGACCGCGACATCCCGGTCGGTCGGGACCTCGGCGAGCCGGGCCGGCAGTTCCATCATCGGCAGGTGGTGGGCGGTCGGCGCGT
This sequence comes from Micromonosporaceae bacterium KJ-029, assembly GCA_005402585.1. Lineage (GTDB taxonomy): Bacteria > Actinomycetota > Actinomycetes > Mycobacteriales > Micromonosporaceae > Micromonospora. Next base: position 142,038 of record BIFP01000015.1, on the reverse strand, counting down.
GACCGGCTGCCCACTCGTCGTCCTCCCGCACGTCGAGCAGGTACGTGTCGTCGGTGATCTCGGGCACGGTCACGGTGGGTATCTGGGATCCGAACACGGGTACCAAGCCTAGAACCTCCGTGGGGTGGACGGCGCAGCCGGCACGACGACGCCGCCCGGGGTGTCGGCGGTGCGCCGGCCAGGGCGGGTCAGAGTCGGGTGACCCAGCGTGGATGGGCGCCGGCCCACTGCGACATCCGGGTGGCGCGTACCGCCTCGAACAACCCGTCGCCCCCGTTGTCGAGCACGACGTACGACACCTGGTCGATGGTCTGCGGGTACGACGGCACCTGCACGCCGCGAAGCGCGTCGGTGGACAGGCCCTGCAGCGCCAGCAGCAGATCTTCCACCGGCACCCCGTTGGTGTCCAGGGTCAGGGACTCGCCGACCGCCTTGATCAGCCGGTGGAGCTGGACGGGGTTGCTGCGTAGCTGGGTCTCGCCCGCTCGGCTGAGCATGGCTCCCAGCAACTGCTGCTGGTTGGTCTGCCGGTCGTAGTCGCCGCCGGGCAGGTCGTAGCGCTGGCGTACGTAGTCGAGCGCCTGCGCGCCGTCCATCCGTTGACAGCCGGGATGGAAGACCCGCTTGGTGTGGATCGACTTCACCTCGGTCCGTACGCACATGTTGACTCCGCCGAGCAGGTCGATCACGTTGCGTAGGCCGGCGAAGTCGACCAGGGCAGCGCCGTCGAAGCGGATCCCGGTGAGTCGGGCCAGGGTGGCCGAGAGCAGCTGCGCGCCGGACTGGCCGCTCCCGCCGTACTCGTAGGCGGTGTTGATTTTGTCCTCGCCGCCGGGGTAGCCGCCGCCGGGCGGGATGGTGACCAGCAGGTCGCGTGGCACGGAGACCAGGTAGCCCTCGCGCAGCCCGGCCGGGACGTGCACGATCAGGATGGTGTCGGTGCGCTGCTCCGGCGTGTTGTCACCGGGCCGGCGGTCCGAGCCGATGAGCAGGTAGTTGAGGGGGCCGTCCCGGTTGGTGCGGCCGGCGCGGGCGCTCGGGTCCAGCAGTTGTTCCCGGGTGATCGTGCGCTCGTACCGGGCGCTGAGCACCCGGAGACCGACCACGGCGAGGGCGGCCAGCAGCACCACGGCCAGCCCGGTCCCGAGCAGTATCCGGGGCCAGCGCGGGCGTGGCGGGTCACCGCCCGGTGCCCGCTTTCCGCCGTCGCGCGCCCTTCTGGCCGTGACGCCCCTCCCGTCGGCCCAACATGGATCCTGCTCATGTCAGGCTACGAAAGGATCACGCAGGGTGGCGATGGTTTCCGGTAACGCCCGGGGTGACCGGTCACTTCCGGTTGGAGATCACCTCGGGGTTGTAGAACACGAACTCGGCGAGCTTGTCCTGCTTGACCGCGTGGAACATGTCCAGGGTCTGCTCGCTTAGCGCCTCCCGGCCACTGCCGGTGGCGTTGTACGTACCGCCGTTGGTCTTCAACATGATCAGTTCGTTGCCGGTGACTCCGCGCATGGTGAAGACGAAGTCCTCCACCGGGACGCCGCCGGTGTCCAGGATGAACGCCTTGCCGGCGGCCTTGATCAGCTCGTTCAGCTTGATCGGGTTGGTCAGCGTGCCGTTCTGGCTGGCCTTCTTCGCCATCGCCTTGATCAGCTGCTGCTGGTTCTGCTGGCGGTCGTAGTCGCTGTTCTTCATGCCGTACCGCTGCCGGGAGTAGTCCAGGGCGGCCCAGCCCTCCATCTCCTGGCAGCCCTTCTTGTGCACCACCGGCGTCCGCGCCTTGCCGGTCTTCTTGGCGTCGGCGTTCCACATCGGCTTGCCGTCGACGTACGACATGTGGATCGACTTGACCTCCTGCTTGGGGCAGATGCGCACGGCGCCGAGGGCGTCGATGACGTTCTTGAAGCCGCCGAAGTTGATGATCGCCGCGCCGTCGAAGCTGACGCCGGTCATGTTCTTGATGGTCTGCGCCATCAGCTGGGCGCCGCCCTCCCAGCCGCCGCCGTTCTGGGCACCCGCCTGGAACGCAGCATTGATCTTCTCTACCCCGCCCTGGTAGCCGGTCTTCGGAAACGCCGGGATCCGCGCCTCGGTGTCTCGGGGGATCGAGATCAGGTACGCCTGGTCGTGCGTGGCCGGGATGTGCAGGACGATGATGCTGTCCGCCCGGACGTCGTCGGCCGCCCAACGCTCCCGGGCGTCCACGCCCAGCAGCAGCATGTCGATCGGGCCCTTGAGGTCGCTACCGCCCTCCTCCAACGTCTTGCCTGCGCCGCCGAGCAGGTTGCGCTGGGCGATGTTGCCGGTGGCCTGGCCGATCACCGCCTTGCTGCCGACGATGGCCAGACCGCTGGTCACCATCAACACGGCACCGAAAATTAGGGTGAGCCGGGCCCAGAGCGGGTCCTTGCGCCGGGTGCGCCCCTTTCCGGCTTTGCCGGAACGCGCCTTTCCCTTGGGCGGGGGCGGAGTGGCGGACGCACGAGGCGGCTCGAGCAGAGAAGGGCTGTGAACCGGCATGCGTGCTCCAGCTCGTGTACTCAGGGGGGCGGGAACACTTTACGTACGCTTTCCCGCCGTCGCGAGTTCGCTTGCCGGTCAGTCACCGTTCTACGCCGCGTCATCCAGCTGAAATGGCCGAACGTCCAGATTGATATAGACGGTCAGCGGTTGGTTCACAGGAAATGCTCAGCGGGCCGCCAGCCGGTGCCGGTGTCCGACCCGTGGCCTCCGGCGCCGCACGGGCGCTGAGATCCTGCGCGCAGCGCCGTGCGCGTCGCCGTCAGCCGTTGGCGGTCTCCGGCTTCTTGTTCGCCCGCACCCAGTCGGCCATCGTGTCGGCGGACATCGCCCGGTACATGGCCAGCGCATTCTCCCGATCGGAGACGACCACCGATTCGCCGTTGATGGTTTCGCTGCCCAGATGTGGGCTGGTGACGAAGGTGAGGTTGTTGCCTCGCAGGCTGCGGAACTGCACGGCCATGTCGGTCAGCGAGAATCCCTGGTCGACGGTGACCGCGTCGGTCACGGACCGGAGGAATGCGTTGAGCTTCTTCGGATTGGTCAGCGTGCCCGTGCTCGCCGCCTTGTCCATCAGCGCCCGAAGGAACTCCTGCTGGTGGCGCATCCGGGCGAAGTCGCCGTCGGGGAACTGCTTTCGCTGGCGGATCCAGTCCAGCGCCTCGGCGCCGTTCATGTGGTTGGTGCCCTCGCTGAACTTCCGGTAGGGCTTGTGGATCGAGGTGATGGTGCGCTCCACCTTCAGGTCGACCCCGCCGAGCGCGTCGGTGACCTCCTTGAAGCCGCCGAAGTCGATCGCCATCACGTGGTCGATGTGCACGTCGGTGAAGCATTCGACGGTGCGTACCGCCAGCGGCAGGCCACCGAAGGCGAACGCTGCGTTGATCTTGCGCCGTTGGCCGGAGTCGCAGTCGGCACCGGCGCTCTCCGGGATAGGCACGTACAGGTCCCGCGGGATGGAGACGAGGTATGCCTCCTGGTGGTCGGCGGGGATGTGCATGACGATGATGGTGTCTGCGCGCCACTCGCCGGCCCGGTCCATCGGTGCGTCCGGGTCCCGTGAGTCGGTGCCCACCAGCAGGATGTTCAACGCGCCGTTCACGGCCTTCGCCGGCCTTCCACCGGTGATCTCCGAGAACGGGTCGGTCCGGGCCATGTTGTTGTCGAGGCTGCGGGCGTAGAACCACGCACCCGTGCCACCGATCAGCGCCAGCACCAGCACCGCGATGCCGGTTACCAGGGCGATCCGGCGCCAGTGCGGTCGCCGGCCCCGTGGCGGTTGCCCCCGGCCGGCTCCGCCCGGCCCCACCGGCCCGCGCGGGCCGCCCGGCCCGCCGGGGACGGCCGGTTCGTCGTCGTACGACGGATACCAGCGGGTCTCGGTCCGGCCGGCGGCGCGCTCGCGTCGATCCGGGCCCGGTACCGCCGCGCGACCGGCGCTGCGATGCAGGTGGGGGACCGGCAGTGCGACAGGGATGGTGGCTGCCATGTAACTCAGGGTACGCAGCCTCGGCCAATGTCGCCTTCGGTCACGATTCGCGTCGTGTCGGGGCCGGTTACCCTAGCCGGTCGCGGAAGTGCTCAATCGTGCGGCGCAGGCCCACCTCGGGCGAAACCGCCGGCTCATAGCCGAGCACTTCGCGGGCGAGGGTGAGGTCCGGTCGACGCATCTCCGGGTCGTCCGCACTGCGCGTGACGTACGTCACCTCGGACTTGCTGTCGCAGAGCGAAACGATCGTCTCGGCCAGTTCCCGCATGCTCATCTCGTCCTCGGTGCCGCAGTTCACCGGGCCGCTCTCGGTCGAGTCCAGCAGCAGCAGGATGCCCCGGACGAGGTCAGCCACGTAGCAGATCGAGCGGGTCTGGTTGCCGGTGCCGTGCACGGTGATCGGCTCGCCACGCAGCGCCTGGGAGATGAAGGTCGGGATCGCGCGGCCGTCGTCCGGGCGCATCCGCGGACCGTACGTGTTGAAGATCCGTACGATCGCGGTGTCCAGCCCCCTGCTCCGGCGGTACGCCATCGTCGCCGCCTCGGAGAAGCGCTTGGCCTCGTCGTACACGCTGCGGATGCCGATCGGGTTGACGTTGCCCCAGTACGTCTCCCGCTGCGGGTGCTCCTTCGGGTCGCCGTACGCCTCGGAGGTGGAGGCGAGCAGGAACCGGGCACCGTCCGCGACCGCGCGGTCCAGTAGGTGCAGGGTGGCCACCGAACCCACCCGCAGGATCTCCACCGGCAGCTTCTCGAAGTCGGTCGGGCTCGCCGGGGAGGCCATGTGCAGGATCGCGTCGAACCGCTCAGCCAGCGCGGGATGTGCCGGCAAGCCGTCCGAGATGTCGGCCTCCACCAGGGTGAAGTTCGGCGTGTCGAGCAGGTGGGCGATGTTCTCCTTCGCCCCGGTGACGAAGTTGTCAAGCGCGACCACCGTGCAGCCGCGCCCGATCAGAACATCCACCAGGTGTGACGGGACGAAGCCGGCCCCGCCGGTGACCAGTACGCGGTGGCCGGGGCCGAAACGCTGCTCAACCTTCATACCGCCAGCCTATAAGGAGGGGCCCCCTGTTAACGCCGGGCGTCGTACCGGGGGCCCCTCTTAACACTGCGCTCACACCGCGCACTGTTTGCGGCGCCGGTTACGCCACGATCAGTGCGCGCCCGCGCCGGTGAGCGAGCGCACCTCCAACTCGGCGTACTTGTCGTCGTCTCTCTCCTTGGAGATGACGGTGCCGATCCAGCCGCAGAGGAAGCCGAACGGGATGGACAGGATGCCCGGGTTCGACAGCGGGAACCACTGCCAGTCGTGTTCGGGGAACATGGCCGTCGGCGCGCCGGAAACCACCGGCGAGAAGAACACCAGCAGCACCGCCGCCAGCAGACCGCCGTAGATCGCCCACACCGCGCCCGAGGTGTTGAACCGCTTCCAGAACAGGCTGTAGAGGATCGCCGGCAGGTTGCCGGAGGCGGCCACCGCGAAAGCCAGCGCCACCAGGAACGCCACGTTCAGGTTCTGCGCGTAGATCGACAGGGCGATGGAGACCGCACCGATCACCAGCGCGGAGATCCGGGCGACGCTCACCTCCTGCCGCTCCGACGCGTTGCCCCGCTTTATGACGTTGGCGTAGAAGTCGTGCGCCAGGCTGGACGACGAGGCCAGGGTCAACCCCGCGACCACCGCCAGGATGGTGGCGAAGGCGACTGCCGCGATGATCGCCAGCAGTGCCGCACCGCCGAGGTCGCCGCCGAAGAAGTCGATCCCGAGCGCCTCGGCCAACTGTGGTGCCGCGGTGTTGCCGGCCCGGTCCTGCTCCCGGATGGCATCGCCACCGACCAGCGCCGCCGCACCGAATCCGAGCGCCAGAGTGAGCAGGTAGAACGACCCGATGATGCCGATCGCCCAGAGCACGCTCTTGCGGGCCGCCTTCGCCGTCGGGACGGTGTAGAAGCGGATCAGGATGTGCGGCAGGCCGGCGGTGCCGAGCACCAGCGCGATGCCGAGGGAGAGCAGGTCGACCTTGTTGTAGAAGGTCTGTGTCGCGTTGCCGGCCACCTCGACGCCGTACCGTAGCCCGGGTTCCAGGAACGCCGTGCCCTGGCCGGAACTGGCCGCCGCGTCACCGAGCAGCGACGACAGGTTGAACTTGTACTTGGCCAGCACCAGCAGCGTCATCAACAGCGCACCGCCCATGAGCAGGAACGCCTTGACGATCTGCACGTACGTGGTGCCCTTCATGCCACCCACGGTGACGTAGATGATCATGAGCGCGCCGACCATGATGATGGTCGCGACCTTGGCGGTGTCCGCGTCCATGCCCAGGAACGTCGTGCCGGGCCGGATGCCGAGCAGGAGCGCCACCAGGGCGCCCGCGCCGACCATCTGGGCCAGCAGGTAGAAGATCGACACCGTGATGGTGGAGACCGCCGCCGCCGTACGCACCGGCCGCTGGCGCATCCGGAACGCCAGCACGTCGGCCATCGTGTACCGGCCCGAGTTCCGCAGCAGCTCGGCGACCAGCAACAGCGCCACCAGCCACGCCACCAGGAAGCCGATGGAGTACAGGAAGCCGTCGTAGCCGTAGAGCGCGATGATGCCGGCGATGCCGAGGAAGGACGCCGCCGACATGTAGTCGCCGCCGATGGCCATGCCGTTCTGGAAGCCGGAGAACGACCGGCCACCCGCGTAGAAGTCGGTGGCCGTCTTGGTCTGCCGGCTGGCCCAGATCGTGATCGCCAGGGTGGCGGCCACGAAGGCCAGGAACAGCACAATGGTCAGGTTGCGGGCGGTGGTGTTGCCCGCCTGAACCGCGAGGAACGTCGTCGTCGTCACGAGTCACCTCCGGTGAGCTCGTCACGGATCTTGTCGGCGATCGGGTCGATCTTCCGGTCGGCGTACCGGGAGTAGAGCCAGGCGATCAGGAAGGTGGAGACGAACTGGAGCAGGCCGAAGACCAGCGCCACGTTGATGTTGCTGCCGAAGAGTCGCGTGCCCATGAAGTCTCGCGCGTACGCGGAGAGGATCACGTAGAGCGCGTACCACAGGAAGAACGCGATGGTCATCGGGAAGACGAACCCGCGCAACGCGCGGCGTAGCCCGGCGAACTCGTCCGACCGTTGGACCGCGAGGTACCGCTCCGGCACCGAATCGGTCGGCGCGGAGGCGGGTGTGTCCGTGGACATTTGTGGATCACCACCTTCACAGGCGTCAGGAGTTTCGCGCACGGTAGGAAGCGCGTTCCCCGCCGGAAAAGGCCGAAATCGGTGCCGGTCAGCGCGTGCGCCGAACGGCAGCATCGCTGCGCCGAGTGACTCAGCTCACTCCGTTGAGCGGTCGGTGGTGCCGCGCCCTCGATCGGTGGCGCTGTGCTCGTGGATGCGCGCCGGCCAGGCCGTCACGCCGGTCGATACGCCGGACCCCGGCCGCTCAGGTCAGTTCGCGGTACCGGCCCCGGTAGTGCAGCAACGGATCGGTCTCCGCCACCAGCTCGACGACCTCGATGGTCGCCTCGACCAGCAGCGCCCAGCCGTACTCCCGGGCGCTGTCGAGCCGACACCCCGCCCACCCGCCGGCGTCGGCCGGAATAGGACCGTACGGCGTGTCAGCCCACGTCCCGGTGGCGAACAGGCCGCCGGGCGACGGGAACAGCCCGGCGAACCGGTCGGCCAGTTGCCGGTGCGGCGGGCCGAGCGGCGCGACCGCGAACCGCCCGGCCTCCTCGACCGCCGCCCACAGGTCGGACTCGGCGTCGATCAGGCCGAGCAGGCGGTCCGGCTCACCCTCCGCCACCAACGTCGAGGACACGGTCAGCCCGGCTGGCCCAGGCGCCGTCCAGAGCGTCACCGGCGCGGCGAGCCGACCCCGCAACCGGCGTACGGGCGAGCGCTCGCCCGCCGGCACGGCGAATGGGTCGGTGTGGTGGATCTGGGCACCCGGCTCATGATTCACGTGAAACATTGTGACCCGCTCGGCCGGCCCGCGAGCGCGTGCCCAGTCCAGAAAGCGGTCGTGTAATTCGGCGTGGTGGAGTTGCCCGTTGAGCTGGCTGAGCTGGGCGTGTGCCTCCGCCATCAGCATGCCGAGGTACACCAGGAGCGCGGTCCGATCCTCGCGGTACTCGACCAGCAACGCGAGCCGCGCCGGCTGGCAGGGCCAGTGCGCCCCGCACGCTCGACAACGCCAGAGTGGGCGCATCGGCAGGTGCGGCACGAAGCGGCTCACGGTCGAGCCGACCCTCCGTGCCAGGCTGACCCCTCCGGCGCGGCGGGCGCCCCGGTCACCAGCGGCCCCCGTTCGCCCGCCAGGTCTGCGCGGGAGTGAGCCAGCCGGCCCGGCCGGGCCGGGGCTCAGCGACCGTCGGCCAGGAAGCCCAGCCCGGAAGCTGATTCGCGGGACGTCCCGGCACCGAAGACCCGGTGTGCGGGCGTGGCTCGGGTGCCGGTCGGCCGGTGTCCGGGTTCGCTGTGGATGGCGACAGGCGGCGGTACGACAGCAGCACGGCGTTTCGACACCTGCGGAACACGTTCGACATGCGGGGTGGCCTCCTTCGATCCGGGGGTCGCCCCGGCCGGGGGAATGACCGGGGCGACCCGACGCAGGACCGGCCGCCGGGTCGTCGCCTCCACCGGCCGGGCCGCGCGATTCCACCCTGGACTCCGCGCCTGCCGCAGGGGAGGATGCCAGCGGTTACTACCCAGCGCGTTCGCGTACTTACCAGATGGGTGAGTGATGAACTTCGAGATGTGGATCAGGGCGTTGAAGGCTGCCCGTGCCGCTGCCGGCGTCTCCCAGGAGGGCCTCGCCGCCCTGATCAAGTGGAGCCCGTCGCTGATCGCCGCCATCGAGACCGGCCGCCGCCGACCGACGATGGAATTCGCCGTGGCCTCCGACGAGGCGCTGCAAACCGGTGGCCTGCTCGCCGAACTGCTCAAGGAGGCCGACCGGGAGCGTGGCCCGTCCTGGTTCGCGGCGTGGCGGGGCTACGAGCAGGAGGCGACCCGGTTGCGCGCCTTCGAGCCCTGCCTGGTGCCGGGCCTGCTACAGACCGAGGAGTACGCCCGAGCGGTCATCTCGGCCGGTGGGCTACAGCCACCGGCCCTGGTGGACGAGCTGGTCGCCGTCCGAATGGAGCGCCAGCAGCTCCTGCATCGGGAGGATTCACCGCAGTGCGTCTTCATGCTCGACGAGACGGCGGTGCGCCGACCGGTCGGCGGCCCAGCAGTGCTCGACGCGCAGCTTGGCCGGCTGCTGGAGGAGGCGGAGCTACCGCAGGTCCGGTTGCACATCGTCCCGGTCAGCGTCGGCGAGCATGTCGGCCTCATCGGCGGCTTCGTGCTGGCCGAGCTACCGGACGGTGAGCAGGCAATCTACCTGGAGAACGCCGCCCGCGGGCACGTGGTCAACGACCCCGAGACGGTCCGCCTGATCGACCGGAAGTGGGATAGCCTGCTCGGCGAAGCACTGTCCACGAGCGCCTCGCTGGATCTGATCCGAAAGCTGAAGGTGACGCCATGACCGCTGCCGTACCTCACTGGCGCACGTCGACCCGCTCCGGTGACACCGGTGGCAACTGTGTCGAGGTGGCGGACAACCTGCCCGGGGTGGTGCTGGTGCGGGACAGCAAGGATCGTTCCGGACCGTCGCTCGCCTTCGCGCCGACCGCCTGGCGGTCCTTCCTCGACGTGGCCCGGCACGGATCGAGCCACACCACCCGCTGATTGCCCGCACAGACACAGGGCGCGCAGATCGAATCAGAAGATCACGCTCGATCCCGGATGTAGTGGCATCGAACGCCGACGGAAGCCACTCGATCCTGGATCGAGCGTGATCATGCCTGCGGACCCGCGCGTTGGCGTGGCGTGGGGGCGCGTGGAACTGCGGGCGGTTATCCACAGGGGCAGCGGGCTGGGGGCGAGGGTGTCAACGTCGCTGCATGCCCAGATCGCCTCGTCGGCCGCCGCAGCTGCGGGGGCGTGTTTTCCGTGGTTCGGTCGCTATCTCGCGCGGCCTGCTCACCCGCAACGATCTCCGCAGCTCCGCGTGGCGTCCACTCTTCCGAGACGTGTACGCCGACGCCCAGCTATCCGTCACCTATCGGACCCGGTGCGCCGCTGCCAGCCGGTGGCTGATCCCACCGGGCGCGGCGATCGCCGGGCGATCCGCCGCCGCGCTTCTCGGGTGCGCCCCAGCGGCCACCGACGATCCCGTGGACGTCCTCGTGCCACGCGGTGCACGGCTCGGGGCGGTCGCTGGCCTGCGGGTCCATCACGGGCTCATCGACCCCGGGGACGTCCTTGACCGTGCGGGTACGGCCGTCACGTCAGTTGAGCGCACTTGCTGGGACCTGGCGAGCTGGCTCGACCTGGTGGAGGCGGTGGTGGTCATCGACGTCCTGCTGTCGCGCCGTCTCACCGATGTGTCGGCGCTACGCGGGTACGCCCTCGCCAGAGTGGGTCGCCGTGGCTGGCGGGCGATGCTCCGCGCCGTCGAGCTGGCGGGCGTCGGCGCCGAATCGCCGCAGGAGTCGCGGGCCCGGGTGCGGCTGGTGCTGGCCGGGCTGCCCCGACCTCGTACGCAGTGGGTCGTGTCGGACTGGGGCCGTTTCGTCGCCCGTCTTGATCTGGCCTGGCCGGACTATCGGGTGGCGGTGGAGTACGACGGCCTCTGGCACGACGACCCGGACCAGTTCCACGCGGACCGCAGACGACTCAACCAGCTGGTCGGCGGCGACTGGATCATTCTGCATCTGACCGCGAAGCGCCTCCGCGAAGACTTCGACGGCTTCGTCGCCGAAGTCCGGGCCGCCCTGAGATCCAGGGGCTACGTCAGCTCCCGGGGCACGTCACCCATGCACCCAGCTGACTAGCCCCGTCCGGCCACCGGCAGCGGCCCCGCCGGCCCACTCCTGGCCCCGGCTCTTCGGCCCGCTACCGGCGGCGCGGCGGCGTCCGTCTCGACCGCGCCGCCAGATCGGCTACTGGCGGCTACCGACGGACGCCGGGGTCAGCGGCGTGGGGTGACCATGGCCAGCAGTTCGGGCTGGCGGCGGTCCAGCACGTCGCCGGCCAGGTACGCGCCGAGCAGCGCCGCCCCGACGCCGTACGCCACGCCCAGCGGCAGCCCCAGCCAGAGCCAGGCGTCGCCGAGCAGCGCGGCGGCGATCACCATCGGTACGCCGATCGCGCCGGTGGCGACCATGGCCAGCAGGGTCAGCAAGCCCTTGACCACGCCGGCGCCACTGTTCATCGCGAACGGGTTGCTCGTCTCCGGCAGCGAGTACGCGCCGAGCACCGAGATGAACGAGTTGACCGCCAGCCCGGCGCCGTAGGTGGCCACCAGCGCGCCCGCCATGAAACCGATCCACGTCGGCTCGCCGATCACCAGTGCGACCACCACGGCGACCACCGCCAGCATCGGCAGCACGTACAGCGAGAAGGCGGTCATCCGGGCGCGTAGCTCCAGCCGGCCGGGCACACCGGCCACGACGTTCGCGGCGTACGCGCTGCCGTCGAAGCCGAACTGGTTGGCCAGGGTCACCGCGGCGAGCAGCCCGACGAAGAGCATGGAGAGGCTGACCAGGACCGGTGACGTCTCCCCGACGGGGTTGAACCCCTGCTCGCTGTCGATGGTGAAGCCCTGCCCGCCCAGGTTGACCATCACCGGCACGAAGAGGCCGACCACCGCGATGGTGATCAGGTTGGCCCGACGGCGGGCGTCCCGCCACCAGTAGCGGGCCTCCCGCGCGACCATTGCGCCGAACCGGTCCCGTTGCAGCCAGCCCGCCGCCCTTGGGAACAGCTGGGCGACCACGCCACCGGTCAGCCCCGGCTTCGCCCGGGCCGGGCCGGCGCTCGCCGCACCGACCATCGCCGACTCCAGCGAACGCGACCACCAGGCCAGCAGCGCGGCGATCGTGACCACGGCGATCAGGAGTTTCAGCGGCACGGCCCAGACCCGGCCCTGGGCCATGTCGATGCCGGCCGTCCAGGGCGCGCCGAACGGCGTCCAGCCGACCACGGTCGCGACCCGGGTGAACGCGTCCCAGTCGGCGTCCTGGAGCGCGGCCAGCCCGACGATCTGCAACGGGCCGAGCAGGGCGGCGAGCACCGCGAGCAGGACGGCGGCCAGGTCACGCACCCGGCGGGACCGGAGCATGGTGGCGAAGGCGCTGGTCACCGCGCGTGCCGAGGCGACGCAGACGAGCAGCCCGAGGATCACCCCGACCGCGGCCACCAGGGCGGCGGACCAGCCGCCGAACATGCCGGCCGTGACCACCAGGCCGGAGAGCGCTACCAGCATGGCGAGCGTGGGCACGCTCACCAGCGCCGCCGCGAAGAGTCCCTTGACCAGGGTGCGCCGGGGCAGCGGCAGCAGCGCGAAGCGGGCCGGATCGAGCGTCTCGTCGACGCCGAAGAAGACCAGGGGCAGCAGCAGCCAGCCGAGCACCGCCAGGCCGCCACCGAACGCGGCGACCAGCAGCGCGTACCGGTCGTCGCCGGCCAGCCCAGGCGCCGCGAGACCGAAGAAGCCGCCGACCGCGAACCAGAGCCCCACCAGCGACCCGACCAGGAACAACGCCACCCGCCAGCCCTGGCCACGGAAGTTGTTCCCCATCACCCGCAGCTTGAGCCGGACGAAGTGCCGGGCCGAGACAGGCCGGACGGGGCTCGCCGGGACGTTCACCGGGACAGCCACGCCAACTCCTCACCGGTGGCCGTACGCCCGCCGACGACCTCGACGAAGACCTCCTCCAGCGAGCGGTCACCGCGTACCTGCTCCAGCGTGCCGACCCGCTTGATGATGCCCTCGGCGAGGATCGCGACGTGCGAGCAGAGTCGCTGCACGACCTCCATGACATGGCTGGAGAAGACCACCGTCCCGCCGCCGGCGACGTACCGCTGGAGGATGTCGCGGATCAGCGCCGCCGAGACCGGATCGACCGCCTCGAACGGCTCGTCCAGCACCAGCAGCCGCGGCCCGTGCAGCAGCGCGCAGGCCAGGCCGATCTTCTTCTTCATACCGGCCGAATAGTCGACGACCAGGGTGCGGCCGGCGTCGGCGAGGGCGAGCACGTCCAGCAGTTCGGCCGCACGCTGGTCGACCACCGCCGGGTCCATACCGCGTAGCAGACCGTGGTACGCCAGCAGTTCGCCGCCGCTGAGCCGGTCGAACAGGCGCACGCCGTCCGGCATGACGCCGAGCAGTTGCTTCGCCTCGACCGGGTCGGTCCACACGTCGCGTCCGAGCACCCAGGCGCTGCCGGCGTCGGGCCGCAGCAATCCGACCGCCATCGACAGGGTGGTGGTCTTGCCCGCGCCGTTCGGGCCGAGCAGCCCGTAGAACGAGCCGGCCGGCACGTCCAGGTCCACGCCCGCTACCGCGATCTTGCTGTCGAACCTCTTCGCCAGGCCGCGCAGCGCCAGCGCCGGGTGCTCACCAGTCATGTAACCGACCGTATCCGGTCCGGACCAGCGCTCCCACCAACCCGCGAAGGAGCCGGAGATCATCCCCGAGGCGTACGCGACCCGCACGCCGCCCGCCTTTGGGCCGAGGTGTTAACAGGGGGCCCCTTCTCTACCGCAGGCGTTAAGAAGGGGCCCTTCCTTATAAGCGCAGCGCGTCGGGGGCGTGCAGGCGGAGCATGGTGCGGCCGACGTCGGTCGGGGCGCGGCGGCGGGTGGCCAGGGAGACTGCGGCCATCACGGTGAAGGCCAGCGGCACCGTCCAGGCGGCCGGCTGCGCGGTGAGGGTGGCCGGCCAGCCGGTCAGCGGGGGGCCGAGCACGGTGATCAGCACCGCCGTCACCGCCGCGCCACCGCCGACCAGGATCCCGGCCGCCGCGCCCGCGTCGGTCAGCCCCCGCCACCAGATCCCCAGCACCAGCAGCGGGCAGAAACTGGACGCGGCGACGGCGAACGCCAGCCCGACCACCTGGGAGACGTCCAGCCCCGAGATGTTCAACGCGAGGATCGTCGGCACCCCGCCGGCGATCACCGTGGCCAGCCGGAAGCCGCGGACCGAGCCGCGGCCGAGCACGTCCGTGGAGATCACCCCGGCGACGCTGGTGAGCAGCCCGGACGAGGTGGACAGGAAGGCCGCGAACGCCCCGGCGGCGACCAGGGCGGCCAGCAGCCGGCCGGTGGTCCCGTTGCCGAGCGCGGCCTCGGGCAGCAGCACCACCACCGCGTCGGTCTGGCCGCTGACCAGCAGTTGCGGAGTGTAGATCCGGCCGAGCACGCCGTAGATCGTGGGCAGCAGGTAGAAGACGCCGACCAGGGCGAGCACCACCAGCGTGGTCCGGCGGGCGGCGGCGCCGTCCGGATTGGTGTAGAAGCGCACGAGTACGTGTGGCAGTCCCATCGTGCCCAGGAAGGTGGCCAGGATCAGCGAGTACGTGGCGAACAGCCCTCGGTCGTCGGCACCGGCGGTGCTGGGCAGCAGCCAGTCGGTGGGACCCGTGGCCACCCCGGAGACCTCCGGCACCGGCTCACCCGCGGCGAAGGTCAACTCGTCGCCGGGGCGTACCTCCCGGGTCTGCCCGTCGGGCAGGGTGAGGACCGCGCGGTGCTCGACCACGACGGTGGTCGCGGTCCGGAACGTCGGCCCGTCGGGCGGGGTCACCGCCGGTCGCCCGTCGGCCTGCCACTGCAACGCGAGGAAGATCGCGGGTACGGCGAGCGCGGTCAGCTTCAGCCAGTACTGGAACGCCTGCACGAAGGTGATCGCGCGCATCCCGCCGAATGCGACGTTGGCGGTCACCACTGCGGCCACCACCAGGGCCCCCACCGGGTACGGCGAGCCGGCCAGCGTGGCCAGCGTCAGCCCGGCGCCCTGCAACTGCGGCACCAGGTAGAGCCAGCCGATGAAGATCACGAAGGCGGTGGCCAGCGCCCGCAACCGGCGGGATCCCAGCCGCAGCTCGCAGAAGTCGGGCAGGGTGAACGCGCCGGACCGGCGCAGCGGCGCGGCCACGAACATCAGCAGGGCCAGGTAGCCGGCGGCGAAGCCGACCGGGTACCAGAGCACGTCTACGCCGTACTTGAGGATCAGCCCGGCGACGCCGAGGAAGCTCGCCGCCGACAGGTACTCGCCACCGATCGCGGCGGCGTTCCAGGTCGGGCTGACCACCCGCGAGGCGACCAGGAAGTCGGAGGTGGTGCGGGCCAGCCGCAGCCCGTAGAAGCCGATCCCGACGGTGACCAGGGTGACCGCCACGATCGCCGGCACGACGAGGTCGTTACCCATTCAGCGCTCCGGCCGCTGGACCAGGTCGGTGAAGTCCTGCTCGTTGCGTTCGGCCAGCCGCACGTACGTCCAGCCCACCGCGACCAGGAACGGGAAGGAGAGCACCGCGAGCAGCAGCCACGGCAGGTTGACCCCGAGCACGGTCAACCGACCCACCGAGGGTGCGATGGCGAACAGCCAGGGCAGCCCGCCCAGCCCGACCAGCACCACCGCCGACAGTTGCAGCGCCAGGGCCAGTTGGGCGCGGACCAGGCCACGGACCAGTGCCTCACCGACCCGGGTCTGCTGGGTCAGCTCGGTGCGGGCACCTGCGGCGCGGTGCTGCCGGCGGGACGCCCCGGCCAGCACCACCCGGGTACGCGCGGGGGGCCCGGGCGTGAGCGGCTCCCCGGCGGCCGGGGACGGCTCGGGTCGGCGGGGTGCCGGCACTGGATCCTCGACGGCCACCCCGGCAGTCTTGTCCGCCCGCCCGGAATGTCAAGAGGGCTG
This sequence comes from Micromonosporaceae bacterium KJ-029, assembly GCA_005402585.1. Lineage (GTDB taxonomy): Bacteria > Actinomycetota > Actinomycetes > Mycobacteriales > Micromonosporaceae > Micromonospora. Next base: position 126,298 of record BIFP01000015.1, on the reverse strand, counting down.
TGGACAACCTGTGGACAACGAGCCGGGCCTGTGGACAACCCGGTGGACCGGGGGTGGCACCGTGAAGTGCCCCCCGGTCCACGGTGAATCAGCTGGTCGGGATGACCAGGTCGGCGCTCATTGAACCGGTCGCGGGAACGGTGAATCGGGCCAGCCGGCGGTTGCCGTCCGGGTCGACGACCCGATACCGGCCCGAGTACATCTCACCCTCGCCCCGGTACACGTTGTAGCTGAAGAAGATCCGCTGCCGTCCGGTCAGCCGCATGCTGAACTCTCCTTCGGAGAGCCAGCCGCTGGCGGCGATGTCGCCGGTGTCCGCGCTGTGCGCGATGACCCAACCGCTGGACAGCGGCCGGCCCTCGGTATCGCGGAAAGTGCCGGTGAGCTGCACGCCGGCGTCGAGTGCCGCATCGAGGACAGCGGTGGCACCGCTGGTGACCCGCACCGGCGTGGCCTTGAAGCGGCTCGTCGCACCGCCGGACCAGACGGTGGCGTACGAGCCACGACTGAACACCACCGGCCACTCGTACGGGCCGAGACCCGTCAGCGTGTAGACACCCTGGTCGTTGGTGCGCGCGTCCTCGACGCCGGCACCGGGGTGCCCGGTGAGCACCGACACGCCGGCGTACTGCAAGAACGCACCGGTCTGTCCGTCCGTCACCCGACCGGTCACCCGGCCCGCCTGATCGATCCGTACCGTCGGCGCGGTGGTCACCTGCCCGACGGTCGCGGTGACCAACGCCGCTTCCCGCTCGTCACCGGTGCCGCCGTTCGGGCCGACCCACTGCCGCCCCTGCGTTAGACGCTGCGGAGTAGCGAATAGCCTGTAGTCGCCGGCGGTCAGTGGCCCGATGGTGACCCGGCCGTTGCGATCGCTGCACACGCCGCGGCCGTCCGCCAGCGCGGCCCGCTTGGGCAGGAAGGCGTCCACGCAAACCTGCGACAGGGGGCTGCCGCTCTGCCGGTCCAGCACGGTGGTGGTGATGACCGCGCCGGGCCGCAGCTTGACGGTCAGCTCGGTGGTCCGGTCGACGCGAACCCGTACGCCGGTCCGCTCGCGGGAGAAGTACCGACCGTCGGGCGCGTACAGGCTGATGTCGTGCCGGCCCGCCGGCAGTTCGGAGACGATCACCGAACCGGTGCCCTTGCTGCACACGTCGTTGGCGCAGAAGTTGGCGACCGGAGCGCCGGTTATCGAATCGACGGCCGTGACCCGTACGGAGCCGGTGCCCAGCAGGCTGTCGGTGATCGTGGTTTCCTGACCTCCCCGCACGGTCACCAGGCCAGCCAGTTCGGCACTCATCTGCCCTGGGTAGTACTGCTGCCGGTCGTCCGTGGACAGCCCAACCTTGTAGTCGCCGGCGAACACCTGGACCCCGAACCGGCCGTCGGCGTCGGTCTCGGCCCAGTTTGCGTACTGCATGTTGGCGGCGACGTAGAGGTAGACCTGCGCCCCGCTCAGCGGTGCGCCGGCTGCGGTGGTGAACCGGCCCGACAGGGTGCCCACGGGCAGCACCGCGTCGTTGACCACGGTCTCCGAGTCGGCCCCGATCTCGAAGACGGTCGCGCTCTCCTCGTCGAGCTTCCCCGGCACGTACTGGGTCTGGTAGGAGCCCTCGATCGGTTCGAAACTGATCAGGTAGCGACCCGCCAACACAGCCATCTCGTACCGGCCCTCGGAGTCGGTGTAGCCACCGCTCCACTCTCCGGAGTCGATCTCGCGGGCCTGGATCCGCAGGTCGGGCACGGGCTCACCGGCGGCGTCCAGGATGCGGCCGGTGATGGTGCCGGACGCCATCAACTGCTCGTCGACGGTGGTGGTGGCGCCTGCGGTAACGACGATCGGGTCGGCGTCCCATGGCCGGAGCTTCTGCCGGTGGTACTGCTCCGGCCGGCCGTCGGGAATGAACCCGATCGTGTACGAGCCGGGGGCGATGCGGGGCAAGGTGTAGTTGCCCTGGCCGTCGGTCTGCGTGTCGGCGACAGCGGTGTAGTTCCCGGCCGGATAGACGAGGACCGGGACGTTGGGGGCAGCGGCGCCGGTGCTGGTCGTCAGACGACCGCTGATCGTGCCGGTGTCCGTGGCGAGCGCGGGAGTGGCACCGGGTAGCACGACGGCTGCCACGGTGACGCCCGCCAGTACGGCGCGGCGGATGACGGAAAATTTCATCTGCGTCCAAACGTGAGGGTGCGGGGCGCCCCGTGCAGGCTGTGCACCCGCGCCGGCCCCGCGCCCCGTACCGACCGGCGCAATCGAGGATAGAGCAGCGACGATGCACCTCGCAGGCAAAACTCCGTTGTGGACGGTCAGCGGCTCCACTCCTGCTTCGCGGCCCGGACCAGCTTGTCCTTCAGCTCCCGGATGTGCCGCCGGCTCACCGGTAGTTCCGTGCCGTCCACCACCACCACGTACCCGGAGTTGACCAGCCGTAGCTCGGCGATCAGCCGCAGCTGCACCAGGTGCGACCGGTGGATCCGGACGAAGCCGGCGTCGGCCCACCGGTCGGCGAGCGTCGCCAGCGACACCCGGACCAGGTGCGCCCCGTCCGCGGTGTGCAGCCGCGCGTAGTCGCCCTGTGCCTCCACCCACCGCACCGCCGACCGGGGCAGCATCCGGGTGGTACCGGCCAGCTCGATCGGGATGGTCGGGTCCTCCTCGGCCCGGGCCAGGGCGGCCGGGTGGGACGGCACCACCCGCGAGCCGACCACCCGGCGCAGCGCCTCGGCCAGCCGCTCGGCGCGTACCGGCTTGCGGACGTAGTCGATGGCGCCCAGGTCGAAGGCGTCCGCCGCGCCGTCGTCGTACGCGGTGACGAAGACGATGGCCGGTGGCCGGGCGAAGCGGCGCAGCACCCGGGCCAGCTCCATGCCGTCCAGGCCGGGCATCCGGATGTCCAGGAAGACCACGTCCACGTCGCCGTCCCGGAGCACCCGCAGCGCCTCGGTGGCGTCGCCGGCCGTGTGCAGCCGGGCGACCCGGTGATCGGCGCGCAGGTGGTAGGCGAGTTCGTCCAGCGCCGGCGGTTCGTCGTCCACCGCCAGCACCCGGAGGAATCCGGATCCGGTCACCGTGCCGTTGCCGGTCACGAGCCCGCCCGTACGCCGGGGTGGAACTTCGGCACCCGCATGCTCACCTTCGTACCCGAACCGAGACCGGTCTCCACGACCAGGCCGAACCCGTCGCCGAAGACTGACCGGAGCCGCTCGTCGACGTTTGACAGACCGACGTGCTGGCCCTGGTCGTCACCCGGGTCACCGGCGGGCCCGGCCAGCTCGGCGATCCCCTCGGTCAACGTGGCCGGATCCATCCCCACTCCGTCGTCCTCCACCGTGATGTGGCATTCGGCGCCCGCGTCCCGGGCCTCGATGCTCACCATGCCCGTGCCGGGCTTGCGCGACAACCCGTGCCGGACGGCGTTCTCCACGAGCGGTTGCAGGCACAGGAACGGCAGGGTGACCGGCAGCACCTCGGGGGCGATCTGGAGCCGTACCTGGAGCCGGTCACCGAACCTGGCCCGCTCGATGGTGAGGTACCGGTCGATCGACCGCAGCTCCTCGGCCAGCGTGGTGAACTCCCCGTGCGCCCGGAACGAGTACCTGGTGAACTCGGCGAACTCCAGGATCAGTTCCCGTGCCCGCTCCGGATCGGTGCGGACGAACGAACCGATCGCGGTCAGCGCGTTGTAGATGAAGTGCGGGCTGATCTGTGCCCGCAGCGCGCGGACCTCGGCCCGGGCCAGCCGCTCCCGGGACGAGTCCAGCTCGGCCAGCGCGAGCTGGCTGCCGGCCCAGCGCGCGGTCTCCAGCGTGGCCTGCACCAGGCCCGGGGCGGGGACCCCGTCGGTGATCGCGACCAGGGCTCCGGCGACCCGACCCTCCTCGCCTGCCAGCGGGGCCACCACCGCCCCCCGGACCGGGCAGTCGACCCGGTCGCAGTACAGCTCCGCCTCGCCGAGCACGGTGGAGCGCTCCGAGGCCACCACCCGCCGGGCCGCCGCGCCCAGCTGCTCGCCGTGGTGCGCGCCCCGCCCGTCGAGGGCGAGCAGTTCGTCGGTGTCAGTCAACGCCAACCCGTCCGCGCCGACCAACGTGCGCAGGTGGCGGGCGGCCTTCGCCGCTCCGGCCGGGCTCAGCCCGGCCCGCAGTGGCTCGGCGGCCAGCCCGGCGGTGTGCAGCACCTCGTAGGTGGCCCGCTGACCGGCGGTGGCGATGCCACGCCGCGCGCGCAGCCGACCGACCGCGTACAGGGCCCCGGCCAGCACGATGACCAGCGATACGACGCCGACGACGGCGGAGAGGTTGCCACCCACGGGCACGATCCTGGTCGTTGCGGCCCGCTGGGCCAAGAGTCAGTACGCGCCCTTGCGGGCCAACACCACACCGACCGTGCGCCACAGGATGCTCAGGTCGTACGCCAGCGACCAGTTGTCGACGTAGTAGAGGTCCAGCCGGACCGCCTCGTCCCAGGAAAGGTCGGAGCGGCCGGAGACCTGCCACAACCCGGTCATGCCGGGACGTACCAGCAGCCGACGCCGCACGTCGCCCAGGAAGTCGCCGTCGTCGGCGGGCAGAGGGCGCGGCCCGACCAGCGACATCTCACCCTTGAGCACGTTGATCAACTGCGGCAGTTCGTCCAGCGAGGAGGCGCGCAGGAAGCGGCCGACCGGGAAGACCCGGGGGTCCTCCTTCATCTTGAACAGCATGCCGTCGGTCTCGTTCTGGTCGACCAGGCTGGCCAGCCGGTCCTCCGCGTCGACGTACATGGTCCGGAACTTCCACACCCGGAACGTGCGCCCCTCGTGCCCCACCCGGGGCTGGCGGAAGAAGACCGGACCGGAGTCGGAGATCCGGATCGCGATGGCGATGGCAATGAAGACCGGGACCAGCGCCAGCAGGCCCAGCCCGGCGGCGACCCGGTCCATCATGTTCTTGGCCAGCAGCGCCGGCCCGGACAGGGTCGGCTCCTCGACGTGCAGCAGCGGCAGGCCTTCGATCGGGCGGATGTGCACCCGGGGCCCGGCGATGTCGGTCAGCTGCGGAGCCACCACCAGATCGACGCCGGAGCCCTCCAGCTGCCAGGCCAGCCGGCGCAGTTCGCCCGGCTCGGCGCTGGCCGAGCCGCAGACCGCGATGGTGTCGCCGCCCACCTCCCGGACCAGGGCCAGCACGTCGCGGCCGGCGTACACCGGGACCGGGGTCTGCACCCCCTTGGCCGCCGCGTAGCCGTCGGTGATGTGGATGGCGACCGGGACCAGGCCGGCCGACGGGTTGCGGGTGACCGCCGTGTACACCTCCAGGCACTCCGGCAGGGTGCCGACCAGCACCATCCGGTGCGCCGCCTGCTGGATGTTGCGGCGGACCACGTGCAACACGAAGCGGGCCAAAATCCGGCCCAGCAGGATCAGCAGCAGGGCCAGCAGCAGCGCGGTGCCGACGGTGAACCGGGACAGGTCCGTCTTGGTGGCGAAGGCGAGGAACGACACCGCCGCGCACACCGCCACCCCGGCCCGGATCACCCGCTTGAACTCGTCCGGCCCGAGCCCGAGGTAGCGCCGGTCGTAGGCGCCGTTGAACCAGAGGATGACCAGCCAGCCCAGCGGCAGCAGCAGGAAGGCCACGGTGAAGAACCAGGTCGGGTCGTTCTGGGCGTTGTAGAAGCCCGCAGTGGCCTGGTCGAAGCTGCGGATCGCGGTGTAGCTGGAGAAGGCGACCGCCGCGAAGTCCAGCAGCAGCAGGATCGCCGTGTAGGGGCGGTGCCAGCGGGAGACGCGTCGCCGGGCTCGGGCCCACGCCGATCGAGGTACGCCGTTGGGGGACGGCGGGTTCGGCGGCTGGATCTCGAAGCTGTCGACGTGCCGCACGAGTCTGCTCCGGCCTTCGTTGGTTACCGGGCGCTGGAGGCTAGTCGTCACCTCACCATGTCCTCCCGCATGACGTGCGCCGCTCACTCGCCGTGAGGGCCACGCGTCGCCCACCGTTCCAGTCTCCCACGCGGATCCGCACCCGTCGCAGACCTGAGGGACATTGCGTGACGGGCTCGTATTCGCCTGGGATCTGGCCGACTTCCCGCCATCCGGAAGCCGGGGACCGGGCCACTATACCGATGGATGGTGGCCCGGGTAGAGCGCCGGACCGGTGGTTGAGCACCGTGCGTCCCGTTCCTCTCCGTAATCAGTGAGTGGCATTACTCACCGTACGAGACGGGACAACCGTCGGTCAGCGAGGGGTTTGCCTCCGGTCTGGCAGGTCGGGCAGTACTGGAGGCTGGAGTCGGCGAAGGAGACCTCCCGGACGGTGTCCCCGCAGACCGGGCAGGGCAGCCCGGTCCGGGCGTGCACCTTCAGCCCGGATCGCTTCTCGCCCTTCAACTCCGCGGCCCGCTGCCCCAGCGAGCGGGTCACCGCGTCGCCGAGTACCCGCCGCGTCGCCGCGTGCAGGCTTGCCATCTGGTCGTCGGTCAGCCGGTCGGTCAGCGCGAACGGCGACAGTCTCGCCGCGTGCAGAATCTCGTCCGAGTACGCGTTGCCCACCCCGGCCAGCACCGCCTGGTCGGTGAGCACCCCCTTCACCTGCCCCCGGCGGCTGCGCAGCGCGCCGGCGAAGGTGGCGAGGTCGGCCGAGAGCGCGTCGGGCCCGAGCTTGGCCACCCCCGGCACCACCTGCGGGTCGGTCACCAGGTAGGCAGCGAGCTTCTTCTGCGTACCGGCCTCGGTCAGGTCGAAGCCGGAGCCGTCGTCGAGGCGGACCCGGAGCGCGATCGGACCCTTGCCGGGACGCAGCGGGACGTTCGAGGCGAACGCCTCGCGGTAGTGCAGCCAGCCCGCCCGGGCCAGGTGGACCACCAGGTGCAGGCCGCCGTCGAAGACGATGTCGAGGAACTTGCCGTGCCGGCGGGCGTCGGTCACCGCCCGGCCGGCGACGGCGGTCGGTGCCGGGTCGTACGTCTTCAGGGCGCTGATCGCGGCGACCTCCAGCCGGTCGACACACCGGCCCACCGCACGCTGCCGCAGGTAACCCGCGAGCGCCTCCACCTCCGGTAGTTCAGGCACGCTCCAACGGTAGCCTTCTTTCTCGTGAGAATCGTGGTGGCGCACAACCGGTACCGGGAAGCTCAGCCCTCCGGTGAGAACACCATCGTCGACGCGGAGATCGCCCAGCTCACCGCGGCCGGGGTGGAGGTACTGCCGTTTCTGCGTAGCTCCGACGAGATCCCCTCGCTGCCGAAGACGGCGAAGGCACTGCTGCCGATCTCCCCGATCTATGCGCCTCAGGCCCAGCAGGAGCTGAGTCGGCTGCTCACCGAGCACCGGCCGGACGTGCTGCACCTGCACAATCCGTACCCGCTGCTCTCGCCCTGGGTGGTGCGGACCGCCCACCGGCACGGGGTGCCGGTGGTGCAGACGGTGCACAACTACCGCCAGGTCTGCTCCTCCGGGCTCTACTTCCGGGACGGCGTGATCTGCCAGGACTGCCGGGGCCGCACGCTGGGCGTGCCGGCGGTGGTGCACCGCTGCTACCGGGGGTCACGGGCGCAGAGCGCGCTGATGGCGACCACCCTGGCCGTGCACCGCGGCACCTGGAAGTCGGTGGACCGGTTCATCGCCCTCACCAGCGCGGTCGCCGACCACCTGCGCGACTACGGCATCCCGGCCGACCGGATCGTGGTCAAGCCGAACGCGATCCCCGATCCCGGTGCTCCCGCGCCGCTCGGCCGGGGCTTCCTCTTCCTCGGCCGGCTCTCGCCGGAGAAGGGGCTCGGCCTGCTCCTGGAGGCGTGGCGCCGGCATCCGGACGGCGCGCTCGGGCCGCTGCGGGTCGCCGGTGACGGCGAACTGCGTCCGCTGGTCGAATCGGCGGCGGCCGAGCGCTCGGACGTCACCTTCCTCGGCTCGCTGGACCGGGCGGGCGTACGCGAGGCGCTGGCCGCGAGCGCCGTGGTGCTGGCGACCTCCACCTGGCACGACGTGCTGCCGACGGTGATCATCGAGGCGCTGGCCAGCGGGCGGCCGGTGCTCGGCACCGCCCTCGGCGGCATCCCGTACCTGGTCGGCGCGGACACCCCCCGGGAGCCCGCCGGCACCGGCCCGGCCGTGGTCGCCTCGGCGCCCGCCCCGGCCGTCTCCGGCTCCGTGCCGGGCTCCTCCGCCCCGGGACCGGCCGCCCCCGGCATCGCTGGCCCCTCGGCCCTGCCGGCTGGTGTCGTGACCGGTGAGGCCGGCTGGGTCGTACCCCCCGATTCGGCCGCTCTGGCCGCCGCCCTTCCCCTGGCCGCCGCCGGGGCAGCTGCCCTGGCCGGCCCCGCCCGCTCCCGCTACGACCGCACCTTTCACCCCGACGTGGTCACCAAGCGCCTCATCGACGTGTACGCCTCGCTCAGCTGACCGCCCGGCTTCCTTCTCTGACTGATCGCGGCCCAGCAGCCGGCTGCCGGCCGCGTTAATAGGGGGCCCTTCCTATGCACGAGGCGTTAATAGGGGGCCCTTCCTTACATCTCAGCGGAGGCTGGCGCGCGCGGAGAAGGCGATGCTGGCGAGGAGGAAACCGCCGTTGATCACGGTGAAGCCGACGACGGCCCAGAAGGTGAGCGCCGGGGCGAGCGCCAGCACCAGGGCGGCCACGAAGATCACCGCACCGTAGTCGCGGACCAGCTTGGCCAGGCGTACCGGCAGGCTGGTGGAGGTGACCAAGCTGGCCGCGTTCGGGCCGGCCTGCATCACCGAGGTGACCAGGTTGACCATCCAGGTGCCGGCGAAGGCCGCCACCAGCCAGGTCGGCGTCTCCGGGCGCTGAGCCACGGCGGTGGCGCCCAGCGCGGCCACCAGGGCGATCTGGGCGGCCACGTCGCAGAGCACGTCGACCCGGGCGCCCGCCGCGCTGCCCTGCCCGGTGACCCGGGCCAGCTGACCGTCGGCGCAGTCCAGGGCGTACGCGACCTGCCAGCCGATCAGGGCGACCAGGCCGACCACCCAGGCCGGGACCTCCCCGGCGGCGACCGGGCCGGCGAGGGCGACCACGGTGACCGAGGTGGCCAGCCCGAGCACCAGGTTGGTGATGGTCAGCGCGGTCGGGCGCAGCCCCAGCCGCTGTGCGGCCAGTGCGAAGACCGCACCGATCCACTGGCTGACCGACTCGCTGAACAGGCCGCCGCCCCGGTTCACCCGGTGGAAGTCGGCGACCGTCGGGCGGGACGGCTCAGCCAAGCTGATCACGGAGGGCGTCAACGTAGTCTCCCAGCCGGGTGCGAAGGTCGTCAGCGGACAGCGCGAGGTGTTCGAGGATGGTGTAGCGGTCCGGCCGGGTACGCGGAGCGAAGGCCACCGCCTCGACGAACTGCTCGTCGGTGAGGCCGAGGTCGCCCGGCCGGGTGGACAGTCCGTGCCGGTGCAGGCAGCGGGCCAACTGGCCGAACCGTTCCAGGTCGCCACGGAGGAAGGTGCAGAACAGCGCACCCAGGCCGGCCTGCTCGCCGTGCGAGCCGGTGCCCGGGTACAGATGGTCGATGGCGTGCGAGATCTCGTGGTCGCCGCCGCTCGCCGGCCGGCTGGAGCCGCAGATCGACATTGAGATGCCGCCCAGGATCAGCGCCTCGGCCAGCGTGGTGAGGAACGCGTCATCGGTGATCTTGCCGGGGTGGTTGACCAGCGCCTCCGCCCCGGTCCGGGCCAGGGTCACGGCGAGCCCGTCGATCGGCTCGTCGCGTACCTCGTGGGCCAGCTCCCAGTCGGCGCAGGCGCTCAGGTTGCTCACCGCGTCGCCGATGCCGGCCTGGGTCTGCCGGTCCGGCCCGTTCTCGACGAAGTCGAGGTCGACCAGGACGGCGATCGGGATGTGCACGCCGTACGAGCCCTTGCCGCCCTCGTGGGTCAGCGACGCCACCGGGGAGGCGATGCCGTCGTTGGCGAGGCTGGTCGCCACGGTGACCATCGGCAGGCCGTACCGGCTGGCGGCGTACTTGGCGGTGTCGATGGTCTTCCCGCCGCCGATGCCGACGACCGCGTCGTAGTGCCGGCGGCGCAGCCGGTCGCCCAGCTCGTTGGCGGAGTCGATGCTGCCGCCGGCGACGGTGAAGACGTCGGCCGACCCGAGCGAGGGTCCGCACAGCTCGACGATCTTCTCGCCCTGCCCGGGGCCGACGACCACCGCGACGTCACCGCCGCCGGAGATCCTCCGGTCGGCCAGCAGTGCGCCGAGGTCGGCCACCGCGCCCCGGCGGACCTCGATCGACAGCGGCGTCGAGACGGTACGGGCTAGTAGCGGCACGCGATCTCCCGCGCGCGGGCCAGGTCGTCGTGGTTGTCGACCTCCACCCAGGCCACGTCCCCGATCGGGGCGGGTCGCACCTCGCCGCCACGGTCGGCGAACTCCTGGTACCCGTCCTCGTAGTACAGGTCCGGGTCGCGCCGCCAGGTGGCCTCCAGCGCGTCGGCGAGGGCCTCGGCCACCTGCGGCTCGATCAGCGTCGCCCCGATGTACTCGCCGTACGCCGCGCCCGGATCCATCAGCTTGGTGATCCGGGTGAGCTGGCCGGCGGCGTCGAAGGTGGTCTTCATCTCCTCCTCGGCCAACGGCTTGATGGTGTCGATCGCCAGCAGGATGCCGGGGCCGCGCTCGGCCAGCAGGGTCTTCTCCACGCTCACCGGGTGCACGGTGTCCCCGTTGACCAGCAGTACGCCGCGGGCGAACCAGTCCCGGGCCAGCCAGAGGGAGTAAGCGTTGTTCCACTCCTCGGCCCGGTCGTTGTGCACGAGGGTCAGCTTGACGCCGTACTTGCGCTCCAGGTCGGCCTTGCGTTCGCGGACGGCGTCCGCGGCGTATCCGACCACCACCACGACATTGGTGAGCCCCACCTCGGCGAGGTTGCGCAGCGCGATGTCGAGGATGGTGATCTCGCCATCCACCGGCACCAGTGCCTTGGGCAGGGTGTCGGTGTACGGGCGCAGCCGGCGGCCGGCACCGGCCGCCAGCACCATCCCGACCATGCCGGCATCAGTTTCTGTTCTCGCGGCGTTCACCGAAGGAGGATAGCGCCGCCCGGGAAGCCGCTGCCGGGGGTCAGCCGGGCAGCGCCGCCAGGTCGGCGAGCATCGCCAGCCGTTCGTCGGGGGTCAGCGCCGCGTACGGGCCGGCCGCCTGCCGGTCGGTCGCCAGCTCGATGGCCCGCCGTTGCGTCCCGTCGGGCAGCTCGACGATGCTCGTCGCGGTGTACCCCGCGGCGGCCCACACGGCGGCGTGCGCGTCGGCCCGGTGGTGCCGCAGCGCGCCGAGCCGGTTGAGTAGCAGGACGCCGGCCGGGGTGCCGTCCGGCTCGTACGGGGGCGCCAACGCGCTGAACGCCCCGCCCACCGGCCCGGCGCCGTCCACGGCGCCGCCGCCCGCGTGCGTGTCCGGTGCCAGCGCGGCGGCCAGCAGTCGGCCGGTCGCCTCCGTCAGCCGGAGCACCCGGTCGTCCTGCCCGGCCCAGAGTTCTGCGGCCACCTCGGCGTGCAACTGGTACAGCTCGGCGAGGAAGGCCGCTCCGCGTTCGGTGGCCGCGAGCCCGCCGTCCGACCGCCGGTGGATCATCCCGTACGCGACGTGCCGGTCCATCGTGCGCTGGCAGGCGGTCGGATCCCGGTAGCGGGTGACGGCGGCGAAACCCGGCCCGTCGACCGTGCCGCCCGGCGCGGCCAGCCGGGTCCGCAGCTCCACCAGGAAAGCGGTGGCCGACGGGCCGCCGTACCGTTGGCTCAGCTCGGCGCCGCCTTCCTGCCCGGCGCGCATCGCCGCGACGAAGGCCCGGTCGACGGCGGGGGCGACCAACCCGGCGAACCGGTGCGGGGCGAGCCCGACGTTGTCGCTCACGAACCGATCGACCGCAGGATGGTGAAGGCCCGCTCCGCGATCTGCCGGATCAGGCCGTCGTTGACGTCGCGGTGCTCGTCCAGCAGGTCGACGTCGTCGGGGCCGAGCCAGCGGTACTCGGTGTGCTTGCCCGCCTCCAGCACGGGTGCGGTCAGGTCGCCGTCGACCCGGATCAGCCAGTCGCTCTCGATCCGGGCCAGGCCATCGTCGCCGACGTAGTGGTACTCGCCGACCGGGCCGACGATCTCCGACACGTGCCAGCCGGTCTCCTCGGTGACCTCCCGGCGCAGGGCCTCCTCGACGCTCTCCCCCGGTTCGAGGTGCCCGCCGACGATGTCCCAGCAGTTGGGGAAGAGGCGCCGGTGCGGGGAGCGGCGCTGGAAGAAGATGCGCCCGTCGGGGGCGACGATCAGCGCTCCGGCGCAGCGCAGCGGCTCGGTGGACACCTCGAAACAGTAGCCGTCGGTCGTCCGCCACGCCGCTGTCCGGTCTTGTCCTGGAAACCCGCTGGGCTCACCATTGCGGGTAACCGTGTGCCGCCGTCCCAAAGGGGTGATGTGTGATGCAGGTACGGGAAGCGATGTCCAGTGAAGTCCTCGTGGTCGGCCCGGAGCACACCCTCCGCCACGCGGCGCGGATGATGTCGGAACGGGGCATCGGCTCGGCCGTGGTGATCGACCCGGATTCCGAGGGAATCGGGATCATGACCGAACGCGACGTGCTCAACGCGATCGGCGCCGGGCTGGACTGCGACGTCGAACGAACCGGCGCCCACCTGACCTGGGACGTGGTCTACGCCGGGCCGGAGTGGACGATCGAGGAGGCGGCCGTGGCGATGGCCCGGGGCGGTTTCCGGCACCTGGTGGTCCTGGACGGCCGGGAGGTGGCCGGAGTGATCTCCGTACGCGACATCATGCGGGTGTGGGCGGCCAGCCGGATGGTCGGCACCGGCTGAACCGGCCCTGACCTGGCGGACCGGCCGGACCTGAGCACTCGGCCTTCCGGACCGGTCTGTCGCGATGGCCGGGGCGACCGTGGCGACGGCCGGACGGTCCGGCTTCACCCGACCCGGTGGCTCAGGATGCGGACATCGCCGTGCCGTGCGCCTACGCCCCGCCACCGCCCGTACGCTGAACAGCCATGACCGCCGAGCAGCTGATCTCGTTCGCCCGTGGCGCCCCCTCACTGGACATCGTCGATGTCGAGGGGCTCAAGGCCGCCGCCGTCCGCGCCTTCGACGCCGACCCCGCCGGGGTGACCGCGTACGGTACCTCCGTCGGCTATCTCCCGCTCCGAAAGTGGATCGCCGAGAAGCACGGGGTCGAGGCCGAGCAGGTGTTGGTCACCAACGGCTCGTTGCAGGCCGACGCCTTCCTCTTCGACCACCTGGTCCGTCCCGGTGACGCGGTGGTGGTGGAGCGCCCGACCTACGACCGGACCCTGCTCAACCTCCAGCAGATGGGCAGCCAGCTGCACGCCGTCACCATCCAGCCGGACGGCCTGGACACCGCCGAGCTGCGCAAGCTGCTGGAGACCGGGATCCGTCCCCGGCTCGCGCACGTCATCCCGAACTACCAGAACCCGGCCGGCGTGACGCTCTCCCTGGACAAGCGCCGCGAACTGCTCGACCTCGCCGCCGAGTACGGCTTCACGATCTTCGAGGACGACCCGTACGCCGACATCCGGTTCCGTGGCGAGCCGCTGCCGTCGATGCTGTCGATGGACACCCGCGGCGTCGTCGTGCACGCCTCCAGCTTCACCAAGACGGTCTGCCCCGGGGTGCGGGTGGGCTACCTGGTGGGCCCGGCCGACCTGATCGGCGACATCGCGAAGAAGGCGACCAGTCTCTACATCTCCCCGGGCATGGTCTCCCAGGCGATCGTGCACCAGTTCTGCGTGTCGGGCGACATCGAGCGCTCGATCGACACGGTCCGGGCGGCCCTCGGTGAGCGGGCCCGGGTGCTGGGCGATTCGCTGCGGCGGCACATTCCCGAGGCCCGGTTCGTGGAGCCGGACGGCGGTTACTTCCTCTGGATCGAGCTGCCCGAGGACGTCCCGGTCGAGAAGCTGGCTCCGGCGGCGGCCGAGCGCGGTGTCGCGGTGGTCAAGGGCAGCGACTTCGTCGTGGACGGTGGCCGGCACGCGCTCCGGCTGGCCTACTCGGCGGTGACCGCGGACCGGATCGACGAGGGCGTCCGGCGGCTGGCCGAGGCGATGGAAGCTGTCCGTGGCTGATTTTCTGTCGGGTTTCTGACAGAACGGCGATCCCAGCCGCCCCAGGACTCCCACTGGGGCGGCTCGCGGCTCACAATGCTGCGAGCGTCACTCACCACGCGTACTGAAGGTCACGCCGGCTCCGGCCGCTGCGGCCGCACCCTCGGCGCGGCTCGGCCGCCCGCACGCCGGTGTGACGCGGCCAGCACAACCCCCGCCCCCAAGGCGCCGGGCGGGCCGGATCGCCCCCTCACCCCCCTGATGCGGTCCGGTCCGTCCGGCGCCGCCCCTCATGATCAGTTCGGCGGCGTACCCTGCAAGCCGCAGCAAGGCACGGGAGGGGGCGTGATGACGGATCGGATGCAGCGGGGGCCGGGGACCTCCACCAACGGCGACCGGACGGCGTCCCCCGACGGCGGTCGGGCGGGATCCTCGAACGGTGGCCGGGTGCTGCGGCCCCGGAACTGGTCTCCGGTACGCGCGGTGACCCGCCGGCTCAACCCCGACGGGTCGCAGGGTACGGAGCCACCGGCCGGGCCGCGACGCAGCGCGGTGGTCGACTGCGCGCTCTACCTCGACGGCCGGCGGCAGGCCGGTGAGTGGGACTACGCGGAGGCGCTGGACGCGGCCCGCCGCGCCGAGACCGGCTTCGTCTGGCTCGGGCTGCACGAGCCGGAACTGGCCGAGATGACCGAGATCGCCGACACCTACGGGCTGCACGAGCTGGCGGTGGAGGACGCGGTCAAGGCCCAGCAGCGGCCCAAGTTGGAGCGCTTCGGCGAGGTCAGCTTCCTGGTGTTGCGGACCGCCCGGTACTGCGAGCACACCGAGCTGACCGAGAACTCCGAGGTCGTGGAGACCGGGCAGGTGATGCTCTTCATCGGCCCGCACTTCCTGATCAGCGTCCGGCACGGGGACGCCTGCCGGCTCGCCCCCGTGCGGGAGGAACTGGAGGCCCGGCAGGAGTTGCTGCTGCACGGACCCTGGGCGGTCGCGTACGCGATCACCGACCGGGTGGTCGACCTCTACCTGGAGGTGGCCGACCAGCTCGAGGACGACATGGACGTGCTGGAGACGGAGGTCTTCGACCGCCAGGCCAGCGGCCGGATCCAGCGGATCTACCAGCTGAAGCGGGAACTGGTGGAGTTCAAGCGAGCGGTGATGCCGTTGCAGCGCCCGCTGCTGGCGCTCACCACTCAGATGAACCGCGACGTGCCCAAGGAGGTACGCCGTTACTTCCGCGACGTGCAGGACCACCTCAGCCGCACCGTGGAGCAGGTCAACTCGTACGACGACCTGCTGAACTCGATCCTCCAGGCGCGGCTGGCCCAGGTGACGGTCGACCAGAACAACGACATGCGCAAGATCGCCGCATGGGCCGCCATCGCCGCCGTGTGGACGGCGATCGCAGGCATCTACGGCATGAACTTCGATTTCATGCCCGAGCTGAAGATGACCTACGGCTACCCGGTCGTCCTGGCCCTGATGCTCACCATCTCGCTCACCCTCTACCGCTGGTTCCGCCGCAACGACTGGCTCTAGCCCCCGCGCGGCCCCGAGCCGGAGGCGGGTGCGGAGTCAGGAGCGTGACTTGTGGACGGCCTTGGTGAGGTTGTCGGCGGGCCGACCGGTGGTGTCGCGGGCGCCTTCGGCGACCGACGGGACCTGGTCGGTCGGGGTGACCTTGGACGAGGGGGCCGGCTTGGTGGCGGCGCCGTTCCCGCTCGCCGCCTTGCCCGCCGTGGCCGACTCCTTGCTCGCACCGGCCGGCTCCCTGCTCGCACCGGCCGGGCCGGCGGTGCGTACCTCGATGGTCTCCACCTCGTCCCGCATCGGTTCCAGCGAGGTGCCGGCGTCGTACTCCGCCCACACCTGCTGCTCGCGGTAGCGCCGCAAAGCCATCGCGCCGGCCAGCCCGGCCACCGCGCCAGCGGCGAGCAGGCCAGCCATCATGGTCCCGTTGCGGCGGGACTTCTTCTTCGCCTTCATGTTCTTCGCCTTGACCTTTCTGGTGACCGCGGCCTGCTTGGCGGTGGCGGCCTTCTTTCCCGCAGCGGCTCTGCCGGCCGCCTCGGCCTGCGCGTTGCGCACGGCCAGAGCCAGGGGCGCGAGCGCCGCGGCGGTCGTCGCGAGACCGCTCGACGCGCGGTCCCGGACCATGACGGCGGTCGGCGCCACCGCGACACGGGCCGCGTGGACCCGCGGGCCGACCGTAGCGCCGGCGCCCCTCGCCGCGTGCGTGGCGGCCTGCCTCAGGTGACCGACGCCGCGATTCAGTTCGGCCCTGGCCAACTGTCCCTGGGTCTTGCGCCGCCCGATTCCAAACACGGTCCCACCTCCTGGGAGTTGCTCCCTCTCATCCTCCACCTTCGGATGCCTCCGCATATCCAGATCGGGCACATGGGAGGATCCGCATGGAACTGACCAACGAGTAAGGAGTACCCGTGGCCGAGGCTGTCTACGCCACTCTGCACACCAACGCCGGTCCGATCCGGCTGGAGCTTTTCCCCCACCACGCGCCGAAGACCGTCCGCAACTTCGTGGAACTGGCCGAGGGCACGCGCGAGTTCACCGACCCGCGGACCGGGAAGCCGGGCAGCGGCCCGTACTACGACGGCACCATCTCGCACCGGGTGATCAGCGGCTTCATGATCCAGATGGGTGACCCCACCGGCACCGGGCGCGGCGGCCCGGGTTACACCTTCGCCGACGAGTTCCACCCCGAGCTGCGCTTCGACCGGCCGTACCTGCTGGCGATGGCGAACGCCGGGCCCGGCACCAACGGCTCGCAGTTCTTCATCACCGTCTCGCCGACGCCGCACCTGAACAACCGGCACACCATCTTCGGCCAGGTGGCCGACGAGCAGTCCGTGAAGGTCGTCGAGGCGATCGCCAACACCCCGACCGGCCCGAGCGACCGGCCGCTGCAGGACGTCGTCATCGAGCGCGTCGAGGTCGAGCGTTCGGCGTGACGCGGGTCGAGGTCACGCCCGCCGGCCGGGCCTGGGCGCGGCGGGTCGGGACCGGCCTGAACGCGGCCTGGTCGGCCTGATTGGTGGACCAAGGTACCTTTGCTCGCATGACTGAGCGCTCGGGCACCTGGGGTCAGCGGTGAGCGAGTCCCCGCCGACCACCCCGGCCTGCTACCGCCACCCCGGCCGGGAGACGTACGTCCGATGCACCCGGTGCGACCGGTCGATCTGCCCGGACTGCATGCGCGAGGCATCGGTCGGGTTCCAGTGCCCGGAGTGCGTGGCGGAGGGCCGCCGTGGTGTGCGGCCGGCGCGTACCGCCTTCGGTGGCGGTGCCGCCGGCCGGCACGGCTACGTCACTAAGGCGCTGATCGCCATCAACGTGCTGGTCATGCTGCTCTCCATCGCCTCGGACCGGGGCGGGGACGCGGCGGCCGGCGGCGCCGGCTTCGGCGGCCTGCTCGGTGGCGGCACCCCGCTGACCGAATGGGGTGCCGTGCTGGGCCGGGCGATGTTCGCCGACGGCACCATCGGCGGGGTCGCCGAGGGTCAGTGGTACCGCCTGATCACCGCGATGTTCCTGCACTACGGCGTGGTGCACCTGCTGCTCAACATGTGGGCGCTGTGGGTGCTCGGGCGGTCGCTGGAGGCGGTGCTCGGGCCGCTGCGTTTCACCGCGCTCTATCTCATCGCCGGGTTCGGCGGCAACGTCGCCGTGTACGTGTTCAGCGCGCCCAACCAGATGTCGGCCGGCGCCTCCACCGCCATCTTCGGCCTCTTCGCGGCGACCTTCGTGATCATGCGGCGGCTGGGCCGGGACACCTCGGCCATCCTGCCCATCCTGGTGATCAACCTGATCTTCACGTTCACCGTGCCGCACATCTCCATCGCCGGTCACCTGGGCGGCCTGGTCTTCGGCGCCCTCATGGCCCTGGCGCTGGCGTACGCCCCGCGGTCGAACCGGACGCTGGTGCAGGTCGCCGGCGGCGCGCTCATCCTGGTCGCGTTGCTCGGGCTGGCCCTGGTCCGGACCGCCGCGCTGCTCGGCTGAGCTGGGGGTGACGCCGCCGGCGTGACCGCGGGCTCAGCCCGCCGGCGGTCGGGCGGCGAGCAGCGCGTCGGCGACCTCGACGGGATCCGCACCGAGGTCGTTGCGGCTGAACAGATGCAGTGAGTCGCCCGCGTCGATCTCCAGTACGGGCCCGGCGAGCGCGCGTCCGGGCCGGCGGTCCACCCGGATGGTCTCGACCGCCGGCCAGGGCACGTGCCGCCGCCCGGTCCACCCCGCCGGCACGGTGATCCCGTCCGCGTCCACCGCGAGCCGTACCGGTGCGAGCAGGTCACGCGCTCCCCAGCCGGCGAGGACCGCGGCGGCCAGCGCGCCGAGCACCGGCCGGAGCAGATCACCCCCGGCGAGCAGCAGCCCCAGGGCGAGCACGACGCCCGCCGCGCCCAGCTTGACCACCGGCACGGCCGGGGGCACCCGCCACTGTCTCGTGATCGTCTCGAATGGCACGGGACCAGCATGCCAGCGTCGGCGTGGACGGACGGTACGCCGGCATGGGCGTAGGATCGGGGCCAGCCCAAGTTACCGGGGGGTAGACATGAGTGACGCGGTTATCGTCGGTGCGGTTCGTACCCCGGTCGGGCGGCGCAAGGGCAGCCTGGCCAGCGTGCACCCGGTGGACCTGTCGGCGCACGTGCTGCGGGCCCTCGCCGAGCGCACCGGCATCGATCCGGCCCAGGTCGACGACGTGGTGTGGGGCTGCGTCTCCCAGGTCGGCGAGCAGTCGTGGAACGTGGCCCGCAACGCGGTACTGGCCGCCGGCTGGCCCGAGTCGGTGCCCGGCACCACCCTGGACCGGCAGTGCGGCTCCAGTCAGCAGGCGCTTCACTTCGCCGCCGCCACCGTGCTCTCCGGCCAGGCGGACCTGGTCGTCGCGGGCGGCGTCGAGTCGATGACCCGGGTGCCGATGGGCTCCAGCGTGGCCGGCGGGATGCCGTTCAGCGAGCAGATCCTGGCCCGCTACCGGGGTGTGGCGGGCGTCGCCGAGGATTCCCCGCTGCCGTTCAACCAGGGTGTCGGCGCGGAGCTGATCGCCCAGCGCTGGCGGCTGTCCCGCACCCAGCTCGACGAGTTCGCCCTGGCCAGCCACGAGAAGGCCGCCGCCGCTCAGGACGCCGGTGCGTTCGAGGCCGAGCTGGCCCCGGTGGCGCTGGCCGACGGCGGCAAGTTCGCCGCCGACGAGGGCGTCCGGCGCGACACCTCGCTGGAGAAGCTCGGCGAGCTACCCACCCCGTTCCGCCCGGACGGCGTGGTCACCGCCGGCTCCGCCTCCCAGATCTCCGACGGTGCCGCGGCGCTCGCGGTCACCACGAGCGAGTGGGCCAGCCGGCACGGGCTGCGCCCACTGGCGCGGGTGCACACCGCCGTGGTCGCCGCCGACGACCCGGTCGCCATGCTCACCGCCCCGATCCCGGCAACCGCGAAGGCACTGCGCCGCGCGGGGCTGGGCATCGAGGAGATCGGGGTGTACGAGGTGAACGAGGCGTTCGCCCCGGTGCCGCTGGCCTGGCTGGCGGAGACCGAGGCGGAGCCGGAGCGGCTCAACCCACGGGGTGGGGCGATCGCCCTCGGCCACCCGCTCGGCGGCTCGGGCGCCCGGATCATGACGACGATGCTCGCCCACATGCGCGACAACGGGATCCGGTACGGCCTGCAGACCATGTGCGAGGGCGGCGGGATGGCCAACGCGACAATCGTCGAGCTGCTCTGACCCGGGCGCGTCGGCCACGCTCAGACGGTCGTGGCGGTGGCGCCGTCGTCGGTCCGGAGCCGGCCTGGCCCACACAGGCTGACTCCGAGCCGGCCTGGGCGCCCGCGCCCGGGAGCCATGAGCAGCAACCACCTTCTCGCCGCGAGGTGGTAACCCACCGGCCGGATACGGGCCGCGAAACCCGGTCGCGACGCCGGACCGGCCGGGCTAGGTTGCCCGGGTGACCGCAGCCGCCGCGCCCCGCACCGACTGGGACGATCCGCACTGGCGAGCCGCCGCCCTCGACTGGGTGACCGAGGCGCTCGCCCGGACGGGCCGGCGCGTCGCCGGCCAGGTCGAACCCCGGCTCCGTCCCTGGTCGCTGGTCTGGCGGGTACCCACCGACGACGGCGACGTGTGGTTCAAGGCGAACAGCCCGGGCACGAGGTACGAGGCGGGGCTGCTCGCCGCACTGGCCCGGCTCACGCCGGAACGGGTGCTCGACCCGATCGCGGTGGACGCCGGCCGGGGCTGGTCGCTGATGCCGGACGGCGGCGCGACGCTGCGTGAGGTGACCGGCCGCGACGGCGACCTCACCCGCTGGGAATCGGTGCTGTCCGAGTACGTCGAACTCCAACGGACCGCCGCCGCTCACGTCGAGGAACTGCTCGCCCTCGGTGTGCCCGACCACCGGCCCGAGCTGCTGCCGGGGCTCTTCGAAAAGCTGCTCGACGACCGTCCGGCACTGCTCATGGGCACCCCGGACGGACTGACTGCGGAGGCGTACGACCGGCTGCGCGGACTGCTGCCGGCGTACGCGGACCGCTGCCGGTGGCTGGCCGACAGCGGCATCGTTCCCTCGATCCAGCACGACGACCTGCACGACGGCAACGTCTTCGTGGCCGCGACCGGTCACCGCTTCTTCGACTGGGGCGATGCCTCGGTGGCCCATCCGTTCGGCACCCTGCTGGTCACGCTGCGATCGGTCGCCCACGCCACCGGCCGCGACGCCACCGACCCGGCGCTGGAGCGGCTGCGGGACGCCTACCTGGAGCCGTGGACGGACTGCAGCGATCGACGCTCCCTGCGGCAACTGGCCGACGCCGCCGCCTGGGTGACCATGGTCAGCCGATCGCTGTCCTGGCGGCGCGCGCTGGCCACCTCCGATCCGACCCGTGCCGAGTACGCCGCCGCCGTGCCCGGCTGGCTGGAGGAGTTGCTCGTCGTCGAGCCGAGCTGACCCACCGGGGCCGGCCGGGCGGTGCCGGACGGGTAGTGCGACGCCCTGCCGTGGAAATTGCAAAAAGCATGCGGTGAGCCACGTCACTCGATGGGCGGCGTCGTTGGGCAGGGCATGGACGTCTTCTCCCGAACGTTCCTCCCGGCCGCCTCCGAGGCCGGTCTGGCGATGCAGACCGCTGGCCGGCACATGCCGGTGTTCCGTGGTTGTGTCGGTTCCGGCGACGCCACCATCCTGGTCACCCGGTGCAGCCGGCCCGAGCGGCCCATGTCCGGGGAGTATCTCCTCCTGCTCACCCACCGGCGGCTCGTGGTCACCCGGCAGACCCGGGTACTGCACCGGCTGCGCCTGCATCTCAACACCGAGCTGCGCGAGCTGAGCCACGTCACCTGGAGCCCCGATCCCCGGCTGCACTCGGTCGAACTGGCCGCAACCGCCATCGACGGCATCCGGGAGCGTTTCCTGATCCGGACCCAGCACCCGAAGCAGGTGTGGCAGCTCGACGCGGTGTTCAACCACGCGTTCCGTACCCGGGTGCGCAGCGCGCGACCCCGGGTCGTGGCCACCGTCACCGAGTTCCCCGCCGCCGCCCGGACGACCACGTTCCAGCCCGCGGTGGTCCGCTGAGCGGGTGTTCTTACCGAACCCGAACACTGCCTGACGCCGCCGCGCCGCGTCGATCGGCAATCATGGCCCGGTGACCGTCGACAATCCGCGACGCGGTCTGGTCCTCGTCGTGGAGGACGAGCCGAGCATCGCCGACCTGGTTCGGCTCTACCTGACCCGGGATGGCTTCGGCGTACACGTCGAACGGGACGGCGTGGCCGGCCTCGCCGCCGCCCGCCGGCTGCGCCCGGTGGCCTGCGTGCTCGACATCGCGCTGCCGGGCCTGGCCGGCACCGAGATCTGCCGTCGCCTGCGCGAGGCCGGCGACTGGACCCCGGTCATCTTCCTCACCGCCCGCGACGACGAGGTGGACCGGATCGTCGGTCTGGAACTGGGTGCCGACGACTACGTGACCAAGCCGTTCAGCCCCCGCGAACTCGTCGCCCGGGTACGCGCCGTGCTGCGGCGCACCGCCGGGCCACCGGCCGGCGCGGGGCAGCCCGTCGTACTCGGCCGGGTCACCCTCGACCCGGGCCGCCGGGCGGTGACCGTCGACGGTGGCCCGGTGCAGCTGACCTCCACCGAGTTCGACCTGTTGGCGTACCTGATGGGTCGGCCGGGTCGGGTTTTCACCCGGGACGAACTGCTGGCCGGGGTGTGGGGGTACGCGGCGCACGCCGGCACCCGTACCGTCGACGTGCACGTGGCCCAGGTCCGGGCGAAGCTCGGTCCGGCGAGCGTGATCCGCACCCACCGGGGCGTCGGGTACGCCGCCGATGGCTGACCGTCCCGGCCGCACCCTGACCGCCCGCGCGGTGCTGGTGACCTGCGCGGTGGCCCTGGTGTCGGTGCTGGTCACCGCGCTGGTCGCGGTACCGCTCGCGGTCCGCGCCGCCGAGCGGCGCGACCGGCAGGCGCTGGCCGTCCAGGCGCAGCTCGCCGCCGACCTGCTGCGGGCCCGCCCCGGTCGGGTCCGGGACCTGGCCGGCGAGCGGTTGGTCCGCCAGTTCGCCACGCAGGGCATCACCATCTTCGTCGTCTCCGACGGCACGGTCGACCGGCCCGGCCTGCCTCCGCAGGTGGTGACCCGGGTGGCCGGTGGGCGGGACGTCTCCGGCCGACGGCTGGTCGATGGGCGGCGCGCCCTCGTCGAGGGGCGGGCGCTGCCCGGTGGCGACGGCGTCGTGCTGACCAGGCCCGCCGGTGCCGGGGTCTGGCAACAGGTCCTGCGCGGTCTCTGGCTGCCGCTGCTGGCCGGGCTGGCCGCCGGGGCGGTCGCCGGGGCGCTGCTCGCCCGCCGGCTGGCCCGGCCGATCCGGCGGGCGGCCAACGCCGCCGCCCGGCTGGGTGCCGGAGACCGGTCCGTCCGGGTGCCGGTCGAGCCGCCCGCCGAGGTGGCCGACCTGGCGTACGCGTTGAACGGGCTGGCCGCGGCGCTGGCCACCAGTGAGGGGCGGCAGCGGGAGTTTCTGCTTTCCGTCTCGCACGAGCTGCGTACCCCGTTGACCGCGATCCGGGGCTACGCCGAGGCACTGGCCGACGGGGTGGTCGCGCCGGAGGCGGCGGCGGAAACCGGCCGGACCATGCTGGCCGAGGCGGAGCACCTGGACCGGCTGGTCGCCGACCTGCTGGCGCTGGCCCGGCTGGAGGCGGCCGACTTCCCGCTCGAACCGGTGCGGGTCGACCTGGCCCGATTGGCCGCCGACGCCGGCCGGACCTGGGCCGATCGGTGCGCCGGGGTCGGGGTGGTGTTCCGGGTCGAGACACCGGAGCAGCCGGTACCCGCGTACACCGATCCGGTGCGGATCCGGCAGGTGGTCGACGGGCTGCTGGAGAACGCGCTGCGGGTGGTACCCCCGGGGGCGCCCGTGGTTCTCGCGGTCCGGCGGGCGGGCGCGGACCCGGCGGCCGGCGCGGTGGTCGAGATCCGCGACGGTGGGCCCGGGCTGACCGACGACGACCTGGCGGTGGCCTTCGAGCGTGGCGCCCTGCACCAGCGCTACCGGGGGCTGCGCAAGGTCGGCAGCGGCCTCGGGCTGGCGATCGCCGCCGGTCTGGTCCGCCGGCTGGGCGGGGAGATCACCGCCGGGCACGCGCCGGAGGGCGGAGCGGCCTTCGCCGTCCGGCTGCCGCCGGATCCTTACCTGGCTCGAACGTCGGCCTGACGGCTCGCTCATCCAGCCCTGCGACGGTGGTGGCACCACGGACGAGAGGACGAGACATGGCACGCAGGGGATCCGCCACCGCCACCACCGCGCTGCTCGTGGCGGTCACGTTGGCCGCCGCCGGCTGCGGTGTGACCCGGACCGGCCGGGACGCCGCGCCGGAGACCGCCGTCGAGGTGGTCGCGGCGCTGAGCGCGGAGGGCCAGGCACTCGCCGCGTTCGGCATCGACCCCACCGAACTGGGAGCCGACGCGACCGCCCCCGCACCGTCCGAGTCGTCCGCCAGCGAGGGCAGGACGCGGGGAGAGCGGGTCGAGGAGCTGCGTCAGCGCCGCGCGGCGCGGGTGCTGCTGCGCGAGAACACGCTGCATGGCGAGGTCGTTGTGCAGACCAGGGACGGCGGTACGAAGACCATCGCGGTCCAGCGCGGCGAGGTGACCGGCATCGACGGCCACGGGATGACCGTCAGGTCGGCCGACGGCTTCACCATGACCTGGAGCTTCGGCGCCGACCTGCGCGTGGTTGAGCGCCGCAGGACGATCGAGCCCGCCGACATCACCGTCGGCACGAGCCTCGGCGTCGCCGGCGCCAAGACCGCCGACAAGTCCGTGGCCCGCCTGATCGTCGTCCCCGTCAAGCAGGACTGAGGGGATGGCCCGCCGCACGGCGGGCCACCCACCACCGTCAGTAGACCCGAGACCCGATGAAGTCGTCGTACCCGTACCCCACCGGATTCGGGAACGACCGCGACTCGAAGGACCACTGCTGCCGCGAGTTGCTGGAGCAGTTGGCCAGCCGCAACCGTGGCGTGCCCAGCAGCGGGTTGTCGAAGGCCAGGCAGAGGTTGTTGTTGCCGGCGGCCCGGATCTGGTTGCCGGAGAGCACGAACTTCTGGTTCGTGCCGCCGTGGCAGTCGTAGACGTTGACCGCCGTGCCGGAGGTCAGCGAGCCGCCGGACACGTCCAGGCAGCGGTCGTGGGAGAGTTCGGAGTGCAGCGACTGCCGGGTCGGGTCGTACCAGAAACCCTGGTTACGCCCGCCGTGGCAGCGGTACGACTGCTGGACGGTGCTGTTCCGCGAGTCGTAGCCCTTGCCGTCCACACAGGTGCCGGTGGCGGCATTGCGCAGCTGCTTGAACTCCATCAGCCCGCGGTAGAGTACGCCGTTGCCGGTGCTCGCCGGGTCGACGCAGGTGGCCCGCTCCTGCCCCGATGCGTAGAACTGGGTGATGCACTGGGCGAACATGCCGTGTCCCCGGTAGTTCGGGTGGAACGACTGCCGGGCCGCGTTCTCGTCCCAGATGCCCAGCTCGATGTAGAGACCGCGGACCGAGGTGTTGTCGGTGCACACCTCGTGGCCGTGGAAGAGCCGGCTGGCGTCGAGGTAGCGGGTGCCGGTGTTGGCCGCCGCCGCGCGTAGTGCTGTCTCGAACAGCGGTACCGCCTTGTTCCGGGCGAACGCGGCGTCGGCCAGGTAGAGCAGGCAGCCGCCGCCGTACCAGCCGGGGAAGTTCGGGTTGTCCTCCACGTCCGGGCTGGCCGGGCTGGCGTACGACATGAGCACCAACTCGTAGTCCGAGCGCAGGTAGCCGGCGTTCGTCATGGTCCGGCGGATGTCGGTCAGCGCCTCCTCGACGGCCTGACGGCTGCCGTCGGTGCGTACCGTCCACTGGTTGGAGTAGGTGGGATAGCAGGGGCCCTGGAAGAAGACGCGGCGGATGGCGCAGTCGGTGGCAACCGGGCCGAACTGGATGGTGCCGTCGCCGTTGGCGCCGACCACCACCCAGATCAACTTGATCTGCGTGTTGCGTGCCTTGATGGCGAGGTGGTCGCCCTGGTTCAGCTCGTTGTGCTGGGTCGGGCCGCCCACGATCAGGTTCCACGGGGTGGCTCCCGAGCAGGCGATGTTGTACCGCTCGTCGGCGGTGATGCCGGTACGGAACACCGCCTGGTCGTATGAGCGGTCGCACCAGTTGCCCGGCTGATGTGTGCCGGGTACGTAGTTGCCCACCCCCTCGCCGGAAATCTGGCTGTCGCCCATGGTGATCAGGGCGCTGCGCCGCTGTTCGAGCGGGCGGATGCCGGGTGCGCCGTAGAGCGCGGTGGCCTCGGCGGCCCGGATCGTCTCAAGGTGGGCGGGGAGTGGCTGGACGGTCGGACGGTCGGCTGCGGCGGCTGGTGCGGCCGGCCCGGCCAGCATCGGCAGGACGAGAGCGGTGGCGAGGACGGCGACCTGGGCGAGCCGCCGTCGATGCGTCCGTTCACGCCTGGCAGGGGTACCAGACATCGACGCTCTCCTTTCGGCTCGATCGGGGGATGTCGATCGAGTTACCGGACGGTAACGCTTGCGATGCAGGTATGTGAATGCGTCTCGGAATACTTGCGCACACCGCTGAACCGGACCAATGAACCCTTTTCAACCTGAACCGCGCGGCGCCTGCGTCCCGACCCTCGTCTGCGGTTACAACGGACCGCAAGGGGAGGCTGAGAAGGGTTCAATAGGGCTCAGCGGTCGGCGGGCAGCGCGTATCCGACGTAGCTGCGGAACTCGAACCGCCAACCGGGCGGCACCAGATCCGCGCAGAGCGTGCGGCTGCCGACGCAGACGATCGCGTCCACCGACGCCGGGTCGGTCGCCGGCCGGTCGGGAAGGACCGACTGCAGGGCGAGCAGCTCCGGCGGCCGGCCGTCGGCGTCGCGCAGCAGCAGCCACCAGGGGTACTCCCAGTCGTCGTTGCGCTGCGACAGGCCGATCCGGCGGGCGTCGGCGGCCCGGACCGCATCGGCCGCCCAGCGGTACTCCTCCGCCCACTGGGGACGCCGCAGGAAGCGGGCCTCCCAGTCGGTCGTGGTGAAGACCGAGCCCGCACCGACCAGCCGCCGCGGGAAGCCGTACGACACCGCCAGCGCGCCGGCCAACGCGCAGGTGGCCAGCACCGTCACCGCGAGCGTCGCGGCGATCGACCGCCGTCCCCGCGTCTCGCGGCGAGCCGGTTCGCCACCCGTTGCCGTGCGCGACGCAGCGCGGCGGAAGAGGGCGTCCAGCCAGAGCCCGGCCAGCGGCACCGACACCGCCAGGGCGTAGAGCACCAGCCGGTTCCCCCAGGGCTGCCACTTGATCATCGCGGTATGCAGCAGCACCGCGGTCGCGATCGTCAGGGCGTACGCGCGCAGCGCCCCGGCCGAGCCGGAGCTGATCCGACCCGGCCGGCGTACCGCCGCCACGGCACCGATCAGCGCCAACCCCCCGGCCAGCGGAAACGCCACCCGGTCCTCGTCCGGGTACCAGGACGGTACCGGGAAGACCTCCCGCCCGAAGGTGATCGCCCGGTCCTGCGGATCGACCCCGATCAGCCCGGCCACGCCGATGATCGCCTCGGCGGTGGCCTGGCGGAGTGGGGCCAGCGGGGTGTCCAGTGCGGTGTGCCCGATGCGGAGCGCGTTCACCAGCACCGACGGCGGATCGTGTCGCTCCATCGGCACCGACTCGCGCAGCCGGGGCGGGCCGAGCGGGTGACCGAACTCGGCGTGCACCCGGCCCAGGAACGGACCGACGACGGTGGCGGCCACCAGCAGGATCAGCATCGAGGCGCCGACCGTACGGCCGACCCCGGCGAGCGGGATCCGACGGCGGTCGGCCGGTCGGCCGGCGTACGCCACGCGGAGCTGGCCCAACCCCCAGAGCACCAGCAGCGGGCCCACCGCGAGCAGTCCGCTGGTCTTGGTCAGCGCGGTCAGCCCGGCGGCCGCACCGAGTGCGAGCAGGTCGCCGACGCCGGCGCGTCGCCGCAGCCCGTCGAGCGCGAGGGTTGCCGTGCAGGCCACCCAGGCGGCGCAGACCAGGTCGGTCTGGGTGCTGGTCGCCTGGAGCGCCACCATCGGCGTGGTGGCCAGCACGAACGCGGTGAGCAGCTGGGCCCGCCGGCCACCGCCGAGCTGTGCGGTGACCCGGGAGAGCGCCAACAGGCAGCCCACCCCGGCGGCCCACTGGACCAGGTTGTACAGCGCATCGCCGCCGGTGAACAGCCGCAGGTGCAGCAGCAGGTATTCCGCGCCCGGCGGGATGGTCACCTGCCGATGGATCGCGGTGGCCCAGAACGTGAGGTCACCCTGGGCCACCCAGCGTTCCACTTTCGGCAGGTGGTACGTCTGCGAGTCGAAGTTGTTCGGCGCGGCCAGCAGTGCGATCAGCAACTCGACCAGGAGCAGCCCGCCGACCGTGCCGGCGAGCAGCCGCTCGCCGCGGCTCGCCGTACGCCAGAAGTCGGTCAAGGTGGCGCGCCAGCCGCCGGCGGTCGGCGTGCCCGGTGCGGTGTCCGCCGTGGAGGGCACGGTCGGACGACCCGGCCCTGCGGTCGCGGTGCCGGCGCTCGCCCGGACGCTCACCGCCGACGGGCCCGACGGCGCCGCGGCGAGGGCGGGCGACGGCGCCGGCGAGGTGAGCGATCCGGTGTCCGGAAGCGACGGAGTCGTCCCGTCGGCCGTGCCCGCGTGGCGTCGGCCCGCCGCGTCGGCGCGGCGGCGCCAGCCGGCGGCCACCGCCGCAGCCGCGAGGAAGAGCAGCCAGGCCGCGCCGAACGCGGACGCGGTCAGCAGCCGGAGCGCGCCCAGCACCTCGACCGTCAGCACCGCGAAGGCGCCGGTGGCCACCGCTGCCCGGATCATCGCGAGCCGGCGGGGAGCAACGCTTTCCACGGTTCGTGGCCGCAACGCCACGCCGAGCAGCGCGACGGCGACGATGGGAACCAGGACGAGCGGGAAGCCGGCGGCCGACATGGCCGGAAGTAAACACCATCAGCCTGGGTGTCCGACCCTCGGTTTCCATCGGCGGTCGCCACCACATTACTGACCTGCCAGGCTAGGCTATGGCCGACATATTGCCGCCCTCGTGGAGAATCCCGTGAAGCTGTCGATCCTCATGCCGGTCTACAACGAGGAAGAACGCATCGCGGATGCCCTGAAGCAGGCCCTTGCCGTCGAGTATCCGTGCGAGATCGAACTCGTCGTGGTCGACGACGGTAGCCGCGACGGCACCGGGGAGATCCTCGGCCGGGCCGACGACGCGCGACTGCGGGTGATCACGCATCAGCGCAACGCGGGCAAGGGCGCGGCCATCCGGACGGCGGTGGCCGCCGCCGAGGGCGAGTACATGGTCATCCTCGACGCCGACCTGGAGTACGACCCGCAGGACATCCCCAAGCTGCTCGCCCCGGTGCTCGACGGCCGGGCGACCGTGGTCTACGGCAACCGGACCTTCGGCAGCCACAGCGCCTACAGCTTCTGGTACGTGATGGGTAACAAGGGCGTCACCATGGCGGCGAACGTGCTGTTCAACTCCTACATCGGCGACCTGGAGACCTGCTTCAAGCTGATGCCGGTGGCGCTGTACCGGTCGCTGGACGTCCGCTCCCGCGGCTTCGGTATGGAGGCCGAGGTGACCGGCAAGCTCCTGCGCCGCCGGATCCGGCCGTACGAGGTGCCGATCAGCTACCGGGCCCGGGGCCGGGAGGAAGGCAAGAAGATCACCTGGCGGGACGGCGTCGAGGCGCTCTTCATCCTCGGTCGCGAGCGCACCCGCCGCCGCCCCGCCGACACCCCCGCCTCCTGATCCCGCCGCCGGCTCCGGAGCCAGCGGCGGGCCGGCGACTCCACCGGCGCTAGACCAGGGCCGGGGACAGGAAGTCGGTGACCGAGCGACGCAATCCCGCCGCATCCAGTCCGTGCCAGCGGGTGTGGTCCTCGGCGGAGCCGTAGCGGCGCAACTCCTCCCGCCCGATCCCGAGCGCGAGCAGCCGGTGCGGCCGGTCCGCCAGCGCCGCGGCGACCACCCGGGTCGAGGTGCCGGCCAGGTAGGGCTCGACCAGGATCACCTCGGTGCCGGCGAGGGCCCGCAGGCCGGCGATGTCGAACGGGCGTGGCCGGTGGGTGTACGCCACGGTCACCGGCAGCTCCGCGACCGCCGCGAGGGCGGCATCCAGCGTCGGGCCGACCGCGACCAGCAGGGGTGCGCCCGCCCCGGCGTCCCGCACCACCACCAGCGAGCCGTCGCCGACGTGCGGGCGTTCGTTGCGCAGCGTCGACAGCCGCAGGTACGCCGGGCCGTCGGCGGCCACCGTGGCGCGCAGCAGGCCGGGCACCTCGGCCGGGTGCCCAGGTACGTGCACGGTCCAGCCGGCCAGGGTGTCGAGCAGCGAGACGTCGGCCGGGCTGAGATGGGTCCGCCCGGCCGCCGCCCGGTCGTACGAGGCACCGACGCTGACCAGCACGGCGCTCACCGCCTGGTGGTCGAGGTCCAGCTTGATCTGCTCGTACGCCCGCTCCACCAGGAACGGCGCGTAACTGTGCACGATCGGTCGTAACCCGGTCAGCGCCAGCCCGCCGGCCACGCCGAGCATCAACTGCTCGCGGATGCCGAGGTTGAGCACACGGTCCGGGTGGCGCCGCTGGGCCGGGGCGAATGCCTCGGCGGAGATGTCGGCGAGCACCAGCGCGGTACGCGGATTCTCGGCCAGCAGGGTCGTGGTGGTGTCGACGAAGCTCTCCCTCATGACTGTTCCCCGTTCTCGACGACCGCGACGACGACGTGCGGCCGGTGACCGTGGTGTCCGGTGAGGGCGGTGTACAGAGCTGCGTGGTCGCGCCCGTCGACCGTGACCGCGGTCCACCCGTTGACCGTGAACCGACTGGCCAACCCGCCCGCCCAGCCGTGCGTGGCGGAGGAGTTGTCGACCACGATGGCGGTCAGGTTCGGCACGCCGGTTGCGCCCGCGTACGCGATCGCCTCGTGGTTGGAGCCCTCGTCCAGCTCGGCGTCACCGAGGAGGACGTACACCCTCGGTTCGAGCCGGCCCTGGGCGCGCAACCCGAGCGCGGTGCCGACGGCCAGGCCGAGGCCGTGCCCGAGCGAGCCGGAGCCGATCTCCACCCCGGGCACCAGCGTCCGGTCCGGGTGGTCGCCGAGCCGGCTCTCCGGCCCGCCCTGGTCGTCCAGCCAGTCGGGTGGGACGAAGCCCTTCGCGGCGAGCACCGCGTAGTAGCCGGCGACCGCGTGCCCCTTGGAGAGCAGGAACCGGTCCCGGTCGGGGTCGTCGGCGGTCGTGGGGGTGACCCGGAGAACCCGGTCGTAGAGCACCCAGAGCACGTCGAGGGTCGAGTAGACGTTCGGTCCGAATTTCCGGCCGGCGCGGACCCGCTCCAGCAGCGGGGCGACCGGAAGCCGGCCGTCGAGGGGCGCGGCGGCCTCGGCGATCCGGGCCGTGGTGGTGGCGAGTGTGGTCATGCGGATAGCCTGCAAGTTAAAGCGAGGTTCAACTCAAGGCGATGTGATGCAGGAAGCGCTCACCATTGGTCAACTCGCCGCCCGTAGTGGGGTGGCGCAGTCCGCGCTGCGCTACTACGAGCGGCTGGGGCTGATCCGGGCCGACCGTACCGGCGGTAACCAGCGCCGGTACCACCGGGGCGAGTTGCGCCGGGTGGCGTTCATCCGGATCGCGCAGCAGGTCGGCATCTCGCTGGACGAGATCCGGGCCGCGCTGGACTCGCTGCCCGCCTCGCGTACGCCGACCGCCGAGGACTGGGCGCGGCTCTCCACCGCCTGGCGGGAGCGGCTGGAGGAGAAGATCAGCCTGTTGGTCCGGCTCCGCGACGACCTCGACGGCTGCATCGGCTGCGGCTGCCTGTCGTTGCGGCGCTGTGCCCTCTACAACCCCGCGGACGAACTGGCCGGCGAGGGACCCGGCGCCCGGCTCACCCTACCCCGCTGAAGCCGACCCCGGATTCCGGTGCGGCCGGCCCGGATTCCGGTGCGGCCAGCCTCCGCCTCCGGTGCGGCAGGCCCGCGTTTCGGTGCGGCTTGGCCCGCGTTTCGGTGCCGCCGCCACCGCCCGCACCCTCGCCGAAACCGGCCTGCTTCGACTGGCCCAGCCGTCGGGTGCGGCTGACCCTGCCGGTGGCTCATCCGACGGTGAGCAGCACCTTGCCGACGTGCTCGTTCGACTCGACCAGCCGGTGCGCGTCGGCCGCATCGGTGATCGGCAGGCGCCGGTCGACGACCGGGCGGACCTGGCCCGCCTCGATCAACGGCCAGACCTGCTGGCGTACCCCCTGGACGATCGCGGCCTTCTGGTCGAGCGGGCGTGAGCGCAGCGCGGTCGCCGCGACCGTGCCGCGCTTGGCCAGCAGCGCGCCGAGGTCCAGCTCGCCCTTCCGTCCGCCCTGCATGCCGATCACCACGAGCCGCCCTCCGGTGGCCAGGGCGGCGACGTTACGGCCCAGGTAGGACGCGCCCATGATGTCGAGAACCACGTCCGCGCCCCGACCGTCGGTGACCTTGCGGACCTCCTCGACGAAGTCCTGCTCCCGGTAGTCGACCAGGTGCCCGGCGCCCAACTCACGCAGCCGATCGTGTTTCGCCGCCCGGGCGGTCGCCACCACGGTCGCGCCGAGCGCGGTGCCGAGCTGGATCGCGAACGTGCCGATCCCGCTGCCGCCGCCATGCACCAGCAGCGTCTCGCCCGCTGTCAGACGGGCCAACTGGACCACGTTCGACCAGACCGTGCACGCCACCTCGGGCAACGCCGCGGCGTCGACCAGGTCGACCCCGGCCGGTACCGGCAGCAGCTGCCCGGCCGGCACGGCCACCCGCTCGGCGTACCCGCCGCCGGACAGCAGTGCGCAGACCTCGTCACCCACCCGAGCGCTGGTGACGTCGGGGCCGGTCGCGCTCACCACCCCGGAGCACTCCAACCCGGGGTACGCGGGCGCACCCGGTGGCGGCGGGTAGTGCCCCTGCCGCTGCAGCAGGTCGGCCCGGTTGACCGCGGTGGCCCGTACGTCGACGACCACCTCGTCCGGCCCCGGCTGCGGGTCGGGCACCTCGCTCCAGGCCAGCACGTCGGGTCCGCCGGGCTCCGGGATCGTGATCGCGCGCATGGCCCAGTCTTACCCGATTCACCCCCGCCGGCACGCCCAGGCCCGGGATCTTCCCGCCGATCCGGTTCGCCCGGCCCGGACCGCCTTGCGGTGATCCACCACTGTGGACCCGGCCGGCTCATCCCATGGTCCACGGCCCCGACGCCACGCAGCGTAGTTGATCATGATGGATCGGGTAGCTCGCCCGTTCGCCGATTCGCCGGGCGTGGCAGACTGAGCACGGCCGCGCGTTGCGCGGCCCCGGGAGGGTTCGCCTAGTGGCCGATGGCGCTGGTCTTGAAAACCGGTAAGGCAGCGATGTCTTCGTGGGTTCGAATCCCACACCCTCCGCTCACCCCTCCGGCGGGCGTTCCCGCTGGTCCTCGCGGATCTTCTGTTCGGCGAGTCGCTCCACCGCCCGGCGCCGCTCGACGCGCAGCTGCTGCCGGTCAGGCCGGCGGACGGCGTCGACCAGTGCGGTGAGGAAGTCGCGCCAGATTCCGGCCAAGGAACTCCTTCGATCGACCGTTGCAGGGTGACAACCGGGGTGAGCGGTTCTCGGTTACGGCGGACACTGCGCCGGATTTCTCGTGCGCCGACGCGTCACAGGGTATGAAGGGGCGCAGAACACCACTTCCACCGGAAGGACCTGTGTCGATGACCCTGGAACGACCGATCGCCCCGGACCCGTACGAGTTGCTGCCGACCGTCGCCTCGTTCACCCTGACCAGCGACGACGTGCAGAACGGCGAGCCGATGGACGCCGCACACGCGCACGGCAGCACCGGTGGCGGCGACGTCTCGCCGCACCTGGCCTGGTCGGGCTTCCCCGCGGAGACCAAGGGCTTCGTGGTGACCTGCTTCGACCCGGACGCGCCGACCGGCAGTGGGTTCTGGCACTGGGTGCTGGTGAACCTGCCGGCCGACGTGACGGAGTTGCCGCGCGGCGCGTCCGGCGACGACCTGCGGGGCGCATTCACCGTACGAAACGACTATGGCGCGCAGGGCTTCGGCGGCGCCGCGCCGCCCGCCGGTGACCGTCCGCACCGGTACGTCTTCGCGGTGCACGCCCTCGACGTCGAGCGCCTCGACATCACTCCCGACGCGACCCCCGCCTACGTCGGCTTCAACCTCACCTTCCACACCCTCGCCCGAGCCGCCATCCGCCCCACCTACCAGATCACCCTCTAATCCCCGCCCCACCGCCCCCAGCCCCGTCCAGCCCGGTTGATCATGAAGTTAGCGGGCGGTTTGATCTCGAAAACACCCGCTAACCTCATGATCAACCGGGTGTCGGGCGGGGGTGGGTGGGTGGGGGCGGTGGGGGCGGGGGGTTAGGCGGGGGTGCGGGCTACGGCGAAGACGGACTGGCCGAAGGGCGGGTGGGCGATCTGCTCGGCGGCCTTGGTCGCCGGGAGGACCAGGGTGTCGTAGACCTTCACCATCGGGCCCTCCTTCGGCATCAAGCGGAAGACCTTGGTGGCCATGAAGTAGCCGATCAGGCCGAGCGCGTTCGCGTAGTGGATCTTCTCCACCCGCAGGCCCGCCTCGGTCATCGCCGCGGACAGGGTCTTCTTCGTGTAGCGGCGTACGTGGCCGGTGGCGATGTCGGCCGGGCTCATCGCGAACTGGAACGCCGGCACGATGATGATCACGGCTCCGCCGGGCCGGACCAGGTCGCCCATGCTGCGCAGCGCGCCCACGTGGTCCTCGATGTGTTCCAGCACGTTGTACGAGACCGCGGCGCTGTAGTCGCCCTGCTCCGAGTGCGGCAGCAGCATCTCGCGTACCTCGATGCTCGGCTGGTCGGCGAGGCGCTCCTTGAGCGCGACCAGGCGGTCCGGGTCGGCCTCGGTGGCGGTGAACCGGGGGAAGTGCTCGGCCCACTCCAGAGCGTAGTCGCCGAGACCGCTGCCGATCTCGATCGGGTTGTCGCCGAGGTGGGGCACGGCCAGCTCGACGAACCAGCGCCGGTGGTTGACCGCGGTGGCGAGGCCCTCCAGGACCTCGGACTGCACGCGCTGATCCCCAGTGATTTCTGCCATGCGTCGATTCCTCACGATACGACTCGACCGCGCCAGGACCGACTGAGTGAACCATCCGCCCGGAAGGCGGAAATATCGGGGCCTGGGATGGCCGAATTGGTCGGGGGCTAGGTGCACGATCGGTGGTGGTCAGCAAACCTGGCAGATGTTACGCGAGTGTCCCGAACCCCGCACGGTGGCCCGATAGGTCGACTACGCTCTGAATTGTTATGACTACTCCTGAATCGGGCCGCCCTGCCGAGGAGTCCGGGCCGGGAGGGGTGGCGACTCGGTCGGGGCGCGATGGCGGTATGCCCAGGTCAGGACGGTTGAAGGACCTCGCCGCCGTGGCGAGCTTTGTCGTACTCGGCTTCTGGGTCACGCTGCGGTTGTGGCTGAATCCGGCCGACGGCATTCGGGACAACCCCACTGATATGGCGCAATTCGAGTGGATGATGGCGCACGGCGCCCGGGTGGTAACTGAATTCGCCTACCCGTTCTCGTCCGACCGGATGAACGTTCCCGAATCGGTCAACCTCATGGCGAATACGTCGGTGTTATCCGTTTCGTTGCCAATGGCGCCGATTACCGTGCTGCTCGGCACGCGCACCTCGTTCCTGGTCTTCCTCACCTTCGGCATGATCGCCACGGCGACCGCCTGGTACTTCGTGCTGTCCCGGGTGCTGGTCGGCTCGCGCGGGCCGGCCTGGCTGGGCGCGACCTTCTGCGCGTACGCGCCGGCCATGGTCTCGCACGCCAACGCGCATCCGAACATCGTGTCGCAATTCGTGGTGCCGCTGATCATCTGGCGTACGGTGCGGCTCGGTGAGGCCGGTCGCTGGCTACGCAACGGCCTCCTGCTCGCGCTGGTGATCGTCTGGCAGGCGTTCCTGAACCTGGAGATCCTGCTGATGACCGCGATCGGTCTCGGCGTGGTGATCGTCGCGCTGGTGATCGGCCGGCCCGAGGTACGCGGCCGGACCCGCCCGTTCCTCGCCGGCCTCGGCGTGGCCGCCGCGGTCTGCGCCGTGCTGCTGGCCTACCCGCTCTACGTTCAGTTCTTCGGTCCGGGCGCCTACAACGGGCTGTCCTGGCTGATCCGGGGCTACTCCACCGACGTGGCCTCGTTCTTCGCGTACGCGCGGGAGTCGCTGGCTGGCGACGCGCGCAGCGCCACCGGCCTGGCCAAGAATCCCACCGAGGAGAACGCCTTCTTCGGCTGGCCGCTGGTGATCCTGGTGGTGGCGCTGGTGTGGTGGCTGCGCCGCAGCGCGGTGGTGATCGGACTGGCTGTGCTCGGGGTGATCTTCGCGGTGCTCTCCCTCGGCCGGGAGATCCGCTTCGACCGCCGGGGAACCGGCATCCCGGGGCCGTGGGCGGTGCTGGAGGACCTCCCGGTGCTGCACTCGGTGGTGCCGACCCGCTGGTCGCTGGCCATCACCCCGATCATCGGGCTGCTGCTCGCGTACGGTGCCGAGCGGGTCCGAGAGCTGGCCGCCCGATATCCGGACCGGCGGTCGCAGATCCGCTTCGGCACGGTGACCGTGCTGGCGATGGCGCTGGTGCCGGTGCTGCCCACGCCGCTGCCGACCAAACGCCTCGAACCGACTCCCGAGTTCGTCACCTCCGGAGCCTGGCGCCCCTACCTGACCGGCGGGCGCAGCGTGGTGACCCTGCCGCTGCCCGACACCGAGTACGCCGAACCGCTGCGCTGGTCCGCGCAGACCCGGACGGCGATGCCGATCGCCCGCGGCTACTTCCTCGGCCCGGACACCCGGCCCGGCAAGGGGCGGGTCGCCCTGTTCACCGCGCCCCCGCGCCCGACCAGCAGCTTCTTCGCCACCATCCGCCGTACCGGCGAGGTGCCGCCGATTACCACACAGACCCGGCAGGAGGCGGTGGAGGACCTGCGCTACTGGCGGGCCGGCGTGGTGATCCTCGGCCCGCACGAGCGCGCCGACGCCCTGCGGCAGGGGATGACCGCACTGACCGGGATCGAGCCCACGTTTACCGGCGGTGTGTGGCTGTGGGACGTGCGACCGCTGACCGGCTGACCAGTTCGGTCAACCACGCCACGCGGGCCGGACCTGTCGGCCCGGTCAGGCGGTGCGGATGCAGCAGCCCTGGCAGACCTTCGGCTTGGGCAGGGTGAAGGCCAGGCAGCAGGTGCGTCGCTGCACCGTCGGCTCCCCGTTCGGGCCGGGCACCAGCTCCACCAGGTCGGTCAGGTCGAGCGTGGCGAGCAGCGTGTCGATCGCCTCGACGGCCGAGCCGGGCAGCCCGTCGGCGGCCCGCAGCAGCCCGTGTGCAATGCCGGAGGCCACCGAGCCGAGCAGGGTGCGGGTACTGACGCGTACCTCGGCTTGGATTGCGGCGATCATCGGGGACAGGTGCGCGTCCAGCAGCGTGGCGCGCAGCGCCGCGAGCAGTTCCCGCTCGTCGGCCACCACTCGGACCTGGGGCGGACCGGTGAGCGCCAGCGGGTCGTTGGGCAGGACCGCGACCGGGGTCGACTGGCGCAGGCCCAGGGTCACCAGGGCATGCTGGTCCGCGAAGTGGATGAGCGTCGCCGACGGGTCGAGCAGTGGTACGCGCCGGGCGGCGGCCCAAGCGAGCACCACCGGCAGCGCCGTCCAGTAGCTGTACGACTTCCAGGCCAGCGCGGCGGAGGCGTGCGGGGTGCCGCCCCAGAGGCGGGCGGCCGAGCCCAGCAGCTCCGGCAGCCGGGCGCCGTCGGTCAGCGTCGTCGCCGGGGCCCAGCCGGCCTCGTCGGCGACCACCAGCCCCGGTGCGAGTCCGGGCAGGTCGTCGGTGCCGAACATGGCTCGCAAGGCTGCGGTTACCGGGGCGAGCGGCGTGGCGGGGGCGTCGTGGACGGGCAGCACCACTGTCACTGCTCTACCCCCCCCCAGGTCCGAGACGCCACGGTCAAACTAAGGCTAGCCTAACCACACTTCCTGGCGTCGAGGAACCCATGACCGGGTGAAAAACGAGAGGCTCGGGTCACTCCCGCGCTGGCGATTACCCAGCGTGTGTGCCCGGAAACTCGGGGCAGTGTCGACAGAAATCGCTCAACAGTCAAGCGTCTTGTCGACAAGGTGCCATTTCTGTGTGCGTCCGGCGACGCAACGTGAAACTGGGTACACCCGGCCACGAGGAAGCTGATGACGACCTCACCGCTCGATCGGGCTGCCGACTCGTTCGCCGCCGAACTCGCACGGCACCGGACGGAGCGGGGGCTGTCCAAGAAACAGCTAGCCAACCTGATGGGCTTCGACCCGTCGTACGTCAGCCACGTCGAGGGGCGGCGGCACCGACCCACCGAGGACTTCGCGCGCCGCGCCGAGGCCGTTCTGGAGGCCGGCGGCGCGATCTGGCAGCGCTTCCGGGAGTACGACGGCCTGCGTCACACCCGCAGCGAGCGCAACCACCGGGAGACCACCCTCCCCGGTCAGTGGATGCCGCCCGGTACCGGCCTGATCGTCGAGCGTGAGACGGCCAGGCTCACCCACGTCGAGGACGCCTACCGCTGCGTCATCCGCCGCGAGTTGTACAACGCCGGCACCGAACCGGTCACCCGCTACCTGGTCCGGGTCGCCGTGGACCGTTACCCCAACGACCCGGGCCGCTCCAACCGGCACCACCGGGAACACCCACTCTCCTTCGCCGAACTGCAACTACGGGCGTTCCGAAAGGAATCCGGCGAGCGCGAGGCCATGCACTGGCGGGCCAAGCACGACCGGGACGCGTTCAAGGAGATCTGGTTGCTCTTCGAGAACTCCGACCGGCGATTTCCGCTCTACCCCGGCCGCCGCGCCACCATCGAGTACGCGTACACCGTCGGGCAGGACAAGTGGGGGCCGTGGTTCCAGCGCGCGGTCCGCGTACCGACCCGGCACCTCGCCGTACGCCTGGACCTGCCGGCGACGCTGGATCCGCAGGTCTGGGGCGCGGAGACCTCGCTCTCGGCGGAGGAGGGCCCGCTGCGCACCGCGGTCACCCGACGCGACGACGGCGACCGGGCGATCTTCGACTGGGCGACGGTCGACCCGCCGCTGAACGCCCGGTACCGCATGCAGTGGCGCTTCCGCGCGCAGCCGGACGCCGAGCCGGAGGGCGGCCGGGTCCGGCCGTCCGACCGGATGCGTGGGCTCGGCATCCTCCAGCGCGGCGTCGACCTGCTGCGGCAGCCGGCCCGCCCGTTCGACCTGCCACGCGAGGAACAGGCCGCCCGGGAGGTCGTCGACCGGCTGGTCACCGCGCTGGCCCGACTGGACGAACTGCACCCGTTCACGAAGGGGGTGGGGATCGCCGCTCCGCAGCTCGACATCGGCCGTGCCGCGGCCGTGGTCCGCCCGCCCGACCGGTCGGCCGAGCCCGTGGTGCTGCTCAACCCCCGGGTGGTCGACGCCGCGCCGGACACCGACGAGCAGTACGAGGGCTGCCTCTCCTTCTTCGACCACCGGGGGCTGGTGCCGCGACCACTGCGGCTGGACGTGGAACACGCGCAGTACGACGGCGGCCGGGTGATCACGTCGTTCGAGTTCGGCATGGCCCGGCTGGTGGCGCACGAGATCGACCACCTGGACGGCCGGCTCTACGTCGACCGGATGGCGCCGGGAGTGCCGTTGGTGCCGATCGAGGAGTACCGGGAGTCCGGCCACCCCTGGCGGTACTGACCGGCGATTCCACTGCACGACCCCGCCCGCTCGCCGAGTTGTACACGACCACGCCCGCGCCGGGTGGGAACGACGGCCGGCGCAGGCGTGGTCGCGGGGGCGGTGCCGGTCCGCCCGATCGGGGGACCGGGGCGCGTGCCCCAGGGGGCAGGGGCACGCGCCCCGGTTTGGGGGGAGAAAGCCTCAGGGGTGCTACAGGTTGCCGAAGGTGTCGTACCGGGTGTGCTGCGGCGGGACGTCGTCCGCGGCGAGCACCCGCAACGTCGACCGAACCATCGCCACCGAACCGGAGACGTAGCAGTCGTGCGTCGTCCACGGGCCGTAGCGGGCCACCACGTCGGAGATGTCGCCCTGCTCGCCGTCGAAGTCCGGATCCTCACTGCAGGCGGGGGTGACCGACAGCCACGGGTGCGCCGCGACCAGTTCCCGCAGCCGGTCGAGGCCGTAGAGGTCCGCCTCGGTACGGGCGCCGTAGAAGACGTGCACCCAACGAGCCCGGTTGAAGCCGGCCAGTTCCTCCACCAGTGCCTTGATCGGGGCCAGACCGACGCCTCCGGCGACACAGAGGATGTCCCGCTCCGACGAGCGGTCCAGCGTCATCGAGCCCATCGGCGCGGCCACCCGCAGCAGGTCGCCCGGCTTCAAGCGGCGGACCAGAGCGCCGGAGACCCAGCCGGCACCCGCAGGCGTACGGACGTGGAACTCCAGCACGTTGTCGTCGTTCGGGGCGTTGGCCACCGAGTACGTCCGCCACACCCGGGGGTGGTAGCGGGGTGCCTCGACGCTGACGTACTGGCCCGCCTTCCATGAGAGCGGGTGTTGCAGCGCCCGGCAGGTGAAAACGGCGGTGTCCGGGCCGTACCGCTCGTGGGTCAGTACCTCGGCGTGCCAGAACGGCGGGTTGGTGTCCGCCGCCGCGCCGGCGAGCATCTTCTCGGCAATCGCCGCGTACGCGTCCCGCCACGCCTGGTCGTACTCCAGGTTCCAGCCGTCCCCGGCGGTGCTGCGCAACGCGTCGAGCAGCGCCACGCCCATGGTGTCGTAGTGGGTGGCCTCGACGTGGTACTTGCGGTGGTCCCGGCCGAGCGCGCGGAGGAACTCGTCGAAGCCCTCCGGGTCGTCCACGGTGTGGATCGCCGTGATGATCGCTTCGAGCAGCCGATCGCCCTGCCCGGCCATCTGCACCGGGAAGAGCTTGCGCAGCTCGGGGTCGAGGAGGAAGAGGCGGGCGTAGAAGTAACCGCTCAGCCGGACCCGATCCCCCTCCACCAGGGTCCAGCTCTCCTTCAGCAGCCGCGCGAAGTTGTCCACCGGGGGCGCTCCTTCTTCTGACGGCGGATCGGGCCCCCATAGAATGTCCACGGAGCGTGTATGAAGGTCGCACAGAATGTGCGATCGCATTATGAGGCCCGTTCAGTGGCACCCGGGTGCCACCAGCGCCAACGGTCGGGCAGAGTGGTGCGGTGACCGTTGAGCTCACCCGCCCGGTGTCCCGCCGGGTCCTCGGC
Source organism: Micromonosporaceae bacterium KJ-029 (assembly GCA_005402585.1). Lineage (GTDB taxonomy): Bacteria > Actinomycetota > Actinomycetes > Mycobacteriales > Micromonosporaceae > Micromonospora. Next base: position 85,384 of record BIFP01000015.1, on the reverse strand, counting down.
ACCGAGACGCTGCTGGTGCTCGGCCTCTCCCTCGGCCAGTCAGCCGTCTACGCCACGGTGTCGATCATCGCGAAGCTGACCGCCGAGGGTGGACTGTCCCGACAGACCGCCGCGCTGAACACCTCCGCGTCGGCCCGGCCGTACCTCGACCTCACGTACCAGCTGCTCGGCATCGTGTTCGCGCTGCTGCCGGTGCTGCTCGCCGTACACCTGCTGGCCCGGGAGCCGGACGATCCGGCGCGGACCCTCGGCCTGGACGCCCGGCGGCCCGGGGCCGATCTCGCCCAGGGAGCCGGGCTGGCGGCACTGATCGGGCTGCCCGGCCTGGCGCTGTTCTGGGTGGCGGCGCAGCTCGGCATCAACGCCACGGTGGTGCCGGCCGCGCTGCCCGACCTCTGGTGGACGGTGCCGGTGCTGATCCTCGCCGCCTTCCAGAACTCCATCCTGGAGGAGGTGATCGTGGTCGGCTACCTGATGACCCGGCTGCGTCAACTCCAGTGGCGAGTCGCCGCGATCATCGCGACCAGCGCGCTGCTGCGCGCCTCGTACCACCTCTACCAGGGCTTCGGCGCGTTCGTCGGCAACGCCGTGATGGGCGTCGTGTTCAGTCTCTTCTATCTGCGTACCCGTCGGGTGATGCCGCTGATCGTGGCGCACGCCCTGCTCGACATCGTCGCCTTCGTCGGCTACAGCCTGCTGCCCAAAGAGTGGTTCGACTGGCTCTGACCCCTCTGTGCGGCCGGCCCGGTTGTGAGCCGCGTTGATCAAGAGGTTTGCGTCCGCCCCATCGACGTGTCGTGACCCGAACCTCTTGATCGACCAGGACCGTGTCCGGGTGACACGCCCTAAGCGGGCGCGGGGCGGGGCGCAGGCTGGTTGAGGGGGAGGCGGGGTGGGCGGTAGGCGGCCATCGCGCGGGCCGCCAGCCGTTGTGCCGCCGCCGAGTCGCCGGCCGCCGCCGCCAGCACCGCCGCGCCGGGTAGCAGCCGGGACGCCAGCCGCAGGCCCAGCCAGCCACCCGCCTGTGCGGCCAGCGGGGCGGCCAGCCGCCAGGCCGCCTCGGCCGCCCTGGCCTCCGGCTGCTCGCCCGGCCAGTCCGCCGTCCGGGCCGCCGCCAGCGCCGAGCGGGCACTCGCCTCGTTTGGGTGCACCTGGGTCAGCAACAGCAACTCGGCTGCCCGGTCGGGATGCGTCGGGTCGCGGTCGTACGCTGCCGCCAGGTGCAGCACCAGGTTCGCCTGCGACCAGAGCACCGCGGCCAGCTCGACCACGGGCGCGAAGGCGCCGGCCAGCGCCGCGGTCGCCCCGCCGATCCCGGCCTGCCGGACGAACCGCCGGCTGGCCAGCCGGGCCAGGCCGTCGCCATCCGCCTTCGGGTACGTCTCCCGCAACCGCCGCGCCCAGTCGGCCGCCCGGGGGCCGAGCGCCTCGACCGCGGTCAGGGCCAGCAACTCCGGCGCGAAGCCCGGATGGTCGAGCACGCGTGCCACGAGCACCCGCAGCTCCGATTCCGGCGTACGGCCCGGCTCGCTGTCGGCGGTGGCCGGGGTGTCCTCGGCCGGCGGCGTGGTGGGTGCGGTCATCGGGGTGGCCGTGGTCGGGCCGGATTCCGTGGCCGGTGCCGGCATGGTGGTGGCGACCTGCGGCGCCGGGTCGGCGTTCGACCCGCCCGCAGCGGCCGCAGCGGCCTTCTTGGCGGTCTTCCGGGTCGTGGCGGCCGTTTCCGGCGCCGGGGTGGCCTTCGCACGGGCTGCCTTCGTCACAGTGGCCCTGCCCCCGGTGGTCTTGGTCGGGGTGGTTCTGGCCGGGGCGGCCTTTCTCGGCGTGGTCTTGGCCCGGGTGGTCTTGGCCGGGGCAGTTTCGCCTGCCGTCGTCTCGTCGGGTGCGGCCTTTCGGGCCGTCTTCCTGGCCGCCGGAGCCTTCTTCGCGGCTTTCTTCGCTGCAGGCTCCGACGCCTCCGTGCCGGCCTCCTCCGTGCTCGACGGCTCCGGACCTGACACCTTCCGGCCCGACGCCTCTGGCCCGGCCGGGTTCGGCCCCGCCGTGTCGAGCCTGGCCGGGTCCGGCTCGGCCAGGTCGGGCTTGGTCGTGCTGGGCTTGATCGTGCCGGGCCTGGCCCTGTCTGGCTCGTCCGTGGCCGGACGCCTGTGCTCGGGCCTGGAAGCGGCCGAGGTGGTTCCGGCGTTGCCGGACCTCGCGTCACCGGTCTGCTCGGTGGATGCCCGGCCGCCCGGCTGGTCGGTCGCGTCCGGCATCCTTCCGGGCCGGGCGGCGCCGGTCCGTCGAAGCGGCGTCGTCGCGTCGGCGCCTCCGGTGTCCGTTTCGGTCCTGGCCGCGTCCGGCGGTGCGGCCGCGAACGGTGGCGCGGGGATGACCGGCGGCGCGGACGCTGTCGGCCGGAGCTGGCGCGGCAATGCCGGTTCCGGAGCAGGCGGCGGCTGGAAAAGCACGGTCGGAGCGGCCTTAGCGCGGCGGGTGCGCGGCCCACCGGAGTCGTGTTGCTGCCCGTCCTGATCCGGAGGCGAGGGTGCCGGAGGCGGGGTGAAGGTCGCCTTCGGGGAGCGCCTGCGGGCTTCTTCAGCAGGTTCTCGGCGGGTCTGCTCGCTGGGCGGCTGCTCCTGCATGTCGATGAAGCGTAGTCCCGATCACGGCGCCGCACAGCCAGGGGAACCGACTCTCGTCGGAACGCGAACGGCTCGTTCCGGTAGTCGCTTTGCTCCCGGCAGGCCGGGGCCTGTATCCTCGGGCGCGGTGGTCTGCGGGCCACCGGGGAGACTTCGCCTAGTCTGGTCTATGGCGCCGCACTGCTAATGCGGTTGGGGTCTTAAAGCCCCTCCCGGGTTCGAATCCCGGAGTCTCCGCGCGAAGGCCGGGTGTGTAGACTGGCCGAGCACCAGCGCCCGTAGCTCAACGGATAGAGCATCTGACTACGGATCAGAAGGTTAGGGGTTCGAGTCCCTTCGGGCGCGCAAGATCATAGAAGGCCTGGCCTGCGGAAACGCGGGTCGGGCCTTTTGTGTTGTCCGGGCGGTGTGGACGGTGGGTGTCACGTGGGTGCGGCCGTCTGTGCTGTCTTTCGCCGTGCTTAGGCTTGCTGACCTGCGCCTTCGCTGTGGTTGCGGGAGCGGCGGGGGTGGGGCCACCTGTTTTGGTCGGCGGTTGGGCCGGTTCGTCCGGGCCTAGTTGGCCTGGCTGCGGAGACCAATCCGCACATCGGCTTTGGCCACGGTGCGTGTCACTGCCTGGGCGCCCAGCTCGCCCTAATGTGCATCGGCTCGGGCGGCTGCGTCGGCAGGGCGCCGGCCCACTTCCGGATGGAGTCGGGCCTGGCCACCCCGATCGCGGCGGCCGTCGAGCCGCCCGATGTCGTTCTCTCGTCGAGACGACGAACCGGGCCGGGCCAGCCTGCCGCGTCGCCAGGTGCGCGCCATGCCTTCCGGGCCGATCGCCGACCGAAAAGTTACCGGTTCGCTGCCTGAAACTACCGGTTGAAAATCATCGATTCTTCTGCCAGCCTAAAAGGCATCGATCGATGTGATCGTTAACATCACTTCCAGTCCTTGGAGGCGCCTCACGCGACCATCAGGCCCACCCACCTGGCAGGTGTTCCACCCGCCACCTGGTGCCCAACGCCCGCAACCACTTCCCGGCGGGGCCCTAGGCCCAACCCTTTACCTGCTGGTCAGGTGGCCCGAGCTGACCCGCACCGGCTGACGTGAGTCCCGGCCCGGTCGGCGGACTCGACATTCGTGGGTCGCCGTCATCTGCGCGCGCATGGCCTCCCACCCAACAGCGACAGAGATTTCCAATCCCACCAGTGGAGGATCAGCATGATCTCCCGGACCCGTCCCTCCGGGCGTCGACTTCGAACGCTCTCTGCCTCCGGAACTGCCGCGATAGTTGCAGTCCTCGTCGTGTCGCTGCTGCCTAGTCTCGCCCAGGCGGCCGAAGCCACCCTCGGTGCGGCTGCGACCCAGTCTGGCCGGTACTTCGGTGCGGCGGTGGCGGCGAACAAGCTCGGCGACGGCGCGTACACGACGATCCTGAACCGCGAGTTCAACAGCGTCACTCCCGAGAACGAAATGAAGATCGACGCGACCGAACCGCAGCAGAACAACTTCACCTTCGGCAACGCGGACCGGATCGTCAACCACGCCCTCTCCCGGGGCTGGAAGGTCCGGGGCCACACCCTGGCCTGGCACTCGCAACAGCCCGGCTGGATGCAGAACATGTCCGGCACGGCGCTGCGCAACGCGATGCTCAACCACGTGACCCGGGTGGCGACCTACTACCGCGGCAAAATCGACTCATGGGACGTGGTGAACGAGGCGTTCGCCGACGGCAACAGCGGCGCCCGGCGCGACTCGAACCTGCAGCGCACCGGCAACGACTGGATCGAGGCCGCGTTCCGGGCCGCACGCTCCGCCGACCCGGGCGCCAAGCTCTGCTACAACGACTACAACACCGACAACTGGACCTGGGCCAAGACCCAGGCCGTCTACAACATGGTGCGCGACTTCAAGCAGCGTGGCGTGCCGATCGACTGCGTCGGGTTTCAGTCGCACTTCAACGCCAACTCGCCGTACAACAGCAACTACCGCACCACGCTGTCCAGCTTCGCCGCCCTCGGCGTCGATGTGCAGATCACCGAGCTGGACATCGAAGGCTCCGGCACCACACAGGCCAACACCTACCGCAGCGTGGTCAACGACTGCCTCGCGGTCCCCCGCTGCAACGGCATCACCGTCTGGGGCATCCGCGACAGCGACTCGTGGCGCTCCGGCGGCACCCCGCTGCTCTTCGACAACAGCGGCAACAAGAAGCAGGCATACACGGCCACCCTGGACGCACTGAACAGCGCCGGCCCCGGCCCTACGCCCACGCCCACCACGCCGGGGCCCACCCCCACCGCGACGCCCACCGGCTCGCCCGGATCCGCCAGCGAGATCGTCGGCGCCCAGTCGGGCCGATGCATCGACGTACCCAACGCCTCGCGGTCCAACGGCACCCGGGTGCAGCTTTACGACTGCAACAAGCAGTCCAACCAGTCGTGGACGTACACCACCAACAGACAACTTCGGGTGTACGGCGACATGTGTCTGGACGCGGCAGGCTCCGGCAACGGTGCCGCGGTCCAGATTTACAGCTGCCACAACCAGACCAACCAGCAGTGGAACGTCAACTCCAACGGCACCATCACCGGCGTCCAGTCCGGACGGTGCCTGGACGTCTGGAGCACCAGCAACGGCGCCCAGGTCCAGCTCTACGACTGCAACGGGCAGGCCAACCAGCAGTTCCGGCTCGCGCCCCTCGCATGATGAAAATGACCGGCTCGACGAACAACCTTGTTCGAGGGCGTGCCGGTCGCAAACTGCGGGGCGAGAATCAGCACACCTGAAACAGGGCGACGGAAAGCGGGCGGGCTCGACGTCACGTCGGGCCCGCCCCCGGGGGCATGCGAGTCGAGTCGGATCACCCAGTGGCTTCGGCGGTGGCGTGCTTGAGCTGCTGGAACACACGCGCGATCGGCGCGGTCAACTGCCACGGTCCCCGTCCCAGGAGTGCGTGCCCCGGGACGGGGACCGTTAATGACGGGCCACGCGCCGGGGTGGGGATTGCGGCGCATGGATCCGGCGCTAGCGAGACCCCCGTCGACCCCCGTCTCGGCGACTCCTCGCTCGCGCCCGGGTGCCGCCCGTCGACCAGATTCTGCGTCGATTCGCGGCGGCGATGTTGATATTCCGTGCCACTGCGGAGGCGTCCCGTGCCAACTCTCGGCGGGAGAGCGCCGGGCGGCCGCGCATGGAGCGGACGGCCTATACGTACGGTGACCCCGCCCCCGGCCGGCACGTACGTCGCCGCGACTTGGCAGCAGTGAAGCCGGCGCACTGGCCCCGGTCAAGGGAAAGTACCCGCGCCTGATCGCGCGGACCGGAGTTCGAACGCCTCCAGATCCTCGTCGGTGGGCCGTGGCCACCGTCATGCCGCTGCGCGGACGAGCACCGGCCGCGCAGCGGGGCGTCACGACCAGCTGACGCCGAGCTGCTGCGGAGGTGCCTTGCGCGGACGGTCGTCGGCTAGTGTCCCACCGGCTGCGGCGTGCGGGTCAGCCCTCGTCCCTTCATGACATGTTCGAGTAGCCCGATCAGGACCTCTTTGGACGACTGCCGTTTGCGTGCGTCGCAGAGCATGACCGGCACGTCCGGATCGAGGTCCAGCGCCCGCCGCACCTCCTCCAGGCCGTAGCGGCGGGCGTTGTCGAAGCAGTTGACGGCGACGACGAACGGCAGTCCGCGCCGCTCGAAGTAGTCGATGGACGGGAAGCAGTCGGCCAGTCGACGGGTGTCAGCGAGCACGACAGCACCCAGAGCGCCGAACGACAGTTCGTCCCAGACGAACCAGAACCTGTCCTGGCCTGGCGTGCCGAACAGGTAGAGAACGAGGTCGTCGCTGACGGTGATCCGGCCGAAGTCCATGGCTACGGTCGTCGTCGACTTGGCCTCGACGCCGGAGGTGTTGTCGATACCAATACCCCGCTCGGTGAGGACTTCCTCCGTCTGCAGGGGTTTGGACTCGCTGACCGCTCCGACCATGGTCGTCTTGCCAACGCCGAAGCCACCCGCAACGAGGATTTTGACGGCTGTCGGGAGGGGCATCTGGCCCTCCCGGTCAGAGTGCACGTAGTCCATTGATGAGCGCCTCGAATACGCTGTCGTCGGGAAGATTGGCGGCCTGGTGGGGCTCGTTGACCCTCACGAGCCCGCGATCGATCAGTCCGTCGAGCAGAACGCGGACCGTGCCGAGGGGCAGGCCGAGGTGTGCGGCGCACTCTGCCAGCGCGAGCGGACGCTGGCAGAGCATGATGAGTTTTGCCTGCTCCGGCGCCACGTCCGCAGGCGGCGCCGACCGGGTCGCGATCAGGATCGCGACCACGTTGAAGTAGTTCTTCGCTTTGGCTCGCCCGCCGGTCACGGCGTATGGCCGGACCACGGGCCCGGCATCCTCGTCTATCCAACGCTGGTCTGCGTCGGGCTTCGTCATGGCGGCCCCTAGCTGTCGATGGTGCGCCGAGTAGGTGAGGCGAGGAACTTTCCGGCTCGACTCACGACCATGGTCATCTCGTAGGCGACAAGCCCGACGTCTGCGTCCTCGGTCGCGAGGACGGCGAGGCAGGCGCCGCTGCCGGCCGCCATGACGAACAGGAACGACGACTTCATCTCGATGATGGTCTGCCGCACCGGCCCCCCACCGAACCGCTTTCCCGCGCCCTTGGCGAGGCTCTGAATTCCCGCTGCCATAGCGGCCAGGTGCTCTGCGTCGTCGCGGGTGAGCTGTGCGGAGCGGGCCATGAGCAGGCCGTCAACGGAAAGTACGACGGCATGCTCGGCCTGCTTGACACGCCCGACCAGGTCGTCGAGCAGCCAGGTCAGGTCGGACCCTGCTGCAGAATTCTGCTGCTGCACTTGCCCGTTCCTCTTTCTTACCGATCATCGGTTTCGGTCGTCGGGGTATCGCCGGCGTCTGCGATCTCTTCGTCGTGATCGTCGAGGGCAGCGGCGTTCGCTCGGCCGCGGCGGGTGCCGCTCTGGTAGGAGCTCATGATCCTGCGTACGGCCTCCGGCGACCTGGCCTCGTCAACGTCGTCGGTCGCCTCCTCATCAGTAGTGGGGCCGCCACGCAGTCCCGGTGCGAGGTTCTTCTGACGCTGGCGCACCGGCAGCCCACCCTCGGTGTGGACCACAGGGGGCATCGGTCGTTGCGCAAGGGGAGCGGGATCGCCGGGCCGTTCACTGGCGAACGTGGCGGCCCGGTCCGTAGCCATGCGCAGCGGCTCCTTACGGCCGACAGCGGGCAGCTCCATCGTTTCTGGGCTGATGGATGACGGCTCCACGCCACGGGATGGCGGCTCCGCCACGGCGACGGCCGAAGGCTTCATCGCGGCGTGCTGCGACGTGTCTCCGGCGCGCCGGTCGGTGCTGGCCGAGCTGCCGCCGCTCTTCGACGTGTTGGCGGTGGCTTCGGTCGTGGTGACCAGTTCCTCGGGAATGAGGACCACGGCGGTGGTGCCGCCGTACGGTGAAGCCTTCAAGCGCACCCCGACACCGTGCCTGCCGGCAAGGCGACTGACGACGAACAGGCCGAGCCGGTTGGCGTCGGCAAGGTCGAACTCGCCGCTGGGGCCGGCGATGCGCTCGTTGATGGCGGCGAGGTCTTCCTCTGCCATTCCCAGGCCGCGATCCTCGACCTCGATGGCGAACCCCCGTGCCACGAGCTGTCCGCGGACCTCTACCGAGGTGTGCCCCGGCGAGAAGGTCAGGGCGTTCTCGATGAGTTCGGCGAGTAGGTGGATGACGTCGCCGGCGGCCCGGCCGGCGAGCCCGACCGACCCGAACGGCATGACCTTCACCCGAGTGTAGTCCTCCACTTCCTGGAGGGCGGCACGGGCGACGTCCACCATCGGCACGTTCTTGCGCCAGCCACGGCCGGGCTGGGAGCCGGACAGCACGATGAGGTTTTCGGCGTTGCGCCTCATCCGGGTGGCCAGGTGGTCAACCCGGAACAGGTCTTCGAGTTCGTCGGCGTTCTCCTCGCGGCGTTCCATCTCGTCGAGGAGGGTCACCTGGCGGTGGACAAGGGCCTGGGTGCGCCGGGCCAGGCTGAGGAACACTTCCCGCACCTTGCGGCGCAGCTCAGCCTGCTCGACCGCGGTACTGATAGCGGTCTCCTGGACCCGGTTGAAGGCCTGGCCCACCTGCCCGATCTCGTCGTCTCCGAAGTTCAGCGGCGGAGCTTCGGAAGCGACGTCGACCGTCTCGCCGCGCTGGAGGCGCTCGACGACCCTGGGGAGTCGCTCGTCGGCGAGTTGATGGGCCGCGTCTCGCAATCGCTGAAGTTGGGCGACGAGGGCGCGGGCGGTGGTGACCGAGACGACGATGGACGCGATGACTGCGAGCAAGCCGAGGCCTGCGGCGAGGATGAGCCGGACGACCACCCCGACCGCGACCGGCAGCGCCCGTTCCACCACGGCGTCACCGCTGCCGAGCACCATCTCCTGAAGGTGGGTCAGCGCGCGGTCGGCGACGTCGCTCCACTCGCCGGCGGTAACCGGGGGCCGGGCGGACCCTCGGTTGCCGATGACCCGGTCCTCGAGTTGCCGAAGGCTTCTGAACGCGTCCCCATCGACGACCTGGTCGAAGGCGGCCTGGTCGAACTCGTTCAGCCGGGTGCGGTCCGCGACGAATCGTTGTGAGATGACCAGCTCGGTGAACCGGTACTGCTCGTCGGTGGTCATCCGTCCGGCCGCGAGCACCCCGGAGAGCAGGGCGTCCTCCTGCGAAATGAGTTCACGGAGGCGGTACAGCTCGATGAGGTTACGGGTGTCCTGCTCGATCTCGGGATCATCGAGCGAGCCGACAACGTCGTAGATCTCGAACAGCGACTCGATGAGCGTGCTGTAGGTCCTGATGGTGCTCGCCCGGTCAACCGAGCGGCTGTCGATGGACGCCCGAACGGCCGTCAGCTCGTCCAGCTCCGTGATGGCTTCCTCGACCCGCTCTGCGGCTTCGCCGCTCACGGCCAAGCGGCCCAGCCAGCTGCGCGCGCTGGACTTCCACGTCGCGGCGTGCTCGTCGACCTCCCGTCGCGCGGCGTCAAGCGCCTCTTTGCGGTCGGCGTTCGGGCCGCCGAGATAGGCGACGGCGAGGCGCCGCTCGACCTGTAGGTCGAGCAGCAGCGGCTCACTGGGTGAGACGACCCGGCTGTCGACCGTCTGGACGCCAAGCAGGTTCACGCCATCTCGCAGCGTCACCCACGCGGCGAACGCCCAGAGGGCAACGAGCGAGGCTAGGAGCGCGATAACCTTCGTGCGCAGATTTGCGCTGCGAGACCGCATTAGACCGTCCCATGCCGAGCAGAGAGAACTTGCCGGCAGGGGCATGCCGAACAAGCCGCCGGTGTAGGCAGACCGACGCACGCTAGCAGTATTCTGACTATTGGCTCAAGACCGTGACTAACGGAGCGGTCCACACAGGACAAGCGGTTGTTGTTATGGCCTCATCTTCCGACGGTGGGCCTTCACGCGCACTGAGGCAGGGAGTCCAGCAGGCTTCGGGCCTGATGCTGTGCCGCGATCACGGCGGCGCGGACGATCAGACTTGGCTGGTAGAGATCCTTGTCGTGCCACAGCGCCGGCCCGCCCCGTCCGTCGCCATGGCGAAGGTAGGTGTGGCCGCGACGGACCGCCTCGACCACTGCGGGGCTTCGCTGCCCGCTGGCGATGAGGGTCTGCACCGCGTACGCGGTTTCCTCGGCCGTGCCGTCCCAGGTGCCCCATGAGCCGTCGGCACGCTGTGTGGCCAGCACCCAGTCGGCGGCGGCGGTGAGGGACGCATTCACCGCCGGCGACGGGTCGACTTCCGCCAGCGCTGTGGTGCAGCACGCCGTCGCGTAGTGGTGGGAGGCGTGCCACCGATCGCTCCAACTGCCCTCGGCGTCCTGCCGTTCGTGCAGCGCCGCAACGAGCCGGTCAACCGCGATCCGGTACCGGTGGTCCGGCCTGCGGTGGATGGCCGTGTGCTGCCAGAGTGCGTCGAGAACGTGGGCGTTGGTGGTGACGCTGAATCCGTCCTCGCCCGGCCAGGTGCAGAAGCCCTCGTCGGTTTCGAAGTGGAACAGGCAGTCCGGAGATACCGGCGCTCCGAGACGGTCGAGCGCGAACAGTGTGACCGATGTGGTGTCGGCGTCCGCAGGCAGGCCGGGTCCGGTCGGTGTGCCGGCCGGGCCCAGGTGCGCGGTGAGACTCCCGATCAGGCTGGGAGACGCCGTCACGTGAATGCCTGCCTTCGCCAGTGTGGCGGTCACCCAGGCTCGTTCGAAGACGGTGATTGGTGTCGTGCACGGGACGGGGCCACCGTAGCGGCTCACGACGTCCTCCAGGTGCGCCACGGCCTGCCTGCCGTCTGGACGACAGGGCGTGCCGAGCCAGGCGGCCGTCGCGGCCGGCGAGGCGCCAACCGTTCCGGGCGGCAGCGGCGCCACGCCCGATGCCTTTGGGGCGAGGTCGGGCAGCACCTCCAAGGCGTGCCACAGCTTGGCGGGTACCGGTGCCCCGGCTGCCACCAGGCGGCGGACGGCGGAGAGCCGGTCGTGGGTCATGCCCGGTGGCAGGCTCAGGCGACGATCCTGCCACCGCCTCGCGCTGGTCGGCATCTCGGCCAGGTGGCCGAGGTGCTGGTTGAGCGAGTCGATCAGTGCGGGCACGATCAGGTCGATGGCTGGTGTGTCCGGCAGCGGCGCGGGGTCGCGCAGGAGCACGGTCAGGGTGTCCAGTCCACGGTCGGCGGCGCGGGCCACCGCTACGGTGCTCACGGATTGCTGCGACCGCAACGCCGAGAGCAGGGCCTCCACCGCGCTCAGCGTGGGGATGAGGGCGTAGCCCCCGGGCGGTCCCCAGCCGCCGTCCGCGCGCTGGGTGTCGAGCAGATACCGCATCCGCTCGGCATGCCCGGCCAACCATGGTGCGAGGCTCACCAACCTCGCTGTTTCGTAGATCGACGGCGAGGTGCGGCCAGAGGGATCACGCATCATCTCGGCGACGAGGTCACGGGCCAGCCCGGCTGGATCCGTGATCAACCCGGTCGGCGTCGGGCGGTCAGTGGTTGTCACCGCTGCCCCAGAAATCGGTCTCGCCGTAGAACGCGGTGGTGAAGCCGAGTTCGCGCCGCAGGTAGACGGCCTCCTGCGGGCATGTGCCCTCCACCGAGTCCAGTAGCGTCCGGCAGCGGCGGATCCGGTCGGCGACCTGCTGGCGCACCTCGTGCTCGGCGACTCCCAGCATCTGGATGTTCAGGTCACCGACGCTGCGATCTCGGCCGTAGCTGGCCAGGTCGTTGACGAGCCGCAGGACCTTCTCGACCTCCAAACTCGCGTTGATCAACATGGCGAGCTGCTGCTCGCTGTCCACCGCTCCGGTAGCGATCCAGTGCGAGACGTTGACCCAGGTGGCGCCGTATCCGGCGGCGTTGTCCAGGTAGTCGTCCGGGGTTGGCAGATCGGTCGGATCGGCACTCCGGGCTGCCCGCCACTGCCACTCCCGCAACTCGGCGTCGAGCATGCGGTGCAGCTCCTTCTGCCACAGGTGCTGCAGGCGGTCGAACGACGGTGCCGCGGCGAGATCGTCGCGGATGTCGGCGAGGAACCGCCCTAGGTGATCGTGGGCGTCCGGTGCCTCGCCGGCGGCGACGGACAGGCAGGCGGTCACTGTCGCGGTGGCCGCCTCGGCGGTGGTGGCCACGGAGTCGATGTGCCAGTCCTCGGCGGTGACCCACAAGGAAGCGCGGTTCGCAGTGCGCAGGTCGGCGGCGCTGCACCATGGGGCAATGAACGCCGTGGACAGCGCCAAGGCGCTCAGCATCGCCGCGTCGACCGGTGGATCGGGGAACAGGCTCGGGTAGGCGGCGACGCGTGCTTGCAGGTCACGCTGGCCCTTGGCCGCCACGGAACAGATACGACCCTGCTCGGCGGCCAGCTCGAACGTGGTAGCGAGAGACATGATCGGCTCCTATCGGGCGACGGCGGACTCACGTCGTGTGAGAGTCAGCTCGACTCGCCGCCGTGGGCGCAGCGACGCGGCGACCCTGATTCCGGGCACCGTGGGCTCGGTCAGGGTGAAGCGGTACTTGCTGACCAGCGTCGCCACGATCAGCTGAGCCTCCAGCTGGAACAGGCCCTCGCCCAGGCATCGATGTATCCCGAGGCCGAACGGGTAGTAGGCGTAGCGGTGCCGGGCCGCCACTCGTTCCGGGGTGAACCGCTCCGGGTCGAAGGACTCCGCGTCCGAGCCCCAGAATGCCTCCATCCGGTGGGTGGCATACGGGGAAAGGATCACGGTGGAGCCCTTGTCGATCCGTACCCCACCGAGCACGTCCGCGCCGACAGCGCGGCGCGGGACGATCCAGCCGGCGGGGAACAGGCGTAGGAGCTCGTCGAGCACCATTCGGGTGTAGGTCAGCTGAGGCAGATGGTCAGCCCGGACGGGCCCGGCGCCGACCACGTCCTCGATCTCGGCGTAGAGCCGGTGTGCGACGTCTTCGTGGGTGGCAAGGACGGGCCACAGCCACGTCAGCGCGACGTAGCTTGTCTCGGTGGTGACGGCGACCATGGAGACCAGGTCGTCGCGCATCTGCCGCTCCGTCAGCGGCTGCCCGTCGTTGCGCGCACGAGCCAGGGTCGACAGCACGTCGTCCCCGGATCCCGGCTCGTCCAGTGCCTTGCGAAGGACGGGCAGGAGGATGTCGTCGATGGTCTGCACCGCGCGGTGGAACCGTCGATCGCCCGGCATCGGTACCCACCACGGCACGACGGGTGCCAGCAGCCGAGGGGCCATGGCAGTGACGATGGACTCCTGGGCGGCCATGATCCGCAGGGCATCGTCCACACCCAGGCGATTGGCGAAGAACACCCGCATGATGGCCGCGCAGACGAGACGGGACAGCTCGGCGCCGATGTCGACGACCGTGCCTGCCTCCGCGGCCTTGTCGAGTCGCCCGGTCGCGCCGTCGATCGCCTCGGCCATCGTGTCGACCAGCGGATTGATGCGGGCCGGCCGGAACAATGGCGCCAGAGTCCTGCGTGAGTTTCTCCAGGTGTCGCCCTCGGAGAGGATGCCGTCGCCGACGAGCTGGCGAACCGAGCGCCACAGTGCGGTGTCATCGCCCCGCAGGTAGTTGGCGGCCCGCTCCTGGAGTACCTGCTGCACGTGATCGGGGTGGGTGACGAGGTACGGGCTGGAGACTCCGAGCCCGAGACGAACGACCTCCCCGCCTGCCTCGTTGCCGACGTCCACCAGGGACTGGTGGGCGTCGCGGAGGGCACGCGGTAACGCCCTCCACACCGGCACTGTCCTGGGTTTGCCTGCTGCCTGCGCCTCCGGTGCCTGCACAGTGGACCCCTCCCCATCGGCTCGGCCTCGTAGTTGCGGATCGCGCAACTCCCAGGACTCAAGACCGCCTAAGTGTGCAAGTTGTGAAGGCGATCTCGCAATGGGTGATCGGTTTCGTCACTCGGCATTGCGTCTGCCGCGCCCCGGTCCGGGTCGCGCCACTTACGTCGCTGAGTGACGACTCAGGACCGCAGGTGCGCGCGGGCGGGCTCGCCGCCCTGGCGTGGCCGGTCGACCGCCGCCGCGAAGGCATCGTGCCGGTGTGCCAGAGCAGCGCCGTCATTACTGCGGCGGCCCCGGCCGCTGCCGGTAGGCCTGCGGTGACATGCCATATGTCGCGCGGAACAGGCGGGCGAACTTTGCCTTGTCGGCAAAGCCCGATCGGGCGGCGATGGCGTGGATGGGCCGGTCGGCCAGGAGCGGGTTCGCCAGGTCACGTCGGCATCGCTCCAGCCGCCGCAGGCGAATCAAGTCGGCGATGCTTGTGCCCTCGCCCTCCCACAGGCGATACAAGCTGCGCAGTGAGACGTGATGGGCGGCGGCGATGGTACGAGCGTTCAGATCGGGGTCGGCCAGGTGCTCCGTGATGAACGCGTCGATACGCGCCCGTAGCGTCTGCTGCCGCACCTCTGCCGGAAGCGTCGCCGTCAGGTCGAGGTGCTGGGCCAACGTTGCGGAGAGCAGGTCGAGCGCCATGCTGCCGAGCTGTCCGGCGTCGGCCGGCCTGAACCGTTCGGGGTGCTCCGTGACCTGCAGGAGGAACTGGGCGAGCAGGGATGCCATGCCCTCGGACGACAGTCGACCGGCCAGCAACCTACTGACCTTGTTCGGCGGAAGCGGTATGGCCGACTGTGGGACGAAGATCGCGACGGTCTTCACCGTTGGAGGTGGCGCCGGGTGCGACCCCTGCCGCGGCGCTGTTTCCCGTTCCGGGATGTGCAGGCACTCGTAGGGACGAGAGGTCGATAGGAAGACGAACTCCGCCGGTCTGACGATGGCCTCGCGGCGCGCCTGGACGAGAGCGCTCCTGCCGGTGAGTGGCAGGGCGAGTTCGTACATCTCCGGGTCGCCTCGCCGAATCATCCGCTGCGAGCGGTTCATCGTCAGCTCCGGATAGCGGAACGACATGACCCGCGACACGCCCAGGTCAATCGACCGGGTGAACCCCGTGAAGTTCGCCGAATGCGGGCTCGAGAACAGCGACGGCGCGGTGCCCCTGGAGATGAGGTCCTGCCATACGTCGAACCGGTCCGGCTCGGGAAACCGCGCCAGGTCAAAGGTCTCGGCGGGGAGGATCCCGGCTCACCTCCTTGCTGGTCCGCCGCTCAGGTGGCCGATGGAAGCGTACCTGGCTTCTTCGAGGTCGTGAGGCGCGAAGTTCGGCTCTGCGGCTGATGCTTCCGAGAGGTTTCCGCCCGCACGGGGGTTGTCGACCGGTTGCCCTGGAATCCGCTTTCGCGTTGCCGGACTGGACGGCGACTGTTCACCTCACGGTGCTGCCTACGGTTCGGTAGGGCCGCGATGGTGTGGGGCGGCGTGCCCGCTGACCTGGCTTGTTGGTGGACGCACGTGCTGACGAGCGCGAGTTGGGCGCTCGTTTACTGCGCAAGGGAGACCTGAACCATGCCTGCCCCCCGATCGACGCGCCGATTCAGAGGATGGGGGGCAGCCATTTCGATGGCCATTGCCCTCTCCGCGACGGCGCTCGTTGCCCAGCCCCAGGCGGCTGCGGCCGACAGCCCTTTTCCCGCGACCGACATCCCGTCCCAGATCTCGATGCTGTACGGCCCGGAGGGATCCGGGCCAGTGTCGATGCGATTCGCCTGGGTGACCGATCCTGACATCACCAGGTCGGTATTGGAGTACGCGACCAAGGCGTCGTACGACGCAACCGGCAAGCTCGACCAGCGTGTCGAGGGCCGCTGGGAGCGTGTCGACATCAACGTGGCCACCAGCCAGCCGATCAACGGCCACAAGGTCGAGGTCGAGGGGCTGGCCCCGGGCACGGAGTACGTCTACCGGGTCGGCGACGGCGCCTCGCTGGTCAGCGAGATCGCCTCGTTCACCACGCGTGCGGCGAAGGTCGAGGAGTTCTCCTTCCACTGGTACACCGACACGCAGATGAACGACTACAGCGGCTACGCGGCGACGATGGTCCCGGCGATGGATCGGGCCTTCGCCGAGGTGCCCGACCCGGCGTTCATGCTGTTCACCGGTGACCAGGTCAACCACAGCTACAAGTCCGAGCAGTGGGACGGCTTCTTCAAGGCGTTGGAGTCGCGGGCGGCGAGCGTCCCGACGTACTTCACGATCGGCAACCACGAGTACGAGGGCAACCCCAGCGACGGCTACCTCGACTGGGAGTCGCCCGATCCGTACTTCACCAATTTCGCGGCGCGTACCAACGTCCCACCGAACGGCCCGGCCTACTTCGGCGCGGCCGGTGGCCTGCCGACCGTGGCCGGCGAGGCGGCCAAGACACTGCGTAACACCGCCTACTACTTCGAGTACGGCGACGCCCTGTTCGTGGTGCTCAACCACTTCGACCAGCTGAAGCTGTCTGAGCTGCGGCCGCAGCTGGACTGGTTGAAGACGGTCGTGCAGGCGTCCGACGCGAAGTGGAAGATCGCGGCCTACCACCACGGCCCCTACCTGGGCCGGCGGAACCACCCGTCGAACTACCTGGAGATCACCAAGGCGTTCGACCAGGCCGGCATCGATCTGGCGATCTCCGGGCACGACGGCATGTACCTGCGCACCCACCCGATGAAGAACGACCTGGTCGTCGGGGACGGCAAGGGCACGACGTACGTCACCGGGGCCGCAGCCGGCGATGGGCAGGGCTACACGTGGAACCCGGCGATCGCGGGTCGATACACGTCGGTCTACAAGGACAACCAGGAAGCCAGCTACCAGACCGTCTCGGTGTCCCCGGAGCGGATCGCGATCACCTCCACCAGCCGCGATCCCCGCACCGGCGTCTACAGCGTCAACGACACCTTCGAGATCACCCAGTCGCTGCCCTCCGCACTGGCGGACTGGGTGCCGCCGGCCTCTCCCGAGCCCGTGCTCGACAAGGACTTCCCGCCCCTGGTCGAGGGCAGCTACCAGATCAGCACCGCCCAGCAGTTGCTGTACGTGAGCAACAACTTCGGTGACGGGTTCGGGCGGTTGCCGCTGGACGGCCACTACGTATTGACCAAGGACGTCGACCTGCAGCACCTGCGTGGTTTCCGTCCGCTGGGTCTGCCGGCCGCGAACGCCAAGGAGGCCGGCCCGGCCTTCACCGGCACCTTCGACGGCGCTGGCCACTCGATCAAGGGCCTCAACCTCGGATACGACCAGGGCTGGGAGCTCGCTGACGCGCCGGCGCCCACCGGTTTCGTGGGCCGGCTGGGTGCGGGCGGTGTGGTCCGCGACCTGGGGCTCGTCGACGTCGACTACCGCGACACCGAGGGCCCGGTCGGCGGCGTCGCCGGCGTGGTCAAGGGCGGCACCCTGGAGCGGGTGTTCGTCGCTGGCAAGGTCGCCGGTGCCCAGGACACTGCGGGCGGCCTGATCGGCGTGCTCGACGGCGGCTCCGTGAAGGACTCGTACGCGACGGTGAACATCGACGCCAAAGCCACCGCAGCTGGCCTGGTCGGTAGCGTCACCAGCGCGTCGACCGTCGAGCGCAGTCTCGCGGCCGGCGCGGTGATCACCACCGGGGACGCCGGTGGTGCGGTCGGCGACGTACGGTCCGCTGACGCCGTGCTGGCCGGCATCGTCGCGGCGAACCGTGCTGTCACCGGCTCGACGGCCGGCAAGCTGTTCGCTGCCGCGGTCGCCGAGGCGAGAGTGGCTGACAACGTGGTGTGGACCGACGTGCCGCTGACCGGCACCAAGGTCGAGCAGCGCGGCGTCAGCGAGCTCAGCCAGGCCGCGCTCACCGCCCGGGACACCTACGCGGGACTTGGCTGGGACTTCGAGACGGCCTGGGGGTGGCAGCCGGCCACCAGCTCTGCCGTCGCCTACCCGCATCTCGCCGGCCTGTCCGGCCAGGTGAACACGCTGCCCTTCACCAACAAGGCGGTACTGGCGGCGCTGTTGGCCACGGTGACGGGCGAGAACGCCCCGAAGGCGGACGGCCACACGCCGTACAGCTACCAGTTCCTGGTGAAGGCCATCGACGCCGCCGGTGCCGTGATGACCGACCCGTACGCGTCGCAGACCAAGGTCGACGCTGCGGTCGCCGCCCTCACCACCGCCGTCAAGTTCCTCAACCCGCTCGTGGCGGCCAAGCAGTTCCGGGCCGCGAGCATCGAGGAGCTGCGCTTCCGCATCGCCGAGATCGGCAGCGGCGAGGAGACGATCTGGATCACCGGTGACCTCGTCGCCGACGACCAGGGCGGTGCGATCAAGGTCGACGCCGGCAAGATCCGCCTCAAGGCGGACGGCCCGACCACGCTCACCGCGGTCGGCAACGTCTACTTCAACGTGGACGGTGCGGAGTTGACGATCGGCCCGAACCTGACGATCGTGCAGCGCACCGACAGCACCGCGCTGTCGGCGTTCTTCATGGTGCGCAACCGGGGTCACCTCGCGGTAGAGGACGCGACGATCCGGTCCGACGCCACCATGTCCGGCTCGCAGGGCGTCATCTCGATCGAGGGCTCCAGTCCGACTGTCACGGTCGAGCGGTCCACGGTCAGCGGCAAGGGCGCCCGTACCATCTACGCCTACAACACCGGGCCGCTGCTCACGATCACCGACAGCACGATCACCAACACCAGCACCGCGCTCTACCGCGGTGACTACGTGCTGAACGGCACCACCGTGATCACCGGCAGCACCGGTGGCGGTGCGGTGATCCACGACTTCCGCGGCAGCGAGGTCGCCGGAGACGTCGCGGACAAGGTCGTCACACTCACCAAGGCCGGCACCGGGCTCGCGGTGACCGACCCGGCGTACACGATCTCCTACGTGGTGACCGAGCCCGGCGCCGCGGCGCCGGCCGACCTTCAGGGCGCCGTCGCCTACACCGAGCCGATCAGCCTTCCCGAAGGAGGCACCGTCTGGGCCGCACTGACCCACGGCGGCCACCACGGCATCATCAAGTCCTTCGTCGTCGATGCACCCGAGGGCCCCGGCAACCCGCCGCTCGATTGCCGTACCGCCCAGGCGCAGGCCAAGGCGGCAGCAACGGCGGTGGAAAAGGCTGAGAAGGACGTTCAGAAGGCCCAGACGAAGCTCCAGGACGCCGTGGCCAAGTTGGAGAAGAGCGTGGTGATGGGCAAGCCGGCCCAAGCCATCAAGCAGGACGAGGTGAAGGTCGTGAAGGCCAGCGCCCAGCTCGTCGAGGAGGCCGAGGCCACGCTGGTCGCGGCCGAGTCCGCCCACGCGGCCGCGGTCGCTCAGGTGACCGCTGCCTGTCAGTAACACTCACCGCGGCAACGCAGGATCCGGGGCCGTCTACGCCAACCCGCCGGGCGGCCCGGCCGGCAGGACGCCGAGCGAATCACCTGGCTGGCGCCACATTCAAAGACTCAAAGGCCACCCCCCATTGTTGGGAGGTGGCCTTTGAGCTGTGTGGGCGACACCCGGGTCGAACCGGTTGGCGGTGCAGCCGGATGCTGCACCGATTCCGGGGCTTACCAGTACTTGGGCAGATCGAAGAAGTGGTTGCCGTTCAGGTTGTCGACGGACCCGTCCGCCATCCGATCGGCGATCCCGAAGAGGCCGGCCTGTACGACCTGGGTCAGCACGCCCTTCTGCTTCTGGCCCCACGCATGGGACTGGCCACGTACCTCGAACAGCACCGTGGCGCTGCCGTTGAGTGCAAAGGCCGACCTGGCCTGGCCGGCGTAGTCCCGGTCGAAGCTGTATCCGTCGGCGACCTGGTAGTGGACGTAGCGGCTCACCCCGCCGACGAAGGGCGAGTTGGTGGCCGAGCCGTTACCCCCGTGGTCGATCATGCCGAGGGCGGCGGCCAGGGCGTGACGGCGAGAGCCGTCCTGGTCGAGCAGCGGCCAGTCGGCGTACCGCGGGTTGCCGTCGACCTCCGAGCCGAGCGGCGGGTAGTCCAGCGACACCGTCACGTACTGGTCGGAGTCGTTGTTCTGGCTGCACGGTCCCATGTGGTGCAGGTCGACGTAGGCGTGGACCTTGCCAAACTCGGTGCGGAGGTCGACGTACAGGTCACGCAGCGCCCGGGACTCGTTGGTCAGGTACATGCCGGGAAGGGTCTCGTTCGTCGGCCGGGTCCCAGGCGACGGCTCGGCGGTGAGGTCCGCGCTGAAGTCCCGGTTGATGTCGAAGCCCTGTGCGCCGTTGCTGTAGTAGTACGGCGGGTTCGTTCCGGCCAGCTGCGGGAACTTCTGGACCACCTCGCTCCACGGGAAGTCGTTCTGCCGACGGTTCAGCTCCGCACCGTCGGGGTTGAACTTCGGGACAGCGACGATGGTCAGGTTCTCGCGGATCGCCTTGGCCTGCGGGCTGCCGCTGGAACCGAGGGTCTTGAGCATCTGCAGCAGGGCCTCGGTGCCGGTCTTCTCGTTGCCGTGAATCTCGCTCGTGATCAGCAGCACGCGGTCACCGGTGCCGACCCGTGCCGCGTAGATGTCCCGGCCGCGATGGGATTGTCCGATGACGTCCACGTCGACCCGGCCGTGGCTGGTCGCCTCGATCTGGGCTAGTCGCTTGCCGAGTTCCTCGTAGTTGGTCCAGCCGGCGGCGGACGGCACGCCGGGAAGGTTCTTGCAGTCGGCGTTTCCGTTCTCAGCCGACGAGGATGGCGCGAATAGCGTGACGGCACACATCGTTGCGACGGTTGTCGACACCAATAGGCGTCGCTTCATCATGACCTCCTACAGTTGTACAAGTCATGCGCTGAAACGGTTCTCCGGAAGGGCGGCCGCGCCAATCGGTTGGGAAAAACCTAAAGGTGGAAGTGAATTTGAATGAATCTCGCCGCACGCATTTGAGGAAATCTTGAGCTTCGCCGTCGACCGCCTTCCGGACGCGGCCGGGCTGGTGGGGTCCCAGAGGTACGGGCAGCGCGACGGGGTAGCCGTGGCCTAGCATCAATCTTTCCGCCGTTGTCGTACGGCGGGACTGGCCTCCACTCATGGGATGCGGGGAAATTGTTCTCTATTCGTACCCGGGCTTTGTCCAGCCCCGGCCCGTCGGCGCGCACGGGCCGCAGCGCCTTCGCCAGAGTCGCCGTCGCGTCGGCCCTGGTGCCGGCCATCCTGGTCGGTGCCGGTGCTCCGGCGGTCGCGGCGACCAACACGCTGACCGTCACCACGTTGGATCGCAACGGCAAGAAGGTCACCGTCACGACGACGGTGGTCAACCTGGCTACCAACGAGCGCCGCTCGGTCAAGTCCAACACCGCCAAGAAGCTGCCGAAGGGCACCTACGCGGTGCTCGCCTCGATCAGCACCGGTTCCGCGTCGACGCTCGGCGCCCGTACCGTCAAGGTCTCCGGTGCCAGTAAGACGACCGTGGACGCCCGCAAGGGCAAGAAGGTCACCATGGGTCTCAGTCCGGCACCTGTCGGTGACGGGGCCTGGGCTCAGACCACGGCACGGATCTGCACCACGTCCGCCTCCGCCAGCTACTCGGTCGAGGCTTCGGACCGAGGCGACGGCAGCCTGTATGTGATCCCGAACTCGTCGAAAAAGCTGGCCTTCGGCGCGATGTGGCAATGGAGTGACGGCGTCGGCCTGTCCGACAGCTACGCGGTCATGCACACCAGCACCGGCGTCCCCAGCGGACTGTCCAAGACCTTCAAGCGGTCCTCGCTCGGCACGGTGAACGTGACGGGTCGGCAGGGCCCGACCGCGACCATCGACGGTAGCCACCTCGCGGTGCAGCCGATCGAGCGCGTCTGCGGTAGCCAGATGTACGCCGGACTGTTCGGCACCGACCAGCCGTACCGGACCAAGGTGCACCTGTCACCCGGCAAGTGGGACATTCGGGCCAGCAGTTACGCGGGGACCAAGAGCGGCTCCACGGTCAGCCTCGGCGGCTACATGGTGTCCCGCAAGGTTGTCGCGGGCAATTCGTACACCCTGAACTTTTTCCGGTCGGCCTGGGGTCCGTCCACGCGGCTGCCGGTGGTGCTCAATGGCCGGCTCTCCTACTCGCTGAACGGCATGTTCGCCGATCCCGGTTTTCCCCGGTTCAACGTCGAGGGTGGCGACAAGGCGACCGCGACGCTGACCTTCGGCGGCAAGACGGTCAAGACGACCAGGGACAAGGGCTGGGAGCCGGAGGAGACCTACCTTGAGTACAAGGTGACCAAGACCGGCTGGTACAAGCTCACCAACAACGCGAGCCGCTACTACCCGGAGATCACTTTTCCGTCCGGGATGCTCTCGCCGAAGACCAGCGTCACGTACCGGTTCAAGGCGAAGCCGAACACCTCAGTGACGGCACCGGTCTACGCGGTCACCATGCTGCCCACTGGCCTGAACCTCTACAACCGGGCGAAGCCGGGCAGCACCACCAACGTCCAGTTGAAGCTGAGCCGGCCCAAGCTGAACCCGGACGCCAAACTGGGCACGAACCCCAAGGTCAAGACGGTCACCGCCAAGGCGTCGTTCGACGGCGGGAAGACCTGGCGGTCGGTGAAGGTCAAGAAGATCGACGGAGTCTGGACCGCGGCGGTCGGCAACCCGACCTCCGGCGCGGTCTCGCTGCGGGCCCGGGTCACCGACACCACCGGCGGCTACACCGATGTCACGATCATCCGGGCGTACGCGATCGGCTGATCTTCCGGCGGTCCTCGGCGACGTGCGGAGGCGGCACCCAGAGGCCGCCTCCGCATCGCCGGAGTGTGATGTCGAGCCTCCGGGGGATTCTGGGCCGACCTAGACTACGGACGCCGCACCGTCGTGGCGACAAATCCGATCGCAGACACCGGAGGTCATCCCGTGCCGACGCCCACCACCACTCTGGCTCTCGGGCCCGACTGGCTTGCCCCGGAGTGGTTGATCTCCACGTTCGGGCTCATCGGCATCCTCGTGATCGTCTTCGCCGAGTCGGGCCTGCTCATCGGGTTCTTCCTCCCCGGCGACTCGCTCCTGTTCACCACCGGCCTGCTCGTCGCCGACGGTAAGTACATCACCTACCCGCTGTGGCTGGTGTGCCTCCTGATCACCATCGCCGCGATCGCCGGTGACCAGGTCGGCTACCTCTTCGGCCGCAAGGTCGGCCCCGCACTGTTCCGCCGCCCCAACTCCCGCCTGTTCAAGCAGGAGAACCTTCTCAAGGCCCACGAGTTCTTCGAGAAGTACGGCGCGCGATCCATCGTGCTCGCCCGATTCGTGCCCATCGTCCGCACGTTCACCCCGATCGTGGCCGGGGTCAGCCGGATGAACTACCGCACCTTCGTCATCTACAACATCGTCGGTGGCGTTCTCTGGGGCACCGGGGTCACCGTCCTCGGCTACTTCCTCGGCCAGATCCCCTTCGTCAAGACCAACATCGAGTACATCCTGATCGCCATCGTCGCGATCTCCGTACTCCCCATCGCCATCGAACTGCTCCGCGCGCGCCTCGCCGCCAAGCGGGGTGCCACGCCCGAGGAGCAGGCAGCCGCCGAGCACGCTATTCGCGACACCCGCCAGCACTACGACAAGCACTGATCCACCGGCCCGAGAGGTCGACGGCCCCGCGCACCGCCCGGTGCGCGGGGCCGGATTGTTCCGGGTCAGGGGCTCGCGGCGAGGAAGACGAAGGCGGCGAGCAGCACCAGGTGGACGCCGCCCTGCAACAGGGTGGCCCGGCCCGGCACGACGGTCAGCACGCCGGTGATGACGGTCAGCGCGAGCAGGGTCATCTCGGTGCCGCCGAGGCCGAGCAACAGTGGCCCGTCCAGCCAGATCGACACGATGGCGATGGCCGGGATGGTCAGGCCGATGCTGGCCATCGCGGAGCCGAGGGCGAGGTTGAGGCTGATCTGCACCCGGTCGCGGCGGGCGGCGTTGGCGGCGGCGATCGTCTCCGGCAGCAGCACCAGCAACGCGATGATCACGCCGACGAACGCCGGCGGCAGGTTCACTGCGGCGACCCCGGATTCGATCGCGGGGGAGACCGACTTGGCGTCGCCGACCACGGCCACCAGGGCGACCAGCAGCAGGCCGAGGCTGGCCAGGGCCTTCCGGGTGGACGGCGGGTCCGCGTGCACCTCCTCGGGGAGGATCTCGCCCTTGCGGTTGACCGGAAGGAAGTAGTCCCGGTGCCGCCCGGTCTGCACCATCACGAACAGGGCGTACAGGGCCAGCGAGACCACCGCGGCGAAGGTCAGCTGGGCCGGGCTGAACTCCGGCCCGGGCCGACCGATGGTGAACGTCGGAACGACCAGGCTCAGGGTGGCGAGGGTGGCCACGGTGGCCAGCGCGCCGCCGGTGCCCTCCGAATTGAACACGGCCAGGCGTCGGCGCAAAGCGCCGATCAGGAGGGACAGGCCGAGGATGCCGTTACAGGTGATCATGACAGCGGCGAAGACCGTGTCCCGGGCCAGTGACGCGGTTTTCTCCCCGCCGCTGATCATCAGGGTGACGATCAGGGCGACCTCGATGACGGTGACCGCCACCGCGAGGACCAGTGACCCGTACGGCTCGCCGACCTTGTGCGCGACCACCTCGGCGTGGTGCACCGCCGCCAGCACCGCACCGGCCAGGAACAGCGCGACCACGACCACCAGGACGCCGCTGAGTTTTCGGTTCCACGTCAACGCCAGCACCAGGAGGGCGGCGATCGGCACGGAGACGGTCCAGCTGGTCATGGTGCGGCGCAACGCGAGCATGGCTTCCATCCTGCCAGCGGCCTGATCATGGGAGGTGACCCGGGCAGACGCCCTCACCCCGGCCAGGTCGCGGTGCCACCGTCCTCGGTGGCGATCCGCGGTCAGCCGTCGGCGGCGGGGCTGGGATCTTTGTTGGCGTCGAGCGCGTCCGGACATATGGTGTCTGATCATGCAGGCGCTGGCGACCGAGGTGAAACGTCGGCGCCGTGACGTGGGGCGCGTCGTCGATCTGCTGCTGTGGGGCGCGACCATCGTCTCCGCGGTGCTCGCCGCCCTCGCCCACTACGGCGGGGCGTCGGCGGTCCTGCAGTTCTTCGCCACCCTGGGTGCCATCACCCTCGCCTCCGCGGTGCTCGGCCGGTCGCTGGACCAGCTCGGTGGACGGATGCGCCCGGCCGCCATCGGCACCTTCCAGGCCGTGGTCGGCAACCTGCCCGAGCTGATCATCTGCATCTTCGCGCTGCGCGCCGGCCTGGTCACCGTGGTGCAGGCCGCGTTGATCGGGTCGGTGCTCAACCTGTTGCTGCTCGGGAACGGGCTGGCGTACCTGACCGGCGGGCTGCGCAACGGGACGATGACCATCGACGGCAGGCACGCCAAGGTCACCCGGGTCATGCTCGTGCTGCTGATGGCCACCCTCATCACCCCGGCCATCGCCGTCAACCTCGGCACCCCCGCCGCGCAGCATACGAATGCCGTTTCGTACGTCGTGGCCATAGCCCTGCTCGCCGTCTTCGTGGTGTCCCTGCCGTTCCGTCTCGGCAAGGACGCCGACGCGCCACCCCCGGTGCACAACGGCACCGGCGAGGCCAAGGTGGGCACCTGGCCGCTGCCGCGGGTGCTGATCCTGGTCGCCGCCGCCGGACTGCTCATCGCCATCGAGGCGGACTGGCTGACCGAAGCCCTGATCCCGGCGACCGAGGCGATGAACCTCAACGCCGCCTTCGTCGGACTGTTCCTGGTGGCCACCGTCGGCAACCTGTCGCAGCTCGCCCCGGCGGTCCAGCTCAGCCTCCGGGGCGATGCCGACACGGCGACGGCGATCACCATGGAAGGCGCGCTACAGGTCGCGCTGATGCTCGCTCCGGTGCTGACACTCATCGCGCCGCTGCTCGGTGCCGGGGCGTTCACCCTGATCTTCCCGCCGTTGCAGATCGTCGCGGTGATCGTCGCGGCCCTGCTCGTCGTCTTCGTCACCATCGACGGCACGGTGAACCACCTCGAAGGACTGGCGCTCGTCGCCCTCTACACCGTGCTCGGCTCACTGTTCTGGTGGGGCTGAAGCGCGCTGGACGGGGGTGCCCGCCTCGGTGGCACCACCGGTCGACGGGCGGTGGTTCACCACTTCGGCAGCATCGAACCGGGCAACCGGCCGCCATACCGGTAGACCACGCACATCACGTCCCGGTCTCCGTCGGCCCACGTCTCGACGGTCGGCATGATCGGATAGAAGCGCAGCCCGCTGCTCTGGTCGCCGGGCCAGTTCTGGCCGAAGAGTTGCCGGCAGGCGTCCCAGGCGAACTCGCTAAGTGCCGCCGGATCCCAGGCCGAATCGACGGCGTGCGCGAACCCGTACGACTGGTTGTCCGCCGTGTCCGCGCACGGCCGGTAAAGGACGACGACGCCGCCCGCCTCCGGCACGTCGGCCGGGTCGTCGAAGCACTCGCCTCCCTCGATGTCGAGGATGCCCGGCGTCTGGGCGGTGATGAAGTGTTCGTCCTTCACGACGACGGCACCGGGCGTCGCGCTGCCGACCAGCGTGCCGAGTAGTGCTGCCGTGCAGAGCAGGGCACCGCCACCACGCAGCAGGCGGTGCCGGAGGGTCGAGGCTCGGTGGTTAGCGGCGTCCTGATTGGTCATAGCGCCGCCGATCGTAGGAACGAAACCCTTAACGGCAGCCATCCGTAGGTGTCGGCCAGGTGGCCAGCCGGCCAACACTTCCTGGTCAATGCGCTGTCGTGACGAGTGTTCACGCGCTGGAAAGGATCTTGTTGCCAATCGGTCGGGCGGAACTGGGCGAATGACGACGGCCCGTCGGCGCCAGGCGACCGACGGTGCTGTCCATCTCCTCTTTGAAGGGCGACCAAAGTCTTGACCGACCAGACGTTCCCCTGGCGCATCGGATCCCGTCGGGCAAAGATCGTGGCGATCGGTGCCGCAGCTCTGCTTGTCGGTGGCGTGGCCATCAGCCCCGCCGCCTTCGGTGATGCCCCGCCAGCCAAGTTCCCCGCCGCCGAGATCCACAAGCCGTCTCCCATGCCGGACCGGATCATGCTCACCCCGACCACCACGCCGGCCACGTCGCAGCGTGTCACCTGGCGTGCCCAGGCTCCCGCAGAGTGGGCTCGGGCCGAGATCCTCGAGGCCCCTCGGGCCCTCGGTGACGTCGCCCCGCCGTCCGGGGCGGTAACCCGGCTCTCCGCCCTCTCCAGCACCCCGGTCAACACCTCGCTCGGGTACGCCTCGACCTACCACACGGTCGAGTTCACCGACCTGAAGCCGAACACCCGCTACACCTACCGGGTCGGCGACGGCACCAACTGGAGCGAGTGGATCGACTTCACCACCGCGGCCAGCAACTTCGAGCCGTTCTCGTTCATCTACTACGGTGACGCGCAGAACTACATCGACTCCGCCGTGCCTCGCGTGTTCCGGCAGGCGTTCGCCGACCGGCCGCAGGCCAAGGCGATCGTCAACGCCGGTGACCTCATCGACAACGCCAACAGCGAAGAGCAGTGGGGTCAGTGGTACAAGGCCGGTAGCTTCATCGACGGCCAGATCAACAACATCTCGGTCCCGGGCAACCACGAGTACAGCGGTGGACTGTCGCAGTTCTGGCGGCCGCAGTTCCCGTACCCGGACAACGGCCCGGGCAACGCGGAGCTGAAGCAGACCGTCTACTACGTCGACTACCAGGGCGTACGCTTCATCGCCCTGGACTCGAACTACCAGAGCAACAGCACGCTGATGGCCGCGCAGACCGCCTGGCTGGAGAGCGTGCTGAAGGAGAACCCCAACAAGTGGACCGTGGTGACCTTCCACCACCCGGTCTACTCGACCACCGGCACGCGGAACAACCCGAACGTCCGCAACCAGTGGGGTCCGCTGTTCGAGAAGTACGGCGTCGACCTGGTGCTCCAGGGCCACGACCACTCGTACGGCCGGGGCAACGTGACCACCGCCCGCAAGACGGCGGCCGTGCACAACAGCACGGTGTACGCCGTGTCGGTCTCCGGCGGCAAGATGTACGCGCTCAACAACGGCCAGAACTGGACCGGTAACGGCGCCGAGGTGACCAGCACCAGCCAGAACACGCAGCTCTACCAGCTCATCGACGTCGAGCAGGACACCCTGCGGTTCGAGGCGCGCTACGCCAACGGTGAGCACCACGACGGGTTCCTCATCCGGAAGAACGACGCCGGTGAGCGCACTGTCAACGAGCTGCGTACGGCGGAGAACACGGTCGGTGAGCACGTCGTGGTCGACAAGACCACCGTCGCGGTCAAGGGTGAGGTCACGGTCTCCGCGTACGGCTACGACCCGGGTGAGAAGGTCGCCGTCCAGCTGCGTAAGGCCGGCGACGGCCGCAACGTGGCGGGCAAGGACGAGATCTTCATCGCCAACCTGAAGGCGGACGAGTTGGGCCGGATCAGCTACGTGCTGACCGTGCCGGCGACCGCCAAGGCGGACAACACCTACGAGGTGTTCCTGTCCAGCGTCAACCAGAAGATCACCAGCCCGATCCTCACGTTGACCAAGTAGTTCCCACCCTCGGTGTGGGGCTCGCCCAGCGGGCCCCACACCCAGGGCCTTCCGGAGACGAACATGAATCACCGAATTCTCGCCGGGGCGCTGCTCGCTGGCGGGGCGGCGCTGGCCGCGACGACCGGTACCGGCACACCTGCCGCCGCCCACCCCTTCGGCCCACCCACGGTGGCCCGGGTCGCCGTCGACGGCTTCCGGGTCGACCTCTCCTGGCAGCCCGCCGAGGACGACTGGGTTGCGCTCGGCCAGTCGCTCGGAGCCTTCGAGGACCCGACCAGCGGCCCGGTTGCCACCCAGCTCACCGGTGAGCAGAAGTTGCAGGGCTCCACCGCGGTCCGCGACTACCTCCGTGAGCGGATCACGGTCAGCCAGGACGGCCGGCCATGCCGCGGCGAACTCAAGCCGCTGGACGCCCTGCTGGCCAGGGGCGCTCGGCTGACCTTCGACTGCCCCGCCCCGGTGAGCACGCTCGACATCACGATGACCGCGCTGACCGACCTCAACCAGGCCTACCGCACGGTGCTGCGCGCCGACACCCCGGCGTTGCCGGCGGAGGCGCTGTACACCGCGGCGGACGGAACCCACCAGATCGACTTCACCCAATCGGGCGGCGGGGCGACCCCGGCCGTGGCCCTGGCCGTCGGAGTCGTGGCCGCCGGTGGGCTCGGCGCGCTGATCGGTCTGGCCCGACGACGTACTGGGAGCAAGGCATGAACGGCCTCAACGGACTCGATGAGCGACTGGTGGCCCTGTTCGACAACAGCGCCCTGTTCTGGATCGCCCTGGTCGTCGCGGTGGGTGTGGGCGCGGCGCACGCCCTGGCCCCGGGACACGGCAAAAGCATCACCGCCGCCTATCTGGTCGGTACGCGAGGCCGCTACCAGGACGCACTACGCCTGGGCGTCATCGTCGCGGTGATGCACACGTTCTCCGTCCTGGTGCTGGCGCTGGCCTGGACCGGATTGAGCGGTGCGGCCAGCCTCGGCACGAAGACGATCACCGCCGTGCTCCAGGTGCTCGCTGGGATCGTGGTGATCGGAGTCGGCGCGCACCTGATCCGTCGACACCTGCGCCGGCGCCGGCAGGGCCATCACCACCATCACCACGATCATGCCGGCGGGGACGCCCACCACCAC
The DNA here is from genome assembly GCA_005402585.1 of Micromonosporaceae bacterium KJ-029. Taxonomy (GTDB): domain Bacteria; phylum Actinomycetota; class Actinomycetes; order Mycobacteriales; family Micromonosporaceae; genus Micromonospora. The sequence goes on along the minus strand of BIFP01000015.1, from coordinate 55,749 downwards.
CACCACCACGATCACGATCACCACGATCACCCGGTCGACCCGTGGTCGCGTCGTGGACTGGTCGCGCTCGGCCTCTCCGGCGGGTTGCTGCCCTCCCCTTCGGCCTTTCTCATCCTGGTCAGTGGGCTGCTCACCGGCCGCTCCGTGGGCGCGGTGGTGATCGTGCTCGCGTTCGGGGTGGGGATGGCGTTGACGCTGACCGGTGTGGGTGTACTGACCATCCGGGGACACGCCCTGCTGTCCGGCCGCACCCGGAATTGGGCCCTGGCTTCCAGCCTGTCGGCCTGGACGCCGGCGATCGCCGGGGTGGCGGTCTGTCTCGGCGGCTGCCTCTACGTGGCCGCCGCCGTCTCCGCCCTCGCCGCATAGGGCCTGTGCCGGAGTCCCTGGCGGGGCTTGGCGGGCCGCCGCAGGCCCTACCGAGTCAGGCCGTCCAGCAGGCGGGCCAGGCCGAACTCGAACCAGCGCTCCAACTCCCGGTCCACCTCCTCGTCGGAGGCCGGTCGGGCGTCGGTCAGCCAGGGGCGCCCGCGGGTACGACCGGCGCGCTCCAGCCGGGCGAAGGTGTGTGACCACCAGGTTCCCCAGGTGGCGTCGCTGGCCGCACGCTCGGCGTGCTCGGCGGTGTGCAGCAGCGCCATGCCCTGGACGTAACCGCTCAGCGCGAGGTAGCCGGCAAAGGCGTCCGGCAGGTCGTGCCCGGAGGCGGTGAGGACGTCCATGGTGTCGTCGACCATCGCCAGCACCGCCGGGCCTGTCGGTGGCCGGGACTTCGCGAGGATGGCCAGCAACCACGGGTGCCGGCGGTAGAGCGACCACTCCCGGCGGGCGAGCCGTTCGAGGCGCTCGCGCGCGGCCCGGCGAACAGGGTCGGGGGCCTGCGGGGCGCCGAGCACCTGTTCAGCCATTGCCGCGAGCAGGTCGTCCCGATTGCGTACCCATCGGTAGACCCGGTCGGGGGTGAGCCCGGCGCGGTCGGCGACGGCGCGTATGGACACCGCGTCCAGGCCGGCCGAGTCGGCCAGCCGCACCGCGACGCCGACCAGTTCGTCCCGGGTGGTCGCGGTGCCGCCGGCCTCCCGGGTGCCGGCCGGCCGTCGGTGCGATGCGGTGCGGCCCTGGTCCCGGCGGCGGCGGTAGGCGCGCGCCTGGCAACCACGCGAGCAGTAGCGCCGGGGCCGCCCCCGGCCGGAGTGCGAGGCCAGTTCCGCGCCGCACTCGACACACACCGACCCGGCCATCCAGCCCTCTCTTTCGTCACCGTGACCGTCGTGACGTAAATACTCCCCGTCGCGGTGCCGGCCGACCAGCATCGAAGAGGGGCCGCCTCCAAGGCGCCCCGCCCGATCGAGGAGGTCCGGTGTCCCTGTCCCCTGCTGCCGCCGTACGCGTCCGTCGCGCTGTACCCGCGGAGATCGATGTCCTGACGTCCGCCTACGCCGCCGCGTTCACCGACGAGGCCGTGCTGTCCTGGGTGATCCCCGACCCGGCGGACCGCGCCGCGCGGGCCATCCCGATGTTCCGCGAGCTGCTCTCCGCGGTGATCGGCGACGCCCAGGTGACCGTCGCCGAACTGCCCGACGGAGCCCTCGTCGGGGTGTCCATGTGGCTACGGCCCGCCAACACTGTGGCTGTCGAGCACGAGGTCGCGCGGTCGGCGGAGCCCTCGGGTGACGCCGACGTCGTCGCCCGACGCCTGGCGGTGGTCAGCGAACTGGTGACCACCCACCGCCCTGGGGAACCCCACGTCTACCTCGCTTCGATGGGCGTCCGGGCCGATCTGCGGAGCCATGGCGTCGGCGGTGCGCTCCTCGCCGGAGGGCTGGCTGCGGCGGACGCCGACGGCCTGCCGACGTATCTGGAAGCCTCCACCGAGCGGAGCCGTCGGCTCTACCTGCGCCATGGCTTCCACGACCACGGGCGACCGTTGGCGCTGCCCGACGGCGGGCCCGTGCTGAGGCCGATGTGGCGACCCGCGCCGGCCGCTCGGGGCTGAGAGACTGCCGGGAAACCTCGCGGCGGCTGCGGCGGGCCCAGCCGACGACCGGCGGCGTTGGAGATCGGTCCGGATACAACACCGGTATCCGGACCGATCTCCGCCTTGCCGGATCGCCGCCTGGACTCCGCCTCGCTCGCCCCGGGGTTTCCCGACAGTCTCTGAGCGCCCGTCAGGTCGAAGATGGGGATGCGGGGTTGTCCGATGGCCGGTCCGCCGTTCGTCACGACAGTGGAACCACTCGTCACGATGATGGAATCAGGGAGGACCTGACGTGAAGTACATGATGTTGGTCTGCACCGACGTGGAGCCGGACCCGGACCACGAGAACTATCCCGACGTCGAGGCGTGGGTGGCGCAGAACGACGCCGCCGGACGGCGCCTGCAGGGCGCACAACTGGCGCCGGCGTCGGCCGCGACCACGGTACGGGTACGCAACGGCCAACTTCTGGTCTCCGACGGCCCGTTCGCCGAGGTCAAGGAGATGATCGTCGGCTTCGATCTGCTGGAGTGCGCGGATCTGGACGAGGCGATCGAGGTCGCCCGCGCGCACCCGATGGCCTGGGCGGGACGCATCGAGATCCGGCCGTTTGCCGACGTCGATCAGTGACCGAGCCGGACCGAGCCGCGCGGCGCGACGGGGGTGCGGCTCACCGGGCGTCGGCCGACCGGGCCATGAACGGTGACGGAGGTACGGCGGCGGGCCGGGCCGCGGCGGCGCAGGCCGTCGCGGCCACGGCCGTCGACGCGTACCCACGGATCGTTGCGGCGCTGATCCGGATCACCGGCGACTGGACCCTGGCCGAGGACAGCGCGCAGGAGGCGTTGGCCCGCGCGCTGACCCGCTGGCCGGTGGAAGGCGTACCGGCGAACCCGGGCGGCTGGCTGATGACGGTGGCCCGGAACCGGGTCCTCGACGTGCTGCGGCGGGCCGAGGTCGAGCGGCGCAAGCTGCGCGAACTGGCGGTGCTGGCGCTCACCGCCGCGACCACGGAACCAGCCGAGGAGGTCGTGGACGACCGACTGCGGCTGATCTTCACCTGCTGCCATCCGGCACTCGCGCTGGAGGCCCGGGTCGCGCTGACCCTGCGAACGATCTGCGCGGTACCGACCGCGGACATCGCCCGGGTCTTCCTGGTCAGCGAGTCGACGATGACCCGCCGGTTGACCCGCGCCAAGACGAAGATCGCCGATGCGCGGATCCCGTACCGGGTGCCGCGCGGCGCGGCGCTCACCGAGCGGCTGCCCGGGGTGTTGGCCGTGCTCTACCTGCTGTTCACCCAGGGGTACGACGCGGACGGGGAGCCGGCGTTCGCCGAGGAGGCGATCCGGCTGGCCCGGCTGCTGGTCCGGCTCATGCCGGACCAGTCGGAGGCGGTGGCGTTGCTGGCGCTTTTCCTGTTGCAGCATTCCCGCCACGCGGCCCGGCGGGACACGAACGGCGACCTGGTCCCGCTCGACCGGCAGGACCGGTCGCGCTGGGACCAGGTCACGATCGCCGAGGGCGTACGCCTGCTCGGCCGGCTGTCCCACTCCGGCCCGTACGCGTGGCAGGCCCGGATCGCGGCCTGTCACGCCACCGCGGCCCGCGCCGAGGAGACCGACTGGCGCCGCATCGCGGAGTGCTACGACCAGCTCATCCGGCTTCAGCCGACCCCGGTGGTCGCGCTCAACCGCGCCGTGGCGCACGGATACGCGTCCGGGCCGGCGGCCGGGCTGGCCCTGCTCGCCGAGGCCCGGACCGGCGGCGCGCTCGACGCCTATCCGCTGGCCCTCGCGGTGGAGGCGGATCTGGTCGCCCGGCAGGGCGACCGCGAACGGGCGGCGGCGCTGTTCCGCGAGGCGGCGGCCCGGACACCCGGCGACGCCGAGCGTCGCGCGTTGCTCGACCGGGCCGGGCCCGGATAGTCGGGGTCGGCGGCGAATCGGGTGTTCGTGGTCAAGACAGAAGGCATGAAACGGGATATGTCGCCAGGCCAGGGCTGCGATTTCCATGACGGTCGGTCGATACTCGGAAGATGGTGAAACGGGCGCGGGTGATGATGGCGGCGTCGCTCGTGTCGGCGCTGGTGGCCTGTGACGGCGGGACGCCGGACACCCCGACGGTGTCCGCGCCCGCATCGACGGCGGCTTCGGCGGCGCCAGCCGCCGAGTTCCCGGCCCCGCCACTCCGGCTGCCCAGCGTGGCGCCCGGCGAACCCTGCCCGGTCACCGAGCCGCATCGCTGGTCCGACCCCGACCAGGCGGGCCGGGTGCTCGGTCCCGGCCCGCTGTACCCGGTCGCCGACTACTTCACCGGCGGCGCCCTGCAACTGCGCGACCAGGACCGGCAACAGGACGGCACGTACACGAAGAAGGTCCGGTGGATCGGATCCGGCTACAGCGGCCCGGTGCTGGTACGGGCGGGGCGGATCGACGCGCCGGGCGCCGCCGCCGCGTCGTTCTCGTACACCGGCGAGTCCCGCGACGGTGGGCACTACGCCGTGCTGGCCAACCCGGAAAGTGACCTGCCGGCCACCACGACGGTCAGCGGTCCGGGTTGCTTCGCGTACCAGGTCGACGGGACGTCGTTCAGCCTGACGATCGTGTTCCGTGCCCTGCCGGAGGCGGCGGCCACCCCGTCCTGACCACGACCGACGGGTGTGCAGGTCACGGAGGTTCACGGGCAAAGTCGCCGGAACATGGGCGTGGTTTCATTGGGGCATGGCGAACCCGGTGATCCTCTCGATCGACGACGACCCGGCGGTCTCCCGGGCGGTCGCACGGGACCTCCGGCGTCGCTACGGCGACCGGTACCGGGTGGTCCGCGCCGGCTCCGGCCCAGAGGCGCTGGACGCGCTGCGCGAGGTCAAACTGCGCGGCGAGCAGGTGGCGCTGCTGCTGGCCGACTACCGAATGCCGGAGATGACCGGCATCGAGTTCCTGGAAGCCGCGATGGATCTCTTCCCCGCGGCGCGACGGGTGCTGCTGACCGCGTACGCGGACACCGGCGCGGCGATCGACGCGATCAACCTGGTCGACCTCGACCACTACCTGCTCAAGCCCTGGCACCCGCCGGAGGAGAAGCTCTACCCGGTGGTCGACGCACTGCTCGAAGCGTGGTCGGCCAGCCCGGACGCGGCGTCGACGGAGATCAGGGTGGTCGGTCACCGCTGGTCCGCCGAGTCCTTCGCGGTACGCGATTTCCTCGCCCGCAACCTGGTGCCGTACCGGTGGCTGCTGGTCGACGACCCGGAGGCCGGACGGCTGCTCGCGGCGGCCGGGGTGACCGCGGCCGACGTGCCGCTGGTGGTCACCGCGGACGGCAAGGCCCTGGTGGCGCCGTCCGAGGCGGAGCTGGCCGGGCTGGTCGGCCTGAACGTCGCCCCGGCAGCGGACTTCTACGACCTGGTGATCGTCGGGGGCGGGCCGGCCGGGCTCGGGGCGGCCGTGTACGGGGCGTCGGAGGGACTGCGGACGGTCCTGGTGGAGCGACTGGCCACCGGTGGGCAGGCCGGACAGAGCAGCCGGATCGAGAACTACCTGGGATTTCCGGACGGTGTATCCGGGGCGCAGCTCACCGACCGGGCCCGCCGGCAGGCGCTGAAGTTCGGCGCCGAGCTGATCAGCACCCGGGAGGTCGTCGGGCTGGAGGAGGCCGGGGCGGCGCGGCTGCTGCGCTTCAGCGACGGTGAGACGCTCGCCGCGCACGCGGTGGTGCTGGCGACCGGGGTCTCGTACCGGATGCTCGGCGCGCCCGGCCTGGCCGACTTCACCGGCCGTGGCGTGTTCTACGGCTCGGCCGCCAGCGAGGCGCCGGGCTGTATCGGCGAGGACGTCTACATCGTGGGCGGGGCGAACTCGGCGGGACAGGCGGCGGTCTACATCTCCCGCTACGCGGAACGGGTGCACGTGCTGATCCGCGGCGCGGACCTGACCACGTCGATGTCCCGGTACCTCATCGACCAGCTCGACCGCATCGAGCAGGTGACCGTCCACCCGCACACGGAGGTGGCGGCCGCCACGGGCGGCGAGCACCTGCAGCAGCTGACGCTGCGGGACACCCGCAGCGGCGAGCAGCGGGACGTGGACACGTCCTGGTTGTTCGTGTTCATCGGAGCCGAGCCGCGTACCGGGTGGTTGGACGGCACCCTGCTCCGCGACGAGCGGGGATTTGTGATCACCGGGCCGGACCTGGTCACCGGGGGCCGCCGACCATCGGGCTGGTCGCTGCCGCGCGACCCGTACCACCTCGAATCGAGCGTGCCGGGGGTGTTCGCCGCCGGCGACGTACGCGCGGCGTCGGTGAAACGGGTGGCCTCCGCGGTCGGTGAGGGCGCGATGGCCGTGTCGCTGGTGCACCGGTACCTGGAGGCCCAGTGACCACCGGCGGCCCGACGACCGGCAACATGCCGGCGACCGGCGACGAACCGGCGGGCGGCCCGGCCCCGCAACGGTTGGCGCCCGAGGAGGTCCGGACGCTGTTCCTGTTCGAGTCGCTCGACGCCGAACAGTTGGCCTGGCTGGCCGAGCAGGGCCGGGTCGAGCGGCGGGAGGCCGGTGCGGTGGTCTACGCCGAGGGCGATCCGGCGGAGTGTTTCTTCGTCCTGCTCGACGGCACGGTGCGGCTGTGCCGGACGGTCCACGGCGACCAGGTGGAGATCAGCCGCACCTCCCAGCGCGGCGCGTACGGCGGGGCCACCCAGGCGTACCTGGGCGACGACGGGCAGTACCGCAACAGCATGTGGGCCCTCACCGACGCCGAGTTCTTCGTGCTGCCCGCGGAGAAGTTCGCCCACGCGGTGCGCTCGTGGTTCCCGATGGCGATGCATCTGCTGGAGGGAATGTTCGTCGGCATGCGGGAAACTCAGACCCTGGTCGGCGAGCGTGAGCGGCTGCTGGCGCTGGGCTCACTGTCGGCGGGACTGACCCACGAGCTGAACAACCCGGCGAGCGCGGCGGTACGGGCCACCTCGAACCTCCGGGAGCGGGTCGCCGCGATGCGCCACAAGCTCGCCGGGATCGCCGACGGCCAGATCGACAGCCGGCGGCTGCACGCCCTGGTGGCGTTGCAGGATGAGGCGGTCGAGCGGGCGGCCAAGGCACGCCCGTTGACACCCATGGAGACCAGCGACGCCGAGGACGAGCTGACCGACTGGCTGGACGACCAGGGGCTCGCCGCCGGGTGGGAGCTGGCGCCGATGCTGGTCAGTGGCGGGCTGGACGTCGACTGGCTGAACCGGGTCCGGGCCGCGGTGGGCGCGGAGGACCTGGAACCGGCGGTGCGGTGGCTGACCTACACGGTCGACACCGAGCTGCTGATGCGGGAGATCGCCGACGCGGCCATCCGGATCTCCACCCTGGTCGGCGCGGCCAAGCAGTACTCCCAGCTGGACCGGGCGCCGTACCAGGTGGTGGACGTGCACGAGCTGCTCGACGCCACGCTGGTGATGTTCAAGGCGAAGGTTCCCGCCGGGGTCCGGGTGGTCCGGGAGTACGACCGCAGCCTGCCATCCATCCCGGCGTACGCCGCCGAGCTGAACCAGGTGTGGAGCAACCTGATCGACAACGCGCTCGGCGCGATGGGGGGCGAGGGCACCCTGACCGTCCGCACCGGTCGTCTCGACGACCAGCTGATCGTCGAGATCGCGGACACCGGCCCCGGCATCCCGCCGGAGATCCGCCCCCGCATCTTCGAGCCGTTCTTCACCACCAAGCCGGTCGGCGAGGGGACCGGCCTGGGGCTGGACATCTCCTACCGGATCGTGGTCAACAAGCACCACGGCGACGTCCGGGTGACGAGCGCGCCCGGGAACACGGTGTTCCGCGTACTGCTGCCGACCGACCTGGAGGCGCCGCCAGCCGGCTGACCACGGTGACCGTGGCGTCGGTCAGCCGCCCACCGTCGTGGTCTTCCGGCCCTCCGTCCGGCCCTCTTCCCGAGCGTCCGCGAGGAGTTGTGCGAGCCGTTGCCGGCGTCGCCGGGTGATGATCCGGAAGGCGAGGACGAGCGCGCCGAGGATGACCACGAGCGCCAGTTGCGCCCAGGGAGCCGTCCACGTCGTGACGGTGACCGATGCGGGTCGGATCTCGGCGCCGGTCGGGTCGCCACCGAGGACGGCGGGCGTGACCTCGACGGTCGTACGCAGCCGGAACAGTCCCCAGACCCCGTCCACCCGGGCGTCGACCGCCCGGTCGCCGCCGGGCATGATCTCCTCGACCTGGGCCGGGATCTCCTGTCCGGTCAGCCCGAACAGTTCGCCGACCGTCGCCTGGCCCGCGCCGGTGACCGCGACGTTGCCGTTGTTCGTCGCGGTGTAGCTGATCCGGACGGTGCCGCCGGAGAACGGGTTCCACGAGGGGGTGTACTTGGCGGAGAGTTCGTCGATCGCCAGGCTGGCGGTGATCGTGCCGCTGGCCCGCATCATGACCCGGAAGCCGACCCGGCTCTCGACGGCAACCGTGCCGCCGGTGCTGGTGACCGTGGCCGCGATACCGGCCGGGTGATCGCCCGGGGTGGCGTCCTGCGGCACCGTGATGGTGAACGGCACCACCTTGGTCTGCTTGGCCCCGACGGTGACCTTCTCCTGGACCTCGATCCAGGTGCCGCCGTCCACCGACTTCTCGTTGGAGGGCAGCATGTTGAAGCGTCCCTTGTCGGTGAGGTAGCCGTCGGCCGCCTTCAGGGAGAAGACCACAGCGGAGTCGCTGAAGTTTCGGACGGAGAGGTGTTCGGTCACGACCTGGCCGGGATCGAGGGTGTGCTCGATCCACCGGCGGCCGTCCGGGCCGTTGCGGTCGGCCGGCTGCACCGCCCAGGTGACCTTCGGAGTGGTCGGATCCGCCATCGCGTTGGCTGGCGAGATCGGCACGGTGACGAGCACCACGGCCAGCACGGCGAGCAGCCGCGACAGCGCTCGCGGCGAGGTTCGGAACATGGCGGAATCCTTCGGTACGGGTGTGGTGGGGAGCCGCGCGACGCGGCTCCCCACCAGGGCATTACTCGAACAGGGACAGGGTCAGCGTCGAGGTGTACGAGCCCGCGGCGACGTCCGCCGGGGTCCGCAGGAACAGGTCGGCGTTGACCGAGTAGGCGTCACCGGCGACCGCGCCGGAGTCGAAGGTCGAGACCAGCAGTTCCTGGTCGACCAGACCCACGTTGTTGCCCGGCTGGGTCGCCTCGTCCAGCACGGTCACGACCTCCTCACCCTCGGACACCAGACCGGTGTCGCCGCCGTCGATCAGACGCGGCTTCCAGCCCAGGTGCCCGGCACCGATCGGCGCCTGACCGGCACTACCGACAAAGTCGGTGGCGCTGCCCAGCACCGCCCACGCCGCACCCGCCGGCACCTCGTCCGCGGTACGGGTGTCGGTGACGGTGACCGTGGGCAGGGTGCCCACGAACTGACGCACCAGCAGCGTCGACCCGTCCTCGGCCAGAGCGACCGAGTCACCGGCGATCGACATCGCCAGCACACCCGGCTCCCGGATCGGCTCGATGTCCACGGTCACCCGCACATCGGCGCTGTCACCCGGCTCCGCCGACGCCGGCGACGCCAACGCCACCGACCCGACCAGCATGGCACCCGCGGCAGCCGCCGCGACCAGCCGCTTGCGATTCATTGCGTTCATACGATGCTCCGTTGGTGCTTATGTCTGTTGAACTGGGGATGGTGCGGTGGCGGCACCCGTGGGCACCGCCACCGCGAAACAACTAGCCGCAGCTGAGCGCGGCGAACGGCGCCTCGACCTGCGCGGTCACCGGCTGGCCGTTGACGGTACCGGTGATCTTGACCGTCGAGGTGCCGGCCGGGACCGTCTTGGCCCGGGTGTTGAACGCCTGGTAGGCGGCCTTGCCCGGGGCGACGTCGGTGACCTTCCGCGACCCGTACGGGGTGATCAACTCGATGGTGAGCGCCACGTCGTCGGTGTTCTGGGCGTTCACCGAGACGTACGCGTTGGTGCCCACACACTGCGTGCGGGCCTGCACCTCGACGTCCCAGGCCGGGTCGCCCTGCCCGACGGTCGAGCGCGGCGCGGTGTCCGCGGTGACCGGCGAGTTCGCCGCGAGGTAGCTGACCAGCATGGTGAGGTCGTTGTCGCCGGTGGTCGCCGGGTTGGTGCCCCCGCCGAGGGTGGTGAAGTTGTCACCACCGGAGGCGAGGAACGAGTTCACAGTCACGCGGTAGGTGCCCGCCGGGTCGATCGGCGTGCCGTTCAGCTTCACCGAGGTGATCCGCGAGCCCTTGGCGGCCTCCGGGTCGTACGTGTAGCTGAAGCCCTTCGACACACCGAGCCACAGCACCGGACGGGACGCGCCCGTCGGCTGCCACTGCTCCTCCAGCACCTGCTTGATCTGGGCACCGGTGTAGGACTTGGTGACCACATCGTTGGAGAACGGCTGGACCGCGAAGGCGTCGGCGTAGGACACCGTGCCGTCGGTCCGGTACAGCAGGTCGGCCCGCAGACCGCCCGGGTTCATGAACGCGATCTGCGCCCCGCCCCGGCCGGCGTCGGAGGTGCCGGCGAGCTGCACGTCGGCGATGAAGTTGCCCAGCGCCGACTCCTTGCCCCGGTCCTCGTTGCCGCCGGTGTAGGCCCGCCGGATGTCGGCGGTGATCTCACCGAGCTTCTGCTTGCCGAGTTCCTCCGCCTTGACCTTGGCGGCGGCCACGATACCGGCAACCGCCGGGTCCTGCGGCGCACCGACCACGTCGACCAGCGCGGCGTCTGCCGAGGTGACCGAGCCCGACTCCGGGTCGAAGGTCAGCGTGACCTTGCCCAGCCGCTTGCCGTAGTCCTCGGCCTGGACCACCGGACGCAGCTTGCTGGTGCCCGGAACCGGGACCTCGAAGGCGTACGGCTGGTGGGTGTGACCGCTGAAGATCGCGTCGATGGTGGCGTCGACCCGGGTGAACTTGCCGAAGACCGGGTCGTTCGCCAGTTCCTCGGCGGAGTCGATGTGCTCCGTAGCGGCGCCCTCGTGCGCGAGCAGCACGATCACGTCGGCCTCGCCGTTGTCCGGGTTGCCGTCCTTGAGCTGGCTGGCGACGAGGTTGGCCTCGGCCACCGGGTCCCGGAAGGTCAGGCCGGCGATGCCGTCCGGGCTGACCAGCGACGCGGTCTGCTCGGTCACCACGCCGACGAAGCCGACCTTGACACCGCCCACGGTGCTGACCGAGTACGCCGGCAGCACCCGGTCGGAACCCCGGTACACGTTGGCGCCCAGCAGCGGGAAGTCCGCCCGGTCGGTCACCCGGCCGGTCAGGTCGGCGATGCCCTTGTCGAACTCGTGGTTGCCCACCGCCGAGGCGGCCAGGCCCATCTGGTTCAGCGCGTCGATCGTCGGGTTGTCGTCGTCGATCGCCGAGATGAAGGTGGACGCGCCGATGTTGTCACCAGCGGAGACGAACGCGGTGTTCGGGTTCTGCGCACGCAGCTGGTTCACCAGACCGGAAAGCTGCGCGGCACCGCCGACCGCCTGACCCCCCACGGTGGCCGGGGACTCCAGCCGGCCGTGGAAGTCGTTGATGGTCAGCAGCTGCAGGTCGACCGGGTTCGACCCGGTGCTGATGCCCACCACCAGTGGGTTGTGGTCGCTGGCCCGGTACGGGTCCGGCCCGTAGAAGGCGGCCAGCCCGTCGTACTGGAAGGCGAACGACTCGACCGCGTTGATCTGCCACACGTCGACCCCGGTCACCCGGTCCGCCAGCGACGGCGAGGCGAGGGCGTGGTCGAGCGAGCCGGACTCGCCACCGAAGACGTAGGTGGCCTTCCCGGTGGTGTTGAGGTTGCGGTAGTCCTTGCCGTAGAGGACCTGCATCGGGTCCTCCTGGGTGTACGAGTTGAAGTCACCCAGCAGCAGCACGTCGGAGGTGCCGCTGTCAGCCTTGACCTGGTCGACGAAGGTGGCCAGCGCCCGGGACTGCCGGACCCGGTCACCGTTCCAGCTGCCCTGACCGTCCCCGGTGTCGGCGTTGTCGCCGGTGCCGGTGCCGCTCTTCGACTTGAAGTGGTTGGCGACCACGATGAAGTCGACGTTCCCGGCGGTGAAGGTCTGCGCGATCGGCTCGCGAGCGTTGAACCAGACCGACTCGTCGTTCACCGACCGCGACGCGCCCTTCGGCTGCGCCTTCGCCGGCTTGAAGATGATCGCCGTGGTGATGAAGTCCTGCTGAGCCGCACCGGGCAGCTCGGCCGGGCTGCGGACGTAGTCCCAGGTGCCCGCGCCGTCCTTGGTGTTCAGGGCTGCGACGAGACGCTTGAGCGCCTGCTGCGGGTCCGCGGCGTTGAACCGGACCGAGTTCTCGATCTCCTCCAGCGCGACCACGTCGGCGTCCAGCGCGCTGATCGCCGAGACGATCTTCGCCTCCTGCTTGGCCAGCGCGGCCGCGTCGGTGGCGCCGCGGGCGTCGCCACCGAAGTGCACGAAGTAGTTCAGCACGTTGAAGCTGGCCACCCGCAGGTCGCCGCCGACGTTGACCGGGGCGGGGGTACGCGGGTTGGTGGACTTGAAGGTGGTCCGGGCGGCCGGCAGGGTGTCGGCGTCGACCGGGATGGTGGGCTGCAGGCGCCACTCGTTGAAGCCGTACGACAGCACCGACGGCCCGAACGCCTCGACGCTGTCACCGACCCGCAGCGGGTTGGCCTTGGAGACGTACGGCGGCAGCAGCCCGGCGGTGGCCAGGTTGGTGGTCTTGCCGTCGTCGACCAGGAGCCGGCGGAGCTTGTTGTCGGCGGCCACCTGACGGGCGGCGTCGGTGCCGGGGCGGGCCACATCGGTCGGGTTGGCGGCCGGCTTGTCACCGGCAGCCAGCACGACCTCGCCGTACCGGTTGGTGTTGTACACCTCGGACACGGTGAACTGGCCGACCGGGGCCACCAGCATCGACTCGACCGACTCGCGGGCGGTGTCGTCCAGCGGCAGGGTCACCGGGACCGGAGCGGGCAGCGGCGCGCCCCGCTCGCAGGTCTGCACGTCGCCCTTGGCGGCGATGCTGAGCTGGGTCAGGCCGTTGAACTCGCTGGCGGTGCCGCTGACCCGGACCCGGTCGCCGATCGCGACCGACGGGTGGTTGGCGGCGTTGGTGGTCAGGTAGACGAAGATGCCGTCCGAGGCGGTGCCGGCGGTGACGGGACGATCCCCACCGCTGCCCGCCGTCTGCACGTACACGCCGTTGTAGCCACCGGTGCGGTGGTCGGCGGTGACGACGCCTTCGATGGTCACCCGGGTGCCGGCCACCGGAGTGGCGCTGCCGGTGCCCTGGACCTGCGCGATGGTGTGGTCGACCACGACATCGCAGCCGATGGTCGGCTCCGGCTCCGGGTCCGGGGTGACGGCGGTGTTGCGGACGCCGAAGGTGTTCGGCGCCGGCGGCTTCCAGACGCCGCCGATCTTCTGCAGGGAGTGACCGACCGGGGTGGCGCTGGACTCCTTGACCCCGATGTCGGTGCCGGTGAGCCCGTTGGCCGGGCCGCCGACCGCGGTGAAGGTACCCCCGTAGGTGATGAACTCCGTCACCGAGCTGGTCGGGGAGACCAGGGCGACGCCGTCGGGGTCGCCGTTCTGGATGCCGTTGACCGGGTAGTCGGCGACGACGACACCGGCGGCCGGCACGGTGCCGGTCAGGGTCCGGGTGTGGTAGGCCGCACCGTTCCCCCCGTTGTAGAGAACGATCTGCCAGCCGCTCAGGTCGAAACCGACCGGCGCCTCGATCTCGATCGCCTCGCCGACGTCGGTGCCGACGTTGTCGTAGTGGATCTCACTGATGAACGGTGCCGCCGGCACCGGCTCGGCGAATGCGGCGGTGCCACCGGACAGGGTGAGCGCGGTGGCAGTGACCAGTACGCCCGGGATTGTGAGTAGTCGCGTACTTCTTCTTCGCTGCATGTGTTGGGCCTCCGCAGGGCCTCCGAGGGATAGACCGCTGGAGGATAAGCGGCGCCGGTGTCCGTGCGGGAGCCACCAGATGTACGAAAACGTGGAACGACGGTGTTTCACACATCACCGGACTGGCCTGCTTGCTCACCCGATCACGGTGCCCGTGGCCGAGCGGCTCGGACGCTGGTGAGGGTGGCCGCGCCGTAGCCGGCCGATCAGCCGCCGCGGGCGACCGGGCCGATCAGCTGACGCTCGGTGCCGGTCATGCTGAGCATGACCCACTGCACCTTTCCCTTGGTGATCAGACCGACCATCTCCGGGTGCAACTGGGTGAACCAGCTCTGCACGCTCACCAGCCCGAGGGCGTTGGCCGCCGTGGCGGCCTCCGTCTCGGTGAGTCGCTGGAGCACCACGATGTCGCTGCGTACCAGCACCTCGACGTCCCAGCCGGCCAGGTCGTCGCGAACCACGAGGGTGGCCCGCCACGGGGCGCTGAGGTTGGTGTCCGGCCCGGTGACCGGGCCGGTGTCGATCACGACCAACTGCGGCTCGGTCGGCGTGGCCGGCATCGGTGGGGCCACCCCGGGCGGCAGGAACGAGGCGATCTCCCGGCCGATGACGCAACGCCGCAGGAAGGCGTCCCACTCCTGTTCGCGGGCGGTCTGGATGAACAGCCGGGCGCCGAGCGCGAGGGCCCGGAAGGCGAGCAGCTCCGCCGCGCGGACTCCGCCGGTCAGCATCAGTCGGGTCGGCTCGGCGCGGAACACCCGCAGCCCAACCGGTTCCTGCTGCCGGTTGCGGCCGACCACGAGTCCACCGCCCCCGGCGACCAGGCGTAGACCGGCGACGGTGGCCCCGTCGGCGACGTGCAGCCCCACTCGGCTGCCGGGAAAAGCGACGCTGTTGTTCACCGCAGGAAGCCTCCGAGCGGCAGGGTGGCGGCCACGCCGTGGGCGTGCTCGCCGTCGAGTCTTTGCAGGCGGCCGCCGTGACCGCGGATCGCCTCGCCCAGCGCCCGGTCGGCGGCGACGAGTGCGGCGGCGTCGGCACCGATCAGTCGGAACGCCACCTCCACCACGGCGTCGTCGCCACCGGAGCGGCCGGGCTCCCTGGTCACCGACACCGACACCACGCCGGCCGCCGCGGGCAGCCCGCGCAGTAGCGGGTCCAGCTCCCACGCCCGGTCGGGCCAGGCGAGTAGTCGGTGACAGCTCTGTGCGGTGCCCTGCGCCGACCAGTTCCGCCAGCTCTCCCGAGCCAGCGGCCGGTCCCCGCCCGTCGGCTCACCGGTCAGGTGGGTCAGATGAGCGACGGCGGCGAGCACCTCGTCGCGGTTGAGCAGACGGGCGGTCACCCGGTCCTGGCGCAGCTGCCGGCGGGTCCGCCGGATCGCCGCGGTGAGCGCCGGACGCAGGTCGCGGTCGGCGTGGAAGTCAGGAGTACGCGGGGCCTGGAGCACCACCCACGCCTGCCGGCTGGCGGGCACACCCCCGTTGGTCAGCTCGCGGTATGCCCGGTCCACCGCCGCCGCCCGGACCCGGGGCGCCGGGGTGACCTGGATCAGCACCTGCACCGCCACCGGCGGGGTCTTCGGGTCGGCCGCCGGCAGTAGCGAGACCGGCGACGGCAGGGCCTGGGGCGCGCCCATCAGCAGGGCGCCCTCGGTCGGGTCGACCTCCAGCACCGCACACAGCCCACCACGATGGGTCAGCAGCACTGCGGGCTGATCGTCGATCTCGACCTGGTCCAGCTCGACGCTGCCCTCGACGTGGGCGAGCAGCTGCAGGGCGACGTCCGGCCCGGTGGCGGTCAGCTGCCGGCGCCGGCTCCGATACCCCCACCAGACCGCCAGCCACTGGTAGAGCCACCGCCCGCGATGCCGCAGCACGGTCGGGGAGAGCAGCAGCACCACGGCGGCGGCCACGGCAGCGGTCAGCGGAATGCCGTGCGGTGTGGCGGCCAGTACCGCCGCCGCACCGGCCTGCCAGGCGAGGAGTTGGGCGATGTGGATCCCGGCGACCCGGAGTTGGCGCCGGTGCGGGCGTACCACCGGGGTCGCCGCGGCGGCGGCCTCGGCGGCGGGCGGGTGGGCCACCGCGGGCCGGGCGGCTGCCGTCGACCGGCTCTCCGCAGCCGTCCGGGCGGCCGGAGCGGCCGGTGCGGTAGCGGCGGCCTGTGCCGCGACGGCGGCCTGGCTGCTGTACGCGGTGCCGACGGTCGCCCGTCCCTGCCCACGTCCGGCCGCCCAGGTGTGTCCCGGCCCGGTGCCGCCCAGCGCCGGTGCCGGGGCCGGTGCGCCGGCCTGCTGCTGCGGCTGCGCCCTCTGCTGCGGCGGTGCCGCCGCCCCCGGGTGATGCTGCCAACCCGGCTCGCCCGGTCGTGCCGCACCCGGATGCGTCACCGCACGCCCCTCCCTGACCGGCCCGGCATCGTCAGCGTCCGATCGCGGCGCGTACGTCGGCGACCGTCACCGTGCGCAGCTCGTCGAGGCTGGGCCGTTGGCCGGACTGGCGCAGCCGCTGCGCCTGCGCCTTGCGGACGCCTTCGAACAGCTTGCGAGCCTCGCGGGCGTTGCCGAAGTTCTGGTCTCGCTCGATCGTGCCGAAGTGCTCCCGCAGCACCTCGGAGACACCGTCGGCGAGCAGGTACTCGTCGCCGCCGGCCATTCGCTCCACGATGACGACCAGCTGTTCCGGCGAGTAGTTGCCGAACTCGATGGTTTTGGCGAAGCGGGAGGCCAGACCGGGGTTGGCGTCGAGGAACTGGAGCATCTCCCCGGTGTAGCCGGCAGCGATCACCGCGATTTCGTCACGATGGTCCTCCATCAGCTTGACCAGCGTGTCGATGGCCTCCTGCCCGAAGTCGCCGCCGCTGCCGAAGGAGCGGGAGAGGGTGTACGCCTCGTCGATGAACAGCACGCCACCGCGCGCCTGCTCGAAGGCCGCGGCGGTCTTTTCGGCGGTGTGGCCGAGGTACTGGCCGACCAGGTCGCGCCGGGACACCTCGCGGAACGAGCCACCGGGTAGCGCGCCCAACGCCGCCAGCAGCTCGCCGTAGATGCGGGCCACGGTGGTCTTACCGGTACCGGGAGCACCCGCGAAGATCAGGTGGTGGCTGACCGCGCCGACCGGCAGCCCGGCGTTGCGCCGCCACTCGTTGACCTGGATCTCGTCGATCAGCGCGCGGACCTCCTCCTTCACCGACTCCAGGCCGACCATCGCCTCCAGCTCGGCCAGCAGCTTCTCCACCCGGGCGGTGTCCTGCTGGGCGGCGGCGCGGGCCGCGTCAGCGCCGTAGGCGGCCTTCCGGCCCGCCGTGCCCTCCACGATCGTCGGGGCGGCCCCCTCGGCGACCTCGATCGCCGGCTGGGCGGTGTTCTCGGTGCTGCACTCCTCGACCGTCCCGTTGCAGCCGCGGCCGAACGAGATCGCCGGGCCGCGGGTGTCGCGGATCCGGCAGCGCCGGAGCACCGGTGCGCTCTGGTGCACCACCGCCACCCCGGCGTGGCCGGTCTGCGAGATGTCGCAGGCCTCGATCGTGGGCCGGCCGTACTGATAGACGTAGATGCCACGATTGCCGCAGCGGGTCACGGTGGTGGTGCGGATCGTCGGGGCGGCCCCGATCCGCAGGATGATGCCGTCCTCGCTGAGGTCGGTGAACTCGCACCCCTCGACGCTGCCGTCGGAATCCTCCACCACCAGGCCGTAGCGCCCGCCGGTCACCCGGCAACGGGCCAGGGCGAACTCCGAACGGCCGGCCACCTGGATCGCCGCGCCGAACCCGGCGCTCAGCTCGCACCCGGTCATGGTCAGCGCCGCCCGGTCGGCCACGACGACCGGCGCGTCACCAGACTTGAGGACGAGGTCGCGGAGCTCCAACCGGCCGGAGTTGCACGACACCGTGGGGTACGTCCCGGACGAGGCATCGATGGTGACCGTCCCGGCGCCCTGCGCGGCGACGACGGTGACGCCCCGGTCGTTGATGAACAACGCCTCGTAGTAGGTGCCGGGACTGACCGATACGACGGCGTCGTCGCTGGCCACCGCCAGTGCCTCCCCGATGGACGGGTAGGCGCCGGGCTGGTCCGGGGAGACGAGAAGGGTGCGCGTCATGGCTCCGGGCTTCGTACGGCGAGGAGGAAGGGTTGACCTGACGATATCCCAGGCGCCCCACGCCGTGTGAGCCCCGCAACCCGCCGAGGGCGTGCCGGCGGCACAGGCCGGGCCGCCCCAGGGCGCACGTGCTGGTTAGGCTCGTCGGGCGAGCCCGAGCCGGCCCCCGGATCGGATCCCCTGTCGACACTCAGGAGGACGGATGGCGCAGCCGCGGATGCTGCCGCTGGCGGCGGGGGCGCTGCTGGCCGACGGCACCGTCTACACCCACACCTCGGTACGCGGTGACGTGCCGCCCGACCTGCACCCGGTGGTCCGGCGCTTCCTGCACGGGTTGCCCGTCGAACAACGTGAGCGCTTCGTCGGTTGGTGCGCCGAGCCGGTGCTGCTCTCCGACCGCCTGTACGCCGCCGAGGCGGGCGGACCGCCGATCGAGTCGGCCCGGGCCCGCTCGCTGCTGTGGGGCGCCAAGGTCCGCGTGACGCGGGTACGCGAGGAGGGTGACCCGCGCCACGGCGAGGTCCAGCCGCCCTGCCGGTCCTGTGCGGCGCTGCTCGACTGGTTCGGCATGGAGGCGTTGTCGTGACCGAACGTTTCCCACCCGTGGTGGCCGAGACCCTCGCCGCCGCCGGCTGGTCGCCCGAGGGGTACGACGACAACCGGGGCCGCGAGTGGGCGCTGCGGATCGCCGCCCACGCCACGCCCGGCGGTCGCCAGCATGTCGTGACGGCCGCCGCAATCGAGGCGTACGCCGAGTTCGGTGGGTTGCGGGTAACCCCGCAGGGCGCGGGCGAGCAGATCGCGCCGAGCGACTTCCACCTCGACCCGTTCCTGGTACGGCACTCGGTGGAGACGCTCGCCGAGTTGGCCGAGGCGATCGGCGCGCCGCTCAGTCCGCTGGGCGAGGAGGGCGGCGGCACCGGCATCCTCGCCGTCGACGGGCCGGGCCGGGTGTTCGTGCTGGATCACACGGGAGACTGGTTCCTCGGAGCGAGCCTGGACGAGGCGCTCACCACCCTGGTGCTCGGCCGGCAACCCCGGCGGGTGGACGGGGACGGCCGCTGGTGACCGCCTGGCAGCCCACCACCGCCACCGAGCGCGCGCTGGTGGCCGCCGCCGAGGCCGACGACCGGGAGGCCTTCCTCACCGCACTTGCCGCCGGCCCGCTGCTGCTGCCGGTGTCGCCGGCGGCGGCGGCCGGACAGGAGCCGGTGGCCTGGCCCACGAGTCACCACGACGGGGTCACCCACGTGATCGCCTACACCTCGCCGGCGGCGATCGCCGCCGGCCTGCCCGGCCAGTCGGTCAGTTACCACGTGTTCGTGCTGGCCGACCTCGCCGTCGACTGGCCGGACGACAACTGGCTGCTGGCCGTCGACGCCGGGTTGCCCATCGGCCTCCGGCTAACCGCCGACGAACTGCGTACGCTCGCCGCGCCCGTGATCGAGGCCGAGCGGGCGCTGCGCGAGGCGATCCGGCGGCAGGACCCGAACTTGCTGATGTCCGCGTTGCTGCGGGCCGAACTGGTGCTGCCACTGCGACCGGACGGCCCGGCGACGCGCGACCTGTCCGACCCGGAGTTCCCCTGGTGGAGCCTGCCCGACGAGCGGGGCCAGCCCAGCCTGCCGGTGTTCACCTCGGAGGCGCGGATGCGGCAGGCGTTCGGTGAGCGTGACCTGGTGGTGGTCAACAGTCTCCAGCTCACCGACCACTGGCCGGATCCGTCCTGGCAGTTACTGCTCAACCCGGACACGCCACTGGCCGCGGCGCTGCCCGGCGAGGCGCTGCTCACGCTGCGCGAGTGGCTCGGCGAGCTGCGACAGGTGGTCACCGAGGCGGCCGAGGAGGAGAAGCGCCGCCGCGAGACGGCGGCGTACGCCGAGCCGTCGAGGGTGGGCGTGGTACCCCGGCCGGCACCCGAGCCCGAGGTAGACGAGGGGCCGGACCCGGACGTGCCGCTGCTGCTGCAACTGGTCATACCGCACCGCTACCTGCCGTCCTATCTGGACGACGGGTACAACCGTGCGGCCGGGCTGGTGCACGCCTGGCACGGTCCGGGCCGGGACACCCCGGCACGGCTCTACCGTCGGCTGGGGCTGCTCGGTGAAGGGTCGCCGTTCGAGGAGGCGGACGAGTGGGTGGCCGTGCTGCGCTGGCCACCTGGCGAGGCCACCCCCGAGGAGTGGGGCCAGGGCCAACCGCGGATGGAGTCACTGGTCGTACCGGACGGGACGGAGCTGCACTGCCTGCACCAGGACGGCCGTGAGGAGCTGTTGGCTCGTTTCGACGCGACCGGGCGCCGCTGGTCACCCGCCTGATCCCAGCGTCCGGCACCGGACCGATGCGGGTGCGTGCGGTTCCAGCGGTCTCCTGGGCGGTTCAGCGGCGGCGGCCGGCGAACCAGGCGCGGGCCGGTGGGGTCATGACCAGGGCGAGCGCCACGCCAGCGAGCCCGCCCACCACCAGCGGCGTGACCATCGTCGGTTGGTAGGTCAACTTGTCCTGCACCAGCAGCGTGACGATGACGACGACGAAGATCCCGAAGGTGAAGGCTGCCGGCACGACCAGTCCCGCCGAGCCGTCGCCCTGCCAGGCCATCATCATTCCCAGCGAGGTGAGCAGCACCACCAGCAGGGCGAGTGCGAGCACGGCGGCTCCGATGCCCACCACCAGGAGCCGGCCGGGCCCGTCTCCGTCCGCGCGCAGCATGGCCCGGAAGAAGGCGATCCCGGCGATCAGCCAGATGACGACAGAGGGCACCATCAGCAGGATCGCGAGGGTGACGGCGATCGGCCGCCGCCCCGGCATCCCGCCCGGCGACCCGCCGGGGGGAGCCGGGGCGGAACCGAGAATCGGGGAAGAGTCGGCCGGGGCCGGGCCGTGGGTCGACGGTGGAACTTCCCCGGCTGGTGTGGGCGACACGGATGCCTCCTCGGGTGGGGTCGGTCAGCCGGGCGGCCGGCGCCAGACCGCGTCGTCGGCCGCGCCCGTGGCGTGGCCGGGGCCACCCTGCGGCGGGACAGTCGCTTCCGGCGCTGGCTCGATCTCCTCCAGCGGGTCCTCGTAGGCCAGCTCGGCCTGGCGTCGGCGGGCCCGCCCGCGCAGCAGCATCACGGTGGCCGCGATCCCGCCGACGATGAGCAGCAGCACGGCGATGATCACCGCCCACACGAAGACCAGGATGCCGTCCTCGCGCTCGCGGGGGTTGGCCTGCCACGGCTCCAGGCCGCCGTTGCCCTGTGCGGCGGCGGTGGGGCGGGTGCCGCGGCCGTCCGGCTCGCCGGTCAGCGCCTGCCGGATGTCGAGTGCGCCCCACCCGTAGTGCAGGTCGTGGCCGGGCTCGCCCTCGTCGCGGGTGGTCTCCAGCAGGCGCTGGAACATCTCGTACCCGTTCAGGTCCGGATACTCCGCCTTGATCAGGGCCAGCGCGCCGGAGACGATCGCCGCGCTGCCGCTGCTGCCGACCGCGGTGACGTACTTGTTGCCCGGGGCCGCGCTGACGAGGTCCTCACCCGGTGCGGCGATGTCGACCTCCTCGGCCGGCAACGCCGCCTCCTTGCTGATGACGCCCTTGCGATCCGTGCCGTTGACGGCCACGGCGCTCTGGTGCCGGGCCGGGTTGCCAATGATCATGTCCTTGCGGTTGCCGACGCCAGCCACCACGATCACGTTCCGCTGGTACGCCCGCTCGACCGCCCGGTTCAGCTCCTCGTTGAAGCTGGCGCCGAGCGACACGTTGACGATGTCGGCGCCGTTGTCGACCGCCCAGTTGATCCCGGCGGCGACCGCGGTCGGCTGGATCAATGGACTCCGCTCGCTCTTGACGGTCACCGGGAGGATCTTCGCCTTCGGGGCGACCCCGAGCACGCCGTCCCGGTTGCCGGGCCCGTGCCCGTGACCGGCGATCAACGACGCCACGCCGGTGCCGTGCCCCTGCCGGTCGACGGCGCCCTTGGTGTCGTCGTCGTACAGGTCGACGCCGGGCAGGACATTGTTCTTGAGGTCCTGGTGCTTCGCGTCCACCCCGGTGTCGACCACCGCGACCACGACGCCCTCACCCTGGGTGATCTTGTGCATCTCGGGCAGTTCCAGGGCCTTCACGTGCCACGAGTCGTCCCTGGTGGAGTCGGCCAGAGCGGGCGCCGCAGGGAGGGAAAGGGCGGCCAGAACGCTCGCGGTGGCGAGCGCCAGGGTGGCTGTCGGTCGGGTGAGGACACGCATGCCCGTCTACCTTCCTCTGTGGGCCGTAGCCGAACGGCCGGGGATGGACGGTCACCGCATGGTACGGGCCGGCCACCCAAGGTTGGATGACCGGCCCGCCCACGTCAGCCCTGGCCGAGTGCCTTGCCCTGCTCTCGGGGCCGGTGCTCCACCGGCGCCTCCACCACGCCGACCGCGGACGACTCGGTGACCCACAGTTCGTCGTCGCCGTCGCCGTACTCCCAGGTCTCCTGCTCCGCGTCGGAGCGGGCGGCACCCTTACGCGGAGCGGGCCCGGCCGGCCCGCCGCGCCGGCCGCTCAGCGACGGGGCCGGGCCGGTGGTCGGCGCCCGGCCGCCGGTGCCCGCACCGGCACGCCCGCTCAGATCCGGCCGTGGGCCGCCAGCCGGCGTCGCCGGCTTGCCGTTACCAGCGGCCGTCGGCTGGGTGGGCCGGCCGGTCATCGGTGAGCCCGCCTTGGGCGGGGTGGCTGGGGCGGCGCCACGCTGGCCGCCGAGGCTTGGCGGTGGTGATGAGGCCGGGCGGCCCGGGGCGGAGCTGCGCTGACCGGGCCCGGCGGTGGAGCCCGGCAGGCGAGGACTTGACGGTGGCGGGGTGGGCGATGACCCGGGCCGGGCGCCGAGCCCGGGGCGCCCGAGCCCGGGGCGACCGGCGCCGGTGTTGCCGGGCAGGGTCGGACGGTTCGGGGCGGGCCCGCGCCTGCCGCCGGGCGGCGCGCCGGAACCGCTGCCGGGACCACCCGCCCCGGGGAGCGTCGGACGGTTCGGCGCACTGCGGCCATTGCCGGGAGCGCCCGGGCCGCCGGATCCGGGCAGCGTGGTCCGCGGCGCACTCGGCCGGTTACCCGAGTTCGGCGAGGAGAGGCCGGGGCTGTTCGGGCGCGGCCCAGGGCCGGCCATCGGGGGCGCGCCCGGCCCGGGCGTGGTGGGGGCGTTCGGCGTGGAGACCGTCGGCGTGGGCGGCGGTGCCCCGGGTGGCGCGGTGGTTGTCGTGGTGCCGGCGAGGGAGACGCCGTCCGGCACGTTCGGCGGCGGCGAGGCCGTCGGGTCGGTCGGCCGGTTGCCCAGGTCGGGTCGGTTCGGCACGTCCGGGCGGCTCGGGCGGTTCGGGCGGGTACCCGGTGGCCCGCCCGGTCGGGTGCCCGGCCTGGTCGGTGCTACGGGCCGGGGGGCGGTGCCGTAATTGATGACCGCGTCGGTCGGGCCCTTGAACTTCCCGCCCCGGGAGATGTTCGAGATGTAGATGTCGATGTAGAAGTCGGCCAGCGGCTTGGCGATGTTCTTGGCGCGCTCGTGGAAGTCCTGCTGGACCTCCTCGTACGACTTGTGGTTGTCGCCGAAGATGTCGCCGAAGGTGATCTCGGCCTTGTCCTCTTCGTAGATCCGCTGCTGCCGCTGTTGCTCGGCCTGGTACTCCAGCCAGAGTTCCTTCATGTTCTGCTGGGCGGTCTTGATCTTGCTAGCGAGCTGCTCCAGGCCGGTGGCGTTGTTGCTCGCCACCTCCTTCCACTCGTCGAGCGAGTGCAGCGTCGCGCCGACCCGGGACATGAAGACCCGGGCGGCCGGAGAACTCCACCTCGCGTCGAGAGCGTCGGCGTGCCGCTTGAGGTTGTCCCGGGTGGACTGGAGCAGGCCCGCCGCCCGTCGCCACATCTCGGCGAGCGCCGTGGTGCGTTCGTCGCTCTCCTTGCGGATGTACTCCCACATCTGCTCGATCTTGACTTCGCCCCACGCGGTGGGCTCGTACGGCGTGAACTGAGCGGCCCGCTCGGCCGCGTAGTCGTCCGACACCCCCGCGTACATGTGGTAGCTGGGCGGCTGCCAGCCGTAGTAGTCACTCATCCCCGCTCCTCAAGCTTCCACGCCCGTGCCGGCCGTCAGCGCAGGTTCGACTGGTCCAGCGCGAGGTCCTTGCCATGCATTTGCTCGGAGTCGCCCTGGATCACGTACGCGCCCGAGCCCTCTCCGACGACCTCCCGCTGAGCCCACTGCGGGGTCTCCTCGCGCTTGTCCCCGGTCGGGCAGGATTCCATGCCCTCGTACGGCGACATGGGCGTCGGGTTGACGGCCTGCTCGGGGAGGCTCTCCGTCGGGTCGCCCTCCTGCTGCCAGTTGCCGCTGAGCGTCTCCTGGCCGTCGACACCGTGGAACGCGTTGAGGACGTCCTCGTTGGTGGCCTGGGCGAGCGCGTCACCGGTGAGGTACTCCGCCGAGATGGACATGGCGGCCGTGCTGAGGGCGACGAGCCCCTTCATCACGTCTCCCATCAAGTGGGACACCGCCATCCGGCTCTCGTCGTGCCGGCCCCGGAAGAACGCGGCCTCCTTCATGCCACCGCCGCCGAACGGCGCCTGCACGGTGAGCATGGGCTGGAGGCCGTTGTTGAAACTGGGCTGGAAGTTTTCTTCCATCTCTTTCTGGATGGCCAGCGCAAAGTCCTTGAGCTGCTGGATGTCGACGTTGATCTCCTCGTCGACGAGCCACTCGTCGCCCATGTCCCTCCCCCGTTCGCTCACATGGTGCCGGCGCGACCGGTCTTCGCTCTCATGAACCAGCGTCCCGCAGCCGCGCACTCAGAGTCCACTCTGTCCGACGGTAGCCGCATCGGGCAACCCCGTACGGCGCTCACGCTCGCGGCGGAAGATGCACCAACTGCACCAGCCTCGTCCCGCCGCGCCGGGATACCAGCCAGCCCCGGCCCGGAGGCAGCGGCCCGGGTCGGACGGTGCCGAGCAGCACTCCCTCGTCCCGGTTGCCCGACATCACGATGCCCGGCGTACTGATCTCGCGCAGCCGCATCAGCACCGGCTCGTACAGGGCCCGGCTCGCGCCGCCGGTGCGGCGGGCGATGACCAGGTGCAGGCCGATGTCCCGGGCCTGCGGCAGGAACTCCAGCAGCGGGGTCAGCGGATTGCTGCCCGCGCCGGCGACCAGGTCGTAGTCGTCGACCAGTACGTAGAGGTCGGGGCCCTTCCACCAGTCGCGGGCCCGCAGCCGCTCCGCGCTGATGTCCGGCGGGGGCAGCCGGTCCCGCATCACCGCGGCCACCTCGGTCACGATGCCCTCGGTGACCTGCGCTGTCGAGCCGTACCCGATCAGGTGCGGCGAGTCGATGTCGCCGAGCATGCTGCGCCGGTAGTCGACGAGGACCAGCCGGGCCTGGGTCAGCTCGTGCCGGTCGACGATGGTCTGGGCCAGCGCCCGCAGGAAGGTGCTCTTACCCGACTCCCCGTCACCGAACAGGATGAAGTGCGGGTCGGCGGCGAAGTCCAGTTGTACCGGTTGGAGGTCCACCTCGGCGATGCCGATCGGCATCCCCGGGCGGCCGGTGTTCGGCAGGCTGCCGTAGGGGACCACCGGCGGCAGCAGCCGGATCGGCGGGGCGCCCGGGCCCTGCCAGGCGGCGGCCAGGTCGGTGACCAGCTTGCGGGCTCCCTCGGCGAGGGTCTCCGCCTCCTGCGCGCCGTCGGCGCGAGGCAGTGCCGCGAGGAACTGCTGGCCGTCCGGCGTGATGCCGCGGCCCGGCGACTTCTCCGGCACGTTCATTGCCGCCCGGCGGTCCAGGTTGGAGTCGCTCGCGTCGGCCAGCCACAGCTCCAGCCGGGTGCCGAAGACGTCCCGGACGGCCGGGCGTAGGTCCATCCAGCGGCTGGCGGTGACGATCAGGTGGATGCCGAAGGAGAGGCCCCGGTTGGCGATGTCGTTGATGGTGGGTTCGAGGTCCTCGAACTCCGCACGGAGGGTCGCCCAGCCGTCGATGACGAGGAAGACGTCGCCGAACGGGTCGTCAGAGTGCTGGCCGTGCCGGCGGGCCCGCCGGTACTCGGCCATCGAGTCGACGCCGCGCTCGGCGAACCGCCGCTCCCGCTCGCCCATCAGCAGTTGCAGCTCGGCGACGGTACGCCGGACCAGGCCGGCGTCGAGGCGGGTCGCCACCGAGCCGACGTGCGGCAGGTCGCGCAGCGACGACAGCGCGCTGCTGCCCAGGTCAAGGCAGTACACCTGAGCTTCCCGGGGGGTGTGGGTAAGCGCCAGCGAGGTGACCACCGTCCGCAGCAGGGTGCTCTTGCCGCTCTGCGGGCCGCCGACGATCACCGCGTGGCCGGCGGCCCCGGCCAGGTCGAACCAGAGCACGTCCCGGCGCTGCTCGAACGGCTTGTCGACGATTCCGACCGCCACCTGCAACTCGCCCAGCAGGCCGGCGTGCGCCACGGTCACCCCACGGGCCGGGTCCGCGGTCATCGGCGGCAGCAGCTGGTCCATCGTCGGCGGCTCGGCCAGCGGCGGCAGCCACACCTGGTGCGCCGGCTTGCCCCGGCCAGCGAGCCGCCCGACCAGAATGTCCAGCACGCTCTCGCCGACGCCGTCGGCCGGTTCCGGGGCCTCCTCCTCCTTCGGCGTACGGGTCACCGGCGGGGCCACGTAGGCGGTGCTGTACTCGCGTACCCGCTCCTCGCCGTCGCCGGCCGCGACCGCCGCGGCGGTCTTGCTCCGGTAGGCGCCGGAGACGTACGCGGCCTTGAACCGGACCAGCGGCTCGGTGCCGAAGCGCAGGTAGCCGTGGCCGGGCGAACGGGGCAGCTCGTACGCGTCGGTGGCGCCGAGCACCACCCGGGACTCCATCGCGGAGAAGGTCCGCAGACCGATCCGGTACGACAGGTGGGTGTCGAGCCCCCGCAGGCGCCCCTCCTCCAGGCGCTGGCTCGCCAGCAGCAGGTGTACGCCGAGCGACCGGCCAACTCGACCGATCTGCACGAACATGTCGATGAAGTCGGGCTTCGCGGTGAGCAGCTCAGAGAACTCGTCACAGATGATGAGCAGGCTCGGCAACGGTGAGAGCGGGGCGCCCGCCGCACGGGCCTTCTCGTAGTCGCGCTGCGAGGCGTAGTTGCCCGCCGCGCGCAGCAGCTCCTGCCGGCGGACCAGCTCGCCGTTGATCGAGTCGGTCATCCGGTCCACCAGCGGCAGCTCGTCGGCCAGGTTGGTGATCACCGCGCTGGTGTGCGGCAACCCGTCCAGCCGGGTGAACGTGGCACCGCCCTTGAAGTCGACCAGGACGAAGTTGAGGCTCTCCGACGAGTGGGTCGCGGCCAGCGCCAGCACCAGGGTGCGCAGCAGCTCGGACTTGCCGGAACCGGTCGCGCCGATGAGCAGGCCGTGCGGACCCATGCCGTCCTGCGCCGACTCCTTCAGGTCCAGCTCCACCGGCCCGCCGTCGGTGCCCACCCCGATCGGCACCCGCAGTTTGTCGCGGTTGGGGCGCGGCTGCCACGCCCGGTCCACGTCGAACTCGTACGGGTCGCCGAGGTCGAGCAGGTCGGCCAGGCCCAGCTCGGTGGTGAGCGGGGTGTCGCCGCCGCCCCGCGAGGCGGCCGACAGGCGCAGCGGAGCCAGCTGCATGGCCAGCGCCTCGACCTCCTCCAGGCCGCAGCCGTCGGCCCGGCCGATCTCCGCCGGTCCGTCCACGGTGGCGCTGTGCAGTTTGTGGTCCGTCGTCACCTCCAGCACCAGCCGCGCCCGATCGAGCATGCGCGGCGGCGGGGTGGAGAGATCGAGCAGGGTGACGCCCTCCACGCCGCCGTCGGTCATCAGGTGGTCGGAGCCGGCGGTGTCGCCGCCGTCGATGACCACCAGCACGTGCGGTCCGCCGACCTGAGGTGCCCCGCCGCTGGCGTTGAACCGGGGCCGGCTGGCCAGCACGTCGTCGAGCATCGCCTCCAGACCGGTCACCGAGGGCGCCACCAACCGCAGCTGACCGAGTGCGTCGGTGCGCGACGGGTGCAGGGCGTGCGGCAACCACTTCGTCCACTCCCAGGCGGCCCGCCGATCCGGCGCCGCGCAGATCGCGACGAGCATGTCGTCGGGGGCGTGGAACGCCGTGGCCTGGGCGAGCACCGCCCGGACCATCCCCCGGGCGGCGTCGATGTCGCCGCGCAGGTGCACCCGGGCGAACCCGTTCAGCGCCATGGTCACCGGCAGGTCCGGCACCTCGCCGTAGGTGGTGAGGAACCGGCGCAGGGCCAGCGCACACATCGGTTCCAGCTTCTCCAGCGACGTCGCGGGCGGCGGCACCAGCGGTGTGGCCAACTCCTGTGGGCCCAGACCGATCCGGACGGTGGCGAAGTCCACGTCGCCGCGCCGCCGCTCCCACAACCGTGGGCCCAGCGGCAGCGACCAGAGGACATCCGGGTCCGGGTGCCGGTAGAAGGCCGCCTCCCGCTGCTTGCGTATCGTCTTGAGTACCCGGCGGCGCTGCCGTGACAGGTGCGTCATGTACTCGCGGCGCTTCTGCAGCATCTCCTGCTTGCCCGGGCCGCCCGAGTTGTTGGTCAGCTGGGAGCCGAGCATGCCGATGGCGGAGAGTCCGAACAGACCACCGGTGACGTAGCCGAGGGTCGACCCGCCCCGGCCGGCGAACATCAGCGCCATCGCGAAGGAGCCGGCGAGCATCGGCAGCATCATCATCATCTGCCCCCAGCCCTTGCCGCTCGGTGCGGGCACCTCGGGCGGCGCCTCCAGCAGCACCTCGCCGGAGGGGTACTCCGGTTCCGGCTGCCGGGCGGGTCGCTTGACGACCACCGTGCTCACGTGACAGACCTCCGTTGCCTCTCGTGGGCGTGATGCATACGCCCGGCACCCCCGTACGGCCGCCGCGTCAAGCCCACCGGGACCTCACGAAACGCCACAGGTGCTACGCGGGCAACCCCGCCGCCGTCCGGAGACCGTCGCGGTGAACCGGGACCCGCGTCACCGGCACATGGTAGGTAGCCTTTCCCCGTCAGGACAGCCGCGGGCCCGCCGGCCCGCTCCTCGTACCGAGGGGTCGTCAGTGGTCACCCAGGCCGGAACCGGACTCGCGCGTATCGCCGTCGTCGCCCCCAACCGGCGACTGGATCTCGCTCTGCCCGAGCATCTGCCGCTCGTCGGGCTGCTCCCCGCCGTGCTGCGCCAGGCCGACGAGGAACCGTCGGACGGCACCGCTCACGGCGGGTGGATGCTCCGTCGCGGCGACGGCAGCGCCGTCGACCTGACCCGTACGCTCGCCGCACAGAATGTCCGCGACGGCGAGACGCTGCATCTGGTGCCGCGGCGCACCGAGTGGCCGGAGCTGGCGTACGACGATCTGATGGAGGCCGTCGCCGATGGCGCCCGGCGGCGCGGTGTGCTGTGGACCCCGTTCGCGACGCGGCTGACCGGCCTCATCGTGGCCGGGGTACTGCTCCTGCTCGGACTGGTCGTGATCGTCACCTCCGAGCAGCCCGGCTGGCTCGGCGGGACGGTCGCGCTCGGGGCGGCGGGGGCGCTGCTGATCTGCGGGATCGTGCTGTCCCGGGCGATGGCCGACTCCCTCGCCGGTGCGGTCGTCGCCGCCGCCGGCCTGCCCTACGCCTTCGTCGGTGGCGTGCTGGTGATCGGCACCGGGGAGTCGGTGTGGACCCTGGGCGCGCCGCACGTGCTGCTCGGCTCCGCCGTGCTGCTGCTCTCCGGGCTGCTCGGCCTCCTCGGGGTGGGCGACGCCACCCGGGTCTTCGTGGCGGCGGTCTTCGTCGGGTTCTGGGGCATGGTGGGCGGGCTGCTCGCCCTCGGCTCCATGGACGCCGCCCAGGGCACCGCGGTCGTGGTCAGCGCGGTGGCCCTGCTGCTGCCGGCCATGCCGCTGCTCTCCGTCCGGCTCGGGAAGATGCCGATGCCGGCGCTGCCGCGTACCGCCGAGGACCTGCTGCGGGACGAGCCGCAGCCGAAGCGTGAGGTGGTCTACCAGGCCACCGCCCGCGCCGACGAGGTGCTGACCGGCATGATCTTCGGAGCCTTCGTCGTCACCATCGGCTGCCTGGTCGTGCTCACCTCGACCGGCACGCTCTCCGCGCTGCTGCTCGCCGGGGTGATCTCGCTGGGCTACCTGCTGCGGGCCCGGCTGGTGTCGACCGTCCGGCACCGGGTGCCGATGCTCGCCGTCGGCCTGGTGGGTCTGGGCCTGCTGCCACTGGTCGGCGCGGCAGACGCGTCGACCGCCGCACGGGTGCTGGCCGTGCTGCCGGTGGCGCTGGTCGCGGCCGGGCTCTCGGCCGCCGCCGGGCTCGCCTACAGCCGGCGCGCCCCGTCGCCTCGGTTGGCCCGGCTCGGTGACGTGTTCGACATCCTGCTCCAGCTCGCGATCGTTCCGGTCGCGTGCAGCGTGCTGGGCCTGTACGCGTTCATGCGGGCGATCAACGGCTGACCCGGCTTGTCGCCGACGCCCCGGTCGAGAGGCGGGCACCACGGCCCCGGCCGGCGTCACCAGTCGCGGTCGCTGGCCTCGGTCAGCTCGGTGCCTCGGATCAGGTTGACGATGGCGGTGTCGACGTCGGGACCGACGAAGAAGTCGTCGGCCCAGTGCAGCATGAAGACCCGCCCCTGCGCGTCGACGACCAGTTCGGAGGGGCCGTCCTCGTTGTTGCCCAGCGGGTAGACGGGATTCTCGTACTCCTCGGCGAAGACCCGCGCCGACTCGGTCACCACGCCCCCCTCGGTGGGGTGGATGTAGCTCGTGAAGCCACCGCCGAGCCGGCCGCTCCGGCCGAACTGCGGCAGCTGCAGCCCGCCGAACTCGACCAGTGCGGCGCGCGCGGCCGGGGGGCAGTCCAGCCCGGCCAACTCGTCGGCGAAGCGGACCATCCAGTGGTTGACCGACGCGGTCAGGTCGCGGCCCGGGAACCACCCCGCGTTGTCCAGCACGTACCGCACGTCGGGAGGGAAGCGCCCCTCGGCGGCCTGGCGCTGGGCGTACCGCTCGGCGATGGTCTGCCAGGGCAGCGACGGCCACTGGGACACCTCGCCGGTCTCCCGATCGATGACGGCCCGCGGGTATCCGGTGGACGGCGGCGGGCCAGGCCGCCCGTCGGTCGCGGGTGCGACCGGTTCGACCAGGCAGGCGACATACCCGAGATCGAACTCGAACAGCGTCACATCAAGCACCGGCGCGCTTTCGCCGGCCCACTGTCGGGCGAGGACCAGGGCCTCGTCGCGACTGATCATCGAAGACTCCTCGGGCTGCCGTCGTCGGCTTCCACCGGCGGACGCCGGGTGCGGGCACCGCCCGGATCGACGCCGTGCCTATGGTAGGCACCGCGGTCCGGCATGCGTGACCGTGCCGGCGTACGCCAGGGGGAGGGTGCCATGCCGTCGCGGCGGGACCAGGTCCAGTCGTACCAGTTCTTCGTGCAGCGGATGACCTCCGCGCTGGTGGCGCGCGAGCCCGACCCGGAGGCGGCACCGTTCCGCCGGCTCGGCGGTGCCGGCTTCGCCAGTGTGATGGTGGCCGTGCTCTTCCTGGCGGCGGTGGGTGTGTACGGTCTGCTACGGCCCGGCGGGGCCACGAAGTGGAAGGAAGGCGGCGCGGTCATCCTGGAGAAGGAGACCGGCACCCGGTACCTGTACCGGGAGGGCCGCCTGCATCCGGTGCTCAACTACGCCTCGGCCCTGCTGGCCATGGAGTCGTCCGCGCCGACCGTCTCGGTCTCCCGCAACTCGTTGGTCGGCACCCCACGCGGCCCCCGCATCGGCATCCCGTTCGCACCGGACGCGCTGCCGGCACCCAACCGGATCCTGGACGGGCCGTGGACCCTGTGCACCCAGCCGGCCCGCAACGCCGCCGGCGGGATCGTCGCCACCACGGTGCTCACCGTCGGTCGGGCTCCCAACGGCGGGCGCGAGCCCGGTGACGCGGCGCTGCTGGTCCGCGACCGCAAGACCAAGCGGTTGCACCTGGTCTGGCGCGACCACCGGTACGAGATCCGCAACGAGAAGATCGTGCTGGAGGGCCTCACCATGAGCGCCGAGCCGGTGGTGGAGGTCGGCGGGGCGTGGTTGAGCGCGCTGCCCGCCGGTGAACCGATCACTCCTCGCCGGGTGTCCGACCGGGGCGGTTTCTCGACGGCGGTGTCGGACGCCCGGATCGGTCAGGTCTTCGTGGTGGAGAGCCAGAACGCCACCCGCCAGCACTACCTCGCCGAGCGGGCCCGGCTGGTTCCGCTGACACCGGTAGAGGCGGATGTGCTTCTGGCGGACCCGGAGACGCGGGCGGCGTACCCGGACGGATCGGAACCGCGGGCGCGGGAACTCGCCGCCGGCACCGCCGCCGCCGCGCCGAAGGGGGCGGCGCCGGCCCAGGGCGGGCACCGGGCACCGGAGCAGCGGCCCGAGATCGCCCGCCTGGCCGGCGACCAGCCGGCGGTCTGCGCCGCGTACCAGCCGGGGGAGGACGAGCCGACGGTACTGCTCGACGCGCAGGTCCAACCGGTACGTGAGCCGGTGCGCACCGGAGAGCAGACCGGCGACGGCATCCCGCTGGCCGACCGGGTGGTGATCGAGCCCGGATACGGGGTCCTGGTCACCGCCGTCTCCTCGCCCGACCAGGAGGGCGGCACCCTCAACCTGGTCACCGATCTCGGCCACCGCTACCCGCTGGCCTCCGAGGGAGTACCGGCGATGCTCGGCTACTCGGGGGTACGTCCGGTGCGGTTGCCCGCCAGCCTGGTGGTCCGGTTGCCCGCCGGTCCCGCGTTGGATCCGGCGACTGCGAAGTTGGCACTCGACCCGGAGTGACCCGACCCGCCACAATGGAGTGGGCCGCCCGCCGGTCTAGCGGATGCTGGACGGAACCCGTTACCGTTCGTATGACGATGGTGCGTGAGCGCCGACTGACACGCCGCCCCCGGCGAAGCGGGGCGATCGAACGAGGACGGGGGTGACTTCCGCCATGTCGATGAATACCGACACCGGCTTGATGGTGAAGACCGAGGGTGACGTCGATGCCGTCGCCGACCGGCTCACCGGCAACCTCAACTCGCTGATGGACCAGCTCGCGCCGCTGTACGACCAGTGGAAGGGTGCTGGTGCGGGTTCCTTCCAGCAGGTCCGTGAGCGGTTCGACCAGGACATGGCCCGGCTCAACGTCGCGCTGCGCGCGATCGCCGAGGCCGTTGGTTCGGCCGGTAAGGACTACGACGTCAGCGACGAGGAGATCCGGGCCGACATGGACAGCGCGGGTGCCACCGCGGGCCAGATCACCGCGGCCCTGAAGCTGTGACGGGGGAGAATTCATGACGGAGATTCGGTACAACTTCGCCGGCCTGAACGCGGCGGCGGAGAGCTGCAACGGTGCGGTCCGGAACATGACCGGCGAGTTGGACGGGCTCAAGTCCGGCATCGCCCCGCTGCTGGCCACCTGGGACGGCGAGGCCCGGGAGGCGTACTTCCAGCGGCAGACCGAGTGGGAGTCGGCCGCCAACGACCTGCGTGACCTGCTCGGCCGGATCGAGCGGGCGTTGCGCGAGTCGGCGGCCAAGATGCAGGCCCGTGAGGCGGCGAACCGCGGGAAGTTCGGCGGCTGAGTCGCTACCGCTGCACCCGATGGCCCGGCCCCTCGCCGGGCCATCGTCGTTCTCACCCCGGCTGCGACCCGCACCTGGTGCCGCTCGCGTCGCGGGAGCCGGTCGCCGGTCGCGGTATCGCCGCCTGGACTCCGCCTCGCTCGCCCCCGGGGTTTTCCCGGCAGTCTCTCAGCCGCGTGGCATCGAGGTCGGCACCCGGAAGAAGGCCTCTTCGGGCTCGTCGATCTCGGGCGCGGGGCCGGGAGGTGCGGACGGCCGGGTGGGCCGCCAACGTGTCCGCCGGCCGCGCGGCAGCAGCGCCGCCAGCGCCGCCACGCTGACAGCGACCGTGGCCAGCGCCAGACCGATCCAGAGTGCCAGCCGGCCGAATAGCGCCCAGCGTTCGGCGCGTGCTGCCGCCGCCGCGTCGTAGGGCACGTCGGGCAGCGGCGGCTGGGCCACCGGTGCTGCGGTGGTCAGCCGCTCGGTGACGGCCCGGTACGGATTGACAACTCCGCTGCCGTAACCGCGCGAGGCGTCGCCACGGGCCGGATCGGCCGTGGCCAGCAGTCGCCGGGTGACCTCCTTGGCCGACAGGTTGGGCTCCGCCGAGCGGATCAGCGCGGCGGTGGCGCTCACCATCGGTGTGGCGAAACTGGTGCCGTCCCAGGCGGCGTGACCGAACAGGCGGGTCGCGGCCACCACCGCCCCGCCCGGGGCGACGATGTCCACGTACGGCCCGATCTGTGACTGCCGGATCCGGGCCCCGTTCTGGTCGATGGCACCCACGCCGATCACCGCATCGTAGGCGGCGGGATAGGGCACCGGGTCGGGGCGGGCACCGTCCTGGTGCTGGTTGCCGGCGGCGGCGACCAGCACCACATCGTTCTCGACGGCGTACCGCACGGCATTCTCGACGTCCTGGTCCGGGTAGTAGAGCGTCACCGACATGTTGATCACGTCCGCGCCGTCGTCGACCGCGCGCCGGATCGCTCGCGCGAAAACCTCGCCGGTGACGGTCTCGCCACCCGCGCCCGCGCCCTCGTTGGCATTCCGCTCGCTGACCCGGATCGGAATGATCGTGGCGTCCGGCGCCAGGCCGTGGAAGCCGACGCCCTCCTGCCGTCCGGCCGCGATGATGCTGGCGACTGCGGTGCCGTGCGAGACGCAGTCCACGTCGCCGCCCGGGGCGCCACGCAGCGCGTCGAAGCCGCTGGTCACCCGCCCGGCCAACTGCGAGTGGTTGCTGTCCGTGCCGGAGTCGATGACCGCGACCCGCACCCGCGCGCCGGTGCTGAACGGCCAGACCCGCTGCGGCGCGAGCCACCGTTGGTGCCAGGGCGTCTCGGTGTTGATCTCTCCCGGATCGCTCGGATTCTGGCAAATCGCCGGAGCGGCGCGGGCCGGCGTCGGGGCGGGAACTGTCAGTGCCGTGACCAGCACCGCCCCTACCAGGGCGAATGCCGCCATAGGACGGTCGCGGACCATTCCTGCTCACCCTCCCGTCGACCGGTGCCGGTGCATCGTAACGGCGCACGGCCGTGGACCGACCATTCCAATGTCGCGCCGATTCAGTATCGTCGAGTCGTCACGCCCAGGCGCGGGCGGAACGTGGACGTGCGGGGGAGGGACACGCCATGGACGTACAGGCGCTGCGCGCCCGTGCCGACGAGCTGATGGCTCAGTTCGAGCGGATGCGCTCCGGCGTGGGCGATCTCCAGCAGAAAATCAAGGCCGTGAAGGCGACGGTCACCTCCGAGGACGGCCTGGTCACCGTGACGGCCGGGCCGCGTGGGCAGGTGACGAAGGTCGAGTTCGACCCGCGCATCTACCGCCGGCCGGACTCCAAGGAGCTCTCCGCCACCGTCACCGAGACGATCCGTCGGGCCAGCGAGAAGGCGATGGCCGAGGTCGAGAAGGTGCTCCGGCCGTACGTGCCGGACAGCCAGTTCCAGGCCTACATCGACCATGACCTTGACGGTATCTTCCGCCAGTTGGACAGCGACCTGCCCGGGGAGGAAAAGCGATGAGCGAGCTTCGTGAGACCTTCGTCAAACCCGATGCCGCCCTGGAGGGCGCCAACAGCCTCGGCGCCGCCGGTGCCCGGCTGGCCATGAGCTGGCGGAACCTCGCCGGGACGATCGAGACGCTCAACGGCGCCCGCCCGTGGGGCGACGACGAGCCGGGCAACGAGTTCAACAAGAACTACCTCGGCGGCGAGAACCAGCCGGCACAGAAGGTCCTCGAAATGGGCAACGGCCTCGTTCCGGTGGTGGAACTGCTGGGGCCGACCGTCAAGGGCGCGGTCGAGGGAACCGTCGACGTCGATGAGATGACCAGGGCGCTGTTCGGCGGCGAGGACAAGTAGCCGCCGGCGGTAAGCGGGTCTACATCGGACGGGGGAGGCACACGGGGTGGCGGTACCCAATCCCAGGAACTCGCTGGGCGAGTACGCATGGGTCTGGGATGCCATCTGCTGGGTGAGCGCGGGCGAGGCGTGGCCCAGCGGCGACGAGGACAAGATGCGCGAACTCGCCGACGCCTGGCAGGGGTTGGCGGACGCGATCAGCGAGTCGCTGGGCGAGGCCGACCCGGCGGTCATGAGGATCCTGCAGAGCTGGGGCGGCGGGGCCGGCGAGGCGTTCGGCGGGCTGTGGAACCAGATCGGCGTCGACCCGAACACCGGCCTACCGCTGATGCAGGAGATCGCCGGGGCGTACGCGGCCGGCTGCGACCAGGCCGCATTGGAGATCGAGTACGCCAAGCTGACCGTGCTGATCGCGGTCTTCATCACCGTCATCGCGGTCTTCGTCGCCCTGCTGATGGCCTGGCTGGGTGGGGTATCGGCCGGGGCGATCCCGGGCATCCTGGCTGCCGGCCGCCAGGCCGTGACGGTCGCCTTCCGCCGGTTGATCGCCCAGATGGGGCGGCAGCTGCTCACCCGGGCGGGACTGCAGACCGCGTTGCGGACCGCCGGCACGAGGCTCGGGCAGATGGTCACGAGCCAGGGGTTCCGGCAGGGGCTCACCCGGCTCGGCCTGGAACTGGTCGAGGAGATCGGCGAAGAGCTGATCATCGACGTCGGTGCCCAGGCTTACCAGATGCACACCGGCGAGCGCCGGCAGTGGGACGGTAACCGCACCCTCACCGCCGGAATCGGCGGTGCCTACGGCGCGGTCCTGGGCTCCGGCATGAACTGGGCCGGACGGCGGGCGGCGCCCCGGATGCCGTTCTCGTTCAGCCCCTCCCAGCTCTCCTTCCGAGGCAGTGGCGTGGTGCGCTGGGGTAGCACCAGCCTTGCCTCCGGCGCACAGAACGCGATCATCTCCCCCGCCGCCAGCGTGCTCGCCAACGGCACGGTCAACGGACAGTGGGCCATGCCGGGCGCGGACGCGTTCCTCGGCGGGTTCGCCAGCGGCGCCGGCCGCACCGGGCTGACCATGGTCGGTAGCGGCATGGGCAACGTGGGCGCGAACGTCACCAACTGGGGACTCGGCCGGGCGGGCGTCGACTTCAACCCCGGTGCCGGCCTTCCCGCGGGAGGAATCGACCCCTCCCTCGGCGTCGGGAACACGAACGGTCTCGGCAATCCGGGCAACCTGGGCGGCACCAACGGGGCGCCCGGCGCGACGGGTGCCGGCTCCACCGGCGGTTCGACGTCGGGTGCTGGTTCCAGTGGCGGTGGCTCGACCTCGGGGAGCGGCACCGGCGCGGGGTCCGGCTCGACTGGCGCCGGCAGTACCAACGGCGCCGGCAGTACCAACGGCGCCGGCAGTACCAACGGCGCCGGCAGCGGGAACACCGACACCGGTGGCACGACCCAGAGCGGTACCGTGCCGGACAGCGGATCGGGCTCGATCAGCCTCGCGCCGCCCACCGTGGACACCGTCGTCGGTCCGGCGGTCGACGGCGCCGCTCCTCCCGGGGACGTGTCAACGGCCGATGGCGCCAGCGCCACCGTCGGCACGCCCAGCCCGACCGACGGATTGGTCCCGGTCGGAGCCAACGCCGATCCGTCGCCGGCTGGTGACACGACCACGACCCCTGGCGGTGCCACGCCCGACGGCACGACCGTGACCCCGGTCGGTGGCACCACCGACGGTACGACCGCGACTCCGGTCGGCGGCACCACCGACGGCACGACCGTGCCGGGTGGACCCAGCATCGGATCCGACCAGACCGGTACGCCGGGCGACCGTGCCGCACCGGTCACCGATCCACGCGGCACCGACCCGGCCAGTGGCGTCACGGATCAGGCAACCGGTGGCACCCGGGTGACTGATGGCGTGACGACCACCCCCACCGACCCGACGATCAGCGCCCCCACCTCGGACTTCGCGGCGCCCGGCCGGGTCGACCCGCAGGCCGACCCGTTCGCTCAGGACGCGCCGACGGTGCTGCCGCCCGGCTCGCAACCCACCGCCCCGGTGGTCGGGCCGACACCGCCCAGCGTCACCCCGGCGACGCCCACCGCCTCCACCACTCCGGTCGCCGCCACCGGTCCGCAGACGACGAGCGTTCCACCGGTGGCGACCGGTCCGCAGGCCACGCCGAACGCGTCGACGCCGACCACCACCGGCACACCGGCAGCGGGTACGAACACCCAGCCCGCCACCAGTAGCACCGTCACCCAGCCGACGTCGGGCCGCGCCACGCCGGTGGGACCGGTGGTGAACCCCGCCGCGTCGAACTCGGCCGGATCGATCTCGCTGACCCCGGCCGCAGGAACGACCCAGACCAATCCGGCCCAGCAGGGCGCCACCACCCAGCAGGGCGCCACCACCCAGCAGGGTGTCCCGGCGCAGCCGGGCGCGACGAGCCAACCGGGCAACCCGCCCGCGCCGACGGTGCCGGCCCAGTCGGCGGGCACCGATCCGAGCTCCGACCCCACCACGGATGGCGCCACCGATACGACCTCGGGCCGGAGCGACCCGGCACAGCAGACCAACCCTGTCGGTCCGGTGGTCGTCCCGACGGTGGGTAGCACGGGGCTCGCCCAGAACAGTCAGGCCGCGCCGAGCGGACCGGCGAACCCGGAGACCTTCCGGCGGTCGGAGGGGAAGACCGGCAAAGGTACGCACAGCTGGCAACTGGACCCGACCTCGGTCGACGGCGATCCGACCGGTCCGGAGGCGGAAACCGCGCTGATCGAGGCGTCTCGGACGCTGGCCGAAACCGTCCGGACGGCGCTCAAGGCCACGACGGCCGCCGAGACCGCCCGACGCAGGGCCAGGGAAGCCGCCAAGGCTGCTCGGACGACCCTCCAGTCCCGAACGGGCACCCCAGCCGAGCGGTCTGCGGCCAGGGCGGCTGAACGGGCTGCGGAGCGGGCGATCGCCGAGGCGGACGGGTCGGTCACCGACGCCACCCGGGTCTCCAAGAGCAGGCAGCCAGGCATGGCTGGCGCACTACTGATGCCCAACGGCGTCATCACGACGCACACCAGCATGACCGCCGACACGAGCACCACACCACCCACCCAGCCGACGGTGCATCCGCTCGCGCAGGCCGCTCTGAACCGGACGGCCGCGGCGCTGAGTGATGGCGTGGGCAAGGGGCACGGCAAATGCGCCGAGGTGGCCTTGGTCTCCGACCAGCTCTATCAGCTGGAACAGCGCTGGCAGCAGGCGGGCGAACCCGGGACCTTCGAGCAGTACGCCCTCGACGCGTTGCAGGGCTCCAAGATCGTCACGCACAACGTCGCTCCCGCGACCTCGAACAAGGTCTCCTACGATCTCGGCAACTACCGTCCGCCCTGCAACTCGTGCGCGCACTTCCTTCCCCAGCTCAACGTCGAGCCGATCACGGATCCGGATCGGGACGTCAGCGTCTACCAACCGTCCGTACCGGGCGTCGTGGGCAATGGGCCGCCGTTGAGCGAGAACCGGCCGTTGGGACAGCCGCAGGGGCTGGTGGCGCCGCAGCAGGCCGACCAGGATGCGCTCGACGCGGCCGTTCCCCGGGATCCGCAGACCGGCCGTCCGCAGGTCCACCCGGATCCGCGCGTCGGCCGGTGGGCGCTTCTGATCAACGACGGCGGGCCGACCGTCTCCGGGCGGGACAACAACTGTGCGGACGTCGGGCTCTCTGCCCTGTCGACCTGGTTCGGTCGGCCGGAGGTGGCCGCGCCGACGGCCCCGTCAACAACGGTGGAGGCGGGTAGCACCGCCCGGCAGGAACAGGCGTTGCGGGCCACCTTCGCCCATCAGGGCGACGGCACCACGGGGATGGCCGCCATCGCCGACGCGCTCCGTGCGGCCGGTCCGGGCTCGGCGGCGCTGATCGTCAACAACTGGACGGACCAGCCCGGCGGGCACACCTGGACCGCGGTGAACCACGACGGCACCATCGTCTGGTTCGACGGCCAGAACCAGCTGATCTCCGACACCGATCCGCTGCACGCCGACCGGGTGGGCGACGTCTGGTCGATCGTGCTCGATGCTGAGGGCGACCCGATCCGGCCGAGCCTGACCGACGGCAGCGCGTCGGCGCCGACTCCGCCGGTCTCGACCGCGCCCGGCGACGCGCCAGCCTCGACCCCCGCCCGGTCGGGTGCCGGCGACCCCACCGGCCGGCCCGGCGCCGATCCGAACCCGACCAACCCGGACGGAGGCCCCACCAGCCCCGACGGCGACGCGATCGCGGACGGTGCCCCGAACGCCGAGGGCGACCCGAACGCGGCGGGTGATCCTGATGCGGGCATCTGGCCGGACATGCAGGGTTGGCCGATGCCGGACACCCGGCGGTTCGGGCCGGACCAGCTGGCGCCGTTGGAAGACCCCCGCTACCAGGACGATGTCGCCGACAGCCTGCTGACGCCCGACGGGTACGCGGTATTCGCCGACCCGTCCACCCACCCGTACGGCCAGCTCATCAACGACGGTGGGCCGACCCAGCCGGGACGGAGCAACAACTGCGTCGACAACATCCTCGCGGCGCTGGCCAGCTTCTACGGCGATCCGCAGGTGTCCCACCCGCGCTGGCCGGACCGTCTCGACGACGGTTCCATCGAGACCGAGTTGGGGGAGCTGGCCGGCTTCGACCGGATAGCGAGTTGGATCGGCGGTGACTGGGCCGGCGACAACGACTCGATGCCCGGTACGCCCGCCGAGCGCTCCGACGCGGTGGCCGACCGGTACGAGCAGCTCTACCAGAGCGTGCGGGACGCGGGACCGGGCTCGGCTGCGGTCGTCGCCGTCGACTGGATCCAGTTCGGCGAGAACGGAAGCCCCGTGCTCGACGCCGACGGCCACACGCAGGGTGCCGCCCAGCACGTCTTCCTGCTGGTCTATCCGCAGGGCGCGGACGGGCCAGTGTGGTGGGATCCGCAGTTCGGCAGCACCACCACCGACCCCCTGCCGGGGGACTATGTTGGACTGACCCACAACCTGTGGTCGATGGAGGTGCAGCCCAGCTATGCCGATGAGCAGGGAGGAAGCCCGGCAGCTGATGACCAGGCTGCTCGGGACGGACAACCCGGTGGCGGTGTTCCCGTTCGAGTTCGGCTGGGCAGCCCAGGAGACGCTCTCCCCGCAGCAGCGGACGCAGGGCCGGCAACTGGGCCAGGGGGTCTTCATCATCGACCAGACGGGAGTGGTGACCGCCCATCCCAGCCTGCCGCCACCACTGATCATGAAGCGGTACGCGGTGGCCCGCCGGGAGGGCCGGATAACCGGCCGTCAGGTCTGGCCAGCCACGGATCCGACGGACTGAGCGACGCCGGCACGCCGACGCCGGACCGCGACCCGGCCGCCAGCCCGTACCTGGACGGGCTACCGGTAGCGGACCAGACGACCCTGCTCGACGCGTCGGCGATGTCCGACCTGCCCGGACCGGACCCTGAGCTGACGAGGGGCACGCATGGCGACGCTGACGTTCGGCTACCACCTCCTCCGGAGACCGGACGACCCGACGGGCCCGCCGGTCAACCTGATCGCGGAGGCGGACAGCACGGGACCGACCCAGGCGGTGATCTGGGACCGGTCGACGGGCGCCTGGACGTTCCGCCCGGACGTGGCGGCGGCGATCCTCTGGGCGAATCCGGAACGCCACGAGATCCAGCAGGTCGACCAGGCGACGGCAGAACGCGCGGCGACGCACTTCACGGCGGTTCCGCTGCCGACGGAGACCGAGCTGACGGAGATCTGCCACCGGGCGGCCTGACCGCCAGCGTCCCCGCAGCGGATGTACGGCCGAACGGCCCGAGCGACGTCGGCCCGGGGTCGCCGGAGGCGGCCGAGGCGAGCCAACCATCAGTGTCGAACGACACCGGCCACGGGTTGCCAGAGACGAGGCGGATCGGGCCGGGTGAGCTGGCGCCGCTGGAGGATCCCGGTTATCACTCGGACGTCGAGCAGAGCCTGCGGACACCCGAGGGGTACGTGGTCTTCGCCGACCCGTCGACCCATCCGTACGGTCAACTGATCAACGACGGTGGGCCGGACCAGCCCGGGCGTGGCAACAACTGCCTCGACTGTTCGCTCTCAGCGTTGTCCAGCTTCTACGGCGACCCGCAGGTCTCCTTCCCCCGCTGGTCGGACGTCCGGCCCGACGGAACGATCGACACCGTAACGGGGGAGGCCAGTGGTCTCGATCGCGCCGAGGCGTGGCTCGGCGCCGACTGGTCCGGAGGGCCGGAGGGGCTACCCGGGACGCCGGCCGAGCGCGCGGCGGCGGTCGCTGAGCAGTACGCACAGCTCCACCAGCGTGTCGCGGAGGCCGATGCGGGCTCGGCCGCCTTGGTCGTGGCCGAATGGCTCAGGACGGATCCGCACACCGGCGAACTCCTGCTCGACAACGGGAACGTGCAGGTCCAGGATTCGCACGCCTTCGTCCTGGTCCATCCCGAAGGCGCCGAGGGGCCGGTCTGGTGGGATCCGCAACGGGGGATGACGTGGCCACAGCCCCCAGCCGCGTACGTGGCGCACACGTACGCGCTGTGGTCGATGGTGACGTCAGTGGAAGGGGTTCCGGATGACGGAGGACGAGGCGCTGGCGCTGATCAAGCGCCTGCTGGGCACGGCGAACGAGATCGAGCTGCATCCGTTCGAGTTCGGCTGGCTGGCGAAGGAACAGCTGTCGCCACAGGAACGGACGGAGGGCAGGCAGCTGGGCCACGGGAGCTACATCATCGACCGGACGGGAGTGGTCACGGCACAGATGAGTCTGCCGGTGCCACTGCTGATCGCGGAGTACACGCAGGCCCGCCGGGCGGGCCGGAGGACGGGCCGGCAGGTCTGGCCGACGGCGGAACCGACGGGCTGACCGACGCCGACGTCGCGTCGTCGCTCCCGGAGAGCCGGCGGTTCGGGCCCACCGAGTTGGCGCCGTTGGAGGATCCCCGGTTCCAGGACGACCTCGCCGCGAGCCTGTACACGCCGGAGGGGTACGCGCTCTTCGCCGACCCGTCCACCCATCCGTACGGCCAGCTGGTCAACGACGGCGGGCCGGACCAGCCCGGCCGGGGCAACAACTGCGTCGACTGCTCGTTGGCGGCGCTGGCCAGTTTCCACGGTGACCCGCAGGTGTCCGTGCCGCGCTGGGCGGACCGCCTCGACGACGGCTCGATCGACCGCGTCTCCGGTGAGCAGGGCGGTCTGGATCGGGCCGAGTCCTGGATCGGTGGGGAGTGGACCGGCGGGCCCGACAGCCTGCCCGACGGGCTGGCGGGCCGCGCCGAGGCGGTGGCCGCGCAGTACGCCGACCTCTACCAGCGGGTGGCGGACGCCGGCCCGGGGACGTCGGCGCTCGTGGTGGCCGACTGGTTGCTCGTCGACGACAGCGGGAACGTCGTCCTCGACGCGAACGGCCGGGCCGAGGTCGACGGCTCACACGCTTTCGTGATCGTCTTCCCGGCCGGCGCCGACGCGCCGGTGTGGTGGGATCCCCAGAGCGGTACGGCGTCGGTGGACATGCCGGCTGCCGACGTG
Organism: Micromonosporaceae bacterium KJ-029; assembly: GCA_005402585.1. Classification (GTDB taxonomy): domain Bacteria; phylum Actinomycetota; class Actinomycetes; order Mycobacteriales; family Micromonosporaceae; genus Micromonospora. Next base: position 12,281 of record BIFP01000015.1, on the reverse strand, counting down.
CGGGATACCCACGCCCTCTGGGCGATGATGATGCCTGACGGAGAGGGGCGAGTTGACCAGGGACGAGGCGCTGACGCTGATCAGTCGGCTGTTGGGGACCCGGAATCCGATAGTGCTTCGGGAGTTCGAGTTCGGCTGGCTGGCCCGGGAGAGACTCTCGGAGCAGGAACGGGCCTCGGGGATGCACGTGGGCCAGGGGAGCTACATCATCGACCACTCGGGAGTGATCACGGCCCACTCCAGCCTGCCACCCCGTCGGGTCATGGAGGAGTACGCCCAGGCGCGACGCGAGGGGCGGATCAAGGGCCGGCAGGTCTGGCCCGAGGCGGAACCGACAGCCTGACCGACTCCACCGACCGGGTCGCCACCGACAGCACGGTGGACACCGGAGACCGGACTGGCGTCGTGATCACCGCCAGTGCCGTGCCCGGCACCAACTTCCACGGTCAGGGACGGGCACAGCCAGATCGGGACGCGGTTCTGGACCGGGCCCGTGCCGTGATCAGCCGGGTGGCCGCCCATGCCGGGGTCTCGGGCGTGCAAGCGCGCCCGGACGGCACGTACCAGGTGACCCGCGCTGACGGCAGCACCTTCGACCTGCGCCTGACCAGTGGACCCGTCGCGGACCGTGCGGTGGCGACGGGCAGGTTCGGCACCGACGGCGTTGCCGTGGTGACGCTCTCCGACCGGGCCGCGGACTCGGTCGTAGAGCGGGGCCTGGCACATGAGGTGGCCGAGCTGTCGGCCCTCGGGCAGCCTACGGCTCCTGATGCGCCCGTCGTCGACCCGCTCTCGCCCGCCGACCTCGCCGAACTACGTACCGCGGCACACCAGGTCGGTGTTGCCGACCGTTGGTCGAGGGCCGCGGCCCGGCGCGAGCTGGCCGCCTTGATCGACCGGCTCGGCCTGCGTGACGGAATGCTCGGCGTGGAGCAGCGCCTCGCCACCGTGCCGGAGTCGATCCGGTCGGCGCTGACCGACGTGTACCCCGATTGGTACACCGACCGTTCCGGCAAACCGGCGAGCCGCTTGCCGGCCGAGCGGGTCAGCGACCCCCGTCCGACGGGCCTGCCCCGACTGCGCACCTACGTACTCACCCACCTCACGGCCAACTCGATGCTCACCGCCCTGGCGGTGAAGCTGACGCTGGACGCCGGCCAGCCGCAGCTGGCACTGATGGTCGGTGTCGGCGGTGCGGTCGGTGCGGTCGCCACCGGCCCGGCGAAATGGCTGGCCAAGCGGGCCGGCCTGGCCGCCGAGGACCGCCGGGCCCGACACGACGCGCGCCAGGACGCCCGCTCCGCCGCCGACACCGATGTCACCACCGGTCAGGAGGCCGCCGGCCGGACCGACGACGTGGGCTCGGCGACGCGGGACGCCGACTCGGCGACGGCCCGGCTCGACAGCCAGGTCGAGGCCCTCGGACGGCGGCTCGACGCCGGCGACGGCCGACGCCGGCTGATGGGCCGGTCGAGAGGTTTCGCCCCGCCGGCGCACACCGGCCCGGCACCGGCCACCGGCCGGTCGGGCGACCCGTCCACGTCGCCGGGACCCGGCGACCCGGTCGGGCTCACCCCGCACGAGCAGGGCCGGCTCGCCGAGTTGCGGGCCCTCTCCGCGCAACGCGAAGGCGGGTCGCGTTGGGCCCGTCCCCGCGTGAGCCGGGAGATCCGGGCACTGCTGGACTTCCTCGGCCTGCGGGAAGGCACACCCGGTGCCGAGCAGCGCCGGGAGCTGCTACCGGCCGACATCCGGGCGCTGGCGGACCAGTTCGGCGGCTCCCGTCCAGCGGCCGTCCGGGAGCGACTGCGGGTGGTGGTCGACCGGCGCCCAGCCGAGGGAGAGCGACCGGGCAAGGTCGCGCCCTGGTGGATGGCCGCCGTGGAGAACTCGCCAAACGTGCTGGCGGCCGGCAGCGTCGCCCTGGTCGGTGATCTCGTCGGTCAGCTCAAACTCGGTTGGTTCGCCATCACCGCCGGACTGAGCGCGATGGCCACCGGGACCGTGGTCGATCCGTTGATGGCCCGCCGGGAGGCGGCCGCCAAGGACGCCCGGGACACCTGGGACACGGACCATCCGGCGTTGCCTGCCGACGCCCTGCTGACACAGGTGACCGAGGCCGTGGCCGGGCCGGTGGACGCGGTGACCGAGCGGGCCGCCGAGGTCGCCCGCCGCGCCACCGACCTGGAACAGCGGGTGGCCGACCTGGACCGGCGGCTGGCCGAGTCGCACGGCCGCAACGGCGTCGCGGACGCCTTCCGTCGGCTGCTCTTCGGCGATCCGGCGTGGGCGGGTCTGCCCACGCCCGACCCGGCGTCGCCCAACCGCCCCGGCCAGCCCGGTGATCCGGCCACGTCGATCTCTCCCACGGCCACGCCCGACTCGGCGAACCGTACCCGCGACCCCAGGGACGCCGACGCCCTGGCGCGTCTCGCGGAACTGGCGGCGCGGCACGAGGCCGCCCGTGGCTCGGCCCGGATCGCGCACGCTCGTGAACTGCGGACGCTGATCGACCAGCTCGGCCTGCGGAACGGCACCCCCGGTGCCGAGCAGCGCCGCGAGCTGTTGCCGGCCGAGCTGCGCCCGGTCGCCGAGCGGTTCGGCCGCCGACTGCTGGCCGACCAGGTGGCGCGGATCTTCGTCGGCCGGCCGGCCGATGCCACCGACAGCGGCGCGCGGCCGAGCAACGTGCCGAATGCCGGGGTGTACGCGGTGGAGCAGACCCCCGGACCGCTGGTGCAGTCCGCCACCACCGTCGGGATGGCTGGCGTGATCCAGGTGGCGGCCGGCGCGGGACCGGTGAACATGACGGCCGGCGGCGTCCTCGGCTCGGTGCGTGACCTGGCCCTCAAACGGATGGAAACCGGAGTCAAGGACGCCCGGCGGAAGTGGGATCTGGACCACCCGAACCCGGCGGCGGACTCGTCGACCCGGGTGGACCGCCTCGCCGGCCCGACCGAGGCCGCCGTCGCCGCCGCTGCCCGCCGGCTTCGGGTGGCCGTCGCGAACCTCGACCGGGTCAACTCGACGGTCGACCGGCTGGCGGCGGGCCAACCGGCGGCCGGCACGCCGACGCCGACCCCGCCGAGTCCCCGCGCGGGCGGTACGACCCAGACCGACACCTCGGACTCGCTCCGGCGAGCCGACTCTTGGGAGTTGCAGACCGCCGCGCACCACGTGCGTAACGCCGGTCCGATGTCCCTCAAGCCCGCCTTACGCGAGCTGTACGCGGTGATCGACCGGCTCGGCCTGCGCGACGGCATGCTCGGCAAGGCCGACCGGCTCGCCCTGCTGTCGCCGGAGGCCCGGCAGGTCGTCGCCGACTTCGGCGGCGATCGGGCCAGCCGTCCCGCTCAGGTACAGACCTTGCGCAGCGAGCAGAACTCCGCCGAGAACGCCCGCCCGCACGGCGTGCCGCGACTGCGTACGTATCTGCTCTCCAGCTTCGTCACGACCGGCGTGGCCGGGGCGGGAGCTACCGCGATCGCGGTCGCCGTGGCGAGCCCGCTCGCCCCGATCATCCCGCTCGCCGCGCTCGCCGCCGCACCGGTGATCGGAACGGCCAAGTGGTTCGCGAAGCGTGCCGGCCTGGCCGCCGACGATGTGCGGACCCGGTTCGACGCCCGCAGCGACGCCCGCTCGGCCGCCGACCGGGTGGACCAGGTCATCGACCGGTTGCAGGACCCGGTGCGGGAGCTGGAACAGGCGACCGCCGAGCTGGAGGCCCGGCTCGACGCGACGGAGACGGCGACCGACCGGCTGACCGAGCGGCTGGCCGGAACACATCAGCGCAACGGAGTGCTCGGCCGGCTGTTCGGCGCCTTCAGCCGTTCCCCGGCCACCGCCCCGGATCCGGCCGCCAGCCAACCCGACGGTGGCACCGCCGACCCGGACTCGGGCCGGATCACCGCGGCGGCCGTGCCGAACTCCAGCTTCCACGGACTGGGCCGCCTGGCCGCCGACCCTGCGGCGGTACTCGACGTGGCGCGGGCCGCACTGCCCCAGATTGCCCCGTACGCCCAGGTTGACGCGGTGGTCCAGGTCGGCCCGGACCTGTTCGAGATCCGCTCCGCCGGGCAGTACCCACTCACGGTGCGTCTCACCACCGGTCCGTTGACCGACGGAGTGGTCGCCCAGTCGACCCGCAACCCCGACGGGACCTTCACCGTCACCGTGTCGGACCGGGCCGTCGACCAGGTCGTGGCGCGGGCGCTCGCGCACGAGGTGGCCGAGCTGGTGGCGCTGCACGAGTCCGGGCGGGCACTGGTCGGCCCGCTGGACCCGGGCAACGTGGACGGCCGGATCGACCCGGCGGGGCTCACCGCGCACGACCGGGGCCGGATGGCCGAGATCCGCCTCCTCGCCGCCACGTACGCCAGCGCCGACCCCACCACCCGACTCGCCGTACGCGCCGAGATCGACGCCCTCGCCAGCCATCTCGGCCTACGGGTCGGCGACCCTGATGTCCGGGCCCGGTGGGCGCTTCTCCCCCGCGACGTGCTGGCCCACCTGATGCAGCTCAGCGTGCCGTCGATCACCCCCGACGCGGTCTCCGCCGTGCTGGCGGGCGCTCCGACCCTCACCGAGGTCGAGCGGATCCGCATGATCGACTACCGGTCCCGGCTGGCGCCCGACTTCCAGGTGCCACAGCAGACCGACCTGGACGCCCGGCTGCGCGAACTGGCCGCCGAGGCCGAGCACGCGCAGTCCGGCATGCCGCGAATGGCCGCCTTCGCCGGGCAGATCATCGGCGTACCGCAGGCGCAGCTCGACCGGATCCGGGCGGTGGACCCGCAACTCGCCGACCGGCTGGCCAGCGAGGGCATCTACGTCGACCTGACCGGCCGCTACGACCTGCGCCCGTACATGGTGGCCGGCGTACCGGCGATCGATCTCGGCGCGGCCCGCCCGGCCTTCGACCTCACCACCGAGACCGGCCGGCAGGCGCAACTGCACGAGGACCGCCAGCGGTCCCGGGCCGCCCTGCGCGGGCTGCGTGGCGACCAGGCCACGGCCCTGCTCACCGACCACGACTTCCACTACCAGGGCACGGCCCGGTGGATGGGCCTGGTGCCAGACGTACTGACCGAGGCGCTGCGGAGCATCACCCCCGCACCGCCCACCACCGCCGGCACAGTGGAGACGGCCACGACCCAGGGGCCCGCCGGCGACGTCAGGGTCACGGTCGACCGGGTCACCCTGCCACCGGCGGAGGCGAACAAGCCCGGGCCGGTGTACGGGCCGGCGCTGGACGCCCGGACCGGGCAGCCGCCGCCGCTGTTCGACGGCCCGCCGAAGCGGGAGGACGTGCAGCAGGGCGCGCTCGGCGACTGCGGCATGATCGCCGTGATCGGTTCGGTCGCCGGTCAGTTGCCGGGCACGATCGCGGGGATGTTCCACCCGAACCCGGACGGCTCGGTGGACGTGCTGCTGCACGAGACCGATGGACCGGGCCAAACGGTCACCCCCACCGGGCGCCAGCTACGGGTCACCGTGTTCCCGGACGTACCGCTGCACGCCAACTCGAACGGACGCAGCGCGTACGCCGATCAGTCGGTGGTCGGCACGTCCTGGGCGTCGCTGCTGGAGAAGGCGATCGCCGCGGTCGACCGCACCTGGACGCAACAACGCCACGACCAGTGGCAGCAGCAGTGGACCGCCCAACCGAACGTGGACGCCGCCCAGGCCGCCCCCCTCGGCTACGCGCGGCTCGGCAACGGCAGCAGCCGTCTCGTGCAGGCGGAACTGCTCGCCCAGCTCACCGGGCTGCCCACCGGGGTGAGCCAGCTCGATCCGACACCGGGACGGGAGGCCGACGCAGAGGCGCGGCTGGCGGCACTGCTCGCGGCCGGCAGTCCGGTGATCACCGGGACGCTTCCGGCCAAGTCGTACCAGTCGTACCCGGACGGCAAGCCGCCGTACGGGCTCTACGCCGGGCACGCGTACGAGATCGTGTCGGTGGCAAACGGCGAGGTGCAGCTACGCAACCCGTGGAATTCGAGCCACCCGTCGCCGATGCCGGTGCGCGCCTTCCTCGACCTGATGAGCCCCTGGTACGCCCACGTCGAACTGGCCCGCAGCACCGTCGCGGCGCGGCCGGATTCCGAGTTCCACGGCCAGGGCCGGCCAGGGGCCGATCCTGCGGCCGTGCTGGACCGGGCCCGGCTGGTGCTGCCCACCCTGGCCGAGTCGATCGGCGCGGACCAGGTCGTCGCCGTCGGACCGGACGTCGTCGAGGTCCGGTCGGCCGGCCTGGAGCCGCTGCGCATCCAGGTCACCGCCGGCCCCCTCGCCGCCGGAATGGTGGCGCAGACGACCCGCAACCTGGACGGCACCTTCACCCTCACCGTCTCCGACCGGGCCGCCGACGGCGTGGTCGACCGCGCCGTGGCGCACGAGACCGCCGAACTGCTCGCCCGGCACGAGACCGGTGACGCCCAGGTCGGCCTCTTCGACCAGGGCACCGTCGACGGGCCGATCGACCCGGCCGGCCTCACCGCCCGGGACCGGGGCCGGCTGGCGGAGCTGCGCCTGATGGCCACCTGGTACGCACAGGCCGACCCCACCGCCCGACTGGCCCTGCGCGCCGAGATCGACACACTGGTCGACGGGCTGGGGCTGCGCTGGGGTACACCGGAAGCAGCCGCCCGCCTGGCGGTCCTCCCCAGCGACGTCTGGGCTCACGTCATGACGCTGAGCCTGCCGTCGATCACCCCGGACGCGGTGGCCGGCGCGCTGGCGTTCAACCCCAACCAGACGACGGTCGAACGGTTCCGCGCGATCGACTACCGCGGCCGACTGGCGCCCGACCTCCAGCCGCCGACGACCGCCGACCTGGCCGCGAAACTGCGGGAACTGGCCGTGCACGGGGAGCAGAGCCAGTCCTCGCTGCCCCGAATGCCCGCCCTGGCCGGGCAGCTCATCGGCGTACCGTCGAATCTGCTGGACCAGATCCGCCAGGTCGACCCGCAACTGGCCGACCGAGTCGCCGCCCAGGGCGTCTACGTCGACCTGACTGGCCGCTTCGACCTGCGCCCGTACACCCTCGACGGCGCACCAGAGTTCTCGCTGACCGCGTCGGCACCCGCGTACGACCTGAACACCGAGGCCGGCCGGAAGGCGCTACTCACCGAGGACCGAGCCCGGACCGACGCCGCCTTCCGCGCCGAGTACGGGTCGAATCCCGCCGCCATGGCGGTGCTCACCACGCACGACTTCCACTACCTGTCCGACGCTCGGCGGATGGGGTTGGTCCCGAACGCGCTGACCGAGGCGCTGCGGTCGATGATGCCGCCCGAACCCCGCGTCGAGGTCGAGGTCACCCCGACCGTGACCACCGGCGAGGTGGCCGTGGTCGCCGACCGCGTCACCCTGCCCGACCCGGATCCCGAGTATCCGGTCGGCTACGGTCGGGCGCTGGACGCCCGCTTCGGGCAACCAGCCCCGCTCTTCGATGGGCCGCCGCGCCGGGAGCAGGTGCGGCAGGGGCTGCTCGGCGACTGCGGAATGCTCGCCACCACGGCCGCCGTCGCCGGCTACCGGCCGGACGCGTTGGCCCAGCTCTTCCAGCCGAACGCGGACGGCACGGTCGACGTGCTGCTGCACGAAAGCGTCCTGCACGGCGGCATGTCGACCCCCACCGGTCGGCGACTTCGCATCACCGTACAACCGGATGTGCCCCTGCTGACCGCCACTCCTGGCCGGTCCGCCTACGCCGACCAGTCCTTCAACGGCTCCGGGTGGGCGGCGATTCTGGAGAAGGCGCTGGCGGCAGTCGACCGGACCTGGACCGCTGAGCGGCGTGGCGCGTGGCAGCGCGACTGGAGCATGTGGCACAGCAAGGACGATCCGCACCGAGCGGCGCCGGCCGGCTATGCCCGACTGGACGTCGGCAGCACCGCCCGACTGCAGGCGGAACTGATGACCCAGCTGACGGGCTCACCGAGCCGGATGTCGTTCTTCGACACCTCACCCGGGCAGGAGGCCGCCGTGGCGACGCGGCTCGCCGCTCTGATCGCTGCGGGAAGTCCCGTGATCACCGGTACGAATGCCAAGGAGAACTACCCGCCCGAGATTCAAAAGCAGCTTCCGTTCGGGCTCTACCCCGGGCACGCGTACGAGGTGCTGTCGGTGACGAACGGAACGGTGCAACTACGCAACCCGTGGAACCAGGATCATCCCGCACCGATTCCGATTCGGGACTTCCTGAACCTGATGGCCGGCGAGTACGCCCACCTGGACATCGGCCCGGCGGCTTCGGCGACCCAGACCGGTGCGGCATCCGGGCCGTTCGGCCCGCCTGCCCCGCCGCCGGTGCTGCTGCCGCAACCACGGAGTGGCTCGCCTGCGCCGCCCGCGCCACCCGAGCCCGAGGCGCCCAAGACTGAGCCGGTTCGGCCGCACCGGCATACGCTGGGCCGCACCTACCTCGATGACGAGCGAGCCAGTGTCGGCTACTACGCACTGCTCGGCGGCGACGGTACGGTGAATGGCCTACTCGTCGTGGTGTCCTCCGATCAGGGGCAGCGCACGACCTACTGGACGGCTGACGGCAAGCCCGCTACGGGCGGATCGGTGCCCGTCGGGCGGGCGGAGGCCGAGCGAATCGCCCGCGAGGTGCTCGGCTTTGCGCTTCCGGAAGAGCCCGCGTTGCACGACATGGTGGACGGCTGATGATGCCGACGACAGGACAGGGAGAAGAGCCGTTGCGCTCCTTCACCGCTATTGCGTCGATCCGCAACAACGTTCCGGTCGACGTGGGGCAGGCACGCCTCGCGGTCCGATGGGTCGACGCGGGGCCACCGGTCAGCGCCGAGATGGTCGTCATGCCGCACTGGAGCGAGGAGTCCCCGCACCACGAGGTCACGCTCGGTGAGACCTTCCCCGTTGGCGAGGAAACCTGGCGCTTCGTGGACCTCGATATGGCCAGTGCCGATGAGTGGCGGGTGACCGTCCGCCGGGTGGACGAGAACGAGGTGATGGAGCCGCCCACCGGTCACCTCTGGAAGCCGGCCCGGCTGCGCCCCTACGGGCAGCTCGACGAGGCGCAACTCCAGTCGGTCGAAGCCGCGCTCGGGGTCCGGCTGCCGCCGGACTACCGCGACTGGTTGCGCCGGAACAACGGCGCACAGCCCGAGGTGGAGCACCACATCCCCGGCGTACCGTTCACCCTGCTGCCGGAGCGTCCGCTGTTCGGCGTCCATCCCCAATACCCGCCGTTCGACCTGGTGCACGCCCAGCGCGTACACCGGGATCCCTGGCTGTCACCGGCCTGGCTGGTGATCGCGAACCCGTCCGGCGGCCTGTTGGTCGTCTCGACGGAGTCGACTGACGGAATCGTCTATTTCGTGCACGAGCTGGACCTGCTCGGTCCGGCCGGCCCGCCCGCCTCGGCCGCCCGGGAACGGAAGCTGCGGGCGGTGGCTCGATCGATGGGTTACCTCCTCGGCCGGTTGACCCCGATGGAACTGAACCATCTTCCTCCGGTGCAGATGCTGCCGCCCGGCACCTTCACCGACCCCCGCAACTACGAGGACGGGCAGCCATGAGCACGACGCAGACCTCGCCGGCCCTGCTGCTGCCGCTCGGGCAGTACTTCGGCACCTTCTACCCGAAGGTCGGCGCTTCCGAGCGCTACCAGCGGGTCCGGCTCGGCGCGGATGTCTGGGACCTGGACGATCAACGTTTCGTCCTGTGGGCGCTCGCGCACAGCACCCCCGACCGGCAGGAGGAGCAGATCTGGTCGCTCACCTCGGTGCGGCAGGCGGCGACCGGGCAACTTCCCGACGTGGATCCCGAACCGTTGCTCGACAGCCTGCTCGCCGAAGGGCTGCTGGCCGAGGTGGCACCCGACACACCGGCCGCAGTCGAGTTCGCGCAGCGGCACCGACTCGGCTCCCGGATGGTCGGGCTCGGCAACAGCGCCGACGAGCCCTGGCTGTGGTCGATCGGCTTCTTCGAACGGCCGATCGTCAAGGTCACCCGTACCGTTTACAACCTGTGGGAGAGCGGGCGCTCCGGGGAAAGTCTCTGGTCCGTGTGCCAGGCCCTGGCCGCCGATGAGCGCGACACGGGCGGCACCGACCCGGAGCTGACAGAGCCGGAGCAACTGCTCACCGCGTTCCTCCGTGCCCTCCACCCGTTGTTGCTCGCCAGCGTGGTCTACCTGGAGCCGCAACCATGACCGAGACTAGGACGCCGACGATGACGGAGCCGTTGATCCTGCCGGTCGGGCGCTACACGGGTGAGTTCCACCCGGAGGTGGGCGCCCCGGTCAAGTACTACTCGTTGAGCATCGGTCGCCTCATGGTGACGATGGAGGATCCGCAGGCATTCGCGGTCTGGGCCGCCGCACATCCCCCGACCGATGATCCGGGACGCGCCTGGACCAGGACCGCCGTTCTGGACGCCGCCAGTCAGGTCGGGGTGCCGGACCCGGAGCGCATCGTCGAGGGGTTTCTGGAGGACGGGCTGCTTGTCGAGGTGAGCCCGGACGACCGGGACCTGGAAGGGTTCGCTCGCGCACACCGGGTGTTGCCGTTGATGGTGTCGCTGGGCAACAACCCGGACGACCCGTTGAACTACGGCATCGGCCTGTTCGGCATGGAACCGGTTATCCGGGTGTCGACCCTCGTGCATGACGTCTGGCAGTGGAGCAGCGTCGGCGACAGCCTCTGGGAGGTCTGCCAGGTCTTCGCCGAGGCGGGCGCACGGGTCGACTTCGTCGACGCCCGTGAGCACGACCCGCACCACGTGCTGCGGCAGTTCTTCGCGGCGCTGCCCATGTTGCTGGCCACCAGCGCCGCCTGTCTGGACGAGGCCCGCCGGCTCTGAACCACGCGGGCGCCGCGGGGAGCCGGCCGGAGCCCGTTCAGCCGAGCTGCGACAGCATCCCGGCGTACGCGTCGCGGACCGCGGTCAGCCGGTCTCGCCGGAACCGGCCCGGCTCGCGCTGGTGCAGCTGTCGCCCGCGTTCGTTGACGAACGTGTCCGGGGGAACGCTGTCTCCGCCCGCCGGGATGAACTTGCCGACCTCGTCGAGTGCGGCGACGGCCCGGGTCAGCGCGGCTCGGGCCCGCTGCCCGGCCTCGCCGGTGGTGGACCCGGCCGGCACCGAGCCGGCGTAGGTGTCGGAGACCATGAGCCATTCGCCCGGGTCGAGCAGCTGCGACGGCTCGTCGCCGCCGTAGCGGAACCCGGTGCCCACCCCGCCGATCGTCGGCGGCAGTCGGAAGAGGAACTCCCGTTCCTCGCCGCAGCTCGCGCACGCGCCGGTGTAGCGGCTGGCCAGGTCGCCGTCGTCCAGTGCGACGACGGAACTCTGCCTGGGGAACCGACTCTCCCCGCATGGGCAGGGGTGCAGGTCCATGTAGAGGTGCGCCTCCGCGTTGGTGCGGCTCAGCGGCGGGGTCATGGGTTCCACCGTACCGATCGGCCGCACCTGCGGCCGCCCCGGCGGTGTCGCTGGCATACTCGCCGACCATGGTGTTGTCGCGCGGCTGGGCTGTCTTCCTCACCGGGGTCGGTGTCTGGACCTGGGTGATCTGGCCGAGGTTCGCGGTGGCCATCTGGAAGGACCCGAGGTCGTGGTCAACCGGCGTCGTCGGGGACGGCGCGCCGACCAGCTTTCTCTGGGTGCACGCGCTGCTGATCGTGGCGTCGTTGGCCATCGGCACGACCGTCGGCCTGCTCGGCCTCCGCGCCTGGCAGGCGTCCCGCCGGCGTACGCCCTGATCACTGTCGGTGCTGCTGGCCCGTGCGCTGCGGTGTTCATCTCGGAGCGCACAGTGACCGATGATGGGTGTGACGGGGACCGCTCTCCCCCGATTTGACGATCAATCCGGTGGACGCGTAACTTTCTCTCTGCCAGCGCGGAACGGGCAAACGGGGCGAAAGCTCTGAGGCCCAGAAAGTGATGGCACCGAGTCGCAGAGGGTCAACTCCTCAGTGGACACGGTCCGGGTGGGGCTCGACGGAGCCGCCGAGAGGCGGATTTGGCGGAGCGGAACCGACCGGGTAAGGTTTACGACCGGCAGGGCACCGGGCGAGCATGCGGGAGACCGCAGCGGCCGGCCTGCCAAATCCGACGAGCAAACGCGGCGGTTCTCCGCTGCGCGGGTTCGCGGGTGCCGAACCGCCTAAAGCGTGACGGACCGGGACACACGGTTTGACACGAGCCAGACGGTAAGGTAACGTAGTAAAAGTGCCCGGCGCGAGAGCGGCGGGTGTGGTGAACGAAATGCCCCGGATGGGTGCTTGCCGGTTGGTGGGTGTTCTGATGG
>BIFP01000014.1 GCA_005402585.1 Micromonosporaceae bacterium KJ-029 | reverse complement strand
GCAACCAGCGAGCACGACCGAAATCCGGATTCGCGATCAACTCCAAGATCCGCCACCCGGATTACCCGTTCAAGGCTGCATGACGCGGCACTAGCAGGCAGCGTATTCGGTCGCGTGTGGATCCGCCCGCGAGGACGATACGGCGATGTCCGGTGCACCTGAGGGATTCACCTATCGCCTCCGCAAGAACGGGGACGTGGAACTGCTACATCACGGCCGCCCTGCCGCTGTGCTTCGGGGCGCCGTCGCGGCCCGGTTCCTGATCGACGTCGACAGCGAAGATCCTCAGGAGTTGATGGCGCGCATCACCGGCAACTACAAACACGGCAACGAGCGGTCGGCCAAGAAGCATCCCAGCAACCGGCGCCGGTAGAGCGCGCCTTGGGCGGCTACAGATCAGTACACCTGACCTTCGTCGATGCCCAGCCACCGGTCAGGCAATGCGCCCGGCAGCTATCCGAACACATTGACATCGACAGGGTCGCATGCCGGCCCTCCCCAGCCGGTGCCGTCGGCGGCGATCAGTTTCCTGATCAGAAGGGGGGTGCGTCCTCGCCCAGCAACGCCAGCACGACACCCCCCTTCCCGCGCTTGAGGCTCTGGACCACGACCTTGCCGGTGCTGCCGTCGGGCAGCTCCAACGTAAAGGTCTTCCCGACCGCGTTCTTGGGGCCATTGCCGGCGCTGTTGGCGGGTCGGAAGTCGCCTGCCCACGGCGGGGTCCCACCCTTGCGGGCGGGCTCGGCGAAGAGCGCGGCCGTGCCGGGGGTCCTGGTGCCGTCCGAGGAGAGAAGCACTGAGGCGCTGCGATAGGTAGCCATATACGGCAAGGCTATCCCGGACTGCGCTCGTTTGCGCCACGACAACTGTGCTGCGCTGATCTCGGCACGACAGCGCACTGCGCCGGGCAGGGGTCAACGCGCGGACAACGGCATGAGCGTGCGCGGGATCGGCTCGATGAGGCGCGTGCGGCCGAGGCCGCTCTCGTGCCGTGATGGGTCCCGGGCGGAAGCTCGGACCCATCACGGTAGGGTAATTTTCAGGCGAGCGGGATAGCCCCGACAAGGCGCAATCCGCATTGGATATCGATTTGTGTCGATCATCGGACACAAAACGCGGCGTTTGCACCCAGTTCTACGTGCTGGTGGTCAAGCATGCTTGACCACGCGAATCTCTTCTTCTCGATGGCCTCAGCTCGGGTGGTTCCGGGTGGTGGTGGCTGTGGTTGACACCTCGATGGGCCCGGTGATTCCGCCGGTGGTCCTGTCCGACCTGGTACCGACAGCCGAGCGTTCGACGGGCGGCCCGTTGCGCCGTGGCACCTTGCGCCGTGGCCCGTTGCCGATGTCGCCGCTGCCGGAGCCTCGTACGAATCCCCGGGTGTATGGAGTGGCCGCGCTGGAAGGCAGTGGCCGGCTGCGGGACCGGTTCGTGGTCCGTGCCCTCGGTTGGCGGCCGGGTACCCGGTTGGACAATCGGGAGAGCGCCGGGATGATCGTTGTTCGCGGTGATGATCAGGGTGCGTTCCGGCTGACCGGTCAGGGGTACCTGCGTCTTCCCGCGGCGGTGCGGCACTGGTGCGCTCTGACGCCAGGCGACCGGCTCAAGGTCGAGGCCGAAGTTGTCGGCCAGCGTCGTGGCATACCAGAGGACGTCGCCCAGCTCTTCGCGGATCTGTTGCCTTCCGAGCGGGCGGGCGAGACCGTCGCGTAGGTGCTTCTTGTACTCCGCGACAGGGATCGACCCAGGACGTCGTGCGTCGACGATCCGACCGCAGCTGATCGCCCCCGCGGGATCGCTCGTGCGCGGAAGTCGTCGGCTATCGGCTCAGCTCCAGCGCTGGAGCTTGTCGGGGTTGAGGACCGCCCAGATATGCGTGATCCTGTTTTCGCCGATGTCGAACGCGAGGACCGTCACCGTGGCGCCGTCTTGCTGCACCGCGAGCCCAGGCTGACCGTTCACCACGCACTCGACCACGGCCGCGCTGGCAGGCATTCGTTCGGCGATGGTGAGGTAGTGGCGGGCGACGTGCTCGGCGCCTTCGATCGGCCCGAGTGCCGCCTGCGCCAGTCCGTTGCTGTCGGCGATCGCTGTTACGTCGGGATCGAGAAGGCCGATCAGGGCTTCGATGTCCTGGGCCTCCCATGCCTTCTTGAACGCCCGAACCGCCTCGGCCTGCCGGTTCCTCGACATCTGGGTCACGGCGAACGAGCGGGCCCGGCGACGGGCTGACGAGGCGAGCTGGCGGCATGCCGCGGGCGTGCGACCGACGATCTTTGCGACCTCGGGGAAGGGGTACCCGAAGACATCGTGGAGGATCAGGGCGACACGCTCAGCCGGGGTCATGGCTTCGAGCGTGACGAGGAAGGCCATGGTGACCGACTCGTCGAGGGTGATCCGGTCTGCCGGGTCACCGGCACCGCCCCGCGCCTCGCTCGCGCTCGACCACGCTGCGGACTCGGGTAGTGGCTCGGGGATCCATTCTCCGACGTACCGTTCTCGACGTGCTCGCGCCGAGCCAAGTACGTTCAGGCAGATGCGGCCCGCGACCGTGGTCAGCCACCCTCCCGGGGACCGGGTGGCGTCTCGCTGCTCCGCAGACATGGCGTACCAGCGGGCGTAGGTCTCCTGGACGGCATCCTCCGCTTCGGCAAGAGAACCCAAGAGCCGGTAGGCGAGGTTGATCAGGTGGCGCCGCTCGCTCATCACCGCGTTCAGCCCCGAGTCGTCCGGACTGTGGCGTGATCGGTCACTTGTGGCCATTGTGGGTGCACGCCTCCATCAGATTTCGTCCCTGCAGTCTTCGACGAAACACACCGGCTGTCTGTGAGGTCACGGAATCCGCTCACCCAGCTGCTGGCGCTGGGAGAAGACGTCGACGACTCCCCATACTTCGGCGACCCTGCCCTCGGAGAAGCGAAGGATAAAGATCTCGTCGTAGGTGATGGTTCTCCCAGTGGCCGCCAGGCCGCGGTACTCGCCCTGATGGGTTCCCGTCACGGTGGTCCGGAAGACGATCTTGTCACCTTCTGTGATCATGTCCTCGACTGTGACCTGGATGTCGGGGAACCCGCGAAGCAGCATCGCCCAAGCGCCCTTCACAGCCTCGGGCGCCGTGGCGCCCACCGGCCCCGGCACATGGAACACGGCATCGGGGTGGAACACCTCGTCGACGGTCCGCGAGATCAGCCCCAGATCGCGGCTGTTGATCGCGTCATGGAGCCGCTTGTAGACCGCCTTGTTGGTCTGTGGGGTAGTCATCGTGAAACTTCTCCTTGCGTGTGTGAGGTTGGATGCGATCAGAAGGCGAAGGGTCCGAAGCGCAAGACAGCCAGCGCTGCGGCAGGCACCAACAGAACGAGCGGAAACACGACGTTGTCGGTCTCACTGCGGCGAAGGTGCACGATGACGGCGCCGGCGGTGGTCCAGAGGGCGATGTCCATCATGCGTCTCTTTCGTCGTCATCCGAGAAGTCCAGGAACCTTGGTTCGCGCTCCCACCACTACGACGACGTAGCCGCGCAAGGTGTCAGATCGCCCTGAACCTCACAGTTCGGTGGCGTGATCCGTCGTAGGGGCAGGGACGCGTCAGCCTGGTGGCGGAAGGCATCGACGAGGCGGCTCCGTTCTGTTGAGCGTCGCCAAGATCGAGGCAGGCTTGAGCAGTGAAGTCGTCGACCCAGCCTGACTCGGGTCGGGGTCGATCATGTCGATCAGATAACGCAACGGCGCCGGTTACTGGTCGTCCCAGGATCCCTGGGGCGGTGCGCCCGTTAGCGGAGTGGTGTCGAGGTATCTGGGCTCGAGGACGCGCTCGGAGAACTTCCAGCCATGCCGGGTGCGCTGGTAGCGGTCGTGGAACAGGCCATACATGACGACCGACCTGCCGTCGCGCTGGCGACCGATCTCGAAGATGTATTCCCGGCCGGACGCGGTGTCGCCATCGAGCTGGATCGTGCCCGGGTGCGTGTTCTGCACCCAGAACTCCCACGCAGCCTGCATCCGTTCGATTCCCGCACGGATCTCCTTCCACCCCGTGAGCTCGACGTTGGCGAAGGGAATCCGCCACACCGCGTCCTTGGTGAACAGCGACGCGAAACGGTCGTAGTCGCCGATCATGGTCGCGTCGAGGTGTTCGCCGCGCAGTGCCTCGATCTCGGTGCGGTCAGCGATGGTCGCAAGGTCCCTCATTTGTATCCTCCATGATGTCGGTGGGTCGTCGTAGTGCTTGGCGGCGATGGCCCAGGCCTCGTCGGTGACGCCGCAGGCAGCGTCGGCGATGCGGGTGCCCTGCTTGGTCAGTTCCAAGGCGGCGCGCTCGGCGCCGGTGAACACCACGGCCTCTCGCCAGGTCGCGATCAGGTTGAGACGGGTGGAGGTCTCCCCGGGTGCGCGGCGTCCTTGGTGGGCATGTCGGTGAAGGCACCGCAGCCGTTGAACTGGCTGGCGCGGATCTCCACCAGCGCGATCGTCGCGGCCGGCAGCGTCGAGTCCTTGAGCGCCTTGGCCGCCCCGATGATCTGCTTCAGGGACTTGGCGGCGACCGGGCTGCCAAACAGGTTCAAGCGGGCATTCATCGTGTGCTCCTTACGGTTGTCGCTGATGACACCTCAAGTGGGTTCCCCAATGAGGAGTGCGGGTGATTCAGAAGCCGATGGCTTCGCGGAGCAGCAGGACGGTGCCGCGCTCGGGCTGGAATTCGGCGTTGAGGATGAGGAGGCGGTTGATGGCGCTGGGCCACCCGTGGACCTTCTGGGTGCGGGCGGTCTCCAGCGGGAGGCAGTGGTCTTCGACGCGGCGCAGCGCGGTGTCCAGGTCAGGTACCACCTTCTGCGCCCCGACGATCCAGATCGCGCGGGCGGCGCCGCCGGCGTAGCCGGGCAGCTGGCTTCCGCTGCCCGAGGCGATCACGAGGGAGCCGGTTTCGGTGACCGCGTGCACGCTGCCCACGATGACGTCCGGGGTGGCGCCCACCCGCCGGATGTCGTCCATCTCGGTGGCGCGGTCCATGGCCAGTAGTCGTGGTTTGACGGCCTGGTATCGCCCGCCGGCGTTGATGTCCTCATCGATGCCGGACAGGCGGAGGGTCTCGCTGGCCCCGGTGAACACGCTGGCGTCCTCCGGGATCAGCTCTTTGACGCGGGTACGCGCGGCTGCGGCGTCGTCGAGGACTTCCACGGTGAAACCGTGTGCGGTCAGCGCAGCGGCCGCCCGCTCAAGGCGCTGCGCGGACGCCGGGTCGGTGAACGGGGTTGCCGGCATTGAGGTGGTCATGATGTCTGAGCTTCCTGTTCGCTGGATGACGTGTTCGTCTCATTAGTTCGACAAGACAGCCCCCCGGAATGTGAGGCGACAGGGAGCCGTCGGCACCATGACCACCCGATCCCGGCCAGGACACGGCCGGCCCGATCCCGGCCTGGACGCGATCACGAGCGAGCGACGCCAGCTGATCAACCTCGCCTACCGGCTCCTGGGTTCCCTGGCCGAGGCCGAGGACGCCGTGCAAGAGACCTACGCCCCCGCGGCGGGGCGGGTACGGCGGGCAACCTGTTGGCGGCGCATCAGAGTGCTGGTGGCAGCCGGGCCGGCCGCGCGGGGCGCGTGGTTCGTGGCGGTGGCCGTCACCGGGCTGGTCACCCTGGGACTGTTGGTCAGTCCGATGGCGATTCCGCCGTGGCTGCTGCTGCTCGTCGCACCGGCGCTGCCGGTGCTCGGTACCGCCGTGTCGTACGGGCCGCGGACCGATCCGTTGCACGAGTTGGTGGCGGGCACGCCGCACGGTGGGCTGCGGATCGTCCTGTGGCGCACGCTCGCGGCGCTCGCGGTTACCGCGCCGGTGGCGCTGCTCGCCGGAGCGGTCACTGGCATCGGTACGCCGGCCATGTGGCCGCTGCTCTGCGTCGCACTCACCACCCTGACGCTGGCGCTCGGATCACTGGTCGAACCCGTGTACGCCGCATCGATGGTGCTTGGGGTGTGGGCCGAATTCTGCGCCCGCGTCAGTGGCCTTCTCGACCAGGGGCTATCAGCGGTTTTCTGGGAAGACGGCAGCCGGGACTTGGGAGAGGTTAAGTCACCTGGCCCAGAGGGGCTCTTGGGTCTCACCAGAGAACCTGTCTCGGCCTCAGAGCATCACCACTCCCGCCACGGCCGTCGCCGCGAGCACGAGGATCACCAGGACGTTGAACGTCACGTCCTGCCCCTCCGAGCGGTGCTCGGCCGCGCGGTCCAGCGTGAAGTCGGCCGGATCAGCGGGCGTGTGGTGGACCGTGACGTCACGGCCGTACGCGTCGGCGGGGTCCGCGAGATGCGACGTGCAGTGGGCCGTGACAGCCGTGCCGTCGCGGGTGGTGAACGACACGACCGGGGTGATGGTGGTCCAGGTGTGGCCGTCGTCCTGGTCGACGCTGACGTCCTTGAGGACCGCGACGACCCGCCCCTGCACGGTGTCCATCGCGGCCAGCCTGGCGAGGCGGTCGTTCTTGGCGCGTACCGTCCTGGGTAGGTGAGCGGCGGCGAAGACCGCCCAGGGCCCGCCGAAGCCGATCAGCGCCCACGGCCACCCCCAGTTGACCGCGGCGAGGATCACCAGCCCGACGTAGACCAGGAAGAGTGCGAAACCGGGCCAGAACAGCCCGTGACCGGGCTCCTCGGGAGAGTTGGAGAACCGGTAGGCGTGCGGTCTGCCCCGCGGGTGGCTGACCCCGATCTCCCGGCCCTCCCACGCCGCGGTGATCATCTCACCGCGCTCACCGTCGTTCGTCACGGTGACCTGCTGGCCGGAGGCCGGGTCGCGGTAGGAGACGACAACCGATATGCCGCCCTTGCGGGAACCGCCGTGCCGGGGCTCCCGCACCCGCTCGATCCGGCCCGAGATCCACACCGTCCGCTGCGCCTTGGTCACCCCGGCCAGCGACATGCCGTACCCGACCAGCGCCACCGCACCCCACACCGCACACCACAGCACCAGAAACTCGTCCCACCCCATGCGCCCACCTCCACCCGGTACGGTCAACTGCCGCTGCGCCGCAGCACTTTGCCCAGCCCGTCCGCCTCCAGCGTTTCCGTGCCCCCGTCGCCGGTCACCACGACCCTGAGCGTGAGCGAGCCGGTGACGCCGTCGGCGGTCAGCTGCCAGCTCCGCGGGGAGCCCACGCCGGTCCTGGCCTCCTCGACCAGACCGGGGACGCGATCGTAGGGCAGGGAACGTGGGTCGAACCCGGAGGCTTCCACGCCGGTGGGGGCGAAGACGACTGTCAGCAGGCGGTCCTGCACGACGACGGTCAGAGCCCGGCGCTTGTTCGCACCCTGTGTCAACGACTGGACGGCCTTGCGCAGTTCACCCTCGTCGAGCATCGACTGGCCTGGACCGAGGGTGACCGTGCCCATCGCCGACGTCACGACGGTCGTGGACGACGAGGAGGAAACGGACGGTCTTCGGGAGGGGCCGCTCTCGCCCTCGTAGGAGTAGAACAGATCGGCACGAAAGAGCAGGAGTACGGCGGCCGCGCCGAGCAGCAGGCCGAACAGCGTGAGGAGACCGCCGGCACAGCCCACCGGGGAATCGCTCTTCATGGCCGGACCGGGCACCGAGTTCACCAGGGCCACGGCCGCCCGCTCCTCCCACTCCGGCGTTGGCCGCTTCACGATCCGCGTCTTCCACGGTCGGTCCGGCGGATACTCCACCACCACGACCCCGCGCGGCCGGTAGTCGGGAAGCTCGACGAGGTTGATGTCCTGCCGTATCTCGACACGGAACGCGGGCGCGTCGTCCGGCGCGACGGACAGCTCGAAGCGCACCGGCACGTCGCTGGTCTCACCCCCGACGGCCTCCAGACTCTCGATCACCGCGAGCGCCGTGCGCGGCACGACGGCCGCCTCCCGGGCACGACGCGGCAGCGTGGAAAGGAAAAAGAGAAACCCGTAGACCGCGGGCAGCACCAGCCCAATGATGATCAACGGCGCCTTCTCGACGACGCACCCGCCGATGAAAGCGGTCAGCGACACCCCGATCACCCCGCCCGTCAGGAACCCCAGAGCGAGATCGGCAGGCGCGTTGTGCGTACGCGGCTTGCCCGCGGTGATCGTCATGCGGCCGATTGTGCACCTCACGAGTAACGGCCGACAGACCTGAGAATGCGCCCCCGGGTGTTGGCCGTCGACGCCTACGGTGAGATAGCCGATCCCGGCCCACCTCGGCTCTTAAGAGCGACCGGCAATAGGACTGGCGGGGCTGCGGCGCGCCCTGGCGCTTCGGCCGGCGGCGTTGTCGTCGTCGGCCATGCGACACCGGCATGGCCTCCTCCTCCGCCTTGCCATCCTCGGCCAGGACCCGCCTCGCCTCCACCGCCCTATTGCCGGTCGCTCTAAGGACCGCCATGTTGGCTTGCCGGTCGCCCCGTAACCGATCTGCCGAACTCTCATGATCCGCGAGGCGTGGCCGAGGTTTCGCCAAAGCTCGCGTGCGGTCGCTCGACCAGGGCGATGGTCTCGCGTCAAGTGCGCACGGCTCACGGCGGCTTGCCGCAGGCCTTCGGGTTCTGGCCGCACGGCGCATTGCCTCCGCCTCGCCACCGATGCCACGATCCCTGAAATTGTGTCGGTACCGAGGATCGCGAGGCCGCGTGTTCGGTGACATAGGATCCGAGATCCTCGACCACTATCTGTCGCCGCTCGTCCGAGCCTGGTTCTTCAGTGGATTCTGGCAGGCCTTTGGGATCATCGTCCTGCTGATCGCGCTGACCCTGCTGACCAGGAGTCGCAAGGAGCCCCAGCACCCATGGGGCATTGTCGGGCGGTTCGTCTTGACGGCTTTCGTATCGCTGATGGTGTCGGCGACCTTTTCCTGGTTCACCGACGCCGGCGCGCTCGGTTGGCTGGAAGAGCGGGTCCGGACGCAGACCTGGCTCGCACTGACGGTCGGCATAGGCGTCGCTGCGATCTTCGCCTTCTGGACCAAAGTGCGGCCTACGAGCGACGAAGCGCGCAAGACGATCAGCCGTCTGATCGGCTGGTTGCTGCTCATCGCGGAGGCGGTCGTGGTTGCGGGCTGGCTGCTCGTCCAAACCGGGGTTGCGGGATTCATCCGCGACAACGGCTCGATGGTGTTCTTCGGCGCGCTCATGTTGGTCGGCGTCGTGTCCACCTTCATCCACCGCCATGACGGGCCCGATGGCCTGACGGGGATGTGCCTCCTCGTTCTGGCCATCGCTGGGGGCATCCATGGCATGGCCTCATACAACAAGGTTGAGCTCCTTGCGTCGTCCGGCCTCGTCGCGGTGGTCGGGGTCGTCTGGACGTTGTGGCTGCGAGCGACCGACGGTGAATGGTGGAACGCGGGCGTCCCGATCACCTTCCTGGGGCTGTTGTTCTTCGCCGTATCGCTCCCACTCGACTTCGGGCCGCCCGACCCCCGCGCCGTGAAAGGCAGTATGCCTGGTGTGAGTATGGCCGAGACGTTCGAGCACTACAGCTTCACGCCACCGCCTTGCATAATCGAACACCTTCAGTACGCCGACCGCTACCACGACATGGAGGAGAAGATCGAGGGCGTGCTCTACATGCGCTCGTGGGCAGACAGCGCCTGCATTCAGCAGTTGCTGGTCGCGCTCGAGGTGGACTCCTCCCAGTGCAGGAGTGGTGGCCAGCCTCTGATGAGCGTGCAGGCGCATGACGACCTCGGCTGGCGCGGGGTGCCCAATGTCCGCTACCAGAGGTGCAAACAGGTTCGGGTTCTGCGCGAGTCGTACCTGAGCTATCGCGCGGACGGCGAGCCCGGCGACGTGTTCGTCGTGATGAACAAGTCAATCAGAAGACTGAACTGGGATATCAACTGAGGCTTTCATCGTGATTGACCTGGTCATGGAGGCACGGAGAGGCTGCGTCGACATAGGACGAGGCTCCCGTGGGATAGCAGTCGGCCGCTACGTGCGGGGAAGGCTTACCGCGGACGTCCGGAACGGATTGGGATATCTGTTACGGTCTACGTCGTAGCGACCCATCCACAGCCGTCACTGTTTCGAGGAGTGTGCGACGGGAGGAAGCGCATCGATGAGTGCCCTGTTCAACGCCCTTCGCGAGCGGGTCGAGGTCAACGCGCGGCACGCGGTCGAGACGTACACCAACGAGGTCAGCGAGTATCAGGCGATGCCGCCCGGAGTCGACGACCACATCGGGATGTACGACTTCGCGGTGTTCATCCGGCGCCGGTCGCTCGACCTCGCCGCAGCCTCGCTGCCGCTGAACGAGGAAGACCTCGCCCGCATCGGCGCGGTTGGCCGCCAGCGGGCCGAGATAGGACTGTCGGTGCCCTCGCAGCAGCAGGTACTCGGCCTGCACACGACGATGATGGTGCGCGAGGTACACGATGTGACCCGCCCCGAGGACGTCACTGACCTGCTGCGCATCGTCGGCTGGCTCGGCGGCCAGGGCATCCGCGCGCGCAGCGCCTACCTGCGCGGTTACACCCGGGGCGTGGGCACCGCACGGGTGTTGTCGACGCGGCTGGAGATTCTGGCCCGGGCGCTGCTGGCCGACGAGCCGGTGGAGCCCTTCGTCGCCGATCTGCGCCTTGCCGGGCGGTACCACATCACGGTCTTGAAAACGACGCGGCCGGTGACCGCGGAGACGCAGGCCGAGGTGGTCGCCGCGTTCGCCGCCGACCGGCTTCCGATGACCTGGCTCGCCGCCGACGAGGTCGCCGTGCTCACGCCTGACAATCATTCGAAGGCAAGAATCCTTCAACGGGTACGCCATGCGACAGCGCTGATCGGGCAGCCCTGCGGCGTCGGCTCGACCGAGGGCGCGGTGGGCCGGCTGGCCGAGACGCTGGGGTGGGCCCGGGAGGCGAGCCGGGTGGCGCCGCCGCAGGATCGTCCGGAGCGGCTGCCGGAGATCACGGACCTGTTCGTGGAGATGGCGGTGGCGCGCACGCCGGCGATCGACGGGTGGCTACGCAGCTACGCCAAGGCGCTTGCCGCCGGCCCGGATCTGGTGTCGACCCTGCGCGCCTACTATGTGAACGACATGAACCGTGCGAGCACTGCCGCCACGCTGCATATCCACCCGCGCACGCTGGACTACCGGCTGCGCCGCGTGCGGGACGTCACCGGCCTCGACCCCGGCTCGACCGCAGGCGTGCGGCTGCTGAGTGCGACGGTGGCGCGGACGCTCGCCGTGGACCATTACTCGGGCTGACAAACGTAAATACGGACTTGCGCACCGTTCACGAAGACGCGCACTCGTCGGGGCCGACAGACTCCGGACCATGTGGAGAACATTGAGACGGGGCATCGTGGCGTCCGCCGTCGCGCTCGCGATGCTGCTACCCGCGGCGGCACAACCGGCCCACGCCAACGCCGACGGGGCGAGCAAGAACGTTACCGATCTGGCGCTGCTCGCCTACCAGGCCTTCAAGGCCCGCGGCTTCACGCCTGAACAGATCACGCAGTTCGTCCAGCTGGTGCTCGGCGCGATCAGCGCGACCGATGTCG
Organism: Micromonosporaceae bacterium KJ-029; assembly: GCA_005402585.1. Lineage (GTDB taxonomy): Bacteria > Actinomycetota > Actinomycetes > Mycobacteriales > Micromonosporaceae > Micromonospora. The sequence goes on along the minus strand of BIFP01000014.1, from coordinate 152,431 downwards.
CGGTCAGGGACCACATCGACGGCCTCGAGGCGGCCGCCGTTATGGCAAACCTTCGCGCGCTCACGTACACCATGGCCGACTACACGGTGCTGCGGGAGAACGAGCTCTGGCGGGAGTCGTACCCGTCGACGACGCTCGCCGGCTATGCGGCCAACGCCTTCGAGAAGTACCACGCGGTCCAGTCGCGCCTGGCCAAGGACCAGATCGGCCTGGCCGGGCAGAGCCTCTACTCGACCCTGCTGTCGGTCGCCACGGACGCCGGCCTGAACAACATGATGGCCAGGGCCGACGCCGACTACGTCACGTTCATGCAGCACATCGTCAGGGACCTGGAACCAACGTGCACCCATGTGCCCGCGCCGGACAACACCCCGCGGGACAGGACCGTCACGCATACGTGCACGGCGGCCAACGGCAACAAGGTCACCAAGTACGAGATCGTCCGCGGCGGCATCCTGATCAGCGGACCGCCCGACGAGACGGCCCACAAGATCGAGGCTGCCAAGGACTCCGCCTGGCTGGCCGCCAAGGAAACCCTCGCCAAGAAGGACCAGTAGGAGGCATCGTGAGAAGAAGACTGCGCAACTGCCTGATCGCTGCCGGCGTGGCGGTGGCCGTCGCGGTGGCACCGACCGCCGCACCGGCCCAGGCCGCGCCCCGCACCGGTGACATGCAAGTGATGTTCTTCGACTGGACCAGCCTCGTGGTGGCGGTCGCCGGACACCTACTGGCCGGTGGCAGCTCTGGGACGCCGTCGCTGCAGGCGGCCGTCGACCAGATCGTCGCCGCCGTGGAGCAGTCGAAGAACGACATCATCGCCCACACCGACCTGATCGCCGCGGCCGATGTGCGGGCCTGCGCTCGCCAGCACGCCATCGAGTTCAGCGACATCGACAACATGGGCACCTCCGTGCGGCAGCTGTGGGCGCAGAACGCCACCGGCTGCGCCACCCTGGCGACGTCGTATGTCAACACCGTCACCACCCCGGCGGCGGTGGACAACATCGGCCACGTGCTGCCGTCACTGTTCGCGATCGTGATCGCCGCCCGCACCAAGGCCGGCCTGACCAACGGCATCAGCCTCGTCATTCAGGACCAGATCCGCAGCTACGAAGCGGTGGTCGCCAAGCTCACCCCGACCGACTGCGTGGTGAAACTCGCCCGCGACCCCGGTTACCCGGTCGAGAAGTGGTGGGAGTGCACCGCCTACAACGGTGACAAGGGCATCTCCGAGTCCGTCGTCGGCAACCTGCGCGAACCCAACCGCACCCAGGCCGAAGACTGGGCCACCAGCAGAACCAGCCGCCCCACCGCCAAGTCCGCGCTGCCTCAGCTCCGCGCCCTGGGAGCCTGACTCACCACCGGGGCCGCACGGCCGCCCACCGGCGCCGTGCGGCCTCGGCCTCGTCACGTCAGCTCGATGTCCAGCGTGTTTACGAGGACGAGCGCAAGAGCACCATTTGTACCTTGCTCGCCATCCGCACCCCGTCCCCGCTCTGCGGCGCTACAGTGACGGCGCACCCATACCGCCCCCGAACAGGCAGCCGGAAGCAGCTCCGGTCGGCTGTGCGACGCCGACCCTTGCCTGCGAGCGCCCGGGTAGGTCGCGGTCCGCCGTCCGTACCGGGTGAGTGCCACCGGCCAGGTCCGAGAGGAACCGATGTCACGGAGGCGGTCGGGATGACAGTCGCGCGACCCGCCCGAGGGACCACCTGATGCGGTGGATCTCGGCGGTGGCTGGCCTGGCCGTCCTGGCGATCACGGCGGGCAGCATCCTGCGCAACCTGGTGGTGACCCGCGGGCTGGGCTCGGCGCTGGTGCGTGTGCTCTGGCGGCTGACGCGATGGTTGCTGCGCCGGGCGTCGGCGCCGCTGCGCGGCTACGAGACACGCGACCGGTTCCTTGCCTGGTTGGCGCCGATCGTGCTGCTGGTGATGCTGTGGTCCTGGCTGGCCGGGCTGCTGCTCGGGTACGGGCTGCTCATGTACGGAATATCCGGGCTGTCCTGGCCGGACTCGTTCCGGGAGGCCGGATCCAGCCTGTTCACCCTCGGCTTCGCCTCCAGCGTCCGCAGCCGGCTCAACGTGCTGGACTTCGTCGCCGCCGCGAGCGGACCGGTGGTCATCGCGCTGCAGATCGCGTACCTGCCGACGCTCTACGGTGCCTACAACCGACGGGAACTGGAGGTCACCCTGCTGGGGTCCCGGGTGTCCCCGCCCGCCTGGGGGCCGGAACTGCTGGCCCGGCAGGCCCTCGTCGGGACGGTCGACGAACTGCGCGGGCTGTACGAGAACTGGGAGCGCCTGGCCGCGGACATCGGCGAGACCCACACGAACTATCCGGTGCTGCTGTCGTTCCGGTCGCCGCGCCCGCACCGTAGCTGGGTCGTCGCCCTGATCGCGGTGATGGACGCCGCCGCGATGCACATCTCCCTGGCCCCGACGGCGGCGACGGTCCCCGCCGCGCGGCTGATGCTGCGTTCGGGCTTCACCGCGCTGCGCGACATCGCCCGGGTCGTCCACATCCCGTTCGATCCCGATCCCCGCCCGGACAGCCCGCTCCGGCTCACGTTCGAGGAGTACGCGGAGGCGGTGGCGCACGTGCAGCGGGCCGGCTTCCCCCTGGAACGCTCGGCCGCGCAGTCCTGGCCGCACTTTCGCGGCTGGCGGGTCAACTACGAGAACATCGCGTACGAGTTGGCCTACAGCACCGACGCGGTGCCCGCGCTGTGGACCGGCGATCGGGATTTCCCCAGCACACCCCGCGCACCCCAACGGCCGACGGACCGCCGCCCGCAGGAGCCGCCCGCGCGGTGACCTGCGGTATACGTGGGTCTTGACGGTTGCTTCGGTGCCGCTGTACCGCCACATGGCCGGCGACGCGTGGCGCTCCACGTACATGATCGAGTCGAATGCTGCGGGTGGCCGGGCGAATCACCGATGTCGGCCACCCGCAGCCGTTGGTCAGTTCAGGCCGTTGTGGACAGCGGTGGTGAGCGCGCCCGTGGCTGTGTCGCCGTCCAGCGACCACGCCATCGTGCCGCCGAGGCCGTTCGCCTTCACGTACGCCGTCTTCTGGGCGATCACCTGCGGATCGTCGTACGACCAGAAGTTGCGCCCGTCGAAGAGCCAGGACGCCCCGGCGCTGGCGTCGAAGAAGCGGCTGCCGTTCTTGGCGACCAGCTTCTTGTAGTCCTCGATCCCGGCCTCGTAGGTGCCCTTTGCCGGACCGGAGGAGGGCCGGTAGAGACCGTTGTTGGTGTTGGTGACGCCGGTCCAGCCGCGCCCGTAGTAAGGGATGCCGATGGCGAGCTTTGCCGCCGGGGCGCCGCCGCTCACATAGGTGCGGACGGTTAGGTCGACACTGTAGCGCTCGGGGGCGGGATCGGCGGCCGGGGAGAAGAGCTGGGCCTGGTGGTTGGTGGTCGGCTCATACGCGCCGTGCAGGTCGTACCCCTGGACAGTGGCGAAGTCGAGGTAGCCGAACAGCGACGCCACCTCGATCCCCGCGGCGATCTTCGCCGGGTCCGCGGGCAGGAACGCGGTCAGCGAGTACCTCCGGCCGACCTGAGCGCCGTACTCGTCAAGTTGCCGGCGGAACTCGGCGGCGAGCAACGTCAGGTTCTGCTTGTCCTGCGCTCGGACGACATTGCCGGTATTGCCCTCCGACCCCGGCCACTCCCAGTCCAGGTCGATCCCGTCGAAGACCCCGAACGCGCTGCCCGACCCGCCGTGCGGGGAGGTTCCGATTATCGGCAGGTTGCCCTTCAGGAACAGATCGACGCAGGAGGCGACGAACGCCTGCCGCGATGCCGGGGTCAGCGCCGCGTCGGAGAAGTACTTCGACCAACTCCAGCCGCCGATCGACAGCTGCACCTTGAGGTTCGGGTACATCGTCTTGAGCTTGCGTAGCTGGTTGAAGTTGCCGGCGAGCGGCTGGCTGATGACGTCGCCAACCCCGTCGACCGAGTCGCCGGCCTTGAACCGCTGTTGGTAGTCGGCCCACGCGTCGCCGACACCGGCCTGGTTCGCCTCGAAGCAGCGGCCGTCGGCGCCCACGTTGGCGAACGCGTAGTTGATGTGCGTGAGCTTCGCCGCCATCCCCGAGGTGTGCAGGTTCTTCACAAGGAAGTTGCGGCGATAGATGCCCCATTGCGTGAAGTATCCGACCTTGACGTACGGGGCAGCGGTCGCCCCGATGCCGGCGGCGCTGGCCTGGGTGGCGCCGTTCACCACCGCGAGGCCGGCCGCGACCAGAATGGCTGCTGCGGCGGCGCGGGCTGTGCGCATCCTCATGACACCTCCACCGTCGTGGTGCGGGCCTGTTCGGGTGCGGTGAACGTATCGATGAGAAATCTTGTGGCGCAAGAAGATATCGGAAACTTTCTTGACAGTCGAAATCTCGCTGCCAGGGGCGTGTTGGCGGTCCGCGCCGTGCAGTCGGCCGACGGACCGGGCGTTGCGAGGCTCAGCCGACGCGCTCGGCCAGCGAGACGATGATCCCTTCCGGCCCCCGGACGTAGGCCATCCGCCAAGTACCCTCGTACTCGCCGATGCCACCGACCAGCCCGTAGCCCACGCTCGCTGCCCAATCGACAGCGGCCTGCAAGTCGTTGACCTCGAAGGACACGTTGCGCAACCCCAGCTCGTTGGCCATGGCTGCCGGCGAGCCCGGCACAGACTCCGGCCGCACGAATCTCGCGAGCTCCAGGCGGGCTCCATCCCCGGGCGACTTCAGCATGACGATCTCGGTACGGGAGTCGGGAATGCCGCAGACCGTCTCCAAGAACTCGCCCTCAACGAACGCCCTACCCTCGACCTCCAGGCCGAGCGCCACGAAGAAGGCGGTCACGACATCGAGATCTGCGACCGTGATACCGACGTGGTCGAAGCGTCGTACATGTGACATGAACCGTGCTCCCGCCGTCGTATAGACCATGTACCTGCCACGGTAGGCGTTCTCAGCGCCCAGCAAGGACAACCGAGGAGGCCGGTCGTCGCCGTGGACGTCCGCAACTCGGCACGACCACGCGCCGGGCTCGGCGTCGGGCGTAGCCGAGCAGGAGAGGGCGGACGTCCTGTCTGTCAGTTGTCGGCTTCGAGGGCAAAGGTATTGCCGTCTGGGTCCTGGAACCAGGCGATACGTCCACCGCCGGCCCGAGCGGTGATGCCCTTGGCGTCGTGTTCGAACTGGTCATAGCGGATGAACTCGACGCCGGACGAGACGAGTTCGTCAACGATCTGGTCGATGTCGTCGACGTACCATGTCGCCAGTGTCGCCGGGGTCTTTCCGGCAGTGACCGCCTGGTACACATTCAGTGCTGGCGCGCCACCCGAACCATAGACGCGGCTGCCGTCGGCGATGTTGGCGCTGGGGCCGGACTGCAGCGCCTGTAGGCCCAGTTTGCCTTCGTAGAACGCGACCGCCCGCTGTATGTCGGACACGGCGATCGACGTTCTGAGGTGATAGGCGCTCAACGGCATGAACCACTGTCCCACACGTGAGCGGGTGGGCCGGGCCGGCCAACTTGGCCGGGAGACGGCGGCCCGGCTGGCCGAGTTGGGGGCCACCGTGGTCTTCACACGGCCACTTGACCAGCGCAGAGCGGATCCCTTGGGACGAACTGGCCCGCGGCGAGCCGAGCTACCCGCTATCGAAACTGGCGAACATTTTGTTCACGGTCGAGTTGGCCAAGCGCCTGACCGGCACCGGTGTGGTCGCCAACTGCCTGCACCCGGGCCTCATCCGTACCCAGTTGGTGGCGTAGGTCGGGCCAAGATCGTCGTCAGGTGGCGCGTTTGCCCGATCAGTCGCCCACGGCGAGGTCCGCCACCTCGGTGGCGCATCCCCATGACAGCGTGACTCCTGCTCCGCCGTGACCGTAGGCGTGTACGAGCCGGCGGCCGGGGCGACTCGACGGGTCGACCTCGACGCGGGGGCCGCCGTGTCGTGCCGGCCGCAGCCCGATCCGTTCGCCGAGCACCGGCGCGTCGGCCAGCTCCGGCACCAGGGCGACACAGCGGCTCCGGATCGCCGTCGCGGTGTCCGGGTCGGGCGCGGTGTGCGCGACGCCCGGTTGGTAGGTGCCGCCGAGGACCACGTCGTGCCGGCGTGGGTGCACGTACGTGATCCCGGCCGGGTCGTCCTCGTCGCGTATCGAGACGGTCAGGCCCGGATTCGCCACCAGCACCAGATGCCCGCGCACCGGGTGCATGGCCGGGTCGGCGGCGAGCCGGCCGGCCGCCAGTCCCGTCGCGTTGACGACCGTCGGTGCGATGTCAAACGCGTCGGTGAGCCGACGCACTTGGCGCCGCAGCAGCCGCCCGCCGCCGGCCTCCAACCGCTGCCGAAGCCAGGCCAGGTACGGCGACATCTCCACCGTCGGCGCGGTGAACCGCAGCAGTGCCGTGTACGGCGGGTGCGCCGGCTCCGCCACCAGGTCTGCGCACGCCTGTGCCCACCACGGCGGGCCGGCGTACGGGGCGCGCAGCAGCATCCGGGTCGGCCGGTCGACCACCCCCGGCACGCCGCCGGCCGCCTGGCGGCGCAGCTGCGTGTACGTCTGGTGCGCCCAGCGCAACACCCGCGGGTCCTCGTCGGTGTGGGTCGGGTACCAGACCGCGGCGGCCACCGTGGACACCGTGTCCGCCGGGTCGTCGGCGGACAGCACGGTCACCCGTGCCCCCCGCTGCTGGAGGGTGAACGCCGCCGTCATTCCAATGACCCCGCCGCCGACCACCACCACGTCCGTCGCTGCCGTCATCGTCCGCTCCCGTCACTTGTGCCGCTGGCCTCGAATCGTCGCCGTGCCGGCCGGCCGTCGTCCAAGACGGATTCGACAGCCGGCGATAAGCGGCGCTTATGATCGGGTGCATGTCCGACGCGCCGCCCCCGGACGCCTGGTCGGACCTGCGCCGACTGCGTTACTTCGCGGTGCTCGCCGAGGAACTGCACTTCACCCGGGCCGCCGCCCGGCTGCGCATCGCCCAACCCGCGCTCAGCCAGCAGATCCGCGCCCTGGAGCGTCAGCTCGGCGTGCCGCTCGTGCACCGCACCAGCCGGGGCTGCACCCTGACGGAGGTGGGGGAGCGGGTCGCCGAGGAGGCCGCCCGGTTGCTCGCCGAGGTGGACGCGGCGACTGCCCGCATCCGGGACCTGGTACGTGGGCGGGGTGGCCGGCTGCGGCTGGCGTACACCCGGTCGGCGCGCGGTGGCCGGGTCGACGACTTGGTGGCCCGGTTCCGGGCCGCCCACCCGGAGGTCGAGGTGGTCCCGGAGACGGCCTGGACGGCGCCGAACGTGGCCGGCCTGCTCGCCGGCCGGCTCGACGCGGCGTTCGTCCGTCCGCCGGTCGACGAGCCGGCGCTGGTGTGCCAGACGGTCGACACCGAGGAGCTGCTGCTGGCCCTGCCCGCGGGCCATCGGCTGGCGGTCGGTCGCCGTCGGATCAGCCGGGCCGAAGTGGTCGACCTGCCGGCGGTGATGTGGCCCCGGGAGAACGGCCCTGGCATGTTCGACCGGACAATCGCCCAGGTCTGGCCGCGCGGCGGCTTCCGGCTCGTGCGGCAGGAGCCGGACGACGAGCAACTGCTGCGGGCGGTGGCGCAGGCAGACGTGGTCGCGGCCGTCCCGGCCGGACGAGCCCGCGCGTTGCGGATGCGCGGGGTACGCCTGCGCCGGTTCACCGCCCCGACCCCCACCGTGGATGTCGCCCTGGCCTGGCACCGGGACAGCACGAACCCGGCACTGCGCCGGCTCCTCGCCCTGCTCGAGGGATCCTGATCGGTAGCCTGGAAGTAGGCGCACAGCTCAGGTTTGAATCCCGGAGCCAGCACCTCGCAGCGACGACAGTGGCGGGCCCGTGGAGACGACGGGAGACCCCGCCTCTATGGTGGGCCGATGGCGTCGGTTAAGCAGATCCAGATCACCTTCGACTGCGCAGAACCTGAGCGCGTCGCTCGGTTCTGGTGCGAGGTGTTGGGGTACGTCGTACCGCCGCCACCGGAGGGGTTTGCCACGTGGGGCGATTTCGATCGCGCGTTGCCGCCTGAGCGTCAGGGTGCGGCGTTCGCATGCAGTGATCCCTCGGGGGTGGGCCCGCGGCTGTACTTCCAGCGCGTTCCCGAAGGCAAGGTCGTCAAGAATCGGCTGCATCTTGACGTACGGGTCGGCACCGGGCTCGTGGGTGAAGAGCGCCTGGCCGCGCTTGAGGCCGAATGCACCCGACTGGTCGCGCTCGGCGCGGTACGCGTGCGACTACTGACTGCCGATGGCGACAACGAGTCGTGCCTCGTGATGCAGGACATCGAGGGCAACGAGTTCTGTCTCGACTGAGTGGCCGCGAACGCATGCCACCCGGTTCGCCTCCGGGCAGGCGGTGCAGCGGTGATTCGGCGGCGGTTGTCCGACCGCTGCGGCGCGACCTGCGCCGGTGAGGGGGCTGTGACGGTGGAGATCGAGATCTCGGCACGGGAAGCCGAGGTGCTCGCCCTGCTGAACGAGCGGTGCAGCAACGCCGAGATCGGGCAGCGGCTGTTCATCTCCGTTCGCACCGTCGAGAGCCACGTCTCGTCACTGCTGCGCAAGTACGGCGCCGCCGACCGACACGATTTGTCGGCATTGGCATCGGCCGCCCCGGCGGCGACAACGAACCGGGCGGGCGCCGTCGTCGCCGGGCTCCCCGTACCGCGGACGACTTTCGTCGGTCGACGACAGGAGCGGGAGTCACTCTCCAGCACGCTACGGGACACCCGGCTGATCACACTGGTGGGCGTCGGCGGGGTGGGAAAGACCCGGCTCGCCGTCGAACTGGCGACCGAGGTGGCGTCACGGTTTCCGGCCGGCGGCGCCTTTGTCGACCTGGTGCCGGTGCGCGACGGCTCCGTGCCCCAGGCCGTCGCCGCCGCGCTCGGTCTCACCCCTACCCCCCGTCAGCCCCTGTCCGAGGCGATACAGGTCGAACTCAGCGCGCAACGGTCGCTGCTGGTGCTGGACAACTGCGAACACCTGTTGGACGCGGTGGCGGCTTTCGCCGAGCAGATCCTCGACGGGTGCCCCGGCGTCACCGTGCTGGCCACCAGCCGGGAACGGTTGGGGGTGCCCGGGGAACAGGTCGTGCAGGTGCTGCCGTTGCCCGAGCCCGACGGTCGGGCCCTCTTCGACGACCGGGCCCGGGCGGCCGGCGCCGACGTGCCCGGCGACCCGACTGCCGTCGGTGAGCTCTGCGTCCAACTCGACAACGTACCGCTGGCGATCGAGCTTGCCGCTGCCCGCAGCGCCTCGCTGGGAGTGGAAGGCTTGCTCGCGGCGTTCACCGATCCCCTGCGGGTGTTGACCGGCGCGCGACACGCCGATCAGCGGCACCGCTCGCTGCGGGCCGTTCTGGACTGGAGCTACGGCCTGCTGGACCCAGCGGAGCAGACGCTGTTGCGGCGCCTCTCCGTGTTCGTGGGTGGGTTCGACCTGGCCGCCGCGGCCCGGGTGCCGCAGGTGGGCGATGTGGCGGGGACCGCCGACCTGCTCGGCCGACTGGTGGAGAAGAGCCTGGTCACCCGGGACCGGGATGTGCGTCGCTGGCGGATGCTGGGGACCGTCCGGGCGTTCGCGCGGGAACAGCTCGTCGCCGACCCGGCTCGGGGTGAGGTGTTCGACCGATACCTCGAATGGGCGACATCGGCGGCCGTCGAACTCGTCGAGCGGTTGAACGGTGCATGGCGCGAGGACTTCGACCTCGTCGCCGACGATTTGCGCGCGGCGCTGCTCGGCCCCCGCAGCGGCGTCGGCTCGGCCCCGCACCAACTGGCTCGGGCGCTCGGTCGCCTCACGTTCACCCGTGGTTTCCTGGCCGCCTCTCTGGACTGCTACCGGCAGGCGGCCGCGCGGGCACCGAGCCCCACGGAGGCGGTGGCGGACCTGCGCAACGCGGCGGACTGCGCGCTGGTGGGCGCCGTGCCCGGAAAGCAGGCGCTGGACCTGTTGCTGACCTGCGCCGACCTTGCCGGGGCGGCCGGCGACGGCAACGCCCAGGCGCTTGCCCTGGCCCGGGTGGTCGAGATGGTCCACCGGTTCGACGGCCGGGTCAGCAGCGACATGTCACGCGAACGGCTGAGCGTCCTGCTGGAACGGGCCCGAGCCGCCGGCAACCCCGCCGATCCCGCGGTCGCCGCCGCCGTGGCGATCGCCGAGGCGTGGTACGCCGGAGGCCGCCCGTACCACCCGGACCCGGATCTCGCCGTCGTCGCCGCCGAGGCCGCCCGTCGCTGCGGCGTGCCGGTGTTGGTCAGCGCGGGTCTGGACCTGCTGGGTACCGCCGCAGCGCAGGCCGGACGACCAGCCGAGGCGCGGCGGATCGGGGCGGAGCGGTTCGCGCTGCTGAGTGCGCTCGACTCCACCGACCCGCAGGCGGCGCCGGAGATCGGTGACACCTTCCACGTCGCGGCCACCGTCGCGTTCCGGGCCGGTGACCTGCCCGCCGCACTGGACGTGGCGCGACGGATGATCGATGACGACCTGCTCGGAAACCGTACCCATGCCATCGGCACCCTCGTGCCGGCCCTGGCGCTCACCGGTGAACTCGACGAGTCTCTGGCGCAGGCGGAAGCGCTGTGGGAGGGGTGGCAGCGGGTCGGCCGGCCACCGACGGGTGACGTGGCGGGTGCCATGGCGTTCGCCATGCTGGCGTGCGGGTTCCGAGGCGACCGGGACAGCCTGTCGCGGTGGCGAGACCGGCTGCAGGAGAGCGTCTCCGCCGCCGGCGTCGAACTGTCCGCACTCGCGTCGGCGGTGTACGCGGACTGTCGCACCGCCCTTCACCTACGCGAGTTCGATGACGCGGCCCGGCTGGTCGGGCTGGCGTTCAACGCCTTTCCCGGCTTCCGGTTCGAGACGTACGCCCGCGCCGCCGGTGCGGAGCTGGCGGTCGCCGCCGGCTTGCCGGGCGCTGCGCGGTGCCTCGCGGTCGCCGAGGAGGCGATCACCGACAACGCGTGGGCGAGTGCCTGCCTGGCCCGGGCGCGGGGGCGGTTGACTGGGGACGTCGAGGCGTTCGCTGCGGGACTGGCCGGGTTTCAGCAGGTCGGAGCACGTATCGAGTACGCCTGCACGCTTGCGCTCCTGCCCGGACGCGAGGCCGAGGGCCGAGCCGAGCTGAGGTCGCTGGGTCTGCCGGCGATGGGGGACTGACCGCTCTCCCCGTTCCGTGGTGCGTTCCGTGGTCGGATCCGTGTGCCCACGGATGTGCCGGCCAGCCGCGCGGCGGAGGCTGATCACCGACGGTAACGCCATCCCGGCGTTCGTGATCAGAGGAGCCGCCATGACGGGCACGGCGCAGCACCCAGGTGAACTCGTTCACCGCATCTATCTCAAGGCCAGCCCCGAGGAGGTTTGGGCCGCGCTGACCCGCTCGGAACTGACCAAGCGTTACGGGTACGGAGGCCGGATCGACATCGACCCGCGCCCCGGTGGCGCCTACCGCGGCTACGCGAGCGAAGCCATGGTCGGCAGCGGAGTCGACATGGTCATCATCGAGGGCGAGATCATCGCGGCCGAACCCGACCGGCGGCTCGCCCTGACCTGGCGGATGACCGCCGACCCCGCCATGGCGGCCGAAGGACCCACCCGACTCACCTACGACATCGGCCAGGACGAGCGCGGACTGACCACCCTGACCGTGACGCACGACCTCACCGGGGCTCCACACACCGCGGCACTGGTCACCGGCGCCACCCCGGGTACCGGGGGCGGCTGGTCCTTCGTGCTCAGCGACCTCAAGTCGCTGTTGGAGACCGGCTCCGGTATCGCCGCTTGATCGAACCGGTGCGGACGTAGCCCTCGCATCGGCCCCGGCCACCACCCTTGCCCATCAGCAACCGCCTGCAAAGGACACCTCGATGAGACTTCCAAGGCTTCAACCGCTCGCAGCTGCCGTCGCGGCAGCACTTTTCCTGACCGCGCCCGCCCAGGCGGCGCCGGCCCGGGCGACGTCGGCGCAGGCCGGCCACGCCGGCGCGCCATCCTCCGCCGGCTGGCGGGCGGTGTGGACCGCCGCCGCACACCACCCGTTCGAAGGGTTCGGGGCGCCCAACTGGTCAGTCGACGGCTTCGCAGACCAGTCGTTGCGGCAGGTGGTCCGGGTCAGCGCCGGCGGCTCGACCGTGCAGGTACGACTGTCCAACCGCTTCGGCGACCGACCGCTGAAGGTGTCCGGCGCGACGATCGCGCACGCCGCGGGGGGAGCGGCCGTGCGACCGGGCAGCCTCCGCTCGTTGACCTTCGGCCGATCGACGACGGCGACCATTCCCCCCGGAGGGGAGCTCACCTCCGACCCCGCGCCGCTGCCGACACGTGCGCTGGACTCCCTCGCGGTGACGCTGTACTTCGCCGGCCCCACCGGTCCGGCGACCGTCCACGAGAACGCGACGGCCACCACCTACCGAACGGCCGGCGACCGGCGGTTCGATCCCCGGGCCGGCGCCTTCGCCGAGACCAGCACCTCGTGGTACTACCTCACCGGCATCGACACGGCCGGCCAGCCGGGACGCGCCGGAGACGTGGTGGTGACGTTCGGTGACTCGATCACGGACGGGTACGGCACCACGGTCGACGCCGACAACCGGTACCCGGATGAGCTGGCCGAACGGCTCGCCTCCGGGCGCCGGGCGATGAGCGTGGTGAACTCCGGAATCAACGGCAACAAACTGCTCGCGGACTCGCCCTGTTTCGGCGAGGCGGGCGTGTCCCGGTTCGACCGGGACGCGCTTGACCAACCGGGAGTCCGCGCCGTGGTCGTCCTGCAGGGCATCAACGACATCGGTGGCGGTGGCTACCCCGACTTCGGCTGCGGCGCGTCCCCCGTCGTGACTGCCGAACAGGTCATCGACGGTCATCGGCAGCTGATTCGGGCGGCACACGCCCGGGGTGTGCGGATCGTCGGAGCGACCATGCTGCCGATCAAGGGCGCGTTCGGCTACGACACGCCCGCCAACGAGGCGGTCCGCGACGCCGTGAACACCTGGATCCGCAACAGCGGCGAGTACGACGCGGTGGCCGACCTGGACCGGGCGCTCGCCGACCCGGCCGACCGGGATGCGCTTCGGCCAACCTACGACTCCGGTGACCACCTGCACCCCAACGACGCCGGCGCCGCCACGATCGCTGCGGTCGTCGCTCCTCTGCTCATCAACACCGGCCGGTAGCCCGGGCCGCTGTGTTACCCGGCAGGCGGTTCGGGTCGCCTGCCGGGTACTGGAGGCCGTCACCGGTCAGGGCAGTTGGCCCGGCCGGTCGACGATTGCGACGCGGAGTAGCGCGGTGGCCGAATCCAGCGACTCCTTGCCGTTCCGCACCAGCGACGTTCTGGTGCCGAGGTAGACGTGGGTATCCCGGTCGAAGACGAAGTCAACGTTGGCGCCGATCACACCAGGCATCCGGATCGCCACTCCACGCCGGCCGGCGGCGTCCACCACGTCGTCCGATATGACGGCCGCTCCGGGTTCCCGCGCCAGCAGTTCGAGCAGCGCCGCCAGTGCTCGGGGCGGTACGTAGCCGTCGAGCATCGACCGTGCGGTGGTGTACGCCATGGCCTCGTTCCCGTACACGGCCTCCTCATCGGCTCCCTCCGGGAGATGCAGTTTGACCGGGTGTTCCCGAAGGTGTCGAAGCAGTTCGTCCGGTTCGGTGGGCAGGTCGCCGTGGTACGCGGGCGAGGGGAGTTCATCGAGCTCCTTGTCGGGATGCACGGGATCGCCCGGGCGGAGCACCTTCAGTTCGCTCCATCCGTTCGGTTCGGTCTCCGGTCGGTAACGTGCCTGCGGGTGCGCGAGTCCCCCGGCTGACCCCCACCTCTGACTCCGTACCGTCCGGTGTTGGCCGGTGTCCGGCTCCCGCACCGTCGCCAGGACCTCCGTGAAGACGTACTGGTCGGGTCGGGCGGTGAGCTCGGGCTGTTGCCGGGCGCTGTCGGCCGCCAGCCGGAAGATCTCCGACGCGCTGGCCGCGGGCGGCGGCCGGTCACCCACTCGCATCGTCTGAACCGTCAGGCCGCCGACGGTAAGTGCGACCGCCAACCCGAATGCGCCGGCGAGACGCCAACCGCGCCGGTACCGGGTACGGAGTGCGACCGGACGTCCTGCCGGAACCGTCTCGGCCCGCTGGGCGACGTGTGTCTTCAGATCCGTGAGGAGCTGCTCCTCGAAACCGTGCGGCGACTGCTCGATCTTGGTCATCGCGTCTCTCCGTTTCATGATGCGAAGGTGGCGGCCGGGCGGGACAGCAGGGCACGGACGGTGCGGCGGGCACGATGCAGGCGGACCCGAGCAGCGACCGGGGACACCCCGAGCGCAATGGCCGCCTCCGTGACGGTGAGGCCGTCCACGGCGACGAGTTCGACCAACGCTCGGGTGCCCTCGGGTAGCTCGCTCAACGCCCTGTAGGTACGGCGGGCCGCCGCCTCGGCGTCGATCCGCTCCTCGATGCGGGCGATGTCGTCAACGTCCAAGTCCCGTCGTCCGGCCAGTCGGCCGGTCACCCGCAGCCGTTGATCGGCCCGACGCCGCTCATCGGCGATGACGTTGCGGGCCACCCCGAACAGCCAACCGATCTGGCTACCCCGGTCTGGCCGGTAGCCGGCCGCCGATTCGATCGCCGCCAGGAACACGTCGGCGGTCAGGTCGGCGGCAAGGTGTGGATCGTCGACTCGACGCGCCACGAACCGGCCCACCGCCTCCACGTGCCGGCGGTAGAAGACCTCGAAAGCCACCGGATCGACTCCGATGTCGGGGATGTCGCCCTCCGCTGGGCCAGGGTCATGCACAGGCCGTCCTCTCTGGTAGCCGTTACACCTCTTCTTCGTATGGCGGAGCGCGGGTGTTACCGAACCAAGCCGGCATGACAAACCGATGGCTGGTCTGGCCTCGGGCGGATTGGCATGGTTGCCCGCAGGTGATGCGTCACGACAGTCACCACTCTGGGAGCATGGCCCCATGCCGAACACGGTTGTGGAGATCCATGTCCCGCTGCTTGCGGCTTCGGGGCTCGCGGAGAACGAGTACCAGTTCCCATGGATCGACGATGTTCAAGACTTCCTCGCCGACCTGGATGAGTCGGGTGGGGTGCAGGAGTTCGACGACGGCGAAGAGGATGGGGACGTCTACATCTTCTTCATCACGGGAAACAGTGAGGAGGCGCTGCTGGCGGTTGCCTCCGAGGTAGCGGTTCTCGGCGGGGTGCCAGCCGGTGCGTTCGCAATGGTCACCGACGACGAAGCGGAGGAGTTCGGGATGGGACGACGCGTGGCCCTACCCGTGTCCCGGACCCCCAATGGCTAGACCTTGGGTTCGAGAATCTGAACAACCGGGTCAGGTTCTCAGATTCTCGAACCCGAGGATCTAGCCGCAGTACCTCCACACGGTGCTGGTGGTGCCGTAGATTCCTCCGCCGTAGATCGCCCCGATGGATCCCGTCCACCTGATGCACGTGCCGGCCGCGTAGCCGCTGGCCGCCGCGTAGTGGGCGTAGTTCCCTTCGTCCCGGACGGTCCTCATGCCCTGACGCTCCAGGACGGCCTCGGTGTAGCTGGCGACGCCGTCAGCCCGGCCGACCCTGAGGGTGACCACACAGTTCTCCTGATAGCTGCCGTTCCACAACACATAGACCTCGCCCAAGGGCATGTTGTTCCGGTTATCCCAGAGATCCTCCCTGGTGAGCACCGTGTAGGCGCCGTTCGGCCAACCGCACCCCAGCGCCGAAACGACGGCTTGGCCCAGGGTGTGGGCCGAGGCGGGCGAGGCCACGAACGTGACCGAAGCGAGCGCGAGGCCAAGGGTCAAACCGATACGCGCGGACATGCGCCGGTAGGTCCGAGACATGGCAGATCCTCTCTGGGACAGCTACGGAGCCGCCCAGGGTACATACGGGTCCTGACTGGAGAGTGCCTGCGACGATCCCGCCGAAGCCGAGGGCGCTGACCGTTTCAAGCGGCGAGCACCGTGACTCGGCAGCAGCGACGGCACCGACCGGGTGCAGAGGTTGGAGGTCGGGCACACCTCCAGCGCGATGTCGTGCTCGCGCAGGTGAGCCGTCAGATCTCGGTCGTGGGCGGCGGCGAAGTGGCTGGCGAACTGGCCCCGGGACACCCCGGCCTCCGGACCGCCCAACCCGAAGCTGATCAGCCCATCCGGGCGCTGCTTCAGCGCCACGTCGAGCGTCACGTCGGCCGCCGACATCCAGGGCGGGCCCGGGATGTCGAAGCACCAGCGCATGTCGATGCCATGGTCGCGTGCGGCCCGCCGCCGGGCATCCTCCACCGCTTCGCAGTACGCCTCGGCCGGGATGCCACGCACGATGGACGAGTACGGGCTGAGGGTCACCTCGGCGTACCGCACCGACTGGGCGGCGAGGCCGGCGCCGATGTCGTAGGTGAGCGTGGCCACGTCCTCGGCGTCGCGGATCAGGTCCACCACCGACAGGTACACCTCGATGAAGTGTGCGAAGTCGGTGAACGTGAAGTACTCGGTCAGCAGCGTCGGGTCGGCCGGCACCGAGGTGTCCCCGGCGTGCCGCTCGGCCAGGCGAGCCACGGTCTGCGGTGTTGCCGACCCGACGTGGTGGACGTGCAGTTCAACCTTGTCCTATTGCCGGTCTCTCTAAATCCCTGGTCGGCTGGTAGGCGGGTCAGCGATGATTGCGGCCATGGCCGCGACCCGACGAGCCGGCATGTCAGCGCCGGCGGTAAGCCGTGAGCTTGCCCGCGAGGCGCTCGATGGTCAATTGGGTGGCAATGCCGCCTCGATCCGGGCTACCGCCCACGCCCTGGCGAAGGTCGAGTCCGCCGTGGCCGTGGTGCTCGTCGAGGGCATCAGCGACCAGATCGCACTGGAAACGGCCGCAGTGGGCCGCGGCCGGGATCTCGACGCGGAGCGGGTCGTGATCGTGCCGATCGGCGGGGCGCACGCGATCGTCCGCTTCCTGACGAGGTTGGGTCCGCTGGGTACCCGGATGCGACTTGCCGGTCTGTGCGACCTGCGTGAGGAGGAGGTATTCCGGCGCGGACTGGACGCGACCCACGTTGGCTCACCCCGGACACGCACCGACATGGAGCGCCTCGGGTTCTATGTCTGCGTCAACGATCTGGAGGAGGAGCTGATCCGCGCCGTCGGCATCGCAGGGGTCGAAGCCCTCTTCGACTCGCAGGGCGACCTCCGTTCGTTCCGTTCGTTCCAGAGCCAGCCCGCCTGGCGCGGCCGGACGCCCGAGGCGCAGATGTGGCGCTTCCTGCGCAGCAGCTCGCGCCGCAACCTGCGGTACGCACGCCTGCTCGTCGAGGCGGCTGCCGGCCGGGATGCCTTGCCGCGGCCGCTCGACGCGCTGCTCACCACCGTTTGACCAGCAACGGTCGAGCCCCCGACGGTTGGCCGGCGCTGACCGCCGCCTGCAGGGCACCGAGGTCCTGCATCCCGATGTTCGGCACTTTGGCGTAGGCACTTTGGCTGGATCCCGGCTCGACGGGCGGCCTGCTGGCCGCCGAGCACCGGCAGAGCGAGGTGGCTGACCTTCGTGTTGACCGTGATGGTCGGTCGCGACGCGAGCGTCTCGACCGAGTTGCGGTTCTGCCCGTCCAGGATCCCCTTGCTCACCCGCCATTGCGTGACGTTGGTCGGCCGGTACGCGACGGGCCGGTAGCACCCGTCGTCGAACTGGCTCGACTCGCCGTAGCACTCCTCGGGCAGCGTCGTCTGGGCGATTCCGTCGCCGGTCCAGCTGTTCTGCGTGCTCGGTCCATATTCGACGAGGATCGCGCCGAAGTAGGCCCCGTCGAGGCTCGACGACGCAGTCAGGCTGACCACAGGGGTGCCGGAGATACGCAGGTCCTCGGCGAGCGGCGGGGACAGGAAGGCCAGGCGGTTCGCGTTCGGCTGGTCCGGGTTGTTGATCATTGCGGTTTCGAGCTGGTTGGGGTTGTCGACGAACGAACGGGTCGTCGGCGCGCCCGTGGCCGGGGTGAGTGCGAGTTCCCCGGCGGCGTTGTCGGCGCCGGGACGCAGCCAGATGTTGACGTTCCCAGTGCGCGGGATCGGCCAGTCGGCGTGCTGTTCCCAGACACCGGTGGACGGTTCCACATCGACCCTCGGCTCGTCCATGATCCGGTTCCTGACCTCGTGGAGCCAAAAGGCCGATTGGTCGTCATCAAGCAGATGAACGAAGTCCATGGCACGGCGCACAGACATCTGCCGAGGTGCGTATGCGCCGCGTCAGCCGACCTGTTCGATCAGGTCGGCAGCGGCGCCCGCACCGTCGGTGGCCCGCAACTTTTTGCCGATGGTGGCAGCGGCGGTGCGGTGCGGTCCGTCGTCGAGCATCCGCTCGATGGCGGCGCGCAGGACGTCGGGGGAGGCGGACCGTTTGACGACGGTGGCAGCGCCGCTGCGGGCGACGGCCTTGGCGACGAGCGGCTGGTCGCCCAGTGGCGACATCGGGATGAGGACCAGGGGCAGGTCGTGGGCCAGGGCCTGCATCGTGGTGCCGTGGCCGGCGTGACCGACGACGAGGCGTACGCGGGGCAGGATCTGCCCGTGCGGCAGGAACCGGTGCACGTCCACGTTCGCGGGCGCGCGTAGATCCTGCGGGTCCACCCCGTGCCCGGTCGTGAGGGTCGCGCGCACGGGCAGGTCGGCCACGGCGTCGAGGGCCGTTTTGAGAACCTTGCGCTGGCCGACGTAGTAGATGGAGCTGAGGCTGATCAGGATGTTCGCGTCGTCGGTGTGGGAAACCGGTGCCGGCGCACCGACGGGCCAGACCGGGCCGGTGAACGCGGCGTTCGCCGGTATGACGGTGGCGGGTTCCAGTTCCGGCGCGGTCAGGATCAGATTCAGATCCGACCGGTTCCAGAGGATGTTCGGCGGCAGACCCATCATGCGCCCGGTCAGGCCGACGGGGCCGCGGTCGAAGCCGTTGCGCAGGTAGGCGTAGAAGGTGTGGGTGAGAACGACCTGTCGCAGGTTCAGATCCTGGGCGGCTTTGATCGCGCCGAGCATCATGCAGTCGATGACAGCGACGTCGGCGGATTCGCGGCGCAGGCTCGCGGTCAGCTCGCCGATGCCTGCCCGGTCGGTGAACAGTCGCAGGTATTTCCAGGCCCACTGGACGTTGGTGACCGGGATGGTGGCCGACCAGGGGCGCACCTGCTGGTAGGGCTCGAACCGCAGCCCCGCGGCCTGCACGGCGTCACGTTGCTGCGGGTGCCCGAGCACCCGGACGGTGTGACCGCGCCGGTGCAGTTCGGCTGCGATTCGCAGCACCGGTGGCACGTTGCCGCCACCGTCCCAGGTCACGAACAGATACGAGGTCATCGTCCTTCTCCCAGAATTGCCATGATCAGCCGAAGGACACGCTGCTCGGCCTGCCGTCGAGGCAGCCGGCGGTCGTGGTGCAGCAGCTTCCAGGTGTAGATGTCGGTCGCGACCACCAGCAGGTCGGTGATCGCCCCTTGCTGATCGGCCGGTAGTGGCGCGAGCAGGGGCGCGAATACGTCGCGGACCCAGGTGTCGTGGAACTGGCGGCCCTGCTCGGTGACGGTGTCCGCCGCGGGGCTGCCGTCGCCCTGGGCCAGCAGCCGCAGCACGACATCGCCCCAGCGTTCGTAGTGGTTGAACAGAGCCGACACGGCAGCGGTGACGTCGCCGACCGGCGCCGCTCGCTCGGCGGCGACCTGCTCGCGTGCGTGGGTGATCCCCGCTTCGAACAGACCTTCCCGGCTCCCGAAGTGGCGAAGCACAGTCTGCACGCTCACCCCGGCGGCCTCGGCGACGTCGGCGAGCACGATCTCGACCGACTTGCGCCGCAGGACCAGCGCCACGACGGCATCGAGGATGCGCCGACGCGTGTCGGCCGTCGATGCCGCGCGTGCGGTCTGCACGTACGCGCGAGACCTGTTCATGGAGACAGTAGAACGCTCCAACCAAATTCGTGTCAATGACGTTGACGCCAAATCGATCGGGCCCGCCGGATCAGCCGGCTGTTCCAGGCAGATGGCGCCGCGCCGAGTAGCGGCGGCACGCGCGTCGTTCATCCGGGCGAGCCGGGCCGCGATCAGAGTGGACGGTGACGACATCCACACCCTCGCCGCAGGTTTCGCCGTTCAACGGCGTCTGCCATCGGCTGCGTGGAAAGGTGACGAGAG
This sequence comes from Micromonosporaceae bacterium KJ-029, assembly GCA_005402585.1. Lineage (GTDB taxonomy): Bacteria > Actinomycetota > Actinomycetes > Mycobacteriales > Micromonosporaceae > Micromonospora. The sequence goes on along the minus strand of BIFP01000014.1, from coordinate 132,258 downwards.
GACGACTTTCTCAGAGGTGGGGCTGGTCATGCGGGTCGGATACAAGCTGTCCAGCGAGGGGTGCGGGCCGAAGGAGCTGATCCGGCAGGCCGTACGAGCCGAGCAGGTCGGCTCCGACTTCGTCGAGATTCACCTGCGGTTGGAGGACGCACGCGACACCCTGGCCGGCCGCCTCCGTGCGCTCGGCTGACCGCCGCGATACGAGGCGCGATGTTGACCCTGGACCGCAGGTTGGTTGGGTTGCTGCTGCTGACCGCCGTGTCCCCGGCGATCGAGGCGATCGTTCTGGTGTCGTTGGGCTTCGTCGCCGCTCAGGGCCTGGCGTCGCAGACCTCTGCCGTGTGGCCGTACGACACCTATCACGACCTGCGGTGGTTGTTCGTCTACCACGATTCCTGGGCGATGTTCCTGTTCTGGTTCGCCCTGCTGCTGGTCTTCCGGGGTGTGTTCCATACCGTGCTGGTGGTGCTGGCCTGGCCTGCCGAGATGCCACGTCCGCCGGTGCGGTGGTTGTTGCGGCGGAACTTCGGCCTAGCCCTGCTGGTCGCGATTGTCGTCGCGCCGTGGGCGGCGATCTCGGTTGCGGCGTCGGTGGTGGCGCTGTCGTGGGTGCTGCTGGCCTCGTTGTTGCCGATGTTCCTGCTGGCGCCGTTCCTGCAGCGGGCCGCGGTGGTCCGAGCCTGGTGGCGCGGGCTGCCGTCGGTGTCGCTGGTGGGCTGGTCGTTGATGAACTTCGTGGTGCTCACCGTGGCCGGGGCGGTGTGCTGGAGTGTGCCGGGGTGGTGGACGGTGCCGGTGGCCGCTGCAGCCGGGGTCGCGAACGGGCTGTTGTGGAACCGGACGGTGCGGTCGGCACTGCTCGCGCCCCGAGTGCGATGGGCCCGGGTGCCGGCGACTCCGATCGTGGCCATCCTGGCGCTCGCGGTGCCGATGCTCGTACCCCCGCTGGTGAACGTGGTGCCGGGCAAGGAACTGGACGTCGAGGTGATGGTGCTCGACCAACCCCTGCCGCCCGAGGTCACCCACGCGGTGATCGTCCTCGCCGGCTACGGCTCAGACTACGACGGGGAGCAGCCGCCCGACCCTCGGGTCGAACGGTTCTCCTACCGTGGGTTGGGCCCGGACGGGAAGCCCCTGCCGTACGACCGGGACGACACCACGATCTCCGTCGCGGACAGCGTGCGGCTGCTTGAGGAGCAGGTGGATCGGCTGCACCACCGGACCGCCCGCCAGGTCGCGCTGGTCGGCGAGAGCGAGGGGGCGATGGTGGCCCGTACGTATCTCCAGCAGCGGTCCCATCCGGCGGTCGACATGCTGATCATGTTCAGCCCGCTGATCAACGCGGGCCGCGCCTACTATCCGCCACGGGACCAGAGCCGGGGCTGGGGCGTGGTCACCGGTTGGCAACTCCGGCTGCTCTTCGGTCTGGTCGACCTCGCGGGCGGTCCGGGCAGCGGCCCCGACGAGCCGTTCATCCGTTCCCTGGTCGACAACGCGCCCTTCTACCGCAACCAGCTGATGTGTCCGCTCCCGGGCGTGCGGATCGTCGCCTTCGTGCCCACCAGCACGGCCGCCGAGGCGCCGCCCGGGGACTACACCGAGATCCCCGTGTTCCAGGTGCCCGGCGTGCACGGCGGCCTGCTGCACCGCGGATTGGTCTCAGACCAGTTGATCACCTTCCTCGACGGGGAGGCGATCCATCAGCATCGCGACGAGTACCCGCTGCTGCAACGGCTCAGCGCCGCCTGGCAGGCACCGCCGCTGGCGATAGCGGTCAATCCGGCCTGGGCGGCGTCGCGGCAGCCCGACCCGGCCTTCACCGGGAAGGTCTGCCTGCCGACCCGTTGACGTTCCGGTGCCGCCTGTCCGCCGCGCCTGTCGTGCCGGACGCGGGATCAGCCGGTGGCCGGGAGGCGGTGCTTGAGGATCAGCCGAGCGGCGGCCAGCGCCACCCCGACCACGATCACCGTCTGGATCGGGTGGTACGTGAGGAAGGCCAGGTGCACCGCGACGAAGACCGCCGTGGTGGCCACGGCGAGCCAGACGCACCAGCGCCGGCCCAGCGGCACGAGCGCACCGGCCAGTGCCGCGAGCACCCCGGCGGCGAGGTGCAGCCAGGCCCAGCCGGTGATGTCATGCTCGTGAATCCCACCGACACCGAGCGATACGTATCGGCGGGTGGTCAGGTCGGCCACGCCCGCCACCGCGTCGAAGATCCCGGCCCCACCCAGCAGCGCACCGGCCAGCAGCAGTCCTCGACGACGCACACCGTTGTCGGTCACCGATCCCTCCCTCCCGCGTCCGGTGTGCCGGCAGCGGAGGACTACTGCTGGTCGACGTGGGGTGCCCGCTGGGCGAGCAGGAACACCGCGCCGGCCAGTACGGCCAGGGCCAGGATCTGGCCGGTCACCTGCCACGGCCCCGTCTGGATCCGCTCGTCCAGCCAGAGCAGGCCGACGGCGAGCGACACCAGCGGGTCGGCGACGATGATCGTGGCCAGGGCCGGCGCCCCCAGCGGACCCGCCTGGTAGGCGTTCTGGCTCAGCAGCACGCCGAACGGGCCCACCACGGCGAGCGCGTACGTCTGCCAGTGCCCGAGGACGCTCAGCGGGCTGCCGTTGTAGTGGAAGGCGAGGCTGCTGATCAGGCCGGCGGTGACGCCGTAGCAGACGCCCGCGGCCAGGGCCAGCGGCAGTGGCCGCCACTTCGGGCCCAGCCCGATGGCGGCCACCAGGCACAACGACACCGCTACGGCCACCGCGACGCCGAGCAGCAGGGCCGACCCGAAAGAGTTGAGCCCCTTTCCCTGCCCGGCGGTCGGCCGGGCGATCAGCAGGAAGGCCGAGAGCGCGACCAGGCAGAGCATCGCCTCCAGCATGGTCTTGAGGTCCGGGCGCCTCCGATCGGCCAGGGAGTGCAGCAGGATGTACCAGAGCAGACCGGTGATCAACAGTGGCTGCACCAGGATCAGCGGCATCAGGCTGAGGGCGGCGACCTGCAGGCCGAAGGCCCCGGCGGCGAGCACCACCGACCAGCGCCATTCCGGCTGGCGCAGCAGGTGCAACAGCAGGGTGGGCCGCCCGGCCGGTTGGGCCGGTGCCCGGTGGGTGGCGCGGAACTGCAGCACCGAGGACGCCCCGAACGCCGCCGCCGCGCCGAGGGCGAGCGGTGTTCCGGCCAGCACCTCCCCGCTCAGCACGCGCGGCCCAGCGCGATCTTGCGGGGCGGCCCGGGTACCCGACGATGCTGCTCGCCCGGCGGCCCTTTCCGGTGCACGGCGCGGTGGGCCTGGTGGCCGCCGAGGGCCAGCCGGTCGAGCCGGCGGGGCAGGGGGACGCTCCGCCACGGAACCCGCAGCAGCAGTCGCACGATCAGCAGGCCGAGGAGGTATCCGCCGATGCTGTCGGTGAGCCAGTGGTAGCTGAGGTAGGTGGTGCCGATGACCACCAGCACGCCGGGCAGCCACTGCAGCACGCGTCGGACCGGCACCGCCAGGTACGGCGCGAGCAGGATCGCCAGCACCCCGAAGTAGACGATGCCGTTGCTCACGTGCCCGGACGGGTAGAAATCCTCCCCGCCGTCGCTGAACAACCGCACCGAGCCCTGGTGCGGGGCGCCGCGCGAGGTCCACCTCTTCAGCCCGACGATCAGCACGGTGCTCACGATCGGGGCCAGTCCGGCCAGGATGATCGGCCGGATCGTCCGGTGCTGCCAGGCGAGCCAGAACGACACCCCGACGGTCACGATGATCAGCGGTCCGCCCTGTCCGAAGTAGTCGAGGACCCGCATCAGCCAGGCGACCGGCGGCGGCCGATGCCGGTCGCACCAGTCCCGTACCGCGATGTCCACCTGCAGCAGCGGCGGCCACCACACCAGCGCGGCGGTGAGCGCGGCAAACGCGGCGACCAGCAGGGCGTCCGGCCACCAGCCACGCGGTACCGGGGTCAGGGCGGGCTGGCCGAGCGGGCGAGGCGGACGAGCTTCGGGCGTCCGGGCGGATCTTCCCGCTGTCATCCGCCTCCTCCCTCGTCTTTCGAAGCGGCAGTTCGCCGGCAAGAGCTTGAAAATACCTTAGATAGGGAGAAATCCGCCGCTAAGCTGCTATTCATCCCGAGGGGCGGCGGTTGGTGACGCTCCGCCTTTCGCCGTTGGAGGCAGACGACATGTCAACGACCGCGACCTGGTGCCCGCCACCTTCGGTCCGACGGTCGGTCGGTCGCCGCCTGGTGCGGCTGGGCGTGCCGGGCGAGCGCGACCGCGCCGGCGACGGCGAGGATGAAGCCCAGCGCCGCCATCGGCTCGGCGCCGGTCCGCACCCGGTCACCGAGCAGCAGCCAGCCGGCCACCGCCGGGGCCAGGGTCTGCCCGAGGATGGTCGAGGCGGAGGCGACCGTCACGGAGCCGCGCTGCAGGGCGGTGGCGTAGAGCAGCAGGCCGGTCAGCCCGGCGAGCACCACCGTGTAGGTGACCTGGTTGGTCAGCAGCGCGCTCAGGCTGGTGATGTCGCCGAGCAACCGGGCGCCGACCGCTGCGGCGCCGAAGGACAGCCCGGCCAGCAAACCGGGCAGGGCGGGCCCCCGCATCCGCGGGCTGCCCAGGTACGCGCCCACGCCCAGCGCGAGCACCGCGCCGAGCAGCCCCCAGCCGGCGTTCGCCGGCGCCGGCGCCGGTGGACTGCTCCTGGCCGAGAGCACGAGCAGCAGCAGGCCGGCGACCACCCCACCGATCGCGACCCAGTCTCGGCCGGTCAGCCGGACGCGCAGCACCACCATGGCGATCAGCGCCACCAGGCTCAGGTTGGCCGCCCCCACCGCCTGCACCGCGAACAGCGGCACGGTACGCAGCGCGGTGAAGGTGAGCCCGGAGGAGGCACCGTCCAGGACCAGTCCGGCCGCGTACGGTCCGGTCCGCGCCAGCCGCCACAGCAGCCTCGGGTCGAGGTGTTCCATGGCCGCCACCCGGCGCGCGCCGATCGACTGCACGATCGCCGCCGTGGCGCTGCACACTGCGGCGAGGATCGCCAGCAGGAAACCGAAGGCCATGAGACAGTCCCGAGATCGTGGGCGCCAGGTCGGGTCGTAGCCCGCCTCGCATACCCACCTGCGCGCGTGTCTCGCGCCCGGTGCCACCCGAATCCGGCGGGCCCACGATGACCGCGCCGGAGCGCCGGCCGGGCAACCCGGTCCGACCGCCGGAGACCGCCGAGCCGATCGCGCGGAGGGTGCTGATCGTCTCGGCCGACATCGGGGGCGGGCACGACGCCACCGGCCGGGCGCTCGAGGAACGCGTCCACGGCCTCTGGCCGGGCAGCCGGGTGGGCTGGGTGGACACCCTCGACGCGATGGGACCGGGGGTCGGTCCGACCTTTCGTCGTACGTACGTGACAAATGTCGGATCGACACCCTGGTTGTACGAGTTCTTCTGGTCCTCGCTGTGGCGGCACCGCTGGTTCGCCGACGCCTCGAAGTGGTTCACCGGGTCCTGGGCCGGCCGACGGCTCGCCCCGGTCATCGAGACGTTCGACCCGGACCTGATCCTCTCCACCTATCCGCTGGGCAGTGCCGGGCTGGCCTGGCTACGCCGGCACCGGGGTCTCGGCGTACCCGTCGGGGCCTGGGTTTCCGACTTCGCCCCGCACCCGTTCTGGGTGTATTCCCAGCTGGATCTGGGGGTGGTGGTGCACCCTGCGGCGCTGCCGGTGGCGGCGGCCGCCGCCCCGGGCGCGGCGCTCGGGGTCTGCGCGCCTCCGGTGCTCGCGCGGTTCCGTCCCGGCGACCGGGCCGACGCCGCCCGGAGCTGTGGGCTCGACCCGGACCGCAAGGCGGTGGTGGTCGCCTGCGGCTCCTACAGCCTGGGCTCGGTCGAGGAGGCGGTCGCCCCGCTGGTCGAAATCGGCGACGCGGTGCAGGTGGTCGCGGTCTGCGGGCGCAACGAACAACTGGCCGACCGGCTGGCGCGCCTGGACGCCCCACCCGGGCGGCTGGTGGTGCGTACCTGGGTCGACGACATGCCCACCCTGCTGCGCGCCGCGGACCTGCTGGTCACCAACGCGGGCGGAGCGACCGCGCTGGAGGCGTGGGCCACCGGCACGCCGGTGGTGATGTACCGGCCGATCGCCGCGCACGGCGTGGCCAATGCGGCGTTGATGAACGCCGCCGGGCTGGCCGAGACGGCCCGCGACCCGGCCGCGCTGGCCGCCGTCGTCCGCTCGCGGCTGGTCGGCCCGCACCCGCCGCACCCGGTGCTGGCACCGTCGCACCCCTACCTGCCGGACCTCGGGCTGGCGGCCGTCGCCGGCGCGCGGGCACCGGTAGAGACACCGCCGCCCGAGCGGGAACGCCCGCCCGACCCGGTCCGCCGGGTGCCGGCCGCGCACCGGCCGGCCAGCTGGCCGCTGCGCCCGCAGGACGCGTTCTTCCGGTACGTGCAGTCGGCCACGGTGGCGCAACAGATCGGTGTGGTGCTGGAACTCGGGCCCCTGCCCGACGGCACCGCGCTCACCAGTGGGGGACTGGCCGCGCTGCTGGCACGGCGACTACCCGCGATGACCACCCTGCGCCGCCGGCTGGTCAGCCGGGGGCCGGGGCGCCGGCCCGGCTGGGTGGTCGACCGGTACGTCGATCCCGCCGCCCATCTCGTCGAGGTGCGGGTCGCACCCGGAGACGACGGCAGCGCCGCCGTGGACCGGTTCTGGTCCGAGCCGCTGGCCCTGGACCGGCCACCCTGGCAGATCCTGCTGGTCGGCGGGCTGCCCGACGGGCGTACCCGGGCCGCGATCAAACTGCACCACTGCCTCGGCGACGGGTTGTCGGTGATCGCGGTCATCCAACGGCTGTTCGACCCGGTCACCGCCCGCCCCGTGAAGCCGGTCGGGCCGGTACCGGTCCGGGACGGGGCGGCGCCGGACCGGGACCGGGCGGCGCCGGGTGGCCGGGTCCGGGACACGGCACATCGGGTCGGCCGCATCGCCCGTGGGCTGGCCCGCCTGGCCGGGCAGGGCCGTGCCCCGGCCACCGTGCTCAACCGTCCGCTCGGCTCACCGCGCCGGCTCCTGGTCACCGCCACCCTGCCCGCCGCCGAGGTGTCCCGCGCGGCCCGCGCCTGCCAGGCGCACGCCAGCGAACTCATGCTGGCCCTGACCGCGGGGGCACTGGGTCGGGTCCATCCCGGGTCGGCGCCGCCCCGCTTGCGGGCGATGTTCGCGGTCTCCCACGACCTCCGACGGCGGGCGCCCACGCAGGGGAACTGGACCGGTGCCGTCACGCTCGACCTTCCGGTGCGACGCATCCCGCCCGGAATCCGCGTCGCCATGGTCCGGCAGTCGCTGCGCACCGCGCTGCACAGCGGGGAACCCGAGGCGGCTGGCCTGGTCATGCGGGCGATGGGCGCACTGCCCGCCCCGCTGCACGCCGCCCTGGCCCGGCGCTTCTACAGCAGCCGGCACCTCAACGTGATCGTCTCCTACGTCCCGGCGCGGATGCGCTCGCAGGTGCTGGCCGGTGCGCCGCTCATTGGGGCCACCCCGGTGGTCGCGCTCGCCGAGGGAGTGCCCGTCGGGGTCGGTGTGCTGCGCTTCGGCGACACCTTCGAGGTCGGCGCGCTGCTGGACGGCTCGCTGGCCGAGGCCGGTCCCGCGTTCGTCGCCGCCCTGCACGCCGAACTGGCCCAACTGCTCGCCGAGGTCGATCGCGCGCCGGCCGCCGACGATCGGGCAGTCGCCGACGAGCGGCCGGTCGACGTGTCGGCGGTGGTCGCTTCCGGCCCGCCCGGACGCGGACCGGCGCCACCGGAGATGCCATGCGGCTGACCGGCGCCGTGGTGCTGGTCACCGGCGCTTCGTCGGGTATCGGCGCCGCCCTCGCCCGGCGGCTGGCCGACGCGGGAAGTCAGGTCGTGGCCGCCGGCCGGGACCCCGACCGGCTGGCCCGGCTCGCCGCCGAGACCGGCGTCACCACGCTGCTGACCGACCTGGCCCGACCGGGCGCCGGCCGCGAGCTGGCCGAGCGGGCCCTGGCCCGGCACGCCCGGGTGGACGTGCTGGTCAACAACGCCGGCATCGGCTGGGCCGGCCCGTTCGCCGGGATGGCCGACCCGCTCGCCGACGAACTGCTCGCGGTGAACCTGCGCGCGCCGATCGAGCTGACCCGGGCGCTGCTGCCCGGCATGTGCCATCACGGCGGCCACCTGGTCTTCGTCGGCTCGATCGCCGGGCGGCTCGGGGTGGCCGGGGAAGCGGTCTACGCGGCCAGCAAGGCCGGGCTGGACGCCTTCGCCGAGAGCCTCCGGCTGGAACTGTCCGGTCGTGGCGTGACCGTCAGCACGCTCGTGCCCACGGTGGTGGACACTCCGTTCTTCGCTCGCCGGGGTCAGCCGTACCGGCGCCGCCGGCCCCGACCGCTGCCACCGGAACGGGTGGCTGCCGCACTGACCGACGCAATCGCCCGGAACCGGGCCGAGGTGTACGTCCCGGGCTGGCTGCGCCTGCCGGTGGCGGTACGCGGGCTGCTGCCCGCGCTGTACCGTCGCCTGGCCACCCGGTTTGGGTCCAGCTAAGAGCGACCGGCAGTAGGGCGGTGGAGGCGAGGCGGGTCCTGGCCGAGGGTGGCTAGGCGGAGGAGGAGGCCATGCCGGTGTTGCATGGCCGACGACGACAACGCCGCCAGCCGAAGTGCCAGGGCGCGCCGCAGCCCCGCCAGTCCTATTGCCGGTCGCTCTAACCGCGTGCCGCCCGCAGCGACTGCCGCAGCGAGGACATCGTCGCCAGCACCGCGGTCGGTTCGTGCCCGCAGTGCGCCATGCAGTTCGCGCAGCGGGGGTCGCGACCCCGGCCGTAGCTGTCCCAGTCGGTGGTGTCCAGCAGCTCCTGGTAGGTGCTGGCGTACCCGTCGGCCATCAGGTAGCAGGGCCGCTGCCAGCCCAGCAGTGAGTACGACGGGATGCCCCACGCGGTGCAGGGAAAGTCCGCCCGGCCCTCCAGGAAGTCCAGGAACAGCGGGGAGTGGTTGAGCCGCCAGCGGGCCCGCCGGCCACCCGAGAAGGCCTTGCGGAACAACTCCCTGGTCTCCGTCACGCCCAGGAAGTGGTCCTGGTCCGGCGCCTTCTCGTAGGCGTACGCCGGGGAGATCATCATCTCGTCCACCCGCAGGTCGTCGTTGAGGTAGTCGAGCACCTCGATGACGGTCTGCGGGGTGTCGGTGTTGAAGAAGGTGGTGTTGGTGGTGACCCGGAAGCCGCGCTGCTGGGCCTCCCGTACGGCCGCCACCGCGGCGTCGAAGACGCCCTCCTTGCACACCGCCGCGTCGTGCCGTTCGCGCAGGCCGTCGATGTGCACGGTGAAGGCGAAGTACGGCGACGGCCGAAACTTGTCGATCTTCTTGGGCAGCAGGACCGCGTTGGTGCAGAGGAAGACGAACTTCTTCCGGCGCACCAGCTCGGCGACCAGGGTGTCGATCTCGGGATGCATGAGGGGCTCGCCGCCGGCGATGGAGATCATCGGCGCTCCGCACTCCTCCACGGCGGCCAGTGCCTGTTCCACCGGCATCCGACGCTTCAGCAGGTTCGCCGGCTGCTGGATCTTGCCGCAGCCGGCGCACTTGAGGTTGCAGGCGAACAACGGCTCCAGTTCCAGCAACAGCGGGAACCGCTTTCGCCTGCGCAGCTTCTGTTCGACCAGGTACCTGGCGATCCGCAGGCTCTGGCGCATCGGCATGCTCACGGCTGGCGTACCTCCTTGGGAAGGGTGAAACTCACGTCCTCGACCGCGGTGGTGTGTTCGCTCACCTCCCGCGCACCGAGCGCGCTGAGTGCCGCGACCAGCTCGTCGACCAGGCCGGGCGGTGCCGACGCGCCGGCGGTCACCCCGACCGTGGCGGCGCCGGCCAGCCAGCGCAGGTCCACGCCGCCCACGTCGTCGACCAGGTGGGACCGCGTGCCGGCCCGCTCGGCGACCTCGACCAGCCGGCGGGAGTTGGAGGAGTTGATCGATCCGACCACCAGCACCACGTCGGCCCGCTCGGCAACCGCGGTGATCGCCCGCTGCCGGTTCGTGGTGGCGTAGCAGATGTCGTCGGAGCCGGGCCCGGTCAGCGCCGGGAAACGGCGGCGCAGCGCATCGACGACCCCGGTCGCCTCGTCCACCGCCAGCGTGGTCTGCACCAGGTAGGACACCCGGGACGGGTCGGCCACCTGCACCGTCTCGGCGGCGGCCGCGTCCGGCACCAGCCGGATCCGCTCGGGCGCCTCGCCGAGGGTGCCCTCGGTCTCCTCGTGGCCGGAGTGCCCGATCAGCAGCACCGTGTCGCCCCGGCCGGCGAACCGGCGCGCCTCGGCGTGCACCTTGGTCACCAGGGGACAGGTGGCGTCGATGACCGGCAGCTGCCGGTCGGCGGCCTCCCGGCGTACCGCGGGCGCCACCCCGTGTGCGGAGAAGATGGTGAGCGCGCCGTCGGGTACCTCGTCGAGTTCGTCCACGAAGACCGCGCCCCGGGCCTGCAGATCGGCCACGACCCGGGCGTTGTGCACGATCTGCTTGCGGACGTAGACCGGCGGCCCGTGCTGGCGCAACGCCTGTTCCACCACCGCGATCGCCCGTTCCACCCCGGCGCAGAACGAGCGGGGCGAGGCCAGCAGGACCTCGTCGAGGCTGCCGGCTGCCGTCGCCCACTCGGCCAGGGCCGCCGCCACCGCGGGCAGCACCCGCAGGGCGGTGCGGATCCGGCGCAGCGTGGCCGGTCGGTACAGCGATCCGGCCGCGGTGTCGGCGACCACCCGGACGCAGGCGGTCGGCCGGTCGTCGCAGCCGCCCAGCAGCCACGCCGACTCCAGGTCGGCGACCAGCGCGCCGGTCCCGGCCAGCCGGGTCCGGGCCGCGCCGTCGACCAGCCGGGTCGTGGTCAGGACCGGTCCGAGGTGGACCCGCAGCCCGCGGCGGCGCAGCGCGGCGGCGAGCAGGGCGGCGGCCGGCATCGGCAGCACCTGCCGCCCCGGGCGCCCGGCGCGCGGGTCGGTGCGTACCTCGGTGGCCACCACGACGTCGCCCGGGGCCAGCCCGGGGGCCAGCCCGCCACCGATACCGGCCACCGCGACCGGGGTGGCTCCGACCGGCCGGCCGACGGCGACCGACCGGGCACGCCGCGCTCCGGTGCCGGTACGCCGCAGCGCCGGCCACCGTCCCGGGTCGAGGCCGGTCAGCCCTTGCCGCAGCGCTGCGGCCTCCGGCCGCATGGGCGCGTACAGGGTCCAGGCCGGACCGGCGGACGTCGCTGGCTCGGTCACGGCACCACCTCGGCCGTCAGGCCGCCCCGCGCGTTCAGGATCCGACCGAGCGCGCTGATCGGGAAGACCAGTCGGTACAGGCCGTAGTTGATGTAGAAGTCGCCCGGGAAGCCGGTCCCGGTGTAGTGCGGCTCGTCCCAGCCGCCGTCCGCCCGCTGGGTGTCGACCAGCCAGCGCACCCCGCGTTGGGCCGGCTCCGCGGAGCTGTGGCCGGCGGCGTGCAGCGCGAGCAGCGCCCAGGCGGTCTGCGACGCGGTCGACTCGCCCCGCCCGAGCCAGGACGGGTCCCGGTAGGAGCGCATGTCCTCGCCCCACCCGCCGTCCGGGTTCTGGTGCGCCAGCAGCCAGTCGACCGCCGCCCGGATCGCCGGGTGGCCGGGCTTGACCCCGGCGGCCACCAGGGCGGGCACCACCGCCCCGGTGCCGTAGACGTGGTTGGCTCCCCAGCGGCCGAACCAGGAACCGTCCGGCTCCTGGGCCCGCAGCAGCCAGTAGACGCCACGGCGTACCGGTGGCGTGCCGGCGAAGTTCTCCGCCGCCAGCGCCTCGACGATGTGCGCGGTCACGTCCGCGCTGGGCGGGTCGATGACCTCGCCGAAGTCGCAGAACGGCAGGTCGCCGACGATCGCCCGAGTGTTGTCCGCGTCGAAGGCGCCCCAGCCGCCGTCGCGGCACTGCATGCCGAGCAGCCATCGGGTGCCCCGCAGCACCGCGGCCTCGGCGGGCGCGTCGGTGCGCCGCAACGCCATGATCACCTCGGCGGTGTCGTCGGTGTCGGCGTACCCGTCGTTGTGGAACTCGAAGGCCCAACCGCCCGCCGGGGTCGTCGGCCGGCGGACCGACCAGTCACCGCGTACCCGGATCTCCTCGTCGAGGAGCCACCTGCCGGCCCGGGCCAGGGCGGGATGCCCGGCCGGGAGCCCGGCGTCCGACAGCGCGGTGACCGCGAGCGCGGTGTCCCACACCGGTGACTGGCACGCCTCCAGCCAGCGGACCGGGCCGTCCTCGGTCTGCTCGCGCACCGTGAACCGCTCCAGCCCGTCCAGCCCGGCCCGGAGCACGGGGTGGTCCAGCGGATAGCCGAGCAGGTGCAGCGCCATCAGTGAGTAGACCCATGGCGGCTGAATCCCGCCCCAGGAGCCGTCGGCCTCCTGGCGGGCCACGATCCACTCGGCGGCCCGGCGCAGCGCGTGTCGCCGTACCGGTCCCCGGGCGATCCGCTCGTAGCCGCTGGCGAGCCGGTCCAGCCGGTGCAGCACGCCGGCCCGGGACGGCAGTCGTGGCGGTCGCGGTGTTGCCGCCGGGGTGCGCAGTTCGTCGACGGTGAAGCCGAGGTCCCGCACCGGGCGCAGCGCGCGGACGATGGACAGCGGGACGATGGTCTGCCGGGCCCAGCACGCGAAGTCGTAGACGTTGAACGGCATCCAGGACGGCAGCAGCACCAGTTCGGGTGGGACGGCCGGCAGCTGTGACCAGGGCCAGTGTCCGAACAGGGCCAGCCAGAACCGGGTGAACACCCGGCTCGCCGCCAGCCCGCCCCGCGCCCGGACGAACCGGGCCGCGGCGGCGAGGTGCGGCGCGTCGGGGGTGTCGCCGGCCAACCGCAGGGCCAGGTACGCCTCGATGGTGGTGGAGAGGTCCCCCGGGCCGCCGTGAAAGGTGGCCCACGAGCCGTCCGGGAGCTGCTGGGAGCGGATCCAGCGGGCCGACTCGGCGGTCTGCTCGGCGGTCCGGATGCCCAGGAACTGCCGCAGCAGCAGGTCCTCGGCGTCCATGGTGACGTTCGTGGCCAGGTTCCCCTTCCACCAGCCGGCGTCGTCCTGCAACCCGAGCAGGTGCTCCCGGGCCCGGCGCAGCGCCACCCAGGCCGGGTCGGACGCGGTCCCGCCCGCCTGGGTCGTGGTGGTGGGCTTCGGCTTCGACGACAGCAGCTCGGTCATCAGTGGTCCCGTCCGGTGGTGAAGGTGGCGATGTCGGCGAACTCGTCGCGTACGTCGTCGGGCAGGTCGAGCGCGTCGAGTTCCGCCTGCGCCCGCTCGGTCTCCTGCGCCGCCCGCTGCGCCGTCCAGTCCCGGGCTCCGGTCGCCTCGATCAGCGCGCTCACCCGGGCCACGTCCTCGTCGGTCAGCGGCTCCGGCGAGCGGTACCGCTCGGCCAGCGCCCGGCCGGCGGCCTGACCGCTGGTCACCGCCCGTACCACCGGGATGCTCCGCTTGCGGGCCCGCAGATCCGAACCGACCGGCTTGCCGGTCCGTCGCGGGTCACCCCAGATACCCAGCAGGTCGTCGACGAGCTGGAAGGCCAGCCCGAGGTGATGACCGAAGCGGGACAGCCCGTCGATCACGTTCGGTGGACCGCCGCAGAGGATCGCGCCGAGGGCGCACGAGCCGGCCAGCAGCGCGGCGGTCTTCTGCTCCGCCATCCGCAGGCACTCGTCGAGGGTGACGTCGTCGCGCCGCTCGAAGTCCAGGTCGGCCGACTGGCCGCAGACCAGGGCCCGGATGTCCACCGCGAGCCGTCGGGCGGCCGGGCAGCCTCCGGGGGTCTCGACGAGCGCCTCGTGGGCCAACCCGATCAGGGCGTCGCCGGCCAGGATGGCGGGGCCGACCCCGAACACGGTCCACGCGGTCGGCCGGTGGCGGCGCTCGGTGTCGCCGTCCATCAGGTCGTCGTGCAGCAGGGAGAAGTTGTGCGCCAGTTCCACGGCGGCGGCGGCCGGCACCCCGGCGGTCGGCTCGGCGCCGGTGGCCCGCGCCGACAGCAGCGCCAGCGCCGGACGTAGTCCCTTGCCCTGGCTGGCGGCGGGTGAACCGTCGGCGTCCCAGTAGCCGAGCTGGTAGCCCCCGACCAGCCGGTTGCCCCGATCCAGCCGGTCCAGCAGGGCGCGGATCGCCGGCTCGACGTGGGTCTGGATCTGGTCCGTGCTGCGGCTGCGTGCGACGGTCATGATGCGGCCTCCGAGTGGTGTCGGGGCCGGGACAGGAGCTGGCGGGCGACGATGTCGGCGGCGTCCTCGCCGCTGCGCACCGCGCCCTCCATCGTGTCCGGCCAGCCGGTGTCGGTCCATGCGCCGGCCAGTACCAGCCCCGGGAGGCGGGTGGCCGGACCCGGCCGGTACGCCCGGGTGCCGGGCGCCTGCCGGAAGGTGGCTTTGGGCTCCCGGGTCACGAACGCGTCGCGTACCGGGGTGTGCCGCGCGGCCGGGAACAGATCGGCGAGCGCCTGGCGTTGCGCCGCCACCAGCTCCGCCGCCGGCCGCTCGATCTCCGCGTCGGCGGCTGACAGCGACACCACCAGATGCTGTTCGCCGTCCCCGCCCGGCGTCGAACGGTCGAAGATCCACTGTGCCGGGGACTCCACGGCGGCGGCCATGCCGAGGTCGGTGACCTTGGCGGCGTAGCGCAGGTGCACGTTGACGATCGGCGCCGCGCCCAGCCGGCGCCACTGCTCGGCGTCGGGCGCGGCGGCGGGCGGTACCAGCGACGCGGCGGCCTGGTGCGGCACCGCCAGCACCACGGCGTCCGCGTCCAGTTCGGTGTCGTCCACACCGATCCGGAATCCGGTCGCCTCCGGTCGGATCCACCGCACCCGCGCCCGGGTGTGGACCCGGGCGCCGAGCCGGTCGAGCAGCCGACGGGCGGGAACGCCGTGCAGGTCGGTGAGCGGGACCAGCGGCCGGCCGATGTCACCGGCGTCGGCGGCCTCCAGCAGTCCGGTGCGGAACACCCGTGCCGCCAGCGCCAGCGACGCGTGGGTGCTGGGCAGGTTCAGGGCCGCCACGGTGATCAGGTCCCAGAGCCGCCGGATCGCCCGGCGGCTCTGCCCGTGCGTGGTGAGCCAGTCGCCGAAGCTGCTCCCGTCGGTGGCGGGCAGGTCCGGGTCGACGTGCCGAAGCGCGGCGCAGGCCCGGACGGCGGCGAGCCGTTCCACCGGGCTGAGCAGCCGGTATCCGGCCAGGGCCGGCAGCAGGTGCGCCGGGGCCGGCAGCCGGCGCCGGACCAGCACCTGCGGCTGTTGTCCCGGCAGCAGCACCGGCACCGTGAACCGCGACTGCACATCGGTGTCGCCGGCCGTGCCGAGTCGGTCCAACAGTCGCCGGTAGGTGTGGTAGCAGCGCAGGAAGACGTGCTGGCCGGTGTCCACGCTGAGGCCGTCGCGGCGGAAGGAGTACGTCGCGCCGCCCAGCTCCGGCCGGGTCTCCAGCAGTGCCACGGGCAGGCCGAGGTCGGCGAGCCGGATCGCCGCGGCGATCCCGGCCAGCCCACCGCCGATCACGCACACCGTGCCGGAACCGCCGCCCGGCTGCGCGGCCGGCCCGGTCATGCGCCACGGCCGACGAGAGCGCGCGCCGCCACCCAGGCCTTCTCCCGGCCCGGCAACGAAACGCGACTGCGGGTGACCGCCAGCGGATCGGCGGCGATCCGGGTGAGCAGGCGGCGGTAGATGCCGGCCATCGCGGCGGTGCAGGCCGCGCTGCGCCGGTCCAGCATGGGCAGCAGCCGAAGGCCGACCTCGTACCAGCGGGCGGCCCGGGTGGCCTCGAAGCGGACCAGCTCCATCAGCCGCTCCGGTGGATCCGCGAAGCCGGTCCCGTCCAGCCGGAGGGTGCAGCCGAACCGGTCCAGGTCCTCGGCCGGCAGGTAGACGCGGCCGTCGACCCGGTCCTCGACCAGGTCGCGCAGGATGTTGGTCAGCTGCAGAGCCACCCCCAGCGCGTCGGCCAGCGGGGTGGCCCGGTCCGGCTGGCGGGTCCCGAACACGCCGAGGGAGAGCCGGCCGATCGATCCGGCCACACAGCGGCAGTACCAGAGCAGGTCGTCGAAGGTGTCGTACCGGCGGCCGGTCACGTCCGCGGCGCAACCGTCGATGAGCTCGTCGAAGGCGGCCAGCGGGATCGGCATCCGCGTCGCGGCGTCGCCGAGCGCGGCGAGTACCGGGTCGGCACCGCTGTCCCCGGGGAGCCGGTGCAGGGCGGCCCGGGTCCCGGCCAGCGCGTCCAGCTTGTCGTCGGGAGGCAGTGTGCCGTCGCCGATGTCGTCGATGCGGCGGGCGGTGGCGTAGATGGCCGACAGCGCCCGCCGTTTCGGCGCCGGCAGCAGCCGGATGCCGTACGCGAAGTTGGCCGCCTGGGTGCGGGTGATCTGCTCGCAGTGCCGGTAGGCGGCTTCGGTTCGGGTGGTCGTCGTGGTCATCCGGCCCTCCGGACGGTGGCGGCCAGCCAGTTGCCGAGGATCTGCTGGCGGCGGGGCCGGACGGTGACCGCCAACGGATCGTGGTCGGCGGCGGCCAGTGCGTCGAGCGTGGCCCGTCCGCCGGCCAGATAGCCGCCGACCGCGAGCCGGCCCCAGCCGTGCAGCGCCGACACCAGTGGAGCGCCGGCGTCGAGCCAGGCACGGGCCCGTTCCGCCTCGAATCCGATCAGCTCCCGCAGCCGCCGGCTGGCGGTGCGGCCGGCGAGGTCCGCCTCGGTGACCTCGAACCGTTCCAGGTCGGCCGCCGGCAGGTAGACCCGGCCACGGCGGTGGTCCTCGGCCACATCCTGCAGGTGCTCGACGAGTTGCAGAGCGGTGCAGACCCGATCGGACAACGCGACGGCCGCCGCGTCGGCCTGCCCGAAGATGTGCAGGACGAGTTCGCCGACCGGGTTGGCGGACAGGGTGCAGTAGCCGACGAGCTGCTCGAAAGTTTCGTAGCGGGTGACGTGCTGGTCGACCCGGTTCGCCTCGATCAGCCGGACGAGCGGGTCCAGCGGCAGCCGGCACTCGGCCACGGTGGGCGCGAGGGCCCGCAGCACCGGGTGCCGTACGTCGGCGCCCGCGTAGAGGTCGTGCAGCTCGGCCTCGACGTGGTCCAGGGCGGCGAGCCGGTCGAGCCCGTCGTCCAGCGGTTCGTCGCCGAGGTCGTCGACGTGGCGGGCGTAGCCGTACACCGCGACGAGGTGACGGCGGTACCGCGCGGGCAGCACCCGCAGGGCGACCGGGAAGTTCTCCCGCGCCCGGGCCTGCTCCACCCGACGTATGTCAGGGGCGATGGCTGATGGACCCATCCGTGCTTCTCTCCTTCCTCTGGACACGAGCGGCGGCGGCTCAACCGGCGAGCGGGGTCAGCCGGCCGCGGACGCTCGCCCGCACCGTCCGCGACGTGTCCCGGCTGCCGGTGCCGAGCCACGACAGCCGGCGCAGCACGTCCGCGCAGATGCCGTGGGCGTCGAGGCCGTACTCGGCGAGCAGGTCGGGCCGCTCGCCGTGCGGCACGAACGCGGTGGGCAGGCCGAGGGCGCACACCGGCGTACCGACGGCGGCGTCGGTGAGGCTCTGGGCGACGGCCGTGCCCACCCCACCGTCGCGGATTCCGTCCTCGACGGTGACGACCAGCGCGTGCTCGGCGGCCAGCACGGCGACCTGCGGGTTGACCGGCCGCACCCACCGGGGGTCGACCACGGTGCACTCGACACCGCCCGCCGTCAGCAGTTCCGCCGCCCGCAGGGTCGGCCCGGCCATCGCTCCCACGGCGACCAGCAGCACCTGCGCACCCGGTGCCCGGCGCAGGACATCCACGCCGGCGATCCGCTCCACCGCGGGTAGGTTCTGGTCGACGCGGGACTTGGGGAACCGCAGCACCGTGGGTCCCCGGTGCTCGTCGACCGCCTCCCGCAGCTCCTCGCGGAGCGAGGCCGCGTCCCGCGGGGCGGCCACCCGCAGGCCGGGCACGGCGCCGAGCATGGCCAGGTCCCACATGCCGTGATGGCTCGGCCCGTCCGGGCCGGTGATCCCGGCCCGGTCGAGCACCAGGGTGACCGGCAGTCGGTGCAGCGCCACGTCGAGCAGTACCTGGTCGAACGCCCGGTTCAGGAAGGTGGCGTAGACCGCCACCACCGGGTGCTTGCCGCCGAACGCGAGCCCGGCCGCCGAGGTGATGGCGTGCTGCTCGGCGATGCCCACGTCGACGGTCCGGTCGGGGTAGCGTGCGGCGAAGCCGGCGAGCCCGGTCGGGCCCAGCATCGCCGCGGAGACCGCCACCACGTCCGACCGGTGCCCGCCGATGGCGACGAGTTCCTCGGCGAAGACGTCGGTCCAGGTCGGGCCGGAGGTCCCGGCCGGCTGCCCGGTGCCCGGATCGACCACGCCCACCGTGTGCAGCCGGTCGGCCTCGTCGGCCTCGGCCGGTGGGTGGCCGTGCCCCTTGCGGGTGACGCAGTGGACCACGACCGACCGGTCCGACTCTCGGGCCTGCCGCAGCGCCGCTTCGAGTTGGGGCACGTCGTGTCCGTCGATCGGGCCGAGATAGTCCAGCCCCAGCGTCCGGAAGAAGTCGGAACTCGTCGCCGCTCCGTCCTGGTCCGACCCGGCCTCGGCGCGCAGCGTCGCGAGGTGCGCGGCCAGGCCGCCCACGGTCGGCGCGTACGAGCGGCCGTTGTCGTTGAGCACGACCACCACCCGGCCGGGCGACTCGGCCAGGTTGTTCAGCGCCTCCCAGGCCAGGCCGCCGGTGAGGGCGCCGTCGCCGATCACCGCGACCACGGCCCGGTCGGGGCCGTTCAGGGCGTACGCCCGACACAGGCCGGTGGCGTAGGACAGCGCGGTGGAGGCGTGCGAGTTCTCCACCAGGTCGTGGGGCGACTCGGCCCGCCGGGGGTAGCCGGACAGGCCGCCCGCTCCGCGCAGCTGGGCGAACCCGGCCTGGCGGCCGGTGAGCAGCTTGTGGACGTACGCCTGGTGACCGGTGTCGAAGATGATCCGGTCGTGCGGGGACCGGAACACCCGGTGCAGCGCGATGGTCAGTTCGACCATGCCGAGGTTGGGGCCGAGGTGCCCGCCACGCCGGCAGATCGCCTCGACCAGGAACGCCCGGATCTCCCCGGCGAGCACCCGCAGCTGGTCGTGGGTGAGCCGCCGCAGGTCGTCGGGCTGGTTGACGGTGTCGAGCAGGGACATCATCTCTCCGTCCGGCCGGTCGTGCGCGAAACCCAGCGGCCACAACCCTTGTCCGCGGTGGCCGGGTGTCGATCGCCTCCCGGCAGCGGGGCGTTGCACTGTCTGCTGCGGATGCGGTGATCCGGCCGTGGGTGGTGCGGGTAGCGCGGTGGGTGATGGAGTCACCTGGAACATGTGCAAAACGAGCATAACCATGCTGATCACGCCTACCACGCAAAATCGCTTCTAATGTCTAGCCCGGACCGCGGTGCCGCCCGCCCGGCGGGCCTCGGGTCACTCGTTCGACGCCCGGTCCGACTCCGCCGCCGTGGCCACGTCGACCGGATAGGTGCGCCGGGCGGCGATCATGATCAGGCCGTTGGCCGCCAGCGGGATCAGCATGATCAGGAAAGCGTTGCGCAGGCCGACGCCGGTGGATCGGCCCGCCTCTCCGCCGAGCTGGTCGGCCAGCCAGCCGAAGGTGGCCGGAGCGGCGGCCTCGGCGGCGAGCCGCAGGACCGTCCGCAGGCTCTCCGCACGCCCCCACAACCTGCCCGGAACGATGTCCAGCCGGGCGGCGTCCAGCGGCGGGTTGGACACCGAGAGCGCGCCGGCGCCGAGTGCGATCAGCGGGAGCGCCACCGCCACCGAGGTGAACCAGACCCCGGGCACGAACAGGAGCGCGGCGGCGACGAAACCGGCGGCCGGCACGAGAATGCGGACACTGGTGTGCCCACGGGCCAGCGCCCGGTCGGTGAGCCGGCCGGCGAGCACGGTGCCGGTCACGGCCACCACCCCGATGATCGGCACGAGGGCGCCGAGCGCCATCTCCGAGATGCCGAAGTGACGAACGGCGAAGACGACGATGAACGTACGCATGCCGGCGAAGAAGAAGTAGCCCATCGCCGAGGCCACGATCAACAGTCGGTTCGTGGGGATCGAGAGCAGGTACGCCGCCGCGTGGGCCAGGGTCCACCCGGTCGGATCACCGGTCAGCACCCGGTCGCTCGCCGGCGTGACCCCACGGGCGGCCACCGCTGCCTGGGCCCGGTCGGTCGCCTGCCTACCGGAATCCCGTCGCGGTCCGGGCTCGGACCCGCCCCGGTCGGCACGCAGTTGACCGGCGCCACTCCGGGCGGGCTCGGGCAGCAGCCGCCACAGCGTCACCGACAGGCCCGCGCTCGCCGCCGCCAGCAGGAAGAACGCGTACCGCCAGGAGTACGCCGCCGCGATCTCGCCGCCGACCACCAGGCCGGCGCCGGCGCCGATGAGTTCGCCGGTGAGGATCCAGCCGAGCACCCCCGCGCGCTCGGCGGGTGGGATGAAGTCACCGATCAGTGAGACCACCACGGGCCCGGCCGCGGCCAGGGCGGCGCCGAGCAGCAGCCGGGACAGCAGCAGCAACTCGTAGCTGGGCGCGAGCCCGCCGAGGGCCATGGCGGCGGCCCAGAGCGCGGTGGTGATCACCAGCAGGCGTACCCGGTTGGTGCGGTCGGCGAGCACGCCCATCGGCACGGAGGCGATCGCGCCGACCCCGGAGGACGCGGAGGCCAGCAGGCCGAGTTGGGCGTGGCTGATCCCGAGATCCGCTTCCAACTGGTTCGCGGCCGCCCCGAGCGTGCCGGTGTCCGCACTGTTCAGGGCGAGTGCCCCACCCAGCAGCAACACGACGCGGGCCCGGCCCGGCCCGCCGAGCAGCCGGACCGTCGCCCGCGCGAGCACCGGCCCCGGCCCGCCTGGCAGGCGCCGGTCGTGGCTGCCCTCAGCCGACCTCGCCATGATCTCTTGATCCGCTCCCGCCCGGCACCCCGGTCGGTGCTCACTCCGACTCTGGCCGACCGGCGGGCCGCCCGCGTCCCGTTCCCCGAGTCGGCGGCCGGTAACCCGGGAGGGGAGCCGGGCGAGGTCGTCACGCCGCCGGACGTGGCCGGCCCGGTGCCCTGAACGGCGAGGTCAGGCGCGATCCCGCAGCCGTAGCAGGGTGGCGGTCGCCGCCGCTGCCGCGGTCACGCCGGCGGCGGTGACCAGCCGGTGCCGGGACAACCAGGCCTGCGGGCTGTGGCTGTGTGATCGCGGGGTGAAGCTGCCCCGCGCGCCGAAGTCGTGGCCGTCCGGGCCGTCCAACGGGTGCCACAGGTTCGCCGGCCGCCGTGGATCGGTCGGCCGGTCGGTCTGCTGCGACCGGTAGCCGGTGCGGCCCAGGTACCGGTCGAGCAATCCGGGGGCGATCCGATTGCCGAGGATGGTCAGCACGGTCGAGAGCCCTACCCAGTACTCGCGGCGCTCGGGCCGGTCCGCGGCACCGACGATGGCCCGGGCCGCCACCTCCGGCTCGTAGATCGGCGGCACCGGTTGGGCGTGCCGGGGCAACCGGCTCAGCAGCCAGTCGAACTGGGGCGTGTTGACCGCGGGCAGGTGGACCATCGTCACCCGCACCTTGCTCTTGTCGTGCATCAGCTCGCACCGCACCGACTCGGTGAACCCGACGATCGCGTGCTTGGCGCCGCAGTAGGTTGCCTGCAACGGAATTCCCCGGTACGCGAGCGCCGATCCGATCTGCACGATCGTGCCACGGTCGCGGGGCGTCATGTGGGTGAGCGCGACCCGGGTGCCGTGCACGTACCCCAGATAGGTGACCTCCATCGCGCGCTGGAACTCCTCCGGCCGGGTCTCCTGAAACGGCGCGAAGACAGAGCTGAAGGCGTTGTTGATCCACAGGTCGATCGGCCCCAGTTCGTCCTCCACCCGCTGCCCGGCGGCGAC
This sequence comes from Micromonosporaceae bacterium KJ-029, assembly GCA_005402585.1. Lineage (GTDB taxonomy): Bacteria > Actinomycetota > Actinomycetes > Mycobacteriales > Micromonosporaceae > Micromonospora. The sequence continues at coordinate 110,308 of BIFP01000014.1, read as the reverse complement.
GACCTGGTCGTAGTCGGCCACGTCCACCTCGATGGGCAGCGCGCGACTGCCGGCCGCCCGGACCTCGGCGGCGGCGGCGTCGAGTCCGGTGCGTCCCCTGGCCAGCAGCGCGATCGCGATGCCCCGTTGGGCGAGCAGCCGGGCGGTGGCCCGGCCCACACCGGCGCTGGCGCCCGTGATCACCGCGACCCTGATGTCCTGTCGGTTCCGGCGCATGGCACCTCCCGGCTCGTCAGCCCTCTCATCTGACCGGCTGTTCCCCGCGCCGGCCGAGATAGTCGGGCTCCGGCCCAGGACCCGATCCGGAAGCGGTGTCAGGCGTAGGGCAGCCGAGGACGGGTACCGCCCGGGGGCCCGGAGAGGTCGGCGGGAGGTGCGGCCGGTGCGCCGAGACGAGGAGCCGAGTCAACCGGCGGCCGGCGGCCGGCAGGGGCCACGGGTGCTGCGCGAGTACGCGTTGCTCGCCGACGGCCACCGCGGGGCGCTGATGGGGCCGTACGGAGACGTCAGCTGGCTGTGCGCTCCGGGATGGGCCGACCCGGCCATCTTCTCCAGCCTGCTCGGTGGCCGAGGCGAGTACGTGGTGACGCCGGCGAACTCGCGGTGCGTGTGGGGCGGGCACTACGAATCCGGATCGCTGATCTGGGTGAGCCGCTGGGTGACCACCGACGGCATCATCGAGTGCCGGGAGGCGCTGCTGTTCCCCGGTGAGCGGGGACGAGTGGTGCTGCTGCGCCAGGTCCACGCCCTGGACCGGGACGCGGTCGTCCGGGTCCGGCTAAATCCACGGGCCGACTTCGGCCGCGAGCCGGTGCGCGACGCCCGCCGGTACGGCCCGCTCTGGACGGCCCGCTGCGGCGACCTGCACCTGCGCCACACGGGCGGGGAGGACCTCGGCCTGACCGCCGACGGGGCACTGGGCGGACAGCTGCGGCTGCCGGCCGGGGGCCAGCACGACATGGTGCTGGAGATCGCGACCCACCCGCTGGACGAAGCGCCACCCGAGCCGGCGGCGCTGTGGCGGACCACCGAGCACACCTGGCGGGAGTCGGTGCCGCCGCTGGCCGGCGGCGCCGCGCAGCGCGACGCCGTCTTCGCGTACGCCGTGCTACGCGGCCTGACCCGACCGGGCGGTGGCATGGTGGCGGCGGCGACCACCGCGCTGCCCGAGCGGGCACTGACCGGGCGGAACTACGACTACCGGTACGCCTGGATCCGGGACCAGAGTTTCGCCGGCCAGGCCGCCGCCCTGGTCGGCCGGTATCACCTGCTGGACGACATCGTCGCCTTCCTCACCGAACGGGTCCTGGCCGACGGCGACCGGCTCGCCCCCGCCTACACCGTCGACGGTGACCCGGTGCCCGAGCAGCGCGAACTGCCCGGCTATCCCGGGGCGTCACCGCGCACCGGCAACTGGGTACGGGGACAGTTCCAGCTGGACATCTTCGGTGAGGTGCTGCTGGTGTTGTCGCAGGCCGCGCGGCGTGATCGGCTCGATCGTTCCGGCTGGCGGGCGGTGGAGCTGACCGCGCGGGTGATCGCCGAGCGCTGGGGCGAGGCCGACTCGGGCATATGGGAGCTGTCGCCCCGCCAGTGGACCCACTCGAAGCTGATCTGCGTGGCTGGGCTGCGGGCGGCGGCCGACGTGGCACAGGCCGGGCCGGCCGGTCGGTGGGAGGCGCTCGCCGACGCGATCCTCGCCGACGCGGCCGCCCGCGGCCTGCACCCCTGCGGGCGCTGGCAGCGGGCGTACGACGACGAGCGGGTCGACGCGTCGCTGCTGTTCCCCGGGATCAGGGGTGCGCTGACGAACGGGGATCCGCGGACCGAGGCGACCCGGCGGGCGGTCATGCGGGAGTTGGAGTGCGACGGCTACCTGTACCGGTTCCGGCCGGACAGCCGCCCGCTCGGCGACGCCGAGGGCGCCTTTCTGCTCTGCGGCTACGCGGCGTCGCTCGCCGCCTGGCAGGCCGGCGACGTCGTCGCGGCCAACCGGTGGTTCGAACGTAACCGCGCCGCCTGCGGCCCGCCCGGCCTGTTCACCGAGGAGTACGACGTGGAGCAGCGGCAACTGCGCGCGAACCTTCCGCAGGCGTTCGTGCACGCGCTGATGTTGGAGACCGCGGTGACGCTCGGCCAGGCCGAACCCGGCCCGATTCCCGACTGACCACGCCGGACCGTCGTCGGCACGCGCCTCGCCCGGTCAGCCGGCGCGGCCGGTCCGCCGCCGCCGACGGGCCGCGGACAGGTCGAGCAGGATCCAGCCGCCGGCGATGGCGGTGTCGAGCAGGGCGATGCGGCGCTGCCGGCGGTCGGCGGCGGCGAGTACCAGGGCGGTCGCCGCGTGCAGCGTGTCCGCCGCCGCCCCCACGGTGAGCACCGCCGGGGCCGGCCGGCGCAGGGTCACCGCCGCCTGGGCCAGGTGACGTACGCCGAGCACCCTCAGCGTCGCCACGGCGAGTCCACTCGGGTGCCCCCAACTGCGCAGTACCCGACGCGGCGCCACGGTGAGGGCCGCGCCCCAGGCCAGCCGGGTCAGAGCGCTGGTGTGCCACAGCGGTGTCCCGGTCGGCGTGTCCATCGCACTGCTCCTCTTCCCGTCGATTCCCGCCGCCCGCCACGGCCCACTGCCTCGCCAGCTTCCCGAATCGGATTCCGCCAAACGTGCTCCCTGCCCGGTCCGGTGCCCAGGCGAGTAACGAGCGCCACGCCGGGTACGAGCCGGGCGTGGCTGCGATCAGCGACTACGCCCTTCTCGGCGACTGCCACGGGGCCGCGCTGGTCTCGTCGGACGGGTCCGTGGACTGGTGGTGCCCGCCGCGGTTCGACGCGCCGAGCGTGTTCGCGCGCCTGCTCGACGCCGCCGCAGGCCACTGGTCGATCCGGCCGCGCGGTCGGTACACCGTGACCCGTCGCTACGTCGACGGGACCATGGTCGTCCAGACGGACTTCCGCACCGAGCACGGGGTGCTGCGGTTGACCGACGCGCTCAGCCTGGGCGCGGGGGAGCGTGGCCACCACATCGGCTTCACCTCTCCGCACGTTCTGATCCGCCAGGTCGAGGTGCTCGCCGGCGCGGTGGAGGTGGCGGTCGAGATCGCGATCCGACCGGAGTACGGCCTGGTCAGCCCCACCGTGACCGCCGGGGCGGCCGGGATCGAGGTGACCGGCGGCGCGGACCGGCTGATGCTGACCAGCGATCATGAACTGACCATCGACGGGTGCCGGGTGACCGGGCGGTTCACGCTCACCCAGGGCCAGGAAGCGGTGTTCGCCCTGCACCACCGAGGCGCCGCCGCCGCGCCGTCGGCTCTGATCGACGGGCGGGCGGCGCTGCGGGACACGGTCGCCGGCTGGCAGTCGTGGGAGCGCCTGCACCAGGGCTACCAGGGGCCCTACCGGGAACAGGTGCGGCGCAGCGGTCTCGTGCTGCAGGCGTTGACCTACCAGCCCACCGGTGCGGTGATCGCCGCGCCCACCACCTCGCTGCCAGAGGAGGTCGGCGGCCAGGCGAACTGGGACTACCGGTTCGCCTGGCTGCGCGACGGCAGCTTCACCCTGAACGCCCTGTGGGTCGCCGCCTGCCCCGACGAGGCCCACCGGTTCTTCGACTGGATGGCCTCCTCGCTGGGTTCGATGAGCGCCGAGGACCACGTGCCGATCATGCTCGGTGCCGGCGGCGAGCGTGACCTGACCGAACACCCCCTGCCGCACCTCGACGGCTACCGGGGCAGCCGGCCGGTACGGGTCGGCAACGACGCCTGGCGGCAGCGGCAACTCGACGTGCTCGGCGAGGTCCTGCAGTGCGCGTGGATCCTGCGGGAGCAACTCGCGGAGCTGTCGCCCGCCGCCGCGGCCCTGCTGCGGTCCCTGGCCGACCGGGCTGCCGAGACCTGGCGCGAGGTCGACGCCGGAATCTGGGAGGGGCGGGAGGGCGAGCGGCACTACCTGACCTCGAAGCTGATGTGCTGGGTGGCGCTCGACCGGGCGGTCAAGCTGGCGCCGCTGCTGGACGCCGAGGCGAAGGTTCCCCGGTGGTCGGAGGCGATGGAGCAGATCCGGGCGGAGATTCTCACCACCGGCTGGAGCCCGTCGGTCGGGGCGTTCACCGGTGCCTTCGGCTCCGACCATCTCGACGCCGGCGTCCTCATCATGCCGATCGTCGGGTTCCTCCCCGGCGACGACGACCGGGTCGTGGCGACCGTGGACGCCATCGAACGCGACCTTGCCCGGGAGAGCCTCGTGCAACGCTGGACCGGATCGGGTGACGAGGGTGCCTTCGCCATCTGCTCGTACTGGCTGGTGGAGGCGCTGGTGCTGGCCGGGCGGACGGACCGGGCCCGACAGATCTTCGACCTGGTCACCGCCCGGGCAAACGATCTCGGTCTGCTGTCGGAGGAGATCGACCGGCGCGACGGCAGCCTGATCGGGAACTTCCCCCAGGCGCTGTCCCACATCGGCCTGATCAACGCGGCCTGGGCCATCGCCCAGGGCGAGGCGGCCGACAACGGGTCGTAGGCGCACGATGCCACCGCGGCCGGCGGCGGTCGTCCTGCACGCGGCTCCGTGACCATCTCGCCAGCCTGGCCTAAGATCCAGTCTTCGTCGCTGACGGGGGTGGACCATGACGACCGATGACACGCGCCGCGAGCACGCTGGTCCTTCTACGAGCACCGTGTCGCCTGCCCGGCCCGCTGACGGTCGGGCTCGTCGTCGCCGCAACCTCGCCGTGCTGGTGGTGGCGGCCACTGTCGCCGCCGTACTCGTCGGTGGCTTCGCACTCCGGCACCGGCTGGCCGACCAGCCGCAGCAGTCACCGGTCGCGTGGACGGAGCCATCCGCGACCGGAGGCGGTGACGCGCTGCCGTGGCTGTCGGCGATGGTGGCGCGCGACGGCAGGAACGTCACCGTCTACGCCGGCCCGGGCCGCCGGTGCACCGAATTCTCGCGCCCGAAGGTGACGACCACCGAGCAGGACGACGCTCGGGTCACCATCGCGGTGAACAGTGCGGTCGTGGCGGCAGCCGACTGCACCACGAGCGATCGAGCCGTTCCCCTGACGGTCCTGCTGCCGGCACCCCTCGGCGACCGGGTACTGCGCGACGCCGCAACCGGCCAGCCACGTCCGACGTACTTCGAGCGAGATCTGCCGGATCTCGCCGCCACCCCGCAGTGGAGTCCGTTCTCCGCGTCGTGGGACTCGACCGACGCGGGCTGGTACGCCAGCTACAACGGCCCCGGTGGCTCTGCCCTGCACCTGAGCGCACAGTCCACCGCGGAGTCGCCGGGTCACCCGGCCACCGGCTCGAGCGTCCGGCTCGGTTCACAACAGGGCACCATCACCAGCAGCGGCGGCACCTCGTGGACGGTGTGGTGGGAGGCCGGCGACGTCACCTACTCGCTGCGGATGTCGCCGGTCGAGGGCGACTCGCTGACTCTGGACAGGTTCACGCGAGAGCTTGCCAGGTTGGAGTGGAACTGACGGTAACGCGGTAGGCCACCGGTCGGGCGCACCCGCAAACAGCAGCGCGCCGCTCGTCCGACCATGGTCGGACGAGCGGCGTGGTCGGGATTGTCGTACCCATGATCGTTCTCGGGGGTGCCGTGTCCGGTGCCGTCGGGGTCGTCGTCCCCGTCGTCACCTGGGCAACATCTACCGCAAGCTCGGCGTGCGTAACCGGACCGACCTCGTCCGGCACCTGTTGCGTTGATACCGCCACCACGGCCGGCGCCCGGCAGCGGAATCCGGGGCTGTCACGCCGCCGTCGACACCACTTGACCTCGATGGGATCGGCGCCTCTATGCTCTCCCGTCTGGCACCGGGAGGAGATTCACATGTGGCCGTTCAGGAAGCGCCGGCAGCCGGTCGGCCTGGTCGTTGATCCGGCCTACGGTGACCCGCAGGCCAGGGCACTCGTCGACGCGTTGGGTGCCCGGGACTGGCGGACGGCCCGGGACATCTTCGTCGCCACGCCCGACCCGGACAGCCGTGCCTTCCTGATGGAGGCCGCGGGGACGGTCGACGGCGTACAGGACTGGATCGGCGAATGGGTCGATGCCGAACCGGACTCGACGCTTCCGGTGCTGGTCCGCGGCTGCCACGCGGTGTACTGGGCCTGGGAGGCGCGGGGCGCGAAGCGGGCCGAGCAGACCAGCCAGGACCAGTTCCGGGAATTCGCCCGCCGGCTCCGGATCGCCGAGAACTCGCTGGACGAGGTCGTGGACCGGGACCCGGACGACGTGACCGCCTGGACCTGGCTGGTCACCTCCGCGCGGGGCCGCCAGGTCAACCCTGACGAGGCCCGCGTGCGCTTCGACGAGGTGGTGAAACGGCATCCGGCCCACCTCGTCGCGCACGAACAGCGGCTGCAGTACCTGTGCCCGAAGTGGTTCGGCACCGAGGAACAGATGTTCGCGTTCGCCCGGGAGGCCACCGCGGCCGCACCGGACGGCAGCCTGATGCCGGAACTGCTGGCCGTCGCGCACGTCGAGAAGTGGCTCAGGGTGCCGGTCGAGGAGAGCGACGCCTACATGCAGTCCGAGCAGGTGTGCGCGGACCTGCTGGCCGCCGCCGAGAAGTCGATCTTCCATCCGAGCTTCCGGCCCGGCCTCGGCTGGGTTCCCCGGGTGAGCGTGTTCGCGCTGGCCTTCGAGCTGGCCCAGGAGTTCGACGCCGCGGCGCGGGTCTTCGAACTGCTCGGCGACCAGGTCAGCGAGTGGCCCTGGAGCTACGTCGGTGATCCCGTCACCGCCTTCACCAGATCCCGGGACTGGGTGTACGAGAACAGGGGCGAGTGAACGCCCGGCTCGCGCCGGAGCTCTAGGCGAACCGGGACGGGTCGCCGGCCCCGACCCGGACGATCTCCGGCTCGCCGTCGGAGAAGTCGACCACGGTGGTCGGCTCGGTGCCGCAGTCGCCCGCGTCGACCACCGCGTCGATCGCGTGGTCGAGGCGTTCCTTGATCTCCCAGCCCTGGGTCATCGGCTCCTCGTCGCCGGGTAGCAGCAGAGTGCTCGACAACAACGGCTCGCCCAGCGCGTCGAGGAGCGCCATGGTGACCGGATGCGCGGGGATGCGTACGCCGACGGTCTTCTTGCGCGGATGCAGCAGCCGGCGCGGCACCTCCTTCGTGGCGGGCAGGATGAAGGTGTAACTACCCGGGGTGGCCGCCTTCACCGCGCGGAACACCGCGTTGTCGAGCTGCACGAACTGGCCGAGTTGGGCGAACTCGCGGCACACCAGGGTGAAGTGGTGGCTGCTGTCGAGGTGGCGGATCTCCCGGATCCGGTCCATGCCGTCCTTGTTGCCCAGCCGGCTGCCCAGGGCGAAGCACGAGTCCGTCGGGTAGGCGATCAGCCCGTCCCGCCGGACGATGTCGACCACCTGGCCGATGGTGCGCGGTTGCGGGTTGTCCGGGTGGACGTCGAAATACTTCGCCATGAGCGGAAGCTTAGAGAGACCGGCAATAGGGCGGTGGAGGCGAGGCGGGTCCTGGCCGAGGGTGGCAAGGCGGAGGAGGAGGCCATGCCGGTGTTGCATGGCCGACGACGACAACGCCGCCGGCCGAAGTGCCAGGGCGCGTCGCAGCCCCGCCAGTCCTATTGCCGGTCTCTCTTCGGGCGTGTGTCGAGGTCACAGCCCGGCGGTGCCGGCGTCGGCGGCGTCGATACCGCCCCGGGCCGGCGCCCGACACTGTCGCCTTGCCGACAGTGCCGCATCACTGTAAAGGTCGACGTTCATCGTTGTCTTCATGGTCGTGCGCGCTCCCGGCGGCGGCTACGGGGACATGCTCCGGCACCCCGCGATGCCCACCCCGGTACGGGTCACCGTGCTTGTCTTCGCCCTGCTGTCGCTGCTGTTCGCCTTGGCGGCGGTGCACCGGACGCTGGCCGAGGCGGGCTCGCTCGGCGCCGTCATCTTCTTCGCCGTGATGGCCACGGCGTGCGCGTCGGTGGCGGTCAGCCTGACCGTTCGCCGCCCGTGGGCGCCCCACCTGGCGTACGCCCTGGCGGGCCTGCTGGCCACCGCCTCGCTCGGCCTCTTCGGCGCGATCACCGTCGTCGGCCTGGGCCTGCTGGCCTGGGTGCTCTGGGCCCTCAACGTCCGAGCCTCCCGGGACTGGTTCAACGGGCGGCGCCGGCTGCGCTGACGGACGGTGGTTCCCGCCCGGGGTGGTCGTGGCAGCCTCCCCGAGCGGGTGGGCGGGTCGCTAGGCCGTCGGGGCGGTCGCCGCCGCCGGCTCCTCGTCGGCGTCGTCCGGGTCGGCCGCCTTCTCCACCTCGACCGGGGCTTCGGCCGCCGTGGTCTTCTCCGCCCCGGCCGGAGTCTCGGTCGGGGTGGCCTTCGGGTTGATCCAGGAGAACTCGATCTCGACCGAGAACTCGTCCTTGTCCTCCTGCTCGATCTCCAGCTCGCAGTGCACCTGGTCGGCGACGGCGATCGTCCCCGCGGCGCCGTAGAAGAGCTGCCCGGTCTCCAGCTGGCTGGCCACCTGACGCAGCCACGCGGCCAGATCCGCCCGCGACACCGTCCGGGCGTCCTCGTAGATATCCATCCCGCCATGCTGACATTCCTCAGGGGAGAGCCAGCCGTAGGGTTCCCCGGCGTGGTGTCTCAGGCTCCCGGCCCCGCCGCCCGGTCGATGTCCGTCCCGGCCCCCGCGCCGGCCATCTCCCGCCGGCGGACCGCCGCGACCATCGCCGTTCCGGCCGCCATCACCACCCCGGCCAGGAGCAGCGCCCACGAGCCGTCAGCGCGCAAGGTCAGGATCGCGGCGACCAGGGCGCCGAGCCCCATCGCGACGATCGCGGCGAACCGGCGCAGCCACGCCGCCCCGACACCGCCCGCGACCCGGCTGTCGGTGGAGAGGTTCACGATCGTCATGGTCACCACCACCGTGGAGAGGTCCCGGATGCCGATGTGCTTGACCGCGGCGGCCTGGGCGCCGAGCACCAGGGCCAGCAGTCCGGTCGTGACCAGCATCGCGACCTCGCCCGGTGCTCCGGTGCCGAGCCAGAGCCCGGCCAGCGCGAGCGTCAACGCGGTGCCGGCAACGAGGATGGCGAGACCGGAGCGGGGCAGCCGCGCCGGCTCCGACGCGCCCCTGGTCAGCCGGGCGGCCAGCACCGCGCCGAGCATGAAGGCGAGCAGCGCCACCAGGTTGTTGAGCACCGGCAGGCCGGAGACGCCGGCCAGGCCGAAGCCGATGAAGAGGACGTTCCCGGTCATGTTGCCGGTGAAGACCCGGTCCAGGGCGAGATAGCTGACGCCGTCGATCGCTCCCGTCGCCACGGTCAGCACCAGCAGCGGCACGTCGTACGTCTTGGTCATGGCCCTTCCGAAGCTCACCGGCGAGCGCCGCTGCGCGTCGACGTCGCCCGGGGACGCCGACGCCGCGCGACGCGCCGGTGGAGCGGGCGTGAGCTGGGCGATCGTCCCGGCCAGAGTCTACGCAGCCACCGGCGGGACCCCGGCCGTAGGGCGGAATGAACCGCGCCGTCCCGGGTTGGCAGGCCCAGGCCGGCGGCCCACGTACCCTGGCAGGCGGCTGAGTTGCGTCGATGGCGCTGAGGAGGCGGCCGGTGGCACAGGTGGTGGACTTCTGGTTCGACCCGAGTTGCCCGTACACCTGGGTCACGTCGCGTTGGTTGGTGGAGGCGGCGACGGTACGGCCGCTCGCCCTCCGGTGGCGTGTGATGAGCCTCTCGGTCCTCAACGAGGGCCGCGAGGTCGACCCGGAAGGTGACCCGGAGGGCTACCTGTGGGGCCCGGTGCGGGTCTGCGTGGCGGTGGAGCAGCGGCACGGGCAGGACGGGCTGGCCCGCTTCTTCGCCGGGTACGGGGCGCGGGTGCACGAACGGGGGGAGTGGTGCGAGTTCGGCGACGTGCTGGCCGACGTGGGTCTGCCGCCGGAACTGGCCCAGGTGGCGTGGACCGACGAGTTCGACGCGGTGGTCCGCGCGTCGCACGCCGAGGGCATCGCGCAGGTCGGTGACCATGTCGGCACCCCGGTGATCGCCACCGACGACGAGTCCGGGGCGCGGATCGCGTTCTTCGGCCCGGTCATCTCGCGCATCCCGAGGGGCGAGGCGGCAGGCCGGTTGTGGGACGGCGTGGTCCGCGTCGCCGCAGTGCCGGGCTTCCACGAACTGAAGGGGCGACCGCACGCCGAGCCCGACCACGGGCGGTAGCGCCGGGCGCGGCTATCGACGCAGCGGAGCGAAAGCCGCCCGGATCTCGTCCGCGAAGAGTTCCGGTTCTTCCCACGCCGCGAAGTGACCGCCCCGGTCGACCTCGTTGAAGTAGACGAGGTTGCGGTGCGTCGCCCCCGACAACAGCCCGCGTACCCGTTGGTTGGGACCCCATTCCGGGTGGAGCCCCGGAACGGGGAAACGGACCGGGGGGAGCGCTCCGTGTCGGAGCGCTCCCCCCGGGCTTCTTACTGGGGGTGGGTGTTACGGATTCACGCGTTGAACTTGAAGTAGGTGCGGTACTGGAATCCGTTGTCGAGGGTCAGGACGAACTCGCGGCAGGTGCCGGCCCAGCTCTTGTCGGTCTTCCATCCGAAGTTGTATTGGCCGTTGGCGTTGGCGGACAGCTTCGAGTTGCCGGGGCTGACTGCGGCGACGGGGGTGGGGCGGGGGGTGATGGGGCCGTCGGGGTTGACGGTCTGGAGGGTGTTGCAGTCGACGAGGCGGGAGTAGGGGGAGTTGCTGGCGAGGATGTCCAGGCCGCGGTTGGTGGCGAGCTTGAACTTCATCGGTGCGTTGCTACCGGCGTTGGCGGTGTTGAGGCCCGGCTGGGCGGTGCGGCCGATGAAGTCGCCGCGGCAGGACGGGTGGGTGTCGAACGCCTCGGTGTTGTCGTCGCGGTTGGTGGTGCCCTGGACGGCGCTGTAGCCGAGACCGCGGCGGGCGAAGGAGGCCCACAGGGTGCAGGAGTTCTCGCCGCCGGTCAACGCCGCGTCGGCGGCGATGATGGCGTTGCGGGCGGTGACGAAGCCGGGACCACAACCCTGCAGCTTCAACCCGTCCGTCACCAGTTGGAGGGAAAGGTTGTTACCGCCGGTGCTCCACGAGTCGTACACGTTCGGGTTGAACCCGTGCCGGTCGATGAGGTCCCAGGTCATGTCCCACAGGACGGAGGCCCAGCCGTGGCCGATGCCGTGCGGGGCGGCCAGGGAGGTGCCGTTCAGCCAGCCACCGGTCTTGATGCTGTCGTAGGTGAACGGCTGAGTCTCCATGTTCCGCGAGTAGGGCCGCGGGCGGATGCCGGCGCCACCGCGGTCGTCCTGGAAGAGGGCGTACGGGCCCATGCCGCGCACGCCGTCAGCCGTGTCGACCGACGGGTCGAGCAGCATGGTGAGCGCGTAGTAGTCGCTCCAGCCCTCACCCATCTGCTCGTTGCCGCTGAGGCAGTTGATCCCGGGGCCACCGGTGAGCCGGTTGGAGATGCCGTGACCGTACTCGTGGATCACGATCCCAGCGTCGAAGTCACCGTCCCGGATGCCCGGGTGGCTCGGGTGCTTGCGCACCGAACCGGTGACATCGCCAGCGGCGATCGCGGCCTTGATGGCGTTGCCGTCGGCCTGGGTGACCGCCACCGCCGGGATGACGACCGGCGCGGTGGTCATGGCGCCGGTCAGCACAGGCGCGGCACCGGTGGCGTTGTGCGCCACCACCACGGCCTTGGCGCCGAGCGACTGAGCGACCTGGGCGCGCTGTAGATAGGTGCAGGCGACGGTGCCGCCGTCGACCACGCTGACCCAGTTACCGCCCGGCAGCGTGCTCGGGTAGGTCGCCGTGGTGCAGCCGGTGCCGCCGTACACGAACCCGTGCCCGGGCAGGCCGGCGACCGAAGGCGCGGGGCTGAACCGCGACCAGGTGGCGTCGAAGGAGCCCACGCCGTCGACGACGACCTGGTTCTGGGCGCCGAACTGGTTGCCCGGCCACAGGAACATCTGCATCCGCGGGGTGCCACCGTCGGCGGCCGGCGTCGAGAAGTTCGCGTTGTTGGTACCGCCGCCGTCCGCGGCCTCGGCCCGGACGTAGTCGCCGCCGACACCACCACGGCCGTAGTTGTTCATCTGGAAGTTGCCGGACGCCTCGTCGAACCCGTACTGGTACGTGACGTCGTGGATGATGTTGTTCCAGTAGAACAGGTTCGCGGTCGCGGCGTCCCGGTAGCTCTGCGCGTGCTCCCCCAGGTCCATCGGGAAGTTGAAGGTCAGGCTCGGGCCGCCGTCCGGGCTGCTGCCGAAGTCCGGCGCGTTGTTGTTGTCCTGGTCCTGGTACGCGTGGACGTTGTTGCCCTGCGTCGTGGTGAACTCGGCACCCGGGGCGCCGTTGGTGTCGTGCCAGCCGTACGGCGAGGCGAGCGCGTCGGCAGGGTTGGTCACGATGGTGCGGGGGCCGTCGGCCGGGCTCTCGGCCGGGCCGGCAAACACGTTGTAACTCGAGCCGTCCTGCACGGGGTTGCGCGTGTGGAATGCCTCGGCGTTGAGCGTCGTGGCCCGCCCTGGCGCCATCCGGTCCAGGTTCTCGGAGAGCTCGTCGTGATCATGGTGGACGGTCCAGTCGTCGGCGTTGAGCAGCTCGCCGGTCTCCGCGTCCACCGTGGCGTTCCACAGGTGGGCGTCGGTGGAGTCGTCGATCACCAACTGCCAGGCCAGGCGCAGCCCGTCGTCGGTCGGCTGCCACCCCAGCTTCGCCGGAATCGGCTCGTCGGAGATGCCGCTGCCGGAGACCACGGTCTTCTGGGCGGCGCCACCGGCGCGGCTCATCACCCGCGAGTTCTTCGGGGCGGCCAGGTCCAGGCCGTCGGCCGCCGCCTCCACCGCCTCGACGGCGTCGAGGTCGGCGGTGCCGGAGGTGTTGCCGGCGAGGCCGGAGACGAGGGTGTCGCCGACGAAGATGACACTGCCGTCCTTGGCGATGTTCACCGTGGCCGTGGCCCCGAACACCTCCAGGTTCTCGTGGCGTTGGGCCAGGTTGACGTGGGTGACGCCGTTGTGCCGGCTGGTGTACTTCGACAAGATGGCGAGGTCACTGAGGTCAGCGGCGGTGACGCCGTACTGGACCGGGTTCGCCCGCAGATAGTTGATGGCGATGTTGTCCGGGGCGCCCTCGTTCGGGCCGGTGAGGAAGATCGGGTTCGATTTACCCGCTCCCTCCTCCGGTGCGGCCGAGGCGGGCGTGGATAGGGATGTCAGAGACACCACGAGGGTCGTGGACAACAGCAACGCGGCGTTGCGTCGGCCACGAGATGAACGGGGATGCAGGTGCACCGCTGCTCCTTCGGGGGTTGGAAGGCATGAGCGCCAAACTCACCACTGCGGAGCGGTCCGCCAAGGGTTGTCCGTAGCGTTCCGCCCCGCTCTCACGGCCCGTAGTCAAGACCGTGCGTGGTGAATTCGCATCGACGCTACGGTGCAGCTCACGGCTGGTCATCCGACTGGTGTTTAAATGTTTGGATGGCTGGTTCCTACGCCTGTCGCGCCACCCACCGATCTGATCAATGTGGCCCCCCGGGGCGGCTCCGGTGCCGTCAGCCCATGGACTTAGCGCCGTCGATGGCCTCTCGGATGATGTCGGCGTGACCGGCGTGCTGGGACGTCTCGGCGATGACGTGCAGCAGCACCCGACGGGCGGACCACCGGGCGCCCGGCTCGAACCAGGGTGCCTCGGGCAGCGGCTGGCTGGCGTCCAGGTCCGGCAGTGTGCGGACCAATTCGTCGGTGCGACTGGCGACCTCGTCGTACGCCGCGAGCACGCCGGCCAGGGTGTCGCCCGGCAGCATCTGGAACGACTCCGCGTGGCGCGCGTACGCGGCCGGATCGGTCGGGGGTCGCATGGCCACGGGGCCGTCCACGATGAAGTCAACCCAGTGCCGCTCGGTCGCCGCGACGTGCTTGATCAGCCCACCGATGCACAGCTCGCTCACGGTGCTCCGCGCGCCGGCCTGTTCGTCGGTCAGATTCCGGGCGGTGTTGCGGAGGAAGAAGCGGTGGCGTTGCAGCGAATGCAGCAGGTCCGCCCGCTCGGGGGAAAGTGTCGTCTCGGCCATGGCAGCCCTCTCGTTGGCGTCAGCCGGACGCTATCGGCCGCCACCGACATTCCACCCGATCTCACCCCGGCGCCCCGACCGCGCCCTCCGGCGCGGCCACGCGCGGCCGCCGGCCGTCCCCTGTGCTCCTCGGGTTGGCCGGCACCCGCGTCGTGCGAGGGGCCGAACGGTCGGCGGCGAACAGCCGGCAGGGCTACTTCGCGGCCAGCACCTCGCGCATCCGGTTGATCTCGGCCTGCTGCTCCACGATGACGCCGGTGGCGAACTCGTTGATGATCGGCTCGACGCCGAGCGTCAGCGTCTCGCTCGCCATGTCGATCGCGCCCTGGTGGTGCTCGGTCATCATCTTGACGAACATCCGGTCGAACTCCGCGCCCTTGGCGGCGGTGAGCCGGTTCAGCGCCTCCGCCGATTGCATGCCGCCCATCGTGTGCTCGTGGTTGCCGCCGGAGTTCCGGTTCAGGCCCCGGTCCGTCAGCCAGCCCTCCAACACCTTGATCTCCGGCTCCTGGGCCGCCAGGATCCGGTCGGCGATGAGTTTGAGCTGAGCGTTCTCGCCGCGGTCCGCCACCAGCTTGGCCATCACCAGCGCCTGCTCGTGGTGCGGGATCATCATCGTGACGAAGCGGATGTCGGCGTTGTTGTGCGACGGGCGCGGCATGGGTGGCACCTCGTTCGCCGGGACGGTCTTGGCCGGCTCGCCCGGCTTCCCGGGCATCAGCACCGGCGCGGTGGAGTCCGGCAGGCCGGGCAGTTCGAGTTCCGGCGGGGGTGCCGCCGTCGCCGCCGGCTTCGGGGCGTCGTCAGGCCCCCAGATGACCACCGCCGTCCCCACCGCCAGCACCGCCAGTACGGCCAGCTCTACCAGCACAATCGCCCGCGACTGCTGGGAAAATGCCCGGATCCACTTACCTAGCACAACTCGACTCCTGCCCGTCCGCCCGAGGTTGGCGGGATGTTAGCGCGGCTCGGTTCCGTGTCGAATGGATCATGAGCAGCGAAAAGGTGGCATTGGGCCCTACCTGCGGCTATTCGCGTCGCCGCAACGCCCCTTGTGTTGCCGAACCGTGATCACAAGGAGTTCCCAGGTGTGATCCAAGTCACAATATTTGAGTGGCAGATCAGGTTATCGTCCCGCTACCCCTGCTTCACGCACAACGAAGGGTGTACCTACATGTCCAAACCAACCCCACGAGGGGGCCGGAGGCTGGCTGTCAGCCTCGCCGCCACAGGCGCCCTTCTGCTCGGGGCCGTCGCGGCAGCGTCGCCCGTCAACGCCGCCGCGAACACCATTCCGGCCGTTGACGAGATCGTCAGCAGCGACAACCTCAAGCAGATCGCCAACGTCCCGAAGTTCGGCGGGTTCGCCAGCGAGTCGGCGTACAACTCTGACCTGGCCTTCCAGGACAACTACGTCTTCGCCGGCAACTACAACGGCTTCAACATCTTCGACGTCAGCGACCCCACCTCGCCGCAGGTCGTCAGCCAGGTGGTCTGCGTCGGCGCCCAGGGTGACCCGGCGGTCTTCGGCGACCTGCTGTTCCTCGCTGTCGACTCGGTCCGCACCGACGACTCCTGCAACAGCTCGGGCGGCTCCTTGAGCAACCCGGCCCACTGGGAGGGCGTCCGGATCTTCGACATCAGCGACAAGGCGAACCCGCAGTACATCAAGTCGGTCCGTACCGACTGCGGTTCGCACACCCTGACGCTGGTGCCGGGCAAGGACGACAAGAACGTCTACGTCTACGTCCAGTCGTACAGCCCGTCGGCCAGTGCTGCCTACTGCCGGCCGCCGCACGACAAGATCTCGATCATCGACGTGCCGCTGAACAACCCGACCAGCGCTTCCGTGGTGGCCACCCCGGTTCTGTTCCCGGGCACCACCGGCGCCAACTCCACCAGCGGTTGCCACGACATCACCGTCTACCCGGAGCTGGACCTGGCCGCCGGCGCCTGCATGGGTGACGGCGTGCTGATGGACATCTCCGACCCGGTGAACCCGGTGATCCTGAGCCAGGTGCGGGACACGAACTTCGCGTTCTGGCACTCGGCCACCTTCAACAACGCCGGCACCAAGGTGATCTTCACCGACGAGCTCGGCGGCGGCGGCGCGGCGATCTGCACCGCCAACTACCGGACCAACCAGGGTGCGAACGCGCTCTACGACATCGTCGGCACCGGTGCCAACCGTCAGCTGGTCTTCAAGAGCTACTTCAAGATCCCGCGGCTGAACAGCACCACCGAGAACTGCGTTGCCCACAACGGCTCGCTGATCCCGGCGATGGGCCGCGACATCATGGTCCAGGCGTGGTACCAGGGCGGCATCTCGGTGATCGACTTCACCGACTCGTCCAACCCGCAGGAGATCGCCTTCTGGGAGCGGGGCCCGCTCTCGGACACCCGCCTCGTCCTCGGTGGGGCCTGGTCGACGTACTACCACAACGGGTACATCTACTCGAACGACATCCAGAAGGGTCTGGACGTCCTCAAGCTGGACGACCCGCGGACCAACAACGCCCGGGCGGTGGCCTTCGCTGAGCTGAACGTGCAGACGCAGCCCAGCTACCCGGCCTGCACCACCGTCCTGCGCGGCCGCCAGAACGGCAGCCTGACCGTCAAGTCCGGCATCACCTGCATGGACGGGGTGAGCCAGAACGGTGCGATCAAGGTCAACCCGGGTGCCGGTCTGATCGTGTTCAACTCGAACCTGAACGGCGCGATCAAGGCGAACGGTGCCTCGGTGGTGTCGATCGTGGAGAGCCACGTGAACGGCTCGGTGGACGCCCCCGGCGCCACCGTCCGGGACACCAAGATCAACGGGTCGGTCAAGATCAAGTGATCCACGGCCGACCAACGGCAGGTGCGGACGAGAGCTGAACGCACCCGTCAACGGCACAGAGCTCCGGCCCGGCGGTTTTCCGCCGGGCCGGAGCCCTTCCACGAGCGGGAACCCGCCAGCACCACCGCCCGGCCGCCTGCCAGCCGATCGCCCGATTGCGCCGGTTGGTCACGGTCCTCATGCTCGTGCCAGCCGGGAAGCTCGCCCGCGCGTCAGAACGAAGATCCAGTGCGGGGGGTCACAGATGGGCAGAGGCGTCATCCTGAGCGTCGTCGGCGGGCTGTTCTGCCTGCTGGCGGTGGTCGTGATCGGCTGGGCGCTGGTCACGTACAACCGCCTGGTGCGCCAGCGCAACCAGGTGCAGGCATCCTGGGCGCAGATCGACGTCCAGCTCCGGCGGCGGTACGACCTGATCCCCAACCTGGTGGAGACGGTCAAGGGCTACGCGGCGCACGAGCGCGGCACGCTGGAGGCGGTGGTCGCCGCCCGTACCAGCGCGATCACCGCCGCCGGAACGCCCGGCCTGGCCGACCGGGCGGACGCCGAGAACGTCCTCACCCAGGCGCTCGGCCGGCTGTTCGCGCTGGCCGAGGCGTACCCGGACCTCAAGGCCAACCAGAACTTCGCGGCCCTGCAGGCCGAGCTGACCAGAACCGAGGACAAGATCGCCTACGCGCGGCAGTTCTACAACAGCGCGGTCCAGACGCTCAACACCAGTGTGCAGTCCATTCCGACCAATCTCATCGCCGGGCTCGGCGGGTTCCGGGCGATGGACTTCTTCGAGGCTCTGGACGGCGAGCGTGCCGCTGTCCAGGTGCGCTACTGACGGCGTGAGCGCGTGATGGACCCCCGTCTGCTTCTCGACGTCGCGGTGAGCGCCGTCGCGCTCGCCGGCTGGTTCGGCGCCTACGGCCTCGTCCGGCTGGTCACCCGACCGGCCAGTCCGGCGCCCGCGCCGGCCACGATGGAACTCGGGGACGAGCCGCCCGCTCTGGTCAGTCTGCTGGTCAACCGCTGGTCGCTCACCGAGGACGCGGCCGAGTCGACGTTGCTCGACCTGGCCGCCCGTGGCTTCGTCGAGCTGCGTCAGCCGGGCGACGATCCGTTGCAGACCACCCTGCACCTGCCGCCGGCGCCGCCGGATGACAGCGGGCTGCGGCCGTACGAGCGCCGGGTGCTCGACCGGATCCGTGGGCTCGCGGTGAACGACGTGGTACCCCTGACCGCGCTGACCTTCCGGGACCCCGGGCAGGCGAAGTCGTGGAACAAGCGGCTGCGCTCGCAGGTGGTCGCGGACGCCCGCGCGGCCGGGCTGTCCCGGCGGCGCTTCGGCCCGGCGGTGACCACCCTGCTGGGCGCCGCCGCAGTCGTCGTCGGGGTGGTCGTGGGCTTCGCCGTCGGCCACTACGGCGTCTGGCACCAGGCGGAGGAGAACTTTGGTATCGAGGCCGGATTCGTCACCTTCGCCGTGCTCACCGCCATCGCCGGACTGTCACCCGGCGAACGCGACACGCCCCTCGGCCGCCAGGTGGCCGCGCGCTGGCTCGGCGTCCGCGACTGGCTACGCGGGCACGAGCAGTTCGACGAGCTGCCGCCGGCGTCGGTGGCGATCTGGGACCGGTACCTGGGTTACGGTGCCGCCGTCGGCGCCACCCGCCTGACCAGCGCCGTCCTCGACCTCGGCATGGGGGACCGGTCGCTGGTCTGGTCGTCGTACGGCGGCACCTGGCACCGGGTGCGGGTGCGCTACCCGCGTTTCTTCCCGCGCTACGGTCAGACCCTGCCGAAGCTGCTGCTCCGCGCGGTGATCAGCATCGCGGTCGGTGCCTTCCTGCTGAAGATCTTCGGCCGCACCTTCGACCTCGCACCGTCCACCACCGACCAGGCGGAGCGGATCTTCACCTTCGTTTTCGACGGCATCGTCGTCCTGGCGCTGCTGCTGGTGGTCGCCGGGACCTACTCGGCGGTGCGCGCCATCGCGGACCTCGCCACCGAGCGCACCATCACCGGCGAGGTGCTGTGGCTGGAGGTGTGGCGCTCGACCGCGCAGCAGGAGAACAAACCGGCCCGGCCCTGGCTGCACTATCTGGCGGTGGACGACGGCAGCGGCGAACGCACCACCGCCTGGGGGCTGCCCAGCCAGTGGGCCGGCGGCTGCCACGACGGGGACACCGTGACGATCCGGGTGCGGCCCTGGACCCGCCGGGTGGTCAGCCTGTCGGTTGTGGGCCAGGGGCGTTCGCGACGGTTGGTCGAGCCGGCCGAGGTCGCCGAGACCGACGGCCTGGCGGCGAGCCGTGGCGGGCAGTCCGGGTCGGTCGAGCCGGGCTCGCTGTTCACCGCGGCGGAGGTCGGGCAGGCGTTGGGCCTGCCGGTGCTGGCCGCCGAGCGGCTCGACCTGCCGGGCCCGCTGGCCGGTGCCCAGTTCCGCGCGGCCGGCGACGGCCAGCCCGTGCTGACCGTCCAGGCGGTGAGCGGGACGGCCGGACAGTGGATCTGGCGGCTCAACTCCCGGGGCCAGGAGCTGCCCGGCATCGGCGACGGGGCGTACGCGGCTGGCGAGCGAGCCGTGCTGCGGGTCGGCGACCGTGCCGTGCTGGTGACGATCCTCGGCGACGCGCGGGGCCGGGTCGCCTACCTGCCGTGGCTGCTGGCCCAGTGCGCCGCCCGGGCGTCCGCCGGGCACGAGGGGGCGACCACCTGACCAGCGCCGGCGCGTGGTGATCAGCGATTGGCCCGGTGCGGGACACGCCGCCGGATGGGTCACGAACGGGACAGCGGTCGGCAAAGCGGGCACGTATTCTCTCGTCGTCCGAAGTGATCACCGGGCGTCGGTCCGGCGCCCGGACCGGAAGGGGGCCGGATGCGGCGGGCGGACGGCTGGCGGCCAGGTCGTACGCCCCGGCAGCGGCGGGCGTTCGTGGTCGGCGGAGCCCTGCTCGGCGTGGCCCTCGCCATGCTCCTCGCCGCCTGGCGCAGCACCGGCTTCCTCAGCGACCTGCTGCTCAACCTCGGCTCCAGCGTGGTGCTCGCGGCGATCTCGTACGTCATCTTCGACCCGCTCTTCGAGGAGGCCCGCAAGGCGCGGGTGCAGGAGCACCTGAGTTTCGACCAGCGGGCCTTCGTCACCCGGCTGCACCGCAGCTTCCGGCGGGTACGCATCCTGGACACCTGGACGATCCTGCTGGAGAACCGGCACCGGGAGGCGACCCTGGAGGCGGTGACGGCGGCCCTGCGCGGTGGGGCGGAGGTGCAACTACTGCTGCTCGACCCGGACTGCACGGCCGCGCAGCAGCGTTCCGAGGAGTTGGAACGGCAGCGGGTGAACGTCCCGCAGCAGGTCCGGGCGAACCTGCGGCATCTGGCCGCCTTCCAGGCCGAGCTGGACGCGAAGGACCGGCGCCGGTTGCAGGTACGCGTCTACGACGCCTCGCCGTCGATCCAGCTCTACCAGTGGGACGGCAGGGGGCTGATCTCGTTCTTCCCGGTCGGCAAGCTGTCGTTCAACGTCGCCCAGCTTGAGGTGGACATGGACAGCCCGTGGGGCGGGTTCGTGCACGCCCGGTTCGAGGAACTGTGGGAGCACGAGCAGGCCACCCTGTCGCTGGAGCAGTACTGGTCGATCAAGGTGACGCTGCGCTACCACGACTCGGACGTGGCCGAGGTCCAGGCGCAGTACGTGGCGCTGGACGGCGACCACTACATCGACTGCGGCGCGTGGCGGCCGAGCCCGCCGCTGACCGCCCGGGTGCGGCTGCCGGCGCGTACGCCCCGGTCGGCGCCCCGGGTGTTCGCGCTGGCCGAACTGCCGGACGGCGAACGCACGCCGGTGGCCCGGGAGTTCGACCAGAAGTACGGCCGGGCCGACGGCGACCGGACGATCCTGCGCCTGGTGCCGCAGCGGGCACCCGGCCCCCGCGCTCCCGCCGCTGCCGATCCGCCCCCGCGCTGACCCTGATCCGCCGCCGCCCACGTTTCGCCGGTTTGTCCACGGGTAGCCACCGCCGACCGGAGACGGCACCGACGGGAGGCGACCGTGGGCTTCAGAACGCGGCAGGGGGAGCAGCCTGTCGATCCGGAACACGCCGAGGACGACGCCGGCCAGGCCCGCCTGGTCCAGGTCGAGGCGGACACCGACGTCCCAGCGCCGGACGACACCGACGTACGGCCGGATCTGGTCACCGAGGACGACGGTTCGGGCGTGGCCGGCGGCGCCTCCGGCAGCAGCGGCGGCGGCTCCAGCATGCCCGGGCACCCCGACGCCCGCCGCTGACCGCCGGAGCCGCCGGATGTGCCGCCGCTCGGATCCGACGCGCGGGAACGCTTTGGCCCCCGATCGCGTCCGATCGGCATGAGTATTCGTCGAAGTGGACGGCTGGCGGTCGTTCCGCTGCTGTTGCTGGTTTCCACCGCCTGCGCACAGCAGAGCGGTGCCATCGGTGCGGGGGACTCCGGTCCGCCGGAAATGTCCTACTCCGCTGACACCCTGGTGTTCCGGATGGACTACACGGGCGGGTTCATGACGCCGGCGATGGTGGCCGCCCGCCTTCCCGCCATCAGCGTCTACGGCGATGGCCGGGTGATCACCCAGGGGCCGACCACTCTGATCTATCCCGGGCCGGCGCTGCCCAACCTTCAACTGGGCACGGTCAGCGCCGCGGACGTGGAGAACCTGATCAAGCTGGCCCGCGCTGCCGGCGTGGGCACCGCGGGTGACCTCGGCACACCGCCGGTGGCCGACGTGCCCTCGACCCGGTTCACCGTGCTCGGCGAGAAGGGGGTCGAACAGCTGGAGGTCAACGCCCTCGCCGGGGATTTCGGCCCCGAGTCGGGTCTGACCGCCGAGCAGCAGGCGGCCCGGGACAAGCTGCGGGAGTTCGCCGACTCGTTGACCGGTACGACGGGCCCGCTCGCTGCGGCGTTGACGGGTTCACAGGCGTACGCGCCGACCGCCGTCGCGGCCGTGACCGAGCAGTGGGCCGCCGGCCGCGGGGCCGGCGAGCAGCCCGAGGCGACCTGGCCGGGGCCGGAGCTGCCCGGAGGGGCCGAACTCGGCAAGGATCTCGGGCTGGGCTGTGTGACGGTCACCGGCGACGCGTTGCCCAAGCTGCTCACGGCCGCCGAGAAGGCCAACGCGGAAACCCCGTGGATCTCGGGCGGCCAGCGTTGGGCGGTCACCCTGCGGCCGTTGCTGCCGGACGAGACGGACTGCGCCGACCTCGCCGCCAACCGCTGATCCCGACCGTGCGGCCGGGTCACCGACCCGGCCGCACCCGAGGACGGGTACGCCCGGCGCGACCAGGCCACCGGTCCCGGTCCCGCCCGTCGCCCCGGACCCCGGCGGGGCCCTATCGTGGTCCGGGTGCCACGTTTGGTCTTCTCCGGTCTGGACGTGGGCCGGGTCCGCTTCGCCATCATGCCCTTCCAGGAGGTGCTGAAGGCCGCACGCGGCCTCGGGCTGCGCCAGCCCCCGGCCGGGCTGGCCGGGTGGCGTCATGCGGTCCGACCGCTGCTTCCGGCCGCCGCGCGACCGGCGCTGGCGCTGTGCGGCGCGCACCCCCGGCACCTGCCGGACTTCCTGACCCCGCAGCCACCGCCGCAGCCGCTGTCCTTCGAGGACGAACTCGCCGCCGCGCTCGACGATCCGACCGTGCCGGTCGCGGCGGACACCGCTGCCTTCGCCGGTGTGCTGGCCGGCAGCGCGCCCGTCGTCGACGACCTGATCCAGCACCCTGACGAGGGGCGGCGGACTCTCGCGCGGTCGTTCGTGACGCTGCACCGGGCCGTGCTCGCGGCCGACTGGCCGAGGCTGCAGGCACAGTTGGCCGCCGACGTCTCGTACCGGGCGCGGCTGGCCGCCCGGCACGGCGTCGAGGCCATGCTCGACACGCTCTGCCCGCGGCTCGTGCGATGGAGCTACCCGTACCTGGAGTTCGCCGGACCACCGGCGGCGGACTACCCGCTGGACGGGCGCGGACTGGTGCTCGTGCCGAGCATGTTTCTCACCGACGGCGTGCACCGACAGCTCAACGACCGGCAGCAGCCGATGCTGTTCTATCCGGCGCGTACCGCAGCGGTGTTCTGGCGCGGCGGCGGGCGCACCGACGGCCCGGACGGACGGCTGGCCGGACCGGTTGGGGCACACCGGGCGGCGGTGCTGCGGATCCTGGCGGCCCGGCCCGGCCTCGGCACCGGGGAGGTCGCGGCTGCGCTCGGCGTCGCGCCGTCGACGGCCTCGGCGCACGTGGCGAGGCTCCGCCGCGCCGGCCTGGTGATGACGGTACGGTCGGCCCGCACGGCCCGGCACGAGCTGACCCCGCTGGGCTGGCAGCTGCTCGACGCCAACATCGCGTAGGAGTCGCCCTGGGCGGTCAGTCGACCGCGATCGCCTCGATCTCGAGCAGCCACTCCTCGGCGTAGATGTCGGTGATGACGATGGTGAGGGCGGGGACGTGATCGCCGAGGATCTCCTGCCGGATCCGCCCGTTCGCCTCGCGGTAGCCGCGGTCGGAGAGGTAGATCGTGACCTTGGCGAGGTTCCGGACGCCCATGCCCGCCTCGGCCAGGACCGCGAGCAGGTTCCGCCAGGTCAGGCGACACTGGGAGTCGAAGTCTGGCGGAACCACGCCCTGCTCCGCCCACGGCACCTGGCCGCTCACGAACACGGTTCGGCGGGCACCGGTGACGAGGACGCCGTGGGTGTACGTGCCACCACCGTCGGGGAGGATCGCCGGGTCAAGCGGCTGGATCTGCGTGGTCTGCATGGCCCGGAAGGTAGCCGCCCCGCCGTAGCGGGTCCGAACGCTTCGACGGAACGCCGAATCGTCACCGGCCCGGGCGGGCGGCACTTTCGTGCCTGGCGCGTCGACAATGGGTCGAGGAGCACCATGACTTTTGCTATCTGCGTAAAAAGATGGCAATCTCTTGATCGAAGCGGCGGCATGGTGAGGATGTTCTGATGCGTCTTCTCCCGCAGGCTCCCCGACGCGTGGTCTCGGGCCTCCTCGCGCTCGCCGTCGCCCTCGCGGTCGGCGTGCTCGCCTCCGCCCCGCCCGCCGCGGCCCACGGCGCCTTGGCCATGTCTACCCCGGCTGCGGACTCCACTGTGAGCGAGCCGTTGACGACGGTGGAGCTGTACTTCACGGAGCAGGTCGCCGCCAACGCCTACTTCGCGGTCACCGCCCCGGGCGGCGGTCGGGTCGACGACGGATGGACGAACGGGCCGCCCAAGCCGCTGGACCAGCCGGTACAGGAGTACTTCCTGGTCGACGGGAAGTTCGAGCCGCGCGAGTACGCGACGGGGTTCCCGGCGGTGGTGAAGCTCGCTCTCCTGCCGGCGGCGGGACAGTACTCGGTCAGCTACCTGTCGGTGGCCTCGGATGGCGAGCCGGTGCGGGGCACGATGAGCTTCCGCTACACGGGGCCGGTGACGGCCGCGCCCCAGGGGTGGCGCCCGCCGACCAACCAGCCGGACCCGGCGCTGGTGACGGCCGTCGAGCAGCATGTGCACGGCGCGACGTCGTCGGCCGCGCCGGCCGTACCACCGGCGTCGTCGGCCCCGCCCGCGGTGGTCGCGCCGCCGGACCCCTCGGCTGGCAAGAGCGGCCTCGGCCCGGTGGCCTGGATCGGCCTGGCCATCGTGATCGCGGCGCTGGCCGGCGTCGTGGTCTGGCGTCGCCGTGTCCACCCGGCTCCCGCGGCCCGGGCCCCCGGACGGGCCCGCGGCTCCGGGCCGGCCTCCCGCCGGCAAGGCGCCGGCGCCACGGGTAAGGGTTCCGGCAGCGGTCGCAAGGCAGGCACGCCGGGCA
The DNA here is from genome assembly GCA_005402585.1 of Micromonosporaceae bacterium KJ-029. Taxonomy (GTDB): domain Bacteria; phylum Actinomycetota; class Actinomycetes; order Mycobacteriales; family Micromonosporaceae; genus Micromonospora. Next base: position 85,596 of record BIFP01000014.1, on the reverse strand, counting down.
CGGGCCGCACGAAACGGCCCGCCGCCACCGTGGCGCGGCAGGCCGGTGCGGTGGTCACCGCCCGGACGGCCGGCGGGCGCGCGCAGTCGGGGGCCGCGCCGGAGGCGACCCCGGCCGGTGCCGTCGCCACCGCCGACCCGCGCGTCGCACCCGATGCGCTCGAGTCCGCTGTGGACGGCGTGGTCGTGGCGGGCGGTCACCGGGTGAGCAACGCGCGTCTCGCGCTGCTGGTCGGCGGGTTGGTGGTCGCACTGCTGGCCGGGTTCGGGCTCGGTCGGCTGGGTGTGGGCGAGCAGCGCACCGGTAACGCGCAGCAGGCCGCAGCACCCGGCGGCGGGTCGCTCGCCGCCGGGCCGGCAGTGTCGGCCGGGGACGGGCACCAGCACGCGCCCGGAGCCGGGGCGCACACACATCCCGGCGACGACCCTGGCCAGGCGCAGGCGACCGGTACGTCGGTCAGCGCCGCCGGGTACACGCTGCAACCGGTGCAGCGGTCCCAGCCGGCCGACGCACGGGTGGACTACCAGTTCCGGATCGTCGGCGCCGACCGGAAGGCGGCGACGCGGTTCGCGATCGTGCACGACAAGGCGTTGCACCTGATCGTGGTGGGCCGCGACCTGGGCGGGTACCAGCACCTGCACCCGACCATGGCGTCCGACGGCACTTGGACCGTCCCCCTGACGCTCGACCGGGCCGGCGGCTACCGCATCTACGCCGACTTCTCCGTCACCACGGCCGACGGTGCCCAGCTGCCGCTGGTCCTCGGCGTCGACCACCACGTGCCGGGCGCGTTCACCCCGGCCGAGCTGCCGCCCGCGTTGCCGCAGGCGACGGCCGGGCCGTTCGAGGCGCGGATGGACGGTACGCCCACGGTGGGGGTCAGCGCGCCGCTGGTCTTCCGGGTCACCCGCACCGGCGGGCCCGGTCCGGTGCAGCTGGAGCGCTACCTGGGCGCGTACGGGCATCTGGTCGTCGTACGCGAGGGGGATCTGGGCTACGTACACGTCCATCCGGAGCCGGAACTGATCGACGGGGCGGTCAAGTTCTGGCTGACCGCCCCGAGTACGGGCCGGTACCGGGCGTTCCTCGACTTCCAGGTCGACGGGAAGGTGCACACGGCGGAGTACACGATCGACCTGACCTGACCTGAGCGCGGCGGCCAGCGGTACGCTGCCGCGCGATGAACGCGCCGTCTCGCATCCTGATCTACGGGATCCACGGTTCCGGCAAGTCCACCCTCGCCGAACGGCTGGCCGAGCGCCTCGGCCTGCCCTGGTACCCGGTCGACGACCTGCTCTGGCAGCCTGGCTGGGTGGAGGTGCCGATGGCGGTGCAGCGCAGCCGGATCGAGGCGATCTGCCGGCGGGACCGGTGGATCCTGGACGGGGCGTACCACGGCTGGCGGGACGTGCCGCTGGCCCGCGCCGACCTGGTCGTGGGCCTGGACTATCCCCGTGGGCTCTCCTTCCGGCGGCTGCTGCGCCGTACCGGGCGGCGGCTGGTGACGGGGGAGGAGATCTGCAACGGCAACCGTGAGTCGCTGGGCAGCGTGCTGTCCGGGGAGTCGATCCTGGTGTGGCACCTCACCGGGTACGGCCGGGTCCGCCGGCGGATGCGGGCCTGGCAGAGCGATCCGTCCGGGCCGCCGGTGCTGCTCTTCGGCACCCCGGAGGAACTGGACCGCTGGCTGGCCGCGCTGCCCCCGCGATGAGCACCGGGATCAGGTCAGGTCGGCCAGCCGCTGGACGACCCGCTGCTCGGCCAGTTGTCGCGCGAACTCGACCGGATGGCGATCGGGCATCGTCTGCACCTCGGTCACGCCGAGCGCCGCGTACTCGGCCGCCTCGGCGACGAACGTGTCGACGTCGGCCAGGGGCGGCCGGGTGACCAGCACCGTCTTCTCGATGGTGCGGTAGTCCCGGCCTTCGGCGGCACAGTGTTCCCGCAGCACGTCGAGCTTGTGCGCGACCTCGGCCGCGCTGTTGCCGAACAGGTTGCACGAGTCGGCGTAGCGGGCCACCAGCCGCAGGGTCCGCTTCTCACCGCCGCCACCGATCATGATCGGCGGGTGCGGCCGGCTCAGCGGCGCCGGTACGTTCAGCGTCTCGGCCAGCTGGTAGTGCCGGCCGTCGAACCGGCCGTTGTCGTCGCTCCACATCTGCCGGCAGATCCGCAACGTCTCCTCAAGACGTTCGAAGCGCTCCTTGACCGGGACGACCGGTACGCCGAGGGCGTGCTGCTCGCGCTCGTACCACGACGCGCCGATGCCGAGCCGGGCCCGCCCGCCGGAGAGCACGTCGAGAGTGGTGACAATCTTGGCGAGCAGTCCCGGGTAGCGGTACATCACCCCGGTGACCAGGACACCGAGGGTCATCCGTTCGGTCACCGCCGCCAGGTAACCCAGCGTCGTGTACGCCTCCAGCATCGGCTCCTCGGCCGACGTGGAGAACTCCATCTGGAAGTAGTGGTCCATCACCGAGAACGCGGAGACACCGGCCTGCTCGCAGATTCGGGCGGTCTCGGCCAGGGTCGGAGCCAGTTCCGCCGGGTCGGCCGGCGTGGAGAAGTTCCAGTAGTGCAGACCCAGTCTCATCGCCTGTCCCTCCGCCTCCCCGGTCGGCCAACCCGCATTATGCCGGCCGGGCCGCCGCCGCTCCGGCCGTTCCGCCGGTCGGTTGCCCGTGCACCGATCACAACCCCTGTTCGCGCGCCATGCTGATGGCCTGCGCCCGGTCGGCGACCTGGAGCTTGGCGAAGATGTTGGAGACGTGGTTGCGGACCGTCTTCGTGCTCAGCCCGAGGCGCGCGGCGATCTGCGGATTGGTCAGGTGCTGGGCGATGAGGGCCAGGATCTCCCGTTCCCGGGCGGTGAGTTCGGGGAATGCCGGCTCGGCCCGGTCGAGCCCGGCGAAGTAACCCATCAGCCGGGTCGCGATGGCCGGGCCGAAGATGGCCTCACCGTCGGCCACCACCCGCACCGAGCGGATGATCTCCACCCGGCGGGCGCCCTTGAGGACGTAGCCGCGCGCTCCGGCCCGCAGCGCGGCGAAGACCGAATCGTCGTCGTCGGCCATGGACAGGATCAGCACCCGTACGTGCGGACTCATCCGCACCAGCCGCTCGGTGGCCGCGATGCCGCCCATGCCCGGCATGGTCAGGTCGAGCAGCACAACGTCGGGCTGCAACCGAGCCAGCACGGCCAGCGCCTCCTCGCCGCTGGCCGCTTCGCCGCACACCTCGATGTCGGGGCTGGTGGCGAGCAGCGCGTGCAGGCCGGCGCGGAACGGTGCGTGGTCGTCAACCAGCAGCACTCGGATCTGGTCCATCGGTCTCCTCCGTGCCGGTGAGCAGGGTCGCGGTGACTCGGGTGCCGGCGCCCGGCGTGGAGGTGACGACGCAGGAGCCGCCGAGTTCCTCGGCCCGTTCCCGCATCGAGTGCATGCCGACGCCGTCCGGCTGGCCGGGCTGGCGGCCCCGGCCATCGTCGTGTACGTCCAGGCGCAGGGTCCCGTCGGTGACCCGCAACCGCAGCTCCACCTTGTCGGCGTAGGCGTGCCGGCGGGCGTTGTTCAGCGCCTCGACCGCGATCCGGTAGGCGGCGACCTCGGCCGCGGCGGAGAGTGCCGGTAGCGCCGCCGGGGCGTCGAAGACCACCCGGAGTCCGTCGTCCGGCCAGGCCGCGATGTGCGACCGCAGCGCGCCGACCAGGTCCATGGTGTCCAGCGCGGGCGGTCGCAGGCCGTTGACCAGCCGCCGTACGTCGGCGACCGCGGTTTGGGCGTCGACCACGATCTCCTCCAGCAGCCGCTGTGCCTGTGGCCCCGGGCCGAGTTCCTGGGCCGCCTCGGCGCGCATGGTCAGCCCGGCCAGGGTCGGCCCGAGACCGTCGTGCAGGTCCCGACGCAACCGTCGGCGTTCCTCCTCCCGGGCGACCACCAGGTGCTCGCGGGAGCGTTGGAGGTCGGCGGCGAGGGACTGGGCCCGGTCGAGGGCGCGGACCGCCTGCACGGCGACGCCGATGTGCCGGGCCAGGTCGCGCAGCAGTCGCAGTTCCCAGGCTCCGAGCGCGGTCTCCCCGGTCCGGGGCCCGAGCAGCAGGTGACCGACCGGTTCGTTGGCGGCCAGCGGCAGCCGCACCGGGTCGGGTGGCGGGACGCCCAGCCGGTACGACCGCCCGTCCACCGTCTCTATCTCCACGTAGGACAGTTGCAGTGCCTCGCGTACGGTCGCGGTGCTGGTGGCGAGGACGGCGCCGGCGTCCTGGGTCTGTTCCAGCCGCTGCCCGAGCCGGGCCAACACCGCGTACGGGTCGTCGCGTTCGCCGTACACCAGCAGGTTGACCCGGCGTTGCAGCCAGTGCCGCAGCGGGGCGAAGATCAGCGCGGCGACGGCCGCGCCGACGAACGAGACCGGCAGGGCCGAGGTGTCGAAGCCGGCCCCGAGCAGGCCGACGACCAGCGCGTACGCGCCGCCGACCGCCGTCGACAGGGTGACGAACACCGCGGTACGGCTGATCAGCAGGTCGATGTCGAAGAGCCGGTGCTGCCGGATGGCGATGCCGACCCCGATCGGGACCAGCGCGGCGCTCACACCCCCGAGCAGGTCCCAGAACACGCTGCCGTACGGCCAGATGCCGGGGTGGCCGTCCGTCAGGCCGGTGACAAGCCGGGCGGCCACCACCCCGACCGCGAGTGCGACCGCGTACCCGAGCCACTTGACCTGCTGGCGGCGCACCCCGTGGGCGCGGCGGGCCTGCCACACCACGGTGCTGCCGGCGGCGAGGAAGACCAGCGCGCTGACCAGGGTGGCCGCGGCGGCGGTGCCGTCGGCGATCGGCTGCCACCCCGGTACGCCGAGCGGATTGACCGCCCCGGTCGGGGTGATCTGTTCGTTGGCTCCGGGGCGCAGCGCACCGCCGACCATGGCCGCCACGCCGAGGGCCACCACCACCGCGATGGCCGGCCGCCACCGCGGCGACAGCATCCGCCCGTCGGGGAAGAACACCGGTATCAGCGCCACGGCGACGTTGCCGGGAACCCACAGCCAGTTCTGCGGCCAGGCCAGCGCCGCGGCGAACGGCAGCGAACCGGGGTCGACGACGAGGCCGTGCGCGGCGTACTGGCCGCACGCCTCCTGGAGGGAGAAGCAGACACCACTGGTGAGGGCCAGCCATCCGACCGGATTCCTCGGCCGGTGCGCGGCGATCGTCGCCCCGGCTATCCCGCAGGCCACCACCATGAACAGGTGGGTCACGTCACTGATCGAGGCGCGGTTGAGCGCGGCCAGCCCCAGCGCGATGGCCGTCAGTTGCAGCGTCGCCCCGCACAGCTGCCACGCGGCCTGTCGGGTCCAGGTGCGGCGGGTGTCGAGGTCGCCGCCCGGTTGCGTCGGGACGTCGGCACGTGACGCGGCCGCACGGTCGGTGGTCATGGCGCCGCCGACACTAGACGATCGGCCGGCCCGGCCGGATCGGACGACCGGTGCGGTACGTCGGGCGTTACGGCGAGGCCGTCCGCCGCACGTGGACCCGCCGGCCGGGGCCGGTGTCCCACGGTCAGGTCCGCCCGGTGTCCGGACGCTGGCCGTAAGCCAGCGCGAGGCCGGCGACGATCATCCAGATTCCCCCCGGCACCAGCGCGATGTACTGCACCGGTGCGAGCTGCGTCGCGGCGACCAGCAGGGCGATCACCGCGCTGAAGACCGCGAACCAGCGGCTCACCGAACCGTGGCGTAGCCCGCCGATCGCGACCGCCCCGGCGGTCAGCCCGATCCCGCCCCACAGCCACGCCATGGTGGCGAAGATGGTGAGCTGCGGGGCGATGACGTCAGGGTCGTACTGGTCGGCCTCGCCCAGCGAGAAGAACAGCTCGGTCGAGATGCCGCCACCGATCAGCAGGCCGACCAGCACCAGGCTCACGCCGGTCGCGGCGAGCGTCGGCACCAGGCTGCCGGCCGGTTCCTGCGCCCCCAGGTACCGGCGCAGCCCGGCCGCGAAGATCGCCAGGCAGACGATGGCGACCACGGTCACCACCTGGTGTGCCCAGACGTAGCCGGTGCGCTCGGCGATCGCGGCGACGTAGTCCGCGTTGTCGCCGCGGAACTCCTCGGCGGGGGCGGTCAGGGTGGCGGTGGCGAAGAGCCCGACCAGGCCGACCAGGCCACCGGCGGTACCGGTCAGGGCCCAGGCTCGCCAATGGCGTACGGGTGCCGGCGGCCGGCTGTCGGCCGGGTTCGCCGGCATCGTGGCGGAATGCATCGTGGTTACCTCCTCGGTGTGCTGAACGGGGTCGCCCCGGACGATGCCGGCGATCCGACCCGGTACGCACGGGTCACCCGTCCCGACCTGTCGGGACCTGGGCCGGGACACCGGAACGCGGCGGGCGGACCGGGCGGTGCGGACCGGGCGGTGGCGGGCTCACGGCCGGTGACGATCCCGAGCTGGCGGGACAACGGTCCCTGGCGGTCGGGATCGGACGGCCGCTCTACTTCCCCCCGGGGGCGGCACCGACCGGTGCCGCGCGGCCCCACTGCGAAGGGATCCACATCGATGACACGCACCTCCTGCCGCGCACGAGGTGTCGACCCGCCACCGGGGCGAGCGCGGGCGCGCTGGCGATCGTCGGTGGCGGTGCTGATCTGCGTCGCTCTCGTCGCCACCGCCTGTACCGCTGACCGGGACGACCCGGAGCCCACCGGGGCGGTCGACCGGGCCGCCATCGAAGCGGTGGCCGGACGGCTCGCGGACGACCCGACCGAGGCCGCCGAGCAGCTCGTCGCCGAGATCCACTCGGCGGACCCGGCCCGGTCCACGGCGGCGACCGCCGAGTTGCTGCGCCGGTCCGGGCACCCGATCGTGTCCGCGAAGGGGCCGGTCGTGGCCATGCCCGACCAGGTGGCGCTCCACGACGCGCCGGTCTACGCCGAGCTGCTCCCGCTGCTGGCCGCCGCCACCCGGGCCGGTGACCGGTACACCGTGGACCAGTTCGCGGACCTGCTGCACGCGGTCGGCCTGACCGCGAAGAAGGCGACGTTCGCCCAGCTCACCACGGCCATCGGCGGCTGGGCCAAGCAGCCGGGCGATCATCCGATCTTCGTCTCCGCGGCGGCCGGCGTACGGGCCCTGTCGGCCCACCGCCAGCAGGTGCTGTTCCCCGGCGCCGCCCCGGAGACGGTGTACCTGGACCCGTTGCAGAGCATCCTGCTGCTGGGGCACGCCACCAGCCGGTTCGCCGAGGTGGCCACGGATGGGCAGCCGCAGGCGGCGGCCCGGCCGGGCCTGGTCGACCGGCTGATCGGCGGCGGTGTCGCGTACGCCGCGTCGGACGGGCCGTGCAAGGCACTCTCGAGGCGGTTCGCCTCCCCCGAAGACCCGGTGGCCAAGGGGACGATCGACTCGATCAAGGGGTACCTGAAGGACGGGCTGATCAAGATCCTTCCCGAGGAGACGCAGGACCGGCTCGGTCGGGCGGACGAGGTGTGGGGCAAGTCGGCGGCGGCGGCGAGCGCGATCCTGCTGCTGCTCGGCGCCCGGATCTCGCTGACCGCCGACAAGACCAGCACGCACTTCAAGCACAAGGCCGGCAGCCGCGCCGAGCACGTACTGCTGACCGCGTCCGCGACCTTCGACCTGGAGGTGGCGCTGGAGAAGCTGGACTGCTACGCGCTGGCGGGGGTCTCCATCCCGAAGACCGGACCGTTGAAGGGCTTCACCGTCCGGTGGGACAGCATCCAGCCGCAGGCGGGCCGGATCCAGGGCGGCGGCGCCCAACTGCTCAGGGCGGTGTCCGCGGACAGCAGCAAGATGACCCGCGGGGTGAAGACGGGTGAGGACGGCAAGGCCACCCTGGAGGTCAAGCCACCGGTGGAGGAGCCGGACGGCGAGGGGGAGAAGCTGACCGGCCAGGCCACCTACCTCGCCTCACTGGACAAGGAGAGTCTCCCGTTCGAACTCGGTGACGTGTACGGCCTGCTGTCCAACCCGGTCGGGTTCGGGGTGGGCAAGAACTTCGACCTGCTGCGGGACGTGCTGGTCAAGGCGGGACTGCCGGCGCAGAGCATCACCATCGAGGTCACGTACCACGGATCCGACATCGTGCTGGCCCAGGGCGCGGGCGAGGTCAACCTGATCCTCGCGAAGCTGCCCAAGGTCTACGTCGACCTGGTCAGCTGTGCCGGGGTGACCGGACCGTTCAAGGGCACCGCCGGCTACGACGGCGCGCAGAGCGGCCAGCTGCTGCAGATGGCCGGCGCGGCGACCGGGGTGCGCGTGCCGAAGGACTTCGCCGGCAAGGACAACAAGATCAGTTTTACGCCGGACGACCGGCCGGGGCCACAACCCTTCTTCATCATGAAGGGGGAGGGGGGCAGCCAGTTCCTCGACGGCGTGATCCGCTTCTACCCGTTCCTCAACACCCGTGCGGTGGTGCTGGCCGACAACCGGATCGGCCGTCCGGTCGGCGACGTCGAGATCCTGCTCGCCGGCAGCACCTTCCCGTTCAGCCGGCTCTCCTGGCCCGTCGTGCGGGTGACCGACGACCCGCGTTGCCCCAAGGTGAGGTACGTCCATGACAACACGTGAGCCCCGGCGGATCCTGGCGGCCGTCGTCGGCCTGGCGGCGATGCTCGCGCTGACCGCCTGCACCGGTAGCGACTCCACCTCGGACGGTTCCACGTCGGTCGGCCGTTCGGACGGCGGGGCCGCAGCAGCCGACGGCGGGGCCGCGCCGGCCGCCTTCGCCGGCCTGTACCTCACCGACGACGTGGTGCCGGTGTCGGAGTCCGAGACCCAGGTCACGCTGGCCAGCGGGCGCTCCTGCCAGGAGTTGTCCGGGATGCTGGCCGCGGGCCAGTGGCGGCGCGTCGACCGGCTGTCCTTCGGGAAGCTCAGCGAAGAGGAGGTCGCCCTGATCGCGGGCTTCGGCGGAATCCCCGGCGATCTGTTGCAGCGCGGCGACCGGCTGGTCTTCGCCGGGCTGGAGGGCGGTGCGGCCTGCACGGCGACCGTGGCCGAGGTCTCCCGGGGGAAGATCACGCTCGACGGCGTGGGCCTGCCCGGGAAGTCGCCGGGTTGGGTGGCGACCACCCGTTGCTACTTGTCGAAGTCCGACGGGGCGCTGACGGTCAGCCTCTACTTCGACACCGAGGCCAAGGTCGGCGGTCAGGGTCAGGTCGTGCTGAGCCGGGCTGGCGACCGGTACGAGGTCGAGGACGACTCCTCGGCGCTTACCCTGGCCCTGCTGCGGCACCGAGGCCGCTACCTCGACAGCATGTCGGCCGCGTACGCCGACCTGAGCCGGCGGCCGGCCGGGCTCAGTGAGCTGGGTGCCGGCGGGTCCTTCGCCGGCGGTGCCACCCTGCGGCCGGATCCGGCCGCCACCGCACCTGATCCGGCCGCCGCTGGGCCGACCGGCGTGATCGACCTCGCCGGGCTGGTCGACGAGGACGGCGGCGGTGGGCAGATCAAGGTGTCGTTGCCCTTCTCCTGCCCAACCGTGATCGAGATCAGGTAGCCGGGGGGGCTACCGGATCGAGATCAGGTGGCCGGGTGGGGTTCGCGCGGACCCCACCCGGCTCGCGGTGGACGGTGCCCGCCGCTCCGGCTAGATTTTTTCTTGACTCATTCCAGAAAACAGACCAGACTGCGGAGCGTGGCCACGGCCCTGGACTTCGAAGAGATGCTGCGTGCAGCGGCTCTGCGCGTGACCCGTCCGCGGGTCGCGGTGCTGAGCGCGGTGCACGCACACCCGCACGCCGACACGGATTCGATCATCCGTGCCGTGCGTGGGGGACTCCCCGAGGTGTCCCGCCAGGCCGTCTACGACGTGCTGCGGGCGCTGACGGGCGCGGGTCTGGTGCGGCGCATCGAGCCACCCGGCTCGGTGGCCCGCTACGAGTCGCGGGTCGGGGACAACCACCACCACGTGGTGTGCCGGTCGTGCGGTCTGATCGCCGACGTCGACTGCTCCGTCGGGGCGGCGCCCTGCCTGACCGCGTCCGACGGCCACGGCTTCTCGATCGACGAGGCCGAGGTCACCTACTGGGGCCTGTGCCCCGGCTGCTCCACCGCAGGCAACGCCTGATACCTGCTCCACCAGTCACGGAAGGAACCCGATGTCCGAGAACCACGATGCCGTCGTTCACGACGCGACCGCAGGAAGCGAGTCCCGCTGCCCGGTCGCACACGGACGTGCCCCCCACCCGACCCAGGGCGGCGGCAACCGCGGCTGGTGGCCGAACCAGCTCAACCTGAAGATCCTCGCCAAGAACCCCGCGGAGGCCAACCCGCTCGGTGGGAAGTTCAACTACGCCGAGGCGTTCAAGGCCCTCGACCTCGCCGCCGTGAAGGGCGACATCGCGGAGGTCCTGACCACCTCGCAGGACTGGTGGCCGGCCGACTTCGGGCACTACGGCCCGTTCATGATCCGGATGGCGTGGCACAGCGCGGGCACCTACCGCATCAGCGACGGTCGCGGTGGCGCCGGTGCCGGTCAGCAGCGCTTCGCGCCGCTGAACAGCTGGCCGGACAACGGCAACCTCGACAAGGCCCGCCGCCTGCTGTGGCCGGTCAAGAAGAAGTACGGCCAGAGCATCTCCTGGGCCGACCTCATGATCCTCGCCGGCAACGTGGCCCTGGAGTCGATGGGCTTCAAGACCTTCGGCTTCGCCGGTGGCCGCGAGGACGTCTGGGAGCCCGACCAGGACGTCTACTGGGGCCCGGAGACCACCTGGCTCGGTGACCAGCGCTACACCGGTGACCGGGAGCTGGAGAACCCCCTCGCTGCGGTCCAGATGGGCCTGATCTACGTCAACCCGGAGGGCCCGAACGGCAACCCGGACCCGATCGCCTCGGCCCGCGACATCCGCGAGACGTTCCGCCGGATGGCGATGAACGACGAGGAGACCGTCGCGCTCATCGCCGGCGGTCACACCTTCGGCAAGACCCACGGTGCCGGCCCCGCCGACAACGTCGGCCCGGAGCCCGAGGGTGCCCCGCTCGAGGAGCAGGGCCTGGGCTGGAAGAACAGCTTCGGCACCGGCAAGGGTGCGGACACCATCACCAGCGGGCTCGAGGTCACCTGGACCTACCACCCGACCCGGTGGGACAACGAGTTCTTCCACATCCTCTTCGCGTACGAGTGGGAGCTGATGGAGTCGCCGGCCGGCGCGCACCAGTGGCGGCCCAAGAACGGCGCGGGCGCAGACATGGTGCCCGAGGCGCACGACCCGGCGAAGCGCCGCGAACCGCGGATGCTCACGTCCGACCTCGCGCTCCGGTTCGACCCGGTCTACGAGCAGATCTCGCGGCGCTTCCTGGAGAACCCGGAGGAGTTCGCGGACGCCTTCGCCCGGGCGTGGTTCAAGCTGACCCACCGCGACATGGGCCCGGTCGTCCGCTACCTCGGCCCGGAGGTCCCCACCGAGACGCTGCTCTGGCAGGACCCGATCCCCGCGGTGACGCACGACCTCGTCGACGCCGAGGACATCGCCACCCTCAAGAGCCAGATCCTCGCCTCGGGGCTGTCCGTCTCCCAGCTGGTCTCCACCGCGTGGGCGTCGGCCTCGACCTTCCGCGGCGGCGACAAGCGCGGCGGCGCCAACGGAGCGCGCATCCGCCTCGAACCGCAGAATGGGTGGGAGGTCAACAACCCCGACGAACTGGCTACGGTGCTGCGCACCCTGGAGGGCATCCAGGAGGCGTTCAACGCCGCCCAGAGCGGCGGGAAGCAGGTCTCGCTGGCCGACCTCATCGTGCTCGGCGGGTCCGCGGCGGTCGAGCTGGCCGCCGAGAACGCCGGTCACCCCGTCGAGGTTCCGTTCGCGCCCGGACGCGCCGACGCGTCGCAGGAGCAGACCGACGTGGAGTCCTTCGCCCCGCTGGAGCCGACCGCCGACGGGTTCCGCAACTACCTGGGCAAGGGCAACGTTCTGCCGGCCGAGTTCCTCCTGGTCGACAAGGCGAACCTGCTGACCCTGACCGCGCCCGAGATGACCGTCCTCGTCGGCGGTCTCCGCGTCCTCGGCGCGAACTACCAGCAGTCGTCGCTGGGCGTCCTCACCACGACCCCCGGGTCGCTGACCAACGACTTCTTCGTCAACCTGCTCGACCTGGGTACGGAGTGGAAGGCGACGTCCGAGGACGCGAACACCTTCGAGGGCCGTGACCTCGCCACCGGCGAGGCCAAGTGGACCGGCAGCCGCGTCGACCTGCTGTTCGGCTCGAACTCCGAGCTGCGTGCGCTCGCCGAGGTCTACGCGAGCGACGACGCCCGGGAGAAGTTCGTGCACGACTTCGTGGCCGCTTGGGTCAAGGTCATGAACCTGGACCGGTTCGACCTCTCCTGAGCAGTGTCGACGCCCAGGTCAGCCCGGACGGGCTGACCTGGGCGTCCGCTTTCCAGGCCGGTTCGCACCGCGTCGGGACACACTCGTCCACATGCCGGACAGGTACAGGTCATGAGCGAGCAGCGCCACGTCCCGGAGCGTGAAGCCCGGTTCACCGGGCTGTACGAGGCCACGTACGCCGACCTTCTCCGGTTCATCCAGCGTCGGGTCCATCCGACGCATGCCGAGGATGTGGCGGCGGACGCGTTCCTGGTTGCCTGGCGTCGGCTCGACGACCTGCCGGAGCAGACCGGGGACGCGCGCGTGGCTGTTCGGCATCGCCCGCGGCGTCATCCTGAACACGGTTCGCGGCGCAGGTCGTCAACACGCGCTGCGGGTCCGCCTCGCCGAGGGCCCGAGGAAAAGGAATCGGCCGATACAGTGCGGGGATGCGGATCACGGTTCTCGGTGGGTGTGGTGCCTGGCCCGAGGCGGGTCAGGCGTGCAGCGGCTACCTCGTCGAGCACGACGGGTTCACGCTGCTGGTCGACGTGGGCTACGCGACCGTGCCGCGGCTGCTGGAACGGGTCTCCCAGGATCAGGTGGACGCGGTGTTCATCAGCCACGGGCATCCTGATCATTGCGCCGATCTGAACCCGCTGCTGCGGTCGCGTGCCCTGCGGGACGATCCACCCGCACCGCTGCCGGTGTATGCGCTGCCGGGCGCGCTGAACGCGGTGTTGGCACTGGACCGCCCTGGGATGCTTGATGCGGCATACGTGCTGCACGAGTTCACCGCCGGCAGTCGCCTGGACATCGGCCCGTTTCGCGCGGAGACCCGCCTGCTGTCGCACTGGGTGCCCAATGCCGGCGTACGGCTGACGGTGGACGATCGGGTGCTGGTGTACACCGGTGACTCCGGCCCGAGTCCGGAGGTCGTGGAGCTGGCCCGCGACGCGGATCTGCTGCTGGCCGAAGCCACCTATGTGGATCAGGTGCCGGAGGACTCGCGGCGGGACCTGTCGAGCGCGCGCCAGGTGGGCCGGCAGGCCGCGGAGGCCGGCGTCGGAGAACTGCTGCTGACGCACCTGCAGCCCGGTACCGATCCGGCGACCGCCCGCGCCGCAGCCGCCGACGGCTACCAGGGCAAGGTCGGCGTGGCCACCACCGGCTTGGTCATCGATCTCGGCTGAACCGTCGCGGTGCGTTGCGTTCGTCAGATCAACCGCGGTGTACCCGCCAGACCCGTGCGAGGAACCGCCACCGTCCGGCCTCTGATGTGGTCCGGGATGGCTCTGCGGAGCGATGTGGCGCGGGCAGGTGCCGGCATAGCGTCGTCCGCATGACGGAGAGTCGATCTCGAGGGATCCTGCTACGCCGCCTGGCCGGCGTGGTCGTCGCGCTGTTCGGTGTCTTCACCCTGTTCGGCGGGCTGTTCGTGCCGATCTGGGTGATCCTGCGCGATCCGCGGATCGTGCCCGCGCCGGAATCCTGGGTGGCGATCTGGATCATCGCGGTGGGTCTGCTGGTCACTGCCTGGCCGGCTGGACGCACAGGCCCGGGCGGCAGTCGGTGACGGGGATCTCCCGCCGGGCCCTGCTTCGCGGGGCAGGCGTTGCCGGGGCGGTGGTGGCGCTGCCCGCAGCCGGCATGGCCGGGTACGTCTGGACGACCGCGCACCGCAGCAACGTCGGCAAGGTGTCGTTCGACCGGCCGCTGGCCATCCCGCCGCTGGCCCGCAGCGTCCGCGACGCGTACGGCCGGCTCGGGGTCGACCTGCGGCTGCAGACCGGTCAGACCGAGTTGCTACCGGGCAAGCAGGCCGATACCTGGGGGGTCAACGGCAGCTATCTCGGCCCCACGATACGGGTGTCCCGGGGTGACACCCTCGCCCCAGTGGTGCGCAACGACCTGCCGGAGGCGACCACGCTGCACTGGCACGGTATGGAACTGCCAGCCGAGTTCGACGGCGGCCCGCACCAGATGATCCGGCCCGGTGCGGTCTGGGAGCCCGTCTGGCGGGTGGACCAGCCGGCCGCGACGCTGTGGTACCACCCCCACCCGCACGGGCGGACCAAGGAGCATGTCTACCGGGGCGTCGCCGGGCTGCTGTACGTCGACGACGGCGCGGCGGCGGGCCTGCTGCCGGAGGAGTACGGGGTGGACGACATCCCGATCGTCGTACAGGACAAGAACTTCACCGCCGGCGGTCAGTTGGACCAGGCCGACATCGGTTTCGGGGGTTTCTCGGTCACCGGGCTGCTGGGCGACGAGATCCTGGTCAACGGGGTCTGGGGTCCGGTGCTCGACGTCCGTACCGAGCGGGTGCGGCTGCGGGTGCTCAACGCGTCCAACGCCCGGATCTACGACTTCGTTCTGGGCGACGGGCGGGACTTCCACGTGGTGGCCGGCGACAACGGCCTGCTGCCAGCGCCGGTCCCGGTCGACCAGCTGCGGCTCAGCCCCGGTGAGCGGGCCGAGCTGCTGGTGGAGTTGCGCCCCGGTGAGCGGGTACGGCTGCGCAGCCGTACCCCCGATCTCGGCGCCAACCTGCTCTTCGACCGGCTCGCCGGCGGCGACGACGAGTTCGACATCCTGGAGCTGCGCGCGGCGCGGGAGTTGCGGCCCGCTCCGCCGCTGCCGGCTTCCCTTCCGGCGCCGTCCCGGCTGCCGCAGCCGGCCGCCGGCCGGGCGCAGCGGGACTTCGTCTTCGGCGACTTCCACATCAACGAGAAGGTGATGGACGCCGCCCGGATCGACGCCGTGATCCCGTTGGGCAGTGCCGAGATCTGGCGGCTGCGCAACGATGTCGGGTTGCCGCACAACTTCCACGTGCACAACGCGGCGTTCGAGGTGCTCACCATCGACGGCCGGCCGCCCGGGCCGGCGTGGCGCGGCCGCAAGGACACCGTCTACGTTCCACCGAACGCCGAGGTCCGGCTGCTCGTTCAGTTCGGGCCGTACCCGTCGCCGAAGTGGCCGTTCATGTTCCACTGCCATCTGCTGGCCCACGAGGACGCCGGCATGATGGGCCAGTTCGTGCTCGTGGAGCCCGGCACCGACCCGGCGGAGGTCGCGCCGCCCGTAACCGCGGGCGACAATGGCCACCACCATGACTGAGCACCGGGACCCGCGCCGGCTCGGCCGGGACATCGCGCTGGCGGCGCTGGTCGCGGTGTCGGTTTGTACCGTCACCGCCCTCGCGGAAGAGCCGGCGTCGCTACCGGTCGGCCCGGCCGGCTGGATCCTCGGGATCGTCCTCGGTGGCCTTCAGCTCGCCCGCCGACGGCACCCGCTCGCCGTGCTGCTGGTCTCCACGGCTGCGGTCGTCGGCTACCACATGGTGGGTTATCCGGCGATCGGGACGGCGTGGCCGCTGCTGCTGCCCTTCCTCGTCGCGGCCGCCAGCGGCTACCTGCGGCACGCGGTGCTGCTCGCCGTGATGTTGTCGGTGGGCAATGTCGGGTGGCGGATCCTGGTCGAGGACGAATGGCCGCTCGGGGTGGTGGTCGGCGAGGCGCAGAGCCTCGTGGTGGTCGGCCTGGCGCTGGCCGTCGGGGAGGCCGTCTGGCAGCGCCGCCGGTGGGCCGAGGAGGTGCGCCGGCGGCTGGCCCGGGCGGACGAGGAGGCGCGCCAGGAGGCCGAGCGGCGGTTGGCCGAGCAGCGGCTGGCCGTGGCGGCCGACCTGCACGACGTGGCGGCGCACAGCCTGGTGGTGATCGGCCTGCAGTTGCGGCTCGCCGAGGAGACCGTCGACGCGGAGCCGGACGCCTGCCGGGCGGCGATCGACGCCGCGCTGGCGGCGCACGACGAGGCCGTCCGCGAGACCTCCCGGACGGTACGCCTGTTGCGCGACGCGGCGCCGGCGCCGCTGCGGCCCGCGCCGTCACTGGCCGACCTGGGCCGGCTGCCGGAGGTGGCCCAGCGGGCCGGACTGCAACTTCGGGTGGACCTCGACGGGGTGCGGGACGTTCCGGCGTCGGTGGCCCAGGCCGCGTACCGGATCGCCCAGGAGGCGCTCACCAACACGCTCAAGCACGCCGGCGCTACCCGGGCGTCGCTCACCCTGAGCCGGGAGGGTGGGTCGCTGCACCTCAGGTTCGCCGATCCGGGTGCCGAGGGCGCGGCACGCCCGGTTTCGGCGGGATCGCCGGGGGGTGCCTCTGGTTCTCCTATCCCGGGCCAGGACGCGCCCGGGCCGGGCGTACCCGGCCAGGCCGGATCGGTGGCGCCGGGCGGGCACGGGATCGCCGGGATGCGGGAACGGGTAGGCAGCCTGGGCGGCCGGCTGGAGGTCGGCCCGGACGGCGGCGGGTTCCGGGTGGACGCCTGGCTGCCGATGGGGGACAGCTGATGGTCCGGGTGCTGATCGCCGACGACCAGCCGGACGTGCGCTCCGGAATCCGGGCCCTGCTGGCGCGGGCCGCCGACATCGTCGTGGTCGGTGAGGCGGCCGACGGCGCCGACGCGGTGCGCATGGCAGCGGAGCTGCGGCCGGATGTCGTACTGATGGACGTCCGGATGCCCGACCACGACGGCATCGCGGCCACCCGGCAGATCGTGGCGGGATCGCCGGGCTCGACGCCGCGGGTCATCGTGCTGACCACCTTCGACCTGGACGAGTACGTCTTCGGTGCGTTGCGTGAAGGAGCCAGCGGCTTTCTCACCAAGAACGTCGCCCCCGACGAACTGCGCCGGGCGGTTCGGCTGGTCGCCGAGGGGCAGGCGTTGCTCGACCCGGCGGTGACCCGCCGGGTGATCGAACGGTTCGCCGCCGCACCCGTCCGCGGCCCCGCGCCGTCCACCGTACGATCCACCGCCCTCGACTCGCTGACGCCGCGGGAGCGAGAGGTCGCGCGGCTGGTCGCCCGAGGGCTGACCAACGAGGAGATCAGCGTTTCGCTGTTCCTCAGCATCTGGACGGTGAAGACCCACGTGAGTCGGATCCTCGCCAAGCTCGGCGCCCGGGAACGGGCACAAATCGTGATTGCGATGTACGAGGCCGGCGGTGGCTGAGCCGACGGACCTGCACCACAGGCGGCCGGATCAGCCGTGGTGCCGTTGCCACACCCGCGCCAGGAGGACTAGTTCGACTGCGGTCAGCGCCAGTGCGCCGATCGCCCACCAGCCGGTGAATCCGGCGAAGACCGAGGCGAGCAGCAGTCCGAGACCGAGCCCACCGGCGGCGCCCAGGCCGAGCAGGGTACGCGGCGTGTACTCCAGCGATGGGACCGCTCGTACCAGCATCACCAGCAGCCAGCTGGCGCCCGGGGTGAGCAGCGCGATGCCGACCAGGTCAAGTGCGGAGGGCCCGTGGCCAGGGCCGAACTCGACCAGCCGGGGACCTTCCAAGCTGTCCGGCAGGGCGAGTACCAGGACGCCGGCCACGGTCAGCCCGAGCGCGACCGCGAGCCGGTGACGGATGGACATGCGCCTCATTATCGGCGTCGCCGGACGCCCTGCCCATCCCGTCGTCGGCACCCGCGCGACCGGACCCGGTCACGGTTCGGCACGTAGGTAGTTTCCGTCCGTGAGGATCCGCGTCCCGAACGGCCGGCTCGTCTCGTCGACCACGTCGGCCAGCCAACGGATGTCGGGCGGCGAGGCGGGTTCGAGGCGCATCCGCCGCATCCGCATCGGCACCATCCGTAACCGCAGCAACGCGCCTGTGTCCGCGTCGAGGGTGGCGAGGTACGCCAGCCGCAACTCCGGCCGATACGACTCGTAGCCCTCGATCCCCTCGTAGTCGTCGATCAGGTCGCCGCAGCCGTACAGGATCAGCCGGCCACGGTAGATCTCCACCGGCCGCGGATGGTGCGACGAGTGGCCGTGCACGACGTGCACACCGTTGTCGATCAGGTGGTGCGCGAACGCGACCTGCTCGGGGTCGACGTCGTACCCCCAGTTCGAGCCCCAGTGCACCGTGACCACGACCAGGTCCCCCGGCCGGGCCTCCCGCCGCATCGCGTCGAGCAGCTCGCCGGCGCCGGCCGCGGAGACCTCGGGCAGGCGGGCGACACCGGGAGCCGGGCCGGTCGCCGCCCAACCCGGCGGGACACCACTGGACTCGGCGGCGACCGACCACACCAGTAACCGGCGGTCGGCCGACACGTCGAGCCGGGCCGGCGCCCACGCCTCGTCGTGGTTTCGGCCGGCGCCGACCGCCCGGATCCCCGCCCGCACCAGGGTCTCGCGGGTGTCGGCGAGGCCGTCGACACCGAAGTCGAGCACGTGGTTGTTGGCCAGCGCGCAGACGTCGAGCCGGGCCGTGGTGAGGCACGCGATGTTGTCCGGGTGCATCCGGTAGTGGATTGCCTTGCCCGACGCGTGGCTGCCGCGCCGGGTCACCGCCGTCTCCAGGTTCACCAGCCGTACGTCGGGGCACGCCTCGTCCAGCACGGACCGCAGGTCACCCCAGGGCCACGCGGGATCCACCGGTCGCGGGACGGTCCCGTTGGCGGACTCGGCCAGTGCCACGTACTGCCGGGCGTCACCGACCGCGCGTTCGCGCAGCTCAGGGCTGCCCGGTCGGGGCAGGATCTGGTCCACGCCCCGGCCGGTCATCACGTCACCGCCAAGGAAGATCGTCAGTTCGCCGTCCGGCACCCTCCCACCGTAGGCACCGCCGCCGGCGGTGCGCCGGGATTCGGCGGCGGAGCGGTCAGGTGCTGGCCGGAGCCCGGCCCAGCCCGAGGCGGTGGGCGGCATGTCCCATGGCCCGTGCCATTCGGGACGGTAGCGATTCCGGGGCCGGGATCCGCACCGGACGCACCCGTCCGTTGTGCAACGCCGTGAACAGCCAGGCGCCTTCGGTGCGGACGGCCACGAGGGTCTGCCGGGACCGGCGCCGCTTGGGCAGCCTCGAACGCCACGGCATCAGCACCGAGGCGGTGCCGTGGACGATCGCCACGCCCGGAGCGACGTGCCGGATCGTCTCGATGTCGCCGACGAGCGCGGAACCGGCGAGCACGCCGCGGAAGAGGCGGTCGTGGGCGTTCTGCATGTCGATGCGTCCGGCGGCCCGGGTGCCGTCGTATGAGACGTAGTCGGAGTCTTCGGTGAAGCAGGCGCCGTAGGCGACGGCGTCGTTGTCGGTCCAGGCCCGCACTAGTCGGCCGAACAGATCCTTGATCTCATGGTCGTCGGTGGTCATCCGGCGTGCCCCCGGCCTGCTATAGTTTCGATTATCGGAGATTACGCTAGCAGAAAGATTCGAATGTCGAAAGACGAGCTGATCCGGGACGTATCGACGCAGGTGCGGCTGCTCCAGCAGAGCTTCGACGCCTTCGAGGAAGCTGCCGCTACTCGGCTCGGGCTCAACCGCACCGACCTGCGCGCCATGGATCTCCTCCTCGCCAACAGTGGTCCGATGTCGGCGGGGGAGCTGACCAGTGCGCTCAGGCTCAGCCCGGCGGCGACCACCACGGTCGTCGACCGGATGGAACGCGCCGGCCTGGTCAGCCGCACCCGGGACGCCGGTAACCGGCGGCGGGTCCTGGTCACCGCCACGGACGCCGCGCGCGCCATCGAACGAGATATCTACCTACCCGTCGGCGCCGCCGGAGCGCGGGCCCTCGCCAGGTACGACAAGGACCAACTCGCCACGATCCTCGACTTCCTGCGGAACGCCCGCCGGGTACAGGAAGAGCACGCGGTACGGGTCGGCACGACCTCCCCGCCGCACGGTCGCTGATCCGCTCCTCGACGGAGCATGCGGTGAGCCGGGTCGCCAACCGCGTCGCGTCAGGGGATCAGCCTCGGCGGAGGTGGGTGCTGCTCCCGCAACCGACGCCGGAACCGCATCCACGCTGCCGGCACGACGAGACAGCCCGCCACGGCGGGTGGGACGGTCACCAGGAAGTCGAGCCAGCGCCAGATCGGTGCCTCCGCTTCCCGCAGGTTGGTGGGGTGTCGCGGGTCGTACCGGACCTGGATCACGTCGCCGGCGCGTGGCCGGCCCACGGGGTTGTCCACGATGGCCGTCGTGCCGGTCGGCCCGGTGACGTAGACGATGTTCAGGGCGGTGCCGCGCCCCTCGTAGCTGGCGCGGACCACGCGGGCCTCGGCGATCCGGCCCCGGGTTTCCAGCGCGTGGTTCTCCCACACCTGCCACCCGACGAAGGTGACGAACAACGCCGTGAACAGGAAGGTGCCGAGGAGCCAGAGGCCAGCGGTCAGCGGAGTCGCTCCCTCACCCCGCACGAATCCGAGAAAGAACTCTTCGTAGCGCGACGGGCGGTCGGTCGGATCAGTGCCGTGTGGGGAGCCGGCCACGCACCCTCCCTTCCTGATCACCCGGGCCCCCGGGGCGGTGAACAACCCTGGGGGCCGGGTGTCGGCGATGCTATACCGCCGCGGGCGCCAGGCGCCGACGGTGATCAGCGTGCCGCTGGTGCGGGCCGGCTACAGGTTGCGCTTGTTCAGCAGCAGGTTCGGCGTACCGGAGAGACTGCCGCCGACCACGCCGCTGACCCCGTTCGCCACGATCCAGTTGTGCACCGTCGCCTGGCTCGCGTCGCCGTACGTCGCCTTGTAGAGCGCGGCGGTCCCGGCGGCGTGCGGGGTCGCCATCGAGGTGCCGTTCAGGCTGCTGGTGGTCGAGGTGGGGTAGGTGGAGATGATGGCCGAGCCGGGGGCGTAGATGTCCACGCACGATCCGGTCGACGAGTAGCTGGCCCGGGCGTCGGTGTTGGTGGTGGCGGCGACCACCAGCACCGCGGAGAGGTTACGGGGGAGCCGGTCGCACGAGTTGCCGCCGGTGTTGCCGGCGGAGGCGGCGAGGAAGACTCCGCTGTTCATCATGTTCGTCAGCGCGGTGGCCAGGGTGGCGCTGTAGGTGTAGTTCCAGGAGGCGTTCGCCACGGCGGGCTTGTTGGCGTTCCGGGTCACCCAGTCGACCGCGCCGACGGCGCTGGAGAGCGTGCCGCCGCCGGAGCAGTTCAACCACTTCACGCCGTAGAGCCGGACGTTCTTGGCCACCCCGTGACTGGTACCGCCGATGGTGCCGGCGACGTGCGTGCCGTGACCGTTGCAGTCGGTGTTGTTGCTGTCGATCGAGTTGTAGGCGAACTGGGCGCGCCCGCCGAAGTCGGGGTGGTTCGCCTGGATGCCGCTGTCGATGACGTACGCGTGCACCCCGCTGCCGGTTGAGTTGTAGGTGTAGGTGCGAGACAGGGGCAGGTTGGTCTGGTCGATCCGGTCCAGGCCCCAGGACGGTGGGTTGCTCTGCGTCGCGTCGACCACGTCGTACTGGATCACGTCGCGTTCGATGCTCAGCACGTTGGCGTTGTGCGCCAGCTCGGCGACCTGTGCCGTGGTGAGGCGGGCCGCGAAGCCGTTGACCGCGCGGTGGAAGTAGGCGGTGGGGGCGGCCTTCAGTGCCCGTGCCGGCACCGTCGCGTCGGTGCCGGGCTTCATGGTGACGACGTACGCGCCGGGGATGACCGCGACGTCCGTCGCCGCCTGCGGGGTGGTGATCGGCACGGCGCTGGCCCGGTACGGGCCGCCCGCCGCCATCGCGGGTTGCGGCAGCGCGATCAGGGTGGCGACGAGCGTGGTCGTGGTGATGCCGGCGGTGACCACGACGCGCCGCAGGCGCGGTAGGCGTGCTTGTGACACGGAGCCTCCTCAGGAGTGGACCATCCGATATGGATGATCATCGACGCTCAGGAGGCTATCCGGATAATCTCAAACGTGTAAGTCTTTCGATGTTACGTGTTCTCGTCCCACGCCCGAGGTACCGGCCCGCTACCGGCCCCGGACACGGCGGCGCGGGGTGTCACGGCCGGGCGGCTCGCCGGCGAGCCGGGACGCCTGCCGGCTGAGCGTCTTGACCTGCTTGCGGAGTCGGCGGACGGCGCCCTCGTCGGCGCCCTCGACGATCGCGACGTCGTCCAGCAGCCGGGTGTAGTCACTGGCCAGCCGCAGGTACGCCCGGCCGGCGCGGCCGTTCGCGACCCGGCCGTACCGCTGGTCGAGGTCGACGATCTGTTGGGCGAGGGTGGCCGCGGCGGCGGTGAGCGCGCTGCGGCTGTCCGCGTGCGTCTCGCGACGGGCCTGTCGGGCGGCGGCCAGCCGACCGGCCCGGCGCCCGGCGAACCAGAGCACCGTCGCGCCGGCCAGCACGCCGCCGACCGCCGCGCCGGCCAACAGGTACCGGGGCAGCGACGGGCTGATCGTGCGGGCCCCGTCGGGAATGGCGCCGGCCTTCACCAGCCGGTCGTAGTTGATGGTGACGACCTTCAGCGCCTCCAACGGCTGGTCGACGAAGGCGTCCACGCCCCGGCTGATCGTCGTCTCCACCACCATCGCCCGGCCCAGATCCCGGTCGTCGCGCCGGCGAAGCTGGGAACACCCGTAGGTGTCCCAGTCCTCCCCGGCGTGGCTCATGGCCAACACGACGGTGCCCTGCGCGGCCTGCTCGGTCCGTCCGCAGGCGTCGGCAAGGTCGGCGCCGGGTGCCATCAGCAGTACGACCAGCCGGCGGTTGCCGATGATCCGTTCGGCGGCGGCCCGGTCCAGCTCGATCCCGGGCGCCACGTAGACCGACGAGGAGCGGACCTGGCGGGCGATCGGGCCGTCCAGGATCCCGCCGGACCACAACGCCCAGCCGGCCAGCGCCAGGCAGGCCAGCACGGCCCGGCCGAACGGGGTGCCGACCAGGCGGCGGAGCGCCGCTGTCATGACAGCCTGCCTTGGAGGTACTGGTCGGGGCGGTAGCTGGCGATGCCCACCACGAGGGCGGTGTCGTCCAGTTCGGCCGCAGCCTCGTCCAGCAGCGTCCGGACGTGCGGCTCGGGCAGGCCCTCGTCCAACGCCGCGCGGGCCGCCTGGAGCTTGCCGATGCCCCGGGTCAGCGCGGGGTTGCTGCGGGCGTCGGTGAGCAGCGACACCTCGACGGCGAGCGTGGTGAGGCCGGCCAGCCGGGCCGGGCTGCCGCCCCGGCGCGGGTCACCTGGCCCGCCGAGGGAGCGACGCAGCGACCGGACCGACAGCGCCAGGAACGCCGCCACGCAGGCCGCGAAGATCCATGGCAGGGCCGGCAGCGCCACCCGCAGCGGGTCGAACGGCCGGTACGGCAGCGGCCGGTCGAACAGGCCCGCGTATCGGATGTCGGTGACCTGGTGCAGGTACGCCCCGAGCACGTTCTGCTGTGGATAGTCGTAGCGGCTGAGCCGGTCGGCGAACCGGGTGTAGAAGCTCGCGCCGGCCAGGTCCGCGAAGTCCGTCGCAGCCGGGCCGTGGTACTCGATCCAACCGCCGTACATCACCACGATCGGGCGATCCGGAGCGAGCCGGGTCAGCGCCGGCCCGTACCGGGGGAGCGGCTCGCCGTACGGCTGCCCGGGCAGGACGACGTACCAGGCCCCGTCGGGAAAGGCGGTGTGGGCCGCCTCGGGCACCCGGCTGAGGGTGGCGCCCGCGCCGACGTGCAGCCCGTCCGAGCGCAGGTCGGCGACGACCGCGGCCAGTTCCGGTCCGGACGGTTCGCGCCACCGCAGGTCGTCGCGGTCGGGCGGAGCCGGTACCTTACGTAGCCTGGCGATCAGGGTGACCAGTTGGTCCGTCACGTCGCCGGTGGCGAACTGGGCCCGCCAGCCGGGGAGCGTGTCGGCGCCCGCCTGGTACGCCCCGCCGCTGACCTCGGTGCCGATCACCCGTACGGTCGCGTTCCCGACCTCCCGTACCCGCTTGCGTGCCGCCTCGTCGAGGCCGGGCGGCGCGACCAGGATCCGGGTGTCGTGATCCCCGATCGCCTCCCGCACCCGCTGCTCGTCCCAGTGGGCGATGGCGCCGGGGAGGCGTACCACCGGGTCGGCGGTCACCAGCGCGGTCATCTCGTCCGTCGAGGGCACCGTGGCGTCGCTCAGCTCGCCGGCCGCGCCTTCCTCGATCCGGGTCGACGGAGCCGGCGACTGGCCGTAACTGACGTCGACGCTCTGCCGCTGGGCGAGCAGGAAGACCACCAGGACGAGCGCCGCCACGCCGAGGAGTGCCCAGCGCAGCAGGTCGACGTGGTTCGGGATCAGGCGCCTCACCCGTGCGCCTGCCACAGTTGGTCGGCGCGGCGGGCGTAGTCGGCCGCCGCCCGGGCCGCCGCCGGACCGCCGCGTTCGGCGGCGATCAGCTCGGCGCGGGTCAGCAGGCGCTCCGCCTCGGGGACCCGCTCGGCAGTCGCGTCCCGGCTGACCGAGGCGCTGTCGATCGCCGCGCGGGCAGCCGACCAGGCGACCCGGCGTTCCCGCTCGCGGGAACGCCGTCGAGGTAGCACGGTGGTGAGGAAGCCGGCGCCCAGCAGCAGTGCGCCACCGGCCAACCAGACGAGCAGGGGTGGTGACATGCGCTCCCGCCGTCCGAGGGGGTTCGGTACGGCTACATGTCTAGTGCAACGGTGCCAGCGCGGCCCGGGTGACCGCCCTTGCCGGTGAGGTACGCGAGCAGTTCCGCCCGGTCTCTCGGTAGCCCGTACTCGCCGACCAGCATGGCGAAGTTGCCGAAGTCGTGGCCGTCGAGCAGCCAGGGCCCGGGGGTGGCGGGCCAGCACCTCGACCAGTCGTCGCTGCCGGACGGTCAACCCGGTGACGGGCGTCCCGGCCGCCAGCGGGCCGTCCGGGAACGCGAGGCGCAGCGCCTCACCGGCCACCGGCAACGCCTCCCTCCGACAGGCAGCTCGTCGAAACCTAGTACCCGATCGTCACCCGCATTCTGGTCCAGGTGATCCGCCCGACGATGCCGTCGTCCTCTACTCCCTGCAGCCGTTGGTACCAGCGGACTCCCGCCTCGGTGCGGGCGTTGAACGTCCCGGTCGGCTTCCCGCACTGTCGCTCGCCGATGAAGCGCTGGACGAAGGCAACGTCCGGACCGGTGGAGCCACGCCGGACGGTACGGCTGCCGGGCGGGTGCTGCGCGGACTTCGGCGGTGGTGCGGGCTTGCTCGCCGCCCGCAGCGCGGCGACCGTCTTCGGCCCCACCACGCCGTCGGCCGTCAGCTTCTTCTTCTGTTGGAAGGCGCGGACCCAGGTCTGCGTCCTGGTGCCGAACACGCCGTCGACCGCCAGGCGGGCGCCGAGCTTGTTGGCGACGGTCTGCAGTTCCCGCACGTCGCTGCCCCGGCTGCCCGAACGCAGGGTGCGGTCACCAAGCTTCGAGGCCGTCGAGGTGACGATGCCCCAGGCCCGGGTGCTGTCCTCGCGGCTCGGCTGGTGGCTGACGCTGACGTGGATGTGCTTGTCGTGCGGGTTGGATCCGGTGTAGCGGGCGGGGTGGAAGGCGCGGCTGCGGCTCCAGATGGTGCGGTCGAAGATGACGTACTCGGTCGAGGGATGCTCGATGCAGCGGCGGACGACCAGTAGCGGGTCGATGCCGTCCTTGTCGATGTCGAGGGCGTTGACGGAGCTGTCGTCGGCGTCCGGGTTGTGGTCGGACCTGCGCCCCTGGTGGGCGGCGTCGCCGATCCAGCCGTCGGAGGTCCGGTCCCGGTACGGCCAGCGTTGGTTGACCTCGTCCCGTAGGACCTTCAAGGCCCCGGCAAGGTGCACTGTCACGGCTGGTCCTCCTCCTCGACCGTGGCGAGGTCGTACTCGACCGGCTCGCCGATGTTGCCTTCCGGGTCGTCGTCCTCGTCGAAGCAGGTGACGTCGAACTCGTCGACATCCGCTCCCATCACATGTCTCCTCTCGTCCGAGGTCGGCTGGTGGCGCCCACCCTGCGGTTGGGATTTCAGGAGATGCAACGGCGAGTCAGGTTTCTTGCAGGTTGTCTGCCGCTCTCGGCAACCTGCGTCACTGAACGGCCCCTCAGGCGCTCGGATCTGCCGATGGTTGTCAAACAAAGAGTCCGATCGCGAGCCTCTTTCATGTGATGTCCACGGCGGACGGTCGCCGTTCAATGAGGACCGAGGCCGGATGACCGGTCGGCGCTGGACGAGATCGGGAGACGTCGCGATGACCTGGCAGCCACGACCGCTCGCCGCCCTTCCACTGGTTCTGGCCGGCCCACTGCTGCGCCGGGTCGACGGCAACACCGTCACCGTCTGGCTCGCACTGCGCGAGCCGCGCAAGGTCACCGTTCGGGTGTACGCGGGCGACGCCGACGGTGCCGGGGTGGACCAGCTGTACGTGGGCAGCCGCAATACCGTCCGGCTCGCGACCAACTGCCACCTGGTTGCCGTGACCGCGACCGGCCCGGCCCCGCTGGCTGCCGGCACCACGTACCGGTACGACGTGTTCTTCGGCGCGCCCGGTGACGAGGCGGCGCCCGTACCGACGACCGAGCCCCGGCTGTACGGCACGGACATCGTCGCGGCCACCCCGGCGGCCGCGCAGGCGGCCCTCACCTACCCGGGCGGGCCGACGCTGCCCAGCTTCGCCATGCCGCCGGCCGACCTCAACCGGCTACGGGTGATCCACTCGTCCTGCCGCAAGCCGCACGGGGCCGGGGAGGACGCCCTGGCCGTGCTCGACGACATCCTGCGTGCCGACGTCGCCGACCCGCTCGCCCGGCCCCAGCAACTGGTGCTCACCGGCAGCCAGATCTACGCCGACGACGTCGCCGACGGTCATCTCGCGGTCCTGCGGGGCGTCGCCACCACTCTCGGCGCCACCGCCGAGACGCTGCCCGGGGTGCCGGCCGCCGACCAGCGGCTGCGTCCGGGCCGTCGCCAGGAACTGGTCGCGGCGGCCGGGCTGACCGCGCCGGCGGCGAAGAGCCACCTGCTCTCCCTGGCCGAGTTCTGGGCGATGTACCTGACCGTGTGGTCCGACGTGCTCTGGCCGGCACAGCTGCCCGAGTTCGGCGACGTCCACCCGGAGGACGACGCGCTGCTGAGTCGCAAGCCCACCGACATGCGACTCTCCGACGCCTGGGAGACGCTGACCGGGTACGGCCCCGCTTCGGCGCGCCGCGACGCCTTCCTCGACGAACGCAAGGCCCTCACCGCCTTCCGGGACAGCCTGGGCGCGATCCGCCGGGTGCTGGCCAACATCCCCACCTACCTGGTGCTCGGCGAGCACGAGGTCAGCGAGGACTGGTACGCCACCCAGCGCTGGACCGAGCAGGCGCTGGCCGACGGCGGCCTCGGCCGGCGCGTGGTGCAGAACGCACTCACCGCCTACGCGCTCTGCCAGGCGTGGGGCAACACCCCGGAGCGTTTCGCCACCGCCGGAGCGACCGGCGAGCCCGGCCGGCGCCTGCTCGCCGCGGTCGCCGGCTGGACCGGCACCGAGGACGCCACCAGCGCGACCATCCGCGACCTGGTCGGTCTGCCCACCAACATCCTGAACGGAGTGCCGCAGCGGCCCGCCGGCGCGCTGGGCTGGCACTACCACCTGCGCTGGGCGGCCCATCAGCTGATCGTGCTGGACACCCGGACCACCCGGGTCTACCTCGGCGGGCCGGACGACCCGCCGGCGCTGCTCTGGGGTGACGCCGCCTTCAAGGACCAGATCGGTGACCCGCCGGACCTCGGGCCGGAGGTCGCCACCTTCGTCGCCTCCGCCGCGCCGGTGGCCGGCTACCCGTTCGTCTCCGACTTCGTGCAGCGGATGCTGGGCACCCGCTACCGGGGCCGTGGCGGCGTCGACACCGAGGCGTGGGGACTGCAGCGGGCCGCGTACGAGAAGCTGCTGTCGCGGCTGTTCACCCGCGCGACCCCGGCCGACGACGGCACCCGCCGGCAGCGGATCATCCTGCTCTCCGGCGAGGTCGGCTACGGCTTCGCGGCACGGCTACGCTACGAGGGCGCCGCCCCGTTCCGGGCGCTGGCCCCCGGCACCACCCGCGGCGTCATCGCCCAGTTCGTCTCCAGCGCCGCCAAGAACGAGGACGGGCTGACCCGGTTCCTGCACGGCACCGGCTTCGACATCACCGCCGACCGGCTTCCCCGCAGCCGCCGCTACGGCTGGGCCAACCCGGGCGGGGGCCAGCTCACCGTCGGCACGGAGATCGTCGACAGGTACACCGGCGGCATCGCCACCGTCCCGTGGACCGTCACCGGCACCCCGGCGGTGGCCGAGGCCGAGAGCCTGCGCCGGGTCACCCGCACCCAGGACTGGTCGTACGAGGTGACGTTCGTCAAGCACGACGCCGCCGACCCCACCATCCCGCCCCGGCCCGGCACGCCCAGACCGGTCTACCCGCCCACCGGCAGCCGCTCCGCGGCGCTCGGGCAGTACCTGGCCGCCACCGACAACCACGACGACTACCTGGGCAAGTGGGGCGACGGGAAGGAGGTGGTCGGCTACGCCAACCTCGGCGAGCTCACCCTCTCCTGGGCTGCGGGCGACGCCAAGAAGGCGGTGCAGACGCTGTGGTGGCGCCTCGGTGGCACCGGCGCGGCGGCACCGCTGACCCGCTGCGTCGTTGACCTCTCCACCAGGGCCGCCGGCCCGCCGCGGGATCCCGACCACCTGGTGCTCGTCCTCCAGGCGGCCGGCGCGGAGGGCACCGCCGGGACCGACCGCCGGGCCGAGGACACCTGGGTGTACTGGCGCGAGGGCAGCACCACCCGCCGGCTACGCGGCGGCACCGACGGCTACCTGTACGCCAGCAGCGCCGGCGACTCGGCCGACCCGTGGGACTACACCCAGCCGTTCAAACCGGCCACCGGCACGGTCGCGCAGGTCGCGTACAGCACGGGGGCGCGGCCGCTGCCCGACCCGCTGCTCGCCACCGCGAACCTGTTCCAGCCGCGCACCGTGCCGGCCGTCCCGCCGGTCGACGCCGAGCAGCCACGGTCGTTGGCCCTGCCCGCCCGACTGCTGCGCCTGGTGACCCCGACCGAGCTGGCACTGTGGCCGGTGCTGTGGGAGCTACCCGACAGCTACTACAGCGATGGCCTGACCCAGGGCCCGCCGACCTGGACGGCGCCGAACCCGCAGGGCCAACGCTTCCTCACCGTCGCCGAGGGCGGTGTGCCCGCCGTGCCACCCGTTGCCAGTCGTCCGCTGGAGCGGGGCCTTCGCCTCGAAGGGGAGGTGGACGGGGCGGCGACCGAGGTACGGCTGCGACTGCGGGCCGCCGCCGGCACCGACGTGACGCTGCGGACCGGCATCGCGGCCGACGCGCCGCAGACCACCGAGCTGACCGCACAACTCGGGCCGGTCACGGCCGGCGTGCGGAAATTCAGCGCGACCGTCTTCCTGGCTGCCGCCGTCGACGCATTCGGCCCGGTCGAGATCGTCGTCACCGCGTC
Source organism: Micromonosporaceae bacterium KJ-029 (assembly GCA_005402585.1). GTDB lineage: Bacteria > Actinomycetota > Actinomycetes > Mycobacteriales > Micromonosporaceae > Micromonospora. The sequence continues at coordinate 56,084 of BIFP01000014.1, read as the reverse complement.
CGGCCCGGCGGTGCCGCACGTCGAGTCGTTCACCGTGCACCTGTGCGGCGGGCAGTTGGCCCTGGTCGACGACCCGCAGCCGGCCACCCGCGGTCCGCAGCTCGGCGCCGCCGACGAGCGCATCGTGGTGGACTTCCGTCGTTCACCCCAGGCCACCGTCGCCGCGCTGATGGCCGAGACCCGGGTCCGGCGGATGGTCCGGTACGAGATCCGCAACCAGCAGCGTCCGGTCGCCGCGGGCGGCAATCTGCTGACTCCGCAGATGCCGATGTGGATGGGGGAGGTGCAGTTCGTCGGCCTCAGCGCCGACCAACTGCGCGACCTGCTGCGCCGCCGGTACGCCCGCAAGGCGGTGCTCGACCCGCCCGACCCCGAGGTCGACCCGCCCCGGCCGGTCCAGTTGCGAATCGACTGGGACTGGCGGCTCGACCTCGGCTGGGACGGGCCGGACGCCAACTCCAACGCCTTCCCGGCGCCGATGCCGCGTCCGCTCGTCGGCCACTCGTTCCAGTTGCCCGCGGTTACGGGCACTCCGGTGGCGCAGCTGTACTACGGCGCGCAGGGCCAGTTCACCGACCGGACCGGCCGCGACCTCACCGTCGACGCCGACGGGCGGCTGCCGGGGGCCTACGACCCGGCGCCGACTCAGGTTCCGTTCCCCGCCGCCGACCGGCGGTTGCCCGCCGTCGTGGTGAGCGGTCCGGACCGACCGTGGGGCCGGGCCGCCGGGGCGGCGACCCGGCCGGCGCTGGTCCTGGAGTTCCAACCGACGGTCACCGAGGCCGACGCGACCGTGCCCGGCGGGCGGCGGGAGATCATCCGAGGCGGCGACGGCCTGCTGCGGGTCTCGGCGTTCCGGATTGACCGGCAACCGCTGGACGTCGGCCTGGTGGCCGCCGCCGACGGCACGCTCGGGCTGCCGCCCGGCGACGCGCCCCTGCTGCGGATGCCCGAGTTCCGGGTCATCGGGCAGAACCCCGCGCCGAACGCGGACATCGAGGCGGCCATCCGCGCGCTGGTCGATGAGTACTACGACAACCATCTGACGGTGGCCTCGGTCAACATCCTGAGCCGGGAGTGCTGGCGGGCGACCGTGCTGGCTGTCTTCACGCACGAGAGCGGCATCCTGGGCGGGTACAACCAGTTCGACGTCCGGAACACGGCTATGCGTCGGTACCCCCGGCAGGGTGGTGAGTGGTTCTACGGCACCGAGAAGGAGCTGCCGTTGTTCGGGCCGCCGCACGGCTACGGCGTGGGCCAGCTCGACAACATCTTCGGCCGCGGTCCCAACGCGGACGAGGTGTGGAACTGGCGGGAGAACATCCGCAGCGGCGTCCGGCTGCTGATGGAGGAGAAGGCCGGTGTCGCCTACAACATGATGCGCAACCATCTGCCCAACCCGGTCGACCAGCGCAGCCGGGCGGTCTTCCAGCGCGAGGTGGTCCGCCTCTACAACGGTGGCGGCGAGTTCCGCCGGGAGGGCGGCGACTGGGTGATCCGGCCGAGACTCCAGTACGCCACCCCAGGCGACCCCGCGTCCGGCCCGCATCCCAACATGCGCTACCCGAACGCGATCCTGCCCCAGGTCATCTACTACACCAACGCGGCCGGTGCGGCGCACGTCGCCGCCGGCGCGAACACCGTCTACCCGTGGCCGATCGCCTTCACGCCAGCCCTCTACGGACCGGAGACGGCATGAACCAGCCCGCCGATGACGGCAACTTCCAGCGCCAGTTGCTCGCCGAGGTCGAGGCGCTGCTGTCCCCGGTCACCATGGCGGCGACCAGCCCCTGGCGCCGCGCGGAGGTGCTCGACGCGCTGGGCTGGGACCTGGCCGCGCTGGCCGGGATGCCGGCCGACGACTTCGAGCGGTGGCTCGCCTCCTGCGCCGAGGCGGTCGACCGCGTCCGCCGCCTGGTCGCCGACCAGCCACCGGAGACGCTCGACGACCTGACGGCCGGCCTCGAGACTGCCGCCGCGGCGGTGGAGGCGGTCAGCGGCCTGCCGGCCGCGCTGCGCGGTGCCGCGGGCGCCCCGCCCGTCGAGGTGCTCGCCCAGGACCTGATCACCTTCCTGACCGTCAACTACCTGCAGCGCCAGCACCCGGTGGCGTACCAGCTGGCGGTCCTGCTGACGCTGATCGTCCCGGCCGGGGAGACTCCGGTGAGCGCGCTGATGCCGGCCGTGGGCACCCCGGTACGGCTGCCCCGGTCCCGGCCCGAGCTGCACCTGGACCGCCTCGGCGACCTGCTGCGCGACCCCGTGGGCGCGCTGCGCGCGGCGTACTTCCCGGACGGGCTCGGCACCGCGGCGGCGACCGACGCCGGCGCGGCCCGGCTCTTCCCCCGGATCGCCGCGCTGCTGCGCGAGCTGGGCGTGCCCGCGCTGCCCGGCGTCGACCCGGCCGACGGGCCGGATCTCGGCCCGGTGGGCACCGCGTTGGCCCAGAGCATGCTCACCGTCGCCGCACCGATCCGGGTCGGCGACGCCGACGTCACCGTCGGGGCCACCGTCGCACTGTCCCCGGCGGACCGGGGCGACCTGGGGCTGGTGGTCGCGCTGCGCGGCGCACTGGACCTCGACCGGGTCATCGCCGGCTGGGCGCTGCGGCTGGCCGTCTCCGGTGCCGGCGCGGGGTTCGCGATCGGTCGCGACGGGCTGACCCTGCCCGACGGCCTGACCGGGGTGGTGCGGGTGGCCCTCACCGCCGACCGGGTGCCGGACGCGACCGGTGTCGCGGTGCGGGTGGGCAGCGCCACCGGCACCCGACTGGAGATCCAGGGGTTGCGGTTGGGTATCGGCGCCGCGCTGGGCGGCGGCCTCGACGACATCGAGCTGTCCGTCTCCGCCGCGCGGGCGGTGCTGGTGATCGCCCCCGGTGACGGTGACGGCTTTCTCGCCCAGGTCCTGCCGGCCGACGGGCTGCGCGCCGAGTTCGACCTCGCCGTGTCGTGGTCGCTGCGCAAGGGACTCACCTTCCGCGGCGCCGCCGGGCTGGACGTGGACCTGCCGCTGCACGTCAGCGCCGGCCCGGTCGAGGTGTTCGGGGTGCACGCCGCCCTCGGCGCCGCCGACCAGGGACTCACCGCGGTGCTCGGTGCGTCGGCGTCGCTGCGGCTCGGCCCGGTGCAGGCCGTGGCCGAACGGATCGGCATCAAGGCGGGTCTCACCTTCCCGCCGGAAGGGGGAAACCTCGGCCCGGCGGACGCCGCGCTGGCGTTCAAGCCCCCTTCGGGCGTCGGGCTGTCCATCAAGGCCGGACCGCTGGTGGGTGGCGGCTACCTCTTCGTCGACGAGCGGGCCGGTCAGTACGCCGGCGTGCTGCAACTGCAGTTCCAGGCGATCGCGGTCAGCGCGATCGGCCTGCTGGCCACCCGTAACCCGGACGGCTCGCCGATCCGGATGCCCGACGGCAGCGAAGGTTTCTCCCTGCTGGTCGTGATCTCCGCCGAATTCACCCCGATCCAGCTCGGCTTCGGGTTCACCCTCAACGGCGTCGGCGGCATGCTCGGCGTCAACCGGCGGGTGGACATCGACACCCTGCGCGCCGGGCTGCGCACCGGCTCGTTGAACTCGCTGATGTTCCCCACCGATCCGGTGGGACGGGCGGCCGAGGTGGTGGCCACCGCCGGGTCGGTGTTCCCGGTCGCCGTGGGGCGGCACGTGTTCGGACCGATGGCCCGGATCGGCTGGGGCACCCCGACCCTGCTCACCTTCGACCTGGGCGTGGTGCTGGAGTTGCCGGCGCCGATGCGGCTGGTGGTGCTCGGGCGGCTGCGGATGGCGCTGCCCGACCCACAGCACCCAGTGGTCAGCATCAACATGGACGTGCTGGGTGTGGTGGACTTCGGCGCCGAACAGGCGGCCATCGACGCCTCCCTGTACGACTCGCAGGTCGCCGGCTTCCCGATCACCGGCGACATGGCGATGCGGATGTCCTGGGGTCGGGAGCCGAGCTTCGCCCTCGCCGCCGGTGGGTTCAACCCCCGGTTCCAGCCGCCGACCGGCTTCCCGGCGCTGCGCCGCCTCGCCATCGCGCTCTCCGATCGGGACAACCCGCGGCTGCGGCTGGAGGCGTACCTGGCGCTGACCTCCAACACCGTCCAGTTCGGTGCCCGCCTGGAGGTCTACGCGGAGGCGGCCGGCTTCAACGTCTCCGGCATGCTCGGCTTCGACGCGCTGGTGCAGCTGGCGCCGCTCGGTTTCATCGTCGACATCGCCGCCGCGGTGGCGCTGCGTCGGGGCCGACGGGAGCTGATGGCGGTCTCGCTGCACCTGACCCTGAGTGGGCCGCGGCCCTGGCGGGCGCGGGGCAGGGCGAGCTTCAAGGTGCTGTTCATCAGCGGGTCCGTCTCCTTCGACGTGTCGATCGGCTCCCGTACGCCGCCGCCGCTGCCCACCGCGGTCGACGTCGGGGAACTGCTGGACGCCGCGCTCGCCGACCCGGCCAACTGGACCGCACAGCTGCCGCCACGCGGCGAGCCGCTGGTGACGCTGCGCCGCATCGAGGCCGGCCCCGGCCAGCTGCTGGCCCACCCGCTCGGCGCGATCGCCGTCAGCCAGCGGGTCGCCCCGCTCGGGGTGGAGATCAACCGGTACGGCACGGCGCCGGTGGTGAAGCGGGGCAGCTTCACCCTCGCCGAGGTGCGCTTCGGTGAGGTGGCGGCCAGCGACGTCGGCACCGCCACCTACGAGCACTTCGCCCGGGCGCAGTTCCAGGAGATGACCGACGACGAGAAGCTGTCCACGCCGTCGTTCGAGCTGATGGAGGCCGGGCGCACCTTCGCCGCCGCCGAGCTGGAATACGACAGCGAGCCGCCCCCGCCGGCGTCGCTCGGCTACGACCTTGTGGTAATCGACGAGCCCGACACGGCAGCCGTCGTCACCACCGCCACCGCGAAGCGGGTCACGTTGGACGGCGCCACGCTGCTCCGGCTGTCGCACACCACCCCCGCCGCCCTCGCGCCCGCACGGGCCGCCGGCCCGGCCACCTACCGCACCGCGACGCCGCCGCTGGTGCGTTTCATCGAGCCCACGTACCGCTCCCGAACCGTTGAGGAGGCCCGCCGGTGACGGCACAACTGCACTTCCTGGCGTACGTGCGGGAGGGGTTGGCGGCCGCCGGGGCGGCGCCGGACCCGCTGGACGAGGAGATCCCCGCCCGGCAACCGGTCACCGTCGGCGTACGCCTGGCCGGCCGCGACGAACACCACTTCGACGTGCGCCTGTACGGGCCGGGCGAGGTCCGCGGCGTCGACACCAGGCAGATCATCCGACTGGATCCACCGCCCGGCGCCAGCGACTTCGAACCGAACAACCTGGCCAGCATCGAGTTCGACCGGCCGGACTTCCCGTGGCTGTTCACCCCCGCCGCGGCGGGCAGCCGCCAGCGGCTGCGGCCGTGGCTGTTCCTGGTGGTGGTGCCGGTGGCCGACTCGGCGCTGCGCACCGACACCGGGGCGCCGCTGCCGGTGCTGGAGTGCGACCTGGCCGACCTGCCGGACCTGGGCGAGTCCTGGGCCTGGGCGCACGCCCAGGTCGCCACCACCGAGGGCGAGTCCGTCGCGTCGGTCCTCGCCGCCGATCCCACCCGTACGCTGTCGCGGCTGGTCAGCCCGCGGCGGTTGGCGGCCGGGGTCGCCTACCGGGCGTGCCTGGTCCCGGCCTTCGAGCCCGGCCGGCTGGCCGGGCTGGGGCTGGCCGTCGACGACTCGGCCCCCCTCGCCCCGGCCTGGAGCGGGTCGGTCGGACCCGCCCCGGCGTTGCCGGTCTACCACAGCTGGGAGTTCTCCACCGGAGCCGACGGGGACTTCGAGTCGCTGGTGCGGCGGTTGCGGGCCCGGGCCCTGCCCGACGACGCCGGCCTGCGCCCGGTGCTGGTCGGCCGGCTCGGCCTGCCCGACCTGGATCCGAGCGTGCCGGCGGTCACCCTCGGCGTCGAGGGGGCGTTGCGCGGCGCGCTGACCATGCCCAGCGTCTGGACACCCGAGTCCCGGGAACCGGTGCAGCGGCTGCTGCGCGAGCTGATCGGCGACACCGGCCTGCGGCTCGGGCCGCCGCTGTACGGCGGCGTCCAGGCCGGGGTCGACCGGGTACCCGAGGAGTCCGGGCTGCCCCGCTGGCTGCGGGAACTCAACCTCGACCCGCGGCACCGGATCGCCGCCGCCCTCGGTGCCCGGATCGTCCGCGAACGGCAGGAGGAGCTGATGGCCGCCGCCTGGGAACAGGCGGCCGCCGTGCAGCGCGCCAACGAGGCGTTGCGGCAGGCCGAGCTGGCGGTCGAGGCGAGCCGCTCGACGTACGAACGGCGGATCGTCGCCGGCTTCGCCGGCGGCTCGGCGCTGGCCGCGGGCCCACTGGCCGCGGGGCCGCTGGCGGCGGGTCGGTTGTTGCAGCTGTCCGGGTCCGTGCTGGGTGCGGTGACGGTCAGTCCGCGCAGCAAGCGTCTCCTCGGCGCGCAGGTCGAGCAGAACCCGACCGCCGCGGCGACGCTGTCCGCGCCGTTCCGGCGGATGACCCGGCCGGGTGGTCCGCTGGCCCGCCGCTTCGGCCCGCAGGTCGACCTCGGGTCGGTGGTGGCGGCTGCCGCCAGCAACGCCGTCACCGCGACGCCACCTGCCCGCCCGCCGGCCGGCACGGTGCTCTTCGACGACGTGGCCGGCGACGACATCTCCTTCACCCGGATCAACCAGCAGCGCATCGACGCCGCGGAGACCTGGTGGCGCCGCCCCGCCGCGCTGCTCGCCGGCCCGGCGAGCCGCGTCGCACCCTTCGTCGACCCGGCACCGGAAGCCGACGCGGCCTCGACGCCGTCCATTGCGGGCTTGGTGCCGATGGCGGGGATCGCCGCCGTACCGGAGGATCCTGGGCCGCCGGTCGTGCCGATGCGGCCACCGCCCGACCGGGACCCGCCGGAATGGCCGGACCCGGACCCGGAGCCCGACCCGGGGCCCCCGCCGGAGCCGCTGCCCGTGGTGTACCCGGATACGGCTCCGCTGCCGGCCGGCGTGCCAGGCGAGCCCACCGGCCAGCCGAGCATGTTGCTCAGCCCGCCCGGTGTGGCCCCCGACGATCGGCGGATGTTCGTCAACAGCGCGGACGGTCGGCTCTTCGAGCGGTACTTCGACGGCACCCGCTGGCTCTGGCTCGACCGTGGTGCGCCGCCCGGCACGCAGGCCGCGGGGGTCGAGCCGGGCGGGTTCATGGACGGCGGCCGGCGGATGTTCGTCGCCTCCGTCCACGGCCGGCTGTTCGAGCGCTACTGGGCCTCCGACCAGTGGCTCTGGCGCCGGCACCCGGACCCACCGAACAGCTACGGTCTCGGGACCACACCGGCTCTGGTGCTCAACAACCAGAGCGTGTTCCTGGCGACGACCATGAACGGCACCGCGAACATCGGCCGGCTGTGGGAACGTCGCCGCGACGGCGACACCTGGTCCTGGGTCGATCATGGCAACCCGGGCGGCACCGAGAAGATCATCAGCCAGCCGTGGGCCGCGCACGGCAACACGAGGTTCTTCGTCCGTACCGACGCGGGCAAGCTGTGGGAGCGGCAGTGGACCGGGACCCGCTGGCTCTGGGTCGACCGGGGTCGCCCGACCGACGCGTGGGTGGCCGACATCGGCCCCGCGTACGGCAGCAACGCCCTGTTCGTGAAGACCCGCGACGGGCGGCTGTTCGAGCGGCGGCTCTCCGGCACCCCGGCCTGGGTCGACCACGGCCGTCCCGCCGGCGGCGAGATCGTCAACATGACGTACGAGCTGATGGTGATCGGCGCGGAGACGTCGCTGTTCGTCGGTGCCCTGGACGGCCGGCTGCACCAGCGGGTGTTCAACGGCACCGCCTGGCAGTGGGTGGACCGGGGTAACCCGCCGGGCACCCGGGTCATGCAGCCACCGGGAGCCGTGATCAGCTCCCGCCGGATGCTCTTCGTCACCGGCAGCAACGGCAGCCTCTTCTCCCTGCACCAGGAGGGCAGCGCCTGGCGCTGGACCGACCTCGGCACCGCCCTCGACTCCCGGGGCTCCGGCCCGGTCACCGCCGCACCGGCGGCTGACATCCGCTGGAAGCTGCCGCTGGGCTTCCTGTCCAACCTGGTGGTCGCGCACGTCGACAACCCCGAACGGGACAACTACATCCACCACCGCGTCGGTCGTGACCTCGGCTTCGAGGCCGAGGTCCGCGGCGGGTGGTCGGCGCCGATGCGCAAGCCGACCCCGATCGGCTGGGAGACACAGGGGCTCGGCATCGCGGTGGCCGACGTCAGCGGCAGCGGCCGACCCGACCTGATCCTGATGTGGGTGGACAACCCGGCGGGCGCCAACACCGTCCGGTACCAGATCGGCTGGGACCTCGACGCCGCCGGGCAGGTCACCGGTGGGTGGAGTCCGGAGTTCCGGCTGCCCGACGAGGTGGCCGCCGAGGTGCAGGGCGCCGACCTGGCGCTGGCCGACCTGGACGGCGACGGCCGCCCCGAGCTGATCCTCGCCTACGTCACCGGCGGCGCCTCTGGGAAGGTCTACTACCGGGTGGGGTGGCGCCTGGACACCACCGGCGAGATCACCCGGGGCTGGTCGGATTCGATGCCGGTGCAGGAGCTGCCGTGGCCGGTGCAGGGCGTCGGCGTGGCCGTCGCCGACCTCGACGACAACGGCACACCCGACATCGTCGTGCTGGCCGTCGGGCCGTACCAGGGCGCCACCCAGGCGGTGTACCGGATCGGCCGGGGAATCAACGCCCGCGGCCACGTCGTCGGCGGCTGGTCACTGATCAAGACGGTCGGGGGAGGGCCGCTGCCCGCGGCACACCAGGGCGCCGGCCTCGCCGTCATGGACGTCACCGGCACCCGCCGCGCCGACCTCGTCTTCTTCCACCTGGCCAACCCGGCGTTGGACAACCGGGGCTACTACCGGGTCGGCTGGGACCTCGACGCCAACGGCAACGCCGCGCACTGGTCCGACGACGCCCTGGTACCCGGCTGGTTCGGCTGGGAGAACCAGGGCGCTGCGGTCGCCGTCGCCGACCTGGACCCGCAGCTGACCGCCGTCCGTACCGCGATGGGGGACCGGTTCATCGCCGCCGCCGGACGACACCAGGACCGGGTCCTCGCCGCCCAGGCGTTGGCCCGGCCAAAGAAGCGCGAGGCGTTCGACGCCGCCGCGCTGGCCGCCCGGGTCAGCGACGCCCTGCACCCCGTCGACGGCATCACCGAGCGGATGGTCAGTCGCCTGGAACTACCGGGGTCGCCGGCCATGGAGAGCCTGCGCCAGCTGGTCGTGGTGCCCCGGTTCCCGCAGCCCATGTACGAGCTGCTGCGGGATCTGTCCCAGAACCTGCTCTTCCCCGGGGTGTCCGACGTCCCGCCGGAGACCGTGACGGTGCTGCGGGTCAACGCCGCCTTCGTCGAGGCGTTCATGGTCGGCCTCAACGCCGAGCTGGGCCGGGAGATGCTCTGGCGGCGGTACCCCACCGACCCGCGTGCCACCTTCGTCCACCGGTTCTGGGACCTGCGCGACGCCGACGGCTCGCCGGCCGGCCTACCGCCGGTCGCCGGGTGGCATCCCGAACGGGAACTCGGCGGGAACTCCAGCGGCGACGGCCCCGGCGACATGCTGGTGGTGCTGGTCCGCGGCGAGTTGCTGCGCCGCTACCCAGGAACCGAGATCTACGTCCAGCGGGCCACCGTCGGCACCGACGGCCGGCGGGCACCGACCGGGGAGGTACGCGCGCCACGGTTCACCGGCCGGCTCCAACCGGACATCCACTTCTTCGGCCTGCCGCTGTCGGTCACCGAGGCCCGCGGCGGCGCGACCGGCGACGGCTGGTTCGTGATGCTGCGGCAGCCGCCGGTCGACGCCCGGTTCGGGCTGGACGCCCCCGCCGCTGACACCCCGTACGGGGGCACGCCCGCCGCCTGGGCGGACCTGCACTGGCGGCACCTGTCGCCGGCCGCCGCCGACGACCGGGTGCTGCGGCACGTGCCGGTGGCCAGCGGCCTGAACAACCTGAGCCTGGACGGGCTCGGCTGGGGCTACAACAGCGCCCACCAGGCGCGGATCCTGCTCCAACCGCCGGTCCTGGTGGCCGTGCACGCCAGCGACATGGTGCCGGCTGTCGACGACAGCTGGCGGGTCGAGGCCACCGTCCAGCGGGCCGGCGGTGTCGACCAGGACCGGATCGTGGCGCTCGCCGGCCGCCGCGACGACGGCACCAGGTGGCGGATGAGCGCCGAGGAGGTGATCGCCGCGATCAGACGCCAGGAACGGTTCCTGGTGGAACAACCCACCGGCCGCACCGTGCGGGTCCGGGTGTCCCGGACCGGCGAGGGGCGTGCGTACCTGACCACCGAAGCCGACGGTGAGATCCCCAACAACCTGCTGTCCCTGCCCGAACTCGCCGAGGACGCCTCATGAGCAACCCACCCGTACCCCAGTGGAACCTCTCGACCCGGTGGCCCGTCGCGCTGCTGCCGGTACGCGTGGAGACCCGGTTCGTCAACGTCGGCGACACCACCGAGCTGTGGCTGCGGATCCTGCCCGACGTGCTGCACGTCGACTCCCACCAACCGGAGTTGACCGACGACGAGGTGGCCTGGGGCAAGCAGTACTGGATCGACACCTGGCGGGCGGGGCGCGTCGCCGAGGACGAACTGGCCGCCTGGCGGCGGCTGTGCCTGCTGGTGGAACCGGAACGCGCGGCCTGGATCGCCCGCGTGCTCGAACCCGCCGAGACCGGCCGGCCCACCGCGCCCGTACCACCGGAGCAGCCGCTGCCGCACGACCCGGACTTCCCGCCGGTGCCCGGCGGCGCGGACCCGTGGAGCCGGTCGCCGGTCGCCCGCGGACTGCCCAGCCAGTGGCAGGTGACGCTGTGGCGGGCCGGCGTGGACCCCGTCTACTGGGAGTCCACCCCGGTGCAGCGGCCGCTGGCCGTCGCCCCGCCGGCCGGCCTCGACCTCTCCGAAACCAGCGAGTACGAACCACCGGTGGACGAGGCGAGCCGCTGGCTGGTCGACTTCGACCGCGCGGTTCAGGTGGGGATGGCCGGGCGCATCCCGCTGCCGCCGGTCATGGCCCATTACGGCATCGATCGGCTGATCGTCTTCGGCGTCGACAGCGATCCGGTGGCGCCGACCGACACCCTGGCCGCACGTGGTTCCCGCATCCTCGGCGAACTCCTCGACGCCCACTTCCACACCCACGGTCTGGACTACGTGGCGCCGGGCACCCCGACCAACAACACCGCCGCCAACCGCTCCGGCCGCGACACCCGCAGCCCACAACGGGCCGACCTGCTCCGGGTCGACCACGGCCAGCAGCCCCCCACCGAGGCCGACGGCGACGCACCGGTCACCGCCCGGGCCCTGGGCGTCCCTGTCGTCGCGCAGAGCGGCGACCCGCTGCACGTCGCCCGGGCGGGTGCCGCCACCGCCTCGGCGCGGGCGCTGGCCCGCGCCGCGCACCGCCCGGACGGGCCGCCAGCCGACCCGGCCGCGGCGGCGGTGTCGCAGAACGCGGGCGCCCGACACATGAACACCGTCGCCTGGGCCGCCACCTGGGGATACTTCCTCAGCGACCTGCTCACCGACACGATCGGCGAGGACGGTATCCGGCACGGCCGACGGCACTTCGTCGACCACGTCCGCGCCGCCGGGCCGCTGCCCACGCTGCGCATCGCCGAGCAGCCGTACGGCATCCTGCCGGTGACCGCCCTGAACCAGTGGAGCAGCCCGGACGCCCGGGACAACTCCCTGGTCTCGTTCCTGCGGCTGCTGCGCGACCGGGTGTGGCGGCCGTCGGCCACCGAACTCGAACCGGACACCGGCCTGCCCGGCGTGCCGCGCGTCGGCGGGCCAGGCAACCCCCAACAGGTCCTGCTGCGGATCCTCGCCCAGGCGCCCGTCGCCTGGCACTGGAAGGCGCGCAGCCTGCTCGGCATGGAGTACGTCACCCACCTGTGGCGGTTCCTGAAGCTGCGGCTGGACGGCGACTGGCGCGAGCGGCAGGCGTTCGAACCGAACCAGTTGCTGGCCCTGCTCGACCTGAACTGGGCACCCCGGGTGGCCCGGGCGGTGTTCGCTGAGGACGCCCATCCGGTCGGCGGCCCACTGGTCGACCCGCCCGCCCCGGGCACCGCCGCCGGATACCTGCGGTGGCTCGCCGACCCGGCGCGTACCTGGCAGGAACTGCGCGACCGGGCGGAGACCGACGGCAGGGCCACCCCGCTGCTGTACCGGGTGCTGCGCCAGTCGGCGCTGGCCGAGTACGCCACCGGCGCCCGTCGCGTGCAGTCCGCCCTCGCACCGCTGCCCGCCGACGCCTACCGCGACGCCGAGATGATCGACATCCGGCCCGACCGGGAGAGCTGGCCACTGTGGCGCCAGCTGGAGCGGGTGCTGCCCGGCGGGCGCGGCACGGTGGGCGACTACCTGCGCGCCGCGAACCCGGCCGGCGAGCCGGCCGCCCGGGACCTGGCCGACTACCGGGTCAGCGCGCAGGCCCTGGCCGCCTACCCGAGCGCGGACCTGGAGCGGCTGCTCGCCGAGGCGATGGACCTGTGCTCGTACCGGCTGGACGCCTGGATCACGTCGTTCGCCACGAAGAAGCTCCACGCGCTGCGGACCGCCGAGCCCTACGGGGTGCACCTGGGCGCCTACGGCTGGGTGGAGAAGCTGTACCACCGCCCCGTCCCCCTGACCAGGGTCACCGACCCGCCCGCTGGCGAGCAGGGGGAGCTGTGGGAGGGGGCCCCGAACGCCGGATACATCCACGCGCCGTCACTGGGCCAGGCGACCACCGCGGCGGTGCTGCGGGCCGGTTACCGCGCCCACACCGGCCCCGGCGACAACCCGCTGGCCGTCGACCTCACCTCCGACCGGGTCCGGCTCGCCGCCTGGCTGCTCGACGGCGTACGCCAGGGGCAACCGCTGGCCGAGCTGCTGGGCTACCGCTTCGAGCGCGAACTGCAGGACCACCCACGCGTGCTGGAGCAGTACCTGCCGCGGCTGCGGGCCATCGCCCCGGTCCGGGCCACCCGCGTCGAGCACGACACCCGGCCCCGGGAGGTGGTGGCCGCCACCGCCGTGGTGGACGGTCTCGAACTGCACCGGATCTGGCGCGCGGGCCGGATCGACTGGGGCGGCGACCCGGGGCTGCCGAAGGTCGGTACCGACGATCATCGGGCGATGGTGGCGGTGCTCGGCTCGCTCGGCGAGGCCATCGACGCGGTCGCCGACGCGTTGCTCGCCGAGAGCGTCCACCACGCCGCGCAGGGCAACCCGCTGCGTGCCGGCGCCACCCTCGACGCGGCCTCTCGTGGCGACGTACCCGCCACCGAGCTGGAGTTCGCCCGTACGCCGCGTACCGGGCTGGCGCTCACCCACCGCCTGGTGCTGGTCGGCGGCGACTCGCCCGGCGAGTCGGAGCACTGGCCGACCAGCGGCCCGACGCCGCGTGCGGACGCCGAACCGCGGCTGGAGGCCCTGGTCCGGGAGCTGCTGCCGCGCCCGACCTCGGTCCGCTGCCAGGTCGAGTGGGCCGGCTACGGCGGCCCGGTCGCCGGCACGGTCACCCTCGACCGGCTCGGCCGCCCGGCGCTGGACCTGCTCGCGCTGACCGACGTCGAGGACACCACCGCCGACAGCGAGCTGGCCGCCCGAGTCCTCGACGCGGCCGCGGCCGGCGGCGTGCCGGAAGGCGCGACCGGAACCCGTCCGGTGCGGGTGGTACCCGGCCGGCAGGACGACTGGGCGGCCGAGGTGCTGTCGCTGGACGAGTTCGTCGAGGCGGCCCGGTCGGTGCGAGCCCTGGTCACCACGGCCCGTCCGCTGACCGCCGCGGACCTGGGCACCGGCGAGCCGGACCCGGCCGGCCCGGCCGACCCCGCCGTCAGCGGACGGGCCGACGAGGCCGCGGCCCTGCTGACGCAGCTCGTGGACGACCTCACCTCCGACGACCCGGCGACCATCGCCCCGGCACTGGATCTGGCCGCCGCGGTCGGTGTGCTCGGGGCGTACACCGGCCCGGACGCCACCCCCGCGGCGCTGCGTGCCCGGGCCCGCGCGGTGCATCCGGAGGTGGCCGCCCGCCACGGCGCGCTGACCGCGCTGAGCATCGACCCGACCGCCGGCCCGGACGAGGTACGCGCTCACGACCTGGCCCGCCTGCGGGCCGTGTTCGGCGCCGACTTCCAGGTGCTGCCCACCTTCACGTTGACCGAACCGGCGGGCCTGGCCGAGGCGCTGGCGGCGAGTACCGCGCTGCAGCACGACGATCCGTACGCGGCGGAGGACTGGCTCGCCGAGGCGGCACTGGTGCGCCCCGGCGCCGCCCGGCTGGACACCGTGCGCGGCTACGCCGACGCGGTCCGGCCGGGTCGGCAGCCGGCGCTGCGGGTGGCGCAACTGCCGTACGCCGACGGTGACCGGTGGCTGGCGCTGCCGTTCACCGGCGAGCGGCCGGCCGGATCCCGGCTCGGCCTGGTCGTGCACGCCACGACCGAGGTGGACCCGGCCGCGCCGCTGTGCGGGCTGCTGGTCGATGAATGGGTGGAGGTGCTGCCGAGCGACACCGAGACGACCGGAGTGGCGTTCCACGCCGAGACCCCCGGCCAAGCGGCGCCGCAGGCGATCCTGCTCGCCGTACCCGCCGACGGTGCGTCCACCTGGACCCGCGACGCGCTGGAACGCACCCTGGTGGAGACGCTGGAACTGGCGCCGCTGCGGGCGGTCGACGTGGCGACCCTCGGCGAGGTGGGCCAGTTCCTGCCCGCCCTCTACTTCCCGGTCAACGTCGACGGTGAGACCGCGTCGACCGACTTCACCCGTACCGTTCCGGCCGGCTAAAGGACCGCACATGCCCTCGGTAACCTCCTGGACCCGGCTGGAGCCGGGCTCCCGCAGCGACGACCTTTCCCCGGGCCTGCAGGCCCGCACCTACGACCCGCTGTGGCTGCTGTCCCGGCAGTGGCAGCTGGGGGAGTTCATCGGCGAGGACGCCGGCTCGCCGGCGTCCGTCCGGATCCACGCGCAGACCGCGCCGGTGACCACCTATCGCCCGCACGGCGGGGCGGCGCAGCCCTACGACCAGGGCCGGCCGCTGGAGTCCGTCGTCGAAGCCGGCCCGGCCCCCCGGATCACCGAGCTGCGGACCGCCGCGCGTACCGGCCGCCACTTCCTCCGGCTGCTCACCGACCAGCCACGCCTGGCCCGGTCCGCGGCCAACGTCGTCGAGGGTTACCCCCTGACCGCCGACGGCGAGGAACTGGACGGGCCGAGCCGACGGTGGCTGTCGGTGCTACGGCACCGGGTGCCCAGCGGGGCGGCCCTGCTGCCCGTGCTGCGGGCCCTGGTCGAGCACGGCACCCGACCGCCCGCGGTGCCGGTGCTGCCGGGCGACCTGCCGGTGCTGGCCGGCGTCGCCCGCACCTGGCTGGACTGGCTCGACACCCTCGGCCTCGACCTGTCCACCGACGATGCCCCGGATCAGGCGGACGCCTGGCAGCCGACCCGGATGGAGTACCGGTTCGACATGTCAGCCCGCTTCGGCGACAACGACGTCGTGCTCGCCGCCACGGAGTACGACGGTGACCGCCTCGACTGGTACTCGTTCACCGTCGACACCGCGGCCACGTTGCCCGCCACCAACCAGGTCGAGACGTTCGTCAACACGCTGCTGCCCGCCCCGGCCGCCTACCCGGGCATGCCGGCCGCCAGGTGGTGGGAGTTCGAGGACGCCCGGGTGGACTTCGGCCGGGTCGAGGCGGAACCCACCGACCTGGCCCGGCTGCTTCTGGTCGAGTACGCCACCGTCTACAGCAACGACTGGTACATGCTGCCGCTGACCGTGCCGACCGCCACCGTCGTGAAGATCAACTCTCTGGTGGTCACCGACACCTTCGGCTTCCGCACCCTGGTCCGGGTCGCCGGCGCGCTACCCGGCGACGGCCAGGACTTCAGCCTCTTCCGGCACAC
This sequence comes from Micromonosporaceae bacterium KJ-029, assembly GCA_005402585.1. Lineage (GTDB taxonomy): Bacteria > Actinomycetota > Actinomycetes > Mycobacteriales > Micromonosporaceae > Micromonospora. The sequence continues at coordinate 40,114 of BIFP01000014.1, read as the reverse complement.
CGTCACCGGCCCCCGCGCCGAGGTGTTCGGCGGACGGTCCGACGGCCTGCTCATCGCCCCGGCCATCGCCGACCACCAGGAGGCGGAACCGGTCGAGGAGGTCCGCATGTTCCGCGACGAGATGGCAAACGTCGCCTGGGCGGTGGAGACCGTCGTCGAGGGCGCCACCGGGAACCCGATCCGCCGGCACGAGACCGCCGAGCTGGTCACCGCCGAACCGGCCGACGGGACGACCAGCACCGCCCACTACCAGCTGGCCACCTCCGTGCCCGAGCACTGGTTCCCGCTGCTGCCGGTGCAGCCCACCTTCGGCGCGTACCGGCTGCGCCGCGCGAGCGTGCCTCGGCGGCAGGACGGGCAGACGGTCACCCCGCAGCCGCTCGGGCAGCTCCTCGAACCCGGCACCGACCTGCTGATCCACGAGGAGGAGGTGCCCCGGGAGGGGGTGCACGTCACCCGGGCGCGGCAGCGAGCCCGTTGGTCGGACGGCTCCACCCACAGCTGGGTCGGCAGACGCAAGCGGCCCGGCCTCGGCGAAGGGGCGAGTGGTCTGCTCTTCGACCAGGTGGTGGACGACGCGGTCGGGTGACCGCCCGGGAGCGAGATCATCCGGTCCCGGCAGGCCGGTCCGGGCCGGTCGCGTTGAGCAGCGCGAGGCCGGTTTCCGGATCGACCTGCTTGGTGAGGTTCCCGCCCACCTCGGTGATGATCACTTCTAGCGTGGGCCAGACCTCGCCGCGCAGGAGGTGTCCGCCGACGGTCGATCCGTCGCGGCGGCCGAGGACGGTGTGCACGTGCAGTGCCGGCTTGCCCTGGCTCTCCGCGATGTCACCGAGCAGCGAGAGCACCTCGACCTGTTCCGGTACGGGAATGCGGACGTAGTCCCGCGCCTCCCGGTCGAAGTAGCCGACCTCGGCGGTGTGGAAGCCGCCGACGGCCGTGACCCGGGCCCCGCGGATGTCGGACCGCGTCGCGACCTCGTTGATGACGCTGACGGCGTCCTCACCCTTGTCGACCGCGACCACGACCACGCGGTGCCCACCATCGGTCATCTCGGTCGTCCTCATGACCGGCGTCCCCTCCCGGATACGAACTGCACGGCTCCCTGCCGACGGTGTTACCCGGTGCGGGCGACTCCTCACATCGGGACGGTCAGGGTCGCGCGGTCGCGACGTGGGGCTGAGCGGGGGAGGGGCGGACCGGCCGGGTCGACCCGGCGCGGATGATCCACTCGGCGACCGCGAGGTTGATCAGCCAGCCGGCGGCGTGCAGCAGGGCGCGGGTCAGCTCGCCCGGCGGCTCGGCGGCCACCAGCCAGGGCAGGTGGGTCAGGAACTGGGTGCCGGCGCCCTGACCGATGGCGTACCCGCGGATCATCCACGCTCGGTGCCGGGCGATGTTCCGCCGCCGGATCGCCGCGAAGCCGACGACGATGCAGGCGACCATCGCGGAACCGAAACCGATCCGCAGGCCGATGAGGAGTCCACCGTCAATCGGCAGCAGCGGATAGAACACCGCCATCCACACGCCGGAGAGACCGACGGCGATCCCGGCCGGGACCAGCAGCCGACCGGCGGCCCGGTGCCACCCGGGGCGCCGGCGGCGGAAGCCGGGAGCGAACTGGAACGCACCCAGCACGCAGTACAGGGTCGCGGAGACGATGTGCACCAGTACCGGCAGGGGATCGTTGACGAACCGGGCGTTGTCCGGGGTCACCGCCACACCGGCGGATAGTTGGACGGTCCGGACGGCGCCGGCGACCATCGGTACGAGAGCGAGCAGGATCAGGCCGGTGGGGATCAGCCACTCGCGGCGGCCGGAGCGATTTACGGACATGGTTCGATGGTGCGATCGCGGCGCCGTGGACTCATCGGCACCGAGGCCCGCGTTGCACCGGCCGATGGTGTGACCCCGCGCTCGTACTCACGGCCGAGCCCGGATCAACCGCGCCCGCCGCCACGGACCCGGTGCGTCTCGTACGCCCAGATGGCGACCTCGACCCGGTTCCGGGCCCCGAGCTTGGTCATCAGGCTGGCGACGTGCGTCTTCACGGTGCTGAGGCTGATGTGGAACTCGTCCGCGATCTCGCTGTTGGTCCGTCCCCGGGCCACCGCCGCGAGTACCTGTTCCTCCCGGTCGGTGAGCGGTTCGACCGGCTGCCGGGGCGGCGCGGTGGGTCCGGTGTCGGCGAAGGCCCGCAACAGCCGGGTGGTGACGCTGGGTGCGATCAGCGCGTCACCGCTCGCGGCGGCGTGCACCGCCTGGGCCAGCAGTACCGAACCGGCGTCCTTGAGCAGGAAGCCCCGGGCACCGGCGCGGAGCGCGGCGTAGACGTACTCGTCGAGGTCGAAGGTGGTGATGACGACGACGGCGAGCGGGTCGGTGACGGTCGGCCCGGCGAGCCGCCGGGTGGCCTCGATGCCGTCGACGCCGGGCATCCTGATGTCGAACAGGCACACGTCGGGGCGCAGCCGGCGGGCCAGTTCGACGGCGCGCTGCCCGTCGGCGGCCTGGGCCACCACCTCGATGCCCGGCTGCGCGTCGAGGATCATCGCCAGTCCGGTTCGGACGATCTCCTGGTCGTCGGCGACGACCACCCGGATCGGCGGACGGTCGGTCGGACCGCCGGGTGGCTCCGGCTCCGGCCCGGTCACGCCGCCGCCCCGGCCCGGGGCAGGACGGCGGTGACGATCCAGCCCTGCCCCGGGCCGGGACCGGCCTCGCAGGTGCCGCCGAGCAGGCCGGCGCGTTCGGTCATGCCGACCAGGCCGTACCCGGGCGGGCGGGCCGGCCGGGCGGCGGAGGACTCGCCGTCGTCGGTCACCCGCAGCCGTACCGTGGTGTCGTCCACCACGACGCGGACCTGGATCCGGGTCGCGTGCCGGGCGTGCCGGCGGGCGTTGGTGACCGACTCCTGGGCGAGCCGGTAGATCGCGCTACCCACCGACGGGGTGAGTGCGTCGGCGTCGCCGAGGATCTCCACGTCCACCGGTGGCTGGCCCCCGGTCTCGTCGCCGAGCCGGCTCAGGTCGTTCACCCGTGGCGTGGGCGTCAGCTCCGGTGGGTTGTCCTCGCGGAGCACCCGGACGATGCCGCGCATCTCGGCGAGGGCGCGGGACGCCTCGGCCTCGATCACCCGGAGCGCGTCGGTCGCCGCGTCCGGACGCGTCGCGGCCAGGGCGAGCCCGGCCTGGGCGCGGACCGCCATCGCCGAGACGTGGTGGGCGACGGTGTCGTGCAGGTCCCGGGCCAGCCGTTCCCGTTCGAGCAGCTTGACCCGGTCGAGTTCGCGCTGGCGGGCACCGGTCCGGTAACGCAGCGCGGCGCCCAGGGCCATCACCGCGACCAGGACGGTGAAGCCGGCGACCGTGTCGGCGAGGCCGAGTTGACCGGTCGCGACGCCGAGGCACAGCTTGCCGACGATGATCGCCGACCCGATGACCACCTCGCGCCCGGAGCCCCAGCGGAACAACGCGTACGCCAGCAGCGGGACGTACAGCAGGACGTTCAGGTCCAGGGCGTGCCGGTCGGTCAACAGGGGGACCAGGCCGCAGGTGCCGAAGCCGATCGCGACCATCAGCAGCGGCCGGGTCCGCCGCCACAGCAGGGTGGGCACCAGCACGACCGCCACGGTCACCGTGACGCCCCGCCAGGGAACGTCCGGTCGCAGCAGTCCCTCGAGCAGCGCTGCCGGTACGAGCACGGCGACGAGCAGCCAGTCCCGCCACACCCGTTCGGGCGCACCGGACGGGCGCGGCTCGTCCCACACGGAGCGCAACAGACCGTGCACGAGCCCATCGTAGGAACACGGCGACCGCACCGGATCGGCCCAAAGTACGAGGAGATGCCGCGACTGCGGCGGACTTGCGTTCGAGTGCGCTCTAACTCCTAGTTTCGGGCGCATGTCGGGCGTACCACCAACGGCGTACGCCGGTTCGCGGCGAAGGAGAGGCATGACTGAGCGCGAACGCTTCGAGCGTGGCCTGGCGATCCTGGACGCGGTCGACGGGGAGGGCGGCCGGCGGGTGGTGGACTCCCTGGCGGACATCGCGCCCGACCTGGCTCGCCACGTGGTCGGGTACGGCTTCGGCGAGGTCTATGCCCGGCCGGGGCTGCGGCCGGAGCAGCGGCAACTGGTCACCCTCGGCATCCTCACCGCGCTGGGTGGCTGCGAGCCGCAGCTCGAGGTGCACATCGCCGGCGCGCTCAACGTGGGCCTCACCCCCACCGAGATCGTGGAGGCGTTGACCCACAGCGCGGTCTACTGCGGCTTCCCCAAGGCGCTCAACGCCGTCTTCGTCGCCAAGCGGGTCTTCGCCGAGCGGGGCCTGCTGCCCGTCGGCGGCGACGCCGACGGAGGGGCGGCCTGATGATCACGGGATCCGACGGGACGGCCAGGGGACCGCCCGCGCCGATCAATTCACCCGTACCTGGACCCCACCCCTGCACCCCGTAGAGGAGTCGCCTTGCGCCATCGCTCTGTTCTCCGCCGATCACGCCGTCTGTTGGCCGCCATCGGCACGGTGTTCGCCGTACTCGCCCTGACCGCGACCGGACCGGCCGTGGCGTCCGCCCCGGACGATCCGCTCACCATGATCTCGAACGACGGCACGATCACCAGGGCGGTGCCGCTGTCGGCGATGACTCCCGGCGCCCTGTCCGGCTTTGCCGGCACGGGCCTGATCGGCACCGACGGTGCCGACCACGACGCCGACCTGGCCGGTACGACGACTCCCGTGGTGGGCCCGTACTCGGTGATCGGGACGGACGGCCGGCTGCGCCAGAACCCGACCAGCGGCAGCGTGCAGAGCCGCTCCACCGTCCAGTTGACGTACACCAACAGCAGTGGGACTAGTCAGTTCTGCTCCGGCTGGCTGTTCGGCCCGGACACCGTCATCACCGCCGGGCACTGCGTCTACGACTACGCGAAGGGCACCTGGGCGCACACCTGGGGAACGCTTCTGGTCTGGCCCGGCCGCAACGGGGCGTCGAATCCGACGTACGGCAGCTGTTCCGTCCGGTCCCTGCACTCGGTCCTCGGCTGGACCAGGGACGGCGACCGCGGCTACGACATGGGCGCGATGAAGCTCAACTGCTCCGTCGGCAACACCACCGGCTGGATGGGCGCCTGGTACACCTCGGCCAACCTGGTCGGCACCCAGGTGTTCGTCCGCGGTTACCCGTGTGACAAGGAGTACGGCACGCAGTGGTGGGACGACGACGTGATCACGTCCACCACCTCGGAACGGCTCTCGTACAAGGTCGACACGTACTACTGCCAGAGCGGCAGCCCGGTGTACAACAGCACCACGGGTGGCTGTCTCTGCGTACTGGCCATCCACACCAACGGCGGCACCACCGCGAACACCGGCACCCGGATTACCCAGGCCAAGTTCGAACGGATCTTCGCCTGGCGCAATCTCTAGTCCCGGCGATCCCCACCACCGGGCGCGGGTGACCGGCGCGCGGTGGTGGGGGACCGGGCTGGTCGAGGGCGCCGGCCGTACGGCTCGTGGCGGGTCAACCGCCGCCTGGGGCGGCGCGGCGGAGGTGGACGAGGACGGCGAGCACGCGCCGGTGGTCCTCGTCGGAGGTGGCCAGGCCGAGCTTGGCCATGATGGAACTGACGTGCGCCTCGACGGTCCGTTCGGTGAGCCACAGCCGGCGGGCGATCCCGACGTTCGTGCGCCCCTCGGCCATCATCGCCAGGACCTCCCGCTCCCGGGCGGTGAGGGTGCTCAGCGGGTCGTCCGGCGGGCGGTGGCCGATGAGCCGGGTCACCACCTCCGGGTCGAGTGCCGACCCGCCCGCCGCGACGCGCCGCAGGGCGTCGAGGAAGTCGTCGACGTCGAGGACGCGGTCCTTGAGCAGGTATCCGAACCGGCCGCTGGCGACCAGTTCCACCGAGTGCCGGGTCTCGATGTGCTGGGACAGCAGCAGAATGCCGAGTTCGGGGTGGCGCGCGCGGAGCTGGCGGGCCGCGCGGGCCCCGTCGTCGGTGTGGTCGGGCGGCATCCGTACGTCGATGATGGCCAGGTCGGCCGGGTACTGCTCGGCGGCGACCAGCAGGCTCGGCGCGTCAGCCGCCTTGCCGACCACCTCGTGGCCGGCGTCGGCGAGCAGCCGGGCCAGTCCCTCCCGGAACAGCGCCGAGTCCTCGCCGATCACGATCCGCACGGCAGCACCGCCTCGACGAGCGTGCCGGCCCCGGGGCGGCCGTCGACGTTGAGCGCACCCCCGGCGGCGGACACCCGGTCGCTGATGCCGGCCAGCCCACCGCCGGGGCGTACCCGCGCCCCGCCGACACCGTCGTCTCGGATGGTCACGGTCAACCGGTCGTCGGTGCGGGAGACCCGCAGGTGAACGGCGGAGGCGGTGGCGTGCTTGACCACGTTCGCCAAAGCCTCACTGGCCACGTAGTAGGCGGTGGTGGCGAGGTCCTCCGGCACCGGCTCGGCACAGACGTCGAGGGTGACCGACAGCGGCACGCCACGGACCAGCATGGCCAGCGCGTTCGCCAGCCCCTCGTCGAGGCTGGAGGGACGCAGGCCGTGCGCGATCTGCCGCAGTTCCGCGACCGCGGTGCCCAGTTCGGCGACCGCCTGGTCGAGCAGGCCCACGACGTCGGTCTCGGGAAGGTGCCGCTGGGCGAGCCGCAGCGCCATCCCGAGCGAGACGAGCCGCTGCTGGGCGCCGTCGTGCAGGTCGCGTTCCAGCCGCAGCCGCTCGGCGTACCCGGCCCGCAGCAGCCGGGCCCGGCTGGCCTCCATCTCGCTGAGGGCTCGGCGCAGCTGAAGCCGCAGCCGCACCACCTCGACCAGCAGCGCGCAGGCGTCGGCGAGTTCGCGGGTCAGCTCGCGGGAGGTGCTCTCCCCGCGCACCAGGACGCCGATCTGCTGTCCACCCAGCCGGATCGCGGTCGCGTCATCGCCCGCCTCGAAGCCGGCTCCGGTAGCGGTGACCAGTTCGTCCGTGCCCGGCATCCGGTAGCCGACGCGGGCGAACCGGCTCGGCCTGATCGGCGGATCGCTCATGATCGGTGGGTACGTGGTGTACTTCGGCGCCGCGATGAGGGGGCTCACCGACCTGGCGATGGCCGACCGTGGCGGCCCGATCGGTGACTACGCCGCGGTGCTGGACGCTGCGAACGAGGCCGCGATTCCGTTTCTGCTGCTGTTCGTGCTCGGCAACATCCTCGGCACCCTGCTGCTGGGGATCGCGCTGCTGCGCGCCCGGACCGCGCCCGCCTGGGCCGCGGCCGCGATCTGCGCCTGGCCGGTGCTGCACGTGACCGGCCTGATCGCCGGCACCGAGTGGTTCGAGGTCGCCGGCGCCACGCTGCAGGCCGTCGGCTTCGCCACCCTGGCACTACGGCTGGCCCGCACCGGCTGACCCGGCCACTGCCGGCCCGGGGGCGGGACACACGTCCTGGCCCCCGGGCCCGCCGGTGCGCTTGCGCGCGCTGACCTGGACTGGCGGGCACTTGCTATGGTCGCCGCGACGCCGATGATGATCTCGGCAGAGAGTGGGAGGGGGACGCGATGGGGCTGATGGACAAGCTCCGGGGCGAGTTCGTCGACATCGTGGAGTGGCTGGACGACAGCCGGGACACCATCGTCTGGCGCTTCCCCCGGTACCAGAACGAGATCAAGATGGGCGCACAGCTCGTCGTCCGCGAGTCCCAGACGGCGGTGTTCGTCAACGAGGGGCAGATCGCCGACGCGTTCCCGCCCGGCACGTACACGCTGGAGACCCGGAACCTGCCGATCCTGTCCACCCTCAAGGGCTGGAAGTACGGCTTCAACTCGCCTTTCAAGGCCGAGGTGTACTTCGTCAACACCCGGCAGTTCACCGACATGAAGTGGGGCACCCAGAACCCGGTGATCCTGCGGGACGCCGAGTTCGGGGTGGTCCGGCTGCGGGCGTTCGGCGCCTACGCGGCGCGGGTGGTGGACGCGCAGAAGCTCCTGCGGGAGCTGGTCGGCACCGATCCGCAGTTCCGCACCGAGGAGGTGCAGGAGTACCTTCGCCAGCTCATCGTGGGCCGGCTCGGCAACGCGCTGGCCACCGCCGGGGTGCCGCTGCTGGACCTGGCGGCGCACCAGGATGCGATCGGCCGGCAGCTGGCCGGCGTACTGACCGAGGAACTCGTCGACGTCGGCATCGCCATCCCCAAGTTCGTCATCGAGAACATCTCGGTGCCGCCGGAGGTGGAGCGGGCGCTGGACAAGCGGACCAGCATGGGCGCGGTCGGCGACCTGGACCGGTTCACCCGGTTCCAGGCGGCCACCGCGCTGGAGGAGGCGGCGAAGAACCCCGGCGGTGAGGCGGGCGCCGGTGTCGGGTTGGGCATGGGCATGGCGATGGGCCAGCAGATGGCCCGGGCCATGTCGGGCGACGCGGGAGCCGCGCCGTCGCCGGTTCCGGCGCAGCCGGCCGCCGCCGAGCCGCCGCCGCTGCCGAACCAGGCGCAGTGGTTCGTCGGCGTTGCCGGGCAGCGGCAGGGCCCGTACGACCTCGGTGCGCTGGCGCAGCAGGCGGGTGCGGGCACGCTGGGCCCGGACACGCTGGTCTGGCGGGCCGGCATGGCGCAGTGGCAGCCGGCCGGGCAGGTGCCGGAGCTGGCGTCGGTGCTGGCCAGCGTCCCACCACCGTTGCCGCCGCAGTGACCGGGTACCGCGACGGGCGTAGCGAGAGTGGGAGCGGGCCGCGATGAGTGACACGGCCGTGTCCCCGCCGTCGTACCAGTGCGGGGGGTGCGGTGCCCGGGTCGAGTATGCCCCGGGCACGGCGGTGCTGAGCTGCCCGTACTGCGGGCACCGGCAGCAGATCGCCGGCGCCGGCCGGGAGGTGCGCGAGCACGCGTACGCCGACCTGGGCCGGTTGCCGCGCCAGGCGGCGGCGCACGCCGGCGCGCACGCCTTCGTCTGCCCGGGATGCGGCGCCCACACCGAGAGCGACGCGCTCGCCCAGCGCTGCCAGTTCTGCGCCACTCCCTTGGTGGCGGAGACCACGATGGGCGGGCTGATCGCGCCGGAGGCGGTGTTGCCGTTCGCGGTGGACCGGGCGGGTGTGCGTACCGCGCTGGGCAAGTGGTGCCGTAGCCGCTGGTTCGCGCCGAACAGCCTGAAGAAGGTCAGCGAGGCGGAGACCCTCAAGGGCACCTACCTGCCGCACTGGACGTTCGACGCGCGGACCGTCTCGGACTACCGGGGCCAGCGCGGCGAGCACTACTACGTCACCGAGACGTACACGGTGACGGTGAACGGCAAGCAGGAGACGCGCACCCGGCAGGTGCGGCGTACCCGGTGGCATCCGGCGAGCGGCACCGTCCGCCGGGACTTCGACGACGTGCTGGTGCCCGCCACGACCCACCTGCCGGAGAAGCAGCTGGACCAGCTGACCCCGTGGCCGCTGGCCGAGGCGGTCGCGTACCACGGGGACTACCTCGCCGGGTATCACGCGCTGCGGTACGACACCGAGCCCGAGACCGGGTTGGCCACGGCGAAGGCCCGGATGGCGCCGGTCATCGAGCGGGACTGCCGGTCCGACATCGGCGGCGACGAGCAGCGGGTCAGCTCCGTGGACACCAGCTACTTCGACGTGACGTACAAGCTGCTTCTGCTGCCGGTGTGGATCGCGGCGTACCTGCACGCCGGCCGGTCGTACCAGGTCCTGGTCAACGCCCGCACCGGCGAGGTCATCGGCGAGCGCCCCTACAGCGCCGCCAAGATCACGGCGGCGGTGCTGGCGGTGCTGGGGCTGGTCGCGGCGTTCGTGGTGGCGTACCTGATCAGCCGTTAGCGTCAAGCGATGCCGGTGGGACGTCGTGTCCCACCGGCATCGCGCCAGGTTGCCGGTCCGGCCTACGGGTAGGTGGTCAGGTACGCCACCTGGTTGGCGGTGTTGACCGTGTTGCCGGTGCTGTTGATCATCCGGTTGATGGTGCCGACGCCGCCGAGGGACACCGTCACCATGTTGGTGAACCGCACGTTCGGGTTGCTCGGCACCTCGTACGCCCGCTCGGCGACCACGCCCGGGTTGACGTTGAAGTAGCAGTAGCTGCCCAGCCCCCACGCCTGGTGGCTGGTCACCGAGTTGGCCACCTTGTACGCGGCGTACCCCCGGGTCGAGCCGTTCATCCAGGCCGCCTGGTTGGGCGGGTCGTACGGCATCTCGTTCTGGTAGAAGTACGTCCGCCCACCGTTGCCGTTCCAGATCGTCTGGTACTTCTGGTAGTGCTCGACGAACAGGCCGTACATGGTCACGTCGTCGCCGTTGACGATCAGTCCGGTGTCGGCGGTGTTGAGCGACCACCCGATGCCGTCGCCGTGGTCGGCACGCCACAGCCACATGTGGTCGCCGATGACGTTGCGGCTGTTGACGACCAGGCTGGTGGTGGCCCGGCCGACGCCCGGCCCGCCGATGCGGAAGAAGACGTCGTGCAGCGAGGTCGGGTTGGCGGCGTGGCCGGCCGTGGAGCCGGTCGGCCCGACCTCCATCAGCACCGGGGAGTTGACGGTGCCGGCCTCGAACATGATGCCGGCGACCTTGACCCCGTCCACGTCGGCCACCCGCATCGCCACCGTGCCGTTGTCGGCCTGGATGGTGGCCAGGCCGAGGCCGAGGATCACCGTGTTGGCCCGGTTGACCTGGATCGGCTCGGTGACGCGGTGCACGCCGGGAGTGAACAGGAGGTTCTTGCCCTGGGTGAGCGCGGTGTTGATGGTGGCCGCCGAGGTGCCGGGCCGGACGATGAAGAAGTCGGCCAGCGAGATGGAGGATCCGGCCGGGGTCTTGTTGTACCAGCTGGTGCCGGTGGAGTTGGTGCGCAGCGCCGGCACGAAGACCCGGTACTCGCCGGTGCCGTCGACGTAGAGGAACGGCTTCTCCCGGACCACCGGCGTGGTCGGGATGACGGTGTGCGACGGGTTGGGGAAGTGCGGCGCCGGTGCGCCGGCCACCCCCTGGAACACCATGTTCCACACCGATCCGGTCCAGCCGTTGCCGAACTCGCTGTTGCGCGAGTACCACTGCTGCTGCGAGCCGGAGACGACCAGGCCGTCGATGCGGGTGTCGGCCATCAGGCCACCGCTGGACCAGCCGTCGCCGCCGTTCCAGAGCTGGATCTGGTTCTGCGCGCCGCGCAGGTGCATCCGTCGGTACGGCGCCGCCTGCGACACCGCCCACCGTTCGACGCTCACCCCGGCGGGCAGGGTGACCGACAGGTTCTCCGCGGCCCGCCAGAAGTTCTGGGTGGCGTTGCCGCCGAACCAGAACGCCTCGACCCGGACGTGCCCGTTGAGGTTGACGTCGTCGGGTGATATGCCGAGGCCGGCGACCTGGGTGAAGAAGCCGAGGTTGACGTCGGCGGTGTAGTTGCCCGGCTTGAACAGCACGGCGTAGCGCTGCGGGCCGAACTGGTTGGTCTCCTGCTGGCTGAAGATGGTGTTCAGTCGGCTCTGGATGGTGGCGGTCGGGGTGGACGGGTCGAAGACGTACGTGTTCGGGCCGAAGTTCGGGTTGCGCGGGTCGGTGGGCTCGACCGGGTTGCCGGTGCCGCCGGTCTCGCCGATGACCTGGAACTCCCACAGCGAGTAGCCGTAGCCGGTGGCCCGCTGGGTGCCGTACATCCGCACGTAGCGCCCGCTGCCGCTGACGGTCAGCGTCTGGGTGCCGCCGGTGCCGTTGGTGGTGGTGTGGATGGTGGTCCAGGCATTGCCGTCGTCGGAGGTCTGGATCTGGAAGGCACGGGCGTACGCGGCCTCCCAGACCAGGGTGACCTGGCTGATGGTGGCCCGGGTGCCGAGGTCGACCTGGAGCCACTGCGGGTCGCTGAAGGCGCTCGACCAGCGGGTGCCGGTGTTGCCGTCGACGGCCGCCGAGGCGGGGAAGGCGGCGCTCTCGGTGGAGGAGGCGGTGGCTGGGCGGCCCTGGGAGATCAGGGTCGGCGCGGCCTGCGCGGGCGCCGCGCCCACGGTCGGCACCAGGGCGGCGACGAGGGCCACCGCGAGCCCGGCGAGCAGGCGCCGGGTGGCGGGCCGCCGGCGTGGCGTGGGTGGTACGAGCAGTGTGGGAGGTGTCATGACGTCGCCTGTCTCGGTCGAGGGCTGCTGACGTCGGACACGACGGGGTTTCGGGACGGGCTCACGGTGTCCTACGATGCCGCCGGGATGGCACCACCGGTTGCCGGAGCGCTTGCCCGAGAGTGTTGCCGCGACGTTGCGGCCACGTCAAGACATCGATCTATAACTTCGTTATTTATCCAAAAAGTCCCGCCAGGGGTGGGGTGGGGTGGGGAGGGGTAACGGTTAGGGGCGTGTGCCGCCGGTGGCTAGGAGGCGGGCGATGGGTAGGGTGGCGGCGCCGAGGGCCACGGCGTCCACGCCGAGCTGGCCCAGCTCGATCGATGCCTGCGCGTACGGCAGGCGCAGCGCCTGGCGGCCGGCGGCCTCGCGTACGGCGGGCAGCAGGTCGGCCAGGGCCATCGCCGCCCAGCCGCCGAGCACCACCCGCTCGGGGTTGAACAGGTTGATCAGGTTGGCCACCCCGGCACCGAGGTAGTCGGCCGTCTCGTCCAGCACCCGGCGTGCGGTCTCCGACCGGTCGGCCGCCGCCACCAGCGCGGCGAGCTGGGACTCCTCGTCCTCGCCGGGCACCGCCCTCCCGCGCCGCGCCTCGCGGTAGCGGTCGATGATCGCCTCGGCGCCGACGTACGCCTCCAGGCAGCCCCGGGCGCCGCAGCGGCAGGGTCGTCCGCCGTACACCAGGGTGGTGTGCCCCCACTCGCCGGCGCTGCTGGACGCGCCCCGGTAGGTGACGCCGTTGGTCACCACGGCCGCGCCGACACCGGAGCCGACCAGGGCGAACACCGCGTGCCGGGCGCCCCGGCCGGCGCCGAACCACATCTCGGCCTGGCCGAGGGTCTTGGCGCCGTTGTCGATGTGCAGCGGCAGGTCGGTGCCCTCGGCGATCAGCCGTTGCAGCGGCACCCGGTCCCAGCCGAGGGTCTGCGCGTCCACCACGGCGTGGGTGCCCTGCTCGACCACGCCGGAGACGCCGATGCCGACGCCCAGCACCTCGGACCGGTCCGCCTTGGCGTCGGCCAGTACGCGATCGAGTCCGGCCAGTACGTGCCCGGCCACCGTCGCCGGCTCGGTGCCGCCGTCCTCCAGCGGGTACTCGACACTGGCCAGCAGGGTCATCGCGAGGTCGAACAGCTCGACCCGTACCCGGGTCTCGCCCACGTCCACCCCGACCACCACGGCGTAGCGCGGCACGATCCGCAGCATCATGCTCGGCCGGCCGCCGTCGGACTCGGCCGCCCCGGCCTCCATCACCAGGCCCTCGTCGATCAGGTCGCCGACCACGTTGCTCACCGCCGGCTGGCTCAGCCCGGTGCCGCGTACCAGATCCTGTCGGGTGAGCGGGCCGTCGAGGAAGATTCTGGACAGCAGGGCCGACCGGTTGCGTAACCGGACGCTGCGGTTCGTCGCCCGCACCAGCTCCACGTGTCCCCCCACTCCCGTCGGCCGCCCCGGGCGAACTGTACGACCCGTGCTTGACGACCCTCCCGCCGAACCATTTTAATGACGACATTAATTAAGCCGTGATGTAACTCGGCGGGAACCTCCGCCCGCACCCTGCCCGGTCACGCGCCCACCCTGCCCCGCCCTCCGGGCCCGACCGGTGTCCCCACCACCTGAGACCGAAAGGGCAGATCGTGTCGAGACGACACCTCGCGATACTCACCGCGACCGTCCTGGCCGCAGCCTCGCTCACCGCCTGCGGCTCCGGCGACGAGCCCGGCGGCGACAGCAAGACCCTCACCTACTGGGCCAGCAACCAGGGCGCCAGCCTGGAGGCCGACAAGGAGATCCTCCAGCCCGAGCTGGACAAGTTCGAGCAGCAGACCGGCATCAAGGTCAACGTCGAGGTGGTGCCCTGGTCCGACCTGCTCAACCGGCTGCTCGCCGCCGCCACCACCGGGCAGGGCCCGGACGTGGTCAACATCGGCAACACCTGGTCGGCCTCGTTGCAGGCCACCGGCGCGCTTGTCGAGTTCGACGACGCCACGCTCGACAAGGTCGGCGGCAAGTCCCGGTTCGTCCCCGCCGCCCTTGCCGCAGCCGGCGCCCCGGACAAGCCGCCGGCCGCCGTCCCGCTGTACAGCCTCGCCTACGCCCTCTACTACAACAAGAAGTCCTTCGCCGACGCCGGTGTGACCGCCCCGCCCACCACCTGGGAGGAGCTGGTCGTCGCCGGCAAGAAGCTCACCGGCGACGGCAAGTGGGGCCTCGCCGTCGAGGGCGCCAACCCGTCGGAGAACGCCCACCACGCCTTCACCTTCGGCCAGCAGTACGGCGGTGACTGGTTCGACACCGCCGGCAAGCCGAGCTTCGACACCCCGCAGAACGTCGCCGCCGTCAAGCGCTACATCGATCTGATGGCCGCCGACAAGATCGTCAACCCCAGCAACGCCGAGTACGCGCAGAACCAGTCGGTCTCCGACTTCGCCAACGGCAAGGCCGCGATGCTGCTCTGGCAGGCCGCCGGCGCCAACCTGCAGTCGCAGAACATGGCCGCCGACGCGTACGGGGTGGCCCCGGTGCCGTTCCTGGCCAGCCCGCCGGCCGACGGCAAGCAGGTCAACAGCATGGTCGCCGGCATCAACATCGCCGTGTTCAAGCACACCAAGAACCTCGACGGGGCACTGGAGTTCGTCAAGTTCATGACCAGCGACACCGAGCAGGTGACGCTGAACAAGACGTACGGCTCGCTGCCGGCGGTCAGCACCGTCGCCGCCGACGCCGGCTTCGCCGCCGACGAGCAGAAGATCCTGGCGCAGACCCTGTCCACCAGCGCCGCGCCGCTGCCACAGGTCCCCGAGGAGAGCACCTTCGAGACCCTGGTCGGCACCGCCATCAAGGAACTCTTCGCCGACGCGGCCAGTGGCAGGCCGGTCACCGAGGACAGCGTCCGGGAGAAGTTGACCCGGGCCCAGCAGCAGATGCGCTGACCACGGACCGCTGGCCGTGGGAGGTTACGCCGACCCTCCCACGGCCAGCTCGCGGAAGGACCTCGATGGCAACCACCACCACGCCGGCCACCACCACGGACGGCGCCAAGGGTGCCGGGCAACCGGCCAGACCACCCGGGCGCCGGCCGCGCCGGTCACTGCTGCCGTACCTGCTGCTCGCCCCGGCCGTCGTGCTGGAGCTGGCGATCCACGTGATCCCGATGCTGGTCGGGGCGTGGATGAGCCTGCTGGAGCTGACCCAGTTCCACGTCCGCGACTGGTCCAGTGCGCCCTTCGTCGGCCTGGACAACTACCGGGTGGTGCTGGACGTCGACTCCGCCGCCGGCGCCGAACTGCTGCGCTCGTTCCGGGTCACCGTCGTCTACACGGTGCTGTCGGTCGGCCTGTCCTGGGTGCTCGGCACCACCGCCGCCGTGCTGCTGCAACGACCCTTCCGGGGCCGGGCCGTGCTGCGCGCGCTCTTCCTCACCCCGTACGCGCTGCCGGTCTACACCGCGGTCATCACCTGGACCTTCCTCTTCCAGCGCGACACCGGCCTGGTCAACCACGTCCTGGTCGACCAGCTGAACCTGCTCGACGACCGGCCGTTCTGGCTGATCGGCGACAACAGCTTCGTCGCCCTGCTGATCGTCTCGATCTGGCGGACCTGGCCGTTCGCCTTCCTCTGCATCATGGCCGGGCTGCAGAACATCCCCGACGAGCTGTACGAGGCCGCCGCCATGGACGGCGCCGGGTTCTGGCGTCGGCTGCGCGCGGTCACCCTGCCGATGCTGCGCCCGGTGAACCTGGTCCTGCTGCTGGTGCTGTTCCTGTGGACGTTCAACGACTTCAACACCCCGTACGTCCTCTTCGGTGGCACCGCACCGGCCGAGGCCGACCTCATCTCGCTGCACATCTACCGCAGCTCCTTCCAGACCTGGGACTTCGGCACCGGCTCGGCGATGTCGGTGGCGCTGCTGCTGTTCCTGCTCCTGGTCACCGCCGGGTACCTGCTGCTGACCAACTGACGGAGGAACGATGCGTGAGACCGCCGCCGAACGCTGGTCGCGCCGGGTTGTGCTGACCCTGCTCGCCGGCTTCGTCCTCGTCCCGCTCTACGTGATGGTCAGCTCGGCGATCAAGCCGTTGCAGGACGTGCAGGCCGCCTTCACCTGGTGGCCCCGACGCCCCACGTTGCAGGCGTTCGTGGACATGTGGTCGACCGTCCCGCTCGGCCGCTACCTGGTCAACAGCCTGCTGGTGGCGAGCGTGGCGGCGATCTTCTCGGTCGCCGTGGCGATCTTCGCCGCGTACGCGGTCAGCCGGTACCGGTTCCGTGGCCGGCAGGTCTTCTCGGTCACCGTGCTGTCCACCCAGATGTTCCCCGGCATCCTGTTCCTGCTGCCGCTGTTCCTGATCTACGTCAACCTCGGCAACGCCACCGGTATCGCGCTGTACGCCAGCCGCACCGGCCTGATCATCACGTACCTCACCTTCTCGCTGCCGTTCTCGATCTGGATGCTGGTCGGCTACTTCGACTCCATCCCGCGCGGCCTGGACGAGGCCGCCCAGGTCGACGGCGCCGGGCCGCTGCGAACCCTGTTCCAGGTGGTGCTGCCGGCGGCGGTGCCCGGCGTGGTCGCGGTGACCGTGTACGCCTTCATGACCGCCTGGGGTGAGGTGCTGTTCGCCTCGGTGCTGACCAACGAGGACAGCCGCACCCTCGCCGTCGGCCTCCAGGGCTACTCCACCCAGTTCAACGTCTACTGGAACCAGGTGATGGCCGCCTCGCTGGTGGTGAGCGTGCCCGTGGTCGCCGGCTTCCTGGCGTTGCAGCGCTACTTCGTCGCCGGCCTCACCGCCGGAGCGGTCAAGTGAGCCCGTCCACCGCGAGAACCGAGGAGAAACCGCCCGTGCCGGACCTGTCCACGCTGCCGCCCGACTTCCTCTGGGGGGTGGCCACCTCGGCGTACCAGATCGAGGGCGCCGTCCGCGCCGACGGCCGCAAACCGTCCATCTGGGACACCTTCTGCACCCGACCGGGCGCCGTCGACAACGGCGACACCGGCGAGGTCGCCTGCGACCACTACCACCGGTGGCCACAGGACGTGGCGCTGCTGCGCGACCTCGGGGCCGAGGCGTACCGCTTCTCGGTGGCCTGGCCCCGGGTCCGGCCCGACGGCGTCGGCCCGGTCAACCCGGCCGGCCTGGACTTCTACGACCGGCTGGTGGACGCGCTGCTGGCCGCCGGCATCCGGCCGTACGCCACGCTCTACCACTGGGACCTGCCGCAGGCGCTGCAGGACCGGGGCGGCTGGCCGCAGCGGGACACCGCCGAGGCGTTCGCCGACTACGCCGCCGTGGTGGCGGCCCGGCTCGGCGACCGGGTGGCCGACTGGTGCACGGTCAACGAGCCGCTCTGCATCGCCTGGATCGGCCACCTCGAGGGGAAGATGGCCCCCGGCGAGCAGGACCTGGACCGGGCGGTACGCGCCGGTCACCACGTCCTGCTCGGGCACGGCCTGGCCACCGCCGCGATCCGCGCCCACGCCGCCCGGCCGGCGTCGATCGGCCCGGTGCTCAACCTCAGCCCGATCGACGCGGCCAGCGACCACGCCGCCGACGTCGCCGCCGCCCGCCGGATGGACGGGCACGTCAACCGCTGGTGGCTGGACCCGCTGTACGGCCGGGGCTACCCGGCGGACATGATCGCCGCGTACGGCATCGAGCCGCCGGTCCGCGGCGACGACCTCGCGGTGATCGCCACCCCGACCGACTTCCTTGGCGTGAACTACTACTTCCGGCAGGTGGTGGCCGACGACCCGGACGGGCCGGCGCCGTACGCCCGGCAGCTCCCGGTGCCCGACGCGCCGCACACCGCGATGGACTGGGAGGTGTGCCCCGACGGCCTGGAGCGGCTGCTGGTCGAGGTGAGCGAGGCGTACCGTCCGGCCCGGATCCTGGTCACCGAGAGCGGCTCGGCCTGGCCGGACAAGGTCGCGGCCGACGGCACCGTCACCGACCCGGAGCGCACCGACCACCTGGAACGGCACCTGGCCGCCTGCGCGGCGGCGGTCGGCCGGGGCGTCCCGCTGACCGGCTACTTCGCCTGGTCACTGCTGGACAACTTCGAATGGGCGTACGGCTACGACAAGCGCTTCGGCCTGGTGCACGTCGACTACGACACCCAGCAGCGGACGATGAAGGCGAGCGGCACCCGCTACGCCGAGCTGATCCGCACCCACCAGCAGCGCACCGCGACGGTCAACCCCGTCGCCGTGCGCGGATAACGGGCCGACGGGGCCCGGGACGCCCCGGGAGCCGCGCCGGGCGGCCCCCGGGGCACCACCCCGGTGCAAGGAAGGGCACCTTATTAACGCCTCGTGTAGAGGAAGGGCCCCCTACTAACATCCGGCCTCGGGCACCCGGACGCTCCGCCGTGGCTGCTGTCGTCCGCGGCTCGACGGGACCGATGGTGCAGGCGGAGGCACCAACTCACCCGCGTTCAGCGGGCACGGGAAAGGGTGGGACGGCGGGTGGCCGATTTTGCGGCGGTCAGGGCGCTGGTGATGGAAACCTCGCCGAGCAGCCCGGGCGCGGCCACGCTGTCGCCGACCAGCCACACCCCGTCGCCCCGGTCGATCGCCGGGCGGTCGCGCCAGGTGTGGCCGGGCAGGTCGAGCGCGCCGGTGCGCTGCCGTGCCGCGGCCTCGCGCCGCCACAGCACCCGGTCGCGCCAACCTGGCAGGCCGAGGTCGGCGACCCGCTCCAGCCGGGCCACCGCGTCGGCGAGCGACTCACCGGCGCGCATCGGCATCTGCCCCTGCACCAGCGTGTGGCCGGGCGGGGCCAGCGACGGGTCGACCAGGGAGTACCGCTCCAGGAAGCCGCCCTCGTCCAGGTCGGAGACGACGAAGAGGTCGTCGCGCCGGCCGCGCAGGCCGAGGTCGAGCAGGGCGGCGCGCCCGCTCTCCCAGCGCAGCGACTCGTCGCCGAGCAGGGTACGCGCGGCGTCGAGGCTGGTGGCGACGATCACCGGGGGCGCCGGCAGCCGGTCCACCCGGGCCTCGACCTCGATCTTGACGCCGAGTGAGCGGGCGTGGTCCGCCATCCGCCCGATCAGCGCGGTCCAGCCGCCCGTCAGGTACCGGACCGCGGGCCAGCGTGGCGCGGTGACCCGCAGCAGCCGATCCCAGACGAACGTCGCGGAGAGCCGCCCGGCGTCGGTGTAGGTGAGGATCCCGGCCAGCCCGGCGGCGGCGCTCGCCGCCTCCGCGCCGAACCGGTGTTCCGCCCAGGCGGCGAAGCTCTGGTCGACGGGGGCCGACAGCCGCCGCCGGGTGAGCATCCGCAGCAGCGACGCCGGTGGTACGGGCCGGAGGCGGTCGCCGTGCCGGAAGCGGCTGCGGGCCAGCGCCCGCAGGGTCAGCCGGGTGAACGGTCGCGCCAGTCCGCGCCGGTCCAGCCACTGGAAGGGCTCCCCGTCGGAGTAGAAGACGTGCGGGCCGTCGTTGGCCACGTACGGCGCCGTGGTCGAGCGCGCCCGACCACCCAGGGTGCGATGGGCCTCGTAGAGGGTCACCGTGCTGCCGCTTTCGGCGCACGCGATGGCGGCGGTGAGGCCGGCGAGTCCGCCACCGATGACCGAGATGTGTTCCGTCATGCCCCTTCGGACGCGGCCGGCCCCACCCGGTGTGACATCGCGGCCAGCTTCTCCGGGTTGGCGAGCAGGTACACGGTGTCGACGAGCCCGTCCCGGACGACCAGGGAGATCACCGTGACCGGCCGGCCGTCGACCCATACGACGGCGGCCGGAGCCCCGTTCACGTCGGTGACCGAGATGGTCAGCGCCGCGGGTGCCGTGCCGACGGACGCCAGGAAGGCCCGCACCCCCGCCTCGGACGAGACCGCGGTGAGGAACCGGCCCACCTTGTCGACACCGTGGATCACCCGCAGCGGCGCCTTCGCCTTGCCGCCCGCGTCGCTGACCAGTCGTACGTCCGAGGCCAGCAGCTCGGTCAACGCCCGCAGGTCGCCGTTGCCGCAGGCGGCGAGGAAGCGTTCGGTCATCTCCCGTCGCCGGGCCCGGTCCACCTCGAAGCGGGGCTGCCGCTGCTGAACGTGGTCGCGGGCCCGCCGGGCGAGCTGTCGGGTGGCCGCCGGCTCGCGGCCGATGATCCCAGCGATGTCGTCGAACGGCAGCCCGAACGCCTCGCGCAGCACGAACACGGCCCGCTCCAGCGGGGAGAGCGTCTCCAGCACCACCAACAGCGCCAACTCCACGGAATCCGCGAGTTCGACATGCTCACTGACAT
Organism: Micromonosporaceae bacterium KJ-029; assembly: GCA_005402585.1. Classification (GTDB taxonomy): domain Bacteria; phylum Actinomycetota; class Actinomycetes; order Mycobacteriales; family Micromonosporaceae; genus Micromonospora. Next base: position 19,780 of record BIFP01000014.1, on the reverse strand, counting down.
CCGGCGCGGTGCTGATCGGCTCGGGCAGCCACGGCCCGACGTACGCCTCGCGCCGCGCCTTCACCCGGCGCATCCGGTCGATGGCGAGCCGGGTGGTGACCGTGATCAGGTACGCCTTCGGGTCCGCCACCTGCGTCTGGTCGACGCCCGACCAGCGCAACCAGGCGTCCTGGACCACGTCCTCGGCGTCGGCCACGCTGCCGAGCAGCCGGTAGGCCACCCCGACCAGCAGGTCGCGGTGTGCGGTGAATACCTCGCTGGACATGACTCCAAGGACGATCGGCGGGCACCCGATGTGACATGGGGCGGACGGGCAGGTTCGTCGCCCCATTCTCGCCCGCCACGCACCATCTCGCTGACCGTGCCCGGCGGCAGGGGACGCCGTTGTCCGCTGCCGCCGGCCACGGACCGGCCGCCGCCCCTCCCCAGGACCGGCGGCCGGTCGGGCAGTCGCCATCACGGCGACCACCCCGGTAGAGATCAGTTGGCAGTGGTGGGCTGTGGGGTGGACCGGGCGCGGGGTCGGGGGATCGGCGGGGCGAAGTTCGTGGCGGCCGCCAGGTCGGCGACGAAGGCGTCGATCTGACCACGGGTCACGCCGGGCATGCAGATGAGGTGACTGAGGTCCCCGTCGGTGGCCAGCAGCCACTTCGCACGTACCTGCCCGGGTGGGGTGGGAAACACGACGGTGAAGGCGTGCGGGTGTCGCCAGGCGGGCCAGCCGGCGACGGTGAGCCGGTCGACGGCGTAGGCGGCGAGGCGCCGGGCCTCGGCGACCCGCCAGCGGTGTCCTTCCCGGCCGTGGGTGGCGATGGCGTGCCACAGCAGCGCGGCGGCCAGGCCGCAGCGGGATCCGCCGATGGTGGTGTCGAGCGTGCCGGTGTACGGGATGTGGCGGTCGTGGGTGCGGTCCGCGCCGTTCTCGCGGCCGTCGCCGTTAAGGCGGGCGCTGTCGCGCTCGCGGCCGTTGTCGTCGGGGCCGTCGCCGTGCTCACTGCCGTCGCCGTTCTCGCGGGCGCCGTCGCCCACCCGGGTGCCATCGCGGATGAGGACGACGCCGCACGGGATGGGCACGCCGAAGAACTTGTGCCCGGAGACGGCGATGCTGTCGATGCCGCTGCTGGGGTCGAGGCGGAGCCGGCCGTCGAGGGCGAGCGGTATGCCGGAGAGTGCGGCGTCGACGTGCAGGTGCCCGCCGGGGGAGTGGGTGGCCAGGACGGTGGCGATCTGGGCGCTGTCGTCCACGGCCTCGGTCATGGTGGTGCCGGCGGTGGCGACCACGATCGCCGGCCGGGTGCGGCGGCGCCGGATCTGCGCGGCGAGGCGGGCGTAGTCCATCTCACCGTCGGGGCGGGCGTCGACGACGACTCCCCGGGCGCCGATGATGCCGATGATCTTGCTGATGGAGTAGTGCGCGGCCGTCGAGTAGTAGACGACCGCGCGGGGGTGGCGGCGGTGGGCGGCGTGCAGGGCCGCGAGGTTGCCCTCGGTGCCGCCGCTGGTCACATAACCCCATCGGTCGTCCGTCGGCATGGCCAGGGTGTCGGCGACCCAGGCGACGACGGCCCGCTCCAACGCCTTGGTGTGCGCCACCCCGCCGGGGTCGCTCGCCGGGTCGCCGATGTTGTTCCACAGCCGCCGGCCGAGGCGAGTCAGCACAGCACTGTGGTCGAGGTCCACCGCACCGGGAAACCCGATGCTCGTGTGCGCCCCGTGGTCGGCCTGGTCCACCAGGCGTTGAAGCACGGCCGGAACGTCGATCCGTACGCGGTTCAGGTCCGCCATGACGGCGAGGTCGGCGGTGTGGCAGTGGGTCACGCCGGCCGCCGACCGAGCAGATGGACCGAGAGGATGCGGTGCAGCACCGCGAGCCGCCGCCACACCTCGCGGGTGCCGTCGTCGCCCTGCTCGGTCAGGTTGTGGTGCGGGTTGTAGTAGCTGATCCGGTCGGGGTCGAGGGTCCGGTTGCAGCGGACGCCGTCGACGCCCAGCGGGGCGTGCGGGTCGCGGTGCAGGTGCAGGGCGGTGCCGTCGGTCAGCAGCGCGTAGCACTGGCCGGGCAGGTCGAAGACCGACAGGCGACGGCCGTTGGCCGGTACGTCGCGCAGGGTCCGTGCGACCTGGTGCCACCGGCCGCGCTCGGTGTCGAGCGTGGTGACACCGGCACCGACATAGACCGCGTCGCCGGGCAGGTTCAGGTCGCCGCCGTTGACCATGGACCCTTCCGGCCCGAGGGGATGCCAGCTGCGCCCGGTGGCCGCCGAGCGGGCGATGTTGTCGGTCGCCACCTCGGCCAGGTCGGCCAGCAGCCGGCCCAGGTCGTCGGAGTCCGGCGACGCCAGCCACAGCCGGTAGGCGGTGTGCAGCGTGTAGCCGTGCGGCTCGGCCGGGGCGTTCGCCACGAAGAACAGCATCACCCCGTGCGGGCCGAGCGCGTCGCGCTGCCCGAGCCGCTGATCGGCCTCGATCATGTGGCCCAGGTTCAGCCGCTTGGCCCGGAACACGACCTGCATCCGCAGGTCGGCCCAGCGGCGCGCCTCGGGCGACACGCCGTCGTCGTGCTGCCGGTGCGAGGGCGGCGGAGCCGCGTACGTCATCATCGTCGCCCTCCTAGATGGACACGTTGACGGTGTCGGGTACGGCGTGCGTCTTCGGCGTGCCCCGGCCGATGCCGGCGTACACCTCCGGGCGGTACTCCCGCAGGTGCCCCGCCCAGGCCCCACCGAGTGCGGCGGTGCCAAGAATGATCAACGGCAGCAGGAACGGGTACGGCGACCCGGGTGCGGCGCCGAGCAGGGAGCCGACGTTGAGCACCATCGCGGCCAGCACCACCGTTCCGCCGAGCGAGCCGAGCGCGGGCGCGAGCCGCCACTCCCACACGCCGGCCCGGGGGCCCCGCAACCCGTGCGGTGCGGTCATCGCGGCCACTGCGGCGGCCAGCAGCAGGAACAACAACCCCATCGCGCCCAGCGTCGACAGCCAGGTGAACAGCGCTGCCATGGGGTCGGCGCCGCTGAGCGCGAACGCGCCCACCACGATCGCCGCGATGCCGGTCTGCGTCAGCGACCCGCCGCGCGGCGCGCTGACCCGGGTCGCGCTGCCGGCCCGCGCCAGGCCGGCCGGCAGGACTCCCTCCCGGGCCATCGCGAAGACGTACCGCGCGATCACGGAATGGAACGCCAGCATGGAGGTGACGATCGCGAAGATCAGCATCACCTCGGCGAGCGCGGCCCACCCGCCGTCGACGCGTTCCAGGATCGAGAACGGCAGCCCCGAGGCCGGGTCGGCGGCGGCCCCGGCGACGGTGTCGGGGCCGACCGCGACGCCCATCGCCCAGGCGGCGAGGGCGTAGACCAGACCGAGTACGCCCACCCCGGCGACGGTGGCCCGGCTGATCGAACGCCGGTCGACGGCCTCCTCGACCAGTGACCCCGGCGCGTCAACGCCCATGAAGGCGGCCACACACAGTGCGACAGCTCCACCGATCCCGCTGACCGCCAGACCTGAGGCGTCGAAGCCCTGCCAGGACGGTTCACCACCGGCCGGTTGGCCCACGGCTCCCACCACGAACATGGCGACGATCAGCAGGGAGAGGGCCAGCACGGCGACCAGTACCCGGGTGGACAGCATGATCGCCTGTACGCCCAGGGCCCCGACGGCGGCCAGGGCGATACCCGCCCACACCCATCAGGCCCCGCCCAGCTCGGCGGCGAGCGTGGCACCGAACAGCCCGTACAAGCTGGTCTGGATTGCGTTGTAGGCCACCAGGGCGACCAGGCCGGCGGCCACTCCCCAGCCGCGTCCCAGCCCGTGCGCGAGGATCCCGTAGTAGGCCGCCGGATGCCCGACCTGCCGCGCCATGGCCGTGTAACCGACCGCGAGCAACGCGACCGTGGCCGCGACGAGGACGAAGGTGAGTGGCAGCGCCGTGACCCGGGTGGTCGCGTACGTCGCGACGATGCCGCCGGCGAGGACCACCATCGGCGCCGACGCCGCCGCCCCGAACACCCACAACCCGACGGGCGTGAGGGTCCGCCGCGCCAGCGCCACCTGCACATGCGTCAAACTCACCTCCACCCACCCCGCTTCGGGGAGTTCGGGCACGACGAGTTGCGGCAGCCGTCCACCGGGTGCCGGTCCACGGCGACGGCGTTGGTGGCCACCAGGTACACCGCCGTCGGCCGTACCGGCCCACTACGCCAGTAGCTCCGGTCGCGGTCGAGCCGCCGCGCGGCGGTTTCGGCGTCCGGGGTGAAGCCGAACAGGTCGTGGTGACCGTCGGGCCACTCACGGCGGACGGCGTACCCCCAGGCGTAGGTGGCCTCCGTCGCGGCCGGCACGTCCGTGACGGCCTGCGCGGCGCGCAGCAGCGCCTGCCACCATCGCCCGAGGCGGGGCCAGAGTGGCGCAGCCGTGGGGGCGGGCGCGGTCAGGGTCGGCATGAGCGGTCCTCCTGGAACTGGGTGCGTCGAGGTGGGATCCGGTGGACACGGACGCGGGACGGCATCTCGTCAACGTCGTGCCCGCCGGGTGGGTGGTGGTGCGGCGGTGTCCGCCACATCCGCCACAGCACCGGACCGCCGGGCGCCAGCAGGACCGGCGTCCGCGGTGCGTAGCCGAGCCGCGCGAGCAGGCCGCCCCGTGGCCGGTCGGTGACGATTTCCGCGTACGACGGCAGCCGGTGGGGGTCCAGTACCCGGTGGTGGGCGGCGAGCAACGCACCGACGGCGTGGTGATCTCCGGCGGTGTGCGCGAGGTGGTGATGGGGCGTGGGCGGGTGCACCGCGTCGGTCCAGGAGTGCAACCGGGCGAACCGGGCCGCGTGCGGGCCGAGTGCCTGGTACAGGCCGAACAGGATCGTCGCGTACGGCGGCGGTGGCCGCAGCCGGGGATACCAAACCGCCACGGCCGTACCGTCGTCGGTGGTGTCGATCCGGCCGTGGGCCATCGCGTGCGCCACTACCAGCCGGGCGTAGGTGTGCAGCACGGTGCGACGCTGGGTCGGGTCGGGCACCAGCCACGCCCCTACCCGTCCCGCCTGCAACGTGGTGGCGAGCAGCGTGGCCAACGCGGGAAGATCCGTGCCGGTCGCCCGACGGGCCGCCGTGTCGATCGGGCGCATGTCAGCCCCGCGCCGATCGTTCGCTGCCGCCTCGGCCGGTGTCGGGCTGCCGCGTGGGCTCCGGCGCTGGTGCCGGCTCGGGTTGGCGTGGCGGCCGTTGCCGGGCCGTCCACCGCGCCGAGTCGAGTGGCCGTCGGAAGGTGACCGCCAGGTGCAGGTCCGCCGGTGCGACCCCGGCGGCGGGCAGCCGCACCCGCGCCGCCTCGATCAACGCCGGTGGACCGCAGACGTAGAACGCCTGCCCCGGCCGGTGGTGGTAGCGGGCCACCGTGAGCAGGTCGCCCTGAGCGGCCGGCTCCACGTCACGATCTGCGGAGAACGCCGGCACGATCGTGAGCCAGTCACGGTGGGCATCCTGGAGCTTGTCGAGTGCCACCGCGTCGTAGCAGTCGAACAGGGTCCGTGCCCCCACGACCAGGGTCACCCGCCGGCCGCCCGGTGACGCGGCGACCTGCTCGACCATGGCCCGCAACGGCGCCAGCCCCGTACCGCCGGCCGCGAGCAGCAGGTCCGCGCCGCCCGCCGCCTCCACCGACAGCCCGACATCGGCCGGCGGACCGAGCCACAGCAGCTCGCCCGGCGCCACCTTCCCGACCAGCAGCGGCGACAACACGCCCTGCGGCACGGCGCGGACGTGGAACTCGATCGTCCCGTCCGGTCGGGGAGCGTTGGCCGGCGAGTACCACCGCCACACTCCCGGCAGGCGCGGCGTACCCACCGGCAACGCCTGCCCCGGCCGGAACCGCACCCGCCGCATCGGCCGGACCGTCACCACCGCGACACCGTCGGCCGCCGCCGCACACGTCTCGACCTCGCCGACGGTGACCTGCGGGCCGTCGCCAATCGCCCCCGCCGCCCGCTCGACCAGCCGCAACACGCGGCGACAGCCCCGCTCCCACCGAGCGGCCAACTGCGGCTCCCAGGCCGTACCCGTGAACCGGCACACCGTGTCCACCAACGCCGCCGCGATGGCGGTGTCGTGATACGGCTGGAGCCCGAACCGCCGGTACATCCGCCCCAACGCCGCCAGGGCGGCACGACGGCCGGCGAGGTCATCCCGCCCGGCGACCAGCTGGCCGAGCGTCGTGAAGAACATCGCCGCATACCGGTGCGGCAGAAACCGCACCGAGCGGTCCTCCATGAACGACCAGAAATGATCGCTGGCACGCTCATGAACCCCGCGAACGGCCATCCACGACAGCCCCGGGTCAGCCTTCATGCTGACCGACTCGGGGACGCCACGCGATGACTGCGGCCGTGGTCGACCTCGCCGCCGGCATGGGCGCCGGCCGCCGTGTAACTGGCACGATCACGTTCATCTGTCCCCGCCTCGTCTATTTGCCTCGTCGCCTCACTTTCGGATCGGTGACGCCGAGAAGCCACCCAGCCGAATTGCGATCCTCTTGATTGGGGATCTCCCCGTCCAATCGGGAAGGTAGGCGTGGGCAAATCCCGCGACGCGCGTCAACCGGTGGCCGAGGTGTGGATGATCGGCAAGCCAGGTGCCTCGTCATGCGGCGTTGCCCGGGTAATCCCGGCTACCCCGGCTCGAATCTTGGACAGTTCCCGTTAGCGCCGAACGCCAACTGTCCAAGGTCTACTGCCCACGTCTCATTCCGTGGGAGCGGCGTCGCGCGGGGCGCGAGCGGGCAGGGTGCCCACCAGATGATGGCGCCCACCGGCAACCGGAAGGCCGTCGCGACACCAGCCGCACCGGGACGGTTGCCCCGGCATTTCCCTACGGCGTGGGGAATGCTGGGAAACTGCAGGAACGTATGGTGATGGGCATGACCGACGTGACATATGACCGGGTGAACGCCGACGCCGCTGCTGGTTTGATGGACACGTTGTGCGAGGTCTACGCCGACGCCTACGGCCATGTGCCTGGCGAGGACACCAACGTCAAGACCGACGCGTTTCGTAACCGCGCTACCACCGCGCTGGGCGCTCGGAACTACGAGCTGATGACGGCTCGGGCCGGTGACGAGTTGGTCGGCTTCGTCTTCGGCTACAGCCTGCGGCAGGATCGGGACTGGTTCGCCGGACTCGACCCGGCCCCCGAGCCGGGTTTCACCGACGAGCGCGGCGGCGAGCGGACCGTGGTGCTGGCCGAGATCGAGGTGCGCAAGGCGTGGCAGGGCAAGGGCGTCGGGCGAGGGTTGCACGACGAGTTCCTGAGCGGCCGTCGGGAGGAACGCGCCACGCTGACGGCCAACCCGGTGGCGACCTCGACCCACGCGCTCTACCAGAGGTGGGGTTGGCAGCGGGTCGGCAATATTCCTGGGCGGCCGGGAGCCTATTACCGCGAATACGCGATGTTCGTGCGCCCGCTTCGCTAGCTGGCGGGCTGCGATCGGTAGGCGCGGATCGCCTGGTCAAGTTCCCGCACGCCGCGGGTGCGCCGCCACGGGTCCAGTCCGCGGCGTAGCTCCCGCACGCGCTGTTCGATTCGGCGGGAGGAGTTCACCGAGGTCAGTTCCACGACCTCGGTGATGGTCTGGCAGGCCAGCCCGATGTTCTGCTGGCGGGCGAACGCCTCGGCGCGAAACAGCAGCCGGAACGACCGCTCGTGCAGGTTTCCCTGGTCTCTGAGGTGCAGTGCCTTGTCAGTCGCCGCGAGCACCTTTTCTGCCGGGTGGAACTTCAAAGCGTTCTGTGCGCTGGTGCTCCAGTAGAACGACTCGTCGTAGAAGTACCACCACGACTGATGCGGACCCTGATCGCTCAATGCTGCTTGTAGAGCGGCGTACTCGCGGTCGAGGAAATCCTGTGACCGGGCGGCCTGTCCGTCGGCCGTCAGCGCGCGCACGGCGACATCGGCGGCGTAGGCGCGGGCGTAAGGGCTGCCGCTCTGGTCCGCCCAGGAAGCGGCGGCAACCGCGTGGTCGATGCCCACCCGAGGCTTGCCCTGCCAGGTCGCCAGGTGACTCATCGTGCACAGGATGTAGGTCACCAATTCGACCGCCCGCGCCTCGTGAGCGGCCGACCGCGCATCGTCGTAGAGGCGCTGCGCGGCGCCATAGTCGCCCATGTTGAAACACAGCCAGCCGGCCAACTGAGTCAGCTCGGCGTACACGGCCACTGCCCGATCACGCGGGAAGCCAGGCGGAGCCACCTTCGCCTGCTGCTCGGCGATCCGCCGGTAGGCCAACGCACTCGGCAACGTCGAACCCGCCCCGAGCACATCGCCCTGCTTACGCAGGTGGGGCATCATCGCCTCGCAGTGGGCCAGCGTCGCCGGGTCGAACCTGCTGACCTCCGGAACCGACGCGGCGTTGGCGCGATCGGCCATGCCCGGCAGCTCGACCAGCGGCGCCGCTGCGGCAACCGCCAGCGCAGCGGTCAGCTTGCCCAGCATGTCCCTGCGGGCACTGGAGTGCGGTATCCGTTGCATCCACATGACAATGACCTGCGCCAGCTTCCCGAAGTCGATCTCCTCGGGCCGGTCAAACAGGCCGGTGACATCCGCTGTTTGCGGTGCGCCCGCCTCGGTACCGGTGGGCCGGCCGAGCAGATCGTGAAGCAGGGTCTCTGCCTCACCAGGCATGATGATTCCACTCGGGGCGCCACTGGTCGACCCCGACAAGACCGCCACAGTTTTGCCGGCGGCGGTGTCAAGATGGCGGAAGCTGGGCAGGTCGGTCAGCAGGTCAGCGACACTGCACTCATAGATCTCGGCCAGCCGCACCAGATTGTCCTGCGACGGCGAGTGCCCGCTCCTACGCGGCCAGATTTCCCAGTACGAAAAGTTCTTGAAAGTCTTGGGCTCGTGCGGCCAACGCCGATTCCACTCCTCGGCCGCCTGCGCCTGACTCCAGCCCCGCACCGCCCGCAACGCCACCCGCGGATTGAGCCGAAACCTCGTCTGGAAAACCTCGGCCGCCTCAACCCACGTCTTTCCCGCCGACCGCAACTCGGCAGCCAGACCTGCTTGCTGCCGACGCAGACTCTCCGACCGTCCCTCGGACACGCCACCAACCCCGATCCAGCCGCACCTATTGACGCCTCCCATTCAGACGTTACGCATCCGGCCCTCGTCAGGGAACTTCCCTACGACACGGGGAACTGTCGCATCAAGACCCGCTTGATGCGGCTGGACGCGGCGGGAGTGTTGCACGGCACATCCCCTCGTGGATCGGCCCTGCATTGCGGAAAGCAGTTCAGTAACGCCCGCTTGTGGTCGGTCATCGGAGTGTCCCTGCGTGCACGGGAATTAGCTGCTCCCATCGAGCGAGATTCACAAGTCCTGGGGTCACCCCAGCGTACGCGGGGAGCAGCCACGGCCTCCCCGGCAGCGGCCGCCGCGCCTGGGATCACCCCCGCCTGCGCGAGGAGCAGTATGGCGACCACGCGGCTACATACCGCCGCTGGGATTACCCCCGCGTGCGCGGGGAGCAGGGCCCGGCCCTCGGTGATCAGCTCGACCAGGCGGGATCACCCCCGCGTGCGCGGGGAGCAGTGGTTGTTCTGGGAGGGTGTGGCGGGGCGGAGGGGATCACCCCCGCGTGCGCGGGGAGCAGGGCCTGCTCATCGCGACGGCCGGCATCTGGCAGGGATCACCCCCGCGTGCGCGGGGAGCAGCCCAGGTTCTTCCGGGCGACCTTCCAGACCACCGGATCACCCCCGCGTGCGCGGGGAGCAGCGTGACGACGGGCGGAAATCCCACCCCAAGACAGGATCACCCCCACGTGCGCGGGGAGCAGAGCCAGGTTCGTAGCTCCCGGGACAGGTCGGAGGGATCACCCCCGTGTGCGCGGGGAGCAGCGAGTACCGGCGGGTGGAGGGCGCCGTGGTTCGGGATCACCCCCGCGTGCGCGGGGAGCAGTGGGGCGCGGACATCTCCACCTCGACCGGCGGGGGATCACCCCCGCGTGCGCGGGGAGCAGCGGGCCGCCTCCACGTCGAAGTCGAGCGCGAAGGGATCACCCCCGCGTGCGCGGGGAGCAGCCCAGGTTCTTCCGGGCGACCTTCCAGACCACCGGATCACCCCCGCGTGCGCGGGGAGCAGTTCGACGGGTGGCAGGCGTTCCGCGCGTCGATGGGATCACCCCCGCGTGCGCGGGGAGCAGGCCCAGCGGCGGGTCATCGAGTCGATGTCGCCGGGATCACCCCCGCGTGCGCGGGGAGCAGTGGTCGACGGTGCGGCCAGCAGCGCGGCCTTCGGGATCACCCCCGCGTGCGCGGGGAGCAGTTGAAGCAGGAGTTCGGCGAGCGGCTGGCGGAGGGATCACCCCCGCGTGCGCGGGGAGCAGCAGCCCGGGTAGTGGCAGGTGTTGCCGTGCGCGGGATCACCCCCGCGTGCGCGGGGAGCAGGCCTCCGGCTCCGGCCCTGGCTTGCGGGGACGGGGATCACCCCCGCGTGCGCGGGGAGCAGCCAGTTCAGTTCCGACGCTGCGTCGCCCTGGAGGGATCACCCCCGCGTGCGCGGGGAGCAGACCGCCTGCCCCTGAGACGACCCCTCCAGCAGGGGATCACCCCCGCGTGCGCGGGGAGCAGAAAACCCGAGGTGCCTGATGCCCATCGTTGTTGGGATCACCCCCGCGTGCGCGGGGAGCAGGCATCCGACGAGCGCGAGTTCGTGCGCAACCTGGGATCACCCCCGCGTGCGCGGGGAGCAGGGCACTGCCTTCTAAGTTCACCCATGCGGGCCCGGATCACCCCCGCGTGCGCGGGGAGCAGTCATCAGTGAGAGACACCATCGTGTCTTCCTTGGGATCACCCCCGCGTGCGCGGGGAGCAGCCGTTGCCGAACTCGCCGCTAATCCATCCCCGGGGATCACCCCCGCGTGCGCGGGGAGCAGGCCCGATCCGCGGCGAGAGCGGAGGCGTGGGCGGGATCACCCCCGCGTGCGCGGGGAGCAGTTACAGCTACCGCTCCGACCCGGACGACCTTGGGGATCACCCCCGCGTGCGCGGGGAGCAGGATCCGTGCAGCAAGATCAGGTTCTGCGGCTCGGGATCACCCCCGCGTGCGCGGGGAGCAGGTGGACCCACGACGCGGTGTGGTGCAGCCGGTGGGATCACCCCCGCGTGCGCGGGGAGCAGGGGGAGAGGGCGGTCCTTGCACGCTCAAACTGGGGATCACCCCCGCGTGCGCGGGGAGCAGACTCTGCGTCGTCGGCCAGCACCTGCCACTGCGGGATCACCCCCGCGTGCGCGGGGAGCAGGCCTCCGCCAGATCGCGGTGCTCCGCCTCGTTCGGATCACCCCCGCGTGCGCGGGGAGCAGGGCGCCATCCTGTTCAACCTCGTTCGGGCCGCGGGATCACCCCCGCGTGCGCGGGGAGCAGGGGGATCGTGTCGGCGGTGTGCACGTCGACCAGGGATCACCCCCGCGTGCGCGGGGAGCAGGGTGGTGTCGCCTACGAGATCAACGAGCCGCTGGGATCACCCCCGCGTGCGCGGGGAGCAGTCCGTGTGCGGGAGCGCGTGGAGCCGGAGCGGGGGATCACCCCCGCGTGCGCGGGGAGCAGGACAACGGCCAGCCCGTCCTCGGCCGGAAGGCAGGATCACCCCCGCGTGCGCGGGGAGCAGCGTGCACGCACACGGCGTCGAGGTCGGTCGCCGGGATCACCCCCGCGTGCGCGGGGAGCAGGAACCCGGCCAGATCAACTTCCGCGTCTCCGGGGGATCACCCCCGCGTGCGCGGGGAGCAGGTCATCCCCGCCGTCGTCAGCGAGGGCAGCAGCGGATCACCCCCGCGTGCGCGGGGAGCAGGTGTTCACGTCGGCGGCCTGCTGTGTTGCGGGGGGATCACCCCCGCGTGCGCGGGGAGCAGACTTCTTGACCTGCGGTTCTAAAGATCAAGAGTGCCGTTTTCCTTCACTTTGCATCGCAAGATCGCCGGGCTCCGCTCTCGTTGGATCGAGCGTCGGGTGTGTACGAAGGAGTGGAAGTTTGGGGTTCAGCGTAGCCGGTGGCGATGGTCAGAGGGGCGGTCGCTGATCGGCCCCCGGGCTGAAGCGTGGTCGACCTGGCCATGCCCCGACCGGGCCACGGTACCCGCCGCCTGTCCGCGGGTGTGGCGACGTTCAACGTATCGCCGGCCGGGACGGACCGTAGGCGCGGTGCCTGATCGGCGCTGTCAATGTCTTCCACTCGCCGTGTAGTTGCGCCCCGGCGCTTCGGCGAAACTGTAGCTGCGGACGGCCGACGGAGGGTTCGCCTGCGGGTGGGTGGCGCCGACACGATGGAGATGCCGTGAGGACTGTGCAGATTCGCACCTACAGCGTCCGCAAGGGGCGGTTGGACGAGTGGGTGCAGGCATGGCGAAACCTGGTGGTGCCGCTGCGGCGGGAATTCGGTTTCGAGGTCCACGGGTCGTGGATCGATCGGGAGCATGATGCCCACATCTGGATCGTCTCGTACGAAGGGGACCAGTCGTTCGAGGAAGCAAACGCCGCCTACTGGGCGTCGCCGCAGCGGAAACAGCTCGGCGTGGATCCGGCGGAGTTCCTCGTTGCCGAGGACATCCGCACGGTGGAGCAGGTGCTCTAGCTGCTCTCGTTGACCGGAAGCAGATGGGTGCGGCGTTCGTCGGCAGTGAGCGCCCGGAACACTCGCTGTCGTGCGGCACGGGTCAGCTCCTGGAGGTCGATGTTGACGGCCCAGATACGTGTGCTCGCGTCGACCGAGCCGGTGACGACGTGCGCGCCGTCGGGCAGCCAGGCCAGGCAGGTGACCGAGGCGCGGTGGACGCCGATGACCTGACCGTCGTGGTCGGCCTGGGTGTCCCATCGGCGTACGGTGCGGTCGTCGGAAGCGGACGCGAGGTAGCGGCCGTCGGGAGAGTAGGCGATGGCGCGTACCCGCCGGTCGTGGCCTGTGAGGACCTTGACCGGTGCGCTCGTGTCGGTCAGGGACCAGACGCGGATGGTCCAGTCAGCGGAGCAGCTTGCCACATGTCGTTCGTCGGGTGCCCACGCGATCCCGTCGACGTAGTTCTGGTGACCTGCGAGCACCCGGCTGAGGGCAGGGTTCTCCATGTCCCAGATGCGGATGTTGCGGTCGTCGGATCCGGAGGCGAGGTAGCGGCCGCTGGGTGACCAGGCGAGTGTGCCCACCCAGTCGGCATGGCCGCGCAGGAAGCCGGCGACGGTGCGGGTGCGTGTGTCGATGAGGTGAATGGTGTTGTCTTTGGCTCCTGCGGCGAGTCGGGATCCGTCGGGGGAGTAGGCCAAGGACTCGAACTCGACGCCATCGTCGAGCACCACATCGGCGCCGGAGCCGTCGAGTAGGCGCAGCGAACCGTCCTGTGCTGCTATGGCCAGCCTTTCGCCGTTGCTCGCCAGTGCGGTGACGCCCGCGGGAACAGTGTGGGCGAGGTCGCCGGGGCGTCCGTCGGAGTGCCAGCGGCGGACGGTGCCGTCGGAGGACCCGGCCACGATGCGTCCGTCGCCATCGACAGTCAGCGCGGTGAGGGCCGCGCGATGCCCGGCGAGAAGGACCTGTTCGGCACCGCGCGGGTGCAGCGCCCAGATCCGGGCGGTGGCGTCGGCAGAGCCGCTCAGCACGCGGGTGCCGTCGGGGCTGACCGTGACACTCCAGGCCGTATGCGCGTGGCCGCGCAACTCGGCGACCTCACGCAACCGGCTGATGTCCCAGATGCGGACGGCGCCGTCGCCCGTGGCAAAGGCGATCTGCCGGCTGTCGGGCGTCCAGGCGATCGACCAGATGGTGTCCCGGTGGCCGCCGATGGCGCTGTGTTGGGTACCGGTTACCGCATCCCAGATCCGCACCGTGTGATCGGCCGACCCGCTGGCGATCCACCGCCCGTCGGGGGAGTAGGCGACGGCTTCGACGAGGTCGAGATGGCCACGCAGGGTGAGCGCCGGCCGGCCGGTGGCCGGCTCCCAGACGATGAGCGTCTTGTCGTGAGCGGCGGTGACCAGCCGGGCCGAGTCGGGCGCCCAGTGCATACCCCAAACGTCGGCGGCATGCCCGACGAGCGTGGTGTGGACGGCCCAGGTAGCGGTGTCCCACAGATGGACGAGGTGGTCGCGGCTGGTGGCAGCCAACCGGGTGCCGTCGGGAGAGAACGCGACACCACGCGCGTAGTCACCGCATGACAGGACCGTGACCAGCGCGCCGCTGGTCGTGTCCCAGATCCGTACGGTGGTGTCCCTCGACGCGGTGGCAACCCTGGTGGCGTCGGGGGAGTAGGCGATGGCTTCGACCATATCGGTGTGCCCGCGCAGCACGACGCTGACCGTACCGGTGGTCGCGTCCCACAATCGAGCCGTACCGTCGCGGGAGGCGGTCGCGACGGATCCTCCGTCGGGCGACCAGGCAACGCCCCGTACCGCGTCTTTGTGCCCGGACAGCACGGCCTCGACGTGGCTGAACGCCAGCGCGGACATCAACGCGTGCGCGGCGGCGGGTGTGGTGGGGCACTCGGTCAACGCGGCCGTGGTCAACAGGACCGCCAGTTCCGGATAACGGTCGACGTTGGTCAGCGCGTACCGGCCGATCGACTCCGAAACGCGACGCAGGAAGGCGGTATCGCGGCGGCGAGACGCGTCAACCAGATCGCGGGCGGCCGGAGTGTCCTGCCCGGCAGAGAGCATCGCCTCCAGCCATTGCCCAGCCAACACCAGCCGGTCGCCGCTGAGAAGATAGTCGGGGCTGCGGCCTGAGCCCTGCCAGTCTGCCGCCCAGCGCTCCAACTCCGCACGCCGCTTCAGCTGTTCCGCCCTCGTCTCGACCTCCTGTCGCAGCGGTGCCCACTGCCGAAACAGCGCCTCGTGCGCCACCTGCACGTACGCGTCGCCGTCAGCGTCCGAGGTGAGCAGCCGGGCATCGGTGAAGACATCCACGATCCGGCGTTGCTGCGCCGAAAGCTCGGCGAGCGGCATCCGGCGCCGAGTGGGCTCGCTACCGTCCATCGATACCAGCCGCAGCAAGGTGGACAGGATCAGCTGGACGTCGTACCGAGCGCGCAGCTCCGCGAAGACAGCGTCCGCCTGGCGCGACAGCGCGCCGGCGACCCCGCCCGACTCCTGGTATCTCTGCCGGGTGACCACGTTGCCGGAGCCAACCGCCAGGTACAGCTCCTGCAGCAGGTACGCCAGCAGAGGCAGCGCGTCAGGGGTACCGGTCTCCTCGACGATCTTGTCGACCAACCCCGGCTCGAAACTCATCCCCGCCAGCCGGGCCGGCTCCTCGACGACGCGCACCAACTCGCTCGGACGCATGGTGCCCACCGCCAGCGGTGCGGCAAACAATTGCGCGTGCTCACCGGCGAGTAGCTCGGCCAGGAACTCGATGCGCAGCGTCGCGACAACCCACAGTCGACGGTCTGCGTTCAGGGCCACGGCGACCTGGTCAAGGAACAGGCTGCGCTCGGCCGGCCCGGACAGGGTGACCAGTTCCTCCATCTGGTCGACGATCAGCAACACGCGGCCGTGGCGGTTGCCGGTCTTCACCCGCCATGCCCGTACCGCTTTGGCGAAAGCATTGGCGTCCGACCACATCTCGCGTAGGGCGGCCTGCCGCTGCCCGCCGGTCATCGTCGCCGCGAGCGCCGCGAGTCGTCCGACTGGTTCGCCGGCCGGGGCCAGCGGTGCGAGCACCTGCCACCGGTGCCTGCGTAGCCGAGGCACGACGCCAGCGTGCACCAGCGACGACTTACCACTGCCCGAAGCCCCGGTGACACAGACGAACCGTGCCGCTGGATCCGTGGTGAGCACATGCAGGCGGCGAACCAGATCCGTGGCCAGTTCATCGCGACCGAAGAACACCGCAGCGTCCTGCTCGGTGAACGCCGACAGGCCCGGATATGGCGAACGATCACCGCCCCAAGCCGGTCTGGGAGTACGAGGATTCTCCCACCACAAGATCAGCGCGTTGCCGCCGATCAGCACCAGCAGCAACACGATCAGCGCCGGCCCGGCGATGGCCTGCACCCAGGTGAACAAGCCTGAGTTGGTTGCGGCGTCGGTGGCGAGACTCGTCGTCACCTCAAGCAGCACCGCGACCACGAGCAAGGACAGTTGCAGCGTCAGTGACGAACGCCGGCTGTGCCGCAATCTTCCTCCCCATGAAGCCTACGACCGCGCAACCGCAGGCAATCACAGTAGTCGACCAAGCGCCGACTGTGACGGGACGGAGGCTGGCGGCGTTCGGGCCATCCGGGAGATGGAGGCCACGCCATGGACGTGCGCAGCGCCGAGGTGGGGATCACCCCCGCGTGCGCGGGGAGCAGGCGGCAAGTTCCGCCTCTGCGATCTTCGTTCCGGGATCACCCCCGCGTGCGCGGGGAGCAGCATTCCCACACGCAGCCCATCCACCAGTGGCAGGAATCACCCCCGCGTGCGCGGGGAGCAGCCCGTGAACCGCACAAAGACGTTGTCGCAGCCGGGATCATCCCCGCGTGCGCGGGGAGCAGGCCGGCCTCGGCCTGTCGTGGCGGTGGGCGGTGGGATCACCCCCGCGTGCGCGGGGAGCAGTCCCACCTGTACCGACAAGCGGATCGTGAAAACGGATCACCCCCGCGTGCGCGGGGAGCAGGCCCTGCTCGCCGGGCTGCTCTGCGGGGTGGTGGGATCACCCCCGCGTGCGCGGGGAGCAGGGGCGGCTCACTGTGGACCATTCCCGGACTCCGGGATCCCCCCCCCGCGTGCGCGGGGAGCAGGGCCGGGAAAGCTCCGCTGACCGGGCAATCTCGGGATCACCCCCGCGTGCGCGGGGAGCAGTCGCCGGGATGGCCGAAAACACCGTCGCTGGTGGGATCACCCCCGCGTGCGCGGGGAGCAGGTCCCTCCGGCCCTGCTCCAATCCTGTCCGGCGGGATCACCCCCGCGTGCGCGGGGAGCAGCGGTGCCCCCGGTGGTCGGGGCGGACGGTCTTGGGGATCACCCCCGCGTGCGCGGGGAGCAGGATGCCTCAACACCGGCCACAAACGCGCGGTTGGGATCACCCCCGCGTGCGCGGGGAGCAGGGGTGATCGTTCGCCGGGCGCAACGTTCGAACGGGATCACCCCCGCGTGCGCGGGGAGCAGCTGGTAGCGGGGTCGGGGGGCCGGCCCCGCTACGGATCACCCCCGCGTGCGCGGGGAGCAGATCCCTCCGGCCCTGCTCCAATCCTGTCCGGCGGGATCACCCCCGCGTGCGCGGGGAGCAGGCAGCCAGGAAGGCTGCCGTTCCGCCCGTGGAAGGATCACCCCCGCGTGCGCGGGGAGCAGGCGGCGCAGCTCGGCCACGGTGTCGACGCGGCGGGATCACCCCCGCGTGCGCGGGGAGCAGAAGCCTGTCCGGGACGACCGGACGTACCCGACAGGATCACCCCCGCGTGCGCGGGGAGCAGGGGCCGGACCTTGCTTTCCCGGCCTGCGCGGGGGGATCACCCCCGCGTGCGCGGGGAGCAGACGCCGCCACCCGCCGACGACGGCTGAGGCACCGGATCACCCCCGCGTGCGCGGGGAGCAGCTGTGGGAACTGCGGCTCGTGTGGTCGCCTGCGGGATCACCCCCGCGTGCGCGGGGAGCAGGCAGCGATTCTTGTCGACAGGGCCGTCACCGATGGATCACCCCCGCGTGCGCGGGGAGCAGGCCGCCTCCGCCAGGCCGATCAGCGCCAGACGGGGATCACCCCCGCGTGCGCGGGGAGCAGCCGACGACGACCCCGAAGCGCACGCCCGCGGGATCACCCCCGCGTGCGCGGGGAGCAGGTCAACGGCGACAACGCGACGACTCACGCCCTGGGATCACCCCCGCGTGCGCGGGGAGCAGCCCAACGGGCGATGCGCCACAGACTTCGGCGCGGGATCACCCCCGCGTGCGCGGGGAGCAGACTCCTCCGCTTCCTCTTCGGCTTCGGCTTGTCGGATCACCCCCGCGTGCGCGGGGAGCAGGGTTTTCCTGAGGGGTTAGCGGCGGGCCTGGTGGGATCACCCCCGCGTGCGCGGGGAGCAGATCGCGCTCTCGATCCAGCCGATCGGCACGGCCGGATCACCCCCGCGTGCGCGGGGAGCAGGAGTCGTACAGGTGTTTCATCGGTGCTTCCCCGGGATCACCCCCGCGTGCGCGGGGAGCAGCCGAACCTGCGGGTATCCGACCTGCGGGTCAAGGGATCACCCCCGCGTGCGCGGGGAGCAGCCACGTTTGCCGCGATTTTGTCGTCATACACGGGGATCACCCCCGCGTGCGCGGGGAGCAGAGAAGCCGCACACGGCGAAGGAGGCCGCGTGAGGGATCACCCCCGCGTGCGCGGGGAGCAGAAGCTGGACCGCCGCGAGGTGGAGACCAAGTCGGGATCACCCCCGCGTGCGCGGGGAGCAGAGGAACCTTCGTCTACGCATGTCGCCGCCGTCAGGATCACCCCCGCGTGCGCGGGGAGCAGTTCGCCGAGGTCGCCGGCATGAGCGCCGACGAGGGATCACCCCCGCGTGCGCGGGGAGCAGGGCGGGAAGGACCGAGACTGCCGTACATGTTGAGGATCACCCCCGCGTGCGCGGGGAGCAGCTCGCCCGCGCGTTCACGCCGTTCCTGGCCGGGGGATCACCCCCGCGTGCGCGGGGAGCAGGCTGCCCGTCAACGGCGCCGCCGTTGGGGCCGGGGATCACCCCCGCGTGCGCGGGGAGCAGCCGTCGGCGCCGCAGTACATGTACCACGACCGGGGATCACCCCCGCGTGCGCGGGGAGCAGGCATTCCTGCTGCCAGCCTTCCGGCCAGCAGTGGGATCACCCCCGCGTGCGCGGGGAGCAGGGCGGCCCGCGTTCTTGCGTCAGGCCGTCGCGGGGATCACCCCCGCGTGCGCGGGGAGCAGTGGCGGGGGTCGGCAGTGTCTCGCTCGGTCACGGGATCACCCCCGCGTGCGCGGGGAGCAGTGACCATCATCGGTCTGACCGGTAACCAGCTGCGGATCACCCCCGCGTGCGCGGGGAGCAGGGCGGCGTCGGTCTTCTCCCGCCACACGCCGTCGGATCACCCCCGCGTGCGCGGGGAGCAGGATCTGGACGTCCGGATCTCGGGCACCGTGACGGGATCACCCCCGCGTGCGCGGGGAGCAGGTCCATGATCGGCGCGACGCTTTCTAGGCCACAGGATCACCCCCGCGTGCGCGGGGAGCAGGTATCCAATTAGGTAGACAGTGTGGGAGTCGTTGGATCACCCCCGCGTGCGCGGGGAGCAGTCGATGTTCTCCAGGGCGACGCTGGCGAACACGGGATCACCCCCGCGTGCGCGGGGAGCAGCCGTCCGAGTCCATCCACGACCGGCCGTAGACGGGATCACCCCCGCGTGCGCGGGGAGCAGCAACTCGTGTAGCCAGTACCACCCCTTTACCAAGGATCACCCCCGCGTGCGCGGGGAGCAGTGCCGGGGAGTTGGGTGGTGCGGTGGGTGCGGCGGATCACCCCCGCGTGCGCGGGGAGCAGCTGAGGTCCGGGAAGACTGGCAGCGTCAAATGGGGATCACCCCCGCGTGCGCGGGGAGCAGCGCCTGACTGTTGCTGATCTTCGCCCCGTCGAGGGATCACCCCCGCGTGCGCGGGGAGCAGCCACATGCGTCACAACGGGTGGTCCGACATCGGGGATCACCCCCGCGTGCGCGGGGAGCAGAGCACTTTGTCAAGCCCCGGGTTTGATGGAGAGTTGGTTAGCTGGTTTTCAGGGGTGCGGTGACCGGGTGGGTCATCGCGTGTAGTGCCTCGTGTTCGGCG
>BIFP01000013.1 GCA_005402585.1 Micromonosporaceae bacterium KJ-029 | reverse complement strand
CGCATCGCTGGTTCACGACCTGGCGGAAGAACGGGACGTGGGACCGGATTCACGACGAGCTTCGCCGGCGGGTGCGAGTGGCGGCCGGTCGGGAGCCGGAGCCGACCGCCGCCGTGCTGGACGCCCAGTCGATCAAGTCGAGTGAAGGCGGCGAGTCCCGCGGGTTTGACATGGGCAAGAAGACCACCGGCCGCAAACGGCACCTGATCGTCGACACGATGGGCCTGATCCTGGTCGTGGTGGTCACCTCCGCCTCCGTCAACGACCGCCCCGGCGGCCGGCGGATCCTCGCGCGGCTGGCCGAGGCGTTCACCACCATCGCCCTCGTCTGGGCCGACGGCGGCTACGCCAACAGCATCGACTCCACCCTGCTGACCTGGGCGAAGACCAAACTCGGCATCCTGGTGGAGATCGTCAGACGCACCGACGACATCAAGGGCTTCAAGGTCCTACCGCGCCGATGGGTCGTGGAGAGGACCCTCGGATGGCTGGTACGCAACCGGCGCCTGGCCCGCGACTACGAACGACTGACCGCCAACTCGGAGGCCATGATCAAGGTCGCGATGATTCGACTCATGACGATACGCCTGGCCGGACACACCGTCCGCTGGACCAACGCCACCGAACGCGGAACCGCCCGACGCATCAACGCCGAACGACTTATCACCACGTAGCGATCCGGTTACCCGACAGTCTCT
>BIFP01000012.1 GCA_005402585.1 Micromonosporaceae bacterium KJ-029 | reverse complement strand
GGCTCTTCGAAGTTAAGCGGGGTTGAGGTGTCCGCGGTGGCGTCGGGTGGTGGCGGTGCGGGTGCGTAGGCGCTGGTTGTCGGGGTTGCGGAAGCCGTAGGCGTCGCGGGCGACGGTTTTGATGACGCGGTTGGTGCCTTCGGAACCGGCGTTGGTGATCCCGGTGGTCAGGAACGCGTGGATCTGTGGCCACCAGGTTTCGATCGTGGTGGCGAGCCGGTGCAGTTCAGGCAGGTCAGAGGCTGCGCAGCGAGTGTAGAAGCGGTGTAGCAGCCGGTGGACGTGTTCCCGGTCGGGTCGGGTACGGGCGGTGGCGAGCAGGTCGAGCAGGTCTTCCTTCGCGTTCCACGCGGTCAGGATCGGAGCGCCGATCGCGGCGGGCAGCGCTTCGAGGGTGTCGACCAGGCGGTCGACGTGCTTGCCGGGCATGCGGGCCGCGGAGCGGGTCAGCCGGTTGCGCATCCGCCATTCCGGATCGCTGCCGCGACCGCGGCGCCCGCGCTGGGTCAGCGTCATGCGCCGGCGGACCTCGGTGACGGCCCGGTTGGCCAGTTGCACGACGTGGAAGTGGTCAACGACCAGCACCGCGTGCGGCAGCACCTGGCGGACGGCGGACTTGAACACGGTGCACATGTCAATCGCCACCGCCTGGACCTGGTCACGCCAGGCCGATGGGCGAGCGGTCAGCCAGCCGGTGACCGCCGCCGTGGTGCGGCCTTCGACCTGGGCGAGCAGACCCTGTCCGCCGGACAGATCGCAGAAGCCGACGTGCCACCGGTCCGCGGTCGTGGTCCACGAGCCGGCGTGGGCGTCCCAGATCCAGTGCGGCTTGCCGCGGCGGACCTCGTCGATCCCGAGCACCGTGACCGGCTCCGGCTCGGCCGGCAACACCGCGGTCGCGTGGGCGGTGAACGCGGCAGCGACGACCGGCCAGGAGACGCCGTGGTCCCGGGCGGCCTGCACGATAGTGCGCCCGGCGTCGGCGACCGCCGCCCCGGCCGCCTGCCGCAGCCGGGTGGTCAGCCGGGAACGGGCCGGAACCTGGGCGACCTGTTCGGTGAACGACTTACGCGGACAGGCCGGGGTCGGGCAGTACCAGCGCCGTTTGCGCCAGCGCAGCCGCACCGGCCGGCCACCGACCGGCAAGTCCCGCGGCCGGGTCGTGGTCCACTGCTTGACCCGGACCGCCCGCTGCCCGCACTGCGGGCAGCATCGCGCCTGCTCACAACCGGTGGAAAGATCCACCACCGGGACGCCAGCGGCGTCCAACTCGACCCGCTCGGCCACCAGACCGTCCAGGCCCAGCAGGAGGGTCGTATCGTTGACCATGCTCGCAGCTCTTCACTTGTGACCATCCGAACTAGACACTCAGATGATCACCGATGAGCTGCGAGCCCTTCACCCTCGGGTCGACTCCAGCCGCGAACCCCGCTCAAGTTCGAAGAGCCG
>BIFP01000011.1 GCA_005402585.1 Micromonosporaceae bacterium KJ-029 | reverse complement strand
CCGAACACGAGGCACTACACGCGATGACCCACCCGGTCACCGCACCCCTGAAAACCAGCTAACCAACTCTCCATCAAACCCGGGGCTTGACACTGACCTGCGGCGGCCTGGTCGGCGCGCTGCTCACGCTCGCTCCTGGGCTCACGTCGTTGATGGCTGGTTGCCGACGTTCACGCTGTCTTGTGCCCCGTGTGTGCCCCGGCAGACTCCTTGACCCCCAGGCAACAAACACGGCGCGTTGACCTGTGTCGTCAAGCACGTCTACCAGCGTGCTAGTCCGCCCTAGTCCGTGGACGTCCACTGTCGCTCGTGGCGGTCGTCACTCAGTTAGTCACTCGCCACTGCGCCGCCCCTGGGCCTCCGCCGTCACGTACAGCCGCCACGCGGTCTCGTTGATCGACCGAAGCCATCGCCGGCCCACTGCGCCAGGCTCGGACGGTGCCAGCTCCGCCCCGGCGACCCGGTCCATCATCACGCAAAGCTTCTCGTGCTCCTCAACGTCGAAGAACATGAGGCAGTAGGCCGCGAGCCGTAGCACGTCATCCCAGCCGTTCCGCTCCCAAAGCATGCGCGGCCAGACGTCGAGCTTCTCCATAATGTAGGACTCGTCCGACCACGCTCTCGGGTGGGCGCGTGCGTAGTCTGCCCAGAACTCGCTCCGGTCGAGCTGGCGAGCCGGCGGAGCCATTGCAAGCAGATCGAGTAGTAGTCGAACGTCGGGGTGGTCAAGCGGGGCGGTCTCCATCAGGCCAACCTAGCGAGGGGTCAACTCGTCAGGGACCAAGCCGCGCATGTCGCAAGTCCGACAGGGTAGCGCAAGAAGATCGCTCGCTTGTAGGTACTCGGCGCTCCGTCCGGCTCAGTCCGCGTGCGTCTCTGGCATCGTGCGTTGATCCGCCGCCCTCTGTCTCCGACCTTCCACGTCCGGCCCTGCTGCTGTCACCGTTGCTGTCGATCGCAGCATCGGTAGGATAACCGTCCGTGATCAACCTCCTCTTGGTCCCCCACCCCACCGCCCCTGATCCCGTAGAGCCGCCGAAGTGGACGGAGGTCGGCGGGTTCTGGCTCACCGTAGCTATGGGCATCATCGCCCTGGTCGCCATCGTGGTCGCGGCCTTCGTGACCTACCGAGCGTCTCGGCCCAAGCGAGTCCTGCGCTGGCAGTCCAAAGTCATCCCAATCACCGACGAGAGCCTACGACAGGCAGGGCTTGGCGTCGTCTACAACGATGAACGCCTCCAAGGAGCACTCACAGCCGAGGTCAGGCTCAAGAACCACTGCCGAAAGGATTTCGTCTCATCAGACTTCGAGGAGGGGCGCGCACTGGAAATTAAGATCGATGGGCGCATATTGAACGTCCTGAACTTAGAATTTGCGGACAGCAACGCACCTCGGCCAAAAATCGAAATCGATAAAGACGCCGGAGTGATCGCAGTGGAACCATTCCTATTCCCGGCGGGGTCCTCTATCTCTATTCGGGTACTTCTTGCCGACGATAAGGGTGCCACTTTTCGGCAGTATGCCATGTTTTCGGGTCACGAGATCAAGGTTCAACTACCCGGAGTGCAGCTCGTTAGCCCCATCCGCCACGTGGCGGTCAAGTTCTACAGGCCAGATCGGGCCAGCCTGAGGCGTCGTCCCACATAGACCTACGAAACCAAAACGCTCCGCTCGCCCCTCAGCCATCCCATGCTCCTATGGATGGCAAGCTCCGCCGGCCGCCTGCTGGCGGAGCTTGACCCCTTCGTCCCGAACGAATGCCTAGCAGTCGATAACTGCGCGAGTTGTGGCGGTGCACTGGGCTTCGTCCAAGTCGGTCGTTACCCAGTTAGTCACCCAACCCAAAACGGCTTGCGTCGCCGGCGGTGCGGCCACCGTCTTCCGCAGCGACAGCACACACGCCTTGCTCCGACGACCTCACTTGCAAATTCTTCCTGGGCCAGCGGGCAATAGTCTTGCCGGCGATTATCGTCTAACCTTCTGCCTGATTCCATAATTTCTCCAAATCAAAACACCTATAAGAGTTCTCCTGAAAGCGCGGGAAAGTAATTCCTTAGGCGCTGAACCGATCCGATTCCACCGTACGCCAGGGTGCGCCCAGCAGCAAGCATCCCATTAATTCACATCAATGCTAGGTGCCTCCGACCAGGCACAACGCCCTCAGATTGCGTTTGCGGACCTCCGGCTCGATGCGCGTGGTGGAGTGCGCGCGATTTGCGGCGAGGGCTTTCTAGACTGTCTAAAATTAAAAGAGTCGCGATCCTAATTATGAAGGCCAAAACTTCGGTTTTCGCCAACAGCCGACTGGACGCCATCCCGTCTGCCGTCGACCCGCCCGTCTGGGGAGCGGGCCGCCGCCCGGCCCGCCATGTCAAGCGGACCTTGACGGCTCGTACGGACGCTGGCGGGTCGGGCGGTGGTCTGCTCGGCTCGCCCGGGTCGTCGGCTGGCGGGATGGCCCTGCGCGACCACCCACGGACCGCAAGCCGCCCGGGTTGTCGCGCCATCTCGGAGCCCGAGCGCCCCCGCCGGAGGCGCAGTAACCGCCACCGGTCCGCCACCGCGACCCGCGCGCGCGGACCCGGCGTGCCCTTCCCTGCGCCGCGTCGCTCGGGCGCGGCGCGGCCGGCTGCCGGCGGCGAACCTCCACCACTCTCACACCGATCCGTCTGCGGCGGCCCCGGGCTTTCCGCTCTCCGCGCCAGCCGCCGGGCGTCAGGCGTGACGGCCGCAGAGCGACAGCGGCAGCGGCCGGCGCGCGCCCAGGCGGCGGCGCGTGCGGCCCGTTGCGGGCCGCCTTGAAGACGTACAGAAACTTTGAACCACTTCGCCGGCTGCCGGCCGGCCTTGTGCCGTCGACTGGCTGTCACGGGATGGTGCGGTCTGGCGCCGCTCCGTACCCTGGGCGGCATGGTTGCCCTCGTCGATGCCGCACGGGAAGTTGCGCGACACCTGCTTGAGAGGCCGTTGCCACGTCGTTGGAGTCACGTCCAGGCGGTCGCTGCAAAGGCGGACCGGATCAGTGCGGCGGTGCCGGTCGAGGATCGTGACGTTCTGGTGGCGTCGGCGTGGCTGCATGACGTGGGCTACAGCCCCGACCTGGTCGACACGGGCTTTCACTCGCTCGATGGTGGCCGCTGGCTGCGGCGTGAGGGGCATGACGAGCGGATCGCCGCTCTAGTGGCTCATCACTCCTGCGCGTGGCTGGAGGCCGAGGAACGTGGGCTCGGTGAGGTCCTGGCCGTCGAGTTCCCTCGGGAAGAGACGGCAGTGACCGATGCGCTCTGCTTCTCGGACATGACGACCGGGCCGGACGGGCAGGACTTCGAGGTCTTGGAGCGGCTGGCGGAGATTCGGTCGCGGTACGGGCCGGAGCACTTGGTGACCCGGTTCATCGGTCGGGCAGAGCCGGAGATGGTCGCCGCTGTGCAGCGGACCCAACGCCGGCTCGCCAGCAGCGTTATTCGTCAGCCGATGTAGGGCTGCGGACGCTCCTCGTAGCCGTGGGTGATGCGGAGCAGGGTCGACGGGTGAATGTCGTACGCGGCCAGCTCGTCGCGAGCTACCCACCGGACGTCGCTTGACTCTTCGCTCGGGGTCGGGGTGCCGCTGACGGGTACGGCGCGGAAGCAGAGCGAGAACTGCTGTCGTACCTCGCCGTCTGAGTAGGCGACTACGTGGCCGGGGTCGGAATAGACGCCGACGATGCCGGTCACCTCGACCGCGATGCCAGTCTCCTCGTAGGTCTCCCGGGCCGCTGTCTCGGCGACTGACTCGCCGATCTCCTGCCCACCTCCGGGCAGGGACCAAAGGCCGTTGTCGGTGCGCTGGATGAGCAGCACGCGCCCCTGCTTGTCGCGGACGAAGACGGAGACGGCCACGACGATGCTGTTGGCCTTCGGCGCGTTCGGGTCGTGGTAGTGCTCGGTCCTTGTCATGTGCCTAGGGTGCCACCACACCGCCTGGCTGCGCTTTCGATGCGTGGAGGACCCTGTCGAAGCTGTCGGAGTAGGTGCGGAACAGGTCTCCGCCGTTGAGCTTGCGCAGGTGCATCACGGGCGCGTGTGGTGCCGGGATGCCGAGTACGTGCATGTTCACGAGCATCTCGTCGTCGAAGCGATAGATCGAGTTGTACAGCGTCGTGTCGTGGTAGAGCACCTTGACCCTGCCCACGCCTTTCAGTCGGTTGTAGTACTGCTCAACCTGACGGATCTTTGCGGCCATGACTCCGGGTCCGCCTTCCTCGACGCTTCTCCGTTCGATCGCGGCGCTTGTCGGGTCACCGAGCAAAATGGTCACCTCGACTCCATCAACAGCCTTTTGACGCAAGGTGTCGATAAGTCTCGGGTCCTGCTCCAGCAGGAAGAGTCCGGCATATGCGAGCACGTCAATCCGCTTCTCGGCCCGCTCGATTAGTTGGTGCCACAGGTCGTACGGCACCGATGAGCGACGGGTGTAGAGCTGAACCATCTCGCTCTGGCCGATTCTCGACGCCTTCTCCGGCGTCACGGATCTCGGCCACAGGTATGGCACGTCCATTCGCACCATCGCCGCAATGGCGTGTTGATGGCGTGGATACGGCGTGCGGTCCTGCGTGATCCACCGTTCCACCGTCTTCGGGTCGACGCCGATCCGCTCGGCCACCGCGACCGGAGTCAGGCCGTTTCGCAGGATGGCATCGCGCAGCCGTTCGTTCGCCATCGGACCCTCCTCAAGGGACGACTAGGGACGCATCCATGCTAGCCAAGACGTCCTTTAGTCGTCCAGCCCATCGGATGGGCTGTCTCCTGGAATCGGGGAGTCTCTTGTCCAGAGAGGCCACGAGCAAGAGTCCACCGGGGACAAGCTCAACAACTGGCCAAGACACAGGAGGTCTGTAGTGAAGCTGTACGCGGACACCAAGGCGAAGCAGGTGACGGTGTCGAAGGACCCGGAGCCGAAGAACGACCAGAACGGCAATCAGCGGTCGGAGAAGGGAACGGGCCGGCTCATGTGGTCCACCCAGGTCTTCGTTCTCGACGAGAACGGCGGTGAGGTCATCACCATCACCACGGCGGGTGAGAAGCCGAGCGTGATGGTGGGGCAGCTCATCGAGGTCGAGCAGTTGGAGGCCATCCCGTGGGCGACCAACGGGCGTAACGGCGTCGCGTTCCGTGCGATCTCGCTGAAGCCGAAGGCTGGCACCTCGGCCAAGTAAGTCCTTCGCACATCGTGCTGTGTGAAGCCTGCGGTGTCTCCTGAAGCGGCCTGCGGTCCGCTGACCTGATCCACCTCGGTCCGGGAGTGTTACTGGCTCCTACATTCCCGGCCCTGGCAACCCGTGGTTGCCGTATCGAAGTTGTGGCGCGGGGTCGGTACTGGCTCCTACACCTGCCGGCCCCGCCTGCCCTCCAACCCGTTCGCCCTCAGTCGTGGGGAGTGGTTGTCGTGCTCGTTTCCGCTGTCGTGTTCGCCGTTGTCGCGGCGACTTTCTACGCCGGCCACCAGGTGGCCGATCACGTGTTCGGCCAGTCCGACAAGCAGGCCGCGCACAAGGCCGCGCCGGGCTGGCACGGCTGGCGTCACCTGCTGGGCCACGTGCTGGCCTATCACCTCGTGGTGGTGGTCATGCTGGCTATCACCATCGCCGCACTGGACCTGCCCGTCACTGCCCTCGGTCTCGCTGCCGGGTTGGGCTTCTCCGCGATCAGCCACGCGATTCTCGATCGGCGCTGGCCGGTGCGGTGGCTGCTGACCCACACCGGAAGCGGTGACTTCGCTGACCGCCAGGCCCCGATCTGCGGGATGTACCTGGCCGATCAGTCCCTGCACGCCGCGTGCCTGTGGCTGTCGTCTCTGTTCATCGCCTGTCTCTGAAATCGAGCGCGGGGCCGGTACTGGCTCCTACACCTGCCGACCCCGGGCTCTCCAACCCATCCACCCCAATCACTTGGGAGGACGTGTCATGTCCAAGTCTAGCCCTCGCCGCCCCTTCGGCGGGAAGTCAACCGGCACGGTGACGGTCATCGAGGCCCGTGTTCACCGTTCCTGGGCTCGTAACGCCCGAATGGCGTTCGTACTGACGGCGGTCATCGCCGGCCTACTCGCGGCCGTGGTGGCCGCTTCCTACATGCACCCGATCCTTGCCCTGTTCGTCGGCGTCGGCGTCGGCGTCCCGCTGGGCGGCATCGTGTGGGTGCTGGTCCGTATCTGGCCGGTGATCCGGCTGCTGTGGTGGTGGACCCCGGAAATCGGCCTCGCCGGCCTGCTCCTGGTCGGCTGGGTTCAGCTCGCCTCCCACACCCCGACCCTGGTGACCCTGCTCGTCGTCGCCCTGGTCGTCGGCGTGCCGGCCGCTGTCCCGGTCATCCGGCATCAGATCATGGCGTGGGCGTGGTGCCTGGTCGTCAGGCATCGGCTGCGGGTCTGCTTCGCGCAGTTCATCATCGCCAACCAGTCCGGCAGCCTGCCCCTGATCCTGTGGGCCACCCCGACCCCGGTCGGTGAACGAGTGTGGGTCTACCTGCGACCCGGCCTGTCGGTCAAGGACCTGGAAGCACGGTTGGACAAGATCGCCGTGACCTGCCACGCCTCCACCGTGCTCATCGAACGGGCATCGGACGGCAACGCCGCGTATGTGCGGTTCGACATCAAGCGCCGTGAGGTGCTGACCGCCAACGTCGGTTCACCGCTGGTCGACGTGATCGACCCGGACACCCCCACCGTCGAGCAGGCACCCCAGGAGGTGCCCACCGCTCTGGACCTGCCCGACGTGCAGGCCCCCACCATCACCCTGCCCAAGCAGGGCGGCACGACCGACCGCAAGCCGGCCGCCACCAGTACGGCCAACGGCAGCAAGCCCGCGGCTTCGTCCTCCACCGCCGAGGACGACGTTTCCGACTGGATCTAACCCTCACCCGACCCGGGACGCGGGGAGCCATCGCGGCTCGCTCGTGTGGCTTCTCGCGCCCACCAACGCCCAAGGAGGGCATCCCATGTCCATCGTGACTGAGCCGGCTCCGGTGCCGGTGGGTCCTGGCCTGTCGATGTTCGACCCGATCTTCATCGGCATCGACGAGTTCGGCCAGCCCGTCTACATCACCCTCGCCTACCGCAACCTCCTCGCCGGCGGCGAACCCGGCGGAGGTAAATCCGGCCTGCTCAACTGCATCGCCGCCCACGCCGCCCTCTCCGTCGACAGCCGCTTGGTCCTCCTGGACGGCAAGCTCGTCGAACTCGGCCAGTGGGAAGACTCCGCCGACGCGTTCATCGGCCCCGACATCACCGCCGCCCTCGACGTCCTGCGGCGACTCCAGCTGGTGATGAACAACCGCTACGCCTGGCTCCGCGCCCACAACCGCCGCAAGGTCACCGCCGCCGACGGCCTGTCGGTCATCACGGTCCTGGTCGACGAAATCGCCTTCTACTCCGCCACCGTCGGCAGCAAGCAGGAACAGGAAGAGTTCGTCGCCCTCCTGCGGGACCTCGTCGCCCGTGGCCGCGCCGCCGGCATCCCCGTCGTCGCCGCCACCCAGCGGCCGTCGTTCGACATCATCCCCACCTCGCTGCGGGACCTGTTCGGTTACCGGGCCGCGTTCCGGTGCACCACCTCGAACAGCTCAAACATCGTCCTCGGCCACGGATGGGCCGAACAGGGCTACTCCGCCACCGACATCGCCCCCACCAACCAAGGCGCCGCCTACCTCATCGCCGAAGGCGGCGTTCCCCGCCGCATCAAGGTCGCCTACCTCTCGGACGCCCAGATCGCCGGCATCGCCGACTACGCCGCCTGGATCCGCCGACCCGGCACCATCACCACCCCGCCCAGCTCTCCCGCTGATTGGGGGATGGCGGCATGACCACCCGCGAACGCACCTACGCCAAGGCCAGCAACCAGCGGGCCAACCAGTACACCGAGATGTGGGTCGTCGGCAGTCCTGAGGACCTGGCCGTGATGATCCACGCCGCCCGCGCCACGGGCCGGCTCGTCTACGTCTCCGCCCCGCACCAGATGGGCGGGGACGACACCCGCCACCGCCGCTACCTGCGGCTCCGCTCCTAATCGGTCGACAGGACCAGGTCACCGCCTGCCAGCAGAGCTGGTCCTGCCGACCTCCGCCAACAGCCCTTACCGGAAGGACGTGGTTGCCATGAAGGCTACCCACAACCCACCCACCGACCTACAGGTCACGCTGGCCGACCGGCTGCGGATGGCCGCCCTCTACCTACGCCAGCACGGCTGGACCCAGGGCGCCTACTACGCCACCACCGAGGACAACCCGTTCCCACCTGCCTGCGCCATCGGCGCTATCGGCATGGCCGCCCACGGCGTCGTGACCGACTGCCCCGAGATCGAAGGCCCGCACGTCCGCGACTGCAACAAGGCCGTCGAGTACCTCGGCAACCACCTCCACGACCACGGCCACATCAACCTCGACAGCGGCGACTGGAACGACAGCCGCGACCCTTCCTTGCCCTACAGCACGGGCGACTGGAACGACCGCCCCGGCCGCACCGCCGAGCAGGTCACCACCGCCCTCGACGCCGCCGCCGACGAGTGGGACCGCCTCCACACCCAGGGAGGCGACCAGCGATGAACACCGTCAAGCGCACCTTGACGCCCCGCGTCCCGCGACAGAAGCGGCGGGATGTCGTCGAGAACACGCAGTTTGCCGCGTTCGCCCGACGCATCATCCGCGCCCACGGCCGCCGCGTCGCCACCGGAGACGTCGAAGCCCTCCGCGACCTCGTCGCCCTGTCCGCCGACATCGACACGGCCATTACCGACGCCGTGATTGGACTCCGCCAGTTTGGCTACTCCTGGGCCGAGATCGGTTCCCGGCTCGGTATCTCCCGGCAGGCCGCCCAGCAGCGCTGGGGAGATCGGCCATGACCGACTTCGCTGACCACATCGGCCTACGGGTCCGCTTCTACGACCCGCTCGGCACCCGCCACGGGTTCCCCACCTTCCCCTACCGCATGGCCCCCACCGGACTGGCCACCCGCCGGCAACTGCGCGCCGCCGGCCTGCGTCCCGGCGGCAACGACCCGGTCGCCCAGATCCTCTGGCGACGCGGAAAGCGCATCGCCTACCTCTACCGCCTCGACTGGGCCAAGCCCAAGCGCACCGCCACCCCCGCCCAGCGGGAAGCCATCGCTAAGGCGTTGCTGGCTCGGCGGACCTGCCGCGTCTGCGGCGAGGTGAAGCCCTACTACATCCCCCGCCGCTACGGCGAATGCCTCGACTGCCACGAAGGGAGCCCCTCGTGAGCTTCAACCTGGCCGACTCGTGCCGGTGGTGCATCGAGCAGAACACCCCCGCCGGTGTTCACGACATCCTCGGCCCCGTCTACGTCCCCTGCCCCGTCTGCCTCGGCCGCTGCCAACTCTGCGAAGGCGAAGGACTCTTCCCGGCTGACTTCACCTGCCTGCCCTGTCTCCGCGAGCAGCTTGCCACGGTCGGCCTGGCGCCGATCATGTGCGCCCACTGCTCCGGCGTGGTCGACCTCATCCCCACCGACACCCTCCCGGAGGTGATCCCTCATGGCGACCACTGAACCCGGCACTGTCACCGAGCAGTTCGCCGCCGAATACGCCCGCAACGCCGTACCCGCCATGCTCAAGGCAATCGCGTCGATCAAGCGATACAACCGGTTCGTTCTCCTCGGCGCCCTCGCCACCAGCTACCTGCACCAGGCCCACTACCTGTGGACCCAGAACGCCGGCTACTTCGCCTACCTGGTGCCGCTGATCTTCGACGCCGCCATGGTGTCCATGCTCACCGTCGTCCGCACCTCCGGCATCGCCCGGGACGCGAAACGTGGTGCCCTGGTCGTCTTCGCCGCCGCCGCACTCCTGTCGGCCACCATCAACTTCGCCAGCCCCGGCAGCCTCGGGCTGCGGCTGGTCTTCGCCCTGGTCGTCGTCCTCGTCATCGGCGTCGAACTCGTCGCCGGACGCATCCGACCCGACTTCGCCGCCATCGAAGCCGAAGCCTCCGCCCTGCTCACCGTTGCCCGCGACCTCGCGGCCAAAGACCAGCAGACCACCGAACCCACCCCGACCACCGTGCCGGCAGACCACACGCCGCCGGCACCCGCCCCAGCCGTCGACCCCGCCCCGGCGCCCTCGCCGGTCGTCGACATCCCGCCGGCCCCCGCTCCGGCCGTCATCGAGGCACCCATCACGCCGGTCCCGATCGTCCGGCCCGAGGTGCCGGCACACCTGATCCCCACCGCCCGGTTCGTCATCGGCCGGCACGAGCAGAGCACCGGCCAACCCATCACGCCAAGCGAACTGGCCGACCTGCTGACGGTGACCCCCGACATCGCCCGGGAACTGCTGCACACCATCAACGGCCACACCACGGCCGTCAACGGCACCCCCGTCGGTGGTGCCCGATGACCATCTACCTCGTCGACATCGAGCACGTCACCCACACCTGCCCGGCACAGCCGGAACCACACCCGTTCGACATCCGCCGCACGGTCATCGACGTCATCCCCGCCGGCCCCTGCCGGGCACCGGTCACCATCCGCTGCGGCAACACCACCGCCACCATCGCCTGTCACCGGCATGAGCCGGCCAAGCGCCAGTGCGGCGCCTGCCGGATCATCGTCACCGAACGCACCATCACCACCCGCCCCCACACCCTCGGGGATGCGGCCTGATGGCGTCGACGCTGGACCTCACACCCCGGACCGCTGTGGCCCGGGGTGTGGGCTCGAACGCCGACACCACCCCACCCGTCTACGACTACACCGCCGCCGGCTCCGCCTTCGAACGAGCAACGAGCCCGGACTACTTCGGCTGGCTGGAGCACGTCCGCGCCGCCGCCGGCTGCACCCGACCCGTTCGCCTCGCCGGCCAGTTCCTCACCGTCGAACAGTCGACGGGCCGGGTTCTCGACCAGCGGCACACCGACGGCATGCCGGACGCGGCGATCTACACCGCCTGCGGCAACCGCCGCGCGACCGTCTGCCCGTCCTGCGCACAGACCTACCAACGCGACGCCTTCCAGCTGCTTCGCGCTGGCCTCGTCGGCGGCAAAGGCGTCCCGGAAACGGTCGCCGCGCACCCGGCGGTGTTCGCCACCTTCACCGCACCGTCCTTCGGCACCGTTCACACCCGGGTCATTCGCCGGCACACCTGCGCGAGTCGCAAGCGCTGCGACTGCCGGGCCGAACCCTGCCACGCCCGCCGCAACACCGACCCGGCCGCCGGCCTCTGCCCCCACGGCCGGCCCGCCGTCTGCTGGGCTCGACACGAACCCGGTGACGCGGTGCTCGGCCGGCCGCTGTGCCTGGACTGCTACGACCACGACCACCAGGTCGTCTGGAACCTGTTCTCAGGCGAACTGTGGCACCGCACCAAGCAAGCCGCGGAACGATGGCTCGCGAAACTCGCCCGCCGTCGAGGTGTTCCCCGCGTCGAGATCGCCACCGCCGCCGGCAAAACCCGCAAGGTCCCGCCGATCCGGTTGTCACCCGGCAAGGTCGCCGAACTTCAGGCGCGGGGAGCGGTGCACTTCCACGCCATCGCCCGCCTCGACGGCGTCGACCCCACCGACCCCACCGCCGTCGTCCCACCCCCGCCCGGGTTCACCACCGGCGACCTCATCGACGCGCTCCACCACGCCGCCGCACAGATCACCTTCCACACCCCGCCCCACCCCGACCGGGCCGACGGGTGGCCCATCGCCTGGGGCGATCCGGACAAGGGCCTCGACCTCCGACCCATCAGCACCACCGGCACGGGTGACGTCACTGACGGCCTGGTCGCTGGTTACCTTGCCAAGTACGCCACCAAAAGCACCGAGGCCACCGGGCACACCTCCACCCGCCTGACCGCCGACACCATCGGGGACTACGCCGACCCCGACGGCGACCACACCGCCCGCCTCATCGACGCCTGCTGGCGCATCGGCCGACCTACCCGCACACCCGTGCCCCTGTCCGAGCGGCCCCGCGACCACCGGCCCCGGCCCGGCTTCGTCCCGGCGTGGGAGTGCCCCGACTGCGGCACCCACACCCGCTACGCCGCATGCCCTGTCTGCGTCGCCATCCGTCAAGCCAGCCTTGACACCGAACCGACGAAACCCGCGACGAACAACCCATACGCGCGGCTACGCCGCTGGGCGCACATGCTCGGCTTCGGCGGCCACTTCCTCACCAAAGGCCGCCGCTACTCGGTGACCTTCCAACTCCTGCGCGACACCCGCGTGAGCTACCGCCGGCACGAACACCACCACCAGGCCGACGACCACACCGGCACACTCCGAGCCGTCGACCACCTCGACGACACCACACCGCTCATCGTCGGCACCCTCACCTTCGCCGGCGTCGGCTGGCACACCACCGGAGACGCCCTCCTCGCCGCCACCGCCGCCGCCATGGCCAGAGAACGACGAACCACCGGCCGCGAAGAACTCGCCCACGAACTCGGCACCACCCCGGCCAGCGCGCCGGCTGCCGCTTGATCCCTGCCCCGCCGCACGAGGAAGGCCACCGTTGGACACCATCCCTACCCCGATCACTCCTCGCACGCTGCGCGTGGAGGAAGCCGCACAAGCGCTCGGCATCGGCCGCTCGCTCGTCTATGACCTGATCCGTTCCGGCCGGCTGCGCTCCTTCAAGGTCGGTAGCCGTCGCCTCATCCCTGCCGCCGCCATCGACGAAACGATTGCCACGCTCATGGAGGAAGCCGCCTGATGCCCAAACAGCCCAAGTCACGCCAGTCCGCCGCCCGCCGCAATCCCAACGGCGAAGGCTCCATTTACCAACGGTCTAGCGACGGTCGCTGGGTCGGGCAGGCGTATGTCCTCACCACCGAGGGCACCCGTAAGCGCAAGTTCGTCTATGGCGCGACCTGGGAGGAGGCTCACGCGAAGCTCGTCGAGCTGAAGTCTCGATCTCAGCGCGGCATACCCGTGCCTGATCGGGCCTGGAAGCTCGCTGACTACCTGCCGTACTGGCTGGCGGCCTACGTCACCGACCTCAAGCCCACCACCGCCCGGGGCTACGAGAGCGCCGTTCGGCTGCACCTGATTCCCGCGCTCGGCACCAAGCGTCTCGACGCGTTGCAGGTGAAACATGTCAAGGCGTTCATGGATGAGTTCCGCCGCAAGTGCCTCTGCTGCACTGCTGGGCTCGACACCACCCGCCGGCCTGACCGGCGGTGCTGCTCGGTCGGCAAGTGCTGCCAGCACTACCCCAGTGCGCGACAGATCCAGTACGTCCACGCGGTGTTGCGTAACGCGCTCCAACACGCCATGCGAGAAGAGCTGGTGTCCCGCAACGTCGCCAAGCTGGTGCGCGTCCCCTCGCCTCGCTACAAGGTCGGCAAGGGCCTGTCGGTCGACCAGGTCCGCAAGATCATCGCCGCTGCGGAGGGACACCGCCTACACGCGCTCTATGTCGTGGCAGCGACCCTCGGCCTGCGACGCGGCGAGCTACTCGGGCTGCGCTGGTCAGATCTCGATCTCGACAACGGCACCGCCGCCATCGACCAGACCGTTCAGCGGGCCGGCGGGAAGCTACACCTACAGGACACCAAGACCGAGGAGTCCGACGGCATCCTTCCGCTACCCGACTGGACCTGGGTGGCCCTGCTCGACCACCAGAAGCGCCAGCAGCGAGAGCGGAAACGGCTAGCTGAGGTCTGGCAGGATCACGGCCTGGTCTTCCCCTCCGAGGTCGGTACCCCGATCGAGCCGCGCAACCTCAATCGCCACTTCGCGGCGCTGCGGGTGAAGGCCGGCTGTCCCGATGTGCGGCTGCATGACCTGCGGCACACGGTCGTGTCGCTGCTGATGGAGTTGGGCGTGCCGCCGCATGTCGTCCAGGCCATCGCCCGACACGCGGACGTGAAGCTGACCTTGAAGATCTATTCGCACGCCAACCTTGACGCCATGCGACAGGCTCTGGGCAAGCTCGACGGCCGGCTCTCGTGACCGCCGTTGCTGTCACCGTTGCTGTCACGGCCCGGAGAATCGATCTCCGGGCCGTCGTTTGTCCTGGTGGGCGCGGCAGGTTTCGAACCTGCGACCCCTCGCTTGTAAGGCGAGTGCTCTCCCGCTGAGCTACGCGCCCGGAAACGCCGTACGGCGGACCGGCGGTTGGCAAGCTTACCCTGCCGCCCACCGGCCCGGCCGGACGGTCGCACCGGTTGGGACCGGATCAGACCGTGGCCTCCGCCAGAGCCTTGCGCCAGCCCTGCTGGTCCCGGGGCTCGCCCGGCATGTTCATCTCGGCGAACCGGACCACGCCGGTCTTGTCGATGACGAAGGTGCCCCGGTTGGCGATGCCGGCGACGTCGTTGAACACCCCGTACGCCCGGGCGACGGCACCGTGCGGCCAGAAGTCGGCCAGCAGCGGGAACTGGTAGCCCTCCCGGTCCGCCCAGATCTTGTGCGCGTAGACCGAGTCGACGCTCACGGTCAGCACCTGGACGTCGTCGTTGACGTACTCGTTGAGGTTGTCCCGCACCTCGCACAGCTCGCCCTGGCACACGCCGGTGAAGGCCAGCGGGTAGAAGACCAGCAGCACGGTACGCCGGCCGCGGAAGTCGGAGAGCTTGACCTCCTGGTTGTTCTGGTCCTTCAGTACGAAGTCGGGCGCCTCGGCGCCAACCTCGATCGGCATACGAGCTCCTTGGGGTCGAGTCGGGATGGCATCAGCCTGTCACACCGGGCCGGCGGGCCTACTTCCTGCCCTTGGCGCCGCGGCGCAGCACGAGACGCGCACCGCTCCAGTCCTTGCCGGCATTCACCGTGGAGGTCTGCTGGAGGCCGGCGGTGGGCGCGGACTCGGCGATCTCGCTCGGCTCGACGTGCCCGTCGCGGCCGGCCTTGGGCGTCAGCAGCCACACGACCCCGTTGTCGGCCAGCGGGCCGAGGGCGTCGACGAGCAACTCGAAGAGGTCACCGTCGCCGTCCCGGTACCACACCAGCACCGCGTCGACCACCTCGTCGGTGTCCTCGTCGACCAGCTCTCCACAACGGTCGGTCAGGGCGTCCCGGAGATCCTGGTCGACGTCCTCGTCGTAGCCCATCTCCATGACGACCATGCCCGGCTCGATGCCGAACCGGTCCGCCAGGCTGCGTACCCCGTCAGCAGCCTGACCAGCGGTCGCGCTCACTGTCGCGTGCCTCCTCATCTCGTCCGAGCTCGCGGCGTCTGCTCGACGCCGTCAGGCAAAGTCCACACAGTTGTTCCGTCCTGCGCAAGTGGCACACCGGGTGGAACGAAATTTACCGTGCCAGCAGCGTACGGGCACCCTGGGTGATGGCCTCCTCGGACACCAGGACCTGACGGGCAGCCGGACCTAATGGTACAAAGGAGTCAACTGCGGCCACTCGCCGCGCCACACCGACATATCCGGCGTCGACGAGCGCCGCGATAACCCCCTCGCCCACCCCGCCGGAACGGCGCGTCTCGTCCACCACCAGCACCCGGCCGGTCGCGGCGGCCTCCCGGATGAGGTCGGCCACGGGCAGCGGCGCGAGCCAACGCAGGTCCACCACCCGGCTGCCGATGCCCTCTTCGGCCAGGATCGACGCGGCCCGCAGCGACATCCGCACACCGTTACCGAAGGTGATGATCGTGACGTCCTCGGCCGAGCCGACGCCGTACACCCGGGCCCGGCCGACAGGCACATGCCCGCTGGCCCAGGCTCCCGGCTCGGGATAGTGGGCCAACCACTCACCGTCACCGTCGGTGTAGAGGTCGCGGGTGTGGTAGAGCGCGATCGGCTCCAGGAACACGCACACGCTGCCGTCCACCGCCGCGCTGGCCAGGCAGGTCCGCAGCATCGCCGCCGCGTCGTCCGGCCGGGCCGGTACGGCGATCACCAGGCCGGGCACGTCCCGCAGTACGGCCACCGAGTTGTCGTTGTGGAAGTGGCCCCCGAAGCCCTCCTGGTACGCCAGCCCGGCCACCCGCACCACCATCGGGTTGCGCAGCGCGCCCTGGGAGAAGAACCCCATGGTGGCCGCCTCGCCGCGCAACTGGTCCTCGGCGTTGTGCAGGTACGCCAGGTACTGGATCTCCGGCACCGGCAGCATCCCGGCCAGCCCCGCGCCGAGACCGAGGCCGAGGATCGAGGTCTCGTCCAGCAACGTGTCGAAGATCCGCGCCGCACCGAACCGGTCCCGCAGCCCCTTGGTCACCCCGTACACCCCGCCCTTGGCGGCGACGTCCTCACCGAAGACGGCCATCTGCGGGTGGTCGAGCAGCCCGTCGGTGAGCGCGGCGTTGATGCTCTGCGCGAGCGTGAGCGGACCGGCCAGCTCAGGCGGCTTGCCGCCGAACACCTCGGTCCGCGCCCCCGCACGCGGCCCGGCCGCCCGGGTGCCCGCGTCGGCCACCGCCCGGGCCACCCGCAGCGGCCGGCGGGGCGCCAGCGGGGCGATCACCTCGGCGGGGCTGGCCAGCTTCGGCTCGTCCAGCACCGCCTCGGCGATCCGCCGGATCTGCCAGCCGATCTCGTCGTACCGGCCCAGCAGCTCCGCGCCGCTGGCCAGGCCCGCCTCGACCAGCCGGCGGGCGGTGGCGACCACCGGGTCCGCGATCACGTCGGCGGCGATCTCCCCGGGGGTGCGGTACGCGCTCTCGGCGTCCGCGCCGGCGTGGCCCATCAGCCGGACCGTGCTCAGGTGCAGTACGGCCGGACGCCGGTGCCGACGCACCCAGGCCACCGCCTCGACCGCCACCTCGTACGCCCCGACCGCGTCCGCGCCGTCGGCGGCGAAGTACCGGATGCCCGGCTTCGACCGCAGGGCGGTCGCCACCCAGCCCTGCGGCGAGCGGACACTGATGCCCAGGCCGTTGTCCTCGCAGACGAAGAGCACCGGGATGCGCAGGCCGGTGTGGTCGTACCAACCGGCGGTGTTGAACGCGGCGGTGGCGCTGGCGTGGTTGATCGAGGCGTCGCCGAACGAGCAGACCACGATCGCGTCCGGCGCCCAGGTTCCCGGTGTCGCCGGGGCGCCGTCGCGCGCCGCTGCCCGCCGGGCGTCGAGCCGGCGCAGCCGTTCCACCGCGAGGCCCATCCCGACCGCCCTGGGCAGGTGCGAGGCGATGGTGGACGTGGTCGGCACCACGGCCAGATCGGCTCGGCCGAAGACCTTGTGGCGGCCACCGGCGATCGGCTCCTGGCTGGAGGCCACCATCCCACGCAGTACGTCCCGCGCCGCCTCGGCGTACGCCCGAGCCAGCGGCCGCTGCACCGGCGCGGCGCTCTCGTCCTCGGCGCCGGCCGTCGGCGGCACGGCGGCCGTCGACGCGGTCCCGGTCGGCACGACCGCCGCTGGCACGGTCGCGGTCGTCGGCTCGGGATCCACCGGCGGTACGGCCGAGGCCGGCTCGCTGTCCCGGGCCGGGCCGGCGGCGGCCTCGCCGTCGCTAGCCGTGGCCTGCGTGGCGGTTTCCTGAAGACCCTGATCGCCTTCGTCACCGGCCCGCCCCTCACCGCCGGGCGGGCCCTCACCACGTGTGGGACCATCGCCGCCGGGCGGACCGGGCGCCGGTCCGGTGCTCCTCTCCGGCCCGGCGTCGGCTGGCTGGCCGGCAACGACGCCCCGGTCGACGGAGGCATCCGGATCGGCGGTGGTTTCCTGGGCGCCGGCCTGGGCGGCGCGGACGCAGTAGAACGCGCCGGAGCGGTAGTGCAGCAGCGCCGGATCGGTGGGCCGTAGGGCCGCCGCCACCGCGGCGTTGCCCTCGTGGCC
This sequence comes from Micromonosporaceae bacterium KJ-029, assembly GCA_005402585.1. Classification (GTDB taxonomy): domain Bacteria; phylum Actinomycetota; class Actinomycetes; order Mycobacteriales; family Micromonosporaceae; genus Micromonospora. The sequence continues at coordinate 133,915 of BIFP01000011.1, read as the reverse complement.
GGCCGAGCCGATCGTGTAGTAGCCCTCGCCGAAGCTGCGCAGCCAGCGGCCGGCGAGGTCGAGCTGTCGGCTGGTGACCTGGGCGTCGAAGAGGTCCAACAGCTGGGCGCCGGTCAGTGCCGCGCCCTCGGCCACCGGCTGTGCCGGGTCAGCGCGATGCCGCGGCGCGGCGAGCGCGGCCAGGGACTCCCGGAACCGGTCGTCGAGATCCTGCGGGGTGGTCACGTCCGACAGCATTACCGACCGGGGCACGCCTCGCCCACCGGAGGACGTTTCCCGCACCGGGCGCGGCGGAAAGCGCCGCGCCCGGCTCTCCGCCCCGCAGCCGCACCGGGCACTCGCCCGGCTCCGGTGGCCCGTCGGGGGCGTCACTGCGGCCCGCAGTCCTCCGGGCAGCCGCCGTCGGAGACCTTCCAGACCAGCTCGCGCAGCACGGACAGCTCGTCGGTGCTGAGCCCGGCCAGCAGTCGGGAGTCGGACAGCACGCGGTGCACCTGCTCGCGCATCAGCCGGCCGGCCTCGGTCACCACCAGCGTCTTCTGCCGGCGGTCGGCCGGGTCGACCCGGCGCTCGACCAGCCCGGCCTGCTCCAGCTTGTCGACCAGGGCGGTGACGTTGGACCGGTCGCACCGCAGCTGATCGGCCAGGTCGCGGGCGGGCAGCGGGCGATCCGGGTCTAGCTGGTGGAGCGCGCGGGCGACCGCCGGGGTCAGCCCCAATGCGGCGATGTCGAGATCCTGGTGGTGCCGCAGGGCGGCGGCGACATGCATGATCCGGCGCACCGTGTCGCCGGCCAGCCCGGAGCGGTCGCCCGGGTCCGGGTCGGTGCGAGGGACGGTGAGCTGCGCCATGCGCGCATCCTACTTGTCGACAAGCAGTTGATTGTCTCCACTATTGAGCTGCTCACACGAATTGCGGGCAGGCGGTCGACACCGCGCGCCTTCCGCGGCGGCCAGCCCGTGGGGGTGGGCGGGTTCAGCCGGGCAGGAAGGAGAACCGGACCTGCCGGCTGGTGTTGTCCCCGTTGGTGTCGACCAGACAGAGCGACTGCCAGGTGCCCAGCGCCAGGCGGCCGTTCAGCACCGGCAGCGTCGCGTACGGCACGACGAAGGCGGGCAGCACGTGGTCGCGTCCGTGTCCCGGTGAGCCGTGCCGGTGCCGCCACCGGTCGTCGGCGGGCAGCAGGTCGTCCAGCGCCGTGAGCAGGTCGTCGTCCGAGCCGGAGCCGGTCTCGATGATGGCCAGCCCGGCGGTGGCGTGCGGCACGAACACGTGCAGCAGCCCGTCACCCTGGCCGGAGACGAACTGCTCGGCCTCGGTGGTGATGTCCCGGACGGTCGGCCGGGAACCAGTCCGGACGGTGATCACCTCACTGCGCATACGCCACATTCTGCCCTCCATCCCTCCCGCCCTCATCCATCCCCTACCCACCCACCCCTCCCCGCCCCGACCTTTCGAGACCTTGGTGCGTAATTGCCACCACAGGGGCGGTTTCCCCACCAAGATCCATGCGGAAGCACCGCCGACTTCCCGGGCGGGGTCGGGCGCGCTCCCAGCGGTACGGGCCACTCCGGCCCACGACGGGTAAAGTTACTGGTGAGTACCTGTGTCGAGCGTCGCCCTTCGGACGGGTGGACGTGACGCCGAGTGCCACGACGGGGCAGGATGGCGCTAGAGACCTATCCCACACACAACCGAGGGAACGCCTGTGGCTACGGAACGCAAGCGCCCGGTGATCACGGCCGGCCTGCCGAGCCAGCTTCCGGACATCGACCCTGAAGAAACCAGCGAATGGGTCGAGTCGCTCGACGGTGTCATCGACGAACGTGGCACCAAGCGAGCCCGCTACGTGATGCTGCGGCTGCTGGAGCGCGCCCGCGAGCGCCAGGTCGGGGTGCCGTCGCTGACCACCACCGACTACATCAACTCCATCGCGCCGGAGCGTGAACCCTGGTTCCCCGGTGACGAGCACGTCGAGCGCCGGATCCGGGCGTACGTGCGGTGGAACGCGGCGATGCTGGTGCACCGCGCACAGCGTCCGGAGATCGGCGTGGGCGGCCACATCTCGACCTACGCCAGCTCCGCGTCGCTGTACGAGGTGGGCTTCAACCACTTCTTCCGGGGCAAGAACCACCCGGGTGGCGGCGACCACATCTTCTACCAGGGCCACGCCTCCCCCGGCATGTACGCCCGGGCGTTCCTGGAGGGCCGGCTCGGCGAGGACCAGCTCGACGGCTTCCGGCAGGAGCTGTCGCACCCCGGTGGCGGACTTCCGTCGTACCCGCACCCGCGGCTGATGCCGGACTTCTGGGAGTTCCCCACGGTCTCCATGGGGCTGGGCGGGCTGAACGCCATCTACCAGGCACGGTTCAACCGGTACCTGCACCACCGGGGCATCAAGGACACCTCCGACCAGCACGTCTGGGCGTTCCTCGGGGACGGCGAGATGGACGAGCCGGAGACCCTCGGCGCGATCGGCGTGGCCGCGCGTGAGGAGCTGGACAACCTCACCTTCGTGATCAACTGCAACCTCCAGCGCCTCGACGGCCCGGTCCGTGGCAACGGCAAGGTCATGCAGGAGCTGGAGGCGTTCTTCCGGGGCGCCGGCTGGAACGTGATCAAGGTTGTCTGGGGTCGGGAGTGGGACCCGCTGCTCGCCGCCGACACCGACGGCGCGCTGGTCAACCTCATGAACACCACGCCGGACGGCGACTACCAGACCTACAAGGCGGAGTCCGGGGCGTACGTGCGGGAGCACTTCTTCGGCCGTGACGCGCGTACCCGCAAGATGGTCGAGCACCTGTCCGACGACGAGATCTGGAACCTCAAGCGGGGCGGGCACGACTACCGCAAGCTCTACGCGGCCTACAAGGCGGCGACGGAGCACACCGGCCAGCCGACCGTGATCCTGGCCAAGACGATCAAGGGCTGGACGCTCGGCTCGCACTTCGAGGCCCGCAACGCCACGCACCAGATGAAGAAGCTGACGCTGGAGGACCTGAAGACCTTCCGCGACCGGCTCTACCTGGACATCCCGGACTCGGCGCTGGAGGAGAACCCGTACCTGCCGCCGTACTACCACCCGGGCGAGAAGTCCGAGGAGATCCAGTACCTGCACGAGCGGCGCCAGCAGCTCGGCGGCTACCTGCCGACCCGGCGCACCACCGCCAAGTCGCTGGCCATCCCGGGCAGCGAGCGCTTCGCCGACGTCAAGCGCGGTTCGGGCAAGCAGAAGGTGGCCACCACGATGGCCTTCGTCCGCCTGCTCAAGGACCTGATGAAGGACAAGCAGTTCGGCAAGCGCTGGGTGCCGATCATCCCGGACGAGGCGCGTACCTTCGGCCTCGACTCGATCTTCCCGACCGCCAAGATCTACTCGCCGCACGGCCAGCGGTACACCTCGGTCGACCGGGATCTGTTCCTGTCGTACAAGGAGTCGACCGTCGGGCAGATCCTGCACGAGGGGATCAACGAGGCCGGTTCGGTCGCCTCGTTCACCGCCGCCGGTACGTCGTACGCCATCCACGACGAGCCGATGATCCCGATGTACATCTTCTACTCGATGTTCGGGTTCCAGCGCACCGGTGACGGCTTCTGGGCCGCGGCGGACCAGATGGCCCGCGGCTTCGTGCTCGGCGCCACCGCCGGCCGCACCACGCTCAACGGTGAGGGCCTGCAGCACGAGGACGGCCACTCCCTGCTGATCGCGGCCACGAACCCGGCGGTCGTCGCGTACGACCCGGCGTTCGCGTTCGAGATCGCGCACATCATGGAGCGCGGCCTGCACCGGATGTACGGCGAGAAGCAGGAGAACATCTTCTACTACCTCACCGTCTACAACGAGCCGATCCACCAGCCGGCGGAGCCGGAGGGCGTGGACGCCGAGGGCATCGTCAAGGGCATCTACCGCTACTCCCCCGCGCCCTCGGTCGCCGGGAACGCCCCCCGGGCGAACCTGCTGGCCTCCGGCACCGGCATGCAGTGGGCGCTCAAGGCCCAGCAGCTGCTCGCCCAGGACTGGGGCGTGGCCGCCGATGTCTGGTCGGTGACCTCGTGGACCGAACTGCGCCGGGACGCCATCGAGTGCGAGGAGTACAACCTCCTGCACCCGGGCGCCGAGCAGCGGGTGCCGTACATCCAGCGGAAGCTGGCCGAAGCCGAGGGGCCGAAGGTCGCGGTCAGCGACTGGATGCGCGCGGTACCGGACCTGATCTCGCGGTGGGTACCCGGTGACTGGACCTCCCTGGGCACCGATGGGTTCGGCCTGTCGGACACCCGGCACGCGCTGCGCCGGCACTTCCACGTCGACGCGGAGTCGGTCACGGTCGCGACGCTGCGGCAGCTCGCGCTGCGCGGGGCGGTACCGGCCCACGTGCCCGCCGAGGCAGCCAAGAAGTACGCCATCGAGGACGTCAACGCCGCCCCGGTCGGCGAGACCGGCGGCGACAGCTAGGCAAGCGCACTTCCGAGGGGCCCGACGCGATACCGTGTCGGGCCCCTCGAGCGTGCAAGGAAGGGCCCCTTCTTAACGCCTCGCGTACTAAAAGGGCCCCTTGCTAACACCGACGCACGGGTGCCGAAATCGGTGGCGGCCCGGGTGCACCTGGTAGGGACACCGGGGCCGCCACCGTCGCGGGTGACGCCAGGACGCGGCCCGTCAGCCGACGGCGGCCAGATCGGTCAGCCGGGCCAGCGAGTCCTCCAGGTCGGCGCCGACCCGACGCAGGCCGAGGCGGAGCAGCGCGGCCTTGACCGGGCCGGCGGGCCAGCGTACGACGATGAGCCGTACGACCGTCCCACCCTCCTCCTCGTCCGGAGTGAGCTGGACATATATCTCGGTGCGCGCCTCCGCTCGGGCACCGGCGCCCTTGGCGCGTTCGCGCCAGCCGATCAGGGTCGGCTCCTGGTAGGCGATCACCTCGGCCTCATGCGCGGCACCACGTCCGGCCTGGACCAGTTGCCGCCGCCCGAAGCCCTCCCCCGAGAGGACCTCGGCCGCACGGACCCCGGCCAGCCAGGCCGGCAACTGCTCGGCCCGCTGCACCACATCCCAGACCGCTTTCACCGGCGCCGCCACGTGCGCGCTGCGTTCCACGAGGATCATTTCCGTCTTCCTCCAGTGAGGACATCCCACAATATCGGCACTGTATGCGCAAAAACGGACGTATATGGACGGGTTCGTAAAAGACACGCCGAAAGGTATTGCCCTTCGCGGCAGATCCGCCTATAGACCCGAGCGCGGACGCCCCCTAGAGTTCCGAGCACATTTCGCGTTTCCTCGGGAGGGCGCATGCAGACCGCACCGATGCCCACGTTCCCCACCGGATTCCGCTGGGGCGTCTCCACGTCGGCCTACCAGATCGAGGGCGCCACCGGCATCGGCGGCCGCGGACCGTCCATCTGGGACACCTTCGCCCACACCCCGGGTCAGATCATCGACGGCAGCAGCGGCGACGTGGCCTGCGACCACTACCACCGGTACGCCGAGGACGTCGCCCTGATGGCCGGGCTGGGGGTCACCGCGTACCGGTTCTCGGTGGCCTGGCCGCGCGTGCTCCCCACCGGCGCCGGCAGGGTCAACCCCGTCGGGATGGGCTTCTACGACCGGCTGGTCGACGAACTGCTCGGGCACGGCATCGACCCGGTCGCCACGCTGTTCCACTGGGACCTCCCCCAGGCGCTGGAGGACGCCGGTGGCTGGCTGAACCGGGACACCGCACACCGCTTCGCCGAGTACGCCGACGTGGTGGCGGCCCGCCTCGGCGACCGGGTCAAGCTCTGGATCACCCTGAACGAGCCGTTCATCCACATGAGCCTCGGGCACGGCATGGGCGTCCACGCGCCCGGCCGGATGCTGCTCTTCGACGCCTTCCCGGTCGCCCACCACCAACTGCTCGGCCACGGTCTCGCGGTCGCCGCGCTACGCGCCCGCAGCGCCAGCCCGGTCGCCATCGCCAACAACTACTCGCCGGTGCGGCTGGTCGGCGGCAGCCAGGCCGACGCCGCCGCCGCGTACGCCTACGAGGCACTGCACAACCGGCTGTTCACCGACCCGCTGTTCGGTCGCGGGTACCCGCCGGAGCTCGGCTTCGACACCGCCGTGGTCCACGACGGCGACCTCGACGTCATCGCCGCCCCGATCGACGTGCTCGGCGTCAACTACTACAACCCGACCGGCGTACGCGCACCCGAGGAGGGCTCGCCGCTCCCGTTCGACCTGGTCCCGCTCGACGGCTATCCACGTACCGCGTTCGACTGGCCGGTGGTCCCGGACGGGTTGCGTGAGCTGCTGGGCTGGCTGCACCACCGCTACGGCGCTGACCTGCCGCCGATCCAGATCACCGAGAGCGGCTGCGCCTACGACGACGCGCCAGACGCCGACGGCCGGGTGCACGACCCGGACCGGATCGCCTACCTGGACGGGCACCTGCGGGCGGTCCGCGCGGCGATCGACGACGGAGTCGACGTGACCGGTTACTTCGTCTGGTCGCTGCTGGACAACTGGGAGTGGGCCGAGGGCTTCACCAAGCGCTTCGGCCTGGTCCACGTCGACTACGACACCCAGCGGCGTACGCCCAAGTCGTCGTACGCCTGGCTGCGTGAGGTGATCGCGGCGGCCCGGCGGGAACCGGTCCGGTGACCACTGTCGACCCGACACCGACGTCGCTGCCGGCGGCGCTCGCCGAGCCGACGGTGCCGGTGGGGCGGGGGTGGATCGCGCTGCTGTTCGCCGCGAACCTCGGCGTCTGGATGGCGTTCTTCACCCCGATCCAGGTGTTGCTATCGCAGCAGCTCGGGCAGATCGCGCCGGGAAGCAAGGAGGCGATGCTGGCGGTGGTCACTGGGCTGGGTGCCCTGGCCGCGGTGATCGCCAACCCGCTCGCCGGGGCGCTGTCAGACCGGACCTGCCTGCGGCTGGGGCGGCGGGAGTTCGGCCGGCGGCACGTCTGGACGCTCGGCGGCGCGGTGTTCGGGGCGCTGGCCCTGGTGCTGCTCGCCGAGGCGCGCACGGTACTCGGGGTGGCGGTCGGCTGGGTCGCCGCGCAGGTCTGCTTCAACGCGATGCTGGCCAGCCTGACCGCCGCCGTACCGGATCGGGTTCCGGTCGCGCAGCGCGGCGGCGTCTCCGGCTGGGTCGGCATCCCGCAGGCGCTGGGGCTCGTGCTCGGCGTGGTGCTGGTCACCGCCGTGGTCAGCGGCAACGCCGCCGGGTACCTGGTGATCGCGGCGGCCGTGCTGCTGCTCGCGCTGCCGTTCGCTCTGCGTACGACGGACGACCCGCTGCCCCGCACGCACCGGCCGGCGCTGCGCGGCCTGTTCGCGGGGATGTGGGTGTCGCCGCGCCGGCACCCCGACTTCGGCTGGGCCTGGATCACCCGGTTCCTGGTCCAGTTGGGAAACGCCTTCGGCACCCTCTACCTGCTCTACTTCCTCACCGACGAGGTGCGGGTGGCCGACCCCGAGGGTGGGCTTCTGGTGCTGATCCTGCTCTACACCGCCGGGCTGATGACCACCACGGTGGTCGCCGGCCGGCTGTCGGACCGCTCCGGCAAGCGGAAGGTCTTCGTGATCGCCGCCGGGATGGTGATCGCGGTAGCGGCGATGCTGCTGGCCGTCGCCCCCACCTGGCCGATGGCGATCACCGCCGCGCTGCTGCTCGGCGCCGGCTACGGGGTGTACCTGTCGGTGGACGCCGCCCTGATCACCCAGGTGCTGCCGAGGGCCACCGACCGGGCCAAGGACCTCGGCGTGATCAACATCGCCAACTCCGCCCCGCAGGTGCTCGGCCCGGCGATCTCCGCCCCGATCGTGGTGTACCTGGGCGGTTACCCGGCGCTGTACGCGACCACCGCCGCCGTGACCGTGCTCGGCAGCGTCCTGGTCCTCAAGATCCGCTCCGTCCCGTAACCGCTCCGAGTGTTAGGAGGGGGCCCCTGTAGTACACGAGGCGATAACAAGGGGCCCCTCCTTACATCTGTAGGCTGGGGGGCGTGACGGTACGTGTGCGCTTCGCCCCATCCCCGACCGGTATGTTCCACGTCGGTGGCGCCCGCTCGGCGCTGCAGAACTGGATCTACGCCAAGCAGCAGGGCGGGGTGTTCGTGCTGCGCATCGAGGACACCGACGCCGCGCGCAACAAGCCGGAGTGGACCGAGGGCATCCTGTCGGCGCTGGACTGGATCGGCATCGAGCGTGGCAGCTACGAGGGTCCCTACTTCCAGTCCTCGTACGCCGAGGAGCACCGGGCCGCCGCGCGGCGGCTGTACGAGTCAGGCCGGGCGTACTACTGCGACTGCACCCGGGAGGCGGTGCAGGCCCGCACCGGCAACCAGTACACCGGCTACGACGGGTACTGCCGCGACCGGGGTTTGCCGGCCGGCGAGGGCAGGGCGCTGCGGTTCCGCACCCCGGACGAGGGCTCGACGGTGGTCGTCGACCTGATCCGGGGCGAGCCGACCTTCGAGAACAAGCTGATCGAGGACTTCGTCATCGCCCGGGGCGACGGTTCGCCGGTCTTCCTGCTGGCCAACGTCGTGGACGACATGACCATGGGGATCACCCACGTGATCCGGGCCGAGGAGCACCTGCCCAACACCCCCAAGCAGCAGCTGCTCTGGGACGCCCTCGGGGTGAAGCCGCCGATCTGGGCGCACGTGCCGGTGGTGGTGAACGAGAAGCGGCAGAAGCTGTCCAAGCGCCGCGACAAGGTCGCCCTGGAGGCGTACCGGGACGAGGGCTACCTCGCCGACGCGATGCGCAACTACCTGATGCTGCTCGGCTGGGCGCCCTCGGGCGACCGGGAGATCGTGCCCTGGTCGGTGATCGAGGAGGAGTTCCGGCTGGCGGAGGTCAACCCGTCACCGGCGTTCTTCGACGAGAAGAAGCTGCGCGCGTTCAACGGGGAGTACATCCGCGCGCTGTCGATCGAGGAGTTCGTCGAGGTCTGCCAGCCGTGGCTCACCGGCACCGGCACCATCGCGCCGCCGCCATGGCAGCCGGAGGAGTTCGATCCGTCCGCGTTCGCCGCGGTGGCGCCGCTGGCCCAGACCCGGATCGCGGTGCTCAGCGAGATCGTGCCGAACGTCGACTTCCTCTTCGTCGCCTCACCGCTGATCGACGAGGCGGCCTGGGCGAAGGCGATGAAGGAAGGCTCGGCGGAGCTGCTGGACGACGCCATCGCCGCCTTCGAGGCGGTGCCGTCGTGGGACGCAGAGACGCTCAAGGCCACCCTGGAGACGGTCGGCGCGGCGCGCGGGCTCAAGCTCGGCAAGGCCCAGGCCCCGGTACGGGTGGCGGTCACCGGCCGCACCGTCGGGTTGCCGCTGTTCGAGTCGCTGGAGGTGCTCGGTGCCGAGCGCACTCTGACCCGGCTGCGCGCCGCCCGCGTCCGCCTCACCTGAACCGAGTGATGCCGCCGGCCCGATCGGTCGGCGGTCAGCGTCGGGCGGCGCGTCTGCGGAGCAGTCGGGCGGTTGCCAGGACGGCGAGCAGGACCACGGCCGCGATGCCCGCCCACCACCAGCCTGTACCGGTCGACTCGGCCATGGGCATGGGTGTTGCCTGCTCCGGTGCGGGGCTCTCCGTCGGGGTGGGCTCGGCTTCCGCCGTGGCGGTGGCGCTGGCCTCCGGGGTCGCGGTCGGCTCCGTGGTCGCGGTCGGGTCGGCGGGCGTACCGGTGGTCAGGGTGAACCGGATCTCGCCGGTGATCGGGTGACCGTCGCCGGAGACCAGCTGGTATCCGACGACGTACCGGCCCGCCTTGCCGGGCGCGAACGGCACGCTAACCCGGTTGCCCGAATAGCGCGGCTCGCCGCCGAGCGCGGCAATGTCGTCCGGCCCGGTCACTGTGATCTTCGTCGTATCCGGGTCGGGCTTGGCCAGGAATCGCAGCTCGATACGTTCCGGTGCCGCGGCCACCCGGGCGCCGTCGCGCGGATCGCTGCCGGTCAGTGCGTTGTGCGCCGCCGCAGGTGCCGCCGGCAGCAGCACCGACACGCCGAGCGCCACGCCCAACACCGCTGCCCAGACCCGCGCCACGCGCGGTATCCTGCCCCCCATCATGGCCTCCGCAAAGGTAAGATCCGCCCGCTGGTCCACGGCTGCTCTTTAGTCGAGTCGAGATCGCAGATAGTTCCAAATAGTGTTCCACCAGCTGCAACCGATCGACGTTCCGCGGAGTCTTTGAGGTGGGAACCCGTCCTGTGGGCATGGTCACCGCCGTCAACCTTCCAACGCGTGACCCCTGCAGCACAGCCACCCATCGAACGGGGCGAGGAGGCGGCATGGTCCGACGGATGAGGCGAATGGCCGTGGTGGCGGTGGGCGCAGTCTCGGCGCTGCTGATGTCGTTCACCTTCACCGAGCCGGCCAAGGCCGCGCCGAAGCCGCCGGCCGGAGTGGACATCACCGGGCACGGGATGGCCGAGCCGTTGCGACTGCGCGCCGACTCCCACCCGCAGCACGTCGCCGCCGTCATCGAGCAGGTCAACTTCCGTGGCCTGGTCCGCCAGTCGGGCAAGCCGAAGTCGGCCGACCTCGGTCCGAAGTACACGGTCGTGGTGCTGGCCGGCGACGTTCCGAAGCAGACGTACGACCTCTACCCGAAGGCGGTGGGCGGGCCGCGGGTGTTCCGGCCGGCCAAGCAGCCGGACGCCCGCAAGACCACGGCGGCCTGGTTCCTCGGGCGGGTCAGCATGTCCGAGACGCTGCGCACCGCCGGCGTGCCGTTGGAGCGGACGCACGAGGCGGTCAGCGGCGGCATCGGCGGGGGCGAACGGATCATCCCGGAGGACTCACTCAACCCCGCCGACGACATCAACGAGGCGTTCACCGAGCTGCGACGCCTGCTCCTGCTGAACATTGCGGTGATGTTGGTGATCACCCTCGGGCTCGCCGGGATCGCGCTGCTGATCCGCCGCCGGACCCGCTGACCGACGGCTCAGGCCACCCGCGCCCGGGGACCGGGCACCGGGGCGGGCCGCCGCCAGCCGGCGGCGTGGTCAGCACCAGCGGCGTGGTGGGCGCTCCCGCCGGACGCTGCGGTGTGCCGGACGGACCGGGCCGTGGCGGTGCGCGCCGGCCCAGCCCGGCAGGTCGCTGCGGCAGGTGGCGGACGCCGGCTCCGGCTGCTCCGGCGGCGGCGGCTCGGCGGCCCGCTGGCGGGGCAACGAGGGCTCGGCGCCCCGGGGCCGGGCGGGCGGCCCGTCCTCCTCAGGACGGCCGGCGGCCGGTTCGACCGACTGCATCAGGCAGGTGGGCCGGCGGTGGTGCTTGGCGGTTGCCGGCTGCTCGTTCGGGCCCGGGCGGCAGGATTCCCCCTGGGCGCAGCAGCCGTGTTCGGCCTCCCCGTGCGCCATCGGTGTCTCCTCACGTTCTCGCCCTCACCCGCCGGTGCCCACCCGGACGTGCTCTGTCACACCGTACTGGCCGACCCTGACGGCCCATGCAGCGCGTACCCGGTCGGTGCCCCGGCGCCCGCCGCCGGGCTGCGGTACAGGTCCAGGTCAGGGCATGTCAGGCTAGGCGGGTGAGCGAGTCGGGCGGGACGGACCTGTCGGCCACGCTGCGCCGGATCGAGCGCGCGGCCGGCGCACTGGCCACGGCCAGCGTGGCTCGGATGGACGAGACCCTGCCATGGTTCCGGGAACTGCCCGCCGACCAGCGGTCGTGGGTGATGCTGGTGGCCCAGGCCGGCGCCCGCTCCCTGGTGCAGTGGTTGCGCGCCGGCGGCGGGGCCGCCGAGGGCACCCAGGAGGTCTCCGACGAGGTCTTCGCCACCGCGCCGCAGGCGCTGGCCCGCTCGATCAGCCTCCAGCAGACCGTCGCACTGATCAAGGTGACGATCGACGTGGTCGAGGAGCAGGTCCGCCATCTCGCCGCCCCCGGCGAGGAGCCACAGCTACGCGAGGCGGTGCTGCGGTTCTCCCGGGAGATCGCCTTCGCCGCCGCCCGGGTGTACGCCCGGGCCGCCGAGTCGCGTGGCTCGTGGGACGCCCGCCTCCAGGCCCTGCTGGTGGACGCGCTGCTGCGCGGCGACTCCCCGGACGTACTCGCCAGCCGCGCCGCCGCGCTCGGCTGGACGGACGCGCCGCCGGTGTCGGTGGCGGTCGGCACGTCTCCCGGCGGCGAGGTCTCCGCCGTGCTGCACACCGTCTACCGCCAGGCCCGGCGGATCGGGGTCGAGGTGATCGGCGGCGTACACGGCGACCGCCTGGTGATCGTGCTCGGCGGGGCCGCGGACCCGGTCGCGGCCACCGCGAAGCTGCTGACCGTCTTCGGTGACGGACCGGTGGTGGTCGGCCCGGCGGTACCGAGCCTGGACGAGGCCACCGAATCGGCCCGGGCGGCGCTGGCCGGTTACCGGGCGGCACCGGCCTGGCCGGCCGCGCCCCGGCCGGTCGCCGCCGGTGACCTGCTGCCCGAGCGGGCCCTCGCTGGCGACGCCGAGGCCCGCCGGCGGCTGCGGCACGACGTGTACGCGACGCTGGTCCGCGCCGGCGGCGAGCTGCTGGAGACGCTGGACGCCTTCTTCGCCGCGGGCGGCACGCTGGAGAGCGCCGCCCGGGCGCTGTACGTGCACCCGAACACCGTGCGCTACCGGTTGCGGCGGATCGCCGAGGTCACCGGATTCAGCCCGCTGATACCCCGGGACGCCTTCGCCCTGCGGGTCGCGCTGACCGTGGGCCGGCTGGATCCGGTGGTACCGACCCAGACATTGACCCCACCTATCGGCAAAAGGGCCCAGACCGGCGATGATCAACGCCAATCTTTGTAGGATCTCTCCAAAGGTCCTAGTGCGGTTTGGTGTCAGCCGGCACAGCGCAACCCAAGGGTATCCGGGAGAGTCATAGACGTGCTCGCCGTTCTTTGCCCCGGCCAGGGTTCTCAGAAACCCGGCTTCCTGACCCCCTGGCTCGATCTGACCGGCGTGGAGTCTCGGCTGCGCTGGTGGTCCGCGCTGGCCGGAGTCGACCTGGTGCACCTGGGCACCGCCGCCGACGCCGACGAGATCCGGGACACCGCCCGCACCCAGCCGCTGCTGGTCGCCGCGGCCCTGCTCGCCGCCGAGCACCTCCCGATGTACGACGTCTCGCTCACCGCGGGGCACAGCGTCGGTGAACTCGGCGCGGCGGCACTGGCCGGCGTGCTGCCGGCCGAGGCGGCGATCACCCTCGCCGGCGTACGCGGCCGGGAGATGGCCGCGGCCTGCGCGCTGGAGCCGACCAGCATGGCCGCCGTGCTCGGTGGCGACCCGGACGAGGTGGTCGCCACGATCACCGGGCACGGGCTGCACGCCGCGAACCGCAACGGCGCCGGTCAGGTCGTCGCCGCCGGCTCGGTCTCCGGGCTGGAGAAGCTCGCCGCCGAGCCACCGGCCCGGGCCCGGGTCATCCGGCTCCAGGTGGCCGGCGCCTTCCACACCCCGTACATGGCCCCGGCGGAGGCGGCGCTGGCCACGGTCGCGGCCGGGATCACCCCGGGCGACCCGGCCCGGATCCTGCTGTCCAACCTCGACGGCGCGGCGGTCAACCACGGCCGGGAGATGGTCCAGCGGCTGGTCCGCCAGGTCACCGCCCCGGTCCGCTGGGACCTCTGCATGGCGACTCTCGCCGACCTCGGCGTGACCGGCGTGATCGAGCTGCCGCCCGCCGGCACGCTCGCCGGGCTGGTCAAGCGCGAACTCAAGAGCACCGGCGTCCCCGAGATCGTCACCCTGAACACCCCGGACGACCTGCCCGCCGCACGCGACCTGATCGCCCGGCACGGCATGGCGCCCAGCCACGAGCCGACCATCGCGTTCCGCGTCGTGGTGGCCCCCTCGGCCGGCACCTTCGTGCCCGCCGAGCAGCTCACCGAAGGCGACACGGTCCGCACCGGCCAGGTCATCGGTCACGTGGCCACCCGGCAGGGCCCGGCCGAGGTGAGCGCCCACGGCAGCGGCGTGCTCACCGAGTGGCTCGCCCACCACGACGACCCGGTCGCCCCGGGCCAGCCACTCGCCCGCCTCGGAGGTCACGCATGACCGGCAGCAAGATTCTGTCCCTCGGGCACTACCAGCCGGCGCGGGTGGTGACCAACGACGAGATCGCCCAGCTGGTGGAGACCAGTGACGAGTGGATCCGCGACCGGGTCGGCATCGTGTCCCGGCGGATCGCCGGGGACGAGACCGTCGCCGACATGGCCGCCGCCGCCGCCGACAAGGCGTTGGCCAACTCCGGCCTGACCGCCGCCGACATCGACCTGGTCGTGGTCGCCACCTGCACCTCGGTCGACCGCAGCCCGAACGTGGCCTGCCGGGTCGCCGCCAAGCTGGGCATCAACGCGCCCGGGGCGTACGACCTGAACACGGCGTGCTCCGGGTTCGCGTACGCGCTGGGCACGGTGGACCACGCGATCCGCGCCGGCGCCTCCCGCAACGCCATCGTGATCGGCGCGGAGAAGCTGTCCGACTTCACCGACTGGACCGACCGCTCCACCTGCATCATCTTCGCCGACGGCGCGGGTGCCGCCGTGGTCACCGCCGCCGCCGAGGACGAGCCGTCCGGGGTGGGCCCGGTGGTCTGGGGTTCGGTGCCCGAGCGCGGCGACGCGGTACGCATCGAGGGCTGGCGCCCGTACGTCGCCCAGGAGGGCCAGACAGTGTTCCGCTGGGCCACCACGGCGCTGGCGCCGCTGGCCCTACAGGCGTGTGAGCGGGCCGGGGTCGACCCGTCCGAGCTGGCCGCGTTCGTCCCGCACCAGGCCAACGCCCGGATCATCGACGGGATCGCCAAGCGGCTGAACATTCCGCAGGCGATCGTCGCCAAGGACATCGTCGAGTCCGGCAACACCTCCGCGGCCAGCATCCCGCTGGCCCTGTCCAAGCTGGTCGAGCGCCGCGAGGTGCCCTCGGGCGCACCGGTGCTGCTGTTCGGCTTCGGCGGCGGCCTGACCTACGCCGGTCAGGTCGTCCGCTGCCCCTGATACCCCACGGCGCGCCAGCGCCGAGGAGCGACAGGCGGCGTCGCCGCCGTCGAGAGAACCCGATGAGAGGAACCCACCGCAATGACCCGTGACGAGATCACCACCGGCCTCGCCGAGATCCTCGAAGAGGTTGCCGGGGTGAACCCGGACGACGTGGCCGAGGGGAAGTCCTTCACCGACGACCTGGACGTCGACTCACTCTCCATGGTGGAGGTCGTGGTGGCGGCCGAGGAGAAGTTCGGCGTCAAGATCCCGGACAACGAGGTGCAGAACCTCAAGACGGTCGGGGACGCCGTGAGCTACATCGAGGCGCAGTCCTGATCATGAGTCGCACCGACGTCGTCGTCACCGGGCTCGGCGCGACCACCCCGCTGGGCGGGGACGTCGCGTCGACCTGGGACGCCATGCTCGCCGGCCGCTCCGGGGTGAGTGCGCTCACCCAGGAGTGGGCCGCGCAGCTGCCGGTCCGGATCGCCGGCCAGCTCGCGGTCGATCCGGCCAATCTGCTGGACCGGGTCAAGCTCCGCCGGCTGGACCGCTCCGAGGCGATCGCGCTGATCGCCGCCCACCAGGCCTGGGCGGACGCCGGCCTGGCCGACTCCGGGTTGGACCCGGAGCGGCTGGGGGTCAGCGTCGGCTCCGGCATCGGCGGGGCGGTGACCCTGCTCGCCCAGGACGACATCCTGGAGGCGTCCGGCCCCCGCCGGGTGTCCCCGCACACCGTGCCCATGCTGATGCCCAACGGCCCGGCCGCCTGGGTCGGCCTGGAACTCGGTGCGCAGGCTGGCGTGCACTCGGTGGCCAGCGCCTGCGCCACCGGCGCGGAGGCGATCGCGCTGGGCCTGGACATGATCCGGGCCGGCCGCGCCGACGTGGTGGTGGCCGGCGGCACCGAGGCGGTGATCCACCCGCTGCCGATCGCCGGCTTCGCCTCGATGCGGGCCATGTCGACCCGCAACGACGAGCCCGAGCGTGCCTCCCGGCCGTGGGACAAGAACCGGGACGGGTTCGTCCTCGGCGAGGGCGCCGGCATCGTGGTGCTGGAGCGGGCCGAGCACGCCGCCGCCCGGGGCGCCCGGGTGTACGCGAGGCTGGCCGGGGCCGGTATCACCTCCGACGGCTTCGACATCGTCCAGCCGCACCCGGAGGGGGCCGGCGCGATCCGGGCCATCGCCAAGGCGATCGCCGACGCGGGCGTGGCCAAGGCCGACATCACCCACGTCAACGCGCACGCCACGTCGACGCCGGTGGGCGACCTGGCCGAGATCAAGGCGCTGCACCGCGCACTGGGTGACCACCCGGTGCTGACCGCCACCAAGTCGATGTCCGGGCACCTGCTCGGCGCGGCCGGCGCGCTGGAGTCGATCGCGACGATCCTCGCCATCCGCGACAGCGTGGTGCCGCCGACGATCAACCTGGACGACCCGGACGACGGCCTCGACCTCGAGGTGGTCGCCGGCAAGGCACGCCAGATGGACATCCCCGCCGCGCTGAACAACTCGTTCGGCTTCGGCGGTCACAACGTGGCTCTGGTCTTCACCCGGACCTGAGCCCCACAGCCGGGGAGGCGCACGTGAGCAGCAGCGTTGCAGGTGCCGAGACATCCGCCGTGGACCATCGGGACCCCGAGGTTCGGCTCCGTGCCCTCTTCGACGCCGGGTCGCTGCGCCTGCTGGCGCCCCGGGACAGCTCGGGCGTGCTCTGGGCGCGCGGCGAGATCGAGGGCACACCAGCCATCGCGTACGCCACCGACGCGACGAAGATGGGCGGGGCGATGGGCACCGACGGGTGCCGGCACATCGTCGACGCGATCGACACCGCCGTCCGGGAGCGGGTGCCGGTGCTCGGCCTCTGGCACTCCGGCGGCGCGCGGCTGGCCGAGGGCGTGGTCGCGCTCGACGCCGTCGGGCAGGTCTTCGCCGCGATGGTCCGGGCCTCCGGCCGGGTGCCGCAGATCTCCGTGGTGCTCGGCCCGGCCGCCGGTGGCGCGGCGTACGGGCCGGCGCTGACCGACATCGTGGTGATGAGCGGCGCGGGCCGGATCTTCGTGACCGGTCCCGAGGTGGTCCGCAGCGTCACCGGCGAGCAGGTCGACATGGAGCGCCTCGGCGGCCCCGAGCCGCACGGCCGGCGCTCCGGCGTGGTGCACGTGACCTGCTCCGACGACGAGCAGGCGATGGCCGAGTCGCGCAGGCTCGCGGCGTTGCTGGGCCACCAGGGCCGACTCTCCCCCGACGACGTGCCCGCCACCGGCGAGGGTGGGCACGACCTGGCCGCGAAGATGCCGGCCGAGACCAACCGGGCGTACGACGTCAAGCCGGTGGTCAAGGCGCTGCTCGACGCGCCGGGCGTGGAGCTGCACGCGAAGTGGGCCCCGAACATCGTCACCACGCTGGGCCGGTTCGCCGGCCGCACGGTCGGCGTGATCGCCAACAACCCGCTACGGCTGGGTGGCTGCCTCGACGCGTCCAGCGCCGAGAAGGCGGCCCGGTTCGTGCGGATGTGCGACTCGCTCGGCGTACCGCTGATCGTGCTGGTCGACGTGCCGGGCTACCTGCCCGGCCTCGGCCAGGAGTGGGACGGCGTGGTGCGCCGTGGGGCCAAGCTGCTGCACGCCTTCGCCGAGGCGGTGGTGCCGCGGGTGACCCTGGTGACCCGCAAGGCATACGGCGGGGCGTACATCGCGATGAACTCCCGCTCGCTCGGCGCGACCGCCGTGTTCGCCTGGCCGAACGCGGAGGTCGCGGTGATGGGGGCCAGCGCGGCGGTGAACATCCTGCACCGCAAGAAGCTGGCCGCGGCGCAGGCCGAGGAACGGGAGGCGCTGCGCGCCCAGCTGATCGAGGAGCAGACCCGGGTCGCCGGGGGCGTCAACCGGGCGCTGGAGATCGGCGTGGTGGACGACGTGATCAGGCCGGAGGAGACCCGACGGCGGATCGCCGAGGCCCTCGCGGCCGCGCCGGCCGCCCGCGGCGCACACGGCAACATACCGCTCTAGAACAAACGCGTACCGGCCCCGGCCGACGCCTCCGGGTGTCGGCCGGGGCCTCGTCGTTTCCGGCTTGACCCTCCACCGGCTGGAACGTGCAGAGTGACCCGGTGACCGACCGCACCGACCTGTTCACCATCGGGCAGCTGGCCCGCCGGACCGGGCTGTCCAGCCGGACCATCCGCTTCTGGTCCGATCTGGGACTGCTGCCCCCGACCGCCCGCTCCGGCGGTGGCTACCGGCTCTACGACGCGGTCGCGGTGGCCCGGCTGGAGCTGCTGCGCAGTCTGCGGGACCTGGGAATCGGCCTGGACGACGTACGCCGGATCCTGGACCGGCAGACCAGCGTCCGGGAGGTGGCGCGGGCGCACGTCCGGGCGCTCGACGCGGAGATCAGGACGCTGCGGCTGCGCCGGGCGGTGCTGCGGTCGGTCACCCGACGTGGCAGTACGACCGAGGAGTTGAGACTCATGAACGATCTGGCCCGCCTCTCCGCGCAGGAGCGGCAGCAGGTCATCGACGAATTCGTCGCCGACGTCTTCGCCGGCCTCGACGGTGGTCCCGGGGCGGGGCTGGCCCAGGCGATGCGCACGATGCCCGCGGAACTACCCGACGAGCCCAGCGACGCCGAGGTGGACGCCTGGCTGGAACTCGCCGAACTGGTCGCCGATCCGGACTTCCGCCGCCGGGTACGCGAGATGGCGGTGGCCGGGTCGGCGGACGCCCCCGCCCCACCGCCGGAACCGATGCTGAAGATCGAGGCGGCCCAGGCCGCGCTCGACGCCGGCATCGCCCCCGACTCCGACCAGGCGCGAGCGGTGCTGGACGAGATGGTCGACCCGGCGCTCACCGCACCGGAGCGGCGGAGGCTGGCCGAGGAGATGGCCACCTTCACCGACGGCCGGGTGGAGCGGTACTGGCAGCTGATCGGGGTGCTCAACCGTCGACCGCCGTTCCCGCCCGCCGTACCGGCGGTGGAGTGGCTCATCGCCGCGCTGCGGGCGAGCCGCTGACGGATTTGACCTCCGCCCGCCGTTGCCGCTTTGCTGACGGCACTTCTGCGGATCATGGACGGGGAGTGGACATCGTGGGACGACGCGCGCTCGCACTCGCGGCGCTGACCATCGGGCTGCTCGGCGGGTGCACCGCCGACGCGGAACGGGCCGGCGGCGGGGCCGCGGACGGTGGTGGAAACCCGACCGGCGAGCCGTGGCACGACGAGGTGACCGCGGCCCCGGCCGCCGGTACGGTCGGTGCCGGCGGCCCCTGCCCACTGCCGGTCACGTTCGACCTGGCCGAGGGGTGGCGGGCCGGAGCGATCGAGGCGCCGGATCCGGACGACGAGTTGGGCAACGCGGTGGCCGAGGCGCTGACCCGGCGCGGCGGGTCGACCGTGCGTTGCGAGTTGGACGGCCGGCCGGTGACACCGGGCTTCCTGCGGGTGTGGACCGTCGACGGCGCCGGCACCCCGGCGCGGCAGGCGCTGGAGGCGTTCGTCGACGCCGGGGAGGGGCTGTCCGAGCCGCAGTACCGGCAGACCCGCCCCGGTGGCCTCGACATGGTCGAGGCGACCTGGTTGAGCCGGCGGGCGCTGGCCGACGAAGACGTCCGGGAGTGGGCGCTGGCCGTCCAGGTGGGTGACCGGACGGTGCTGGTCGAGGCGAGCAGCACCAGCTTTGGCGAGCCGGTCGACGTGCTGCCGGCGTACCGGCTGGCCCGCGACACCCTCGCCGGCCCGGCCTGACCCGCGACACCCTCGCCGGCCCGGCCCGACCTGCGGCGTCAGCCGGCGCAGGTGGTGGCGGGCAGTCCGGTCACCTTTACCGGGGAACGTCCTCGTGGCGCGGCCTTGCCGGCGAGCACGTCGGCGAGCGCGGCCATCGAGGCCCGGCTCGACGAGTAGGTGGCCAGCAGGGTCGGCGACTTCGCCTGGCCCAGCACGTACGGGGTGTCCATGGCGACGGTGACGGCGGCGTCGGCCCGCAGGTCGGCGGCGCCGTCGCCGTACCCGACCAGGTGCACGATCGTGCCGCCGCTGGGCACCACCTTCACCCCGGCCGAGGTCAGCGCCTCGGTCAGCGCGGCCCGGGTGTGCGCCCGTCCGCCTGAGGAGGTGACGGTGACCGGGCCACGGATGCCGGTGGTGTCGCACCGGCCCCGCAGCACCGTGACCGCGGCGGCGGCCAACGCCTGCGCCGCCTCGCGGTGTCCCGGGGCGCCCAGCGTGGACAGCTCCGGCGCCTCGCCGCCGGCCAGGGTGAACTTCATGGTCAGCACGCGGGTGACCGCCTCCACCAGCCGGGCCCGGGGCAGCGAGCCGTCCCGCAGCGCCGCCAGCAGCCCGTCGTACGCCTGGCCGACGTTCGGCGGCATCAGGATCAGGTCGTTGCCGGCCTTCAGCGCGCGTACCGCAGCCTCTCCCGGTGACCAGCGGCGGGCCGGCGGCATGTTCATCCCGTCGGTGATCACCACGCCCTGGAAGCCGAGTTCGCCGCGCAGCACCTCGGTGAGCAGCTTGTACGAGAAGGTGGCGGGCACGCCCGGGTCGACCGAACGCACGTCGAGGTGGGCGGACATCACCGCCAGGGCGCCGGCCTCGATGCCGCCGGTGAACGGCGGCCAGGCCTCGGCCGCCAGCTTCTTCCGGGACTGGCCGAGTACGGGCAGGTCCTCGTGCGAGTCGTCGGCACTGTGCCCGTGCCCCGGGAAGTGCTTGACGGTGGCCGCCACACCGGCCGCCTGCAACCCCCGCACCGCGCCGCCGACCTGCTGCGCGGCCCGCTGCGGGTCGGCGCCGAACGACCGGGACCCGATCACCGTGCTGCGGGTGACCAGCACGTCGGCGACCGGCGCGAAGTCGACGTTGATCCCCATCGCGGCCAGCTCGCTGCCGGCCGCCTGCCAGGCGGCCTCGGTCAACGCGGGGTCACCGGCGGCTCCGGCGGCCAGCGCGCTGGGCAGCATGGTCACCCCGTCGGTGATCCGGGTCACCACCCCGTACTCCTGGTCGGTGCCGATCAGGAAGGGTGCCGGGCCGGCGGTCAGCTTTCCGGCGGCCGCCCGCAGCCCGGTGGTCAGCTTACGGACCTGCTGCGGGTTGTCGACGTTGGTGGTCTCCTGGTTGCCCTGGGTGGGGTCGTCCGCGCTGAAGCCCACCAGGATCAGCCCGCCGAGCCGATACTTCTCGATCATCTCGGCCGGGGTGTCCACGCCGGCCAGGGCCTGGTTGCCGGCCGCCGAGCCGGCCGAGACCTTGGTCGCCTGGTCGCCGTAGGCGTACGGCATCAGCACCTGGCCGACCAGGTCCTCGTCGGTCAGTTCGGCGATCAGCGCGGCGGCCCGCGTGGCGGGGTCCTCCGGCGTGCCGCTCGACGGCGGTGCCGAGGCTGTGGCCGGGGCGGACGAGGGTGTCGATCCTGGTCGCTGCCCGGGTTCGGAGCACCCGGAGGCGAGCAGTGCGATCACGGCGACGAGCGCGGCGGTGACGCGCCGAGGGGTAGGCGACACGCGGACCATCCCACCAGGTCACCGCGTATCGGGGCAACTCGACCTTGGGCGGGCCGCCCCGGTGGCCGCCCCCTTGGCCGCTCAGCCGACCCGGGTGAGCAGGGTCACCGGCGCCCCGTCCCCGGCGTAGCGGTACGGCTCCAGTTCGGCGTCCCAGGCGGTGCCGAGCGCCTTGTCGAGGCCGTGGGCGAGAGCCTCCGGTCCCCGCGCGGCGGCCATGATGCTGCGTAGCCGGTCCTCGCCGAGCTGAATGTCCCCGGCAGCGCCCACGGTGGCCCGGAACAGCCCCCGGCCCGGGACGTACATGAAGCGTTCGCCGTCGGCCCCCGGACTGGGCTCCTCGGTGACCTCGAAACGGATCATGGGCCACTGCCGGAGGGCAGCGGCCAGTTCGGCGCCCGTTCCCGGACGACCGGACCACCCGCACTCGGCCCGACGGGCGCCGGGATCGACGGGTTGAGCCGTCCACTGCAGATTGACCGGCGCGGCAAGTACGCGCGCGATCGCCCACTCGACGTGTGAGCACACGGCGAGTGGGGTCGAGTGGACATATACGACGCCACGCGTTGGCACGGTGACCTCCCGGAGAGCGAGGTGCGTCTTCCCCTACGACCTCACCCGGACCGGGTGCGTTTGCTGGAACACATGATGACTGGTGTGACGGATGGTGCGCCAGGGAAACGCCGAATCCGCCGCCCGGAATACCCGGACAGGTGATTGCCGTTCCACCTCCTGACGCCGCGATGACCAGCCGGGATCGTGGGTCGTGTACAGTTCCATCGGCGGCCTGTGCCGCCGTACGTCTTTCGCGGGCCACCCTCCGGGTGCCGCCCGCACCGCCCCCGGACATTCAGTCCTCCGTACGTCTTGCAAGGAGTACCTCCGTGGCGAGCAACACCTCTAAGACCGCGCGCGCGTCAGTCCGGGCCGGCCAGGCTGGCCAGGGTGGCGCCCTCAGCGTGCTGGGCGAGTTCAAGTACCTCATCCCGCTCAACGGCGGCAAGCACGCCTACGTGCGGAACCTGACCAACGGCAAGACCGCGCACCTGCGCACGGACTCCGAGGCCTTCATCGAGGAGATCCGGGTGCTGGCCGCCGCCGGCCACGCCACCAAGATCCGGGCGGAGATCAACAGCCTCAACGCCATCCACCCGGGTGACGGCTGGGACGCCACCGAGAAGCGCCTGGTCGAGGCCGGCGTCTTCGAGGCCTGAGCCTCCCCCACCGGACACCACCACGAACGCCCGCCGGCACCGCCGGCGGGCGTTCGTGCTCCTCCCCCACCTCCACCCCGTCGATCATGCAGTTGTGGTGGTGGACAAAGCACCCCTTGAGCCAACCAAACCGGCACCCCAACTGAATGATCGGCGACGGTTCACGGGGGGTCGAGGAGGGCGACCTCGCCGGTGGAGAGGTCGTAGAGGGCGCCGGCGACGGCGACCCGGGCGGCGGCGATCGGGGCGGAGAGGGTCGGGTCGGCGCGTAGGGCGGCCACCGTACGGCGGACGTGGCGGCGGACCGCCAGGGGCTGCACCTGGGGGTCGTCCAGGCCCACCTCGGTCACCGCGGGCGCGATCCGGTCGACCAGGTGGGCCAGGGCACCGGGTGGCCGGCGGCCGGTACGCAGCGCGCCGACCGTGGCGTCCACCGCGCCGCAGCGCTCGTGCCCCAGCACCATCACCAGCGGTACGCCCAACTCGTCGACCACGTACTCGATCGAGCCGAGCACCGCCCGGTCCAGCACGTGCCCCCCGGTCCGGATGACGCAGATCGAGCCGAAGGTCTGGTCGAAGATCGCCTCCAGCGGCACCCGCGAGTCGATGCAGCCCAGCAGGACGGCGTACGGCTGCTGGTCGCCCGAGGCGCTCGCCGCCGCCGCGGTCACGTCGTGCCCGTGCACCGGCTGGCCGCTGACGAAGCGCCGGTTTCCGGCGAGCAGTTCGGCCAGCGCCCCGCGCGGCGTACCCCCGCGCGCCCGGTCGCCCGGCACGGAGCCGGCCGGCGCCGCCCGCGAGACTGCCATGTCACCCAGCTTGACCGGACCGTCGCGGGCGCGGAGCCGGGTTCCGAAATCTTTTCACCACCCCGGTCCGCGTGGTGTCATGGCGGGTAGCCGGTGTTACCACCGGGTATCCCCGGTGTCACGGATCCGCGCGGCCCGGGGAGGTGGCGTGCCAGAGCCCGTCGAGGTACGGCTGCCCGACGACGTACGCCTGCACGTGGAGGCCACCGGGCCGGCGGACGCCGAGGTCACCGTGGTGCTGTTGCACGGCTGGACGCTGGACGGGCGCAGCTGGCACCGCCAGTTGACCGCTCTACGGGCGGAGTTCGGCTCGGTCCGGGTGGTCACCTACGACGCGCGCGGACACGGCCGCTCCAGTTGCATGGCGCTGCCCACGGCCACCCTGGCCCAGCTCGGTGACGACCTGGCCACGGTGCTGGACGCGGTCGTCCCGACCGGTCGGGTGGTGCTGGTCGGCCACTCGATGGGCGGCATGACGATCATGGAGTACGCGCACCGCCACCCCGGGCACTTCACCCGGCGAGCCGCCGGACTGGTCTTCGTCGCCACCACCGCGGAGGGGCACACCCACACCGTCTACGGCCTGTCGCCACGGATCGCCCGGGTGATCCGGTTGGCCGAGACGACCGGGGCCGGGGTGCTGGCCCGCTGCGGCTCGTGGCGACCGCCCGGTGCGCTGCTGCGCGCGCTGCGACCCAGCATCCGCTGGATGCTCTTCGGCGACCGCTGCGACCAGGCCGACATCCGCCTGGTCACGTCGGCGGTGGCCCGCGCCTCCCTGCGCTCGATCGGCGGCTTCCGGGCCTCGATCGGCGCCCAGCACCGGCTGGAGACACTCGCCGCGCTGGCCCACCTGCCGGCGGCGGCGCTGGTCGGAGACCGGGACCGGCTCACCCCGCCGCCGTGCGCGGAATCGATCGCCGCCGCGCTGCCGGCCACCGAGCTGACCGTACGTCCCGGTGCCGGCCACATGCTGATGATGGAACGCCCCAACGAGGTCAACGCCGCCCTCTCCGCCGTGCTGCGCCGGGTCCTCGACGCCGCCCCCGCCCGGACCGCCGCCCGGCGGGCGCGCTGTTAAGAAGGGGCCCCTGCTCTACCGCAGGCGTTAACAAGGTGCCCTTCCTTGCATCTTCGGCGCGGGGCGTAATCTCGTGCGGTTGGCCCGGCGGTGTCACAAGGAGAAGCGAGCGGTGGATCAGAGCACCCTGGATCAGGAGATCGCCGTCGAGCAACGGCATCTCGACCGGGTGTACGCACGACTCGCCGAGCTGCGCCGCTCCGCGGTCCGCGCGGAACGGGAGGGCTACCGGCTGGCCCGGGTCGGCAACCTCGGCGCGCTGGTCGAGCGCGACGCGATGGTCTTCCACGCCGCACAGCGACGCCACCTGCTCGACGCCGAGTACGAGGGGTTGGTCTTCGGCCGCCTCGACCTGCGCGACGGGCAGGTGCTGTACGTCGGGCGGCTCGGCATCCGCGACGAGGACGCCACCACCCTGGTGGTGGACTGGCGCGCCCCGGCCGCCGCCGCGTTCTACCGGGCCACCCCCGCTGAGCCGCTCGGCGTGGTACGGCGCCGGACGATCCAGTCCAGCGGGGAGCGGGTCACCCGGATCGAGGACGACCTGCTCGACCCGGACTCCGCACCGCCGGACCTGCCGGTGGTGGGCGACGGGGCGCTGCTGGCCACGCTGTCGCGTACCACCGGCCGGGGCATGCGCGACATCGTGGCGACCATCCAGCGCGAGCAGGACGACGCGATCCGCTCCCCCGGTTCCGGGGTCACCGTCGTCTCCGGCGGCCCCGGCACCGGCAAGACGGCGGTGGCGCTGCACCGCGCCGCGTACCTGCTCTACGCCGATCGCAGCCGGTACGTCGGGGGCGGCATCCTGGTGGTCGGGCCGTCCTCGGTCTTCGTCGAGTACATCGCCTCGGTGCTGCCGTCGCTGGGCGAGGACACCGCCACCCTGCACTCGCTGGGCACCCTCTTCCCCGGGGTGGTCGCCCGTCGCGCCGACCCGCCCGAGGTGGCGGCGGTCAAGGGTTCGCTCCGGATGCGCCGGGTGCTGGAACGGGCGGCCCGGGACGCGGTGCCCGACTCCCCGAAAGAGCTGCGGCTGCTCTACCGGGGGCAGTTGCTGCGGCTGGAACGGGCCGAACTCGACGCGATCCGGGACCGGGCGCTGCCCCGGGGCGCCCGGCGCAACGAGGTACGCCGCGCCGGCTTCGACGGCGTGCTCGCCGCGCTGTGGTCGCAGGCCCGCCGGCTGGGCATCCCCCGGCTGCCCGAGCAGCGTGCCTTCGAGGACGAGTTGATCGACCGGACGGATTTCCGGGACTTCCTCAAGGTCTGGTGGCCACGGTTGCATCCCCGGCACGTGCTCGGCTGGCTGGCCGATCCCGAGCGGCTGCGTCGGTACACCGCCGGCATCCTCTCCGGCGCCGAGATCCGGCGGCTGGGCCAGGCGTACCGGGGGCTGGCTGCCGACGGGCCGAGCATCGCCGACGTCGCGCTGCTCGACGAACTGGACGCGCTGCTCGGCAAGCCCGTCCGCCCCGCCCGCCCCAAGCGTGACCCGTTCCAGCTGGCCGGCGGGGTCCGCGAGCTGAGCACCTTCGCCGACCGGCAACGGGCCGCCCGGCAGGCGGCCCGCGAGCGCCCCGAGGACTACCGGGACTACGCCCACGTGGTGGTCGACGAGTCGCAGGACGTCTCGCCGATGCAGTGGCGGATGATCGGCCGGCGCGGCCGGCTGGCCTCCTGGACCGTGGTGGGTGACCCGGCGCAGACCGCGTGGACGGGCGATCCGCAGGAGCTGTCCCGGTCCCGGGACCAGGCGCTGGGCCGGCGCCGTCGGCACCACTTCACGCTCACCACCAACTACCGCAACTCGGCCGAGATCTTCGCGGTGGCGGCGGCCGAGATCCGCCGGGCGTACCCGGATCTCGCCCTGCCCACCGCGGTCCGGTCCACCGGGGTCGACCCGATCCAGCTGGTGGTGCCGGCGGAGGAGCTGGAGGCCGGCGTGGTGACGGCCGCGAGCGCCCTGCTCGGCGAGGTCGAGGGCACGGTCGGTGTGATCACTCCGGTGCCGCGCCGGGACGAGGTGGCGGCCTGGCTCGGTGGGCTCGGTGGGGACCGGCTCCAGGTGGTGACCAGCCTGGAGGCCAAGGGCATGGAGTACGACGGGGTGGTGCTGGTCGCCCCGGGCGAGATCCGCGCGGAGCCCGGCTCCGGCGTACGCACTCTCTACGTCGCCCTGTCCCGGGCCACCCAGCGGCTGACCACCATCGACCCGACCGGCTGACCCGGCCGGCGGCGGACGGTTGCATACATAGCGATGTTGGCATAGATCCGACTCCGGTCCGGCGGACGACGGAAGGTGTCTGCGTGGGCGCGGGTCATGACCACCACCACGCCGCGGTGTCGAACGCCGCGCACCGCCACTCCGGCCGGCTGTGGGCGGCGTTCGCCCTGCTCAGCGTCCTGATGCTGGCCGAGGCGGGCACCGCCCTGCGAACCGGCTCACTGGCCCTGCTCTCCGACGCCGGGCACATGTTCACCGATGTGCTCGGCATCGGGATGGCGCTGGCCGCCGTCGCCGCCACCCGCCGGGCCGACACCGACCCGCAGCGCACCTTCGGGCTCTACCGCCTTGAGGTGCTCGCCGCGCTGGCCAACGCCGTGCTGCTCTCCGGCGTCGCGGTCTACGTGCTGGTCGAGGCGGTACGCCGGTTCGGCAACCCGCCCGAGGTGCTCGCCGGGCCGGTGCTGGTGGTGGCGGTACTCGGCCTGCTCGCCAACCTGGCCGCGTTCACGCTGCTGCGGCCCGGGGCGCGGGAGAGCATCAACCTGCGCGGGGCATACCTGGAGGTCCTGGGGGACCTGCTCGGTTCACTGGGTGTGATCGGGGCGGCGCTGCTGATCGCGGTGACCGACTGGTGGTGGGCCGATCCGCTGGTCGCGGTCGCCATCGGCACGTTCATCCTGCCCCGCACGTGGCGCCTCGGCCGGGCTGCGGTACGGATCCTGGTGCAGGCCGCTCCGGAGCACCTCCAGGTCACCGCCGTACATGACCGGCTGGCCGCGGTGCCCGGCGTGGCCGGCGTCCACGACCTGCACGTCTGGACGCTCACCTCCGGCATGGAGGTGGCCTCGGCCCACCTGACCCTGGCCCCCGGCGCCGAGGTCGGCACGGTGCTGTCGGCGGCCCGGGCGGCGCTGCACGAGGACTTCGACATCGAGCACGCCACCCTGCAGATCGAGCCGGGAGCGAACCCTGGGGCCTGCGGGGCGGTCGAGTGGTAGTGGGACAGACCTTGCCAAAGCTCAGCCTTGGCCCGTTATGTCTGATTTACTGGTAACCAGGCGAATACCAGGAGTCACATCGGCTGCACTTGCCACACCAGCACCGGTAGGCTCTGACCCGGCCTCCGCCAGGCGGCACCCACCGGTGCCTGCGGCGGCCACCGCCTAATCGCCCGCCAGGGCGAGCCGGGGAACCATGTTCCTGGGGTGCATCCGCGTCCGCGGTAGGGATCTTCCGTCCCGAACCCGTCAGCTAACCCGGTCGGCGGCTGACGGAAGGACATGTGCATGCCAGCAGTGGCAAACGTGAGACCGGCCGCCCGAATGGCGGCCCTGATCGCCGCGACGCTCGCCCTCGCCCTGGGCGTCGCACTCGCCCCGTTCTCCCCCGCCGCCGCGGCGCCGTCGGGGCTTCGCGCCGCGGCACCGCCGGACGTCGGTGACGAGGGCGGCACCCCGGCGCTCCGCGCTCAGTTGGAGGCCGCCAGCAAGGGCTACCTCGACGGCAAGGCCGCGCTGGACCGCTCGGTCAAGCGCCAGCAGAAGCTGGCCGGCCAGCTCAAGACGACCGAGAGCCAACTCGACGAGCGCAGCGCCAAGGTGGCCCAGATCGCCGCGCAGGCGTACCGCGGCGGGCGGCTCGGCGCCGCGTCGGCGCTGCTCAACAGCGGCTCCCCGGCGGGCTTCATGGACCGGGCGGCGGCCCTGGACGCGGTGGCCGCCAACGAGGAGCGGGCGCTGCGCGACCTGCGGGACACCCGGGACGAGATCAGCCGGACGAAGCAGGCCCTCGACGGCGAGATCCAGGAGCAGCGCAAGCAGGTGGCCGTGATGGCCAAGCGCAAGGAGCAGGCCGAGCGGGCGTTGACCGTGGCCAACGAGCGGGCCGAGGCGGCGGAGCGGGCTCAGGCGGCCGAGCGGGCCAATCGCGCTCCGGCGCGTACCGGCGGGTCCAGCCCGACGGCCAAGCCCGCGCCCCGCAACTCCGACGGTTCGTGGCCGGCGGAGTCGTGCAGCGTCAACGACCCCACCCCGGCCAACGGTTGCATCACCCCGCGTACGCTGCACGCCCTGAACCAGGCCAAGGCGGCCGGCTTCACCCGGTACGTCTCCTGCTACCGCTCCGGCGGCTCGGGCGAACACCCGAAGGGTCGGGCCTGCGACTTCGCGGCCCAGAAGGGTGGCTTCGGCGGGGTCGCCACCGGCGGCGACCGGACGTACGGCAACAACCTGGCGGCGTACTTCGTGAACAACGCCGACCGGCTCGCCGTGCTCTACGTGATCTGGTACAAGCAGATCTGGCTGCCCAGCAGCGGGTGGAAGTCGTACAGCGGCGGGCGCGGCGACCCGTCCAGCGACCACACCAACCACGTCCACCTGTCGGTGTACTGATCCTTGACGCCGGGTGGGTCGCCGTACCGGTGGCCCACCCGGCGTCACGCATTCCCGCCCCATCTCGCGAGGAGCGGACACCGCTGACCCGGGCGCGCGCCGTGCCGCGTGGCGACACCGGTCAGGCGCCGGGCAGCACCTCGGGAGTCGCGGCGGCGCCGGCGTAGTACGGCTCGGGCGCGCCGAAGAGGCCGAGCAGACCGGTCACCCAGAGCTGCCGGTGCACGAACCGGCTCGGCTCGGTGACGACCAACTTCACGCCACTGACCTCGGCCGTCTGGAAGCCGGCGACCATCGCGCTGATGCCCACCGAGTCGATGAAGGTGACCAGCCGCATGTTGAGCTCGATCCGGGCCGGACGCCCCTTGGCCAGCACCTCGGCAATGGCCTCTTTCACCTCGTACGCCGTGTCGACGTCGATCTCCCCACGCGGGGCGATCTCGATGACACCGCTGGGCCGAACCGTCTGCAGGATCGACAGGCTCACGCGAGCACCTCCACTCGCCCGTCTTGACGGGCGCCTCATCAGTACGCGGGCCGCGACCGAGCGTATTCCTCCGACGGCCTCGGTCGCCACCCCTCGGGATGAGCAATTCGCGGACAGGGGCGCCAAGTCACCCATATCCGGCCTTCTAGGTCCTATCACCCGACATCGGCTCACCGCCCATGCCGCCGAACCAGCGTAGCGGGCCGGCGCCAACCCGTCCGAGATTCGGCGTACCGGCGTGCCCGGGGGAAAACCCGCCCGACCTGCGCTCGGTCTGTCGCGGGCGGTCCGATGTGCCTAGCATCACGGATGACGATACGTCGAGAGGACGTGGTGATGCTCCGCAGACTTGCCGCGCTGGCCGGCGTCAGCGCCCTGCTCACCCTCGTGCTGGCGTGTGGATTCGGCGGTGAAGGCGATGACGACGACGATGACGACGACTTCGCGCGGGGGGCGACCGTCGCGGTCGTGTCCCACTGACCGGGACGACGGGACACCCGGGCTGGCCTGAGCGCGGCGGCCGTCGCCGGTACGCCGATCGGCCGCCGGGGGTTTGCGGCGGCATCCGGCTGGGCACAGCCTCCGTTGGCGAACCGCCGCACGCCGGGCAAACCGCCGAGGTCTGGCCTGGGCACCGGCCTCGGCACTGTCGAGGAGGGAAGCACCATGTTCGGAACCAACCTGTTGGAGCGCCGCAGCAAGCCGGAGCGGATCGCGGACCATGCGTGGCAGCACCTCGTCTCGGCCGTGAACACCGCGGGCGACGGCATCCGCGACACCGCCCGCTCGGCCCGCCACGCCTCCACCGGCCTCGCCGACGAGGCCGGTGACCTGGTCGGTTCGGCCGCCGAGGAGGCCCGCCACCGAGCCACCCGCGCCTTCGACGCGCTCGCCGGGCGCCGTCCCGCACTGCCCTGGGCGTTCCTGGTCGGCGCGGCGCTTGTCGGTGCCGCGATCGGCTGGGCCGCCGGCACCGCCGCCCGGGCCGCCGGCAGCCACGACCGGGCCGTCGACGACATCGAGTTCGTCGACGTGGCACGGCCCGACTCCCCCGCCGAACGCTGACCAGGGTCCGACGCGACGGGCCCCGCCCGACCTCACCGGTCGGACGGGGCCCGCTGTGCTGGCCGCGGGGTGGACGGTCAGCGGGTGGTGCAGGTGATGGTGGTGGGTGGACTGTTGGCGCCGGTGGCGCTGGCGAGGAAGCCGGCGGTGCCGGTCGCACCGGGGGCGAGGACACCGTTGTAGCCCGCGTCCCGTACCGACACGGTCGCGCCGGTCCGGGTATGGGTGCCGCCCCAGATCTGGGTGATCTGCTGGCCGTTCGGGAACGTCCAGCCGACCGTCCAACCACTGATCGACCCGGTGCCCGCGTTGCGCACCACCACCTCGCCCTGGAAACCGCCGGGCCAGGAGTTGACGATCTGGTAGCGCGGGGATCCGGGGGACACGCCCGTGCCCCCACCTGGGGCGGGCGACGTACGCGGAACACCGTCGGAGCTGCCCTGACTCCGGCTACCGGCGCGACGGCTCCCGCACCCGAGGAATGCGCTCACACTAGCCCTTCCGGAAGAAGAATGGAAGCGCTCCCACAACCTCGCACGATCCGGGTGACGCCGGATCACCCGGTCGGTCACCAGGCTCGGTCCCGGCGGACCTCCATCCCGGTCCGCACCCGCACCCGAGAAAGGAGCGACCGATGGCAAGCATCTCGACGATCAACCGCACCGACCAGGACATCCAGTCCTCGGTGCTCGACGAACTCGACTGGGAGCCCCGGGTGCAACCGCACGAGATCGGGGTGACCGTCACCGAGGGCGTGGTGACCCTGACCGGGCGGGTGGACAGCTACGCCAAGAAGTGGGCGGCGGAGCGGGCCGCCCACCGGGTCGCCCAGGTCCGGGCGGTCGCCAACGATGTCGCCGTACGGCTGGTCACCGGCGCCGAGCGCACCGACCCGGAGATCGCCGCGGCGGTCGAACACGCCCTGGAGTGGCACGCCTTCGTACCGGTCGAGGAACTCGACGTGACCGTCTCGCAGGGCTGGGTCACCCTGCACGGCGAGGTCGAGTGGGAGTACCAGCGCCGCGCCGCCGAGGAGGCGGTCGGTCGGCTCACCGGCGTACGCGGGGTCAGCAACGGGATCATCGTCCGGCCACCGGTCCGCCCGGACGGCACGGCACTGGCCCAGCGGATCGTCGACGCGCTGGCCCGCAACCGGGCCACCGAGGCGGAGCAGGTCACGGTACGCGTACACGGCGACACGGTGCTGCTGGGTGGACTGGTGCACTCGATGCCCGAACGGGCCGAGGTGGAGCGGGTCGTCTGGTCCGCGCCAGGCATCCGCGAGGTGCAGAACCACATCGCGGTGGCCCCGGTGCTGCGCTGACCACCCGGGCCGGGTGAGCCGCCCTCACCCGGCCGGGTACGAGGCTGGCACTCATGACCGATCGGCTGACCACGCCATTGCAGGTCACTGCGCGGCTGCGCACCCCTGTCACCGAACACGACCACGTCCGGGGCCCGGCCGACGCGCCGGTGACGATCGTCGAGTACGGCGACTTCCAGTGCCCGTTCTGCGGGCTCGCGCACGCCAACCTCCGGGAGGTGCTGCGGCAGCGGGCCGAGACGGTTCGCCTGGTCTACCGACACTTCCCGATCTCGAACATCCACCCGTACGCCGAACGAGCCGCCGAGGCGGCCGAGGCCGCCGGGCGGCGGGGCCGGTACTGGGAGATGCACGACTGGCTCTTCGAGCACCAGGACCAACTGGACCCGGTGCACCTCACGCTCGGCGTCGAACAACTCGGCCTGCCCGTCGACGAGGTGGAGGCGGAGATCGGGCGGCACGCCAACGCCGACCGGATCCGGCACGACTTCGTCGGTGGAATCCGCAGCGGGGTGGACGCCACGCCCACCCTCTTCGTCAACGACTCCCGCCACGACGGCGACTACGACCTGGCCACCCTCCTCACCGCCGTGGACACCGCCGCCACCCCCTGATCCCCACCCGGATGGGTCAGATCAGGTGGAGTTCGCGGGCGCGGCGGACGGCGTCGCGGCGTCGGGTGGCGTCGAGCTTGCGGTAGATGTTGCGGACGTGCGTCTTGACGGTGTTGACCGAGACCGACAGCTCGGCCGCGATCTCCACGTTGGACAGGATGCTCTGCAGGTACCGCAGGATGGTCAGCTCCCGCTCGGTCAGCGGCTCACCCAACGGCGCCACCGGGGCACCGGCCGTCCCCCGCTCGGGTGGCACGTCGACGGTACGGACCAGATCACTGACCGTCGGCCAGTGCGCCGTGCCGGCGTCGAGGTGGGCGCTGAGCAGATCCCGCAGGCCCGGCTCGGCCCGGATGAACGGTCGGCGGTAGCCGTCCGGGGCGGCCAGGTCGAGCGCCCGTTCAAGGGTCCGACCGGCCCGCCGCTCGTCGCCGCCACGCAGGGCGAGCAGCGCGTCGAGCAACGCGGCGTCGAGGCGTACCGGCAGCGGCCAGTCGGCCGTCGACGCCGCCGTCCAGTCCGGCAGCCGGCGCGCGGCGGCGCGCGGATCGCCGGCCCGCAGCTCGACCCGGGCCGCCGCCACGGCCAGCGGTGCCTCCGGCCCGGTCACCGGCCTGGGCGGGCGGTCGCCGGCCAGATCCCGGGCGGTCTGCAGGTCGCCCCGGGCACTGTGTAGGTCAGCCTCGGCGGCGAGCAGCAGCGCCGCCAGTTCGCCGGCCCGACCCGACCACGCCTGCCGGGCCTCCACCAGCAACCGATGGCCGGCGGTCAGGTCCCCCTCGTCGTAGCGCAGGTGGGCCCGGCACCACGCCGCAACCGCACCGGCGGGTGGTTCCCCGGTCGCCGCGCCGGCCAGCGCCAGGTTCGCCTCGGCCTCCACCGGCTGGGCCCGATGCAGCGCCACCAGGGCCAGCGCCAGGTAGGCGTATCCGCAGTCGACCTGCGCCGACCAGCCCTGACAGGGCGGCAGGGCGAGGGCGGCCCGGGCCGCCTCCTCGGCCGCCCGCAGCTCGCCCCGCAGCGCCGCGATCACGGCCCACCGGCTGGCGCAGACCAGTTCGGTACGCGGCCGTCCCGCCTCCCTGGCCGCCGCCAGCGCCGCCCCGAAGCCGGTCGCCGCCCCGATCAGATCGCCCGCGTCCAGCGCGAGCAGCGCCAGCGCGGTCCCGGCCACCGCCCGCACGTCGGCATCGCCGCCGGCATCGGCCCGCGGCGCTCCGGCAGACACCGCGGTGTCCGCTTGAGATGCCACCCCGGGAAAGTCCGGCAGGTCCGCTCGAGGCGCCGCGCCGGCAGCGGCCCCGGCGTCGATCCGGGCGTTCCCGGCATCACCGCGAGCGGTCTCCGAGCTGGGGGGCGGGTTCGCCGTGCGGGTGGCGAGCAACCGGGCGGCGGTGGCGCGTACCGCATCGGGGTCGCCGGCGAGGCGGGCCAGGGCGAGTTCGACCACGGCGACCAGCCGCCCAAACCGGGCCCGGCGCGGTTCCGGCAGCGACCGGGCGCACCCGGCGGCCAGTTGCAGGTACGTGCGGGCGGCGTCGGCGTCACCGTCGAGGGCCCGCTGGACGGCACAGGCCAGCGCGAGTTCCGGGTCACGCTCCACCGCATCGGCGGGCGGCGACGCGGGCGCCGTCCCGGCACGGGAGATCCGATCGTACGGTACGAGGTCCGGCCACCGGGTCACGAACAGGTCGGTGGCGCTGATCCAGTCTCCACCGGCCAGCGCGTGCCGTAGGGCCGCCTCCGGCCGGCCGTTGCCGGCGTACCAGCCGGCCGCGCGCAGGTGCAGGTCGCGCAACTCCTCGGCGGGCAGCCTGCCCAACTCGCGGTACAGCAGGTCGGCGAGGAGCGGATGGCAGCGGTACCACGCCGGGTGGCCGCCGTCGGAGTGCAGCAGGCCGGCGTCCTCCGCGAGCCCGCCCAGCCGCCCCTCGGCGTCCGCGTCGCCGGTCAGCGCGTCGGCGAGCCCGGCGCAGACCGTGTCCGCGACCGCGGCGCGGCGCAGCAGCTCACGGTTTCGCGGTTCCAGCCCGGCCAGCACCTCCTCGCGCAGGTAGCCGGCGATCTCCGGCTGGTCCGCGCCGAGCCGGGCGATCCAGCGCTCCGGGTCCGGCTGGCTGCGCAGGGCGAGCGCGGCGAACCGCAGCGCCGCCGCCCAGCCCTCGGTACGCCGCCGCAGTCGCCGCACCGCGGCGGCCGGCACCGCCACCCCGTGGGCGGTCAGCAGGTCGGCGATCTCGTCGCCGGTGAAGGCCAGCTCGTCCGGGCCGATCTCGGTCAGCTCGCCGGCCAGCCGGAGCCGGTGCACCGCCAGCGGCAGGCCGGAGCGCCCGGCCGCCACCAGGCGCAGCCGCTGCTCGGTGTGGCGCAACAGGAACTCCAGCCCGGACAACGCCGCCGGTTCGGTGATCCGGTGCAGGTCGTCCAGGACCAGCACCACCGGCCGTTCCCGGGCGGCGAGGGCGGCGGCGAGCAGTTCCAGCTCGTCCGGTCGCGGTGCCCGGTCGGGCGCCGGTGCCGTCGCCGGGTCCGCCGCCGGGTCGACGACCGAGCGCAGCGCCGCCGCGAGGTACGACCACAGGCGGTCGGTGTCGTCGCCGACCTCGACCGAGACCCAGGCCGGGGCCGGGGCGTCCGGGTCGGCCTCGACGGCAGCGCGCCGCCACGAGGCGAGCAGGGTCGTCTTTCCCCAGCCCGCCGGCGCGCGGACCAGGGTGACCGGGCGGGCCACCCCGTCGTCCAGCAACCGGGCCAGCCGGGGCCGCAGGACCACCGGCTCGGGCAGCACGGCGGGAGTCAGCCGGGACGCCAGCAGGGGTGGGCCGGCGGGTGCCCGGGTCGCCGCGGCGACCCGGACGGTGCTGCGGTCATCCGGCATCCGGCCCACCCCCACGGACGCGTTCCCCTCCCCGGTCCTGCGGCGGGCGGTTACCCCACCGGGGGCGGTTCACCCCTTCCGGGGGAGCCCGGTTCACCCCGCCGGACGGCACGTTGGAAATGGCGTGGAGAGATCCGGAGGTACGGGTTGGGACGGGTCGGTACGGTGCTCGCGGCGGCCGGCGTCCTGGGCGAGGCGGCGGTCCGGACGACGCGGACCACGCTCGCCCGCCGGTGGGCCGGCCGGCGCGGTACCGCCGCCCACCTGAGCGTGAGGCCGGGACGGGCGGGCGGCGACCCGGGGCGCTGGCAGGTGGTGACCATCGGGCGCCCGCCCGACGAGATCCTGCCCGGCGGCGAGTGGCCGGAGCCGCTGCGTCGCCTCGACGGGGCGGTCCGGGTGGAGCTGCGCCGGGCACCGGGTGGCCAGGGCACCGAGCTGGCCGCCCGGCCGTTGCCCGGCGTCACCCCGCCGGGGCTGGCCGCACACCTGGTGGGCGACGACCCGGTGCCGCTGATACGTCAGACGTTGTGGCAGGTCAAGCAGCTCGTCGAGGCCGGCGAGGTGCTGCGCGCCGACCGGTCCCCCACCGATCGCACCGCGCTTCCGCCGGGATGAGCGGGGCTGTGCCGGACCTCGGCGCGACCGGTCCGGCCACGCACCCGGCCAGCCGCCGGGCGATCCTGCCCGGCCCCTGGCGCATGGCGGGCGGTCCGACCGCCAGGGTGGCATGATCGCGGGATGGCTGCGGAGCGGGCGTACGACGTCGTGCTGTTCGGGGCGACCGGGTTCACCGGCGGCCTCACCGCGGAGTACCTGGCCCGGCACGCGCCGCCCGGACTGAGCTGGGCGATCGCCGGACGTAACCCGAACAAGCTGGCCGCGGTCCGCGACCGGTTGGCCGCGATCGATCCGGCGCTGGCCGGGATGCCGCTGCTCACCGCCGACGCCACCGACCCGGCGTCGCTGCGCGCGGTGGCCACCGCCGCCCGGGTGGTGGCCAGCACCGTCGGGCCGTACGTCCACCACGGGGAGCCGCTGGTGGCCGCCTGCGCCGCCGCCGGCACCGACTACCTCGACATCACCGGCGAACCGGAGTTCGTCGACCTGATGTACCTGCGCCATCACGCCGAGGCGGTACGCACCGGCACCCGGATTGTGCACTCCTGCGGCTTCGACTCGATCCCGCACGACCTGGGCGTCTGGTTCACGATCAAGCAGTTGCCCGCCGACGTGCCGATCACCGTGGACGGCTACGTCCGGGCCGGCGGGCGGATCTCCGCCGGCACGTACCACTCGGCGCTGACCGCCTTCTCGCGCGCCGACGAGACGTCCCGGGCGGCCCGCGAGCGCCGGGCGGTCGAGCCGCGCCCGGCCGACCGCCGGGTCCGCGCCGTGCCGGGCAAGCTGGCCCGAGCGCGGGACCTGCCCGTCTGGGCGGTACCGCTGCCGACCATCGACCCGCAGGTGGTACGCCGCTCGGCGGCGGCCCGCCCCGAGTACGGGCCGGACTTCCGCTACCGGCACTTCGCGGCGGTGAAACGGTTGCCGACGGTGCTGGTCGCCGGTGCCGCTCTGGGTGCCCTGATGGGGCTGGTGAAGCTGCCGCCGACCCGGCGCTGGCTGCTCGGCCGGCTCGCCTCCGGGCAGGGTCCGAGCGCCGAGCAGCGGGCGAAGTCGTGGTTCCGGGTGCGGTTCGTCGGCAACGGTGGTGGCCGGCGGGTGGTCACCGAGGTGGCCGGCGGCGATCCCGGGTACGACGAGACCGCCAAGATGCTCGCCGAGTCCACCCTCTGCCTGGCACTGGACGACCTGCCACCGACATCGGGTCAGGTCACACCGGTCACCGCGATGGGCGATGCCCTCCTGCGCCGCCTCACCACCGCCGGCCTCACCTTCCGCGTCCTGGACGAAGGAAGGGCCCCTTCTTAACGCCTGCGGTAGAGCAGGGGCCCCTTCTTAACACCTTGGGCTCAACTTCCGCGGACGGCGCACGCCCGCGGACGGCGGCGGCTTGACCCTCGACCAGGTCGAGACGGCAGGATCGGGTCGTGGAGAGTGACCTGCGCAGCATCGGCGAGTTGGCCCGGGCCAGCGGGCTGACGGTGAGCGCCCTGCGGTTCTACGACGCCGCCGGGGTGCTGGTTCCGGCCTGGGTGGACCCGGCCACCGGGTACCGCCGGTACACCGACGACCAGGTGGCACCGGCCCGGCTGGTGGCCGGGCTACGCCGGGTCGGAATGCCGGTGGCCGAGATCGCCCGAGCGGTACGCGCCGAGCCCGCAGTCGTGCACCGGCTGCTCGACGCGCACCTGCGCCGGTTGGAGGACGGCCTGGCCGACGCGCGCCGGGAGGTGTCCCGGATCCGTTCCCTGCTTCCGACCGACCAACCGCTGGCGCCGACCCGGGTCGTCCTGACCGGCCGCGACCTGGCCGCCGCCGTCGACGCGGTCCGGTTCGCCGTCGGCACCGACCCCGACCTGCCGGCGCTGGCCGGCGTCCTGCTCGACGTGGCCGGCGACGGCGTACGGCTGGTGGCCACCGACCGGCATCGGCTGGCGGTGTCCCGGGCCGACGCGGCGGTGCACGGCCCGGCGGTGCGGGCGCTGCTCCCGGTGGCGACGGTCGACGAGTTGCGCCAGCTGTTAGGCGAGGCGGACGAGGGCGACCGCGAGGTGCGGCTGACCCTGGTCGGGCGGGAGGTCGTCGCCGACATCGCCGGGCAGCCGCTGCGGGCCACGGCCCTGCCGTACGACTTCCCGGACTACCACGCGCTGCTGCCACGCGCGGCCGGCGGCGAGCCGGCCCGCCGGGTCCCGGTCGACGCCGACTGGCTGGTCGCCGCACTGCGGGCGGGCGAGCCGACGCTCACCCGGGAGTATGCCGGTGAGCCGCTGCCGGTGACCGTGCTCGGTCTGGGTGCCCTGGACGCGGTGCGTCTGCTTGGCCCCGACGACCTCGTCGGCGCCGACCCCACCGAGTTGCGCGTCGGCGTCAACGGCGAGTACCTGCTCGACGCGCTGGATGCGGCCGGTGGCCCACGACTGCTGCTGGAGTTGGACGATCCGATCACCCCGCTGGCGATCCGCCGCCCCGACGACGAGGCCGCCTTCTCCATCCTGATGCCGATCCGCCTTTGAGCGGCGGTCGGGCAACCTCGGCGGCTGCGGCGGGTTTCCCGAGCGCCGCTGACCGGCGTGGGTGCGGGAGACGGGGCGGTCCGGGCCCGGCGGTAACATCTGAAGGTCCACCCGACTCCCGGACGGAGGCGTACGGAGCAGCATGCTCGACATGGAGTTGATCCGGAAGGATCGCGACGCGGTGGCGACCGCGCTGGCGAAGCGGCTGGAGGCCGCCGAGGTCGACCGGGCGCTGGACGAGATCCAGCACCTCGACCGGGAGCGCCGCCGTCTGATCAGTGAGATCGACGGGGAGCGCCAGCGCCGCAAGGCCGAGGCCCGGGCGTACGCGCAGGCGAAGCGGGCCGGCGTCGAGCCGGAGGTGACCTCCGAGGTCGGCCGCAAGCAGATCGCCGAGCTGGAGTCCGAACTCGACGAGGTGCAGTCGCGGCTGCGTACGGTGATGAGCGAGCTGCCCAACCTCCCCGCCGACGACGTGGTCCCCGGCGGCAAGGAGGCCAACCGGGTGGTCAAGACCTTCGGCGAACCGCCGGTGATCGAGAAGGTCCGTGACCACGTCGAGCTGAGCCGGATGCTGGGCCTGGTCGACCACGAACGCGGGGTGAAGCTGGGCGGCTCCGGCTTCTGGATGTACACCGGGGTGGGCGCCCGGCTGGAGTGGGCGCTGATCAACTGGTTGATCGAGCGGAACGTCGAGGCCGGGTACGAGTTCCTGCTCCCGCCGCACCTGCTGCTGGACACCGCCGGCTTCGCCGCCGGCCAGTTCCCCAAGTTCTACGACGACGTCTACCACCTGGACAAGCAGTCCGCCCCGCGCGGGCAGTTCCTGCTGCCGACGGCGGAGACGGCGATCCTCGGCGCGTACCAGGACGAGATCCTGGAGACCGCGAAGCTGCCGCTGCGGGTGTTCGCGTACACCCCCTGCTACCGCCGTGAGGCGGCCGGCTCGCACTCGGACGAGCGGGGCACGGTCCGGGGCCACCAGTTCAACAAGGTGGAGATCTTCCAGTTCACCCTGCCCGAGCAGGCCGACGCCGCGCTGGAGCAGATGGTCACCCACGCGGAGAGCCTGGTCGAGGGGCTGGGCCTGCACTACCAGCGCAGCCTGCTGGCGGCCGGCGACTCCAGCGCCTCGATGCGTAAGACCCTCGACATCGAGGTGTGGATGCCCAGCACCGGCAAGTACAAGGAGGTCTCGTCGGTCTCCTGGGGCGGTGACTACCAGGCCCGCCGGGCGGCGATCCGCTACCGCGAGCCGGGTGGCAAGCAGACCCGCTTCGTGCACACCCTCAACGGCTCGGCGCTGGCGACCAGCCGGCTCTACCCGGCCATCCTGGAGCAGTTCCAGCAGCCGGACGGTTCGGTGCTGGTGCCGGAGGTCCTCCGGGACCGCCTCGGCACCGACCGCCTCACCCCGCGCTGACCGTGTCGTCGGGGGCCGCGCCGTGCGGCCCCCGACGCTCGCGTCCGACCTCTCGCACGTCCTCGGTCGATGCCGCGCGCGTCGGTGAGGTGTTAACAAGGGACCCCTGCTCTACCGCAGGCGTTAACAGGGGGCCCTTCCTTCGCTCCGGCGCTCAGGCCTTGGTCAGCCGCAGCGCGAGTTCCGGGCAGACCTTGACCGCCTTTGTCGCGCCCTCGCGCAGCCAGGTCGGCACGGGGGTGGGCGGAAAGGCGGGGTATCCGTTGTGGTCGAGCCGGATGAAGTCCGGCACCACGTGGGCGCAGAGGCCGTGCCCGTCGCACCGGGACCAGTCCAGGACCAGCTTCTGCGGATCCGGGTCGGGGGCGCCGGGCAGGCCCATCACGCCCTTGACCCGTCGGCCGCAGCCCTCACCGGTGGTGTGCTTCTTCAGGTCGTCGGCGAAGACCTCCATCGCCGAGAGCGCGAAGCGGGACGTACCGTCGGGGTGGCTGCATGCGCCGCGGCCCTTGACATCGCCGGCGGCGGCCCGGACGACCTCCACCGGCGCGCTGCCGGAGACCGCCAGGTCCACGGCGCGGGCCAGGTCCGGCAGGCCCCGCTTGCACGGGCCGCACTGCCCGGCGGACTCGCCGGCCAGGTAGCGCACCACCTGAGCGGCCTCGCCGAGCGGGCAGGTGTCGTTGGCGAGCGGGACGATGATGCCGGCGCCGAGGGTGCCGCCGACGGCGGCGAGCCCCTTGCGGGAGATCTCGGCCTGGTCCGCCGCCTCCCTGGTGATCCACTTACCGTGGTAGCCGCCCATCAGGATGCCCGGCCCGTCGGGCACCTCGCAGAGTTCGAGGATCTCGGCCAACGGGGTGCCGGCGGCGCACTCGACCACCGCGTGACGCTTCGCCGCGCCGGTCACGCTGAGCAGCACGGTGCCCGGCTCGTCGTCGGTGCCGAGCGCCGC
Organism: Micromonosporaceae bacterium KJ-029; assembly: GCA_005402585.1. GTDB lineage: Bacteria > Actinomycetota > Actinomycetes > Mycobacteriales > Micromonosporaceae > Micromonospora. The sequence goes on along the minus strand of BIFP01000011.1, from coordinate 92,845 downwards.
GTACTCGTACGGGCCGAGCCGGGCGGCCACCGCGAGCTGGGCGTACGTCTCGGCGTTGGATAGCAGGGTGGGCAGCCCGCCGACACCGGAGTCGCTGGAGCGCTTCTTGGTGCCGGGCGGGATGTGCGGCAGGCCGTTGATCCCGTTGACCAGCGCGCCGCCCTCGCCGCTGATGAACCGGTGCGGCACCGTCACCACGCTGGTCGGCACCGGCATCCGGCGCTCGTCCAGCGCCTCCATCAGGGAGTCCCGGCCGACCAGGTCGTCGGCCACGCAGAGCACGATCTCCTCGGCGTCCAGCGCGAACGCGGCCAGCGCGGCCCCGTCGAGGATCAGGTGCGGGGCCCGGGTGAGCAGGACCTTGTCCTTCCAGCTTGCCGGCTCGCCCTCGGTGGCGTTGACCACCACCACCGGCGGCAGGTCCTGGCGTTCGCAGGACTCCAGCACCGCGCGCAGTTTCCGGGCGAACGGGAAGCCGGCACCGCCCTTGCCCTTGAGCTGGATGCCCTCGGCGAGGCGCAGCAGGTTGGACGGTTCCATCGGGCTGATCGGGCCGTGCACCATCTCGTGGTACCGCAGGTCGAGCCGGCCGAACTCGGCGAATCCGGCGGTGAGCCGGGGCTCGCCGACGCAGGCCACCGGCGGAACGGTCGTCCGCATCGTCACCTGGCCTCACCTCGCAGTCCGGCCCAGTACGCCCCGTCGACCGTGTCCGGGTCGGCCCGGCGGCGGCGCCGGCTGTCCCCGGACGCCCGGCGGGCACGCCGGGCGGCGAGGTCGACCAGGGTCGGGGTGTCGTCGTCGGGTTCCGCCTCCGGGGCGTACCGCGCCGGTGGCCGCCAGTAGTCGGTCTCGGCCTCCGGCACCTCGTCCTCGGCGCTGTGCCGTCCGCCGCCGCTACGCGGCTCGGCGGAGATCGGCGTACCTGAGATCGGCGATCCTGAGATGGACGTACCGGAGATCGGGTCGGCCGAGATCGGCGCGTTCGACTCCCACCGGCGCGGGCTGTCCCAGGGCTCCTCCGGCTCTTCCTCGGCCCGTCGGGGCGGGGACGAGTAGCGGGCGCCGGCGTCCGCCCGGGACCGGCGGGACCGGCCGACCTCCTCGTCGTCGCGGCGACGCCGGCCGACCGGCTCACGGTCGGACTCCAGCACGATGTCCTGCTCGCGGCGGCGGGTCGAGCGACGGCCCGTCGTCTCGCGCACCTCGTCCCGCCGGGAGGCCCATCGCCGGGTCGGTTCCTCGTCGCGCCGGGCGCGGCGACCCGCCGGCGCCAGGTCCTCCTCACCCCGCGCCGAGCGCCAGCCGCTCGGCTCCAACTCCTCGTCCCGGCGGGACGTCCGCCGCCCGGCCGGCTCCTCGTCCCGGCGGCGGCGCGCCACCGGCTCGAGCAGTTCGGTCTCCCGGCGTACGGCCCGCTCCAGCTCTTCCTCCTCGCGACGCGACGCGCGCCGGACGACGGGCTCGAGTTCCTCGTCGCGGCGGCCGCGGCCGGGGCGCTCCGGCTGGCGTAGCGTTCCCGGCTCCGGGACCACCGGCACGGCGAACCGCTCCGGGTCGTTGCGCCGGATGGTGGGGCTGGCCCAGGTGCCGGAGGTGCTCTCGGCCCAGCTGGCGTCGCGTCGGATCCGCTTCTCGCGACCGTCCTCGTTCTCGCCACGCCGGTTGGTCAGCACGCCGAGCAGCGACCTGCCCCGGGTGTCCTCGGTGGACCTGCCGGTCATCGCCTCGTTGAGGGCGGCGGCCTGGTGCTGCTCGCGGCTGCGCCGCTGGAGGGTGACCGAGAGGCGGACGAGCAGGGCCACCACGACCAGCAGGACGCAGGCGGAGTAGCTGAGGCTGACCCAGCCGGCCGGCGGGCGGCCGGCGCCCAGGCCGTGGAAGATGGCGAACGGCCAGGAGAGGTACGCGGTGGAGTGCAGCGCGCGCCACAGCCACTTCGGCCCGACGCCGGCGAAGCGGGCCCGGATGATGCCGGTCCACAGCACACTCACCATGAGCAGTGCGGCGATGGTGCCGAGCCCGACGTAGAGGCCCCGGCCGCCGACGAAGGGAACGATGGCGTCGGTGCTCCCCGCCCGGCCGCTGGCGATCTTGGTGACGACGTGGAAACCCAGGCCGGCGACGCCGAGGATGCCGGTGGCCCGGTGCGCGGACTGCAACAGCACCCGGTGCCGGATCAGCAGCACCAGGCGGTCGGTGGCGAGCAGCCCCATCATCACGGTGAGGCTCAGCGCGACCAGGGCGATCACGCCGGCGAAGAACTCGGTGAAGAAGAAGCCGTACGCGTACGCCGCCTGGCCGGCACCGGTGAGCATGATCAGCGCCCACAGCGCGGCGAGCCCGGACGCGGACAGCGCGATCAACTGGGCCCGGGACCGTACGCGGATCCCTCGGCTGCTGCTGCTGGTACGGACGGCAGGCGCCTTCTCGTTCTGCGTAGCCCGGGCCATGTGCTCCTCGATCGTCTCGCGGCGGCGTACCACCGGCCGACCCTGTTCCGCACTCCAGTACGTCTCGAGCGCGCGGTCGGATCAGCGTCAGCGGAAAAATTCTCGGCAGGCCGTCGAACCACCCCGCCGCCCGGCGCGTGTAACGGCCACGCCGCCGACCGAAGGGCAGCTATCGATTTCCATGCATTGACAGGTCATGAAATCGACTTGTAACCTTGCAGAAATTTTCAGCCCTGATTGCAAGATCCGGGCAGCCGCATCACCACCCCCGTCCCCCGGCACCCCCCAGGAGCACCCGATGCATCGACGTCGACTCCGCACGGCGATCGTCGCCCTCGGCGTGATCGCCAGCCTCCTCACCCCCACCGCCGTGACGGCACCCCCGGCCGTCGCCGCTCCGGCCGGCGGCAAGAAGGTCATCGCCAACCTGTTCGAGTGGAACTGGCCCTCGGTGGCCAGCGAGTGCACCAGCACGCTCGGCCCGAAGGGCTACGGCTACGTCCAGGTCTCACCACCGCAGGAACACGTACGCGGCAACCAGTGGTGGGTCGCGTACCAGCCGGTCAGCTACCGCATCGAGTCCCGCAAGGGCACCCGCGACCAGTTCCGCTCCATGGTCAGCACCTGCCAGGCGGCCGGCGTCAAGGTGATCGTCGACGCGGTGATCAACCACATGTCCGGTCAGGCGAACGGCGGCACCGGTTGGGCCGGATCGTCGTACCAGCACTACGTCTACCCCGGCATCTACCAGGCGCAGGACTTCCACTACTGCGGCCGCAACGGCAACAACGACATCGTCAACTACTACGACCGCTACGAGGTGCAGAACTGCGAGCTGGTCAACCTCTCCGACCTGAAGACGGAGTCGGACTACGTCCGCTCCCGGCTCGCCGCGTACCTCAACGACCTGCTGTCGCTCGGCGTGGACGGCTTCCGGCTGGACGCCAGCAAGCACATGCCGGCCGCCGACATCGCCAACATCCTCGGCCGTCTTAGCCGTCCGGCGTACATCGTGCAGGAGGTCATCTACGGTGCCGGCGAGCCGATCCGGCCCGAGGAGTACACCGGCAACGGTGACGTGCACGAGTTCCGCTACGGCAAGGACCTGGCCCGGGTCTTCCGCTCCGAGCGGCTGGCCTACCTACGCAACTTCGGCGAGGGCTGGGGGCACCTGCCCAGCGGGGTGGCGTCGGTCTTCGTGGACAACCACGACACCCAGCGCGACGACGGCGGCGTTCTCACCTACCGCGACCGGGGCATCTACGCGCTGGCCAACGCGTTCATGCTGGCCTGGCCGTACGGCTCGCCGACGGTGATGTCGAGCTACACCTACAGCAACCGCGACGCCGGCCCGCCGTCGGACGGCAACAACAAGACGCTCAACACCACCTGCTACTCCGGCTGGGAGTGCGAGCACCGCTGGCCGGTGATCGCGAACATGGTGGGCTTCCGCAACGCCACCGAGGGCGCCGGGGTCAGCAACTGGTACGACAACGGCTACCAGCACATCGCCTTCAGCCGCACCGGCAAGGGGTACATCACGATCAACGACGAGGACTTCGCGATCAACGGACGCTCGTACTACACCGGCCTTCCCGCCGGCCGCTACTGCGACGTCATCCACGGCACCTTCTCCAGCGGCACCTGCAGCGGCCCGGTCATCACCGTCGACGCCAACGGCTGGTTCGCCGCCAACGTCCCCGCCCACGACGCCGTAGCCATCCACACCGCCGCCCGCCTCCCCTGACCCCCTCCCCGCCCACCCCCACCCGGAGTAGATCAAGGGGTTTGCGTCGGAATCCTGCGGGATCCAGACCCAAACCCCTTGATCAACGTGGTGGGTGGGGGTGGGAAGGTGGGGTGGGGGGGGGTTGGGGTGGTTAGAGTGTGTTTGTGGGGTTTTGGTCGTTTTCGAGGTCGGTTCGGCGGCGGGGTGCTGCCGTGGGCGTGGGAGTGGCGGTGCTGCTCGGCGGAGCCGCGTACGCCGGGTGGGTGCTGACACCCACGGCGGAGCCGGCGCCGCTCGCTCGGCCGTCCGGGGTTCCGGTCGCGCCGACGGCGGTGGTGCCGGCGCCGTCGACCGCCGAGGCCGAGACCGTGCCGCCTGCCGCGCCGGCGCCGGACGGCCTGCCGGAGATCGACTACGACCCGGCGCCGGCCGGCTTTCCCGGCGACCCGGACACCCTGGACACCACGCCGCTGACCCGGGGGCTGCACCCCACCCGCCGGCTCGCCGCCTACGACGCGCCCGGCGGCCGGCCACTGGCCTTCCTGATGCCGACCATCAGCGGGGTGGAGCTGACCGCGCCGATCGCCCGGCGCGAGGCCGGCTGGACGGCGGTCCTGCTCCCCTCGGCCAACCGTAAGCTGGCCTGGCTGCCGCCCGGCGGCTTCACCACGGTCGCGCTGCGCGACCAGATCGTGGTGGAACGCGTGCCGTACCGGCTGACCTGGTACCGCGACGGCACCGCGCAGCGCTCCTGGCCGGTCAGCCTGGGCCAGCGTGGCCAGGAGACACCGCTCGGCCGGACCTTCATCCTGGGCCGGACCCCGCCGCCGCAGAGCGTCTACGGCGGGGTGGACATCTTCGCCCTCGGCTCGATGCCCGACGACCCGGACTCCGTACCGGCCGGCCTGCGCGGCGCGCACATCGGCGTGCACAGCTGGTACCACGACGGGGAGTTGGGCAGGAAGACCACCAACGGCTGCATCCGGCTGACCCGTAGCGCCCAACGACTGTTGCTGACCGAGCTGCGCGCGGGCACCCCGGTGGTGGTCGTCGACCAGCTACCCGACCCACCCGCGACGGCCTGAGCCACCACCGGCACCGCCGCGGCACGCTGAGGAGGCGGAGCAGCGCCGGCCGCCGTCGGGCCACCGCCGACCGCCGTCGGGCCGCCGACCGCGCCTCAGCCGGTGATCGGGCCGAGGTAGCCGCGCAGCACCTTCTTCAGCTCCCGCGTCTCGACCTCGCGCTCGCCTTCGGGCGCGGCGAGCACCAGCGGCAGCAGACCCTTGAAGACCTGCACGAGGGTACGCGCGGCGCGGGTGCGGTCCGCCGCGGCCAGACCGGGGGCCCGGGCGGCGAGGACGGACTCGACCCGACCCAGGAGTGCCGCCTGGATCGGTGCCGCCGCCTGGGTGAGACCGGCGGGCATGTCCGGGCGGGCGAAGAGCGCCTTGAATCCCGGGTTGGCGAGGTTGAAGGCCAGGATCGGGTCGATCACCCGGTCGAGCAGCTCGTCGAGTTCCATCGCGGCGAAGTCGGCGCCCTCCTCGAACGCGTCCTGATGCGCCTCGCGCATCTGGGCGACGAACCGGTCGGCCAGCGCCTGCGCGATGGCCTCCTTGTTCGGGAAGAACTGGTACAGCGATCCCGGCGAGATCCCGGCCGCCGCGGCGATCGCGTTGGTGGTCGCCTTCTCGTAGCCCACCTCCCCGAACAGGGCCGCGGCCGCTTCGAGGATCTCGCCGATGCGCCGCTCGCCGCGCGCCTGCCGGCGCCGTGGCTGGCCGTCCGAGTCCACAGTCGACCCCCCTTGTTGCCAACACGAGCGTTCGCTCGTATTGTGGCCGAGCGAACGCGAGCATTCGCTCGCAAATACCATCGACAGGGAGACTACCGTGCTCGTTGCGCGCAGACCGACATGGGTTCTCGCGATCGCACTCCTGGTCACCGTCCTGGCCGGCCTCGTCGGCGCCGGCACGATCAACGCACTGTCCCTCAACCGGTTCGAGGCGCCCGGCTCCGAGTCCATGCGCGCCCGGGACCTGCTCGCCGACCGGTTCGGCACCGGCTCCCCCAATGTCGCCCTGCTGGTCACCGCCCGACAGGGCACGGTGGACAGCGCCGACGTCGCCGCCGCCGGCCGGGCCCTCACCGAGGAGCTGGCCGGGTACCCGGGCGTCGGCGACGCCTGGTCGTACTGGTCGCGGGGCGCGCCGGACACCCTGCGCAGCGACGACGCCCGGCAGGCGATGGTGCTGGCCTGGGTACCTGGCGACGCCAACGAGGTACGCCGCGCGGTCCTGCCCGACCTGGCCCCCCGCTTCACCCGCGAGGACGGCGTCGTCCAGGTGGCGGTCGGCGGCGGCGACGAGGTGTTCCGCACCGTCATGGAACAGTCGCGCCGCGACTTCGTCCGGGCCGAACTCGTCGTGGTGCCGCTGGTGTTCCTGCTGCTGTGGTTGGTCTACCGGCGCCTGTCCGCCGCACTGGTCACGCTCGGCGTGGGCCTGTTCGCCGTCCTCGGTTCGCTGGCCCTGCTGCGCGCGGCCACCCTCGTCACCGACATCTCCACGTTCGCCTCGAACATCGCCCTCGTCATGGGCATCGGGCTGGGCGTCGACTACGGCCTGTTCACGATCTTCCGGTTCCGGGAGGAGCTGAACCGGGGCCGGAGCGTTCCCGACGCGGTGCGGCACACCGTACGCACGGCCGGGCGCACCGTCCTGTTCAGCGGTGCCACCGTCGCCGCCTCCCTGGCGGTGCTCTTCGCGTTCCCCTTCCCGTTCCTCAGCTCGTTCGCGTACGCCGGCATCGCCGTGGTGCTCGCCGCGGTGGTCGGTGCCACGGTGGTACTGCCTGCGGCGCTCGCGCTGCTCGGCCACCGGGTGCGCCGCCGCGGGCCGGCGCGACCCGAGACCGGAACCTTCTGGTACGGCCTCGCCGCGCGGGTGATGCGCCGGCCGCTGCTGTTCGGCGGGACCGCGCTCGCCGTCCTGCTGCTGCTCGGGGCACCGTTCCTCGGGGTCCGGTTCGGGTTGCCCGACGACCGGGTGCTGCCCGCCTCGGCGCCGGTACGCCAGATGTACGACCAGATCCGGGCCGGCTTCGCCGAGGAGGAGGCCGACGCCGTGCAGGTGGTCGCGCCGTCCGGCGACCCGTCGGCCACCGCCCCGTACGCCGCCGCGCTGTCCCGCCTCGACGGCGTCGTACGCGTCGACTCGCCGGCCGGCTCGTACGCGGACGGAGTGCCGGTGCCGGCGCCCACCGACGTCCGCTTCACCGGCGCGGGCACCTGGCTGTCGGTCATCCCCAGCAGCGAACGTCTCGCCGCCGACGCGACCGGGTTCGTGCGCGACGTACGGGCCGTGCCGGCGCCGTTCGAGGTGCTCGTCGGCGGCTACCCGGCCGAACTGACCGACTACCGCGACGGCGTGACCGAGCGGCTCCCGCTCATCGCCGGGCTGATCGTGCTGGTCACCTTCGTGGTGTTGTTCGTCATGACCGGCAGCCTCGTCGCACCGGTTAAGGCCACCGTGCTCAACGTGTTGAGCCTGTCGGTCATGTTCGGCGCGCTGGTCCTCGTCTTCCAGGAGGGGTACCTGTCCGGCCTGCTGGGCTTCACTCCCACCGGGTCGATCGAGCCGAGCATCCCGATCCTGATGTTCTGCATCGCGTACGGGCTCTCCATGGACTACGAGGTGTTCCTGCTCAGCCGGATCAAGGAGGAGTACGACCGGACCGGCGACGCGATCGGATCCGTACCGCTCGGCATCGCCCGCAGCGCCCCGCTGGTCACCGCCGCGGCCGCCATCCTCGCCGTCTCGTTCGCGACGTACGCCACCGGCCGGGTCGTCTTCCTCCAGCAGCTCGGCATCGGGATGGCGCTCGCGGTCATCGTCGACGCGACGCTCATCCGCGGCGTGCTCGTGCCCGCGCTCATGCGGCTCGCCGGGCGGGCCAACTGGTGGTCGCCCGCCCCGCTGCGGCGCCTGCACCGGCGCGTCGGCCTGACCGACGAGCCCACCCCACGACCGGACGACCTGGCACTCACCCGATAAGGAGAACTCCCGTGCACGATCAACGAACCGTCGACCGACGTACCCTGCTCACCGGCGCGGCCACGACCGTCGCCGCCGCCGGCATCCTGGCCCCGACCTCCGCCCGCGCCGCAGCCTCCGCCGTCGCCTCGGGCCGGCAGCACCGGTACGCGGGCAAGGTCGTCCTGATCACCGGAGCGACCTCCGGCATCGGCCGGGCCGCCGCCCTCGCCTTCGCCGCCGAAGGCGCCAAGGTCGGTTTCTGCGGCCGGCGCGAACACCTGGGGCGCCAGCTGCAGCGGGAGATCCGGGCCGCCGGCGGCGCGGCGACCTAGTGAGGAAGAGCGGATGGTCCCATCGGTCGCGGCGCCGGGAAACAGCGCCGCCATCACCCCTCGCGATGTGTCGTGGGTGCCGGTGCTCGTGGCCGGCGGGACCTTGAGTCTGTTCGCCTTCGTCGGCGGCGAGTTGCCGGGAGTGGCGGGCGTGGTCATCCTGACGCTCGCCAGCACCGGCTTCGCCTGGGCGCCCTTGACGCCTTCTTTCTGGGCAGGCTCATCTCCGCCGGGGTGAGCGCTGGGCTCGCCACGGTGGGGGGTCACCGCTCTACTCGCACACCGCAGGGCCGCGAAGTCGTGGCCGGTCTTCGTCTTGGCGTCCCTGGCGGCCTGTGCGGCAGGGGTGCTGCCCTGGAAGCAGATCGAGTCGATCAGATTGGCCATGTGTGGGATGGGAGGGAGCATCTACAACCGCAGGGTTGAGACGGCGGCATTGAGGGTGGGAGCGTGGGCGAGGGGGCGGACGACGGCGCCCTCGGTGAGCCAGAGCCGGCAGCCCGTCCGGTCAAACGACGCCACGACCGGGTGCCCGGCATAGTGGCGGCCGACCCGGCGCAGCAGCGCGGTCGGGTCCGGCAGCGGCGGCGAGGGGGCCGTCTGCGGGGCGGGCACCGGCCGGTCCGGCTCCCGGGGCACGGTGGCGAGCAGGTGGCTGTCGAGATACTCGACGCACCGGGCCACGGCCAGCTCGACGCTGGGCCAGAAGGCGAACTCCGCGCCGATCTCGGCGCTTCGGGCCGCGAGCCGCACGTCCCACCGCTCCCCCTGGATCTTGGTCGGGTCACCCGCGTCGAGCCGGTGGTCACAGTAGTGATGTCAAACCATCCCAGCCACCGGAGGACCGACAGTGTCACAATCAGTGACAGGATCGACGATGCTGAGGCGCCAGATCGGCCGCAAGTTCGAGTCGTTGCGCAAGGCGGCAGGGCTCACGATGGAGCAGGCTGCGGAGCGGTTGGATCGGGCACGCGCCACGCTGCATCGGATCGAAAACGGCGCCGAACACGTCCGCTTCCGACAGGCTGACGTGCAGCAGATGCTGGACCTGTACGGCGCCTCCGATGACGACCGGGAACTACTGCTCGCCCTGACGGCAGCGACGCGGGAGAACAAGAACTGGTGGCATGACTACATCGGCGCGGGCCTGCCACGCTGGTTTCAGCTCTACATCGGTCTCGAAGCGGCGGCTTCCGGCATCCGCCAGTACGAGGCCGAACTGGTACCCGGCCTGCTCCAGACCCGCGCCTACGCCGAGCAGGTCTTCAAGATGCCGGGCGGCGCAATTGATGCTGACGATGACCAAGAGCAGCATCGTGCTGTCCAACTCCGCGTCGAGCGGCAAACCCTCCTCACTCGCTTCTCTCCTCCGCGACTCAGCGTGATAATCAACGAGGCTGTCTTGCGCCGCCCTGTGGGCAACGCGACGATCATGGCCGAGCAACTCCACCAGATCGCGAAGGCTGCGGAGCTACCGAACGCGACCGTCCAAGTTCTTACTTTTCTGCCGGACTGCACGCGGGCGCGATGGCCGGAGCCTTCTCACTCCTGGAGTTCCCCCGAGACACCCATGGCCGGGAGGTCGAGCCGCCCGTGGCATACCTCGACGCCGCGACCGGAGCGATCTACCTCGACAAGCCTCACGAGACGGCTGCCTACAACACGATCTGGGCTGACATGGCGAGTCGCGCTCTGAACGAGTCAAGATCCAAGAGTCTGATCCAGCAAGTCGCAGAGGAGTACTCCCGTGTTTGACCTGACCGGTGCCGTCTGGCGCAAGTCCAGCCGCAGCAACAACGGCGGCAACTGCGTCGAGGTCGCCGACAACCTGCCCAGCGCCGTCGGGGTGCGGGACAGCAAGGATCCGAGCGGCCCGGTTCTCGCGTTCAGCCCGACGGCGTGGGCCGCCTTCGTCGCCCGCGTGAGGCAGGAGACGTCCAGCAGCTGACCTGGCCGGAAGCCGGCAGCTACGGCAGGTAAGCCCAGGACCTCACCACCGCCTCAAGAGCTTGATGTCATGGAGACATAAATATTTCTCTGTGACATCAAGCTCGAAAGGCACACCACACCCCGTGGCTCACTCCCAGCGACAATCCGCTTCAGCACTGGCGGCTTCCGTCGTTGACTGATCAGCGACCGAGGGCTGACGGAACGTACATGATCCGGTACGGTCGCACCGAGCAATCTCGATGCCCACGGGGAGGAGCCGTCGCGGTGGCGTCGATTGAGGAGATCAAGGCCGGCATCAACCGGTTCGGCCAGCAGACCCAGCAGAGCGTCGTCCAACTCCGCGCGGTGCACGACTCGCTGGAGCAGAGCCTGGCGCTGTTACAGGCCGTCACCGCCGGCACGAACCACCCTGCCGTCGGCCAGGCGATCAGCCAGATCGAGCAGGTCAAGGCCAAACTCGCCGAGGCATCGCAACTGGCGATGGGCGCGATCGACACGACCAAGCGGTACGCCGCCGGCTTCTGACACCCGAGAGGTCCCCCCATGCCACGCGCCATCGTCCCCGTCGGCCTGTCCATGGGTCCTCGCTACCGCTACGTGCGACCACCGGACCCGATCCCCGAGTGCTACGAGATTCACCTCGGGGACGACCTGATCGAGCTGACCGAGACCGAGGCCGCCGTCTGGGCAGCGGCCTCCGTGGACGCCGAGCGTCACGCCAAGCTCGAAGTCAACCGCGAGTCACTGATCCGGCTACTTGAAACCGCTCCGAACCCGGAACCCCAGGCCACCCGGCTGGTCGACAGCCTGATCGCCCGCGGCCTGCTGGTCGAGTTCGACACCGACGGCGACCTCGAACCCGTCTTCCGCCGCCACAAACTCCTCCCCCTCGGAGAGGGGCTCGGCTCCACCCCCGACGAACCCCACCTGCACCGCATCGGCCACGCCGGCCAACCCAAGGTCGCCGTGCCGGTGCAGGTCTACTCGCAGTGGTCGTATGCGTTCCTGCATCCGAATGTCTGGGAGGCATGCGTCTACTACGCAGACGAGTCCGAGGAACGGGAGGATGGCGAGGACCTACTCGGCCTAACCCCGCACGAGGTCGCTCGGGACATCGCCCGGAACCTTCCGCTGATGGTCACCACAGGCTGCGCATTCCTGGACCCCGTCGTCGAGTCATGAGATACGGGCGCAAGAGGCGCAGAGAGCAGAAGAAGGAACGGCCGTTCGCGCGGCGGTTGAAGTACGAGAGCGCCAAGGAAGCACTCGGCAAGCTGATCGAATGGGGCGGTGCCGGCATTGGCATGTTGGTCGGCCTGGCGGGCGCCAAGTACGGGATGCCGGTATCGCCGGCTGTCGCCTCAACCGGCGGGGCGATCATCGGCGGTATGGTGGGCTCCCAGGGCAAGGCGCTCGCCGTGGCGGGGATCGATCACCTTCGTGAACGGCGGGACCAGAGGAAGGCTGCTGCGGCAGCGGGTGGATCTCGTCAAGGGCTACAGCGGCGGACCGGAAGCAGGGGCGTGACCCGAAGCATTTCCGCGCCACGCCCACGAGCAGGTTCGGCCAGCATCGCAGGGCAGGTGATCGGTGGGCTGGACAACGTTGTGGCTCAGCTCAACCGGGCGTCGCGGCAGCTCGCCGAGATTCACCGGACAATGTGGGCGAGCCAGAACGCGCTGAGCGCGGTCCTCGCCGGCGGTCGACCGGAGGTGGTTCGTGCCGTCGACGCGCAACTGTCCACGGCCAGAGGCAACGTGCACGACTCGTCCGGCCTGCTCACCACCGGCGCGGAAACGATCAGCAGCTATCGCGCCAGCATCTGACGCAAGACCATTCACGTACCACATCCACCCCCGCCGATCATGGAGTTGTGGTGCCGGATTTCAGGAAAATGCCCTACTTCGTGAACCGCCACAACTCCATGATCGACGGGCGATGGGCCGCGTGGCGGCGTTGACGGTCTATCGGGGTGGCAGCAGGATGGCGCGGTGGAATCGAAGGAGTTGAAGGAGCGGGCGCAGGCGCTGCGGGCTGCCGGCAGGACGCCCAAGCAGATCGCCAAAGAGTTGGGCGTCACCCGTGCGGTGGTGACCCGGCTGGTTCGTGGGGTCGACGTCGTACGGCCGGGCCGCGTGCACCCGTCGGAGCTGCCGCTGTTGGGGTGTTGGATCAGCCGGCAGTGGAGCAACGGTCTGAGTATCACCGACCGGCCCGCCGACTGGGTGGACGATGAGGAGCTGCCACCGATGGCGATGGGTGCGGGACTGGTCAGCGTCGCCGTCGCCCGCGCGGACGGCAACGCGGTGAGCACCTGCGGATTCCTGGTCGACACCTACTGTCTCGGCGTCAAGAATGCCCTGCCACCGACCACCTCCGATCCCGACGAGGTGCCGTACTTCGTGGCCGATTTCTTCGCGGCCTACGACACGCCCCCGGTCCAAGCCCCCATAGACCTCGCCCGTCACCTGGTCCTCGGTGCTGTCGACTACGCGCACAGCCTCGGCTTCGACCCGCATCGTGACTTCTACAGCGCCGCGCCGCACCTCGGCACCTGGGAGCCGCCGAGCCGGATCACGTTCGGCCTGAACGGCACGCCGTACTTCCAGCAGGGCCCGCACGACAACCCCGACCGCATCATCCGCACCCTCGACAAGTCGGTCGGCCCGGGCAACTACCACGTCACCGTTGTCTCGGCGACGCATTGACGCCGGCCGTTGAAGGCTGCTCCACGCGAGGTACGGTCCCCACCACGGAAGGTTGAGGGGACAACCGAGTGGCGACGCATCCAGTAGCGGCCAACCGCAGGTGACGTCCACTCGGCGGGGCGGGCGGCACTGGGTCGTCACGGCAGTTGGCATGCCCGTGCTGTCCGCGTTCGGAGTGCTCGCCTACCGGCTCGGGCTTCGGCATACGAACACAACTGATCAGCGCCAGAATGAACCTGGCTGAACGAGCATCAGGACTGCTCGGGCACTCCCCGCCCTAGGGGCAGGCCCGGCCGAACGTGCTGGCGCGGTATGGCGGCCTGCGGCGGTGCCAGCTTCCGCCAGAGGAACTCCAGCGCCAACGCCTCGACGAAGGCCCGCTGCTCGTTGTTGGCCGCGGCTCCGTGCCCACCTTCGACGTTCTCGTAGTAGCTCACGTCGTGGCCCTGCTCCCGCAGCCGGGCGGTCATCTTCCGGGCGTGCCCAGGGTGCACGCGGTCGTCGCGGGTGGAGGTGATGAACAGGACCGGCGGATACCGTACGCCGTCACGGACGTTGTGGTACGGCGAGTACTCCCGCAGGAAGGCCCAGTCCTCCGCGTCGTCCGGGTCGCCGTACTCAGCCATCCAGGAGGCGCCGGCCAGCAGCCGGTGGTAGCGCCGCATATCGAGCAGCGGTACCTGCGCGACAACAGCACCGACGAGGGCCGGGTAGCGGGTCAGCATCGCCCCCATCAGCAGGCCGCCGTTGCTGCCGCCCTCGATGCCCAACTGTCCTGGCGTGGTGATGCCCCGAGTCACCAGGTCGGTGGCCACTGCCGCGAAGTCCTCGAACGCCCTCGGGCGGTTCTCCCGCAGCGCGGCCTGGTGCCACTGCGGGCCGTACTCCCCACCGCCCCGGATGTTCGCCACCACGTACGTGCCGCCTCGGGCCAGCCAGCCCCGGCCGATGATCCCGCCGTAGCCGGGGGTCATCGGGATCTCGAAGCCGCCGTACCCGTACAGCAACGTCGGCCCGGCGGGCGCGGCCGAAGCACCGACCACGAAGTACGGCACCCGGGTGCCGTCGGCAGAGGTGGCGAAGAACTGGCGTACCGACAGGCCGTCGGCGTCGAAGAACGCCGGTGCCCGCTTGAGGGTCTCGACGGTGCCTCCGCCGACGTGACCGAGCCGCAGCGCCGCCGGCTGGAGGAACCCCTCCGAGGCGACCAGGTAGGCGTCGCCCAGGTCCGGATCCGTCTCGACAAGGACACCTTCCTCGTCCGCCGGCACTCCCGGCAGGGGTTCCCGTCGCCACCCCGTCTCGCCGGGCGTGAGCACCTCCAGCCTGCGGCGCACGTCGGTGAGGGTGGTCAGGATCAGGTGGTTGCGGGTCCAGGCGAAACCGCTGAGCGACGTACGGTGGTCGGGCCTGAACAGCACCGTCAGGTCCCGGCTCCCGGCGAGGAACGCGTCGAACCGGATCGCCAGCAGGGCGCCCGCCGGATAGGTCACGTCGCCCAGCGTCCACGGCGTGCGCGGCCGGACCACCAGCCACTCCCGGTGCACGCCCCAGCCGGCGTCCTCGGGCACCGGGATCCGGACCCGTTCCCCCGCCCCGGTCAGCAGGAAGTTCTCCGACCGGTAGAAGTCCAGGCCGCGACCGACGAAGTCGCGCTCGAAACCGGGCGTCGGGTCGTGCCAGCCGTACGCGCCGACGTCCTCGGTGGAAGCCTCGTAGACGGCCTCGGCCTTCGCCAGCGGCGTGCCCCGCCGCCATCGCAGCACCACCCGTGGATGCCCGGAGTCGGTCAACGATCCCGGTCCGAGGTCGGTCGCGACGTAGATGTGGTCCGCGTCGATCCAGCAGACATCGGTCTTGGCCTCGGCGATGGTGAACCCGTCCGCCACGAAGGCGCGGCGGCCAAGGTCGTACTCGCGCACCACCACCGCGTCCGCGCCGCCGCGGGACAGGCTGACCAGGCAGCGCTGGTGGTCGGGCGGCAGCGTCGTCGCGCTGGCCCAGACCCAGTTCTCGCCCTCCCGCTCGGCTAGGGCGTCGAGGTCGAGCAGCACGTCCCACTCCGGCTCGTCTCGGCGGTACTCGCCGAGCGTCGTACGCCGCCAGAGCCCGCGCGGGTGGGCCGCGTCCTGCCAGAAGTCGTAGTAGAAGTGGTCCCCGCGCCAGCTGGGATAGGGGATGCGGTCGTCCGCGTCGAGCACCTGCCGCATCTCGGCCTGCCGGGCGGCGAACGCCGGGCCGGCGGTCAGCGCCGCGACGGTCTCGGCGTTGCGCTCGCGCACCCACCCGGCGGCCTCCGCGCCGTCCAGGTCCTCAAGCCAGAGATACGGGTCATCGCCGCCATCCTTCAAGGTCGTCACGTTTCGAACTATCGCCGACAACCGGGCGAAGGCCTGCCCTCAGCAGCTGTCGACATGGCGACTCGCGCCCCCTCAGCGAGATATCAAGATCCGTCGGAGTTGATATCATAGTGGTTGTAACGCACAGACTGGGGGCGACCAACGATGTCCAGGACCATCCTCGACGTTGACGACGAACTACTCGCCGAGGCCGCCAAGATCTTCGGCACCAACACGAAGAAGGCGACGGTCAACGCCGCGCTGAAGGCCGCCGTCGACCGCGAGAAGCGGCGCGAGTTCGCCGACTGGCTCAAGAGCGGCGGCCTGCCGGATCTTACTGGTCGCTCCGACACAAAGCCGGACGCGGCGTGAGTCGAGAGCTGTATCTGCTCGATAAATCCGCCCTCGCCCGCTGGCCCAAGCCAGCCGTCGCGCCGGTGCTCGACGAGTTGTCCGAGCGCGGTCTACTGGCGGTGTGCGGCGCGATCGAGATCGAGGTGATCCAGAGCGCCCGGACGGTCAAGGACGCCCAGCGTGCTCGCTGGCTGCTCGGCGGCTTTCACTGGCTCTCCATGCCGGACGAGGTCTGGGACCGGGCGGTCGATGTTCAACTCCAAGCGCTACACAAGGGCAACCACCGCGCCCTCCCCATGGCTGATCTGCTGGTCGGCGCGACCGCCGAGCGGCACGGGGCCTCGGTGCTGCACTACGACGGCGACTACGACATGATCACTGCGATCACCGGCCAGCCCACCACCTGGGTCGTTCCGTCCGGCACCGCCGACTGATCAGCCCTGACACCCGCCCGGAGCCATCGACCTGATCCGCTAGGTTGACACCCGGGGGTGATCCACCAGAGTAGAAGTGGCCCTAGGCGCTGGCGCCGGCATAGGAGCGCAGGGAGCGCCGCCACAGCAGCGTGGCCAGGACGACCGCGCCGGCGGCCACGGCCGGGGCGAGCAGTAGCAGGTACGGGTCGAGTCGCCCCAGCAGGGCTGCCGCCGGGTAGGTGGTGAGGAACGCGACCGGGACGACCGTGAGCACGGCCTGAGCGGGGTTGCGGTACATCTCCACCGGGAAGCGGGACAGCTCGACGAAGGCGAAGGAGACCCGGCCGAGTTCCTCGCCGGCCACCAGCACCACCGCGAGCGCCATCAGCACCACGCTCAGGGCGTACATCAGCAGGACGGCGCAGGCCAGTAGCAGCAGGAACGAGGCCAGCGCGGCTGCCGACACGCCGCGGCCGGACAGCGCGACACCGACCACGGTCAGCGCCAAACCGAGGATCGGGTCGAGCAGATTGTTGACTTTGAGGTGCCGCAGGCTCACCAGCAGCTGCGCGTCGAACGGCTTGGTGAGCAGGAAGTCGAGGGTCCCCCGCCGGACGTACTCGGTCATCCGCTCCAGGTTCGGCTGCAACAGCGCCTGGCGCAGGCCGTTGAGGGCGAAGAACAGGCCGATGACGACGAGTACCTCGGGTTGCGTCCAGCCGGCCACGGTGCCGGTGAACCGGAAGTAGACCGACGCTCCGGCCGCCGCCCACAGCATCCAGAACGCGCTCAACGCGAAGTTGGCCAGGAAGTTGAACCGGTACTCCATCTCGCCGGTCACCGCCGCCCGCCAGCAGATGCCCAGGATGCGCGCCTGGCGCGGCCACGGGTTCACCCGGCCACCGCCTGATAGCGACGGACGCCGAACCGCCAGGCGACCCGGTACAGCAGTGCGAACGCCGCGAGCCAGCCGAGCCCGACGGCGAAGCCGTACGCCGTCTGGTGTGCGTCGAGGCGGCCCATCAGCAGCTCCACCGGAAAGCCCATCGTGGTGCGGAACGGCAGCACCATCCCGGCCGTACGCAGCCAGTCGGGCATCAGGGCCAGTGGCGCGACCCATCCCGAGGCGAACGACCCCAGCCCCCACCACAGCAGCCAACCGTTGGTCGTCTGGGTGCTCCAGAAACCGATCAGCGCGAAGGTCGACGCCATCAGCAGGCTGACCGCGTACGCCAGCACCAGCGCGGCTGCCACGGCGGCGAGCCGGAGCGGATCCGCCGGGTAGTTCAGTCCCGGCACCAGCCAGGCACCGAGTATCAGGGCTGGCACCAGCACCACCAGGAACACCAGGCGCTGGCCGAGGTCGCTGGTGGCGTACTGGTGGAAGGGGTGCACCGGGCGCAACAGCCGCACGGACAGGTCGCCGCTGCGCATGTCCGCGTCCCACTGCCACACCACCCGGTCGCCGGTGAGGTTCCAGAGCAGGGTGGCCGCCGCGTAGTAGGAGAGGAAATCGCCGGTGGTCCAGCCGTCCGGCGGGCCGCCCTCGGCGACGACGGTGAGCCACACCGCCATCGTCAGCAGCGGAAAGAACGCGGTGAGCAGCGACAGCACGATCCGCCCCCGGTAGGTCGCCGCCACCAGCGTGGCGCTGCGCACCAGCGAGGGGTACGCGGGGAGCACGTCACGCATGGGCGAAGACGCCCCGGATGATCTCCTCGACCGGCGGATCCTCGATGGCGACGTCCTCGACCGGCAGCGTGGTCAGCAGCCGAGCGGCGATCGCGGCGGTCTCGGCGCGTGGTACGGCCAGGGTCACCACGGCGCCGTCGATCGACGACACCTCACCCAGGCCGGCCCAGGTCTGCTCGGGCACGGCCTCGCGCAGGGTGACCCGGACCAGCCGGTGCGGCGAGTGGGTCTCGACCAGCGCGGCGAGGTCGCCGTCGAAGCGCAGGGTGCCGTGGTCGATGACCAGCACCCGGCGGGCCAGCACGGTCACGTCGCCCATGTAGTGGCTGGTCAGCAGAACGGTAGCCCCGTGTCGGGTGTTGTAGTCGCGCAGGAAGCTGCGCACCGCCGCCTGACCGTTGACGTCCAGGCCGAGCGTCGGCTCGTCGAGGAAGAGGACCTCCGGTCGGTGCAGCAGGGCGCCGGCCAGCTCGCAGCGCATCCGCTCGCCGAGGCTGAGCACCCGGACCTGCTTGTGGAGCAACGGTTCAAGGTCCAGCAGGTCGACCAGTTCCTCCAGCGCCGACTTGTACGGGCCGGGGGCGATGCCGTAGATCGCCCGGTTCACCTCGAAGGCGTCGGCGGCGGGCAGATCCCAGAACAGGGAGTTGCGCTGACCCATGACCAGCGAGATCCTGCGCAGGAACTCGGGTTCCCGCCGGTGCGGGGTGTGCCCGAGCACTCGTACGGCGCCGGTGGTGGGATGCAGCAGACCGGTCAGGCATTTCAACGTCGTGGTCTTGCCGGCGCCGTTGGGGCCGAGGAAACCGACCACCTCTCCCTCGGCGATCGTGAAGCTGACCCGGTCGACCGCCCGGACGGTGACGTGCTCGCGCCGGACGAACGACCGGAGTGCGGCGCGCAGGCCGGGTTCCCGCCGGTGCACCCGATAGTGCTTCGCCAGTTCCCGGACCTCGATCACTTCCCGACCCTAACGACCGCAGGGCACAATCAAACCGCGTTTCCGACCGGCGAAACGGTCACAAAACCCAACAGATGACTTCTGCCCCTGGCATGGGATGACGTTGCGGGGGTATCCCCAACATATGAGGGCGAGTTTCCGGCTCGGCCGGATCGTGGGCGTACCCGTCGGGGTGAACTGGTCTGTACTGGTCATCTTCGCGCTGATCTGGTGGGGGCTGTCAGCCAACCTGTTCCCCAGGTCGTACCCCGGCCTGTCGGTGATCGCGTACCTGGTGGCGGGCCTCGCGGCGGCGGTGGTCTTCTTCCTGGGCCTGCTCGCCCACGAGGTGTCCCACGCGATCGTGGCCAAACGTAACGGGCTCGAGGTCGGGGGGATCACCCTCTGGCTCTTCGGCGGGGTCGCCGAGTTGCGCGGTGAGGCCCGGAGCCCGGGCGCCGAGCTACGTATCGCCGGCATCGGTCCGCTGGTCAGCCTCGTCATCGGCATCTTCTTCGGGGTGATCGCGATGCTGCTCAGCCTCGGCGGGGTGCGCGGGCTGCTGCTGGGCGCGATGGCCTGGCTCGGGGGCATCAACCTGCTGTTGGCGATCTTCAACATCCTGCCGGCGGCGCCGCTGGACGGCGGGCGGCTGCTGAGGGCGGCGGTCTGGAAGGCCACCGGGGACCGGAACCGGGCGTCGGTGGTGGCGGCCCGGGCCGGCTGGGTGCTTGGCGTGGCGCTGATCGGAGTGGGGCTGTGGCGGTTCCTGACCGGTGCCGGCGTCGGTGGACTCTGGCTGGCGCTGATCGGTTGGTTCCTGATCGGCGCCGCCAGCCTTGAGGAACGGCAGGCCCGGATGGGCAGCGCGCTGCGTGGGATCCGGGTTTCCGACGTGATGACTCCGCAGCCGCAGACCGCGTCGAGCGAGATGACCGTCGCCGACTTCGTCGACAACTACCTGTTCGCGTACCGGCACACGGCGCTGCCGCTGACCGAGGACGGCGGCCGACCCATCGGCCTGGTCACCCTCGACCGGGTCCGCGGCGTCCCGAGCGACCAGCGCGGCAGCACCACGCTTGAGGCGGTGGCGTGCCGGGCCGACGACCTGGTCCTCGCCTCCCCCGACGAGCAGCTGACCGACCTGCTGCCCCGGCTCAGCCAGTGTGCCGACGGCCGGGCGCTGGTGGTGAGCGAAGACCGCCTGGTCGGCATCATCTCGCCGAGCGACATCAGCCGCGCCGTCCAACGCGGCCACCTGCGCGAACAGACCGCCCCCAACCGCTGAACCCGCCGGCCGCGAGGCCCCGACCCGTCGATCGCGCAGTGGCGAGCAAGGGGAGAGTTGGCGGGGTCAGCCGGGGAAGAGGTGGTCGAGGGCGTCGGTGCGGAACTTGCCCTTGGGGTCGAGGTGATGTTGGAGGGCGGTGAAGGCCGCCCAGTGGGGGTAGGTGGCGGCGATCGCGTCCGGCGCGAGACTGAAGACCTTGCCCCAGTGGGGCCGGGGGGCGAAGGGGGCGAGCGCCCGCTCCACCTCGGCGACCACCGGCAGCACCGCCGACGCGTCGGCGATCCAGGTGAAGTGCACGGCGAGCGTTTCCCGGCCCTGGTTGGGGCTGAGCCACAGCCCGTCGGCCGCGATCGTGCGTAGCTCGCTGGTCTGCGACACCGGGGCGATCAGGTGTGCCACCTCGTCCAGCGCGGCCAGCGCGTCGGCGGCCACCGCCCGGGGCAGGTGGTACTCCGACTGCAACTCGTCGCCGCTGCTGGGGGTGAAGCCGAGCCGGAAGTGCGGCAGCCGCTCGTGCCAGGGGCCGGCGGCACCGAGCTGCTCGGTGCAGTTGACCGCCGGCATCCCGGGCACCGGATGCCACGGTCGGTCGGCCGCCGTCGTACCGAGCCAGTCCGCCGGGGGCCCGGCCTGTTCCGCCAGCTGCTTGCGCCAGACCTGGGTGCCGCGGGTGGACCGCCAGTCGGTGAAGACACTGACGCTGTACGCCGAGGCGAACGCCTCGTCCAGCGCCGCGCGGGGCAGGTCCAGGCAGACGTACTGGCGGACGTCGAAGGTGGGCACCACGTCCAGGGTGAGGCGGGTGACGATGCCCAGCGCGCCGAAGGAGACGACCATCCCGGCGAAGTCGTCGCTGTCCCGGTCCACGGTGAGCAGCTCGCCCTCGGCGGTGACCAGTTCCAGGCCGGCGACCGCGGTGGCCAGATTACCGACGGCGTTGCCGGAGCCGTGGGTGCCGGTGGCGACCGCGCCGCCCACCGAGATGTGCGGCAGCGAGGCGAGGTTGGCCAGCGCGTACCCCCGCTCGTGCAGCCAGGTCGCCAGGTCCCCGTAGCGCATCGCGGCGGGCACGTCGACCACCCGCTGCCGCTCGTCGAGGTGCACCGTGGACGGCAGCCCGGACAGGGTGACCAGGTCGCCGGTGGTGTCGCCGAGCCGGTTGAAGGAGTGCCCACTGCCGACCGCCCGGATCCGGTCGCTGCCGGCGACCAGCTCGCGCAGCTCGTCCGTCGACGACGGCCGGTGGTACGCCCGGGCGGCGTACCGGACGTTGCCCGCCCAGTTGCGGTGCGTCGGCACGAGGACCCCCTCTCCGCGCCGGCTGGTTACCGCCGGCTTCGTCGGGGAACCCTACGCCGATGAGCAGCTACCGTGATCCCGCCCCTGGCGGCGTGGAGAGCCAGCCCAACCCGCAGCCGACCCCCACGCCGGGACCGGCGCCGACGCCGGTGCCCACCCCCGGCCCGCCACCCCGGCCCGGGTGAACGGTCCGGTCGGGACGGTCAGAGCTGCCGCATCACCTCGGTCGCGACCAGGTCCAGGTGGTCCAGGTCGCCCAGGTCGAGCACCTGGAGGTAGATGCGCTGGCTGCCGATCTCCGCGTACTGGCCGATCTTGTCGACGATCTCGGCGGGCGTGCCGGCCAGTCCGTTCTCGCGCAGCTCGTCGGGCGCCCGGCCGATCGCGGCGGCCCGGCGGGTCACCTCGGCGTCGTCCCGCCCGCAGCACAGCACCAGTGCGTTGGACCAGGTCAGCTCGACGGCATCGCGGCCGATCTCCTTGCAGGCGACGCGGACCCGTTCGAACTGGGTGGCCGAGTCGGCGATCGAGGCGAACGGCAGGTTGAACTCGTCGGCGTAGCGGGCGGCGAGCTGAGGCGTACGCTTCGCGCCCCGGCCACCGAGCAGGATCGGCGGGTGCGGCCGCTGGACCGGCTTGGGCAGCGCGGGTGAGTCGCTGACCTGGTAGTGGCGGCCGGTGAAGTCGAACGTCTCACCCGACGGGGTCCGCCACAGGCCGGTGATCACGGCGAGCTGCTCGTCCAGCCGGTCGAACCGCTCCCCCAGCCCCGGGAACGGAATCCCGTACGCGCTGTGCTCGGCGTCGTACCAGCCGGTGCCGATGCCCAGCTCGACCCGCCCGCCGCTCATCTGGTCGACCTGGGCGACGGTGATCGCGAGGGGGCCGGGCAGCCGGAACGTGGCGGCGGTCATCAGCGTGCCGAGCCGGATCGACCGGGTGTCGCGGGCCAGGCCGGCCAGGGTGGTCCACGCGTCGGTAGGGCCGGGTTCGCCGCTGACCGACCCCATCTTCAGGTAGTGGTCCGAGCGGAAGAAGGCGCCGAAGCCGGTTTCCTCGGCGCGGCGGGCCACGGCGAGCAGGTCGTCGTAGCTGGCACCCTGCTGGGGTTCGGTGAAGATCCGCAGTTCCATGGGTCGAGCATAGAAAGCCGCGGCGGCGGCCTGCGGGCTTGTCCGGTGGATCTAGGGTGGTCTGGTGGACCAAGCGGTCGTCGCGGTACAGGGGCTGCACGTCACGTACGGCAGCGTGACGGTGGTGCGGGACGTCGGGTTCGACCTGTTGGCGGGCGGGGCGCTCTGCCTGGTCGGCGAGAACGGCGCCGGCAAGTCCACCGTGCTGCGCTGCGTCACCGGGCTGGCCGAGCCGAGCGCCGGCTCGGTGCGGGTCTTCGGGGCGTCGCCGGACGGCACGGCCGCGTTCTGGCGCCGGGTCGTGGCCACCGTCGAGCAACCCAGTTGGTACGCCGGGCTCACCGTCCGGGAGCACGTCGAGCTGGTCCGGCTGGCCGGTGGTGACGATCCGGCGGACGGCCGGGTCGACGAGCTGCTCACCGTGCTGGGCCTGCACGAACTCGGCGACGCCACCCCGGACCGCCTGTCCTCGGGTGAGCGGCAGCGCCTGCTGCTGGCCGCCGCGCTGGCCCGCCCGGCCGACCTGCTGGTGCTCGACGAGCCGGAGCAGCGGCTCGACGCGGCGATCCGGCCCGTGGTGGCCGGCCTGCTCGGCGATCACCTGGCCGGCGGCGGCAGCCTGCTGATGGCCAGCCACGACCCGGTCTTCGTGGCCGCCCTCGGCTGCCCCGTCCTCCGGCTGCACTCCGGCGCCCCGGCGCCGGGCGACCCGGTCACGGCAGCGCCCCCGCCCGTCGAGTCGGCCGCCGCGACGTCCTCGACCGAGGTCCTCGCCTCCGGGGCGGCGGCCACCGATTTGCGCGCATGACGCGGGTGGCCGAACCGCCGACCCGGCGGGAGTCGATGCCGCCAACCGCCCGCCGGCTGCGTCGCTGGGTGCGGCGGCGGCGCGCCGGACGTGGTCCCGCGCTCACCTTGGAATCCGCGTACGTGCTGCTGCTGACGGTGGCCATCACGGTCGCGGTGGTCGGCCCTCGGACCGGCGCCGCGATGTGGCCGGCGGCTCCGGCGGCTCCGCCGGACCGGTTCGTGGTGCTGGTGCTACTGGCTGCGGGCGCGGCCGGCCTGGTGCTGCTGCTGCGACAGGTCGGTCCGCTGGTTCTCGGGCGCGGTGAGCTGACCTGGCTGCTGCCGGCACCGGTCCCCCGTCGCGGCCTGCTGCTGCCGGCGCTGGTGCGGGCGTTGACCGTCGGAGCGCTCGCCGGCGCGGTGCTGGCGCTGGCCGGCGCCGCCCGCCTGGCGGACCGCCCGGTCTCCGGCCCCGCCCTCGCCGGCTGGCTCGCCCTCGGCACGGCCGCCGGTCTGCTCCTCGCGCTGCTCGCGGTGGCCGCACAGCGCCGGCCGGCCCACGCCCGGCTGCTGGACGCGGTGGTGCCGGCGCTGCTGGTGGCGCTGGGCGCGGCGGCGCTGCTCGCCCGGGTGCAGCCGCTGCCGGCGCCGCCCGCCGTCACGTCACCACCGTTCCCGCTCGTCCTCGCCACGCTGACCGTCGCCGGGGCGCTCACCGCACTGGCCGTACGCGACCTGGCGCGCATCCCCGACCCTCGGCTGCACGAGCCGTCGCTGACCGTCGGCACCTACCTGGATGCCGCGTACGCGGTCGAACCGTCGTTCGTCGCCGACCTGCGCGAGCGACGGTACTGGCGGCGGCGGGCGCTACGGTCCCGGCCGCTGCGCCCCCGCCGGGGCTGGCTCGTGCCGCTGCAACAGGACCTGCTGGTGCTGCGCCGACGCGGCTGGCGGGTGGGCTGGCTGTTCCTGGCGACCCCGCTGCCGGTGCTGCTCACCGCCGGCCCCCGCTGGCTGCCCGCGGCGACCCTGGTGGTGGGGGCGGGCACCGCCGCCGGGCTCACCCTCGACGCGCTGCGGCGCGACGTGGCCCACCCGGCGCTGCTGCGGCTGCTCGGGTTGACCGGGCGGCGGGCGGTGACGATCCGGCTGATCGTGCCGGCGGTGCTGGCCACGGCCTGGTCCGGGCTGGCCATGGTGGCACTGGGGCTGCTCGGTGGCCTGCCACCGGGGCCCTGGTGGGCGCTCGGGCTGGCGTTCGGCCCGACGGCCGCGATGATCGCCGTCCGGCGGGCGCAGGCCGGCCGGATCGACAACGGCCTGCCGCTGATCGACACCCCGATGGGTGCCTTCCCACCCGGCCCGATGCTGTGGCTGCTCAACGGCACGGACGTGCTGCTGTTCGCGACCCCCACGCTGATGGCCCTGCTGGGGCCGGCGCAGCCGAACTGGTGGTGGGTCGGGTGCCAGGGCGTCCTCTCCGCCGCCGGTGTCCTGGCCTACCTGCAATTCGGCGCGGACCGCCGCCGCCCCAAGGTGTGACCTCCGCCCGCCCCTCCCGACCCGCTCGCCCCGGCTCGCCGCTGCTCGCCTCCGTCACCGGTTCGCTCAGCGCGCCACCGCCCAGGCCAGGCAGAGGAAGGCCGTTGTCAACAGCGCTGCCCCGGCCAGGCCTCCGACGATGCCGGCGGGCCGTGGTGGCGGCCCGGCCCGTCGATACCGTCGCGGCCGGCCGGTGGTCAGGCGTACGGCGGGCGGGCGTACGCGGCGCGTAGCGCGGCCAGCCCGGTCGCCTTCGGGCTGAGCGTGCCCCAGCCGGAGTTGAAGTAGTTGGTCCGGGCGATGATCGGCCCGCGCTCGGCGTTGAGCTGGGCGATCGCGGGCGGCACGGTGGCGATCCAGGCCGGCTGATCCGGGAACTCGGCGACCCGCACCCCCCACTCGGCGACGAGCACCGGGCGGGACAGCGCCACCGGGCCCAGGTCGGCCACCGCCCAGTCCTTGGTCCGCCGGAACCGGGCCAGCGCGGTGTCGGTCGGGCTGGTCGCGTAGACGTTCCACTGGAGAAAATCCAGCCGCGTCATCAGCGCCTCCGGGTGGGTGCGCTGGTAGCAGGCCCGGTCGAAGCCACCGAGGCCGACCGAGAAGGTGGTGCCCTGGGGCAGCGCCTTGGCCCTGAACCAGTTGACGATGTAGATCACCGCCTGCACCGCCCGCACGTCCGACTCGGCCCAGGTGTACGCCTTGCCGGCCTCGGTGGTGCCGAACTCGTGGTCGGTGTCCAGCTCGGAGGCGAGTTGGATGTTCACCCCGAAGCCCATCGTCCGGTACTGCGACAGCGCCCGGGCGAGCAGCCCGTCGCACTGCCCGGCGAGAACCTGGCTGTAGCCGTACGCCTTCGGCCACACCGTGCCCGGACGCTGCTGGATGGTCATCGCCGGGGCCGGCACGGTGTACCTCACGCCGTCCACGGTGAAGGTCTGCGGCCCGGCGTCGGACGCGCCGTAGTGCTTCAGCTCCAGCACCATGTTGACCCGCACCCCGGACCGGCCGAGGGTGACCAGCCACGACTGGTTGTAGCCGGGGAAGACGTAGCCGTCGGCGAAGCTGCGGTACTGGGTCAGCGAGCGGAAGTTGCCGCCCGCCATGTCGGTCGTCGGGTCGGCGCCGCCGGAGAGGTAGTAGCCGCCCAGCACCGGCGGTGTGATCGTGTAGTTCGCGGTGGCGGTGGCGGTCTGCCCGCCGGAGTCGCGCACGGTCACGGTGACCCTGGGCATCACGCCACCGCCCGGTAGACGGCCACCGTGCCGCTGTCCGACACCCGGGTCCAGGTACGGCCCGAGTCGTCGGTGACGGTGATGGTGAGCGGGTCGATGACGGCGCTGACCTTGACCGGCGCGCTGCTGTTGCCCTGGGCGTCGGTGACCACGACGGTGACGGTGAGCGCCTTGGTGTCGGGGTCGCTGTAGGTGACGGTGAGCAGCATCTGGGCACCGGGGGCGTAACTGGTCGCGTTGAGGGAGGCGGTCGCGGTGGGAGCGGCCATGGCAGCGCTCCTTCCTGGTTCGGTCGCCGCGACCAGCGGGTCTGCACCGGGTGCGGCGGGGTCTGCGACGGCGACCGGAGCCGGGCGGAGCGGGGCGCCCCGGCGGGGATCCGGCGTGGTTGTGGCGGCGACGTCGCTGTCGGGCGCGGGGACACCCGCCCTGACGACCGGGCGGTGTCGGCCGAGACGCGGCCGTGACGGCGTACGCGGGGGCCACCGGCGCGGGGCGCCGGGACCGGTCGCGACGGCCGCGGCCGGGGCTCGGTGCTGGCGGCCCGGCGGGGA
Source organism: Micromonosporaceae bacterium KJ-029 (assembly GCA_005402585.1). Taxonomy (GTDB): domain Bacteria; phylum Actinomycetota; class Actinomycetes; order Mycobacteriales; family Micromonosporaceae; genus Micromonospora. The sequence goes on along the minus strand of BIFP01000011.1, from coordinate 66,049 downwards.
CGCTGCTGACCCCGCCCGACCGGAGAGTCGGATGTGGCCCGCCATCCGCAGCCTCTCTACCTGCTACAACAGTGCGTCGGGGCGGGGCTTGCCGTCCTGTCACCTTCCGGACAGCACGAGGTCGCTGGAGGCCGCCACATGAAGTACCTGATGTTGATCTACGGAAACGAGGAAGTCTGGGGCACCGTCGGGGGCGGTGACCTGGCCGCGCTGATCGGCGAGGTCGACGCCTTCAACGAGGCACTGCGCGCCTCCGGCGAGCTGGTGGACGTGCAGGGGCTGGTGTCCCAGCCCCGGGCGGTACGGCTGACCGGCGACACCCCGGTCGTCACCGACGGCCCGTACCTGGAGGCGAAGGAGTACGTCGGCTCGTACTTCGTGGTCGACGTGGACAGTGAGCAGCGGGCGTTGGAGATCGCCCGGTCGTATCCGGGCCTGCGGCTCGGTGCCGGCGTCGGTGGCGGCATCGAGATCTGGCCGCTGATGTCCCGGGACGGGGACGAGCGCTGAGCCTCGACGCGGTCGCGGTGGACCTGCTGCGCCGACTCGCCCCACAGGTGCTCGGTGCGCTGGTGCGCCGCCACGGCGACTTCGCCCGGGCCGAGGACGCGGTGCAGGAGGCCCTGGTCGCCGCCGTCGAGGCGTGGCCACGCGAGGGCGTACCGGAACATCCGGCGGGTTGGCTGCACACCGTGGCCACCCGCCGGTACGTCGACCAGGTGCGGGCCGAGGCCGCCCGGGCCCGCCGGGAGCGTACGGTGCTCGACGCCACCCCGCGCGACGCGCTGGTCGCACCGCCGGCCGACGCCGAACCGCCCCGCGACGACCTGCTGGAACTGTTCCTGCTCTGCTGCCACCCGGCGCTGCCCGCCCCCGCTCAGCTGGCCCTCACCCTGCGGGCGGTGGGCGGGCTGACCACCGCCGAGGTCGCCGCGGCCTTCCTGGTGCCGGAGAAGACCATGGGGCAGCGGATCTCGCGGGCCAAGCAACGGCTGCGGGAGGCGGGCGCCCGGTTCGCGCTGCCGTCGGCGGCGGAGCAGGGGCCACGGCTGGCCGTGGTCCGGCAGGTGCTGTACCTGATGTTCAACGAGGGCTACAGCGCCAGCAGTGGCCCCGAGCTGATCCGGGTCGACCTGACCCGGCAGGCGCTGCGGCTCACCCGGCGGCTGCGGGAGCGGCTGCCCGCCGACGGGGAGACGGCGGGCCTGCTCGCGCTGATGCTGCTGACCGAGGCGCGGGCGGCGGCCCGGGTCGGGCCGGACGGCGAGCTGGTGCCGCTGGCCGAGCAGGACCGGGGGCGGTGGGACCGGGCGGCGATCGCCGAGGGGTGCGCGCTGGTGGCGCACAGCCTGTCCACCTCGCCGGCGGGGCCGTATCAGGTGCAGGCCGCCATCGCCGCGGTGCACGCGGAGGCGCCGACCACCGAGGCCACCGACTGGCCGCAGGTGCTCGCCCTCTACGAGCTTCTGGAACGCCTGGCACCCAACCCGGTGGCCACGCTCAGCCGGGCGGTGGCGGTGGGCATGGTGCATGGACCGGCCGCCGGACTGGCCCTGCTGGCGGAGGTGGAGTCGGGCATCCTGGCCGGGCACCACCGGCTGCACGCCGTCCGCGCCCACCTGCTGGAACTGGCTGGCGACCGGGCTGCCGCCGCGGTGGCCTGGCGGAAGGCGGCCGGTCTCGCCGGCAGCGCCCCCGAGCGGCGGCACCTGCTCCGCCGGGCCACCGAGTGTGAGTGACCCACGTCACAGGTAGATGCGGTAGAAGCGGCCGGCCCGGCTCCGATCCACCGGTGAGCGGCACCCACGGGGGTGCCGACCGATCCGAAGGAACGGACATGACAAAGGTGACCGCGCAGCTGTCGGTGTCGCTGGACGGTTTCTACGCCGGCCCGCTGCACGACGGCGACGGTGACTGGCTGAAGTCGGCGGAGAGCCACGGCTTCTTCCGGGTGACCCGGTGGGTCACCGACGCGCTGGCCTGGCGCGAACGGCAGGGCTTCGCCGGGGGCCAGCAGGACACCAACTCCGAGATCATCGGCGAGTCGTTCGCCGCGGCCGGGGCGTACGTGATGGGCCGCCGGATGGCCGACGGCGGTGAGGTGCCCTGGGGCGACGAGCCGCCGTTCCGTGCCCCGGTCTTCGTGGTGACCCACCGTCCCCGCCAGAAGCTGCTGCGTCAGGGTGGCACGAGCTTCACCTACGTCACCGACGGAGTGGAGAGCGCCGTGGCGCAGGCCCGGGCCGCGGCCGGCGACAAGAACGTGGCCGTGGCCGGGGGCGGCAGCCTGGTCCGGCAGGTGCTGCGGGCCGGCCTGCTCGACGAACTGGAGCTGCACGTGGTGCCGACCCTGCTGGGCACCGGGATGCGCCTGTTCGACGCCGACCTCGGCCTCGACGAGTTCGAGGCGATCGAGTTGACCCCCACCCGCGTGGTACACACCCCCGAGGTCACCCACATCCGGTACACGGTGAACGGCCGCGCCCCCCTGTTCCTGGACGACCGGGGCAGCGGCACGGGTACGCCGCCCGGCAGCTGACCTGCAAGGAGGGGCCCCCTCTTAACGCCTGGCGTTGTAGAGGGGCCCCTTCTTATCACCCGGACGGCTCCGGAGCGGACGCTTCGGCCGGTGGCAGGGGACAACGCGAACGGGCGCTCGGCCCTAGAGTGTCGGCAACTTGTCGATCTAGGAGGCGCGGTGTCCGAGCCGCCACCCGCCGCGAGTTCCCCGAGCACCGGGGAGCCCGGCGAGGCCCCTGTCGCACCCGGCGCCGGCACGGCGGATCCGGCCGCGACACCACCCCAGCTGCTGGTCGTGTCATCCGCCGAAGGGCCGCTGCCCATCGTCTGGCCCGGACCGGCCGACCAGCCCGCCTGGGCGGTCCCGGTGACCGTCCCGCCGGGCACCCGGGGTTACGCGATCTTCCTCCCGCTGGTCGCGGCCGACGGGGAGACCGCTACCACCGCCCGCCCGGACACCTCGGCGGCGAGCGCCGCGGTGGTGGGGCCGTCGGCCGCGATCACCGTGCCGGTCCCGCCGTCCGACACCACCCACCCGACCGAGGTCAAGCCGCCGACGCAGCGGGCCCCCGAGGTCACTCCGGCAGCCGTCCCCGCCGGGGCCCCGGCCCGACCGGGCGATGCGGCCACCTCCGCAGCCGCCCCGGCCGCATCGCCGACGCCGACGGACGCCGGCCCGACAGCGGACACAGCGCCGGCAGTTGCCGGACCAGCGGGCACCGAGCCGGCGGGCACGCGCGTGCTGGTTGGCGCGGCAGCCATGGGCGGCCCGTCCCGGCCGGTGGCGCCGCCCGGCACCCGTGTGCTGCCGGCGAGGGTGTCGGCCGACCTCGGCTATCCCCCGCCCGGCGCGGCGTACTCCTTTCGGCCGGGGCCGCCACCGCCGTCATTCTTCGACCGGGCGTGGCCCGGCCCCCGGCCGGTCCGCAACCGGGCCACACCGCTGGCCGTGCTTGCCGGAGCGCTGGGCGTGGCGGCCTTCGTGCCGTTGGGCCGTACCGGCCTCGGCTGGTTCCTCGGCTGGCTGGTCCTGACCGCGGGCGTCACCGTCGCGGTACGGCGTCACACCGCCGAACTTCCGCGCGCCGAGCGGTGGGTCCGGGCCGGCTGGGCGGCTGCCGCGCTGATGCTGCTCGCGGTGCTCGGCTTCCGCAACGCCTGGTGGCTGGTGACGTTCTGCGTGCTGGGGGCGTTGGGCTGCGCGGCGCTGGCGATCGTCGGCGGACGACGGGTCCGCTCGATCCTGTTCAGCCCGGTGGCCGCGCCGCTCGCGGCGCTACGCGGCCTGCCGTGGGTGCGTGCCCACGTCCGGGCACCCGGCGATCCCGGGGCGGTACGTCGGATCGTCGGCTCGGTCGCGGCCACCGTTCTCGTGCTGGTGATCTTCGGAGCGCTGCTCTCCTCCGCCGACGCCGCCTTCTCCCAGGCGCTCGGCGTCCTGATTCCGGAGATCAGCGTCAGTGGTGTGTTCCGGTGGCTGTTCCTGGCGGCCATGGGCGGCCTGATCGCCGTGGCCGCCGTCTACACGATCACCGCACCGCCGGACCTGTCCGCGGTCGACCGGCCGACCACCCGCAGCGTCGGCCTGGTCGAATGGGCGCCGCCGATCGCCACCCTGACGGCCCTGTTCGGCGGCTTCGTCGCCGTGCAGTTCACCGTGCTGTTCGGCGGACAGCGCCACGTGCTGACGACCACCGGCCTCAGCTACGCCGAGTACGCCCGCAGCGGCTTCTGGCAACTGGTCGTGGTGACCGTGCTGACGCTGGCGGTGCTCGGCGGGGTGACCCGGTGGGCCCGTCGGGACCGACGACTCGACCGCGTGCTGCTGCGGGTCCTGCTCGGCCTGCTCAGCGCGCTGACCGTGGTCATCGTGGTGTCGGCGCTGTCGCGGATGTACACGTACCAGAAGGTCTACAGCTTCACCGGCGAGCGGATCTTCGTGATGGCGTTCGAGCTGCTGCTCGGCGCCGTCTTCCTGATGATCCTGGTGGCCGGCGTACGCTGGCGCGGCGGTTGGATCCCGCGGCTGACCACGGCGCTCGCGGTGGTGATGCTGCTGGGCCTGGCGGCCCTCAACCCGGAGGACTACGCGGCCCGCCGCAACGTCGCCCGATACGAGGAGACCGGCCGGATCGACGCCTGGTACCTGCGCGCCCTCTCCGCGGACGCCACCTCCGCCCTGGCCGGCCTGCCGGACCCGGTACGCCGGTGCACCCTGAGCTGGATCGCCGACGACCTGGCCGAGCCGGACCCGTGGTACGCCTGGAACCTGGGGCGGGAGCGGGCCCGGGCGGTACTCGACCGGTTGGGGCCGGAGGCGATCGGCAACCAGCGCGACTGCCGGCGAGCCGACCAGTTCGACCTGCCGAAGACCCGCCGATAACTGCGCCGACGGAAGCCGCCGGCCGAGCCCGGCCCGCGTCCATATTGGAGTTCATGTATGCCCAGTTCACGGGCGGTCACGGCCACCGTCCCAGGGTCTTCCGGAGAACGCGAGGAGCAGGCAGGATGCCCGGCGTGAGAGCACTACGTCGCACCCTCGCCGCGATCGTCGTGTCGACGTTCGCGCTGATTGCCACGGCCACACCCGCGGTCGCCATCACCGGCGGCGAGCCTGACGGTAACCGGCACCCCAACGTCGGGCTGATCCTCTTCTACGACCAGACCGGCCGCTACCGTTGCTCGGCGACGCTCATCTCGCCGACCATCCTCCTCACGGCCGCGCACTGCACCCAGGGCACCCTCGGCAAGACCCTGGTCACCTTCGACACGGCCATCGCCGAGGCGCCACCGAACCCGCTCCCGGCGGCCGCGAACCCCGCGGTCGGCTACACGGCCGCGGAACTGGCGGCGGCCGGTTACCTGTCCGGCACGGCGGCCACCCACCCGGAGTACTCGGACTTCACGGACCTGAACAACTGGAACGACGTCGGCGTGGTGGTGCTGGACACGCCGGTGACCGGAATCGTCCCCGCGACGGTGGCGCCCAGCCGGTACCTGGACCAGTTCGCGCAGCCGAAGCTCAACAAGACCATCTTCGACCTGGTCGGGTACGGCACCGAGGTGCGCAAGCCGGAGTCGGGCCCGCAGAAGCCGACGCCGATGAGCTACCCGCTGCTGCGCCGCTACACCACCTCGCCGGGGCAGAAGCTCACCCCGCAGGTGCTGCAACTGAACGGCAATCCGAACGACGTGCGCGGCGGTGGCGGCACCTGCTTCGGTGACTCGGGCGGCCCGACCTTCCTCAACGGTTACCTGGTCGCGGTCACCAGCTACGGCTACACCGACAACTGCCGTTACCTCGGCGGCTACCAGCGGGTCGACATCCCGGTCGTCCAGGACTGGCTCGCCACTCGGTAACAGCTCACCGGTCCGGCGGGTGCCTCCAACGGCGCCCGCCGGACCGGAACCGCAACCCTGATCGACCTCGACAAACAGAGCCGCGCCGGCCGCGCATCTGCGCGGCCGGCGCGTTCCTGCCTCATGGAGAGGTCAGGAGGGCGGGCTCACCGGGATGGCCCAGACGTCGGCGATCGACGGGTCGTAGCCCTCGCCGGTGTCCAGGAACCGCACCCGCACCTTTCCGTCCGCCGTCAGGTCCGGTCGGTCCACGACGAACTGGTACGTCACCGTCCCCGCACCGCCGGCGGTCCGCCGGAAGGCCCTGGCGTGCACCACCACCCCGTCGACCAGGACGTCGTAGTCCTTCAACTGTGCCTGGTCGTAGGTCTCGATCGCGCGCAGGACGAACGGCTGGCCCGCCTCGACGGTCAGGTCGAACTCAAACCAGCCGCCGGGATAGGTGACGTTGGTGTAGCGGCGGGTGAGGCCGGCTTCCGTGTTGGTGCCCGAGTGGGTCGACGCGGCGAGGTTGTGCGCTCGTTCGGAGGTCGGATCGCCGAGGTCGATGTGGTCGTAGGCGGCCGCCGGAGGGTTGGAGATGCGTACCGGCAGCCCGAGGGTCCGGCTCTCCGCGGCCGTGGTGCCGCTGGCCACGGTGATGGTGGCCGGGCCCTCGGTCACCGACAGGGGCGCGGTGACGGTGGTCTCCAGGGTGGTCTCCGCCCCGGGAGCGAGGCGGTAGTCGGCCGTGCCCGGCTCGACCTGCCAGCCCTGCGGGACGGAGGTGGTGAGCTTGCCCGTGACCGCTGCCGCTGCCCGGTTGCGCAGCACGGTCCGTACCGTCGCGGTGGCGCCGGGGCTGGACTCGGCCGGTTGCGCGGTGGTCGAGACGATCTCCACCGCCGGGGCGACGCCCAGCGCTGTGGCGACCGGCAGGGTCGCGCTGCCGGCCTGGTAGCGGTAGCTCACCTCGCCGGACAGGTTGGCCGTGGTCGGCGACTGGCCGGCCGGGATCCGCACCCGGTAGCCGTGGCGGGCGGTCGCGCCGGGTTCGACGCCGGTGTCCTGCCCGGCGTCCGGGGTCACCGTCCAGCCGTCCGGGGCACGCAGCGTCGAGGTCAGGCCGTTCAGTCTGCTGCCGCCGGTGTTCTCGACGATCACGGTCGCCGGCACCAGGTCGCCGGGGAGCCACTCACCGACCGGCAGGTCGAGCCGGGCCACCACGCCGATGAGGGCCGACGAGGCGGCGGAGAGTCGCTGGTCGACCTGGGTGAGCGGGGTCGTGAGGCGGCTGGCGATGGTGGACGGCACCCGGCCCACCTTGACCTGGGTGCCGATCCAGCGGTCCAGGCCGGTGGTGGTGGCCAGAGCCCGGTGTACGTCGGCGGCGGTGGCAAGCTTGTCGCCGCCGGCGTAGGTGCGCTGCGCGGTTGCCGTCTCCCGGTCCAGCTTGCCGAGTTGGGCGCGCAGGTGGGCGACCACGGACCGGTCCAGGTCGGCGGCGAGTTCGTCCACGAGTGCGGTCGCCGCCGCGCCCGCAGCATGCGCCGCGCCGAGGTCGCCGAGCACCCGGTCGACGGCGAATGAGTAGGAACCGGAGCCGATCTCGAAGACGGCGACGTCGCCGTCCATCCTGACGAACCGCACGCCGTCGGCCTGCTCGGCCGGCCGGCCACCCTCGGTGACCGCGTACCGGTTGGGCGCCGGGATGCGTACGGTGGCCGTGCTGTTGCCGGGCAGGCTCGTGTCCAGCCGCAGGTCACCCTGGTTGTCGAGGCGCCACGCGGTGCTGACGGTGCCGCGCACCGACCGGTACGTCGCCCGGGCCGAGGTCAGGTCGCCGCCCGGCTGAGGGGCGATGGTGAGGTGGGCGTAGCCCGGTCGCGTCGCGTCGGGTTGGATGCCGGCGACGGTACGGAACATCCAGTCGCCCACGGCGCCGTACGCGTAGTGGTTGAAGGAGTTCATGCCCACGTCGCCGAAGCTGCCGTCCGGCTTGATCGAGTCCCACCGCTCCCAGATGGTGGTCGCGCCCTTGCTGATCTCGTATCCCCAGGACGGGTAGGTGTCGTTGAGCAGCAGCCGGTAGGCCACGTCGAGGTGCCCGGTGTCGCTGAGCGCCGGTAGCAGGTCGGGGGTGCCGAGGAAGCCGGTGGACAGGTGCCAGTCGCGGCGCCGGACGCTGTCGACCAGCCGGTCGGCGGCCTTGGCCCGCAGTTCGTCGGGGAGCAGGTCCATGCCGATGGCCAGGACGTACCCGGTCTGGCTGTTGCCCTGGACGGTGCCGTCGGCCGCGACGTACGAGTCGACGAACGCGCGGGCGATGTCCTTCGACAGCGCCGCGTAGCGTGCGGCGTCGGCGTCCTTGCCGATGGCCGCCGCCATCTCGCCGAGCAGGCGGATGCTGTAGGCGTAGTAGGCGGTGCCGATGACGGCGCCGGGGGTCGGGTCGTCGAGGTTGAGCCAGTCCAGGTACGGGCCGGCGTTGGTACGCCGGTTGCCGGAGCTGGTGCTCTGCAACCAGGAGGCGTAGCGCACCATCGAGTCGTAGTGCTCCCGGACCACCCGGGTGTCGCCGTAGCGCTGCCACAGCGTGTAGGGGACGGTGATGCCGGCGTCGGCCCAGCCGGTCGCCCCGTCGCCGCAGCAGGCGCGGGGTGCCACATCGGGGTAGCTGCCGTTGGTCGACTGCGCGTCGCGCAGGTCCTGCAGCCACTTGGTGAGGAAGGTCAGGCTGTCCATGTTGAACGTCGCGGTCTCGGCGAAGACGTTGATGTCGCCGGTCCAGCCGAGCCGCTCGTCGCGGGCCGGGGTGTCCGTGGGGATGGACAGGAAGTTGCCCCGTTGACCCCAGGTGATGTTGCTGTGCAGCTTGTTGACCATGGCGTTGGAGGTCTCGAACTCGCTGGTGAGTTCGCCGTCGGTGTGCATCACCAGGCCGGTCACGGTGCCGAGGTCGGGGGTACCCGGGAAGCCGGTCAGCTCCACGTACCGGAAGCCGTGGAAGGTGAAGGTGGGCTCGTAGACCTCCCGACCGCCGCCGGCCAGGGTGAAGTGGTCGGTGGCCCGCGCGGTGCGCAGGTTGGCGGTGTAGGCGGTGCCGTCGGGGTTGAGCACCTCGGCGTGCCGGAGGCGGACCGTGGTACCGGCCGGACCGTCGACGGTGAGCCGGACCTTGCCCACCATGTTCTGGCCGAGGTCGAAGATCCAGGTACCGGGGGTGGGCTGGGTGAGCGTCTTGGCGGGCAGTTCCTGGGTGACCCGTACCGGCGGGTCGACCTGGGCGACCAGCTTGGGGGTGGCGCCGGTGTCGTCGACCGTGGCGGCGGACCAGCCGGAGTCGTCGAAGCCGGGCCGGTTCCAACCGGCCGGCAGCTTGCGCGCGTCGTAGGTCTCGCCGTGGATCAGGTCGGTCTGCCGGAAGGGGCCCGGGGTGGCTCGCCAGGAGCCGTCGGTGCCCACGGTCTCGGTCCGGCCGTCCGCGTAGTCGATCACCAGTTGGGCGCTCAGGTGCGGACGGGAACCGTAGATGTCGGTGCCGAACCAGGCGATGCTGCCGGAGTACCAGCCGTCGCCGAGCATCGCGCCGAGGGCGTTGTCACCCGGCCGGAGCTGGTCGGTCACGTCGTACGTCTGGTACTGCACGCGCTTGTGGTAGTCGGTCCAGCCCGGCGCGAGTTCGTGGTCGCCGACCCGCTGCCCGTTGAGGGACAGTTCGTAGACGCCGAGCGCCGACGCGTACACCCGGGCCCGGGCGACCTGCCCGTCGACCCGGAACCCACGGCGCAGCAACGGGTTGGCGTCCAGGGCGGTCAGCATCGCCTCGGTGTTGCCACCGACCCGCAGCCCGTCCGTGGTCGCCGTGCCGCCGCCGAACGGGTTCTCGCCGTCGGTGAGCGAGGCGGCGAACAGCGTCCGGTTACCGCTGCTGACCGTGAGGTCACTGAAGACGCCGGTCTCCACTCCGTCGGTGCGCAGGCCGATCCCGCCGGCCCGGTGGGTGCCGTGCCGGGTGACGTCGACCTGGGTGCCGTCGACCCAGGTGGTGACCGTGTCGCCGGCCGCCGTGATGCGCAGGGTGTGCGGGGCGGTCAGCTTGTCGGCCGGTACGACGGCGCCGAGCGGCACCTCCTTGAGCAGCGTCCAGGTGCCGTTGACCCGTACGTGCGGGCGCAGCTTGGCGGCGCCGTTGGTGATGGAGAACTGCCACATGTAGGCGTTGCCCGCGCCACGGGCCCGGAAGAAGACGCCGGCCGCGTCGCGCTCCAGGCGTACCCGCGTCTGGACGGTGTAGTCGGTCCACGACTCGGTGGGCGACGGCAGTCCGATCCAGTCGGCCTGCCATCCCTGCGGCCCGGCGACGCCGGTCTCCCAGGACGCGGGCGCACTCCACCCGGACGTCCGGCCCGCGGTGTCCCAGACCCGTACCTGCCAGTGGTACTGGGTGCGGGGGCGCAGCGCCGGCCCGCCGTACTCGACGAAGGAGCTCTCCCGCGAGGTGACCCGGCCGCTGTCCCAGACGCCGGCGGCGGCGAGGCCGTCGCGGCTGGTGGCCACCCGGATCTGGTACGCCTGCTGCACCACGCCACGGACGTCGGCCTGGATCGTCCAGCCGAGCCGTGGCCGCGCCACGTCCAGCCCGATCGGGTCGGTCGCCCGCTCGGTCGTCAGTCCCGCCACCGTCAACTGGTCCGGCACCGGTTCCGCGGCGCCCGCCCGGTCGGCTGCCACCAGTGGCGGCGAGAAACCGACGACCAGCGCGGTCACCGCCGCCAGCACGGTGCGGATCCCTCTTGTTCCCCTCATCACCCTGATCCCGTCTTCTACTGTCGTTGCTGTCTCTCGCCGTCCACCGGACCCGAGACGTGCCGTCAGCGCGGTTGCGCGGCGGTGCCGGCGACCGGGCGGTAGCTCGACCGGCCGGAGCCCACCTCGAACACGGCCCGGCCGTTCTCGATCCCGACGAAGGTGGCCTTGCTCGGGCCGGCGGCCCGATAGGACCTGCCGGCCTCGACCGGCAGCGCGACCCGGGCCGTCACGTTGACCGGAACGTCGAGGTCGACGCGGAGACCGGCGCCGACCCGACGCCAGTCGACGGTCACCGCGCCCCGCTGGGTGTGCACGGTGCCGGCGGCGTGGGTGAGACCGGTGGCCGGAGGCGCGATCTCCACGACCGCGCCACCCGGGCTCGCCGTACCGATGCCGAGCAGCGTCTCCTGCACGTCCACCAGGGCCTGCGCGCCCCAGCCGTGCGACTGGCTGAAGTTGGTGCCGGGGTCGAGCGTCCACGCCTCCCAGGTGAAGGTGCCGCCCTGCGCGAGGATGTTGGCCCAACCCAGGTCGTCCGGGTTGGTCAGCAGGTCGACTACGGCGTCCGGCCGGCCGGCGTCACCGAGCGCCCGCAGCAGCCAGTGCGCGGTCATCGGGCCCTGCTTCATGCCCATCGACGCGAGGTGCTCGGCCAGCGCCGGGTGGTCGGTCGCCGGCACCACGCCATACGCGATCGCGTACGAGGTGGCGTGCTGCCCCGCGTGGCCGCTCTGCGCTCCGGTGGCCGACAGCCCGTCGACGTACGCACCGTCGGACCGCCGCAGTTTCGCGTTCATCGCGTCGGCCAGGTCCCGGGCCCGGCCGTCGTACGTGGCGACCTCGCCGGCCGGCCGGTCGAGGACCTCGGCCATCCGGGCGGTGGTACGCAGCACGTCGACGCCCTGGGCGTTGATGGTGGTCCGGGCGGCGGCGGCCATGTCGTAGCCGAACCGGCCGGGCTCGGGCCAGTCGACGATGCCGTACTGGTAGGCGCCGCTGCCCCCGGACAGCCTGGTCACCAGGCCCTCCGTCGGGCCGCTGGCGGGAATGTGCCGCAGCACGTAGTCAGCGGTGTCCCGGATGGCCGGGTACGCCTCGGCGAGCAGCTCGGCGTCGCCGGTCTCCTGGTAGTAGCGCCACACCCAGTCGACGAACATCAGCGAGTAGTCGGGGATGTCGCGCTTGCCGTCGCCGTTGGGGTAGACCGCGTTGTACCGGCCGAGGTCGTTGCCGGTGTTCCAGTACCGCTTCGCCGATCGGAGGAACTCGCGGATCGCCTGTTGCGTGGCGTCGCGCTCGCCGAAAGCGGCCATCGTGGCGTACGAGATGTTGACGGCGTCGCCGAGGAACTGGCCCTTCTCCCGGGTCGGGGTGTCGACGAAGGCTTCCTGCACCGAGTAGATCGCGGAACGCTTCATCAGCTGCCACACCGCGTCGAGGGTGGGGTTCGAACTGGCGAAGCGGGCCTCGCGGCCGGCTGGTACGTCGGTGTGGACGACCACCGCGGCGATGTCGTCGAGGGCGATCTCCTCGCCCGCGTCGGGGATCTCCAGGTAACGGAAGCCGAGGTGGGTGAAGGCCCGGAACTCCTGCTCCCCGTCCTTCTGGATGTACGGGTAGGTCATGTTGGTGCCCTGCGACAGCAGGGTGGAGGTGGCGACTCGGCCGGTGGCGGTGAGGTTGAAGCCGCCGCGGATGGTGACCGTACGCCCGGCCACACCCGCGTCGAAGCGGACGGCCGGACGGGCCGGGATGATGACGCCGAAGTCCGCGACCACGGTGCCGTCGTCGGCCGTGCTCAGCGCGACCGGCCGTACGGTGCTCTCGGTCAGCCGGGTCTCCTGGCCGATCAGATGGGTGTACGGAGCGACCGGATGCGCGCCGATCGCCTGCGCGGCGGCCCACGGCGCGGCGCTGTCGTCGTAGCCGGGGGCGGCCCAGCCGACCACTTCGGCGCGCGCGTCCTGCCGCTCGATGCGGTCGCCCTCGCCGTTGCGGGTTCCGGAGCCGGTGGGGAACAGGGTGTCCCGGGTGACCCGCCACGAGCCGTCGGTGACGAACACCTGGCGGGAGCCGTCGGCGTGCTCGACGACGAGCTTCATCAGCAGCCCCCGGTTACCGGCGGGGCGGCCCTGGCCGCTGCCGTACCAGTGGTAGCGCACACCGATCGCGAGCGGCTGGCCCGCGGGCACCAGGTCCGTGACGTCGGCCGCCTGGTAGTAGTCCTCCCCGGGGTAGCCGAAGGAGGTGCCCCGATCGGCCCGCCGGCCGTTGAGGTACAGCTCGTAGGTGTGGTCGGCGGCGGTGTAGGCGCGGGCCCGCACGACCGGGCTGTCGCCGACGCGTACCTCGGTGCGGGCGAGGGTGTAGTCGTCGGCCTCGGTGGTGGTGCGGCGGATCCAGTTCGCGCCCTCCCACTCGGCGTCGGCGATGCCGGTCTCGAAGCGGCCGGTCGCCGCCGGTGACTGCTGGTCGGTGCGGTCCCAGGTACGCACCGACCACTCGTACGCGGCGCCGGAGCGCAGTGCCGGCCCGGCGTACCGGACGTACGACTGTTGCCCGGAGGTGACCTTGCCGGAGTCCCACACCAGGGCGCCGCCCGGTTCGCCGACGGTGATCCGGTACGCGGTCTGCACCTCGCCGGGGTCCCGGTCCTGCGGCAGCCAACTGAACCGGGGTGGGCCCTCGACGTTGAGCGGGTGCTCCCGGTCGTCGACCGTCAGCCCGGCCGGGACCTGCGGGGCGTGGCCCGGCGCGGCCACCGCGCCGGACGCGTTGACCAGAAGGGCTGCGGCGGCGAAGGCGGTGGTGGCGAGCGCGATGGTCAGCGGGTGCGCGGATCGTCGGGACACCTGACACTCCTCATTGGCCGGGCAGGTTGATCCACTTACATGAATCGTTTCAGGGAAGTTACCGCGCTGATCCATGGATATGAAGAAGTGGTGGGTGGCCGGATCCGGTCAAGATTCGGACGCGACGGCGGGCGGCCACCCCGAGGGTGACCGCCCGCTGTCCTGTTGGGAGCCGGGCTCGTCAGCCCCGGTTGTCGGAGGCGATGATCGTCCGGCCCGGCTCGACCCGCGTGACGACGAGCCGGCCGTCGGTGATCTGCTCGCGCGGCGCGCGTCCCTCGGACCGTACGTGCAGCGCACGGGCGTCGGCGACACCGAGCTGGGCCAGGTCCAGCTCGATGCGACCGGCCACGTTGGCGGGCAGGTCGACGACCAACCGGAACCCGTCCCGGCGGTCGAGCGACACCCCGATCGGCCCGCGGATCGTCGGCACCTTCGCCCGCAACCAGTCCAGCGGACCCGGCTGCGGAGCGATCAGCACCTCTCGGGCGCCGGGCGCGAGCGGTCGGACCCCGGCGACGAACCGGGGCACGATGTTGGCCGGCGCCGACCCCCAGGCGTGCGAGAACGTGGTGTTGGACTTGATCGACGGATCCCACGCCTCCATCACGATGGTGGCGCCGAGGTCGTCCATCATGTGCAGCCAGGAGAACTGTTCGCGGCTGGTCAGCAGGCCATGGGCCGCATGCCCCAGCCCCGCCCGGTAGAGCGCCTCCAGCAGGAACTGCGCACCGTAGACGCTGACCCGCATGCCCCGCGCCGCGAGCCACTCACCGAGGGCCCGCACCTCGCCGTCCTCGGGCACGCCGAGCGCGAGCGGAAACGCGGTGGCGTGCTGGGCCTGGTGCTCGGTGCCGACTCCGTCGCGGTACGCCCCGGCGGTCCGGTCGAGCAGCTGGTCGTTGAGGGCCGCCCGGAGCCGGGCGGCCAGCTCGGCGTAGTGCCGCTCGTCGGCGGCCCGGCCGAGCACCCCGGCGATGCGTGACAGCGCCTCGAACGCGGCGAACTGCCAGGCGTTGATGACGGTGTTGACCCGGGTGAAGACATAGCCGTCACGGTTGCTCGTCGGCCAGTCGACCAGGTCGGCGTTGCTCTGGCTGGAGCTGCCCGGATTCTTCTCCACCAGCCCGGACGCGTTGAGCGACTCGTCGAGCTGGCGGTCCACGAACAGGTCGTAGTCGGCGGCGAGGTTGGACGGGTCACCGGTCGCGAGATAGTCCTCCCACGCGGTGATCACCGTCTGCAGCCGGTACTCGGCCGGCCAGGTGGGGCGGCGGGCCAGGTACGACGTGGAGTACCGGGCCAGCGCGAAGGACCGCTGCGTGGCGTACTCGGAGAGCTGGTTGATGATGGCGTCGCCCTCGTACGGGCCCCGCTCGCGGGTGGGCGTGTCCTGGTATAGGTCCTGCCGGGTCGCCTCGATCGAGTAGCGGCACATCTGCCAGACCCGGTCCAGGTCGGGATCGGAACTCTCGAACGCCGCGTCGTCGTCGGTCCACGGCAGTTTGAGCACCGCCGCCTCGACCGCGTCGGTCAGGTCCAGCGCCGGGTCGGCGACCAGTTCGACCCACCGGAACGCCCGGTAGCCCCAGTGTTCGAGCTGCTGCCGGCCGTCCCGCAGCGTCCACACCTCGCGGTAGGTCTGCCCGGCCCGCAGGTTGTAGCGGGCACCGGTGGCGGTGCGCTCCTCCCCCAGCCGGATCTCCACCGTCTGACCCGACCTGCCGAGCACCGACAGCCGGATGCCACCGACCACCGCCTGACCGAGGTCGAGCAGCCAGCGCCCCGGTTCGAGCCGCTCGACCGCGACCGGTCGCCGGTAGGTGTAGGTCATGTTCGACACCCAGGCCGGTTCCAGCCGGCGGCTGAGCGGTGCGGCGACGGGTGCCTCCCAACCCCGGTCGTCGAAGCCACGCGCGGTCCAGCCGACGGGCTCCTGCCGGGCGTCGAGATACTCCTGCGGCGCCTGGTAGTAGCCGCCGCCGGTGAAGCCCGCCGCCGGGCGCCACCGCCCCGCGCGCCTGGTACGCCAGCCGCCGTCGGTCGCGACCACCTGGCGGGTCCCGTCGGCGAAGACGACGGCCAACTCGGCGAGGAAGGCCCGCTCCTGCGGCGAGTAGCACAGCGCCGCGATCGCGTTGCGTCCCGGTACGAGCTGGGCGGTGACGTCGTGGGTCTGGTAACGCGCCTCACCGGCCATCGCCCGGACCGGGCCGACGCCCGCGACCGTGTCGTTGACCCACAACTTGTAGACGTACTGCCGGGTCGGCTCGGGCGACTGCGCCGTCGCATAGACGTACGCGGCGGCGATCGGCTTGTCCGGCAGCACGAACTCGGTGCGCAGCAGCGCCCAGTCGTTGCTCTCGCCGAGCGTCGCCAACAGCGACTGGCTACGGTCGAGGACGAGATCGCCGCCGGAGACCGTGCCGCCGACGAACACGCCTGGCCCGGTGCTGAAGTCCTCGTTCACCACCACCTTGCCGGCGCTGTCGGTGAAGGACACCGAGTGGAAGCGCTGAGACTCGGTGCTGCCGTTGCGGAACCCGATGCCGCCCGAGGCGTACGTGCTGTCCACCGTGGTGTCGATCAGCACGTCGCCGAGGTAGCTCCGGATGGTGGAGCCGGCGAGTTCGACCCGGAACCGGTAGGGCGTTCCCGTCGCCACCGGCAGCCCGATCGCCCGCTCGCTCAGCACGGTGTACGTGCCGTTGCGCTGGACGTGGGTCTTCAGCACGCCCGGCGAACCGGCGCGTAGCTGCCAGAGGTAGTTGTTGCTGGCGTTCTGCGCCCGGAACCACAGGCTGGCGGCGACGGCGGTGATGGTGACCGACACGTCGAGGACGCCGTCCCGCAGCAGCACCGCGCCGTCGGGCGCCCAGATGGGCTCGGCGGTCCAGGTGTCGCCAGCCGCGGTGACCACGGCCTGCGGCTCGGACCAGGCCGAGACGAGACCCGGGGTGGCCCAGGTGCGGACCCGCCAGTGGTAGAGCGACCCGGCCAGCAGCGGCGGACCGGCGTACTCGACGGCCGTCGAGTCGGCGCTGTCGACCCGACCGCTGTCCCAGACCACCCCGCCCCGGGTGAGCAGTTCGTCGCGGGTGTACGCGACCTGCACCTGGTAGGCGACCTGCCGTGCCGCCGGACGCAGCGCCGGCACGATCCAGCTCAGCCGCGGCCGGTCGGGTGTCACGCCGAGCGGCGTGTCCAGCAACGAGGTCAACAGCCCGGTGGGCACGGATGCCGCGCCGGCCGGAGCAGCCCCGGCGGGAAGGCCAGTGGCGGCGGTCGCGGCCGTCGAGGCGGTCGAGGCGGTCGCGGTGCCGAGCACGACGGCTCCGCCCGCCTGAATGAGACGTCGCCGGGAAATACCGGCGCCGGTGGTGAACTCGCGCACGAGCGACTCCCTTGAAGATGAATCGTTTCAGCGAGGTTACGACCCTCCACCCACCGCGTAAAGACTCCGGAGGTTGCCGGATCCGGCCAGCTCAACGGCGACCGTGGGAGGCGAAGCCGGTGTGGGGACGCGTCACGGCTGGCCGGGCGAATGCCGCCGCAAAGACTCGATCCCCCCGGATCACGAGCGCCGGGTTAAGCCCGATGACTCCGGGCGCGGACGCGAGGCGACGCCTGCCGCCGCCCTGGCTCGTTGACGCGCTGCCTCGTACAGCACAACCGTCGCCGCCGATGCCGCGTTCAACGAGCTGGCAGCGCCGGTGATCGGGATCCGCACCATGCGGTCGCAGGACTCCCGCCAGGCGGCGCTGAGCCCATGCGTCTCGTTCCCCACCGCGACGATCGTCGGCCCGGAAAGGTCATGCTCGGCGATGTCCACGTCCCCGTGTTCGTCGGTGCCGACGATCTCGATTGGCACCGCCGCGGCGCGAAGAGAATCCGCCCAGTCCAGCACCTCTCGATGGCTCGGCACCCGCACCACGGGGATGGCGAACAGCGAGCCGGTGCTGGCCCGCACCGCCTTGGGGTCGTACGGGTCGGCCGCATGCCCGGTGATGACCACGCCGGAGGCTCCGAAGGCGTCCGCCGAGCGGACCAGCGTGCCGATGTTGCCCGGGGTGGTGGGCCGGTCGAAAACCATCACCAGCAGGTCAGTCGTACGAGGTATGCGCTCCAGCCGGTCATCTGGCAGTCCGACGACCGCGAGCAGTTCCGGCGATTCCTCGTCCTTGCCCCCGAGTTCGCGCAACAGCTCCGGCGCCACCGCCACCCGGCTCGCGCCGCCAGCCCGCTCGAGGATGCCGCGACCCCACCGGGACAGGCTCGGCCCGTCGGGGTAGAGCAGCGCACGGACCTCCCAGCCATGCTCGACGGCGAGGGTGATCGGCCTGACTCCCTGGACGACGAACTCGCCCGCTCGTTGCCGCTTGGTGCGGTTGGTCAGCAACGCCTGCCACTGCTGGAAGGTCGCGTTCCGTGTGGTGATCTTCAATGTTCTCGCCACGGTGCCCGGTAGCCTCCTCGCCGCGCCCGCCGCCTGGTCGGCCGGACCCCAAGCGGCATTGCGGGACATTCAACACCGGTTCGCACAATGGTGCGGTGGGTGGGGCGGGCGGGACTCGAACCCGCGACCGAGGGATTATGAGTCCCCTGCTCTAACCGGCTGAGCTACCGCCCCGGTACCGGGGCGGATCTTATCCCGTCCGGTCGATCAACGGCCAGCACCGACGGCTCTCCTCACCGGCGTCGCCCTCGCCGCAACAGCACGATGGGCAACGCGAGGATAACAGTGAGCAGCCAACCGACCGCTACCACACCCCACATCCAGGTCTCGCCCTCGGTGCTGGGCTCGATGAACATGGCGAGGGTGAGCAGCAGGGTGAACCCGCCGATCGTGAGGGTGGCGAGGCCGCTGAGCACCATCAGCAGCACCTCCCAGCCGGCGCGCTTCGGCCGGGCGAGGTACTCGCGGATCTCGCGTACGGCGCGTGGCTGCGGGATGCTCTCCGGGTCGCGGGGCGGCATCGCGACCTGCCGGTCGGCCGGCACCCCGGTGTCGATTACCTTCATCGCCGCCGGGTGCAGGTCGAACAGGGTCGGCTCGATGTGCAGCACGATCGCGTCGGGGCCGATCAGTTGCCGCGCCCCGTCCGGCCAGGCGAGCATCACGGCGCAGTCGGCGTACCCGACGGTGAGCGGCGCCCCGTCGCCGACGTAGCTAACCCCCTCCGGCCCGACTCGCAGTTGGCCGTCGCCGTCCCGGGAGTAGTAGGTGGTGCCCGCCGCGACCGAGTCCGAGGAGGTGGGGGCCGCGGTGAAGCCGGCCCAGTCGGCGCGGGTGCCGTCCGGCACCATCAGCAGCGCCGAGGCGCACACCTCCTGGGCGACCTCGTGCAGCTCGGCGAGGGTGACCGTCTTCAGTGCGGCGCGATGCTCGTCGATGCTGAGGTTCGGCTCGCCGGTGAGCAGGTTGAAGGCGCACTCCGGCAGCCGGGCGGCGTCGATCTCGGTGACGGCCAGCATCTCGACCCGCCTGGCCAGCGCGGCGTCGAGGTCACCCTGCTCGATCCGGCCGACCCGGAGCTTGGCCAACACGTCGATGAAGCCGCCGAGCACGGCGTCCTGCTTCTCGGCGAGCGCGTCGGCGATGGCGCGCAGGGTGGCCTGGCCGTCGCCGCGCGGCTCGTACCCGGTGTTGGTGGTGTAGGAGAGACCGGCGTCCTGGCGCAACGCCCGGAACAGCTCGCGCTCCAGCACGTCGGCGAAGACGCTCGCGGCGGTCCGGCGCCGCACCACCGCGTCGAGCACCACCGCCCGGGAGCCGTTGACGAAGTACGCCGGGGTGCTGGGCAGGGCCGACGAGGCGGCCGGCACGGGCTGCCGGGTGCCGCTGGGCAGCGCCAGCCGCAGCCCTTCGGGCACCCGGTCACCGGCGATCCAGAGCACCGCGTTCTCCCGGGTGAACCAACGCGCGGCCCACTCCCGCAGGTCCTCGGCGGTGAGCCGGTCGAGCCCCCATTCGGGGTAGCTGCTCAGCCCGAAGTCGCGCGCGCCGTACCGCCACAGCGCGATGTCGTCGGTGGCCGCGCCGCCCTGGCTGCTCCACTCGGTGCGCAGGATGTCCTTCTCCACCCCCAGCCGCCCGGTGGGCAGTTCGGAGAGGTTGGCGCAGACGGCGGTGAGGAAGGTGGCGATGTCCTGCTCGGAGCCCTGCATGTGGAAGGTGGTGAAGACCGGGGCGGTGGCACCGTTGAAGTGGTAGTCGGCCGTTCCCAGCGGCGCGAGGACGAGGTGTTCGAGCAGGTGGGTGATGCCGTGGCGGGCGAGGGTCTCGTCGGCGGTGCCGACCCGGAAGGTCAGCCCGGCACGCATCGGCCCGCCGGTGGGGGCGAGCAGCGTCGGCACCCCGTCGGTGTCCAGCTCCTGGATCACGGCCGGCCTCCCTTCGCGTACGCCCGGTCGCGGAAGCGCTGGAACTCCTTCGCCCCGTCGCCGAGGTAATCGAAGAACCACGTGTCGCCGAAGTCGCCGAGCGCGGCGAACTGCTGCGCCGCCGCCGTCCACTCGTGCATCAGGCAGAACGCCAGGGCGAAGGTGCTGCGTACCGACACCCAGCTCCAGCCGTGACGGAACTCGGGATGCCAGATCGAACGCCGCGCCGCGTCGTGGATCTCGTCGCGCGCCCGCTGGGCGCGCAGGAACTCGCCCGCGGCGGCCATGTTCCCGTGGTCGAGGGCGTGTTCCAGGTACGCCTCGATGACGAGCACCGCGTTGGGGGCGCCGGCCGGGGCCGTCTCGGCGCACTCGCGGGCGAACGCGTGGGCCCTCTCCCAGGTGCCGCTCCACTTGGGGCAGAACTGCTGCAGCAGTTGCGTCTGCGCCGGCAGGTGGTGGGGCTCGTGGGCGGCGAGCCGGTCGTAGCGACGGCGCGCCTCGGCCTGACCGACCTCGAGCCCACGGGCGCTGGTGACCCGCTGCGTCCAGGCCGAGATTTCCTCAGGGTGGCGGGCGGTGACGTCGATGAGCACCTGTTCGGCGCGGCGCAGGTGGTCGAAGAACTGGGCGAACTGTTCCCGACTGACGTTGGCGGCCCGCTCGGCGGTGCGGATCCGCCAGCCGGCGCGGATCAGGTGCGCTCCCAGCAGGGCCCCGGCCAGTGGGTCCTCGGGCTGCCCGGCGTGTACGCCCCGGAGGAAGTCTCCGGCGTCCGGGGCGTCACCGACCTGGTCGACCAGGAACGTCCGGCCGTGTGGCTCCTGTGCGTCGACGAGCGCGCGCAGGGCCGGCCAGTCGCCGGCGGTCAGCGCCGCGAGGCCGGCTCTGACCTGAGGGTACGCCGCCGTGGCGGCGAAGTCCGGCGGCGGGAGGGGTGCGGGCATGGCCAGGATGATAGGAGATCATCTTCGTTGCCGGGACCCCGATTTCGGCCGTCGTCACGGCCACTCACACGGTCGCCGGCGGTTGCTCCGGTCGACGACGAACGCCCACCGGCTTGCCGGTGGGCGTCATGATGGAGAAAGCTCCCCCGTTTGGACTCGAACCAAAAACCTGCCGGTTAACAGCCGGCTGCTCTGCCAATTGAGCTACGGGGGACTGCGTCATCGTTCGGTGGGGATCTCTCCGCGCCGTGCGACGGGCACAAGAGTACAGGACTCCGGGGGGTCTTGGTCCAGGGGGTTACCCTCGCCACCCCTCGGTCCGGCAATCGGATTCTACGGACAAATCGCCATCGCGGCACAAGGAGGCATGAGCGGAGAGCAGGATGGGTAGTTAGCTGCCGACGACAGGACGCAGGCGCGAAGCGGTCGGTCCCGGCCCACGGCGGCCCGTGGACGGGACGACGGCGCGTCAGGTACGAGAGGAGCCGCCATGCGCGGAAAGATCATGTTCCTTGGCGGGCTGGCTGCGGGGTTCGTCCTGGGCGCCCGTGCCGGCCGGGAGAAGTACGAGGAGTTGGTGGTCCGGGGCCGCAAGGTGCTCGACCACCCGACCGTCCAGGAGGCGGCCGGGGTCGCGCAGGCCCAGGCGAGCCGGCTCTACCACGAGGGCAAGGACCGGCTCGGTCATTCCAAACTGGGCGAGCGGCTGAGCCCCAACGGCGGGCCGGGGTCCACCCCGGCCGGCGACGCCGTGGCCGGCAAGCCGGCCCCGGCCGGCGCGAAGTCGGGCTCCGGCTCGTCGAGCACGCCCAGCAGCTCGACGTCGGCCACCCCCCGCAGCAAGCCGTCCAGCTCCGGCACCACGCCCTAGCCGCATCCGAACGGGCCCGGCCGCCAGCTTGGCGGCCGGGCCCGTTCGCTGTCCGCGCACGTCACGGCAGAACAAACAGGCAACGCGGGGACTTTCTCCGATTTTGAGCAAAAGTCGAGCAGGTTCGTCAAGAACTTCTGCCGTCAACCTCTTCTCTTTGATGTCGGTCACAAATATCGTCCTCCTTAGACCTGGCCAGGCTCGTAGGTATCCCCCCGGACCACCTCGGCGTCGTAGCGGCGCCGAGGCGGACCTGACCCGATCAGAGCGAGGTTCGATGCGCAGACCCATCGGCCGAAGGGCCCTCACCTACCTGAGCCTTCTCACCCTCGTCGGCGCGACCCTGGTCGCGACCGAGCCGCAGCAGGCGGCACCGGTGCAGGCAGCGCCGGTGTCGGGCGAGCCGGCAGCCCAGAGCAACGGCATCCAGTACAAAGTGCTCGTCTTCACCCGGTCGGCCGGCGGCACCCACCCCGCCACCGCCGCCGGCGTCGACGCGATCAAGCAACTCGGCAAGGACCGGCGGTTCTCGGTCCACGTCACCGACGACGCCCGCAAGTTCGACGAACCGCACCTGAAGCAGTTCCGCACGGTGGTGTTCCTGAACACCTCGGGCGATGTGCTGAACGCCGCCCAGCGGACGGCGTTCGAGCAGTACTACCGCGACGGCGGCGGCTTCGTCGGCGTGCACTCGGCGATCGAGGCGCAGCCGGGCTGGACCTTCCTCGACAACATCCTCGGCACCCGCGCTGTCGGTGCCGCCACCTCGGCCAGCGCCGCGACGGTGACCGTTGCCGACCGGGTGCACCCGGCCTCGGCCACGCTGCCCGAGCGGTGGAACACGACCGACCGGTGGTACAACTTCGCAGCCAACGTCCGGGGCGTCTCGCACGTCCTGGCCACGGTGGACGAGAGGTCGTACAGCGGCGGCACCATGGGCTTCGACCACCCGATCACCTGGTGCAAGGACTACCAGGGCGGTCGCTCGTTCTACACCGGACTCGGCGCCACCCCGGAGAGCTACCGCAGCGCCGACCTGCGCGCCCACCTCGGTGGGGCGATCCAGTGGGCGTCCGGCACCACGAACGGCGACTGCGGCGCGACGGTGCTGGCCAACTACCAGATGACCGTCATCGGCGCGCAACCCAACGTCAACGAGCCGATCGGCTTCGACGTGCTGCCCGACGGACGGGTCATCCAGACCGACCGTCGCGGCGGGGTCCGGCTGCACGAGCCGGACGGCAACCGGACGACCGTGCTGGCCCAGATCCCGGTCTACACCCACAGCGAGGACGGGATGTACGGCCCGGCGATCGACAAGGACTTCGCCACCAACAAGTGGGTCTACCTCTTCTACGCACCGCCGCTCGACACCCCCACCGGCGGCGCGCCGACCACCAGCACCAACCCGGCCGCGTGGGACCAGTGGAAGGGCTACTTCCAGCTCTCCCGGTTCAAGTTCGTCGACGGGGAGAATCCCTCGCTCGACGTGACCACCGAGCAGAAGATCATGCAGGTGCCGGTGGACCGGGGCGCCTGCTGCCACGTGGCCGGTGACATCGCCTTCGACTCGGACAACAACCTCTGGCTGGTCACCGGGGACGACACCCCGGCCGGCGGCGGTGGCTCCGGCGGCTTCTCCCCGCACAACGACTCGGTGAGCGCCAGCGGCGTCTACCAGGCACCGTTCGTGGACGCCCGGCGCAGCTCCGCCAACACCAACGACCTGCGCGGCAAGATCCTGCGGATCAAGGTGCAGCCGGACGGCAGCTACACCATCCCGGAGGGGAACCTCTTCCCCGAGGCGGAGTACCCGGGTGACAAGACCCGGCCGGAGATCTACGCGATGGGCTTCCGGAACCCGTTCCGGATCACCCTCGACAAGAACGACGTCGCCTACATCACCGACTACTCCCCCGACTCCTCGACCGCGGCGGTCGGCCGTGGACCGGCGGGCACCGGGCGGATGATGGTGGTCGACAAGCCGTCCAACTACGGCTGGCCGATGTGTGTGCAGCCGAACCTGCCGTACTTCGAGATGAACTGGACCACCAACCCGATCTCGCCGGTCGCGCCGTTCGACTGCGCGGCGCCGAAGAACACCTCCCGCCACAACACCGGCCTGGTCGACCTGCCGGCGGTGGAGAAGTCGGAGCTCTGGTACTCGTTCCAGGCCCCGACCCCGTGTCCGGAGTCCTACCTGTCCACCCCGACCCAGACCTGCCCGGTGCTCTTCCCGGAACTCGGCACCGGTGGTGTGGGTCCGCACGGCGCGGCGAAGTACGACTACGACCCGGAGCTGAGGTCGGAGACGAAGTTCCCCGCGTACTACGACGGTGCGATCTTCTTCGGCGAGTTCACCCGGGACTACCTCCGGGAGGTCCGGCTCGACTCGCAGGGTGAGATCCTGAAGATCAACGACCTGTTGAGCTGCGGTGGTGGCCCGGTCACCCCGGCCCGGCCCTTCCTCTGCGACAACCCGATGGACATGATGTGGGGCCCCGACGGCAACTTCTACCTGCTGACGTACGGGGATGGATTCTTCAACATCAACCCCGACGCGGCGATGGTGAAGTTCAGCTACGTGAAGGGCCTGCGGGCGCCGACCGCGGTGCTGAACGCGACCCCGACCAACGGGCACGCGCCGCTGACCGTGGCGTTCTCCAGCGAGGGGTCGCGAGACCCGGACCCGGGGGACTCCATCTCGTTCGCCTGGGACTTCGACGGCAACGGCACGATCGACTCCGTCGACCCGAACCCGACGCACACGTACACGGCCAACGGGGTCTACACCGCGCGACTGACGGTCACCGACTCCAGCGGCAAGAGCGCGTCGGCGAACACCACCATCACGGTCGGCAACACCGCGCCGACGATCAAGGTGAACGTTCCGACCGAGGGCGGCTTCTTCAGCTGGGGTGACGACATCCCCTGGTCGGTGACGGTCACCGACCCGGAGGACGGTCAGATTGACTGCAGCCGGGTCGAGGTGACCTTCGTGCTCGGTCACGACGACCACGGGCACGGTGAGGCGAACCAGTTCGGCTGCTCCGGCGTACTGCCCACGCTGGCCGACGACGCCTCACACGGCGGCTACATCTACGGCGTGATCAGCGCGTCGTACACCGACAACGGCGCCAACGGAGTACCCGCGCTGACCACGGTCGAGCAGCAGATCATCCAGGACAAGCTGCAACAGCCGGAGTTCGCCCGGGACCAGTCCGGGACCACCGTGGGCAACAGCGCCGACGTCGGCGGCGGGCAGCAGCGCGGCAGTCTCGATCCGGGCGACTGGATCGCGATCAACGGCACGATCGACCTGAAGAACATGCAGTCGGTCACCCTGCGTACCTCCGGTGGCAGTGCGGCCACCGCCGGGCAGCCGCGGTTCAACGTCGAGTTCCGGAAGGACTCCCCGACCGGCCCGCTGCTGAGCACCGCCACGGTCAACGCGACCAGCGGTAACAACGCCTTCACCAACACCACCGTGCCGATCACCGACCCGGGCGGCGCGTTCCGGCTCTACCTTGTGTTCACCACCGTCCCTGGCGGACCGGCCAACGGATTCGGCAACCTCAACTGGGTCCAGTTCAACGGCCCGGGTATCGGCATCACCCCGTAACACCACCCGGCCGGGGCCGCCGCGCGGCGGCCCCGGCCACCCACCGAGATACCACCGAGAAAGGCAGCAGGAGATGAACGACAGTCAGCACGGAATGAGCCGCCGCCGGATACTCGGCGCGGTCGCCGGTGTCGCCGGCGCGGCGGCCGTCGGCGCCGCCGGCTTCGGCTCCCCCGCCAGCGCCGGCAACGGCCTGCTCGTGCCCAAGCCCAAGCGCGGAATCATCCTCTACAGCGTCCGCGACCGGATCAGCGCCGCCCCGGACACCAGCGGAGTGCCGTACGGCTTCGAGCGCGTGCTCGGCCGACTCGCCGAGATCGGCTACCGGGAGATCGAGTTCGCCGGCTACACCCAGAACACCGGGATCCTGGGCCGGCAGATCACCCCGGAGGAGATCCGCAAGGTCCTGGACGACAACGGGCTGAGCGCCAACGGCTCGCACGCCTCGATCCCCAGCACCGTCACGCCGGACACCATCGCCGCCTTCGAGCGGACGCTGGACACCGCCGAGATCCTCGGCATGAAGCACATCGGCACCGGCAGCGACCCGACCAACAGCAACTACAAGGCCGACTGGGACCTCGCCGCGGACCGCTGGAACTTCTTCGGCGAGATGGCCGCCGCCCGGAACCTGAAGCTGTACACGCACAACCACGACGCCGCGTACAACTTCCTGCTCGACAGCGGGCCGCTGGACGGCCTGGGCCGCCCGACCCGGTCCTCCGGCGTGCGGAAGCTGGAGTACTTCTTCGGGATCACCGACCCGAAGTACGTCTGGTTCGAGATGGACATCTACTGGGCGCACGTGGCCCAGCACCGGTACCGCACCTACACCGACGCCGACGGCCAGGTGCAGACCAACGTCTTCGACCCGCTGGCGACGGTGGCGGCCCGGACCAAGCGGTTCCCGCTGTTCCACGCGAAGGACGGCCGGTACGACCCGGCTCTCACCAACGGCTACGAGATGACGCCGCTGGGCGCGGGCGACATCGACTACGGCGGCTTCTTCGCAAACATGGGCGCCAAGGGCTACCACAACCCGATGTGGGAGCAGGACACCGCGCCGGGCGGCACCGCCGACCCGGGCCGCTCGCTGCGGTTCGCCGAGCAGAGCTACCAGCACATGGCGAGTCTGCGGGGCTGATCGACCCGACAGCATGGTCGGGTCTGTGGGGCTGACCGACCCGACGTTTCACCAGAGGGGCCGCATCCGGTGACGGATGCGGCCCCTGCTGGCCACAGGCCGGAAACACCGTCATGGAAGACTCCGGACGGGAGGTGATCGTGATGACACTCGTCCGTCCGGAGAACCCGCAGCAGGCACGGATGGTCCGGTTGCTGCGTGACGACGGTCCCCGGTCCCGGGTGGAGCTGGGCGACACCCTGGGCCTGTCCCGTTCGACACTCACCACCGAGCTCGACCGGCTCGTCACCCGGGGCCTGGTCGAGACCGCCGGGCTGGCGGCTTCCCGCGGCGGGCGGCGGTCGTCGTTGCTGCGCCTCGCCGCCGGAGTGCGCTTCGCCGGGGTGGTCGTGGCGGCGGACCGGATCACCGTGGCGGTGACCGACGGTGAGCTGAACGTACTGGCCGAGACCGGCGAGCCGGCGGACGTACGCGGCGGGCCGGAACCGGTGATCGGTCGAGCCGTGGACCTGCTCGACAAGCTCCGCGCCGAACTGGGCGTCGCCGAGTTCACCGGGGTCGGCGTCGCGCTGCCCGGTCCGGTCGACGGCGACGGCACCTCCATCGCACCGGCCGCCCTGCCCGGCTGGCAGCGCTTCCCCGTCCGGGACGCGTTCGCCACCGAACTCGGCTGTCCCGCACTGGTCGACAACGACGCGAACGTGCTGGCCCTCGGTGAGCAGCACGCCGGGATCGGCCGCACCTTCGACGACTTCCTCTACCTGAAGCTCGGCACGGCGATCGGCTGCGGCCTGGTGCTCGGCGGCACGCTCTATCGCGGCGCCACCAGCAGCGCGGGCGACATCGCGCACCTGCCGATCGGCGAGGACGGGCCGACCTGCGTCTGCGGTGAGGTCGGCTGCCTCGAGGCGTACTCCGGCGACGCCGGGCTGGTCCGGGCGGCGCTGGCCGCGGCTCGCTCGGGCCGCTCCAGCGCACTGTCCGCCCGGCTGACCACGGCGGGCACGCTCACCGTGCCGGACGTCGCCGCGGCGGCCACCGCCGGCGACCCGGCCGCGCAGGAACTGGTACGCGACGCCGCCCGCCGCCTCGGCCGGGTGCTCGTCGGCCTGGTCAGCTTCTTCAACCCGGGCATCGTGGTGATCGGCGGCGCGCCGGACGGGCTCGGGCACATCCTGCTCTCCGAGATCCGTGGCGTGGTCTACCGCCGGTCGGCGCCGCAGGCCACCGGCACCATGCCGGTCGTCCTCTCCGACCTGGCGGAGCGGGCCGGGCTGGTGGGCACGGCCCGGTTGGCCAGTGAGCACGTCTTCACCAGCGGCTGACCCGAGCGGCCAGGACGAGGCTGGCGCCGACCTGTCCGGGCGCCCGGCCACGGTCCGGCGCCGCCATCTGGTTGTCAGGACGACGCGGGCCCGGCGCCGGCTCACCGCCGGCCCCGGGCCCGCGCTGGTTCAGTCCTTGCTGCTGAACGCCGCGTCGAAGGCGGCGCTCGGGGCGTCGAAGGCGAGCCGGCGGACGAACTGGAGCGCCTCCGGTGCGCCCACCAGCCGGTCCATGCCGGCGTCCTCCCACTCGATCGAGATCGGCCCGTCGTAGCCGATCGCGTTCAGCGCCCGGAAGCAGTCCTCCCAGGGCACGTCGCCGTGCCCGGTCGAGACGAAGTCCCAGCCCCGCCGCATGTCCGCCCATGGCAGGTGGGAGGCGAGCCGTCCGCGCCGTCCGTCGCCGGTACGCACCTTGGCGTCCTTGCAGTCGACGTGGTAGATCCGGTCGGCGAAGTCGAAGATGAAGTTCACCGGGTCGAGTTCCTGCCACACGAAGTGCGACGGGTCCCAGTTCAGCCCGAACGCCGGCCGGTGCCCGATCGCCTCCAGCGTCCGCTTCGTCGTCCAGTAGTCGTACGCGATCTCGCTCGGGTGCACCTCGTGGGCGAAGCGCACGCCGACCTCGTCGAAGACGTCCAGGATCGGATTCCACCGGTCGGCGAAGTCCTGGTACCCCCGCTCGATCATCGACGGCGGCACCGGCGGGAACATCGCCAGGGTGTGCCAGATCGACGAGCCGGTGAAGCCGATGACGGTGTTCACGCCGAGCTTCGCCGCCGCGCGGGCGGTGTCCTTGATCTCCTCGGCGGCGCGCTGGCGTACCCCTTCGGGCTCGCCGTCCCCCCAGATCCGGGCGGGCAGGATGTCCTGGTGCCGCTCGTCGATCGGATGGTCGCAGACCGCCTGGCCGACGAGGTGGTTGGAGATCGCAAAGACCTGGAGGTTGTGCTTGGCGAGCGTCTCCCGCTTCCGGTCGACGTACGACTCGTCGGCCAGGGCCTTGTCGACCTCGAAGTGGTCGCCCCAGCAGGCGATCTCCAGGCCGTCGTAGCCCCACTCGGCGGCGAGCCGGCACACCTCGTCGAACGGAAGGTCGGCCCACTGGCCGGTGAACAGCGTGATCGGTCGCGCCATGTGTCCTTCTCCCCTGTCATGGTGATGGGGATTCCGTACCTGCGTGACCGGGGCGAGGGACGACCGGATGGAGCGGCCCCGACGGTGCTCCGGTGGGCGCGGTCGCGCCTGGGGCCGACGGGTTGCGCCTCCCGTCGGCTCACCGGCCACCTCGCGGTCGCCGCCTTCACTCTAGGCGGGCGGCGCGCGGTTAAAAAGGGCCCCCTGTACAACGCCAGGCGTTAACAGGGGGCCCCGCCTTTCAGGGAAGCACCCAGCGTTGGTTGGCGCCGGTGTGGCAGGTCCAGAGGTGCACCGCCTGGCCGTCGGCCGAGCTGTTGTTCGACACGTCCAGGCACTTGCCCGACTGCGGATTACGCAGGGTCCCGTTCGCCTGCGCCGACCAGTTCTGCGCCCCGCTGCCGTTGCACGTCCACAACTGGATCTTCGTGCCGTCCGCCGAACCACCACCGGAGATGTCCAGGCACTTGCCCAACGCCCGGATCGTCGAGTTCGGCGTCACCGTCCAGGTCTGGGCGGTACTGCCGTTGCAGGTGTAGATCTGGATCTGCGTACCGTCGGCGGTGGCCCCGTTCCGCACGTCCAGACACTTCCCGGCCAGGCCGGTGATCGGGCCGGTGCCGCCGGTCCCACCACTGCCCCGCACCAGGGTGAAGTCGTCGACGTCGAAGAGCCCCGAGCCCGAGCCGGTGAAGGTCAGGTAGACGTTCCGCAGGCCGGACGGGACGTTGGACAGGGTGGTCGTGACGTCGGCGAAGGTGGTCCAGCTGCCGGTGTTCGGCACCGCCACCGAGCCGAGCACCGTGCCGGTGGGCGAGCCGGTGCGTACCTGGATCGTGCCGCCCGGCCCGCCGGAGACCACCCGGGCCCGGAACGAGGTGACGCCGGTCAGGTCGAGGTTGTTGTACGCCGCCCAGTCCCCCGGGTCGATGTAGCCCAGGGTCTGGCCGCCGTTGGCGCCGGCCTTGGCGAACGCGGTGACCCCGTTGGCCGAGCTGAACGCCTCGGCCTGGACCGTGGTGTTGCCGCCCGGCGGGTTCGAGCCGCCCAGTTCCTTGATCCGGATGTTGCGGAACGACGCCACGTCGCCGGCGCCGTGGTTCTGGATGCCGATGTGGCCGGCGAGCGAACGGGCCGGGTCGGTGCTGGTGAAGTCGTTGATCTTCGCGCCGTTCAGGAAGACCTGCAGACGGTTCCCCTCCACCAGCAGCTCGTAGGTGTTCCACTCCCCGGGCGGGTTGAGCGCCGCGTCCCGGGCGGGGATGTCGGCGGACTTGAAGGTGTAGACGGCGCCGGTGGTGCGGTCCGGCGCATCGGTCGCGTCGATCTGGATCTCGTAGCCGTTGTTCACCGCCGACCACGGATCACTCGACGGCGGGAAGCCGATGAAGACTCCCGAGTTGTCGTCCCCGTTGAGCCGCCAGTCCAGCTTCAGCGAGTAGTTGGTGAACTGCTTCGCGCTGTACCAGTACAGGCCCATCCCGCCTGAGGAGGTGAGGGTGGCGTCGGAGTTGGTGAAGCCACCCGGGCCGGCCTGGGACCAGCCGGTGGTCGAGCCGTTGTAGAGCGTGGTGTAGCCGGTCTCCGGCCGGCAGTCGGCCTTGGTGCGGCCGGCCGCGTACCGGATGCCGCCGAGCAGGTGCGCCCGGAACGCCGGGTCGGCGTACGACGCCTGGGTGTGCCCGCCGCCGGTGTAGAAGGACCGCCCACCGCTGTAGGTCTTGCACCAGGCGATCGGGTGGTCTGCGCCCATCACGCCGCCCGAATACGACGACTCGTCGAGGTTGGCCAGCACCCGTGCGCCGGGGCGGACGTTGGCCCGGTAGTCGTACCACTCGTCGGTGCGGGTCCAGGTCTGCGGCAGGTGCGCGGTGGCCGCGTGGGCCCGGTTCTCCACCCGGACGTTGGCCTGCTGGATGGCCGGGTGCGACTGGAAGTACGCCCCGACCAGGTTGCCGTAGAAGGGCCAGTCGTACTCGGTGTCGGCGGCGGCGTGCACCCCGACGAAGCCGCCGCCGGAGCCGATGTACGACTCGAAGGCGGTCTGCTGGCTGGCGTTGAGCACGTCACCGGTGGTGTTGAGGAAGACCACCACCCTGAATCGGGCGAGGTTGGTGGCGGTGAAGGCGGCGGCGTCCTCGGTGGCGGTGACGGTGAAGCTGTTCGCCGCGCCCAGGTCACGGATGGCCTGGGTGCCGACCGCGATGGAGTCGTGCCGGAAGCCGGCCGTCTTGGAGAAGATCAGCACGTCGTACGGGGCGTCGGCGGCGCTGGCCGGGGTGGCCGGGGTGGTGCAGGCGAGAACGGCGAGGGCGGCGGTGGCCACGCCGAAGGCGGGTCGAAGGAGTCTGCGCATGTCGCTCTCCCAACGTTGGGTGTTAGGAGGGGCCCCTTTTAGTACACCAGACGTTAATAGGGGGCCCCTCCTTTCATCAGGGCAGGATCCAGCGCTGGTTGGCGCCGGTGTGGCAGGTCCACAGGTGCACCGCCTGGCCGTCGGCCGAACTGTTGTTCGACACGTCCAGGCACTTGCCCGACTGCGGGTTGCGCAGCGTCCCGTTCGCCTGCGCCGACCAGTTCTGGGCCCCGCTGCCGTTGCAGGTCCAGAGCTGGATCTTCGTGCCGTCCGCCGAACCGCCGCCGGAGATGTCCAGGCACTTGCCCAACGCCCGGATCGTGGAGTTCGGCGTCACCGTCCAGGTCTGCGCCGCGGTGCCGTTGCAGGTGTAGATCTGGATCTGCGTACCGTCAGCCGTAGCCGCGTTCCGCACGTCCAGACACTTCCCGGCCAGGCCCGTGATCGGGCCCGTGCCGCCGGTGCCACCACTGCCGGTGGTGAAGGTGAACGAGTCCAGGTCGTAGAGCGCGCCCGTGCCCGATCCGGCGAAGGTCAGGTACAGCGTGGTGGTGCCGGTGGGCGGGTTGCTGATGCCGCCGGTCACCGTGGTGAACGCGTCCCACGCCCCGGTCACCGGGACGGTGGCCGAGCCGAGCACGGTGCCGGTGGCCGAGCCGGCCCGCACCTGGAGGGTGCCGCCGGAGCCGGCCGAGGAGACCCGGGCGCTGAACGAGGTCACGTTGCCCAGCCGGTACGGCTCGAACGCGATCCAGTCGCCGTTGTGGATGTCGCCGACGGTCTTGCCGCCCTCCGCGGTCGTCTTGTCGAAGGTCGCGATGCCCGAGGCGGTCTTGTAGTGCTCCGCCTGCCGCTTGCGGGGCTGCAGGGTGTGCTGGGTGTGCGTGGTCAGGCCACCCGAGTCGGTGTACTCGGCGTCGAAGATCCCGAAGATGTTCGCCGCGTCGTCGTGCTCACCGTCGACCGGGATGGCGATCGTGCCGGAGCAGCCGTTCTGCGAGGTGATCTGGTGGCCGTGGCTGTCGTGGCCCAGGACGTAGGTCATCTTGACCTTGGTGCAGTCGATCGTGCCGTCCTCCGGGTCGGTCACCGTGATGCTGAACGGCACGGTGTCACCGAAGCTGAACAGCTGGCCGTTGCCGGGGCTGGTGATGGTGACCGTCGGAGCGGTGTTGCCGACCCCGATCCGCACGCTCGCGGTACCGGTCGCGCCCTGCGGGTCGCGTACGGTCAGCGTGGCCGTGTAGGTGCCGTTGGCGGTGTACGTCTTGGTCGGGTTGGCCGCCGTCGAGGTGGTGCCGTCGCCGAACGCCCACGAGTAGGTCAACGCCCCACCCTCCGGGTCCGACGACCCGGCCGAGGAGAAGCTCACGGTCAACGGGGCCACGCCGGAGGTCTTGTCCGCCGACGCCACCGCCGTCGGTGCGCGGTTGCCGCCGCCGACGTAGTCGTACCGGTAGAGGGCCGAGTTGGCGTCGCCGTTGAAGTAGCCGGTGCCGTAGTCCAGCACGTAGAGCGCGCCGTCCGGGCCGAACGCCATGTCCATGACCTGCTTGCCGTTCCACGGGAAGGTGTCGATGGGGCCCACCGTGCCGTCACCGTTGACGTGGATCGGCTTGATCCAGCCCCGGCCGAACTCCCCGGCGAAGAACTGCCCGTCGAAGCTCTGCGGCCACTTGGTGCTCGACGTCGACGCGGCGTTGTACCGGTAGACCGGGCCGCCCATCGGGGACTCGGAGCCGCCACCGAACTCCGGCGGGCTGCCGGCGTCGCCGGCGTACCGGATCCAGGAGGGCTTGGCCGCCGGCAGGGTGGCCAGGCCGGTGTTGCGGAACGAGCTGTTGGTCGCCCCGCCGGTGCAGTTGTACTTCGGGCCGGCGGTGCCGGTGGCGAAGTCCCACTTGGCGTACGTCTCGGTGGCGGTGTTGGTGCCGGTGCAGTACGGCCAGCCGTAGAAGCCCGGCCCGGTGACCCGGTTGAACTCCACCTGCCCGCTGGGACCGCGGCTCGTGGTGGTGCCCGCGTCCGGCCCGTAGTCGCCGACGTAGACGATGCCGGTCGCCTTGTCGACGCTCATCCGGAACGGGTTGCGGAAGCCCATCGCGTAGATCTCGGGGCGGGTCCGGGCCGTGCCGGGGGCGAACATGTTGCCGGCCGGGATCGAGTACGTCCCGTTGGCGTTGACCTTGATGCGGAGGATCTTGCCGCGCAGGTCGTTGGTGTTGGCCGCGCTGCGCTGCGCGTCGTACGCCGGGTTGCGGTTGGTCCGCTCGTCAACCGGGGCGTACCCGCCGGAGTCGAACGGGTTGGTGTCGTCGCCGGTGGACAGGTACAGGTTGCCCGCCGCGTCGAAGTCGATGTCACCACCGACGTGGCAGCACATGCCCCGGTCGGCGGGGACGTCCAGGACGTCGACCTTGCTGGCCTGGTTGATGGTGAAGTCGGCGTTCAGGGTGAACCGGGACAGCCGGTTGACGCCCTGCCAGGCGGAGAAGTTGGTGCCGGTCGCCGGGGCGTCGCCGCTCGGGGTGGACAGCGGCGGAGCGTAGTAGAGGAAGATGTGCCGGTTGCTGGCGAAGTTCGGGTCGGCCCCGATGCCCTGCAACCCCTCCTCGTCGTGGGTGTAGACCGGGATGGTGCCGATCACCGAGGTGGTGCCGGCCGCGTCGGTGCGGCGGACCGTGCCGTTGCGGGCGGTGTGCAGGACCGAGCGGTCCGGCAGCACCGTGATGGTCATCGGCTCGCCGACCTCGGCCACCCCCTTGGCGAGGGTGACCTGCTGGAAGTCGGTGGCGACGATCGGGTGGGCCTGGGCCGGGGTGGGTCCGCCGAGTGCGGCCGGGCCGGCGCCGAGGCTGACCGTGCCGGCCGTGGCGACGAGGAGCAGCGCCGAGCCGGCGGTGAACCAGCGTGGGGGACGTGGTGGGGTGGTGTCCTTGATGGACATCGCAGTGCTGTCCCTTCCTGACGAATGACTGCCAGGGCGGGGCGCGCGCCGTCGCGCCGGGTGCCGTAGCGGGGATGCCGTCGGCCGGCGGGTGCTGTGCCCGGTCGGCCGTGACCACCGATGGCTGGCGGGCCACGTGCCCGGTGGTCACCAGTCGGGTTACCGCGCCGCCGGTTCACCTCGACGAAACAATCCGTGTTGGCGACGACAGTAAATTACATTCATCGATATGTCTACACCTTCCGGCGCCCTCGCACAGACTTTCGTCAATCTGATCAAAAGCCGGCGGGACGGCTCCCTGCTCAGTGCTGGCGGTCGATCGCCTGGGCGGCCAGCGCGGTCAGCGCCGCCCGGCACTCCGCGGTCACCGCGGTCTGCTCCAGGGCAGCCATCGCGGCGTCGGCACGCACCTGGATCATCTGCTCGATCTTCGTCCGGGCCCCGGTGCTCTCGATGATCTTCCGCAGCTCGGCGGCGCCGTCCGCGTCCAGGTCGGGATTGCCGAACAACTCCCGCAGCCGCGCGCTCTGAGCCCGGTCAGCGGCATCACGGGCCAGCGCCATCATCACCGTCGGCTTGCCCTCCCGCAGGTCGTCCAGAACCGACTTTCCGGTGACCGCCGGATCGCCGAAGACCCCCAGCACGTCGTCGCGGAGCTGAAAGGCGTCCCCCAGCGGGTCGCCGAACTCGGCGAGCGCGGCGACCAGCTCCTCCGGCGCGCCGGCCAGGGTGGCACCGATCTGCAACGGCCGGGTGACCGTGTACCGGGCCGCCTTCATCCGGATCACGGTGAGCGCGCTGGCCACCGAGCCGTCACCCACCCCGGACACCAGGTCGAGGTACTCCCCCGCGATCACCTCGGTACGCATCAGCGCGAAGACGCCGTAGCCCCGGAGCACCGCCTCGGCGTTCAGCCCGCACTCGTGGAACATCTGGTCCGACCAGGCAGCGCAGAGGTCACCGCAGAGCAGGGCGGTGTTGCGCCCGTACGTCTCGGGGTCGCCCCGCCACGACGAGCGGCTGTGCAGGTCGGCGAAGATCCGGTGCACCGAGGGTTCCCCCCGACGACGGTCGCTGCCGTCGAGGATGTCGTCGTGGATCAGCGCGAACGCGTGGAACAGCTCAAGCGCCGCTGCGGCGGCCACGATCGGCGTTCCGTCCGGGCCGCCCGCGCCCCGCCAGCCCCAGTAGCAGAACAGCGGACGCAGCCGCTTGCCGCCGGCCAGTACGAACCGGTGCAACGTGGTGAAGACACCGCGCGGCGCGCCGTCCGGCCAGTCCGGGTCCTGCCGGTCGAGGAAGGCGGTCAACTCGGCGTCGAACCGGGCCCGCAACCCGTTCACGTCGGTCGGCGCCACCGTGACGGTCATCGCCCCTCCAACCCGGCCAGCTCCAGCAGCAGCCCCTTCACCTCCGTGGCCGCGATCCGCTCCCGGGCCGCCGACGGGTCGGAGCAGAGCAGGACCGGCCCGTCCGCGGGGTCGGCGGGCAACCGCCCGTGGGAACCCCGGACCGCCCGCGCGCCCGCGTCCAGCCCGACCGCGCTCATCAGGTACCGCATGCCCAGTTTCTTGCGGGCCAGCGCGACAGCGGCCCGTCGCTTCGCCGCGCCCGGGTCGGCCGGGTCGAAGAACAGTTCCGCCGGGTCGTAGCCGGGTTTGCGGTGGATCTCGACCAGTCGCGCGAAGTCCGGTGCCCGGGCGTCGTCCAGCCAGTAGTAGTACGTGAACCAGGCGTCCGGCTCGGCCACCAGCACCAGCTCACCGGCGCGCGGGTGGTCCAGCCCGTGCGCCGCCTTGCCTGCCGCGTCGAGCACCTCGGCCACCCCGGGCAGCCCGGCGCAGAGCTTCGCCACCGCCGGCACGTCCGCCGGGTCCCGCACGTACACGTGGGCGACCTGGTGATCGGCGACCGCGAACGCCCGTGAGGTCCACGGGTCGAGGTACTCCATCCCGGCCTGCGTGTGGACCCGCAGCAGCCCCTCGGCGCGCAACAACCGGTTGACGTCGACCGGCCGGGACACGTCGGTGATGCCGTACTCCGACAGCACCACGACCGTCGCGTCGCGCGCCTGCGCGGCGTCCAGCAGCGGGGCGAGCACGCCGTCCAGCTCGGCCGCCGCGGCGGCGGCACGGGGCGAGGACGGGCCGAACCGTTGCAGGTCGTAGTCCAGGTGCGGGACGTAGACCAGGGTCAGGTCCGGCGTGTGGTCGGCGAGGATCCGCTCGGCCGCCCGGCTGATCCACCGGGACGAGGACAGCCCGGCGCCGGGCCCCCAGTAGGTGAACAGCGGGAAGGTGCCCAGCGCCTCGGTGAGCGCGTCGTGCAGCTCCGGCGGGTCGGTGTAGCAGTCCGGATCCTTGCGCCCGTCGGCGTGGTAGACGGGCCGCGGGGTGACCGTCCAGTCCACGTCCGCGCCCATCGCGTACCACCAGCAGACGTTCGCCACCGTGTACCCGGGCTTCACCCGGCGGGCGGCCTGCCACAGCTTCTCCCCGCCCACCAGCGCGTGGTGCTGCCGCCACAGCAGCACCTCGCCGAGGTCCCGGAAGTACCACCCGTTGCCGACGATCCCGTGGTCGGTCGGGAGGGCACCGGTGAGGAAGGTCGACTGCACCGAGCAGGTCACCGCCGGCAGCACCGTACCCAGCTCGGCGCGGAAGCCGGCGTCGGCCACCGCGCGCAGCCGGGGCATGTGCGCCAGCAGGCGTGGGGTCAGCCCCACCACGTCCAGCACCACCAGCCGCTTGCTCATGCCGCTACCTCGCTCCGTTTCGCAGTGGTCAGGGTCAGGCCGAGGGTGACCAGCTCGTCGCGGGCGAAGGCCAACTCGGCGGCGATCCCGGCGGCCAGCTCCGCGTCGGTGCGCGGGCGCCGTTCCGCCGGCAGCACTCCCCAGGTGTACGTCTCGACGTCGAGGTGGTCGCAGCCGGCGTCGGCGCCGGCGAAGAGCGCGGCCAACGCGGCGCGCAGCACCGGCAGGGTCGAGCCCAGCGGCGGCTCGGGTGGGGCGTGCAGCGGCACGTGGTAGTGCACCCGCCACGGGCCCGGCAGCGCCGCGGCGAGCGCGCCGTCCAGGTCGTCGGCCGCCCAGGCGGGATCCGCCGGGTCGGCCGGATCGGGCCGCCCGGTGACGGCTGCGTCGGCCGTCGTCGCCGCCGCGGTCGCGGTGGCGCAGCCGGCGGCACGGGTCTGGTGCAGGAAACGCGGCTCGACCCAGCGGTGCAACGTCGCGGCGTCACCGGCCGGGTCGGCCGCCTCCAACGCGGCGGACACCTGGACCTTCACCACCGGCAGGCCGGCCGCCGCCAGCCGGCCGAGGGCGGCGACGGGTTCCTCCCAGGCGCAGGCGAGGTGGGCGAGGTCCAGGCAGACCCCGAGCCGTCCGGTGTCCATCCCGGACAGCAGCGCCGCCGCCTGTGCGGTGCTCTCCACGACGCAGCCGGGCTCCGGCTCGAAGCCGACCCGAACCGGTCGGCCGGTGTCCCGCTCGACGGCGGCGAGCCCGGCGGCGAGCTGGTCGAGCCGGCGGCGGGCAGCGTCCGCCCGGGTGCTGTCCCAGGGCTCCCGCCAGGCCAGCGGCAGGGTGGAGACCGAGCCGCGGGCGGCGTCGTCCGGCAGCAGGTCGGCGAGGATCCGGGCCAGGTCCAGGGTGTACCCGAGCCGCTCGGCGGTGGTCCAGTCCGGCTGGTACACCGCGCCCTTGACCACGGGTGCCTGGAAGGCCGCGTACGGGAAACCGTTGAGGGTGACCACCTCCAGACCGCGTACGGCCAGCTCGGTGCGGAACCGGCGACGGGCGCCGGGGTCGGCGGCCAACTCGGCGGCGACCGGGGCGGCCAGCCACAGGCCGAGGCCGAGCAGGTCGGTGCCGAGTGCCGAGCGGACCGGCACCGCGTAGCGGTCGAGTTGGGCGAGAATGCCGGCGAGGTCCTCGGCGGGGTGCACGTTGGTGCAGTACCCGAGGTGGACGGTGCGCCCGCCGGTGTGCCGCAACCGCATCAGCTGCCGCCGCGCAGGATCGAGTTGCCGGCGAAGGTCGGCTCCGGGGCGTCCTCGTCGCTCAGGTCGAGCCGACCGGACTGCCCGTAGAACTCGACCGGGTTGCGCCAGAGCACCCGGTCGACGTCCTCGTCGGTGAACCCGGCGAGCAGCATCGCCTCGCCGGTGGCCCGGGTGAGCAGCGGGTCGGAGCGCCCCCAGTCGGCGGCCGAGTTGACCAGCATCCGCTCGGTCCCGTACGCCTTGAGCAGCTCGACCATCCGGGGCGGGGACATCTTGGTGTCGGGGTAGATGGAGAAGCCGAGCCAGCAGCCGGTGTCCCGGACCAGCTTCACGGTCACCTCGTTGAGGTGGTCGAGCACCACCCGGCCCGGCTCGATGCCGGACTCGGCGACCACGGCCAGGCTGCGCTCGACGCCCCGGGCCTTGTCCCGGTGCGGAGTGTGCACCAGCGCCGGCAGGTCGTGCGCCACGGCCAGGGCGAGCTGGGCGGCGAAGGCGGCGTCCTCCTCGGGCGTCATCGAGTCGTACCCGATCTCACCCACCGCCACCACGCCGTCCTTTTCCAGGTAGCGGGGTAGCACGTCGAGCACCGGCCGGCAGCGCGGATCGTTCGCCTCCTTGGGGTTGAGCGCCACCGTGGCGTGGTGGCGCACCCCGAACTGCCCGGCCCGGAACGGCTCCCAGCCGACCAGCGAGTCGAAGTAGTCGGTGAACGAGCCGACGTTGGTGCGCGGCTGGCCCAGCCAGAATGCCGGCTCCACCACCGCCCGGACACCTGCGGCCGCCATCCGCTCGTAGTCGTCGGTGGTCCGGGACGTCATGTGGATGTGCGGGTCGAAGATGCGCATTCACGCCTCCCTGAGGTGCGGTTGGCCAGTCTCGGCGGGTAGCCGATCCAGCAGCTCGGTGGCGGGTAGCCGATCGAGCAGCTCGGTGGCGTCGGCGGGCATGGTCCGGCCGGCGGCCCGCCGCTCGGCGGCGAGCGCGGCGAGCATCGCCGCCAGCTCCCCGTCGGCGCGGGCGTCGAGGTCGGCGACCACGGCCAGCGGTACGCCCGTGAAGACGCACTTGAGCACGGCCTGCCGCCACGTCGACGGGTCGAGGTGGCTCGCGTACGGGCCGAGGGCGGCGGCGACCAGCCGGGTGTCGTTGGTGCGGATGGCGTCGTGCAGCAGCGGCACCCCGGCCGCACCGATCGGCAGCAGCGGCAGCGCCTTGAGCACGGCCCGCTTCTCGGCGGCGTCCCCGTCGCGGTAGAGCGCATCCGCCCATCCCGCGTGGCCGGCCGGCAGGCTGGCCAGTAGCAGTGCGCGGGCCGCCTCGTCGGCGGTCCAGTCGGGCAGGTCGGGCAGCGCGGCCCGACCGCAACGCCGGCCGGCGGCCGGAAAGAACGCCGTGATCGTCGCCGCCTCGACCGCGACGCGGTGCAGCGCCGCCGCCAGCCAGTCCGGGTCGGGTACGCCCCGTAGGGCTGCCCGCAGGTCGTCCGGTGTCATCGCCGTCTCCTCCCTCAACTGCTGCCAGTGCTACCGCCGTCGGCCGCGCGCAGAAAGTCCAGCGATCGGGTGGCGACGGCCGGGGCGGCGTGCGAGTGGCGGGGCAACTCGACCGCGACCAGGCCCCGGTAGCCGACCTCGCGCAGCGCGGCCAGTACCGGCGGGAAGTCGATCTCGCCCGTGCCGAACTCCAGGTGCTCGTGCACGCCTCGCCGCATGTCGTCGATCTGCACGTTGACCAGATGCGCGGCGACCGCGCGGACGCAGTCGGGCACGGGCTGCGGCTCCAGGCAGCGACAGTGTCCGATGTCGAGGGTGATGCCCAGGCGGGCCGGTGCGCCCAGGGCCGCGTACAGCCGGCGCCAGTCGGCGATGTCCTCGACCAGCATGCCCGGCTCGGGTTCGAAGCCGAGGGCCACCCCGGCGGCGTCGGCCGCCTCGACCACCGTGGCGCAGCCGGACACCAGCCGGTCCCAGGCCACCGACGCCGGGACGGACTCGGGCCGCACACCGGCCCAGAAGGAGACCGCCTCGGCACCGAGGTCCGCACCGATCGCCACCGCGCGGCGCAGGAACTCGATCCGGCGGGCCGGTTCGTCGTGCAGCAGCGTCGGGGCGTGCTTGTGCCAGGGGTCGAGCAGGTAGCGGGCCCCGGTCTCGACCACCACGCCGAGACCGAGCGCCGCCAGCCGGCGGCCGACGGCGTCGACCCGCCCGGCCAGCCCTGGCGCGAACGGGTCGAGGTGGTCGTGGTCCAGGGTGAGCGCGACGCCGGCGTAGCCGAGATCGGCGATGACCGCGAGCGCGTCGTCGAGTCGATGGTTGGCGAAGCCGTTGGTGCCGTACCCGAACCGCAGCCCGGCGGTCCCGGTGACGCTGGGACCGGGCGCGGGGCGGGCGGCGGCGGTCATGTCGGGGAGACCTTCCGGGCCAGCCGCCGGCCCAGTGGCGCGGCCGCCGCCACCGCCAGCCCGAGCGGGCCGGCGCCGGCGCGTGCGGTCAGCGCGCCCTGCAACGCGGGCAGGCCGGTGATGCCGGCGCCCACCGCCGCCCGGACCCGGCCGGCGGTGGGCCGGGCGACCACTCGCGCCTGTGCGGTGCCGTAGCGGGCGGCGTACCAGGCGGCGAGGACGCCGGGCAGGGCCACCGCCACGGCGCGGACGGCACGTCGTACCCCGGATTCGAGGCCGGGCCGGGCCGGCGGCCCGGCGGCGTCCGGCGCGGGCACTGTCCCGTTGCGAGACGGTCGGGAAAACTCTAGGGCGGGTGTCGAAGTCCTCGGTCGAGCCGAGGCGGAGTCCAGGAAGCGGCCGGCAGGGCGGGGCGCGGGACGGATCACGGCGCTCGCGGCGACCAGGGCGGTGCCGGCGAGGGTTCCCAGCGGCAACGCGCGGTCGGCGCCGCTGACCTCGCGGCGGGAGAGGGCGGTGACGGTCCAGGTGTGCGCCGCGACGGTCACCGCCGCCGGCAGCGCCCGTACCGGCCGGCCGTTGGCGGCGCCGAGCAGCACGTCCAGCCCCCGGCAGGTGGCCATCACGGCCGGCCCGGCTGCGGTGTTCTTGGCCGCCAGGTCGTACCCCCAGACGGCGGTGGCGAGGGGCAGCGCGACGGCGGCGGCGCGACGGCCCCCGGCGGCGGCGGCGAGCCCGACGCCCGCGGCGGTGAGGCCGGCGGCGAGGCCGAGGGCCAGCCCGGGGGTGACCCGGCCGCTGGGGATCGGCCGCTCAGGGCGTTCGACGGCGTCCAACCGCCGGTCGGCCCAGTCGTTGGCGGCCATGCCGGCCCAGTACAGCAGCACCGACGAGGCGGCCAGGACTGGCGTACGCGGACCGAGCGCGCCCGCCGCGGCGGCACCGGCGACCACGTCCCCGGGCACCGAGAGCGCGGCCGGGGCGCGGACCAGCTCGGCGAGGTCAGCCATGCGCGGCATCGGCACCTCCGTCGTGCAGCTGCCGGGCGAACGCGCACAGCCGGGTCCACTGGTCGGCGAGCGATCCGGTGGCGGAGTCGAGCGGATCCTTGAAGAAGAAGGCGAGGTCGGCCAGGGGCCCGGTGTGGCCCGCGGCGTGCGCGGCGGCGGTGAGCCGGGCCAGGTCGAGCACGAGCGGGGCGGCCAGCGCCGAGTCGCAGCCGTGCCAGGTGAACTCCAGGCGCATCCCGGTGCCCAGGAACCCGGCGAAGGTGATCAGATCCCACGCGGTCTTGAAGTCGCCCAGGTCCTCGACGTACTCGATCCGGGTGTCGCCCTGCGGCAGGTAGCCGAGCGTCTCGCCGAGCACCCGTTGCTTGCTGCGCACCTTGGCGGCGTTGGCGGCCGGGTCGGCCAGGGTGGCGCCGTCGCCCCCGCCGAGCAGGTTGATCCCGGACCAGGACCGGACGGCGAGGTGGCGCATCGCGAACATCGGGGCGAGCACCGACTTGAGCAGGGTCTCCCCGGTCTTGCCGTCGTGCCCCGCGTACGGCACCCGGTGGGCGTCGGCCAGCGCGGCCAGCGCCGGCAGCCGCAGCCCGGTCGACGGGGTGAAGTCGACGTACGGGCAGCCCGCCGTCACCGCCGCGTACGCGTACAGCGAGCTGGCCGGCAGCACCTCGTCGGGGCCGGTGAGGGCGGCCCGCAGCGCGGCCGGGTCGGCGTGTGCGGCGTGCGGGCGAGGGGCCGGCTCGGTGGCCGCGACGTTGACCACCACGACCCGGGCCAGCCCGTGCCGCTCCCGGAACTCGGTGAGGTCGCGGACCATGGCGGTGGCGCGCTCGGCCTGGCTCCCGGCGGTCGGTGCGGGCCGCAGTTCCCGCTCGACCGAGGCCAGTTCCTCCCCGAGCGCGGCGGCCAGACGGGCGGGCAGCACACCTGCGGTGGCGAGCGCCTCGGCGCGCTTGGCGAGCGGGGTGGCGACCACGTCGTGCCCGCCGAAGACCAGGTCGGCGAAGGCCGGCAGGGACGGACCCCGCACCTCGGGCAGCTCGGTGACACACCCGGTCGGCCCGGTCAACCCGGCCCGCAGGGCGAGCGCCCCCACGATGCTGGTGGTCGCGACCGAACCGCGCGCTCCCACCAGCCAGACACCCGTACGCATGGCACTCCTTCCCGGTCGGGAAACCGGCCTGCATAGAATTACATTGATATCAGAAGATCATTCCGAAAGATACCCTTTGTGCGGATGCGCCCCGTCCGCCGTCCGCTCCGGTTGAGAACTCACCGGCCGGCGCCGACGTCGGCGGCGACGCCGCCGGACCGGTGACCCGGAGCGGGTGCGGACGGACGGGGCTGGCAGGCAGGGGCAGTCGGCGTCTCGCTCCTGCTTGCCCCGCATCCGGCCGGCCGGCACGCGGCGCGTCCGACCGGACGACTCGTCAGACACCGACCGCCCGGAGACGGTCGAGGTCGGTGTGGCGGTCCAGGGACCGCCCGGGCGGCGGTCCTCCGGTGCGGCCGGGGAATCCCGGTCCGGCCGCACCGGAGGAACCGCATTGCTCGTGCCACCGGGCCGGGTGGCCCGTGGGCACGACCTCCGGTCCCGACCCGTACCCGGCCGCGGGGCGCAACCGCGGCCGGCCCTCGCCGGTCGGTACCGGAGGTGGCTCAGGCGGCGACCGTCGCCAGCGTCGGCTCCACATCGGTCCACGAGGACCCCAGTTCGGCCGACCGGACCACCGCGTCCAACACCAGCTGCACCTGCAACGCCTCGGCGAAGGAGGGCGTCGGGTCGACGCCGGTCGCCACCGCCTCGATGAAGTCGCGCATCTGGTGGGTGAAGGAGTGCTCGTACCCGATGATGTGGCCCGGCGGCCACCAGGCCGACAGGTACGGGTGCTCGCCCTCGGTCACCAGGATCCGGCTGAAGCCCTGCTCGGCGGCGGGTCGCGCCGCGTCGTAGAACTCCAGTTCGTTGAGCCGCTCCAGGTCGAAGGCGACGCTGCCCAGCGACCCGTTGATCTCCACGCGGAGAGCGTTCTTGCGCCCGGTGGCGAACCGGGTCGCCTCGTAGGTGGCCAGCGCCCCGCCGTCGAGCCGGGCCACGAAGATCGCCGCGTCGTCGACGGTGACCGGGCCGGTGGCGGTGGCGGCACCGTCGGCCTGCCCGGCCAGCCCGCTCGATTCGGTCGGCAGCGGCCGTTCCTTGACGAAGGTCTCGGTCACCGCGCTGACGCCGTTGATCCGCTGACCGGTGACGTACTGGGTCAGGTCGACGATGTGCGCGCCGATGTCGCCCAGCGCGCCGGAGCCCGCCAGATCCTTGCGCAACCGCCAGACCAACGGGAACTGCGGGTCCACGATCCAGTCCTGCAGATAGGTGGCCCGGACATGCCGGATCTCGCCGAGCCGCCCGTCGGCGACCAGCTGGCGCATCAGCGCCACCGCGGGTACCCGCCGATAGTTGAACCCGCACATCGACCGCGCCCCGCCGGCCCGGGCGGCGGCCGCCGCCGCGGCCATCTCCCGAGCCTCGGAAACGGTGTTGGCCAACGGCTTCTCGCACAGCACGTGCTTGCCGGCGGCCAGTGCGGCGAGGGCGATCTCGGCGTGGCTGTCCCCCGGCGTACAGATGTCGACCACGTCGATGTCCGGCCGGGCCACCAGTTCCCGCCAGTCCGTCGTGTGCTCCTCCCAGCCGAGCCGGTCGGCGGCCTCGGCCACCTTTCCGGGGTCTCGCCCGGCGACGAGCACCATCCGGGCCCGCGCCGGCAGGTCGTACACCCGGTTCACGGTGCGCCACGCCTGCGAGTGCGCGGCGCCCATGAACGCGTAGCCGACCATGCCGACCCGCAGCTGACTGTCTCTCGTGGACAAGGTGGGTCTCCCCCCGTTGTGTCAGAACCCGAGCTTCAGGTAGTTGCTCGCGTTCTCCTTGGTGATCGTTTCGGAGGCGAGGACGATCTCCTTGGGCACCTGGAGCTCCACCAGGTCGGACATCCCCCGGCCCTGGCCGATCAGCCGGGCCAGCGAGATCGCCGAGGAGGCCATCGACGGGCTGTAGGTCACCGTCGCCTTGAGCACCGTGTTGTCCGCCTGGATGTCCTCCATGGCCTTCTT
This sequence comes from Micromonosporaceae bacterium KJ-029, assembly GCA_005402585.1. Taxonomy (GTDB): domain Bacteria; phylum Actinomycetota; class Actinomycetes; order Mycobacteriales; family Micromonosporaceae; genus Micromonospora. The sequence goes on along the minus strand of BIFP01000011.1, from coordinate 21,260 downwards.
CGAGCCGGCACCGCCGACCATGAAGAACTCGCTGCGGTTGGCCTGGCTGATCGCGGCCAGCACGCCGACGCCCTGGTCGTCGTCGTGGTTCCAGAGCGCGTCGATCTTCGGCAGAGCCTGGAGCAGCTGGCTCGCCTCCTGCTGCCCGGAGTCGACGGTGAACCGGGCCGCCCGGCGGTTGGCCACCCGCAAGCCGTGCTGGGCCAGGGTGTCGGTGAAGCCCTTGGACCGCTCCTGGGTCAGCTCCAGTTCGTCCATCCCGGCGATCTCGGCGATCACCGGGTTGCTGACGTTCTTGGCCTTGAGCTGCTCGACGATGAACGTGGCGGCGGAGACGCCCATGCCGTAGTTGTCGCCCTTGATCTGCAACCGGTACGCCTTGGCGTCCGGGAAGGCCCGGTCCAGGTTGACCACTGGGATGCCGGCCTGCATCGCCTCCAGGCCGAACGAGTTGAGTTCCTTGCCGTCGTGCGGCAACAGCACGATCACGTCGGGCTTCTGGGAGATCAGGGTGGACAGCGCCGCCCGCTGGGCCGCCGCGTCCGCGCCGGCCTCGACCGTCTTGAACTCCACGTCGGAGTACGCCGCCGCCTGCGCCTTGGCGTTGTTGGTGATCGCGGCGATCCAGCCGTGGTCGGCGGCCGGCGCCGAGAAGCCGATCGTCACCTGCTTGCCGGGCTCGGCGTTGCCGCCGGTCTCGGCTGCCTTGGTCTGCGCCTCGGTCGGCGTCTGCTGCTCGTTGCTGGTGCAACCGGCGAGAATTACACCGGCGCCCACGGCCGCCCCGCCGAAGAGCAGCCGGCGCCGCGACATGTCGCGACTGTGCTGGGTCATGACGACCTCCTGGTTTCAGGTGATGGAGGGAAATTGGGTGTGCGCGACCCGGCCACCGTCGTCTGCTCGGGTGGCCCGGTGTGGTGCGGAGTTGCGAGAGGGGTCAGGTGGTGGTGAGCCGGTTGTTGCGGCGGAAGAACTGGGTGAGGCTGCGGAACTGGACCTGCTGGACCAGGACGGCGGCGACGATGATGCCGCCCTTGACCATGTTCTGCGCCTCGGTGGTGAGGCCGTTGATGGCGAAGAGGTTGGTGATGGTGGCGAAGATGATCACACCGAGCAGGGAGCCGATGATGGTCCCCCGCCCGCCGCTGAGCAGCGTGCCACCGATGATCACGGCAGCGATCGCGTCCAGCTCATAGAGGTTTGCCATCGCCGCCTGGGCCGAGGTGGCCTGGGCGGTGAGCATGATGGCGGCGATGCCGCAGCAGAGTCCGGAGAGCCCGTAGAGCATCAGAGTGTGCCGCTTGACGTTGATGCCGGCGAGCCGGGCGGCCTCCGGGTTGCCGCCGACGGCGACCGTACGCCGGCCGAAGGTGGTGCGGTTGAGCAGCACCCACCCGGCGGCGACGACGGCGGCCAGGATGTAGACCAGCAGCGGGATGCCGAACAGATTGTTGCTGGCGATGCCGTTGATGGTGCCGTTGTTCGAGATCTGGGTCTGCTTGCCGGAGATCTCGGCAGCCAGCCCCCGGGCCGCGACCAGCATGGCCAGCGTGGCGATGAACGGCACCAGCCGCCCGTACGCGATGAGCGTGCCGTTGACCAGGCCCACCGCCACCCCGACGACGATCGCCGTAAAGATCATGCCGCCGGCGCCGTAGCTCTGGGTGGCGACCGTGGTGCACCAGACCCCGGCCAACGCGACGATCGCGCCGACCGAGAGGTCGATGCCGCCACCGATGATCACGAAGGTCATCCCGACGGTGACCACGCCGACCACCGAGGCGAGCTTGAGGATGCTGAGAATGTTGGCCCAGACCCAGTCGGGGTTGGAGTAGAGGTCGGAGCGGGTGGCCGCGCCGATCACGACCAGCGCCACCAGCACCCCGATCAGGGCGAGGTTGCGCCGCGCGCCATCGCCGCCCTCCCCGTGCCACCAGGAGATCCGGCCGCCGGTCGGCGTGGGAGGCAATGCGTGGTCCCCGGCCGTGGCGGGCCCGGCCGGATCCACCGGCGGGGACTGCGTCGCGGTGGGCCGACTATCGCTCATGCCGGCACCTCGCTTCGCTCGGCGCGGGCCTGAGGCACCTCCGCACTGTATTGATGATTCGCTCGCTGACGCTCGCTCATGCCGGTGCGCCTTCCATCAGAGACCCCGCCATGACGAGGTCGAGCACGGTGTTCTCGTCGAGTTCGCCGGCCGGGGCCGTCCGGACGACCCGCCCCTCCCGCATCACCAGCACCCGGTCGGCCAGGCCCAGCACCTCCGGTACCTCGCTGGAGACCAGCAGCACCCCGACGCCCTGGGCGGCGAGCTGCCGGATGACCTGGTACAGCTCGGCCCGGGCGCCCACGTCCACGCCCCGGGTGGGTTCGTCGAGCAGCAGCAGCCTCGTGTCGCCGAGCAGCCAGCGCCCGACCACCACCTTCTGCTGGTTGCCGCCGGAGAGGGTCCGCACCGCCCGGCGGACGTCGCGCGGGCGCATCTCCAGGCTCTCGGCGATCCGGTCCGCCTCGGCCCGCTCCGTCGCGGCGTCGGTGAACCCGAGGCGGGCGTAACGGCCGAAGGTGGCCAGCGTGACGTTGCGGTAGATCGGCTCGCCGAGCAGCAGCGCCTGGCTCTTGCGCTCCTCAGGGGCCATGCCCATGCCGGCCTTCACCGCCGCGCCGACGCTGCCCGGCCGCAGCACCTTGCCGCCCATCCGTACGGTGCCCGCCTCGGCCCGGCGCGCACCGTAGATGGTCTCCATCAGCTCGGAGCGGCCGGATCCGACCAGCCCGGCGATGCCGACGATCTCCCCGGCGCGGACGGTGAGCGAGACGTCGGCGAACTCACCGGCGCGGGTCAGCCCGTCGACCTGGAGCAGTTCGTCGCCGATCTCGCTGCCCGCGGGGCGGTCGGGGAAGACGTACTCGATGGTCCGGCCGGTCATCCGGGACACCAGGTCGCGGGTCGGGGTGTCGCGGGCCGGCAGGTTCGCCGCGGTGGTCCGGCCGTCCTTGAGTACGGTCACCCGGTCGCCGATCTCGCGGATCTCCTCCAGCCGGTGCGAGATGTAGATGACCGCGATGCCCTGCGCGGTCAGTTCACGGATGATCCGGAAGAGGTTCTCCACCTCGTCGTGGGCGAGCACCGCGCTCGGCTCGTCCATGATGATCAGTCGGGCCTCGTGGGAGAGCGCGCGGGCCATGCTGACCACCTGCTTGCCGGCCGCCGGCAACGCCCGGACCATCCGGCCGGGCGGGATCTCGGCGTGGCCGAGCCGGCCGAGGATCTGGCGGGCCCGCCCGGCCATGTGCCCCCGGCGGATGAAACCGAACCGGCGGGGCTCGTGCCCGAGGAAGGCGTTCTCGGCCACCGATAGATCCTCGACCAGGTCGAGCTCCTGGTAGATGGTGGCGATCCCGGCGCGCATGGCGGCCTGTGGGTCGGCGAAGTTGACCGGCTCGCCCCGCCACTCGACCAGCCCCGAGTCCGGTCGGTGCACGCCGGCGAGCACCTTGATCAACGTGGACTTCCCGGCCCCGTTCTGCCCGAGCAGGCAGTGCACCTCTCCCGCGCGTACCTCCAGCTGGACGCCGTCCAGCGCGCGTACTCCGGGGAAGGTCTTCACCACGTCGGTCAGGCGCAGGACCACCTCGCCCGCGACGGTGTCAGCGGGCGCCTCGACCAGCGGGGCACTCGTGTCGCCCGTCTGCTGCCGCTCGCTCATGCCGCCTCCCCGAAGGCCAGGTCGCTGGCGAGCACGGCGGCACCGGCGACGCCGGCGCGCGGTCCCAGCTCGGACAGCACGACCGGAAGATTGCCGGTCGCCAGTGGCAGCGAGCGGCGGTAGACGACGCTGCGGATCTCGGCGAGCAGGACGTGCCCGAGCTGGGCGAGCCCGCCGCCGATCACGATCATCGACGGGTTGGTGAAGCTGACCAGCCCGGCGAGCACGATGCCGACCCGCCGACCGCCCTCGCGGATCAGCTGGATGCAGGTCACGTCCCCCTCGACGGCACCGGCGGCGACGTCCAGGGCGGTGACCGTGCCGTGGGCGGCCAGCCGCTCGGACAACGCGGGCGAGGCGCCGGCACGGGCCGCGGCGGTGGCGTCCTTGGCCAGGGCGGCGCCGCTGAACAGCGCCTCCAGGCAGCCGGCGTTGCCGCACGAGCAGACCGGCCCGTGCGGGTCGACCTGGATGTGGCCGATGTCCCCGGCGCACCCGTCGGTGCCCCGGTAGACCTCGCCGCTGAGGTAGATCCCGCAGCCGATGCCGGTGCCGATCTTGACGAACAGGAAGTCGTCGACCGAGTGCGCCACCCCGCCGTGTCGCTCGCCGATCGCCATGATGTTCACGTCGTTGTCGACGACCGCCGGGCAGCCGTGCTCGCGGGTGAGCTGTTCGCGGACGGGGAAGCGGTCCCATCCGGGCATGATCGGCGGGGACACCGGTACGCCGTCGCGGAAGCTGACCGGCCCGGGTACGCCGACGCCGATCGCGTCGAGCCGTTCGTACACCCCGTCGGCTCGGGCCTTGTGCAGCAGCTCGCTGACCCGTTGCAGGGTGGCCTTGGGGCCGGACCGGATGTCGGCCACCTCCGCGTACGCGGCGACCGGCTCCAACCGGCCGTTGACGACCTCGACGTCGATGGAGCTGGCGCCCAGGTCGACGGCGGCGAAACGCAGGTGCGGGCTCAGTTCGACCAGAGTGGAGCGGCGACCACCCCGGGAGGCCGCCTTGCCCGCCTCCGCCACGTAGCCGAGGGCCACCAGCCGCTCCAGTTCGGCGAGCAGCCGGGGGCGGGGCATCTGCAATCGGTCGGCGAGCTCGGCCCGGGACAGCGCTCCCTCGTCGCGGAGCAACCGCAGTAGCCGTACGTGCAGGGGGTCGGCGGTGTGCACGGGTCACCTCTCCACCGGGCTCGTTCACATCGGCGACGTGTCGATGTGTGGTGCCCGACACAGTAGGAGGCTTCGGCGTGCGCTGTCCAGACCTTAGAACGATTTGAAGGCAACTTTTGCCAGATCCAGCAAAAGTTACGGTCGAGACTGGCCCATCCGCGCCAGAAGGTCATCCAGAAGGATGAGCCACCCGATCATCACTCTCCGTAGGCAGGCGCAACGCGCCCCGATCTTGGTGCGAACGGCCGCTCGGATGAGATCTTGGACAGTTCCCGTTCCGCGCTGACGGGAACTGTCCAAGATTCAGACGTCCGGCCGCCAACCGGCGGCGAGGAGGGCACGCCGGACGGTGTCGGCGACCTCGTCCGGGTGCGCCCGGACCAGCCACGCGGGAAAGCGGAGGATCCGATCCCCGGCCGTCCAGACGTCGTTCTGCCGGCGCATGTCATCGGCCCACTGGCGTACGTCCAGGTGATGTGACCCGTCGATCTCCACGTGCACCCGCCACGCCCGCCAGTACGCGTCCAGCCAGCGCGTCCGTCCCGCCGCGTCGGTCCGCCGTTCCTCCAGGTCGGGCCGGGGCAGCCCGGCCCGACGGCAGAGCCGAACGAAATCGATCTCACTCAGTGCCTCGGCGCCACCGGCGATATCGTCGATGGTCTGCCGGATCAACTGCCGTCGGGGTGCCCAGGGCAGCAGGTCGAGCACGGCGGCCATCTCCTCGGGCAGCACCCGTCGCTGCTGGCAGCCGACCGCGAGCACCTCCTGCGCCTGCCGTACCGACGATGCCCATCCGGCCGCGTCGACCAGCGCACGCGGCGTGGTGGTCCGGGGCGGGCGACCGACCTGAAGATGCTCGGCGGGCAGCACTGCCGTTCGGTGCACCACCACCGCGGCCATGTCGATCGGCAACCGGCGCAAGCTGGTACGACCGGCCCGGCGAGCCGCCGGCACAAGCACGTGCAGAGGCTCGGCCCGCAGGCCGCGTACCCCGGCCTCGGTGGCCGCCGTCGGGCCCGCGAGGACCGCACCCGCTCCGGCGGCGAGGACGGCGACCCACAACTGCTGGTCCCGGGTCAGCCGCCCATTGCCGGTCAGCAGCAGTCCGCGACTGATCGAGCGCCACCGCCCGGTGCGGACCAGCCCGCGTACGGTGCCGTCGGTCAGCACGGTGCGGGCCTGCGCGGCGGTAAGCACGCCGGCCTGCTCGAAGGCCAGCCAATCCAGGGCCTCGGCCCGCTCGTCGGGAACCATCCGCCGACTGTGGCCACCGTGCCAACACCGCGCCACCAGATCTTGGACAGTTCCCGTTACGCGCTAACAGGAACTGTCCAAGATTCAGTGCTACGGGGGCGCTGGCGCCGCTGGGCGGCGAAGCCCGCTACGGGGGCGCAGGCGCAGCTGGGCGGCGAAGCCCGCTACGGGCGCTCGGCGACCTGCGCAACGAACGCGCGCCAGGCAGCGGGCGCGAAGGCCAGCGCCGGCCCTGCCGGGTCCTTGGAATCGCGTACGGCCACCACGCCGGACAGGTTGTCGGCCACCTCCACGCAGTTGCCGCCTCCGCCGTTGCTGCGGGTGCTCTTGCGCCACTTGGCGCCGGTCAGGTCCATGTCTCCGCCACTTCCGCAATCAGGTCGAGATTGCCACAGGCCCGGCCCATTGCCGGGTCGAGGGATTGCCACAGGCCCGGCCACGTGCCGGGTCGAGGGCGGGCGCTGCCGGGACACCACGTCGGAGATGTCGCCCGGCTCGCCGTGCGGCGATGCCCGTTACGGGCGCTCGGCAAGCCGGGCGACGAACGCACGCCAGGCAGCAGGTGCGAAGGCCAGCGCCGGACCGGCCGGGTCCTTGGAATCGCGTACGGCCACCACGCCGGACAGGTTGTCGGCCACCTCCACGCAGTTGCCGCCTCCGCCGTTGCTGCGGGTGCTCTTGCGCCACTTGGCGCCGGTCAGGTCCATGTCTCCGCCACTTCCGCAATCAGATCGAGGGACTGCTGCTGCGATAGTGCCTCACCCCGGATCGACTCCCAAATCTCGACCATCTGCTGCACGTACTCGGAACGGTCGATCACCTGTGCGTGGCGCTGTCCCTCCAGGTAGACCACGTCCTCGCCCTGAGCGTGGGTCGCGATCACGAAGGGGCCGTCGAGCCCCGGGTGGGCCCCGGCGGAAAGCGGCACCACCTGGATCCGGACCCGCGGCAACGTCGAGCCGAGCTTCACCAAGTGCCGCAGTTGCTCGCGCATCACCTCCGGGCCACCGATCCGGCGGCGCAACACGTACTCGTCGATGACGGCGGTGAGCAGCGGTGGGCGGTCGCGGGTGAGCACGGGTTGCCGGTCCAGCCGGTTCGCCACCTGCTGCTCGATCTCGTCCGGCGCGAACAACCCGGCACCATCCAGGATGGCGCGAGCGTAAGCCTCGGTCTGCAACAGGCCCGGCACGTAGAGCGGCTCGAACGAGCGCAGCGCGGTGGCTTCCGCCTCGATGCCGGGCCAGTCGCGGAACCACGGCACCACCGTCTCCCGGCTGATCCGCCGCTGTATGCGCTCGAACCGCCCGTCCGCGCCGAACACGGTGTCGCAGCGGCGGGCGAAGTCTCGGCTGGGGCGACGCTCGCCGGTCTCCACCTTGGCCACCAGCGCGGCCGAATAGCTCAGCGCCTCGGCCAGCGCGGTCTGTGACAGGCCGGCCGTGGCTCGCGCAAGCCGCAGTTCCTCCGCGAAGTGCTCCAGCATGGACGAGCGTTCCACGGACAGCCTCCGTACATCCTCGTACCGCCTGGGGACCGGTTGCGGACGCGCTGGTCGTCACCGCGCCGGGCCTCCCACCGTAGTCGCGTCCTCACCAGACTGTCACGCAGCGGAACCGCTCACGGGATCGGACGGCGGGCGGAACCAGGCCGGGGCGCCGGTGCGCGACGAGTTCCACCGGCGCCCCACCCACCTCGACGGAGGATCACCATGCGACTCACCTTCTGGCGGTGCCGGCCCCCGGCCACACCCCCGCCGCTCCCCCAGCGCACGCCGAACGCCAGCGCGGAGCCGCCCGCCCCGCGACAGACACCCGACGAGCCGTCGGCGCCGAACCCACCGGGACAGACACCCGACGACCGGCCAGTGGCGACCGCCCCGTGGCGGACACCCGACGAGCGACCGGCGTGGGCGACCGCCCCGACGGAGGTCTTTCCGATGAACGGCCCGGGACGCCCGGGAGGGCTCACCCGGGCGCAGGAGTGGCGAGCCAACGGAGGCCGCTGGCTGCCGTCGCGGGGCGGGACCGAGGCGGGCTGATGCCCCGCTACCGGCCACACGTCGCGGCCCGACCATCCTGGCGGTGCCGGGTGTGTGGGGCGGCGTGGCCGTGCTCGCCCGCCCGGCTGGCGCTGCTCGGCGAATACCGGGAGAACCGGACCGGCCTGCTGATCTACCTCGGGAGCGTGATGTACGAAGCGGCGGACGACCTGCACGGCCAGGCCCCGCCGGGCGCCCTGGCCGACCGCTTCCTCACCTGGGCCCGATCCCGCTGACCCCGTCGGCCCCGCAGCCGGCCAAGGTCGTGCTCGATCCAGGATCGAGTGGCCTGGAAAACCGACTGAGGCCACTCGATCCCGGATCGAGCGCGATCATGCTGGCACCGCGAGCCGTGCGGGACGCGGCGCTGCGAGCCGTGCGGGGTGAGCCTGCGCAGCCATGGAGCAGACCGGCCCGCCGACGGTCGGGCTCCGGGAAAGGGCGACCGGGCAGGCGACGCGTCCGTCAGAGGTTCTGGGGTGTGGTCGCGGCGCGTGCCGCCGCGACGAGCCGGTCGGTCTCCGCGAGAACAACCGGATCGTCAGCGGGAGTGCCGGGATCGTAGTGGACCATCCACGTCAGACCGTCCACGCCGGCCACCCGCCGGCCGACGATCCGGCCGGCGCCGCCGGGCAGGGCGTGGTGCTGGGTGTACGCCACCGACTTGGTGACCCGGGCGCGTACCTGATGCGGCAGCTCGCCCGGGTCGAGCAGCAGGTAGCGCTCGGCCGGGCAGTCGGCGACCACCAGGTAGCCGTCGCGCTCGGCGACCCGCTCGCCGGGGGTTACGGTCAGCTCGCGGCCCGACCAGACGGCCTTGACGATGTCGTGCCAGCCGATCCGGTGGCCACGCCCGGGCAGCCAGAGCCCGAGGTTGGTGGCGACCACCACCCCGTCGCCCTCGCCGTTGCCGGCGGCCGCCCAGGCCAGCACCCGCTCGTCGCGCTCCAGCGGCGGCCGGTTGGCCGGCGGCAACTTCGGTCGGCGGCGGAACAATCCCATATCTCTACAATCCTCCCGCTGCCTGCTCGCGCAGCGCCCGGGCGTGCTGCTCCAGCGAGAGCAGCTCACCGAAGGTGGCGAAGTACTCGTCCTTGTTGCTGACCGGGTTCATCCGCTGGATCCGCGACTTCAGGTCCCGGATCCGCGCGGTGACCGAACCCCCTTGCAGGCGGGCCATGGTGACCGCGACGTAGCGCGGGTCAGGCTCGCCGTCGATCCGCAGCGGCTCCACCGCCAGCTCGCCGACCAGGGCCTGGGCCGCCAGGTCCTCGCAGGCGTCGCGGACCGACTCGATCCACACCGCGCCGCCGGTGGCCGTCGCTGCCCCACCGGCCGCCGCGACCGCCGCCCGGACGGCCACGTGCACCGGGTGCCGGTAGTCGGACGCCTCGACCGCGTCGAACATCGGGCCGGCCAGCACCGGCTCCTGGAGAGCCAGCTTGAGCGCCTCCCGCTCGACCATCGACTGTGGGCTGTCCACCGTCGGTTCGCTCCGGGCGGGACGCATCGGCCCCTCGTCCGGTCGCCCCGAGGCGGCGGCCAGCACCGCCCGCTGCACCGGCTCGATCTCCATGCCGAGGTCACCGGCGAGCTTGCGGACGTACTCCGGGCGCTTCTCCCGGTCCTTGAGCTTGGCCACCAGCGGGGCGGCCCGGCGCATCGCCTCGACCCGGCCGTCGACGGTGTCCAGGTCGTACCGCCTGATCACATGGCGCAGCGCGAAGTCGACAAGCGGCTCGCGGCGGGCCACCAGGTCGCGGACCGCGAGGTCACCCTTTGCCAGGCGCAGTTCGCACGGGTCCATGTTGTCGGGGCTGACCGCGATGAAGGTACGCCCGACGAAACGCTGGTCGTCGTCGAAGGCGCGCAGCGCGGCCTTCTGCCCGGCGGCGTCCCCGTCGAAGGTGAAGATGATCTCTCCGGCGACCGCGTCGGTGTCCAGCAGGAGCCGACGCAGTACGCCGATGTGGTCGGCGCCGAACGCGGTGCCGCAGGTCGCCACGGCGGTAGGTATGCCGGCGAGGTGGCAGGCCATCACGTCGGTGTACCCCTCGACCACCACCACCCGACCCTGCTTGGCGATCTCCCGCTTGGCCTGGTCGACGCCGTAGAGCACGTGCGACTTCTTGTAGATCGGCGTCTCGGGGGTGTTGAGGTACTTCGGGCCGTCGTCGTCCTCGAACAGCCTGCGGGCGCCGAAGCCGATCACGTCGCCGGTGAGGTCGCGGATCGGCCAGAGCAGCCGGCGCCGGAACCGGTCAATCAGGCTGCCCGAGCGGGCCGGCCGGGACAGCCCGGCGGTGACCAGCTCATCGTGGCTGAAGCCGCGCTGGCGCAGGTGCCGGGTGAGCGGGTCCCAGCCTTCGGGGGCGAAGCCGCAGCCGTACCGCTCGGCGGCGGCCCGGTCGAAGCCGCGCTCGGCCAGAAACTCGCGGGCGGTACGCGCACCGGCGGTGGTCAGCTGGGCGGTGTAGAACTCCACGGCGGCGGCGTGCGCGGCGACGAGCCGCTGCTTCTGCCCCTGTTGGGGGCGGCTGCGCGGGGTGGCGCGGTCGTCCTCGACGTAACGCAGCTGCACGCCGGCCCGGTCGGCGAGCCGCTCCACCGCCTCGACGAAGCTGAGATGCTCGGCGTCCATCAGGAACTTTATGGCGTCGCCACCGGCGCCACAGCCGAAGCAGTACCAGACGTTACGGGCGGGCGAGACGTTGAACGAGGGGCTCTTCTCGTCGTGGAACGGGCAGAGCCCCTTGAGGTTGCCGCCGCCGGCCGACTTGAGCGTCACCGTGTCGGAGATGACCTCGGCGATGGACGTACGCTCCCGGACCAGTGTGATGTCCTCGTCCCGGATCCGCCCCGCCATACCGCCACCCCCTCGGCCTACATCCTGCCTCCCCGCTCCCGGGGGTAAGGAAGGGCCCCCTGTTAACGCCTGCGGTAGAGGAAGGGCCCCTTATTAACATCAGAGCGTCGGCGATCGGTCAGCGGGGGCGGCGACGCAGGTAGCGCCGTACCGGGGGCGGGTCCTCCTCCTCGAACGACCGGGCCGCGCGCACCGCGGCGGCGAGGCCGTACCGGCGGTTGCGCGGCGGCGCGGCGAACAGCGGGTCCTGGGCCATGTCCTGGACCAGTGCGGCGGCCAGCCCGAGCATCACCACCACGAACGGCAACGCGATCATGATGGTGGCCTGCTGGAGGGCGCCCAGCCCGCCGGCGAGCAGCAGCACCGCGGCGACCGCGCCGATCAGGATCCCCCAGGTGACCACGAGCACCCGGTGTGGTCGCAGCGCGCCCCGGGAGGTCAGTGAGCCGAGCACCAGCGACGCGGAGTCGGCGCTGGTGACGAAGTACAGCCCGACGAGCACGACGGCCAGCACGCTGGTCAGCCCCGCCAGCGGCAACGCGTCGAGCAACCCGAACAGGGCCTGTTCGGTGCTGGTGGTGGCGTCGGCGACGAGATCGCGGACGCCGGTGGCCTGAATCCGCAGCGCGCTGCCACCCATGACCGCGAACCACACCGTACTGGCGCCGCTGGGCACCAGCAGCACGCCGACCAGGAACTGCCGAACCGTCCGGCCCCGGGAGATGCGCGCGATGAAGGTACCGACGAACGGTGCCCAGGAGATCCACCACGCCCAGTAGAAGATCGTCCAGGAGCCGAGCCAGGCCGGGTCCGAGAACGCCCCGGTCCGGGTGGACATGACGATCAGGTTGTTCAGGTAGTCGCCGATCGAGGCGGGCAGCACCTCCAGCGTGTAGATCGTCGGCCCGACCACGAAGACGAAGAGCATCAGCGCGACGGCCAGCACCACGTTGGTGGTGGAGAGCCACTTGATGCCCCGGTGCAGCCCGGAGAAGGCGGAGACCACGAAGGCCAGCGTGAGCGCCCCGATCACCACCAGTTCCACCAGTCTGCTCTCCGAGACGCCGGCAACCAGGTCCAGCCCGGCAGCGACCTGGAGGGCACCCAGACCGAGACTGGTGGCCGAGCCGAAGACGGTGGCGAAGACGGCCAGCAGGTCAATGGCCCGACCGGCGACACCGTCGGCCCGGTCGCCGAGCAGCGGCCGGAACGCCGCCGAGATGCGGTTCTGCCGGCCCCGGCGGAACGTGGAGTACGCCAGCGCCAGCGCCACCACCGCGTAGATCGCCCACGGATGCAGGGTCCAGTGGAACAGGGTGTACTGCATCGCCACCGAGGCGGCCGCGCCGGTCTGCGGCGCGACGCCGGTCGCCGGTGGCGGCGTGGCGTAGTGCTGGATGGGTTCGGCGACGGCGAAGAAGACCAGACCGATACCCATTCCCGCGCTGAACATCATGGCGATCCAGGCCAGCGTGCTGAACTCCGGCTCGTCGTCGTCCTTGCCGAGCCGGATCCGGCCGAACCTGGACAGCGCGAGCACCACCGCCAGCACCAGGAAGGCGTCGGCCGCCACCACGAAGAACCAGCCGAAGGTACCGATCACCCAGGCCAGGCCGGCCTCGCCGAAGCGGGCCAGCGAGCCGCGCGCCAGCACGCCCCAGAGCACCACCGCCAGCACCCCGGCGACGCCGAGCCAGAGCACCACCCGGTCGATCGTTCCGGCCCCGCTGTCGACCCGCTCCGGAGCCCGCTCGCCCATGGTCACCCCCGGTGACCATCCTCCTGTTCCCGTGCCGTCGTGTTCCGCTATCCCGACAAATCACGCCCGCCAGTTGATGCCCGGCCAGCTTCGGTGATCAGGGCCTCAGCGGCGGCCCGGCGAGGTCCGGGTCAACCGAGCGGGGTAGGGGTCTGCTCGTCGACCTCGACCTGGCGGTTCCAGTCGGGCTTGGTGGCACGCCAGCCCTCGTCGTCCATGCCCCGGCGCCAGTACCCGGAGATGGACAGCCACTCGCGGGGCACGCCGCGCTCGACCCGCAACAGCCGGCGCAGCTGGCGGACGAAGTTCGCCTCGCCGTGCACGAAGGCGTGCACCGTGCCGGGCGGGAACTCCAGCCCACGTACGGCCGCCACCAGCGCCTCACCCACCGGCGCCCCGACCCGGTGCAGCCAGGTCAGGCGTACCGCGCCGGGACTGGGCAGCGGCTGTTCGTCGGCCGGGCCGTCGACCTCGACGAAGACGTGCGCCGGGGCGTCGACCGGCAGCCGGGCCAGCGACGCGGCGATCGCCGGCAAGGCGCTCTCGTCGCCGACCAGCAGGTGCCAGTCGGCGTCCGGGCTCGGCGCGTACGCCCCACCGGGGCCGGTGAACAGGACCTCGTCGCCGGGCCGCAGCGCGGCGGCCCACGGGCCGGCCAGCCCCTCGTCACCGTGGTGCACCACGTCGACGGTCATCTCCCCCGCCGCCGGGTCCCAGGCCCGCACGGTGTACGCGCGCAGCCGGGGCCAGTGCTCGCGCGGCCGGTCACGGCGGATCGCGGCGAGGTCCATCGGGCGCGGGTAGTCGACCCCGGCGACCGGAAAGACGATCTTGATGTAGTGGTCGGTGAACTCGCCGACCGGCAGGCCGGCAAGTTCCTCGCCGCCGAGCACCAGCCGGACCACGTGCGCGGTGGGTCGCTCGGTGCGCAGCACGCGGGCGGAGGTGACTGTCTTGGGGCGCTCGGTCATCTGGTTAGGCTAGCCTCACTCGCCGGGAAGCTGTCCAGCCGGTTGCCATTCTCGTCCGGTCAGGCGCGGAGCAGGCGGGCATGCCAGGCGAGCGCGGCCGGATCGGTCAGCGAGGCCACCTGGTCGACCACCACCCGCAGCCGGGCGGCGTCGTCCGCAGCCGCCCGCCACAGCGGGGCGAAAACCGGATCGAGTACGTCCGGTGCCCGCCCGGCCAGCACCTCGACCAGTTCGGTGAGGATCTCCCGTTGCCGCTCGTAGCGCCCCACCGCGTCGGGCCGGCGCATCACGTACCGCAGGGCGATGCCCTTGAGCAGCGCGCACCGGGCCCGCAGCGGCCGGGGTACGACGAGGTCGGCGGCGTACCGGCGGTGCGGCCCGATGCCGAAGCGGTCGGTGGTGGCGGCGACCGCGGTCGCCACGAAACGGCCGGTCAGCACGCTGGTGGTGGCTTTCAGCGCGGCCTGGGCGCGGTGGCTGCCGTCGTAACCGGCCAACGGGGTGAGCAGCGGGTCGGCGAGCAGCTCCACCAGCGCCTCGCCGAGGTAGCCGGGCGACTCGGTCGAATAGACGGCGGCGACGTCGGCGCAGAGGGCGGCCCGCTCGTCGGCGTCGGCGAGCAGCGGCTCCAGCGTCAGGTACCCGCCGTGGATGCCGTCCTCCACGTCGTGCACCGAGTACGCCACGTCGTCGGCCCAGTCCATCACCTGCGCCTCCAGGCAGCGCCGTTCGCCGGCCGGGGCGCCCTCGCGCAGCCAGGCGAAGACGGGCAGGTCGTCGGCGTACACCCCGAACTTGCGCCGGCCGGGCCGGCGCGGCCACGGGTATTTGGCGACCGCGTCGAGCGAGGCGCGGGTCAGGTTCAGTCCGGCGGACCCGCCGTCCGGGGCGTACACCTTGGCCTCCAGGCGGGTCAGCACGCGCAGCGTCTGCGCGTTGCCCTCGAACCCGCCGCAGCCGGCGGCGACAGCGTCGAGCGCGTCCTCACCGTTGTGCCCGAACGGCGGATGACCGAGGTCGTGGGCCAGCCCGGCGGTGTCCACCACGTCGGGGTCGCAGCCCAGCCGCGCGCCCATCTCCCGCGCGATCTGCGCCACCTCCAGCGAGTGGGTCAGCCGGGTACGCAGGAAGTCGTCCGTGCCCGCCGTGTGCACCTGGGTCTTCGCGGCGAGCCGGCGGAACGCCGCCGAGTGCAGCACCCGCGCCCGGTCCCGCTCGTACGGCGACCGGCCGTGGCCGTCGTCCTTGGGCGGCTCGGCAACCCGCCGCGCCGCGTCGTCAGCTCCGGCGCGGCTCAATCCCCACGCTGCCGCAGCACACAGAACTCGTTGCCCTCCGGGTCGGCGAGCACCGTCCAGTCGTCACCCTGCTGGCCCACGTCGACGTGCCGGGCGCCCATGTCGACCAGGCGTTCCACCTCGGCCTCCTGGTCGGCCGGGCGTAGGTCGAGGTGCAGTCGGTTCTTGCCCTCCTTGCCGCCGGTGACCGGCACGAAGAGGATGCCGGGCAGCCGGTCGGGGGCCTGCCGGATCTCCACCCCGTTCGGCTGCTCGGTGACCAGTTGGTAGCCGAGCGCCTCGGCCCACCAGCGGGCCAGCCGCCCCGGATCCCGCGCGTCGACGGTCAGGCTCGCCCAGACCAGGGTCATGCCGGCACCACCGCACTGAGCATGATGACTCGCTCGCTCATCAGGCCATCCCTTCGCGACGACGGTCCTCGGGCGCTCAGGTTACGCCCGGCGCGGCGGTACGGCGCGCCGACGACTTGCGCCAGGCGGCCCGCATCCCCGCTCGTCCGCATCCCCCGATCAGACGAGAGTTGTGGACCGATCGCCGACGGTCACGGGATCGCGCAGATCGACGCCCACGGGTAGCGTCGCCATCGCGGAACGTCACCTGTTGAGGCGGAGACACGACCGGTGGGAGAGACACGCTCGTGAACGCGGAAACGATGATGGGCACCGAGTTGCGGGGGCTGCGCCGACGCCGCCCCGAGGTCGCCGGCACGGTCCTCGCCGGCACGGACGGCCTGCTGATCTCCAGTGATCTGCCCACGACGGACGCCACCCACCTGGCGGCCCTGGCCGCCGCCAGCTTCGGCCTCGGTCACCGAATGGCGGCCACCGTCCGGCAGGGGGAGTTCCACGAATCCGTGGTACACACCGCCGCCGGCTGCGTGGTCACCTTTCCCGCCGGCCGGGACGCCCTGCTGACCCTGATCGCCGCCCCCGGCGCCGACCTGGCGGCACTGCGGGAGGAGGCGCGGGCGGTGGTCCACCGTGCCGGCCCGGCACTGGCCGCCTGCCGGCGTTCGGCGCCGGCACCCCACCCGCCGGATCCGCACGCCCCGCTGGCCACACGCACCCCGATGGCCACCCTGCCCAGCCAGCGAGTCCACCGGGATCCGTACATCACCTGGCGCCGGCCACCGATCTGAGCCGGGCCGGCGGACGACGCGTCCGCCGGCCCGTCCGCTCAGCGGCTGTCCGAGCCGGTCGTGACCACCGCGGCCCGGCCGGCCTCCAGCCGGGCCACCGGCACCCGGAACGGCGAGCAGGAGACGTAGTCCAGCCCGACGGAGTGGAAGAAGTGCACCGAGTCCGGGTCGCCGCCGTGCTCACCGCAGACCCCGAGCTTCAGCCCGGGACGGGCCGCCCGGCCCTCCTCGGCGGCGATCCGCACCAGCCGCCCGATCCCGTCGGCGTCGATGGACTCGAACGGTGAGATCCCGAAGATGCCCAGCTCCAGATAGCGCCAGAAGAAGGCACCCTCCACGTCGTCGCGGGAGAAACCCCAGCCCATCTGGGTCAGGTCGTTGGTGCCGAAGGAGAAGAACTCGGCCGCCTCGGCGATCTGGCCGGCGGTCAGCGCCGCCCGGGGCACCTCGATCATCGTGCCGATCAGCACCTCGACGTCACTGCCCCCGACCACCTCGCCGATGATCTTCTCGGCCTCGGCGCGTACCGTCTCCAGCTCCTGCACCGCGCCGACCAGCGGAACCATGATCTCCGGGCGGGAGTGCAGGCCCTGCCGCGCGCACTCCACCGCGGCCTCGGTGATCGCCCGGACCTGCATCGCGAACAGGCCGGGGATGACCAGGCCGAGGCGTACGCCGCGCAGCCCCAGCATCGGGTTCTCCTCGTGCATCCGGCGCACGGCGGCGAGCAGCGCCTCCTCCTTGGCGACGTCCTCGCCACGCTCCTGGGCGACCGCGACGTCGACCGCGAGCTGCTCCAGCGGGGGCAGGAACTCGTGCAGCGGCGGGTCGATCAGCCGGACGGTGACCGGCTGCCCGTCCATCTCCCGGAAGATCTCCACGAAATCCGCCCGCTGCAACGGCAGCAGTGCGGCGAGCGCGTTCTCCCGCTCTTTCGGGTCGCGGGCCAGGATCAGCCGCTCGACCAGTTCACGCCGGTCACCGAGGAACATGTGCTCGGTACGGCACAGCCCGATGCCCTCGGCGCCGAAGCGCCGGGCCCGGGCGGCGTCGGCGGCGGTGTCGGCGTTGGTGCGGACCGCCAGCCGCCGCTGGGCGTCGGCGTGCGACATGATCCGGTGTACGGCCTTGACCAGTGCGTCCTCGGTGGCCTCCGGGTCAAGTTCACCCTCGAAGTACTGCACCACCTCGGAGGGCGTGGCCGGCACCTCGCCGAGGTAGACCTTGCCGGTGGTGCCGTCGATGGAGACCACGTCGCCCTCGGTGACGGTCCGCCCGGCCACGGTGAACCGCCGCTTCGGCACGTCGATGTCCAGCTCGTCGGCGCCCGAGACACAGGTCTTGCCCATCCCCCGGGCCACCACCGCGGCGTGGCTGGTCTTGCCGCCGCGCGAGGTGAGGATGCCCCGCGCCGCGATCATGCCGTTCAGGTCGTCCGGGTTGGTCTCCCGGCGCACCAGGATGACGGCCTCGCCCTCGCCGGCCAGCTCGACGGCGCGGGCCGAGGTGAAGACCACCTTGCCGACCGCCGCACCCGGCGAGGCGCCGATGCCCGTGGCGACCGGCTGGAACTCGTGGTCGAGCTGGAAGCGCGGGAACATCAGCTGGGCCAGCTGGGCGCCGTTGACCCGGTGCAGCGCCTCGTCGAGGTCGATCAGGCCCTCGTCGACCAGTTGGCCGGCGATGACGAACGCGGCGGCGGCGGTGCGCTTGCCGACCCGGGTCTGCAGCATCCAGAGCTTGCCGTGCTGGATGGTGAACTCGATGTCGCACAGGTCCTTGTAGTGCCGCTCCAGCCGGGCCATGTAGTCGAGCAGCTCGTCGTAGGCGGGTTTGTCGATCCGCTCCAGCTCCTGCAGGGGCACGGTGTTGCGGATGCCGGCGACCACGTCCTCGCCCTGCGCGTTGGCCAGGTAGTCGCCGTAGATGCCCTGCGCGCCGCTGGCCGGGTCACGGGTGAAGGCGACGCCGGTGCCGGAGTCCGGGCCGAGGTTGCCGAAGACCATCGCCACCACGTTGACCGCGGTGCCGAGGTCGGCCGGGATCCGCTCCTGCCGGCGGTAGACCACCGCCCGCTCGGCGTTCCACGACTCGAACACCGCCCGGATCGCCAGGTCCAGCTGCTCGCGCGGGTCCTGCGGGAACTCCCGCCCGGTGTGCTTGCTGAAGATCTTCTTGTACGAGTCGACCAGTCCGCGCAGGTCGCCCGCGTCCAGGTCCAGGTCGCTGGTGGTGCCACGGGCCCGCTTGGCGTCGTCGAGCGCGTGCTCGAACTCCTCGCCCGGCACGTCGCACACGGTCTTGCCGAACATCTGGATCAGTCGCCGGTACGAGTCCCAGGCGAACCGCTCGTTGCCGCCGGCCTGGGTGGCCAGGCCCACCACCGAGCGGTCGTTGAGCCCGACGTTGAGGACGGTCTCCATCATCCCGGGCATGGAGAACTTCGCCCCGGAGCGTACGGAGACCAGCAGCGGATCGTCCGGGTCACCGAGGCGCCGGCCCATCGCCCGCTCCAGCGCGGCCAGGTGGGCGGCGGTCTGGTCGGCCAGCCCGGCCGGTTCCTCCCCGGTGGCGAGGTACGCCTTGCACGCCTCGGTGGTGATGGTGAAGCCGGGCGGGACCGGCAGGCCGAGGTTGGTCATCTCGGCTAGGTTGGCTCCCTTGCCGCCGAGCAGGTCCTTGAGATCCTTGTTGCCCTCGGCGAAGTCGTAGACGTATTTGTGCTCGACCGTTCCTTGCGCTGCCACCAAAGCCTCCCACGCGCCCACGCTGACACTTAACGAAGGTTCAGTTCTCAGATACCCCGGAGCCGACCACTGGTAATCCGGGGAGCTGTGCCGATCGGTGGGCGAAGGCTAAGCGAACAACGCGAGGCCCGGGAGCGTTCGGTGACAATCGGCACAGCAATCACGACTATCCGCGTTCGTCGCCGCATTTGGGAACGTTTCCACGCGCACTAACACGCAACCGCCAGCTCCTCGTACTCTTGACGACACCCGCTGTCACCACACCTCGCACCATTGCCACAACCGCCGCGAATACACCCCTCGGAGCCGTCGTCATGTCCTCGCCGTCCACCACCGCACCAGAGCCGCTCGACCCGTCCGGCCTGGTCGACCCTGCCGCCGTGGCGACCGGCGGCGGACCTGACAGCGCCACCGCACCGGCAGACGCCGTTCGGAGCGCCCCGGGCGGCGACACCCTGGCCGGGCACGCGGTCGGCGAGCCGGGGCGTACCGCCGGGGAGCTGGCGGGGGTGGCGGAGCGGGCCGCGGCGGCGCTGCTCGCGCCGCCGGCGCCGGTCCGGCTGGGCGATGTGGTGCCCGCCCCGGAGCGGGTCACGCCCGACGCCACCGCCGACTACCTGCTCCCCGCCGACGCGGTGATCCGGGTCAGCGCCGAACCGGCCGCGCTGGCCGTCGGCGAGCAACTCGCCGCGCTGCTGCGCCCGGCCACCGGGTATCCGCTTCCGGTGACCGACGCCGCCGCGCCCGCGCCGGGCGGCGGCATCGCCCTCGACCTGACCGGCGACGCCGACCTCGGCGCGGAGGGCTACCGGCTCGACGTCACCGCCGACGGGGTACGGATCACCGCCGGCACCGCCGCCGGGCTGCACCACGGGGTACAGACGCTGCGGCAGCTGCTACCCGCCGCCGTCGAGAGCGCCACGCCGGTCACCGAGCGGTGGTTGCTGCCCGGCGGGTCGATCCTCGACCGCCCCCGGTACCCGCACCGGGGCGCGATGCTCGACGTGGCCCGGCACTTCTTCGGCGTCGCCGACGTGCTGCGGGTGATCGACCACCTGGCCCGGTACAAGCTCAACCGCCTGCACCTGCACCTCACCGACGACCAGGGCTGGCGGATCGCGGTTGACTCCTGGCCCAGGCTGGCCACCGTCGGCGGCGCCAACGAGGTCGGCGGCGGCCCCGGCGGGTACTACACCCGGGCCGACTACCAACGCATCGTGGCGTACGCCGCCGCCCGGCACATCACCGTGATCCCCGAGATCGACCTGCCCGGCCACACCCACGCGGCGCTGACCGCCTACGGCGAACTGGCGCCGGACCGGATCGCGCCGCCGCCGTACGACGGCACCGAGGTCGGGTTCAGCTACGTCGACCCGGCAAGCGAGCGGACGTACGACTTCGTCGCCGACGTGCTCGGCGAACTCGCCGCGCTCACCCCCGGCGGCTGGCTGCACATCGGCGGCGACGAGGCGTTCAAGGTCAAGGGCGAGGCGTACACCGGCTTCGTTGAGCGGGTGCAGCGGATCGTGGCCGGGCTGGGCAAGGACGTGATCGGCTGGCACCAGATCGCCCCGGCCGCCCACGCCGACGGTCGACTCCTCCAGTGGTGGGGCACCACCGGCGACGACCCGGTCACCGCCGATGCGGTACGCCGGGGCGCCAGCCTGATCCTCTCCCCGGCCAACCACGCCTACCTCGACATGAAGTACGCCCCGGACACCCCGATCGGGCACGACTGGGCGGCCCTGATCGACGTGCGGCGCGCGTACGACTGGGACCCGGCCGCCCACCTGACCGGCGTGCCGGCCGACGCGGTACGCGGCGTCGAGGCGCCACTGTGGACCGAGTCGGTGACGACGATCGCCGAGATCGAGTTCATGCTGTTCCCCCGGCTGCCCGCGATCGCCGAGCTGGGCTGGTCGCCACGGTCCACACACGACTGGGACGGTTTCCGCGAGCGCCTGGCCGGACACGGCCTCCGTTGGACGACGGCCGGGATCACCTTCCACCGCTCCCCCGAGGTGCCCTGGCCGGCGCAGCCGAGCGTCCCGACTCCTCGACAGGAACCGCAGAACCCGGCCGCGATCCGATCCGCCCAGGGCTGACGGTCGGCAGATCCGCTGCCCTCCGCCGGACGTGGTTCCGTTGCGCGACCTGCTCGGCGCTGTCCCGGCGCCACCGGGCACGGTCCGCACCTGCACCCCTGTCGACCTAATGAGACTTACCGGGTCGGCGTGAGTCAGACTCGGTGCCGGTAGCCGCCGGCGGGTGAGCACTGCTTCGGCCAGGACGTTGAGTCCT
>BIFP01000010.1 GCA_005402585.1 Micromonosporaceae bacterium KJ-029 | reverse complement strand
CCGAAGGCCCTTCCTCATGTCACGCCGCCACGCCATCGCCCAGTCGATCTTCGCTGCGCCCAGCGACCGCCCGAACCCTTATTTACCAGGCTCTTAGACGGGCTCGAAACACCAAGGACGCACGACGTCGGCGGGTGACCACCCCCGATTTTCACGCACGGCACGGGCGTCGCGACAGAGTCACCGGGGACTCTTAACTTCACGGACGGTGCTGGCCGGTACCGACACATGACGCCGACGGCCACAGTGCCGATTCCACCCGCCCGGCGAGTGCCCGGGACCGCCCCGTGCCCGGCGGTGGGCGTGGATGGCCGCTACCGCCGGGCATCTCGTGATCAGTGGGCCGACAATGTCCCGCTGATCTCGTTGGGGACCGCGGGCAGGTCCACCGAGCCGGCGACCTTGCCGGTGGTGAGGTCGAGCCGGTGCACCTTCTTGGTGGCGGGCTCGGTGATGTAGGCGGTTTCGTCGCGGACGAAGAGGGCCGGGCGGGGCTCCTGCCACTTCATCGGCTCCTTCCAGGCGCCGACGACAGGCCACGCGTTGGTGATCGCACCGGTGGCGGGGTCGATGACGTGCAGCTTGCCGTCGGTGCCGAGGATGAGGCCTTCGCCCTTCGGGCCGCGACCCAGGGAGCGGAAGCTGTAGCTGACGCCCTCGGGCATCGGCACCACCTTGAGGGAGTTGGTGGCGGTGTCGATGAGCGCGAACTGCTCCGGGAACTCCAGCTCGGCGTCGGGTTCGATCTTGTAGTCGCCGAGCAGGACCGGCGAGGCGTCGCTGCCGGCCTGGTTGCCGATGCGGCTGTACGCCCGGTCGCTCTTGACCTTGACGAAGGCGCCGTTCTTGAACAGCAGCATGCCGTCCTCGCAGCCGAGCCCGACAATCTCGCCCTGGGCGACGGCTTCGCCGTGCACGCCGGGGCATTCCTCGCTGCGGGCGATCTCCTTGCCGTCCTTGTCGAGTGCGGTCGCGCCGGAGCGGGACTCCTCGGTGCCGAGGGTGACGATCAGGGTGCCGTCGCCCAGCTCGACCGCGACGCCATGGTGCGGCTGGGCGGTCTTGTACTGGCGTCCGGTGGGCTTGCCGTCGGCGAGGTCCTTCGAGGCGAAGCTGTGCACCTCGCCCGTGCCGTCGGTGAACAGGATGGTGCGGTCGCCGTGCAGCACGACGTGGCCGGGCTTCGCGCCGGGCCAGGTGAGGTCGGTCATCCTGCCGGCGGTGGCGTCGAGCAGCTGGAAGCCGGCCTCGGTGGAGACGAAGACGCCGGTGTCGTTGCCGGCCGGGTTGATCCGGTTGAACCCGTCCAGGGCGACGGTGTGCGCCACTTTGAGGGTTTCGCCGTCGAGCACGTGGATGCCGCCGTCGTAGGTGACCGCCACCGGTTCCTTCACCGAAGCGGTGCTCGACGCGGAGGGGGATCCGGTCTCGTTCGTCGTCTCGGGCCCGCAGGCGGTGAGCGCAAGCGAGGCTGCCACCAGCGCGGCCAAGCCGTTGGTTGTGTGTCGGTTCACTGCATTCCTCTCGTACATGAAACTGACAATCGTTTTCGGGTAAAGTACACGGGCGTGCCCGTTACGGTGTAGCTGGGGTTCAGCCGCTCAGGCCGCCGATGATCGCCTCGGTGTTGAAGCGCATCATGTCCAGGTAGCTGGCGGCGTCGCCGTCGGCGTCGCTGAGCGACTCGGAGTACAGCCCGACGACGCGTACCGTGATGCCGGCCTCGGCGGCGAGGACCTCGGCGAGGCGTGCGGGTTGTGCGGTGTCGGCGAAGATGGCCGGCACCCGGTGGGTCTCGATGGCGGTGACCAGCGAGGCGAGGTCGGAGGCGCTCGGCGACGCCAGGGTCGTTCCACTCGGGATGATCGCGCCGACGACCGTGAGGTCGTAGCGTGCGGCAAGGTAGCCGAAGACGTGGTGGTTGGTGACGAGGACCCGCCGCTGCGCCGGGATCCCGGCGAAACGCTCGGCCAGTCGGCCGTCCAGATCCCTCACCTCCTTGGCATACGCTTCGGCGCGCTGGCGGACGGCGTCGGCGTCGACGCCGTCGACGTGGGTGATGATCTCGTCGGTCAGCATCCGTACCGCGGTGACGACGCGCCCGGGGTCGGTCCAGAAGTGTGGATCCGGAAGCCCGGCGGCGTCGCCGTCTCGGTACTCCATGGGATCGATCCTTGCGCCCACCTCGACGGTGGGGACGCCCTCGGACTCAGCTGCCTCGACGTGGTGCAGGACGCCCTCCTCCAGGCCGAGACCGTTGTAGACGACCAGGTCGGCCGTCTGCATGGCGTGCGCCTCCCGGGCCGAGATGGCGAACGAGTGCGGGTCGGCGTTCGGCTTCATCAGCACGCTGACCTCGGCCTGATCGCCGACGATCTCCGCGACGACGTTGCCGAGAATGTTCGTGGTCACCAGGATGTGGGTCCGCTTCGGCGAGGTGCAGGCGGCGCCTCCCATCAGCAGCACGGCCGCGGCGACGAGCGCCGCCAGAAGTTTCGGTGCCCTCATCGGCCGACCTCCACGGCCAGATCCGGTCGCTGGGCAACGCGCAGTGTTCGGGCGGTGCGCAGCCCGTCGCGGTAGTCGATCTCGTGGATGACCCCGGCGGCCGGATCGGCCAGGTAGGCACGGTCGACGTCCAGCGTCAGACTCGCGGCCGGCACGGACTTCTGCGCGAGCAGCCTCCCGGTCTCCAGGTCGTAGCTGATCAGCGTGCCGGACCGGTCGAGGGCGAGCACCGTACTGCCGTCCGCCGGTGACGCCGCCGCCACCAGTTCCCGTCCCCGCACCGGCAGGTATCGCAGGGTCGCCTTGGCCGCGTTCACCGACCAGATCCCGGCACGGTCCGCGACCGCCGCCTCGTTGCTGCGCGGCCGGTACCCGAACGGTTCCGCCGGGACGGGAGTCCGTGGGCTGGACACGGTCTTGGCGGTGAGCTTGTCGCCCTCCAGCTTCACCCGGACGAGACCGTCCTCGCAGGCGATCACCGCGCCGCCGCGCAGCACCGCCGCACCCCGCGGTGCGGCGCACGGAACCTCCAGGGCGCCGGTCGATTCGCCACGCTCATCCATCGCGACGATGTGGTCCGCCGGGCGGGCCGGATCGTCGCCGACGGCGACGAGCAGCCGATCCGCGTACGGCACGGCCAGCGCCGTCGAACTGCCGGAGTCGATGGTGGCGAGCGTGGCGATCTTGCCGGCTTCGAGTTCCCGGCGGTCCAGCACGGTGACCTTCCCGTCGGCCGTACCGACGGTGGTGTGCGCCTCGTGGCCGGCGACCGTCGTGACCGGCGCGTCAAGGGTCAGCGTGCCGACCGAACGGGCCGGTGCCCGGTAGTAGTGGACGTGGTCGGTGTGATCGATCGTCCAGACGCCGGCGTCGACGACCTCGAGTTGCCGGTGGCCGCTGACGTAGACGAAACGACCGTCCTCGCTGATCCGCTGGGCGCCGAGCGACAGGCCGACCTCCTCCTC
This sequence comes from Micromonosporaceae bacterium KJ-029, assembly GCA_005402585.1. Taxonomy (GTDB): domain Bacteria; phylum Actinomycetota; class Actinomycetes; order Mycobacteriales; family Micromonosporaceae; genus Micromonospora. Next base: position 54,427 of record BIFP01000010.1, on the reverse strand, counting down.
CGTCCCGGTGGCCAGGTCGAGCAGGTGCAGTTGCCGGGCTTCGCGGGTCGCGTACGCGATGGCCGGCTGGGGCTCGGCCAACTCCTCGGCACCGGCGACGTAGCCGTGTGGTGTCTCCTCGACGTCCGGCGGCTCACCCGACGAGCCGCACCCACCCAGGGCGAGCGTGACGCTCAGGGCGGCGGCACCGGCGAGGCGCCTGGCGTTGATGGCGATCACGAGTTTCCTTCCAGTGAGAGGTTGGCGATCGGCGGGCGGCGTCGAGCCAGCACGATCGCGACCCGGCGCGTCCCGAGGATCACGAAGAAGAGCAGCACGGCGACGGCGGCGATCGTGGCGCCGGCGGCGGTCGCGGCGTACCAGGAGACCCACAGGCCGACCAGGACGGCGGCCGAGCCGATCACGAAGCTGGTCAGCATCACCGCGGGCAGCCGGCGCGCCACGAGCATGGCCGCCGCCGACGGGGCGATCAGCATGCCGAAGGCCAGAAGCGTGCCCACCACGCTGAAGGCGACCGCCATCGTGACGGTCAACAGCGCCAGCATCGCCGCGTTGGCCAGATCCGGGCGCAGGCCCAGCGTCCGGGCCTTACGCGGGTCGAAGGTCAGCGCCAGGAACGGCCGGTAGCACCCGGCGGTGACCGCCGCGACCACGGCGACGGCGCCGCCGAGCAGCAGCAGGTCGGACCGCCGGATCGCCAGCACGTCCCCGAAGAGGAAGGCCGTCAGGTCGGTCGCGAACGACCGCGAGTGCGACACGATGATGACCCCGACCGAGAGCATCCCGACGAACAGCAATCCGATGCTGGTGTCCCGCCCGAACTCCCGGCTGTGCCGCAGGGCGTTGACCCCGGCCGCCATGGCGAACGCGCTGGCGGCGGCCCCCACGACGAGGTTGCCGCCGAGGATCGAGGCGATCGCCACTCCCGGCAACATGCCGTGGCTCATCGCCTCCCCGAGAAAGGTCATCCCCCGGGCGATCACCCACACACCGACCAGCGCACACGCCGCAGCAAGCAGCACGCCACCAATGAGCGCACGAACGACGAAGGAGACGGTGAACGGCTCGACCAGAGACGACATCACCCGAGCGACTATAGTCAAATGATAGTCGTTGTCATTAAGGGGATGCGTTGAGCGCTGATGTCCTGACCGCGGAGCAGGTGGGTTTCCGGTACGCCGACGTCACCGTCCTGCACGACGTGAACCTGCGCGTCGGATCCGGCACCACGGTGGCTCTGACCGGCGCGAACGGCACGGGCAAGAGCACGCTGCTGCACCTGCTCGCAGGCGTCACACCACCGACCCGGGGCCGCGTCGTCCGGCGGCCGGGCACCCGCCTCGCCCTGCTACCGCAACGCACCAGCGACATCGACGCACTCCCCCTGACCGTCGGCGAATGCGTGCAGATCGGGCGGTTCACGCCGCGCCGCCGCCTCAGCCGCGACGACCGCGCCCGCGTGGCGGAGCTCATGCAACGGCTGGACATCGCCCACCTGGCCCGCCGGCGGCTCCGCGAACTCTCCGGCGGGCAACGCCAGCGCGCCCTCATCGCGCAGGCGCTCGTCCAGGACGCCGACATCTACATCCTCGACGAGCCGACCGTCGCCCTCGACACCCACAGCCGGCAGCACGTCCACGACCTGCTCACCGAACGCGCCGCCGCCGGTGCGGCGATGGTCATCGCCAGCCACGACCCCGCCGAAGCCGCACTCGCCGAACGGACCATTCACCTTGAAGGCACCACGCCCAGTCTCGCCGTCGAGAAGTGACAACACCAGGCTGAGGGCCTGCGGTGTCACGCTGCCGGGTACGTCACGTGCCCGTCCGCATCAACCGATGGCGTCGCGCCCCACAGGCCCAACTCGTGCCGCCGCGGCTCGGCGTCCCCGATCAGGTGCCACACCGACCAGCCCCGCGCTGTGAGCATGTTGGCGGTGAGCAGCCGGTGGCAGCGCCACGGCATCGGCTCACCGCACATGATCGCGACGCGGCGCTTTCTGGCGAGGCCGGTCAATGTCTCAATGCCTCTTCGATACTCGGGCCCGAGCGTGTAGTCGGCGTAGTTTTTGAAACTTGGCTGCCGCCACCCGGCGTTGATTTCAGGGTCTACCTCCTGCTTGCGGCGCCGGCCGCCCAGTTCGGGCTGGTGGACGTAGTCGATTCCCGCCCGAGCCAGCCAGCGCGGCATCGCGTCGCGCCCGAACTGCGGGTTGCGCCGCGATCCAGGCTGCGCCCGCACGTCGGCGAGCAGACTGATGTCGTGCGCGTGCAATGGCTGCAGGAACGCCGGTTCAGGGCACGTCCAGTGCCCGATCGTCCAGATCTCCCGCGATGTCACAAGCCGGCTTCGTTGGCGTAGAACTGGTGGTCTTCGCGCCAGCCGCCCTGGCCCATGCCGGTCTGTCGATAGTCGGCGACGAACTCAACGGCCCTGACCCCCTCGACCATCTTGAAACCGAGCTGGGTCTCGAGCCGGACCCGTACGGGAGCGCCGTCATCGACCGACAACGGCGCGTCGTTCATTTCCAACGCCTGCAGACCGCACTCTTACGGTCACACCGCACATCGCACTGACTGCGGTTGGGACTACCTGCTCTGCAACTCCTTTGCCGCTACTGCGAAGCACTGCTGCGCTCTTGCCGCGCATCGCCTGGGCCGCGTCCGTAAGCTGTTGCCGGACGCGGACTTTGGTCTGGTTGGCGCTGTCTCGACCCCGTGCTCTCACGTCCGTTTTTTCGGCCAGTGACGGTCCGAGGGTTGCCCTACCCTGCGGCTCGACTCGCAGTTCCCGCAGGTCAGCTCGTTCTATCTTGGGAGATCAAGGGCCGGCGGCCTGGGAGCAGGATACGAGCCCGGCGTTGGTGCGCCTGGTCAAGCCTGCACGTCAACGCGGCGTGCCCCTCCGACGGCGTATCAGCCACAGCACCAGCAGCGCGACCACGGCGATAACCACCAGACAGCAGAACGAGCCGGCGCCGCCCAGCCGCCTGCGCCGGGCGGCCTCCACCACCCGCTCGCCAGTCCCCGTGGACGCCCAGGCCGCGACCGGCACGAACACCGAGAGCAAGACCACACCAAGGACCGCGGCCAACTGGCGCAACCACTTGCCCCATGCAAACATGCCCTCATCCTCACCGAGAACGGGACATGCCAGATGGGTGAGACGAAAAGTCACCAATTCAGGGAAGATCCCGGCACGGTCCGGTTCAGCAGCCGCAGCGGCATCCTGACGGCCCACACAGACCACGACGGCACCATCACACTGGACTTCCCAGCCGCACCCCTCACCGAGACAGCCGCCCCCGACCTCCTCGCTGAATCCCTCGGCACCAGCCCCGAGGCCACCTACCGCACCGGCACCTGAGCTGCCATGGGTTTTCCGGACAGGCCGACCAAGTAGAATTGGTTGATCTGGAGAGGAAAACAGGTGCCACGCGCTAAGAGGACTTTCTCCCCGCAGTTCCGGGAAGAAGCGGTGAAGATGGTGATCGAGGGATCGCGGCCGATCGCCGCGGTCGCTCGTGAACTCGGGATCGGAGACGGCACGCTCGGAAATTGGGTGGCCGCGTACCGGCGTGAACACGCTGGCGACGAGCCGGCCCTGACCGTCAGCGAGCGGGAACGGCTACGGCAACTCGAACGCGAAGCGCGGGAGCTGCGCATGGAGAACGAGTTCCTGAAAAAAGCCGCAGCGTACTTCGCCCGGGATCCTCGATGAGCGACACGTTCGAGTTCATCGACGCCGAGTACGCAACCTCACGTCAGAACGACAACCCCGCGCCGTCGATCGTGCAGATGTGCATCTGGACCGGCGTGTCCCGATCTGGATACTACGACTGGCGGAACAAGCCCGAATCTGCCACCGCCCGCCGACGCGAAGAACTGAAAAGACTCGTCGTTCATTTCTGGCTCTTCGAAGCTGCGCGGGGTTCGCGGCTGACGGCGCCCGGGGTATAGGGAGCTCGCAGCTCATCGTTGATCATCTGAGTGTCTAGATGTACTGACCGGACGCGTTGATTGAGGGTGCGCGCGTCACACGGGATCGGTGAGCGGCTACGCGCGCTCGGGTGGAGCAGGTAGGCGAGCAGTAGCGTCGCGTTCGTCCGGGACTGTGTGTGGCGAAGACGTTGTCGCAGTCGGTGCCCTGGCAGATGCCGAGTGGTGGCTGCTGGGTCTCGGTGATCGTGATGGCGAGGGCCATTGCCGAGGAGGCAAGGAACCACTCGCCCCATTCGGCGTCGTCGCTGTCGATGTGCAGGTGCCACGGCGTGGTGCCCTCGTGTGCGGTGAGGCGTGGCGCGCGGCATCCCGCGAGCACGGTATTCAGCAGCTCGCACGCCTCGGTGAGGGAACCGGCCGCGGCGATGGCGCGCAACGCCGTCGCGGAGTCGCGAAGGTGGCGTGCCTGTTCGGTGGTCAGGTCCGTGACGTCCTCCCCGGAAGCATGTAGCGCTTCAGTCAGCGCGCCGTCGCCCCGGCTGGCGGCATTGATCACGTCCGCGCATCGCTGAACTGCATGCACGGCACCTGCCTTGAAACGCGACATGCGTTCATTGTAACGTATTGTGAGTGACAAAGCGTTACGGCGTGTGGATGGTGCCTTCTGCCGGGGCGTTGGCGTCCAGGGTTGGCAACGAGATGGCCGGGACAGCCGTTCTGTTGTTCGCGTTCGCGGAATCGTCCCGCGGCGACGGGGCAGCGGTCTTCGGTCTGCTCGCCGTGGCGGCGGCCGTCGGCGGCCCGTTGCTGGGGGTGTGGATCGACCGTGGCCGCTCCGCTGCACCGCTCACGTTGTCGCTGGTGGCGTTCACCCTCGGCCTGGTGGCTATCGGGGCGAGCATGCACGCAGGCCAGGACCACCTGACGGTGGTCCTGGCGGTAGCGACCGGACTCTTCGGGCCCGCCGTGGCGGGTGGCTGGTCGGCAAGCCTGACGTCTTCGGACCCGCAGAAGGCCCACCGATTGGTCGTGTTCGACGCCAGCTCGTACAGCGTCGCCGGACTGGTCGGCCCCGCTCTGGCGGGCGTCGCGTACACGGTTGGCGGCAGGGCTGCACCGCTGGCCCTCACCGTCGCCCTGCTCGCGATCGGCAGCATGTGTGCTCCTTGGGCCCGCCCCGGCCCAACCCCGTCCGACGCGGTGGCTGCCGTCGACGCGCGGACGAGTCGTCCGCACCCGTTGAGTGACCTGCGGTCGGGAATGCTGGCAATCGTGCGCCGGCCCCGTCTTCGGTGGGCGACTACGTCGTCGTGCGTAGCGTTCTTCGGCTTCGGGATCTTCGCGGTCATGGTCCCGAGCATCGGCGCGGCAAGGTTCGGGTCACCGGCTGCAGGGTCGCTCATCTTGTCCGTCCTGGCGGGTGCCGCTCTGGCGTCAAACGCCGTCCTCGCCCGCCAGGATGGGCTCGGCCGGCCGGCAGCGGTCCTGACAGCCGGCACGGCTGCGGTCGCAACCGGGATCGCGATGATGCTGATCAACAACCCCGCTGCGACACTGGTCGCCGCAGTCATTGTCGGTGCCGGTGACGGCCCGCAACTGGCCTCGCTGCTTCACATCCGCCACGCCGAGGCGCCGCAGCGACTGCGCACCCAGATCTTCACCACTGGAGCCAGCCTGAAGATCACCGCCTTGGGCGCGGGCGCGCTTGCAGCCGTCCCGCTGATGCACCACGGCATGGCGACTGCCATCGTCACGGCTGCGGTTACCCACCTTGCAGGAGCCGCCGTCGCGGTACTGGCCAGGGACAACACTCCTGCCACCCCATTCGCCCGGCTTCTTGGACAGGCCCGCTGATGGCTCATGCAAACGCCGCCCTGACCCCACGCCACCGACTGAAGGTCGCTTGCCTCGTCGTCAACGAGGGGTGGCCGATCAGCGACGTTGCTGCCCGGTTCCAAGTGTCCTGGCCGACCGCAATGCGTTGGGTCGACCGCTACCTTGCCGGTGAGTCGATGCACGACTGATCATCACGACCGAAAACCTCGCCGGCCAAGACAAGCAAGCAGGTGACGAAGCGCTGCGTGAGCCCGCGAATGCGGTTGCGAGAAGGGCCGGTTCTGCTCGCAAGCAGGGTCGACGTCCCCCGTCAACGGTGCACCGCATCCTCACCTATGCCCGGCTGAACCGGGCTCTCGTACGTGGACCGAGCCACCGGGGAAACGGTCCGCCGGTACGAGCATGACCACCCGGGACCGCTCGTCCACGTCGATGTGAAGACCTCCCCGACGGCGGTGGGTGGCGCTACGTCGGCCGTCGCCAGGGCGAGAAGAACCGCGCCGCCACCCGGGCAAGCCAAGAAGCAAGTGGCACAACCCGAAGGTCGGCTACGCCTACGATCACACCGTGCTTGACGACCACTCCCGGGTGGCGTACACCGAGGTCCACGACGACCGCGAGTCCGGTGGGCAGATCATCCTCGCTCCACGGCCAGCCGGCGTTGGACCTTCCAGCAGGACGAACGGTCATCGCACGCAGCCGTTCACCCGCCGAGCCAGATATAGCGGTCTGCGTTTGTCGATTACCCCTCCAGGGCGGCCGATCGACATCACCAAGACCCACGGGTACCGAGCAGGAGCCAGCCGGACAGGCCAACACGAGGGGGATGCTCGTCGCACGCGCAGCCACCGAGCACCCAATCGTCCACAAGGGATAGAAACAGGCAAGGCCCTGAACCGCGTTCCCGCAGGCCAGAGCCTTGTTGATCTTGCGCGCCCGAAGGGACTCGAACCCCTAGCCTTCTGATCCGTAGTCAGACCTGTGGCGACCGTGAGGAGCCGCGGGGCCCCCTGGCCCCCGGCTCAGGGAATCTGTGTCGACGCCAGGTAGCCGGAGACGAGGAGCGCCGCCGCCGCGATTGGCCACGGCCACCACCGGCCGGCTCGGGAAAGCCGGATCAGCGAGATCACGAGGCAGACCGCGCCCGACAGCCCCACCGCAGCGGCCACGATCCAGAACGTCCGCTGCTCCGGACGCCAGCAGACTCCCCACCCGTCAACGGCGGGATCGCACGGGCTGGGACCCGGACCGGTGAGCGCAGGTAACCACCAGAGCAGGAGGTATGCCCACAGCAACAGGAGCGGAAAACTGACTACCGCGAGGGGAATCGCCACCGCGAGGCGCAACACGCGAGTGCGTGCACGAATGGTCACCGGCTCAGGGCCCTCCGGCCCGCCGTCTACCGTGGTCACCCCGACATCATGGTGGCCTGCGGGCCACTCGTCGCCACCCGACCGTCCCGCGCACGGTGGCCGGTCGACCGTCACCGACCTATGCGATAAGAGATCGAGTTAGCGACCTTGCCACCTGGCCTCGACTGGCCTGACGCGCAGAAACGCCTCTCCGCATCTTTCAGCGTCGACGGCGGCGGTCGGGCGTCTTGAGGACTGGATGAGGACCGTGGCAGCGGCACGCCCCGACCACCTGGTCCCATAGGCACGCTGGTCAACCTGTTCTGGGGAGGCGCCAGCGTCGTCGCCCGCTTCGGCCGGACGGCCTCGCCGGACGTCGCCGGATCATGGTTGACCGGTATCCGGAAGCCTCGCAAGGTCGGCCGGCTATTGGTCATGGAACGCGCCCCATCAGGGATGGGTACGGGCGAAGACGGAGGCGACCGTGGGTGCGGAGAAGGCCAGACAGCGGCTCATAGAAGCGGCGTCGCCGTTGCTGCAGGAGAGCGAGCGTGTTGAGGTGGCCAGCGTGGCGATCGTTGGCTCTGTCTCGACGACGGACCAGGTCGCAATGGGGGTAGACTAGTCTCCGGCTGGTTGCGGGTTCCGAGTCCTGCCCAACAATCGCCGCGCCGGTATGGGTCATGCCGTGCCGGCTGTGAGCACCTGATCGGGCGTAACTGGCATCGCACGGGTTGCCCTGGGGACGAGGCCGGTCGGCATCGACGTAACGTGCTGTAAAGCTTCGGTGATTCCCGATTTTCACCTACGGCAACCTCCGGTCGAATCGGCCGCAATCTCCGTGCCGCAGTGTCGCTGCCGTGACGTACACATTGAACGCCGCAATGACGGTGGGCGCCGTCGTCGCTGCGCTGCTCGCGCCGCCCCACGCAAGCGCCGCCACCCCACAGCCCGCGGTCGTGACTACCGACAACGAAACCCCGGTCCTGTACGACGACGAGGCTGGCGGGAACGCCTCCGGTGACGACCCGGCAATCTGGGTCCACCCGGTGGACTCCCGAAAGTCGATCGTGATCGTGACCGCCAAGGAGGGCGGCCTCCGGGTCTACGACATGGGCTCGCACGAGATCCAATCGCTGCCCGCCACCGAGGCACCGCGGATCGACACTGCCGCGGGCCGCTACAACAACGTCGACATCGCGTACGACGTCCGCCTGGCTGGTCGCCGGGCCGACGTCGCCGTCGTCTCGGACCGCTACAACGACCAGCTCCGGTTTTTCGTCATCGACCCGGCCGGCGCGGCGGCGCGTACCCCGCTGACGGAAGTCACCGCAGCCGACCAGAGCTTCCTGTTCAACCCCGACCGTCAGGCCGTCGACGAGGAGCACACAGCCTACGGCCTCGCCGTCTGGCAGCCGCGGCCCGGCGAGACGTACGCCGTCGTCACCCAGGAGGGAACGACGGCGATCGCTACCGCCCGCATCGTGGAGATCGGCGGCAAGCTCGGCTACACGGACATCCAGCAACTCGCCATGCCGAGCAGCTTCCCGCTGCCCGACGGGACGACCTGGGTGCCCTGCGAGGAGCCAGGCGTGCTGCCGCAACTCGAGGGCGTCGCGGTGGACCAGGCGTCGGGTGTGCTCTACGCCGCGCAGGAGGACGTCGGCCTGTGGCGGCTGCAGCTACCGCTCGGGTCGCGCAGCCAGCCGACGCTCATCGACCGGGTCAAGGACTTCGGAATCCACGATGTCTACGACAGCGATACCGAGGAGTGCCAGCAAGTCGACCCGAACGCCAAGGGCTACGGCGGGAACCTGCTCACGGCCGATGCCGAAGGTGTCGACATCTACTACGGGCCCGGCTCGACCGGGTATGTGCTCGTGTCGAGCCAGGGCGACGACACGTTCACGGTCTACCAGCGCCAGGGCGCAAACCGAGCGCTGGGAAGCTTTCGGGTCAAGGGCGTCGGCGGCGCCGACGACATCAACGGCTCCGACGGGCTCGCCGTGACGAACCGCCCCGTCGGCGACTACCGGCAGGGCCTGCTCGTCACGCACGACGAGCCCGAAACCGGGCCCGACGTGGACGACGAGCGCGACGCGACAAACTTCTCCTACGTCTCCTGGGGCGACATCGCCCGCGCGATGTCCCTGACCGTGGACACCCGTGCCGGGAACGACCCACCTCCCTTTGACTCATCCGCGCGCCTCGCCGAGCGACGGCCGGCGGCGGCCGTCGCCACCGATGCCAGCCGGTGGCGGCCACGTGCCTGCGTCGCGCACCGAGTCTCCCGGCTTGCGGCTCGCGGTACCCAATATGACCTCGGAGGTTGCCGGAACAGCGCCCTCCGCAGCGGCGAAACAGCGTCGCTAAACTGATTTAGCAGAGCATGCGCGCGTCACCTGGGGCTGTCAAGGACGAGTTCGCAACGGTCCGGAAACATGTGGTTCACCCGGACCTCTCGCCAGCGCCCGGCCCGCCACCGGTGACCGGGGCCGTGACGCGACGCATCATGATGGGCAACAGCGGCGTCGGACGGACGACCGCGAACGGAGGACTCATGGGCCGCAACAGGGCAACGCTGGCCGATGTCGCCCGGCGGGCGGGGCTGTCCAAGACCGCCGCGTCGATGGTGCTCAACGGGCGGGAGGGCACCCGGCTGTCGGCGGAGGCGCACCAGCGGGTCTCTGCGGCGGCGGAGGAACTCGGCTACCGGCCGAACGTGGCCGCCCGCAGCCTGCGGACCCGCAAGACGGCCACCATCGCGTTCGTCTCGGACGTCGTCGCCACCACCCGCTTCGCCGGTGACCTGATCCGGGGCGCGCTGGACGCTGCCCGCGAGCGCGACCACGTCCTGCTCATCACCGAAACCCAGGGCGACGCGGCGTTCGAGCAGTACGCCATCGAGGCGATCCTCGACCGCCAGGTCGACGGCGTGATCTACGCGGCCATGGCGACCCGACGGCTGGCGGTGCCGCCGGCGCTCCTCAGCGGCCCGGTGGTGCTGCTCAACGCCACCAGCTCGGAGCAGTTGCCCTGTGTACTGCCCGACGACGAACGCGCCGGCGTCACGGTCGCCGAGACGCTGCTCGCACGGGGACACCGGGATCGGATCGCCCTGATCGGGCGCAACCGGCCCAAGGAACGCGACCCGGAGATCTCTCTCGCCGCCGAGGCGCGGCTGCGCGGCATCCGGGACACGCTCGCCGCCGCCGGCGTCTCGATGCTCAGCGAGGGGTTCTGCACCGAGTGGCTGCCGGAACACGGCTACACCGCCACGCGCACACTACTGAGCCGCCCGGAGCGACCGAGCGCGATCATCTGCATGAACGACCGGCTCGCGTTCGGCGCCTACCAGGCGCTCGGCGAGGCCGGCCTGACGATCCCGGACGACATCTCGGTGATCTCCTTCGACGACGACCCCATCGCCTCCTGGCTGCGCCCGGGGCTGTCCACGGCCGCCATCCCGCACGAGCAGATGGGCCGCCGGGCGGTGGAACTGCTGCTCGACGGCGACGCCCCCGGGCCGCGGTTCGTACCGATGCCGCTGCGACGGCGCCGGTCGGTCGCCGCGCCTGCCGGCTGAAACCCGCCGCGCATGATCCGCGCCGGGGCCCCGTCGTAGGCTAAACCGATTTAGTGATACCTTGCCGCCATGCTTCGTCTGCCCGACCACTGGGTGTGGGACAGCTGGTACGCCCAGGACGACGACGGCCGGTGGCACGCGTTCTTCCTGCGCGCCTCCCGGGCCCTGCTCGACCCGGACCGTCGCCACCGGCGCGCCACCATCGGCCACGCTGTCTCCTCCGACCTGCGCGAATGGCGCCTGCTGCCGGACGCGCTTGTCCCCGCCGACTCGCCCGGCTGGGACGACCTGGCCACCTGGACCGGCTGCACCGTTCGCGGTCCGGACCAACGGTGGTACCTCTTCTACACCGGCGTCGGCCGAGCCGAGGACGGCCTGGTCCAGCGCATCGGCCTGGCTGTCTCCGACGACCTGGTCACCTGGCACCGGCACGGCGACGGCCCGCTCGTCGAGGCCGACCCCACCTGGTACGAGCTACTCGATCTCGACACGTGGTACGAGCAGGCATGGCGCGATCCCTGGGTCTTCCCCGACCCCGACGGTGACGGCTGGCACATGCTCGTCACTGCCCGGACCAATCAGGGGCCGGGCGACCAGCGCGGCGTCGTCGGCCACGCGACCTCCCCCGACCTGCTGAACTGGACCGTCCGGCCTCCGCTGTCCACGCCGGCCGGATTCGGCCATCTCGAGGTGCCGCAGGTCGCCGTCGTCGACGGGCAGCCGCTGCTGCTGTTCTGCACCAACGCCGCCACCGCCCCCGCGGGCTCCGACGAGCGGCTCTGGGTGGCCACCGCGCCCACGGTGCACGGACCGTGGGACATCGCCTCCGCCCAGCCGATCCTGATGTCCCACCTGTACGCGCCACGGCTGCTCCCCGGCAGCGAGGGCGACTGGGCGCTCATCGGCTTCGTCGAGCACGCCGACGGCGAGTTCGTCGGCGAACTCACCGATCCGATCCCGGTCCGCTACGACCGCACCGCCGGCCTGGTGACCCGCACGCCGATGTCGCCTTCCGCCGCCAGCGGCGCCTGACGTGCCATCCGCACCCGATCCCGCCGGCCAGGCGACCGCAGGCGACACGGCGGACCGGCCCTCCGGAACGCCACGGCCGGTCGACGGCCCGGCGGTCACCGTGATCGGTGAGGCGGTCGTCGACCTCGTGCAGGAGCCGGACGGCCGCTACACCGCCCACCCCGGCGGCAGCCCGCTCAACGTCGCCGTCGGGCTGGCCCGGCTCGGCGTACCCACCGCGTTGCTCGCCCGCTTCTCCACCACCCGGCTCGGCCGGCGGCTGCGCGCGCACGCCGAGACCAACGGCGTCGACCTCCGCCACGCCATCGACGCCGACGAGCCGGCCACGCTGGCGATCACCTCGCTGGCCGACAACGGTGTCGCCACGTACGACTTCTACGTCGACGGCACCGCCGACTGGCAGTGGCACGGCGACGAGCTGGCTCCGGCACTCACCGGCCCGGGAATCCTGCACACGGGCTCACTGGCGGCGTTCGTATCCCCCGGCGCCGACCATCTGACCGCCGCCCTGAGCACCGCCCGGCACCGCGGCACGATCGTCAGCATCGACCCGAACATCCGACCCGGACTTGTCGGCACCCCCGCGGCGGCACGCGACCGGGTCGACCAGCTGGTGCGGCTCGCCCATGTCGTCAAGGCCAGCGAGGAGGACGTCGCCTGGCTCTACCCGGACCGGGCGGTCGAGGACGTGCTGCGGCACTGGCAGGACCTCGGAGCGGCGCTCGCCGTGGTGACCCTCGGCGCCGGCGGGGCGGTCGCCGTCTCCGACACCCGCAGCTTCCGGCAGTCCGCGCCGGTCGTTGACGTGGTCGACACCATCGGAGCCGGTGACGCGTTCACCGCCGGGCTACTCGCCGCGCTGTCACCGTCCGCGCCCCGGTGGTCCGACGACGACGTCGCCACCGCCCTGCGGTACGCCGTCGCCGTCGCCGCCGTCACTTGCACCCGGTCAGGCGCCGACCCGCCGTACCGGCACGACCTGCCGGGCCGACCAGGCGCGGTGGCCGGAAAGCGTCAGCGTTAGAGGTCGCGCAGAATGGTGGTGGTCATCGGCGGCGGTTGGGGCGGCTGTCCCATCGGTAGAGGATCGATGCGCGTCGGGTCAGGCTACGGAGGGTGATGATCGCGCCGGCGAGGTCGAAGTACGCGTCGAAGACCTTCTCGGTTCGTTCGTAGCAGCGTTGCAGCCGGTTGAACGCGTGGTGCCAACTGTTCGTCCGTCCTCACGGCCCGCACGAACGGATTGCCGTGCGGCGGTCGCTGCGCCTCCCGACCCGTCCGTCGATGAGCTCGCTGCCTGGCCCGTCTCGTGTCAGCAGCTGCTGCTTCTGAAGAGATCAGGGGCCCATGCAACATCTCTGGGGACTCGCCGTGTAGTCATTGTGTGAAGGTGTCAGCATTCCCACCGGACGGCTCCGGGTTCGAGGCGTTCGTACGACAGAGCGCTGCCGGGCTTCTGCGTCTGGGCCACATCCTGACGCTGAACCGGACCGCTGCGGAAGACCTCGCCCAGGAAACCCTTATTCGCGTCGGACTCGCCTGGTCAAGGCTGCGCTCGGACGGGAATCCCGTCGGCTATGCCCAACGCACCATGGTCAATCTCTTCCTCAACGAGCGACGGCGTCGCAGGCCGATGCTGACTGACAAGATCCCGGAAACGCCGCGCGAGGACATCGCACTGGCCGCGGTGGACTCGACAGCTGCAGTCCGGCAAATCCTCGCGAGCCTGCCGCCGAAGCAGCGGGCAGCGATCGCACTGCGATACCTGGCTGATCTGCCGGACGACGAGATCGGCCGCCTCCTGGACTGCACCCCAGCGACGGTGCGGTCTCAACTCTCCCGAGGCTTGTCCAGCCTCCGCGCGACCATGACAGCAGAAGGGTGATCCTGGTGGCCGAAAACCCCGCCGACGAACTAGCCATCCTGGACAAGGAAGACTTCGCTCTTCCCGTCACCGACGCGTTCATCACCGGAGTACATCGAGGCGTACGCAGGCGCCGGATTCTGCGTGCCGTAGCGGCAGGCGGCGCAGTGGCCGCGACAGCCGTTGCCGCTACATTCGTGGTCACGCTGACAGGACCCGCCCATCTCGCCTCCCCTCCTAGCTCGACCACCGATTCAATCGCGGCCTCGTCGACCGCGACTGCGGACCCGATCCACGAGCCGCTAGATGGCTACCGTGTCACCTTCGTGCCCGACGGGCTCCGGGTCGGTGTTCCTGGGAACGGGTCTGCTAGCTACGCAGTGTCGAAGGACCAGCTGCACAACGACGGCTCCGTGCCCGCGTCAGAACATCCGACCGCCGCAACGGCGCTGCGTACGTATGTGCTGCCCAATGGGGCCAATTGGCTAGATATCTCGGTGCTGCGCCCGCAACGGACGACAGCTGAGGCTGATCGGGCACAGGTCACCGAATGGTTGACCGGATGGGCCATCAAGGGTGCCGAGGTGATCGATAGATACGAGGTTCCAGCTGGCCGAGCCCAGCTCACCAGATTCGTAGGCTCCGAGGTTACCGCCCACAATGTAGTGATCACGACACCGGACGGTGTGGTGATCGTCGTCGGAGGAAACGGGAACGTGCCAGTTGCGGACCTGAAGGCAGTGGCCGCAAGCGTCCTACCTCAGTAACCACGGGGTCAGTTTTCAGGCGAAGTCGACACGACCGGCCGGGATGCCGGGATTTGCCTCTCGAGGAACCTGGTGCGTTGACAGCTCGTGCCCATTGGTGCCCGTTGGAGAGGTTGGGTTACTGGCCCGTGGATGGCCCGGCCGGCTCTTCCTCGGAGGTCGGTCGGAGGCGGTCCCACTGCACGTCGAAACAGACTAGACCTTGGTCTGCAGATCCGCCCCACACTGCGCCGAATGGACCAGCCGTCACCCCACACCGTTCAGTCTCTTGCGTCCGACCTGCGCACGCTCGGCATCGCTTCGGGCGACGTCCTGCTGCTGCACTCGTCGAACCGGAGCCTTGGATTCGGGCACGCTCGTCGTCCCAACCCATACGCCCGACAACACGGACCCGGCCGGGTGGCAGCATCCGCCTGTCCCCGAGGCGTGGTGGCCTGCGATCCGCGAGCATGCTCCCGGCTTCGACCCGTCGTGCACGCCGAGCCGGTGGATGGGTGTGATCGCCGAGGCGGTCCGCACGTGGCCAGGCGCACTGCGCAGCGATCATCCGCAGGTCTCCTTTGCCGCACTCGGCATGAACGCCGCAGGCATCGTGGGCGGGCACCAACTCGACGATGCGTTGGGCGAGACTTCACCGCTCGGCGCGGTGTACCGGCTTAACGGCAAGGTGCTACTGCTCGGACAGGGGGATGCGGTTACAGCCGCAACACCTCGCTACATCTGGCGGAGTGGCGACAGTTCCCCAAGGCAGCGTGAGCGATGAGGCCGCTGGCTATTTACTAGTGGGTACGTCCAGGGCGTCGAGCACGGCCGCTGCCAGGGCCGACCGATTTCTTGCGCTGATCCCCTGCAGTGCCCTGTGCATAATCTCCTCGGCGTCCTCGGACAGTTCCTGCGGACCCAGCATGGGCAGCATCAGGATGAGCCGCTGCGCCCAGGTCAGCCGCTCATCCGGCAGCGCCGCCGCGGCAAGCAGCTCCGCCCAGGTCATCGTGGACGTGAACCCGTGGCCCTCGACCGAGGTGACTACCTCTGCCGGCCGGCCCGGCCGCTGCTCCACGAAGTCGAGTCCCGCCCCATCCTCGATGTTGCGGTACACGATCCGTAGCCACGCTTCTCCGTCGAGCCGCACCGAGATGACCGGCCATCGCTCGGGGTCGTCCAGGACGGCGCCCATCGCGTTGTAATCAGCGGCCTGCACCTCGAAGGCGGTCTCCGACTCTGGGTAGGCACCCAGAGGTCCCGACAGGTAGTGCCACCAGAAGGCGGGGTGTCCCACCACGCCATCTGCCGCATACACGGTTGCGTCGCACTCGATGTCGTAGTCAGGCGGCGCCATGGTGGTATAGCCGGGGATCGTGAACGCGGGTCCGATGGTCAACGCCATGGCCCGCATTCAACACGAGACCAGAACGAGATGATCTGCGCCGCGCTCCCCGATTTGCCACGACTCTGAGCCATGGCCCGTCCGTCAGCGTGGCCGGCTGGCCCGGCCGATGCCGGCCGGAGGTCGCCAGCAGGCCAGAACCGGGCCGGCGCGGCCCGCTTGCGGGCCGCCTTGACGTGGCCGTTCAGCATCACGCGTTGGGCCTGCTCCGTGTCGACCTTCCTGGACACCGCACTCCCAGACGGCGCGGGCCGGCGGGGCCGCCAGAGGCCGTCATGCCGCAACCACCACAAACACCCAGCCCAAGGTAATGATCAACTTAGTTGACGCGGCATTGACGCTCTTGACACCATCCAGATGGAAACGTTAACATCACCGCAACGTTGTTAACGTTAACAGCAATGCCCGGTTACTGGACTCACCGGACGAGGCCGAGCGAGATGGGCGGCGCGCTGGAAGCCTGCCCTCAACCCCTTGCGACCACCCCTCGAAGGCTGCAGCACCCCAGCACCACCACCCAACCACGCCAGGCCGGTTACACCGGAAATCAGACATTCCAGCCGTTGTTAGCGCTCATGAAACCCAGGTGGAAGGCAAGGAACCTCATGGCTATTGAGAGGACCGCTGGAATTGGACGTCGACCTTTCATAGCGGCTATTGGCCTCGCTCTCGCGGTAGGAGTAGGGGTGGGCCAACTGACGCCGGCCGTGCCGGCCTCGGCGGAGAAGCCCGCGCAACCGGGGGGGCAGGGCGTCGGACCCCAAACCCCGTCCGCCAAGGTGCCGCTGACTGGCGTCGACATGGCGCAGACGTACGTGAACCCGATCAATCTGCCCGGGATGGCGGTGCGCAACATCGTAGGGGCGATGCCGCCCACGGACGCGAATGTTGCGAACGCATCGCAAATTCCACTTAGCTTGAACCTCGAGACGTGGACGGCAGCGTCCGGCCGGACTCTCGCGGGCCGATCCACGGTCGGCTTCACCAGGATTTCGGAGAACTCGGCCCGCACCGGGGCGGACTGGTCTGCGCTGAACGTCGACGGGACCATCTATCTCTACGCATCCGGTGCCATGCAGAACGCACCGAACAACAACCGTACTGTCTGGTCCACTACCGACTACCTCACGTGGACGCCCCATCAGATGAACTTGGGCGTGGTCGCACCCACTGTCGTGCAGATCGGCGCCAAGTTCTACATGGCTGGCAACAACACGCCGGTCTATCAAGCGGACTCGCCGGTGGGGCCGTGGACCAGCATGGGGAGTTTCCTGCGCCCGAACGGCCAGATCCTGAGCGTCGGCGACGTGCAGTTCTTCCTTGACACGGACGGTCGGCTCTACTTGACGTATAACATCGGCTCACCGATCATGGGCGTCGAACTCGACCCGAACAATCCTCGGCAGCTCATCACCAACCCGGTCGTGGTCTGGACTTTCGACCCGCGCCAGGAGTGGCAGCACATCGGTGACAACAAGGCGACCTACACGCATGGGTACGTGGAGGGTTCGCAGCTGTTCAAGGTGGGGAATACGTACTACCTTTCGGTCGCGTCGGGTGGGACTGAGTTCACCACGTACGCGACGGGGGTGATGACGTCGAAATCGCCGCTGTCAGGGTTCAAAGCCACGCAGCGGAACCCGATCGGCTACGGCAACAACCACCCCAGTGCGGTGTATCCGAACGCCGGGCACGGCAGTTTTGTCATCGACAAATCCGGCAACCTGGTGTTCTTCTACACCTACGTCATCGCCTACGAGGAGTTCTTCGAGCGGCGACTGGGGATGGACGTCTGCAACGTGATTCCCAATGGTCCGCAAAAGGGAGCGATCGATTGCGAGTTGTCCAACACGCCGCAGCTTGCCCCGGGGAAGAAGATCTCGGGCAGGGACGACGTCGGGCTCTACAATGTGGCCACCAACAGCCAGGCGTACTGGGCGAGCAGCTACGCTCCCGGGCGCAACCCGTACTACGGTGGTGATCGATCTCTATCCACGTGGTGGGAGCCGTCTGACAGCGATACCGCGCCCACGTACATTCGGGGCTTCGGGACTGTCTTCTACATCTCCGCCGCGCAGATCCAGTGGAAGGAGCTCGGGCGCGCGTTCACAAAGGACAACGCCGTGCAGTACACGCTGGAGTACAAGGACATCGCGACAAACACGTGGCTGCCGCTGGTCGACAGGAGCACGAACACCACCGCGTACACCGCTGACTACGTCACCTTCGACCGGGTGCTGACGCACGCAGTCAGGCTGAAGATCCTGGGTACGACCGAGAACGTCAAGGTCGGAATCCACGAGCTCAACGTGTTTGGGGAGAACTACACCCTGGCTGCCGCAAAGGGAATGATCACCCCGTAGCCTGACGTTGGGCGCGCCCGATACAGCCTTGCTTGCTCGCTGCACAGGATCGGGTTGCTGGGCTATGCAGTAGGGAGCGGGCGAGATCGGATCGATCTCGCCCGCTCCTTATTGTGACTCACTTTCAGGACGCCTCAGGTGCCTCCACGTCCGCATGCATGCGGCGGTAGCCAAGACCTGTGGGTCAGGATCTTCTCTATGCTGGCTTTCGCACCGTCAACTCCTGGTAGTTGGCGGCGTAGGGCTGGTAGGTCGGGTTGCCGGTGTAGGCAACGTGGACCCGGTACTTCCCGGGCTGCAGATCGGCAGTCTGCAGTGTGACGATGGCCGTGCCGTCGGCCAGTGGCACGACCTGCTCGGTGCCGCCGAAGGTGACGGTGACCTCGCCGGTCGGGGTCGGAGCATTCTGCTTCTGCCCGCCCGCTGGCCCGACAGTGACGTTCAGCGTGAACGTGTCCCCGCGGACAACCGACGCCGGCGCGGTTTTCGCCTGGACCTTGACAGCGGCCGGGCCGGAGGGCACCTCGAACGACGCCGTGACGTCCGACGCCTCCAGGTAGTCGAAGCCGAGGTACTCGGCCTTGACCGTGCGGATCCCCGCGGGCAGATCCGTCGGCAGCGTGACCGTGGCCGTGCCGTCGTCCAGGTGGGCGAGCTTCGACCACGAGCCGATGCTGAACCGCACCTGACCGCCGGTCTCGAACCCGTCAGCTGCCGTGACTGTGGCGGTGGCCGTGGTCGTCTGGGCCCCGCTCGCGTACGGCTCGACAGCCACCTCGGTGGTGGTCGTGACGTCGCTGTTCGGGATCCCGCGGATGTCGTTCCACTCGCGGAGGGTGAGTGGGATAACGGTGCCGTGACGCGGACGGACGACACCCGCGTTGGTCATCGTGATCGCCTTGGCGTTCCAGGTCGGAGCCTCGATGTTCTCGTGGCACGCGGCCTGGTATCCACCACCGTTCGTGTACCGGTCACCCCAGAGGTAGAACTGGCCGGGGCAGGAGGTGTCACCAGGGTTGGCCTCGAAGATGACCGGCCCCTCGTACCCCTGGTTGGCGACCCACGTCGTGCGCCCGAGAGCCGGAGCGAGCAACGTCCAGTTGTCGATGTTGCTGTCCAGGAAGTCGGTGTGCTTCTCCGAGAAGATGTCCGAGCCCTGGTTGCCGGCCTCGTTCTTGGTCACGCGGTAGTAGTAGTCACCGACCCGGATCGCGGTCGTGTCGATCCGCGACCGAGGGGCCGGGTCCTGCCAGACCTGGGGATCGGAGAACGTCTGGAAGTCGCGCGTCGTGGCGTACCACATCTGCGCGTTGCCCTGACCGGTGCGGTTCACGGGGTTGTTCCACAGCGACTGTGCCCAGAACACGACGTAGGCGCCGATTTCCTCGACCCACAGCGACTCGGGTGCGAAGGCGTTGCCCGCGTTGTCGGGCGCGACCTTCACGTGCCGCTGAGGAGTCCAGTTCACGAGGTCGTGCGACTCGAATACCTCGATGTACTGGGTGTCGTTGATGGCGTATCCGCCCTGGTCGTACCAGTTCAGGTCGGTGGCGATCATGTAGAACGTGTCGCCGTCGGGTGAGCGGACGATATGCGGGTCACGAAGACCCTGGTCGCCCAGCTGGGAGATGAGCGACGGCCAGCCTCCGGTCAGACCGGTCCAGTCCAGAGCAGTGTTTCCGTTGGACGTTGCGAACATGATCTGCTCGCCGTCGGCGATCCCCTCGCCCTTGAAGTACCCCATGAAGTACCGCTCGTACTCCTCGGAGCGGGGCATGGCGCTGATGGTCACCGGGAACGCCTTCGTCTGCGAGGCCGAGCCCTTGGTGATGGTCGCCGTCAGGGTGGCGGCAACATCCGCACGGCCGAAGGCCGGGCGGGTCACCTCACCCGTCGGGGTGACCAGGTCGGTGGTCGACTTCCAGGTGATCGTGGATCCGAACTCGCCGATGGCAGGGAGGTTGAGGTTTCCGCGCACGTCGTCGGTGGCGTACAGGGTCAGGTCGTACGTGTCACGGTCGACCGCCTGCGCGTCGTCGAACTCGGCCTTCACTACAACGGGGATCTCCCGTGTGGTGACCTCTTGGGCGCCCTTGCGGACAGTCGCCGTGAGCGTGGCTGTCGCGTCGGGCTGCCCCTTCGCGGGTCGGGTGATCATGCCCGTCACCGCAACCTTGCGTGCGCTGGCGAGGGCTGGCGGGGTGTAGACCTCGACGACCGACGGGTCCGAACTCGTCCACGTGATGGCCGAGCCCGCCACGGAGCCCACCTTGGGCAGAACGATGTCGCGTACGATCGCACTGGTCAGGCCGAGGTCGATGGCGTCGGCGTCGGCGCGAACGCCGGTGGAGACGGTCCTTTCCGCCAGGGCGAGTGTCTCGTCGAGGCTCACTGCCCGGTCGTAGACGCGGAAGTCCCGGATCGTTCCGCGGAACGAGTAGTGGCCCGACGTCTGCGAGCGAGCGAGGAAGTTGCAGTTGGTCCCCGCAGCGTTCACCGACGGCGCCGTGGTCAGGTTCGGTGACGTCGCGTGCAGCATGCCGTCGAGGTAGAGCCTGCCGGTCCAGCTCGTACCGTTCGCGTTCAGTGACTGGGTGTAGGTGACGTGCGTCCACGCTCCCTCGAGCATGCGGACCCGGGTCTGTTGGAGGTTCGCCGAACCCACCGCGACGCGGAACCGCTGGGTGTTCGACGCGAAAATCGAGCCCTGGGCGCCGGTGTCGACGTCGCACGAGCCGGACTTCCTGCCGAAGCTCCACATCTGGTGCTCGCCGACGTTCGCCGGGTCAATCCACACGGCATAGTCGACGGTGAAGTTCGACATGCCGGCGGTGAGGTCGTTCGGCAGCGCCACGTACGCACCGTCGAGGGCGCTCTCGTAGGAGTCGGGGTTGAACCTGACTCCTTCGCCGGTCAAGGTGGCCTTCTCCGGATTCACGAGCGTGGCGTTCGCCGCCGAGCCCGCGCTACCCGAGTTGACCAGCGTCGTCCCACTGGTCTCGTCGAGGGCGAAGTGGTGCACCAGGCCCTCGTTGAGATCCCCCTCCACAGCGTGGGAGGGCGTCGGTGCGAACGAGACCGAGAGAATCGCACCCAGTACCAGGCCTGCGGCACCTCTACCCTTCCGACTCAGCATGGGACGTGATCTTTGCTGTCGCAATCTCAATTGGTCCTCCTTGATGGGTGTCAGAATCCCTCTGAGGTGGATGAGAGTTGTTAACGTTAACAAGGGCGACACCGCAAGGTCAACGAGGTGGTGGCGCGAGTGCGGGGCCCGATCGACGTCGTCCCCCGCTCATTGATGGACGTTTTCGCCGACCTGGTCAGGGCAGCAGCCGACCGCGGTGAACTGGTGGCCGCTGCGGACCCCGATCACGTCGCGACCGTGCTCTACAGCAGCTGCTTCGGTCTGCTCTACGACTGGTGCGAAGGCACCGACGAGGAGCCGCCGTTCGACCTACAGGTCGCCTTCATGCAGTTCCTCGACGTCATCCTGAACGGACTCTGCGCCAGATCGTCAGACGCGCCCCAGACGTCCGCACATGCCGAAAGTAGTGCACTTGATTTTAGGGCAGAAGGGACTCCGCCGCTACCGGACGCATAGGTGGCCAGGGCGGCTGGTCTGTGTCTCGGTTCGCGGAGCCGTCATGCCTGGCGCGCCGTGCGCTGCGATCGCTACCCGGCGACAAGGATCACTTTTCACCCCGCGTCGACGCGGCCCTACCGAGGTCCGGGCGGGGTGCCCGACGCGCGGGCTTCATGACAAACGCGGCAACGATCACACATATGACCGACGGAAGTAGCAGAATCCCGATCGACAGCAACCCGAGCAGCATTGCGAGCGCAAGCGCGACGCCGCTCGCGACCAACGCCGGTCGCGACAACCAGCCTGCAACTGTTGCCATCAACGGCACCGCGTTGATCGCCAGGAGCGCGACGTACCACCAAGCCGGTGAGTTACTGTCCCCGCGGACCAGTACCAGGTACATCGCGACATAGGCACCCGTCCACACCGTTGCCGCCAACGCCATCCATCGCGCCCACATGTCGCCGATTATCAACCCGCCCTGGACTGACTGCCGACCCCTTCGCGTCCGGTACGCCTGGAACGGACCGTGGCGCGACCGGTCAATGCTCACGTGGGACTTCCAAGCGTTCCGCACGTCCTGTCATGCCGTGTCGTGCGCGCTGACGGGGCCAGTACAAGTCACGGCGAGTCTGCATCGCAAAGCAGAGACATGAGATGACGACTGGATGAGCCCGGGGCCGTAGGGTGCTGTGATGGTCGACAGCTGGACTCCTCCGCAGCGGGGAAACTGCACCTGCACGGTTCACCTCGAGAACCTCCTTGACGTGGTGCTGCCGCCGGCCCATCCGGATCTTGAACCCATGACCGTCGCCGAACTGCTTGACACCGGCGACCTCAAAGCCGACCCGCTCACGGAGTCGGACCGACAGCGGGGCGGCACCGGATACCACTGGTCGCTCTGGGTCGGTGACGCCGCCCGCGGATACTACGACGACCACGCGTCGCTGCAGCTCGACGTGGGCATCCTGGCCGCGCCGGGCGTCGAGCGCGTGGAGTGGCTCGACCGGGAGGAGTTCGTGGTCGGCGCGCCGACGCTGTGCGTCGACGGGATGACGGCCGTGGTCGCCAACGTGCTGGCCGATCCTCGCGTGCGGGTGTAGAAGCCTGCATCGGCACGGGGCATCTCCGCTGCGCCGTACTCCAACGTCATTTCGCCTGTCTGCGGCTGGTAGTGGGATCGTCGGGCTCGGGCTAGGGATGTTCGACGCCAGATCGACCAGTGCAGGGTGTGCGCTGGTGGTAGCGGCTGGGCGAGGACGAAGGCGGTGAGGAGTCGGCGTATCTCGGCGACGGTCAGCGCGATGACCTTCGGGCCGGCGTTGGGCTGCTGGGCGGCGAGGATGGCCAGGATGGCCACGATGGCCAGGGCGAGCATGGCCAGGGTGATGAACCGGTGCCAGCCGGTCCAGCCGCGGACCTGGTAGTGGTCCAGGCCGACCTGGCCTTTGCCGGTCTGGAACAGTTCCTCGATGCTCCAGCGGGAGCCGGCCACGGTCACGAGGGTGTGCAGCGGGACTGGGCGGCGTGACCAGCACAGGTAGAAGGCCAGCTCGCCGGTGATGCGGTTGCGGCGGATGAGCAGCCACCGATGCTCACTGCGGCCGGTGGCGGTGGTGACCGACGCCCACAGGTAATCGCGGGCGCCTTTGGCTCCCGGCCCGCAACTGTGCAGCTGCCACTCCGTGGTGGGGATCCGCTCGGCGAGGTCGTCGACCCGCACGAGGGTGCGGCCGTCGTTGACGTGCACGCGTCGGTCACAGCCGACTGCCAGGAACGGCGTTGCGGCTCGACGCAGCAGCAACTGGTGCGGAGGGGCAAGCGCGATTCGGTTCGGGTCCGCCGGGGGTGCGTGGTGCCGCGTGTGGGCGGTTCTACCGTGGCTGATGGTCGGGTCCACCGCCGCCCGGACCGGGCGTGTGCTCGGTGTGTGCCGGCACCTGCGGCGCCGGTTCGTCCATCGCAGAGCGCAGGGCCGGGCCGATTAGCGTAGTGGACAGGGTGAACATCAGCGCGTATCCGGCCAGGGCGGCGCCGCACGCCCACCAGCCGAATCTGTGGCGCAGGCGCAGCAGCATCGGCGTCATCGCGGCCAGGCCCACCACCGCGAACAGCGCTGTGCCGCCGGCCCCGGCGATCAGGGCGGTGCCCGCGAGCCAGCCGACGTGATGCACCAGGTGAGGCAGCAGCCCGAGGACGGCGCCGACCACCCCCGCCACGGTCGGCCGCGCACCGATCCGGCGGCCCGTCGGCGGCGTCTCGCTGGTGGACACCGTGCCCGCATCGGGTGGGCCGGGCTTCACGACAGCGCTCCGGCGGAAACGGCGCACGGGTAGTGCCATACCAGGCGTGGCTGGTCGTCGCCGAGGGCGTTGCGGTGGCTGTCATTAACGATGGGCCCGATGCGGCGCAGCCCTGCGGCGGCGCCGATGTCTTCCACGTCGGTACCGGTCCACGGGTAGAACTGCAGGCCGGAGCTGGCACGCGGCGCGCTCCGGCGCCTATTCATGGCCTGCCGCCCCGCTGGCTGCCGATACCGCCACCGGACCGGTGGCGGCCTGCACCAGCAGCGACAGCGCATCGATCACCGCCGGGCGCTGCTGGGCAGGGATGTTGTCGAGCAGGGCGGCGAAACGGGCCGCCCGCGCTGCGGCGAGCTGCGCGGCCGCGGCCCGGCCGTCATCGCTCAACTCCAGCCAGACCAGACGCGCGTCACCGGGGCGTTTGCCGCGCTGTACCCAGCCGCGGCCCATCAGCTGCCCGACCAGGCGACTCACCGTGCTCTTCTCCAACCGCAGCCGGGCCATCAGCTCCGTCTGGGTCAGCGCGCCGTGACTGGCCAGCTCGGCGATCGCGTGTGCCTCCGAGACCGGCACCACCTCACCGCACGGCGTGCGATCGGGCTGGTGCAGACCGAACGCACGCACGAACGCGCCGATTTGGCTCTGCAGCGCCAGCGCTTCCTCCTCGAACATGGTTCAACCATACAACCGTTTGGTTCGGCGATACAACTTTCTCCGACCACGGCCAACCCGGCCAATGTTCAATGGACACTGCTTTAGCGGCCGGCGGACGACCATACACCCGGCATCACGGCCACCTCCCTCTCACAATGCTGCCGCCCCGGCAGGTGGCAGGATTCTCCGTGTCAACGCAAGGTCGCCAACCTGCTGTCGCAAGCCTCCGTGCCGCCGACTGGGCGGATGCAGCGCGGCACCGTCCACCCCAGACGGTGTCGTACCGCGTCGGTGACCAGTTTCTGCACCGCCAGACGGCATCGTCAGGCTTGGTCGCGTCGGGCAGCCCGGCCTGCCATCGATCCGGTCACCCCAGCTGTCCGAGATCACCGCGCATGTCGATCCGGCCTGCCACACCGGCGTCGACCACCACGTCTCGCTCCCCCCGAACGTCGGGATCGGCTCGCCGCCCCGACCGGCTGACCACGGCACGCGTCAGACGGTGGCCCGGGCCTCTGACGGCGGCACGGCGAGGATCGACTGCACTGTGGCAATAACGACGCCGGTGACATCTTCCGTCTCCATGCGTCCGGCGCGGTTCTCCTCCGCGGCACCGTTGAGAATGTAGTGCACGGCATTGACCAGCCAGACGATAGGCAGGTCGGTCCGGAACACGCCTTGCTGCTGGCCGCGGCGGATGAGCTGCTCGACGCGCTGCGCCGCGCCGGCGTGCAATTCTCGCAGCCGTGCGGCGGACAGCACCTTCTGGGCCGCGGTCAGTAACGCGGTCGACTCCGCGACCAAGGACCAGCTCGAGGTGAGAAGCCGGGTCATCGCCTCGCGTGCGTCACCGCTCAGGTCAATGCCCGCCAGCACCGCCTCACCGCAGTGCAGCGCGTCGATCAGGGCCGTCTCGACCAGTTCGGGCCGCGTGCGGAAGTGCCCGTAGAGCGTCATCCGGCCCACACCGGCTGCCTTGGCGATGTCGTCGACCGTCGCGTCCGGATCGCGGCTGAGGCTCGCGCGGGCCGCGGAGACGATGCGGGCGACGCTGCGTTCGGCGTCGGCACGCCGCCGTGGCCGCATTTCGGCGGGGACCATGCACCCACTCTATCTCGTACGGGAATGTACGCGTTAGCCTCGGAGTTGCAGGTCGTACACGTCCATACGAGTTACGTCTTTCGGAGGGTTGATCCATGACAACGCATGAGGCACACGAGAGCGCGGTGCGCCACGACGCCGCGCCGCATCCCCAGCGATGGCGCATCCTGGGGTTCCTCGGCGTCGCTCAGCTGATGCTGATCCTGGACGTGACCGTGGTGGCCATCGCGCTGCCGCACATCGAGACCGACCTCGGACTCAGCCGGGCGGCGCTGACCTGGACGGTGAGTGCCTACACCCTGACGTTCGGCGGTCTCATGCTGCTCGGCGGCCGCATCGCCGACCTCGTCGGCGCCAAGCGGGTGGTGCTCGCCGGTCTGCTGATCTTCACTGCGGCGTCCCTGGTGACGGGCCTCGCCGGATCCGCGGAGATGCTACTGGGCGGCCGTGTCGCCCAGGGCATCGGCGCGGCACTGCTGTCGCCATCCGCGCTGTCGCTGGTCGTGAATCTCTTCACCGGACATGAACGCAACAAAGCGCTTGGTGTGTGGTCCGCGCTCGGTGGCGGCGGCGCGGCCCTGGGTGTGCTTCTAGGCGGCCTGATAACCGCGGGTCCGGGATGGCCCTGGGTCTTCTACATCAACGTACCCATCGGCCTGGTGATCATCACCGCGCTCGCCGCCATGCTGCCCGGCGGTGGCGGGGTGGCAC
The DNA here is from genome assembly GCA_005402585.1 of Micromonosporaceae bacterium KJ-029. GTDB lineage: Bacteria > Actinomycetota > Actinomycetes > Mycobacteriales > Micromonosporaceae > Micromonospora. The sequence goes on along the minus strand of BIFP01000010.1, from coordinate 27,944 downwards.
CGCGCGCGCGGCTGGACGTGTTCGGCGCCCTGCTGGTGACCGGCTCATCGGCCGCCGTGATCTACGCCCTCATCCGCGCGGGCGATCACGGCTGGCTCACCGCTACCACTGGCTGGCTGGTGTCGCTGGCCGCTGTCGGCTACACGGCGTTCGTGGTGTGGCAGAAGCGCGCCCGCTCGCCCCTGATGGATGTCGCCCTCCTGGCTCGGCGGCCGGTGGCGACCGGAACGTTCCTCATCCTCATGGCGACTGCGCTCATGGTCGCCGTGTTCTTCCTCGGTACGTTCTACTTCCAGCACGCGCGCGGATACGGCGCCCTGCACACCGGCTTGCTCTTCCTGCCCGTCGCACTGGCCACGATGCTCGGCGCCCACCTCACCGGGCGAGCCATCGCCCGGGTCGGTGCCCGCCCGCTCGCCGTCGGAGGTCTGATCATCGCCGCCGCCGGGATGGCCGTACCCGCGATGCCGGTCCACCCGGCAGCCGTTGTGGTCGGCGTGGCCGTCGCCGCCGCCGGCACCGGCGCCCTGTTCGTCGTCGCCTCCGCCACCGCACTGGGCCAGGTGGCGCCGCACGAGGCCGGCATTGCCTCCGGCATCGTCAGCACCTTCCACGAATTCGGCGCCTCCATCGGCGCTGCCGTCATCTCCAGCGTCGCGGCGGCCAGCCTGATCGGCGACACCCTGACCGGGTTCCGCGACGGCTTCTTCGTCGCCGCGCTCGCCGCCGCGGGCGCGGCCATCATCGCCGGCATGCTGACACCCGGCCGACCGGCACAAAGCCGCTGATCACTGGCTCGGCCCGGCGCCGGCGGGCAGAGTCCGGCATCCGGGCCGAGCCACCCCGGGCGTTCGGGATTGTTGTCCTTGCAGCTCACAGGCATGTGCACGGTCGTCTCTCCCTTCTGGACATACCTGTCTAGGCATCCACCTGTGGCAGGGCGATGTGCCGGTGGGCGTTGACGCCGACGAGCACCTGCTTGCCTGCGTCCCGTCAAGCCCGGGTAGGGCGATGAGAGGGCCAACAACGCTGACCAGCCCCGCGCGAACCCGCGGACTGCCACGGCTCCGCCTGACCGTCGATTGAGGAGTCTCCGCAGGACGCCGCCATACGGCGATTGGTCGCATCTCCGAATCAATTGGTTGCACTGTCGAACTATTTGGTTGTATGGTCGAACCATGAGTGGTGCCGGAAGGCGGGCATGGCAAAGGACCGGAGCCGCCGGGCTTCGTCCGCAATCCCAGCCCTTCCAGTCAGATCACACGCGGCAGGGCAGCCGCCGCCAAACCGCGAAGTGCTACACGCGATGGTCCAGGTTCCTCGGCACGGACAACAGCGGCAGATGACGGTGACGCCGCAACTAGAACCGAGGCAAAACAGGGGCAGCCGCTGGCGCAAACGCAGCCCGGGCACGGCGAGCCTCTCGCAACCCATTACCGCTCTGTTCTCGTTCCTCGACGACCGGCGCGCGGCCATGCGCGCTGCGGATTGTGGCGGAGGCCGCCGATGAGAAGAATTGACGTAACCCGCGCCCGCAGCTGGCTCGGTGCGATCGCCGTGACGACAGCCGTCACTTTCTGGAGTACGGGCTGCACCGATGGCGGCGCACCGGCAACACCGACCGCGAGCGGTGACCGGCAGTCGCAAGTCGCCGAGCGGGGTGAGTCGGTGATGCCATTCGACCTCGACCGCACGACCCACCACTTCGTCAAAACCGCCGATGGGGGCGTACAGACCGTCGTCGCCGACGATCGCCGGGACATCCGCCAGGTCGACCTGATCCAGCAGCACCTGCGACACGAGGCCGACAGTTTCCGCCGCGGCGACTTCACCGACCCCGCCAGCATCCACGGCAGCGACATGCCCGGGCTCGCCGTGCTCCGCGACAGCGCCGGCAAGATCACCCTCGAATACGAGATGACCGGTGGCGGTGCCCGGATCACCTACACCACCAGCGAGCCCGCGATCGTCGAAGCCCTACACGCCTGGTTCGACGCCCAGGTCAGCGACCACGGCGTACACGCCACACCGGGGGTGCCCTCCTCGACGACGCCCGAACCGGGTCCCACCACCTCTCGCTGACCACGCCCACGCCCACACCAATCGCCGGCTCCCTGACGCACCTCACACTGCGCTGGGGACCACCACGGTCGAATCAAATCCCCGGAGCGCTCGCGGACCCGGCGGCCAGACGGGCAAGGGTCTCACAGTCGCGCAGATGGGCCAGGACGAGCAGCGCTTGGCGGCCGGGGTCGAGGCGGCGCCACCGGGATCGTCGCTGGTGCCGATGGGTACGGATCAGGTCGGCGACGTGGTTCAGCGACCGGGGTGGACAACGGAATCGAGGCAGGGCAAGACAGCGACGTGCACGGCGGTGGCGACACCTCCGCCGGACGCCTGGATCTCGTGGAAGACGGACCCGTTGATCCGCGGGCAAGTAGTCATCCGAATCGATGCGCGTGTCCTCAACCCCCGGGACGCCGATCATTTCAATCTCGCGCTGGAATGGGCTGGAGGGCATGTACCGGCGGTACGCCGACCGGCTGTACACGTACGCCCGGACGATGGTGCGCGAGCCGGAGGCTGCCGCAGACGCCGTCCACGACGCGTTCCTCACCGCGAGCCAGCGTATCGGCCAGCTCCGGGAGCCCGACCGGCTGCGCTCCTGGCTGTACGCGATCGTGCGCAACGAATGTCTGCGGCAGCTTCGGGAACGGTCCCGCTCCCTGCCGCTGGACGAGGCCGGCGAGCCGGTGGCCGACGCCGCCGACCCGGTCACGGGCGTTGCGCGTTGGCAGGGTCGAGGCAGGACGCGCGCGCCGCCGGCGAGCCACACCCGTCGCCCGACCGACAGGTGACAGCACTCGCCGACCTGATGACGCGCGGAGCCTGGCGGGAAATCGCCGCGGAACTCAACCGCGCCACTCCAGACGCCACCAGCATCAAGCGCGAGCTCACCAACCACGGATGGTGCGACCTCTTCATCGCGATGGTTCGGGCGATCGAGGCAACCCAACGTGGCTTCAACAGCATCCCCGACAAGGTCAAGGGCATGATCTTGCCTCGGCCAGGCTGACCGCCCACACGTCACCGAGGCCGTCGTCGACCTGATCGTCGACAAGACATGGCACGGATTCCAGGCCGCAGCATTCGCGGGCGCTCCCCTGCTCGACCTCATCTCCAACGAAGAAGCGCTGCGCGCACTACGAGTCCTCGCGGTGTTCATCTGCCCCGCACCAGCGCAACACCCAGCGGTACGCCAACACGCCCTGAAACCCCTCGGAGACGACGCCACCAAGATCCTCACCGACCAGACCAAAACCAGGCTTGCCGAACTCTTCGCCGATTGGCGATCCGACGGTGGCCAGCAAACCGAGTAGCGCAGGCAAGGACGCATGCGCGCTTGGACGCACGCGCGTAGGTAGCCAACTACAAGTCCCGGGCCCTCGGCGACCACAACCAGCCACGGATTTTGCCGCGGAGCACCGGTGCGCCACCTGCCGACTGCCGTCTCTTCTAACCTCCCACGGCCAGGCAAGCTGGCGGCACTGACACACACCCTCCAAACCGTCCTAGGACATCAACTTAGGTGCACACCGGCGGGCGGGGGCGACGGGCGAGCCAAAGCCGAGACGACATGCCTACGATCGGGAAGTGGATCGGGCTGCCCTCATCGCTCTTCTGAGCGAGTCACCGGATCCTTACCCAGACTGCCTCGCAGCGCTTGAGGCCGGCCGTTCACGGTGTTTGACAAGTCCGAACCGGCCCGCCACTTCGCCGACATCTGACAGTGGCGTGAAGACTCGGCCAAGGAGCACGGCGTTTCCACCGCCAACTGGCATCCGGGCCTCGACGCACTTGCGGCAGCCGGGGAGCAGCCAGTGCGAGTCGGGGTCGTGAAGGTCGCCCACCCACCTCGCAGCTTCAAGATCTTTCTCTCGGTCGACGCCTCCGCAGTCGTCGCGTGCATCGGCTGACCAGCGACGATCCGCACTGCGACTGGACGCCCCAGAGGTGAGTTCTGTGAGCGGCCTCCCCTGCCACAGCGTGTCGCGTTCCGCGGCTCAGCACACCGTCCAGTCCTCGACGGTCAGCACCAGTTCCGCGGCGCGGACGGTCGAGATGTTGTGTCGTTTGGCGATCGCCGCCAGTACCGGTTTCGGCGACGTCGCCAAGCGCGCCGATCTAACCCGGACATGATCGAGGGAATCCTCGCCTCGGGCCACCACTGACTGCTGCACTCGCTCGTGCTCAACCGCCAGTGGCCGGCCAGAGCGCCAGCGCGCCGAAGGCCACGGCCGCAGCGAGCGTGTGTGGCACCGAACCCCCATCGCCGGCCGGCAGCGGGAACGCCGCCACCACCAGGGTGCCCACCCCGCCGAGGGCGAGCAGCGCCCGTCCGGCGGGCGCGAGGGGACGTAGCCCGGCGGCGGTCACGCAGTGACACAGCCCGAGGCCGGCCAGGCCGAGCGTCATGATCCACCGGTCGGCCGCGCCGACGGCGGCGAGCGCGCTGATCGTCCCGGCGACCTGATCGAACCCGCCGGGCTGGCGGGCCGCGCCGAGGGTCCAGCCACCGACCAGGAGGATCGGCGCCGCCACGGCGGAGGCCAGCGCCCATCCGGGTACGACTCGCATCCCAGCACCGTACGTGCTGACCCTCCGGGCCGGTTGCCAACGTACCTGCCCCGCGCCGTACCGGAACTACACCAGCTCGTTCAATCGTTGCCGCAGCAACCCCGTCCACCGCAATCACCACCACCGGCGCCGTCATATCGCCAAGTACCTGTTCGGCCTGGGCAGCGGCCACATGCTGTCGGCGTCAACGATCGGCATGATCGGGCATGGCAAGAAGGCCCTGACACCCGAGCTGCTGGCAGGGTTCGCCGCCTTCCTTGACATCTCATCACGTGACCTCAGCGCGCTGACCGGCATCGACCTGACCAGTGCCGGCCCGCCGGTCCACCCGGACGCAGCCGAGGCAGCCGCGCTGATCTGGAACGCCCGCCGCCTGACCATCCGACCAGCTGCGGCAGGTCGACGACCGAGCACACGCCATCCGGCACGAACGCGCCGACGACGGCCGGAGCCGCGTACGGTCAGGCTGGCGAAGTGGGCCCGAGGATCGAGAAGAACGCCCCCTGTGGATCGGTGAGCACCGCGAACCGGCCCCGCGTCAGATCGGTCGGCGGCACGGACACCAGCGCGTCCAACCGTTGCGCTTCGTCGGCGACGGCGTCGGTGTCCGACACCGCGAAGTAGACCATCCAGTGCGACCGGAGGTCACCCCAATCTTCGCCGATCATGGGCATCATCCCGGCGACCGGGTGGCCATCCAACTGCCAGGTGGTGTAGGTGATCGGGCCCATCGGTTGATCGTCCGCCGTCCAGCCGAACACCGACCCGTAGAACTCCTTCGCCCGGTCCCACTCCCGCGTGGTCAGCTCGGGCCAGGTCAGCGAGCCGGGCACGTCGAATACCTCGGCCCCCGGCATGCCGAGCGACTGCCACACCCCGAACGGTGCCCCGGCCGGGTCGGCGAAGAGCGCCGTCCGCCGGGAGCCGGGGATGTCGAAGGGCTCGGTGAGGATCCGGCCGCCGGCGGCGGTCACCCGCTGGCAGGCCCCCTCGGCGTCGTCGGTCGCCAGGTAGGGCATCCAGGCAGGCGGCCGTTGCGGATCGGCCCCCAGCCCGGCACCGGCCACCGGTTTGCCCTGCTGGTGGAAGACGAGGTGAGGGTCAGCCGCGGGTTGCCGGTCCGCCTCGGCGACGGCCCAGCCGAACAAGGGCGCGTAGAAGCGCGCCGCGCCGGGAAGGTCGGTGGTGACCAGGTCGACCCAGGCGGGTGCCCCCGGTGGAATATCTGTCATAGCTTCGGCTTCGCTTCCTCTGCTCGGGCGACTCTCCACGGATGGCGGCGGGCGCGCCCGACAACCGACGGCCGTCAGCCGGCACCGGGTCGGGGGTGACCAGCCCGTTCCAGGCCATCGCGCCGGGGATGTTGACCACCTCGGCGCCGGGCATCGCCATCGGCTGCCAGACGCTGAACGTCGCGCCGGCCGGGTCGGCGAAGACCGCTATCCGCCTCCGGTCGAACATGCCCTCGAGGAGGGAATCGGTGTAGCCGCCCGCCTCGGGCTCCGGCGTGATCCGCCCGGTCCAGCCGAACAGCTCCGGGTAGAGGCGCCGCGCGTCGGCGAGATCCGGGGTGGCCAGGTCGGCCCAGCAGGGCGTGCCCGGCGGGACGGTGCTCACGTCGGCCCCTCTCGACTGGGGGCGGCCACCGCCGGCACGCCCTGCCGGCATCGTGGCACCGTTCGCGCGTCGTACGGGGCGGATCGGGCGAATCGCCGCCTGAACCGTGTCCGGATTTGGCGATCCGAGTGCGGCGAGACTTCGACGGTAACGCAACGTGAGCGGTCGACGGGCTACCGCCTGGTCGGGACCCGCGCAGGATAGCCCGCGTCGGCACCCTTGAGCTGTGCATGTTTGCGTACCTGACTCTGCATCAGAACTCGTACGCCGGCAGGTCCCGCGGTGGAACACTGCCCTGCACTGGGTCGTCTCGAACCAGATCGCCCACGCACCGCTGGTGACCGAGGAGCAGTTCGTCGTGGTCCAGGCGATCCTCGATGAGCGAACGACTATGGCTAATCAACAGCTTATTAGCGGATTAAATCCGCCATAACCGGCACCCGGGTGTCAGCGGGCGCCGATACTCTTCACCGCGCGGAGGACCGGGGTCCGATGGACTTCTGCACCGGGCCGCCCCAGGCAGTAGACCGCCGAGGGCAACGGCCCCGGCCTTCCGTCCAAACCTTGGGCCGGGACACATCCCGATGCCGGGCGCCGCCAGATTCCCCCACAACAGGCGGCGCCCGGCGTTAACGGATCCGCTTCGCGGCGCACGCCTTGCGCCTGCGCGGCTTCACGCCTGCGGCGACCGCGTCACTGCGGATCTCGAGCGTGAGCCCGGTGACCATCACTCTGTCGATGCCGAGGGCGATGTCGGACAGTCCTCCCAGGTTGACGAACTCGCGTTCGTCAGCAGGTTCGACTGGCTTGGTGACCGCGGAGTCAACCGACCCCGGGGCAGTCCCGCCTGTGCTGAACATGCCCGACTCGTGGCAGCGCAACGGATGCGGGGAGGGGCGGCGGATGGCTGATGACGCGCCGCCAGTCCACCTGACGAAGGTACTGGACGGTCTCGCCGAGGATCCGGCGTCGCCGGCCGGGCTGGTCCGCCGGTTGGTGCGCTGCCGGCGCGGTGTCGGCGACGTCGCCAAGCGCGCCGATCTGACCCCGGACGTGATCGAGGAGATCCTCGCCTCGCGGCCACCACTGGCTGCGGCACTCGCTCGCACTCAACCGCCAGTTGCCGCATGCCGTCCGGATGCGGCTGGCCGCCCACACCGATCCCGCCATCCGGGCTGCCCTGGTTGTGGGCGCCCGTGACGCGCCCCGCGAGTTGTACGAGCGACTCATCGACGATCCCGACACGCGGGTACGGGAGAACCTCGCCGAACGCGACGACGTGCGTTACGAAGCTGGCAACACTCGACCCGTGCCCTTGGCTCGGCGTCTCCGAGAACAGCCTTTTCCAGCGGCGCCATCGCCTCTGCCAGACAACCCGCGAGACGGAGCAGGCGTCTCGGCCGGTTCCGCGCGTCAGGCGCCCAGTGCCCCGGACGGATCTTCGCTTTCGTCGAGGAGTAGCGGTACGTCGTAGATCGACATGTCGAGTCGGGGCCTGGCGTACCGGACCCGGTGGCGCCATCGTTGGTGTTCGAACGCCACGTCGGCGTGGATTTCCACGACGGCGGTGGGGTTGACCTGCGTGTAGCTGAGTGGTTCGGGCCGGTCGAACTGGCCGGACCAGGATGCGGGTAGTGGCTGTGGCCACGGATGCGCCTGCGCCCCGGGGCGGGCGAGTGGTGGCGGTGACAGCAGCGCGGCGAGTTCTGTGGCCTGGTGGGTGGTCAGTGGGTGGGAGCGGCCGGTGTACCGCAGTCGTCCCTGCCGGTCGAACCGGCCGAGCAGCAGACTCTCGGGACAGCCGATGGTCCCGGTGACTCCACCGATGATGGTGTCGGTGACGATCCTGGTCCGGAACTTCGACCAGCCGCGCCGGCCGGGCTCGTACCGCCCGGCCGCGCGTTTGCTCACCACGCCCTCGATGCCGGCTGTGGTCCAGTGCAGCAGCCACTCCGACACTTGTGCCATGTCGGCGGTCTGCGGGGTCAGGGTGAGCTGCGCCGGCGCACCGACGAGGAGTCGTTGCAGCCGCGCCCGACGCTGCGCCAGCGGCAGATCGAGGATCACCTGGCCGCCGACATCGGCGAGCAGGTCGAACACCACGAGGTGAGCGGGGTGTTCGTGGGCCAGCCGCAGCAGGGCACGGCCGGCGGTGATGCGGCGTTGTAGCTGCGCGAAGTTGGTCTGCCCCCGCTCCCAGACGATCAGCTCACCGTCCAGCACCACCCCGGCGGGGATGCACGCGCGGATCGTCCGGGTGATGTCTGGGAAGTAGGTGGTCAGGTTCCGGCCGGCCCGCGACTGCAGGTACACCCGGTCGGTCTCGCGGAAGGCGATCACCCGCCACCCGTCCCACTTCGGTTCATGCACCAGGCCCGGGCTCTCGGGCACCGCGTCGACCGGCGCCGCGAGCATCGGCGCGACCGGCCGACGCAACACCGGCTCCCCCGCACTCATCCGGCGGACGGCAGTCACCGCCAGCCCCACCGGCCGTCAGCGCCGCTCATCATCCGCCCCCTTCACGTCATCGTGAGAGACTGGCGGGCTGTCTCGGGCGGAGATCCGCGACAACGGATGGGCGTTGGTGAGGGGCAGCGGGCAGCGGGTCACACCATTACCCAGAGTCACCCGTCGCCACGGCTGCTCCCGCTCCCCCATCGCAGGCGGGAGCGGGTTTCGTCCTGCTCCCCTCGGCCGGCTACTGACGGAGCCAATACCGTCGGGGTGTGGACGTGCTACTGCGCGGCGGGCCGGGTGACGGCCAGGTGGTATCCGGCGGTGGGGAGACCGTCGTGTGGCAGGCCTGCCTGTACGAGATCACCTCCGAGTACCACCACCGCGGCGGCCGGGACCTGCGGGTCTACCAGCATCGCCCAGACTGCTGCGAACTGTACGGACGAGGCGCCGAAGACCGCTGCGAATAGTCCGCCCAGGCCGTCAATACGCTGGCCTGCCGCCACTCCACGTCCGAACACTTGTACGACCCGGGGGTGGAAGAAGTAGCCGGGCGCTGGTGGAACGGACTATGGGGCAGGCTGACCCGCCGTGACGTGTGGCTGACCCGCGAGATCCGGTGGAGGGTCGTGGCTCGCTCCGGGGACAGCGAGACCGGCAGAGTCATCCGGTGGGAGTTCGACACTGAAGACGCCGCCCAGCACATGGTCCGACGCCTTCTCACGGCGCCCGGCACCGGCACCTGGCAGAAACGCGACGCCGAAACAGCCCCACCACCGACTCCCCACCACCGACTCCCCCACACGACGGGCCTTCCCAATGAATGGGGTCCGGCGGCGAGACTTCGCACCACCGTCTGCGCGAGGCCCAGGTCGTCGTGCTGTTGCACAACCAGTGGCTGCTGATCTACTGCACGTACCTCACCCCGGTGCTAACCGATTCGCGGCCAGACGCGGTCACAGCGCCGGCGGATCCGGCCCGGCGGCCGCTGCTCGCCGACCTCCCGTAGACCCGGTAGAGCAAGCAGGCCGATGTCAGGCGGACGACCCGCGAGCGGGCAACGTGCGTGACGTGCCGTAGGTGGTGCCGGCCCGGTCGCGCTCCAGCCAGCCGGTGTCGACCAGCATCCGCCGGACGCCGGCGACGTCGTTGGTGACCGCGGACAGCCGCCTGTTGATCTCGTCCTCGTCGCACGGGCCATCGAGGTCAAGGAAACGGGTGAGCATCTCGGACAGCAGCTCCCACCGCTCCGACAGGGTCGGCGGGAAAGTGGTCAACCGGCCGTGCGAGAAGAAGTTCCGCAGCTCCGGATACACGACAAGCAAGCGACTGATGGGCTGCTGACGGTCCAGGTCCGCGGCGGCCTCGCGCAGGGCGTCGAGCCGGGCCCGGTAGACCCCGGTGCCGGTGCCGGTCGCCACGCCGATCGCCGTAAGCCGGGCGAGCGTCTCCCCGGCCCTCCGCACGGGGACGTCGAGAGCGTCCGCCAGCTCGGCGACGGTGGCGCCGTCCTTGCCCCTGCAGGCGAGCTCGGCCAGCGCACGCAGGCGCTCGGGGGCGGACAGCTGGGCGAGGACCTCCGCGGCGTGCGCGGCTTCGGCGGACATCCGGTCATTTTGCCCGGCGTCACTCCCGACCGGCGACCACATTCCCTGCCGAGCGGGGCAGCGCGACCGTCTTCTGAGCCGGTCACGCACATCAGCGACAATCAGCTATTGGCGGCCGGCCGCTCGTGGGACAGTTGCGGCAATCATCGACCACGCCTGGTCCTCCACGGTGATCAGGACTGTTCCGGCAGGCCCATAACGCGCGCGGAGTCCAGGAGCCGGCGAGCCTCGCGGCCTGTGTCGGTCGCTGGGCCTGCCAGGGCTGTCGTGCCTGTTCTGGTGTGATGTACCGGTGAGGATGCAGGGCGACTACGAGCTGGCGGTGCTGGTGGATCGGCTGCGGCGGGATCGCCGCCGTGACCCGTACTCGGGCCGGGATGCCTACTCGCGGACCGCGCGTGAGGTCGCCGACCGCTGCGAGCGTCTGATCGACGTGGGTGAGGCGGCGGTCGCGGTGCCGTTGCTGCGCAAGGCGGTCGATCGGATGACGAACGCCCTGATGTACATGGACAGCTCCTCTGGCGTACTCGGCAACGACCTTGCGTACCTGGTGGAGGTCTACGCCCGCGCGTGTCGGGCCGCGCCGCCCGGGCGGCAGGGTTGGCGGCGTGGCTGGTGAAGCTGGTGTGCGACGGCCCCGGCTGGCCGGACGTGGTGCTACGCGAGTGGGCGCCGGCACTGGGGGCGAAGGGCTTTGCCGAGGTCGCGCGGTTGGTTGACGAGCGTGCCGCCGTCGTGACCGAGCCCGATGACTGGTATCGGCAGTGGGCGGTGCGGTATCTGCGGGAGCAGGTTGCTGAGGTTTCCGGCGACGTCGACGGACATGTGCGGGTGTTGGCGGAGCACTTGGTCAGCGCCGACCAGTACGGGCGGATCGTGCGGGTGCTGGCGGAGGCGAAGCGGCCCGCTGAGGCGATCGTCTGGGCCCGACGCGGGCTCGCCGAGTACGAGCTCGGCCGCCAAACGGCAGCGCTACGCGGCCTGCTCGTACGGCTGTTGATCGAGATTGGTGAACCGAGGACGGCGGTGGCCGAGCGCCGAACGGCGTTCGACGCCCAGCCGACGACGACAACTTCCGGTCGCTGCTGACGACGGTGGCCGATACCGTGCCCAGCATAGTAGACCAGAAGCGTGTCTTCAGCCCTACGGGCGTGCCGACTTATCGCTTGCTGAACGCTTCGAGCATCTGACGGATTCAGCAATTGCTCGCACCGGCGCCGATCGAAACCGCCCATGTCGCCGGTGAGCGCATCCACCAAAGCGGCGACGTTGTTCTCGACCGCGGGTAGGTCCGTCAGGTATTCGGCCTGGTACGTCGCCGTTGCGATGAGGAGAACTGATGATCGTTGCGGGTATGGCAGGCGCATCGACGCTCCGTCAGCTCAGGAAGCCGGGTGCATCGAACGTGGCCCGCCGGTTGCTTACAGCCGATCCGCCATTTGGGGCCGACGCGCTGGCCAGCTGGCGGTGTCGCTGTCCTCGCCGAGGGCACGCCGGGTCATCGGCGCATGGGCGCCGAGTCCCACTTCGATGCGACGCGTGGTTGTGGCGTGAGGCGAAGTTGATCCTCGTGTTTGACTGGCGTGTATGCGATCGGGGCGGGCGCGGCTGGCGGTCGATTGTGGGAGCGCAAGTACGAGCGCGGTGATGGCGTGGCCGGACGGTTCGTGGTCGCCGCTGCTGTTCGACGGTGAGCCGGGGTTGCCGAGCGCGGTGTTCGTCACCGACGACGGGTCGGTGGGTCGCGTCAGCGGCGGCCCGCCAGGCGCAGACCGGCGAGTTGAGCGTGCAGACTTGGGCGAGCTCAGTCCCCGCTGTAGATCATTGAGGCTTTTCCAAGCTGATCTTGCAGCTCAGGGCGGGTGCGGCGGGCCCGGAGATCGATGAGGGCGAGGCTCCAGGTAAGACAGCAGTCGACCAAGATCTGTGAGGGCTGCTGTCAAGAGCTGGCTTCGATGATTCGTCAGACTTGGCGCGCTATGTAGCGTTTCAGGCTGCGGGATCCGTGACCGTCGACCGGTCGACCCCGAAGGTCGGCGTCAGTGCCGTGTGGGGCGCCCGGAGTCGCAGAGCCCACCGAATCGACGCCGCATGATCATCGTTTACGCGGGCGAGGGCCAATTGCCGCTGCGCGGCCCCGGTCGGCGTGTGCCCGCGTTGTCACCGTGGAGTGACGCGCGTCACGTCGTGTCAGGTCTCGGCGTTCCATGGTGTCTCAGGGGCATGACAGAGCACGACACACGTCACAAGGTCACGGTCATCGGCGGTGGTTATGCCGGAACGCTCGCGGCCAACCATCTGCGGATGCGCGCCGACGTCGACATCACGCTGGTCAATCCCCGGCCGGACTTCGTCGAACGGGTGCGGCTGCACCAGTTCGTGGCCGGCACCGGCGACGCCACGATCGGCTACGGCACACTGCTCGGCGAAGGCATCCAGTTGGTCGTCGACAGCGCCACACGCATCGACACCGCCGCCCGCGCCGTGCAGTTGGCGTCGGGCCAAGTGCTGAGCCACGACTATGTCATCTACGCGGTCGGCAGCACCGCGGCGATACCCTCATCGGTGCCTGGTGCGGCCGAGTTCGCTTTCCCCATCGCCGAGTTCGAGGCTGCGCGGCGGCTGCGCGACAGGCTGGCGGAGTTGCCCGTCGACGCTCCGGTCACCGTGGTCGGCGGCGGGCTGACCGGCGTCGAGACGGCGGCCGAGCTGGCCGAGCAGGGACGTATGGTCACCCTGGTGTGTGGGGGAACGCTGGTGTCGTCATGGAGCGCGCCGGGGCGCCGATACGCCGCCAGGTGGCTGTCCCGGCACGGTGTCGCCGTGCTGGAAGCTGACGTGGTCACCGAGGTCCGGCCGGATGCGGTCGTCCTCGCCGACGGTACGGTGCGGTCGAGCGTGCTCACCATCTGGGCGACCGGTTTCGGCGTGCCGGGGCTGGCGGCCGCGAGCGGGCTGCACACCGATACGCTCGGCCGGCTGCTCACCGACGAGACGTTGACCAGTGTCGACGACGACCGGGTGGTCGCCACCGGCGACGCCGCGGCACCGTCGGGCCAGCCGCTGCGGATGAGCAGCCAGGCCGCCGGGGCACTGGGGGCCCAGGCCGCCAACACCGTGCTGAGCCACATCGCGGGGACCGCACCGGCGGTGATCGACCAGGCCCTCACGGGGTCGTGCGTCAGCCTCGGCCGGCACACCGCCATGCGACAGCTCGCCCGCAAGGACGACACCGTGGTGAACCTCTACATCGGCGGCCGCCTGGGCGCCGCGATCAAGGAGTTCACCTGCAAGGTCGCGCTGTCGAGGATCCGTCGCGAGGCCCGCAAGCCGGGTTCCACGGCCTGGGTCAAGGGCGGTCGGCGGCTGGAGCAGCCGGCTTCCGCTGCGCGGACGGTCATGTCCCCGTGACCACCGACGAGCATACTGAGCGGTTCACCCTGTTGCGGCCGCTGCTGTTTACGATCGTCTACGAAATACTCGGCTCGGCCACCGAATCCGACGACGTGCTGCAGGACAGCTATTTGCGGTGGGCCGAGGTGGACCTCGCGACGGTGCGGGACACCAGGTCCTACCTGGCGCGGCTGGTGACCCGTCAGACGCTCAACGCACTGCGGGCGAGCGCGCGCCGTCGCGAGGACTATGTCGGCCCGTGGCTGCCCGAGCCGCTGCTGCTCGACGAGAACGACCCGTCGGCCGATGTGGTGCTCGCCGAGTCGGTGTCGATGGCGATGCTCGTACTGCTTGAAACACTCAGCCCGGATGAGCGTGCGGTGTTCGTGCTGCGCGAGGTGTTCGGCTTCGGCTACGACGAAATCGCCGCATCGGTGGGCAAATCCGTGGCGACGGTGCACCAGGTGGCGCACCGCGCCCGTGAGCACGTGCGGGCGCGACGCAGGCGATTCCAGCCCCTCGACGCCGCGAAGACCGCGCAGGTCACCGAGGAGTTCATGACCGCGGCGGCCACCGGTGACATGGCAGGACTGCTCTCGCTGCTCGCGCCGAACGTCACCTGGACCGCCGACAGCGGCGGCAAGGCCACCGCGGCGCGCCGGCCGGTGGTGGGCGCGCAGAGGGTCGCCGTCCTCCTCATGGACCTCTTCCGCACCAGCCGGCAGGTGCCGGGCATGCGAATCCAGATGGCCAACTGCAACAACACGCCCGCGATGGTCGCCCACATCGGCGGCGACCACCCTGAAGGTGTCCTCCTGATCGAGATCATCGACGGGATGATCATTAACTTCTACGCCATCCGCAACCCCGACAAACTCGTCGCGATGACGGTGCCGCGGCAGATCAGCCGCTAAGGAGCCGACACGCCACGGGAGCTAGGTCACCATCGCGTATGTCCTGTGGGGCTGAGCGACGCGGAGCCCAGCGGCGGTCTGGCTGAGAGTTGCCCTGATACCTGCGCGCCTGCAGGTCCTGGCGCCGCAGTGATGGTGGAGGCAAGGCTCAAGCAGCGGGGGCCTGCGGCCGACCCACGGGCGGGACAAGGTTGCCCGCCTGCTCGCCGGTGTCGCGCCCGCTTCGGCAAGGCTCTCAAATGTCGCCTTGCGCAGCGTCAACGGCGACCCGTCGGCGCTGCTGTTCGCCGGCGACACCCCCCGTCGCCGTCGTTGTCCTCGACCTCACTTCGGGCGGCAGCCAGGTGTGCGGAATCTGTGCCGTCATCAATCCCGACAAGCTTTCCCACGTCGATTGAACACTGAGGAATCCACATGTTGCGGAAAGTAATGACGTTGCCCAGTGGCAGGATCACGAAATGGGCCATCGTGGCCATCTGGATCGCCCTGCTGGTGCCGGCCTTCATGCTGGCCGGCAAACTGGGCGACGTTGAGAAGAACGACAATTCGGCCTGGCTGCCCAGCAACGCAGAGGCGACCAAGGTCCTCGACCAGGCGAAGAAGTTCCAGCCCGCCGAGACCCTGCCCGCGATCGTGATCTACGACCGGCCCGAGGGCGTCACCCCTGCCGACATGGCCAAGGCCCAGGCCGACGCCGAAGCCTTCAAGGGCATCGAGAAGATCGTGGGGCAGCCACAGGGCCCATTGACGTCCCAGGACGGCAAGGCCATCCAGACCGTGGTCCAGGTTGACGACGGTAATGAGGGCTGGGACGGGGCCCACAAGGTTGTCGACGCGATGACCAAGATCGGCGAACAGAACGCCGACGGTCTCGGGTTCCACGTCACCGGACCGGCCGGCTACGCATCCGACTCGATAACGGCCTTCAGCGGAGGAGGCGCCCTGGGGATGATCACGGCGTTGGTGGTGGTCGTCATCCTGCTGTTCACCTACCGCAGCCCGTTGCTGCCACTGCTGCCGCTGGTGACCGCGGGCGGCGCCCTGGTCACGGCGGAAGCGGTGATCTACCTGCTGGCGAAGAATGCCGGGCTCACCGTCAACACGCAGACCAGCCTCATCTTGACCGTACTGGTGTTCGGCGCCGCCACCGACTACGCGCTACTGCTCATCTCCCGGTACCGGGAGGAGTTGCGGCGACACGAGGACCGGCACGAGGCGATGGCGGAGGCCCTGTACCGCTCCAGCCCCGCGATCATCGCCAGCGCCGCGACCGTCGCTGTCAGCCTGCTAGTGCTGCTGCTGGCCACTCTCAATTCCACAAAAGGCCTCGGCCCGGCCTGTGCCATCGGTATCCTCGTCGGGCTGCTTGCCATGATCACCCTGATGCCGGCCCTGCTGGTCATCTGCGGCCGCTGGATCTTCTGGCCGGTGAAGCCGTCGTACGGCTCGGTCGGGACGGCCAAGGTCAGCATCTGGACGCGGATCGGTACCGCCATCTCCAGCCGACCGCGGATCGTGTGGGTCGGCACCGCGCTCGTCCTCGGTGTCATGGCGATCGGGGTGACGGGGCTCAAGGCCGATGGGATCCCGAGCAAGGGCCAGTTCACCAACGAGCCGCAGGCGGTCGTCGGCGAGGAGATCCAGTCCAGGCACTTTCCGGCCGGGTCGGGTGACCCCATCTACGTCGTGGCCAAGGCCGCCTCGGCGGAGCAGGTCAAGACCGTGCTGTCAGGGATCCCAGGGATCGCCGACGTCGCGGCGCCGATGATCAAGGATGGTGACGTCTTCGTTCTCGGGACGCTCGAGGACGCTCCCGGCAGCAAGGCCGCGATGCGCACCGTCGAGCAGGCCAGAACCGCGGTCCACAAGATCGAGGGTGCGGATGCCCGGCTCGGCGGCAGCACGGCGATCGCACTCGATACACAACAGTCGGCCGCCCGCGACGCCAAGGTGATCATCCCCGTCGTACTGATCGTTGTCTTCCTCATCCTCGCGCTGCTGCTACGGGCGATCGTCGCACCGCTGCTGCTCATGGCGACGGTGGTGCTGTCGTTCGGCGCGGCCCTCGGCGTGAGCGCGCTGATGTTCAACCACGTGTTCGACTTCGCCGGGGCGGACGCGAACTTCCCACTCCTGGTGTTCGTGTTCCTGGTCGCCCTCGGCATCGACTACAACATCTTCCTGGTCACCCGGGTACGGGAAGAGGCACAGCTGCACGGCACCCGACACGGCGCGCGGACCGGACTGTCCGCCACCGGCGGTGTGATCACCTCTGCGGGTCTGGTACTGGCCGGTACCTTCGCGGCGCTGGGATCACTGCCGTTGGTGTTCGCGGCGCAGCTAGGGTTCACGGTGGCGTTTGGCGTGCTGCTGGACACCATGATCGTCCGCTCGGTGCTGGTCACCGCACTAACAGTGGACGCGGACCGATGGATGTGGTGGCCCAGCAAACTGTTCAAGCATCACGACGACCCCCAGCCTCCGGCGGGCAAGCCCGAACCCGCTCTCCTGGCCGCGGGCAGCTGACAACCTTCGGGGCAGGCAGCGGTCGCAGCCGCACCGGTTCGTACCCGAACCGCGTCGACCCTCCGATGAGCAGCTGAGTGTGACGGACGCGGAGGTGGCGCCGGCGGATCTGGTGGCGGCGATTCTGCGGCGGGTCGCCGAGGAGGCCCATCAGGTGGCCGGCGGTCCGATCGAGGACGTGCGGCTGGTGGTGCCGACCGGCTGGGGGCCGCGACGGCGTACGTGGCTGCGGCAGGCCGCGGTCTGCCGCAGCTGCGGCTGGTAGAGGCGTCGGTAGCGGTGGCCTCCCACCGAAGGGCCCCAGGTGTCAACTGATCGTCCATGTTGGTGAGGTATGCGAAGGGCAGAACGCCGAAACCGTACTGGGGATCCGGTGGCGTCAAGTACGACACCGGCCGGACCATCAACGGCGAGCGCCAATCCACGCCTCGTGGTGCTGTGAAGCCACTCCAAGCCGTCGCCGCGGCATCCGCATCTGGAACCAGAAGGAGCGCACCCGATCTTGGATCCGGCCGCGCCGTCGTATCGATGTCAGCGGTTGCGTGGGGCTACCAGGCCATTTTCGTAGGCGAGGACCACGAGTTGGGCGCGGTCACGGGCATGAAGCTTGACCATGGCCCGGCTGATGTGGGTTTTTGCGGTCAGTGGGCTGATCACCATGCGTTCGGCGATCTGGTCGTTGGACAGGCCCTGCGCGACCAGGGCGACAGCCTCGCGTTCGCGGTTGGTCAGCCCTTTCAGTGCCGTGTCAGCGTTTGTGTGGAGCGGCTCGGTGATGTACCGGTCGATCAGCTTGCGGGTGATTGACGGTGCGAGCAGGGCGTCACCGCGCGCGGCGACGCGTACGGCGTGGAGGAAGTCTTCTGGCACGATGTCTTTGACGAGGAATCCGGCGGCGCCCGCGCGCAGCGCGTCGAGCACGTGTTCGTCTAGGCCGTAGTTGGTCAGGATGACGACGTGCACCCGGGCCAGGGTCGGGTCTGCGGCGATACGCCGGGTCGCCTCGATGCCGTCCATGACGGGCATCTGGATATCGATGAGCGCGATGTCGGGCAGGTGTTCCTTGGCGAGAGCCAGGCCCTGTTTCCCGTCGGCGGCCTCGGCCACCACCTCGATGTCGTCTTCGACGTCGAGGAGCGCGCGGAATCCGCTGCGAAGAAGCGGCTGGTCGTCGACCAGCAGGACGCGGATCATGACGTTCGGCCAACCGGAAGTTCAGCGTGGACGGTGAAGCCGCCCTCGCCGCGCGGCTCTGCGCGCAAGCGACCGCCGAGGGCGGTGACTCGTTCGCGCATCCCGAGCAGCCCGACGCCGGGCGTCGAAGTGGTGGCCGGCGTGGCCTTGCCGTCGTCATCTACCTGGATGGCAAGAGCGTCCGGACGGTAGTCGATCCGGATCGACGCCGTAGCGGCGGCGGCGTGACGGGCGATGTTGGTAAGTGACTCCTGAATGATCCGGTAGGCGGTGCGGTCCACCGCGGCCGGCACGTCGTGTCGTTGTCCTTCGATCGTCAGTGTCGCGTCCAGGCCGGTCGCACGGGCTCGTTCCACCAGCTCCGGGACGTGGTCGAGCCCGTGCGGTGGGGTCTTGCCGTCGTCGCGCAGTGCCTCCAGGGTCGCTCGCAGTTCCCGGGTCGCCTCACGACCGGCCTCCCGGATCGCCAGCAGGGCCTCCGGCACCTGTTCACCTCGCTTGTCGGCCAGGTGGACGGCGACTTCGGCCTGTACCTTGATGATCGAGATTTGGTGGGTGAGTGAATCGTGCAGCTCTCGCGCGATGTGCAGCCGCTCTTCGTTGGCGCGCCGCCGCGCGGTCTCCTCCTGGGTGCGCTCGGCTTCGTCTGCCCGCCGCTCGGCCTGCCGTAGCGCTTCCCCGGCGGCGCCGGCGGCGATCAGCCAGGCCAGCTCGAGGGCGCCTCGGGCCTGGGCGAACGCCTCGCCCGTGGGCAAGTCGTTTGGAGAGGCCAGGGCCGCGAGCGGGAGAGCGGCCAGCATGATCACCGACGCCGCCACGGTGATGACGCGGTGTCCCGCCCGCACGGCGGAGTACACCGCGAACAGGTACGCAAGGGCGGGCACGTCTAGACCGACCGCTTGGTAGCCCACCGCGCACAGCCCGGTGACCGCCAGGACGGGGATCGGAGCCCGGCGACGCGCGGCCAGCGCCAGGCCGCTGACCGCCAACAGCACATAGCCGAGTGGGTCGAGATCCGTGGCGGAGTGGTTCGAGGACAGGCCGGCGACCAGCGTCGTCGCTGCCACGCTGACGGCGATCGCCCAGTCTCCGACGCGGGCCCGAACCCCGGACCGTCCTGTGCTCATGGGCGCACCCTAGCCGGTTGTTGCCGCAGGCGACTCCTGCCCGCGGTGGAGCGGCTGCCTACCGCGCACGCAGTACTTCCGCGGCGCCTACGGCGTCTGTAGCAGCGGGGTACGCCATCGGCTGCAGCGCGAATTGCCTCCGTCTGTGGGACGGCTGGCGGCGCGCCCAGCGACATGATCAGACGACATCCAAACTTCCGAAGTGAGACGTGGGAAAGGTGTAGAGACATGAGTACATCGGGAGCCCTGACGTCAGTCCGACGTGTGCTTGTCATCGCCGGAGCCGTGCTCGTGCTGGTCATCGCCGGAGCCATCCTGCTCGGAAGTTTCGGGCTTGTAGGACCGCCGGACGTGCGGGTCGAGGCCCAGCCGCTCGTCGCCAACGATGCTTACGCCTTGACCACCGGGCGACTCGTGAGCGCCGTGGGCGCATTGGTGGCGCTGGCCGGCATGGCCATCGGTGGGCTGGCTCTGGCCCGCTCCGCTGGTCGTATCGGCAGCGGTAACGGGAAAAGGGGGGCCATCGTTGCCCTCGTGGCGGGCATGATCGGCATTGTCCTTGGCGGGTACGTGGTGGCCGCGGCCGAGGGTGGTCCCGGCACCGGCTACGGAATAGTTGGTGGCTTCGCATCTCTGGTGTTTGGGCTGATCGCCACAGCCCTCGGCGGGCTGGCTCTGGCCCGCTCCCGCCGCACCGTCTGATCATCGGCTGACCACAGCGAATACGAGCGCGCGTTCGGTCTGCCTGAAGACCGCCGCACCAAGTTCCAGCGCGCCGTAGGCGCCCGCCCAACCTCATGCTCGGGTAGCTGCCCCCGATCGCGGACTTACCGGCGAGCACCCCTTCAGCAGGCATTCAGTCACGCAGCGCTGCGTGACCCTTGGTAACAACAGATTCCTTCACGGCACCCCAACTCAGGAAGGAGAACGATGCGACACACCATCTCGATCTGGCGAACACTCGCTGCCGGCCTCGCCGGAGGCATCGCGTTCGTGCTAGGTACGTTCGTCACATTCCGGCTGCTCGGCGGTTCACGCCTAGGCGCGGAAGGGTTGTTGTTCGACCCCGATACCCAGCATCCCAAGGTCATCACCGTGTGGAAGGAACTGGAGCCACTTCCACGGATTCTGGAGAATCCGCTGATCATCCTCGGCGGGATGCTCGCGTTCGGGATCTGCTACGCCTTCGTCTACCGGTCCATCGCTCCCGCATGGACGACGGGCCTACACAGCAGGGCATGGCGCCTCGGCCTCATCGTGTGGCTGGGCACCGTGTTCGCCGAGTTCATGGGCCCATTCAACGTGCTGCACCAACCCCTGCACCTGAGCGTTCTGGCCTGGTCGATGTGGGCGGTATGCGCCTTCGCAGAGGCATACGCACTGGTATTCGTCTTGGACCGCGGCCTGTCTAAAGGCCGTGAACAAGGCGAACGCGGCCCCGCGCATCGCTCCACGCGGCCGAACCTCTTGCCTGACGCCAGCCGGTGGAGACGCCAATGAAGGCGGCGAAGGTCTCGGAGCGCTGGCTGTGAGGGTTCTCTGGCTCGATGTACGGCTTGTCGGCGACCGCACCGGTTCGCTGGCACCCGGAATGCGGGTGACGGTGGAGCGGCTCAAGTCGAACTGCACGGCGATGACGGAAGGCCGGTGGCGTGCAGCTCGGCCACCGCGGCGGTGTGGCCTCGCGGTCGCGTTCGGCGGCCCGCTCTTCGGCGATCTGCACGGCGGGCTGGGACAACAGCTCCCGGCGGCGTACCGGGTCCACGTTGACCGGGACGGTGGCCACGAGCAGGCTCCCGGGGTACGACCCCCAGCCCGGCTCGTTACTGGACTCGGCGATGGTCCAATCGCGGGGCTGGCCGATGAGGGTGGCGCGGGCCCTCGGCGGCGAAGGTGGGGAGTTGCTCGGTGGCCCGGGCGATGAGCTTAGTGGCGCAGGCCCGGGCAGCGGGTCTGCAGTTGAGCGGTGATGGCGGTCTGTTGCAGCAGCTCACGAAGCGGTCGGGGGCGGGTGCGGCCTACCCCGGTACGCGCCAAATGGGTTGCGGGTTCGCGCCAGCTCCACGAACATCGTTCGCGTGGCAAGCCCAAGTACCGCCCAACCCGCTGGGGAGTGGTGTACGCCCTGGTCAGCGCCGAGCGCACGTTGTCGCCTCGGCGAAGGCTCCTGCCGCTGACCCCATCTGCACTACCGGCGTTCACCGGCAGTGAGTCTCCCGCGAGGCCGAGCAGCATCGCTCGGCGCGTTTCCTGACCTATCGGAAACTCTCGCAAGGAGATAGCACTTGTCCTCCGACAAGAACGGCTCCCCGCTCCCCGCCTCTTTCAGCTGCATGCGGTGCGGGATCAGCGTTTCCACGAACACCCCTTCGAGCCGGATTCGTAACCACTGCCCCAACTGCCTGACCAGCAGACACACCACGACGCGCGAACCGCGCACCACCGACGGTAGGTGCGGTGCCCGCATGCAACCGATCTCGATCGCGGTGCTGCGTGGCGGCGACTGGGCGCTCATCCAGCGCTGTACCGGCTGCTCCGAGCTCGCCGATGACCACGTCGAACCGGATGACAATCAGTTGCTCCTCATCCGCCTCGCGGTCCGGCCGCTCGCCCAGCCACCGTTCCCGCTGGAGCATCTCGGCGCCCTCTGGGCGGCGGGTTGATCAGGAGTTCCGCCATGCCACGCCGGAACAATGAGCGACCGGGGCGGCGACAGCCGCACGGCCGGACACAACGCCAGAAACGGATGCCCGGCAGGAACCGCGACGAGTACGGCAAGTCGTTCCGATGCCTGCACTGTCGCCTCGACGTGTCGAAGTCCGCCCCGGGCACGGCACACCGTAACCACTGCCCGAACTGCCTCAGCAGCAAGCACGTCGACCGGTCGTGCCCCGGCGACCGCGCCTCGACCTGCCATGCCCGGATGGAACCCATCTCGATCGCTGTTCGTGGCGACGGGGAGTGGGTGATCATCCACCGCTGCGTCGGCTGCGGCGACCTCGGATCGAACCGGGCCGCCGGGGACGACAACGCCCTGGCGCTGACCAGGCTGGCGGTCACGGCGATCCGTCATCTCGGGTCACCGCTGCGGATCCAGTTGGCCATACCTCCCGAATGACGCGATCGGCGGGTGCGCTCGGATGCAAGGTCCGGGCCCACCCGCCGGTTCGTGGTGCGACCGGTGTCCGCCCCGGCCCGGACGGGTCGTCCGGGCCAGGTCGGCAACCGTCAGGGCGTCGGGATCAGCTCGCCACGGTTGGCCCGGCGCCGCGCCCCCGTGGTGTCAACGGCGGCCGGCGAGGACATCCCGGGCGATGGCGTCTCGTTGGGCTGCCTCGCGTTCGGCCTGGGCTTGTTCCGCGGCAGCGCGCTTGTCGTAGGCCGCACGCGCGGCGGCAATCGCATTCTGGTGTGTCTCCGTCCACGTGACCAGCGTCCGGATTGTCTCGTGGAGGGTGGCGCCGAGCGGGGTGAGTTCGTAGTCGACGCGGGGCGGCACGGTGGGGTGCACCGTCCGGCTGACGAGGCCGTCGCGTTCCAGGTGCCGGAGGGTACGGGCGAGCATGCGTTGGCTGATGCCGTCGATCATGCGCCGCAGTTCGGTGAAGCGCAGGCTGCGTCGGTCGAGTAGCGCGATGACGAGCAGTGACCACTTGTCGGCGATCCGGTCGAGGATCTGGCGGACCTCGCAGTCCTCGCGGGTGTCCCACTGCAGGACGTCGTAGTCGGCGTCGGTATCCGCGCAGTAACCGAGGGACCGGGAAGTTCCGTCTTCCATGGCTGCTGATGGTGCCTGACGATGCTGTCGGTTACAAGAGGGAACCGGCATGCGCCGGGGGAACCGGAGGGCGTTGTGCGCCTTCCGAGAGGAGTCGAGATGTCTACGTCGACCACCCGGATGGACGGGCGGGCGTGGGTTGTGTTGTTCGTGTTGTGCGGGGCGATCTTCTTGGAGGGGATCGACGTCGCGATGCTGAACGTGGCGCTGCCTGCGATCAGGGAGGATCTCGGGCTGTCGACCGGGATGCTCAGCGGGGTGGTGAGCGCCTATGTGCTGGGGTACGGCGGGTTCATGCTGCTGGGCGGGCGGGCGGCGGACTTGCTCGGCCGGCGGCGGATGTTCCTGCTGTGGTTGGTGGTCTTTCTGCTCTTCTCCGGGCTGGGTGGTTTCGCCACCGAGGGCTGGATGCTGCTGGTGGCGCGCTTCGTCACCGGGGTGGCTGCCGCGTTCATGACCCCCGCCGGACTGGCCCTGGTCACCAGCAACTTCCCGGAGGGCCCGCAGCGCAACAAGGCCCTGGGGGTGTATGCCGGCACCGCCGCCGGTGGCTTCTCCCTCGGCCTGGTCGCCGGTGGCCTGCTGGTCTCGGCCGGCTGGCGGTGGGTGTTCTTCGCCCCGGTCGTCCTCGCCGCGGTGATCCTGCTCGCCGCCGTTCCGCTGCTGAAGGACGACGTGCGGGAGATCCCGAAGGCGCAGGGCTTCGATCTGGCCGGTGCGGTGAGCGTCACGGCGGCCCTGCTGCTGCTCGCCTACGGTGTGGTGCGGCTGGAACACGGCGGGGAGGGTCTAGGCACGACCCTGACCGTCCTCGCCGCGGGCGTGGTTCTCCTGGGAATCTTCGTCCTGATCGAGCGGCGCACGGCCAACCCGCTGGTCCGGCTGGGAATCCTGCGGTCGGCTCCGCTGGTGCGGACCAACCTGGCTGCGCTGCTGTTCATGATCTCGTTCGCCGGGTTCCAGTTCATGGTGACCCTCTACCTGCAGGAGCTGAAAGGCTGGACCCCGCTGCAGACCGGTCTGGCCATGCTGGTGGTCGGCATCGACACCATCCTCGCCCCGACCCTGACGCCGCGACTGGTCAACCGGTTCGGCAACGTGCGGGTGCTCTTCGGCGGCATCGTCTCCGCCGCGCTGGCCTACGCGCTGTTCCTGCCCGTCGCGCCGGACTGGACCTACGCCGCAATGCTGCCGAGCATGCTGCTGCTGGGTCTGTCCTTCTCGCTGTCCTACGGCCCCCTGACCATGGCGGCCACCGACCGGGTCGACGAGCAGGAGCACGGCCTGGCCGGCGGCCTGCTCTATACCTCGATGCAGTTCGGCATGGCCCTCGGCATCTCCGCTGTGACCGCGGTGAGCGTGGCCACGGTCAGCGGGCAGGACGGGGAGGGCCTCAGCCTGGAGGCGATCCGCAACGGCCTGATGCTGCCCGCGGCCGCGGCCATCCTCGCCGCGTTCATCACGGCGTTCGGTCTCCGTGGCAAGGCCGCGACGCCTCAGGTACCGACGCCGGCAGCCGCCCACACTGCGGCCTGAGCACCAGGAGCAACGATGGCGACCAGAGTTCCCACGTTCTCGATGATCGAGGGTCAGTTCAACGCCTATCTGGGGGATATCGGCTACGCCACCATGACCACGGTCGACGCCAAGGGCCGCCCCCGGGCCCGGGTGCTGATCGCGGTGTGGGAACGGGTCGACGGGCACCCGCTGGGCTGGTTGGCGACGTACAAGACGCCGGTCAAGGCGGCACACCTGGCCAACAACCCGCACGCCACGTTCTCGTACTGGAGTCACCGGCAGAACGTGGTGGCGATCGACACGGTCGCCGAGTGGGTGAGCGACCGCGAGACCAAGCACCACGTGTGGCAGTTGTACGAGCGAACCAGCCCGACGGGGGTCGGGTACCCCCTCGGCAACTTCTGGCGCAGCCCGGACGACCCGAAGCTGCACGTGCTGCGGCTGACCCCCTGGCGCGTTCAGGTCATCCGCGGCACCGATCTGCAAAGCCGCATCTGGCGGGCGCCCGACGCCGACTGACAGGCCCGAAGAAGCACGCCGCCGGTCGTACCGCCTGGTAGGACCGGCGGCGGGTCGGCCGTGACAGGTGTCGTCGCCCCGCAGAATCTCTTTGTTGGGCTCGCCTGAGTGTGGGTCGGTGCAGGATCCGCCGACGAGGTAGGGGTGGCGAGCTGGTTCACGGCCCAGACGATGGCCAGGCTGACGGCGGGTGGGGTATCGGCGGGTAGCGCGAAGCCGTTCGGGAAGGCGGCGAGTGCGACAGTTGATCAGGGTGAACAGATGCGCTCCAGTCTATGCCGATGAGATCTGAGCAACATCGACCTCAAGCCCAAGAAAGTCCGCTTCTTCGTGCTGGCCAACCGGATGGCACTACCGGGCGCCTGGAGGCAAGGGGCGACGGGACTCTGCGCGGGCGGGATATGGGCAGCGGACGAATCCCACAGCCCGATCAGCTGCTTCCCCGCCTGCCGCAGAGAGGCCTGCACTGATAATCCCGTCATACGTCGAATGGGCGCCGGAGTTGGTCGACCGGATCATCGACCCCGTGCCTGTCAGGGGCGTTCAGGCCACCGGCTTCGTAGCAGGTCCAACTGACGGGGCGAGATTGGCACCGTAAGAGCACCCGAAGGAAGCTCTGTACGCGATACGCGGCGATGCCGACGGCGTCGCGCCGTAAACTGTATCCGGGAGTGACGCGGTCGGAACCCATCTGGCAATCGGCAGCGCGCTGCCGCATCTGCTCACATGCGATGAGGCGGCGGCAGGGCCGCCTTGGAATTCTCATCGCGTCGATGTCCTCCAGTCTGCGGGAGTGATGTCCATGGAACACCCCCTCCGCGTCGACGAGCTCGTCCCGTCCGAGGCGCCCCGTCCCGTCGAGGTCGAAGTGCCCGCTTCCGCGCCGTCTCCTTCCGCAGCCGCCGCGCTGACACCGCTGCCGCCGCTGCCAACTCTCGCAGCGAGCGACGTGCTCTACCTCAAACCATCGGATGCCCAGTACGCCAATTACCTTCCGGCAGCCAACAGGCGCATGCAGCTCAGCCCGGCACTGCGTGCCGTGTGCAAGACCGAGCATGCGGTCGCGGTGCTGGTCGACTGGGTTCGCACCAACGGCCTGCGCTTCGCGGTCCGCTGCGGCGGCCACTCCTACGAGGGGTTCTCGCAGTCCAGTGATGTGGTGATCGACCTGCGCGGCCTCGCCGGGATCTCGGTCGACAAGGCCGCCGGCACCGTCACGGTCGGTGCGGGCGCCTCGCTGTTCCACATCTACGAGGCATTGGCGGCGCAGGGCCTCGCGTTGCAGGCCGGAAGCTGCCCGACCGTTGGCATCTCGGGCCACATCCTCGGCGGCGGCCACGGGCTGCTCGCCCGATCGCACGGCCTCACCTGCGACAGCCTGCGCCAGCTCACGATCGTCGACGCACAGGCGCGGACGCTGCAGGCGGACGCCACCCGCGAGCCCGATCTGTTCTGGGCGTGCCGCGGCGGCGGTGGCGGCAGCTTCGGGATCGCGACGCAATTCGTGATGAACGTCTTCCCGCTCGCGAACACGCTGGTGTTCGGCGTCTCCTGGACGCTGTCACAGTCGGACGCCGCCCGCATGTTCGCCGCGTGGCAGGCGTGGGCGCCCCACGCGCCGAGCACCATCACCTCGATCATGAAGGTCGGGCCGGCCGGCACCGGCAAGATCTCGATGCGCTGCATCGGACAGTCGGTCGGCAGCGAAGCGGAACTGCGCGCCAACCTGCAGCCGCTGCTGCAACTCGACGCGCCGTCGCGGCCGCTCACCGTGCAGACGCTCGCGTTCCTCGACGCCGTGAAGCACTTCGCCGGCACACTCGCCTACGAGTCAGTGTTCATGAAGGCCAAATCCGACTATGTGCTGAGCCCGCTCGGCGCCGACGCGATCCACGCCATGCTGGCCGCCGTCGCCGCCCTCCCGGCCGGCGCCATCGCGCTGCTGTGCGACGCCTATGGCGGCAAGATCGCCGATGTCGCGGCGGACGCGACGGCCTTTCCGCGGCGCGCCGGCACGCAGTTCTGCATCCAGTACTACACAAGCTGGCAGCACGCCGCCGATACGCCCACGCACCTCGCGAACGTGGCGACGGTCTACGCCGCCACGCGCCCGTACATGCCGGGCGCCTCCTACGTGAACTATTGCGATCTCGATCTGCCGGACTTCGCCAATGCCTACTGGGGACAGAACCTCGCCCGCCTCATCGCGGTGAAGAAGGCATACGATCCGGACAACCTGTTTCATCATGCACAGAGCGTGCCGGTCGGCCCGTAGGCGCGATGTGGTGCGCCGCGTCGGCGCGATAGCCGTGGACACATGCGAGCCTGGCCCTGGACGATTCGGTCCCATCTTCGCCGTACCGAGAACCCGCTCCTGCTCGACGGCAACAACGGTCAGACCGGGCGGCGCCTCGATCCACGTCCGGCGCGCCGACTCCTCGGTCATGTCCGGGTCGTACGGAAATGTTTCCTGGCCCCGGACGACCTCGCGCACGATCGCCCACACCTGCGGCCAGTCGGCCTCATCGAATTCTCGGAACTGCACCCGCGCACGGTAGCGATACTGGCTCTTCGAAGTTAAGCGGGGTTGAGGTGTCCGCGGTGGCGTCGGGTGGTGGCGGTGCGGGTGCGTAGGCGCTGGTTGTCGGGGTTGCGGAAG
>BIFP01000009.1 GCA_005402585.1 Micromonosporaceae bacterium KJ-029 | reverse complement strand
GTCGGGGTGTTTGTTTGTTTGTCGTGAGTTGCACAGTGGACGCGTAGCAGCCTTGTTGTCAAGTCCTCGGCCTATTAGTACCGGTCAACTGAACCCGTTACCGGGCTTACATTTCCGGCCTATCAACCCAGTCGTCTAGCTGGGGGCCTTACCCCCACAAAGTGGGGTGGGATACCTCATCTTGAAGCGAGCTTCCCGCTTAGATGCTTTCAGCGGTTATCCCTTCCGAACGTAGCTAACCAGCCGTGCCCCTGGCGGGACAACTGGCACACCAGAGGTTCGTCCGTCCCGGTCCTCTCGTACTAGGGACAGCCCTTCTCAAGTATCCTACGCGCACGGCGGATAGGGACCGAACTGTCTCACGACGTTCTAAACCCAGCTCGCGTACCGCTTTAATGGGCGAACAGCCCAACCCTTGGGACCTGCTACAGCCCCAGGATGCGACGAGCCGACATCGAGGTGCCAAACCATCCCGTCGATATGGACTCTTGGGGAAGATCAGCCTGTTATCCCCGGGGTACCTTTTATCCGTTGAGCGACACCGCTTCCACACGCAAGTGCCGGATCACTAGTCCCGACTTTCGTCCCTGCTCGACCCGTCAGTCTCACAGTCAAGCTCCCTTGTGTACTTGCACTCAACACCTGATTGCCAACCAGGCTGAGGGAACCTTTGGGCGCCTCCGTTACCCTTTAGGAGGCAACCGCCCCAGTTAAACTACCCACCAGACACTGTCCCTGAACCGGATAACGGTCCGAAGTTAGATACCCAAATCAACCAGAGTGGTATTTCAAGATTGCCTCCACACATACTGGCGTATGCGCTTCACCGGCTCCCACCTATCCTACACAAGCTAACTCAGATACCAATGTCAAGCTATAGTAAAGGTCCCGGGGTCTTTCCGTCCTGCCGCGCGTAACGAGCATCTTTACTCGTACTGCAATTTCGCCGGGCCTGTGGTTGAGACAGTGGGGAAGTCGTTACGCCATTCGTGCAGGTCGGAACTTACCCGACAAGGAATTTCGCTACCTTAGGATGGTTATAGTTACCACCGCCGTTTACTGGCGCTTAAGTTCTCCGCTTCGCCCCGAAGAGCTAACAGGTCCCCTTAACGTTCCAGCACCGGGCAGGCGTCAGTCCATATACATCGAATTACTTCTTCGCATGGACCTGTGTTTTTAGTAAACAGTCGCTTCCCCCTGCTCTCTGCGGCCATACAACGCTCCACCCGCGCGGGGCTTCACGTCTCCGGCCCCCCTTCTCCCTAAGTTACGGGGGCAATTTGCCGAGTTCCTTAACCACAGTTCGCCCGATCGCCTCGGTATTCTCTACCTGACCACCTGTGTCGGTTTGGGGTACGGGCCGCTCGGAACTCGCTAGAGGCTTTTCTCGGCAGCATAGGATCACTGACTTCACCTGAATCGGCTCGGCATCACGTCTCAGCCTTAATGCACCACGGATTTGCCTATGGTGCGGCCTACACGCTTACCCCGGCACAACCACCGGCCGGGCTCAGCTACCTTCCTGCGTCACCCCATCGCTTGACTACTACCCGCCAGGTTCCCACGCTCCCCCAGCACGGTCCGAAGACCACACCAAGCTCGGGTGGTTAGCACAACGAGGTTCATCAGGGACGCTCCTTCGCGGGTACGGGAATATCAACCCGTTGTCCATCGACTACGCCTCTCGGCCTCGCCTTAGGTCCCGACTCACCCAGGGCGGATTAACCTGGCCCTGGAACCCTTGGTCATCCGGCGGAAGGGTTTCTCACCCTTCTTTCGCTACTCATGCCTGCATTCTCACTCGTGCCGCGTCCACAACTGGGTCACCCCGCTGCTTCACCCCCGGCACGACGCTCCCCTACCCATCCACACACCTGCACCAAAACCCGAAAGTCCTGGCGAAGTACACGCGTGAATGCCACAGCTTCGGCGGTGTGCTTGAGCCCCGCTACATTGTCGGCGCGGAACCACTTGACCAGTGAGCTATTACGCACTCTTTAAAGGGTGGCTGCTTCTAAGCCAACCTCCTGGTTGTCTATGCGACCCCACATCCTTTTCCACTTAGCACACGCTTAGGGGCCTTAGCTGGTGATCTGGGCTGTTTCCCTCTCGACTACGAAGCTTATCCCCCGCAGTCTCACTGCCGCGCTCTCACTTACCGGCATTCGGAGTTTGGCTGATTTCGGTAAGCTTGTGGGCCCCCTAGACCATCCAGTGCTCTACCTCCGGCAAGAAACACGCGACGCTGCACCTAAATGCATTTCGGGGAGAACCAGCTATCACGGAGTTTGATTGGCCTTTCACCCCTAACCACAGGTCATCCCCCAACTTTTCAACGTTGGTGGGTTCGGCCCTCCACGCGGTCTTACCCGCGCTTCAGCCTGCCCATGGCTAGATCACTCCGCTTCGGGTCTAGAACATGCGACTCAAACGCCCTCTTCAGACTCGCTTTCGCTACGGCTCCCCCACACGGGTTAACCTCGCCACATGCCACTAACTCGCAGGCTCATTCTTCAAAAGGCACGCCGTCACCCCTAAAGGCTCCGACGGATTGTAGGCGAACGGTTTCAGGTACTATTTCACTCCCCTCCCGGGGTACTTTTCACCATTCCCTCACGGTACTCGTCCGCTATCGGTCACCAGGAAGTATTTAGGCTTACCAGGTGGTCCTGGCAGATTCACGGCAGATTTCAGGAGTCCGCCGCTACTCGGGAACACCCACAGAAGACCAGCTGCTTTCACCTACCGGACTATCACCGTCTACGGTCGGCCTTTCCAGACCATTCAGCTAACAACTGGCTTTGTAACTCCTCCAACAGGTGTCAGCCTGTTGAGCAGGGTCCCACAACCCCGACCACGCAACCCCTGACAGGTATCACACGCAACCGGTTTAGCCTCAATCCGCTTTCGCTCGCCACTACTCACGGAATCACTATTTGTTTTCTCTTCCTACGGGTACTGAGATGTTTCACTTCCCCGCGTTCCCTCCACACACCCTATGAGTTCAGGTGCGGGTGACACCACATGACTGGTGCCGGGTTACCCCATTCGGACACCCTGGGATCACAGCTCGGTTGACAGCTCCCCCAGGCCTATCGCGGCCTCCCACGTCCTTCATCGGCTCCTGGTGCCAAGGCATCCACCGTTCGCCCTTGACAACTTGACCACAAAGATGCTCGCGTCCACTGTGCAATTCTCAACAAACAACCAACCCACAACCCACAGCCCCACACCAAACCCGGACCAACGCCGACGGTATGCGAGACCAGGCCATGCCTGGCA
>BIFP01000008.1 GCA_005402585.1 Micromonosporaceae bacterium KJ-029 | reverse complement strand
ACCGCGACTACCACGAACACCAAGACACCAGCCCCGAAGAAGACGAAGCCCGTCAATCCGCGCCCACGCCGCACAGGTTAAAGATCAAGCTGAGGCTCCGGGGGTCAGCCGCTGCGCAGTTCGGCGGGGTTGGTGCTGGACCGTTGCAGGAGCACGCTCGCGGCGATCACCAGCAGGACGGCCAGCAGGGAGGCCGACGCGACCCCTCCGATCTCGCCCCACGGCACCGGGGTGCGGAAGGTGTGCGTGACGCTGACGTACTCCAGGTAGTTCCCGGCGTCGTTCCCGGCGCACTGTGCCGGCGTACCGGTGCAGACGTTGCGGCCCCAGCCTCCGGTGGCGGTGGCGGTGAAGGCACGCATGGCCAGCATCCCGACTACGCCCGCGATGGCGATGCCGGGTACGGCGGGCAGCAGCACCCGCCAGCACATGGCCCGGGCCAGGACCGCGCGCGGCGTGCCGCCCGCCACCAGCGCGGCGATGGTGTGCCGGCGGGCGACGCCGGACTCGACAAGTGCGATCAACAGGGTGAGGGCCGCGACGGCGGTGAGACCGAGCAGCACCGTGTTGACGATGTCGTGGACGTCCGAGCGGAAGGCCGCGGTGCCGCCCAGGTCCATCGGTGGCGCGTCGTAGCCGAGGGCCGGGTCCCGCATCGCGTAGGTCCGCACCGCCACCTCGGTGACCAGCCAGGAGTGCAGCATCATCGCGGCGGAACC
This sequence comes from Micromonosporaceae bacterium KJ-029, assembly GCA_005402585.1. Classification (GTDB taxonomy): domain Bacteria; phylum Actinomycetota; class Actinomycetes; order Mycobacteriales; family Micromonosporaceae; genus Micromonospora. Next base: position 715,703 of record BIFP01000008.1, on the reverse strand, counting down.
GAAGGCCGTGAGGACCAGGATGACGGTGAAGCTGCGGCTGCCGTCGTACGGATCGGCGAGGATCTGGCGGGCGGCGATCAGCGCGCTGGGGCGCCGGGTCACCCGCAACAGCAGGCGGGCGCTCTGGTAGCCGATCCAGGCCACGGTGAACATCAGGCCGAGCAGCATCAGGATCGTGCAGGTGAGCAGCCCGAGGACCAGGAGATTCTCCCGGCTGGTGCTCATTCCGCCGTGCTGTACGTACTCACTGCGCATCACCGCGTTGATCGCCGCCAGGCCGGCCAGGCCGACCACCAACAGCAGCATGGGCCATGCCCGTACCCGCTGCTGGCGGCTCTGCCGTACGACACCGAAGGGTGTGATCGCCACCCGGCGCAGCAGCACGACGGTGAGCAGCGTCGCCAGCAGCGGCACCCCGATCACGATGCCGACGATGACCCGGCCGGGTGGCAGCACGTCCGTCGGCAGGGGACGTTGCCCGCCCGGCCCGGGGTTGTCCAGCAGCATCCGCCCGGCGAAGTAGGCGGCCACACCCAGCGCCGCCCCGATCGTCGCGGCCAGGCCGGTCTCCACCGCGACGACCCAGCCGACCTGACCCGGCGTGGCGCCGGCCATCCGGATGGCCGCCAACCTGCGGTTGCGGCCGGGCGCGCCGAGCCGGGCGCACTGCGCGACCAGGAACATGATCGGAATGCTGAACAGCAGCGTCGCCAGCGCGACGTTGGTGAGGATGTTCGCGTCGGTGAACATCCGGCTGTGGTAGCGGCCCGAGTTGGGCTCGATCGTCAGGACGGTGGCGCAGGACAGCAGCACCAGCACGGCGACGGCCGCGCCGGCAGCGGTGACCGACACGCGGACCCGGTCGGCCCGGGTGCCGGCGAACGCCAACCGGAGGATGCCGGCGGGCCTCACCGGACCTCCCCGGTGACGGTGACCCGCCCGGCGCTCTCCACCCGGCCGTCGCGCATGGCGATCTCGCGGTCCGCGTAGGCGGCCACCTGCACGTTGTGGGTCACGACCAGCACGGTGGTGCCGTGTTCGCGGGCCAGCCGGACCAGTTCCACCATGACCTGCTCGCCGGCCAGGCTGTCCAGCGCCCCGGTGGGTTCGTCGGCGAAGAGCACCTCCGGTTCGGTGACCAGTGCCCGGGCCAGCGCCACCCGCTGCTGCTGGCCGCCCGACATCTCGCCGGGTCGCTTGCCGGCCAGGTCGCCGACGCCGAGCCGGTCGAGCAGCCGCTGGGCCCGCACCGCCGCGTCCCGGTAGCGCGATCCGCCGAGTTGCAGCGGCAGGGTCACGTTCTCGACGGCGGTCAGTTCCGGGACGATCTGGCCGAACTGGAAGAGCACCCCGAACGCTGTCCGGCGCAGCCGCGACCGGGCCGCCTCGCTCTGGACGGTGAGGTCACGCTGCTGGAAGTGCACGCTGCCCTGGTCGGGGCGCAGGATCCCGGAGAGGCAGTGCAGCAGCGTCGACTTTCCGCAGCCGCTTGGACCGGTGACGGCGACGATCTCACCCCGGTCGACGACCAGCGACACGTCCTTCAGCGCCAGGGTCGGGCCGTACCACTTCTCGATGTTCTTGGCCTCGATGACGACGTCGCTCACGCCGCCACCTCGCTGCGCTCGGCGTCGACCTGAGCGTTTTCCGCGCTGTGCCGATGATTCGCTCGCTGTCGCTCGCTCATGCCGCCACCTCGCTGCGGAGCTGGCTGATCCGGTCGAGCGTGGTCGCCATCCAGCGCAGGTCGGCGTCGAGGTGGTTGAGCAGGTAGTCCGCGACGGCCAGCTCGGTCACCGAGGCGCCGCCGGCGGTCTTGGTCTTGGTCAGCTCACGCATCCGCTCCAGATGGGCTGCGCGCTGGGTGGCGAGGAACGACCGGGCGGTCGCTTCGTCCGGCGTGGCGATGAGCGCCACGATGACCTTGACGAAGAGTTGGGCCGAGACGTACGCCGCGGGCGGCACCGCCTGGCTGAGCCAGTTCACCAGCTCGGTATGGCCGCCGGGGGTAAGGCGGTAGGCCACCCGGTCCGGCCCGCCGACCCGCTGGTGTTCCGCCTCCGCGATGTATCCGTCGCGCAGCATCCGGGCCAGGGTGGTGTACATCTGCCCGAAGGCGAGCGGCTTCACTCCCAGCAGCCTGCGGTCATGCTCGCGCTTGAGCTCGTACCCATGGCTGATCCCCCGTGCGGCGAGGACGCCGAGCAGGGCGTGCGTCGTTGACATGGGTTCCACTATTCCCTAGGGGAATAGCTGAGTCAATCGACCAGCCTCAGCCGTCGCCGAGCGAGGCGCTTCGGTCGTCGTGGTGCGTGGACCACGGGTGGGTCCTGACGCACGTTCCCGCTCCCACGCCACCACCGTTCCCAGAGGGCAGGATGCGGACGTGAGATCTTGGACAGTTCCCGTCAGCCCGTAACGGGAACTGTCCAAGATCTCGAACGCGAGCGGGGTTGAACGGCAACGGGCGTCGCCGGCGGCGTTGGACTGCAACACCACCCGCAGCCGGGACGTGCTCACCGCAGGGAAGATGACCCGGTTGTACTGGTTGATCGCGATCGGGTACCCGCTCCCGGGCACGTCGGCGTAGGCGCTCTCGCCGCCGAACACCTGGTGTCGCAGGGCCGGCGCCGGACCGGGCACGTCACCGGGCCGGACACCTACCGCGCGGCCCGTGATCGGGCGGCCGGGCTACGAACCGTGCTCGCCGAGGCGGACCTCACCCCGGCCGGCGACCCGCTCTACGGCGAGTGGTCACAACGGTGGGGCCGGCATGCCGGACGCCTGCTGCTGGCGGCTCGGCCGGACGTGGACGCCATCTTCTGCGGCAACGACCAGATCGCCGCCGGGGTCGCCGACAGCCTGCGCGAACTCGGCCGGCGGATTCCGGACGACGTGGCGATCGTCGGGTACGACAACTGGGAGTTCTTCGCCGCAGACTGCCGACCCGCCCTGACCACCGTGGACCTCAACCTCGAACAGCTCGGCGCGACCGCGGTCAACCATCTCCTCGCCGCCCTGGACGGCAACGGTGGCGCCGGGGTGATCCGGCAGCCCGGCCGCCTGGTGGTCCGCGAGTCCACCGGGCCGGCACTGCCCGGCTGAGGCCGCCGGGACCGGTTTGCCCCCTCCGCCGGGCGATCACCCGCTCGGCGGTGGTGCCGTGCTCGACCGGAGCACGAGTTCGGGCAGCAGCAGGGTTCGCCGGAGAACCGGCGCCTCCCCGACCGGATCGAGTTGCGACAGCAGCAGCGCCAGGCTGCTCCGACCGAGTTCGACGAAGTCCTGCCGTACCGACGTCAGTGGCGGCAGGAAGTATCCCCCGTCAGGGGTGCTGTCGAAGCCCACCACGCTGACGTCGTCCGGAACCCTCCGGCCAGCCTCGTGCAACGCCCGCAGCACGCCGAGGGCGAGCTGATCGCTGGCGCAGAACACGGCCGTGACGGACCGGTCCCGGGCCAGTCCCTTGCCCTGCTCGTAACCCGCACCGGCACTCCAGTCACCGGGCACCACCGGCGGTGTCGGCGCACCGGCGGCCCGGAGGGCGTCCCGCCAGCCGTGGATCCGTTCGCCCGCCTCCGGCCAGTCGGTCGGCCCGGCCACGTGGTGAACGGTGGCGTGGCCCAGGTCGAGCAGGTGCCGGGTGGCCAGCCGCGCACCGGCGGCGTTGTCGATCTGCGCGCTCGGGATCGCGTCGCTGCAACCCCCACCCACGGTCACGCAGGCCATTCCGGCCGACGCCTGGGTCAGCGCACTGGCCATGGACGCCTTGGGTGCGATGGCGATGATCCCCTCGACCGACTGGCGACGCAGCCAGTCGACCGCTTCGAGCACCGACCGGCGGTCGAGGTGACGCACGCTGGCGACGCTGACGAAGTAGCCGGCGGCGCGGGCCGCACCCTCGATCGCGTACAACATGGAGGTCGGCCCGTACAGCGGGCTCTCGTAGCCGACGATCCCGAGCGTGCCGGAGCGCCGGGTGACCAGCGCGCGAGCCGCCGGATTCCGCTGGTAGTCGAGCACTCGCATGGCGGCCAGCACCCGCTGCCGGGTGCCGTCGGCGACGTACGGATGCTCATTGATCACCCGGGAGACGGTCTGGGCGGACACCCCCGCCAGTTCGGCGACATCCCGCATGATCGAACGACCAGGGCGTCGGACCAGCCGGTCGGCGCGGCTGGTGCGCGACGTGCCGGACCGGGCCGGCCATGCGCCGCCCACCGGCGCGCGGCCATTGTTCTCGATCAACCTGCCCCTCCTCGTCCCAGGAGGCCCCTCGGACGGGCGCGGACGCACCGCCGAGGGGCCGGGTAGTCCTTCGTCAGGTCTCGATCGACCCGGCGGCCCAGCCTTGACAATGGACGCCGAAAAGGATTTCGGCAATGCTTCGCCGAACACCATGGGGTTGACCAGGCACGAAAGCGTGGAGGCGGCCGGGTTCGCCTGGTGGACCTGTGCGCGATTCCGGATTGAGTGGCATCCAGTCGCCTGAACTGCCACTCGCCCCAGGATCGAGCACGACCTTGGCGCAGGCGGGGCAGGGCGCGGGGCAGGTGGTCAGGCGCTATTCGTACGTGCTGAGACGTTCGGTGTGAGGCTGGCCGGCGTCGGCGGGGAAATGCCGTACGGTGTCGCCTGCCTTGATCGTTGCGCCGACGAGCACCCGGGCGTTGAGACCGCGCAGTCGCAGTCGCTGGCCCTCCTCGCTCCAGACGATTTTGTGGGCGTCGCGTCCGAACCGGGCGGCGAATTTGGCACAGCCGTTGTGTGGCTGGTCGGTCACTTCGATTACGGCCCGGTCGCCGATCGCCAGGCGTGAACCGGCTGGCAAGGCGCCGACGCTCAGGTCGAGGTCGACGTAGAGCTGATCCCCGGCGAGTGCCCAGGCATCACGATCAGGACCTGCGATCAGTTCGATGAAGCGGGAGTTGATGACGTTCAGCTGCATGTCGGGGTGCGGTGACCGGTCGGTCGTTAGTGAGCTGGGCCGTTGACTCCAGCTGTCGCCGATCAGCCCGACGTCAGGGTCCAGTTCGGCCAGGGACAGCACCTCTCGGGCGTCAACGGCCGGCCGACGTACGGCCAACGCCAGGGTGCCGACACCCCGTGGGGAGCGCCGCACGAGGTGCAGCCCTTCCATGATCTCGTCCATGGAGCGATGGCGTACGGTGATGGAGTTTGCCACAGTCCGACTGTGCCCGACGCACACCAGCGGCGTCCAGAGACGCCCCTCGGCTTGCGCTGGGGCTCGCCTGGCCTCACCGCCCTGGCCCGCGCGGTGCCGGGCCAGGGCGGGGTGTGGGGTCAGTAGCCGTAGCGGCTCTTGAGGTGGCGCCACCAGTCGCGGAACATCCAGGCGTCGAACTCGGTGATCGAGTTGGCGCTGCCGGCACGCATCAGGAATCCGCCGACGCCGCTGGGTGTCCAGTCGTAGAAGTCGTCGAGGCCGAAGGTGTGGCCGATCTCGTGGAGCAGGATGTGCATGTTGTCGGCGTTGAGGTTGGCCATGAAGTACTCCCGGCCCATCCGCTGGCCCCAGTCGCCGCCGGCGCCGCCACCGAACCCGTCGGTCAGCCACAGTGACTGGTCGTAGTGGCGGGCGGCGCCACCGGGGCAGTTGGGGTACTGGCCGTTCTGGTTGAAGAACCGGCCGCAGGGCTCGGAGCACTGCGGGGCGTTCTCCCGGATGTTGTTGACGTAGATGTCGACGGAGCTGTCGCTCCACTGCAACTGGTTACGGTCCCGGACCGCCCATCCGACCACCCGCACCGGCACGTCCCGGTACGGCCAGGCGTTGTGCCCGACCATCACGTCCATCCACTTCTTGTACTGCCGAGCCAGCGTGGCGTGGATCTGGTCGCGCTGGGTGGCGGTGACCGTGGTAGTGGAGTCCCAACGGACACAGAAGTTCAGGTAACCCCGGTTGGCCATCACCTGGTCCCAGCCGTAGTTGCGGAACCCGTACAGGTTGCCGTTGTTGTAGGTCTGCTCCACGTGCTGCCACACCTGGTTGAGCGGAGTCACCAGATTGGCCGGCGGGTTCCAGCCGCTGGTCGGTGGCGGACTGGTCGGGGTGGGCGCGGGCGTAAGGGGTTGGGCGATGGTGGCAAGTCGACACCACGGTGTTCGCAGGACCCGGTGCTAATCACCCGGACGCCTTTGCCGAAAAGGTTTTCGTCCATCAGGGTGGGGGGTCCGCCGTAGACGGCCAGAGACCTCGACGCGGGGCCTAGTTCGGACATGGCCGGGTATCCGACGCGTAGTGCTCCGGAGGTCGACTGCGAGGTAACCATGCGGCGGATGATGGTGGGGACGGCCGCTGTTGCCGCTCTGGGGTTCGCGGTACAGGGCCTGCCGGCGGCGACCGCCGCGGGGGTGATACGTCGGTTCTGGCCTCACCTGTCGGGTCTGGGGTCACCCGGCAGTATCGCGTTGACGTTCGACGACGGACCCGATCGGCGTTCCACGCCGCTGTTCCTGCGGCTGCTGGAGCGGGCCCGGATCAGGGCGACGTTCTTCGTTCTCGGCAGCATGCTCGACCGCGACCCGGGACTCGGTCGGGAACTGGCCGCGGCGGGACACGAGATCGCGGTCCACGGGTGGGAGCACCGGAACCTGCTCTGGCGATCTCCGGCCGGCACGTACACCGACATCGCGCGGGCGCGGGACCGGATCGCCGCCGTAACGGGTGAGGCGCCGGTCTGGTACCGGCCCCCGTACGGGGTGCTGACGACCGCCGGGGTGCTGGCCTGTCGGCGGTTGGGGCTGACTCCGCGACTGTGGACGGCATGGGGGCGCGACTGGGTGGCCGGTCGGCCACCGGAATCGATCTGGCGCACGATGGTCAAGGACCTCGACGGCGGCGGGACAGTGTTGTTGCACGACTCCGACTGCGCGTCCACCCCGGGGGCCTGGCGGGGGACGCTGGCCGCCCTGCCGTACCTCATCGAATGGGCCGGTGACCGGAACCTGGCAATCGGCACTCTCGGCGCACACCAGGCATCCGGCGCCCGGACGGGACGAACGCAACCCTAGTCCCGGCGCCGACGGCGATGCCGGCATGGCGGTGGCGAGGGCGGGTAACCGTGCCCGGTGAGCCAGCGGCAGGAGCGGACGCCCCTTGCCGGTGCCGTCATGCCCGACGGGACCAGGTTCCGATTGCCCATGGCCGAAGCCGCGCACACCGGGGACCATCGGGTCTCCGGCGACCCGGGGCACCGGGCGGTCCAGGACCGGATCGTGGTGGTGTCCGCGGACATCGGTGCCGGACACGACGCCGCCGCCGCCGAGTTGGCGGACCGACTGGCCGCGGATGGGATCGTGGTCGAACATCTCAACTTCTTCGCGGCGCTTCCCCGACCCCTGCACGCCCTCGTCCGCGAGGTCTACCGGGCCCTGCTCCGCTGGTTTCCCTGGAGCTACGACGCCCTGTTCACGATCACCGACCGCTCATCGGTGGCAGTCACCGCGATCCGGGCGGCGCTGCGCCTCGCCTCCCGGCGGATGCTGTTGCGGCTACCACCGGGCACCAGACTCGTCGTCACGACCTTTCCGTTCGCCAACCAGCTCCTCGGGCCGCTCCGCCGCAGGGGGCGGCTCAGCGCCCCGGTGATCGCCTACGTGACCGACTTCGCGGTGCACCCGACCTGGATGTCACCCGGCGTCGACACCTACTGCGTCATTCACGACGCCACCCAGCAACAGGTAACCGAGCGTGGCGCCCGCGACGTACGGGTGGTGAGCCCGCTGGTGTCCGCCCGGTTCACGCCGTTGCCCGCGGACCGCAAACACGAGGCGCGAGCCCGCTTCGGCCTGCCCGACCACGCCCGGCTGGCACTGATCGTCGCGGGCTCCTGGGGAGTCGGCGACGTGATCCGCACCGCGGCGGAGGTGCTCGCCACCGGTTGCGTGACACCGGTGATCGTGTGCGGACGCAACGAGGCCCTGCGCGAGCGGCTACAGGGCTTTCCCGGATACGTGATGGGTTGGGTCGACGACATGCCCGACCTCATGCGGGCGGTCGACGTCGTCGTGGAGAACGCCGGTGGACTGACCTGCCAGCAGTCGCTGGCGTCCGGCCTGCCGACCGTCACCTATCGGCCGATTCCCGGGCACGGCAGGGCCAACGCCGAGGTGCTGGCCGACGCCGGACTGACCACCTACGTCACCACCACCCGGCACCTGCGGCCGGTACTCACCGCGTTGACCGCCCCGGAGACCCCGGCGCCGACCGCCATCGTCACCGCGACCGACATGGCCGCGGTGGTCTCGGAAGCCGTCCGGCAGGCGGCCGGGCGGCCGTCCGGCCATCGCCGATACCACGCGTGAAGACGCCACCGCGCTGGACCCGCGCCTGCTGGTTCAACTGGCTCGTAGCCGGCTGTGGCTGTCGGGTTGGGTTCCCGACTTCGCCGGCGTCGCGCTACAGGTCATCGCGCTGCGGCTCGGGCCGCTCGCCGTCGTCCCAGCCCGTCATGGCCAGCCGGCCGTTCCTGGGCCTGGCGGTGACCGTCGCCGTCGGGGTGCTGCTGAACCAGAACGCGTTCCAGCACGGCCGCCTGGCCGCACCGCTGACCGCCCTGACCCTCACCGATCCGATCGCCAGCGTGGTCATCGGCATCACCGCCTTCCAGGAAACCCTGACTGTCACCCCGGGACGCGTCATCGGACTCGTCCTGGCCGGCGCCACCGTCGCCGTCGGGGTCTGGCTCGCCGGGACGGCGTCCGAGCGGCGCTGCGCGTCTCTGATCAGCGGTGGTGGTCGCTGGACGCGCGGACCAGCAACTCGGGCTGGAACAGGACGTGGCGGTGCTGGTGACCGACCCCGTTGATCGACTCTTCGAGGAGGAGTTCGGCGGCGGTGCGGCCCAACTGGGCGCGGGGCTGCCGTACCGAACTCAGCGGGACGGCCGCCGCGGCGGCGAACTCGATGTCGTCGTAGCCGACGATCGCGATGTCCTCGGGCACCCGCAGCCCGTGCGCGATCGAGCCCTGTAGCAGGCCGAGCGCCAGAAGGTCGTTGGCGCAGAAGACCGCTGTGGGCCGCCGGTCGGGGGAGAGCGCCGCGAGATCGTCGGCGGCCTGCCGGCCGGCGTCGACCGACAGGCTGGGTGTCGTGACGAGCTGCAGGTCCAGGGGTACGTCCCGTTCGGCGAGCGCGGTGGCGGCGCCGAGGTGCCGGTCGGCCACCTGGCGGATCGTGATCGGCCCACCGACGTACGCGATCCGTTCGTGCCCCCGCTCGGCGAGGTGTTCGGCGGCCAGGCGCCCGCCGGTGACGTCGTCGACGGCGACCGAGCAGCGACTCGGGTGCCCGGAGCCACGGTCGACCAGCACCACCGGGATGCCGCGCTCGACGAACGCGTCCAGCCGGGGGTGGCGGCCGTCGGAGACGGGGGTGACGAGCAGGCCCTGCACGCGCTGCTCCTCGAGCATGTCGAGGTGGCGTTGCTCCCGCCGGGGGTCCTCGCCGCTGTTGCACACGACCAACATCCCGCCGGCCTCCTCGACCACCGCCTCCGCGCCGCGTACCACGTCGGTGAAGAACGGGTTCGACACGTCGAGGACCAGGATCGCGACGGTCCGGCTGCGCCCGGCGCGCAGTTGACGTGCGGAGTCGTTGCGGACGTAGCCCAGGGCGGTGATGGCGTCGAGCACCTTCTGCCGGGTGGCCGGAGAGACGAGGTCAGGCCGGTTGAGCACGTTGCTGACGGTCCCGAGCGACACGCCGGCGTGCTTCGCCACTTGTTTGATGTTGGCGGCGGCCATCTCTCCCTCAAGCAGTGTGACGACCCGGCGGTTGGCCGGCTGATCCGGTTTCGCGTCGTGAAACGTACCAGCGCCACCGCTCGACCTCGTCTCCGCCGCGCGGAGTTGGCCGGAGGCGGACAGGTTCACCGAGGCCCACGGCGGGTCCGGATAACGAGTCGGTAACCAGCCCGAAACCCTTGACCGGGGCCTGGCGGGCGCCCTAAAGTCGTGCCGCGAGTGAAACGTTTCATAGTTGTGATTCTCATTACCGCCCCGTAACTACAACCCTGAGGGGGCCACGTGCTTCCGGTCTTGGCGCTGGAGGGTGTGGACAAGTCGTTCGGTGCCGTCGCCGCGCTGCGTGACGCCCGGCTGGAACTGCACGCCGGCGAGGCGCACGCGCTGGTCGGTGAGAACGGCGCCGGCAAGTCCACCCTGGTGAAGATCCTGGCCGGCGTGCACGGGCCGGACGCGGGACGCCTGCTGCTCGACGGCCAGCCGGTCGCCTTCGGTAGCCCGGCCGATGCCCGCGCGGCGGGCATCGCCGTCATCTACCAGGAGCCGACCCTGTTCCCGGACCTGTCGGTCGCGGAGAACATCTTCATGGGCCGGCAGCCGTTGAAGGGGCTGCGCCGCATCGACGCCTCGGCCATGCGCGAGCGCACCAACGAGTTGTTCGGGCGGCTCGGTGTGCAGATCGACCCGGACCGGCCGGCCCGTGGCCTGTCCATCGCCGACCAGCAACTCGTCGAGATCGCCAAGGCGCTCTCCTTCGACGCCCGGGTGCTGGTGATGGACGAGCCGACCGCGGCACTGTCCGGCGTCGAGGTCGAACGGCTCTTCGCCGTGGCGCGCGCACTGCGCGACGACGGCGCGGCGATCCTGTTCATCTCGCACCGGTTCGACGAGGTGTTCGCGCTCTGCCAGCGGGTCACGGTGATGCGCGACGGCCGGTGGATCGCCACCGACGAGATCGGGAACCTGACCGTGGACGGCGTGGTCCGTACCATGGTCGGCCGCGACATCTCCGCGCTCTTCCCGAAGCTGGAGACCGAGCCGGGCGAGGTACGGCTGACGGTCGACGGGTTGACCCGGCACGGCTACTTCGACGACGTCTCCTTCACCGTCCGCGGCGGTGAGATCGTCGCCCTCGCCGGGCTCGTCGGCGCGGGCCGCAGCGAGGTGGCCCGGGCGATCTTCGGCATCGACCGGTACGACGCCGGGCAGGTGCACGTCGACGGGCGCCGGCTGCGACCGGGCGACCCGCCGGCGGCGATCGCCGCCGGCCTGGCACTCGTGCCGGAGGACCGCCGCCAGCAGGGACTGGTGATGGAGTTGTCGATCGAGCGCAACGCCACCCTGCCCCGCCGGTGGGCACTGAGCCGACTCGGGCTGCTGTTCGGCGGCAGCGAGCGGCGCTCGGCGGCGGACTGGGCCAAGCGGTTGCAGGTGAAGGCCGCCCGCAACACCGACCCGGTGTCCACCCTCTCCGGCGGCAACCAGCAGAAGGTCGTGCTCGCCAAGTGGCTGTCCACCGAGCCCAGGGTGCTCATGATCGACGAGCCGACCCGCGGCATCGACGTCGGCACCAAGTCCGAGGTGCACCGGCTGCTCTCCCAACTCGCGTCCGAGGGGGTGGCGGTGCTGATGGTGTCCAGTGAACTGCCGGAGGTGCTCGGCATGGCCGACCGGGTGCTCGTCATGCATGAGGGCCGGCTGGTCGCCGACATTCCCCGCGACCAGGCCGATGAGGAGAGCGTCATGTTCGCCGCGACCGGGCAACGGGAGGCCGCCGCATGACCACGACAGACGTACGATCGCGGGTCGCCGCGCCGAACGGGCCGGAGCCGAGGCCGGAGTCCGGCGCCCGCCTGGCGCACCGGCTGTTCGTCGTGCGCGAGCTGGGCATCCTGCTCGCGCTGGTCCTCCTGGTCGGGGTGACCTTCGCGGTCAACCAGCGGTTCCTCTCCGCGCAGAACATCAAGGACCTGCTGCTCAGCTCGACCATCCTGGCGATCCTCGCGGTCGGGCAGGCGATCGTGATCATCACCCGCAACGTCGACCTGTCGGTCGGCTCGATCCTCGGCCTGTCCGCGTTCGCCACCGGCGCGTTGTTCGTCGCCAACCCCGGCCTACCGATCCCGGTGGCGATCCTGATCGGGGTCGCACTCGGGGCGGTCTGCGGCGCGGTCAACGGCGGCCTGATCGCGGCGGCCCGGGTACCGGCCCTGGTGGTCACCCTCGGCACGCTGTACGTGTTCCGGGGCATCGACCACACCTGGGCCACCGGGCGCCAGATCAACGCCGCCGACATGCCGCGTGGCTTCCTGCGGATGGGCACCGCCACCATCCTCGGCGTCCCGGTGCTCGCACTCTTCGCGGTCGCCGTGCTCGTCGCCGCCGGCTACCTGCTGCGCAACTACCGCAGCGGTCGGGAGCTCTACGCGATCGGCTCCGACCCCGAGGCGGCCCGGCTGTCCGGCATCGCGGTGGGTCGCCGGGTCTTCTTCGCCTTCGTGGCCAGCGGCGCGCTGGCCGGGCTCGCGGGCGTGCTGTACGCGGCCCGGTTCGGCACCCTCGACGCCAACGCCGGACTCGGTATCGAACTCAACGTGGTGGCGGCGGTGGTGGTCGGCGGCGTCGCGATCTTCGGCGGCAGCGGCTCGGTGTACGGCGCCGCGCTCGGCGCCGTCCTGCTGACCACCATCGGCAGCGCCCTGCCGGTGCTGGGGGTCACCCCGTTCTGGCAGCGCGCCGCCGTCGGCGCACTCATCCTGGCCGCCATCGGGCTCGACCGGGCGCTCGCCGTCCGCATGGCACGCCGTCTGCGAGGAGGCAAGACCCGTGGCAACTGACACCCTGGTCGACCCGGCCCGAACCGCGGAAGCGGCGCCGCCGGCCTGGCGTCGCCTGCTCGGCTCGTGGGACGCGATCCTCATCCTCGCGCTGCTCGTCGTGGTGCTTGTCGCCAGCGCCACGATCGAGGGGGTCGGCAGCCCCCGCTTCTACCGGTTCCTGGTGCTGGAGGCGATCCCGATCGCCCTGATCGCGCTGCCGATGACGCTCGTCATCATCACCGGCGAGATCGACCTGTCGGTGGCGAGTACGGTCGGCCTGACCTGCTCGGTGCTCGGTCAGCTCTGGTACCTCGGCGTCACCTCGCTGCCGGTGCTGATCGTGCTGAGCCTGCTGCTCGGCGCCATGCTCGGGGCGGTCAACGGCGTCTTCATCACCGTATTCGGCCTGCCGTCACTGGCGGTCACCATCGGTACGCTCGCGCTCTACCGCGGCCTGGCGTACGTGGTCCTCGGTGACCGGGCCATCGCCGACTACCCGCAGGCCTGGACCCAGAACGCCGTGGCACCCATCCCGGGCACGGTCATTCCCTGGTTCGTGCTGGTCCTGGCGGCGCTCGCCGTCGTGTTCGGCGTGCTGCTGTACGCCACTCCGATCGGCCGCTCCCTCTACGCGATCGGCAACAACGCCGACGCGTCCACCTTCGCCGGCGTCTCGGTACTGCGCACCAAGTTCTGGCTCTTCGTCGCGACCGGCGCCATGGCGGCGCTGGCCGGCGTGTTCTGGACGTTCCGGTTCGCCAGTGCCCGGGCCGACAACGCGACCGGCCTGGAGCTGGCGGTGGTGGCGGCCGTGCTGCTCGGCGGCGTCTCCATCTTCGGCGGCCGTGGCGGTCTCGTCGGAGTGCTCGCGGCGGTGGCCCTGCTCGGCGTCCTCCGCAACTCGCTGCAACTGGCCGACGTGCCGGCGAACGCGCTGACCATCGTCACCGGCACCCTGCTCATCCTCTCCGTTGTCGGACCGAACGTCGTGCGGATGACGCGCGATCGGCTACGTCGGCGCCGGCCCCTCACCACCGCACTCGAAAGGACATCGTCATGACCATCAGACGTACCCGGGTCGTCGCGACCGCCGTCCTGGCCGCCGTGGCCCTCACCCTGGGCGCCTGCGCCGAGGACACCGGCACCGGCACCGACGCCGGCTCCGGGGGTAACCCCTCGGGCACCATCAAGGAAGGTCTCAAGGTCACCTTCCTGCCCAAGCAGGTCAACAACCCGTACTTCGACACCTCCGACAACCAGGGCGGCAAGCCGGCGGTCGAGGAGTTCAAGGGCCAGTACGCCCAGACCGGCCCGTCCGAGGCGAGCCCGTCGGCGCAGGTGTCGTACATCAACACGCTGTCGCAGCAGGGCACCGACGTCATCATCATCGCGGCGAACGACCAGGATGCCGTCTGCGGCTCGCTGACCGAGGCCAAGGCCGCCGGGGCGAAGGTCGTCACGTACGACTCGGACACCAAGCCGGAGTGCCGTGACGCGTTCGTCAACCAGGCCACCTCGGAGGGCATCGCCCAGTCGCAGCTCAAGCTGATCTCGGACGCGGTCGGTCCCGAGGGCGGTGAGATCGCGATCCTGTCGGCGACGGCGAACGCCACGAACCAGAACGCCTGGATCGAGCTGATGAAGACCGAGCTGGCCAAGCCGGAGTACAGCAAGCTCAAGCTGGTGGCCACGGTCTACGGCGACGACCAGGACGAGAAGTCGTTCCAGGAGGCGCAGGGTCTGCTGTCGAAGTACCCCAACCTCAAGGGCATCATCTCGCCGACCACGGTCGGCGTCGCCGCGGCGGCGCGCTACCTCTCCGGCTCGTCCTACAAGGGCAAGGTGCAGCTGACCGGCCTCGGTACGCCGAACCAGATGCGCGAGTACGTCAAGGACGGCACCGTCAAGGCCTTCGCCCTGTGGAACCCGGCCGACCTCGGCTACCTCGCCGCGTACACCGGCGCGGCGCTCGCCTCCGGGATCATCACCGGCAAGGAGGGCGAGAAGTTCACCGCCGGCAAGCTCGGCGAGTTCACCCTTGGCGCGAACGGTGAGGTCCTGCTGGGCGACCCGTTCGAGTTCAACGCCTCCAACATCGACCAGTTCAACTTCTGACAGCACGGGTAGGTGTGGTGTGCGCCGGATCTGCTTCACCCTCCAGGTCAGGCCGGAGCGGATTGCGGAGTACCGGCGCCGCCACGCCGCCGTGTGGCCCGACATGCTGGCCGCGCTGAAGCGCGCGGGCTGGCACGACTACTCACTCTTTCTTTCCGACGACGGGCTGCTGGTCGGCTATTTCCTGACCGAGGACCTCGACGCCGCGCTCGCGGCGATGGAGGCGACCGAGGTCAACGCGCGGTGGCAGGCCGAGATGGCCCCGTTCTTCGCGGACCTGCCCGGCGGGCGACCCGATCGCGGGTTCCGCGTCCTGACCGAGATCTTCCATCTCGAAGAGCAACTGGGAGAGCAACAATGACCGAGATCGACCCGACCACGCGCAGACGAGTTCTCGATGCCCTTCGCGAGCAGCGCATCGAGACACCGTCCTGGGCGTACGGCAACTCGGGCACCCGGTTCAAGGTGTTCGCACAGGAGGGTGTGCCCCGCGACCCGTTCGAGAAGGTGGCGGACGCGGCGACCGTACACCGCTTCACCGGTGTCGCGCCGACCGTGGCGCTGCACATCCCGTGGGACCGGGTGGACGACTACGCCGCGCTGGCCGGGTACGCCAGGGAGCAGGGCATCGAGCTGGGCACGATCAACGCGAACGTGTTCCAGGACGACGACTACAAGCTGGGCTCGGTCACCAATCCCGACCCGGTGGTTCGGCGCAAGGCGATCGGGCACCTGCTGGAGTGCGTCGACGTCATGGACGCCACCGGGTCGTGGGACCTGAAGCTGTGGTTCTCCGACGGCACCAACTACCCCGGGCAGGACAGCGCCCGGGAGCGCCAGGACCGGCTCGCGGAGGCGTTGCGGCAGGCGTACGACCGGCTGACCGGCCGGCAGCGGCTGCTGCTGGAGTACAAGCTGTTCGAGCCGGCGTTCTACCTGACCGACGTGCCGGACTGGGGCACGGCGTACGCGCACTGCGTCGAGCTGGGCGAGCGGGCCCAGGTGGTCATCGACACCGGCCACCACGCGCCGGGCACGAACATCGAGTTCATCGTGGCGTTCCTGCTGCGCGCCGGGAGGCTGGGCGCCTTCGACTTCAACTCCCGGTTCTACGCCGACGACGACCTGATGGTGGGGTCGGCGGACCCGTTCCAGCTGTTCCGGATCATGCACGAGATCGTCCAGGCGGACGCGCTGCGCCCGAGCTACGGCATCGCGTTCATGTTGGACCAGTGCCACAACATCGAGCCGAAGGTACAGGCGGTCATCCGGTCGGTGCTCAACGTCCAGGAGGCGACCGCCAAGGCGTTGCTGGTCGACATGCCGGCGCTGACCGCCGCGCAGCGGGCCGGTGACGTGCTGGAGGCCAACGCCGTACTGATGGACGCGTACAACACCGACGTCCGACCGCTGCTGCGCGAGTTGCGCGAGGAGATGGACCTGGACCCGGACCCGGTCGCGGCCTACAAGCGGTCCGGCTACCTGGAGCGGGTCAGGACCGAGCGGGTCGGCGGAGAGCAGGCGGGCTGGGGTGCCTGACATCCGTCACTGTTGACCGCCCGGGCCGGTCGCCGACCACTCAGGTCGACCGGTCACCGGTGTCACGGCCGCATCCCTTCGTTTGTCCCCCGGGCGAAAGGACTGCCAGATGCCTGATCACCCGCCGGCCGCCGAGCCGGCCGTACTGACGGACGACGAGATCGCCATGCTCGCGTTGCTCGCCGAGGGCCGGCTCACCGCGAGCGTCGCGGGGGAGCTGCATCTGTCCGAACGCAGCGTCCGCCGTCGTGTGCGGGTGATCTGTACGCGGCTGAACGTCAGTACGCCGATCCAGGCGGTGGTGTGGGCCGCCCGGCGTGGGCTGGTGTGACACCGACCGTGCTTGACGGCCCGGAGACGCCCTCGTAACCTCAGGGGCGACCGTATGAAACGTTTCATGTGACGTGTCGACGGCCGCCCCTGCGGTTTGCCGACCAGACCGAACGCAACGTGGCGCGCCGAGCGTGCCTGCCCGAGAAGTGCGAAGGAAACCATGACGAATCCCGCGGTGCGCGACCTGCTGGCCCGCAGCAACCGGCTCGGCGCCGACCCGGCCAACACCAACTACGCCGGCGGTAACACCTCCGCGAAGGGCGTGCAGACCGATCCGGTGACCGGCGAGCCCACCGACCTGTTGTGGGTCAAGGGGTCCGGCGGCGATCTCGGCACCCTCACCGAGCGCGGACTGGCGGTGCTCCGGCTCGACCGGCTCCGGTCCCTGGTCAACGTCTACCCGGGCGTGGAGCGTGAGGACGAGATGGTCGCCGCGTTCGACTACTGCCTGCACGGCCGGGGCGGTGCCGCGCCGTCCATCGACACCGCCATGCACGGTCTGGTCGAGGCGGCACACGTCGACCACCTGCACCCGGACTCGGGGATCGCGATCGCCACCGCGGCCGACGGCCCGGAGCTGACCAGGAAGATCTTCGGCGACCGGGTGCTCTGGGTGCCGTGGCGCCGGCCCGGCTTCCAACTCGGCCTCGACATCGCCGCCGCGCAGCAGGCCAACCCGCAGGCGATCGGCGTCGTCCTCGGTGGACACGGCATCACCGCCTGGGGGGCCACCAGCGACGAGTGCGAGGCCAACTCCCGCGAGATCATCGCCACCGCGGCCCGGTACATCACCGAGCACGGCCGCCCCGAGCCGTTCGGAAAGCTGGTCCACGAGCCGCTGCCCGAGCCGCAACGGCAGGCCCGCGCCGCCGCCCTCTTCCCGGTGCTGCGTGGTCTCGCCGCCACCGACCGGGCACAGGTGGGTCACTACACCGACAGCGACGTGGTGCTCGACTTCGTCGGCCGCGAGCGGATGCCCGAGCTGGCCGCCCTCGGCACCTCGTGCCCGGATCACTTCCTGCGGACCAAGGTCCGGCCGATGGTGCTCGACCTGCCACCCACCGCCGGACTGGACGAGACGATCGCGCGGCTCAAGGAGCTGCACGCCGCCTACCGGGACGACTACCGCGCCTACTACGAGCGGCACGCCGGCCCGGACAGCCCGGCGATGCGTGGCGCCGACCCTGCCGTCGTGCTGGTGCCCGGCGTCGGCATGTTCAGCTTCGGAGCCAACAAGCAGACCGCGCGGGTGGCCGGCGAGTTCTACGTCAACGCCATCAACGTGATGCGTGGCGCCGAGGCGGTGTCGACGTACGCCCCGATCGACGAGGCGGAGAAGTTCCGCATCGAGTACTGGGCGCTGGAGGAGGCCAAGCTCCAGCGGATGCCCAAGCCCAAGCCCCTCGCGACCCGGATCGCGCTGGTCACCGGCGGCGGTTCCGGGATCGGCCGGGCGATCGCCCACCGGCTCGCCGCCGAAGGCGCCTGCGTCGTGGTCACCGACCGGGACGCCGCCGCCGCCGAGACCGTCGCGGGCGAGATCGGCGGACCGGACGTCGCTGTCGCCGTACCGCTGGACGTCACCGACGAGGAGCAGGTCGCCGCCGCCGTGCGGGCCGCGGTGCTCGCCTACGGCGGGGTCGACCTGGTGGTGAACAACGCCGGGCTGTCGCTGTCGAAGTCGTTGCTGGACACCACCGCGCGGGACTGGGACCTGCAGCACGACGTGATGGCCAAGGGGTCGTTCCTGGTCTCCCGGGAGACCGCCCGGGTGCTCGTCGCCCAGGGCCTCGGCGGCGACATCGTCTACATCGCCAGCAAGAACTCGGTCTTCGCCGGCCCGAACAACGTCGCCTACGGCGCCGCCAAGGCCGACCAGGCCCACCAGGTGCGGTTGCTCGCCGCCGAACTCGGCGCGCACGGCGTCCGGGTCAACGGCATCAACCCGGACGGGGTGGTCCGCGGCTCCGGCATCTTCGCCGGCGGTTGGGGCGCCGACCGAGCGGCCGTCTACGGCGTACCCGAGGAGAAGCTCGGCGAGTTCTACGCGCAGCGCACCCTGCTCAAGCGGGAAGTGCTGCCGGAGCACATCGCCAACGCGGTGTTCGCCCTCACCTCGGGCGAGCTGTCGCACACCACCGGCCTGCACGTACCCGTCGACGCCGGCGTCGCCGCCGCCTTCCTGCGGTGACGATGCCCGCGCGACCCGAACCGGCGGCCGGGGCCGGGGCACCAGCCCCGGCCCCGCGGCCCCGGAGAACCAGAGAGATCGAGGTCGCGGCCGTCGACCTCGGCGCCTCCAGCGGCCGGGTCATGGTCGGCCAGGTCGGCCCGGGCGTCCTGCGGCTGTCGGTGGCACACCGGTTCGCCAACGAGCCGGTCCGGGTCGGCGGGACCCTGCACTGGGACATCCTCGCCCTCTACCGCAACGTGCTCGCCGGGCTGCGGGCGGCCGGCCCGGTCGCCAGCGTGGGCATCGACTCCTGGGCGGTCGACTACGGGCTGCTCGACTCCTCCGGCGCGCTGCTCGGCAACCCGGTGCACTACCGCGACACCCGGACCGAGGGCGTCCTGGAACGGGTGACGGAACGGCTCGGGGCCGAGCGGCTCTACGCCACCACCGGCCTGCAGCAGCTGCCGTTCAACACCCTCTACCAGATCGTCGCGGCCACCGGCTCGCCGCAACTGGCCGCCGCCCACCGGCTGCTGATGATCCCGGACCTGGTCGCCTACTGGCTCACCGGGGAGATCGGTACCGAGATCACCAACGCCTCCACCACCCAGCTGTACGACCTGCACCAGCGCGCCTGGGCAACCGACCTGATGGCCGCGGCCGGTATCCGTACCGACATCTTCGCGCCGCTGCGGGAGCCCGGCACCCGGATCGGACCGGTGCTGCCCGAACTTGACCTGCCTGGTGACCCCGACGTGGTGGCGGTCGGCTCCCACGACACCGCCTCCGCCGTGGTCGCGGTGCCCGCCACCGGGAAGCACTTCGCCTACATCTCCTGCGGCACCTGGTCTCTGGTCGGCGTCGAGTTGGACCGGCCGGTGCTCACCGAGGCGAGCCGGCAGGCGAACTTCACCAACGAGGGCGGTGTCGACGGCACCATTCGCTACCTGCGCAACGTGATGGGCCTGTGGCCGTTGCAGGAGTCGCTGCGCGGCTGGGGAAACCCGGACCTGCCCGACCTGCTGGCCGGTGCCGCCCGCGAGCCCGCCTTCCGCAGCGTGGTCGACATCGACGAGCCGGCATTCCTGCCGCCGGGCGACATGCCGGCCCGCATCGCCGAGGCGTGCCGGCGCACCGGCCAGCCGGTGCCGGAATCGCCGGCCGCCGTCGTCCGCTGCATCATCGACAGCCTGGCGCTGGCGCACCGGCGGGCGGTACGACAGGCCCAGGAACTCTCCGGCCGGCACGTCGACGCCGTGCACATCGTCGGCGGCGGCGCCCGCAACGCCCTGCTCTGCCAGCTCACCGCGGACGCCTGCGACCTGCCGGTGCTGGCCGGACCGGTCGAGGCCACCGCGATCGGCAACGTGCTGGTGCAGGCCCGCGCGGCCGGTGCCGTCGGCGAAGACCTGGGTGCGCTCCGGCGCCTGTTGCGGCAAGCTCAGGAGATCGTTCGCTACGAGCCGGGCGGCGAGTCCGCCGCATGGCGGGCGGCCTCCCGGCGGCTGGAGGTGTGACGTGCGGATCGCGCTGTTCGTGACGTGCCTGGCCGACACCATGTTCCCGCAGGCGGCCAAGGCGACCGTGCGACTGCTGGAACGGCTCGGCCACGAGGTGGTCTTCCCCGAGCAGCAGACCTGCTGTGGGCAGATGCACGTCAACACCGGCTACCAGCGGGACGCCCTGCCGCTGGTGCGCCGGCACGTACGCACCTTCGACCCGTACGACGTGGTGGTCGCCCCGTCCGGCTCGTGCGTGGGGTCGGTGCGGCACCAGCACGCGACGGTGGCCCGGCGGGCCGGCGACGAGCGGCTGGCCGGCCGGGCCGAGTCGGTGGCCGGGCGCACGTACGAGCTGTCCGAGCTGTTGGTCGACGTGCTGGGGGTGACCGACGTGGGGGCGTACTACCCGCACCGGGTGACGTACCACCCGACGTGTCACTCGTTGCGGATGCTGCGGGTCGGGGATCGGCCGCTGCGACTGCTGCGCGAGGTACGCGGCCTCGACCTTGTCGAGCTGCCGGCGGCCGAACAGTGCTGCGGGTTCGGCGGCACGTTCGCGGTGAAGAACGCCGACACCTCGACCGCGATGCTGGCGGACAAGATGCGCCACGTGCTCGCCACCGGCGCGGACGTGTGCACCGCCGGAGACTCCTCCTGCCTGATGCACATCGGCGGCGGGCTGGCCCGGTTACGTACCGGGGTGCGAACCGTGCACCTGGCGGAGATCCTGGCCTCGACCGAGCCGAGCCAGACAGCCGACGAGCGGAGCCGGTTGGCGGTGCGGCCGTGACCCGGACCTTCCTCGGCATGCCGGCGACCGCCCCGGCCGGTGTCGGACAGTTGCGTGGCGAGGAGTCGTTCCCGGCCGCCGCACGGCGCAGCCTGGCCGACCCGCAGCTGCGCCGCAACCTCGGGCACGCCACCAGAACCATCCGCGCCAAGTCGGCCGGCGTGATCGGCGAACTGCCGGACTGGCAGGAACTGCGCTCCGCCGGCAGCGCGATCAAGGCCGACGTGCTGGCCCGCCTGCCGGAGCTGCTCGAACAGCTCGAAGCGAAGGTGACCGAGGCCGGCGGCGTGGTGCACTGGGCCGCCGACGCGAACGAGGCCAACCGAATCGTCACCGACCTGGTACGCGCCACCGGCAGCGACCGGGTGATCAAGGTCAAGTCGATGGCCACCCAGGAGATCGGGCTGAACGAGGCCCTCGCCGAGGCCGGGATCGAGCCGGTGGAGACCGACCTGGCCGAGCTGATCGTGCAGCTCGGCGACGACCGTCCCAGCCACATCCTGGTGCCGGCGATCCACCGCAACCGGGCGGAGATCCGGGAGATCTTCCTGCGCGCGATGCCGGAGGTGGATCCGGCGTTGACCGACGAGCCGGCGGTGCTGGCCGCGGCGGCGCGCCGCTACCTGCGGCAGACGTTCCTCCACACGAAGGTGGCGGTCTCCGGGGCCAACTTCGCGGTCGCGGAGACCGGCACCCTGGCGGTGGTGGAGTCCGAGGGCAACGGTCGGATGTGCCTGACCCTGCCGGAGACGTTGATCACCGTGATGGGCGTGGAGAAGGTGGTGCCGACCTGGCGGGACCTGGAGGTGTTCCTGCAGTTGCTGCCGCGGGCGTCGACGGGGGAGCGGATGAACCCGTACACCTCGATGTGGACCGGTGTCACCCCCGGGGACGGGCCGCAGGCGTTCCACCTGGTGCTGCTGGACAACGGCCGCAGCGCGGTGCTCGCCGACGAGGTCGGTCGGCAGGCGTTGCACTGCATCCGCTGCTCGGCCTGCCTCAACGTCTGTCCGGTGTACGAGCGCACCGGTGGGCATGCGTACGGGTCGGTCTATCCGGGTCCGATCGGTGCGGTGCTCTCCCCGCAGCTGACCGGGGTGGCCGACAACGCCTCGCTGCCGTACGCCTCGTCGCTCTGTGGCGCCTGTTTCGACGCCTGCCCGGTGAAGATCGACATTCCCGAACTGCTGGTGCACCTACGCGCCGAGGCCGTCGAGGCCCGCCGCCGACCCACCGCGGAGTCCGTCGCGATGGCCGCCGCCGCGTACACGATGGACCGACCCAGGCTGTACGAGGCCGCGCAGCGCGCCGCCCGGCTCAGCCGGCTCGCCGGGCGGCGCGGCCGGGGCCTACCGCCGCCACTGAACGGCTGGACCGGCAGCCGCGACCTGCCGGACCCGCCGGCTCAGACGTTCCGTGACTGGTGGGCCGAGCGATGAGTTCCCGTGATCTCGTCCTCGGCCGGCTGCGGGCGGCCCTGGCGGAAGGCGGCCAGCCGCCGGTGCAGGTGCCGCGTGACTATCGGCCCGAGGGCACGCTCGACCTCGACCAGTTGGTGGAGCGGTTGACCGACTACCGGGCACACGTGCACCGGGTTCCCGAGGCGGCGGTGGCCGACACCGTCGCCGGGCTGCTGCCGGCGGGGGCCACCGTCGTCGTACCGCCGGGGTTGCCGCGTGCCTGGTTGCCCTCGGAGGTGACCACGCTTACCGACGACGGGCTCGACAACGAGCGGATCGCCGCCGCGGACGCCGTCGTCACCGGCGCGGCGGTCGCCGTCGCCGAGACCGGAACTGTCGTCCTCGACGGCTCGCCCGACCAGGGCCGCCGGGTTCTCAGCCTGCTACCGGACCGGCACGTGTGCGTGCTCCGGGCCGACCAGGTGGTGGCCACCGTGCCGCAGGCGCTCGCCCGGCTGTCCCCGCACCGCCCGCTGACCTGGATCAGTGGGCCGTCCGCCACCAGCGACATCGAGCTCAACCGGGTGGAGGGCGTGCACGGACCCCGCAACCTGCACGTCATCCTGTTGCCCTGACCGACCGCGGCGTTCCGGTCGCCGGCTGATCCCCCGAACAGGAACAGCCCCCCGCCGGTGGGCGGGGGGCTGTTCCGTCTGCTGCGGCCGCGGGTCACGCGTTGCGCAGCACGACCTCGCGGTAGGGAACCAGCCGCACCGGCCCGATCAGGCCGTACGGCTGCCGGGCGGCTACCGCGAACACCTCTGGCCGGGTCACCCGCAGCCGGTTCGACAGCGTGGTGGCCACCTCCACCTCGATGGTGTTGCGCCCGGCCCGCAGGTACGGGCCGACGTCGACCCGCGTGCCGAGCACGTCGCACGGCGGCAGGGTTCTACCGTTCACCGTCACCTGGTAGGTGTCGAACACCGTGCCCAGGTCGAGGTGGGCGCCGAGGCCATCGGCCCAGGACGACCCGAGGTCGACCGTGGTGCGGTAGCGGCCGACACCGGAGGTGTCCTGCAGCTCGGGGATCTCCGGCCAGGCCCGCAGGCCGTCCAGGGAGAGCCGGCGGATCGGCTTGATCGTCTCGGTGGGGGTGGCACCCGGCTGCCAGTCCTCGACCTCCAGCTCCCAGGAGGTCAGGGCCAGCGGCTCGGGCAGCGCGGGCACTGCGGTCCGCACGGTCTGCTGGTTGGACAGCGTCGTGGTGAAGGTCCCGCTGGCGGTCGAGCGGACCATCAGCCGGCCACCCTGGTAGAAGACCGGAACCTCGCTGGTGACCGCGTGCACCGCGCTCCCCGACGGGTCGTTCACCCAGGTCCGGTCGCCGAACGCGATGATCGTGGACTGCCCGGGGTTGAGCGATACGTGCACCCGGAACCGGTCGCCGTCCCGCTCGAACGACGCGATCCGCTCGATCCGGCCGGTCCACGCGTCGAGCCGGTACGGTACCGCGTTCTTGACCCGGCTGGTGAGCCAGACGTCCTGGTCGATGGGGTTGATCCGGCGGTTCTCCGCGTGCCGGGCGTTGGCGAGGTAGTACAGGTCGGCGTTGCCGGCCGACCGGTGCTCGGTCATCAGTGTGGAGAAGCTGTACTCCACGTCCCGCTTCACGCCCAGCGCCGCGAGGGCGTCCGGCACGTTGGCCGCGGCGGCGACGACCTTGACGTTGGGATGGGCGAACAGGGCGTCCAGCAGCTCCCGGAGCCGGGCGTCCTCGCCTGGCCGGGCGATGCCGAGCACGTGCGGGTTCGACCAGGCGCCGATGAAGACGACCGGCAGGCCGGCCCGGGCCAGGTCGAGGATCCGCTCGGCGGCCCGGACGGAGAGGGTGAACTCCCGACCCCGGAAGACGTCTCCCTCCACGACCAGCGCCTTGTACGCGGGGCCGTCGGGCGCCAGCCGGCCGTCGCGCACCACGGCACTCGGCAGCTCCAGCAGCGGCTCCGACACGAAGCCGTGCGTCCAGCCGATCGGGATGCCGTCGTTGGTGAAGTACGCCGCGCCGATCCCGGTCCCGGCCCAGCCCTTCTGCCGGAAGAACGCGATGTCCACCTTGTGCACACCGCTACGCAGCACGAGTTGGGTACGCGAGAGGAAGCCGGCCACGCCGGGCACGTGGCCCCACGTCGGCTGGCGGGGGCCCCAGGATTCCGAGAAGCCGATGCCGTTGTTGCCGTACGGGGAGAAGGCGGCGAACCCGGGCCACTGGGCACCGGGCGCCGTGGCGTACGAGAAGCCGTGCAGGACGCACTGGTTCACGCCGGCCGCGAAGATGCTGCCGATGGTCTGCAGCGCCTTGTTCCAGGTGGTGTTGTAGGCGCCGTTGGCGTACGCCGCGGCCTCGCAGGACAGGATGGAGCGGCCGCCCAGGTCCCGGCCGGAGGCGAGCGTCCGGTAGTCATCCAGGTTCTTGAAGCCGAGCGACTCGGACTCGGGCACGTCGAGCAGGGCGGCGCTGTAGATCGCGTCGGTCTCCAGCCCGTACGGCTGCACCCGCAGCGTCATCCCGAGGCCGTACGCGAACTCGCGCAGCGGGATCAGGTGGTTCTCGTGGTACAGGTCGCTGAGCACCTGGTTGAAATCGTCGCGGACGTGGTTGGTGGTGTCGCTGTCGTACGTGAAGACGTACTTCTCCGACCGCTCCACGATCACCGGCAGGTAGGGCAGCAGGTCGTACCCGTTGCGGCGCTCGAACTCGGCGAGCAGGTTCGGCGTCCAGATGGTCGCCTTCGTCTCGATCTCCAGCGAGTCCTCGAACAGGTTGTCACCGACCTCGCGCAGCAGGCTGCGGATCGCCGGTGTGAGAATCCTCGACTCCCACTCGTCGATGACGGCCTGGGTGCCGGCCGTGCTGAAGTGATCCACCACATAGGAGTGCGGGTCGGTGTGCGGGCCGGCCTCCGGCTCCTGCGCCGATCCCCGTTCCCAGTAGGCCAGCAGCACCCAGGTGCCCTCCGGCGCGGTCCACCGGACGGCGCCGTCCCGGACCTGGTCGGTGATGGTCGCGACGGTGGCCGGGTCGAGCGTGACCACGGCCGCCGTCGGTGAACCGATGACCCGGGCGACCTGAACGAAGCGCAGGTCCTGCCGGGTGACGCCGGACTCCGGGGGGAGGATCTGGGCCGGCAACGGCCCGTCGAACACCTCGCCGCCGTTCACGGTGGCCACCCCGTGCACCAGTTCCTTCGACGCGGCGACGTCGTCCGGCGTGATGGTCGGTACGGCGGTCGGCCAGCACGGGCCGAGCGCGAGGTCGACGCGGACGCCGCGCTTCTTGGCCTGGCGCAGCGCGGCCTCGACGCCGTCGAGCCAGGGCTGGGTTCCCCAGCCGGAGCCAGCCGGATCCATCGGGGTCCGCACGCTGTGATGCACGTCCTGGATCTCCACGCCACCGAACCCGGCGTCCGCGATCTGGTCGATCTCGCGGGCGACCTCGACGGGGTCGACCAGGCCGTGCGGCCACCACCAGCGGAACTTCGCGGCCACGTCGGTGCCGGGGTTCGCGAATCGCTGCGCGAACCCGAACGGCACGCCCACCGGCTGCCCGGGCGCGGCGCCGGCGACGGCCGGCTTCCAGGGCAGCACCGTGCCGAGGCCGGCGGCGGCGCTCAGGCCCAGGAGTCTGCGGCGGGAGAGGTGGCTCGGCCGATCCGCGCCGGCGAGCGGTTGTTCGGTCATCGTGGACCTCCACGTCCAGACGTGCGGCAAGGGCCGGCCGCGGCTGCGGACAACCGGACTCCCCGCCGGGATAGGGGGTTCCGAATATCGGAGGACGAAGATGAATCGTTTCAAGACAACGGGCGCCAGCGTAACCAGGCCGGAATGACCAGGCAATAGCCTGGCCACATCCGGCCACCTGCCCCGGGAGCGTCAGGCTGCCGCCGGCCGGACCGGGCGCCGGCAGTGGTAGACCAGTGCCGGCGGCACGTTCGACCAGACCGTCCGTCCCACCGTGACCTCCTCAAAGTTCGTTGCCAGCAGCCGACGGAACCGCCGGGCCGCCGGCAGGACCAGCGCATGCCGGTACGCGAACGTGGTGAAGACCCCGGACGGGTCCAGTGCTCCCGTCACCGCGGACAGGATCGCCCGCTGCCGAGCCGGCCCGAACGCCGCCCAGGGCAGGCCGCTGATCACCACGTCGGCGTACCGGTGGCCCCGGACATCCAGCAGCGCACCGATCGACCCGGCGTCGGCGTCGACCACGTCCACCCCGGGATGCCGGCGGGCGAGGTGCGCCGCGAAGACCCGGTTGAGTTCCACGGCCAGATGGTGGCCGCGCCCGGCCAGCCGCTGCTGCACGGTGCGGGTGAAGGCGCCAGTCCCCGGTCCCAGTTCCACCACCACGGGATGGCCGGTACGCGGCACCGGCGCGGTGATGTCCCGGGCCAGGGCGGGCCCGCTGGGCCACACCGCTCCGACGGTGAACGGATGCCGGACGAACTGGGCGAGGAAGGTAGCGGTCTCGTACGTCACGCGTACCGACCGTAGGCAGCCGCCGGGCGGTCGACCTCGTGCCGCCGGTCGCCGAGCCGGCCACCCGAAGGAGGCGCGCCGTCCCGGAGGAGGAACGGAACGGGCACTGGGTATCCGTATGGTGATCCGGTGGTAGGGCGACGACGCTGGTGGCCGCAGCTGCTGCTCGGGTTGATCGTCGCCTCCGGTGGGGCGGCGGGGCTCTGGCTCGGGCTGCCGGCCGGACCGGAGCGACTGCGGGCGGTGCTGTTCGCCGCGGCGGCCGGCATCGTCCTGGCCGGCGCGCGGCGCTGGCCGGGGCAGGTCTTCGCCGTGGAGATGGTGCTGCTGGCGGCTGCCGTCCTGGTGGCACCGACCGCGAACGGAACCGTTTCGATCTCCGCCGAGATCGCGCTCGGGTTCGTGGCCTACCGCTGCGGCTGGACCGCCACGCTGACCGCCTACGGCGGGCTCTACGCCCTGGGGGTGGCCGGTGCCTTCCAGTCCCTGGCCGAGGCATGGTCGGCCAACTGGTACGGGGTGGTGCTGCCGTTGGTCCTGCTGGGTACCGTCACCGCCACACCCGTGGCCGTTGGCCGTTACCTGGCGAGCCAGCGCGCGGCCGCCCTGGTCGCCGAGGAGCGCGCCCGGGAGGCGGAGGCACACCGGGCGGCGGAGAACCGGGCGGCCCGACTGTCCGAACGCACCGCCGTCGCCCGCGACCTGCACGACATCGTGGCTCACCACATCAGCGCGATCGCGCTGCGCGCCGGAGCCGCCCGGTACGCGGTGCAGCGGACCGGGAACGCCGACGAGGCGGTGCTGGCCCTCGGCGAACTCGGGGACACCGCCGGCAAGGTGCTGGACGAACTGCGTGAGCTGTTGGCGGTCCTCCGTGACCCGGAAGCGGTGGAGGTGGGCGTGGCGCCGGTCGAGCCGGAGCAGATCATCCGCGAGGCGGAGAGCCGGGTACGGGAGGCCGGCGTGACGGTACGGGTGACGATCTCCGACGCGCTGGCCACCGCGCCGCTGGTGGCGCGTACCACCGCCGCACGGGTGGTCCGGGAGGCGCTCACGAACACCCTCAAACACGCCGGGCCGGGGACGATCGCCTCGGTGGACGTCCGGGGCGACGCCGGTTGGCTGCTGGTCGAGGTGGTGGACAGCGGCCCGGTACGACCACGCCCGGCACTGCCCCCGTCCGGCCACGGCCTGAGCGGTATGCGGGAACGGGTCGGCCTGCTCGGTGGGACGCTCACCGCGACGGCCACCGAGGGTGGCGGATGGCGGGTCACCGCCCGGTTGCCGACGAAGGAGGCCACATGATCAGGGTGCTCGTGGTGGACGACCAGGCACTGGTCCGGGCGGGAGTGGCCCTGCTGCTGCGCACGGCCGGTGACTTCGAGGTGATCGGCGAGGCGGCGGACGGCAACGAGGCGGTACGCCTCGCCGAACGGCTACACCCGGACGTCGTGCTGATGGACCTCCGGATGCCCCGGTCGGACGGGATCGAGGCGACCCGGCGCATCCTGGACCGGCGGCCGAACGCCCGGGTGCTGGTGCTGACCACCTTCGCCGAGGACGCCGACGTCTACGGCGCGCTGGGCGCGGGGGCAATCGGATACGTGGTCAAGGACGGCGCCCCCGAGGAACTGGTCGAGGCGGTTCGGCGGGCCGCCCGGGGCGAGTCACTGCTGGCGCCGCCGGTGCTGGCCCGGATCGTGCACCGGGCGATCGTCGCGCACGACCAGGAACGGCAACCGCAGAACCCGCGACCGGCCGCGGCGCTGCGGCTGCTCAGCCCCCGCGAACGGGAGGTGCTGGCCCTGGTCGGCGCCGGGCTCTCCAACGCGGAGATCGGCGCGCGGCTGCACCTCGGCATCACCACCGTCAAGTCCCACGTCTCGGCGGCGATGGAGAAACTCAACCTCCGCAACCGGGTGCAGGCCGCAGTGGTGGCGCACCGGCTCGGCCTGGTCGACGACGCCTTCAACCCGCGCCCGGACCCCGGGCCGTCCTAGCGGAATGCCCGGCCACCCGGAGGAGGCCGGACGGCCGGCCGGAGGACGGCAGGCGCGTCCGGGCCGGCAACCTTGGGCACGTGGGATTCCTGGACCAACTGCTGGACCGGATCGCAGCCCTGCCGCCTGGACTGGTGCTGCTGGCCGCCGGGCCCGTTCATTCCCACCGGAACAGCAGGCTCGCGACCACGGTGCCGACGATGACCGTCCCGGCGAGGCTGAGCAGGTGCACGCCGTCGACCGCCGTGCCGGCCCAGGCGGACGACAGGGCATCGACGGTGGCGCCGAAGGGCAGCCAGCCGCCGATCTCGGCGAGCGGCTCGGGCAGCCCGTCCCGCCCGCCGAACATGCCGCCGAGGGCGCCGAGGATGAAGAAGGCGATCAGACCGATGGCGACGGCGGAGTTCGGGGTGGGTGCGACCGCGGCGACGATCATGCCGACGGCGTACATCGCCGCCATCGCGAGGGCGACCACGCCGAGTGCGGTTCCGGTATCGGCGGGCGGGTTCCCGCCGAACGCGAGGAACGCGACCGCGACCGCGATCGCGATGCCGATCGCCGCCTGGAGGATGCCGACGATCGCCTGGGCGGCGAGGACCATGAACGGCGACGCGGGGGTGACCCCGAGCCGGCGGAGGATCCCGGAGCGCCGGTAGTAGGCGAGGAAGCTCGGCATGTTGACGATGCCGATGACGGCCATGACCATCGTGAGCACGAGCGGAAGGACGAAGACGTCCAGCGCCGTCCGCCCGTTGACGACGACGTGGTCGCTCGCCGAGAAGCCGCTGCTGAACAGGATCAGCAGGGGCAGTCCCAGGGGGACGATCAGCCCGGCCGTGTCGCGTGCCACCATCTTCGCCTCACACCGGATGAGCGTGAGCAGGGATCGCGCACCGGGGCGGCGAGCCTCGACGACGACGCTCATGCCGCCACCTCGCTCCACTCGGCGTCGACCCGGCTGTGGTCCGCGTCGCTCATTCGGCCTCCTCCAGTTCTTTTCCGGTCAACGCGACGAACGCGTCGTCGAGGGTGGCGGCCCCCGCCTGCGCCACGAGGCCCGCAGGGGTCGCGAGCGCGACGATGCGGCCGGCGTCGATGAGGGCGACGCGGTCGCACAACCGCTCGACCTCCTCCATCGCGTGGCTGACCAACAGGACCGTGACGCCCTCGGACCTGAGCTGCTCGATCGTGTTCCACATGCGGCGCCGGGCCTTCGGATCCAGGCCGGTCGTCAGCTCGTCGAGGATCACGACGCGCGGGTGTCCGGCGAGGGCGAGTGCGATCGAGAGTCGCTGCTGCTGGCCGCCGGAGAGCTTCTCGAAGATGGTGCGGCGCTGCGCGGTCAGGTCGACCAGGTCCAGCAACTCGTCACGGGACCGGGGGTCGGGGTAGAAGCTGCGGTACAGGTCGAGAAGTTCCGTGACGCGCAGCGCGTTGTGCAAGTGGGCCTGCTGCAACTGCACGCCGAGAACCTGCCTGAGCCGGGCCCGATCGCGGCGAGGATCGAGGCCGAGCACCCGCACCCGTCCCCGGTCGGGTACCCGCAGCCCGGCGATCATCTCGACCGCCGTCGTCTTGCCCGCACCGTTGGTGCCGAGGATGCCGACCGCCTCGCCGACGTCGACCCGAAGGCTCACGTCGACCACCGCCCGGGTCTGGCCGTAGCTCTTGGCGAGGTTCTCGGCGAGGATCGCCGGTTCGACGCTGGTCATACCTCGACGCTACGGACGCCCCGGCCTCGGCACCTGTCCCAGAAGTCATCACCTGCGACCATGACTTTCGGCACGGGTACCGGCGGCGCGGCGCGACCTAGAGTGGGCTCGTGCGACGCGTCGGGACGGAGGAGTGGTCCGGCATCGCCATGCTCGTGGTCGCGGTCGCCGTCGCCGGGCCCATCCTGTTCGGCACCGTCGACACCGCGATCCCCCGGGGCGGGTGGATCGCGCTGTTCGTGCTCTTCCTCGCCGCGCTGCTCACCTCGGTCGCCACTCACACGTCCCGCCCGCTGCGCTTCGGGGCGCTCGCCGTGGCCGTCGTCGCGTCCTGGGCGGTCGTGCTCTCGCCGCCGAACATGGGGCTCCTGCCGGTCCTCCTGGTCCTCACCGCGGCCGTAAGTGTCTACGTGGTCCCGCTGCCGGTGAGCCTGGTCATCGTGGCCGTCAACACCGTGGTGATCGCCATCGGCATGGCGTCGACCTCGGGCCGGCCGGCGGAGCTGGCCGTGATGACCGGCTTTTACCTGTTCATTCAGTTGGCCAGCATGCTCAGCTCGGTCACCCTCATCCGGGAACAGCGAATGCGCCGTGAGCTGGCCGAGGCGCATGTGGAGTTGCAGGCCGCCAGCGTGCTGCTCTCGGAATCGGCCCGGACGGCGGAACGCCTGCGGATCTCCCGTGAACTGCACGACCTGATCGGCCACCAGTTGACCGTCCTGACGCTGGAGCTGGAGACCGCCCGTCACCTCGACGGTGCCGCGTCGCGCGGGCACGTGGAACGGGCCAACCGCGTCGCCCGCGAGCTGCTCGGCGACGTCCGCACCACGGTCGGCCAGCTGCGGACCGAAACCCCGGACCTGGAGCAGGCGTTGCGGCGGATGACGGGCGACCTGCCGGGACTCGACGTGTCGATCGACGTCTCGCCGGCCGTACGAGTGGACGAGGAGAGGAGCGCGGCGTTCGTACGCGCGACACAGGAGATCGTCACGAACACGATCCGGCACGCCGACGCGCGGGAGTTGTGGATCTCGGTGACCGCCGACGCCCGAGGCACCGTGCTGGAGGCCCGGGACGACGGGCGCGGCGCGCCGGATCCCGTGCTCGGCAACGGACTTCGGGGACTCCGTGAGCGGTTCCAGGCCCTCGGCGGCGAGCTGGCGATCGACGGCGGTGACGGGTTTCGCGTGATCGCCCGGGTGCCGGTGCCGTGACCCGGGTGGTGGTCGTCGACGACCAGACCCTCATCCGGCAGGGCATCCGGGGGCTGCTGGAGGTCGCCGAGATCGACGTGGTCGGCGAGGCCGACGACGGGCGGGCCGCCCTCGCGGTCGTCGCCGAAACCGCACCCGACGTGATCCTGCTCGACCTGCGGATGCCCCGGTTCGACGGGATCTGGATGCTCGAACGGCTTCGCGCACAGAACGTCGACGTCCCGGTGCTCGTACTGACCACCTTCGACGACGACGCGCTCGTGCTCGCCGCCCTCCGCGCGGGAGCACGTGGTTACCTGCTCAAGGACGTGACGCTGGAGCGGCTCACCCGGGCCATCCGTACGCTCGCCGAGGGCGGCACCCTCATCGCACCGTCGATCACCGACCGGATGCTCCGGGCGATCCGTTCCGGGCCGTCGCCGGCCGGACCGGAGGCGCCGCCCGTGCAGAGCCTCACCGAACGGGAACGGGAGGTGCTGCGTCTCGTGGCGCACGGGTACAGCAACCGCGAGATCGCGGAGGTCCTCTTCCTGGCGGAAGGAACCGTCAAGAACCACGTCTCCACGATCCTGCCCAAGCTCGGCGCGCGGGACCGGACGAACGCGGTGCTCCGCGCACTGCACGAGGGCATCCTGGACTGACGCGACGGCGTGGGTGCGCGGGGAACACCGCCACCCGAGACCGGGAAACGGGCCCTCGGCCCGGGGCCGCCGGCGTGACAGGATGAGGCGTGGACAGGGACCGGAAGGCGTCGATCGCGTTCGAGACGACCTGCGTCGTCGCGGCCTCGCCGGAGACGGTGTACCGCCACCTGACCGACCCGTACAGCTACATCGGCTTGTCGCCGC
The DNA here is from genome assembly GCA_005402585.1 of Micromonosporaceae bacterium KJ-029. Classification (GTDB taxonomy): domain Bacteria; phylum Actinomycetota; class Actinomycetes; order Mycobacteriales; family Micromonosporaceae; genus Micromonospora. The sequence goes on along the minus strand of BIFP01000008.1, from coordinate 682,957 downwards.
TGGTCGTGGCGGTCCACGACGTACGGACCGGGCACGACGACGCCGGTCGCGCGGTCACGAACTATGTCGCAGTCGAGCGGTTCCGGCTGGCCGGGCCGCTGCGGTGGGACAACCACATCCGGGTACGGATGGTGTCGACCGAGCCGGCCGGCCAACTGGTCAGCGAGGTGTGCAGCCCCGCACGGGTGTGGCTGCGCGCCGAGGTGGACCTGACCGCCGTGGCGGACGGCACCCGGGTACGGGAGCGGGTCACCGCCGGTGCTCCGGCACCGCTGCGGCGGTTCGTGGCGACGCAGGCGCGCCAGGTCGCGTCGTACCGGGCGGCCGAACTGACCCGCCGGATGGCGGTTCAGTAGCCGGCCGGACCGCTTGCTGAGCGTGGGGCGGCGTCAGAGATGATCCCGGACCCACCGGGCGAGGACCCGGGCGCAGTCGTCCATCGACTCCTTCCAGGTGCGGTCCGCTCCGGTCCCGGCCTCGTCGCTGACATGTTTGATCAGGCGAGCCGGTACGCCGAACCGCAGGGCCGTGGAGGCGAGGGCGTAGCCCTCCATGTCCACCAGTTGGGCGTGCGCGGCCAGCCCGGCGCGTACGTCGTCGTCGGCGATGAACTGGTCGCCGGTGGCCAGCACCGGACCGTCACCGGCCAGGGCCAGCGGAGCCCCGACGGTCTGCCCGGTCAGCCGCCGGAGGAACTCCGTGTCCAGATCGTGCTGCACGACGCTGCCCACCTCGTGGGTACCGGTCCAGCCGGAGTGCAGCGCCCCGGCCGTGCCGAGGTTGACCACCGCCGACGGCAGCGGGACTCGGGCCAGCGTCGCCGCGAGGGCGGCCGCGGCGTTGACCTTTCCCATCCCGGTGAGCAGCACCGGAAGGTCCGAATCGAGGTGGGCGGCCTCTTCGGCGAGAGCTAGGACGAGGAGGGGGCGGTCCGGGCTGATCGTTCCTCGAAGATCCACCGGGCGATGGTAGCCGTGACCGGCAAACAGCGGCCGCCGGCTATTGGCCCGGAGTGATGAGACACATCCCGCCGGACGCCGGTCGGTCCATTGTGGTCAACGCTTCGGGCACCTCGGCGAGGCCGATGGTGCGGGTGATCAGCTCGGCGGGGCGCAGGACGCCAGCGGTGACCAGCCGGAGCAGCTCCGGATAGGCGTGCGCGGCCATGCCGTGACTGCCGCGTAGCTCCAGCTCGTACGCGATCACGAGTTCCATCGGCAGAGCCGGGCGGCCCTGGGCGGCGGGGAGGAGCCCCACCTGCACGTGCCGTCCGCGCCGCCGCAGGCTCTCGATGGAGGCGGTGCAGGTGGCGTGACTGCCCAGCGCGTCGAGGGACAGGTGGGCGCCGCCGCCGGTGGCCTCCCGGACGGCGGCGGCCACCGCGCCGGGTGCGGTGAGGGTGCTGCCGTCCAGGCAGACGGTGGCTCCACAACTTCTGGCGAGTTCGAGCGCGCCAGGAGCGATGTCGACCGCCACCACCCGCGCCCCGGCCGCCGCCGCGATCATCACCGCGGAAAGTCCCACGCCACCGCAGCCGTGCACCGCCACCCACTCACCCGCGGACACCCGTCCCTGGGCGACCACGGCCCGGAACGCCGTGGCGAAGCGGCAGCCGAGCGCCGCCGCGGTCGGATGGTCCAGGTCGTCGGGGAGCCGGACCAGGTTGACGTCGGCATCCTGGACCGCCACGTACTCGGCGAAGGAACCCCAGTGGGTGAAGCCGGGTTGCGTCTGCCGCTCGCAGACCTGCTGGTCGCCGGCGAGGCAGGCCGGGCACCGCCCACAGGCGCAGACGAAGGGCGCGGTGACCCGGTCGCCGGGCCGCCAGTCACGTACGCCCGCGCCGACCGCCGTGACGACACCGGCGAACTCGTGCCCAGGGACGTGCGGCAGGCTGATGTCGGGATCGTGGCCCTGCCAACCGTGCCAGTCGCTGCGGCACAACCCGGTCGCCTCGACCCGGACCACCGCGCCACCGGGCGGCGGCACCGGGTCCGGGAGGTCGCGGACCTGCGGTCGGGCACCGAACTCGTCGAAGATCACGGCACGCATGCGCCGCATCCTGGCACGCCGGAGGCGGACTGACTACGACCCAGGCCCTAGGTTCGTCGCCGGGTCCGGCGGGCGGCCCGGACCGCGTACGCCAGTCCGCTGGCGGCGAACAGGACGGCGACGAGGACGAGCCAATCACCGAGGAGTTGCCGCCGATGCTGACCGGTGGCCGCCTGGTAGGTGACCTTCCCGAGCCCCAGGATGCCGGGCAGGTAGACAAGGAACGTCAGCCCGGCGGCGAGGGCGGGGACCCGGATGTGGTTGAGGATCCGGACACGGCCGGGTGCCGGGGTGGCGGTGGTCGCCCGGAGCAGCCGGCGCAGTCCGGCGTCGGTGCCGGCGTAGAGGGGAAAGAGCACCAGGTCGTGGGCGATTGCCGCACCGACGAACCAGACCAGGATGCGTCCGGCGTTCGGTTCGCCGGCGAGCCGTAGTGCCACCCAGCCGGCGACAGCCAGGCCGCCCACGGTGACGACCAGGTGCAGCGGCCCGGCTCCGTAGCCGGTGGACAGCCGGCCGGGTGACTCAGCCACCGGCGGTGTCCCGGAAATCGATGGTGGCGACCCACTTGGTGCAGTGCACCCCGGGCAGGGCGGGCACGATGATCCGGGCCGGGTAGCCGTGGTCGAGGGCCAGGTCGGTGCCGTTGACCTTGAGCGCCAGCAGGGAGTCCCGGTCCAGGATCTGGTTGGACTGCAACTGTGCCTGGTTGAACAGGCCGGTTCGTTCCAGCGAACGCACCAGTGCCGACGCCGGTTGCCCGGCGCCGGCGAGGGCGGCCAGGTCGCGCAGCCGTACGCCGGTCCAGGTCTGCGAGGTCGACCAGCCCTCGACGCAGGCGATGGGCAGGGTCGCGGTGTGCTGGGGCAGGGCGAGCAGTTGTTGCCGATCGAGAGTGACCGTCCGGCCGGCGGCGGTGAGGGTGAGCCGCCAGCCTGGACCGGTCCGTTCCTCGGTGACGCCGGCCGCGGCGGCGGACCGGTTGACGGGGAAGCCGTTCGGCCCGGTACCCGGCTGCCGGCCGCGCGGCATCAGTAGCGCGGTGCGGCGCAGCGGACCGTCCATGGTCTGTCCGACGGTCAACCCGCCGAGGAGCAGGGATAGCCCTCCCACCAGGGTCAACGCGCCGCGCCGGCTGACGGTTGCCGGGCCGGGGCGGGGGGCGACAAGGCCGTCGGGGTCCGGCGGCTCGGGCCCGGTGACGGCGGCTCCCCGCCGGAACTCGGTGCGGAACGGGCGGGAGCGCAGGGCCGAGATCATGCGGGGCAGTTTCAGGGCGACGTGGGTGACGAACGCGGCGGTGAACACCCAGGCGCCGAAGTAGTGCGCGGTGTAGAAGTCGAAGCCGAACAGGTAGGCGTACTGGGTGTTGAGCAGGCCGGTGGCGATCTGGAACAGGATGCCGCCGACCAGCAGCAGCAGCGAGAGCCGTTCCAGCAGTTGTGCCGCTGACCGGGCCGGTGGCCAGGCGAACAGCTTGGGGATCACCGACCAGAGTTTGGCCAGCACCACGGGGATGAGGACGATCCCGAGGATCACGTGCAGCCCCTGGCTGACTCGGAACAGCCAGGCCGGTCGGGTGGGCCACTCGAACGGCGGTAGCCGCAGCCAGCCCACGTTCCGGGGGAGCGCCTGACCGAACTGGGGCCCGTAGGCGGCGTAGTCGAGCAACCCGGTGATGATCACGAGTGGCAGGCCGATCAGCAGGACCAGCCCGAAGACCGACGTCAGCCAGGGCCCGCGCAGCGGACTGCGCCAGCGGCGGCCGATCGCCAGGGCGCCGGGCGGGGGATGCCGCTCCAGCGCGCGCCACAGCCGCCGGGGGAACGCCGTCGCCTCCCGGGATGTCCCCCGCCCGGCCAGGGTGGGATCTCGACCAGTGATAGTCGGTCTCCTGTCGCTTCTCCAGTGGATGGGTGGTCGGGCCATCCGCTTCCGGTAGGGCTCAACGTTCCAGCCCACCGGCTCGAATCGGCCATATCGGGAAAATGGTCGGATGGGCTGGCCTAGCGTGACGGGAATGCGGGTACTGGTCACCGGCGCGGCCGGTTTCATCGGGTCGCACATCGCCGATCTGCTGGTCGCCAAGGGGCACGACGTGCGCTGCGTAGACGCGCTGCTGCCGCAGGCACACGGGGGCGGACTGCCGGCCTGGTCCCGCCGGCACGCCCCGGTGGTCGGCGACGTCCGCGACGCGTCCCTGCTCGACCGGCTGCTGGACGGGGTGGACGCGGTCTGCCACCAGGCGGCCATGGTCGGCCACGGGACGGACCCGACCGACGCCCCGGAGTACGCGAGCCACAACGACCACGGCACGGCGGTGCTGCTGGCCGCCATGCACCGGGCCGGGGTTGCCCGCCTGGTCCTGGCCAGCTCGATGGTCGTGTACGGGGAGGGGCGCTACCGGTGCGGCCGGCACGGCGTGGTCCGGCCACTTCCGCGCTCCGCCGCCGACCTGGCCGCCCAGCGGTACGACCCCACCTGCCCGGGGTGTGGCCGGGCGCTGGTGCCGCAGCCCGTCCCCGAGGACGCCCCGGCGGACCCGCGCAGCACCTACGCGGCGAGCAAGCTCGCCCAGGAACACCTGGCCGCGGCCTGGGCCCGGCAGACCGGCGGCGGAGGATGGGCGCTGCGCTACCACAACGTCTACGGCCCCCGGATGCCCCGCGACACCCCGTACGCCGGGGTGGCGTCGATCTTCCGCTCCGCCCTGGCCGCCGGGCAGACACCCCGGGTGTACGAGGACGGCCGGCAACTGCGCGACTTCGTGCACGTCACCGATGTCGCCCGGGCCAACCTGCTGGCGCTGACCGCAGCTGCCCCGGAAGGCATGGTCCCGGTCAACGTCTGTTCCGGCGAGCCGCACACGGTCGGGGAGCTGGCCACCGCGCTCGCGGCGGCGATGGGTGGCCCGCAGCCGCTGGTGGTCGGTGGCGCGCGGGCGACCGACGTGCGGCATGTGACCGCCGATCCGCGCCGCGCCGCCGAGCGTCTCGGTTACACCGCGCGGGTCGGCTTCGTCGAAGGGGTGACCGCCTTCGCCACCGACCCGCTGCGGGAGTCCGCCGCCGTGACCGTCTGACACCGCAACCGGCGGCTCCCGGATTCCGGCCGTGACTGCCGGTCGGGCGTCGGTCAGGAGACGGTGAGGAGCAGGTGGTTGACGGCGAGGGCGGTGAGTACCTGCCCGGTGAGCCACCAGCGGCGGGTCGGCTCCGGAAGGTACGCGGTGGCGACGAGCAACCAGACCGTGAACGGCAGCCAGATGCGTTCCACCTCCGCCTTGCTCATCCCGGACAGGTCCGCCACGACCACGGCCAGTGCGGCGGCGGCCGGGAGCAGAACCGCCGGACCGAGCCGGTGGACCCACTGGACCAGTCGCCCCAGCGACGACCGCGACGGTGCGTCGTCGAGTCGGTGCGCCGTCGGGGCCTGCCGTCTCGGGTGGGCGGCGACCAGGGCGCGGCGCAGTGCCGGGCCCACCACCGGACCGGCCGAGAGCAGCAGCGCGGCCAGGTTCGCCCAGACCCAGTACCCGTACGGGCGCTCGGCCGCCCAGCCCTGGTAGTAGCGCTCGATCACCCGCGCGTACCCCTCCCACCAGTGGAAGCCGGCCAGGCTGAACGCGGCGGCCACCGCGACGACCCCGGCCGCGCCGACGAGCAGCGCGGCGAGGCGTCGCCTGCGGCGCAGCGCCAGCACGGCCAGGGCGAGCGGCGCGACCAGCACGAACCCGTACGACAGGAACAGCGCGTAGCCGAGCAGCAGGCCCCCGGCGAGGACCCCGGTCAGCCGCCGTGCCGCCAGCAGGGCCAGCCCGGCGGCGACCAGGCCGGCGAAGATGCCGTCACCGGAGGCACCCACCCAGACCGCGCCCGGCAGCAGCACCAGGAACGGCAACACGGCCCGAGCCGCGGCCGGCGCGTTCAGCCGCCAGAGGGTGAGCGGCACCCAGACCGCGACCGACGCACCGACCAGGACGCAGGCCAGGGCCCCTGCGGTGCCGCCGCCGAGACCGATCCGGTCGAGCCAGACGAAGAGCAGCAGCGCGCCCGGCGGATGACCGGCGGTGTGGGTGGACCAGGAGTCCGGCTGGAAATCGAGGATCCGGTCGGCGAAGCCGGCGAGCATGCCGGCGATGTCGGTGACTCCCGGTACCTCGTGCAGGTACTCGGCCTGCACGGTGAGGCGTCCGGTCAACCCGGTCGACCAGCCGTCCACGAGGGCCAGCGACAGCGTCCAGGCCACCGCCGTGAGCCACGAGGCGGCCAGCAGGGGACCCCGCCGGGCGGTCCGTGCCCAGCGTCCTCCCGGCCCGACGACGGCGGCGGCGATCAGTACGGCGGCCGGGGTGCCCCAGCCGACGTGTGGCGACCAGGTGGCGTACAGCGGTGCCGCGTCGGCGTAGAGGCCCGCTCCCCGGTGGTTCAACAGCGCCCCGACCCCCACCGCGGCGGCCAGCAGCACCGCCTCGACCCCGAGCACGACCAGGTCGCCCCGGTGCCGGGTGCGCCGGTGCGGCGTCGGCGCGTGCCGCGGGAGGACGGTTCCGGTCATGACGAGCCGGACGGTACGCGGGCCGAACGCCGTCGTCAGCCGGTCCGCAGTGTCGTCACCGGCCGGTAACAAGCACTACCTTTCGGTTCATACCATCCCGATCCGCTCATGACGCGGGAGCAACCGGCCTAGCGTGATCGCATGCCGACCCCGATCGACGTGGTGTTGCCCTGCATCGACGAGGCCGCCGCGCTGCCCGGCGTCCTGCGGGCGCTACCACCCGGCTATCGGGCGATCGTGGTGGACAACGGCTCCCGGGACGGTTCTCCGGAGGTGGCCGCCCGACACGGTGCCCGGGTGGTGCACGAGCCCCGGCGGGGCTACGGCGCGGCGGTGCACACCGGCATCGAGGCCGCCGAGACGGACCTGGTCTGCGTGCTCGACGCCGACGGCTCCTTCGACCCGGCGGCGCTGCTCGCCCTCACCGACCCGGTGGCCACCGGCGTCGCCGACCTGGCGGTCGGCCGCCGCCGCCCGATCCGTTCCGGAGCCTGGCCATGGCACGCCCGAGCCGGCACCGCGCTGGTCGCCGCGCTGCTGCGCCACCGGGGCGTACCACTGCGCGACATCAGTCCGATCCGGGTCGCGTACCGGGAGAAGCTGCTCGGTCTCGACGTCGTCGACCGGTCCTTCGGCTACCCGCTGGAACTGCTGATCCGGGCCGCCGCCGCCGGCTGGCGCATCGTCGAACTGGACGTGGCCTACGGCCCGCGCGCCGCCGGCACCCGCTCCAAGGTGTCCGGCTCGGTACGCGGCACCCTCCGCGCCACCCGTGACTTCGCGACCGTGCTGCGCTCTGTGGACGGCCGTCGGTGACCGTCCTGCTGGTGATGGCCAAGGCCCCCGTGCCCGGGGCGGTGAAGACCCGGCTCTGCCCGCCTATCACACCGGAGCAGGCTGCCCGGATCGCCGCCGCGGCCCTGCTCGACACGATGGCGACGGTCGCCGCCACTCCCGGTGTGACGCCGGTGCTCGCCCTCGCCGGCCGGCTCGGCGACGGCGTGGACCCGGCCGCCCTGACCGCGGCCGCGGCTGGCTGGCTGGTGCTGCCGCAGCGCGGCGGCGACCTGGGGGCTCGGCTCGCCCACGCCCACGCCGACGTGGCGCGGGTCTACCCGGGGCGGCCGGTGCTTCAGATCGGCATGGACACCCCGCAGCTCACCGCCGGCCTGCTCGGCGCGGCGACGCGGCGGCTGGCGCGGTCCGAGGCGGTGCTCGGCGGCGCCGTCGACGGCGGCTGGTGGGCGTTGGGCCTGCGTGACCCGCGGCGGGCCGCCGTGCTGCGCGCGGTGCCCATGTCGACGCCGCGGACGGCCCGGCTGACCCGAACGGCACTCGCCGCGCAGGGGCTGCGCGCAGTGCCGCTGCCCCGGTTACGGGACGTGGACGAGTGGTCCGACGCCCTGGCGGTCGCGGCGGGGGTCCCCGGCAGCCGATTCGCCCGGGAGGTCGCCGCGGCCTGTTCGGTCCCGGCCACGGAACCGATCGCCTTCACGGGGCAAGCGGATTCGGCGCACTCCTCGCGTTCGGAGCCAGCCAGTATGGCGGGTGCGGGGCCGGTGGAACCGGGCCCGCCTCTCGCGCTCAGGGCCGTCGTCGACGGCGGCTGCGGGGCGAGCGGGGCCGGCACCCTCCTCGCGCCAGCGGCGCCAGTGGTGAGTGTCGGCGGCGGGGCCACCGTCCGGACGGGAACGTTGGCCCGGCCCGAGGGCGGATTCGGGTCCGCGCTGCTCGAACCGCTGACCCCGCGTTGGCTGGTATGCGGCGACGGACGGGTCAGCCCGCTCCCGGTCAGCCGGTGGTACGGCGAGGCCGAGGACGCCCTGCGGGTGGTCGTCACGCGCTGCACCGGTCCCACCCTGGACGTCGGCTGCGGCCCTGGCCGGCTGACGGCGGCCCTGGTCCGCGCGGGACGGACCGCGCTCGGGGTGGACATCTCCGCCACCGCGGTCCGGCTGACCCGAGCCCGGGGCGCCACCGCCGTGCACCGCTGCGTCTTCTCCCCGCTGCCGCGCGAGGGCGGGTGGACACACGTGCTGCTGATCGACGGCAACATCGGCATCGGCGGAGACCCGGCCGCCCTGCTGCGCCGTTGCGCTGTCCTGTTGAACGCCGGCGGGACGGCGATCGTCGAGATGGAACCCGGCGGAGTCGGGCTGTGGCGGGGTCATGCGTGGGTGTGCTCCGCCCCGGCGCACGGTCCTACCTCGGCAGGTGCCCGGTTCCGGTGGGCCCGGGTCGGGGTGGGCGCGGTGTCCGCGCTGAGCCGGGATGCCGGGCTGGTCGTACGAGAGGTGTTCCGGCACGACGGAAGATGCTTCGCCGAACTCGCCAAGCGTTCCCGGCACCACCGCCCCGCCGGTCAGTCGCTCGGGGCGGGTCCGGTCGAGTCGCGTACCACGAGCAGGTGACCGGTCGGCCGGCGTCGTGGCCGGGCCGCTCGCGGTTTGAGCGCGAGGCTGAGCGCCATTTTCCCCATGTCGGTCATGGGCAGCCGGATGGTGGTGAGGCTGGGAGCGAGGTCGGCGGCGACGGAGACGTCGTCGAATCCGACGACCGACATCCGTTCGGGCACCGGGATGTGGTGCGCGCGCAGCGTCGACAGCACCCCGATCGCCATCGCGTCGTTGAGCGCGATGATCGCGGTCGTCTCCGGGTGGTCGCACAGGATCTGCTCGGCGGCCACACGGCCGCCGCCGCGGGTGAAGTCGCTGTGCACGATCGGGAGGCTGTCGAGGTCGAGCCCGCGTTGGCGCAGGGCGGCCGACACCCCGGCGATCCGGTCGGCGATCGTGGTGAGGCCCTCCTTGCCGGCGGCGATCGCGATCCGCCGGTGGCCGAGGTCCAGCAGGTGCCCGGCGAGTGCGCGGCTGCCGGCCTCGTTGTCGGGCAGGACCGCGTCGACGCCGAGGGCGTGCCGGCCGATGACGGCGACCCGCCCGCCCTGGCGCTGGAACTCCGACAGCTCGGCCCGCGCCTCGGCCTCCACCCGCGGGTCGTTGTAGCCGGAGCCGGCGACGAGGATGATCCCGACCCGCTGCGCGATGAGGTGCCGCAGTTGCCGCAGTTCGGCGTCGGGGTCGCGACCGGAGTGGCAGATCTGGACCAGCAACCCCTCCTCGGCAGCGACCTCGATGACCCCACTGGCGATCTCGGAGAAGTAGGGGTCGTCGACCTGGTGGACGACCAGCCCGACGGTGGAACTCGCGCCACCGGCGAGGGTGCGGGCGTACGGGTTGGCGACGTAGCCGAGTTCCCGCGCCACCGCCCGTACCCGACCCGCCACCTCCTCGCTGACGCCTTCCCGGCCGGAGAGGGCCCGGGACGCGGTCGCCAGTGAGACCCCGGCGCGTTCGGCCACGTCGATCAGGCGCAGCCTGGTGCCAGGCTTGGGCATCGGAAACTCCCGTGAAACATCCATGTATTCGAACTCTTGCGAGTGATCCGGGACACAGCCTAGGCTACGTAAGCGCTTTCGTAAGCGCTTCCGTCCCGGCAAAGGAGCGTACGGGATGACAACCCGTTACAGGCGAATGCAGTGGATGACAGCCCTCGGTGTGACGACGACGCTCGCGTTGGGTGCCTGCGGTGGCGGCGGTGAATCGTCCACCAGCGACGATTCGATCGTGATCGGGATCTCCCTCCCGCTGACCGGAGACTTCTCCGAGCCGGGCAAGGGTGTCCAGCGTGGCTACGAGGCGTGGGCCAAGATCACCAATGAGAACGGTGGCCTGCTTGGCCGCCAGGTTGAACTCAAGATCCTCGACGACCAGTCCAATGCCGACCGGGTGGTCGCCGACTACGAGCAGCTCATCGGCCAGGACCAGGTCGACCTCGTGGTGGGCCCGTTCTCGACCCGCCTCGTGGTGCCGGCGGCCCGGGTCGCCGAGGAGTACGGCATGCTCTTCGTCGAGCCCGCGGGCGCGGCGAAGGAGGTCTTCGAGCAGGGGTTCAAGAACCTCTTCTACGCCGCCCCGGCGGTGGCCAACGACCACTACAACCACCTGGCCGACTACCTACTCGCGCTGCCCGAGGACCAGCGGCCGAAGACGGCGGCGTACGCGGCCATGGACGACCCGTTCGCGCAGGGCACGGCGTACGGGCTGAAGGAGAAGCTCGAGGCGGCGGGCATCCGTACGCTGGTCAACGAGGTGTACCCGCCGAACACCACCGACTTCGGCAGTATCGCCGCGAAGATCGCGGCCTCGAAGGCCGACATCGTGGTGGGCGGCTCGCAGTACCAGGACGGCGTGAACCTGATCGTCGCCCTGCAACAACTGCAGTACCAGCCGAAGCTCGCCGCCTTCTCGACGGCGCCCACGAACCCCGAGTTCGCTGCGGCGATCGGCAACAAGACCGAGGGAATCCTCTCGCCGACCGGGTACGCGCAGGACGCGCCGTACCCGAGCAACCAGGAGTTCGTCCAGAAGTACACCGCGCAGTTCGGCTCGGCGCCGGAGGAGGACGAGGCCAACGCGTACACGACCGGCCAGGTCGTGGCTGCGGCGGTCACCGCGGTCGGCTGTGCCGAGCAGGGGGAGTGCCAGCAGAAGCTGGTGGACTGGGTCCGCAACAACACCGTCGAGACGGTGGTCGGCCCGCTCTCCTGGGACGAGACGGGCAAGCCGAAGGGTGCTCACATGATCCAGCAATGGCTGGGCGGTGAGATCAAGATCGTGCTGCCGGCCAACGCCAAGGAAGCCGACCTCGTCTACCCGAAGCCAGCCTGGTAGGCGCCGATGCCATCGGGTGCCCTGCTCTTCCAGAGCGTCATCCTGGGTCTGCTGCTGGGAGGGCTCTACGCCCTCCTGGCGGCGGGCCTGACCCTCTACTTCGGAATCATGCGGGTCGTGATGATCGCCCATTCGGCGTTCCTCATCCTCGCCGCCTACCTCGCCTGGTGGTCCCACTCCCGGCTGGGCGTCGACCCGCTGCTGTCGATGATCGTCACCGTGCCGCTCTTCTTCGGCTGCGGAGTGCTGCTGCAACGGTTGCTGCTGGCCCGGCTGCGACCGGTCACCCTGACCATGATGTCCGTGCTGTTGACGTTCGCGATCGCGGTCACCATCGAGGGACTGCTCGGGTACGCCTTCACCGGCACCCAGCGGCGCATCCAGCTCGGCTACGGCTCGGCGAGCTTCGGTCTGTTCGGGGCCCGGATCGCGGTGGTCAAGCTGATCGCGTTCGGCCTCGCCGCCGTCGCGCTGCTCACCCTCTACCTGCTGATGAAGAAGACGACGTTCGGCTGGGCGCTGCGGGCGACCATCCAGCACCGCGACGCCGCGCGCCTGGTCGGCATCGAGACCGAGCGAATCGCCGGGTACGGCTTCGGGATCGGCCTGGCCACGGCCGCGGTCGGCGGCACGGCCCTCGCCCTCGACACCACCATCTACCCGTCGCTGCACTGGCACTGGATCGGCCCGCTGATGGCCATCATCGTGGTGGGCGGGCTGGGCAGCGTGCCCGGGGCGGCGATGGCCGCGATGGTGCTCGGCCTGGCGCAGAGCCTGTTGCAGATCCCGCTGGGTACGACCTGGGCGCAGACCATCTTCTACCTCGCCCTGTTCGCGACCCTGGCCTTCCGGCCACAAGGATTCTTCGGAGGTCGCCTTGCCCAGCGCTTCTGAACAGGCCACGACACCGATGGCAATCGCGCGCCGGCCGGTCGGCCGGATCGTCCAGGTGGCCATGGTCCTGGTGCTCGCCGCGGCGGTGCTCTCCTTCCCCGCACTGGCTCCCAACCCGTACATCCTCTCCGCGGGCGTCGTGGTGCTGAACTACGCGGTGCTCTCCACCTCGTGGAACTTCGTCGGCGGGTTCACCGGCTACATCTCCCTGGGCCACGGCGCCCTGGCCGGGCTGGGCGCGTACGGCACCGCCCTGCTGGTCACCAGGGCCGGGCTGCCGAGTTTCGTGGCCCTGGTGGTCGCGGCGCTGCTGGTGGCCGCGCTGGCCGTGCCGATCGGCTTCGCGGCGCTGCGGGTGCGGGGCGCCTCGTTCGTGATCGTCTCCATCGCCCTGGTGCTGATCCTGCTGCTGGTCTTCCAGAGCTGGGCGTCGCTGACCGGCGGGTCGCGGGGCCTGGTCGTGCCGCGCCCGTTCCCCGGGCTGCTGCGCCCGGAGCACCACCGGGTCTTCTACTTCCTCTTCGCCGCGCTGCTCGGCCTCGCGTTGCTGGCGTGGTGGCTGATCGACCGTTCGCGGTTCGGCCTCGGGCTCAAGGCGATCCGGGAGGACGAGGACAAGGCGGAGGCGCTGGGCACGCCGACGTTCGCGTACAAGCTCGTGGTCTTCGTGGTCTCGGCGGGCTTCACCGGCCTGGCCGGCGGGCTCTACGCGCTCTGGTTCGGCGACCTCGACCCGGTCTTCCAGTTCTCCATCCTCACCGGCTCGTACATGGTGCTGATGGCGCTGCTCGGCGGCGTCCGGAACCTGTTCGGTCCGCTGGTCGGGGCACTGGTGGTCGGTATCGCCCTGGAGTACTTCAAGGTCGAGTTCGGCGACACCCAGCTGCACCTGGTCGCGACCGGCGTCCTGCTGGCGCTGGTCGTGCTGTTCATGCCCGACGGGGTCCTGCCGGCCATCGGCGGCCTGCTCAACCGGGTGTTCCGGCCGGCACAGAACTCCATCCGTGAGGTCACCGCCGCGCAGTTGCGCGACCAGCGCGCCGCGGAGGCGGAAGCGCGGGAGCCGGTCGACGCCGCCGCCGGCCGTAGGGAGGGGGCGAGATGACCGAGGTACGCGGCCTGGCGACCGCGAGCCTGACCAAGGCGTTCGGCGGTGTGGTGGCCCTCGACGGTGCCACCGTCGAGTTCCGCCACGGCCAGGTCAACGCCCTGATCGGGCCGAACGGGTCGGGCAAGACGACCTTCTTCAACTGCGTCACCGGGATGATCCGGCCGGACAGCGGGCAGACGACCTACCGCGGGCGCGACATCACCCGCAAGGCGCCGCACGCCATCGTCCGGGCCGGTGTCGGCCGCACCTTCCAGCTGTGCCGGGTCTTCCCCCGGATGACCGCGCTGGACAACGTGCTCGCTGCCGTCCGCCCGGCCGGCCTGCCCGGCCTGCTGCGGGGCGCCCGCGCCCGTACGGAGGTGGACCGGGCCCGAGGTTGGCTCACCCGCCTCGGCATCGAGCACCTGGCCGACGTGGAGGCGCGCAACATGTCGTGGGGCCAGCAGAAGCTGCTGGAACTCGCCGGTGTGCTGATGGGCGACCCGGAGACAGTGCTGCTCGACGAGCCGGCCGGCGGGGTCAACCCGGCCCTGCTGGACCGGATCGGCACCCTGGTCCGCGAGCTCAACGCCGAGGGGAGGACCTTCGTGATCGTCGAGCACAACATGGACCTGGTGATGAGCGTCAGTGACCACATCGTGGTGTTCGACCGTGGCCGCCCGATCGCCGAGGGCCCGCCGTCGCTCATCCGTTCCGACGAACGCGTGCTGGGGGCATACCTTGGCGTCTGAAATCGAACTCGTCGACATCCAGGCCGGCTACGGGCGCGCCGCACCGGTGCTGCGCGGCCTGACCGTCTCGGTGCCCGCCGGCACCATCGTCTGCCTCGTCGGTCCCAACGGCGCCGGCAAGTCGACCGTGCTGAAGGTCGCCAGCGGGCTGCTCAAGCCGCGTTCCGGGCGGATCCTCGTCGGTGGCGTGGACGTGACCGGCCAGGGACCGCAACGGATGCTCGCCTCGGGGGTGGCGCACGTCCTGCAGGGGCACAGTGTGTTCCGCGAGATGACCGTCGCGGAGAACGTGCTCCTGGGCGGCTACACGTTGAAGGACAAGGCGCTCATCGCCGAGCGGACCGCCCTCGTCAAGGATCTCTTCCCGGTGGTCGCGCAGCGGTGGGAGTCGCTGGCGGGCCTGCTCTCCGGCGGACAGCAGAAGCAGGTCGAGTTCGCCCGGTCCCTCATGGTCAACCCCAAGGTCGTCCTCCTCGACGAGCCGTCCATGGGCCTGGATCCGAAGGCGACCGGCATCGTGTTCGAACAGGTCGTGCGGATGCGTGACGCCGGCACGGCGGTGCTGCTGGTGGAGCAGAACGCCCGGCGGGCGCTTGAGACGGCCGACCTCGGGTGCGTGCTCGACCTCGGGCGGGTGCACATCTCCGGGCCGGCGGCGCAACTGCTGGCCGACCCCCAGCTCGGTGAGCTATACCTCGGCGGCCGGCCCGCCGAGCCGACGGCCGCGCCGAAGCGGTAACCCCCACCGGTACGACACAGCAGCTGAGTACACGTACGTAAGCGCTTACGAAAGCGGTTACGCCTCCACGAGAGACGCGAAACGAGGTGTACGCGATGACCAGAACCAGACGCTTCGTGGCCACCACCGCCACCCTGCTGGCGGTCGGTATGGTGCTGGGCGCCGGAGCGCCCGCCGCCCAGGCGGACCGGAGCCACCCGCGCGACGTCCACCCGCACCTGCGATCGAACCTGGTCGCCTTCTACGACTTCGACCACCCCGTCGAGGGCGACGCCGCGCTCGAACGCGACCAGGGCCGATCCGGCACCGAGATCGAACTCGTCAACGGCGGCGCCGCGATGCGGGTGGCCGACCGGGCCTACCCGGGCAGCGGCAAGGCGCTGCAGACCCGGCAGGTCAACCCCGCCGAGGCCGGCAACGACGACTGGAAGGCCGGCATCTGGTCGTCCAGCGGCGTCCGGACGCTGCGCCCGTTCGCCGGGACGCAGGGCACCACGGTGATGGGCTGGTTCAAGCTGGAGATGGACGCCCCGGCGCCCAACTCCACCACCGTCAACCCGTCCGACCGGTTCAACGCCATCGGGCTGGCCGGCATCCTGACCGGCGACTCCGACGGTCACGGCGTACGGGCGCTGCTCGAACTCATCGACGTCAACGGGGAACTGCGCCTGGTCGCGCTCGGCCGGCGCCTCGACGGCGGCAACTCGCAGACCTTCGCCGCGAGCGAGGACTGGCGCACCCTGCTGCCGAAGGGGACCTGGGTGCACCTCGCCGCCACCTTCGACTTCAACACCGGAACCTTGGCGCTCTACCGCAACGGCAAGCCGCTGGACGGGTTCTACACCCGTACCGACGACCCGTGGCTCGTGTCGGGGCCCGGCCCGCACGTGACCACCGCCTCCGACCCCCGGGGCATCAAGATCGGCGGGAGCTTCCCGCAGAACACGCTGGAGCGGAACCCCTGCGACTGCCGCATGGACGCCCTGATGTTCCTCGACCGCGTGGTCTCGGCGAGCGACGTCGAGAAGCAGTACCGCTACATGGCCCGCTGACCACCCTCGGCACCGTCCTACCGAGAAGGAGAACCGCGTGCGTAGCCTCCGCATAACCGGCAGCCTCCGCAGATCCGCGCTGACGGCCGGGCTCACGGCCGCCACCCTCGTGCTGTCCACCCTCACCGCCGGCCCGGCCCGGGCCGCCGACCCGATCCACGACCCGATCATCGAGATGCCCACCCAGTCCCGGCTCGGCCTGGTCCTCGAGGAGTACGCCAGCTTCCCCGAGTCCTTCCCCAACCCGGCCCCGGTCGACCAGCGGCTCATGCGGACCGCCCGGATCAACACGATCATGGAGCTGCCCGACGGCTCCGGGCGCCGCGCCGTACCGGACCTCAACGGCAGGCTGTACCTGGTCAAGGACGGCGTGCCACACGTCTACCTCGACGTGGCCGCCACGTTTGCCCCGCAGTTCTTCTCCGGCCGCGGTCTCGGCCAGGGCTTCGGCTACGTCGCGTTCCACCCGGAGTTCGGCAGCAACGGCCGCTTCTACACCATCCACACCGAGCAGGCGTCGACGACCACCGAGGTGCCGGACTACGCCCAGGCCAACAGCATCTTCCACGGCGTCATCACCGAGTGGACGGCGACCGACCCGGCCGCCGACACCTTCGCCGGCAGCCGGCGTGAGGTGTTGCGGATCGGCTTCGCCGGCCAGGTCCACGGTGTCCAGGAGATCAACTTCAACCCGACCGCCAAGCGCAAGGACAGCGACTACGGGCTGCTGTACCTGGCCGTCGGTGACGGCGGCACCGGAGTCCGCAACACCGAGCCGCAGAACCTGGGCATGGTGCACGGCAAGCTGCTGCGGATCGACCCGCGCGGCACCAACTCCGCCAACGGTCAGTACGGCATCCCGCCGTCGAACCCGTTCGTCGGCCAGACCGGCGCGCTGGGCGAGGTCTACGCGGTGGGCTTCCGCGACCCGCACCGGTTCAGCTGGGACCGGGCCACCGGCCGGATGTACCTCGGCCACATCGGCGAGCACGCCATCGAGGCGATCTACGAGGTGCGCGCCGGGGACAACTTCGGCTGGAGCGAGCGGGAGGGCGCCTTCGTCTTCGACCGGGCGGCCGGCGCCTGTGACAAGCTCCTTCCGCTGCCGGCGAACGACGCGGAGTACGGCTACACGTACCCGGTGGCGGCGTACGACCACAACCCCGCTCCCGGCTGGAACTGCACCTCCGACGTGGGGGTCGCGGTGGCCGGCGGGTTCGTCTACCGCGGCAAGGATGTGCCCGCGCTGAAGGGCAAGTACGTCTTCGGTGACCTGGTCGACGGGCAGGTCTTCTACACCGAGGCCAAGCAGATGCGCCGGGGCGAGGACCTGGCCCCGCTGCACAGGCTGGCCCTGTTCGACGCGGCCGGCAACCCGGTGCGGATGCAGGATCTCTCCGCTCCCGGCGCGCCCGGCAGCGCGGAGCGGGTCGACCTGCGCTTCGGCACCGACGCCGCCGGCGAGCTGTACATCCTGGCCAAGGCCAACGGCAAGATCTGGAAGGTCACCGGCACCAGGGTCTTCGCCGGCGGCAAGGTCGGGAACACCAAGCTCAGCAAGCCCTCCGGCCTGCGGGACTGGACGCCGGTGACCCCCTCCAAGTGGCAGTTCCACAAGGACGAGGTGATCCTCGCCGAGCCGGGCGTCAGCCGGCCCGGCCCGCGCCGGCCGTTCGAGTACGCCGTGGTGACCGCCGGACCGCAGTGGTCCTCGGTGGAGATCGAGGCGCAGGTACGGCTGGACACGCCGGTGGAGGTCAGCAACCGGGACGTGATCATCGTGTTCGGCTGGCGTTCGGACACGGAGTACTACTACGCCCACCTCTCCACCGATCACACGATCTACCCGCACAACGGCATCTTCAAGGTCAACAACGCGGACCGTGAGCGCATCGACTACCAGTGGAACGGACGCTCGCGCGGTGCCAACCCGGCGATCGTCGACGCCGACTGGCACAAGGTGCGGGTCGTGCACCTGCCGGCCACCGGCGAGATCGCCGTGTACGTCGACGGCAGCAAGGACCCGCTGATGACCGCGAAGGACAGCACGTTCGACTCCGGGCGGGTCGGATTCGGCTCGTTCGACAACGTCGGCCGCCTGCGTCACATGAAGGTGACCGGCACGCCGGCCTGAGACCGCTGCGGTGGGAACGGCGGCAGCGTCGCCGCCGTTCCCACCGGGCACCCGGCACCCGGCACCCGGCACCCGGGGGACCGGGGGACCGGGGCGACGTTTTGCGGCACCCGGAGAAGTCGGGTGCCCGGACAAAGGCTTACCTGGAGGGTGAGGCGATGACGGCACGTGTTCCGATCGGGATCGTGTTGAACGGCGTGACCGGGCGGATGGGCTACCGACAGCATCTGGTCCGGTCCCTGCTGGCCATCCGGGAACAGGGCGGCCTGCCGCTGCGCGGCGGCGGCCGGCTGTGGCCGGAACTCGTCCTGGTCGGGCGCAACGAGGCCAAGCTGCGCGACGTCGCGGCCCGGCACGGGCTGACCGAGTGGAGCACCGACCTGGCCGCGGCGCTGGCCCGCCCGGACGTCTCGATCTACTTCGACGCCCAGGTCACCAGCGAGCGGGAGAAGGCGATCGGCCAGGCCATCAAGGCGGGCAGGCACATCTACACCGAGAAGCCGCTCGCCACCACCCTGTCCGGCGCGGTCGACCTGGCCCGGGCCGCCGACGCGGCCGGCGTACGGCACGGTGTGGTGCAGGACAAGCTGTTCCTGCCCGGCCTGCGCAAGCTGGACCGGCTGGTGCGGGGCGGCTTCTTCGGCCGGATCCTGTCGGTGCGCGGCGAGTTCGGCTACTGGGTCTTCGAGGGCGACTGGCAGACGGCGCAGCGTCCGAGCTGGAACTACCGGACCGCCGACGGCGGCGGCATCGTCGTCGACATGTTCCCGCACTGGCACTACGTGCTGGAGCAGGTCTTCGCCCCGGTCCGGGCGGTCACCGCGCACGTCACGACCCACATCCCGCGACGCTGGGACGAGGACAGCCAGCCCTACGACGCGACCGCCGACGACGCCGCGTACGCCATCTTCGAACTGGACGGCGGCATCGTGGCTCAGGTCAACTCGTCCTGGGCGGTGCGGGTCAACCGCGACGAACTGGTGGAGTTCCAGGTCGACGGCACCGAGGGCAGCGCCGTGGCCGGGCTGCGCCGCTGCCGCGTGCAACACCGGGCCACCACCCCGAAACCGGTCTGGAACCCTGACCTGCCCACCACCGACGACTTCCGGTCGCAGTGGCAGGAGGTGCCGGACAACGAGGTCTACGACAACGGCTTCAAGGCGCAGTGGGAGATGTTCCTGCGACACGTCGCCGAGGACGCCCCGTACACCTGGGACCTGTGGTCCGGTGCGCGCGGCGTGCAGCTGGCCGAACTCGGCCTGCGGTCGGCGCGCGAGGGCCGGCGCGTCGAGGTCGAGGAGCTGACGCCGTGAGCACCACCGACCCGCGTACGGGCCGTCCGTAGTCGTTTCGTCCGGCGGGCCGGTCGGGGCGTGCCGCGGGCGCGGGTGCCGCCCACCTCGCCGGGTACGCTGCGGGCATGCCGGCGGCGGTACCGGAACGGATCAGGTGGGCGGTGGAAACGCTGGCCGTCAAACCGACCGACCGGCTGTTGGAGATCGGCTGCGGAGGTGGTGTCGCGGTCGCGCTGATCTGCCCGCGACTGTCGACCGGCAGCATCACCGCGATCGACCGGTCCGAGACGATGGTCGCGCGGGCGCGGCGGCTCAACGAACCCGACATCCGAACTGGTCGCGCGACCATCCAGCCGGTTGCCTTCCGACCGGCCGACGTCGCCGCCGTGGGCCTCGACCGCGAACGGTTCGACACGATCTTCGCGATCAACGTGAACCTGTTCTGGACCAGGCCGGCGCGTGACGAATGTGCCCTGCTCAGGGGGCTACTGGCGCCGGGTGGTGCGGTGCATCTGTACTACGAGCCGCCATCCGGGCGCACGGACGAGATCGCCGGGAAGGTGACCGAGGCACTCGCGGCCGGCGGCTTCTCGGTGGCGACCAGACGGTCGGCGTCCGTGGTGGGGATCGTGGGCCGCCCACCGGCCGGGCTCGCCGCGCCGGCCCCCGCTCTACGGTAGTGCGACGGTCGCGAGGTAACCGAGGTGGTCGGACGGCCAGCGGCCAGCGGCGGTCCGCCGCTCGGTACCGAACACCTCACTCGCCACCGGGACCACCGCTCCACGGACCAGCACCATGTCGATCCGGTGTTCGACGGCGTCGGCCGGCTCGGTCAGATCGTCGCCCAGGCCGGAGGTGTATCCCGGCTCGCCGGGATGCAGGACCGGCCAGGTGTCGACCATGCCGCCCGCCGTCAGGGCGAGGTAGGCCGCCCGGTTGACCGGGACGGGCAGCTCCGGCCCGCTGTTGAGGTCACCGACGAGGACGACCCGTCCGGGGTGGTTCAGCGCGCCGGCCAGCAGTTCCTCGGCCTGCCGCGCCCGCACCACCGGGTGGAAGGCCTCCAGGTGGGTGTTCACCACCCGGAAGGCCCGCTGACCGTGGACCAGGTCCACCGCAGTCCAACCCCGGGTGCTCGTCACGGTGCCCAGGGGCGCCGGCAGTTGGATCTGCATGTTCTCGGCAAAGTTCCCCGAGGAGGTGCCGGTCACCTTCACCCGGCCGCCGTGCCGGAGCAGGATGACATCGCGCATGGTGAGCCGGGCGTCCACGTTGTGCGGTGCCCCGGCCGGGGCTTCCAGGTCCGCCTGCTCCTGCACCACCGCCACGTCGTACCGGTGGCCGGCGGCGGCCAGTTCCCGCATCAGCAGCGCGAGGTAGTCGTACCGGACCGTGGTGGCCGGCGCCGGGTCCAGGAACGGCCCGGTGCGCCAGAGCGCGACCTCCTGAAGGCCGACCACGTCGGGCTTGTGCTCGCGGATCTCCTGCGCGATCAGCTTCGCGCGGGCCGGGAAGTCGACCAGGTCCACATGGCTGAGCAGGGCCGCGTTCGCGTCGAGGAACGCCGGCAGGTTCGGCGCGGTCATCGACGGGGTGAGATCGCCGCCGAGGTACAGGTTGCGGGTCATCACGGTGATCTTGGGCCCCGCCTGGGCGGACGCCGGCGGAGCCGCCAGCCCCAGGGCGGCCACCACCAGGGCGGCGACGGTGACCAGTCTGACCAGTCGGTGTCGGCGGGCCGTACCGTCCATGCGCCTGGTCCTCTCCGTCGGGGGAGCAACGTCGCGGGAAGCTCGCGTACGGTAACGCCGCGACGTCTGTCCCCGGAACCGCCGTTCGGGCGGTTCCCGGATCGGACATGGATGCCGGTTAGAAGGGGCCGCCTGGTCCTGCCTGGTGGCGGCGGGTCGAGATGGCCTGGACGGTGGGTCGGCGGATCACGGCGATCCGGTCGCCGCTGGTGCGTACGGACGTCCGCCCGCCCCGTCGACGTCGGACGGTGAGGTCGACGGTGCGGTCACCGACCTGCACGCCTTCCAGCCTCAGGTCGGGCAGCCACTCCGGCAGGTGCGGGTCGATGAAGATCGTCCGCAGTGATGCGGCGGGACGCAGCGCCAGCAGCGCCTGGATCAGTATGACGACCGAACTGGCCGACCACGCCTGCGGGGAACAGGAGTTCGGGTAGACGCCGGGGTGGGGATGTACGTCGTCGCGGGGCAGGCCGCTGAGCACCTCCGGTAGGCGGTGTTCCGCGAACAGCGCCGAGGCCGCGAACGCCCCCTCGGCCAGCCGGTGCAGGTGCTCCCAGCGGCCGTAGCGGGCTAGCCCGACGCCGATGGTGCCCGCCTCGACCGGCCAGACGCTGCCCCGGTGGTAGCTGAAGGGGTTGTACGACGGGTGGGCGGAGGAGAGCGTGCGAATGCCCCAGCCGCTGAACATGTCGGGCGCCAGCAGCCGATCGGCGACCAGGGGCGCGATCCGGGCCGGCACGATCCCGGTGGCCAGCAGGTGACCGTCGTTGGAGTTGACCGAGCGGACCTGCCGCTTGTCCGGGTCGAGTGCCATGGCGTAGCAGCCCTGGTCAGGCATCCAGAAGGCACCGTGGAAGCGGCGCCGCAGGGCGGCCGCCTTGCGGACCAGGCCGAGACCGAACGCGGGATGACCGGCCACCGTGAAGGCCACTGCGGCGTGCCGCAGGGCGGCGTACCAGTACGCCTGCAACTCGCTGGTCGCGATCGGATTCGGCACGATCCGACCGTGTTCGTCGACGACGGCGTCGTCGGAGTCCTTCCAGCCCTGGTTCTTCACACCTCCCCGGGAACGGCAGTGGTACTCGAGGAAACCGTCGTGGTCGACATCGCCGTACCGGTCGATCCAGGCCAGGGCGCGGCGTGCCGCCGGCAGCAACTCGCGGACCGTGTCGAGATCCGCCGTCCAGGCGTAGTACTGGCCGAGGTAGACCAGGAAGTCCGGCGCGGTCGACCAGTCGCCGTAGTAGTGGGCTAGCGGATCGATGCCGAGCGCCGACACCGGCCCCTGGCGCGCCTCGTGCAGTGGCTTGCCGGGCTCCTCGTCGTGCCAGTCGTCGACCCGCCGGCCGAGGTAACGGGCGTTCAGCCGGAGGCTGTCCGCGAGCATCGTCGGCCCGGCGAGCAGGGCCTGCCACGATGCGGTCATCGTGTCCCGACCGAAGATCTCCTGGTAGATCGGCAGGCCGGCGATCGGTGCGGCCGGTCCGGCCGGTTCGCCGAGGGGCAGCCCGGACAGGTCCTCCCGGGCGCACCGCCAGGCCGCCGTGACGTCGAAGTTGGAGCTGGTCAGCCGGGTGAACTCGCGGCCGAGTCGGGCCCGTGCCGAACTGGCGGCGTCGTCGGGTTCGGTGAAGTTCGGCGGCGGCGCGGCGAGGCGCTGGCCGTCGAAGACGGGCTCGACGGTGAGTTCCACCCGGCTGCGTTCCCGGGGCCGCACCGTGATGTCGACGGCGAACTCGCCGTCGGCGTACCGGACCGGTTCGTCGGCCCGGATCTGGATCGCCACCGCCCGGTCCAGCCCGTCGCACCGGTACGTCAGGCGTAGTTCCTGGTCCGTGGGATCCCACCGGGCATCGACCGGGCCGGACTGGATGCGGCGGCCGGTCTCGGCCTCGCCCGTGTCGGCGAAGTCGGCGGCGAGGTGGATCCGCAGTCGCAGGTCCAGCCGCTCGTCGGCGTAGCTGACCACGGTCAGCCTGGTCCGCAGGCCCGCGCCGACGAAGCGCTCCACCAGCAGGTACGCCGCGCGGGAGGGCAGTTTCGCACCGTCGCCGAGTTCGGCGTACGACAGTTGGGCGTGCCCCTGCACGGTCGCCGTGCTGAACGGCACCGGCTCGCGGCCGTTGATGGTGATCCGTTCGGTGCTGAGCACCCGGGTGTTGCGCGCGAAGAAGCCCTGCGGGTCGGCGCCGGTGATGCGACCGCGAACGTCGGTGACCAGCGTGCTCCAGCCGCTCGCCACGTAGAGCAGGTCCGGGCGGACACGCAGATTCCGCACGCGGCTCATGCGAACCCCCTGACCTGCGGTGTGCCCCACGCGCCGATCGGGTACCGCCCGCGGACGCAGCGGTCAGCGGTTCGTACCCGGTCGCGCCGGCGATACACCTGTGGGCCGGCGGGCTCGCCTCTCGTAGCGGATCAGCCCTCGCGCTGGATGATGTTCACCATCCAGCCGATGCCGAACCGGTCGAGACACATGCCGAACTCGTCGCCCCACATCTGCCTGGCCAGCGGCACCATCACCGTGCCGCCGTCGGAGAGCCGTGTCCAGTACCCGCGTAGATCGGCGTCGTCGTCGCCGCTGAGGCTCACCGACACGTTGTTGCCCGGCACGTGCTCCATCCCGGGGGCCGTGTCCGCGGCCATCAGCGTGTAGCCGTTCGGGGTCTCCAGCATGGCGTGCATGATCTTGTCGGCCAGTGCGGGATCCTCCGTACCGAACTCGCCGAAGGTGTTCTGCGTGAGATCGCCGCCGAACACGCTCCGGTAGAACTCCATCGCCTCCCGCGCGTTGCCGGGAAAGTTGAAGTACGGGTTGAGTCGAGAAGCCATGACACCCTCTCTGGTCCTGACCAGGGTCATCCCGGTAAACGACCGAGTAGGGACGACGATGCGGACGCGCTCGTGCCGTCCTCGCCGAGGAGACGGCGGGCGAAGGGTGCGCCGGCTCATCTGGGCAGGATCTGCAGGGCCGCCTGATGTTCCGGTCGGACGGACGCCGGCAGTCGGCCGCGGGCGGCGGCGGCGTCCAGCCGTCCCCAGGGACCCGGGACGTCGAGCAGTTCGACAAGGCCGATCTTCTCCGGGACCGCCGGTTGCACCGTCAGGCGCCCTTCGCAGGGTTCCAGGCCGAGCAGGGTGCGGAGCAACATCAGCGGGGCCGCGGCCGAGAGGGCCTGCGGTGAGCCCATGCCCGGCTCGGTGACCGGGTACTTCGTCTGGTCGCAGGCGTATCCGGCGAAGGCGCCCGGCAGCCGTCCGTCCAGGCGGCTCGCCGCCGCCAGGAGTCCCTCGGCGACCCGGGCCGCCTCCTGGTCGTAGCCGTACCGGCGTAGGCCGTAGGCGGTCAGCGCGTTGTCGAACGGCCACACCATGCCGGTGTGGATGCCGATCGGGTTGTAACGGTGGTTGTCGGTGGCCAGGGTGCGTATTCCCCAGCCCGTGTACATCTGGTCGCTCATCAGGTGCTCGACCACCTGGGCGGCCTTGTCCTCCGTGGCGATCCCGCTCCACAACAGGTGGCCGATGTTGGAGGTGAGCGCGTCCACCTGGGCGCCGTCGGCCTCGACCGCGACCGCGTAGTAACCGCGGTCGGCGATCCAGAAGTCCCGGTTGAACCGGTCCTTCAGCTCCGCGGCCTCCCGTTCCAGGCGGTCGGCGTACGCCGGGTCGCCCCAGACCAGTCGAGCCAGCCGGGCACCTCGCAGCTTCGCGTCGTACGCGTAGCCCTGCAGCTCGCAGGTGGCGAGAGGGTAGCCGGGCAGCCGCCCGTCGCGGTACGAGATGGCGTCCGGCGTGTTCTTCCAGCCCTGGTTGAGGCGGCCGGTTCGTTGGTTGCGCCGCTGGTACGACACGTATCCCCGGCCGGTCAGGTCGGCATACTGGTCGATCCAGTCCAGGGCCTTGCGCGTCTCGTACTCCAGTTCCCGTACCAGGCTCTGGTCGCCGGTCCACCGCTCGTACTCGTCGAGCAGGACTACGAACAGCGGGGTGGTGTCGGCCGCGCTGAAGTCCGCGGCCTGTGGCAGGTCCTCGAACGCCCCGCTCTCGCCGTACCGGACCTCGTAGAAGACCTTGCCCGGTTCCTCTTCCCGGAAGTCGTCCGACACGGTGCCGTGCCCGGCGGCGCACAATCGCAGCGTGGGCACGCTGAGCTGCGGGGTGAACGAGATGGCCTGTAGGCAGGTGATGAGCGCGTCCCGGGCGATCATGGTCATGTACCAGGGCATTCCGGCCATGGGCAGCCGCTCCGGATAGGTCCACGAGGAGTAGCGCAGTGCGCCCAGGTCGGTCAGGCTGCGTTGGTAGGTGGCGGTCAGCGAGGGCGATTCGGCGCGTAGCGACGGCGCCGACTTGAGCCACTCGTCGTGCTCCTGGCGCATCTCCGGCCGTTGCCGGCCACGGTGGGCGGCGAGGTTCGCCCGAACGTCCCGGCCCCGGGCGCCGCGCAGCACGGTTTCCACGTGCAACGTGGTCTGCCAACTGCCGTGCGGCCCGATGGCCGCCTCGAACGTCATGCCCCGCTCGTCCACCAACGCCGGCTCGGACGACGACACGATCGTCTCCCGGACGAACGACTCCCGCTCGTAGGTGAGCCGCAGGCAACCGTCCTCGACCCGGACACAGGTGCGGCCCTTCCGTGGCCCGCTGCTGCCCTGGCGTAGTTCGACCGTGTCGGCGAAGTCGCTGCTGATGTCCATCCTGACCGTGATCGGAGCCGGCGACATGCCGTGGTTGAACAGGGTCAGCTCCTCGTTGAAGCTGGCACCCACCCAGCGGTGCCGGATCACCGACACCGTCGCGTCCACGTAGTGGGTCGCCGCCCCCGGCACCAGGAAGAAGCGCGTCTCGAAGTGGTTCAGGTCGTCCACCGCGAGGGTGTTCAGGCGCTCTCCGTTGAGGCTCAGGTGCCACTGGTTCAGATGCCGGGTGTCGAAGGAGTACAGCCCCGTCTGCGGGCCGGCGGCGGCGGAGATGTCGCCGCGGTCGTTGCTCAGGAGGTACGTGTTGCCGTCCATGATGCTGACCAGACTCCGACTCACCGCTCACACCTCCGGCTTCCGGGACGCGGTCCGGCTGGCCCCCCGGGCCGCCGGCAGCAGCTCGCGCAGCGTGGCGATCAGGGAGATGTCGCCTTCGACGCTGAGCAGGTTGCGCCAGACGGCGGCGTAGACCCCCTGCTGTCCGTTGAGAATCCGGTCGAACACGTCACGGCTGGTCCGGACGACGCAGTCGGCCTCCCGGGCGTCCTGGGCGACACTCACCGCACCCGAATCGATTCTCAACACCCAGTGCTCCGTCACATGGTCGACGGACAGGTCGTACCGGATCGTCCCGGTGTACTTCGCGGGAACATGTGGTCTGTCCCGTTCGATGTCGGTAAAGAAGTCCCTGGTCGTCTCGGACATCCGCCCCCCTTCGCGGTACGGCCGCAGGAAGAGCCTGGCCGGCCAGGGGGCGAGCCGACATCACCCGGACCGGGTGATGTCGGCGAGTGAGGCGGTGG
Source organism: Micromonosporaceae bacterium KJ-029 (assembly GCA_005402585.1). Taxonomy (GTDB): domain Bacteria; phylum Actinomycetota; class Actinomycetes; order Mycobacteriales; family Micromonosporaceae; genus Micromonospora. Next base: position 656,402 of record BIFP01000008.1, on the reverse strand, counting down.
GTGTCTACCACGGGATTGCTCATGAGGACGAGCTGCGCTGTCCGTGCCACCACAAACGACGAAGAATCAGCCCTGGCGGAGTTCGTGGCGAGCCGCTAGGCTCCGCCGCGATGAATCTTTCTCTCAGATTGGGGGTCCGATTCGCACAGGGTGAGTGCTGATGCGCTCCCCGGCCGCGAATGCGGAATCCCGCCTCTTCCTCTGGCGGCGCGTGCGTGAGTACGCCGTGCCGCGCTCGATGATCAAAGCTGCGACCGTTCGTCGTCGTGTCGGTGACTGGGCCGGCGCGTGCGCCGCCGCTCGCGTCGACGCCGACCTGGACCTGCGCACCGTGGCTCGCCACCACGGCCGGGAACTGGCCGCCCTGCTCCGGGCAGATCTCCGGCACCTCGCGCCCGACCTGCTGCGCTGGCACATGCCGAGGATCGGCCCGGACGGTCTGTTGCGTCCGGGACTGACCGTCTCACTGGCCCGGTACGGCGGGGCGGAACACGACGGTACCGAGCCGCTGCACCTCGTGGCCCGAACGCCACCGGCCTGGGCGGACGCGGGGCAGCGGATCAGCCTGGCACTGTGGGCCGGATCCTTCGACGAGACCAGCGGCGCTCATCCACATCCCCGTCCCGACCGCCGATTCCGCCTCGACCTGCACCGTCACCTCTGGGACGCCCGCAGGGCCGACGAGCTGCGGAGCCGGTCCGGCGCGGAGCAACCGTCCGGTGACGGCGTTGCCGGGGTGCCGCCAGACCCACGCTGGGGCGCACTGGAGGAACGCGGTTACGCGGTGCACCGGTGGGCGGCCGAGGCGACGTTGCTGCTCCAGGCCGAAGGCCGCGCCAGCGGTGTGGTGGCGGTGCGGCTCGGGCCTCGACGTCGGCTGGTCCTCGACGTCGCTTCGGCCGGGACGGACCTTCGGCCGCCCGAGGCGCGGATCGACCGGGCGTCGCGGGCGGGTCGTGTCGCGGCGCTGCCGGTGCTGCCCGACGCGGCAACCTGGACGACACCCGACCTGGATCTGCTGCGCCACGGGCTGATCACGGTCGACCGGCTTCATCCGCTGGTGGCGTCGGCGCTCGCACCCGGTCACCCGTTGGCAGCCAACCTGGCGGCCCCGGACCCGACGCAAACGCCACGGCTCGTGGCCTGCCGTGGAGTCTGGCACCGGATCGGCCTGGTGGACGGAGTGCTCGCCGCCCTGGACCACGACCCGGCGGAGATCCGCCGGGAGGAACTACTGGCCGCACTGACCGGTACCCCGCTTCCCTGCCTGCGGGCGATCGACGATGCACATCGCCGTCCGGAGTGCCTCCCCGACATCCGTGCCCGTCTGGACCACGGGGACACCACCGGCGCACTGGCCGCCGTCGAGGCCCTGCTCGGACCCGATGCGCTTCTACGCGACGGGAATCTACGGGAGGAACTGGAGAACGCCGCGTTGCGGCGGATCGCGTACGGAATGTTTCGGGCCCGGCTGACCGGACACGGACCACCCGCCTCCCTCCTCGACCAGCGGCCCAAGCGTGACCGCCGCTCCCACCCCCGCCAGGCAATCGCCCGCTGATCAGCGGGACCTCCTTAAATTTCGGCTCTCCCGGCCTCAGGCCGGCCCACCACGACTTCCCAGGTGATCTCACATGCTCTCGACCCGTATCTCGATCGACTCGACTCCGCTTCCGCAACTCGACGTCGCCGCCGACCTGCTCGCGTTGCTGTGCGACACCACCACCGAGGCCCGCGCCAACCCTCAATTGGAGGCACTGAACCTGGCCGTGGCTGCCGACCTGCCGGTGCTGCTCTGGGGTGAGCCGGGAATCGGCAAGACCGCCGCGCTGACGCAGCTCGCCGCCTCCCTGGACCTGCCGCTCACGACGGTGATCGCCAGCGTCCACGAGCCGTCCGACTTCTCCGGACTGCCGGTCGTCGGCGACGACCCGGCCGTCCAGGGCGTTCCGATGGCGCCGCCGGACTGGGCGGTGCGTCTGGTACGCGCCGGTCGCGGACTGCTGTTCCTGGACGAATTGTCGACCGCCCCGCCTGCTGTGCAGGCCGCCCTGCTCCGCCTCGTGCTCGAGCGGCGGATCGGCAGTTTGCGCCTGCCGGCCGAGGTCCGGATCGTGGCTGCCGCCAATCCGCGCTCCTCGGCGGCCGACGGCTGGGAGTTGAGCCCGCCGTTGGCGAACCGCTTCGTCCACCTCCAGTGGACCCATGACCACGAGGTTGTCGTACGCGGCCTGGGTGGGACCTGGCCTCGGGCGGTGCTGCCCCGGCTGGACCCGCAACGGCTGTCGGAGGCCGTGACCTTTGCCCGTCGTGCGGTGTGTGGACTCCTGTCCGCCCGCCCGGGGCTCGTGCACCGGCTGCCCACCGGTGAGGCGGGCCGGGGCGGGCCGTGGCCGTCGCCGCGGAGCTGGGAGATGACGTTGCGTCTGATCGCCTTCGCGACCGCGGCCGACACCTCTAGGGAGGTCCTGTCGATGCTGGTCAGAGGCACTGTGGGCGACGGCCCGGGGCTGGAACTGCTGGCCAGCCTGGACCGGATGGACCTTCCCGACCCGGAGGTGTTGCTGGCCGATCCGGCCTCCGCCGTCCTGCCCGAACGGGGCGACCTACGCCAGATCGTGCTGGACGGGGTGGTGGAAGCGGTGCGCGTACGCCCGGATCGGTCCCGCTGGGACGCGGCCTGGACGCTGCTGGTCCTGGCGCTGGAGACGGGTGCCCCGGACCTGGTGGTCGTCCCCGCGTCCACTCTCGCCCGGCTGCGGCGCGAGGACTGGGACGTGCCCGCGTCGATCGAGAGGCTCGCCGGCGTGGTGTCGCTGTCCGGGCGGGCTGATCGGACGGCGGCCCGGGTCGCGGCCTCAGTGGGCCGATGACCACCGACCGCGCCGGGACGCTGGACCGGGACAAGCTCTTCACCGCCCGGCTGCACGCCGCCCGGGTCCGTCCCTACCTGGCCACGGCGTTGTTCGCCCTGCACGTGGTCGAGTCCCGTCGGGTGCCGACGATGGGTGTGGACCGGTACTGGCGGTGCTACGTCTCGCCCGTGTTCGTGGACCGGACCCCGGTGGAGGAACTCGCCGGAGTGTGGGTGCACGAGGTCTCGCACCTGCTCCGGGACCACCACGGGCGCAGCGACCGGGCCGCGCGGGAACACGGGCTGTCCGGGCCGGGGGAGCGGCTGCGGATGAACATCGCCGCGGACTGCGAGATCAACGACGATGTCTTCGGCGACGGGCTGGCCCGGCCCGCAGGCGTCGTCGAGCCCGGCTCGCTGCAGCTGCCCGAGGGACAGCTGATGGAGGACTACCTGCGCCAGTTCCGGCTCGGGCCGCGTACCCAGCACCTGGCCTGGCTGGACTGCGGCAGCGGCGCCGACGGGCTGGACCGGGAGTGGGACCTCGGCCCGTACGGGGCGCACGCCCTCAGCCCACAGGAACGGGACGCGGTGCGGTTCCGGGTGGCGGAGGGCATCACCGGCCGACCGGGCCACGTACCCCAGGGTTGGCGGCGGTGGGCGGAACAGGCGTTCCATCCACCGCAGCCGTGGCGGGAACTCCTGGGGGCGGCGCTCCGCTCGGCGGTTTCCGCGCCCGGCGTGGGCGAGGACTACACCTACGGCCGGCCGTCGCGGCGCTCCGCCGGTGTACCCGGCGTCGTCCTGCCGGCGCTGCGGCGCCAGCCGCCACGGGTCTGCGTCATCATCGACACATCCGGTTCGGTCAGCGATGCCGAACTGGGCAGCGCGCTGCTCGAGGTCGCCGCGATCTCTCGGGCCGTGGGCGGCCGACGTGACCTGGTCAGAGTGCTGCCGTGCGACGCGGCGGCCCGCGCCGTGGGCCCGCTGTGCCGGGCCCAGGACATCCCGCTGGTGGGTGGTGGGGGTACGGATCTACGCGCGGGTTTCGCTCGGGCGCTGCGGGACAGACCGGGCCCGGATGTCATCGTCGTGCTGACCGACGGGCAGACGCCGTGGCCGATCTCGCGACCGCCCTGCCGGACGGTGGTGGGGTTGTTTCCCCGTGCCACCCGGTGGGACGAGGACGATCCCGACTACGTGCCGGACTCGCCGCCCGAGTGGGCACGGGTGGTCGGCATCGGGTCCGCTCCCGTCGATCGCTGAGCCCTTTCGTGCCGCTCGCGTCTGTAACCTCCTTCGATCTGATCGGGGGATTGCGAGGGCGTTACCGGTCGGTAACGATGTCGTGTCATGGACTCAGGCTTGACTCTGGTCGGACTGCCCATCGCCCTCGGCATCATCATGCTCGGCCTTGGTCTCGGACTGACCATCGCGGACTTCCGCCGGGTGGCCCAACACCCGAAGGCCGCCGTCATCGCGCTGGTGTGCCAGGTGCTGCTGCTGCCGGCGCTCTGCTTCGGCCTGGTGCTCGGCTTCGACCTGCCGCCGGCACTGGCGGTCGGGATGATGCTGCTGGCGGCGTCGCCCGGCGGCACCACGGCCAACCTCTACAGTCACCTGTTCGGCGGGCACGTGGCGCTGAACATCACCCTGACCGCCATCAACTCGGTGCTCGCGGTGTTCACCCTGCCGATCGTGGTCAACCTGTCGGCGTCGTACTTCCTGACCGACGCGGCGAGCATCGGCCTCCAGTTCGACAAGGTGTTGCAGGTGTTCGCCATCGTGCTCATCCCGGTCGCGATCGGCATGGTGGTCCGGGCCCGGGTGCCCCACGTCGCCGAACGCCTGAACCGTCCGGTCCGAATCCTGTCCGTGGTGGTCCTCGTCGCGGTGATCGCCGGCGCGGTGCTCGGCGAGCGCGAGAACATCGCCGACTATTTCGTCTCGGTCGGTCTGGCGGTGCTCGCGTTCAACCTGCTGAGCCTCGCGGTCGGATACGGGGTGCCCCGGTTGGCCGGGGTCGACCGGAGCGCCGCGACGGCGGCCGGGTTCGAGATCGGCATCCACAACAGCACCCTGGCCATCACCATCGCGCTCAGCCCGGCGCTGCTCAACAGCACCCAGATGGCGATCCCGGCGGCCGTCTACGGCGTCGTCATGTTCTTCACCGCCGCGGCCTTCGGATACCTGGTGACCCGCGTCGGCGTCCGGTCGGTCGAGACCGGAGGTGAAGCCCCCGCCACCTGAGGCTGTGACCAATAGGCGACTCGGGGTGACGATCCTGCGTGCGAGTCCGGGGCGGCGGTCGGCGCTTGTGCAAGGATCGTCGTGCGTCATGCCGACGATCCCGGTCCGCCGGCCTACCGCGTCGTGGTCGCGGCCGGAAGACGCCACACCTTTCACCCCTTGGAGAGCACGATGTCCCTCTCTCCGGCTCGGGTCTTCGCCGCGCTGAACGCGGTGCGACCGTCCGACCAGGCGTCCCCGGTCATGGACAAGGCCGTCGTGGTCGGCGGCAGCATCGCCGGACTGTTGGCAGCCCGGGTGTTGGCCGACTTCGCGGAGAGCGTCGTCGTCATCGACCGGGACGACCTGCACCTGACCGGCGGGCGGCCCGGCGTGCCACAGGGCACGCAACTGCACGCGCTGTTGCCCGGCGGCTTCCTCCAGCTAGAGCAGATGTTCCCGGGATTCCGGGACCAGGCGGTGACCCATGGTGCCGTCGAGGCTCCACCCGCGGCCCGGCGGCACTACTTCGACGGTCGGCTGAAGGTCGTCGTGCCCGACGACGCCGACAGCCTGGCGGGCAGCCGACCCCTGCTGGAAGGGTTGATCCGCGAGCAGGTGCTCCGGCTGCCCAACGTCAAGACGGTCACTGCCCGCGCCACGGGTCTGGTGTTCGACGGTGCCGTCACCACCGGGGTCCGCTACGACGTGGGCGGCGCGCCCGGCGTCGAGAGCGCCGATCTCGTGGTGGACGCCATGGGCCGTTCCAGCCGGCTCTCCGACTGGCTGGAGCAGGCCGGCTGGGATCGGCCCGCCATGCGGCGGATGACCGTGCATCTCAACTACGCCACGGCCCTGTTCCGGCGGCGGGAGCCGGACCCGGAGCTGACGGTGGTGCTGGCCCTGCACAGTCCGCAGACGTCGTCGGAGGTGGCCGGTGCCGCCTTCTTCGCCGTCGAGGACGGCCGATGGATGGCAATGATGGCCGGCTACGGGGACAACCACCCGGGGCGTACCGGCGAGGACTTCGTCCGCCGGCTGCGGGACCAGTTCCCGCCGGAGTTCGGCGAGGTTGCCGGCAGCGAGATGCTCGGCGACGTACAGACCTACCACCATGCCGACAGTCGGCGCCGGGACTTCCACGCGCTGACGCGGTTTCCGGCCGGGCTGGTCAGCGTCGGTGACGCGGTCGCGTCGTTCAACCCGGTGTACGGGCAGGGGATCACGGCGGCGGCGCTGCAGGCGGCCTGCCTGTCGACGTACCTGCGGTCGAAGCCGGACCTGTCCCGGCCCGCGCGCCACTTCCTCGCCCTGCAACGGGTGGTGGTGGACGCCGCCTGGTCGACGTCGACCTCCGCGGACCTGGCGTTGCCGCACGTTGACGGGCCCTACCCGCGCGGCTACCGGTTCTCCAGTTGGGTCAGCCGGCAGATCGTCACGGCGACCATCACGGACGTGACGACGGCCCGACGGTTCAACGACGTCGTCTCCATGCGGAAGCACCCGAGTTCACTGGCCACCCCCGGCGTGATCCTGGGCGCCCTGCGCGCCAACCAGCGGGCACGCTGACCGGCCACCGGCGGTGTCGCCCGGTCGGCCCGTCCGGCACGCGGTAGTGGGTGTGCTCGTGGCCGGACTGGTCAGTCGCGTCCGACGAGGGGGACCGCCCGGCCGACCTGCTCCACGATGATCGGGATCTCGGTGCCGTAGTGCGCCGGCAACTCCGCTCGCGCCTTCTCGACCTCGAGGGTTCCCACCGTCACGCCCGAGCCGTCGTGCCGTGGACCGGTCGAATTGATGTGGATATCCCGCTTCCGCCAGAAATCCGTGTCGTTCATGATCCGATGCTGCAGCGCGCTGAGTTCGGCGAAGGAGTGGGTGGCGTTCCGGTAGACCACACACTGACCTCCGGCCGCGTCGCCGACGAACGCCTCGAACTCCGCCGAGGGCACGCCGTAGACGATCGCGTACCCCTCTTCGGGCACGACTTCGAGCCCGGCGAAGATGTCGCGGTAGGTGGACTCCCCGGCATGCTGAATACGGGTGAGTGCCTGAGACATCTCGTCGGTGGTGGGATACATCGTCGCCTCGGCGGTCACTATCGGCGCCGGCGGTCGCGCGTCGGGGCTGCAGGCCCGGACGCCGTCGCCAACCTGACGGTTCGTCTCGCCGGGCGCGGCCCCGCCCGGCTGGCCGCAGCCGCTCAGGGCGACGAGCACCATCGCGAGCCCTGCCAGAACCTTCCTCACGACGTCTCCCTTCCGGGTACTGCCGGGCGGTCGTCCACCAGAGACGCCCGTCACCGTATCGCAGCAGTGTGCCACCGGCAGGCGCACCGCACCCCCGTTGTGCCGCCGGCCGCAGCCCGGGCCAGGATGTCGCCATGATTCTCGAACCCGCACTCCGCAGCCGCGTCGTCGTCACCGGAGCCACCGGCAAACTCGGCCGTGCCGTGGTGACGTACCTGCGCGACGCGGGCGTCGACGTGCTGGCGGTGGACCGCGCCGGCGGGCGTGACCCCCGCGATGTCGACGGCGAGTTCCTCCTCGTCGACCTCACCGACTACGGGCAGGTGGTGGAGGCGCTCACCGGCGGTGCCGACGAGCACGCCGGCAGGATCGACGCGGTCGTGCACCTGGCGGCGGTGCCGGCCCCCGGGCTGATGCCCAACGCGGCCACCTTCGCGAACAACTCCGCCGCGACGTACAACGTCTTCGCCGCGGCCCGGGCGGCCGGGATCAAGCGGGTGGTGTGGGCGTCCAGCGAGACGGTGCTCGGGCTGCCGTTCGACACCCCGCCGCCGTACGCGCCGGTCGACGAGGAGTACGCGCCGCGCCCGGAGTCGACGTACTCGCTGAACAAGGCGCTCGAGGAGGAGATGGCGCGGCACTTCTGCCGGTGGGACCCCGAGCTGGTCATGGTGGGGTTGCGGTTCTCCAACGTGATGGACGTCGAGGACTACGCGAAGTTCCCGTCCTTCGACGCCGACCCCCAGTTGCGCCGCTGGAATCTGTGGGGGTACATCGACGCCCGTGACGCGGCCCAGGCGGTCGAGCGGGCGCTCGCCCACGACCAGCCCGGTGCCGACGTGTTCATCATCGCCAACGCCGACACGGTGATGAGCCGGTCCAGCGCCAGCCTCATGGCCGAGGTGTATCCGGGCGTCGAGGTCCGCAAGCAGCTCGGCGAGCACGAGACCCTGCTCAGCATCGACAAGGCGCGTCGGGTGCTCGGCTACGACCCGAAGCACTCATGGCGGGACCACGTCGGCGCCACGGCCCCGGTGACGCCGGTCACCGGGCACTGAGCATCCGCCCGGATTTCTAGTACGTTCGTACATGTACGAACGTACTAGAAATGGGGTGTGGGGTGGCGTACGTCTTCCTGTTGCTGGCCATCGCGGCCGAGGTCGCCGGCACGAGCCTGCTCAAGTCGACGGAGGGCTTCACCAGGCTGTGGCCCACGCTCGGGTTGATCCTGGCCTACGTGACGGCGTTCGCGCTGCTCGCCCAGGCGGTCAAGGGCATCCAGGTCGGTGTCGCGTACGCCATGTGGTCGGGGCTGGGCACCGCCGCGATCGTCGCTATCGGAGCGGCCTTCCTCGGCGAGCCGTTGACGCTCACCAAGGTCCTCGGCGTCGGCATCGTCATTGCCGGCGTCGTGTTGCTCAACCTCGGTGGTGCCCACTGAGTACCGGTCAACCGCGCCGACCGGCCCGCCGTCGCGACCCGGAAGGGCGGCGTCGAGCCCTGGCCGCCGCCGCCCTGGAGGTGATCGCCGAGGTGGGTATCGGGCGAACCACCCACCGGGCGGTCGCGGAGCGGGCCGGCGTGCCGCTCGGGGCGACGACCTACTACTTTCCCACCCTGGCCGACCTGGTCGCCGCGGCGCTGGAGAGAGCACACGCAGACCTCGGCGTCGAGCTGCGTCGCTGGGCCGATCACCTCGGCGACGGTGCCGAGTTGCCGGCCCGGCTCACCCGCCTGCTCTGCGAGTACCTGGACGACCGGGGCCGGTCGCTCACCGAGTTCGAGTTGTATCTCGCCGCCGCGCGGAGCCCCGAGCTACGCGGACTGGCGGTCTCCTGGTTGGGGCAGATCCGTCAGGTGCTGGCGCGGATCGTCGGCGACGAGGCCGCGCGAGCGATCGCCGTCTTCGTGGACGGGGTCGCCCTGCAACACCTCGCCACCGGCGAACCGGTCGACCCCGCCGCCGTCGAGGCGGCCCTGGCGGCACTCGTCAACGCCGCCCGCGCCCACTGACGCCTCCGGCCCCGCCTGGTGGGTGCCGGACGACGTACCGGGTGATGGCCGGGCTGCTGCGCGGCGACATCCCAGATCGCCGTCTGGGCGTTGAGGTCCCAGGTGATCACGGGATTGGCCGCGACGGGGCCTCCGGGTGCGCTTGCACGAGCCCGGCGATCATGCAGTTGTGGTGGGCGAGTTGTCCCGAGGTGGAGCATTTGTGAGGCACCACAACTGCATGATCGCCGGGCTGGAGTGGGGTGGGGTGGGGTGGCTGGTCGCCCTGTTCGTCCTGCATGGCTGGCAGTGCGCGGCGGGCTTCGACGTGTCGCGCCCGCCCGGCGGGTCGTGGTTCCCCGTCGGTGCCGTGGTCCGGTGCCACGGCCGGCGTCGACGCCGGCAACGGCAGGGCGCGGCAGTCTCGTCGTGCAGAGGGACATCTTGAACGACACCGTCACCTACATGCTCGCCGTCCGCACCCTGTGCTGTGACCGCTCCGAGGCGGCGGTCCGCCGGATCCTGGAAGCCCTGCCGGGGGTGCCACGGTTGCACTTATTGCAATGTCAGCATATGTTGTCCGGGCGGGAGTCGGAGTGAGGAGGGATGCGACGTGGGTGCCGGGCACGACCACGGGCAGCAGGGGTTGCGCGCCGGGGAGAAGCACCGCGGGCGGTTGTGGGCGGCCTTCGTCCTGCTGGCCGTGTTCATGGCGGTCGAGGCGGTGGCGGCGTGGTGGACCGGTTCCCTCGCACTGCTGTCGGACGCCGGCCACATGTTCACCGACGTGCTCGGCATCGGCATGGCGCTCGCGGCGATCACCGCGGCGAGCCGGGCGTCCCGCGACGGACAGCGCACCTTCGGCCTGTACCGGATGGAGGTCCTAGCGGCCCTGGCGAACGCGGTGCTGCTGTTCGGGGTGGCCCTCTACGTACTGGTGGAAGCGGTGCGCCGGCTCGGCGAACCGCCGGAGGTTCTGGCCGGCCCGATGCTGTTGGTGGCCCTGGCGGGGCTGGTGTCGAACGTGGTGGCCTTCCTGTTGCTGCGGTCCGGCTCGAAGGAGAGCCTGAACGTGCGCGGTGCCTACCTGGAGGTCCTCGGGGATCTCTTCGCCTCGGTCGGCGTGATCGTCGCGGCCGGGGTGATCGCGGTCACCGACTGGTGGTACGCCGACCCGATCGTCGCCGTGGCGGTGGGCGTGTTCATCCTGCCCCGCACCTACCGACTGGGCCGCGCGGCGCTGCGGGTGCTCGTGCAGGCCGCGCCGCCGCACCTGGACGTCGCCGAGGTACGCGACGGGCTGCGCGCGGTCGACGGTGTCGCCGACGTACACGACCTGCACGTGTGGACGCTGACCTCGGGGATGGAGGTGGCCTCGGCGCATCTGACCCTCGACGCCGGGGCGGACCTCGCCGGGGTGCTGGCCACCGCGCGGCGGGTCCTGCACGACCGGTTCGCCATCGAGCATGCGACGCTGCAGGTCGAGCCCAAGGGTGCCGACGGCGTCTGCGACGGTGCGCAATGGTGACATTTCATCCGGAACTATTCGCACCCCGCTGGCGACTACCTGACGAGCCGTCCGCCACCGGGGAGCGTCCGTGAACCGCCTGCACCACCCTGTCCTGCCCGTACGCCTGCCGCCCGTGCCCGCCGTCACCGCGACGGCGAACCGAGGGCGGGAGAGCGGGCGATGAGTCCGGCTGCCGTGCTGCGCCGTCCGGTGCTGGTGCCCGTGGCCACGGTGCTGGTCGCGGCCGGGGTCGGGGCGGCGCTGCTGTGGTGGGGTGGCGGCAGCGTGCCGCCGACGCCACCCGGGTTGCCCGAGCCGGACCGGACCACGGCGTGGCTGCTGCCGGCGGCCCGGCTGGGTACGCAGATCGGGGCGGTGACCACCGTCGGGCTGCTGCTGGCGGTCGTGATCCTGTCCCCGCGCGACGACGGCGGCCGGCTGTCCGGGCTGGGCTACCGCCGGCTGCGCGCCTCCGCGCTGACCGCCGCCCTGTGGTCGGTGGCCGCCGGGGTCGCGCTCTGCTACACCCTGGTCGACCTGTTCGGGCTGCCCGCCTCGCAGGTGTTGTCGATCCGCGCGGTGCTGAACTTCGCCCTGACCGTGCCGCTGGGGCAGGCGCTGGCCCTCAACGGCGTACTCGCGCTGGTCACGGCGGTGATCGCGGCGCGGAGCCTGCGGCCCGCCGGCGCGGTGGTGGCACTGCTGGCCGCGCTGGCGGCGGTGGTGCCGCCGGTCTTCACCGGCCACGCCGCTTCGGCGAGCAACCATCAGTTGGCCGTGTCCGGCCTGCTGCTGCACGTCGTGCCGGTGACGGTGTGGGCCGGTGGCCTGTTCGCCCTGGCGGTCACCGCCCGGGGCAGCGCCGCCGACCTCGCGGTCGCCGTGCGCCGGTTCACCCCGCTGGCGTTGGCCTGCCTGGTCGCGGTCGGCGCGTCCGGGCTGCTGTCGGCGGGCGTACGGCTGACCGGTCCGGCCGATCTGACCGGCACCCGCTACGGGCAGCTGCTGCTGGTGAAGACCGCTGTGCTGGTCGCGATCGCGGTGACCGGCCTGCTGCACCGCCGCTGGGCGATCCCCGCCCTGACCGCCGGCCGGCGGCGTCCCTTCCTGCGGGTCGCGGTGGTGGAGACGCTGCTGTTCGCCGCCGCGGTGGGCACCGCCGTGGCACTGTCCCGGACGCCCGCCCCGGTCGGCGGGGCGGAGGAGGATCCGGCCACCGCTCTCCTCGGCTTCCCGATGCCCCCTGCGCTGAGCGTCGAGACGGTGGCCCGGCTCTGGCTGCCGGAACCGCTGATCATCACCGCCGCCCTGGTCGCGGCCGGGCTCTACGTTGCCGGGGTGTGGCGACTGTGGCGGCGCGGCGATGCCTGGCCACCGGCCCGCACCGCGCTGTGGCTGGCCGGCTGCGCGGTGATCATCATCGCCACCTCCAGCGGGCTGGCCCGCTACGGGCCGGTGCTGTTCGCCGTACACATGGTGCAGCACCTGCTGCTGATGATGGTCGCGCCGATCATGCTCGTCCTCGCCGGGCCGATCACCCTCGCGCTGCGCGCCCTGGCACCCTCGACCGACCCGCGCTGGCCCGGCCCCCGGGAGTGGTTGCAGGCGGCCCTGCACTCCCGGGTGTCCCGCGCGCTGACCCACCCGGTGGTGGCGCTCGCCCTCTACGTGGCCAGCCTGTACGTGCTGTACTTCACCGGCCTGTACGAGCTGGCGGTGCGCTCGCACGCGGCACACCTGGCCATGGTCGCCCACTTCCTCGGCGTCGGGTACCTCTTCTTCTGGGCCGTCATCGGCATCGACCCGGCCCCGCGCCGCGTCCCGCACCCGCTGAAGATGATCCTGGTGCTGATCAGCATGGTGCTGCACGCCTTCCTCGGGGTGGCCCTCATGCAATCGTCCACAGTGCTCGCCGCCGACTGGTGGACGGCGCTGGCCCGCCCCTGGGGGCCCACGCCGCTGGAGGACCAGCGCGCCGCCGGCGGCATCGCCTGGTCCTTCGGTGAGCTGCCCACGGTGATCGTCATGGGGGCGTTGCTCTACCAGTGGATCCAGGCCGACCAGCGGGAGGCCCGCCGCCGCGACCGGGCAGCCGACCGGGCCGAGGCCGAGGGGCGCGAGGACGCCGAACTGGCCGCCTACAACCGGATGCTCGTCGAGCTGGCCGAGCGGGACCGCCAGGTGCGCGGATGAGCGTCCCGCCGGGTCACCGGCGCTGCCGCTGATTTTCAGCAAGCTGACAGCCAGTCGATACAGCATTGGTCGCACCCCGCAGAGAAGAAGGTTGACACCCGCATGACGAGGAACACCCGACTGACCCTGGCGATGATCCTGGTAGTGATCCTCGTCGTGCTCGGCCTGATGACCCTCAACCGGAACACCGCCCCGAGCGCGGTCAGCGACACCGGCGAGGCCGTCGACCCGGCCGTGCTGGTACGCGACGACAGCCACCGGCTCTCCACCGCCGCCGACGGCAGGGTCACCCTGGTGGAGTTCCTCGACTTCGAATGCGAGTCCTGCGCCGCCGCGTACCCGGCGATCAAGGAGATCCTGGCCACCTACCAGGACCGGATCACCTTCGTGGTGCGGTACTTCCCGATCCCCAGCCACCCCAACGCGGAACTGGCCGCCCGCGCCGCCCAGGCCGCGGCCAACCAGGACCGGTTCGCCGAGATGTACACCCTGCTGTTCGAGAACCAGGACGCCTGGGGGCACCAACGTACGGCACAGACCGAGACGTTCGTCGGCTACGCCCGCACCCTCGGCCTCGACCTGGACCGGTTCCAGCGCGACCTCGACGACCCGGCCACCGCGGCCCGCGTGGCCAGGGACAGGGCCGACGGCGAGAGTGCCGGCGTGCAGGGCACCCCGACGTTCTTCCTCAACGGTCGCCAGCTGACCCAGGTGCGGACCCAGGGCGACCTGGTCGCCGCCATCGACGCCGCGCTCGCCGGATGACCGCCACCCTGAACCGCCGCCCGGACACCGCGCCGGACACCGGGTTCCTCGCCCGGGTCACCGCCTGGGTGCTGGCCATCGGCGGCGGCGTCGGCCTGCTCGCTGCGGCCACCCTCACCGTCGAGAAGATCAACCTGCTTTCCGACGCCGACTACGTGCCGACGTGCAGCATCAACCCGATCCTCTCCTGCGGCTCGGTGATGACCACCCCGCAGGCCGCCGCCTTCGGCGTCCCCAACCCGCTGCTCGGCATCGCCGGGTTCGCCGCGGTCACCACCATCGGCGTCGTCCTGCTCGCCGGCGTGCGGCTGCCCCGCTGGTTCTGGCTCGGCCTGCAGGCCGGCGCCACCTTCGGGGTGCTCTTCGTGCACTGGCTGATCTACCAGAGCCTGTACGTCATCTCGGCGCTGTGCCCGTACTGCATGGTGGTCTGGGTCGTGACCATCGCGATCTTTCTCTACACCACCCTGCACAACCTCCGCCAGATCCCGCCGTCGTCCCCGCTGGCCCGGCTCGCCGGAATCGCTGGCTATCACAGCGTCGTCCTCGTCGCCTGGTACGCGGTGATCCTGGCCGCCATCCTGCACCGCTTCTGGGACTACTGGTCCACGCTCCTCTAAAGAGACTGTCGGGGCCGGGCCCGATGGTCGCGTACGGTTCGACGAGGGCGAGGAGGAGCCGGTGCGGGTGCAGCATCCGATCGCGGGAGGGTCCTGATGGGGACGGCCTCGGTCCGTCGGGATGAGGTTATCGCGTTCCGGTTGCGCGCGCAGCACCTGCACCGCCGGCTGCCCGCCGGGTCACTCCACCGGGCGGCGCGTTGCGGCTTGGCGGACGGTGCGCCCCGCTCGGCGGTCCTGTCGCTGCACGCCCGGGCCGGCGGGGTCGGCCCGGGCGCCTGGGACGATCCCGCGTTCACCCAGGTCTGGGGGCCACGTGGAGCGGTGTACGTGGTCGCGGAGGCAGACATCGCGGTCTTCACCCTCGGCCTGCTGCCCGCCGAGGACCGGCAGCGGCAGGCGGCGTACGAGGCGGCCGACGCGGTACGGGACGCGGTCGGCTCGCGCCGGGTCCGCAAGCGCGAGGTGCTCGGCGCGGTCGGCAACCGGGTCGAGCGCCTCCTGCTGGCCTGCACCACCGGCCGGCTCCGGGTCCGCTGGGACGGCCGGGACACCCTGGTGTGGGTGACCGACCCGCCGCAGGTCGACCCGGCCGAGGCACGCCAGGAACTGCTGCGCCGATTCCTCGGTGCGCTCGGGCCGGCCACCGCACAGGGGTTCGCCCGATGGACCGGGCTGTCCGTCGGCGACGCCCGCGAGAGCTGGCGGACGCTGGCCGACGAACTGACGGAGGTGACCGTGGCGGGCCAGGGCGGCCCGGCGATCCTCGACGCCGACCGGGCCGCCCTGGTCGACGCGCACCAGGCCGGCGGCGTACGCCTGTTGCCGTCCGGCGACTCCTACCTGCTCGCCGCCGACCGCGAGTTGCTGGTGCCGGTCGCGGCACACCGTGCGGCGATCTGGCCCGCCGGTACCGGGCAACCCGGCGCCCTGCTGGTCGACGGGGAACTGCGTGGCACCTGGCGCCGGCGCGGTCACCAGGTCGAGATCAGCACCTGGGCTGAGGTCGACGACCCGGTCCGGGTGGCCGCCGAGCGGGAGGCGGGTGGCTTCCCGCTCGCGCTGGACCGCGACATCGCGGTCACCTGGGTACGGCACTGACCCACACCGCCGCCGCTCACCGCCGCCGATCTGGAACCGGTCGCGAGGCGGGTTGCCGCCATCGGTCAGTGGTCCGGGCCGGTGGCGCGGCGCGCGCGGCGGTGGCGCCACACCAGCAGCGCGGCGACCAGGATCACGCCGAGCACGGCGTAGGTGCCGATGCCCAGCTCCCGCTCCAGGTAGCGGTAGGACGCCGCGCCGAAGTAACCCGCCACCGCCACCCCGGTCGCCCACACCAGCCCGCCGGCCACGTTCGCCCACCCGAACAACGCCCGGCGCATGCCGCTGGCTCCGGCGACGATCGGGACCACCGTGCGCAGTACGGCGACCCACCGGCCGATCACCACCGCCGCCGCGCCCCGGGTGGACACCAACCGCCGCGCCCGGTCCAGGTCCACGTGGCGGCGCGCCACGGCGGGTGCGTGCGCGAGCACCGACGCTCCGTAGCGTCGTCCCAGCAGGTAGCCGACCTGGTCGCCGAGCCACGCTCCGGCCGTCGCGGCGGCGATCACCGCCCACAGCGGCAGGTCGCTACCGTGCGCCACCACCCCGCCGAGCAGGACAGCCGTCTCGCCGGGCACGACCAGCCCCAGCAATGTGGAGGACTCCAGCGCGGGCAGGGCGAACACCAGCGTCAGCACGATCACCGGCGGCAGCGCGGTGATCATGGTGAGCAACCGGTCCACCTCCTGATTGTGGCCTGCCCGCCGGCCCGGGGCCCGACGATCGAACGGGGCAAAACCCCCGAGCGGCATCGGGCGAGCCCGTAGGGTTCGATTCGACAGCAGGCCCACGACCGCCTCCGGGGAAGGCGAGGACTGGTGGTATCCCGGACGCATCGCCCGTCGCCGGCCCTGCTGGTCAGCCTGGCCGTCTCGGCCGGTCTGGTGGTCGCGGTGAGCCTGCTGGTGCGCCACCATCCGGTCGCGGCCTGGGAACGCGACCTGTTCGCCCTGCTCAACCACCTGCCGGCCGTGGCGACACCGGCGCTGTTCGTGATCATGCAGGTCGGCTCGTACCTCACGGTGTTCGTCGCCGCCGCCCTCGCCGGCCTGCTGCGGCGGTTCGCGCTGGCGCGGGACCTGCTGCTGGCCGGCAACCTGGCGTACTGGCTGGCGGTCGTCAACAAGGCCGCGGTGGCCCGGGAACGGCCGGCGGCCCTGCTGCTCGACGTCACCCTGCACGACACGATCACCGGTGGGTTGGGCTACCCGTCCGGGCACGTCGCGGTCGCCACCGCGCTGGCGCTGGTGGCGGCGCGGGCCGGCGGTACCCGGTGGCGCCGCCTGATGTGGGTGATCGTCGTCCTGGTCGCCGTGGCGCGGGTGCACGTCGGCGCGCACCTGCCCCTCGACACCGTCGGTGGGGTCCTGGTCGGCTGGTTCGCGGTGTGCCTGACCCGGCTGATGGTCGGGGAGGTCGGCCCGGAACGGTCCGCCGGTGTCCTGCGCCGGACGCTGCGACACCGTGGATTCGACGTGGTCCGCCTGGAGCCGCTGACCGGCGACGCCCGTGGTTCGTGGCCCTGGCTGGCGGTCATCGCCGACGGGCGGTGGCTGTTCGTCAAGGTGACCGGCGGGCAGCAGCGCGACGCGGACTGGGCGTACAAGCTCTACCGGCGGCTGCGCTACCGGCACGTCGCCGACGAGCCGCCCTACCTGAGCGCGAAGCAGCAGAGCGACCACGAGACGTACCTGACCCTGCTGGCCGAACGGGCGGGTGTCCGGGTCCCGGCGGTGGTCACGACCGCCACCCTGCCCGACGGAGATGCCGTGCTGGTGCAGGAGTTCGTCGACGCCACCCCGTTGGACTCGGTGGTCGGGCCGCTGCCGGTCGCGGTGGTGGCGGACGTGTGCCGGCAGGTGGCGCTGCTGCACCGTGCCGGCATCGCCCACCGGGACCTGCGCGCGGCCAACATCCTCGTCGGTGGCCGGGCCGTCCATCTGGTCGACTTCGGGTTCGGCATCGACGGCGCCCCGGCCGACCAGCAGGCTCGGGACCTCGTCGAGCTGCTGGTCACGCTCGCCGGCCGGGTCGATCCGGCGACCGCGGTCGGTACCGCGATGGACGAGATCGGCGTTGAGCACGTCGCGGAGAGCGTGCCGTACCTGCAACGGGCGGTCCTCTCCCGGGCCAGCCGCGACGCCCTGCGGCGAACCCCCGACCTGCTGGAGCAGGTACGCGAGGAGATCCTGCGCCGCTGCCCGCAGCGGGAGCCCCGGTTGGCCCGGGTCGTGCGGATCACCCCACGCGGCATCCTGCTGCTGGTCGCGCTCGGCGTGCTGGTGTACGTCCTGCTCCCGCAGGTCGGCGAGGTACGCACCGCGCTGCGTCTGATCGTCCACGCGCATCCACTGGCGCTCGTCGCGACCCTGCTCGGCTCGGTCGCCACCTACCTGCTCAGCGCCCTCGTGCTGCGCCTGTCCACCGCCAACCGGGTCCCGTTCGGGGAGGCCAACGTCGTGCAGGTGGCCGCTTCCTTCGCCAACCGGTTGGCCCCGGGCAGCGTCGGTGGTGCCGCGCTCAGCCTGCGTTATCTGCACCAGAAGGGGCTCAGCGCCGCCGAGTCGGCCACCGCGGTGGCGGTCTCCCGGGCGGCTGGTGTGGCATCGGTCGCGCTGTTGCTGCCCGTGCTGTTGCCCTTCGCGCGTCAGCCGGTCCGTACCGTCGAACACGCCGCCACCAGCAAGGCGCTGCCGTTGCTGCTCGGTGTCCTGGTGGTCCTGCTGGCCGTCGCGGCGGTGCTCGCGGTGCCCCGGCTGCGCCACCGCGGCCGCGCCGCGGCCCGGCAGAGCCTCGGCGCGCTGCGGTCGCTGATCCACCAGCACCGGCTGACCCGGTTGCTGGTGTCGGCGGTGGCGCTCACCCTCGCCTACGGTCTCAGCCTCTACTTCGGGCTGCTCGCGGTCGGTCAGCCGGCCACCCTGTCGCTGCTGCCCCCGGTGATCCTGGTCTCTGTGGTCGGGGAGGGCGTCGCCACCGCCGCGCCCACCCCGGGCGGCCTCGGTGCCACCGAGGCGGCCCTGGCCTCCGGGCTGCTGCTCTACGGCGTGCCGATCGACGTCGCTGTCGCCGGTGTCCTGATCTACCGGCTCGCGACGTTCTGGATACCCGCCCCGATCGGGTACGTCGCGCTGCGCTCGCTGACTCGCCGGCGCCTGCTGTGACCGTCCCGGTTCGTAGCATCTGGTCGGTATGCAGCTGAAATGGCCCTTAAAATGCCCGGATGAGGCGAAATCGGAGGGCCGTCCTCGTGGTGATGCTGCTCGTGGGCGGCGGTTGTACCGCCGAGGGGGAGCGGCGACAGTCACCCCCGACGACGCAGGCGGCGAGCCCGTCGCCGTTCGGCCCCCTGGTCGCGGGGATGCCGCCCTACCCACGGGCGGGAGACGTGTACGCGGGGGCCGGCGCCGACATGCTGGCCGACCAGGTACGCGGCGACAAGACCCTGGTCTACGTGCCCAACACGAAGAGCAACGACGTGTCGGTGATCGACCCGAACACGTACAAGGTGGTGGACACCTTCCCGGGCGGTCCCGAGCCGCAGCACGTCGTGCCGTCCTACGACCTGCGGACGCTGTACGTCGCCTCCAGCAAGATCCCCGACGGCGGGCTCGTACCGGTCGACCCCCGCACCGGCAAGCCCGGCGAGTTCCGGATGCTGGAGGACGTCTACAACCTCTACTTCACCCCGGACGGCGCGCAGGCCATCGTGGTCGCCGAGGCGTATCAGCGGCTGGACTTCTACGACGTGGGCAACTGGCAGCGGGTGCGCTCGAAGCGGTATCCCGAGTGCGCGGGCATCAACCACATGGACTACTCGGCCGACGGGAAGATCATGTTGTTCAGCTGCGAGTTCGCCAACCGGATGATCGTGCTGGACACGGTCAGCCTGGAGAAGCTGCGCGAGTTCACCCTGACCGAAACCCGCGACGGGATGCCGCAGGACACCCGGCTCACCCCGGACGGGCAACACTTCCTGGTCGCCGACATGCACGCCCACGGCGTGTACGTCTTCGACGCCCAGGCCAGCCGACAGACCGACTTCATCCCCACCGGCCGTGGCGCGCACGGCATCTACTTCAGTCGGGACAGCAAGCTCGCCTACGTCACCAACCGGGACGCCGGCAGCATCACGGTCCTGGACCTGGCCACCCTTAAGCCCACCACGACCTGGCAGATCCCCGGTGGCGGCAGCCCGGACATGGGCGGACTGTCCGCCGACGGGAGCAAGCTGTGGTTGTCCGGCCGCTACCACAACGAGGTCTACGTCATCGGCACGAGGGACGGCAAGCTGCTGGCCCGTATCCCGGTGGGCAAGGGACCGCACGGCCTGACCATCTGGCCGCAGCCCGGCCGCTACTCCCTCGGCCACACCGCGAACATCCGGTAGTGCGGGGTCCACCAACGGTCAGTGCCGGACCGCCAGCAGCTGCGACACCGTGACGAACTCGTACCCGCGCGCCCGCAGCTGGTCGATGATCTCGGGCAAGCCGCGGATGGAGACCAGGCGCTGGTCGTTACCCACGTCGTGGGCGAGGAGGATCGTGCCGGGTTGCATGTCGGCGATGATCTGCCGGGCCTGCCCGGCCGGGTCGCCGGGGAACTCCGCCTCCCGCATCTGCTGCGACCAGAGCACCATCTGGTAACCCATCCGGACGGCCGCCGCCGCGGTGCTCCCGGCCAGGTGGCCGTACGGGGGGCGCAGCAGTCGGGGCTCCTGCCCGGTCACCGCGACCAACTCCTGGTGGGTTCGCGCCAGGTCGTCGTACGCCTCCTCGTACGAGAGCCGGGCCAGGTCGTGGTGCGCCCAGCTGTGGCTGCCCACCTCGTGCCCGGCGAGCCGGCCGCGGACCAGATCCCCGTGCCGGCGGGCCCGCTCACCGACCATGAAGAAGGTGGCGCGCACGTCGTGCTGGTGCAGGGTGTCGAGGACCATCGGGGTCCAGTCGGGCCCCGGCCCGTCGTCGAAGGTGAGCGCGACGAGCTTGCGCTCGGTCCGCACGCACCAGTTCAGCTCCAGCCGGCCACCGCCCAGCAGGTCGGGCCGATCCGGCACCGCGCTCGCCGCACCACCGCGTAGCGGCAGCTTCCGGTCGACCACGTCCGCCGCCTCGGCGAAACCGACCACCCCGAGCCCGGCCCCGAACGTGACCAGGGCGCCGCCACGGAGCAGGTCCCGCCGCCGGCTGCGCTTCGCCCCGCACTCTGTCACGCGGGCGCGCATACCCGCCCCGGCGGATGTCAGTCCCGTCAGGGCCGTAGGGCCGGGTCCGCGCGAATGGCGATCCCCGGCTGGCGGGTCCCGCTCCTCACATCTGCTGCTGTGTCGCCTCAAGATTCACGAATCGCGGTTTGCCCCTGGCGAGCTTCTGCATCTTCTCGGCGTACTTCGAGGTCTGCGGCAGTTTGCTGTGCGCCATGGCCTGTTCGTAGCTGGGGAACTCGGCAACCATCACGAAGTGCCCGGGCTTGTCACGATCTTCGGCAAGGGTGGCCCGGGTGGGGCCATCGGCAGGGATCTCCCGCATCCACTGCTCGCCCAGCTTCCGCACCTCGTCGGGACGGTCTGTCTCGTACTCGACCACCTGGATGAACGGCATGTCGCCTCCCCACTTCACGAACGGCCGACCTCCGTGACGTGTTTCCCGTCGCCGCCGCATCCATGCGGGGCGGCGGCACCAGGCGCTTGCCGGTGGCGCGGTCACCCGATCGGGTGGGCGATGACGTCGGCCACGGTGGGGCCGCGCAAAACGCCGAGTGGCTCGGGCCGAATGGTGTGAGGGTCGTGGGAGTGGGAAGGCAGCGCCCGCTCCGGTGAGGCGGTGAGGGTCATGGCTGGCGGAACCTTCGTGGTGGTGGGCGGGACGAGCGGGCTCGGGCTGGCCGTCGCGCGCCTGTTGATCGGCAGACACCGGGTGGTGGTCGTCGGTGACGAGCCGTGGGAGGTCGCGGCGGTGGCCGACGAACTGGACTGCCCCGGGGCGGCCTGCGACATCGCCTCGTACGAGCAGGTGCGGGAGTTGTTCGAGGGGGTGGTCGAGCGGTACGGGGTGATCGGCGGGGTGGCGGACTGCGCCTCGGTGTGGGCCGGCGGTGACCTGCTCGACCTGGACCCGGAACGGATCCGACGGGCCGTGGAGGTCAACGTGCTCGGCACGACGTACGTGCTCAAGGAGGCGCTGCACCACCTGACCCGGCAGGGCCACGGCAACGTGGTCTACGTCGGGGCATTGGCGGTGACCAGGGCGCGGCCGGGTATCCCGGTCTACCGGGCCACCAAGAGCTACGGCGCCAGCCTGGTCGAGTCGGTGGCCGAGGCCCAGCACAGCAACCGGGTCAAGGTGATGCAGCTGCACCCCGGGCCGATGCCGACGCGCCTGCAGGAGCGCGCCGGCGCCGAGTTCCTCGACGACGTCTACGCGCAGCCGGAGCAGGTGGCCGCGGAGGTCGTCCGGCTGCTCCGGTTGAACGCCGACGACCTGTACGCCTCCGGTGAGCAGGTGCTGCGCGGGGACGGCCGGTGGTGACCGGCGGGGGAGCCGGCTGACCGCAGGTTATGGCGCGGGTACGACCTCCTGGCCCAGGGGCCAGATCGCGGCCGGGACGAGCTTGAAGTTGGCCACGCCGAACGGGATCCCGATGATGGTGAGGCAGAGGCTGACACCGGCCACGATGTGGGACAGGGCGAGCCACCAGCCGGCCAGGATCACCCAGATGACGTTGGCGATGCCGGAGGCCACGCCGACGCCGGGCTTGGGCACCAGGGTGCGGCCGAAGGGCCACAGCGAGTACGACGCCAGCCGCAACGACGCGATCCCGAACGGGATGGTGACGACGAGCACGAAGCAGATCAGGGCGGCGATGCCGTAGCCGATCGCCAGCACGAGCCCACCGCCGAAGATGAGCCACAGCACGTTCAGCACGAATCGGATCATGAATCCATCATGACTGCCGGGCGCCACCGGCCACCCGGGGGCGGCCGGTGGCGCGGGACGGGTCAGCCGGTGACGCCGGTGACGCTGCTGCCGGACTTCGTGACCCGGTAGGTCACCCGGGCACCGCTCCAGAAGTGGAAGGTGAGGGTGACCGGGGCGCCGGTGTTCACCTCGGCGAAGAACTCCGGGGTCAGGGTGATCGTGCCGCTGTCGTAGTTCGGCCGGAACGTCACGTCGAACTCCTTGAACGACGTCCAGTTGTGCGGGCCGGCGTTACTGCCGTCGGCGTACTTCGCCTCCATCGTGGCGAGCTGGTCGCCCCGGAACTGGGTCGGGACGGCGAAGGAACTGGTCGATCCGGTGGCGTTCGACAGCACCGGGCTGTCGTAGGTGATCACGTCGATGCGCCACGGCACGCCGGCGGAGAACCGCGCCTGGAGGGTGGCGTTGACGCCGTACGCCCGGTTGCCGACCAGCCGGGTCAGCGCACTCGCGGTGAGGGTGAGCTGGTTGCCGGAGACGGTGTAGTCGGTGCCCTGCGTCAGGTTGGTGTTGCCCTGGCGCAGACCTTGGAACGTGGTGCCGTTCAGGTTCAGGGTGAGCGACTTGGCGGTGATCGATCCGGTACGCGGCACGTACACCTGATCGGCGGAGGCGGTACCGGAGCGGGTCGTCCAGCTCGACTTGATCTGGGCGAACAGTTCCGCGTCCTTCCACTGGAAGGTGGTCCGGTTGAAGTGCTGGCCGTTGTCCCACCACTGGGTGGTGATCCGCTTGGTGCGGGCGTAGTAGCCGAGGAACTCGAAGAACTTCAGCTTCTCGCCCTGCTGGATGGTGCCGGTGTGCCGGTCGAAGCCGAGCAGTCCGTACTCGCCGATCACGACCGGGATGCCCCGGGCGACGAACGCGTTGGACACCCGGTCGAACGCGTCGGTCAGGTCCTGCTGGGTGACCGCGTCGAAGCGGGTGCCGCCGGCGACGTTGACGCTGAACGGCCAGTAACCGTAGAAGTGCACGGTGGCGATCAGGTTGCGATCGCCCAGCTGGCTGATGGTGGTGGCCAGTTCGCTGACGCGGGGCTGGTCGGCCGAGGTGTGCAGGGTCGGCAGGACCAGCATCCGGGTGGCGTTGTTGCCGCCGGAGGCGCGCACGATCCGGTGGAAGGAGGTGTTCAGTTCGTTGAGCAGCTGTGCGTTCTGGGCATCCCCGGAGCTGTTGGCGAACTGCGGTTCATTGACGCTCTCGAAGTGCAGCCGCGGCGAGGAGTCCCGGAATGCCGCGGCGATCTGGGTCCAGAGCGCGTTGTAGCGGTTGAGGACGGTGGTGCGGTTCGTCGGCATCTCGTGGATCCACTGCCACGAGTCGTGGTGAAGGTTGATCATCACGTAGAAGCCGTCGTCCAGCGCCCAGCCGACGACTTCCTTGATCCGGTTCAGCCAGGCCGAGTCGATGGTGTACGACGGTGCCGGCCCGTGGTGGTTGCTCCAGGTGACCGGGATCCGGATGCTGTTGAAGCCCTGCGCCCGGATGGCGTCCAACTGGGCCGCGGTGACCCGCGGGTTGCCCCAGGCCGTCTCGTCGGCACCGACGGCGTCGAAGGTGTTGCCGAGGTTCCAGCCGGGCTGCATCGCGGCCGCGTAGGCCATCGGGTCACCGGCCGGCGGCGGCGTGGTCGGCGGCGGCGTGGTCGGCGGCGGCGTGGTCGGCGGTGGGGTGGTCGGCGGCGGCGTGGTGCCGCCCACGCTGCCGGTGCAGGCGACCCCGTTGAGCGAGAACGAGGTCGGGGCGGTGTTGCTGCCCGACCACGACCCGTTGAAGCCGAACGACACCGTCTGGTTGGTGCCGAGCGCGGCGTTGTAGCTGACGTTGGTGGCGGTGACGTTGTTGCCGGACGAGGTGACGGTGGCGTTCCATGCCTGGGTCACCTGCGGTCCCGAGGGGAACGTCCAGGTCAGCCGCCAGCCGTTGAGTGGGTCGCCGAGGTTGGTCAGGTCCACGTTCGCGCTGAAGCCGCCCGGCCACTGGTTGGGGGCCGAGTACACCACCCGGCAGCCCGCCGCCGCGTGCGCGGCGCCCGCGTTGATCAGGCCGACGCCGGCCAGCAGTGCGGCGATGCCGCTGGCGACCAGACCGAACCGCCATCGTGTCCTTCGTAGTGTCCCGCTCAGTCCGGCCATGACGCTCCTCGAGGTGATGGTGTCGACGGGTGGCTGGCCGGGTGCCGCCGGGACCACCGGAAACGTCCGGCCGGCTCGCACAATAAGTTGGGATCATCAACTTTGTCAATCGACTGTTTGCGATGCGAGTCGCTGCCTCGCAGGTCAGTCCGGGCGCCGGTGTGCGAGGGCGGGGCGCCCGGTGTGCCGCGACGAGGCGGGCGTGGCCCGGGCGCACAAAAAGGAG
This sequence comes from Micromonosporaceae bacterium KJ-029, assembly GCA_005402585.1. Lineage (GTDB taxonomy): Bacteria > Actinomycetota > Actinomycetes > Mycobacteriales > Micromonosporaceae > Micromonospora. The sequence goes on along the minus strand of BIFP01000008.1, from coordinate 631,548 downwards.
TTCGGGTACGGATCAGATCCGTACCCGAACTCTCGAACCGACCGGGTGCTTCCGGCGGAGTCAGAGCCGCCCGGCGACCGTCCGGGCCAGCTCGGTCAGCGGCTTGCGGTACAGGGCCGGATCCTCCAGCCGGACCAACCGGATGGCCACCCAGACTCCGGCGGCGTTGACGAAGACCGCGCCGTCCTCGAGGTACGCCTCCTCCCCGATCCCGGACAGGGTCTCGAACTCGTGATCGAGATCGCGGTCGATGTCGAGGATCTTCTTCGCCCCGTCGCCGACGTAGATCTCCACCTGGGCCGTCGGTCCGGAAACCGGCCCGGTGTAGGTACAACTCTCCCCGCCGGGCACCGCGTCATCCAACGGCGTGCCGGCCAGCTTCTCGGCCTCCTGCTTGGTCACCAGCGCGCACGCGTCGACCTTCGGCGCGTCGGCTGGCGGCTCGGTCGGGTCGACCGCCTCGGACGGCTGGACCGTCTCCAGCCCGTCGACCTGCGGCATCGGCGCCCCCGTCGGCTCCTCAGCGCCGCAGGCGACGAGGGCGGTGAGGACGATGGCCGTCACCGTGAGCCGGGCGGCGGAGGTCAGGTACCTCACGATGGTCTCCTTCATGCGGGCGTCATCAGTGCAGGGCGTCGAGCAGCCGGCGCAGGGCAGCGTTCCGTCAACGGCTGGCAGGTGCCGTGTCGACGCTACCGCCGGCCACCCACGAAGGAATCCGGTATTTCCCTAGGGCCTTCGACCGTCGGACCGGGCCAACGCGGCACCGAGTTCGGCCCGTCGGGAGATGCCCAGCTTGCGGTAGACGCGGGAGAGGTTCGTCTCAACCGTCTTCGGGCTGACGAACAGTTCGTCGGCGATGGCTCGGCTGGTCCGCCCCTGCGCGGCGAGCCGGGCGACCCGTTCCTCCGTCGCGGTGAGGTCCGACGGTGCCGGCGGGCGCCCGCCGAGCCGGGCCGCCTCGGCCCGGGCGCGACCGGCGAACGCCGCCGCGCCGATCGCGTCGAACTCGGCTGCCGCGACCTGTAGCGCCTCTCGGGCCGGGCGCTTGCGGCGCAACCGCCGCTGTACGACGCCGGCGACCAGCAGGCATCTGGCGCGGTCCAGCGGCAGGACGTCCGGTGCCACCGCGGCGCGCGCGGCGGCGAGGGCGTCCAGGGCGGCCGACGGGTCGAGGCCGCCGGCACTGTCCAACAGGGCCCGACTGCGGGCCAGGCCGAGCAGTGTCCAGGGCCGGGGCATCCGCCGGTGACGCTCCGCCAGCCGATCGAGGGTTGCCCTGGCGGTGGCCAGGTCCCCGGCCGCCACGCACGCCTCTATCCAGTCCGGTTCGAAGCGCTGCGCCAGCGGCTCGGCCAGGCCCATTCGGTCGACTGTCGCGGCGAGCCGGCCGTACCCGGCCGCCGCGTCGGCTGTCCGTCCGGCGCAGAGCGCGACGAACGCGTCCAGCTGGAGGTGGATCCGCCGGCACCAGTCGTCGTCGAGCTCCTCGCCGAGCCGTAGACCCGCCTCGGCCACCCGTGCCGCCGCGTCGAGCCGACCCCGGAGGGCGTCGAGCAGCCCGGCCAGCCAGGTCTCCGCGGTCAGCTCGGTACCCAGCAACTCCCCGAGGTCGCGGGCCGCCGCGATGTGCCGCTCGGCCGCCGACCAGCGCCCCGCGAGCAGTTCGGTCTCGCCGAGGTGCTTGAGCAGTTCGTACTGCGAAGGTTCGTCGCCCCGCGCCGCGGCCCGCTCCAGCAGTCCCGCCAGGCGTGCCCGGGCCCGGGCCGGATCGTCGATCGCCTTCCACCAGATCGCCGGGATCGTGCCGGCGAGCCAGGACGGCTCCATCCCCTCCATCACGAGCGCGCGGTCGAGCAACTCGGTGCGGGGCGGTTCACCGGCGCGTACCTCGTTGAAGAACAGGTGCAGCAGCGCGGCGGCCAGCAGCGAGCGGTCGCCACCGGGGCCGCTGAGCAGGGCGATGGCTGCCTCCGCATGCGCGCGGGCCGGGTCCGGCAGGTCGACGAAGAGGGCCAGGTGGGCGTGGATCCGGCCGGCCAGCGGGGAAGCCGGCACGGCGGCCACCAGCGCCCGCCGGGCGGCCTCGATCGCGACGCCGCCCGGCTCGTCCGCGCTCCAGGCGACCACGGCGCGCAGCAGCAGCGCCTCGGCGCGGACATCGCCGTGGAAACCGGCGGCCACCGCCTCGGCGGCGACCCGTGCACCCGGATGGTCGCCGCAGTCGAACCGGCAGCGAGCCGCAGCCAGCAGGCGCTCTCCGTGGTCGGCGCGGTCGTCGGCCGGGGTGAGCCGGGCGGCGGCCTCGTAGAGGTTCGCCGCGGCCTCCGGTGCACCCCGCCCGTACTGTCGGGCGGCGGCCGCGGCTAGGGCGTCGGCCACCACCGGATCCGCGCTGGTGGTGCAGAGGGCGAGGTGCCGCACCCGCTCGTCCGGGTCGGCCACCACTTCGGCCAGCCTGCGGTGCAGGCCCCGCCGGACACCCGGCGGAATGGCGGCGCGGACCGCCGCCGCGTACACCGGATGGGCGAATTCGACGCGTACCGGCGTCACCACCAGCAGCCCCGCCTCCTCCGCGGCGTCGAACGCCTGCGGGGCGACGCCGGCTGCGGCCAGGTCCCGTAGCAGCGGGACGCCGAGCAGGGCGGCCAGCCGTACGGCGTCCCGGCACCAGGCCGGCAGCCCGGCGAGCACGTCGCCGAGGAGCTGGTGCATGGACGAGGCGACCGGCAGGTCCTGCGCCGGCTCCGGTGGCTGCGGCAGGCGCTGCACCGCGCGGGCCACCTCGATGGCGACCAGCGGGTTGCCGCCGGCCTCCCGGGCGATCCGGGCGAGCAACGGGCGGCTCAACGTGCCCCCGATCCGTTCCCGTAGGACGTGGTGCAGGGCCCCCACGTTGAGCGGTGCCAGGGTCAGCCGGGTCAGCCGGCCGGAGCCGCCGTCGAGTCCGAGGGGCGCGGCCCGCACGGCCGGCCCGTTGGCGCTCCGGCAGCTGACCAGAGTGGCCAGCCCCGGGGCCACCCGGCGCAGCGCGAACCGCAGCGCGCGTTCGCTCGGGCGGTCCAGCCACGGTGTGTCGTCGACGGCGACCAGCACCGGCCGGCCCGCGGCGAGCGCCGCCTCCAGCAGTGACCGGGTGGCCGCGCCGACCACCCGTTCGTCCACCGTCTCGTCACTGTCCCGCGTGAGCAGCACCACCTCGGCCGCGACGCGCTGCGGACGCGGCAGGTCCACCACCAGGTCCGTCAGCGGACGCAGCAGGTCGGCGAGGGCGGCGAAGGGCAGGTCGGCCTCGCACTCGGTCGGCGCGCAGGCCAGGACGCGCCAGCCGGCCCGTGTCGCCTCGTCGATCAGCCCGCGCAGCAGCGCCGTCTTGCCGATCCCGGCGGGACCCTCCAGCACCACCGGCCCGGGTTCGCTCAGCGAGCGCCAGGCATGGTCGAACACCTCGTCCCGGCCGACGAGCGCACCCCGCATGGGGCGATTCTGGCACCGCCCGCGGACGGCGGCCATCGTGCGGACGGCGACCCGCCGTCGGCGGTCGACCCAGGCTTGGTCGGTCAGGATCCCCGCCCGACGGCATCCACCGGGAGAAATCCCACGGTGTTTCTGAGATACGCGTCGCGTCGGGGGGACATCGCTCGTTGCCGACGGCAGAGGCCCCGTTCCGGGCCAGCGCGTCCCGGCCGGCGCGTACGTCGGGCCGGCCGACGATCGTGGCCTTGGTGATGCGACGGGTGTCGAACGAGAGGTAGCTGATCGACCGGACGGGCGAAGGGGTGGGGTGCGTTGGAGACCAGGGAACCGACTGACATCGTCCGCCGGGCGACGGCCGAGGCGCTCCGGCGGATCGCCGGGGAGGTAATCCTGACCGGCGTCCTGGGCACCCGGCTGGCCGCGCTCGGCGACGGTGTGCGGGACGTGCTGAGCGCCGCCCTGGTGGCGCAGCGCATGGTGGCGCCGTCGCGGCTCATCGCGTTGTGCCGGGATCTCGGCCTCGGACCCGACGCTTTCGACCTGCTGGGCCACCACGTGCTGGGCGCCCTGGTCGGTCACCGCCCGGGACCGGACGCACTGGTGCGGGTCGGCGGCGCGTTCGGGTTGGCGCGCAGGGAACTGTTCACCCCTCGGCGTCCGGCGTCCGGCGACCCGGTCCGGGTGCGTACCCCGGCGAACCGGCGCAACAGCGCCACCGGCCGCTACCGTTCGGCGGCGAGGCCGCCGGAGCACCTGCCCTCGCCGCCGGACTGGACCTGTACGGGGTGCGGCCTGGAGTGGCCGTGCGCGGTCAAGCAGAGCCAGTTGCTGGCCGAGTTCGGGGGAGCCCGCGCCGCGCTCGCGGTCTACCTGGGTTCGTGCCTGGTCGCGGCCACGCGGGACCTGCCCGGCCTGCCGCTGACCCGTGCTCGCAACCGCTTCCTCGGCTGGTTGCCGCGTCGTCCGTTCTGACGGTGTGATCGTCACGCCGCGGTAGAAGGTCGCGGGTGGCGCGAGGTCAGTGTGGCGCGGGCTCGGGAGCCCGGTCGGCGTCGGTTCCCGTGGCCTCCGGCCGTTCCGTCTCGTCGCCCTGTCCTGGGGCCTGCTGGCCGGCGAACCAGTCGATACCACCCGGCCCACCGGCCGCCACCGCCGCCGCGGCGCGGGCGACCGGGTCCTGCGCCCCGCGCCCGGCGGCTTCGGGCTGCGGGTGGCCGAGCCGGCCGGCTGCGACGCCGTCCAGTTCCTGGGTGGGCGAGTTGGCGCTTTCGGCCATCGTCCGGTCCGCGTCCGGCTCGGGCCGGTCGGCGCCCGCCGGGCCGGCGGCCCCCTCGGCCTCACCGTCGCCGGGCCGCGTTCCTCCGCCGGCCGCCGCGCCCGGTTCCCCGCCGGTCCGGGCGGCTCCGGCGCGGGCGGCCACCACCGGGTACTCGGCGGTCTCGCCGCCGCCGGCCGCGGCGGCCATCACGGCTGCGGCCGCCAGGTCGGCGACCCGCTTGGCCTCCCGTTGCACCCGCGCCCGGGTCTCCTTGGCGTGCCGCTCGGCCGCCTCGGCGGCGCGACGCATCTCGTCCAGCCGCCGGCCCTCCGCCGCGAGTTCCCGGCCGGTCTCCTCCACCTGCTGCCGCAACCGGGTCAGCTCGGCGTCGGTGGCGTCCTTGTCCCGCCGCGCCTCGTCGAGATCCTGCTGGGCGCTGTCCAGTTCCTCCCGCACGCGGACCAACGCCTCCTGCTGCTGGCCGACCTCCAGCTGTACGGCGTTGAGCTGCTCCTGGGCGACAGCGGCCTGCTCGTCACTGTGCTTGCGCACCTCGGTTGCCTGCTCGTCGGCCCGCTTGCGGATCTCCGCGGAGTACTGCTGCGCGTCCGCGATCATCGAGCTGACCCGCTGCTCCGCGGCGGACCGCTGGGCGGCCAACTCGCGTTCGGCCGCCGCCCGCTGCTCGGTCAGGTCCTCCTCGGCGGCGGAGCGCCGCTCCGCCAGCTCCTCCTCGACAGTGGACCGCCACTGGGCCAGCTCCTGCTGGCTCTTCGACCGGGCCGCCTGGATCTCCTGGTGGATCTGGGTACGTGCGGAGGTGGTCAGCGCCTCGGCCGCCGCCCGCGCCTGCTCGACCTGCTGGCGGCACTGCTCGCTGATCTTCTGCGCCTCCTGCTGGGCGCGTTCGTGTGCGGCCTCCCCCTCGGCGCGCAGCTTGTCGGCCCGCTCGCGGGTCTCGGTCAGCTCGGCGTCGGCCGCCGCCCGCAGCTCGCCGTACGTCTTCTCGTGCTCGGCCCGTCGGCCGGCCAGTTCCTCGTCGAGGTCCGCCAGCGCCTTGACGGTCCGCTCCCGCGCGTTGGCGAGCGTCTTCTCCGCCTCCGCCTGGAGTTTGGCGGCCCGCTGGGTGGCGGTCTCGACGATCGCTCCGGCCTGCTTCTCGGCGAGGTCCAGGATCTGGTCGACCATCGGGCCGAGGTCCCGGAACGACGCCCGGTCCATCTGCGCGGGCCGCTGTCGCAGCTCCGCCACCTCGCCCTGGAACGTCTGGAGCTTGCCGTTGAGGTCACGCACCTGCGCCGAGGCCCGGTCCCGCTCGGCCGAGGCCACGGCGAGCCGGCTCTCCACCTGGTCGCAGTAGCGGTCGACCTGCCGTTTCTCGTACCCGCGCAGGGTGACCTCGAAGTTCGGCCGCGAGGCCAGGTCGTCGCGGGCTGCGAACGGCTCCTCGCCGATGGACATGCCCCATCCTCCGTACGATCGCGAGCGCCATACCGGCGGCCCGGCGGCGGTGACGCGCAACGCTACCGCTGCTTCCGTGGGTCTGTCGTCCCACCCCGGTACCGTTTCGCGTCGCCCGCCCGGCAGTGCCGGGGCGGCACCCACCTCGACCGTCGCATCGGGACGGGGAGTGCGGCGTCCACCAGGAGTGGCCTGTGGTGTTTCCGGCGTCGCATAGAGCCCTGTCCACCTGCGGTGTTGCCGTCACCCGGTAGGTGGACGGCGACCGGGACCCGCGCTTGACGGCAAGTTAGGTTAGGTTAACCTAACCGCATGGCGAGCGGACTGGCGTCGGGCGGCGCCGAGCAGAGCCTCCGCGGGGTCGATCTCCGCCTGGGCTACCACGGCACTCCGGTCGTGCACGGTGCCGCGATCACCCTGCGCCCCGGCGCGGTGACCGCCCTGGTCGGACCGAACGGCAGCGGCAAGTCAACCCTGCTGCGGGCCCTCGCCCGGCTGCACCCGATCGACAGTGGGGCGGTGCACTTCGCCGACGGCGCCACCGCGGCGGGCCTGCCGGCCAAGGAGTTCGCCCGCCGGGTCACCCTGCTCGCTCAGAGCCGGCCGGTGCCCAGCGGGGTCACCGTCCGCGACGTGGTCGGCTACGGCCGCCACCCGTACCGGGGTCGCTGGAGCGCCCACGACCCCGACGGGCCCACCGCCGTCGCTCGCGCGATGGACGTCACCGGGGTCACCGCGATGGCCGACCGGCCGGTGGACGAGCTGTCCGGCGGCGAGTTGCAACGGGTCTGGTTGGCGACCTGCCTGGCCCAGGACACCCCCGTGCTGCTGCTCGACGAACCGACCACCTTCCTCGACCTGCGCTATCAGGTCGAGATCCTCGACCTGATGCGTGACCTCGCCGACGACCACGGCGTCGCGGTCGGCGTCGTGCTGCACGACCTCAACCAGGCCGCCGCGGTGGCCGACGAGGTGGTCCTGCTGCACGGCGGCCGGATCCGCGCCACCGGCACCCCGGCCGAGGTCCTCACCGAGCAGGACCTGACCGAGACCTACGGGATCGCCATCGAGGTCACCGCCGATCCGCTCAGCGGACTGGTGACCACCCGCCCTGTCGGTCGGCACCTGACCCGGATCCCGGTCTGAACCAGAACAGTCACGAACCGCACCCGAGAAAGAACATCATGCTCCGAACCCGTGTAACCGCCCTGGTCGCTGCCGCCACCGCACTGCTGTTGGCCGCCTGCGGCACCACCGAGAACCCGACCGAGCCCGCGACCTCCGCTCCCGCCGCCGGTGGACCGGTCACCGTCACCGACAGCCGCGGCAAGGAGGTGAAGCTCGACCGTCCCGCCACCAAGGTCGTCGGCCTGGAGTGGGGCGAGGTCGAGATGCTGGTCGGCCTCGGCGTGATGCCGGTCGGCGTCGCCGACACCAAGGGCTACGCCACCTGGGTCAGCGCCGCCAGGCTCGACCCGAGCGTCAAGGACGTGGGTACCCGGGGCGAGCCGAGCGTCGACTCGATCGTCGCTCTGCAGCCCGACCTGGTGGTGATGGAGGACGACCGCGGCGCCAACCTGGTGACCCAGTTGGAGCGGTACGTCCCGGTCATCGTCACCAAGGGCAGCGACGCCTCGGACAACCTCGGCCGGATGCGTACGGACCTGAACATGATCGCCAAGGCGGTCGGCAAGACGGCCGAGGCGGAGAAGCTGCTCGCCGACTTCGACACCGCCATCGCCGAGGGCAGGAAGAAGATCGCCGACGCCGGTGCGGCCGGCAAGCCGTTTGCCATCGCCGACGGCTGGCAGGAGGGCAGCACGGTCAGCATCCGGATGTTCGGCCAGGGCGCACTGGTCTCCCAGATCGGCATCCAGCTCGGCCTCACCAACGCCTGGGAGGGCAAGACCGACGAGGCATGGGGCCTGGGCCAGACCGACGTCGAGGGCTTGACCGTTCTCAAGAACCCCGACCTGCACTTCTTCTACAACGCCTCGGACGGTACCGACGTCTTTGCCGACGGTCTCACCGGCAACGCCATCTGGAAGTCGCTGCCCTTCGTCAAGCAGGGCAACCTGCACCGGATGCCCGACGGCATCTGGACCTTCGGCGGGCCGCTCTCCGGCAAGCAGTACATCGAACAGTTCGTCAACACCTACGCGGTGTGACCGCGCTGACCGCGCCCCCGCGCCCGGAGCCGGCCATCCGGCCGGCTCCGGCCGGGCGCCTCTCCGCCCCCCGCGTCGCCGGCGCCTTCATCGCGGCCACCGTGTTGCTGCTGGTGGTCGCGGCGGTCCACCTCACCCAGGGCACCTCCGCCGTCGGCGCGCTCGACCTGCTGCGCCTGCTGACCGGTGGCGACGACGAGACGGCCCGGGTGCTGATCGCCTCCCGGCTGCCCCGGCTGCTCGCCGGACTGACCATCGGCGTCGCCCTCGGCTTCGCCGGTGCCGCCCTGCAGTCGATCGCCCGCAACCCGCTCGCCTCGCCGGACACCCTCGCCGTCAACGCCGGCGCCCACCTGGCCATCGTGTCGGTCGCCGCGTTCGGCATCGCCCTGCCCGCCCTGCCGGCCGGTGGCCTCGCCTTCTGCGGCGGACTCGCCGCAGCCGGCCTGGTGATGGCGATGTCGGCCGGTGGGCAGGCCGGCACCACCCGGCTGATCCTCGCCGGCTCGGCCACCGCACTGGCGCTCAGTTCTGTGACCACCCTGCTGCTCCTGCTCTTCGAACAGGCCACCATCGGCCTGTTCGCCTGGGGCAACGGCTCGCTGGTGCAGAGCGACCTGAGGACGCTCACCCAACTCGCCCCGGTGATCGGTGCCGCCATCGTGGCGTTGACGCTGCTCAGTCACCGGCTCGACATCCTCGCCCTCGGCGACGACACCGCCACCGTGCTCGGCCTGGACGTGCGGCGTACCCGGCTGGTCGTCACGGTGCTCGCCGTACTGCTGTCCGCCGCGGCGGTCACCCTCACCGGCCCGGTCGGCTTCGTGGGCCTCTGCGCGCCGGTGATCGTCCGGCTGCTCGCCCCGGTCGTGCCCGGCGTGCACCGGCACCGGGTGCTCCTGCCACTGTCCGGAATCGCCGGAGTGGTCATCGTGCTCGGCTCCGACGTGCTGCTGCGGGCCGTGATGGGCGGGCAGGCCGGCGTCGACATCCCCACCGGCGTGGTGACCACCCTGCTCGGCGCGGCCATCCTGATCTGGCTGGCCCGCCGGCACCGCGACGCCGGCACCACCCGCCGCCCGCCCGCCGGCCACGTGGCGGTCCGGTCGGCGGCCCTGCACCGCACCGTCCTCGCCGTCGCCGGTACGGTCACCGCCGCCGCGATGCTGCTCGGCATGCTCGCCGGGGACACCTGGGTGCTGCTCGGCGACATCGTCAACTGGGTCAACGGGACCACCGGGCCGGCGTACACCTTCGTGCTGGACCAGCGGTGGCCCCGGGTCGCCGCGGCGATGCTGGCCGGTGCGGCCCTCGCGGTCGCCGGCACCACCGTGCAGGCGGTCTGCCGCAACCCGCTCGCCGAGCCCGGCATCCTCGGCATCACCGCCGGCGCCGGGCTGGGCGCGGTCTCGCTGCTCACCTTCGTGCCGCTGGCCGGCGTCTGGGCCGTCTCCGGCGTGGCCGGCCTCGGCGCGATGCTGGCCTTCGCCCTCGTCTACGGTGCGGCCTGGCGCGGCGGGCTCAGCTCCGACCGGCTGGTCCTGATCGGATTCGGTGCCTGGCAGGGTGGCATGGCGATGATCACCTTCCTGATCGTCGCCTTCGACCCGTGGAACACCGGCAAGGCCCTGACCTGGCTCTCCGGCTCCACCTACGGCCGTACCGCAACTCAGGTGCTGCCGGTGGCGATCGCCCTGCTGGTGCTCACCCCGGCCGTGGTCGCCGCCCGGCGGGAACTGGACCTGATGACGCTGGACGACGACACCCCACGGGTGCTCGGCGTCCGGCTGGAACGCACCCGGCTGCTCGCACTCGGCGCGGCGGCGCTGCTCACCTCAACCGCGGTCTCCGCCGTCGGCGTGATCGGTTTCGTCGGGCTGGTCGCCCCGCACGCCGCCCGCGCGCTGGTCGGCGGCCGGCACGCCCGGGTGCTTCCGGTCGCCGTACTGCTCGGTGCGGCTCTGGTCAGCCTCGCCGACACCCTCGGCCGCACCCTGATCGCCCCGGCACAGATCCCCGCCGGCCTGGTCACCGCCATGGTCGGCACCCCGTACTTCGTCTGGCTGCTGTGGCGTTCCCGCGCCTCGGCGTCCCAACCCCGGTAGTCCTCCGATCCGGTCCGCAAGGAGAGAGACACCATGATCAACACCCTGCCCGTAGCACCGTGGCGGATGTTCACCGTCGAGGTCCGCGCGGTACGCCGGCTCAGCCCGTCCTTCGTCCGGGTCACCTTCACCGGCCCGGACCTGGACCGCTTCGCCGACAACGGCTACGACCAGCGGATCAAGTTGGCGTTGCCGTTGCCCGGCCAGCGCGGGGTGTACCTGCCCCAGGGCCCGGACTGGTACGCGCAGTGGCGGGCGCTGCCGGAGTACCGGCGTAACCCGATCCGTACCTACACCGCCCGGGCGGTCCGGCCGCAGCTCAACGAGCTGGACGTCGACCTGGTGCTGCACGGCGACGGTGGTCCGGCGACCCGGTGGGCCCGGCAGGTCCGGCTCGGCGACGAGATCGCCATCCTTGGTCCCGACGCCGGGTACGGCGGCGATCACGGTGGGATCGAGTTCCGGCCCCCGTCGACCGGGTGCCTGCTGCTGGCCGGGGACGAGACGGCTGTGCCGGCGATCAGCGGCATCTGCGAGCGGCTGCCGTCGCACGCGCACGGCCGGGTGCTGCTGGAGGTGCCGGCGGAACAGGACGCGTTGCCGTTGGTATCGCCGCCCGGGGTGGAGGTGACCTGGCTGCCCCGGGGCACCGCCCCGCACGGCAGCCGGCTGGTCGCCGCCGTCACCGCCGCGGCGGGGGAACTGCTCACCGGCACCGTGTCGCCGGCCGCCGAGCCGGTCGACGAGGTGGACGTGGACCGCGAGATCCTCTGGGAGGTGCCCGACGTGATCCCGACGGCCCCGCTCTACGCGTGGCTGGCGGGGGAGGCGGCAGTCATCCGTACCCTGCGCCGGCATCTGGTCGCCGAACGCGGCCTCGACCGACGCGCGGTGGCCTTCATGGGCTACTGGCGCCACGGCCGCGCCGACCCCTCCTGACCCCGACCCGTCAAGGGAGGGGGTGGGAGATGTTGCGGGCGTGGTCGGTGAGGGCGGCGCCGACCACGGTGGCCTCCAGCGGGAGCACCTCCAGGCACCGGCGTACGGCGGCGGCCATCAGCGTGTTCGGTACCCGCATGGACAGCGTGCAGTGCGGTACCCACCGGCCGGGCTGGTAGTGCTCGACCAGCGTGATGCCGGCCGCGGCGAGCTGGTCGTGCACCCGCCGGTGGTGCTCCAGCAGCTCCACCGTGGGGACCGGGCCCAGCCAGAGAACCCGGCCGACGAACTGCCCGGCGTGCTGGAACGACAGTCGCAGCGGTGCCGCCACCGTGGTACCGGCCAGCGCCGCCGCCACCTGTTCCGGGTCGAAGCGCGGCGCGACCGCGAGCGAGACGTGTGGCCGGTGCCGCTGCTCCAGCAGGGAGCGCATGCTCTGCACCCCCTCGGCCTCCAGGGCGTCCCAGAGCACCCGGATCCGTCGGGTGGCGGCGGTGTCCAGGTAGAGCTCCAACGCGGCGACCACATGATCACTGTAGTCACGGCACGATGACGGCCCGACCCTCCAGCGTTCCGTCCTGCATCATCCGGTACGCGGTCATCGCATCGTCCAGCCCGAACGTGGTCGTCTTCGGCCGCACCAGCCCGCGCGCGCCGAGGTCGAGCACCTCGATCAGCTCGGGGCGGCTGCCCCAGTACGTGGTCTGGATGCTGACCTCGTACGGCACCGAGAAGAAGCCGACCGGCAGCGTGCCACCGCCGATCCCGACGATGGTCAGGTCGCCGACGGTGCGTGCGGCGGCGGCACCGGTGCGCAGCGTGGCGTCGGCGCCGACGAAGTCGAGCACCACGTCGGCGCCGCGACCGCCGGTGGCTGCCCGGATCTCCTCGGCGGTTCGCTCGCCCGAACGCAGCGTCAGGTCCGCGCCGTACTCCTCGGCGAGCCGCAACGCGTCGTCCCGGGTGTCCACGGCGATGACCCGGGCCGCGGTGGTGGCCTTGAGGATCTGCACGCCGACGTGTCCGAGCCCGCCGACGCCGATCACCACCGCGGTGCTGCCGGGCGGGAGCTTCGGCCAGGACCGGCGGATCGCGTGGTACGGGGTCAGGCCGGCGTCGGTCAGTGGTGCCGCCAGCACCGGGTCAAGACCCTCGGGCAGCGGCACGATGTGCCGGGCGTGCGGTACCAACTCGTACTCGGCCATGCCACCGTCCAGCCCGAGCCCACCGCCGCCGCCGGGCACCGGGGCACCGGCCGGGTTCTCGCAGTAGGTGTCGACGCCGACCCGGCAGCGGGCGCAGGTACCGCATCCCCATGGGCCGTACACGGCGACCGGCTGGCCCACCTCCAGCCCGGTGACCCCGGCGCCGAGCGCGTGCACCCAGCCGGCGTTCTCGTGGCCCAGCGTGAACGGCGGGTTCCAGGGCACGGCCCCCGGCTCGAAGTCGTGCATCAGGTGCAGGTCGGAGTGGCAGGCTCCGGCACCACCGATCTTCACCACCACCTGACCCGGGCCCGGCGTCGGCTCGTCGACCTCGACCAGCTCCGGTTCGGTCTTCCAGGCGGTCAGCCGCAGCGCACGCATCCTTGCCTCCCGTTGTCGAGCATCACCTTCGGATCGGCTCCCCAGCAGATGCCAGGCCAAACCCGCCTCTGCCCGCTACGGTGGCATCGCGCCGGTCAGCGCGGCAGTGTCGTTGGTCCCGCCGGACCAGTCCGACCGGCACCTGCGTCCGTCGCCGGCAGCCGGCGCAGGGCGGCATGGGCCATCAGGTGGAAGGCCTGCGCCTCGCTGGAGGTGCCCGGCGCGGTGAACCAGGGTGCCCCGCTGACCCCGGTGACCAGCCCCCGCTCGTCGACCCGTCGGTCGGCGGCGGCCACGAGATCATGGCCCCACCCGGCGTACGGGGACGGCAGCCAGCCGTCGGCGACCCCGGTGAGCATCGCGTACCCGAGCATCTGCGCCACGTTCGCCTCGCGGAAGGTCGCCGGATCGTCCAACACGTCCGGGAAGAGCCCGTCCTCGCCCCGGTACGCCAAACAGGCGTCGACCACCTCGCGGGCGTGCCCGGCCAGTTCGTCGCGGACGCCGGCCGGCCAGTCGGCGCACAGCCGAAGCGCCCGGCTGATCCCGGCGACCACCCAGCCGTTGCCGGTGCCCCAGTGCTCCGGATGGGTCAACCGGCCCTGATCGTTGTCCCAGCGGGCGGCGTAGAGCCCGCTGCGCCGGTCGTGGAGCCGGTCCCGATGCCCCCGCACCTGTTCGACGGCCAGCTCGGAATGCCCGGTCGCCGCCAGCAGCGGCACCACCATGTACACCGTGTCGGCCCAGACCTCACGGCTGCCGAGCAGATGGAACAACGTGCCGTCGGTGGCCCGGGGTGCCTCGACCCGCAGCCAGCGCAGCTGGGCGTCCAGGGCGGCGGCGAAACGCCGGTCCCCGGTGACCTCCGCCGCGTACCGCACCGCCTCGCCGCAGGCCGCCCCGTTGACCGCACCCTGCTCCCCACCGGCGTCGCCGAGCCGGCCGTCGGGGTGCTGCCGGGTCACCGCCGCGTCGGCCAGCAGCACCGCCAGGTCGCCGAGCCCCAGGTCCAGTGCGGCGTGCCCGGCGACGCCCTGTTCCCAGGACTGCCGTTGCATGGCCAGCAGCGCCGTCAACACCCGCTCGGTCGACCCGGCGGCGGTCCCCGCCGACGGCGGCCTCACGGCGCGCTGCGGCTCGTCGCGGCCGCGTCGTTTGTGGCGGCCGCGTCGTTTGTGGCGGTCGCCGCCGAAGCGCCCGAGCGCTCCGGCCGGCGCTCCTGCGCACCCTTGGACTCTGCGGGCGTCGGCAGGAACCGGGCCAGGGCCCGGTCGGCACCGACGAATGCCAGGCCGAACAGCCAGAACACCACTGCGAGGACGACCGAGACGACCGCGACGGCGCCGTAGCCGATTTCCCCGACGTCCACAAACGGGTACGGGTAGCGGTCCACCACCAGCCCGCGTACCAGCGCGAAGCACAGGTAGCCCAGCGGGAACGCCAACCACCAGAGCGCGTACCGCGGGCGCAGCTGACCGCGCCGGTCCAGCCACAGCCATTCGGCGACGGCGAGCAGCGGCACCACCGTGTGCAGGAACTGATTGCCCAACGCCTCGCCGAGGGCCCGGTCGGGCTGTGGCATGTGGAACGGGCTGGCCGGGTTGGCCAGCACCAGGTGGTAGACCACCCCGGTGATGGTGATGTAGAGGGTCACGGCGGCCTTGACCGCGGCCGGCGGGCCGGAGCGTCCCCGCCCGGCGCGCCAGGCGGCGTACCCGGCGACCAGCCCGACGGCGACGTTGCTCTGGATGGTGAAGTACGGCAGCAGGCCGGTCACCGTGGCCGGACCGAGCGCGGTGAGCACGACGCCCGCCAGCGCGCTGACCACGATCGCCAGCCGGAAGGCCACCGCCACGGTTCGTTGCCGCAGACTCATCGCGGCACGTTACCAACCGGTCGCCCCCCGGTCACCGCCCAGCGCTCGCCGCTCCGCACCACCCGCGACCGTCGATCCGCTGCCGACCGCGTTCCGTCGGCTCACCCGTCACCCGCGCCCGGCGGTCCCGCCCAGCGACCGCCACCCGTGCCCAGCCAGGTCCGGCCGGCTCAGGTGCGCCAGGACACTCCTTCGGGCCGCATGCCGGTCGCCTCCTCCAGTGCGTTGTCCGGCAGGTCCTCGCCGGCCACGTCGTCCGGGAAGGTGCGCCGCGACGGCGCCGGATCCGGTGGCGCGCCCGGTCCGGCCGCCGGCGTACGGGTCGGCTCCACGGACCCGAATCCGTGCCGGCCGCCGGGCGGTGTCTTCGCCCCGTCCACCGCTCGCTGCTCGCCCCGCCGGCCCTCGGCCACCGCGGTCTGCTCGCTGCCCTCGTCCATCGGCGAGTCCTCGCCGGCGCCCCATGGCGGGTCCGCGTCGAAGCCGTCCGTGGTTCCCCAGGGAGCGACGCTCTCCGGTCCCCGGTCCTGCCTGTCCCTGTCGGTCATGGCCACCTCGCTGATCGGTGTGCCGGCGCCGGATTCCGTCGCCGGTCGCCGGTCCTGCCGTCGGCCGTCAGCGGCCGGACATCGCCATCTGGCGCCGGACCGCCCGCACCGCCGCGATCTTGGCGGCGCCCATGCCCGCCTTTCTCGACGCGTGCATCAGACCGCCGCCCCTGCCCATCGCCCGCGACATGTTGAGCACGCCGTTGGCCCGGCCGAGCACGCCGCGCAGCACCTGCCCGGGCTTCTGCTGCTCACCCATGTACGCGGTGACCACGATCAGCGCGCCGGTCAGCGCCGGGATCGCCCACTGGAGCATCTTCAGCCGGCGTTGGCAGGCCGCCACGTTCGCCGGCGTCTGCTGGTTCGGTTCGGTGACACCCTGGACCGACGGCCCGCCGGACTTCGCCAGGCGCATGCCGAGCAGCCGGCTGTAGCCGGTTGCCGCCAGCGCGCCGACGGTCAGCGCGGTCTTGACGGCGCTCGTCCGTCCGACACCCGCCTGGGCGGCCATCCGTGGGCTCTCGGTGACCATCTCGCCGACGGCTCCGGCGATGTGAGCGCCGATCGCCGCGGCGTTGACCGGGGTCCACCGGGACCAGGCCGCCGAGGCCACCGGGAGGCGCTGGGTCGGGTCGCCCATACGCGCCGCGGCGCCGTTGACTCCGAGGGCACCCATCAGGGAACCGCCGAACCAGGCCGCCAGGCCCAGGTCGTGCATCGAGCGCAGTGCGGTGTGCTGGTCGGACATCTGCTCCCCCTCCGCCGTGTCGAGCGCTGCGGCTTACCCGCACCCCGGCGGACTAACCCCGCACCAGCGGGACGGGGTGGTCAGCGTGGTGGGAGGGTGGTGGCGAAGGCGGCGAGTCGGGTGGCCAGCGGCTCGGCGGCGCGTACCCAGGTGAAGTGGTCCAGAGCGGCGCCGTCCGGCGCCGAGTAGCGTTCGCGGACGACGGGGGCGGCGGTGAGCTTGGCGCAGAGCCGGTCCAGCGTGGGGTGCGGGGTGTACTGGTCGCCGTCGACGCTGACCGCCAGCACCGGGGTACGGATCCGCCCCACCGCCGCCTCGGCGTCAATCCCGTCGAGGTGCGGGAAGCGGCCGGTGCGGGCGCTGTGTGCCCAGTCACGGATCACCCCGCGGGCCTGCCGGCCGCCGAACCCCCAACCGGGCCAGACGCCGAGCAGGCGGGTCGTGGCGGCGATGCCCTGGGTGTACGGCAGCACCCCGTAGCGCCGCGGGCCGGCGAAGTCGCGCCAGTACGGGATGCCGACGGCCACCAGCGCCAGCCCGTCGACCTCCTGCTCACCGTGCAGGGCCAGGTGCAGCACGGCGGCCTGGCCGCCGAGGGAGTGCCCCAGCAGCAGCAGGCGCCGCCCGTCCAGGCGGGCCTTCAGCGCCGCCCGTACCGCGCCGATGTCGGCGGCCAGTTCCGCGTACCCGTACCGGCAGGCCCGGCTCGGTCGGGGCGTGCTCTCACCGGTACCGCGCAGGTCGGCCACGACCACGGCCAGCCCGGCGTCCCGCAGCGCGGCGGCGAGCGGCCGGTAGTAGCGGGCCCGGACCCCCATCGCCGGCACGACCAGCACCACCGGAGCACCCGTCACCCCCTCGGGTTCCGGGTAGACCTGGATGCCGAGGCGGGCGCCGTCGACCTGGACGAATTCCTGCACGTATTCCACCGTCGCGCTCACCACGCCAGGCTACCGACGAGTAGCAAATGGCTGGGGCCTGCCCCCGGCGCGCGGGGTGGACGCGTCGGAGGCAGGCCCCGGTCGGGACGGACGCGGTGGATCAGCGAGGCCAGGGTCAGGAGACGGTGACCGTGCCGTCCGAGCCGCGTACGCAGGCGACCGAGCGGGTGGCGGTGACCGCCGCCCCGGAGAGGCACTGGCCGAGCACCTGGTGCCCGGCGGCGTTCGGGTGCCACGATTCCTGGCACGTCTGGAAGTACGTGACACACGTGTTCGCGATCCGCTGGATGGCGATCTTGTCCTTGCCGGAGAGGCTGGTCACGAAGGTGCCGTTGGGCGGATTGTCCTGGAGGCGGATCGGGGTCGCGAGGGTGCCGCTGGGGCTGTTCGACTTCTCGCAGAGTCGGGCGCCGTCGAAGGCCCGCTGGACGTTGAGGTACACCAGGTCGGCGCCCGGGAACTCGGCGGCGAGGGCGTCCCGGGTGGCCCGGACCAGGGTGCCGAGGCCCTGCGAGAACCGGTGCCCGGGGGCGAGGCTGGCCCGGTGGATCGGGCAGCCGGCCGCGTACCGTTCGGCACCGAGGGCGCGGAACTTGTCCCGGGTGTCGTCGCGGCCGTCCTCGGAGTGGTACGTCGGGTCCAGTTCGAGCGGCAGCGGGTTGGTGTAGTCCTGCAGGACCACCCGGTGCTGGCCGTCGGCGTCCACCTCGCGCAGGGTGGTCAGGATCTGGCGTACGGCCGCGGTGGTCTCGGCGATGGCGGCGCTGAGCTGGGCGGCGGTGGCCAGGTCGGCGTCGGTGCAGGGCTTCTGCTCCACCGGCCCGTTGAGGTACGCCCAGAACTCCCACCAGCCGGTCCAGGCGTCGGCGATGAACCGGTTGGCACACTTCTCGGCGACCCCGCCGAAGGTGAACGAGCTGTTGTTGGAGCCGAGGCCGATCAGCACCAGGTCGATGTCGTGGGTCCGGGCGACCGCACGCAACTGGTCGAGCTGGGCGGTCACCTGCCGTCCGCCCGACCGGGCCGACGAGGCGGCGGCGACGTCGTGCGGCTGGCCGCCGGAGCAGGCCAAGTTGAACCGGTCCTGGATCCCGGGCAGCGACGCCTTGTGCAGTGAGGCGTTGGCCGACCGGTGGCAGAAGAAGGCGTTGCTGTTCGGGGCGTTCCAGCCCGGGAAGCCCTGGGCGGTGCCGGCCGAGTCGACCACCGGCTGGTACGCCCCGGCGCCCTCGCCGCTGATGAAGCTGTCGCCGAGGGCGATCGCCGCGGTGGGCAGCGCTGCGGACGCGGGGGCGGATGTCGTGACGGTGGCGGAGAGGGCCGACATGGCGATGGCCAGGGCCATCGCGACGGTACGACGCAACGGGGACATGGCATCCGATCCATTCATAGAAATATGAAAGATCCTCTAGTGTGGTGATGAGATCACGCGGGTGTGACGTACGTCAACAGTGGGAAACCTGTGGCGGGAGGGGCGAACGGGCCCGCCCCGCCCGCGCGCGACGGCGTCCGGCGCCCACCGCCCGCCGCCCGCCGCCAGCGCGGCGGGCATAAGGCCGGAGGCCGCGGCGTTGACCGCGACAGGTCCGCCAGCAGCGACCTGCGGCGTGCCGTGCGGGTGTCCCGCACGGCTTGTCGGGGCGTGCGGCTACGCTCGCTGCGGCGTGCCCGCGCCGGGCCGACCGCCGACGGTGCGGGGCAGCACATCGCCGAGACCGGGGAGTACGACCAGTTGACCGCAGAGCCTGAGACCCTGTACGGGGCCGACGACCTCACCCACCTCGAGGGGCTGGACGCCGTTCGCAAACGGCCCGGCATGTACATCGGCTCCACCGACAGCCGTGGCGTGGGTCACCTCGTCAACGAGATCCTCGACAACTCCACCGACGAGGGCGTGGCCGGCCACGCCAAGAAGATCGAGGTCACCCTGCACGCCGACGGCTCGGTGCAGGTGGACGACGACGGGCGGGGCATCCCCACCGACGTTCACGCCCGCTCCGGCATCTCCGGCGTCGAGCTGGTGCTCACCCGACTGCACGCGGGCGGCAAGTTCGGCGGCTCCGGCTACAAGACCTCCGGTGGCCTGCACGGGGTGGGCGCCTCGGCGGTCAACGCGCTGTCCCGCCGGTTCGACGTCACCGTCCGCCGGGGCGGGAAGGTCCACGCCATGTCGTTCCGGCACGGCGTGCCGGGTGTCTTCGACGGCGACGGCCCCGAAGCCCCGTTCACCCCCGGGCCCGGGCTCCAGATCGTCGGCGCGGTCAAGCGCGGCCAGCGCACCGGCACCTCGATCCGCTACTGGTACGACCCCCGCTACTTCGAGACCGGCGCCGCGCTGGACCACGACGCCGTGCGGGCCAAGCTGCGGCACACCGCCTTCCTGGTGCCCGGGGTCAGCTACACCCTGCGCGACCGCACCGGCGAGCAGCCGACCGAGGAGCGTTTCCACTACCCCAACGGGCTCACCGACATGGTGGAGTTCCTGGCTCCGGCCGGCGACCGGCCGGTCTCCGGCATGCTGCTGGTCACCGGCGAGGGGGCGTACCGGGAGAACGCCGCCGACGCCAACGGCGTGATGCAGTCCAACGTGCAGCGGCGCGCCGAGATCGAGGTGGCCTTCCGCTGGGGCACCGGCTATGAGCGCACCGTCGAGTGCTTCACCAACACCATCCGCAACGCGCACGGCGGCACCCACCGCAAGGGCTTCGAGCGGGCGCTGGCGCGTACCCTCGCCGACGCCGTACGCAACACCCGTGGTCTGCTCAAGGCCAAGGAGGACGCGCCCACCCTGGACGATGTGCTGGAGGGCATGACCGCAGTCGTGCACGTCCGGGTGCCCGAGCCGCAGTTCACCTCGCAGACCAAGGACGAACTCTCCACCGCCGGCGTCACCAAGGTGGTGCAGGGCCTGGTCGAGCAGCACCTCAAGTCCTGGCTGGACGACCGGAAGACGAAGACCGAGGCCCGAACGGTCCTGCAGAAGATCGTCGACGCGGCCCGGGTCCGGCTCACACAGAAGCAGCAGAAGGACGCCGCCCGCCGCAAGACCGCGCTGGAGGGCGCGGCGATGCCGCCCAAGCTGGTCGACTGCCGCGCCGCAGGCATCGATCGCAGTGAATTGTTCATCGTGGAAGGTGACAGCGCCCTGGGCACAGGGCGACTTGCCCGTTCTGCCGAATATCAGGCGCTTCTTCCGATTCGCGGCAAGATCCTCAACGTGCAGAAGGCCAACCTCCAGCAGGTGCTGGACAATGCCGAGTGCGCGGCGATCGTGCAGGTGCTCGGCGCTGGGTCGGGGCGTACCTTCGACCTGTCCGCCATGCGGTACGGCCGGGTGCTCATCATGGCCGACGCCGACGTCGACGGCGCCCACATCCGGACGCTGCTGATCACCCTCTTCGCCCGCTACATGCGGCCGCTGATCGAGGCGGGCCGGCTCTACGCCGCGATGCCGCCCCTGCACAAGATCACCACAAAGGGGCGCAACGCGGAGACCGTCTACACCTACACCCAGGTGGAGATGGAGACGACGGTGCACAAGCTGGAGAAGGCCGGCAAGCAGATCGTCACGCCGATCCCACGGTTCAAGGGTCTCGGCGAGATGGACGCCGACGAGCTGTGGGAGACCACGATGAACCCGGCCACCCGGTCGGTACGCCGGATCACCCTCGACGACGTCGACGCCGCCGAGCGGATCCTCGATCTGCTGATGGGGGAGAAGGTCGAGCCGCGCCGCAACTGGCTGATCGACTCCGCCGACCTGGTCGACCGTGACGCCATCGACGCCTGACCGTCGTTTCTTCGGAAGGAAAAGCTGAGCCATGGCACGCCGCAAGGAGACGAAGGTCGATTACTCCGCGTTCGACCGGGCCGGCGCGCGGGTCATCGACACCCCGCTGACCGCCGAGGTCTCCGACTCCTACCTGGAGTACGCCTTCTCGGTCATCCACTCCCGTGCCCTGCCCGACGCCCGGGACGGCCTCAAGCCGGTCCACCGGCGGATCCTCTACTCCATGCACGAGTCGGGTTTCCGGCCGGACAGGGCGCACGTCAAGTCGGCCCGCGTGGTCGGTGACGTGATGGGCCGCTACCACCCGCACGGCGACACCGCGATCTACGACGCGATGGTGCGGATGGCGCAGCACTTCTCGCTCAACGCTCCACTCATCGACGGGCATGGAAACTTTGGTAGCCCGGACGATGGCCCGGCAGCCGCGAGATATACAGAAGCGCGAATGTCGCGCGAGGCGATGCTGCTCGTCGGCGAGTTGGGCGAGGACACCGTCGACGTCGAGCCCAACTACGACGGCTCGCTGACCCAGCCCACCGTCCTGCCGGCCGCCTTCCCGAACCTGCTGGTCAACGGCACCTCGGGGATCGCGGTGGGGATGGCGACCAACATGATCCCGCACAACCTGGGCGAGGTCGTCTCGGCCGCCCGCTGGCTGATCCGGCATCCGAACGCCACCCTCGACAAGCTGATGGAGTTCGTGCCCGGCCCCGACCTGCCCACCGGCGGTCTGCTGCTCGGCCTCGACGAGGTGCGCCGGGCGTACGAGACCGGGCGGGGCGTGGTGCGGATGCGCGGCAAGGTGGAGATCGGCCCGCTGGAGGGCAGCCGGGGACGGCAGGCGATCACCGTGGTCGAGCTGCCGTACGGGGTGGGCGCGGAGAAGGTCATCGCGGCCATCACCAACGAGGTGAACAAGACCAAGCGGCTCACCGGCATCGCCGACGTCAAGGACCTGACCGACCGGGAGAGCGGCACCCGCCTGGTCATCGAGTGCAAGGTCGGGGTCAACCCGCAGGCGCTGCTCGCCGACCTCTACCGGCTCACCCCGCTGGAGCAGTCCTTCGGCGTGAACAACCTGGTGCTGGTCGACGGGCAGCCGCGCACGCTCGGGCTGAAGGCGCTGCTGGAGGTCTTCCTGGCGCATCGCTACGAGGTGGTGACCCGGCGCAGCGCCTACCGCAAGCGCAAGCGGGAGGAGCGGCTGCACCTGGTCGACGGCCTGCTGATCGCCCTGCTCGACATCGACAAGGTGGTCAAGCTGATCCGGGCCAGCGAGGACGCGCAGGCCGCGAAGTCCGGCCTGATGCGGCAGTTCAAGCTCTCCGAGATCCAGGCGACCTACATCCTGGACACTCCGCTGCGGCGGCTGACCAAGTACGACCGGCTGGAGCTGGAGGCGGAGCAGGCGAAGCTGCGGGGGGAGATCGCCGAGCTGTCCACCATCCTGGACGACGAGAACGTGCTGAAGAAGGTCGTCTCCGACGAGCTGGCCGCCGTCGTCAAGCAGTTCGCCGCGCCGCGGCGGACGACCCTGGTCGACGGCGACCTCAAGGAGGTGCTCGCCGCGTCCGTGCCGGCCGGGCCGCTGGAGGTGGCCGACGACCCCTGCCAGGTGATCCTGTCGGCCACCGGGCTGGTCGCGCGTACTGCCGCCGAGTCGGAGGAGGCCGCCGAGGGCCGCCGCCGGCACGGCCGGGTCAAGCACGACGCGGTGCGCGCGGTCGTGCACTCCACGGCCCGGGGCCGGGTGCTGCTGGTGACCAGCGCGGGCCGGGCGTTCAAGGTGGACGTGCTGCCGCTGCCGGTGCTGCCGGAGCAGGCCGGCACGGTGTCGCTGCGCGGCGGGATGTCCGCCGCGGAGCTGGTGCCGCTGGAGCAGGGGGAGACCGTGGTCGGCCTGGCGCCGCTCGGCCCGACCGCCGAGGGTTCGCCCGGGCTGGCGCTGGGCACCCGGCAGGGCGTGGTCAAGGTCTGCGCCCCCGACTGGCCGGTGCGCTCCGACGAGTTCGAGGTGATCGGGCTGCGTGAGGGTGACGAGGTGGTCGGGGCGACCTGGCTGGCCGGCGGTGCCGAGACGCTGGCCTTCCTCACCAGCGCGGCGTCGCTGTTGCGCTTCTCCGCCGGGACGATCCGTCCGCAGGGGCTCAAGGGTGGCGGCATGGCGGGGATCGCCCTGCCGGCCGGGGCGCAGGTGGTCTTCTTCGGGGCGATCCGCACCGACGATCCGGAGCACGGCGAGCCGATGGTGGTCACCTCCACCGGAGCGACGGTGAAGGTGACGCCGCTGGCGGCGTACCCGGCGAAGGGGCGGGCGACCGGCGGGGTGCGTGCCCAGCGGTTCCTCAAGGGTGAGACCGACGTGGTCGTCGGCTGGATCGGTCCGCGCCCGGTGGGTTCCACCGCCAACGGTGAGCCGGTCGAGCTGCCCGCGGCGGACCCGCGCCGCGACGGCTCCGGCTTCGCCGTGATGCTCGGCCCGGCCGTCGTCGGCCACCAGATCGAACGCGACTGACCTTCCCCTCGCCGCCCCCGGCGAGCGTGATCATGAGGTTGGCGGGCTTCGCCAACCTCATGATCAACGCGTTCGGTGCCGGCGGGCGGCGGGTGGTCAGAGTTCGGGGGTGGGGCCCGGGCGGGATTCCGGGGTGGTGCCGCGTAGGCGGGCCACCAGCCGCATCCCGTGGTAGATCAGCAGCGCGGCGCCGGTACCCAGGGCGATGCCGTGGAAGGACAGGTCACCGGCGGTGAGGGTGTAGTCGGCGGCACCAATGATCACCGCGACGGCGGCGGTCAGCAGGTTGACCGGGTCGTGGAAGTCGACCCGGTTGTCGAGCCAGATGCGGGCGCCGAGGATGGCGATCAGCCCATAGAGGGCGGTCGTGGCGCCGCCGAGCACGCCGGCCGGCACGGTGAGGATCAGCGCGCCGACCTTGGGGCTGAGCCCGAGCAGTACCGCGGCGAACCCGGCTACCCAGTACGCCGCGGTGGAGTAGACGCGGGTGGCCGCCATCACGCCGATGTTCTCCGCATACGTGGTGGTGCCGGAGCCGCCGCCGGAACCGGCCAGCACGGTGGCCAGGCCGTCGCCCATGAACGCCCGGCCCATGTCCCGGTCCAGGTTCCGGCCGGTCGTCGCGGCGACCGCCTTCACGTGGCCGGCGTTCTCCGCGATCAGCACCAGGATCACCGGGATGACCAGTACCACGGCGCGCAGGCTGAAGCTGGGCGCGTGGAACTCGGGCAGCCCGACCCAGGCGGCCTCGCGCAGCCCGGTGACCGCCGCCGGGTCCAGGCCACCGAGCAGCGCGGCTAGCAACCAGCCGACGAGCACCCCGAGCAGGATGGACAGTCGGGACAGGAAGCCCCGGAAGAGCACGGTGAACAGCAGGATCGCGGCCAGCGTGACGACCGCGATCAGCGGCTGGGCCCTGACCCCGCCGTTGCCGCCGCCGTCCCATGCGACCGGGGCCAGGTTCAGCCCGATCAGCATCACGATCGCGCCGGTGACCACGGGCGGCATCAGCCGGTCGATCCAGCCGGCCCCGACGAGCTGCACCAGCAGGCCGACCAGGGCCAGCGCCGCGCCGGCGACGACGATGCCGCCGAGCGCCGGGCCGATGTCACCGCCGGCCTTGGCCGCCAGCACCGGGGCGATGAAGGCGAACGACGAGCCGAGGTACGACGGAAGCCGGTTGCCGGTGATGACCAGGAACAGCAGCGTGCCCAGGCCGGAGAAGAGGAGCGTGGTGGCCGGCGGGAAACCGGTGATCAGCGGCACCGTGAAGGTGGCGCCGAACATCGCCACCACGTGCTGCACCCCGATGCCCAGGGTGCGCGGCCAGGACAGCCGTTCGTCGGGGTGGACCACGTCACCGGGGCGCACCGACCGGCCGTCGCCGTGTACGGACCAGGGTGACCAGCGGGAACGCGGCTCGGTGGGGGATTGGGTCATGGGTGGCCCTTCGCGTCGGAGTGCTGACGGGGGCGATCGACCCTGAAGGTTGTTTTTAGCACGGGTGGTGCGCTGCGGTATGCCCGGGCTGTAGCGGCCTGATGTCCGTCGCCTGCCGGGCGCCGGCCGGTGCTCAGGCGACGCCGGCGGGGCGGAACTGGACGCTGACCCGGGGGCCGACCGGGCGGGCGGTCTTGGGCACGGCGTGCTCCCAGGTGCGTTGGCAGGAGCCGCCCATCACGACCAGGTCGCCGTGGCCCAGCGGGAAGCGCAGGCTGGCGCCGCCGCCGCGCGGGCGCAGCAGCAGTTGGCGGGGCGAGCCGAAGGAGACGATGGCGACCATAGTGTCGGTGTGTGCGGAGCGGCCCTGGGTGTCGCCGTGCCAGGCGACGCTGTCGCGGCCGTCGCGGTAGAGGCACATGCCGGCGGTCACGAACGGCTCGCCCAGTTCGTCGGCGTAGTGCCGGGTCAGCGCCTCGCGTGCCGCCGGCAGCACCGGGTGCGGCAGCGGCCGGCCAGCGCCGTACCAGCAGAGCAGGCGGGGTACGTCGACCTCGGTGTCGTACATGGTGCGCCGTTCGGCCCGCCACGGCACCTCCCGCAGCAGCGCGTCGAGCACCTGGTCGGAGCCGTGCACCCAGCCCGGCAGGTGGTCGACCCAGGCGCCCCGGCCCAGCCGGTGCCGGCGTAGCTCACCCGGCAGCGGCCCGAGCGTGGGCGCCGTGTCGGTGACCTCCAGCATCGACGGCTGGTACGCGGCCTGCGGCATGAGGCCACCCTAGCAGGGGCTTAGCACACCTGTGCTACTCGCTGGCGGTGCAGGGTGTCGAGTACCGCGTCCACGACTCGCGCCCGCCCGCGCCCGTCCACCGCCTCCCGGGCCCGCGCGGACAGCGCCGCCCGACTCGCCCCGCCGGCCAGCAGCCCGTCCAGGGTGTGCGCGGCGACGGCGCGGGCGACCTGCCCGGCCGGCCCCTCGGCGGCCAGCGCCGGCAGCTCGCCGAGCCCGGCGGCCAGCCCGGCCGCGATCACCCGGTGGTACGACTCGCGCTGGTTGTCCACCACGCAGACCAGCGCCGACGGCGCGCCCAGGCAGCACAGCTCCCAGGTCGACGTGCCGGCGGCGCTGACCACCAGATCCGCCGCGGCGATCAGGGCGGGCAGCGTGCCGGTGGGCGGCACCGGGTGCAGCGACTGCCCCGGCCCCGGCGTCAGCCGGGCGAGCCGGGTGGCCACCTCGGGGCGGCCGACGACGACGGTGAGTTCCATCGGCCGGCCGGTCGACAGCAGCACCTCGGCCAGCACCGGCGCCGCGCCGGCCGCGTCGGTGCCGCCGAAGAAGGCCAGCACCGACGGCCGGTCCACCTCCACCGCCGGTCGGGCCGCCGCCGGTCGGGCGGCCAGCACCGAGTCACGCAGCAGGGCGTACGCGCTGCCGGCCAGCAGTCGTCCCGCCGGCACCACCAGGTCGGTGCCGAAGTTCTGGTCGAGGTAGAGGTCGGCGTCCTGGCCCCGGGTGTCGCCGTCGACGATGGCCAGGGTCACCACGCCTGCCGCGCGCAGCGCGCCGGCACCGGCGGGATCCAGCTCGTACGAGTCGAGCACCAGCACGTCCAGGTCGTGCCGGCGGGCGGCCTCGACCAGCCCGTCGGGGGTGTCCGGGCCGGGGTGCAGCGGGATGCCCCGGACGGCGAGCTGCCCGGCCGCCCAGTCGACCCCGTCGACCGTGCCGAACACCTCGACCGTGGCGCCCCTGGCCAGGAACTCCTCGCCGACGGCGAGGCAGCGGACCAGGTGCCCGACGCCGCGCTGCGGCCCGGCGTCACAGCGCAGACCGACGCGTAGCGTGCTCAGCACTCCTCCAACTGCTTCTGCCGTACGTCGGCGTTGAGCGCGCGCAGCGCCGGCTGCCCGTCGAGCCAGTCGGCGAGCTTGGCCAGCGGGACGCTCACGTCGCCGAAGTGGTCGACGATCGCGCTGACCAGTTCCCAGTCCCGGGCGGTGTCCAGGGTGAGCCGCAACCGCGAGCGGTCCGGCGTGAGGGTCACGCCGAGCACCCGGAACAGCTCCGGATGGGCGTACGCGTACGAGGTGACATGGACCCGGTGGTGGTCGGTGGCGAGCCGGTCCACCGTACGCAGCGCGTCGGCCCGGATGATCTCCACGTCCAGTCCGCGGGGCAGGGTGCGGGCGATCGACGTGCTGGCGTAGTCGAGTCCCGGCACCGCGCGGTACACCGAGGCGACCAGCGTGACGATCTCCGGGTCGAGCAGCGGGCAGTCGGCGGTGAACCGCATGACCGCGTCCCCGGGGTGCGCGTCGAGGGCACCGACGAAGCGGGTCAGCACGTCGTCGACCGGTCCCCGGTGCCAGGCCACCCCGAGCCGGTCGCACTCGGCGACCACCGCGTCGTCGCCGGCGTCGGTGCTGGTGGCCACCACCAGGTCGGCGAGTACCCCGCTGTCCTGCGCGGCCCGGACCACCCGGCTCAGGACGCTGCGCCCGGCCAGCGGGCGCAGCACCTTGCCGGGCAGCCGGGACGAGCCCATCCGGGCCTGCACGATGCCGATGATCCGATCGTTCACGCTGCCACCTCGCTTCGTTCGGCCTGGGGCTTCACCGCGTCACGTCGACGGTCCGCTCGCTGCCGCTCGGTCACTGCTGCTGCTCCTGCTGCTTCGGGCGTTGCTGCTGCTTCTGGGCGATGGCGTCCTGGGCCCGGCGCTTGGCGGCTCGGGCGCCCCGCCTGGCCAGTCGGGCCGGGGTGACGGCCAGCCGCCCGACCTTGTAGCTGAGTGAGCCGCTGAGCAGGTTGACCGTCGCCTCGGCCCGGCGCAGTGCCCGCTCGCGCGTGTTGAGCAGCTCCTCGGTCCACTTGAGCAGCGAGGTCAGCCGGGTGTTCTCCTCCCGCTGGCGCAGCCACGCCTCGCGAAGCTGTTGGTAGCTGAGCGGTCCGGGCGGCGGGTCGGTCGGTGTGACCGCCCGCAGTTCGGCGTCGAGGTCGACCTTCCCGTCGGTGTCCAGCCCGCGCACCACGGCGCCGACCGCGGCGTCGGTCTCCACCGCGGCGTCCACGACGGTCCGGTCGAAGTCCCGCCCGGCCACCCCGCCCAGCACCACGGTCAGCCCGGCCACGTCCAGAGTGGAGGTCCACGGGTGGGCGTACCCGCCGGTGACCAGCTCGGTGGCGAAGCGCCACAGGGCTCGGGCCAGGACCACGTCGACCGGTAACGGTGCGTCGGCCCGCCAGGCCGGGTCGAGCACGGCGAAGCGGTCACCGGCGACGACCAGGTTGTCCGCCCCGGCCAGCGCCACCGCTCCGGTGAGCTGCCCGTCGGTGGCCTGGCCGGTGAGCCAGTCGGCGTATCCTCGCAGCAGTTGGCGTAGCTGGGTGGTGTCGCGGCGCAGGCAACCGTCGAGCAGCAGGCTGCGCAGCAGGCGTCCGTCGGGCACCGGCCCGTCCGGTTCCGCCGGGTCGCGGTGGGCGGCCTCCCGGCTGGCGTACGGAGCGGGTGCCGGCCCGGTGCGGACGGCCGGGTCGGGGCGGCGCCAGTGCCAGCCCTGCGGCCCGTCGACCACCTCGACCACGGTGCCGCCCGGCCCACCGGTCCGCACCAGCGCCACCGGCAGTCCGTCCGGGCCGAGACCGGTGGCCGGCGCGCCGTGGGGTGCACCGATCGTCGGGCCTGTCGTTTCCTCGCCGCCCGCATCCGTGCCGGCCCGATGGGCGAGCACCAGCCAGGACGGGGCCAGGTCGGCCGCGCGGCCGGCGTACAGCGCGTCCACGGCCAGCCGGGCCGGGTCGGCGAGTACGAACCGGCCGGTGAACCCACCGGTGCAGGCGTCGTGCAGCACCGCGTCGAACAGCCCGGAGCTGGTCCGCCGGGCCAGCTGGTCGGTGGCCAGCAACGCGGTGGTCAGGTCCGGGCGGGGGTACGCGGCGTAGCAGGCGTCGGCCCGCAACCCGACCCCGGCCAGCCGGGCGCGCAGCTGGTCCAGGCTGCCGGGGCGGCCGGCGTCGAGCACCCCGCCGACCGTCCACTCGGCGTCCTCGCGTCCGGCGTACCAGGCGGAGGCGGCGACCAGCCGGTGTACGCCGAGCGGGTTGTCCAGCCGCAGCAGCAGGCCGCCGCCGGGTCGTACCGCCGCCGCCAGCCGGTTCAGCAGCCCGTCCCAGCCCAGCCGCGCACCCTCGACCGACTCGATCGCGTCCAGTCCGCCGCCGGCGACCACCAGGTCGTACTCCTCGCCGGGCGGGAGGCCGTGCGGACCGGCCACCACCACCCGGTCGACGCGGCCGGCGAGCACCGCCGCGTCGGGGTAGCCACGCAGCAGGCAGGTGACGCGGGCGTGCGCCAGCGCGTCGAGCAGTGCCGGGTCGTGCGGCCCGGCCAGCAGCACCCGGGCGCCGGCCGGCACCAGCTGCGCCACCAGGACCGCGAGCGGCTCATTGCCGGCGTCGCCATGCTGGTCGGACCAGGTCAGCATCTCGCCGCCGGGCAGCGCCACCGCCGGCGCCGTCTCGGTTGTCACGTCGTCTCCTCCTGCAGGTCCGCCCAGCCCAGCAGTTCCCGCAGTGCGGCGGCCGGGTGGCGGTGGTCGCTGCCCAGTTCGGCGCGGGCGATCTCCACGGCGGTCGCCAGGTGTACCTGTTCGCCGTGCAGTTCGGGCCACTGCCGCCGGATCCGGGCGGTGCCGCCGAAGGTCGGGTCCTCCTTGGCGAGCAGCATCGGGTCGCCGTACACGGCCGGTTCGCAGCCGGCGGCGATGCCGTAGAAGATGGCGCTGGTGAGCCGGTTGGAGGCGACCCGGGCGTGCCGGCGCAACTCGCCGAGCTGGCGGTCCAGGAACTCGGGGTCGGTGTCCTTCCACCAGTGGCCCCGGTAGCCGTGGCAGATGACCCGGAAGCCGGCGTTCTCGTAGAGCCGGCGTACCCGTCGCATCCGGTGCTCGTGCCAGTAGAGGCAGACGGTCACCGGGCCGGGTTCGGTGTCCCGGATCCGGGCGATCAACTCCTTGTGGTCGCCCTTGACGTGCTGGCCCTCCCAGCCGTGGAACGGGTACCAGATGGTGCCCTCCCGCGCGGGCTGCTCGGGCCGGGGCGGTTCGTCGGGTGTCATGGCCAGCAGGTAGACGAAGGGCGCCCCGATGACGGTGACGTTGCGTCGCCCCACCGACCAGGCCCGCCGCCGGGTCTGCTCGGACCACAGCAGGCTCGGCGTGCGGTCGGCGTACGGGTGCCCGGGGGCGAGACCGTCGCCGATGTTCCAGCCGTGCTGCACGTACCCGTTGATCCGGGGCGGGTGCCCGTCACCCAGCCCCGCGTAGCGGGCCAGCACGTGTGCGTGGCCGTAGAAGTGGTTCGCGTGGTGCATCGCC
Organism: Micromonosporaceae bacterium KJ-029; assembly: GCA_005402585.1. Lineage (GTDB taxonomy): Bacteria > Actinomycetota > Actinomycetes > Mycobacteriales > Micromonosporaceae > Micromonospora. The sequence continues at coordinate 601,317 of BIFP01000008.1, read as the reverse complement.
GTCCCCTCAGGCGACGGGCCGGACCGGGGTGCCACGCAGGGCCGCGGCGAGCGCGTCGACGACGCGGTCCTGGTCGGTGTCGCTCAGTCCAGGGTAGAGCGGCAGCGACAGCTGCTGGGCGTAGAACGACTCCGCCACGGGGAAGGCGCCGCGCCGGTAGCCGAGGTCGGCGAAGGCGGGGTGCCAGTGCGCGGGGATGTAGTTGACCTGCACTCCGATGCCGGCGGCACGCATCTTGTCGTACACCTCGCGGCGACGGCCGTCGAGCACCCGGATCGGGTACAGGTGCCAGGCCGGTGTGGCCCAGTTCCGCCGGCCCGGGGTCAGCAGGCCGGGCAGGTCCGCCAGCGCCTCGTCGTAGCGGGCCACCAGTTCGGCCCGGCGGGCGAGGAAGTCGCCGAGGCGGCGCAGCTGGCTGCGGCCGAGCGCGCAGAGCACGTCGGGCAGCCGGTAGTTCAGCCCGAACTCGTGCACCTCCTGGTGCCAGCCGCCCTCGTCCGGCCAGCGCTGCTCGTCGCGTTCCCGGACCAGCCCGATGTTGCGGAACCGGCGGGCCCGCTTGAGCAGTTCCGGGTCGGTGGTGGCGACCGCGCCGCCCTCGGCGGTGGTCAGGTTCTTGGTGGGGAAGAACGAGAACGTGGTCAGGTCGGCGAGCGAGCCGACCGGCCGGCCCCGGTAGGTGGCCCCGATCGAGTGGGCGGCGTCGGCGAGCAGCAGCGCGTCGGTGCCGTCGAGCGCGGCGCGCAGCGCGTCGTAGTCGGCCGGATGTCCGGCGTAGTCCACCGCGGCGACGACCTTCGTCCGCTCGGTGGTCGCCGCGGCCACCGCGGCCGGGTCGAGCGTGAAGGTCTCCTCCTCCACGTCGGCGAAGACGATCCGTGCGCCCAGGGCCACCGCACTGCTCGCGGTGGCCACGAACGTCATCGGCGGCACGATCACCTCGTCGCCGGGGCCGATGCCGGCCGCCGCGTACGCCACGTGCAGCGCGGCGGTGCCGTTGGAGACCGTGGCCGCCCCGGCCCCGCCGGCCCACGCGGAGATGTCCGCCTCGAAGGCGGCGACCTCCGGACCGGTGGTGAGCCAGTCGCTGCGCAGGGCGGCGACCACGGCGGCGACGTCCTCCTCGGTCACCGACTGCCGGCCGTACGGAAGCATTGAGGTCATGCCGTGATGCCGAGCATCTCGCGCAGCTGCGGCACGGTGAGCCACTCGTCGTTGGTGTCCGACTGGTACGCGAAGCCGTCGGCCACCGGCTCGCAGTCGACCGGCGGCTGGTAGCCCCAGGTGGCGATGGTCGGCTGGACGATGAAGCGGTCCTTGGCGATCAGCGTCCGGCGGCTGTCGTCCGGGGCGATCATCTCCTCGTGCAACTTCTCGCCGGGGCGGATGCCGATCTCGTGCGTGGTGGCCTCCGGGGCGACCGCCTCGACCAGGTCGAGGATGCGCATGCTGGGGATGCGCGGCACGAACAGCTCACCGCCCTGCATCTGGTCGAACGAGTCCACGACGAACTGCACGGCCTGGTCCAGGGTGATCCAGAAGCGGGTCATCCGCTTGTCCGTGATCGGCAGGCTCTTGCCCTCGGCGGCGAGCCGGCGGAACAGCGGCACCACCGAGCCGCGGCTGCCGACCACGTTGCCGTAGCGCACCACCGCGAAGCGGGTCGGGTGCTGCGCGGCGTAGTGGTTGGCGGAGACGAACAGCTTGTCGCCGACCAGCTTCGTCGCGCCGTACAGGTTGATCGGGCTGGACGCCTTGTCGGTGGAGAGCGCGACGACCTTCTTCACCCCGGCCTCGATCGCGGCGTCGACCACGTGCTGCGAACCGGTGATGTTGGTGGCGATGAACTCCGAGGGGTTGTACTCGGCCGTGTCGACCTGCTTCAGGGCGGCGGCGTGTACGACGTGGTCGACCCCGTGCATGGCCCGGGTCAGCCGGTGCCGGTCCCGGATGTCGCCGATGAACCAGCGCAGCCGGGGGTCGTCGCCGAGCTGCTGCCGCAGCTCGTACTGCTTGAGCTCGTCACGGGAGAAGACCACCACCCGGGCCGGGTCGGCCTCGGCGAGGAGGTGCCGGAGGAAGGTCCGGCCGAAGGAACCCGTTCCCCCGGTGACGAGGATGGACGATCCGCTCAGCTCGCTCAATGTGGTGCTCCCGTGTTCGTCGATGATCCGGCGGGGCCTCGGCCTGCCGGCCGGGTGGGAACGCTAGATGCGGAGGGTTAACACGCCCACGCCCTGCGGTTAACCGGATCCGCGCGGGTGGTGAATGGCGGACACCCGGCGGGCGAACACTTCCTGGAGCGGTGGCGCGTCCGCCAAATCTGCCCGATCCGGGCACTAGGGTCTCGACCTGGCCGGGAGCCGGCGGGGCTCGGGCCGTCCGAAAAGTGCGTCCCGGTCCCATGACGGGGGAGGGGCGATGACCGCCGGAACGCAGGTGACCAGTGTCGGGGCAGCACCCGCCGACGGGCGGGCGGTGTCGGCCCACCGGCGGGTCGTCCCGGTGCTGCTGGTGCTCGGCTGGCTGCTCGGGGTGGCCTGGCGGATGTGGCTGGCCCGGAATGCCAGCATGCCGATCGCGCACACCGACGAGGACAGCTACCTCAACACCGCCCGCGCGCTGGCCGGCGGACCCGGCGGATTCAGCAGCGAGAACGAAACCCTTCGCCGGATCGGCTACCCGCTGGTGATCGCGCCGGCCTTCCTCCTCGATTGGGACTTCGTCGACACCTACCTGCTGGTGCGGGTGATCAACGCGGCGTGGAGCGCGACCCTCCTGCCGTTGGCGTACCTGCTCGGTCGCCGGCTGCTGGGGCTCCGGCGCGGGCCTGCCCTGGTGGCGGCCGTGGTCGCGGCGACGCTGCCGGCGGCGGCCTTCCACGCCGGGGTGGCGATGACCGACGCGGTGCTCGCCCCGCTGCTGCTGGCCTGGCTGCTCGCGGTGCACCGGCTGGTCGAGCGCCCCGGTCCGGCGACAGCGGCGCTGGGCGGTGCCCTCAGCGGGGCATGGCACCTCATGCACTCGCGCGGGCTGGTGATCGTCGCCGCGTACGCCGGACTGGTGCTGGCGCTGGTCGTCCGCCGCCGGCTCGGCCCGGCCGGGCTGCTGGCCGCGACGATGCCGGTGCTCGCCGCCGCGCTCGGCAACGAGGCCGGGGTACGGCTGCTCGGCGACGCGGTCCACCTCCTCGGCGCCTCACCCGCCGGGAACGACCTGCGGGCCGTCCTCTCCGGCCGGGGACTGTCGCAGGTGCTGGCGTCCATCGGCACGCAGCTGTGGTACCTGATGGTCATCACGTTCGGGCTGGCCGGTGTCGACGCGGTGAGGCGGCTGTGCCGCCGGGGCGACGAAGCCGCCCGGTGGACGTTCGAGGTGGCCCTGGTGACGACCGTCGGGGTGGCCGTCGGCGCGGAGGTCGTCCTCGCGGGCGTCCCGGACCGGGTGCCGGACTCCATCTACGCCCGGTACGTGCAGATGTTCGCCCCGTTCTGGCTGCTGGCCGGGATCGGCGTGCTGTTCGGAGTGGGGTACCGGCCGCTGCTGCGCCGCGCCGCCGTCACAGTGGCGCTGCTCGTCACCGGCGGGGCGTTGATCCACGTCCGGCTGGCGCACGCGGCGTCCCAGGGCGCGGAACTGCGCTACGGCACGTTCAGCGCGCTGGACCTCATGGTCCTGACCGGTGGCTGGCAGGAGTTGCGGCCGGTGGTCGGGGCGGCCGTCGGTACCGGCGCCTGTCTGCTGCTCGTACTCGCCGCCCGCAACGCCCGGTCACGGGCGATCGTGCTGGCCGCGTTGGTGGTGGTCAACGTGGCGACGATGCAGGTGATCACGCAACGGGTGGTGCGTCCGTTGGCGGCGGCCGGCACGCCCGTACCCAGCGTCGCCGACCTCGGCGTCCGGCCGGGGGAGCGGGTCGCCGCCTCGAAGGCGGTGCCCTACCAGCTCCGGTTCAACCTCAGCCACCAGGTCACCTGGACCGAGGTGCCGTGGTTCGCCGACAACCCGCCGGCCGACGCGGACGTGGTCTTCGCGCGATGGGCGCCGGGCAAGCCGGAGGACTGGGACGGCACCCGCCACGGCTTCGTCCGGCTCGGCGGTGACCCGGTGCTCAAATGGGCGGCCTGGCGACGTCAATGACGCAATTCCGGGAGCCGGTCGAACAATGCGCGAACGTCGCGTGAACGATGCGTTTACGGCGCCGGAAGAATCAGCGCCGCCGACGGTCCCCGGCCGCCAGGGAAATGGGGATGACGGTGATTTCCCGGCCGTCGTGGATCTCCTGGCGGCCGGGTCCCTCGACGAAACGGAACCGGCGGTTCATCTGGCGTACGACGGTGTTGTGGGCGAGCACCTCGCCGTCGAGGCGGTCCAGCGCCAGCACGTCGAAGGCATGGTCGACCGCCTCCCGCATCACCTCCAGCCAGGCGGGCAGCGTCTCGCCCCGCTCGGCCAGGCCGTCGCCGTCCAGGTAGAAGCCCCACGATCCGGTACGCGGACCGTCCAGCCGCAGGTCGAAGAAGGTGACCGCGCCGGACGGTACGCCGTCGCGCAGGTAGGTCAGCACCTTGCGGGTGGGGTCGGTACGGGCGGCCGCCCACCATCGCGCGTGCTCGTCGGCGCTGATGACGTGACTGGTCTTGCTGACCTGTCGATTGACTTCCTGATTACGCCAGCACAACATCAGGTTAACGTCGTCCCCGGTGGCGTCACGCAGCACGTACCGCTCGCTTTCCAATCCGTTTCCCGTGGTCACCGGGCACCCTAATCACAATTCACCTGGCTGTACACTCCGGCACATGAAGGAATTGAGTCGCGCGCAGATTCGCGACCTCATGGGTCAGGTTCTCAAGAACCAGGGCAAGGTGCTTCCCGACGACGACGCCGCGGACCTGCGGGAGGTCGGCTTCCGGTCGCTGGACTTCTCCGAGCTGGCACTGCGGGTGGAGGACGAGACGGGGGAGGAGCTGAACTTCGACGCCCCCGGGCTGCGCCGGATCGCCACCGTCGGCGACGTGCTCGATTTCCTCGTCGAACTCCAGCGGCAGTGAGCGTCGCGACCGCCCACCGGGCCGCCGCTCACCTGGCCGGTGCCGACAACCGGATCGTCGTCGACGGCACGACGCTGACCTGGCGGGACCTGCCGGACCTGAATCTGCCGGGCCCGGCCGCGGTGCTCGCCCACTCCGTCCGGTACGCGCTCGCCGCCGCCCGCCACCACGCCGTGCACGGCACCGAGCTGCTGCTCAGCACGGCCAGCCGGGTCGACGCGGCGATGCGGGACGAACTCCGCGACGCCGGGTTCACCGTGCTCGACGCCGGTGCCGACATCGGCGTCGCCGCCGAAGCTGGTGCCGCCGCCGGTGCCGAACTTGCGGCCGACGCGGCGCTCCCCGCCCGCCCGCGCCCGGCCGATCCTGGCCGGCTGTGGCTGCTGACCTCCGGGTCCACCGGTCGTCCCAAGCGGGTCGGGCACACCCTGGAGTCGCTGACCACCGTCCGTGGCCACCAGCCCGGCCGGACCTGGCTCTGCCCGTACGCCCCCGGCTCGTACGCCTGGTGGCAGGTGGTGACCCTGTCGCTGACCCAACCGGGGCAGCACCTGGTGGTGGTCGAGCCGGACCAGCTCGACGACTGGCCGGCGCTGGCCGCCGCGCACGGCGTGGACGCCGCCTCCGGCACGCCGACCTTCTGGCGCCGCGCCCTGCACCGCGATCCGACCGCGCTCGCCCGCGTGCCGCTGCGCCAGCTCACCCTCGGCGGGGAGCCCGTCGACCAGGCGGTCCTGGACCGGCTGCGGGAGGTGTTCCCGGCGACCCGGATCTCCTGGATCTACGCCTCCTCTGAGGTCGGTGCGGCCGTCGTGGTGCACGACGGGCGGGCCGGGTTCCCGGTCGAGTGGCTGGACCGGGCCGCACCGGGCCGCCCCACCCTCGGCGTACGCGACGGGGAACTGGTGGTCACCTCGCCGTACCACGGCGCCGGGCTGGAGGGCCCGGTGCACACCGGCGACCGGGTTGAGATCGTCGACGACCGGGTGTTGATCATCGGTCGGCTCGACTCCGACGAGATCAACGTCGGTGGCAGCAAGGTCTCCGCCGGCCTGGTCCGCGACGCGCTCACCGCCCATCCCCGAGTGGCCTGGGCCCGGGTCACCGGCCGGCGCGCCCCACTGCTCGGCCACATGGTCGTCGCCGAGGTGGTGCCCAGCCCGGCCGGCCACGGGTCGGCGGCCGATCCGGCCGACCCGCCGGAGGCACCGGACGAGGCGGCGCTGGTGCGCTGGTGCGCCGACCGGCTGCCCGAGTACGCGGTGCCGCGCCGGATCCGCGTGCTGACCGAGATCCCCGTCAAGGAGACCCTGAAAAGCGATGTCTGACCCCGCCACCCGCGTCCAGCTCGTCCCGCCGTCCTCCGTGGTGCTCGTCTCCGGCGGGTCCCGCGGCCTCGGCCTCGCCATCGTGACCGACCTGCTCGAAGCGGGTGTGAAGGTGGCCGCCTTCGCCCGCACCGTCACCCCGGAACTGGCCAAGCTCGCCGACGCCCATCCGGACCGGTCGCACGTCGGCTCGGTCGACGTCACCGACCTCGCCGCCGCGCAGGCGTTCGTCCGGGCGGCGGAGGAGCGCCTCGGGCCGATCGACGGCATCGTCAACAACGCCGCCGTCGGGCAGGACTCGCTGCACGTGCACACCGCGATCGCCGACATCGCCCGGATCATCGAGACCAACCTGACCGCGCCGTTGCAGCTCACCCGGCTGGCCGTGCGGCGGATGCTGGCCCAGGGACTGCGCGGCCGGATCGTCAACATCACCTCGATCTGCGCACAACGCGGGTTCCCCGGCCTGGTCGCGTACTCCGCCACCAAGGGCGGGATGGACGCCGCCACCCGCTCGCTGGCCCGCGAGCTGGGCGGTCGGGTGCTGGTCAACGCCGTCGCACCCGGCTTCTTCGCCTCGGAGATGTCGGCGGTGCTCGGTCAGACCCAGCTGGACCAGATCGTGCGCCGTACCCCGACCGGTCACCTCACCGAGCCGGAGGAGGTGGTGCCGGTGGTGCGGATGCTGCTGCGCGAACAGACGAACATCAACGGTCAGGTCATCGTGATCGACGGTGCCGCCTCGATCTGAACCGACCTCCTGGTGGTCCCGCGCCGACGGCGGCGCGGGATCCTCACCGGTGCCCACCCTGTTCGCAGGGCCACCGGTGGCCGCGCTGCTCGCCGCCGCGCCACGACACCTGCGGGTGGCGCCGGCAGCCGAGTCGGGCGACGCGGTGACCCGCAGCCACCTGGGCGACGGGCGCTGCGTCGGCTGGTACGCCCCGCCGGCGCCAGGCTGGCGGGTGGCGATCGACGCCGAGCGCGCCGACGGCCTGCTGCCTTCCGCGCTGGTCCGCCGGTTCGGCGCCACGGACTTCTGGGCCCGATGGACCCGCGCCGAATGCCTGGCCAAGCTCACCGACGTCCCGATTGTCGCCTGGTGGCACCGGCACGGCCTGGAAGTGCCGCCCGGTACCCCGTGGCTGTGGCGCACCCTGACCCTGGCCGACCTGGTCGTCACCGTCGCCTTCGCCACCGACCCGCAACGCCGCTGACGATCCCGCTGGCGCTGGGTTCGCTCCGGCCAGCGGCCCCGGCCGGAGCCGACGACGAAACCGGCTACGAAATCGTCAGATCAGGTCCCAGCTGAGCGGGGTGCCGCGCGCGACGTCGGTGGCGAACCGCCGGCCGAGCACCCGGTCGATCTCCACCGGGGGCAGCCCGCCGGCCGGCCGGATCGAGCGGACGTTCCGGGTGGTGACCTCGTCGCCGGCGCGCACGTCCGCCACCACGTAGAGCGACCGCCGGAAGCGCAGTCCCTCCCGTTCGGCGGGGGTCGGGCCGACGGCGGTGCCGCCGAGCGCCGCGTACGCCCGATCCGACTCGACCACCAGGGCCGCCAACTCCGCCGGGTTCAGGGAGAAGTCGGAGTCCACGCCGCCGTCGGCGCGGTCCAGCGTGACGTGCTTCTCGATGAAGCAGGCCCCGAGCGCCACCGAGGCGACCGGTACGCCGATGCCGGGGGTGTGGTCGGAGAGGCCGACCGGTACGCCGAACGCGTCGGCCAGCACCGGGATGCGGCGCAGGTTGCTGTCGGCGGGCGGCGCCGGGTAGGAGGCGGTGCAGGCCAGCAGCACGATTCCGGCGGCTCCGCCGTCGCGGGCGGTGCGGACCGCGGCGTCGATCTCGGCCAGAGTGGCCATCCCGGTGGAGATGACCATCGGCTTGCCGGTGGCGGCGACCAGCCGGATCAGCGGCAGGTCGACCAGCTCCGACGAAGCGATCTTGTACGCCGGCGCGTCCAGTTCCTCCAGCAGCTCTACCGCGGTGGCGTCGAACGGGGAGGAGAAGACCGTCAATCCCCGCTCACGGGCCCGCTCGAAGATCGGGCGGTGCCACTCGTACGGGGTGTGGGCCTTCTCGTAGAGCCGGTAGAGGTTCTGTCCGCCCCACAGCTCGTGTCCGCCGGAGATGCGGAAGGCCGGGGTGTCGACGTCGATCGTGATCGTGTCCGGGCGGTACGTCTGGAGCTTCAGCGCGTGCGCGCCGCTGGCCGCCACTGCGTCCACGATGGCCAGTGCACGGTCCAGGTCACCGTTGTGGTTCCCGGACATCTCGGCCACCACGAAGGGGCGTTCCCCGGCACCGACCAGGTGCGGCCCGATCTTGAGCGTCGTCATTGAGTTCCGTTTCCGTGTGTCCGCACCAGTGTGCGGCTTTCCGTAGTGGGGCCCGGCTCGACGCCGGTCGTCGGGGACGGGGTGGCCGCCGGCTTCCGCAACCGGCGGGCCAGCCGGTGGGCCCGGCGCAGCGCCGCGTACGCCAGGTAGCTGTCCTGGCCGACCAGCCGGTGCTTGAGTCCGGCCACCCCGCCCGGACGGGGATAGCCGCCGCCCGGCAGGTACCGGCGGTAGTGCGCGGCCACCCGGCGGAAGAAGGCCCGCCGCAGGTGAGGGTGCAGCCGGTCGTCGTTGCCCACCACCACCAGGAAGTGGTTCACCATCAGGTCGAACAGTTCGCTGTGCCAGAGCCCGTCCGGGTGCCGCTCGCGCAGCCAGGCGAACAGTCGGTCGTACTGCTCGAAGGCGTCGAAGTGCCGGCCGCTGCGGGTCGAGGTGATGGCGCCCTGGCGGCCCTGGCGGTACAGGTAGCAGACCTCGTCCAACACCGAGATCCGCTCCGCGCCGATCAGCAGCGGGTGGCTGAACGGGATGTCCTCGTACCAGCCGGGGTGGAAGCGCAGCCCCAGCTCGGCCATGAACTCGCGTCGTACCACCTTGTTCCAGGCGGTGTGCTGCACCCGCAACAGCTGCGGCCGGTCGGCCAGCCGCACGACCCCGGGGGTCCCGCGCAGCAGCCGGCTGCTGGCGTCCACCTCCTGGCGCCCGCATTCGTGCACCCGCAGGTGGTCGATCATCATGACGTCGGGCCGGTCCGCTCGCAGCCGGTCGAGCACCGCCGGGATCGTCCCGGGCGGCAGCCGGTCGTCGCTGTCGACGAACCACACGTACCGTCCGGTGGCCGCGTCCAGGCCGGCGTTGCGGGCCAGTCCGAGGCCGACGTTGCTGGTCAGGTGCAGCACCCGTACCCCCGGGTGGTCGGCGGCGTGCTCGCGCAGCAGCTGCCCGCACCGGTCCGGCGAGGCGTCGTCCACGGCGACCACCTCCACCGCCGCCGCCTCGTCCGCCGGGATGTCGGCGTGGATCGAGTCGAGGCACTGCGGCAGGTACGCCTCGACGCCGTACACCGGCACGACGATGCTCAGCAGCGGCGCTGGCGTCGGCTGATTGACCACCTGAAAACCTTCGACCGCCCGGGTGGACGGGCCTGGAACCTGATATGGCCGGCGGCGGTGGAGTGTTTGAACAGCCGGGCACCGCTGGGTAAACGGATGTCGCCAGCTGCGAACCGCCCGATTCGAGGGGGCGTGCCGGAACGGGTAGGGTGCCCGGATGGCCAGCACCACCGTCGTCGATCGGCCGGCATCCACCACCGGGCTCGGCGACGCGAGTCGACTGCCGTCGTTGACCGGGCTGCGGTGGATAGCCGCACTGCTGGTCTTCGGTTTCCACGCCGGCACCATGCGGATCATCGCCGAGCCGGGCCACCAGGCGGTGGTCAGCGAGATCTTCACCCTGGGCCTGTCCGGGGTGCAGTTCTTCTTCATTCTCAGCGGCTTCGTGCTGGTCTGGTCGGCCCGGCCCGGCGCCTCCAAGCGGCGGTTCTGGTGGCGTCGGCTTGCCAAGATCTACCCGAACCACCTGCTGCTCTGGGCGCTGGCCATGCTGGCGGCGTTCTGGTTCGCCGACCCGATCAACCCCGTCGCCGCGCTGGAGAACCTGTTCCTGCTCCAGGCCTGGGATCCCCGGCCCGGCTACTTCTACAGCGTCAACAACGTGAGCTGGTCGCTCTCCTGTGAGCTGTTCTTCTACCTGTGCCTGCCGCTGGCGTTGCCGCTGGTGCGGCGGGCCCGGCCGTGGATGCTCTGGGCCGTGGTGGTCGCGGTGCCGCTGCTGATCCTGGCGCTCTGGCCCGGTCAGGTGCTGGTGCCGGAGCAGAGCCGGTGGTGGTTCGCCCAGGTGTTCCCGCTGGTCCGGTCGTTGGAGTTCTGGATGGGCGTGGCCGCCGCCGAACTCATGCTGCGCGGTCGCTGGCGGGGCCCGCGGTTGCCCGTGGCCGGCCTGATCTTCGTCGCGACCTGGGTGGTGGCCTCCCAGTGGATCCGGGCCGAGCTCTGGGCGGCGGTGCTCTCCGTGGCGTACGTCCTGGTCATCGCCGCGGCGGCGGACGCTGACGTACACGGGCGCCGCTCACCGCTGCGGTCCCGCCCGATGGTCTGGCTCGGCGAGGTCTCGTTCGCCTTCTACCTGGTGCACGTATTCGTGATCATGACGATCCTGCGGCTCACCGGCGACTGGGGAACCGGTCTGCCCGGCTGGTGGGGTCCGGCCGCCGTGATCGGCTTCCTGCTGCTCACCCTGGCGTTGGCCGCGTTGCTGCACCGGTACGTGGAACAGCCGATGATGCGCCGGCTGGCACCGCGCCGAGCGGCACCGAACGGGCCGCCGCCGGCCACGGCGCCGGGTGGAACACCGCCCGGTGTACCGCCGGGCAGGCCGTCGACGGGCCCGGCGCCCCGGCCGAGGGCCCCGCAGGACGAGACGAGTCCGGCGACGTACGCCGGGAATGCTCCAGGTATCCACCCTGGACGGTGAGGCAGGTCGCCACCTGCAAGACGAGGTGCGCCGAGCGGTGGTGATCCTTGCGCGACACGCCCGGTGACGGTGCGGGCCGCTGGTCGTCGCGGTAGCGTGGCCCTGTGCTTCCCGTCGCGTCTGCCCGTCCTCTGTGGTGGCTGGCGCGCTGGGCGACGCGGTTGCTGACCGGGTTCGCGGTCGCCGCCGCGTTCACGATCGGAGCCTGGGCGCTGCCCGCCCAGGGCGCGCCCGCCGGGCAGTTCGCCACGGTGGCAGCGTCCGCCGGGCAGTTCACCTTGGCCGGAGTGCCCGTCGGGCAGCTCGCCGCAGCGGTCTCCGGCCAGCCGCCGGCCGGCGCGGTCGTGCCGCAGTCGCCCACCGGGTGGGAACTGGCCGCGACCAACGGGTCGGCCGACACCGCGAGCGTGGCCGGCGGCGGTGACCACGTCGAGCTGGGTGATGTGCCCGGGACACCGGCGACGGTGCCCGCCCGACCGCATGTGCCCGACGCCGGGGTCGTCGCCGCGGCGGACGCGTCCGCTCCCGGCGCGACCGTCCCGGGTGCCGACACCGCCCGCGCCCCACCCCGCTTCTGATTCCACCGCCCCTCCGCACCACTTACCCGCCAGACCCGGGCCGTGGCGTCGCCACGAGGTGATCCGGCGTCTGCGTGGCCGCTGTGACCGCACCACTTCCCCTGAGGTACCGACGTGGAAACCGTTGTCTATCAGTTCCTGATCGAGGTGCCACGGGCCGCCGCCATCTGGTCGGTCCTGCTCGTGCTCGCGCTGGGCGTACTCGCCGCCCTGGTCGCCCGACCCGAACTGGCCGTCTCGGCCGACGCTGAACCAGTCGGGCCGGCCGAGGATCCTGCCGCGACCGTCGCTGCCGACCTGCGTCGCTACGCCGGCGAGGTGGCGGTGGCGGCGAGCGGCGCCGCGCAGAACGCCCGCCGACGGCGCGACGCGTGGCAAACCGCCCAGGCGGAACTCGACCGCGCCTGGGCCGCGTACGACGAGGCGGAGTCGGCGGCTCGGCGACTCGCCGGCGTCGCCGCTCTACCCGCCCCGCGTACGCCACGCACGCCGATCGAGTACGCGGCCCGGGAGCGCTGGCTGCACCACGCCGCGATGGCCGCGCACTGGCGCGGGGACCTGTCGGCCCGGCAACTCTGCGACGTGCTCGCCCACCGGGCGGGATGGGATCCCCGGCGGCACCCGGCCGAGCAGGAGGTCGTACTCGCCCGGGTGGTACGCGACGGCCGCCTGGCCGCCTACCGGGCGGCCGCCGAGCGGGAGCGCGACGCGTGGCGGGCGGCCGAACTCGCCGCCGACGCGGCTCGCGCGCTCTCCACCGAGGCGTACGCCGCCGCGGAGCGAGTCCGGCCGAACCGGCTGTCGGCCCCGAGCCGGGTCGCCGCCGGCCGTCCGGCGCCCACGAGCCTGCGCTGGCGCCCGGCCCGGATTGGCTGAGCGGACATTCCGGCCCGGGATTGGGTGAGCCCGGTCACAGCGGCGGGGAAAACGGTCACCAAGGGTAAGTCGGCCGATGCCACCCCAATATCCGGAGACATTGTCCATGGCCGGTCCGGTTGTCACCCAACGTGCCCGGATTGCCGCGAGTCCCATTGAGGGACGCCAGTTCCCGAACACCCGAAAAAACTTTGGCTGGATCATGTTTAAGCAGCTCAGGCCGGGTTGGCAGGGGCATGGCCGGCCAGTAGTGTCGGCCCGTCCGGTGCGGTAACCGATCGCAAGAGGCGACGCCGCGCCCACCCGCTCAATCGTGATCTCACGAACCGGGGACCCACTGCACCACTGGGGTGAATCCGCGAGCCTCGGCCCGCGGTAGGGCGATCTTCCCGCCCGAATCCGTCAGCTAACCCGGTCGGCGGTGTCGGAAGGAGTTCCAACCTCGTGCAGCACTTCTCGATCCCCCATTGTTCCCCCCGCCTCCACGGCACTGCGGTGCCCGCGCTCGCCGGCCCATTGACCGCGAGCTGATACCGGCCACCGCATTCGCCCGGCTTCCGGGCGTACCCCATGAACGGCCCATCCGAGTCCTCGGGTGGTCGTCGGTACCAGTGCCGACCTGACCGCCGGAGCCGGTGCGCCGCTCACCCCTTAGCCTGTGGAGGATTCCGTGAAGCACACCGTTAAGCGTCAGCTCCGTCGGCTGACCACCGAACGTCCGTACCAGGTCGTCGCCGCGTCGGCGGCGGCGCTCGTCCTCGCCACCGGAGCAGGTGCCCTGCTCGCCAGCACCGAGGACGCCCCGGCCACCGCACACACCACGACCGCCGTCGCCGAACTGCGCAGCGACACCGTGGCGTCCCGCGGCGAGGCCCGGGACGTGGCCGAGCCGTCGACCGCCCCGCCGAGCAGCGAGGCCCCGGCCAGCTCCGCCGCCCCGGCCAGCGCTGCCGCGTCGCCGTCGCCGGAGGCCAGCTCGGCCACGCCGGACCCGGACGTGACCAGCAAGGAGGCGGCGCCGAAGCCGCCGGCGTCGAAGGTCCTCGACTACGACTACCAGGCCCAGACGACCGGCTACTACTGCGGTCCGGCCGCCGTGCGGAACGCGCTCAGCGCCTCCGGCATCACCCGCGACCAGGACACCCTGGCCAACCAGCTCGGCACCACGTACGCCGGCACCAACTCGGCCGAGGACACCACCCGCGTCCTCAACGCCACGGTCAAGGGCAGCCCGTACAAGACCACGATGATCCGTGGTGGCGCGGCCACCCCGGCCCAGATGGACCAGCTCCAGGCCGACGTCGTGGCGAGCGTCAGCGACGGGCGCGGCGTCGTGGTGAACATCGCCGGCAGCGCCACCGACACCAACGGCGGCTGGCACTCCTTCCCCGGCGGCCACTACATCGCCGTCGTGGGCTACGACGACGATGGCCGGCTCGTCAAGATCGCCGACTCGGCCGACCCGTCGTACTACTCGTACTGGATGACCACCATCGACCTCGCCAACTGGGCGGCCACCCGCGGCTACTCCTCCTGATCGACAACGGCGTGGGCGCCCGGACCTTTCGGTCCGGGCGCCCACGCCGTTGCGGTGGTCGATCGAAAGAGCGGCGTCCTCAGTAGTTGATGAAACCGTAGAGCGCCATGTGGTTCGACTTGGTGCCACTCACCGTGTAGTCGATGCTCGACGATTGCACGGCGCCCTTGATGAAGATGTAGTCAATCTTGCTGGAGCCGCTGGTCGCCTTCGATCCGTAGCCGGTCATGCCGAAGCCGCTCAGGGTGCTCGCGGTGATGCCCGTCCGGTTCGCGTCGATGCCGACGATCCGGATCGTTGAGTCGTTCATCAGCCTGGTCGCGTCCGCGCCGATGTGGATACCCGTGTTGCTGATACCCGTGATGCCGTCCCCGGCACAGGCGTTCTGCCGGTTCTGCTCCGGCAGGTGCATGGTGGCGGCGAACACGCTGGTCCCGCTCGCCTTGATGGTGAATCGCGCGGCGATGGCGCTGGTGCGCTTCCACTTGTGGGCGTTGGTGGTGCCGTCGTCGTTGTTCGGCGGCTTGTAGAGCGTGCAGCCGGCACCGTTGTTGTAGGCCGTGCCCGGCTTCAGCCAGCCCGCGCTCCAGTACTTCGAGATGTCGCCGGAGGCGAGGTTGAGCGTCCGGGTGTTCCAGATGATGGCGTTGGTCTGCTTCTTCTTCAGGTCGCCGAGGGACTGGTCGCTGCACTTGTGAGTGCTGCCCCACGGCTCCGGGTCGGTCCAGGCCACGATCGCGCGGTAGGTGCCGGCCGGGTAGCCGAACTTGGCGCCCAGCTGGTTCGCGTACGCCTCGGCCTGGCCCGTGCCGCGGACCTGCTGCACGATCAGCAGGTCGGGCGCGGCCACCCCGGAGGTCCCCTTCTGCCCGTTGTCGTCCACCAGCATCGAGGTCAGTTGCTCCGGCCCGGAAACACGCGTGCAGGTCCCGTCGGAGTTGTTCACCACGAGGTTCTCGATGTTGTTGTTGTAGACCCGAAGGACCCGATCCGCAGCCGCTGCGGCGCCCGCATTCTCGGCTGCTCTCGAGGTACCGGCAGAGGCCGGCAACGGAAGGGCGAGCAGCGTTACGGCTACGGCGGCGGCCATCCAACCTGGCCGACTGTGGAAATGCAAGGCGTCCTCCTGTCGAGACACTGGTGCGATGGCGTCCCCTCGCCAGCACTCGGGACACTCTATATTGATCCTGATCGAGATGGGATCCGGCAGGTCAATTGGGGCGACTACCGCGAGGCCGACATCTCGGTGACTGTCAGCGTCACCGGGAGCGCTGGAACGTCCCCCCGGTGTCGGTTGCCGGTCGCCGGTCTCGCCGCCGCCTTCGGGCACTGGCAGACTGCGCACATGGTCGACGAATCAGGTGACCGGGGCAGCCGCTCCGTCCTGCTGCTTCTGCACGGAATGGGCGCGACCGGCGACGTGTGGCTGCCCTGGGCGCCGCTGCTGGAACAGCGCTGGCCTGGGCGGTGGCTGGCCCCGGACCTGGCTGGCCACGGCGCTTCGCCGCCGTTGTCCGAGTTCTCGTTCACTGGTCTCGCCGACCGCGTTGCCGGGAGTCTGGGCACCGGTGACCGGGTCGTGGTGCTGGGGCACTCGCTCGGCGGGGTGGTCGGCCTGGCGTTGGCCGCCGCTCGCCGGGGTGTGGCGGTCGACGCGGTGGTCGGGCTCGGCATCAAGGCGGTGTGGTCCCCGGAGGAACTGGCGCGCGCCGGTGACCTCGCCGCCCGCCCTGTCACCTGGTTCACCAGCCGGGACGAGGCGGCCCGCCGCTACCTGCGGGTCGCCGGCCTGGCCGGGCTCATCGCCCCCGAGCACCCGGCGGTGGACGCTGGGCTGCGGCAGGTCGACGGTCGCTGGCGGCTGGCGATGGACCCCGCGGCGTTCGCCGTCGGGGCGCCCGACCTGACCGCCCTGGTGGCCGCGATCGACGTACCAGTCGTGCTGGCCCGCGGCGAGCACGACCCGATGGTCTCCGACGCCCAGCTCAAGGAGTACGGCGTACCGGTGTCCACCCTGCCCGGGCTCGGGCACAACGCCCACCTGGAGGACCCGGCGGCCGTACTGGCCCTGCTCGACCCCTGGTGCTGACCGCATTGCTCGACCGCCATGATCGGCTGCTGGCTCTGCCCATCCGAGGGTCGATATCGTCGGGTGGTGAACATGGAGCAGGTCCGGCAGGCGTATTCGGCCGTCGCGGAGCTCTACATCGGGCTGTTCGGCACAAGCCAGCAGGTGCACGCCGATGACCTCGCCTTCATCGGGCGACATCTGGCAGGCCGACCTGGCACGGTGCTCGATCTGGGCTGTGGGCCTGGCCATATCACCGATTTCCTTCGCTCGCTGGGCGCCGACGCAACGGGAATCGACATGGTCCCCGAGTTCATCGCCCATGCGCAGGCGGCCCACCCGAGCGGTAGGTACCAGCTCGGCGCGATGGAAGATCTCGCCGTTGCCGACCACTCCATCGCCGGCATCCTGGCCTGGGGCTCGTTGATCCATCTGCCGCCGCAAGATCTTGACGGCGTGCTCGCTGAGTTCCGGCGAGCAGTGGCCCCGGCCGGGACGCTGGTGCTCGGATTCTTCGTAGGTGACGAGGTCGCCGCCTTCGACCACAAGGTCGTGACCGCCTATCGCTGGCCCGTTGACGAGTTCTCCGAGCGACTGGCGCGGGTCGGCTTCACGGAAGTTGAGCGCCTGCAGCGGCCCAGCGACGGCACCCATCGGCCACACGCCGCCATCGCGGCAATCGCGACCGTAGGGTGAGCTGAGCGGGCGAGCCTCTCTACATATCGGCAACTCCGGATGTCCCCGCGTCCCTCAGCAGTCGAACACCGACCAGCAGATGTCGTTCCGCAACCGCTGGTCGTCGAGCACGAGCTCGCGAATCGCCTCCGGAAGTTGGTCCCGCTGCCATCGGCACTCGATTCGCCCCGCGGCATCGCTCTCGCCTCTCGGCGCGGCAGCACGTGCGGCCTTGATCGCATAGGCGGCCGCACCGAGTTCGTGCGCGGCCACGTGTGCGACGGCCCCCGCCTGGCCAGCAGCGTACGCGGCATGCCGTGCCGCCCCACGCAGGTCTCTGGCCGCGCCCATCGCATGGCCGCCCGCCGCGCGAGCCTGCATCATCGTGACCTCACCACGCACCCAGGCGCGGGCGTGCTCGATCGCTTCACGTGGTCTTGGGTCCTCCGGCTGAACCGACTCGAACAGGTGAAGGACGTGCTCCGCGCACGAAGCCGCCCAAAGTGCGAGGAGATGATGATCCGCGTCAGTGAGGGTCCCACCGCGACGAAGCGTGATGAAGCGAGGGTCCCGAACCTTCGGGAGGATCATGGTTGAGCGCTCCTTCAAGAGGGACGGACCGCATCGTCAACCGTAGCGTCGTTCGAGAACCTCAACGGGCCTTCGGGCGTCGTCGGCAGCTGATCCGGCTTCGTTCCGCTGTCCGAGCCATTGCCGCACTGTCGCAAGGTCGGTGGTGGTCAGTCCCAGGTACGGATCGACACGGTGCAGCAGCGCCGGCTGCGGATGGCGTGCGGCGATCGGAAGCGCCTTCCGCGCAGCCGCTCGAACGGCGTGCCGGTTCTCCCGTACTCTTCCGACCGTGGCGGACGAGCCGAAGCCTCTTCATTTTCGCTGGGCGATCCTGGGTCCCGCCCTCGCGACAACTCTCATGCTCGGGGCCGTTGCCGGTGTCGGCGCCGCGAGAAGCATCGACCCGGGCCTGTGGTTCCGTCCGGCCGTGCTCGCCTCCGGCGGCCCACTGATCGTGTTGTGGTGGCAGGTGGTGGCCCGTCCGCGGCACCGCTGGTGGGCGCTGTGCGCCGCCCTCCTTGTGACCATGGTCGTCTACCTGCTGCTGAGCCGGCTGATCCTGGTCGGGCTTCCGTTCCCCTGGGACGGCGTTGTCAGCTTCGCAGTCGCCGGATGGCTTGGCGCCTTCGCCTACGTGGCCGTCACTCGACGGAGCACGGCGCCACTCGGGCGCGGTGCGCCCGCCGAGCGCAGCGAGGTAGCACCCGGCGAGGGGTACGAGGCGCGGTTCGGCTTTACCCGCCGCGACCTCCTCCTGGTACCAACCAGCGCGGTCTTTCTCGCCGTCGGCGTCTCGATGCTCCGCGACGAACCGGTCCCCGCCGTCGCGGCCGTCGCCCTGGGCGGCGCGTTCCTGATCCTGCGACTCATCAGCGCTCTGAGCCGCCGCGTGGCGCTACGCGTGGACGCCGCCGGTGTCACACTCGCGTTGACGCCGCCCTGGCCATCCTCGCGAACAGCGGTGGTTCCGTGGTCCGACATCGAAGCTGTGGTGCTGTTCACGCAGCATGTCGGCGTGGCCAGTATCCCGTACGTCGGGCTGCAGCGGCGTCCCGGCTTGCCGCCATTGCCCGGTTCTGCCCGCTCGCGCTTTCTGCGGCGCATGAACCATGCGGTGGTCCCGCACGTGCCGCCCGACGTGCTCGCCGACAGTCGCCAGGCAACCTCCTGGCGGTTGCACCGTCCGCGCCTCAAGGCTGCGGTCCGCCACTTCGCACCTTCGGTGAAGATCGTCGACCTCGACTGAGGGCTCTCCTGGCGTACGCCTGCCGCGCTCCACCATCCGCACGCCGAGCCGCTGGTTCAATCCCGATGGCGCGCGATGTTGATCACGTTGCCGTCTGGTGCCCGAACGAAGAACCGACGTACGCCCCATGGCTCTGTAGTCAGTGGGTGCACGATCTCGTAGCCGAGTTCCTGAGCGGCTTCGTAAGCTGCGTCCACGTCATCGACCTGGACGGAGATGACCGGGTCTTCGGGCGCGGTCGCGTCGCGCGTCACAAGCTGGATGTTCGCCCCGCTGGCGGGAGAGGTGTAGCGGGCCACCCATCCCATGTTGAACTCCTCGGTGCTCAGCCCGAGGTAGTCGGTGTAGAAGCTCTTCGCTGCCTCGACATCGGCCACTCGAAGGTCGGCCATAACGCGTATCACGCGCATGTGGTCCTCCTGCCCGGAATAAATGCTGACGATCATGGGTCTACCGATTACGGCGAGTTCGCGGGCTTGGCCTTCTGCGGGTAGATCGTCTCGTGACGGGCCAGCATGGCAACGAACTCGACGATCTTCCGCTCGCGGGTCTGCGCCCGTTTGACGGCGTTGACGCGGTGGATGAGAGCGAACCGGTTGGTCTTGGTGAGTACGTCGAACATGGCCTGGGCGGCGGGTTCGGCGGCGATGGCGGCGAGGAGGTCGGCCGGCACCTCGGCTTCCGACGGCGGGGCGTAGGCAGCCGCCCACCGCCCGTCCGCCTTCGCGGCTTCCACCGCCGCCTGGCCTGAGGGCAGCATCCGCCCCTGCGCCTCCAGCCGGGCCACGTGGGCGACGTTGCGCTGTGACCAGGAACTGCGGGACCTGCGAGGGGTGAATCGGATCCAGGAGGTCTCCTGATCCCGTTTACGGGCCTGTCCGTCGATCCAGCCGAAACACAGGGCCTCGTCGACCGCCTGCTGCCAGGTCAGCGTGGTGACTGTGCCGCCCTTTCTGGTCAGGGCGAGCCAGACGCCGGGCGACGTGGCGTGGTTGGCTGACAACCATTCGCGCAGCGCATCGGCGTCCGCGACGATCAACTCATCCAGTTCGGCGCTCACCATGACGGCAGGCTAACCGCTGCGCCGTGGCCGTGGCCTTGTGCGGGGTGGAGCTTTCTACTCGGGGCGGCCGTCGGCGAGCCACTGGGCGAGGCCGCGCAGCCCGACCGCCCACCGCCCGAGGTCAGTGACCTCCGCGTGCCCGGTGACGACGGTGAGCAACTCGGCAACCGCCTCGTCTGGCCGCTGGGCGTCGTTGAGGGTCAGGGCGCGGAAGACGCGTACGGAGTCGGAGTCGGGGAACTCCTTGCGGGCGCGGTCGAGCACCGCCAGCGACTCGTCCAGCTCGCCCAGCCACCGCAGGGTGCTGGCGTACTGGCACAGACACCGGCGCAGGACATCGCCGTCGAGGCCGAGGGCGAGCGCCCGCTCGTAGTAGCTGCGGGCAGTCTTCTCCTGGCCCGCGGTGTCGTAGGCGCCACCCACCTCGTACACCAGGACTGGGTGATCAGGGTGTTCGGCGAGCAGCGCCTGGAAATAGGCGATCGTCGGGGCCATGTTCGCCCGGTCTCGCTGGTCGTAGCCGCGCTGGATCGCCTCGGCCAGTTGGGGCGTCACGTCGGTCGTCACTGCTGCGCCCCCATGCGTACGCGCCGTGGGCTCATGACCGAGGGCGCTGCGGTGGAATAGGTATCAGGTGGCGGGGGAGAGCGGCGCCCCGGTCGCGATGCGCGGCGTCGGCGGGGTCCAGCCCGGGTCCAGCTCGCGCCGGGCGGCGGCCAGGAACGCCTCGGCGTACGACCCGGCGGGGAAGTCGCCCAGGTAGCGCCGTCGGGTCGCCCAGCGGGCCTCGGCGAGCGGGTCGGTGTCGAGTAGCTGGGTCAGCACGTCGTCCACCTCGGCCATGTCCCGGCGCAGCACGTAGCCGGTCGCGGCGAGGGGGAACTGTTCGATGAACCGGTCGCCCTCGGCGCCCATGTCGGTCACCGCGTACGGCTTGCCCGAGTACAGCCAGTCGGAGACGACCCCGGAGACGTCGGAGACCAGCGCGTCCGCCCGGTTCACGGACTCGGCCAGGGTCAGCCGGCTCGCCGCGGCGCCGAACAGGTGCTGCCGGCCGGTGCGGGCCCGGTCGGCGGCGAGCAACTCGTGCAGCCGCCCCAGCCGCCGCGCCGAGGCCGGGTGCTGCGAGGTGTAGGGGTGGGCTCGCAGGATCACCGTGGCGCCCCGGTCGAGCAGCCGCCGTAGCAGCGTCTCGGCCACCGGCAGGGAGCAGTAGTCGGCGTCGGCGTGGTGCCCGGTCCAGGTGGGGGTGTAGAGCACTGTCGGGTTCGCCAGCCCGCGCGCCGGCTGGGTGCGTACCTCGATCGCCTCGACCTGTGGGCGGCCGACCACCACGAACTTCTCGGCCGGGATCTCCACCCCGGCCCGGGCGTACCGGTCGATGGCCGCCTCTCCGGCGACGAAGATCCGGTCGAAGATCGCCGAGACCGGGTTGGCGCTGGGGGCCTTGTCGCTGTCGCCGTGGTGCAACTGCACGTGGGTGAGCTGGGTGAACCGGATGCAGTGGCTGTTCTTCGCGCCGTGGTTGACGTAGAACGCCACCCGCAGGCTCGGCACCAGCACCTCGTCCATGCCCCGCAGGGTCGGGCAGTAGACCACGGGGGCGGTGGTGGCCGCCGCGATGGCGGGCAGGGACTCCGGCTCCCGCAGCATCACCACGAACGGCCGGCCGATCCGTTCCAGGTACGGCAGCCACATGATGACCTGGTACTCCGAGCCGGGCGGGGCGGAGAAGTGCAGCACGAACTCGGGCTGGTGCCGGCGCAGCGCCCGGGTGACCGCCGACCCGCCGGCGGCCGGCCGGAACCGCCGCTGGGCCAGGTCGAGGGCGACGGCACCGGCGACGGCACCGACCAGCAGGCTCGCCAGCAGGGCGACCACGGCGGGCAGGCTCGCCAGGGCGGCCAGGGCCAGTACGGCGAGCAGCCCCGCCACGGTGTCGGAGAGGCGGGCGGCGACCTGCGGCACCCAGGTGCGTACCGGCAGGTTGGCGGCGCGGATCTCCCGGTTCCCGGCCTCCCGCAGCGGACCGGTGAGCAGCACCAGCCCCAGCAGCACCAGGGCGGTGGCGGCCAGGGCCGGGTCGAAGCCGGCGTCGAGGTGCCGGGCGTAGCCGACCAGGACCCCGGCCGCGATCAGCGCGGTCTCCGCGACACCGTCGGCGCCGGGGCGTACCCGACGCTCCCACACCGTGGCGGCGAGCGCGGCCAGCGCCAGGCCGAGCCCCCACGCGGTCGCGCCGGTGAGCGCGACCGCGAGGAACGCCAGCACCGCCCCGCCGGTGGCCAGGCCCCGGGCGGTCAACTTCCTGACCAGGTCACCACGCATCTCGGTGTCGCCTTCGTGGATGTGTCGCGGTTGTCGCCGGCCGGTCAGCCGACGGGGGCGGTGCTCGCCGATCGGTCGCTCTGGGCGGGCACCGCCGCGGCGGCCGGAGCCTCGCCCGGCGGCCGGCGTACGTCGATAACCTGGCCGGTGAGATCCGAGATCAGCACGTCCAGCGACGCCTGGGCGACGGTCTCGGCGGCGAGCAGGGTGTGCTCGGGCTCCGTGCCGAACGCCTTGGTCCGCATCGGGGTGGCGGTCCGCTCCGGGTTGATGATGTTCACCCGTACGCCGAGCTCCGCCCACTCGTCGGCCAGCGCCTGGGTGAGGTTGACCAGGGCGGCCTTGGTGGCCGAGTAGAGCGCGTAGTCCGCCCGGCCCCGGGTGTACGAGCTGGAGGTGTAGAGCAGCAGCTGGCCCTTGGTGTGCTGGAGGTAGGGCAGGGCCTGCCGGGCGATGGTCACCGGGCCGACGAAGTTGACCTGGAGCACCCGGTCGATGGTCTCCTGGTCCATGTCGGCCAGCGCGCCCTTCTCCAGGATCCCGGCGGTGACCACGACGTGGTCGATCCGGCCGGTGGCGTCGAAGGCTGCCTTCAACGCGGCCTCGACGTCCTCGGGCCGTTCCACGTGGGTGCCGGTGCTGGAGCGGCTGAACGGGAAGACCTGGGCGCCGTGGCGGCGGGCCAGCTCCGTCAGGTCGTGGCCGATGCCGTAGCTGCCACCGAAGACGACGATCGTGCGGCCGGTGACCTCCTCGCTGTAGGCGCGGCGGTCGGTCAGCCGGGGCACCTGGGCGGCGGCCAGCTGGAACAGCTTGTCCGCCAGGTGCACGTCGACCGGGTGGGTGACCTTGATGTTCTCGTCCGAGCCGTCGATCACCTTGATCGGGGTGTCGGGCAGGTAGCGCAGCACGACGCCGCAGTCGTCGGTGGCGGCGAAGTTCGGGTCGCCCTCGGCCCGCCGGTACGCCTCACGGATGGTGCCGGAGCGGAATGCCTGCGGGGTCTGGCCCCGGCGCAGCGTGGAACGCACCGGGATGTCGGTGATGCACTCGTTCTCGTCGACCTGGATGATCGTGTCGGCCGACGGGATGGCCACGTCGACCGCCGAGTACGTCCACAGGGCGTTCACGCACTCCCGGACGATCCGGCCGCTGAGCAGGGGCCGCACCGCGTCGTGGAAGAGGATGTTGCAGTCCGCCGCGCCCACCGCGTCCAGCGCGATGCGGGTGGTGGCGTTGCGGGTGTCACCGCCCTCGATCACCTTGGTGACCTTGCGGAAGCCGGCCTTGTCGACGATCTGCTGCGCCTCGGTGACGTGGCCGGGGGCCATCAGCACGATGATCTCGTCGATCTCCGGCGCGGCCTCGAAGACGGCCAGCGTGTGCTCGATGATCGGCTTACCGGCGATCTTCAGCAGCTGCTTGGGAATGCCGAGGCCCAGCCGGGTGCCGGTGCCACCGGCCAGCACCACGGCCACCGTCCGCGAGGGTCGCCACGGTGCCGGGTGTTCCGGTGTGGTGCCCGGGTCGGTGGTCTGGTCCTGCGTCATTGCCGGTCCTCACTCTCGGGATGCATCGCTTCGGGGTACATGAACGGAAGGTTCCGCCGACGCGGCGACGGGATGAACCTTAACGCGCGGACCGCGTCGCCCCAACGCGGCGACGCGGTCCGCGCGGCACCGCGAGGGTGCCGTACGTTCACCCGAACTCTACTTGGCGTTCGTGAATGCCTCGTAGGCGCGTATTACCTCAGCGGTCGGTCCGTCCATCCGAATGACGCCTGATTCCAGCCAGATTGTCCGTTCGCACGTGTCCCGCACGGAGGAGAGCTGGTGGCTCACCAGGAACACCGTGCCGGCGCTCTCCCGCAGCTCCCGCACCCGCTGCTCGCTGCGCTTGCGGAACTTCTTGTCACCGGTGGCGAGGGCCTCGTCGATCAACAGCACGTCGTGCTGCTTCGCCGCGGCGATGGAGAACCGCAGCCGGGCCGACATGCCGGAGGAGTAGGTACGCATCGGCAGCGAGGCGAAGTCGCCGCGCTCGTTGATCCCGGAGAACTCGATGATCTCGGGGATCTTGCGCTGCACCTCGGCCGGGGACATGCCCATGGCCAGGCAGCCGATCATGACGTTGCGCTCGCCGGGCAGGTCGTTGAGCAGGGCGGCGTTCACCCCGAGCAGCGACGGCTGGCCCTGGGTGTAGACCGTGCCCCGCTCCACCGGCAGCAGCCCGGCGATGGCCCGCAGCAGGGTCGACTTGCCGGAGCCGTTGGTGCCGATCAGCCCGACCGCCTCGCCGCGGTACGCGGTGAAGCTGACGCCGCGGACCGCGTGCACCTCCCGGACGTTCGGCGCGGAGGTGCGGGTCACCATCCGCTTGAGCGCCGCGACCGGGCTGGTGTTGCCGGCGGCGCCCTTGTGCACCCGGTAGACGACGTGCGCGTCGTCCACCACCACGGTCGGGATCCGCTCCTGGATCCGGGGCAGGGTCACCGTCACATCGTTGGACATCGCGAGGTGATCAACCACGGCCGTACTCCTGTTCGCCGCGCCAGAAGTAGAGGTAGCCCCCGAAACCCACCACGATCGCCCAGCCGAGCGCGACCAGCCAGGTCAGCGGTAGGGAGTCGTTGAGCAGCGGGGTGTTCTCCAGCAGGGAGACCCGGGCCAGCTCGATGTAGACCAGCATGGGGTTGAACTGCACGATGGCGGTGGCCCAGCCCGGCAGGCTCTCGGAGAACAGCTTGACGCTGTAGAGCACCCCGGAGCCGTACATCCAGGCCCGCAGGATGAAGGGCATGACCTGCTTGAGGTCGGTGGCCTTCGCGCCGAGCCGGGCCACGGTCATGGTCAGCCCGGCGTTGAAGACCGTCTGGAGCAGCACCGCCGGCACCAGCATCAGCCACATCACGGTGATCGGTTCCCCGGTGGCCAGCACGATGCCGACCAGCACCACCAACGAGCCGAGCAGCTGCTGGAACTGGGTGGCGGTGATGGCCAGCGGCAGGCAGGCCCGGGGGAAGTGCAGGGCGCGGATCAGGCCGAGGTTGCCGCTGATCGCCTGGGTGCCGCCCTGCACGCTGGTCTGGGTGAAGTTGAAGATGAACAGCCCGGTGGTGAGGTAGGCGATGAAGTTGTCGATGTCGCGGTTCTGTTTGAGCACCAGACCGAAGATCAGGAAGTAGACCGCCGCGTTGGTCAGCGGGGTCAGCACCTGCCACAGCTGCCCGAGCCGGGCGTTGTTGAACGAGGCGGCCAGCTTGGCGTGGGAGTACGCGGCGATGAAGTGCCGGTAGCGCCACAGTTGGCCGCTGTACCGGCCCAGCGAGGGCCGCTCGCCGGCCACCCGGAGGCCGTGTCTGGCGGCCAGCTGGGCTGGGGTGAGGCCGGAGTCGGGGTCGGCCAGCGCGGTGTTGGCCATGGGGATGGGCGCTCCGATCTGTCGTGCCGGCGGATTGGTCGCGACGATGGAATCTAGCGTGGAGCGCCGCCTCGCCGCTGCGTGGACAGTAGTCCGAAATACGTCGCGACGCAACCGTAGCGTCGTTGCGGTATATTGCTCTACGTGACAGCCGAGAAGAGCCCGAGGTGACGACCGGGAAGAGGCGCGCACCCGCCGGTGCGGCCGTGCTCCGTGGGGAGATCACCACGGCCATCCGCCGTGCCCTCATGCAGGAACTCGCCGCGGTCGGCTACGGCCGGCTCTCCATCGAGGCAGTGGCCCGGCGGGCCGGTGTCAGCAAGACCGCGATCTATCGTAGATGGAACTCGAAGCTCGACCTCGTCCTCGAGGTGGTCGCCGCCGCGGCCGGAGGTCGGCTGCCCGCGCTGGACACCGGCAGCCTGCGTGGTGACCTCGCGCTGCTGTTCCAGGTCGTGGCGCACGCCCTGCGGCACCCGCTGGCCTCGCAGATCATTCCCGACCTGCTGGCCGAGGCGGCCCGAAACCCGACCATCGACGAGACGCTCCAGCGTGTGCTGCGCGCCCGGCAGCAGGAGGTCGCCGGGCGGTTGATCAGCCGGGCCGTGCAGCGCGGCGAGCTGCCCGCCAGCACCGACCCGGACGCGGCGGTCGACCTGATCGTGGGGCCGCTGTACTGGCGGCTCGCCATCGCCCGCACCCCGCTCACCGACAGCTACCTGGAGACGCTGGTCGAGTCGGTGGCGCTCGGCCTCGGCGCGCAGGACGCGCTGCCCCGGCAGCGGGAAGCGCCCATCACCGGTTGAGCAGGTCCCGCCCGGGGTACCGCTGACAGGGCCTGTCCCCGACCGGGCTGCCCACGTCTCGCCTGCCGGCCTGACCTGGCCCCGGAGGCGACTACTACTCTCGGTGTGGTTTGTGCGGCACGGGGGCCGCCGAGGTGTTCGGACACGCGCGAGCGCTCCGTACCTGCCCGTTTTGACGACAAGGACGTTTCGTGTCGATGATCGACCAGACCGTCGCGGATGCCGCGCCTCCTGCGGCAGCGGCAGACGGACCGACCGGTCCCACGCTCGCCCGCCCGGCCCGATTCCGGGCCGTGCTGGGTGGGATCGGGGCGGGGATCGCCGCGATTCCCGCCGTGCTGACCGACGGTGCCGTACTGGCGTTCGCGCTCTGGACGCTGCTCTACCACGCGGCCCTGCCGCTGGGTCTCGCGCCGTCCCTGACGCTCCGGATCTGGCTGGTGACGACTGCGGCGCTGGCCCTGCTCGCTCTGCTGATCCGGGTCGTCCTGCCACGGTGGCGCGGTGGCGCGGCACGGGTCCCGGCCGCAGCCCCGGCCACCGGCGTGGACCCGGCGACCGGCGTGGACCCGGCGACCGGCGTGGACCCGGCGACCGGCGTGGACCCGGCGACCGGCGTGGACCCGGCGACCGGCGTGGACCCGGCGACCGGCGTGGACCCGGCCACCGGCGCGAACACCGCCACCGGCGTGGACCCGGCGACCGCCGTGGCCCCGGAGGACACGGCGGAGAGGGCAACGGCGGCGGCCGGGGGAGCGGCAACGGATGCCGACGCGACGGCCACGGAGCCGGCGAGCGACGACGCGGCGGCCGGTACGGACGCGGCGAGCCGGCCGGATGTCGGGCCGGCGGCCGGTGGCCCGGCGACTGACCGCGCCGGCCGGATGTCGGTCACCCCGCGCTGGTGGACGGCGCTGGTCCTGCTGGCCGGAACCGTGGCGGCGATCACCGCCGGTGTGGCGGGCACCCCGGCCGGTGCCGGCCTGTCCTGGTGGGTGCCGGCCTCGGCCGGGGCGGTGGCCGCCGTCGGTGTGGTGCTGCTGACCTGGCGGACCTGGCGGAGCACCCCGGTCACCCGGCCGTCGGCGCCGGCACCGACCGCCTGGCAGTCGGCGTACGCGCTGCTGATCGCGGGGGTGGCCGCGGTCACCTCGCTCTACCTGGCCCGCAGTACCCCCGACGACGTCTACTACGTGGGCCGGGCGGCGTGGGTGGCGGATCGGGACATCGTCCCGCTCAACGACTTCCTGTTCAGCGAGAACGTCCTCCCGGCGATGGCCTCGCAACCCCCGATCGCCAGCATCGAGGTCTTCGCCGGTGCGGTCGGTCGTTTCCTCGGCATCTCCGGTGCCGAGGCGACCTGGTTCGTGCTGTTGCCGGTCATGGCGGTGCTTGCCGTGCTGGCGCTGTGGCGGGTGGTGCAGCACTGGGCGCCGCGGCGCGCCGTGCTCGCCTTCACCGTGGCCGCCGCCTTCCTCGCGTTGGTCGCCGGTCCGGACGCCGCCCTGGGCACCTTCCACCTGCCCCGCCTCTATCAAGGCAAGGGCATGTTTGTCTCCGCGGTCGTGCCGCTGATGTGGTACTATCTCACCCGCTTCTTCGACGACCGGTCCAAGCGCTCGCTGATGCTGATCGTCGCGCTGTCGATCACCGCGACCGGGCTCACCACCACCGCGGCGATCATCCTGCCGCTGCTGGTCGGCGGGGCGGCCCTGATGATGCTGCTGGTGGGGCGCTGGAAGTCGGCGCTGGCCGTCGGTTTCGCCGCCCTGCTCTATCCGGTCGGCGCGGTGATCGTCACCCAGTTGGCGCTCGGTACGTCGGCCAACGAGGCCGCGGCGGACGTCAACTTCTACGACGCCGCGCACACCTACCGGCGCACCTTCGAGATCGGCATCGTGGGCGTGATCGGCGGGTTGGCCCTGTGGTGCGGCCCGTTGCTGGCCCGCCGCCGTACCCCGGCGCTGCTCGCGGCCGGCGGCGCCCTCACGCTGAGTGTGCTGCTGGTGCCCGGGGTGCTGGAGTTGGTCAGCGCGCTCACCGGCATCTCGGTGGTGCTGTGGCGGGTGCCGTGGCTGCTCGCCCTGCCGGCGCTGATCGGGCTGCTGTGCACCGTCTGGCTGCCCACCCGGCTGCGTTCCGTGCGGGCCCTGGTCGGTGTGGTGCTGGCCGGGGCGATGGTGGCCTCGTTCGCCGTCTACGCCATCCCGATGTGGGACGAACGCAGCGGGGTGCTGGTGCACGAACAACCCACCTTGAAGCTCCGGCCGGAGCGGCAGGCCATCGCGCAGTTCATCGCGGACCTCGACCGTCCGGACGGACTCGTGCTCGCCCCGGCGAGCATCATGCGGACCATCCCGGTGATGACCAGCCAGGTGCGGGTGGTTGTCCCGCGCGACTTCTTCCTGGTCGAGTACGACCTGAACTCTCAGTTCTCCCAGGATCGGCTGCTGCTGACCCGGTTCGCCAACGGGGGGCCCGCTGCGGAGCGGCCGGCCGCCGACGAGGTGACCGGGGCCCTGGAGCGGCTGGACGTGGGCACGATCTGCGTCTACAGCCAGAATCGCTTCGCCCGCCGGACCGCCGCGCAGGTCGGTTACACGGAGTTCGCCGAGCGCCCGGCTGATCCACCCGTCCACCCGAACGCCGTGACCTGCCTGCGCCGAGACTGAACCCGTCGACGAGACTCGGATCGCTGCTCCCGCAGGCAGGGAGCGCTTTTGTCCGGTACCGGGCCCGGTCCGCCGCGCCGACGGGCATCCTCGAAGGGGCAGGCCGTCGTACAGGGGGATGGGCATGGAGAGCTACCACGAGGACTGGACCGACAGCCAACGCGCGCTCTACGACGAGTGCTACCGTGCCGGCGCCGACTGGGCCGACGACCCCGCGACCCCGTCCGAGGACGTGCAGCACGTGATCAATCTCGGCCAGGCCGACGACGACACCCTCGCCGACTCCGAGATCGACTTTCCGCCACTGGTCGACGCGGTCACCGAGGCCACCGGCGAGGTCGTCGCCACCGTGCCGGCCAGCCACGACGATCCCGCCTTCAGAGGATTCGTGGACGGGGTGCGGGACGCCACCGCCGACGAGGTCTTCGGACTCTGAGGTCGGCCCAGCGGCCCCAGGCCTGTCACCCTGAGCGGTTGTCTGCGACCATCTATGGTCTACCGATCGAGGTCAGCGGAGCAGGACGAACGGGGAGGCCGGGTGCGCATCCTGCTGGTCGAGGACGACCGTCGGGTGGCCGCCGCGCTGTCGTCCGCCCTGACTCGGCGTGGGTACGAGGTGGAGCACGCCGCCACTGTCGCCGCCGCCATCTCCGCCGCCCCCTGCGACCTGGTGCTGCTCGACCTGACCCTGCCCGACGGCGACGGCACCGACCTGTGCCGGGAGTTGCGGCGGCGCAGCAACCAGCTCGGCATCATCGCGGTGACCGCCCGCGGCGAGGAACGGGACCGGGTGCTCGGCCTACGGATCGGCGCGGACGACTACGTGGTCAAGCCCTTCTCGATGGTGGAGTTGCAGGCCCGCATCGAGGCGGTGCTCCGGCGCGCCTCGCACGCGGCGCCGGCACGTAACCTGATCGAGGTCGGGCCGGTACGCATCGACGTGGCCGCCCGCACGGTCACCGTGGCCGCCCGGTCGGTCTCGCTGACCCGCAAGGAGTTCGACGTCCTGCTCTCGTTGGCCCGGCAGCCCGGGGTCGCGGTACCCCGCGACCGGATCCTGCTCGACGCCTGGGGGACCACCTTCGCCGACCGGCACACTGTGGAGGTGCACGTCGGTTCGCTGCGCGGCAAGCTCGGCGACCCGCGCCTGGTGGAGACCGTCCGCGGCGTCGGGTACCGGCTGCGGGACGAGTGAGGGGCCCGCGGTGCGACGGCGCCTGGTGATCAGCTACCTGCTGCTGATGGTGCTGGTGCTGGTGGCGTTGGGTACGCCGCTGGCGGCGACCCTGACCACCTGGGAGACCGACCGGGTCCGGGCCGACCGGCTCGCCGACGCCACCCGGTTCGCCTCGCTGGCCGGGCCGGCGCTGCGCGGTGGCGCGCCCGGACCGCTGAACAACGAACTCGACAGCTACGACGAGTTGTACGGCATCGGCGCGGCGGTGCTGGACCGGGACCGCCGGATCGTGGT
Source organism: Micromonosporaceae bacterium KJ-029 (assembly GCA_005402585.1). GTDB lineage: Bacteria > Actinomycetota > Actinomycetes > Mycobacteriales > Micromonosporaceae > Micromonospora. The sequence goes on along the minus strand of BIFP01000008.1, from coordinate 570,748 downwards.
GGCCTCGGCGAGCTGGCAACCGGCCCCGGGCACCCGGGCGGCGCTGGACGTCGCGTTGTCCGGCCAGCAGTCCAGCGGGCCCGACTCGGTGTGGCCCTGGGTGGACGGCCCGATCGTGGTGGCGGTGCCCATCAACGACGGCGGCGAAGTGCTCGGGGCGGTGGTCACCGCCACCCCGACCGACGGGATTCGCCGTACGGTCGCCACCTGGTGGCTGCTGCTCACCGCGATCGGTCTGCTCGCCGTGCTGGCCTGCGTGCTCACCGCGTTCGGGCTGGCCGGCTGGGTGCTGCGCCCGGTCACCGAACTGGACGCGGTCACCCACGAGATCGCCGAGGGGGATCGGAGCGCCCGGGTGCAGCACCGGCTGGGCCCGCCGGAACTGCGTCGCCTGGCGGCGAGCTTCAACCACATGGCCGACGTCGTCTCCGACGTGATGGACCGGCAGCGCGCGTTCGTCGCGCACGCGAGTCATCAGCTGCGCAACCCGTTGACCGCGCTGCGGTTGAGGGTGGAGGAGTTGGGGCCGAGCCTGACCGATCCGGAGGGCCGCGCCGAGCACCGGCTGGCGTTGGAGGAGACCGACCGGCTGGCCCTGCTCCTCGACGCGCTGCTCACCCTGGCCCGGGCCGAGCGCCGGGAGAACCAGCGGGTCATCGTCGACGCGACGGCGACGGCCGCGTCCCGGGTGGCGGCCTGGGAGCCGCTGGCCCGGTACCGGTCGATCACCCTGCGCCTGGCGGCCGACCCGACCCCGGTGTACGCCCGGACCGTACCGACCGCGATCGACCAGGCGCTCGACGCGTTGATCGACAACGCGGTGAAGTTCAGCGGGGTGGGCGGCGAGGTGACGGTGACCGTCGCGGCCCGCGACGGCGGGACCGCGCTGGAGGTACGCGACACCGGCCCCGGCATGACCCGCAGCCAGCTCGGCCAGGCCACCGAGCGGTTCTGGCGGGCGCCCGAGGTGCAGAACGTCGACGGTGCCGGGCTGGGGCTGACCATCGCCGCCGTGCTGGTCGACGCCTCCGACGGCCGGCTCACGATGCATGCGAACTCCCCGCGCGGGCTGGTCGCCGCGCTGTGGTTCCCCGCGCCCACCGAGCCGGCCGCGCCGTCCGACCCGTCGACGGACCCGGCCGGCCGGTCCGGTCCGGTCACTGACCCGGCGGGCGGCACCGAGCCGGCGTCGCCCGCGTCGGTGGTGGCCTGAGCCCGGGGCGGGCGCGTCGGTGGCTTGAGGGCCTGGGGCGCACGCGGCTGCGTCAGGGTTTGCTGGCGCGGTACCAGGCCGCGGCACCCGGGTGCAGGGGCAACGGCGAGGTGGCGATCGCGGCGCGGGGGCTCATCCGCCCGGCCGCCGGATGCGCGGCGGCCAACTCGGACCGCCGCTCCATCAGCAGTCGGGTCACCTCGCGGACCAGGGTCTCCGGCAGGTCGGCCCGGACCACCAGATAGTTGGGGTTGGCCACGGTGGTGACCGGGTCGATGCCGTACACCGAGCGGGGGATGTCCCGGGGGACGTACACCTCCGGGTTTCCCAGGCGCAGCGGTGCGGTCCACTCGCCGAGGTCGACGATGCGGGCGGGGGTGTCCCGGGTGAACTGGGCGACGGCGCGCACCGGGAGCCCGCCGGAGAAGAAGAAGGCGTCGATCTGCCCCGCCCGGAGCGCGGCCACCGAGTCGTCCAGGCCGAGCCGCTCCCGGTACACCTGCTCGCCGTCCAACCCCGCCACGGTGAGCAGCCGGCGGACGGTGATCTCGGTCCCCGAACCCGGTGCACCGACCGACACCCGGCGCCCGCCCAGGTCGGCCAGGGTGTGCACCGGACTGTCCGCGGTGGTGACCAGGTGCAGCAGATCGTCGTAGACCCGGGCGACCGCCACCACCGGCGGGTCCGGGCCGGGATCGGCGGGCAGCACGTCGGCCTGGGTGAAGCCGAGTTCGGCCTCCCCGGCACCGAGCAGCCGCACGTTCTCCGCCGAGGCGGCGGTGACCATCACCTCAGCGTGCACATTCGGTAGTTCGCGGTTGAGGATGGCGGCCAGTGACTCGCCGAAGGCGTGGTAGACGGCGGTCGGGCTGCCGGTGGCTATGCGGATGCGTACCGTCTCGGCGGGGGAGTCCCGGCAAGCGGCGAAGCCGGGCAGGGCCAACAGCACGGCCAGCGCCAGTGTCGCGCGGGCGCCGCGCCGCCGGTCTCGGACGGCATACCGGGTACGGCTCACGGGCAGCACTGTGCGCCGCCGGACCCCTGTGGCGCAAGCCCAGGGTGGCGGAGCACGCCCCGGCCGGTGCCTGGCGGTGCCTGCCGGAGCCACCGGGATCAGTTGACTAACGGGGACAAAAGTCCGGGGCGCCGGGTCCCGATCGGCGCCCCGGACAGCCTTCCGCCCGGCGCGTGGGCCGGGAAATCAGGCGACCGGGCGCTGTGCCGCCTCCTCTCCGGCGTGCTGCAGGATGCGGTCCCGGTCCCGGCCGTGGGCGACGCTGACCAGGTAACAGCCGGTGCCCGGTCGCAGCATCGCCGGTACGTCGAGCAGGGCCGCGCCACGGACCAGCACGGCGGCGAGTTCCCGGTCGGTGATCCGTACGCCGAGGATGTGCCGACGCACATGCCGTCCACCCGCCAGCAGCGCGGCCCGCCAGGCGGCGGCGGCCAACTGGGTGCGCCGCAGTCGGCGCGCCGCCGAGGCGCCGGGCACCGCCCCACCGAGCAGCTCCCGCCGGCCGCGGTGCCAGCCGTTCTCCACCATCGCCACGTACCCCGGCCGGTGCTCGCGGGGCACGTCCAGCCGGTGCAGCTCGTAGCGGCGGCGCAGCCCGCCTACGGCCCGTTCGTGTCGGACCGGGATGTCGAGCCGGTCGAGCAGTTGCCGCGCCCGGCGGGCCGCCTCCTCCCGGTTGAACTCGATCGTCGCCGGCCGGCCCGGCTGCCGGGCGTGCCGCGGGCCGGGCGCCGCCGGAGGCGGCATACACCGCACCAGGCAGGCCGTCTCGAATGCGTCGGACAGGGTCGACCAGTCCAGCGGCGGCAGGGTCGACGGCGGACGGAGCCGGTCGAGCAGGATCGGTTCGGCAACCACCGGAGGCCTCCTCGTGGCGTTGGGTTTCCTTACGGTGACCCGTGACGCCAGCGGGTGGTACCGATCCGGCTCAGCCTTGAGGAAAAATTGCGGCTGTTCACAACTCGGTGACCACGAGATCCACCTGACGCGCCCGCCCCGGAGGCGTGGGCTGCTCGTACACGGTGTACTTCAGGTCCCGCAGCGCGGTCACCAGGGCGTCGGCGGTGCGCGGCCGGGCGCCGGCGAGCAGCAGGTCACGGACCAGCCGGCCCTTGGTGGCTTTGTTGAAGTGGCTGACCACCGAGCGCACCGGCACCCCGTCGACCTCCCGCTCGTGCAGCACCCGCACGGTCACGGTGCGGTCGGCCAGCTCGCCGCGGGGTGTCCAGGCGGCGGCGTACGCACCGGAGCGCAGGTCCAGCACCGGGCCGGCGCCGGCCGCCGCGGTCAGTGCCGGCCCCAGCACCCGCCGCCATCGCGCGGGCAGCGCACCGGCGCCGGGCAGGCGGGCCCCGATCGGGCAGCGGTACGGCGGGATCCGGTCGGTCAGCCGTACCGCCCCCCACAGGCCGGAGCTGACCAGCACCTGCCGCCCCGCCGCGCGCTGCGCCGCCGGCGGGAGCGTGGCCAGGTCGAGGGCCTCGTAGAGCACCCCGGTGTAGATCCGGCCGGCCGGTGCGGTGGCGGCCCGTTCCAGCCGTGCGTTGCGCCGCAACTCCCCGTGCTGGCCCGGGCCGAGCCCGAGCGCGGCCAGCGCCGCCTCCTGCGGCCCGGCGCTCAGCGCGACCAGCGCGGCCAGCACCTCCGCCCGGACCGGGTTCAGCTCCGGCAGCGAGAGCCGGGCCAGGTCCAGACGGCGACCCGCCCCGGCGTCGGCCTTGCCCTCCGAGGGCGGCAGCAGGATGAGCATGGCTGAATCTAACGCCACGGCCGTACCGGCGTCGGCGGGTGGTAAACCCGGTACTCGCCGATCTCGGCGATCAGCGCCGCGTCGGCCAGGTGGTCACCGAGCAGGTCCCGCAGCCGCCGGTCGGCCGCCGTGCCGGCCTTCAGCACGTACCCCGGCCGCTCCGCGCGGCCCAGCCGCCACCAGTACGCCGGGTAGCGGTTCTGCCCGCGATGCAGGTTGCCGTCGAGCACCCCGCAGAGCACCTCCTCGGCGGTGTTGAAGATCAGTCGGTTGCACGTCCAGTAGTCGCCGTACACCTCGCGCAGCCCGGCGGCGCGGACCGCGGCGGCCAGGTCCCGGGACTGTCGTTCCTCGGTGTAACCCGGCGCCGCGCCGGCGGTGGCGAACAGCACGGTGATCACCAACGAGGCCACCGCCAGGGCGGCCAGCACGGCGGTGGCGAGCGCGCCCACCAGCCGGCCCACCACGCCGACCGTGCCACGCCAGCCGGCCACCGCCGCCACCCACAGCGGCCAGAGCACCGCCGGCAGCGACAGTTGCAGCACCGACAGGTAGCGGGCGTTGCTCAGCGGCTCCGTCGCGGCGAGCGGGCTGCGCACGTACGCCAGCAGGGTCAGCGCCGCACCGGCGAGCAGCGCGAGGTGCACCACCGGCCCGACCCGGTCGCGCCGCCCGGTGCCCCGGCGGTACGCGACCACGGCGAGCACCGCCGCGACGGCCAGCAGCACCGGGTAGAGCAGACCGAACCACTCCTGCCAGCGGGCGCACCCGTCGACCGGGCAGAGCCCGGCGGCCAGCGGTACCCCCTCCAGCAGCCCGCCACCCAGCCGCTGGGACCACGGCGGTGCCGCCCCGGTCCCGTTGCTGATCGTGCGCAGCACCGACAGCGAGTCCTGCCCCGGCGGAGCCACCAGGTTGTCGCGGATCATCGGGGCGACCCCGACGGCGAACGCGGCGACCAGCAGCAGCCCGGCCCAGCCGAGCAGCTCCCGGCGGGCCGCCCAGAGCAGCGCCAGCCCGGCCACCGCCAGGTACGGCACGATCAGCCAGTCCGACCAGAGGGCCAGCCCGGCCAGCAGCCCGAAGCCGCCGACGGCCAGCCGTCGGTGCCGTACCGTCCTTCGGGCCAGTCCCACCACCACCAGGAGCATCGCCAGCACCGCGACCTTGACCTCCGGACGGCCACCGACCGCCGTCACCTGGTCCCGGATCACCCGCTCGGAGCCCAGCGCCAACAGCCCGACGATCGCGGTGGCGAACCACGGTGAGCCGATCCGCCGGGTCAGCCGGTGGATCAGCCAGAGGAACAGCGCGTAGAGCGCGAGCAGCGGCAGCCGCAGCACCGGCCAGCTCGGCCCGGTCACCGCGATCAGGGGCGCGGCCAGGTAGGACTCCAGCATGCCCATGTAGCGCTGGCCGTACAGGAACACCGGGTGTTCCCGGCCCTGCGCGATGTGCAGCGCGGCCAGCCCGAAGGTCGCCTCGTCGCTGTTGGACGCCGGCACCGTGTACAAGGTGAGGATCAGCCGGTAGCCGACCCCGGCGACACCAAGGACCAGCGCGACGAGCGCCGGCCGGTCGAGCCGGGGACGCCGCCACCGTCCGCGCCGCTGCCGTCCTGGTCCTGGTTGTGGCACGACCATCGCCGTTACTTTTAGTGTGCTTTGGTGAGCACATGGTTGGTAGTCCCGCCTTGCGGTGGGACGGTCCCGGTCTGATCCGTTGTCGCGGTGCCGGGTTGACGTTTCACGGCCACCGGCCCCGCGAGCGGGGTCTTACGGTCGGCTCCACGTCCTGCCACCGGGCCACTCCCGGCGGGGTCCACCTCAGCCGCCAGGGCGGCCAGGGCGGCGAGGTTGCGTGCGGCGTTGAGGTCCCGGTCGAGGATCAGGCCGCAGATGGTGCAGGTGAAGGTGCGCTCGGTCAGGGCCAGCTTGGTTTTCACCGCACCGCAGGCCGAGCACGTTTTCGAGGATGGGTACCAGCGGTCGGCCACGATGAGTTGGCCGCCGTTCCATTCCGTCTTGTACGCCAACTGCCGGCGAAGCTCGCCGAACCCGGCGTCGGCGATGTGTCGGGCCAACCTGCGGTTGCGCAGCATCCCGGCCACGTTGAGGTCTTCCACCACGAGGGTGCCGTGCTCGCGGGCCAGCCGGGTGGTGAGCTTGTGCAGCCCATCGCGGCGCAGGTGGGCCACCCGGGCGTGCGCCCGACCGAGCTGGGTTTGCGCGACGCGCCACCGGTTCGACGGTCGCTGCCCGGTACGGCGGTCCGGGCCCTGGCGGCGCGACATCCGTCGGGCGAGGGTACGCAACCGTCGCTGCGCGGCATCGAGGTGACGCGGGTTCGGCACCAACTCACCGGTCGACAGCACCGCCAGGTGCCTGACGCCGACGTCCACACCGACCACCGACGCGGGTCGGGCGGGTCGGCGGTCGGCGCGGTCGACCTCGACACAGAACGCGACATGCCAGCGGCCGGCATCCCGTCGGACGGTGGCGGACATGATCCGGCCGGTGCCGTTGTCGAGGCGGCGGGCCAGCTTCCGCGCCGACTCGTGCAGCTTCAACCGGCCAAGCCGAGGCAGCACGACGTGCTTGCGGTCCACCTCGACCCGGATGGCACCGGTGGTGAACCGCACGGACGGGGTGCTGCGGCGCCGGGACTTGAACCGGGGGAACCCGACCGGTCGCCCCGCCCGCCTGCCGGTGCGGGAGTCCGACCAGTTCCTCAACGCTCGGGCGAGGGCGTCCAAGCCGGTGTTGAACGCCTCCTTCGAGTATTCCCGCCACCACGGCGCCACCTCACCCTTGGCCGCGTTCCACGCCTTACGCAGAGACGGCAGCGACCACCCGATGGCGGGCGTCAGATCGGCGTCGGCGATGCCGTAGGTACGTTCGGCGGCCCGCTGATCCATCACCGCCTTCACCCGCGCGAGCGCCCAGTTGTGAGCAACCCGGACGGCACCGGCATGAGCGGAAGCCGTCCGCTCCTGGCCCGGAGTCAGGTCCAACGCGAACCGGTACGCCTGAACCGCCTTCACACCGAGCCGCCCGCGGTGGCCACCTCTACCGCACGTCGGGCACGGTCCGCGGCGCCGCGGCGGCCATACCGGCGGGCACACAACGAGGTCAGGATCTCGGTCACATCACGCACCAGGTCGTCGTCCACCTCGGCCGGATCCACGACCAGCACACGGCGGCCCTGCGCCGCGAGCGCAGCCTCCACCCACTCGGCGCCGAAGCGAGCGAACCGGCCCCGGTGCTCCACCACGACGGTCGACACAGCCGGATCACGCAGCAGAGCGAGAAACTCTTTGCGGTGCCCGTCGAACGCCGACCCGACCTCGGTCACCACCCGATCCACAGCGAGATGCCGGCCGGTCGCCCACACAACAACCCGCGCGACCTGCCGATCCAGGTCCGCCTTCTGGCCAGCCGACGAAACCCGGGCATACACCACAACCTGACCGGCATCCGTCGCCGCGCCCGTCACCGGCTCACCGACCATGATGAGCCGACCAAGCCGGTACGCAGGAACAGGCAACGTCCCCGACTCGCAACGCCGACGCGCGTCGCATACGAGATCCCGGTCGCCGCTGCCCATTCCTCCAAATTCACCCCCCGCCACACTAGCCAACTCCTGAGCGCTCATGGAGACCGTGCATGTCACCAGTCGCTAACCCCCGTCGTCGTCCCGACCGGAGTGTTTCACGGCTGGACGCCCGCCCGGGACGCTTCGGCGCAGCTGGCGTGGGCGGGCTGGGTGGGGCGCCGCCGTGGCTCACGTGGCCGAGGTCGCACCTGTGTGGCAGGGTTGCACCGTGTCACCCAACCCCGCAGGCCAACTGGCCGTACCGAACCTGCACCGGGCCGCGCGGATCGAGGACGCCGTGCACCACCTGGTCGAGCGGCGGCTGCGGCGGACGGGCTGGCGGATCAACATCATCGCCTACACCGGTTATGGTGCGCCCGGTTGGGTACGGGTGATGTGCCGGGTGCTGCTGGGGCGGCCCGACCGGCGCGAGCGGGGCCGGCTGGAGAAGGTCCGTGGTTGGCGCAGCTTCGCCACCCTGCCGGCCAAACACGTCACGGTGACCATCGAGACCGGCGGGGTCAGCCACGAGACGCGGGCGGACCGCAGTGGTTTCGTCGACACCTTGGTCGAGGCGGACCTGCCGCCCGGCTGGGGTTCGGTGCGGCTCAGCACGCCGGACGCCGAGCCGGTCGAGGCTCCGGTGCGGATCCTGGATCCGGAGGTCCGCTTCGGCATCCTCTCCGACATCGACGACACGGTCATGGTCACCGCACTGCCCCGTCCGCTGCTCGCCGCGTGGAACACCTTCGTCCTGGACGAGCACGCCCGGGCGGCGGTGCCCGGCATGGCGGTGCTCTACGAGCGGCTGGTCACCGCCCACCCCGGCGCTCCGGTGTTCTACCTGTCCACCGGCGCGTGGAACGTCGCCCCGACGCTGACGCGGTTCCTGTCCCGGCACCTCTACCCGGCCGGGCCGCTGCTGCTGACCGACTGGGGGCCCACCCACGACCGCTGGTTCCGCAGCGGCCGGGAGCACAAGCGCGCCACCCTGGCCCGGCTGGCCAAGGAGTTCCCCGACGTACGCTGGCTGCTCGTCGGCGACGACGGTCAGCACGACCAGGAGATCTACCGCGAGTTCGCCGCCGCCCACCCGGACAACGTGGCCGGCGTGGCGATCCGCCGGCTCTCGCCCACCCAGGCGGTGCTCGCCGGTAGCCTGCCCGTCCCGCACGGCCGCCCGACCGAGGGGCCGGTGGGGCAGAAGTGGCTCTCGGCCCCCGACGGCGCCGGCCTCTGGACGCTGCTGCGCGGCGCCGGCCTGGTCTGAGCTGTCTCGCCGCCCGGGCCTGGTCTGGGCTGTCTCGCCGCCCGGGCCTGATCTGGGCTGCCTCGCCACGTCGGCCTGATCTGGACTGTGTCGCGGCGCGGGCGGAGCCATCGGTGCGGCCCCGCCCGCCGTGCTCGGGTCGTCAGCCGCCCGCCGTCAGTGCGACCTGGCCGGTGCAGCCGGCCAGCGTGCGCCGCTGTTCGAGCAGGTCGATGACGGCCTGCCGGTTGGCGATGCGCGCCTCGGAGAGCGCGTCCGGATTCCGCCGCTGCCCGTCGATGAAGGCGAGATTGTTGCGGACCGCGCCGTCGAGGCCGTCGCAGTTCTCCGCCGCGCCGCCGTTCAGCGCCGCGTTCGGATCCGCGTCCGGCACTTCGACCTCACCGGTGCAGCCGGCCACCGTACGCCGCTGTTCGAGCTGGTCGATCACCGCCTGGCGGTTGGCGATCCGAGCCTCCGGGAGGGCGTCCGGATTCACCAGTTGGTCGGCGATGAAGGCAAGGTTGTTGCCCACTGCCGTGTCGAGACCCTGGCAGTTCTCGCCGGCCTGGCTGGTCCCGGTCGCCACCGCGAAGGCCACCCCCAGGGTCACCCCGATCGCCGCGACACCCGCGATCTTCCGCTGCCGCGGCGAGGTCCCGCCCCTACCGCCCCTGGCCGTACGCCCGCTGCTCGCCATCAGTCCTCCGCCTCGTCGTCCACCTGTCCTCGGAGGTACGGACACGCAGACGCTCGCGGTTCACCGCTCGGTGATCTACTTGCCGGCCCGGTGGGTTGTTATATGCCTGGTAAGCGTGATGTCACCCAGACATGAAAATGTCTGGCCGTGCTGGTCGCACCGCATCCCGTCTACGGCTGGGTGCACACCCGCGACGGTCCGATGATTTGCGACGCCCCGCCCGACAACGCTCCACCGATCACCACCGCCGAGCCCACCACGTAGATCTTGGTGCGCCGAGGCGCGGCCCGTCGCGATGTTAATAGGGGGCCCTTCCTCTACCGGAGGCGTTAATAAGGTGCCCTTCCTTTCAGGCGGGGCGGAGCCAGAGGGCGCCTAGTGGGGGGACGCGGAGCGCCGCCGAGGCCGGCAGGCCGTGCCAGGGCACGTCCTCGGCGTACACGGTGCCGAGGTTGCCCACGCCGGAGCCGCCGTAGTCGTGGGCGTCGGTGTTGAGCACCTCCGTCCAGGTGCCGCCGGCCGGTAGGCCGATGCGGTAGCCCTCCAGCGGCAGCGCGGAGAAGTTGGCCACGCAGACCAGCATCGTCCCGTCGGGCGCGATCCGGACGAAGGAGATGGTGTTGTTGGCGATGTCGTCGCCGGCGATCCAGCGGAACCCGGACGGGGCGGTGTCCTGGGCCCACAGGGCGGGTGTGGCCCGGTAGGCCCGGTTCAGGTCGCCGACGAGGCGTTGCACGCCGGCCCGCGCCGGGTCGTGCAGCAGGTACCAGTCGAGGCCGCGCTCCTCGCTCCACTCCCGGTCGTCGGCCAGCTCGCAGCCCATGAACAGCAGTTGCTTGCCCGGGTGCGCCCACATGTACGCCAGCAGCGCGCGCACGTTGGCCAGGCGCTGCCACAGGTCGCCGGGCATCTTGCCCACCAGGGAGCCCTTGCCGTGCACCACCTCGTCGTGGCTGATCGGCAGCACGTAGTTCTCGCTCCAGGCGTACGCCAGGGAGAAGGTGAGCTGATGGTGGTGGTGCTGCCGGTAGATCGGGTCCTTCGAGGTGTAGAGCAGGGTGTCGTGCATCCAGCCCATGTTCCACTTGAACCCGAAGCCCAACCCGCCGTCGCCGGTCGACCGGGTCACCCCGGGCCAGGCGGTCGACTCCTCGGCGATCATCACCACCCCGGCGTGCTGCTTGTACACCGTCGCGTTGACCTCCTGGAGGAACGCGATGGCCTCCAGGTTCTCCCGGCCGCCGTGGACGTTCGGAATCCACTGCCCCTCCTGACGGGAGTAGTCCAGGTAGAGCATCGAGGCGACCGCGTCCACCCGCAGCCCGTCGACGTGGAACTCCGACAGCCAGTAGAGCGCGTTGGCGACCAGGAAGTTGCGCACCTCGCGGCGGCCGAAGTCGAACACGTACGTGCCCCAGTCGGGGTGCTCGCCACGGCGCGGGTCGGGGTGCTCGTACAGCGGGGTGCCGTCGAAGCGCGCCAGGGCCCATTCGTCCTTCGGGAAGTGCGCCGGCACCCAGTCCAGGATCACCCCGATCCCGGCGGCGTGCAGCCGGTCCACCAGGTGTCGGAAGTCGTCCGGGTCGCCGAACCGCGACGTCGGGGCGTAGTAGCCGGTCACCTGGTAACCCCAGGAACCGCCGAACGGGTGCTCCATCACCGGCAGGAACTCCACGTGGGTGAAGCCCAACTCGACCACGTACGCGACCAGTTGCTCGGCCAGCTCCCGGTAGCCCAGGCCGGGCCGCCACGAGCCCAGGTGCACCTCGTACACGCTCATCGGTTCCTGGTGTGGCGCCCGCTTCGCGCGGCGGGCCAGCCAGTCCGCGTCGGTCCACTCGTACGTCGAGCGGTGCACCACCGAGGCGGTGGCCGGCGGCACCTCCGCGTACGCGGCGAAGGGGTCGGCCTTGTCCCGCCAGTGCCCGTCGGCGCCGAGAACCCGGTACTTGTACCGGGCGCCAGCCGACGCCCCGGGGACGAAGATCTCCCACACGCCGGTCGAGCCCAGCGAGCGCATCGGCCAGCCGTCGTCGGGTGCCCAACCGGTGAAGTCACCGACCACCCGTACCCCCCGGGCGTTCGGCGCCCAGACCGCGAACGCGACCCCGCCGTCGAGCACCCGCGCGCCGAGCGCCTCCCACAACCGCTCGTGCCGGCCCTCGCCGATCAGGTGCAGGTCCAGCTCGCCGAGAGTCGGCGGGAAGCGGTACGGGTCGTCGTGCGTCTGCCCGTCCAGTTCGATCCGGTAGTCGAGCACCTCGCCGGGGACGGACGCCTCGAACACGCCGACGTCGTGCACCCGGGTCGTCGGATACCGTTTGTCGCCGGCCAGCACGTTCACCTCGGCCGCGCCCCGGCGCATGGTGCGGATCACCGTACGCCCGCCGGCCGGGTGCGCCCCGAGCACGGCGTGCGGGTCGTGGATCTCCCCGGAGATCAGCTGGTCCATCGGGCGTCGTCCTTCGTCGCGGAGGCGTTACCGTCCCGGAGCGCGGCGGCAGTGGTGGGCGCGGTGGTGGCGATGGGCACGGTGGCGGCGGGCGGCTCGACCGCGCCCGGGCGGCGCACGGTGAACACGTGCGCGGGTTGCAGGTACGGGTCGAGCCGGACCGCGTTGTGCTGCCCCCAGTCGTAGCTGGCGCCGGTCAGCTCGTCGTGCACGGTGAACCGGTCGTGCCAGTCGAGGCCCAATGCCGGCATGTCCAGCGTGGTGTTGCCCCACTGCACAGTGTGCGAGTCGAACGAGCAGACCACCAGCACCGTGTTGCCGGTCTCCGGGTCGCGCTTGGACCAGCACAGCAGCGCCGGGTTGTCGATGTCGTGGAACACCAGGTTCCGCAGCCGGTGCAGGGCCGGATTGTCCCGGCGGACCCGGTTCAGGGCGCCGATGAACGGCGCCAGGGAGCGTCCCTGCGCCAGCGCGCCGGCCCAGTCCCGGGGTCGCAGCTCGTACTTCTCGTTGTCCAGGTACTCCTCGGCGCCCGGACGGGCCACGTGCTCGAACAGTTCGTAGCCGGCGTACATGCCCCAGGAGGGGGAGAGCAGGCTGGCCAGCACCGCCCGGATCTTGAACATCGGCGGCCCGCCGTGCTGCAACGAGGAGTGCAGGATGTCCGGGGTGTTGGGCCAGAAGTTGGGCCGCATGTGGTCGGCCGCCGCCACCAGTTCCGCGCAGTACTCCCGCATCTCGGCGGGCGAGGTCCGCCAGGTGAAGTACGTGTACGACTGGGTGAAGCCGACCTTGGCCAGCCCGTGCATCATCGCCGGTCGGGTGAACGCCTCGGCGAGGAAGAGCACGTCCGGGTCGACCTTCTTGACCTCCCAGATCAGCCAGTGCCAGAAGTCGACCGGCTTGGTGTGCGGGTTGTCCACCCGGAAGATCTGCACGCCCTCGCCGACCCAGTGCAGCACCACCCGCAACACCTCGGCGCGGATGCCCTCCGGGTCGTTGTCGAAGTTCAGCGGGTAGATGTCCTGGTACTTCTTCGGCGGGTTCTCCGCGTACGCGATGCTGCCGTCGGCCCGGGTGGTGAACCACTCCGGGTGCTCGGTCACCCACGGGTGGTCCGGCGCGCACTGCAACGCCAGGTCCATCGCCACCTCCAGTCCGTGCTCGGCGGCGGCGACGACGAACGCCCGGAAGTCCGCCGCCGTACCGAGATCGGGGTGGAGAGCGTCGTGCCCGCCCTCGGCGGCGCCGATCGCCCACGGCGAGCCCACGTCGCCCGGCCCGGCGACCAGGCTGTTGTTGGGGCCCTTACGGTTGATCCGGCCGATCGGGTGGATCGGCGGCAGGTAGAGCACGTCGAAGCCCATCGCGGCGACGCCGGGCAGCCGCTCGGTGGCGGTGGCGAAAGTGCCCGAGCGGGCCGGCTCGTCGGCCGTGGCCAGGATCGCGCCCTCGGAGCGGGGAAAGAACTCGTACCAGGCGGAGAAGAGGGCCCGCTCACGGTCCACCCAGATGCGGTACTCCTCGCCGGTGGTGACCAGTTCCCGCACCGGGTACGCCCAGAGCAGGTCGGCCAGCTCCAGCGCCGGCCTCACCCGCTCCGGCAGCGACCGGTCGGCGTCGCGCAGGGCCTCGACGGCGTACGCCAGCCGGGCCCGCTCGGCCGCCGGGACCAACTCGTCGGCGGCACGCAGCACGCGCACCCCCTCCGCCAGGTCGTTGGCCAGTTCCTCCGCGCCCTGGCCGGCGGCGATCTTCTTGGTCGCCGCGTTGCGCCAGGTCAGGTACGGATCGTGGAACGCCTCCACCGTGAAGATCCATTCGCCGACGGCGTCTGGTCGGATGGTGGCGTACCAGCGGTCCCGGCCGGGCTCACCGGAGTGCATCCGGGTGAACGGGCGGGCCACCCCGTCGGGGCCGAGCCAGACCACGTTGCAGCCGAGCGCGTCGTGCCCCTCGCGGTAGGCGAGCGCCGACACCGGCACCAACTCGCCGACGACCGCCTTGGCCGGGTAGCGACCGCAGGAGACGACGGGGGAGACGTCTTCGATCGGGAACCGTCCGCTCACCGGTTCAACCTACTGCGAGAGATCGCTTCGCGCTCGGCTCAATCGGGGGCGCCCGTCTTTCGCCGATCCGACGCACATCCGCTCCTGACACGTATCGTTTGTATTACGTGATACGTGGAGGGGGCATGAAGCTCAACAGCAAGGGGCAGGTGACGATCCCCGCCGCACTGCGGGTCCGGCACGGCCTGCACGAGGGCGACGAGGTTGACGTGATCGAGGAGGGCGGTGCGCTCCGGATCGTCCGAGTGAGCGGCGCCGAGAGCAGAGGACAGCGCCTGGTACGGCACATGCGTGGCCGAGGGGGCGCGAAGCAGACCGAGAACATGTCCACTGACGAACTGATGGAGTTGCTGCGTGGGGAGTGAGCGGCTCCGCGCCGTTGCGCACCGGCCCGCCGATGCGGCTACGACACTGGTCGACACGAACGTGCTCCTGGACATCTTCACTGACGATCCCAGGTGGGCGGACTGGTCCGGCGTGGCTTTGGCCGAGGCCCGGGACGCCGGTGTCCTGGTGGTCAACCCCATCGTCTACGCCGAGGTGTCGGTGCGCTTCGCCCGTATCGAAGATCTCGACGAAGCACTGCCCGCCGGTGATTTCCTCCGCGAGGAACTGCCATACCCGGCCGGCTTCCTTGCTGGCAAGGCGTACGCGACCTACCGCGCGCAGGGCGGTACCAAGCGCTCGCCGATCGCGGACTTCTACATCGGTGCACACGCTGCCGTGTGCGGGTACCGGCTGCTCACCCGCGACGGCGCCCGGTACCGCACGTACTTCCCGAAGCTGGAGCTGATCACGCCGGAACGCTGATCGGATTGACGGGCGGTCAGCCGGGGCTGATGACCGACCGGTACAGCTCCAGGGTCTGGCGGGCGATGGCGTCCCAGGAGAAGTATTCGACGGCGCGGCGGCGGCCGGCCCGGCCGAACGTGGCCGCGCGCTCCGGGGCGGTCAGCAGCTCGGTGATCCGCGCCGCCAGGTCGGCCTCGAACTTCTCCGCGTCCCGCGGCGTGCCCGAACCGTCGGTGGCCTGCTCGATCGGCACCAGCAGCCCGGTCTCGCCGTCGGAGACCACCTCCGGGATGCCGCCGGTGGCGGTGGCCACCACCGCCGTCTCGCAGGCCATCGCCTCCAGGTTGACGATGCCCATCGGCTCGTACACCGACGGGCAGACGAAGATCGTGGCGTGGGTGAGCACCTGGATCACCTCGGCCTTGGGCAGCATCTCGGCCACCCAGACCACCCCGGAGCGGCGTGCCCGCAGCTCGGCGACCAGGCCCTCCACCTCGGCGGCGATCTCGGGTGTGTCGGGCGCACCGGCCAGCAGCACCAGTTGGGCGTCCGCCGGCAGGTCGCGGGCGGCGCGTAGCAGGTACGGCAGGCCCTTCTGCCGGGTGATCCGCCCGACGTAGACCACGCTGGGCAGGGCCGGGTCGATGCCGAGTCGCGCCAGCACGTCGGTGCCGGGGTCCGGGGCGTACTGCGCGGTGTCGATGCCGTTGTACACCACCTTGACCCGGTCCGGATCCACCGCCGGGTACGCGGCCAGCACGTCCCGACGCATCCCCTCGCTGACCGCGATCACCGCGTCGGCCGCCTCGAAGGCCGTGCGCTCGCACCATGAGGAGAGCGCATAACCCCCACCGAGCTGCTCGGACTTCCACGGCCGCAGCGGCTCCAGGCTGTGCGCGGTCACCACGTGCGGCACCCCGTACAGCAGCTTCGCGGTGTGCCCGGCCAGGTTGGCGTACCAGGTGTGGCTGTGCACCACGTCCGCGCCGGCGCACCCGGCGGCCATCTCCAGGTCCACGCCCATCGTCCGCAGCGCGGCGTTCGTGCCGGCCAGGGCCGCCGGTTCGGCGTACGCGCGCACGCCCGGCTCGGTGCGTGGCGTGCCGAAGCAGTGCACCCGCACGGCGGAGATCCGGCGCAGTTCCCGGGCGAGGTACTCCACGTGGACCCCGGCGCCGCCGTAGACCTCCGGCGGGTACTCGCGGGTGAGCAGGTCGACGCGCGGCAGTGCGGAGTCCGTCATGCCCGGCACCCTAGTGCAGAAGTGTGCCCGTACGAGTGGTGAAGCGGCACCGGGATGGATAGCGTCTGCTCATGGCTGACAAGGTGCTCGCGATCGTCCTGGCCGGCGGAGAGGGCAAGCGCCTGATGCCGCTGACCACGGACCGGGCCAAGCCGGCTGTCCCGTTCGGCGGGATGTACCGCATGGTCGACTTCGTCCTCTCCAACCTGGCCAACGCCGGCTATCTGAAGATCGTCGTGCTGACCCAGTACAAGTCCCATTCCCTCGACCGGCACATCACCAAAACCTGGCGGATGTCGACCCTGCTGGGCAACTACGTCACCCCGGTGCCCGCGCAGCAGCGTCGCGGCCCGTGGTGGTTCGCCGGCTCGGCCGACGCGATCTACCAGAGCTTCAACCTGATCTACGACGAGCAGCCCGACTACGTGATCGTGTTCGGCGCCGACCACATCTACCGGATGGACCCGCGGCAGATGGTGGAGGACCACATCGCCTCCGGTGCCGCGGTGACCGTGGCGGGCATCCGGCAGCCGCTGTCCATGGCGGACCAGTTCGGTGTCATCGAGGTCGGCGAGGACGGCCGGCGGATCCGGGCCTTCCGGGAGAAGCCCACCGACGCGATCGGCCTGCCCGACGCCCCCGACCAGATCTACGCCTCGATGGGCAACTACGTCTTCACCACCAGTGCGCTGGTCGACGCCGTCGAGCGCGACGCGGACGACAAGACCAGCAAGCACGACATGGGCGGCAGCATCATCCCGGCACTGGTCGAGCGCGGCGAGGCGAATGTCTACGACTTCCGCGACAACGAGGTGCCCGGCAGCACCGACCGGGACCTCGGCTACTGGCGGGACGTGGGAACCCTCGACTCCTTCTACGACGCCCACATGGATCTGATCAACGTCCATCCGGTGTTCAACCTCTACAACTTCGACTGGCCGATCTACACCGAGCAGCCGCCGTACCCGCCGGCCAAGTTCGTGCACCAGTGGGGCGAGCGGGTCGGTCGGGCGGTCGCCTCGATGGTCTCGCCCGGCGCCGTGATCTCCGGATCGCTGGTGGAGAACTCGATCGTCTCACCGAAGGTGAAGGTCCACTCCTGGGCACACGTGGACGGCGCGGTGCTCATGGAAGGTGTCGAGATCGGCCGGCACGCCGTGGTGCGCCGGGCCATCCTGGACAAGAACGTCTACGTGCCCGAGGGCGCCGAGATCGGCGTGGACCTGGAGCGGGACCGGCAGCGTTACACGGTCTCCGAGAATGGCATCGTGGTCATCGGCAAGGGACAGAAGGTGGAACCGTGAGCGCGAGGAGTGAGCTTGCGAGCCCCGCAGTCGCGAACGAAAGGCAGGCACCGTGAGCAGTCATCCCCGTGCCGGCCAGCCCGCCGAGCCCGCCGACCTGGTCGACGTACCGCGGCTGGTGACCGCCTACTACGCCGAGCACCCGGACCCGGCAGACCCGGCCCAGCAGGTCTCCTTCGGCACCTCCGGGCACCGTGGGTCGAGCCTGCGCAACGCCTTCAACTCCGACCACATCCTCGCGGTCACCCAGGCGCTCTGCGACTACCGCCGGGAGCAGGGTGTTGACGGCCCGCTCTTCCTCGGCCGGGACACCCACGCGCTGTCCACCCCGGCGACGGTGGACGCCCTGGAGGTGCTCGCCGCCAACGAGGTGAACGTGCTGGTGGACAGCCGGGACGGCTACACCCCCACCCCGGCGGTCTCGCACGCCATCCTCACCCACAACCGGGGCCGCACCGCCGGGCTCGCCGACGGCATCGTGATCACCCCCTCGCACAATCCGCCCGACGACGGCGGCTTCAAGTACAACCCCACCCACGGCGGACCGGCCGACTCCGACGTCACCCGCTGGATTCAGGACCGGGCGAACGCGATCCTCGCCGCCGGGCTCAAGGAGGTGCGACGCATCCCGTACGCGCGGGCTCGCGCCGCCGACACCACCGCCACCTACGACTTCCTCGGCCGGTACGTGGACGACCTGCCGGCGGCGATCGACATCGACGCGATCCGGGCGGCCGGGGTCCGCATCGGCGCCGACCCGCTCGGCGGCGCCAGCGTCGCCTACTGGGGTGAGATCGCGCAGCGGCACCGGCTGGACCTGACCGTGGTCAACCCGACGGTCGACCCGACCTGGCGGTTCATGACCCTCGACGGGGACGGCAAGATCCGGATGGACTGCTCCTCGCCGAACGCGATGGCCTCGCTGATCGCCGCGCGCGCCGACTACCAGGTCGCCACCGGCAACGACGCCGACGCCGACCGGCACGGCATCGTCACCCCCGACGGCGGGCTGATGAACCCGAACCACTACCTGACGGTCGCGATCGCCCACCTGTTCCGCACTCGAAGCGAGTGGGGACCGGACGCGGCGATCGGCAAGACCCTGGTCTCCTCCTCCATGATCGACCGGGTCGCCGCCGACCTCGGGCGCCCGCTGCTGGAGGTGCCGGTGGGCTTCAAGTGGTTCGTACCCGGCCTGCTCGACGGCGCGGTCGGCTTCGGCGGGGAGGAGAGCGCCGGCGCCTCCTTCCTGCGCCGCGACGGCGGCACGTGGACCACCGACAAGGACGGCATCCTGCTCTGCCTGCTCGCGTCCGAGATCATCGCCAGCACCGGGCGCACGCCCAGCGAACACTGGGCCGAACTCGCCGACCGCTTCGGCGCACCCGCGTACGCCCGGATCGACGCGCCGGCAACCCGGGAGCAGAAGGCCGTGCTCGGCAAGCTCTCCCCGGAGCAGGTGACGGCCACCGAACTGGCCGGCGAGCCGATCACCGCCACGCTGACCACCGCGCCCGGCAACGGCGCGTCGATCGGTGGGCTGAAGGTGACCACCGCCTCCGGCTGGTTCGCCGCCCGCCCCTCCGGCACCGAGGACGTCTACAAGATCTACGCCGAGTCCTTCCAGGGCCCGGAGCACCTCACCCGCATCCAGCAAGAGGCCCAGAACCTCGTCACCCAGGTGCTGGGATGAAAGGAAGGGCCCCCTCTTAACGCCTGGAGTAGAGCAAGGGCCCCTTCTTAACGCCGCCACACGTCGCCGCATGCGGCGGCGGGCGACGGGCGGCGGCGGTGGGCGGTCAGCGCAGCGGCGGTAGGTCGCGGCGGTCGAGCTGACGGCGCAGGCCCGCAGGCAGCAACTCGCGCAGTTGCTCGGGCAGCAGCGGCAGGTCCAGCAGGCTCAGCTTGAGCTGGCTGCGCTCCTGGTAGCGGCCCGGGTCGAGGCGGACCACCTGGCCCGCGTCGTGGCGGTAGCGGATGGCCACCGCGCCGGACGTCGCCGTCTCCCGGATCATCAGCCCGTCCACCTCCACGGCGATCGGCGCGCACTCGGGGCGCAACTCCAACCGGACCGCCTCGTCGGGGGAGAGCACCACCGACCGCGAGATGCCGGCCATCGGGGCGCTCGGGGTCACCACCACCGCCCCGGTCGCCGGGGAGACCAGCGGGCCGCCGGCCGCGTAGCTGTAGGCGGTCGAACCGGTCGGGGTGCTGACCACCAGCGCGTCACACCGGTAGTAGCCGTACCGCTGCCCGTCGACGGCCAGGGTGGCGCTGACGAAACCCCGCCCGGGCTGGCGGACCAACGCGATGTCGTTGAACGCGACCACGTCGTCGCCGCACACGTCGCAGGCCAGGCAGCTGTGCGCCTCCACGGTGAAGTTGCCGGCCAGCAGCCGGTCCAGCGCCGCCGACAGCTCCGGCGGTTCCACCTCCACCAGGAACCCCACCTTGCCCAGGTGTACGCCGAGCACCGGCTTCGGATCGGGTACGGCCAGCCGCAGCGCGCCCAGCATGGTGCCGTCCCCGCCGATGCTGACCAGCACGTCCGACCGGGTGGCGAGATCCTCGGCCGGCACCGCCCGGACGGGTGGGGGCACCCGGTGCCGGTCCTCGGCGCGTACCGCCAGGGCCGCCTCGTTCCGGGCGGCCCAGGCCGCGATGGTGTCCACCACCGGAGAGACGTCCCGGGTGGGATGGAGCACCAGCCCGAGCCGGATCCGGTCCATGCCCACAGCTCATCACAGTCGGTACCGGTTCCACGGCGGTACGCGCAAGGCGCGCCGGTGGTGCGTCCACACCACCGGCGCGCCCCCGATCACAGCTACCGGCGCGGCCGGCCGGTCAGGTGGGTCAGCGACCGGGCGACCAACTCGTCCCGGGCGGCCGGAGCCAGCCCTTCGAGCCCGAAGCCCAGGTAGACGGTGTTCTTGGTGACCACCACCGAGCCCTCCTCGAACGCCTGCTGGCTGCGCGACCAGTCGTTGGCCGCCGGGTTGGAACCGGCCGGCGGCCCGGCCACCGTCCAGCCGCCCAGGTCCGTCTCGAACGACGTCTCCGCGACGGTGGCCCCGTCGACGATCACCCGGGTGTCGTCCAGGAACACCCCGAGGTTCTGGGTGGCCCAGTCGGTCACGTAGGTGATGGAGACCTCCACCTGCTTACCCGAGTACGCCGACAGGTCGACCACGAACTCCTTCCACCCGTTGGACGTGCCGGTGGCCGCGTGCCACTCGCCGGTGGTGCCGGTCGGCGAGCAGTCCGCGCCCTGGTAGTGGGCGAGGAACGGGTGGATCTGCGCGACCCAGCCGGAGGCGCAGCTTTCGCCGGTGTCCTGCGTGGTCAGGCCGCCGGAGTCCGGCAGCGTGGTCCACTCGTCGCTGCCCACCTCGTGCGCCTCGACGATCATGAAGTCCCAGTCCGACTCGATGTCGAACGAGGTGAAGAAGCGCAGCTCCCCGCTGCTGGCCCCGGTCAGGTCCACGGTCCGGGTGAGCCGCTTGTACGACTCGTCCGCCTGCCCGCTGAACAGGTACCAGTCGCCCGTACGCGGGTCGAACGGCGCCCCACCCGGCCGGTTCCAGCCCATCGGCGCGGAGCTGGCGAACTGCGGGAACTGCTCGACCGGCAGGAAGCCCGACGTGGTCAGGAACGACGCGGTGTGGTCCTGGTTGCCCGCGGAACCCTCGGCGTTGAGCGTCCCGGCGAAGCCGGCGAACGCCCCGTCGTCACCCTGAACCGGGTACGGCTCCCCGTCGGGCGAGGTGCCGCCGTCGCTGACGTAGTTGTACGCCCCCAGCCAGTACTGCTGGAAGTCGTTCAGCAGCGGCAGGCAGGTCGGGTCGTCGGCGTCCGTGCACTCCGGTGGTGCGTCCGGGTGGTACGCGTACAGGCCGTTGGCGGCTTGGGCGTAGAGCGCGTACTTGCCGCTCACCAGCAGCTTGCCGCCCTCGTTCAGGTAGTCCCGGACGGCCATCTCGGTGTCCAGCGCCGCCTTCGCCGCGGTGCCGGGTACCTGGCCGGGGGAGCGCAGGATGACGTCGTCGCCGGTCTCCCAGACCACCGTCTTGTAGTGCGACAGCACGCCCAGGTGGTGCGGGGCGGTCCGGCCCATCGCGTCGAAGTCGTACACGTCGCTGCTGCGCCCGGCGGCGCGTAGCGAGGCGGCGATGTCGTCGGCGTACTTGGCGGTCGTGGCGTTCTGGGCCGGGCTCAGGCCGGTCACGTCCTCCACCGCCAGCACCAGCACGTCCCCGCCGATGTCGTGGTGCACCCGGTAGGTGAAGCGTTCGCTGGACACCGGGCCCTTGCCGGGCTTCGTGCCGGTGAACCAGACCTGCACCCGGTCGCCCGGCCGGGCGCCGGTGACCTCTCCGCGCAACTCGGCGTAGTAGTCGTTGTGGGTGTCGCCGTAGCGCTCACCGCCACGCCACTCGTCGACCTTGACGGACTTCGCCTTGCCTCCGTTGATCGTGTAGTTCAGCCGCACGTTCTTCAGCGACCGCCGGGTGATCGCGGCGACCTCCTGGTCGCGGCCGTACGAGACGTCGAAGGAGTCGACCACGAAGTCCGCGGTGCTGCGGCCGACCACCGAGACCGGCTCGTCCGGCTGCTGCGCCGACTTCGCCACGGCGAGCGCGAACGGCAGGTTCTTGGCCACCTCGGCGGCGATCAGCTTCTCGTCGTCAGGGAAGGTGAAGATGCTGACGCAGTCCTCCGGGCGCCACTGGTCGTTCGGGTCGGACTCGGCCGCCGCCTGGCAGGTCGACATCTCCGGGGTGAACCCGAGCGTCCCGTAGCGCACGGTGGCGTGACTGTCGGTGTCGCCGTTGGTGGTGTAAAGCTCGGCGGAGAGGTCCGGGTCGTAGCCCGGGACCGCCGGGTTGGCGTCGTCACCGGCCATCGCCTCGTAGATGACGTCGTCGGGGCTCGGCGTGGAGACCTGCCACCCGATGCCGTAGAGCAGCAGCTGCGCGGCGGAGTGGTAGTTGACGAAGAACTCGAAGCCGACCCGCTTGAGCAGCGCGTCCAGCGCCTTGGTCTCCGGTTCCGAGTTGGGCCCGGGCCCGCGGTAGGTTTCGCTGGTCGGGTCCGGCGAGGACCCCTCGTTGTCGTAGCCCCACTTGTAGGCGAAGTTGCGGTTCAGGTCGACACCGTCGACACCGGTGATCTTCCCGTCGCCGTCGTTGTCACGCAGGTTCTTGCGCCACAGCCGGTTGCCCGGAGTGAAGGTGTGGTCGTAGCCGTCGGGGTTGAGCACCGGAATGAACCACAGCTCGGTCGTGTCGACCAGCCGGGTGATCTCCCGGTCGGAGCCGTAGTTGTCCAGTACGTGGTGCATCAGCCGGCGGGTCATCTCCGGCGTGATCCATTCCCGGGCGTGCTGGGTCCCGGCGTAGAGCACCGCCGGCCGCTTGCCGTCCTTGGTGCTTTTCGCGTTCTTGGTCACCTTGATCGCGAGGATCGGCTTGCCCTGCGCCGAACGACCGATGGTCTGTACCTGGGTCAGCTTCGGGTGACGGGCCGCCGTCGCGTTGATCTCGTCGCGGATACCGCCCGGCTCACTGTACGAGCGGAAACCCGTCCAGCCCGCCGCGGCCTGTTCCCGCAGCACCTGCGAGGCGGCCTTGCCGCGGACCTGCTTGACCGAAAGCTTGACGCCCTTGCGGGCCAGCCGGTCGGCCTGGCCCCGGCTGAGCACCGTCTCGATCCTCGTGGTGCCGGACTGGTCGGTGGTGGAGCCGTGACCGATGTCGACACCGGCCTCGCGCAGCTGGTGCAGCTGCGCCGGACCGACCGTGCCGACGTACACCTCCAGGCTGTCACGGCTACCCGGATCGGACGACGGCCGTGCACTCGCCGGTGTGGTCAGCGCCAGCGCACCGACCAGAGTGAACACGCCGGCGATCGCCAGCGGTGTGCGCCTCATCGCGCCCCCTCAGATAGAAGGATTTCTGAGCGCGAGCCTCGTCCTACCGGCAATACCTGTCAATTGATCGATCATCTTGATGTCAAAGGACGGTCGGGGAGTGCCTCAGCGATCGGTCGCCCCCACCACTGCAGTGTGCGGTGGCGAAGCCGACGGTGGCCGGCCGACGCTGACCGCGTCGAGTAGTACCTGCTCGAAGCGGCGGAAGAGGAGGTCGCGATCGAACCGGGTCTCGGCGACCGCGCGGGCTGCCTGTCGGGCGGCCGTGACCCGTACCGGATCGTCGACGAATTCGATCAGCATCCGTGCCGCGCGAGCGTGATCGGTGGCGGACAGCACCAGACCGGCGCCGCTCTCCCGGATCGTGTCGGCGATCCATCCCTCATGGTTGACCGCGACGGGTCGGCCGGCAGCCCAGGTGTCGAATACCTTGTTGGCTGAGTTGGCGTGCAGGGCCGGCTCGTCCCGGACCGTCGACCCGGCAACGGTGCTGGCGCCGAAATAGGCCGCCACCTCCGACTTGGGCATTGGATCGAGCATGATGAAGTTCCGGTCCAGGACGCCGAGGTCGGCCGCCAGCGCCCGCACGGAGGCTGCCTCGGGTCCGTCACCGATGACCGCGAATCGGAGATCCGGTCGAAGTTCCCGTGCCACGGCTGCGACCCGGACCAGATAGTCGACCTGGTTCACGTAGCCCAGCGTGCCGGCATACAGGAACAGCGGCCGGTCGCCCAACCACGGCGTCGTCGCCCGCAACTCGGCACCGGCGTCGTCGGCATCTGCGAACAGGGACCGGTCACACCCGTTCGGCACCACCTTCACGGGTACCGCGGGGAACCGCCGTCGGATGCTGTCGGCCATGCCCGGAGAGAGGGCGATGACCCGACGTGCGTTCCGGTAGGCGAAGCTCTCCAGCCGCCGTGCCGCGTACCGGCTCAACGGTGAGCGCAGCGCGCCGAGGGCGATCGGCACCTCAGGCCAGACATCGCGGATCTCGAGCACCATCGGAACCCGGCGGCGACGTGCGGAGTAGATCGCTGGGATGGCGATCGTCAGTGGTGTGCTGGTCGCGACAACCACGTCTTGGTCGAGGCCGGCGGCGCGGACGGCAGCCATCTGTGCAAACCGGAAGAAGGCCCGGATCCGGTCCCGGTAGGACATCGAGCCGCGGTACGGCACCGCCGCCCAGTGCACGGTCGCGCCCGCCTCGACCGTCGTACGCCACCCGTCGCCTCGGGTGCCGGAGGCTTCGATGTCGCTGGTCACCACGTGCACCTCGTGGCCGCGGTCGACCAGCCGGCGGGCGAACTCGTACGAGCGGGTGCCGCCGGACATCGCCGGCGTCCGGAAGTACTGATGCAGATAGACGATACGCACGCCTGTCCTCCTTGTCGGCTGTCCGGCGGCGTCCGCCGGACGAGCGGTGGTCACTTGCGCAACAGCCGGTCGAGCGCGTCGGCGAGCCTGGGGGCGAGGGTCGCGGCGTACGTGGCGGTCAGATGGTTGGTGTCGCGGTAGACGAGCACGCCACCGATCACCGCGGCGCACTTGTCGGTTGGGCAGATGGCGTCGTTGAGGTCAACGAGGTGCACCTTCGCCAACCCCGACAGCGCGTCCGCCTGCCGCTGACCGATGCCGGACAGCGCCGCGTCGCGGTCGACCGCGCACTTCGTCATCCGTTCGGTGTGTTGTGAGGCGCACTCGGCGATGTCGATGTCGGGTCGCGGCGTGTCCCGCAGCACCACGGTCCGCACACCTGCCGAGTCGAGGGCGCGCCAGCTGGTGCGCATCCCGTCGGCCAGTGCGGAGAGGCTCTCCTCGCTGTTCAGCGTCCGGCCGTCGCGTACCACGCGGTAGTTCGAGCTGCTGGTGACCACCACATCCGGGCGATCCGGCCCGGTCAGCCGGTCCCGCATGGCTTTGTTCCAGGCTGTGCAGCTGCTGTACGGGCGATCCCCGTGCTGCACCTCGGCGCTGAGGAAGGGGCAGGCGGACTTGGTGTAGGTGGTCAACCGCCAGCCCTTCGCGACGGCGATCGCCTGCAGCGGTGGGGCCCACTGCGCGGCGTGCGAGTCACCGACGAGGGCGACGGTGAACGACGCCGAAGGGTTGCCGTAGGTGCACGAGCGCGGTTCGATGTCGGTATCCCCGGCCTGGCAGCCGTCCCGGTAGAGGTCCGGTAGATCCCCTCGGGCCGCCAACGGGTCGGGTACGAAGGGGCCGGGGCGGTTGATCGGTGCGCCGGTCTCGTCTCCCCGTGCTCGGGCGGCGAGAACGGCCGCCCCGAGCTTCGGGGCGGATGGGTCCTGCGAGCGGTTCAACCCGATGTCGGCGATGACGGTGGCGGGCGGCGCGCTCGGGCGTGGTGGCCAGACGGTGAACTGGAAGAGCAGTCCGGCCACGACCGGAATGGCGGTGCAGGCAAGGCCCAGTTGGATCGCGCGCCCTGACGAGTGCCGGATGGACTCGCTGAAGCGGAACGGATTCTCCACGAACCGGTAGGTGAGGTATGCCGGCACCACCGAGAACGCGACCACCGCCAGCGATTGGGCCATCAGCAACTCGCCCAGCGCCGCCTCGGCCACGACCAGCAGGGGCCAGTGCCAGAGGTAGAGCGAGTAGGACAGTGCGCCGATCATCCGCATCGGCGGTGTGCCGAGCGCCAGCACCGGCCCGAACCGGCCGGCCGCTGGGCCGGCCGCGATGATCGCGGCGGCGCCGAGCGTGGGCAGCAGCGCCACGTGGCCAGGGAACGGCAGACCCGGATGGAGCATGACGAACGCGGCGATGACCGCGGCTACACCGGCCCAGCCGAGCGCCACCGCGACTACGCGCGGTATGCGGACCAGCCCCGCGGCGCCGATCGCCAACCCGGCGCCGACGGCCAACTCCCAGGCCCGGGTGGTGCTGTGGAAGTAGGCCCGACCTGGGTCCGCCGTGCTGAAGTGGATCGACCAGGCCAGGGACGGTACGGCCACCAGCGTGACGCAGGCCAGCAACGGGCCGCGCACGCTGCGCCCGCGGCGACCGGATCGCCGGACGAGCAGGGCCGCGAGCAGCAGCAGCGGTGGCCACACGAGGTAGAACTGCTCCTCGACGGCGAGGGACCAGAAATGCTGTACGACGCTGGGGGCCTGGTCAGCCGCGAGATAGTCCACCGAGCGTTCGGCCAACCGCCAGTTCACCGCGTACAGGCCGGCACTGAGCACGTCCCACCCGGTCTCCGACCACCGGATCCGGGGCAGGAACAACCAGCTCAGCAGCAGGGTGCAGGCGAGCACCACGGCGGCGCCGGGCAGCAGGCGCTTGGCCCGCCGGCCGTAGAAGTCGAGCAGTGACAGCCGCCCGGTTCGCTCGATCTCGGTGACGATCAGACGGGTGATGAGGAAACCTGAGATGACGAAGAAGACGTCGACGCCGACGAATCCGCCGGGCAGAGCGCTCACGCCGCCGTGCCAGAGCAGCACGCCGAGGACCGCCACCGCGCGAAGTCCTTCGATGTCCCCGCGGAAGCCGCGGTGGCCGTCGGCTGTCGTGCCGCCACCGGATCGGGGCGGCGCGGAACGCGGCGACGCGACCCGAGCCCTTGGGGCGTTCCACAGGTCGGGGGACAGTCGCATCGATTGGGTCATGTTCTTACCCTCCGTCGCGGGCTGGTCGCCCAGGTCGACCTCGTGTTCCTTGGCAGCGGACCGCCGGTGGGCGGATGGCGGAACGGGAGTCCCGCCGTGGCGTGCCGGGGTGGCGCTGCCGGGTATGTAGGACGCAGCAGCGCGATGAGCAGCAGCGGGATCAGCAGGAGCGGTAGCCGCAGTAACGAGCGCACGCCGTAGGTGTGCAGGCCGGACCAGACCAGGTCGGGCACTCCGGCGCAGAGGATTATGGCGGCGGATACCGCCAGCAGCCGGGCCTCGTCGGAGCGTGCCCGCAAGCTGCGGGCCAGTATCCGATCGAGCAGAGGCAGGGCCAGCCCGATCACCGGAACCATCAGCAGCAGGCCGAGGTAGCCGAAACTGAACAACCACTCGCCGTACACCGAGCTGGCGTCGGAGTACCCCGTGCCGTACTTGGTCGGGGCGGTGATCCGGGCGAGTTCGTAGCCGAGGGCGATGGGACGGTCGTCCCAGAACTGGTCGGGCACGAACATGGCCGGGAGGCTGAGGAAGGTACTTCCGCCGGACGGTGCGAACGAGCCGGCCCGGTACGCGTGCAGGAGCTCGGCGAACCCCAGCGGCGGTCGGACGGCCGACTCGAGTCCGGTACGGCCGTACGAGTCACCGAAGGACAGGTCATTGATCAGGGTCAGCCGGTCACGGGCCATCCACCAGAGCACCGGTGCGGTGGCGACGATCACCGCCACCTTGATCAGCATGGTGCGGAAACGCAGCGCGTAGATGATGGCGATGGCGAAGCCGAGCGCCACGATCAGCAGCCGTCCGGTTCCCCCATGGACGTATCGGATGAACATGGCGAGCATGGCGAGCACCACCACGCTTCGCAGCGAGAGGAGTCGGGCCCGCTCGTGCAGGACGAGGGCCGCCGTCGTCAGGGTGACGCCAGAGAAGGCGGTACCGAGCGCCAGGCTGGTGAACGACGGGTCGCCGGCGGACCTGAACCGCCACAGCACCGCCCCGAGGAAGGCGGCTGCGCCCAGGACTGCGAGGACGGTGCCGGAGGTCCCGGACAGCAGTCCGGTGGGCAACTGTCCGCCAGACGTGGGACGGCGCCGGTACCAGAACCCGAAGTGGATGCCGACCTGGGCGAGCAGCGCGAGGAGCAGGCTCAGCCGCAGCCACGGCTGGGCCTCGCTCGGCGCCAGTACGGCGTGGTAGACGCCGCCGATTCCGAAGAAGATGGCGAAGGCGAAGCCAAAGATGCTCTGCGGGGTGAGCAGCGGGCCACCATGGCCGAGGAAGACCCGGGTGCCGAGCAACCAGCAGAGCCCTCCGAGCAACCCCGACGACCAGCGCTGTTCGTCGGTGCCGACGAAGCCGACCAGCGTGAACGCGATGGTGGCGAGAATGGCCCAGCCCAACGCCTCGACCAGCGCGTGGTGTGCTCTCGACGGGTGTTCCGGCTCTGCCAGCTCGGGGGACCGATGCCGGCCAGGGCCGGCCTTGTGCGGGTCGTGGATCGTGATGGTCACTGGTGGCCTCTGACGGAAGAGTAGGACGGTGTGGTCGATGCCTGCCGATCGGACACTGCTCGCGGGGCCGCCGGGGTACGGCAGAACACCACCGCGAGCACGGCGCCGACGCCGTACGCGATGGCCGAACCGACCGCGGCGCCGAGCGCGCCGTGTTGTGGAATCAGCAGGAGGTAGGCGAGTAGGGCGGTCGCCATGGCGGGGATGTCCGCGGCCAGGGCCCCGCGGGCACGCCCGGTGGCGACCGTCAGCCCGATCGCGATGCGGCTGACGCTGTAGCAGGCGGTCCCGATGGCCAGCGGTACGAGCAGGACGGTGGAATCGCGATACGCCTCGCCGAAGACCGGAGCCACCAGCAGGTGGCCCACCAGCACCAGCGCGATCGCGGCGACCGTGCCGTACGCCGCCGCGCCGAGCAGTGGCCGGAGGCGGCGGAGTTCGCCGGCCAGGTGCTGCTGGTGCCAGCGGGGCGCACGGGCGTCCACATAGCTCTGCACCGGCCAGATGGCGAACTCGGCGACGGTCGCTACCACGATGTACAGCCCGAGTTGTTCGTACGATCCGAGCCACGGCAGCATCAGCCGGTCCGCGCGGAGCATCACCATGCTGGCCACCGCGGCCGGCACCAGCCGGAGACCGAGCCGGCGGGCGACTCCGACGCGGTGGGAGACCTCGGCTGGGGACCGGTCGGTTCGGCGTAGCAACACCCCGGCGACCACCGGCCCGGTGGCGAGGGCGACACCGTAGAACGCCAGCCATGTGTGCGGTGAGGTGGTGCCGGCTGCGGTGAGCGCCACCGCCGTGCCGACGAGGACGAGTTGTCCCACGACGATGGCGGTCAGATAGGGCCACACCACCGCCGAGGCGGCCGCCCCGGTCCGCAGCATGGCCACGGCCACCAGAGCCGCCGCCGTGGCAACGAATCCGGCTACTGCGACGAGTGCCCCGTCGTCGGCGAGCGCGACGACGACCGGGACGGTGGCGAGGACCACCACCACCGCGGTTGGTGTGACCAGGCGGAGCATGTCGGCCACCGCCTGTCGGGGGCCACGATCCCGCGCGACGGTCGCCGGGTAGGAGCGGTCGGTGCCGGCCATCGCCAGCATGTTCGCCACGTAGGTGATCTGGAGCAGCAGGGCGAGGTTGCCACGGCCTGCCGGGCCCATGGTGCGGGCCGCCATCGCGTTGATGGCGAGGCTGGCGACGCCGACGAGTATCTGGGCGCCCACGAGGTGACCAGCGGTCGCGATCGACGACCGCCGCCGAGCCGGGTTGCCACTGCGGTCGACCCTCAGTTGCCGCGCCAGTGTCTGTGGCAGGAGCATCTTCACCGGTTCATCCCTGGCAGAGGTGTCCGACGGGGGCGGTCGCGACGACGACGCCCGTGTGTCGCGGCAGGTGCATCGGCACCCCATTTCTTCTCGGGGGTCCGGCTTCGGCAGCAGGGCGTCGCGACAGCCGGTTGTCATTCGTGCGGGTGGCCTTCGCCCTGTTTCAGGCGTGTGTCCCTGGCGGTAAACGAGGAGGGCGCCACACCGGTCGTGCTCGGTTCGAGCGGGCACGACCGGCGGCCTCGAGCCGGCTCAGCGCGGTAGTGGAAGGCTGTCGACGGTCGGATTGACCGGCTGGGCGCAGAGCCGGGCCAGCTCGGCGACGACCTTCTCCGGGGTGTCGAACGGGTCGAGGCCGCTGACCTCCAGCGGATCCAGCGGCGGCACCGCGACGTGTGAGACCAGCGGGTGCAGCGGGCGGGTGTCGGTCTCGCCGGTGCCGAGCAGGTCCTCGTGCAGCTTCTCGCCGGGACGCAGTCCGGTGAAGACGATAGGCACGTCGCTGGCGGCCTGCTCGGCCATTTGGCGGGCCAGGTCCGCGATTCGTACCGGCTCGCCCATGTCCAGCACCAGCGCCTCGCCGTCGCGACCGATCTCGGCGGCCTGGAGGACCAGGTGCACCGCCTCCTGCACGGTCATCAGGTAGCGGGTCACCTCGGGGTGGGTGACGGTGAGCGGGTTGCCCGTCTCGATCTGCCGCTGGAACGCGGTGACCACCGAGCCGCGGCTGCTCAGCACGTTGCCGAAGCGGACGCTGAGGAAGGTGCCCGGGAAGCATGAGGCGGCATGCGCGGTCAGCCGCTCGGTGATCCGCTTGGAGTAGCCGAGGACGCTGATCGGGTCGGCGGCCTTGTCGGTGGAGATGTTCACGAACTTCGCCACGTCCCGGCAGGCGTCCAGCACCGACAGGGTGCCCCAGACGTTGGTCTTCACCGCCTCGCCGGGATGCCGTTCGAGCAGCGTGAGGTGCTTGAGCGCGGCGGCGTGGAAGATGATCTCGGGGCGGCGTTCCCGGATGATCCGCCGGATGCCCTCGTCGTCGCGCAGGTCGGCGAGGATCAGCTCGGGGCCGTCGAGCAGTGCCCGGCCGTTGAGCGACATCTGGAGCGCGTGCAGCGCCGATTCGTCGCGGTCGAGCATCATCAGCTCGCCCGGGTTCGCCTTCATCACCTGGCGGCACAGCTCGGAGCCGATCGAGCCGCCGGCGCCGGTGACCAGGATGCGTCGGCCGGTCAGGCCGTTCGTCCGTACCGCCATGTCGGCGACCACCTGCCGGCGGCCGAGCAGATCGCTGATCTGGACGTCGCGTACGTCGGTCACCGTGATCCGGTGGTCGACCAGGTCCCGGACCGGTGGCAGCACCTTGAACGCCGCGCCGGTGTTGAGCGTGGCCTCCCGGATCTGGCGGATGAGGGCGGCGTCGGCGTTGGCCACCGAGAAGATCACGGTGGTCGCGCCGGTGCGGCGTACCGCCGTGGCGACGTCGTTCCGGCCGCCGAGCACCCGCACCCCGCCGACGGAGAGGTCACGCTTGTCCGGGTCGTCGTCGAGGGCGCCCACCGGCAGGTACCGGCTGCGTGGGTCGGTGAGCAGGGCGCGTAGCAACCCCTGGCCGGCGTCGCCCATCCCGAACAGCAGCACCGGTGTCGACGAGCGGACGTCCGGGCGCAGGGCCAGGTCACGCTGGTGCCGGTAGGCGAAGCGTACGGCGAGCATGAACAGCAGGGCGAGCGCGCCGCCGACCAGCGGGGTGCTCGCCGGCACCGGCCGTTCGGCGACCGGAAGTACGCCGAGCAGCATCACCGCCGCGGTGGTGAGCGCGGTTCCGGCCAGCCCCTGGACCTCCTGCAGGCTGCCGAGCGGGTGCCGACCCGAGCGGATCCGGCGCGCCCCCACCACAGCCACGTGGAGCCCGGCGGCGAGCAGCCCGCAGCCGGCCGCGCGGGTCAGTTGGGTGGTGGTGAGGGCGAACTCGTAGCGGGTCCAGGCGGCCGCGACGAACCCGCCGACCCAGGCCGTGGCGTCGGTGGCGAGGAACGCGAGGGCGCGGTACCGGGCCCTGTTCCGGCGTGCGGTCGGGTCCGTGCGTCGGGTGCTCTGTGTATCCCGCGGCATGTGCGGCTCCCTGTTTCTGTCGATCACTTCCGCCCGTGGCGGGCCGAAGGGGCAGGTACGCTCTTGTCCTTGTTACATCCCGACTGGGCGCCTATGGGCGGTTTTCGACTTCAGGTGCACAAAATCGCATTTTGTCGGTTTTGGGCGGTGTGTTCAGCGGGCCGGTACGCCCTTGACCACGACGCCCGCCGGCACGTCCCGCACCACGCAGGCACCCGCGCCGACGGTGCTGTCCCGGCCCACCCGCAGCCCCTGCAGCACGGCGGCCGTGGTGCCGACGAGCACCCCGTCGTCGAGCCGGCAGTCCCCGGAGACCGCGGCGAGCGGATTGACCGACACGTGGTCGGCCAGCACGCAGTCGTGACCGACGGTGCAGTTCTGGTTGAGGTGGACGTGCCGGCCGAGCACGACGTTGGTGGTGACCCGGGCTCCCGGGAAGGCCACGAACCCCGGGCCGTGCCGCAGGTCGTCGCCGAGCGTCGCGTCGGGGTGCACGACGCTGGCCGCCGGCGTGCCGTACCGGTCGACCCGCTGGGCGACCGCCCGCCGGATCCGCGGGTCGCCGATGCCGATGACGTGATGGGTGCCGTCGGGCGCGTCCCGCAGCCACTCGATTCCGCCGAGCCAGGGCACGTCCAGCCGGTGCACCCGCTTCAGGTTCTCCTCGCTGGGCCGGTCGTCGACGAACCCGAGCAGCCGCCAGCGGGGCGGATCGGCTCCCGCGTCCATGGCGCGGGCGATGGTCAGGATCTCCCGACCGTGTCCGCCGCAACCGACGACCACCAGTGGTGTGGTCACTCCGCCGAAATCCCGGTACGCGCCGCCAGGAACTCGTCGATCGCGGAGAGCACGACGGTGACCTGCCGCTCGTTGAGGGCGCTGCCGCTGGGCAGGGTCAGCCCCTCCGCGAAGAGCCGCTCGGCGGCCCCGGTGAGCAGGCTCTCGGCGTCGGCGTAGGCCGGTTGCAGGTGCATCGGCTTCCACACCGGCCGGGTCTCGATGTCCCGGGCCGCCAGGTGGGCGGCGAGTTCTGCCGCTGCCCAGCCCGACCGTTCCCGGTCCACCCGGATGCTGGTGAGCCAGCAGTTCGAGCCAGTGTCCTCGGCCCCGATCAGGTCGACTCCGGGCGCCGAAGCGAAGAGCTTCGCGTACCGGTCGCGCAGTCGCCGACGGCGGTCGATCATCGCGTCCAGCCGGACCAGTTGGGCCCGGCCCAGCGCGGCGAGCAGGTTGCTGAGCCGGTAGTTGTAGCCGGTCTCCCGGTGCTCGTAATGGGTCACCGGCTCGCGTGCCTGCGTGGACAGGTGCCGCGCCCGGTCGAGCAGCGTTAGGTCGTCGCCGACGAGCATCCCGCCACCCGACGTGGTCATGATCTTGTTTCCGTTGAAGGAGAGGGCGCCGACCAGCCCGAAGGAACCCGCAGGACGGCCGACGTGGGTGGCACCGAGCGCCTCCGCGGCGTCCTCCAGCACCGGGGCGTCGGCCGCGGCGCAGACCGGCAGCAACGCGGTGTAGTCCGCGCAGCTGCCGAACATGTCGACCGGAATCACCGCCCCCACCCGCTCGCCGCGTGACCTCAGCCGGTGCAGCAACTCGGCGACGAGGGCGACGTCGATGTTGCCTGTGTGCGGTTCGCAGTCCACGAAGATCGGTCGGGCGCCGGTGTAGCGGACCGCGTTGGCGGTGGCGACGAAGGTCAGGGTCGGTACCAGCACCACGTCTCCCGGGCCGACGCCCAGCCCCAGCAGGGCCAGGTGCAGCGCGGCGGTGCCCGAGATGACCGCCACCGCACCCCGGGCGCCGACCCGCCCGGCGACCTCGCGCTCGAAGGCGTCGAGATCCGGCCCGACCGGCGCGACCCACCCGGAGCGCAGCGCGGCGATCAGGTACGACTCCTCCAGCGGTCCGACGTCCGGCGGGGAGAGATGGATGGTGCCGGTCATCGCCGGCCTCCGAGGAACTCCGGCGCGGTCGCACTGCCGGCGGCGGAGATCCCCTCGCGCCGTAGCACGGTGCGGACCGTGGCCGCCAGAATCGACACGTCGAGGCGGAAACTGCGGTGCGTGACGTACTCCACGTCGAGCGCGAGCTTGTCGTCCCAGTCGAGGCCGTTGCGGCCGCGTACCTGGGCCAGTCCGGTGACGCCCGGCCGGACCTCGTGCCGGCGAGCCTGGGTGGGGGAGTAGCGGCCGAGATACTCGGGCAGCAGCGGCCGAGGGCCGACGAGGCTCATGTCGCCGCGCACCACGTTCCAGAGCGTGGGCAGTTCGTCCAGGCTGGTCGCGCGCAGCCAGCTGCCGAGCGGGGTGATCCGGTCGGCGTCGCTGGTCAGGGTGCCGTGCGGCGCACGCATGGTGCGGAACTTGACCAGCTCGAACGGGCGGTCGTCCAGCCCGATCCGGCACTGGCGGAACAGCACCGGCCGGCCCAGGCCGACGGCGACCGCCACCGCGACCGCCGCCATCAGGGGCAACGTCAGCACCAGCAGGACGGTCGCGAGGACCACGTCGAACACCCGCTTGATCGGATCATCCGGCCGCGCGGGGCGGGATGGGCGTACGGGAGCGGTCGCCGAGGAAACGGGCACCGTTCTGACCTCCGTTTGTCAATCGGTCATAACAGACAAACAGGTCGTATCAGACTGACGGGGCTCGCTAGGGGAGAATAGCGACAGTCGACACGTAACCCGACACGTCAACCCGCGAGGGTACGCAAAGGACACGGCACAACGGGGTGCCAATTGTCATCGGAGGTGTCGTTGACGCTGGTCAGAGGCGGTTGTCGCCGTCGCCGAGCCGGCGTTGCAGCAGAATTCGCAGCGGCACGGACTCACCGTCCCGGCCGCCCTCCCCGACCACCAGCGGGGCCGGGCTGGGCTGCGGATCGGCCCCGAGCAGCCGGGCGCGCAGTGCGCGCGGGACGGTCAGCAGGTGGAACCGTCCGTCCTCGTCGACGGCCCGGGTCCGCGCCTGGTCGACGTACCAGCCGCGCAGCCGGGTCCGGTAGCGGGCCCGGCCGTCGTGCGACCGGGCGACGAGTCGGGTGGTGCTCAGGCCCCGACGCCGCGCCTCGGCCACGAAGGCGCTGACCAGCGCCGCCGCCTCCGCCTGTTCGGCCTGGCGGCGCTGCTTCTCGGCCGCGGCGTGCGCCAGCACCGCGTGCCGCCGCACCTCCCGCCAGTCCGGGCCGTCTTCGGAGACCACGACCCGACCGTACCCTCCACCCCGCCGCCGCCATCCCGGGTGCCCTCGGAGCCTCCTTTGCTCTGCTTCAACGGACGCGCCGATCCCGGCGACAAACCAGTGCGCGGGTTGAAGCAGAGCAAAGGGCCCCAGGTGATGACGGGCCGGGGCCACCCCGGCCCACGGCAGGCGGGGCGGTTCGCCCGCGCCCCGCCTGCCGTGGTGCCGGTGGCGGCAGGTCGGTTCAGAGCAGGCCGGCGCGACGTAGCGCGTCGGCCATCGCACCGTCGGCAGGCGCGGCTCCGCCGCCCCGGCCCTGGCGCGCCTGGCCACCGCGGCCCTGCCCGGCCTGCCCAGCCTGGCCACCGCGGCTCTGCCCGGCCTGGCCACCGCGGCCCTGCCCGCCTCTGCCCTGCCCGTCGCGTCCCTGGCCCGGCCCGCCCCGGCCCGACCGTTCGAGGCCACCTCGGCCACCGCCCCGACCGGCACCCGGCTCCGCTTCGTCCTCCAGCCGCAGGGTCAGCGAGATGCGCTTGCGCGGCACGTCCACGTCCAGCACCTTGACCTTCACCACGTCGCCGGACTTCACCACCTCGCGCGGGTCCTTGACGAAGGTGCGGGACATCGCCGACACGTGGACCAGGCCGTCCTGGTGCACACCGACGTCGACGAAGGCGCCGAAGGCGGCCACGTTGGTGACCACGCCCTCCAGGATCATCCCGGGGGTCAGGTCGCTGATCTTCTCGACGCCCTCGACGAAGGTGGCCGTCTTGAACTCCGGTCGTGGGTCGCGACCCGGCTTCTCCAGTTCGGCGAGGATGTCGTTGATCGTGGGCAGGCCGAACGTGTCGTCCACGAAGTCGGTCGCCCGCAGCCCGCGCAGGATCGCACTGCGGCCGATCAGCGAGCGCAGCTCCTGGCCGGTGCTGGCGAGGATCCGGCGCACCACCGGGTACGCCTCGGGGTGCACGCTGGAGGAGTCCAGCGGGTCGTCACCGTCGGGGATGCGCAGGAAGCCCGCGCACTGCTCGAACGCCTTCGGGCCCAGCCGGGGCACCTTGCGCAGGTCACCCCGGGTACGGAACGGTCCGTTCGCGTCCCGGTGCAGGACGATGTTCTCCGCCAGGCCGGCGCCGATGCCGGAGACCCGGGTCAGCAGTGGGGCCGACGCGGTGTTGACGTCCACCCCGACGCCGTTGACACAGTCCTCCACCACCGCGTCCAACGACCGGGACAGCTTCACCTCGGACAGGTCGTGCTGGTACTGCCCGACGCCGATCGAACGCGGGTCGATCTTGACCAGCTCGGCGAGCGGATCCTGCAACCGGCGGGCGATGGAGACCGCGCCGCGCAGCGACACGTCCAGCCCGGGCAGCTCCTGCGCCGCGTACGCGGAGGCGGAGTAGACCGACGCGCCGGCCTCGGAGACCACCACCTTGGTCAGCTTGAGCTGCGGGAAGCGCTTGATCAGGTCACCGGCGAGCTTGTCGGTCTCCCGGCTGGCCGTACCGTTGCCGATCGCCACCAGCTCCACCCGGTGTGCCGCGGCGAGCCGGGCCAGGGTCTCGATCGAGGCGTCCCACTGCCGGCGCGGCTCGTGCGGGTAGATCGTGTCGGTGGCGACCACCTTGCCGGTGGCGTCCACCACAGCCACCTTCACCCCCGTACGCAGGCCCGGGTCCAGCCCCATGGTGGGCCGGGCACCGGCCGGCGCGGCCAGCAGCAGGTCGCGCAGGTTGGTGGCGAAGACCCGGACGGCCTCCTCCTCGGCCGCCTGCCACAGCCGCATCCGCAGGTCCGCCCCGAGGTGGATCAGGACGCGGGTGCGCCACGCCCAGCGCACCGTGTCACCGAGCCACCGGTCCGCCGGCCGCCCCTGGTCGGTGATCCCGAACCGGCCGGCGATCGCGGCCTCGTACCGGGTCGGGCCGGTGACGACCGCGTCGGCGTCGCCGTCGGCCTCCGGGTCCATGGTCAGGTCGAGCACGCCCTCCTTCTCGCCCCGGAACATGGCCAGGATCCGGTGCGAGGGCAGCTTCGGGTACGGCTCGGCGAAGTCGAAGTAGTCGGCGAACTTCGCCCCGGCGGTCTCCTGCCCCTCGCGTACCCGGGCCACGAGCCGGCCGCGCGACCACATCTGCTCGCGCAGCGTGCCGATCAGGTCGGCGTCCTCGGCGAACCGCTCGATCAGGATGGCCCGCGCCCCGTCCAGCGCGGCGGCGGCGTCGGCCACGCCCTTGTCGGCGTCGACGTAGCCGGCGGCGGCAGTCTTCGGGTCCTGCGTCGGGTCGCCGAGCAGCGTGTCGGCGAGCGGCTCCAGTCCGGCCTCGCGGGCGATCTGCGCCCTGGTCCGCCGCTTCGGCTTGTACGGCAGGTAGATGTCCTCCAGGCGGGACTTCGAGTCGGCCGCCATGATCTGCGCTTCCAGGGCCTCGTCCAGCTTGCCCTGGGTACGGATCGACTCCAGCACCGCCGCCCGCCGCTCGTCCAGCTCCCGCAGGTAGCGCAGGCGCTCCTCCAGGGTGCGCAGCTGGGTGTCGTCGAGCAGCCCGGTGGCCTCCTTGCGGTAGCGCGCGATGAACGGCACGGTGGCGCCACCGTCGAGCAGCTCCACGGCCGCGCGTACCTGGCGCTCGGCGACGCCGAGTTCCTCGGCGATGCGCTGATGAACAGAGAGGGTCACGATGTGGCTCCGCCTTCTGGTGTGGGTTCCGTGGTGCATTCTGCCGGGCTACCGTGGCGATCATGGAAGCACCTGTGGAGCCGCGCGCCCGGCGCCTCTTCGGCGGCAGCGCACGGGCCCTCGGCGACCTCGCGACCAGCCCGTTCCGGGCCGACCGGGACCGCATCGTCGGCTCGCCGTTCTTCACCCGGCTGGGCGGGGTCACCCAGGTGGTCAGCCCGGGCGGGTCCGGCCTGCTGGTGCACAACCGGCTCACCCACAGTCTCAAGGTCGCCCAGGTGGCTCGGGCGATCGCCGAGCGGCTCACCGCCGACGGGTGGCAGCGCGACCTGGTGGAGAAGCTGGGTGGCTGCGACCCGGACGTGGTGGAGGCGGCGGCGCTCGCCCACGATCTCGGTCACCCACCCTTCGGTCACCTGGGGGAGCGGGTGCTGGACCGGCTGGCCCGGCACCGGCTCGGCCTGACCGACGGGTTCGAGGGCAACGCCCAGTCGTACCGGATCGTCACGTCGACCGAGATCCGCGGCGCGGCGACCACCGGTCTCGACCTGACCGCGGCGGTGCGGGCGGCGATGTTGAAGTACCCGTGGACCCGGCTCGATTATCCCGATCCGCATCCGCGGCTGCTGGACCCGCCGCCGCGCGGGGCCACTCCGCCGCCGGACGACCCGGACAGCGGTTCGGTGAAGTTCGGGGCGTACCGCACCGAGTTGGAGGACCTGCGCCAGGCCCGGGCACCGTTCGCCGGGCGGATCCCCGACTGGCAGCAGACCGTCGAGGCGTCGGTGATGGACACCGCCGACGACATCGCGTACGCCATCCACGACGTGGAGGACTTCTACCGGGTCGGGGTGCTCCAGCAGGGCGCGGTGGCCGCCGAGCTGATGGCCTGGCAGCGCGAGGGCGCTCACCTGCGGGCGATCACCGACGCGGCGTTGACCACCTCGGCCCGCCGCCCCGGCACCGCGATCGAGCGCCTGCGCCGGCAACTGCACCGCAAGGACGGCTGGATCGCCGACGACGA
Organism: Micromonosporaceae bacterium KJ-029; assembly: GCA_005402585.1. Classification (GTDB taxonomy): domain Bacteria; phylum Actinomycetota; class Actinomycetes; order Mycobacteriales; family Micromonosporaceae; genus Micromonospora. Next base: position 531,957 of record BIFP01000008.1, on the reverse strand, counting down.
CGCGTTCGCCGCGGCGGTCGAGCACGTTCGGGAAGAACTGGTCGAGGGGCTGCTCGCCCTGCCGTTCGACGGCTCGATCGAGGCCGAGCAGTACGTGGCGCGCTTCTCCGCGCGGTGGACCACCCGGTTCGTCGACGCGATCACCGTCGTCGAGCAGCCCGCGATGCGCTCGGGGCATGTGCTGCTGGCTCCGGCCCAGTGGCACGAGGTGCAGGTGCTCAAGTTCGTCCACCACCGGTTCGTGCTGGCCCGTCCCGATCTGGCGTTGCACCAGCGGGGCCAGGCCCGGCTGCTCGGCACCCTGGTGGAGGCGCTGCTGGAGTGGCTGCTCGATCCGGAGGAGGAGTCCCGGCTGCCCCGGCGGCTGCACGACCTGGTGGAGCTGGCCGAGGCGGAGCTGCATCCGCGTACCCCGGACCGGGTCGACAAGGCCCGCGGCCGGGCCATCGTGGATTTCGTGGCCCAGCTGACCGACGGGCAGGCGGTGGCGATGCTGGACTCGCTCTCCGGCCGTTCCGGCGCCCTCTGGACCGACGCCTTCGTGCTCTGAGCGGTCAGGCCACCGCCTGCCACCAGCCGTCGACGGCCGGTGGGTCGTCCACCACGACCCGCTCGCCGGGGCGTGGTACGGCCAGCCGCACGTCCCGCGCCTTGGCCTCGGCCCACAGCCGGTCCACCGGCTCGGACCAGTCGTGCAGGGCGAGGTTGAACGTCGCCCAGTGCACCGGCAGAAACAGCCCACCGCGCAGGTCCAGGTGGGCGGTGACGGCCTCCTCCGGGAACATGTGGATGCCCGGCCAGGCCCGGTCGTACGCGCCGATCTGCATCAACGTCACGTCGAACGGCCCGTGTGCCGCACCGATCTCGGCGTACCCGTCGAAGTAGCCGGAGTCCCCGGTGTAGTAGACCTTGCGGTGCTGGCCGGCCACCACCCACGAACTCCACAGGGTGCCGTTGCGGCGCAGTCCCCGGCCGGAGAAGTGCTGGGCGGCGGCGCAGGTGATCTCCAGGTCGCCCACCCGGTGGGTCTGCGACCAGTCCAGCTCGATGATCCGCTCCGCCGGCACCCCCCAGCGGTCGAGGTGGGCGCCGACCCCGAGCGGCACCAGGAACGGTGCCGTCTGTCGGGCCGTCAGTTCCCGCACCGTCGCCATGTCGAGATGGTCGTAGTGGTCGTGGGAGATCAGGATCGCGTCGAGGCGGGGCAGTTCGTCGAGGCGTACCGGTGGCTCGTGCAGCCGGCGTGGGCCGACCGCGGCGGACGGGGAGCAGCGGTCGCTCCACACCGGGTCGAGCAGCACCCGCCGCCCCTCGATCTCGATCAGTGCGGACGCGTGGCCGTACCAGACGACGTTCAGTTCGCGCGCCACGTCGACCGCGGGCGCGGCGGTCGCCCGGACCAGCGGCACGGCGGACGTCGGTCGGCGCTTCTGCTTGCCGAAGATCAGTTCTCGGAGCAGGTTGCGGTCCGAGTCGGGGCTCATCGTCCGGGTATCCGTCCGGTTGTGGAACACCCCGTCGCGGAACTGCGACGATCGGCCCGCCCGTTCGGCCCGTGTGCCGGTCAGCCGGCCGCCGAGGGCGGCCGGGATGTCCCGGACCGCCCAGGCGAGGCCGGCCAGCCCGGCCAACGCGGCCAGGCCGGCCGCCGCTCCGCTGATCCGCCGGCCGGTCGTCGGTCCCGTCGGCTCCTTCGGCGCCCGCATGGCTCCCCCTCCGCTGCTCTCGGGTCCACCGTAGTCGCCGACGGCAGGTTCAGCCGCCGTTGCTCGGGCGGTACGGGTAGCCGCGGTGGGCGGTGCCGTTGCCGCCGACACCGGAGGTGAGGTCGAGGATGCGCCGGCCGAGCCGGGCCCGTGCCTGCACGGCGGGGTGGGTGGCGCCGTAGTCGTCCGCGCCGGCCTGACCGTCGGCGAACAACGCGTACGTCACCAGCGGGGCACCCGCTGGGTCGAAGATCACACCGGCCTCGTGTCGCGCGTCGGCGAACCAGCCGGCCTTGGTGGCGATCCGGGCCCGCTCGGCGGAGGACATGGCGCGTCGGACGCCGTCGGTGAACGCCACCGGGGAGCGCAGCAGCCGCAGTACGAACGCGGTCGAGGTCGGCGCGAGCAGCGTGCCGGCGACGAGCGCCCGCAGCAGGTCGTGCGTTTCCCGGGGCGTGCTGGTGCCCAGGAAGAACCGGTTCGGGTTGGCCACCGGCTGTACCTGGGTGTTGGGGAACCCCTTGGCCGCCAGGATCTGGTTGACCTCGGCGGCCGGGCAGACCAGGCCGCAGAGCCGTACCGCGGTGTCGTCGGAGACGGTCAGCAGGTTGGCCAGCGCGTGTCCCAGGGTGACCATGCTGGGGTAGGCGCCGTCGAGGCTGAAGATGCCGTCGCCGCCGGGCACGACGATCGCGGCGCTGACCTCCACCTGCTGGTCGAGCGTGAGTAGGCCCCGGTCGACCTTGTCCAGCACCGCGGCGGCCACGGCGATCTTGTTGACGCTGTACGCCTCGATCCGCTGGTCCGCGGACTCGCTCACCGCGACCAGGGGATCGCCGCCGGCCTGGTCGGCGAGGCTGACGTACGCCTGCCAGTTTCCGCCGGCCCGGGTGCTCTCCTGGCGGTACGCGGCACCGATCCGCGCCGCGACGAGCCTCCGGTTGCCGTCTCCCGACCCGATGTCGGCGGCGGACTCGGGGCGAGGCGCGGCGGCTGCTGGCATGGTTCCACCCAACACGGTTCCGGCGGTGGCGATCGTGCCGAGGCCGATCGCGGCCCTGCGGTTCATCCGGACGGTCAACTGTTTCTCCTATCGGCGCCGGTATCTGTCCTCAGGACACCCTAGGCGGACTGATCGACGCGCGTGATCCCGTCGCGGACCGGGCAGGAGCAGCCGGGGGAGGAAACGGACGGCCGCCGTGCCCGCGAGGGGCAGCGGCGGCCGGTCGTGCTCGGTCGCGGTACGACTCAGGTACCGGGAGTGTCGCCCCGCTTGCTGGTCGCCGCCAGGTAGTCGCGGTTCAGCCGGCCGATGCTGGTCAGCGGGATTCCCTTCGGGCAGACCACGGTGCACTCGCCGGCGTTGGTGCAGCCGCCGAAGCCGGCCTCGTCGTGCGCGTCGACCATGCCGATCACCCGGGTGTACCGCTCCGGCTGGCCCTGCGGCATCAGCGAGAGCTGGGTGACCTTGGCGGCGGTGAAGAGCATGCCCGAGCCGTTCGGGCAGGCCGCCACGCAGGCACCGCAGCCGATGCAGGCGGCCGACTCGAAGGCGGCGTCCGCGTTGGCCTTGGCCACCGGCACGGAGTGCGCCTCCGGGGCGCTGCCGGTGGGCGCGGTGATGTACCCGCCGGCAGCGATGATCTTGTCGAAGGCGTTGCGGTTGACCACCAGGTCCTTGATGACCGGGAAGGCGCGGGCCCGCCACGGCTCGATGTCGATCGTGTCGCCGTCGGAGAACTGCCGCATGTGCAGCTGGCAGGCGGTGGTGCCGCGCTGCGGGCCGTGCGCGTCGCCGTTGATCATCAGGCCGCACATGCCGCAGATGCCCTCGCGGCAGTCGTGGTCGAAGGCGATCGGCTCATCACCGTCGAGGATGAGCCGCTCGTTGAGCACGTCGAGCATCTCCAGGAACGACATGTCCGGGGAGACGTCGTCGACCTGGTAGGTCACCATCCGACCCTTGTCCTCGGGGCCGGACTGGCGCCAGATGCGCAGGGTCAGGTTCACTTGTAGCTCCGCTGCGTGGGGTGGACGTATTCGAAGTTCAGGTCTTCCTTGTGCAGCACCGAGGGCTCCCCAGTGGCGGTGAACTCCCAGGCCGCGACGTACGCGAAGTGGTCGTCGTCGCGCTGGGCCTCGCCCTCGGGGGTCTGGTGCTCGGCCCGGAAGTGGCCGCCGCAGGACTCCTCGCGGTGCAGGGCGTCGATGCACATCAGCTCGGCCAGCTCGAAGAAGTCGGCCACCCGGCCGGCCTTCTCCAGCGACTGGTTGAGCCCCTCGCCGTCGCCCGGCACCCGTACCCGCTGCCAGAACTGGTCACGCAGGGCGCGGATCTCGTCGATCGCCTTGCGCAGCCCTGCCTCGGAGCGCTCCATGCCGCAGTGCTCCCACATGATCTGGCCCAGCTCGCGGTGGAACGAGTCCACCGTCCGGTCGCCGTTGATCGCGAGCAGCCGCTGGAGCCGGTCCTCGACGTCCCGGCGCGCCTCGACGGCCGCCGGGTGGCCGCCGTCGACCTCCTCGAACGGGCCGGCCGCCAGGTAGTTGGCGATCGTGTTCGGCAGCACGAAGTACCCGTCGGCCAGTCCCTGCATCAGCGCCGAGGCGCCGAGCCGGTTCGCGCCGTGGTCGGAGAAGTTCGCCTCACCGATCACGAACAGGCCGGGGATGGTCGACTGGAGGTCGTAGTCGACCCAGAGGCCGCCCATCGTGTAGTGCACGGCGGGGTAGATCCGCATCGGGACCTCGTACGGGTCCTCGCCGGTGATCCGCTCGTACATCTCGAAGAGGTTGCCGTACTTGGCTTCGATGGCCTTGCGGCCGAGCCGGTTGATGGCGTCGGCGAAGTCGAGGTAGACGCCGAGCTTGGTCGGGCCCACGCCGCGTCCCTCGTCGCAGACGTTCTTCGCGGCCCGGGAGGCGATGTCCCGGGGCACGAGGTTGCCGAAGGAGGGGTAGATCCGCTCCAGGTAGTAGTCCCGCTCGTCCTCGGGGATGTCCCTCGGGTTGCGGTCGTCGCCCTTCGCCTTCGGCACCCACACCCGGCCGTCGTTACGCAGCGACTCGCTCATCAGGGTCAGCTTCGACTGGTGGTCGCCGGAGACCGGGATGCAGGTCGGGTGGATCTGGGTGTAGCAGGGGTTGGCGAAGTACGCGCCCTTGCGGTGTGCCCGCCAGGTGGCGGTGACGTTGCAGCCCTTGGCGTTGGTGGAGAGGTAGAAGACGTTGCCGTAGCCGCCGGAGGCGAGCACGACGGCGTCGGCGAACTCGGTGGTGATCTCGCCGGTGACCAGGTCCCGGACCACGATGCCCCGGGCCTTGCCGTCGACGACGATCAGCTCCAGCATCTCGTGCCGGGTGTTCATCTCCACGTTGCCCAGGCCGATCTGGCGCTCCAGCGCCTGGTACGCGCCGAGCAGCAACTGCTGGCCCGTCTGGCCCCGGGCGTAGAAGGTGCGCTGTACCTGGGCGCCACCGAAGGAACGGGTGTCGAGCAGGCCGCCGTACTCACGGGCGAACGGGACGCCCTGGGCGACGCACTGGTCGATGATGTTGACCGAGACCTCGGCCAGCCGGTGCACGTTCGACTCCCGGGAGCGGAAGTCGCCACCCTTGACGGTGTCGTAGAAGAGCCGGTGCACCGAGTCGCCGTCGTTGCGGTAGTTCTTGGCGGCGTTGATGCCACCCTGCGCGGCGATCGAGTGGGCCCGGCGCGGGCTGTCCTGGTAGCAGTACGACTTGACCCGGTAGCCCTGCTCGGCGAGCGTGGCCGCGGCGGAGCCACCGGCCAGGCCGGTGCCGACCACGATCACGGTCATCTTGCGCCGGTTGGCCGGGTTGACCAGCTTCGCCTCGAAGCGGCGGCGTTCCCAGCGGGTCTCGACCGGCCCGTCCGGAGCCCGGGTGTCGGCGATCGGGTCGCCCTCGGTGAAGAGTTCCATGGTCAGGACACCAATCCGGTGAGTACGGCGAACGGGACCAGCAGGTAGCCGGCGCACAGGGCGACGGCGAAGACCAGCGCCACCGCCCGGGCCCGCTGCTCGCCGCGCGGGGTCTGCTGGCCGAGGCTGCGCAGCGCGCTGAACACGCCGTGTCGCAGGTGGAAGCCGAGGGCGACGACCGCCAGCGTGTAGAAGAGCGTGACGTACCAGCGCGCCGGGGCGAAGTCGGCGACCACGTTGGCGTACGGCCGGGCCGGGTCGCCGATCGGGTTCAGCGTGCCGGTGGTCAGGTCCAGGATGTGGTAGATCACGAAGAGCAGGATGATCACGCCGCCCCAGCGCATGGTGCGGGCGGCGTAGCTGCCGCGGACCTTCTTGCGGTGGGCGTAGCGCACCGGGCGGGCGGCGCGGGCGCGCAGGGCGAGCACCGTGGCCGCCCCGATGTGCAGGAGCACCGCCACCAGCAGTCCGACCCGCTGGATCCACAGGAACCCGGCGCTCGGCAGCAGCGGGGCGCCGATCTCGCGCAGCCACTCCGCGTAGTGGTTGAACGACATTGCGCCCGTGAAGATCTTCAGATTGCCGAGCATGTGTGCGATGAGGAACAGCACCAGGAGAATGCCCGTCACCGCCATGACGGCCTTGAGGCCGACATTGGATCGGATGGGCGACCGCGTTCTTGTCGTGACTACCACGTGACCGACGCTAGGAGTAGTTTGATCAGTCGTCCAATGCATCGACGCCGCAGTCTTGATAGCCATAAGCTATGTAGATGCAGCTCCATCAGCTGAGGTACTTCGTCGCGGTGGCCGAAGTACGACATTTCACCCAGGCGGCCGACATCGTCGGCATCACCCAGCCCTCGTTGAGTAAGCAAATTCACGCACTGGAGGACACCCTCGGTGCCCCACTGTTCGAGCGGGTAAGAGGCAACATCACCCTCACCGCGGCAGGGGAGGTGCTGCTGCCGCTGGCCAAGCGGATCCTCGCCGACGTCGAGACCGCGACCCGGGAGGTGCAGGAACTGGTCGGCCTGCGGCGCGGTCGGGTCCGTCTCGGTGCCACGCCCAGCCTCGCCACGTCGCTCGCCCCGCCGGTGCTGCGCCGGTTCCGGGACGCCCATCCCACCGTCGACCTCCGGGTGGAGGAGGGCGGCTCGCAGGATCTGGTCCGTGACCTGCTCCGCGGCGACCTGGACCTGGCGCTGATCATCATGCCCGCGCAGGGCACCGACCCCGGGCTGCGCGCCGACCCGATCCTGCGGGAGAGCCTGGTGGTCGCCTCGGTCGACCCGCTGCCGTCCGTCTCGCCCGCCGGCGACCTGCGCGTCACCGACCTGCGCGACCAGCCGCTGGTGATGTTCCGCGAGGGCTACGACCTGCGTGACGCCACGCTCCAGGCGTGCCGGGAGGCCGGCTTCGAACCGACCCTCTCGGTCGACGGTGGGGAGATGGACGCCGTGCTCAGCTTCGTCGAGGCCGGGCTGGGCGTCGCCCTGGTTCCCGGCATCGTGGTGGCGCGCCGGCCCGGCATCCGGGTCACCCGGCTGGCCCCACCCGGGGTACGGCGCACCATCGCAGTGGCCCGCCGCCGCGACGTGGTGCCCACCCACGCCGGCCGCGAACTACGCCGCATCCTCCTCGAATACGTGCACACCGCCACCGCCGCCGACGAACTGCCGCCCGGCGTGGAACCGCTCACCTGACAACCGTCCGCAACCGGGCACGCATGAAGAAGTTTCTCGACAGCCGGGCTGAATAGGCTGCCGGCATGGCAGCCTCCGGTCACGCCGTTGTCGTCGGTGCCAGCCTGGGGGGCCTGCTCGCGGCCCGCGCGCTGGTGGACACGTTCGCCGAGGTCACCCTGCTGGACCGGGACACGCTGCCGGCCGAACCGGCGCACCGTCGCGGCGTGCCGCAGGGCCGCCAGGTGCACGTCCTGCTCGCCCGAGGACGGCAGATCCTGGAGGAACTGTTCCCCGAACTGGGCGCCGACCTGTACCGCCGGGGCGCCACCCCGGTCGATCTGCATGGTCAGGTGCACTGGTACAACGACGGTCACCGGATGCGCCCGGCCAGTTCCGACCTCACCGCCTTCGGCATGAGCCGTCCGCTGCTCGAACAGGCGGTTCGGGAACGGGTGGCCGCCCTGCCCGGGGTACGCATCGTGCCGGAGTGCGAAGTCACCGGGCTGACCGCCACGCCCGATCGCCGCCGGGTCACCGGTGTGCGGCTCGCCCCGACCACCGGCCTGGGGGACAGCCTTGCCGCGGATCTCGTGATCGACGCCGGCGGCCGGGGCAGCCGCAGCCCGATCTGGCTCGCCGAACTCGGCTATCCGACAGCCGAGCAGGAGCGGGTGGAGGTCGGGGTCACCTACGTGACCCGCCGCTACCGCCGCGAGGCCGGCCAACTGGACGGAATGCTCGGCGTACTCGCCAACGCGATGCCCGGCCGCCCGCGGTACGGCGTGGTGGCGCCGCAGGAGGGTGACCGCTTCGCGGTCACGATGGCCGGGATCCTGGGCGAGGAACCGCCGGTGGACGACGACGGCTTCGCCCGGTACGCGGCCTCGTTGACCGCGCCCCAGGTCGGAGAACTGGTCCGCGACGGGGAGCCGCTGGACGAGCCGGTGCGGATGCGTTTTCCGGCGAGCGTCCGACGTCGGTACGAGAGGCTGGCCCGGTTCCCGGACGGCTATCTGGTCTTCGCCGACGCGCTGTGCAGCCTCAATCCGGTCTACGGGCAGGGCATCACGGTTGCCGCGGGGCAGGCGCTGCTGCTGCGCCGTCTCCTCGCCCGCGACCATGACCGGCTGGCCCGACGGTTCTTCCGGCAGGCGGCCCGCATGATCGACGCACCGTGGTCCATAGCTGTCGGCGCGGACCTACGCTTTCCCGGCGTTCGTGGCCGACGCACCCTGATGGTCCGCTTCGTCAACGCCTACCTGGCCCGGCTGCATGCCGCCGCCGCGGACGACGCCGTGCTCGGGGCCGCGTTCCTGCGGGTACTCAACCTGATCGACCCGCCGGCCCGGTTGCTCGGCCCGGACGTGGCGCTCCGGGTTCTCGTCGGCGGGCGTCAGCGCGCCTCGGCGTCGTCCATCGCCCGGTAGATCCGTTGCTCGGAGACCGGGTACGGGGTGCCCAGGGCTTGGGCGAACACGTTGACCCGCAGCTCCTCGATCATCCAACGGATCTGCCGCACCGCAGCCGAACCCCGCCGGGCCGGCGGCAGCGCCGCGACCATCTCGTCGTACTCCCGCTGGACCACCGCGACGCGGTCCTGCTGCTGCTTGTCCCGCTGCGGATTGGCGGTCAGCCGGTCCATCCGCCGCTCGATCGCGGTCAGGTAGCGCAGCAGGTCGGGCAGGCGGGCGTACCCGGCCTCGGTGATGAAGCCGGCATGCACCAGCCTGGTGAGCTGGTTCCGGATGTCGGCCAGGGCGGCCACCACGGCCAGGTTCTTCGTCGCACCGAGCCGCTGCTGCACCGCGTACCCGGCGCTGAGCACCGCCCGGACCCGGTCCATCACCTCCACCACCGTGTCCACCAGCCCGGCCCGGACCTTGTCCCGCAGCGCGGCGAAGCCCTCGGCGTCCCAGGCCGGGCCACCCGCGTCGGCAACCAGCTTGTCGATCGCCGCACCGGCGGCGTCCTCGATCAGCGCCTGGACCCCGCCGTGCGGGTTGCGGGACAGCGCCAGCTTCGCCTCGTTGGTCAGCCGCCCCTGGAGGAACTTCGCCGGCGACGGCACGGTCAGCCGCAGCAGCCGACGGGTGCCCGCCCAGTGCGCGGCCTCCTGCTCGGCCGGCGAGTCGAACACCCGTACCCCCACCGTGGTGCCCTCGTCCACCAGCGCCGGGTACGCGGTGACGGCGTACCCGGCCCGCACCTGCTCGATGGTGCGGGGCAGGGTGCCGATCTCCCACCCGGTCAGGCCGGTACGGGCCACGTCCGGCGCGGCGGCGGCCACCACCTGACGTACCTCGGCCTTGAGCTGGCGTTGCAGGGCCGGCAGGTCCTTGCCCTCGGCGACCGGCTTGTCGTCCTCGCCGAGCACCCGGAAGGTGACCCGCAGGTGCGGCGGCAGCTTGCCCAGGTCCCAGGCGTCCCGGGGCACGGTCACCCCGGTCATCCGGCGCAGCTGTCGGGTCAGCGCGTCCAGCAACGGCTCCTCGCCCGGGGTGATCGCCGCCAGCGCGGCGCGGGCGAAGTCGGGCACCGGCACGAAGTTGCGCCGCACCGGCTTCGGCAGCGAGCGGATCAACGCGACCACCAGTTCCTCGCGTAGCCCGGGCACCTGCCAGTCGAAGCTCTCCGCCGGCACCTGGTTGAGCAGCGGCAGCGGGATGTCCACCGTCACCCCGTCGGTCGTGGTTCCCGGCTCGAACGTGTACGTCAGCGGCAGGGTGACCCCGTCGGCGCTCCACCGGTCCGGGTAGTCGGCCTCGTCGACCCCGCCCCGGCCCGCGTTGACCAGCAGCTCCCGGGTGAAGGTGAGCAGGTCGGGCCGCTCCCGCCGGGTCTTCTTCCACCAGGTGTCGAAGTGCCGCCCGGAGACCACCTCGGCGGGGATCCGCTCGTCGTAGAACTGGAAGATCGTCTCGTCGTCGACCAGGATGTCCCGCCGCCGGGCCCGGTTCTCCAGCTCCGCCACCTCGCCCAGCAGCCGCTGGTTGTCCCGCCAGAACTGGTGGTGGGTGGACCAGTCGCCCTCGACCAGCGCGTGCCGGATGAAAAGCTCCCGGCTCAGCACCGGGTCGATCCGGCCGAAGTTCACCTTGCGGGAGGTGACCAGCGGGACGCCGTAGAGGGTGACCTTCTCGTACGCCATCACCGCCGCCTGCTTCTTCTCCCAGTGCGGCTCGCTGTAACTGCGCTTGACCAGGTGCTGGGCGAGCGGTTCGACCCACTCCGGTTCGACCCTGCCGTTCACCCGACCCCAGAGCCGGGAGGTCTCCACCAGCTCGGCGGCCATCACCCAGCGCGGCGGCCGGCGGAACAGCGCCGAGCCGGGGAACAGCCCGAACTTCGCCCCCCGGGCGCCCAGGTACTCGTTCTTCTGGGCGTCCTTGAGGCCGACGTGGGACAGCAGACCGGGTAGCAGCGACTGGTGCACCCGAGGAGTGTCGATCTCCTCCGGCAGGTCCGCGCCGCCGCGCGGCGCCTCCGTCGTACCCCGTCCGCCTCCGTCGGGCGCGGCGTCGGTGCGCCCCCGCCGGCCGCGTCCCCGGCCGTCCCCCTCGGGGGTACGCAGCACCTGGCGCAGCTGGCTGACGATGTCCTGCCACTCGCGGACCCGCAGGTAGTTGAGGTACTCCGCCCTGCACATCCGCCGGAACGCGCCGGAGGACAAAGCTCGCTGCTGTTCGCGCAGGTGGCGCCAGAGATTGAGGTACGCGACGAAGTCGGACTCCTTGTCGGTGAACCGGGCGTGCGCCTGGTCCGCCTGGGCCTGTTTGTCGGCCGGCCGCTCCCGCGGGTCCTGGATCGACAGCGCGGCGGCGATCACCACCACCTCGGTCGCACAGCCGTTGCGTTCACCCTCCAGAACCATCCTGGCCAGGCGAGGGTCGACCGGGAGCTGGGCCAGCCGCCGCCCGAGCGGGGTGAGTCGGCGGGCCGGGTCGGCCTCCGCCGGGTCGAGTGCGCCCAGCTCGTGCAGCAGGTTGACGCCGTCGGTGATGTTGCGGCGGTCCGGCGGGTCGATGAACGGGAAGGCGGTGATGTCGCCGAGGCCGATCGCGGTCATCTGCAGGATGACCGAGGCGAGGTTGGTGCGCAGGATCTCCGGGTCGGTGAACTCGGAGCGGGAAAGGAAGTCCTGCTCGTCGTAGAGCCGGATGCAGATGCCGTCCGAGGTACGCCCGCAGCGCCCCTTGCGCTGGTTGGCCGAGGCCTGGGACACCGGCTCGATGGGCAGCCGCTGCACCTTCAGCCGCTGCGAGTAGCGGGAGATCCTGGCCGTGCCCGGGTCCACCACGTACTTGATGCCGGGGACGGTCAGCGAGGTCTCCGCGACGTTGGTGGCCAGCACCACCCGGCGCCCGCTGTGCGGAGCGAAGACGCGGTGCTGCTCGGCGACGGAGAGCCGGGCGTACAACGGCAGGATCTCGGTGTGTCGCAGCGCGGGCCGGTTACCGACCAGCTTGCCGAGCGCCTCGGCGGTGTCCCGGATCTCCCGCTCGCCGCTGAGGAACACCAGGATGTCGCCCGGCCCCTCGGCGGCCAGCTCCTCGACCGCGTCGCCGATCGCCTGGATCTGGTCGCGGACGTTCTCCTCGTCCCCGTCGTCGCTCTCCCCGTCCTCGGTGACCTCGATCAGTGGCCGGTAGCGCACCTCGACCGGGTAGGTCCGGCCGGACACCTCGACCACCGGTGCCGGCTCGCCGTCGGGGTGTTCGGCGGTCGGTGGACCGGCGAAGTGCCGGGCGAACCGGTCGGTCTCGATGGTCGCCGAGGTGATGATCACCTTGAGGTCGGGTCGGCGGGGGAGTAACTGCTTGAGGTAGCCGAGAATGAAGTCGATGTTGAGGCTGCGTTCGTGTGCCTCGTCGATGATCAACGTGTCGTACTGGCGGAGCATCCGGTCGGTCTGCAACTCGGCCAACAGGATGCCGTCGGTCATCAGCTTGACCAGGCTGTTCTCGCTGACCTGGTCGGTGAAGCGCACCTTGTAGCCGACCACGTCGCCCAGCTCGGTGCCCAACTCCTCGGCGATCCGGTCGGCGACCGTACGGGCGGCCAGCCGCCGGGGTTGGGTGTGGCCGATCAGCCCGTGCACCCCGCGCCCCAGTTCCAGGCAGATCTTCGGCAACTGGGTGGTCTTGCCCGAGCCGGTCTCGCCGGCCACGATCACCACCTGGTGGTCCCGGATCGCCGCGGCGATGTCGTCCTTGCGCTCGCTGACCGGCAACTGCGCCGGGTAGGTGATCGTCGGCACGGCCGCCCGGCGCCGCTCCAGCCGGGCCTCCGCCGCCGCCGTCTCGGCGGCGATCTCCGCCAACGTCGACTCCCGCCGCCTCGGGTCGCGCAGCTTCCGCAACCCGTCGAGCCGTCGTCGCAGCTGGCGTTGGTCGCGGAACATGAGCGGGGAGAGGCGGCGCTGCAACTCGCGGATGGGATCGGTCGCGGCGGGTGAGGCTGGATTCTGCATGTCGTGGCCAAGGATAGGCAGCCCGCGGCCGGGCGCGCCTCCTGGTTACCGCCCATCCCCGTGGTGCTGCGCTCCCGCGTACGGCAGCGGTCTATCGTTGACCGCCGAGCCGGGAGCGAATACGGGGACGCCGATGACGATGCGGGACACGGACCGGGCGCTGGTGCAGGCCGCCAGCGCGGTGGCCAAGCTGCGCTGCCGCAGCGCCGCCCACACCCTCGCCACGGCGGCCCGGACCGCCGAGGGGCGGATCGTCTCCGGGGTGAACGTCGCGCACCCCGCGGGTGGCGCCTGCGCCGAGGTGGTGGTGGTCGGTACCGCGGTCACCCAGAACGTGGGCGAGCTGGAGACGATCGTCACGGTCGGCGACCGGGGCCGGATCCTGGCGGCTCCCTGCGGATCGTGCCGTCGACTGCTGGCTGATCATTTCCCGGCGCTGCGGGTGATCATCGGGCCGGTCGACGATCCGCAGGTGGTGCCGGTGGTCGAGTTGCTCGCCGCCGCCGACCTCGCCGGCTGACAGAGACCGGATTGGCGCCCCGCGCCGAGCCTGGACTGGCGACCTCCTGCGTTGAGCCTGGATCGGCGGCCTCCCTGCGCTGACCCCACCGGCCCGTTCAGTCGCCAGCGGCGGCCTCCAGCATCGAGCGGGGAACCGCCACGTTCTCAAAGCGGATGTTGCCTTCCGGGACCATCCACGAGAACACCTGCGCGATCAGCTGACCCGCCCGGACGGCGGGGTCGTTGTGGTACAGCTCGCGGGCCATCTGCGGATCGACCGAGAGTACGACGACGCCGCGGACCTGCTCGTCGTCATGGTCGACGAACGGCCCGGCGGCGAGCACCGCGCCCTGTTCCACCAGCCCGGCCTGGTGCGCCAGGTGTGCGTCCTCCAACAGGTCGGCCGCATCCCGTGGCAGCTCGGGTGGGTCAGCCGGCCGGACCAGGAGCACGACGGTGTGCTGGTCGAATCGCATGTCCACACCCTATGACCGACGTGTGCCTACCGGCCCGATGTCCGCCACCTCCGGGGCTGCGATCTGCCGCGTGGCTGCCATCCCTGGACCGAGACCGCGCTGGATCCCGGATCGAGTGGCCTTCTCGTCGTGCCGATGCCACTCGATCCCGGATCGAGCGAAGGTGGCATGCGTCCCGGCCCGCCGTGCTCGTGACCGGCGCGTGCCGGTCAGGCGGCGGCGGACCAGATGGTGCGGAAGGCGGCGGCCTCCCCGGCGAGCCAGCGCTCGATCTCGTCGGGCTTCACCCCGTCGGGCATCCGGTGGGCGATGCCCCGGCGGACGTCGACCAGGACCGGCTCGGCGTGCGGCAGGACGGCGTCCATGTGCCGGGCCGTCAGGTGCAGCGCGGCGAGCATCGCCTCCTCGCTGGGCGGGGCCTCGTCGAAGTGCAGCCGGACCGCCTCGGCGCGGCCGTCGGCGTACCGGACACCGAAGTGTGGGTTGATCTTGATTGGGAGATCGCCGAGCATGGCCAGGGCGTCCCGGGTCTGGGCCAGGTCGACGCCGGCCGGCTCGCCGAGCGAGTGCAGCCAGGTCGTCGCGCCGGGCACCAGGGCCTGGTAGAGCGGGCGCCAGCGGGGCTTGACCACGTCGGCCACCTGCGCCAGGTGGGTGCCGCCGGTGTGGAAGGCGATGTCGGCCTTGAGCGCCTTGACGAACTGGCCGTGCGGGTTGAAACCGGAGCGGCTGGCGCGCTGCCGGCGAAGGCCGCCGACGAAGCTTGCCTTGGTGGGGCCGGTGCGGTCGACGTACCGGGTGAAGCCGAGGAGGGTGGCGTACGGCGTGAGGGGGGTGGAGATGGGCGCGGTCACGAGCATCCTCCCAGGTCAGGAACTCGATTAGTACATACATTCTAATCGACGGGCCTGACATCGCCCAGGGAAGATAAGGGGCCACCCGGACACTCCGGATGGCCCCTGAAGAAGGGATTTTTTACAGCTGGCCGACGTCCGTGATGCGTACCACCGCGGCGCCCGCCTCGTCGGAGGCGGCCAGGTCGACCTCGGCGCTGATGCCCCAGTCGTGGTCGCCGTCGGGGTCGTCGAGGATCTGCCGGACCGTCCAGCGCTCCCGGCCCTGTTCGATCATGAGCAGGGCGGGGCCGCGGGCGTCCGGCCCGGTGCCGATCTCCCCGTACGACTCGAAGTACGGCTCCAGCGCGTCCGCCCAGGCGTCGCCGTTCCAACCGGCGTCCGCGTCCAGTTCGCCGAGCGCGTCCCAGTGCCGCAGCGCGGCCAACTCGACCCGCCGGAACAGCGCGTTGCGCACCAGCACCCGGAACGCCCGCGCGTTGCGGGTCACCGCGACCGGGCGGTCCTCCAGGGCGGAGGCGACCTCGGGCAGGTCGCTCGGGTTGCGCAGCCGCTCCCACTCGTCGATCAGGCTGGAGTCGACCTGCCGGACCAGTTCGCCGAGCCACTCGATCAGGTCGACCAGTTCCTCGGTCTTGGCCTCCTCGGGCACGGTCTGCCGCAGCGTCTTGTACGCGTCGGCGAGGTAGCGCAGCACCAGGCCCTCCGAGCGGGACAGCCCGTAGAACTGCACGTACTCGGTGAAGGTCATCGCCCGCTCGTACATGTCCCGGACGACCGACTTGGGAGAGAGCTGGTGGTCGGCCACCCACGGGTGCCCCTGCCGGTACATCTCGTACGCGTTCTCCAGCAGGTCCGCGAGGGGCTTGGGCCAGGTCACCTCGTCGAGCAGTTCGAGGCGGGCCTCGTACTCGATGCCCTCGGCCTTCATCGCGGCGACCGCCTCGCCGCGCGCCTTGAACTGCTGGGCGGAGAGCACCTGGCGTGGGTCGTCGAGGATCGACTCGACCACCGAGAGCACGTCGAGGGCGTACGACGGGGACTCGGTGTCCAGCAGTTCGATGGTGGCCAGGGCCAGCGGCGACAGCGGCTGGTTGAGCGCGAAGTCGAGCTGGAGGTCGACGGTGAGTCGCACCCGCCGGCCGGTCTCGTCCGGCTCGGGTAGTTCCTCGACCACGCCGCCGGCCTTCAACGCCCGGTAGATGGCGATGGCCCGCCGGATGTGCCGGCGCTGGGCCGCCCGGTCCTCGTGGTTGTCGGTGAGCAGGTGCCGCATCGCGGCGAACGCGTCGCCGGGGCGGCCGATGACGTTGAGCAGCATCGAGTGGCTGACCTGGAAACTGGAGGTCAGCGGCTCCGGCTCGGCCGAGACCAGGCGGTCGAAGGTGGGCTGGCCCCACCCGATCGACCCCTGCGGCGGCTTCTTCTTCACCACCTTGCGTCGCTTCTTGGGGTCGTCGCCGGCCTTGGCGAGGGCCTTCTCGTTCTCGATGACGTGCTCGGGGGCCTGTACCACGACCCGGCCCAGGGTGTCGAAGCCGGCCCGCCCGGCCCGCCCGGCGATCTGGTGGAACTCGCGGGCCTTGAGCAGCCGGGTCCGCGTCCCGTCGTACTTCGACAGGCCGGTGAACAGCACGGTGCGGATCGGCACGTTGATGCCGACGCCGAGGGTGTCGGTACCGCAGATGACCTTGAGCAGCCCGGCCTGCGCCAGGGTTTCCACCAGCCGGCGGTACTTGGGCAGCATTCCGGCGTGATGCACCCCGATGCCGTGCCGGACCAGCCGTGACAGCGTCTTGCCGAAGCCCGAGGTGAACCGGAACCCGCCGATCGCGGCCGCGATCATGTCCTTCTCGGCCCGGGTGCAGACGTTCACGCTCATCAGCGCCTGGGCCCGTTCCAGGGCGGCGGCCTGGGTGAAGTGCACGACGTAGACCGGGGCCTGCTTGGTCTCCAGCAGCTCTTCGAGCGTTTCGTGCAACGGCGTCATCGCGTACGAGAAGAGCAGCGGGACCGGCCGCTCGGCCGAGCGTACGACGGCGGTCGGCCGGCCGGTGCGCCGGGTCAGGTCGTCGACGAACCGGGTGGTGTCGCCGAGCGTGGCCGACATCAGGACGAACTGCGCCTGGGGCAGTTCGATCAGCGGTACCTGCCAGGCCCAGCCCCGGTCGGGTTCGGCGTAGAAGTGGAACTCATCCATGATCACCTGGCCGACGTCGGCCCGGGAACCCTCACGCAGCGCCAGATTGGCCAGGATCTCCGCGGTGCAGCAGATGATCGGGGCGTCGGCGTTGACGCTCGCGTCGCCGGTGAGCATGCCGACGTTCTCGGCACCGAAGACCTCGCAGAGCGCGAAGAACTTCTCCGACACCAGGGCCTTGATCGGCGCGGTGTAGAAGGTGGTCCGGTCGTCGGCCAGGGCGGCGAAGTGCGCGGCGATCGCGACCAGGCTCTTGCCGGAGCCGGTCGGCGTATTCATGATCACGTTCGCGCCGGAGACGATCTCGATGACCGCCTCCTCCTGGTGGGAGTAGAGGTCCAGACCGCGTTCGGACGCCCAACTGGCGAACGCGTCGTAGAGGGTGTCGGGGTCGGCGGTCTTCGGCAGCGCGGCGGTGAGTGTCATGGCCGGTCCATGGTGCCTGGATCATGGCCTACTACGCCAACCGGGGAGCGCAGATGTTAGGAGGGGGCCCCTTTACTACGCCAGGCGTTAAAAAGGGGCCCTTCCTTACCGGCGGTGGTAGAGCAGGTCGGCGACCGGGCGGCCGGCGGTCAGCGCCCGCCGCTCGAACCGGGTCACCGGCCGGTGGGCGGGCCGGGGCGCGAAGCCGTCGTGCAGGTTGACCAGGCCCGGGTCGGCGTCCAGGGTCGCCCGCATCGACTCGGCGTACTCGGCCCAGTCGGTGGCGCAGTGCAGCGTGCCGCCGACGGCCAGCCGGGAGCGCAGCAACGCGACGTGTGCCGGCTGGATCAGCCGGCGCTTGTGGTGCCGGGACTTCGGCCACGGATCCGGGAAGAAGGCGTGCACCGCGTCCAGCGAGTCGGGCGGCAGCAGCCGGACCAGATCCAACGCGTCGCCCTCGGCGACCCGTACGTTGCCCAGGCCACGCAGGTGGACGAGGTCCAGCAGGTTGGCAATTCCGGGCGTGTGCACCTCGACCGCCAGATAGTCTCGATCCGGGTCGGCGGCGGCCATTTCAACCGTCGTGTCGCCCATGCCGGACCCGATCTCGACCACCAGTGGGGCGTGGCGGCCGAACAGCCCGGCGGGGTCGAACGGCGCGGCGTCGGCGACGCGCAGGCCGTACACCGGCCACAGCTGTTCCAACGCCGTCGTCTGCCGGCCGCTCATCCGGCCGCGTCGAGGGTGGAAGGTACGGATCGTCCGCGCCGGATGCGGCGCGGAAACGGCGGGGAGCGGGTCGGTAGTGGTCACAGCGAACCGAGCCTACGCGAGCACCGCGCCGGATCGGATGTGATGTACGACCGGGGGTGAGACCATCATCCCGTACGGCAGACCGGGTGTCCGGCGGCGCCCGGTGAGTGCTTCGGCCCGCCGGGAGGGGGCACGGTGTCAGTGAGCCGCACACGTCCAGCGCTGTGGGCCGCGTCGTTGGCCGCTCCGCTGCTCGTCCTCGCGGCTGTCGCCCCCCTGCTCGCCGCCGCGCTGGCCGCGCCGTTCGTGCTGGCCGCACCGGCCCGCGCCGCCGAAGCGGGCCCGGTCGCCGCCGAGGGAACCGGATGGCGGCTGGCTGCCGCGCCGGAGCCACCCGGCCCGAACGTCTTCATCGAGGTCAGCCCGAGCACCGTGGAACCGGGGCACCTGGTCGGCCTCCGCGCCAGCTGCCAGGACAACTCGGTGGGCGCCATCGTGATCTCGGACGCCTTCGGCCGGGTCGCCGTGCAGCCGCAGCGCGGGCTGCTGACCGGGACGGCCCAGGTGAAGGACCGGGTGCTGCCCGGCAGCTACCGGGTCAAGCTGGAATGCCGGGGCGGCGAGACCGCGTCGACCATGCTCCAGGTGGTACGCACCGTCAATCCCAGCATCAAGCCCAGCCGGGGGCCGGCTACCGGCTTCGGCGGTGGCGCCGGTGGCCTCACCACGGGCCTGCTGCTTCCCGGCGGGCTCGCGCTGACCGTCACCGGCATCGTCGTGTGGGCCATGGCGGCGCGCCGCCGTGGCGCGCGTCGGTGAGCCGGCCATGCCCGCCGCCCGTGCGCCGCGCCCCTCCGGCTCCACCCGTGCGGCGCGATCCGCCGGCTCGGCCCGTGCGCCGCGAGCCCTCGGCGGCCAGCCCCGCCCCACCCCTCGCCCCGACGTTCGTCCCGACCTGTTCGCGCCGCGTCCTGGCGGCTCCGCGCGTCGCCCGGCCGGCTTTGCAACCCGTCCCGAGATCTTCGTGCCACCCGTCGGCGGCTCCACCCGAGAATCCGCCGGCCCCGCCCGTTCGGCGGGCCCCGCTGGCTCGGTCGGCTCCACTGGCTCGGTCGGCTCCACTGGCTCGGTTGGCCCCGCCCGTTCGGCCGATGCCGCCGGTCGCGCTCGTCGCCCCGGGCGGTCCGGCCGTAGCCCCTGGTCGATCCCGCTTGCCGTGGTGCTGGTGCTGGTCGGTGTCTTCGCCACCGGCGCCGGGCTGGGGCGCACGGTCGGCGATCCGCTGGAGTGGGCCGCCGCTGCCGCCGGTGGCGAACAGTCGTCGGCCGGCGGGTCCGCCGCGCGTACCTCGGCCCGGCCGGTGAGCCTCTCCGTCCCGGCGATCGACGTCTCCGCCCCGGTGAAGCCGGTCGGCGAGGCGCCGGACGGGACGATCGCCGTACCGCCGCTGGCCCGGCACGAGGAGACCGGCTGGTACGACCGTGGACCCGTCCCGGGCGACCCGGGACCCGCGGTCATCGTCGGGCACGTGGACACCAAGAACGGCCCGTCGGTCTTCTACGACCTGGGTAAGGTGCGGGTGGGCGACACGGTCGAGGTGACCCGGGACGACGGCTCGGTGGTGGTCTTCACCGTCGACTCGGTGGAGCACTTCCCCAAGGACCGGTTGCCCGCCGAGCGCGTCTACGGCCACGAGGGACCGGCCGGCCTGCGGCTGATCACCTGCGGCGGCCAATGGGTCGGCGGCCGGACCGGCTACGCCGACAACGTGATCGTCTTCGCCACCCGCACCACCACCCGCACCCCCTAACCCACCCACCCGACCTCGGGGCCGGGGACTCTTGGGGTTGATCATGAAATTAGCGGGTGGGGTAAGCGATTTCCCGCCTGTCAGCTTCATGATCAACCTCAGGCCCGAGGGCGCGCGGGAGGGAAGGGGGTGGGGTCAGGGGACTTGTTGAACCACTTCGAACTCCAGGAGGGTGGCGCCGGAGGCGACCGGGGGGCGGTGTTCTGCGCCGGGTGGGGCGGCGTGGGCGGCGCGGGCGGGGCCGGCGGCCCAGTCCTGGTACGCCTGCTCGCTCTCCCAACGGGTGTACACGAAGTAGCGGTTCTCGCCGGCCACTGGGCGCAGCAGCTCGAAACCGAGGAACCCGGGCGAGTTCTCCACGGCGCGGGCCCGGGCGGCGAACCGCTTCTCCAGCTCCTCGCCGGCGCCGGGCGGGACGTCGATCGCGTTGATCTTCACGACTGCCATGGCTTCACCCTAGCGACGACGGTGGGCCTCAGAACGACTCGATCGCCGGAACCAGGTCGGCGTCGACCACGATCGGGGCGTGATCCGACGGGCCCTTGCCCTTGCGGGCCTCCCGGTCCACGTACGCCGAGCGGACCGCGCGGGCCACCGGCGCCGAGGCGTACACCAGGTCGATCCGCATGCCCTTGTTCTGGTGGAACATCCCGGCCCGGTAGTCCCAGTAGGTGAACGGGTGCGGCCCCTTCATCGGGGTGGGTACCACGTCGGTGAGACCGAGGTCGCGCAGCGCGGCGAGGGCCGCCCGCTCGGCCGGGGTGACGTGCGTGGAGGTCGCGAACAGCGCCGGGTCCCACACGTCGTCGTCGGTCGGGGCGACGTTGAAGTCGCCGCAGACGGCCAGTGCCGGGGCGCCGGTCAGTTCGGCGTCCAACGCGTCCCGCAACGCCGCCAGCCAGGCCAGCTTGTACGCGTAGTGCGGGTCGTCGGGGGTCCGGCCGTTCGGCACGTACACCGACCAGACCCGCAGGCCGTCGCAGGTGGCCGCGATCGCCCGGGCCTCCGGTTCGGGGAAACCGGGTTCGCCGGGGAACCCGACCGCGACGTCGGCCAGACCGACCCGGGACAGGACGGCCACCCCGTTCCACCGTCCGTCGCTGTGACTGGCCACGGTGTACCCCAGCTCGCCCACCTCGGCCACCGGGAAGGCGCCGTCGGGGCACTTGGTCTCCTGCAGGCAGACCACGTCCGGCCCGGTCCCGGCCAGCCAGTCCAGCAGCCGGGGCAGGCGGGCCTTCACCGAGTTCACGTTCCAGGTCGCCAGGCGCATGCTGCCAGCCTGCCGCATCCTGGCCGGGTCCGCGCGCCGCCGCACGGGGAGCGGCGGGATCGTGGCGGCGAGGTGTTAACAGGGGCCCCCTGCTATGCGCCAGGCGTTAACAGGGGGCCCCTCCTTGCGTCTCAGGGGGTGTCGTTGTTGGGGCGGGTCTGTTCGGCGAGGAACCGTTCCAGCTCGGCGCCGAGTTCCTCCGCCGTGGGCAGCGGGCCGTTCTCGGCGGCGAGCAGGTTCTTTCCGCCATGGCCGCGGGCGTACGCGTCGTACTGCTCCTCGAGAGCCTGGACCAGTGCGGTGGCCTCGTCGTTCTGCGCGACCTGACGGTCGATCTCCACCCGGACCACCTCGGTGGCCGAGCGCAGCCCGTCGCGGGGCAGCAGCAGGCCGGTGCTGCGGGAGACGGAGGCCAGCAGCACCTCGGCGGCGGCCGGGTACTCGGCCTGCGCCACGTAGTGCGGCACGTGTGCCGCGAAGCCCAGCGCGTCGCGGCCGGCCTCGCCCAGGCGGAACTCCAGCAGGTGGCCCACGCTGCCGGGAACCTGGACCCGTTGCAGCCACGGTTCGTAGCCGGCGATCAGGTCACGCCGGGTGGCGTGCGCGGTCACGCCGGTCGGGCGGGTGTGCGGCACCGCCATCGGGATCGCGTTGAGCCCGACGGTGAGCCGTACGTCCAACCGGGCGGCGAGCCCGGCGACGGCGGCCACGAACCGCTCCCACTGCAGATCCGGCTCCGGCCCGGTGAGCAGCAGGAAGGGGGTCTCGTCGTCGTCGCGCAGCAGGTGCAGTTCCAGTGCCGGCGCGTCGTAGCTCTCCCAGTGGTCCTCCACGAAGGTCATCACCGGGCGGCGGGAGCGGTAGTCGAACAGCTGGTCCAGGTCGAAGCGGGCGATCGGTCGGGACTCCAGCGACGTGAGCAGCTGTTCGCGGGCCAGCCTGCTCGCGTTACCGGCGTCGACGAAACCGGTGAGCGCCTGGATCAGGACCGGTTGACCGAGGTCGGGCAGATCGTCGGTGAGTTCGTAGAGCTCGTGTGGGTCGAGCACCGGTGCGGCCTCCCTGGATGCGCGTAACGGGTCGCCGGTTGGCGGCGCCCCGATCGCCAGAACGTACCCGCCATCCTGGTGCATTCCTGCCGCGCCGGGCCGGCCGGCCCGGCATCGGCGCGCACCGGGCGCGAGGTGCGGCCTTGTCGCGTCGAGGTAAACATGGATGAGCGTCACCGAAGGGAAGGTCGATGAGCGATCCCGCCGCCGACGGGCACCCCGTCACCCCTGCCTCGCCGGGGCTCACGCCCGCCGGCGAGGCCACCGAGGCCCTACCGGCCACGCTCTGGGACCGGATGCGCCGCGACCCGCAGTACGCCCCGGAGCACCTCGCGGTCGAAGCGGTCCGCCGGCTTGGGCCGGAGGCGGCGCAGTGGGTCCGGCAGGCGCGCGCCGAGCAGCCCCACGCCACCACCGAGACCCTCGCGGAGCAGGCGGTACGCCGGTTCGTCAACCGGGCCCGGCTCTCCGGTGCCGTCTCCGGTGCCGCCGGACTGCCCGGCGCGGTGATCGACGTGGGCGTGCTGGCCTGGACCCAGGCCCGGATGGTGCTGCACATCGCCGCCGCGTACGGGGTGGACCCGGTGCACCCCGACCGGGCCGCCGACCTGCTGGTTCTGCAGCGGGTGCACAAGGTCGCCGCGAGTGCCCGGCTGGCGTTGGGGGTGGCGGCCGGGCGGGAGCGGGCCGGGGCGTTGTTCGGCGGGGGTGGGCAGCCGGCACTCGGCCGGGTGATGCTGCGGCTCGGGGTTCGGCTCGCCCAGATGGCCGGGGTCCGCGCGGCGAAACGGGTCTTCGCCAAGATCGTTCCCGGTGCGGCGGTCATCCTCGGCACCTGGGCGAACTCCTCGGCGACCACGAATCTCGCCGAGCGGTCCCGGGCCCTCTACCGCCAGCACGGCAACCCTCGCGTCCCGGCACCCCGCCGTTCCCCGAAACTGGGCGGTGGACCGGAACCGGGTGGCCCGCCCGAGGCGGGAGACCGGCGCGAGGCGGGCGGTCAGTCGGCGTAGCCGGAGGACCGCCAGGTCACGTCGGCGAGACGGGACTGGCCGGCGGTGTTGGGGTGGAAGTAGTCCAGGACGTTCACCAGGTCCAGGTCGAACCGGACCCGGTGCACGGCACCGCCGTCGTACCGGCACCGGGAGCCGTACGCCCGGCAGGCCGCCGACAGTTGGCTGTTGTAGGCGTCGATCCGCTCCCGGAACGTCGTCCGGCGGGCCCGGTCGGCGGGTGCGGTCGAGGTCGGCTCGGCCAGCAGCGCCGGGCAGACGCCGCGCCGCCAGGCCCGCGCCGCGCGCGGCTCGTCGTGGCCGACCTCCCACAGCCGGTACAGGTCGGGAATGCTGACGACCAGGACGCGAGCCTTCGGGCGGCCCTCGCGCAGCACCCGTAGTCCCCGGTCGACCTCGGCCCGGAACTCGGTCACCGCGGTCATCGCGTCGATCGTGCCCCGGCAGGCGTCGTTGGCGCCGATCAGCACGGTCAC
Organism: Micromonosporaceae bacterium KJ-029; assembly: GCA_005402585.1. Taxonomy (GTDB): domain Bacteria; phylum Actinomycetota; class Actinomycetes; order Mycobacteriales; family Micromonosporaceae; genus Micromonospora. The sequence continues at coordinate 508,319 of BIFP01000008.1, read as the reverse complement.
GTAGTCGGCCCGGTCGCGTACCGCCGCCTCGGCCTGGCCGGCCAGTGCCGTGGCCCGGGCCCCGGGGCGGGCGTGGTTGTACGCCTTGTCGCGCAGGGCCGGGTTGCGGTCGAGCAGCCGGCGGTAGTGGCTGTCGACCCGCAACCCGGCCCCGGTCGACCAGGAGTTGCGTTCGCACGAGGTCAGCACCAGGCAGGAGCCGAATCCGGTGGTGATCGAGTCGCCGAGCGCCGCGATCACCTTGGGGGAGCCGGGCTGTGGTGTCTCGCGGGTCGGCCGGGGTGTCGCCTCCCCGCCCGCGTCGCAGGCCAGCGCGATGAGTGCGAGCAGGCTGACGACGGCGGTGGTCCAGCGTCCCGACATGACTTCCCCAGCCTCACAGCGCAGAGCGACGGCATGGTGACTCTACGCGCGGGCTGGTTGATGGTCACGCGCTGTTGTCGGGGATGTGGCAGACGGCTGTCGCCGCGCCGGTCAGCGTGATATGCGCCAGGGCGCCCGGTGCCCGTGCAGCCACCACTGCAGGGCCCGGGTGATCCGGGGCAGCACCAGGTACGTCATCAGCGGGGTCAGGGTGAGCGTCATGAGCAACACCCGCGCCGCGGTGGGCAGGCCCGGCAGGAGCCGCCCGGTCAGCAGGGTGGCGGTCAGGCTGAGCGGGAAGAACGCCAGCCAGATGGTGACCGCCTGCTTCCAGCGCGGTGGTGACGGCGGTACGGTCGGCGCCGCGTTGAGCTGCTCGACGGCCTGCTCGGGCGGCGGGTTGAACCAGCCCTCGATGCCGGTCCGCCGTTCGACCCGGGTGTGCTCGACGATGCCCTGCGCCGAGGTCAGCCACCAGTGCCGTTGCGGCGACTCCTCCCAGCGGCGCAGCGTGTCCTGGTCGGCGAAGCGGTAGAGCATGTGCCACTCGCCCGACCCGGGGGCGCTGCGTACCCACCCGGCGCCGAGAAAGCCCGGGAACGCCTCGGCCAGCGCCGTGCCGGCCCGCATCCACGCCACCATCTCGTGGGTGCGGGCGGGGTCGGCGCGTCGGGCGACGGCGACGGTCACCGGCGCGGCATGGCTCACGGTCATGCCTCCATGTTCCCCGCCGGTGGCCGGATAGGCCGGCTCACGAGGGGTCGATGTAACGCAACCCACCACCGCGGCATGGATCGAGCCGGGCGTTGATGGTTATCGCCGACGCTGGGGGGTAGGTGGGGGTGATGACGAGATCACAGCCCCGGCGTGCCCGCGGCACTGTCGGTCACGCGTACAGCGCGCTGAACCTGCGGCTGGTGCTGGCCAGCTTCGGTCTCGTCACCATGATCGTTTTCGCGGTGCTGGCGTTCCGTGCCGCGCTGGCCTGGCTGGGCGTCGTCTGTGCCGTGCTCGCGCTGGTCGCCGTCGTCGATCTGGCCGTGATCCAACGACGCCGTGCCGCTCGCCGCCGGGAGGAGCCCGGCGTGCGGCACTCGCTCTTCGAGTGACGGGAGTAGCCCCGATGACCATCGCCACCACCAACCCCGTCAACGGTCAGGTGCTCAAGACGTACGGGGCGATGTCCGACGAGCAGATCGACGGCGCGATCGAACGGGCCACCCTGGCCCACCAGCAGCTGCGCGGGACCACGATCGAGCAGCGGGGACGGTGGATGAACGCGGCGGCCGACCTGCTGGAGGCGGACCGGGACGAGATCGCCCGGTTGATGACCACCGAGATGGGCAAGACGTACGCCGCGGCGAAGGCCGAGGTCACCAAGTGTGCCGCCGCCTGCCGCTTCTATGCCGCCCATGCGGCGGAGTTCCTCGCCGACCAGCCGGCCGACGCCCAGGCGGTCTCCGCCATCCGGGCGTTCGTCCGGTACCAGCCGATCGGGCCGGTGCTCGCGGTGATGCCCTGGAACTTTCCGCTCTGGCAGGTCATCCGCTTCGCCGCGCCGGCGCTGATGGCCGGCAACACCGGGCTGCTCAAACACGCCTCCAACGTGCCGCAGACCGCACTCCTGCTGGAGGACGTGTTCCGCCGCGCCGGGTTCCCCGAGGGCGCGTTCACCACCCTGCTGGTCGGCTCCGACGCGGTGGACCGGATCCTGCGCGACCCACGGGTACGCGCCGCCACCCTGACCGGCAGCGAGGTCGCCGGTCGGTCGATCGCCCAGATCGCCGGCCGGGAGCTGAAGAAGACCGTGCTGGAACTGGGCGGCAGCGACCCGTTCGTGGTGATGCCCTCGGCCGATGTGGAACTGGCCGCCGAGGTGGCCACCACCGCCCGCTGCCAGAACAACGGCCAGTCCTGCATCGCGGCCAAGCGGTTCATCGTGCACGCCGACCTCTACGACGCCTTCGCCGAGGCGTTCGCGCACCGGATGTCGGCGCTGCGGGTGGGCGACCCGATGGACGACGGCACCGACGTCGGGCCGCTGGCCACCGAGCGGGGCCGCGACGAGGTCGACGCCCAGGTGCGCGACGCGGTCGACCAGGGGGCCACCGTGCTTTGCGGCGGTGAGAAGCCCGCCGGCGAGGGATGGTTCTACCCGCCGACGGTGGTGACCGACCTGGACCCGGGCATGCGGATGTGGGCCGAGGAGGTGTTCGGGCCCGTCGCCGGGTTGTACCGGGTGTCGTCGTACGACGAGGCCATCGAACTGGCCAACGGCACCGCTTACGGCCTCGGCTCGAACGCCTGGACGCGCGACCCGCAGGAGCAGGAGCGTTTCGCCACCGACCTGGCGGCCGGAGCCGTCTTCATCAACGGCATGACCACGTCCTACCCCGAGCTGCCCTTCGGCGGGGTGAAGAACTCCGGCTACGGCCGGGAACTGTCGGCCCAGGGCATGCACGAGTTCTGCAACGTCAAGACGGTGTGGGTCGGCGAGGGCGTGGCCTCGGCCGGCGCCGGCGCCCACGCCGAGTAGCCTGCTCAGAGTCGCCGGACGAGCACCTGCCCCGGCCAGGGCGGCCGGCCCGGACGCTCGACGGTGAACGGATCGGTGGCGGTGAAGCCCTGCCGCTCGTACCAGCGCACCAGCGCGCCGTCATCACCGGCGTAGCAGTCCACCCGCAGCAGCCCCACGCCGCGCTCCCGGGCCAGCTCGGCGGCGTGTGCCAGGAGCCGGCCGCCGATCCCCGCCCCGGCATGCGCCCGGTCGGTGACCAGCAGGTTCACGTACAGCTCCGGCTCGGTCGCCGGCGGCACGTACTCGGTGGCCGCGCCCACCACCAGCGCGCCGACCGGTTGGTCCGCCGCCTGCGCCAACCACAGGCCGCCACCGGTGGCCCACGCGTCGGCCTGGGCGATGCGGCGCGGGTCGGTCGAGGCGGGCTCGGTGCCCCACTGGCCGGCGCGGCCCCGTGCCACCAGCCAGGCGGTGGCGCCGTCGAGCAGCCGCAGCACCGCCGGCGCGTCCGCCGGTCCGCCGGCACGCACAAGGAAAGTCGGTTGGTCGGTCATGGCCGCCATGCTGCTACACCGAGGATGTCAGCGGTCCGGGGAGGGTCCAACAGGCGGACCTCACCGGCCTGCCGGCCGGGCCGGGTAAGCCCGGAGTTCCGCTACCGCAGGAAGTTCAGCAGTTGTCGGGTGGTCTCCTCGGGAGCCTCTTCCGGGATGAAATGGCCGACCGGTATCGGGCCGCCGCGAACGTCGTCGGCCCACTCCCGCCAGATCTCAAGGGGATCCTCGTACAGCTGCGCGACCGAACCCCGCTGGCTCCACAGGAAGAGCACCGGGCAGGCGATCTTCCGCTTGCCGCGGTCCGCTTCGTCGTGCCGGAAGTCCACGGTCGCGGCAGCCCGGAACTCCTCGCAGATCGCGTGGACGGTGGCCGGGTCGCGGAACTTCTCGATGTAGGTGGCCCGCACCTCGGCCGGGAAGGCGTCCTTCACCTCTGGCCACCTGTCGAGCATGAAGTTGACCAGGACCTCCGGCGCCGCGCCGATGAACTGCTCCGGCACCGGCTCCGGCGCGGCCAGGAAGGACCAGACCCAGTACGCGAGGCTGAACCTGTGGTCGGCGCGGCCCCAGGCGTCGCCGATCGGGATGACGTCCATCACCGCCAGGCGGCTGACGGCCTCGGGCGCGTCGAGCGCGAGCCGGTAGGCGCACCGGGCCCCGCGGTCGTGGCCGACGACCCGGAACTGGTGGTGGCCCAGCGTCCGCATGAGTTCGACCTGGTCCCGAGCCGTCGCGCGCATGCTGTACGGCTCGTGGTCGGGAGCGCTGGGTGGCTTGCCGCTGTCGCCGTAGCCGCGCAGGTCGGTGGCGACGACCGTGTAGTGCTCGGCGAGGTGGGGTGCCACCCGGTGCCACATCAGGTGCGTTTCCGGAATGCCGTGCAGGAGGAGCACCGGCGGTCCGTTGCCGCCGCGGCGTCCGTGAATCGTCGCGCCCGAGGTGCGGATGTCGAATTCCTCGAAACCGTCGAACATGCGTCGTGGCCCCCGTTCCGCACCCGCGATCGACGCTATCAGCGGGCCGGGGGACAGTCCGGATTTCCGTACTGCCGGGGAGGCCCGGGTGGGCGCCGGTCGCCGACGGCGCCCACCCGGGGGATCAGGAGACGACGCAGGGTGCGCCGTTGACGGTGATCAGGCCCGGTGCCGGGTTGGCGCCGCCGCCGGTGGTGGCGTTGAAGCCGAACATCTGCGTGCCGCCCGGGGCGATCCGGGCGTTGTACGACTCGTTCTTCGCGGTCACCGTGGCCCCGGACTGCGTCACGTCCGCCATCCACGCCTCGCGCACCTTCGCGTCACCGGTGAACGCGAACCGGGCGGTCCAGCCGTTCACCTCGGTCGTGCCGGTGTTGCGGATGGTCACCTGGGCGGTGAAGCCGGTGCCGCCGTGCCAGAAGCCGTAGTTGGTGTACGTCACCGCGCAGGTGGGCGGCGGGACCGCCCGGGCGTCGCCCTGGTCGGCCAGGAACGACGCGATCCAGGCCAGCGCCGAGTTCCAGTTGATCGCCACCTCGTTGGTCGAGTACGAGTTGATGTCGTCGACGAAGCAGAACATCGGCGCGCAGCCGGTGAGCAGTTGCTGCACGAACGGGTCCTGCAGGTCGGCGTTCGGGCCGCCGGCCAGCGAGCCGGCGGGCGGCTTCGGCAGGTTCGGGTCGAGCTGGTGGCCGAAGATCCGGCTGTGCTGGTTCTCCGCCGCGTGCTCGCCCCATCCGGTCACGTACGAGATGTTCAGCGCGTTGCGGCCGAGGATGTAGTCCATCGCCTGCACGGCCCCGTCCCGGTACTTTGCGTCGCCGGTCAGGTCGAAGGCGGTGGCCAGCACGATCGCGTTGTTGATGACGTTGCTGTTGCCGCCCCAGAAGTAGCTGCCCGGGTCGCCGGGCATAGGCAGCCCGTACGCCTGGCGGCGGATCTCGGCGAGGTAGCCGTCGGCGGCGGCGGTGACCGACGCCCGGATCCGGGTCAGCTCCGCGGCCGGCAGCCCGTTGGGCACGGTCGCCAGGCCCAGCCGGCCCAGCGCGGCGACGCTCTGCCAGCCGAAGCCGCGTACGTCGAACACGTTGCCGGTGTGGTGCGGCGAGGCGGTCAGGTCGGTCAGGTAGGTGCGTTCCCCGGTGGTCAGGTACAGCTCGACGGCCGCCCAGTAGAACTCGTCGGTGACGTTGCTGTCGTCGTAGGCGCCGCCGCCGGTGCTGTCCGCCGGGCTGGCGTACCGGTTGGGGTTGGCCTTGGCCGCGGCGTAGGCGGTCTTCGCCGCGGTGCCGCAGCGTTGGGCGAACGCCGCGTCGTACGGGGCGAACAGCCGGGCGCACTGGGCGGCGACGGCGGCCAGGTTCAGGGTGGCGGCGGTGGACGGCGGGTGCAGTTCCCGCGGCTCCGCGTCGTCCTCGGGTTGCAGCGGCAGCCCGGTCCAGTTCCGGTCGTGGATCTTGTGGTGGGCCATTCCGGCCAGTGGCTTGCCGGCCGGCACCTGCATACGCAGCAGGAACTCCAGCTCCCACCGGGCCTCGTCGAGGATGTCCGGCACCTTGTTATGGCGTTCGGGCACCCGCAGCGTGCCGTCGGCCAGGGCGGCGCCGTGCCCGGCGGTGGCGGCGTTCTTGGTCCGCTCGAAGGTGCTCAGCAACTGGTGGGTGGCGATGCCGCCGTTGACCACGTACTTGCCGTGGTCACCCGCGTCATACCAGCCGCCGCGCACGTCGAGCCGGTAGTCGCAGACGCCGGGCTGGCAGGGCACGTCGGTGTCGCCCTGGTTGGGGGCGACGCCCAGGTGTCCGGCCGGCCGGGCGTACTCCGCGCCGACCAGATTGCCGTCGATGGCGATGCCGCTGCGCTGGATGTAGAAGAACTGCAGGGCGTCCGAGCGGAGCTGGTCGTAGAGCGTGCCGGAGATGTCGAACGGGTGGCTGACCTCGCCGTCCACGGCCAGCGTCAGGCCCCGCCCCGGCGTGCGGTACGACGAGAAGTCGACCGAGTGCACGTTCTGCGCCGACGCCGGGTCGACCCCGCGCGGGGTGGTGGTGCCGCTGGCGAGCACGGCGCCGGAGGCGGCGCGCAGTTGCCAGGGCAGGGCCCCGGTCGCCTCGGTGACCACGGTGGCGTTCTTCGGCCCGCCGGGCAGGTAGCCGACCTGGTTGACGCGGACCCGGGGGCCGGTGTCCGGCACGTACGGCTCGGGCGGGTTGCCGCCACGCAGCGAGACGTTGTCCAGGCAGATGGTCTGCTGCTGGGCGTTGCCGCCGACCTGGAAGATCAGCTGGGCGCGGGCGTCGTCGGCGGGCGCGACGAAGGTCCGTTCGACGCGCTGCTGGCTCGGCGTGGCGCCGGCGTTGACCGTGAAGTACCCGGTGTAGGGGGCGTTGCCGAGTTGCAGCACGGCGGTGACTACGCTGCCGGGGGTCGCGGTGACGTCGAAGCCGAGGGTGTACTCGGCGCCGGCGATCAGCGGGACGCCGTCCTGGCCGATGCCGGCGTCCCAGGGGTTGGCCAGGCCGCCGGGGACGGTGGTGCAGAGCTGGCCGTCGGTCACCCCGAGCGGGCCGGTGCCGTAGGAGAACCAGGGCGACACGCCGGCGCTGAAGTCGCCGTTGGTGATCTGTTCGGGGGCGTCCGCGGGGGGATCGGCGTGGGCTGTGCCGGCGGACGAGCCGGCCAGCGCCACGGTGGTCGCCGCGGCGAGCACCGCGAGACGACGTCGGGATGGCGTCACGGGTGGGTTCCTTCCGACGAGCGGGACGGGGAGGTGCGGGTGGTGGGCAGGGTGGCCCGATAGCTGGGAGCGCTCCCAGATATCGGGCATGTTTCCAGGGCGAACGGACCCTGTCAATCGATCCGGTCCGATGAGAATCGGGGTCCTCCGGCAGTGAGATTCGCCGCGCCACGCCCGGCCGTCCTGATCTCCTAGAGACAACCGCGCCCTTCGCCTGGCAGGCTGCGTGCCATGACCCTGAAGCTGCGTTCCGCCGGGACGAGCGACCGTGGGCTGATCCGCAGCGGTAACCAGGACGCTCTGCACACCGGCACCTGGCTGGTCGCCGTCGCCGACGGCATGGGTGGCATGGCCGCGGGCGACCTGGCCAGCGCCATCGCCATCGAGGCGGTGGCGCCGCTGGACCTGGCGACCCCAGAGGACGCCCTGGTCGCCGCGCTACAGAGCGGCATCCAGCTGGCCACCACCCGGATCCGCCAGGCGGTCGCCGAGGACCCGCAGCGGCAGGGGATGGGCACCACGCTGACCGCGCTGCTGTTCGCGCGTACCGGCAGCTGCCTGGCACTGGCCCACGTGGGCGACTCCCGGGCGTACCTGTTCCGCGACGGCGTGCTCAAGCAGATCACCCGCGACGACACCTTCGTGCAGATGCTCGTCGACCAGGGCCTGATCACCCCCGACCAGGCCGGTAGCCATCCCCGCCGGGCCGTGGTCACCCAGGCGTTGCAGGGCGACGAGGTCTCCCCGACGTACGCCACGATGCTGCCCCGGGCCGGCGACCGCTGGCTGCTGTGCAGCGACGGGCTGTCCAACGTGGTCCGGGCCGACACCCTGGCCGAGGTGCTGGCCGGCCACCCGGACCGGGAGGGGTGTGCCCGGCAGCTGATCGACCTGGCGCTGCGTGCCGGCGGCCCGGACAACATCACCGTCGTCGTCGCCGACGTGGTCGACGAGGACTGAGGGCCCTAGCGTCGGCGACCGGCCTGCCGGGTCGGCGCGGCCGTGGTCGGGTCCTCCGGCCAGGGATGTCGCGGGTACCGCCCGCGCAGCTCGGCCCGGACCTGCCGGTAGCCGGAGCGCCAGAACGACGCCAGGTCGGCGGTGACCGCCACCGGTCGGCCCGCCGGCGAGAGCAGGTGCAGCAGCACCGGCACCCGGCCACCGCCGACGTGCGGCGCCTCCGCCCAGCCGAAGGTCTCCTGGAGCCGGACCGCGAGCACCGGTGCGGCCGGGTCGGTGTAGTCCACCCGGATCCGGGAACCGCTGGGCACGGTGATCCGTTCCGGGGCCAGCTCGTCCAGCCGCCCGGCCAGCGGCCACGGCACCAGCCGGCGCAGCGCCCCGGCCACGTCGATCCGGGCCAGGTCGGCCCGGCGGCGGGCGGTGGCCAGCTCCGGGCCGAGCCAGTCCGGCGCGCCGGCCAGCAGCGCGGTGTCGGACACGTCGGGCCAGTCGCCGCCGAGCGCGTGCCGGCAGAACGCCAGCCGCTCGCGCAGCGCCCGCGCCGACGGGGTCCAGGTCAGCAGGTCGAGACCGCCGTCGCGCAGGCCGGTCAGCAGGGCCGCGCTGACCTCGCCCGGGTCGGGCCGGTGCAGCGGACGCTCGACCAGCTCGATTGCGCCCAGCCGGACCACCTCCCGGGCCACCACGTCCGTACCGGACCAGCCGACCTCCCGCCCGGCGCGCAGCAGCGGCCCGCCGGCCTCGCGGGCGGTCGCCTCGTCCAGGACGGCGGCGAGCCGGACCCGGGCGGTCGGGGTGCCCGGGGACCGGTCGGCCACCGCCACGGCCAGCCAGTTCGCTCCGGCCAGCGCCGACCCCGGCGCCAGCTCCGCAGCGGTCCCGCCGCTCATCAGGTACGCCGATCCGCCGGGCCGCCGCACCCGGGCCAGTCGCTCGGGGTACGCCAGCCCGACCAGCAGCCCGGCGGCGAGGTCATCGGGCAGGGCCGCCGGCCCGTCGTCCGGCCGCCGGCCGTGCTGGTTTGGTCCGGTCGGCGCGGATCGGTCGGCGACGCCGTCCGGGCGTCTGTCGCCCCGATCCGACGGGCCGTTCGCGGTGGCCGGCAGGGCGGCGCGCAGCCGGCGTACCTCGGTGCGCCAGCGCGCGGTGGCGGCCGGGTCGGTGCCGGTACGCAGCCGGCGCCAGGCGGCGGTGAGGTCGTCGCCCGGCCCGGCGGCGGTCTCCTCGGCGAGCAACGCCACCACCTCGGCGGCGCGGTCGGTGCCCACCCGGGCGGCGCCGTCGAGCAGCGCCCGGGCCAGCCGGGGATGCGCTCCGGCGGCGGCGATCGCCCGGCCCCGCGTGGTGATCCGGCCGTCCGGGTCGAGCGCGCCCAAGGTGGACAGTGTCTCCCGGGCCACCGTCATCGCCGCCGCCGGTGGCGGGTCGGGCAGGGCGAGCCCGGTGCCGTCAGGGGCGCCCCAGGCGGCCAGCTCCAGGGCGAACCCGGTGAGGTCGGCAGTGGCGATCTCCGGCTCCGGCTGTGCCGGCAGCCGCTCGTGCGTGGCCTGCGACCAGCAACGGTAGACGTGGCCGGGCGCCTCCCGGCCGGCCCGGCCGGCCCGCTGGGTGGCCGTGGCCCGGGACACCGGCACGGTGACCAGGGCGCCCAACCCCCGGGCCAGGTCCAGTCGGGCCACCCGGGACAGGCCGGCGTCCACCACCGTCCGCACTCCCGGCACGGTCACGCTGCTCTCCGCCACCGCCGTGGCCAGCACCACCCGCCGCCGTTGTCCCGGCGTCAGGGCGGCGTCCTGCTCGGTACCGCCCTGCCGGCCGTGCAACCGCAGCACGTCGACGCTGTCGCGCAGGTCGGCCAGCCGGCCGCCGACGGCCGCGATCTCGCCCACTCCGGGCAGGAAGACCAGCAGATCGCCGTCGCGTTCCCGCAGGGCCCGCCGGACGGTGGCCGCGACGTGGTCCAGCAGGGACCGGTCCACCGGTCCCGCTCCGGGTGGCGGCGCTGGCCGGGGCGGAGGCGCCCAGACCCGGGTCACCGGGTGCAGGGCCGACGCCGCCCGGACGACCGGCGCGGGTGCCGCACCGCCGAGCAGGGCGGCGAAGCGGTCCGCCTCCGGGGTCGCGGACATCGCCAGCAGCCACAGATCCGGCCGTAGCGCGGCCCGGGACTCGACCGTGAAGGCGAGCGCGAGATCGGCGTCGAGCTGCCGCTCGTGGCACTCGTCGAGCAGCACCGCGCCGACGCCGGCCAGCTCCGGGTCGTGGTGCAGCCGGCGGACCAGCAGGCCGGTGGTGACCACCTCGACGCGGGTCCGCGGGCCGGCCCGCCGCTCACCCCGCACCGCGTACCCGACCCGGTCGCCGACCCGCTCGCCGAGCAGGGCCGCCATCCGCCGCGCCGCCGCCCGGGTGGCCAACCGGCGGGGCTCGGCGACGATCACCCGACCGTCGACCGCGTCGGCCACGGCAAGCGGGGCGAGGGTGGTCTTGCCGGTGCCCGGTGGGGCGACCAGGACGGCGGCGCCGGCCGAGCGCAGCGCCGCCACCAGCGGTGGCAGTGCCGGCCGGACCGGCAGGTCGAGGGCCACGTCGGAGAGCACGGCCCAGTGTCGCACCGGCCCCAGGGGCCGAGTCGGCGCGCCTGTGCACCGGCCCGGGAGGCGGCTCAGCCGGCGCGCCGGTGCGCCGGGCCGTTTGGGCTCAGCCGGCGCGTCTGTGCGCCGGCCCGTTTGGGCTCAGCCGGCGCGGACCTCGTCGAGGCCACCGACGAAGGCGGCCCAGGCCGACGGCGGGAAGGCAAGGATCGGCCCGTGGCGATCCTTGCTGTCCCGCACCGCGATCCGACCGTCGACGGTGGCCACCTCGACGCAGTTGCCGTTGCCCACACTGCGCGTACTGGTGCGCCACTCCGCCCGGGACAGGTCGAGCGCGGTCATCGCGATCCCTTCGTCGATACCGACAGTGACCGCGCTGCAGCGGTCACGTAAAGTAGCGAGAAGCCTCTTTCAGGCGCACCAAAGACGCCGCCGGATCGAGTGCCAGACGGCTCAGCCTCTCGTGCACAAGGCTATACGAGCGCACTTGTCCGGCTTCCTCCAGTGCCAGGCCTGTCGTGAGATTTTCCAGGTAGACCACGGCTGCGTCGGCCGCGTCGGCGAACGTGAGGATTACGTACGGTGAGTTCATCGCCGGATGCCCGCCGGCCTCGAACGGAAGTACCTGCACCGTGACGTTCGGTAACTGGGCGGCGGTCTCCAGGTGGGCCAGTTGCCCGGCCATGACGGGCCTGCCGCCAACAGGGCGTAACAACACCGCCTCGTTCAACACGACCGACAGTTCGACCGGGTCGTCGCTGCGTAGCACGTCCTGCCGGCGGAGCCGGGCGGCCACCTTGCGGTCCACGTCCTCCTCGCCCGCGGTGAGCCGGTAGACCTCCCGGGCGTACGCCTCGGTCTGCAGCAGGCCGGGCACCGCCTCGGCCTCGTACGTGCGCAGGGTGGACGCCTCGGCCTCCAGTCCGACGTAGAACTCGAACCACTCCGGCAGTACATCGCTGTAGTGCTGCCACCAGCCGCGCTGCTGGGCGCCGCGGGCGATCTCGATGAGCGCCTCGGCGTCGTTTCCGGTGACCTGGTACAGCGCCAGCGCGGCGCGTACGTCGCGCGGCTTGATGCCGATCTGGGCGTTCTCGATGCGGGACAGGTTGCTCTTGGACATGTCCAGCTGCCGGGCGGCGACATCCAGGGTCATCCCGGCGCGTTCGCGCAACTGACGGAGTTCCCGGGCGATGCGGCGGCGGCGGACGGTGGGGCTCACGGTCACCCTCCGAGTCTGTCACGACCAGATGCGCAGGTCGCGACTGCACGGAGTGCAACCGTGAAAAACGGGAGTTGCATTGCAGTTGCGGTAGGTGCATCCTTTCCCGGGTTAGCGATCACTATGGACAGCCGGCCTGGGAGGACGTTTGCTCATCGCCGACGAGTTCTTCCTGATCGCACACAACGACACCCGGGGCAAGGCGAAGTTGCACCCGGCGGCGACCGGACTGGGTCTGGCCGGCGGGCTCCTCGGTGAGCTGATCCTCTATGGACACGTCACCGTCGCCTCGGGTCAGGTCACCGTGATCGACCGGCGTCCGCCGGCCGACGCGCTGGCGCACACCGTGCTCGATCAGCTGATCGGCGAGGCCCAGCACCAGTCGGTGCGGACCTGGCTGAGCTTTCTCGCCCAGACCGCCGCGACCTCGGTGGGGGAGCGGCTGGCCCGGGCCGGCGTGTTGCGCCGCCAGGAGAATCGGCGACTTCTGCGGACCACCGTCACGTACCAGCCGATCGACCTCAACGTGGCCGCCTGGCCGGCCACCCGCCTCCGCGCGGTGCTGGAGCGGTCGGATCCGCCGAGCGTGCCCGACGCGCTGGTGCTCGGTCTGGTCGCCGCCGCCGGGTTGACCCGCGAGGTGCTGTGGAGCGCCGGCCCCCGCGCCCACCACCGGCTCAACCTGATCATCCCGGCGCTGCCGGCCCCGCTGAAGGAACTCGTGGCGCACACCGAGTCCGCCGTGGGCGCGGCCGTGCTGCGCGGCATTCCCTGAGGCCGGTACCCCCTACCCCTCCCCTCGAACCGGAGCAGTCCATGTCCTCGACAGCGACAACCGAACGACAAAGCAATGTCTCCGAGGCGCTGGCGCGTGGCCGGCTCGGCGTGCCCTCGGTCATCTTCTTCGTCCTCTCCGCGGCGGCCCCGCTGACCGTGGTCGCCGGTGTGGTCACCACGGGCTACGGGGTCATCGGGGTGCTCGGCATCCCGCTGGCCTTCCTGGCGGTGGCCGCCGTACTGGCCCTGTTCTCCGCCGGCTACGTGGCGATGGCACGGCGTACGGCCAACGCCGGTGCGTTCTACGCGTACGTCACCCGTGGCCTGGGCCGCCCGGCCGGGGTGGGTACGGCCTGGGTGGCGCTGATCGCCTACAACGCCCTCCAGGTCGGGCTCTACGGCACCATCGGCGCCGCGGCCGAGCCGGTGCTCGACCGGCTGTTCGGCATTCAACCGCAGTGGTGGGTCGTGGCGCTGGTGGCCTGGGCGCTGGTGGGGGTGCTCGGGTTGCTCCGGGTGGACATCAACGGGATGGTGCTGGCCGCGCTGCTGTGCGCCGAGATCGCCGTCATCGTGGTGTTCGACCTCGGCCAGTTGGGCAATCCGGCCGGCGGTAGCGTCAGCTTCGCCGCCTTCTCGCCGGACAACTTCTTCGTGCCCGGGGTCGGTGCGGTGCTGGTGCTGGCGATCCTCGGCTTCGTCGGTTTCGAGGCCTCGGTGGTGTTCAGCGAGGAGAGCAAGGACCCGAAGCGCACCGTGCCGATGGCCACCTACCTGTCGGTGGCGATCATCGCGGTGGTGTACGCGCTCTCCTCGTGGAGCATGACGGTGGCCGTCGGGCCGGACCGCATCGTCGAGGAGGCCGGAACCCAGAGCGTCGGACTGATCTTCAACCTGGCCGGGGCGCACCTGGGCAGCACCGTCCTCACCATCGGGGAGGCGCTCTTCCTGACCTCGGTGCTGGCCGCCATGATCTCGTTCCACAACACCACCGCGCGGTACACGTTCGCGCTGGGTCGGGAGCGGGTGCTGCCGGCGGTGTTCGGGCGGACCTCGCCGGCGACCGGCGCCCCCCAGGCCGCCTCGTTGGCGCAGAGCGTGCTGGGTCTGCTGGTGATCGTGCTGTACGCGGTCAACGGCTGGGACCCGGTCCTGCAACTGTTCTTCTGGCTCGGGACCAGTGGTGGCTTCGGGGTGCTGCTGATGATCGCCACCACCGCGGTCGCGATCATCGCCTACTTCGCCCGCAGCGGCGAGCAGGAGACGCTGTGGCGGCGGCTGATCGCCCCGGGGATCGCCGCGATCGCGCTGACCGCGATCATCGTGCTGGCGGTGCAGAACTTCGCCAACCTGCTCGGGGTGGAGCCCGACTCGCCGCTGCGCTGGATCTTCCCGGCGGTCTACCCGGTGGCGGCGCTGCTCGGCGGGCTGTGGGGGGTGATGCTGCGGCGCAACCGGCCCGACACGTACGCCCGGATCGGCCTCGGCGCGGAGAGCGCCGCGGCGATCGTCGCAGCCCCGTCGGACAGCGGGCCGGTCCCGACCAGCGCCGAGGTGCGGCGATGACGCAGCCGACGATCGGGCGACTCGGCCCGTCGGATGCCCGCTGGGTGGCCGCGCGTATCGCCGAGGCGTTCCTGGTGCTGGACGCGACCCGCTGGCTGGTGCCGGACGACGCCAAGCGGGAGGCGGTGATGACCGACAACTTCGAGATCATCGTCGGGCACGCGCTGCGGCACGGTCTGGTGTTCGGCACCGAGGACCGGGCCGGGGTGGCGGTCTGGCTGCCGTCGGTCGGCGAGCCGCTGCCGCCGCCGGAGGACTACGACGCCCGGCTGGAGGCAGCGTGCGGGGAGTGGACGCCGCGCTTCGTCCACCTCGACGAGTTGTTCGCCGCGAACCATCCGCACCAGGATCACCACCACCTGGCATTACTGGCCGTCCGGCCGGACCAGCAGGGCCAGGGCGTCGGCAACGCGTTGCTGCGCCACCACCACGCCTGGCTGGACGCCAACGGCGTGCCGGCGTACCTGGAGGCGAGCAGCGAGATCAGCCGAAACCTGTACGCGCGGCACGGTTACCGGGTGTCCGAGCCGTTCCGGCTGCCCGACGGGACGCCGTTCTGGCCGATGTGGCGGGAGCCGGCCGCCGGCTGAGCCGCGCTGGACGCGATGGTGGCCGGGTCCACGGACCCGGCCACCATCGGCACCCCCCTACAGTCGGGCCTAGTACGTTCCGGCGAGCTGCCCCCGGAGCTTGGTCAGCGCCCGGGCCAGCAGCCGGGACACGTGCATCTGTGACACACCCACCTGCTCGGCGATCTGGGACTGCGTGAGATTGCCGTAGAACCGCAGCGTCAGGATCTTCTGCTCGCGCTCGTCCAGCGTGGCCAGTGCCGGGCCCAGCGCCACCCGCAGCTCGGCCAGCTCGAACTCGCCGTCCTCGCCGCCGAGCATGTCGCCGAGTTCGGTCGCCCGGTCGCCGTCGCCGGTCGGGGTGGACAGTGAGACGGCGTTGTAGGCGCGGGCGCCCTCCAGCCCCTCCAGGACCTCTTCTTCGGTGATCTTGAGGTGGGCGGCGATGTCGGCCACCGTCGGCGAGCGGCCCAGGGACTGCAACAGCGTGCTGTTGGCGTCGGAGATGGCCAGCCGCAGCTCCTGCAACCGCCGGGGGACGCGGATGTCCCAGGTCCGGTCCCGGAAGTGACGCTTCAACTCGCCGATAATGGTGGGGATCGCGTAGCCGGCGAAGTCGACCCCCCGGGAGGGGTCGAACTTGTCGATGGCCTTGATGAGGCCGACGGCCGCGGTCTGGGCGAGGTCGTCGGTGGGCTCGCCGCGACCGCTGTAGCGGTGGGCGAGGTGGTTGGCCAGCGGCAGCCATGCCTCGATCGCCCGGTCGCGCAGCGCGGCACGGGACGGGTACCCGTCGGGCAGCGCGGCCATCGCGTTCAGCAGGTCGGCGGCGCTGTCGGAGAGTGCCTTCGGGTCGACCTTCGGGGCCGCGGCCGCCGGTGTGGTCGCCGTTTCGCTGATCGTTGGCGCGGTCATGGTGGTCCTCCCTGCACCTCGTCCGCGGGTAAAGACGTGACGCTTCGGTGTAGTCGTCATTAGTACGTTCGGGAGTCACCCTAACCCGATCGTCTTCGAGAAATCTAGCCGAACGGACGATGTACTTAAGTGACTTATGGTCAGCAAAGCCATCAAAAAGGGCGCCGCGATGGCCCAATCCGGGTCGCCGAGGGCGGTTCGCGGGAGCCGACCGGCCGGACGAGGTGCGGGCTGAGGTGCCACCGACTGTCGCCTTTCCGTCGTTGTCCCGTTGACGGGACCGGCATACCGTCGCGGTACGTCCCTGACTCGGAGGTGCCGTGCTCGACCCTGCCGTCCCCCAACTCGTCGTGAACTGCCGGACGCTGTACTTCAGCTGGCTGCCGGCGGACCCGGACGCGGTGGCGGCGCTGGTACCGGCGGGACTGCGACCGCACCGGGACCGGCAGGTCTTCATGAACCAGTACGTTGTGGACGACGAGAGTCAGACCACCGGCTTCGGCTCGTACTCGCTGACCTACCTCGGGGCGACCCTGGCCGGCGTGGACGCCCCCGACGGCGTGACCGCCGCCGGCTGGTGGACCCACTACGTGACCTCCAGCGACCAGGTCCGCACCTACGCCCTCGCCCGGGGCGCCCCCGCCCAGGCCGGCCACACCACGATCACCAGGCGCGGCGACACCCTCGTCGCCGCGACCCACATCGGCGGCGTCCCGATGATCCGGGCCCGGGTACGCGTCGGCGAGACCGGGAACGTCATGCACAACGGCCACCACCGGTACCTCACCGCCCTGCACGGTCAGCTGGTCAGCAGCATCTATCCGGTCGTCGCCGAACCGGTCACCTCGTTCGAGATCGAATCGGTGGAGTTCCTGGACCCGGACCACCCGATCTACGCGCTGCGGCCGGAGAATCCGCTCACCATCGCCTGGGGCTACTACTCGCCACGCGCGTCCTTCGCGTACCCGGGCGGCCTGACCGTGCTGGGCGAGTTGGAGCCGGCACCCGGTCCGGACACGCCGGGCAGGCCCCGGCCGGCCGGCCGGGTGGTCGACCAGCCGGTGGGTCGCTGACCGTTCGCGCCGCGCCCCGGCGGAGATCTGCCGCCACGGCCTCGACCCGGCGTCCGTCCCGACGACCCGGCCTCGTGAATCGGCGGCTCGGCGAGGTTTCCGCCGGCCCAAACGGGTAACTCAGACCCCGGGTTGGCGCGTCCCGGTGCGGTTGCGGAACCCAGTCCCGCAGCACCGATGCTCCCCACCCTCCCGACCCCACCCGATCCGCGAGGAGGCCCCACCATGCCCGGCGAGACGACGAACTCCCTGACCGATCACCGTGAGCAGGCGGTGGAGGGTGAGCGGGGGGCGCTGTTGGCCGTACTGGTGATGGTCATACTCGGTGTGGCCGGCATATTCGCCGTCTCCTGACCTGGCCGTGGGGGCGCCCCGGTCGCACCGGGGCGCCCCCACACGCGGTTGCCGTTGCGCCGATCAGGGGCGTGGGCCCTGACCGTCGGTGTGCGGCAGCCGCTCGGCCGGGATCACGCCGAGCCGACCGGCCTGGAAGTCCTCGAACGCCTGGATCAGCTCGTCCCGGGTGTTCATCACGAATGGGCCGTAGTGTGCCACCGGCTCCCGGATCGGCTGACCGCCCATGATGTAGAGGTCCAGGGCCGGGGTGTGGCTGTCCTGCCGGGCGTCGGCGGTGAAGCGCAGGGCGTCGCCCGGCCCGTGCACCGCGAGTTGGCCGGTGTGCACCGGGCGCTGCTCGGTGCCGACCGTGCCCCGGCCACCCAGCACGTAGACCAGGGCGTTGAAGTCCGGCCGCCAGGGGAGGTCGACCTGCGCCCCGGGCTCGACCGTCACGTGGGTGACGGTGATCGGGGTGTGCGTCGAGCCTGGCCCGTGGTGCCCGGCGATCTCACCGGCGATCACCCGGATCAGCGCGCCACCGTCGGGAGTGGTGACCAGCGCCGCCTGGTTGCCGCGGATGTCCTGGTACTTCGGCGGATTCATCTTGGCCACCTTGGGCAGGTTGACCCACAACTGCGTGCCGTGGAACAGGCCCCCGCTGACCACCAGGTGCTCCGGTGGCGCCTCGATGTGCAGCAGGCCACTGCCGGCCGTCATCCACTGGGTGTCGCCGTTGGTGATCGTGCCGCCGCCGCCGTGGCTGTCCTGGTGGTCGAAGATCCCGTCGATGATGTAGGTGACGGTCTCGAAGCCCCGGTGCGGGTGCCACGAGGTGCCCTTCGGCTCGCCGGGGGCGTAGTCGACCTCGCCCATCTGGTCGAGGTGGATGAACGGGTCCAGCTCGCTGGTCGGTACGCCGGCGAAGGCCCGGCGTACCGGGAAGCCCTCGCCCTCGTAGCCGCTGGGCGCGGTGGTGAGCCGGCGGACCGGCCGGAAGGTGGTGGACTCGTCGAGCCGGGGCAGCCGGGGCAGGACGAGGACGTTGTCGACGGTGATGGCGGGCATCATGGGCTCCTTCAACTGTCACTGTGGGCGGTGGCGAGGGCGGCGTCGGTGCCGTCGACCCCCTGTAGCCGCCGGCCGAGCCGGGTGAAGATTCTGGTCAGGCAGGCGACCTCGGCGTCGTCGAGGTCGTCCATCAGGTGTGTGCGTACCGAGCGCAGGTGGTGTGGGGCGGCCTCGCGCAGGGCCAGCAGCCCGGCGGCGGTGAGCACCGCCTCGCTGCCCCGTCCGTCCTCCGGGCAGGGCTGCCGGGCGACCAGCCCGCGTCGCTGCATGGACGAGACCTGGTACGTCAGCCGGCTGGGCGAGAAGACCAGCCGGCCGGCCAGCTCACCCATCCGTAGCCGTTGCCCCGGCGCCTCGGAGAGCAGCACCAGCACGTGGTAGTCGGCGAAGCTGAGCCCGCTGTCGACGCGCAGGTCGTCCTCCAGCCGGGTGAACAACCGCTGGCTGGCCTCGATGTACGCCCGCCAGGCGGTGCTGCGGACGTTGTCCAGGCTTTCGGTCATGGCACCGATGCTAGCACCGAACTTAAAATTTGAACAACTCCGCGATGTGCCTGCTTGGGATCGACCTCAGGCGCTGTTCCGACCTGATGGTCAAGGTTTGAAGAATCCGCACCGGCCGGGTACGACACCGGGCGGCCCCGCCCTGCGGGACCGCCTGTGGGTCGATCGGCGGGAGTCAGCCTGCTGGCTGCGCCGCAGGAACGCCCAGGTGCAGCCGGCTCAGCAGCTGACGGGCCTGTTCGGCCACGTCCGCCTCCACGATCACCGCGTACTGACTGGCGCGCAGCGAACTGGCGGAGGTGAAGTCGCGCCGCCCACCCGTCATCGCGTGCGCGACGGCGCCGAACACCGCGCCCCAGATGGCACCGATGACCAGACCGGCCAGGATCACCGCGACCCAGTTCACGACGGTGAAGATGCCGAACAGCAGGCCGATGAACAGACCGAACCAGGCGCCCGTACCAGCACCGATCAGCGCCGCGCGGGGGGTGGTCATCCGGCCCAGCACGGTCTCCACCAGGGTCAGGTTGGTGCCGATGATGGCGGTCCGTTCCACCGGGAACCGGTTGTCCGCCAGGTAGTCCACCAGGCGCTGGGCCGACGGGTAGTCCGGGTACGCACCGATCGTCACGGTCGGCGGGCCGGGCTGCGGGCCGTGCCCGTCGCCGCTCGGCGCCGCGGTTCGACCCCCCGGCCCCGACGGGAGGGTGCCGCCGCCCGTCACGCCCGGCTGCCAGGCCGAGGGACTCGACTGTGTGGTCATGGGTCTCCTCCTTCGTCGCCGATCGCGTTCCCGTCCCACGGCGGCGATAACGCCCGCGCCGTGTCCGACCGACCGTCGTTCCGGGTGTACCCGAACCCGCCCGCGGGTGGCCGCGCGAGCCGCCAGGAGCCCTGTGCCACCACATGCCGGGACCCCCGGCCCACGCCCGAGGGCGGTGGCAGGGGGTCCCGGCGCGCCGGTCAGGCGCAGGTGGTGCCGTTGAGGGCGAAGCCGCTGGGCGCGGGCAGGCTGGCGCCGGTCCAGGTGCCCTGGAACCCGAGGCTGACCGTGCCCCCGCTGGGCAGGCTGCCGTTGTAGGCGACGTTGCGGACCTCGATCCGGTCGCCGGACTGGCTCCACTCGCCGTTCCAGCCGTTGGTCAGGCGTACCCCGGAGCCGACGGTGAAGGTGAGTCGCCAACTGGTGAGCGCCGCGCCCCGGTTGGTCACCCCGATCTCGGCGGTGAAGCCGCCGGTCCACGCGTTCGGGGTGTACGTCACCCTGCAGCCCCCGGTGGGCGGCGTGGTCGGTGGCGTCGTGGTGGGCGGGGTGGTCGTCGGCGGGGTGGTGGTGGGCGGGGTCGTCGTCGGCGGGGTGGTGGTGGGCACCGGGCCGGCCGCGACGGCCAGGTCGTACGCCCGCTGCGGCACGAACTGGCCCGCCGCGGCGATGCACCCGTCCGCCTCGCCGGGCAGTTTCACCCAGAGGAACGCGTCGATGGCCGCGTCGCCGGTGGCGGTGGTGCTCGGCGTGCCGATCGCCCGCCCCGGCGGGTCACACCACTCGGAGCCGGCGGGGCCGTTGCCGTTGCGGCTGGTGTCGATGACCGCCTTCAGTCGGGAGATGCCGGTCGCCGCGATGATCGACTTGGCGTATCCGACCTCATCGGAGCTACGCCGGTAGTTCGACACGTTCAACGCGATGCCGTCGGCGCTGTTGGCGATGTCCGCCGCGGTCAGCCGGGCGGCCGCCTCGCCGGGGGAGAGCCAGGCCGAGTGTCCGATGTCGAAGTAGACCTTCGCCGCCGCCGAGCCGGCCTTGAGCGCCTTCCCGGCGTACGCCATCGACGCCCTCGTCTCGGCCTGCTGGCTGGCGGTCTGGCAGTTGCTCATGATCGGGAGCACGTCGGGCTCCAGGACGATGGTGGCCGGGCGGCCCGCCAGACCGGCCGCGACCTGGTCCACCCACTGGCGGTAGGCCGTGTGGCTGGGCGCGCCGCCGCTGCTGGCGCCGCCGCAGTCCCGGTTCGGGATGTTGTAGACGACGATGATCGGTATCTTCCCGGCCGCGGCTGCCGCGTTGACCAGGGAGTTCACCTCGGCGCGTACGGCCGAGGTGTTGGTGGTGGTGAACCAGCGGGCCTGCGGGACGCTGGCGATCCGGTCCCGGATCACGGCGGTACGCGGGTCGCCCGGGTTGGCCGCCACCCACCGGGCGGCGTTGGTCTGCGGATCGACGTAGAAGGCGGAGTCGGCGGCTGCGGCGGGCGTCGGTCGCAGTGCGCCCACGCCGACGGTGGCGGCCACGGTCAGCGCCGTCGCCGCGGCGCCGACCACGGCCAACGTGCTTCGGGTTCTCATGGTCTACTCCTCGTGTACATCGAAGAAAGTGCGTGGAAGCGCTCCCACATGTCCGCCAAGGTACGGGCCCGTTGCCGGCTTGTGAAGACCTTCCGGAACTATCCGCCTCGATGTGACGCGCCGGCCCGCCAACGCGCCGCCAGAACCGGGAACCGGGCGGGGCGGGCGCATACGATCACCGGGTGGGTCTGGACCAGGCGGGTGTCGTGGTGGTCGGCGCCGGGATCGCCGGCGTGGCGTGCGCGGGCGAACTGCTGCGCGCCGGCGTGCCGGTGGAGATCCGGGAACGGGGGCGGGTGGCCGGCGGTCGGATGGCCAGCAAGCGCCTCGACGGCCGCCCCGCCGACCTGGGCGCCGCCTACCTGACCGTGAACGACCCGGACTTCGCCGAGGTGGTACGCGGATGGCAGGCCGCCGGGCTGGCCCGCGAGTGGACCGACACCTTCGTCGCGTACGACGCCGGTGGCCGACGCGAGGTGCCCGGCCCGATGCGCTGGGCGGCACCACGCGGGCTGCGCTCGCTGGTCGAGCACCTGGCCCGGGATCTGCCGGTGACGGTGAACCGGCTGGTGCTCGGGGTCGAGCCGGGCCCGGCAGTGGACGGCCGGAGGTGTGCCGCGGTGGTGCTGGCGATGCCCGGACCGCAGGCCGCGCTGCTGCTCGACCCGGCCCTGGGTGCCGCCACCGAGGTGGTGCGGCAGCAGCGGTGGTCGCCGACGCTGGCGGCGGTGCTGCGGTTCCCCACCCGGCGCTGGGCCGGCTTCCGGGGCGCCTTCGTCAACGACCACCCACTGCTCAGCCTGGTCTGCGACGACGGGGACCGGCGCGGCGACGGCGCTCCCGTCCTGGTCGCGCACACCACACCGACGTTCGCCGCCGGGCATCTCGCCCAGCCCACCGGCGCCGCGTCCGCCGTCGAGGCGGCCGTACGCGACCTGCTCGCCCTGCCCGACCGGGCGGCCTACGTACACGTGCACCGGTGGACGTACGCCAGGCCCACCGCCGGCACCGGCACCGGCTTCCACCTCGACGACGACGGGATCGGGCTGGCCGGGGACGCGTTCGGCGAGCCCCGGGTGCAGGCCGCCTGGCGCTCCGGCCGGGACCTCGGGCGTGCCCTGGTCCGCCGGCTCGCCTGACCGCTCACTCAGGCGGGGTCAGGATCTCGAACCAGACCGTCGAGCCCCGCACGGTGGGGTCGGTGCCCCAGGCGTCGGTCAACTCCTCGATCAGGCCCAACCCACGGCCCCGGCTGCTCAGGGTGTCCGTGTGGGCCCGGGTGACCGTGCCCCGGGAACCCGAGTCGGCGACCGACACGAGCAGGCGCTCTGGGCTCAGGTCGATCTCCACCCGGGCCGCCGTGCCGGCGTGCAGCAGGGCGTTGGTGGTCAACTCGCTGGTGCACAGCACCGCCGCGCCGATCACGGACTCGGCCACCCGCCACTCGGTGAGCTGGGCGGTCATCCAGTGCCGGACCCGGCTCGGTGCGGTCGGCTCGGCCGGCACCTCCATCCGCGCAGACCGGCTCGGCCGTAGCGCGTACTCGACGGCCAGGACGGCCACGTCGTCCTCGGTCGCACCGTTGACCGCAGCCGTGGCCACCGCGCACAGGGCCCGGGGGTCACCGCTGGGCGCGGCGGCCACCGACTCCGCCAGGCGCGCCAGGCCGTGCGACAGCCCGTGCCGCCGCCGTTCCACCACACCGTCGCTGAACAGCAGCAACGTGTCACCGGGCGGGAACGGGACGGTTCGTGTGGCGGGCCGGTAGCCGACGCCCAGCGGCGCGCCGAGCGGCACCTCGACGTACTCGGCCCACGGTTCACCGCCCGGCGAGCAGCGACGGATCAGCGGCGCCGGGTGGCCGGCGCTGGCCAACGTGAGTTGTTCCCGATCCACGTCGATGACGCCGAACGCCACGGTGACGAACAGTTCGTACGTTCCGGCCTCGGCGCCCAGGCTGGTCACCAGGCGGTCGAGCCCGGCGAGCACCTGGTCGGGCCGGGGGTCGTTGAGCGCCAGCGCCCGCAGTGCGGCGCGGACCTGACCCATCCGGGCGGCGGCCTGCACATCGTGCCCGGCGACGTCTCCGAGCACCACGCCCAGCTCGCCGGTGGGTAGCACGAACGCGTCGTAGAAGTCCCCGCCCGCGGCGTTGCCGTCCACGCCCGGGTCGTAACGCGCGGCGATCCGCAGCCGAGGCAGGCCCGGCAGGTTCTCCGGCAGCATGCTGCGCTGCAACAGCTGGGCGGTGCCGTGCTGGGTCTCGAAGCGGCGGGCTCGCTCGGTGGCCTGCCCGACCAGTTCGGCCGACGCGGCCAGCAACGCCCGCTCCGGCGCGGACCAGACGTGCGCGGTGCGGTACCCGACGGTCAGCGCGCCGCGGACCACGGAGGCCCGCAGGGGCACCGCCGCCAGGGCGCGGATCCGCTGATCGTGCCGGTCGACGGCGATCTCACGCAGGGGCTGGCCGTCGTCGGTGAAGCTGGCCCGGCCGCTGCGCGCGCTGACCACTGCCGGGGGCCGCCAGTCCGCGGGACCGCGCCGCCACAGCGGGGGCAGCCGCTCGTCCGCCTCGTCCACCAGTTCGCCCCGGACCCGCCGGACCATCCGCCAGCCACCGCCACCGCCACCGCCGCCCTCGTCGACGGCGAAGGAGACCCGGTCGGCGTCGAACGACGTGATCGCGTAGCGCAGCGCGACCCGCGCCACGTCGTCCAGGGTGAGCGTGCCGGACAGGGCCGCGGCGAAATCGCTGAGCCCCTGCAACTGCCGGGTCGCCGGGCTGGTCTCGGCGACCACGGACAGCACACCGACGATCCGGCCGTGGCTGTCCCGGACTGGGGAGCAGGCCCGGGTGTAGACGGCCGGTTCGAGTCCGCCCGCGTCGTGGCCCAGCGGGAGGGGGACCTCCTTCTCCAGCAGCGGCTCACCGGTGCGGTAGGCGTGCTCGACGATCTCGCCGACGCCCGGCGTCCGCCAGACCTCCGCGAAGACCTCGGTGGCCGGTTGCCCGACGGCCCACGGATGCTTGTCGCCGATCAGCTCGGCGTACGCGTCGTTGTAGAGCAGCAGCAGTTCCTCGCCGAGGTGCAGCGCCATCGGCGCGGGCGAGGTGAGCACGATCTCCACGGCCGCCCGGACGGCCGGATCCCAGGACTCGGGTGGGCCGAGCGTCGTGCCGTCCCACGGGTGCCGGCCGACGACGGTCGCGGCGTCCGGCACGGGCGGGCCCGGGACGGGCCCTGCTGGCCTGGGGACTCGCCTGACCGTTCCTGGCATGACCGCAGCCTAGTCCGGCCGTTCGACCGATGTTTCCGATCATGCGACGGGCTGTTCAGCTCGGCGTGTCATGCCTGGTCAGGTCCGTTCTGTCGTGATCTGTCGAGAAAGACGGCGACGGGGTGTGGGCGTGCCCTCCGGGCGAAGGGGTATGCGCGCGGGTGAATCCATGCGACAGGAGGGACATCATGCCGGGGACCCTCGCGGCCGGGCAGGTAAACATCGGTAGCGCCCTGGTCGACTTCTGGAGATCGGTGCTGCTGTTCGTACCCAAGGCGGTCGCGTTCATCGTGATCCTGGTGGTCGGATGGCTCATCGCCAGAGCCGTACTCAAGATCGTGGAAGCGGCGTTGGAACGGGTGGGGTTCGACCGTGCGGTCGAACGGGGCGGCCTCAAGCGCGCGCTGGAACGGACGAAGTACGACGCCAGCGACATCCTGGCCAGACTGGCGTACTACTTCGTGCTGCTGTTCACGCTGCAGTTCGCCTTCGGCGTGTGGGGCCCGAACGCCATCAGCAACCTGATCTCGGGGGTGGTGGCCTGGCTGCCCCGAGCCTTCGTGGCGATCGTCATCGTGGTGATCGCCTTCGCGATCGCCAACGCCATCCGGGACATCGTCAGCGGGGCGCTCGGTGGGATGTCGTACGGCCGGGTCCTGGCCGACCTGGCCGCGATCTTCGTGATCGCGCTGGGTGTGATCGCAGCGCTGAACCAGGTGGGCATCGCCACCACCGTCACCATGCCCGTGCTGATCGCGGTGCTCGCCACGGTGGCCGGCATCCTGATCGTCGGCATCGGTGGTGGTCTGATCCGGCCGATGCAGACCCGGTGGGAGGGCTGGCTCAACCGGATCGCCGAGGAGTCGCGGGCGGTCCGCGAACGGCAGCAGGGCGCCGAGGCCGGCCGTGCCGACATGCAGCGGCAGATGGCCGAGCGGGCGGGCGCCGAGCGTACCGACCAGACGGGCGCCGAGCGTACCCAGGCGATGACCGGGGGACGGGGCACCTACCAGTCCGGGAACATGGGCGGCGACCAGACCCAGCAGTTCCGTTCGTGACGGTCGGTTGCGTCCGCGCGACGACCGGAACGGGTGCCCGCCAGGCGGGCACCCGTTTGCCTCACAGCGGCGGTGGCGGCGGGGCCGACGTGTCCAGCACGGCGGCCAGCGCGCAGACGGCGAGCAGCCGCACCAGCACCCAGTCCGCCGCCGACCAGTCCACCGGGCCGGTCGGCGGCTGCCAGCCGTGTTCGCAGGCGGCGGAGCGTACCCCCTCGGCGTAGCCGGCGAGGGCCGCGGCGGTCAGCGGACGCTGGTCGCCGTGCAGGCTCTCCCGCACCGCGGCGGCGTGCTGGTCGACCACCGCGAGCAGCCCCGGCTCGGCGGTGGCGGCGGCCAGCCCGTCGAGGCCTATCGAGTTGGCCAGCGCGACGAGGGTGGACTGCACCCCGTCGACGGCGGTGGGGGCAGGGAGTCGGTTCGGCGGCACGTACACGGGGAAGGAATCTAGCCAACCCGTACCGGCTGTGGCCTCGGCCGCTCGGTTGGTCAGGGGATCCTCCGCTGGTCGTCCGGCTGCTGACCGAGGGGATCGAGTCGGCGCGGGAACCGCCCGATCGGGTCACGGCCGGCACCAGGCAGGCACGGAACGGACGCCGCGGAGGACGGCGCCGGTGATCCGGCTATTCGGAGGAGCGGGCGTCGGCGGGGCGGCGGCGCGCCGCGTCGTCGGCGATGATCACGGTCGCCACCATCAGCGCGACGACGAGGCTGAACAGCCAGGAACTGTCCGCGACCAGCTTGGCGGAGACGGGCGCCTGGACGGCGGCCAGGAGGAAACCGAGCCAGGCGAGGCGGCGCTGACGCTTGGTGAGGAAGCCGGAGCCCTGATGCATCCCGAAAGTCTTACGCGGCACACCGGTGTTGCCGTCAGCCGAACGGCCGATTCTGGCTCACCTGCCCGAATTCCCACCCTTTCGACCCACCCGCCATCTCTCAGAGGTTGTCGGGGCCGGTGCGGCCGGTGGTGGAGGGGCGGTAGGCCCGGTCCGGGTCGGTCGGTTCGCGCCCGGTGCCGGGGATCTCCCCGCCGCGGTCGGCGGCCTCGGGGCCGTGCCCGAACGCGGCCTCCTCGCCGGCGTCGTTGCCGGTGACGTCGTCGGCCTGCCCGTCGAGCGTCGACCGCGCGACCGCCCGGTCCAACTCCTCCAGCGGGATCCGTTCCTCGTTCCGCCACACCCTGTCGTCGGTCATGTCCTCGCGGTACCCCGGCCCGATCGTGGCAAACGACGCGCCCGCGGCCCTTCGATCGACGGGCCCGACGCGTGTGGGTGGATCGGACACACGACGGCCGCCGGGACACCGGCGGCCGTCGTCGGCTCGGGTACGGGTCAGGGCTGCGGCCGGGCCACCGTGCCCCGCCAGGCGCCAGTCTCCTGTCCGCGCCGTTCGATGAACTGCTTGAACCGTTGCAGATCGCCCTTGGCCCGGCGGTCGACCACGCCGAGCTTGTCGCCGGCCTGCTCGATGACACCGTGCGGGTCGAACTCCAACTGGAGGCTGACCCGGCTGCTGTTCTCGTCCAGCCGGTGGAACGTCACCACCCCCGCATGCTGGGTGCCGCCGGTCGAGCGCCAGGCGACCCGCTCGTCGGGCAACTGCTCGGTGATCTCGGCGTCGAACTCGCGCTTCACGCCGGCGATCTCGACGGTCCAGTGGGTCATCGTGTCGTCGAGTTGCCGGACCTCCTCCACGCCCTCCATGAAGTGGGGGAACTCCTCGAACTGCGTCCACTGGTCGTACGCCGTCCGCACCGGGACGGCCACATCGACATGCTCGGTAACGCCACTCATCAGCATCCTCTCCTGCGCCGGCGAGGGCGGCGGACCGGAGGCGGCCGCCTCACCAGCGCGTCGTCTCGTTCTTGTGGCCGAGCGCCGCCCACACCTCGGACACCGTCTGGTACCGGGTGCCCTCCGGCAGGCGCTCCAACGCGGCGAGCACGTCGGCCGGCGCCTCGTTGTCCCGCGCGTTGGCCAGTAGCGTGGCGCGGTCACCGGGCAGGGCGGTCATCGTGATGAACCGCCCGAGCCGGCTGCGTGCCTCGACGTCCTCGGACGTCATGCCCTGGGGACTGCCGCTACGCAGGTCACCGGCCGGAGCGGTGGTGGCCTCCGGCTGGTCCTCCCCGGCGGGTTCCGGCACCCGGGACTCGTCGACCCGTGAGCCGCCGGTTCCCGGCCCCTGCACGAGGCCGCTGACCTCCTGGCTCATCTGCTCGTCGACTCTCGGTGCGTGCTTGCTGTTGCCGCGATCCATGCCTTCTGCGCTACCCGGCGGGGCGGGCGGTAAACCCGGCAAGCCGTCACGAACCGGCCGGCGAGCGGGGTGGCAGCACCGGCTCGTCCGGGTCGCTCGCTCCCGACTGGAGCAGTCGTCCGCGCTGGAGTTCCGCGTTGATCTGCACACCGAGCAGCAGCGCGGAGTTGGACAGGTAGAGCCAGACCAGGAACGCGATCACCGCGCCCAGACTGCCGTAGGTGGCGTCGTACGAGCCGAAGTTGGCCACGTACAGACCGAAGCCGAAGGAGGCCAGCGCCCAGACGGCCAGGGCCACCGCCCCGCCCGGGGTGAGCCAGCGGAACCGGGGCTGGCGGACGTTCGGCGCGACCCAGAACAACAGCGACAACAACAACATCGCGATCAACGCCAGCGCGGGCCACTTGGCCACCAACCACGCGGTACGGGCCGCGTCCCCGGCTCCCAACAGGTCGCCGACCGTGTCCGTGACCGGACCGCTGACGATCAGGCCGGCGGCGACCGTGGCGAGCAGGAGCAGCGACAGCGCCGCCAGCCCGAGCTGGGTCGGGCGGAGCTGCCACACCGGCCGCCCCTCGGCGACCCCGTAGATCGCGTTCGAGGCGCGGGTGAACGACGCGATGAAGTTCGAGGCCGACCAGAGTGCGCCGAGCAGCCCGAAGCTGAGCAGCACCCCGGCCGAGCTGTTCTGGTCCACCACGCCCCGGATCATGCCGACGAAGCTCTCGTTGGCCACCACCGAGCCGGCACCGATGTCCCGGGCCAGGTCCAGCACCGTGTCGACGGTGCGTTCCCCGTCGGAGACGAGACCGACCAGGGCGACCACCACGACGACGGACGGAAAGAGCGCCAGCACCCCGTAGTAGGTGAGCGCGGCGGCCCAGTCCGTGCAGTTGTCCCGAAGGAAGTTGCGACCGCTGCGGACCAGCACGCCGCGCCAGGTCGGCCACCGTAACTGGCGGATCCGGCGGGGCAGCGCTGGGCCGGCGGACGGGGTGTCGGGTTTCGTCGTCATTACCGCTCCCTCTGCGCGGCCCGGCACCTCCGGCCCGGATGACCGGCCGGTACCCAAGGCCGACCAGCGGCAAACGGGTCGCCGGTTTGCCGGCGGCGGCCGGGGGAAACCCATCAGGAACGCTCGCACACGGAGGAGGACGAGATGCCCGGGCGCGAGGTACTGCCCAGCACGCTGCGGCGCTCCGACGAGAAGGCCCAGCGCACCTGGGAGAAGACACACGATTCCGCGGTGGAGACGTATGGCGATGGGGAGCGGGCGCACCGCACCGCGTTCGCCGCCGTCAAACACCAGTTCGAGAAGGTGGGCGACCACTGGGAGCCCAAGGGTCGCAAGGGTCCGAGCGACCAGCAGGCCGCCGGTGGCGGCCCGGCCCGACGGGCGCCAACCGCCGGTGGGGTGGACGCGAACGCTCCCAAGGAACACCTCATGGAGGTGGCCCGCAAGCTGGACGTGCGGGGCCGGTCGAGCATGACCAAGCCGGAACTGGTCAAGGCCATCCAGAAGGCCAACAACCGGCAGACCGCCGAGGCGCGCGGCGACTGACCACCGTCGCCCCGAGGGCCCCTGTCCGGCCGTACGCGCCGGCAGGGGCCCTCGGGCGTCGCCGACTCACCAGTGCCCGCCGCCGGGCGCCTCGATGTGCACCGCCTTGGTGGCGGTGAACTCGTCGAGCAGTTCCGGCCCGTAACCGAAGCCCTGCCCGCTGCCACGCCGTGGGTGGGCGGCACCGGCCGGGGCGCCGCCGAAGACCGAGTTCACCTTGACGGTGCCCACCGGCAGTTCCCGCCAGGCCCGCTGGGCGTGGCTCATCGACCCGGTCAGTACCGTCGCGGCCAGCCCGTACGGCGAGTCGGCGGCACACCGCAACGCCTCGGTGAACGAGTCGACCACCACCACCGGCGCGACCGGACCGAAGGTCTCGTGGCGGACCAGCGCCATGTCGTGCCGGCAGTCGTCCACCACAGTGGCGGGGTAGAAGGCGCCCGGCCCGTCCGGCACCGTCCCGCCGGTCCGGATCCGCGCGCCCTCGGCCACCGCCGCGGTCACCTGCCCGTGCACGTGGTCACGGTGGCGCCGGTCGACCAGCGGACCGAGTTCGGTGTCCCGATCCCGTCCCGGCCCGAGGCGCAGCGCCCGCGCCCGCTCGACCAGCGCGTCCACGAAGTCCTCGGCGAGGTCCCGGTGGGCATAGATCCGCTCCACCGCGACGCAGATCTGCCCCGCGTTGGCGAACGCGCCCTGGGCCGCCTGAGCGGCGGCCCAGACCGGGTCGACGCCGGCGTCAACGATCAGCGGATCGCTACCACCGTTCTCCAACAGCACCTTCGCGCCGGTACCGGCGGCGGCCGCGGCGATCGCCCGACCGGTGGGGGTGGACCCGACGTGCGCCACCACGTCAACCTCGGCGGCGGCGAGCGCCGCTCCGGTCTCGGGGCCGCCGGTCAGCAGCGACAGCACCCCCGCCGGTAGTGCGCCGTCCAACGCCCGGGCCAGCAGCCATCCGGTCGCCGGGGTGCGCTCGCTGGGCTTGTGCAGCACCACGTTCCCGGTGACCAGGGCCGCGCCGAGCAGCCCGCACGAGACGGCGACCGGGTCGTTCCACGGGGTGATGACGGCGACCACACCGCGTGGCTGCGGTGTCATGAAGTCGATCGCGGCGGGATCGCCGTGCAGGGTGCGCCCACCCCGGGCCGGGGCGAGTTCGGCGTACTGCCGCAGGGTGGCGACGCCCGCCTCGACGCCGCCTCGGGCGTCGGCCAGCGGCTTGCCCATCTCGGCGGTGGTGGCGTGGGCGAGTTCGTCGGCGGCCTCGGCCACCGCGTCGGCCGCGCGGTGCAGCGCGGCGGCGCGCTCCGCCGGGGCGGTCGCCGCCCATTCCGCCGCCACCCCGCGCGCCGCCGCCACCGCCTTGCCGACCTCGTCGGCGCTCGCCACCGGCGCGCTGGTCACCCGGCTGTCGTCGGCCGGGTCGCGCACCACCAACTCGCCGGCCTCACCGCCGGCGCCCCACACCCCACCGATCAGCTGCGCAACCGTGTACATGGGCGCTGGTTGCCCCGGCCGGGGCCGGGCAAACGTTTCGCCCGGTTGCCTGCGGGGTAGCGGGCTTGGATGATTTCGCCGGGTTCCACCGGTGCCGGGCGGGCCGACGCCATCGTCGTCGGGGCGGGACACAACGGACTGGTCGCGGCGAACCTGCTGGCCGACGCGGGCTGGGACGTGCTGGTGCTGGAGGCGACCCAGGTGCCCGGTGGGGCGGTGCGTTCGGCCGAGGTGACCGCGCCCGGCTACCTGAGCGATCTCTACAGCTCCTTCTATCCGCTCGGCTACGCCTCACCGGTGCTGCGCGGGCTCGACCTGGACCGGTACGGGCTCGCCTGGCGGCACGCCCCCGACGTGCTGGCCCACCTGTTCCCCGACGGCCGGGCGGCTCTGCTCAACCGCGATCCCGCGGTCACGGCGGCCTCGCTGGAGGCGTTCGCGCCCGGCGACGGCCACCGCTGGCTGACCGCGTACGACGAGTGGCGGCAGGGCGCCGAGCTGGTGATGGAGCTGATCACCACTCCGTTCCCGCCACTGCGCGGCGGCCTGGGCCTGCTGCGCCGGTTGCGCCTCGGCGGCACGCTGCGGCTGGCCCGACGGATGGTGCAGCCGGTACGCCGGCTCGGGGCGGAACTGTTCGCCGGTGCGGGCGGCCCGGCGCTGCTGGCCGGCTGCGCCCTGCACACCGATCTGTCCCCCGAGGAGGCCGGCTCCGGCGGGTACGCCCTGCTGCTGGCCATGCTCGGCCAGCAGGTCGGCTGGCCGGTGCCGGCCGGCGGGGCGCAGAAGATCACCGACGCGCTGGTGGCCCGGCTGGCCGAGCGGGGCGGTGCGGTCCGCTACGGCGCCCGGGTGGACCGGGTGCTCGTCGCCCGGGGCCGGGCGGTGGGCGTACGCACGGCCGGCGGCGCCCTGTGGCGGGCCCGCCGTGCGGTGCTGGCCGACGTGCCCGCGCCCGCGCTCTACCTGGATCTGGTCGGCGCCGCCGCGTTGCCGCCCCGGCTGGTGGCGGACCTGGAGCACTTCCGCTGGGACGGCTCGACGGTCAAGGTGGACTGGGCGCTGGCCGCGCCGGTGCCGTGGACCAACCGGCAGCTGGCCACCGCCGGCACCGTGCACCTCGGCGCCGACCTCGCCGGGATGACCGGCTACGCCGCCGTGCTGGCCCGCGGCGAGCTGCCCCGCGACCCGTTCCTGCTGGTGGGGCAGATGTCGGTGGCCGACCCGGATCGGTCCCCGCCGGGCACCGAGTCGCTCTGGTCGTACACCCATCTGCCGTTCCGGCGGCACTGGCGGGCCGAGGAGATCGCCGGCCAGGTCGAGCGGATGGAGGCGGTGCTGGAGGCCTCCGCGCCCGGATTCCGGAGCCAGGTCGTGGGCCGGCACGTCGCCGGCCCGGCCGAGCTGGAGGAGGCGAACCCGAGCCTGGTCGGCGGCGCTCTCGGTGGCGGCACCGCGGCCCCGTACCAGCAGCTGTTCCTGCGTCCGGTCCCCGGTTTGGGCCGCGCCGACACCCCGGTGGACCGACTCTTCCTGGCCAGCGCCTCGGCCCATCCCGGCGGCGGGGTGCACGGCGCCCCCGGTGCGAACGCCGCCCGCGCCGCCCTGGCCCGGGACCGGGCCCTTACCGGTGGGGCCTACCACCAGGCCGTGGCCACCGCCCACCGGGCGATCTATCACTGACCGCCCGGGGTGGCTCAGCGCTCGATGTTGCGGTGGCGGGTACGCAGCTTGAACGGCATCAACGCGCTTTCGATCTTGGTTGCGGTCGTCATCTTCGAGTCGCCGTCGCGCCGTTCCTCGAACCGGATCGGCACCTCGAGGATGGTGTGCCCCAGCTTGGTGGCGAGGTAGTGCATCTCGACCTGGAAGCTGTAGCCGTTCGACTGGACCCGCTCCAGCCCGATGTCCCGCAGCGCGTCGGCCCGCCAGATCTTGAAGCCGGCGGTCAGGTCCCGGATCCGCACCCGCAGCAGCGTGTGCACGTAGAGGTTCGCCCAACCGCTGAGCGCCCGTCGGTACAGCGGCCAGTTCTCGTCCAGTTCGCCGCCCGGCACGTACCGCGACCCGATCACCACGCCGGCCTGGGTGGACAGCAGGGCGCCGAGCATGCCCGGCAACGCCTCCGGCGGGTGGGACAGGTCGGCGTCCATCTGGGCCACGTACTCGGCCCCACCGTCGAGCGCCCGGCTGATCCCGTCCACGTACGCCCGGCCGAGGCCCTCCTTGCCCGGCCGGTGCACCACCTCGATCCGCTCGGCGTGCTCTATCGCGAGCTTGTCCGCGATCTCGCCGGTGCCGTCCGGGGAGTTGTCGTCGGCGACCAGCACCTTCAGGCCGGGCAGTGGCAGGGCGAGGAGCCTCTCGACCAGCACCGGCAGGTTGCCCGCCTCGTTGTAGGTGGGCACCACGACGGTTACGCGGGCGTCCCGCCACGGCGAAGGTAACTGGACGGGCTCGATCATGGAAGACATCCTCGGTCGGCGGACAGGTTTCTTGAAGAGTAGCCAGTTGTCCCTTCCGGGGTGAAATGGCCTGCCCACTCCCTGCGACCGGCCCCCGGCCAGGGCTTCCGCCGGCCGATGTCGCCGCGCTGGGCCGGCCGTACCCGCGCCGCGGCGTCGCCGACGGGGCCGCCGGGTTAGCTTCTCCGGAGCCGTGGGTAAGGCCACCGCGCGGCGGCGTGGCGCCGCTGGCGCTCGCGGTTGGTCCACCGCGTCGCAGCCGACGTTTACTCCTCGGGGCGCAGGGAACCCGCCGGCCGTGCGACAGGACCATGGGGAGGCGGATCAGCGCAGGTCAGCCGGGGTGTTGACCGGTGCGGACCGGGCCGGAGCGGGTCGCCCGGTCCTGTTCGACGCGGTCCTGCTGGACCGGGACGGCACCCTGGTCGAGGACGTGCCGTACAACGGCGACCCGGACCAGGTACGCCCGATGCCGGGCGCCCGCGTCGCGCTGGACCGGCTACGGGCGGCCGGGTTGAAGCTTGCCGTGGTGACCAACCAGTCCGGGCTCGCCCGGGGACTGTTCACCGCGACGCAGCTGCACCGGGTGCACCGCCGGATCGAGGCGCTGCTCGGCCCGTTCGACTCATGGCAGGTGTGCCCGCACGACGACGGGGACGGGTGCGCTTGCCGCAAACCGGCACCGGGTCTGGTGCACGCCGCCGCCCACGCGCTGGGCACCGTGCCCGCCCGCTGCGCCCTGATCGGCGACATCGGCCGCGACGTCACGGCGGCCCTGGCCGCCGGTGCCGCCGGCATCCTGGTGCCGACGTCGGTGACCCGGGCCGGGGAGATCGCCGCGGCCCCCTGGGTGGCCGCGGACCTGCCGTCGGCGGTCGGGGAGATCCTGCGCCGCCAGGAGTCGGTACGGCCGTCCACACCGACCGGTCCGGGTGCCGCGCCGATGGCTGCCGGTGTCGCGGTGACCGGCACCGGTGCCGTCAGTGCCGGCTCCGCAGCGGCTCGTACCGGCCCCGTCGACGGTGATCGCGCCGGCCGGGGCCGGACCGTCCTGGTCGTGCGATCGGACTCGGCGGGAGACGTGCTGGTGACCGGGCCGGGCATCCGGGCGGTCGCGGCCGGTGCGGATCGGGTGGTGCTGCTCTGCGGCCCGCGCGGCCGTGACGCCGCCGACCTGCTGCCCGGCGTCGACGAGGTCGTCGAGCACCGGCTGCCGTGGATCGACCCGCTCCCCGCACCGGTCGACCCCGCCGAGATGGCCGCCCTGGTCACCCGGCTCGCGGCCGTCGCCGCCGACGAAGCGGTCATCTTCACCTCCTTCCACCAGTCGCCGCTGCCGCTGGCCCTGCTGCTGCGGATGGCCGGCGTCGGTCGGATCGCCGCGATCAGCGACGACTACCCCGGAACGCTGCTCGACGTACGGCACCGGGTGCCGGCCGGCGTCCCGGAGGCCGAACGCGCCCTGTCGCTGGCCGCTGCCGCCGGCTACGGGCTACCCGAGCACGACGAGCCGCAGCTGCGGTTGCGTCCGGTACCGCCGCCCGCACCCGAGGCCGGCGAACCGGGGTACGTGCTGCTGCATCCCGGCTCGGCCGCGCCGGCCCGGGGCTGCCCACCCGAGGTGGCCGAGCGGATCGCCCGCGAGCTGGCCGCCGCCGGTCACCGGGTGGTGGTCACCGGCGGCCCGCAGGAGCGTGACCTCACCGCCCGGGTCGCCGGCCGGCACGCCCGCGACCTCGGCGGCCGGACCGGACTGGCCGAACTGGCCGCCGTCGTCGCGGGGGCCGGCGCCGTGGTGGTCGGCAACACCGGCCCGGCGCACCTGGCCGCCGCGTACGGCGTACCGGTGGTCAGCCTCTTCGCCCCCACCGTCCCGTTCGGGCAGTGGGGGCCCTGGCGGGTGCCGACGGTACGTCTCGGTGACGCCACCGCCGCCTGCCGCGACACCCGCGCCGCCCACTGCCCGGTGCCCGGCCACCCCTGCCTCAGCGGCGTCGAGCCGGGTGCCGTCCTGGATGCCCTGCGGCTGCTGGGCGTACCGCCGGACCGGGTGCCGCCGCACCGCCCGGTCGCCCGGGTCGGCGTGACGTCACGGGTGGCATCGGCGGTGGCCGTCGGCGGGAGCGGCCGATGAACATCCTGCTCTGGCATGTGCACGGCTCCTGGACCACCTCGTTCGTGCACGGCAAGCACCGCTACCTGGTCCCGGCCACCCCGGACCGGGGTCCGTACGGCCTCGGCCGGGCCCGCACCTACACCTGGCCGGACAGCGCGACCGAGGTGAGCCCGGAGCAACTGCGCGACGCCGACGTCGACGCGGTCATCCTGCAACGCCCCGAGGAGATCGACCTGGCCGCCGAGTGGCTCGGCCGCCGGCCGGGCCGGGACGTGCCGGCGATCTACGTGGAGCACAACACCCCGAAGGACGGAAACGTCCCGCACAGCCGCCACCCCATGGCCGACCGGGACGACCTGCTCGTCGCCCACGTGACCGCCTTCAACGAACTCTTCTGGGACACCGGCTCGACCCGGACCACCGTCGTCGACCACGGCATCGTGCCCCCGGCGGTGGAGTACACCGGTGAGCTGGACCGCCTTGCCGTCGTGATCAACGAGCCGGTGCGCCGGTGGCGGGTCACCGGCACCGACCTGCTGCCGCGGTTCGCCGAGATCGCCCCGCTCGACGTCTTCGGCATGAAGGTGGCCGGGCTCGCCGAGCAGCTCGGCCTGCCCGCCGACCGGCTGATCAGCCACGACGACGTGCCGCAGCACCGGATGCACGCCGAACTGGCGCGCCGCCGGGCGTACCTGCACCTGTGCCGGTGGACGTCGCTCGGGCTGAGCCTGATCGAGGCGATGACCATCGGGATGCCGGTGGTGGCGCTGGCCACCACCGAGGCGGTGGCGGCGGTGCCACCGGGCGCGGGTGCGCTCTCCACCCGGGTCGACAGCCTGCTGGAGGCCGCCGGCCGGTTCGTCGCCGAACCGGAGTGGGCGCGCCGGGTGGGCGTCGAGGCCCGCGCTGCGGCCCGCGAACGCTACGGCCTCGACCGTTTCCTCGCCGACTGGGACCGGCTCCTGGAGGAGGAAGTATGCGGATAGCGATGATCTCGGAGCACGCCAGCCCGCTCGCCATCCTCGGCGGAGAGGACGCCGGCGGCCAGAACACGCACGTCGCGGAGCTTTCCGCCGCGCTCGCCGCCGCCGGGCACGACGTGCGGGTCTACACCCGCCGCGACGCGGTCGACATGCCGGTGACCGTACGCAGCCCGGACGGCTACGACGTCGTTCACGTCCCGGCCGGGCCGGCCGAGCCGGTGGCCAAGGACGCGCTGCTGCCGCACATGCGGCCGTTCAGTGCCTGGCTGGTCGACCGTTGGCGGGGCGGGGACTGGGCACCCGAGGTGATCCACGCGCACTTCTGGATGAGTGGCCTGGCGGCGCTGGAGGCCAGCCGGCAGACCGGGGTACCGGTGGTGCAGACGTACCACGCGCTCGGCACGGTCAAACGGCGCTACCAGGGGGTGCAGGACACCAGCCCGGCCCGGCGGGTCGGCTACGAACTCCAGCTCGGCCGCTCGGTCGACCGGGTGATCGCCCAGTGCCGCGACGAGGTCGGCGAACTGGTCCGGATGGGGGTGCCCCGGTCCCGGATGACAGTCATCCCGTCCGGGGTGAACCTGGGCACGTTCGCCCCGCTGGGCCCGGCCACCGAGCGGGAACCCGGCCGGGCCCGGATCCTCACCGTCGGCCGACTGGTCGAACGCAAGGGCTTCCAGACCGTGGTGCGGGCCATGGCGCACGTACCCGACGCCGAGTGCGTGGTGGTGGGCGGCCCACCAGGCGGCCTGCTGGAGGCTGACCCGTACGCCCGCCGGCTGCGCGCCCTGGCCGGCAGCTGCGGGGTGGCCGACCGGGTCCGCCTGGTCGGTGCGGTACCCCGGGAGGAGATGGGCCGCTGGTACCGCTCGGCGGACATCCTGGTCGCCGCACCCTGGTACGAGCCGTTCGGCCTGACCCCGCTGGAGGCAATGGCGTGCGGGGTGCCCGTGGTGGCCACCGCCGTCGGCGGACTGCGTGACACGGTGGTCGACGGGGTGACCGGGGACCTGGTGCCGGCCCGGGACCCGCGGGCGCTGGGCGAGGCGCTACGCGGGCTGCTCGACGACCGGATCCGCCGCTTCGCGTACGCGGGCGCGGCCCGCGCCCGGGCCCGGCGGCACTACTCCTGGACGGTCACCGCCGAGCGCCTCGCGGCGGTCTACGACGAGGTGGCCGCCGTGCACCGGCCCACCCGGGTGGTGGCCTGATGGCGGCGGGCACCCCGCTCGACGCGCACCTGGCGCACCTGGCCGCGGCGCTGCCGCCGTACCGGCGGTGCGAGCCGCTGCTGGCCAGGTGGGGTGCGACGCTGGCGCAGCGGCTCACCGCCGGTGGCCGGCTGCTGGTCGCAGGCAACGGCGGCAGCGCCGCCGAGGCGCAGCACCTGACCGCCGAGTTGGTCGGCAAGCTCCGCGACGACCGGCGGCCGCTGTCCGCCATCGCCCTGCACGCCGAGACCTCCGCGCTGACCGCGATCGGCAACGACTACGGCTACGAGGAGGTCTTCGCCCGTCAGGTCCGGGCTCACGGACGTCCGGACGACGTGCTGCTGCTGCTGTCCACCAGCGGCGGCAGCGGAAACCTGCTCGCCGCCGCGCGGGCCGGGCGGGAGGCCGGGCTGCGCTGCTGGGCATTCACCGGCCCCGCCCCGAATCCGTTGGCGGATGCCTGCCACGAGGTGCTCGCGGTGGACTCCCCGGACAGCCAGGTCGTCCAGGAACTGCACCTGGTCTCCAGCCACCTGCTCTGCGAGTACGTCGAACAGGCGATGGCGGAGTACGTCGAAGCGGCGCTGCCCGCCGCGCCGGCTGCCGGCCCGGTGCGGGCCGGTGTCGAGGTGGTACTGGACGGTGGTGCCGGCCGGCCGGTCGAGGCGTGAGGAGGCGCGGTGATGGGGCCTGTGGTGGTGGTCGGCGACACCCTGCTCGACCGGGACGTCGAGGGCGTGGTCAACCGGCTCTGTCCGGACTCGCCGGTGCCGGTGCTCGACGAGACCGCGCACGTCGACCGGCCCGGCGGCGCCGGACTCGCGGCCGTCTTCGCCGCGGCCCAGGGCGCCGAGGTGGTCCTGGTCACCGCGCTGGCCGACGACGCGGGCGGGGCCCGGCTGGGCGTGTTGCTGGCCGCCGCCGGGGTGCAGGTGTATCCGCTGCGGCTGGCCGGGGCCACCCCGGAGAAGATCCGGCTGCGGGCCGGGGGGCGGGTGCTGCTGCGGCACGACCGGGGCGGCGGTGCCGGCGAACCGGGGGAGCCGGCCGAGGCGGTGCTGCGCGTGCTCGATCGCGCGTCGGTGGTGCTGGTCAGCGACTACGGCCGGGGGGTGGCGCGGCAGCCGGCGCTGCGGGCGGCCCTGGCGGCGACCCGGGCCCCGGTGGTCTGGGACCCGCATCCGCGCGGGCCGGCGGCGGTGCCCGGGGTGCACCTGGCCACTCCGAACGAGGCGGAGGTGCGGGAGCTGGTGGAGGCGCCCACCGCAGCCACCCGGTTGGCGACCGCCACCCGGGGCGCGCAGCGCCTGCGGCAGCGGTGGCAGGCGGGCGCGGTCGCGGTGACGTTGGGCGCCGACGGCGCATTGCTCAGCCACGCCGGCTCGACTCCGCTGATGGTGCCCGCCCCGGTCGCCGCCGAGGGGGACACCTGCGGCGCGGGGGATCGCTTCGCGGCCACCGCCAGCCTCGCCCTGGCCCGGGGTGCGCTGGTTTCCGAGGCGGTGCAGGAGGCGGTGGCCGAGGCGTCCGCGTACGTGGCGGACGGGGGCGTGGCGACGGCGCTACCGCCGTCGGTGCGCCGGGCCCCGCAGGCGGTGCACGCCGCGGTGGCCGGTGACCGGGTCGGGGTGGCCGCGGCCGCGGCCGTGGTGGCCCGGGTCCGCGCCGCCGGGGGAACCGTGGTGGCCACCGGTGGCTGCTTCGACCTGCTGCACGCCGGCCACGTGGCGACCCTCCAGGCCGCCCGGCAGCTCGGCGACTGTCTGGTGGTGTGCCTCAACTCCGACGCCAGTGTCAGCGACCTGAAGGGACCGGACCGGCCGGTGATCCGGCAGGACGACCGGAGCCGGCTGCTGGCGGCGTTGAGCTGTGTGGACGCTGTCATGATCTTCGACGAGTCGACTCCGGCGGCGGTGCTGTCCTGGCTGCGCCCCGACATCTGGGTCAAGGGCGGGGACTACGCCACCGGCGGCGGCGACGGCGACGCCCTGCCCGAGGCGGAGGTGCTGCGCCGCTGGGGCGGCCATACCGTGGTGGTGCCGTACCTGGACGGGCGCTCCACCACCGAGATGATCGCCGCCGCCCGCGCGGCCGGCGGCCGGGCCGGTGACACCGCCGGCGACAAGCGAAGCGGAGTGGCGGCATGAGCGCGCCGGGCACCGGGCGGTCCGTGCTGGTCACGGGTGGGTCGAGCGGGCTGGGGGCCGCGGTGGTGGCGGCGGTGGCCCGCTCCGGGAGCCGGCCGCTGGTGCTGGACCGGCAGGCGCCGGCCGACGGAGTGCCGTGGGTCGAGTGCGACCTGGCCGACACCCGGGCCGCGGAGGAGGCGACCCGGCAGCTCGCCGAGCGCGCGGGTGGCCTGGACGCCGTGGTCACGGCGGCCGGTATCGACGTGCCGGGCCGGCTCGCCGACGTCCCGGGCGAGACGTGGGACCGGATCGTGATGGTCGACCTGCTGGCCACCGCCGCGGTGATCCGGGCCGCGCTGCCGTTCCTGGAGGCGTCCCGGGGCACGGTCGTGACCGTGGCCTCCACCCTGGGGGTGAAGGCGGTCAGCGACGCGACGGCGTACTGCGCGGCGAAGTTCGGCGTGGTCGGGTTCACCCGGGCGCTCGCCGCCGAGCTGGCCGGGATGGTGGGGGTCACGCTGCTCATCCCGGGCGGGATGCGGACCTCCTTCTTCGACGACCGGGATCAGCAGTACCGCCCCGGTCCGGACGCGATCCTCAACGACCCGGCGGACACCGCGGCTGCCGTCATGTTCGCGCTTTCCCAGCCCGCCGGTTGCGCGGTACGCGAGCTGGTGGTCTGCGCCGAGCAGGAGACGTCGTACCCATGATTCTGGCCCTGCGCGCGCTGGGCGTCGGTGACCTCGCCACCGGGGTTCCGGCGCTGCGGGCGCTGCGGGCGGCGTACCCCGACCGGGAGTTGGTGCTCGCGGCGCCGGCCTGGCTCCGGCCGCTGGTCGAGCTGGTCGGTGGGGTGGACCGCGTGCTGCCCACCGACGGGCTGGACCGGCTGGACCGGCCCGTCGGGCCGGTCGAGGTCGCGGTGAACCTGCACGGTCGCGGCCCGGACTCGCACCGGCTGCTGGCCGCCATCGGTCCCGGCCGGCTGCTCGCCTTCGCCAACGTCGACGCCGGGCATGGCGACGGGCCGGACTGGGACGACGACGAGCACGAGGTGACGCGCTGGTGCCGGTTGCTGCGTGGGTACGGCATCGCGGCCGACCCGACCGACCTGGATCTGCGCCGCCCGGAACCGGGGGCGATGCCGGCCGGCGTCACCGTGCTGCACCCCGGCTCGAAGATCCCCGCCAAACGCTGGCCGGCCAGTCGGTACACCGCCCTGGCCCGGGAGCTGACCGTGCGGGGGCACCGGGTCGTACTGACCGGCAGCGCGTCGGAGCGGGACGTTGCCGCCCGGGTCGCGTCCGACGCCGGGCTGCCGGCCACCGCGGTGCTGGCCGGCCGGACCGACCTCGCCCAGCTGGCGGCCCTGGTCGCGGACGCCCGGCTGGTGGTCAGCGGGGACACCGGGGTGGCGCATCTGGCCACCGGCTACCGCACCGCCTCGGTGGTGCTCTTCGGCCCGGTCCCGCCCAGCCGGTGGGGTCCGCCGCCGGAGCGTCGGCGGCACCGGGTGCTCTGGGTCGGACCGGGGGCGGGGCCGGGCTGGGACGGGCAAGGCAGTCATCCGACAGTGGCCGCCCTCGGGCTCGACGAGGTGCTGGCGGCCGTCGACGAGGTGGAACGGGCGGTGCGTGCGGACCGTGCGGTTGCGGCGTAGCGATCCGGGCCGGCCGGGGTACGGCCGCCGCCGCCGGGGTCAGGGCTGGTCGTTCCTGGACCCGCGCGGCGAGCTGGTCCGTGACCCCGACGAACTGGGCCGGCTGCGGGCGCTGGTGATCCCACCCGCTTGGCGCGAGGTGTGGATCTCGCCGTACGCCAACGGGCACATCCAGGCCACCGGCATCGACGCCGCCGGCCGCAAGCAGTACCTCTACCACCCGATCTGGCGGCAGCGGCAGGACGAGGCGAAGTTCGACCACGTGCTGGAGGTGGCCCGCCGGCTGCCGTTGCTGCGCGAGCGGGTCGGCCAGGACCTGGCCGGGCGGGGCCTGCGCCGGGAGCGGGTGCTGGCGACGGTGACCCGGCTGCTCGACATGGGCACCTTCCGGGTCGGCAGCGACCAGTACGCGGCGGGCGACGATCCGACGTTCGGCGTGGCCACCCTGCGCCCCGAGCACGCCCGGTCCCGCCAGGGTTGTGTGGTCTTCGCGTTCCCGGCGAAGGGTGGTGTCGAGCAGGTACGGCTCGTCTCGGACCCGGAGCTGTGCCAGGTGCTGACCAACCTGCGTCGCCGACGGCGGGCGGCGGACCGGCTGTTCGGCTACTGGGACGGGCGCGACTGGCGGGACGTGCGGGCCGACGAGGTCAACGACTATCTGCGCGAGGCCAGCGAAGGGGA
The DNA here is from genome assembly GCA_005402585.1 of Micromonosporaceae bacterium KJ-029. Classification (GTDB taxonomy): domain Bacteria; phylum Actinomycetota; class Actinomycetes; order Mycobacteriales; family Micromonosporaceae; genus Micromonospora. The sequence continues at coordinate 466,336 of BIFP01000008.1, read as the reverse complement.
GATGACCGCCAAGGACTTCCGCACCTGGCATGCGACGGTACGGGCGGCGACCGAACTGGCCGTGCTCGGGTCGCCCCGGTCGGTCACGGCCCGGCGGCGGGCGGTGGTGGGGGTGATGCGGCAGGTGGCGGAGCTGTTGGGGAACACCCCAACGGTGGCCCGTACGTCCTACGTGGATCCTCGAGTGGTCGACCTGTTCCACGACGGGGTGGTGGCGCCGGTCACCGTGGAAACTCCGCAGGAGCAGGCCGAGTCGGCGGTGCTGACCCTGCTGGAGCGGGCCTGACGGCGCTTCGGGCGGTCGCGCCGCTGGCGGTCACCGCTGGCTGGCGGCGCGGGCCTGGATCAGCGCCTCGACGCCGTCGAGCACGCGGCCGAGCCCGAACCGCCAGTCCGCGTCGAAGTCTTCCTCCTCGTCGTCGTCCGCCTCGGTCAGCAACTCGTGGATCGCCGGGTACGGGCCGGAGGCGGTGAGTACGGCCAGGTGCTGCCAGTAGTGCTGGCCCACCTGGTCGGGCGTCTGTCCGGTGCGGGCCGCGGCCTCGGCGAGGTCGGCGGCGAGGTTGGCCCAACTGCGGGTGTACCCGCTGACCAGCATGATGGTGGAGATCCGCTCGGTGCCGCGCAGGCCGGTGCCGCGCAGCGCGGCGAGCCCGTACTCCAGCCAACGGACCCCGTTGGGACTGATCGGCGGGCCGCTGATCGGCACGTGCCGGATCCAGGGTTCCCGGCGCAGCGCGACGAGGTTCGCCTCGGCCCACCGGGCGAGCGCCGGCCGCCAGCCCTCGCCAGGTGCGCGCGGTCGCGGTGGTGGCCCGTACGCGGTGTCGGCCATGAGGTCGAGCAGGTCCTGCTTGGTCGGTACATACCGGTAGAGCGACATCGTCGCCATGCCCAGCTCGTTGGCGACCCGGCTCATCGACACCGCCGGAAGCCCCTCGGCCTGGGCGACCCGGATCCCGGCGGCCACCACCTGCGCGAGGCTGAGGCTGCGTTTCGGGCCCCGGCTGGGGCGATCGCGCAGACCCCAGGCGAGCGCGATGTTCTCGGGCAGCTCGACGTTCTCGGGCAGCTCGCCGTCAGGGCCGTCCACCCCTCACCTCCCAGGCCGGTCTTGACCGCCATCCTAGCTTCTGCGTATGGTCTACGCAGTAATGCGTATGGCGTACGCAGATATTGGAGGGTGATCATGGGGAACGGTCCACCGGCGGTCGAACTGGTCGACCTGCGCAAGTCCTTCGGTGACCTCGTCGTCCTCGACGGCCTGACCATGCGGGTGGCCACCGGCGGTGTGCACGCGCTGCTGGGTCCGAACGGGGCGGGCAAGACCACCACGGTGCGGATCCTGGCCACGCTGACCCGTCCGGACTCGGGCAGCGCCCGGGTCGCGGGTCACGACGTGGTACGCGATCGGCGGTGGGTGCGGCGGACGATCAGTCTCGCCGGGCAGCACGCGGCCCTCGACGACGGGCAGACCGGCGCGGAGAACCTGGCCATGCTGGCCCGACTCGCCGGGCTGTCCGGGTCGGCGGCCAGCGACCGCGCCGCCACGTTGCTGGAGCGCTTCGACCTGACCGACGCCGCCCGCCGACGGGTGGTGACGTACTCCGGTGGCATGCGGCGCCGTCTCGACCTGGCGGCGAGCCTGGTCGGCACACCGTCGGTGATCTTCCTGGACGAGCCCACCACCGGCCTGGACCCGCGCAGCCGGCAGGGGCTGTGGGAGGTGATCGGCGAGCTGGCCGAGGCCGGGGTGACCGTGCTGCTCACCACGCAGTACCTGGAGGAGGCCGACCGGCTCGCCGACCGGATCACGGTGCTGCACCACGGCGGGCTCGCCGCCGAGGGGACCGCGGCCGAGCTGAAGAGCCGGTTCGGGGCGCAGCGGCTGGAGCTGATCTGGCGTGACGCGGCCGGCTTCGCCGACGCGACGCGCCAACTGGGTGACCGGGTGACCCACCGCGATCCGGCCCGGCTGGAGTTGTCGGTGACCACCGACGGCAGCGCGCCACAGGTGCGTCGTCTGCTCGACGAGGTCGATCCGGACCGGCACGGGGTGGTCCGGTTCACCGTCCGGGAAGCGACGCTGGACGACGTCTTCCTCACCCTCACCGGCCGCCCGGTGAGCGCCGAGCAGGAGGTGGCCCATGTCTGAGCTGACCGTACGGGGGACGCAGGCCACGGTGATGATCGGCCGCTGCGTGCGGCTGTCCCGGCGCAACGTCGACGCGCTGCTCACCTCGCTGCTGCTGCCGGTGATCCTGATGCTGCTCTTCGTCTACCTCTTCGGCGGTGCGATCGAGACCGGCTCGGCGTACGTGACCTATGTGGTGCCCGGTGTGCTGCTGCTGTGCGCCGGTTTCGGCGCGGCGGGTACCGCGGTCAGCGTCACCACCGACCTGACCAACGGCATGATCGAGCGGCTGCGCACGATGGACGTCGGCGCTACGTCGATCATCGCCGGGCATGTGGTGGCGAGCGTGGTGCGCAACACGGTCTCCACCTTCCTGGTGCTGGCGGTCGCCGTGGCCATCGGGTTCCGGCCGGCCGTCGAACCGCTACGTTGGCTGGCCGCCGCCGGGGTGCTGCTGCTGTTCCTGCTGGCGGTGTCGTGGCTGTCGGCGGCGTTCGGGTTGCTGGCCCGCACCCCCGAGGCCGCCAGCGGTTACACCTTCCTGGTGATGTTCCTGCCGTACCCGAGCAGCGCCTTCGTGCCGGTGGAGACCATGCCCAGCTGGATCCGCGGCTTCGCGGAGAACCAGCCCGTCACACCGGTCATCGAGTCCCTGCGCGGGCTGCTGCTGGACACCCCGGTCGGCTCCGCGCCGGCCCGGGCGGCGGCCTGGTGCCTCGGCCTGTTGGCCGTGGCGGTGGTGCTCTCCGCCGTGCTGTTCCGGCGCCGGATCGCCTGAACCGAGCGGGGGTACGGCGGATTCCGGGGGGCAGCCGACTGTCGGGTGTTGGGCATCTTTGGCGCTCTCAGGATTGCTATGGTGTTCGGGTGAATTTGAAGGAATGGGCGGCGGCGACCGGCGTCGCGTACATCACGGCGCGGCGGCAGTACGCGGCTGGGACGCTGCCTGTTCCGACGTACCGGCTTGGCCGTCTGATCATGGTTGGTGAACCGGTGACCGGCGCCGCGCGGGATGCCGGGCAGGTCGTGGTGTACGCCCGGGTGTCGTCTGCCGATCAGATGTCGGACCTGGATCGGCAGGTTGCCCGGGTCGCGGTGTGGGCCAGCGGGCAGAAACTGTCCATTGACCGGGTGGTGACTGAGGTCGGTTCGGCGCTCGACGGGCACCGTAAGGAGTTCCTCGCGCTGCTGCGTGATCCGGCGGTGGGTACGATCGTGGTCGAGCGTCGCGATCGGTTCGTCCGGTTCGGTGCCGAGTATGTCGAGGCCGCGTTGTCCGCGCAGGGCCGCCGTCTGTTGGTGGTTGATCCGGCCGAGGTGGACGACGACCTTGTGCGGGACGTGACGGAGATCCTGACGTCGTTGTGTGTCCGTCTCTACGGCCGTCGTGGCGCGGTGGACCGTGCCCGCCGCGCGGTCGAGGTCGTCACCCAGGGGGCAGGGTGAGGACGATCCAGGCGTACCGCTTCGCGTTGGACCTCACGCCGGCCCAGGAACGCATGGTGCTGGCGCATGCGGGCGCTGCCCGGGTTGCTCACAACTGGGCGTTGGCCCGGGTGAAGGCGGTCATGGATCAGCGGGCCGCCGAGCGCACCTACGGCATCCCTGTCGCCGATATGACACCCGCCGTAGGCTGGTCGCTGCCCGAGCTACGGAAGGTGTGGAACGCCGCTAAGGATGGGGTTGCGCCGTGGTGGCGGGAATGCTCCAAGGAGGCGTTCAACACCGGCCTGGACGCCCTCGCCCGCGCGTTGAAGAACTGGTCGGACTGCCGCACCGGGAAGCGGGCAGGACGGGCGGTCGGGTTCCCCCGGTTCAAGTCCCGCCGCCGCACCACACCGAGGGTGCGGTTCACGACCGGCACGATCCGGGTTGAGCCGGACCGCAGGCATGTGGTGCTGCCCCGGCTGGGGCGGTTGAAGCTGCACGAGTCTTCCCGCAAGCTCGCCCGCCGTGTCGACAACGGCACCGCCCGGATCATGTCCGCGACGGTGCGCCGTGACGGCTGCCGGTGGCATGTCGCGTTCTGTGTCGAGGTCGACCGCGCCGAACGTCGACCCGCCCGCCCTGCGTCGGTGGTCGGGGTGGACGTCGGGATCAACCACCTTGCGGTGCTGTCCACCGGCGAGCTGGTGGACAACCCGCGTCACCTGGTCGCCGCGCAGACTCGGCTGCGTCGGCTCGGCCGGGCGTTGTCCGGTAAGACCGGTCCCGACCGCCGTATCGGGCAGCGTCCATCGAAGCGGTGGCAACGCGCATCCGCCCGGCTGGGCCGCACTCACGCCCGAGTGGCGAACCTGCGCCGCGACGGCCTGCACAAGCTGACCACCCGACTGGCCCGCGAGCACGGCACTGTCGTGGTGGAAGACCTCAACGTGGCCGGGATGCTCCGCAACCGCAGACTCGCCCGACACATCGCCGACGCCGGGTTCGCCGAAATCCGACGCCAGTTGGCGTATAAAACCTCATGGAACGGTGGCCGGCTGATCGTGGCCGACCGCTGGCACCCATCCAGCAAGACGTGCTCGGGTTGCGGCGCGGTGAAAACCAAGCTGTCCCTGTCCGAGCGCACCTTCACCTGCACCGCCTGCGGCTTGATCCTCGACCGGGACCTCAACGCCGCACGCAACCTCGCCGCGCTCGCGCGTGAGGTGGACACCGCCGGGAGTGGCCCGGTGGCAGGACGTGGAGCCGACCGTAAGACCCCACCTGCGGGGCCGGTGGCTGTGAAGCGTCAACCCGGCACCGCACCAGCGGGCAAGACCGGGACCGTCCCACCGCAAGGCGGGGCTACCGATCACGTGCTCACCAGAGCGCATTAGGTAACGGTGCCGCCGTACCCGTTCAGTCAGTCGTTGAGCACCTGCGCCAGCCGGTCGCGGAAACGGCGCTCCGAGGGACTGACCACGCTCGCGCCCAGGCCGAGGATGCCCCCGCTGGCCGCGGCGCCGACCACCTGCTCGGCGATCTCCACCAGCCAGTGCCGGTACGCGCCGGCCTCGCCCTCGTCCACCCTGTCCGCCAGCAGCGCCGACGCCGCCTTCGCCCGGCCCAGCACGTCCTCGGCGTAGGTCCGCGGATCGTCGGGCGCGATGGCCGGCAGTTCCTCCCCGGCCTCCGGGTCGCCCACCCGCGCCACGAGTTCCCCGGCCACCGCCGCCACCAGCCGGCTGGCCGACTCCCGGCCGGCGGAGATGGTCTCCAGGCCGGCGGCGCTCTCGGCCATCGTCGCCCGGGTGCCGTCGGACTCGGCGGCGCTCGCCGCGGTCAGCACCGACTGCGGCAGACCGACCAGCAGCCCCCATTCCTCGTCGGAGAAACCGAAACCGGTGTACGCCGGCTCTTCGATCACGGCTGTTCCCTCCCGCTCGTCGTCCACGCCCGCACTGAGCCGCGCCGCCGGTTGTGGCCGCGCGCTCGGGCCGGTTGTCCCACCGCCATGGCGGCCGGCTCAGGTTAGTCCAGTGTCAGCAGTCCCTGTTCGGACACCACGCTCACTGACAGCGTCTTGTACCCGACCTCGTCGAACAGCACCGTCATCCGACCCTCCTCGTAGCTGAGCACCAGGCCCGCGCCCCATTCCGGATGCCGGACCTGACTGTGTACGGGAAACGGCCCCCGGGCGCCGTCGTCGGCCGCGCTGGTGCCGTCGTGGCAGTTGTCGCAGTGCCCGCAGACCGCCGTCATCTGCTCGCCGAAGTAGGCCAGCAGCGCCTGTCCCCGGCAGGCGCTGGTCTCGGCGAAGGCCCGCATCATGTCGGTACGCGACCGGGTCAGGTTCTGCTGCCGCTCGGCCTCGGCGACCGCTGCGGCGGCGGCCTCCACCGGGGTGGGGGAGTAGCGCGGCGTGCCGACGCGGTGTCCCGGCCGGGACTGCGCGGCACCGACCTGCTCCAGCAGTGCGAGGTACTGCCCGAGCTTGCGCGGGCCCAGCCCGGTGACCTCGCGTAGTTCCTTCCTGGTGGTGGGGGCGTGGCGGAGCAGCGCGGCCAGGTCGCGTAGCTCGGTGGCGTCGGGCAGGCCGCCGCTGAAGTAGCGTTGCAGGCCGATGTCCTCGGCCTGCCACAGCAGCAGTACGCGGGCCGGCTGGCCGTCCCGCCCGGCGCGGCCGATCTCCTGGAAGTAGCTGTCTGGCGAGTCGGGCAGCGCCATGTGCACCACCCAGGCGATGTTCGGCTTGTCGATACCCATGCCGAACGCCGAGGTCGCCACCATGATGGGCACCCGGTCGGCGAGGAACGCCTCGTGCAGCCTGGTACGGGCGGTGCTCGGCATCCCGCCGTGGTAGCAGTGCGCGGGATGGCCGGTGTCGGTGAGGCGGGCAGCCAGTTCCTCCGCCGCGCGGCGGGTGGGCACGTAGATGATGCCCGGCCGCTTGTCCTCGCGCAGCAGCGCGATCAGTCGCCGCCACCGGTAGTCCTCGGTAGGGCAGTGCGCCACCTCGAGGAAGAGGTTGGGTCGGTCCAGTCCGGACACCACGATCTCGGGCCTGCGCAGCCGCAGCCGGGCGACGATGTCGTCGCGTACCGGCGGGGAGGCGGTGGCGGTCAGCGCGACCACCGGCGGCCGGCCCATGCCGTCGATGAGCTGACCGAGCGCCAGGTAGTCCGGGCGAAAGTCGTGCCCCCAGGCGGAGATGCAGTGCGCCTCGTCGATCGCCACCAGGGCCGGCCGGAGCGAGCGCACCTCGGCCAGCCGGTCGGGGTTGGCCAACTGTTCCGGGGTGATGAACAGGAACTCGGCCCGCCCGTCGCGGATCTCGGCGATCGCCTCCGCCTGCTGGGCCGGCGTCTCGTCCGAGCTGATTCGCACCGCCCGCAGTTCCGGTCGCTGCCGTTCGTTGAGCGCCGCTATCTGGTCCTGTTGCAGGGCGAGCAACGGTGAGATCACCACGGTCGGTCCGGGGATCAGGCTGGCCGGGATCTGGTAGATCGCCGACTTGCCGGCGCCGGTGGGCAGCACCACCAGGGCGTCGCGCCGCTTCATGACGGCCCGCATGGCGGCCAGTTGGTTGGGGCGCAGGGTGGCCCAGCCGAACAGGCTGCGCGCCGCGCGGCGCAGCGACATCGAGTGCGTGGTCAGCTTCATCGAAGGCCGCAGGTACCCGGGTGAGCCGGTGACGAAACCGCGGGAGCACCTGATCGAGACGACCGAGAGTCTGATCGCCGACGGCGGCGCGGCCGGGCTCACCGGGCGCGAGATCGCCCGTGCGGCCGGGGTGTCCGACGGTGTGCTCTACAACCACTTCGCCGACAAGGAGGAGTTGCTGGCGCTCGCCCTGCACGCCCCGACCGGGGCGGCACGGCTCAGCGCAACCGGGGCAGCACGTCGTGCTGGTACAGGTCGAGCAGCCCCGACCAGTTCGGCCCGGTGTTGGCGACGTAGACCTCGTCGAATCCGGCCTTCGCGTACGCGTCGATCCTCGCCAGGTGCGCCGTGGCGTCGTTGCCGCAGACGAACGCCGTCCGCATCGCCTCCGGGTCGACCAGTTGGGCGGCCTGCTCGAAGTGGCGCGGCGAGGGCAGCACCCGCAACAGTTCACCCGGGATCGCCGCGGTCGGCCAGCGCTCGTACGCCAACCGCATGCCCTCCTCCTCGGTCGGCGCGTACGCGGCCTTGAAGCCGGCCTGACACGGCTTGTCGCCGCCGCCGTTCGCCCGGAACCGGCGGACCAGCTCCGCGTTGGGGGTCGTGTTGACGAGACCGTCGCCGATGCGGGCGGCGAGGTCCACCGCCTTCGGGCCGAAGGCGGAGAGGTAGACCGGCGGAGGAGTCTCCGGCCGGGTGTAGATCCGCGCGTGCTCCACCCGGTAGTGGCGGCCGTAGTGGTTGACGAAACGACCGTGCCACAGTTCCCGCATCACCTCGACCGCCTCCTCCAGCATCTCCAGCCGGACGCCGGCCTGCGGCCACGGGTCGCCGAGGATGTGCTCGTTGAGCGCCTCCCCGGAGCCCACCCCGAGGACGAAGCGCCCGGAGTGCAGCACCGCGCTGGTCGCCGCGGCCTGGGCGAGCACCGCCGGATGGATGCGCGTGGTCGGGCAGGTCACCGCGGTGGTGACCGGCAGCTGGCAGACCTGACTCAGCGCGCCGATCACCGACCAGACGAAGGAACTCTGCCCCTGCGCGTCGGTCCAGGGGTGGTAGTGGTCGGAGATCCACAGCGCGTCGAATCCGGCCCGCTCGGCGGCCCGGGCCTGCGCCAGCAGTTCCGCCGGCGGGTACTCCTCGCTGGACAGGAAGTAGCCGATCCTCATCCGTCCCCCCCGCCGTGGTGGTGCCTGCCGGCAGGCGGTACCCCGGCGCGCGCGGGTCACACCCGGCAGGAGGTCGTCAGCGGCGGAACATCGCCCGGATCGCCGCGAGTAGCAGCAGGCCGCCGACCACCAGGCCGAGCAGGCGTACGCCAGGGATGTCGGCCGGACTTGTCGCATCGGCCAGCAACAGGGGGTCCATTCCCGCACTCTCGCCGGACCACGCCGCCCTAGGCAACTGTAAGGTTTATTGACTAATTGGGTGGAGCGGTGTGACCATGTCTGCACCGCCGGCTGGCGGGTTGTCCGCGGCGGAGACAAGACGGGGGTACGACGACGGCATGAGCGAGCGTCAGCGAGCGAATCATCAGCTCAGTGCGGTGGTGCCTCAGGGCGGCACGCAGCGAAGCGGAGTGCCGGCATGAGCGAGCGTCAGCGAGCGAATCATCAGCTCAGTGCGGCAAACGGGAATCTGGCGGCGTTGGCGGCCGCAGTCCTGCAGCCCGGTTTCGTCGGCACCGCCCCGCCCGGATGGATCCGCCGCTGGCTCGGCGACGGGCTCGGATCGGTGGTGTTGTTCAGCCGCAACGTCGTCGACTCGGAGCAGGTCGCCGCGCTCACCGCCACCCTGCGTGCGGAGCGCCCCGACGTGATCGTCGCCATCGACGAGGAGGCGGGGGATGTCACCCGGATCGAGTCCGGTCGGGGTAGCTCCCGTCCGGGCAACCTCGCCCTCGGCGCGGTGGACGACCCGGCGCTCACCGAGGAGGTCGCCCGCGACCTCGGCGTCGAACTCGCCGCCGTCGGGGTCACCCTGAACTACGCGCCCGACGCCGACGTCAACTCCAACCCGGACAACCCGGTGATCGGCGTCCGGGCGTTCGGCGCCGAGCCGTCGCTGGTCGCCCGGCACACCACCGCCTGGGTACGCGGCCTGCAGTCCGGCGGGGTCGCCGCCTGCGCCAAGCACTTCCCGGGTCACGGCGACACCCGGGTCGACTCGCACCACGACCTGCCCCGGATCACCGCCGACCGGGCCCGGCTGCACGCCGTCGAGCTGGCCCCCTTCCGGGCCGCCGTCGCGGCGGGCGTACAGGCGGTGATGACCGGGCACCTGCTGGTGCCGGCACTTGATCCCGACCTGCCGGCCACCCTGAGCGGACGGATCCTGGGCGGCCTGCTGCGGGAGGAGATGGGCTTCAACGGTGTGGTGGTGACCGACGCCGTGGAGATGCGCGCCGTGACGGACCGGTACGGCTTCGCCGGTGCGGCGGTCCGGGCCCTCGCCGCCGGCGCCGACGCTATCTGCGTCGGTGGCGAGCACGCCGACGAGGAGACGGCTCGCTACCTGCGGGACGCCATCGTCGACGCGGTCGTCGCCGGGGACCTGCCGGAGGAGCGGCTGACCGAGGCGGCGAAGCGGGTCGGTCAGCTCGCCGCCTGGACGGTGGCCGTCCGTGCGGGGGCCGGCGCCGACTGCGCGACGGCGGGCGGAGCGACGCTTCGGGGTGTCACGACCGGCGCGGCCGGCGGCACCTCGACCGGTGGCGCCTCGTCCGGCGCTGCCGGGTCGACGGTCGGGCTGGCCGCGGCGCGGCGCGCGATCCGGGTCACCAGTGCCGGCGGGGACGCCGCGTTGCCGCTGGTCGGCCCCGCGCACGTGGTGGAGTTCGAGCCGCCGCACAACATCGCGATCGGGGCGGAGACCCCGTGGGGGCTGGCCGCCCCGCTGGCCGCCCTCGTGCCGGGTACCACCGGCGCCCGTTACATCGAGGCCGCGGTGCCCACCGATCCGACCGCCGGTGCCGCCGGCCGGCCGGTCGTCCTGGTCGTGCGTGACCTGCACCGGCACGGCTGGATGCGGGCCGCGGTCGACCGGGCGCTGGCCGCCCGGCCCGACGCCGTGGTGGTGGAACTCGGCGTGCCCGCGCTGGTCACCGGCAGGGTGCATGTCGCCACCCACGGCGCCACCCGCGCCGCCGGCCGGGCTGCCGCCGAACTGCTCGCCGGTGCCCCCGTCACCCCAGGCTGGTGACCAGGTCGGCGTACTCGGGATGGCGCTCGATGAAGGCGGCCATGAACGGGCACTGCGGCACCACCCGGCCACCCTGCGCGCGGACCTGGTCCAGCGTGCCGCGCGTGAGCGCCGAGCCGACGCCCATGTTCTGGAACGCCGGGTCCACCTCGGTGTGGGTGAAGACCAGCACCTCGCCGCGCGGCAGGTACGCGGTGAACCCGGCCAGCGCGTCGTCGACCAGGATCTCGTAGCGGTGTTTGGCGGGATTCTCCTCGACCAGCATGCTCACTCGCCCATTGTCTCCCGGCCGTCGACGGCCCGATGGGGTTCGCCGGCGTCTCGTACCCTTGGCGGCGTGATGAACCGACCCCCCGCCGGTAGGACCCCGCTTACCCCCGCCCGCAAGACCATCGGCCTGCTGGCCGGCCTCGCGCTCGGCACGGCGCTGCTGGTCGGGTGCAGCTCCGAGGGCGCCAGCACGGACTGCGGGCTGGACGCCTGCACGGTTACCTTCGACCGGGGCGTGGAGGCGCGGGCCAACGTCTTCGGCGTCGAGGCCCGGCTCGTCGGCGCCCAGGACGACCAGGTCACCATCGAGGTCGCCGGTGAGCAGCTGTCGCTGACGGTCGGCGAGCAGGCCGCCGACGTCGGTGGTCTCGCGGTCACCCTGGACAGCGTGACCAGCTCCGAGGTCAAGGTCCGGATCTCCCGCTGACGGCGGGCGGCGGCCCGGCCACGTTTGGAAATCTCCCGGTCCGGAGATTGACGCCCCATGTCTCTCACCCGGAACGCCGAAGCCGCCGCCACCCGCACGGCCGACAGCCGGTGGCTGGAACTCCTCGCCCGGGCCGGCTTCGTCGGCTACGGGATCGTGCACCTGTTGTTCGGCTGGCTGGCGCTGCAGATCGCGTTCGGCAACTCGGCCGACGACGGCGACCAGTCCGGTGCGTTGCGTACCCTCACCACTCAGCCGATGGGTCGGTTCCTCGTCATCGCCGTCGCCGTCGGCATGCTCGCCATGGCGATCTGGCAGGCCCTGGAGGCGGCCGTCGGGCACCGCGCCGAACGGGGCGACGACCGGCGCCGGGAGCGGGTCTTCTCGGCCGCCCGCACGCTCGTCTACCTCTGGCTGGGTTGGACGGCCGTCAAGGTCTTCGCCCGCGCCAACTCGGACAGCGCGACGCAGCAGGAGGAACTCACCGCTCGCATGATGGAGTCCTCGGGCGGCCGGTGGCTGGTCGGTCTCGCCGGTCTGCTCCTCGCCGGGATCGGCGTCGGCATGGTCGTCTACGGCGTGCGGAAGAAGTTCCTCAGGCGCTTGAGGACGGGTGAGATGAGCGCCCGGACCACCCGGCTCGCCCGCCGGCTCGGCCTGGCCGGCTACGCCGCCCGGGGCAGCGCGTTCGCCGTCTCCGGCCTGCTGGTCGTGCTGGCTGCGGTCAGCTACGAACCGGAGAAGGCCCGTGGCCTGGACGGCGCGCTGCGGATGCTGCGCGACCAGTCGTACGGGAACATCCTGCTCACGTTGATCGCGCTGGGTATCGCCGCCTTCGGGCTGTACTGCTTCCTCCAGTCCCGCTACCGCAAGGTCTGACTCCTCCTCCTCCGGCCGCCGCCAGCTTCCGGTGGCCGGCGACGACGATCCGAGGCAACATGGCCCCTTTGTTCGGATCTTGCCGTCAGCCGGGAGGGAGAAGTACTCGTGCACAGCTACCTCGTAACGGTCGTCGCCGCGCTCGCCGCGGCGGCGACGGCTCTCGCCGTGGTCGAGGTGGTCCATCGCCTGACTCGTCGGTGGGGCCGCCGCCTGCTGCTGTTGACCCAGCTGACGCAGCACGCGCACCGGGCCTTCCAGGTCGCCGCCACGGTGCTCGCCGTGCAGTTCGCCGTCCGCTTCAGCACCGGGTACGCGGTCGGTGCCGCGTGGCGGCAGGTACTGCTGCATCTGCTGGTGCTCGCCGTCATCGTTGCCACCGCCTGGTTGGTCGCGGCGCTGCTGGTGGTGGTCGAGGACACCGCGCTGGCCCGGTTCCGGGTGGACGTGCCGGACAACCGCCATGCCCGCCGGGTACGCACCCAGGTCGTCATGCTGCGCCGGGTGACCATCGCGGTGATCGTCATCCTCACCGTCGGCGTGATGCTGATGACGCTTCCCGCCGTGCGCGGCATCGGAGCCGGCGTACTGACAAGTGCCGGTGTGGTCGGTGTGGTCGCCGCGCTGGCCGCGCAGAGTCTGCTGGGCAACGTCTTCGCCGGTCTGCAACTCGCGTTCAGCGACGCGGTACGCCTCGACGACGTGGTCGTGGTCGAGGGGGAGTGGGGCCGGATCGAAGAGCTGACGCTCAGCTACGTGGTGGTCCAGATCTGGGACGACCGGCGGCTGATCCTGCCCACCTCCTACTTCACCAGCACCCCGTTCCAGAACTGGACGCGTACCGAGGCGGCCGTGCTGGGTACGGCTGAGTTCGAGGTCGACTGGTCGGTCCCGGTGCAGGCCATGCGGGAGGAACTGCGCCGTCTGGTGGAGAGCACCGAGCTGTGGGACGGCCGGGTCTGCGTACTGCAGGTGACCGACGCGCTCGGCGGCATGATCAAGATCCGGGCTCTGGTGAGCGCCGCCAGCGCCGGCGCACTGTGGGACCTGCGCTGCCTGGTCCGGGAGCACCTGGTGGCATGGGTACGCGACCACCGGCCCACCGCGATGCCCCGGCTGCGTACCGAGGTCGGCGACGGCGCGGGGAACCTGCCCTGGCAGTGGGTGCAGCCGCGGCGCCCGTCACGCCGCCCCGCCGAGGCCGAGGTCCCCGACGACGCCCGCCTCTTCGGCGGCAGCGACGACGGCGACGCCCGCAGCGAAGCCTTCGTCGGCCCCGAAGAACCCGCCCACCCCCGCCCCTAACCCCCACTCCCTCCCACCCCCACCCCACCCCACCCCACCCCGCTCCCGCTCCGTTGATCATGAAGTTAGCGGGTGATTTAAAGATCAAAGAGTCCGTCAACTTCATGATCAACGGAATGTGGGTGGGTGGGGTGGGGGGAGGGGGATGTTTGGGGCGGCGGTTGGTGGGGATCTGCTGCGGGGTGCTTTCTGCTCCTTTCGCCGTGGGCGTCGCAGGGTGCGGCGGGCGCGGGTCCGGTCCGGATTTCAGGCCGAACAACCGCGCAGGATTGACCGACGGCGAATTCGGGCATACAGCGCGGTGATGATGAGAGGTGGACAGCATGGCTGATCTGGCGAACGTGCGTACCTCCCGAAACGGGAGCGAGCCGTCCACCGCAGAGCTGGTCCAGCGGGCGGCCGAGCAGGTGGCCCGGCTGGTTCGGGACGAGCTCGCGCTGGCCCGCGCCGAGTTGACGCAGAAGGGCAAGCACGCCGGCATCGGCCTCGGCCTGCTCGGCGGTGGCGGCGCGCTCGCGTTCTTCGGTGCCGGCGCGCTGGTCACCGCCGCGATCCTGCTGCTGGCCCTGGTGCTCCCGGCGTGGGCGGCCGCCCTGATCGTGGCGGCCGCCTTGTTCCTGCTCGCCGGTGTGCTCGCCCTGGTCGGCAAGCAGCAGGTCGGCCGGGCGGTCCCGCCGGTCCCGGCGGCGACCGTGCGCAGCCTGCGGGCCGACGTCGACGTGGTCAGCGCGGCGGTCAAGGACAGGGGACGAGCATGACGCGCAACGGCACCGGCGACACCGAGGCGCTGCGGGAGGAGATCCGGCGTACCCGGGTCGAGTTGGGTGAGACGATGGAGGCGCTGGCCGCAAAGGCCGACGTCAAGAAGCGACTGAAGTCCTCGGCGGACCAGGCGCGGATGCGGATGCGGGAGCAGGCCGTGCTGACCGCGGCCCGGGTACGCGGGCAGTCCAGCCTCACCCACGGGCCGGCGCGGGGAGGCGCCGCCGGGATGCGGGGGCCCGCGCCGTTCCTCGTGCTCGCGGCCGGCGCGGTGGTCGCCGCGGTGGTGCTGGTGATCATTCGAGGGAGGCATGGGTGAGCAGGGGGATCGGCAAGGTCGCCTACAAGCCGGTCGGCGTGCTCATGGGCATCGCCGCCGGTGCGATCGCGGGCACCATCTTCCGTCAGGTGTGGAAGATGACCGCCGGAGACGGCGATGCCCCGAGCGCGACCGACGAGAACCGTCGCTGGGGCGAGATTCTCGCGGCGGCGGCGTTGCACGGTGCCATCTTCGCCGTGGTCCGGGCCGCCGTGGACCGGGGCGGTGCGGTCGGCGTACGCCGACTGACCGGTCGCTGGCCGGACTAGGCTCTGTGTCAGGCCCGGTGTCGAAGTCTCCGCCTCGCCGGACCACACCGTGGACCTCGCCGCGACTCGCGCCGAAACTTCGACGCCCACCTTGGTGCCGACCGAAAGTGTCGGGCCCCCGACCGTTTGCTGGTGAGGGGGCCTTTCGCCTTAGCCTTCCGTCTCCACCCAGCGGATCTGACGCATCCGTCAGGTCACATGTCGGAGAATTTCGTCGGGTAGGCTGTGCAGAGTTTTTGCGTACGTGGTTTGCTGTTCCACGCTGTTGAGAGATGGCGTGGGTTGAGAGAAGTCTCCTTCACCGGGGGCCGCCTCAGGCGCCGCTGCTCGAAAACGGCCAACCGGCCGCACGGCGTGCTCGGCCGCCAGTTTTAGAAGGAGATACACATGGCGCAGGGAACCGTGAAGTGGTTCAACGCTGACAAGGGCTTCGGCTTCATCACCGTCGACGGCGGGGGTGCTGACGTGTTCGTCCACTTCTCGGCCATCCAGACCAGCGGCTACCGCACGCTGGAGGAGAACCAGCGGGTGGAGTTCGAGATCGCCCAGGGCCAGAAGGGTCCGCAGGCCGAGCAGGTCCGCCCCCTCTGAGAGCACCGGGCCGGCGACTGCCGGCCAGTGGCGAGGTAGTACCCGCACAGGTGCGAAGCCCCGCGTTCCGACAGGACGCGGGGCTTTCCGCATTCCGTTGAAGGCGGGGTCACCGTCGAGTGTCCGGCCGGCCGGGTCCGCGCCGCCGGGACACCCGGCGGCGCGGCCGGATCAGCGCCGGTTGCGGGCGCGGACGCCCAGCCAGAGCAGGACCAGGCCCACCAGCACCAGCGCCGGGCCGAGCACGGCCCAGAGCCGCTGGTCGGTCATCACGCCGCCCTCGACGTAGCCGAGGCCCTGCACCGTCCACACCGCACCGACGACCACGGCCAGCAGGCCGAGGGTGAGGCGGAACCAACCGCTCATCGCGATCTCCCTCTCCGGTGGCCCGCCGACGGGCGGGCCGTTCACCACCGGTGGTGCACCTGTGGGCGGATCAGCTCGTCGTAGACCGCAGCCACCTCGGCCAGTTCCTCCGTCGACAGTGGCCGCTGGCCGGCGACGGCGACGTTGTCCCGCGCCTGCGCCGCGTCACGCGCCCCGGGGATGACCACGGTGACGCCCGGCTGGTCGAGTACCCAGCGCAGCGCGAACTGGGCCATCGTCCGGTCGTCGCCGACCAGCGGCGCGAGTCGACGGACGGCGGTCAGCCCGAGGTCGTAGTCGACGCCCGAGAACGTCTCGCCGACGTCGAACGCCTCACCGTGCCGGTTGTACGAGCGGTGGTCGTCGGCGGCGAAGGTGGTCCGCTCGTCGTACCGGCCGGAGAGCAGGCCGCTGGCCAGCGGGACGCGGGCGATGATCCCGACCCCGGCGGCCGAGGCGGCGGGCAGCACCCGGTCGAGGGGCTTGTGGCGCAACGCGTTGAGGATGATCTGGACGCTGGCCACCCCGGGGCGGGCGATCGCGGTGAGCGCTTCATCGCAGGTTTCCACGCTGACGCCGTACGCGGCGATGCGCTTCTCGGCGACCAGCGTGTCGAGGGCGTCGAAGATCGCGTCGTCGGCGAAGACCACCGTCGGCGGGCAGTGCAACTGCACGAGGTCCAACGTGTCCACCCCGAGGTTCGCCCGCGACCGGTCGGTCCACTGGCGGAAGTTGTCCAGGGTGTACGCCTCCGGCGTCTGCGGGACGCGGCGGCCCATCTTGGTCGCCACCGTCAGCCCGGCGTCGGGTTGGGCCGCCAGGAAGCGCCCGATCAGTTGTTCGCTGCGTCCGTCACCGTACACGTCGGCGGTGTCCAGGAAGGTGACGCCGGCGTCGACGGCCGCGCTCAGCACCGCCATGGCGTCGTCCTCGGTGACCGTGCCCCAGTCGGCGCCGAGCTGCCAGGCGCCGAGCCCGACCACGCCCGCCTGCCGGTCCATGCGGGGGAAGGTGCGTTGCTCCATGCCGGTGAGCCTAGTGACCATCCTTGCCTCGCCCGGGGCCGGGCCGTACGGTAAACAAGACGGACGTACGGTTTGCAACTTGGTGCGGGAGGAACGATGTGGGATCCGGCGACGTATCTGCGCTACGGCGACGAGCGCTCCCGACCGTTCCACGACCTGCTCTGCCGGGTGGCCGCCGACCGGCCGCGTACGGTGGTCGATCTCGGCTGCGGCCCCGGCACCCTGACCGCCACCCTCGCCACGCGCTGGCCCGGCAGCCGGATCGTCGGGCTGGACTCCTCGCCGGAGATGATCGCCCGCGCCGCCGCGCTGGACACCCCGGTCACCTTCGGTGTGGCCGACGTACGCGACTGGCGCCCCGATCCGGTTACCGACGTGGTGGTCAGCAACGCGGTCCTGCAGTGGGTGCCCGGCCACCGGGAACTGCTCACCCGCTGGGCCGGTGAACTGCCCGCCGGCGCCTGGCTGGCGATGCAGGTGCCCGGCAACTTCGACGCCCCCTCGCACCGCGCGCTGCGCGAGGTCGCCGGGCGCCCGCCATGGCAGGCGGAGCTGGCCCCGCTGCTGCGGGAGGCGCCGGTCGCCGACCCGGTCGACTACGCCGGGTTCCTGGCCGCCGCCGGCTGCGCCGTCGACGCCTGGGAGACTACCTACGTGCACCTGCTACCGGCCCGTCCCGACGCGGACCACCCGGTGCTGACCTGGATGGAGGGCACCGCGTTGCGCCCGGCCCGGGCCGCGCTGGACGCCGCCGGCTGGTCCGCCTTCCGGGCCGCCCTGGCGGTACGCCTCGCCGAGGCGTACCCGGTGCGGCAGGGGCAGGTGTACTTCCCGTTCCGACGGATCTTCGTCGTCGCCCGTACCGGCGCCCGCGTCCAGGAGAGCTCGTGACCGATCTGCGTACCTTCATCGCCGGACTGCCCAAGGTGGAACTGCACGTGCACCACGTCGGTTCCGCCTCGCCCCGGATCGTGGCCGAGCTGGCCGCCCGTCACGAAGGGCGCAGCCCCGTCCCGGCCGATCCGCAGCTACTGGCCGACTACTTCGCCTTCCGGGACTTCGCCCACTTCATCGAGGTCTACCTGAGCGTCGTCGATCTCATTCGCGACCAGGAGGACGTCTGGATCCTCACCCACGAGGTGGCCCGGGAACTGGCCCGCCAGCAGGTCCGCTACGCCGAGCTGACGGTGACGCCGTACTCGCACGTACGGCGCGGCATCCCCGCACCCGCGTTCTGCGAGGCGATCGAGGACGCCCGCAAGCGGGCCGCCGCCGACTTCGGCATCGAGCTGCGCTGGTGCTTCGACATCCCCGGCGAGGCGGGCCTGCCGGCGGCCGAGGAGACACTGCGGATCAGCCTCGACGAGCGCCCGGACGGGCTGGTCAGCTTCGGCCTGGGCGGCCCCGAGATCGGCGTGCCCCGGCCCCAGTTCAAGCCCTACTTCGACCAGGCCCGGGCGGCGGGGCTGCGCTCGGTGCCGCACGCCGGCGAGACCACCGGCCCGCAGACCGTCTGGGACGCGCTGCGCGAGCTGGGGGCCGAACGGATCGGGCACGGCATCTCCGCCGCCGAGGATTCGCAGCTGCTTGCGTACCTCGCCGAGCGGCAGATCGGCATGGAGGTGTGCCCGACCTCCAACGTGCGGACCCGGGCGGTGGCCCGGATCGAGGAGCACCCGCTGCCCCGCCTGATCGAGGCCGGGTTGCTGGTCACCATCAACTCCGACGACCCGCCGATGTTCGGCACCACCCTCGACGACGAGTACGCGGTGGCCGCCCGGCTGCTCGACGCCGGCCCGGCACAGGTGGCCGACCTGGCGCGGAACGCGGTGACCGCCTCGTTCCTCGACCCGGCCGGAAAGCAGCGGATCAGCGCGGAGATCGACGCCTACCTGGCGGCCACGCGCGGCTGAATCCGCCGGCTCGTGGCGGTGGCGCGGGGCGGAGTGGCGCGCGGCGGGAGTAGGTGTGGGGGGACCATGTCTCCCGCCGCGCGCATGGCTCCACCGGCTGAGGTGCGCTGGGAGCGGAGGGCCGGTGGAACTTTTGGGTTCGGACCTGATCCTGGCAGCTGTACCGCTCGGGTGGGCCGGCGTTAATCCGGATCTAAGGAAGACTTGTGCCGTCCCACAGGCAGGGATCACCGCCCGCGGCGGTCACTGCACGGAAAGCTTCAGAGACTGTCGGGAAACCGCGCGGCGGCTGCGGCGGGCCCAGCCGACGACCGGCGGCGTTGGAGATCGGTCCGGATACAACACCGGTATCCGGACCGATCTCCGCCTTGCCGGATCGCCGCCTGGACTCCGCCTCGCTCGCCCCGGGGCTTCCCGACAGTCTCTCAGCCGTCCGTGGGACGCTGCCGGGGCCAGCGGCGCCCGGTGCTCTTCTGCTCCCGTGCCATCCGGCCCACCAGACCGAACCGGCTGACCTGACGCGGCGTCGCCTCCGGGTCGGCGAGCAGCATCACCACGCTGGCCCCGCCCAGCCGGGCCCGGTCGATGCTCACCGAACCGTTGGTCTGCAACGCCACCCGCTTGGCGATGTCCAGCCCGAGGCCGGTGGAGCCCTGGTCGCTGGTGCCCCGCCGCAGGGCGCGGTCCGGGTTGGCGATGCCCGGTCCGGCGTCGTCGATCCGGATCGCCACGTACCCGTCGCGCCGGGAGACCGCCACCTCGAACGCGGTGCCCTGCGGGGTGTAGCGGAACACGTTGCCGATCACCGCGTCCAGCGCGGCGGCCAACTCCGCCCGGGGCACCGGCGCGGGGATGCGCAGCTGGGCGCCGATCACCCGGTGCGGGCGGTTCTGGTCGCCCGCGAGGGCCGCCCAGAACACCATCCGGTCCCGGACGACCTCGCTCACGTCGCACATCGCCGGGGCGGCCTCGGTGGCCACCGCCTTGCGGGTGGTCTTGATCAGCACGTCGATCTCACCCTCCAGGGTGACGATCGCCTGCCGGATCCGCCGGATACCGCGTAGGTGGTCCAGCTCCGCCTGACTGAACGAACCCACGCTGGTGTCGTCGGACTCCAGCGCCTCGGCGTCGAGCCGCAGCACGGTCAGCGGAGTCCGCAGCCGGTGCGACAGGTCCGCCACCATCTCCCGTTCCTCGGTGCGGGCGGCGACGAACCGGTCCGCCATCCGGTTGAACGCGTGGCCGGCCTCGGCCAGCTCGCGCGGGCCGCTCGGCTCGACGCGTACGCCCAGGTCGCCGTCGCCCACCGCGAGCGCCGCCTTGACCAGGTCCCGGGTGGCGTCGACCGTCCGGGCCGCTACCCGGTCCACCACCAGCACCGCCGCGCCCACCAGGGCGACCGCCACCCCGGCCAGCAGCAGCCACCGGCCTCCCGCGCCCGCACCGAGCGCGGAGTCCGGGACGAAGACCTCCACCACGGCCGAGCGGTCGCCGAGCAGCACCGGATCCAGCCGCAGCACCCCGCCGTCCACGTCGACGACCAGCGAACGCCCCTCGGACCGGGCCCGGTCCAGCTGTGCCGCGTCGGCCCGCCCGGCGGTGGAGTCCACGTCCAGCCCGTGCACCACAGGACGGGTCGCCGGGTCGTCGCCGCTGGCGTCGATCGCGCGGGCGAGCACGTCCGGCTCGGTGCTCACCGCGAGCGCCCCGGTCACCAGCGCGCTGCGGCGTGCCGCGTCCGCGATCGCCTCCTCGCGGGCCTGCCCGCCGAGGCTCAGCCCGAGCGGGATCAGGAAGGCCAGCGCCAACAGGGCGCCCGTGCCGGCCGTCAGCAGGGCCAGCGACCTCCTCAGTCCGGCGCCACCAGCCGGAAGCCCACCCCCCGCACGGTGCGCAGGTAGCGCGGCTTCGCCGCGGACTCGCCCATTTTGCGCCGTAGCCAGTACAGGTGAACGTCGATGGTCTGATCCTCGCCGACCGATGGCTGCCGCCATACCTCCTCCAAGAGCTCCCGCCGGGACACTACCCGGCCGGGGCGGGCGGCGAGATACGCCAGCAGGTCGAATTCCTTGCGGGTCAGCGCCAGCGCCTCCCCGTCGAGGTGGGCGCTGCGCTCGCCGATGTCGACCCGCAGCCCACCCACGGTGTGCACGGCGGGCTGCACGGCGCGGCTGGCCCGCCCGGCCCGACGCAGCACGGTGGTGATCCGGGCGTCCAGGTGCGCGCCGGTGAACGGCTTGACCATGTAGTCGTCGGCCCCGGCGCGTAGCAGCTTGACCACGGACTGCTCGTCGTCGCGGGCGGTGGCGATGATGATCGGAACGTCGGTGATGCCGCGCAGCATCCGCAGGGCGTCCGATCCGTCCAGGTCCGGCAGGCCGAGGTCGAGCACGACCAGGTCGGGTGTTTCCGCGGCGACCCGGCGTAGCGCGTCCAGCGCGGTGCCCACCGCGTGTACGGCGTGACCCCGGTCGGTGAGGGAGCGGAGCATCGCGCCGCGTACGACATGATCGTCTTCGACCAGCAGGACGGTGGCCACCCCAGCACGGTACTCGGCGCGGCAACCGGCCCGCGATTGCGGCCCACCCCCGGAACCCGCCAAGCTGGTGCAACCATGACCTTCACCCTCTACCCGGACACTCGGCTGGCGCTGGCTCGGGACAGCCTCGCCGGCCTGTCCGTCGGCGACGCCCTCGGCTCACAGTTCTTCGTCCCCGGCCGGCAGCCGGCCGACCTGGCCGCAGACCGGCTTCCCCCGCCGCCGTGGCAGTGGACCGATGACACCGAGATGGCCTGCTCGGTGGTGGCGGCGCTCGCCGAGGCGGGCCGGATCGACCGGGATGTCCTGGCGCTCGCGTTCGCCGAGCGGTGCGAGCCGTACCGTGGCTACGGGCCCGGCGCGGTGCGCATCCTGCGGCTGATCCGCACCGGCACCCCGTGGCCGGTCGCGGCCGCCGCCGCCTTCGACGGGCAGGGCTCGTGCGGCAACGGCGCGGCGATGCGGGTCGGGCCGTTGGGTGCCTGGTTCGCCGACTCGACCAGCCGGGCCGCCGCGCAGGCCCGGGCGTCGGCCGAGGTGACCCACGCCCATCCGGAGGGTGTCGCCGGGGCGGTGGCGGTGGCGGTGGCCGCCGCCCGGGCCGCCCGGGCCCGCCTGGACGGGGACCGGCCCGATCCGGCCCGCCTGCTCGCGGGCGTGGCAGCCGCGCTGGACCCGGCCACCGAGGTGTACCGGGGTGTACGCGACGCCGCCCGGCTGCTTGGCCGGCCGCTGGCGGAGGCGGTGGAGACGCTCGGCAACGGCTCCCGGGTGACTGCGCAGGACACCGTCGCGTTCACGCTCTGGGTGGCCGCCACGTACCTGGACGACTACCCGGTGGCGATCCGTTCCTGCGTCGAGGCGGGCGGCGACGTGGACACCACCGCCGCCATCGTCGGTTCGGTGGTGGCCGCGTACACCGGTGTGGGCACCCCGGGCGGGGTGCCCACCGACTGGCTGGCGGCGCGGGAGCCCCTGCCCGACTGGGTCGGGTGACCTCAGCGCGCGGCGGCGGCCTCGGCCACCGCACCGGTCGCGCCCGCCTGGGCCGGCTTCCCGGTGACCGGTTCCTCCTCGAGAACGGAGCGGTCGACCTGCTCGGCCGACGCCCGGCGGCGCCGGCTGAACAGCCAGCCCATCACCGCGCCGCCGCCGAGTCCGGCGAGCAGTCCGGCGAGGAGCAGGCTGTTGGCGTTCGGGCCGGTGTCGGGGGCGGTCCCGGCCGGCGCGTCGGCGGTCGGGGGCTGGCCGGCCGGTGCCGCGCCGTGTCCGCCGTGCCCGGCGGGGGCGGCCGGGTCCGCCGGCAGCAGCGTCAGCGCGGGCAGGGGACGCTGGCCGGGGCCGGTGCCCCATCGCACCACCATGCCGTCGGCGTACGTCTGGAGCAGCTCGAAGGTCAGCCGGTCGGTGCGCGGCAGCGGGCCCATCGACAGCGGCAGCCGGGCCGGACCGTCGTCCGCGTCGGGCGTCCGGGACCAGGCCACCGAGGCGGTCACGATGTCGGTGGCGGGCGCGTGGATGCCGGCCACCGGGGTGTCGAGCTTGCGGGTGGTGATCAGCGGCGCCCACCCGTCGACCGACAGCGGGTAGACCTCGGCGATCGGGGCGTCCGCCGGCAACCGGACCTCGATCCGCTCGGTACGGATGCCGGGCCGCTCGTCGGGTACCACGAACTCCAGCTTCACCGCCTCGCCCTGCCGGGCCTCGGTCGGGGTGAAACCCACGTCGGTCGCCTGTGCGGTGGTGGGCCAGAGCAGCACCCCGGCCGTGGCCAGGGCGGCCACCAGCGCGCCCCGGCCTCGACGGCTCCCGCCGCGCGTCATCGCCATCCCGGGTCCCCATCCGTGTCGACGCGGCCGGAACCGGCTCCGGCCACACCCGGTAGTTCGGATCCCGGGCCGGAAAGGTTCAACGGTGGGCCCGGTCCCGGGCTGTCGGTGTCGGCGACGGCGACCGCCGGGGGGACCGATAGCATCGCAGTGAGCCAACGTCGGCATCTTCCATTACGTCTGCTGCGAGGAGTCACCCGTGTCCGCACCCCGTACCCCCGCCGTGGCCGACCCCGTCGTCGTTGCCGCCGGGACGACGGCGGCCGACGCGGTGGCCGCGGCCGGGCTGCCCACCACCGGCCCGAAGGCGATCGTGGTGGTCCGCGATCCGCAGGGCGTGCTGCGCGACCTGGACTGGCGCCCGTCCGAGGAGACCGCGGTCGAGCCGGTCGCGCTCGACTCGCCGGACGGCCTGAACGTGCTGCGCCACTCGACGGCGCACGTGCTCGCCCAGGCCGTGCAGGACGTCTTCCCGGAGGCCAAGCTCGGCATCGGCCCGCCGATCGAGAACGGCTTCTACTACGACTTCGCGGTGGACAAGCCGTTCCAGCCGGACGACCTGTCCCGGCTCGAGAAGCGGATGCAGGAGATCGTCAAGTCCGGGCAGCGGTTCCGCCGCCGTCGCTTCAACAGCCTGGACGAGGCCAAGGCCGAGCTCGCCGCCGAGCCGTTCAAGCTGGAACTCATCGATGTCAAGGGCGAGGGGCTGGACTCCTCCGAGGTGATGGAGGTCGGCGGGGGCGAGCTGACCATCTACGACAACCTCGCCGCCGACGAGGACAAGGTCTGCTGGTCGGATCTGTGCCGCGGCCCGCACCTGCCCAACACCCGGCTGATCGGCGCGTTCAAGCTGATGCGCTCGGCCGCCGCGTACTGGCGGGGGAGTGAGAAGAACCCGCAGTTGCAGCGGGTGTACGGCACCGCCTGGCCGACCCGGGACGGGTTGAAGGCGTACCTGAAGCTGCTGGAGGAGGCGGCCCGGCGCGACCACCGCAAGCTCGGCGCGGACCTCGACCTGTTCAGCTTCCCCGACGAGATCGGCTCCGGCCTCGCGGTCTTCCACCCCAAGGGCGGCATCATCCGCCGCGAGTTGGAGGACTACTCGCGCCGCCGGCACGAGGAGGCGCGGTACGAGTTCGTCAACAGCCCGCACATCACCAAGGCGCAGCTCTTCCAGACCTCGGGTCACCTGCCGTACTACGCCGACACGATGTTCCCGCCCATGCAGCTCGAAGGGGCGGAGTACTACCTCAAGGCGATGAACTGCCCGATGCACAACCTGATCTTCAGGTCACGCGGGCGGTCCTACCGGGAACTGCCGCTGCGGCTGTTCGAGTTCGGCACCGTCTACCGGTACGAGAAGTCCGGCGTGGTGCACGGCCTGACCCGGGTGCGCGGTCTGACCCAGGACGACTCGCACATCTACTGCACCCGGGAGCAGATGCCGGGCGAGCTGACCACGCTGCTGTCTTTCGTGCTGGATCTGCTGCGCGACTACGGCCTGGACGACTTCTACCTGGAACTGTCCACCCGGGACGACTCGCCGAAGTTCATCGGGTCGGACGCCGACTGGGAGGAGGCGACCGAGGCGCTGCGTACCGCCGCCGAGACCTCCGGGCTGGAACTGGTGCCCGACCCGGGAGGCGCGGCCTTCTACGGCCCGAAGATCTCGGTGCAGGCCAAGGACGCGATCGGGCGGACCTGGCAGATGTCGACCATCCAGGTCGACTTCAACCAGCCGGAGCGGTTCGGCCTGGAGTACCAGGCGGCCGACGGTAGCCGGCAGCGGCCGGTCATGATCCACCGTGCGCTGTTCGGCTCGATCGAGCGGTTCTTCGGGGTGCTCACCGAGCACTACGCGGGGGCGTTCCCGGCTTGGCTGGCCCCGGTGCAGGTGATCGGCATCCCGATCCGTGAGGACCACACCGACTACCTGCACGGCTTCGTCGCCGCGCTGCGGGCCGAGGGCATCCGCGCCCAGGTCGACGCCGGTGACGACCGGATGCAGAAGAAGATCCGTACCGCGCAGCAGCAGAAGATCCCGTTCATGGTGATCGCCGGGGACGACGACGTGGCCGCCGGCACCGTCTCGTTCCGCTACCGGGACGGCTCCCAGCGCAACGGGGTACCGCTCGCGGAGGCGGTCGCCCACGTCCTCGACGTGGTCGGCTCCCGCGCCAACACCGGTCCTTCAGCCGCCTGACCTGCCTCGACGGCGGCTCCCGCCAGCGCAGGGGCCGCCGTCGAGACGTGTGCCGGTCGTCAGATACCGCAGCTCGGCGCCGACCAGGAGCGGCTGGGTGAGGTGCCCAGGTGGGTGTGGTCGTTGTGACCCGGGTAGCCGGGGCCGAGGATGTTGCTGAAACCGTGGTTGCGGGCCTGCTGGGCGAGCCGGCAGAACGAGGGCGACCCGGTCAGGTCGACGCCGTCGCCGTAGAGGTGTCGGCTGCCGGCGGCCCCGCCGACCGCGTTGTTGCAGGCGTAGCTGCGGAACCCGCTGCTGATGTAGAGCGGCACGTTGCCGAGGGCGCGGCGCATGGCCTGGAGTTTCCACATCGAGACCAGCGCGTTGAACCGTGCGGTGCTCGCCGGGACCGCGCCGCCGGACCAGTCGCTGTTGCACCGGTTCCACTCGGCGTAGCTGAAGTTGACCGGCGTGCAGTCGTTGTCCTGGAGCGCGTAGATCTGGTTGAAGGTCTGTGGGCCGGCCACGCCGTCGGCGGACAGGCCGTACGCCTGTTGGAAACGGATCACGGCGGACCGGGTGGCCGGGCCGTACGCGCCGTCGATGGTGAGCACGGCGCCGTAGTCGGGATAGCCGGAGACGCGGATCTGCAGCTGGCGTACGTCCTCGCCGGTCATCCCGGAGGACAGCGTGCGGCCCCAGGTGTAGCAGCCGTCGGCCTGGGCGGCGGTGCCGGTGGCGGTCACTGTCGCCAGGCTCGCCACCGCGGCCAGCACACAGGCGGTGAGGGCCTGTGTCAGACGGTGTCGGAGGTTACGTCGTTCCACGATCAGCTCCAATCGACGATCTTCGACGTAATATAGGTTGAAAGTTTTACCTATATCGATGTAAGAGTCAAGAAACCTTTGATTGGCTTTGCAAGCGGGCGTCAGCGTCTTTCGGCGGGTGGGCGGTGCCGCGGTACGGGTGGTGGCCGATCACCGCGCGGTACGTAGGATCGCCGGTGTGACTGGGGCGGAGCGGCACACCGACAGCGACATGGCCGACGGGCTGGACCGGCTCTGGACGCCCCACCGGATGACGTACATCTCGGGCGAGGACCGGCCCGAGGGCGGCTACGACAAGCCCACCGGTTGCCCGTTCTGCCTGGCCCCGAACCGGCCGCCGGAGGAGAGCCTGGTGGTGGCCCGGGGGCAGCACGTGTTCGTGGTGCTCAACCTGTACCCGTACAACCCGGGTCACCTGCTGGTCTGCCCGTACCGGCACGTGGCCGACTACACCGAACTGGACGGGGCGGAGACGGCCGAACTGGCGTCGTTCACCCAGTCCGCCATGCGGGTGATCCGCAAGGTCAGCAACGCGCACGGCTTCAACCTGGGGATGAACCAGGGCGGGGTGGCAGGTGCCGGCATCGCCGCCCACCTGCACCAGCATGTCGTGCCCCGGTGGGGCGGTGACGCCAACTTCATGCCGGTGATCGGGCGTACCAAGGTCCTGCCGCAACTGCTCGGCGACACCCGCGACCTACTCGTCAGCGCCTGGCCCTCCTGATCGGACGGCGGCACCGGGCGGCACCGGGCCGTCGCGGGCGCGGCACCGGGCGGATCCGGGGTGATCCGCGGGCAACGGTCGCCCGTACGGATGACCGTGGTGGATGTCTGTCGAACGGTGTCCGGAAGATGGCACGATGCGCCGATGGTGGAGTCGACGCGGACACTGGGCCGCAGCGGCATCGAGGTCAGCGCCCTGGGCATGGGCTGCTGGGCGATCGCCGGTCCGTGGGCCGAGGGACACACCCCGTTGGGCTGGGGCGCGGTCGACGACGAGGAGTCGACCCGGGCGATCCACCGCGCCCTCGACCTCGGTGTGACGCTGTTCGACACCGCCGACACGTACGGTGCCGGGCACGGAGAGCGGCTCCTCGGGCGGGCGCTCGCCGGCCGGCGCGACGAGGCGGTCATCGCCACCAAGTGGGGCTACACGTTCGACGAGCGAGCCCGACAGGCCACCGGGACCGACGCCTCGCCGGAGTACCTGCGGCGGGCCGTGCGGGACTCGCTGTGCCGCCTCGACACCGACCGGATCGACCTCTACCAGCTGCACCTGGCCGACCTGCCGGTCGCCCGGGCACAGGCGCTGATCGGCGCCCTGGAGGACCTGGTCACCGACGGCCTGATCCGGGCGTACGGCTGGAGCACCGACCGGCCCGACCGGGCCGCCGCCTTCGGGCTGGATGCCCCGCACGCCGCCGCCGTACAGCACAGCCTGTCGGTGCTGCGCGACGCCCCCGACCTGCTCGCCATCTGTGCCAAGTACGACCTGGCCAGCGTCAACCGGGGGCCGCTCGGCATGGGGCTGCTCACCGGCAAGTACCACCCGGCCTCGACGCTGCCCCGCGACGACGTTCGGGGCGTGACCTCGGGCTGGCTGGAGTGGTTCCGTGGTGGGCGCCCCGCGCCGGAGTGGCTGCGCCGGGTCCACGCCGTCCGGGCGGCGCTGACCGCCGACGGTCGCACCCTGGCCCAGGGCGCCCTGGGCTGGATCTGGGCCCGCAGCGACCGGACGATACCGATCCCGGGCTGCCGCAGCGTCGCCCAGGTCGAGGAGAACGCCGCGGCGCTGGCCCGGGGGCCGCTCACACCCGACCACTTCGCCGAGGTGGAGCGGCAACTCGCCGCCCTGCGTGCCGCCGCCCTGCGCGAGGTCGACCGGCCCTACTGGCCCAGCCCCATGCTCCCCAACGCCCGCCCCTGACCGGCGCAGGGGCGGGCGGTCGGTCAGCTGTGTTCCTTGCGGAGCTGGTCCGCGAGGTGGGTGGGCATCGGGTCGTAGCGGACGAAATGGCGGCGGAAGGTGCCGGCACCCGCAGTCATCGAGCGCAGCTCGACGGCGTAGCGCAGCAGCTCCGTGGCGGGCACCTCGGCGCGTACCAGGGTGCGCCCCTCCGAGTCCGGGTCCGGCTCGGTGCCGAGCACCCGCGCGCGCCGTCCGGACAGGTCGCCCATCACGGTGCCCACGTTGCCGTCGGGCACCCGGACGGTCACCTCGTCGATCGGCTCCAGCAGCGTCGGCTGCCCCTGGTCGGCGGCGTCGCGCAGGGCCAGGGCCCCGGCGGTCTGGAACGCCGCGTCGGAGGAGTCCACGCTGTGCGCCTTGCCGTCGACCAGGGTCACCCGCAGGTCCACCACCGGGTGGCCGGCGACCAGGCCACGCTCCATCTGGGCGCGTACCCCCTTCTCCACCGACGGGATGTAGTTGTGCGGCACCGCGCCGCCGACCACCCGGTCGATGAACTCGAAGCCGGCGCCGCGCGGCAGCGGTTCCACCTCGATGTCGCAGACGGCGTACTGGCCGTGCCCGCCGGACTGCTTGACGTGCCGGCCGTGCCCCCGGGCGGACGCCGTGAGTGTCTCCCGCAGCGCCACCTGCACCGGCTCGGTGTCCAGCTCGACCCCGCCCGCGCGCAGCCGGTCGAGGACCACGTCGGCGTGCGCCTCGCCCATGCACCACAGCACCAGCTGGTGGGTCTCCGGATTGCGTTCCAGCCGCAGCGTCGGGTCGCCGGCCACCAGCCGGGCCAGGTTGCGGGCCAGGGCGTCCTCGTCGGAGCGGGACTTGGCCACGATCGCCACCGGCAGCAGCGGCTCGGGCATCTCCCACGGGGCGATCAGCAGCGGGTCGTCCTTGGCGGAGATGGTGTCACCGGTCTCCGCGCTGCCGGACTTGGTGATCGCGCAGATGTCGCCGGCCACGGCGACACCGACCTCCCGCAGCGTCGAGCCCAGCGGGCTGTAGAGGTGGGCGATCCGCTCGTCGGCGTCGTGGTCGGGGTGGCCGCGTTCGGCCAGCCCGTGCCCGGAGACGTGCAGCGTCTGCTCGGGGCGCAGCGTGCCGGAGAAGACGCGGACCACGCAGACCCGCCCGACGTGCCGGTCGATGGTGGTCTTGACCACCTCGGCGACCAGGGGGCCGGCCGGGTCGCAGGTCAGCGGCGGGCGGGGCGAGCCGTCCACTCCGGTGACCGCGGGCAAGGCGTGTTCCGGCGGCGACGGGAAGGCGGCGGTGAGCACCTCCAGCAGCGCGTCCAGCCCGACCCCGGTCGTCGCGCAGACCGGCACCACCGGGTAGAAGTGACCCCGGGCGACGGCCTTCTCGAGGTCCTCGACCAGGATGTCGGCGCCGATCTCCTCGCCACCGAGGTACCGGTCCATCAGGGTCTCGTCCTCGCTCTCGGCGATGATCCCCTCGATCAGCTCGTTGCGGGACTCGGCGATGGCCGGCAGGTGCTCCGGGTCGGGCTCGCGGACCTGCGGCGGCAGGCCGTCGGTGTAGTCGAAGACCCGCCGGGTGATCAACCCCAGCAGGCCGCCGGTGGACACCCCGTCGTCGCCGAGCATCGGCAGGTAGAGCGGGAGCACGTTGTCACCGAAGACCCGCTGGCACAGCGCCACCGCCTCGTCGAAGTCGGCGCGCGGATGGTCCAGCCGGGAGACCGCGACCGCCCGGGGCATGTCGACCGCGGCGCACTCCTCCCACAGTGCCGCGGTGGCGGCGTCCATCCCGTCGACGGCGGAGACCACGAACAGGGCCGCGTCGGCGGCGCGCAGCCCGGCGCGCAGTTCACCGACGAAATCGGCGTAGCCGGGACTGTCCAGCAGGTTGACCTTGATGCCGTCGTGCAGCAGCGGCGCACAGGCCAGCGCCACCGAACGCTGCTGGCGTACGGCCGCCGGGTCGTGGTCGCAGACGGTGTTCCCGTCGGTGACCGAGCCGGCCCGGGCGATCGTGCCGGTCGCCGCGAGCAGCGCCTCGACCAGGGTCGTCTTGCCCGCTCCCGAGTGCCCGACGAGCACCACGTTGCGGATCCTCGCGGGATCGGTCACCGCCGGCACGCCGACGGTGACCCCCTTGTCCTGACTCCTCTGCGCCATCGGGCGCACCTCCCTCAGCCGGTGGTGGTGGGTGGCGACCGCCGCGCGCGACGGGGATGCGGCCCGGGCGGGTACTGCGGCGATATCCTCCGGTGGTTCGTTGGGAACCGGGCAGTCAACGGGCGGTCGGGTGAGCCGGCTCACCCTCCCGGCTCGATCTCACACCCGATCCGGGGACCGGCACAACCCTCCCAGGTCAGACGGCGGTGTCGCCGCCGCCGAGCCGACCGTTATCGTGGGACAGCCATGGCGAAGATCTTCCAAGAGTCGGCCCGCGCGGGGATGACCCGCGTCGTGGAGCCGATCGCCCGCCGCCTGCTGCGCGCGGGCGTGTCCCCCAACGCGGTCACCGTCGCGGGCACCGTCGGCGTGCTCGTCGGCGCGCTCGGCTTCGGTGCCCGCGGCAACCTGGTCGCCGGTGCGCTGATCGTGACGGTCTTCGCGCTCACCGACCTGCTCGACGGGACGATGGCCCGGATGAGCGGCGGCTCCACCAAGTTCGGCGCGTTCCTCGACTCCAGCATGGACCGGGTCGCCGACAGCGCGGTGTTCGGCGCGGTCGCCTTCTACCTCGCCACCAGAGGGGATCGCGCCGGTATGGCCGCCGCGCTGATCTGCCTGGCCGCCGGTGGGCTCGTCTCCTACGTCAAGGCCCGCGCCGAAGGGCTCGGGATGACCTGCAACGTCGGCATCGCCGAGCGCACCGAGCGGCTGCTGATCGTCGGCGTCGGCGGACTGCTCACCGGGCTCGGCGTCGACAAGGCGCTGCCGATCGCGCTGTGGCTGCTCGCGGCGGTGTCGCTGTTCACCGTCGGTCAGCGGATGCGGCACGTGTACCGGCAGGCCCAGCAGGTCGGCGTACCGGGCGGCCACGGGTGAGCGGCACACCAGCCGCCCGGGCGGGAGGCGGGTGCCGGTGAATCTCACCGAACTCGGCTTCGCCGCCGGCTGGCGGCTGGTCCGCGCGTTGCCCCGGCCGGTCGCCGCCGCGGCGTTCAACGCCGTGGCCGACCGCGCGTACCGGCGCCGCGGCCCCGGTACCACCCGCCTGCGCGGGAACCTGCGCCGGGTGGTCGGCCCGGAACTTCCCGAGGCCGAGCTGGACGAGCTGGTCCGCGCGGGTATGCGCTCGTACGCCCGCTACTGGATGGAAGCGTTCCGGCTGCCCTCGCTGAGCCGACAGCAGATCCTCGCCGGGTTCCGGCTGGGCCGCGCCGAGCTGCTCGCCGCCGACGTGGCGGCCGGGCGGGGAGCGGTGGTGGCGCTGCCGCACGCCGGCAACTGGGACGCGGCCGGGGCCTGGGTCGCGGCCAACGGCTGGCCGCTGTCCACCGTCGCCGAGCGACTCAAGCCGGAGGGCGTCTACGAGCGGTTCGTCGCGTTCCGGCAGGGCCTGGGAATGGAGATCCTGCCCACCACCGGCGGCGAACGCCCGGCGATCGACGTGCTGACCGACCGGCTCGCCGCCGGCGCGGTGGTGCCGCTGCTCGCCGATCGGGACCTGTCCACCCGAGGGGTGGAGGTGAAGTTCTTCGGCGGCCGGACCCGGATGCCGGCCGGCCCGGCGCTGCTCGCGCTGCGCACCGGCGCGCCGTTGTACGTGGCGTCGATGTGGTACGAACCGGATGTGGCGGTCGCCGTGCTCGACGGCCCGTTGCCGGTGCCGGGGCCCGAGGAGGGCACACTGGATGTCCGGGTCCGATCGCTGACCCAGCTGATCGCCGACCGTCTCGCGGCGGGCATCGCCCGGAATCCGC
The DNA here is from genome assembly GCA_005402585.1 of Micromonosporaceae bacterium KJ-029. Lineage (GTDB taxonomy): Bacteria > Actinomycetota > Actinomycetes > Mycobacteriales > Micromonosporaceae > Micromonospora. The sequence continues at coordinate 434,546 of BIFP01000008.1, read as the reverse complement.
AAGACTGGCACATGTTGCAGCGGATGTGGCTGGACTGAGGGGGACGGGCGCAATGCGGATCGGCATCGTCTGCCCGTACTCCTTCGACGTGCCCGGCGGGGTGCAGAACCACGTCATGGACCTCGCGGAGGCGCTGATCGGGCTCGGGCACGAGGTGAGCGTCCTCGCCCCGGCGGACGAGGACTCGCCACTGCCGCCGTACGTGGTGCCGGCCGGCCGGTCGGTGCCCCTGCCGTACAACGGCTCGGTGGCCCGGATCGCGTTCGGCCCGGTCTCCACCGCCCGGGTACGCCGGTGGATCACCCGGGGCGACTTCGACGTGCTGCACGTGCACGAGCCGTTGACGCTGAGTCTGTCCATGCTTGCCGTGCTCTCCGCCCGGGGGCCGGTGGTGGCCACCTTCCACACCGCGATGACCCGCTCCCGGGTGCTCGCCGCCGCCCAGGGGGCACTCCAGATCGTGCTGGAGCGGATCACCGCCCGGATCGCGGTCAGCGCCCTGGCCCGCAAGGTGCAGGTCGAGCACCTGGACGGCGGCGCGGTGGAGATCCCGAACGGGGTCGCGGTGGCCAAGTTCGCCGGAGTCGAGCCGCTGCCCAGCTGGCCCGGGGAGATCGACGAGGGCACCGGCGGCACGCTCGGCTTCCTGGGCCGGTTCACCGAGCCCCGCAAGGGCTTCCCGATCCTGCGGGACGCCTTCGTCGAACTGGCCCGCCAGCGCCCCGGGCTGCGCCTGCTGGTCGCCGGCCCCGGCGACCCGGACGACCTGTTCGACCAGTTTCCGCCCGACCTTCGGGATCGGGTGACCTTCCTCGGACTGGTGTCCGAGGAGGACAAGGCGCGCATGCTACGCAGCGTGCACCTCTACGTCGCACCGAACACCGGCGGGGAATCCTTCGGGATGATCCTCACCGAGGCGCTGGCCGGGGGCACCACCGTGGTCGCCAGCGACCTCGACGCCTTCCGTAGAGTGCTCGACAGCGGCCGGGCGGGTCGACTGTTCCCCACCGGTGACCCGGTGGCGCTGCGCGAGACCCTGGCGGAGCTGCTGGACGACCCGGCGCAGCGGGCGGAGCTGACCGCCTGCGGTGACCAGGTAGTGGCGAATTTCGACTGGCCCGTGGTTGCCCGCCGGGTTCTGGAGGTATACGCAGCGGCGATCGAGGCGACCGACGGGCGGGTGATCGACCAGGAGTGGGTGGAGCTGGCCTGACCGGGAGGAATGGGAGCAGCACTACGATGCCGGGCATGTGGTGGGTGGTGGGCGCGACGGTGGTCGTCGCCCTGGTCGCGGCGTACCTGGTCTGGACCGCCAGCCGGGTCGAACGGCTGCAGGGTCGTGCGCAGCTCGCCGCCCGCGCCCTGGACGCCCACCTGCTGCGCCGGGCCGCCGCGGCGGCGGTGCTGGCCGAGCGTCGCTACGGCACCGAGCTGTACGCGGCGGCGCGCATCGCGCTCGACGCCCGCCCGGACGAGCGGGAGGCGGCCGAGAACGACCTGACCCGGCAGTTGCGCACCATCCGGCTGGACCTCAGCGACCCGGATTGCGAGGCTGTCATCGCCGCCAGCCGACGGCTCGCCCTGGCCCGGCAGGTGCACACCGACCTGGTCCGGGACGCCCGTACGGCGCGCGGCCGGCGGCTGGTACGCCTGTTCCGGATGGGACGCGGGCACACCTGGCCGAACTACTTCGACATCGACGACCCGACCCTCGCCGTCCCCGCCGCCGACGTCCCCACCCGGTGACCCGGGCGCTGACCTCGACGGACACCCCAGGGTGACGGCGGCCACAGAGCAGGCCACCACGGGTCTGATTGGCTGTCGGTAGGGCGTTGACCCGGGCGTAGCATCTCCGCTGCCACCTCCCCGAGCACGCCCTGAGGAGCGATGACCCGTGTCCGAGACGACTTCCCCGAACACCGGTGCCACCCCGGTCGTCGGCACCGCCCGCGTGAAGCGCGGCATGGCCGAGATGCTCAAGGGCGGCGTGATCATGGATGTGGTCACCCCCGAGCAAGCCAAGATCGCTGAGGACGCCGGCGCGGTCGCGGTGATGGCGCTGGAGCGCGTGCCGGCCGACATCCGCGCGCAGGGTGGGGTGTCGCGGATGAGCGACCCCGACATGATCGACGGCATCATCAACGCGGTCTCCATCCCGGTGATGGCCAAGGCCCGCATCGGCCACTTCGTCGAGGCGCAGATCCTGCAGTCCCTCGGCGTCGACTACGTCGACGAGTCCGAGGTGCTCACCCCGGCCGACTACGCCAACCACATCGACAAGTGGGCCTTCACCGTCCCGTTCGTCTGCGGTGCGACCAACCTGGGCGAGGCGCTGCGCCGGATCACCGAGGGCGCGGCGATGATCCGCTCCAAGGGCGAGGCCGGCACCGGTGACGTCTCCAACGCCACCACCCACATGCGCAAGATCCGCCAGGAGATCCGCCGGCTCCAGTCGCTGCCCACCGACGAGCTGTTCGTCGCGGCGAAGGAGTTGCAGGCGCCGTACGAGCTGGTCAAGGAGATCGCCGAGACCGGCAAGCTGCCGGTGGTGCTGTTCACCGCCGGTGGCATCGCCACCCCGGCCGACGCCGCCATGATGATGCAGCTCGGCGCGGAGGGCGTCTTCGTCGGCTCCGGCATCTTCAAGTCCGGCAACCCGGCCCAGCGGGCCGCCGCGATCGTCAAGGCGACCACCTTCCACGACGACCCGGACGTGTTGGCCAAGGTCTCCCGGGGACTCGGTGAGGCGATGGTCGGCATCAACGTCGACGAGATCCCCCAGCCCCACCGTCTAGCCGAACGCGGCTGGTGACCTGAAAGGAGGGGCCCCCTGTTAACGCCTCGCGTAGAACAGGGGCCCCCTCTTAACACCTGGAAGGGTATGCACGTGACGGCACCCGTGATCGGTGTGCTCGCCCTGCAGGGCGACGTCCGCGAACACGTCACGGCGCTGACCGGGGCGGGCGCGCAGGCCCGCCCGGTCCGCCGGCCAGAGGAACTCGACGCGGTCGACGCCCTGGTCATCCCGGGCGGGGAGTCCACCACGATCAGCAAGCTGGTCGACATCTTCGACCTGCGTGACCCGATCGACAAGCGGATCGCCGCCGGGATGCCGGTCTACGGATCGTGCGCCGGCATGATCATGCTGGCCACCGAGGTGCTCGACGGCCGGCCGGACCAGCGCGGCTTCGACGGCATCGCGATGACCGTGCGGCGCAACGCGTTCGGCCGGCAGGTCGACTCGTTCGAGGCGCCGGTCGAGGTCGCCGGCGTCGCCGGCGGGCCGCTGCACGCGATCTTCATCCGCGCCCCCTGGGTCGAACGGGTCGGCGACGCCGTCGAGGTCCTGGGTACGGTCACCGACGGCCCGGCGGCCGGCCGGATCGTGGCAGTGCGCCAGGGCAACCTGCTGGCCACCTCGTTCCACCCGGAACTCACCGGCGACCTGCGGCTGCACGGATACTTCGTGGAACTGGTCCGCACCGCGAGCTGAGCCCGTCGGCGCGGCGCGAGTCGAACCGGGCCAGAGCGTGGCGCGAGTCGAAGCGGGCCAGCGCGTGCCGGCCTCCGGGCCGGTCCGAACTTCAGCCGGCCACCGAGCGCAGCCCACCCGGCCGCCGGCCCAGCAGCCGGTCCAGCGCCTCCGCGCTGGCGGCGTCGGCGGGTAGCTGCACCACCAGCCGCTGCTGGTCGTCCGCGACCTCCAGCGTCTCGTACGCCAGCCTCAGCGGCCCCACCTCCGGATGCCGCAACCAGCGGCGGCCGGTGGACCTCACCGCGACCGGCCGCCGCAGCCATCGAGACGTGAACGGCGCTCCGACGGTACGGCCGAGTCGCTCGGCGAACGCGTCGGTGGCCCGGTCACCCCGGCGCAGCCCGTGCAACTCGGTGACCTGCTGGTCGGCCAGCTCCGCCCAGTCGGGAAAGTACTCGCGGGCCCGTTCGTCGGTGAACACGAACCACACCAGGTTGGGGTGATCGCCGTCGAGCAGCCCCAGCGGGCGGGCCAGCCGGTCGAACGTGTCGTTCCAGGCGAGCACGTCGCCGAGCCGGTTGAGCAGGTACGCCGGCCGGTCGCGCAGCGCCTCCAGCAGCGTCCGGACCTCCGGGCGGACGGTACGCGAGATCGCTGGCCGCCCGCCCGCGCACAGTTGCCGGCGATGGTCGACCGATGCGAGTTCCTGCAGGTGTTGCCGGTCGGCGTCGCCGAGCCGCAGCGCGTCGGCCAGCGCGGCGAGGATCTCCGGTGAGGGCCGGGTGTCCCGGCCCTGTTCGAGGCGGGTCAGGTACTCCACGCTGACCTGGGCCAGCGTGGCCAACTCCGCCCTGCGCAGTCCCGGAGTGCGCCGCCGGGTACCTTCGGGCAACCCCACCTGGCCGGGCCGCAGGGCCTCCCGGCGGCTGCGGAGGAACGCGCCCAACTCTCCGTCGATCACGGGTCCAGTCTGCCGGTGCCGCCGGGCGCGAGGGTGTCCCCGCCAGGGCTACCCTCGCGCCGGCCTCCCGGCGGTGCCGGAACGCCGGTGGGATCGAAACATGAACAGTGCGCAGAAGAACGGACCGGTCGTCGTGGGCCTGGTCGTGGGCAGCAGCCGTCCGGGCCGACGGGGGCCGGCGGTGGCCCGATGGGCGGCCGAGGTGGCGGCCGGGCACCCGGTGATACGGGCCGGCGCCGCAACCGTCGAGCTGATCGACCTCGCGGAGCAGCGGCTGCCGATGCTGGACGAACCGGTGCCGGCGAGGTTCGGCGACTACCGCCATGACCACACCCGCCGCTGGTCGGCGGTGGTGGCGGCGTGTGACGCCTTCATCTTCGTGACCCCCGAGTACAACCATTCGATTCCGGCCGTGCTCAAGAACGGCATCGACTATCTGGACGCCGAGTGGCGTGGCAAGCCGGCCGGTGTGCTCTGCTACGGCGTGCACGGAGGCGGGCAGGCGGTCGAGCACCTGCGGTCGATTCTCACCGAGGTGGGGATGACGGTCGTGCCGGGCCACGTCGAGCTGGGGCTCTTTGCCGACTTCGACTGGTCCGGCGAGGAGTCGTCCGATCCGACCGCGCAAGCACCGATCGTGCCTGGCGAGGGCCGGGCGGCGGCGTTGACAGCGATGCTCACCGACCTCCTTACGGCTGCCGGGGGACGCGGCTCCGGCGATCGGCCGGAGCCGGATCGGGCCGGTGGTGGCGCCGGCGGGGCGACAGGTCGGGACACGGTCCCGGTGGCGGGGCGGTGAGCATGGAGACGATCATGATCACGTACGTGGTCCGCCCCGATCGCCTCGCGGAGCACCTGACCCTGCTCGGCGCCGTACACGAGGAACTGGCCCGGCTCAGGCCGCCGGGGTTCCGTTACCTGGCCCTGCGGCTCGATAGCGGGCACCGCTTCGTCGACATCGCCATGGGCCCGGAGCTGCCCGGGCCGCTGCCGGCACTGGAGTCGTTCCAGCGCTACCGGGCCGACCTGGAGGAGCGCTGCGAACAGCGGAGCAGCGCCGGTTTCACCGTACTGGGGTCGTACGGCATGGGGGAATAGCTTTTGTCCGCTATGCGTTGATCGCAGGGATCGCGCCGACCGCTAGCGTGCGGCGGGTGACGGTCAGTCGTGGTGCGTCGGTAGGATTGTCGAGATTCGGCAGGGCCATCTGGCCGCCACGGCTTCCACCAGAGCTGACCGGCACCACCGTGTGCGCCGGGTGCGGAGCGGGGCGCGTGCGGTGCGGTCGATGCAGACGGCGGGTAGCAACGGAGGTAACAGATGTCCGGCCACTCAAAGTGGGCGACGACCAAGCACAAGAAGGCGGTCATCGACGCCAAGCGCGGCAAGATGTTCGCCAAGCTGATCAAGAACGTGGAGGTCGCAGCGCGTACCGGCGGTGGTGACCCGGCCGGCAACCCGACCCTCTACGACGCCATCCAGAAGGCCAAGAAGAACTCGGTCCCGAACGACAACATCGACCGGGCCGTCAAGCGCGGCTCCGGTCTGGAGGCCGGCGGCGCCGACTACCAGACGATCATGTACGAAGGCTACGGCCCGAACGGCGTCGCGCTGCTGATCGAGTGCCTGACCGACAACCGCAACCGCGCCGCCACCGAGGTACGCACCGCGCTGACCCGCAACGGCGGCTCGTTCGCCGACGCCGGCTCGGTGTCGTACATGTTCTCCCGCAAGGGCGTGGTGATCGTGCCGAAGGCGGGCACCACCGAGGACGACGTGATGCTGGCGGTCCTCGACGCGGGCGCCGAGGAGGTCAACGACCTGGGCGAGGCGTTCGAGGTGGTCTCCGAGCCGGGTGACCTGCTCGCCGTGCGGACCTCCCTGCAGGACGCCGGCATCGAGTACGAGTCGGCCGAGTCCTCCCTGATCCCCAGCGTCAACGTGCCGTTGGACGAAGAGGGCGCGCGCAAGATCTTCAAGCTGATCGACGTCCTGGAGGACTCCGACGACGTGCAGAACGTCTACGCCAACTTCGACGTCAGCGACGACGTGATGGAGGCGGTCGGCTGAGCCGGCCCCGACCACGGGCGCGCACGCGAGCCGCGGGCTTGCGTGCGCGCCCTGTCTTTTGAACCGGCCCTCGGCTGGCGGAAGGCGCGACGGCGCCGTCTTCGTGCCCCGACCAGAACATTTGCTAGAGATAGCTTTCTAAAGTATCCTCTACTATGTGACCGACGAGGTGCCTCACCGTTCCATCAAAGTCACCGACCCACGCGCCCTGCGGGCGTACGCGCACCCGCTGCGGATGCGCCTGATCGGGCTGCTGCGCGGCGAAGGACCGATGACCGCAACTCAGGCTGCCGCCCGGCTCGACGACAACGTGCCGAACTGCTCGTTCCATCTGCGGCAGCTCGCCAAGTACGGGTTCGCCGAACGCGTTCCCGGTGCGGACGGTCGGGAACGGCCCTGGCGAGCCACCACGCAATACACGTCCTGGGACGACGACTCCGACGATCCGGCCATGAAGGCCGCCACGGATCAGATCAACAGCCTCATGCTCGCCCTCTACTTGCAACGCGCGCAGGAGTACCTCGCAATCCGCGCCGACGAGCCCGTCGAGTGGCGGGCCGCCGCCGGCTTCGGCGACGCGCTGCTGCACGTCACCGCCACCGAGCTGCGCGAGCTCACGGAGGAGGTCGACGCGCTGCTGGCCCGGTACGACGAGCGGATCGCCGACCCGGCGAAACGCCCGCCCGGGTCCCGCCCAGTGATGATCGTCCAGATGGCGCTACCGCGCAAAGTCGTACCCTCCGAGGGCCAGCGCGCGGGATCCGACCATGATTGAACCCCTCGTCCTGGCCGACCCGGCACCGCCGCGCTGGCCGCGCATCCCGCGGCTGCTACAGCAAACCGCCTTCCGCCGCTACTGGTCCGCGCAGACCGTCTCGCTCTTCGGCGACCAGATCACCATGCTCGCCGTGCCGCTGCTGGCCCTGCTCGCGGTCGGCGCCGGACCCGCCGAGATGGGCTACCTGACCGCCGCCTCGCTGCTGCCGAACCTGTTCTTCTCCCTGCCGGCCGGCGCCTGGGTGGACCGGTACCCGCGCCGACGCCAGGTAATGATCATCGCCGACCTCGGCCGGGCAGGCCTTCTGCTGGCTGTGCCACTGCTGTGGTGGGCGGACGCACTGAACCTGCTGCTGCTCTGTGCCGTGGCCTTCCTTATCGGGGTCCTCTCGGTGTTCTTCGAGGTGGCGCACATCAGCCTGTTCGCCGCCCTGGTCCAGCGGCCGGACTATGTGGACGCCAACAGCCTGGTCAACGGCAGCAGAGCCATGTCGCACGTTGCCGGCCCGAGCATCGGTGGCGTGCTCGTGCAGGTGCTCACCGCCCCGGTCGCACTGGTCTCCGGCGTGCTCACCTATCTGACGTCGGCGGTCTTCCTGGCCCGGACAAGGGTCACAGAGCGTCCCGTACCGAGCGGCTCGGCCCTGGGCATGGCTGCCGGCGTGCGGTACGTGGCCCGCTCTGCGGTACTACGGGCGACGCTGTTCGGCACCACCACGCTCAACCTGTTCAACTACATGTTCGCCGCGCTCTTCGTGCTGTACGTGACCACGGATCTGGGCGTCTCCCCTGGCGTACTGGGCCTGATCATCGGGGCCGGCGCGTTCGGCGGACTGCTTGGCGCGGCGGTCACCGGCCCGATCAGTCGCCGGATCGGCATCGGCCCCGCGGTGCTCCTCGGTTTCGTCGCCTTTCCGGCCCCACTTGTCCTCGTGCCACTGGCCATGGGACCGCAGCCGCTGGTGCTCGCGCTGCTGTTCGCCGCCGAGTTCGTCTCCGCACTGGGCGTCATAGTCCTCGACATCGCGGTCGGATCGGTGCAGATCGCGGCCACACCGGTGGCGATGCTCGCCGTGGTCTCCGGTTTCAGACGCACCGTCAACCACGGCATCCGGCCGATCGGTGCCCTGATCGGCGGGGCACTCGGTGCCGCGATCGGGGTACGTCCCGCCCTCTGGATTGCCAGCCTCGCGGCCCTGCTCGGGGTGTTCTGGGTCGTCTTCTCCCCGCTGCGCACCATGCGCAAACTGCCCGAGTTGTGACGTCCCGCCATGGCCTCTGCCGGAAGACCTCGTTCGGCGGACTGTCAGGTGAAGAGGGCGGCGGGTGGGAGCAACCGGCCGTCCTTGATGTGGGAGTAGTCGCGGGACTCGGTCACCAGGCCGTCCGCGTCGAAGCGCACCAGTGTGCAGCCAGAGATGGTGACCGCCTGGTCGTGCGGGTAGGTCACGGCCCAGTACTCGACGGTCGCCAGGTCACCGTCGACCTGCGGTTCACCGAACCAGACCTCGGCCGGGCGGGTCTCCTCGCCGAAACACTCCTCGACGTAGGCGCGTAACCCGGCGCGTCCCCGGTACGGGCGGAACATGGACGCCCAGTGGTCGCCGTCCTCCGCCTGCAGGTCGACGATGCTGTCCACGTCCTTGGCTGGCCAGCCGTGGGCCCAGGCGGTTGCCCACCGTCTGGCCGCGTCCCGCACGTCCATGAACACGCTCCTCCCGTCGACAGTTCCCGGGCTTTCTACCAGTCACCTCCGACGATCCGGGCGGCTGATGTGCGCGCACCCGAGGCTCCGGGCGACCCGGGCCAGGAAGCGGTCGAAGCACGCCCGGCCCGACCACCAGGGTCGCCAGGATAGGGTCCGCACTGTGACGGAGGGACGGTTCAAGCCGGGTGACGTGGTCGTCCGGCGCGAGATCCTGCGCGGCGAGGTCTGGTTCGGCTGCCCGACGATCTGCGTCGAGGACTCGCCCGACCTGCTCGCGCTCTACCTGCCGCCGGGGGCCGAGTTCGGTTTCCCCGACGACGGGACGTTCCCGTGCGGCCGGCACCCCTGGCAGGCGGCGGGCCACACCGCCTGGACCGGGCACGGCAAGCTGATGCTGCAACGTCCCGGCGAGGCGCACTCGGTCGACGTGTTCTGGTCCGGCCCGGACCGGGCCTTCGCCGGCTGGTACTTCAACCTTCAGGACCCGTTGCGGCGTACGTCCATCGGGGTGGACACCCTCGACCACGAGCTGGACCTGTGGTGGGCCGCGGACGCCGACCGGTACGTCTTCAAGGATGTCGAGCTCTTCGCCCAGCGGCTGGTGGAGGGGCGCTATCCGGGAATGGGGCCGGCGATCCGCGCCGAAGGCGACCGGATCGCCGGCCTGCTCGACGCCGACGAGCGCTGGTGGGACAAGTCCTGGGCGGCCTGGCAGCCAGACCCGGCCTGGCCCGTCCCGCGCCTGCCCGCCGGCTGGGCCAGCGTCCCCTGCTGACCGGGTGGCCCGGCCGGTCAGCCCAGCGTCTCCCGCTCCCGCCAGGCGGTGCGGATCGAGGTGCGGCCGTTGGTACGCAGCAGCGACCCCTCGTACACCCGGGCTCCGGCGACCAGGAACCCGACCGCCGCCACCAGGAGCAGCACCAGCGCCACCAGCGGCTCCCAGCCGGCCGCGTCCCCGGTGAACAGTCGCAACGGCATCGCCGTCGGCGCCGAGAAGGGCAGGTAGGACAGCACCCGCATGGCGGTGACGTTGTCGTTCAGGAAGATCACCGCGAAGAACGGCAGCATCACCGCGAGCTGCACCGGCATGGACACTCCGCCGATGTCCTCCAGCCGGTTGACCAGCGCGCCGGCCGCCGCCCACATGGACGCGATCAGCACGAAGCCGAGCAGGAAGAACGGTACGAACCAGCCGATCGCCGGCCCGAGCAGCGAGAGCAGTCCGCTGCTGTCGCCGAACGCCATGCCGGCCACCGCGACCAGGGCGACCAGGGCGATCTGCCCGAGCGCGAGGATCGTGCCGGCGAGCATCTTTCCGGCCAGCAGGGCGCGTACCGGTACCGCGGCGACGAGGATCTCCACGATCCGGGTCTGCTTCTCCTCGATGATGCTCTGCGCGATCTGCACGCCGAAGGTCTGCGACGTGACGAAGAAGATGAAGGCGAAGGCGAACGGCACCAGGAAGGCCACCACCGGGTCCACCGCGTCCGGATTCAGCAGCCGGACCGCGGGTGCGCTGCTCAACGCGGAGACCACGTCGTCAGGGGCCTCGTTCATGGCGAGCACGGCCGGGCCGGAGACGACCGCGGCGTCCGCGTCGCCGTCACGGACCGCCTGCTCGGCGGCGGCGTCGTCGGGGACCGTCCGCACCTCCAGCCCGGCTGCGCGCAGCGGGCCGGCCGCCGCCTCGGTCACCGCCACGGTGGACGGTCCGCCGGAGAGCAGCGGTGGCAGGATGGTCGCCGCCGCGGCGATCAGCAGGAAGAACACGGTGCTGATCAGGAAGGTACGGTCGCGCAGCTTGACCCGGATCTCCCGGGCGGCGACCAGGCGGGTGGCCTGCATGGTGTTCACTGGGCGACCTCTCGGAAGATCTCGGCGAGGGAGGGGCTGACCGGGCGGAACGCGCGGACCGGGCCGCGGGCCAGCGCCGCGTGCAGCACCGGTTGCTCGTCCGCGCCGGGCACGAGGTCGAAGACGGCGTGGGCGCCGTCGAGGTCGACCAGGGTCACCCCGGGCTGGTCCCGCAGCCAGCCGGCGTCGCTCTCCACCACCAGTTCGAAGCGGGGCGAGGTGTACGTCGCGCGCAACTGCTCCCGGCTGCCGGCGGCGCGGATCGTGCCGTCCGCGATGATCACCAGGTCGTCGCAGAGCCGCTCGACGACGTCGAGCTGGTGGCTGGAGAAGAGCACCGGAGCACCGGCGGCGGCCCGTTCGCGCAGCACCGCCACGATGGTGTCCACGGCCAGCGGGTCGAGGCCGGAGAAGGGTTCGTCGAGCACCAGCACGTCGGGTTCGTGCACCAGCGCGGCGGCGATCTGGGCGCGTTGTTGGTTGCCCAGCGACAGCGTCTCCAGCAGGTCGCCGCCGCGCTCGGCGAGCCCGACCCGTTCCAGCAGCGAGTCGGTGGCGCGTCGGGCGGCCTCGGCGGTCAGCCCGTGCAGCTGGCCGAGGTAGATCACCTGCTCGCGGACGCTCATCTTCGGATAGAGGCCGCGTTCCTCCGGCATGTAACCGAAGCGGCGCCGGACCTCCCGGCTCAGCGGGACGCCCTGCCAGGTCACCTGGCCGGCATCCGCGGCGAGGACCCCGAGAATGATGCGCATGGTGGTGGTCTTGCCGGCACCGTTGCCGCCGACGAAGCCGGTCATCCGGCCGGCGGCGACGTCGAAGGACACGTTCTTGAGCACCTGACGGTCGCCGAAGCTGCGGTCGACACCGTCGAGGCGGAGCACCTTGGTCACGGTGTACACGCTAGGTTCTTGATCATCGGTTGCCCTCCGCCCGGCGGCGGAGATCGGGGTTCCGCCTTGAGGCGGAGTCGCTCACCCGCCGGGCCGGACCACCCCGTGCTCGTACGCGAAGATCACCGCCTGGACCCGGTCGCGTAGGCCCAGCTTGGCCAGCATCCGGCTGACGTGCGACTTCACGGTGGCCTCGCCGAGGTGCAGCGCGGCGGCGATCTCGGCGTTGCTGGCACCCCCGGCGACCAGGACCAGGACCTCCCGCTCCCGGGGCGTGAGGGCGTCCAGCGCCTCCTCGGAGGTCCCGCCGCCGGTTCGGCCATCCGGGCGGGCGAAGGTGGCGATCACTCGACGGGTGACATCCGGGGCGAGCAGCCCGTCGCCACGGGCCACCACCCGGATCGCCTCGACCAGCGCCTCCGGCGTCCCGTTCTTGAGCAGGAAGCCGCTGGCCCCGGCGGCCAGCGCGGCGAACAGGTAGTCGTCCCGGTCGAAGGTGGTGAGGATCAGTACGGCCGTCTCGCCGGACTCGGCCGCGTCCGAGGTGATCCGTCGGGTGGCCTCCAGCCCGTTCACGCCGGGCATCTCCACGTCCATCAGCACCACGTCCGGGCGCAGCGCCCGGGTCATACCGACCGCCCGTTCGCCCTCCGCGGCCTCCCCGACCACCTCGATGTCGTCCTCCACCTCGAGGATGACCCGGAATCCGGTGCGGACCAGATGCTGGTCGTCCGCGAGCAGCACCCGGATAGGTTCACTCCTCATGCGGGACGCCCCACCGTGGCGGGCAGCGGAAAGCGGGCGCGTACCCGCCAGCCGCCGCCGGTGCGGGGACCGACCTCCAGCGCGCCACTGTGGGCGGTGATCCGTTCGCGCATTCCGATCAGCCCCAGCCCGTCGGCGTTCGCCGGGCGGGTGGCCCGGCCGTCGTCGGTCACGTCGACCTCCATCTCGTGTGCCAGGTAGCGAACCCGTACGTCCAGCACGGTCGCTCCGGTGGCGTGCTTCAGCACGTTCGTCGTGGCCTCCTGAACCACCCGGTACGCCGCCTGGGAGAGCGACTCCGGCAGCGGCGCCGGCTCCCCGTACACCCCCAGGGTCGCCCCCAGGCCGGCCTCGCGGGCCCGGTCGACCACGGCGGTGACCTGGTCGATCCCGGCGGGCTGCGCGGTGTGTTCCGGGTCGCCGTCGCGGGCGCGCAGCACGCCGAGCATGCGGCGTAGCTCGTCGACCGCGGTGCGGGCGGTCTCCTCGATCGCGGTCAGCGCCACCAGGGCCTTCGCCGGGTCCTTGTCGAAGACCCGTCGGCAGGCCGACGCCTGCACCCCCATCACCGACACGTGGTGGGCGACCACATCGTGCAGCTCACGGGCGATCCGGACCCGCTCGCCGACCACCGCGTGCTCCCGGACCTCGGCCTGTGACCGGCGTAGCTGCTCCGCCTGCCGTGCTAGCTCGTGCTGCCGGCGGGCGGCGATCCACGCGGTCTCTCCGAAGAAGTACGCGAACCCGAAGTACAGCCCGTTGACAAGCACGCCGGTCACGACCGCGGCGAGCATGGGCGGCACGGGCCCGATCGCGTCGGCGAAGGCGTCCGCCGGGATGCTGCGGAAGTTGAGCGCGTAGTGGAGGCCGAGCCAGACGAACATCACGGCGATCACGCCGATGCGTAGCCGTCGGGACAACCGGCGGTCCTGGCCCCAGGCGCCCAGCGTGTAGAGAGCGGCGAACAACGCCCAGGAGGCGAGCTGCCACTCCGGCGCGGCGCGGGCCTGTGCGGCGATGAAGGCGGCCGATATGACCAGCGTGGTGGCGACGGGGAAGCGGCGCCGCCAGACCAGCGGCAGGGTGACCGCGACGGCCCAGAAGATCTGTTCGGGGCCGGACGGCGGCGGACCCAGCACGAACGTCCCGGTGCTGCGGGTCAGCGTGAGGCTGAACAGGGCCAGGGCCGTCGCGGCCAGCCCGGCGTAGAGGTCCAGGCGCTGCTGTTCGGGGGTGGGCCCGGGCCGCCGCCAGTCGTCGGTGGTCACCCTGGTGAGGATGCCATCCCGTCGCCTGACGCCATCGGGCACCGCCGGGGACGTGCGCGTGGACGGCACCGCCACGCCCGGCAGGGTGGCCGGCACGCCGAGCTTTTCCGGTGGGCACCCGGCCGGGCAGGCGGTAACCTGCCCCGATGTTGACGCCCGACTTCCCGCTGCGGACCGAGCGGCTGGACCTGCGGCCGTTCCAGCCGTCGGACCTCGCCGACCTGCACGCCTACTTCGCCGACCCCGCCGTGCACCGATACCTCTACAGCGAGGCGCCGACGGATCTCGACGGCAGCCGGGCGGTGCTGGTCCGGCGGCAGGAGCGGACCGCCCTGCGCGCCAAGGGTGACGTGATCCAACTGGCGGCGGTGGATCGGCGTACCGGGCGGTTGGTCGGTGACGTGGTCCTGATCTGGACCAGCCCGGAACACCGGCAGGGCGAGATCGGTTACCTGCTGCACCCCGACCATCGCGGGCACGGCTACGCCACCGAGGCCGCGGCGGCGATGCTGGCACTCGGCTTCGACCAGCTCGACCTGCACCGCATCACCGGTCGGCTGGACGCCCGCAACACCGCGTCGGCCCGGGTGCTGGAGCGGTTGGGAATGCGACGCGAGGCGCACCTGCGGGAGAACGAGTTCGTCAAGGGCGAATGGGCCGACGAGGTGATCTACGCGCAGCTGGCCTGGGAGTGGCGGGCCCGCCGCACCGCCGGGGAGCCGGGCGCGCCCGGCCGGGTCGACCGGACGGGCGCGCCGATCGAGACGTGACCGGGGTGGCGGTCAGTCGATCCCGTGACCGGCCATCGGCGGCAGCGGGCAATGCAGCAGACCGCAGATGGTACGCAGCAACTCGATCTCGGCCACGGTCATCGTCCCGTCGTGGCTGATCACCGCCACGGTGGCCGCCACCAGCCGCTCCTTGTCTGCCGGGCGTAGCCCGTCCAGCACCGGCCAGGCGGTCTCCAGGGCCAGCACGCCGTTCTCGGGCGGGGCGTACGGCAGGGTCGTGCCGGGCATCAGGGTGGCGATGCCGGCCTGGAACGCCCGGTCGGCGGCGGCCCGATCGTCGTGCCCCACCTGGGCGAGCGTGGCCAGCAGGAAGGCCGCGGCCGAGCGGGCGTCGGTGAGCGTGCGCCGGTCGGTACGCCAGCGGGAGTCCGGCCGCAGCGACTCCTGGATCTCGGCCAGCAGCAGCCGGGACAGGCAGTACTCGGTCACGTTGATCGCACCGTCGGCGTGGATCAGCGTGAACACGGCGGCCAGCAGCGACTCCAGTTCCGGGGCCGGGCGGGCGCGCAGCGCCGGGAAGGTCAGCTCGGCCAGCGGCAGCCGGAGCGTGGGGTGCAGCCCGGCCAGGTCGTCCGACTCGCGCAGGGCGGCGTCGGCGAGGGCCGGGCCGTGCCGGTCGGCCAGGGCGGCGTGCTGGTGCTGCCGGACCTGTGGTTCGGCGCTGAGCAGCAGGCCGAGCAGCAGCGGTACGGCGGTGTCCCGGTTGCGTGCCCGGTCGAGCATCGAATCCGGGATGCGGTCCAGGATCGCCGCGGCGTGGGTGTAGGCGGTCTCGGTCGGCGCGGCCACCCGGCCCAGCACCTCGGCCGGCGCGACGCGGACCCGCGCGTCGTGCCCGGGGAGTGCCGGCCCGGCCGGTGCGGCCTGCCCGCCGGGGGCCTGCGCGGGCCGAGCCGGCGCGGCCGGGGCGAGGCCGAGCGCAACGTCTTCCTGCCGGCCCGACGGCGGGGCCGCCGCCCACTGCTGGGACAGCTGTCGCAGCTCGGCCGGGTCGAACGACGGCTCCAGGGCCCGGATCCGGTTGACCAGCGGGGGATGGGTGGCGAACCAGGATGCCCGGGTCGCCTCGCCGAAGAGCATGTGGCCGACCTCGTCGCGCTTGGGCGACTTCAGTTCGGAGCCGTCGGTCAGCCCGCCGATCTTCTTGAGCGCCCCGGCGATGCCGCGGGTCTGGCGGGTGTACTGCACGGCCGAGGCGTCGGCCAGGTACTCCCGTTGCCGGGAGACCGACGCCTGGATGAGTCGCCCGGCGAGAACCCCGACGTACCCGGCCACCAGCAGCGCCAGCCCCACCAGCATCAGCGGGTTGATGCCGCCGCCACCGCTGTTGTTGCTGCGTTGCCGCCCGCCGCCGAGCAGGCCGACGCGGGCCATGCCCCGGCCGATCACGGTGAGGAACAGGATGCCGAACAGCAGGCCCATCAGGCGGATGTTGAGCCGCATGTCGCCATTGACGACGTGGGCGAACTCGTGGGCGATGACTCCCTGGAGTTCGTCCCGGTTGAGTCGTTGCAGTGCGCCCCGGGTGACCGCGACGGCGGCGTCGGACGGGCCCCAGCCGGCGGCGAAGGCGTTGATCGACGACTCCTCCGGCAGGAGGTAGACCTCGGGAACGGGTACGCCGGAGGCCAGCGCCATCTCCTCGACGACGTTGCGCAGCCGGCGCAGCTCCGGGTCGGTGGTGTCCGCCGGCACCGGCACCCCGCCCAGCTCGCGGGCCACCTTCCCGCCCCCGCCGCGCAACGTCAGCGTGCGCACCAGCGCGGCCAGCCCGATCGCCGCGACCGTGGCCAGGGTGACCACGGTGACCAGTCCGATCAGCCGCTCCGGCGCGCCGGTGGTGGCGTTGAACGCGATCACGGCGGCGAGGTTGACCACCACCACGATGCCGACCACGGCCAGCACGAACAGCAGCACCAGCCGGGTCGACAGTCGCCGTACCTGGCGCTGACGTTCGAAGAAGTTCATCGGTGCTCGGTCAGAACGAGACCTGCGGGGCCCGACGCTGCTGCGGGTCGTCCGGCTCGAACAGCGCCGCCGGCCCGAACGAGAACATCCCGGCGAGCAGGCTGGACGGGAACACCTCGCGCTTGTTGTTGTAGGTCATCACCGCGTCGTTGTACGCCTGCCGGGCGAAGGCGACCCGGTTCTCCGTCGAGGTCAGTTCCTCCGACAGCTGCATCATGTTCTGGTTGGCCTTGAGGTCCGGGTACGCCTCGGAGAGCGCGAACAGCCGGCCGAGCGTGGCGGTGAGCATGTTCTCCGCGCCGCTGAGCTGCTGCATGGCGGCCGGGTCGCCGGGGGCAGCCGCGGCGGCGGCCTGCGCGTTGACGGCGGCGGTCCGGGCGGAGATCACCGCCTCCAGCGTCTCCCGCTCGTGCTTGAGGTATCCCTTGGCGGTCTCGACCAGGTTGGGGATGAGGTCGTGCCGGCGGACGAGCTGCACGTCGATCTGGGCGAAGGCGTTGCGGTACGCGTTGCGGGCCCGGACCAGCCCGTTGTAGATCGATACGCCGAAGCCGAGAACCGCCACGACGATCAACACCAGACACAACAATCCGATGATCAGTTCCACGGCCGCTCCCTCGGTACGCGTCGGATCTGCCGCCGACGATCGTACGTTCACCTGTCCAGACCTGCCCGTTCCTGGTCCGTTAGTCGCCCGCGACCTCACCCGGCCCGCCGACCGGGTCGATCAGGAACCGCTGGTCGCGGCCGCCGGTGCAGGGCTCGATGGCGGCCGCGGCGGCAGCCTGTGTGGCGTTGTCCCGGATGCCGAGGCACAGCCCCTCCCGTCCCGGCCGGATCTGGTACGCGCCCGGCTCGCCGGGCAGTGGCTCGAACCGGAACACCTGCGACCACCGATCGGTGCGGCAGTCCAGCCACGGTTCCAGCAGCAGCGTGCCGCGGTTGTCCTCCTGGACGGTGAGGCAGCCACGCCCCTTCATGGGGTGGTCCCACCAGATGAAGTACAGCCCGCCACCCGTCGGTTCGAGGTATGTGTCGGGCGGGGTCGAGTCCTCGCACGGCTGCTGGACGGCGATCTCGCTGGCATAGGCGCCGGTGGTGTCGCGCCCCTCACTCAGGCAGAGCTGCGGGGTGCGGACGGGCCGGATGCGGACCAGTCCGGTCGCCGGGCCGGTTACGCCGCTGGCCGCGGTCGTGCCGGCGTTCGTCCTGGTGGGGTCGGCGGCGGCCGACCCGGCGAGGGTGGCGGGCTGCCAGCCGAGCCGCACGCTGGCGCCCGCCGTGGTCAGCGCCACGGCACCGAGCACGAGCAGTGCCAATATGGCCCGCCGCCGGACGGCGCGGTCACCCGCTGGCGCGTGGGCCGCTGAGTTCGGCGTACTGGCCGCCTCGCTGGGCGGCGCTGAAGCCAGAGCGGCGAGCCGCTCTCGCGCGCGCAGCCATGCGTCGACCTGTTCCCCTTGGCCGCAGGCGCGGATGAACGCGGCGAGCACCTCCGGACGGGGCAGCGTACTGCGGCTCAGCATGTCGGCGGCCGTGCTGCGCGCCAGGACGTCCCCGTTGCCAGCGGCGCACTGCTCCAACTGACGGTACGTCAGCCCGGACCGCTTCTTCAACGCACGCAACGCCGCCAGGAACGTGTCCGGTTCGGTGATCTGGTCGATGTCGTGCTCCCCGTGGCCCATTGCCTGATTCTCGGCAATCCGGCCTCGTTGGGACAACGACGGCTGTCCGGCAGTCCGGACGCAAAGCCGGACGCGGCGCGGTGAGCTGCCCGGACACGACCGGTCGCGACAATGGGCATTGCTCGTCACGATTCCGCTACCTACCGTCAGGGCCGCGAGCCGTGCCTGCTGGCTCGCGGTCCGTACCACGTCACGGGGAGGTGCCCATGAGCCATGCCGTTCCGGCATGCCCGTCACGCGTAGCGACGCCCGGGGAGTACGTGGCGGCGCTGCGTCAGCTCCGCCTGAGCACCGGGCTCACCTACCGGGAGATATCCAGGCGCGCGACCACCGCCGGGCACTGGCTTCCGCCCAGCACCCTGGCAGCCGCGCTGGGGCGGGTCACCCTGCCCCAGGAGCGCGTCGTACTGGCGCTGCTCGCCGCCAGCGGCACGCCGGATGCGGAGACACGGCGCTGGCTGGCCGCGCGAAACGAGATCGACATGCGTCTGGCAGAGCCGGCCCGACCCGACCACCCGCGACCTCCGGAGGCGAACCGGCGCGAATCGCCGCCGCGCAGTCCGGCTCCCACGGCGGCCCAGGCGGGTGTGGGCCGCCGGATGGTGCGCGTCGCGGTGGCCTCCGCGGTCTGCGCGCTGGCCGGTGCGGCGGGCCTGCTGGCGGTATGGAGGCACGGCCGCTCCAGCGCGTCGGCGTCTGGCATCGGGGCCGACGGCCGCCGGTTCGCGGCGCTCGACGGGCAGCGGCCGGTCGACGATCCGATGGCGGGCGCCTGAACCGGCTGGTCGACGTGCCGGGGAGCCCGCGGGACGCCCCGCCCGCCCGGCGGGCGGGCGGGGCGGGGGTTGCCGGGTCAGGGTCGCAGCCGGTTTGCGTAGACGTACTCACCCACCGCCCGGCCCGTCGCCAAGCCGGCGTCGGCGTCGAACCGGTAGTGGACGCCGAGGTAGATCCGGCTCAGTGCGTTCTCCCGGGCGGCGGCGTCGAAGCCCGCCATCGGGCGGACGATGTCCTGGGCGTGCGGGTCGTCCGTGGTCGCGTCGAACGCGATCGCGTCGGTGCCGAAGTAGCGCTGCATCACGGCCGCCCAGGCGCCCGCGAACGTGGCGTGCCCGGAGACGTACGCGGGAAACGACGGGGAGAACGAGCGCCCCATCACGTCCTGGGACAACGGCTCCCAGGCGGCGTCGCCGAGGTCCTCGATCGCGGTGTCCGGACGCCACAGGTCTATCGGGGTCAGGTACTTGGCATCCCAGGCGGCGATGCCGGCGTCGGCCAGGGCGAGGCCGACGAGCCCGAACAGCCGGGCGTTGGCGAGGATGCCCAACTGGCGCTGCTCCGCCACGATCCGGGTGTGGGTGAGCAACTGGCCCGGGGGCTTGTACGTGCCGGCCAGGTCGTTGGCCCAGAAGAAGGCGATCTCCGTCTGCTCGGCCGTGCGCTGCGACGAGACCCGTCCGCCGAGGTCGCGTACCTCCCGCACCTGGTCTTGGTAGGTCTGGGTGCCGAGCAGGGCGGCATAGGTCCCGGCACCGGCGGGGAGCCCGGGCCGGAACTGCCGGCCGGAGGTGAGGGCGAACGGGGTGACCAGGCCCCAGTTCGGGGTCACCGAGGGCCGGCCCTCCGTCGGCCGCCACGAGCCGCGTACCCCGTCGAGTTGGTAGGGCGGGTTGTCCGCATTGGCGGAGCCGTCGGCGGCGCGCGCCTGGAGGTTGGCGTCGGCCGCCGCCGTGCCGACCGACTCGCCCCGGGTCACCTCCGCAGCGTTGGTCCCGGATGGCCGGCGGTTCACGGCCCCGGCGTACTCGGCGGCGAACGAACGGTCCGGGTAGAGGGCGGTCAGGACGGTGAGCGCAGCCTGGTCGAGGGCGGCGTGCAACGAGGGGGCCACCACGTCGTCGAGCCTTCCCGGATAGCTGACCGGCACCCGGACCCGGTACGGCTGCCCGACGCCGGTGACCGAGACGGCCGCATCGTGCATCGCCGCGTGCAGGATCGCCGCCTCCCGGGCCAGCACGGTCGGCGCCCGGTCGACGGCGCGGAAGGTGTCCGTCAGTACCCGGTCCCAGTACAGGACGGGGTCGGACGCCGGGTCGGCGGCCAGCGGCAGGAGGGAGATGTTGTCCAGCCGTACCGTCGAGGCGGGGCTTGCGCCGAGATGGAACAGCAGCACCGCGTTGGGGTCGCCGAACGGGGAGACGAAGTCGAAGGTGAACCCGCGCATCGTTCCGTCGAGTTGCACCGTCCGGTCGACGGCGGAGGTGAACGGGGTGTTGACCCGGGAGACCGACACTCGGACCGTTCGGGCGACGTTCGCCGCCGCGTCGAACCGCAGCCGGTACCGCTGGCCGGCGGTCACCCCGAACTCGAAGTGTCCGACGAGATCGTCCCAGGTGTTGACGGCACGCCCAGCCGTCTGGATCCGCAGCTGGCCCGACTGCACAGTGGTGCGGGTCTCGGCCAGCCGCGTCCACCACGGCTCGGTGCTGCCGTTGTCGAATGTGCCGTTGAGAATCAGGTCGCCGGTGGCGGCCGTGGCCCGCCCCGGTGGGTTCAGGGCGACGAGGGTGACGGTGAGCAGGGCCGCTAACACGGCGCCGGACAGCCGGCGCAGCAGCCGGCCGCGTCGGATGCCGCGCACGCCCTCGGGTGGCGTCATGGTGGGAGAGCCTTTCCGGTCGGGGGATGACGACGCTGGCGCGCCGCCGGGACCGGCACACGGTAGGGAGGCTCGACCCGTTCGCAGCCGCGGAACGGGCGTGCGGAACAGACCCGTACGACCCGGAACGGTCCGCGCTACCGCCGGCGCGCCCCGCGGCCGTGACGATGACCGACCACGGCAACATGCACGGCGCGAACGACTTCACAAGCAGGGGATGGCCGTCCGGCGTCACACCGGCCGGCCGGGGCGCCGGACAGGGCGTGCGCGACATCCGGCGCCGGCCGAAGAGGGCGTGGGCGGGGACCCCCGTGCGTCCCGCCCACGCCCCCGGTCGCCAGGTCAGCGCGCGGCCCGGCGCGCCTTGATCACGCTGTCGATCACGTCCCAGATCGAGATCAGGATGATCGCCGTGACGCTGATCCGGGCCACGATGTCGAGGCCGCCGTCGCGCAGCCAGGCGAAGCGGGCGACGAAGTCGGGGTTCAGCAGCCGGTCGTTGAGCAGCAGCCAGATTGCCGGCACCGCGAAGGCCAGGTTGAGTGCGGCGTTGACGGCCACCAGCGACCAGGTCCACCGGCGGGCGCGGTACTTGGCGATCTCCAGCCCGATGCTGGCGACCAGGACGGCGAGGAACACCGGAATCCAGGACGTCCACAGCGCCGGGTCGAGGATCGGCAGCCGGCCGCCGTCGGACGAGATCACCGACTGGAACTGCTGCCATGGCAGGAACGCGATGGTCAGCACCAGGAACACGATCGCGGAGCACGCGTCGGTGAGGCTGATGACCCGCTCGACGGGCTCGTCGGGAAGCTGGTCGACGTTCCACTCCGGCAGGTTCAGCTGGGTGCCCAGCCGTTCCATCACCGCGAAGACCGCCGTCACCCAGAAGGCGATCTGCACCGCGACGTTGAAGGCCGTGCTCACGGCCGCGCCGATGGCATTGCCCGGGTTGTCGCTGGTGGTGGCGGTGACCACCCCCACCACTACGCCGACGATCGCGGGGATGGTGCTGAGCAGCACGATCAGCAGGCGCTGCCAGGCCAGGTAGTAGGCGGGGCCGATGAGTTGGAGCCGACGGTCGGCGTAGCGGGCGGCGAGCTGGGCCGGGTCGCCCAGTTCGTTGAGCACCTCGCGTTCGGCCGTCGCGGCGTCGTGCCCGTCCGCCGTCCGGCCATCGATCATGTCCGCGATCGAGGCGCGGAGCTCGGTGGCGATCTCCTCGCGTCTGGGTGCCGGCACGGAGCGCAGCGTCGCGGTGAGGTAGCGATCGGTCAGGGAGGTCGTCAACGGGGGGCTCCTTCGATCAGGGCGGCCAGGGAGGTCTGTACGGCGGCGAGGTCGTCGAGCATCCGGTCCAGCGCCCGCTCGCCGGCATCGCTGGTGCGGTAGAACTTGCGCGGCCGGCTCTCCTCGGTGTTCCACTCGCTGGTCAGGAGCCCTTGCTCCTCCAGCCGGCGCAGCAGGGGGTAGAGGGTGTTGGCGTCGACCGGGAAGCCGTGTCCGGTGAGCCGTTGCAGCAGCGCGTAGCCGTAGTCGGCCCGGCGTAGGGCGACCAGGCTGGCCACCACCACCGTGCCCCGGCGTAGTTCCTGGAGGTGTGTCCGCAGGACATCGTCGCTGACCATGTGTCACACGATACTGTGTGTCACACACTATTGTCCAACGCGCAACAGTGTCCGCTGCACGACATAGTGTCGATCGGAAGCGTTTCGCATCACAATCTAAAACTTTGCAGACACTGCACCTTTGTCCCTACGGTTCTCCCATGACCTTGGACGACCCGACGCCGCTGGGCCGGCGGGACCGCAAGAAGCGGCAGACCCACGCCGCCCTTGCCGCCGCCGCGCTGCGCCTGGTCGCCGAACGCGGACTCGACCAGGTGACGGTCGAGGACATCAGCGAGGCGGCCGACGTCTCCGCGCGTACGTTCTTCAACTACTTCCCGACCAAGGACGACGCGCTGGTGTGCGACCCCGGGGCCGACGCGGTGCTGCGTGCCCTCGCCGCCGTACCCACCGACCAGCCCGCGCTGGAGGCGCTCCGGCGGGCCCTCGGCGAGGTCGTCCACGAGGTGCAGGGCGACGCCGAACTGTGGCTGCTGCGGCTGCGCGTGGTGATGCAGCACCCCGTGCTGCTGGCCCGCATGGTTTCCGGCAACGCGGCCACCGAACAGGCGCTGGTCGAGGCCGTCGCCGCCCGCCTGGGCCTGCCGCCCGACGACGTGTACCCCGTCCTCGTGGTGGCGGTCGCCGGGGCCGCGCTGCGGACGGCGATGCTCCGCTGGGCGACCAGCGGCGGCACCGGCTCGCTGTCCGCGCTGCTCGACGAGGCTTTCGCCGCCATCGCCGCCGGCCTGCCCGACCCCGAACGGGGCTGACGAACGTTCCCACCCACCCTGGCGCGCCCGCGTCGAGGGCAGAACAACGCGTGAGGAAGCGCACTTATGACCGCAACGACCGAGCCGATCGACGCGCCCGACGCGAGCGCTGGCCGGATGTCCCGCCGAGAGGTCCTCCAGGCCCTCTCGGGGCTGATGGTGGGCATGTTCGTGGCGATTCTCGCCTCGACGGTGGTGGCGAACGCGCTGCCCCGCATCATCGCCGACCTGCACGGCAGCCAGACCGTCTACACCTGGATCGTCACCACCGAGCTGCTGGCCATGACCGCCACCGTGCCGCTGTGGGGCAAGATGGCCGACCTCTACAGCAAGAAGCTGCTCATCCAGCTCTCCCTCGGCCTGTTCGTGGTCGGCTCGCTGATCGCCGGCCTCACCCCGAATGTCGAGGTACTGCTGTTCAGCCGGGTGGTGCAGGGCGTCGGCGCCGGCGGCATGACCGCCCTGGCGATGATCGTGATGGCGGCGATGATTCCGCCCCGCGAACTGGGTCGCTACGCCGGCATCTTCGGCGCCGTCTTCGGCGTCGGCACCATCGCCGGCCCGCTGATCGGCGGCGTTCTGGTCGACACCTCCTGGCTGGGCTGGCGCTGGTGCTTCCTGATCGGCGTGCCGTTCAGCATCCTGTCCATCGTCCTGCTCCAGCGCACCCTGCACCTGCCGGTCATCCGCCGCGAGGTACGCATCGACTGGGCCGGCGCGGCACTGATCACCGCCGGCGTCTCCACCCTGCTGATCTGGTCGTCGCTGGCCGGACACAAGTTCGCCTGGGCCTCCGGCTGGACGGTGCTGATGGTCGTGGGTGGCCTGGCGCTGCTGGGGGCGGCCGTCTGGGTCGAATCCCGGGTGCCGGAGCCGATCATCCCGCTGGACATCTTCCGCAGCCGCACCGTCGCGCTGACCACCATCGCCAGCGTGCTGGTCGGCGTCGCCCTCTTCGGCGGCACGGTGTTCCTGTCCCAGTACTTCCAGACCTCGCTCGGCAAGTCGCCGACCGTCGCCGGCCTGATGAGCCTGCCGATGATCCTCGGCCTGCTGGTGTCGTCCACGGTCGCCGGCCAGCTCATCACCAAGTACGGCCGGTGGAAGGCGTACCTGGTGGCCGGAGCCGCCGTGATGACCGTCGGCATGCTGCTGCTGGGGACCATCGACGCCGACACCCCGATGCCGCTGCTGTTCACCTACATGGCGGTGCTCGGCATCGGCGTCGGCATGCTCATGCAGAACCTGGTGCTGGCGGCACAGAACGACGTGCCCGCCCACGAACTGGGGGCGGCCACCTCCGTGCTGACCTTCTTCCGCAGCATGGGCGGCGCGATCGGCGTCAGCGCCCTCGGCGCGGTGCTGGCCACCCGGGTCACCAGCCTGATGACCGACCAGCTCGGCCCGGCCGCCGGAGCCGGCGACGGCGGCACCACCGAGGTGCCCGACCTGTCCGCGCTGCCCGAGCCGGTGCTGCGGATCGTGCAGG
The DNA here is from genome assembly GCA_005402585.1 of Micromonosporaceae bacterium KJ-029. Lineage (GTDB taxonomy): Bacteria > Actinomycetota > Actinomycetes > Mycobacteriales > Micromonosporaceae > Micromonospora. The sequence continues at coordinate 409,806 of BIFP01000008.1, read as the reverse complement.
ACGCGTACGCCACCGCCACCTCGGAGCTGTTCCTCATCGGCGCGCCGATCGCGTTCCTCGCCCTGGTCACGGTGCTGTTCATCCGCGAGAAGCCGCTGCACACCGTCAGCGGCGACGAGCGGGCCCGCCAGGAGGCGACGCTGACCTCCACGCACTGACCGCACCAGGCGCGGGGCGCCCGGGGTACCCGGGCGCCCCGCGCCGTCGTTTCAGCAGCCGCTGCCGCCGCCGCTCGGCGTCGTCCGTGCCAGTATCGCGAGATGCCGGCTCGAGGTGGTTCAGCGCTGACCGCGGTCGCGCTCGCCTATGCGGTCTCCTCGATGGGGGACCAGATCGCGCTGGTGGCGTTGACCCTGCGGTTCTACGAGCAGGGCGCCTCGGGCGTCCTGATATCCGCCCTGGTCGTGGCGGGGGTGCTTCCGGTCGTGGTGGTCGGTCCGCTCGCCGCGCCCCTGATCGACCGCGTGGAGAGCCGGCGCCTGATCACGGTCGTCACGCTGGTGCAGGCCATCGTCGTAGCGGTGATCGCGTTCACCGACCACGTCGGCGTCACGCTGGTGCTCGTGGTGGCGCTGGGTGCGGGGCTCTCCATCGTCTCGCCGGCGCTGTTGCTCCTGGTACCGGCGATTACCGGCGAAGAGAGGGTGGCGCACGGGTACGGGCGCCTGGAAGCCTTCCGGGCGGTCGGTAACGCCGTAGGGCCCGCTCTGGCCGGGGTGCTCGTGGCAGCGTTCGGCAGCCGGGTCGCGCTGCTGGTCGACGCGGTGACGTTCGTGCTGATGGCCGTGCTTCTCGCCGTGGTGACGGTACGCCGGGAACCGGTGCCCGCTGCCCGCCCACGCTGGTCGCAGCAGGTACGGGAGGGCGTCACCGTGCTCGGCCGCAACCGCCTGCTGGCCACCGCCATTGCGGCATTGGCCGCCGCCGTCGTCTTCACCGCGACCATGAGCGTCGCCCGGGTGTTCTTCGCCCGCGAGGACCTCGGCACGACGAACATCGGCTACGGGCTGGTGGTGACGGCCCACGCTGTCGGAATGGTGGCAGCATCGGTCCTGCTCGCACCTCGCGTGCCGGTGGCCGCGCAGCCGCGCGTACTGGCGGGAGCCGGACTCCTCATGGGCCTCGCGTTGACGGTGGTCGCCACCATCCCCATCCTCGCCGTGGCGCTCGTCGGCTTCGTGCTCACCGGAGTCGCCAACGCCATGCAGAGCCTGGCGATCAGGAACCTCATCCACGCCGAGGTTCCCGCCGAGGTACGCGGCCGTGCCTTCGCGTCCGCGTCGGCAGTGCTCAACGGCGCCAATCTCTCGGGTACGGCCCTCGGCGGCCCGGCGGTCGTCCTCCTCGGCGGAGCCGCGACCCTCCTGGTGGCCGGCCTCGGCGCCGTCGTGGCGACCCTTGCCGCAGCGCCAGCCCTGCTCAAGCGACGTCCCGCCGCGCCGGCCCAGGATCCCGGAGTGCCCTCGCCTCGCATCTCGCAGCCCAAAGGCCGCACACGACCGGCGACTGATCGACGCTAACCGCGCCGCTTCTTTCGTGAGGTCCAGAGCTTCGCCGCAGGGATTGTCGCGCCCAGGATGCGCTCCCAACTCCGTTCCGACTACACCCGGTCGAGATCTTGGACAGTTTCCGTCAAGGCGTAACGGGAACTGTCCAAGATCTCGCGCCCGTAGCTCGCCGCTGCTCGCTAATGCCGCTCGGGCACACCGTTGATCAAGACGTTGGTACGGAATCCCGACGGACCCGTTTACCAAAACCTGCCCTTCGACCGGCGTACGCATGATCCAGGACACCTCGGCGGTCGGCGCCGCGCGGCGCGCTGGAGCCGGCTCCGGCGGCGGCGATAGGGTGGGTCGACCGACTCGATCATCCGACCCCGGGGGGCCTCCGCATGGGCGATTCGTTCGCGCATCTGCACGTGCACACGGAGTACTCGATGCTCGACGGAGCGGCCCGCCTCAAGGACCTGTTCGCCGAGGTCAAGCGGCAGGGAATGCCGGCCGTGGCGATGACCGACCACGGCAACATGCACGGCGCGAACGACTTCTACAAGCAGGCGATGGCCGCCGGGGTCACCCCGATCCTGGGCATCGAGGCGTACGTGGCGCCGGAGTCGCGGTTCCACAAGCAGCGGGTGCGCTGGGGCCGGCCGGAGCAGAAGAGCGACGACGTCTCCGGTAGCGGTGGCTACACGCACAAGACGATCTGGGCGCGCAACAAGACCGGCCTGCACAATCTCTTCACGCTCACCAGCAAGGCGTACACCGACGGTTACTTCGTCAAGTGGCCCCGGATGGACGCGGAGCTGCTCGCCGAGTACGCCGACGGCCTGATGGCCACCACCGGTTGCCCCTCCGGCGAGGTGCAGACCCGGCTGCGGCTCGGCCACGACGCGCAGGCCCTCGAAGCCGCGGCGAAGTACCAGGACATCTTCGGCAAGGAGAACTACTTCCTGGAGCTGATGGACCACGGCCTGGACATCGAGAAGCGGGTCCGGGACGGGCTGCTGGAGATCGGCCGCAAGCTCGACATCCCGCCGGTGGTCACCAACGACTCGCACTACACGCACGAGGCGCAGTCCGAGGCGCACGACGTGCTGCTCTGCGTGCAGACCGGCAGCAACGTGGCCGACCCGAACCGGTTCAAGTTCGGCGGCAGCGGCTACTACATCAAGTCCGCGGACGAGATGCGCGGCGTGGACGGCTCCGACGCCTGGCTGGAGGGCTGCCGCAACACCCTGCTGGTGGCGGAGCGGGTCGACCCGACCGGGATGTTCGAGTTCCACAACCTGATGCCGCGCTTCCCGGTGCCCGAGGGGGAGACCGAGGAGTCCTGGTTCCGCAAGGAGACCTTCGCCGGCCTGGCCCGCCGCTACCCGCAGGGCATCCCCGAGGGGCACGTGGTGCAGGCCGAGTACGAGCTGGGCGTCATCATCCAGATGGGCTTCCCGTCGTACTTCCTCGTGGTCGCCGACTTCATCCAGTGGGCCAAGTCCCAGGGCATCGCGGTCGGTCCCGGCCGTGGCTCGGCGGCCGGTTCGCTGGTCGCGTACGCCCTGGGCATCACCGACCTGGACCCGATCCCGCATGGGCTGATCTTCGAGCGGTTCCTCAACCCCGAGCGGGTCTCCATGCCGGATGTCGACATCGACTTCGACGAGCGCCGGCGCGGTGAGGTGATCAAGTACGTCACCGACAAGTGGGGCGAGGACAAGGTCGCGCAGATCGCCACCTTCGGCACCATCAAGGCGAAGGCCGCGATCAAGGACTCGGCCCGGGTGCTCGGCTACCCGTACGCGGTCGGTGACCGGATCACCAAGGCCATGCCGCCGGCCGTGATGGGCAAGGACATTCCCCTCGAAGGCATCTTCGACCCGAAACACCCCCGGTACGCCGAGGCCGGCGAGATCCGCGGCATGTACGAGTCCGAGGCCGACGTCAAGAAGGTCATCGACACCGCCCGGGGCATCGAGGGCCTGATCCGGCAGACCGGCGTGCACGCCGCCGGCGTCATCATGTCCGCCGAACCGATCATCGAGCACATCCCGCTGATGCGCCGGGACTCCGACGGGGTCATCATCACCCAGTTCGACTACCCGACGTGCGAGTCGCTCGGGCTGTTGAAGATGGACTTCCTCGGCCTGCGGAACCTGACCATCATCGACGACGCGGTGAAGAACATCCAGCTCAACCACGGCAAGGAGCTGGACCTGCTGGGGTTGCCGCTGGACGACAAGGCCGCGTACGAGCTGCTGGCCCGGGGCGACACCCTGGGCGTGTTCCAGCTCGACGGCGGGCCGATGCGCTCGCTGCTGCGGATGATGAAGCCGGACAACTTCGAGGACATCTCCGCCGTCCTGGCGCTGTACCGTCCCGGCCCGATGGGTGTGGACTCCCACACCAACTACGCGCTGCGCAAGAACGGCCTCCAGGAGATCACCCCGATCCACCCGGAGCTGGAGGAGCCGCTGCGGGAGATCCTCGCCCCCACCTACGGCCTGATCGTCTACCAGGAGCAGGTGCAGCGTGCCGCGCAGATCCTCGCCGGGTACACCCTCGGCCAGGCCGACCTGCTGCGCCGGGCGATGGGCAAGAAGAAGAAGGAGATCCTGGACAAGGAGTTCATCCCGTTCCGGGACGGCTGCCGCGAACACGGCTACTCCGACGACGCGATCCAGAAGGTCTGGGACGTGCTGGTCCCGTTCGCCGGGTACGCCTTCAACAAGGCGCACTCGGCCGCGTACGGGCTGGTGTCGTACTGGACGGCGTACCTGAAGGCGCACTACCCGGCCGAGTACATGGCGGCGCTGCTGACCTCCGTCGGCGACGACAAGGACAAGATGGCCATGTACCTGTCGGAGTGCCGCCGGATGGGCATCCAGGTGCTGCCGCCGGACGTGAACACCTCCGCCGGTCCGTTCACCCCGGTCGGCAAGGAGATCCGCTTCGGCCTCGGCGCGATCCGCAACGTCGGCGCGAACGTGGTCACCGCGATCATGCGGTGCCGCGACGAGAAGGGCGAGTACGCCGACTTCTACGACTTCCTGTCCAAGGTGGACGCGGTGGTCTGTAACAAGAAGACCATCGAATCGCTGATCAAGGCGGGGGCGTTCGACTCGCTCAAGCACCCCCGCAAGGGCCTGCTCACCGTGCACGCCGACGCCATCGACGCGTACGCCGACGTCAAGCGCAAGGAGGCCGTCGGGCAGTACGACCTGTTCGGCGCGGGCTTCGGCGAGACCGAGACGGCGACCAACACCACGGTCATGCCGACCATCGCCGAGGGGGAGTGGGACAAGCGCGACAAGCTCGCCTTCGAGCGCGAGATGCTCGGCCTGTACGTCTCCGATCATCCGCTGTTCGGCCTGGAACACGTCCTGGGCGCGGCGGCCGACTGCACCATCGCCGCCCTCTCCGAGGAGGGCACCGTGCCCGACGGCGCGGTGGTCACCCTCGCCGGCATCCTCTCCGGCGTGCAGCGGCGGGTCACCAAGCAGGGCCGGGCGTGGGCGTCGGCCACCCTGGAGGATCTCGCCGGTGGGGTGGAAACCCTGTTCTTCCCGAACACCTACGAGGTGATCGGGCAGTACATCGCCGAGGACGCGATCGTGGTGGTCAAGGGCCGGGTCGACCGTCGTGACGACACCCCCCGCATCATGGCGATGGACATGTCGCTGCCGGATGTCAGCACCAGTACGGCCAACAAGCCGGTCACCCTCACCATCCCGGTGACCCGCTGCACCCCGCCGCTGGTGGAACGGCTCAAGGAGACCCTGGTGCTGCACCCGGGCGACGCCGAGGTGCACGTCAAACTGCTCAACGGCAGCCGGACCACCACCCTGCGGCTCGGCCCGGTGCGGGTGGCGGCGACCACCGCCCTGATGGCCGACCTGAAGAGCGTCCTCGGCCCCGCCAACGTCAGCTGACCCTGGGCCGGGCCGTCTCGCTGCCCGGTCAGACCGCGCGGTACTCCATCTCCGGTCGGCCGGGGGTGCCGTAGCGCGGCGTCCGCCGGGCTCGCTCGACGGTCACCAGGTACTCCAGGTACCGGCGGGCGGTCACCCGGGAGACTCCGGTCCGGTGCGCCACCTCGTTCGCGGAGCGGCCCGCGTCAGAAGACAGGGCGCCGAGCACCGCGTGCAGCGTCTGCTCGTCCAAGCCCTTGGGCAGGGTCTGCCCGCTGGTGCCGCGCAGCGTGGCGAACATCCGGTCCACCTCGTGTTGCGCGGTGACCTCACCCGCGGCGAGGGCCTGCCGCCGGTAGTCGGCGTACCGCTGGAGCTTGTCGCGGAAGGCCGCGAAGGTGAACGGCTTCAGCAGATAGTGGGCCACCCCCAGGGAGACCGCCGTGCGGACCGCGGCCAGGTCGCGGGCGGAGGTCACCGCGAGCACGTCCACGTTGCTGCCGGCCGCCCGCAACGCCCGGCAGACCTCCAACCCGTGCAGGTCGGGCAGCCTGAAGTCGAGCAGCACCAGGTCGACATCCGCGCCGCCGTTGCGCCGCAGCACGGCCATCGCCTCGCGCGCGGTGTGCGCGACGCCGACCACGACGAAGCCCGGCACCCGCTCGGCGTACGCCCGGTGCGCCTCGGCCAACAGCGGCTCGTCCTCCACGACCAGGACCCGGATGGCGCTCACGACGCCACCCCCGTTCGCGACCGCGGGGCTCGTACCCCCGGCTCACGCCGCGCGCTCACCGGCCGTCCTCCGCGCGGATCGGCAGCCGTACGGTGAACCGGGTACCGCCGTTTTCGGCGGGCTCGACCACCGTGTCGCCGCCGTGGCGCTCGACCACCTGACCGACCAGGGCCAGACCGAGACCGCGACCGGTGCTCTTGGTCGACCAGCCCCGGCGGAAGGCGTCGGCCACCCGCTCCGCGTCCAGGCCCGGGCCGCTGTCGGACACCCGGACCGTCAACCCGCCGTCGACCACGCCGACGAAGACCTGGACCCGGCGCGGCGGCGTGGTACCGGCGACCGCCTCCAGGGCGTTGTCGACCAGGTTACCGACCACGGTGAGCAGGTCGGTGGTGGGCAGCGGGCTGGTGTCGAGCCGGCATTCCGGCTCGATCACCAGGTCGACGCCGCGCTCGGCGGCCTGGGCGGACTTGCCGAGCAGCAGGGCCGCCAGCGCGGGATCGGCGACCGCGCCGACCACCCGGTCGGTCAGCTGCTGCGCCAGCGTCAGGTCGCGGGTGGCCAGCTCGACCGCCTCCCCGGTACGCCCCAACTCCACCAGCGTCAGCACCGTGTGCAGGCGGTTCGCCGACTCGTGCGTCTGGGCCTGGAGCGCCTCGGTCAGCGCCCGGACCGAATCGAGTTCGCTGGTCAGGGCCCGCAGCTCGGTCTGGTCCCGCAGGGTCAACACGGTGCCCACGAGGTCGCCCTCGAAGCGCGCCTGGCGCTGGTTGGCCACCAGCACCCGGTCACCGGCGAGCACCGGCTCGTCGTGCGCGTCCCGGCCGGAGGTGAGCAGGTCGGTCACCGCGGGCGGGAGGTCGAGTCCGGCCGCCGGCCGGTCGACCAGGTCCGGCTCGGCGCCCAGCCGGAGCAGCCGGCGGCCCTCGTCGTTGACCAACGCCACGCGCCGGTCGGAGGTGAGCACCACCAACCCCTCCCGCACCGAGTGCAGGACCGCGTCGTAGTACTCGTACATCCGGGTCATCTGAGCCGGTCCGAGCCCATGCGTCTGCCGGCGCAACCGCCGGTTGAGCAGCCAGGACCCGAAACCGGCGACGGCCAGCGCCGGGCCGGCGGCACCGAGGAGCAGCGGCGCCTGCTCCAGCAGCCGCCGGTTGATCGCGTGGGTGGTGATGCCGACCGAGACCAGTCCGACGACCCGCCCGTCGCCGTCGCGTACCGGCGCGACCGCCCGTACCGACTTGCCGAGCGTGCCGACGTTGGTGGTGGTGAAGGCCCGACCGGACAGCGCCGGTTCGATGCTGCCGACGAAGGGCCGGCCGATCTGTTCCGGACTCGGGTGGGTGTAGCGGGTGCGGTCCGGTGCCATCACCACCACGAAGTCCGTTCCGGTCTCCACCCGGATGGCCTCCGCATACGGCTGGAGGATGGCCGACGGGTCGGTCGACGCCAGCGCGGCCCGTACGTCGGGTGTGCCGGCCACCGTCTTCGCGACCGAGAGCACCTCCTCGCGGGCCGCCTGCTGCGCGTCGGTACGGGCCAGCCAGATCGCCCCGCCGGTGGCCACCGCCACCAGCAGGATGATCACCGTGGCCTGGAGGGCGAACAGCTGCCCCGCGATGCTCCACTGCCGTCGCGCCACCACCGCTCCCGTCCTCGTCACCAGCGGTGACCAGTGTCGCGCGCGGGTCGGCGTGGTGTCGGCCGTGGGTCGCGGGGATGACCAGTATGACCACAAGGCTGTCTCGGGATGAGGCGCAGGTCACATTGTCGGCATGGACACCACCCACGCCACCGCCCCGACGCCGGCCCGGTCCGCGCGCCGGGATCTCACCCGTTACCTCTATCTGGCGGTGATCGCCGCGGCGGTCGCCGGTGTCGTCGTCGGTCTCGCCGCCCCCGAGGTCGGTGTCGCGCTGAAACCGCTCGGCACCGGCTTCATCGCCCTGATCAAGATGATGATCAGCCCAGTGATCTTCTGCACCATCGTGCTCGGCGTCGGCTCCGTCCGGCAGGCGGCGAAGGTCGGCAAGGTCGGCGGACTGGCGCTCGGCTACTTCCTGCTCATGTCGACCGTCGCGCTGGCCATCGGCCTGGTGGTCGGCAACATCATCCAGCCCGGCTCCGGCCTGCACCTGGACGCCGGCACGGCCGGTGCCGGCCAGGCCGCGGCTGGCGGGGAGAGCGCCGGGACGACCGATTTCCTTCTCGGCGTCATCCCGACCTCGCTGCTCTCCGCCCTCACCGGGGGCGAGGTGTTGCAGACGCTGCTGGTCGCGCTGCTGGTCGGCTTCGCGGTGCAGGGCCTCGGTACCCGGGGTGAGCCGGTGCTGCGCGCGATCGGCGTCATCCAGCGGCTCGTCTTCAAGGTCCTCGCCATGATCATGTGGGTTGCCCCGATCGGCGCGTTCGGGGCCATGGCGGCGGTGGTCGGCGCGACCGGTGTCGACGCCCTGACCAGCCTCGCCCAGATCATGCTGGGCTTCTACGCAACCTGCCTGCTCTTCGTCGTCGTGGTGCTCGGCTCGCTGCTCTGGCTGGTGGCGCGGGTGAACATCTTCACCCTGATCCGCTACCTCGGACGGGAGTTCCTGCTCATCGTCTCCACCTCGTCGTCGGAGTCGGCGTTGCCCCGGCTGATCGCGAAGATGGAGCACGTCGGCATCAGCAAGCCGGTCGTCGGGATCACCGTGCCGACGGGGTACTCGTTCAACCTCGACGGGACGGCGATCTACCTGACCATGGCCGCGTTGTTCGTCGCCGACGCGATGGGCAAGCCGATGTCGATCGGAGAACAGGTCGGCCTGCTGCTGTTCATGATCATCGCTTCGAAGGGGGCGGCGGGGGTGACCGGTGCCGGTCTCGCCACGCTCGCCGGCGGGCTCCAGTCGCATCGGCCGGATCTGCTCGACGGGGTCGGGCTGATCGTCGGCATCGACCGGTTCATGTCCGAGGCGAGGGCACTGACCAACTTCGCCGGCAACGCGGTCGCCACCGTCCTGGTCGGCACCTGGACCGGCGAGTTCGACCGTGAGCAGGCGCGGGCGGTACTCAGCGGCCAGCGCCCGTTCGACGAGAGCACCATGCTCGACGAGGAGGACGGTTCCGCGACGGACCAGCCGCGCCAACCGGAGCAGCCGAACCGATCCGACCGTGAGCTGGTCACGACGCTGGCCCGGCCCCGTTAACAAGGGGCCCCTCCTATACCGCAGGCGTTAACAGGGGGCCCTTCCTTTCGAGCGGGTGCCACGGGGCGGGGATTGGCGCTCAACTCCGGCCGTGGGGGCGGCTAGCGTCGGTGGGCGTGGAACTGGAACAGGCGCAGAAGCTGTGGCAACCGCAGCCCGGATGGCTGAACACCGCCAGCTACGGGTTGCCGCCGGACCCGGCCTGGGAGGCGTTGCAGGAGGCACTCGCCGCCTGGCGCGTGGGACGGGGCTCGTGGGAGGTCTGGGGCGAGGCGACCGAGCGGTCCCGGGCCGCGTTCGCCCGGCTGGTCGGGGTGCCGGTGGCCGACGTGGCGGTCGGTGCCAACGTCTCCCAGTTGCTGGCGCCGGTCGCCGCCGCCCTGCCCGCCGGTGCGCGGGTGGTCGTCCCCGAGGTCGAGTTCACCTCGAATCTCTTTCCCTGGCTGGTACAGCGGGAACGGGGGGTCGAGGTACGCACCGTGCCGCTGGACGAGCTGGCCTCGGCGGTCGACGCCGGCACCGACCTGGTGGCGTTCAGCCTGGTGCAGTCCGCCGACGGTGCGGTGGCCGCGTACGACGACATCGTCGCGGCAGCCCGGGCCCACGGCGCGCTCGTCGCGGTCGACGCCACCCAGGCGTGCGGCTGGCTGCCGTTCGAGGCGGCCCGCGCCGACGTGGTGGTGACCGGCGGGTACAAGTGGCTGATGGGTCCCCGGGGCACCGCGTTCGCCTATCTCGACCCTGCGCTGCGGGATCGGCTGCGGCCGGACGCCGCCGGCTGGTACGCCGGTCGCGACCCGCACGCGTCCTACTACGGGCCGCCCCTGCGGCTCGCCGACGACGCGCGCCGGTTCGACATCTCGCCCGCCTGGTTCAGCTGGGTCGGTGCGGCCCCGGCGCTGGAACTGCTGTTGGAGATCGGGGTGCCGGCGGTGCACGCGTACGACGTGGCGTTGGCCAACCGGTTCCTCGCGGGACTGGGACAACCGCCCGGCGACAGCGCGATCGTCACCGTGGAGGTGCCCGGCGCACGGGAGAAGCTGGAACGGGCCGGCGTCCGCGCATCGGTCCGGGCCGGCCGGGTCCGGGCCGCCTTCCACCTGTACTCCACCGAGGGGGACGTCGACCTGGCGCTGGACGCGTTGACCAACTGACCTGGCCCGGGCCGCCCTCGCCGGTCATCCGGCGAGGGCGGCCGGTTCAGAGAGACCGGCAGTAAGACTGGTGGGGCTGCGGTGTGCCCTGGCGCTTCGGCTGGCGGCGTTGTCGTCGTCGGCCAGGCGACACCGGCATGGCCTCCTCCTCCGCCTTGCCATCCTCGGCCAGGACCTGCCTCGCCTCCACCGCCCCATTGCCGGTCTCTCTCAGTTGGCGGCGCCGGTGATGATGCCCGGGTTGATGCACAGACCCGGCGAGCTGCCGTTCTTCTCGGCGATCTCCAGGCAGCGGGTCACCTTGTCGACCTTGGCGTTGGTCTCGGTGATCTGCTTCTGGATCTCGGCGTTGCGGCGGTCCTGTTCGAGGTTGCGGGTCTGGGCGAGCTTGTCCTGGAACGCCTTGATGTTGCCCTCGGTCTTCTCGTCGTGGTTGACCCGGGTGATGGTGACCGACAGGATGTCGACGTCGTCGGCCAGCCGGCCCTCCGCGTTGGTCTTGATGCTCTCGGAGAAGGGCTTGAGGTCGACGTTCAGGCTGCCGGTCTTCGCGTCGATCCGCTCCAGCGGGTTGTAGATGGCGAAGGCGTCGTTCACCGCGCTGTCGAGCTGCACGCCGACCCGCTGTCCACGGAAGCTGTCGAAGTCGCCCTTGTAGTCCATGAACTGCTTCGGGGCGTTCTCGGGCCGCACCTGCCACTCGACCAGCACCTCGACGCACGCGTCGGCGAGGGTGCCGGTCCGCACCCGGACGCAGTTGTCGGTGCCGATGTGGTCGTACTTCTGCCGTCCGGCGTCCCACTCGCCGACCCGCTGCCACGGCGCGACCCACTTCAGGCCGGAGCCGGTGACCTGACCGGTCGGCTTGTTGAAGCTGGTGACGATCCCGACCGAGCGGATCGGTACCGAGTGGGCGCTCGACGCCACGGTGATGAGGAGTGCCGCGACCGCGGCGGCGGTCGCCGCGAGGATGCTGGGCTGCCGCACGCTTCGGCGCGAACTGAGGAGGGCGACGGCGGCGGCGATGGCCGCGGCGACGGTGGCGACGATCGCGAGGGTGAAGCCGAACGGCATGTGTTCGGACCTTTCCGGGGTGGTCTGCTGTGTTGATCATCAACGTAGCCGCCGTGGGCAAGGTCCGGCCGTCCGGAGGGTGGCATCGACACATCTCTTCCGCGGCGGCCGGTGGGAACTGGCCGTCGTCGATGCCCTGCCGGGGTGGCGCGTGGGCCGCGGGGTGGGGACGCTGCACCCTTGGCGCTCCGGAATTGTGTTGATCATCGACATAGATCGCCGTGTTGGCCGCGCCGTAGGTTTCCTGCACGCGACGGCCCTGTGACGCCGATCACCGAACTGGTCGTCGCCGGTGACCGAAGGATGGGCGATGACCGGGCAAGCGATCCTGTCGGCGCGCGGGCTGACCCGCGACTTCCGGGGCTTCCGGGCGGTCGACGGTGTCGACCTCGACGTCGCGCCGGACAGCGTGCACGCGTTGGTGGGGCCGAACGGCGCGGGCAAGACCACGCTGTTCAACCTGCTCACCGGCTTCCTGAGCCCCACTGACGGGCGGATCGAGCTGGCCGGCCGGGATGTCACCGGCCTGCCTCCGGAGCGGGTCGCCCGGCTGGGGGTGGCCCGCTCGTTCCAGATCACCAGCCTCTTTCCGCAACTGAGCGCCCGCGAGCACGTCGAGCTGGCGTTGCAGAGCCCGAGTGGGCTGGGCTGGCGGTTCTGGCGCTCGGCGAAGCTGATGCGCCGCTACGCCGACCGGGCCGGCGAACTGCTGGACATGGTCGGCCTGGCCGACCTGGCCGAGGCGCCCGCGGAGGCCCTCGCGTACGGCCGCAAACGGGCCCTGGAACTGGCGATCGCGCTCGCGCTGGACCCGAAGGTGCTGCTGCTGGACGAGCCGACTGCCGGCATGGGCCTGGAGGACGTCGACCGCACCGTCGACCTGATCGCCCGGACCCGGCAGGGCCGGACCGTGGTGATGGTCGAGCACAACATGAGCGTCGTCGGGCGGCTCGCCGACACCGTCACCGTCCTGCAGGCCGGCAAGGTCCTGGTCGAGGGCCCGTACGAGCAGGTCCGCGCCGACGAGCGCGTGATCACCGCCTACCTGGGAGCCGCCGATGCTGCGCATTGAGAACCTGTCCGCCTGGTACGGCGAGGCGCAGGTGTTGCGGGAGGTCGGCCTGGAGGTGCAGGCCGGCGAGGTGGTCACCCTGGTCGGACGCAACGGCGCCGGCAAGTCCACGCTGCTGCGCTGCGTCATGGGACTGCACGCGGGCCTTCGGGGGACCGTCGAACTGGACGGGCGGGACGTGGGCAGACTCCCGGCGCACCGGCGGGCGCGGCTGGGGCTCGGTTGGGTCCCCGACGATCGCGGCAGCTACGCCACGTTGACCGTGACGGAAAACCTGACCCTGCCGCCGACGGTGGGGCCGGACCCGTGGTCGCTGGAGCGGGTGTACGAGGCGTTCCCCGCCCTGTACGAGCGGCGCGACTCCGCCGCCACCATGCTCTCCGGCGGCGAGCAGCAGATGCTGGCCCTGGCCCGGGTGCTGCGGATGGGCGCCCGGCTGCTGCTCTGCGACGAACCGACCGAGGGGCTCTCGCCGCTGCTCGTGCAGCAGGTCGGCGACCTCCTTCGGGAGGCCAAGCGGCACGGCGTGACGGTGCTGCTGGTCGAGCAGAACCTGCACTTCGCCACCGGCGTGGCCGACCGGCACTACCTGCTGGCCGAGGGACGCATCGCGGAGGCGATGGACAACTCCGAGGTGCAGTCGCGGGAACGCGAGCTGCTGTCGTACCTCGGCATCTGAATTCTCCTCTCACGACGGACCCCGCGCGACGCGCGGACGGAAAGGGATGGGCATGCGTAGGACGGTGGGTGTGGCCGCCGCGTCGGCGGCCGCGATGATGGTGGTCGCCGGCTGCGGCGGCGGTGGTCCCCAGTCGGGCGGCGACGAGAAGCTGACCGGGGGCAAGATCGTGCTGGGCGTGCTCAACGACCAGTCCGGGGCGTACTCCGAGTTGTCCGGCAAGAACTCGGTGAAGGCCGTGGAGATGGCCATCGCCGACTTCAAGGCCAAGTACGGCGACAAGGCGGTGACCACGGACATCACCGTCGAGACGGCCGACCACCAGAACAAGCCGGACGTTGCAAACAGCAAGGCGCAGGAGATGTTCGACCGCCAGGGCGTCGACCTGATCCTCGACGTGCCCACCTCGTCGGCGGCGCTGCGCGTGGCCGACGTGGCGAAGGAGAAGAAGAAGCTCTACTTCAACATCGGCGCGGCGACCACCGAGCTGACCGGCAAGAGCTGCAACAAGTACACGTTCCACTACGCGTACGACACGTACATGCTGGCCAACGGCACCGGCAAGGTCACCACCCAGCAGGTCGGCAAGAACTGGTACATCCTGTACCCGAACTACGCCTTCGGCCAGGACATGGAGAAGAGCTTCTCCGAGGCCATCACCGCCGCCGGCGGCACGGTCGTCGGCAAGGACGGCGCGCCGTTCCCCAACACCAGCGGCGACTTCTCCACCTTCCTGCTCAAGGCGCCGACGCTGAACCCGAAGCCGCAGGTGCTCGGCACCATGCAGGCCGGCGCCGAGCTGGTCAACGTGGTGAAGCAGTACAACGAGTTCAAGCTGCGGGACAAGGGCGTCGGGCTCGCGGTCGGCCTGATGTTCATCACCGACATCCACTCGCTCACCCCGGCGGCGCTGGCCGGCACCACCTACACCGATGCCTGGTACTGGAACTTCGACCAGCAGAACCGCGAGTTCGCCGACCGGTTCCAGGGGGAGACCGGCACCCGGCCCTCCTTCGCGCACGCGGCCAACTACTCGGCCGCCACCCAGTACCTGGAGGCCGTGCAGGCCGCCGGCACCGACGACGCCGACACGATCGTGAAGGAACTGGAGGGCAAGGAGGTCAACGACGTCTTCCTGCGCAACGGCAAGATCCGCGCCGAGGACCACCGGGTCGTCCACGACGCGTACCTGGCCCAGGTGAAGCCGCAGTCCGAGGTCTCCGAGCCGTGGGACTACGTCAAGATCCTGGAGACGATTCCGGCTGCGGAGGCGTTCCGGGCCCCGTCCCCGGACTGCAAGCTGTGACCAGCTTTCTTCAGAACACGTTCAACGGGTTGGTGAGCGGGGCGTTCTACGCCCTGCTCGCCCTCGGTCTCGCAGTCATCTTCGGCATGCTGCGGGTGGTCAACTTCGCCCACGGCGCGTTCTACATGCTCGGGGCGTTCGGCGCGTACGTGCTGCTCAACGAGGCGGGCGTGCCGTTCTGGGCGGCGCTGGTGGTGGTACCGGTGGGGCTGGCGCTGCTCGGCATGGCCCTCGAGCGGGCCTTCATCCACCGGCTCACCCGGCTCGACCCGCTCTACAACTTCCTGCTCACCTTCGGCCTCACGCTCATTCTCCAGGACCTGGTGAAGCTCCGGTACGGCGTGCAGTCCAGCCCGTACGAGACCCCGTCCGCGCTGAGCGGCTCGGTCGACTTCGGGATCTTCGACTTCCCGACGTACCGCGTATTCATCCTCGGCTTCGCCGTGGCGGTCTGCCTCGGGGTGTGGTGGGCGCTGACCCGTACCCGGGTCGGCATGGTGGTCCGCGCGTCGACCGAACGGCCGGAACTGACCCGCGCGTTCGGAGTCAACGTCGGGCGCTGGGTCACCCCGGTGTTCGGCTTCGGCATCGGCCTGGCCGGCCTGGCCGGCGTGCTCGCCGCGCCGATGCGGGCGGTGAACCCGCTGATGGGCGCCGACCTCATCATCGTGGTCTTCGCCGTCGTGGTGATCGGTGGGCTCGGCTCCATCTTCGGTTCGGTTGCCGCCGGCTTCGGCATCGGATTGGTGCAGGCGTGGGGCGAGGCGTACCTCTCGGACTACCCGATCGTGTCCCAGACGATCGTCTTCATCGTGATGGCCGTCGTTCTGCTCTGGCGCCCGGCCGGGCTGTTCGGCCGTGAGGAGGCACCGGCATGACGAGCACCGTGGACCCCAAGACCGGGCGGACCGGGCAGGCCGTCCCGTCGGCGCTGGTCACGGTCGCCCGCGCGCCCGGCTGGGTCCGGTACGCGCTGCTCGCGGTCGGCCTCGGGGTGGCGCTCTGGCTGCCCAACAATCTCTACCCGGCGGTGGCGGTGGACATCCTCTGCTGGGCGCTGTTCGCCGTCGCGGTGGACCTGCTGCTCGGCTTCACCGGGCTGATGTCCTTCGGGCACGCGGCGTTCTGGGGGGCGTCGGCGTACGTGACCGGCCTGGTGGCAATTCACCTCGGGCTGCCGTTCCCGGCCGCCGTGCTGGCCGGAGCGCTCGCCGCGGCGGTGCTCGCCGTACCGATCGGCTACCTCGCGGTGAAGCGGACCGGCATCTACTTCGCGATGGTCACCCTGGCGTTCGCGCAGATGGTCTACTACATCGCCAACGAGTGGCGCTCGGTGACCCAGGGCGAGAACGGCCTGCAGGGCATCCCGCGGGAGTTCTTCGGGCTCGACCTCACCGACGACTACTACTTCTACTACGCGATCCTGCCGATCGTGCTGCTCGGCCTGGCCGGCGCGTGGCGCATCGTCCACTCGCCGTTCGGCCGGGTGCTGGTCGGTATCCGGGACAACCCGGCTCGGGCCCGCGCGCTCGGATACCCGGTGCACCGCTACAAGCTGACCGTCTTCGTGCTCTCCGGCTTCCTCGCCGGCCTCGGCGGTGGGCTGTTCGCCGTCGGCCACCGCTTCGTCTCCCTGGAGGTCCTGCACTGGACCACCTCCGGCAAGGCGGTCATCGTCGTGGTGCTGGGCGGGATCGGCACGCTCTGGGGCGGAGTGCTCGGCGCGGGCATCGTGGTCCGGCTGGAGGACTGGCTGTCGTTCTCCGGCTTCGAGGCGATCGGCCTGGTCACCGGCGGCATCTTCGTCCTGGTCGTGCTGCTGTTCCGGCGCGGCATCTGGGGCACCACCGCCGACCTGGCCCGCCGCCTGGCCGCCCGCCGCCAGCGCGACCGGACATAGGGGGAGCTGGACGCCGACTGGCCGGCACCCCGATCGGGGTGCCGGCCAGTCGGCTCTGCTGTGTGGGTTGTCAGCTGTTCCAGTTCTGGGCGACGAGGTCGGCGGCCTGCTGCTCCCACTGGGCGTAGTGGTCGGGGTAGGCCGAGACCTGCACGGTCTGCGCGGCCTTGGTCAGCGGCATGTCCTTCCATCCGTCGACCTGCTTGAGGCCCTTGAGGAACGCGGTGGTGGAGTACTCGGGGTCGGTGATCTGCTCGACCGTGCCCCAACCGCTGGACGGGCGCTGCTGGAACAGGCCCTGCGAGTCGTGGTCGTTGCGGTCACCGAGGTGGCCCAGGTTCTCCAGCTTCGACTCCTGCAGCGAGGTGGCGATGGCGACCACGGCGGCACGCTCGTCCATGCCGGTCTTCTTGGTGGCGGCGATGATGGCCTTGGCGTTGTCGGTCTGCTCGCTGTTGAGGTTGATGCGCGACTGTGCGCCCTGCACACCGTTGGGGGTCAGCTTGGTGCTGTCGGGCTTGGTGGTGGGGGTGTCGGCCTGGACGGCGGCGGCGGTGGTGGTGGGGGTGGGTTCGGTGGTGGTGGCGGCGTTGAGCGGGCCGGCGGCGAGTCCACCGGCGAAGGCGAGGCCGGCGATTCCGAGCACGGTCTTACGCAGTGTGGTGTTCATGATTGTGGCTCCGTTTCGGGGGTTGGGCGTCGCCGTCTGGTGAAACCGGGGGGTGGTGTGCGACGCCGGCGCCGTGGTGGCGCGGAACGGAAAGAGGGGGTAAGCGTTTTTCGGCGGCTCGCGGGCCGGGGGGCTCTTCGCGGCGCCGGGACGGTGTACAACGGCTGAGGGGGCCGGGTCATTCCCGGGGGGTCTGCCGGCCGCGCTCACGCGGGTGGGGCGGGGCGGGGTTCTCCTTGGTCAGCCACGGGTTACAACGCCGGGCACCCGCCCAGGATTCCGCCCCGAGCCGATCGGCGTCGTGGGCATACCAGACATCAAGCCTGATATGAACATAATGCCCACAGATGGACAGCATGGGGCATCCGGTTCACCGCATCCCGCGTAGCGCGGTCTGGAGGCGTTCCTGGGCGCGGCGCCGGCGTTCGTTGCTGGCCCCGAGGACCAGCAGCAGGAAGCCGACCGGAATCAACGCCAACCACGGTCCGAGGCTGAACAGCGCGTGCACCGCCGCGATGGCGGTGACCACCGCGCCCACGATCACCGGGGCCTGCTGCTGGCTCATCGAGCCGAAGACCAGTATGGCGACGGCGCCGAGAAGCAGCAGCACCTGGCGCAGTGTGCTCGAATCGGTGGCCAGCACGATCGCCAGGGTGGGTACGAACGCGGCCACCAGCGCCGGCCCGTACGCCACCCAGCTGCTCAGGTCCGGCCGCTGGCGCAGCTCCAGGACGCCGACCAGCAGGGCCAGCGCGGCGAACGGCAGGGTGTACGCCTCGGGCAGCGCCACATGGGCGACCCGCATCAGGATCCACCAGGCGGTGATCTCGCAGACCACCACCGCCCAGAACAGGACCCGCCGCTCCGCCGGCCGGCGACCGGGTCGGGTCGCTGCCAGACCGAGGACCGCGCCCCAGGCGGCCAGCAGGGCGGCGATGTGTCGGGGCGAGTCGAAGGCCAGGGCCAGCGCGATCAGTGCGGCGGCGTACCCGGTCCACTCCACCGTCGCCGCCTCGCGCTGCGCCTCGGGGCGACGCAGCCGGGGCAGGGTGGCGGCGACGACCTGGAGCGCGGCGCCGACCGCGAGCACCCCGAACGCGGACCAGACCGCGGCGAGCCCGGCCACCAGACCGGCGGTGAGCACGAACAGCTGCGCCATCAGCGAGGCGAACAGCCAGCCGAGGATGCGGGCCCGCGAGGTGGTGCCGTACAGCGCCGCGACCACGCCGACCCCGACCGCACCGCCGAGGGTGAACAGGGTCAGCTCCCGGGTCGCGAGGCTGCCGGCGAGCCCCGCCCCGCCGGCTGCCAGGCCGATCACGAAGACCAGTACCCGGGCCAGCCGCAACGAGCGGGCCCGTTCCACCAGGGACGGCGGCGGCGTCAGGGCCAGCCCCAGCATCGAGATGGTGAACACGGCCAGCGCCGAGAGCGTGCTCGCCGGCCAGCCGCCGCCGAGCGCGACCGGGGCGATCAACAGCGTCACCGCGGCGCCGGGCAGCACCACCGGCACCGCCCGGGACCGCCGGCCGCCGCTGAATCCGGTGGCCGCCAGGGCCGCCGTCACGGTGAGCAGCAGCGCGGTGAGCACATGGGTCGGGTTGACCGCGGCCGGCGGTGGGTCGAGCAGTTCCGCTGGTGGCCCCTGCCAGATCCTCCCGAGAGACCGGTGCGGGTCGACCAGTGCCGCCAGCAGCGCCGGGGCGATGGAGACCAGCGCAAGGACGGTCGGCAGGGCGGCGGCGGCCAGCGCCCCGGCGGCCGGGCTCACCTGCCACCGGCGCCGGGCGCCGTCGTCGGGCAGCCGCCGCAGCGCCCCGTCCAGCAGCACCGACCAGCGGCGGACCGGCTGAGCCGCGTCGGCCGGCGGCTCGGTCGCCCCCCGGACCAGTTCGGCGAGCACCCCGAGCAGGGCCGCGGCGGCGGCGTAGACACCGACCGGCAGGTGGAGGGGTACGGCGACCAGCGCGGTCACCGTCGCGCCGCCGACCACACCGGCGCTCGCCCAGGGCAGGTACTGCGGAACCTGCCGGCGGACGGTCGCCACCGCGGCCAGGCCGAGGCTGGACGCGGCCAGGCCGGCGGTGAGCACCACCTGGGGCGCGTGCCCGAACTCGACGGCTAGGGCGGCCGTGGCGCCCGGCAACGCCAGCAACGCTGCGCCCAAGCCCGCACCGCCGGCCTGCGCCAGGTGCGGCGGCATTCCCTCGGCGTGGATGTCCTCGACGAGCGGCTCGGCCATGGAGCGGGCCAGCGCCGCCACCACCGCGCCGATCAACGCGATGCTGCCCAGGGCGAGCGCGGTGGTCCACGGCCGCACCAGGCCGGCGCCGGCCGCGTGCAACGCGACCACCCCGGCGACCGTGAGTCGGGACAGCGCGGCCCGGGGGTCGACGGAGGCGACGGCGGCCATCCCTAAGACGGTGGCGACCATGCCGCCGATCAGGACCGGCGACCACCACGACAGGTTGAACGCGGCCGGGGCGCCGATGGTGGCCAGCACGACCGCCGCGCCGGACACGTCGTAGCGCCAGGGGGATGGCAACAGGATGCCAGCGGCCACCGCGAGCAGGATCAAGGCGATCGGGCCCTGCCAGGTGCTGCCACCGGTCGGCGCGGCCGGCCAGTCGCTGAGGTCACCGTGCCAGATCGGACCGGGGGTGGCCAGCACTCCGACGCCACCGCGCAGGGCCATCCAACCGGCCAGCAGCCCGATCAGCACGCCGCCGACCGCGAGTCCGACCACCGGCCCGCGCCGCCACTCCTCGGGCATCGCCCGCGCGGCCACGGCGACCACCAGGACCAGCGCGGCGGCCACGGCGAGTTGCCCGCTCGGTGCGAGCACCGCACCGATCCGCAGCAGGGTGGCGACCAGGGCGGCGGTCACCGCGGCGGCGGCCAGGTCGGAGCCGTCCAGGGCCAGGTCGGACCGGCGGCCGGCGTCGATCGACGGGGCCAGGAAGAGCAGTACGGCGGAGACCAGCAGCAGCGCGGCGACCCAGGCGTCGGCCACGGTGGCCCCCGGGGCGCCGAACCCGGCGGCGGCCACCACCAGCGCGCCGAGGCCGGTACCCACCGACAGCGGCACCGGGATCTGCCGTTGGGACACCTGGACGACGGCGGCATAGCCGAGAGTGACGCAGACGGCGAGGAAGCTGGCCGCCAGCACCGGCACGGTCGCCTCGCGCAGGCTCGCCGGGGTCGGAGTGGCGTCGGTGGGCAGGGTGGCGGCGACGAAGGCGGCCACCGCCCCGGGCAGCGCGAAGGCCGCGCCCCCGGCAGCCCAGGCCGAGACGGTGTCCGCGGCGGCCGGGGCGAGCCGGATCCGGGGGGCGGCGGCGATCAGGGCGCCGGCCACGACGAAGGTGAGCAGCACGGCGGCGGTCAGCGCCGGCCGGGCCAGGGCGGCGCCCGCGCCGGCCAACCCGACACCGGCGGCGACCACCGCGTGTGCCACCGCCGCCCGGGTGGTGCGGGCGGACAGTCCGATCGCACCGATGCCGATCGCGGTCAGCACCATCGGCCACGGTGCCAGCGTCCAGGCCAACCCGAAGGAGGCCGGTACGGCGAGCGCGGTGAGCGCGGCGCCGGTCACCGCGAACTCGCGGCGGATCTCCGGCGGCAGGGCCAGCACCGCGGCCACGGTCAGCAGGAAGGCGCTGGCGGCGAGCTGCCAGGCGGCCGGGCCCACCGCGGCGGCCAGCTCGGCCGGGTACCGGTCGAGGTCCGCCGCCCAGGCCGGCAGGGCGGCCCGTACCGGGGCGATCCCGGCGCGCAGGGCGCTGCCGGCAACCACCACCCCGCTGACCGTCAACGCCACCGCGGCGGCCAGCTGCGGCCCGCGACGGGCGGATTCCGGTACCGCCCGTACGGCGAGGCCGGTGACCGTGATGACGGCCGCGATCAGCAGCAGCGAGCGGCCGGGCAGCGCCACCGAGGCGACCCGGCCCAGTGCGCCGATGACGGCGAGGGTGAGCACACCGGCGCCGATGTCGGGCAGCGGCGGACGCCGCAGCACCAGCGTCCCGGCCAGGCAGACGGCGGCGGCCAGCAGCAGCACCAGCCCGGCGCCGGTCGCGCCCGCCACGGTGCTGGTCCGCAGCAGGGCGGTCACGGCGTACGCGAGGCCGATCGCGACGGCGACGCCGTGCAGCGCCCAGGTCAGCTCGCGCAGCCCGGGCACCGGCCGGGCCGACGGCGCGGCCTGGGCGTCGGCGGTGAGGTCGAGCAGCTCGCCGGACTCCTCCGGCGCCCCCTCGGGCCGTCCGTCGGCCTCCCGCTGACGGGGCGCGTTCGCCCGCGTGGAAGCGGTCGGGTCGGCGAGCGGCTGTTCCACCGTGACCGGAGAGCGGGCCAGCCAGAGGTCGAGCAGGGCCACCACGGTCAGCACCAGCGCCCAGCTCGCCGGGCCGCTGATCCGGTCGTACGCGAGCAGTGGCACCACCGGCTGGGCGGCCAGCACGGTGGCGAACCGGGGGGCGCGTAGCCGGGTCCAGCCGGCGTACCCGACGGAGACGGCGGCGGTGACCGCGAAGATGACCCCGGCGAAGACCGCGCCGGAGGCGCCGCCGTTGCCGATCCGGTCCACGGCCCACAGCGCGTACCCGGCGAGCGGCACCAGGAGCAGCCCCACCGCGGAGATGGTCTCGGCGGTGGAGGTCAGCCCCCGCTTGGCCAGCACCGGCGGGGCGAGCAACATGAGTATGGTCGCGAGCAGCAGGATCCCGAGGCGGGCCAGCGCGTCCATCGAGCTGGTCGCGACCGCGGCGAAGACCACCGCGGCGACCCCGAGCAGCAGTGCGCCGAGGCCGAGGGGGATGTTCTGGACCTCCCGCGAGGACGCCTCCGGCGGGTGCTCGGGGTTGTCGGCGTCCAGCCAGACGGGGGCGGCCGGGGGTGGCGGCGGGGGATCGTCCGTACCGGCGGTGGCGCCCTGGCGGGGCACCCGTGGTGGCGCCGCGCCGTCGGCCGACGACCGGCGCGGCGGTCGGCGCCGCAGCACACGGCGCGGCCGGGCGTCCTGCCTGGTGCGCTCGTCACCGCTGCTGCCGGCGTGCGCGAGGATGTCGCGCTGGAAGACCGCCGCCTGCATCTGGGCGGCCAGCTTCCGCTGCTCGCTGGCGATGGCGGCCTCGCGGGCCTTCATCTCAGCGATGGACCGCTCGATGTCCGCCAGGTGGTCGGCCCACTGTGGCTGGTGGGCGCCGCAGTGCGGGCAGCGGACCGCCGGCTTGATCTCCCGATCGCACGAGGAGCACTGAAAGGTCGCCACGACACCCCTCCACCCGCACTGTGGATTCCCACTGTCGCAGCATGCCCAATGCCGGCCCAGAATTCGACCATTGTCGGCGGGTCAGCCCCCAGGAGGCAGGACACCACAATGCGAATCAGCCGACTTCGACGCCACGTGAGCGGTATCGCGGCGGCCGCGGAAGTCAGGTTTTCCGGGGGAGCCCGCCCGCGCAGGGATCAAGCCTGACCGCCCGGAGCGGGTGGGCTCCCCCGGAAAACCCCACCGCGAATACTACGGCCGGCCCAACCCGCGGTACTCCCACCCCGCCTGCGTCCACAGTGCCGAGTCGAGGCAGTTGCGGGCGTCGACCACCCGTCGACCCGCGACCAGCTCACCGAGGGCGGTCGGGTCCGCGTTGCGGAAGTCCGCCCACTCGGTGAGGACGCAGACCAGGTCGGCACCGGTCACCGCCTCGGCCATGTCCGGCTCGTAGGTCAGCTCGGGTACCGCCCGGCGGGCGTTCTCCATGCCCTGGGGGTCGTAGACGTGCACGTCGGCGCCGGCCTTGTGCAGCAGCGCCGCGACGGCGAGGGCGGGCGCGTCGCGGACGTCGTCGGTGTTGGGCTTGAAGGTCGCCCCGAGCACCGCGATCCGGGTGCCGGACAGGTCCGGCCCGGCGGGACCGGAGCGGCGGCCGAGCAGGTCCGCGGCGAGCTGGAGCACCCGGGTCCGGCGACGTAGGTTGATCAGGTCGACCTCGTGCAGGAAGCGCAGCGCCTCGCCGGCACCGAGTTCCTGGGCCCGGGCCTGGAAGGCGCGGATGTCCTTGGGCAGGCAGGCGCCGCCGAAGCCGAGCCCGGCCTGGAGGAAGCGGTTGCCGATCCGCGGGTCGTACCCGATGGCCCGGGCGAGCTGGGTGACGTCGCCGCCGGCGGCCTCGCAGACCTCGGCCATCGCGTTGATGAAGGAGATCTTGGTGGCCAGGAAGGCGTTCGCGGCGACCTTGACCAGTTCGGCGGTGGCGAAGTCGGTGACCACCAGGGGCACCTCGCGGTCCTCGGTGGCGGCCAGGTCGAAGACGCCTTTGTGGGCCGCGTACAGCATGCCGTTGGCCCACTCGCTCTTGACGCCGACCACGATCCGGTTCGGGCGCAGTACGTCGTCGACGGCGAAGCCCTCCTGGAGGAACTCGGGGCTCCAGGCCACCTCGACGCCGAGGTCAGCTGGGGTGTGCTTGCCGACCAGCTGCTCCACCCACTCGGCGGTGCCGACCGGGACGGTGGACTTGCCGACGATCAGCGCCTTGCGGGTCAGGTGCTGGGCCAGGCTGGTGATCGACGCCTCGACGTACGACAGGTCGGCGCCCATCCCGTCGGCGCGCTGGGGCGTGCCGACGCAGATGAAGTGCACGTCACCGAAGTCGGCGGTCTCGCCGATGTCGGTGCTGAACCGCAGCCGCCCTGCGGCCAGGTTGCGTCGGAGCAACTCGTCGAGGCCGGGCTCGTGGATCGGCACCTTGCCGGCGTTGAGTTTGGCGATCTTGTCGGCGTCGACGTCGAACCCGAGCACCTCGTAACCGAGTTCGGCGTAGCAGATGGCGTAGGTCGCGCCGAGGTAGCCGGTGCCCAGGAAGGTCACCCGGGGGCGGGAGGCACCCGAAGGGGGTGTCACCGCGGCGATGGCGGGCATCGGCTGGGTGTTCGGGTACGGGATGGTCACGGCTGTCTTCTCCGCTCGCACTGGCGCCGCGTGGCCGCGTCGCGTTCCGCTGCGGCGCCTGCCGGGGCACCGGAGAGGGTGGCTCTATATCTGTGTTCCATCATCGCCGAGCGGCGTCGGTGCTCTGTCATCGCCGAGCTTACGCGCCGGTAACATCACCTGATCTGTGGCCGTTATCCTTCAGTCTGCGCGGTGGGCGCCCAGGTGACGCTACAGACTGCGCATGATAGCGGTGAAGGGGAGGGGCCGGCATGGCCGCAGAGCAGTCGTTCGACGTGTATCGGTTGCCCGAGGAGCATGAGGCGATCCGGGAAGCGGTCCGTGAGGTCTGTGCGGCGAAGGTGGCCCCGCACGCCGCTGAGGCGGACGAGACCGGTGAGTTCCCGAAGGCGTCGTACGACGCGCTGCGTGCCGCCGACTTCCACGCCCCGCACATCCCGGTCGAGTACGGCGGCGCCGGGGCGGACGCGCTGGCCACGGCGATCGTGATCGAGGAGGTGGCGCGGGCCTGCGCCTCGTCCTCGCTGATCCCGGCGGTGAACAAACTGGGCACCATGCCGCTGCTGCTGGCCGGTTCCGACGCGCTCAAGCGCCGCTACCTGACCCCGGTCGCCGCCGGTGAGGCGATGTTCTCGTACTGCCTCTCCGAGCCGGAGGCCGGCAGCGACGCGGCGTCGATGACCACCCGGGCGGTACGTGACGGCGATCACTGGGTGCTCGACGGCGTGAAGCGGTGGATCACCAACGCCGGCGTCTCCGAGTACTACACCGTCTTCGCGGTGACCGATCCCGCCGCCCGGTCCCGGGGCATCTCCGCCTTCGTGGTCGAGAAATCCGATCCGGGTGTCAGCTTCGGCGCGCCGGAGAAGAAGCTCGGCATCAAGGGCTCGCCGACTCGCGAGGTCTACCTCGACGGCGTCCGGATCCCGGCGGACCGGATGATCGGCGCCGAGGGCACCGGCTTCGCCACCGCGATGAAGACCCTGGACCACACCCGGGTCACCATCGCCGCCCAGGCCGTCGGCATCGCCCAGGGCGCGCTCGACTACGCCAAGGGGTACGTCGCCGAGCGCAAGCAGTTCGGCCGGCCGATCGCCGAGTTCCAGGGCGTGCAGTTCATGCTCGCCGACATGGGTATGAAGCTGGAGGCGGCACGGCAGCTGACGTACGCCGCGGCCGGTCGCTCCGAGCGCGGCGACGCCGACCTCACCTACTTCGGCGCGGCGGCCAAGTGCTTCGCCTCGGATGCCGCCATGGAGATCACCACCGACGCGGTGCAACTGCTCGGCGGCTACGGGTACACCCGGGACTACCCGGTCGAGCGGATGATGCGGGACGCCAAGATCACCCAGATCTACGAGGGCACCAACCAGGTGCAGCGCATCGTGATGGCGCGCCAGCTGCTCAAGGACTGACGCCCGTCACCCGCCCGGTGACCTGCGCCGGGCGGGTGACGGCCGGTGAGGGTTCGTCAGGTCAGTTGATGGCGTCGTCTCAGTTGATGGCGTCGTCTCAGTTGATGGCGTCGTCGCGCCGGGGCAGGTTGCCCGGCGGTGCCGACCAGGGCGAGACGTTGTCGGTCCGCCGGGGCAGCGGCTCGGTCGGCGTCGGGTCCGGAACCGGGTAGCCCAGGCTCAGCGGAGCGGTGTCCTCCGCCGGTGTGGTCGGGGGCCAGTCGGTCAGGGTCTGGTCCGGCGCCGGTCCGCCCGCCGTCGGCACCGTCTCGGTGACCGGTCGCGGCCAGGACCGCCACCGCTGCCCGCTGAAGGTCGCCATCAGCAGCAGCATGCCGATCAGAAAGAGGGTGCCGTTCTGCACCGGCAGCCGCAACGGCAGCGGGTCGCCGAGGAACTCCCAGCCGTCCGGGATGCGGTCCCGCACCCCGAACGGCGACACGAACAACCCGAGGTACGGGGTGATCAGGAGCAGCCCGGCCACCAGTGGGCCGAGCGGTGAGACGCGCAGCGTGCCGAGCAGACCCAGCACGATGCCGCCGACAGCGAGGTAGACGGCCGGTTCGATGAGGTTGGCCGTGTTGGATGTGCCGATCTCCACCCACCGATCGACGGTGCCGGCAGATCCGTCCTGCCCGAGGGTGACCAGCACCCAGGTGACCGGCGCCACCACCAACCCGGCGAGGAAGCTCCACAGATGTCGCATCCGCGCACCGTACCGTTTTCGACATGACCGAGCACCCCTCCGCCGCTCCGCCGGGCAAGCCGACGTCGTACTCCCGGGTCACGCTCAGCCGGATCATGACCGCCGTCGACGTGAATCTCTACGGCACCGTGCACGGCGGCGTGCTGATGAAGTTCGTCGACGACGTCGCCGGTGCGGCGGCGGCCCGGCACAGCGGCGGTACGGCGGTCACCGCCGCGATCGACGAGATCGTGTTCTCCGAGCCGGTTCGGGTGGGTGACCTGGTGCACGCGTACGCCCAGGTGAACTGGACCGGGCTGACGTCGATGGAGGTCGGCGTACGGGTGATGGCCGAACGCTGGGACTCGGCCGAGGACGAGCCGGTGCGGGTGGCCACCGCGTACCTCGTCTTCGTCGGTGTCGAGGTGGGCGGTGCGCCGCGGGCGGTGCGCCCGGTGCTGCCCGAGACGCCGGAGGACGAACGCCGGTGCCGGGAGGCGGAGATCCGGCGTGCCCACCGGTTGGCCCGCCGCCGCGCCATCCAGGCACACCGCGCACAGTGAGCCGTGTTAAGAAGGGGCCCGTCTACTACCGCAGGCGTTAAAAAGGGGCCCTTCCTTGCATTTCATGTGGGGTGGGCACATGCGCCGGCCGGGTCCTGGTGCGGAGAATGGCGCTTCGAGGTAGGGCAAGATGGCGCCACGGCCCACCGCACAGCGTCGTGCTGGGCCAGGGGAGGAGTGGATCAGTGACTGACGTGCTGTGGACGCCGCCGGCGGACGTGCTCCAGCGGTCGCGGATCGGGGCGTACCTGCGCTGGCTGGCCGAGCACCGCGGGCTGGAGTTCGCCGACTACGACGCGTTGTGGCGGTGGTCGGTCACTGACCTTGAGGAGTTCTGGCGCTCGATCTGGGACCACTTCGAGGTCGTCGCGCACACCCCGCCGGCCGCCACCCTGGCAGGGCGGGGCATGCCGGGTGCCCGGTGGTTCCCCGGCGCCACGCTCAACTACGCCGAGAACGTTCTGCGGATGCCCGGTCGGGCCGACGACGACCCGGTGGTCATCGCGCACGGGCAGACCCGCGCACCGGTGGTGCTGACCGCCGCGCAATTGCGCGAGCAGGTCCGCCGGGTGGCCGCCGGGCTGCGCCGGCTCGGCGTCGGCACCGGCGACCGGGTGGCCGCGTACGCGCCCAACATCCCCGAGACGTACGTGCTGCTGCTGGCCACGGCGAGCCTCGGTGCGATCTTCTCCTCGTGTGCGCCGGAGTTCGGCACCCGCAGCGTCACCGACCGGTGGCAGCAGATCGAGCCGAAGGTGCTGGTCGCGGTGGACGGCTACCGGTACGGCGACAAGCCGGTGGACCGGCGCGCCGAGGTGGCCGCGATCCGGGCCGCGCTGCCCTCGCTGCGGCACACGGTCAACATCTCCTACCTCGACCCGGCGGCCGCTGACGGCCCTAATTCGGCCTCCGCGCCGCTAGGCGGCGCTTCGGACCGAATGAAGGCCGCGCCCGAGGGTGCGATCTCCTGGGCCGACCTGGCGGCGGAGACCGACGAGCCGCTGGCCTTCACCCCGGTGCCGTTCGACCACCCGCTCTACGTGCTCTACTCCTCCGGCACCACCGGCCTGCCCAAGCCGATCGTGCACGGCCACGGCGGCATCCTGCTGGAACACCTGAAGATGCTCGCCCTGCACCACGACCTGGGCCCGGCCGACCGCTTCTTCTGGTTCACCACCACCGGCTGGATGATGTGGAACTTCCTGGTCTCCGGGCCGGCGGTGGGCGCGGCGATCGTGTTGTTCGACGGCAACCCGGGCCACCCCGACCTGGGTGAGCTGTGGCGGCTGGCCGGGGAGACCGACACCACGTACTTCGGCACCTCGGCACCGTTCCTGCTGGCCTGCCGCAAGGCGGGCCTGGTACCACGGGAGGTGGCCGACCTGTCCGCGCTGCGCGGGGTCGGCTCGACCGGCGCGCCGCTGCCCGCCGAGGGCTTCACCTGGGTGTACGACACGGTCGGCACCGACCTCCAGCTCCAGTCGCTCTCCGGCGGCACCGACGTGTGCACCGGTTTCGTCGGCGGGGTTCCGCTGCTGCCGGTGCATGCCGGGGAGATCACCTGCCGGGCGCTGGGTGCCAAGGTGGAGGCCCGGTCACCGGACGGCACGCCCGTCATCGGTCAGCTGGGCGAGCTGGTGATCACCGAACCGATGCCGAGCATGCCGGTGGGCTTCTGGAACGACCCGGACGGCGTCCGCTACCGGGAGGCGTACTTCGACGTCTACCCGGGGGTGTGGCGGCACGGCGACTGGATCACCATCAACGAGCGCGGCGGTTGTGTGATCACCGGCCGGTCCGACGCCACCCTCAACCGGGGTGGTGTCCGGCTGGGCACCGCCGAGTTCTACTCGGTGGTGGAGGGGCTGGACGAGGTCGTCGACTCGGTGGTGGTGCACCTGGAGGACGACGAGGGCGGCGCCGGTGAGTTGCTGCTGTTCGTGGTGCTCGCCGAGGGACTGACGCTGGACGACGAACTTCGGAAGAAGATCTGCCGTGAGCTGCGTACCGCGCTGTCGCCGCGGCACGTCCCCGACGAGATCCACCAGGTCCGCGCCGTCCCGCGCACCCTGTCGGCGAAGAAGCTGGAGGTCCCGGTCAAGAAGATCCTTACCGGCACCCCCGTCGACCAGGCCGCCGCAAAGGGTGCCCTCGCCAACCCGGAATCCCTGACCGCCTTCGCCACCCTCGCCCAGACCCGCCCCAAGCTCTAGCCCCGCCCGGCCCCCGCCCCGCCCCGCGATCATGGAGTTGTGGTGCTCCGCAGATGGGGCGAATGTGGTTCGACCGCCCACCACAACTCCATGATCGGCGGGTGCCGGGTCAGGGGAGAGGGAGGGTGACCTTTTCCGCGGCTCGGCGGTCGGGCAGGCGGGCCGGGTCGGGGTGGGCGCACAGGACCAGGCTGGCGCCGGCCGCGAGCGGGGCGAGTAGCCAGTCGATCGGGTCCGGGTACCGGTCCACGTCCACGAGGACCCGGTCACCGGAGGCGATGCCCAGCTCCGCGGCGCGGGCGGTGGCGCGGGCGCGCAGCGTGGCATGGGCCGGGCCACCCGGCGGGTACGCCCCGAAGTGGTCGCCGTGGGCGCGTACCTCGGTCACGTAGTCGGCGAAGCCGGCCGGCACCTCCCGAAGCGGCAGCGCGAACGGGTGCAGGGCGAGCGCGTAGCGGTCGCCGGCCGACCAGGTGTCCGCCTCGGCGACCCGGTCCGGGGCGACGAAGATCACATTCACCGCACCCGGCGTGTCGACCACGGTCAGCCCGGCCGACCAGCAGCCCAGCAGCACCGCAGCGGTCTGCCAGTGCGGCGGGAGCAGCAGCGCCGCCGTGTCGCCGGGGCCGAGGGCCAACTCGTCGACGAGCAGGTTGGCGGTCTTGGCCGCCCAGTTCGCCAGCGTCGCGCCGGAGAGTTCGGTGCGCTCGCCGGTGGCGTCGTCGTACCAGGTCAGTAGCGGTCGGGTCGGATCCGGCGCGATCGCGTCGGCGAACACCCGGGCAATGTTGTCGGCCATCGGCGCGAACGATACGCGCCCGCCGCCCGTAGTCGATGACAGCGACAAGTCGGCGTACCGTCGGGTCGCAGTCAATGTCCGTACCCGGCTTCGGCGTAGGCTTGCCCGGAGTGTTGTTCCCCACAGTCCCGTCAGTGCAAGGAGTCGCCCCGTGACCGCCGGCCCGCCCCGCGTGCTCATCGACGCCACGAGTGTCCCCGCCGACCGTGGTGGCGTCGGTAGATACGTCGACGGCCTGCTCGGTGCCCTCGGCAAGGTGTGCGGGTCGGCGGTGGACCTGGTCGTGGTCAGCCTCCGCACCGACCTGGAGCGCTACCGCAGGATGCTGCCCGGCGCGGAGATCATCCCCGCACCCGCCGCCGTCGCCCACCGGCCCGCCCGGCTCGCCTGGGAGCAGACCGGCCTGCCCCTGCTCGCCCAGCAGGTCGGCGCGGAGGTGCTGCACTCGCCCTTCTACACCTGTCCGTTGCGGGCCGGCTGCCCGGTCACGGTGACCGTGCACGACGCGACCTTCTTCACCGAACCGGAGCACTACGACAAGTCCCGCAGGACATTCTTCCGCAGCGCCATCAAGACCTCGCTGCGCCGCGCCGACCGGGTGATCGTGCCCAGCAAGGCCACCCGCGACGAGCTGATCCGGCTGCTGGACGCCGACCCGACCCGGATCGACGTGGCGTACCACGGCGTGGACCACGCCGCCTTCCACGCCCCCAGTGACGAGGAGAAGGCCCGGGTACGCGCCCGGCTCGGCCTCGGCGGCAGCAGCTACGTCGCGTTCCTTGGCGCCAAGGAGCCGCGCAAGAACGTGCCGAACCTGATCCGTGGCTGGGCCCGGGCGGTCGCCGACCGGGAGGACCCGCCCGCGCTGGTCGTCGCTGGCGGCCAGGGGCACGACGACGACATCGACCGTGCGGTGGCCGAGGTGCCGTCGCACCTGCGGCTGCTGCGCCCGGGTTACCTCCGCTACGCCGACCTGCCCGGCTTCCTCGGCGGTGCCCTGGTCGCCGCCTACCCGTCGTACGGCGAGGGGTTCGGGTTGCCGATCCTGGAGGCGATGGCGTGTGCCGCTCCGGTGCTCACCACGCCCCGGCTGTCGCTGCCGGAGGTGGGTGGCGACGCGGTCGCGTACACCAGCGAGGCGCCGGACCAGATCGCCGCCGACCTGGCCGCGCTGCTGGACGACGAGCCGCGCCGGTTGTCGCTGGCCAAGGCCGGTTTCGACCGGGCCAAGGAGTTCACCTGGGAGTCCAGCGCCGAGGTACACATCGCGGCCTGGTCCCGGGCACGGGCCTGACGCCCGCAACCGGGGCGCCCGGTCCGGGCGGTTCGGGCATGATGTCCTAGTGATCTATGTCGTCATTCCGGCGGGTGGCAGCGGCACAAGGTTGTGGCCGCTGTCCCGCGCCGGCCATCCCAAGTTCCTCCATCCCTTCACCGGTACGTCCGCGTCGCTGCTCCAGGCGACGGTGGAGCGGCTGGCGCCGCTGACCACCCCGGAGCACACCATGGTGGTCACCGGCGCCGCCCACGCCGCGGCCGTGGCCCGCCAGCTGACCGGTCTGCCGGAGGAGAACATCCTGATCGAGCCCTCGCCGCGGGACTCCTGCGCCGCCATCGCGTTGGCCGCGGCGGTGATCGCCGTACGGAACCCGGACGCGGTCATGGGCTCGTTCGCCGCCGACCACCTGATCGGCGAACCGGAGCGGTGGGTGGCCACGGTCCGGGAGGCGGTCAAGGGTGCGGAGCAGGGGCTGCTGATGACCGTCGGGATCACCCCGACCCGCCCCGAGACCGGGTACGGGTACCTCCAGACCGGTGACCCGGTCGGTGACAGCCCGATGCGCCCGGTCGTCGAGTTCAAGGAGAAGCCGAACGCCGAGGTGGCCGAGGCGTACGTCCGGTCCGGCCGGTACCTGTGGAACGCCGGCATGTTCGTCTGGCGGGTGTCCGCGTTCCTCGCCGAGCTGGCCCGCCAGCAGCCCGCCCTGCACACCGGGGTAACCGCGATCGCGGCGGTCTGGGGCACCCCCGAGCAGGACGACGTGCTCGGCGCGGTCTGGCCGACGCTGACGAAGATCTCGGTCGACTACGCGGTGATGGAGGGCGCGGCGAGCGCCGGGCGGGTGGCGACCGTGCCGGGCGACTTCCGGTGGAACGACGTGGGTGATTTCCACACCCTCGGCGAGGTGCTGCCGGCGGACGCCGACGGCAACGTGGTGCTCGGGATGGACGGGAAGGCCGAGGTGCTGCTGCACGACAGCAGCGGCATGGTGGTGGTGCCGCAGTCCGGTCGGCTGGTGGCCACTGTCGGCGCACGGGACCTCATCGTGGTCGACACCCCGGACGCGTTGCTGGTCTGCCCCCGCGACCGCGCCCAGGACGTCAAGGCGATCGTCGACGAACTCAAGGAGCGGGGCGAGGACAAGCTCGTCTGAAGGCCGCCAGGCCCGGCGTGACGAGTCGGGCCGTCCCGCCGGCCAGTGGCTGTGGCAACTGGTCCGGCGGGAACCAGCCCAGCGCCTCGGACTCCGCACTGAGCCGTTCCACCGCCCCGGGCGGGGCGAACACGGCGAAACGGATGTCGTGGTGCAACGACCCGCCCTGGCAGCCCACCGGGTGCACGTCCACGTCGATCGGTACCGGATCCAGCCGCAGGTCGGCGATGCCCGACTCCTCGGTGGCCTCGCGCAGCGCCGCTCCGGCCAGCGTCCGGTCGCCGGGCTCGCAGTGCCCGCCGAGCTGCACCCACTTGTGGAACTTGCCGTGCAGGCAGAGCAGCACCCGGGAGCCGGTCGCGTCGAACACCAGCGCGCTGGCGGTGACGTGCCCGGCCCGGTGCTCACGGCTCATCGCGACCGGTCCGGCGGCCAGCAGGTTGAGCGTACGATCGCGGGCGGTTGCGGCGTCCGGGCTGGTCGGCGCCCAGTCGGCGAGCAGTGCCAGCGCGTCGGCGTGTAGCGCCACCCAGCCGCCCTCGTTGTTAAGAGGGGGCCCTTCTACTACACGAGGCGTTAACAAGGGGCCCCTCCTTCCATCACCGCACAGGGTACGGGCGGAAGGTGGGGCACGCTGGCGCGGCCGGGCCGGCTCGATGAGCGGGCGGCACCCCTGCGGAATTCATGAGCCGCAGACCCTCGTATGGTGCCGCCCGGCCGACCGTCCCCGTCTCCGGGCGCCCCGAGGCTGGGCACGTCCGACGTGCGCCGCCCCCGGTGGCACGGGAAGCATGGCGGACCCGACCGGCGGGCGTCGAGGTGTTTCAGCTGAGGCTTAACAGGCCGAGGCTGATCCGGCCCGGGTAGAGTGCGGAGCGTCGTCGGGCGCGCCCCCAGCCGGGCGACGGGGAGTCGTTCCATGCTGAAGATCCATTTCTCCGGCGAGGACATCCTCCGGACCCGTGTGGCTCCGGCGGCGGATCCGGTCTGGGAAGTGGTGCTGAGCCTGCACCTGTTGCCCGAGCGCACCCGGGATCCGCTGCTGGCCGGCTGGCGGCGCGAGGTCCTACGCGACCTGCGCCGGCAGGAGGATGCCGACGGCCTGCGGTTGCTGTTCGCGTTGAGCCCGCCGCGTGGCTACTTCCCGGACTTCCTCACCCCGTACGAGAGCGCCGGCGGCTTCGATGCGGGGATGGAGGCGTTGCGGCGTACCCCCGTCGGGCTGCTGCGGCGCGACCTGTCCCTGCTCGCCGGCGGCGGTCGCCTGCCCGCTGCCGCATCCGCCCTCGCCCGCGGCGAACCGGACGTGCTGGACCACCTCGCCACCACCATGGGCCGCTACCGCGAGCTGGCCCTCGGGCCCTACTGGGGGCGGGTCGAGGCGGCGGTGGAGTCCGATCGGGCGCGCCGGGCACGGGCCGTGCTCGACGGTGGCATCCAGGGGCTGCTGACCAGCCTGCTCCCGGGCGTGCGGTGGGAGTCGGGCGTGCTGGAGATCCCCAACTACCCGCGAAACCGCGAACTGCACCTGCAGGGGCGGGGGTTGCTGTTGGTGCCGTCCTTCTTCTGCGCGGACACGCCGGTCGCGCTGCTCGATCCGAAGCTGCCCCCGGTGCTGGTCTACCCGGTGGACCGGCTGGGTGGGCTCGCGCCCGACGGAGCGGCGGCGTCCGACGCGGGGCGGGAGGCGTTGGCCGCGTTGCTCGGGCGTACCCGGGCGGCGGTGCTGGCCGCCGCCGAGGACGGCTGCACCACCGGCGAGCTGGCCCGGAGGCTGCGCGTCTCACCGGCCGCGGCCAGCCAGCATGCCAGCGTGCTGCGAACCGCCGGTCTGCTGGTCAGCCGCCGCGACCGAAACACCGTCCTGCACACCCTCACCCCCCGAGGCCGCACCCTGCTGAACCCCTGAACGGCGGTCAGAGGGCGAGGGTGGCGGCGGCGGTGGTGGCGGTGGGTGGGGGAAGGAGCTGGGAGGGGATGTTCTGCGCGGCCAGGGCGGTACGGAGGCGCTGCACGTCGGTGCCGAAGCGGACCAGCTGGAACGGACCCACCGGGGTGGGTGGGGAGCAGAGCACCAGGGTGGTGGCCCCGGCCGGCCAGCCGGGCACGGTGGCCACCAGGCCGGCGCGTACGTCGTCGTCGGTGACCTGGGTGAAGACCGTGCCGGGGGCGACCGCGTCGGCGACCGCGGCGATCGCCCGGCGGACCGCCGTCGGGTCGGGCGCGGCGCTGCCGGGATGGTCCGGCAGCGTGGCGGCGGCGGCGAACCCGGCCGCCCTCGCCTCGGCGGTGCCGAGCGAGAACAGGTCCATCGAGGCGTCCCGGACCAGGACCCGCGCCCCCTCGCCGTCGTCTGGCAGCGGCGCGGTCAGGTAGCCACGGATCACCGCCACCGGCATCTGGTCGCACTTGCCCTTGATCAGTTCGCCGGCACCGGCCAACTCGTCGACCACCGCCATCTCGGTCAGCATCAGCTCGTTGCCGTACGGGTCGACCTCGCCCCGGTGGTCGCGGATCGCGTCCATCCCGGCGACGCCGAGAGCCACGTCGGTGAGCCCGTTGCGCCAGGGCCGGCCCATGGTGTCGCTGACGATCACCGCCACGTCCACGCCGTACCGCTTGCGCAGGCCGGCGCGGATTGCCCGGGCCGAGGCGTCCGGGTCCTCGGGGAGCAGCACCAGCCGGGTCTTGTCGACGTTGGAGGCGTCGATCCCGGCCGCGGCCATCACGAAGCCGTGGCGGGTCTGCACGATCCGGGTCGCGCCCCGGGCGGCCACCACCCGGACGGTCTCCGCCGCGAGCACCTCGTCCCGGGCGGCCTGCCGTTCCGGGCCGTCGGCCGGGACGTCAACCAGCCGTCCCTCCGCCTTCGAGACGATCTTGCTCGTCACCACCAGCACGTCGCCGTCGCGCAGCCAGGGTGCCGCGCCCCCGATCAGCGCCGCCAGGTCGTCGCCCTCGGTCACGTGGCCGATGCCGGGCACCGGAAGGATCTCCAGCCTCACGTCAGCTCCACCGCGGCACGGACCATCGCCGTCGTCGCCGCCTCGTCGGTCATCCGTAACGGCATTGCTCGCACGGTCACGTCCGGCACCAGCGTGTCCGCGTCCTCCTCGGCGACCAGCCAGCCGTCGAGCAGGCCGCCGGTGGCGCGGCTGCCGTACAGCCCGCCGACTCCGGCGGCGCTGCACTCGACGCCGAGCACGGCCAGGCAGCGGTCCGCCATGCCGCGCACCGGCGCGCCGCCGATGATCGGCGACACGCCGACCACCGGAGCGGGTCCGTCCGTCACCGCCTCCCGCAGGCCCGGTACGGCCAGGATCGGCGCGATGCTGACCACCGGGTTGCTCGGCGCGACCAGCACCACGTCCGCCCCGGCGATCGCCTCCGTCACGCCGGGTGCCGGCTTCGCCGCCTCCGCCCCGACGAAGACGAACCGGTGGGTGGGCAGCTGCGCCCGGTACCGCACCCACCACTCCTGGAAGTGGATGGCCCGCTGCGCACCGTCGAGGTCGGCAGAGCCGGCGCTGTTCGCGGCTGCGGGGCTCGCAAGCTCACTCCTCGCGCTCACGATCGCATGCGTTTCCAGGCGGTCGTCGGTCGCCGGCAGCAGGCGTACGCCGGGCTGCCAGCGCGTCGCCAGCGCCTCGGTGACCTGGTGCAGCGGATAGCCCGCGTCCAGCATGGTGGTGCGGACCAGGTGGGTGGCGATGTCCTTGTCGCCCAACCCGAACCAGCTCGGTTCGGCCCCGTACGCGGCCAGTTCCTCCTTGACCGTCCAGCTCTCGCCGACCCGGCCCCAGCCCCGCTCCGGATCGGCGCCACCGCCGAGGGTGTACATGACGCTGTCCAGGTCCGGGCAGACCCGGAGTCCGTGCAGGCGCAGGTCGTCGCCGACGTTGACCACGGCGGTCACCTCGGCGCCCACCTCGCGGGCGTACGCCCGCACCCCGAGCAGGAAGCGGGCACCGCCGATTCCCCCGGTCAGTACCACGATGCGCATGGGCCCATCCTCGCCTACGTGACGCCTTCGTTATCGTGCCGCCCGGGGAGACTAGGCTCACGTCGGCATCTGTCCGCTTTCGCCCGAGGAGAGTTCGTGACCAGCCCCGCCGAGCCGCCCTCCAACGACCCGACCCCGGCCAGTCAGGTGACGCGACCGCTGCGCGAACTCGCCGCCGTCGTGCTGCTGGGCGCCAACGCTATCCTCCTCTTTGTCGGGCTGATCCGACTGCTGACCCCGCAGGGCACGATGACAGAGCGCGCCGACGGTTCGTTCTCCGCCTTCATCGGACTGGAGGCGATCGTCCTGCCGGTGCTGGCCGTACTGCTGGCGACCCACGTGGCCCCCGTCGTGTCGAGGGCGAAACTGATTACGCAGGTCGCGCTCGGCGAGTACGCGGCCAGTGCCGTGCTGGGCGGGCTGACGCTGTTGATCTGGGTGGTCGGCCGGCTGGCCGAGGCGCAGATCCTCGCCGCCTTCACGGGCCTGCTCAGCCGGGCCGCCTGGATGGCGCTGTTCGGGGTCGCCGGGTATGTGGTGTGGGCGGTCTGGCAGCGGCTGTACCACGTACCGCGGCCGAAGCCGCAGCCCGGCGTCTACGGCACCCCGCAGCCCGGCTGGCCCCAGCCGGGCGGTCCGGGGCAGTCCGGTGGCCAGCCTGGTTTCCCGGGTGGCGGGTGGTCGACGCCGGGCCGGCCGAGTGAGTACGGCACCGGGCCGGCCGGCGGCTCCTCCGGCGCGGGCCAGGCCGGTGGGTGGCCGGTGGCGGGCCAGACGCCGTCGGCCGGGCCGTCCTCGTCGCCGCACACCTGGCCGCCGCACGGGCAGCCGGCTGTGCCGCCGCAGCCGGCGGCGCCGTTCGGGCAGCCGGCCTCGGCCGATCCCACCCAGGCCATCCCGCGGCAGGTCGCCGATCCCACCCAGGCCATCCCGCGGCAGGTCGCCGATCCGACCCAGGCGATCCCGCGACCCGACGGTGACGCCGACCGCACCCAACGCATCAATCCGGGCGAGAACCCGGCCTGACCCGCGCCGCACCGGGTGCGGTTGCCCACTCCGACGGCGTGTGGACGGGGCGGCAGCGCATAGGCTGAGTGGATGGTTGATCGGAGCGAGCCGGCGCCGGGCGACGCGGGCGTACGGCGGGCGCTGCGCCGGGCCGCCGCCGGGCGGGCGCTCGACGTCGACGAGGCGTCGGCACTGCTGGCCGCCCGCGGCCCGGCCCTGGAGGAACTGCTCGGCATCGCCGGGGCGATCCGCGACGCCGGTCTGCGTGACGCCGGCCGTCCCGGTGTGGTGACGTACTCCAAGAAGGTCTTCATCCCGCTGACCCGGCTGTGCCGGGACCGGTGCCACTACTGCACCTTCGCCACCGTGCCGCACCGGTTGCCGGCGGCCTTCCTGGATCGCGACGAGGTCCTCGCGATCGCCCGGGCGGGCGCCGCCCAGGGCTGCAAGGAGGCACTGTTCACCCTCGGCGACCGGCCGGAGCAGCGCTGGCCGGCGGCCCGGCGCTGGCTGGACGAACGGGGCTACGAGTCCACGCTGGACTATCTGCGCGCCTGCTCGGTGGCGGTGCTGGAGGAGACCGGCCTGTTGCCGCACCTGAACCCGGGTGTGCTCTCCTGGTCGGAGCTGCAACGGCTCAAGCCGGTCGCGCCCAGCATGGGGATGATGCTGGAGACCACCGCGACCCGGCTGTGGTCCGAGCCGGGCGGCCCGCACTACGGCTCACCGGACAAGGAGCCGGCGGTGCGGTTGCGGGTGCTCGACGACGCCGGCCGGGTCGGCGTCCCGTTCACCACCGGAATCCTGATCGGCATCGGCGAGACCCCCGCCGAGCGGGTGGACGCGATCTTCGCGATCCGGCGGGCGCAGCGGGAGTACGGCCACCTCCAGGAGGTGATCGTGCAGAACTTCCGCGCCAAGCCGGACACGGCGATGCGCGGGATGCCGGACGCGGAGCTGCACGACCTCGCCGCCACCGTGGCGGTGGCCCGGGTGCTGCTCGGGCCGAAGGCCCGCGTCCAGGCGCCGCCCAACCTGATCGCCGGTGAGTACGACCTGTTGCTGCGGGCCGGGATCGACGACTGGGGTGGGGTGTCCCCGGTGACGCCGGACCACGTCAACCCGGAGCGTCCCTGGCCACAGCTCGACGAACTGGCGGCGCGTACCGCCGGGGCCGGGTTCACGCTGCGGGAGCGGCTGACCGTCTACCCGGAGTACGTCCGGGCCGGCGAGCCCTGGCTGGATCCACGCCTGTTGCCGCACGTCGGCGCGCTGGCCGATCCGGAGACCGGGCTGGCCGTGGAGTCGGCCCGGCCGGTGGGGCGGCCGTGGCAGGAGCCTGACGAGACGTACGGCGGGCGGACGGACCTGCACGCCACCATCGACACCACCGGGCGTACGGAGGATCGGCGGGGCGACTTCGACCACGTCTACGGTGACTGGTCGGAGGTCGCCGCGAAGGTCGGCCGGCAGGCCACCGCGGGTAGCGGTGAGGCGGACCTGCGAGCCGGCCTGCGGCTGGCCGCCGACGACCCGGCGGCGCTGCTCGAACCCCGGCACGCCGACGCCGCGCTGGCGTTGTTCGCCGCGGACGGCCCGGCCTTGGACGAGTTGTGCCGCACCGCCGACGAGCTGCGCCGGGACGCGGTCGGCGACGACGTCACCTACGTGGTCAACCGCAACATCAACTTCACCAACGTCTGCTACGTGGGCTGCCGGTTCTGCGCGTTCGCGCAGCGGGAACGCGACGCCGACGCGTACCGGCTGTCGGTGGAACAGGTCGCCGACCGGGCCGAGGAGGCGTGGACGGCCGGGGCCGGCGAGGTCTGTCTACAGGGCGGTATCGATCCGAAGTTGCCGGTTACCGTCTACGCCGACCTGGTCCGGGCGATCAAGGCACGGGTGCCGGAGATGCACGTGCATGCCTTCTCTCCGATGGAGATCGTCACGGCCGCCGCCAAGGCGGGTGTGCCGGTGCGGGAGTGGCTGGCCGGGTTGCGCGAGGCGGGGCTGGACACCATCCCGGGCACCGCGGCGGAGATCCTCGACGACGAGGTGCGCTGGGTGCTGACCAAGGGCAAGCTCCCGGCCGCCGCCTGGGTCGAGGTGGTGAGCACGGCGCACGAGCTGGGCATCCGGTCCAGCTCCACGATGATGTACGGCCACGTCGACCACCCTGGACAGTGGCTGGCGCATTTCCGGGTGCTGGCCGGCGTACAGGACCGTACCGGTGGGTTCACCGAGTTCGTGGCGCTGCCGTTCGTACACACCAACGCCCCGATCTACCTCGCCGGCATCGCCCGGCCCGGGCCGACCTGGCGGGAGAACCGGGTCGTGCACGCGATGGCCCGGGTGCTGCTGCACGGCCGGATCGACAACATCCAGTGCTCCTGGGTGAAGCTGGGCGACGCGGGCACCGCCGAGATGCTGCGCAGCGGCTGCAACGACCTGGGCGGCACGCTGATGGAGGAGACCATCTCGCGGATGGCGGGCTCGGGCAACGGGTCGGCGCGAACCGAGGAGCAACTGCGGGCCATCGCGGCGGCGGCGGGCCGGCCGGCGCGTAGGCGGACGACCGCGTACGGTCACGTCGGCGCCTAGGGTGGGCCCCAGGGTGCCCTGGGGTCTGGGTCGCAGCCGAGCATCGAACCTTTGCCCGCCGCCGGCCGTATCCGGGGCGTGCGGGGGTGCCGGGTCCGTGCCGACCGGATCGGCGGCGCCGTCCGTCCGGACCTCCCCGCGGATCGTCCATACCGTCTAGTGGGACGGCGGCACGCCTGCCGGAGCTGGTGATGCGGTAGCCGAGTTCACCGGCCTCACCAGCTCACTCCTGGTTCCAACTGACCTGCCGAGGTGCGCCGACGACAGTCACTGGTCCATGATGTGGACGGTGCGCGGCCGTCGTTCACCCGCTCGGCGGGCAGGGTTGGCGAAGTCGCGTTAACCTTGGCGGCTCAAGATCAATCGATCTTGCTGGGTGGCCTTCCGGGGCTTGGTGCGGGGTCTGCCGTCAATGCGGCGTGCCGCGCGCCACGGGAGAAAACTCGGGCAACTCGCCGGAGAGGGCGTTACTCGGCCGGGGTCTGAATCGATAGGGCAGGGCGAGACCGGGTGGTGCGGACGGCCGCCGGGTGCGTGTCGGGAGGGCGACTCCATTATCAAGTTTGGCTTGACGGCGCACGCATTACACGCGTGTAATTTGAATGGGGTTGTTCGCGCGGAACGCAACAAAACGGGACCGGACGGACAAAGCACGCCTTTCGCGTGGGGGGTTGCAGCGGCGATGACGCCGGTGCGCGATAAGGAGGCAACTGATGGACGGCCAGCTCGAGGCGGCCGACCTGCTCGGAAACGCGCCGGAGTGGCAGGAGCGGGCGCTGTGCTCGCAGACCGACCCGGAGGCGTTCTTTCCCGAGAAGGGCGGCTCGACCCGCGAAGCGAAGCGAATCTGCTCGCGGTGCGAGGTCAAGACGGAATGCCTCGAATACGCTCTCGGCCACGACGAGCGGTTCGGGATCTGGGGCGGGCTCTCGGAGCGGGAGCGGCGCAAGCTCAAGCGCCGGGCAGCCTGAGTCGTCGGGCCAGGGCGGTCGGGGGTAACCCGCCCGGGCCGGCGCAAGACGGACCGGACGCCGTCGCGGTGGGGGCCGCGGCGGTCGTCGGGCGAGCCGGGCCGGCAAGGCTCAGGCCAGCTCGTCCGGGTCGACACCGAGCAGGTTCGCCACCTGTTCGATGATCACGTCGTGTACCAGGTCGGCGAGATCCTCCCGATCCATGGCCCGGAACTCCAGCGGGCGCCGGTACAGCACGATCCGGGGCGGCACCTCCTGGCGCCCCGGCCGGCCCGGCAGCAACCGGGCCAGCGGCACCTCGCCGTCCTCCAGCACGTCGGAGTCGTAGACGTTCAGGTCGGGCGGGACGTCCTCGACGGCGAACTCCACCCCGGCCAGTTCCTTGGCGAAGCGGCGTTCGAGCGATTCGACGGTGTCCAGCACCAGGTCGTCGAAGATCTCCGCCTTGGTCCGCGCCAGCGGCACGGTGGCCGGCACCAGCCGCCCGCGCAGGCCGCGTCCGTGCCGGTCGCGGTGCGCCCGCCGGCCGGAGCCGGGGCGGCGGTTCTCCGGGCTCGTCATGAGCCAAAGAGTAGCTTCCGGGCCGCCCTGGGCCGCATCAGCGCCGCCACCTGGCGCGCCGCGTCGTCGGACGAGAATTGTGATCACCAAGACGGGCGTGTCGCAACGCGAAGCGGTGCGCCGGAGCCGGTAATGGAGATACCCTGCGCGCGTGAGGTCACCA
The DNA here is from genome assembly GCA_005402585.1 of Micromonosporaceae bacterium KJ-029. Lineage (GTDB taxonomy): Bacteria > Actinomycetota > Actinomycetes > Mycobacteriales > Micromonosporaceae > Micromonospora. The sequence continues at coordinate 368,215 of BIFP01000008.1, read as the reverse complement.
CGGCGCTGCTCCCGTAACGGCTGCCCCCGGCAAGCAGTCGCCACGCTGACCTATGTCTACAACGAGTCGACCGCCGTGGTAGGTCCGTTGGCGGCCTTCGCCGAGCCGCACACGTACGACCTCTGCGAGCCGCACGCCCGCAGCCTCACCGCGCCCCGCGGCTGGGAGGTGGTCCGGCACGAGGGTGAGTTCGAGCCGCCGCCGCCCACCACCGACGACCTTGTCGCCCTCGCCGAGGCGGTCCGCGAGGCCGCCCGCCCCGCCCCCCGTCCACCCCAGGACGACCAGGGCAACGCCACCACGCCCTCCACCTCGCGCCGCGGCCACCTCCGCGTCATTCCCCCCAGCTACTGACCGCCCGCCGGCCCCCGAATCCCGCCTGGCCAGGCCGGGCGGGCCGGGGAGGTCAGTGGCCGAGGAAGCGGGAGAAGGCGGCGGCCCGGCGGGAGGGGCGACCGGTGCGGGACTCCGCCTCGTCGGCGGCGAACATGACCTTGAGGCCGGCGTTCACCGCCAGCCAGCGCAGCGGTTCCGGCTCCCAGCGCGGGGAACGGTGGTTGACCCACGGCAGCCGGGTCAGCCCGCTGTCCTCGCCCCGGATCAGGTCGGCCAGGGTACGCCCGGCCAGGTTGCTGGTGCCGACCCCGTCGCCGACGTACCCGCCCGCCCAGGCCAGTCCGTCGCCACGGTGGTAGCCGACCGAGGCGGCCCAGTCCCGGGCCACCCCGAGCGGACCACCCCAGGTGTGCGTCACCGGTACGTCCGGGCCGAGCACCGGAAAGAGTTCGCCGAGCGTACGGCGCAGCGCGGCGAAGACCCGTGGCTCCCGGTCGTAGCCCGGCCGGACCCGTGACCCGAAGTGGTAGGGCGCACCCCGCCCGCCGAAGGCGAGCCGGTCGTCGGCGGTGCGCTGGCCGTAGATGATGACGTGCCGGTGGTCCGAGAAGGTCTCCCGCTCGGCGAGGCCGATCCGTTCCCAGGTGGCCGCCGGCAGCGGCTCGGTCGCGATCATCAGCGAGTAGACCGGTGCGATGGCACGCCGATGCCCGGGCAGTTCGGGGGTGTACCCCTCGGTCGCCCGTACCACCACGGGCGCGCGGACCGTGCCGGCCGGGGTGACCGCCGCGCCGGGCCGGATCGCGGTGACCGGGGTCCGCTCGTGGATGGTCACGCCCCGGCGCTCGACCGCGTGCGCCAGCCCGCGGACCAGCCGGGCCGGGTGCACGGCCGCGCAGTGCGGGGTGTACGTGGCGGCGCGTACCCCGTCGGCGGCGCACCGGGCCACCGCCTCGTCCTGGCCGAGCAGGGCGAGATCCTCCGGGCCGAACCCGAACTCCCGAGCCTCCGCCACCGCCGCGCGGGCCCGCTCCACCTGTGGCCCGCTGCGGGCGAGCACTACCGTGCCACCGTACGACCAGTGGCAGTCGATGCCCTCGGCCGCGACCACCCGGCCGACCTCGCGCACGGTGTCGTGCATGGCGTGCTGCATGGCAATCGCGGCGTCCCGGCCGTGCCGGCGGGCCAGCGCCGGCAGCGAGGTGGGCAGCAGCGCCGAGCACCAGCCGCCGTTGCGCCCGGAGGCACCGAACCCGGCCACCTGACGTTCCAGGACGACGATCCGCAGCGCCGGGTCGGCCTCGGCGAGGTAGTACGCCGTCCAGAGCCCGGTGTAGCCGGCGCCGACGATCACCACGTCGGCGTCGGTGTCTCCGGGCAGCGCCGGGCGCGGGGACAGCGGCTCGTCCACGGTGGACAGCCAGTAGGACAGGTCCTGGTAGGGCACGCTCGCTCCTGACGGTGCCGGCCGGGCCGAGCCGCAGGTGGCGGTCGGGCCCGGCCGGGGGTGGATGCCTATCCCGAATCTCGCCGGGTCGGGACGCGGCCTAGAGCCGGGACCACGCCTCGGTGAGCACGCTCCGGAGGATCTGCTCGATCTCGTCGAAGTGCTCCTGCCCGGCGATCAGCGGCGGGGCGAGCTGCACCACCGGGTCGCCGCGGTCGTCGGCCCGGCAGTAGAGCCCGGCGGAGAACAGCGCGCTGGAGAGGAAGCCACGCAGCAGCCGCTCGGACTCGGCCTCGTCGAAGGTCTCCCGGGTGGTCTTGTCCTTGACCAGTTCGATTCCGTAGAAGTAGCCGTCGCCCCGGACGTCGCCGACGATCGGCAGGTCGTTCAGCTTCTCCAGGGTGGCGCGGAACGCCGCCTCGTTGGCCCGTACGTGCCCGACCAGGTCCTCGCGAGCGAAGACCTCCAGGTTGGCCAGGGCCACCGCGCAGGAGACCGGGTGACCGCCGAAGGTCACACCGTGGGCGAACATGCCGGTCTCGGTCAGGAACGGTTCCATCAGCCGATCGCTGGCGATCATGGCGCCGAGCGGGGCGTAGCCCGAGGTGATGCCCTTGGCGGTGGTGATGATGTCCGGCTGGTAGCCGTAGCGGACGGCACCGAAGTACTCGCCGAGCCGGCCCCACGAGCAGATCACCTCGTCGCTGACCAGCAGCACGTCGTACTCGTCGCAGATCTCCCGGACCCGCTCGAAGTACCCGGGCGGCGGCGGGAAGCAACCGCCGGAGTTCTGCACCGGCTCCAGGAAGACCGCCGCGACGGTGTCCGGCCCCTCCCGCTCGATGGCGCGGCCGATCTCCTCGGCGGCCCAGCGACCGAACGCCACCGGGTCGTCGCCGTGTTCGGGGGCGCGGTAGAAGTTCGTGTTCGGCACCTTGATGCCGCCCGGAACGAGCGGCTCGAAGTCGGTCTTGATGCCGGGCAGGCCGGTGATCGACAGGGCGCCCATCGAGGTGCCGTGGTAGGCGATGTACCGGCTGACCACCTTGTGCTTGGTCGGCTTGCCGGTCCGCTTGAAGTACGCCCGGGCCAGCTTCCAGGCCGCCTCGACCGCCTCCGAGCCGCCGGTGGTGAAGAAGACCCGGTTCAGGTCGCCGGGGGTGAGCGCCGAGATCCGCTCGGCCAGCTCCACGGCGGTCGGGTGGGCGTACGACCAGAGCGGGAAGTAGGCCAGCTCGCCGGCCTGCTTGGCGGCGGCCTCGGCCAGCTCGGTGCGGCCGTGGCCGGCGTTGACGACGAAGAGACCGGCGAGTCCGTCCAGGTAGCGCCGGCCCTGCGCGTCCCAGACGTACGCGCCCTCGCCGCGCACGATGGTCGGCACCTCACCGGCGGAGTAGCTCGCCATCCGGGTGAAGTGCATCCAGAGGTGGTCGGTGGCGTTGGCCATGTCAGCCCCATCGGGTCTCGGGCCGGTCAGGGGTCACCGGCCGCACTGCCCACGGTTATCCCACAGTCCGACGTCGAAAGGCAAGTGCAATCGGTTGGATACGCGCCCTGACGCAACGGATTCAGCGAGCCTCTATGGCTTACGCGACGGAATCCGCATACCGCCCACTCGCTCTACCGATCCCCTGTCGGCCCTCCTGCCGGCCTCCTGCCGGGGCCTCCGGGTACTGGCGGAGCCGGGGCCGTGGCACCCCACGGCCCCCTTTGCTCTGCTTCAACCCGCGCACTGGTTCCGGGCGGCAGCCGTTGCGCCGGTTGGAGCAGAGCAAGCCGTTGCGTCGGTTGGAGCAGAGCAAAGGGGTGGGTGGGGGTGGTTTGCCGGGCGGGGGTGCGCAGCAGCGAGACCGCGGCGAGCCCGGGTAGCCCGTCCGAGGGGTGCGGGCCGTGGGGCGGTGGGGTGGTGGGCGGGTCCAGGGCACTTCGGGCTCATTTTGGTCGCACCTCAAGTGCGCGAAACAGTCCCGACGCAACACGCCGAGATCGGGCAGACAACAGCACCCAGGGTGGCTAGCGTGCGGCGCAATGTGACGCTCAGGTGGAGGTCTGCGGATGAACGAGGCGCTGAGGCTGGCCATGGCGGACAAGGGTGAAACCGCTGAGTCGTTGGCCGGGAAGGTCGGCGTCGACCCGAAAACGGCGGGTCGGTGGCTGGCGGATGGCCGGACTCCGCATCCCCGGACCCGGATCGCCGTCGCCACGGTCCTGGGGCGGGAGGCCAAGGATCTCTGGCCGGAGCCGTTCCGCCGCCGCGACCTGCCCTGGTTCCGGGAGTGGGCGGAACTGGAGCAGAAGGCCAGCTCGCTCCGGTCGTACCAGCCACTGCTCGTGCCGGGCCTGCTCCAGACCGAGGCGTACGCCCGGGCGGTGCTGGCGACCGGCGGCCTGGTGCCGCCAGCGGAGGTGGAGGAGATCGTCGCGGCGCGGCTGGCGCGGCAGCGGGTGTTACAACGCGAGAGCCCGCTGCAACTGGTGGCGGTGATCGACGAGGTGGTGCTGCGTCGACGGGTGGGCGGCGACCGCGCGGTGATGGCCGGGCAGCTCACCCACCTGGCCGACCTGGGCGAGCGGGAGAACGTGCAGGTGCGGGTGGTCCCGGCGGAGAACCGTGGCACACCGGCCTGGCCGGGCCGTTCGTGCTGGCCCGGACGCCGGACGGCGCCGAGGCGGCCTACCTCGACAACCAGCTGCGCGGTCAGGTGGTGACCGACCCTGCCGACCTTGCTAGAGCGGTGTCCACTAACGTTCACCGGGTGTCCGGTGGGGTGTTGTGGATCCTCGCCGTTGTGGCGAGCGACTCCCCTCCCGGGTGGGTGGGGCGGGCCACCGCTGGCCAACCGACCCGTGGCGCCGCCCGGGGTGGGCGGCGGGGGTCACGTCGGGACTGGCCGGTACCGGGGAGGTGTCGGCCGGCTCGACGGTGCGTGATCACCTGCGGCAGCACTGCGGGTGCTGTCGTGGTGGTGGGTCCGCCGCCCGGGGTGCGGGTGGCGATGCTGGCGGCCGCGGTCAGGTCGCGGTGCCCGGAATATGTGCAGTGTGGGCAGGTGAAGACCCGCCCGCGTGGTTTCGGTACCCGCCGGTGGCAGGTGGGACAGGTCGACGACGTGCCCCGTTCGTCGACCAGGTGGACGGTGATGCCGGCGAGGGTGGCCTTGTCGGTCAGGACCTGAATCAGCCGGCCGATCTGCCACTGCCGCAGCCGCAGGTATGCCGCCGCCCGGCGGGCACATCCAGCACACCCCGGGGGTCACCCACGCGCAGGACACCGACCCGCTGCTGGACGGCCCAGGTGATCACGGTTTTGGCGGCTTCGTGGTGGGCCTGTCGTACCCGCCGCCGATGCCGACCCTCCACCTGTCGGGTGCGGCGGCGGTAGTGCCGCCACCGCCGGGAGCCCTTCTGCCCCGGCTTCGGTGCCCGCCGAGCCACCGCCCGACGGCGGCCCTTCGTGTCAGCCAGGTGCATCCGATGCTCGGCACGGATCGCCCTGCCGGACACCAACAGGCCCTGCCCGTCCGGACCGGCCACCGCGTACGGATGAATGATCCCCAGATCCACCCCGGCCACCCGACCCGGATCCGGCCCCTCACCCGGCGGATAGGCCGCCACCGGAACCTCGGCGGTCACATCCAGGAACAGCCGGCCGCCCTCATGCCCGAGCGTGATCGATCGGATGTGCTCGACCGGGTAGGGCAGGTCGCGGGCCAGCCGCACCCACAACGCAGGGCTGCCTTTCGCGGTCGGGATACGCACCCGCCGCCCGATGATGGTGAACGTGCCCTGGTACCAGCGCACCGGCACCAGAGCACGCCGACGACGCGGAAACCGCGCTGTGGCGTCACCGGCCTTGCGGCGTTTCGCCGCCGCGAACCACGCATCCGAGAACCGCCGCAACACCGACCGGGCACCTACGGAGTCCAGGTCACCGAACGTGCCCGGACCGGACGCCGCCAACTGGCGGCACAACTCCTGATAGCCGGCCAGAGGGCTGTCCTGGCGGCGGCGCCGCCAGGCGTTGACCTCCAGGACACAGGCCCACACGTCACCCGCCGAACGCAGCAGACCGAAACACCGCCGCCGCTGCCCCTCAGTCACCCGCAACCCCACCCGAGCGGTGCGGTACACCACCACAGACGCAGCGGGATCACGACGACGAGGCACACCCGGGACTCAACACCACCCGTACGACACTTCCCCGGCCACCAGAACCCGGTGAACGTTAGTGGCCACCGCACTAGCCTGGGCGCGAGATGGGAGAGCGTCACCGGTGAGGCGCTGCCCCGTCGGCGGTCCATCGAGCTGATCAGGGAAGTGGCGACGACATGGAGATGACCGGCGCCCGTTGGCGCACCGCCACCCGCAGCAGCAACAACGGCGGCGACTGTGTCGAGGTGGCCGACAACCTGCCGGGCCGCGTCTTGGTGCGCGACAGCAAGAATCGCGACGCCGGCACCCTGACCTTCACCCCCGATGCCTGGCGCGCGTTCGTCGCCACCACCCCCTCGCCGACCCATTAGCGTCGATCATGGAGTTGTGGTGGTGACGAAGCGGGGTGTTCGTCGAATTTCCGGCACCACAACTCCCTGATCGGCGAGGGGTGAGTCAGGCGGTGCCCCAGCTGTAGGTCTGCTTGCGGAGCTTCAGGTAGACGAAGGCCTCGGTGGAGAGGACGCCGGAGACGGCGCGCAGCCGTTGCAGGATGTCCAGCAGGTGCTCGTCGTTGCGGCAGACCACCTCGGCCAGCAGGTCGAAGGAGCCGGCGGTGATCACGACGTAGTCGACCTCTTCCAGGTCGGCGATCCGGTCGGCCACCGCCTCCAGGTCGCCGTCGGTACGGAGGCCGATCATGGCCTGCCGGGGAAAACCCAGCTGGAGCGGGTCGGTCACCGCGACGATCTGCATCACCCCGGCGTCGAGCAGGCGCTGTACGCGCTGGCGTACCGCCGCCTCGGAGAGCCCCACCGCCTTGCCGATGGTCGCGTACGGCCGGCGCCCGTCCTCCTGCAACTGCTCGATGATCTGCTTGGCCACGTCGTCGAGCAGGTGATGGCTCGCACCCTCGCGCACGCTGACCCGGCGCCCACCGTTGCCGTTGTCGTGCTGCCGGTTCGTCATCGACCGCTCCCCATGTCCGTCACCGGGCTGAGCCTAGTGCCATCGGGCAGTCTGGCGTAATTCGTCGTCCAGGGCTATACCAGCAACGGAATCCCTTGTGAGAGAGGTCTCCTCATGTCAGGATCAGTCGTCCATCGCCACTGACCCTCCCGCCGGCGCGCCACCCCCCGTCCTGCCGCCGACGATGACCCCTAGGAGTCGTCACATGCGTAGTGCCCTCCGGCCCCTCACCCGGCGTGGTCTGCTCACTGGCACCCTCGGCTCGGCCGCACTGCTCGCTGCGGGCGGGACCCTCGCCGGCTGCGGCACCAAGGGTGCCCAGCAGACCGAGGCGGGCTGCGCCAGCGAGGACCTGTCCGGTACGGAGAAGAAGCTGGCGTTCTCCAACTGGCCCCAGTACATGGACGTGGACGAGGACAACAACAGCAAGCGTCCCTCGCTCGACCGGTTTGTCAGCAAGACCGGCATCCAGGTGACCTACACCGAGGACGTCAACGACAACAACGAGTTCTTCGGCAAGGTGCAGAACCAGCTGGCCGCCTGTCAGAGCACCGGGCGGGACGTCATGGTCCTCACCGACTGGATGGCCGCCCGGATGATCCGCCTCGGTTGGATCCAGAAGCTCGACAAGTCCAAGCTGCCCAACGTCGAGGCCAACCTGCTGCCTTCGCTGCGTAACCGTCCCTTCGACGTCGACAACCACCTCGCCGTCCCATGGCAGTCCGGGCTGGCCGGCCTCGCGTACAACGGCCGGGTCACCGGGGAGATCCGGACGGTTGACGAGCTGCTCACCCGCCCCGACCTCAAGGGCAAGGTGACCGCGCTGACCGAGATGCGCGACACCATGGGGCTGCTGTTGATGTCCAACGGGCACAATCCGGGCGACTTCACCGCCAACCAGTTCGACGACGCGCTGAACAAGCTCAAGAAGGCGGTCAGCTCCGGGCAGATCCGCCGGTTCACCGGCAACGACTACGCGCCCGACCTGGCCAAGGGTGACATCGCGGCGTGCATCGGCTGGTCCGGTGACATCATCCAGCTCGGCTTCGACGACGAGCAGATCAAGTTCGTGGTGCCCGACTCCGGCGTGATGCTCTGGTCGGACAACATGCTCGTGCCGAACAAGGCCACCCACAAGGCCAACGCCGAAGAGCTGATCAACTACTACTACGAGCCGGCCGTCGCCGCCACGCTTGCCGCCTACGTCAACTACATCTGCCCCGTCCAGGGCGCGCAGGCGGAGATGGAGAAGATTGACCCTGAACTCGCCGCCAACCCGCTGATCTTCCCGGACGAGGCCATGCTCTCCAAGGCGCGGGTCTTCATGGCGCTGGACGAGCAGCAGGAGCGCGAGTACGAGACCAAGTTCCAGCAGGTTATCGGAGCGTGACGATGGCGCGGGAAACTCCGGCTGGCGACCTGCGGCTCGCCAACCTCACCAAGAAATTCGGCGCGTTCACCGCCGTCGACGACCTGAGCCTGACCATCCCGCAGGGCTCGTTCTTCGCCCTGCTCGGCGCGTCCGGCTGCGGCAAGACGACCACCCTGCGGATGATCGCCGGCCTGGAGGAGCCGACCAGCGGGCAGGTGCTGCTCGCCGATCGGGACATCGCCCGACTGCGCCCGTACAAGCGGCCGGTCAACACGGTGTTCCAGAGCTACGCGCTCTTTCCGCACCTGGACATCTTCGAGAACGTGGCCTTCGGGCTGCGCCGGCGCGGCATCCGTTCGGTGGACCAGCAGGTCCGGCAGATGCTGTCGCTGGTGCAGCTCGACGGCTACGAGCGGCGCCGCCCGGCGCAGCTCTCCGGCGGGCAGCAGCAGCGGGTCGCGCTGGCTCGGGCGCTGATCAACCACCCGCAGGTGCTGTTGCTCGACGAGCCGCTCGGCGCGCTGGATCTCAAGCTCCGCCGTCAGATGCAGATCGAACTCAAGCGGATCCAGACCGAGGTCGGCATCACCTTCGTGCACGTCACCCACGACCAGGAGGAGGCCATGACGATGGCCGACACGGTCGCGGTGATGAACGCCGGGCGGATCGAGCAGCTCGGCGCGCCGGCCGAGATCTACGAGTTCCCGGCCACCGCGTTCGTGGCCAACTTCCTCGGCCAGTCCAACCTGATCGCCGGTGAGGTCGCCGGCGGCAACGGGGGCGAGATCCTGGTCACCGCCCACGGCGGGCGGTTCTCGGTGCCGGCCGCCCGGGCCCGCAGCAACCAGGGCCCGGTCCACCTGGGGGTACGCCCCGAGAAGCTGCACCTGGCGGGCACCGCCGCCCAGGTACCGGCCGGCTGCCAGTACCTCGACGGGACCGTCAGTGACGCCTCGTACGTCGGCGTGAGCACCCAGTACCTGCTGCGGACCGGCTGGGGTACCGAGGTGAGTGTCTTCGCCGCCAACAGCGGCGCCCAGCAGCGGTTCGTGCCGGGGGACCGGGCGGTCGCCTACTGGGATCCGCGGCACTCCTTCCTGCTCGGCCGCCGAACGGGTGAGGACGACCGGACCAGCCCGGTCCTCGACGAGCCGGTGGGTGCGTCCTCATGAGCGAGCGGAGTGAGCGAACCATTAGGCACAGCATTGCGGCGCCTCGCGCCGCTGCCGAGCGAAGCGAGGCGGCGGCGTGAGCGCGCTGGCTCACGTATCCACCGCTTCGGGGCAGCCGGCGTCGCCGCCGCCGGCTGCCGGCCCGGGGCGCCACCGGTTCCTGCCGTATCTGCTGTTGCTGCCCGGGGCGGCCTGGCTGTTCCTCTTCTTCGCCGTGCCGCTGGTGCAGCTCGCCGCCGCCAGCCTCTACGACCCCAACGGCTCGCTCTCCACCGGGTACGCGCTGACCTGGGCGTTCGGCAACTACCCGACGGCGCTGCAGGCGTACTGGCCGCAGTTCGGCCGGTCGTTCCTGTACGCCGGCATCGCGTTGGTGCTGGGGCTACTGATGGGCTACCCGCTGGCCTACGCGATCGCGCAGAAGGCCGGGCGGTGGAAGAACCTCCTGCTGGTCTGCGTGGTCGCGCCGATGTTCACCAGCTTCCTGGTCCGCACGCTGGCCTGGAAGACCATCCTGTCGGACAACGGCTGGCTGGTCGGGCTGCTGCGCGACGTGCACCTGCTCGGCCCGGACGGGCGGCTGCTGGCCACCCCGGTCGCGGTGGTGCTCGGCCTGACGTACAACTTCCTGCCGTTTCTGGTGCTGCCGCTGTACGCGAGCCTGGAGCGGCTCGACTACCGGCTGCTGGAGGCGTCGAGCGACCTGTACGCCAGCCCGCTGAAGACGTTCCGGCGGGTCACCCTGCCGCTGTCGATGCCCGGCCTGATCGCCGGCACCCTGCTGTTCTTCATCCCGGCGACCGGCGACTACATCAACGCCGAACTGCTCGGCACCCCGAACCAGTACATGATCGGCAACGTCATCGACTCGGCGTTCCTGGTCCGGTTGGACTACCCGCAGGGAGCGGCGCTGTCGTTCCTGCTGATGTCGGCGATCCTCGCGGTGGTCTTCGTCTACCTGCGCCGGGCCGGCACGGAGGAAGTCCTGTGAGCGCGAGGAGTGCAGCGCAGCGGAGCCCCGCAGTCGCGAACGGAAGGCGGATCTGATGAAAATTTCCCGCTGGTTCGCCCAGCACTGGGTGATGGGCGTCGCGCTGCTGGTGCTCGGCTACCTGTTCCTGCCGATCGCCGTGGTCGCCGGGCTGTCCTTCAACCGCCCCTCCAGCCGGCTGTCGTACGACTTCAACGAGTTCACCCTCGACAACTGGCGCAACCCGTGCGCCACCTCGGACATGTGTGATGCCGTGCTGCGCAGTGTGCAGATCGGTTTCATCGCCACGGTGGCGGCCACCGCGCTCGGCACGCTGATGGCGTTCGCGCTGGTCCGGCACCGGTTCCGCGGCCGGTCCGGGCTCAACGTGCTGATCTTCCTGCCGATGGCGACGCCGGAACTGGTGATGGGTACCTCGCTGCTCGCCCTCTTCGTCGCCGGTGGGGTGCCGCTGGGCTTCTGGACCATCGTCATCGCGCACGTCATGTTCTGCGTGTCGTTCGTGGTGGTGACGGTCAAGGCGCGGCTGGCCGGGATGGACCGGCGGTTGGAGGAGGCCGCGATGGACCTGTACGCCAGCGAGTGGCAGACGTTCCGGCGGATCACCCTGCCGCTGGTGCTGCCCGGCATCGTGGCCGCCGCCCTGCTGGCCTTCTCGCTCAGCTTCGACGACTTCATCATCACGAACTTCAACTCCGGCACCACCGTGACGTTCCCGATGTACGTCTGGGGCGCCGCCCAGCGGGGCATCCCGCCGCAGGTCAACGTCATCGGCACGGCGATGTTCCTGATCGCGCTGCTGCTGGTGCTGGCCAGTTCGCTGCGCGGCCGGCGGGCCCGGCGGGCGGCGGTAGCCGTACCCGTGGCCCGCCCAAGCAGCCGGTCATGACCCGGGCGCGTCCCGGCGGGGCGCCAGGGCGCGCCCTGGCCGGCGCGGCGCGCGTGCCGTACTGGCTCGACCGGCCGGAGCGGCCCGACCCGCTGCCGCCGCTGTCCGGCGCGTCCGAGGCCGACCTGTTGGTGATCGGCGGCGGCTACAGCGGCCTGTGGGCCGCCCTGCTGGCCAAGCGGGCCGACCCGGGGCGGGACGTGCTGCTGGTCGAGGCGGGTACCTGCGGTTGGGCGGCGTCCGGGCGCAACGGCGGCTTCTGCGCCGCCTCGCTGACCCACGGCCCACCGGCGCCGAGCAGGTGCCGGGTTCGGTGCGCGCGCGGCAGGTGGTGCTGGCCACCAACGCGTTCCCGCCGCTGCTGCGCCGGCTGCGCGCGTGGGTGGTGCCGGTGTACGACTACGCGCTGATGACCGAGCCGCTGACGCCCGAGCAGCGCGACGCCGTCGGCTGGCGCAACCGGCAGGGGCTGGCGGACACCGGCAACCAGTTCCACTACTACCGGATCACCGGCGACGGCCGGATCCTGTTCGGCGGCTACGACGCCGTCTACCACTACGGCAACCGGATAGCTCCCGCGCTCGAACAGCGGGAGCAGACCTTCACCGCTCTCGCCACGCACTTCTTCACCACCTTCCCGCAGCTGGCCGACGTGCGGTTCAGCCACCGGTGGGGCGGGGTGATCGACACCTGCACCCGCTTCTGCCCGTTCTTCGGCACCGCGTACTCCGGCCGGTTGGCGTACGCGGCCGGGTACACCGGCCTCGGCGTCGGCGCGACCCGGTTCGGTGCCCGCGTGATGCTCGACCTGCTCGACGGGGCGGACACCCCGCTGACCCGGCTCGGCCTGGTCCGCGGCAAGCCGCTGCCGTTCCCGCCGGAGCCGGCCCGCGCGGCCGGCATTCAGCTCACCCGCTGGTCTCTGGCCCGCGCCGACGCGCGGCAGGGACGTCGCAACGTTTGGCTCCGTACGCTCGATCGTTTTGGTTTGGGGTTCGATTCCTGATGCGTATCCTGCTCGTCGGCGCCGGTGGCGTCGGCTCCGCCGTCGTCGCCATCGCGGCCCGACGCACGTTCTTCGAGACCATGGTGGTCGCCGACTACGACGCCGGTCGCGCCGATCGGGCGGTGGCCGGCCACGGTGACCGGTTCGTCGCCGCCGCAGTCGATGCCTCCTCGGCGGACGCGGTCGCCGCGCTCTGCCGCGAGCACCGGATCACCCATGTGCTCAACGCGGTCGACCCGCGCTTCGTCATGCCGATCTTCGACGGCGCGTACGCGGCCGGCGCGGACTACCTGGACATGGCGATGTCGCTGTCCCACCCGCACCCGGAGCGCCCGCACGCGGAGACCGGCGTGAAGCTCGGCGACGAGCAGTTCGCGGCGGCCGGGCAGTGGGAGGCCGCCGGCCGGCTGGCGCTGTGCGGCGTCGGCGTCGAGCCCGGCCTGTCGGACGTCTTCGCCCGGTACGCCGCCGACGAGCTGTTCCGCGAGATCGACGAGATCGGGGTGCGGGACGGGGCGAACCTGACCGTGGACGGCTACGACTTCGCGCCGTCGTTCTCGATCTGGACCACCATCGAGGAGTGCCTGAACCCGCCGGTGGTCTGGGAGGCCGGTCGGGGCTGGTTCACCACCGAACCGTTCAGCGAGCCGGAGGTGTTCCACTTCCCCGAGGGCATCGGGCCGGTCGAGTGCGTCAACGTCGAACACGAGGAGGTGCTGCTGATCCCGCGCTGGGTGCCGGCGAAGCGGGTCACCTTCAAGTACGGCCTCGGCGACGAGTTCATCGAGGTACTCAAGACGCTGCACAAGCTCGGCCTGGACTCCGTTTCCCCGGTCCGGGTGGGCGGGGTGTCCGTGTCGCCGCGTGACGTGCTGGCCGCCTGCCTGCCCGACCCGGCCACCCTCGGCGACCGGATGCGCGGCAAGACCTGCGCCGGCACCTGGGTCAAGGGGACCGGCGTCGACGGCCGACCCCGCGAGGTCTACCTCTACCACGTGGTGGACAACGAGTGGTCGATGCGCGAGTACGGCCACCAGGCGGTGGTCTGGCAGACCGCGGTGAATCCGGTCGTCGCCCTGGAACTGCTCGCCACCGGGGCCTGGTCGGGCGCCGGCGTGCTCGGCCCGGAGGCGCTGCCGCCGAAGCCGTTCCTCGACCTGCTGACCGGCTACGGCTCGCCGTGGGGAATGGAGGAACGGTGACCCGCTACGGCCCGATGTTCGGGCCCGACGTCACGTTCCTCGGCGTGCCGCCGTGCACCCTCGAGGAGCCGGTGACCTACGCGGACGCCGACGTGGTCATCGTCGGCGCCCCGTTCGACGGCGGCACCTCGCACCGGCCCGGCACCCGGTTCGGCCCGTCGGCCATCCGGCAGGCGTGTTACCTCCCGCACGACGGCTCCCGGCCGTCCCTCGCGCTGCGCGTCGACGCCCTGCGCGACCTGCGGGTGTACGACGCCGGTGACGTGGAGATGTTCTCCGGCGACATCGAGCGGTCCCTGGGCGCACTGGAGTCCGCCGTGTACGCGGTGGCGCGGGCCGGCGCGATCCCCGTCGTACTCGGTGGCGACCACTCCATCGCGCTGCCCGACGCCACCGGGGTGGCCCGCCAGCACGGGTTCGGTCGGGTGTCACTGGTGCACTTCGACGCGCACGCCGACACCGGTGACATCGAGTTCGGCTCCCTGCACGGGCACGGACAGCCGATGCGCCGGCTCATCGAGTCCGGCGCGGTACGCGGCGACCGCTTCCTCCAGATCGGCCTGCGCGGCTACTGGCCGGGGCCGGAGACGCTGTCCTGGATGGCCGAGCAGCGGATGCGCTCGTACGAGATGACCGAGATCGTCGCCCGGGGGCTGGACTCCTGCCTCACCGAGGCGTTCGAGATCGCGACCGACGAGTGCGAGGGCGTGTTCCTCTCCGTCGATGTGGACGTGGTCGACCCCGGCATGGCGCCCGGCACCGGCACCCCCGAGCCCGGCGGCTTCACCTCCCGCCAGTTGCTCGACGCGGTCCGCCGGGTCTGCTACGAGCTGCCGGTGGTCGGCGTCGACGTGGTCGAGGTCGCCCCGCCCTACGACCACGCCGACATTACCGCCTACCTCGGCAACCGCGTCGTGCTGGAGGCGCTGTCAGCCATCGCCCGCCGCCGCCGCGACACCGCCACCGGCACCCCCTGGAACCCCACCCAACCCCTCCTCGACGCCCGCTGACCCCTCCCCACCCCGACCCCGCCCTCGCCCCACCTTCCCGTCGATCATGGAGTTGTGGTGCCTGCCTTGTGTGGTTTTGCGGTTTTTGTAGGGCACCACAACTGCATGATCGACGGGTGAGGGGGCAGGGGCTAGCAGGTTGGGCGGCCGGTGGGGGGGTTATCCACAGGGGGGTGGTTGTCCACAGGGGGAGGTGACAGGGCGACTGGCGAGGAGGGGATGGGGAACAGTGCCGGGGCATGGGAACGGGGCTTTTTCGCTATTCCGAATTGCTGGCTTCGGGCTGGAGCCGGGAGCGGATCAGGAGTCGGATCGAGGCGGGGTCGCTGGCCCGGCCGACCCGGGGGGTGTACGGGTCGGCGACCGGTCTGGGCGCCGACGAGTTGCTCGCGGCGGTGTTCGAGCGGTTGCCGAAGGGTGTGGTGGCTGGATTTCACACCGGGGCCATGCTGCACGGGTTCGGCGACGCGCGCTCGGAGCGTCTGCATGTGATCGTGCCAGCCGGTACCGTCGTGCCGCGAATACGGGGACTCGTGGCGCACGAGTCCGTCGTGCCGGTGCGAGACCCGATCATGCGCCAAGGAGTGCCATGTGCACCGGCCGCCCGCTGCGCGATCGACCTCGCGAGGGTGCTCCGACGGATGGACGCCCTGCCCGTGCTGGACCTCTGCCTCCGCGTCGGCGCCTGCCTACCCGATCAGTTGCGAGCCGAGGTGGTGGAGCATCGGGCGTTGCGCGGCGTCTGCCAGGCGCGGCAGTTGGTCGATCTGGCTGATCCCCGGTCGGAGTGTCGCCAGGAGAGTCAGCTACGGCTGCTCCTCGTGGACGCTGGGCTGCCGATTCCGGAGCCCCAGGTCTGGGTGCACGACCAGCGTGGCGTTGCCCTCTACCGGCTTGATCTCGCCTATCGCGATCGCCGGGTCGGCATTGAGTACGACGGCAGCTCACACCTCGACCCCGATCGTCTCTCCCGCGATCGCTCCCGCATGAACTGGCTCGCCGATCAAGGCTGGCGAATGCGCCACTTCACCGCCCACGACCTCTACCGCCGCCCCACCCAAATCATCACCACTCTCCGCCCCCTCCTCCACCCCTAACCCCCCACCCCACCCTGTCGATCATGCGGTTGTGGTGCCCCGCAAAAGGGGTGAATCAGTATCATCCGGGCACCACAACTGCATGATCCACGAAAGGTGGGGCGGGGGTGGGGCGGGGTCAGGTGGCCAGGGTGGAGCGGATGAGGAAGCGGACGCCTTCGGGGGCTTCGAGGGAGAAGCCGCTGCCTCGGCCGGGGACCACGTCGACGGTGAGTCGGGTGTGTTTCCACAGTTCCCACTGGGCCGCCGACATCCAGAACTCCACGGGCTCTGCAACCCCCTCGATTCGCAGAGCCGCCAGCAGGACGTCGGACGAGCCGGTGCGGAACTCGCCGGCCGGGTAGCACATCGGGGCGCTGCCGTCACAGCAGCCGCCGGACTGGTGGAACATCAACGGCCCGTGCTGCCCCCGCAGCGACCGGATCAGTTCGGCCGCCGCCGGGGTCACCGAGACCGGGTCACTCATCAGAAGAAGCCCAGCTTCTTCGGGGAGTAGCTGACCAGCAGGTTCTTGGTCTGCTGGTAGTGCTCCAGCATCATCTTGTGGTTCTCCCGGCCGATGCCGGACTGCTTGTACCCGCCGAACGCCGCGTGCGCCGGGTACGCGTGGTAGCAGTTGGTCCACACCCGGCCGGCCTGGATGGCCCGCCCGGCCCGGTACGCGGTGTTCATGTCCCGGGTCCAGACGCCGGCGCCCAGCCCGTAGAGCGTGTCGTTGGCGATCTTCACGGCGTCGTCCAGGTCGGCGAAGGAGGTCACCGAGACCACCGGGCCGAAGATCTCCTCCTGGAAGATCCGCATCGAGTTGTCGCCCTCGAAGATGGTCGGCTCGACGTAGTAGCCGCCGGACAGTTCGCCGCCCAGATCGGCGCGGGAGCCACCGGTCAGGACGCGAGCGCCCTCCTGCCGCCCGATGTCCAGGTAGGACAGGATCTTCTCCAACTGGTCGTTGGACGCCTGCGCGCCGATCATGGTGTCGGTGTCCAGCGGGTGGCCCTGCCTGATCGCCGCCGTCCGCGAGACGGCTGCGGCCAGGAAGTCCGAGTAGTGGCCCTGCTGGACCAGCGCCCGGGACGGGCAGGTGCAGACCTCGCCCTGGTTGAGGGCGAACATGGCGAAACCTTCGAGCGCCTTGTCCAGGAAGTCGTCGGACGCGGCACTCACGTCGTCGAAGAAGATGTTCGGGCTCTTGCCACCCAGCTCCAGGGTGACCGGCTTGATGTTCTCGCTGGCGTACTGCATGATCAGCCGCCCGGTGGTGGTCTCGCCGGTGAACGCCACCTTGGCCACCCGGGCCGACGACGCGAGGGGCTTGCCCGCCTCGACGCCGAAGCCGTTGACGATGTTGACCACGCCCGGCGGTAGCAGGTCCGCGATCAGCGACATCAGGTAGTGGATCGAGGCCGGCGTCTGCTCGGCCGGCTTGAGCACCACCGCGTTGCCGGCGGCGAGGGCGGGGGCCAGTTTCCAGGTCGCCATCAGCAGCGGGAAGTTCCACGGGATGATCTGCCCGACCACGCCCAGCGGCTCGTGGAAGTGGTATGCCACGGTGTCGTCGTCCAACTCGCCCAGCGAACCCTCCTGGGCCCGGATCGCCCCGGCGAAGTAGCGGAAGTGGTCGATGGCGAGCGGGATGTCGGCGGCCAGGCTCTCGCGTACCGGCTTGCCGTTCTCCCAGGTCTCCGCGACGGCCAGGGACTCAAGGTTGTCCTGCATCCGGTCGGCGATCCGGTTGAGGATCAGCGCCCGCTCGGCGACCGGGGTGCGGCCCCAGGCATCGGCCGCGCCGTGCGCGGCGTCGAGGGCCTTCTCGACGTCCTCGGCGGTGCCCCGGGCCACCTCGCAGAAGGTCTGCCCGGTCACCGGGGTCGGGTTCTCGAAGTATCGCCCGCCGTGCGGCTTGACGTACTCGCCGCCGATGAAATGGTCATAGCGGGACTGCCAGTGGGTGGGCGCCTCGTAACGCGTCATGGTGCACCTCCGCCGTCGATGTGGTGGTGATGGCGGGAGGCTAGTTACCGGTACGTTGCAGCGACGTTGCGTGCGGCAGGCCGTACTCGATGCTGAGCTGGCGGATCCGCGCCACGGCGAGTGGCCGGCGGGGCGCGCCCGGCGGCAGCGCCCGCGCCAGCACCTGCCAGGCGGTCAGGTCGTCGGCCCCGGCGGGCGTCGCGGTCCAGGCCGCGAGCAGTGCCGGGTCCCCGGCGGCCAGCACCGCCGCGCGCAGCTGGGCGTCGACCAGCCGGCGCAGTCGCGCCACTCCCGGCGCGTCGGAGCCGGGCAGCAACGGACCGGCGTACGCGTCGAGCGCCCCCGCCGGATCGCCGCCCGCCAGGAGTTCGGTGACGGTACGGAAGTCGGCGCGGACGGCACCGCGCAGCCGGTACGGGCGGGAGTCGAGCAGCTCCGGCCCGAGCACCCGGCGCAGCCGGGACAACTCGGCACGCAGGGTGACCGGGTGCAGCCGGTCGTCGCCGTAGAGGTCGAGGCCGAGCTGTTCGCCGGTACGTCCCTCGGGATGGTCGAGCAGCAGTACCAGCAGTTCGCTGTGCCGCCGGCCGAGCCGGACACGGCGCCCGTGAACCCGCAGTTCCGCCTCGTCGCGGCCGAGCGCGGCGACGTGCGCGACGCCCGGCTCGACCGGGCGGTCGGCGGCGAGCTGCGCCTCGGCCGCCCGGGCGGTGGCCCGGACCAGGGCGAGGCTCTGCGGGGTGGCCAGGTGGTCGCCGCCGGTGATGTCGATCGCGCCGAGCAGTCGCCCGGTGGCGGGGTCGTGGATCGGCGCGGCGGCGCAGGTCCACCGCTGCACCGGCCGGGCGAAGTGTTCGGTGGCGAAGATCTGCACGCTGTGGTCGACGGCCAGGGCCGTGCCGGGAGCGTTGGTGCCGGCGTGCGTCTCGTCCCACCGGGCGCCGGGGACGAAGTTCATCCGCTCGGCGTGCCGGAGCACGCCCGGGTGGCCCTCGACCCAGAGCAGCCGCCCGTGTGCGTCGCAGACCGCCATCAGGTGTGCCCCGTCGGTGGCGATGCCGCCGAGCAGGTCGCGGAAGAGTGGCATGACGCGGGCGAGGGGATGGGCCGCGCGGTAGCTGGCCAGCGCATCGCCGGTCAGCTCGACCGGTGGGGTGGCCTCCGGGTCGAGCAGGCCGGCCGAGCGGCGCCATGAGTGTGCCACCACGTCGCGCAGGCGCCGGTCGGTGCGTCGGGCCGCCTCCGCGCCGCCGGTGAGGAACGCCTCGTGGGCGGCGCCGACCTGCGCGATCCGCTCTGCCGGATCGACGCCGAATTCCAGGGCGAGCCACGGGTCGGCCACGGGCGACCTCCTCGCGCCCCATGGTGACCCAGCTCACCCCCGATCGCCAAGTGGGCGCGGACGGACGGCCCGGAGGGCGCCAGCGTCGCGATGCCACTTGCCCGTATTTGTCCGTAGGGCGGCGCCGTGGAGGATTGCTGTGGCAGGCGCTTACAGAACCCTTAACTCCTGCCTGAGAACGTATGCCCGACAGCGGTGGACCACGGGGAGCGGAAGCGTGCGGGTGTTGGTGGCGGACGACGAGCGGTTGTTGGCGGACATGGTCGCCGAGGGGCTGCGTCGCCTCTCGATGGCGGTCGACGTCTGCTACGACGGCGACGGCGCACTGGAGCGGGTCGGGGTGAACCGGTACGACGTGGCCGTGCTGGATCGGGACATGCCGGGGCACACCGGCGACGAGGTGTGCCGCAGCCTCGCCGCCTCCGGCACCGGCACCCGGGTGCTGCTGCTGACCGCTGCCGCCGGCATCCGGGACCGGGTGGAGGGGCTCGGGCTCGGTGCCGACGACTACCTGACCAAGCCGTTCGCCTTCGCCGAGCTGGTCGCCCGGGTGCAGGCCCTCGGCCGGCGGTCCGCCCCGGCGGTGCCGCCCGTGCTGGAGCAGCACGGCGTGGTGCTGGACGTGGCCCGGCACACGGTCACCCGTGACGGCCATCCGGTGAATCTGAGCCCGAAGGAGTTCGCCGTGCTGCACGTGCTGATGCGCGCCGGTGGCCGGGTGGTCAGCGCGGAGGAACTGCTGGAACAGGCGTGGGACGAGTTCGCCGACCCGTTCACCAACGTCGTCCGGGTCACCGTGATGACGCTGCGCAAGAAGCTCGGCACGCCGCAGGTCATCCACACCGTGCCCCGGGCCGGCTACCGGATCGGCGGCGCGGCATGACCCCGCGCTGGCGCATCGTGGTGGTCGGCGGGCTCGCCCTGCTCATCGGCTCCATCCTGCCCGGTCTGACGGCATTGGTTTTCAACGAGCTGTCGTTCGGGGCCCGCGGGGTCTGCGACGTGGGGCTGCCGGGCTCCGGCCTGATGTGCGATGCGGCGCGGGCCCTCGCCGGCCCGGCCGTCCCACTGACCGGGCTCGTCGTCCTGCTGGGTGTGCTGGTCGCGATCTGGGCCGCCGCGGTGTGGTGCCTGCGGCCGGTGCGGGACCTCACCGGGCCCATCTCGCACGTCGGGCCGCAGAACCTCGGCCACCGGATCCGGCCGCGCGGCAACGACGAGGTGGCCCGGCTGGCCCGAGCGGTCGACGAGATGATGGAGCGCATCGCCGCTGGGTACGAGGGGCAGCGGCGGTTCGCCGCGAACGCCTCCCACGAGCTGCGTACGCCGTTGGCGGTGCAGCGGACCCTGATCGAGGTCGGCATGGCCCGGTCGCTCACCGGCGAACAGCTCGAACTGCTGACCGGCCAGCTGCTGGAGACCAACGAGCGCAACGAGCGGCTGATCGAAGGGCTGCTCGCGCTCAGCGAGAGCGACCAGGGGCTGCGGTCCCGCACCCCGCAGCCCCTCGACGAGATCGTCACCGGCGTGCTCGCCGCGTACCAGGACCGGGCCACGCAGGCCGGGGTGACGATCGAGAGTCACCTCGCACCCCGGCTGGTCTTCGGCGAGCGGGTGTTGCTGGAACGCCTGGTCACCAACCTGGTGGAGAACGCGATCAAGTACAACCGGCCCGGCGGCACCCTCTCCGTCACGGTCGGCCAGAACCCGGCGCTGACCGTGGTCAACACCGGCCAGGTGGTGCCGGCCGAGGCGGTGGCCGGGCTCTTCGAGCCGTTCCGCCGACTGGCCCGGGACCGCACGAACCACAGCGGCGGGGCGGGCCTCGGTCTGGCCATCGCCCGCTCGATCACGCAGGCGCACGACGGCCTCATCGCCGCCCGACCCGCCGAGTACGGCGGGCTGCGGGTAGACGTCCAACTACCGACCGCACCCTGACCGGCTCCGGCCGGCAGTACACCTCAACCCGATCCGACGGGGCTGCGCGACGCGGCACCCGGGCCCTTGGCATGCCCGTAACCAGGCCCGGCCATCGGCGTGCCCGAAAGACCGGCTGCCCTCGTGCAACCGCCAGTGGAAGGAGACAACATGTCATCCCGTACCGACCCATCCAGGGTCACCCCGGGCCGGGGCGACGTGGTGGAGGCCGCCCGCTGGCTCGACGGCCGGGTGGTGCGTACCCCGCTGCTGCGCTCCCCGGCGATCGACCGGCTGGCCGGCGCCCGGGTACTGCTGAAGGCGGAGAACCTGCAGACCGGCGGCTCGTACAAGATGCGTGGCGGGCTGTACGCGGTCAGCCGGCTCGCCGCCGCCGGGTACGCCGGGGTGGTCGCGCAGAGCACCGGCAACCACGCCGTCGCGGTGGCGCTCGCGGCCCGGCGGCACGAGTTGGCCGCCACCGTGGTGCTCCCGGTCGACGCGGCACCGACGAAGGTCGCGCGGGCCCGGGCGGCGGGAGCCCGGGTGGTCCTCGCCGGTACCACCGTGGAGGAGCGGCTGGCCGTTGCCCGCCGGATCAGCGACGAGACCGGTCATCCGATCGTCGACGCGTACGACCACCCGGACGTCATCGCCGGGCAGGGCAGCGCCAGTCTCGAACTGATCGAGGAGGCCGAGCGGGTCGGCACCCCGCTGGACGCGTTGGTGGTGCCCGTCGGCGGGGGCGGCGGCGTCGCCGGTGCCTGCCTCGCCGCCTCCGGCCGGCCGATCGAGGTGTACGGCGTGGAGCCGGTCGGCTGCGACTCGCTGGCCCGCAGCATGGCCGCCGGTCGACCGACCCCGGTCGAGCCGGTGCCGACGATCGCCGACGGACTGCGGCCGTCCTGTGTGGGCGAGTTGCCCTTCGCCGTCCTGCGGACCCGCCTGCGCGGCGTGGTCCGGGTGGACGACGAGGAGATCGCCGAGGCGTTCCGGCTGCTCCTCATGGAGCTGAAGGTACTGGCCGAGCCGTCCGCCGCGGCCGGCCTGGCCGGCGCCCTGCATCTCGGCGCCGACGGCGGGCCGCGCGCGCTCGGCGCCGGCCTGTCGCGGCCTGGCGGTGACGGCGGCCGGCGGCAACGCACCGTCGGCGTGGTGCTGACCGGCGGAAACGTGGAGGCGAAGCTGGTCGCCCGACTGGCGGTCTCCACCCGAATCGAAACAGAGGTAGCGGCATGAGTGAGCGTCAGCGAGTGGTGTGGCCTCGGGCCGGCGCCGACCGTTGCGAGGTGGCGGCATGAGCGAGCGGCAGCGAGCGAATCATCGGCGCAGCGCGGATAACGCTCAGGTCGACGCCGAGCGCAGCGAGGTGGCGGCATGAGCGCACCGGTTCGGATCGGAGTGCTGTTCGGCGGCCCGTCGGCGGAGCACGAGGTCTCCTGCGCCTCCGCGCTCGGGGTGGCCCGGGCGCTGTCCGGCGGCGGGTACCGCGTCGTCGCCATCGGGGTCACCCGTGGCGGTGGGCTCCGGCTCGTCCCGGAGCCGACGCTGGCCGGGTTCCTCGACGGCACGGGAGCGGAGCGGGCCATCGACGACCGGCTGACGGTGACCGGGCCGGCCGTGGAACTGCGGGCCGGGCCGCGTCGGGGGACCGCGTTGGTCACCGCGGTGGACTCGCCGGGCGCGGTTCATGCCGAGCTGGACGTGGTCTTCCCCGTGCTGCACGGGCCGTTCGGTGAGGACGGCGTGGTGCAGGGGCTACTCGAATCGCTGGGTGTGCCGTACGTGGGGTGCGGCATCCTCGCCTCCGCGGTCGGCATGGACAAGGTGGCGATGAAGCGGGCGCTGCGGGCCGAGGGGGTGCCGATCACCCCGTACGTCTCGTTCGACGCGCAGACCTACCGGGCCACCGAGGATCCGGAGAAGCTGGTGGTGGGCCTGCGCCGGCCGCTGTTCGTCAAGCCGGCCCGGATGGGCTCGTCGATCGGCATCTCCCGGGTGGCGGACGGCGACGACCTGGCGCCGGCGGTCGAGGAGGCGTTGCGGCACGACACCCTCGTGGTGGTGGAGCAGGGGGTGACCGGCCGGGAGTTGGAGTGCGGGGTGCTCGGCGGGGCACGCCCGGAGGCGTCGGCGGTCGGCGAGGTGCGGGTCACCGGGGGCTGGTTCGACTATCGGCAGAAGTATCTCGGCGACGTCGATCCGATGGTCGTCCCGGCCCTGTTGCCCGACGACGTGACCGAGCGGATCCGGGAGCTGTCGGTACGTGCGTTCGCCGCGATCAGCGGCTGGGGACTGGCCCGGGTCGACTTCCTCTACGACGAGACGGCCGGCGAGCTCTACGTCAACGAGCTGAACACCATGCCGGGCTTCACCGCGCACTCGATGTATCCGAAGGTGTGGGCGGCCGCCGGTGTCGGCTACCGGGAGATCGTGGACCGGCTGGTCGCGCTGGCCTTCGCCCGGCACGCGAACCGCCCGACCAGCAAGGGGCGTACGTCGTGATCCTGCTCTGCGATCCGCGCGTCGCGGCGGTGCCCGGCGCGGACGACGGTGAGCCGCTGGTCGACCTGCGGGGGGTGCCCGAACTGCGGTTGGACGACCGGGCGGCGGACCCCGTGGGGGCGTACGCCCGGTTGCGCCGGGGGGTGGTGGACCGGCTGCTGGCCGCGCAGCGGGCCCTGCCTGAGGGGCTGCGCCTGCTGGTCATCGAGGGGTACCGGCCGTACCAGGCGCAGTTGGACATCTTTCTCGGCTACCAGGAGGAGCTGCGCCGCAACCACCCGGAGTGGTCGCCGGAGCGGCTGTACGAGGAGACCACCAAGTTCGTCTCGCCGGTCCAGGTGGCGCCGCACAGCACCGGTGGTGCGGTGGACCTGACGCTCTGCACCGACGATGGTGCCGAACTGGACCTCGGTACGGCCGTGGACGCCACCCCGGAAGCCAGCGGTAACGCCTGCTTCACCGCGGCCCCGTCGATTCGCGGTGTCGCCCGGTGGCACCGGCGCATCCTGGTCGACGCGCTGACCGGTGCGGGCATGGTCAACTACCCGACGGAGTGGTGGCACTGGTCCTACGGCGACCGGTACTGGGCGTTGCTGACCGGGGCGACGCAGACCCGTTACGGCCCGGTGTGACCCGGCCCGCCGAAAAGGTTCATCCGCAACTTTGTTTTCGATACGCGCCACCACGGTGAACTGGATAGCGCTCCCAGGCCGTACCAGCCCCCGAATGCAGGCGGTGAGGTACGGGAGGAAATCAGGTGAGGGTGCAACGGAAGCACGTGCTGGCGGCGGGGGTGGCGGTGGTCGCCGCGGCGACCGTGGCGGTGGGCACCGGACTCGGGTTCGCCGACAGCGGACCGGCCGGGCAGAGCGTCTGCCCGGGTTCGATCACGTTCTCGGCGGAGGGTGGCGGGCCGGCCGCCACCAGCAACCAGTTTCCGGTGGGTACCCGGCTGCGGGTGACCAATCTGGACAACAACAGGTCGGCGGAGGTGACCGTGGTCGGCCCGTCGGGGAGTTGCGTGCTGCTCAACTCCGCCGCGATGGAGCTGGTCCGCGAGCCGGGCAAGAACGTCATCCGGCGCAACGTCGTCGAGCGGGTGGGCGGCGCGGTGGCGCAGCCCGGCGCCGGGCAGCCGGGCGGGGTCGCCGACCGGCCGGGCTCGGCCTCGCCACCGGCGGCCCGTCCCGGCGCGGGGTCGGCCTGCCAGGGTGCGATCACCTTCTTCGAGGAGGCAGCCGGGCCGGCCGCCACCAGCAACCAGTTTCCGGTGGGTACCCGGCTGCGGGTGACCAACCTGGACAACAACCGGGCGACCACGGTGACGGTGACCGGCCCGTCGGGCAGTTGCGTGCTGCTCAACTCCGCCGCGATGGAACAGATCCGTGAACCGGGCAAGAACCTGGTCCGCAACAACACCGTCGAGGTGCTGCGCTGAGCACTGCCGTGTTAGGAGGGGCCCCTTTTAATACACCAGGCGTTAACAGGGGGCCCCTCCTTTCACGTCAGGCGAAGGCGGCGTCGAGGATGTCCAGGCCGCGGGCCAGCTCCTCGTCGGAGATGACCAGCGGGGGCAGGAAGCGCAGCACGTTGCCGTACGTGCCGCAGGTGAGGGTGAGCAGGCCGGCGGCGTGGCAGGCCGCCGAGACCGCCGCCGTGGCGGCCGGGTCGGGGACCAGGGTGCCGGGCTGCACGATCTCGACCGCGAGCATCGCGCCCCGGCCGCGTACCTCGGCGACGCGCGGGTCACGGGCGGCGATGGCCCGCAGTCGCTCGCCCATGACCGACTCGATCCGTCGGGCCGCGGCGGCGAGGTCCAGCTCGTGCATGGTCTCGATGGTCGCGAGGGCGGCGGCGCACGCGATCGGGTTGCCGCCGTACGTGCCGCCGAGGCCGCCGACGTGCACCGCGTCCATCAGCTCCGCCCGGCCGGTGACCGCGGCCAGGGGGAGCCCGCCGGCGATGCCCTTGGCCAGCGTGATCAGGTCCGGTTCGACCCCCTCGTGCTGGCAGGCGAACCAGTCGCCGGTGCGGCAGAAGCCGGTCTGGATCTCGTCGGCGATGAAGACCACCCCGGCCGCCGTCGCCCACTCGCGCAGCGCCGGCAGGAAACCCGCCGCCGGTACGACGAAACCCCCCTCGCCCTGGATCGGCTCGATCAGCAGCGCGGCCACGTTCTCCGCGCCGACCTGCTTCTCCACCAGCTCGATGGCGCGGGCCGCGGCGGTGGCGCCGTCGAGGCCGCCGTCGCGCAGCGGGTACGACATCGGCACCCGGTAGATCTCCCCGGCGAACGGCCCGAACCGGTGCTTGTACGGCATGTTCTTCGCCGTCAACGCCATGGTCAGGTTGGTCCGGCCGTGGTACGCGTGGTCGAAGACCACCACCGCCGGTCGCCCGGTCGCGTGCCGGGCGATCTTCACGGCGTTCTCCACCGCCTCGGCGCCGGAGTTGAACAGCGCCGAGCGCTTCTCGAAGTCGCCCGGGGTCAGCTCGTTGAGCTGCTCGCAAACCGCCACGTACGACTCGTACGGCGCGACCATGAAGCAGGTGTGGGTGAAGCGTTCGGCCTGCGCGCGTACCGCCTCGACCACCTTCGGGGCGGAGTTGCCCACGCTGGTGACCGCGATGCCGGCGGCGAAGTCGATCCACTCGCGGCCCTCGACATCGGTGATGGTGCCACCGGACGCGTGGTCCACGTACGCCGGGATGACGCTGCCGACACCCCGGGCAACGGCACCGCCCCGCCGCTTGTTCAGTTCCTCAGACGATCCCATCTCAGCCCTCGATGTTGTGCATGACGTGCTTGATCCGGGTGTAGTCCTCCAGGCTGTAGACCGAGAGGTCCTTGCCGTGCCCGGAGTGCTTGAAGCCGCCGTGCGGCATCTCGGAGATGAACGGGATGTGGGTGTTCACCCAGACGCAGCCGAAGTCGAGCCGGCGGGTCATCCGCATCGCCCGACCGTGGTCCTTCGTCCAGACCGAGGCGGACAGGCCGTAGTCGACGCCGTTGGCCCAGCGCACCGCCTCGTCCTCGTCGGAGAAGCGCTGCACGGTGATGACCGGCCCGAACACCTCGTCCTGGATGATCTCGTCCCGCTGGCGCAGGCCGGAGACCACGGTGGGCGCGTAGAAGTACCCCCGCTCGCCCACCTGCGTGCCGCCGATCTGGAGCGACGCGTGGTCCGGCAGCCGGTCGACGAAGCCGCGTACCCGGGCCAGCTGGTTGGCGTTGTTCAGCGGGCCGTAGAGCACGTCCTCGTCGTCCGGCGCCCCGGTCCTGGTGTTGCGGGCCTGCTCGGTGAGGGCGGCGACGAAGTCCTCGTGCACGCCGGGGGCGGTGAGTACCCGGGTGGCCGCCGTGCAGTCCTGGCCGGCGTTGAAGTAGCCACCGACCGCGATGGCCTCGGCCGCAGCTGCGATGTCGGCGTCGTCGAAGATCACGACCGGCGCCTTGCCGCCCAGCTCCAGGTGGGTCCGCTTGAGGTCGGGCGCGGCGGCGGCGGCGACCTCCATGCCGGCCCGGGTCGAGCCGGTGATCGACACCAGCTGCGGGGTGGGGTGCGCGACGAGCGCCCGGCCGGTGTCCCGGTCGCCGCAGACCACGTTGAACACGCCCGGCGGCAGGTACTCGGCGGCGATCTCGGCCAGCAGCAGCGTCGACACCGGCGTGGTGTCCGAGGGCTTGAGCACGACCGTGTTGCCGGCGGCGAGCGCCGGGGCGATCTTCCAGACCGCCATCATCAGCGGGTAGTTCCACGGGGTGACCTGGGCGCAGACGCCGATCGGCTCGCGCCGCACGTACGAGGTGTGCCCGGCCATGTACTCGCCGGCCGAGCGGCCCTCAAGCAGCCGGGCGGCACCGGCGAAGAACCGGAACTCGTCGACCGCGGGCGGCAGTTCCTCGTCGGCGGTGAGCTGCCGGGGCTTGCCGGTGTTGCGTACCTCGGCGTCGACCAGGTCGGCGGCCCGGGCCTCGACCGCGTCGGCGAGCTTGAGCAGCGCCTTCTGCCGCTCAGCCGGGGTGCTGTCCCGCCAGCTCTCGAAGGCGGTGGCGGCGGCCTTCATGGCCGCGTCGACGTCCGCGGCGCCGGAGACCGGGGCCTGGGCGAACACCTCCCCGGTACACGGGTCGATCAGGTCGGCGTAGCCGCCGTCGGCCGGCTCGACGTACTCGCCGTTGACGAAGTTGCGCAGCTTCTGCTGGTCACTCATGACTCGATCACTCCGAGGGGTCCGGGGGCCGTGCGCGGCGGTTATCGCAATCTTCGTGCCATCTTCGCTACTGAATTCGCGGCAGACAAGGGTTAAGGCGACTGTTTCCGTCGGCTTCTCGGTGGTCTAGGCTGCGCAGCGTGGAGCCCACACCGTTCTTCGTCGCCGGTCGTCCCACCCACGGTGCTGGCGAGGTGATCGTCCATCACCCCTACGACGGGCGCCCGGTCGGGCGTACCACCGTCGCCACCGCCGAGCAGGTCGAAGCGGCCGTGGCGGCGGCGGCCGGAGTGGCCGCGACGGCCGCTGCGCTGCCCGCGCACGCCCGCGCCGCCGCGCTGGACCACGTCTCGCGCCGGCTCGCCGAGCGGGCCGAGGAGGTCGCGGCCCTGATCACCGCCGAGAACGGCAAGCCGGTCAAGTGGGCCCGAGCCGAGGTCGGCCGGGCGGTGTCCACCTTCCGGTGGGCGGCCGAGGAGGCGCGGCGCTTCTCCGGGGAGCTGCAACGGCTCGACACCGACCCCACCGCCACCGGCCGGATCGCCCTGGTGCGGCGGGTACCGAAGGGTCCGGTGCTGGGCATCACCCCGTTCAACTTCCCGCTGAACCTGGTCGCCCACAAGGTCGCCCCGGCGATCGCGGTCGGCGCGCCCATCGTCGTCAAGCCGGCACCGGCCACTCCGCTGTCGGCGCTGCTGCTCGGTGAGATCCTGGCCGAGACCGAGCTGCCGGACGGCATGTTCTCGGTGCTGCCGCTGCCCAACGAGCGCGCCGCGGAACTGGTCACCGACCCCCGGCTGCCGGTGGTCTCGTTCACCGGCTCCGGGCCGGTCGGCGGGGCCATCCGTCGGTCGGTGCCGGAGAAGCACGTGACGCTGGAGCTGGGCGGCAACGCGGCGGCGCTGATCTGCGAGGACTGGTCGGACGACGAGGACCTGACCTTCGCCGCGCATCGGATCGCCACCTTCTCCAACTACCAGGCCGGGCAGTCCTGCATCGCGGTGCAGCGGGTCTACGTGCACGAGTGGCTCTACGACGGGTTCCTGCCCCGGCTGGTCGCGGCGGTACGGGAACTGCGTGGCGGTGACCCGTCCGACCCGCTGACCGACGTCGGCCCGCTGGTCTCCGAGGACGCTGCCCGTCGGGTCGAGGCGTGGGTGGACGAGGCCGTGGCGGCCGGCGCCACCATCGAGACCGGCGGGCGGCGGGACGGCGCCACCTATCCGCCGACCGTCCTCAGTGGTGTGCCCAAGGACGCCAAGGTCTGCGCCGAAGAGGTCTTCGGGCCGGTGCTCGTCGTGGACCGGGTCGAGAACGACGCCGCCGGCTTCGCCGCCGTCAACGACTCGGCGTACGGCCTGCAGGCCGGCGTCTTCACCCGCCGCCTCGACGTCGCCTTCGCGGCGGCGCGAAGTCTGGAGGTGGGCGGCGTGATCGTCGGCGACGTGCCGTCGTACCGGGCCGACCAGATGCCGTACGGCGGGGTGAAGGGCAGCGGCGTCGGCCGGGAGGGGCTGCGCAGCGCCATGGACGACTACACCGACCCCCGCGTCACGGTCCTCACCGGCGTACAGCTGTAAGGAAGGGCCCCCTGTTAACGCCTGGAGTAGAGCAGGGGGCCCCTCTTAACGGCCGGCGTCACCAGGTGCCGTCGTCGCGTACCCGGGCCGGGGCGCGGCCGAGCAACAGGGTGGTGAGGGCGGCGTCGATGTCCGCCCCGAGGAACCACTCACCGGCCTGATCCAGCGCGAAGATCCGGCCGTGCTCGTCCACCGCGATGATGCTGTGCTGGTGCTCGGTGCCGATCGGGAAGAGCCGCGCCCCGATCACCGCCGCGAAGTCGGCCAGCGAGTCGGCGGTGTGGGCCACCTGGCGGGGGCGGATGTCGAAGCGGGAGATCCACACCTGCTCGCCCGGGCCTCGTCGCCCACCGACCAGGCTGGGAAAGGCGGTGAGGGTGGACACCACGGCGGGGAAGGCGACGTGCTCGTGCGTCCTGCCGCGTACCGCGCTGACGGCGCGGATGGCCGACATGGCCAGGACCTCGTCACCGTAGTGTGGCCGCCAGCCGGCGGCGACGAGGGACCGGGCGACTTCCGGTGGGAACCGGCCAGGGGACGGGTCAGGGGCGGGCTCTGGGAACCAGGGCGCCGTGTGATCCCGTTCGGACCAGGGCAGGACGTTGAAGTCCACCAGCAGGTCAAGGCACGACTCGCACGGTCGATCCACGGGCCCGCCGTGCGGGTCGCCCGGCTCGCGAACCCGGAACGACTCGAATCGGGCGGATGCCAGCAGGGCCTTCGCGTCGCCCATGCTCATCGGAGCGATGCCTTCGGCGGCACGGTGGTGGTCGTACGTGTGCAGGACGTCGGAGACGACGACGAGTTCGGCGTGCCGGACGCCACCGCGGACCAGCTGTCCGGCGGGCAGCACGTCGAGATACGCGTGGACCAGCGGGTGGTGGTTGAGCCGTATGTCCCCCTTGGCGCCGTGAGCGGTGTGGATCCGCCCGTCGAGGGTCAGACGGGCCGTCGTGGTCGGCGTGGGCAGCCGGTTGATCTCGCGTAGCAGCTGGCCGGCCGGGTCCACGGTGCGCGGGGCGGGTGGGCCGCTGGGTCGACTGCGGCGGTAGAGCCGCTCGACCACCTCGGGCGGGACCCGCGGCCAGGTGCTCACCTCGCCGGTCTGCTTGTCGACCACACTGGTCGGCAGATCCCCGGGAAGGGCTCTGACCTGTGTGGACGCCGTGGATGTGATGACGTACCCGAGGTCGAACTCCGCGACCACGGGGCGGCACTCGTGCCCCAGGAGCAGCGAGTCACGGCGAGCCCACACCGCGGCGATCTGCTCGGCCTGTTCGCGGTCGATCACACCGCGAACCTACCCGAGAAACGTGAATCGGTGGCAGTGGGTGTGTTTCACCGTACCGACAGTGACGGCCGGTGGCGCCGGACCGGGGGACCGATCGGGCCCGGGTGCTGCTTGCGATGCCGCAATAGGCTCGCGGAATGGCGGATCCACAGCGGGACATCAGCTACCGCGTCTGGGCCTGGCCGGTGGGGATCCTGCTCGGCGTGGTGGCGCTGGACGGCGCCGCCGGCATCGCTGTCGGTGTCGCCATCGGAGTCGCGTTCGGACTGGCGTTCAGCGCCGCCGGACGCAAGGGTGACGCGGACGGCGGCGACGGGTCGAGCCCGGCGAAGGGACCCGACCGCGCGGCCTGACCACCGGCCGGGCGCGGCCGGGTCGAACCGGCCGGAGACCCGAGCGCCCGGCGGCCGGCCGGCGTGGCGCGGCGCACATCCGGGGTGTTCGATGACCAGTCGCCGTCTGGCCTCGGTAGTAGCCTGACCGGCGGTTCCCCCGTCCGGGGGAGGAACGGTGGTTGATCATGTCGGTACGTCGCCACGCGGCGCGGCTCGCGACGGTCTGCGTGTTGCTGGGCGGCCTGGTGGTGCTCGGCGGTACGCCCGCGCACGCCGACGAGGACCGGGTGCGGGTGCGGTCGTCGAGCAGCTTCACCGCGGGCCGTTCCCCCCAGGGCGTGACGGTCGAGGTGCGCAAGCGCACCGACGGCTGCGTGCGGGTACGCAGCGCGCTGGGGCTGAGCCTGCCTGGCGTGCAGCCCGGCCAGGTCACGGTGCAGGCCAACGTGGATGGCCGGTGGGTGCCGGTGGCGGTCTCCGGCAACGCGGGGCTGGTGACCACGGCGCCGGTCGCCCCGGCCAGGGACGAGCTCTGCGAGGGCCGGCGCGTGACGATGCGGTACCGCCTCGCCTTCGCCGCCGACGCTCCCGGCGGCCGACTGATCGTGGCGGGGGAGGCCCTCACCGCGAGGGGTGCCGTGCTGGGACGGGACGCGAGGGAGTCCCGGGTGGTCGGCGGGCGAGTCACCGCGTCGCCGTCGCCTTCCCGGTCGCCGTCGCCGACTCCGAGCGAGGTGGTCACCGAGGAGGCGACCCCCGAGGCCACGCCGACCGTGGCGCTCGCCGCAGGCACCCAGGGTGACCTCGTCCAAGCGGCCAACGAGTCCTCCGGCGGGTCGCCGGTGATGTACTTCGGCATCGCCATGGTCGCCGCCGGCGCCCTGCTCATCGGGCTGCTGATCCACCGCTCGCGGACAGACCGGCGGCAACGCGGTGAGAACCTCGACATCCCCCGGCCGGGTAACCCGGGTGGCACCACCTACCGCTCCACCCGCGGCCAGGGCGCCGCGCCGGTTCCACCAGGTCCGGGTGCCATGCCGGTTCCGCCGGGCCCCGGTGGCGCGCCGGTTCCACCAGGTCAGGTGTACGGGACGGGCCGGTCCGGCACGCCACGGGTCTACGGCGGCGCACCCGCCCCCCGCCCGTCCGGCGGTCTCTACGGTGCGCGGCCGGCCGACTCGGGCGAGAACCGGGCGTCCGGCGGAAGTTCCGCTGTCCCACCGACCTCGGCCCCGCCGGCCGCGCCGACCTCGGCCCCGCCGAGCCATGGGGTGGTGCCGCGGCAGGACCCGCCGCCGGCCGCCGGAGAGGGTGATGACCAGGGGTACCGAGGCGGGCTCTCCGGCTGAGCCGGGGCAGGGCCCGCCCCTCCGATACGCTCAGTTTCGTTGACGACCCGCATTCGAGGAGTGGAACCGGTGTCTGATCTGTCCCGGATTGTGAAGGCGTACGACGTCCGTGGGACGGTGCCGGACCAGTGGGACGAGCGCGTCGCGGGGGCCCTCGGTGCCGCCTTCGCCCAGCTGCTCGACGCCACCGGCGAGCCGGGGGCGGCCGTGCTGATCGGGCACGACATGCGGGCCTCCGGGCCGGGGCTGGCCGCGGCCTTCGCCGCCGGCGTACGCGCCGAGGGGCGCCCGGTCATCGAGATCGGGCTCGCCTCCACCGACATGGTCTACTACGCCTCCGGTGCGCTCGGGCTGCCCGGGGCGATGTTCACCGCCAGTCACAACCCGGCGCAGTACAACGGCATCAAGATGTGCCACGCCGGGGCCCGCCCCGTCGGGCAGGACAGCGGGCTGGCCGAGATCCGTGACCGGGCGCAGGCCCTGCTCGACAAGGACGAACCACTCGGCGAGCCGACCGCGCCGACCGAGCGGCGGGACCTGCTCGCCGACTACGCGGCACACCTGCGCACCCTGGTGGATCTGTCCGGCATCCGGCCGCTGACCGTGGTAGTCGACGCGGGCAACGGCATGGGCGGGCACACCGTACCCAGCGTGCTCGGCGACGCCGTCCTGCCGGCCCTGCCGCTGCGCATCGTGCCGCTCTACTTCGAGTTGGACGGCACCTTCCCCAACCACGAGGCCAACCCGCTGGATCCGGCGAACCTGGTCGACCTGCAACGCGCGGTGGTGGCGCACGGGGCGGACATCGGGCTGGCGTTCGACGGCGACGCCGACCGCTGCTTCGTGATCGACGAGCGCGGCGAGCCGGTCTCGCCGTCGGCGATCACCGCCCTGGTCGCGGCCCGGGAACTGGCCAAGTACCCCGGGTCGCCGGTCATCCACAACCTGATCACGTCCAACGCGGTGCCGGAGATCATCCGGGAGCACGGTGGCGAGCCGGTCGTGGCCCGGGTGGGCCACTCGTTCATCAAGGCCGAGATGGCCCGCACCAACGCGGTCTTCGGCGGCGAGCACTCAGCGCACTACTACTTCCGGGACTTCTGGTTCGCCGACACCGGGATGCTGGCCGCGATGCACACGCTGGCGGCGCTCGGCGAGCAGTCGTTGCCGCTGTCCACGCTGGCCGCCGAGTACGAGCGGTACGTCGCCTCGGGTGAGATCAACTCCACGGTGGCGGACCAGGCGGCGAAGGTGGCCGAGGTGCGTGCCGCGTACCCGGACGCCGAGGCTGACGAGATGGACGGACTCACCCTGCGCTTCCCCGACGGGGCGTGGTTCAACCTGCGTGCCTCGAACACCGAGCCGCTGCTGCGGCTCAACGTCGAGGCGCCCACCACGGAGCGGATGGCCTCGCTCCGCGACGACGTGCTCGACCGGGTTCGCCGATAAGATCGCTCGCGCCGGTCGGCACCGTCGACCGGTGAAAGCCGCATACGTGGAAGGAGCCGCGCAGTGGCCCTCGACCCGCAGTTGCTGGACATCCTCGCCTGCCCGGACACACACCATGCCCCGCTCGACTACGACGCGCAGGCCCAGACGCTGACCTGCACCGAGTGCGGACGGATCTTCGAGGTCCGCGACGACGTACCGGTGCTGCTGCTGGACGAGGCCCGCGGCCCGGCGGAGCAGTCGTGATCGACGGAACGGCCGGCGTAAGCGGCCACCGCCACGCCGACGAGAGGCTGCTCGACGACCCGGAGGCGTTGGCCGAGCGGGACCCGGGCGGCATGCTGCGGCACACCGCCTCGGCCGGGGCGCAGGTCCGCGAGTCCGCCGCGTTGGCCGCCGAGGCCAACCTGTCCGCGCTCGGCGGTGAGGGGCGGCCCCGGGCGGTCGTCATCGCCGGCATCGGTACCGCCGGGCGTACCGGTGACGTGCTGGCCACGGTCGCCGGGCCGCGTTGCCCGGTGCCGGTCATCCCGCATCGCAGCGCGGGGGTGCCCGGCTGGGTCGGCGCGGCCGACGTGGTGATCGCGGTCAGCGCGTCGGGTCGCAGCCCCGAGGCGCTGGGTGCCGCCGAGGCCGCTCACCGGCGCGGGGCCCGGCTGGTCGCGGTGGGCCCGCCCGACTCGCAGTTGCATTCGGTGGCCGAGCGGGCCCGCTCCCCGTTCATCCCGGTGCCCCGGCGGGCCCCGGCGCGC
The DNA here is from genome assembly GCA_005402585.1 of Micromonosporaceae bacterium KJ-029. Lineage (GTDB taxonomy): Bacteria > Actinomycetota > Actinomycetes > Mycobacteriales > Micromonosporaceae > Micromonospora. The sequence continues at coordinate 333,866 of BIFP01000008.1, read as the reverse complement.
GCGAGCCTCTGGGCGCTGACCGTGCCGGTCCTGCTCGCCGCGCGGGCGCTCGGCCTGGTGAAGGTCAACGAGGCGGACCTCGCGGAGACGGCGGCCCGGCTGGACGCCGACGCCGACCGCAGCCGGCCCACCGCGGAATCCTTCGTCAACCCGGCGAAGTCGCTGGCCCTCGGTCTGGCCGGGTCGATCCCGATCGTCTGGGGCTCGTCGCCGCTGGCCGCGGTCGCCGCCCGCCGCTTCGGTGACACGTTGTCGGCCAACGCCCGGTACCCGGTGGTCACCGGGGCGCTCGGTGAGGCGGGCCGGGGGCGGGTCGGCCTGCTCGACGGCGTATTCGGTGGCCTCGCCGAGGGGGAGCGGGACATCTTCGCCGATCCGGACGAGTCGGCCGGCGACGGCACCCGGCTGCGGCTGGTGCTGCTGCGCGACGGCGGCCTGAACGCCGGGGACGACACCGACGAGCCCCTCGCGGTCGAGGAGCGCCGCGCCGAGGCGGTGCAGACCCTCGCCGAGCGACGCGGCGTACGGTGCGACGTGGTCACCGCCGAGGGTGGTTCGGCGTTGGAACGGTTGGCCTCCCTGGTGGCGGTGCCGGACTTCGCGTCGATCTACCTGGCGCTGGCGCACGGCCTGGACCCGATGGCGGTGCCGGCGATCACAGAGATGAAGGAGCTGTCCAACCAGTGACCGAGCGCAGGGGAGCGGCGGCGTGAGCGCCGAGGGGGGCACCAGGGCGATCATCGCCGCGCTGCTGGCCAACCTCGGTATCGCGGTGACGAAGTTCGTCGCGTACCTGCTGACGAGTTCGTCGTCGATGCTGGCCGAGGCGATCCACTCGGTCGCCGACTCGGGCAACCAGGCGCTGCTGCTGATCGGCGGCAGGCGGGCCGGGCGGGCCGCCACCTCGCAACACCCCTTCGGCTACGGCCGGGAGCGCTACGTCTACGCCTTCCTCGTCGCGATCGTGCTGTTCAGCCTGGGCGGGCTCTTCGCTCTCTACGAGGCGTGGCACAAGTGGTCGGCGCCGCACGGCATCACCAGTTGGCAGTGGGTGCCGGTGACGGTGCTGGTGGTGGCGATCGTGCTGGAGTCGTTCTCCTTCCGCACCGCCATCAAGGAGTCGAACCTGATCCGTGGTCGCGAGTCCTGGGCCCGGTTCATCCGCCGGTCCAAGGCGCCGGAGCTGCCGGTGGTGCTGCTGGAGGACTTCGGTGCGCTGGTCGGCCTGGTCTTCGCCCTGGTCGGGGTGGGGATGACCCTGGCCACCGGCAACGGCCGGTGGGACGCGGCGGGCACCGCGATGATCGGCCTGCTGCTGGTGACCATCGCGATCGTGCTCGCCATAGAGACCAAGAGCCTGCTGCTCGGGGAGGGCGCCGAGCTGGCGGAGGTCGCGGCTATCGAGCGGGCGATCACCACCGGTCCCGAGGTCGAGCGGATCATCCACATGAAGACGCTCTACCTCGGCCCGGAAGAGCTGATGGTGGCCGCGAAGATCGCGGTGGCGCGCTGCGAGACCGCCGAGGAGGTGGCGCGCGGCATCGACGCGGTGGAGGCGCGGATCCGCGCCGCTCTGCCGGTGGCCCGGGTCATCTACCTGGAGCCGGACATCTACCAGGCGAAGAACGCCGGGCAGCCCGGGAGCTGACCGGTGGAACTGCTGTACGGGCCGATCAAGGACTACGCCTGGGGATCCCGGTCGGCGATCGCCGAGCTTCAGGGGCGGTCGGTGCCGAGCGACGGGCCGGAGGCCGAGCTGTGGCTGGGGGCGCATCCGGGCGCGCCGGCCGCGGTCGAGCGCGACGGTGCCCGGGTCGCGCTGACCGAGGTACTCGCCGCCGCCCCCGGCGACTGGCTCGGTCAGCCGGTGCTCGACCGGTTCGGGCCGCGGCTGCCGTTCCTGCTGAAGGTGCTGGCCGCTGAGACTCCGTTGAGCCTGCAGGCCCATCCGGACGCCGAGCAGGCCCGGGCCGGGTACGCCGCGGAGAACGTCCGGGGGGACGGTCACCGCAACTACGTCGACCCGTTCCACAAGCCCGAGTTGCTGGTGGCGCTCGGGCCGATGGAGGCGCTGTGCGGGTTCCGGGATCCGGCCACCTCGGCGGCGGTGCTCGCCGGGTTCGGCGTACCGGAGCTGCGGCCGGTGCTCGACGCGTTGGGTGCCGGGACGGCGGGGCTGGCCGAGGCGGTACGCCTGCTGCTGTCCTGGCCGGCACCGGAGCGTGCCGGGCTGGTGGCGGCGGTACGGGCGGCGGCGGTCGCCGAGCCGGCGGCGGGCCTGGTCGGGTTGCTGGCGGAGGCGTATCCGGCCGATCCCGGGGTACTGGTGGCGCTGCTGCTCAACCGGGTTCGGTTGGCCCCGGGCGAGGCGATCTGGATGCCGGCCGGGAACCTGCACGCGTACCTGCGCGGCACCGGCGTGGAGGTGATGGCGGCCAGCGACAACGTGCTACGCGGGGGGTTCACCGCCAAACACGTGGACGTGGCCGAACTGCTCCGGGTGCTCCGTTTCGAGGTGCTGGAACAGCCGGTGGTGTCGCCGCGGCCGGTGGCCGACGGAGTGGTGACCTGGCCGGTGCCGGTGGACGACTTCGCGCTGCACCGGGTGACGGTGGGCGACGGGCGGCCCGAGGTGACGCTGCCGGTGCCGGGGCCACGGGTGGTGCTCTGCACGTCCGGCCGGGTCACCGTGACCGACGGCGTCGCGCCGGTGCCGCTCGAATGCGGGCGGGCCGCGGTGGGCTCGGCCGTTGCCGGGTCACTGACGGTGACGGGCGCGGGTGACGTGTACGTCGCCTCGACCGGCCTGGTCTGACCCGGTCGCGATCAGGGATGTCGGTGATCTCACGGCCGCCTGTCCGCCACACAAGTCCGACTTTCCCGGAATAGCTTGACTCATCTCTTGCCGGGTGTGACTCTATGGGTGCGCAGCGTTATCGCGACGACGGTCCGAGAACGCGCGGGGAACCAAACCGGGGGGATGCACGGGGCGGACGGAGATGGACGGCACGCGTCCACGACCGGCCGCCCCGTGCGCTGTCCGCAACCACCCCATCCGTATTCGCGCCACGCGCGTAAGGTGGGTGGTTGCGCAGCATCATCGTCCGACAGGAGCTTTCATGACCAGCACCCTCCCGGCGTCCGCCAGCGGCACGTCGTCCGAGGCCCGGCCGCGCACTCTCGCCGAGGGCGACTACAAGGTGGCGGATCTGTCGCTCGCCGAGTTCGGGCGCAAGGAGATCCGTCTCGCCGAGCACGAGATGCCGGGTCTGATGGCGATCCGCCGCGAGTTCGCCGACGCGCAACCCCTCGCGGGCGCCCGGATCACCGGTTCGCTGCACATGACGATCCAGACCGCCGTCCTGATCGAGACCCTGGTCGCGCTCGGCGCGCAGGTGCGGTGGGCGTCCTGCAACATCTTCTCCACCCAGGACCACGCCGCCGCCGCAATCGTCGTCGGCCCGGACGGTACCCCGGACGCCCCGTCCGGCGTCCCGGTCTACGCCTGGAAGGGCGAGAGCCTCGAAGAGTACTGGTGGTGCACCGAGCAGGTGCTCGACTGGCCCGACGGGCAGGGCCCGAACATGATCCTGGACGACGGTGGTGACGCCACTCTGCTCGTCCACAAGGGTGCCGAGTTCGAGAAGGCCGGCGTGGTGCCGCCGGTAGAGTCCGCCGACTCCGAGGAGTACGCGGTAATCCTCGGTCTGCTGCACCGTACGCTCGCCGAGGACGGCCAGCGGTGGACCCGGGTCGCCGCCGGCATCAAGGGCGTCACCGAGGAGACCACCACCGGCGTGCACCGCCTCTACGACATGCACCGCGCCGGCACCCTGCTCTTCCCGGCCATCAACGTCAACGACTCGGTGACCAAGAGCAAGTTCGACAACAAGTACGGCTGCCGCCACTCGCTGATCGACGGCATCAACCGGGCCACCGACGTGCTGATCGGCGGCAAGATGGCCGTCGTGCTCGGCTACGGCGACGTGGGCAAGGGCTGCGCCGAGTCGCTGCGCGGGCAGGGCGCCCGGGTCGTGGTGACCGAGGTCGACCCGATCTGCGCGCTCCAGGCGGCGATGGACGGCTACCAGGTCGCCACGCTGGACGACGTGGTCGAGCAGGCGGACATCTTCGTCACCGCCACCGGCTGCTTCGACGTCATCACCAACGAGCACATGGCCCGGATGAAGCACCAGGCCATCGTCGGCAACATCGGCCACTTCGACAACGAGATCGACATGGCCGGCCTGGCCAAGCGCTCGGACGTCACCCGGGAGAACATCAAGCCGCAGGTCGACCTCTGGAAGTTCGACGACGGCCACGCGATCATCGTGCTCTCCGAGGGCCGCCTGCTGAACCTGGGCAACGCCACCGGCCACCCGAGCTTCGTGATGTCGAACTCGTTCGCCAACCAGACGATCGCCCAGATCGAGCTGTTCACCAAGACCGCCGAGTACCCGATCGGCGTGTACGTGCTGCCCAAGCACCTGGACGAGAAGGTCGCCCGGCTGCACCTGGACGCGCTCGGCGCCAAGCTGACCACGCTCACCACGGAACAGGCCACGTACCTGGGCGTCTCCCCGGAAGGCCCGTTCAAGCCGGACCACTACCGCTACTGACCGACCCACCGAACCGGGCCGGCCCGAGGTCGGCCCGGTTCGGCGTGTCTGTCGTCCGACGGGCCGTACCGTCCCCCGGTCAGCGGCGAGGGTTTGGGCGGACCCAGGTCCAGACGCACCAGGCCAACCAGGCCAGCGAGACCACCGCCGCCAGGGTGCGCAGCCGCAGTGCGCTGAGCAGCAGCACTACCGCCAGCACGGCCAACCAGGGACCGAAACCCTTCACCATCGCCTCCCGGAGGTCTGCTCGGGGCCGGGGGCGAGCGCGCCCGGCCCGGTGGTGTGTGGCGCCGGCACGGGCGGCCGTGCCCCGGCGGGGATGGTTTGCGGCGGGACCGGTGGCCGGACCGGGTCGGGCCACGGCGGGGCCGGTGGGCGCGGCTCGACCGGGTCGGGCCAGGCCGGAACCGGTGGGCGTACTCCCGGGGGCCCGGTGTCCGGCCGACCCTCGACCGGTCGGGTCGGGTTCGGCGCGGTACCGAGCTGCGGCCAGAGCACGGCGGCGAGCGCGCGTTCGCCGGCGAGCCGGTGGCGGGCCCGCCGGTGCCGCTCGCCGAGGACGGCGGCCAGGTAGGTCGGCTCCGGCAGCCCCGGCGGCGGGGGCGGGGCGGTCACCGCGGCGACCTCCCGCCACAGCCGCCGGGCCAGGTCGCTCCGGGCCGGCTCGGCGAACAGGTGGCACCGCGCCAGGTACTGCCGGGTGGCGAGCGCCAGGCCGGCGTCCAGCCGGCTCAGATCCAGGATGTACGCCCAGCCGACCAGTGGCGGCACCGTGGCCGGCACCGGGCGCCAGGTCATCGCGGTGCGGGTGTGCACCACCAGGGTGCCCGCCACCAGGTCACCGAGCCGCCGGCCACGGGCGTCGGTCAGCATCACCGTCACCCCGGCCACCCAGGACAACAGCGGCAGCACCAGCCCCGGCCACTCCACGGCGACCCCGACCAGCGCCCGGGTCAGCGACTGCCGCACGCCGACCGGGGCGCCGTCGGCACTGACCACCCGCAGCCCGACCGCCGCCTTGCCCGGCGTCCGGCCGGCGTTGAACCGTTCGAAGAACACCGGGTAGCCGACCAGCAGCAGGACGAGCCCGACGGTGAGCAGCGCCCGTTCCGCCGCCGTGTCGATCACGCCGTACGGCAGGGCGGCCAGGATCAGCCCGACCAGCGCGGCGAGCAGCAGGCCGAGCACCAACTGGACCAGGACGTCGAGCAGCAGCGCGATCACCCGGGAGCCGATCCGGGCGGCGCGCACGTCCAGCTCCACCGCCTCCCCGCTGACCAGGCCGGCGTCACCCCACGCCGGGGCGGCGGGCGGTCGCGGTGGTGTGCTCACCCCGACAGTGAACACTATGATCGCGCGGACGGAGGTGGTCGGTGGATCTCGACGCGTACGTCGCCGAGCACGGCGGCGAGTGGCGCCGGCTGGACCAGCTCTCTGCCCGGCGATGGCTCGACGCCGCCGAGGTCGACGAGCTGGTCGCGCTCTACCAGCGGGCCACCACCCAGCTGTCCGTGCTGCGCAGCCGCTCACCCGATCCGGCCCTGGTGGGGGAGCTGTCGCAGGTCGTGCTCCGGGCCCGCGCCCGGCTCACCGGCCGGCCACGTCCGTCCTGGGCGGTCGTACGCCGGTTCCTGCTGGCCGGCTTTCCCGGGGCGGTCTGGCGGGCGGCGCCGTGGTGGTGTGCGGTGGCGACCGCCTTCACCCTGCTCACCTTCACCCTCATCTGGTTCGTCGCGGACAACCCGGAGACGGCGGCCGCGTTCATCGGCGACGCGGAGGCCGCCCATCTCGTCGAGTCCGGCTTCGCCGGCTACTACACGGAGTTCTCCGCGCCGACGTTCGCCTTCCACCTGTGGACGCACAACGCCTGGCTGGCGGCCCAGTGCCTGGCGGCGGGGGTGCTGATCGTCCCGGTCGGCTACCTGCTCTGGCAGAACGTGGTGAACATCGGCGTGGTCGGCGGGGTGATGGTCTCCTACGGCCGGGCGGACGTCTTCTTCGGCCTGATCACACCGCACGGGCTGCTGGAGCTGACCGGGGTGTTCGTGGCCGCCGGGGTGGGGCTGCGTACCGGCTGGGCGTGGATCGCGCCGCCGGAACAGCTGACCCGGGGACAGGCGGTGGCCCGGGCGGGACGTGACGGCATCCTGGTCGCCCTCGGCCTGGTCGGGCTGTTCGCGGTCTCGGCGGTGATCGAGGCGTTCGTCACCCCCGCCCCCGTCCCGGTGGCGCTGCGCATCGCCGTCGGCGCCGCCGCCTGGCTCGCCTTCCTCGCGTACGTCCTCATCCTCGGCCCCCGCCGCCGCTCCGCTGATCGAGAAGTTGGCGGAGGGTTTGATCTCCATTCCTCCCGCTAACTCCATGATCAACCCGGCTGGGCGTGGGTGGGGGTGGGGTCAGAGTTGGGCGGTGGATTTCAGGTGGAGGTAGGTGTCGGCGAGGGCGGGGGCCAGGCGGGGGGCGGGAGTGTCGACCACGAGGACGTTGTGGCGGGCCAGGGCCGCCGTCAGGCGGTCGCGTTCGGCGAGGGTACGCCAGGCGGCGGCCGCCGCGTAGGCGTCATCGGGGCGGCGTGGCGGCTCGGTGGTGAGCGTGGCCAGCACCGGGTCCTGTGCCGCCGCCACCAGCACCTTGTGCCGGGCGGTCAGCCGGGGCAGCACCGGCAGCAGACCCTCGCCGAGCGCGCCGGGCTCCAGCGCGGTGAGGAACACCACCAGGCTGCGCGGGCGGTGCCGCCGTAGCAACTCGCCCGCGATCAGGCGGAAGTCGGTCTCGACCAGCGCGGGTTGCAACGGGGCCAGCGCGTGCGCCAGCCGGCTCCACTGCGCCAGCCGCTCGGCGCCGGTGACCGACGCCCGCTGCACGGTGTCGGCGGCGAGCACCTCCACCCGGTCACCCGCGCGCGCTGCCAGCGCGGCGAGCAGCAGCGCGGCGTCGATCGAGGTGTCCAGCCGGGGCTCGTCGCCGAGACGTACCGCCGAGGTGCGCCCGGTGTCCAGTACGCAGACCAGCCGCCGATCCCGTTCCGGCCGCCAGGTGCGTACCAGCACCTCGGCGCGCCGGGCGCTGGCCCGCCAGTCGATGGAGCGCACGTCGTCGCCCGGCACGTACTCGCGCAGGGTGTCGAACTCGGTGCCCGCGCCGCGTCCCCGGCCGACCTGCGTGCCGTCGATGACGCGCAGCCGGGCTAACTTCTCGGGCAGGTGCCGGCGGGTGGCGAAGCGGGGCAGTACGCGCAGGATCCACGGCGGGGTGGCGGGCCGGCCGGTCCGCTGCCGGAACGCCAGCCCGAGTGGCCCGAGCGAGCGGACGGTCAGCGCCGCCGCGGGCCGGTCGCCCCGGCGGGTCGGGGTGAGTCGGCTGGGCAGCGCCACCACCTCACCGGGAGCGACGTGGACCACGCGGGACGGCGGTACATCCGGCCGCGCCCCGGCCGACGGCACCCACGCGTCGCGGACCTGGGCGTGCAGCGGACGCCGGGAGGCGTTACCCAGACGCAGGGTGACCGTGGCGGTGCCGCCGAGCCGGACGGACCGCTCGCCGTCGCGCTCGACGGACAGCGTACGCAGTGGCGCGGCCAGCGCGAGGTCCACGACGAGCAGCAGCAGGACCGCGCCGGTCATCACCGCCATTCCGACGAACGGTGCCGGCCAGGCGGGCAGGGTCAGCGCGCCCGCCGCGAGCAGCGCCGCCGCCCGCCAGGTCATCGCGGCGTCGGCACGGCGGCCAGCACCGTGTCCAGCACGGCGTCCACCCCGACGCCCTCCAGTTCGGCCTCCGGGCGCAGTCGCAGCCGGTGCCGCAGGGTGGGCCGGGCCATCGCCTTGACGTCGTCCGGCACCACGTGGTCGCGCCCGGTCAGCCAGGCCCACGCCTTGGCGGTGCCGAGCAGGGCCGTCGCCCCACGGGGCGAGGCGCCCAGTTCCAGCGCGGGGGTGGCGCGGGTGGCCCGACACAGGTCGACGACGTAGCCGAGCAGCGGTTCGGCGACGTGCACCCGATTCACCGCCGCGCGGGCCGCGGCGAGGTCGGCCACGCCGGCCACCGGGCGTACGCCGGCGGCGGCCAGGTCTCGCGGGTCGAAGCCGGCATGGTGGGCGCGGAGCACGCCCAGTTCCTCCTCGCGGTTCGGCAGCGGCACGGTGAGCTTGAGCAGGAACCGGTCCAACTGGGCTTCCGGCAGTGGGTAGGTGCCCTCGTACTCCACCGGGTTCTGGGTGGCGGCGACGATGAACGGGTCGGGCAGCGCCCGCCGCGCGCCCTCGACGGTGACCTGCCGCTCCTCCATCACCTCCAGCAGGGCGGACTGGGTCTTCGGCGGGGTCCGGTTGATCTCGTCGGCGAGCAGCAGGTTGGTGAAGACCGGACCCTCCCGGAAGGTGAACGCCGCCGTTCGCGAGTCGAAGACCATCGAGCCGGTGACGTCCCCGGGCATCAGGTCCGGGGTGAACTGCACCCGCCGGGCCTCCAGGTCGAGCGACGCGGCCACGGTACGCACCAGCAGCGTCTTGGCCACCCCCGGTACGCCCTCCAGCAGTACGTGGCCGCGGCAGAGCAGGGCGACGATCAATCCGCTGACCACGCCGTCCTGCCCGACGACCGCCTTGGCCACCTCGGCGCGCAGCCGGTGCAGCGCCTCCCGGACGGGGTCGGCGGCGAGCGGGTCGGCGGTCGCGGCGGGTCGGGTCACCGGTTGTCTCCTTTGGATCGTGGCTGCGGCGGCTGGGGCGGATGCGTCGGGTCGGTCGCGCCGCCGGTGGGGTGTGGTGCCGGTGCGGCGGCCTGGGCTGCCGCCGGGGCGGCGTCGGTCGGCGCCGGTGCGCCGGTACGCGTCGTGCGGTCCAGGTCGCCGGCCAGCTCCAGCAGGTCCTGGTCGGTGGTCGGGGCGTCGCCGTAGAGCAGCTCGCGGATGGTGTCCGGGCGGTCGCCGGTGCGGGCGGCCACCGCGGCGGCGACGCCGGTGTGCGGGGCGTCGGTGGGTAGGTGCAGCTGGCGCGCCAACCGGGATCGGGCGGCGACCCGCAGCGCCTGCGCGGCGCTCTCCCGGGCCTGGGCCCGCTGGTAGAGCCGGGCCCGGCCGAGCACCGTCTCCGCCCCGGGCACCGTCACCGGCAGCGGCTCCGGTGTGGGCGGGCCGAACCGGCGGGCCCGCCCGGCGGCGATCAGCAGCGCCGCCAGGACGAGCTGCGCCAGCAGTGCCCAGAACCAGGGTGGGAAGGCGGACCAGAGCGGGCTGGGCGAACCGGCTCCGTCCGGCCCGCCGGAGTCGGACGCCTCGCCGCGGGGCGGGGCGTCAGGAGTGCGGTTCGCGCCGTTGCCGGTCCCCGGCTCCTCCCGGTAGTCGCCGGGCTCGCCGTATCCGGGGTTTTCAAGGTCCGGCAGCTGTGTGGTGGGGGCGGTACTGCGCCGGGGTGGTGGCGGCGCGGGGCCGTCGAGATCGAGCCAGACCACCCGGCCGGAGGTGCCGAGCAGGCCGGTGGCGAAGGCGAGGTTGTCCCACTCGTCGATCCGGCTGTTGCGGAACGGGTCGCTGGCGCCCACCACCACGCTCTCGGCGGGGCCGGGCAGGCGGGCCAGACCGGCGGAGAAGCAGAGGTCGACGCTGCCCGGGGCGCCGGTGGGGGCGTACCGCTGCCGGGCGACGGCGGCCGTCGCGGTGGCGCCGACCTCGGACAGCGGGCAGGGCCCGGAGGTGTGCGGGGTGACGGCATGTGCCGCCCAGCGCCGGCCGCTCGGTCGCAGCGGCAGCCCGGCGGCGGCCAGCACCCGCCGGGGCGGGTCGACCAGCACCAGCCGGGTGCCGGCGGGCAGCAGGCCCAGGCTTTCCACGGTCTGTGGATGCAGCAGCGCCGGTGCCGGGACGAACAGGGTGGACGGGCCGGAGCGGGTGACCCGCAGCGCCTGGATGGTGTCGGTTTCCCGCTGCACCACCACTCCGCGCCCGGCCAGACTTGCGGCCAGCCGGCTGCCGCCGTCGTCGTGGGTGGCCACCGGGGACAGGAACCCCCGGTCGGTCTGGGCCGGCTGGTCGATCGCGCGGGTGACCAGTGTGGTGGCGAGCAACGACGCGCCCAGCAGCAGCGGGATCAGGATCCGGTGGCGGCGCCGGGGCCGTCGTACGGCGGTCACCGGGCCGGCTCCCCGGTCGGCGGTCACCGGGCCGGCTCCCCGGTGGGCGGCTTCCCGGTCGGCGGCGGCCCGTCGGCGCTGTCCGGCGGCGCCGCGGTCGCGGTGCCGGCGGCTCCGGCGGCGGGCCTGCCGGCTCCGGCGGGCTCGTCGGCGAGCAGGTGCCGCAGCCGGACGGCGTGGTCGCGCATCCGGTGGTCGTGGTCGGCCGTGGCGGGACGCTGGGCGTACCACACCTGGGAGAAGATGGTCGCGGCGGCGGCCAGGGGTGAACCGGCCGGCGGATGGTTCGCGGCGGCCGCGGTGACCACCTCGGTGACGGTCATACCCGGCCGTACCCGCACCACCTGCCGATCGGAAAGGTCGTGGAGCATGGCGCGCAGCCGCTCCCGGATCGCCTCGTCGTAGCGGCCCTCGGCGGCCAGTCGGTCGGCCAGCGTGGCGGTGCCGGCCGGAGGCGCGTCCGGGCGCGGCAGGTCGATGGCGGGCGCGGGCGCGGCGGTAGCGGTCGCCGGGCGGGCCCGCCGGTCCCGGCGGCGCCGACGGAGCCGGGGCAGCCGGGACAGCCGGGGCAACCGGCGAGGTACCCAGGCGGGGTGGGTGTACCAGGCGGTCGCGGCCAGCACCGTCGCCAACACCAGCAGCAGCGCGGCCAACGGCAGGGGCATGCGGTCGCCGAGCGCCGCCGTGGTCTCGGTCCACCAGCGGCTGAAGCTCATCCCCGCACCGCCAGCAGGGTGGCCCGTGGTACGCCGTCCGGAGCGCGGGAGAGGTGGATGTCCAGCCCTTCGGTGCGGATCCGGGTCTCCAGGTGGACGACTGCGTCCAGGCAGGCCAACGCGGCGTAGGCGACCGCGTTCACGACTGCCCAAACCAGCATGGCCACGGCGACGGCCCAGCCCGTCGGGAACAGACCGAGCGCGGACAGCCCGGCGAACAGACCCCAGCCGAGGCCGACCCGGATGATCCACCAGACGAGGTAGCCCAGCACCCGCAGGGCGGCGGCGCGGCCGTCGACGCGCAGCGCGAGCGTGGCGGAGCGGGACACCGCGCGCAGCGGCCCGACCCGGTCGAGCACCAGCGCCGGGGTGACCGCGCCGAGCAGGGCGAAGCCGACGAACCAGGCCGGGCCGAGCAGGGACGCGAGCATCATCGTGGCGCCGATCAGCGGGCAGAGCAGGGCGGTGGCACCCCAGCGGGCGCCGGCGGGGCGCAGCAGCTGCCGGGCGGTGGCGCGGTGGCCGAGCAGCGCGCTGCCGGCGGCGCGGGTGGCCGGGTTGCCGAGCAGCATGATTATCATCGCCTCGCTCGCCGCGCCGACGACGAGCAGGAACCAGAAGGGGCCGAGCTCGCTGAAATCGGTCACCCACAGCGGCGGGTTGACGTCGGCGGCGGCGCGCAGCGGCAGCAGCAGGAGCTGTTCGCCGACGGCCAGCGCGGCGGCGAGCGGGAGCAGGGCGGTCGCGTGGCCGCGCAGCAGCAGGACGGCGGAGTCGAGCAGTTCGCCGACGGTGAGCGGGCGGCCGGGAAGTACGGCGGTCGGGCCTGCTTCGGGCACGCGTGCTCCTGGAGGCGGGGGCGGTGGCGCGCGGCGGCGCAGCCAGGGATCATGGTGACATGTGTGGTCCGCCCGGGTGGAGCCCCGCCCGTGGGGCGGCTCGCGCGGAAGGTGCAACCGGTCGGTGCTGGGCACAACGCGCATGACGGCAGTAGCGTGCCGGGTGACGCCGAACCCACTTGACCTGAACGGGATGGAAACATTAACCCCATGAGAGCCCGGGTACTGGTGGTCGACGACGACCCCGCGCTCGCCGAGATGCTCGGCATCGTCCTGCGCAGCGAAGGCTTCATGCCCTCCTTCGTGGCGGACGGGGAACGGGCCCTGGCCGCGTTCCGCGACAACCGGCCCGACATCGTCCTGCTCGACCTCATGCTGCCCGGAATGAGCGGCATCGACGTGGCGCGGGCGATCCGTGCCGAGTCGGGCGTGCCGATCGTCATGCTGACCGCCAAGAGCGACACGGTCGACGTCGTGCTCGGCCTGGAGTCGGGGGCGGACGACTACGTGGTGAAGCCGTTCAAGCCCAAGGAGCTGGTGGCCCGGATGCGGGCGCGGCTGCGGCGGGGCGAGGACGCGGCACCGGAGATGCTCACCATCGGCCCGCCCGGCAACCAGATCGCCATCGACGTGCCGGCGCACACGGTCAGCCGCAACGGTGAGGAGGTGAAGCTGACGCCGCTGGAGTTCGACCTGCTGGTCGCGCTGGCCCGCAAGCCGCGTCAGGTCTTCACCCGGGAGGTGCTGCTGGAGCAGGTCTGGGGGTACCGGCACGCGGCGGACACCCGCTTGGTCAATGTGCACGTGCAACGGCTGCGCGCCAAGATCGAGCCGGATCCGGAGCGGCCGGAAATCATCCTCACCGTGCGCGGCGTGGGCTACAAGGCGGGTACCGGATAGCCTGGTCACACTGTGGCCACCTCCCCGATTCCGGATCTTGACACGACGCCCCGCCGGCGCGGTGCCGGGTGGGAGCTGTGGCGTGGCCTGATCGGTCGGGGTGCCCGGCTGTTCGCCGGGCTGCGCCAGACCTGGCGGCGCTCGTTGCAGGTGCGGGTGGTGACCATCACGCTGGTGGCGTCCAGCCTGCTGGTCGGCGGGTTCGCGTACCTGATCGCCGACAAGATCACCAGCATCCTGCTGGACAATGCCAAGACCGACGTGCAGCTGCGGGTGACCAGCGGCGCGGAGTACGCGGCGAAGCAGTTCAGCCTCTACAGCCAGCCGCAGGAGGCCCAGTTCCAGGAGACCGTCGACGGGACGGTCAACTACCTGGCCGGCGGTGACCCGCAGCAGACCAGCGGGGTGGTGGTGGCGATCACCGCGGAGAACAACGCCGGGGTGATCGAGGCTCGCACCTCGCCCGCGGTGGACGTCCGCCCGCTGATCAGCCCCGAGCTGCGGGCCGCGGTGGCCGGCGGCAACGTGGCCAACCAGATCCGGACCGGCCGGGTCACCGCCGACGGGGCGGCGACGAAGTACCTGGTCTACGGATCGCCGGTGCCGACCCGGTTCGGCCAGGTGGAGCTGTACTACTTCGTACCGCTGACGCTGGAGGACGCGACGGCCGGTCAGGCGCGAGACACCGTGGTGGCCACCGGGGTCGCGCTGGTGCTGCTGCTCGGCCTGCTCGCCGCGCTGGTGACCCGGCTGGTGGTGACCCCGGTACGGGTGGCCGCCCGCACCGCCCAGCGGCTCTCCGCCGGGCTGCTCGACCAGCGGATGGCGGTCAACGGCGAGGATGATCTCGCGCTGCTCGCCGCCTCGTTCAACCAGATGGCCACCAACCTGCAACGGCAGATCCTGCGCCTGGAGGAGATGTCCCGGCTGCAACGCCGGTTCACCTCGGACGTCTCGCACGAGCTGCGGACCCCACTGACCACGGTGCGGATGGCCGCCGATCTGATCTTCGCCGAGCGGGACGAGTTCGACCCGGCGGTGGCCCGCAGCGCCGAGCTGCTCCAGGCCGAGCTGGACCGGTTCGAGGAGCTGCTGACCGACCTGCTGGAGATCAGCCGGTTCGACGCGGGGTTCGCGGTGCTCGACGCCGAGCCGACCGACGTGGTGCCGGTGGTGCACCGGGTGGTGGACCGGCTCTCCGGGCTGGCCGAGCGGGTCGGAGTGGCCATCGAGCTGGACGTACCGTCGGCCCCGGTGATCGCCGAGATCGATCCGCGGCGGGTCGAACGGGTGCTGCGCAATCTGGTCGGCAACGCCGTGGAGCACGGCGAGGGCCGGCCGGTGCGGATCACCCTGGGGATGGACGATACCGCCGTCGCGCTCACCGTCCGCGACCACGGCGTCGGGCTCAAGCCAGGCGAGGAGAAGCTGGTGTTCAACCGGTTCTGGCGGGCCGATCCGTCCCGGGCCCGGCAGACCGGAGGCACCGGGCTGGGGCTGTCGATCAGCCTGGAGGACGCCCGGTTGCACGGCGGCTGGCTGGAGGCGTGGGGGGCGCCGGGCCAGGGTGCCCAGTTCCGGCTCACCCTGCCGGCGCGGGCCGGTGACCGGCTCACCACCTCGCCGCTGCGCCTGGTGCCGGCGGACGCCACGGTGCCCTTCGGTGGTGCGCCCGGCGGCGGCCTGCTGGCCATCGGGCCGGGCCCGGACGGGGCGCTGGCGGTCGGCCCGGCGCCGGCGGGGCCGGAGCGGCACGCAGAGGTGGGCTCGTGAGGCAGCGGCTGCTGGGTGGCGTGCTGGGCGGGGCGCTGGTGTTGGCCGTCTCGGCCGGCTGCGGCATTCCCAACCGCACCGACGTGCAGATCGAGCAGCGCGGTCCGGCCGCCGAGACGGGCTGGTCGTCCGGGAGGGGCAGTGAGCCGCCGTCGCGGACGGCGAGCGGCAAGGACGCCGAGGCGTTCGTGCGGAACTTCCTGGCCGCGGCGGCGGGCGAGCCGGATCGGGCGTACGAGCGGGTCAAGCAGTACATCGCGGTCGCCGACCGGCCCCGGTTGCAGGAGAAGCAGGGCAGCGAGGTGGCGCTGTCGGTGGTACGCCTCACCGACGACCCGGTGATCGAGACGGGCGCCGACAGCATGAAGGTCACCATCACCGTGCAGCAGGTCGGCCTGCTGCGGGCCAACGGCATGCTGGTGCCCCCGCTGGCCACCGAGTCGACGTACGAGTTCCGGCTGATCAGCGGCGGCCCGGCGGGCCAGGACGATGGCGGTTTCTACGTCGCCGACCCGCCGAACGTCCTGCTGCTCAGCGACGAGGCGCTGCGCCGGTACTACCAGGCGGAGTCGATCTACTTCTGGAACTCCGAGCGCACCGCGCTGGTGGCCGACCAGCGGTACCTCTCCTCGGCGGTGCCGGCGGAGCGCCGGGTGAGCGAGGTGATCCGGTGGCTGACCGCCGGTCCCTCGGAATGGCTGCGGGTCGGTATGTCCGGCCTGCCCGACCGCACCGAAATGATCAACAATGCCACCGGCGCGGACGGCCGGTGGGAGGTCAACCTCGACATGCCCGGCGCCGACGAGAACCGGCTCAAGCAGTTCGGCATCCAGCTGGCCTGGTCCCTGCAGGAACTCGACGGCACCCTGGAAATCAAGATCCTCAACCAGTCCCGCAGGGTGATCGACCTGGGTGAGTATCGGTCGTTCTTGGCGCCGGACCGGGTCGACAACAGCGCCCTGCGGTTCTGCGTGTACGAGGGGGCGATCCACCCACTGGCGTTGGCCGGCGAGTCCGCCGGGGCGGTGCCGGTGGCCGCCGGGGCGAACCGCAACGTGGTCTCCGCGGGGCTGCGCCGCGCCGGTGACGACGAGATCCTGGCTGCCCTGGTGGTGGCCGGGGAGGACGGGCGGCAGCGGCTGACCGTAGGGCGTGGACGGGACCAGGTGGAGGTCTTCACGCCCGGCGCCGACGACCACGCCGCGATCGGCCGGCCGGTCTGGATCCGCAGCGTGGACGGCCGGTCGTACGGGCTGGTGGTGGCCGACAACAAGCTGTACCGCTTCGACGACCAGGCGGCGATGCGGCAGGTGCAGCTCGGCCTGTCCGGCCGGGTCAGCGCTGTGGCGGCGGCCCTGGACGGCCACCGGATCGCCCTGATCGTCGGCGGTGCGCTACACGTCGCCGCGATCAGCTGGGAGGGTGGGGTGCCCACGATCGGTCCGGCCCGCCGGCTGGTCACCTCCCTGGTCAACCCGACCGCGGTGGACTGGGCCGGGGAGAGCCGGCTGGTGGTGGCCGGTTCGGCCGGCCGCCCGGCGATCTACGACGTCAGCGTGGACGGCGCGCTGGAGACCACGCTGCGGGAGGACGCGGGCGCCGAGGTCACCCACCTGGCCGCGTACCCCAGCACCCCACTGGCCGGGTCGTTCATGTACGAGGCCAACGGCGTCGCCTACCGCAGCAACCCGTTCGAGCGGATCCAGCGGGAGCAGGTCCAGGACGTGACCCCGCCGCCGGCGGGAGTGCGTCCGGGCAACCCGACCGCGCCGTTCTTCCTCTACTGAGTCGCCGTGCTGGGCGGGCTGTGGGCGGACCTGGCCGACCTGGTGCTGCCGGCGGAGTGCGCCGGCTGCCGGGACCGCCGCTCGGGGCTGCGGCACGGGGTGTGCCCGGACTGCGTGACCGAGCTGCGGGCCTTGCGCCCCGGGCCGGTGCGGCCGGTGCCGGCCCCGCCGGGGCTGCCGCCCTGCCACGCTCTCGGGCCGTACGGCGGGCCGCTGCGGGAGACGCTGCTGGCGTACAAGGAACACGGCCGGCACGCCCTGGCCCG
This sequence comes from Micromonosporaceae bacterium KJ-029, assembly GCA_005402585.1. Taxonomy (GTDB): domain Bacteria; phylum Actinomycetota; class Actinomycetes; order Mycobacteriales; family Micromonosporaceae; genus Micromonospora. The sequence continues at coordinate 316,837 of BIFP01000008.1, read as the reverse complement.
GCCGCTCGGCGCCCTGCTCGCCGAGGTCGTGGCGGCGGCGGTCGGCCCGGTGCGCCCGGTGGTGCTGGTGCCGGTGCCGGACACCCCGGCGGCGGCCCGGGCCCGTTACGGCGACCACCTCGGTCGACTGACCCGACACTGCGCGCGGCGGCTTCGCGACGCGGGCTGGTCGGTGCGGGTACATCGCCCGGTGCGTGCCGCGCCGCGGCCGGACTCGGTCACGCTGGACAGCGCCGGACGGGCGGCGGCGGCCACGGTTGCGTTCCGGCCCCGGCCGGGTGCCGGCCCGGCGCCACGGGGAGCGAACGTGGTGCTGTTGGACGACATCGTCACCACCGGCGCCACCCTCGCCGCGGTGAGCCGAGTGCTGGCCGTGCACGGGCTGTCGCCGTCGGTGGCGGCGGTGCTCGCCGCGACCGAGAAAAGGCACCAGCGGTGACCGTTTGTGTTTCCGTTTCACCCCTTCGTGTATGGGCTGTGGAAATTCCCCGGCCGTGTTTGCGACTGGGGGTGACGACTGGGCGAACAGGAGTTAGCGTTTGGCTGTCGGGGGTAGGAAGGCCATCCCACCCACCCCCGACGGTGAAAGGAGGCGTAGCCGTATTGACCGGTCGACGCCGAGTGGGGGGCCATCCCCGGGACGGCGCGACCGGAGTTCTCGGATCAACGACCGTCCGAAAGAGGGAGGTCACGTGGACATCGTGGTCAAGGGCCGTAACGTCGAAGTGCCGGACCATTACCGGGTGCACGTAGCAGACAAGCTCGCGAAGATCGAACGCTACGACCACAAGCTAATCCGTGTCGATGTCGAACTGTTCCACGAGCGCAATCCGCGCCAGGCCGACCATTGCCAGCGGGTCGAGATCACCTGCTTCTCCCGCGGCCCGGTGATCCGGGCGGAGGCCTGCACCAACGACTTCTACAGCGCGCTGGACACGGCGATCGCCAAGCTCGACGCCCGGCTGCGCCGCGCCGCTGACCGGCGCCGGGTCCACCGCGGCCGGCACGCGCCGCTGTCGGTCGCCGCCGCCACCGCCGGCCTGCCGGTGACCGACCTGCCCGCGCTGGCCGCATCCGCGGACGTCGGCACCGCCACCGCGGTCGCCGAGCGGCCGGAGGAGGAGTACGACGACGACCAGCCGTGGCACATCGCACGGGAGAAGGTGCACCCCGCCGAGCCGATGACCGTCGACGACGCCCTGTTCCAGATGGAACTGGTCGGCCACGACTTCTACCTGTTCCAGGACAAGGAATCCGGCCGTCCGAGTGTGGTCTACCGGCGGCACGCCTACGACTACGGCATCATCTCGCTGTCCATCTGACCGGCGGCGTCGGCTCGGGTCGGAACGGCCGTTCCGACCCGAGCCGACGACCCGGGTCGCGGTGCCGGTCAATCAACTGGCCAGGTCCCCCGGCAGCAGGCCGAACATCGTCGAGTCGGCCCGGCTGCCAGCCAGGCCGGGCAGGCGTCCGCGCAGCAGCCCCTCGCGGCGGAAGCCGGCCTTCTCCAGCACCCGCTGGGAGGCCACGTTCTCCGGCAGGGTGCCGGCCCACAGCCGGGCCAGGCCGACGTGGTCGAACCCCCACCGGGTGAGCAGCCGTACGGCACGGGTGGCGTAGCCGCGCCCGTACCACCGTGGCAGCAGGCTGTAGCCGAGCATGGCCTGGCCGGCGGGCTGCTCGTAGATCATTGTGCAGCCGCCGACGAAGTCCCCCGAGGCCGCGTCGAGGATGGTCATGGCCGCGGCCCTGCCGACCAGCCACTGGCTCTCCGCACCGGCGCACTGCCGGTCGATGTCGCTCCGGGCGGGCGGCTCCGGCGGTACCCGGCTGGCCACCACCTCCGGGTCGGTGTGCAGGCGGTACACCTCGTCGGCGTCCTCGGCGCCGAGCCGGCGCAGGACTACCACGCCGTCGGTGAGCCGGCCGCCGGGCAGGTCCGGCAGCGGACGCGGGGACGGTCCGGGCGGGTCGTCGGCGAGGCGTACCCAGGCGGTCAGGTCCCGCTGCTCCCCGTCGGCGGATCGGCCGGCCGAGCGGCGTACCCCTTCCGGCCGGAACCCGGCGGCCAGCGCGACCCGCTGGCTGGCCGCGTTCTCGACCTGGGCGAGCAGTTCCAACCGGGCGGTGCCGGTGGCGAAGGCGTGCGCGGCCAGTGCCCGGGTCGCCGCGGTGGCCACCCCCCGGCCGCGCGCCCACGGCGCGACCCAGTAACCGATCTCGGCCTGCCTCCGCTGCGGCACCGGGTGGCTCAGCCCGACCGTGCCGAGCAGCCGGTCGGTGGCCGGGTCGGCGACGGCGTATGCGGCACCGCCGGCGGTGAACGCGGCCGGCGCGCCCTCGGTGACCCAGTGCCGGGCGTCGGCCTCTGTGTACGGGCTGGGCAGGCCGTCGAGGTAGCGCTGGGTCATCGGGTCGGCGCAGCCGGCTGCGACGTCGGCGACGTCGTCCAGGCGGAACGGCCGCAGTCGCACCCCGTACGTCTCGATCGTTTCCGGGGTCATGTCAGGTCCTCCGCGAGCAGCGCGCCGACCCAGGCGTCGACCCGGGCACCTCGGTGGTTCAGCCCGCCCCGGGCGGTGCCCTCGACGGTGAAGCCGGCCTTCTCGGCGACCCGGCGGGACGCGACGTTGCCGACGTTGGCCCGCCACTCGACGCGGGCCAGCCCGAGGGTGGCGAAGCCCCAGGCGCTCAACGCGGCCAGCGCCGCCGGCTGGTAGCCCCGACCCCGGGCGTGTGGCGCGGTCATGAAGCCGACGTCGCCCAGCAGCGGGTCGAGGGCCGACAGTCGCAGGTCGATCGAGCCGGCGTAGCGGTCTCGCGGGTCGGCGATCACGAAGCAGGCGGCGGTGCCGCCGGCCCAACCGTCCTGGGAGAAGGCCAGGAACGATTCGGCCTGGCCGCGGTCGTAGTTCTCCGGAACGGTGGTCCAGTGCACCGTGTCCGGATCCTGGCAGGTGGCCACCACCCCGTCGAGGTCGCGCTCGTCCATCGGGCGCAGCCGCAGCTCGTCCGCGCCCGCGTTGGCGAAGAGGGTGGGTTGCGGCCGGCCGAAGACGGCCGCCCGCGTCGCCGGCACCGTGCCGGGCCCGGCCGGACCCTCCGCGCCGGGCGCCGGGACCTCGCCGGGCAGCAGGGAGCCGATCCACGCCTCGCGGGCGCCCTCGTGCGCCGGGTCGGCGAGCCGTAGCCGGCCCTCGACCCGGAACCCGGCCCGCAGCGCGACCAGCCGGGCGGCGTGGTTGCCGAGTTCCGCCTGCCAGACCAGCTGGCGCAGCTTCAGCGCCTCGAAGGCCCAGCGGGCCAGGGCCCGGGTGGATCGCACCGCGGCGCCGTGGCCGCGGGCCCAGGGGGCGGTCCAGTAGCCGACCTCGCCGCTGCCCCGGCCGTGGTCGATCGAGATCAGGGCGCAGGAGCCGAGCAGTTCGCCGCTGGTCGCGTCGCAGACCGCGAAGTGTGCCCCGGTGCCCGTCGTCCAGGCCGCCGGGGCGGTGCCGGTGACGAACGCGTGCGCGTGCTCCGGTCGGTACGGGCTCGGCACGGTGGTCCAGCGTTGGATGTCCGGATCCTGGCAGGCGCGGTACACCGCGTCGGCGTCGTCGTTCCGCCACGGACGCAGCACCACGCCGTCCTCGGCGATCTCCACGGGCTCCATCCGACCCATGGTGCCGGATCGTTCGCCCACGGCGTAACCGGATACCCGGCCCGTGAGTGAGCCTCACGCGTGTTATGTCGGTTTCGCGGGCCCCGACCACCGCCACCAGTGACCATCGGCCCGATGGAACGCCTACGATGGTTCGAGACTGTCTAGGGGAGCGTTGATCCGTGTCGATTCTGGAAAAGGTCCTCCGCGCGGGCGAGGGGCGCATGGTGCGCCGCCTCAAGGCGATCGCCGCCGCCGTCAACTCGATCGAGGACGACTACGTCAACCTCACCGACGATGAACTGCGCGGCATGACCGCGCAGTTCAAGGAGCGGCTCGCCGACGGCGAGACCCTGGACGACCTGTTGCCCGAGGCGTTCGCGGTCTGCCGGGAGGCGGCGGCGCGGGTGCTCGGCCAGCGGCCGTACGACGTCCAGGTGATGGGTGGCGCCGCGCTGCACTTCGGCAACATCGCCGAGATGAAGACCGGTGAGGGCAAGACCCTGACCTCGGTCATGCCGGTCTACCTCAACGCGCTGTCCGGCAAGGGCGTGCACGTGGTCACGGTCAACGACTACCTGGCCCAGCGTGACGCCGCCTGGATGGGCCGGGTGCACGACTTCCTCGGGCTGACCGTCGGCGTGGTGCTGCCCAACCGGCCCGCCGCCGAGCACCGTGCCGCGTACGAGTGCGACATCACTTACGGCACGAACAACGAGTTCGGCTTCGACTACCTGCGCGACAACATGGCCTGGTCGAAGGACGAGCTGGTCCAGCGCGGCCACAACTTCGCCGTGGTCGACGAGGTCGACTCCATCCTGATCGACGAGGCCCGGACCCCGCTGATCATCTCAGGTCCGGCCGAGCACTCCGCCCGCTGGTACGGCGAGTTCGCCGCCGTGGTGGCCCGGCTGCAGTCGGGCAAGGACGGCGAGGGCGACTACGAGGTCGACTACTCCAAGCGCACCATCGCGGTCACCGAGGGCGGCGTGGCCAAGGTCGAGGACCGGCTCGGCATCGACAACCTCTACGAGTCGGTGAACACTCCGCTGGTCGGCTACCTGAACAACGCCATCAAGGCCAAGGAGCTGTACAAGCGCGACAAGGACTACATCGTCAGCGACGGCGAGGTCCTGATCGTCGACGAGTTCACCGGTCGCATCCTGCACGGTCGTCGCTACAACGAGGGCATGCACCAGGCGATCGAGGCCAAGGAGGGGGTGGAGATCAAGCAGGAGAACCAGACTCTGGCCACCATCACCCTGCAGAACTACTTCCGCCTCTACGACAAGCTCTCCGGCATGACCGGTACCGCCCAGACCGAGGCGGGCGAGTTCAACAAGGTCTACAAGGTCGGCGTGGTGACCATCCCGACCCACCGGCCGATGGTCCGGCAGGACCGGCCCGACGTCATCTACAAGACCGAGAAGGCCAAGTTCAACGCGGTGGTCGAGGACATCGCCGAGCGGCACCAGGCCGGGCAGCCGGTGCTGGTCGGCACCGTCTCGGTGGAGAACTCCGAGATCCTGTCCCAGCTGCTGCGCCGCCGCGGCATCCCGCACTCGGTGCTGAACGCGAAGTTCCACGCCCGGGAGGCGGAGATCGTCGCCCAGGCCGGTCGTAAGGGCGCGGTCACGGTGGCCACCAACATGGCCGGCCGAGGCACCGACATCCTGCTCGGCGGTAACCCCGAGTTCCTCGCCGCCAGCGAGCTGCGCCAGCGCGGCCTCGACCCGGCGGAGAACGCCGAGGAGTACGAGAAGGCGATGGAGGAGGTCCTGCCGAACTGGAAGCAGGCCTGCGACGTCGAGGCCGACGAGGTGGCCGCCGCCGGTGGGCTCTACGTGCTGGGCACCGAGCGGCACGAGTCCCGGCGGATCGACAACCAGCTGCGGGGCCGCTCCGGCCGGCAGGGTGACCCGGGCGAGTCGCGGTTCTACCTGTCCCTCCAGGACGAGCTGATGAAGCGGTTCCGCTCGGGCGCGGTCGAGGCGGTGATGGAGCGCTTCAACATCCCGGAGGACGTGCCCATCGAGTCGAAGATGGTCACCCGCCAGATCAAGAGCGCGCAGGCCCAGATCGAGGGGCAGAACGCCGAGATCCGCAAGAACGTCCTCAAGTACGACGAGGTCATGAACAAGCAGCGCCAGGTGATCTACGCCGAGCGGCTGCGCGTACTCAACGGCGAGGACCTCTCCGACCAGGTCCGCAACATGATCGACGACGTTGTCGAGGCGTACGTGCGGGGGGCCACCACCGAGGGCTACGCCGAGGACTGGGATCTCGACCAGCTGTGGTCCAACCTCAAGCAGCTCTACCCGGTGGGCGTCACCGTGGAGGACCTGGAGGAGGAGGCCGGCGGGTCGCGCGCCAGCATCGACGCCGACTTCCTGGTCGCCCAGCTCAAGGAGGACGCGAACGCCGCGTACGACCGGCGTGAGGAGCAGCTCGGCACCGAGGGCACCCGGCAGCTGGAGCGGATGGTGCTGCTCCAGGTGATCGACCGCAAGTGGCGTGAGCACCTCTACGAGATGGACTACCTCCAGGAGGGCATCACGCTGCGGGCGTACGCCCAGCGTGACCCGGTGGTGGAGTACCAGCGCGAGGGCTTCGCCATGTTCACCACCATGATGGAGGGCATCAAGGAGGAGACGGTCGGCTTCCTCTACAACCTCGAGGTTCAGGTCAACGAGCCGGAGCCCGAGGCGGAGGAGGTCCAGCTGCTGGACAAGCCGGTGGAGATCCGGGCCAAGGGCCTGGGCCGGGCGCCGCAGCAGCAGGGGTTGCAGTATTCCGCGCCGACCATCGACGGCGAGGCGGGCGCCGGTGCGGTCGCCGTACAGCGTGACGACCAGCGGGCCCCAGCGCTCGGCATCGGCGGCCCGGCGCCGGCGGGCCCGGCGGCCCCGGGCCGGACGGCCCCGACGGCGCCCCAGCGCCCGGCCAACGGCGTGCGTGGCTCGGGGGTCGCGTCCAGCACGGCCCGCCAGGCGGCGGCGTCGGGGCAGGCGAGCGCCAGCAACGGCCCGTCCCGTAACGCGCCGTGCCCCTGCGGCTCGGGCCGCAAGTACAAGCGCTGCCACGGCGCCCCTGGCGGCACCTCGGCCAGCTAGGCCCTAGGGTGCGGGCTGCTTGAGCCCGCGTGACAGTCGGACGGAGCCGTGGTCCCGGTGACCACGGCTCCGCCGCGTCCGGGCGGCGCCGCGAACCACGGCACGGCCTGCCGGCGAGGTCCACTGTCTCCCACGACAGTCTCTCAGAGGACGCGGAGGTCGGTGCAGAGCCAGTTGCCGCGTCGGTGTTCCAGGCGCAGTGCCATCGCCCAGGTGCTGCCGGCGGCCCCGACGAGCACCGCGGCAACCTCGATGGCGGCGGGGCGGGGTTCGCAGACCCGGAGCCGGCGCAGCCGCAGGCCCGGTCGGGGCGAGCGGCGCCGCGACGGGCTACTGCGGGCGGTGGCCCGGGCCAGCTCGGGCAGCAGTTGCGCACACCGGGCCGGGTCGAGCTGGCGCCGGAGCTGCGCCGGCGGCCGGAAACCGTTGAACACCTCCAAACAGGCGGCGACGAAGCGGTGGGCGACGCGGGTGGCCGCCGGAGTGGCCGTGGTCAGGGCATCGGGGGGTAGCCGCCGGGCTGGGTCGTGGCCCGGCCCGGATGGTGTCGGGTGGGTGCGCGCACCGGGGTCGCTCGACACCGGCGCGCTCGGCGAGACCGACCCGGCGCCGCGCACGACGGTGCCGCGTCGGGTGGGCGGCCGGTCGGGCTCGCGTCGGGCGGGCCAGCGCTGGGCGGCGAACAGGTCGAGGGCGAGCTGACCGTCGCTCGGACCGGGCCAGCCGGTCGCGCCCTCGTCCAGGAAGGGCGGGTCGAACGCGGGCGCGGGCCGTAGCCGCACCGGTGGACGGGTCGGCCCGGGTCGCCGGGGGTCGGTCATTGCGCTGCCCCTCACTGCATGCTCACCGGAAAGCTTGCGTTTGCCTTCGTTTGCTTACGATGAAGCCCATTCTCGGGCATGGCAAAGGCTCCGGTCAATGGCTGGGTGAGGTCGTACGGCTACTCGGAGTCGCGTTCGGCCAGCGGGTTGGTGCGTACCCACTCGGCGGTTTCGGCGTACTTGCGCTGGATGTACTCCTCCAGTCGGGCGCGCTCCACGCGCCACTGCCCGCGCCCACCAATCTTGATCGCGGGTAGTTCGCCGCTGCGCACCATGTGGTAGACCTGCGAGTCCGACACGTTCAGCTCGGTGGCCACGTCGGACAGGAGCAGGAACCTCGGCTCCACGAGAACTCCCCGGGTTGACGTCGTTTGCTTAAGTTTGCCATTGTCGGCCGCTCACGGCGTAATCCCCGGCCCAGCCGGGGTGCGGTGGAATCGCGCGTCGGACACACCCGGTCGCGGCCGGAACTTCCACCAGGGCGGGTACGGGGTGTATGACGTTCAGGGCGTACGGCGTGGGCGTGCGCCCGGCCGGCGGCGTCGCCGGCGAGCTGAGCGGAGCGGGGGAGACCAACGGTGACCAACGAGCTGGTCCGGGTGTACGTGCCGGCAACCGTGCCGATGCTGGCCAGGGTGCCCGAGCACGGCCTCGCCGCGGCGGAGGCGCACGCCGTGACCCCGGCATTGCGCGAGTGGTACGCCGAGGGCGACGAGGAAGAGCTGGAGTACGTCGCCTTCACCCGTGCCGCCCAGGACGCCCTGCAACTGATCCGCCACGACCCCGCCGCCCCGCGTCGGCGGGTGGTGGTTTCGGCGGACCTGCCCGCGGCCGCGCTCGGCCGGGGTGACGGGGAACTGGGTTCCAGCGTGGTGGAGCTGCGCGAGGCGGTGCCGGCCACCGCCGTGGCGGCCATCCACGTGGACGGCACGGAGGCCATGCCGGATGTCGCCGCCGCCGCGAACGTGGTGGTGGAGGCGCTGGCCGGTGACCCGGACGCCCAGTTCACCGTCGACGGTGCCGAGGACCACGAGCTGGAGTGGTACGACCCCAGCGAGCTGGAGTCGCTGCTGCGCGCCGTCTCCGGCCAGGGCTGACCGCCGCCCAGCAAACGCTGGCCCGGCGGACGCCCGGTCCCGGCAAAGGCCGGCTCCAGCGACGCCGGGCCGCTGGCCGGCGGCCCTGGTCAGCGGCCCGGCGGTGCTGGTCAGCGGCCGGCGGTGCTGGTGGTCGAGTCGTCGGCGGGGGCCGGCTCGGGATCGTCGTCGTCGGGCGCCGGGGCGAGTGTGCGGCCGAAGGTGAGCAGCGCGGTCAGCGCGCCGACGAACAGCACCCAGATGCCGTTGTCCACCCGTGAGGTGCCGAGTGAGGTCTGTGCCACCGCGTCCGCCTCGCTCAGCGCCGCGGCCAGGTCGATCAGGGAGCGTCCGCCGACCCGGATGATCACCTCGGCGAGCAGGAGCAGAAGCCCGGGGCCCGCGCCGGCGACGAGGTACGCCGGCCAGCGCAGCCCGGGCCCGGTGGCGCCGCCGCGGGCGGCCCGCCGTCGGGCCCAGCTGAGGTAGCCGAAGGCCAGACCGCCGGCGAGGAGCCCGGCGAGCAGCGACTCGGTGCGGGAGACCCAGGTGGCCGCGGTGACGAGCGACTGCTGGCTGTCGCCGGCGCCGAAGAGGTCGAACAGCGGGTCCCGGGCCACGCTGAAGGCCACCACGAAGATCAGCGTGCCCAGCGCGGCGGAGGCCACGGCGCCGACCACCGCGCCGTTTCGGGCGCCGGCCAGCGCGCCGCCGATGATGGCCGCGGCGGCGGTGGTACCGGCGATCGTGCGGGTGGTCGTGTTGTCGGCGTAGCTGAGGTTGATCGCGAGCGCGGCGGCGAGCCCGACCAGCAGGCCGGCGCCGACCGCCACCGCGAATCGCAGGGTCGCCCGGTCGCGGCGGCGGGTGACCGCCTCGCCGGCCACCAGTCCCACTGCGGCGCCGGTCACCAGCGCGGCCGAGATCACGCCGGGCAGCGCGAAGGCCGACAGGCTGACCGCGGTGACGCCGGCGGCGGCCGAGCTGATCGCCTCCCGGGTCGACCAGAGCATCGCGGCCAGCCAGGCCACCGCCAGCAGGGCCAGCGCCGGGGTGCCCGGGGCGCGCGCCGGTTGCTCGGCCGGCGTGGCCTCGTCGGTGCCCGGCGGGTCGGCGCTCGCCGGGTTCGGGTCGGGTGTCCCGTCGTCGCCGGGCGTGTCGGGGGCGGTGGTCGTCCGGTCAACCGGGTCGCCGGTCTCCGGCCGGTCGGACTGCGCGGCGGTCTGCCCGCCGGGCTGGTTGCTCATCGTCTCCCCTTCGCCGCCGAGCCCGACGACCTGGCCCGGTACGTCACCGGCAACCCAGCGTACGCGCCGATGCTGGGCGGGCGCCCGAACCCCACACGCCACCTCACAGGCCTGCAATCCTTCGGCCGTCCACGACTCTCGGGTACGAATCCGTGCCGGATGTGGGCGAATACCTCTTCATCAACGGTGTGAGGCTGGCCGGGGTGTGCCCGGCCGCCGGTGAGCGTGGGAGGATTGGCCGAGGTCCCGCCGTGTCGGGGCCGGTTTCGCCACCGCCGTCGAGATCGCCAGGAGCCCTGATGGACGCCGTGTTCTCCGTACCCGAGCCACACAACGAGCCGGTGCACACCTACGAGCCGGGCAGCACCGACCGGGAACGGCTCCAGCGGCGGCTCGCCGAGTTGGCCGCCGAGCGGATCGACCTGCCGATGACCATCGCGGGCGAGCAGCGGATGGCCGGCGGCGAGGCGATCCAGGTGGTGCAGCCGCACAAGCGGGCCCACGTGCTCGGGGTCACCGGCCACGCCACCCACGACGACGCCCGCGCCGCGGTCAAGGCGGCCAAGGACGCCGCACCGGGCTGGCGCGCGCTGCCCTTCGAGGAGCGGGCCGCGATCTTCCTGCGCGCCGCCGAGCTGCTCGCCGGCCCGTGGCGGGACACCCTCAACGCGGCCACCATGCTCGGCCAGTCGAAGACCGCCGTGCAGGCCGAGATCGACGCCGCCTGCGAGTTCATCGACTTCCTCCGGTTCAACGTGCACTTCGCCCGCAAGCTGCTCGCCGAGCAGCCGATGTCATCGGCCGGCGTCTGGAACCGGTTCGACCACCGGCCGCTGGAGGGCTTCGTCTACGCGGTCACCCCGTTCAACTTCACCGCGATCGCCGGCAACCTGCCCTCGGCGCCGGCCCTGCTCGGCAACACCGTGGTCTGGAAGCCGGGCCCGACCCAGCAGTTCGCGGCGCACTTCACCATGCGGCTGTTCGAGGCGGCCGGCCTGCCGCCCGGCGTGATCAACATGGTCACCGGCCGGGGCGAGGAGGTCTCCGACGTGGTGCTGGCCGACCCGGACCTGGCCGGCATCCACTTCACCGGGTCCACCAAGGTCTTCCAGCACCTGTGGCGCACCGTCGGGGAGAACATCGCGGCCTACCGGGGCTACCCGAGGCTGGTCGGCGAGACCGGCGGCAAGGACTTCGTGGTCGCGCACGCCAGCGCCGACGTCGACGCCCTGCACACCGCGTTGATCCGGGGTGCCTTCGAGTACCAGGGCCAGAAGTGTTCGGCGGCCTCCCGGGCGTACGTGCCGCGGTCGATCTGGGAGGGTGGCCTGCGTGACCGCCTGGCCGCCACCGCCGACGGGCTGGCCTACGGTGACGTCACCGACTTCCGCAACTTCGGCGGTGCGGTGATCGACGACAAGGCGTTCTCCCGGCACACCGCCGCGCTGGAGCTGATCTCCACCGACGACAGCTGCCGGATCATCGCGGGCGGCACCGCCGACGACTCGGTCGGCTGGTTCGTCCGGCCGACGATCTTCGAGTGCGGCGACCCCGCCCACGAGACCTTCACCACCGAATACTTCGGGCCGATCCTCGGCGTACACGTCTTCGAGGACGCCCGCTTCGACGACGTGGTCGCGCAGGCCGAGTCGATCGCCCCGTACGCGCTGACCGGGTCGATCTTCGCCACCGACCGCCGGGTGGTCGACGCGGTGGCCGAGAAGATGCGGTACGCCGCCGGCAACTTCTACATCAACGACAAGCCGACCGGCGCGGTGGTCGGCCAGCAGCCCTTCGGGGGTGCCCGGGCTAGCGGCACCAACGACAAGGCCGGCTCCTGGCACAACCTGGTCCGCTGGATGTCGCCCCGGACCATCAAGGAGACCTTCGTCCCGCCGACCGACCACACCTACCCCCACATGGGCTGAGGTGTAAGGAGGGGCCCCTTCTTAACGCCTGGTGTATAGGAGGGGCCCCTTCCTAACCTCGCTGCCCGCCGGCTCTTCGCCGGGAAGGCGCGGGGTGGGTGGGGACGGCGCTGATGGACCGTCGTGCGCCGACAGTGCACATAGGAAACCCCAATGGGTGGCGAAACGGTGAAATCCTGGACGCCGGCCCGGCAAAGTGGCAGCGTGATGGGCATGGCGGAATCCGGAGTCAACCCTACGGCGGCGGCCCTGCTCGGGCTGCTCCATGAGGGCCCCATGACAGGTGGCCAATTGATGGCCGCCGCCGAGCGCCGACTGGCGCCGTACTGGTCGATGACCCGCAGCCAGGTCTACCGGGAGTTGCCGGTGCTGGCCGACCGGGGCTTCGTCCGGCTGGGCAAGCCCGGGCCGCGGATGAGTCAACCGTACGGCATCACGGCCGCCGGAAAACGGACATTCTCCCGCTGGCTGGCCGAGGACCCGGGGCGGGACACCATCCGCAACCCGATCGCCCTGCGCATCGCCTTCGGGCAGTTGCACTCCCCGACGCAACTGAAGAACCTCCAGGCTGCGGCCAACGAGTACCACACAGAGGCCCTGGCCCGGGTCCGCGAGCAGGTCAAGAACGCCAAGAAGGAAGGCGACACGTTCGACGCGAGCGCGTTGGAGTTCGCCGTGGCGTACCACAAGGCCGCCCTGTCCTGGCTGAAGACCGCCGCCGCCAGCTGACCCCCGGCCGGGCCCGCTGGCCAGCGTCGGCCTCCCGCCCGGCTCGCAGGCCCACTCCTCGTCCGAGTGGGGCTGGTTTTGGCTCGGACTGCGGGGCTCGCAAGCTCACTCCTCGTCCGAGTGGGGCTGGTTTTGGCTCGGACTGCGGGGCTCGCAAGCTCACTCCTCGTCCGAGCAGTACGCTTGTCTGTCGTGACCGCTGCCGACTACGCCGAACAGCTCAAGGAACTCGACGCCACCCTGCGCAACATCGAGGCGGTGCTCGACCTCGATCGCCTGCGCACGGACAAGGCCCGCCTGGAGCAGGAGGCATCCGCCCCAGATCTGTGGGACGACCAGGCCCGCGCCCAGCAGGTGACCTCGCAGCTGTCGTACGTCAACGGCGAGATCGACAAGCTGGGCAGCCTACGGTCGCGCCTCGACGACGCGTACGTGCTGCTGGAACTGGCCGAGGCGGAGTCCGACTCGGGGGTGCTCACCGAGGTCGAGACGGAGATCGACGGGCTCGGCAAGGCCATCCAGGAGATGGAGGTCCGCACCCTGCTCTCCGGTGAGTACGACTCCCGGGAGGCGCTGGTGGCCATCCGGGCGGGCGCCGGTGGCGTGGACGCGGCGGACTTCGCCGAGATGCTGCTGCGGATGTACCTGCGCTGGGCCGAGCGGCACGGCTACCCGACCGAGGTCTACGAGACCTCGTACGCCGAGGAGGCGGGCCTGAAGTCGGCCACCTTCACGGTCAAGGTCCCGTACGCCTTCGGCACGCTCAGCGTGGAGTCCGGCACCCACCGCCTGGTGCGGATCAGCCCGTTCGACAACCAGGGCCGGCGGCAGACCAGCTTCGCCGGGGTCGAGGTGCTGCCAGTGGTCGAGCAGACCGACCACATCGACATCCCCGAGAACGAGATGCGGATCGACGTCTACCGCTCCTCGGGGCCGGGTGGGCAGAGCGTCAACACCACCGACTCGGCGGTGCGGATCACGCACATCCCGACCGGCATCGTGGTGACCTGCCAGAACGAGAAGTCGCAGCTGCAGAACAAGGCGTCCGCGCTGCGGGTGCTGCAGGCCCGGCTGCTGGAACGCAAGCGCCAGGAGGAGCAGGCCAAGCTCCAGGGGCTCAAGACCGAGGCCGCCGGCTCGTGGGGCGACCAGATGCGCTCGTACGTGCTGCACCCGTATCAGATGGTGAAGGATCTGCGTACCGAGCAGGAGACCGGCAATCCGAGCGCGGTTTTCGACGGTGAACTGGACTCCTTCATCGAGGCGGGTATCCGCTGGCGCAAGCAGCAGCAACTCGCCGGCGACAGTGCGTGATCGATCGTTGTCGGAGTGCGTCATCGATCTCTACGTGACGTGCTTATTCGATGACTTGTCCCGCATCGGCGGGGCGTAGGACTTGGCACGACAGTTACACCGCGTAGACTCACCACCCGTGATTCAGCTTGAGCAAGTGACGAAGACGTACCCGAAGGCGTCGCGGCCTTCGCTCGACAACGTGTCCGTGTCGATCGATAAGGGTGAGTTCGTCTTCTTCATCGGCCCATCCGGCTCCGGCAAGTCCACGATCATCAAGATGCTGCTCCACGAGGTGACCCCCAACAAGGGTCGCGTCGTCGTGAACGGTAAGGACGTCACCTCGATGCGGTCCTGGAAGCGCCCACACTTCCGCCGCTCGATCGGCTGCGTCTTCCAGGACTTCCGCCTGCTGCCCAACCGCACCGCGTACGAGAACGTGGCCTTCGCCCTGGAGGTGATCGGCAAGACCAAGGCGGTCGCCCGCCGGGTCGTGCCGGAGGTGCTGGAGCTGGTCGGCCTCGGCGGCAAGGAGCACCGCTACCCGCACGAGCTCTCCGGTGGTGAGCAGCAGCGTGTGGCGGTCGCCCGTGCGTTCGTGAACCGCCCGCTGATCCTGCTGGCCGACGAGCCCACCGGAAACCTGGACCCGGACACCTCCATCGAGATCATGCGCCTGCTGGACCGGATCAACCGCACCGGCACGACCGTCGTGATGGTCACGCACGACTCCAACATCGTGAACCAGATGCGCCGCCGGGTCATCGAGATCGAGAGCGGCCGCATCGTCCGCGACCAGGCCCGCGGCGTCTACGGGTGACGAGACCAACCCACCGCACCCCGATCTGACGACGAACACCTCACGCCGGAGAGCCGGAGGAAATCCCGATGCGGATGAAATACGTCCTGTCCGAGGTACTGGTCGGACTGTGGCGCAACGTGACCATGACCATCGCGATGATCATCACGATGGCGGTCTCGCTGACCATGCTCGGTGCCAGCGGCCTGATCTACACCAAGGTCGCCGACATGAAGGAGCTGTACTTCGAGAACATCCAGGTCTCGATCTTCCTGAAAGCCGACATCACCGAGGATCAGCGCGCCGACCTCGCCACCCGGCTGGAAGCCGACCCGCTGGTCTCGCAGGTCACCTACGTCAACAAGGACGAGGCGTTCCAGCGTTTCCAGGAGATGTTCCGGGACTCGCCGGACCTGCTGAGCGCGGTCAAGGCGGACCAGCTGCCCGAGTCGTACCGGCTCAACTTGGTGGACCCGCAGGAGTACAAGGCCATCTCCGAGCAGTACGCCGCGGTCGAGGGGGTCGACCAGATCGTCGACCAGAGCCAGGTGCTGGACAAGATCTTCAACCTGTTCACCGCCGGGCAGAACATCGCGCTGGTCGCCGCGATCGCGATGGCCATCGCCGCGCTGCTGCTGGTGGCCAACACCATCCAGGTCGCCGCCTACAGCAAGCGGCGTGAGGTCGCGGTCATGAAGCTGGTGGGTGCGTCCAACTGGTTCATCCAGGCGCCGTTCGTGCTGGAGGCGGTGGTCGCCGGTCTGGTCGGCTCGGTCCTGGGCCTCGGTGCCCTGATCGCCTTGAAGACGTTCCTGTTCGACGGTGCGCTCAGCGCTCTGCAGGGCCTGTTCGCGCCGGTGACCTGGGGCGAGGTGCTCCTGACCTTCCCGCTGATGGCCGGCGTCGGTGGTCTGATCAGCGCGGTCACCGCCTGGGTCACGCTCCGCTTCTACCTGCGGGTCTAGTGCTCGTTGACGGGGCCCGCCCACGCCGGAATAAACGGTGCGGGCGGGTCCTTGTCTACCGGGTAGCATGATCTCCGCTCTTCGGCCGGTCGCCGCCGGTCGGAGGCGTTCACGGAAGGGGGGTCGGCGATGCCACGGGAAAAGGGGCGCAAGGTCGTCGCCTCCAACAAGAAGGCCCGCCACGACTACGCCATCCTCGACACGTACGAGGCGGGCATGGCGTTGACCGGCACCGAGGTGAAGTCGCTGCGGGCCGGGCGGGCGTCGCTGGTCGACGCGTTCGCCCAGGAGCGCGACGGCGAGCTGTATCTGCACGGCATGCACATTCCGGAGTACACCCAGGGCACCTGGACCAACCACGAGCCCCGGCGGACCCGCAAGCTGCTGCTCAAGCGGCTGGAGATCGACCGGCTGGTCGGTAAGACCCGGGAGAGCGGGCTGACCCTGGTGCCGTTGCAGGTCTACTTCTCCGACGGCTGGGCCAAGGTGGAGATCGGCCTGGCCAAGGGTAAGAAGGCGTACGACAAGCGCCAGGACCTCGCC
Source organism: Micromonosporaceae bacterium KJ-029 (assembly GCA_005402585.1). Lineage (GTDB taxonomy): Bacteria > Actinomycetota > Actinomycetes > Mycobacteriales > Micromonosporaceae > Micromonospora. The sequence continues at coordinate 300,680 of BIFP01000008.1, read as the reverse complement.
AAACGGGACGCCGATCGGGAGATCGCCCGAGCGGTCGGCCGGCGTGGCAAAGGGATGGAAGGTTGATTTGTCCGGTTCTTCCGGTGGTCGGGTCGGTGGCCCGGGCTCGGGATGAATCCGGTTGCGGCAGGCGTTAGGCTTGTCGGAGCCGCCGGGATCCGGCGGCCTGTCGAGGGGGTGACTGGTTTCGACTTCGTACGTTGCGGCAGGGGAAGCGAGCCGAGGAAGCCGACGTCGTCTCGAGAATCGTTCGTCGGAAACCAATAAGCGCCAAGAACAATCGCGCTGACTTCGCTCTCGCCGCCTGAGGCGAGTAGCAAGTCTGTCGGCCTGGGAGCGCCTTCGACCCAGTTAGCCGGCATCAGCTAGAAGGCTGGCCAACCGGACCCGGTCGCGGGGTCCGTGCGGCGAGATCAATCAGCGACTGGGCCCGTCACACCGACTCGCTCGCGTGATCGGAGGGGCCGAGTAGAGGCACAGCGAGCTGCGCTCGGAGAAGCCCTGACAAGGCGGCGAAGGACCCGGGTTCGATTCCCGGCACCTCCACCACCTCAACTGCGCGCCCCGGTCACCCGACCGGGGCGCGCAGTCGTCTGCACCGGCCTGCCACCGTGCAGCGGCGGTCGACGCCCCGACGGCGGGGAACCAGGCACGCCTGCGGACCGTCGAACCGGTATGCGCCGATCCGCCGCACTGCTGGGCCTGCCCCTGATGATGATCGTGGCCGGGTGCGGCCCGGCGGGCACCGAGCCGGCCGGCCCCGGCGTCCGGGTCGATCAACACGAGGAGTTCGACCGGCGAGCGACGGCGGTGGCCGAGGCGTGGCGGCCCGGTCCCGCATGGACCGCCGGCTACGTCCCGCTGCAGGAGTCCACGGTGCTCGTCGGTGAGCCGGAGTTCACCGCGGCGACCAAGACGGCCTTCCTGGCCGGCTGGTACCGCGTCCAGGCCGACCTGCCCGCCGGGCAGCCGGCCGATGGCACCGTCCGCTTCCCCGACGGGGAACTGCGGGTACCACTGATCGGCGCCGCCGAGGCGTACCGGCAGCTTGCCCCGGGTGACCCGCCCTCCTGTCCCGGGCCGCCGAGGGAGCCCGCCACGCCGCCACCGGCCGCGCCGGGCGGCCCGGACGACGCGGTGAGTAGCCGGCCGCAGGGTGACTGCGTCACGCTCACCGTCAGCAAGGTCGAACTGGGCACCGCGCCGGTACGCACCAGCCGCGGCGAGGCCCAGGTGCCGGCGTGGCTGTTCACCGTGCCGGAGATCAGCGCCGTGGTGGCCCGGGTCGCGGTCGCGCCCGGCTCGGTCGGTGCCGTGCCCGAACCGGTCGTACCGTCCGGCTCCACGCCGAAGAACCTGGTCAGCGCGCAGGACATCGAGGCCGTCGACGGGGCGACGTTGACCTACCGGCTCGGTGTGGGCAGCTGCGACACCGGGATCACTCCGTTGGTGCAGGAGCACGACCACCTGATCGTGGTCGGCGGGACGGTCGTCCCGCCCACCGGTGCCTGCGACGACATGCTCAACCTGCACTCGGTCGAGGTGACCCTGACCGCCCCGGTCGGCGCGCGGCCGGTTCTGGACGCGCTCAGCGGCGCCCCGCTGCGGCTCGCCACCGGCTGACAGGCCGATCGGCCGGGCGCTGATGTTAAAAGGGGACCCTTCCTATACATCAGGCGTTAGAAGGGGGCCCCTCCTTGCATTCAGAGGATCGGGGGGATGTCGGTGCGGATCGGTACCGGCAGCACGGTCGGCCCGTCCGCGCGCAACGCCGTGCCCAGGGCCTCGCCGAACTGGTCGGGCGTGTCGATGACGGTGGTGGCACAGCCGTAGCCGCGGGCCACTGCGGTGATGTCGATGCCGGGCAGGTCCAGCCCGGGAACGCCGGGCGTGTGCTTCAGCTCGGCGAACGCCTTGAGGATGGCGTACTGCTGGTTGACCGGGACCACCACGACCAGCGGCAGTCGCAACTGGGCGGCGGTCCACAGGGACTGCACCGAGTAGTGGAACGAGCCGTCGCCGATGACCGCGACGACCGGCCGGTGCCGGCCGGTGTCGCGTTGCGCCAGTGCGATGCCGACCGCCGCCGGGAGGCCGTAGCCGAGTCCGCCGCTGGCCATGGTGAAGTACGACCCGGGCCGGTTGAACCGCAGCCGGCGGCGCAGCGCGGACAGGTTGGACGGCGACTCCTGCACCAGCACCCCGTCCTCGGGCCAGTGCCGGGCCAGCGCGGCGAAGAGCGCGTCGGCGCTGAGCGGGACGGAATCGTCAGCCGGGGACGGCGTGGGCCGCGCCGATGGCGGTGGACGATCGGCCGGCGGCACCAGGTCGGCCAGGGCGGCGAGGGTGAGCCCGGCGTCGCCGAGCAGGCTGTCGCCGACCGGGGCGCGGGCGGCCTCTTCGGGGTCGTCGGTGACGTGCAGCAGCCGGGCGCCGTCGGGCAGGGTGTCGCCGGGAACGTGCGGGTAGTAGCGGAACACCGGGGCGCCGACGACCAGCACCGCGTCGTGTCCACGCAGCTGTTCGGCCAGCGGACCCATCGCGAACGGCAGCACACCCTGGAAGTGCGAATGGTCCTCGGGGAACGATATGCGTTCGGACGCGGGTGCCATCCAGACCGGCGTGACCAGCCGCTCGGCCAGGGCGACCGCGGCCTCCCAGGCGCCGGCCCGGTCCACGGCGGCGCCGAGCACCAGGGCAGGGGACCGGCTGGTCGCCAGCGCCGCGGCGAACTGGCGCAGCCGCTCCGGGTCGGGGGCGAACCGGGTGGCCACCGTCCGGGCCTGCGGGGGCGGGTCGGCGGGCTGCGCCCAGTCGTCCAGCGGCAGGGAGAGGAAGACCGGCCCGGCCGGCGGCTGGATCGCGGTGGCGTACGCCCGCATCAGCGCCGCGGGAACATCCTGTGCCCGGACCGGCTCGTGCGCCCACTTCACGTACGGCTGGGGCAGCTCGGTGGGGTGGCGGGCGGCGAGCCGGGGTTCGAGCAGCAGCATCTGCCGGGTCTGCTGGCCGGCGGTGACGATCAACGGGGTGCGGTTGTGCCAGGCGGTGACGATGTTGCCCATGGCGTTGCCGGTGCCCGGCGCGGTGTGCAGGTTGACGTGCGCGGGGCGCCCGGTGGCCTGCGCGTACCCGTCGGCGATGCCGACCGCCGACGCCTCCTGCAGCGCGAGCACGTACTGGAAGTCGTCGGGGAAGGCATGCAGGAACGGCTCCTCGGTGGAACCGGGGTTGCCGAAGACCCTGGTCATGCCCAGGGTGCGGAGCAGGTCGTAGGTGGTGTCGCGGACCGTTGCCATCGTCCCTGAATCTATCCGGGCGACTCGGGTGTACAGGGCTTTTCGACCGCGCTCCGCCCCCCGGGTCAGGGCAGCCGGAAGGGCAGCTTGATCCCGTCCAGCGCCCGCCCGCAGGGGCAGTCCCGTTCGGCGGGTAGCCCGGCCACCGCGTCCAGCAGCAGACCCCGCAGCCGGTCGGTGTTCTCCCCGAAGACCCGGAACACCTCCTCCTGGGTGACCGACTCACCCGACTCCACCCCGGCGTCCAGATCGGTGACCAGGGCGATGGACGAGTAGCAGAGGGCCAGTTCGCGGGCGAGCACCGCCTCCGGGTGGCCGGTCATGTTGACCACCGTGCCGCCGATCGAGGCGAACCAGCGGGACTCGGCACGGGTGGAGAAGCGGGGCCCCTCGACGACCACCACCGTGCCGCCGTCCACCGCCGGAATGTTCCGACCGGTCGCGGCCGCGAGCAGCGTACGGCGGCCGGCCGGGCAGTACGGGTCGGCGAAGGAGACGTGCACAGCGCCCCGGTCGTAGTAGGTCTGAGTCCGGCCGCTGGTCCGATCGATCAGCTGGTCGGGCACCACGAACGTCCCTGGGCCCAGCTCCGGGCGCAGCCCGCCGACCGCGCAGGGGGCGAGGATCTGGCGTACCCCGAGCGAGCGCAGCGCCCACAGGTTGGCCCGGTACGGGATCAGGTGCGGCGGGTGGCGGTGGTCGCGGCCGTGGCGGGGCAGGAAGGCGACCCGGCGGCCATCGATCTCGGCGATGGTGACCAGCTCCGACGGCGGCCCGTACGGAGTGCTGACCTCGTGCTCTGTGGCGCCGTCGAGCAGGGCGTACAGTCCTGATCCGCCGATCACCGCGAGTTCCGCCGTGGGAGTCATCGGGCCCTCCTGTCGCTGCCGTCGAGCACCCGGCGGTCAGACCTTAACCAGGGCCGTGGACGCAGGCTATGGTGCCAGGCATGGCAATGGCAGCGTGGGTGACACCGGCGGGTCGTGCCGTCCCGATGCGTGGCCGGTTCCGTCTTGCGGTGCACGGCTGACGGGTGCGTGTGATGCAGGGAGAGGGGCAGGCGATCGGCGGGCAGGCGACGGAGTCGATGATTGGGAAGCTGCTGGTGGCGACACCGGCGCTGAAGGACCCGAACTTCGACCGGACGGTCGTGCTGCTGGTCGCCCACGAACCCGGCGGTGCGCTCGGCGTGGTGCTCAACCGGGCCACCGAGGTGCCGGTGGCGGACGTGCTGCGCGACTGGGGCGACCTGGCCCGGCACCCCGCGGTGCTGTTCGAGGGCGGTCCGGTGCAGCCCGACTCGGCGATCTGCCTGGCCCGGATGCGCCAGCCGGTCCGCCGCCTCAAGGGCTTCCATCAGGTCTCCGGTGCGGTCGGCACCCTCGACCTGTCGGTCGACCCGCAGCGGTTGCGGGAGAGCGTCGAGAGCATCCGGGTCTTCGCCGGATACGCCGGCTGGGGCGCGGGGCAGTTGGAGCAGGAGATCGAGGAGGGTTCCTGGTTCGTGCTGGACGCGCTCCCCGGTGACGCCTTCGTCGAGCGCCCCGACGACCTGTGGCCGATGGTGCTGCGCCGGCAGGGCGGCATGATGGCCGCGGTGGCGCACTTCCCGCCGGACGTGGCGCTGAACTGACCCCGGTGCCACCGGGGCGTGGGGACCCCCGCGAGATGACCATGCCGGCGGGCGTGTGTATAGTTCTTCCAGTGCCCGGGCGACCGGGTGCGACAGCAAGGGGCCGTGGCGCAGCTGGTAGCGCACCACACTGGCAGTGTGGGGGTCAGGGGTTCGAGTCCCCTCGGCTCCACCCAAGCGAAACGCCCTGGTGAGGGACACAATCTCCCACCAGGGCGTTTGTCGTTTCTCAATCGCTCAGGTCGTTGCGTGCCAGATCCGTGCCAGATCAAGCGCTGATCTTGCCTCGACGGCCGGGCACCGCTGGCCGCAGCGCGGGAAAGTCAGTCTCAACGTGAGCTTCGAGCCCCGCAACGCGGCGGCCTGAGGCGATCACGGGGCTGCGCGTCGCACGTTTGAGTACGCACTACTCAGGACGGGCCTGCGACGGTTCCTTAGGTTCGCCCTCATGATGTCCTCTCGATCCGTCCTCTACTCCGGTACGTGGTTCCGGCGCGCACTGACGACCCTGACCTTCGGTGCCCTTGTCCTCCCTACGATCCTCGCCTCGTCGGCCAGCGCCGACGACGGTCGACGCAGCGATAAACTCTCCGACCTGCGGGTGTGCGACCTGTCCGCCTGCTATCTAGCGTTGGGGGTCGTGGACTCCGACGGCGACGGTGTGGCCGACGCCGACGAGATCGCCCTCGGCTACGACCCGCTCGACCCGGCCAGCACCCCGCCGCTGTCCCTTGTCCTGGACGCGACGCTCGACGGGAAGCTGCCGACCTATGAGCTCGGGTACGGCACGTGGGCCGTGTTCCCGGAGGAGTTCGTCAAGGGCCTCGAAAAGAAGTGGTACGACCTCCAGGACCGGCCCGGGGGCGTCGGATCGAGCCTTCCGTCGCAGGTCTTCGGGATTCCCACCCGCAGGGGCAGCCTCGCCCTCGCCGGGATCGACGACGGGCTGCTCAAGGGCCTCGGCATCGAAGCGCCCTGGAAGACCGGCCTGGCCTTCGGCCTGACCCTCGACAGCGCCGGTAAGAAGATGGGGATCGACCTGGGCCGGTTCAACGGCAGCTGGTATGGCGCGTATGACGGCGTGACCGGGTGGTGGGCAGCCAGCCACGGCGGCGAGAAGAACTCGAGCACCGACAAGGGGACGAGGGTCACGGAGTACGGCGACGGGTCCTCGTCGAGGACCTGGGACGGTACGCCGGGGTGCGACGGACTGTGCACGTCGAGCAGCCGGACCGAGTACTACGACAAGGATCTGAACACGGTGGGGTCGTCGACCGACGAGGCGTACTACGACCTGAACGGCAGGTACCACACCGACCGGACGCAGCGCGACCAGGACGGGAATGTCGTCAAGGAGACGCACACCACCCACGAGAGGAACAAGGAGGGCGGCACGACGATCAAGAAGGACACCACCGAGTACGAGCGCGACGAGAACGGCAAGGTCACCGGGACGAAGAAGACCCACACCGAGCGGACGGTCGACAAGGACGGCAACGAGACCTCCTCGACCACCAAGACCCAGAAGTGCGACGCCAAGGGTGAGAACTGCCACGACGCGATGACCACCGGCGAGGAGGTCACCGGCCTGGCTCTGCCCGGCACGGCCTGGCTCTCGCACCAGGAGGCGTCCGCCACGCTCGCCAAGGTGCTCGCGATGAAGGGCGCGACGGTCACCCCGGTCCAGGACGCGCCTTCCGTGATCGGCGTCCTGACCGACGACGACGTCAACGCGGTCCTGCACCGCCGAGACCTGATCTCCCTGTTCTCGGGCGATGACATCGCCACCCATGTCGGGGCGATGGTCCTCGGGACCGGGTGGAACAAAGCCAAGCCCGAGACCCGCCCCGACCTGCCCAGCCCGCTCGACGGGGCGACCGGCAGCGGGGGCCCCGGCGGAGGCTGCCCGTCCGGCCCCGGTACCTGCAGAGCGTGACTACCGGTTTCCGATCCCGTACCGGGCAAGGTCACCCCGGGAGGTGATCCCGAGCTTCGCATAGGCACGGGACAGGTGGTTCTCCACCGTCCGCACCGACAGGACCAGGCGCTTGGCGATCTCGGCGTTCGTCGCCCCGCCCGTGGCAAGCTCGGCGACGAGGCGCTCGCGGGAGGTCAGCGGGTCGGTGGGCACGGGTGACCGGCCCAGCAGGGGGGTGGGTGGGTCACCCACCTCGTGCGCAAGCTCGTCGGCCCGTCGTCGGGCCGCAGCCGCGGCCCGACCGGACGCGCACCGGGACGCCGCCGCTGCGGCCTCTGCCGCGTACAGGGGCGAACCGATGGACTCGAAGGCCGCCGCGGCCTCCAGCAAGGTCTCGGGGCAGGCACGCTCCAGCCCGGTGGCCAGGGCCAGGCGTGCCGCGCCGACCGGGGATCCGACGGCGAGCGAGGTCAGCCGGGCGCGTACCCCGGTGCCGTCGTGCATCCGGAGGCGCTCGTGCAGGATCCAGGACTCGGCTGCCACCGCCCGTTCCTGCGCGGCTCTGGCCTGGCCCTGCCGCAGCAGGTCGCAGGCCAGGGCGTGGTGACCATCGGCGTACGCAGCCCAGCCCAGCGCGATCGGGACGGTGTGGCGCAGGAACCCCAGGCCCGCCTCCGGCGAGCGTAGGTGCGTCACCCATGCCGGATCCGGGGTCAGGCCGCGTGAGCCGTAGGCCACGGTCAGCACGGACAGGCAGACCCGGGTGCAGTCGGTCATCCCGGCGGCCACCGAGGTCACGAGGCTACGCCGTGCCCAGAGCGTCGCATCGTCCAGGTGCCCCGCCTGCAGCCAGGCCGCGCCGACGCACAGGGCGGCCCAGGCGCGCTCGAAAACGACGCCGTCGGCCAGCGCGCTGTGGTAGGCGCGCTCGGCGGTGTCGGCGGCGTCATCGAGCCGACCATGCTCGCGCAGGGCGTGGCTCGCGTACACGAGCAGCTTGTCGCGGGTCCCGGCAGCCGCCTCCGGCCCGGCGGCCGTGACCTGGTCGAGCAGTTCCTCGATGACGGCGACCGCCTCGCCGGTCTGTCCGATGTGGGTCAGGGCGTTGCTGCGGCTCGTCGCCAACATGGTCCGGACCGGCAGCGGCAGCCTGGCGCGGTCCGTGATGACGGACGCGAGTGCCAGCGCCTCGTCCGGAAAGCCGGCGTACGCCAGGGCGTCAGCTTCGGCGACCGCGAACAGGGCGCCGACCGGCGCCCCGGCGGGGTATCGGGCGGATTGCTCCCGCAGCACGTCCCGGGCGCCGGACAGATCGTAGCGACCCCAGAGGATCACCTTGTGCAGGGTTACGGCGAGCAGAGCGGCGTCCGCGCCGGGCGGGGTGCGGTCCAGCGCGTCACGCAGGACGGTCACGGCCTCGTCGGCGCGCCCGGTCTCCCAGAGGGTGACCGCGAAGACGAGGGCGGCACCGACGGCGACCTCCGGGTGGGTCGTCCAGAGGTCGGGGACCCGGTCGAGGCACGCCCGGGCCAGCCGCACCGCGACGTCGGTAGCACCGCCCGCCGCCGCGACCCGCGCTGCGGCCAGCAGGTGCCCCGGCTCCACGGCTTCTCCGGCGTCCAGGCTCAGCACGGTGCACCGTACGTGGTCGTGCGGCGCGAGGGTCCGGGCGACCGCGAGGTGCTCGCGGAGCACCGCCCGCCGCCGGGCGGGCGACAGCCCGTCCCACAGCACCTCTGCAAACAACGGGTGGACGAATCGCACGGTCCCAGCCGTCCAGACCGCGATCCCGTGGGTGACCAGGTGCTCGGTTCCGGCGTGGTGTCCGGCCTGCTCGACCTCTCCGTCGTTCGCCCGGCCGGTGGCGGCCAGGAAGCGGGCGGCGGCGACGGCGTCATCGGGCAGGCCCTGCAGGCGGGTCGGTAGGAGGCTGCGCAGCCCGGTCGGGACCGGCAGCGGTCCGACGGCGTGCCAGCCGACCGTCGAACGGCGCAACGCACCGGAGCGTTGCGCGCCGTCGAGCAGCTGGGTGACGAACAGGGCATTCCCGCCGGTCCGGCGCCACACGTCGTCGACCACCCCGGCGTCCACCGGGCCGTCGAGCAGCGTGTCGACGAGCTCCTCCGTTGACGGCCGGTCGAACGGCGCGACCGGCAGGACGACGGTGCTCGGCGACGCCGCGAGCTCGGCCACGACGGGTGGAACGCGGCCGTCGGCGGTCCGCGCGGTGCCGACCAGCGTGCGTCCGGCGTCGCGGGCGACCCGCACCGCGACGGCCAGGGAGACCTCGTCGCACCTATCCAGGTCGTCGACCGCGAGCACAGCTCCGGGTGGGACCGCCCGGAGCACCTGGGCGACCATCTCCGCGAGTGACGTCGTCGCCGGGTCAACCAGGTGGGCCAGAGCCGCCAGCGGGACGTGCGACAGCCCTCGCGTGCCCCAGGCGCGGACGGCAGGCAGAGACGTGGACACGGCGTCGAGCAGCCGGGTCTTGCCCACGCCGGCCTCGCCGGTGACCAGGACCACATCCGTCTGTGGATCGCGCACTGCGGCGAGGACGTCGCTGAACTCTTGGGCCCGGCCGATCATCGTCATGGCGGGATCATCTCCCACCCCCCGTGGTGCGTGAAGCGTGACGACCGGCGCCAGCAAGGCCCGCGGGCAGTCGCTCCAGGCGTACCTGCTGGAGTTGGTGGAGACGCAGGCTCGACGGCTGCGCAACACAGCGGCCCTTGATCACTTCGCCGGCCGGTCGGACGGTGTTCGCTCCCTGCCGGGGGAGAGTGCCGCCGAGTTGAACGACCAACGGGAGCAACGCGGACCATGAGGAAGCGCCGCGTGATCGTCGTGGATGCGTCGGTTCTGGCCGATGCCCTGGTCGATGACGGGCCGGTTGGCGACGCGGCACGGGCGGAACTGACCGGAGATCCGCACTGGGCCGCGCCGAGCCATCTTTGGTCGAGGTCGTGTCCGTGATCAGAGGCAAGGTCCTCGGTGGGAAGCTCGGCCTTGCCCGGGCTCAGGCGGCGATCGACACCCTGCCCACTCGTGACCGGTGACGCCAAGGCCAGCGTTGTCCGCTGCGAGATCCGACTGCTCAGGAGACCGCGACCTTCACCAGCTCGATGACCTTCTGCTCTACGACCGGGCTCCACTTCAGGAGCGCGTACGACACCGGCCACATGTCGCCGTCGTCAAGCTTGGCCGCGTCCTGGAATTCGAGGGTCGAGTATCGGGTGTTGAACTTGCCCGAGTTCTTGAAGGCGACGAGGACCTTGCCGTCCGCGTTCGCGTAGGCGGGCATCCCGTACCAGGTCTTCGGCCACAGCTCGGGAGCGGTGGCGGTCACCGTCACATGCACACGCTCGGCGAGCGCGCGATCCTCCGGCGCCATCTTCCCGATGCTGTCGAGGACCGCCTGCAGCCCGTCGGCCTTCTTGGCGCCCTGCTTACGTCTCGTCGCCGCTCTGGGTCCAGCCGTTGACGGAGAGGAGTTGGGTCGCGGTGCAGGTCCCGTACGGTGTCGACGCCCCGTTGCGGCCCGGGATGATCTGGAAGTCCCCGCGCGGGTAGAAGCCGTTTCCGCCGCCGCCGTTGGCGCCGCCGCCCGGGTGCACGCAGTGTCCGGCGGTGGCGATGATGCTCGGCCCGTAGAGCCAGCCGGTGCAGCCTCCGGTGGTCCGGACGATCTGCACGATCGCGCTGGACGGGTAGACGGTGGTCGGGTTGACCCGGACCCGGTTGTCGGTGCCGATGACGATGGTGCCGTCGTCCGACTTCGGTGGGAGCCCGCGGGTGTCGTGCCGGGTGCCGTCGAGCCCGGCCGCGCGGGTTCCGGCGGCGCCGGAGGTACCGGCCCCCTTGGTTCCGTCGACGCCGCGCTGCACGCTGGGCAGGGCGGCGGTGGCGGGTACGGCACCGCTGTCGGCGACGGCCCGGCGGTCTGCAGCGCGTCCTCCGCCTCGGCGTCGTCGGGCAGCAGCAGGCGGGCGAACCGGAGCAGCCGGTCCGCCGCCTGCGCGCCGGAGGTTGTCAGGTGAGCTGGGACTCGATCTCGGCCAGTTCGTCGGTGGTCAGGTCGATGTTGTCCAGGGCGGCGATGTTCGCCTCCAGTTGGGGCACGCTGCTGGCGCCGATGATGAGGCTGGTCATCCGCGGGTCGCGCAGCGCCCAGGCGAGCGCGAGCTGCGCTAGAGACTGGCCACGACGTTGGGCGATCTCGCCCAGGCCACGGATGGTGGCCAACCGCTGCGGGCTGACGTCGCTCTCGTTGAGGAAGACGCTGGTGCGTACCCGGGAGTCGGCGGGGATGCCGCCGAGGTAGCGGTCGGTGAGCAGGCCCTGCGCCAGCGGGCTGTACGCGATGCAGCCCGCGCCGATGCGCTCCAGCGTGTCCAGCAGGCCGTCCTCCTCGGTCCAGCGGTTGAACATCGAGTACGACGGCTGGTTGATCAGCAGTGGCGTACCCAGGTCGCGCAGGATCGCCGCAGCCCGCTGGCTCTGCTCCGAGTTGTAGTTGGAGATGCCGACGTAGAGGGCCTTGCCGGCGCGGACGATGGCGTCCAGGGCGGCCATCGTCTCCTCCAGCGGGGTGTCCGGGTCGTACCGGTGGCTGTAGAAGATGTCGACGTAGTCCAGGCCGAGGCGGCGCAGCGACTGGTCGAGCGAGGAGACGAGGTACTTGCGGGAGCCCCACTCGCCGTACGGGCCGGGCCACATCAGGTAGCCGGCCTTGCTGGAGATGACCAGCTCGTCGCGGTACGGCTTGAGGTCGCCGGCGAGCATCCGGCCGAAGTTCTCCTCGGCGGCGCCCGGCGGCGGCCCGTAGTTGTTGGCCAGGTCGAAGTGGGTGACGCCGAGGTCGAAGGCGCGCCGGACAATGTCCCGCTGGCGTTCGAAGGGGCGCTCCGGTCCGAAGTTGTGCCACAGGCCGAGCGAGATCGCCGGCAGGCGCAGCCCACTGGCTCCACTGCGCCGGTAGATCATCTGGTCGTAGCGCGTGTCGGCGGCAAGGTAGGTCACGATCATGACGATAGTGCCGGAGGCAGGCTGCGGGACACCCCGACGCCGCCGGGCGGTGGGAAGGGTGCCGAGCCGGTGCGGTCGTGGGTCGGGGCGGATCGGCGGCCGTCGTGCTCTGCTGCGGGTAGCGTCGGGGCCATGCGCTACGTGCGGCTCGACACCCCGAAACCCCTGTCCAAGATCGGCCTCGGCACCTGGCAGTTCGGCTCGCGGGAGTGGGGCTACGGCCCTGACTACGAACGGCTGGCGGCGGACATCGTCCGGCGCGCCGTCGAGCTGGGCGTCACCGTCTTCGACACCGCCGAGCTGTACGGCTTCGGCCGCAGCGAACGGATCCTCGGCGCCGCGCTGGCCGCCGACCGCGACAAGGTGACCGTGGCCACGAAGATCTTTCCGGTGCTGCCGGTCGCGTCGGTCGTGCAGCAGCGGGCGGTCGCCTCGGCGGCCCGGCTCGGCGTCACCAGCATCGACCTCTATCAACTGCACCATCACAACCCGGTGGTCGCCGACCAGACGACCATGCGGGGCATGCGCGCGTTGCAGGACGTCGGCCTCGTCGGAGAGGTCGGGGTGAGCAACTACAGCCTGCGCCGCTGGCAGGTCGCCGAGGCCGCGCTGGGCCGGCGGGTGCTGAGCAACCAGGTCCGCTACAGCATGCTCGACCGCAAGCCGGAGGAGGATCTGCTGCCGTACGCGGAGCAGGCCGGGCGGCTGGTCATCGCGTACAGCCCGCTGGCGCAGGGGTTCCTCTCCGGGCGGTACGACGCGCATCACGCACCGGTCGGCGCGGTGCGCCGGGCCAACCCGTACTTCCTGCCGGAGAACCTGCAACGCGGCACCGCCCTGATCGAGACGCTGCGTCAGGTGGCCGCCGCGCACGACGCCACGCCGAGCCAGATCGCCCTGGCGTACGTGCTCCGCCACCCGAACGTGGTGGCCATCCCCGGCGCGTCCAGCGTCGAGCAGATGGAACGCAACGCCGCCGCCGCGGAGATCGACCTGACCGAGGACGAGTACGCCGCGCTGGTCAACGCGGCACGGGCGTTCCGCCCGGTCACCGGCCTGGCCGCGGTGCCGCGCCTGATCAGGGCCCGTGCCGGTCGCTGACCGGTACCGCGCCTGATCAGGGTCCGTGCCGGCTGATCGGCGCGGTGTCCGATCTCCCCGCCGTAGGGGAGTCGCCGGGCGGCGGCCGGCGGCATCATGGGGCGATGAACCCTCGCGCGGCGCTGCGTCCGCTGGTCGCCGCCAGCACCTGGCGGCGAGGCGTGTTCCTGCTGCTCGGCGGGGTGCTCGCGCTGCCGTACGCGCTGCTCGTGGTGGCCTTCGCCCAGCTGTTCGGCAACCCCGGGGCGCCCTGGCCGGTGGTGCTCGTCCTGCTCGTGCCGGCGACCGCCATCGCCGTGGTGCCGATCTTTCTCGGCGGCAGCCGGGCGCTGGAGATCGCGGCCGTCCGGGGGTTGCTCGGCGTCGACCTGCCCGAGCCGGTGTCCGGGCGCCGGCTCGACCGGGAGACCCGGCTGCGCGCCGCGCTCTGGATCGGGTTGCACCTGACCAGCGGCTCACTGGTCGTGGCCGCCCTGTTCAGCGCGGTGCCGATGGCGCTGGGGTTCCTCGCCGCGCAGGCGGGCCTGGATGTCGGGATCACCGTCGATGAACGGTTCGGTCCGTTCGACGGGCGGGACACCGGCTGGCTGTCGGTCATCGGCGCACTCGTCCTCGTCGCCCTCGGCTACGCCGTGGCCGGGCTGGGTGCGCTGGCCGTGTCGATGGCCCCGGTGCTGCTCGGCCCCGCGCCGGCCGAGCGTATCGCCGCGCTGGAGGAGCGGGCCGGGCGGCTGGCGGAACGCAACCGGCTGGCCCGGGAACTGCACGACTCGGTCGGCCACGCGTTGACCGTCGCCACCCTCCAGGCGGGCGCCGCCCGCGAGGTGCTCGACCGTGACCCGGAGTTCGTCCGCCGGGCGTTGACCGCCATCGAGGAGACCGGCCGGCGGGCGATGGACGACCTCGACCACGTGCTGGGGCTGCTGCGGGAGACCGGGGAGTCCTCGCCCGGCGGCCCGCAGCGGACCCTGGCCGACCTGCACCGGCTGGTCGCCGACACCCGGGCGGCCGGTCAGCCGGTGCGCAGCCGGGTCCGTGGGCAGCTGGACGCGTTGCCACCGGTGGTCTCGCGGGAGGGCTACCGGATCCTCCAGGAGGGGCTGACCAACGCGGCGCGGCACGGCCGTGGACCGGTGACGCTGCGGGTCGACGTACCGCCGGACCGGTTGGAGATCGAGCTGGTCAACGACCTGGCCGCGCCGGGGCCCGGCGGCGCGGTGGGTTCCGGTGGCGGGCGGGGGCTGGTCGGTATGCGGGAGCGGGTGCTGCTGCTCGGCGGCGGGATGACCGCCGGACCGGACGGTGACCGGTGGCGGGTGTCGGTGCGGTTGCCGGTCGAGGCGGCCGGATGACCACCGACGTGTTGATCGTCGACGACGACGAGCTGATCCGGATCGGGTTGCGGGCGATCCTCAACGCCCAGCCGGACCTGCGGGTTGTCGCCGAGGCCACCGACGGCGCCGAGGTGCCGCCGCTGGTCGCCCGGCACCGGCCGCAGGTGGTGCTGATGGACGTGCGAATGCCGGGGATCGACGGGATCCAGGCCACCCGGCAACTGCTGGCCAGCTCCACCGACCCGCCCCGGGTACTGGTCATCACCACGTTCGCCAACGACGAGTACGTCTACGACGCGCTGCGCGCGGGGGCCAGCGGCTTCCTGCTCAAGCGGGCCCGGCCGGCCGAGGTGATGGAGGCGGTACGGGTGGTGGCGCGCGGGGAGTCGCTGCTGTTCCCGGCCGCGATCCGCCGGCTCGTCGGGGCGTACGGGCGGCGGGGCGCCGACGGGCTGCGGGCGGCCCGGCTCACCGAACGGGAGGCCGAGGTGCTGCGGCTGATGGCTGCCGGACTGTCCAATCCGGAGATCGCCGACCGGCTGGTGGTCGGGGTGGAGACGGTGAAGACGCACGTGGGCAACGTGCTGGCCAAGCTCGGGGTGCGCGACCGTACCCAGGCGGTGATCGCCGCGTACGAGTCGGGGTTCGTGGTCCCCGCCGGCTGACGGCTCCCTCGCGTGGGGGAGCGGATTCCCCGCCCGGCGGGAGGCTTTCGTAACGGCGCTGGCCGAGGCTGAGGGCATGACGACGAAGGCCGCACCTCCGCTCACCTCGACCAGGCCGGACCGGCTCGCTCGGCTGGCCGCAGGTTGGTTCGGCCTCTGGGGCGTCCTCGCCCTGCTCGCCACGATCACCGGTGCGGGTTATCCGCTCGGCACCAACGATCAGGGCGGCGGTGGGACGAGCCTGCTCCGGCTGGTTCCGGTCGGGATCGCGCCGTCGCTGTTCGCCGTGCTGCTGCTCGCGGCGGCGGGGGCGGCCCTGGCGATGAGTGCCCCCGCCGCCGGCATCGCCGGCCGCTGGCGGATGCCGCTGCTCGGCTTCGGCTGGGCGGTGGCCTTCGTGCTGGCCGTCGTGGTGCCGGACACGCGGGTGCTGGTCATCCTCGGGTACGCCCCGATCCTGCTGCTCGGCGCGCCGTTCGGCTGGCCGGAGGTGGACTACGCCGACGTCTTCACCTGGGCGCTGTCGGTGAAGGTCGCGGCGATGGTGGGTGGACTGCTGTTCGCCGCCGCCCTGCTCGCCTGGCAGCGGCGTACCGCCGGGGCGTGTCTGGCGTGCGGTCGGGACGGCGGCGGCGCGGGCTGGACCGCGCCGGCGACCGCCGCCCGCTGGGGCCGCTGGGCGGCGTACGTGGCGGCGGCCGTTCCCGCCTGCTACGCCCTGACCCGGCTCGTGTGGGCGGCCGGCATTCCGCTCGGGATCTCCGGCGAGATGCTCGCCGACCTGGAACGCACCGGCGCGGTGTGGGCCGGTGCGGGGCTGGGCGCGTTCGCGATGGCCGGTGCGATCCTCACCCTCGGGCTGGTGCGGCGCTGGGGCGAACGGTTCCCGCGCTGGATGGTGGGACTGGCCGGGCGGCCGGTGCCGGTGCGGCTGGCCGTGCTGCCGGCGGGTGTGGTGGCGCTGGCGGTGACGGCGGCCAGCCTGGGGTTCCTGAGCAGCCCGGACTTCTGGGCGCTGGCCGCTGGGTTCAGCATGAGCGGCGCCCCGATTCTGTTCTTCCCGGTCTGGGGGCTGGCGCTCGGCGCCGCGGCGTACGCGTACCACCTGCGTCGCCGGGGTGCGTGCGACCGCTGCGGGCGGGGGTGAGCCGCTGGCCGGCCCCCACGGGGGTGGGTCGGCCAGCCTCGCGTCGGGCCGGCGGTGGGCGTCGCTCCCACCGCCGGCCGGTACGTCAGGGCAACTCGCGGGAGTAGCAGACGGACAACGGCTCACCCCGGTACGGGCCGAAGTTGTCGATGCGGTGGTAGCCCTCGCGTTCGTAGAAGCGCATCGCGTCGGGTTGGGCGGTGCCGGTCTCCAGCAGCAGGGCGCGTACGCCGGCGTGGCGGGCGGCGTCCTCCAGGGCGCGCAGGATGGCGGTCGCCACACCGGTGCCCCGGGTGGGCGGGGTGACGTACATCCGTTTGATCTCGGCGGAGCCGGGCGTGAGCAGGCGCAGGCCGCCGCAACCCACGGCGGTGCCGTCGCCGTCGCGGGCTACCAGGAAGACGCTCACGGTCTCGGCGGTGGGTGGTGCGCCCGGCTCGTGGTTGTCGCTGCCGTACCGGGCGTCGAGTTCGGCCCGCTGGGCGGCGCGCAGCCGCGTGGCGTCGGGCGACTCCCACGGCTCGTGCTCGATGAAGATCATCGCGTCGCCCTCCGGTCCGTCCCTGCTCGTAACAAGCGTTACCGTAACGTACGCTACGGTAAGGCCCGCGACGGGGGAGGGACGGATGGCCAGACGACGAGACCTCGCCGACCAGCAACAGCGCCTGTCGGCGGCCACCTGGTCGGTGCTGGCCGAGCGTGGCCTGCCCGGGCTCACCCTGCGCGCGGTCGCGGAGCGGGCGGGCTGCACCACCGGGATGGTGCTGCACACCTTCGCCGACAAGCAGGCCCTGCTGGTGCACGCCCGCGAGCTGCTGCACCGGCGCACCGGTGAGCGCGCCGACGCCGCCGAGGCCGCCGCCGACACGCCTCTCGCCGCGCTGCGGGCCGTGCTGTTGCAGGCCGCCTCGCCGACCGAGGAGAAGCGGGAGGAGGCCCGGGTCTGGGTCGGTTTCCTCGCCGCCGCGCTGGCCGACCCGGTCCTCGCCGACCTCCACCGCGGCTACAACCGCCGGTTTGTCGACCGGGTCTGTGGCCTGGTCGCCGCGGCCCGCCCGGACTGGCGCCCCATCGACTGCGCCACCACCTCCACGACCCTCGTCGCCCTCGTCGAAGGGCTCAACGCCCTCGCCTCCGTCGACCCGCACACCTACCCCGACCAGGCCCAACGCCGAGCCATCGACACCGCCCTGGCCCCTCTTCGATCTCCGAATGGTCCGCTAGCTTCTTGATCAGGCTGGTTGGCGGCGGAGGTGAGCTAGCGTTGGTGCGGTGAGTGGATCCCCAGTTGTCCCGGTTCCGCCGGCTGGGCTGCCCGGCACGCTTGGTGCGCTGCGCGCGGCCGGGCACCGGTACCGCACGGTCAAGCAGGAGCTGCGCGAGAACCTGACCGCCCGGATGCGGCGCGGCGAGCCGCGGTTCACCGGCATCGTCGGGTACGACGACACGGTGCTGCCCGAGGTGGAGCGGGCACTGCTCGCGGGGCACGACATGGTGCTGCTGGGCGAGCGGGGCCAGGGCAAGACCCGGCTGATCCGGTCACTGGTGACGTTGCTGGACGAGTGGACGCCGGTGATCGCCGGGTCGGTGCTCAACGAGCACCCGCTGCACCCGGTCACCCCGGCGTCGCGGGCGCTGGTCGCAGAGGCCGGTGACGACCTGCCGGTCGGCTGGCTGCACCGCTCGATGCGCTACGGCGAGAAGCTGGCCACCCCGGACACCAGCGTCGGTGACCTGATCGGCGACGTCGACCCGATCCGGCTGGCCCAGGGCCGTACGCTCGGCGACCCCGAGACGATCCACTTCGGCCTGGTGCCCCGTACGAACCGGGGCATCTTCGCGGTCAACGAGCTGCCGGACCTGGCCGAGCGGATCCAGGTGGCGCTGCTCAACGTGCTGGAGGAGCGGGACATCCAGGTCCGCGGCTACCAGCTGCGACTGCCGCTGGACCTGCTCCTGGTGGCCAGCGCCAACCCGGAGGACTACACCAACCGGGGCCGGATCATCACCCCGCTCAAGGACCGGTTCGGCGCCGAGATCCGCACCCACTACCCGACCGAACTGGAACTCGAACTGGCGTTGATCCGGCAGGAGGCCGACCTGGTCGCCGAGGTGCCGGAGCACGTGCTGGAGGTCCTCGCGCGGTTCGCCCGCGCGGTACGCGAGTCGCCGTCGGTGGACCCACGCTCGGGTGTCTCCGCCCGGTTCGCCATCGCCGCCGCCGAGACGGTCGCCGCCGCGGCGCTGCGCCGGGCCAGCCTGCTCGGCGCGGTGCCGGCTGAGCCGTCGTCGGCGTCGTCGGCATCGTCCGGCGAGGCCGAGGTGTTAAGCGGGGACCCCTCCTCTACCGCAGGCGTTAACAGGGGGCCCTTCCTTTCAAGCGACGCGGTGGCGCGGGTGGGGGACGCGGTGTCGGTGACGTCGACGTTGCGCGGCAAGGTGGAGTTCGAGAGCGGCGAGGAGGGCCGGGAGATCGAGGTCCTCGGTCATCTGCTGCGTACCGCCACCGCCGAGACGTTCCGGGCCCGGCTGGCCGGGCTGGACCTGTCCGGGTTCACCGCGCTGGTCGAGGACGGGCAGGCCATCGAGACCGGGGAACTGGTGTCGGCGGCCGAGCTGTTGCGCCAGGTGGGGACGGTGCCGGGGCTGGCCAAGGTGCTCGACCGGCTCGGCCTCGGTGACGCGCCGAGCCCCGGCCAGGCGGCCGCGGGGATCGAGTTCGTGCTGGAGGGGCTGCACCTGAGCCGCCGGCTGGGCAAGGACGTCACCGACTCGGGCCGCACCCGCTACGGCGGCCGGGACTGAGCATGGCCGGCAACCGGTTCCGGTACGGGCAGTGGCGCGGCGGACCCGACCCGCTGGCACCGCCGTACGACGTGCAGGCCGCGGTGGACCAGGTCGGCGCGGAGGTGCTGGCCGGCGGCAACCTGCGCCAGGCGCTGCGGGACCTGCTGCGCCGGGGCCCGCAGGGGCGCGGCGGACTGGACGAGCTGACCGCCCGGGCGCGCCGGTTGCGGCGGGAGGCGCTGCGCCGAGGGAACCTGGACGGCGCGGTGACCCGGGCGCGAGCCTTGCTCGACCAGGCCCTCGCGGCCGAGCGGGACGAACTGGCCGGACGCCAGGACGAGTCGGCCCGGTTCGCTGAGGCGGTGTTGGACAACCTGCCCCGCTCCACCAGCCAGGCGGTACGCGAGCTGTCCGGCTACCAGTGGGCGAGCGACGAGGCTCGGCAGATTTACCAGCGGATCCTCGACGGGCTGCGCGACGACGTGCTCGGCCAGCGCTTCGCCGGGCTGCGGGAGTCGGCGCGGCTGGCCGCCGACCCGGCGGTCCAGGAGCGGATGGCCGAGATGATGCGGGACCTGAACGACCTGCTGGCCCGGCACGCACGCGCGGAGGACACCACCGACGCGTTCGCCGAGTTCATCCGCCGGCACGGCGAGTTCTTCCCGGAACGGCCGGCCAACGTCGACGAGCTGATCGACCTGCTGGCCCGCCGGGCGGCGGCCGGCCAGCGGTTGATGAACTCGCTGTCCGAGCGGCAGCGCGAGGAACTGGCCGGCCTGATGCGCCAGTCGCTCGGCGACCGGCTCGCCGGGGAACTGGCTGCGCTGGAGGGGAACCTGCGGGCGTTGCGGCCCGACCTGCGTTGGGGCCGGGGCGAGCGGATGCACGGCGGCCAGCCGCTGGGCTACGGCGAGGCGACCGGGGCGCTCGACGAACTGGCCGAGCTGGACGACCTGCTCGACCAGCTGGGCCAGGCACATCCCGGCGCCACCCTGGACGACATCGATGTCGACGCGGTGGCCCGGACGTTGGGTCGCGACGCGGCCGACGACGTACGCCGGCTGCGGGAGCTGGAGCGTGAGCTGCGGCGGCAGGGCTGGGTGACCCGCGACGCCGAGGGCCTGACGTTGAGCCCGAAGGCGCTGCGCCGACTCGGCGGCACCGCGTTGCGGCGGGTCTTCGCCGAGCTGACCGCCGGCCCGCGGGGGCAGCACGACCTGCGCTCGGCCGGCGCGGCCGGCGAGGTCAGTGGCGCGTCGCGGTCCTGGGAGTACGGCGACGAGCAGCCGCTGGACGTGGTGCGGACGCTGACCCGGGCGATCCGCCGGGCCGGCCCGGGAGTGCCGGTGCAACTGGCCGTGGAGGACTTCGAGGTCGTCGAGACCGAGCGGCGGGCGTCCGCGGCGGTGGCGCTCTGCGTCGACCTGTCGTACTCGATGATCTCTCAGGACCGCTGGGGGCCGATGAAGCAGACGGCGCTGGCCCTGGCCCACCTGATGGCGACCCGGTTCCCGCAGGACGCCTTGCAGATCATCGGGTTCGGCCGCCGGGCGGCAACCTTCACCCAGCAGGAGTTGGCTGCGGTCGAGCCGGACCTGGAACAGGGCACCAACCTGCAACACGCGTTGCAGCTGGCCGGACGGCATCTGCGGCGCCACCCGGACGCCGAACCGGTGGTGCTGGTGGTGACCGACGGCGAGCCGACCGCCCACCTGGATCCGGCCGACGGGGAGGCAGTGTTCAGCTGGCCGTCGTTGCCGGAGACGGTCGAGGCGACGATCCGGGAGGTGGACCGGCTCGGGCGGTACGGGGCGACGCTGAACCTGTTCATGCTGGGCGACGATCCCGGCCTGCGCCGGTTCGTCGACGCGGTGGCCCGCCGCAGTGGTGGCCGGGTGTTCACGCCGGACGCTGACGACCTCGGTGAGTACGTGGTCAGCGACTACCTGCGCGCCCGCCGGGGTCGCCGCTAGGCTCGGCGGGTGGAGGTCGACGGGCTGCGGCAGGCGTACGACGCGGTGCTGGCCGAGGTCGACGCGGGCGGGTTCGGGCCGCCGCCACCCGGGCGGTACAGCGCCGAGCAGATCGTCGCGCACCTGGTCGCCAGCGACGAGCTGATGAGCGAGGCCACCGAGGCGGTGCTCGCCGGGTCGACGTACGCCTTCTACGACCTGGAGGAGGTCCACCGGCCGGAGCTGGACGCGCTGTCCGCCGAGTGCGGTGGCCTCGACGGGCTGGCCGACCGGCTGCGGCAGACCAGCGGCCGGCTGGTCGAGCTGGTGGCCCGGCTCGGGCTGGCGGCGGACACCACGGTCGAGACACACCTGCGCGAGGGCTTCGAGCTGGTCATCGACGAACCAGTGCCCTGGGGGCGCACCATCGACCTGCACACCCGCGTCCACCTGCCCCGCCACCTGGCCGAGCTGCGGGCGCTGCGTACCTCGGGCTGATCCGGTAGCTGGTGTTAACAGGGGGCCCTTCCTATACCGCAGACGTTAATAAGGGGCCCTTCCTTTCATCCGCGGCGGAAGGCTCGGCGGTATGCGGACGGGGCGACGCCGATGCGCAGGTGCAGCTGCTGACGCAGGGCGGCGGTGGTGCCGAAGCCGCTGCGGCGGGCGATCTGGTCGATGCTGAGGTCGGTGCTCTCCAGCAGCAGCCGGGCGTGGTCGGTGCGTTCGTGCAGCAGCCACTGGGCCGGGCTGAGCCCGGTCTCCGCCCGGAACCGCCGGGTGAACGTGCGGACGCTCATCCGGGCCTGCCCGGCCAGGTCGCGCAGGCTCACCGGCTCGTGCAGCCGTCGGCGTGCCCACTCGCGCGCCGTTGCGGTGCTGGTCTCGGGTGCCTGCGGCACCGGGCGTTCGATGTACTGGGCCTGGCCGCCGTCGCGCCACGGCGGCATCACGCACCGGCGCGCTGCCCGGTTGGCCACCTCGCTGCCGTGGTCGGTGCGGACCACGTGCAGGCACAGGTCGATCCCGGCGGCTACACCGGCGGAGGTGAGCACCCGGTCGTCGGCGACGAACAGCACGTCGGGGTCGAGGTCGACGTGCGGGTGCAGCCGGCGGAAGCGGTCGGCGTACGCCCAGTGGGTGGTGGCCCGCCGGCCGTCGAGCAGCCCGGCGGCGGCCAGCACGAACGCGCCGGTGCAGATCGACATGATCCGTACGCCCCGGTCGTACGCGGCACGCAGCGCCTCGATCACCTCCGGCTCGATCGCGTCGCAGCGGAGCGTGGCGTCGCCGTACACGCCGGGCACGATCACCGTCTCGGCCTGGTCCAACAGTTCCAGCCCATGGTCGGGCAGCACCTGGAAGCCGGCGCTGCTGCGGACCGGCCGGGCACCGGGCGTGCACGTGTCGACAACGTAGTAGTGCGTGTCGTCGGCGTCCCGGGCGGTGCTGAAGACCTGGGCGGGAGTGCCCAGGTCAAGGCCGACCACCTGGTCGAGGGCGAGGACGGCGACGCGGTGCGGAGCCATGGCCCGATTATTGCGCATCATGGCTGTCCGGCCACTCGTCGGCGTGATCGTCGGACCGCAGACTCGTCTGGTGAAAAGACCCGCCCGCCTGCATCCGGCCTGGATCGTCGCCGCGGTCGCCTTCGTGGCGCTGGTCGGCGCCGCCGGGTTCCGGGCCACCCCCTCGGTGCTGCTGCACCCGCTGCATGCCGAGTTCCGCTGGCCGCTGGCCACCATCTCCGCAGCCGTTTCGGTGAACCTGCTGCTCTACGGGCTGACCGCGCCGTTCGCCGCGGCGCTGATGGACCGGTTCGGCATCCGCCGGGTGGTGGCCGCCGCGCTGGCGCTGGTCGCCGCCGGCAGCGGGCTGACCGTGTTCATGACCGCGAGCTGGCAGCTCGTGCTCTGCTGGGGCGTGCTGGTCGGGCTGGGCACCGGCTCGATGGCCCTGGCCTTCGTGGCGACGGTGACCGGGCGGTGGTTCGTGCACCGTCGCGGCCTGGTCACCGGCGTGCTCACCGCCGGCGGGGCGGCCGGTCAGCTGGTCTTCCTGCCGCTGCTCGCCATCCTCGTGAGCCGGTACGGCTGGCGGGCGGCGGCACTGGTCGTTGCCGGAGCGGCGCTGCTGGTCGTACCGCTGGTGCTGCGGTGGCTGCGCGAGTACCCGGCGGACCTCGGGCTGCCCCCGTACGGCGCGACCGAGGTCGTCACGCCGGTCAGGCCGGCCGGCGGTGCCGCGGCCCGCGCCGTCGGCGCGCTGGCCCAGGCGGCCCGTACCCGCCCGTTCTGGTTGCTGGCCGCCGGCTTCGCGATCTGCGGGGCGACCACCAACGGCCTGGTCGGTACGCATTTCATTCCGGCCGCGCACGACCACGGGATGGCGCAGACCACGGCGGCCGGGCTACTGGCGCTGGTCGGCCTCTTCGACATCGTCGGCACGGTCGCCTCCGGCTGGCTCACCGACCGGTACGACCCCCGGCTGCTGCTCGGCGCGTACTACGCGTTGCGCGGTGGGTCGCTGCTGGTTCTGCCCGGCCTGTTCGCGGCCACCACCGAGCCGAGCATGCTGGTCTTCATCATCTTCTACGGGCTGGACTGGGTGGCCACGGTGCCGCCGACGGTGGCACTGTGCCGGGAGTACTTCGGCGCCTCCGCCGCGGTGGTCTTCGGCTGGGTGTTCGCCGCGCATCAGCTCGGCGCGGCGGTGGCCGCCACCGGGGCGGGGCTGGTCCGGGACCAGCTCGGCACGTACACGCTGGCCTGGTACGTGGCGGGGACGTTGTCGGTGGGGGCGGCCGTGCTGTCGCTGATGCTGCTGCGCCGCCGTGGCACCGCCTTCACCGAACCGGTCCCGGTCGCCGCAGGGCCGAAGGCGTGGAGCTACCGGGGCTGACCAGAACCGGTGGTGCCACCGGGACGAGGCGGCAGGGATTCACTGGAGCGTCCAGCGCTGGGCCGGGTTGCCATCGCACGGGGCCTGAGTGACGTCGTCGCCGGCCGCGCTGCCGCCGTCGTGTACCTGCGCGCACTTGCCGCTGTGCACGGCGACCAGCAGCGTCGTCCCGTCGCCGACCGGCTGCAGCCGCCACTGCTGGTTGCCCGCGCCGTGGCAGCCGAACTGCAGCAACCGGGCGCCGTCGTCGCCGCTGCCACCCTCGACGTCGAGGCACTGGTTGTGCGCGGCGTTGGTCAGCGTCACCGCGTCCGGGCCGAACAGGTTGACCACCCACTGCTGTTCCGGCCCGCCGGTGCACCCGGCCAACTCGGCGACGGCCCGCTCGCCGGCGCCGTCGAGAGCGAGGCACAGGCCCGAGCCGACACCGCGGAACACCTTCGGGCCGGCGACGGTGTCGGGACCGGCGGTGGGTGTGGCCGAGGGCGTGGGCTCAGGCGCCTCCGTGGTGGGTGGCGGTTCCTCCTCGGTCGGGCTCGGCTCGGCCGGGGTCGGACTGCCCACGGCCGTGGTCGAGGCCGGCGACGGGTCGCCGCCACCAAGCAACCCGGTGGCGAACAGCACCCCGACCAGGACGCCGACCAGCCCGACCGCCAGCGCCGCGCGCAGCAGCGGGTCGCGGGGCAGGCCGGTACGGCGGGCGCCGTAGACGGTGCCCGATCCATCGATTTCCGACATGCCGGCATCCTGGCCCACGCCGGCCGGTCCGGACCAGCCGCCCCCGGCGGCGGTGATTCAGTCGACGACCCGGACGTCCTTCCAGAAGGCGACCCGGTCGCGGACCAGCTCCGCCTCCGGCATCGGCTCTGGGTAGTACCAGACCGCGTCGGCGCTGGTCCGGCCGTCGTGTTCGAGGGTGTAGTAGGAGGCGGTGCCCTTCCACGGGCAGAAGGTGTGGGTCTCGGAGGCGCGGATCAGGTCCTCGCGCAGGGCGGACCGGGGGAAGTAGTGGTTGTCCTCCACCACCACGGTGTCGTCACTCTCGGCGACGACCAGGTCGTTCCAGACGGCTTTCGGCATGGCTCCCACGCTAATCCGACGTGTGTGCCGTACCAACCGAGGTGCGAAACGTCTCCCGTGGACATACCAGTCGCTGTCGCCGGTGGCGCGTACAGTGATCCCATGCACGCCGTGCGTGATCATGACCTGGCGGTGGCCCAGCTGCGACGGTCGTACGAGGCGGTGCCGCCGGGCCAGCCGGTGCGGCTGGCCAAACGCACCTCGAACCTGTTCCGCCCGCGCAGCGCCCCCCGCACCACGGGGCTCGACGTCAGCGGGCTCGGTGGAGTGCTGGGCGTCGACCCCGTCGCCCGCACCGCCGACGTGCAGGGCATGTGCACCTACGAACGGCTGGTCGACGCGACCCTGCCGCACGGACTGATGCCGCTGGTGGTGCCGCAGTTGCGCACCATCACCCTGGGTGGGGCGGTGACCGGGCTGGGCATCGAGTCGACCTCGTTCCGCAACGGACTGCCGCACGAGTCGGTGACCGAACTGGACATCCTCACCGGTGCCGGAGAGCTGGTCACCGCCCGGCCGCAGGGTGAGTACGCCGACCTGTTCGCCGCGTTCCCCAACTCGCTGGGCAGCCTCGGCTACGCCACCCGGCTGCGCATCGAGCTGCAGCCGGTCCGCCGGTACGTGGCGCTGCGCAACCTGCGGTTCACCAACCTGACCGAGCTGACCGACGCGGTCGGCGAGATCGCCGCCACCCGTTCCTGGGCCGGCGAGAGCGTCGACGCGATGGACGGGGTGATGTTCAGCCCCGGCGAGGCGTACCTCGTGCTGGCGACCTTCACCGACGACGTGGCGGAGGTGTCCGACTACACCGGACAGGACATCTACTACCGGTCGCTGCGCCGACGCCCGCACGATGCGCTGACCAGCCACGACTACCTGTGGCGCTGGGACACCGACTGGTTCTGGTGCTCGGCGGCGTTCGGCGCGCAGCACCCGGTGCTGCGACGGTTGTGGCCGGCGCGGTGGCGGCGCAGCGACGTCTACCACCGCATCGTGCGCCTGGAACACCGGCACCAGGTGGCCGCCCGGATCGACCGGTGGCGTGGCCAGCCGGCGCGGGAGCGGGTGGTGCAGGACGTGGAGGTCCCGCTGGAGCGGACCGCGGAGTTCCTGCACTGGTTCGCCCGTACGGTCAAGATGACGCCGGTGTGGTTGTGCCCGCTGCGGCTGCGCGAGCCGGCGGGCGCGGGATCGGCCCGGTCCTGGCCGCTGTATCCGCTGCGGCCGGGGCAGGACTACGTCAACATCGGGTTCTGGGGGAGCGTGCCGATCGCCGACGGCGGCGCCGACGGCGACGTCAACCGGCAGATCGAGCGCGCGGTGTCGGAGGCGGGCGGGCACAAGTCGCTCTACTCCGACGCGTACTACGACCGGGATTCGTTCGACCGGCTCTACGGCGGCGAGACGTGGCGCGCCGTGCGGGACCGGTACGACCCGGAGCATCGGCTGACCGGACTGTACGAGAAAGCGGTAGCACGAGCATGAGCGAGCGGAGCGAGCGAATCATCAGGCTCAGCGCGAATGTGCCTCATGGCGGCATGGAGCGAAGCGGAGTGCCGTCATGAGCGAGCGGAGCGAGCGAATCATCAGGCTCAGCGCGAATGTGCCTCATGGCGGCATGGAGCGAAGCGGAGTGCCGTCATGAGCCTTACCGACCGAGACCAGGGAGCGGCAGGCGCTTCCGCCACGCCGCCGCCGGGGGGCGGGCGGCGTGGGCCGACCGTGGCGGACGTCGTCCGCACGTTGACCACCGGCCCGCTGCCGGTACGCGTCACCGCGTACGACGGCAGCGCCATCGGGCCGGCCGACGCCGGCATCACCCTGTCGATCCGATCCGAACGAGGGCTGTCGTACCTGCTCACCGCCCCGGGCGACCTGGGCATGGCGCGCGCGTACGTCAGCGGTGACCTGGCGCTGGAGGGTGTGCACCCGGGCGACCCGTACGAGGCGTTGCGGGTGCTCAAGGACGAGCTGCGGCTGCGGGCACCGGCGCTGGCCGAGGGGCTGGCGCTGGTGCGGGGGCTGGGCTGGGAGCGGCTGATGCCGCCACCGGCGCCGCCGCAGGAGGCGCAGCCGCGGTGGAAGCGGATCGTGGGCGGGTTGCGGCACTCGCGATTCCGCGACAGCACCGCCATCTCGCACCACTACGACGTGTCGAACGCGTTCTACGAGAAGGTGCTCGGCCCGTCGATGACGTACACCTGCGCGGTGTTCCGCAATCCGGATGACACCCTGGAGGAGGCGCAGGCGGCCAAGTACGACCTGGTCGCGGGCAAGCTCGCGCTGCGGCCGGGGATGCGGCTGCTGGACGTGGGCTGCGGTTGGGGCGGGATGGTGCGGCACGCCGCCCGGGAGTACGGCGTCAAGGCGTTCGGGGTGACCCTGTCCCAGGAACAGGCGCAGTGGGCGCAGGCCGTGATCGAGCGCGAGGGGTTGACCGGGCTGGCCGAGGTGCGGCACCTGGACTACCGCGACGCGCCGTGGGAGCAGTTCGACGCGATCTCCTCGATCGGGTTGACCGAGCACATCGGGGTACGCAACTACCCGGCGTACTTCGGGTTCCTGCGCGACCGGTTACGCCCGGAGGGGCGCCTGCTCAACCACTGCATCACCCGGGCGGACAACCAGGCGCCGCACCGCTCGGGCGCGTTCATCGACCGGTACGTCTTTCCGGACGGCGAGCTGGCCGGGCCGGGGCGGGTGATCAGCGAGATCCATGACGCGGGGCTGGAGGTGCACCACGAGGAGAACCTGCGCCGGCACTACGCGCTGACGCTGGCGGCCTGGTGCCGCAACCTGGTGGAGCACTGGGACTTCTGCGTCTCCGAGGTGGGCGTGGGCAAGGCCCGGGTGTGGGGGCTCTACATGGCCGGCTCGCGGCTGGCGTTCGAGCGCAACGGCATCCAGCTGCACCAGGTCCTGGCGACGCGCAACGGCCCGGACGCGGCGAGTGGGTACCCGCTGCGCCCGGACTGGCTGCCCTGATCGGCACGACCCTGACCGGCTGACGAAGGCCGCGCCGGATCGACCGGCGCGGCTTTCGTCGTTCCTATTGACAAAGAAGTTTTGTACGTACAAACTGATTTTGCCATGAGAGACGTCCTGTACCTGGAACAGATCGAGCAGGCCGAGGTGCTGCTGAAGCCGCAGCGCGTCGAGATCCTGCGGCAGCTGGCCGAGCCGCGCACCTGCACCGAGGTGGCCGCCCGGCTGGAGCAGACGCCGCAACGCGTCTACTACCACGTCAAACAACTCGTCGCGGCCGGGCTGGTCGAGCAGGTCGACCAGCGCAAGGTCCGCGGCATCACCGAGGGCATCTACCAGGCTGTCGCCCGGTCGTACTGGCTCTCGCCCCGCCTCGTCGGGCGGATCGGGCTGCGCCGGGCCCGCGACGAGCTGAGCCTGGGCTACCTGCTCGACCTGATGGAGGAGGTCCAGGCCGACGTCGCCGCGCTGGACCGCACCGCCAACGAGCTGCCCTCGATCGGTGTCTCCGGCGAGATCCGAGTGCCGGCCGACCGCCGGCAGGAATTCCTGCACGACCTGCAGTCCGCACTGCAGGACCTGTTCACCCGCTACGGCGGCGCCGAAGGTGACGCCTTCAAGCTCGCCGTGGCCTGCTATCCGAAGGGGACCGACCGTGACTGAACCGATGACCCTCGCCGCACGCCTCGCCGCGCCGATCACGCGGGTGCGCCAGGCCCTGACCGACCCCGCCGAGCTGCGCGTCTGGCTGGCCGAGTACGCCGAGGTCGACCTGCCCAAGCGGTACGAGTTCTGGGGCCGCTACACGCCCGAGGGCGACGCCCCGCACCAGCGGCTGCTGCACGCCGACGACGACCGGCTGCGCTTCGCCTGGCTGCTCGACGGCGTGGAGACCACTACCGAGATCACCCTGAGCCCGGACGGGCCGGAGACCACCCTGCTGACCTTGTCGCAGTCCCACTTCGACTTCGCCGACGTGGTCAACGGCACCAGCATCCGGGGCGTCCTCCAGACCTTCTGGTACCTGACGACCGCCAATCTCGAGGCCCACCTGGCGGGCAAGCCGCTGCTGCCGAAGGTGGACTTCACCAGCACCGACCTGCGGGGGGAGTTGGTCATCGCCGCCCCGGCCGACAAGGTCTGGGAGTCGCTGACCGACTCCGAGCAGGCCAGCGCCTGGTTCGGTCACCCGATCGGCATCGAGCCCTGGGTCGGCGGCCGGTACGCCATGGGCGGCTTCGACAGCGGGTTCGCCGCCAAGGTGGTGGACCTGGAGCCCGGCCGGAAGATGTCCGTCGACTGGGGACCGTCCGGGGTGACCAGCTGGGAGCTGGCCGAGTCCGGCGGCAGGACGAAGCTCACCTTCGTGCAGAGCGGCTTCGACGAGCAGCAGCCGCCGTACGCGGCCTGGGCCGGTTCGGTCTCCGGCTTGGCCGAGCTGCGCCGCTTCCACGAGGTGCCGGACTGGCAGCCGATCTGGCTGCCGGCGGAGATCCCGGCCACCGCTGACACGGCCGGCTGACCTATCCCGGCGCCGGTGCCCGCCAGCCGGGCACACCGGGGCGGTCCCGCGGGTCGAACAGCCCCGCGCGACCGCCCCGGTCGGCCGTGCAGCTCCGTCGACAGCCGGGTGTGGTCCATGCCTCGCCGGTCAGCTGCGGAACTAGGAGCGACCGGCAATAGGACTGGTGGGGCTGCCCCTCCACCGCCCTGTTGCCGGTCGCTCTAGGCTGGGGCGGCTGTCGGAACGGGGAGAATCCTTGCGCAACCACCCGGCGATCGTGCTGGTCGCCGTCCTGCTGTCCACCCTCTCGCTACCGGTCTCGCTGACCGGCGCGTCGGTCGCGCTGCCGGAGATCGGCCGGGACCTCGACGCCGGGCTGGCCGGGGTGCAGTGGGTGATCAACGGTTACAACGCCACCTTCGCCAGCTTCATGCTCGCCACCGGGGCGCTGGCCGACCTGTTCGGCCGGCGCCGGGTCTTCGCCATCGGGGTCGCGATCTTCGCCGGGGCCGGCCTGCTCGCCGCGGTCGCCGACGACATCCTGCTGCTCGACGTGGCACGCGCGGTGGCCGGTGTCGGCGCGGCCGCCGCCGCGACCAGTGCCGCCGCGATCCTCGCCGGGACCTTCCACGGTGCGGCCCGGACCCGCGCCTTCAGCGTCTTCGGTACGACGATCGGTGCCGGGCTGGCCTTCGGCCCGTCGATCGCCGGGCTGCTCATCGACACCTTCGGCTGGCGGGCGGTCTTCGCCGCGCCGGCCGTCGCCGCACTGCTGGTGCTGGCCCTGGTGCCGCTGCTGCCCGAGTCCCGCCAGCCGCACGCGGGCCGGGTCGACTGGCCCGGCACGGTGTCGTTCACGGCGGGGCTGCTGCTGCTCATCTTCGGTTTCGTGCAGGGCCCCGAGTTCGGCTGGGCCGATCCGCGGATCGTCGCCGCGTTCGTCGCCGCGGTGGCCCTGCTGGTCTCCTTCGTCCGGTTGCAACGTCGCCGCGCCGACCCGATGTTCGATCTGACCCTGCTGGCGAACCCCCGGTTCCTCGCCGTCTGCCTGGCGGCGGCCACGATCGTCTCCGCGCTGGTGCCGCTGCTGGTCTACCTGCCGTCGTACCTCACCACGGTGGTCGGGCTGACTCCCGGCGCGGCCGGCGCCACGTTGATCCTGCTCACCGCCCCCACCGTGGTGCTCCCGCTGGCCAGTGGCGCGCTGACCCGGGTGGTACCGGCGTCGCTGGTGATCGTCGTGTCGGTGGCGACGGTCGGGGTCGGCGCCGCCTGGGCCACCGTGCTCGGCCCGTCCAGCGACACCGCCGCGCTGGCCGGGCCGTTGCTGACCATCGGCGTCGGGATCGGGCTCTCCATCGGCCTGCTGGACGCCATGGCCATCGGCGCCGTCGCGCCGCACCGGGCCGCGACCGGTGCCGGGATGATCAACACTGCCCGGTTGGGCAGCGAGACCATCGCCATCGCGGTGGCCGGTGCGGTGCTGGCCAGCAGCACCGGCGGCCGACTCGCCGACCCGGGCTTCACCGGCGGGCTGCGTACCGTGCTGTGGTCGATGGCGGCGGTGCTGGGGTGCGCGACGGCCGTCACCGCCGTGCTGCTCCACCGCGCCCAGACGGTGGTACCGGCGAAGAAGATCATCACTCGCTGAAACCTCGCCGTGACAGTACGGTGAATGATGCTGGAGGCCCGGCGCTGACACGGGTGCCGGTGTGTCGGCGCGACTATCGTGGCCTGTCGTGACGAGCAGCGAGCAGCGACTGGCCACGATCCGGGGCGGCGTGCCGCCGCGACGGCACAACGCGCGGACGATCGCGGCGCTCACCGGCAACCCGGGTTGCACCCGCCGAGCGGTTCTGGACGGCGCCGGGGTGGACAAGCCGCTGCTGGCCGAGCGGATCGGCTTTCCCGCCGGGTTCGGGCAGTCCCGGTTCGCCATCACCCGCGGCAACGCGTTCGAGGCGCAGGTGAAGGCCGACGGCGGCGCCGAGCTGCTGCGGCTGGTCGCCGAGCGGCTGGGCGTACCGGTGCCGGCGGTGGCGAGCTGGACCGACCTCGGCGACGGCGCCGACGCCGTGGACCGGGAGCAGCGCTCGGCCGCGCTCCTGGCCGCCGCTCTCCCCGCCGCTATGCCTGACGCCGCCGCGCCCGAGGCCGCATCGTCCGACGGCGGCCGGGCCGACGAGCAGGTCCGCCCGGACGAGCCGGCGGCGCTGTTCGACCATCCGCTGCTCGGGTTGGACGTCGCCGGGCGCCGGGTGCACCTGGAGCCGGACCTGGTGGCCGCCCGGCTCGGTGGACGGTTCCACGTGGTGGAGATCAAGTCGTTCCCCGTGATCGACGGGCAGGCCGACCCGGCCAAGCTGGCCGCCGCGGCGGTCCAGTCCGCCGTGTATGTACTGGCCCTGCGGGAACTGCTCGCCGGGAACGGCCACGATCCGCAGCTGGTGTCGGACGAGGTGGTGCTGGTCTGCCCGCGTGACTTCGCCAACCAGCCGGTGGCGCATCTGCTCGACGTCCGCAAGCAACTGCTGGTGGTACGCCGGCAACTGGACCGGATGGCCCGGCTCGACACGCTGCTTACCGCCGTACCGGCCGACTTCACCGCCGACCCGGCCGCCGACGCGGCGACCCTGGTCGCCTCGCTGTCCCAGGTACCGGCCCGCTACGCACCCGACTGCCTGGCCAGCTGCGAGCTGGCGTACTTCTGCCGGGACGAGGCCCGTGGGCAGACCGGCGCGCTGGGCCGCCCGGCCCGCGAGGCGCTCGGCGGGATCACCAGTGTGGACGAGGTGCTGGCGCTGGCCGCCGGTGATCGCGCCGTCGACCCGGAGCAGGCGGAGGCCGCCGCGCTGCTCCGCGCCGCCGCCCGCCTCCGCGCCGACGCCCTTGGCGCCTCGGCATGAGCACGTTGCGGGCTCTGGCGGCGGCGCAGGCCGTGGCGGCCGGGGTGGCTCAGCCGGTGGCCACCGTCCGGCACCTGCACCTGTCGACCCGGCCGCTGGTGCTGGTGCCGCTGGCGATGGCCGGCGAGGCGAACGCCCCGCTCGCGGCGATGGTCGGCACGGCGCCGGGCGACGGCCGGCTGCTGATCGTGCCGCAGCCGCGTAACCGGGACCAACGGTTCGCGTTCGCCGCCGAGCTGGCAGCGACGGTGCTGCCGTACGTGGCGGCGCATCGTGGCGCCAACGAGGCGGTCTCCGTCGACCGGGGACGGGACGTGCGGTACCGGTACCTCGACGCGCCGCAGGTGCTGGTGCCGAACCCGGCCGGGGTGACCTTCCTGCGGCTGCTGGGCCGCTCCACCCGGTTCCGCCGGGTCGACGGCGACTATCCGGTGCCGATGGAGGTGCCGCTGCTGGGGCGCTGGCTGACCTTCTTCGCCGAGCGGGCCGAGCAGCCCGGCTCGTCGGCGCTGCTGGCGATGACGCAGGCGTTGACGCTGCACTGGGCGACCGGGCAGAGCGCGGTGGAGGACCTGCACCTGCCGGCGTTGCTCGGTTGGATCGCCCCGCCGGCCGGGCTGACCGGCGCCGAGGCGGCGGCCCGGGCCGAGGACCCGGCGGTGTGCCCGCCGGCCGGCCCGGCGACGGATCCGGGCTTCGACAACCGGCTGCTCGCCCCGGCCATCGAGGCGTACACCGCCGCCGGGGACGACGAGGCGGCCCGGGTCGAGGCGTACGCGCGGCTGGAGCGGCTGCTGCGCGACCAGCTGACGCCCACCTGGGAGCTGATGTGGCGTGGCCTGGGGTTGCTGCGCGCGCTGCCGCCGGGGGCCCGGGTGGCCGGACGCTGGGACGGCGACCGGGACGCCTTCACCGCCCACGCCGAGCACGTCGACGACGGCGGTGCGCCGCAGCCGCGCCGCGACGGTGCGGTTGCCGCCGCCGCCCGGCTGCACCGCTTGGAGCGGGCCGCGGCCACGTACGCGGTGCAGCGCGCCTACGACGATCCGCTGGTGATGGCGGAGTACCGGCTGACCGGTGAGGCGTTCGTCGGCGAGGTGGTGCTGGCCGATCCGGCGCGGGTGGACGACAGCGGCCGACGGCCGGTACTGCGCCCACGGATCCAGCTGGTGACCACCGAGCCGGTGCTGGTGCCGGTGGGCGCGAGCCTGAGCAGCCCGGCCCGGCCGGGACAGAAGGCCAGGGTCGTCTTCGTGACCCCGGTGGCCGACGGCAAGACCGAGGTGGTGCTGGAACTCTCCGGCGGGATGGGCCGGGGGCTGACCGCCACCCCGGGCAGCGTGCCCGAGGTGGGGCAGCGGTTGTGCTACACCACGCTGAGCGAGGCGTACGTGCCGAGCGGGGCGTTCCCGGCAGTCGAGGAGACCCCGTGGACCCACGGCGGCCCGCCCGGCGCCAGCCCCCTGGCCGCGGTCCCGCCGGTGGTGGACCCGTCGTCTGCGGGCCGGGCGGCCGAGGTCAGCGGCGCCGTCGAGCCCGAGCCTGACCCCGACGAGGAGTGGGCCTGAGCGGTGCGTTTCGAGGCTCGACCCGCGGCGACGGAGACGCCGTGACGGATTCGGATCGACGGATGGCCCGTCGGTTTGCGGACTCCGTACCGGCGGACCTGGCGGGACGGTCGCGCCCGTGGCTAGTCTTTCGGGGTTTGCCGGGACCGGTCCTCGCCGTCGAGGGTGCGGTACGAAAGAGAGCCGGAGCGATCACTGTGTCGCGAAAGGACGTCGAGCAGGCTGCCGCGCGGTCGCCCGGGAGGGAACGGGCCGGTCGGGTGGGGCTGGTCGGTGTCGGCGTGGTGGTCGTCATCGAGGCGCTCTGGCTGGTGCTGGAACTGCCCGGGGCGGCTCTGGTCAGCGACCTGGGTGCGGTCGCGGTGGCGGGCTGGGCGGCGGTGGCCTGCGTCGGGGCGGCCCGCCGGCATCCGGCGTCGCTGCGCCGGTTCTGGCTCCTGCTCGCGGCCACGATGGCGTTGGCCCTCGCCGGCCGAGCGCTGTGGACCTCGCAGCGGCTGATCGGCGACACCCTGCCGCACACGGTGCCGATCGCGCTGATCTTCGCGGCCAGCCTGCTCACCGGCACCGGCGCCCTCCTGTGCTCGGTCACCGCGCCGCGCACCCTGGTCGGCCGCGCCCGGACACTGCTCGACGGGTTGATCGTCGGGTTGGCGCTGATCCCGGTCGGCTGGCTGCTGATCTTCCGTAACGTCGTCTCGGCGGATCTCGACGAGCCGTCACGTACCGCCGGGCTGCTCTACCCGATGTTCGACCTGATGCAGCTGACCATCCTGGTCGCGGTGATCGGCCCGCGCCGGCCGGTGTGGCGCCCGCTCACGCTGCTCGGGGTGAGCCTGACCGTACGCGTGGTAG
This sequence comes from Micromonosporaceae bacterium KJ-029, assembly GCA_005402585.1. Taxonomy (GTDB): domain Bacteria; phylum Actinomycetota; class Actinomycetes; order Mycobacteriales; family Micromonosporaceae; genus Micromonospora. The sequence continues at coordinate 266,017 of BIFP01000008.1, read as the reverse complement.
CCGACGCCGTGTACGTGTCCCTGGTGGCCGCCGGCACCTACCAGCCCGGTGCCCCGGTCGACGTGCTCTGGCCGCTGAGCTACCTGCTGATCGGTCTGGCGGCCCGAAGGTCGCCGCCGCCGTACTACGACAGCGGCGACGAGGCGGTCGAGACACCGTTGCCGCCGTGGTGGCGGGTGGCGCTGCCGTACGTGCCGGTGGGCGGGGCGGTGGTGGCGACCATGCTGGCCCGCGACGAGAGCGGACACACGCCGCTGCTGGTCTTCATGGCGATGTTGGCTCTGCTGGCGGCGCTGGCGCTGCGGCAGGGCCTGGCGGCGAACGAGAACCTGCGCCTGGTGGCCCGGCTGCGGCAGCTCGCCTACGTCGACCAGCTCACCGGGCTGCCCAACCGGTTGGCGTTCACCCGCCGGCTGCGTACCGCCCTGCGGAGTGCGAAGCCGGTGGCCGTGCTGTTGCTGGACCTGGACGGGTTCAAGCAGGTCAACGACCGGTTCGGGCACACCACCGGGGACACCCTGCTGACCGGCCTGTCCCGGCGGATGCGCCTGTCGGTCGGCGGCGACGGGCTGATCGCCCGGATCGGCGGGGACGAGTTCGCCGTGCTGGTCACCGGCGACCGCCCCGCCACGCCCGAGCGGCTCGCGGAGCGACTGCTGGCGGCGCTGCAACCGTCGGCCGGCGAGGAGGTCGTCGGCGTGCACCCGTCGGCGAGCATCGGCATCGCCGAGTACGGCCCGCAGCACATCTCGTACACCGACCTGCTGCGCGACGCCGACATCGCCATGTACGCGGCGAAGGCGGCGGGCAAGTCCGCGTACCGGCGGTGCACGCCGGTGCTGCGGGAGTCGGCGGTGAGCCGGGCGGAGCTGATCGCCGACCTACGGCGGGCGGTCGACGAGGAACAGCTGCACCTGGAGTTCCAGCCGATCGTGGACCTGGCCACCGGGGCGGTACGCAGCGCGGAGGCGCTGGTGCGGTGGCGGCATCCCCGGCTGGGCATGCTCAGCCCGGCACGGTTCCTGCCGCTGGCCGAGGAGACCGGGCTGATCCTGCCGATCGACCGGTGGGTGATCCACGAGGCGTGCCGAGCGGCGGCCACCTGGCAGGAGCAGGTCCCGACGGCGACGGTGGCGGTGAACATCGCCGCGGCACACCTGCGCCGGCCGGATCTGATCGCCACGGTCACCGAGGCCACCGCCGGGGCCGGGCTGGCTCCGCGCGCGCTGACCCTGGAGCTGACCGAGTCGGCGCTGATCGAGGGCAGTGACGCGGTCCTCGACCGGCTGGGCCAGCTGCGGGAGCTGGGTATCCGGATCGCCATCGACGACTTCGGCACCGGGTACTCGTCGCTGAGCTACCTGCACCGGATCCCGGCGACCGAGTTGAAGATCGACCGCTCGTTCGTGTCCCGGATCTCCGAGGACACCCGGGCGTACGCGACGGTGGAGATGGTGACCCGGCTGGCCGACGCGTTCGACCTGGGTGTGGTGGCCGAGGGGGTGGAGACCGACCGGCAGCACGACGCGGTGGCGGCGATCGGTTGCCTGCAGGGGCAGGGCTACCGGTACGGCCGTCCCGCCGCGCTGGCCGAGCTGCGTGCCGTCCTCGGCCAGGCGGACCCCGGGACGCTGGGCCAGGTCGACCCCGGGAAGCTGGGCCAGGTCGGCCCGTCGGGGGTGACCGGCGTCGCAGAATCGGACTTGACCCTCACGTAACGGCAGGCGGGAGCGTGGTTCTGAGGAAGGGAGGGAACCATGGCTTACACCGTGGGTCAGGTGGCCAGGCTCGCCGGGGTGACCGTGCGGACGTTGCACCACTACGACGAGATCGGGCTGCTGTCGCCGAGCGGGCGCAGCAGCGCGGGCTACCGCCGTTACGACGAGGCGGACCTGGAGCGGTTGCAGCTGATCCGCTACTACCGCGAGCTGGGGTTCCCGCTGGAGGAGATCGCCGTGATCCTCGACGACCCGGCGAGCGACCCGGGCGCGCACCTGCGCCGCCAGCACGAACTGCTGACGGTACGGATCAAGCGCTTGCAGGAGATGGTCGCGGCGATCGAGTTCGCGATGGAGGCGAGCAAGTTGGAGATCCGACTGACCCCGCAGGAGCGCTTCGAGGTGTTCGGTGACTTCGACCCGGAGGCGCACGCCGAGGAGGCGGAGCAGCGGTGGGGTGACAGTGAGGCGTACCGGGAGTCGAACCGGCGGGTGTCGCGCTACACCAAGCAGGACTGGCTGCGGATCAAGGCCGAGAACGAGGAGTGGGGGCGGCGGATCGTCGCGCTGATGGCCTCGGGTGCGCCCGCGGACGGCCCGGCGGCGATGGAACTGGCCGAGGAACACCGGCAGCAGATCAGCCGGTCGTTCTACGAGTGCTCGTACGAGATGCACACCGGGCTGGCCGACATGTACCTGGCCGACGAGCGGTTCACCGCCCACTACGAGGCGATCGCGCCGGGGCTGACCGCGTACCTGGCCGAGGCGATCCACGCCAACGCGATCGCCCGCGCCTGACGTCGGCGGCGATCGGCTGATCGGGACTGTCGGACCGGGAGAGTATGACTGGCATGATCCGTGCCCTGATCTCCGGAGGTCCACCGTGTTGATAGTCGCCGGCACGCTCTACGTCGATCCGGCCGAGCGGGACGACTACCTGGCCACCTGCGAGGAGATCGTCCGGCAGGCGAGATCGGCGCCCGGCTGTGTCGACTTCGCCATCAGTCCCGACCTGGTCGAGCCGGGGCGGATCAACGTCTACGAGCGGTGGGAGTCCGACGAGCAGTTGCTGGACTTCCGTGGCTCCGGGCCGGAGCCGGAGCAGCGGGTGGCGATCGTCGGCGCCGAGGTCCACAAGTTCCGGATCAGCGCGGTCGAGTCGCCCTGAGGGAGGTTCATCTACCTGACCGTCGCCGGTCAGGCGCGGCGTCGCCTGTCCTTCGTGCGGGGCGGGCCGGGCGGGCCAGGGAGGACCGCTCGGCCCGCCGGTCAGCGATCACGGGTGCTTGGCGTCGCGGCGGGAACGCTCTTGGCCGGCCGCCGGGAATGTTCGCGGTCGGGGCCTCACCGGGCCGCTTGGTGGCAGGTGTGTCGGGGCTGCTCGGCGCGCCACCGCGCTTGGTCGGCGCGGGCCCGGCGGTGGGACGGCCGTGACCGGTCGGGTTGACGGTGGGGCGGCCGGGAGCGTCCGGCGTGTCCTGAGTGGCGGCCGCGCAGTACTCCTCCACGTTGTCGGCGCCGCCGGCCGCGTCGACCAGCTCGGCGAAGGCCGGGTTCTTCAGCGCCTGGCCCGCGTTGGTGGCGGCCCCGGCGGTGTACGCCTGGCACAAGCCCACGAGCGACGGCGACGGGCTGCCGGCGGCGTCGGCCGGGCCGCTCCGGCCGTCTGGGTGTGACGGGGTGGTGCCCGGTGTGGCCGGTGCGGGTGTGGCCGGTACGGGTGTGGCCGGGGCATGCGTGGCCGGGGCATGCGTGGCCGGCGGCGTGGCCGGTGGGCCGAACAGCGGGTTGGGCAGCACGCCGGTGCCGGCGGCCAGCGCCACACCACCGAGCCCGGTGGCGGCGGCGACGGCGGCGGCCTTCACGGTGAGCAGCTTCGCCAGTGCGATCTTGAGCATGGACTTTCTCGGCGGCCGACGTTCAGAGGCGAGATCAGCAGCGGCCCGGAAGGCGGCGAGCGCCGCCTGCTCCCCGGCCAATTCGAGACGGTGCGCCTGGCCGCGCGCCGCGCGTAGCGGTGCGGCGAGCCGACCGGCCCGGCTCAGGGCGTCCGGGTCGCCGTCGAGCAGTCGGTTGGCGGTTTCCCGATCGATGCGGCGAGGTGGTGAGTTGCTCATCTCGTGTTCCTGGCGTCGTCCTGGGTCATTTCGTCACTTACCCGTCGCCAACGGCCGCATCGACGGGGATGGGCGTGGACCCTGCTCGGGCGCGGTGACGCCGTGTGGTTCGGCCTGCCGGTCGAGGCGGGCGGCCAGCCGGCGCAATCCTCGCCATGCGGCGGTACGCACCGCGCCGGGACGCTTGCCCAGCACCTGGGCGGTGGCCTTCGCGTCGAGTCCGACCACGACCCGCAGCAGGATCGCCTCTGCCTGGTCGCGGGGCAGCGTGGCGATCATCGCGATCGCCGCGCGGGTAGCAGCGGCCTGCTCCGCCTGGTCGGCGGCGTCGTGACCGCTGGGCAGGTCGACCAGGACATCGGCCGGTACGGCCACCGTCGGTCGCCGCCCCTGGTGGCGCAGGTGATCCAGTGCCCGGTGCCGGGCTATCCCGGTGGCCCAGGCGCGGAAACCGGAGCCCTCGTCACGGAACCGGCGCAGGTCGCGGGTGACCTGCAACCAAACTTCCGAGGCCACGTCCTCGGCGTCGTCGCCGACCATGCTTCGCAGGTAGCGCAGCAGACCGGGTTGTACCTGCTGATACAGCACCCGGAACGCCTCCTCGTCGCCGTCCTGCGCGGCGCGCACCATCGAAGCGAGATTCGGTTCGGGCATCCAACCGAGCTTGCTCGTCACTGCCACCGCCAGCAGGAGATGCCCGTCACGACCGTCGGTACCGGTACCGCCAGCATCCTTGTCACAGATCCGCCAAACCAACCCGCTGCCCATCGGCGGCGGCTCTAGCCAACTTGTTCGATCGATTGGCGTCACCGCGGCAGAATGCGTCACAGCCATCCGGACGGGCCCGGGTTGACGGAGGCACCACCGAGATGGTTCGGCGGCACCTCGATGACGACGGCGGTGCAGCAAAACCGCCATCTCGTCCTTATTGGTCCACCGTTCGGGTAATTCGCCCGGGGTTGGCCGTGTCCATCGTGGCGCCCGTAGCCGTTAACACTGTGACACCCCATCTGGTGGCCTGCGGTTGGTGGCATGCGCGGCGAAGGAGTCGGCGTGGCAAGGACTGATTCGGGTACGACATGGCGGTACCGGTGGGCGCGCCGGCAGAACGAGCGCCGGCGGCGGCTGTTCCGCAGCGCCGAGGGAACCTGGCAGCGACGCGACGACGAACTGCGCCGCCTGCGTACGCTCGCCGAGCAGTGTCGCGGCTCGGCCGGAGCGGGGGACGGCCTCCCGCTGGAACTCGCCCCCGACGAGGTCGTGCTGCGGGTGGTGCCGGCCGCGCAACTGGTGGAGGTGCGGCACACCGCCGTGCTGCCCGCTCCCGACCTGACCGTCGGGGCACCGACCGGCCGGCTGCGCCACCGCTGCCCCGACGGGGTCCGGGTCGCCGACGCCGGGATGGCGGTGATCACCAACCGTCGGCTGGTCCTGCTCGGCGGGCGGGGCCGGCGCGACTGGGCGTACGGGCGGATGACCGGGCTCGCACACGACCCGCACGCCCCGGTCACCCTGATCCAGGTGCTGGATCGGCGGCGTACCTCCGGCGTGCTGCTGCGCGCCGACGCTGCGGCCGACTTCCGGTTCGTCCTCACCCTGGCCTTCGCCGACGCCATCGAACAGCGCGACGCGGTCATCGCCCAGCTCGACGAGCTGATCGCCGAGCACGCCCGGCTACGCCCGAGCCGACCCGGCATCGCCACACCCGGTCAGGCCCGGCTGTCGGCGCTGATCCCCGGCGGCCGGCGGACCGCGGTGGTCGCCGCCGCCCTCGCCGTGCTGGTGCCGCTGGCTCTGGCCAACTCGGGCCCCTCGGACCGGACCGGCCCGGAACTGGCCGCCGCCGCCGCGCCGGCACCGGCCGTCGCCGCGACGAAGGCCCCATGGGCCACCGCCTCACCCAAGCCGAAGGAGAGCCCGAAGACCGAGCGGCGCTGCGGCGCCCCGGCCAACCCGATGGGGTACGACTTCTGCGGCGGGGAGCGGATCCGCAAGCCGGCCCGCGAGGTGTGCGACCACTTCGACTGCGTGCCCGGGTTCTGGGACGGCCGGGGTTACCTGGTGCAGTGCGAGAACGGGAAGGTCAGCCTGGCCGGCGGCAGTCCACGCGCCTGCGGTCTGCACGGCGGCGTCCGCCGCACCGTCTGGACCTGACCGCGCCTACCGGCTGTCGGGGTTCCCCGACGGTCGCTCACTCCGGTGCGTGGCAGACCGCCTCGACGTTGTTGCCGTCCGGGTCGCGGACGAAGGCGCCGAAGTAGGTCGGGTGGTACTCCGGCCAGACCCGGGGCGCGTGCAGCACCTGCGCACCGGCGGCCACCGCCGCGTCGTGGAACGCTTGCACCGCCGCCCGGTCGGGCGCGGTGAACGCGATGTGGCTCTCGTGGCCGGCGCCCTCGCCGGCCGGGCTGAGCCAGAAGTCCGGCCGGGCGCTGCCGTAGCCGACCGCCCCCGGAAACTGCAGCATCCGTCGGGCGCCCAGCGTGGCGAGGACCGTGTCGTAGAACGCGATGCTGGCGTCGAGGTCACGGACCTGAATGCCGAGATGGTCGAGCATCTGCTGCCTCCGTCGGGCGCGGGAAGGACTCGGACCCGGCCGAGGCTAGAGCCGGGGTGTGACAGGACGCGACGCACGCCACCACCGGAGGTCGTTGCCCGGGGCCGACCCGGCCTGGTCTGATGCCTCGGTGGGAGTCACCGAGGTCAACCGCACCATCGAGGCGGTGTGGCGGATCGAGTCCGGGCGGGTGATCGCCGCCCTGGCCGCGCTGGTACGCGACGTCGGCTGGGCCGAGGAACTGGCCCAGGACGCCCTGGTCGCCGCCCTTGAGCAGTGGCCGGGCGGCGGCGTACCGGCCAACCCGGGCGCCTGGCTGACCGCGGTGGGCAAGCGACGCGCGATCGACGGGATACGCCGCCGGCAGGTGCGGGACCGCAAGGTCGCCGAACTCGGCCGCGACCTGGGCGAGGAGACGTTCACCCCGGACTTCGACGCGGTCTTCGAGGAGCGGATCGAGGACGACCTGCTCCGGTTGATCTTCACCGCCTGCCACCCGGTGCTCACCCCGCAGGCGCGGGCGGCACTGACCCTGCGGATGCTCGGCGGGCTGAAGACCGAGGAGATCGCCAAGGCGTTCCTGGTGCCGGAGCCCACCATGGCCCAGCGGATCACCCGGGCCAAGAAGACCCTCTCCGACGCGAAGGTGCCGTTCGAGGTGCCCGGCGTGGCCGAGCGCGGGGAACGGCTGGCCAGCGTGCTGGAGGTCATCTACCTCATCTTCAACGAGGGCTACGCGGCGACGGCCGGGGACGACTGGATGCGTCCGGCGCTCTGCGAGGACGCGCTGCGCCTGGCCCGGGTGCTGCAACGGCTGATGCCGGACGAGCCCGAGGTGCACGGGCTGGCCGCGCTGCTGGAGATCCAGGCGTCGCGGACCGGGGCCCGCACCGACGCCAGAGGCGAGCCGGTGCTACTGCTGGAACAGGACCGGCGGCGCTGGGACCGGCTGCTCATCCGCCGAGGGCTGGACGCGCTGGAACGGGCCCGTGCCGGGGGTGGCCAGGCCGGTCCGTACACCCTCCAGGCGGAGATCGCGGCGTGCCACGCGCGGGCGGGTACCCCCGAGGAGACCGACTGGACGCGGATCGCGGACAGCTACGCGGAGCTGGCCCGGGTCGCGCCGTCGCCGGTGGTGGAGCTGAACCGGGCCGTGGCGGTCTCCTTCGCCGCCGGCCCGGCCGCCGGCCTGGAGGTGGCCCGCGCCCTGGTCGACGAACCCGCCCTGGCCCGCTACCACCTGCTACCCGCCGTGATCGGGGACCTGCTGGCCAAGCTCGGCCGCTACGACGAGGCCGCCGCCGAGTTCAGCCGTGCGGCCGAGCTGACCGGCAACGAGCGGGAACGGGCACTGCTGCGCGACCGGGCCGCCGACTGTGTCCGAGGGGTCCCGCCGACCCGCTGAAAAAATTCCGGCCGCGATGTCGAATCCCGATCGGGCCGCTCGACGCGTCAGTGACAGCCGGGTACGGACCGGCGCGGCACACACCCGCGACCGGCCGGCAGGACGAGGAGGCGGAGATGGCGACGGCGACGAGCGTACGGCCCGCGGGGGTGGACGCCGGCACGCAGCGTACGACGGGGGTGTTGCTGGCCGGCGGGGTCGCCGCAGGGCCGGTGTTCGCGGTGTCGGCGACCGTGCAGGTGCTCACCCGCGACGGGTTCGACCTGAGCCGGCAGCCGCTCAGCCTGCTCGCCCTCGGCGAGCACGGGTGGATCCAGATCGCCACGTTCGTGGTGAGCGGGCTGCTTTCGGCGGTCTCCGCCCGGCTGCTGGCTGTTTCGTCCCACTGACCGTAGAAACCCTGGAAAGGACAAGATCGATGCGCTTCATGATCATGCACAAGCTGGACGAGAACAACCACGACGCGTGGCACCCGGACGCGGCCTTCCTCGCCCGGATGGATGCCTTCATCAAGGAAGCCGTCGACGCCGGGGTGCTGCTGGCCGGCGAGGGGCTGCGGCCCAGCAGCGTCGACGCCGCCCGGATCACCGTCACCGGTGGCAGGTCCACCATCACCGACGGGCCGTTCGCCGAGACCAAGGAGCTGATCGCCGGTTTCGCGCTGATGCAGCTCCGCGACAAGGCGGAGGCGGTGGAGTGGGGCAAGCGGTTCGCCGACATCTTCGCCGAGACCATCGGTGAGGTGGAGGTCGACATCCGCCGGGTCGCTGAGGAGGAGGACGTGCGACCGGCCGCCTGACCGGCCGTTCCAGCGCCGCGCGCCGCCGGACCGTAAGGGCCGGCGGCGCGCGGCAGCTCGCCGGCCGGGGTACTCGCCGGTCGGCTGCGGACGCTGTCGACCTGAGAGCGGGATCGGATCGGAGCGCGTGGCGGCAGGTGGTGACGCGGACCCGGCGGTATGGAGTCGGGTGGCGTCGGTTCAGCGTTGCTCGGCGGCGAGGTCGGCCAGCCGGGACAGCGCCGGCACGGCGGCGAGCAGCCGCTCCCGGTCCGCCGGGTCGAGGCCGACCAGCGCGGCGGCGAGCAGGTCGCGGCGATGCTGCCCGTAGGCGGCGATCCGCTCCCGCGCCGCGTCGGTCAACCCCAACCGGACGGTACGCCGGTCGGCCGGATCCCGGTCGCGGCTCAGCAGGCCGGCGGCGGTCAACTCGCCGACCAGGGTGCTGACCGTGTTCGCGGCGGTGCCGAGGCGCTCGGCGGCCTCCCGGACGCTGATTCCGGGCTGCCGCTGCACCAGCCGCAGCACCTCCACCTGGGCATCCGGCAGGGCCACCCGGCCCGCCCGCTGGCTGGCCGTACGGCGCAGCACCCGGTGCAGGTCACCCAGGGCGGCGCCGAGCTGGGCCAGCGTCTCGTCCGTCACAGTGCGAGCCTCCCGCGCCAATACCTCTGTCAGCAGAGCTATCGTAACCGGGCGCAGCCGACCGCCGAGGGGACCACCGATGCCGCAGACCACCGCGCCCGCACGCCCGCCGGAACGGATCGCGGCACCCACCGGCCGGGCCGCCCTGGGGCTGCTGGTGCTGCTCGGCACCCTCACCGCGATCGGGCCGCTGTCGCTGGACACCTACCTGCCGGCGTTCCCCTCGATGACCCGCGACCTGGCCGCCAGCCAGGCGCAGATCCAGCTCTCCCTGACCACCTGCCTGGTCGGCATGGCGCTCGGCCAGCTCGTCACCGGCCCACTCAGCGACCGCTGGGGGCGGCGGCTGCCGGTGCTGGTCGGCGTCGGCGCGTACACCCTGCTGTCGCTGGTCTGCGCCGCCGCGCCATCGGCGGAAACCCTCGCCGCGGCCCGTTTCGTCCAGGGTTTCGCCGGCGGCATGGGCACGGTGGTCGCCCGCGCCGTCGTCCGCGACCTCTACTCCGGACGGGCCGCCGCGAAATACTTCTCCCGGCTCGTGCTGGTCTTCGGCATCGCCCCGATGGCCGCTCCCGCCTTCGGCAGCCTGGTGCTGCGCTTCGGTGATTGGCGTACCGTCTTCGTCGCCCTCGCCGTCATCGGCGCCCTGCTCGCCACCGCCGCCGGCTGGCGGCTGCCCGAGACCCTGCCCGCCACGCGCCGCAACACCGGTGGCCTGGCCGCGACCGTCGCCGCCGGCCGCGCGCTGCTCACCGACCGCGTCTACCTCGGGTACGCGCTGACCCAGGGCCTCGCCTTCGCCGGACTGTTCGCCTACATCTCCGGCTCGTCGTTCGTCCTCCAGGACGTCTTCGGCCTCTCCGCCACCGCGTTCAGCCTCGTCTTCGGCGGCAACGCCCTCGCCTTCGTCGCCGTCGGCCAGCTCAACGCCCGGCTACTCGACCGCCACGACCCCCGACCGCTGATGGTCAGCGCCCTCGGCATCGGCCTGCTCGCCGCCCTCGGCGTGCTCGCCGGGGCGCTGCTCGGCGCCCTGCCCCTGGTCGTCGTCGCGCTGTTCGTCTTCGTCGGATCCCTGGGCATGGCGATGCCCAACGGCACCGCCCTCGCCCTCGACCGGCACGCCGCCCACGCCGGCACCGCGGCAGCCCTGCTCGGCGGCATCCAGGCCGTGGTCGCGGCCGGCGCCGCACCGCTGGTCGGGCTCGGCGGGGAAGGCAGCGCGGGGCCGATGGCCCTGGTGGTCAGCGGCGCGGCGGCCGGGTCGCTGCTCGTCGTGCTCACCCTGGCCCGCACCCGATCCCGGTGACCCCGGGCGCTCAGGCCGGCTTGGTGCCCTCGTCCTCCGCACCCAGGGCCTCCGACATCGACTTCAGAAGCTCGTCCAACCGTGGCTGGTCACTCCCGGCCGGCACCTCGGGCAGTCTCGCCAGTGCCGCGTCGACCTCTGCCTTGACCGCCAGGCGCTGCGACGCCTGACCCGATTCGAGCGCCTTCTGAACCCGCGAGGTCAGGTCAGCCAACCAGCTCAGGACGTCCAGGTCCGGAAGGTCGGCGGAACTTCCCGGCGGTTGCGGCCGGACATCCCGGAACCGGCTTCCCCCGAAGCGGGTCAGGGCGGCGGCCACCTCGTCCACGGGCTGTTGGACACGGTCGAGGCTGAGGAGGACCAGGGCCGGCCGGCCGCCGACCGGGCTGCGGCCGGTGAGCGGACGGTCGATGGTCGAGGCGACGGCCGGCAACAGCAACAGCGACGGGGCTTTCCGCTTCCTGCCACCCGGCGGTAGCGGTTGGTCGAGGATGACGGCCTCGATCTCGGCCCACGGCACCAGCCGGGCCAGCCCGGCGACCCGCAGGTCCAGCCCGTCGGCGCCGATACCGAACCGGAACGGCCGGAACTGGTAGGCGACGAACGCGCCAGCCAACAACAGCCAGAGGCCGACGAGGACCCATCTCCCGGTTGCCGGGGGAGTGAGATACAGCAGCGGAAACACGCCGACCCCGAAGATCGCGAGGCCGTTCCACAGCGACTGTCGGCTCCTGCGCAGCTCCATGCGGCACCTCGATCCCTTGTGGCCTGTCAGGGGAGCCTTCCACGGTGGCACAAGCGATCCGCGGCCGTGATCACCCGAACGTGCCGACCAGGTCGCTTGTCGTTGTCCTCGCCCCTGGCCCGGGCCCGCTGACCCTCTGGCGCTCAGGCCGGCTTGATGCCCTCGTCGTCCCAGCTCGCCAGTGCGGCCGACATCCTGTCCAGGTACCGGTCCACCTGTGCGCAGTTGTACCCGCGCAGGGCGACTTCGATAGTCCCCCGCGCCCGGTCGAGCTCCGCCTTGACCTCATGGCGCTGCGACGCCCGGCCCGAAGCGAGTGCGTCCTCGCACCGCTGGACCAGGTCATCCACCTGTCTCTTGTCGTACCCGCGTAACGCAACCTCGAAGGACGGCTCGTCGTGGCGGTGCTGCCGAAGATCCACGAAGCGGCTCCCGCCGAAGCGGGCCAGGGCGGCTGCCACCTCGTCCGCCGGCTGTTGAACGCGGTCGAGGTCGATGAGGACCAGGCCCGCCCGACCGTCGACCGGGCTCCGGTCGGAGAGCGGACGATCGATGGTCGATGTGGTGGCCGGCACCAGCAGCAACGACGGGGAGTTGCCGCCAGCCGTCGGTGCCGGCTGGTCGAGAACGATCGCGTCGATCTCGGCCCACGGCACCAGCCGGTTGAGCCCGGCGACCCGCAGGTCCAGCCCGTCGGCTCCGATGTGGAACCGGAACGGTTTGAGTCTGTCCACCACGACCACGCCGACGGTCACCAGGACTACGCCGCTGAGAATCCAGGTCAGGGTCGGGGAGGGCACAAGACTCCGCAGCACGACCGCACCGATCGTCAGGAACAAGAGGCGATTCACCAGCGGCGGTCGGCTTCTGCGTAGCTTCATGCCGATACCTCGATCCCTTGGGGCTGTGGGTAGCATGCCACGGCCGCACAATCGATCCGCTCCCGTGATCAACCACGCACCCGCCGGGCCGACCGGGTCAGGCCGCCTCTCCTCCTGGTCAGGCGGCGCCGAAGTCAGGGACGGTGATCGAGCCGTCCGCCGCCAGCGGGAAGCCGGGGTTCCAGGCGACCTCCCAGAGGTGACCGTCCGGGTCGGTGAAGTAGCCCGCGTACCCGCCGTAGGAGGTCTCCCGCGCCGGCTGGGTGACCACCGCCCCCGCCGCGGCCGCTGCGCCGAGCACCTGATCCACCTCGTCGCGCTCGCGCACGTTGTGCGCCAGGGCGATGCCGGTGACGCCACCGGCGCCCCGGTCTTCGACACCGGCGTCCGCGGCCAGCGACTCCCGTGCCCACAGCACCACGGCGATCCCGCCGGCCTGGAAGAAAACCGTCTGCTCGACCTCCTGGCCGCGCCAGCCGAGCCGTTCGTAGAACGCGCGGGCCCGGGCCAGGTCGGTCACGCCCAGCGTGATCAGGCTGATTCGCTGCTCCATCCCGGCAACCTAACTCGAAGATCGATCGGTACCGGACATGCCCCGCCGACAACCTCGTGGCGACACGCGTAGCTCGATAAACAGCCGGGCGAGCCAGGCGGTTATAGCATCAATGCTATGGCTTGGGGTAGTGTGGAGCTGGAACCAGAAGTCCGAGATTGGCTGGAGGGATTGCCGGGCGAGTTGTTCGCGAGGGCTGCGTTCTACATCGACCTGCTTGCCCGCGAAGGTGTGTTGCTTGGCGAGCCGTACACGAAGCAGCTTGATGGCAAACTGCGGGAACTGCGGTTCTACCTGGACCGCGATCCAGTACGCGTGACGTACTGGATCGCATCCGACCGGAGGATCATCCTGCTGACGGTGTTCCGGAAGACGCGGACACGGGAGGATCGAGAGATCGAGCGGGCCCGCCGGGCGCTTGAGCGATGCCTGGCTGAACGGCATACCGTGATCGAGGGGGCAGAGCAATGAGTGATCGCGTCGACTGGAATGACCTGCGGGAACGCCGGATGGCCGAGCCGGGGGTAGCTGAGGCGTACGAGGCGGCACGCATCGCTTTCGAGCTCGGCCAAGAGGTACGACACCTGCGGGAGCGCAACGGCTGGAGTCAGAGCCAGCTGGCGGGCGCTGCCGGTATGACCCAGTCAGCCATTGCCCGCTTCGAGGCTGGTGGCACCGTGCCGACGTTGGCCGTTCTCGAACGGCTGGCACGAGCGCTGGACCGGAAGCTGGATGTGAGGTTCGCGCCGCGCGCTGACGCTGCCTGACTACCCGAGCGGGACCTGGACGGCGACGTTGTGCTTGGGGTAGTACGACGCGAACTGTTCCGGGCCGTACTTGTCCCGGAACATCGCCACGACGCGGTCGACCCGGTCGGCGTCGGTGATCGGCGTGGCGCTCGAACTCAACGCCGTGCCGTTGGCGGCCAGCTGGACCATCGGGGTCTGCCGGACGTTTTTGTACCACTGGCTGTCCGAGCCGGTCACCGGCACCAGGAAGACGCTGTCCTCGTCCAGCACGAACCACACCGGCCGCGAGATCTGCCGCCCGGTCTTGCGTCCGGTCACGGTCAGCTCGACCTCGCGGACGCCCTGCAGCGCGTCACCGATCGCGTTGGTCACGACGTCCTCCGACAGCTTCCTCCGACAGTGCTCTCGACCGTCAGGCTAGGGACCGGCGCCGGCACCCGCCGGGCTTCCGGCATCTTTCATTAGAAAGAGCTCCCGGCGCCGCAGTCGCGGCACCGGGAGCTCCCGTCAGGTGTCGGTCAGCTCAGCCCGCCGCCGGGCTGCACGACGTTGTTCACCGTCAACTTGTACGGCGCGTACTGCGTCACCTGCTCGGTCGGCTCGTCGTAGGCGACGATGGCGACCACCTTGGGGAAGGTCTTCAGGATCGCCGTCTGGGCCACGTTGAGGGTGAAGTCCGACTTGCCGTCGACCTCGAACTGCCAGGCCCGGTTGGTCTTCTCGTCGATGCCGACGAACCGGACGTTCCAGTTCGCCACCGGGGTCGGGTAGATCTCGGAGGGCGAGTCGAACGGGGCGAGGCTCGACCCGTCGCTGACCAGCGTGCCGCCGACGGTGATGTCGTCGACCAGCAGGCCACCCTCGTTGACGCCACCGTCGCTGACGTATCGGAAGCTGAGCAGCACGCTCTTGCCGGCGTACGCCGACAGGTCGAACGAGTGCGGCTCGAAGCCGTTGGTGGTGCCGTTCAGCGCCGGGCCGAACGGGCCGGCGACGGTCTTGTCACCCGCGATGGCGGTGTAGCTCTTGCCACCATCGGTGGAGACGCTGACGTAGCCGAAGTCGTAGCCGGCCTCGGCGCCGTACTTCGCGAGGAAGTTCAGCGTCGGGTTGGCGGCCGGCACGGTCACCGGGGTGACGGCGGCGACGTCGAGGCTGTTGCCGTTGCCGGACCAGAGCACCGAGTTGCCCGGGCGGTCCGGGTCGTCGGTCACCGTCTTCCAGGCCAGCGGGATCGCCGGCAGCGTCTTCGCGCCCTGGAACTTGACCGAGCTCAGCTCGTTCCGGCTCAGCGGCGTGCCGTTGGCCTTGCGCAACTGGACGTAGTCGGCGCCGTTCGGTGCCGCGCCCGGGGTCGCGTACGAGGCCGGGTTGGCCAGGTTCACCGTGGCGTTGAGGCTGGGCGTGGTGACCCGGCGCTTGTCGACGCCGAGCATGACGCCGGATACCGAGTTCCCGACGATGCGGTCGACCAGGTTCATCGTCTGGTAGTCGTGGATCACGTCGTACATGTCGCGGACACCCTTGGCCTTGAGCGCCGCGTCGAGGCTGGCCAACCCCTGCAGGTCGCCGTCGCGGTGCAGCCGCGAGATGAAGTCCAGGCCGTACCGGTCGTAGAGGAACAGCGACAACGAGTACGCGTTGCCGTAGTCGGCGAGCACGGCGCTCGGGTTGCTGCCCTCGTTCCAGAGGTTGATCGAGTTCTCCGGGCCACCGCAGTCCCGCGGGTTGGTGTTGTAGTCCGTCTGGACAGTGCCGAAGCCCTGGAAGCAGTAGATGTGACTGTCCGTGCCGGGCTGGTCGACCCGGGCCCGGGCGTCGACGTAGCCGCCGAGCGTCTGGGCGAAGTCGGAGAGCCCCTCGTTGAGCCACACCGACTCGAACGGGTCGGTGTAGTAGTGCGCCAGGTGCTGCCACTCGTGGATGAACGTGCCCTCGTACAGGCTGGGGCGGGCGGGCCGGCTGGTGCACAGGTCGTTGGTGGGCTCGTTCGGCGGGTTCGCGCCGGTACGGTGCGCCCAGTCGAACGCGTCGATCGTCATGATGTTGCGATCGAGCAGCTCGTTGAAGAGCGAGAAGTGGAACCCGGCGATGTAGGTCGGGGCGGCCGGGAAGTCGTAGAAGTTGTCGTCCCGGACGTTGTCGACGAGCGTGACGGTCCGGTTGCCGGCACCGGTGAAGTCGCCGTCGAGGGCGGCGTTGCTGCCGTCCCGGTCGGGCGGGGTGCTGAACGCGGCGGTGGACTTCGGGTACATGTTCGAGTCGAACTCGTTGACCAGGTGCGCGACCTGCGCGTCCGTGACCACCGTCGAGTTCGGGATCTGCCGGCGGCAGTCACCCACCGGGAACTCGGTGTCGTTGGCGACCCACACCTCGATGTTGTCGCCCACACCACGCAGCGTGTAGGGCTTGAAGTAGATCACGCCGAGGTAGTCGTCGAGTGCGAGCCACTGACGTACGGTGCCGACCGGCGGCGTCTCGGCGGCCTGTGCCTGCCGGGCCTGCGCGCGAGGCTGGTACTGGGTGGGCGCCTCGACGGGCTTGCCGTTGAGGGTGAAGTCTTTCCGGGTGAGCTCGCGGACATCGGTCGCGGCCACGGTGGCCGGCACCGGAGCGGGCTGCGCCGCCGAGGCCGGAGCGGCCGACGCGGTGGCCGGCTGGCTGACGACGTAGAGTAACGGTAGGACGATGGCGCTGGCTGCTATCCCCGCAAAGCGGCGTCGTGCCACGGAACCTCCTCCTAGCTGGAAGACCCGCCCGGCTCCTGGGCGACCCAGGTGCCCCGGATCTACGCACGCTGATCGAGCGCCCTCGTATCTTCTGCACAAGACCATCGGTCAAGCAAGCCCAGACACGACAGTCCACTGACGACGCCGGCGACATACGGCCGTGCCGCCGCACCGAGCGGCGCGGCGGCACGGACCGTACCCATCAGCTCAGCCGCAGTTGCCCCAGCTCAACCGGCCGGCGCTCTGCCACATGGTGAAGTACAGGACCTCGCCCCTGTACATCACGCACTTGTCCCGAGCAGAGCGCTGGATAGCGGCGTAGTACTTGTAGTTTCCGGGGTCGCCGACCCAGGAGCTGCCCTCCACCCGGAGCTCGGCCTTGACCCCGGTCGTGTTGCCGACCATCACCCGCTTGAGGGTGGCGACACAGTTGTACCCGGTGGCGCTGTTGTACATCAGGTAGACGTCGCCCACCTTGGTGCCATCCGACGCAGTGATCGACCGGTGCCCATCACTGACGTGGGCCCACGAGCCACCGAAGTCGTTGTTGCATGCCTGCGCCGCGGTGAACGGGTTCGCCGCAGCCTGTGCCGGCGAAGCGATCGTCATCGCCGCAACAGTCGCGGAGAGGATCGAGATGGCCAGCCGTCGCGCTAATCCACGCACACAGTCCTCCAAATGCTCAGACGCGAAGATCGCGCACATGAGCCGCCATGATCGCACATTGGACAATCACCAAGATTCGGGGCAGCGGCCAACCTATCGACACCTACCGGCTCTGACGGACTGAAGCCCAGGTACTGCCCGGGTGTCGTCCCGGCCCCATCCGCAAGCCTGTGATTAAGTGATCGGGTCCGTAGCAGCCAGGATCGTGGGGTGCGATGACCGTCGTAGTACGGGAGATCGAGGTCAAGTACCGGGTGATCGACCCGGAAGCCCTGGTCCGCGCCCTCCGCGACCACGGCGCCGTCCTCTCCGATCCGATCCGCCAAGATGACCAGGCGTACGCGGTGAACGGCTGGACCTACGGCCACACCAAGGTCGGGGTCGCCTTCGCCCGCCTGCGCACCGAGAACGGCCGGCACACGTTCTGCGTGAAGAAGCCACTCGATAACGAGATGGCCTGCGCGGAGCACGAGACCGAGGTCCTCGCCCGGGACCCGATGCACGCGGCGATCCTCGCGATGGGCTTCTACCCGACCGTGCGGATCGTGAAGGTCCGTCGTACAGCGCGGCTTGACGGGATGCTGCTCTGCCTTGACGAGGTTGAAGGGCTGGGCGTGTTCTTTGAGGTCGAAATGATGGTTGGCGGCGACCGGTCGGCGACCGAGGTGCAGCGGGAGTTGGACGACTTCGTCCGCTCTCTCGGGGTCGAGATGGTCCGCAGCGCCGAGACCTACGACTCACTCCTGCGCGGCCGTGCCGGTAGGCGGCTGTCCACCGCCGAGCAGCAACCTGACCCGGAGTAGCAGTCCAGCGGCTACCTCTTCCGGCCGCTGCTCGCCGATCTCTTGCAGGTGCGTTGGGAAGCCCGCGTCGGTCAGCTCCACTGCTACCTGCTCGTACCGCTCGCGTTCCTCGCGCCCGGCCGCTGGGCCACCTCTGTGGAAACGGCTGTGTATGCCACGAGCGGCGGCCCTGGCGCGGGCTTGGGTCGGGTCACCGGTGAGGATGATGGTCAAATCCGGGCGGTCGACGTACCGGTTGAGCGTCCAGATGAACTCGCCGTCCACGCCGTCCAGTCGCTGCAGTACCAACGAGGTGGCCAGGTAGCGGTCGCAGATGACCACCTTGCCGGCGGCGAGTGCGGGCCGAACCTCGGTCTCGAGGTGGTGGTAACGATCGGCCGTGACCAGACAGGCCAGGGCCAGGCCGTGGTAGTCGTCGGTGCCATATCGGGCCGTCTCGCCGAGCCGGCTATGCGTTGGTTCCTTTGTTCGGTGGACCTGCCAGCCCTCGGCCGCAACGAGGTCCGCGAGCAGCGCGCTAGCCGTCGTCTTGCCGACGCCGCTGGGGCCATCGACGACTACGAAGCGGCCAGTCACCGGCCGACAAGCCGTTCGTGTTGGGCACGCGCCAAATCGACCAAGCGGCGTCGCACGTGGCCCAAATCGACCTCTCCGAACTGGATGTTGACCGAGAAGTTGAACTCGTCGCGCGCCCGCATCGCTTCGTCCAGTCCGTCGTCGGTCAGATCCACTGCGCTGTAGTCCAGCAGCTGAGTCTTGTCGTACCGGCCCGTCGCCAGAATTCGGTGCCATTCAGGTGTGCCGGGGTAGGGCCGGAACTCGAAGACGCTCGCCCGGAACGTGCCGGGTGCGTCTTCGGTGAGGTTCCATAGCTCGTGTACATGCTGGACGGTCGCCTCCAGCTCGGCATAAGTCTCGGTCGGTAGACCCAGGATGAAGTAACCCTTGACGTTGATACCCAGACGGGTGAGCCGGTGGACCACGTCTCGGGTCAACTCCGGCCTGATTCGCTTGCCGATATGGCTAAGGATCCGCTCGCTGCCGGATTCTATGCCGAGGGCCACCTCGCGACAACCGTTGGCGGCGAGGGTCTCCAGCAGTGCGTCGTCGGCGCGGGCCAGGATGTTGATGCGGCCCGTGGCGTCCCAGACATAGCGACTACCGATGTCCGCTTCGGTGAACGCCACCATGCAGCGTCGGATGAAGCGTTCGTAGCCGAGGAAGAGATCGTCAACTAACCGGAAGGCCGTTACGCCGTGGCGAGTGTGGACGTCGTCCATCTCGGCGATGATGTTGGACGGCTCGCGGGTGCGGATGGTGACGTCAGGATTGGCGCTGACCGCCGCGCCGCAGAAAGAACAGTCGTACGGGCAACCTCGCGCGCCCACCATGGCGGCCTCCAACGGCCCGCCGCCGGCTGGACGGTACGGATCGGCGGCGAAGAACCGGCGGTCAACGAATGGCAGGGCGTTGATGTCCGGGGCCAGGTGCCAGCTCATGCCCGGCACGCCTCCAGTCGCTGGCCCACCCAGGATCGGATCCCGCCACATCACCCCGGGCAGGCGTACCCGATGGTGGCGGTCGTCGAGTAGCTCCGCGACCCGGGTCTCGCCCTCGCCAACGACCAACGCCTCCAGTCGCGCGAAGCGAGAATCCGCGATGACCGCCTCTGGCATTGCCTTTGCCTGGTGCCCGCCCACCATGATCTGGATCGCTGGATCGAGCCCGGCGGCGATTCGGGCGCTCAGTTCGTAGGTCGGGGCCAGCAGGTTGAAACCCACCCAGCGGGGCGCTGCCTCGTTGACGATCTCCTGAATCCGGTCGAGGCCGAGGCCGAGGGACTCGCCGTCGAGGACGCCCACGGTGTAACCCTGCGCGGCGGCATAGGTGGCGAGGTAGCCCATGCCGAGTACTGGCAGCGTGAAGTCGTTGACCCGAGGACGGCGACTATAGTCGCGCAGTGGCGCGTTGACCAGTAGCAGATCGATCGATGCGCGGGGAGCTACGCCGAGAATGGGGTGGTCAGACTGCTCCGGATCGCCGAGAGCCGAGGGCGAGGGTGAGGAGGGTATAGGTGGCGAGGTGTTCACGGGTTACCCGCCGCCATTCCCGCGCGAACGCTGGTTCATCAGCGGGCCACGGATGGTCGGGGTTTGCGTGCCGGGCCCAGGTGCGGACGGCCAGGTCGCCGTACGGATAGAGCGACCAGTCATTGCTCCAGTCGGCGACTGCCGCGCCAGCGCTCCAGGGCCCGATGCCAGGTACGGTCTGGAGCTCCTTGACCAGCACCGACGGTGACAGCTCCAGCCACGCAGGGCCGTGCGTGAGGAAGGCCCTGGCGGCGTGCCGGAGCGCTCTACGCTTGAACGCCATGCCACTCTCGGTGAAATCCCCATCGCTCAGGGTTAACACACGCTCTGCGGAGGGGAAAGCGTGAAGGTCCGTCTTATCGCATCGTGCGATCCGGTCTCCGAAGCGACGGCAGAAGTCTCGGTAAAGTCGGCGGGCCTGAGCGGCGCGGATCACCTGTCGGATGATCGCAGTGGCCAGCGCCTCCCAGAGGCTGGGGTTGCGAAGCCGCGCGACCGAGCCTAGGGCCATGAGCGGCGCGTGGATGAGGACGGCCTGCGGATGCGCCGGAGCCGGCGGCGAAAAGACTTCCAGGCCGGGCAGGGGCTGATCACCGTGGACGATCACAGTCGACATCTCGCGTCCGCGAATCTCCACGACCCAGACACTGTCCCGGCCGGAGGTTAGGGCGCGAGAGTGAGATAAGCCGTCCGACTGCCAGCCCGGGTGGTCGGTCATGAGAAAGTCAAAGCTCACGGGGCCGCCCCTGCGTGATCGTCTCGCCGATTCGGCGATTGTTCCACCACATGAGGCGGCTTGCTGTCCCGCCTCGCCGCGCCGATAGATCAGGCGGCAATGGCGCACGTTCGGCCCCTGGAGCCTGAAGTGCAGCATGCCCAGCCGCCCGCTGCCTCGGCTCACGCCCCGGGGATCACCACGAGGCCGTTGTTGTAGTCGGCCAGCAGCACGTCCTTGCGGCCGTCGTTGTTGATGTCGCCGACCGCGAGGCCACGGTGCTCGTAGTGCGAGGCGTAGTACGGATTGTTGCCCAGGTGCTCCCGGCCGAGCCGGCCGTCGGGTCGCTGGAGCATCACGCCCACCTTGTACCAGCCGCCGTGGGCGATCACCACGTCCAGCCGGGAGTCGCCGTTCATGTCCGCCAGGACCACCGGCTCCGGCATGTCGTACGCGACGTAGATCTGCCAGGCGCCCAGCTTCCCGGCGGCGTCGTGGGTGAGGACGTCGAGGCGGGGGTCGGGCATGTTGCCGGAGACGGTCAGCACCACGTCGGCCCGCCCGTCACCGGTCACGTCACCGACCGCGAACGACCGGACGTCGATCTCCTGGCCCTCGGGCACCGGGATGTCGGCGGGCCCGGCGAAGGTTCGCGCCGAGGTCTGGTCGAGGACGATGACCCGCCGCCCGTCCAGGCGTACCAGATCGAGCCCGGGACCACCGGTCACGTCGGCGATGCCCAGGATCCCGCCTGACCGTGGCGTCGCCACGGCGACCGGCGCGGCGAACTCGCCCGCAGCCGTGCCGTAGCGCACCAGGACCGACTCGTCGGTGGTCCCCGCCAGGTCGAGCAGGCCGTCCCGATCCAGGTCGACGGCGTGTACGTCCCCGAGCGCCGCGCCGAAGGGCAGCGCCACCGGATCGGACAGGCCACCGGCGGACTGGCGGTACAGGTCGAGGCCGTCCCCGGACGCGACGAGCAGTTCGTTGCGCCCGTCGCCGTCGACGTCGGCGATCACCGGGACCATGCTGCCGCCGGACGGTGCGCTCGTGGCGTACTGGACCGGGGCGGCGAGCCGGTGCTCGGGCAGCTGGACGAAGAGGAAGACAGAATGGTTCCGGTCCCCGCCGTCGGCGACCGTGCCGGTGGTGAGCACGACGTCGGTCAGCCCGTCGCCGGTGAGGTCGCCGGTGGTGATCGCCTGCTCGGTCGACCCGACCTCGGCCGCCTCCGCCCGGCCGAAGGACACCGACCCGTACGCGACGTCGACCGGCAGCGACACGTCGGACGACGAACTCGCCCCGTTGTTGGAGAATCCGCCGTAGCCCTCGAACCGGGCGTAGTAAGTGTTGGAGCTGGACTTCGGCGTGACCACCGCAGCCGCGTACCCGTGCCACACGGTGGCCTGGCCGACCACCTCGCTGCCGGAGAGGAAGACCACCTTGCCCCACGGCTCGGTCCCGTCGGCCCGGCTGACCCGGGCCGACAGCGCCACCCACTGGCCCTGCTCGGAGCGGGTCGGGTTGACCGCGATCGTGGTGGAGGTCGCCGGCCCGGTGTACCCGGCGCCGGACGCGAACGGCCCGGCCGCGCCGCTCGGGGTCACCGCCCGCACCTTGTACTGGTAGTAGTACCCGTCCCTGCGCTCGGTCTCAACGAAAGACGTCGCGGTCGTCGAGGTGATCAGGGTGTCCCCGTCGATCGGGTGGTGGCGCCAGATCTCGTAGCCGGCCGCGCCGGCCACCGCCTGCCAGGTCATGTTCATGCTCGACGGCGTACCGGTGAGCCGGAGACCGCCGGGCGCGGGCAGCACCGGGTGGGTCGTGGCGCTGGCCTGCGGGGACTGCCCGGAGACCTTGTTCCGGTACTCGGCCTGCACCACGTAGTAGTACGTGGTGGCCGGGGCGAGGCCGGAGTCCAGGAAGTCCAGGCCGGTGCTGCTGCCGACCTGGGTGTAGGGGCCGCTGGACCCGGTGGACCGCGAGATCCGGTAGGCGGAAGCCTGTGGCGCGGCCTGCCAGGTGACCCGGATCTGCGTTGACGAGACGGCTGTGGCGCTGGTCGCCGGTGGTGGGTACAGCGCCGGCGCGGCCTGCGCCGGTGCCGCAGTCAGTTGGCTCACCGCGAGCAGCACCGCCAGCAGAGCGATGCCGAGCCGTCGCAGGCGAGTGGGTGTGTGCGCCATCAGACGTCCTCCGTCCCCCGTTGAGGATCATTCCGTTGTGTACGGCGCCCCATGAAAGCACGCCACCCCGACACTGACGGCCAGCAGCCAGCGCAGCACTGCTCGCGCCCAGCGGCGGGCTGGCGACGGACCGGCAACTGCTGCACAACCCGAGAGTCAGGCCGATCAACGCAGCAAGCGAGCTTGCGCACGTTGATTGGCGCGAAGTGCGGACAGCTGGCCGTGGAATGAGCTGTGGCGGTTTTGGTCGAGGTTGAGCGGCAACACGCACGAACGGATCAATTCCTCCTCAAGCTTCCATGGCTGATCCGTTGCGGCCCAGACGACCTGGGCGTGCTCGGCCATCCACGCGGTGAGCCGCTGCTCGCCCTCTCGGCCAAATGTCAGCCGCTTCCCGCTACCGACGCGGCGCAGTCCGATTCCCAGCTCGTCGGCGAGAAGCGAACCCAGTGTCAGGCGCAGGGTCGACCCGGCCGCGTTGCCTCGGTAGTGATAGCGGATCCGGCTGCGGATCGTCTGTCGGCTCGGAGGACGCCCATTGCCCGGTGGCGCCTTCGGCGAGATACCCACGTAGAGCAACACCGCACCGTCCTGCGTATGGCATCCGGCAACCGGCACCAGGGGTGGCGATGACGCGAAGTACCAGGCATAGACACCGGCAGCTGCAGGTATTGGGCACTCTCGGCCTCGTACGTCCGCAGCCCCGTAGAGCCGGAAGGGGCGGAGCAAAGCTTCCTCTGGACCCACTGGCAATCCTCGTCTCGACTACGGCCGACAAGATCGATAGAGCGGCAGAGGGGCATCCCCTCTAGGCATTCAGCGGCTCGCCCTTGAACACCTCCCGCCGATGCCAGGAGACATGGTCGGCCGCCGGGACTGGGGTGCCCGGACGCGGCTTCAGCATTCGACCATGCAGGTCGTACACGGTGCGCCCGACGCTCGTCCGAGCGGTGAAAGCGGTCGAAACGTGGATGCGTAGGTCTGGATCCAGGCCAAGGGCGCCGAAGTCGAAGAGTTTGTGGTGCAGCACGCACAGCGCAAGGCCGTTGTCGAGGCTGTCCGGGCCGTCGAAGGCCCACCACCGCACGTGCGCTGCCTCGACCCCGACAGAGGCGCTGAGGAGCTGGCCGTCGTACCCGCAGAAGGCGCACTGCCGGTCCCATGCCTGCAGGACCGCAAGCCGCCATGAGGCGTCCCGCTGCCGGACGGCGGCGGCCGCCGCACCGGGGGTATGCAGGATGTCGTCGGGGTCCAGCCCTGCGGCAGTAAGGACATCCGGAGCGATGGACGGCGGAAAGTGGCTCTCCACGAGGGTGCGCGCGGCGGCCCTCAGCAACGCGGGATCCTTCCGGAGAGCCATCTCGATAGGGTCGGCAAGCCGGCCAACCACGTTGCGCGCTCGCAATGGGCCGACCAAATCCATCCGCACGTCATGGTTGAGAGCCCAGACGCCGTCGCTGCGGAGATGGGTGAATGGATAGGCCACGCTCTGTGCCCGAGCCGTCTTCGAGACGGGACCAAATTCGGCGATCAACTCGCCTAGCCGTGTTTCCGCCTCTGACCAGGGCAGCTCGCTTGACCCTGTCTCGGAGAGGCGCCCGAGGGCCAGCAGCACAAGTAGGGGTTTGTGCGGTGCACGCCGCCCGTGACGTTGATGGAGACGGAGTGACGACAGCCGGTCCAGTACTTCCTCACGGGTGGATGTCATGCAGCGATCGCCCGGGCGGCGGCGTACGTGTCGGCGGGAAGTGCGTGTGCGAGCTTCCAGATGATGCGCATCGGCCGGTCGCCGGTGTGCTCCTGGTACGTCATCGGCCCCGCGTACAGGTAGGCCGGCACTCCCATGGCACCGTCGGCGACCTTTGTCTCCCGTACGAACAGGTGCACCGTCGACCCTAGCTTCTCGTGGTTGATGTAGCGCTGCCCGGTCGCTGAGGCCGACGACGTGGTGCTCTGCGACTCCCACTGGAACAGGGTCTCGGTGATGGCCCGGTCGGCGTACAGGGTGGTAGGGGAGTAGTGCTGCTCGGACTTGACCAGGGTGACGAAGAAGATGTCCGCCTGCTCGGACTCCAGCCACTTCACGCCCTCGCGTAGTGTTCCCGGGTTCGCCACGCCGAACGCGGCACAAGCCTCGTTGCGGCTGTACCGGGCGTGCACCCGAAGCGGTGTCCGGCCCAGCCCGACCGGCTCGGTGACCCGGTGGATCCGCTCCCGCAGCACCTCGGCAAGCTGGCGTAGCTCCATGCAGCGGGCCGGCTCGGCCCAGAACCGCGCCAGCCGCTCATCTCGCTGCGACAGTGGCACGTTCGGCCCCCACAGGCTGAAGTGCAGCATGTCGAGCAGCCGCCCATCGGGCACTGGCCCGCCGGCCGCCGCCTGCTCCCACAACGCCAACCGGTCAAGATCGTCGGTGTGCAGCATCCGGCTGATAGCCCGCCCCAACTCCCGGTCGTCCGCCCCCGGCGTCGAGGTTTCCACTCCGGCGAGCCGGCGTAGCCCGGTCCAGCCGCCCACCGTCGCCGACCGGTACACGTCCTCGACCTCCAGGCCGGTGTCCCGCAGGAACTCGGCCAGCGTCACGTCACCGAGTTGCCGCAGCTCAGCCACCATGCTGTTCTTCGAGGACGGGACCGCCCGCTCCAGGTTGCGGAGCACCACCTCCTTGGCGACCCGGTCCAGCTCGATGTGGCACCCACTCGGCAAGGTCGGGAAGTCCTGCTCCACTGCGCCGTACACCTGGCGGCGGCTGACACCGGTCAGCGCCCGCCAGCGGAGGTCGAACCGGAAGTTGGCGTGCTGTGCGCCGATGAAGTCGAGCACGGTCAGGCAGGGTTTGTCGTCGTCCAGCCGCAGGCCACGGCCGAGCTGCTGCAGGAAGATGGTGGCGCTTTCGGTGGGCCGCAGCAGGAAGATCGTGTCGACCATCGGCAGGTCGACGCCCTCGTTGAACAGGTCGACGGTGAAGAGAACGCGCAGCTTGCCGGCCTTGAAGTCCCGGATCAGGCTCTGTTGCTCCGGTCGGCCGACCTCCGACGTCACGGCCGCCGCCGGTACGCCATGCTGGGTAAACCAGTCGGCCATGAACTCGGCGTGCCCGATGCTCACGCAGAACCCGAGCGCCCGCATACGCCCCACGTCAACGAGCCTCTGTGCAGCCCGCAGCACCAACCGCGCCCGCGCCTGGTTGCCGGTGTAGAGGCCCTCCAACTCCGATCGGTCGTAGCCTTGCCCGCGCTTCCACTGGAGGTGTGACAGGTCCACGTCGTCGTGCAGCCCGAAGTAGTGGAAGGGCGCCAACAGCTGCCGGTCCAGTGCCTCCCGTAGGTGCAACTCCACCGCCGCATGCCCGTCGAACCACCGTCGCACGTCGCGGCCGTCGGCCCGGTCGGGGGTCGCCGTCAAGCCGAGGAGTACGCGTGGCTGTAGCCGCTCCAACAACCCGGCGTACGTCTTCGCCTCGGCATGGTGGAACTCGTCCACGATCACCATGTCGAACTGCTCGGGATCGATCTCCTGCCTGTGCAGCGACTGGATCGAGGCGAAGACGTGCCGCCACTGCTTTGGCCGGTCTCCGGCGACCAGCGTTTCGCCGAAGCTGCCGTCCCCCATCACCTGCCGGAAGGTCGACCGGCTCTGCTTCAGGATTTGCTCCTGATGCGCGACAAACAGCAGCGAGTCGACGTTCCCGGCCTTGTGTAGCCGGCGATAGTCCAATGCGGCGACCACGGTCTTGCCGGTGCCGGTGGCCATCACGACGAGATTGCGCCAGCGGCCGTGTACGCGCCGCTCGGCATCCAGGTCAGCCAGGACCTCGGCCTGGTACGGGTACGGCCGGACGTCCAGGTTGGCAATCTCGGTCGGCGCTCCGTCGGCACGCTCACCTCGTAGCGCGTAGCCCAGTCGCTCGCCGTCCTTCGCCGGGTCGTACGCCTCGAACGCCGGGTCGTTCCAGTAGTCCTCGAAGGTGGCGGTGAACGTGTCGATGACGTGCGGCTGCTCGACGTTCGAGATCCGCACGTTCCACTCCACCCCGTCAACCAGCGCCGACTTGGACAGGTTGGAGGAGCCGACGTACGCGGTGGTCATGCCGTTGTTACGGCGAAACAGCCACGCCTTGGCGTGTAGGCGGGTGGTCCTGGTCTCGTAGGAGACCTTGATTTCGGCGCCGAGTTCGGCGAGCCGGTCCAGGGCTCGCTGGTCAGTAGCGCCCATGTAGGTGGTGGTGATGACGCGGAAGCGGCCGCCACGGTCGATCAGGTCGGAGATGGCGGGCTCGATGAGGCGCAGGCCGTACCACTTGATGAACGCGCAAAGCAGGTCGACGGAGTCTGCCGAGGCCATCTCGTAGGTGACTTCGTGGCCGATGCGGGGTTGGTGACGGCCGTTGACCAAGAGGGCGCCGGTGGAGAGTGGGGTGGTGGGACGCTGTGGAAAGGCAGGTGTGGTTGGAGGCGTCGGTGGGGCAGCAATGGCATGTAGCAGACGTTGGCTGTCAGCGATCTGGTCACCTGGCGCCGCCGTACCCGGCGCAATGGCCTCAATGCTTGTGGCGATCTGATTGACGGCCGCGACCTGGCGAGCGAGCTTGTCGTCGCCGCCAGGGACGGCGGCCAGGGCCCGGCGAGCCATGGCGGCCAGGTAGTGGGCGAGCACGTCGGGTGCGTCGGCGGGTTCGAATCTGGCGTGCTGGATCAGAGCGGGATCGAGCCGGCGCATACCCTCCGCAACCTGCTGAGTGATCAGGTGCTCATAGATTCCACGCTCAAGATCCGTCACGGGAGTCAGCTAATCATTCGCCGGCGCATGCTGCTGCCCCTGACCAAGTCGTGTCGGCATCCGAATGTCGGCGGACATCATCCACCCGGTTGACACGACTGTTACGGAGGGTCTTAGTGACCGTCTGCCAAGGAAGTTCAGGAGGCAGTGGAGTCACCAGGACTCCCGCGTCCCTAAGCAGGCATAGATTCGTTCTGTAGCGGGGGTGGCTGCTGAGGCTTGGCTTGACATTCGGGAACGAGTACACAGGGATGTCGACTCCGAGTGCTTCGTTGAGGATTCCTAGCGCAAGCGTGTCGTTGATCCCCTGAGCCCACTTGTTAATTACGTTGAATGTGGTCGGGACGACGGCAACGGCAGTCGCCGGAGGATGAGGCTCTGGATCGCCGGGCATTCGCCACTCGACCCGTATCGGATATCCGGTCTGCCGCGCCAGCGCCTCTTGGTCGATCCAGGTCGCAGCGGTCGGCGTAGCCGTGAGGCAGACCGTCCAGCCATCGTCCTGTAACAGCTCGATTAGCTCGCCGATCCGCAGCACCGGAGGTGCGGCGCAGACGACGAGGGCCAGCACTCCTCGATGACTCATGCCAGCAGCCCGGCCCGCTCCGCCAATGGTCGTAGCCCAGGCGTCGCTGCCCGTCGCTCCTTTCTCAACAGGTCGAGCAGGAGCGTGCGGGCCTGAACGTTGGCATGGACCACCTCGGCAGCTATCCGTTCGGCTTCGAGCAGGTGTAGCACGGATATCGACCTGTCGCCGGCTGACATCATTACCGCCGCCGCTAGGTCGACGTGTACCTGCGCGCGTCGGCCAACCAGCACCGTCGGCAGCCGTGAGACGTCGAGACGCGCTCCGACTTCCAGGGCTTGGTCCGCGTTGCCGGCCCGAACCGCGGCAGAGACCGCGTGAATGACGACATTCGTCGGACCGAAGCCGGTCCACAGGCGGTTGCGATCAGCGCCGAGCGCCGATGCCAGCCCTTCTGCCTGCGCCAGGAACTGAGCCGCCTCTTTCGGATTGCCCTGCCCGGCCGTTACTACTGCGGCCAGAAGCACCAGAGCGCCATGAGCAGAGAGCAAGTCCGGATCGTCGGTAGGCCCGGTAGAGGCCAGGCGTTCGATACTGCTCCGCACTACCTGCTCGGTCTCGACTGCTCTACCGGGCAGCCGCATGAGACCGCAGGCGGCCTGGTACGCCGCGACGGCCGCCAACGCTTGGTCATCGGCGAGCCTGGCAGCAGTGGAAGCCCGATCGGCGGTCAGCAGGGCGGTATCGCCGTCACCAACCTTGGCGGCAAGCTTCGACGCAGCGATGTACGCGGCGGCGAGCAGCCGAAACGCAGTGCTGCGATGCAGTCCGACCGATCTGCTGGACAGATCCGTCGTCTGGCCAAGCACCTCCGGCAGCAATCGGGCAGCCGATGTGTAGCTCGCTCGCTGGTAGAGGTTGTGAACTCGGCCGACAGACCGCCGCACCTCGACAAGCGACTGAGCCGGCCGAGCGGGGGCCGCCAGGTAGCTGGTGAGGAATGTCCGGAGACCGCTCAGAAGTTCGGGTCGAGCAGCAGCGGAAGCGGGATCACGAGTCACATCTCCCATGGCCTGCCCTCGATGTGCTGCCACCGATACGTCGACGAGCATGTCGTCGAGCTGTTCGAGCGTAACCCCCAACGCGGAGGCAATCCGAGTTCGATGCCACGGTTGGGGATCGGTCTCGGCATTCTCCCAGCGCACTACGGTCGACCGTTCCACACCCAGGAGTTCGGCCAGGCGCTCCTGGCTGTACCCGAGAGCCTTACGCCGCTGACAGAGCCGGTGTCGCTTCAGGGCCACGCCCGACCTCCCTCCGTCTTGCCGCCACTGTAGTAACAGTCCGTGGATGAGGCGGGTACGCAGACGCCTCATTTCTGCGTCACACAGGCCCCTTTGGCGCTGTAGTTACTGGTCAACGTCTCGCCGAGGCTGGGCGCATGGCCCGGGGCGGGTGCTGGCTCCGGCGGCACCGCTTCCCCCGATCGCGGATTCGCTGTCCCCGCCCGCCCCGGTGCCGCTCCATCTGTTAAGAGGGGCCCCTTCCTATACCGGATCCGTTAACAAGGGGCCCCTCCTTACATCTGGGAGGCGCCCACCGATGTCCGCCGTACTCGCCGACTTTCCCGTCCGCACCCCGGTCACCGACGAGGATCTGGCCCTCGCCGCGCTGGCGGTTCGCGTGCACGTCCCGGAGTCTTGGCCACACGGCCTGCTCTGCCGCAGCGAACGCGTCCCGTACCCGTGCCGCCTGGCTCGCTGGGGCCACACCACCCTCGAAACCGCCGGCCTCACCGCTGAACAGTTCATCGGGTTCGAGGCCGAGCACAGAAGCGAGGCTGAGGGCCGGACACGATGACCGAGGTGGAAGCGCGTGAGGCGGTCGGCCGCTGGCTGAGACTGGTGGCGGCGGACGCGGAGCTGTCCGCGTACCTGATCGGGGTGGACTGGGACCGGCTGAAGGCGCACCTGGCGCGGTCGCTGACCAGCGTGCCCGGCGGCGAGCCAGCCCTTCCGAGCCTGGGTTGGTCGGAGGCGCAGCACCGGCGGGCGGTCGACTACCTGCTCGGGGTTCTGAAATCGTGCGAGGAACCGAGCGCCGCTGGTTTCTGGGAGGCGGTGGAGGACCGCTACCCGGGCCTGCTGCCTGAGCGGGAAGCCCCGCTGCTCCACGCCGCGCTGCACCAGCTCACCTTCAAGGATGACGGCCCGAACAGGTTGGCGCTGCTGGCGGTGCTCGGCCGCGCGTGCCGTCGCTATGGCCTGCATCCGGCGCACGCCGCTGTCATCGACGACGCGCTACAGACCGGGGTGCCCTGGCAGGAGGTCGAGCGCGCCGCTGCGGGGGCGGGTGACGGCCCGGCCTGGTGGCCGGCCGAGGTGATCGGCCACGACCGGGCCTGCGACGGGATCGTCATCCTGACGGTACGACCATGGCGGCGGCTGCCGTACCAGGCTGGCCAGGCGGTACCGGTCTGCACGCCGCGCCGGCCCGGCCGGTGGCGCTGGCTCTGCCCGGCGAACGCGCCGCGCCCGGACGGCACCGTCGAGCTGCACGTCCGCGCGGTCCCCGCCGGCACCGTCTCCACCAGCCTGATCCATGAGGTACGCCCCGGCGAGCTGCTCCACCTCGGCCCGCCCGCCGACACCGGGCTGGGCCTGGTCGACGGTGACCTGCTGCTGGTGGCCGGTGGCACCGGGCTGGCGCCGCTGCGCGCCCTGGTCGAGCAGGTAGCCGCCGACCCGGACGGCCGGCGGGTGACCCTGGTCGTCGGCGCCCGCTCGGTGGAGAGCCTGTACGACGCGGTCACCCTCGACAAGCTGCGCCACGACTGGCTGACCATCGTGCCGGTGTCCTCCCACGATGCCCTGTCCGAGCCGGGGGAGCGGGGCGACGCGCTCACCGTCGCCCTCGACCACCTGCACCCCGACCAGGCGGTGTACGTGTGCGGGTCGCCCGCGATGCTGGCCGGGTCGCGGCTGCGGCTGCTCGCCGCCGGGGTGCCCGCCGAGCGCATCCATCTGCCCGATCGGATCCCGTGGCGATGACCGTCTACCGCAGCCGCAACGCTCTGCGCGGCCCACTCACCCCGGACTGGATCGTCGCGCTCATCCTGCCCTGTAGCCGGCTGGGCCGGCGCGGCTACCAGATCGACGACGTCGATGCCCTGCTGCACCGGCTCGCCTACGAGCTCGGGGAGCGGTCCCGCCAGCTCGCCGAAGTACGCGCCGAAAACCGGCGGATCAAGACCGCACTGCGGAGCTGGCAGTCGGCCGAGACGGCGCGGAGATTCGGCCCCTGACGGTGGCCGTTCATGGGAGGCCCCGAAGCCACCGGCTGTCTACAGTGCACGGATGGCCGAAACGCAGACCAGCGGCGTGTCACTAACCAGCCGAGAGGAGGACATGCGCGCCGATCCCGAGAAGCAGGCGAGGTTCGGGGCGTTGGCTGACGGCCCCTGGTTTGACCAGGTGGTGGCGGCCAATCGAGCGTTCCTGGAAGCTGCGGTACTCGAACCGATCCCCACCGAGCGCGATCACTGGGCGTTGTCCTGCCTACCGAAAACGGGGTCAGGGCAGCGGCTCTCGACGGTCAACATGAAGCGGATGGAGACATTCGTGCTGTTCCGGCCCGACGAGGCGGACGGCGACGATGACGCCTGGGGCTTCGTGGTCGTGCGGGAATCAGTGCTGCACCGCTACGCCGCATCGGGGCAGGGGGTCGAGGAGCAGTACCCGCACCTGAAGTTCGATCGAAGCCGGCCGTACCAGGACGCAGGAGCCGATCAGGTGCAGATCCGGGGGTGGTGGGACGAGTTGATCGACGCCCTGGCGCAGGAGTCGTTCGCCACCGCTGCTCGGGAGCTGGCGGCGCCGCTCTTGGAAGGCACGACCAACCACGCCAGGCACCACAACTATCAGTTCGCAGACGAGGTTCTGGGCCGCGTCTCCAACAGGTTGCATCCGTTGCAGTAACGCCGCGAGGCTAGGGCCGTCCTAATAGGAACGACGAGAGCTTGAAAGGGGAAGCTCGGTGGAGCTGAGCTCGGCATCGGACCGTGAAATCGTGCACGCGATCAACAGCGGCTCAATCGATGCGGAAGACCTGGTGAGCAGCGGCGGGTGGCGGAGAATCTGCCAGGCTAGGGGTCGAAACTTTTCGGCAGTAGATGAAGAGGCGTGGCAGGAGCTCTGCTCGTATCGCGGATACGCCCTGTCACGACGCAACCCTCGTGGGTTCTAGCAGTGTCTCCAAGAGAGTTTTGGGTCGATTGACTCGTAGGTGATCACGGGATTCGTGTCGGGAGGAGCGGGGCTACGCGCTCGCCGTCGCCCTGGCCCATCTGCACCCGATCATGGGCTTGCGGCCTATCTCGCCGAGGTGCGGGCCGAAACCTACACACCAAACAGGGCACTGCGTCCCTGGTAGACCGGTCGCGCCGAGATGCTTGTACGGGGCGAAGCTATCCAGCTGGCTGATTGTCGTTGTCGCTGGACTGTCCGGCGGATGGCGGTCCCGTTGACGGGAGCCAAGAGTGTTCTGGTGCATCCTGAGCAACCGATGATCCCGAGCAACGATGGTTCGCACCCGCCGGGTCCGGCCTACCCGCCTCCCGCCGCCGCGCCGTACCAGGGCATGCCGGCCGTCTATCCGCCGCAGTCTGCCGTCCCTTTTTCGGGCCCGCCGGTGGCTTACCCACCGCAGTCCGGTGTGCCCTATTCCGCTCCGCCTGCTGCTTACCCACCCGGACCGTACGCGCCCCAGCCCCCGTACCCGCCTAAGCAGGCATATCCATATCCGGCCCAGCCGATGCCTTACCCGCCGCAGTTCGCTCCGCCGCAGCCTCTGCCCGTCTACACCAGGGAGTACATCGGCACCGGGTTCCACGTGTTCAACATCGTCCTATGCGTCTTCACTGCTGGCTGCTGGTTGCCCTTTTACGGCCTGATCTATTACCTCAAGTCCCGGCCGAAAACCGTGACGACCTACGGTCGGTGAAGAACTCATTGGCAGTGGGTAGCAGCGGTGTGGCCGGGACGGCTGGTCAGGTGCGCCCCGCCGCTCTCTACGAGAAGTGGTGGCGGGGCGCTCCCGTGTCTACATGCGGGCTTGCCGGCGGGCTGCGATTGTGCCGGCTGCAAGCGCGATCACCATGACCGCCGTGAGGATGAGGCTCGTGGTGATGGAAATTCCTAGTTCCCACCCTGCTTTTTTGAAATAGAAGTGGTAGGTGGCTTGTGCCAAGGCTGGCGCTAGGAGAAGCACCGAGGCGATGATGGGAATCCGGGCATCGACGGGCGCGGTGATGACGGCCAGTGCGGCGAACGCGTACAGGGACATCAGTGGTGCGTCCGACCAGCCGTTGATCGGGTTCGGCGTCAACGCGATGACTGCCAGTGCTTCGAGGACGGGCCAGGCCCACGGTTTGGCCACGGGCGTTCGGGGTGCGCGGAGCAGTCCCAGCAAGACCAGCGAAGCCAGCAGCGCCGGCCAAAACCGAGGAACGATCGCCGACTGGAGGCTGTAAACCGACCAGAGCGAGTCATTCCACCAATTCGCCGACCAAAGTTGCGCGGCCACGGTCAATATCGTCACAGCGAATGCGAGCCGGTAGCTACCCCACGCCGCAGCGAAAAGCGCGATGGTCAGCAGCGCCGGAATGACGATGAACCACCATGCGTCGGGTTTGTACGGGCCATCCGACAGCATCGTCACCAAGAATGAGATCGGACCCCCGGCCCAGAGCGTCATGCCGTACACGAGCAGGGACAGCGCGGACAGCCGCAGCGCGGAGCATGTCAGCGCCGATCGCGAGCCGAGACGGTCAACACCGGTGCGGGCGCGTAGCCCTCCGACCACGAGCGCCGCCGCTTCTCGAAGGTTCGGCCGCCGCCGCTCGTCGTCAGCCGTGGCGAGCAGGGTTTCGAGCATCTCGTCGGCGCGATACTGCTGGTAGGCGCGGGGGTAGGCCCGCAGCAGCCACCGGTAACGGCGCTCCAGCTCGGTCATGCCGGCACCACCCAACCCGTCGCAGCCGCCGAGCGGACGGAACGGTCACGAACGACGCTCGCCGCCGCAGCCATTCGCTCTGCTTCCGCACACAGCGCGGACATACCTCGCTGGGTGAGCTCGTAGGTGCGGCGGGCGCGGCCGTTGACCACCGCTTCCTCGGCCACCCGCACCATCTCTTCACGGGTGAGCCGGTCCAGGGCGGCGTAGAGGGTGCCGGTCGTGAGGCGCACCCGCCCGTCGGACAACTCCTGCGCCCGCTTGACGATCGCGTAGCCGTGCAAGGGTTCGTCCTGCAAGGCGGCCAGGATGAAGTAGGTAGGTTCGCGCATCGACGCGAAGGGCCTAGTCATGTCGTCAACATAAGCAGATGATCGACGCATAGGTCAACACTTGATGAGCGCGTCGGCGGCTACGCCGAGTGCGAGGGGTTCAGCGGAGGTTCCCTGAGCGGGCCGGTCCCATCGGGCCGGCCCCGCTTCCCGGCGCGGAGGAGGTTCGAGCGCCCGCCGGCCGACGGCGCCCGCCGCGCCCTCACCCGCCGTCCGGCCGGTCGTCCCGGTGCCCGGCCGCTTCGACTGGACCGCGTAGGCCGCGTACGCCATCAGCGACCCCATCGCCCGGATGGCATTGCCGTTGCGCGGCGCGGCTACCGCGAGCGTCGATGCGTGTGAGATCTTCTATATCGGTGCGGGAAGCCTCGGTGCTCGACACGGACCACGCGTTCGGCCCGGTCCGCTGGAAGCAGCAGTACGAATCTCTGCACGAGCAACTCCGCGACCTGCCGGACGTGACCGACCTGCATCCGCCGGGCAGTCAGGTCCGGATCACCATCTGCCGGGAGCATCTGCTGCTGCCCTGGCTGTACGCGAAGCGCGGCGACGTGGACATGCGTGACGCCCGAGGTGCCGCGCTCAACCAGCTGATCCGTGACCTGCTGGCCCTGTTCGGGCCGATGCCGCGCCACGAGGAACCGCTTCTGCCGGGCATGCCGCTCACCCCGCAGGAGAGCCGTGACCTGACGTTCCTGCGCGAGTCGATCGAGCGGCTCGTCTCCAAACCCCAGGTGCTGCTCATCGGCTTCGCGGCCAACTCCGATGCGGGGTTGCTGCGGGTCTCCTGGGGTGAGGCTGCCCTCGTCCGTGGCGCGGACCTGGAGTGGGGGCCGGTCGAGGACCTACCCCTGCCCCGGTGACTGCAATTATTCTGAGTGCCCGTTCCGTCACTGTGGGAGATGATCATGGTGCTGCGGTGGAAGTGGTCCGGCCGGAGGGGCGCGGATGCGTGAGCTGCTCAGGTCGGCGGCGGGGGAGCGGTTGGGGCTCGCCGGGTACGACGTGGACTTCGCCGAGGCCGTGGACGCGGTCGACGGCCCGATCCTGCGCACGCAGCGGTTGCAGGCGATGCGCGAGCCGGGCAATCCGGCCTGGGAGGCGTTCGCGGAGGGGCGCTGGGATGACGCGTTGCGGATCGCGGCGGAGCCCGATCCGGAGAGCGTCCGGTTCTTCGCCCAGCTCGACAAGGCCGGCTCAGGGTTGCGCCGGCTGCGGATCGTGGAGCGCCCGCTCAGCCCGTACCTGATCTGGGAGCTGCATGCGCTGCGGCATCGCGCCGAGGCGGGCGAGCGGATCAGGGTGCTCGACGCGGGCCGGCTCGCGGGTTTCGAACAGAAACACGGCCGGATTCCCGAGCTGATGGTGCTCGGCAGTCGAGTGCTCTACGAGGTCATGTACGACCCGTCCGGTACGCCGGTCGGTGCCCGGAAGGTGGTCGAGCCGGGCGTGGTGCGGGCCTGCCGGGTACAGATCGAGTCGTTGCTCGACGAGGCCGAGTCCTTCGACTCCTACTTCCGTCACGAGGTCGCCGGAAAGCGGCCCCAGCTGTAGCGGCGTTGGCCCAGTGGCCGCCCTACATGCGTGGGTGGAGGGCGTGCCACCCGACTCGGTGTCAGGGGTTCGTCACCTGGACGCCGAGCAGCTCGGCCGTACGCTCCCACAGGCGGGTTGCCAGTTGGTCGTCCTTGGCCTGCCGGTGCACCGGCCCGTTGGGCTTGAAACGGTGGTAGTACCCGCCGTTGGCCGCCTCCGGATCGGGCATCGTGGCCAGGTGGACCAGCGGCGCGGCACCCTCCTCGAGGGTGACCAGGCCGCCCAGCAGGCGATACCGCACCAGCGCGGCGATCAGCGGCGTGTCCCGGTTGATTCCGGTGGTGGCTACCACGCCCGGGTGGAACGCCGTCGCGGTCAGCCCGCTGCCCTGCGTACGCCGGGCCAGCTCGCGGGTGAACAGGATGTTCTGCAGCTTCGTCGTCCCGTACCGGAGCATGCCGGATCGCTTGCGGGCGCCTTCGAGGTCGTCGAGGTCGACGCCACCGAACCGGTTGCCCTTGCTGGAGGTGGAGATGACCCGTGCCGGCCCGGCGGTGGTCAGCCGGTCCAGCAGCAGGTTGGTGAGCAGGAACGGGGCCAGGTAGTTGACCTGGAACATCAGGTCGTGGCCGTCCTCGGTGCGGCTCCGCCTGGACAGCACGACGCCGGCGTTGTTGGCCAGGACGTCGATGCGGGGGTAACGGTCCAGGAGGGTGTCGGCGAGCCTGCGTACGTCCGCCAGCCGGGCGAAGTCGGCGACCAGTGGCTCGGCGCCGACCTCGCGGGCGACGGCGGCGGTCTTCTCCGGTGACCGGCCGACCACCGCCACGGTCGCGCCGAGGGTTGCCAGCCGGCGGGCCGCCTCGGCGCCGATGCCCGCGCTGGCGCCGGTGATCACGACGGTCTTACCTTCCATGATCCGATCGTTCACGGTATCCACCCTCGCGAATGAGGCAACGGCTCATGGTAGGAGATCAACCAGGGCACCTGCCACCGATGGCCAGCTCGGAAGACACGGCTTTGCGCGGCTCTCGGCCCACCTTCGTTCAAAGATCTGATGTCATATGGACATATTTACGTCTGTGTGACATCACGTTCGACGGACCCAATGCCGCCCGAGGGCGTCGACCCGACGGACCCCGCGGCCGCCGCGATTCGTCGCGGACGTCAACGCGGGCCGGATCGCCGTGGACGAGCAGGTACTGCGCCAGGTGTCGGCCAACCATCTGCTCGACCACGAGCTTGGTTCCCACCCGCCGGTGTCCCTGGTGGCCGTACCCGAGGACGACACCCTGCGCGGCTGCTCGACCAGTTGGCCCACCTTGGTGCGATCGACCGGACGGCTCGGGTGGCCGGGCTGACGCCGCTGGGTGTCGGCCTGGTCGCCTGGCACCTGCGCGAGCTGGATGTGGCCGTGCCGACGCTCGACCAGTTGGCGGAGGAGACCGCGGAAGTGGTGGTCGCCACCGCCGCCGGCAGCCCGCCGGAGTCCGCCGCGGCCCTGCTGGGTGCCTGGTCCGCCCGCAACGCCACTGCGGCTGCCGAGCTGCGAGCACTGGCCGCACGCACCGACGATGCCGAGCACCGCCGGCTCGCCCTGGCGTACGCACACGAGCTTCGCTGAGCCCGTCGGCGGCTGGCGGTAGGGTGCGGGACGCCGGGTGGAAGGGTGGGGTCGATGCTGTCGCAGCTGGCGGTGCCGCCGGGGGTCGAGGCCGAGCGGGTGATCACGTCCGTGCTGGACGACCTGCGGTCCGGTGAGCATCGGGGTGTGGTGGTCGACTCGCCGCCCGGGGCCGGCAAGTCGACCCTGGTGGTGCGGGCCGCCGTCGAGCTGGCCGGCACCGGCGAGCCGTTGATGATCATTGCGCAGACCAACGAGCAGGTCGACGACCTGATCGACCGGCTCGGCCGGAAGGCGCCGGAGCTGCGCGTCGGGCGGCTCTCCGCCGGTGACTACCGGCCGTCGGCACGGGTGCGGGCGCACGAGCAGGTGAGGGTCGCCGCGAAGGTCACCGACCTGGCCGCCGCGGCCGTCATCATCGGTACGGCCGCCAAGTGGGCCACGGTCGGTGCGGGCTCATGGCCGTGGGCGATCGTGGACGAGGCGTACCAGATGCGTTCGGACGCCCTGCTGCGTGTGGCCGGCAGGTTCGAGCGGGCCCTGTTCGTGGGGGATCCGGGGCAGTTGGACCCGTTCTCGACCGTGGAGACCGGTCGCTGGGCGGGGTTGACCTGGGATCCGATGCAGTCGGCGGTGGCGGTGCTGCTGCGGCACAACCCGCAGTTGCCGGTGCACCGGCTGCCGGTGTCCTGGCGGCTGCCCGCCTCGGCCGCCCCGGTGGTGTCGCGGGCGTTCTATCCGTTCACCGGCTTCCGCGCCGGCACCTCGCCCGCCGAGCGGGCGTTGCAGCTCACCGAGGCCGGGCCGGGTGACGCCGTCGACCGGGCGGTGGAGCTGGCCGCAGCCACCGGCTGGGCGCTGTACGAGCTGCCGGCCCGGCACACCCCGCGTACCGACGCCGAGGCCGCCGCCGCGTGCGCCGCGCTGGCGGTGCGGGTGCTGCGCCGGGGTGCGGTCGCGTTCTGTGAGCAGGCGCCCGGTGGCGCGCCGGTCACCGCGGACCGGATCGCCGTCGGGGCCGCGCACCGCGACCAGGTCGCGGCCATCCGCGCGCACCTGGGCGAGGCGGGCGCGGGCGTCACCGTCGACACCGCCAACCGGCTCCAGGGCCGCGAGTACGACGTGACGATCGTGCTGCATCCGCTGTCGGGCCGGCGGGACGCGACCGCGTTCCACCTGGAGTCGGGGCGGCTCTGCGTACTCGCCTCCCGGCACCGGCAGGCCTGCGTCGTGGTGGCCCGGGCGGGCATCGGCGAGCTGCTGGACGCCCACCCGTCGACCGAGGCGCCGCAGCTGGACGTGCCGGTGAAGTTCCCCGACGGTTGGGAGGCCAACCAGGCCGTCCTCGCCCACCTGTCCAAAGTGGCGCCCACCACGCCCGTCCCCTGGCGCCTCTGACCGTCCGGCTCGCCGGTGGGCGGCGCAGTGCCCGCCGCCCACCGGGGGGCGGGTCAGCGGCGGTTGTAGCGGTGCATGGTCAGGGTGCCGAAGACGACCACGAACAGGGCGCTCCACACCACCGTCCACATCATGCTGGGGGCGTCCGAGGTGCCGGCCATCGCCGCGCGGACCGACGACACCAGATGCGTGATCGGGTTGGCCTTGACGAACGCCTGGAGCCAGCCGGGCATGGTGGACGGGTCGACGAATACGTTGCTGAGGAAGGTCAGCGGGAACAGCACCATCATGCTGGCCCCCATCACCGACTTCTCGCTGCGCAGCACGAGCCCGAAGAACGTCCAGACCCACGAGAACGCGAACGAGAAGACCACCAGCAGGCCGATCCCGGCCAGCACCCCGAGCACGCCGCCGTCGGGGCGGAAACCGAGCGCCAGCCCGACCGACAGGATCACCACCGCGGCGAGGACGTAGCGCAGCACGTCCCCGACGATCATGCCGACCAGGGCGGCCGGCCGCCACACCGGCAGCGTCCGGAACCGGTCGAAGACGCCCTTCTCGATGTCGGTGTTCAGGCCGACACCGGTGTACATGGTGATCATCACGACGCTGGTCACCATGATGCCCGGCAGGAAGAACTGCAGGTAGTCACGCGGGTTGCCGGCGAGCGCACCGCCGAACAGGTACGTGAACATCAGCACCATGATGATCGGGAACGCCGTCACGTCGAACAGCTGCTCCGGCACATGCTTGATCTTCAGCAGAGCGCGCCAACTGAAGGTCAGCGACGCTGACAGCGGTCCCGGTCGGGGCGGTCGCGCGCCCGGCGCGAGGACCGTCGCCAACGCCTCGGACGACGGCACGTAGACCGTCGGCGCCGGCCCGGTCGAGGTGGCGGTGTCGCTGCTCATCGGGCTGCCTCCAGCTCGTCGTCCCGCTCGGCCTCGGCCGGTACGGCGGGATGGTCGGTCAGGGCCAGGAAGACCTCGTCCAGGCTGGGCTGGCCGAGCGAGAAGTCGTCCACCACGATCCCGGCCCCGGCCAGCTCACCCAGCGCCCGCGCGGCCTGCGCGCTGGCGTCCAGATCGCTGCCGTCCCCGCCGACGCGGGCGGTCATCGCCACCGGATCCGGCTCCAACTGCACCGGTACGCCCAGCGCCGCCCGCAGCAGCCGTTCCGCCTCGGACCGCTGCTCCGGATCCCGCAGCCGCAGGTGCACGGTGCCGGAGCCGACCGACGACTTCAGCTCGCCCGGGGTGCCCTCCGCGATCACCCGGCCGTGGTCGACCACCGCGATCCGGCTGGCCAGCTTGTCGGCCTCGTCCAGGTACTGCGTGGTCAGCAGCACGGTCGTGCCGTGCGCCACCACCGCCCGGATGATCTCCCACACCTGGTTGCGGCTGCGCGGGTCCAGCCCCGTCGTCGGCTCGTCCAGGAACAGCAGGTCGGGCGTGTTGAGGATGCTCGCCGCGATGTCGATGCGCCGCCGCATGCCGCCCGAATACTTCTTGACCTGCCGTCCGGCCGCATCGGTCAGCCCGAACGCGGCCAGCAGTTGCTCCGCCCGTTCCTGGGCGGCCGGCCTGCGCAGCCCGAGCAGCCGGCCCAGCAGGACGAGGTTCTCCGTGCCGGACAGGTCCTCGTCCAGCGAGGCGTACTGCCCGGTCAGGCTGACCCGGGCGCGGACCGCGTCGGCCTCGGCGACCACGTCGTGCCCGAAGACCCGGGCCCGCCCGCCGTCGGGGCGCAGCAGCGTCGCGAGGACGCGCACCGCCGTGGTCTTGCCGGCCCCGTTCGGGCCGAGTACCCCGTATACGGCACCGGCGGGCACCTCCAGGTCGAGGCCGGCGAGCGCACGGGTCTCGCCGAACGACCGGGTCAAGCCCTCGGCCTCGATGGCGAGGCCGGTGGTGCGTCTACTCATGATCTCCGAATATCCTTCCGCTCTGGGATTCTGCGGGCCGGGCGGGCGTCACGTCGCGACTTCTCCCGCGCGGCCACGGCCTGCCGTCCCACCAAAACGCACGCCTACGACAAAAATCGCGCGTGGCCGGCCGCCTGCTTCAACGACGGCGGCCGGCGGTGGTTCCCACCAGCTTCCCTCTACTGGCGCGAGAAAGCACGCAGCCGCCGCTAGATCAGATCCAGCGGCGGCTGTCCGACACCGGTCGCACCGTGCGTGCGTCACCGGCCGGTCTGGAAGCGCCGGAGCTTGCGGGCGTCGCTACCAGGCGGTGTCGAGCCGGTGTCGCTGCTCGGCCGTCAGCGCCAGGTCGACGGCGCCGAGGCACTCCTCCAGCTGGGCCACCGACGAGACCCCGACCAGCGGGATCGTCGGGATCTCACCGCCGATCAGCCAGGCGAGCACCACCTGGTTGACCGTCGCCCCGGTCTGCTCCGCCACCTCCCGCAACGCGGCCCGCCGGACCGGCGCGCTGGGCAGGTCGTACTCCGGGCCGAGCGGCTTGTCCGCCCGGGTGTACGCCCCCCACAGCAGCGACCCGTAGGACACCAGGGTCAGGCCGGGCTCGGACCGCAGGTAGCTGGTCAGGTCACCGCCGGCCACGCCCACGTTGCCGTCGGGGTCGCGTTCGGTCGGCAGGTCCAGGCGGTGCGGCAGGTAGCTGCGGTGGTACTGGAGCACCTCGTACCCGGGCAGGCCGGCCGCGGCGGCCAGCGCGCGGGCCCGTTCCACCCGCCAGATCCGGTGGTTGCTCACGCCCAGCAGGCCCACCGCGCCCTCCGCGACCAGCTCGGCGAAGCCCTCCACGGTCTCCCGGACCGGCACCTCACGGTCCTCGATGTGGGCGTAGAGCAGGTCCAACTGGTCGACCCCGAGGCGCTCCCGGCTGCGCTCGGCGGACTCCCGGATCACCTTCGCCGACAGCCCCTCCCGGCCGGCGAGGAAGCTGGTGCCAGGGGTCAGCGGTCGCCCACCGAGCTTGGTGGCGATGACGACCTCGGCGCCGACCCCGCGGCTTCGTCGCCACCGGCCCAGCAGTTCCTCACTCTGGCCGCCCTGGCCACCGTCCATCCAGAACGCGTAGTTGTTCGACGTGTCGATGAAGGTGCCGCCCGCCTCGACGAAGCGGTCCAGAATCGCGTACGAGGTGGCCTCGTCGGTCTTCGAACCGAAGAGCATCGCGCCGAGGCTGAGCACACTGACCTCGCGCTGGCTACGTGGGTCGGTGCCGATCGTGCGGTACTGCATGGAAACTCCTCTCGTGCGCCCGAAACCGGTGGACGCGGGCACCAGCCTGCGTCTTCGAGCGCACTCGAGGTCAAACCACTGCTCAGGACGGGATGTAGTCGAAGGTGTCCGGGTTGGGCCCCTGCCGCCCGGCCTCGCCCCGGTCCAGCAGAGTGAGTTCCTCCATCGCGGCGTCGTCCAGCTCGAAGTCGAAGATCTGGAAGTTCTCCTCGATCCGCTTCGGCGTGGTCGACTTCGGGAAGATGACGTCACCACGCTGCACGTGCCAGCGCAGCACCACCTGGGCCGGGGTACGGCCGACCTGCTCGGCGAGGTCGACGATGATCGGGTCGCCGAGCACCGCGCCCTGCGCGATCGGCGACCACGCCTCGGTGATGATGCCGTTCTTGATGTCGTGGTCGCGGACCGCTTCGTTGGCGAAGTACGGATGCGCCTCGACCTGGTTGACCGCGGGCACCAGGTCCGCCTCCGCGGCGAGCCGCTCCAGGTGCGGGACCTGGAAGTTGGACACGCCGATGGAGCGGGCCCGGCCGTCGTTCTTGAACTCCTCCAGCACCTTCCAGGTGGTGACGAAGTCGCCGTCGTAGCGGGTCGGCAGCGGCCAGTGGATGAGGAAGAGGTCGATGTAGTCGGTCCGCAGCGCGTCCAGCGTCGACTGGAACGCGGCCCGGGCGTCGTCGGGGCGGTGGAAGCCGTTGTTCAGTTTGCTGGTGATGTA
The DNA here is from genome assembly GCA_005402585.1 of Micromonosporaceae bacterium KJ-029. Lineage (GTDB taxonomy): Bacteria > Actinomycetota > Actinomycetes > Mycobacteriales > Micromonosporaceae > Micromonospora. Next base: position 223,235 of record BIFP01000008.1, on the reverse strand, counting down.
GACGTCCTCGCGGGCCACCCCCGCCGTACGCACCCCCTGGCCGACCTCGGCCTCGTTGCCGTACATCTCGGCGGTGTCGATGTGTCGGTAGCCGACGTCCAGGGCGGTGCGTACCGCCTCGGCGGTGTTAGCCGGGGCGATCTGGAACACCCCGAAGCCCAGCTGTGGGATGGTGTTGCCGTCGTTCAGCCTGATGTCCGGAATCGCGCCTGCCATTCGTCCGGCATACCCGCTCACGCCGGCTTTCTCACCCCGACCCGTCGGTCGTCACCCTGCCGGGGCTCCGGTGCCGGTGCTGCCCGGTCAGCGCTGCCGCAGGGCGGCGGAGGTGAGCCGGTAGCCGATGGTGCGCTCCACGATCCGCTCGACCAGTTCCGCCTTGCGCAGCCCGCCGACGCCACGCAGCCCCAGGCCGGCGGCCAGTGCCCGCAGGTCCCGCACCGACCAGCCCGACAGGTACGCCGTACCGTCGGTGCGGGTGGCCATGGCCGCCAGCCGCTCGGCGGCCCGGGCCGGGTCGGCGCCGCCGTCCTGGCCGCTCACGCGGGCTGCCGGTCGGGCCGGAGGTGGTCGAGGAACTCGGTGGCGAGCTGGCGTAGCTCCTCCCGGACGGCGGGGACGGTCATCCGGTCGCGCAGCACCACCGGTACTCCGCGCGGGGTGTTCGTGGCGTAGAGGGTGACGTTCTCCCGCAGCGCGGTCGGGAAGACCGGCAGGCCCAGGTTGCGAACCTGGTCCATGTAGCGCTGGTGGGTGGCGATCGGCTGCCGTGCCAACAACTGGATCATCGTGAAGACCACGCCGGCCACGCCGGGGGCGACCTTCTGGTGCCGGCGTACGGTGGCGAACCGGCGGGCGTCGACGTTGTACTGGTCGACCAGTTCCCGCACGTTGCCGTGCAGGTAGTCGATGCCCAGAGTGGACAGGTAGTCGGCCCTGGCCGGGATGACCAGGTGGTCGCTGGCGATGATGGCCGACTGGGTGACCACGTTGAAGTTCGGCGGGCAGTCGATCAGCACCATGTCGTACGGGTCCAGCCCGTCGGCGAGCAGTCCCTCGGCGAGCGAGCCGCGCACCCGGAACAGTTCGGCGTCGTACTCCTCGCCGCCCGCGACGCTGCGGGCCAGCGCCAGGTCGATGTCGACCAGTTGCAGGTGTGAGGCGATCAGGTCGAGCCGGCCGGCACCGGACAGCCGGGAGTTCGCCGGACCGGGCGACACCACCAGCTCGCCGAGGGTGACCGCCGGGTTGCCCTCGCGCAGCCCGTCGTACCAGCGTTTCACGGTCCGGCCGTCGCGCAGCCGTTCCCGCCAGTCGTCCGGGTCGTAGAAGCCGAAGGTCAGGCTGGCCTGCGGGTCGAGGTCGATGAGCAGCACCTTCATCCCGCGGTTGGCCAGTTCGGCCCCGAGGTTGGCGGTCACCGTGGTCTTGCCGACCCCACCCTTGTAGTTGATCACGGACACGACGTACATCGACGTACCTCCCCAGAGGGGAGACGGTAGCGGGCCGGTGGCGAGAATTCGATCATCCCCTACCGTTCGTGGCCGCCCGGTTCGCCTGAGGCACCGCCGGCGGGCGTCCAAGGATTGGTCGCCGGCCGCGGAAATCGCCACTCGCGATCATGGGCTGTTAGAGTCCGCCAGGTCGAATGTCTCTGTGGGGGAGGAATCCGACCGTGGCGATAGCGTTCCGCGACGCGCTGGCGCAGATGTTCAAAGCACGCTTCCCGATCCTCTACGTCGAATCGTCCGAGGAACAACGGGTCATCGCCGAGGTCAGTGGCGTCGCGGCCGACGCCGCGCAGGTGCGTACACCCCGTGCCGTGTGGACCTGGTCGCTGACGACCGGGCTGGTGCAGCCCGACGGCGCACCCCGGCAGGGCACCACCGAACCCGAGGCCGCCCTCGACGCCGCACTCCGGGTCGACCATCCGAGTGTTCTGATCTTCAAGGACCTGCACCCGACGCTGGGCGCCGGCGGGCGGCCGGCCAGCCCCGGGCTGGTCCGTCGGCTGCGGGACCTGGTGGCGGCGTTCAAGTCCGGCTCGGTGCCGCGCACCCTCGTGCTGGTGTCGCCGGTGCTGCACATCCCGGCCGAGCTGGAGAAGGACGTGACGATCGTCGACTTCCCGCTGCCGACCGAGACGGAGATCCGGCAGGTGCTGGACGGGATGATCGCCGCCAACTCCGCCAGCGGCCGGATCCAGATGATGCTGGACGACCTCGGCCGGGAGCGGTTCGCCAAGGCGGCCCTCGGCCTGACCCTGCACGAGGCGGAGAACGCGTTCGCCCGAGCGATGGTCAACGACGGTGTGCTCGACAGCCGCGACCTTGAGGTGGTGCACGAGGAGAAGCGGCAGACGGTCCGCAAGTCGGGCCTGCTGGAGTTCGTCGACGCCTCGGTCAACCTCGATGACGTCGGTGGGCTGGAGAACCTGAAGCAGTGGCTGGCCAAGCGGGACGGCTCCTGGCTGGGCGAGGCGGCGGCATACGGGCTCCCCGCGCCGCGGGGCGTGCTGATCACCGGCGTGCCCGGGTGCGGCAAGTCGCTGACCGCCAAGGCGATCGCCGCGGTCTGGGGCCTGCCGCTGCTGCGGCTTGACATCGGCCGGGTCTTCGCCGGGCTGGTCGGGTCGAGCGAGCAGAACATGCGCAACGCGATCCGCACGGCCGAGGCGAGCGCGCCCTGCGTGCTCTGGGTGGACGAGATCGAGAAGGGCTTCTCCGGCGGGTCCGGCGACTCCGGCACCTCCACCCGGGTCTTCGGCTCGTTCCTGACCTGGATGCAGGAGAAGAGCCAGGCGGTCTTCGTCATCGCCACCGCCAACGACATCGAGGGGCTGCCCCCGGAACTGCTGCGCAAGGGGCGCTTCGACGAGATCTTCTTCGTCGACCTGCCGACCCGCGCCGAGCGGGTGTCCATCTGGCGGGTCCACCTCGCCCGGCGGCTGCGCAACCCCGCCGTCGCCGGCGGCCTCGCCCTCGACGACACCCTGCTCGCGGAGCTCGCCGAACTCAGCGAGGGCTACGCCGGGGCCGAGATCGAACAGGCCGTCGTCGGCGGGCTGTTCGACGCCTTCTCCGAACGCCGCCCGCTGCGCCGCGACGACCTGGTCCAGGCCGTGCTCAGCATGGTGCCGCTCAGCGTCACCCAGGCCGAGCGGATCGACGCCATCCGCGCCTGGGCCGACGCCCGCGCCGTCGCCGCCACCGCCGCCGAGGACTCGGACCCCGGGACGCGCTCCGGCGCCCCGGGTGGCGCCACCCCGGCCGCCCCTCCTCCACTTCCGAGCTACGGCGCTCCCGCCGGCCCCGACCAGCAGGGTTACGGCGCTCCCGCCGCTCCTCCGCAGCGGGGTTATGGCGGCGCCGCTCCCGAGCAGCCGGGTTACGGCGGTGCCGCGGGTTCCGGGCAGCGGAGCTATGGCGATGCGGTCGCTCCTGACCAGCGGGGTTATGGTGGCGCCGGCCCCGAGCAGCCGGGTTACGGCGCCGCCGGTCCCGGGCAGCGGAGCTACGGCGGTGCCGCCGATCCCTGGCAACAGGGGCAGGGTGGGCCCGGCGCACCCTCGCCGCAAGGCCAGGGCGGACGGGCGGTGGAGTTCTGATTTCCGCGCCGACGAGGGAGGGGAGTGGCCGGATGAGCCAGCGCGGCGGAGCGTTGTCATGAGCATCTCGGTGGTACTCGTGCCGTTGGCCATTGCCGCCGTGGTCGCCGCCCAGGGCGCCGTCGCCCGGCGGGACCAGCAGGGTCGTGTCGTCTGCCAGGTGCAGACCCGCATGCGGGACGAGACGCTGCTCGCGGCAGCGCTGCACGACACCGCCGCCGTGGTCGGCGTCGACCGGGACACGATCACCGCGGACTGGGCGGGCGTACGGGCGAGCTTCCAGCGCGACCCGGAAGGCATCTGGACGGCGCACTTCACCGGCGAGGTCGACGAGGATCGGGCCGTCGAGGTGGTGCGGGCCATCGAGACCGCGTACGGGCGGCAGGTCCAGCGGGCGGTGCTGGAGCGGCTGCGCCAGCAGGCCCCCGCCGCCGGGCTGCGGCTGGAGTCCGAGCAGGTCACCGAGGACGCCAGCGTCCGCCTGGTCTTCGCCGTCGAGGGCCGGTCGTGATGAGCGGCCAGCCGCGGATCGTCGTCACGGTGACCAGCGAGGGCGTGGTGAGCGCCGAGACCAGGGGCCTGCTCGGCGACCGGTGCCTCGACTACGTCGCCGTGCTGGAGGACCTGTTGGCCGCCCGCACGGTGCGCAGCGCCTACACCGCCGACTACACGCGGACCGCCGAGACCCTGCGACAGGAGGAACGCGATGTCGAACGCGCCTGACCCGGGGTGGCCGCACCCGCCAGCAGGACATCCGCCGGTCCCGCCGTCCGGCGCGGGTCCGGGGGCCGCGCCGCCGGCCGCCAGCCTGAAGTGGCGGCTGCTGCACAGTTGGTGGCTGCTCCTGCCCATCCTCGGCATGAGCTGCCTCGGCGGCTTCGGGTTCATCTACGTGGGTTTCCGCGCCAAGCGTGCGGCGTGGTGGATCGCCGGCATCGCCTACACCCTGATCGGCTGGACCGCCTTCATCCTCGTCGGTGAGTCCGACACGGCCATCAAGGAATGGGCGACCGGCGCGGTGCTGGCGATCTGGATGGCCACCATCGTGCACGCCGTGCTGATCAACTCTTCGTGGCTGCGCTGGCGGGCGGGCTTCCGCCCCTGGCACGCCGCGTCGCCGGCTGCGGGATCAGCGGCCGGCGGCGCGTACCCACCCGGCACGCTCGCGCCACCACCCGGCCTGAGCCCGGCCACCCCGGCGGCACAGTCGCCCAACCACCCGCCCACGTCGCCTGCCTATCCGCCCACCCCGTCGATGCAGTCGCCCGCGTCGCCTGCGTACCCGCCCACGTCTCCGGCGTATCCGCCTGCGTATCCGCCCGCGTCGCCGGCGTACCCGTCGGCCGGGCCGGGGTCCGATCCGGCGACGGCGGCGTACCCGACGGGTGCCTACTTCGGACCCGGGCCGGTCGCGGCGCCCGTGCCCGCGCAGGGTCAGCCGGCGGCGGCTTCCGCCGGACAGCTGGACGTCAACGCCGCCCGGCTGGACGACCTCGCGGCGCTGCCGGGCTTCGACCCGCAGCGCGCCCGGTACGTTCTGACAGAACGCGATCGGCGTGGCGGCTTCGGCGGCCTGCCCGAGTTCGCCGCCGCCGCTAACCTGGCACCCCACGAGTACGCCCGGCTGCGCGACCGCCTGGTCTGCACGCCGCCGACCGGCCCCGCGCCGGGGCAACCACCGCAGGGGCGCGTCCTGGATGTCTGAGCGCGGCCGGGTTCCTCGCCGTGGGACGGAGACGTCTGAGCGCGGACCGGCCCCTCGCCTGACGCCGAAAACACCTGAGCGCGGACCGGCCCCTCGCCGGGAAGCGGAGACCGTCGCGCTGGCCCGGTTCCTGCCCTCCACCCGCGCCGAGGGGCCGGGCGAGCGGACCGCCGTCTGGGTGCAGGGCTGCGCCATCCGCTGCCCCGGCTGCTTCAACCCGCACCTGTGGCGGTTCCAGGGTGGAGAGCAGGTCCGCCCGGCCGACCTGGTGCGCCGGGTGATCGACGCCGGCACCGAAGGGCTGACGCTGTTGGGGGGCGAGCCGTTCGACCAGGCGGCCCCGCTGGCGGAGGTTGCCACCGGGGTAGGAGCCGCCGGGCGTTCGGTGATGACCTTCAGCGGCTACACCCGGTCGCAGTTGACGGCAGCGGTCGACGCCGGCCGGGACGATGTCGGCGCGCTGCTCGCGGCGACCGACCTGCTGGTCGCCGGGCCGTTCGAGGCCGACCGGATCGACACCCGGCGGCCCTGGGTGGGCTCCACCAACCAGGAGTTCGTGCTGCTCAGCGACCGTTTCCCGGGTCTGCTCGACGGCCTGTCAGGCAGCCCGGACCGGATCGAGATCACAGTGGACGCCACCGGGCGGGTCGAGGTCAACGGCTGGGCCGAAATGGACGCCCTCGACGAGTTGCTGGCCGAGGTGGGCCGCCCGCTGCCGCGCCGGGCGAGCGTCGAGCGGCGGTAGCAGTCCGAACGGCGGGGCGGCTCGACTGCACAGGCCCATTGCATCTAGATGAATGTGCACTTAGATTGCCGGAACATCCGGCATACGGGGGTAGGAAGCCGGATACCCGCAGAGGAAGGACGTGGCACATCGTGGTGCCTTTCTCAGGCAAGAGAGTGCTTGCCGGTATCGCGGCCAGCACCCTTGTGGGAACGGTGGCGCTGGCAAGCCCGGCGCTGGCGGACCCGAACAACAACTCGGCCAAGAAGCTGACCAAGGCGGTGACGGTCGAAGGTGTGTTCAAGCACCTCGACAAGTTCCAGGCCATCGCCAACGCCAACAACGGCACGCGTGCCTCCGGCACGCCGGGCTACGACGCCAGCGCTGACTACGTGGCCGGGCTGCTGAAGAAGGCCGGCTACCAGGTGACCCGGCAGCAGTTCGACTTCGCCTTCTACGAGGAGTTCGGCTCCTCGTTCGCGCAGGTGGCGCCGAACCCGACCACGTACCAGGCTGGCGTCGACTACGACCTGATGGACTACTCCGGCGACGGGGTGGGGCAGGGGCAGGTCGTGGCGGTGGACCTTGCTCTCACGCCGCCGCGCGCCTCGACGTCCGGCTGCGAGGCCAGCGACTTCGCCGGCATCGACGTGGTCGGCAAGATCGCGCTGATGCAGCGCGGCACCTGCGGCTTCGGGGACAAGGTCGCCAACGCCGAGGCCGCCGGCGCGGCTGGCGCGATCATCATGAACCAGGGCAACGGTACGCCCGAGGCCAACCCGGACCGCTGGGAACTGTTCGCCGGTACCCTGACCAACCCGGTCGGCATCCCGGCCGTCTCGGTCTCGTACGACACGGGGGCGCAGTTCGCGGCGACGCCGGGCCTGGTCCTCCGGATCGAGGCCGACACCACCTCGGAGGTCCGCAGCACCGAGAACGTCCTGGCGCAGACCAAGAACGGCCGCACCGACAACGTGGTCATGGCCGGCGCCCACCTCGACTCGGACCCGGCCGGGCCGGGCTACAACGACAACGGCACCGGTAGCGCCGCCCTGCTCGAGGTCGCGCTGCAGATGGCGAAGGTGAAGCCGAACAACGCGGTCCGCTTCGCCTGGTGGGGTGCGGAGGAGGCGGGCCTGATCGGCTCGCAGTACTACGTGGACAGCCTGAGCGAGCAGCAGGTCGGCGACATCGCTCTCTACCTCAACTTCGACATGATCGGCTCGCCGAACTACGTCTTCGGCGTGTACGACGGCGACGACTCCGCGCAGGAGGGCGCCGGCCCGGGTCCCGAGGGCTCGGCGCAGATCGAGAAGGTGTTCGAGGACTTCTTCGCCTCCCGTGGGCTGCCCACCGTGCCGTCCGACTTCACCGGCCGCTCGGACTACGGGGCGTTCATCGACGTCGACATCCCGGCCGGTGGCCTGTTCACCGGCGCTGAGGGCCGCAAGACGGCGGCCGAGGCCGCTCTCTTCGGTGGGATTGCGGGGGAGTCGTACGACCCCTGCTACCACCAGGCGTGCGACAGCCTCACGCCGGTCGCCGACGGTGCCGACGCCACGCTGTACCAGGCGCTGGGGAAGAAGTACAAGCTCAAGGGCAACGTCAACGTCTTCGCCCTGGACGTCAACTCGGACGCTGTCGCCACCGCGGTGATCACGTTCGCGTTCGACACCTCGGCCGTGAACGGCGTCAAGTCGCCGGGCAAGTCGCACGGCAAGGCCGGCGGCAAGCACGCGCACGGTATCGCCGCGATGTGATCGAGTTTGTTCCACTGATCGGGCCGGGTCCCTCTTCGGGGCCCGGCCCGTTCGGGTCATCCGGGTGGCAGGGCCGACCGGGTCAGCCGCCAGTACTGCCGCTTGTCGTCGTCGCGGACCACCACGCCGTAGCGGGCCAGCTCCTCGCGCAGTTCCCGGGCCTCGTCGCCCCGGCCGCGCTCCAACGCCTCCTGCCGGGCCCGCAGCAGCGCGTCCGCCCCGGTCGGCAGCCCGGGCAGGTCGGGGACCCAGCGCCGGTACGTCGCCCGGTGCGGATCCTCCTCCACCCACGGCCAGCCGTGTGCCCGGAACGCCGCGGCCAACTGGCCGGCCGGCAGGTCGGAGCGCTGCCGGGCCAGCTCACCGTCGTCCGCGTCGAGCAGCACCAGATCCTGGCGGTCGACGAAGACCACCCGCGTCTCCGGGCGCCCGATCTCCCGCTCGGCGCTACCGCGTCGCAGCCGTACCCGGCTGCTCTCCACGGTGACGCGTACCCGCTCGGCGGTGCCGATCGCGCCGATCACCAACCCGGCCAGTACGCCGACCCCCACGCCGCCGCTCAGGGCGTACCCCTCGTTCAGCCCGTCGACCAGGCGGAACAGGCCCTGCAACGGTGCCCAGGGCAGGCCGGCCACCCAACCGGCGCCGAAGGCGAGCAGCCCGCCCGCCGCGCCGCCGAGCACCGGGATCCCGCCCCAGAGCACCAGCAGCTCTCCGGCCCCGCCGCCGACCACGGTCGGCGTGCCGTACGCCGTCATGCCACCTCCCGTCGAAGCGTGCGCAGCAGCCCGGCGAGCAGGGGCACGACCAGCCACACCAGCAGCGATACCCCGAGTCGCCCCCACTGCGCGGCGGTCATCTCGGCGGTGAACAACGGGTCCATTGTGCGTGTGCTGTCCAGCCAGCCGGCGGCGCCGTCCAGCGGCCGGACCAGTTGGCCCACCATCGACCAGGCGATCGGCAGCACCAGGTAGGCGACGATGGCCAGCGGGGTGTGCAGGAGCAGCAGGCCGAACCCCGCGCCCAACAGCACGTTGGCCACCTGGAACACGGCGGCGTGCAGGATCAGCGAACCCTCGATCCGCCAGGTGCCCGCGCCGCCGGTGGCGTCGGCGATCAACGTTCCCACGGCGGCGAGGGCGAGGCTCGCCAGCACCGAGGCGAGGGCGGCCAGTACCACCGCGGCGAGCTTGGCCACGATCACCCGTTCCCGCCGGGGCACCAGCGCGAACGTGGTCAACGCGGTGCGCTGCGACCACTCGCTGGTGATCGACAGGATGCCCAGCACCGGCAGCAGCACTCCGACCGGCAGCAGCGACGGCATGAAGAAGTTGACGAACGTCTGCTCGCTGTCCGGCGCGTACACCAGCTGGATCGTAACGATGAGGGCGGCGACCAGGCCGATGGTGATCAGCAACCAGCGGCCGGCCCGGGTGTTGACGAGTTTGCGCAGCTCCACGGCGGTCAGACGGGCCAGCGGCGGCCGGCGCTCACCCGGCCGGGCGACCGGGGCGACCTCGGGCGCGGTGATCGTGGTCATCGGAGGGCCTCCCGGGTCGGCTCGGCGTTGGTACGGGTCTGGGCGGTGTTCGCCGTGGCGCTGTCCGCAGCGGCGGTGAGGGAGAGGAAGAGCTGTTCCAGGCCACCGCCGCCAGCCGGCCGCAGTTCGGTGAGGGCGACGCCGGCCGCCGCGGCGGCCTGCCCGACCGCCTCCGTGTCGGCCCGGACCAGCAGCCCGTCGGTGCCCTCGCTCACCGGCAGGCCGGCCCGGTCCAGGGCGCCACGCAACGCCACCCGGTCGCGGGCCCGTACCAGCGTGCCGTCGCCGGCCAGCAGCTCGTCCTTGCCGCCCTGAGCCACGATCCGGCCACCCCCGATCACCACCAGCCGGTCCGCGACCGCCTCCACCTCGCGCAGCAGGTGGGAGGAGAGCAGCACGGTGCCGCCCCGGTCGGCGAAGTCGCGCAGCAGGCCGCGCATCCAGAAGATGCCTTCCGGGTCCAGGCCGTTGGCCGGCTCGTCCAGCACCAGCACCCGGGGGTTGCCCAGCAGCGCGTGTGCCAGGCCGAGCCGCTGGCGCATCCCCAGCGAGTACGCGCGGACCCGCCGCCGGGCCGCGACCGCGTCCAGCCCCACCCGATCGAGCATCTCGCCCACCCGGCGCCGGTCCACCCCCATCGTCGCCGCCGCCACCGCCAGGGCCTCCCGGCCGGTACGCCCGGAGTGCTGGGCCGAGGCGTCCAGCAGCACCCCGACCGTGCGCCCCGGGTTGGGCAGTTGCCGGTAGGGGCGTCCGTCGACGGTGGCGTGGCCGGAGGTCGGCGGGGTGAGCCCGCAGATCATCCGCATGGTGGTGGACTTGCCGGCCCCGTTGGGCCCCAAGAAGCCGGTGACCGTGCCCGGTTCGCAGTGGAACGAGACGTCCTCGACGGCGGTGTGCCGTCCGTACCGCTTGATGAGCTGGTTTACCGCAATCATGCCGGTCAGCCTGGCCGGGCCATCCGGCTGTCCGCAGCGGCCGGCGGTCTGGATCTCCTCGACCAAGGTCGAGGCTCAGGCGTCGACTTTGGTAGCTGGTCCGGCACCCCGACAGGTGCCTACCATACGGCTGTGACCAGCGCCGTCGTGCTCGAACACCCGTGGCTGCTGCCCGGGTCGCTCAGCACGACCCGCGAGCACCCCCGGCGGACCACCCGGGACTGGCTGGTCGACAGTCTCTGTTTCCTGGCCGCGCTGGCCTGGGTGGTGTTGACCACCTTCGACGCCGCCTCCCCGAGTCCGTCCCTCGCCGAACCGCTGCCGTACCCCTGGATGATCGCCGCCGACGCGTTCCTCGGCCTGAACTGTGCGGCGGCGCTCTGGGTGCGTCGCCGCTGGCCGCTCGGGCTGGCGGTGGTGACGCTGCCGTTGACGGCGTTCTCCATGGCTTCCGTCGCCGCCTTGGTGATCATCTACTTCACTGTGGTGGTGCACCGTCGCACCGTGGTGGCCGTGGCGGTGACGGCCGCCGGCCTGGCCACCAACCTGGTCTTCGCTCTGCTGCGCCCCGAACCGGGCAACTCGTACTGGATGAATGTGGTGTGGGGGGCGGTGGGCGGCCTGCTGGTGCTGGCCTGGGGGATGTTCGTGCGGGCGCGCCGGCAACTGGTGCTGTCGCTCCGCGAGCGGGCCGAGCGCGCCGAGGCCGAGCAACAACTCAGGGTGGCCCAGGCCCGGCAGTTGGAGCGCAGCCGGATCGCCCGGGAGATGCACGACGTACTGGCCCACCGGATCTCGCTGCTCAGCCTGCACGCCGGGGCACTGGAGTTCCGTCCCGACGCCTCCCCGGACGAGGTGGCGCGGGCGGCCGGGGTGATCCGGGGTAGCGCCCACGCCGCGTTGCAGGATCTGCGCGAGGTGATCGGCGTGCTGCGGGCCGAGGTCTCCTCCGTCGCGGACCCGGAACGCCCCCAGCCCACTCTCGGCGACCTGCCCGCGCTGGTGGCGGAGTCCCGGGCCGCCGGGGTACGCGTCGACCTTAGCGACCGGGTGTCCGCGGCCGACCAGCTGCCCGCCGTGGTCGGCCGCAGCGTCTACCGGATCGTGCAGGAGGGGCTGACCAACGCCCGCAAGCACGCTGCCGGCGCCGCCGTCACGGTCGGTCTGAGCGGCAGGCCCGGCGACGGCCTGACCGTGGAGATCCGTAACCGCTGGCCGGTGGGGGAGCCCACCGGCGGGCCGATCCCCGGCACCGGCACCGGTCTGGTCGGCATCGCCGAGCGGGTCAACCTGGCCGGCGGCCGGCTGGAGCACGGCCGCGACCGCACGGGCGACTTCCGGCTGGCCGCCTGGCTGCCATGGCCGGCGTCATGACCGGCCCCGCCCGCCTGTCCTTCGGCGCCGTACCCGCCCAGACCGGCCCACGGTCGACGCCCGCTGACCAGCCGACGGCTGCGGACCAGCCGACACCTGCCGGCCAGCCGGCGGCGGCCGGGCCGGAACCGGTGCGCCCGGTGCGGATCCTGATCGTGGACGACGACGCGTTGGTACGCGCCGGGCTGTCGATGATCCTCGGCGGCACGCCCGACCTGAAGGTGGTCGGGGAGGCGGCCGACGGCAGCGAGGTCGTCCGCGCGGTCGCCGCGTGCCAGCCGGACGTGGTGCTGATGGACATCCGGATGCCCCGGCTGGACGGGCTGGCCGCCACCGAGGCGTTGCGGGCGCTGCCCCGACCTCCCGAGGTGCTCGTGCTGACCACCTTCGACGCCGACGAGTACGTGCTGCGGGCGCTGCGGGCCGGGGCCGGCGGGTTCCTGCTCAAGGACACCCCGCCGACCGAGATCGTGCGGGCGGTGCGCCGGGTGGCGGCGGGGGAGGCGACGCTGTCCCCGACGGTCACCCGTACCCTGATCGACCACGTCACCGCCGCGACGGCGTCCGACCCGCGCCGGGAGCCGGCGATCCGGCAGCTCGCCGGGCTCACCGAGCGGGAGCGTGCGGTCGCGGTGGCTCTCGGCCAGGGCCGCAGCAACGCCGAGATCGCCGCGGAGTTGTTCATGAGCGTGGCCACCGTCAAGGCGTACGTCTCCCGGCTGCTGACCCGTCTCGGTCTCAACAACCGGGTGCAGGTCGCCCTGCTCGTGCACGACGCCGGGCTGGTCTGAGCGCGCTCCACCGCCCCAGGATCACCGATTGAACTATCCGGTCCCGGCGGCCGTACCACTGCACGAGGTGCGGTGCTCAAGCGCACCGCTACCGGACCTGCGGGAGGCCTGCCGTGCGAGTTGATGAGCAGTCGACGGATCCCATCGATCAGATTCTGGGCGAGTTGCCGGTCCCGACATCGTTGACCCCCGAGGACGTTCGGCTGGCGGTCCGGGCGGTGGTCGTGCACGCGGCGGAGGAGTGGCCCTCCGGGTCGCTCTGCCGCAACGACGGCGCCCGATTCCCCTGCCGGTTGCACCGCTGGGGCCGGCGGGTGCTGCTGGCCCACGGGCTCAACGAGCGGCAGCTCGACGCCCTCATCCGGCACGGCAACCCGTTCGTGCGCGTGCCGTTCCCGTTCCTGGTGAACGGGACCGCGCCGGCCCGTACCCCGGCGGCCCGGCCGGCCGGCACTGACCGGGCCGCCGGCTACCCGCCGCGTACCGACCGGGCCGCCGGATATCCGGTGCGTTCGGACCGCGCCGCCGGCTACCGAGGTCCGGTGCCACGGGTGGCCGCACCGGCGGTCCGGCCCGTCTCGACCCCGGCCACCGGCCGGCCGGTGGCACCCCCCGCCACCGCGCCGCGCTGGCCGCGGGCGAGCTGAGCGGCTTCACCCGCCGGCGGTACGACGCCGGCCCGGAGTGTCCGGTCCATACCCCCCCCGCCTGGGCACCGGGCCGGCGTCGCGCCTCTCAGTCGACGCCGATCCCGCAGTTCGGCGCGGCCCAGGTCGTGCCGTTCGCACTGCGGTCCTGGTTGTTTTCCCGCCGGGAGTCGACGTGGACGTGGTTGTTGTGACCGCTCACGCCGGGGCCGAGGACGCCGCTGAAGCCGTGGTTGCGGGCCGCCCGGGCGACCTGGCACAGCGACCTGCTGCGGGAGACGAGGTCAGCGGCGTTGCCGTAGAGGTGCTGGCTGTCCGTCGCCCCGCCCACCTGGCTGTTGCAGGTACGGCTGCGGAAGCCGCTGGTGACGGTCAGCGGTTGGTCGCCGAGACTCTTCCGCAGCGCCTCCAGCTTCCACATCGTACGCAGGGCGTTCTGTCGCGTCTGGGTGGCCGTCAGTGGGCCGCCGGTCCACCCGCCCCGCCCGCAACCGTCGTCCAGCTCGCTCCAGCTGAAGTGCCGGGGAGTGCAGTCGTTGTCCTGGAGCTGGTACAGCTTCGCGAAGGTCTGCGGCCCGGCGACCCCGTCGACCCGCAGGCCGTACGCGGCCTGGAACCGGCGTACCGCGGCGGCGGTCTTCGGGCCGTACCGGCCGTCAAGTTCCACGATGTCGCGGTTACCGGCCCAGCCGGCCACCCGCAGCTGCAGCTCACGTACATCGCTGCCCGAGCGCCCCTGGTAGAGGTTGCGGTTCCAGGTGTAACAGCCGTCGGCGTGGGCTGCTGGCGCGGCGACCACCGAGGCGATCGCGGCACCCGGCAGGGCCAGGGCGAGGGCGATGACAGCCCGCTTCAAGGTATGTACGCGCACAGGAGTCCTCCCGATAAGAGAGTGAATGGGATAGATTCGGAACTTCGACCGGGTCGTCCCGCGAAATCCACCCTCGCACCTGAGCGGCCGGTCAGCGGCGATTAACGAGAATTGTCCTCATGATTCGCCGTACCTGAGTAACGGCTCGGGAAACCGCGCCGGATCGGGAACCGGGCATTCGGGTCCGACGTACGCAGAGGCGCTACTACCGTGCGGAAAGTCGCACGGCCGCCGCACCGAGGGTGATGTTGCCTGGTCAGGTCGGGCCGGTAACGTCAGCGCGGGCGTGACCGGGAGGTGGGCGTGGCGCGTGGTGGCATCTTCTGCGTCGAGGGTCAGTGGCACCGGGATCTCAACGAGCGCGGTTCCGTGTTGCCCACCCTCGAACTGCTGGAACGGCTGGGCCGGGTCCGCTTCATCCACAAGGACGCGGCCACCCGGGACGAGCTGTTCTACTTCATCGACCGCTGGCTGCTGAAGCAGTACGCCGACTACCGGCTGGGCTTCTTCGCCATGCACGGCGAGCCGAACCGGCTGTGCCTGACCGATTGGCACTCGGTCGAACTCGCCGAGGTGGCCGAGCGGATGGCCGGGCGCTGCGAGGGGCGGCGGCTCTACTTCGGCAGCTGTTCGGTGCTGCGCGCCCCCGAGTCGGTATTGCGCGAGTTCCTCGACGTCACCGGCGCGGCGCTGGTCTGCGGTTTCACCCGCGAGGTGGACTGGGTCGAGTCGGCGGCGTTCGAGACGGTCCTGCTCGACGTGCTCGCCAACGGCCAGCGGCACAACGCCGCCGAGCTGCGCATGGGTTCGGCGCACTGGGCGCCGCTGGCCTCGTACCTCGGGTTCCGGGTCATCTACGCCAACGGCCGGGCCTGGCGGCCGTCGGTGCGCCCCCGGGTGCCCAGCCAGCAGTCGGCCGACCGGCCCGCCTGAGAGGCTGCCGGGCAGCCGCCGCGAGGTCCCCGACAGCCTCTGAGGGCTGGTAGAAACGAACGATGGCACGCACTGGAACGGCCCGTGGGTGCAGGTCGACGGCACCGCCGAGGTGCTCGACCTACCGGACGCCCTCGAACCGCTGGTGGAGTACTTCCGCAGCATCTCCGGCGAGCACCCGGACTGGGACGAGTACCGGCAGGCGATGGTGCGGCAGGGCAAGTCGCTGATCCGGGTCACCATTACCTCGTGGGGCCCGGTGGCCACCGGCGGCTTCCCGGCCCGCCTCGCGGACTGAAGCCGGGCGGGGTGCGGCTGGCGCCGCACCCCGCCCGAGGTGTCAGTGTCCGGCCGTCGCGTACGTAGCGCAGCCGATCAGCTCCATTGACACCTGAAGGCGCTCCAGGCTGATGTTCTTGGCGATGGTGTCCTCCGGGCTGTGGTACGGCGGCTCCAGCAGCGCCGGAGACTCCTCACCCCGCCAGGAGAAGTTGGCGCTGGCGATCCCGACCTCCTGGAACGACTGGTGGTCGCTGGACCCGCGCTGGGTCACCGGGGAGATCTGCGGCTCGTAGCCGAGCCGCTGCGCCGCGGCGGTGACCTCGTCGGTGGCCCGGTTGCTCTGGCCGGTGAACGACAGCACCCAGTACCGCGTGGCCGGGTCCCAGCTGGTGGCGACCATGTCGTTGTTGTAGACGGCGACGATCCGGTCGCGCTCGGCCTGCGGCAGCTCGCGGACGTAGTAGCGCGAGCCGATGAGCCCCTGCTCCTCGGAACCCCACAGGGCGAACCGCACGGTGGCGTCGACCGGAATCGCCTTCAGCACCCGGGCCAGCTCCAGGGAGAGCACCGTGCCGGAGCCGTCGTCGTTGGCGCCCGGCGCGCCGATGACCGAGTCGTAGTGGGCGCAGACCATGACCACCGGGCCGTTGGGGCCCGACCGTCCGACCCGCTCGGCCAGCACGTTGTGCGAGGTCAGCCCGCGGTGCGCGGTGGTGGTGATGGTCAGCGTCAGCGGGCCGGCAGCGAGCAGCGCCCGCAGCCGGTGCTTCTGCGCCTGGGCCACCCCGACCACCGGGATCGACAGCGGCGAGCTGGCCGAGCCGGGCAGCGTGGGGGAGAACGCCGAGGCACGGCGGGGCTCCACCAGGTCGGCCGGGAGGAAGACCACGCCGACCGCCCCGGCGGCCACGGCCCGCGCCGCCACCGCCTCGCGCTGGGACGCGACGTAGTCCACCAGCACGATCTTGCCGTTGACGTCGGCGGTGAAGTCGGCCGCCGCGCCCGCGCGGACGTCGGCCACCGACGCGGTGACGGAGGTGTCCAGCCCCGCGTGGGCGCTGCCCCCGACCTGCCAGTTCAGGTCGTTGGGCAGGCCGGCCGGCGAGCTGAGCTGGGCGAGGAACTTGTCGGCCACCGGGAACGGCTGCAGGGTGACGTCGTACTTCTGCTTCTCGAGCTGGCTGGCGATGTAGTGGGCGGCCCGGCGCTCCGACTCCGTGCCGCCGATCCGCGGCCCGATGTCCTCGGAGAGCACCTTCAGGTGCTCCAGGGCCTTCTTGGTGGACACCTGCGCGATGACCTTGCGGTCCTGCGGGGTGAGCTTGGGGGCCTTGACCGAGCCCGGCCGCTGGTCGTCGGCGGCCCAGGCGGGCGCCGGCAGCGCCACGGTCGCGGCGGCGCCACCGAGGGCGACGGTCAACACCCGCCGCCGGTTGAGGAAACTTTCTCCGATGGAGTGGGACGAATCGTGCGGGGGTGTCACGGTGTCGTCGAGCGAAGCCAAGACGGCATCCTCCTGATTCGAGGCCAAACCCGGGTATCAGGGGTATGCGACCCGGGTCACAGATGCTCGAATCTATCCCGCGAGCTGCCGTTTCTCAAGATCAGGGGATCAGTAGGCCACTGTGAACCGCATATTCCGGAATTGTGGATTCTCAATTTCGTCGATTACCGCGACGGCGAGGTCCTCATAGCTGAGCACGCTACGGCCGTCCGCGTCGGCCACCGGTTGCTCGGTGCCGGTGCGGTACCGACCGGTGCGCTCGCCCGGATGGAACTCCAGCGGCGGCGGGGAGACGTACGTCCAGCTCACCCCGTCGGCCGACGAGCGGTACAGGTCCAGCGCCTCCGCCTGGCCCAGCGCCGAGCCCCGGTACTCCTCGGGAAAGTCGGGCTCGTCCAGCAGCCGCCGGCCCGTCGGCGTGAGCAGGGTGGCGCCGCCGCCGATATGGATGACGCGGGGTGCCGCCGGCATTCCGCGCAGCGCGTCGAGCAGGGTCCGCGCGGCGTCGGGCCACAGGCTACGGTCACCACCGCCGATCGCCACCACCAGCGCGTCCGCCTCCGGCGCCAACTCCCGTACGCTGCGCTCGCTGGTGGCGTCGCCGGTGACCACCCGGACCCCGGCCGGCAGGTACGAGGTTGCCTCCGGCCGACGTACCGCGGCGACGACCCGGTGGCCCCGGTTGTACGCCTCGGCGGCGATCCGGGAGCCCGCGGTGCCGCCCGCTCCGAACACGACGATGTCGCTCACCGTCCCAGGCTATGGACCGGGCCCGGCGGCCGTCGGCGGAACGGCGATCTCAGTCTCTCAGCCCACCAGCGCGGAGTAGACCAGCTGACGCAGCTGCGGCCGGATCGGCCAGGTGCTCGACGGCATCAGCTGGGTGAAGAACATGGCGGTGATCTCCTCGGTCGGGTCGACCCAGAACGCGGTGCTGGCCACCCCGCCCCAGTAGTACTCGCCGACGCTGCTCGGCACCCGGCTCGGGACCGGGTCGTCCACCACCGCGAAGCCGAGGCCGAACCCGATGCCATCCAGGGTCGTCTCGGCGAACCCGCCGGTGGACAGGGTGCCCAGGTCCTGCCCGCCGGGCAGGTGGTTGCGGGTCATGAAGCGCACCGTGCGGGGGCCGAGCAGGCGTACCCCGTCCAGCTCGCCGCCGCGCAGCAGCAACTGGGTGAACCGGTGGTAGTCGGCGGCCGACGAGATCAGCCCGCCGCCGCCGGAGAGCAGCGCCGGCTTCTCGTACGCCAGCGCGCCGAGCGCGTCGTGGCGCAGCGCGCGGCCGGTCGCCGGGTCCGGCACGTACAGCGCGGCGAGCCGGCCGACGTCGGCGCCGTCGACGTACCAGCGGGTGTCGTCCATGCCGAGCGGGCGCAGGATCCGTTCGGTGAGGAAGACGTCCAGGCTCTGCCCGGAGACCACCTCGATCAGCCGCCCGAGCACGTCGGTGGCGACCGAGTAGCCCCAGGCCGTACCCGGCTGGAACAGCAGCGGCAGCTCGCCGAAGGCGCGGCAGGCGGTGGCCAGGTCGACCTCCGCCGGCGGGTACAGGTCGTAGCCGGCGGCCCGGTACAGGCCGTCGACCACCGAGGTCTGCATGAAGCCGTACGTCAGCCCGGCGGTGTGGGTGAGCAGGTGCCAGACCCGGATCGGCTCGACCGCCGGCACGGTGTACGGCTTGAGCGTCGAACCCTTCGAGTAGACCCGCATGTCGGCGAACTCGGGCAGCCAGCGGCCGACCTCGTCGGTCAGCTCGAAGCGGCCCTCCTCCCAGAGCATCATCGCCGCCACCGAGGTGACCGGCTTGGTCATCGAGTAGATCCGCCAGAGGGTGTCCGACTCCACCGGCGTGCCGGCCTCGCGGTCCCGCAGCCCGTACGTCGTGCTGTGCGCGATCTCGCCGCGCCGGGTGACGAGCACCTGCCAGCCGGCCAGCCGACCCTCGTCGACGTACCGGCCGAAGTGTTCGTCGATCCGGGCCAACCGTGCCGGGTCGAAGCCGACCTGCTCCGGGTCGATGCTGCGTGCGATGCTCACCCGACCGAACCTACCGGCCGGTACGCGTCGCGGGAAGGCGTGGGTGTCGGCGTCGCCGGTTAGTCTCCCGGGATGCCGGAGCCGATCGAGGACGCCACCTTCCGCGACGAGGACTGGTACGCCGAGGACCTGGCCGACCGGCACTTCGTCCGCTGCACCTTCAATCGGGTCGACCTGACCGAGGCGACCAGCCGCGGCGCGGTCTTCGACGGCTGCAACTTCGGCGACGTGCTGTTCAACGTCTCCCGGCACACCGACTCGGCCTTCACCCGCTGCGTGTTCACCCGGTGCAACCTGTTCGAGGCGGAGTTCACCGGCTGCAAGCTCGTGGGCAGCACGTTCGACCGGTGTGACCTGCGTCCGCTGACGGTCACCGAGGGGGACTGGTCGTTCGCCACGCTCGCCGGGGCCGACCTGCGCGGCGCACGGCTCACCGGCGTACGGATGCGCGAGACCGACCTGTCCGGTGCCGATCTGACCGGGGCGGCCGTGCGCGGGGTCGACCTGGCCGACGCGCAGTGGCGCGGTGCCCGGCTGTCCGGTGCGGACCTTCGCGGCAGCGACCTGACCGGGCTGGACCCGGCGGTGGTGCAGCGGGCCGGGGCGGTCGTCGACGCCGTACAGGCCGTGACCCTCGCCCAGGCCCTCGGCTTCGACGTCCGCGGCTGACCGGCTCGACGGCGGGCCCCGCGGCTTGCCAGCAACCGCTAAGCGACAAACTGGACGCATCGATCCGTCTGACTAGCGCAGAAGGTCCCTTCAATGCGAATGTGTGGCGGCCCCGCGAACCGGGTCGAGTGTGCCGGAGCGAGTCCGGTCGGGCTGAAGTGGAGGGTCGGTGGCGGAGGAACATCCCGCTCGGACAGGCGCCTCGGCGTCCCGTCCGACCCGGGCGTTCCGCCGTGGCGCATCCGCTCGGCACCGCTCGATGGCGAACCACCGGCACCCGCCCGGCCCGCAGGGCGAGACCCGCGCCGCCCGCCGGTTCGCCCGCGCCCGAAGGCACCGCCGCTACCTGGTGGAGGCGGCCGCCGCCCTCGCCGGCCTGTTGACCCTGGTCGCGTACGTGAACTGGTGGTCGGAGCCCAGCCCGGACGAACCGCCGGGGTCGGACGGCCTGCCGGCGGTGGTCGGGCGGCCGAGCCTGCCCAGCGGCGACCCCACCGCTCCGGCCGTGCCGGGGCTGCGGCCCCGCGAGCGTTCGCCGAGCCCAAGTCCCAGTCCCAGCCTCAGTGCCAGTGCACCGCAACCCCCGGCGCCGCCGTTGGTGCTCACCGTCAGCCGGTCGGACATCCCGGAGGCGGTGGACCTGACCGAGACCGGCCGGCGTGACTGGGTGCACTGGGGGCTGGGTGATGCCGGGACGACGGTGCGCAAGCGGGGCGGCTCCGGCGAGATCCACGATCTGGGTGGCCGTGGCGAGCGGGGCGGCTGGGACGGCAACCAGGAGTTGTTCCGGTGGCGCGACGGCGCGCCGGTGAAGTCGGCCGACGCCACGCCCGACGGGGTCTACACCTGCGGTGTGGACAGCGGCTTCAGCCTTGCCGTGGTGGCCGACGGCCAGCCGCGCACCGCCACCGTCTACCTCGGGGTGTGGATGGCCCGGGGTCGGCTGGACGCCCGGCTGGGCGGCGGCGGCCCGAGCCGGACGCTGCGCCTGGAGGAGCGGCACACCAGCCAGTCCACCAGGGCGACGATCCGGTTCCAGGCGCCGAAGGGGACGCGGTTGCTGCTCACCTGGATGGTGGAGGAGAGCTTCACACCGCACTGCGGCAACGTCGGCCTCCAGGCGGTCGCGCTGCGCTGACCGAGCCGCCGGGACAGTTTGTCCGTCACACCGGAGCCGGTGGACCGTACCGTCCTGCTGTCCGAGTTTGACCGTCCCGTGTGGAGGCCAGGCCGATGAACAGCAGCAGTACCGTCCGTCCGTCCCCGCCCACCGGCGAGCCGGCCGGAGCGGCACTGCGGGATATCCCGCTGCCGCCGTACGTGACCGCCGAGGACGCCCAGTTCGCCGTCCGGGCCGTCGTGGTGCACGCACCCCGGAGGTGGTCCGGTGGCACCGTCTGCCGCAACGACGCCAGCCCGCACCCGTGCCGCCTGCATCGTTGGGGCACCCGGGTCCTCGCGCTGCGTGGCCTGCACGCCGCCGACATCGCCGCGCTGATCGAACGCGGCGACCCCGCCGCGCCCGTCCCACCCGGCTCCACCGCCTGAGGGTAAGGAGGGGCCCCTTCCTAACGCCTCGGGTATAGGAAGGGCCCCCTCTTAACGCACGAGGTGACGACCGGCTCAGCAGGCGATCGGTTTGACCCAGGAACACTCGCCGTCCGTGGGCACGTCCGGCGTCCGTGGTACGGCCGGCGGCGCGACCCGCGCCGCATCCGCGTCCTGCCGGGTGTAGCCGGCCAGCGCCACCGCGATCTGGTCCTCCAACGGCTTGACCGACGCGGCGAGGTAGTTGTTCAGCAGGATCGAGAACGCCAGCAGCCGGCCATCGGCATCGGTGGCGTAGCCCGAGAGGCTGGACACCCCGGTCAGGCTGCCGGTCTTGGCGTGCACGTTGCCCGCCGCCGGGGTGCCCTGCATCCGGCTGCGCAGGGTACCGCCGACGAAGCGGTCGGCTTCGCCGGCCACCGGCAGGGCCGCGTACCAGGTGTCGAACCAGGGCTCGGTGCGGACGGCGGTGAGCAGGTCCACGAACTCGGTGGCCGGGACCAGGTTGCGCCGGGACAGCCCGGAGCCGTCGCGTTGGCGGAAGACGGCCTGGTCCATCCCGGCCGAGGCGACGTACGCGGTGACGGCGGCGATCCCGGCCGGCCAGGTGCCGGCGTCGGCCCGTACCCGCCCGATTTCCTTGGTCAGCACCTCGGCGTGACCGTTGTTGGACAGCTTGAGGAAGGGCGTCATCAGATCACCGAGGGGCATCGACCGGTGCCGGGCCACCGGGATCGCGGTGGCCGGCGTGGCCCGCCCGAGCAGGGTCTCCCCCTGCACCCGGACGCCGTGCCGGCGCAGCGCAGCCCGGAAGACGTCGGCGGCGTACCCGGCGGGCTCCCAGACCGTCACCCAGTCGCTGGTCGGTGCGCTACCGGCGGCGATACGGCCGGTGACCACGACCGTGTTGCTGCCGTGGGCGCGGGTGAAGGAAATCGAGGTCGCGCCCTCGGCCACCGTCTCGGCCCGGTTGTCGAAGCGGAGGTACCCGGTCGCGGGGGTGGTGCGCAGCACCGGACGGGAGCCGGCGGTGGCGCCCGGGGTGGCGGTGACGATGACCGTGCCCGCGTCGTAGTCGGTGTCCGGCGCGACGGTCAGCGCGCTGACCTGAGCCGCGTAGTAGTAGGGCTCGTCGTCCCAGGTCCAGTCCGGGCCGAGGCGGGCGCTGTCGTAGCGGGTGTCGTCGGCGATCAGGTCGCCCGTGACCACCCGTACGCCGGACGCGGCGACCTGGGCGGCGAGCGCGTCGTAGTCGGCGGCCAGCATGGTCGGGTCACCCCCGCCGCGCAGGTACAGGTCGCCGGTGACCGCCCCGCCGCGCTGCCGGCCGGGGACCAGGACGTCGGTGTCGAAGCGGTGCCCGGGGCCGAGCAGCGCCAGGGCGGCGGCCGAGGTGAGCAGCTTGGTGTTCGACGCCGGCACCAGCCGTCGGTCGCCGTTGCGCTGGTAGAGGGTCGTGCCGTCGGTGACGTCCCGCACCACCACCGAGGTCTGCGCGCCGGCGAGCCGCGCATCGGCGAGGATCGCGTCGATGGTGGCGGCGAGCCGGGTCTCCGCCGGTGCCGGCGACTCGGCGGTGGCGGTCGACGCGCCGACGGTGGCCACCACGGCGGCGGCCGCGACGAGCGCGAGCATCCGAGGGAACAGACGACGACGCATGCGTCGATGCTGCCACGGAGATATCTGCCAGTGAAGACCTGAGGCTGAAGGATTTTGCCGTGCGTTGGGTAGCTGAGCGTCGTCGAATACCCGCTCCAAGCGCCGTCATGCCCACCAGTCGCACTGACGGTGGCCTATTTGACGGATCCTCCGAGAGCGTGCACCGTGGGCAATGGGACGGCTCTGAGCTGCCCCGATGGGACGGTGGGCGGCCACCACCGGGCGGTACGCGCCAAGGTGGCCGGCATGAGGCGCCGCCGTCACCGCACACCTGTGCCGGTGCGTGGGCCGAGTCCGGCCCGCCCGCGGATTCGCACGCCGTGCGTCCGTACCGGAAGCCGAGAAACCCACGAGGAGTCCCGCCATGCTCACGATGACCGAGAACGCCGTCATGGTGATCCGTGACCTCGCCACCCAGCAGGACGTCGCCGAGGATGGCGGCGTACGCATCGCCGCGGACACCGCGGCCGGATCGCTAAGCGTCGAGCTGGTCGCCGCGCCGATCGAGGGCGACCAGGTGGTCGACAACCAGGGCGCCCGGATCTTCCTCGACTCCGACGCCGCCGACCTGCTTGGCGACGCCTCGGTCGACGCCACCGTCGACGACGAGGGCATCGTGCAGTTCGGGTTCACCGAGAAGCAGTGACGCCGCCCGACCCGCCCGGCGCGCCGGGCTAACCGGCGCGGCGGGTCTCACCGCCGCGTGGCGCACGGCCGCGCGGCGGCGGCGCACCCGGCAGCGAAGCCTCGCCGTGGACCGGCCGACGCAGCGTGTCCAGTACGTGGGCCAGGTGGTGCGAGGTGCTCCAGGCCAGCCAGTTGGTCGTCGATCCGGCCCCGGCGCCACGCCGGGCCCGGCGCAGGATCTCGTGGTCGCCCCAGGAGAAGCCGGCGCCCGCCGCCGGCCAGTGCGGCGCGGACACCAGGGTGCGGCACAGGTCGGCCACCCGCTCGTCGCCGCGCCCACCCCGGCGCGACCAGCGGTAGACCCACCAGGCGCCGTCGCCGGTGTAGCGGACGGTCGGCAGGCGGTCGCCGGCCAACTCCGCACCCGGCGCCGCGGCGGCCACGCCGTAGTCGCCGAAGCCGACGCCGAGGTCGGCCAGCCGCTGCCAGAGCAGCCAGTCCCAGCGGTCTAGAGGTACCGGCTCGTCGGTGGGCAGCCGGGACAGGGCCGGCGGCATCCCGCCGGCCACCACGCTCACCGAACTCCACGCGTGCCGTCGCGCCCAGTCCAGCACCCGCAGGACCCGGGGCTCGGTCGCTCGTACGTCCGCCCGGCAACACACGTCACCGCAGTCGACCAGCAGGTCGCACTGCTCGGGTGCCAGCCGCGCGTACCGCCAGACCCGCTCCACCGCCGTGGTGGCGTCGGGGCCGGCGCGGGCCTGGCCGACCCGCAGCCGTACCACGGCACACCCGGTGTGCGCCCACGCCGCAGCGCCGTGTGCCGCCAGCCGCCGCTCGCCGTCCGCCAAGCCGATCACCGGCACGAGCGGTACGCCCCAGCGGGCCAGTTCGGACTCCGTACGGTCGGGCAGGGCGCTGACGTCGACGGCGGGGACGAGCCCCGGCGGCAGCCGGCGGATGGAATCCACGACAGATCCGTCCGCTGTGGACAGTTGCAGGATCGGGCGGAGCGTGGGGGCCAGGGCGCCGTCGAGATGGCCGAGCGCCTCCAGCTCACCCCGCCGGGCGGCGAGGATGGGGCGGTAGACCGGTTCCGCCGCCCGACCGCTGTGGGCGGGCACCATAATTCAATGTACTCGCGGATGGCGGCGAGGGGTGCTCCGCCGCATGATCCGGCGAAGTACGAGGGTGACCACAGGTCGTCGTGCGTGATGTGCCGGTTGATTCGGTCGGTGAATTCTTGCCGCAGGTAGTAGGTGGAGACGGCCTTGAGTCGGCTGACCAGGGTTGTGACCGCGGGTCTGGGGTCCATCGTGGTGACATGGACAAGAAGGTAGATTGTGGACGTGAAACTGGTTGTGCAGGTTCGGTTGTACCCGGACGCCGTCCAGGAGGCGGCGCTTCGGGCGACGCTGGATCTGTGTAACGAGGCCGCGAACCTCGCCTCGGTCGAGGCGTTCCAGCGGCGGATCTTCGCGAAGCAGGCGCTGCAACGACTCACCTACGGCCGTCTGAAGGCCTTGGGTCTGTCGGCGCAGCCGGCGATTCACGTCGCGCGCAAGGTCGCTGGCGCGTATGCCACCTTGAGAGCCAACATCCGTGCCGGTAACCTCGGCAAGGCGGGGTCGAAGCGCCGCCGCAAGGTTGAGGCGAAGCCGATCGGGTTCCGCCGCAATGCGGCGCAGCCGTTCGATGACCGGTGTCTGTCGTGGCAGCTCGCCGCCCGCACGGTGTCGATCTGGGCCGTCGGCGGCCGGTTGAACCGAGTCCGGTTCGGCTGCTCCAAGCAGCAGTACGCCACCCTGGTGGCGCACCGGCGGGGCGAGTCTGACCTGGTGCACCGGGACGGCAAGTGGTTCCTGTACGCCACCTGCGACATCCCAGACGTCGACGTGACCGAGCCTGACGGGTTCCTCGGGGTGGACGTGGGCATCGCGAACATCGCCACCACCAACGACGGCACCCGACACTGCGGCAAAGGTTTGAACCGGGTCAGGCATCGTAACCAGCGGCTACGGGCCAAGCTCCAACGCATCGGCACCAAATCGGCCAAGCGGCTCTTGAAGGCCCGCCGCCGTAAGGAAGCCCGGTTCGCGGCCGACACCAACCATCGCATCGCCAAGCAGATCGTGACCGAGGCCGAACGCACCGGCCGCGGCATCGCCCTGGAGAACCTCACGGGCATCCGCGACCGGGTACGGCTCCGACGGCCCCAGCGGGTCACCCTGCACACGTGGGCGTTCCACCAACTCGGCCAGTTCATCGCCTACAAAGCCGCACGCGCCGGGCTCGCACTCGTCCATGTTGATCCGGCGTACACCTCGCAGGGCTGTTCCGCCTGCGGGCATGTCGCCAAAGCCAACCGCCCCAACCAATCCACCTTCCGATGCACGTCGTGCGGCTTCGCTGAGCACGCCGACGTGAACGCAGCCCGCAACATCGCCACCCGCGGTGCTACGGACTGGGCAGCCGTCAGCCTGCCGAACGCGGCGTGACCGATGCAGCCAGCACCGAGCACGATCCGCAAGCTCGGCCCTTCAGTGCAGAGGAGCTGACTGTAGCCAAACGCCTACCCGCCCTTCAGGCTGGCCGGCGGCGAATTCCACTGACAGGTGTCAGCTCCCCGACTATCGTCACCAGATGCCCGACGCCCCGACCCGGTACCGGTCTGCCGACGAGGACAGCGCTCGCTGGCAGGGCTTCTCCCTCCGCCCGGGTGACATCGTGATCAGCACCCGCTCCAAGAGCGGGACGACCTGGATGCAGATGATCTGTGCGCTGCTGGTGCTGCGTACCCCGGACCTGCCGGCGCCGTTGAGTGTGCTGTCGCCCTGGCTGGACTGGCTGGTCGAACCGCCGGAGCAGGTGTACCAGCGGCTGGCCGCCCAGCACCATCGCCGCTTCATCAAGACCCACACCCCGCTGGACGGCGTACCGGCCGAGCCCCGGGTGCACTACATCGTGGTGGCCCGGCACCCGCTGGACATGGCGGTCTCCCTGCACCACCAGGGCGCGAACCTGGATCGGGCCCGTCTCGCCGAGCTGACCGGCCAACCGGCGGCACCGGAGCCGGACCGGCCCCGGCCATCGGTCGAGGAGGCGCTCGTACGCTGGATCGATGCGGATCCGGACCCGCGTGCGGAGCTGGACTCGTTGCCCGGCGTCATGTGGCACCTGGGTGACGCGTGGGCCCGGCGGCACCAGCCCAACGTCCACCTCGTTCACTACGACGACCTCACCGCCGACCTGAACGGGCAGATGTACCGCCTCGCCGAGTTGCTGGGCCTCGACCCGCCCGGGCCGGACCTGGTCGAGGCCGCCACCTTCGACCGGATGCGGGACCGCGCCGACCGCCTCGCGCCCGACCCCGCCGGGGTGTTCAAGGACCGTCGGGCCTTCTTCCGCACCGGTCGCTCCGGTCAGGGCAGCGCCCTGCTCGACGACGCCACCCGGGCCCGCTACCGGGCCCGAGCCGCCGCGCTCGCCCCGCCGGACCTGCTCGCCTGGCTGCACCGCGACCGCTGACCCGCCACCGGCCCGGCCGCCGAAAGCGGCACCTGGCCCGGCCTTGCCGGCGGCATACCCCGGCGAGGCCGCCGCAGCTCGCCGAGCTGGCCGCCGCAGGTGGCGCACTCCGACAGCCGCCGTACGCGGCACACCCCGGCGCGGCGGGTGCCGGGCCGGGGGGCCGTCGGTGGGCCGTCACCGGCCCGAGGGCATCTCTGTCAGTCGTCGTGCCGATCGTCATCGTCGTACCGGTCGTGGTCGTCGTCGAGCGGCTCCCGCTCGGCCTTGACCACCGCGCCGGTCTCCCGGTCGATGTCGATCTCGTGCTCGATGCCGCCCTTGATGATCTCGACCTCCCAGACCGGGCGTCCGTGCTCCCGGTCCCGTTCGACCTCGGTGATCCGGCCGCCACCGGCGTGCGCCAGCGCGATCTCGCCGGCCCGCTCCCAGCTGACCGCGTCGCCCCCGGCGGCCGGTGCGGCACTGTCGGTGGGCGTGCCGGAGGTGCCGCTGTCGTCCGGCGTGCCGCTGTCGGTGGGCGTGCCGGAGGTGCCGCTGTCGTCCGGCGTGGCGTCGTCGCCCGGGAGGCCGGCGGTCGTCGGGACGCTGGTCGCGGCGGTCAGGGTGGTCTGTCCCGCCCGGTCGTTGTCGGCCGCGGCGACGCCCAGGAACACCCCGGCCGCCGCGAGCACCGCCGCCGCGCCGCCGACCGACGCCAGGATCAGGGGGTTGCGCTTCATCGTTGCCACCTCTCCTCGGTTGTTGCATTGAGGATCGGTGCCGACGCGATAGCTGCGCGCTGTCCGAACACTAAGGCCGAGTTAAGAGCGACCGGCAATAGGACTGGCGGGGCTGCGGCGTGTCCGGGCGCTTCGGCTGGCGGCGTTGTCGTCGTCGGCCATGCAACACCGGCATGGCCTCCTCCTCCGCCTTGCCATCCTCGGCCAGGACCCGCCTCGCCTCCACCGCCCTATTGCCGGTCGCTCTAAGCCCCTTCCGGCCTGACTGTCCGACGGCCGTCAGGCTTTCGGCGGGCCGAGCCGGAGCACCACCTCGGCGCCGCCGCCGGGCCGTTCGCCCAGCTCCAGCCGGCCGCCGCTGGCCTGGGCCGCCCGCCGGGCGATGTCCAGCCCCAGGCCGGTGGACCCGGCCTGGCTGGCGCCGCGGCGTACCGATTCGGCCGCGATGCCGGGGCCTTCGTCGGCCACCGTCAACACCACCTGGTCGCCGACGGGTGCGAGCCGCACGGCGAAGGGGGTGCCGTCGGGGGTGTGCGCGAAGACGTTGCCGAGCAGTGCGTCCACCGCCGCCGCCAACTCGTCGGCCGGTACCCCGACCGGCAGCGGACCCGGCGCCAGTTCGAGATCGACCGAGCGCCCGGTGTCCTCGGCCAGCACCGACCAGAACGCCACCCGGTCGGTCACCGTCGCCACGGCGTCGGTGACCCCGGCACCGTCCGCGGGCGTACGCCAGCGGGTCTGCCGGATCAGCCCGGTCACCGCCCGCTCCAGCCCGTCCACCGCCCCGGTGACCCGGGCCGCGTCCTGCGGGTCGCGCAGCGACTCGGCTTCCAGGCGCAGCGCCGTCAGCGGGGTACGTAGCCGGTGCGACAGGTCGGCCACCTGCTCCCGCTCCTGCACCAGCAGCTCCTGGATGCGGCCCGCCAGATGGTTGAGCGCCCCGCCCACCTCGCGCAGCTCGGCCGGACCGGCCGAGCTCACCCGCGCGTCCAGCTCGGCGTTGGCCAGCCGGTGCGACACCGCCGACAGCTCGCCGATCGAGCGGACCAGGGTCCGGGCCAGCCGGTCGGCCACGGCCAACGCGATCAGCACCAGCACCACCCCGAGCAGGGCCAGCACCAGCCAGGCCCGGCCGACTCCCTCGGTCATCTCGGCGTGCGGCACGACGGTGCGGATGACGGCCGTGCCGTCGGCCCGGCCCCGCACCGCGATCACCACCTCCCGCCCGTCGGACGTCTCCGCAGTGAGGCTCTGCCCCCGCCCCCGCCCGGCCAATGCCACCGCCGGTGTGACCGGGCTGGACGAGCCGAGCACGGCGCCGTCGGGCAGGAACACGCTGACCGGCCGGCCGGACTCCGCGGCGAGCCGCTCGACGGTAAGCCGGACGGTGTCCGCGTCGGCGGTGCCGACCACCGGGGCGAGGCTCTGCGCGTCGGCGGTGGCACGTACGGTGGCCCGGTCCTCGACCGCGCCACGCAGCAGCAGCGCCAGCGGCACCAGGAAGGCGATCACGATGAGCACGCTGACCGCGGCGACCAGCAGTGCCAGTCGTGCCCTCACCCGCCGACCTCCGGGGAGATCAGCCGCACCCCGACCCCGCGTACGGTGTGCAGGTAGCGCGGTTGCTGGGCACTCTCGCCGAGCTTGCGGCGCAGCCAGGACAGGTGCACGTCGACGGTCTTGTCCGCCCCGCCGTACGGGATCTGCCACACCTCGGTCAGCAGTTCCCGCTTGGTCACCACCTCACCGACGCGGCTGGCCAGGTGCCGCAGCAGGTCGAACTCGCGGGGCGTCAACTCGACCGGCTCGCCGTCCAGGCTGACCTGCCGCGCCCGGGGGTCGATCCGCAGTCCGCCGACCACCACGGTCGGGTCCGCGCCGGCCGGCCCGCCGGGCCCACGGCGCAGCACCGCCCGTACCCGCGCGTCGAGCTGCGCGGCGGTGAACGGCTTGACCACGTAGTCGTCGGCCCCGGCGTCGAGCACCCGGACGATCTCCCGCTCGTCGTCGCGGGCGGTGGCGACGATGACCGGTACCGCACTGACGGCCCGCAACATCCGCAGCAGCTCACGGCCGTCCAGATCGGGGAGCCCGAGATCGAGGACGACCAGGTCGGGACGGTCGTCGAGGGCGTCGCGCAGCCCGGTCATGGCGGTGGACGCCGCCGCGACCGCGTGTCCCCGCTCGCGCAGCGCCCGCACCAACGGGGTACGGATGGTGAGGTCGTCCTCGATCAGCAGCAGGCGGGCCACAGCAGGCAGGGTATCCCCGGCGGTGGCGGAGGGCCTTTCCGTTAACCCTCCCTTAGCGTCACCCGAAGGTGGCCCCAACCCGCGATCGGGGATAGTCGGGTGATGGGCCGTCGTACGATGCTCGCCGTCGCCGGGTGGCTGGCCACCGCGGTGGTCGCCACCCTGATCGGAGTCTTCGCGATCCGCCTGGTGGGGGAGAGCCTCACCGGAACCCCGGGCGGTGTCCGCAGCCAGGAGGAGATCGCCCGCGCGCTGGCCGAACCCGAGCCGGTCGCCCCGGCCACGCCGACCGGCGTCCCGACGCCCGGCCCGCAGGTCACGACGGCGTCGCCGGGCAGCCCGAGCGCCGTGACCGGCAACCGTCGCAGCTTCGCCACCCGGGGCGGTGGCGCGGTGGCGGAGTGCGTACCCGGCGGGGTGTACCTGGTCTCCTGGTACGCGCACCAGGGCTACCGGACGGACGACGTGGACCGTGGCCCGGACGACGATGCCGAGGTGAAGTTCGTCAGCCCGGACGACGAGGACGAGCTGTCGGTTCGCTGCGTGGACGGCGTGCCCCGACTGGAGCCCGACGACGACTGAGAGAGCGAGCGCGCGGCGCCGTTCGACCCGGGGGTCGCAACGTCGCCGCGCTCGACCGTCTCCCACCACCGCAGCCGTGTGGCGGTACGTCAGCGGGGACCTGGCGTGACCGGCGGTGCCGGTCGATGGTGTCGATCCCCGCTCGGGGTGGGTCCAAACCCCGGAACCGTGGCCAATTCCACCATTTGCGAGTCCCGGCGTGGGCCGGCCCGCAACGGGGTATGTGCCCGGCATGGAGCACTTCACTATCGCGACCGTCGCCGAGAAGAGCCCGGACTTCCGGCGCGTGCTGTGGACCGGGGAACGTACCCAGTTGGTGATCATGACTATTCCGGCCGGTGGCGAGATCGGCGAGGAGGTCCACGAGGGCATCGACCAGATCCTCACCTTCGTCAGCGGCACCGGCGAGGCGCGGGTGGCCGGCGAGAGGCGTGAGGTCGTGCAGGGTGACCTGGTGGTGGTGCCCGCCGGCACCAGGCACAACTTCGTCAACACCGGGCCGAATCCGCTGGTGCTCTACACCGTCTACGGCCCGCCCGACCACGCCGACCAGGCGGTGCACCGGACCAAGGAGGAGGCCGAGGCGGCCGAGGCCGCCGGTGAGGACGAGCCCCCGACCTCCTGACGGCCCGCCGGTCCGGGGCGACCGGGGGCGGCGGGCGCCGCCGTGGGGGAGCGATCCCGTCCGGACCGCGCGATCGGGAGTGGCGCTCAGCGGGGCAGGACCGGTACGCCGGTCACGTCCACCGTCTCCGGGTACTTCAGGCCCGCCCCGGTGTTGAGCACCACCACGCGCTCGCCGGCGCGGATCCACCCGCCGGCCCGCAACTTCCGGGCGGCGGTCAGGCAGGCCGCCCCCTCCGGGCAGAGCAGCAGCCCCTCCCGGGCGGCGAAGTCCCGTAGGTCGGTGAGGATCTCGGCGTCGTCCACCGCGATCGCGGTGCCGGCGGTGGCACGCAGCGCGGTCAGGATCAGCTCGTCGCCGAGCGGTGCCGGGACGGTGATGCCGAACGCCACGGTACGGGGGTCCGACCACGGTTCGGCCCGGTCCTGCCCGGCGGCGAACGCGCGCACGATCGGTGCGCAGCCGGTCGACTGCACCGCCACCAGCCGGGGCAGCTTGTCCTCGACCCAGCCCAGTTCCCGCAGCTCGCCGAGGGCCTTGTGGATGCCGATCAGCCCCACCCCGCCGCCGGTCGGGTAGATGATCACGTCGGGCACCTGCCAGCCCAACTGCTCGACGATCTCGTACCCCATCGTCTTCTTGCCTTCGAGGCGGTACGGCTCGCGTAGCGTACCGGCGTCGAAAACGGCGCCGCCGGAGGCCGCGACGAGCGCGGCGACCCGGCGTCCGGCGTCGCTGATCAGCCCGTCGACCAGGCGCAGGTCGGCACCGGCTGCCACGCACTCGCGGCGGCAGATGGTCGGGGCGTCCACCGGCATCGCGATCGTCGCCCGCAGCCCGGCCCGGGCCGCGTAGGTGGCCCAGGCGGCGCCCGCGTTGCCGTTGGTCGGCATGGCGATGTGCCGGATGCCCAGCTCCCGGGCCCGGCTCACGCCCACCGCGGCCCCGCGTGCCTTGAACGAGCCGGTCGGGGTGAGCCCCTCGTCCTTGACCAGCAGCTCGTCCACGCCGACCTGGGCGCCGTACGCCGGAGCGCGCAGCATCGGCGTCCACCCCTCGCCGAGGGTGGTGACGCACTGCGGGTCGACCACCGGCAGCACCTCGCGGTAGCGCCACAGGTCGGCCGGGCGCAGCCCGAACCGTTCCGGCTCGACCACCCGGGCCACCGCCGCCAGGTCGTAGCGGGCCAGCAGCGGGGACCCGCACTCGCAGAGATTCTGCGGTACGCCGGCGTCGTGCTCCCGGCCGCAGCGCGGGCACTCCAGGTGGGTCAGGTACACGATGCTCCTCGCCGTCTCAGCTCGTGTCGACGCTGCGCCAGGCCGGGCTGCGCCGTCCCGGCTCGTAGACCGAGTCCAGCCGCTTCGCCACCACCCCGGGCAGTCCCTGCTCGCGGGCGGTGCGCAGGGCCTCGGCGCCGGTGCCCGGAAACCACGGCGGAGTCTGCCAGTGCGGTCCCGCCAGCACCAGACCGTCGAGCAGCTCCCGGCGCTGCGGGTACGGCAGGTCCGTGCTGGTCACCCCCTCCAACCAGAGCAGGTCGACCAGCAGGTACTGGGCGTCGACGGTGGCCCGCCCGCCACGGGCCGGGCGGACCCGACCGGCCCGGTCGATGCGGACCAGCACGCCGTCCAGCACCGCCTCGGTCGGGGCCAGCGCCTCGGCCATCGGACGCAGCCACGGGTACGTCCCGGTGATCTCCTCGCCGGTGCCGGAGAGCAGCCGCAGCCGCCCACCCGAGACGTACGCCACCGCCCGTACCCCGTCCCAGCGCAGCTCGTACCCCCAGTTCGCCTGGTCGGCGGGGAGCCGGGTGGCCGGGGTCGGGTGCATCGGCGCGACCAGCTCCGGCATGCTGGTCCAGCCGGGCGGAGGCGGGTCGGTGCGGCGTACCATCCAGTCCCGGCCGTCCCGGCCACCGGCGGCGAACAGCACGTACCGCCCGGAGGTCCGCGCGCCGCGCAGCTCCACCACCACCTCGCGGTCCTGCCACTTCTCGCAACGGTAGGTGCCCTGGTCGTGGATGGTCATCCGCCCGCCGCCGTACTCGCCGGCCGGGATCTCACCGGTGAAGTCGAGGTACTCCATGGGGTGGTCCTCGGTGTGCACGGCGAGGTGGTTGCG
Organism: Micromonosporaceae bacterium KJ-029; assembly: GCA_005402585.1. GTDB lineage: Bacteria > Actinomycetota > Actinomycetes > Mycobacteriales > Micromonosporaceae > Micromonospora. Next base: position 190,183 of record BIFP01000008.1, on the reverse strand, counting down.
GCCGGGTTCCCGGGGCAGCCCGCGCGGCACCGCCCAGGAGGCGAGCACCCCGTCGTGCTCCAGCCGCAGGTCCCAGTGCAGGCTGCGGGCGTGGTGCTGCTGGATGACGAACCGGGCCTCATCCTTGGCGGCCCGCCGCCGGCGGGGACGGCCGGCCGGCACCGGCTCCGGGGTACGCGCGGCGTTCCGCTTGCGCCGGTACTCCTCCAGCCGGTCAGCCACACCAGCATTCTCCGGCAAACCCGCCCGGTACGCCCGGTCGCCGGGCAGGTCGACCCACCCGAAACCGGGCGTGGCGGGGGTCATCGAGGGTAGAACGGTCGGTATGGACCACGCTGACCAGCCCACGGCCGTTCTCCCCGGCGACGTCCGGATTCCCCTGCTCGGGTTCGGCACCTGGCAGCTCTCCGGGGAGGCCGGCTTCAAGGCCGTGCTCGCCGCACTCGACGCCGGCTACCGGCACATCGACACCGCCACCATGTACGGCAACGAGGAGGAGGTCGGCCGGGCGGTACGCGAGAGCGGGCTGCGCCGGGAGGACGTCTTCGTCACCACCAAGCTGCCGGCCGAGCGGGTCGGCCGGGAACGGGAGACGATCGAGGCGAGCCTGCGCGCCCTCGGCCTCGACCACGTCGACCTGTGGCTGATGCACTGGCCGACGAGCGAGCCGGGCGACCTGATCCCGGTCTGGCGGGAGATGTTGGCCGCCCGCGACACGGGCCTGGCCAGGGCGGTGGGGGTCAGCAACTTCAGTACCGGCGAGATCGACGAGCTGATCCAGGCGACCGAGGAGAACCCGGCGGTCAACCAGATCAGGTGGAGCCCGTGGCTGTACGACCGGCAGCGGCACGCCGAGCACCGCGACCGCGGCGTGGTGCTGGAGGGCTACAGCCCGTTCAAGACCAGCGACCTGTCCGACCCGGTGTTGACCCGGATCGCCGGCGCGCACAACGTCTCGCCGGCACAGGTGGTGCTGCGCTGGCACATCGACCACGAGACCGTGGCGATCCCCAAGTCGGCGACCCCGGAACGGATCCGGGCCAACGCCGATGTCTTCGGCTTCTCGCTGACCGCCGAGGAGATGCGCGACATCGACGCCCTCGGCCAGCCCTAGGACGTACGCCCCGACGCGGCCGGGCCGCTGACACCGCCCACACCCAGCGGATCGCGTCGGAAAACTTCATGGACGAATGACCGGACGAAGACTATCGACATAGATGCTCGTCAAGCTGTACCGTCTCGGCAGCTATCGACATCCGTCATCGTCCGGAGGGTTGCCATGGCCTCTGCCCGCCCCGTCCGTCTGCGCCGCCGAGGGCTGCTCGGCGTACCGGCCCTGGTGGCCGCCGCGCTCACCCTCGTCGCCCGGCCCGCCGCCGCGAGCGCCGCCCCGCCGGCCGAGTGCCTGGCCGACCTGCTCCAGGAGTCCTGATGGCGACCATCCCCTGGCTGGTGGACGTGCTGCGGGGCGCCGGCGTGCAGGTGGTGGTGGAGGGTGACTGGCTCAACCGGATGCGCCCCGGCTCGTTCGACCCGATCGGGGTGCTCTGGCACCACACCGCCGCCACCTCCAGCGCCAGCAACCCGCACCCGGCCCTCAACATCTGCATCAACGGCCGTCCGGACCTGGCCGGCCCGCTCTGCCAGGCGCTGGTCGACTACCACGGCGTCTTCCACGTCATCTCCGCCGGCCGCTGCAACCACGCCGGCGTCAGCGGCGGCAGCGGGCCGATCCCGGCCGGCGACGGCAACACCCTGATGATCGGCTGGGAGATCGACTACAACGGGGTCAGCCAGGAGATGACATCCGCGCAGTACAACGCCTCGGTCGCCGCCACGGCTGCCGTGCTGACCCGGCTCGGCCGGGACGCCAGCCACGCCCGGGGGCACCGGGAGACCAGCACCACCGGCAAGATCGACCCGTCGTTCATCGACCTCAACGTGATGCGCGCCGACGTGGCGGCACGGATGGCCGGCGGCACCGCGTGGAGCGCGACGGTGGACAACACCACCGCCGGCCGGTTCACCGCCAGCGCGAACTGGGGTGTCTCCTCGTACTCCGGGCAGCGCTACGGGGCCGACTACCGGTACGCCAACCCGGTCGCCGCCAGCGACGTGGCCTGGTACCGGTTCAACGTCCCGGCCAGCGCCAACTATCGGGTGGAGGTGTGGTACCCGGCCGACGCCGGCTACAACCGGTCGACGCCGTACATCGTCGCCACCAGCGGCGGCAACCAGACGGTGTACGTGGACCAGCGCACCGGCGGTGGCCAGTGGCGCAATCTCGGCACGTTCGCGCTACCGGCCGGCGACGCCAACCGGGTGGCGGTGAGCCGGTGGAGTTCGGCCAGCGGCTACGTCATCGCCGACGCCATACGCCTCACCAGGGTCTGACCGGCACGGCGGTGCTCGTTGTTAAAAGGGGCCCCTTCCTATGCACGAGGCGTTAAGAAGGGGCCCCTCCTTGTCGTCAGGAGCGGGTGCAGGTGGTGCCGTTGAGGGTGAAGCTGGACGGGGAGGAGTACGTCCCGCTCAGTGTGCCCTGGTAGCCGAAGCTGGCCGTGCCGCCGGGGGTGAGCGTGCCGTTGTGGCCGACGTTGCGGGCGGTCACCGACGAGCCGCTCTGGGTCACCGTGGCGTTCCAGGAGTTGGTCACCTGCTGCCCGGACGGCAGCGAGTACGCCAGGGTCCAGCCGTTGATCGTGCTCGACCCGGTGTTGGTGATCTGCACGTCGGCGGTGAAGCCGTTGTTCCACGAGTTGGGCGTGTACTTCACCGCGCAGCCGCTGCCACCACCCGGCGGGGGCGTGGTCGGCGGCGGGGTGGTCGGGTTGCCGCCGCCGTTGACCGCGGCCGAGAAGTTGGTCACCGCCAGCCCGGTGCCGCCCTGCCAGGGCTCGAACCCGGCCTGGATGCTGGTCAGGTACCAGGAGTTGGTGATCGCGCCCCGGTTGCGGGTGTCGTTGATGAACGCCAGCAGGTTGAGGTTCGCGCTGCTGATCGCCGACGGCGCCAGGTACGAGATGACGTTGTTGGAGCCGTTGCTGCCCCGCCAGACCTCCCAACTGCGGCCGTCGATGGTGGCGGTGCCGACCGGGGAGCCGATGGGCTGGATCGGGCCCTGCCGGTTGAGCCAGATCATGATTTCCATCTGGTTCACCCCGTCCCGCCGCGGCGACGGGTCGAGCCAGATGTCGTACGAGGCGTTGTAGATGGCCCCGCTGACGTACCGGTAGCTGATGCTGCTGTTCGCGCTGCTGATCTGGCTGACCTGGATCGGCAGGTTGGTCCCGGGGGAGCAGTTGGTGTAGTGGCAGCCGAGGAAGATCGACGGGTACGCGGTCGGGGCGCCGTTGGTCGGGTTGCTGCCGTTCTGGGTGGTGATCTCGAAGCCGGTGCTGGTGACGTTGATGCACTGCTGGGCGCTGGTGCCCCAGCGGTTGTTCTGCACGACGTACCGGCTCTGGATGACGGTGCTGCCGTACTGCTCGCAGATCAGGGTGTCGGCGGAGGCGGTGCCGCCGAGGGCCACGGCGACGATCGAGCCGGCGGCGAGCAGGCCGACGGCCATGAGGGCCCGAAGGGTACGTCTCATGATGCTCCTTGCGCTGCGGCGTCACCTGGACGCCGGGACGGGTTCCGGACGGACGGGTGGGGATCCGGGAGCGCTCCCACACTCATCGTCACATTTACATCCTTGAAACAAGGGGCGCAACCGGCGTGGGTGAATGGGGGGAAATGTGACGTGTGTCACGGGCCGCGACTATCGGTCATCCGATGATCCCCCGCTGGCGGGTGGGCGGCGCCGACGGGCGGAGTTGAGAGCGCCGAGGAGTCTCGCCAGCGAACCGGTTGCCTCTGGTGTGCGCCGATCGCTCCGAGTAGTGTCTTGCCTCCAACGCGTGCCGAACCCCTCCGGAGGCGTACACCCCCATGCGTAGCTCCCCCCTGCGCATCCTTGTCGTCGGCGCGGGCATCGCCGGTCTGGCCGTGGCCCGGGCGCTGCGCCTGGCGGGCTTCCGGCCCGACGTCACCGATAAGGCGCCGCCGGGTGAACTCGCCGATGCCGGCCTCTATCTCCCGGGCAACGCGGCGCGCGCGCTGCGCCGGCTGGACCTCGACGGTCCGGTACGTCCCTTCGGACAGGTCATCCACCGGCAACGCTTCCTCGACGCGGCCGGTGCGCCGCTGTGCGAGGTCGACCTCGACACGCTCTGGGCCGGGGTCGGGGAATGCCGCGCGCTGCCCCGCTCCGACCTGCATCGGGTGCTGCTTAGCGGGGCCGGCGGCGCGGTCCGGCACGGCGCCGAGGTGTGCTCCATCGAGCTGCTGCCGGCCAGCGTCGGCGTCACCTTCGTCGACGGCACCCAGACCGAGTACGACCTGGTGATCGGTGCGGACGGGCCGCGCTCCTCGATCCGTACGCTGGCCGCTCTCGGTGGGCCGCCCCGCCCCGCCGGCCAGGTGGTCTACCGCGGCCTCGTGCGCCACGGCCCGGTGGTCGACGAGTGGACCGGCCTGCTCGGCCAGCGCAGCGGCTTCCTGGTGGTGCCGATCGGCGCCGGCCGGCTGCACTGCTACGCCGACGAGGCCGGCACCGAACCGCCGGCCGACCCGAAGGCTCGGCTGGGTGAGCTGTTCGGCGACTACGGCGGGCCGGTGCCGGAGGTGCTCGACGCGCTCGACGGGGTGCACGTCACGACCACCGACGAGGTCGAACTCGGCCGCTGGTACCGGGGGCGGGTGCTACTGGTCGGCGACGCCGCCCACGCCACCGCGCCGACGCTGTCCCAGGGCGCCGCGATGGCCCTGGAGGACGCGGTGGTGCTCGCCGAGTCGCTGTGTGCCGCGAGCAGCGTCGAGGCGGCGCTCACCGGGTACGAGAGCCGCCGCCGGCCGCGTACCCGATGGGTGCGGGACCGGACCCGGGACCGCAACCGCACCCGCGACGTGCCGCCGGCGCTGCGCGACCCGTTGTTGCGCGGGCGTGGCGGGCGCATCTTCGGCGAGCACTACCGGCTGCTCCTCGGCCCGCTGTGATCCACCCCTGGTGACCCCACGCGGGGCTGCCACCTGCCGGGGACTATCCTCCTTGCGGATGACGGCCCGCAGAGACAGCGCGTGCCGAGCGGGACAACCCAGAACCGGAGGCCACTCGTGACCACCGTCGCACCCAAGCCGGTCGTGACCCGGCCCTGGCCGGTCCGGGAGCCGGTCAAGGGGTCGGCCATCGCGCGGCTGCTGCGGACCACGGACGCGAAGCAGATCGGGATCATGTACATGGTCACGGCGTTCGTGTTCTTCATGATCGGTGGCCTGATGGCCCTGATCATGCGGGCCGAGCTGGCCCGGCCCGGGCTGCAGTTCCTGTCGCCGGAGCAGTACAACCAGCTGTTCACCATGCACGGCACGATCATGCTGCTGTTCTTCGCGACGCCCATCGTGTTCGCGTTCGGCAACTACGTCGTGCCCATCCAGATCGGCGCGCCGGACGTCTCGTTCCCGCGGCTGAACAGCTTCGCGTACTGGCTGTACCTGTTCGGCGGCACCATGGCCACCGCCGGTTTCCTCACCCCGGGCGGTGCGGCGGACTTCGGCTGGACCGCGTACACCCCGCTGAGCACCATGGAGCACTCCCCGGGCGTCGGCGGCAACATGTGGGTGGTCGGTCTGGCCATCTCCGGTCTGGGCACCATCCTCGGCGCGGTCAACCTGATCACCACGATCCTGACCCTGCGTGCCCCGGGCATGACCATGTTCCGGATGCCGATCTTCACCTGGAACATGCTGGTCACCAGCCTCCTGGTGATCCTGGTCTTCCCGCTGCTGGCCGCCGCGCTGTTCGCCCTCGCCGCCGACCGTCTCCTCGGTGCCCACGTCTACAGCCCGGACACCGGCGGGCCGATGCTCTGGCAGCACCTCTTCTGGTTCTTCGGCCACCCCGAGGTGTACATCATCGCGCTGCCGTTCTTCGGCATCGTCAGCGAGATCATCCCGGTCTTCTCCCGCAAGCCGATCTTCGGCTACAAGGGCCTGGTCGCCGCGACCATCGCCATCGCCGGCCTGTCGATGAGCGTCTGGGCGCACCACATGTTCGCCACCGGCCAGGTACTGCTGCCCTTCTTCAGCTTCCTGAGCTACCTGATCGCCGTGCCGACCGGTATGAAGTTCTTCAACTGGATCGGCACCATGTGGCGGGGGCAGATCAGCTTCGAGACGCCGATGCTGTGGTCCGTCGGCTTCCTGGTCACCTTCCTCTTCGGTGGTCTGACCGGCGTGCTGCTGGCCGCCCCGCCGCTCGACTTCCACGTGCACGACTCGTACTTCGTGGTGGCGCACTTCCACTACGTGCTCTTCGGCACGATCGTGTTCGCGGTGTTCGCCGGCATCTACTTCTGGTTCCCGAAGATGTTCGGCCGGATGCTCGACGAGCGCCTCGGCAAGATCCACTTCTGGCTGACCATGATCGGCTTCCACACCACGTTCCTGGTGCAGCACTGGCTGGGCGGCGAGGGCATGCCCCGGCGGTACGCCGACTACCAGGCCATCGACGGCTTCACCACGCTGAACATGGTCTCCACGATCGGCGCGTTCATCACCGGTATCTCCACGCTGCCGTTCATCTACAACTGCTGGAAGTCGTACAAGGCCGGCCCGGTGGTCGAGGTCGACGACCCGTGGGGCCACGGCAACTCGCTGGAGTGGGCGACCAGCTCGCCGCCGCCGCTGCGCAACTTCGACCGGATGCCGCGGATCCGCTCCGAGCGGCCGGCGTTCGACCACAAGTTCCCGGAGCTGGCCGCCGGGCAGACCCTCGCCGGCCCGCCCGAGGGCGGTGCCAAGCTGCTGACCAGCGAGGCCGACGGCGGCGCCAGCTACACCGAGGACGTCGCCAGCGACATCGACCGCCGCTGACCAACCCGCAAACACCCGCACGCACGACGGGCGCCACCCCCAGGGGTAGGCGCCCGTCCCCTTTCCCCCGCCCCGCTCACGCCTCGTTGATCATGAAGTTAGCGGGGGCTTTGATCTCTGAAAGTCCTGCTAACTTCATGATCGACCCCGACTGCCCGGGTGGAAGCCGGGTGGGGTGGTTGCGTGAGGCGGGGTTTGGGGCCGTGGGGGCGGCGAGTGGAAGTGGATGACCCGGTGAGGTCTGCGGGGTGCCGGTCCAGCCGTTCAGGGCGCCAAACCGGTGTGACTGACGTGCACCGGCGCGTCCCCCGATGGGCGCGACCCTGCCCCGGACGGGTCCAGCCCGCTGCGGGGGGCAGCCATGCTGGGCCCGCCGCGGGGTGGGCCGGGTTGCGGCAGGTGGGCGGTTGTCAGGGGGTGGCGGGGGCGAGGGTGGGAGTGGCGTCGCCGTCGGAGATGGCCGGGTCGCTGTCGATGGTGTTGCCATCCGGCGTGGTGGCTGCGGCGGCGTCGGCGCGGCGATGGCGCAGCTCGATCGGCAGCACCGCGAGAGCCACCACGGCGCCGATCGCGCCGGTGACCGCGAAGCCCCACAGCGGTGCCGAGGCGTCGATGACCGCCCCGGCCAGCGGGGCACCGACGGCGATGCCGACGGTGACCGCGGAGCCGTGCAGACCCATCGCCTCGCCCCGCACGCTGGCCGGGGCCAGCCGGCTGACGGTGTCGGAGGTGGCCGCGATGGTCGGCGCGCAGAGCGCACCGGCGGGGATCAGCGCCAGGCAGAGCAGCCACCAGTGTCCGCCGCCGAGCCCGACCGGGATGGTGCACAGGCTCAGCACGCCCATCAGCGCGACCGGCGAGAACGAGCGGCGGACCGCGCCGTACGCGAAGCCACCCACCAGCGACGCGACCGCCCAGACGGAGAGCACCACGCCGGTGAAACCGGCGTCGCCGTTCTCCCGCAGCACCGCGATCACCGCCACGTCGGTGCCGCCGAGCACCAGGGTGGCCGCAGTGCTCACCGCGAAGACGGCGACCAGCCGCGAGGTGAGCCACTGCCGGCGGGCGATCCTCGGCTGCGGCCCGTGCGCCGCCTCGCTGGCGCTGCGCACCGGTGGGTTGAGCAGCCACAGCACCACACCCGCGGCGACGATGCCGGCGCCGACCAGGTAGAGCGTGAGGCGGGCGGAGATGGTGGTGACCCCGACCACGGCGAGGGCGGGGCCGATCATGAACGACAGCTCGACCGAGATCGAGTCCAGCGCGTACGCCGGGCGGCGCTTCTCCGGCGGCACCAGCGCGGCGATGGACTGCCGGATCACCGAGAAGATCGGCAGCGCCAGCGAGCCGGCCAGAAACGCGGCCGGCAGCAGCACGGCGTACGACAGCATCGGCGCGGTGGACCAGAAGATCGCCTCGGCCACGGCGGTCAGGACCAGGACCGGGCGCAGGCCGCGACGGTCGACCAGCCGGCCGAGCAGCGGGCCGCCGATCGCCGCGCCGATGGTGATCGCCGCGCCGACCAGCCCGGCCGCACCGTAGCCGCGCCCTAGATCCTGTACGACGTAGAACGTCAGCGTGACGCCGGTCGCGGTCAGCGGGATGCGCGCCAGCACCGCCACCAGCAGCAACGACCGCAGGCCGGGCAGGGCGAGTGCCTCCCGGTAAGGCTTCATGTTCACGTCGGTCCGTACCTCCGCCGGACATCCTCGACGGGGGATGCGACACTCGCCAACGATTTACCGGATCATGCGGCCCTGATCACAGGGGCGCCCTGCATGGTGATCCCGGCCCCGTCGAACGCACGCAGCGCGACGTCGGTGGTGTCGGGGGCGACGGCCGCGGTCAGGTCCAGCAGCACGGTGGTGGCGAAGCCCTCCCGGGCGGCGTCCAGGGCGGTGGCCCGGACGCAGTGGTCGGTGGCGATGCCGACCACGTCGACCCGCTCCACGCCGCGTTGGCGCAGCCAGTCGGCCAGGCCCTCGCCGCCCTCGGCGTGCCCCTCGAACCCGGAGTACGCGGCCGCGTACTCGCCCTTGTGGAAGATCGCCTCGATCCGGTCGGTGGCCAACTCGGGATGGAACTCCACGCCCGAAGTGCCGACCACGCAGTGCCGGGGCCAGGTGCTGACGAAATCCGGCGGGTCGCCGAAGTGCAGGCCGGGGTCGACGTGGTAGTCCTTCGTCGCCACCACGTGGTCCCAGCGGTCCGGCTCGGCGGCCAGCAGCCGGGAGATCCCGGCGGCGACGCCGGCCCCGCCCGCCACGGCCAGCGAGCCGCCCTCGCAGAAGTCCTTCTGCACGTCAACGATGATCAGCGCGCTGCTCACCGACTCCGCTCCTTTCGCTCGGCGGGTTCGACGGTCACTCGGCGGGTACCACGGTGACCGGGATGGCCGGGTCGCCCGCGGAGAGCTTGAGACCCTCCCACGGGATGGAGATCAGGCACTGGCGCAGGTGCTCGCGCGACTCGTCCAGCGTCGGCAGCCCCACCGGCTCGCCGTCCACGACGTACGACCGTTGCAGCAGTCGGTCGTTGGGGCGCCGGTCCGGAACGCCCTGCGGGACGATGATCTCCTCGGTGGCGGTGCCGGTGGGCTTGTGCCGGCGGACGGCGATCTTGCGACCGCCGATCGTGGCCTTGTGTTCGGACCGCTTGACCACCGGGCGTCCCTCGACCTCGACCAGTTTGTAGACCAGGCCGGCGGTCGGCGCTCCGGAGCCGGTGACCACGGCGGTGCCGGCGCCGTACATGTCCACCGGCTCGGCGGCCAGCGCTGCGATGGCGTACTCGTCGAGATCGCCGGAGACGATGATCTTGGTCTCGGTGGCGCCGAGCGAGTCCAGCAACTCCCGGGACTGTTGGGCGATCACGGCCAGGTCGCCGGAGTCGATCCGGACCGCCCGCAGCTCCGGTCCGGCCACCTCGATCGCGGTCCGGATACCCTGGCTGATGCCGTACGTGTCGACCAGCAGCGTGGTGTCCTTGCCCAGCGTGGCGACCTGCGAGGCGAACGCGGCCCGCTCGTCGTCGTGCAGCAGGGTGAACGCGTGCGCGGCCGTGCCGGCGGTGGGTATGCCGTACCGCTGGCCGGCGGCGAGGTTGGAGGTGTACCGGAACCCGGCAAGGTACGCCGCCCGCGCCGCCGCGACCGCCGCCTCCTCGTGCGCCCGCCGTGCCCCCATCTCGATCAGTGCCCGACCGCGGGCCGCGGTCACCATCCGCGCCGCGGCGGCGGCCACCGCGCAGTCGTGGTTGAGCACCGACAGCACCAGCGTCTCCAGCACCACGCATTCGGCGAAGCTGCCGGAGACGGTGAGGATCGGCGAGCCGGGGAAGAACAGCTCACCCTCGGCGTACCCGTCGATGTCGCCGGTGAAGCGGTAGTCGGCCAGCCAGGCGGCGGCCGGCTCGTCGACCACGCCGGTGCGGCGCAGGAAGTCGATGTCGGCCGGGTCGAAGCGGAACTCGCGGATCAGGTCGACCAGTCGGGCGGCGCCGGCGACCACGCCGTAGCGGCGGCCGGCGGGCAGCCGCCGGGTGAACACCTCGAACACACAGCTGCGGTGCGCCGTGCCGTCCCGCAGGGCGGCACTGACCATGGTCAGCTCATAGTGATCGGTGAGCAGTGCGGGACGAAGGGTGTGCACCCCCTCAGCCTAGAGTGCCGTCCTGGCGCGGGATCGTCCGCAGCGCGGCCTTCAGCTCCGTCCGGCCGGCCACCCCGAGCTTGCTGTAGATCCGTTGCAGGTGGTTCTCCACGGTGCGCGCGGACAGGTAGAGCTGCTCGGCGATGGCCCGGCTGGTCTCGCCGTCGGCCGCGAGTCGGGCCACCTGCCACTCCCGTCCGGTCAGCGTCGGGGTTGCCGCCCGCAGGGTCGGAGTGTGCACCATGTCACAGCAACCGAGCAGTACGGCGAGCCGCTCGCCGGCGGCGCTGGCCTCCGGCGAGCGGCGCTGCCGCAGCAGCTGCACCGCCCCGGCCGTGGCCTCGGCGGCCGGCAGCGCCAACCCCAGTTCCATGAAGTCGTCGGCGACCGCGAGCAGCTGCTCGGTGGACCCGTCGACCGCGGCCCGGGCGTGCCGGGCCAGGAGCGGGGGCAGGTCCCCGTCGACCTGCTCCGACAGCTCCGCCAACCGCTGGGCGACCGTACGGCGGCTGCCGTCCGAGCAGGTCGGCCCGGTCGGCGCGGCAGCCGCGCCCAGCCGCACCAGGTCGTGCAGCGCCAGCGTCTCGTGCCCGGCGAAGCCGTCGGCGCGCAGCCGGTCGACCAGCTCATGCAGCTTCGTCGTCGCGCCGGGCAGGTCACCGTCGGCGGCGAGCGCCGCCGCGCGGGCCTGCTCCAGCCACGGGTACAGCACCGCCATGCTCGGCGCGTGGAGCCGGTCGGCCTCGGCCATCGCCTCGGTCGCCTGCCGGGCGTCGCCGCGCAGCGCGGCGGCCTGAGCCCGTTCGGCCTGAGCCAGCCCGGCGTACACCCGGCTGGTCGCCAGGACCGCGCAGGCGCCGAGCGCGGCCTGCAACGCCGCGTCGCTGCGCCCACGCAGCCGCGCCGCGTACGCCCGCAGGATGGCCAGGTAGCCGCTGCCGAGCCGGAAGTCGCCCGCGTCGGCCAGGTCGGCGAACTCGTCCGCGACCAGCGTGTCGATGCCGGCCAGGTCGCCGGAGAGGGCCAGCCGGGTGCCCCGGGCCAGCTCCACGGCCAGTTGCAGGTAGGGCATGTCCGCCCGCCAACTGGCCGCCTTCGCCTGGACCAGGTCCACCGCCGTGGCGCTGCGGTACAGCTGTCCCTGCACGGCCTGGAGATGGGCGATGGCGCAGCGGGCCAGCTCGCGGGCGGCGACGCTGGCGGCCGGCCGGTCGAGCACGCCCTGGGCGAGCCGCAGCGCGGACGAGGCGTCCAGCCGGTGCAGCCGCATGATCGCCTCGAAGGCGCGGATCCGGGCCTGGGCGGCGAGGTCGGTCAACTCTGTACCGCGCCGGGCGATCTCCTCCACCGTGGACTCCTGGCTCAGCCCCCAGTAGCTGACCATGCCGCGGGCGGTCAGCCACCGGCTGAGCCGCTCCTCGTCGGCGGTGGCGGTGTCGACCGCGTCGAGCACGCCGAGCGCCTCGGCCGGTCGGTCGGCGAACATCAGGATGGTGGCCAGCAGCTCGGCCGCGTCGAACCCGCCGCCGGCGTCGAGCGCCGCGCGGGCCAGCCGGGTCGCCAGCGGTACGTCGTAGCGTGCGAACGCCTGCACGGCCGCGGCGACCAGCATCGACGGATTCTGCGCGGTGCCCGAGTCCAGCCGCCACACGGCCACCCGCAACAGATCCTCCCGCCGCTGCTTGCCGACCCCCTCCAGCAGTTCGGCCAGGTGCGCCTGCAACCGGCGGGTCCGGCTGACCGGGCACTGCCGGCGTACCACCTCGCCGTAGAGCGGGTGGGCCAGCCGGACGTCGAGCCGCCGGTCGGACTTCACCATCGTGATCAGGCCGCGTTCCTCGGCGGTCTCCACGTCGGTCTGGTCCACCGCCTTGTCGAGTAGCCGCAGGCCCAGCGGCTCGCCGAACGCGACCAGCTCGACCACCGCCCGCACTCCGGGGCTGAGCTGACCGATCCGGATGTCGATCAGCTCGGTCAGGTTCGGCGCCAGCTCCAGCCGCCCGGTCCAGGTCCAGATGCCGTACCGCTCGGTGAGCTCCTCGCTGCCCTGGGCGGCGTGCACCAGCTCACGCAACAGCAGCGGGTTGCCGGCGCTGAGCCGGCCCAGCCGGTCCGACGAGCCGCCGTCGACCGGGCCGCCCAGGATGGCGGCGAGCAGCCCGGCGGTCTCGGTGGGGGCAAGTGGGCTCAGCTCGGCGTGTTCGACCAGACCGTCGGTCCACAGTGCCCTGATCGGCAACGGGATCTGTTCGCCGTCGCGCAGGGTGCCCACCACGCAGGCGTTCTCCGAGCGGGCCACGAGGTGCACCAGCGCGGCCGACGGCGGGTCCAGCAGGTGCGCGTCGTCGACGGCGAGCACGATCCGCCGGCCGGCGGCCTGCTGCTGCAACACCTCGACCGCCCAGCGCAGGATGCCCGCCGGGGACAGGCCCTGCGGCTGTTCGACCGGAAGCACCTGGACCAGGCCACCGAACGGCATCGCCGCGGTGGTGGCGCTGGCCGCGATCCACCAGACCGCGTACTCGTCGCCGGGGAGCGCGTCCACCCCCTGCCGGAGCAGTCGACTCTTACCGATGCCTGCGCTGCCGGTGAAGAGGATGCCGCAGCCCTCGGCGCCGGTCACCGCCACCCGCAGACGGTTGAGTTCTGCCGTACGGCCCACGAATCCCCACCGACCCACCATTCGCGCAGCATATCGACGGAACTGCGCCCCGACCGGTAGCCCGAGTGGGTGAAGTTGAGTAATCGCAGAGTTACCACTGAGTACCTGAATTGTCCCGTTCCTGACGCTGGCGCCCGTACTCTTCCTGAATCCGGGTGCCGTCACCGGAAAGTTCGCCGCGGCCGGCCATGCCGGCCGCCCTGTCTCGGAGGCCGCCGCCTGATGAAGCCGGGCCCTCTCCACGACCTTGGCACGTCTGACGACGCGGCTGCGCCGCCAGGCCCCGGCCCCTTCCCGGATCGACTCGGCATGACCGGCAACGACCCGCGCGAGCCGCTCGCAGTGATCGCGGCCGGCCCCGCCGGCGCCGACCGGGCGGCCGTACTCGCCGCGATGTTGGACCTCGATGCCGGGATGCTCACCGTGCCGGCCGGCAGTTGGCTGGTGGTACGCCACTCGGTGAAGCCCACCCGGGCCGCCTACGTGCCCGGCTACCGGCTGCCGCACTCGTACCGCCCGGAAGCGCCGGCCGTCGGTCCGGCCCTGGCCCGCCCGCCACGCCGGGTCGAGTTGAGCCTGCCCGAGCCGTTGCTGAAGCGGTTCGCCCTGGTCGACACGCCGGACGGCGCGTCGATGGGCAGCGCCGGCGCCGGGGTGCTGCTCGACGCCCTGGGCCGGGCCGGGGCCCTGCTGTTCGTGATCGCGGCGGACCAGTCCTTCAGTTCCGCGGAGCTGGATCTGCTGTCCGCGGTCGCCCGGGCACCGGTCCGGGTCTTCTTCGCGGTCACGCCGGGTACCGGCGGGTGGGCGGCGGTGCCCGAGGGCACGGCGGCTGCGCAGGGTTCGGGGGAGTCCGGCGGCCCGGCGGTGGACCCGGTCGCGGTCACCGTCGAGGCGTTCCGGGCCGCGCTGCTCGCCGCCGTGCCGGGGCTGGCCGACGCCCGCTGGTTCCCGATCATCGAGGGCGGCGTGGCCGACCTGAAGCGGGCGCTGGTCGCCTGGTCGTCCGACGAGGGGCTGCGCCGGGCCAGCGTCGAGCCGCCGGAGGTGCCCGGCACGCACGGCCGGGTGCCGGTGCTGGCCGAGCCGGGCGAATGGTCCGAGCGGCTCGACCGGCAGGTGAATTCCGGCGTCCGGCGCATCCGCCAGCATCTGGCGCTGGAGCTGGCCAACATGCACCTGCGGGTGGTGCAGGAGATCGTCTTCGGCGTCGGCTGCGCCGGGCTGCCCCAACTGCTCGACCGTGAGGTGGAGGCGCTGTCGCTGCTGGCCACCGCGCAGTGCGACCATGTCGTCCGCGAGATCGTCGACGACGCGGCCGGGCGGCTGTTCGGTGTGCCCCTGGCCGAGGGGGTCCGCCGCCGCATCAACCAGGCGGTCCGCTGGGGTATGGCCGACCACACCATCGGTCAGGAGCTGGAACGGGTACTGCTCGTCACCAGTACCGCGGGCGTGGCGGGGCTGACCGGCGTCGCGGCGATCGACGCGCTGTCCGCGTACCCCGCGCCGGCCCGTACGGAGGTGCTCCCGCCGGTCGCGGTGGCGCTGTCGGGTGGCTGCTGGCAGCGTTGGCGTACTCCTGGCAGCGAGGATCCGAACGAAGCCCGGGCCTGGGCCCAACGGGCGTTGCGGGAGATCGAACTGGAACTCACCCGGGAGATCGCCCGCCGGTTCGAGGTGGTCCGTCTCTCGCTTGGCACGGTGCTGTCCGATGCTGCCGAACACGGCATCCTGCTCGCCTGACGGTCCGGCCGTCCGCCCCGTCGGCACCGCCGTCGGGGCGCTCCCGCCTGCCCAGGAGGGGCGGCTCGACGAGATCCGGGAGACCCGCTTCCACGGAACCGGCCGTGGTCACGGCGCGGCCGTGGGCCGCGATCCGGGCCGGTCCGGCGTTCCGGTTCCTCGGTTCCGCTCAACCGGTGGCACGATGGGGGGCATGGCGGCTCCGCAGGTTGCACCGGTCGAGACTCCGGACACCGATGAGGTGCCGGCTTCGGACCGGCCGTGGGTGACGATCGTGTGGGACGATCCGGTCAATCTCATGGCCTACGTGACCTGGGTGTTCCAGAAGCTGTTCGGTTACAGCCGGGAGAAGGCCGAGCAGCTCATGCTGGACGTGCACCACAAGGGCAAGGCCGTGGTGTCCAGCGGCGCCCGGGAGCGGATGGAGCACGACGCCTCGCAGCTGCACGCGTACGGCCTCTGGGCGACGGTGGACCGGTCGTGAGCATGTTCCGCCGCCGGGGGGACCGGTACGTCGCCAACTTCGCCGTCGACGAGGTGCGTGTGCTGCGCAAGGTCGCCTCTGAGGTGGTCGGCCTGCTCACCGACGGCTTCGACCACTCCGACCCGGTGGTGTGCCGGCTCTTTCCCGAGGTCTATCCGGACGACGCGGCGGGAACCGCGGAGTTCCGCCGGTACACCGAGGGCGACCTGAAGACCGCGAAGATCGACCAGGCCGGGGCGATCCTGGCCGCGCTGCCCGGCGACGGCGGCGGGGAGGTGCGCCTGGACGCCGAGGCGGCCGAGGCGTGGCTGCGGGCGATCAACGACGCCCGGCTGGCGATGGGCGTACGGCTGGAGATCAAGGACGGGACGGACCTGGGCGTGGAACTCGACGACGCGGTCGCCGAGGATCCGACCTCCAGCCGGGTGTTCCAGCTTTCGGTCTACGCCTACCTGGGCTATCTCCAGGAATCCCTGCTCAACGCCTTGATCGACTGACTGTGACCGGCGCCGCCTCGCGGTCGGCCACCGTCGAGCGCTAGGCTTGGCGGCGTGCTGAGCATCGACCGGTCGATCGTCGACGCGATCGTCGCCCACGCCCGTCGGGATCACCCCGACGAGGCATGTGGTGTCGTCGCCGGTCCCGTCGGCAGCGACTCCCCGACCCGGCACATCCCGATGGACAACGCCGCCCGATCGATGACGTTCTACGAGTTCGACTCGATGGAGCAGCTGCGGGTGTGGCGTGAGATGGACGACCGGGACGAGGAGCCCGTCGTCATCTACCACTCGCACACCGCCACCGAGGCGTACCCGTCGCGTACCGATGTCTCCTTCGCCGGTGAGCCGGGCGCGCACTATCTACTCGTCTCCACCCGGGAGCCCGACACGGAGGAGATTCGCTCCTTCCGGATCGTGGACGGGGTGGTGACCGAGGAGCCGGTACGGATCCTCGACGCCGGGGTGGATCCGCACGCCGTGCAGTCCTACATGTTCGGGCAGAGCCCGGCGACGGTCGACTACGAGTGTTCGGGCCGCTGACCTTCTCAGCCCCGCACACCCTTTCCCGTCACCGAGCACACCCGATCGAGGAGTACGACACCATGGCCATCGAGGTTCGCATCCCCACCATCCTGCGCAGCTACACCGGCGGCGCGAAGATCGTCGAGGGCAGCGGCGACACCCTGGACGACCTGCTCACCGACCTGGACTCCCGGCACGCCGGGCTCCGCGGTCGGCTGGTCACCGAGGCCGGCGCGCTGCACCGCTTCGTCAACGTCTACGTCAACGACGAGGACGTACGCTTCCTCGGCGCGCTGGACGCCAAGCTGTCCGACGGCGACAGCGTCACCATCCTGCCCGCGGTGGCCGGCGGAGCGTTCGGCTTCGCCGCCGCCGCGGCGATCGCACAGCACAGCGCCGCCGCCGCGGCGATCACGCAGCACACCGCCGCCGTGCCCGCCGGGCGCCGGGCGCCCGTCACCGCGGGCTGAGGCGGGCGCGATGGCGCGGTACGAGAGCCTGCTGGACGCCTGTGGCGGGACGCCACTGGTGGGGCTGCCCCGGCTGTCGCCGACGGTGCCCGACGGTGCGCCGCCGGTGCGGCTGTGGGCGAAGCTGGAGGACCGTAACCCGACCGGCAGCATCAAGGACCGGGCCGCCCTGTTCATGGTCCGGGCCGCCGAGGCGGCCGGCCGGCTCCGACCGGGCGACACGATCCTGGAGCCGACCAGCGGAAACACCGGCATCTCCCTGGCCATGGTGGCCAAGCTGCGCGGCTACCGCCTGGTCTGCGTGATGCCGGAGAACGTCTCCACCGAGCGGGTGCAACTGCTCCGGATGTACGGCGCGGAGATCATCTTTTCGCCGGCGGCCGGCGGTTCCAACCAGGCGGTCGCCACCGCCAAGCAGATCGCCACCGAGCACCCGGACTGGGTGATGCTGTTCCAGTACGGCAACGAGGCGAACGCCCGGGCGCACTACGAGACAACCGGTCCCGAGCTGCTGCACGACCTGCCGACGATCACCCACTTCGTGGCCGGGCTGGGCACCACCGGCACCCTGATGGGCACCGGGCGGTACCTGCGCGAGAAGGTCGACGGCATCCAGATCGTCGCCGCCGAGCCGCGCTACGGCGAGCTGGTCTACGGCCTGCGCAACATCGACGAGGGATACGTCCCGGAGCTCTACGACGCAACCGTGCTCAACCGGCGGTTCTCCGTGGGCACCCGGGACGCGGTGCTGCGTACCCGGCAGTTGGTGGAGGTGGAGGGCCTCTTCGTCGGCTTCTCCACCGGGGCGGTCCTGCACGCGGCGCTGGCCGTGGCGCACGAGGCGGTGCGGGACGGCCGCCGCGCCGACGTGGCGTTCGTGGTCAGCGACGGAGGCTGGAAGTACCTCAGCACCGGGGCGTACGGCGGCACCCTCTCCGACGCGGAGGACGCCCTGGAGGGCCAGCTCTGGGCCTGACCCACCCGAGGGCCTCGAACGAGGCGAGCGACAACACGAGGGCCACCGGCACGTTGCCGGTGGCCCTCGTCACGTCGGTCCATCCCGACCGTCCACTCCGGCAACTCGGAGTCGATCGGACGGCCGAAACGGGTGTCACGTTGGTGACAACTTCCAGCAGATCATTCTTGCCTCTACGCAGGCGGGCGTAGGCTGCGCAGCGTGCCGTACGCGTCGGTAGTGATCACCGCCGGAGCGGTGGCAAGCACAATCACTACCTACCGTGACAGCGAGACAACTCGATGCGACTGACCGTCCTGGGCTGCGCGGGCAGCTTCCCCGGACCCGAGTCCCCCTGCTCGGCATATCTGGTCGAGGCAGAGGACTTCCGGCTCCTGGTCGACTTCGGCCCGGGCTCGCTGAGCACCCTCCAACGCTACGCCGGGCTGCACGCCCCGGACGCCATCCTCCTGACCCACCTGCACTGCGACCACATCCTCGACGCCGCGTCGTACGTGGTCGTGCGGCGATACGCCCCGGACGGCCCGTACCCGCCGTTGCCGGTCTACGCGCCCGCCGGAGCCCCGGACCGGCTCGCCGCCGCGTACGGGCAGGAGGACAGCACGGTCGAGGACGTCTACCAGTTCTACGCCCTGCAACCCGGTACCTTCCCGATCGGTCCGTTCACCGTCACCGTGGACCGGGTGCTGCACCCGGTGGAGACCTACGGCGTCCGGTTGGAACACGCCGGCCGGACACTCTGCTACTCCGGAGACACCGCCCCCTGCGAGGCGCTGCTCCGGCTCGCCCACAACGCCGACGCCTTCCTCTGCGAGGCCAGCTATCTCGACGGCGTCGACAACCCACCGGACCTGCACCTCACCGGCCGGGAGGCCGGCGAGGCGGCGGCCAAGGCCAACGTCGGCCGGTTGCTGCTGACCCACCTGGTGGCCGCCTGGGGCAGCGAGGCGCACACGGTCGCCTCCGCCTCCGCCGTGTACGCCGGCCCACTGGAAGTGGTCCGCCCCGGCGCCACCTACGACATCTGACCCGCCCGACACACGCCCTGGTGGCGCGCTGTTCGCCGGCCGGCCAGCCGAGCGTCTTCTGAATCTTCGCTGTGACCTTCACGGTGGGAGGCATGCGGATCGCCATCGTGACCGAGTCGTTCCCGCCGGACGTCAACGGAGTCGCACACTCGGTCGTGCGGGCCGCCGAGCACCTCGTCGCCGTCGCCGTCGGGGAGACCGCGACGGGGCAGCCAGGGCGATGATCAGACCCTAAGATCGCCCGGGTGACGGACCCCTCCTCCGGCGTGCCCGGCCCGCCCCACCCCGCCGGCCCGCCACAGTCGCCTGCTGGCCCGCCGCCGTCGTCCGGTTGGCCGCCCGCGGGCCAGCCGCCGCCGGCACCGGAGTGGCCGCCGGCCGGTCCGCAGTCGCCCACCGGCCCGCCGTCATCGTCGTCCGGTTGGCCACCGGCGGGCCCACCACAGCCACCAGCGGGCCTGCCCCAGCCGCCGCCGTCCGGCTGGCCGGCCACCGCCTCGCCGCAGCCCACGCCGGGATGGCCGCCCACCAGCCCGCAGCCGCCGGCACAGGGTTGGCCGCCGGCCGGTCCGCAGCCGCCCGTACCCGGCTACCCCGCTCCACCGGGCGCTCCTCAGTCGTCCGCATCCGGCTACCCCGCTCCACCGGGCGGTCCGCAGCCGCCCGTGCCCGGCGGCGCGTACCCGGCTCCGCCGGGCGGCTATCCGCCCGGCTCGCCGTACCCGGGGCACTTCCCGCCGGGACCGGCACCACGCAAGCGGTCCGGTGCCGGCCGGGTGGTGGGCATCCTGCTCGGCGTCGGCGCGCTGCTGCTCGCGCTCTGCTGCGGCGGCTTCTTCACCTACGACGGCTGGTACCGGCCGCGCCAGCTGCAGGAACAGCGCAAGGAGATGATCAACGACGCCGGGATCCCGGCCGGCTTCTACCGTCTCAGCGTCTCCGAGGGCGACAAGAGCGTCGGGGCGACCTACAAGCTCGACTGCAAACGGGGCAGGTGCCCGGTGGACGTGGCGCAGAGCATCCAGGCGTTCCTGAGCAACGCCGGGCTGGGCATCACCGTGGACCGGATGCAGGACTGCCTCTCCGATCCCGGCGCCCCGTCCTGCGGGTACTTCACCTGGAGGCGGGACGGCTTCGAGATGACCGCGACCTACGTCGCCCTCCCGGGCAACCGCTCCATCGACGGTTACGTCACCGTGACCCTGGCCGTCGGCTGGCACGACTGAGCGGTGGACACCCGGGGACGGTTCGATCAGGGCACCACATAGGGTGCAGGGCATGGCACGACCTGACGGGCGGCAGCCCGACCAACTTCGACCGGTGACCCTGACCCGAGGCTGGAGCACCCATCCGGAGGGCTCGGTACTGGTGGAGTTCGGCGCGACCCGGGTTCTCTGCACGGCGAGCGTCACCGAGGGGGTGCCCCGCTGGCGTAGAGGCTCCGGCCTGGGCTGGGTCACCGCCGAGTACGCGATGCTGCCCCGGGCCACCAACACCCGCTCCGACCGGGAGAGCGTCAAGGGGCGGGTCGGCGGGCGTACCCACGAGATCTCCCGGCTGGTCGGCCGGAGCCTGCGCGCCGCCGTCGACCTCAAGGCGCTCGGCGAGAACTCCATCGTGCTCGACTGCGACGTGCTGCAGGCCGACGGTGGTACCCGGACCGCGGCGATCACCGGCGCGTACGTGGCCCTGTACGACGCGGTGACCTGGCTCGCCGCGCGCAAGGCCCTGGCCGGCAAGCCGGAGAAGGTGATGCACCGTTCGGTGGCCGCGGTCAGCGTCGGCGTGATCGCGGGCGAGCCGCGCCTGGATCTGTGCTACGACGAGGACGTGGCCGCCGAGGTCGACATGAACGTGGTCTGCACCGGCACCGGGGAGTTCGTCGAGGTGCAGGGCACCGGCGAGGCAGGCGTGTTCGCCCGCGAGCAGCTGGACGCCCTGCTCGACCTGGCCGTCGCCGGCTGCGTGGAACTGGCCGAAGCCCAGCGGAAGGCTCTCTCCCAATGAACAAGGTCCTGCTCGCCACCCGGAACCGTAAGAAACTCATCGAGCTGCAGCGCATCCTGGACGGCGCGCTCGGCGCGCACCGGATTGCCCTGGTCGGGCTGGACGACGTCGAGGCGTACCCCGAGTTGCCGGAGACCGGGCTCACCTTCGGTGAGAACGCGCTGATCAAGGCGCGGGAGGGCTGCCGGCGTACCGGCCTGCCGACGATCGCCGACGACTCCGGGCTGGCCGTCGACGCGCTGAACGGGATGCCGGGGGTGTTCAGCGCCCGCTGGGCCGGTCAGCACGGCGACGACCACGCCAACCTCCAGCTGGTGCTCGACCAGATCGCCGACGTGCCGGACGAGCACCGGGGCGCCTCCTTCGTCTGCACGGTCGCGCTGGTGCTGCCCGGTGGCAAGGAGCATCTCGTGGACGGCCGGCAGGTGGGCCGGGTACTGCGGGCCCCACGCGGGGACGGCGGGTTCGGCTACGACCCGATCTTCCTGGGCGACGGCCAGGACCGCACCAACGCGGAGCTGACCCCCGCCGAGAAGGACGCGGTCAGCCACCGCGGCAAGGCCCTGCGCGAGCTGGCTGCACTGGTCGCGAAGGTGCTCCCGCCGGCCAGCTGAGCTGAGGGGCCCCGCCCGCACCGCGATGGGCGGGGCGGCCTTGAGGTCGCCTCCCACCCTGACGTCGCCGTCGGCGGGAGGGTGGCCCCGGCCGACCCGGGGGCGTCCGGGCCGGCCAGGGCGTGCGGACTCACTCGAGCGGGCCGACCTCCCGCTCGATGGCGGAGCGCAGCTCCGGGCTGCCGACCACGGCGCGGGCCGCCTCCATCAGCGGGGCGAGGAAGACGTCCGGGCCGGGCGTACCGGCGACCTCGCCCAGCGCCGCGATCGCCGCCCGTCCGGCCGGCGACGGCACCAGCGGCGCCCGCAGCTGGAGCCCGCGTACGGCGGCCAGCAGCTCCACCGCGAGCAGGCTGGTCAGGTTGTCCAGGACGGTGCGCAGCTTCTTTGCCGCGGCCCAGCCCATCGAGACGTGGTCCTCCTGCATCCCGCTGGTGGGCAGCGAGTCCACCGACGCGGGCGCGGCCAGCCGGCGGTTCTCCGCCACGATGCCGGCGGCGGTGTACTGGGCGATCATCAGCCCGGAGTTGACCCCGGCGTCGGGGGAGAGGAACGCCGGCAGGTCCCGGGAGCGGGTGACGTCGAGCAACCGGTCGACCCGGCGCTCGGCGATCGCGCCCACCTCGGCGGCGGCGATGGCCAGGAAGTCGGCGGCGAAGCCCAGCGGCGCGCCGTGGAAGTTCCCGGTCGACTCGACCCGGCCGTCGGGCAGCACCACCGGGTTGTCCACCACCGACGCCAGCTCCCGGCCGGCCACCGTGCGGACGAAGTCCAGGGTGTCCCGGGCGGCGCCGGCCACCTGCGGCGCGCAGCGCATCGAGTAGGCGTCCTGCACCGCGTGCGCCAGGTCGTCGCGGTGCGAGTCCATCACCGCCGAGTGCTGCAGCAGCCGGTGGATGTTCGCCGCCGAGAGGCCCTGCCCGGGGTGCGGGCGGATGGTGTGCAACTCCGGCAGGAACGGTCGTTCCGAGCCGAGCATCGCCTCGATCGCCAGCGCCGCGGTCACGTCCGCCATGGTGAACAGGTGGGCCGCGTCGTGGATCGCCAGCAGCAGCATGCCGAGCATGCCGTCGGTGCCGTTGATCAGCGCCAGCCCCTCCTTGGCGGCCAGCTCGACCGGTTCGAGGCCGGCCCGCCGTAGCGCGTCGGCGGCGGGCACCCGCTCGCCGTCGGCGCCGAGCACCCAGCCCTCACCGAGTAGCACCAGCGCGCAGTGCGCCAGTGGCGCCAGGTCGCCGGAGGCACCCAGCGAGCCGTGCTCCGGCACCCACGGGGTGACGTCGTGGTTGAGCAGGTCCACCAGCGCCTCGGCGACCAGCGGACGGACCCCGGAGCGGCCGAGGGCGAGCGAGCGGACCCGCAGCAGCATCATCGCGCGGACCACCTCCCGCGGCATCGGCGCGCCCACCCCGGCGGCGTGCGAGCGGATCAGCGCGTGCTGCAGCTCGGCCCGCCGCTCGGGGGCGACGAAGGTGTTGGCGAGCGCCCCGAAGCCGGTGGAGACGCCGTACACGGGACGGCCGGCGGCCTCGATGCCGTCCACGATGGACCGGCTGGTCGCCATGGCGTCGACGGTGGCCGGGTCGAGGACGACCTTGACGGTGCCGCGCGCCACGGCGAGCAAGTCGGCGGGGGAGACCCCGGTGGGCTGGATGGTCACGGTCATAGCGGTACTCCGTTGTGCAGAACCTGGCGGATCAGGGGCACCCCGGGCCGGTAGGCCAGGTGCAGGTGGGACGGTGCGTCGAGGATGATCAGGTCGGCCCGGGCGCCGGGCCGCAGCACGCCGACGTCGGTGCGGCGCAGCGCCAGCGCGCCACCGGCGGTCGCGGCCCACACCGCCTCCGCCGGGGTCATCCGCATCTCGCGTACGGCGAGTGCGATGCAGAACGGCATCGACGAGGTGTACGACGAGCCGGGGTTGCAGTCGGTGGCCAGGGCCACGGTGACCCCGGCGTCGAGCAGCCGGCGGGCGTCCGGGTACGGCGAGCGGGTGGAGAACTCGGCGCCGGGCAGCAGGGTGGCGACGGTCGCCGTGTGCCCGCCCTCGGCGCACATGCAGTCGACCCGGGTCGACTGCAGCGCGTCCACGTCGGCGTCGGTGAGGTGGGTGCAGTGGTCCACGCTGGCCGCGCCCAGCTCCACCCCGAGCTGCACGCCCGGGCCGGGGCCGAGCTGGTTGGCGTGCACCCGTACGCCCAGGCCGACGGCCTGCCCGCAGGTCAGGATCGCCCGGGTGTGGTCGGCGTCGAAGGCCCCCCGTTCGCAGAACACGTCGATCCAGCGGGCGTACGGCGCGGCGGCGGCGAGCATCGGTCCGCAGACCAGGCCCACGTACTCGTCGGGGCGGTCGGCGTACTCGGCCGGGACCACGTGCGCACCCAGGAACGTGGTCTCCCCGGTGACCTCGGCGGCGATCCGTAGCGAGCGGGCCTCATCGGCGACGGTGAGGCCGTACCCACTCTTGATCTCGATCGTGGTGGTGCCCTGCCGCAGTGCCTCGCCGTGCAGCCGGCGCACGTTGGCGCGCAGCTCGCTGTCGGGGGCCGTGCGGGTCGCGCCGACCGTGGTCCGGATGCCCCCACCGGTGTACGGCTGCCCGGCCATCCGGGCCGCGAACTCGGTGGCCCGGTCCCCGGCGAAGACCAGGTGCGCGTGGCTGTCCACGAACCCGGGCAGCACCGCCGCGCCGTCGGCGTCGATGCGCCGGTCGGCGGCCGGCGCATCGAAGGCCGGCCCGACCCAGGCCACCTCGCCGTCCTCGACGAGCACGGCGGCCCGCCGACGGATGCCCAGCGGCCCACCCTCGCCCGAACCGGACTCGTTGGTGACCAGCTCGCCGATGTTGTCCACCAGCAGGCTGCCGCCGTTGACGCGACTCATGGGCTCACCTCCGCGATCGACGTGGCCAGTTCCCGCGGTACGTCGACGGTCAGGTGGCGGCCGTCGCGGACCAGCACCCGGCCGTCCACCACGACCTGGGTGACGTCGGCCGCTCCCGCCGCGAACCACGCGCCCGCCGGAGCCACCCCGGCGGTGCGTACGCTGTCCAGCCGCACCGTGACCAGGTCGGCGCGGTCACCGACCGCGATCCGGCCGGCGTCGGTCCAGCCCAGCGCGGCGTGCCCGGCCGTGCTGGCCGCGGTCAGCAGCTCGACCGGCGTGAAGTGGCCGCGCCGGCGGGTACGCAGCCGCTCGTCCAGCTCGACCGCCCGGGCCTCCTCGAACGGATCGATCACGGCGTGACTGTCGCTGCCCAGGCTGAGCGGGATGCCCGCGTCGGCCATCCGGCGGGCCGGCCCGATGCCATCGGCGAGGTCCCGTTCGGTGGTCGGGCAGAGGCAGACCCCGGTCCGGCTCTCCCCGAGCAGGCTCACGTCGCCGCTGGTCGGATGGGTGGCGTGGACCGCGGTGGTGCCCGGGCCGAGCGCGCCGTGGTCGGCCAGCAGCCCGGTCGGGGTACGACCGTGCACCGCCCGGCAGGCGTCGTTCTCGGCCGGCTGCTCCGACAGGTGCACGTGCAGCGGCGCCGCGTGCCGGCCCGCCCAGCCGGCCACCGTGGCGAGCTGCTCGGCCGGCACCGCCCGTACGGAGTGGATGGCCGCGCCGACCCGGGCGTGCTCGCCGTCCGGGGTGAACGCGTCGACCCGCTCGGCCCAGCGCAACGCGTCACCATCACCGAAGCGCTGCTGCGGCCCGGCCAACGGCTGGCCGTCCACCGACGCGGTCAGGTAGCAGGTGTCCAGCAGGGTCAGCCGGATCCCGGCGTGCGCCGCCGCCTCGACCAACGCCGCGCTCATCGCGTTCGGGTCGGCGTACGGGGTGCCGCCCGGTCCGTGGTGCAGGTAGTGGAACTCGCCCACACAGGTGATACCGGCCAGCGCCATCTCGGCGTACACCGCCCGCGCCAGGGCCAGGTAGGAATCCGGGTCGAGCCGGGAGGTGACGGCATACATCTGGTCCCGCCAGCTCCAGAAGTCGCCGCGTCCGCCGTGGGTGCGCCCACGCAGCGCCCGGTGGAAGGCGTGCGAGTGGGCGTTGGCCAGCCCGGGCAGGGTCAGTCCCGGCAGCCGGACGGCGTCGGACAACACCTCGACCCCGGCGTCCGGCTGGCTGCCCGGGGTCAGCGGCGTTACGGCGGTGATCCGGTTGTCGACCGTCTCGATCAGCACGTCCGGGGTCGGCTCGGCGTGCTCGGGGAGCCACGCGTACTCGGCGAGCCAACGGGTGGAGGAGGTCATCTGGTCAGCTCCTCCAGTACCCGGGCCAGGGCGGTCACCCCGGCGGCGCAGTCGGCGTCGGTGGCCGACTCGGCGGGGGAGTGGGACACCCCGGTCGGGTTGCGGACGAAGATCATCGCCGTGGGTACGTGTGCCGCGAGCACCCCCGCGTCGTGCCCGGCCCCGGTGGGCAGCACCGGGGCGTCCAGCAGCCCGGCCAGCCGATCGGCCAGCCCGCCGTCGAACGCCACCAGCGGGGTCGCCGACTCCTCGGTCAGGGTGACCTCCGTGCCGTCGCGTCGGGCCCGTTCGGCCGCCTTGGTCCGTACCGCCTCGACCAGGCCGGTGAGGGTGTCCGGCTCGGCGGCCCGGGCGTCCAGCCACCCGGTCACCCGGGACGGGATCGCGTTGGTCGCGTTCGGCTCGACGGCGACCCGCCCCACGGTGGCGTGGGCGTCGCGCAGCCGGGCTTCCTTGTTCGCCGCGAGCACCGTGAACGCGTACGTGAGCATGGGGTCGCGGCGGTCGGCCATCCGGGTCGTACCGGCGTGGTTTCCCTCGCCGGTGAAGTCGAAGCGCCAGCGGCCGTGCGGCCAGATGGCGCTGGCCACCGCGACCGGCGCGTCCTGGTCGACCAGCGCGCGGCCCTGCTCGACGTGCAGCTCCACGAAGGCGGCGAGGCGGCTGAGCAGCGCCGGGTCGGCGCCCGTCGGCCGGTCACCCAGCGCCTCGGCGAAGCTCACCCCGGCCGCGTCGCGCAGGGCACCCGCCCGGTCGGGCGTGATCTGCCCGGTGAGCAGCCGCGATCCCAGGCAGGGTACGCCGAACCGGCCGCCCTCCTCCTCGACGAACGCGCCGACCACCAGGGGACGGGCCGGCGCGACACCGGCCGCGCGCA
The DNA here is from genome assembly GCA_005402585.1 of Micromonosporaceae bacterium KJ-029. Taxonomy (GTDB): domain Bacteria; phylum Actinomycetota; class Actinomycetes; order Mycobacteriales; family Micromonosporaceae; genus Micromonospora. Next base: position 163,494 of record BIFP01000008.1, on the reverse strand, counting down.
GCTCGTCCACGGCCAGCAGCGCGCTGACGATCCCCAGCGGCCCGTCGTACGCCCCGCCGTGCGGCACCGAGTCGAAGTGGCTGCCGGTCAGCACGGCGTCCCCGGCGTCCGGGTCGCCCCACCAGGCGAACAGGTTGCCGTTGCCGTCGGTGGTGACCGGCATGCCACGCAGCCGCGCCTGCTCCCGGAACCACTCCCGCAGTCGCAGTTCCGGCTCGGTGAGCGCGAACCGCAGGTACCCGCCGCTGCCGGGGTCCCGCCCGATCGGGGCGATCTCGTCCCACAGCGTGCGGAACCTGTTAAGAAGGGGCCCTTCCTCTACCGTATGCGTTAACAAGGGGCCCTTCCTTACTCCGCCATCGGGACGCGGACGCCGGTGCGCGTGGCGACCTCGCGGGCGTCGTCGTAGCCGGCGTCGACGTGCCGGATGACGCCCATCGCCGGGTCGTTGGTCAGCACCCGTTCGATCTTCTGGCCGGCCAGCGCGGTGCCGTCGGCCACACAGACCTGGCCGGCGTGGATGGACCGCCCGATGCCCACCCCACCACCGTGGTGGATGGACACCCAGGACGCCCCGCTGGCCGTGTTGACCAGCGCGTTGAGCAGCGGCCAGTCGGCGATCGCGTCGGAACCGTCGGCCATCGCCTCGGTCTCCCGGTAGGGGCTGGCCACGCTGCCGCAGTCCAGATGATCCCGGCCGATAACCACCGGCGCGCTCAGCTCACCCGAGGCGACCATCTCGTTGAACCGCACGCCCGCCTTGTCCCGCTCGCCGTAGCCCAGCCAGCAGATCCGCGCCGGCAGACCCTGGAAGGCCACCCGCTCGCCGGCCATCCGCATCCACCGGGCCAGGGACTCGTTCTCCGGGAACAGCTCCAGGATCGCCCGGTCGGTGGCGGCGATGTCGGCCGGGTCGCCGGAGAGCGCCGCCCACCGGAACGGGCCCTTGCCCTCGCAGAACAACGGCCGGATGTACGCCGGCACGAAGCCGGGGAAGTCGAACGCCCGCTCGTACCCGCCGAGCTTGGCCTCGCCCCGGATCGAGTTGCCGTAGTCGAAGACCTCCGCACCGGCGTCGAGGAAGCCCACCATCGCCTCGACGTGCTTCGCCATCGACGCCCGGGCCCGGTCGGTGAACTCGGCCGGTTTGGCCGCCGCGTAGTCCCGGGCGTCGGCCAGCTCGACCCCCTCCGGCAGGTACGACAGCGGGTCGTGGGCGCTGGTCTGGTCGGTGACGATGTCGATCGGTACGCCCCGGCGCAGCAGCTCCGGGAAGACCGTGGCGGCATTGCCGACCACGCCGACGCTCAGCGCCCGCCGGTCCCGCTTCGCCGCGAGGACCCGCTCGACCGCGTCGTCCAGGCTGTCGGCGATCTCATCCAGGTAGCGGTCGTGCACCCGGCGCTCCAGCCGGGTCCGGTCCACATCCACGATCAGGCAGACGCCGTCGTTCATGGTGACCGCGAGGGGCTGTGCCCCGCCCATCCCGCCGCAGCCGCCGGTCAGCGTCAGGGTGCCCGCCAGAGTGCCCTCGAAGCGCTTCGCGGCCACCGCGGCGAACGTCTCGTATGTGCCCTGGAGGATGCCCTGGGTGCCGATGTAGATCCACGACCCGGCGGTCATCTGCCCGTACATGGTCAGGCCGAGCTGCTCCAGGCGGCGGAACTCCGGCCAGGTCGCCCAGTCGCCCACCAGGTTCGAGTTAGCCAGCAGCACCCGGGGCGCCCACTCGTGGGTGCGCATCACCCCGACCGGGCGACCCGACTGCACCAGCATCGTCTCGTCGTCGCGCAGGTCGGTCAGCGTCCGCACCAGGGCGTGGTACGACGGCCAGTCCCGGGCCGCCTTCCCGGTGCCGCCGTAGACGACCAGGTCGTCGGGGCGCTCGGCGACCTCCGGGTCGAGGTTGTTCATCAGCATCCGCAGGGCGGCCTCCTGCGGCCAGCCGCGGGCGGTGCGCTCCGGGCCGCGCGCGGCCCGAATCGGCCCGGCGCTACGGGCTGCTTGGTTGGCTTGCGTCATGGTGGGACTCCTCCTAACCGAGGAACAACTGTCGACGGGCGGCCGAGGCTTCGAACGCCTCCAGCCGTCGTTGGGTCTCGGCCGGGGCGGCGTCGCAGATTGCCTGGAGCAGCACCATGGCCAGGGTCATCGGGGCGGTGTGCAGGTCGAACACGAGTTGCGCGCCGACCGCGGCGGGCAGCACCACGTCGGCGTGCTCGGCCGCCGGGCTGACCGGCGAGTCGGTGATCGCGACCACGGTCAGCCCGGCGTCGCGGGCTTCGCGCAGCGCGTCCAGGGTGTCCCGGGGGTAGCGGGGCAGCACGAACGCCAGCAGCGCCCGCGCCCCGGCCTCGACCGCCTGCTCCAGGCGGTCGGTGAACAGGCTGCCCCCGTCGTCGAGCACCCGTACGTCCGGGTGCACCTTGGCCGCGAAGTAGGCGAAGTACGCGGCCAGCGGCGCGGCGGCGCGCAGGCCGAGCACCGGCAGTGGCCGGCTGGCGGCCAGCAGCCGCCCGGTGCTGGCGATCCGCTCCCGGTCGGCGAGCTGCCCGGCCAGCCGGTCCAGGTTGCCGATCTCGGCGCGTACCGCCTGCTGGAGTTCGTTGCCGGCGGTGGCCGGCCCGGGCGCGGCGGCGGTCAGCTCGCGCAGCCGGCGCCGGAGTGCGGGGTAGCCGTCGTGGCCCAGCGCCACCGCGAACCGGGTGACCGACGGCTGGCTGACCCCGGCCAGCTCGGCGACCTCGGCGGCGGAGAGGTAGCCGATGGCGGAAGCGTGCTGCACCAGGCAGTGTGCGATGCGCCGCTGCGTCGGGGTGAGCCGGACCCCGTCGAACAGGCCGACGACCCGTTCGGTCGACGCTATGGCAGCTCCGTCATTCATCCTGCGACTCTATGCATGAAAACTTTCATAAGGCAAGTGTTCCCTGGTCTGCCCGGCGGACCCGACCTGAGCTGCGGGTTCGATGCGATCCCGGAAGTGCGACGACCGGCGGGCGGGACGAGGTGCACCGGCTCGATAGGATCCGCACGGCGGTCGAGTAGAGGAGTTGCCATGCAGCCGGACGGCCCCTACCGGTACACCCACCTGCTGGGGACGTCGCCGGTCGGTAAAGCGTGGGCAGCCCTCGACGAACAGGGTCGACTCGTCACCGTGGCGCTGCTCGACGCCACCGTGGCCGAGACCCCCGGCTGGCGCGAGGCGTTCGCCGGCACGGCGAACTCGTTGGCGCAGGGTCCGGAGGCGCTGTCCTACACGTACGCCGACTTCTCAGCCGCCGCGCCCTGGGTTGCCTACCCGGCCGAGGCCGGACCGGGCGCGGAGAAGCTGCTCCGGGCTCTCGGGGTCGAGTACACGCCGGTCCCGGCGTCCGTGTCGCCGACCTCGGCCCCGCCAGTCTCCGGCCCACCGCAGCCGGTGTCCGGGGCGCCCGCCCCGACGTCGGGAGTGCCGCAGGGGCAACCGGCGGCGCCGGTGAACCCGATCCCCGAGCAACCAGTGCCCGCGGCCCCGCACCCGATCTCGGGCGCACCGGCCTCGCCGGCAGCGCCGGACGCCGCACTGGCCCCGTACTCACCGATCCCGTACGACTCGCCGGCCGTCGCCGCGCCCCGCGATCCGTTCGCGTCGCCGGTCCGCCGGATCGCCCCCTCCGAGCCACCCCGCCGGAAGACCGGGCTCTGGATCGGTGTCGCCGCACTGGTTGTGGTGGTGCTGGTGAGCGTCGGTGCCGTGGCCCTCCTGTCGGGCTCGGACGACGACCCCGCGCCGCCGGTGGCCTCGTCCACCGGCACCGCGCCGCCGGCGCTGCCGACGGCGCCGCCCCAGTCGCCCGGCATCGAGCCGCCGAAGCCCGGCGCGTGGCCGACGCAGTGGCCGAGGTTCAGCGAGCGGGACCAGCTGCAGACGCTGGCCGATCTCGAAGGGGTCGGGTTCCCGGTCAAGGTTCCGGGGGGCTGGAAGTGCACCCTCGCCGCCCAGGCCGACGGGTTCGTCAGGTACAACTGCGGCAACTCGGCCACGGGCAACGAGATGACCGGCGGCGAGTTGATCGTGCGGAACTGCCCCGAGCCGTGCAGCGAGCAGTGGCAGAACGCCATGCGCGCCGTCGAGGAGGCCTGGGGCGCACAGTGGATCCGCAGTGGCGAGTACTCCAGCTACGCGGAGCAGATCATCGATGTCGACGGTGAGAAGCGGCATGGGCTTGTCGTGGTCGCCTACTACCGCAGCGGTGAAGCCGGACTGGTCAACCGCCAGGTGGTGATCCGGATGACCTCCCCGGTGCCGGAGGCGTATCAGTTGCGCCGCTTCGCCAGCTACATCCGGGACGTGGTCGTCTTCTGATCGGGTGGGGGAAGCCAATGAGTCTCACCTCGTCCACACCCGACGCCGGGCTTCGGCCGCTCGCCGACCGCTCCGTCGCGCTGGTCCACGAGTGGTTCGGCGCCACCGGCGGTTCCGAGCAGGTCTTCCTGAGCATGGCCGAGGTCGTGCCGCACGCGGACCGTTTCGTTCTCTGGAAGGACGACGACGCCACCGTGCAGCAGGAGATCCACGAATCCTGGCTGGCGAGGACCCCGTTGCGGCGGAGCAAGGCCCTCGCGCTTCCCCTCATGCCGCTCACCTGGCGGACGCTGACCCGCAAGAAGTACGACGTCGTGATCTCGTCGAGTCACGCCTTCGCGCACACCGTCAAGATCGGTGACCCGGACCAGACCCGCCACCTGAGCTACGTGCACTCGCCTGCCCGCTACGTGTGGAGTCCAGAACTGGACCGGCGCGGCGCCAACGCCACGCTCGCGCCGATGCGCGCCGTGCTCCAGGCCGGAGACAGGCGGCTGAGCCGGCACGTGCACAGCTACGCGGCGAACTCCCTTGAGGTGCAGGCGCGGATCCGTCGCTACTGGGGGCGCGAGGCCCGGGTGATCAACCCGCCGGTGGAGGTGGACTACTTCGGGACGGCCCCGCCGCGGGTACGGAACCAGGACCGCCGCTACCTCCTGGGCGTCGGCCGCTGGATTCCGTACAAGAACTTCGACCTGATGATCGAGATCGCGGCGGCAGCCCGCCTGCCGCTGGTGATCGCCGGCGGGGGGCCGGAGGAGGAGAACCTGCGCCGGCTCGCAGCCCGCGTCGACGTGCCGGTCGAGTTCGAGTACCGGCCGTCGCAGGACCGGCTTCGCGAGCTGTACTGGGGCGCGATCGCGCTGCTCTACCCGGCGCTGGAGGACTTCGGCATGATTCCGGTGGAGGCGCAGTCCTGCGGTACGCCGGTCGTGGGGTGGGCCCGTGGCGGGCTGCTGGAGACCGTGGTGGAGGGCGAGACCGGCTTCCTGCTCGACGCCACCGACCCGGCCGCCTACGTGGCTCCCATCCGGCGGGCGGCGCAGCTGTCCGTGCCGGCGACGATGACCAACGCCCAACGCTTCACCCCGCAGACCTTTCAGGAGAACATCGCCGCCTGGTTGGCCGACGAGGCGTAGCCGACCCGGACCGCAAGGAGGGGCCGGAAACCGGCGGGTGTTGGCTTCGCCTGCCACCTCCCCTAATCTTGCGCCGGGCTCAGTGCACGGGAGATGACTTATGGTGACGGCGTCGGTGCCGGAGCAACCCCGACTCGGCGACACCCCGGTGGCGAACGTGCTGATCCTGGGTACCGCCGAGTGGGACTCTCCGATCGCGACCAACCAGCACTACGTCGCGCGGGAACTCGCCCGCACCACGAAGGTGACATTCGTCGAGTCACTGGGCCTGCGCCGGCCCAAGCTTCGGCGCGACGACGTCGTACGGATGGCCTCGCGGGTCCGCCGGGCGTTCGGCGACCGGGAGGAGACCTCGGCACGCCGCCCCCGGCCGGTCGGGGCGCAGATCGTGTCGCCGCTGGTGCTGCCGGTGCACCGGGCGCCGACGCTCCCGGTCAACCGGGCCCTGCTCCGCCGGGCCACGAGCGACTGGCTCGCCAGTCCGCGGCCGCGCGTACTGTGGACGTTCACACCGGTCACGTACGGCCTGGAGAACGCGGCGGACGTCGCCGTCTACCACTGCGTGGACCTGCTGGCGACCTTCCCCGGTGTGGACGGCGTCGCGGTGGGCCGCGGCGAGCGCTCGCTGTCGTCGCGCGCCGCCGTCGCCATCGCCACCAGCAAGGCCGTCCAGGAACACCTCGCCACCACCGGCTTCCCCCGGATCGAGCTGCTGCCGAACGTCGCGGACGTGTCGGTCTTCACGGCGGCGAGCCGGCCGGCGGCCGAACGCCGGCCCGCCGTCCTCTTCTCCGGGAACCTCACCGTCCACAAACTCGACCTGCGACTGCTCGAATCGGTCGCCACCGCCCTGTCCGGGCGGGGTGAGCTGCTGCTGGCCGGTCCGCTCGCCGCCGGTGGGGGCAACTTCGACGCCGAGCTGCGGCGCCTTGAGCAGCTCGGTGCCCGCCACCTCGGTGTCCTCACGCCCAGCCAGCTGGCCGAGGTCGCCGGTACCTGCGCGGTCGGGCTGATCCCGTACTCGATAAACGACTACACACGCGGGGTCAGTCCGCTGAAGTGCTTCGAGTACCTGTCCTCGGGCTTGGCGGTGCTGAGCACCGGACTGCCGTCGGTGACCGAGTTGGCGCGTACCAACCCCTCTGTGACGGTGGCCGAGGCCGACGACTTCGCGGCCCGGGTGGTGGAGCTGCTCCAGCCGGTCGGCGACAACGTCGTGACCGAGCGGATGACGAGCGCGGCGGAACACGGCTGGGAGGGTCGTGGCGCGATACTGCGCAGGCTGCTGGAAACCGAGTTGGGCCGTGGACGATAGCGGGCCATGAGCAACGATCGGCGACCGCGTCGCGGTCGCACACGGGGGTGTCAGGTGGTTCGGGCATGAGCGCCGGCAGGAGCCGGGTCCTGGTGGTCAGCGTCGAACCGCCCTGGCCGGCACACCACGGCGGGCGGATCCGTACCGCCCGGGTGGCCGAGGCGCTGAGCCGGCACGTGGAGGTGCTGGTCACCTTCCCCGACCACGGCAGGCAGCAGTCGGAGCCGCCGGTCGAGACCCGCCCGCTGCCCTGGTCACCGCCCTCGGCAGCGCGCACCCGAGCGTCCGGCCGGCCCCACCTCGGCGGGCACTACCTGGCGCCCGTCGCCGACGCGCTCGACGCGCTCTGCGACGAGTTCCGGCCCGACACGGTGTACTGGTCCCACTCCTACCTGGCGGCATGGGCGCCGCCGGCGTCCCGGCGGGTACCGAACATCGTCGAGTTCGCCAACATCGAGAGCCGTCGCCTGCGGACGCTGGTGTCGTCGGCCCACGGGTGGCAACGGATGGCGCGTCGCGTCGAGGCGACCAAGGCCGGCTTCTGGGAGCCCCGGGTCGCCGCCCGTGCCGCCCTGTGCGTCGCGCTCTCCCAGCCGGATCTGGACGTCCTGCGCGAGTGGACCCGCGAGGTCGTCCTCGCCCCCAACGGCGTGGACATCTGGCCCTACCACCCCTCGCCGGCGGACGGGTACGTCCTCGCGCTGGCGTCGTACGACTACGAGCCGAACGTGCTGGCGCTGCGGGCGCTGGTGCGGGACGTCTGGCCACTCGTCCGCGCCGAGACCGCCGAGGCCCGGCTGGTGATCGCGGGCCGGCGCAGCGAGGCGCTGGCCCCGGAATTCCACGCGGTCCCCGGGGTCACCGTCCTCGGCACCCTCGACGACGTGTCGGAGGTCTACGCCGCGGCGGCGGTGACCGTCGCGCCCGCCACCACCGGCGGCGGCGCGCAGCTGAAACTGACGGAGTCGATGTCGCGGGGGCGGTCCGTTGTGATGACCCCGTTCGCCGCTCGGGGCCTTCCCGACGCGGTACGGGATGCCGACGCCTACTGGGTGGGCGACGAGCCGCACTCCTTCGCGAAGGCGGTCGTCGACGCGCTGCGGCAGCTGCCCGCGCGGCACGCGCGCGAGCGCACCGGGTGGCAGTGCTGCGAGACGCTCGGCTGGTCCCGGACGGTCGGCGCGGTGGTCGACTCCGTAGCGGAGCTTGCCCGCCGCCGGGCGGCGTCGTGATCCGGCGGGTGCACCTCATCGAGTCGGGCGGCCGGGGCGGCGTCTTCAACCACACCGTCGAGGTCGCCGCCGGCCTGGTGGAACTCGGCGTGGAGGTGGTCGTCCACACCGCCGACGACTGCGACGCGGCCCCCGCCTCGGTACGGCTGTGCCAGTGCGTCACCTGGCATCGCGCCTCGCCCAACCGGCTCGTCCGGCAGGCGAGGACGTCAGCGCGGTACGTCATGCGGACGCTGCCGCACCTGCACCGGGCGATCGACGCCCAGGATGTCGTCCACATCCAGGGCATGTTCGCGCTGACGCCGGAACTGATCTCGGTGGCCCGCCGGCGCAACGCGACCACCGTCGCCAGTCCGCACAACACGTTCGTCCGGTCCAACGCCCCCGGCGGCGGCCGGGCGCTACGCAGCGCGCTCGCGGACTCCGACCGGGTCCTCGTCCACTCCGAGGCCGACCGGCGGAAGCTGCTCGACCGGGGGGTGCCGAACGTCGCCCGGGTTCCCCTGGTGCAGTGGACCCCGCCGGTGGACCCGGCCCTCGTCGGGCGCTGGCGCGCCGAGCTGACGCCGACCGGGGGCAGGCTCGCCCTCCTGCCCGGTCAGGTCCGCGCCGACAAGAACCCGGAACTGTTCGTCCGGGCCCTGTCGGAGTTGCCCGACTGGCGGGGAGCGGTGGTCGGCGAGGATCTGGGGCCGGGTCGGCAGCTGGACGCGCTGATCGCGGAGTCCGGCGCGGCGGTGACGACCGCCTATCGCTACCTGGACGTCGCCGAGTTCACCGCGCTGATCGCCGCCGCCGATGTCGTCGTCGCGCCGTACGAGATCGCCAGCCAGTCCGGCGTCCTGGCGGTGGCGGCCCGACTGGGTGTGCCGACTGCGGTGGTGCCGTGCGGCGGTCTGGGCGAGCTGGCCACCGCTGTCGCCCGGGACACCGGCGCCACAGCGCTACGCGACGCCGTGGTGGCCGCGTACGACGCCGGTGCGGAGCCGCTCGACACGGCGGACGCCGCCCGCCTCTTCCTGCACGAGTACACCGTCGCCCAGCAGAGCCGGACCAAGGGCCAGAAGTGAGGACCGCCTTGTCCACGTTGACCGTCACGGTGGTCTCCGTCTCCGACACCGCCGGTGGCGCCGAGGCGCACACCGTCGCGCTCGGGCAGGGGATGCGGCAGCGCGGCCACGACATCGTCCTGTACGGCCGTTGCCCGGGCTGGGAGGAGCAGGGCCTCGACCGGCGGGAGATCGCGCTCGGGCCGAAGTGGTCTCGCCGGACGATGGCGGCCGGAATCCTGCGAGCGCCCCTGGAGCGGCGCCGGACCCGGGGGATCGTCGACTCCTCCCTCTACTACCTGCAGTTCAAGCGGGAACAGATCGCCCTGACCGCACCCCTGTCCCGCCGGGCGCCGGTGGTCTGGACCGAGCACGGGCGGTGGATGGGCGGTCCCGCCGGTCGTCTGCTCCTCGCGGGCTACGCGCGCGCCGCCGAGCACGTCTCCCGGGTGATCTGCGTCGGCGATGCCGTGGCCGACGACCTCGCGCCGATGATCGGCCGGGACCGGCTCGTCGTGGTGCCCAACGCGATCGACACCCGGCGCTACACCGCGGTGTCGGACGGTGCCCGGGCGGCGTTGCGCGAGCGCCTGCTGCCGAGCCGGTTCCGCGACCGCCGGGTCGCGATCCTCGCCGCCCGGCTGCACCGCGCCAAGCACCACGACCGGGCGATCGCGGCGGCGTTGGCCAGCGGGAGTGTCCTGCTCGTCGTCGGCGCCGGGCCGGACCGCGAGCGGCTGGAGCAGCTCAGCGCGGGCAGCCCCGACGTGCACTTCACCGGCCACCGGGACGATGTGCCCGACCTCCTCGCGGCTGCCGACTTCTACCTCTACTGCGGGGCGGAGACCGACGGCACGCCGACCTGCGTCCTCGAGGCCGCCGCCGTCGGCCTGCCGGTCGTGGCGTTCGACGGCGATCCCGGTGCCGAGTTGGTGCCGCGCTGCGGTGGTCTCGTCATCGGGGATCCGGCGGAGTTGACGACGGAGAAGGCGGCGGCGCTACTGGACCGACGCGGCAGCGGCGTAGCGTACGTCGAGCAGCGGCACGGCCGCCAGACCTGGTTGGACGCGTACGAACAGATCTTCAGGGAGTGCCTCCGGTGACCTCGCCCGGACCGACGACGACCGAGCCGGGGGACCGGGGCGCCACCCCGGTGGCCCCCGTACCGGCGGCCCCCGGCACGACCGGCGAGGCGGCGGGCTCGCGGTCGGCGCGGGGGCTCAGCCTGGCCACGGTCGTCTCCCTCGGGCTGCGGCTGGTGGGCATGGTCGTGGGCATGGCGACCACGTCCGTGCTCGCCCGCTATCTGAACCCGGACGGGTACGGCGTCTTCGCCCTCGCGCTCACCCTCGGTACGGCGGCGGCACAGGTCGCCGACATGGGCACCACCATCACGGTGAGTTCCCGGATCGCGCGGGAGAAGGCGTCCGCCGGCCGCATCCTGAGCACCGGCCTGGTCATCCGTACGTCGGTGGCGCTGGTGGCGACCGTCGTGCTGCTCGTCGCAGCCGCCCAGGGGCTGTTCGGCGAGTCCAGTGCGGTGGTGAGCGTCGTCGCGATCGCGACACCGCTGTCCGCGGCGGCCATCCTCACCGCCGGGGCGACCGCCCGCTTCCGCCCCGAGGTGTCGTCCATCCTCGCCCTTGTCCAGGGTGTCCTCTGGCTGATCGCAGTCGTGGTCGTCGCGCGTACCGGCGGCGACGTGGTCCTTCTCGCCTGGTTCTTCGTCGCCGTCGTCACGCTGCAGACCGGCATCGGCGTGATGATCAATCGGCGGCTGGTGCCCCTCGGCCGACCGTCCTGGGCACAGGCGCGCCGGATCTTCGCGCTTAGCTGGCCGCTCGCGATCAGCTCGCTCGCGGTCATGGCCTACTACCGGCTGGGCTCGGTGGTCCTGTTCCACCTGCAGGGCGCCGCCGAGGTGGGCTACTACTCGGCCGCCTACAAGTTCCTGGACGTCGCCCAGCTCGGCCCGGCCATGCTGGTGGCTCCGCTGCTCCCGCTCGTTGCGACCAGCATGTCCATGAACGCCCACCGCCGAAACCTGATCTTCAGTCTGGCGACGCGCACCGGTGTCGTGATCGGTGCCGGCACGGCGGTCCTGCTGATCGCGCTCGCTCCCGCCCTCGTCGGCTACCTCTACGGCGACGACTACCGCGCAGCGGTCACGCCACTGATGCTGCTCGCCGTGGCCTTCGTCGGCGTCACCCTCGGCTACGTCGGTACGACGATCTGTTCGGCGCTCGGCGTCGTCCGGCCGATCGCGGTGCTGACCGTCTCGGTGGCGGTGGTCAACCTCGCCGCCCAGTTCTGGGCGTGCGCCCGCTGGGGAGCGACGGGCGCGGCGGCGGTGGCGGCGGGAACGGAACTGGTCATCGGCATCGCAACCTGCGTGCTGGCCGCCCGGGCGATGACGTCGCGGCTACCCGTGCGCGAGGTGGCGAGCGTGTTCGTCGCCGGAGCCGCCACGATCCTCGTGCTGTGGCTGGTCCGGCTGCCGTGGCCGATCGAGGCGGCGCTGGCTGGCGCCATGTTCGGCGCGGCGGTGCTGGTCTCGCGGGCGCTCACCATGGCCGACCTCAAGCGCGTGCTGTCCCGAAAGGCCCTGTGAGACGGCCGGCGTCACCCCGGTCAGTAGGTGGCGCCGGTGTGGAGGTTCTGCCAGGTCAGGCCGGTGCACACCACCGGCCCGGTCCCGCACGGCAGCCGGGCGTTCGTGTTCGTGGCCGAGCTGCCGTCGGCGCGGACGAGCCGGCTCACGTCGACGGCCAGGTCCAACACGTACGAGGTGACCGAGCCGCCGGAACCGACCGCCACACCCTGCGAACCGGGAGCGGTCCGCAGGGTGTTGCCACGGACCACCGCGGCGCCGGACCTGCGCACCTTCGCGACTCCGCCGGTGGTGTCGTCGATGGTGACCCGCGACAACAGCAGTTCGGTGCGGGTGTTCAGGTCGACCAGCCAGGCCTTTCCCGCCGTCCGCACGTTGGTGAATGTCACCCGGGGCAGCGTGTGGGTCGCCGCCGTGGCGGCGACCAGGCCGCCGCCGTGGCCCGCTACGCCCGTGTCCGACACGCTCGCCTGCCGTACCGTGGCGTTCGCCGCCCATTCGGGCAGCTTCAGCAGGTAGCTGTCGCCCGGACCGGCGGCGCTGACCGACTGAACGGTCAGGTCGTCCACCGTGCCGGCGATCTGCACCACGGCGGCGCCGGCCGCCGCCGCGGTGACCGTCAGCCGGTCCACCCGTAGCCGGTTGACCCGTGCCGTGGGGTCGACGGCCACGACGGGCCCGGCACCGAGATGCGCGACGTCGACATCCTCGACGGTCAGCTCCGCGACGGTCGCGGCGGTCAGCGGCGAGACCCGCAGCAGCGCCCCGTCCGCGCCCGGATCGGCGAAGCTGAGCCCCCGGACGTGGACGCGGCCCACGTTCGAGCCGTTGACGAACACCACGTGTCGACCTGGGACGGTTTCCGCGGCGACCTGTTCCACGACCAGGTCGTCGACCTGACCCCCGGCGGTACGCCACTCGGCGGTGTCGTCGCCGACCCAGATGACGTTGTTGTGGGCCCGGCCGGCCACGCCGCGGACGGTGGTGCGCAGCGCCGCAGTCTCCGGCGACCCGCCGAGGACCTTCACCAGCGCCGCAGCCGAGATCACGTCGACGTCCTCGATGACCGTGTCGGTGACCGGTCCCGAGACGTCGTCGTAGGACTGCCAGTCGCGGGGGGTGATGGCGACGGTGTCGTCACCGGTCGACCCCCGGATCGTGGCGATCCTGGTACGCGCGGCGGGACCCTGGATGTGCACGCCGTCGGACTGCACCTCGAACCGGATGCGGGTGACGGTGGTGTCGGTGACGTCGCCGAGGGAGATGGCGTACTTGTCACCCGAGGTCTGCACCGCCAGTCCGCTGAGCACGAGGCGGTCCACCCGCCGGAACCGCAGGGTGTGCAGGTCGGGACCGGCGCCACCGACACCGTCGGCACGGACCCAAGTGCCGCCGATCACGGTGATGTCGCCGTCCCGACCACCGTTGGCGACCGCCGCGTTGGTGAGGAGGTTGCAGCCGCTCCCCGTCGCCAGGGTGACCGCGCACTCCGACATGAGCAGGGTCGTGCCACTGTGCACCACGAGCGGGGCAGTGACCTGGTAGTGGGCGCCCCGGACGCCCTGGAGGAGGCCGCCCGCGCCGGCGCGGAAGGCGGCGTTGAGGGCGGCGGTGTCGTCACCTCCGGACGGGGCGGGTAGCAGGGTGCGCCTCAGCTGCGGAGAATCGCCGGCCAGGAGCAGGCCGCCGGCGACGGCGAGCAGGCTACGGCGGGTGATCATCTCTGCTCCGGGATGGTCGGCAACCTCGTCAGGAGGCCGTGGCAGCGAAACCCGGTCGAGAGCCGGAACAACGCCGCCGGCATCGTACTGAAACTTCGTGGCTGTGGGTTCCTCGGGCGAAAAGTTCCGATGGCACTGGTCGACACCGGGCCTGATACTGTGTGCCGCGACGGCCGCTGCGCCGTGATGTTCGACTCACCACAATGCGCGGTCGCTCCGGTCACAGGGTTGCCTCGGCTGTGGTCGTCCGGCGACTGTCACGGTAGCCGGTTCGGCGTTGTTGTCAGTGGGTTCCGGGTCGGCGAAGTCCGACCGGACCCGGTCACGGGGCAAAGGCGGCGATGGGTTCCAGAGGAACTTCGACTGGTTCGGCCACCGAAGCCGACGTCCATTCTCCCGACCAGCCGCCGACCCGACCGGAATCCGGCGACCGAGCGGGGCGCACGCCGGTGTTCCGCGTCCTTCGCCCGCTGGCTGCCACCGCGCGGCACCCGCTCGGCTGGGCGTCGTGGGCGGTCGCGGCCTTCTCCGCCGCTTACATCGCGTGGGCCGTGCCGCCACCCATCGGGCTCGTCCTTGCGGTCGCGCTGCCGCTGCTCGTGCTTCGCCTCCCCGTGACGGGCATCGTTCTGGTGGCCGTGCTCGCTCAGGAGATCAAGCCCAATGAGCGTTTCGGGGAGCTGACGACGCTGGGCCACCAGCTGCTGATCAGTTCCGGGAAGATTCCCGTCATCCTGCCGCTCGCGCTGACCGCCGCGCTCGCGGCCACCGCACGGTGGTGGCCCGTGGAACGCCCCCGGCTCCGGTCTGCCAGCGGAGTGCTGCTCGGGCTCGCCGCAACCCTGGTGGTCGTGGCTACCGGCGCCGGCCTGCTCCACGGGCAGTCGGTCTTCTCCGCCGTCAACCAGAACGCCCGGCCCTTCGTCCTGCTGGTCCTGGGGCTCGTCATCGGGATGAGCCTGCGGTGGCTGCCTGACGACCGGAAGTCACTTCCCCTGACGGTCGGGGCGGCGCTGGTCGGCCTGCTCGTCGCGGCGGCGGTCGCCATCCCCCTCGGTGAAATCGCCGACGAGCGGCTCAGCGCCTACTTCGTCTACTACGACTCGGCGCTGCCCGCGATCGCGGCGGCGGTGTTCATCGGCATGCTCGGTTACGTCGGGTGGCGGTGGGACTGGCGGCATCTGACAGTGGCCGTCGCGGCGCCGCTGCTGATCGTCATCAGCTTCCGCCGGAGCGTGTGGCTCGCCGTTCTGGTCGTGGTCACCGTCGTCCTCGTGGTCGCCTGGCGTCGCTGGCGTCGGATGGCCCAGCAGCTCGCGTTCGCGGGTCTCGTGGTGGCGGCGGTGGTCTTCTCCGCACCGGGCCTCGCCGCGGACGTCGGCCTTCGCAGCGCGGGAAGCTTCGAGCTGGGTAGCGGCGAATCACCCCCAGCGAGTGAACCGCCTGCGCCGCGCGAACCACCCGCGACGAGTGAACCGCCTGCGCCGAGCGAATTGCCGGCAAGTACGCCGGCCGCGACCAGTGCGTCGCCTGCGGCGAGTCCCCCGGGCGCGAGCGGCGGACCTGCTGCGACGACCGGCGTCCCGCAGCAATCCGAGCCCTCTCCTTCGCCCGAGCCGACCAACCCGCCGGTGACACCCGGCCCGCCGACGGCAGCGCCGGGGCAGGCGAGTGCCGATCACCAAGCGGCGTCGACCGGCGGCCACATCAGTGACCTCCGCATCGGGTGGGAAGAGGTACGCACGAACTTCTGGACCGGGGCGGGCCCTCTCGCGCCTCAACTCACGGGAGCGGCCGCCGGAAACGCCGAGCGGATCTACGTGCACAACGAACTACTGCAAGACTGGCTGCGGTACGGCCCAGCCGCTCCGCTGCTCGTGGTTCTGTTCTTCATCGTCGCCGGCCTGGTTGCGCTGTCGCGCCTTCGCGATCCTGAAAGCGATGTCGTCACTCGCGCGGCGGCCGCGTTCTGCCTGATCGCACCGCCGTGTCTGATGACAGCGCCGTTCCTGTCCGAGACGAGCCGGTGGCCACTGGTGACGGGTATAGCCGCCGGTGTTCTCGCCCCGCTGCTACTGGATCGCGGCAGGGACGTCCGGCGAACCGAGCCGACTGACCCAATGTTGTCGGATGGCGAGACCGGCCGCGCGGGGCGGCGCGCAAGCTGAGGTACGCGGGGGGCAGTTGAATGACCAACGGATCGCCACGTGCCAGGCGGCTCGCCCTCTGGGCTCAGCGTCAGGCACACGTCGTCCCGGCGCCACTGCGCCGGCTTGGCGCGCGCGCCGTCCGGCGGTTCGTCAATCCCGATGTCGGCACGCCGGGACCGAGCGAGGACTGGTCGGTCCCACTGGTTCCCGCCTCAGGCGTGGGCGACCTGGAAGCACTCCGGCCGCTCGTCGCCGAAACATGTCCATCGCTCCCACCGCCCGCCGGCGAGGTCACCGGGTCTCCTCCGGTGCGATGCGTCATCGCCGCGAGTGTGCTCGATGTCGGAGGCGCGGAAGAGGTCGCGGCTTTCCTCGCCCGGCGGCTTCCGTCCCACGGCTTCGAGACCGTGGTCGTCTACTCGGCTCTGCGCCTGCCCGGGCAGGAGGGTGAGGGCGGACGCCTTGCCCGAGCTCTCGCGGCCGAAGGGGTCGAAACCCGGTTGCTCACGCCCGCGGACGCCGCCGGGTGGATGCGTTCGTGGCGACCCGATGTGATCAGTGCACACAACGCCGACGACTGGCTGCTGGACATTGCCGTCGAACTCGGTGTCCCTTGGGTGGAGACGCTGCATGACATGCACCGCCTGTATCACCCTCATTCCTGGGGTCCGGAACGCCAGCGGGCACAACGGATCTCCGCGCAGGTCGCGGTCAGCGATCTCGTGCGTCAGCAGTACCTCAGGCGCAACCCGGCCTATCGCGGCGACCGGATCGTCACGGTGCCGAACGGAGTGGACGCCTCCCGCGTTCTCCTCGTCGACCGCGCGCAGGCCCGCGCCGCCCTGGGACTGACGGAGGAGTTCCTGTTCGTCTCGCTCGCACGGTACTGCCTGCAGAAGAACACGTTCGGCCTGGTGTCGGCCTTCTCCGACGTCGCGGACGAGCACCCGGAGGCGCATCTGCTCGTGGCGGGTCGCGCCGATGACGACCTGTTGTACTTCGAGCAGACTCGGCAACTCGCCGCGTCCCTGCCGACCGCCGACCGCATCCATCTCCGTGGGCACTGCGCCAACCCGTTGGCGCTGTTGGCGGCGGCGGATGCCTTCGTCCTCGACTCCTTCTTCGAAGGCTGGTCGCTGGCCTCGATGGAGGCCCTGGCGGCCGGGGTACCCGTCGTGCTCACCGACGTCGGTGGGGCTCGGGAGCAGTTGGGGGACGGCCGACGAGGCCACCTGGTCGCCAACCCGGCCGGCGAGGCGGACCTGGTGGACTGGCCGGTGATCAACGACCTTCGGTACCGGCCGCAGCCGAATCGCGCGGAACTGGCGTCGGCGATGTCGTCGATGATCCGCGAACGGACCATGTGGGCGGCCGCCCGCCCGCGCCTCCGCGACGAGGCGATCAGACTCTTCTCCCCGAGCGAGTCTGTGGCCGGCCATGCCGGGGTGTTGCGTGCCGTGGCGCTCGACGCACCCCTGCAGGCCCAGGACCGGCGATCCCATCGCTAGCCGAGAAACCGGTCAGCGGCCACCGCCGCGGAATACCTCCGTCACCGTACGCAGCACGACCTTGATGTCGAGCCAGAGCGACCAGTTCTCGATGTAGTAGTTGTCGAACCGCGCCCGGTCGGAGATCGGCGTGTCGCCACGCAGACCGCTGACCTGAGCGAGCCCGGTGAGCCCGACGGGAACCCGGTGGCGCGCCGCGTAGTTCGGGTACTCCGCCGAGAATTTCTCGACGAAGTGCGGTCGCTCCGGACGCGGCCCGACCACGCTCATCTCGCCCCGCAGGATGTTCCACAGCTGGGGCAGTTCGTCGAGCGAGGTGCGGCGCATGAACCGGCCGATCAGGCTCACCCGCCGGTCGTGTGCGATGGACCAGTTGGTCTGCGACTCCTGCTCGTCCGCCGGATGCATCGTCCGGAACTTGATGACCTTGAACGGCTTGCCGTACCGGCCGATGCGCTCCTGACGGAAGAAGACGCCCCGGCCTCCGTCCACGAAGGTGGCGATGGCGCAGAGCAGCAGCACCGGGCTCAGCGCGATCAGCGCGACCGCGGCGAACACCAGGTCGGAGGCCCGCTTGATGGCCCACCGGGGGCCGGCGAAGGTGACGTCACCGATCTTGACGATCGGGATGGCTCCGATGTGGTCGGGGTACCCGCCCTGGGAGCGGGAGCCCCACAGGCGCGGCACCGCCCAGAGGTCGCAGCGGGAACTGCGCGGCCGCAGCAGGGTCTCCATCAGGGTGGACTCGGGGCATTCCGGGTCGGCGATGACCAGGACCTCGCAGTCCAGCAGCCGTACGAGATGTTCGAGGTCGTCGAGGCCGCCGCTGAGCGGGAGCGCGGCATCGTCCTGCCGGGACGGTGTGTCCACGCAACCGACGAACCGTAGACCGTAGCGCGGGTAGCGGCGCAGCATCCGGGCGAGTTCGAGCCCGATGGGCCCGCTGCCGACGATGATGGCGTTGTGCTCGACCCACCTGCGCTTACGCACGAGGATGGTGAGGGCACGGCTGAGCGCACGGCCGACGATCACCAGCGCCGCCGAGAGTGCCACACCCCGCATGAAGCCGCCGACGTACTCCACAGAGGAGTGTCGCTCCGCCGCGATGATGGCCACCACCGCGGCGGAGGCCAGCAGCCGGCCGCCGAGGCCCGGCAACTCGTCGAGGATGCTCACGTGCCGGCGTGGCCGGTAGAGCCCGCCGGCCGCGAAGATGGCCACCGTGAGCACGGCGTTGGCCAGTGTCCCGCGCCAGTAGGTCTGGCTCAGCGCCAAAGGGGTGAGCAGAGCGACGGCGTCGATGGGGAGCGTCATCATCCACGCTCGCAGCCATCGCGTGCGTGCCGATGCCTCGGATCGCGGGTACGGCAGCACGGCGGTGGTGCCGAGACCGGCACGATCGGCGGAGGTCTGGGGACCACCGGCCACCGCCGGAGGGGCGGGCGACGAGGCCAGGAAGACCTTGTTCTCGGCGGTGCCGTGCAACAGCGCCATCCGCTGTTCCGTCAGCCCGCCGAGGTGCGGCGAGGGCGCAGGATGACTTGTTGTGGGTTGGCTCGACATGGTTTAGCGCTCCCCCCGTGAAGCCCTCGGCCGCGCAACAAGACTCAGAGGGCGACCGCAGGATACGGTCGGGCGGGACTGCCCACCATCGTCGGCAAGCCAGTTCACGTTCCTACTTTGCGGCAGCCACGATTTCCGGCACCGAGTCGCGACGGACCGCGTCGAAGAGCACCTTGGCCTTCGCCGTGTCGGCCAGTACGACGCTCTCGGTGCCGATCCGGCCGGTCCCCTTCGTCGGGCAGGTGAAGAAGTCCAGGTTGCCGCCGCGTAGGTGGCGCAGCTGCATCGCGAAGTCCACCAGGGACATCGACTCGTCCACCGCCACGGCGTCCGCGGTGGCTCGCACGAACGAGTTCAGCTTGGTGGGGCTGCTCAGAGTGCCACCGGAGGCGGCCTTGTCCAGGATCGCCTTGATGACCTGCTGCTGGTGCTTGATGCGGGTGAAGTCACCGTCGGCGAAGGCGTACCGCTCGCGGGCGTAGTCCAGCGCGGCGGCCCCGTCCATCGTCTGCTTGCCCGCGACGAACTCCCGCCGGCCGTCCGGGTTCAGTGAGTGCCGCGAGGTGAATCCCTTGTCGACGGTGATCTCGACGCCGCCGAGGGCGTCGACGATCTCCTTGAAACCGGCGAAGTCGACCATCGTCACGTGGTCGATGCGAACGCCGGTGAACTTCTCGACGGTCTGCACCATCAGCGGGACGCCACCCCACGCGAACGATGCGTTGATCTTCGCGTCACGGCCCCCTCGACCCTGTGGCGACTTGGGCACATTGACCCAGGTGTCCCGCGGGATCGAGATGAGCTGGGCGCTCGACCGGTCTGCAGGGAGGTGGGCCAGAATGATCGTGTCGGTGCGAGAACCCGAAGTGTTCTCCGGGTCGCGGGAGTCGCTGCCCAGCAGCATGATGTTCATGGCGCCCTTCGCCACGACCTGCGGGCGGGACTCCTCCGGGACGCCCTCGAAGGCGTCGACACGTTCGATGCTGGATTCGATGGAACGGTAGTAGAGCCCGCCGGCGACCATGCCGGCGCCGCCCAGCAGCACCACCACCAGGAAGCTGATCAGCGCGATTCGCCGCCACCGACGTCGCCGCGGCGGGCTTTCGGTCGCCGCCTCCGGCGCCGGCTCCTCGGCACCCGCCTGCCCTGCTGGCGGCCGGTCGAAGAACAGAGTGTCTGGCTCGGCATCCCCGTGGTGTTGGCGCATGGGTGGATGCTACTGATTTGGACTTGCTGCTCGCATTCCCCCTTCGGTTCCGTTTCGCGTTTCGCGAGGATGGCCCGAACAGGGCACGATGCCGGACATTCTGAAAGCCCGCGAAACGGCCTACCCACGTTTGTTACCCGCATGTTTCCCTCGGTCTGGTAGAACGTCGCCGTGGACGCCGTCAAGCTGCGTCGGGCTATCGCCCGGACCCGCCTCGCCCCCGTCGCCGCCTTCCCGAAACGCCTGGTCGCGGTGGCCCGCCATGATGCCAAGGTGCTGCGCACCTCGGCCCGCTGGCTGGTCGCGTCGCGGGAGCATCACAACTACACATACGAGCTGACCAAACTCAGCCGCAGCCACCTCGCCTGGTTCGTCAGCGTGGTCTGCGAGCTGCCGGTCAAGCAGGTCCGCGGGTACCTCGCCGAGATCGAGTCGGACGACGCGCTGCGGCAGCACATCGCCTCGGCGACCGCCGGCGCCGCGCGCCGCGGCCTCGCCGACAAGCAGGTCCGGTACGCCCGCCGGGTCGGTTGGTACGCGATCGTGCGCGCCCGCAAGCCGCAGCACATCGTGGAGACCGGCGTGGACAAGGGCCTCGGTAGCTGCGTGCTGGCCGCCGCGCTGCTGCGCAACGCCGCCGACGGGCACCCGGGCCGGGTCAGCTCCATCGACATCAACCCGGAGGCCGGCTACCTCGCCCGGGTCGCCCCCTGGTCCGAGGTGATCGATCTGGTCATCGGTGACTCGGTCGAGTCGATCACCGCGCTGGACCGGCCGGTCGACCTGTTCCTGCACGACAGCGACCACAGCCGGGCGTACGAGCGGCGGGAGTTCGACGCCGTCGAGCCGAAGCTGGCGCCGGGGGCGATGCTGCTCACCGACAACGTCACCCACACCAACGTGCTGGCCGACCACGCCGAGCGCACCGGCCGGCGGTTCCTCGCCTACCGGGAGACCCCCGCCAACCACTGGTATCCGGGGGACGGCATCGGCGTGGCATGGTAGCCGGGTGCGGCTGAGCGAGATCAACACGTACCCGATCAAGGGTTGTCACGGGCTTCACCACGACGCGGCCGGCGTGCAGCCGTGGGGGCTCGACGGTGACCGACGCTGGATGCTGGTCGACGCCGACGGTGTCGGCGTCACCCAGCGGGAGACCACCACGCTGGTCCGGGTACGCGCCCACCCGGTCCCGGACGGGTTGCTGCTGCGCGCCGACGGGCACCCCGACCTGGTGGTGCCCGAGCCGGCCGGGGTCGCCCCGGTAAAGGTGCGTACCTTCCGCTCGCGGCTGCTCCGGGTGGACGCGCTGCCCGCCGGTCCGGACGCCGACGCCTGGCTCGGCAAGGTGGTCGACCGGCCGGTCCGGTTGGTCTGGCTCGCCGAACCGGCCCGGCACGTCGAGCGCGGCCGCAAGCAGTACGACCCCGGCGACCAGGTCAGCTTCGCCGACGCGTACCCGGTGCTGCTGGCCAGTTCCTCGTCGCTGGCCGCGCTCGCCGACTGGCTGGTCGCGGCCGGCGCGGAGCCGGTGCCGATGGCCCGCTTCCGGCCCAACCTGGTGGTGGACGGCGCCCCCGCCTGGGCGGAGGACGGCTGGGCCGGGCGGTCGCTGCGCATCGGCGGGGTCCGCTTCCGGGCCGCCAACCCGTGCGCCCGCTGCCTGGTCACCACCACCGACCAAGAAACCGGGGTACGCGGACGAGAGCCGCTGCGCACCCTCGCCCGGCACCGCAACATCGACCGCGAGCTCCTGTTCGGACTGAACGCCATCCCGCTGGAGCCCGGCCGGGTGCAGCTCGGCGACCCGGTGGAACTGACCGACTGACCAGCCGGACGACCCCGCCCCGATCGCGCTGGCGGATGTGTCGTGGTGGTGCTGATGTCACACCGACATGAAAATGTCTGCGTGACATCAGGCTTCTGAGAAGGATGCGGGCGGGGCCGCGGAGTCGCACCCGTCATCGGTCAACCCGAGCCACATCAGGATCTCGTCCCGGTCGTCGCCGGGGGCGACGCGGAGCGCCCCGGGCCACCGGCCCACCTCGCGGTAGCCGAGCCGCCGGTAGAACCGGTCCAGCCCCAGCCCGTCCCGCACGGTCACGTGCAACGCCGCCAGCCCGAGACCACGGCCGACCCGCTCGGCCTCGCGCATCAGCGCCTCGCCGAATCCATGGCCCTGGGTGTCGGGGTGGACCATGACCCGGGTGAGCACCCGCAGGTGGGTCTTCAGATGGAACCGCGGGTCGGTGAAGATCGCCATGGCCACGAGCCGGTCGTCGTCGAACCCGAGCAGCAGTCGGTCCGGGCCGCCCGCGATGCCGGCCAGCGTCGGGTCGGCGATCGTGCGTACCTCATCGACGGTGACCGGTGCCACGAAGCCGACCGCACCGCCAGCGTTGGTGACGTCGACCCAGAGGGCGACGATCCGCGCGCGTAGTTCGGGGGTCAGCTCAGGGTCGAGGACGAAGCGCAGACTCACGCCGGTCATCATTACCGGCCGGTCGTCTTGGGTGCCGGTGATCGTGATGCTCCCGACAGGGGCGTTGTGCCACCTGGGGGAAACGTGGTGCGGGAGAGGGGATTCGAACCCCCACGTCCTTTCGGACAATAGGACCTAAACCTACCGCGGCTGCCATTACGCCACTCCCGCTGGCCCCAGAGATTCTATGGCGTCCCCCAGGAGGGCTGTCGAGTGCTCCGCGGAGGCTCAGTCCAGGCCGAGGTCGCGGCGCAGCTTGGCGACGTGGCCGGTGGCCTTGACGTTGTAGAGCGCCCGCTCGACCTTGCCGTCCTCGTCGATGACGAACGTCGAGCGGATCACGCCGGTGACCGTGCGGCCGTACGACTGCTTCTCGCCGTACGCGCCATACGCGGTCAGCACCGTCTTGTCGGTGTCGGCGACCAGCGGGAAGGTGATCGCGTCGCGCTCGCGGAACTTGGCGAGCTTCTCCGGCTTGTCCGGCGAGATGCCGACCACCTCGTAACCGGCCGCCTGGAGCGAGGCCAACGAGTCGCGGAAGTCGCACGCCTGCTTGGTGCAGCCGGGGGTCATCGCCGCCGGGTAGGCATACAGGACGACCTTGCGGCCGCGCAGGTCGGCCAGGGTGAGCTGCCCGCCGGTGTCGGTGGGGAGGGTGAACTCGGGGGCCGGGTCACCGGGGGAGAGGCGAGCGGGTGCGGTCATGGGATCGACCCTACCGCCGCCCGGACCGGGCCCACCGCCAGCGCCGCGCCCGAACGCGTGGTGATCAGCGTCATCCTTGTTGCCACCTCTTGGCAACAGCATGGTGCGGGAAATACGCTCACCCCTGCCGGCGCGGACAAACCCGCCGACGCGCGGGAGGTCGCGTGGAAACCCTGGCGATGCACATCTCGAACGGGATCATCAACGGTCCCGTCGCCGCGATCTTCGCGGTGATCGCGCTGGCGGCGATGGCGTTCTGTGTGGTGCGCGGTCGGCAGGACCTGGACGACCGGCTGGCGCCGATGGCCGGCCTGGTCGCCGCCTTCATCTTCGCGGTGCAGATGCTCAACTTCCCGATCTTCACAGCCGGCGTCAGCGGGCACCTGCTCGGCGGCGCGCTCGCCGCCATGCTGGTCGGCCCCTGGGTCGGCGCGCTCTGCGTCGCGGTGGTGCTGGTGGTGCAGGCGCTCGTCTTCGGCGACGGTGGCGTGGCCATGCTCGGGCTCAACATCACCAATATGGCCGTCATCGGCATCGCGGCGGCGTACCTGCTGATCGCGCTGCTGCTGCGGGTGCTGCCGCGTACCACCGCCGGGCTCGCCGTCACCGCCTTCGTCGCCGCGCTGGTCAGTGTGGTCGTCGCGGCGCTTGGCTTCGTGTTGCAGTACCAGCTCGGCGGCACCACCGACCTCGGCGGCAACCTGGCCGGGCTGGCCGGCACGATGGCCGTGTCCCACCTGCTCATCGGCATCGGCGAGGGTTTGATCACCGCCACCACGGTGGTCACCGTGGCGAAGGTCCGGCCCGACCTGGTGTACGCGTTGCGCGCCCTGAAGCCGGCCACGCCGGCATCCGTTCCGACTGTCGGAGGTGTCCGGTGACGTTGCGGAAGCGTTCCTGGGGTTTCGTCGTCGGCGGCCTGCTGGTAGCGCTGCTGCTGGCCGGCGTGGTGAGCAACTTCGCCTCGGCGCACCCGGACGGGCTGGACTCGTCGCTGCGAAAGGGCTGCACCTTCGACGCCGACGACGAGATCACCGGCGGGAACTGCCCGGCCCAGGAGGAGCGGGAACACGAGATCGGTGGGCCGCTGGCCGACTACGGCATCGCCGGCCTCGACAACGACTTCCTCTCCACCGGCCTGTCCGGGGTGCTGGGCGTACTGCTGACCTTCGGCGTGGCCGGCGGCGCGTTCTGGCTGGTACGCCGGCGTGGCCCGGAGGGGGCGCGGGCCGGCGCCGACCCGGCCGGGGCCGGCGGGCAGCCGGATGCGGGCCGGCCGAGCGCCACCGCCACGGGCCAGGGGTAGTGCGGATGGGAGCCGGGCACGCCCACGTGCTGTACCGGGAGTCCGACTCGCCGGTGCACCGGCTGCCGCCGGAGGTCAAGATCGCGGCGATGGTGGCGTTCACCGTCGCCGTGGTCGCCACCCCCCGCGAGGCGATCTGGGCCTTCGGCGCGTACGCCCTCCTGGTCGCGGCGGTCGCGGCGCTGGCCCGGGTGAGCGCCCGCTGGCTGCTCGTCCGGTCGACGATCGAGCTGCCGTTCGTGCTGTTCGCGTTCGCGCTGCCGTTCCTCGGCGCGGGCGATCGGGTGGACGTGCTCGGGCTGGCCCTCTCGGTCGACGGCCTCTACGGCGCGTGGAACATCCTCGCCAAGGGCACCCTGGGCGTGTGGGCGTCGCTGCTGCTGGCAGCGACCACCAGCACCCGCGACCTGATCGTCGGGCTGGACCGGCTGCGCTGCCCGCAGATCCTCACCCAGATCGCCACCTTCATGCTGCGCTACCTGGACGTGCTGGTCGGCGAGGCCCGCCGGATGCGGGTCGCCCGGATCTCCCGCGGCGACGACCCGCGCTTCCTGTGGCAGCTGCGCGGCTTCGCCGCCGGCATCGGGGCGCTGTTCCTGCGGGCCTTCGAGCGGGGCGAGCGGGTCTATCTGGCGATGCTGTCGCGCGGCTACACCGGCAGGATGCCGGCGGTGTGGCAGGGCGCGGGCGCGGCGACGGCCGGGCAGTGGCTTGTCGCGGCCACGGTGCCCGTCCTGGCGGGCACCGTCGCCGCCACCGCCGCCGTCCTGACATGATCGGAGACGTGCAGCCCACCGCCCCCAGCCTGGCCGTCCGCGGCGTCCGGTACGCCTACCCCGACGGTCACGTCGCCCTGCACGGCGTCGACCTGACGGTGGCGCGGGGCGAGCGGGTCGCCCTGCTGGGGCCGAACGGCGCCGGCAAGACCACGCTGGTGTTGCACCTCAACGGCGTCCTCACCGCCACCGAGGGCGGCATCACCGTCGGCGGCCTGGCGGTCAGCCCGGACCGGTCGACCCTGGCCGAGATCCGCCGCCGGGTCGGCATCGTCTTCCAGGACCCGGACGACCAGCTCTTCCTGCCCACCGTCGCCGAGGACGTGGCGTTCGGACCGGCCAACCTCGGACTGCGCGGGGCGGAACTCGCCGCCCGGGTGGACGAGGCGCTGGCCGCGGTGGGCATGTCCGAGCATCGGGACCGGGCCCCGCACCACCTCTCCTTCGGCCAGCGCCGCCGGGTGGCGGTGGCCACCGTGCTCGCCATGCGGCCGGAGATCCTGGTGCTCGACGAGCCGTCGTCGAACCTCGACCCGGCGGCCCGGCGGGAACTGGCCGCCATCCTGCGGGCCCTGCCGGTGACGCTGCTGATGGTGACCCACGACCTGCCGTACGCGTTCGAGCTGTGCGACCGTTCGGTGATTCTCGACGCCGGCCGGATCGTGGCCGACGGGCCGACTCCGGAACTCCTCGGTGACGAGCAGTTGCTCGCCCGGCACCGCCTCGAACTGCCCTACCTGTTCAATCCCGCGCTGCCGCCCGCGTCGGCCCGGGAGTAGTGGGCCGGGTCGTCCCGGGTGCTCGGGCCGGAAGCACCGGCGGGCGGGGCCGCCCGGCCGGTGGCGTGCAGCCGCAGGACGGCGGCGGCGAGCGCACCGGCACCGGCGACGACGACCAGGACGACCAGCACCCGGGCGGCCGTCGCCGACCACGGCACCGGGGGGACGGCACGGGTGAACGCGGCGGCGTTGGTCACCCCGGCGAACAGCGCCAGGCATGCCCCGGCCAGCGCCACCACGAAGTCGACGCCGGCCCGGCGGGTCAGCGCCCAGCCGCCGGCGGCGACCGCCCCGAGCCCGGTCAGCAGGCCCCACACCGGGCCGGTCAGCAGCCCTGCCAGGACAGTGCCGATTCCCTCGGCCCCGGCGTCCAGCACCCGTCCGACGGTGAGCACCACGGCCGCCACCCCACCGGCGGCCAGCAGCCCGCCGAGTCCGGCCAGCGCCCGCCGGCCCGGGGCCGAGGCCGCCGGCAGCAGACCGGCCGCACCCACCGCGAGCGCGCCGAGCGTGACCGCCACCCACCAGGTGTACGCGTCCGGCGGCGGGACCCAGTCCAGGGTGCCGCGGATCTCCACCGGCCCGTCCGCGGCGCGTAGTGGCACCACCCAGTCGCGTACCCGGTGCTCGCGGTCGGGGGCGACGCGGACCCGCGCGGGTGGCCCCGGCTCGCGCCACAGCGCCCGCTGGTCGTGCCAGCGGGCGGTGGTTCCGCCGTCGACCCGCCGCCACTGCGGCGCGGCGGCCGGGTCGACCTCGGCGGGCAGGACGGTGTCCCCGGCGATGGTCCGGTTCAGGTACGTGGCGGGTGAGCGGGTGTTCTCGAAGACGCCGTCCGGCCCGATCCGCAGGTACGGCTCGCCCGAGTAGCCGATCACCTCGACCGGCTCGCTGCCGGTGTTGGTCAGTTCGAGCCGGGCCCCCGCCTCGACCAGTCGTACCCGTAGCTCCGGCCGGGCCGGGGTCACGGCGGTGACCTCGGCCCGGTAATCGGTGCCGTTCGGCGCGTCCGCGCCGTGCGCGGCGGCGGGGGCGGCGGTGGCGAGGAGGGTGGTGACCGTGCCGGCCAGCAGCAGCCCGGCGCGGGTCAGCAGGGACCGGGTCACTTACCGGCCGCCTCCACCGCGGCCGTGATGTTCTCCGGCGTCCACTCCTTCACCTGCTTGTTGTCGACCAGGATGGTCGGGGTGCCGGTGACATTGGCGCGGGTGGCCTCCTCGGTGACGTGCGCGGTCCAGGGCTTGTACTTCCCGTCCCGTACGCAGGTGCCGAAGGTGTCGCGGTTCAGCCCGACCCCGGCGCCGATGTCGATCAGCTCGTCGTTGCTCAGTCCGGCGGTGTTCTCCGCAGGCTGCCGATCGAACAGCGCCTTGCCGAACTCGGTGAACTTGCCGCCCTCGGCGGCGCAGCCGGACGCGGCCGCCGAGCGGGTCGAGTACTCGGTGCTGGAGAAGCGGTTCAGATAGGCCACCGGGTGGTACACCACCCGTACCTTGCCCTCGCTGATCAGCTTGTCGATGGTGGCGCCGCTGGTCTGCTCGAACTGCTTGCAGGCGGGGCAGATGTAGTCCTCGTAGATGTCCACCGTCACCGGCCCGCTGCCGACCACGATGCCGTTGCCGCTGGGGGTGGCGCCCGGCGGTGGGGTGAACCCCCCGGACTTCTGGCTCGACCAGAAGCCCCATCCGATCAGGCCGGCGATGACCAGCACGGCCACCGCACCGATCGAGATCCACATCGTGTGTTTGCGGCGCCGTTCCCGGGCCATCTGTTGCCGGACCACCCGGGCCGCGTCCTTGCGTCCCTTGCGACTACTCATCCTCGTCCTCCACCGGTTCGCCCGTGAGCGCGCCGTCCAGCGAGACGGCCGTCCGGGGCCAGATCAGCAGGAACCCGGCCAGCGCCAGGAAGCCCAGGTCCCGGAGGATCTCCGGGAGGTAGCTGGGGGTCTCTCCCGCCGGCAGCTCGCCACCCGAGCCGAAGCAGCCGCAGTCGATCGCCAGCCCGCGCGCCCAGGCCGAGACGATGCCCGCGATGAAGACCAGCAGCAGCGCCGCGGAGAATCCGGCGGCCAGCCGGGTGGCCAGCCCGAGCAGCAGCAGTACGCCCAACGCCAGCTCGACGAAGGGAAGCGCCGCGCCGACCACCACCGCCACGTCGTACGGCAGGACCTGGTAGGCGTGCACCGCCCGGCCGGAGGCGGCCAGGTCACCGACCTTCGTCGCGCCCGCGTACAGCCAGACGGCGGCCAGCCCGAGCCGGACGGCGAGCCCGAGCCAGCGGAGCAGCTTCCCGTTCACCCGGCCAGCGCCTCGCCGACCGCGTCGACCAGTTCGGTGCGGGCCCGGGCCACCCGGGAGCGGATGGTGCCCACCGGCACCCCCTCCACGGCGGCGGCCTCGGCGTACGACAGGCCCAGCAGTTGGGTCAGCACGAACGCCCCGCGCCGCTCGGCCGGCAGCCGGCGGAGCAGGTCTGCCGCGCCGAGCTGACCGGCCGGATCCGGGTGCGGCGCGTCGGTGTACGCGTCGGCGGTGAGCCGTTGGTCCAGCCGCCGCCGCCGGACCACCGTGCGCAGATGGTCGGCGCAGGTCCGCCGGGCGATGCCGAGCAGCCAGGTACGGGCGCTGGAGCGCGCCTCGAAGGCGGGCAGGGCGCGGAACGCCCGCAGGTACGCCTCCTGGGTGAGATCGTCGGCGCTGTCCGAATCGACCAGGGCCGCCGCGAACCGCCACACCTCGACCTGGGTGGCCCGGACGAAGGCGGCCTGGGCGGTCGGGTCGCCGTCCCGGGCGGCCAGCGCCCAGGCGGTGGCCGGGTCGGCGGTGGCCGTTTCGGGGACGGGCGGACCCGGGGTGGTCGACTCCGACGCGCGCCCGCCGGCCGCGCCGGAGTCGGCGGCGGCGGAGGTGTCGCGCGGGGCGGGGATCACGACAACCCAGGTTACGCGTCGGCACCGCCAGCAGCAGGGTCCTTCGGCCCTTCCATGTGCTGCGCCACGTCGGGAACTTTCCCGGTGCCCCGTCCGACTACCCGCGTATGACCCCCGACCCCGGATACGTGCGCGCGGCGGCGCGCGACGGCGGCGCCGTTTCCGCGTGCCGGGTGGCGCCCGCCGATGGCGCGGTCCCGTGGACGACTGGGACGTTCGGTGAAATCCTGGCGCGGCCGGGCTCTGACTTCGCCGGGAGTTCGCGTTGAGGGCGAGGCCGGGTCGCCGGAAGCGGGTCGCGTCGGCGAGCATGGCGGGCATGACTGCCGCCCTACGCCGCCGATTCGCCCGGCTGACCGCCGCCGCCGGTCTGCTGGTCACCGTCGTCGCCTTGCTGCTCGCCCCGGCCAGCCCGGCCAGCGCCCACGCCGTGCTGTCCAGCAGCAGTCCCGCCGCCTCCTCCGTGGTGCCCAGCGCACCGGCCGAGGTGGTGCTCACCTTCAGCGAGCCGGTCCGCAAGGTACCGGACAAGATCCGAGTCATCGCGCCGGACGGATCCCGTGCGGACCGGGGCGAGCCGACCTTCTCCGACAGCGTGGTCAACATCCCGGTCGACACGTCCGCCGGAAACGGCACCTACCTGGTCACGTACCGGGTGATCTCCGCCGACAGCCACCCGGTCTCCGGGGCGTTCACCTACTCCGTCGGCGCCCCCTCCGAGCCACCGGTGGACACCGGCGACGACGGCCGCGCGAACCCGGTGGTCAGCACCGCGATCAAGGTCGCCAAGTTCGTCGGCTACGCCGGCCTGCTGCTGCTGGTCGGCCCGGCGCTGGTGCTCGCCCTGCTCTGGCCGCGCCGGCTGTCCCGGCGCGGGCCGGCCCGGCTCGCCTGGACCGGTCTCGGGCTGGTGGCGCTGGCCACGGTCGCGGTGACGCTGTTGCAGGTGCCGTACACCAACGGCGGCGGACCGTTCGACATCACCGGCGAGGGGCTCAGCCTGGTGCTCGGCAGCCCGTTCGGGATCGCGCACCTGGTCCGCCTGGGGCTGCTGGCCGCCGCGGCGTTCCTGCTCCGGCCGCTGCTGGTCGGGCCGGTGGGCCGCACCGACCTGGTGATCCTCGGCATCCTCGCCGGGGGAGCGCTGGTCACCTGGCCGCTGGCCGGGCACCCGGCGGCCTCGCCGGCCCCGGCCGTGTCGGTGGTCGTCGACGCGGTGCACCTGGGCAGCATGGCGGTCTGGCTGGGTGGGCTGGTGATGCTCGCCGTGTTCCTGCTGCCCCGGGCGGACGAGCGGGAGCTGGGCGCGATCCTGCCGATCTGGTCGCGCTGGGCCGCCCTGGCGGTGTCCGCGCTGATGCTCGCCGGCGTCGTCCAGGCGTTGATCGAGGTGGCCACCCCGGCTGCCCTGGTGAGCACCCGGTACGGGCAGCTGGTGCTGGCCAAGATCGGGCTGTTCGCGGCGGTGATCGCGGTGGCCGCGTACTCCCGGTACCTGGTGCGTAAGCGGATCGCGGCCAGCCGGCCCGCCCCGGTGCGCCGGGCGGTCGTGGCGGAGCTGGCGATCACCGCGATCGTGCTCGGCCTGTCGGCCGTCCTGGTGCAGACCACCCCGGCCCGTACCGCCTCGGCCGACGTGGCCGCCCTCGACAGCGGCTACTTCACCACCACGGTGAACAGCTCGCTCTACTCCCTCCAGATCGAGATGGCGCCGGCTGAGCGGGGCAACAACTCGGTGCACTTCTACGCGTACACGCTCGACAACCGGCCGCAGCCGGTCCTGGAGTGGAAAGCCACCATCGCGCAGCCGTCGGCCGGGATCGAACCGATCGACGTGCCGGTGCTGCGACTCACCGACAACCACGCCACCGGGGAGATCAGCCTGCCCGCGGCGGGGGAGTGGGAACTGCGGGTCACCGCCCGCACCACCGAGATCGACCAGGCCACGGTGACCGCCACCGTGCCCATCCGTTAGAGAGGTTCCACCAATGATCCGTCACCGGCGTACCGCGAGCGCGGCTGCCGCCCTGGCACTCGGCGCCATCGCCACGGCCGTCTTCGGCTTCGCGGCACCCGCGTCGGCCCACGTCACGGTCAACCCGAGCGAGGCCAAGCAGGGCGGCTATGGCCGGTTCGCGTTCCGGGTGCCGAACGAGAGCGACTCGGCGTCGACCACCAAGCTGGAGGTTGTCCTGCCGGAGAACGCCCCGGTCGGCTCGGTGTCCACGATGCCGGTGCCGGGCTGGACGGTGGCGGTGGAGAAGCGCACGGTCGACCCGCCGGTGCAGGTGCACGGCAGCGAGATCTCCGAGGTGGTGGCCAAGGTCACCTGGACGGCCAGCGGCGACGCGGCGATCGCCCCGGGCACCTTCCAGGAGTTCCCGATCTCCATGGGCCCGCTGCCCGAGGTGGACCAGATGGTCTTTAAGGCGCTGCAGACCTACTCCAACGGCGACGTGGTCCGCTGGATCGACCTGCCGGAGCCCGGTACGGAGCCCGCCGCCCCGGCGCCGGTGCTCACCCTCACCGCCGCCACGCCGTCGGCTGAGCCCGCGGAGTCGCAGTCGCCCGCCGCGGCCCCTGGCGCGGCCGACGAGGGAGACGACGGCGACAACGGGCTGGCTGTCGGGCTCGGCGTCGCCGGCCTGGTCGCCGGGGTCGGTGGCCTGGTGCTCGGTGGCCTGGCGTTTGCGCGTACCCGGCGGGAGCCGGCCGCGACGTCCTGACCGTCGACGCCTCGCGGGCCTGCCGGACATCCCCGGCGGGCCCGCCCGCTTTCGACGTCCGTGCCGTGGATATCCGCTGATCGGCCGCTCGGTCTGGGTAAGGTCGGCCGGGTATCTGGCTACGGAGGGGGATAGTGCGGATGCGTTTCGTGTGGGCGCTGACCGGAATGCTGCTGCTGACCATCGGCACCACCGCGCTGCTCGGCGCCGCCGCGCTCGGTCTGCTGGCCGGCCATGCCGGCCCCGGCGGGACGTTCACCGCGCGGTTCGAGACCGTGCAGACCCCGGGGCACGCGGTGGTGGTGACCGACCTCGACGCGCTGGTGCGGCAGGAGGTGCCGTTCGCCGGAGGCGGGCAGGCCCGGCTGCGGCTGGACGCCCGGACGCCGCACGGGCCGGCCTTCGTCGGGCTCGCCCCGGCCGAGGAGGCGCGGCGCTGGCTGGCGGGGGCGCCGCACGCCGTGGTCGAGCGGATGGCGCTGGCCCGGGGCCCGCTGCCGGTCTGGCTGGAGCAGGTCACCCCGGCGGACGGCACGCCACCGACCGTCCCGGCCGGCCCCGCCGCACAGACCTTCTGGGTACGCGCCGGTACCGGCGTACTGGAGTGGAGCCCCGACGACCTCGCCGGTCAACGGCTGAGCCTGGTGGTGATGCGGCCCGACGGCCAGGCCGACCTGGCCCTGGACCTGCGTGCCGAGCTGCGGGCCGGGTGGATCGCGCCGGCCACCTGGGGCTCGCTGGCCGGCGGGATGCTGCTGGTGATCCTCTCGGCGCTGGTCCTGCTGCGCCCGATCCGCCCCCGCGAGGTGGTATTCGTGGTCGAGCCGGACCAGGTTCCGGTGCTCGCCGGCCGGCTCGGGGTCAGCTCGCTCAGTGGCCTGGGCGCCCCGCCGCAGCCCGGGCCGCGCCCGCTGGCCGTGCGGCAGCTCGTGTCGGTGGGCAGCGTGCCGGGCGGCACCCGGGCCGCGATCGGCACGCTGCCGCGGCCGGAGACCCTCGCCGACCTGCCCGCCCCACCCCCGTCGCCACGCCCCACCGTCCCGCCGCGCTGACCCCTTCCCGCCCCCCTACGGCCTGGACGGCGGGCGGCCCTCCGTGCTGCCGACACGGAGGGCCGCCCTTCACCGGGGGATATCGGTGGCCATTGGAAGGGATACGCCCTTTGAGGCCAGATTACCGGGGAAGTGGCGCCTCGGGAAGAGTGTCCGCTTCGCGTGACTCCTTGACCGGCACGTCGGCCCCGGGCCGCACCGGCAGGAAGACCAGCAGCACCAGGCAGAGCAGCACGTACGCGTTGCGGAGCAGGAACTCCCAGGCGGAGTCGGTAGGTGACGGGGCGACCCCCCAGTCGTAGAAGGACACCACGCCGTACACGATGACCGCGGAGGTACCGAGGGACAGCCCCACCAGCCGGCGGCGCCGCCGCTCCCCGACGACAGTGCGCGGGTCGGTGCTCAACGCCGCGTCGGCCAGGATCACCACCGCCGGGATGAACCAGTAGATGTGGTGGGTCCAGGTGATCGGGCTGATCAGGGCCGCCACCAGACCGGTCAGGGTCAGCGCGGTGAGCGCGTCCCGAGCCCGGGCTGCCCGTACGGCCCGCCACAGCCCGTACCCGACGATGGCCGCGACCATCGGCAGCCAGATCAGCCGGCTCGGCTCATCCGGCGCGGTGATCCGGCTCAACAGCCCGAACAGCGACTGGTTGCCGGTGTAGTCGGTTCGGCCGACCCGGTCGGTGGCCCACAGTTCGTGGGTCCAGAACCGCCACGAGTCACCCGGCGCGACCGCCGCGGCGAGCAGGGTCGCTCCGGCGGCGGTCGCGCTCGCCACCGCCGCGGCTCGCCAGCGGTGGGTGGCCAGCAGGTAGACGATGAAGATGCCGGGGAACAGCTTGAGCGCGGTGGCCAGGCCGACACCCACCCCGGCCCACCGGCTGTTGCGGGGTGCGGCGAACAGCAGGTCGGCCAGGATCAGCACCACCAGCAGCATGTTGATCTGGCCGAACGTGATCGTCTCGCGGGTGCTCTCCACCCCGAGCACGAGCAGCACCCCCACCACGAGGGTGAACCGGCGCGGCAGGCGGTGGCGGCGGATCACCGGGTCGAGCAGCCATCTCGTGGTGACCACCACGGCCAGCAGGGTGAGCCCGGTGAAGATCGCCACGGTCGCACCCAGCTTCAGCAGGCCGAACGGCAGCAGCAGCAACGCGGCGAACGGGGGATAGGTGAAGTACAGCTCGCCCTGCACCCGGTCGGGCTGCACGTAGTCGTAGAGCGGGTTGCCGGCGGCCCACCAGTCCATCGCCGACATGTAGATCTTCAGGTCGAAGAAGTTGTGCACCGTGCCCGGCAGGTAGAGCGCCGGCAGGATCCCCGCCAGCGCCAGCGCGCCCACCACTCGCCGCGCCGTACGGCTACCGGGGTCGTCGACCTCGACGGTGGGTGTGGCGGGTTCGGCGGGCACGGGGAAGACCCTAATGCGGTGTCCACTGGCGTGCACCGGGTGTCCGGCGCGTGTTGTGGATCCTCGCCGTGGTGGGCGAGCGACTCCCCTCCGGTTTAGGTGGGGCGGGCCACCGCTGGCCAACTGACCCGTCGCGTCGCCCCGGGTGGGCGGCGGGGGTCACATCGGGGCTGGCCGGTACCGGGGAGGTGTCGGCCGGCTCGACGGTGCGTGACCACCAGCGGCAGCACGACCGGTGCTGTCGTGGTGGGTCCGCCGCCCGGGGTGCGGGTGGCGATGGTGGCGGCCACGGTCAGGTCGCGGTGCCCGGTGTATGTGCAGTGTGGGCAGGTGAGGACCCGGCGCGCAGCCACGGGGCTTGGGCTGCGCGTAGGCTGGCCCGATGGCTGATCTTCTCGTCTGGATCGACTGTGAGATGACCGGGCTCGACCTCCGGGGCGACAAGCTCATCGAGGTCGCCGCACTGGTCACCGACCCCGATCTCAACGTGCTCGGCGACGGCGTGGACGTGGTGATCCACGCCGACGACGCGGCGCTCGACGCGATGCCGGAGATCGTCCGGACGATGCACGCCAAGTCGGGGCTGACAGACGAGGTACGCCGCTCCACGGTCACCCTGGCCGAGGCCGAGGACCTGGTGCTCGACTACATCACCCGCCACGTCAAGGATCCGCGTACCGCCCCGCTCTGCGGCAACTCGATCGCCACCGACCGTGGATTCATCGCCCGGGACATGCCCCGCCTCGACGCCCACCTGCACTACCGCATGATCGACGTCTCCTCGATCAAGGAACTGTGTCGCCGCTGGTACCCGCGGGTGTACTTCGGCCAGCCGCAGAAGGGCCTGGCCCACCGGGCCCTGGCCGACATCCGGGAGAGCATCCGGGAGTTGGAGTACTACCGGCGCACCATCTTCGTCCCGCTGCCCGGACCGGACGTGGAGAGCGCCAAGGCGATCGCCGCCGGACTCTGAGCGCGCCCGTCGCAACCCGGTGGACGCGGCCGGCCTTGGTGTGGGTATTATTTCCCCGCACCTGCTCCGGGCGTTAGACCGGCGCGGCGGCATGGTGGCTGTAGCTCAGTTGGCAGAGCACCGGGTTGTGGTCCCGGTTGTCGTGGGTTCAATTCCCATCAGTCACCCCAATACTCAGGCCCCCTCTACGGAGGGGGCCTGAGTCGTTCCGGGGGACGCCCTGACCGTCCGGCGGCCCCGGAGTGGGCGTCGAGTTGATGGTCCTAGTGGTCTGACCACCAGGTTGAGTGGCGTCGACGATGCGGCTTGCTGGTGCTCCTCCGTTCGAAGATTCCGGCCTCGGGCGTTCGGGGTGATCCGGCTCAGCCGACCGCCGCGGTTCCCCGCACAACCGTCCCGACCTGCGGGAATATCCGCGTTTTCGATAACGGTCATGTCACGGGGTGTTCCTAAACCCGAGTGTCTCTCGGTACGTTGCGACGAGGCATGAGGTCGGACCTCATTCCTCATGCCTCTGATCTGACGAGGTGAGTTGACGAGTGCAGGAACCCGCCCCCCGCTACGCCGGATACCGGTCCTTCGACTACTTGACACCGACCGTTGACTACAAGGTCTTCGAACTCGCACCACAGCTCGGCCGGGTGCCCGAACACGACCTGGGCCTCAGCAGCGACCAGCGCGCCCGGGTCACCCGGCTGCTCCACGAGCACATGGCCATCTCGCTGCACGAGCATCCGAAGATCCTGCCGGCCGACGTGACGCAGCTGCGCGACTACAACCGCACCGGCCGCAACTCGTTCGGTTTCGAGGGTCTGGCCCGCTCCGGCATGACCGCGGTCTTCGACAACTTCATGAACGGCACCGGCTGCGTGACCAGCGAGCACGCCTGGAAGTGGGACGACGTCATCTACGACATCGGCCTGCGCTTCGCCGACATCGCCAAGCAGGACCACGTGGTGGTGGCGACCACGCTGGAAGAGATCTTCGAGGCCAAGCGCAACGGCCAGATCGCCCTGGTGGCCGGTCTGGAAGCGGCCACGATGATCGAGAACGAGCTGGACCGGATCGACATCCTCTACGGCTTCGGCGTCCGCCAGATGGGCATCGCCTACAGCCAGGCGAACATGCTCGGATCCGGCCTCTCCGAGGACCGCGACGGCGGGCTGACCCACTTCGGGCGGCGCGCGGTGGACCGGATGAACAAGCTCGGCATCGCCATCGACATCTCGCACTCCGGCGATCAGACCTCGCTGGATGTGATCGAGGCCAGTCGGGTTCCGGTGTTCATCACCCACGCCGGTGCCCGTTCGGTCTGGAACACCCCTCGGATGAAGCCGGACGAGGTGATCCGGGCCTGCGCCGAGCGGGGTGGCGTGATCGGCATCGAGGCCGCTCCGCACACCACCCTCTCGGTGGGCCACCCGCACCATTCGATCGAGTCGGTGATGGACCACTTCACGTACTGCGTGGAGCTGGTCGGCATCGACCACGTGGCGTTCGGCCCGGACACCAACTTCGGTGACCACGTCGGGCTGCACGACAGCTTTACCCAGCACCTGGCGATCGGAAAGGCCCACGGGGTGGTCGACCACCCGCGGGTGGAGTACGTGAGCGGCATGGAGAACCCGGCGGAGTGCTTCAGCAACATCGTCGGGTGGCTCGTCACGCACGGTTACTCCGACGACGAGATCGCCAAGGTCATCGGCGGCAACATCATCCGGGTTCTTCAGGAGGTTTGGTGAAAAAGACAGTCAAGGGTCGGTGGCGGCTCGCTGTCGCGCTCGGCGTGGTGGCCACGCTGGGTGTTTCCGGCTGTGGGCTGAACGAGGACAACTCGTCCTCCAGCGGCTCGTCGGACACGGTGCTGCGGATCGGCACCACCACCGACGTGAGCAACTTCAACCCGCTGCAGTCGCTGAGCAAGACCGACTCGTGGATTCTCAACGCGATGTACCCGCACCTGCTGCGGATCGACGAGAACGCGCAGAAGGCCCCCGAGCTGGCCAAGGAGTACCGCTACGAGGACGACGGCAAGACCGCCGTGTTCGAGCTGCGCGACGACTTCAAGTGGACCGACGGCCAGCCGGTGGTCGCCGAGGACGTCAAGTTCAGCGCCGAGAAGATCATGGAGTACAAGCTCGGCAACGTGGCGGCGAAGCTGACCTGGGTCGAATCGATCGAGGCGCCGGACGCGACAACGGTCAAGTTCAAGCTCTCGCAGCCGTACGCGCCGTTCGCCGAGGGTGTCGGCTTCTGGATGTCGATCGTGCCGAAGCACGTCTTCGAGAAGGCCGGCGACCTCTCCAAGTTCCCCAACGACTCGAACTGGGTCGGTGCCGGGCCGTTCGTGCTGGACAGCATGACCAAGGGCCAGCGCTACGTGATGAAGCGCAACGAGCACTACCCGCTCGCGCCCGAGGGCAAGGCCGCGGTCAGCCAGGTCGAGTACCGGGTCTACCCGGACGTGAACACGATGATGCTGGCGCTGCGCAACGGTGACATCGACCTGATGGGCACTCCGGTGCCGGTGTCGGCGGCGAAGACCTTCGAGAACGATTCGAAGATCAAGCTGGCGAAGGTCGGCGCGCTGGGCTTCGCGCACCTGACCTACAACATGAAGAACAAGTACCTCGCCGACCAGGAGGTCCGGCAGGCGCTGTCGATGTCGGTCGACACCAAGGCGATCATCGACGCGGTGCTGCAGGGTGACGGCCAGCAGATGGCCGGTCCGATCTCGCCGATCTTCGCCGAGTACGACAACACCGAGATCCAGCCGTACCCGTTCGACCCGGCGGCGGCGAAGGCCAAGTTGGCCGCGGCGGGTTACAAGGACGCCAACAACGACGGCTTCTTCGACGAGCTGTCCTTCGGCGTGGCGTGCGACCAGTCCAACGCGAACATCACTCGCGTGGTGCAGCTCTTCCGGGAGAGCGCGGCGAAGGCCGGCATCAAGCTGGAGAACGAGTGCGTGGAGCGGAACACCTTCCTCACCCGCACCAAGAACGGCGAGTACGACATCGACGCCTCGCAGTGGGGTGTGTTCGACAACCCGATGGACCAGCTGCGCAGCACCTACCTGTCCAGCAACCCGGGCGGCATCAACTACAACCTGCTCGAGTCGGCGGAGATGGACACGCTGATCAACGACGCGGCCGGCACCACCGACCCGGAGGCGTTCAAGGCCAAGATCAAGAACCTTGACAAGGTCGTGCACGAGCAGGCGTACCTGACCCCGCTGTACGTGGAGAACTTCCAGTTCGCCTACAACGCCAGCAAGTTCACCGGCTTCGCCCCGTCGCCGTCGGACCTGCTCGGCATGGTCACCGCGTACTCGCTGGCCCAGGTCACCCCGGTCAAGTAACCCCCAACAGAGGGAAAGGAGGGGTCCCCCGTGGTGCGTTTCGTGCTCAGCCGGGCACTGAAGGCCGTCCTGACCGTGTGGATCGCGATCACCTCGACGTTCTTCCTGCTCCGGCTGCTGCCGGGGGACCCCACGACCCTCATGGTCGAGGGGGACATGACGCCGGAGATGCAGGCGGCCCTGCTCAAGACGTACGGCCTGGACCGTCCGCTGTGGGAGCAGTACGTGTCGTACCTGCGCGAGCTGGTCCAGGGCAACCTGGGCATCTCGTTCCGGCAGATCCAGCCGGTCACCGACATCATCCTCGACCGCCTACCCTGGACGTTGCTGCTGGCCGGCAGCGCGTTCGTCCTCACCGTCGCCGTCGGTATCCCGATCGGCGTGACCGCCGCGGTCAACCGTGGCAAGTGGCTCGACCGCGCGCTCCAGGGCTTCGGCATCAGCGCGAACGCGCTCTTCGTGCCCAGCGTCGCCATCCTGCTACTGGTCTTCTTCGGGGCCCAGCTCGGCTGGTTCCCGATCGGTGGGGCGATCGACCCGGACACCCGGGGCGTCGGGGCCTACCTGAGCCTGGCCCACCACCTGGTGCTGCCGGTGCTGTCACTGATCCTGGTGCAGCTCGGCCCGTACGCGCTGACCCTACGCACCAACATGATCGAGGTCCTCGGTGAGGACTACATCCGCGCCGCGCAGGCCCGTGGCCTGTCGGCCCGGCGCCGGGTCTGGAAGCACGGCCTGCGCAACGCGATCCTGCCGGCGCTGACCCTGATGGGTCTGCAACTGGGCACCCTGGTCGGCGGCGCGGTGCTGACCGAGACGGTCTTTGCCTACCCCGGCGTCGGCCGGCTGATCTACGAGGCGGTCGGCCAGCAGGACTACCCGGTGATCCAGGGCGCGTTCATCATGCTCGCCGTCACCGTGGTGGTCGCCAACGCGCTGACCGACATGCTCTACGCCGTTCTCAACCCCAGGATCCGGCTATGAGCGTTCCCGCCACCAAGAACGAAGGGAGGGTGCCGTGAGCGCCCCCGTGCTGACCGAGCAGGCGATTCCGCCGGTCGCTCCGGCAACGACCAAGCGGTCCTCCTGGTACGCCTACCTGCGTCAGCCCACCGTGGCGCTGTCGGTGCTGGTGCTGCTCGTGATGGTGCTGATGGCGGTCTTCGCGCCGCTGATCGCCGACGAGCCCAGCGGCGCCGGGCCGGACGTGCTGCAACCTCCGTCCGGGGCGCACTGGTTCGGCACCGATGACCTCGGGCAGGACATCTTCGCCCAGGTGGTCTGGGGCACCCGGACCAGTCTGGTGATCGGCCTGGCCGCCTCGTTGATCGCGATCGTGCTGGGCACCGCGATCGGGCTGGCGGCGGCGTACTTCCGCCCGATCGACGCGGTCGCCACAGTGATCACCGACGTGATGCTGGCGCTGCCCACCCTGCCGCTGATGATCATGCTGGCTGCGGTGGTGAGCCCGAGCGTCGGGACCCTGACCCTGATCATCGGATTCTTCGCCTGGCCCGAGGTGGCCCGGCTGATCCGCTCGCAGGGGCTGGTGATCAGCGCGATGCCCTACATCGACGGGGCCCGGGTGCTGGGCGCCAGCGGCTGGCGGATCGTCACCCGCGAGATCCTGCCCGCCGTCGTCTCGCTGATGATCGTCAGCGTGCTGCTCACCGCCTCCCGGGCGGTCATCTCCGAGGCCGGCCTGAGCTTCCTCGGCCTCGGCGACCCGGACGCCTGGTCCTGGGGCCGGATCCTGCTCAACGCCCAGCGCAGCGGCACGATCGCGATCGCCTGGTGGCAGACGCTCTTCCCGTCCCTGGCGATCCTGCTGCTGGTGCTCGCCGCGACCCTCGCCGGACTGCGGTTCAACGACACCCGTGACCCCCGCCGCAACGGAGGCTGACCAGTGCGACTGCCCGAGAGCTTCTACACCAGCGTCCGAACCCGACTCAGCGAGGCGCTCGACGAACGCGGCCTGGACGGCTTCCTGGCCACGTCCCCGGCGGACGTCGCCTTCCTCAGTGGCTTTTTCTACATCGCCACCGAACGCCCGGTCTACCTCTGGATGCCGCGTGAGGGTGACCCGCTGCTGGTCATCCCGCGTCTCGACGAGGAGTACGCCGCGCAGCAGGGCGTCACCATCCCGATGGTCAGCTACTTCGAGTACCCGGGTGTGGTCAGCGCCGAGGAGACGCTGGCCGCCGCGCTGTCCCGTCCCGGCGGGGCGGGCCGCCGCATCGGCGTGAGCGCCGGCGTGTCGGTGGCCGCGTACCGGGCGCTGTCCCGGGCCATCGGCGGCGCCGAGCTGGTCACCACCGACGCGGTGGCGAAGCTGCGGCTGCGCAAGTTTCCCGAGGAGATCCCGTTCCACGAGGCGGCCGCCGGGATCTGCGACGAGATGCTCGCCGCCGGTCGGGGGCTGATCGAGGAGGCGCTGGCCTCCGGCGGCCCGCTGCCGCGGGAGGACGAGATCGCCCGGCACGTGATCGGGTACGGCACCGACCGGATGTACGCCCACTACGACCTGGTGGTCTACACCACCAAGCTGGCCGGTGGGCTGGTGTACGCCGGCCCGAACTCGGCCCTGCCGCACGGCCTGCCGACCCGTCGGCGGATCCAGCCGGGCGACACGCTGATCCTCTCCCTCGGCGCGGCGGTGGCCAGCCGGTTCGTGGAGAGCGAACGCACCTTCATTGTCGGTGAGCCCACCGCCGAGCAGGTGCGCTACTACGAGGCCGACCGGGAGGCGCAGGAGGTGGGCACCCAGGCGATGATCGCCGGGCGGACCTGCGCCGAGGTCAACAAGATCTGCCTGGACGTGCTGCGTGAACACGGACTGGGCGACTACATCCGGCACCGGCAGGGGCACGGCATCGGGTTGCAGAACCACGAGGCGCCGTGGGTCGAGGACGGCGACGACACCGTGCTCGCCCCCGGGATGCTGCTCTCCAGCGAGCCCGGTGTCTACGTTCCCGGCCACGCCGGCTACCGCATTTCCGACACGGTCCTGGTGCAGGAGGCCGGTCCGCGCCGGCTCACCGGCTACCCGCGCGACCTGGCATCCAACGTCATCGAGGGGGTCCGATGAAAATCAACGGAGCGGAACTGGTCGTCGAGGCGTTCGGCCCCGAGGACGGGCCGGCGATGATCGTGCACCACGGCGCGCCGGGTCTGGGCTCGCGCAGTGAGCCGAAGCGCTCGTTCGGCCCGTTCGCCGACCGGATGCGGGTCATCGTCTTCGACGCCCGGGGATCCGGCGAGTCCAGCGACGACGAGCCGTTCACCCACGAGCAGTGGGTGGCCGACGTGGACGCGATCCGGGAGCACTTCGGCTACGAGAAGATCGTGATGGCCGGCGGCTCGTACGGCGGGTTCATCGCCCTGGAGTACGCCATCGCCCACCCGGACCGGGTCTCCGCGCTGGTGCTGCGGGACACCGCGGCGGACACCGCGCACGACCACCTGGCGGTCGAGCGGGCCCGCAACACCGACCGCTCGGTGATCCCGGAGTGGGTCATCGAACGCATCGGCACCGGCCGGTTCGAGAGCAACGAGCAGCTGCGGGATTACTGGCGGGCCATCCTGCCGCTCTACGACCACCAGCACGACCCGGCCAAGGACGAGGCGCGGCTGGCCGCCACCCGTTTCCACTACCGGACCCACAACGCGGCCTTCGGGCAGAACATGCCCCGCTACGACCTCAAGCCGAAGCTGCCGTCGATCACCTGCCCGACCCTCGTCACCGTCGGCCGGCACGACTGGCGTACGCCGGTGGCGGCCTCGCAGGTCATCGCGGACCTGATCCCCAACGGCGAGCTGGTGGTCTTCGAGAAGTCCGGTCACTCGCCCCAGTTGGAGGAGCCCGAGCTGTTCCAGCAGGTGGTGCGGGACTTCCTCGGAAGAGCCGGAGTGCTGCGATGACCCTGTTGGAGATCGCCGACCTGCGGGTCGCGTTTCCCGGGCCGAGCGGGCCGGTCAACGCGGTCAACGGGGTGTCGCTCGGCGTCGACTCCGGGCAGACCCTGGCCATCCTCGGCGAGTCCGGCTCCGGCAAGAGCGTGACCGCGCAGGCGGTGATGGGCATCCTCGACGTGCCGCCCGCCACGATCACCGGTTCGGTCCGGCTGCGCGACCGGGAGCTGCTCACCCTGCCGCGCAAGCAGCGCGACCGGATCAGCGGCGAGGAGATCGGCATGGTGTTCCAGGACGCGATGGCCGCGCTCAACCCGGTCTTCACCGTCGGGCACCAGATCATGGAGGTGCTGCGGGTACGCCGGGGCATGTCCAAGGCCGACGCCCGCCGTCGGGCCATCGAGCTGGTCGACCGGGTGCGGATCCCGGCGGCCAAGGACCGGATCCGGGACTACCCGCACCAGTTCTCCGGCGGTATGCGCCAGCGCATCATGATCGCGCTGGCCATCTCGCTGGAACCGGACCTGCTGATCGCCGACGAACCCACCACCGCCCTGGACGTGACCGTGCAGGCCCAGGTGATGGAGTTGCTCGCGGAGATCCAGCGGGACA
This sequence comes from Micromonosporaceae bacterium KJ-029, assembly GCA_005402585.1. Taxonomy (GTDB): domain Bacteria; phylum Actinomycetota; class Actinomycetes; order Mycobacteriales; family Micromonosporaceae; genus Micromonospora. Next base: position 120,624 of record BIFP01000008.1, on the reverse strand, counting down.
GCGGGATGGGCCTGCTGCTGATCACCCACGACCTGGGGGTGGTGGCCGAGGTCGCCGACGACGTCGCGGTGATGTACGCCGGCCGGATCGTCGAACGCGGCACCGTCCAGCAGATCTTCGCCGGTCCGGCCCACCCCTACACCGAGGGGCTGCTCGCCTCGATGCCCCGGGTGGACCGGCGCGACGAGCAGCTCTACGCGATCCCGGGCGCCCCGCCCAACCCGGCCCGGCTCCCCGCCGGCTGCCCGTTCCACCTGCGCTGCCCCCGGGCCACCGACGAGTGCCTGGTGACCCTGCCGCCGCTCCAGGCGCTCCCCGCCGACCGGGCCAGCGCCTGCCACCACCACGAGGAGGTGCTCGGTGCCACCCAGCGATGACGTGGTGCTACGGGTCGAGAACCTGGTCAAGCACTTCCCGGTCAAGGGGCGTATCCCGTTCGTCTCCGGCGGGGTGGTCAAGGCCGTCGACGGGGTCTCCTTCGACCTGCGCCGGGGCGAGACGCTCGGCGTGGTGGGCGAGTCCGGCTGCGGCAAGAGCACCCTGGCCCGGATGCTGGTCGGGCTGGAACAGCCCACCTCGGGCGCAGTGCGCTTCGGACGGTCGGTGGTGCACCAGGCCAGAGGGCGGGAACTGCGGGCGCTGCGCCGGCGGATCCAGATCGTGCTCCAGGACCCGTATACCTCGCTGAACCCCCGCCGGACCATCCGGGAGATCCTGCTCCAGCCCTTCGAGATCCACCCCGACGTGCTGGACCGCCGCCGCCGGGTCGAGCGGATCAAGGAACTGCTCGACCTGGTCGGTCTCGACCCCAGCCTGCACCTGGACCGCTACCCGCACCAGTTCTCCGGCGGGCAGCGCCAGCGCATCGGCATCGCCCGGGCGCTCGCGCTGAACCCCGACGTGATCGTCTGCGACGAGCCGGTCTCCGCACTGGACGTGTCGGTCCAGGCCCAGGTGGTCAACCTGCTCGAACGGCTCCAGGAGGAGCTGGGCGTGGCGTACGTCTTCATCGCCCACGACCTGTCGGTGGTGCGCCACATCTCCGACCGGGTGGCCGTGATGTACCTCGGCAAGCTGGTGGAGACCGGTCCGGAGATCGACCTGTACGAGGCGCCCCGGCACCCGTACACCAGCGCGCTGCTCTCCGCCGTGCCGGTGCCCGATCCGGCCGGACGCGGCGAGCGCAAGCGGATCCTGCTGGCCGGCGACCCGCCCAGCCCGGTCAACCCGCCGTCGGGTTGCCGGTTCCGGACCCGCTGCTGGCAGGCGACCGATACCTGTGCCACCACCGAACCGCCGCTGGCCGCCGGTGAGCATCCGGTTGCCTGCCACTACCCGCTGGCCGCCTGACGGCCGGCGACCGTTTCCGAAGGAGAAGGTGTTGCTGCAAGAACCCGCCCCCCGGTACCAGGGCCACAGGTCGTACTCGTACCTGGAGCCGCACTCGGACTACCGGGTGTTCACGTTGGCGACGGAAGTCGGTCGGGTACCGGAGCACGACCTCGGACTTACCGACGCCCAGCGTGAGCGGGTGACCCGGCTGCTCACCGAGCACGCCGCGATCTCGCTGCACGAGCACCCGGTGATCCTGCCCGAGGACGTCCGCGAGCTGCGCGCCTACAACCGGACCGCGCGCCAGCGCACCGGCTACGAGGGCCTGGCCCGTTCCGGCCTGACCGCCGTCTTCGACAACTTCATGGCCGGTGCCTCCTGCGTGACCAGCGAGAACGGTTGGAAGTGGAACGACCTCATCTACGCCCTCGGGATGCGGATGAGTGACCTCTACAAACAGGACCACGTCTTCCTGGCGACCTCGCTGGCCGACATCCACACCGCGAAGCGGGACGGCCGGCTGGCTCTGGTCGCCGGTCTGGAGTGCAGCAGCCCGATCGAGAACGAGCTGGACCGGATCGACATTCTCTACGGCTTCGGCGTCCGCCAGCTCGGTATCGCGTACAGCCAGGCGAACATGCTCGGCGGTGGCCTCTCCGAGAAGCACGACGGTGGGCTGACCCACTTCGGGCGGCGCGCGGTGGACCGGATGAACAAGCTCGGCATCGCCATCGACATCTCGCACTCCGGCGACCAGACCTGCCTGGACGTCATCGAGGCCAGTCGGGTTCCGGTCTTCATCACCCACGCCGGTGCCCGCTCGGTCTGGGACACCTCCCGGATGAAGCCGGACGAGGTGATCCGGGCCTGCGCCGAGCGCGGTGGCGTGATCGGCATCGAGGCCGCTCCGCACACCACCCTCTCCGAGGCGCACAAGCACCACTCGATCGAGTCGGTGATGGACCACTTCACGTACTGCGTCGACCTGGTCGGCATCGACCACGTCACGTTCGGCCCGGACACGATGTTCGGTGACCACGTGGGGGTGCACAACACCTACGCCGGCAACTACGCCCACGACGCCGGCAACCGGCCGGAGCACCCGCGGGTGGAGTACGTGTCCGGGCTGGAGAACCCGGGCGAGGCGTTCGGGAACATCGTCGGCTGGCTGGTCAAGCACGACTACTCCGACGACGAGATCGCCAAGGTGATCGGCGGCAACACGATCCGGGTGCTCGAACAGGTCTGGTAATGCCCTCCCGGCCGATCGGCCGTGAGGGCACCGACGAACTACACTCCCTAAGCCGCCGGGGGGCGGCGGGGAACGATGAGGTGAAGGCGGATGGCTCGGCGCGAAACCGCGCTACAAACTGCGCACGGTCGGCTTCGCGAGCTGATCGGCAGTGAGTTCCGGTCGGGCGACAAGCTGCCCAACGAGCGGGACCTGGCCGATCGGTTGGAGGTCAGCCGGGCCACCGTACGTGAGGTGCTGGGCCAACTCGCCGCCGAGGGAGTGGTGACCCGTACCTGGGGGATCGGCACCTTCGTGCACGACGGCGCCGAGCGGGTGCCGGTGTCGATCGGCGACGTCACCGCGCTGCGGGACCGGATCACCGCCTCGGGCCACCGGCCGACGCTTCAGGACGCCACAGTCAGCCGGGCGAAATGCCCGGCTGACTGTGCCAAGGTGCTCGGGTTGGAGACGGACTCGCCGGTGTGGCGGGTCGACCGGCTATTCGCCGTGGACGGCGTCGCGGCGGCCTGGATCCGCGACCACCTGCCGCTGCGTTTCGACGGCCGCGACCTCGACCCGTCCGGGTTGGTCAGCATCGACCTGGACATGTTCGAGTTCCTTGCCAGCGCGACCGGCATGCCGGTACGGCGGGCCGAGATCGAACTCGCCGCTGTGCTCGCTGACGAGGAATCCACCACCCGGCTCGGCGTGGCGATCGGGCATCCGCTGATCACCGCGACTCAGATCGGCTACGGGACAGGTGGCGCGGCCCTCTTCCACGGGCACATCACGGTCCGCACCGACGTGCTGACCCTGCGGATCAGTCGGGGAGGGGATCCGCAGCCAGCACGGTGAGCGCCCCGGTGTGCCGGGGCGCTCACCACCGGGTCTGGGAAGCGGTGGCCGACCTGCCTGGTGAGGTCAGGCGGTGGCGCTGGCCGAGACGTCCGGGTCGGTTACGTCGTCCGTCGCCGGCTCGTCCTCGGCGGGCGTCTCCTCGGCCGGCTCGTACGGCACGGCGCTGCCCTTGACGTACTGGTCCCAGCTGACGTTCCAGTCGGTCCAGCCGTTGCCGAGCTGCAGCTTGCGCTCGGTGCCCTTGACGATGATCGGGTCGCCGACCCGGGTGTTGTTGAACAGCCAGGCGCCGTTGGCCATCGAGACGTTGACGCAGCCGTGCGAGACGTTGGTGGTGCCCTGCTGACCCTCCGACCACGGTGCGGCGTGGATGAACTCGCCGCCCCAGGTCAACCGCTGGGCGTAGTCGATCTTCGTCCGGTACCCGTCCTCGGGACCCAACTCGTCGTACGTGTCGAATACCGTCTTGCGCAGCTTCTCCATCACCACCATGGTGCCGCTGGAGGACGGGGTGCTCTTCTTGCCCAGGCTCACCGGGATCGTCTTGATCGTCTTGCCGTCCCGGGTGACGGTCATCCGCTTGGTCTTGTTGTCCACCGTCATGACCAGCTTGGGGCCGACGGTGATGTCGACAGTCAGGTCGGCGCGGCCGTACCAGCCGTCACCCAGCGGCAGCCCGCCCGCCTGTACCCGGTACGACACCTTGCTGCCGGCCTGCCAGAACTCCTTCGGCCGGTAACGGACCTCGGTGGGGCTGACCCAGTGCCAGATGCCCTCCTGGGCCGGCGCCGAGGTCACCGTCATCCGCCGTTGCAGGTCGGCGCGGTACTTCTCCGGGATGGCCCGACCGAACTTCACGATCAGCGGCATGGCCACCCCGACGGTCTGGTCGTCGCCGAGGAAGCTGCTGATCCGCACCTGCTTGCTCGGCTGCTTCATCACGGTGAACGCGCTGGTGGCGGTCACCGGGCGGCCGTCGTCGCCGGTCGCGGTGACGGTGGCGGTGTACGACTCGCCGTACGTCAACGCCTTCGACGGCAGCCAGCTCTTGCCGTCCGCCGCCAGCTTGCCCTTGACCGCCGCGCCGCTGGCGTCGGTCAACTCGACCGTCGTGTCCTCCGACTCCTTGGCGGCGAAGGTGATCGCCGTGGAGGCGGGCACGTCCTTCGCGTCGGCGGCCGGCTCGCTGATGCTCACCGACGCCTTCGCGGCCGGCTGCTCCGCACCGTCCTGCCAGCCCGGCCCCTTGTCGCCACCCTTGCCGCCGGTGCAGGCGGAGGTCAGCGCCAACGTCACGGCGAGCAATCCCGCGGCGAGTACCTCCCGTCGCCGGTTGCGCTGGTCCCGAACTCGCATGGTGTCCTCACAGTCATGGTCCGCTGCCCGTCCACATCACAGACGCACCGGAACACATACCCGTTGCGGAAGGTGAACCGAAACACGTTGGCGTGGGATGTCCGGATGGTGACATGGCCGACCCGTTCACAGGGCCGGACCGGCACCACCGTCCGGAACCGGTAGCGCGCTGCCTTTGACGAACTCCGGCCAGCTCAGGTTCCACGCCGTCCAGCCGTTGCCGTGCGCCAGCTTGCGCTCGGTGCCGGTGATGGTGATCGGATCTCCGATTTTCGTACGTTGGAAGAGCCAGCGGGCGTTCGCCATGGAGACGTTCACGCATCCGTGGGACACATTCTGCCGCCCCTGGACGTGCTCTGACCAGGGCGCGGCGTGGATGTACTCACCACCCCAGGTGAGCCGCTGGGCGAACTGGATGTCGGTCACGTAGCGGTTCGCCGGGTCGGGGTCGTCCATCGTGTCGAAGACGGTCGCTTCCTTCTTCTCCATCACCACGAGCGTGCCGCTGGAGGAGGGCGTCTTCTTCTTGCCCAGGCTCACCGGCAGCGTCTTGATCAACTGCCCGTTCTCGTACACCCGCATCTGCTTGTCGGAGTTGGTCACCTTCATCTCGAAGGCGGAGCCGATCTTGGCGGTGGCGTTGCGGTCGACGTTGCCGTACCGGCCGTTGCTCAGCGGGATGCCGGCCAGCGCGATCCGGACCGAGAGTTTCGTGCCGGGCTCCCAGTACTCCGGCGCCCGGTAGAACGCCTGGGTGCCGTTGCCCACCCAGTGCCAGGCGCCCGGCTGCGGCGGGTCGGTCTTCACGAACATCCGCTTCTGCACCGCGGCCCGGTCCTTCTCCGGGATGCCCGGGTGGAACTCCGCCACCACCGGCATGGCCACCCCGTACGTCCTGTCGTCGAACAGGTAGAGCCCGGAGGTGATCACCGAGCCGGGCTTGGCCATCGTGGTGAACGTGCTGGTCCCCTCGCTGACCCTGCCGTCGGGCAGACTCGCCGTGACCGTGGCGGTGTAACGGGTGGACCATGCCAGGGGCGCCGACGGCACCCAGGACGACCCGTCCGTACGCAGCTGCCCCTTGACCTTCTTACCCTTCGCGGTAGCCAGCGTGACCTTCGACACCGTGGCGCCATCCGGCAGCTCGGCACCGATCTCCACGCTCACCGGCTGCTTCTTCGCGCCCTCGGCCGGGCTCACCGTCAGCGGTGGACCGCTCGGCGCCTCCGGTTTCGCCGTCCCGGTCGTCCCGGTCGTCCCGCTCGACCCGGGCGCTCCGGACGCCCCGGGCATCTCGCCGGGTACGAACTGGGCACCTCCGCGGTCCTTACCGCAACCCGATAGCGCCAGCGATGCCACCAGGCCCAGGGTGCCCAGCAACACCCCGGCCCGCGTGAACCTGCCCATCCCCACCCCTGTCTCACGCACCTGCCGGACATCGTGCCGTATAGCTGCCGTCCGGCATCAGCCCGTCCCAAGCCTTGTGTGGCGTTCCCACCAAATGTCCGAGAAGCTCGGCCGAAGGGACGACCCGGGTATCGGATTGGAACCCGGTTCTGGGTGCGTGCTAGTGTTCTCCCCGTTGCCAACGAGCGCCGCTAGCTCAACTGGCAGAGCAGCGGACTCTTAATCCGCGGGTTCGGGGTTCGAGTCCCTGGCGGCGCACCACCGAGCAAGGCTCTGACCTGGTACATCTGTGCCGGTCGGGGCCTTTTTCGCGTACATCGGTGGTGGGTGGTCGCTCGGTGGGTGCTCGGGAGCCGTTGGACTGGGGCGGCGTCGGTGGGACGCGGTGTGATGCCAGCGGTCAGGCTCGAAGATCAAATGGATGTGTTGCCGCCAGTGCATCCCGTCGGGTGTGGATAGGGGTTGGTCGTGCGTCGGATCGTGCGTAGGTCGGTGCGGGCGATTCTTCTGGACGAGGACGACCGCCTCGTGCTGATCAAGCGGATCAAGCCCGGTCAGGCGCCGTACTGGACAACGCCGGGCGGTGGCGTGGAGTCGACGGATGTCTCCCTGGAGGCTGCGCTTCGTCGGGAGCTGCAGGAAGAACTCGGTGCCGAGGCCGATCGGTTCGCCCAGGTGTTCCAGTTCACCGCCCCGGCGGGTGAGGGCGTTTCCGTCCAGCACTTCTTCGTCTGTCGGCTACTTGAGCTGCGGGAGGATGCTTGCACCGGGCCGGAGTTCGATGATCCATCGCGTGGTGACTACCAGCTCGATCTAGCGACGATCGACGAGCTGCCTGCGGTGGATCTCAAGCCGGAGGGGCTGACCGAGTTCATCACCTCCAACAAGGAGGCCCTGCTCTCGGTGTAGGGCAGCTTGGCCAGACCATCGCTGGGCCGAGTCTGAACTTGATCGGCGACGGCAAGTACGGGTCTGGCCGCCGCTCTGGGCGGCCAGCCGCAGGACGCGGGGAGCAAGGGTCACGCGCTGGTCCAGGCGCCGCCCGGCCAAGTCATCGGGCCCCGTCGCCCTGACGCTCGGCCCGTCGGAGGATGAAGGATAATTCTCCTCGGTATGTTGCGCCCAGCTTCGTCACAACGCCTTCGAAGGCTCCAGGACCCGCTTTCAACTGGCTGACCCAGTTCGACGGCAGAACCACGCGCTCGCCAACGGTGAGGGGTGGGCTACCTCGCCATCGATACGCGTACCTGCCGACCTCCACGACCTGATCGCCACCGAACTCGTAGTACCGCTCGGAGTCGTCGAGTTTCTGCTCAAGATCCGTCACGCGCCGCTCAAGCCACTCGATCTTCAACTGGGCGCCACTTGCGCCGGACTTTGAACCGGAGTGGAACCCCTCGCTCCAGCCTCGCTGGTATGCGGCGGCCACGGCGCGGTCCTCGTCGGTGGCGTGTGTACCGCAAGCTACATCCGCGCCGCTCACGCGAATCTGGCACGGTTTGCCCGACTTAGTTGGACGCCCGCACCGTCGAACACTGGTGTCAGCTCCATCCCCGGATGTACTCACTCCCGTAATGCCTCCGACGTCGTCATCCAGTCGCATCGTCCACTCAGGAAGTTAGAAGTTATCCGGATGAGCCGCTTCTCGCCATGATCGGGGCGTTATCGGCGACCCTCGGGGCCGACCATCTAGACATGCCGGATGTTCCATAGGTCCCGACTGGGGCGTCAGGCGAGTGCTTCCGGAGCGCGCCGCCGCCACCAGGCGCTGAAGAGGGTTACGACGTGCTCTTTGATTTCGTCCGTGATGATCTCGTGCGCGTCGCCCATGAGCGGCCTGACGGCGTGCTTGTAGACCTCCGGGTGGTGTTCGACCGAGGGGCAGGTGAAGATGGCCAGCATCCGGAGGGCGCGCAGGGTGTCTGTTCCCAAGAGGGGAAAGTGAGCTTCCAGCAGCCCCACCAGGGCTGACCACACTTTGTCTACGACGAGGCGGATGACGGCGTCGGTCACCAGCCGGGGCAGCCCCGAATCGAACCGCCGCGACAACGCGTCCTTGATGAACTGCTTGGCGGTATCTGTGAGTAGGTCGAGGGCCTTGTTGATCCTCTCGATCAACTGGATCAAGGCCACCAGTAGACCGCACCAGGTGTGATCGGCCAAGCGCTTCTTGACCTCCCTGGCGTCAGACTCATTCCGGACGAGGCTGTCTACGCCGACTGAGATCTCGGGCCACGTGTCCTTCATGACGGTTCGGCCGAGGGTGTCGATCCGGCCAAGATCGGATGACACCGATGTTGGTTCAACATCGCGTGGCAGTCGGCCGTTGGTCTTCGGCCGACTGTCGGCCGCCCACAGATAATCGGCGATGTCCAGGCGTGCGAGGTCGAGGTAGATTTGCCGGTTGTTGGCGTTGAACTTCTGGCGTCCGGCTCGTTGGTCCGCTTCTACTTTGTCCTTGAGTTCGCGCCGCCGGTCGTCGCGTCCCTCTGGCCGGTCGGCGGCGAGGGTCGTCCATCCTTGCCAGCCGTGTTGCGAGCCCCCGCAGCCGGAGCATGTACAGCCCGGCCTTTGGGCGTTGGCGCAGTTCGCCCTGTGGGTGTTGGTCATCATCCGCAAGTCGCCGCCTGGCCTGTTGCGCTTAACGTGACTGACCGATCACTCTACGTTGAGCAATGATGGGTGCCAATGGTTGTACGACAGAACCTGGTGGTTCAACTTCCGGCAATCCGGGCTCCGTGGGGGCGCAGTTCCTGGTGAGCGCCCATCGGTCCACTTTGACACTGAGCCCTGTCGGATGGCTGATAGACGTATCTTCTCGCTTCTGCGGTCACCTCGACCAAGTGGGTTGTGGCAGGGTGTGCCAGAGCTTCCTTGTGATTTAACCGCAGCTGCCGGTCTGGAGGCTGAGTCAGGTCTGTGTCAGCTTGGATCGCAGTAACGTGCCTGTTTGGTGCATTATTTATGCCGCGCGGTTCTCCGGCATTTCGACTCGGAACGGGTGCGGGTACTCAATGCCGCAGTCGGAGCACCAAGCGCGGAACAGGGCGCTGGTGGGTGTGAGGGCGAGTGCTGGAACAGCCTTGTAGCGGATGCCGGATATGACGGTGAACAACTTTTTCCAGGGATGTCTACATTGGCATGCTGCCGGGTTTGGGTTCATTTTGCGGCCCGGTCGTCAGCTACGGCCGGGGCGCGCCACTCGCGGGGCTTGGCGCCGGTCGTCTCCGCTACGGCGTCGACGTCTTGGTGGTCGTACACCGTGCGAGTGCCGGAGATCGACATTCCGGCGGCGTTAGCGAGGTCGCCGAGTGTGTACGGGCGGGGTTGCACGAACTCGCGGCCGTAGGCGACGAGCTGGCGGATCTGTTCTTCAGCCTGCTCCTTGGCGCGGCGGGCGGTGTTCAGTGCCCCGATTAGTGGGTCCTGGTCGCCGTGCTCCCACGACAGGCGCAGGTTTTCGGCGGTTCGCTGCTGAGCATCGAACGCCTCGGCCGCAGCCGCTTGGAAGCCATCGTCGTGCTCGTCGCCTGGGCGAGTAGGTCGCGGGAGGGGGTGCAGGATCGCGGCCACGTCTTCGAAGATGTCTCGTCGATTCATGCCTACCTTTGTCGCACATCTTTGCGATGATCGCAAACATGTGCTGTGATCGCAAAACTGGGACGGTGGCGGTGACCGGGACAGGCAGGCCGTGCCTCCGGAGCCTGGTGCTTGATCTCATGCGGGACATCGTGAGGGTCCATCGTGGGTGTTCCGGATGCTGCTGCATTCGCCGACTCTGGGGTGGGTGCCGTCGACTCGACCGCCTTTGACTTGATGTGACGGCGTGGATGCGCTGTGCTGACAAGCGGTCGTCGTTCGATCGGGGGTGATCGTGGCCGCGCACGTGGATCCCGAGTGGTGGAGCTCGGGACTTTGGAACGGCCGCCCTATCAGTGAGTTTCTGCGGCGGCGCGATATCACTGCGGTTTTCCGCTTCCTTCACGCGCGAGGCGTGTCGTACGGCAGGATCGCAGGTCTTGTCGGTGTCTCAGCCAACCGCGCTGCTGAAATAGCCAAGGGCGTCCGGCAGGTCACAGGCTACGAGGTGTTGGAACGGATCGCGGACGGTCTGAACATTCCGCGTCCGGCTATGGGGCTCGGCCGCGACGAGGATGCCGTCGCGTCTCGCGACCCCGGCACCGTGGCCGTTGAGGGCGGAGCGGACCGATCGCTCGCCGGCGTGGGTGCCAGCGTGGAGGCCAGCAATCTGGTGAGACTCCGTCTGGGATTGGACGAGGCTCTGGCGGCGGCGAGTGTCGCTCCTCGGCAACTTGAGTTGATCGAGGAGTCCGCCAGCGAGCGCATGAGGATTTACCCCTCGGCTTCGCCCCAGGTCATGCTGGCGTTGTTGGCTACCGACTGCCGCGAGGTCCAGGTGCTGTCGCTGCGGCGGCAGCCGGCGGCGGTCCAGTCCCGGTTGTCCGGGGTGGCGGCGTTGCTGGCGACGATGTGCGCTGATGCGTTGATGCGGCTCGGGGATGTGTCCGAGGCTCGGCGGTGGTACGGCACGGCGATCCACGCGGCGGACGACAGCGGGGAGGCTCGTTTCAGGGTGCTCGTGCGGGCCCAGGCGGCGATGCTGCCGTACTACTTCGGCGATCCCACCCAAAGTGTGGCGTTGGCTGATGCGGCTTTGGCGGTCACATCGATCGCATCATCGCCGGGTGCCCTGGCAGCCGCAGGTCGGGCGCGTGCCCTGGCCCGGATCGGCGCCGCCGAGCAGGCACGGTCGGCCATCGACCAGGCGCGTCGGCTGTTCGATCAGGCTGGCGACGAGGACACCGACGTCGCCTTCAGGTTTCCGGCGAAGCGGCTGTTGTTCTACCTCTCCGGCGCGTACACCTGGCTCGGTGACACGGGTGAGGCGTACCGGGTCCAGGACGAGGCGCTGCGGCTCTACGGCGCGGTTCCGGCCGTACCGATCGATGCGGCGCTCATCGCCCTGGACCGGTCGATGTGCCTCGCTCAGGACCGGCGGGCGACCGAAGCGGCGGTGACCGCGCGTGATGCCGTCGCGGACCTGCCCGAGACGCAACGGACGGAGATCATCCTGACCAGGGCCACCGACGTGGCAACGGCGATCCCTGACGAGAGCCGGCGTGGTGAGGTCGCCGTCTTGACGGACTACGTGCGGGCGTGCCGCGAGAGCGCCCGTAGGCTTGGGACCACAGCCGCACTCGGTCCCTAGGAGCCCCATGTTCGTCGAGGCGCGCACCCGGCCGGTGCTCGCCGAGGTATGTCGTCTCCTCGGCTACCCCGATTCCAACGCGATACTGCTGCGGCACCACACCAACGCCGTCTACGCACTCGGTGACGTGGTCATCAAGATCGCCCCCGGCGACCATGACCTGGAACGGGTGCGCGGGATGGTGGCCGTGGTCGACTGGCTGGGGGCCCAAGGCTTCCCCACGGTGGGCCTTCACCCAGGACTGTCCCAGCCCTTGCGGGTGGGCGGGCACGCCGTCACGGTCTGGCAGCGTCTGGACCCGGCACACGACAACCCCATCACCGTCTCCGAGCTCAGTACGCTTCTCCGAGGTCTGCACGCCCTGCCGGCTCCGCCGGTGCCGCTGCCGGTACTGCGACCGATCCACAGCACCGAGCGCTCCATCACCCGTTCGGAGATCCTGAACGACAAGGAACAGGATCTGCTGATGGGCCGGCTCGAAACACTGGCGGCCAGCTGGGAAGCGATGCGGTTTCCCCGCGGTACGAGCCTGATCCAGTCTGATCCGCAGATCCGCAACGCACTCCGGCGCTTCGACGGCACACCCGTACTGGCCGACTGGGACGGTGCCGCCCTCGGACCCCGAGAGTGGGACATCGCCACGGTCGCTGTCCACTGCCGCCGATTCGACCCGCCCGGCCCGGGAGCCTTCGCCGATTTCACCGCCACCTACGGCTGGGATGCCACCTCCTGGTCCCAGTTCGAGGAGCTGTGCCAGCTACGCGAGCTGCAGATGATCGCCACCAACGCTCGCAAGTCCCGGCCTGGGACCGAGGCCGCCGACGAGGTGCACCACCGGATCGCGGGCCTCGTTGACGACGGGGTGGAACTCCGCCGCTGGCACATCCTCTGAACCGAGTTTCGTAGCGACTCGAGCCGCCTGTTCTCTTCGCATCAACCCAGGCCAGCCATGGTGAGACCCACCGTGCCCCACCACGCTGGGTCTATTTCCGGCCGGTGCCGCAAGCGATCGTGGACGTCAGGAACACGTCGGCGGAACGGTCCAGGACCATCCTGACCCCCATGACGCGCCGGCGGGCCAGCGGCAATGTCACGCCAGGGAGATCCAGATGGACGTGCCTCACGGCGGCAGGTCGGAATGCGACCCGACGCACCGGCAAGTGCTCGCGCCGGGCACTCCGTCAACCGCTCGGGTAACTCCTCGTTCGCGTACCGCCAGCAGGGCTGCGTGGGCGGGTGGCCGGCGGTCTGCTTCCTGTCGCTGGCCAACGACGGTGGGCTTGCCGGCATGCCGGCAAGCCCACCGCACTCACACAGCGAGTCCAAGTAGGGGCCGGCTATGACCGTGTACATCTCGCGCAACGCAAAGATGGGCGACCTGCCGCGAGACCGGTCGACATCGGCTCCGCCGATACAGCCGGGACCGGCCGATCCGCCGCTGCTGACATACGCCTGGCGGATCGTGTTCGAGCGGCAGGCACAGAAGCACGTTCCCCGATGAACGGCGAGGGAGACTGCCCTGCGGACGTTGAATCGCCCCCGCCATCGGAGCGTCAGCGGTTACGGCCGCTGGCTCTGCCAGGGCGGCCGGTCGAGGCAGTCCGCGCCGAGCCGTGTCGACCGCATCTGCCAATGCGGCCGCTGTGGCTGTGCCGGCGGTGCGGCCAGCCATGGCCGTGCGGCGCGGCGAAGGTCGCCCTTCTGGCGGAGTACCGGGACAGCCCGGTCAGCCTCTTTCTCTACCTGGCCAGCTGCCTGCACGACGCGATCGACGATCTGCACCAGCTCCATCCCAACAACACCGGTAACACCGCCAATGTCTTCGACCGATTCCTCGGCTGGCCCACGCAGCACCGCAGCCGCCGCCCGCCTACGGCCGACCCGCAGACACCGGAGGAGACATGAGCGTGCGCGACATCGGGGTCATCACCGCCCTGGGGAGTCCTGCGATCGCCGGCAGGTTTCACACCCTGGTCCTGCAGCCCACCAGCTTCTGCAACCTGGACTGCACCTACTGCTACCTGCCCGACCGGCGGTCCCGCCGACTGATGTCCGTGCCGGTCGCAACGGCTTGCGCGCGGTCGATCGAGCAGCAGGACAGCAGCCATCAGGTGAGCGTCGTCTGGCACGGCGGCGAGCCCACCACCACACCCATCGACATCTTTCGAGAACTGCTCACCCCTTTCGAACAGCTGCGGCACACCGGTCAGGTGCGTCACGAGCTCCAGACCAACGCGACCCTCATCAACCAGCGGTGGTGCGACTTGCTAGCCGCCCACCGGTTCGAGGTCGGGGTCAGCATTGACGGCCCCGGGACGCTGAACGGTAACCGGCTCGACCGGGCAGGGAAAGCAACGACGGTCCAGACGATGCGTGGCATACAGGCGCTCGTCGACGCTGGCCTGACGTACTCGGTGATCTGCGTCGTCACGCCGGAAACCATCGACCACGCCAGCGACCTCGTTGAGTTTTTCGCCGGTCTGCCGGGCTGCGAATCGGTGGGCTTCAACATCGAGGAGCAGGAAGGCGCCGACCGTCTGCCTGCCTCCGAGGAAGCCGCCTACCGGTTCTGGCACCAGATCGTGCGGTACCGGCTGGCCGGCAGCCCGCTCCGGATCCGCGACGTGGACCGCCTGGCCGACTACCTCGCCGCCACCCGCGCCGGCATCGCCGACTACGGCCCGTACGAGCCGATCCCCACCGTCTCCCACGCCGGCCAGGTGGTCCTGCTGTCACCGGAACTTCTCGGCATCAAGGACCCGCGGTACGCGGACTTCATTGCCGGCGACGTGCTCCACGAGTCGATCGGCGACATGCTCGCCCGTGCCGGCGAGCTGAGCTACGTCACCGAGTTCGTGACGGCGCTCAACGACTGCGCGGGTCACTGTGCCTTCTACGACTTCTGTCGGGGTGCCCAGGCCGGCAATCGTTACTTCGAGCACGGCACCTTCACCACGCGAGAGACGGCCTACTGCCGCACGACCCGGCAAGCCCTGGTCCGCGCTGCTGCGGATCACCTCACCCCTCAAGGAGGATCGTCATGACCCATGCCCTCGCCGCCCTTCTCGACGCCCCGCCGGACCGCCTCGCCCTCCTCGGCGTCGACCCGACCCGCGCGGTAGCGTCGATCGACGCGGCGAAGTTCGACAACCGCCCCACCTGGGACAACAAGGGGAGGTTCGACAGCCGCCCCGCCTGGGACAACTGGAACAAGAAGAAGTCGTAGCCCGCCGACCGGCGACATCATTCGATGCGGGGTGGCGTGCCCATCCCGCGCCCGAACAGGTTGAGGAGACATGCGGACGACCACCGTGGGCGACGTGACCATTCTTGTGCCGGACCTCGATCCGGAGGACCTCGACCAGGTCAGCGATCTGTCCATCGATGACGTCCGCGATGGCCTTGTCGATGGGGTTTCCTGGCGTGGTGAGCAGCTTGTAGAGCGGAGCATTCGAGGTTGCCGGATCACCGGCGCGGACCTCGGTGACGTCAGCTGGGAAGCGGGGGCTCTCTACGGATGTGAGATTGTCGGGACGGACCTGTCCGGCGCGACCCTCACCGGCATCAGCATCGAGCGGTGCTCGTTCACAGGATCCCGGTTCACCGGCACTCGGCTCATCGATGTCCGCCTCAAAGACGTCCTGTTCGACGACTGCCGGTTCGACTACGCCACCCTGAATCGCGTCAGCGCAGCCGGTTCGGTGGCCTTCACCAACTGCACCCTCGGCCACGGCAGTTGGTCGTCCTGCCGCCTGCCTGGCGTCGCCCTGCGCTCCTGCGATCTCAGCAGCCTGGAGCTGGAATCCTGCCGTCTCGATGGCGCCGATCTGCGGGGCAGCCGGTTGCACCACCTGAAGACGCCGTTGGACAACCTGCAGGGTGTCGTTCTCGGTGAAGAGCAGCTTTCTGACCTGACCCGTTTGGCCGTCGAGGCCCTGCGCATCGTCGTTCATGCTGAGGTCTGACCGAAGCCGAGACAGCTGACGCCCTGACCGGCCGACGTTGCCCTAACCTCGGTTGCGACCGGTTGCCCAACCCCGGCACGCGCCGCGCTCACCGCAACCGACGTCAAGCAGCGCCTCGTACTCGCCGACCTCGCTACATCCCAGGGCCGAGACGGCGATTCCCGCGTCGCATCGGCGATGTAGGAGGCTCTGGCTCGTTCTGCGCCTCGGCTACGCGACCGACCCTACGGGAATGCCTCAGTAACGGCTGGGAGAAGCTCGCCGGTAATCGTTGGGCCCGTCGCGACACAAGCCAGGGTGAGAGTCGCCGAGGCAATGGGGGTTCGGGTGGGTCCACCGAAGAAAAGGGACGAGGACTGGTTCAACAGCCTCTACGTCGCCGAGTACGCGAACGTGGTGAGGTATGGCCTGCGCCGACTCGCCGACTTCGACACGTCGTCGGAGCTCGCCCAGGAGGTCTTCGTCGTCGCCTGGCGTCGTCGTAACGAGGTGCCGGACCGCAGCCTGCCCTGGCTGTACGGGGTGGCCCGGCGGCTCCTTGCGAACCACTGGCGGTCGCGGCGCGGCGCCCCCGATGTCCTGCCCATCACTGGTGCCGACCTGGCGCGGGTCGCCAGCTCGTCGGGTGCCGACACCACCGTCGGGGTCGCCGACGTCCGGGCCGCGCTGGCCATTCTCAGCGAACTCGATCAGGAAATTCTCCGGCTGATCGGCTGGGAGGAGTTGACGGTGTCCGAGGCGGCCCAGGTTCTTGGCTGCACTCGGGCGACTGCGGCGGTGCGCCTGCATCGCGCCCGCCGCCGCCTCGCCGAGGCGATGTCGGACCGGCCCGCTCAGTCCCGGCGCCGCCCCGTGTTCGCGACCACGCGAGAGGAACTCTGATGTTCGGAACCGAGCGCACCCGCACCCTCCTCGGCCCGGTAGACCCGGCCCGGACCGCCACCGTCGCGCCGCCGCCGGTCTCGGCACACGAACTGATCAACCGCGCCGGCACCACCGAGATGGTCGCCGGGCGTCGTCGCGTACGCCCGACCCGCCGGCTGGTTCTGACGGCTGGGACGCTGGCGGTCGCGGCCGGTGCCGTGGCCGTTCTCCAGCCGTTCGACAGGCCCTCACCGGACGTTCCGGGTGGCCCCGGGAGCGTAGCGGGATCGGTGCTCGTGCCGGTCTCGTACCAGTTCGATACGGACCCGCCAGAGGCTGGCCCGCAACTGCGCGCGCTGGCGGCCAAGATTAAGGACGCGGAGTACGACCACCTCGGCGGGCGCTACATGTACCACCACACGAAGATGTGGGGCGATCCGGTGATGACCTCCGCCGACGGCCGTCACCAGGTCGCTCTCGCCGGCGAGACGAAGGTCTGGCGGGCCGCCGACGGGACCGGCAGCCAGATCAACAAACAGTTGGAGCCGCAGTACCCCGACCAGGAGTCCCGCGACTACTGGCAACGCAACCTGGACTCACGTCCCACAGTTGACGCCGCGGCGGCTCCGGCCATGATCCCGCTGCCGCCCATGGAGCTCACGCCACCGTCGGCCGACCCGTCGCGGCTGCGCGAACTGCTCAAGGTCGAGTACGGGCCGGGCGCCGCGAGTAAGGAGGTCAGCACTCTCTATGCGCAGTTCGTCGTACCGCGTGCGGCCCGAGCGGAGATCCTGCGGGTCCTCGCCGACGTGCCCGGCTTCCGCTGGCGGGGGCAGGTGACGGATCGCGCCGGTCGGGACGGAGTCGCCATCACCTTCGACGACCGCGAACACGACGCGCAGTCTCTCCTGATCTTCCACCCGAAGACAGGTGAGCTGCTCGCCCACGAGCGACTGACGCTGTCGCCCGTGCGGATCAGCGCGTACCAGGTGATCCTCGATGCCGCCTGGACTGATCGAATAGGTTGAACGCCGAACTCCGGAGCCTCTCCTTCCGGGAGCCCCTGGCGGCGCACCAGCAAACACCAGCAGGGCCGGTCATAACGACCGGCCCTGACCCTTTTGGTGACCCCTACTGTCAGGCAATCACCCATGGCCGGGGCCAGTGGGCGAAGACGCCAACGCTTGCCTGAGCCGTTGGTATTCGGCTGGTTCGCCGATCGCGGCCCGGTGCTGTGGGTGGTCGACGTAGTGCCGGATCGTGTCGGCGATGAACCAGGGGTGGACATTGTCGATGCGCAGCCGCCGCCGGCCCAGCGGAAGGATGCCGCGGCGGCGTACCAGGTCCGGTTGTGCGTAAGTCAGGGCCAGGGTGGAGGCCCTGACTTCGGGCTGGTACGGGCGGCCGGGTGCCAGGGCCTCCCACGGCACCGTCAAGGAGCCGGTGAAGTCGCGTTGACAGACACCGTCCGGTCGCAGCTCGACCGAAAAGCCGCGCCAGCCGCCGGCAACGTGCACACCGACGCCGACCAGGAGCAGGAACGGCAACACCATGAACGGGCCCCCGACGACTTCGCCAAGGTGGTCAGTCCCCAGCAACAGCGAGGCCAAGAACATGAACGCCACGGCCATGTAGACCTGGAACGCGCTCGGTTCAGTGGCGAACGCCCGAACCTCGGGCTTGACCAGAAAGGCCGTCGGCCGTGGGGGAAGCAGGGCGAGCAGGGCCAGCGACATCGCCAGCATCACGGCGCCGAGCAACGAGGGCCGGCTGGTGGTCGACTTCGCCGACGAGGTCGCTGTCCAGGACCCGAGCGTCACCGTGTTCACGGTGAAGCCCGGTGTCCTCCGCGATGGAGAGACACTCGTACTCGAACTTTCCGTGGCCGAGAATGCGCCGGGCGGCAACGCGACCGGCGTGGTGGTTGGCTACGGCGTTGCCCAAGGCCCGGTGCAGCCCTGCGAACTGGGCGACATTCCGCGGTAGCTGGGGCGAGGCGGGATCGGCCGAATCGAGAATCACCTCGGTTCCGGCCGGTCCCGCCAGCTACTTCCTGCGGCTCCCGGGCGCCGCCGTATGCCGCTCCCGAGCGCCGCTGCCGCGGGTCGTCGAGGTGGCAGCACGTCCCGCTTGCCGATCCGCCCACTGTCCACTCTGCACCAACTGCCCGGAAACCCGGATCGGCTGAAGGCGTATCGCTGCGCTACCGGATAGCGAAACAGGCATAGACCGGAGTAAGGTCTGCCCCCACCCTGCGGATTGATTCTCTGAGCGAAACGCGGCCCGCTACCTGCTCGCGCATATCAGTTCCGAGCGAACCGGTCGCCATTTGCCCTGTTCGGCCTCATGAAGGAGTTCTCGTGCAGCAGCACGATCCTGATGCGGTGCAGCCTTCCGGCGACCGGCAGAACCAGCTGGGCGACAGTTCTTCCCTGCCACCCGCGCGGCCGTCCGATGCCGGCGGCGACGCCACCCGCCCTGGAACCGAAGGCGGAGGGTTGGCCAACCGTCCGCCTGGCTATCCGAACGCGCTTGTCTGGCTGCGCGTCGGGATCCTGCGTGACTGGCGCGGTGTGCTGGGCTCCTTCATCGCCGCCTGGTTCTACGTTCCGGTGGCGTTGTTCACCGCGGTGGTGGCTGCGGTCGTCGCCGGCCTCACCTTGGCGTTCACCGGCGGCGGGATCCTCAAAGATCAGTTTCCAGAGGCGGTTCGGGACGCCCCGATCATCGGGGGCCTGATCAGTTCCTTCCTCGAGCAGTCCGGTGGTGCGATCGGTGCTTTCGTCGGCGCCGCGCTCGCGTTCCTGATCGGTCTGATGGCCGTGCAGGTCATCCGGTTTCAGGAGGTGGACAGTGCCGTGGCCCTGTTCGCCGAGCTGGCCGGAATAGCGGCTGCGGCCGTCCTGGTGGGGGTGCTCTACACCCTGTACCGGGTGCTGCTGGAGCATCGGCTGCTGCGAGTGTCGGGCGCGCGCGATCTCAGCCGCCGGGAGGCGGCACTGATCATCCCGATCCTGCACGAGTGCGCGGGACGGCTCGCCCTGCCCGATGTGCCGCGACTGCTGGTCGAGGATGACCTGGTCACCACGAATGCGCGCACCTATGCCCGGCACATCGTCGTCACCACCGGTCTGCTCACCGAACCGCGGAAGGAGATCGCCGCGCTGCTCAGCCACGAGTTGGTGCACTGGCGTACCGGTGACGAGATCACCTCGGCCTTCGTCCGCGGTGTCGGGCTGCCACTCGTCCTCGTGCACGCCGTGCCGACGTGGCTGATGCGGAAGTTTCCCCACCCGGCCACGAACCTGTTCGTCTTCATCTTCTTCTGGCCGGTCCTGCTGACCATGAAGTACCTGGTGCAGCCGTTACATCGAGCGGATATCCGAGCGTCGGAATACCGGGCGGACATGGGCGCGGTCGTGGCCGGGCACGCCGAAGGCCTGCGCGCCATCCTTGAGCGCCGCAAATCGTTCGAGAGCGGGCGCAGCGGCTGGGACGAGGCCGTCTGCGCCGAGCACCCGCCGAACGAACTGCGCCTGGATCGGCTCGAGAGGTTGCAGGCCGAGGGCGACGCCGCCGGTCCGGGCACGCCGCCGAGGCGGGTGGTCGGCACCGAGGAACTCTTCGGCGGGAACGACCCGATCGATGTCCGGCGCCCGGCCATCATCGGTGGTGTCGCGCTGCTCTCCATCTGCCTGCTCTCCAGCCTGCTTGGTGTCGTGCAGTGGGGCTTCTTCCGGCCGGGGGCTGCCGTCAACGGGTACTTCTCGGCTCTGGCGGACCGTGACGTGGACGACCTTGCCGGGTGGCTGAGTCCGGCGTCCGAGGCGGCGGTGTTGAACGACGACCTCTTCGCCGAGCGGATCAAGTCGGCCGACTACCAGCCGCCGACCGACGTCGACATCAAGGCGATCGACCGGGAGGACGACGAGGCGACCGCCGAGGTCTCGTTCGTGGTCGGGGGAAACCGGATGGAGGCCAAGCTGACGCTGCGGCGCGACGACGAGTCGACGGTCGGCGTCTTCAAGGGCTGGCACGTCGTCGATGGGATCTCCTCGATCCCCGTCGACGCCAGCCAGGAGGGCCTCATGATCAACGGTGTTCCGGTGCCGGCGGACGGAAGCTCGCAAACGCGGTCGATACTCTCCGCGCCGGGTGTCCATGTTGTCAGTGTGGCGTCCAATCCGCTCAGCGAGGCGGCACCGCAGACCGTTACCGTGCTACCCGGATCCGACTACGGCGCTCCGGTCCAGGTTGTCCCGGAACTGAAGTCCGCGGCCCGGAGCAGCATCGACGAGCAGGTGAAGAAGTATCTTGACGACTGCGCCCAGCAGACCGTAGCCGAACCACAGAACTGCCCCTTCCGGCTCACCGGCTACCAGGATGCGGAAAAGATCAAGTGGACGATCAGTCAGTACCCCACGGTGCAGATCGATGTGCTCGGTCCGGCCGCCGCGCGGGTCTCGACGCCGTACGAGGCGCGGGGCCAGGTACAGGTGAGCGGCACCTACCAGGCCTACTACGGAGAGGCGACGTTCACCGAGAACTTGTCGGTCGCCGTCACCGGTTTCGTCACCGTCGCCGGAGAACGAATCTCCTTCCAGCCCGGCGACGACAATTGAACAGGAGCATCCGGTGACCGACGCGTACCCGCCGGCGAGGAAGCCCGTTCGGCTACAGATGATCACGGACCTGAGGCAGCCGGCCCAGGTCTCGCTCATCGACTGGATCCACCGCCGCCCCGAGTTCCGTACCGGGGTCCGGGACCTGGGAGGCCGTACCGGCGGCGGGCGGGCCGGCTTCAGCGAGGCCGTCATCATCGCGGTGGTGGCGCAGAGTCTGCTGCCCGGCCTCTTCGCCCTGCTCCAGACCTGGATCAGTCAGCAGCCCAGCGGTGCCACCGTCCGCATGCGGATCGGTGAGTCGGAGCTGGAGGTGCAGGTGACCGGAAGAACCGATCCCAAGCAGTTGCTGGACCAGGTCACCCGGACCATGCAGGAGAACCGGGAAAGCTAGGGCAACCATCGTTCGTTGCGGGCGAGCAGGTGGAGGCCGAGCGGGGTGAGCCGGTGCAGCATCGCGCCGCCGGCCCGGTCGCTGTCGACCAGCCCGGCGGCGCGCAGCGCGGCGGCGTGTTCGGAGGCGGACGAGACGCTGATCCCGGCATGCCGGCCGAGCGTTGTGGTGGTGTGTCGGTCGGGGTCGGCGAGCCGCCGGAGCACCGTCGCGCGGGTGTGTCCGAGGAGCCGGGCGAGCGGGTCGGGCCCGTGCGGAGGCGGGCCGGCGGGCGCCGGGACCGGATAGACGAGCAGCACCGGGCGTCCCGGTTGGACCAGCACGCGCGGGCGCAGGCCGGTCAGCGGATTGGGGACGAGGAGGATTCCCTCGCCGGTGCCGGACAGCTCTGCGTTCCACCAGCTGTCGATCTCGAGTACGGGCGGTCGCCACCGGATCGCCGGGTGCAGGCCGGCGAGCAGGCCGTCCACTCCGGATCGGGCGTAGGCCTCGGCGGCGCGGGTGACCTGGTCGCGGTGGGTGACCGTCAGGTGTGACCAGGCCGGGGCGAGGACCGCGTCGAAGTAGCGGTGCAGGGCCGTCGTCAGCAGGTCGAGCACCTGCGGATCGGCAGCGGCGAAGCGTCTTCGCCACGGGCTGGGCGGCACGTTCGCATACGTGTCGGTGAGTTCGGCGGTGATCCGGCGCCGGGATGTGGCCCGGATCGACTCGATGCCGGCCGCCACCGACTCGATCCCGTCGTAGGGGGTGAGGAAATCGGGCAGCAGGCCGCGCGCCGGCAGCAGATGCCGCAGCGGCCCGGTGGTCGCCGTGATCGCTTCGGCGCGGGTGGCCAGGTCGGGCATCAGCGCTGCCAGGTCCGGATCGCGCAGCGCCTGGCAGGCCAGGATCGCGGTGCCGACCGGGTGCGGGCGGTCGCCGAACCGGATCCGGGTCAGGTCCGTCGTGTCGAGCCGCAGGGTGATCACCCGGTCAAGGCTGCCAGCATTTCGGCGTACGTCGAAAGGGTTGACCCGCCGGTGACGCGCTGGCGAGGGTGGGCGGACCAGGACGGGGGAGGTGTCGCGCTTGCGTCGGATAGCCGCATGGTGCGTGACGATCAGTTTGCTGACGGGGGTTGCGGCGTGCGGCGAGGACAACGGTCCCTTGTCCTCGCCCACGCCGCAGGGGTCCGGGCCGGCGTCGTCCGTGCCCGCTGCCGTGTCGCCGGGGCCGGGGCAGCACGAACTGACGCTGGACCACGGCGGGACCACCCGTCAGTACCGGCTGCACGCCCCGGCCGGGTACGCCCCGGGCACACCGGTGCCGCTGGTGATCGCGCTGCATCCGTACCCGAGCACCGGGTTGGAGATGAGTCAGCTGAGCGGCCTGGACGAGGTGGCCGCCCGGGAGAACTTCCTGGTCGCATACCCCGACGGGATGGGCGGCGGGTTCAACGCGTTGGTCTGCTGTGGTTCCGCGGACGACGTCGGGTTCCTTTCCGCGCTCACCGACCATCTGATCGAGGCCTGGCGGGTCGATCCGGACCGGGTCTACCTGACCGGCATCTCGAACGGCGGTGACCTGAGTTTCCGTGCGGCGGTCGAGGCGAGCGGCACGTTCGGCGCGATCGGCGTGGTCAGCGGCGGGTTCATCGGTGAGCGGGCCGCCGCCGCCGACTACGTGCCGAAGCAGCCGGTCTCGGTGATCACGTTCATCGGGGGTCAGGACCGGTACGCCGAGCAGTTCCGTACCGGTGTCGAGGCATGGCAGGACCGGTTGCGCTGCACCCCGGCCACGCCACGGCCGGCTCCGCCGGCAGCCGGCAGCACGCTCACCCGGGCTCGCTGCGCCGACGGCAGCGATGTCGAGGTGTACGTGATCGAGAACATGGGGCACTCCTGGCCCGGGGCGTCCGGTGGCGCGATGGGGGCGCCCGACGCCGGGGTGGCGGCGACAGAGCTGATCTGGAAGTTCTTCGCCGCGCATCCCCGCCAGCGCTGACGGCGGGCGGTCGCCGGACGGGGCCGCCCGTCGGATACCGGCTGAACGAGCCTGCCGGGCCCGCCGCCAGCCAAGCCGGCCGGCCCGCCGCCACGAGTCAGAAGAGGGTGGTGGGCTCGACCGGGATCGGCTCGGGCAGCGGCGCCAGCCCGGGTACGCGG
This sequence comes from Micromonosporaceae bacterium KJ-029, assembly GCA_005402585.1. Classification (GTDB taxonomy): domain Bacteria; phylum Actinomycetota; class Actinomycetes; order Mycobacteriales; family Micromonosporaceae; genus Micromonospora. Next base: position 97,218 of record BIFP01000008.1, on the reverse strand, counting down.
GCGCGTACCTGGTCGTGGAAGCGGCGGGCGAGGGTGGGCGCGTCGGCGTTGTCGGGGGTGTGGATGAACACGGTCGGCGAGCGGCCCTCGCGCAACCAGCCGGCGGTGATGTCGATCCAACGTTGCCAGCCCTCGACGGTCCGGTCCGGGTCGTCGCGGCCGAGGTAGCGGACGATCGGCCGGTCGGTCAGCGCGACCGTACGCAACGGCATCCGGGGCTTCTTGGTCCACGCGTCCCGTTCGGCGTCGCTGGTCGGCGGGCTGATGAAGAAGGCGGTGGTGTCGAACGGGATCCACTCGGCGTCCGCGTCGGCGAGTACGGCCTCCAGTTGCCGCGCGGCGCGCGGATCGGTGAAGAAGTCGGGATGGCGGACCTCCACGGCCGACCGGTGGGCGGCCGGCAGCCGGCGCAGGAAACGGGCGAGCGTGGGTACGTCGTCCGGCCCGAACGAGCCGGGCAGTTGGACCCAGAGGGCGTGGGCGCGCGGGCCGAGCGGCTCGATCGCGTCCAGGAAGACCCGCATCGGCTCGGTCACCTCGGTGAGGCGGCGTTCGTGCGTCACCACCTTCGGCAGCTTGACCACGAATCGGAAGTCGGGGTCGGTCTGCTGCGCCCAGGCGGCGACCGTGTCCCGGGTCGGGGTGGCGTAGAAGGTGGTGTTGCCCTCGACCGCGTCGCACCAGCCGGCGTAGTGCCGCAGCCGCTCCTGCGCCGGCAGCGGGTGCGCCAGCAGCCGCCCCTGCCACGACCGGTGCGTCCACATCGCGCATCCGACGTGCAGACGCATGCTCGTCTCTCCTCCCACCGCAGTCCGTGACCGCCGGGGGCCGGCCAGGCGGTCCACCTCGCCGACGTACCGTATCCGCCGACCGCCGACGGACCGCTCCTGGACTACCACCTCGACGGGCTTCGGCGCCGATTCCCCGGCGGGTACCGTGGCGGGTGGCGGGTGGCGGGTGGCTGGGCAAGCGTTACTCCTCCTGAGCCTGATGTCTGTGTGACATGAAAATGTCGGTGTGACATCAAGCTCGGAAGAGAATGTGGACCCCGAGGCAGCGACGCGCCGAGTGGACCGCACAGCGCTGCGCACCGGCGCCGCGCATCAGCGGGCGGTCCGCGGCCGGCGCCGCCGCCAACGTTGCCTCCCGCACCTCGTGACCGCACGTACCCGCCCGCACCGCTTCTGACGGGCGAAAGGCCACGTGGGCTCACCGCTGGGCGGTGAGCCCACACGCGCGGGGTGGGGTCAGGCGCGGGACCACTTCTGGTTGGGGGTGCCGGCGCAGTCCCAGAGTTGCAGCCGGCCACCGTTGTTCGGGTTGTTGTCCCGTACGTCGACGCAGCGGTTAGCGCTGAGGTTGACCAGGTCGCCGGCGCCGTTGAGGGTGAAGCGTTGCGCCGGGTTGCCGTTGCAGGTGACGAGGTTGACCTCGGTGCCGTTGGCGGTGCCGGCCCAGGCCGGGTCCATGCACTTGCCCATGGCGCGCACGGTGCCGTCGGCGGCGAAGGTCCACGCCTGGGCGGCGGTGGTGTTGCAGTCCCAGATCTGCAACGGTGCGCCGTCGTACGGGTTGGCGCTGGGGATGTCGATGCACCGGCCGCTCTGCTGGCCCCGGATCCGGGTGGTGCCCGAGTTGCCGTCCGGGACGTAGCTGTAGACCCGGACGTAGTCGACAAGCATCTGCTGCGGGAACTGGGTGCTGCCGTCGGGGTAGCCGGGCCAGTTACCGCCGACCGCGACGTTGAGGATCATGAAGAACGGGTGGTCGAACACCCAGCGGTTGCCGCCCAGCCGGCTCGGGTCGACCCGGAAGAACTCCACGCCGTCGAGGTACCAGCGGATGATGTTCGGCTCCCAGTCGACCCGGTAGGTGTGGAAGGCGTCGGCCAGTGGCTGCCCGATGGTGCGGCTGCCGCCGATCCCGCCGCCCCCGGAGTAGCCCGGCCCGTGGATGGTGCCGTGGACGGTGTTGGGCTCCCGGCCAATGTTCTCCATGATGTCGATCTCGCCGGCGGCGGGCCAGCCCACGCTGCCCATGTTGTTGCCGAGCATCCAGAAGGCCGGCCAGATCCCCTGACCACGCGGGATCTTGATGCGGGCCTCGAACCGGCCGTACGCCTGGGTGAAGGTGGCGGCGGTCAGCAGCCGGGCCGAGGTGTACTCGCACCGGCCGTAGTGGCACTGGTAGTTGGCCGGGTTCTCCCGGCGGGCGGTGATGACGAGGTTGCCCTGCCCGTCGTGCACCGCGTTGCTCGTGCTGTTGGTGTAGTACTGCCGCTCGTTGTTGCCCCAACCGCCCCCGCCGATGTCGAACCGCCACTTGGACTGGTCGACCGGCGTGCCGGCCGGCGCGTTGAACTCGTCCTGCCAGGTGAGCCCGCCGATGGCGGCGGCGGCCGGTGCGGCCCTCACGGGCAGCACGAGCGCGCTGGCGACGAGGGCGGCGGCGAGGACGGCGGCTCCCCGCCGGAGCCTTCGGGAGATGGCGTACACGATGGATCCTCCTTCGGTGGGATCAGGTGACGGCGTAGCTGCGACTCAGCCGCGACGCCATTTCTGGTTGGCGGTGCCGGCGCAGTCCCACAGATGCAGCCGGGCTCCGTCGGAGTTCTGCCAATCCGCGATGTCGACACACTTGTTGGCCTGCGGGTTCACCAGATCGCCGGCCGCGGAGAGGACGAACTGCTGAGCCGGATTGCCGCTGCAGTTGGCGATCTGGATGGTCGCGCCGTTCGCGGTGGAACCCCAGGCCACGTCCATGCACTTGTTGTTCTGGGAGCGCAGCGTGCCGCCGGTAAAGGTCCACGCCTGCGCGCTGGTGCCGTTGCAGGTCCAGGTCTGCAGGGGTACGCCGTCGGAGAAGTTGGAGTTCGGTACGTCGATGCACCGGTTGTTCCAGTTGCTGATGATCCGCTCCCCGCCACCGCCGCTGCCGGTGGTGACCAGCGACAACCCGTACGCCCCGAGGATCTCGTTGACCGGCTGGAACCAGATGGTGCCGCCGGTCGAGCAGTTGCCGGTGCCGCCCGAGGTGACGCCCTGGGCCTGGTTGCCGGAGAGCCACGCGCCACCGGAGTCGCCGCCCTCGGCGCAGGCGTTGCTGCGGCTCAGCCCCGACACCGCGCCCTGCGGGTAGACCACGGTCTCGTTGCGGCCCAGGATGGTGCCGCAGCGCCAGCCGGTGGTACGCCCGGAGCGGCAGACGGAACTGCCGATCGCCGCGTCCTGCGAGCCGGCGACCGACACGTTGCCGCCGGAGTAGTTGTTGACCCACGGGCGGGGCGTCCACGAGCTGTTGGTACGGACCCATCCGTAGTCGTCACCGGGGAAGGAGGAGCCCGCGAAGGTGCCCTGCGCGACGTTGTTGTACCCCAGCGTCGGGTTGCCGGTGCGGCCACAGTGGCCGGCGGTCACGAAGCCGCCGACGACGGCGAAGCCGACCGAGCACAGCGTGTTGCCGTTGATCACGTACTGGTCGCCGCCCCGGATGTCGTACAGGAGGCGTGGTGCGTCCGTGGACTCGACGATCCTGATCGCGTCCGCGGTGGTGCCGGCGGCCGAGGCGAATGCCATCGCCGAGGCGGTGGCACCTGGGCGTACCGTCACGACGACGCTGTTGGTGGCGAGGTCCATGCGCCAGCTGTGGATCTGGCGGTGGTCCGCGTCGGCGCTGTGCCGGTCCAGGGCCCGCTTGATGGCGGCGAGGGTCCGCTCGCTACGGGCGACCACCGTGACGTCGGCTCCCTCGGCGGTGACCGCCGCGGCCCGGGCCGGATCCGTGACCGCCACGAGGAGCCGGTCCTTGCCGGCGGGAAGCCAGGCGCCGGCGAACGCGTCGCCGAGCCGGGACCGCAGGCGGGTCTCGATGGCCGCCGCCGTTGCCTCGACCCGCAGCCGGTTTTCCAGCTTGGTGCCGGACAGCCCCAGGTCGCGGCGCATGGCGTGGGCCATCGCGGGATCCAGCCCGGCGATGCTGGTGGTGGTCGCCGGCGGGGGAGCGGCGTTGGCCGGGTGGCTCGGCAGGGCCGGCAGGGAGACGAGCAGTAGCGCGGCGCCCAGGGCGCCGAACACGCGTCGAGTGCGGGGCATCAGGACTCTCCAGGGGGCTCAGGGGGACGTGGGAGAGCGCTCTCTACATCGCAGTGTGTCGATTTGTTGAGCTTTAGTCAAGGTTGTTAACAGCGATCATCGGAGGTTGGGCGGCTCGTTCGAGGTGCGGACGTTCGTCAACCAGTGGTTGACGAACGAGGATCGTCAACCTAGGGTTGACGCATGACGAATCCTGTCCAGATGAGCAACCCGGTCCGCCTCGACGACCTGATCGAGGCCATCAAGAAGGCCCACAGCGACGCCCTCGACCAGCTCACCGACGCGGTCATGGTGGCCGAACACATCGGCGAGATCGCCGACCACCTCATCGGCCACTTCGTCGACCAGGCCCGACGCTCCGGAGCGTCCTGGACCGAAATCGGCCGCAGCATGGGAGTAAGTAAGCAGGCCGCGCAGAAGCGCTTCGTGCCCCGGCCCGACGCCCTGTTGGACCCGCAGCAAGGCTTCAGCCGCTTCACCCCGCGGGCCCGCAACGTCGTGATGGCCTCGCAGAACGAGGCCCGGGCCGCCGGGAACACCGAGATCGGCCCGGCGCACCTGCTGCTCGGTCTGCTGGCCGAGCCGCAGGCGTTGGCCGCGCAGGCGCTGGCCGCCGGCGGGGTGTCGATCGAGGCCGTTCGGGAGGCCGCCACGGCCGTGCTGCCGGCGTCGTCGGGAGAGGTCCCCGAACTGATCCCGTACGACGCGGCCGGCAAGAAGGCGTTGGAGCTGACCTTCCGCGAGGCGCTGCGCCTCGGGCACAACTACATCGGCACCGAGCACATCCTGCTGGCGCTGTTGGAGCAGGAGGACGGCGAGGGGGTGCTGGCCGGTCTCGGGGTCGACAAGGCCGCCACGGAGGCGACCATCGTGGCAGCCCTCGCCGCCATCCAGTCCGCGCAGAAGTAGCGAGACCGCCAACCGGGTGGCGGTTGGCGGTCTCGCCGCGATCAGGGCGCGGTGGGGAAGCCGTACCGGGCGGCGTGCTCCGGGTCGGCCGGGTCGATCTGGCGCAGCCCGGCGTCGGCGAGGCGCTTGTTCACCTCGTCGAGCCGCTCCCGCACCAGCTGGGCCTCCTCCTCGGTGACCCGCCCCCGGTGCGGCTTGCCCGCGTGCTCGATGGTGCCGTACTCGACCTTCTCGGCGGCGCGGCGTGTCTTCGGCGGGCGTACCCGCTCGGCGGTCTTCAGCAGTTGCGCCATCGGTACGTCGGTGGCCATGGCGTCGAACTCGCTGGCGGTCAGCACCACCCGGCGCGGTTCGCCGTGGCCGTGCCGGTCGTGGATCTCGACCACCGCCACGTCCAGCGCGGCGTCGTCGATGCTCTCCACCTCAATCGGTGTCGCCTCCAGCTGCACAGGCCCGGCCACCAGGTCAGGGTGCTCCAGGACGACGACGCGGACGGCCTCGTCGTCGGGGCGCAGCACCGTGCCGCTGAAGTCGGAGACGTGGATCGTCTTCTTGCCCATGTGCGCAGCAGCTCCTGTCGTAGCCCGGTAGAAGGACCAGAAGACGTTACCCGACAGGTGTGCGAATGACCGCGCTGGCTCGCCGTGCCGACCGGCCCGGCATCGGCGGGTGGTCAGTGGTGCCGCCGGGCGGCGACACCCGCCGGCAGCTTGTTCAGCTCGTGCCAGGAGAGCATGTCGGCGTCGGTGCGGTGACCGCAGTACGGGGGCTGGGCCGGAAACCGCCCGGCGGCCGTACGACCGCGCCATGTCCGCTCGACGTCCTGCTGGTAACGGTCGTTCGACTGAATCGGCATGACCCCACCGTCCCAAAGAAACTTGTCCATGTATGGAAATGGATATGACGGTCGGTCGATGGACCGGGTTCCCGTTCGGAGCGACCGATCGCCGGATCGGTGCGTCGGCCCGACGCGTGGCGCCGTACCGTGAGCGGCGTTGAGGCAGCGGCGACGGCACGGGAGGTGGGTGATGCGCGACCGGCGGCTCCACCTGCACCTGGCGACCTGGCTGGGGCAGTGGCCGGCCGGCCCTGGTCTGCACGTCGTGGGGTCGGCCCGGCGGGCCCGCCCGGCCTGGGACGGCCGGCTCCGCCCGGCCATCGCGGTCACCGCCGGGGTGAGCACCGTCCTGTCCGTACCCCCGGACCGGGTCGCGGCGGTGCGTGAGCTGGCCCGGCGCCCGGACCGGCTGCTGGCTACCCTGCCGTCGGCGGTCGACCATCCCGGCTGGGTGATCCACGACGACGTGTTCCGGTGGAGCGTCGCGCCCGCGCCCCTGCCGGATGCCGGCGAGTGGATCCCACCCACCACCGTCGGGCTGCCGTCCTGGCTGCGCCTGTTCAAGCAGGACGTGCTGGTGGTCCGGGACGACCGGGGGCGCTACCTGTCCGGGGTCGGGATCAAACGCCATGACCGGCACGGGCACGAGTTGGCGGTGGGCACGGTGCCCGCCGCCCGGGGACGGGGACTGGCCCGGCGACTGGTCGCCCAGGCCGCCCGCCGGGTGCTCGACGACGGCGCCGTGCCGACCTACCTGCACGACCGGGGCAACGCCGCCTCCGCGCGGGTGGCCGAGGCGGCCGGCTTCCCGGACCGGGGCTGGCGGTCGTACGGGGTCTACCCCGGCTGAGAGCCTGTCGGCAGGGCGCGGACCGTGGATCCCGGGCCGGATCCACGGTCCGCAGCCTCCCCCCAGGTCCGTGTGAGGCTCGATGCCGATCACGCTACGTATTCAACAGGCGGCCGGCAAGTCGCCACCACGCGGTCTCTGGTGTCGAATTGTGGACTTGAGCTGCAGTGATGCGGGTTGGCGTGCTGGCCGTGCGGGGTGACGCAGCGTGTGATCCGGCTCAGCCGGTCAGGCCCAGCGCCTCCGCGGCGGCCCGACCGTTGGCGTGGCTCGCGCCGTACGTGGTGACGAAGGCTTGTGCGCCGACCGGCCGCCAGCTGGCCGGCCAGCCCATCTCCACCACGGCCACCGGGTGCGTGGCGGCCAGCGCGGCGGCCAGTTCCGGGCCGCCGGGCAGGCGGTGCAGGTGCCGGCCGACCAGCACGATCGGGCGGGCGCCGGCGAGCCGGCGCAGGGCGACCGGATCGGCCTCGGCGGCCACCACCCGGATCTCCTCGGTGCCGTTCAGGTGCGGGCCGAGGCCCCACGGCACCCGCCCCTCGGCGATCGTGGAGGCGGCGTGCACCTGCACCACCAGCGGGTGGTCCAGCCCGGCCAGCACGCCCTCCACCCGTACGGCGCGGCGGGCCGCCGCGTACCCGAGGTCGGCGGGGGTGGCGGTGGCCGTGCCGGCGGCCCGGGTCCAGGCGGCGAGTTCCGCGGCGCGCCCGGCCGCCTGTTCCACCCGGGCCCGCTCCAGCCGGCCGTCGCCGAGCGCGGCCACGATCTCGGCGGCCACCCGTTCGACCAGGTCGGCGTCGACCTTGGCGCCGATGCAGAGCAGGTCCGCACCGGCGGCCAGGGCCAGCACGGCACCGGGTGCGATCCCGCCGGCGGCGAGCGCGGCGCCCTTCATCTCCAGCGCGTCGGTGATGACCGTGCCGGTGAAGCCGTACTCCTCGCGGAGCAGGTCCACCAGGACGGTGCGGCTGAACGTGGCCGGACCGTCGCCGGTAAGCGCGGGCACCCGGATGTGCGCGGTCATCACCGCCTTCGCTCCGGCGGCGACCACCGCGGCGAACGGCGGCAGGTCGCGCTGGCGCAGCACGTCGAGCGGGACGTCCACGGTGGGTAGTTCGTGGTGCGAGTCGGCCACCGTGGCGCCGTGGCCGGGGAAGTGCTTGGCGCAGGCCGCCACCCCGGCGGCCTGGAGGCCGGCGGTCGCGGCGGCGGAGTGTGCGGCGACCTTGATCGGGTCGGCGCCGAACGAGCGGGTACCGATGACCGGGTTGTCGTCTGTGCTGTTGACGTCGACGGTCGGGGCCAGGTTGACGGTGATGCCGAGCGCGGCCAGTTCCGCGCCGATGGCCTGGTAGACCCGGCGGGTCAGCGCCACGTCGCCGATCGCGCCGAGCGCGGCGTTGCCCGGGTACGGGCTGCCGGTGGCGTGCGCCAGCCGGGTCACGTCGCCGCCCTCCTCGTCGATGGCGATCAGCGCGTCGGCCCGCCCGGCGCGCAGCGCGGCCGTACTGGCCGCCACCTGCTCCGGCTGGTGGATGTTCGTGCCGAACAGGGTGTGCCCGGCCAGCCCGTCGGCGACCAGGTCGACCGCCCAGTCGGGCGGGACCGGTCCCGGGTACGCGGCCAGCAGGGTGCCCAGCGCGAGCCGGCGTAGTCCTGGATCCAGCCCCACGTGATCTCTCCTCTCGGTGCCGCTGGCGCGGTGGTCGTACCGGGTCGGCGGAGAGCCGCACTCCCACCCGGCCGATACGCTACGGCTACCCGTTCGCAGGTCGGTTTACAGTTAGCAAAGTTTACTAAAACGAGGACATTGCATGAGCGCGACCCGCCTCCCCGGCACCCCACGTCTGCTGCGGGCCCTCAACGACCGCGCCGCGCTCGAGCTGCTGCTGGAGCAGGGCCCGCTGACCCGCGCCCGGATCGGCGAGTTGACCGGCCTGTCCAAGGTCACCGCCTCGCAGTTGGTGGAGCGGCTGGAGGAGCGTGGGCTGGTCACCCGGGTCGGTGAGCAGGCCGGTGGGCGGGGGCCGAACGCCCAGCTCTATGCCGTGCGGCCGGGCAGCGCGTACGTGGTCGGCGTGGACGTCGGCCCGGAGCGGGTAGTGGCCGCCTGCGCCGACATCACCGGCGCGGTGGTCGGTCGGGTCGAGCAGTCCACTCGGGACACCGACGACCCGGTGGGCGTGGTGCACAACGCCGTGGTCCAGGCGGCCAGCAGCGCCGGGGCGCAGCTGTCGAGCGTGCGCCGGATCGTGCTCGGCACCCCCGGCCTGGTCGACCCGGGCACCGGCGACATCACCTTCGCCTTCAACCTGCCGCGCTGGCATCGGGGCCTGCTCGCCGCGCTCCGTGACGACCTGGACACCCCGGTGGTCTTCGAGAACGACGTCAACCTCGCCGCGGTGGCCGAGGCGCAGTCCGGTGCGGCCCAGGGGCTGTCGGACTTCGTGCTGGTCTGGGTCGGTGCCGGTGTCGGCCTGGCGATCATGCTGAGCGGGCGGCTGCACCACGGCAGCAGCGGCGCGGCCGGCGAGATCGGCTACCTGCCGGTGCCCGGCGCGACCATCCCGCGTGACGTCTCCCGCCGGGCCAAGCCGGCCTTCCAGCAACTGGCCGGCGCGGACGCGATCCGGGCCCTGGCTCGCGAGCACGGCTACCCGGACGGGGTGGCCGCCGAGGCGGTGCGGGCCGCGATCGCCGACGGCACCGCCGGTGGGCCGATGCTCGACGAGGTGGCCCGCCGGCTCGCCCTGGGCGTGGCGAGCACCTGCGTGGTGCTGGACCCGCCGCTGGTGGTCCTCGCCGGCGAGGTCGGCCAGGCCGGCGGTGCGGCGCTGGCCGAGCGGGTGCAGCACGAGGTCGCCGCCATCACGCTGGTGCGGCCCCGGGTGGTGTCCACCGGGCTGACCGAGGAGCCGATCCTGCGCGGGGCGCTGCGTACCGCGCTGGACGCCGTCCGGGACGAGGTCTTCGGCTCCACGGTCGGCTGAGCCGCTCCGCACCTGCAGCCCGGCCGCCGTGCCCCGTCCGGCCACGTCGCCGTCCATGTGAAGAAATTCTTCACCACGACCCCGAGTACGGCAAGGTTTTGCCGTACCCGGGGCGGTGCCGGGATCAGATCAGCCGGTCAGGTCAGGTCGCGGCGCCGGAACACGGCGAACGCCGCGGCGGTGAGCCCGGCGGTGAGCAGCAGCAGGACGGCGAGCGCCGGCCCCCAGGTCACCGTGTAGCTGCCGTTGCAGTTGCCGAAGTTGCAGCCGCTGCTGTCCCAGAAGGTCATCGTCCCGGCCAGCCACGCAGCGACGTAACTGGCGAGCATCAGCTGGTCCGGTCGGGCCACCTCCAGGATCTGCAGCACGATTCGGCCGCCCAGCTCCCACAGCACCAGGTACGCGGCCACCGCGCCGAGCGCCGCCGAGGTGTGCCGGCCCATCGTGGCGATGGCGAAGCCGCCCGCCGTGACCAGCAGCACCAGCACCAGGCCGCGGCCCCAGATGGCGCCCAACTCCGCCCAGAACGCCGCGTTCGTCGGGCCGGGATAACCGACGACCTGGGCGATGACCCAGAAGGTGACGAGGTAGGCGGCCGAGGCGAGCAGCGACAAGCCCAGCACCGCCCCGAGCAGGGTGCCGAGCTTGGCGCCCAGTACGGTCAGCCGGCGCGGTCGCCACAACAGCAGGTTGACCACCCCGCCGGAGTTCAGGTCGGCGCCGATGTAGGACGCCCCGACCAGGAAGCCGAACAGCATCAGGAACGCCACCAGGAAGTACAGCAGCGGTTCGGCCTGCCGGGTGAAGGTGAACACCCCGCTCAGGAAGTCGGCGGTCACCGGCTGGTAATCCCGCAACGCCGGATCCAGCTGACTGCAGTCGGCCGGCAGGTGGCTGTAGTAGTCGCGGTCCGGTAGCTCGCCCCGATCCCGGGCCAGGCACCTTTCGTGCTCCAGCTCCAGGCCGCGCCGGACCTCGGCAGCCTGTCGTTGGGCCTCGGCCAGCTCCACGGCGGTGGGCTGGTGCGAACTGGCCAGCGTGGTCGCCGCCGTCACCCCGAACGCCAGCACCAGCAGCACGACCATGAGCTGCACGAAGCGGCGGGCGGCCAGCCGCTCCACCTCGGCACGGATCAGGTTCACGCGTCAACTCCCCGGATGTCGAGGTCGATCACCCGGTCGGCGGCCGGGTCATGGTGCGGCGCCCAGCCGTCCACCTGCCGGGGCACCCCCGGCTGCGCCGGAGCGCCGGTCAGCTCCAGGAAGACGCTCTCCAGGTCCGGCCGCAGCGGGGTCAGCTCGCGTACCCAGACACCCTGCTCGCCCAGCGTCCGGCTGACCGTCGCCGGATCCGGCACGCCGCTCACCACCAGGTGGTCGGCGTGCCCGGTCACCGTCAGCCCGGCGGCCAGCAACAGTTCCTCGGCCCGGGCCAGGTCGTCGGCGCGGACCAGGCACTCGTCGCGGTCGAAACCGGCCAGCACCTCGTCCACCCGGCCGGCCGCCACCCGCCGGCCCCGCGAAATGATCGTGACGTGGTCGCAGATCAGTTGGATCTCGGCCAGGATGTGGCTGGACACCAGCACCGTCACCCCGTTGGCGGCCAGCGATCGCATCAGGTCCCGCATCTCCCGGATGCCGGCCGGGTCCAGCCCGTTGGCCGGCTCGTCCAGGATCAGCAACTCGGGGCGCTTGAGCAGGGCCGAGGCCACCGCCAGGCGCTGCTTCATGCCCAGCGAGTAGCCCTTGACCCGCTCGTGGCCGCGATCGTGCAGGCCGACCTGCTCCAGCACCTCGTCGACCCGGGTGACCGGTACGCCACCGGCCAGGGCGAGCAGCCGCAGCGTGCGGTGCGCGGTGAAGTTGCCGAAGAACTGCGGGCTCTCCACGATCGCCCCCACCCGGCCGGCGACCCGCGGCAGCTGCTCCGGCGCATTGGCACCGAGCACCCTCATCCGCCCGTCGTCGGCGCGTACCAGCCCGAGCAGCGCCCGCAGCGTGGTCGTCTTGCCCGACCCGTTCGGCCCCAGGAACCCGTGCACCTGACCGGCCTCGACCAGCAGGTCGAAACCGTCGACGGCGACCCGTCGACCCCGGCGCACGCTGTGGAAGGTCTTCCGCAGACCCTCGATCTCAATCACCTGGGTCACGCGCGCGGTCCTTGACAAGGATTGGGCATGGACCGTCCTCCGGGTGGGGTGAGCAACGACACGGCGCCTCACCCTACGGCCGCAGCGCCCGCCCATGGGGGCGGCACGGCGTTGCGTGGTTGGATGGACGGGTGACTGGTGACCTGATCCCCGGCGCCGGTAGCGCCGAACCCGCCCCCTCGCCCGTGGACGCGGATCTGGTGGTCAGCCTCGACGGCGTCGGCGTACGCCGGTCCGGCACCGCCCTGCTGCACGGTGTGGACTGGCAGGTGGAACTGGACGAACGCTGGGTGGTGCTGGGGCCCAACGGCGCAGGCAAGACCACCCTGCTCAACCTCGCGGCCGGGCGGCTGCACCCGACCACCGGTACCGCGCACGTGCTGGGCGAGCGGATCGGCCGTACCGACGTCACGGAGCTGCGTACCCGCATCGGCCTCACCACCGCCGCACTCGCCGAGCGGCTGCCTGCCGAGGAGCGGGTCCGCGACGTGGTGATGACCGCGGCCTGGTCGGTGGTCGGGCGCTGGCGGGAAAGCTACGACCCCGCCGACGAGGCCCGCGCCCGTGCGCTGCTCGACCAGCTCGGCGTCGGCACCCTGGCCGACCGGACGTACGGCACCCTGTCGTCGGGTGAACGCAAGCGGGTGCAGATCGCCCGCGCGCTGATGACCGACCCGGAACTGTTGCTGCTCGACGAGCCGGCGGCGGGGCTGGACCTGGGCGGCCGGGAGGAGCTGGTGGCCCGCCTCGCCGAGCTGGCCCAGGACCCGGACGCCCCGGCGCTGGTGCTGGTCACCCACCACGTCGAGGAGATCCCGCCTGGCTTCACCCACGCGCTGCTGCTGCGCGACGGCGCGGTGATGGCGCAGGGCCTGCTGCACGACACCCTCACCGCCGACAACCTCACCAAGACCTTCGGCCTGCCGCTGCTCGTCGAACGCAACGGCGACCGCTACACCGCCCGCGCCGCCTGAGGTGAAAGGAAGGGCCCCTTCTTAACGCCTCAGGTAGAGCAGGGTCCCCCTATTAACAAACGCAGCCGCAGGAGGCACCCGTGCGCCAGACCCGGGTCGTGGTGGTGGGCAGCGCGAACATGGATCTGGTCGCCACCGCGCCGGCGCTGCCCGGGCCGGGGGAGACGACGCTCGGCACTGACTTCGTCACGGTGCCCGGCGGCAAGGGGGCCAACCAGGCCATCGCCGTTGCCCGGGCGGGCGCCGCCTGCACCTTCCTCGGCGCGATTGGCTCGGACTCGTTCGGCGTGACCCTCCGGGCCCGGATCACCGCCGCCGGGGTCGACACCAGCCAGCTGCGCACCACCTACGGCGGCTCCGGTGTGGCCCTGGTGATGGTCAACGCCGAGGGCGAGAACGCGATCCTGGTGACACCGGGCGCGAACGCCTCGCTGACCGCGCTCACCGAGACCGAACTCGCGGTGGTCCGCGACGCCGACGTACTGGTCGCGCAGTTGGAGATCCCGGTCGAGACGGTGACCGAGGCGGCGGTGGCCGCCCGCGTCGCCGGCACCCGGGTGGTGCTCAACGCGGCACCGGCCGTCCCGCTCCCGCCGGAGCTGCTCGCCGCCGTCGATCTGCTGGTGGTCAACGAGAACGAGGCGCAGGCGTACACCGGCCGGGGCCGGCAGGAACCGCACGCACTGCTCGACCTGGTGCCCCGGGCGGTGCTGACCCTCGGTGCGCAGGGCGCCTGGTACGGCGACCGGGACGGCACCGCCGTACACGTCCCCGCCGTCAAGGTGGACACCGTCGACTCGACCGCAGCCGGGGACGCGTTCACCGGCGCGCTTGCCGTCGCCTGGGGGGAGGGTCGGGACCTGGTCGACGCGGTGCGCTGGGCGGCGGCGGCTGGCGCGGCCTGCGTCCGCCGGCTCGGCGCGAGCGTGTCGCTGCCGCACCGGGTCGAGATCGACCAGCTGTACGCGCCAGCGCCCTGACCCGCCCAACCGTCCGCGCGCCCGGCCCGACGGTGCCACCCGGACCGCGCTGGAGTTCGCCCGGCTCGGTTACCCGGCCAAGGAGATGCGCGACGGCGACTGCTGACCGTCACCCGGCTGGACGCCGCCGCGCGTCGATCCGGAAGGCACCGTGGATGCGGCGCCGTCACTCGGCACCGTCGCTCAGCTTTTCGCCCCGACGGCGCAGCATCGCCAGGCCGGGAATGCCGGCCACGGCGAGCTTGAGGTCCCGGGTCACGTCGAGCAGGTCGTGCAGGTCCGGGCCGACCCGGTCCAGAGTGGCCAGGATCGGCAGGATGTCCGAGGTGAGGTGCTGCCGCAGCTTCGGCAACTCGTCGATCAGCCGGATTGCGGCGGCCACCTCCTCGTGGCTGAGCTGCTCGACGAAGTGGTTGGCCATCGGGGCGGCCCGCCGCAGCGCCGGCTCGTACGCGGCCAGCATTTCGGCGGCGCTGGCCGCCGCCTCGGCCGCCACGCCCACCGCGCCGGCCGCCCGGCCGGCCACCGACTCCGCCGTGTCGACCACGCCGGCCGCCGCCCGGGCCATCCGGTCGGCCTGGTCGATCACCGTCCCGGCGGCGGCCGACACCCGCTCGGCCTCGCCGACCACCACGGCCGCCGCCGCGGCGACCTTGGTGGCGTTGTCCACGGCGTCGGTGGCGGCGGCACTGATCACCGCCACCTCGCGGACCGCGCCCTCGGCGTCGGTGAGCATCCGGTCGGTGCGGTCGAGGGTCTGCTCGACCCGGTCCACCACTCCGTTGATCCGGGCCAGCAGCGCCTCCACCCCGTCGAGCACGGCGAATGCGCGGGCCGGGATCGCGGCGAAGGTGGTGGCCTGGTCGAGGGCAGATCGGGTGAGACCGACGACCGCGGCCGGCCGGGGAAGGGGGATTGGCATGGGATCAAGTGTGCGCCAGGCGGGCGTGTGACCGCCGGACGGCCGGCCACCGGACCACCGCCAGGATGCCCGTCCTTTCAAGGTACGGAGCCAGGATCAAATGTTGCTCAATTCCATGGATCGACGTCGTCCCCGCTGACCGCGAGCCGCCTAGTTTCAGGTCACTGTGGATCACCGCTATCGCCGACCAGCACCTGGAGGAGCACCGTGGCGCCTACGCCGCCGACCGATGCTGAGCTGAACATCCTGATCCGGGCTCGGCTCGCCGCTCTCGGCATCGACCTCGACCAACTTCCGCCGGGCACCACCACCGACCCGGAAACCGGCTCGCCGGGCCGGGATTCGGTGCTCGCCTCGCTGCGCTCGTTCCTGCGCGGCACCGTGGCGACGCTGGCCGCGTACCAGTTGCCAACACCCGGTGCCGCCGACCCGGACACCGCGAAGGCGCTGTCACAGCAGAGCGTTCCGATCCTGTACCCCTCGAACAGCACCGAATGGCGGAAGGCATGACTGCTCAACCACTCGACCGTTCGATCGATCGCCGGGCGTTCCTGGCTCGCGCCGCCGCGCTGGCCACGGCCTCTGCCGTGGGCGCCACTGTCGCACTTCCCTCTGTGGCCGCGGCGAGCAGCCCACGGTCGGGGAACCTCAAGGCGGGGACGAAGGCGCTGGACCACCCCGACGCCTACGTCGAGCCGCGGCAGGAGGCGATCGCCGACCCGACCGAACTCACCATCGCCGAGGCCGCCTGGCTCATCCGGGCCAACAAGCTCACCCCGGAACAACTGGTCGAGGCGTACCTGGCGCGCATCACCGCGTACGACGGCCAGTACCAGGCGTTCAACCTGGTGCTCGCCGACGCGGCGATCGCGGCGGCGCGAGATGCCCGTCGCCGGCCTCGAAACGGTGCGCTGCACGGCATCCCGCTGGCCATCAAGGACAACTACTTCACCGAAGCGGTGCTCACCACCGCCAACTCCTTCCTGTTCAAGGATTTCCTGCCGCCCTATGACGCGACCGCGGTTGCGCGGCTGAGGGCCGGCGGCGCGATCGTGCTCGGCAAGACGCAGATGGGCCCGCTGGCAACCACCCGGGCCACCACGCCGGCAGGTGTGATCACCACGGTGAACGCCTGGGCGCCGACCAACCGCAACACCGATCCGGGCGGGTCGTCCACCGGCACCGCAACGGCGGTGGCCGGCCGGATGGCCACCTCGGGCATCGGAACCCAGACCGGCGGATCGATCACCAGCCCGTCGAACGCACAGAACCTGACCGGGCTCAAGCCGACCATGGGCCGGGTCTCGGCGGCCGGCATCATCCCGCTCAGCTACACCCGCGACCATCCGGGCCCGTTGGCCCGCGATGCCAAGGACGCCGCCATCATGCTGACCGCGATGGCCGGCGAGGACCCCGCCGACCCGCGCAGCCAGGGGCTGCCCGACGTGCCCGACCTGATCGGCGCGGCCACCCCGGTGTACCGGGGGCGCCGGGTCAAGCTGCGCTGGGACACCCGGATCGGGGTGCTGCCCGGCTTCACCAACGGCACCTCGGCCACCGCGCTGGCCCGCCAGGAATACCTGGCCCAACTCGCCGCGATCCCCGGCGTCACGCTGGTGGACGTGTCCCTGCCCGAGGGCTGGAGCCAGCTGACCGGCAGTACGTTCAACAACATCCGCCTGCCGGAGCGCAGCGAGCCGTTCATGCCGTACCTGCGCACGGACCTGCGCGGTTTCGGGGTGTCCGTGACCAGCTGGCTGCAGGGGGCGTTGCTGGGCGGCAACGAGTTCATCACCGGTCAACGGGCCAAGCTGGTGCTGATGGAGCGGGTGCTCGACGACCTCTTCGACGACTGCGACGTGGTGGTGCAGACCGATCCGGTGCCCTTCGACATCCTGGGCCTGCCGGAGATCGCCTTCCCGATCGGGACCACCGCCGCCGGGCTGCCGATCGGCACCATCCTCGGTGGCCTGCCGTACGCCGAGGACCGGCTCCTGTCGGTGGTCGCGGCGTACCAGGCGGTGACGGACTGGCACCTTCGCCGACCGGCCGACCCGCCGGCCGCCGCCGCGACGCACCGCGCCGCTGCGGCGGATGCGCCTCGGTTGACCGCCGAGCAGGTCGCCGAACTCACCCAGTAAGCGGTGGGTCTCGGTCGTGGTGGCCGGGCGCGACCCCGCGCTCGGCCACCACTCCGGCCGGCCGGTCACCGACCCGACGTGTCGTGCTCCACAGCCCGCTGCACCGCCCGGTAGATCTGCCCGAAGCGCAGTGCGTCCGGGGTGCGCAGTACCAGCACCTCCTGCCGCTGGTACTGCACCCACAGCTCGTGCACCCGGTTGCCGCGCTCGTACGACCGGTCCAGCCAGCCGAGCGGGATCTCCAGGAACGGCACCAGCGCCAGCGTGATGACCACGCAGGCGGCGAGCACGATCAGCGCCGGCAGCCACTCGCCCCGGTCCTGGGCCGACCAGGCCAGCGAGAGTACGCAGATCAGCCCCACCAGTGGCGGCAGGGACAGCAACAGGACCAGTACGCCCCGGCCGAACACGCGGCCTCGTACGGCCAGCGTGGTGCGCCCCTTCGCGTGCCAGACGTACGTCACTTCGTGAATCGGGATGACGTGCCCTGCCGCCCGGATCGACTCCGAGGTCACCTGCACCGCGTCGTCCCGGTAATAGAGCGCCATCACTAAGCCTAACCACCTCGGGGCAACCCGTGGCTGTCAGCTGGCTGCCCGCTCCGGAGGTGATCCTGTTAACAAGGGGCCCTTCCTCTACCGCAGGCGTTAAAAGGGGGCCCTTCCTTTCACTTCGGCGTGGACTGGTCGGCTTCCATGGCGCGCTGGACGGCGCGGTAGATCTGGCCGAAGCGCAGCGCGTCCGGGGTGCGCAGCAACCGCACCGGGTGGCCACGCCAGCGGATCCAGACCTCCCGCTGGCGGCTGCCCCGGGCGTACGAGCGGTCGAAGTACTCGAAGAGTTGGTCGGCGATCGGCCCGGCGGCCAGCCCGATCAGCACGGAGACGCCGATGACGGCGACGGTGACGGTCGCCGATCCGTCGATCCAGACGCCGATCGCGATTCCGATGACGGCGGCCACCACGGGGCCGACCATCGCCGCGCCGAGCGCACCCCGACCGGCCAGGACCCGCCACGACAGGCTGCCCCGGTGATGCCAGACCTCGCTGATCTCGGCCAGCGGGTAGGCGTCGCCGTTGACGGTGACGGCGGTGGAGGTGACCTGCACGGACCTGTCGTCGTAGTACGTGACCATCGCGGGAACTCCGGGCGGTGGGACTGGCGGCCAGACTACTTGCCCAACCAGCCGGGCCGTAAGGTTGGCACGCGACTTCGACGAGGAAGTGAGGGTCAGCGTGGGCGAGTTCGTGCGGCTGGAGACCAAGGACGGCATCGGCACCATCCGGCTGGAGCGGCCGCCGATGAATGCCCTCAACACCCAGGTGCAGGAGGAGTTGCGCGCCGCCGCCACGGCCGCCGGCGCCGACCCCGAGGTCCGCGCGGTCATCGTGTACGGCGGCGAGAAGGTCTTCGCTGCCGGCGCGGACATCAAGGAGATGACCGACATGTCCTACGTGGACATGGCGGAGCGGGCCGCCGACCTGTCCAGCGCTCTCGGCGCGATCGCCCGGATCCCCAAGCCAGTGGTCGCCGCGATCACCGGCTACGCCCTCGGTGGCGGTTGCGAGCTGGCGCTCGCCTGTGACTGGCGGGTGGTGGCCGAGGACGCCAAACTCGGCCAGCCCGAGATCAAGCTCGGCATCATCCCCGGTGCCGGAGGCACCCAGCGGCTGGCCCGGCTGGTCGGACCGGCCCGCGCCAAGGATCTGATCATGTCGGGCCGGATGGTCGACGCGCAGGAGGCGCTGCGGATCGGCCTGGCCGACCGGGTCGCCCCGGCCGCCGAGGTCTACGACACCGCGGTGGCGCTGGTGCGGCCGTACCTCAACGGGCCGGTGCAGGCGCTGCGCGCCGCGAAGCTCGCCGTCGACGGCGGCCTGGACATGGACCTGAACTCCGGCCTGGCCTGGGAGAGCCAGCTCTTCGCGGCGCTGTTCGCCACCGACGACCGGCGCGAGGGGATGGCGGCGTTCGTGGCGAAGCGCAAGCCGGACTTCACCGGCCGCTGAGCGCGCGAGGACGGTTCACATTCCTCCTACCGGCCAGTAACGTGTGACTTCGGTCAGGCGACGAGGGCGACGAGAGGGAGCGGCGATGACGGAGCGGATCGAAGGCCACGGCGGGGAACTCGCGCTCGCGGCGCTGCGCGCGTACGGGGTGCGGGAGCTGTTCACCCTCTCCGGCGGGCACGTGTTCCCGCTCTACGACGCCGCGCACAAGACCGACTTCCCGATCTACGACGTGCGGCACGAACAGTCCGCCGTCTTCGCGGCCGAGGCGGTGGCGAAGCTCCAGCGCCGCCCCGGTCTCGCCGTGCTCACCGCCGGCCCCGGCGTCACCAACGGCATCTCCGGCCTGACCAGCGCCTTCTTCAACGCCTCGCCGGTGCTGGTGCTGGGCGGGCGGGCCCCGCAGTTCCGCTGGGGCTCGGGCAGCCTGCAGGAGATGGACCACCTGCCGCTGGTCGCCCCGGTCACCAAGCACGCCGAGACGGTGTTCAGCGCGGACGACATCCCCCGGGCCGTCGCCGCCGCGCTGAGCACCGCGCTCACCCCGCACCGTGGCCCGGTCTTCCTCGACTTCCCGCTGGAGGCGATCTTCTCCGTGGGGGACGCCGAGCGGCCGGCCGGCCCGGAGATCGCCCCGATCGAGGCCGACCCCGACGAGGTGGCGGCGGCCGCCGGCCTGATCGCGGGCGCCGCCCGTCCGGTCGTCATCGCCGGCTCCGACGTGTACGCGGGCGACGCCGTGGCCGCCCTGCGTGCCGCCGCCGAGGCGCTCACCGTGCCGGTCTTCACCAACGGCATGGGCCGCGGCGCGCTGCCGCCGGAGCACCCGCTGGCCTTCGCCAAGGCCCGCCGGGTGGCCCTCAAGGGCGCCGACGTGGTCGTGGTCATCGGCACCCCGCTCGACTTCCGGCTCGCCTTCGGCGACTTCGGCGACGCCAAGGTCGTACACATCGTCGACGCGCCCAGCCAGCGCGCCGGCCACGTCCAGCCCGCCGTGTCACCCGCCGGTGACCTGCGCGGCATCCTCACCGCCCTCGCCGAGTACCCCGGCGGCCGGGCCGACCACGCCGACTGGGTCGCGCAGCTGCGTACCGCCGAGGACGCCGCGAAGGCCCGCGACGCCGAGGAGATGGCCGCCGAGACGGACCCGATCCGCCCCGCCCGCGTCTACGGCGAGCTGCGCAAGATC
Source organism: Micromonosporaceae bacterium KJ-029 (assembly GCA_005402585.1). Classification (GTDB taxonomy): domain Bacteria; phylum Actinomycetota; class Actinomycetes; order Mycobacteriales; family Micromonosporaceae; genus Micromonospora. The sequence continues at coordinate 77,176 of BIFP01000008.1, read as the reverse complement.
CTCGCCCGCGACGCGGTCACCATCGGCGACGGTGGCGACTTCGTCTCGTACGCCGGCCGCTACCTGGAGCCGGCCCAGCCCGGCACCTGGCTCGACCCCGGCCCGTACGGCTGCCTCGGCACCGGCATGGGTTACGCGATGGGGGCCCGGGTCACCCACCCGGACCGGCAGATCTGCGTGCTGATGGGCGACGGCGCGGCCGGCTTCTCGCTGATGGACGTGGAGTCCCTGGTCCGGCAGAAGTTGCCGGTGGTCATCGTGGTCGGCAACAACGGCATCTGGGGGTTGGAGAAGCACCCGATGCGGGCCATGTACGGCTACGACGTCGCCGCCGACCTCCAGCCGGAGCTGCGCTACGACCAGGTGGTCGGCGCACTGGGCGGGGCGGGTGAGACGGTCGCGAAGGCCGCCGACCTGGGCCCCGCCCTGCACCGGGCGTTCGACGCCGGCGTGCCGTACCTGGTCAACGTGATCACCGACCCGGCCGACGCGTACCCCCGTTCCTCGAACCTGGCCTGACCACGGGCCCCACCCCGGCCGTCACACCTCGGGGCGGGGTTCCTCGCGCGGCGGGTCGCCCTCGCGCTTGCGCAGGTCGTCCTCGCGCTTGCGCAGATCCTCCTCCCAGCGGCGGAAGAGTTCCTGGTCCTCCTTGCGGGACCGCTCCTCGATCGAGCGGAGGAACTCGGGATCGTCGTCCGGGGCGACCGGCCGGGCGCGCTCGGCGGGACGGCTGCCGGCCGCCCAGGGCGGCGTCACCGTGTTCCCGGCCTTGCGCTCCCGCCCGGCGAAGAACCAGGCGATCGAGCCGACCAGCGGGAAGAACAGGATGATCAGCACCCAGGCGATCCGGGGTAGGTGACGGACGTCGTCTTCCTCCGCGGAGAGGCAGCTGATCAGGGCGCAGACGGCGAGGACGACCTGCACCAGGAAAAGGAGGATGTACAGCCGGGCCATGCACCCATCATGACCTACCCGGCACAGAGGTCACACCCCGCGCAACACCAGCAGTACGCCGATCAGCGCGAATCCGGCGGCGCACAGGCCGACCCCGGCGAGGGTACGACCGCCGGTGCCGGACACACCGGTGCCGGTGGCCCGCCGCCAGCAGAGCGCGACCGTGGCGCCCCAGCCGAGCACGGCCAGCACCGCCAGCGGTGCCCCGGCCGGGCCGCCGGTGAGCGCGAGCCGGACGGTCAGCATCGCCACCACGGTCACCGTCAGTGCGGTACGCCGCCAGGCGAGACGGGTCCGCTCGGGTTGCAGCCCGGGGTCGCGGGCCGGCGGGTTCACGAGTTGACCGCACCGGCCAGCACCGCCACCAGCAACAGCAGCGCGCCGAGGCCGACGGCGAGGGCGAGCACGGCCGGGAAACGGGACACGGGCAACTCCCCGCCGAGCCGGATGGCCCGCTCGGTGCGCGCCCAGTGGTCCACCGCCCGGATGGCGACCGCGCCGCCGAGCAGCAGCAACGCCACGGCGATCGCCTCCCGCAGGTGGACCAGCGGCAGGGCGGGCAGGAACTGCGCGGCGGCGAGCCCACCGGCGACCAGGGCGAGCCCGGTGCGCAGCCAGGCCAGGAAGGTGCGCTCGTTGGCCAGCGAGAAGCGGTAGTCGGGGGTCGTTCCCACCGACCGCAACTCTCGCGGGTCGAACCAATTCCTGATCCTTTGCCACACGGTGGTGATTATCCGGTTCCGACCGGGCATAGCCTGGGGACATGACGGATCTTGACGCGAGCACGCTGCGCGCGGCGTACGACGCCCAGCTGCGGCCGAGCCTGCCCGACCCGGTTCCCGACGGCGTCGCCGTGGAGCGGGACGGTCCGTTGTTCCGGGTGCTGGGCCGTGAACACGGGGGCCTGGTGACCTACCGTGACCTCGGCGGGTCGGGCGGCGCCGACCTCGACGCGCTGATCGCCCGGCAGGCCGCGGTGTTCCGCGAGCGGGGCGAGCCGGTGGAGTGGAAGCTGCACGGCCACGACGAACCCGCCGACCTGCCGCAGCGGCTGCGCGCGGCCGGCTTCGTGCCGGAGGACGAGGAGTCCGTCGTGATCGGGCCGGTCGCGCCGCTGGCCGCCGCGCTGCCCGTGCTGCCGGAAGGCGTACGCCTGCGGGAGGTGACCGGCCGCGCGGACCTGGACCGGATCGCGGCGATGGAGACGCAGTTGTGGGGCCGTGACCTGTCCGGCCTGGCCGACGGGCTGGAACGGGAGATCGCCGGCGATCCGCAGGCGATCACGGTCGTGGTGGCCGAGGCGGGGGAGACGGTGGTGAGTGCCGGCTGGGTGCGGTACCCGTCGGACACCACCTTCGCCACCCTGTGGGGCGGGTCGACCCGGCCCGAGTGGCGGCGCCAGGGGATCTACCGGGCGCTGGTAACCCACCGGGCCCGCCTCGCCGGGCAGCGTGGCCGGACGTTGTTGCAGGTCGACGCGTCCGACGAGAGCCGGCCGCTGCTGGAACGGCTCGGCCTCGTCCAGGTCACCACCACGACGCCGTACGTCTACACTCCGTGATCATGACGCAGCGGCTGACGGACGAGGAGAAGCTGACCCTCAAGACGGGCGCCTTCGGCGCGGTGTTCATGGTCTCGAACGCCGATCCGGGGGTGCTCGCCGTGTTCCGTGAGAGCTTCGCGGCCTCTGGGGCGATGGCCGACGCCAGCGGTGTGGTGAAGGAGGCGCTGACCGGCGGTCCGCTGCCGAAGCTGCCGCGGGACTCGGCGTTGGAGGTCGAGTCGGTGGTGCTGCCGGCGCTGACGCGGGCGATCGGGATCCTGACCGAGAAGGCCCCGCAGGACGTGCCGGTCTACCGCGCGGTGGTGTTGGCCGCCGCCGACCGGACGGCGCGGGCCCACAACGGCGTCAGCCCGGCCGAGGCCGAGGTCATCGAGCGGATCAAGGGTGCGCTGGGCGGGACGGACTGAGTGAGCGTGCCGGCGGGACAAAGCCGGTGAGCTGTGTCACTCTGGCCGCCCCGGAAGCCGATGCTACTGGCAGGTAACATTGGCGCCGTGGGCAACGGCACAACAGTCCACGGTTGACCGGACGGCAACGCACGCGCGAGGCTGCGCCCCAGACCGGGGGAATGATCACACCACCACAGCAGGAGGGTCGTCGAAGCGCGATGAACATCGTCGTACTCGTCAAGCAGGTGCCCGATTCGGGCGCGGACCGCAACCTGCGTTCTGACGACAACACTGTCGACCGCGGTTCGGCGAACAACGTCATCAACGAGATGGACGAGTACGCCATCGAGGAGGCGTTGAAGATCAAGGAGGCGCACGGCGGCGAGGTGACGATCCTGACCATGGGTCCGGATCGGGCGACCGAGTCGATCCGTAAGGCGCTGTCGATGGGGCCGGACAAGGCGGTGCACGTGGTGGACGACGCCCTGCACGGCTCGTGCGCGGTGGCCACGTCGAAGGTCCTCGCCGCCGCGCTCGGCCAACTGAACGCCGACCTGGTGCTCTGCGGCTCCGAGTCGACCGACGGCCGGGTGCAGGTGCTCCCGCACATGCTCGCCGAGCGGTTGGGGGTGGCGGCGCTGACCGGTGCCCGCAAGCTCACCGTCGACGGCGCCACGTTGACCGTGGAGCGGCAGACGGAGGAGGGCTACGAGGTGGTCACCGCCTCGACCCCGGCCATCGTGTCGGTGTGGGACACCATCAACGAGCCGCGCTACCCGTCGTTCAAGGGGATCATGGCGGCGAAGAAGAAGCCGGTGCAGACGCTGTCGCTGGCCGACCTGGGTGTGGCCGCGACCGAGGTGGGCCTCGACGGCGCGACCAGCGCCGTGCTGGAGCACAGCAAGCGCCCGCCGCGTTCGGGTGGCGTGAAGGTCACCGACGAGGGCTCCGGCGGCGTGCAGCTGGTCGAGTTCCTCGCCACCGAGAAGTTCGTGTGAGGGGTGTGGGACATGTCTGAGGTTCTCGTCGTCGTCGAAGCCACTCGGGAGTTCGGCGTCAAGAAGGTCACCCTGGAGATGCTCACCCTCGCCCGCGAGCTGGGCACCCCGTCGGCGGTGGTGCTCGGCGGCGCCGGTGCCGCCGACGCCCTGGCCGGGAAGCTGGGTGAGTACGGCGCGGAGAAGATCTACGCGGCCGAGGGCGAGGAGATCGACGGCTACCTGGTGGCGCCCAAGGCCACGGTGGTCGCCGACCTGGTCAGGCGGGTGCAGCCGGCTGCTGTGCTGTTCGCCTCCTCGCAGGAGGGCAAGGAGATCGCCGCCCGGCTGGCGGTGAAGCTGGACAACGGCATCCTGACCGACGTGGTCGCCCTGGCCGCCGACGGCACCGCCACCCAGGTCGCCTTCGCCGGCTCGACCATCGTCAAGTCCAAGGTCACCCGTGGCCTGCCGCTGGTCACCGTCCGGCCGAACTCGGTCACCCCGGCCCCGGCCGCCGCCACCCCGGCCGTGGAACAGCTCACCGTCACCGTCGCCGACACCGACAAGCTGGCCAAGGTCGTCGACCGGGTGGCCGAGCAGAAGGGCTCCCGCCCCGAGCTCACCGAGGCCGGCGTGGTCGTCTCCGGCGGCCGGGGCGTCGGCAACGCGGACAACTTCAAGCTGGTCGAGGAGCTGGCCGACCTGCTCGGCGGCGCCGTCGGCGCGTCCCGCGCCGCAGTCGACTCCGGCTTCTACCCGCACCAGTTCCAGGTCGGGCAGACCGGCAAGACCGTCTCGCCGCAGCTCTACATCGCGCTGGGCATCTCCGGCGCGATCCAGCACCGGGCCGGCATGCAGACCTCGAAGACCATCGTCGCGGTCAACAAGGACGGTGAGGCGCCGATCTTCGAGCTGGCCGACTTCGGCGTGGTCGGCGACCTGTTCAAGGTCGTCCCCCAAGCCGCGGAGGAGATCCGCAAGCGCAAGTGAGGCGTACCCGAGGAGCCGCCGCCCGTTCTTCGGGCGGCGGCTCCGTCGTCTTACGAAAGGGAGCTGATCGGCGGGCCGGGGAGCTGAACCGGCCCGCCGATCAGCCCGTTCAGGGGGCCCTGCGGGGCGTGTTGCCGCCGGAGGGGCCATCTGTCGTCCTGCTCGGCCGGGGGACCTCGACTACGAGTATGGCAAGTCGGGGCCCGTCGTGTCCGCCCATCCCTCCCAGACCTGCCACTCCGGTCTGCGGTCGAGCCGGGACCGGTCGTTAGGCTGCATTGTGATGGCTTACCTGGATCATGCCGCGACCACGCCCATGCTCGACGAGGCATTGGAAGCGTACGTCGCGACCGCCCGCGAGGTCGGCAACGCGTCCTCCCTGCACGCGTCGGGCCGGCGTGCCCGGCGGCGGGTCGAGGAGTCGCGGGAACGGGTGGCCGCCGCGCTGGGTGCCCGACCGTCCGAGGTGATCTTCACCGGTGGCGGCACGGAGAGCGACAACCTCGCGGTCAAGGGCATCTTCTGGGCCCGCCGGGGCGCCGACGCCCGCCGTACCCGGGTGGTCTCCAGCGCCGTCGAGCACCACGCCGTGCTCGACGCGGTGGACTGGCTGGGCCGGCACGAGCAGGCCGAGGTCGGCTGGTTGCCGGTCGACGGCGCCGGACGGCTGCACCCCGACGCGCTGCGCGCCGAGCTGGCCGAACACGGCGACCGGATCGCGCTGGTCACCGCCATGTGGGCGAACAACGAGGTGGGCACGGTTCAGCGGATCGCCGAACTGGCCGCCGCCGCCGCGGAGCACGGTGTCCCGTTCCACACCGACGCCATCCAGGCGGTCGGTCAGGTGCCGGTCGACTTCGCCGCCAGCGGTGTCGCCGCGCTCACCGTGACCGGGCACAAGCTCGGCGGCCCGGTCGGGATCGGCGCGCTGGTGCTGGCCCGGGATGTCGCCGCCGTACCACTGCTGCACGGGGGCGGGCAGGAGCGCGACGTGCGCTCCGGCACCCTGGACGCCGCCGGCATCGTCGCCTTCGCGGTCTCCGTCGAGGCGGCGGTCAAGGGCCAGCTGGAGTACACCGCCCGGGTGGCAGCCCTCCGTGACGACCTGGTCGAGCGGGTCCGGCAGGCGGTGCCCGAGGTCGTCTTCAACGGCGACCCGACCGATCGGCTGCCCGGCAACGCGCACTTCTCCTTCCCGGGCTGCGAAGGCGACGCCCTGCTGCTCCTGCTGGACGCGCAGGGCATCGCCTGCTCGACCGGTTCGGCCTGCTCGGCGGGGGTGGCGCAGCCCTCCCACGTGCTGCTGGCGATGGGTGCGGACGACGACCGGGCCCGCTCCTCGCTGCGGTTCTCCCTGGGCCACAGCAGCACCGCCGAGGACGTCGACGCGCTCATCGCCGCCCTCCCGGCGGCCGTCGACCGTGCCCGGCGCGCCGCCGCGCTGCGTACCCCCCGCTGACCGGGTGACACCGTGCTCGCCGGACGGCCCGGGCCGGGGGAGGACCGGCGGGCGGCGGCACGAGGATAGGCTCGACGGGAAGGGAGAGTGGTCCGGGTGAGGGTGTTGGCGGCGATGTCCGGCGGCGTGGACTCCGCCGTCGCGGCGGCGCGGGCGGTGGAGGCGGGTCACGACGTCACCGGCGTGCACCTGGCCCTGGCCCGCAACCCGCAGACCTACCGCACCGGGGCGCGTGGCTGCTGCACCCTGGAGGACTCCCGCGACGCGCGACGCGCGGCCGACGTGCTCGGCATCCCCTTCTACGTCTGGGACATGGCCGACCGCTTCCACGCCGACGTGGTCGACGACTTCGTCGCCGAGTACGCGGCCGGGCGTACCCCGAATCCGTGCCTGCGCTGCAACGAGAAGATCAAGTTCGCCGCGGTGCTGGACCGGGCGGTGGCCCTGGGCTTCGACGCCGTGGTCACCGGCCACCACGCCCGACTCGGCCCCGACGGTCTGCTGCGGCGCAGCGTCGACGAGGCCAAGGACCAGTCGTACGTGCTGGCCGTGCTCACCCGGGAGCAGCTGGACCGCTCGATCTTCCCGCTCGGCGACTCGACCAAGGCGCAGGTCCGGCAGGAGGCGGCCGGTCGGGGCCTGGCGGTCGCCGACAAGCCGGACTCGCACGACATCTGCTTCATCGCCGACGGCGACACCCGTGGCTTCCTGGCACAGCGGCTCGGCGAGGCGCCGGGCGACGTGGTCGACGCCACCACCGGGGCTGTGGTGGGCCGCCACGGCGGGGCGTACGCGTACACCGTCGGCCAGCGGCGCGGCCTGCACCTGGACCGTCCCGCGTCGGACGGCCGGCCCCGCTACGTGCTGTCCATCACGCCCAAGACCAACACCGTGACCGTCGGGCCGGCCGAGGCACTGGAGGTCGCCACGGTGCGCGCCACGCGCCCCGTCTGGACGGTGGGTCCGCGTCCCGACGGGCCGATCGAGTGCGAGGTCCAGTTGCGGGCGCACGGCGTCGTCGTACCCGCCGCCGTCACGGTCGACGGCGACACGCTGCACGCCGACCTGCGCCAGCCGGTTCGCGGTGTCGCCGCCGGCCAGGCGATCGTGGCCTACCGCCCGGACCCGGCCGGCGACATCGTCCTGGGCTCCGCCACCATCACCGCCTGATCGCCACCGGGCGGCGGGTACCCTTCGGCGGTGAGTGATCAGGGGTGGCCGTGGCCGGCCGGAGCGGCGACCGGGATCGGGTCGTTACCCGGAACTGACATCGCCGAGGCGCAACGGGTTGTCCTCGGCGAGCTTCCCGCCCTGCCCCACCTGCCGGAGCTGCCGGCCCGTGGCCCGGGCGCCGACGTGATCGGGCGTACCGCCGGCCTGCTGGTGGAGCTGCCGGTGGAGCTGTACGCCGCGCGCTGGCGGGTCGCGCCGCGTCCCGGCAAGGACCTGCGCCGGGCGCGTGACCTGATGGAACGCGATCTCGACCAGCTCGCCGAGCAGGCCGAGGAGTACGCCGGCCCGCTGAAGATCCAGGCGGCCGGCCCGTTCACCCTGGCCGCCTCGGTGGAGCTGCCGATCGGCGGCCGGATGGTGCGCGACCCCGGCGCGGTACGCGACCTGGCCGGCTCGCTCGCCGAAGGGCTGCGCGGCCACGTCGAGGCGGTGGCCCGCCGGGTGCCCCGGGCCTCCGTGCTGCTCCAGTTGGACGAACCCTCGCTGCCCGCGGCCCTGGCCGGTCGGGTGCCCACGGAGAGCGGCTTCGGCACCTACCGGGCGGTGGAGTCGGAGGTCGCCCGGGCACTGCTGCGCGGAGTGATCGAGGCGGTCGGGGTGCCGACCGTGGTGCACTGCTGCGCCCCGGACGTGCCGCTGGAGCTGATCCGGTCCGCCGGCGCGGCCGGCGTCGCGCTCGACCTGAGCCTGGTCACCGACCTCGATCCGCTGGGTGAGGCGATCGACGCCGGGCTCGGGCTGCTGGCCGGCGCCGCGCCGACCACCCCGTCGGGCGGTCGCGCACCGACCTCCGCCCAGGTCGCCGACCGGGTACGCGCCGTCTGGGACCGCCTCGGCTTCGCCCGCCGCCAGCTCGCCGAGCAGGTGGTGGTCACCCCCGCCTGCGGGCTGGCCGGTGCCACTCCGGCGTACGCCCGGGCGGTCCTCAGCGCCTGCCGGGACGCCGGCCGGCGGCTGCTCGAAGAGTGAGGGTGCTGGCCGGGCTTGCGGGAGGCGGGCATGATCGCCTTCATGATCAGCCCAGTCCCCGGGCCGGCCGCCGGCTCGCTCTTCGGTCTCGCCTACGGCGACGCCCTCGGCAAGCCCACCGAGTTCCTCAGCGTCGCCGAGATCGAGCGGCGGTACGGCCCGGCGGGTCCCCGCGAACTGGTCGGCGACCCGGCCCTGGTCACTGACGACACCCAGATGGCCCTCGCGGTGGGCTGGGCGCTGCGTGAGACGCCCAGGTACACGGCGGAGGCGGTCGAGCCGCTGCTGCGACAGCGCTTCCTCGACTGGGCGGCCAGCCCGGACAACAACCGCGCTCCGGGGATGACCTGCCTGCGCGCCTGCGCCGAACTGTCCCGGGGCCGGCCCTGGCAACAGGCCACCGTGGCCGGCTCGAAGGGCTGCGGCGCGAACATGCGGGTCACCCCGGTCGGGCTGCTCGACGTGGACCTGGACACCCTCGCCGGGCTGGCCCAACTCCAGGCCGGGCTGACCCACGGCCACCCGACCGGCCTGGCGGCCAGCGAGCTGACCGCGTACGCCGTCCGGCTGCTGATCGACGGCGCCGCCCTGGCCGAGCTGCCCGGCCTGCTCACCGAGCGGGCCCACGAGCAGCGCACCGTCTACCGGGCCGACTGGCTGGGCGACCTGTGGCAGCGCTCCGGCGAGCCGACGCCCGAGGAGTTCATCACCCGGGGCTGGGACGAGTGCCTACGGGCACTGCGCCGGCTGGCGGCGGCGCTGGCCGGCCCCGACGACGGCGGTGACCCGTGCCGGCTCACCGGCGAGGGTTGGATCGCCGAGGAGGCCCTGGCCACCGCGTTGCTCTGCGCGGTGCGGCACGCCGACGACCCGGTCGGGGCGCTGGCCCGGGGCGCCGCCACCGCCGGTGACTCCGACTCGATCGCCGCGCTCGCCGGTGCCTTCGTCGGTGCCGTCCACGGCATGCCCGGCTGGCCGGCGGAGTGGGCCACCCGCATCGAGTACGCCGACCAACTCACCGCGCTCGCCACCGCCTGGGAGCGGTAGGCCCGGAAAGTGGCGGGGGAGTCGGCGAAGTGTCCCACCCGCCGGATACCGTGCCCGGGTAGGCAGTCACAGGAGGTAGCGGGGTGTCCGAGGAAGCCATCGGCCAGCAGGTCAGTGCGGCGCAGGAGGCGGCGGCCGGCGCCGAGCCCACGCCGCAGGCGCGGGAGCGGCACGCCACGCTGAGCCAGGAGCTGACCGAGCATCAGTACCGCTACTACGTGCTCGACGCGCCGACCGTCGCGGACGCCGAGTTCGACCGGCAGCTGCGTGAGCTGGAGGCACTCGAGGCGGAGTTCCCCGGGCTGCGCACCCCCGACTCGCCGACCCAGCGGGTCGGTGGCACCTTCTCCACCGACTTCACCCCGGTCGCCCACGCGGAACGGATGATGTCGCTGGACAATGCCTTCGCCGACGAGGAGCTGGCCGCCTGGGCCGAGCGGGTGGAACGCGACGCCGGTGGGCCGGTGGCCTACCTGTGCGAGCTGAAGGTCGACGGGCTGGCGATCAACCTCACCTACGAACAGGGGCGGCTGGTCCGGGCGGCGACCCGGGGCGACGGCCGCACCGGCGAGGACGTCACCGCCAACGTGCGTAGCATCCGGGACGTGCCCGGCCGGCTCAGCGACTCGGCGGAGTTCGGCCCGGTCCCCGAGTTCATCGAGGTGCGTGGGGAGATCTACTTCCCGGTCGCCGGCTTCGCCGACCTCAACGCCGGCCTGGTCGAGCAGGGCAAGGCCCCGTTCGCCAACCCGCGTAACGCCGCCGCCGGCAGCCTGCGGCAGAAGGATCCGCGGATCACCGCGTCCCGGCCGCTGCGCCTGGTGGTGCACGGCATCGGCGCCCGCCGCGGCTTCCAGCCGGCCACCCAGTCCGAGTCTTACAGCGCGCTCAAGGCGTGGGGCCTGCCGACCAGCGACCGCTGGCGGGTGGTGCCCGACCTCACCGGCGTCCGGGAGTACATCGCGTACTACGCCGAGCACCGGCACGACGTCGAGCACGAGATCGACGGGGTGGTGGTGAAGGTCGACCCGGTGCCGATCCAGGGCCGGCTCGGCTCGACCAGCCGGGCGCCGCGCTGGGCGATCGCCTTCAAGTACCCGCCGGAGGAGGTCAACACCACGCTGCTCGACATCGACGTCGAGGTCGGGCGTACCGGCCGGGTCACGCCGCGGGCGGTGCTGGAGCCGGTCCTGGTGGCTGGCTCCACCGTCGCGTACGCGACCCTGCACAACGCCCGCGAGGTCGAGCGCAAGGGGGTGCTGATCGGCGACACGGTGGTGATCCGCAAGGCCGGCGACGTGATCCCCGAGGTGCTCGGCCCGGTGGTCGACCTGCGCCCGCCGGACGCCCGCCCGTTCATCATGCCCACCACCTGCCCGGCCTGCGGTACGCCGCTGGCGCCGGCCAAGGAGGGCGATGTCGACATCCGCTGCCCCAACTCGCGCAGCTGCCCGGCGCAGTTGCGCGAGCGGGTGTTCCACCTGGCCGGGCGCAAGGTGTTCGACATCGAGGCGCTCGGCTACAAGAGCGCCGCCGCGCTGCTCGACGCGCAGATCATCACCGACGAGGGCGACCTGTTCTCGCTCGACGCGGAGCAGTTGGCCGGCTCGCCGTTCTTCGTGAACAAGGACGGCAGCCTCGGCAGCAACGCCGTCAAGCTGCTCGACAATCTCGCCGTGGCCCGGGAGCGCGAGCTGTGGCGGGTGCTGGTGGCACTGTCCATCCGGCACGTCGGGCCGACCGCCGCGCAGGCCCTCGCCCGGCACTTCCGCTCGATCGAGGCGATCGACAAGGCCACCGAGGAGGAACTCTCCTCCGTCGACGGTGTCGGGCCGACCATCGCCGCCAGCATCCGCGAGTGGTTCGCCGTCGACTGGCACCGCGAGTTGGTCCGCAAGTGGGCCGAGGCGGGCGTACGGATGGCCGAGGAGGCGGTGGAGGAGGGGCCGCGTCCGCTGGAGGGGCTCTCCGTGGTGGTCACCGGCACCCTCGGCGGGTTCTCCCGCGACCAGGCCGCCGAGGCGATCCAGTCCCGGGGCGGCAAGGTCAGTGGCTCGGTGTCGAAGAAGACCGGCTTCGTGGTGGTCGGCGACAACCCGGGTTCCAAGGCGGACAAGGCGGCCAGCCTGAAGGTGCCCATGCTCGACGAGGAGGGCTTCCGGGTGCTCCTCGACGCCGGCCCGGACGCCGCCCGTGAGGTGGCCCGCGTCGAGGAGTGAGCCCCGCCCGCCGATCTTGAGGGCACTCGTCCGGATACCAACTTAATTACGACTACGACCGATTCGTGACTGTCGTGGCGGGGAATCTGGTGCCAGGGGCGTTTCATTGGGGCACGGCGCGTGAACCCACGCGCCGGGTCTCGTACCGGGAGGTGTGATGGAGCCGCCCGACCCGCGCAACCTGGTCCCGCCCGGACGGACGGCGCAGTTCGGGGCCTTCGTGGCCGGCGTGCTGGCCGTGGCCGTGCTGGTGTCGGCCCACGCGCTGGTGTCGCTCGCCGCCGTGCTGCCCGAGTTGCCGGTGGCGTTCTGGACGATGGCGGTGCTCGCCGTGGCCTGCGACGCGCGCCCCTTCCTCCCACCTGGTCGGCGGCAGTCCTCGTCGGCGGTCTTCCCGTCGACCTGCTTCACCTTCGCGATCCTGCTCGGCTGGGGGCTCGGCCCCGCGGTCGCCGTGCAGGCGGTCGCCGTGCTGGTGTCCGGGGTCCGGATGCGGCACGCCCCGTGGCGGACGGCCTTCAACGCCGGCCAGTACGCCTGCTCCCTGGCCGCCGCGTACGCCGTCACCCGGCTCGGGCCCGGCGACATCTTCGACGGCGGCCCGCTCCAGTGGACCGACATCGCGGCGATCGGCGGTGCCGGAGTCGCCTGGTTCGTGGTCAACTACGGCCTGGTCACCGCCGCCGTGCGGCTGCGCTTCGGTGAGCGGTGGTGGCCCAACGCGTGGCACGGCCTGCCGTTCGAGTTGCTCTCCACCGGGTCCCTGCTGCTGCTCGCGCCGGTACTCGTCACCGCCGCTCGGGCCAGCGCCGCCCTGGTCCCGCTGGTGCTGGTGCCGCTGTTCGCGGTGTACCGGATGGCCCGGCTCACCGTCGAGCAGCACCAACTCGCCTCGCTCGACCCGCTCACCGGCCTGGCCAACCGCAAGGCGCTGCTGGCCGAGGTCAACGAACAGGTGCACCGGCACGCCGAGCGCGGCGCGCGGGGCGAGCCGGGCGCCCGCCTGGCCCTGCTGCTGATCGACCTGGACCGGTTCAAGAACGTCAACGACGCACTCGGGCACGCGGTCGGCGACCGGCTGCTGGTCGAGGTGAGCGCCCGGCTGACCGACGTGGTCGAGCCGCCGGACCTGGTCGCCCGGCTCGGCGGCGACGAGTTCGCGATCGTGATGACCGGGCTGACCGAGGTCGCCGAGGCCCGGGAGCTGGCCGGACAGGTGGTGCGGGCGCTGGCCGAGCCGGTGCCGCTGGACGGCCTGCCGCTGGACGTCGGCGGCTCCATCGGCATCGCCCTGTACCCGGACCACGGCGAGGACTTCGCCACCCTGATGCGCCACGCCGACGTGGCGATGTACGACGCGAAGCACCGCAACGACACGGTCGCGGTCTACACCGCCGAGTCCGACCACAACTCGGCGGAGCGGCTGGGCCTGCTGGCCGACCTGCGCCGGGTTTTGGAGGTCGGGTCGACGGGCCGGGCGGGCGACGGTGAGGTGCCGGCCGGCGTCGCCGCGGTCCGTGGTGGGGACGGCGCGGTGCTGCCCGCAGCCCCGCCGGTGAACGGGCGCCCCGGCTCCCGTTGGTGGAGCCGGCGGCGCCGCCCCCGGCTGGTGGCATCCGACGACGAGCTGATCGCCCGGATCGTCACCGGCGCGGATCCGATCCTGCGCCGCGCCGCCCGAACCGCCGAGTCGGAGCCCACCGGCGAGCCACGGGCCGAGCCCGCGCCGGTCGGCGGCCAGCCGGATCCGGTGCGGGTCGGCGGCCAGCCGGATCCGGTGCCACCGGACGCCGGCCCCGGGGACGGCGCCGCGCCGGCCGGGGAGGCGGGCGAGATCATGATGTATTACCAACCGCAGATCGCCATCGCCACCGGTGAGATGGTCGGCGTGGAGGCGCTGCTGCGCTGGCGGCACCCTCGGCGCGGGATGGTCGACCCGGAGGAGCTGATCCGGGTGGCCGAGCAGAGCGCGGTGATGCGCCTGCTCACCCGCCGGGTCGTCGACGACGTGGTGGTGCAGCTCGCCAAGTGGTCGGCGGCGGGCCTCGCCCTGCGGGCGGCGGTCAACGTCAGCGTGCGGGACCTGCACACCGGCGAGATCGCCGACCAGATCGCCGACCGGCTGGCCCGCTACGGCGTGGCTCCGGACCGGCTGCAACTGGAGATCACCGAGGGCGCGTTGATGGCCGACCCGCGTCGGGTGCTGACCACCATCACCCGGTTGCACCGGATCGGCGTGGGTATCGCGCTGGACGACTTCGGCACCGGGTATTCCTCCCTTCAGCACCTGCGCCGGCTGCCGCTGTCGGAGGTGAAGGTCGACCGGTCGTTCGTCCTCGGCATGACCGACGACACCGACGACGCGGCGATCGTCCGGTCGACCATCGGGCTGGCCAAGGCGCTGGGGCTGCGGGTGGTGGCCGAGGGCGTGGAGGACGAGCGCACCTGGCGGATGCTGCACGCGGCCGGCTGCGATGTCGCCCAGGGCTGGTTCTACGCCCGGCCGATGCCGGCCGAGGAACTGGTCGCCTGGCTGGCGCGGTACCGCCCGCTTCGTCCGCTCGGCGGCCACGACGACGCGGACGCGCACCGCCGGCCCAGCCGCTGATCCGGCCGGCCGGTCCGGCGAGTCGGCCCGGCCTTCGGGGAGCCGGGGGCGGCCGGCCGGGCGCGGAACAATAGACTCGCTGCCGTCACCGCGCGTCGCTCTCCGCCGGCCGCGGTGGGCGTACGCAGACGCAGGACAGCCACGAAGGGGGCACCGATGGCCGCCATCTCCCGCGAGGAGGTCGCGCACCTGGCGCGACTGTCGCGGCTCGCCGTGACGGAGGAGGAGTTGGACACCTTCGCCGGCCAGCTCGACGTGATCCTCCAGGCGGTCGCCCAAGTGGGCGAAGTCGCCGCCGCGGACATCCCGCCGACCTCGCACTCGGTGCCGCTGACCAACGTGCTCCGGGACGACGTCGTGGCGCCGTGCCTGACCCCCGAGGAGGCGCTGTCGGGCGCACCCGACGCGGAGGAGCAGCGGTTCCGCGTACCGCGGATCCTGGACGAGGATGTGGCCTCATGACTGACCTGACCAGGCTCACCGCCACCGAAATCGCGGGGCTCGTCGCCTCCGGCGAGACCTCTGCCGTCGAGGTGACCCAGGCGCACCTGGACCGGATTGCCGCCGTCGACGACCGGGTCAACGCGTTCCTGCACGTCGACACCGAAGGCGCGTTGGCCGCCGCCCGGGAGGTCGACGCCCGCCGCGCCGCCGGGGCGGAACTGGGCCCGCTGGCCGGGGTGCCGGTCGCGGTCAAGGACGTGCTGACCACCAAGGGCGTGCCGACCACCGTCGGGTCGAAGATCCTGGAGGGCTGGCGCCCGCCGTACGACTCGACGATCGTGCAGCGGCTGCAGGCCGCCGGCACGGTGATGCTCGGCAAGACCAACATGGACGAGTTCGCGATGGGCTCCTCCACGGAGTACTCGGCGTACGGTCCGACCCGCAACCCGTGGGACACCGACCGGATCCCGGGCGGCTCCGGCGGGGGCAGCGCCGCCGCGCTCGCCGCCTACGAGGCGCCGCTGGCGATCGGCTCGGACACCGGCGGCTCGATCCGCCAGCCGGGCGCGGTCACCGGCACCGTCGGCGCCAAGCCGACGTACGGCGGCACCTCCCGCTACGGCCTGGTGGCGTTCTCGTCCTCGCTGGACACGCCCGGCCCGTGCGCGCGTACGGTGCTCGACGCCGCGCTGCTGCACGAGGCGATCGGCGGGCATGACCCGCGCGACTCCACCTCGATCCCGGCGCCGGTGCCGGACGTGGTGGCCGCGGCGAGGCTCGGCGCGACCGGTGACCTGACCGGGGTTCGGCTGGGTGTCGTCACCGAGTTCGCCGGTGAGGGTGCCGAGCCTGGTGTGCTGGCCGCCTTCAACGAGGCCGTCGACACGCTGACGAAGCTGGGCGCGGAGATCGTCGAGGTGTCCTGCCCGCACTTCAAGTACGCGCTGCCGGCGTACTACCTGATCGCCCCGAGCGAGTGCTCCTCCAACCTTGCCCGGTTCGACGGGGTCCGGTTCGGCCTGCGGGTCGGCGACGACGGCAACCGGTCGCTGGAGGAGGTCATGTCGCTGACCCGGGAGGCCGGTTTCGGCGCCGAGGTCAAGCGGCGCATCATGATCGGCACGTACGCGCTCTCCTCGGGCTACTACGACGCCTACTACGGGCAGGCGCAGAAGGTCCGGACGCTGATCACCCGGGACTTCACCGCCGCGTTCGAGCGGGTCGACGCGCTGATCTCGCCGACCACGCCGTTCGTGGCCTTCCCGCTGGGCGCGCGTACCTCCGACCCGTACCAGATGTACCTGGCCGACCTGTTCACCATCCCGACGAACCTGTACGGCGGGCCGGGCATCTCGGTGCCGTGCGGGCTCTCCGAGGGGCTGCCGGTCGGTCTGCAGGTGATGGCCCCGACGATGGCCGACGACCGGATGTACCGGGTCGCCGCCGCGCTGGAGAGCGTCGTTGGCACGTTCACCCCACCGGCCCTGTGACCTGCCCGCGGGGCGGCCCCCTCGGCCGCCCCGCGGCGGGTTTCCGGCCAATCCAGGAGTAATCACCAGGTGATCCCGTTCGGCGACACACGGTCACCGTTCGGCTATTACGCATCGTGACTGGTCCTGATTGGATACAGTCCGCAGGCGAATGCGAGTGACGCATTCTCCCGACCAGCTTCCTGGAAGTGCGATGAAGACGCTGCGGCCGGTCATGATCGTCTCGGTGCTCATGGTGCTGCTGCTCGGCAGCGCACAGCCGGCGGCTGCCGCCACCGTCACCATCACCTCGGGTTCGCCGACGTCGCCGGTCACCGCCTACGAGCCGTACCCGGCGCACACGTTCACGGCCTCGGGCGGCACCGCCCCGTACCGGCTTACGCTCCAGTCGGGCTCGTTGCCGCCGGGCATGGCGCTGGCGTCGGTGACGGGGGTCTTCTCGGGTACGCCGACCACCCCGGGCAGCTACACCTTCGCCATCCGGATGACGGACGACGTCGGGGACTTCGCCGAACAGAGCGTCACCGTCGTGGTGGTCGCGCCGACCATCACCATCACCTCGGGCGCCCCGACCTCGCCCTGGTACACCGACCAGGCGTACCCGACGCACACGTTCACGGCCTCGGGCGGCACCGCCCCGTACCGGCTGTCGCTGCGGTCGGGCTCGTTGCCGGTGGGCATGTCGGTGGCGTCGGTGTCGGGGAACTTCTCGGGTACGCCGACCACCCCGGGCAGCTACACCTTCGGCATCCGGATGTCCGACGCGAACGACTTCTTCACCGAGCAGGAAGTCACGGTGGTCATCGCCGCACCGGCCACCGTCGTCACGTCGGGCGAGCCGCCCCGTGGCACGGTCGGCAAGGCGTACTCGTTCCGTTTCACCGCCGAGGGTGACTCCGACATCCAGTTCAGCGTGGCCGCCGGGGACCTGCCGCCCGGGCTCACCCTGGCTGCCGACGGCCGGCTCCGCGGCACCCCCACCGCCGCGGGCACCTTCGCCTTCACCGTGCGGGCGGCCGGCACCGCGACGAGCGCCACCGCCGAGGTGTCGCTGATCGTCGGCGCCGCCCCGCAGCCCTCGCCGTCGGCCACGCCGACCGATCCGACGCCGACCCCGACCGAGACCCCGACCGAGCCGTCCGAGACCCCGACGCCGACCCCGACCGAGACTCCGACGGCGTCGCCGTCGCCCTCCCGGACGCCCGGGGCGTGGCTTCCGGTCACCGGCTCGAACTCGACGCTCGTGCTGCTGCTCCTGGGTGTCGTGGCCTTCTGCGTCGGCGGGATCCTCTTCGTCGTGGCCTACCGGCGCAGCCAGCGGTTCACGACGCCCGGGTGACGCCCGGCCGAGACGGGACAGGCCGAGCGGCTAGGCTGGACGGCGTTGTGTCCGGATGCCGCCGCGGGCCGGCTACCGCCCGAAAGCTGGAGTTCTCATGACCACGACGCTGCCCGCGTACGACGAGGTCGTCGCGCGCTACGAGCCGGTGATCGGCCTGGAGACCCACGTCGAGCTGGGCACGAACACGAAGATGTTCTGCGGCTGCCCGACCGACTTCGGCGGCGAGCCGAACACCCGGGTCTGCCCGGTCTGCCTGGGCCTGCCCGGCTCGCTGCCGGTGGCCAACAAGGCGGCCATCGAGGCGACCATCCGGATCGGTCTCGCGCTGAACTGCTCCATCGCGGAGTGGTGCCGGTTCGCCCGGAAGAACTACTTCTACCCGGACATGCCGAAGAACTTCCAGATCAGCCAGTACGACGAGCCGCTCTGCGTCGACGGCTACCTGGACGTCGAGGTGAACGGCGAGATGGTGCGGATCGGCATCGAGCGGGTGCACCTGGAGGAGGACACCGGCAAGACGCTGCACGTCGGCGGTGCCACCGGCCGCATCCACGGCGCCACCGAGTCGCTGGTCGACTACAACCGGGCCGGCATTCCGTTGGTCGAGATCGTCACCAAGCCGATCCCCGGGATCGGTGCGCTCGCCCCCGAGGTGGCCCGCGCGTACGTCACCGAGCTGCGTGACGTGCTCCGCTCGCTCGGCGTCTCCGACGTACGCATGGAGGAAGGGTCGCTGCGCTGTGACGTCAACACCTCGCTGAACCTGCCGGGCGTGGAGTGGGGCACCCGCACCGAGACCAAGAACGTCAACTCGCTGCGGTCGGTCGAGCGGGCGGTCCGCTCGGAGATGCTGCGCCAGGCCGCCGTGCTCGACGCGGGTGGGCGGATCACCCAGGAGACCCGGCACTTCCACGAGGACACCGGGGACACCACCCCGGGCCGGTCGAAGGAGACCGCCACCGACTACCGGTACTTCCCCGAGCCGGACCTGGTGCCCCTCGCGCCGGATCCGGCCTGGGTGGCCGAGCTGAAGGCCGCCCTGCCGGAGCTGCCCCGGCTGCACCGGCGGCGGCTCCAGGAGGCGTGGGGGCTGTCCGATCTCGACATGCAGTCGGTGCTCAACGCCGGTGCGGTCGAGCTGATCGAGCAGACGGTCGCCGCCGGCACCTCGCCGTCCGCCGCCCGCAAGTGGTGGCTGGGCGAGTTGTCCCGGCGGGCCAACGAGACGGGCGTGGAACTGGCCGACGTCGGGGCCACCCCGACGCAGGTCGCCGAGTTGCAGGGCCTGGTCGACGCCGGCAAGCTCAACGACAAGCTGGCCCGTACCGTGCTGGAGGGCGTGGTCGCCGGCGAGGGTTCGCCGACCGAGATCATGACCAACCGGGGCCTGGAGGTCGTCTCCGACACCGGCGCGCTGGCCGCCGCCGTCGACGAGGCGATCGCCGCCAACCCGGAGATCGCCGACAAGATCCGCAGCGGCAAGGTGGCCGCGGCCGGCGCGCTGGTCGGCGCGGTCATGAAGACCACCCGTGGTCAGGCCGACGCCAAGACCGTCCGCGAACTGATCCTGGAGCGCCTCGGCGCCTGAGGTGTAAGGAAGGGCCCCTTCTTAACGCCTGGTGTAGAGGAGGGGCCCCTTTTTAACGGCCGAGGCAGCAAGCGTGCTTGACGGCCGAGGCAGCAAGCGCGCAGCAGGCACGACCCGCACCACCCCTCATAAGGGCGTCAACGGCGACGCCCGGATGGAGTCCACCGTGAGCCAGCACGACCTCGATGTCCTCGACGAGATCCAGCGACGGGTGCTGTGGCTCGCCACCCGCATCGTGGACGCGGCCAACCACGACCGCGACACCGGCGACGGGGTGAAGGTCGGCGGGCACCAGGCGTCCAGCGCCTCCCTGGTCACCGCGATGACCGCGCTGTGGTTCGCCCACCTGGACGCCGAGGACCGGGTCGCGGTGAAGCCGCACGCCTCGCCGGTGTTCCACGCCATCCAGTACCTGCTCGGCAACCTGGACCGGTCGTACCTGACCCGGCTGCGGGCGCGGGGTGGCCTGCAGTCGTACCCGTCGCGGACCAAGGACCCGGACGGGGTCGACTTCTCCACCGGCTCGGTCGGCCTGGGCGCCGCCGCGCCGCTGTTCGCCGCAGTGACCCGACGCTACGTCGACGCGCACTTCGGTGCGCGACCGCACACCCGGTTCGTGGCGCTGATCGGTGACGCCGAGTTGGACGAGGGCAACATCTGGGAGGCGGTCGCCGACCCGGCCACCACCGGGCTCGGCAACGTGCTGTGGGTGGTGGACTTCAACCGGCAGTCGCTGGACCGGGTCGTCCCCGGGGTGCGGATCGACCAGTGGCGTGGCCAGTTCGAGGCCGCCGGTTGGCACGTGGTCGAGGTGAAGTACGGCCGCCGGCTCGCGCAGGCGTACGCCCGGCCGGGCGGCGAGACGCTGCGCGACTGGATCGACGCGATGCCGAACGAGCAGTACCAGTCGCTGTTCGGGCTGACCGGGCCGGCGCTGCGCGAGCAGTTCCTGGACGGGGCACCGGCCGAGGTGGGCGCTTTCGTCGCCGACATCGCCGACGAGGAGTTGGGCCCGCTAGTCACCGACCTGGGCGGGCACGACCTCGCGGCGATGCTCGACGCGTACGCCCAGTGCGACGCGGTGACCGACCGGCCGAGCGTGGTGTTCGCGTACACGGTCAAGGGCTGGGGCCTGCCGATCGCCGGCAACCCGCGTAACCACTCCGCACTGCTCACCGGCGAGCAGGTGGACGCGTTGCGGGCCGCGCACGGGCTGACCCGCGACACCGAGTGGGACCGCCTCGACCCGGCGTCGCCGGCCGGGATCCGGGCCGGGCAGCGTCGGGAGTCGCTGTCCCGACCGCCCCGCGAGCGGGCGCTCGGGGTCACCGTCCCGCAGACCACGAGGGTACGGGCGAACAAGCCGATCTCCACTCAGGAGGTCTTCGGCCGGGTGCTCGTCGACCTGGCCCGTGACCCGCAGGTCGGGAAGTACCTCGTGACCACCGCGCCGGACGTCGCGACCTCCACCAACCTGGCCGGGTTCATCAACAAGACCGGCGTGTTCGCCCCGACCGCCCAGCGGTCCTGGTCCGAGGACCGGATGCTGCGCTGGACGGAGAGCCCCGACGGGCAGCACATCGAGCTGGGCATCTCCGAGATGAACCTGTTCCTGCTGCTCGGCCAGCTCGGCCTGTCCTGGGACCTGTCCGGGCAGCCGCTGCTACCGGTCGGCACCGTCTACGACCCGTTTGTGCTGCGCGGCCTGGACGCCTTCCTCTACGGCACCTACTCCGGCTCCCGGTTCGTGGTGGCCGGCACCCCGTCCGGCATCACCCTTGCCCCGGAGGGCGGCGCCCACCAGTCCACCATCACCGCGAGCGTGGGCCTGGAACTGCCCGGGGTGACCTTCGTCGAGCCGGCGTACGCGGCCAGCCTGGACTGGCTGCTCTGCGACGCGTTCGGGCACATCGCCGGCGCACCGCAGCCGACGCCGACGGCCGCACCGGCCGAGGACGGCGCGTACTACTTCCGGCTCAGCACCCGGCCGGTCGACCAGGCACCCTTCGAGGCGGCCCGCGCCCGGCTCGGCGACGCGGTGCTGCGCCGGCAGGTGCTCGCCGGGGCGTACCGGCTGGTCGACGCCCACCAGGCGTACCCGCACCTGGCCGACGCCCCGACGGTGCAGCTGGCCGCCTCCGGTGCGGTGCTGCCCGAGGTGCTCGCCGCAGCGGCGGAGCTGGCCGACGAGGGCGTCGCCGCCCATGTGGTCGACGTCACCAGCCTGGACCGCCTCTACCGGGCCTGGCAGCGCACCCTGCGTCAGGGCGTACGCACCGCCACGGTGCCCAGCGTGCCCGGCGCGCTGCGGTCGGCCTTCGCGGACCGGGTCCCGGTGGTGACCGTGCACGACGCGGCCTCGCACGCCATGGCCTGGCTCGGCTCGGCCGTCGGCGCCCCCGCTGTCCCACTCGGCGTGGACGAGTTCGGCCAGTCCGGCTCCGTCACCGAGCTGTACGACCTGCACGACCTGCTCCCCGGCAGCATCGTCAACGCCGCCCTCGCCGCCCTCGCCCTCCGCTGACCGGGCCCGGGTGGCGAGCGCGCCCGCGCTTGAGTCGGGGCCGCTGCCGCCGGTACCTACGAGGTGTACTCCAGCTCGGTGCGCGCGAGCTGGCGCAGCCTTTCGGCCACCTTGCTGGTGTCGAGGCCCTGGAGGTAGGCCACCAGGGCGTCACGGGTCTCCGCGACGATGTCAGGCAGCGCCTCGCCGTGGATGTTGTTCGGCAAAAGGATCTGCCGGAAAGCCAGCTCCTCGATCGCCTCGCCGGCCAGCTTCTCTGAGATCCACAAGGGCGTGCGTTCCCGGATGGCGAAGGTGAGGTGCACGCTGGGGTCGTCGTCGGCGTTGTACGGGTTGTGGACCCACCCTCTCGGCAGGAGCATGGCCTCGCCTGGTCCGAGGTCGATGATCCGCTCGGGGCCGGAGTCGAGCCAGCCCTCCAGGTAGTCGTCCCGCCAGACCCGCCACGACTCCAGATGTGAGCGCATCGGGGCTTCCACGACTGGCGGCCACAGCTCCCACCGTTTCCGGCCGGACACTTGGACGATGACGGCCATCTGCTGGTCCCAGTGATGGCGCAGTCCCTGCCGGCACCCGGGGGTCATGAAGACGTGGACGTAGTTGCTGTAGCCGGTTTCGTTCTGGATCTCCTGGCTGATGCGCGCCATGGCGGGCATGACGCGCTGGAGGTTGCCGACGCGGACGGTATGCCCCTCGTCGTAGAGCTTGTGCAGTCTTTCCGCGTCGGCCCGGCCGTGCGTCCCCGCGAAGACGCGAGGGTTGACGGCGGGGTTGGGAGCCTTGATCGCGGCAACCTCATCGGCAGGGATGCAGTTGAGGTCGATCCAGGACCACACCTGCTCGGCGGTGAACATCTCGTCCAGGCAGGTGCGGGTGCGCTGGTAGACGTGCGGCTCGTCGGGCCAGTGGTCCAGCAGGTGGGTGACGCCTTCTTCGGGGAGTAGGAGCTTGAGTGTCAAGGCTCCTCCTTCCTGTCAGCGTGGGGGTAGCGGGCATGGAATCGCGGGGAAGAGGCGGTTGGGGCAGCAGACGACGGCGAAGGAGACGTAGCTGAAGGTCGCGGTGTAGTAGCCCCAGCACATGTCGCTGCCGAGACGCAGGCTCTCGCACTGCCGCGCGACCTTCTCGTCCACGGTGAGCAGCGCGCCGCCGGAAGTGTCGGCGGGGTTCGCCTCGCGGACCCGGCTCATCCAGGTTCCCGCGCCGGCAACGTCAGCCCACGTCCGATCGGCGGCGGCTTGGTGGCGACGAAGCAGCCAGTGGCCGAGCTGGACCGGTGTCATGGTGTTGGCGAGGAAGACTTGCGTCTGCTCGTCGTCGGGGTCTGGGCCGGGTCTACGCTGCCCCTCCTTGGCGAAGTCGTCGCGCGAACCGGTCCACGGGCCGAAGCCGTGCCAGTGACCGTTCCAGTCGTCCATCCGTGCCCTTCTCCGTTCTGGTGGGACCGGCCGCCCCCGGTGCTGGCGATTTGAGGGCGGCCGGAGTTGCCACGGGTACGCGGTGGTCAGACGGTCAGGTGACGGTCCCTGACCCACCGGAGCGCGAAGTTGTCCAGCTCCGAGCCGGTGAAGCGCAGGTTGCCGCCTGCGCCGCCGGGCTTGTTGTCGCGCATGACGAAGCTGTCCTCTACGCCCGGGATCGGGGCAACCTCGGCGCAGCTCTCGTGGTCGCCGCCGAGGTTGCCGCCACAGTAGGTCGTGAACTGCGCACCGTTGACCGGCAGCTCGTACAGGTTGTCCATGGAAGAGAACCTTCCGTGCTCTCGCGTTTGCGGGAGAGAGGCGGCTCCCGCGTCCGTGTCTGTCCTACCGTGATGCGCTCGTAAAGCCGGGAAGACTTGCGGGCGAAGCCGCGCGGAGGCCCCCTCACCTTCGGTTCGCGGGGTTTCACTGCGCTCTCTCCGCGCTCGGCCGGCGAGCCGCCCAGGCAACGAACCTGCTGAACAGCTCCTCGGGTTTCGGTCCGCCGTGTGGGTTGAGCTGGTAGAGGTCTCGCATTGCCTCGTACATCAGGCCGGCGAGGTAGATCGTCAGGCCGGAGACGTTGTCCCGGAACTCCACGGGCAGGAGGAGCCGGGCTTCTCCGCAGGGCCAGGGCTGCCCGTCCACTCGGCAGTGCCAGGTCGGGCGTGCCGGGGTGTGCGGGGTGTTCCCGCCTGAGCCGTGGGGACGGTCGGGGTGGGGGCCGCGACCCGGTCTCGCCAGCTGGGTGGTCAGCATGGCCGGCCTCCGCTCGCCCGCCACTGCTGGCCCGGCGTCAGCCAACCGGGCCGGCCGGGGCTCTGGAGGGGGAGTGCCTGCGTTGGCTGGTGCATCCATTCGGGCAGGTGCGTGCCGCGCCGACGCTGCGGCAGGACCGGCATGAGGACGGTGGGGCAGGTATACGAGGTTCGGGTACGCACGTCGGCCTCCATGAGCGAGCGATCGAGAGGGGCCGCCCCTGCACGGGGGAGTGTCCACGGGCGGCCCCGAGGGCGAACACTCCTGCCGGGCTCCTCCACCTCCACCAGCAGTGCCGCATGCCAGACACACTGCCAACCCGTGACGGGACGGCAACACCGCGTGTGTATATGGTGGACGGAAATCTGCGGTGTCCGATGGAGGTCCGATGAACGACGCACTGCGCGTAGCGCTCCACGAGGCAGGCCACACAACGGATTCGCTGGCAGCACAACTAGGCGTGGACCCGAAGACGACTGACCGGTGGCTTCGCCAAGGCCGCCTCCCTCACCCCGGACACCGCGCTTCCGCTGCCGCCGCTCTCGGCCGCGACGTATCGGACATATGGCCGGACACGTCGAGACGTCGAATGCGTGACCTGGTGTGGTTCCGCCCATGGCAGGAAATGGAACGCGAGGCGATCGAGCTGCGTTCATACGAATCGGTCGTCCTGCCCGGACTGCTACAGACCGAGGCGTACGCGCGAGCAGTCCTCGGGGCGAGCGGACGACGCACCCCCGACGAGGTGGATCAACTGGTGGCGGCACGGCTCGCCCGGCAAGTTGTTCTGAAATGGGAAAACCCCCCGTGGCTCACGGCCGTAGTGGACGAGTGCGCGCTGCGGCGCCCGGTGGGCGGCCCGAATGTGATGCGGGAGCAGTTGCAGGCGTTGATTGCATGGTGCGAGCTGCCGCACGTCCGGGTGCAGGTCGTTCCCTGGTCGGTGGGGGCGTACTCCGGGCTCGACGGACCCTTCGTTCTCGCCACCAGCAAGGACCATCGCATCGCCGCCTACCTGGACACCCAGCTACAGGGTCAAGTGGTTAGCGATCCGGACGACGTCGCGGCCATACTGGCAGCGTGGGAGAACGTCCGTGTCGAGGCGATGTCCCACCGGCAGTCGATCGATTTCATAAGGGAAGTGGCGGAGACATGGACCTGAGCGGCGCCACCTGGCGCAAGAGCAGCCGCAGTAGCGGCAACGGCGGCAACTGCGTCGAGGTTGCCGACAACTTGCCCGGCGTCGTGGGCGTCCGGGACAGCAAGAACCCCACCGGCCCCGCCCTTGTGTTCAACCCGGCGGCCTGGCAGGGCTTCGTCAACCTGGCGAAGCAGATCGGCCCCGTGGGCTGACCTCGACGCGGAAAAGAGCCCCCAGCACGAAGCTGGGGGCTCTTTCGTATGCGCTACCTCACCGGGCCTGCTCCGCTCGCGCACCGGTGACCACCTGCGAATGAACCTCGTCAGCGGGTGGGCGTGGGTGTCGGGGTGGGGGTGAGCGGGAGGGGGGCGCCGGTTGCGGGCTGGGTCACCACCGTACGTTCCAGGTTCACCTGCGCCTGGCCGGTGCCGCCCACCGTGATGTTGTCGTACGCCTGGAGCTGCTTCTGCTGGTCGAAGTAGAGGACGGTCATCGTCAGCGGGGTCGGCTCCTCGCCCTCCAGCCCGCGTAGGCCGGCACCGCCGGTCGAGCCCTGCACCATCAGCGTGGTGGACTGCTGGCCCGGCACCTCCGGCAGCTTCTCGAACTGCCGCCGGTGGGTGTGCCCGGCGAGCACGAGTGAGCTGGTGCCGGAGAGCGGACCGGCGGCGGCCGGGTCGTGCACCAGCGCGATGTCGACCGGTCGCGGCGAGCTGCGGATCGTGGCGGCGAGCTTGTCGCCCGTGGCGGTCAGCATGTCCGGCGTGGGGTCGTTGACCCCGACACTGGCCGGTGAGGTGCTCTTGTCCGGGGTGAAGCGGGGATCGCCGATGCCGGCGATGGTGAGTCCGGCGACGGTGGTGGTCGTGTTGTCCAGCACGATCGCGTTCGGCTGGCGGGCCACCGCCGCGGCCGTACGCCCCGAGTCGTGGTTGCCCCGGATGTAGACGTACGGCTTCCGGAGCAGGCTGATCGAGCCGACGTAGGACGCCTCCGGCTCGGTGCCCCAGTCGGTGATGTCGCCGGTGTCGATGACCACGTCGATGCCGAACTGCTCCGTCACCGTCCGGATCAGCTGCCAGGCGGCCGGGTTGAGGTGCATGTCGGAGATGTGCAGCACCCGGGTGGTGCCCGGCTCCGGCTCGTACACCGGCAGCGCCGACACGGTGGTGTAGAGCTGGGTGACGTTGCCGACGAGGCGTTCCAGCTGCTCGGCGTACCGGGAGTAGTCGGTGGCGATCCGGCGGGCGTCACCGACGATCGCCGGGGCGTTGACCAGCAGCCCCTCGTACCGGGGCTCCTCGATCGACTGGGGGCGGACGGTCGCCGCGGCGGCGCCCAGACTGCCCGCGGTGATCAGCAGCGCCAGCCCACCGGCCCAGGCCGTCCGGCGGGTGTCCCGGAAGACCAGCAGGGCCAGCACCAGGGTGGTCAGTACGGCGGCGCCGACCGTGCGCAGCCCGAGCCGGATGACGCCGTTCTGGACGTCGTCGACCGCCGACTGGGTGGCCCGGTTGATGCTGGCCGGGTCGTCCAGCAGCGCCTCGACGCGGCCCTGGTCCAGCGCGCCCAACTCCACCGTCAGGTGGGTCGGCCCGTCGTGGCTGTCCAGCAGCAGCGAGCCCAGCGGCGGGATGTCGATGGTGGTGCCGCCGCCGGTCGACGGCGAAACCGACAGCCTGGCGTGGAATGGGCCGATATCGGTGCCTACGTGCCCACCGGCGACGACGCCGGCGAGCACCCCGGCCAACGCGACGAACAGGACGGCCACGGCGACCACGGCGCGGCGCAGGCCGGCGTGCCGGCGCCCGTCGGGGCGCGGTGCGGCGGGGCGCCGCAGCGAGGGGAAGCGGCGCGGGCGACGGGCGGGAACGTCCCCGTCCCGGTCGCGGCGCGGCTTCTCGTCTTCCTGATCATCCATGCTGAGATTCTGACCTGCCCGCTGAAGGATCTTGGCAAACCTGAGGTGTTGCGATTCGAGAGTGCCTCAGCTTCGCCCGGCTCCGCCACCTGCGAAAACAAGTCGCAGCAGGCGGTCGTCCTCCGGCGCGGGCCGGCCCCGCCCGTCGTGGTTGGAGGTGCTGACCCAGAACGAGCCGTCCGGGGCCGCCGCGATCGCTCGCAGCCGCCCGTACTGCTCGGTCAGCAGCGCCTGGGGCTGCCCGAGCACCGTCCCGGTGTCGGTCAGCTCCACCAACCAGAGGCGCTGGCCGCGCAGGCAGGCGGTGGCCAGCATCCGCTCGACCGCCGCCAGCCCGGAACAGGACGCCTCGTCGGTCGACCACTGCACGATCGGGTCGACGTACTTCTCGTCGCCGCCGCGCCCCTCGACCTTGGGCCAGCCGTAGTTCTTGCCCTTGGTGATCTGGTTGATCTCGTCCCAGGTGTTCTGGCCGAACTCAACGGCGTACATCCGGTCGCCGTCCCAGGCGATGCCCTGCACGTTGCGGTGGCCGAGGGACCAGACCGGGGAGTTCGGGAACGGGTTGCCCGGAGCCGGCTTCCCGTCCGGGGTGATCCGCAGGATCTTGCCGCCGAGCCGCTTGACGTCCTGCGACTGGCCGGTGTCACCGGCGTCGCCGGTGCTGGCGTAGAGCTGCCCGTCGGGGCCGAACGCGAGGCCGCCGCCGTTGTGGATACCGGCCTTGGGGATACCGGTGAGGATCGGGGTGGGCTTCTCGCCGAGCCGCAGCCGGGCGATCCGGTTGTCCCGCTCGGCGGTGTAGTAGACGAAGATCGTCTGGTTCTGCGCGAATTCCGGCGACACCGCGATCCCCAGCAGGCCACCCTCGCCCCCGGCTGCCACGTCGTCGATGGTCTGCACCTCGGTGATCTTCAGACCGTCCGGGTTCGACTCCGGCCCGACCTGGAGGATCCGGCCGCTGTCTCGTTCGGTGACCAGGGCACCGCCGTCGGGCAGGAAGGCGATCCCCCATGGCACCCGCAGCCCCTTGGCGAGCACAGTGGCGACAACCTGCTGGTTGCCGGCGGTGGCCGTGGCCGAGGGGGTGGGCAGGTTCGGCGGCTCGCCAGCCGGATCCGGGTCCGGTTCGCCGAGGCTGCAACCGGTGGCGGCGAGCAGGAGCGTCGCGCAGGACGCCGCGAGGACCGTGCGGACCTTGCGGGCGCGGGGGTACGGGGGAGCGCTCATCCGGCCCAGGGTAGCCCGCTGCGTGCGCCGCCGGGGAAGCTGTCGGGGGCCGCCCCCCGGCGGCGGTACCGGGCGTGGGGCCTATCGTCGGCAAACGTGAAGGTATGGATTCCGCACGAGGCCGGTCACGCCCTGCTCGGTGACGTGCCGGCGGAGGTCACCGTCGAGACGATGGCCGACCCGACGAAACTGCCCTCGCCGCCGGCCGGCGTCCGGTTCTGGGTGCCGCCCTTTCTCGCCGGCTCGGACGCCACCGCGCTGCTGCACGAACTGCCGGACCTGGCGGTGGTGCAGCTGCTCTCGGCCGGCGCGGACGCCTGGGTCGGCCGTATCCCGTCGGGGGTCACGCT
The DNA here is from genome assembly GCA_005402585.1 of Micromonosporaceae bacterium KJ-029. GTDB lineage: Bacteria > Actinomycetota > Actinomycetes > Mycobacteriales > Micromonosporaceae > Micromonospora. The sequence goes on along the minus strand of BIFP01000008.1, from coordinate 48,512 downwards.
CTGCGACGCCCGGGGTGTGCACGACCCGTCCACCGCCGAGTGGGTGGTCGCCGCGATCCTGTCCCAGCTGCGCGCCTTCCCCGCGATGGCCCGCGCCCAGGCTGGGCGACGGTGGGCCTACGACGAGGTGGCGCCCACCGACGAGCTGGCCGGCAAGCGGGTGCTGATCGTCGGTGCCGGCTCGATCGGTACCGCGGTGCGGGACCGGCTCACGCCGTTCGAGGTGGACCTCACCATGGTGGCCCGTACCGCCCGGCCGGAGCAGGGGGTGTACGGGGTGGCGGACCTGCCGGGGCTGCTGCCACAGGCCGACGTCGTGGTGCTGCTGGTGCCGCTGACCGAGCAGACCCGGGGTCTGGTGGACGAGAAGTTCCTGGCGGCGATGCCCGACGGCGCGCTGCTGGTGAACGCCGCCCGGGGTCCGGTGGCCCGGACCGACGCGCTGGTCGCCGAGCTGGCCACCGGCCGGATCTCCGCCGCCCTGGACGTCACCGACCCGGAGCCGCTGCCCGCCGACCACCCGCTCTGGGAGATGCCGAACGTGTTGATCACCCCGCACGTGGCGGGATCGGTGCGTGGCCTGCTGCCCCGGGCGTACCGGTTGGTCGGGCAGCAGATCCGCCGGTTCGCGGCCGGCGAGCAGCCCGAGAACGTGGTGGTGAACGGCTACTGAGCCGGTTCCACCTCGCGCCCGGCCGCGGCCACCAGTCGCGGCAGGTCCTCGCGGCGTACCGCCGGCAGCAGGAGGCGCTGGCCGTCGCCGAGCTGGGCGACCGCCCGGCCACGCGGGTCGGAGCCCAGCTCGACCACCTGGTCCCAGGGGATCCGGCGCTGGCCGGCCAGCGCCCGTAGGCGCAGCCCGCGGGCGTCCGCGTCGGTGCCGGCGCGCCAGGCCCAGACGGCCACCGCCAGCGGCACCAGCAGCACCGGCAGGAGGTAGGTGCGGGCGCTGGCCAGCGGCAGGGTGCCGAGGGCGGCGACGATCGCCCCGGCCAGGATGGCCTGGTGGTGCCGGAATCGCGTGGTGTCGGAGCGAGCCATCTCCCGATGATGCCACCAGGGCGGGGACGCTCCGCGCCGGGTTGTTCCGGCCACCGCCCGGCCGGACCGTACGCCGTCGAGACGTCCGCCGGCGGAGCCGCGGCCGTGACCTGAGTCACTGCCCGGTGACTTCAGGGGGAGAACCTCGTTCACCGATGGTGGGTGGTGGACTGACGTTCGCCGCCCGCGTACCGCCGCACCGCCCCCGTGCCCCCTCACGAAGGCGAATGTCGTGCCCGTCGCGTCTGTGTTCCGTGCCACCGTGTTCCGAGCCACCGTCCGCCGCCCGTTCCTGCCGGAAACCTGTGTCCTCGCGGTGGTCGCCGTGCTGGTCGTCGTCGGCGCGAGCGGGCCGGTGCCGGCCCTCGCCGTGGTGGCGCTCGCCGGTGCGGCCGGTTCGACGCTGGCCGGCGTACGCCTGTCCCGGCTGACCACCCGGTCCGACGCACCAGCCGTGAACCCCGCCGGTGGGCGGCTCGCCCGTCGCCGGGCGGCTCGGCCACGCCGGGCCGGCGCCCTGCTGCACGCGGCGGTGGTGACCGCAGGCCTGACCGCCGCGGTGCTGCCGCTGTCCGCCGCCCAGTACCACCCGGCGGCGGCCGCCGCCGGGCTCGCCAGCACCGCCGTTTTGCTGGGTGGCGGTCTGGTCAGCCTGCCGCGCCGGCCGCCTCCGCCAGCCCAGGTGCGGTTGCGTCGGCTGCTCGACCTCGCCGCGCCCGGCGTCTGCCTGGTGCTCGTCGCCTGGCTGCTGCTGCCGTACGCCGGCGTGGCGGCAGCGGCACGGCTGGCCGTGGCGGTGGCCCTCGGCGTGCTGGCCGTCGCCGCGTTGACCGTGCTGACCGGGGCGCACCGCAGCTCCGGCACCGCCCGCTGCCGGTCGGGGGCGGCGCTGACCCTGCTCGGCCTGGTGCTACTGGCGGCACTCCCGGCCGCCGGGCGGGCGGCGCTGCTGGCCGTACCTCCCCTCGTGGTCGGCGTGCTGCTGACCGCCGCCGGGGTGCGACAGGTGGCCCGGGCCGGCGCCGACCCGCCGCGGCAGGCCACGGTGGTCTGGCCGCGGGCGGTGCTCCCGGCGGGCGCGGCGGTGCTGGCCACCGTCCACCAGCTGCACGCCGACCTGCCTCCGGACAACACCACGGTGCTGCTCGCGCTCGCCGCGGTGCCCCCGCTGGTGGCGCGCGAACTGCTCCCCGCCACGGCGCGGAGGGCGGCGCCGGCTGTCCCGGCGGCCGTGCCGGATCCGGTGATCGTCGAGGAGCGTGGGCCGGTCGGCCGGGCCGCACTGCTGCGGGCCCTGGCGGCACGACCGGAACCGGCGGCCGGTGCGCTGCTGGTGGTCGACCTTCACCTCACCGAGCTGCCCGGGATGGCGGTGCGCGACGACGTGGCGGCCGAGGCCGTCCGCCGGGCCCGGGCCGTGACGGACGACGCCGACGAGGTGTTCGACCTGCCCGGGAGCGGGCTCGCGGTGGTCACCGGCGGTGGGCCGGTGCTGGCCTACGCGCTGGGCACCCGGCTGCTCACCGCGCTCGGCCGGCCCTACGAGGTGTCGGGGGCGGTGCTGCGGTCGCGGGCCAGTGTCGGGCTCGCCGAACTGGCCCCCGGCCGGCCGGAGGACCTGCTGCGCCAGGCGGACCTGGCCCGGCGGCGCGCGGCCCAGCTCGGCCGGGACCGGGTCGAGTGGTACGACGCGTACCTGGAGGAGCAGCTGGTCCGCCGACTGGACCTGGAGCGGGAGCTGCCCGGTGCGGTCGCCCGGGGCGAGCTGGACCTGGTCTACCAGCCGGTGCTCGAACTCGCCGACCGGTCGCCGGTCGGTACGGAGGCGCTGCTGCGCTGGCGCAGTCCGGTGCTCGGCACGGTGTTCCCGGCCGAGCTGCTGCCGGTGGCCGAGGATCTCGACATCGTGGGCGAGTTGGGCGCGTGGGTGCTGGACCGGGCCTGCCGGCAGTTGGCGGACTGGTCCGTCGGCGGTCGGCGGCTGTGGATGTCGATCAACGTCACCACCCGCGAGCTGACCTCACCGGATTTTGTGCCCCGCACGGCGGCCGTGCTTGAGGCGTACGGGCTGGGGCCCGACCAGCTGGTGGTCGAGGTCGCCGAGCCGCAGGTGGCCGCCGAGTTGCCGACCGTCGTGGCCCGGTTGGCGGGGCTGCGGTCGATGGGCATCCGGACCGCGCTCGACGATTTCCGCGCCGAGCACGCCTCGCTCGCCCAGCTGCGGCGACTGCCGATCGACCTGCTCAAGGTCGGGCCGGAGGTGGTCGCGGCGAGCAGCGATCCGCACCGCCCGCTGCTGGACGTGGTGGTCACCGTCGCCGACCGGCTGGGGGTGGAGGTGGTGGCGGAGGAACTGGAATCCGCCCACCAGGTCGACGGGGCGCAGCGGGCCGGGTGCCATTACGGCCAGGGATACGAACTGGCCCGGCCGGCGACCGCGGAACGGGTCGAGGCGTACTTCGAGGAGTTCCCCTTCGCGTCGCGGTGACCGCGCGCTTAACCGGTTCATTCCCTGCTACGTGGCGGGCCGGTGCTGCCCCGGGGAGTCAGGTGGGCGGTCTCGTCCTGGAGTCCGACCGCCGGGGCTCCCTCGATCACCTGTAGCAGTTGCCGGGCGGCGTGCGCGCCGTAGGCCGGGATGTCCCGGCCGAGCGCGGTCAGCGGTGGGTGGACCAGCCGGCACAGTGGGGAGTCGTCCCAGGCCACGATGGACAGATCGCCGGGAACCGCGAGGCCCATCTCCTGGGCGACCGACAGTCCGGCTATCGCCATCACGTCGTTGTCGTAGATCATCGCGGTGGGGCGGACGCGGGAACTGAGCAGCCGCCGGGTCGCCCGCGCGCCCTCCTCGCCGGTGTAGTCGGAGGAGGCGGTGACCGCCTCGGCCAGGCCGAGGCGCTGGCACACCTCGGTGAACGCCTGCGTCCGGATCGCGGTGTGCAGCAGGTCGGGCAGGCCGCCGACCCGGGCGATCCGCCGGTGCCCCAGGGCGTACAGGTACTCCACGGTCTCCACCAGTGCCGCCGCGTCGTTCGACCAGACGCTGGCCAGCCGGCCGGTACCCGTCGGCCCGCCGATCACCACGGCGGGCAGGCCCAGTTCCTCCAGCACCGGCACCCGCCGGTCGTCGGTGCGCAGGTCGCACACGAGTACCCCGTCGACCCGCCGCTCACCCCACCACCGCCGGTAGACCGCGATCTCGGCGCTCTGGTCGGCCACCACCTGGAGGGTCAGCGCGTACGACCGGGCGGACAGTTCGGCCTCGACGCCACTGATCAGCTCCATGAAGAACGGTTCGATGCCGAGCGTCTGGGCCGGTCGGGCGAGGATCAGCCCGATCGCCCGGGCGGTCGCTCCGGACAGTGCCCGGGCAGCGCTGCTGGGGTTGAATCCGATCTCGGCGGCGATGGCGAGGATGCGCTGCCGGGTCGCCTCGGAGACTCCCGGCTGGCCGTTGAGCGCGTACGACACCGCGCCCTTGGAAACCCCCGCCCGCCGGGCGACATCCGCGATCGTGGGCCGCTTCACCGGCGTACTTCCTCCTGAACCGTTCCGTCTACCGGACGCCGTGCGGCTGCCCGGACGGCGTTGGACACGCTACCCGCCGCCCGTACCCGGTCGGGTGCGGGCCGCTCGCGACGAAGCGGAAGGACCCGATCGCCGCTACTTGCTCGGTTCAGTCTACGCGGCGCCGATCGGGTCGAGGCTCGGCCGACCGTCGGCCGTACCGCCCTGACTGGCCCGGCCGGACGCCGTATCAGGCGGTTTCGCGCAGGTCGAGCGGCGGCGGGGTTACCGGTCGGCCACGTCGTTAACCCGCCGTTGACACTGTGGAAGCCCGCCCGTACGGTGGCCTCACTTATCCGGTTCAGTCAACGCATCTCGATCTCGGGAGCATTCCCAACGGTCTCGTCATCGGCGGTCGGCAGATCGTCCGCGGAATCATGGAAGGCGCGGTGAAGTCTTGAGCGACGCACGGGGGGCCGGTCCGCACCGGCAGACGCTGCACGCCGGCTGGGCCCTGCGGGCGGTGCCCGGCCACCAGGTCCCACCCGAGGTCGACGGCCGGACGGTACCGGCCACCGTCCCCGGCTGCGTGCACACCGACCTGCTCGCGGCCGGGCTGATCCCGGACCCGTACCTCGACGACAACGAGACCGCGCTGGCCTGGATCGGGCGCACCGACTGGGTCTACGAGACCACCTTCGACCGGCCGGCGGGCGACCACCGGCGCCTCGACCTGGTCTGCGCGGGCCTGGACACGGTCGCCACGATCACCCTCAACGGCAGTGAGGTCGGCCGCACCGAGAACATGCATCGCGGCCACCGCTTCGACGTGACGTCGCTGCTCCGCGCCGAGGGCAACACCCTGGCCGTACGTTTCGACTCCGCCTACCGGTACGCCGAGGCGCACCGCGACCGGCTCGGTGACCGGCCCAACTCGTACCCGGAGCCGTTTCAGTTCATCCGCAAGACGGCCTGCAACTTCGGCTGGGACTGGGGCCCGACCCTGGTCACCGCCGGCATCTGGCAGCAGGTCGGCCTGCACGGCTGGTCGGTTGCCCGGCTCGCCGCCGTCCGTCCGGTGGTCACCGTCGAAGCCGGCGACGGCCGGGTGGAGCTGCACGTCGAGGTCGACCGGGACGCCGACCTGCCGCTCGCCGTGCGGGCGCGGGTGGCGGGGGAGACCGTCGAGGCGACCATTCCGGCGGGGGAACGGTCGGCCGTGCTGACCCTCACCGTCGCCTCGCCCGAGCTGTGGTGGCCCCGGGGGTACGGCGGGCAGCCCCGCTACGAGCTGACGGTGACCCTGCACGGGCCCGACGGCGGCACCCTCGACGACTGGAGCCGGCGGATCGGCTTCCGCTCGGTACGCCTGGACACCACGCCCGACGCCCAGGGCGCTCCGTTCGCCCTGTACGTCAACGAAATGCCGGTCTTCGTCCGCGGGGTGAACTGGATCCCGGACGACGTCTTCCCCAACCGGGTCACCCGGGAACGCCTGGCGTACCGCTTCGACCAGGCCGAGGGCGCGAACGTCAACCTGCTGCGGGTCTGGGGCGGCGGCCGGTACGAGTCGGAGGACTTCTACGACCTGGCCGACGAGCGTGGCCTGCTGGTGCAACAGGACTTCCTCTTCGCCTGCGCCGCGTACCCGGAGGAGGAGCCGTTCGGCACCGAGGTGGCCGCCGAGGCCGCCGAGCAGGTGACCCGGCTGGCCAGCCACCCGTCGCTGGTGCTGTGGACCGGCAACAACGAGAACATCTGGGGCTGGCACGACTGGGACTGGCAGGAGCCGCTGGCCGGGCGCAGCTGGGGGCGCGGCTACTACCTGGAACTGCTGCCCCGGATCGTGGCCGAGCTGGACCCGACCCGCCCGTACTGGCCCGGTAGCCCGTACTCGGGCGACGAGGAGATCCACCCCAACGACCCGGCGTACGGCACCACGCACATCTGGGACGTGTGGAACACCGACGACTACGCGAAGTACCGCGAGTACGTGCCCCGCTTCGTCGCCGAGTTCGGCTACCAGGCCCCGCCGGCGTACGCGACCCTGCGCCGGGCCCTGTCCGACGAGCCGCTGGCCCACGACTCGCCCGGCATGGCGCACCACCAGAAGGCCGCCGACGGTGACCGGAAACTGCGCCGGGGGCTGGAAGCGCACCTGCCCGAGCCGCGCGACTTCGACGACTGGCACTACCTGACCCAGCTCAACCAGGCGCGGGCCATCCAGCTCGGGGTGGAGCACTTCCGCTCCCACCGGGGCGTCTGCATGGGCACCGTCGTCTGGCAGCTCAACGACTGCTGGCCGGTCACCTCCTGGGCTGCCGTCGACGGCGACGGCCGTCGCAAGCCGCTCTGGTACGCGCTACGCCGGGCGTACGCCGACCGACTCCTGACCATCCAGCCCCGCGACGCCGGCTTGACCCGCGAGGGTGGCTTGGCTGTGGTGGCGGTCAACGATGGTGGGCGCCCGTGGCGGGCGTCGGTGACGGTCACCCGGCTCACCCTGGCCGGGGAGCCACGGGCGAAGGCCGCGCTGGAGCTGGACGTGCCCGCGTACGCGACGGTGACCCTGCCGCTGTCGGCGGAGCTGGCCCGGCCCGACGAGGCCAGGGCCGAGCTGCTGGTGGCCGAGGCGGGTGACCGGGCCGGTCGGGCGTTGTGGTTCTTCGCCGAGGACCGCGACGTGCGGTGGCCGCCGCCGGCCCTGGTGGCCGTGGTGGAGCCGTTCGACGGCGGCCAGCGGGTACGCGTGACCGCCCGCACGATCCTGCGCGACCTGACCCTCTACCCGGACCGCCTCGACCCCTCCGCCCAGGCCAACGAGGCGCTGGTGACGTTGCTGCCGGGCGAGTCGGCGACCTTCACCGTGCACTCCGATACCCCGCTCGACCCGGCCGCCCTCACCGCCCGCCCGGTGCTGCGCTGCGTGAACGACTGAAAGGAGGGGCCCCTTCCTAACGCCTCCGGTATAGGAAGGGGCCCCTCTTAACATCAGCCGGCTCATCAGTTGAAGAATCCTGCAAGTGCTAAAGTCGTCAAAGCGTCGCCCGGGTGGCGGCGCGGTGAGGAGGAACGCGGCGTGTCGGTGCCGCTGTACCAGGCCAAGGCGGAGCTGTTCCGCACCCTCGGGCATCCCGTCCGCATCCGGGTGCTGGAGCTGCTCCAGGACGGCCCGAAGCCGGTGCGCGATCTGCTCGCCGCCATCGACGTCGAGGCGTCCAACCTCTCCCAGCAGCTCGCCGTGCTGCGCCGGGCCGGCATGGTCACCTCGTACCGCGACGGCTCCCTGGTGATGTACGCGCTCAGTACCCCCGACGTCGCCGACCTGCTGGCCGCCGGGCGGCGAATCCTCGGCGCGGTGCTCACCGACCGGGACGCCCTGCTCGACGAGCTGCGCGCCGGCGGACGGGACGGGTGAGCGGCACGCAGGCCCCGCTCGCCGACACCACCCGGTCGGCCGTGGCCACCCTCGGGCGCCGCCTCGTCGACCTGTTGCCGGGCCGCGCCGACTGGCAGGCGGTACGCCGCGCGCCCCGCCGTGACCTCGTCGCCGGGCTCACCGTGGCCGTGGTGGCGCTGCCGCTGGCGCTCGCCTTCGGCGTCACCTCGGGGCTCGGCGCGGAAGCCGGCCTGGTGACCGCGGTGGTCGCCGGCGCGGTGGCGGCCGTCTTCGGCGGCTCGAACCTCCAGGTCTCCGGCCCGACCGGCGCCATGACCGTGGTGCTCGTGCCGATCGTGCAGCAGTTCGGGTCGGCCGGCGTGCTGATGGTCGGCGCGCTGGCCGGGCTGATTTTGGTCGCCCTGGCCCTCGCCCGTCTCGGCCGCTACGTGCGGTACCTTCCGGTGCCGGTGATCGAGGGCTTCACCGCCGGCATCGCCGTGGTCATCGCCCTGCAACAGGTGCCGGCCGCGCTCGGTGTCACCGATGCGGACGGCGAGCGGGTCTGGGCGGTGGCCGCCGACGCGGTCACCCGTTTCGTCGTACAGCCTCGGCCGGCCGCCCTCGCGGTGGCCCTCGGCGTCGCGGCGGCGATGCTGATCGGCGCCCGATGGCGGCCCGGCCTGCCGTTCTCGCTGTTCGCGGTGGCCGCCGCCACGCTGCTCGCCGAACTCGTACCGGTCGATCTGGTCCGAATCGGCGCGCTGCCACAGGGCCTGCCCGCGCCGTCGCTGGACTTCCTCGACCTCGGCGCGGTGGGCGTCCTGCTGCCCGCCGCGCTCGCGGTGGCGGCGCTGGCCGCGCTGGAGAGCCTGCTCTCGGCCACCGTCGCCGACGGGATGACCGTCGGCCAGCGGCACGACCCGGATCGGGAACTCTTCGGGCAGGGGCTGGCCAACCTGGCGTCACCGTTGTTCGGCGGCATCCCGGCGACTGCGGCCATCGCGCGTACCGCCGTCAACGTGCGGGCCGGCGCGGCGTCGAAGCTGGCCGCGTTGACCCACGCGGTGGCCCTCGCCGGGATCGTGCTGGCCGCCGCTCCGCTGGTCGGCCGCATCCCGCTGGCGGCGCTCGCCGGCGTGCTGCTGGCCACCACCGTACGGATGGTCGAGGCGGCGTCGCTGTGGGCGCTGGCCCGTGCGACCCGGGGCGACGCGCTGGTGCTGGTCCTCACCTTCGCCGTCACTGTCATCTGGGACCTGGTCACCGCCGTCGCCGTGGGCGTCGGCGTGGCCGTCGTGGTGGCGCTGCGAGCGGTGGCCCGCAGCGCCCGGCTGGAACAGGTCCCGCTCGACTCCAGCGAGCACACCGCCGAGGAACAGGCGCTGCTCGCCGAGCACATCGTGGCCTACCGGCTGGACGGGCCGCTCTTCTTCGCCGCCGCACACAACTTCCTGTTGCGACTCTCCGACGTCGCCGACGTGCGGGTGGTCATCCTGCGGATGTCCCGGGTCTCCACCATCGACGCCACCGGCGCCCAGGTTCTCGGCGACGCCGTCCGCCGGCTTCAGGGGCGCGGGATCACCGTGCTGCTCTCCGGCATCGTGCCCGGCCACGGCGAGGTGCTGGACACCCTCGGCGTGGCCGACCAGCTACGCCGCGACGGGCTGGTCTTCCCCGACACCCCGACCGCCATCGCGTACGCCCGCGCCATCGCGCTGCCCTCGACGGACGCGCGCACCCCGGAGGCCAACCGATCCTGATCCGCCCGGCCCGTCGCTGGAGAGCGTTACGTGGAAGTCTCCGGCCCAGGACGATGTCCTGGGCCGGAGCACTACTGCGAATCTCGGTTCCGATCAGACGAAGTTCACGTCGCTGCACCACATGTAGGTCTGGTCCATGTGTGATGCCTGCCAGATGACGAACACGACGTGGTGTCCGGTGTATCCGGAGGTCGAGATGTTGAACGAGATGTTCTGTGACGGTGCGTAGCGGCCGGTCTGCGTGATGAAGTCGAGGTTGCCCCAACCGAGCTGCTGGGTGGCCGGGTTGAACCCCTGCTTGCTCACGTAGACCCGGAAGTAGTCGGCGCCATGGCTGGCCTGGTCGTACAGGTGGACAGTGAAGTTGCGGCTGATGTTGGTGCGCCTCCACTGGCCCGGCTGGTTCAGGCTGTTGTTCCTGGAAAGGCCGTTGCTGCACAGCTGTCCGTCGGGGGTGCGGCCCTGGAAGTTTCCTCCGAGGCCGTCGCGCAGCTGGCTCATCCAGTTCCACATGGTGTCGGGGTTGGCCTGGAACGCCTGCCAGCACATGGGGTCCTGTTGCTGCATGGCCGGGTTCATGTGGTTGTTGCCCCAGGCCTGCCAGCACTGGTAGGCGCGGGATGCCGGGTTGATGATGGTGCCGTGGGCCTGGGCTACGCCGCTCCAGGGCAGTACGCCGACCAGCATCGTGAGCAGCACGACGAGCACTCGAACGGGCTGGCGGACGGCTGACCGGGATGGCCCGCTGGATTGATCGGGCTTGCGTGAACGCATGGTGCATCCTCCGTTCTCGGCGTCAAGGGGATGGGAGCGCTTCCAAAAACAGCAGAGCATCGACATCTGCGAATGTCAATATTGGGCTGGCGTGTCGAGGCATTCCGGAAATTACCGGTCGTGATGAGGGTCGTCGATGTTGCCCGAGTGAGTCCAGCCGTGCTGGAATGGTTCACATCGCCGCAGCGCGGGGGCAACCGCGCTGGGAACGGCCAGCACGGGAGCATCGCAGTGCCGGCAGCGCGCCGCCCTGGCAGGCGCGCGCCGCACAGTCGGGCCATCTCGACGACGACGGGCGGATATCCCCGGGCAGGTGTCCCCACCGTTCGTGTCCACCGGTACGTGTCCCATGGCGGCCGACGCGCTCGCCATCTGACATGCCGGAGGCGTCCGATCCGATCTGCCAAGGCATCAGAACCGGCGACGAGGTGAGAAGTAGTCATGATTTTCCGGGAAAGCTTCGCGGGGTGGTACCGAAACCGCTACGTGGGGGTGGCGGCGATCCTGGCGGTAACTGCCGGCATGGTCGTACTGGTCAACTCGGGCGGCTCGGAGGCGGAGCCGGTGGGTCTGCACGGGCAGATCATGACCCGGATGCGTACCACGCTCGAACAGACGGATCCGGGGCACCACAACCATGCCGGACACAATGTTCAGCAGGTGGCCAACGAGGGGGAGACGAAGCCGGCGGTGATCTGCGGGGTTCACGTCTACGGCTACGAGCCGGCCGAGGTCACCGCATTCGCCGACGTGCAGACGGTCTACGGCTTCCACCTCTGCGGGGTAGCCGAGCAGAAGCGCCCCTGGGACGTGGCGGTCAAACTGGCCGGTCCGGTGATCCTGGACATGTCCACCGAGCCTCCGGGCATTCAGGTGGTCGAGGCGACCGAAGACGTCATATTCGTCGACCGGCTGCGGCAGATGTTCCCGGCCAAGTACGCGGAGCCGGCGCTCAAGGAGGCGCTGGCCCCCGCGGAAATGGCCGACCTGCGCCGCCGGTACGACGCCGCAGCGGGATTGTGATCCGTTAATAGGGGGCCCCTGCTATGCACGAGGCGTTAACAGGGGGCCCCTCCTTTCACTCCGGTACGCGGCGGTAGGCGCCGTCGCTGGCCGAGGTGGCCATCGAGGCGTACGCGCGCAGCGCCGCGGAGACCGGGCGTTGCCGGTCGACCGGCGTGTACGGGCGGTCCCGCTTCTCCTGGGCGACCCGGCGGGCGTCCAGCACGTCGGCGGGAACGTTCAGCTCGATCGACCGGTTCGGGATGTCGATGACGATCTCGTCGCCGGGCTCGACCAGCGCGATCAGCCCACCGGAGGCCGCCTCTGGGGAGACATGACCGATGGACAACCCCGAGGTGCCGCCGGAGAACCGGCCGTCGGTGAGCAACGCGCAGGCCCGGCCCAGCCCCCGGCCCTTCAGGAACGAGGTGGGGTAGAGCATCTCCTGCATGCCGGGGCCACCCTTCGGGCCCTCGTAGCGGATCACCACCACGTCACCGGCGACCACCTCCTTGGCCAGGATGGCGGTGACCGCGTCGTCCTGCGACTCGTACACCTTCGCCGGGCCGCGGAAGGTGAGGCACTCCTCGGGCACCCCGGCGGTCTTCACCACGCAGCCGTCCGGGGCGAGGTTTCCGGACAGGATGGCCAGCCCGCCGTCGGCGCTGTACGCGTGTTCGCGGTCGCGCACGCAGCCGTCGGCCGCGTCGGTGTCCAGTGACGACCAGCGGTTGGTGGTGGAGAACGGCTCGGTGGTGCGTACCCCGCCCGGGGCGGCGTGGAACAGCTCGATGGCCTCCGGGATGGCCGAGCCGCCGCGCACGTCCCAGTCGGCCAGCCAACGCTCCAGCGAGGGGGAGTGCACCGCGTGCACGTCCCGGTGCAGCAGACCGGCGCGGTCGAGTTCGCCGAGGATGGCCGGGATGCCGCCGGCCCGGTGCACGTCCTCCATGTGGTACTGCGGTGAGTTCGGGGCGACCTTGGCCAGGCACGGCACCCGGCGGGAGATGGCGTCGATGTCGGCCACGGTGAAGTCCAGCTCGGCCTCGCGGGCGGCGGCCAGCAGGTGCAGGATGGTGTTCGTCGATCCACCCATCGCCACGTCCAGGGCGACGGCGTTCTCGAACGCGGCCCGGGAGGCCACCACGCGGGGCAGGACGGAGTCGTCGTCGCCGTCGTACCAGCGCTTGGCGATCTCCACGGCGGTGCGGCCGGCCTCGACGAACAGCGACCGGCGCGCGGCGTGGGTGGCCAGCGTCGAGCCGTTGCCCGGCAGCGCCAGCCCGATCGCCTCGGTGAGGCAGTTCATCGAGTTCGCGGTGAACATGCCCGAGCAGGAGCCACAGGTCGGGCAGGCGGAGCGTTCGATGGCGCCGAGCTGGTCGTCGGTGACCGCCTCGTTCGAGGAGGCGATCATCGCGTCGATCAGGTCGATCTTGGAGTGCACGACCCCCTCGATCGCCACCGTCTTGCCGGCCTCCATCGGGCCGCCGGAGACGAAGACGGTCGGGATGTTGAGCCGCAGCGCGGCCAGCAGCATGCCCGGCGTGATCTTGTCGCAGTTGGAGATGCAGACCAGGACGTCCGCGCAGTGCGCGTTGACCATGTACTCCACCGCGTCGGCGATCAGCTCCCGGCTGGGCAGGGAGTAGAGCATGCCGCCGTGGCCCATGGCGATGCCGTCGTCGACCGCGATCGTGTTGAACTCCCGGCCCACCCCGCCGGCCTCGGCCACCGCGTCGGCGACCAGGCCGCCGAGGTCCTTGAGGTGTACGTGACCCGGCACGAACTGGGTGAAACTGTTCGCGATGGCGACGATCGGCTTGCCGAAGTCGTCGTCGGTCATCCCGGTGGCCCGCCACAGGGCTCGGGCGCCGGCCATCGTCCGGCCGTGCGTGGAGGTCTTCGACCGCAGCTCAGGCATGCGTACCAGTCTGGCACCGGCGACCGGGCACCGGACAGGGGCGCGCACCGTGTCCCAACAGATGCACACCCGATCCCCGCGGCGAGCGCGGATCCGGCACAGTTATGTGCGTGCACACATCCCCGGGCATGATCGGCACCGCGGTGCTGAGCGCGCTGATCGCCCTCGGGGCCGGCGTGCTGTTGGCCGCCGCCGCCCGGCGCCGGACCGCACCGCACCACCAGGCGTACGCGCTGCTCGCCGTCGCCGGAGCGGTCGCCGTGGTGACCCTGCTGGTGGGGGTGGCGGTCACGCTGAGCGCCGGCGGGCCCGGGCACACCGGCTGGGCGACGCTGGTCGCGCTCGGCACGGCGGTGAGTGGCCTGATCTTCTGCGCCGGTCTGCTGCGGATGCCCGGGGTGGCCGGCTCGGCGGGCTCGGCCGCCCGGCTCGCCCTGGACGGCGTGATCGTGGGCACGGCACTGTGGTTCGTCGGCTGGGTGCTGTTCTCCGAGCCGACCCGGCTGCTGGGCGACGCCACCCCGACGGCCAGCCCGGCGATCCTGCTCGCCTCGGTCAGCGCGGCGCTGAGTTCCGGCCTCGCCGCGATCATGATCTTCCGCGCTCCACCGCCCCGGCGCTGCCTCGCCGTGCTAGGCACCGGCATCACCGTGGCGACCTGCGGTGGGCTCGCCCTCGCGGCCGGGCTCTGCCAGGCCGGTCCCGGCGTGACCTCGGTCGCCCTGGTGGTGCTCGCGGTGGGTCTGCTGACCATCGCGGTCGCCGTCCACCGGATCGACCCGCCCGGCGAGGTCGCCGTCGACGTGATCCCGTACGACGGCGAGTACGCCTTCGCTCCGATGGCCGCCATGGCCACCTCGGCGATGTACCACCTCCTCCAGGACGGCCGGTTCGACGCGCTGGGCATCGTCGCCGGCAGCGTCGAGGGTTTCGCCCTGGTGGCCCGGCAGTACTTCACTCTGCACGAGGTCCGGGGCTACGCCCGGCGGCTGGCCGACCGGGAGGCGCACTTCCGCCAACTCGCGCACACCGACGCGCTCACCGGCCTGGCCAACCGGCGGGGCCTGTTGCGGGCGCTGCACCGCTGCGCCGAGGCCGGCACCCCCTGCGTCCTGCTCAGCCTGGACCTGGACGGCTTCAAGAACGTCAACGACATGCGCGGCCACGACGTGGGCGACGCGGTGCTGGCCGAGTTCGGCCGGCGGCTGCGGGACAACCTGCGTCCCGGCGACCTCGCCGCCCGGCTGGGCGGGGACGAGTTCGCCGTACTCATGCACGGCGGGCCGATCGAGGCGGGCGTGGTCGCCGAGCGGCTGCTGGGGGTGCTCGGCCGCTCCTACGAGCAGCCCGACGGGCCGGTCTTCCTCTCGGTCAGCATCGGCCTGGCAGGCTGGGCCGGCGAGCCCGACGTCGAACTGCTGCTGCGCCACGCGGATCTCGCGCTGCGCTACGCGAAGCAGCGCGGCAAGAACCGGATCGAGCGGTACGACGCCGCGTACGACCGGCTGCTGCGTCGGCGTACCACGGTGGAGCACGAGCTGCGCGGCGCGATCGGGCGCGACGAGCTGCGGTTGGCCTTCCAGCCGGTCGCCTCCCTGCCGTCGGTGCGCCCGGTCGGCGCGGAGGCGCTGCTCCGCTGGCACCACCCGGAGCTGGGCAACGTCGGCCCGGACGAGTTCATCCCGCTGGCCGAGGAGTGCGGGATGATCGCGGAGCTTGGTGCCTGGGTGCTGCACCAGGCCTGCCATCAGCTGTCCCGTTGGCTGGCCGAGGGGCACGACGTCTGGGTGTCGGTCAACGTCTCTCCGCGTGAGCTGCACGCCCCCGAGTACGTGGTGCAGGTCACCGAGGCGCTGCGCGCCCACCGCGTTCCGCCGCAGCGGCTGGTGCTGGAGGTCACCGAGCACGCCGTCGCCACCGACCTCGACGAGCTGATCCGGCGGCTGACCGCGCTGCGGCTGACCGGCGTTCGGATCGCCCTGGACGATTTCGGTGCGGGCTACTCCTCGTTGGGGCAGCTGCGCCGGCTCCCGATCGACATTCTCAAGATCGACCACGGTCTGGTGGCCGAGCACGAGCCGGTTCGGCCGGTCGGGCGCGACGGCCCGGCGTTCGCCCCGATGGTCGACATCGTCATGCGGCTGGGTCACCAGCTCGGCCTGGAGGTCATCGCCGAGGGGGTCACCACGCCCACGGAACTGGCCGCGGTGGTGGCCGCCGGCTGCCGGTTCGGTCAGGGCGCGTTGTTCGGCTGGGGCGTACCGGCCGAACATCTGGAGGCGATGCTGGAGGCGGCGTCCTCGCCGGGCGCCCGGCCGGCCCGCCCGGCGCCGGAGCAACGCCCTCTCCAGCCGCTCGTCCCACGCTCCGGCGAGAGCGTCTCGGAGCACGTCACGCCAGGTGCGGCCGGCGTGCCAGAAGCGACGCGCCGAGATCCGTGAACCAATATGTGGGATCAGTTGACTCATCGCGTGAGATGCGTCAGGCTTGGGCCCATGTCGTCGTACCGGTCGCTGCGAGTACTTACCTGAGCGCACTCTCCTGACTGAGAGTGCGCTGGCCCCGTGCATCTGGCACGTGGGCTTTTTTCTTGCCGTCGAACCCATCGGACCGGGCCCTCGCCCGCGTCCCACAGCGTGAGCAGCCCCACCCACTCCAGCCGAAGGCCAACCGCCATGACGAGACCCACGCCAGAGACCCTCGCCCACTCCGTCCGGCGGGCCCGCAACGCCGCCGAGGGCGCGGGCGACGCCGACCACACCCGCGCCGCCACGCCGGCCGCCCCGGCGGTACGCCCCGCCCCGGCCCAGGTCTCGGGCGCCGGCTCGCTGGTGCGTTCCCTGGAAGCGCTCGGCGTCGACGTCGTCTTCGGCATCCCGGGCGGCGCGATCCTGCCGGCGTACGACCCGCTCTACGACTCGACCGTCCGGCACATCCTGGTCCGGCACGAGCAGGGCGCCGGCCACGCGGCCACCGGCTACGCCCAGGCCACCGGCCGGGTCGGGGTGTGCATCGCCACCTCCGGCCCGGGCGCGACGAACCTGGTCACCCCGATCGCCGACGCGTACATGGACTCGGTGCCGCTGGTGGCGATCACCGGCCAGGTGGCCCGTCCGGCGATCGGCACCGACGCCTTCCAGGAGGCGGACATCCAGGGGATCACCCTGCCGATCACCAAGCACAACTTCCTGGTGCAGGACGCCGCTGAGATCCCGCGGGTGTTGGCCGAGGCGTTCCACCTCGCCTCGACCGGACGGCCCGGCCCGGTCCTGGTGGACATCCCGAAGGACGTCCTCCAGGCGCCGACCACCTTCGCCTGGCCGCCCGTCCTGGACCTGCCCGGTTACCGGCCCACCCTGCACCCGCACGGCAAGCAGATCCGCGAGGCGGCGCGGCTGATGAGCAGCGCGCGCCGTCCGGTGCTCTACGTCGGCGGCGGCGTGCTCAAGGCCGGTGCCACCGAGGGCCTGCGCCGGCTGGCCGAGCTGACCGGCATCCCGGTGGTGACCACGCTGATGGCGTTGGGCGCGTTCCCCGACTCGCACCGGCAGCACCTGGGCATGCCCGGCATGCACGGCACCGTCGCCGCGGTGTACGGCCTGCAGAAGGCCGACCTGATCGTGGCGCTCGGCGCCCGGTTCGACGACCGGGTCACCGGCAAGCTGGACTCCTTCGCCCCCGAGGCCGCGGTCGTGCACGCCGACATCGACCCGGCCGAGATCGGCAAGAACCGGCACGCCGACGTGCCGATCGTCGGCGACGCCCGGCACGTCATCGACGAACTGCTCACCGCGGTCACCGCCGAGCAGGCGGCCGGCAGCGGCGCCGACCTCACCGACTGGTGGGCCCAGCTCGACGACCTGCGCGAGCGGTACCCGTTGGGCTACGAGGAGCCCGCCGACGGCACCCTATCCCCGCAGTACGTGATCAAGCGGCTGGGGAAGATCGCCGGGCCGGACGCGATCTACGTGGCCGGTGTCGGCCAGCACCAGATGTGGGCCTCCCAGTTCATCTCGTACGAGAAGCCGCAGACCTGGCTGAACTCCGGTGGCCTCGGCACCATGGGCTACGCGGTGCCGGCGGCGATGGGGGCCAAGGTGGGCCGACCCGACGTGGTGGTCTGGGCGATCGACGGCGACGGTTGCTTCCAGATGACCAACCAGGAACTGGCCACCTGCGCGTTGGAGGGCATCCCGGTCAAGATCGCCGTGATCAACAACGGCAACCTCGGCATGGTCCGCCAGTGGCAGACGCTGTTCTACGGGGAGCGTTACTCCAACACCGACCTGGGCACCCACAAGCACCGCATCCCGGACTTCGTCAAGCTCGCCGAGGCGCTGGGCTGCGTCGGGCTGCGCTGCGAGACCGCCGAGGACGTGGACAAGACCATCGAAGCGGCGATGTCCATCAACGACGCGCCGGTGGTGATCGACTTCGTGGTCGGCAAGGACGCCATGGTCTGGCCGATGGTCGCCGCCGGCACCAGCAACGACGAGATCATGTTCGCCCGCGGCGTCCGCCCGGCCTTCGACGAGGATGAGCTGTAATGACCATGCACACCCTGTCCGTGTTGGTGGAGAACAAGCCGGGCGTGCTGGCCCGGGTCTCCGGGCTGTTCTCCCGGCGCGGCTTCAACATCGACAGTCTCGCCGTGGGCGAGACCGAGAATCCGGACGTCTCGCGGATCACGATCGTGGTCAACGCCGAGTCCTCCCCGCTGGAGCAGGTCACCAAGCAGCTCAACAAGCTGGTCAACGTGCTCAAGATCGTCGAGCTCGACCCGTCGACCTCGGTCGCCCGCGAGTTGCTGCTGGTGAAGGTGCGCGCCGACCGCAACGCGCGGGCCCAGGTCCTGGAGACGGTCAACCTGTTCCGCGCCCGGGTGGTCGACGTGGCCGCCGACACCCTCACCATCGAGGCCACCGGCACCCCGGACAAGCTCGACGCGCTGCTGCGCGACCTTGAGCCCTTCGGCATCAAGGAGATGGTCCAGTCGGGCCTGGTGGCGATCGGGCGCGGCTCCCGCGCCATCACCGCCGGCCCGGCCCTGCGGGCCGCCTGACCCGAACCACCGGCCCGTCGCTGACGGGCCGCCTGATCCAAACCGCAGGTCCGGCTCCTCCGGCCGCCTGATCCATACCGCCACGACGGGCCACTGCGGCCGCCGTACGAAAGGGAAGTCATGAGCGTTGAGGTGTACTACGACGACGACGCCGACCTGGGCCTGATCCAGTCGAAGAAGGTCGCCGTGATCGGGTACGGCAGCCAGGGGCACGCCCACGCGCTGTCGCTGCGCGACTCCGGGGTCGACGTGGTGGTCGGCCTGCCGGAGGGCTCGAAGAGCCGGGTAAAGGCCGAGGAGCAGGGCCTGCGGGTGCTCACCCCGGCCGAGGCGGCCGCCGAGGCCGACGTGATCATGGTGCTGGCGCCGGACACCGCCCAGCGTCACATCTACGCCGAGTCGATCGCGCCGAACCTCAGCGCGGGCAAGGCGCTGTTCTTCGGGCACGGCTTCAACATCCGGTACGGCCTGATCAAGCCGCCGGCCGAGGTGGACGTGGCCATGGTCGCCCCGAAGGGCCCCGGCCACCTGGTCCGCCGGCAGTACGTCGACGGCAAGGGTGTGCCCTGCCTCGTCGCCATCGAGCAGGACGCCAGTGGCGCGGCCTTCGCGCTGGCGCTGTCCTACGCCAAGGGGATCGGCGGCACCCGGGCCGGCGCGATCCGGACCACCTTCACCGAGGAGACCGAGACCGACCTCTTCGGCGAGCAGGCGGTGCTCTGCGGTGGCGCCGCGGCGCTGGTGCAGACCGGTTTCGAGGTGCTCACCGAGGCCGGCTACGCCCCCGAGGTGGCCTACTTCGAGTGCCTGCACGAGCTGAAGCTCATCGTGGACCTGATGTACGAGGGCGGCATCGCCCGGATGCGCTACAGCGTCTCCGACACGGCCGAGTACGGCGACCTCTCCCGTGGCCCGCGGGTCATCGACAGCCGGGTCAAGGAGGAGATGCGCAAGATCCTCGGCGAGATCCAGTCGGGTGAGTTCGCCCGCGAGTGGGTGGCCGAGGACGAGGCGGGGCGGCCGAACTTCAGCAAGTGGCGGGCCGAGGGTGCGGCGCACCCGATCGAGGAGACCGGCGCGAAGCTGCGCGGCATGATGAGCTGGGTCGACCGCCCGATCACCGAGACCGCCTGAGATCCGTTTCACCAACGGCACCCGGCCCGGCGTTCTCCCCGACGCCGGGTCGGGTGCCGTGCTGTTTGGCGGCCCGTGCTGCTCGAACGGGCGCCTCCCGCTGGCCAACCACCCTTAACTCGCACGTCACATCCGGTTTGTGAGGGCACTCACCCCGGACTCCAAGGCGTACCGGGCGGCCGGCCCCCTACGATCGCGGGTAGGTGCGTAGCCGGCACCTGACGGCCATGGCCCCGTGTGCGCCGGGCGCAGCGCAGCGCCCACAGCCCCCGGCCGACCGCTCTGACGACATCTACGAGGACCAATGACTCCTGTCGTACTGATCGCCGAAGAACTCGCTCCCGCCGCCATCGAGGTGCTCGCCCACGACTTCGACGTCCGGCACGTCGATGGCACCGACCGCCCGGCCCTGCTGTCCGCGCTCTCCGAGGCCGACGCCGTCATCGTCCGCAGTGCCACCCAGATCGACGCCGAGGCGATCGCCGCAGCACCCCGACTGAAGGTCGTGGCGCGGGCGGGTGTGGGTCTGGACAACGTCGAGGTGCCGGCCGCCACCGCGCGGGGCGTCATGGTCGTCAACGCCCCCACGTCCAACATCGTCTCCGCCGCCGAGCAGGCCGTCGCGCTGCTGCTCGCGGTCGCCCGCAACACCGCCAGCGCCAGCGCCGCGCTGAAGGCGGGGGAGTGGAAGCGGTCGAAGTACACCGGCGTGGAGATGCAGGGCAAGACCGTCGGCGTGGTCGGCCTCGGTCGCATCGGCGTCCTCTTCGCGCAGCGGATCGCCGCGTTCGGCACCCGGCTGATCGCTTATGACCCGTACATCCAGCCGGCCCGGGCCGCGCAGCTCGGGGTACGCCTGGTCGGCCTGGAGGAGCTGCTGCGGGAGAGCGACTTCATCTCGATCCACCTGCCGAAGACCCCGGAGACGGTCGGTCTGATCGGTGAGAAGGAGCTGTCGATCGTCAAGCCGGGCGTGCGGATCGTCAACGCCGCCCGTGGTGGGCTGATCGACGAGCAGGCCCTGGCCAATGCTCTGGCCGAGGGCCGGGTCGCTGGCGCCGGGGTGGACGTGTACGCCAAGGAGCCGTGCACCTCCTCGCCGCTGTTCGCCTTCGACAATGTGGTGGCCACCCCGCACCTGGGCGCCTCCACCGCCGAGGCGCAGGACAAGGCCGGCCTCGCCGTGGCCAAGAGCGTGAAGCTGGCCCTGCAGGGCGAGTTCGTGCCGGACGCGGTCAACGTGCAGGCCGGCGGCGTGGTCGCCGAGGACGTCCGGCCACTGCTGCCGCTGGCCGAGAAGCTCGGCCGCGCCTTCACCGCGGTTGCCGGTGGGGTCGCCGCCAGCGTCACCGTCGAGGTACGCGGTGAGGTCGTCGACCACGACGTCTCGGTGCTCAAGCTCGCCGCCACCAAGGGCCTGTTCAGCTCCGTGGTGGAGGAGCAGGTGACCTACGTCAACGCGCCGCACCTGGCCGCCCAGCGCGGGGTGGAGGTGTCGCTGACCACCCAGGCCGAGACCGTCGAACACCCGGTGCTGGTCACCGTGCGCGGCGCGCTGCCCGACGGTCGCACGGTCAGCGTCTCCGGCACGGTGGCCCAGGCCGGCACCCGGGACATCATCAAGCTGACCGAGGTGGACGGCTTCGACGTGGAGATCGGCGCCGAGGGCATCCTGCTCTTCCTGCGCTACGCCGACCGTCCGGGCGTGGTCGGTACCGTCGGCACGCTGCTCGGCGAGGCGGGAATCAACATCGCGGCGATGCAGGTGGCCCGCCGAGAGGCCGGCGGTGAGACGCTGATGACCCTCACCGTCGACCAGGCGCTCGGCGCCGACCTGCTCACCTCGGCCGCCGACTCGATCGGCGCGACCGCGGCCAGCGCGGCGGACCTGCGCGACGAGTGAGGTAGTCCACGCACGACTGAGGGGGGCCCGGCCGTCGGCCGGGCCCCTCGTCGTCGCCCGGCTCCGCCACCGGTCCGGCCGAGGCGTGGCCGAGTTGGTGGGGCGGGTCGGGTCAGCCGGGCAGCCGGGCCATCGGTGGCGGGTACACCGAGCCGTCCTGGGCGTCGAAGAGCATCAGTTGGTGCTGGCCGGCCAGCCGTTCGATGTCGAGCAGCACCTGGTCCGGGCAGGCCGGATCCAGGTTCAGTTCCACGTGGTCGGCAGCCGTGTGCAGTGGTGCGACCGCCCAGGGAGTGCCCGGACCGTTCGGCCGTTCGGGGTAGCTGGCGGTGATGGCCCGGTAGAAGGCCACTACCCGGGGGTCGGGTCGACGCTCGCTGTGCCGGCCTTCCCGGCATTGCTGCACCGCCGCTCGCACGTCCTCGGGCGTCGCCCCGTCCGCCAGGGCCCACACGCTGAGATCGAAACTCACGGCGGACAGCGTGCCATCCACAGTTCACCTTGTCGAAACGGACCTGGCCCAGGCCAACGGCCGGGCGGGCGGGAGCGACAACTCCAGGTCGCGGCGCGGCGTCAGACGTGCCGAACTGGAGTTCGTCGTAGCTGCGGATGGTCCCCTGTGGAACCCTTGCCGTGAAACGCGTCGATTCGATAGCGTACGGGTGCGGTTACTGGCCAAGTCCGTGGCGCTGGCCCGTCTTCGGGTGGCGAGGTTGACGTCCGGCCGACCGGCCCGCACCCCTCGATTGCGCGAGCCACGCGCACTCGTCGCTGACCGGCCTCCACGGTCGTTGCCGCGGCCGTGGGGGCCGATCGCTGTCCCCGCCTGGATCGACTGCCATCACCGGATCGGCTCGCACGCTCCGCTACCGGCGGGCGGCGGACAGCACGCGGTAGTCCGATCCGGAGCGGAACCAGGCCAGCCCGGCCGGGCCTGCGGCGTACAGCGCGGTGGCGTAGGCGTCGGCCACCGCGAGGTCGGGGCCCACCACCGTCGCGGCGACCAGGTGGTCGGCCGGCTCGCCGGTGTGCGGGTCCACCACGTGTCCCTGCCGGCCGGTCACCCCGGAGGTGCCGATCGCGCCCGCCGTCATCTCCAGCACCAACGGCGCCCGGCGTCGCTCGGTGGGGTGGTGCACCGCGACCCGCCACGGGCCACCGTGCCCGGCCTGGCCGCGTACCACCAGGTCGGCGCCCGTGAGCACGGCGTAGTCGTGGATGCCGGCGGCGCGCAACCGGGCCGCCGCCCGCTCGACCGCCCAGCCGCCGAGCAGGCCGCCCGGGTCGAAGCCACCGGGCACCGCCCAGGCGTCGAACCAGCCGTCCGTGGCCGCCCGCATCGCGGCGCACCGGTCGACCAGGTCAGCCAGCGGCGGGTACGACTCGGGGCCGATCTCGCCGCGGCGCAGCCGGGACACCAGGCTCTCCGGCCGGTTCGGGCCGTAGGTGAGGTCGATCGCCCGCAGTTCGGCCACCGCGTCCCGCAGTGCCTCGCCGACTCCCCGCCGGCCGAGCCACTCCGGCGCGTTCAGCAACAGCGTGTACTCAGCAGTCGAGGTGCGTACGGTGTGCCGGGCGGCGATCCGGTCCCCGGCCACCGGCCCGGACCGGTCAGGTCGCGGATCGCGGGTGCCGAGCCGCAGGTCGGGGCGGCGGAAACGGAAGTTCGCCGGGTCGACCCAGCGGGTTCGTGGCTGCTCGTCGGTCCACATCGCATCGCCCTCTCCTCGACGCCCGCCTCGTCCTCGCGGCGAGCGCCCCGGCCCCATGACCGTCAATGCTCACGCTAGGCAACGGAGTTGACCGCATCATGAATGCCTCCTGGGAAGCTGCTGTGCGTCCCGGCGTCCCGAAAAGTGGAACATCCGTACCGGGAGGCGGGACGGCGGCGTACCGTCGAGCCGACACGAGTGAAGGAGCTGAGGGCGTGGCACGCATCGCGGTGGTGGCCGGGGACGGGATCGGGCCCGAGGTGGTCGCGGAGGCCCGCAAGGTCATCGACGCGGCGCTGCCCGGTGTCGAGGCGACCGAGTACGACCTCGGTGCGGCACGCTACCACCGCACCGGTGAGGTGCTTCCCGACTCGGTGCTGGCCGAGCTGGCCGGGCACGACGCCATCCTCCTCGGTGCGGTCGGTGACCCGACCGTCCCGCCCGGCGTGCTGGAGCGGGGCCTGCTGCTCAAGCTGCGGTTCGCCTTCGACCAGTACGTCAACCTCCGCCCGTCGCGGCTCTGGCCGGGGGTCACCGGCCCGCTGGCCACCGTCAAGTCGGGCGAGGTCGACCTGGTGGTCGTGCGTGAGGGCACCGAAGGGCTGTACGCGGGTGCCGGCGGCTCGCTGCACCGGGGCACCCCGGCCGAGATCGCCACCGAGGAGAGCCTGAACACCCGGCACGGCGTGGAGCGGGTGGTCCGCGACGCCTTCGCCCGCGCTGGCCGGCGCGAGCGGCGCAAGGTGACCCTGGTGCACAAGACCAACGTGCTCACCCACGCCGGCTCGCTGTGGGCCCGCGCCTTCGAGGCGGTGGCCGCCGAGCACCCGGACGTGAGCACCGAGTACCAGCACGTCGACGCCGCCGCGATGTTCCTGGTCACCCAGCCCCAGCGGTACGACGTGGTGGTCACCGACAACCTCTTCGGCGACATCCTCACCGACATCGCCGCCGCGGTGACCGGCGGGATCGGGCTCGCCGCCAGCGGCAGCATCAACCCCGACGGGACGTACCCGTCGATGTTCGAGCCGGTACACGGCTCCGCGCCGGACATCGCCGGGCGCGGCGTGGCCGACCCGGTCGCCGCCGTGCTCTCCGGTGCTCTGCTGCTCGACCAGCTCGGGCACGCCGACGCCGCGGCCCGGATCACCGCCGCGGTCGGCGCCGAACTGGCCGGCCGCGGTCCAGGCGTAGCCATGGGTACCGCCGAGGTGGGCGACCGGATCGCGGCTCAGGTCGCCGCCTGAGCCGGTCGCGTAGGCGCCGGGCGGGCGGGACGCCGCCGGGCGCCGGCAGTGGTGCGCCGGATCCGGCGTGGCGCCCTGCCGCTTGGCGGGGCGGCCCTTCTTCGGGTTGGCCGGCGGCCACTGCGGCCGGCGGGTACGTCACCGACCCGGTCCTGGCCACCCACCGGTGCGCCTACCCGCTGAACGACCGTTCGGGGTAAGTTTCTGGCACAAAAGTTTCCGGCATGCGGTCGGCGCATGTCGTCGTCCCCCAGGGAGGTCAGCGCGATGAGCGGTGGTGACAAGCTCGACTTCGAGATCCGTCCGAATCCCGCGCCGGTATCCGCCGCCGACCGGGCCGCGCTGCTGGCCAACCCCGGGTTCGGTCGGGTCTTCACCGATCACATGGTCACCATCCGGTACGCCGACGGCAAGGGCTGGTACGACGCCCGGGTCGAGGCGCGCGCGCCGATCCCGATGGATCCCGCCAGTGCCGTGCTGCACTACGCGCAGGAGATCTTCGAGGGGATGAAGGCGTACCGCGCCGCCGACGGCGGGGTGACGATGTTCCGCCCGTACGCCAACGCGGCCCGGTTCAACGCCTCCGGAGCCCGGATGGCCATGCCGCCGCTGCCGGAGGAGACCTTCGTCAACTCGCTGCACCGGCTCATCGAGGTCGACCGGGAGTGGATTCCCGACGTCGAGGACGGCAGCCTCTACTTGCGGCCGTTCATGTTCGCCAGCGAGGTCTTCCTCGGCGTCCGCCCGGCCAACGAGTACCTCTACGCGGTGATCGCCTCGCCGGTGGGCGCGTACTTCGCCGGTGGGGTCAAGCCGGTGACGGTCTGGGTCTCGTCCGAGTACACCCGGGCCGCACCCGGTGGCACCGGCGCCGCGAAGTGCGGCGGCAACTACGCCGCCTCGCTGGCGGCCCAGGCCGAGGCCCTTCAGCACGGCTGCGACCAGGTGGTCTTCCTGGACGCGGTGGAGCGCCGGTTCGTCGACGAGCTGGGCGGGATGAACGTCTTCTTCGTCTACGACGACGGCTCGGTGGCCACCCCGCCGCTGACCGGCACGATCCTGCCCGGCATCACCCGGGAGTCGGTGCTCACGCTCGCCGCGCAGGCCGGGCACCGGGTCGAGGAGCGGCCGGTGACCTTCGCCGACTGGCAGGCGGACGCGGCCAGCGGCCGGCTCCGCGAGGTCTTCGCCTGCGGCACCGCTGCGGTGATCACCCCGATCGGGCGGGTGCGCTTCTCGGAGGGCGAGTTCACCATCGGCGGCGGTGAGCCCGGCACGGTCACCATGGCCCTGCGCCAACAGCTGGTCGACCTCCAGCGTGGCCGGGCCGCCGACCCGCACAACTGGGTCCACCGCGTGCTCTGAGGTGTAAGAAGGGGCCCCCTCTTAACGCCTGAGGTAGAGAAGGGGCCCCTTCTTAACGCGCGGGCTAGTCCAGCAGGTGGGTGCGCAGGGCGGTGAGCTGGTCGGCGGTGACCCCGGCGCTGCGGAGGTAGTCGTCGACCGAGCCGTGGCCCGCGCGGATCTCGGCCAGGAACAGCAGCATCGTCTCGGCCGGCGAGGCCAGGAACGGCGCCGGTACCTCGGCGGCGTCGGGGAGGGTGGCGGCGACCCAGGCGCTGAACCGCTGCGAGGCTTCGGTGCTCAGCGCGTAGTCCGCCGCGATCTCGGCGTCGTCGACGCCGAGCACGGCGAGGGTCAGGCCGCAGACAATGCCGGTACGGTCCTTGCCCGCGACGCAGTGCACCACCACCGGCGCGTTGGCGCTCTCGGCGATCAGACCGATCGCCTCGGCGAGCCCGGCGGTGCCGGTGCGGGCCAGGTCGGCGTACCGGTCGGCGAGGTAGCGGGCGAGGTCGTCGCCCGGCTGGTACGGCTGCTCACTCCACTCCGCGTGCTCGGGATGGATGTGCCGATAGGTGAGCCCGTCGAAGTCGGGGACCCGTCCGTCCCGCTCGACCTCGGACGGGCGGCGTAGGTCGACGACGGTTCGTACGCCGAGCGCCGCGAAGGCGTCCCGGTCGGCGTCGCCGATGCGGTGCAGCGAATCGGAGCGGTAGAGCCGGCCGGTGCGTACCGGGCGGCCGTCGCGGCCACGGTAGCCGCCCACGTCACGGAAGTTGAAGGTAGCGGTCAGCGGGATCCGGCGATTGACCTCGATGGCGTCCACCCCTGACACGGTAGACGGCCGGTGGGGCACTGCCCACCGGCCGTCACGCCGTCTCCGCCCACTCCGACGATGGGCGGCAGGCCGCTACCGGAAGAGTCCGGGCGGGGTGGCGGTGTACGTGTCGTTGTAGTAGCCGCCGAGCTTGTCCCGGTACGCCGGGTCGGTGGCCGTCTCGTCGTACTCCGGTGCCGCCTTGATCTGGTCCTTGTTGCGGTCGACGTAGACCTTCTGCTCCTCGTGATCGACGTGGTTCACGGTCCCGGCCGGAAGCATGACCTTCTTGCCGAAGATCCACGGTCCGGTGTCGACCACCAGGTAGCTGGCGTTGATCTCCTGGCTGCTGCTGTCGATCTTTCCGATCGAGCCGTCGCTGGCCTCGACCTTGTAGCCGGTCATGTTGAGCCCGGCGACCCCGGCGTCGTCCCGGTAGGTCCAGGGGTCGAAGGCGCCGGCGGGTGCCATACCCGCGACGATCCCCTGGTCGCCGCGGCGCGTCGGGTCGCCCAGGTCGCCGTGCAGCGCCGGGTCCGGCGTGGCGGGCGTGGCGGGCGTGGTGTGCGGGTCGAGCTTGTCCATGGGATCTCTCCTGCCCCGACTGTGGTGAGTCGTCTCGGAGGAACGTGCTTCCTTGTCCCGAAAACTCCTACCCCGTGCGACGCGTCCTACACACGGCGCACGCAACCACCCACCACACCCGGCCACACCGGGCACCGGCCGAAGTTGGCCACGTACAGGCCGAAGCCGAAGCTCAGGCCAGGGCGGCCTGTGCGTCGAGCGCGACCGCCGCGGCGTGCACGACGGCGGCGATTCGCAAGCCCTCGTGCACCTGGTCCCGGCTGAAACCCGTGCCGCGCAGCGTCTTCTCGTGCGACTCCAGGCAGACCCCGCAGCCGGTGATCGCCGAGACCGCCAGGCACCACAGCTCGAAGTCGGCCTTGTCCACGCCCGGCCTGGCGATGATCTGCATCCGTAGCCGGGCCGGGATCGAGGCGTACTGCTCGTCGCCGATCAGGTGCTTGGCCCGGTAGTAGACGTTGTTCATCGCCATGATGGTCGCCGCGCCCTTGGCCGCCTCGACCGCCTCCGCGCCGAGGTGGGTCGACGCCTCGTCGGCGATCTCCCGCAGCAGCAGCGGGTTGCGGGCGGCGACCGCGCAGGCCAGCGCGGTACCCCACGCCTGCTCCGGCTTGAGCGTGGAGGTGCCGATGGTCGAGCCGAGGTTGAGCTTGATGTCCTTGGCGTACTCCGGCAGCGCCGCCTTCACCGCGTCCAGGCCCATGTCAGGCTCCGGCGCCGGCGAGCAGGGCGGTGGCGTCGAGGGTCGCGCCACCCTTGTTCCAGTTGCACGGGCACAGCTCGTCGGTCTGCAGCGCGTCGAGCACCCGCAGCACCTCGGAGACGTTCCGGCCGACCGAGCCGGCGGTCACCATGACGAACTGGATCTCGTTGTTCGGGTCGACGATGAAGGTCGCCCGCTGCGCCACGCCGTCCGCACCGAGCACGCCGCAGGCCGCGGTCAGCTCGCGCTTGATGTCGCTGAGCATCGGGAACGGCAGGTCGCGCAGGTCCGGGTGGTCCTTGCGCCAGGCGTAGTGGACGAATTCGTTGTCCACGGAGACTCCCAGCACCTGGGCGTCCCGGTCGGCGAACTCGCCGTTGAGCCGGCCGAACTCGGCGATCTCGGTGGGGCAGACGAACGTGAAGTCCTTCGGCCAGAAGAAGACCACGCGCCACTGGCCCTGGTGCGACTTGTGGTTGATCGTCTCGAACGCCTGGTCGGCGTCGAGCGAGACGCAGGCGGTGAGCTCGTACTCGGGGAAGCGGTCACCGACAGTGAGCACGGGTCCTCCTTGACAGCGGCGCGAGGCCAGTAACT
Source organism: Micromonosporaceae bacterium KJ-029 (assembly GCA_005402585.1). Classification (GTDB taxonomy): domain Bacteria; phylum Actinomycetota; class Actinomycetes; order Mycobacteriales; family Micromonosporaceae; genus Micromonospora. Next base: position 20,018 of record BIFP01000008.1, on the reverse strand, counting down.
GGATCGGATCCAGATACTTCCGGCAGTGCCGTTCCCGCCGGCTGGCGGCCGGGTGACTTGTGAAGCCGATCACGAACGGCGCATTCTGTCCCGGATCGCGGTCCGCAGGAGTATGGCGACGCTCCGTCATCGTCTCGATATGTGGGCTTTGCCTCCCAAAAACCGTCGAGGGGTGGCAGAGTACGGAACGTGACCAGCACCGCCCGCATTATTGGCAACTAGCGCGCCGGCCTCCCCTCCGCCGAGCGCGCAGACCTCCCGCAGCCGCGGGGGGTCTTTTTGTTGCGCTGGCCGGTGCCTGACGAAGGGATCCTCATGACGTTCCAGGTCTACGACACGACCCTGCGCGACGGGGCCCAGCGCGAGGGGCTCAGCTACTCGGTGGTCGACAAGCTCGCGGTGGCCCGGCTGCTCGACGAACTCGGTGTCGGGTTCATCGAGGGCGGGTGGCCGGGCGCGGTGCCGAAGGACACCGAGTTCTTCCGCCGGGCGCGTACCGAACTCGATCTCAAACACGCGGTGCTGGTCGCCTTCGGCGCCACCCGCCGGGCCGGCGCGGTCGCCGCCGACGACCCGCAGGTACGCGGCCTGCTGGACGCGCAGACCCCGGCGATCGCGCTGGTCGCCAAGGCCGACCTGCGGCACGTGGAGCGGGCACTGCGCACCACCGCCAAGGAGAACCTGGCGATGATTCACGACACGGTGACCCACCTGGTCGCCGAGGGACGCCGGGTCTTCGTGGACGGGGAGCACTTCTACGACGGGTACCGCTTCGATCCCGCGTACACCGCGTCGGTGGTGGAGACCGCGCTGGCCGCGGGCGCCGAACGGTTCGTGCTCTGCGACACCAACGGCGGGATGCTGCCGTCCCAGGTGACCGCGGCCATCGTCGACCTCACCGACCGGATCGGCGTGGCCCCGGAACTGCTCGGGATGCACGCCCAGAACGACACCGCCTGCGCGGTGGCCAACACCATCGCCGCGGTCGAGGCCGGCGTCCGCCACGTCCAGGGCACCGCCAACGGGTACGGCGAGCGGCCGGGCAACGCCGACATCTTCGCCGTCGTGGCGAACCTCCAGCTCAAGCTCGGGCTGCCGGTCCTACCGGACGGCTGCCTGGAGCAGATGGTGCGGGTATCCCACGCCATCGCCGAGATCGCGAACATCGCCCCCGACACCCACCAGGCATACGTCGGGGCCGCGGCCTTCGCCCACAAGGCGGGGCTGCACGCGAGCGCGATCAAAGTGGATCCGCTGCTCTACAACCACGTCGAACCCGAGGTGGTGGGCAATGACATGCGGATCCTGGTGACCGAGATGGCCGGCCGGGCCAGCATCGAGCTCAAGAGCCGCGAGCTCGGGCTGGACCTGGCCGGCCATCCGGAGACGTTGTCCCGGGTCACCAACCGGGTCAAGGAACTGGAGGCCGGTGGCTGGTCGTTCGAGGCCGCGGACGCCTCGTTCGAGCTGCTGGTCCGCTCCGAACTGCCGGACGCCGCGCCGACGCGGCCGTTCGCCCTGGAGTCGTACCGGGTGCTGGTCGAGCACCGCGAGGACGGCGCGGTGGTCTCCGAGGCGACCGTGAAGATCCGGGTACGCGGCGAGCGGGTGATCGCCACGGCGGAGGGCAACGGCCCGGTCAACGCCCTCGACGAGGCGCTGCGGGTCGGCCTCGGCCGGCACTACCCGGAGCTGCGGGACTTCGAGCTGGCCGACTACAAGGTGCGGATCCTGGAGGGCAGCCACGGCACCGGCGCGGTGACCCGGGTGCTGGTCGAGACGGCCGACGGCCGGGGCGGTGGCTGGACCACCGTCGGCGTGCACCCCAACGTGGTCGAGGCGAGCTGGCACGCGCTGGTGGACGCGCTCACCTACGGCCTCGACCGCGCCTCGGTGTGAGGAAGGGCCCCCTTTCTCACCCACCGCCGCCCGGCGCGTCGGCGCCTGGCAGTCGTAGCTCGGCCAGGACCATGCGGTGGTCGCTGCCGGGCAGCGGGTGCACCGCCACGGCGCGTACCGCGATCCGGCGGTCGACGAGCACGTGGTCGATCACCACGGGCGGGATGGCGTCGCCGTCGTACGGGCCCCAGGTGCCGGTGAGCCCGGCGCCGACCGAGGCGGCGGCGTCGGCGTAGCCGGTGTCGAGCAGGGCGCGCAGCGGTGCGTGGTCGAGAGTGGCGTTGAAGTCCCCGGCGAGGATGCTCAGCGGTCCGTCCGGGGTGGCCGCCGGCTGGGCGGCCAGGTCGGCGCGCCAGTAGCCGGTCTGGTCCAGCGCGTACGGCGCCGCCGGGTGCGCCGACTCGACCCGTACCGGGGGCGCGCCGGGCACCGCCACCGTCGCGTACGCCTGGGTGAAGCCCCACCCGCCGCGTAGCTGGCGGATGCCGCCGTCGCTGATCGGGTGGCGGGCGTAGAGGCCGGAGCCGGGAGTGCCGACGACCGGGTTGAGCTGCCGGTACGGCAGCAACCGGTCGAGCCCGAGCCGATCCAGTTCGGCCTCGGCCGTCGGGGTGAACTCCTGCACGACGAGCAGGTCGACGCGCTCGGTGCGGACCAGGTCGACCAGCGTCTGCGGGTCGGCGGCGCCGGCGAGCAGGTTGGCGGTGAGTACCCGCACCGTCGGCCCGCCGGGCGACGGCTGCGTCGTGGGCAGTGCGCGGGGAACCACCAGTGCGAGCAGCACCACGGTGGTCAGCGCCGCGACGACCGCCGGCCAGCGGCGCCGCAGCGCGAGCGCGAGCACCAGCGGCGCCAGGCTCCCCGCCGCCACGTACGGGGTGAAGGCCAGCAGCTGCACCAACGGTCCCCGGTCCAGACCCACCAGCCGGGCCACCGCCCATCCCGCGCCCGGCGCGACGGCGAGCCAGCAGAGCGCCGTCCACATCGACAGTTGCAGGGATCGCCGGCCGACCGTGATCTTCACAGCGGCAAGTCTAGGGCCGGTGTCGTGGTGGCGTGCCGGAAGCCGAGGTCGATGCGCGGAGCCGAATCGCCGAATGGTTTTCGTGAATCGCCTCCGAGTTCACTTCTCACAATTTAACGGCGTTGATCGGGTGGGTTGAAGAAATGGTGATCGCTATTGACCCCTGGCATTTTACGGTGCTACGTTCCAGCTGGTCGGGAGGCCGCAGCCGGAGGTAGTAATCCCAGCTCAGGATGCATGTAGGCCGTTGGGTGCGGCCGTCGTCAGGTGCGATCCCCAAATGAAGTTTGCCGACGGTACGCGCTCATTGTCGCCCGGCTCGGAAAAGGCAATATCCGTCCCGCGTGCTGCGGGTCGGCCGTATCTCCACGGTCACCAAGGGAGACCTGTCATGCCCAGTTTTTTCCGACGTAAGGCGGCCGCGGTGGCGATCGCGGCACTGGCACTGGCGCTGGCCGGCGGCGGGATCGCCGCCGCGCAGCCCACGGCCGCCAAGGCTCCGGTCGAGGCCGCCAAGCCCGCGAGCCGTGGGGCGCAGCAGCCGGCGGTCACCACGGCGTCGCTGAACAGCGCGAGGGCCCTGCTCGCCAAGGGTGACGTCGCCGCCGCCTCCACCGACCTCTACCGGACGGTGGTCAACGGCAACGGCATCAAGGCCCGGGGCGACGGTGTCGTCATCAAGTACGGCGTCGGGCAGTACGAGGTGCAGTTCGGCGGCAACGTCGCCACGGCGGTCTTCGTCGTGACGGTCGGCCGGTCGGACTCGTGCTGCATCCCGCCTGGTGGGGAGGTCTCGGTGGCGCCGCGCCTGCTCACGCCGAACGGGGTGTTCATCCAGACCCGCAACTCCGCCGGAGTCGCTGTCGACCTGCCGTTCCACCTCGTTGTGCACCGCTGATCCGAGCACGACGTCGGCCCCCGTCCGCCAGACGGGGGCCGGCGTCGTCAGGTGACCCCAGCGGGGTGGGCGTCCGGACCGTCCCCGCTTCCGCCCTGACGGTCAATGCCCGGCCCCTTTGCGCGGTACCGGCGGTCCACCTCCGTAACGGTGCCGGCGCGACGTCTGGGCCACGGACGGCCGGAAATTCCGACGTTTGTCCGATGGCTGCCTCGGGAAGCAAGCACCGTGACGGACATCTCGGACACCATGGCCAGCCTGCCCAGCCCGGCCGATCCCGACGCGGCCGCAGCCGAGCTGGACCAGACGCTCTTCGAGGTCAAACGCGTGATCGTCGGGCAGGATCGGCTCGTCGAACGCCTGCTCACCGCCCTGATCGCCGACGGGCACTGCCTGCTGGAGGGCGTGCCCGGGGTGGCCAAGACACTCGCCGCGCAGACCCTCGCCACGGTGGTCGGCGGCACCTTCTCCCGGATCCAGTTCACCCCCGACCTCGTACCCTCCGACATCGTCGGCACCCGCATCTACCGGGCGTCGAAGGAGAGCTTCGACGTCGAGCTGGGCCCGGTCATGGCGAACCTGGTGCTCGCCGACGAGATCAACCGGGCCCCGGCGAAGGTGCAGTCGGCGCTGCTGGAGGCCATGGCCGAGCGGCAGGTCTCCATCGGCGGACGCAGCTACCGGGTACCGGAACCGTTCCTCGTGCTGGCCACCCAGAACCCGATCGAGTCGGAGGGGGTCTACCAGCTGCCCGAGGCGCAGCGGGACCGCTTCCTCATGAAGGTCGTGGTCGACTATCCCGACGGCGCCGACGAACTGGCCATCCTCTACCGGATGAGCGCGGACCGTCCGACGGCGCACCGGGTGCTCGGCCCGGAGCGGTTGCGCGAACTCCAGGTCTGCGCCACCCAGGTCTTCGTGCACCATGCCATCGCCGAATACGTGGTCCGGCTCATCCTCGCCACCCGCGACCCGGGCCGGTTCGGGCTACCCGAAATCGCCCCGCTGCTCGCCTACGGTGCCAGCCCGCGCGCCACCCTCGGCCTGGTCGCCGCCGCCCGCGCCCAGGCCCTGCTGCGGGGCCGGGAGTACGTACTGCCGGACGACGTCCGAGAGCTGTCGGTGGACGTGTTGGCGCATCGGCTGGTGCTCTCCTTCGACGCGGTCGCCGACGGGGTGACCGCCGAGTCCGTGGTGCGCCGGCTGGTCGAGGTGGTCCCGCCGCCCCGGGTGGCCACCGAACAACCGGAGTACGCGCCTGACCTGGCAGCCGCGTGATGGGACGCGCGGCCCCGGTGCCCGTACCGGCGGATCCGGGGCTGACCGACCTCACCCCCGACCAGCGGCTGCGTCGGCTGGAACTCACCGTCACCCGGCGGCTCGACGGCATGCTGCACGGCGAGCGTCACGGCCTGCTGCCCGGACCGGGCAGTGAACCCGCGGGCAGCCGGGAGTACCGGCCCGGTGAGGACGAGGTACGACGGATGGACTGGGCGGTGACCGCCCGCACCACCGTCCCGCACGTACGGGAGGTCGACGCCGACCGGGAACTGACCACCTGGGTACTGGTCGACGCCAGCCCCAGCATGGAGTACGGCACCGCCGAACTGGACAAGCGGGAACTGGCCGTGGCCGCGGTCGCCACCGTCGGCTTCCTCACCGCCGGGCCGGGCAACCGCCTCGGCGCGCAGGTGCTCACCCCGTACGGCCTGCACCGGGTGCCTGCGCGCAGTGGGCGTACCCATCTGATCGGGCTGCTGCGCGGGCTGCTGGCCGCGCCCCGCGTGGGCGGCCACGACACGGACGACGCGCTGGCCCGGCCGAGGCTCGGCGCGGTCGACCTGGCCGGCGCGCTGGCGGCGGTGCACCGGGTGGCCAACCGGCGTGGTCTGGTGGTGGTGGTCTCGGACTTCCTCGACGGCCTGCCCGACGATCCGCGACTACCGGCCGCCTGGGAACGGCCGCTGCGCCGGCTGACCGTGCGGCACCAGGTGCTCGCGGTGGAGGTCACCGATCCGCGCGAGCTGGAGCTGCCGGATGTCGGGCTGATCACTCTCGTCGATCCGGAGACCGGCGCCCGCCGCGAGGTCTGGACCGGTGACCGGCAGCTGCGTGAGCGGTACGCGGCGGCCGCCGCCGCCCAGCGCAACCAGCTTCGGCAGGCGGTACGCCGGGCCGGCGCGACACACCTGTCGTTGCGTACCGACCGGGACTGGACGGCCGACATCGTGCGGCACGTGCACGCGCAGCGCCGCCTGGCCGCCGCGCCGGCCGGGCCGCAGCGAGGAGGCGCCGCATGATCTGGCAGTCGCCCGTCCGGCTCTGGCTGCTGCTCGGGGTGCTCGCCCTGGCCGTGGCCTACCTGGTGGCGCAGCGTCGCCGCAGCCGGTACGCCGTCCGGTTCACCAACCTGCGGTTGCTCGACCGGGTGGCGCCGCAGCGCCCGACCTGGCGTCGGCACCTGCCGGCCGGCCTGTTCCTGGCCATGCTGGCGCTGCTCGTCGTCGGCTTCGCCCGCCCCACCGCCGAGGTCCGGGTGCCCCGGGAACGCGCCACCGTGATGGTGGCCGTGGACGTGTCCACCTCGATGCTCGCCACCGACGTCGAGCCGGATCGGCTCGGCGCGGCCAAGAGCGCCGCCCGGCGGTTCGTGGATGGCCTGCCCGCGGAGTTCAACGTCGGGCTGGTGGCCTTCGCCGGCAGCGCCGCGGTGCTGGTGCCGCCGAGCACCGACCGCGAGGCGCTGCACAACGGCCTCGACCGTCTCGCCGAGGGGGTGACCGGGGTGCAGGGCACCGCGATCGGTGAGGCCATCAGCACCTCCCTGGGCGCGGTGCAGGCGTTGGACGACAAGGCCGCCACCGAGCCGCCGCCGGCCCGGATCATCCTGCTCTCCGACGGGGCGAACACCTCGGGCATGGACCCGATGGAGGCCGCCGCGGCCGCCGTCGCGGTCGAGGTGCCGGTGCACACGATCTCGTTCGGAACGCCGAGCGGCTTCGTCGACCGTGGCGGACGGCCGATCCAGGTGCCGGTGGACGGGGAGACGTTGCAGGCCGTCGCCGAGCAGACCGGGGGCGGCTTCCACCAGGCCGGCACGAGCGACGAGCTGCGCGCCGTCTACGACGACATCGGCAGCTCGGTGGGCTGGCGGACGGTACGGCAGGACGTCTCGGCCCGGTTCATCGGGCTGGGGCTGGTGTTCGCGATGGGGGCGGCGTTCGGCTCGATGCGGTGGTTCTCCCGCCTGCCCTGACTCGTACCGGCGCAGCTCGGCCGGCCCGCAGGAGTGGCCTTCGCCGGCCGCACACGTGAGGAGCGTACGTATGGCAGTGCAGACCGGACTGGGTGAGCCGCGGGGGCCATGGTTCGTCTCGCCGGACCTCGACCCGGACGGGCGGGGGCGGCCGGACGGAGCCGCGGGGGCGCGGAACCGGGCGCCGTGGAGCTGGAACCGGCGGCTGCTGGCGGGGCTGGCGGTGGTGGCGCTCTCCACCGGCTCGGGGGCACTGGCAGGTGGCTGGGTGGCCAGCCGCGACGGCGGCCCCGGCCCGGCCGCGGCGTCGGCCGCACCGGTGCCGGCCGAACTGGTCACCGCCGCCGAGAACACCGTGCCCGGGGTGGTGTCGGTGCTGGTGGGCGGGGCCGGCGGCCAGTCGGCGAACGGCTCCGGCTTCGCCGTGGACGCCGAGCAGCACATCATCACCAACGACCACATCCTGGCCAAGGGGCGCGGCGGCCCGGTGACGGTGGAGTTGCCGGACGGCCGGCGGTTCACCGCGGAGGTGGTCGGCCGGGAGCCGGGCAGCGATCTCGCGGTGCTGAAGGTGCCCCCGTCGGCCGGGCTGACGCCGCTGCCGCTGGCCAAGCCGGGGTCGACCCGGGTCGGCGAGCCGGTGCTGGCCGTCGGGTCACCGCTGGGGCTGCCCGGCACGGTTACCGCCGGCATCGTCAGCGCGCTCGACCGCCAGGTGCGGCTCGGTGACAACCGGCACCGGGCGGTGCAGACCGATGCCTCGATCAATCCGGGCAACTCCGGCGGACCGCTGGTCAACGCGCGGGGTGAGGTGGTCGGGGTGAACACCGCGATCGCCACGATCGACGGCAACGGTTCGATCGGCATCGGGTTCGCCATTCCGATCGACCAGGTGCAGCAGACCGCCGACACGATCATCGGCAAGGGCGGCTGATGTGCGCAGAGTGACTGTCCGATTACGGAGGGATCGGGGCAACTGTCGGGTTTTGGCGACAGGTGATCGGGGAATGGAAATATTACGCTGAGTATGGATACTGGCGTGGGTGGAGCGTCCTGTCATTGCGGCCCTCCTGCTGGTGGGCGTCATCATCGGAAGTGGTGTCGGGTCGTCGTACGCGCGCGCCCGGCGCGGTTGGAACGACTACCGAACCGCGAAGAAGACCGTGCCCGGCGCCCGTCGCGCCGCGTGGCTGCTGATCAAGGTGGTCACCACGAAGATCGGCGTGATCGCCCTGCTCCTGATCGGGGCGGTCGCCTACGCCGCCGCCGGGGGGAGCGACGAGCCGACCCCCGCGGCGCCGAACCCGAGCACTGCTCCCGACGAGCGGCCGGCACGTTAGCCTCAGGGCGTGGACGACGGACTGCGGGTGACTGACCGGTGGGCCGTCCCCGCCGCCGAGCTGCGGGAGCGCTTCTCCCGGTCGTCCGGGCCGGGTGGGCAGGGTGTCAACACCGCGGACTCCCGGGTCGAGCTGAGCTTCGACCTGGCCAACTCGCCGAGCGTCCCGGAAGCGCTGCGCGCCCGGGCGCTGGACCGGCTCGCCGGGCGGCTGGTCGACGGCGTGCTGACCATCGCCGCGAGCGAGCACCGGGCGCAGCTGGCCAACCGCGAAGCGGCCCGGGAGCGGCTGCTCGCACTGCTGCGCGAGGCGGTCGCCCCGCCGCCCCCGCCGCGCCGTCCGACCCGCCCCTCGCGCGCTGCGAAGGAACGCCGGCTGGCCGACAAGAAACGCCGCTCCCAGCGCAAACGCGACCGCCGAGTCGACGGCGACTGATCCCCGCGGGCCCAGGGAGCAGCCGGGCGCATTGATGCTTATCGCTTCTCTTGGTTGAATGCCTGCGGGAGCACCAGGGTTGTCACACCGCACCCTCGACACGTGACAGGAGTTCCTCCACCATGCTCCGAAGGTCTCTGCTCAACGCTCCCATGGCCGCGCTCGTGGCCGTCGTCCTCGCCGTCGCCGCGTGGTCGGCGCTGCCCGCCCCGCCGGCCAGTTCCGCGACCGCGCCGCCGTCGGCGGCGTCGGCGGCCGCCCCGGTGCGGGTCATGCCGCTCGGCGACTCGATCACCGGGTCCCCGGGCTGCTGGCGGGCCCTGCTCTGGAACCGCCTCCAGGCGGGCGGGTACACCGCCGTCGACTTCGTCGGCACGCTCGGCCCGCAGGGCTGCGGTCAGCCGTACGACGGCGACAACGAGGGCCACGGCGGTGCCCTGGTCACCAACGTGGCCAACCAGAACCTGCTGCCAGGATGGCTGTCGGCGACCCGGCCCGACGTCGTACTCATGCACTTCGGCACCAACGACGTGTGGAGCAACATCGCCCCCGCCAACCGGCTTCAGCACCGCCACCGACACCTATGACGGGGTGCATCCCAATGCCGCCGGCGACCGGAAGATCTCCGACCGGTGGTACCCGGCGCTGACCGCGGCCCTGGGCGGCGTACCGACGCCGACTCCCACGGCCACCCCAACCCCCACCGCCACGCCCACCCCGACGGCCACGCCCACCTCGACCCCCACGCCCACCGCGACCCCCACGTCGGCCGGCTGTGTCGCGAGCTATCAGCTGGTCAACCAGTGGCAGGGCGGGTTCCAGGCCGAGGTGACCGTCCGTAACTCGGGAGTCGGCTCGATCGCCGGCTGGGTCGTCCGATTCGGCTTCACCGACGGTCAGCGGGTCACCCAGGCGTGGAACGCCGAGGTGGCCCAGAGTGGGTCGACGGTCACGGCACGCAACGTGAGCTGGAACGGTGCCCTGGCGCCCGGCGCGCAGACGACCTTCGGCTTCCTCGGTACCGCCGGTGGCACCAACACCGCCCCGGCCGTGAGCTGCACGCGGTCCTGACGGCCCGGTCGGGTCGGGTCCGGACCAGGGCCCGACCCCGGCTCCACCGTCCGGCGGCCTCGCCTGGTTCGGGCGGGGCTCGCCTGGCCTCGGGCGGGCGCCGGGATCAGGTGGGGTTTGCGGGGATCAGACGGGCGTCGTGGGGATCAGGCGGCGGGTATCGCGGCCAGCAGGCGGGCACGCAGCACGGCGGCCCGCTCGGCGAACTCCCGCTGCGCCCGCACGTACTCGTGCCGGCCGTCGGCGGTCTCGACCTTGACGGGCGGACAGCCCAGGTCGGCGAGGTCGTACGGGGAGGCCCGCATGTCCAGAGTCCGGATCTCTCTGGCCAACTCGAAGCAGTCGGCGACGAGTTCCGACGGCACCAGCGGAGAGAGCTTGTACGCCCACTTGTACAGGTCCATGTTGGCGTGTAGGCAGCCGGGCTGCTCGTGGGCGTGCTGCGTCTCCCGGGTCGGGCGCAGCACGTTGAGCGGCCGGGCCGGCGCGGTGAAGAAGCGGTACGCGTCGAAGTGGCTGCACCGTACGCCGCGCTCCTCGACGACCTCGGCGGTGCGTTCCGGGGTCAGCCGCAGCGGCCAGGCGTTGTGCCGAAGCTCCTGCTGGCTCTGCCGGTAGACCATCGCCCACTCGTGCATCCCGAAGCAGCCCAGGTGCGCCGGCCGCCCTGCGGTCGCGGCGAGCAGGGTCGTGATCCACCGCACCGAGTCGGCGCGCCGGGTGCGTACCGCCTCGGTGTCGAGGGTGACCCCGGCCGGGAGGGCGTGGTAGTCCGGGCCGAGGTCGGCGGGGTCGGCGTCGCGCAGGACCACCCCGGCGCCCGGGTGCCACCGCCGCAGCTGGGCCGGCCGGTACGAGTAGTAGGTGAAGAGGAAATCCTCCACCGGGTGCTTCTCGCCGCGACGGCGGCGGGCCAGGTGAGGGGTGAGCCAGGCGTCCACCCGTTCCTCGTGGGCCCGGTGGCGGGCCTGCCAGGCGGCCGCGTCGAGCACGGCGGGGGCGAGGGCGGCGGTCACGGCCCAAGGGTACGACCGCCGCCCGCCCGCCGGTCAGGGCACGCCCACCCGCACCCCGGCCGAGAAGACCCCGCTACGCAGCTCCAGCAGCTGCGGCGCCTCGCGCCCGTTGACGGTGAAGACCAGCGGCAGCACCAGCCGGCTGCCGGCCGCCATCGGCTCGGCGAAGATGTCCCGCCCCTGGTTGGCCCGCCGGGTGGCCTGCTCGTCGGTGGTGACCCAGTTGCCATCCGCCAGGTACGCCCGTTGCAGCTTGCCGTGCCAGCTCTGATGCTCCGGAGTGAGGTTGCGGACCCCGACGGTCGCCTGGCACTGCCGCGCGGCCTGGCCCGGTTCGCAGACCACCCGGTAGACGGTGAACTCGAACGCGTCCTCGCGCAGCGGCACCCCGAGTTCACCGGCGACCCCGGTGCCCTTCCAGGCGCCGCTGGTCGGCTGGCTGTCGGTGTCGATCGAGGCGACCCGCCGGGTGGCGGTCCACGCGGCCGCGCCGACCGTGCCCGCCAGCACCGTCGCGGCCACCGGCACGATGAACCAGATCGGCGGGGTGCGCCGGCGGCCCGGCGGCCGGGGCGCGGCCGGGCGTGGATAGACCGTGCCCGGCCCGTCCGAGGCCAGCGCGGCGGCGCTTGATCGCTTGCTGATCCGCCAGGCGACGAGCGCCACGACGGCGAGCACCAGCAGAGCGATCCCGCCGGCCAGCAGCGCGGGTTCCTGGCGACGCCATCCCGTCGCCTCCTGCGGCTGGGGTGTCGCGGTCTGCGGGTCCGTCCAGGTGGCGGTCGCGCAGTCGTACGGCTGCCGCCCGTCGCTGGCGAACGCGCACGCCGGCGCGGTCAGCGGCTGTTGCGCCGCGGCGGTGCTGAGCGTGGTGTCCAGCGTGGTGGTGCTGCGTGGCGGCAGCTTCAGTCGCCAGGTCACCTCGGTCGCCGTCGAGCCACCGGGGCGTACCGCCAGACCGCCGTTGCTGATCGCGGTCGCCGAGACGCCCTGCGGCAACTCCTGGCGCACGGTGGTGTCCACCGGGGTGTTGTCGGCGTTGCGGACCTCGATGCGGTACCGGGGCTCGGCGGTGTTCTGCGGCGCCACCGCCACGCTGACCTTCGGTTTCGCGGCCGGCGTGACGACCCGCGTCGGGGTGGGCACCGCCGGTGGCGCCGAGGGCATCGTGGGTTCGGGTGTCGCCGCCGCGTGGGGCCGTCCGGCCGCCGCGGCGTCCGCGGTGGTGGCCGCCGGTAGCAGCGGCAGGGCGGTGAGGAAACCGACGCAGTGCACGATGGCCGCGAGGGTCCTGTGGTGTCGTGTCGATGCAGGCATACGAACGAACCTCCGCAGCCGACGCTAGGTGCGGGATCACGTCGTGCGGGTACGAAGCGGCGAATCCGGCCCCGCCGGCCGACCTCGCCGGTAAGCTGCGGCACCCGGCCTCCGCCGGACTAGATTGGGCTCGTGCGTATCGCTCGTTTCGCTCATGCCAAAGGAATGTCGTTCGGGGTTGTCGAGGGGGAGCCGGAGGCGGGCCCGCAGGGGCTCACCATCGCCGAGATCTCGGGTCACCCGTTCGGCCAGATCGCGTTCAGCGGGGTCCGCTGGGCGCTGTCCGACGTCCGGCTGCTCTCGCCGATCCTGCCCAGCAAGGTGGTCTGCGTCGGCCGTAACTACGCCGAGCACGCCGCCGAGCACGGCAGCGAGGTGCCGAAGGAACCGCTGCTGTTCCTCAAGCCCTCCACCTCCGTGGTCGGGCCCCGGGATGCGATCCGGCTCCCCGAGTTCAGCAAGCAGGTCGAGCACGAGGCGGAACTGGCGGTGGTGATCGGCGCGCCGGGCGCGCGCCGGGCGGACCGGGCCGCGGCGGAGCGGGCCATCTTCGGCTACGCCTGTGCCAACGACGTGACCGCCCGGGACCTTCAGCGCTCCGACGGTCAATGGACCCGGGCCAAGGGGTTCGACTCCTTCTGCCCGATCGGGCCCTGGATCACCACCGGCCTCGACGTGACCGACCTGGAGATTCGCTGCGAGGTGGGGCGCGATCCGGAGGAGATGGAGGTCCGTCAGTTGGGCCGGACCCGGGACATGGTCTTCGACGTGCCGGCGCTGGTGTCGTACATCTCGCACGTGATGACGCTGCTGCCCGGCGACGTGGTCCTGACGGGTACGCCGGCGGGGGTTAGCCCGCTCACTGAGGGGGATACGGTGACCGTTCGGATCGAGGGGATCGGCGAGTTGACCAACCCGGTCGTGTCGGCCTCCTGATCCGGTCAGAGTCCCTGTTTCCGCAGCTCAAGGGCGGTTTCCGGAACTCGATTTGGCCTGTCGGTGCCGGGAGGGTAGAGTTTGATCCCGGCGCCGCAAGGGGCCAATGGGGTATGGGGTAATTGGCAGCCCGACTGATTCTGGTTCAGTTAGTCTAGGTTCGAGTCCTGGTACCCCAGCGCAACCGCGATTCGCAAGAATCGAGGTCGCTGGATTCTGGTGGAGTGCGCACCGGTGCTCTGTGAGGGGCTCGGTCGCGAGGTCTGGTAGAGTTCGGCGGCACCACCGCAATGGTGGTGTCGCAGCGTGTTCTGGCCCCGTCGTCTAGCGGCCCAGGACGCCGCCCTCTCAAGGCGGTAGCGCCGGTTCGAATCCGGTCGGGGCTACAACTCACATGACGGCTCGTCCCGCTTCGGCGGGCGGGCCGTTTTCGCGTCCCGACCCTCGATTCGCGCCGACCCGCTGCGGGCCGGCTGCCCCCGGCGGCGTCTCGACGCTCGCCCCGGCGCTGCTCACCCGCAGGGGGCGACCCCCATGTGCGACGTCCACCGAGGACGCCGTTAGAATACTTCCGCACCGCCCCCCGGGGGTGGTGAACCAGAAAGTACCTGGCCCCGTCGTCTAGCGGCCCAGGACGCCGCCCTCTCAAGGCGGTAGCGCCGGTTCGAATCCGGTCGGGGCTACCAACACCGAAGCCCGTCTCGCCCCGCGAGACGGGCTTCCCGCATTCCCCCGCCTCCAGCCCCCTTGCCTCCGTTGATCAGAAGTTGGCGGGCTCTTTGATCTCCAAATGACCCGCTAACTTCATGATCAACCGCGGGCTGGCGGTGGGGGAGGGGGAGGGGGGTCAGAGGCCGGAGAGGCGTTGGCCGGCTCGGACCACGGCCATGGCGTGGCGTTCGCCGGGGCGGCGACCCAGGCGTTCGATGGGGCCGGAGATGCTGATGGCGGCGATGACCCGGCCCGTGCGGTCGCGGATGGGGGCGGAGACGCTCGCCACACCGGCCTCGCGTTCGGCCACGCTCTGCGCCCAGCCTCGGCGGCGTACCTCGGCCAGGGTGCGGCCGGTGAACTTCGACCGGGGCAGCAGCGGCATCACCGCCTCGGGCGGCTCCCAGGCGAGCAGGATCTGCGCCGCCGAACCGGCGATCATCGGCAGCACCGAACCCACCGGGACGGTGTCGCGCAGCCCACTGGCCCGCTCGGCGGCGGCCACGCAGATGCGTTCGTCGGCCCGGCGCAGGTAGAGCTGGGCGCTCTCGCCGGTGGCGTCGCGCAGCGCGGCCAGCAGTGGCTCGGCCGCGGTCAGCAGTACGTCCGGCGCCGCGTTGGCCAACTCGCCCAGGCGTGGACCGGGACGCCAGCGGCCCTGGGTGTCCCGGACCAGCAACCGGTGGATCTCCAGCGCCTGCGCCAGCCGGTGCGCCGTGGCCCGGGGCAGCTTGGTGCGTTCAACGAGTTCGGCCAGGCTGGCGCCGTCGACGCAGGCGGCCAGGATGACCACCGCCTTGTCGAGAACGCCGACACCGCTCATACTGTGTCCCACAAGCCGAAACTTACCTCCCAGAATTTAGGATGTCCAGATGGTGGGAGTCACTCCTGAGCCGAGGACCCTGGCCGAGAAGGTCTGGGACGCGCACGTCGTCCGGTCCGCCGATGGTGAGCCCGATCTGCTCTTCATCGACCTGCACCTGCTGCACGAGGTGACCAGTCCGCAGGCGTTCGACGGGCTACGGTTCGCCGGCCGCCGGGTGCGCCGTACCGACCTCACGCTCGCGACCGAGGACCACAACACCCCGACCGGGTACGCCGACCCCTCGTTCCAGCTGCGCCGTGGCGACCTGCTCACCATCGCCGATCCCACTTCGCGGACCCAGATCGAGACGCTGCGGCGCAACTGCGCCGAGTTCGGCGTGAAGCTGCACCCACTGGGCGACGAGAACCAGGGCATCGTGCACGTCATCGGCCCGCAGCTCGGCCTCACCCAGCCCGGCATGACGATCGTCTGCGGCGACTCGCACACCGCCACCCACGGCGCGTTCGGGGCGCTCGCGTTCGGCATCGGCACCAGTGAGGTCGAGCACGTGCTGGCCACCCAGACGCTGCCGCAGGCCCGACCGAAGACGATGGCGGTCACCGTGAACGGCCAACTCGGCCCCGGGGTCACCGCGAAGGACCTGGTGCTCGCCCTGATCGCGAAGGTCGGCACGGGCGGCGGGCGCGGGCACGTCGTGGAGTACCGCGGCGAGGCGATCCGGGCGCTGTCCATGGAAGGCCGGATGACCATCGCCAACATGTCCATCGAGTGGGGCGCCAAGGCCGGCATGATCGCGCCGGACGAGACCACCTTCGCGTACCTGAAGGGGCGGCCGAACGCCCCGACCGGTGCCGACTGGGAGGCGGCGGTCGCGTACTGGCGGACGCTGCCCACCGACGAGGGCGCGACCTTCGACGCCGAGGTGACCCTGGACGCCGCCGAGATCACGCCGTTCGTCACCTGGGGTACCAACCCCGGCCAGGGCGCACCGCTGGGCGCCGTGGTGCCGGACCCGGACGACTTCGTCAGCGAGCCGGAGCAGGCCGCCGCCCGCCGTGCGCTGGAGTACATGGACCTGCGCCCCGGCACGCCGCTGCGCGACCTCTCCGTCGACGTGGTCTTCGTCGGCTCCTGCACCAACGGCCGGCTGGAGGACCTGCGGGCCGCCGCCGACGTGCTCCGCGGCCACCAGGTCGCAGACGGCGTACGGATGCTGGTGGTGCCTGGCTCCGCCGCCGTTCGGGAGGCCGCCGAGGCCGAGGGGCTGGACAAGGTCTTCACCGACGCGGGGGCCGAGTGGCGGTTCGCCGGCTGCTCCATGTGTCTGGGCATGAACCCGGACACGCTGTCCCCCGGGCAGCGGTCCGCCTCGACCTCCAACCGAAACTTCGAGGGCCGCCAGGGTCGGGGTGGGCGTACCCACCTGGTGAGCCCGCCGGTCGCCGCCGCCACCGCCGTGACCGGCCGGCTGGCCGCCCCCGCCGACCTGTAGAAGGGCTGCGACAGATGGACAAGTTCACCGTGCACACCGGCACCGTCGTGCCACTGCGTCGATCCGATGTGGACACCGATCAGATCATCCCGGCCGTGTACCTCAAGCGGGTGACCCGTACCGGTTTTGCCGACGGGTTGTTCAGCGCGTGGCGCGAGGACCCGGGATTCGTGCTCAACGATGAGTCGTATTCGGGCGCGTCGATTCTGGTGGCCGGGCCGGAGTTCGGCACCGGGTCGTCCCGGGAGCACGCCGTGTGGGCGTTGCGCGACTACGGCTTCCGGGTGGTGATCTCGCCCCGCTTCGGTGACATCTTCCGGGGCAACGCCCTCAAGGAAGGTCTGCTTCCGGTCGAGCTGGAATTGAAAGCCGTCGAGCAGATCTGGGGCCTGGTCGAGTCCGATCCGACCACCGCGATCACCGTCGACCTGACCGCCCGGGAGGTCCGGGCCGGCACCTCCACCTGGTCGTTCCCGCTGGACGACTTCAGCCGTTGGCGGCTGATGGAGGGCTTGGACGACATTGGACTCACCCTCCGGCACGAGTCGCAGATCGGCGCCTTCGAGGCCACCCGACTGCCCTTCCTGCCCCGGGTCGCGTAGCCGATCGCCCCGGTCCGCAGCCGATTTCGCCCCCACCGGTGCCACCGGTGGGGGCGAATCCGTTACGACACAAGGCCTTTTTTCCACCGAATGTTTGTGTCCCGGCAGCACAGGGCATACCGTGCGCGCAGAATGGCTCGCGTCGAGTCAGTTGCACAATCAGGAGGAAGTCGTGAACAAGGCCGAGCTCATCGAGGCGCTCGCCGTTCGCCTGGGGGACCGGAAGACGGCGACGGCCGCGCTCGACGCGGTCCTCGCTGAGGTCCAGGCGGCGGTTACCAAGGGCGAGAAGGTGGCGATCACCGGTTTCGGAGCGTTCGAGAAGCGCGTACGGGGCGCCCGAACAGCCCGCAACCCGCGTACGGGAGAGGCGGTGAAGGTCAAGAAGACATCGGTTCCGACCTTCCGCCCGGGCGCCGGGTTCAAGGAGATGGTGGCCAGCGGCAAGGTGCCGAAGGCCACGGCGGCGGCGAAGAAGATCGCCGCGGCCACCGCCAAGACCGCCGCCGCCACCAAGGCGGCCGGTGCCAAGGCGACCACCGCGAAGAAGGCCGCAGCGGCGAAGACTGCGGCGACGAAGACCGCGGCCGCGAAGAAGACCACCGCGACGAAGACCGCGGCGGCCAAGAAGACGACCGCGGCCAAGGCGACCAAGACGACTGCGGCCAAGAAGACCGCGACGAAGAAGGCCGCCCCGGCGAAGAAGACCGCCGCGGCGACCAAGGCCACCGCGGCCAAGAAGACCGCGACGGCGAAGAAGGCGCCGGCCAGGAAGGCGGCAACCCGGCGCTGAGCCGGTCGTACGGTGAAGGCGTCCGCCAAGGTGGCGGGCGCCTTCGCTGTTTTCGCGGCTGTTTTCGCGGCTGTGTTCGCGGCTGTGTTCCGCGCACGCCGGGCCGGTGCCGGAGACGGGGACCGTTGACCGCGGCGGCACCCGGCGCCCAGAATCGCCGCACCACCCCTCGGCGAAGAGAGAACCGTGCTGCGCCACCGTCACCTCGCTACCGCCACCCTGGCCCTGGGCGTCGTCGTCCTGGTGGACGTCCTCCGGGTCTTCCTGCCGTCGGTCATCACCATCTTCGGCCAGGCCGCGTCGACACCGGCCGAGTTGCTCGGGGCGTTCGCGCTCGGCTGGTTCGTGCTCGCGCTCGCCGCACCGGCGCTCGTCGCGCGGGTCGGTACTCGCCTCGTCGGCCTCGTGGCGGCGGTGGTGCTTGGCGCAACCCGGCTCGCCCTCACCGCCGGGCCGGGCGGCCGTACGCAGCTCTGGCTGGCCACCGCCGGCCTGCTGGCCGGTCTGGTGTGGCTGGCTGCCACCGCGGCCCGGGTCGAGCGCCCGGTGCCGGGGCTGGCGCTCGGGCTGACCGCCGGCGCGCTCGGCCACGCCCTGCTCGGCACGCACGACCTGCTCTGGTGGGGGCGGTGGGAGGCGTGGGCGATCAGCGTCGGGCTGGTGGCGCTGCTGCTCGTCGGCGAGGCCAACCCGGCCCGTAGCCCAGGGACGGTGGCCCCGGCACCGGCCGGCCGGGCCTGGCTGCTGGTCGGGCCGGCGCTGCTGCTGGGTGGCATGGTCGCGCTGTCACCGGCGGTCGCGGGCACCGCGATGTCGTTCTGGTACGGCGAAGTCGGCACCGCCGGACCACCGCTGTTCGCGCTGGCACCCCTGGGCGTGGCGGTGGCGTTGTTCGTGTTCGGCGCACTGACTCCGCCCCGGCCTCGCTGGCGCCTGCTGCCGCCGGTGTCGTTGCTGGCCGGGGCCGTGCTGTTCGGGTACGGGCCGCCCACGCTGCTCACCTTCGCCATGCTGCTCACCGCGGCGGGACTGGGTGGCTGCCTCGCCCTGGCCGGCGCCGCACCGCAGGTGGCCGACGGCGCCGGGCGGGCCGCGGCCCGGCGGGCGTACGCGGCGATCGGCGGGATGCTCGTCTTCGCCGTCGTGGCCGTGCTCTACTACGCCGCCTACGACCTCGGCTATCCCAACGGTTGGCTGCCCGCCGGGGTGGCCGTGCTGACCGGCGTGGTCGCGCTGGGCGGCCGTCTCCGGACGCCCCAGGTGGCCCCGGAACCACCCGCGTCGGCGGGGCTGCCGGCGGGACCGGTGGCGGTGCTGGCCGCCCTCGTCGCCTTCGCCGCCGCCTGGGCGCACGGGCCGTGGCTGGTGGCTAGCAACCGGGACGGGCCGCCGGAGCAGGTGCGACTGGTGGCGTACAACATCCGGATGGGTTTCGGCCTCGACGGCCGCCTCGACCTGGCCGCCCTCGACCGTGCGGTCGGCCGGGCCGACGTGGTGGTGCTGAGCGAGGTCGACCGGGGCTGGCTGCTCAACGGGGGCCACGACACGCTTCACCTGCTCGCCGCCCGGCTGGAGATGCCCTACGTCTTCGCCCCGGCCGCCGGCCCGCTCTGGGGAGACGCGGTGCTCAGCCGTTGGCCGGTGGACCGGGCCCGGACCCGTCCACTGCCCGCCGTGGGCGCACCCACCGGGGCGCAGGCGCTCGGCGTCACCGTCGACCTCGGCGACGGCGTACGGCTGGCTGTGGTGAGCACCCACCTGCAACCACCACCCGGCGAGGATCCGGTCGTCCAGGCCCGCGCCGTCGCCGAGTTCGCCACCGCGTACGCCGGCGACGCGCCGCTGGTGGTCGCCGGTGACTTCAACACCGAGCCGGGCGACCCGGCGTTCACGGCGCTCACCAGCGCCGGCCTGGTCGACGCGTTCGCGTCCGTACGCCCGCTGCCCACCAGCCCGGCCGACGACCCGCGCGAGCAGATCGACCACATCTTCGTCTCATCGGGCCTGGTCGCCACCGATCCCACTGCGGTGCCCAGCACCGCCAGTGACCACCTGCCGGTCGCGGTCACCCTCACCCTGCCGAGCAGGGCGTAGAGGAACGGCGCCGTTTCGGAGCTTCTCCTTCCGCTCCCTGGATGACGCCTTCTGAGCCGATCGGCTTCAGAGACTGTCGGGAAACCTCGCGGCGGCTGCGGCGGGCCCAGCCGACGACCGGCGGCGTTGGAGATTGGTCCGGATACAACACCGGTATCCGGACCAATCTCCGCCTTGCCGGATCGCCGCCTGGACTCCGCCTCGCTCGCCCCGGGGTTTCCCGACAGTCTCTCAGCTTGATCTTTAACCTTCGAGGGTCCTGCGGGAACCCCGGCCGGGAACGGAAACAGCCCTTGGTTGATGATCTT
>BIFP01000007.1 GCA_005402585.1 Micromonosporaceae bacterium KJ-029 | reverse complement strand
CGTTCTTGACGGTGACGTCCTTCAGGGTCAGGTCACCACCGTCGGCGACCCGGAAGATCCGGAACCCTTCCTTCGCCTCACGCTTGATCGTCGCCCCCTCACCCTCGATGGTGATCTCCTGCTTGATCGTCGGCAGGCCCGCCTCGGCCTTCTTGTCGAACTCGTCCAGCTCGTACGTGCAGTCCGGGGTCAACCGCAACGTGCCACCCTCATCACGGTTCGCCAGGTCCAGGGCCTCGATCAACTCATCGTCGTCACAGGGCACCTCCCGCACCCTGCGCTCGTGGTCCTTCTCCCGGTCCTTGTCCCGGTCCTTGCCCTCGTGCTCCTTGTTCTCACGACCCTTGTCCCGGTCCACGTCGCGGTCGAGGTCCCGGTCCTTGCCGTCGTTACTCGCGTTCTGCGGGGTTGCCACGCGGTTCTCCGACAGGCGCTGCGGTTCTTCGGAATTGCTGTCACGAGCTGCGAGGCCGCCCAGTGCCGCCAGGCCGACGACGCCGGTCAGTCCGGCCACGCCGGTGGCGACCCAGAGCGCCCGCCGTCTGCTCGTGGGCGGGGTCATCGGCGCCCCGCCGTCGGAAGTGGTTACGTCCTTGGACATCAGAGCGTTCCGCCCTTTCGTGCTATCAGACAGGCCACACCGCACAGGCGGTGCGACCAGCTACAAATCGGTTGTAGCCTCTGATCGACACCGTATGAGAAGGATCCTCACGAGGCGGACGTATCCGAAGAAACCCCACATTCGGCCTTGCTCGGGCAAGTCGCCACGATGCGGGCCGATCGGACCGGGAAGGGCGAGAGCAGCGAAAACGACGACGGGCCCCACCACCGGCGCCGTAACGACGAGATACGTCGCAGACGCCGACGGCGGGGCCCGCCGTGGTCGTACGTGCTGGATCAGCCCGGCAGGCGCGGACCCGCCTCACGCTGCTCGGCCAGCCAGGTCTCCACCTCGTCGGCCCGGCGCGGCAGGCCCGCCGACAGGTTCACCGCACCCTCCGGGGTGACCAGGACGTCGTCCTCGATCCGGATGCCGATGCCGCGCAGCTCCTCGGGGACCAGCTCGTCCTCGGGCTGGAAGTACAGCCCCGGTTCGACGGTGAGCACGTATCCCTCGTCCAGAACGCCGTCGCGGTAGGTCTCCTTGCGGGCGTTCGAGCAGTCGTGCACGTCGATGCCGAGCATGTGGCCGAAGCCGTGTAGCGTCCAGCGCCGGTACACGGTCGAGGACTCGTCCATCGCCTCGTCCACGCTCACCGGCAGCAGCCCCAGGTCGGCCAGCCCCTCGGCGAGCACCCGCATGCAGGTGAGGTGGACGTCCTTGAAGTTCACGCCCGGCTTGATGAACTCGATGCCGGCCTGCTGCGAGGCGTACACGATGTCGTAGACCTGCCGCTGCAGGGCGGTGAACCGGCCGTTCACCGGCAGCACCCGGGTCACGTCCGCGGTGTAGAGGTGGCGGTTCTCCACGCCCATGTCCATCAGCAGCAGCTCACCCGGTCGGGTGACGCCGTGGTTGTGTACCCAGTGCAGGATCGTGGCGTGCTCCCCGGCGCCGACGATCGAGCCGTAGCCGACGTCGTTGCCGTCGTGCCGGGCGCGCAGCGCGAAGATCCCCTCCAGCAGCCGCTCAGAGACGCCCCGGTCGGCCGGCAGTGCCCGGGCCACATCCTCGAAACCGTGAACCGTGGCGTCGATGGCGTCCTGGAGCTGGGCGATCTCCCACTCGTCCTTGACCAGCTTCAGCTCCGAGATGGCGATCGCCAGCTCGCGGTCGCGGGCCGGCTGGCCCTCGTCCCGCGGGCCGTCGTACGGGTGCACCGCGGCGTCCACCCCGGCGTCGAAGCCCCGCAGCACCCGGGTACGCGCCGGCGCCAGGTCGGCCAGCGCCGCCTCCAGCTCGGTCAGGTCGGCGGTGGGCAGGCCCAACTCGCTCGACTTCTCCGCCAACGTGTGCCGCCGGCCCACCCACAGCTCGCCGTGCCGGCTGCGGAAGAACTCGTCGGTCTGCCGGGAGGAGCGCGGCCGCATGTACAGCGTGGCGTCGTGGCCGGAGCCGTTGGGCCGCAGCACCAGGACGCTGTCCGGGTCGTGATCACCGGTCAGGTACGCGAAGTCGCTGCCCGGACGGAACCGGTACTCGGTGTCGTTGGCGCGTACCTTCTCCCCGCCGGTGGGGATCACCAGCGTCTCGCCCGGGAAGGCCGCCGAGACGGCGGCGCGGCGCTTGGCGTAGTTCGGTACCTCCGGTCGCGGGCCGACCGGTAGCGAGGTGTCCCGCCAGCCCTGCCGCATGAATGACAGGAACGCCGGTGGGAAGTCCGGGTCGTGCGACTCGGTGCCGTCGGTCGGCTTGCCTTCGGTGCGTTCCTCGGTCATGCCCCGCTCCCTTCGCGTCATTGCTGGTCCGACGGTACCGCGAAACCGGTTCGGAGCCCGAGCCGGCGGGGTGCGTCGGATCGGCGGTAACCGGCCCCGACAATCCCGACCAGGTGGTATGAGATGGGGTGCGGTGACGGTTTGGGCGAGGCCGGCCGTGCCGCGACGCCCGATCCGGACGCGTGGAAAGATGACGACCATGTGCGGACTCCTGGCTTTCTTCAGTGCGCGCGGCGATGCCGCCGCCCACCGCGACAACATCGCCGGAGCGTTGGAATGCCTGCACCACCGCGGACCGGACGAGACAGGCGTCGAGGTGGTCGGAGACGCGTCCGGCAGGTACGCGGACGGGGTGTTCGCCCACAAGCGGCTGGCGATCATCGATGTGGCGCTCAGCCACGAGCCGCTGCCGTACGCCGACGGGCGCTATCTGCTGACCTTCAACGGCGAGATCTACAACTACATCGAGCTGCGCGAGGAGCTGATCCGCGACTTCGGGGCCCGGTTCGCCACCAACGGTGACGGCGAGGTGATCGTCGCCGGCTACCACTACTGGGGTGAGCAGGTGCTCACCCGGCTGCGCGGCATGTTCGCGTTCGTCATCTGGGACCGGCAGGAGCGCCGCGCGTTCGGTGCCCGGGACTACTACGGCATCAAGCCGCTGCACTACCTGGAGACCGCCGACGGGCTCTACCTCGCCTCGGAGAAGAAGGCCCTGCTGCCGTTCGCGCAGTCCAGCTACGCCGGGGACGCCGGGGTCGACGCGGCGAACCTCAGCCACTACCTGACCCTGCAGTACGTTCCCGAGCCCGGCACCCTGCACAAGGGGATCAGCCGGATCGGTTCGGGGGAGTTCCTCACCTGGACCCCGGGCGGGCGGATCGAGGTGCGGCGCTGGTACCGCCCGGTGTTCCGGCCGGCCCCGGTCTCCGACGAGCAGAAGCTCTACCACGAGATTCGGGAGACGCTGCGCGAGAGCGTACGCATGCACATGCGGTCGGACGTGCCGGTCGGCTCGTTCCTGTCCAGCGGGATCGACTCCACCGCGGTGGTCGCGCTGGCCCGGGAGTTCAACCCGAACATCCTCACCTTCACCGTCGGCTACGACGTGCCGGGCTACTCCGAGATCGACGTCGCCCAGGACTCGGCCCGCCACCTGGACGTGACCACCATCCCGACCAAGATCGGGCCGCAGGACATGATCGAGGCGCTGCCGAAGATCGTCTGGCACCTCGACGACCCGGTGGCCGACCCGGCACTGGTGCCGCTCTACTTCGTCGCCAAGAAGGCCGCCGAGCACGTCACGGTGGTGCTCTCCGGCGAGGGCGCCGACGAGTTCTTCGGCGGGTACACGATCTACCGCGAGCCGCTCTCGCTGAGCAGCGTCAACGGGCTGCCCGGCGGCGTGCAGAAGGGCCTGCGGGCGGTGTCCAAGGCGATCCCGCAGGGGGTCAAGGGCAAGAGCTTCCTGGAGCGCGGCACCACGCCGATCGAGGAACGCTACTACGGCAACGCGCGGATGTTCACCGAGGAGGAGAAGCAGCAGCTGTTGCGCCGCTACGACCCGTCGGTGCGCTACACCGACGTCACCGCGCCGATCTACGCCGAGTGCACCGAGCTGGACGACGTCACCAAGATGCAGTACGTCGACCTCTACACCTGGCTACGCGGGGACATCCTGGTCAAGGCCGACCGGATCTCCATGGCGCACTCGCTGGAGGTGCGGGTGCCGTTCCTCGACCGCGAGGTGTTCGAGGTGGCCGCCAAGATCCCGGTCGATCTGAAGCTGCCGCCGCGCTCCGACGCCACCAAGTACGCGATGCGGCAGGCGCTACAGGGCGTAGTGCCGCCGGCCATCGTCAACCGCAGGAAGCTGGGCTTCCCGACCCCGACCCGGGTCTGGCTGCGCGGCGAGATGTACGAGTGGGCCCGGCACGTGCTGACCACCTCCGGCGCCGGTGAGCTGCTCGACCTGTCGTACGCGCTGCGCCTGCTGGAGGAGCACAAGCGCGAGGAGTTCGACCACTCCCGCAAGGTGTGGACGGTGCTGATCTTCTGCATCTGGCACGCGATCTTCGTCGCCAAGACGCTGGACCCGGGCATCCAGCGCAACCAGTCCGCCCTGCTCACCAAGCCTGTCGTCGGCTCCATGGTCCGCTGAGTTGTAAGGAGGGGCCCCCTGTTAACGCCTCGTGCATAGCAGGGGGCCCCTCTTAACGACCGAGCGCGGTCAGCGGCGGACGCAGGTGACCGTTGGCGACCCGTTGGTGCCGGTGGCACTGGCGAGGAAGCCGAAGGTCGTACTGGCGTTGGCGCCGAGGGCGCCGTTGTACGCGACGTTCGTGGCCGTCACCGATGATCCGGACGTGGTCTGGGTCGCGTTCCAGATCTGGCTGATCTGTTGGCCGCTGGGCCAGGTCCAGCTCGCGGTCCAGCCGTTGAACGGCGTAGTGCCGCGGTTCGTGATCTCGACTTCGGCCTGGAAGCCACCGGACCAGGAGTTGGTGATCCGGTATACGGCCGTGCAGTCACCGCCCTGCCCCGGCGGGGGGGTGGTGGGCGGCGGGGTGGTCGGCGGCGGGGTGGTGGGCGGCGGGGTGGTCGGCGGCGGCGTGGTGGGCGGCGGGTTGCTGCCACCCGAGCCGATACCGGTCACCTCACCGTTGCCACCGTCGAACACCACGTCGGAGCAGCCGAAGAAGTTCTCCTGGCTGTCCGAGCGGACCCACCGCGAGTAGATGATGTGCCGGCCGCTCTTGTTCGACGGCAGGGTGCCGGTGAAGTAGTAGTGGCCGTCGTTGGTGCCGACCGCGCCGCGCTGCGGCGGGTTGGTCACCGTCAGGAACGGCTGCTCCTCTAGATCGCTCCAAGCCAGCGCCCGGGTCGGGCTCCAGGTGTTCTTGGTTACGTAGAAGTAGAACGTGCCCGGGTGGTGGGCCCAGTTGCTGTACCGGAACTCCATCGTCCGGCCAGCCGTCAGGTGGGTCAGTGGCCAGTCGTTGCGGGCCAGGTCGTAGCCGCGGAAGCCGGTGGCGCCGCCGCTGCACAGCTGGCCGTCGGGGATGAAGCCGACGGTCCGTCCGTTCGCGTCGGAGCGCAGCACGCTGAACCAGTTGTACAGCGAGTTGGCGCCGCTCTGGGCGACGGCGGCGGCACAGGCCGGGTTCTGCGGTCGGATCTCTCCCGTGGGGGAGAGGCCGTCGCGCCAACAGAGGTAGGTACGGGCGCCCGGCGTCATCGCCGCGCCGTGCGCGGCGGCCGGGTCGGGGCTGGCGGTCACTGCGACCGCGACGCCCGCGACGAGGGTTAGGGCCGCGCTGAGCAGCGCGGCCAGACGAGGACGGTGCACGGGTTCTCCTGACTCGCGGGGCGCACCGAGTGGGTGGCCCCGCCGGACACGCGCGGGGTGGCGGAAGACAGGCCGCCCCGCTGCTGTGGACGGATGCGACGCTGCGGCGACCTGCGACGGGGGCAAATGGCCCGCCGGGCAGAGTGCCGCCAGCGATCTGTCGACGCGTGTGAATGCCCTCGCGTGAACTGAACCCGGCGTCGGTGGCGCGCAGCCCCGCGCCACCCGACAGCACCATCCCAACATGCCGGGTGCGCCCGACGCAATAGTCATCTCTCGATGCGCGCCGCATGCCCGGCTCGCTTCCCAACCGTCCCGCCAATACCTTGGCTTCTGCGCCCGGCACAAGTTCGCTGTGCCAGCCTGGGCTCACGGACGGGCCGACGGAGGGACCTCAGATGGGATACGCGGTGGTGTTCGGCGAGGCGCTCGTCGACCTGCTCGACACCGAGTGCGACGGCGCGCCGGTCTACCGGCAGGCGATCGGCGGCGGCCCGCTCAACGTCGCCGTCGGGATCGCCCGGCTCGGCGGCGCGGTGCAGTTCGTCGGGTCACTCGGTGACGACGTGCTCGCCGACCGGATCCGTACCTTCCTCACCGCCGAGGAGGTCGGGCTGGTCGGGACGATCACCGTGGCGGTGCCGACCACGCTGGCTGTGGCCACCTTCGCCGGCCCGGAGCCCGACTTCCGCTTCTACGGTGATCCGCCTTCCCACTCGCTGTTCGCTCCCGACGACGTCGACGTCTCGCTGATCGAGGGCGCCGACGTGCTCTACTGCGGTTCGATCATGCTGCTGGCGCCGTCGGCGCTGGCCGCCGCGCGGCGGGCGTGGTCGCTGGCCGGTCGGCTGCGGGTGTTCGACCCCAACGTGCGCCCCCGGCTGCTGGACGGTCCGGCGGCGCTGGCCGGGCTCCGCGAGGTGGTCGCCGAGTTCGCCGCCGGGGCACACCTGGTCAAGCTCAGCACCGTCGACGCCGAGCTGCTCTATCCTGGCGAGCCGGTCGAGTCGGTGGCGGCGTACCTGCGCGAGTTGGGCGCCGGCACCGTCGTGGTCACCATGGGTGCCGCCGGTGCGGTGGTCGCCGCCGCCGGTGCCGATCCGGTACGCGTACCGGCCCCGAAGGTGGACGCGGTCGACGCCACCGGCGGGGGCGACTCGGTGATGGCCGCGCTCGTCGCCGAACTGCTCGTCGCCGGCGAGCCGGTCGATCCGGTGGGCTGGCACGAACGGGTCGCCTTCGCGTTGCGGGTCGCCGGGCTGGTCTGCGAGCGGGCCGGCGGCGCGGTCGCCATGCCCACCCGTGCCGAGGTGGTCGAGCGATTCACCCGCTGACCGCAGTGCCGGTGCGGAACGTCAGCATGGCCTGCCCCACGGTGCCGTACCGCTCCGGACAGGAGAGGCCGGCCGGCTCGCGGGTCAGGCGGTGCCGTCCAACTCGGCGTAGCCACGACGGGCGGCGATGAGGGCGGGACGGGCCGGGAACGGTGCTTCGGCCGCTATCCGCTCCGGCGGTGCGCTGCCGGTGTGCCCGGCCCGGATCAGCCAGGCCAGCTCCACCAGTTGGGCGTGCTGCGCCCGGACGAACTCCGGGTCGACCGGCTCGCCATGGCCAGGGATCACCACCGTGGTCGGCGTGGTCCACCGCAGCAGTTCGGCCAGCGCGTCCGGCCACTGCAACGGGTACGAGTCCTCGAACGCCGGCGGGCCGGCCTGCTCGACCAGGTCACCCGCGACCAGTACGTCGGCGTCGGGCACCTGCACCACGAGGTCGGCGTCGGTGTGGCCGCGGCCGGGGTGGCGCAGCACCACTGCCCGCCCCCCGACGTCGAGGGTGGCCTCGACGTGCACGGTGTCGGTCGGCGGCAGCAGCACGGTGTCGGCCAGCTCGGCGGCCAGCTCGGGCTGCTCGGCGCGCAGCTCCGCGTACGCCTCCCGGCGCAGCCGGTCCGGGTCGTCGCGCATCGCAGCGGCGGCCAGCTCGTGTGCCCAGACCGGGCGGGGCGGGTCGGCGGCGAGCGTGGCGTTGCCGAAGCAGTGGTCGAAGTGGTGATGGGTGTTCACCAGGGTCAGCGGGTCGCCGGTGACCGCGCGTACGGCGGTGGCCAGCTCGGTGGCCTGCCCGGCGCTGGAGAGCGTGTCGACCAGCAGCGCCTCGCCGTCACCGAGCACCAGTGTGACGTTGACCGCGAACAGCGGCTCCCGCAGCACGAGGACCCGGTCGGCGACCTCGACGAAACGGCCGGTCATGACGGCTGTCCGGCGCGTTCGACGAAGCGGTGCCGGTCGACCAGCATTCGTTCCACCCGGCCCTCGGCCACGGTCTGCCCGCCCTCGGAGACGGCGACCTCGAAGACCAGCCGGCGCCGGTCGACCGTGGTCAGCCGGGCCTGCGCCGCCACCGTCCGGCCCACCGGCGTCGGAGCCCGGTGGTCGAGTTCGACCCGGGTGCCCACGGTGGTCGATCCGGCGGGCAGGTGTCGCGCGGTCGCCGCCACGGTCGCCGCCTCAGCCAGCGCCAGCACCCGAGGGGTGCCGAGCACCGGCACGTCGCCGGAGCCGACCGCTTGGGCGGTGTCGGCGTCAGTGACGGTCAACTCGACCCGGGCGGACAGACCCGGCGTCAGGGCATGATCCGGCTGCTCCTGCATGGCCACAGCGTAGGTGCTCGCCGGGCCCCCGATGACACGGGCCGCCAGATGGATCTCGCCGACCGTGGCCCGCCCCAGCACACCCAGCCGGGCCGGCTCCGGCCGCCGCCGATTCGAGCGGACAGACGTCCGGGCCGGGAATCTCTGAGAGTCCGGGTGAACTGGCGCTGGGAGTGACCCCGGCAGGTGGTCCTGCGTGGGGCGGCTCGTAGTCCGCCGTTAACCTTGTCCGCGATGTCTGCCGTGACCGACCCCCAGCCCCGCGCCCAGACCGAGCCACCCGCCTCGCCCGACGGCGGTCGTCGCCGTCTGATCGCGATGTCGGTGTGGAGCGTCGCCTTCGTGACGGGCTGGCTCGTCATCGGCCTGCCCACCGACCCGGTGTACGCGTTCTTCTGGATCTGGGCCGCGACCATCGCCTGGAACTCCGCCCGCCCGTGGCGCAGCCACCTGCGCTTCGCCCGGGACTGGGTGCCGGTGGTGGTGCTGCTGGTCCTCTACAACCTCTCCCGAGGCTTCGCCTACCACGACGGGACGGTCCCGCACGCGTACGAGTTGATCCTGGCGGACCGGCTGATGTTCGGCTGGGCCATGGACGGCCAGGTGCCGACCGTCTGGTTGCAGCAGCACCTCTACCGGGCCGAGGTGCAGTGGTGGGACGTCCTCGTCAGCTGGGTGTACTTCTCGCACTTCGTGGCGGCGCTGGCCGCCGCCGCAGTGCTCTGGATGCGCGAGCGCAGCCGGTGGGCGGCGTTCATGCGACGGTGGGCCTTCCTGTGCGCCTCGGGCCTGGTCACCTACTTCCTCTACCCGGCCGCGCCGCCATGGTGGGCGGCGCAGAACGGCCTGCTGGAGGAGGTCGCGCGGATCTCCACTCGGGGGTGGAAGGCGTTCGGCCTGCACGGCGCCGGCAACCTGCTCAACGCCGGGCAGTTGGCCTCGAACCCGGTGGCCGCGATGCCGTCGCTGCACACCGCGTTCGCACTGTTCGTGGTGCTGTTCTTCCTGCGGAGCACCCGGCGCCGCTGGTGGCCGCTGCTGCTGGCGTACCCGCTGGCGATGACGTTCACGCTGGTCTACAGCGGCGAGCACTACGTGATCGACGTGCTGGTGGGCTGGGCGTACGTCGGGCTCACCTTCCTGGTGGTCGGTTGGGCCGAACGGTGGTGGGCCCGCCGAAAGGCCCGCCACATCCCGACCGACCCGCCCACCGGCGCCGAGGCGGCACCCACCGAGGAGGCCGCGGTCCCGGCCGCCCGCTGACCGCGGTCAGCCGGCGCGGCGGGCGGAATGGCCACGGACGGTCAGCTCCGCCGCCAGCGCCCAGGCGTCGGCGAGGTCCCGGTCCACCGCCGCCGCGCCGGCCCCACCGGCAGTGTCGACGTGCACGGTGGCCAGCCCCAGCAGGCGCTGCACCGGCCCCTGCACCACCCGGACGCTCTGGAACCGGGCGTACGGCACGATGGTCAGCTGGCGGGTGAGCAGACCGGAGCGTACGACGAAGACCTGCTCGGTCAGACCGGCACCGAGAACCTGCCAGCTCAGCGGGTTGACCCAGCGGGCCCGGGACGGCGGCGGGCTCAGCGGCAACGACGACAGGGCGACCCCGGGCAGCACCTCGGCGACGATCGCCGCGCCGGTCGCCGAGTCGCCGACCGGAAGCAGCCGGTCAGGCCGGTTACGCTGATCGGGCTCGCCGGCGGCGTAGCCGGCCACCTCCAGGCGTAGCCGTAGCCAGCCCTTGACCCGCCAGAGCAACGGCCAGGTCACGCCCACGGTCTGCACCCGGTGCAGCGGTACCGTCTGCACCCGGGTCTCCAGCAGGCCGTTGCGGATCCGCAGCCGGTCGTCGTCGCGGGCCAGCTGGAACTGCCAGTCGTCGAGGACCCGGCGGACGGGTTGCAGCAGGATGCCCGCCATCGCGGTCAGCGTGCTCGCCACCGCGATGAAGGACCAGGAACCCTCCGACAGGAACTGCGCGGCCACGAAGGCCACGCCGAACGGCAGCAGGAACGCCTGCGGGGTCAACAGCTGGCTGATCAACAGGTCCCGGTTGCTCACCGCGTGCAGCGGCCGACCGGCGGGCGTGGTGGGCTCGGCACCGGTCGGCACCGCCGTCGGCGCCTCCGCCGGCCGTGGACCCTGCGCGGCCGGCCGCCCGGCCAGGGCCAGCAGGCGCTGCCGGAGGGCGGACGCCTCGGCGACGCTGAGGAACGCCAGCGGCGCCTCGGTCTTGCCCCCGCCGACCACCTCCAGCCGCAGCTCCGCCAGCCCGGTGAGCTGGGCGAGCAACGGCCGGACCACCTCGACGGCCTGGAGCCGTTCCAGCGGGATGGCCCGGGTCCGTCGCCACAGCAGCCCCTCGTGGATCCGCAGCTCCCGGCCGACGAGCTGGTAGCCGGTGTAGTACCAGCTGACCACGGACAACACGGTGGCGCCGAGGGCGATCACCACCACCATCGCCACGAACCAGCCGAGCCCGACCCGGGACAGCGTCGACCAGGACAACCCGGCGATGACCACGACCAGCGACTTCGCGCCGTGCAGCGCCGGACTCAACGGGTGCAGTCGCTGCCGCGCCTGCGCGGTGTCCGGCGGTGGGCCCGGCCACCCGCCGGGCGGGTACGGTGCGCCGGGCGGATACCCCGGCGGCCACGGGTGTGCAGCGGTCGGTGGCCAGGGATGTGGACCGACGCCGGGCGGGGTTGGCGGCCCCGGATGGTGCCCGGGTGGCGGCCCCGGAGGCGGCGCTGCTGGAGGCAGGGGATGCGGACCGGTGCCGGGTGGCGGAGCCGCGGCCGGGAAGCCGGGTGGTGGGGCGGCGGCCGGCGGCCCGGGCGGTGGGGCGGCGGCCGGCGGGCCGATTGGAGGGGGCGTGGCCGGCGGGCCGGGTGGCGGTGTGTCGCCGGGGGAGGGTGGGGGTCGGTCCGGGCTCCACCCGGCCGGGCCGGTCACAGACCTTCCGCCCGGTCCTCGCCGAGCGCGGTGAGCCGGTCCCGCAGCCGGGACGCCTCCGCGGGACGCAGGCCGGGCACCCGGGCGTCACTCGCCGCCGCGGCGGTGTGCAACTGCACGGTGGCCAGGTCGAACGCCCGCTCCAGCGGGCCGGCGCTGACGTCGACGAACTGCATCCGGGAGTACGGCACGATGGACAGCCGGCGGACCAGCAGCCCGTGCCGGACCAGCAGGTCGTCCTCGCGTTCGGCGTAGCCCCAGGCGTGTACCGCCCGGACGATGGTCACCGACCGCCAGACGGCGAGCAGCAGGACGGCGCCGAGCGCCACCCCGAACAACCAGGACCCGCTGAGCGCCCAGCCGAGACCGAGCGCGACCGAGACGACGGCCACCAGGGCGGACAGTCGCAGCAACTCCACCCAGATCAGGTCGGACGAGATCGACTGCCACCGGACGGTGTCCGGCCACGGTTCGAGCGGGCCGAGCGGCGCGGCGGGCACCGGCCCTGGGCCCCCCGCTGCCTCATCACTCACCGATTTGGCCTTTCGTTGTACGCGTCCACCCTTCGAGCGTAGGCGATTCGGCCAGCGGGGCGACCTCGCGCAGGAAGCCCCGCGCGGTGAGGAAATCGCCGAGGGAGGTGCGGTGCGCGTCGCAGGCGAGCCAGGTCTTGCGCCGATCAGGCTCGTGCAGGCGGGGATTGTTCCACCGCAGGGCCCATCCGGCGGGGGCGCGACACCCGCGGGCCGAACAGATCAGGGCCTCGGTGGCAAGCTCGGGGTCGCTCATCCCGGCCAGTCTAGGGCGGCGGGAGAGGATGAGCGCCGGGCGGCCACGGGGGAAGCCGCCCGGCGACGGATGAATGGTACACACGCCGGGGCGGCATCTGTCCACTGGTGATCGGTGATTCGCCTGGCGCGGGACGGCGTGGCGGAAATCGGTCGCTCCCCCCGTCCGTACTCAGCCAGGCATGCGAGGCTTGGTAGCGCACACGTCGCGACGACCCATCATGCTGTGGAGGACCGGTGGCCCAGCCGACCACGCCCGATGCCCCGACGCCGAACGGGGCGCAGCCGCAGGCGCCCGCGCCGTCGACCACACCGGCGCAGGACGCCACCCTGCTGGAGCGGGCGCTGTTCGAGATCAAGAGGGTGATCGTCGGGCAGGACCGGATGGTGGAGCGGATGTTCGTGGCGCTGCTCGCCCGGGGGCACTGCCTGCTGGAGGGCGTGCCGGGGGTGGCCAAGACCCTCGCGGTGGAGACGCTCGCCAAGGTCGTCGGCGGGTCGTTCGCCCGGGTGCAGTTCACCCCCGACCTGGTGCCGGCCGACATCATGGGCACCCGGATCTACCGGCAGTCCAGCGAGAAGTTCGACGTGGAACTGGGGCCGGTCTTCGTCAACTTCCTGCTCGCCGACGAGATCAACCGGGCGCCGGCCAAGGTGCAGTCGGCGTTGCTGGAGGTGATGAGCGAGCGGCAGGTCTCCATCGGGGGTGAGAGCCACCGGGTGCCGAACCCGTTCCTGGTGATGGCGACGCAGAACCCGATCGAACAGGAGGGGGTCTACCCGCTGCCGGAGGCGCAGCGGGACCGGTTCCTGATGAAGATCGTGGTGGGGTACCCGACCGACGCCGAGGAGCGGGAGATCGTCTACCGGATGGGGGTCGCCGCGCCCGAGCCCACTCCCGTGTTCGCCACCGAAGACCTGATCGCCCTCCAGCACAAGGCCGACCAGGTCTTCGTGCACAACGCGCTGGTCGACTACGCGGTGCGGCTGGTGCTGGCCACGCGTACCCCGGCCGAGCACGGCATGCCCGACGTCGCGCAACTGATCCAGTACGGTGCCAGCCCCCGGGCCTCGCTCGGTCTGGTCCGGGCGACGCGGGCGCTGGCGTTGATGCGCGGCCGGGACTACGCCCTGCCGCAGGACGTGCAGGACATCGCGCCGGACATCCTGAGGCACCGCCTGGTGCTCAGCTACGACGCGCTCGCCGACGACGTGCCGGCCGACCACGTGGTGCACCGGGTGCTGTCGACCATCCCACTGCCGTCGGTGGCGCCCCGGCAGCAGGCGACGCCGCCACCACCGCCGGGTGCCGTGGCCCCGACCTCGGGGTGGCCCGGGCAGCGGCCGTGACCTCGACCACCCCTCTCCCGGGCAACCGGGACGGCACGGCGGACGCGGCCAGCAACCGCTCCGGCGCGGTGCTGTCCCGGTTGCAACTGCTGGTCACCCGCAAGCTCGACGGCCTGCTCCAAGGCGACTACGCGGGCCTGCTGCCCGGGCCGGGCAGCGAGGCGGGCGAGTCGCGGGAGTACCGCCCCGGCGACGACGTACGCCGGATGGACTGGCCGGTCACCGCCCGCACCACGACGCCGCACGTACGGCGTACCGTTGCCGACCGTGAGCTGGAGACGTGGCTGGCGGTGGATCTGTCGGCGAGCCTGGACTTCGGCACCGGCCGATGGCTCAAGCGGGAGGTGGTGATCGCGGCGGCGGCGGCCATCGCGCACCTGACCGTGCGGGGCGGCAACCGGATCGGGGCGGTCGTGGGCAGCGGCGGCGACGCTCCCGTACCCGGGCGCGGGCAACGGGCGGCGCCCGTCCCGGCTGGCCCGGGGCGGTTGGTCCGGCTGCCCGCCCGGGGCGGGCGCAAGGAGGCGCAGGGCATGCTGCGGGCCATCGCCGCCACCGAGATCCGGCCCGGCCGTAGCGATCTCGGGGCGCTGGTCGACATGCTCAACCGCCCACCCCGGCGGCGTGGGGTCGCGGTGGTCATCTCCGACTTCCTCGCCCCGCCGGCGCAGTGGTCCCGGCCGCTGCGCAAGCTGCGGGTACGGCACGACGTACTGGCGATCGAGGTGGTCGACCCGCGGGAACTGGAGCTGCCCGACGTGGGGGTGCTCCCGGTGGTCGACCCGGAGACCGGCGAGCTGCACGAGGTGCAGACCGCCGACCCGGGGCTGCGGCACCGGTACGCCGCGGCCGCCGCCGCTCAGCGCGCGGAGATCTCCGCCGCGTTGCGCGCCGCCGGCGCCGCGCACCTGCGACTGCGTACTGACCGAGACTGGCTGCTGGACATGGTGCGTTTCGTGGCCGCGCAGCGGCACGCCCGCACCCGAGGGACGACTCGATGATTCGACTGCTGCAACCGTGGTGGCTGCTGGCCGTGCTGCCGGTGCTCGCCCTCGCCGCGCTGTACGTCTGGCGGCAGTTGCGCCGCCGGGAGTACGCGATGCGGTTCACCAACGTGGACCTGCTGCGTACCGTGGCTCCGAAGGGGCTGGGCTGGCGGCGGCACGTGCCGGCTGTCGCGTTCCTGCTCGCCCTGCTGGTGCTGGCCGGTGCGCTGGCCCGGCCGGCGGTCGACACCCGGGAGCCGCTGGAGCGGGCCACGATCATGCTGGCCATCGACGTGTCCCTGTCCATGCAGGCCGATGACGTGTCGCCGAACCGGCTGGAGGCCGCCCAGGAGGCGGCCAAGCAGTTCGTGGGCGAGTTGCCCGAGACGTACAACGTCGGGTTGGTCTCGTTCGCCAAGTCGGCCAACGTGCTGGTGCCGCCGACCAAGGACCGCCCGGCGGTGACCAGCGCCATCGACGGGCTGGTGCTGGCCGAGGCGACGGCCACCGGGGAGGCGGTCTTCACCTGCCTGGAGGCGATCCGGTCGGTGCCGGCGGACGGCGCGGCGGGGATTCCGCCGGCCCGCATCGTGCTGCTGTCGGACGGTTACCGCACGGCCGGCCGGTCGGTGGAGGAGGCGGCCGCGGCGGCGCAGGCGGCGAACGTGCCGGTCTCCACCATCGCGTTCGGCACGGACGCGGGCCACGTCGACATCGGTGGCCAGTTGCAGCGGGTGCCGGTGGACCGGCTCGCCCTCGCCGAACTCGCCGAGACCACCGAGGGCTATTTCTACGAGGCGGCCTCGGTGAGCGAGTTGAAGCAGGTGTACCAGGACATGGGCAGCTCGATCGGGTTCCGCACCGAACCCCGGGAGATCACCCAGTGGTACGCCGGTATCGCCCTGCTGCTCGCCCTCTGCGCCGGCGCCCTCACCCTCCTCTGGACCTCCCGCATCCTCTGACCCACCCCTGGCCTGGCCTTGGTTGATCATGAGGTTGGCAGGTGGTTTGGAGATCAAACCGCCCACCAACTTCATGATCAACGGCGCGGGCGGGGGTGGTGTGGGGCGGGTTATTGGCTGGCGCTGGCCAGGACGAACAGGACGGCTACCCAGACAGCGGCGAGGGTGAAACCCAGCGGGGCGACGTAGCGGCTCATGACAGGCTCCGGGGTGGCGACTCGGCGGGCCGCGGGCAGGGCGGGCCGCAGGGGGTGGACCAGGACGCGCACACACGAAGTCGTGACCGGACGGCTTCCGGTGGCACCCGCGTGCTCGGCCGTCCCGGCGGAGGTGCCGGGCGGCGGGACGGGTGCGCGGGGAGCGGGCCAGCTCAGGCGGAGCGAGACTCAGCGCGGCTGGCGATCGGCCCGGCCACGACTGGGAGGATCGCTATCTGGCACAGCGATCACCTCCTGCGGTCGGCGGGGTCCGGAGCGATACGGGCCGACGGATGGCCCGCAAACGGGGATCATCGTACACCCGGTACGGCGAATCACCGCATTCGGCCGACCGGACCCCCGCCCGCCGCCGTTCATCGGCCGACGGCCGGCGAGCGGGACACGGTGGCGCCACGACCGTCGGCGGAGGGAATCGGAGAGAACGGTCGCCGGCGCACCAGCATCGCCAGGGCGGCCGCCAGGACCGGCAGCCAGCCGAGCCGGGCCAGCAGCCAGGTCGGGCCGTCGGGGCTGGTGTGCAGTCCGGGCAGGGCGGCCCCGCCGTGGGCCGCGAGTACGGCCACCCCGACCAGCACCGGCTGGTGCCAGAGGTAGACCCGGACCGCGTGCCGGTTGACCCCGTCGACCAGCCGCCGGAGCAGCGGTCGGCACAGCAGCCGGGCCAGCGCCGGCCGGGCCAGCAGACTGAGCCCGACCTGGGTCACCGCGAGCGCCACCACCAGCAGCGACGGCGGGTCCAGGTTGGATCGGCCGGCCCCGGGAATCCCGACCGCGCTGACCGGGTAGCCGAGCGCGACCAGGGTGGCGAGTCCGGCCGCCCCGACGGCGGCCAGCCACACCGCGTCGCGTCGGGCGGTCAGCCGTCCGTCGGCGTGGGCCAGACCCAGCAGGTACGGCACGGCCCAGGCCGCCAGCACCGTCACCGGAGGCAGCCCGGTGCCGGCGGGCAGCGCCTGGGTGGCCAGGTCGATCGCGCCCACCACGGCCACCGCCGGGAGGACGCAGCGCAGCGTTCCCCAGCGCCGTACGGCGGCGCGCAGTGGGCCGGTGAGCACGACGAGGGTGAGCAGCGGTGCCAGGAACCACAGTGGACTGACCGCCAGGCTGAGCGCCACCGACAGGGTGCCGTCCGGCACACCGGCCACGGTGGCGGCCAGCAGCACGGCCGCGCCGGTGCCGAGCAGGGCCACCGCCGGCAGGACCAGCCGGCGTAGCCGACGGGTGAGCCAGCCGGCACCCGGATGCCGGGCGGCCGAGCAGGCCGAGGCGTACCCGGCGGTGAAGAAGAACAGCCCGAGGGTCTGCAGCGCCCAACTGGCCGGGGCCAGGGCGGGCATCG
This sequence comes from Micromonosporaceae bacterium KJ-029, assembly GCA_005402585.1. Classification (GTDB taxonomy): domain Bacteria; phylum Actinomycetota; class Actinomycetes; order Mycobacteriales; family Micromonosporaceae; genus Micromonospora. The sequence goes on along the minus strand of BIFP01000007.1, from coordinate 257,943 downwards.
CGGTCAGTGGACTGGCCTGGGTCAGCGTGCCCTCGGCGTCGAGCACCAGGCCGGTGACCAGCCAGTGGCCGAGCACCACCCCGGCGACGGCGTACGCCCGCAGGCCGTCGACGGCCGGGTCGCGGTGCGGGTGGGGGCCGGCCCGGTCGGCGCTCACCGGGTGGCTCCCGCCGCCGCACCGGCGGGCACCGGGTCCGCGCCACCCTCGGTTGTTGGCGGCGGCCCGCCGGGCGTCGGCCGGATCCCCGGGCCGGTGGCGCCGTACAGCACCACCTCGGCGACGGCCGCGAGGGTCGGCCCGCCGGGCAGCAGGTACCCGTCGTGGCCGGTCGCGGCGGCCGGCAGCGGCCGTGCCCCGAAGGACGGGTCGGCCGGCCGGATCCCGTGCCCGATTCCGGGCAGCCGCACCTGCGGCACCCGGCGGATCCAGTCGTCCGGCGCCTCGGCCGCCCACACCCGGACCGGGCCGAGCCGGTCGGCCCGGTCCACCCCGATCCCCACGCCGCCGAGGCTCACCACGTCGGTGACCTGCGGTGGGGCGTCGACGGCCGCCAGCCCGACGACCAACGCGCCGTAGCTGTGCCCGACGAGTGTGACGCGGGCGGTGGGCCGCCGCGTCGCCAGCACGCGCAGCTGCTCGCCGAGGGCGCGGGCGCCGCGACGGGCACTGGCCGGCGTGGCCGCGGCGGCGAGGCCGTCGGGTGCGTCGTAGCCGAGCCAGGCCAGCACCGCGACCCGGGCGTGCGGTTCGGCGTGGCGCAGCGCGGCGTGCAGGTCCCGGGCCTGCCGGGCGGGGGCGCGCCGGGCCACCCCACCCAGCCCGCGGTCGAAGTCGGGCAGCCGGCTGCCCACCCCGGGCACCAGCACCGCGATCCGGTCCGCGGTCGCCAGGTCGCCGACCACCTCGACGGCGTAGCCGTCGCCCCGGGCGTCGAAGGCCAGGAACCGCCGCCCCTGACCCGCCCAACCGGCGTACGGCGACCCGGCCGCGGCCATCGCCCCGGCCGTCATCGGGTACGCCTCGACGAAGCCCGCCGGCACACCGACCGGCGTTCCCGCCGGTGGCGCCACCAGCCCGGCCCCGAGCAGCGCCGCGAGGCCCACCCGGAGAACATCCCTGCGCACCATCACACGTGCTCCCTTCGCACCGGTCGGTGGTGCGAGGCTGCGCGGGTCGACGGTCGAGGGGCGTCAACCCGGGGAGCGGTTCCCGGCCTGGTACCCGGGGACTACTCCCCGGCGGCGACCAGACCGGTCTCGTACGCGAGGACGACGGCCTGGGCGCGGTCGCGTAGCTGGAGCTTGGCCAGGATCCGGCCGACGTGGGTCTTGACGGTCTGCTCGGCGACGACCAGGTCGGCCGCGATCTCGGTGTTGGACCGTCCCCGGGCGATCAGCCGCAGCACCTCGGTCTCCCGGGGGTGAGCGCGGCGAGGGCGGTGGGCCGGTGTCGCCGCTGCTGCGGCCGGGCCGCGAACTCGGCGATCAACCGGCGGGTCACGGCTGGTGCGAGCAGCGCGTCACCGGCGGCGACCACGCGTACCGCGTGCACCAGGTCGGCCGCCGGGGCGTCCTTGAGCAGGAAGCCGCTGGCTCCGGCGCGCAGCGCCTCGTAGACGTAGTCGTCCAGGTCGAAGGTGGTGAGGATGAGCACCCTCGGCCGGTCGGCCGGCCGGTCGCCGAGCAGTTTCCGAGTCGCGGCCAGCCCGTCGAGCACCGGCATCCGCACGTCCATCAGCACCACGTCCGGGTCGAGCCGGCGGGCCTCGGCGACCGCCTGGGCGCCGTCGGCGGCGTCGCCGACCACCAGCAGGTCCGGCTGGGCGGCAAGGAGCGCGCCGAAGCCCTGCCGGACCATCGCCTGGTCGTCGGCGATCAGCACCCGGATCATGCTGTTCCGTCCTCCCGGTCGCCGGGCAGCAGCGCCTCCACCGCGTAGCCGCCGTCACTGGTGGGCCCGGCGACGCAGGTGCCGCCGAGGGCGATGGCCCGTTCCCGCATGCCGGTCAGCCCCTGCCCGCCGCCGCGCGCGTCCGGCCCGGCCGGGCTGCCGCCGCCCGAGTTGACCACCCGTACCGCCAGCCCGCCGGCCAGTTTCCGCACGTTGACGCGCACTGCGGCGCCGGCCGCGTGTCGGGCCGCGTTGGCCAGGCCCTCTTGGACGATCCGGTACGCGGCCAGCCCGATCGGCGCCGACGGCTCGGTGGGGATGTCGGTGTCCAGTGTCACCGCCATGCCGGCGCGCTGGGCGGCGGCCACCAGCGCGGGCAACTCCGCCAGAGTGGGCTGCGGCGCGGTCCGCGGATCCTCCGACTCGCTGCGCAGCACGCCCAGCAGCCGACGCATGTCGGTAAGCGCCGCCCGGGCGGAGTCGGCGATGGCGGCGAACTCGGCCCGCACCGGCTCGGGTACGGCGGACAGCCGGTACGGTGCGGTCTCCGCCTGCACGGCGATCATCGACATGTGGTGCGCGACCACGTCGTGCAGTTCCCGCGCGATCCGGGTGCGTTCCTCCAGCACCGCGCGCCGGGCCTGCTCCAGCTCGCTCAGTTCGGCCTGCTCCGCCAGCGCCCGCCGGGTGAGCAGGTTGTGCCGTACCAGCTCGCCGAGGAGGAGCAGCACCACGAACAGCAGGGTGATGCCGACCTGGTTGCGGGGTGGCACGAAGATCCAGACCGGCAGGAGGCTGAACAGCCCGACCCAGGCCAGCACGGCCCGGTCGACCCGCGCGGCCACGGCGGTGAGCACGACCACGATGACCAGGATCTGGGTCGGGCTCCACGGCCAGTCGTCGTCCGGCCGCCGGTTGAAGGTGCCGAACAACTGCCCGACGAACATGATCCGCCAGGCCAACAGCGGTCGGGTCAGCAGAAGCGGCAGCGGCGCGACGGAGAGGATCGCGATCGCCCAGGCGGTGGCGACGGGCAACTTGCGCGAGTCGAGCAGGAACTGCGCGGTGAGCAGGGTCAGCCCGAGCAGGGCCAGCAGTCCGAGGGTCCGGAGGGCGGCGGCCGTGCGGGGCCGGGAACGTAACCGGTCCAGTGCTGGCCGGACGGGGGGATAGTCCGGCCCGGCTACGGTGCGACGTAGGGCCGCCAGGGCGCGACGGACGGTACTGCGGTCCATACGCCGGCAGGGTAGTTCGGTCGGGTGCTCCCGTCGTGCCACCGCGGGCTGATCCACCGCGTCGTACCCCGGTATGACGTGGGGCGGGTTAGTGATTACCGTGCGGTAGCGCCTAGTCTCCAACCCGCAGCGATCTTTGGAGAGGAAGCACCGTGGCTCGAACAGTGCTGGTGACCGGAGGCAACCGCGGAATCGGTCTGGCCATCGCGCAGGCCTTCGCGAAGCAGGGTGACCGGGTGGCGATCACCCACCGGGGCAGCGGGGCGCCCGAAGGGCTGTTCGGCGTGCAGTGCGACATCACCGACGCCGCGTCGGTGGAGGCCGCCTTCAGCACGGTCGAGGCGGAGCTGGGGCCGGTGGAGGTGCTGGTCGCGAACGCCGGGATCACCGACGACACGCTGCTGCTGCGGATGTCCGAGGAGCAGTTCACCCGGGTGCTGGACACCAACCTGACCGGCGCCTACCGCTGCGCCAAGCGCGCCTCCGGGAAGATGCTGCGGGCCAGGTGGGGCCGCATGATCTTCATCTCCTCGGTGGTCGGCCTGTCCGGCGGCGCGGGTCAGGTGAACTACGCGGCCAGCAAGGCCGGCCTGGTCGGGGTCGCCCGTTCGATCACCCGGGAGCTGGGCAGCCGGAACATCACCGCCAACGTGGTCGCGCCCGGCTTCATCGACACCGACATGACGGCCGTACTGTCCGAGGACCGCAGGGCGGAGATCCTCAAGTCGATCCCGGCGGGCCGGTTGGCCAGCCCGGACGAGGTTGCCGCGGTGGTCACCTGGCTGGCCGGGGACAGCGCCGGTTACGTCTCCGGCGCGGTCATCCCGGTCGACGGTGGCCTCGGCATGGGGCACTGAGTAACCACCACGGAGGAATGAGCGTAATGTCCGGACTGCTGGCCGGTAAGCGGCTGCTCGTAACCGGCGTCATCACCGACGCCTCGATCGCCTTCTCGGTGGCGAAGCTCGCCCAGGAGAACGGCGCGCAGGTCGTGCTCACCGGGTACGGCCGGCTCTCGCTGGTGGAGCGGATCGCCAAGCGGCTGCCCGAGCCGGCACCCGTGATCGAGCTGGACGTGACCAACACCGAGCACCTGGCCGGCCTGGCGGACAAGGTCCGCGAGCACGTCGACGGCCTCGACGGGGTGGTCCACTCGATCGGCTTCGCGCCGCAGAGCTGCCTCGGCGGCGGCTTCCTCGACGCCTCCTGGGAGGACGTGGCGACCGCGCTGCACGTCTCGACGTACTCCTACAAGTCGCTCGCGGTCGCGGCGCTGCCGCTGATGTCGCCGGGCGGCGCGGTGGTCGGCCTCACCTTCGACGCCACCCAGGCGTGGCCGGTCTACGACTGGATGGGGGTGGCCAAGGCCGGGCTGGAGTCCGCCTCCCGCTACCTCGCCCTGCACCTGGGCAAGCAGGGCATCCGCAGCAATCTGGTCTCCGCCGGGCCGCTGCGCACCATGGCCGCCAAGTCGATCCCCGGCTTCGAGCAGTTCGAGGACGCCTGGGCCGAGCGGGCCCCGCTGGGCTGGGACCTCACCGACCAGGAGCCGGCCGCCCGGGCCTGCCTGGCGCTGCTGTCGGACTGGTTCCCGGCCACCACCGGCGAGATCGTGCACGTCGACGGCGGCTACCACGCCATCGGTGCCACGCCATCGACGCCCAGGTGAAAGGAAGGGCCCCCTCTTAACGCCTGCGGTATAGCAGGGGGCCCCTGTTAACGACCGGGACCCGGGGGCGTTGCCGGACCGCCCCCGGTCACCGGGAAGAATGGGACCATGGCGTACGACGCGGTGGTGCTGGTGTCCTTCGGTGGCCCGGAGGGGCCGGACGACGTGTTGCCGTTCCTGCAGAACGTGACCCGGGGGCGGGGCGTCCCGCCGCAGCGGCTGGCCGAGGTCGCCGAGCACTACCAGCACTTCGGCGGCGTCTCCCCGATCAACGAGCAGTGCCGCGAGCTGCTCGCGGCGATCCGCGCGGACTTCGCCACCCATGGCCTCGACCTGCCCGTGTACTGGGGCAACCGGAACTGGAAGCCGATGCTCGCCGACACCGTGGCGCAGCTGCGCGACGACGGCGTACGGCGGGCGTTGGCCTTCGTCACCAGCGCCTTCGGCGGGTACTCATCCTGCCGGCAGTACCAGGAGGACATCACCGCCGCCCGGGCAGCGGTCGGCCCGGACGCGCCGTCGATCGACAAGCTGCGCCAGTTTTGGGACCACCCCGGATTCGTCGAGCCGCACGTCGACGCGGTACGCGCGGCACTGGCCCAGCTCGATCCGGCGCGGCGGGACAGCACCCGGCTCGTCTTCACCGCGCACTCCGTACCGATCTCGGCGGCCGACAGCGCCGGCCCGCACGGCGGCCGGTACACCGCCCAGCTCGCCGAGACGGCCCGGCTGGTGCACGCGGCGGCGGCCCCGGACCTGCCGTACGACCTGGTCTGGCAGAGCCGCTCCGGCCCGCCGCACGTACCGTGGCTGGAGCCGGACGTCAACGACCACCTGGCCACGCTCGCCGGGCAGGGCGTCACCGGCGTGGTGGTCAGCCCGATCGGTTTCGTCTCCGACCACCTGGAGGTGGTGTGGGACCTCGACACCGAGGCGCTGGACACGGCCAAGCAGCTCGGCCTGGACTTCGTCCGCGCCGCCACCCCGGGCATCGACCCGCGTTTCGTGACCATGGTGCGGGAGCTGGTCCTGGAGCGGATCGACCCGGACGGGGCGAGCCTGCGCCGCCGGCTCGGCGAGCTGCCGATGTGGGACGACTGCCCCACCGTCTGCTGCGTCCCGCCCCGCCGTCCGTCCTGACCGCTCCGGCGATCCCGACACCCCCAGGGAATGACGATCATGCATGACCGCAAGCCCGTCGAAAGCTGGCTCACCGACATGGACGGCGTGCTGGTGCACGAGGGCCAGCCCGTGCCGGGCGCTCCGGAGTTCGTCAACCGGTTGCGCGCCTCCGGCAAGCCGTTCCTCGTGCTGACCAACAACTCGATCTACACGCCGCGTGACCTCCAGGCCCGGCTCGCCCGGATGGGCCTGGACGTGCCGGAGCAGGCGATCTGGTCGTCCGCGCTGGCCACCGCCCAGTTCCTGGCAGACCAGCGGCCGGGCGGCACGGCGTACGTGATCGGGGAGGCCGGGTTGACCACGGCGCTGCACGCGGTGGGCTACGTGCTGAGCGACTTCGCGCCCGACTACGTGGTGCTGGGGGAGACCCGCACCTACAGCTTCGAGGCGATCACCAAGGCCGTCCGGCTGATCAACGACGGGGCGCGGTTCATCTGCACCAACCCCGACGCCACCGGCCCCTCGGTTGAAGGCGCCCTGCCCGCCGCCGGCTCGGTCGCCGCGATGATCTCGAAGGCGACCGGGGTGGAGCCGTACTTCGTCGGCAAGCCCAACCCGATGATGATGCGCTCGGCGCTGAACACGATCAACGCGCACTCGGAGCACACCGCGATGATCGGCGACCGGATGGACACCGACATCCTCTGCGGCCTCGAGGCCGGGCTGGAGACCATCCTGGTGCTGACCGGGATCAGCAGCCGCACCGAGGCGGAACGCTACCCGTACCGCCCGTCGCGCATCGTCAACTCGGTCGCCGACCTGATCGACGAGATCTGAACCCCAGCGGCCGGCACCCCCGTGGCCGGCCACCGGGGTCGTCGGTTCCCAGGCGGCGCCGGGTCAGCCCGGGAGGTCGCGGCGCAGGAACTCGGTGAGCACCGGGGCCAGGGTCGCCGCCGGTACGCCGTGCCACTCGCCGGCCAGGCTGCGGTCTTCGGCGGCGGGCAGCAGCGCCGCCGTGGCGGCGGCCATCCCGGTCAGGTCGCCGCTGCTGCCGGCGCTGGCCAGAACCAGCGTCGGGGTACGCACCCGGGCGAGCAGATCCGTGCCGGTGGCCTCGCCGAGCCGGCTGTCGTACATCAGGGTGTGCGCGACCGAGACCATGGCGTCCCAGGACGGCGTGCCGGGCATGCCGGCCACCATCTCCTCGGGCACGCCGATGCCGGTCAGGAAGAAGGTCACCGCGTCGGCGCCGGTCAGCCCGCTCAGTTCCGCGATGAACGCCCGCTGCTCGCCGGAGTCGTCATCGGTGTCCGTCGGTGGTTCCAGCAGGGCCAGCCGGTGTACGTCGAGCCCGGCGGCCGCCGCGTGCAGCGCCACGAAACAGCCGGAGGAGTACCCGTACAGCGAGGTGGGCGCACCGGCCTCGGCGATCAGCGCGGCGACGTCCTCGACCTCGCGGGCCGGGGCGTACGGCTGGGTGTCGGTGCTGTCGCCGCGGCCACGACGGTCGTACCGGTAGACGGTGAAGTCGGGCGCGAGCAGGTCGGCGAGTTCACCCAGGGAACTGTTGGCGCGGAAGTGCAGGGCGGCGTCGATGAGGATCAGTGGCGGCCCGGAGCCGTCGCGCTCGTAGGCGATGCGAGTGCCGTCCCTTGAGGTCACCTTACCCATGAACTGAACGGTACAGTACAGTTCTGGCATGCGGAAGGACGTCAACCGTCGCGCGATCCTCGACGCCGCCCTGGCCGAGTTCCTGGAACACGGCTACGTCGCCGCCGGGATGGATCGGATCGCCGCTCGCGCCAGGGTGTCCAAGGTGACGGTGTACGCGCACTTCGCCGACAAGCGCACCCTCTTCGAGGCGGTCTTCACCGGCGCGATCGCCGAGGCCGAGCGGGCCGGATCAGCGTTCGTCGAAGCGCTCGCCGAATCCGACGATCTGCCCCGCGACCTGCGCACCTTCGCGCGCAGGCACATCGCCACGGTCACCGCGCCGCACCTCGTCCAACTGCGCCGCATGCTGATCGGTGAGGCGGGGCGCTTCCCCGAGCTGGCCCGGGCCTGGCACCGCGCCGCCCCGGAACGCGGTCACGCCACGCTCGCCGCCGCCATCACCCGGCTCACCGAGCGGGGGCTGCTGCGCGCACCGGACCCGCTGCTCGCCGCGCAGCACCTGAACTACCTCATCCTGTCGATCCCGCTCAACGAGGCGATGTTCGCCGTCCGCGAGTCGTACGACGACGCTGAACTGCACCGCTGGGCCGACGAAGCCGTCCACGTCTTCCTGGCCGCCTACGCGCCATAGTCGCCCCGCGCCGTCCTACCCTCGCCCGCGCCGTCGATCTTGCAGTTCCTGTCGCCGGACACCGGTCATGCCGGGCACGCAGGCGACCAAAAGTGCAAGATCGGCTGGGGCTGGGGCTGGGGCTGGCGGGTCAGGGGCGGAGGGGGGCGTTGCAGGCGGCGACGAGGGCCTGCCGGCAGGCCGCGGTGAGCGGGCGCAGGGCGGCGTCGCGCTGCTGGGCCTCGTAGTTGTTGACCGCGCCGCCGGGTGCCGCGTGCCCGGCCAGGGCGAGTACCCGGTCGAGTACGGCGGCGCGGGCGAACAGCCGGCGGGCCCGCGGGTCGAATCCGGGCGGCAGGTCGGTGGTGCCGTCGGGGCGGCGCAGCGCCTCCAGGGCGCCGGCCAGTTCGGGGCGCCACTGGGCCACGTCGAGCCGGGTGAGCGCGGCGGTGGTGTCGGCCAGCGCGGCGGCCAGTTCCGCCTCGGCCTCGGCGGCGCCGGGCAGGGTGAGCGAGGCGGCCGGGGCGTCCGCCGGCAGCGGGTAGACCCGCCAGAGCACCGTCTCGAAGGTGTCCCCGGAGCCCGAGGTGTGTACGCGTACCTCGGGGATCAGGCCCAGCCCGCCGGCGATGACCGCCTCGCCGGCGAGCAGCGCGGCCCCGGCGAAGTCACCCGGGCCGGGCAGGCCGCGCGGGTCGCCCGGGGCCGGGAGCACCAGGCGGATCTCGTCCGGCGAGAGCTTGGCCAGGGTGGGTAGTGCCTCCCGCAGCGGCACGTCTGTCCAGGTACCGGGCGCGTCGGCGACCAGGTGCTCCTCGTCGCCGGCGACGGCGTCGGAGACCTCGTCGAAGGGCACCAGCCCGGCGCGCCACGCGCGCACCCAGGCAACGAACCGGCTCGACCGGCGCGGCGCGAGGATGGCCGCACCCGCAGCGGGGGTGGACATGCCGAAAGAGTACGTGCTGACGCCCGCCCCTGTCTCGACTGCCACGCCCCCACCTCCCCGCCGTGCCGATCTTGCGGTAGTGGTGGGCGGTTCGTCGATATTCGCGGCTTTTATGAGGCACCACAAGTGCATGATCGCCGCTCCGGGTGTGTCCGTCGCGGCGGGGACCGCGGGGAGTGCGGGGGTGGTCGGCGGGGCGGGGTGCTCTGGGGTGGGCGTGGTACTAGCGTGGCGGGATGGGGCGGTACGCGGATGACGTGTTGGCGGGGGACTGGCGGCGGCGGAAGGTGATCCCGGAGGTCGACGCCGAGCCGGATCTGGTGGTCGAGGACGCCGACTCGGGCTTCTGCGGCGCCGTGGTCGGGTTCGACTCCGGCGCGGTCGTGCTGGAGGACCGGCACGGCCGGCGGCGCAACTTCCCGCTGCTGCCGGCGGCGTTCCTGCTCGACGGCCGCCCGGTCACTCTCCGCCGTCCCGCCCGCGCACCGGTCCCGGCCGCCCGCCGCCGTACCGCCTCGGGCTCGATCGCGGTGGACGGGGTACGCGCCCGGGTCGCCCGGGCCAGCCGGATCTGGGTGGAGGGCGTGCACGACGCCGCGCTGGTCGAGCGGATCTGGGGTGACGACCTGCGGATCGAGGGCGTCGTGGTGGAGCCGCTGGAGGGCGTCGACGCCCTCGACGCCGAGGTGCGTGCGTTCCGTCCCGGACCCGACCGGCGGCTCGGCGTACTGGTCGACCACCTGGTGCCCGGCTCCAAGGAGAGCCGGATCGTGGCCCGGGTGAACTCGCCGTACGTGCTCGTGACCGGGCACCCGTACGTCGACGTGTGGCAGGCGGTGAAGCCGGCGGCGTTGGGTATCGCGGCGTGGCCGGTGGTGCCGCCGGGACGGCCGTGGAAGGAGGGCGTCTGCGCGGCGCTCGGCGTGGCCGAGCCGGCCGACATGTGGCGACGCATCCTGTCCCGGGTGAACACCTTCGCCGAGGTGGAGACGCCGCTGATCAACGCGATGGAGCGCCTGATCGATTTCGTCACCGAACCGGAGTGAGTCCATCGGGGACGGGCCGCTACCGTTGGACGGGCTGTTCCCTACCACCCCGGGGGGTGCGCTTGAGTCGGTTCCAGCACCTGCGACAGCGGCTGCGCCAGGCATACGAGTCGGGGCGCGAGTCGGTGCGCGCGGCCCGCGAGCGGGAGCGCGTGCGGCGGGCTGACCATCCGGAACAAGCGGACCGGCTTTTGCCCGTACGAGAACCCGAGCCCGTCGGGCCGCCGGGCGAGGGGCGGCTGTCGACGACGAGCCGCGACGACGCCGATGTGCCGAGGGCGCTGCGGATCGCCGCCGCCTGGTCGTGGCGGCTCATCGTCGTCGGGATCGTGGGCTGGGCGTTGCTGCGCCTCCTGGGCACGGTCCGCATCGTCGTCGTCCCGTTGCTGGTGGCGCTGCTGCTCGCCGCGTTGCTGGCGCCGGCGGTCGGCTGGCTGTTGCGGGCCCGATTCCCCCGTACGCTGGCCACCGCCGTGGTGCTGATCGGTGGACTGGCGGCCGTGATCGGCACGCTGACGCTGGTGGTCAACGAGTTCATCGCAGGTCTGCCCGACCTCAGCGCCAAGGCCGCGGCCGGCATCGATCAGATCCAGGAATGGCTGCGTGAGGGGCCGCTCAACCTCTCCGACGGGCAGCTCGACCGGTACATCGAGGCCGGGCAGAACTGGATCAACGAGCACGCGCAGACGTTGACCAGCGGCGCGATCTCCACCGCCGGCACCGTGGTCGAGGCGTTCACCGGCGCCCTGCTGGTGTTGTTCGCCATGTTCTTCTTCCTCCGCGACGGGGAGCGGATCTGGCGGTTCATCGTCGGGATGTTTCCGGCCGCCGCCCGTTGGCGGCTCGACGACGCCGGCCGCGCCTCCTGGCGGACCCTGGTGGCCTACGTCCGGGCCACCGTGCTGGTGGCGTTCATCGACGCGGTGGGCATCGGCATCGCGCTGGTGCTGTTCGACGTGCCGTTCGCCTTCGCGCTGGCCGCACTGGTGTTTCTCAGCGCGTTCATCCCGATCGTCGGTGCGACGCTGTCCGGCGCGGTGGCGGTCCTGGTCGCCCTCGTTGACGGGGGTTGGGTCACCGCGCTGTTCATCCTCGGGGCGGTGATCGTGGTGCAGCAGGTGGAGGGCAACGTCCTCCAGCCCTGGATCATGGGGAAAGCGGTGGCCCTCCACCCGCTGCCCGTGGTGCTGGCGGTCACCGCCGGTGTGGTGCTCGACGGCATCTTCGGCGCCCTCATCGCCGTACCGCTGATCGCCGTGGTGAACACCGCGGTCCGCCGCCTGTCCCGGCGCCGGCCGGAGGCGCCGCCACCGGTCCCGGCGGCGGTCGTGGTCAGATCCACCCCGCCGTGATCGAAGCCCGCCCCGGCGGGTGGGCGGGTCAGGGGCTCAGGGCGTACGGGTGAAGACGAAGGTGGCGATGTCCAGGGCGACCGGACGGCCCGCGTCGTCGCGCAGTACGGCCAGCACCTCGCCGTCCTCCGGGCCGCCGCGCCCGCGCCAGCGGTCGGGGCCGTCCGGGGCGTACCGGGTGATCCGCTCGCCGCGCAGCGTCCCGACCAGCTCGCCGGTGGCGTGGTCCCAGGTGACGTCGAGCGGGAAGCCCATCCACCACCAGCGACCGGTCAACGCGGCCAGGTCGGCCGGGGGCGGGGCGTCGGCCGGCTGCCAGGGGCGGGCCGGCGCGGGCTCGGCGCCCAGCACGTGGGTCAGCACCCGTTGGCCGAGTTCCCCGATGCCGCCGGTGCGGAAGCCGTACGAGTTGGCGAAGCCGACGATGCCGGTGCGGCTGCGGCGGTGCACGGCCAGGACGGCGACGTAGCCGGGCATCGAGCCGCCGTGCCCGGCGTACACCCGGTCGCCGTCGCGGGTCAGTTGTATCCCGAGGCCGTACCCGCCGCGCCAGGAGTCCGGGTCGCCGATGACCACCGGGGCGCACATCTCGTCGAGGGTGCCCGGCGCGAGTACGGCCGGGTCGGGATCGGCGAGGAAGGCCGCCCAGCGGGCGAGGTCGGCGACGGTGGACCACAGCTGCCCGGCCGGGGCCATGGCGCGGGTGTCCGTACGCGGCTCCTCCCGCAGCGTGTCGTACCACGGGTGCACCACGTAGCCGCGGGCGAACGGCTCGGTGGCCGCGTACGTGGTGCGGTGCAGTCCCAGCGGCGCGAGGATCCGCTCCTGCAGCAGCTGCGCCCAGGGCGTCCCGGTGATTCGTTCCAGTACCGCGCCGAGCAGCCCGTACGCGAGGTTCGAGTAGTGGAAGGCCCGGTACGGCGGGTACGCGATCTTCGTGGCGGAGAAGCCGGCCAGCAGGGCGCCCAGGTTGACGCCCTCGCTGCGTTCCCACCATGGTCCGTCGGGCTCGCGTTGCAGGCCGCCGGCGTGCCCGAGCAGTTGGCGCAGGGTCACCGCGCCGGCCGCGTTGACCTCCGGCAGGTGCCGCCGCAGCGGGTCATCCAGCGCCAGCCGGCCGGCGTCGCGTTCCCGCATGACCAGCACCGCGGTCATCGTCTTGCTGATCGAGCCGATGCGGTACTGCAGGTCGGCGTCGGGTCGAGGGTGCGTGCCGGCGGTGGCCAGGTGCGCCAGCGTGCCGTCGCGGATCACGCCGACGATCAGCGACGGAGCGTGGCCGGTGGACTGCGCTTCAGTCACCATGGCGTCGATCTGCCGGGCGGTTTCCGGACGCAGGGGCACGAACGTCTCCCTCGATGCTGGTACGGCTGTGCCCTCGATCATGTCAGTTCGATGACACGTGCATCGGCGTGTCACGATCGTGTGGTGGATGCCGTGCTGTGGATCGTGCTGGGAGTGTTACTGGCGGTCGCCGAGATCTTCACGGCGACGCTGTTCCTGATCATGTTCGCGGTCGGTGCGTTCGCCGCTGCCGGTGCCGCCGCGCTCGGCGCCCCGGTCGGGGTGCAGGCGGTGGTCTTCGCCGCGGTGTCGGCACTGACCGTGCTCGCCGCGCGCCCGGTCATCCGGCGGCACCAGCAGACGGCCGCGGAGAGCGGCGACACCCCGTTCGGGATCGAGGCGATCGAGGGTTCCACCGCACTGGTGCTGGAGCGGGTCGACGCCGACCAGGGCATGGTGAAGATCGACGGCGAGTTGTGGAGCGCCCGCGCCTACGACGCCACCCAGGTTTTGGCACCCGGCGAACGGGTGCAGGTTATTCAGGTCAGGGGGGCGGTAGCCCTGGTCTGGCGGGACGTTGCGACGCCCGGTGAGCTACCCGAAGCGGAAAGGTGAACGGATGGAATTCTTGTTTCCCGTCCTGTTGATAGGTATTGCCCTGATCGCGGTGATCACCCTGGCCAAGGCGTTGCGGATCGTGCCACAGCAGCGTCAGGACGTGGTCGAGCGGCTCGGCCGTTACAAGCGCACCCTGAACCCGGGGCTGAACCTCCTCGTGCCGTTCGTCGACTCGGTGCGTACCAAGGTCGACATGCGGGAGCAGGTGGTCAGCTTCCCGCCGCAGCCGGTGATCACCTCGGACAACCTGGTCGTGTCGATCGACACCGTCCTCTACTTCAAGGTGGTGGACTCGGTCCGGGCCACCTACGAGATCTCCAACTTCCTCCAGGCGATCGAGCAGCTCACCGTCACCACGCTGCGGAACGTGATCGGTTCGCTGGACCTGGAGCGCGCCCTGACCAGCCGTGAGGAGATCAACCGGCACCTGTCCGGCGTACTGGACGAGACCACCGGCCGGTGGGGCATCAAGGTGACCCGGGTCGAGATCAAGGCGATCGAGCCGCCGCCGAGCATCCGCGACTCGATGGAGAAGCAGATGCGCGCCGAGCGGGACCGCCGTGCCGCGATCCTGAACGCCGAGGGGCACAAGCAGTCGCAGATCCTCTCCGCCGAGGGTGAGAAGCAGGCCGCGGTGTTGCGCGCCGACGGTGACCGGCAGGCCCGCATCCTGCAGGCAGAGGGTCAGGCGAAGGCGATCCGGACCGTGTTCGACGCCATCCACCAGGCCAACCCGAGCCAGAAGGTGCTCGCCTACCAGTACCTCCAGGCCCTTCCGCAGATCGCCAACGGCACCGCCAACAAGGTGTGGATCGTGCCGGCCGAGCTGACCAAGGCGCTGGAGGGCATGGGCGGCGCGCTCGGCGGGCTGAGCCAGATGGTCGGCGACGTGCCGAGCAAGCAGGCCTCCGACGATGCCAGCGCGGTCGAGCGGGAGGCCGCCGAGGCCGCGCAGGCCGCCGCCGCGGCTGCCCAGGAGATCCACGACGAGGTACGTGTGGCCGAGGCGCAGGCCACCGGCGGCAAGGGACAGCCGGGCCTGCCCGCGCCCGAGCCGGTCTCCCCGGCGAGCCTGCTCAACGACCCGGCCGACCAGCGCGAGCGGGGCTGACCCCGGGGCCGGCCCGGACCGGGTGACCGGTCCGGGCCGGTGATCGCGCGGGCTCCGATCCGGGTACGGGGATCTGGTCACCGGACGGGTCGGGACAAATGCGAGAAAGACTCATGAGGCGCCTCGGCGCCTGCCACCATCGGTCCTAGTGCGGGTGGTGACCAGGCATCGGGGCGCCTCGGCGCGTCCCGGCACCGCTCGTGGATGAGCGAGGTGACGCATGGATCCACTGAGGCGCTTGTGGTCCACGCCCGACGTACCGGGCGCGCACGATCCCGCCGGACCGCTGGGCACCCGGCGTACCGGCGGCGGCTTCGGCGTCCTGCCCTTCGTCGACGAGCCGGCCCCGCCTGGACCGGCCACCAACGCCAGTTGGGCCTGGTCCCTGCGCCGGCTGGCCCGCGCCGCGGTCTGGCTGCTACCGGCGTACGCGATCCTCTACGGCGCGGTGGCGATGGCCAGCGACGGCGGGGTGGGCAACGACCCGTACCCGGCCGACGGCCGGCCGCTGTACCTGGTCGGCTGGGTGGTCGCGGTCTGGCTCGGGCTGCTGGCGCTGCTCGGGCTGACCGGTCTGCTCGCCGCCACCCGCAGCCGCCGGTCCGCGGTGACCGGGCTGCTGGTCAGCATCGCCGGCACGGTGCTGATGCTGCCCTTCGCCGGGCTGGCCGAGCAGACCCCGGTCTTCGGGACCACCGCCCGGATGCTGGTGCTGGTCGGGGCGACCTGTTACAGCGCGGGCTGGCTGTCCATCGGCTGGGCGGTGGCCCGCTCGGGCATGTTCAGCATCGGGGACGGGACGATGCTGATGATCGCCAGCCCGTTGCTCGGCCTCGGCGGGGCGCTGATCGGTTCGTTGCAGACCTTCGGGGCGATCTTCGCGTTGGTCGCCAGCATCGGCATCGCCTACCGTTCCGGCCGCCTGATGCCCCGGGAGATCCTCCGCGACGCCAGCAACGCAAGCGTCGCCACGGCAGGGCCGGCCGGACCGGCGGGGCCGGCGGGACCGCGTGGCGCGGGTCCAAGCGGCACCACCTGATCCGGCTGGTCTGCCAGGAGTACCTGCGTCGGGCGTGGCAGCGTGCCCGGTTGCCGCTGGTACTGACCCGCCTGTCCCTGGTGGGCGCGGTGCTCCTGTTGCCCGGTTTCCTCAGCTGGCCTCGCGTACTTCGGCTCTGAGCAGCGCAAAGGCGACTGGCAAATGGCGGTGAATTGCCTGACAACTGGCCGTTGAGGGTGGCCGGATCGTGGCTTTCGTGGCAATCCTGGTCACCATGGCGACCCCTACGCCGCTGTCGCGGCTGCTCACGGTGCTGCTGGCCGGCGTGCTCGCCGGCCTCGTCCTGGCGGTCGTCGCGCTGCCGGGCAACCTGCTGCTCGGCTTCGCCGCGCAGGCGGCGATCGGCAGCTACGCCGCGCTGCCGGACGCGCTGCGGACCCCGGCCACCCCGCAGCGGTCCTACCTCTACGCCAACGACGGCAAGACGTTGATCACCACGTTCTACGACGTCAACCGTAGCGACGTGACGCTGGAGGAGATCGCGCCGGTGATGCGGCAGGCGATCGTGGCCGCCGAGGACCGGCGCTTCTACGAGCACGGCGGGTTCGACGTGCGCGGCATGCTGCGGGCCCTGGTCACCAACGTCACCGAGGGCGGCACCGAGCAGGGCGGCTCGACGCTGACCATGCAGTACGTGCGCAACGTGCTCAAGACCGACCCGAGCCGCACCGCAGAGGAGCGCGCCGCGGCCACCGAGCAGACCGTCGGGCGCAAGCTTCAGGAGATCCGCTACGCCAACGCCCTGGAGCAGCGCCTCGGCAAGGACGAGATCCTCAACCGCTACCTCAACATCGCCTACTTCGGCTCCGGGGCGTACGGGATCGCTGCGGCGAGTCAGCGCTACTTCTCCACCGCCCCGGCCGACCTGACCCTCGCCGAAGCGGCCCTGCTCGCCGGTCTCGTGCAGGCGCCGGAGGCGTACAGCCCGATCGACGGCAACGCCGACGCGGCGCTGACCCGGCGTGGATACGTGCTGGACGCCATGGCCGAAACCGGGGCGATCACCGCCGCCCAGGCCGCCCAGGCCAAGACCGAACCGCTGGGCCTGCACCCCAGCGAGCAGCCCAACGGCTGCGCCGCCACCGCCGGCGGCAGCGACGGCTGGGGGTTCTTCTGCGACTACCTGCGCCGGTGGTGGCTGGCCCAGCCGGAGTTCGGCGACACCGTCGCCGAGCGCGAGCAGGCGTTGCGCGGGGGCGGCTACACCGTGGTCACCACGCTGGACCCGACGATCCAGGCCACCGCACAGAAGCAGGCGACCGGCGTCTACGGGTACGACAACCCGCGCGCTCTGCCGATCGCGGCCGTCGAGCCGGGCACCGGTCGGGTCCTGGCCATGGCGGTCAACCGGCACTACAGCCTCGACGCCAACCCGAACGGGCAGGGCAACCACCCGAACACCGTCAACCCGCTGATCTCCGGCGGCGGCAGCGTGGCCGGCTACCAGGCCGGCTCGACGTTCAAGCTGTTCACCATGCTCGCCGCGCTGGAGTCCGGCCGGCCGCTGTCCACCGGCTTCGACGCGCCCAGCCGGCTGCCCACCCGCTACCCGGCCGGCGCGGACGACAGCAGCTGCGGAGACCGGTGGTGCCCGGCCAACGCCAACCCGCAGTGGATGGACGGCTACCGGATGATGTGGGACGGCTTCGGCCGGTCGGTGAACACGTACTTCGTCTGGCTGGCCGAGCAGGTCGGGCCGGAGAAGGTGGTCGAGATGGCCCAGCGGCTGGGTATCACCTTCCGCGCCGAGGCCGACGCGAACTTCGCCGAGAACAACGCGGCCAACTGGGGGGCGTTCACCCTCGGCGTGGCCGCCACCACCCCGCTCGACCTGGCCAACGCGTACGCCACCGTGGCGGCCGAGGGGACGTACTGCTCGCCGGTGCCGGTGGTCTCGGTGACCGCGCCCGACGGCGAGCGGGTGCCGGTCGGCGACCCGTCGTGTCGGCGGGTGCTCGACGCCGACGTGGCCCGGGCCGCCACCGACGCGGCGCGCTGCCCGGTGGGCCAGCAGTCCGCGTTCGGTCAGTGCAACGGCGGTACCGCCACCGCCGTGGACCGGATCCTCGACGGCCGCCCGGCAGCCGGTAAGACCGGCAGCTCCGAGCGCGCCGCCACCGAGACCTTCGTCGGGTTCACCCCGCAGGTCGCGGTCGCCGGCATCGCCGCCAACCCGGACGACCCGACCGACCTGGTCGGCAGTGCCGTGCAGGCCAGGGTGATCGACGCGGTCGCCCGAACCATCGCGACGGCGGTCGACGGCCAGCCCGAGCAGGCGTTCACCGCGCCCAGCCAGGAGTTGGTCGGCACCCCACGCCGCCCGGTCGAACGCGACCCCTACGCCGACCGCAGCCAGACCAACGACCCCCTCTCCGACCTTCGCCGCTGGTTCCAGGGCCGCGGCTGACCGCGCCTTGCCTACCGCCGCGGGCCAGCGCCGCGCCGATCAGGTGATGTCGCGGCGCATGGGCACGATCACGGCGATCGCCGCGGCGGTCAGCGCGTACGCGGTCAGCAGGAGGGCGCCGGCCGCCGGTGGGAGGAGTTGGACGGCGTCACTGCCGAGTTGTTCGGACACGGCGTCGGCGAGGTAGGTGAAGTCGGTCAGCGCGGCGGTGGCTCCGCCGGGCAGGATCGGGTAGAGCGTGTTGACACCGGGGATCATCATGAGCACCGGCTCACCCAGGTACAAATAGCCGATCACGACGCACAGGGCCGCGACCTGGTTGCGGATGAGAGCACCCATGCCGACGCCGATGAGCAGGTACACCACCATCGCGACGGCGATGCGGGCGAGCAGCGCCAGCACAGTGGCGGCTGGCAGACCGAGTGAGACGCCGCGTGCGGCGGCGACGGTGAACAGCGCCACCGCGGCGGTGCCGGCGAGGACGAGCCCGTAGGCAAGGCCTACGACCGCGTAGGTGGCGAGTTTGGCGGCGAGCACCCGCCCGCGGCGCGGCGCGAACATGAAGGTGACAGCGGCGGTGCGGTTCCGGTACTCGGACGTGACCGCGACGGTGCCGGCGGCGGCCGGCACGAATGCGGTGTAGCCCAGGATGCCGAGGATCGAGCGGAGGCCGGTCTCGGTGTCCAGTCCGGGCATCGGTGGGTCGAAGTTCTCCGGGCCCACCAGCGCCATGGCGCCGATCATGAGGCCGCCCAGCAGGGCGGCGGCGAGTAGCAGGCCGCCCCACATCCGGGTGGCCAGCAGCCGGCGAAACTCCGCTTTGATCAAGAGCGTCATCGGGTGGCTGCCTTGTCCGTGGTCAGCTGGAGGAAGAGTTGTTCGAGGCTGGTGTTCTCGGTGACCAACTCGTGGATCCGTAGGCGGCGGACGGCGGCGAGGTCGGCGATGCTCGGCGCGTCCAGCCCGTGCACCCGCAGCCGGTCAGGCCCGACGGCTTCGACGCGCGGGACGGGCCCGCCGTCGGCTGGGCCGGCCGTCAGACTCGCGGCGAGGGTCTCGGCGTCGGGCGAGGTGATCAGCACCGCTGGCGGGCCGGCGAGCCGGGACCATGGCCCGGCAGCGACGAGTTCGCCGCGCCGGATCACCACCACGTCCTCCACGAGCTGTTGAATCTCGCTGAGCACGTGGCTGGAGATCAAAACGGTGCGGCCCTGGTCGGCCAGCTGGCGCAGCAAGCCGCGCAGCCACGACATGCCTTCCGGGTCCAGGCCGTTGCCGGGTTCGTCCAGCAGCAGTACACGGGGGTCGCCGAGCAGTGCGGTAGCGAGGTTGAGCCGTTGCCGCATGCCGCTGGAGAACCCCCGGGTGCGACGGTCGGCGGCCTCGGCGAGGCCGAGCATGTCCAGCAGTTCGGTGACCCGGCTGTCCGGATAGCCGCCCATCGCGGCGTAGACCCGCAGGTGGTCGCGGGCGGTGTGGCCGGGGTGGAACGCGTTGGCGTCGAACACCGCGCCGACCGTGCGCGACGGCCTGGCCAGCCGGCCGTACGGCAGTCCGCCGATGGTGGCGGTGCCGCTGGTCGGCGACACCAGCCCGGTCACCATCCGCATCGTGGTGGTCTTGCCGGCGCCGTTCGGGCCGAGAAACCCGGTGACCACACCAGGTTCCACGGTGAAGCTCAGGTCGCGTACGGCGGTGACGTCACCGAAGCGCTTCGTCAGGCGCGACACCTCGATCACCAGGTGGTCGGTCATGCGCGGGCCGCCATCGCACGCCCGATCGTCTCGGCGAGACTCGGCGCGGCCGGACTGGAGAGCACGACCTCGTCGAACTCTCCGCCGGCCGCCGCTCGGTCCAGAACCAGGTGCAGCCCCGGCTCGCCCCGGCGGGCCGCCACGAGCTGCCGGGGACCACCGAACAGACCCCAGACGCCGACCTTGGCGAAGCCGGACACCACGTACCCCCGCCGGGCGCCACGGGCCAGACGGAGCGGGTTGTCCGCCGGGGCGACGTGCCGCACTGCGCCGATTCGCACGGCGAACCGCTCCCGCCCGATCCAGATCCGCTCCCATCCGGTGAACCGGATGTCGATCACATCCTCGGTAACCGTGACCGACGCCATCAGTCCTCCCCCTTCGTCGTGTCGGAGTCGTTCACCGGCCCCGATACCTGCTCGTTGTCGCTGGTGGCTGCCGGCCGGTCGGCCGGCATCAGAACGGTCGCCAACAGTCGCGGTATCCGCCCGTTGCCGGGCTCGTTGCCGAGCAACGGGCCGACCAGCGCGTTGAAGCCGGCGGCGAACTCGCCCAACTCGGCGTCCGTCAGGTGCAGCACGAGCTGCTGGTAGCCGACACCGTCGGCGGCGAAGTCGATCCGCTCCCGGGCGAGGTAGCGGGAGAACTCCGACAGCAGACTCGACACGAACGCGGTGAAGTAGCGCGCATGGTCCTCCGGCGTGGCCGTGGCCAGGGCAGCGGCGTCCAGCGTCGCGCCGTGCGCCGGCAGCGCGTACACCCGCTCGACGGCGCCACGGATCTTGCGCTCCTGGACCACGTCGATCAGCCCCGACTTGACCAGTAACGCCAGGTGCCGGTACAGCGTGGCCTGCGGAATGTCGGGCAGCAGCTCAACCAGGTCGTGCGTGGTCAGCCGGGCGCCCGCCACCGCCCGCAGGATCCGGATCCGCACCGGATGCAGCGCCAGCTCGGCCCAGCGCTCCCTCGACATCTCCATGACGCCAACGTTATCACTATCGAGAGTGATAATGAAAGAAAGCGAGCCGGCCGGACGTCAGCGAAGGCGTTGGGGAGCCGGCCCGCCACCGCAGGTCCCTCGGCCACAGCCGGGTGACGGTCGCGGACCGGAGCTGACCCGGCCTGTGCCCGGCCGGATCGCCCCGGATCAATCTCAGTTCTCGGCCCCGACGTCGTCGCGAGGCTGCGTGTCCGCACACCACAGGGCGGAGTGGCTGTGCCAGATGCTTCCTCGCACGGCGATCGGGGAACTGGCCTCGGCGACCATCTCGTCGTCGGTCTCGACCGAGAAGCGCATCGACAACGGCTCGACCCCGAACGCGGTCGCGCAGTCAAGCTGCACCTCGATATTGATCGAGCCGGTGCCGCCGGGACGGAGCAGCGGGGAACTGCCGGTGTCACGGACCTGGACGCCCGTTCCCTGGCCCGTGGCGGTCCGAATCGTGACCGGTACGGAGCCGGCGTTGATGACGGTCAGCTGCCCGTTCAGTTTGAGCGTGCCGTTGCCGTCGGAAGTGCCGCCGTATACCGAGGCGGGAAAGGCGACCACTGACACCGCGGCGAGCCGCTCGCGCAGCTCGCGCGAGTCCCGCAGTTCAGTGACACCGATACCACCGAGCACGACACCGGCCACGAAGGCGGCGACCAGGCGCAGGACCGTCCTCTGCCTCGTCGCCGGACGGGCAGCGGCGCTGACCGATCCGGCCGCGGGGCGCTCGTCAAGGTCGATGAAGCTCGGCTCCCCTGGCATGGCCACAGCGTATTTCCCCGGTGGTGGCCAGCCGGGGTCAGTGCTGCTTGGCGAAGCCGAGGAACGACCGCCAGGCGGCCGGGTCGAAGGCGAGCGCCGGGCCGGACGGGTCCTTGCTGTCGCGGACGGCGACCACGCCGGCCAAGTTGTCAGCCACCTCGACACAGTCACCGCCGCTGGTCCCGCTGCGGGTGGACTTCCGCCAACGGGCGTTACTGAGGTCCATGCTGGCTCTCAACTTCCTTGATCAGGGCGACCGAGAGGGGGTCCTGCCTCCGGGGCCGCCCCGCGCTTCCCCCGTGTCGGGGGCGGCCCCTCCCAGTCAGCTGTTGTGGGTACACCTGTTGTCGCTCGGACGACAAGAAACGTACCCACAGTTCTCTTTGTGGGAGGTCGATGTGCGGTTCCCGTGGCTCACCCTGGCCCGGCAATGGCGGGCGAACGGGGGCAGTCGGTGATTACGACGCGGTTGCCGAAGCCGGGCCGTGGTCCCCACCCGGAGCGACCCGACGGGGCCGGTGGCGAGCTGCCGCACAAGCCGCTGCGGCCGATGTGGTGTTGCCGGGTGGACGGGCAGCCGTGGCCGTGTGCCGAGGCGCGGTTGCTGCTCCGGGCCGAGTACGACGGCAACCTGACCGGTTTGTCGCCTGGGCCCGTCCCGCCGACCGCCCACCGATCCGCCACCATGAGCCGCCCAGTCGCCTCCCTCAGGACCTGTCTGTACCCTCACAGGACTGATGTCACAGCGACATTTTCATGTCCCTGTGACATCACGCATGTGAGTGCACTCGTCACCCAGCTCGACCGCGCCCGGCTCGGCTCGGCTCGGCTCGGCCTGGCCTGGCCTGGCTTGGCTTGGCCCGGCTTGGCTTGGCTTGGCCGGGCTCGGCCTGGCCCGGCTGGCCTAGCCCGGGCCCACGACTGCGGCGAGTGGGGTCGCATCCCCCGTGACCCCGGTCCGCGGATCAGGGCGCGTGCGAGACCGCGAACCGGGCCGCGCCCGGACTTCGGCAGACGCGCAGCCCCCGACCGATGTGGCCTGGCCGCCGGGCCGAGTGGGTCAGCCGGCGGTGCGGCCGAGGGCCGACGCGAGGAGTTGGACGGAGTTGGTCAGGGCGACGCGCGGGTTGTCCTGCCAATGGGGGGTGACTGGTTCGAGCCCGGTCGACAGCGGATACCGCTGGCGCAGGTCGGGGATCTGCGTCATGGTCGCCTCCGCCTGGCCGCGCCACTCGGCGATGCCTTGCTGGTTCATCCGCTGGTACGCGGCGGCTGTGCCGGCGGTGGCGCGGACGGTGGCGTAGAGCATGGTGACCACCGACGGACGCGCGCCGGGCGGGACGTCCCACCGGTGCAGGATCCGCAGCAGCCGTTCGAGCCAGTCCTGTTCGTTCGGCCCCTGGGTGGCCTGCGACCACGGGCGTTCGGTCAGCCAGGGATGGGCGAGGTAGACCTCGAACAGCGCGACTGCCCAGGCGTGCAGCCCATCGGTCAGGCCCGTGACCGGATCCTCCCAGGCCGGCATGGCGGAGGCGTGGTCCTGCATCAGCGCGAGCAGGTTCTCCTTGGTGCCGACGTACGGATAGAGGGCCATGCCGGTCTTGCCGAACCTCGCGGCGACCACCCGGGTCGACACCGCTGCCAGTCCCTCGGCGTCCGCGATGGCGATGCCGGCGCGAAGGATCTCATCGAGGTCGAGCTGCTGTCGTGGGCCCCGGCGGGGGGTGGGCAGGGTCGCGCCTCGGTGCCGCCAGAGTCGGCGGACGTGCGCGTCCATGTCGCGGTCGGGCTCCACTGCCATAGCCCTTGCAGTGTATAGTGTTTTTACTCCTTGCACTGCATAGTGTTTTCTTCGCTCCCTACGGAGGCCTCAGATGACCACCGCGCGCCTTCACGACGGCTCGACCATGCCCGTGACCGTGCTGGGCGACGGGCCGGCGGTTCTGCTGCCGGTCAGCACGACGTTGATCGACGGCGAGGCGGCCGAGCGGATGCGCGCCTGGGGTGCCGACCCGAATCTCGGCCACACCCTCGCCTCCGGCCTCGCCGAGGCCGGCTTCCAGGTGATCACCGCGGACTACGAGAGCCACCTCGCCGCGTACCCCAAGGCCTTCACCCTGACCGCGGACGCGGTCGCGGCCGACCTGCTCGCCGTCGCCGACGCGGCCGGGGCGGGCCGATTCGCCTACTACGGCTACTCCTGGCTCGCGCTGGCCGGGCTCCAGCTCGCCATCCGCACCGACCGGCTCACCGCCCTCGCCATGGGGGGCTTCCCTCCCCTGGGCGGTCCCTACGGACCGATGCTGGCCGTCACCCGCGCCACGCACCGGATGGCCGTCACCAACCGCGACAACCCGCCCGTGGCCGCCGCCGAGATCCAGCCGGGGGACTGGGACGCCGCCGAGGTCACCCAGGCTCCCGAGCAGACCCAGCAGTACGTCACGCTCTACGAATCCCTCCAGGACTTCGACGAGCGGGCCGCGCTCGACCGGCTCGGCGTCCCTCGGTTGGCGTTCGCCGGGGCGGACGACAACATCACGTACGGCCCGAGGTGGGGCGACGCCTACGTGGCCATCGCCGACCCGCTGCGGCAGCACCGTGCCGAACTCACCCGGCGCGGCTGGACCGTGGAACTCGTCCCGGACGCCGACCACATGAGCGCCATGCAGGCGACCACGGTTCTCCCGATCCTCGCGCCCTGGCTGAAGACCAACGCACCCGGGAACTGACCGGCGTCAGGTGTCGTACACGCCGTCCCACGGTTCGGAAAAGGCCATGTAGTCGCCGGGTTCGACGGTGACCCACCAGGTGTCGTCGTCGCCTTCCGGCGCCCTGGGGACCAGCCCGAAGGTCGTACCGAACCGATCGAGCGCGAAGGGCTCGATCTCGATACGGGTGAACGTGACCTTGCCAAGTTCGGCCAGCCGCCCGAGGTATGCCGCCCGCCGCGTCTCGCGGTCCATCCGGGCCCTGGGGCCGAAGGCGTCGATCCTCGCCTCCAGAAATTTGCCGTCGGGGTCGAAGAGATACAGGGCGACGAACTCCTGGCCGTCGTCCTCGCCGTGGTGGCCCGGCTCGAAGGGGGTGGTGAGGAAGAACTGCCGGCCGTCGGCCGTGCGCCCCACGTGCTCGGCGTAGTAGTCGTCGTGATCGATGGCGATGCGGCTCGGCGGCCCGGCTCTCATCCCACCCGTCCTCTCCTCGCCTGGACGGTGTGTGCCGTCGCGGCTGCTACGCCGGCATCATGCCGATCAGGTACGACAGGACGCCGTCAGCGGCGATCCGGCGTCGGAACTGTCGGCTGCTCGGCCTTCCACCCTGGACGGAGTGATCGGGTGACGAGTCGTTCGACGTCGATCCAGGTGGGCGCCGGGTGTCCGTAGCGGGATACCGGCCGGCGTTGGGGTCCGAAGAAGTACTGGTGGGTGACGGCGCCGCGAATCGCGGCGTGCACCTCGGGGTGGTCGTCGACGAAGTGGGTGAGGGCGAGTTCGAGGCAGTGCGTCCGTTTGTCCGCCCGGGCGCGGCAGAACCGGACCTGGTCAGGGGTTATCCCGCTGCGCCGGTAGAAGTCGTGGCCGTCCAGCCATCGCAGGGTGCGGGCCTGGGTCCGTGGGCCGCACTTCGAGACCAGCCACACCCGCCCGTCGAAGAGGGGGACGAGCCGGGCGATGACCTCGACGGCATCGGGCATCTCCGGAGTCGCCAGCATGGTTGCCTCGTTGCCGCTGAAGAACGCGGTGTCACCGCCGGCCGGGTGTGCGGCGCCGTCGATGATGACCCGGCCGATGTCGATGCCGAGCCGTGGTTCCCGTTGCGTGCTGTTGTCGATCATGCGGCCAGGATGCGGCGCCGAGGCATCGGCACAGAACTACTGTTTGGCCATCGCTCTATAGTTCTGAACTATGACCGGGCGGGATCTGCTCGAAGCTGACGCACTGCGATCGTTCGCGGTCTTCGCCGAGCACCGCAACTTCACCACCGCCGCGGCGGCGCTGCACATCAGCCAGCCCTCGTTACACGTGAAGATCAAGAAGCTGGCGGCGGCGCTTGGCGTCGAACTCTACGAACGGGACGGCCGCCGGCTGACGCTGACCGTGGCCGGTGAGCGCCTCGCCGCGTTCGCGCTGGACTCGCGGCGGCGGGCTGACGAGTTGCTTCGGGAACTCCACCACGAGTCCGCGCGTACCCTGACCATCGCGGCCGGGCGGGGCTCGCTGCGGTGGGTGATCGCCGAGCCGATCCGGCGGATCGGCCGGCAGGGGCGCCGCGTACACGTCATCACCGCCAACCGGGACGGCGCGCTCGCCGCCCTCTCCGCCGGCCAGGCCGACCTGGCCGTCATCGCGCACGATCCACCGGCGCGGCAGTTCGAAGCGACCGAGATCGCCGCGTACCGGCAGGTGCTCGTGATCGACGACGGGCATCCGCTCGCCGCCCGCCGGCAGGTCCGGCTTCGCGACCTCGACGGCCTGGATCTCGTCGTGCCGCCGGCCGGGCGGGCGCATCGGCGGGCGTTGGACCGTGCCCTGCTCGACGCGGGGGTGAGCTGGCAGGTCGCCGCCGAGGTGGACGGCTGGGACCTGCTGGTGCATCTGGCCGAACTCGGCGTCGGCGCCACGATCGTCAACGGCTGTGTCCGGCTGCCCGCCGGCCTGCGGGCGGTTCCGATCCACGGGCTGCCGAAGATCCGGTACTGGGCGGTCTGGCGCCCGCAGCGACAGGCCGTGGTGCGGGATCTCCTCGACCAGATCCGGCACCAACGGTGACCGACCAGCTCACGGCGGCCAGCAAACTCCTCGCGTACGTGCTGCGGCACCGTCCGGACGCCGTCGGGATCGCCCTCGACGACGGCGGCTGGGTGGACGTGGACATCCTGCTCACCGCGCTGGCCCGGCACGGCCGGGCCGTCACCCCGGACCTGCTCGATCGGCTGGTCGCCGGTACCGACAAGCAACGCTTCGAGGTCCTGGGCGGCCGGATCCGGGCCGCCCAGGGTCATTCGATCAGTGTCGACCTGCGACTCGAACCGGTCGCGCCGCCGCCCGTGCTCTACCACGGCACTGTCGCCCGGTTTCTGCCCGGCATCCGCGCCGAAGGGCTCCACCCGCGACGCCGCACCCACGTCCACCTCTCCGTCGATCGGGAGACCGCCACGGCGGTCGGCGCCCGACGCGGCGAACCGGTCGTCCTGACCGTCGATGCCGCCGGCATGCACCGCGATGGATCCGTCTTCTACCGGGCCGCCAACGGCGTCTGGCTCACCAACCACGTACCGCCGCTTTGGATCATCCCACCCCGGTGACCATGATGCGCCGGTCCGGCGAGTACGCGATACATCCACTCTTCTTGATATGTTATCGCTCACACGATACTTTCGAGGCGGGAGTCAGGGCACGCTCGACCGCCTTCGCCGGTTCCGGGATCCGGTGAGTGGCCGAGGCCGCGACGTCGGCCAACGGGCAGCACGGGTTCCCGCCGGGGGCGTGGCACGCCACCTTCGCGTCGGTGACCCCTCCAACCTTCTCCGAAGGTGCCAGCCGCACCTCCTGCGCGTCCTTGTGACGCGGAAATGGAGTACCTGATGTCGAGATACAGATCGTTCTTCGCGCCCGCCGCAGTCACGGCGCTGCTCGTCCTGAGTGTGGGGGGCGTGGCACTGGGCAGCAGCCCCAGCGCGACGGCGTCGTCCCCGGACGCCGGCACCCTGGCGGCGACGGCGGGTTGTGGTCGGGCGCCGGGGCTCAGCAGCGGTACGCACACGATCCAGAGCAACGGCAAGAGCCGCAGTTACATCCTGCGGGTGCCGGCCAACTACAACAACAACCATCCGTACCGACTGGTGTTCGGGTTCCACTGGCGGGGTGGTGCCGCCGTGGACGTGGACACCGGGCAGACGGTGCTGCGGGACGTGTGGTCGTACTATGGGCTGCGGCAGCTGGCGAACAACAGCACGATCTTTGTGGCGCCCCAGGGGTTGAACAACGGCTGGGCCAACTCCGGCGGCGAGGACGTGACGTTCGTCGATGACATGCTCCGGCAGATCGAGGCGAACCTCTGTGTGGAGACGACACTACGGTTCGCCGTCGGCTTCAGCTGGGGCGGCGGGATGAGCTACGCGCTGGCCTGCGCCCGGCCGCACGTGTTCCGCGCCGTCGCGGTCTACGCCGGCGGGCAGATCAGCGGGTGCAGCGGCGGCACAGGTCGGGTCGCGTACCTCGGGGCACACGGGGTCAGCGACAACGTCCTCGGCATCTCCGGCGGGCGGTCGCTGCGCGACCGGTTCGTGGCGAACAACGGCTGCACCCCGCAGAACGCGCCCGAGCCGGCGGTGAACAGCCGTACCCACATCACCACCAACTACTCCGGCTGCGCCGCCGGCTACCCGGTCCGGTGGATCGCCTTCGACGGCGGGCACGACGCCAGCCCGGCCGACGGCGCCAACCGCGACGCGCCCCCGGACGTCAAGGGGCGCACCACCTACCTTCCGGCCGAGACCTGGGACTTCTTCACCCAGTTCGGCAGCACCACCCCGCCGCCGAACCCGACGACCCCGCCACCGGGCGGCACCGGCGCCTGTCGGGTCGCGGTGACGGTCAACGCGTGGAACAACGGCCTGACCGAGGACATCACCATCACCAACACGGGCAGCAGCACGATCAACGGCTGGTCGCTGGTCTTCACCCTGCCCGGCGGGCAGAACATCACCAGCGGCTGGAACGCCAGCTACTCGCCGACCTCAGGGCAGGTCACGGCGAGGAACGTTGCCTACAACGGCACCATCGCCCCGGGTGCCTCCGTCGGAATCGGGTTCCAGGCCAACCACACCGGCAACGCCGCCAGGCCGTCGTCGTTCGCCCTCAACGGAGCCACCTGCACCCTCGCCTGACCACGTGGACGCCGCGGTCGGAGCCCGTACCGGCTCCGACCGCGGCATCACCTCGCTGTCGATGTTAAGAAGGGGCCCCTGCTCTACCGCAGGCGTTAAGAAGGGGCCCTTCCTTACACTCGGCGGGTGCCTGTGCAGCTGATCACCGAACCTGGCGACGAGCGGATCGCCGACTACCGCGCGCTGACCGACGTCGAGTTGCGGACCCGCTGGGAGCCGCCGCACGGCCTGTTCATCGCCGAGGGTGAGCTGGTGCTGCGCCGGGCGCTGCGGGCCGGCTACCCGGCCAGGTCGTACCTGGTCGACGCCAAGCGGGTCGACCAGCTCGCCGACCTGGACAACGGCGACGCCCCGGTGTACGCCGCCACCCCCGACGTGCTGCGCGAGGCCACCGGGTTCCACGTGCACCGGGGAGTCCTCGCGTCGTTCCGGCGCAAGCCGCTGCCGGCCGCCGCCGAGGTGCTGGCCGGCGCCCGCCGGGCGGTGATCCTCGAAGACGTCAACAACCACACGAACCTGGGCGCGATCTTCCGGGCGGTCGCGGCGCTCGGAGTGGACGCGGTGCTGCTCAACCCGTCCTGCGCCGACCCGCTCTACCGGCGCAGCGTACGGGTCAGCATGGGCGAGGTCTTCGCCGTGCCGTACGCCAAACTGGAGCCCTGGCCGGCGGCGCTGGCGGAGGTGCGGGCCGCCGGCTTCACCGTGCTGGCGATGACCCCGGCGCCGGACGCGATCCCCATCCAGCGGCTCGACCCCGCCCAGCGCGCCCGCGCCGCGCTGCTGCTCGGGGCCGAGGGCGCCGGATTGACCCGGGCGGCCATGGAGGCCAGCGATGTCCGGGTGGTGATTCCGATGCGGCGGGGGGTCGACTCGCTCAACGTCGCCGCCGCCACCGCCGTGGCCTGCTGGGAGCTGGGACGCGACGACCCGTGGTAGCCCGACCCGCTGGTCGAGGTTCGCGGTGACCTGCGGGTACCGTGTCGCGCGTGTTCCCTACCGTCCGTGAGGTCCTCGCGCTGGATCCGGTCCGCCATGGCGCCCCGCGCCTGGTCGCCGGGGAGGCCGGGCTGGACCGCCCGGTGCGCTGGGTACACGTCGCCGAGGTGCCGGACATCGCCACCCTGCTCGGCGGCGGCGAACTGGTGCTCACCACCGGCATCGGGCTGCCCGGCGACGACGCCGGGTTGCGGGCCTTCATCGGCGATCTGGCCGGTGTCGGCGTCTCCGGGCTGGTGGTCGAGCTGGGCCGCCGCTACCTCAACGGGGTACCACGGGTGATGGCCGCCGCCGCCGAGCGGCACGGGCTGCCGTTGGTGGAGCTGCGCCGGGCCACCCCGTTCGTCCGGATCACCGAGGCGGTGCACGCGCTGATCGTGGACGCCCAGCTCACCGAGCTGCGCGCCACCGAGGAGATCCACCAGCGGTTCACCGAGCTGTCCGTGGAGGGCGCCGACCCGGGGGAGGTGGTCCGGCAGGCCGCCGAGCTGTCCGGCTGCCCGGTGGTGCTGGAGAACCTGTCCCGCCAGGTGCTCGCGTACGACCCGGCGGGGGAGAACGCCGAGCTGCTGCTCGACGGCTGGGAGCAGCACTCCCGGCGGATCCGGCCGGCCGGCCGCACGGCGTACGACCCGGACCGCGGCTGGCTGGTGACCATGGTCGGAGCCCGGGGGGAGGACTGGGGCCGGCTGCTGCTGCGCTGGCCCGCCGGTGGTGACCTGAGCCCGCGCCGGGGTGCCCTCGACCCGGCGGGTGGCCCTCCGGCGTGCCCGGACGCCCCGCCGACCCGGCTGACCATCCTGGTCGAGCGGGCCGCCTCGACCCTGGCACTGGGCCGGCTGATCCGCCGTGACGCCGAGGGGCTCGAACGGCAGATCCACCGCACCCTGCTCACCGCGTTGCTGGACCACTCCCGGCCGGTGGACGAGGTGGCCCTCCGGGCCCGGGCGCTGGGGCTGGTGCTGGAGCGGCGCCACCTGGTCGGGGTGGTGGTCCGGCACCGGGCCGACGAGACGGCGGGGGAGAACTCCCCGGCCGGGGATCCCGGTCCGGCCCGGCTGCGGGATCTCGCCGAAGCGGTGGGGCAGGCGCTGCACGAGGCGAACCTGACCGGGCTGACCAGCGCCGTCGACGACCAGGCGGTCGGGGCCCTGCTGGCCCTGCCCGACGCGGCGGTGGAGGAGCGGGCGCTGGCCGCGTTCGCCGCCGCCCTGCGCCGGATCCGCCCCGATCCCCGGCCGGAGCCGGCCGGTACGAACGCCCGGGTGCCCGGCGGGCTGATCATCGCGGCCGGGTCCGGGGTCGGCACCCTGCGGGAGGCGGGACGGTCGCTGATCGAGGCCCGGCAGGTCGCCGAGACGGCCCGCCGGGACCGGCGGGATCTGCCGATCTTCCGGCTGCCGCACGTCGGGCTCGCCGGGCTGTTGCACCTGCTGCGCGACGAACCGCGCCTACAGACGTTCGTCGAGCGGGAGTTGGGTGCCCTGCTGGCGTACGACGCCCGGCATCCGCGCGAGCAGCTGCTCGGCACCCTGCGGGCGTACCTGGAGCAGGGCCGGAACAAGTCGGCGGCGGCCGCTGCGGCGCACCTGTCCCGGCCGGCGTTCTACGAGCGGCTGGCCCGCATCGGCCGGATCCTCGACGTCGACCTCGACTCGGTCGACGCCTGCCTCTCCCTACACGTCGCCCTGCTCGCCCTCGACGCCATCCGCACCCCCTGACCCGCCCCTCGCCTCGCCTCGCCTCGCCTCGCCCCGCCCCCACCCGCCCCCGTCCCGCCCGCACCCTCGCGCCGATCATGCAGTTGTGGTGCCCCGCAAAAGCCCCGAAGCGGTGCAAAGCGCCCACCACAAGTCCATGATCGGCGGGGCGGGGCGGGGCGGGGCGGCGGGGCGGGGGCGGGTGGGGCGCTAGGTGGTGAGGGAGTGGAGGGCCTTGGTGTAGGTGGGCGGGACGTAGTTGGGGCCGCCGCCGGGGGTGAAGGCGTCGGAGGCGGCGGCGGTGGCCCAGGCGGTGTCGGGAACCGCGGCTACCAGGGCCTGGACGACCGGAGTGTCCCGCCAGTCGGGCTGCTCGGCGAGCAGGCTCAGCGCCACCACCGACTCCTCCACCTCGCCGACGCACTCGAACGGCTTGTGCCCGTCCACGCCGAGCAGCTCGCGGTAGCCGGGGATCTGTGTCTCGTCGGCGAGCAGGTCCCCGCCGAAGATGTGGGTGATCCGCTCACGGGGCATGAACGGCGCCAGGGCCAGGAAGACGAACCGACACTTGGGGCAGTCGCGGCACCACCGCTCGCTGGCGTCGCGCAGCTTGAACGCCGCGTTGCAGCTGGTCACCACATCGTCGTAGCGGTCGATCGAGGCGAACAGCCGGGCGATGTGCAGCTCCGAGAGCGGGCGCAGCAGAGAGAAGTACGGCTCGGCCAGCCCCGCGTGCTCCGCGAGGGCCGCCCGTAGCAGCCCCTCGGCCTCCACCCCCTTGGACCACTGGTGGTTGATCTCGTGACCGTTCCAGATCAGGTTCGGGTCCGACGCCGAACGCTCGTTGGACATCACCACCGGGCCCAGACCGTGCAGTACCGCGGTGGCGACCGCGATCAGCGAGTTGATCGCGGTGACCGGGATGTGTCCGTTACGGGCGCCGGCCGCGTTCAGCTCGAACAGCACCGGGTCGATGCGCCGCCGGGCGGCCAGCGGGGTGAGCCCGGACGCCGCGTTCACCGCGTTGATCACATGGTTCGGGTTGACCGAGAAGGGCACCGGGTCGAGGCCGGCCCGGCGCAGCGCCTCCAGGCTGACGATCGAGTCCTTGCCACCGCCGACCGCCGACAACGGGCGCCGGTCGGAGTTGTCGTACTCGGCGGCGGGCCGCACCCGGCCGTCCGGGATCCGCGGGGTCAGTTCCAGCACGTGCGGGAGCTGGTTTCGGTACGCGTACTCGGCCAGGCCCTTGGTGTAGACGGCCCGGACGAACTCGGCGGCGGCCGGGCCCAGCGGCGCCGGCAGCACCAGCTGCCCCGGTGCGGCGGTCTTGTAGTAGCTGACCCCGGCGACGACGTGCAGCAGTTCCAGCACCCGGCCGAGCGCGGCCACGGCGGCGTCCGACGGTGACTCCTCGGGCACCGGCAGCGCGATCACCTCGGTGAATCGCTGCTCGCCGTCGGGCCCGGTCAGGGCGTAGTCGAACAACACCTCCCCGGTGGAGAGGTCGATCGAGTAGGACGGGAAGGTGAAGGCGTCCATCCGCCGGAGCTGCGTATTGGGCACACGCCATACTAGGCCCTGGTTCGTCCGGCCGTGCCCGGCTCCGCCGGACCGTGCCCGTGCCCTGCCGCCGCCGAACCCGAGGAGAACCCTGTGCGCCTGTCTGACCTGCGCGGACGTACCGTCGCCGTCTGGGGGGCCGGCCGGGAGGGGCGGGCCGCGGTGATCGCGATCGCCGCCCACGGCCCGGCGGACCTGGTCGCCGTCGACGACAGCGCCAACTTCCTCTCGCTGCCCTGGGACGGGCCGCTGGCGGAGGCCGCCCCGCTGGTCACCGGCGAGGAGGGCTTCGCCCGGCTGGCCGCCGCCGACGTGGTGGTCCGCTCGCCGGGCGTGCCACAGACCCACCCGTGGCTGGTGGAGCTGCGTCGCCGGGGCGCCACCATCACCCAGGGCACCTCGCTGTGGATGGCCGACCACGGCGACCGCACCATCGGGGTGACCGGCAGCAAGGGCAAGAGCACCACATCGAGCCTGATCAGCCACCTGCTGACCGCGGTGGGCCGACCGAACGTCTTCGGCGGCAACATCGGCGTGCCGACGCTGGACCTGCCGGAGGCGGAGCTGTACGTGCTGGAGCTGTCCAGCTACCAGTGCAGCGACCTGACCGAGTCGCCCCGGGTCGCGGTGGTCACCGCGCTGTTCCCCGAGCACCTCGACGCGCACGGCGGTGAGCGGGAGTACTACCGGGACAAGCTCAACCTGCTCGCGTACGGCCCACGCACCGTGGTCGTCAACGGCGCCGACCCGCGGCTGGCGTTCGAACTGGGCGACCGGGCGGCGATCCGCGCCGGCAGCGCAGACTCGGTGAACGTGGCCGCCGGGCCGGACGGTACGCCCTGGTTCCACCGGGTCGACCAGCCGCTGTTCCCCCGGGCGGTGCTGCCGCTGGTCGGCCGGCACAACGAGGGCAACCTCTGCGTGGCCCTGGCCGTGCTCGACGCGCTCGGCGTGGACCTGGTCGACCGCAAGGACACCCTGGCCGTGGCGGTGGCCGAGTTCCAGGGACTGGCCCACCGGCTGACCGAGATCGCCGACCCGTCCGGCCTGACCTTCGTCGACGACACCCTCGCGACCAGCCCGTACGCGGCCATGCACGCCATTGACGCGTACGACGGGCGGCCGTTGACCGTGATCGTCGGCGGCAACGACCGGGGCGTCGACTACGCACCGCTGCGGGACCATCTGGCCGAGCGGGAACTCACCGTGATCGGCATCCCGGACAGCGGCCCGCGCATCGTCGAGGCGCTCGACGGGTTGCCGAAGGTGCGTACCGAACTGGTCGAGGACCTCACCGACGCGGTGCAGTTGGCTCGCCAGGTCACTCCGGCCGGCGGGGTGGTGCTGCTCTCCCCGGCCGCACCGAGCTACGGCCGGTTCCGCAACTTCGAACACCGCTCCGAAGTCTTCGCCGAGGCGGTCCGCGCCACCGCCCCGAGATAGCCCACACGGCGCCCGGTACCGGCAGCGCCGCCATCGACATCGCCACCAGCAGAGCTGGCTTGGCGACCTTGCCCTGGGCGGAAGTGCCGGCGGGCGTCGCATCCATGAACATCCCTTGAAGGGTGTTGCGGATCGTATGAGCATCAATTACGGTCGGCAACCAGGCAGATGTGATCATCGATGTCTCGGTGGGTCACACCGTACCCAGCACTTCGGGGAGTGTTCATGGGAAAACGCTTGTCCGCCCTGCGTCCGGCTGCGCTCGTCACGGTGCTGGCGGTCGCCGTGGCCGCCACACCCTCGGCCGCACTGGCCGATCCCGGTCCGTCCGTCCCGGACAGGTCCGTCGTCAGCGGCGTTGAGGACCTCCTGGCGAAGACGCCCGGGATGACCCCGGAACTGCTCGCCGCCATGCGGGCACAGGAGGAACTGAGCCGGGTCGTCACGACCATCCGGGCCCTCGCCGGCAAGGGCGCGAAGGGCTCCGGCGACGTGGCGGGGATCGCCGTCGAGCCGGAACGGAACACCCTGCGGCTCTACTGGCACGGCACGATGCCGGAGACGATCACCGCCGAGATCGGCCGCGCCCGCAGCACGGGCATCACGGTCGTCGTCCGGCCAGCCCCCTACACCGAGGCGGAACTGCGCCGTGAGGTGGAACGCCTCGTCCGGCTGCCGCTGCACACCGGCAAGCCGTCCGGCCAACGGGTCATGGCGGCGATGCCGATGCCGGACGGCAGCGGCATCAAGGTCAACATCGGCGGTCTGCCGGCCGGCACCAGCCCGGCGTCCGCGTTGCGGTCGGTACCCGCGCTCGACAGCGAGTTCCCGCTCACCGTCGACGTGAGCAGCGAACTCGCCCCCGCCAGCCGCTGGTACGACTGGGGTCCCTTCTGGGGTGGCGGCTACATGGAGCGCACCGCCGGTGGGAGCTGCAGCAACGCGTTCGGGGTGACCGGGCTCAACGGTGCCGCGACGTACCTGCTCAGCGCGGCCCACTGCGGCCAGGGTGAGTGGCGTACGGGCGCGGTGAACTTCGGCAACGGCCCGGAGCGGAACACGTACGGCAGCGTCATCACCTCCCGCGCCCTCGCGCACGACGGACACGCCATCCTGACTCCGGACGGCGCGGGTAACGCCGTCTACCACGGCCCACCGGTAAACCCCAACAACAACGACCTCGGCGCGACGAGCGGAATCCGGGTCGGCGGCGCGAGCCGGAACACCATCGGGGACCTGGTCTGCACCTCCGGCTCGTACACCGGGACGGTGTGCGGGATCCGGGTGGCCGCCACCGGCATCTCGTACCGGTTCGACCCGCCGGCGCACGGCGTCGGCGTGATGACCAACATGGTCAACGCGCAGCTGCCCGGTGTTTCCGTGGCCGGCAACGGGGACAGCGGCGGCCCGGTCTACGCCATCCGGACGTCGGACCAGCGGGCTATCGCCCGGGGCGTCATCTCCGCGATCGACCTCGAACTCGAACGGCCCTGCACCGGCTACGTCTACACCGGCCGGAGGTGCTCGTCGAGCGTCCTCTACGGCGAGGTCATGGACATCATGAACACCATCGGCGTACGGATCAACGTCGGCTGACCGACGAGTCCCGGGAGCCCGGCCGACACCTCGTTCGGCCGGGCTCCGCCGGGCTTCGGGGCACGCCCCCGGGCGGCTCGTTCAGCCGATCACGATGTCGGACGGCGGTTGGTGGGTCGGCGGCACGATGGTCCGCTTCTCCACGTCGAGTGGCATCTCGGGATAGCGTTCGGACAGCGCCGACCGCTCCGCGTCGTCGCCGGTGCGGGTGTAGACCGAGACCCCGGAGCCGTCCGGTCGGGGTGCCGCCCCGGTGATCGTGATTCCCCGGGCGGCCCAGTACCCGCCGTCGGCGACGATACGGTCCACCGTGCGCCGCATGTCGGCCAGCGAGTACGCCGCGTCCCGGAGGTCGACGGTGACCGACGGGGCAAGGTCCCGTACCCGGGCGTCCAGCCGGGGGTCCGGCCGCCGGTAGACGATCAGCCGGCTCTCCGCGTGGTCGAGCTGGAGCCCGGCGAAGGTGTCCTCGAACGACTGCCGCAGGTCCGCCTCCACGGTCTGGGCGGCGCCCACCAACTCCGGATCCTCTGCAGCCGAGCGGGGTGCCGCCCGGTCGCCGCAGCCGGGCGAGAGGACCGAGCCGGCAATGGCCAGCGCCAGCAGCAGCACTCCTCGCCGGCCACGGTGGGACGGGTGAGCCATCCGCTCCTCCTGTTCACGTCTTCGGTGCCGTCATGGGTCGGACGGCCGCTGCGCCGCGCCGGTTCCGTCGGACCGGCCGGCCCACCCGGCGCGACGCAGCTCGGTTCCCGCCATCGCGGTCACTGTGGACGGTGGATCGGCGAGGGTGGTGTGCAGGGCGCGCATGGAGCGGATGGCCGAGCGGATCTCCTGGAGGTAGCGGCCGGGGGTGAGGGTGGGCTCCGGCAACCGGGTCACGTCGGGCAGCGCGGGGTCGACGCCGACCGTGTCGATCTCGCAGCCGTAGGGCACGGCGAGGGTGCGCAGCGCGTCGCAGTGCTGGAACGGCACGTAGATCGGCGCGGTGACCAGCAGCACCGGCTCGCCGGGGGAGAGCTGGGCGTGCCCGGCCCAGAAGCGCTGGGTGTCGGCGGTGTGCGCGCGACGGCGCTCGGGTTCGCTCGACGGCGCGGCCAGCACCCGCACCGACGGGGTGCCGTCGGGCCGGTAGGTCCGCGACGACCAGGAATGGTGCGGGTGGTCGGCGTCCAGGCCGTCGTCGTCATCGGGCACGGTCACCCCGAACGTGCGGCGGACCGCCGCGTCCAGCGCGTCCACCTCGGTGTCACAGCCGGACACCCCCGCCTCGGCGAGGGTTTCCAGTTCCACCTCGGACAGCCGCCGGTAACTGCCCAGCACCGCCACCTCGCCGCTGACCTCCACGCCGTGGAGCAGGTGTGCCGCGTACGCCACCCGGCGCAGGCAGGCGTGAGCCAGGCCGCCCAGCACCACCAGATGCGCGTACCGGGTACGGGCCGGCGGCTGCGGCCGGACCAGGCCGAGCGTGCCCGCAGCGGCGTGCACCAGCTTGCTGGTGGCCGGGTCGAGGTCGGGTTCCCGGGCCTCGGGCCGCTCCCGACCGGCTCGGAAATCCCAGTGCCGGGCGGAGAACTCGTCCAGCCCGGCGAGCACCGCGGCGAGGTCACCGCCCGGCCACCGGCCACCGAAGCGCGCCACGAGTTCCCGTAGCGGGGCGCTGCCGACCCAGCCGGCGATGCCGTCGGTGATCGCGCTGGCGGCGGTGCCGGTGGCGATGTCCGGCGCGGCTTGCGGCAGTGGCACGATCGCGTCGGCGTCGCCGGCTGAGGTCGCGTCAGGCGGTGGCGCGGCGTTAGGCGGTAGCGCGGCGTTCGGCCGTGGCGCGGCTGGGCCGGTGGTCCCGGGAGGTGGGGCGGGACGGTCGGGCACGGTCGGATCGTACCGGCAGCCCGGCGCGGCGCAGGCCGGATCGTGGGCGTGGCCGAGGCGCTTGACGAAAAACGCAGGCCGGAGTCCGATGCCGCCACGGGAAGCGCGGCCATGCCGCGTGCCGGCGACGGAAAGCGTTGACGTTGTGTCAACGGCGGCAGGCACTCGCGCGACACGTTGGCACTTGTCCGGCCAGCGACGGTGATGAAAGCGTGCGGGTACCGCGAACCGAAGGGTGCGACGATGACCTCCGACGACCTGCTGGCCCGGCACCGGGCCGTGCTCCCGTCCTGGATGCCGCTCTACTACGCCGAGCCGATCGAACTCGTCTCCGGCGAAGGCCGTCGGGTCACCGACGCGCAGGGCCGCACCTACCTGGACTTCTTCGGTGGGGTGCTGACCAACATGATCGGCTACGACATCGCCGAGATCCGGGAGGCGGTGCAGCGGCAGCTGGCGACCGGGATCGTGCACACCTCGACGCTCTACCTGATCCGCCAGCAGGTCGAGCTGGCCGAGAAGGTGGCCCGGCTCTCCGGCATCCCGGACGCCCGGGTCTTCTTCACCAACTCCGGCACCGAGGCCAACGAGGCCGCGTTGCTGGTGGCCACCAACTACCGCCGCTCGCACCAGATCCTGGCCGTGCGCAACAGCTACCACGGCCGGTCGTACGCGGCGATGGGCATCACCGGCAACCGCAGCTGGTCGGCGAGCGCGCTCAACCCGCTCCAGGTGGCCTGGCTGCACTCCGGTGAGCGGGTCCGCGGCCTGCTCGCCCGCCTCGGCGCCGACGAGCAGGTCGACGCGGCGGTGGAGGATCTGCGCGAGGTGCTCGCCACCCAGACCGCGGGCGACGTGGCCTGCCTGATCGCCGAGCCGATCCAGGGCGTCGGCGGTTTCGTACACGCCCCGGACGGCCTCTTCGCCGCCTGGAAGAAGGTGCTCGACGAGTCGGGCATCCTGTTCATCTCCGACGAGGTGCAGACCGGCTGGGGGCGAACCGGAGAGCACTTCTGGGGCTACCAGGCGCACGGTGTCACCCCGGACCTGCTCACCTTCGCCAAGGGCATCGGCAACGGGTTCGCGCTGGCCGGCGTGGTCGGCCGGGCGGACGTGCTGGAGTCGGTACCGGCGATCAGCTTCTCCACCTTCGGCGGCAACCCGATCTCCACCGCCGCCGGCAACGCGGTCCTGGACTACCTGCTCGACCACGACCTGCAGGCGAACGCGGCCCGCACCGGCGCGATCCTCGCCGACGGCCTGCGCGCCGCGGTGGGCGGCCTCGACTGCGTCGCCGAGGTACGCGGCAAGGGCCTGATGCTCGGCGTCGAGTTCGTCCGGCCCGGCACCGCCGAGCCGGACCCGCTGCTCGCCACCCGCGTCTTCGAGGCGTGCAAGGCCGGCGGCCTGCTCGCCGGCAAGGGCGGGCTGTACGGCAACGTGCTGCGGATGGGCCCGCCGCTGACCCTGACCGAGGAGGAGGCTCGCGAGGGCCTGGCCATCCTGGTCGAGGCGATCCGCTCCGCCGCCGCCGAGGTGCTGGCGTGAGCGCGAGGAGTGAGCCGGTCCTGCGAGCCCCGCAGTCGCGAACGGAAGGTTGTTCAGCATGAACCTGATCGGACACTTCGTGGACGGCAAGCGGGTCAACGGCACCTCGACCCGGCGCGGCGACGTTTTCGACCCGGCCACCGGCCGGCGTACCGGAGAGGTGGAGCTGGCCTCCGCTGCGGACGTCGCGGCGGCGGTGGAGGCTGCCGAGCGCGCCGCACGCGGCTGGCGGGACGCGTCGCTGGCGAAGCGGACGGCGGTGCTGTTCGCCTTCCGCGAGCTGGTCAACGCCCGCCGTGACCAGCTCGCCGAGGTGATCACCGCCGAACACGGCAAGGTGCTCGCCGACGCCGCCGGGGAGGTGCAGCGCGGGCTGGAGGTCATCGAGTACGCCTGCGGCATCCCGTCGGCGCTGCGCGGCGGCTTCAGCGAGAACGTCTCCACCGAGGTCGACTCGTACAGCCTGCGGCAGCCGCTCGGGGTGGTCGCGGTGATCAGTCCGTTCAACTTCCCGGTCATGGTGCCGCTCTGGTTCGTCCCAGTGGCGGTGGCCGCCGGCAACGCCGTGGTGCTCAAGCCGAGCGAGAAGGACCCGAGCGCGGCGCTGCTGCTGGCCGAGTGGTTCGCCGAGGCGGGCCTGCCCGACGGGGTGCTGAACGTGGTCAACGGCGACAAGGAGGCGGTCGACGCGCTGCTGGATCATCCGGCGGTCAAGGCGGTGTCGTTCGTCGGCTCCACCCCGGTCGCCCGGTACGTCTACCAGCGCGGTACCACGGCCGGTAAGCGGGTGCAGGCGCTCGGCGGGGCGAAGAACCACATGGTGGTGCTGCCCGACGCCGACCTGGACCTGGCCGCCGACGCGGCGGTCAACGCCGGGTTCGGCTCGGCGGGGGAGCGGTGCATGGCGATTTCGGCGCTGGTCGCCGTGGAGCCGGTCGCCGACGAACTGGTGGCCCGGATCGCGCAGCGGATGGCCGGGCTGCGCACCGGCGACGGGCGGCGCGGCTGCGACATGGGCCCGCTGGTCACCGCCGCACACGCGGACCGGGTGCGCGGGTACGTCGAGGCGGGGGTGGCCGCCGGTGCGGTGCCGGTGGTCGACGGCCGCGACGTGGAACCCGACGGCGAACCGGACGGCTTCTGGCTCGGCCCGACCCTGTTCGACCGGGTCACCCCGGAGATGTCCATCTACACGGACGAGATCTTCGGGCCGGTGCTGTCGGTGCTCCGGGTGGGCTCGTACGACGAGGCCGTGGCGCTGGTC
The DNA here is from genome assembly GCA_005402585.1 of Micromonosporaceae bacterium KJ-029. Classification (GTDB taxonomy): domain Bacteria; phylum Actinomycetota; class Actinomycetes; order Mycobacteriales; family Micromonosporaceae; genus Micromonospora. The sequence goes on along the minus strand of BIFP01000007.1, from coordinate 217,540 downwards.
AACGCCAGCCCGTACGGCAACGGCACGGCCATCTTCACCAACGACGGTGGCGCCGCCCGGCGCTACCAGCACGAGGTGGAGGTCGGCATGGTGGGCGTCAACGTGCCGATCCCCGTGCCGATGGCGTACTACTCGTTCGGCGGCTGGAAGTCGTCGCTCTTCGGCGACCTGCACGCGCACGGCGCCGACGGCGTCGCGTTCTTCACCCGGGGCAAGGTGGTCACCAGCCGGTGGCTGGACCCGCGCCACGGCGGGGTCAACCTCGGCTTCCCCACCCAGACCTGAGCAGGCGCAGGGTGCCCGCCCCGGCCAGGTACACCACCAGCGCGGCGACGGGCAGCCCGAGCGGCTCGGGCGCGGTCTTCGCGGTGGCGCTGTTGGCCGCCATGGCGTACACGGTGGCGCCGAAACCGGCGACGGCGAGCACGCCGCGGGTGTTCGCCCACCGCCCCGCCGACTGCCCCGCCGGCCGCCCGTCTCCCCGCGGGCGGCCGGCGGTGGACCGGCCGCTGCGCGCCTCGATCCGGCCGACGATCGCGACCAGTCCGGCGAGCACCACGGTCAGCATCAACACCCAGGGCAGCCGCCAGGCCAGCCAGGCCGCCGAGCCGGCCGGCGGGGTGGGCAGCAGGCCGAGCGCGTACAGCGCGCCCACTAGCAGCACCACCGCGCTCAGGTGCCACAGGAAGACGGTGAGCACCACCGAGTTGACGGCGATCACCGCCTGCCACGGGCGGCTGCGGTGCAGCCAGCGCTCCGCCCGCTCGCGCAGTAGCAGGATCAGCCCGAGCTGGGCGGTGGCCACGGCGAGCAACGCCACGCTCGGCGGGGCGGTGTTGGCCAGCCGCTCACCGGGCAGGCTGATCATGTTGACCGGATAGGGGCCGGGGCCGGTGAGCAGCACCGCCACGGCGAGCCCGCCGGCGATCATCACCAGCGCGGCCCGGCGCGACATCGGCAGGCACCGGGTCCGGATCCCGCCCGTGCCGGCCGGGGTGGCGTCCGGGCGGCAGTGGCCCTGGCGGGCGTCGTACCAGGCGAAGCCGAGCTGGTGGATGGCCAGCCAGCCGAGCAGGTAGTTGGCCAGGGCCACTTCGCCCGAGCCGAGCGCCCGGCCCAGGTCACCCAGGGCCACCAGGAGCGCCAGGGCCGCCGGCACCGCCAGTCCGAAGCGGCGGTGCAACGCGTACATGACCGGGGTCAGCGGCACCACCGCCAGGTAGGCGGCGAGGAACCACAGCGGGATGGTGGCGAACCAGACGACGGTACGGACCAGGCTCGCCTCGGTGCCGGCCAGCGAGGCGATCAGCGAGCTGCCGGCGAGCACCAGCACCAGCGCGGTGGTCGGGCGTAACAGCCGGGCGCTACGGCCGAGCAGCCAGCCGGTCGTGTCGCCGCCACGGGCCCGGTGCGCCGCCAGTGAGGCGGCGTTGGCGTACCCGCCGACCAGGAAGAACACCGGCATGACCTGGACGGCCCAGGTCAGCGGGTAGGCCCAGGGGATCGTCGGGAGGGCGGAGTGGCCGTCGGGCTGGCCGTGCTGGTTGTAGTAGATGGCGGCGATCGACCAGTGACCCAGGACGACCATGATGATGGCCAGCCCCCGGAGCAGGTCGAGGTAGCGCTCGCGGTCGGCCGGGGTCCGTTCGGCGAGTCGGGCCAGGCGGCGCATGAGCCGAGGGTATGCCAGCCGTGGCGGTGACCGGGGTGATAACGGTTCGGGCCTCGGGGCTTGAAGTCGGCGCCCGGCTGCCGTAGAAATTCTTCGGCAATGCTTTGTGAAGTGAAGACAAACTTCCCCACGCCTCGACCGGCGACCGCCACCCCCTGCCCGGCGACCGCCGCACGTACGGACCCGAGGAGACAGCATGAACAGGCGTGACATCCTGCGGCGTACCGCCGCCGCCGGCCTGCTGGCCACCCCCGCCGCCGGGCTGCTCGCCGGCTGCGCCACCGGCGGTGGTGGCGACGGTGACGGCGACAGCTACCGGGGCACCAGGAGCGAGCAGAACCCGCTGGGGGTCGCCGAGGACGCACCCCTGGAGGTGGTGATCTTCAATGGCGGGTTCGGCGAGGAGTACGCCAAGGCCCACGAGGCCATGTACGCCGACCGGTACCCGAAGGCGAAGATCAACCACTCGGCGACCCAGGAGATCAGCAAGACGCTCCAGCCCCGCTTCGTCGACGGCACCCCGCCCGACGTGGTCAACAACTCCGGCGCCGGCCAGATCGACTTCAACGGTCTGGTCTCCCAGAACGCCCTCGCCGACCTGGGTGAACTGCTCGACGCCCCGAGCCTCGACATCCCCGGCAAGACCGTGCGGGAGACGCTGCTGCCGGGCGCGGTCGAGGTCGGCTCGTACGACGGCAAGTACCTGGTGATGAACTACACCTACACCGTCTACGGCATCTGGCACTCCACCAAGCTCTTCGCCGACCGGGGCTGGGCGTACGCGAAGACCTGGGACGAGCACATCGCGCTGTGCAAGCAGATCAAGGCCGCCGGCATCGCCCCCTGGACGTACGCCGGGATCCACCCCCGCTACATGAGCTGGCCGGTGATTTCGACGGCGATCAAATTCGGCGGGCCGCAGGTCGCCACCGCCATCGACAACCTGGAGCCGAACGCCTGGAAGTCGGACGCGATGCGGACGGCGGCCGACGCCTGGCACCAGATCGTCAAGGACCGCTACATCCTGGAAGGCTCGCCCGGCCTGGACCACAAGCAGTCGCAGACCGCCTGGTGCCAGGGCAAGGCCGCCTTCATCTCCTGCGGCTCCTGGCTGGAGAGCGAGCAGGCCGACGTCACCCCGGCCGGCTTCGACATGACCGTGCAGCCGACGCCGAGCCTGGGCGCCGGCGACAAGCTGCCGTACGAGGCGATCCGTGGCACCGCCGGTGAGCCGTTCATGGTGCCGGCCAAGGCGAAGAACGTCGCCGGTGGCCTGGAGTACTTCCGGGTGATGCTGTCCCGGCAGGGCGCCCAGGACTTCACCCGCAAGGTCGCCAGCCTGACCGTGGTGGCCGGCGCGACCGAGGGAGTGGACCTGCCGTTCGGGCTCACCACGGTGGTCAAGGCGCTGGACGCGTCCGGCGCCAACGGCTTCAACTGGGTCTACAACAACTACTACCGCAAGCTGGAACGCAACCTCGTCGACGCTGCCTGCGGCGAGTTCTTCAGCGGACGGATCGGCCCGGCGGAGTTCCTCGACCAGTGCCAGAAGGGTGCCGACTCGATCGCGGCGGACGGCTCGATCACCAAGTACAAGCGGGCTCTCTAAACCTCCGGTGTGGTGGGAGCGACTCCCACTCCCACCACACCCCCGTGAGCTGAGGACCCACCGTGAAACATGGCAAGTACCCGCTGATCGCCACCTTCCTGGTGCCGCCGGTGCTGCTCTACGTCGTCTTCGTCGTGTCGCCGTACCTACAGGCGTTCCAGATCTCCACCACCGACTGGCTCGGCTACTCCGCCGAGGCGAATCCGGTCGGGCTGGCCAACTTCAAGGCCCTGTGGCACGACGACTACGTGTGGAACGCGCTGAAGAACAACGCGATCCTGCTCGCGCTGGTGCCGGTGCTGACGATCGTGCTCGGGCTGTTCTTCGCCACCATGCTCAACATGGGTGGCCGCAAGGGCCGGGCCGGGGTGACCGGGGTCCGCGGCAGCGCGGTCTACCGGACCGTCTACTTCTTCCCGCAGGTGCTCTCGGTGGTCATCATCGCCCTGCTCTGGAAGGAGGTCTACCACCCGAGCAAGGGCCTGCTGACCAGCGCCATGAACGCGGTGGGGCTGTCCGCGCCGACCTGGCTGGGTGACCCTCGGACCGCCTTCTGGTGCGTACTGGCCGTGATGATCTGGAGCAACGTCGGTTTCTACGTGGTGCTCTTCGGCGCGGCCATGGCGTCGGTGCCGAAGGAGATCTACGAGGCGGTGATGCTCGACGGTGCCAGCCGGCTCACCACGCTGTGGAAGGTGACCATCCCGCTGCTCTGGGACACCGTGCAGGTCGCCTGGGTGTACCTGGCCATCTTCGCCCTGGACGGCTTCATCCTCGTCCAGTTGATGACCAACGGCGCGCCGAACTTCTCCACCGACGTCATCGGGGTCCGGATGTACGACACCGCGTTCGGCACCGAGACGAAGTTCGGCTATGCCTCGGCGATCGGCGTGGTGATGTTCTTCCTCACCCTCTCGGTGGCGGTGCTGGCGTTGCGGATGGGCAAGCGAGACAGGATCGAGTACTCGTGACCACATTGGACAATCTCGCTCCCCCGGCGCCGGCCGCGCCCGCCACCGCCCGCGCGGACGCCCCGATCCGCCGCGAGTTGGGCGTGGTCAACGTGCTGTCGCACGGCTTCCTGCTGTTCTGGGGCGCGGTGACCGTGCTGCCGCTGCTGTGGATGGTGATCAGCTCGTTCAAGAGCAACGCGGAGATACTGGCCGACCCGTGGGGGCTGCCCGGTGCGCTGCGCTTCGACAACTGGGCACGGGCCTGGACCGGCGCCCACATCGGCCAGTACTTCCTCAACAGCCTGGTGGTGGTGACCGGCTCGGTCACGCTGACGATGCTGACCGGCGCCACCGCCGCGTACGTCTTCGCCCGGTACGAATTCCGTGGCCGGCAGCTGCTCTACTACCTGTTCGTCGGCGGGCTGATGTTCCCGGTCTTCCTGGCGCTGGTGCCGCTGTTCTTCGTGGTCCGCAACGCCGGACTGTTCAACACCTGGACCGGCCTGATCCTGGTCTACGCCGCGTATTCACTGCCGTTCACGGTGTTCTTCCTGACCGCGTTCTTCCGTACCCTGCCCACCTCTGTCGCGGAAGCGGCACTGGTCGACGGGTGTGGCCATTTCCGACTCTTCTTCCAGGTGATGCTGCCGATGGCGCGTCCGGGAATGATCAGCCTCGGCATCTTCAACTTCCTCAACCACTGGAACCAGTTCCTGCTGCCGCAGGTGTTGATGCAGGGTGACGAGTCCAAATGGGTGCTCGCCCAGGGGCTCGCCGCGCTCTCGGTCGACCAGGGCTACGCCGGTGACTACGCCCAGCTCTTCGCGGGCCTCACCATCGCGGTGGTGCCGGTCCTGCTGGTGTACGTCGCGTTCCAGCGCCAGGTGCAGTCCGGCCTCACCGCCGGCCAACTCAAGTAGCCGCCGCGGCTGTTCTTGATCCCGTTCGACGCGCGACAGCTGGCGATTCTGACAATGTCGGCCGTCGATACGATCCGGTTTCGCGGAAAGCTGTGTGGGGGCGCGTGCCAGCAGTCGCCTTGCCGAGCCCCACCCGGGGCCAGTGCGGGCGCGAGATCCTGCTCGATCAGGGATTGGGTGGCGTGGTAGTCGCAATGATGTCACTCGATCAGGGATCGAGCATGATCTTGCGCGGGTGTGCGGGGTCAGGCGGGCGGGGGGACCAGGCGGGTGTGCAGGGTGGTCGGGTCGGTTGCCTCGGGCAGGTCGCGGGCGGCGAGCCAGGCCGCCGCGGCGGCGCCGTCGCCGGCCGGGCGCAGCGGGGCGTCCGGCCAGCGTCGCCCGGCCTCGGCGCGGACCACGGCGGCCAGCGGTGTGTCGCCGGTGAGCAGCCCGCCGCCGAGCACCAGAGGGGTGGCGTCCCCGGCCGGGCGGATCCGGCTGACCGTGGCCGCCAGGTGTGCGCCGGCCTCGCCGATCAACGCGGTGGCGGCCGGGTCGCCGGTGCCGGCGGCGTCGACCACGAGCGGGGCGAGGCGGGCCAGCTCCACCGGGGGGCGTCGGGTGACGGCCTGCACGAGGGCGTCGACGGTGTCCCGGGGCCGGGCCGCCACCCCTGCGGAGCCGGCCAGTTCGGTGTGGATCCGTCGGCCCAGTTCACCCGGGTCGGTGCCGGCGTCGAGGTCGGCGAGCAGTCGGCGTACCGCCTGCTGACCGAGCCAGAAGCCGGATCCGAGGTCGCCGAGCAGCCAACCGTGGCCGTCGGCGACCCGGTCCAGTCGCAGCTCGCGTACCTGTGCGGCGATCGCCCCGGTGCCGGCGACGAGGATGGTGCCGGCGGGGCTGGCGGTGCCCGAGGCGTACGCGACCAGGGCGTCGCCGTGCAGCGCGTACGGGCACTTCAGCCCGGCGGCGCGCCAGGCGTCGTCGAAGGCGGCGCGGCCGGCCGGGTCGGCGAGCAGTCGGCCCACTCCGGCCAGCCCGATCGCGCCGGCCCGCACCCGGGTCGGGTCGACGTGGGCGAGCGCCCGCCGCAGGGCGGTCAGGAGTTCCCCGGCCGCCCGTGCGGCGCCGTGACTGGTGGGGTTGCCGCCGCCGGCCCGGCCGGTGCCGAGCCGTTCGCCGTCGAGTGTCACGGCGAGGGCGCGGGTGGACGTACCGCCGATATCGAGGCCGACCACGACGGTGCCGGACACGGGCGCCACCTCCTTGATCGATCTCGCATTCATGCTGGTCGTGACGGCGGTCGGGAGCAAGGGACGGGTCCGGCCCGGGAGTGTGTGCCAGGTAACAGTTTGAAAACTTCGCCCACGGTCTTGACATGGAGGTGGCTTCAGTAAGAACTTTTACCACTAACAGTTAACAGTCTTTTCGGAAAGGCGTCCCATGGTTGATCACGAGGCGGACACCTCCGCGGGCACCGCGGTGGCCGATGCCGACGGGGTTGACCGGCGGGGCGTCCTGGGCGTCGCCTCCGACGGAGTGCTGGCCCGGGTCCGCACCGGCGCCGACGAGTTGACCGGCGCGCTGCGCCGGGTCGCCGAGCACGTGCTCAGCGACCCGGAGGCGGCGGCCCGGGCCACCATCGTCGAGCTGGCCGAACGTAGCGGCACCTCACCGGCCACGGTCACCCGCTTCTGCCGCGCGATGGGGTTCGACGGGTACGCCGACCTGCGGCTGGGCATCGCCGCCGAGACCGGCCGGGCCCGGTCGGCCGGCTGGACCGTCGACATCGGACGCGAGATCCAACCCGGCGACCCGCTGGACCGGGTGCTGGAGCAGATCATGGCCGCCGACACCCGGGCCATGCACGACACCGCCGCGCTGCTCGACCTCGGCGAGGTGGAGCGGGCGGCGGTCGCCATCGCCGGGGCCAGCCGGGTGAACATCTTCGGCGCCAGCGGCAGCGCCCTGGTCGGCGAGGAGATGCAGTTCAGCCTGCACCGCATCGGGGTGGCCGCGTGGGCGTGGAACGACGTGCACTCCGGGCTCGCCGCCGCCGCGCTGCTACGCCCGGGCGACGTCGCGCTGGGCATCTCGCACAGCGGCCAGACCCGGGAGGCCATCGAGATGCTCGCCGAGGGCGGCAGCCGGGGCGCGACCACCATCGCGCTGACCGGTTTCCGCCGCTCGCCGCTGGCCGAGCTGGCCGACATCGTCCTGCTCACCGCCAGCCACGCCACCACCTTCCGGCCGGACGCGCTGTCGGCCCGGCACCCGCAACTGGTCGTGCTCGACCTGCTCTACATCGCGGTCGCCCAGCGCACCCACGACCGCGCCCACGCGGCCTTCCGGCGTACCGCCCAGGCCGTCGACGGGCACAAGGCAGCGAGGGGGGCCAGCACATGATCAGTGCCCAGGGGTACGCGGACGCCGTCCGGCCGGTACTCGACCGCCTCGTCGACCGGGAGTCCGAACCGCTCGGCCGAGCCGCCGACCTGATCGCCACCAGCCTGCGCGACGGCGGGGTGCTCCAGGCGTTCGGCGCCGGACACTCCGAGGCGTTCGCCGCCGAGCTGGTGGCCCGGGCCGGCGGGCTGGTCCCCACCAACCGGCTCTCCCTGCACGACCTGGTGCTGCACGGTGACGCCCCGCGCGACGTGCTCGCCGACCCGAAACTGGAGCGGGACCCGACCATCGCTCACCAGCTCTACGCGCTCGCCGCACCGCAGCCGCGGGACGTGTTCGTGGTGGCGTCCCAGTCCGGCATCAACGGCTCGGTGGTCGAACTGGCCCTGCTGGCCACCGGACGCGGTCACCCGTTGATCGCGGTCACCTCGGTCGAGCACACCGCACGGGTCGCCCCGCGGCACCCGTCCGGCCTGCGGCTCGCCGATCTCGCCGACGTCGTGCTGGACAACGGCGCGCCGTACGGCGACGCACTGCTGCCGCTCGAGGGCGGCGGCGCGGTCTGTGCGGTTTCCTCGGTCACCTCGGCGCTGCTGGCGCAGCTGCTGACCGCGGAGGTCGTACGACGGTTCCACCAGGCCGGAGAGGCGCCCCCTATCTACCTCTCCGCCAATGTCCCCGGTGGGGACGAGCACAACCTCGCCCTCGAGTCGCGGTACGCCGGGCGCCTCCGGCGCACCGCCTGACCCGACACCACAAGGAGAGTCGCACGATGTCCGTTAACCCCGATCTCGACCGCCGGACCCTGCTGCGCCGCGCGGCGGCCGCGGGCCTCCTGGTGACCCCGGCCGTGGGTCTGCTCAGTGCCTGCGCCGGCAGCACGCCGAGCCAGAACAACGACGACAAAGCCGGGGAGAAGAGCAAGGACAACCCGTTCGGCGTGCAGGACAACAGCGCCGTGAAGGTGGTCATCTTCAACGGTGGTCTGGGTGACGCCTGGGCGAAGGAGGACCAGGCGGTCTTCACCGCCAAGCACCCGAGCGTCACGGTCAACATGAGCTCCACCCAGAAGATCAAGACCGAAGAGCAGCCCAAGATGGCGACGCAGCCCAGCGACCTCATCATGAACTCGGGCGCCGACCTGATGGACCTGAGCACGCTGATCAACGAGGGTGCCATCGAGCCGCTGGACGACCTGCTCACCGCGCCCGCCTGGGACAGCGAGGGCACCGTGGCCGACTCCCTGCTGCCGGGCACCGTCAACGACGGCACCTTCCAGGGCAAGTTCTTCGTGGTCTACGTCGCGTTCACGGTCTGGGGCAACTGGTACAACGGCGCCCTGTTCGACCGGGAGGGCTGGACGCCGCCGAAGACCTTCGACGAGTTCTTCACCCTCGCGCCGCAGATCAAGGCCAAGGGCATCGCCCCGTACGTGTACGACGCCGTGCACGGCTACTACCCGCGCTGGGCGCTGATGGCCACCATCTGGAAGTCGGCCGGCCGGCAGGCGGTCATCGACATCGACAACCTGAAGGAGAACGCCTGGCGGGCTGAGGGCGTGCTGCCCGCCCTGGAGGCGTGGGAGAAGCTGGTCAAGGACAAGCTGGTGCTGCCCGGCAAGCTCGACCACACCCAGTCGCAGCAGGCGTGGCTCGACGGCAAGGCGGCGTTCATCCAGGTCGGCACCTGGCTCAAGAACGAGATGGCGGCGACCATCCCGCCCGGCTTCGAGATGAAGCTGTCCGACTACTGGGGCCTGGGTGCCAGCGACAAGGCGCCGACGGACGTCTTCGCCGGCGCCGGTGAGGGCTTCGTGGTGCCGAGCAAGGCCCCGAACAAGGCGGCGGCCAAGGAGTTCCTGCGGGCGGTGCTGTCCAAGGCCGGCTCGGCGAAGTTCGCCGAGCTGACCAAGTCCCTGGCGTCGACCAAGGGCTCCGGCGACAACGTGCAGGACGCGGCGCTGTCGACCGCCAACGAGGTGATGAAGAACGCCGGTAAGGATCTGATCTCGGTCAAGCTCTGGGACTTCTACGCCGACCTGGACAAGGAGAGCCAGAACCTCTCCCAGGAGCTGATGGCCGGCCGGCTCACCGCCGCGCAGTTCGTCGACAAGATGCAGGCCGCCGCCGACAAGGTCGCCAAGGACTCGTCGATCACCAAGCAGACCCGCGACGCGTGACGCCTGCCCGGACTTAACCGAACGAGGAAGTGAGAGAAATGCGGCACGGTGTTGCGCGTTTCGTCACGGGATTCCTGGCGCTGCCGCTCGGGCTCTACCTCTTCTACGTGGTGTGGCCCTTCCTGCAGGCGGCCGGGTACTCGCTGACCGACTGGGGAGGCTACTCCGACCGGCAGCAGTTCGTCGGGCTGGAGAACTACATCCGGCTGTTCTCCGACGAGCTGATCAGGAAGGCGTTCTGGCACAACGTGTTCTTCCTGGTCACCGTGCCGCTGTTCACCATCGCGCTGGCCCTGTTCCTCGCGTTCCTGCTCAACGTGGGCGGACGCGAGGACAGGGCCGGCGTCCGGGGCGTCTTCGGTTCCGGCCTGTACAAGGTGATCTTCTTCTTCCCGCAGGTGCTGTCCCTGGTGGTCATCGCGGTGATGTGGCAGCAGATCTACCGCGCCGACGGCCAGGGTCTGATCAACGGCGTACTGATGAAGATCGGGCTGATCAACTCGGACGACCCGATCACCTTCATGTACGACCCGGAGCCCTTCCTCGGCGTACCGGCGGTGCTGTGGTGGCTGCTGCTTATCGCGGTCTGGAGCGGCGCCGGTTTCTACATGGTGCTGTTCTCCGCGGCCATGCAGTCCATCCCGAAGGACATCTTCGAGGCGGCCATCCTCGACGGCGCCAGCCGTTTCCACACCTTCTTCCGGATCACCCTGCCGCTGCTGCGGGACACCGTCTCGGTGGCCTGGGTCTACCTGGGCTTCATCGCCCTGGACATGTTCGCGCTGGTCTACATCATGACCCCGAGCCAGGGCGGGCCGAACCACGCCAGCGAGATCTTCGCGTCGGTGATCAACTTCAACGCGTTCCAGAAGGGTCAGTTCGGCTACGCCTGCGCGATCGCGGTGGCTCTGGCGATCTTCACGATCCTGCTGGCCGCTCTGCAGCTGAGGATCACCCGTCGTGAGCGGATCGAGTACTGAGGAGACCTGGACGATGAGCACGGTGACCCACACCCCGGGTGGACCGGCCGGGCCCGATCAGGCTCCGCCGGCCCGTCGTACGCCCGGGCAGCGCACCGGCGGCGGTGGCGGCCGCACCGGGGCGCGGATCTTCAACGGCTTCTCCCACCTGTTCCTCGCCGTCTGGGGCGTCATGGTGGTCTACCCGCTGCTGTGGGTGGTGATGTCGGCGCTCAAGACCGACGCCGAGGTCATCCGCAAGCCGCTGTCGCTCCTGCCGGAGCGGCTGCAGTGGGACAACTTCGCCCGGGCCTGGACCGAGGGGCACATCGGTTCGTTCTTCCTCAACACCGTACTGGTGCTGACCGGCAGCGTCTTCCTCACCATGCTGCTCGGCTCGATGGCCGCGTACGTGCTGGCCCGCTACGAGTTTCCCGGCAACCGGCTGATCTATTACACGTTCCTGTCCGGGCTGACCCTGCCGATCTACCTCGCCGCGGTGCCGCTGTTCAAGGGCGTCTACAACATCGGGTTCGCCTTCCCGCCGCTCGGCCCGAACAAGCACCTCATGCTGATCCTGGTCTACGTGGCCTGGTCGCTGGCGTTCACCGTCTTCTTCATGCACTCGTTCTTCCGGACCCTGCCCACCGCCATCGCGGAGGCGGCCATGGTCGACGGGGCGTCGCACAGCCGGCTGTTCTTCAGCGTGATGTTGCCGATGGCAAAGCCGGGCCTGATCAGCATCGGCATCTTCAACGTCCTCGGGCAGTGGAACCAGTGGTACCTGCCGACCCTGCTGATGCAGTCGGTGGCCGGCGAGCCGAAGAACCAGGTCATCTCCCAGGGCCTGATCGAGCTGTCGGTGAACCAGGGCTACCGGTCCGACTGGTCCGGCCTGTTCGCCGGGGTGACGATGGCGATGCTGCCGGTGCTCGTCGTCTACATCGTCTTCCAACGCCAGGTGCAGTCCGGCCTTACCGCCGGCGTCGGCAAGTAGACGCCGGAGGCGCCGGCCCGGCGCCGCGCGGCCGGCACCGCGCGGCCCGGGCCGGTGGCCCGCATGATCGGGCGAGACGGGCGACTGGTCGCACGTCGACGTCTACCTCGCCAAGACGCTCGACTACCGGGCACTGTTCCTACCCGGTTCCCGATACGACGCGGCGGCGCTGGAGTGGCTGAAGGCTCGGAAGTCGACCGTGCTCGCAGTCGGTGCCGAGGTGCCCGGGGCGGCAGCCGTGATCCGCTACCCCGGCGACGACGACGAGCGGGTACGAGCAGCGGCCGGGCCTACCGGTGCGCAACAGGGGAGGCGGCCGAGGGGCTGTACCTCTCCCAAGCGTGATGTCACACCGACATATTCATGTCGGTGTGACATCACGTTCTGAAGGGCAATGACGTCCTGGGGAAATCGTCCGCGATTGCCTCGTTGACCTCGGCGGAGTCCCAGTCCTCGGAGATCACCAGCCGGCCACGCAGGGATCCTCGTGCTGTGCGGTTGACCCGGCGTACGAGGGGGATCGCCTTCGCCACCGGCTGGTCGGCTCGGCTGATCACGATCTCCTCACCATGCACAACCCGCTCGATGGTCAAGAGGTTAGTCCACCGGGTTGCGCTCGGTCGAGGACCTCGGCGTCAACCTCCGTCGAGGGTGATCCCGAGATGGTGCCGTAGCGCGGCGTGCCCGGACGGGGTGAGGCGCACGGCCCGGCCGGAGCCGATCCGCATCACCCAGCCGTTGCCGAGGAACGTCTCGCACAGCTTCGCCCCGGCCAGCCCGCCGAGGTGCTGGCGCCGTTCCGTCCAGTCGAGGCAGCCGCGTACGAGGGGCCGGCGGCCGGGTCGCGGCTCCGCCGGATCCCAGCCGAGCACGTCGGTCAGCCAGGCGCCGCCGGCCGGGGTGAGAGCGAAGCCGGTCCTCTGGTCCAGTAGCCCCCGCTCGGTCATCGCGTCGGCCACCGCGACGCCGAGCCGCCCGGCGAGGTGGTCGTAGCAGGTGCGGCCCCGACGCAGGGCCGCGCTCGCGGTCACCGCCCGCAGCCCGCGAGCCGGGGCCGGGCGCGGCTCGAACCGCGCCGACAGGTCCTCCAGCAGTTGCGCGATGGACGGGTCGGCCAACTGGACGTACCGGTGCCGGCCCTGGCGCCGCTCGACGAGCAGTCCGCCATCGACGAGCCGGTGCAGGTGCCCGGTCGCGGTGGAGGGCGCGACACCCGCGTACGCCGCCAGCTCACCGGCGGTCCACGCCCGGCCGTCGAGCAGCGCGAGACAGATGGCCGCCCGCGTCTCGTCGGCCAGCAGGGCCGCGAGCGCCGCCAGTTCAGAGGCCGGGGTCACCGTCCCATTGTCGGCCGCGACAGTTCGGCCTGCACCGAACGATCGCGGCCGTACCCTTCGCCACATGCAAGAGATCCACCGGCGTTGTCCGGGCCGGGCCCACGCCCGCGCGCTCGCGGCAGGGGCACGACCATGACGAGCTTCGCCGCGCTGCACCGCGCCGGCGCACCGCTGGTGCTGCCGAACGCGTGGGACGTGGCGTCCGCACGCTTCCTGGCCGAGGCCGGCTTCCCCGCGCTCGGCACCACCAGCCTCGGCGTCGCCGCCGCGCACGGCCGGCCCGACGGCATCGGCGCCGCGGAGGCGGAGACCCTGCGTCTCACCCGCAGCCTGGCCCGGCTTCCGGTCCACCTGACCGTCGACATCGAGGCCGGGTCGGTCGACGCGGCGGTCGCGGTGGCCGAGGCCGGCGCGGCCGGCGTCAACATCGAGGACGGCATGGGCCCGGCGGAGGCGCACGCCGCCCTGATCCGCTCGGTGAAGCGGGAGGTGCCGCACCTGTTCGTCAACGCCCGCACCGACACGCACTGGCAGCGCCCCGGCGACCTGACCGAAGCCCTGCGCCGGATTCGGTGCTACGCGGACGCCGGCGCGGACGGGGTGTTCGTACCCGGTCTCGCCGAGCCCGCCGACATCGCGGCGGTCGTGGCACCGGTCGACGTACCGGTCAACATCCTGTTCCTGCCGGGCCGGCACACGGTCGGCGCCCTCGCGGACCTGGGCGTGCGGCGGGTCAGCACCGGTTCCCTGCTGTTCCGGGCGGCGCTGGCCGCCGCCGTGGAGACGGCCGGCGCGGTCCGCGACGGCGGCGCCGTGCGCCTGGACCTTCCGCCGTACGGGCAGGTGAACGCCGGGCCGCCGACGGAGTGACCCGAGCCGCGGTTCGACTTGTCGCACCGCAGCGGCAGAATCGCTTCCGTGCTGGTGGCGGTGGTGTCCGACGAGCAGGGCGGGGGAGTGCTGCAACCCCTCGACCCGGCCGGCGCCCCCGCGGGCCCGCCGGAGCCGGTCGCCGACCTGGCCGCCGCGGTGGCCGCCCGGGAGCACGCCGACCAGCCGCGCTGGGTCTGGGCGTCCGGCGCGGCGCTCTATCCGGCGCTGCTGCGCGCCGGGGTCCGGGTCGAGCGGTGCCACGACGTGGAGCTGACCGAGGCGCTGCTGCTCGGGTATGCCGGCCGCTGGGGGGAACCCCGGTCGCTGGCCGCCGCGTGGGCACGGCTGACCGGCGCGCCGGTGCCGGCCGACCCGCCGCCGCGCGCCGCCGCCCCGCCCGGTGCCGGGCAGGCCGCGCTCTTCGACGCGGTGCCCGGCCCGCCGGGACCGGGCATCACGGCGTTGACCCGGGTGTACGCCGACCAGCTCGCCCGCATCGCGGCGACCGGTCAGCCGGGACGGTTCCGGCTGCTGGTGGCCGCCGAGTCGGCCGGCGCGCTGATCGCGGCCGAGATGGGGGCGGCGGGCCTGCCGTGGCGGGCCGACGTACACGACGCGGTCCTGGCCGAGCTGCTGGGGGAGCCGTCCCCGGTGGGCGGGCCGCCCCGGCGGCTGGCCGAGCTGGCCGCGCGGATCGCCGACGCGTTCGGCGTCCGGCAGGTGCACGCCGACAGCCCGGCGGAGCTGCTGCGGGCGTTCGCGCGGGCCGGGGTGGAGCTGCCGAACACCCGGGCCTGGGTGCTGCGTGGGGTGGACCATCCGGCGGTGCCGCTGGTGCTGGAGTACAAGGAGCTTTACCGGATCTGGACGGCCCACGGGCGGGCGTGGCGGGACGCCTGGGTCCGCGACGGCCGGTTCCAGCCGGAGTACGTCCCCGGCGGGGTGGTGTCGGGGCGGTGGGCCACCCGTGGCGGTGGCGCGTTGCAGATCCCGAAGGTGATCCGCCGGGCGGCGGTGGCCGATCCGGGGTGGCGATTCGTGGTGGCCGACGCCGGGCAACTGGAGCCCCGGGTGCTGGCGGCCGTCTCCGGTGACGCCCGGCTCGCCGCGGCGGGCGCGACCGGTGACCTGTACTCGGCGCTGGCCCGGGACGCGTTCGGCGGCGACCGGGGCCGGGCCAAGCTGGCCCTGCTCGGCGCGATGTACGGGCAGACCGGGGGAGAGGCGGTACCAGCCCTGGCGGTGCTGCGGCGCAACTATCCGACGGCGTTCGGCCACGTCGAGGCGGCGGCGCGGACCGGGGAGGCCGGTGGGCTGGTGCGGTCGTGGCTGGGGCGTACCTGCCCGCCCGGCACGGCGGGGTTCGGCGACGACGGGATGGTTGACCCGGACGCGGCCGGCGACCCGCAGTCGCCCCGGGCCCGGGCGGCCCGGTCCCGGGGCCGGTTCACCCGCAACTTCGTCATCCAGGCCACCGCCGCCGAGTGGGCCTCGACGCTGCTGGCGGTGCTCCGGGGCGAGCTGGCCGGCATCGGCGCCGAGCTGGTCTTCTTCCAGCACGACGAGGTGATCGTGCACTGCCCGGCCGAGCAGGCGGAGCGGGTCGCCGAGGCGGTCGACCGGGCCGGGCAGCGGGCCACCGCGTTGCTCTTCGGCGACACCCCGGTCCGCTTCCCGCTGGATCTGTCGATCGTGGAGTGCTACGCCGACGCGAAGTGAGCCGCCCCGGGTGGGCTGCCCCGAAGTGTTCACGTTGGTGTCCCACCCTGTTTCCCCAAATCTGATTGATTCGATCGACTTTGTGAAGGTGCCCGGGGAGGCGGCATGGCCAGACGCGTCTACTTGCACATCGGTGCGCCGAAGACGGGTAACACCTATGTGCAGAACGTGCTCTGGGGCAACCAGGGCGCGTTGGAGGACGCCGGCATCCTGCTGCCCAGCAGCGCGGTGGCTCATGACCAGGCGATGGCCGACCTGCGTCAGGCCCGCTGGCGGGACAGTGACGTGTACTGGACCTGGGACCGGCTGGCCGAGAAGACCCGCAAGTGGCCCGGTGACGTGATCATCAGCAACGAGGGGTTGGGCGCGGCCACCAACGAGCAGGCGACCCGCGCGGTGGAGAGCCTGCAACCCGCCGAGGTGCATGTCATCGTGGCGGGGCGTGACCTGTGGCGCACCTTCCCGTCGTTCTGGCAGCAGAGCATCAGGGCCCGCAGCGGCTGGCGCTTCGGGGCCTTCATGCGCGCCGTGGAGCAGGGCAAGGCCGAGGCCTTCTGGAACAACCACACTGCGCCCCGGATGCTGCGCCGGTGGGGCGACCTTGTGCCGGCGCAGCAGCGACACCTGGTCACGGTCCCTCCTCCCGGCGGCCCTCGCGACCTGCTGTGGCACCGGTTCGCCGGCATCATGGGCATCCCGGACGGGCTGTGCGAGTTGGCCGAGCCCACCTCGAATCCGTCGCTCGGCGCCGCCGAGATCGAACTGCTCCGTCGCGTGAACCTGGCGTTGGGCGACAACTACCCGCTCCGGACGCCGTACCAGCGGGTCGTGCACCGCCACCTGGTGGACGCGGTGCTCAAGCAGCGCGCCAACCAGCTGAAGTTCGGCGTCGGCCTGGACCAGGCCGAGTGGGTGACCGACCTCGCCGAGCAGCAGATCAAGGAACTCCAGGACTACCCGTGCCAGATCGTCGGCGACCTCGACGAACTGCGGCCGACACAGATGAGGCAGACCGGCACCCCCGACGATCTCGATGACAGCCGGTTGCTCGAGGTCGCGATCGAGACGATCGTCGGCATGCTGGGGCACGCGGACTCCCTCAGCGAGCAGGCCGAGGACCACAAGGAGAAGGTCTTCTCGCGGCTCAAGAACCGGGCGGCCGGCGGCGTCAAGCGCCGGCTACGCCTCGCCACTCGCCGCGACGGGTAGTGCTCACGCACCAACGAAGGGAAGCCCCGGTGGGCGCTGCGACGACGATCACGGCGTCGCTGTCCTTCATTGAGGCGGCGTCACACTCCATTACTGTTCGGGCATACCGAAGCCCGGGATTCCGGCGACCGCCCGCCGCATCCGGCCGAGACGTACGGAGCAGCAGATGACGATCCTGGTGACCGGCGCGACCGGCATGGTGGGCCGGCTCGTGGTCGAACGACTCGTCGCCGCCGGTGCACGGGTGCGGGCGTTGACACGCAGTCCGGGCACGGCGCGGCTGCCGGAGGGCATCGAGGTCGTCGCGGGCGACCTCGCCGACCCCTCGACACTGGTGTCCGCGTTCGGCGGGGTGCAGCGCATGTATCTGTTCCCGGTCCCGGCGACTGCACGTGAAGTCGTCGCGGGCGCGGTGGGGGCCGGAGTGCGGCACATCGTCGTGCTGTCGTCCGGTGCCGTCACCACCGGCTTCGACACCGACTTCCACCTACCGGTCGAGCAGGCCGTGGAGGCGTCAGGCGTAGCGTGGACACATGTGCGCCCGGGCGAGTTCATGCTCAACAAGCTCTGGCTGTGGGGACCATCGATCCGGGCCGACCGGGTGGTCCGGGAACCATTCCCGGACACGGCGTGGTACCCGGTGCACGAGCGTGACATCGCCGACGTCGCGGTCACCGCGTTGCTGCAGTCCGGCCACGCCGGCCGCGTGTACGACGTGAACGGCCCCCAGCTCATCAGCCACCGGGATCAGGTGCGTGCCATTGCCGAGGCGATCGGCGAGGACGTGCGGCTGGAGGTCGTGACTCCGGACCGGGCACGACAGCACTACCGCGAGCAGGGAGGGTTCGCCGCCGCCAACGCCGACTTCCTCCTTGGCTTCGAGGACTACTCCGGCAACGACACCGCCCCGACCGCCGAGGCGTTCGGTCCGGCGTTTACCGGACCGCTACCCACGGCTGAGCAGGTGACCGGACGCCCGGCAAGAACGTTCGCGGCGTGGGCGCACGACCACGCGGACGACTTCCGCTGAACCGCGCCCCGCCGACGTACACAGCAACACCCACACACTTACAGCGGCAAATCCGTGAGCTCGGCGTCCAGCGACGGTTACCGCTCCGACTCCTTTTGCAGGATGTCGCGCACGTGCATGAGCGCGAACCCGAGCAGGTTGAGGCCCTGCCACCGTGTCGGATCAGCGGCGGCAGGGTTGTCTTGAGTCAGCCCGATACCCCAGATCCGGTCCACTGGGCTGGCCTCGACGAGAACCCGTCGTTCGGTAGCGAGCAGGAACGCGGCCAGTTGCGCGTGCTGTCCGAACTTGGCCAGGTTGCCGGCCACCACGATGTCGAAGCGATGATCGTCCCATGCCTGCTGATCGAACCCGGCGACCCGGCCACCGAGCGCCTTGGCCGCGTGTGGGTGCGGCGCGGCGAGAACCCGCTCGGCCATCGCGTCGTCGCCGAACAGGGTGGCCTTGCGCCACATCATGTAGTGCTCCGCGGTCGCGAATACGATCCCGTCGATGATGAATGACGATGGCCACCACTGACTCAAGCATCCGGCGCCGACGCCGCCATCGCGCTGCGGCTGGTGCCCCCAGAAGAACAGGAACTTGATCCGCTCCCCCCGCGCCTGTGCCGCGACCAGGTCCGTGACGCTACGACATGAAGCCAGCATGACCGCGAGTGTGCGCGGCCAGGACCTCAGCACGCCACAGGGTTGTCCGCAGCGAAGCCTGGAGGGCGCTGGCGACGGGTTCGCACCAGCCGCAACGGATGCTGATTGCGCCGGATCGACCTTGCCGAGGGCTTGGCCGAAGTGTCCTACTGGGTGCTGCCTGACGCGCGGGGTCGTCGCGTCGCCCCCCGCGCGTTGTCCGCGGTAACTTCATGGTCCCTCGCCGCCCTCCGGCTACACCGCGTCGAGTTGTCCCACTCGACGGCGAACGTGGCGTCCTGCCGGGTCGCGCAGTACGCCGGCTTCGCAGCGGAGGGTACGAAACGCGGCGAGGGCCGCCATGCCGACGGCTGGCACGACATGCACCTCCACTCCCGCCTCGACAACGACCCGTGAACGGAACGCCCGCTAATCGGCTACGTCCGGACGCCAGTGGCCGGGCCGACGCCACCTTCCGTGACGAGCACCTCGCGGCAGAAGAGTGCACTTGCGGTGGGTGCCGGCCGACGCTGGCAGGCTGTGCACCATGGTGCCATTGAAGGTCACGTACGACGAGGTCGCCGATGCGGCCTACATCTACTTCCAGGCGCCCGGCACTCGGGCGGCGATGACGTATCCGTGCGATCCAATCGATGTGAACGGAATGATCAATCTGGACTTCGATGCAAGCGGTCGCCTGATCGGTCTCGAGGTGCTGGACGCACGGGCAAAACTCGCGCCGGAGTTCTTGATGGAGGCCGAGAACATCACTCGCCGAACCGCGGGCGGACGATAGCGGTACCCAAGGTTCGCGGCTAGATCAGGATGACTGTGCCGACGACGTAAGGCGGAATGCGCCAATGGATGATCATCGGTTTTGCCGCCTTTCTGTCAGCGACGGCGAGCTTGAGCTTGCTGGCCCGCCGACTGTTCTCCGTGCCGTCGCCCGGCTGTTACGCCAACATGCCGGGCCCCCGAGGTGACGATCACAGGCGGAGTCGTCGTTCAAGAGGAAACCGTCGGCCCACTGCTCGTCAGTCTGAAAGGTGAGCCACGTACCGGCGCGATGTCTACATGCGCCGCAGCCAGCGGGTCAAGGTCTTTGGTCGGTGCACCATCATAGGAAAACTCGCAGGTCGGACTCGGTGTGGACGCGAGTCTGGCCACGGTAGCGACCCAAGAAGGCGAAAACGGCGGCGCGCACAACGAGTTGATCGAGAGGCACGACACTGGAAGCCGAAGCAGGAGAGGCAGTCATACATCACCGTGCGGCACCACCGGCGATGAACGCCAGTCCGCCTGGAGCGGCAGATGAGGCAGCCCTCGATGTTGCAGCGAACGAGCTGTGCTTGCACGGGTTGTGAAGCTGTCTTGTCGGTCCAGGCGTGTAGCGTCCGGAATTGTTCACGACGGAGGAGAGACAGATGATCGACAGTAACGGCGCCTTGGATTTCGAGCCCGCGGCCCGCGCGCTGGGGATGCTGCTGCGTGGGGTGACCGACGACCAGCTGACCTGTCCCACCCCGTGTGAGAGGTGGACGGTCGGCGATCTTCTCGACCATGTCATGGGGTTGACGGTCGCGTTCCGGATAGCTGCTGAGAAGGGTCCCGACGCCGCGCCGGCTGGCCCGGGCGAGCCCTCCGTGGCGAAGCTCGACCCGCAGTGGCGCAGCCAGCTGCCGGTGCAACTCGATGAGTTGGTTGCCGCGTGGCGCGAGCCGGCCGCCTGGACGGGCGAGACCGCGGTCGGCGGGGTAATGCTGCCGGCCGAGATCATGGGCGTCGTCGCGCTGAACGAGTTGGTCGTTCACGGCTGGGATCTCGCCAGCGCGACCGGACAGCCATACGACGCCAATGATCAGTCCGTCGAGACGGTCTACCGCCTGGTGTCCCAACAGGCGAGCAGCGACGGTACCCCCGGCTTGTTCGGGCCGTCGATTACCCTGCCCGCCGACGCTCCCCTACTCGACCGGGCCCTCGGGCTCACCGGCCGCGATCCTGGGTGGAAGTCCTAGCATCGAAGCGCAGATCCGGCGAATATCAGACGGCAGCCTCCGCCGGTAGCCACCACCACATCCGCTCTTCGGCAGATCCGCAGGTCGAAGGAACGGCTGGGGTCAGCAACACGGTCGCGCAATGTCACCGACTTGAATCGCCGGCAGGTCGAGGGCCAGTCGCCGGGCACAGGTTGCGTCCACGGGCGTGGTGTACGACTTGCTGGGCATCACCTATGGCGGAAAGCTCGGGGAGCAGGGGCCGTCGTGGTCGGCCCGGCGGGCGCACCGACCCCGGTCCGGCATGGCCCGGTCGCAGAACACCCAATGTCGTACGTGCTGGGCGTCCTCGGCGGAGACGGTCACACCGGCCGCCTCGATCCCTGGTATCAGGGCCAGCGAGCGGGTCAGGGTGTACGCGAAGCGGAGCGCTCCGGCCAGATCGGCGACTGCTACCGGCAGGTGGATCACGTGCCGGGTCTGCTGGCTCACGACATCCGCCGCTGCGCCTGGGCGCTCTGCCAGTCGCGCAGGGCCCGCTTGATACGGGTGTTCTCGTCGTTGAGCCGGGCCACGTCCTGTTGCAGGGTGGCGAGTTCCAGCGCGACGCGGTGCAGGAAGCGCCGTACCTCGTGCGGGTCGAGGCCGCGCCGGCGGAAACCCACGGTGGGGAATTGCCGCTCGCGGACAGTGTGCGGGTGCAGCCGGGGTGGTGTGCCGCCGTAGACCGTTCCTCGGTTCATCGGTTGCCTTCTTTGGTTGGAAGGGGCGGCCCTGCGGCGAAGGGGGAATTTCGGGCAGGGCCGCCCCGCCCGGCGACCGCAGCCTCATTCGGCGGTACGGCCACCGGGCTGCCGGTGGGTGTTGCAGGATTCCCGGCCAGGCAGGGTCGCGGGGACTCGCCTTTCCGTGATAGGTATTTCATTAAGTCGGTCGGAGCCAAGATGCGCCGTGACGCGGCTCCATGTTGAGACCCGACGAGAGCCGGTATGCGTCTGCCACACGCGAAGCCGTCTCTCGTCACCTTCTCGGCTGTTGGCACAGCCGCGGTTACCGCGCTTGCACCGGGCGTCCCCGGGGGTCGGTGATCACCCTCACCCGATGGCCACATTTCCAGTGGCCTCGGCATTGGTGCAACCAACCCCAATGGATCTCATCTAGAGATGGCGCAGGAAAGAGGGGATCATGCCCGTCAAACGCGAATCCTTTGTGCAGACGCTGCGTGCTCAATGGCTGGGGCAGCAGATGAGGCAGCTACGCGAGGAGCGCGGCATCACTCTCAAGCAGGCAGCAGAGTTTCTGGAACGAGACTTCTCCTCCGTCGCGCGGTGGGAACGCGCCGAGTGGCCCTTCCGCCGTGGGGTCGTGGTGTCCCTCCTCGACCTCTACGGCGAGCATGACGGGCGGGAGCGGAACCGCTTCATCCAACTTGCCGAGGACGCTTGGCGTACGGATCGGTGGGACGACGACTACGACGAGCTGGTGGACGCATCCTTCATCGACTTCCCCTGGTTGGAGAGCCGAGCGGAGCAGATCTGCTCGTGGGACGCCATGCTCATGCCGGGGCTGATGCAGACGCGGGACTACGCGGAGGCGGTGATCCGCAACGCCGAGAGCGAGAAGGCGACCGACTACTCGGTCGGCAAGTGGTTGCAGTTGCGGCTGGACCGCCAGCGGGTGCTCGACCGGGAGCCGCCCCTTCGTATCACGGCGGTCATCGACGAGAGTGTCCTGCGTCGCCCCGTCGGCGGAGCAGCACTGATGCGTGATCAGCTACAGCACCTTGGTGAGCTGCTTCGTCGTCCTAACATCGATGTTCGCGTAATGCCGTCGAGAGTCGGCCTGCACCCTGGATTGGACGGCTCGTTTTGGCTGTTCAGGATGCCGAAGCCATACCCCGAGGTCGCATACGCAGAGCATCTTGGGGGCCGCTTCTTCATGGAATCTCCGAAGTCGAAGCGCTATGCCGTTGCGTACGATCGGCTCCGAGGGGTCGCCCTCGACCCGCAGGAGTCGGCGAAGCTGATCACGACCATTGGGGAGAATCTTCCATGAGTGAAATCCTGCCCGCAGTGGCTTGGCACATTAGCACCAAGAGCGCAAGCAACGGCGGTAGCTGCGTCGAGGCCGGGCCGATGCTCGACGGGTCGGGCCGAGTTGCTGTCCGGCACAGCAAGGCTCGCGACGCCGCGACGATCGTCTACACCGCTGAGGAGTGGACAGCCTTCGTCAGCGGCGTCAAGGACGGCGAGTTCGACTTCACCCCGGCCTGATCCCGAGGCCCAGCTTGATCGGGGTGGCGGCACCGCAGGACGTGCCACCACCCGATCAGGTGAGCAGCTCTCCGATCTCGCGCCGGAGCTTGTCGAACGACGGGTCAGGCGTACGGGAGCAGCTTGTCGAGGGTGATGGGTAGTTCGCGGATGCGTACGCCGGTGGCGTGATGCACCGCGTTGGCGATGGCGGCGGCGGCGCCCACGATGCCGATCTCGCCGATGCCCTTGGTGCCCATCGGGTTGACGTACGGGTCGTCCTCCTCGATCCAGTACGCCTCGACGGTCCCGACGTCGGCGTTGCTGCTGACGTGGTACGTGGCCAGGTCGTGGTTGACCACGTGCCCGTAGCGTGGGTCCAGGAGGCTCGCCTCGTGCAGCGCCATGGACAGGCCCATGGTCATCCCGCCGATCAGTTGCGAGCGGGCGGTCTTCGGGTTGACCACCCGGCCGACCGCGTACACCCCGAGTTGGCGGGGCACCCGGATCTCGCCGGTCTCCTCGCGTACCCGTACCTCGGCGAACTGCGCGCCGAAGGCGTGCATCGCGTACTGCTTGAGGTGGGGGTTCTCCGGCATGTCGACGGTGACCTCCAGGCCCTCGGCGGGCACCGTACCGCCGTGGTCGGCGGCCAGCCGCCGGCGGAGTTCGTCGGCGCCCTCGCAGATGGTGGCGCCCCAGCTGGTGATCCCCGCCGACCCGCCTTCCGGCGCAGCGGGCGGATACGCGGTGTCGCCGAGGCGTAGCTCGACCTGCGCGAGGTCGACCCGCAACGCGTCGGCGGCGACCTGGGTCAGCGCGGTGCGGGTGCCGGTGCCGATGTCCACCGCCGCCATCAGCACGGTGTGCCGGCCGTCCGGCGTGACCCGGATGGTGACCTTGGAACCAGGTAGCCGCAACGTCGGGTAGGTCGTCGCGGCCATCCCCGTACCCACCAGCCAGCCGTCGCGGCGGCGGGCCCGGGGCGTGGGGTCGCGTGACTCCCAGCCGAACCGGCGTGCCCCCTCCCGCAGGCAGGCGGAGAGGTTCCGGCTGGAGAACGGCAGCCCGTCCAGCGGGTGAGTGTCCGGCTCGTTGCGGAGGCGCAGCTCGACCGGGTCGAGGCCGCACGCGATGGCGAGTTCGTCCATCGCCGATTCGAGGGCGTACATGCCGGGGCACTCGCCCGGTGCTCGCATGATCACGGGCGTCGGCAGGTCCAGCGCGGCCAACTGCTGCCGGGTCCGGAGGTGGGGCGTGGCGTACACGGTCGGGGTGGCCCGGGTGGCGTGTTCGGCGAACTCCTTGAGCCGGGAGGTCTGCTCGATCGACTCGTGGCTGACCGCGGTCAGCCGTCCGTCGGTGTCGGCGCCGAGGCGTACCCGCTGGATGGTCGGCGTCCGGTAGCCGGTCTGGGTGAACATCTCGTGCCGGGTGAGCGCGAAGCGTACCGGCCGGTCCGGGACGAGTTGGGCGGCCATCACGGCGAGGATGACGTCGGAGTGGCGGGGACCTTTCGAGCCGAACGCGCCGCCGACGTGCGGGGAGAACACCCGAACCTGGTCCGGTTCGAGCCGGAACGCGGTGGCGACCGTGGTCTGGACGCCCCGCGGGTGCTGGGTGGACACGTGCAGGGTGAGCCCGTCGGAGGTCCAGCGGGCGATGGTGGTGTGCGGCTCCAGCGGGTTGTGGTTGTACCAGGCGGTGCGGTAGGTGCAGTCCACCTGTACGGCGGCCGAGGCGAGCGCGGAATCCACGTCGCCCTTGTCGATGTCCATCGGGAAGAGCGCCATCGTCTGCTGCGGTACCCGCAGCTGCCCCCGCTCGCGGCTGGACTCCAGGTCGACGTCGTGGGGCCGCTCCCGGTACTCGACCCGGACCAGGCCGGCGGCATGCCGGGCGATCTCCGAGGTCTCGGCGATCACGCCGCCGACGAACTGGCCGCGGAAGGCGACGTCCCCGGACTGGAGGATGCGCAGTTCGCCGTCGTCGGTGCCCAGCCGGGGCGCGTTCAGGTGGGTCAGTACCGCGAGGACGCCCGGCTGGGCGCTGGCCTGGCTGCAGTCGATGCCGACGATCTCTCCGGTGGCGACGGTGCTGCGCACGGCGGACAGGTAGGCCGGGTGCGGCACCGGGTGTTCGAAGGCGTACGGCGCCAGTCCGCGTACCTTGTCCGCCCCCTCCAGCCGGTCCAGTGCCTGGCCCATGGCGCGCGGGGTGACGGCACTCACCGCGCCACCTCGACCAGGTCCAGCACGGTACGGACGATGGCGTTGCGGGCCAGCGGGATCTTGAAGGCGTTGTCCGCCTGGGGCTGGGCGTCGGCCAGTTCTGCCTCGGCGGCCCGGCGCAGCCGATCCTCGGTGGCCGGTCCGCCGCGCAGCAGGTCCTCGGCCCGGGTCGCCCGCCACGGCTTGTGCGCCACGCCGCCCAGCGCGATCCGGACGTCGCGCACCTGCCCGTCGGCCAGGTCGATCGCGGCGGCGACCGAGACCAGCGCGAACGCGTACGAGGCCCGATCGCGGATCTTGCGGTAGTACGAGCGGCCGGCGAAGGCCAGCGGGGGCAGGTCGACGGCGGTGATCAGCTCGCCGTGGGTCAGCACGTTGTCATGCTGGGGTTCGGATCCGGGCAGCCGGTGCAGCTCGGTCAGCGGGATGGTGCGGCTGCCGTCCGGGCCGATGGTCCGCACCATCGCGTCCATCGCGGCCAGCGCGACGGCCAGGTCGGACGGGTGGGTGGCGATGCAGTCCGGCGAGACGCCGAGGATCGCCAGGTCCCGGTTGTGCCCCTCGATCGCCGAGCAGCCGGCGCCGGGCTCCCGCTTGTTGCAGGCGGTGCTGACGTCCTGGAAGTACACGCATCTGGTGCGTTGCAGCAGGTTGCCGCCGACGGTGGCGAGATTGCGCAACTGGGTGGAGGCGCCGGTGAGGACGGCCTGGGCGACCACCGGATAGCGGCGCCGGATCAGCGGATCGGCGGCCAGGTCGCTGTTGGACACCCCGGCGCCGATGCGTACGCCGCCGTCGGGCAGTTCCTCGATCGCCCGGGAGGTCACCCCGCGGACGTCGACCAGCAGTTCGGGTCGGGCCACGTCGAGCTTCATCAGGTCGACCAGGTTGGTGCCCCCGCCGAGGAACGCCGCCTGTGGCGAGCGGGCGAGCAGGGCGACCGCGCTGGACGGGTCGGTGGCGCGTTCGTACCGAAACGGCCTCATGACCGGGCCACCTCCTGGATCGCGGGGACCATGTTCGCGTACGCGGCGCAGCGGCACAGGTTGCCGCTCATCCGTTCCCGGATCTCGTCGGGGTCGGCGGCCAGGTCGACCGGGCCGGCGTCGGCCCCGCCGTCCGTACCGTCCGCCGGGTGGAAGGTCACCGCGCTGGGCCATCCCGCCGCCGCCTCCTGGAGCATGGCGACCGCGGAGACGATCTGCCCGGGGGTGCAGTAGCCGCACTGGAAGGCGTCGTGCGTGATGAAGCTGCGCTGCATGGGGTGCAACTCGCCGTCGGTGGCCAGCCCGGCGGCGGTGACGATCTCGGCGCCGTCGTGGGCCACCGCCAGCGCGAGGCAGCTGTTGGCCCGTTGCCCGTCGAGCAGCACCGTGCAGGCGCCGCACTGGCCGTGGTCGCAGCCCTTCTTGGGGCTGGTGTTGCCGAGCCGCTCGCGGAGCGCGTCGAGCACGGTGGTCCGGGTGTCGACGGTGAGTCGGTGGTCGGCTCCGTCCACGCGAAGCGTGATCTCGGTATCCATGGTGTCCAGCCCCTGAGGATCGTGAGTTGCCGACCAAGCTATCGCCATTAAACGGATCCAGACTGCCCAACCTATGCAAAAGCTATAAAAAGGTACGCAAGTGGCTCGCGGTTGGAGGGTGTCGGCAGATGTTGGCGGAGGTGTGGCCGTTCGTCGAGCAGCGGCACCGCGCCGGGCAGCGCGTCGTACTGGCCCGGTTGGTACGCCGCGCCGGCCCGGGTTCCCGGCCGTTGGGAGCCACCATGGCGGCGGCCTCGGACGGCGGCTGGGCCGGGTCGGTCTCCGGCGGCTGCGTGGAGGCGATCCTGCTCGACGAGGCCCGCGCGGTGCTCGACGGCGCCGACCCCCGGCTCACCGCGATCAGCCCCGGCGCGGACCTGATGCCGTGGGAACCCGCCCCGGCCTGCTCCGGCGAGCTGGGCGTGCTGATCTGCCCGGTGCCGGCCGGCCCGGTCTACGTGGCCATCGGCGCGGCGCTGGCCACCCGCCGCCCGCTGGCGTTGGGCATCGAACTTCGGCCGCCGTTCCGCTGGTCGACGGCCGCGAACCGGCACGGCCTGCCGCGCGGCGACGAGCACTTCGTCGAGGAACTGCGCCCCGGCCCGGTGCTGCTGGTGGTCGGCGCGACGGACCTGGCCGCAGCCCTGGCCGTCCTGGCGGTCCCGATGGGCTACCGGGTGGTCGTGGTCGACCCGCGACCCGCGTACGCCCGGCGGGAACGGGTGCCGGCGGCCGACGACGTGGTCTGCGCGTGGGCGGACGAGTGGCTGGCGGGGGCCGCGTTGGGCCCACGGGACGCGGTGCTGGTCGTCACCCACGACCCGCGGATCGACGACCGGGCGATCCGCGCGGCGCTGGCCGGGCCGGCCGGGTACGTCGGCGCGCTGGGCAGCCGGGACACCCACACCCGGCGGTTGGCCCGGTTGGCCGGCGTACCGGGCCTCGACCGGCTCGCCGGCCCCGCCGGCCTGGACCTCGGCGCGGCCTCGCTCGCCCAGACCGCGCTGTCCATGCTCGCCGAGGTGGTGGCGGTCGCTAACCGGCGGGCGGGCGGCCGACTGCGCGACACCCGGGGGAGGATCCGGGCCGCCGAGACGGCGTCGCCGGGCCTGGTGGCGTGACGCGGGAGTCGGTTAGGCAACCTTTTCGGGGCGCAGGCGGTACTACCTCGTGACCGACTTGTCAGGGGGCGAGCACGTGATCACACCGGAGGGTTTCGACGACTTCGTCGCGACCCGCTCACCGCGGCTGCTGCGCACCGCCTACCTGCTCACCCGTGACTGGGCACTGGCCGAGGACCTGTTGCAGACCGCGCTGGCGCGGGCGTGGGAGGCGTGGCGGCGCATCGAGGGCGACCCCGAGCCGTACGTCCGCCGGATCATCGTCAACGCGTACGCCTCGGCCTGGCGGCGCCGCTGGCGCGGGGAACTGCCCACGGCCGAGCTGCCCGAGGCGGCCGACGCGGCGGATCCGCACACGGGCCTGGACGACCGGGACCGACTCTGGCGGGCGCTGGGCAGACTGCCTCGCCGGCAGCGCGCCGTGCTCGTGCTGCGCTACTTCGAAGACCTGTCGGAGATCGAGATCGCCGAGACCCTCAGCTGCTCGGTCGGCACGGTGAAGAGCCAGGCCAGCCGGGCGCTGGCCAAGCTCCGCCTCGACGAGACGCTCGCGCCGGAAGGGATGCGGCAATGAACCTGACCGATCTCAAGCAGATGCTCGATGAGCGTTCCGACGGCTCGACCGCGCAGGTCGAGCACCACCTGCGGCTGCGTGGCGTACGCGCCAAGGTGGTCGCGCGGCGCCGCCAGCGCATTGCGACCTGGACCACGGCGGTGGTGGTCGCCCTGGTCGCCACGGCGGTCGCCGTGCCTGGCCTTCGTCCGGACGTCACCCCGACCCCGGCGGTCACCCCGACTCCGGCGGTCAGCTCGTCGCCGAGCACCGTTCTGGGATTCCCGGAGTACGCCGTGGGGTCGCACGTCGTCTCCGCGACGAGCGCGGCGCTGTCGAAGCGTCGCATCGAGCTGACCATGGTGCCGACCACGCTCGATCTCGTCGTCTTCATGCGCTGCGACGGCGTCGTCGACAACGACGTGATGGTGGAGCGGGAGCTGACCGTCAACGGCAATCATGTCGCCGGGGGTAACTGCGACGGCACCCTGCGGCCGGCGGACTGGGCCGGGAAGGGGGTCGCGGTGGGCGAACCCGCCACGTTCGTCATGACGATCACCGGTGCCCAGCGGTCGGGGGATGCCGGCAGCGTCTCGGTGCCGGTTCCGGAGAATGGCACCGTCGCGCTCGCCATCGGCGAGCGGATCCCGTTCGACCAGTACCCGCTGCCGCCCCGGCCGGCGGGCACACTCGGCCCGCTGGATCACACCCTCCCGGCCGGCTGCACCGAGGCGCTGTGCCCGAACGCCGTCATCATCCGATCGGATCCGGCCGACCCGACGCGCCCCGTGCGGCAGGCGCTGACCTGGCGGACGCTCACCTCGATCGACATGATCGCCCAGACGCCCGGGCTGCTGCACCTGCGGGTCGGCGGCGTCGAGGTCGGCACCGGCGAGTGGTGGGACTACGAGATGGCCGGCTACGGCACGTACGGCGACGAGGGCGGCGAGTGGAAGCGTGAGTACGGCCTCGACCTGAGCCCGGGCGACCAGGTGACCGTCGAGGTCGTGCCCGAGCACATCACCGGGGCCTGGCAGGTCGTCTTCACGCCGATCCCGGGAAGTGCGGGCGGTTAGGGAGTGTCCTCGGCCAGGGTGCACCGGGCGATCCCGGAGCACCCTGGCCGCCGTGTTCGCAGCGATTGGCGAAGGATGAGATAGATACCTAATTTATACGATTTGCCCCGCCACCCTCGTCCGGCCGCGCTCGTTGCAGACGGTGTGCGTAGGACGGGACGGTCGGGGCGCGGTGCCCCGGCCGCTCCCATGCTGGAGGGAGCGCAGCTCTGAACCGGATCGCAGGAATGATCATCGCTGCGGGGGGTGGCCGCCGGATCGGCGGCCCGGAAGCCCTGCTGCACCAGGGCGACAAACCCCTGGTCGACCAGATGATCGACACGCTGACGGAGGCGGGCTGCGGGCAGATCGTCGTCGTCCTGGGCGCCGCGGCCGAGCAGGTCCGCCAGACCGCCGACCTGGGCCGCGCCACGGTCGTGGTCAACCGCGCGTGGGGTACCGGAGTCGGTTCGTCCATCCGAGCCGGGCTGGCCGGGATCGACGACGACCACGTCGAAGCGGTGGTGGTGGTGCCGGTGGACATGCCGGGGCTGACCGCAGCCGCGATCCGCCGGGTCGCCGCCCTGCCCTTCCCCGACGTGCTGGCCTGCGCCACCTACAACGGGCTGCGCGGCTACCCGATGCTGTTCGGCCGCCGGCACTGGGCCGGCATCGCCACCCTGGCCAGCGCGGATGTCGGCGCCCGGCCGTACCTGCTGGCGCACAAGGACCAGATCGTCGACATCGCCTGCGACTCGGTGGCCGACGGCAGCCGGGTCGACACCCCGGAGTTGATGGCCCTCTACGGCCTGTCCGTGCCCGAGCAGCGCGTCGGCGCCTGATCGGCTCGCGGCCCCACCCATGGGAAGCGCTCACCGCTGGTACGGGTCGATGATCTCCTTGGGGCGTCGTGCGGGCGCGGAAAGGTCCCGAAGCGCCGCCGAGGCGACGTAATGCCGGCCACGGGTCTGGCCGCGCTGTTCGAGCATGCCCGCCTTTGCTAGAGCGCGAAGATCACGAACGGCCTGGTCGTCCGTGAGGGCCTCGTCGCGTTGGTACACCGGCCGGCGTACCCGGCCGCCGGTCGCCGCCAGTTGCAGGGCGCTGACCACCCGCTCGGGCAGCCCGTGCCGATTCACCCAGTCGTCGAGCAGGTCCCACAGACGGGCGGCCTGATCGATCCGCTGTCGGACCAACTGGGCCTGCTGGTGGTGGGCGCTGAGGCAGAACCGGATCCACGGCCCGGTGTCGTTCTCCGGCTGCCAGGTCGGGCCGCCAACCTCGGCGAGCACGTCATAGTAGGCGTAGGTGTTCCGGCCGGCGCCGAGCCACTCCTCGATCGAGGAGAACTCCGGAGCCAGGATGCCGTCCCTGGCGAGGACAAGGGTGTGCAGGCACCGTGACATCCGTCCGTTCCCGTCCCGCCATGGATGGATCTTGACCAGGTTCAGGTGCGCCATCGATGCGCGGACGAGCAAAGGGTTACCCGGTTCCCCGTCCGTTAGCCAGTCCGTCAACTCGGCGATCAGGGCTGGGACGTCGTCTGCGTCCGGTCCGGTGTACACCCGTCGTCCGGTGTGGGCCTCGTCGACGTAAATGTCCCCGGGTCGGTACCGTCCCGGCCACTTGGCCAGGTCGTGCCGCATCATCATGAAGTGCAGCGCGTTGAGGAGCATGTGGTGCCAGGCGAACTCCCGGGATTGGCCGAGCTGCTGCACGTAGGTGAGAGCGTCGCGGTACCCGGTGATCACGTCCCAGGTGCTTGGGTTCGTCTCCATCGGTTCCTCGCCCGCGACGGCCGCAACGGCGTCGTCGAGCCCGACCTGATACCCCTCGATCGAGTTTGATCCCTGGATGGCATGGGCGATCAGGTTCCTGCGGAGTTGCCCGCTCCAGCGCCGGGGCTCGGCGACCTGGTAACGCAGGGCCTCCCGCATCGTCTCCAGCTCGTCGAGTACGCGTCTGTCGTCCTTAGTCAGGCCGGGCGTCGGGTACAGCATGGCTCATATCATAGGATGGTCTTGCGCTTATGCCGAAATAATTCAGGCGTTGGTGTGTCCTGGTGAGTCCAGGCGGGCCGGCCGTCGCGAGGCCTGGCCCGGCACTCAGCTTGCCGTCAGCCCGAACAGGTCGGCGGCGGACTGCCAGCACACCGCACGCAGCCAGTCGTCGCCTAGGTCGAGGCGGGCCAGGCCGGTCAACTGGTCGGCGTACGGGTAGGGGATGTTCGGGAAGTCGCTGCCCAGCAGCACCTTGCCGGCCAGTCCCAGCTCGCGCAGCCGGGGCAGCTCGGCGGCGGGGAACGGCACCAGCTGGTCGAGGAACGGCGTGAACGCCATGGTGGTGTCCAGCCGGACGTGCGGGTAGCGCTGCGCCAGATCGAAGAACGCCCGATAGTCCGGCGCGCCCAGGTGGGCGACGATCGCGGGCAGCCGCGGGTGCCGGGCCAGCAGCGCGGCGAACGGGTCCGGGCCGGTGTGCTCGGTGCCGACCGGAGCGTGCCCGGCGTGCACCACCACCGGCACCCCGGCGTCAGCGAGCAGGCCCCACACCTCGTCCAGCGCCGGGTCGGTCGGAGCGAAGCCGCCCACCTGGAGGTGCACCTTGAAGACCCGGGCGCCGTCGGCGATCGCCTCGGTGACGTAGCGGGCCGCCTCCGGCTCGGGGAAGAACGTGGCCGAGGGCAGGCAGCCCGGGGTGGCGCGGGCGAAGTCGAGCGTCCAGCGGTTCAGCTGCTCTGCCATGCCAGGTCGGTGGGCGTACGCGAGCGCGCTGAACGCCCGGACGCCGAGGCGGCCGAGGTGGGCGACCCGGTCGGCATCGCTCCACCGGTACCGGACCGGCCACTCCAGGCCCACCAGTGGTCCGGCCGACTCGAAGTACTCCCACACCCGGCGGCGCAGCCTCGGCGGCAGGAAGTGCACGTGCACGTCGGCCAGCCCGGGCAGGCCGAGCCGCTGCCAGAACCGCGGCACGGGCGCGTCGGCCGCCACGATCGCCGGGTCGACGGCCTCGACGCTCACAGGTCGAGGTTGAACCGTTGCAGCACCGAGGGAGCGACCAGCCCGATCGCGGCCAGCACCGAGACGATGGTCAGCGCGGTGCGGACGAAGACGACCTCGGTCCGCCCGCCGGCGCGCAGCGCGATCTTGTCGGGCAGGCTGATCGGTGTCCACATTCGGCGCTTGATCGGGATCGGCCAGAGGATCGGTACGCCGGCCCGGGTGATCATGTCCCCGATGATGTGCACGAAGCAGCCCACCCCGACCGCCAGGCCGATCATCGGGTAGCCGCGGTCGCCGGGCAGGTTGGCGGCGGTGAAGACGGCCGCGCCGGCCGAGATCAGGGTGACGATGAGCCAGCCCGCGCGTTCGGCCCACTTGTCGAACAGCCCGCGCAGGGCCAGGCCGATCATGAAGAACAGGATGCCGATCACGGCCCATTTGCCGTACGCGGCGCAGAGGCTGGTCGTGCCCCAGCCCACCAGCACGGTGAACGGGATGGTGTGGGTCAGCGTACGGTGGCCGTTGTTGCGCTTCGGGTCGCGGCTGAGCTTGGTGGCGTAGTAGACGCCCAGCGAGATCTTCTCCACCACCTCGGCGACGAACAGCGAGAAGACGCCGAAGGTGCGGGCCACGGTCGCGCCGCCCTTGTTGCGGGTCACCTTGCCGGACAGGTCGAGATCGGGCAGCAGCGCGCCACCGGCGCAGACCGCCGTGCCGACGGCCAACGCCAGCGTCGACTGCTCGTAGTCGTAGAACTGCTGCAGCGCCCAGGACCCGCTCAGCCATACCGCCGCGCCGGACAGCGCGTGCGACGGTCCCATCATCTCGGCTCGCCCTCCCCAGGGATCTTGAGCGCCAAAACTACGCCACTGTAGTTCCCGACGGCGCGGCAGGGGGAGCACCCGTGGAGTCCACAGCGGACGGTGCCGGGGCGGGGCGGCGGACCGGGCCGATCACCAGGGATTATGGCAGCGCAAGCCCGCCGGTCAGGTCGGTGTGTCGGCGATGGGACGCCGAAGGGTTCTACTCGAACCTGTCGATGACGGCGACTTCCTCGGAGGTGACGCATTCGGCGGGTACGTCCGGGAAGCCGGTGCCCAGCGGTGGGCTCTGGTAGCCGCCACCCGCCTCGAACGAGTCACCGATCCTGATGTCGCCCCTGCCCGGCACCGACACCCCGGTCTGGCCCGTTCCGAGGAGCCTGGTGCCGGCCGGCCAGACGAGGAGGTGGACGCGCCCCTCATCGGTCCGCACCGCCAGGCAGCGCCCGTCAGCGATGATCAACTGGCCGGCGATCTGCGCGTCCCGGCCGCCGTCGGAGGCCGGCGCGACAATGGTTCGCGCCTCGCCGGAGTCGATCACCTGCCCGCCGGTGTCACCGCCGCAGCCGGTGGCGGCACCGAGCCCGACGAGTGAGGTCACGACCAACCACCGAGGCCATCTCCCGCCACCGCTCGCCCGCACGGTACCTCCCGAGGCATGCGAAGTGCGCGTCACCGACCGTCCAATTGTCACACTCGCGGGCCGGCGTTGCGGCCGGCAGCAGGCCGGCGCGGACCTCCTCGGGTGGTCCGCGCCGTGTCTGGAACGGGTCGGGTCAGGGTGTGGCACGCCGGATGACGAGGTAGCTGACGGCAGCCAGGGGCAGCGTGAGCAGCGCCGGCCAGCCCACCAGCAGGGCCGCCCCGGACTGGTCGGCGAACCAGCGGCCGATCGCCGGCCACCAGTGCTGCCAGGTGGCGAGCACCGAGAGCCCACCGAACCCGATCAGCGCGGCCGTGGTCAGGGTGAGCATGCCGTTGACACCCCAGCGTTTGAACACCAGGGCGATCGCGATGCCGAGGAACCCGAGCAGCAGGAACGGGATCGCATAGCCGAGGAACCGCAGCAACGGGTTCTCCACCCAGACGAACGGGAGGCCGAAGAACCGCAGCCGGATACCCCAGCCGTCGGTGGCCTCCTCGACGACGGCCAGCAGATAGAGCACCGCCGCGTAGCCGATCGCCTGGGCGACGAACTGCAGTACGTTGCCGAGGTAGAAGCTGCGGCGGGAGACCCCCAACCCGAGCGCGAAGGGGAAGACCTGGGTGATGCTGTTGAGGCAGGCCACGAACATCATGACGTAGATGCTGAGCAGGCCGCCGGTGGTCGGCTGCAGGTCGGTGTCGTCCATGGCGCCGTAGACCGCCAGGTTGATGACGAAACTGAGGGTCAGGATCGCCCAGGGCCAGCCGACCACGCTGGGCCAGGCGACGAACTGGAGCCGGGCGACCGTGAGAGCGCGGTTCATCGGGCAGCCTCCTTGCTGGTCGCACCGGCGGTGGTAGCGGCGGGTGCGTGGCCGTTGGGCTGAGTGGTCAGCCGGACGACGAGTTCCTGGAGCGAGGCCGGTTCTAGGCCGAGGCCGAGGGACCGGGCGCGGTTGTGCTCGGCCGCGCCGAAGTCGCCGCGTACGGTGGCCCGGGCCGTCCCGCCGAGGAGCACCCGGTGCAGCTCGGCGCCGGTGCGGGCGAACTCGTCCACCGCCGCGACCGGGCCGGCGACGGTGACCACCTGGCCGCGAAGCGCCTCCGCCTCGGCGTCCAGCACGATCCGGCCCTGGTCGATCAGCAGGACGTGCTCGATCAGGTCGCTGACCTCGTCGATGAGGTGGGTCGACAGCACGATCGTGCGAGGGTGTTCGGTGTAGTCGGCCAGCAGGCGTTCATAGAAGATCTGCCGGGCGACGGCGTCCAGGCCGAGGTACGGCTCGTCGAAGAAGGCCAGTGGGGCGCGCGAGGCGAGCCCGACGATGATGCCGAGCGAGGAGAGCATGCCCCGGGAGAGCTTGCGGACGTTGCGCTGCGGCGGCAGCTGGAAGTCGTCGACCAGCCGCTGGGCGAACTCCTCGTCCCAGCCGGGGTAGACCAGCCGGGCCGCCCGCAGCACGTGCCGCACCGCCAGGTTCGAAGGGTAGGTCTGGCTCTCCTTGATGAAGCAGATCCGGGAGAGCACCCGCTCGTTCTCGTACGGGTGCTGCCCGAAGACCGTCACCTCACCGGAGCTGGCGAAGTTCTGTGCGGTGAGGATCTGCATCAGGGTGGTCTTGCCGGCGCCGTTGCGCCCCAGCAGGCCGTAGATCCGGTTCTCGGCGAGCGAGAAGCTGACCCGGTCGAGCGCGGTGACACCTCGATACTGTTTCGTGAGGTCGGTGACGGTGGCGACCGGGCTCATCAGTTCTCCCCCCAGGTGTCGATCATGTGCTTGAGTTCCGCCGGGTCGATGCCGAGCTTGCGCGCCTCGGCCAACAGCGGCTGGACGTACTGCCGGGCGAACTCGTCGCGACGCCGGCTGCGGAGCTTGGCGCGGGCGCCGGGGGAGACGAACATCCCGATTCCTCGTTTCTTGTAGAGGGTTCCGTCGTCGACCAGCTGGTTGACCCCTTTGGCCGCGGTCGCAGGGTTGATCCGGTGAAAGGCCGCCAGCTCGTTCGTCGACGGCACCTGCCCCTCCTCGACCAGGGTCCCGTCGAGGATCGAGTTCTCCAGCAGCTCGGCGACCTGCTGAAAGATCGGCCGGCCTTCCTCCATCACGTCCGCCATCCTGGTTCGGTGCCATGGTTGGGCGGTTCACTACTCATGTAACTAACCGTGTAGGTGAGAGGGCCCTGCTGTCAAGAGGCGTGTCGCCTTTGCCGGGTCGAGGTTGCCTGCGGGGCCACCGGTGGAGTCCGGCGTGTCAGGGGAGTTCTACGGTCACCTTCTCGAGCGGCCGGCCATCGGCGTCAAGTGCGGTGATCACTACGCTTCGGTCGGTGGCGTCGATGACGGAGGCCGGAGCGAGGAACATCCTGTCGTGCAGGTTCGCGCGTATGGCTGGCGAGCCGACCGCGACGGCCCGCGCGTCCGCGGTCGGCACATAGCCGACGAGCCCGCCGAGGACTTCGCTCGCGCTGTACTGGTCGCCGCCGCTGGTTGCTCCGACGGTTGCTTCTCGACTGCCGGACTTGAGGCTGTCGACGAACCAGCTTGTCGGCGCGGTCCGCAGGTGCAGCGTGCGGCCGTCGTCAAGGGAGATCGTGTCGGCGACGGGATGGTCGGTGATCCGCTCCCGCTCGGGTTCCGATACGCCCGGAGCATGGGTGACGAGTGCCGTGATCACCAGGGAGACAGCCGCGAGCCCGACGAGGCTGCGAGCGTTGGACCGGGCCCTGGCGATGTTCATGACGCGATCATCGCAGCAGCGGGCAAGGAAAGGGGATCGGCCGGGACGGCGATCCTACTCAGGAACGGCGTCCGCGCCTGCCGTCACCACCAGCGCTTTCGCGGCGGCTTGACGGTCACCTCGCCGAAGATCGCGCGGCAGTAGACCTCGATCACCAGGGCGCCCGGAACGACCGGCCCGCGCATCTTGGACTCCTTGCTGCCGAAGACCGCGCTGCCGGTGAGCCGGACCTCCGTGCCCTCCGGCACGATGATCGTGACTTCGCCGAAGATCGCCTCTGCGTTGACTCTGATCAACTGCCCGGGTAGCTGGGTCTCGTGCAGCTCGATCCGACAGTTGCCGAAGATCGCCCGGGCCTCGATCTGCTCTGGTGCCGGCCAGGCGCCCTTGCGTACCTCGCTGCCGAAGACCGCCAGGAGCCGTTCCGGCGTCGTGCCGGCCGGGGCGGCGGGAACGGCGGGAACGGCGGCGGGTCGGCTCGGAGCATTCGGCAGGTCCCGGGTCACGTTGGCCAGCTCGCCGCGGGTCTGTGAGGCGTGGGCGGCACCGGCCCGCTCGGCGTACTCGTCGAGGGTGAGCCGACCCTCGGCCGCCGCCTGGCCGAGCAGTTCCACGACCTCCTCCCGCTCCCGGTCGGAGACGCGCAGCCGGTCAATGTCGTCGTACCGTTCCCGTTCCACGGGCCCGAGCCTATCGGCGCCCCGCACGGCCACGAAAAACGCTCATGAGCGTGCCCGGGTGAGAGTGGTCAGGCGCCGCTCACCGCGAGGAGGTTGCCGTCCGGGATCGCTATCGGCTGCCGACGGTGCGGCACGTCGACGGCGGGGCGCCGGGCCTGCGTCGGCCCCTGCTCCCGGCGGGCGCTGGCGTACACCTCGGCAGTGCGGGCGGCGATGGTGGCCCAGCCGTACCGCCGGCCGACCATGGTGCGGGCCTGCCGGGCGACCCGGCGGGCGAAGACCTCGTCGCCGAGGAGCTGACCGACTGCGCCGGCCAGGGCCGGCGGGTCGCTGTGCGGGAAGGTCACGCCGGTGACGCCGGGCTCGACGATCTCGGCCAGGCCGCCGGTGCGGGCAACCGCCAGCGGCGCCCCGGCCGCCGCCGCCTCCAGGGCCACCATGCCGAACGGCTCGTAGAGGCTCGGTACGACGGTCGCGTCGGTGGCGCCGAGCACCGCCGGTAGCTGGGTGTTGTCGAGGAACCCTGCGAAGCGGACGGCGCCGCCGATCCCGAGCTGGTGGGTCCGCTCCTCCAGCTCGCCCCGGTAGGGGCCGTCCCCGGCGATCAGCACCCGCAGCCCGGGGTGCCGCTCACGCAACTGCGGCACGGCGTCGACCAGGTGCTGCACCCCCTTCTCGTACACCAGCCGCCCGGCGTAGCCGATGAGCGGGCCGTCTCCGGCGAACCGGGCGCGGGCCGAGGCGACGGCGCGTGGCCGGGCCCGCCAGGCCCGGTCGTCGACGCCGTTGGGCACCACCTCGACGTGGCCTGCCGGGGTGTCGAACAGGGTGGTGACCTGCTCACGCATGTAGTAGGAGCAGGCGATGAGGCGGGTGGAGGCGTTGCTGAGCCAGTGCTCGACGCCGTGGATGGTTCGGTTCATCTCCTCGGGCAGCCAGCCCTGGTGCCGGCCGGCCTCGGTGGCGTGCATGGTGGTGACCAGCGGCAGGTGCAGGTGCTCGGCAACGGTGATGGCGGTGTGCGCGACGAGCCAGTCGTGGGCGTGGACGACGTCGTAGCTGCCGGTGTCGGCGGCGCGTAGGGCGGCCCGGGTCAGGGTGTGGTTGAACGCCATCGTCCAGGCCAGCAGCGAACTGGTGGCCAGCGGGAAGGTGACCGGGTCCTCGGCGGCGCGCAGGACGCGTACCCCGTCGAGGTGTTCCTCCAGCGGTGCGCCGTCGGCGTGGCGGGTGACGACGGTGACCTCGTGGCCGGCGGCGGCCAGGGCGACGGAGAGGGCGTGTACGTGTCGGCCGAGACCGCCGACGAGGACGGGCGGGTACTCCCAGGACAGCATCAGCACCCGCAACGGTCGTGCGGGGTTGATGTCGATCACGTCGGCGTTCGGTGACATACGCGCCCCCTTGAGTTGTCTCCGCGCGGACGCCGGCCCCGGGCGGGCCCGTTCGCGTCGCGGCTGGATCGGCACCAATCCTGGTCGCGGCTGGCTAACCAGCGGAGACATACCGGTTGCGGGGGTGTAAAGGGCGACCTGATGCGACAGCCGTAGGAGCCTGTCGCCCGTACCTCCCACAGGTGTCCGAAGACCTGCCACGGCCTGGTTCGTAGGTTCTTTCCGGACGGTGCACCGAGGGGCTCATAGTCCGCACGTCAGGACCGACGTGCGGCAGTCGACGCCAGGTGCCCTGGAAGGAGAAAGCACGATGCGAACCACGAGGCGATGGTTGGGGAGAGCGGTGGTGGTCGCGGTGACCGCGGCCGTCCTGCCCGTGACCCCGGCGATGGCGCAGCCCGCGCCGGCCACGGCGGAACTGGTCATCGCGGACGGCGTCACCCAGCCGGTCTTCGGCTACGCCGACGCGATCCGCGAGCGGATCTTCGTCACCTCCGATGTCGACACCGACGCCGACGGCGCGCTCGACATCGTGGCGATGGACATCATCCGCCCCAAGGCCAGCGACGAGGGCCTGCGGGTTCCGGTGGTGATGGACGCCAGCCCCTACTACTCGACGGTGTGTCGGGGCAACGAGAGCGAGTGCAAGGCTGACCTGGACGGCGACGGCCTGAACGACAAGTGGCCGTTGTTCTACGACAACTACTTCGTCCCGCGTGGGTACGCGGTCGTCCTGATGGACATGATCGGCACCAACAACTCGACCGGATGCCCGGTCACCGGCGGCCGCGCGGACAA
Source organism: Micromonosporaceae bacterium KJ-029 (assembly GCA_005402585.1). Classification (GTDB taxonomy): domain Bacteria; phylum Actinomycetota; class Actinomycetes; order Mycobacteriales; family Micromonosporaceae; genus Micromonospora. Next base: position 178,261 of record BIFP01000007.1, on the reverse strand, counting down.
CATCAGCGCGCCGACCGCCATCGACTGGCTCAACGGCCGCCGCAAGGGCTTCGACGCCGCCGGCAACGAGGTCGTCGCCGACTGGCACAACGGCAAGACCGGCATGATCGGCAAGTCGTACGACGGCACGCTGGCCAACGCGGCCGCCGCCACCGGGGTCGAGGGGCTGGCCACGATCGTGCCGATCTCGGCCATCTCCAGCTGGTACGACTACTCGCGTAGCAACGGCCTGGTGACCCGGGCCAACAACTACTCGGGCAGCCTGTCCAACACGGTCACCAACCCGAACCGCCGGGCCTACTGCGCCCCGGTGCGTACCCAGCTCGGCGTGGGCGGCGACGACGTCACCGGCGACTACAACGACTTCTGGGCGGAGCGGGACTACCTGCCGCACGCGAACAAGGTGAAGGCCAGCGTCTTCGTGGTGCACGGCATCAACGACGACAACGTGCGGGCCGACCACTTCAGCAAGTGGTGGTACGCCCTGGCCGAGAACAACGTCCCGCGCAAGCTGTGGCTGACCGGAACCGGGCACATCGATCCGTTCGACTTCCGGCGCGCGGAGTGGGTGGACACCCTGCACCGCTGGTTCGACTTCTGGCTGCAGGGCATCGACAACGGGATCATGAACGAGCCGATCGCCGACGTCGAGCGGCTGCCGGACGTCTGGGAGACGCACGCCGACTGGCCGGTGCCCAACACCCAACCGACCCAGGTGTTCCTGCTGCCCGGGACCAACGGTGCCGCCGGCGGGCTGTCGGTGAAGTCCGGCCCCGGGAACAAGTCGGCGACCTTCCAGGACACGCCGACGATGAGTCAGGCCAACGCGATCCGGCACCCGTCGGACCCGCAGGCCAACAAGGACAACCGACTGGTGTTCCTGTCCGAGCCGCTGAAGGCGCCGCTGCACATCTCCGGCACGCCGATCGTGCGGATCAAGGCCTCGGTCAACGGCACGGACACCAGTTTCGCCGGGCTGCTCGTCGACTACGGCACCCGGGAGCGGTTCAGCACCACCGGTGACGGCATCCGGACCCTGACCACCGAGGACTGCTGGGGCGAGGCGGCCAACTTCGGCGGTCACGCGGAAGAGGCCTGCTACCGGCAGGTCGCCAAGACCGTGGCGAGCAACCCGCAGGAACTGGTCACCAAGGGCATCATCGACGGGCTCAACCTCGACTCGCTGTACGTGGAGACGCCGCTGGTGCCAGGCAAGAAGAACGCCGTCGACGTGCCGCTGATGCCCGAGGACTACGTCTTCGAGAAGGGCCACCAGATCGGTGTGATCCTGCTCGGCTCGTACTCCGGCTACAGCAGCCGGGCCAAGCAGACCCGGGCGGACATCACCGTGCACTTCGACAGCACCCGGATCACCCTGCCGGTCGTCGGTGGCCGCAAGGCCGCCGTGGCGGCGGGCCTGGGCTGACCGATTGGTGGGGCGCCCGACGGGCGCCCCACCAATCCCCTCCAGCACGACTGGCCGGGCCGTGGCGACAAGCCAGACCGCTATCGGCGGACGCGCAGCAACTCGGCGACCGACCACGCCTGGAAGGGACAACCGGTGGCGGTGTGCGGGGCGAAACCGTCGGCGGTCTCGCTGACCGAGCCGAGGCCGTACTCGGTCAAATGCGCCTCCAGACCGGCGAACAGCTCGTCGACCGGCAGGCCGGCCCGGCGGGTGGCGTCGGCGTACGGGCCGATCAGCCAGGGCCAGACCGTGCCCTGGTGGTAGGCGCTGTCCCGCTCGGCCGGCCCGCCCCGGTGCCGGCCGACGAAGCCGGGGCAGTCGGGGGAGAGGCTGCGCGGGCCGAGCGGGGTGAGCAGCGCGGCGCCGACGCGGCGCAGCGTCCGTGGGTCCGGTTCCAGCGGCGCGTTCGGCAGCGACCAGGCCAGCAGTTGGTTGGGGCGCAGCAGGTCGTCGTCGTGGGCCGCCGCGCCGCCCAGCGGGTACGCCGGTGCGGGGCCGTCGACCACGTCGTGCAGCCAGCCGGCCGGGGCCGGGAACCGGTCCTGGAACGCCTTGACCGCCCGCTCGTGCAGCCGATGCAGGCTGTCGGCGTCCTGCCCGGCCAACTCGGCCAGCTCGGCGACCCCGGCCAGACCGTTGATCCAGAGGGCGTTGACCTCGACCGGCTTGCCCTGTCGCGGGGTGACCGGTGCCCCGTGGACCCGGGCGTCCATCCAGGTCAGCGCGGCGCCGGGAGCGCCCTGGGTGAGCAGGGCGTCGGCCGGGTCCACGACGATGCCGAACCGGGTGCCGGCCAGGTGGGCGTCGATCACCGCGCCCAGCGCCGGCAGCAGCTCCGCGCCGAGGTCGGTGTCGCCGGTGACGGTGACGTGCCGGCTGACCGCGTGCAGGAACCACAGCGTCCCGTCGACGGTGTTGTACTCGACCCGGCCGGTGTCGGCGGTGTTGGCCAGCATCCCCTCCGACAACGTGGTCGCGTACGACCGCAGCAGCTCGCGGCCGAGATCGGCGCGGCCGGTGCCGAGGAACAGCCCCTCGTAGGAGATCATCGTGTCCCGCGACCAGGCGCCGAACCACGGGTAGCCGGCGACCACGTCCACGGCGGTCCGGTCGGTCCGCACCACGAACGCGTCGGCGGCCAGCGCCAGGGTGGCCTCGACGTCGTCGGCGGGCCTGGCTGCCGCGACCACCTCACGGTTGCGCCGCCGGGCTGCCGCGACCACCTCGGTGGCCGGCGGTGGTGCCGGTGCCGGGTCGTGCGCCCAGGCCAGCACCGACACGGTGTCGCCGGGGCGGTGCAGGGTGTCGCGGAACTGGCCCGCGTACCACAGGTCCTCCTCCGGAGGCAGTCCGCGGGCCGCCTCCTCGCGGTGGTGGACGCCCCGCCACCAGTGGCCCTGCGGCGTCCAGCCCGGACCGGACAGCCGGTACGCCCCCTCGATCACCGCGCCGCCGTCGACCGGCTCCATCCGCGGCGGCGGCCCGTCCGCGCGGCGCTCCCCGTGGGCGTCCCGCCAGGTGCAGGCGGCGGCCAGCTCCAGCTCGACCGGGCCGCCGCTGACCAGCCGGTGCACCACCGCCACGCAGGAGCGCCCGTGCAGGGTGGCCAACTCCCGCTCGATCACCACGTCGCCGACGCGCCACCGCCAGCGCGGCAGCCCGTCGGTCAGGTCGAAGCGCTCCAGCAGCTCGAAACCGCGCGGATCGACCTCGCCGGAGGCCCACTCGTGCGCGCCGAGGCGCACCCGCGCCCCGGAGGGCAGCAGCACCGCCGGGTCGAGGCTGACCAGTCCCACTTTCCGGGAGGCGGGTGTTTTTCCCGGGATCACCAGCAGCCCGTGGTAGCGGCGGGTGAGCAGGCCGCCGACGGTGCCCATGGCGTACCCGCCGAGGCCGTCGGGCACCAGCCACTCGCGGCTGGCGGCGCTGGTCAGCTCGCCGCACACCTGCGAACCGAAGTGAATCTCGATCAACTTTCCTCCACCGGCGGCGAGGTGTAACACGACACGACGACAATGACCGCTGTGGTGAAGTACCCCGACGGCGTCGAAGATGTGCAGGTGATCATTGACGGTTCGCCCTCCGCCCCAGTACCCGATGCCGAGCGGGTTCGGCTCGCCCAGGCTGACGCCGGTGAGCAGGACTGGCGCGCATGGGGTCCCTATCTGTCCGAGCGGGCCTGGGGGACGGTCCGGGAGGACTACAGCGAGCACGGCACGGCGTGGGACTACTTCCCCCACGACCACGCGCGGTCCCGAGCCTACCGGTGGTCGGAGGACGGCATGGCAGGCGTGTGCGACGACCGACAGACGTTCTGCTTCGCCCTCGCGCTGTGGAACGAGCGCGACCCGATCATCAAGGAGCGGATGTTCGGCCTCGGCGGGGACGGCGGCAACCATGGCGAGGACGCCAAGGAGTACTGGTGGTACGAGGACTCCACGCCCACCCACTCGTGGATGCGCTGGCGCTACCACTACCCGCAGGCCGCCTTCCCGTACGACGAGCTGGTCGCGGTCAACGGGCTGCGCGGCCGGGACGACACCGAGTACGAGCTGGTCGACACCGGCATCTTCGACGACGACCGGTACTGGGCGGTGACCGTCGACTACGCCAAGGCCACGCCGACGGACCTGTGCGTCGTGGTGACCGTGGCCAACCGGGGTGACCGGGCCGAACGGCTGCACGTGCTGCCGCACCTCTGGTTCCGCAACACCTGGGCCTGGGGGCTGCCCGGCGCCGACCGGGTGCCCCGGATCGTCGGCGAGGGGCGGCGGCTGGTCGGCGAGCACTGGGTGCTGGGGCAGATCATCCTCGAGGGCGACGGCGACCCGACGCCCCTGCTCTGCGACAACGACAGCAACGCCGAGCGGCTGTGGGGGCTTCCGAGCCGTACGCCGTACCCGAAGGACGGCATCAACGACCACGTGGTGTCCGGGGCGGAGACGGTCAACCCGGCCCTGGAGGGCACGAAGGGGGCGCTGCACTACGTGCTGGACGTGCCGGCTGGTGCTGAGCGGCGGATCCGGCTGCGGCTGACCCGTACCGCCCCGCCGCCCGCCGACGGGGACCCGCCGCCGGCCGACCTCGGAGACGGCTTCGACGCGGTGGTGTGGGCCCGGCGGGCCGAGGCGAACCGGTTCTTCGACGGGGTGATCCCGGCGAAGGCCAGCGCCGACGAGACGTTGATCGCCCGGCAGGCCATCGCCGGACTGATGTGGGGCAAGCAGTTCTACCACTTCGACGTCAAGCGGTGGCTGGAGGGCGATCCGGGCTCCACGCCGCCGGCCGGGCGCCAGCACGGGCGCAACAGCGCCTGGTGGCACATGACCAGCTTCGACGTGATATCCATGCCCGACCCGTGGGAGTACCCGTGGTACGCGGCCTGGGACCTGGCCTTCCACTGCGTGAGCATCGCCCGGGTCGACCCCGGGTTCGCCAAGGAGCAACTGCTGCTTCTGCTGCGCGAGTGGTACCTGCACCCCAACGGGCAGATCCCGGCGTACGAGTGGGCGTACGGCGACGTCAACCCGCCGGTGCACGCCTGGGCGGCGTTGAAGGTGTTCGAGATCGACGGCAGCCGGGACCACGACTTCCTGGCCCGGATGATGCACAAGCTGCTGATGAACTTCACCTGGTGGGTCAACCGCAAGGACACCGGCGGCAACAACGTCTTCGAGGGCGGGTTCCTCGGGCTGGACAACGTCGGCCCGTTCGACCGGTCGGCCGCGCTACCGGTGGCCGGGGTGCTGGAGCAGTCCGACGGCACCGGCTGGATGGCGATGTACGCCCTCAACCTGCTCGACATCGCCATCGTGCTGGCCGAGCACGACCGCACCTGGGTGGACACCGCGACGAAGTTCTTCGAACATTTCGCGTACATCGCGGCGGCGGCGTACTCGCAGGGGTTGTGGGACGACGAGGACGCGTTCTTCTACGACGTACTGCGGCTCGCCGACGGCACCAAGGTGCCGCTGAAGGTGCGTTCGGTGGTCGGCCTGCTGCCGCTGGCCGCGGTGACCCGGCTGCCCGCCCGCACCCTGCACCGGCTGCCCGAACTGGGCGCCCGGCTGCGCTGGTTCCTCACCAACCGCCCCGAGTACGCCTCGGTGATAGGGGCGCGGCGGATCGGCCCGGACGGGCGGCAGCAGCGGTTGCTGTCCATGTGCGGCCCGGAGCAGGTGGTCCGGCTGCTGGCCCGGATGCTGGACACCGACGAGTTCCTCTCCGAGTACGGCCTCCGTACGCTGTCCCGCGCCCACCTGGACAAGCCGTTCGCGGTCACCCTCGGCGGGCAGGAGTTCTGCGTCGGCTACGAGCCGGCCGAGTCGACCAGCGGCCTGTTCGGCGGCAACTCCAACTGGCGCGGCCCGATCTGGATGCCGACGAACTTCCTGCTGATCAGCGCGCTGCGCGACTACGCGGCGTTCTTCGGCGACGACCTCCAGGTGGAGTACCCGACCCGGTCCGGGGTGAAGAAGACCCTCGACGAGATCGCCGACGACCTGTCCGCCCGGCTGATCGCGTTGTTCACCCGGGACGACTGGGGCCGCCGGCCGATCTACGGTGCCGCGCAGCTGTTCCAGACCCACCCGGACTGGCGGGACCTGATCGCGTTCCCGGAGTACTTCCACGGCGACAACGGTGCCGGCCTCGGCGCCTGGCACCAGACCGGCTGGACCGCCCTGGTCGCCGACCTCATCCTCACCCTGCGCCGATAGCACCACGAGAGTCGTCATTACGTCGCGAGGCGCTTAGCAGGCGTGACCGCGACTAGCCTCGCTTCAGCCCTCCTGACCTGTGACCCTGCGCCCCTGTGGGGTTGCGGTAGGTGGGGGTGGGGCGTAGGTTCGCTGGCGCGCCAGCGAGCCGGAAGGAGGTCAGAACAATGTCCGATGTTCTGCGCCCCCTCCGCGGCCCGGCGTCCACGCGGATCTGACCCGGGGCGCCGCTTTCCGGAGGATCAATCCATGACCGATCTGGTCGTCCGCCCGCTCGTCGCGGGCGAGGAAGAGTTGTTCGATTCGATGCCCGACCCGTTGCCGCAACTGCGGCAGGTCGGCTACGCCGACGGGATCGCCGGCGGCGGTTACCGGCCCGAGCGCACCTGGATCGCGCTGCGCGCCGGCCGGGTGGTCGGCCGGGCCGCCTGGGCGCTTCCGCCCGGGTCCGTCGGTGACCCGTGGCTGGAACGGTTCGACCTGGCCGCCACGCCCGAGGACGGTGCCGTGTTGCTGCGCGCCGCTCACGAGGCGCTCGGCGGTCCGAAGCTGTACCACGCCGCACTGCCCGCGTACTGGCGCCGGCAGGCGGAGGTACGGGCCGTGATCGCGGCCCCGATGGCGGCGGCCCGGCTCGCCGGCCTGGCCGAGCAGGGCGAGCGGCTGCGGTGCTCGTGGACGGGTGGACCGCTGCCGGCCCCCGCCGGACGGTTCTCGTTCCGCCCGGCCACCGACGCCGCGGAGATCAACTCCTTGGTCGCCCGGATCGACGTGCCGGAACTGCTCACCGGCGCCGAGACGGCGCGGGCGGTCGGTGGGGTGGACCTGGCCAGGGATCCGCTGTCCTGGCTGACCGGTCCGGTGCGGGACTGGCGCGTCGCGCTGGACGGCGACGAACCGGTCGGTCTGGCGGCACCGGCCGGTGAGGCGTGCTACCCGATGATCGCCTACCTCGGTCTGCTGGACCAGGAGGCTCGGGCCGAACTGCTGGCCGACGCGGTCGGGACGCTGTCCGCCGGTGGCGCGTACGAGGTGGTCGCCGACGTGGACGCGCACCGGGTGGCCGTGGTGGCGGAACTGGAACGGACCGGGTTCCGCCGGATCCGCTCCCGGGTGACCTTCGCCCCGGCGTGATCCGTGATCCGGCGGGCGGTACGGGCCCTGTGGTCGCCGTCCGGCCGCCGGGTTATCCGGTCGTTCGGCCCGGACCCGTCCCCTACAGTCGCAGCGTGACACGTGATGGGGTACTGATCGAGCCGGGCCGGGTCCTCGTCTTCGACGCGGACGACACGCTCTGGGAGAACAATGTCGTCTTCGAGCGGGTGATCGACGACTTCCTCGACTGGCTGGACCATCCCACCCTCGACAAGGTGCAGCTCCGGGCCGTCCTCGACGACATCGAGCGGGCCAACGCCGTCGCCCACGGGTACGGCAGCAAGGTTTTCCTACGCAGCCTGCGCGAGTGCATGGAACAGCTGCGCCAACGGCCGGCCACCGAGGCGGAGCGCGGCGAGATCGACGACCTGGCGGTGGCGCTGCTGACCCACCAGATCGAGCTGATGCCCGGGGTAGCCGAGGCGCTGGACGCGTTGGCCGGGCGGCACGAGTTGCTGCTGCTGACCAAGGGGGAGCACGAGGAGCAGCAGCGCAAACTTGACGCCTGCGGGCTGTTGCACCATTTCAAAGCCGCGCACATCGTGCCGGAGAAGAACGTCGAGACCTACCGCTGGCTCGTCCGGGAGCACGCCGTCGACCCGGCCCGAGCCTGGATGATCGGCAACTCGCCGCGTTCGGACATCCTGCCCGCGCGGGCGGCCGGGTGGAACGCGGTGTTCATCCCGAACGCCAACACCTGGGTGCTGGAGCACGACGAACTGGATCCGGCCGACGTGGGGGTGCTGCACCTGAGCGCCTTCCCCGAACTGCTGCATTACTTCTGAACAACTCCGGCGTCGATCAGCGTTGGTGGCCGCTGTGGTGTTACACCGGGCTGCCGGTTTTTGACGTTACCGGCAATAGTCCAACCGCCGAACGCGCGGTGTCTTGTCCGGCCCCCGGCCCCGTGCCTAGCCTGCTTCTGCGCTGCGGCTCGCCGGGGTGGGCCGCGAGCGCACCGAGGTCCGGGTGGGGCACCGTGGAGCTGAGTGCAGGCGGGCCGGCCGCCGTGCTGGGGCTGGCCGACACGCCGTGCCGGTGCTCAGCCCGGACACGGCCCGCTGCCCACGCCGGACGGGGTCAGGACCGGGACGTGTGGCCCGGTCCTGACCCGTACACGTTCTCACCCCGCACGGCGGCGACCGTGACTCACATCCCCTGGCCATCAACTGTTTCGTGGCGCCTGCTGCGCATGAATCTCGATCTCTCGATACATCGACGATAGGGGTCGGTGTATCGCCAGCCACTACCTTGCACCCGTCGTGTTGATCCACGAACGGAGGGTGACGGGTGAAGAGAGGGCTGAAGAGATCGCTGATCGCGGTCCTGGCGGTCGCACTGGTAGCCACCCTGGGCGGGACACAACTCCTGAGCGATCCGAGACCGGACAGTGCGGCGAGCGCCGGGGACGAGCCGGGCCTGCTGGAACGGGTCGGGGGCGCCGCGCGGAATCTGGTCAACGGCGGGTCGCGCCCGGCGAAGCCGGAGGTGATCAGTGCCGGACTGGCAGTCAACGAGAAGCCGCCTGCGGCGAAGGCATGGCCGCCCCAGAAGCGGGTCAAGGAACTGACCGCCGAGCGGACCGCGAACAGCCGTGTCTACCAGCTCTCGGACGGGCGGACCCAGGCGGAGATCTCCGTCGTGCCGCTGCACTACAAGGACGCGAAGGGCCGCTACCAGCCCATCGACACCACGATCCGTCCGACCGACGAGAAGGGCTACGTCCAGGGCAACCGGACCAACACCTTCACCAGCCTCTTCGGCGACAACTCGAAGGAACTGGTCCGCTTCGAGCGCGACGGGCACCGTATCGAACTCGGCTTGGCCGGCGCCGCCAAGGATGTCAAGCCTGAGGTGCGGGGTTCGACGGTCACCTACCGGGGCCTGGCCGGTGGGGCCGACGTCGTCTACGACGTCACCGCCACCGCGCTCAAGGAGGAGATCGTCCTGCGGGAGGCTCCTAAGGGGCCGGTGTCGTACACGTTCACGCTGGACACGGACGGCCTGACCGCGCAGCAGCGCGAGGACGGTTCCATCGCGTTCGTGCGTCCCGGCGGCGGTGCTCCCGTCTTCGTGATGCCGCCGCCGTTCATGTACGACGACAAGGACGACAGGTCCTCGCCCGTCGGCAAGGTGTGGAGCGACAAGGTCACCCAGCGGGTGGCACAGACGTACGGCCAGACCTCGGTGACGGTCTCCGCGGACGCGAACTGGCTCGCCGACCCGGCCCGGGTCTATCCGGTGGTCATCGACCCGACCATCAAGATCCAGCCCGTGCCGACCGACGGCAAGGACGTGCAGATCTACTCGGGCAATCCCACGTACAAGTACGGGCTGGACCCGACGCAGTGGCCGCTGAAGGTCGGCACCGACTCGGGCATCTGGCGTTCGCTGGTCCAGTTCGACACCAGGTCCATCCCGCTGAACACCACGATCGACGACGCCCGGCTCGAGTTGTACTACGACCAGACCCACGAGTCGTGGGACTACGACGTGGCCATCGAGGCGCGCAAGGTCAATGCCGCGTGGGACGAGGACACCGCCACGTGGGAGACCATGAAGGACGCCATGGCGGCCCAGCCGTCCGGCAACACGGTCACGGTCGACAACCGCACCGGTGGCCAGACTTCGGTCACGGGGGACTGGCCCTACTCCGGTAACGCCACGTTGACGCCCCTGGCCATCGGCGGGGACTACCGCTACAACAACGACGCCATTGCCGGGAACACCCATACCTGGGTGCCCACCCTGACCGAAGCGGGTGACTACCACGTCGAGGCGCACTTCGTGTCGCACTCCGACGACCGCTCCGACAAGGCTCCCTACACCGTCCACTTCAAGGGCGGCAGCGAGACGTACCAGGTCGATCAGATGTTCCCGTCCGAGAAGGGCCAGTGGAAGACCCTCGGAGTGCATCCGTTCGACGCCGGCACCACCGGCAGGGTGGTGCTCGGCGACGTGGTGGGCAAGTCGGTCATCGCGGACGCGGTGCGCTTCACCCGTTGGGGTGTCGCCACGAAGAAGCAGGCGGTTTCCAGCGACTGGATGTCGTTCCCCGTGCGCAACACCGTCCAGGACTGGGTGAACGCCCCCGCCACCAACAACGGCTTCATGCTCAAGGCGGTTGACGAGGGCAAACTGAACCGCGGCGGCCCGATCTTCGAGGCGTCCGAGTACGCCTACATGAACGATCGGCGGGACTACAACCTGCCGAAGCTCGTCGTCACCTACGGACGACCCGGTATTGCCGTGCATCCTCCGACGACGGTCACCTCGACCGGCGCGGTGCTGACCTGGCCGGAGTATCAGGATCCGTCGGCCAGTACGAGCGACGACGCGGTCGAGTACCAGGTGCACCGCAGTGTGTTCCAGAACTTCACGCCGTCGGCCTACACGCTGGTCGCGCCCGTCTCCACCGAGACGCTCACCTACCAGGACACCACCGCGGTCCCGACGGCGGCGGACAACACCGACCCGATGGCCCGGAAGTTCTACTACTACATGATCGCCGTCAAGACCCGCGACGGGCAGGTCATCGCGGGTCCCACCCAGCCGGCGATGCTGCCGAAGGCCGGGCAGATCACGAAGATCCTCCGCCGAGGGGCGACGGCCGCCGACGTGATCGACACGACCATCGCCTCGCTGAGGCCAAACACCAACATCAACTACTACGAGGGCGACCCGTATCTCGCGGTGGGCAACAACTCCACCATCTACGGCGACACCCGGGGTCTGGTCAAGTTCGCGAATCTCTCCGGCATCCCGGCGAACGCCAAGGTGGTCGACGCCGAGTTGAGGCTCTGGACGGCCTACAACTACGGACCCAACTCGCCGAACAGCGGCACGGTCGACGTCCATGCGCTGCGGCAGGACTTCATCGAGACCACCGCGACCTGGAACCAGGCCTCCACCGGAGTCGCCTGGACCGCCGGCGGTGACTACGAGGCGAGTGCCCTGTCGGGCTTCAACGACTTCACCAACGACCCCGAGTGGGAGCGGTGGGACGTCACCTCGGCGGTCGCCGACTGGGTCGCCGAACCGGGCACGAACCACGGACTGCTGCTCAAGTTCAAGGACGAGGCGGCCGACAACCAGCGCGTCATGTTGCTCAACTCGGAGGCACCGGAGCCGCTGCTGCGACCGACGCTGGAGGTCACCTACCTCGAGCAGACCGCCGAGTCGACGTACTACGCGGCCGAAACCCCGCAACTGCTGGTACCCGACGCGACGTACACCGTGCCGGTGACCCTGTCGAACCCGTCGCTCTCCGAGTGGAAGACGACCGACTGGGAACTCTCGTACGACTGGAAGCGGCTGGACGAGAACGGCAACCCGGTGGACGCCACCGACGAGAGCTTCGAGCTGCGCACCCCGTTGCCGGGCAACGTGGCACCGGGCGACACGGTCGACATCACCGCGCAGGTGAAGACGCCGCCGTCGTCGGCTGACGGCAACATGCGCACGGAGTACCTGCTCAACTGGGACCTGCGCAACAAGAACGACGGCCGGAAGCTGTCGGACAGCGGCCCGATCGAGGCACTGTCGCAGAAGGTCACGGTGGAGGAGCCGACCTCCGACCAGCTCGGCCTGGAGAAGTTCTACTCGTACGCGGGCAAGAACACCGGCGCTGGCGGCACCCTGATGAACAACCTGTACGCCGGCAACACCGTCTGGTCGTACAACGCGTTCAGCAACCCGTCGCGGGGCCTGTCGACCTTCGTCCGGCTGGCGTACAACTCGCTGGACACCAGCGACACGGTCGCCGGCTTCGGCTGGTCGCTGCAGGCGTCGTCGTTGATGCGTCTGGGCACCCCGCTGGACTTCCACCCCAAGCCCAACCCGACGAAGATCACCCTTACCGACGGGGACGGCACCAGCCACTGGTTCACCTGGGACGCCACCGCCGGTGAGTGGAAGGCCCCGAAGGGTGTACACCTGCACCTGCAGAAGCACCGCCCAGTCGACTGCAAGCCGAATACGCAGGAGCCGCGAGCCTGGGTGCTCACCAAGCCGGACCGCACGCAGTTCTTCTACGACTGCGAGGGCTTCCTGTCCAGCGTCGTGGACAACAACGGCAACGAGATGCGCTTCACCTATGAGGAGCGCAAGTCCAGCAACATGCCGACGAAGTTCCTGCGCTACCTGACCGATCCGGCGGGTCGGGAGACCCTGACCATCGACTACTACGTCAAGGGCCAGGACTACGACTACATCGACGACGAGAACTGGACGCGGAAGTCCGCGACCAAGCTGAACAACCCACACATCATCGACCGCATCTCGCAGATCACCGACATCTCGGGCCGCAAGCTCACCTTTACCTACACGGACAAGGGTCTACTGGGCGAACTGATCGACGGGGCCGGCTCCACCAACGGCACGCCGAAAAAGTTCAGGTTCGCCTACGACATGACGCAGGGAAACAAGAACGTCAAGCTGGTCAAGGTCACCGACCCGCGCGGCAACGCCACCAATCTGGTTTACCACTACCCGCAGGCGGGCGACGACCCGCGGTGGCAGTGGCGGACGAAGTCCTACACCGACCGACTCGATCACCAGACACAGTTCGCCTACGTGGACCCGGACGGGCCGCAGGGCAAGGACATCCACACCACGGTCACGGACGCGGAGAACCACACCACCGCGTACCAGATGGACGGCTACGGCCGGCCCGTCCAGACCACCAACGCCAAGAACCAGACCACCAAGCTCGGCTGGGACGACGACCACAACGTCATCCGGCTGGAGGAGAACAACGGCGCCGTCTCCACCTGGGCGTACGACGCCAAGACCGGCTACCCGACCGAAGTCAAGGACGCGGAGGCGGTCGCCAACGGCACCTCGGGCACGGTGCTGGGCTACCAGCGCCAGCTCAACGGCTACGTCGCCGACCTCACGGAGAAGACCAGCCCGGAAGGCCGGAAGTGGACCTTCGGCTACGCGGACAACGGTGACCTGGCCTGGGTCGTCGACCCGATGGGCAACACGACGCCGGACCCGGAGGACTACAAGACCTCCTACACGTACGACGCCTGGGGCCAGATGCTGACGGCCACCGACGCCAACGGCAACGTCACCACCAACAGCGAGTTCGACAAGAACGGTTACCCGCAGACCATCACCGACGCGCTCGGCAAGTCGACGAGTTTTGTCTACGACGTGCGCGGCAACGTCCTGAATGTCACCGACGCCTACGACAAGGAGACCACCCAGACGTACGACACCTTCGGCCGCCCGCTGGAGAACCGGGTTCCGAAGGACCAGGACGCGGGCGACTTCATCGTCACGCCGGCGCCGAAGTACGACGAGAACGACAACGTCCTCGAGTCGTACGCGCCCAACGGCGCGGTGAGCAAGGCCGTGTACGACGAGGCCGACCAGCTGACGTACACGCTGGCACCGGTCGACGCCGCCGGAGACCCGGAGCGGAAGACCTCGTTCACCTACGACACGGTCGGCAACCTGATCACCACCACGGAGCCGAAGGGCAATCTGACACCGCGGGCCGGTGACTTCGTCACCACCAACGAGTACGACGAGATCTACCAGCTCACCAGTGTCACCAACGCTGAGGGCCACCGAATCTCGTACGAGTACGACGACGTCGGCAACGTCCGCAAGGTGATCGACCCGCGCAAGAACGCGAGCGTGGACCCCCTCGACTACACCACCCTGTTCGAGTACGACAGGGCGCACCGGCTGATCAAGACCGCGGACGCGCTGGGCAAGTTCACCACCAGCACCTACGACCGTGACGGCCTGGTGAAGGCCACGACCGACCAGCTCGGCAACACCACCGAGGTCACCCTCGACCCGCGGGGCAAGCCGCGTGAGGTCAAGGTGCCGCACAAGAACGAGAACGGAGTCATCACCTACCGCATCACCAAGCTCGAGTACGACGAGGTCGGCAACCAGACCCGGGTGATCAGCCCCAAGGGTGTCGCCACCGACGACCCGGACGACTTCGCCACCCGCACCGTCTACGACGAGCTGAACCGGGTGAAGGAGACCCACACCGCGTACGACCAGAACGACGCCAGGTACAAGACGGCGGACGTCACCACATACCAGTACGACGACGTGGGGCGGCTGAGGACGGTCAGCACGCCGCCGTCGGCGGGGGAGTCGGTCCGCAACGACACGACCTACACCTACTTCGACAACGGCTGGACCGAGACCAGCAGCGACCCGTGGGACATCGTCACGTCGTACGACTACAACGAGCTCGGTGCCCAGACCGCACGGACAGTGAAATCGGCGGGCGGGTCGTCGAACCGGACCATGACCTGGTCCTACTTCCCCGACGGGAAGCTGGCGTCCCGCACCGACGACGGGGTGCCGGTCGGCCAGCAGGTGGTCCTGGTCGACAACTCCGATTTCAACAACACCGCCACCACCGGTACCTGGAACGCGGCCACCGAGGCGCAGGACAAGTACGGCCACAACTACGCCACCCGCCCGGCGGGAACCGGCGCGAACACCTTCACCTGGCAGCTGAACGTGCCGCAGGACGGCACGTACGAGGTGTTCGCCCGCTACCCGAGCATCTCCGGTGCCGCGACCGACGCGAAGTACACGGTCACCCACGGCGCCGGCGACACGGTGAGGACGGTCAACCAGACCGCCGACCCGGGCGCGTGGGTGAGCCTCGGTTCGTACAACTTCACCGAGGACAACGGCCACACCGTCTCGCTGTCGGACCAGGCCGGTGGAACGGTCGTCGCGGACGCGGTGAAGCTGGTCCGGAACAACTCCGGTGAGACCGACGACGAGAAGGTCGACTACGCCTACCGGTACGACCCGAACGGCAACCTCACCACCATCACCGACTCGTCGCCCGGCGCCCGCGTCGACACCTACTCGGTCGTCTACACCGAACTGAACCAGGTGCGGACGGTCACCGAGAGCAAGTCGGACACGGTCAGGAACACCACTACCTTCACCTACAACGAGAACAGCGCCCCACTGACCACCGAGCACGACAAGAAGTACGCCAGCTTCGGCTACGACGATCGCGACCTTGTGTCGACGGTGATCAACGGCAAGTCGGAAGCTGATCCGGACAAGAAGACCACCACCTTCACCTACACCGACCGTGGGGAGAAGCTGGAAGAGACCAAGGGCAACGGCAACACCGTCGAGTACACGTACTACCTCGACGGCCTGCTGAAGCACCAGGTTGAGAAGAAGCCGAACGGGACGTTGGTGTCGGAGCACACCCACACCTACGACCTGAACGGCAACCGCATCCGGGGCGTCGCGAAGAAGATGAACGCCGACAACCACTCGGCGTACCTCAGTACCACCAGCGACTACACCTACGACCCGCGAGACCGCCTCTCTCAACTTGTCAGAACCGGTGACGGTGCCGACACGGAAACCTACGTCCACGACGCCAACAACAACGTCATCGATCAGACGATCAAGGGCACCAGGACCACCTTCAACTACGACCGCAACCGGCTACTGACCGCCACCACAGGTGGGGTGACCTCGTCGTACAACTACGACCCGTTCGGCCGGCTCGACACGGTGACGGCTGCTGGCGTGGTGATCGAGCGGAACCGCTACGACGGCTTCGACCACATCATCGAGAACCACAAGAAGATCGGCAGCGGCACCACGGTCACCAGGTACACCTACGACCCGCTGGACCGGACGGCGACCAAGACGACCGACGTCGGCGGGGCGAAGGAGAAGGTGACCACCTTCAACTACCTCGGCCTGTCTGGGGAGGTACTCGACGAGGAGGTGGCTGGCAAGCTCACCAAGTCGTACCAGTACTCACCCTGGGGTCAGCGGCTCTCGCAGGTCACGCACAAGGACGGCGGCAGCGAGGAGGACGCCTTCTACGGCTACAACCCGCACACCGATGTCGAACAGTTGACCGACGAGACCGGCAACACCACGGCCACCTACGGCTACACGGCCTACGGCAGCAACAACGACGGCGAGTTCACCGGCATCGACAAACCCGACGCCGCAGACCCCACCAAGGAGCCCTACAACGCCTACCGGTTCAACTCCAAGCGATGGGACCATGCCTCCAACTCGTACGACATGGGTTTCCGCGACTACAGCCCCAGCCTGAACCGATTCCTTACCCGAGACAGCTATAACGGGGCCATGGCTGACATGAGCCTCGGCCTTGACCCGTGGACCGGCAACCGCTACGCCTTCGGCGCCGGAAACCCGATCAGCATGATCGAAGTTGACGGCCACCGTCCTTGCGGTGACGATTCGTGTCGGCTGTACGAGAACGAAGCAGGGCAGGTGGTCGATCTTCGTCCTGTCTCACAGATCCCTGACGGGGACGATCCGCCGGGCGACTTCCCCTACAAGCCTGGACCGTCCCCTAAGGAGATTTGCGGTAATGCGAGTCTCGACTCGTGCCTGGTTTTGTTGGAGCAGGATAAGCAGCGCAAGCAGAACCTCTGCAAGGGCGTGTCGCCGGACTCCTGCCTAAGGGTGCTGGAACACGATCGAAACCGTTCGACGTACGTGCCGGGAGAGGCGTGGACGCTGCAGCTACATCCGGACTTCGGCGGCATTCGTATGTATGGTCTCTGCGTCAGTGCGAGTGGCGCCCTTCTTGGCGGGATCGGGGGATCGGCCTGCATCGCGGGTGACGGCCAGGGCCTGGGTTGGATCGCCTCAGGAGGCGGAGATATCGGCCCGAATTACGGCGCATTCTTAGGTATTAGCGGCGTGGCTTCCGACGGAGCTATCCACGACCAGCCTGGCCCGTCCAACTACTGGCAGATAAGTGGGGGTCCCGGGGCTGTCGCGCTCTCAGAGGGCAGCGGGAAATGGGAGCAGCCGGTACATTCGGTGACCGGTTCGTTCGGCTTCGGCCCGGGTAAGGGTGGCTATACCGAAGGTGGGGCCGAGGCTAGGTCGGGCCGCTTCTTTGATTGGTGGTGGTGGTGACCTGACATACGCGCACTATCGGCGAACTAATCGAGGATCTGCTATGGCGATGAGATGATGAGCAATAGGGTCTCGGGTTCCACGGGCCGTCGGAGATTGTTCGGCCGGTGCTGACGGAAATCGGGGCCGAGGATGGCCGTCGAGGTGGGATTCCGCCTCGGCGGCCATTCACTTAGGTAGCATCCATGATGTCGGCGGAAGCGCATTCGCCCGAAATTTCGTTACATCGACACGCCGTCACAACACATTGACGTTCGCCACCACGTCTTGTTCGGGGCGTGGCTTGTTGCGTGCTGCAGCCGGGATCTAGCCTGAACGGGCTGGTTCAACGGGGGAGCGGCAACATGCAGGTGGAACTCAGGTTCCTCGGCCGAATGCAACTGCTCGTCGAGGGTGTCGATGTCACGCCGGGAGCGGCGAAGCGGCAGTCTGTGCTCGCCGCCCTGGCGTTAGGTGCCAACGGGCCGGTGTCGCTGAACCGTCTCGCCGAGGCCGCCTGGGGTGCCACGCCCCCGGCATCCGCGGTGGCCAACCTTCGGTCGCACGTGACGGGCCTGCGCAAGGTGCTGGGTGACCGGTTGACCGCCCGCCGCAATGCCTACGAGTTGCGCCTGGGCGCCGAGGAACTGGACGTCGGCCGATTTGAGTGTCTGGCCAGGGAGGGCCGGGTCCACCTGTCGGCCGGCGATAACCGCCTGGCGGTCGCCGCGTTGACCGCCGCGCTCGGTCTGTGGCGCGGGCCGGCCGGCGACGGGCTGCCGTCCGGGCCAGGGCTGGACGGTCACTGGGCCGGCCTCGAGGAACAGCGCCTCCAGGTGTTCGAGGAGTGGGCGCAGGCCCGACTGGCCGTCGGTGAGCACGCTGACCTGCTCGGCGACCTGCGTCGGCATCTCGCCGCGCACCCGCTGCGGGAGCGTGCCTGGGGGCACCTGATGCTCGCCCTCTACCGCTGCGGAGATGTGCCGGCGGCACTGACCGCGTACCGCGAGGCGCACGCGGTGCTCGCGGAACATCTCGCCGTCGAGCCGGGAGAGGAACTCGCGGCGCTTCATCGGGCCATGCTGGGCCGTTCACCCGATCTCGCCTACGCGGCCGGACTGCCGCTCCGACTAAACAGGGCGGCGCGCATGGTCAGCGAGGCGCCCGACGTACCCCGGGAACTACCGGTGGATCTCACCACGTTCGTCGGGCGTACCGAGGAGGTGGCGGAGGTTGTCGCGTCCGTCGTGGGGAAGATGCCGGCTGCCGCGGTCGTCACCGGGCCGGCCGGCAGCGGGAAGACGGCGCTCGCGGTCCGGGCCGCACACTCGGTCGGCGTCGAGTTTCCGGATGGGCAGATCTTCGTCGACCTTGGGTCACGGCCGTCGGCGTCTGCCGCGGAGGTGCTTGGCCGGGTACTGCGCGCGCTGGGGGTGTCCACCGGTGAGGTGCCGGAGGACGTCGACGAGCGGGCCGGGTGGTACCGGAGCCGGGTGGCCGGCCGGCGAGTTCTTCTCGTCATCGATGGAGTGACCAGCACCGACCAGGTGCGCCCGCTGGTTCCGGCCGGGCCCGGCCCGGCGCTGATCGTCGTCAGCCGGCGGCGGCTGCACGGACTGGACGGGATCCGGTCGATCGGGCTGCGTCCCCTGTCGTCCACCGGGGCGCGGGCGCTGTTGGCCGCACTCGTCGGTGCCGGCCGGCTGGACACGGAACCCGCCGCCACCACCGAACTGATCCGCCTCTGCGCCGGATCGGTGCTGGCGCTGCGGATTGCCGCCTCGCGGTTGGCGGGCCGGCCGGACACTCCGGTCGGCGCCCTGGTCGACCGGGTGCGTGACGGGCGGGCGCGGCTGGACCTGCTGTCGTTCGGTGACCTGTCGGTGCGGGCGAGCTTGGCGGCCCACGTCGCCGCCCTTCGCTCGGCCGACGAGGTGGTCGGCCGTCTGCTTGCCCTGCTCGGTCAGTCGCCCGACGCGGCGGTCGTCCCCGAGCGGACGGCGGTGCGGCTCGGCATTCCCGCCGGGCGGGTGTGGCGTGCCCTGGAGGACCTGGTTGACGCGCATTTGGTACACCAGGACGAGCGGGGTCGGTACCGCCTGCCCGCGCTGGTCCGCGACTACGCAGCCGAGTTGGCGGCGGTGCGATCGGCGGCCTCGGAGGCCGGATGGCGGGCCGACTCAGTCGCGGCCTGAACGCCGTGCCGGCTCAGGTGATGTCACCGCGCACGATGGCCACCGCGACCCGGCAGAACTCGTCCATGTCGGGTTCGAAGCCGGCGGCGATGTCGGGGTGCAGGCCAGCGCGGGTCTCGTCGAGCAGCCGCTGGCAGACCTGCTCCACCGGCTCGCCGGCGTAGCCGTCCCGGACCCGGTCGGCAGCCGCCTGGAGGGCCGAGGTCAACTGCTCCTCCAGGGGGGCACGCAGCTTCTCCTGCACCGGATCCCGGGGCTCCAGCGTGACATGTGGCTCCGACATCGGCGCTCCCTTCGTCGGCGGCTGCGGTACCCGACCGCAGCCGTCGGTCAAACCACGGTCGGTACGGCGGCGACGCGTACCTGGTACGAGAACTCCTCGGCCGGCTCCTCGACGTAGGACAGCCGGCGGATCTGCTTGTCGTCGTCGTAGAGGGCGACGTCGACCAGGACGCCGAGGTGGGTCAGGCCGATGTTGGAGACCCGCTTCTTGTCCTGTAGTACCGCGCAGACCCCGCCCAGCAGGGTGCTGGCGTCGGAGTGGCGGTGCCCGGGAGGACAGCGCAGGGTCAGGTCCACTTCGATCGGCCCGGACAGCGGGGTCCAGCCGGTGTGCTGCGCCGCCTCGCAGGCGGCCTGTAGCAGGGCGCGTACCCTCGTCGCCTGCCGGTGGCCGGCGGCGAAGATGGACAGCGCCTCGGTCTTGACCGGTGGCAGGCCGCTCACCTCGAACGTCAGGGCGAGAGCGCGGGTGTCCTGCACCACGACGGCACCTCCTCGTTGGGGACGATCCTGCCCAACCGGTGGACCGGTGACGGGCTGTTCCCGCGAGAACCAACCGATCGGGCGGGTCGGGGTCGGCCGGTGGCGTATCGACGGCGACGGCGTACGCGCTGGCAGTGACGCTAGGGAAACGCTAGTCCAACGGGCGGTAGCTGGGTAGCGCCGCCGCTCACCTGGTGGGACGGGGCGGGAACGCGCAGAACTCGTTGCCCTCTGGATCGGCTAGCACCCACCAGCGCGCCGTGTCGTCCGGCTCCCGCAGCAGGGTCGCGCCGGCCTTGATCAGTGCGGTCGGTTCAGGATCGGTCAGGTCGACGTCCCAGTGCATCCGGTTCTTGACGGTCTTGCGCTCGGGCACCGGGTCGAAGACCCAGTAGCCCCACGGGAAACCGGCCGCGCCGACGATGGTGGCGTACCCCTTCTCGCTGGCCTTGGCCTCGCCGCCGACGATGCCGGCCCACCAGGCGGCCTGGGCGGCCGGATCGGCCGAGTCGACCACCAGCTCGAACGGCCCGGTCCCGGCGTTCGCCTCCATCGGGATGGCGCAGAACTGGTTGCCGTCCGGGTCGGCCAGCACCCACCAGTCGATCTCCGCGTCCGGCTCGCGGACCAGCCGCGCCCCGGCGTCGAGCAGCACCGCCGGGTCCGCCTCGGGCAGCCGCAGATCCAGGTGGACGCGGGTCTTGACGGTACGCGGCTCGGGCACCCGGTTGACCCAGATCGACTCGGCGCGGGAGTTGGCGTCGTGCGGATCGACCCGGGTGTCGCCGTCGCCGAGGTCGATCAGCTCCCCGTCGAGGATGCGGGCCCAGAACCGGCCGAGGGCCTGCGGGTCGGAGGCGTCGAGGCAGAGATCCTTGAAGCGTGCGAGCATCCCCCGATCATGCCGCCTGCCTCCGACATCCGCCGCCTGGTTTGCGCCGTGGCCGGGCGACGCCGGGGACGCTCGGCCGGGGCCTGTCGATGCTGGTCACGGCCGGCCGGGCGGTAGCGATCCGACGCAGACCTCCCCGCCGGGCGGGGTCAGCGCCGGCCGCGCTTGATCTCGTGGAAGGCCGGCATCCGCAGCAGCGGGAGCAGGCTGTCCCAGAGGGTCAGGGCGTCCTCGATGCCGGGCACCTCGGTCAGGATCGGGCCGTGCGCGCCCCGGTCGGCGCCGGGGACCATCAGCACCGGCGAGCCGATGTCCGGCCCCGCCGAGGCGTACGCCAGGGCGTGTGAGGCGTGCACCGCGTCGTCCCAGCGTCCGTCGTCGAGGGCGGCTGCCGCGTCGTCGAGGCCGGCCGCCTCGGCGGCGACGTCCACCAGCTTGCCGCTCGGCGGGTTGCCGGCGTCGTGCGTGCGGGCACCCAACTCGGCGTAGAACCGGCCGGCGTCGTCGTGGCGGCCCTCGGCGCGCAGCGCCTCGACCAGCCGCAGGGCTCGGCCCGAGGCGGCCATCGCCTCGGCGTACTCCGGTGGGATGTTTCCGCCGTTGAGGATGCCCAGGCTGAACGCCCGCCACTCGATGCGCAGGTCACGAGCCTCGGCGACGGACACCAACCAGCGTGACGTACGCCAGGTCCACGGGCAGATGGGGTCGAAGAAGAAGGTCACGTCCACCGCCCGAGCGTATGTGCCATTGCTGCCGGCGCTGGGCTGAGCGCCGTGACCTGGACCACACCGGGTGAGGTTTAGGTCGTCCCACCTGGGTCAGGTTTCGCGACTTCGCAGGTCGGGCAGTGTTCCAGCCACGAAACGCAGGGGGTGCGAACCGGCAGGTCACGCGCCCTGGCCGTCTCGCCGTGCGCCGGGGCGCGGAAGCCTTCCCCGGTTTGTTGGCCGAGGTACGAGGGGAGGGGTCATGAGCGAGCGAATCGCCGGGTTCAGCGCGGTGGTGGCTCATGGCGGCAGGCAGCGCAGCGGGGTGTCGACATGAATGGCTCTGACGAGGTCCGGAGCCGGCGTCGACCCCGCGTACGCGTGGTGGCGACGGCCGCGGCGCTGACGCTGGTGGCGCCGATGGCCGCCTGTGCCGGCGGCGACGACGGCGGTACGCCCACGATCAACCTGTACTACCCGCCCGAGCAGAACCTGCAGCAGGTCGTCGACGAGTGCAACACGCAGGCCGCCGGGCGGTACCGGATCGTCTACCGGGTGCTGCCGCGGGAGGCCGACGAGCAGCGGGTGCAGATGGTGCGGCGGCTCGCGGCCGAGGACACCGGCATGGACGTGCTCGGTCTCGATGTGACCTGGACGCAGGAGTTCGCCAGCGCGAACTGGATCCTGGAGTGGACCGGGCCGGACCGGGCCGAGGTGGAGGACGGCACCCTCGACGGCCCGCTGGAGACCGCGCGGTACGAGGACAAGCTCTACGGAGCGCCGAAGAATACCAACGTCCAGCTGCTGTGGTACCGCAAGGACCTGGTGCCCGAGCCGCCGGCCACCTGGGACGAGATGATCTCGATGGCGCGGCAGTTGAAGGAGCAGGGCAAGCCGTACCAGGTGCTCACCATGGGCGCCCAGTACGAGGGCCTGGTGGTCCTCTACAACACCCTCGCGGCCAGCGCCGGTGGCAACATCCTCAACGACGACGGCACCGAGGCCGTGATGGACTCCGGGACCGTCCGGGCGCTGGAGGTGCTGAGGGACTTCGCCACCTCCGGCGTGGCCTCGCCGTCGTTCAGCAACGCCACAGAGGACCCGGTACGGCTGGACTTCCAGGCCGGCAACGGCGCGTTCCAGGTGAACTGGCCGTTCGTCTATCCGGCGATGCAGGAGGCCAACCCGGAGCTGGCCGAGCAGGTCGGCTGGGCCCGGGTGCCGGGCGTCGACGCGGGCACCCCGGGCCGGGTGACCATCGGCGGGGTCAACCTCGCCGTCAGCGCCCACTCCGAGCACCCGCAGGAATCCTTCGAGGCGGCCAAGTGCCTGCGCAACGCGGAGCACCAGAAGTTCTCCGCGATCAACGACGGGGTGCCGCCGACGATCGAGCGCGTCTACGACGACCCGGAGATGGACGAGGCGTACCCGATGAAGGAAACCATCCTCGAACAGTTGCGGGACCCGGCGGTGCGGCCGTTGACCCCCGCGTACCAGAGCATCTCCACCGTGACCTCGGCGTTGCTGTCGCCGCCGTCGAAGATCGACCCGCAGTCGACCGCGGACGAGCTGCGCGGAGCCATCGCGGACGCCCTGGAGTCGAAGGGGGTCCTGCCATGAGCGAGCGGCAGCGAGCGAACCATCAACGCAGCGCGGACAAGGCTCAGGCCGACGCCGAGCGAAGCGAGGTGATGGCATGAGCGAGCGAACCCACGCCACCCCGGCCGGCGCTGACCGGACCGACACCCAAACCGGCGGCCGGCACGTCGCGGTGCCCAGACAGCGGGCCGGACGACGCGCGAAGCCGCCGCTGAGCGAGAACAAACGGGCCGAGCGCAAGCTGGGCTGGCTGCTGTGCGCGCCGGCCGCGCTGGTCATGCTTGCGGTGACCGCCTATCCGATCCTGTACTCGGTGTGGTTGTCGTTGCAGCGCTTCGACCTGCGCTTCCCGGCCGAGCGGGAGTTCATCGGGTTGCAGAACTACGTCACCGTGCTGACCAACGAGTTCTGGTGGACCGCGTTCGGGGTGACCATGCTGATCACGGTGGTCACCGTGGCCGTGGAGCTGGTGCTCGGCATGGGTCTGGCGCTGGTCATGCACCGGACGCTGGTCGGCCGGGGCATCGTGCGGACCGCGGCGCTGATCCCGTACGGCATCGTCACGGTCGTCGCCGCGTTCTCCTGGCGGTACGCCTGGACGCCCGGCACCGGCTATCTGGCCAACGTCTTCTCCGACGGCGCGCCGCTGACCGAGCGGGCCAGCTCGCTGGCGATCATCATGCTCGCGGAGATCTGGAAGACCACGCCGTTCATGGCGCTGTTGCTGATGGCGGGCCTGGCCCTGGTGCCGGAGGACCTGCTCAAGGCGGCCTCCACCGACGGCGCCACCGCGTGGCAGCGGTTCACCAAGGTGATGCTGCCGGTGATGAAGCCGGCGATCCTGGTCGCGCTGCTGTTCCGCACCCTGGACGCGTTCCGGGTCTTCGACAACATCTACGTGCTCACGGCCGGTGCGAACGAGACCTCGTCGGTGTCGATGATCGCCTACAACAACCTGATCCGGGGCCTGAACCTCGGCATCGGCTCGACCATGTCGGTGCTGATCTTCATCACCGTGGCGATCATCGCGTTCGTCTTCGTGAAGCTGTTCGGTACCGCTGCCCCCGGCAGCGACGACGGGGAGAGGCGCTGACATGGCTGACACCACCACCCGTGCCAAGCTGCGCTGGGGTCTGCTGGACGTCGTCGTGGTCGTCTTCGCGCTGATCCCGGTGCTGTGGATCATGTCGCTGTCGTTCAAGACACCGGCCACCCTGACCGACGGGAAGTTCATCCCGCAGGAGTGGACGCTGGACAACTACCGGACCATCTTCGCCACCGACCAGTTCGTCCGGGCGCTGGTCAACTCGATCGGCATCGCGCTGATCGCCACCGTGATCGCCGTGGTGCTCGGCGCGATGGCCGCGTACGCGATCTCCCGGCTGGACTTCCCCGGCAAGCGGCTGCTGGTCGGCGTCTCCCTGCTGATCGCGATGTTCCCGCAGGTCTCGCTGGTGTCGCCGCTGTTCGAGATCGAGCGGCAGTTGGGCCTGTTCGACACCTGGCCGGGCCTGATCCTGCCGTACATCACGTTCGCGCTGCCGCTGGCGATCTACACGCTGTCGGCGTTCTTCAAGCAGATCCCCTGGGACCTGGAGAAGGCGGCCAAGATGGACGGCGCCACCCAGGGGCAGGCGTTCCGACGGGTGATCGCCCCGCTGGCCGCGCCGGGCCTGTTCACCACCGCGATCCTGGTCTTCATCTTCTGCTGGAACGACTTCCTGTTCGCCATCTCGCTGACCTCCACCGAGCGGTCCCGCACGGTGCCGGTGGCGCTGTCGTTCTTCACCGGCGAGTCGCAGTTCGAGGACCCGACCGGGGCGATCTGCGCCGCCGCCGTGGTGATCACCATTCCGATCATCCTGTTCGTCCTCTTCTTCCAGCGCCGCATCGTCTCCGGCCTGACCTCCGGCGCCGTCAAGGGATAGGTGAGAAACTCGTGGCTGACATCGTGCTCGACAAGGTGAGCAAGAAGTTCCCGGACGGCACCACGGCGGTGCGGGACGTCGACCTGGAGATCGCCGACGGCGAGTTCGTGATCCTGGTCGGCCCCTCCGGCTGCGGCAAGTCCACCACGCTCAACATGATCGCCGGGCTGGAGGACATCAGCTCCGGTGAGCTGCGCATCGGCGGGCAACGGGTCAACGACAAGGCCCCCCGCGATCGGGACATCGCCATGGTCTTCCAGTCGTATGCGCTGTACCCGAACATGACCGTGCGGGAGAACATGGCGTTCCCGCTGCGGCTGGCGAAGCTGGACCGGGACACCATCACGCAGAAGGTCGACGAGGCGGCGAAGGTCCTGGAGCTGACCTCACTGCTGGACCGCAGACCCGCCAACCTCTCCGGTGGGCAGCGGCAGCGGGTGGCGATGGGCCGAGCGATCGTCCGCCAACCCAAGGCGTTCCTGATGGACGAGCCGCTGTCCAACCTGGACGCGAAGCTGCGGGTGCAGATGCGTACCGTGGTGTCCCGGTTGCAGAAGCAGCTGGGCACCACCACCGTCTACGTGACCCACGACCAGACCGAGGCGATGACCCTCGGCGACCGCGTAGTGATCATGCGCGGCGGCGCGGTGCAGCAGGTCGGCCCGCCGCAGGAGCTGTACGACCACCCGGGCAACCTGTTCGTGGCCGGGTTCATCGGCTCGCCGTCGATGAACTTCCTGCCCGCCACCGTCGACGAGGGCAGGTTGCGTACCGCCCTGGGCGACCTGCCGATCGGCGACCGGATCCGCCGTGAACTGGAGGGCGTCGACGCGCCCCGGGAGCTGATCCTCGGCATCCGTCCCGAGCACTTCGAGGACGCCGAACTGATCGACGAGGAGACCCGCCGCCGGGGCATTGAGTTCGAGGCGCCGGTGGACATCGTCGAGTCGATGGGCTCGGACAAGTACGTCTACCTCACCGTCGAGGGGGAGCGGGCGTCCGCCGCCGAGCTGGAGGAACTGGCCGCCGACGCCGGGGCCGGCGACTTCACCGGCGCCGGGTCGCACCTGGTCACCCGGCTGTCGGCCGAGTCGACGGTGACCGAGGGGGAGAACCGGCGGGTCTGGTTCAACCTGGAGAAGATCCACCTGTTCGACCCGTCGAACGGGCGCAACCTCACCCTGCACGAGGGCCGCTCGGCCGGCGCCCTCGCCGACTGACCCAACATGATCGCGTCCGACGGGGCCGGCGGGCCGAAGGCCGCCGCGCCGCCGTCGGACCCGTGTCACACCTGCGGCACGGGCAGCCGGGTCCGCCGCCGGGATTGCGATGGTGACGACGGCTACAGCCGATGCAGGAAGAGCAGGCCGAAGGCGACAGCAAGCGCGGCGGACCCCGCGACGGTGATGACGCGCAGTCGTGCATTCAGGTCGGCGTCCCAGCCCTCGACCGCCCCAGAGGCGCGGCGCAGGAGCGGGGTGGCGGCCCGCCCCGCGCCGAAACCGACTCCGGCGAGCGTGGCGACCTGCGGGCGCTGACCGCCGAGGAGGACCGCGACCGCGAGCACGTACGGCGCGGTGGCCGAAACGTACGTCCGCACGCCGGTACCGAGTTCGAATCCGAATCGCAGCGCTCCGCGCCCCGGGCTGCGGCGCAGCACGTCCTGCGGCACCTGACGGGCGTTCTGCGGTAACGGGATGGTGACCACCCCGCCGTCCCGGAGCACCCCCAGCAGCGCCACCGCCACGATGGCCGTGTACCGCCAGGACGCAGGCAGCGGCGTCGACAGCCCGGAGAACAGCCCGAGGACCACCCCGCTGAACAGGCCGCCGGCGACCAACCCGAGGACGAACAGGCTGAGGAGCCTGCCCTGGGGAACCCGATCTCGCCGCCCCGGCGAGGCCAGCGCGTACGCGCTGTTGCGGGTTCAAACCGAGCCGGAGAGGGTGTAGCCGGCCAGCCCGCCAACCACCGCCCAGGTGAGCACGTGCCCGTACGCGGCGGTGATCATCGCGCTGACGGTGAGCAGCAGGACGGGTCCGAGCGGGTCGGTGGCCCAGCGGCGCAACGGCGGAACCGGTCGCACGGGTGGCTGCTGACCGGTCATACGGCGCCGCCGACGATCGTGCGCCAGGTGCTCACTCCCATGACGCCGTCGACGGCGAGCCCGTTCTTGCGCTGGAAGTCGCGTACTGCGGCATTGGTCGCCGCACCGAAGACCCCGTCGACGACCAGCCCGTACGCGTGCTTGTTGAGTTGCCGCTGGGCGCCGCGCACGGCGTGCCCGGTGCTGGCGGAGCGCACGCTGATCACGAGGGCGGGCCACGTCAGGGTGGCGACGTTGCCGGTCGCCGTGATGCCCTTGGCCGTCTGGAACTGCTTCACCTTGGTCTGGGTGCCGCTGCCGAAGATACCGTCGACCGTGGTGGGATAGCCCCGCACCGTCAACAGATGCTGCACGGTGTAGACGTTCGGGCCGGTGTGGCCGCGCTGGGTGACGGGCCAGCTGACCGACGTGAGGCACCCGCACTTGGTGTTCCAGCGACAGATCGACCTGACCCAGCCTGAGCTCGTCTTTCGGTACCCGTCGTGGCAGCGGCGCTCCACCGAGCAGGCGCATGCGCCGCATGCGCCCTGGTAGCGCCACAGCCAGCCGTCGTACGTGCCGCCGTAACACTGGTTCGGCCGCAGTTTCCAGGTCGTGCCGTCGTTCTTGTGGAACCCGGTGTGCGTACCGCTGGTGTTGCATGCGGCGGCGAAGATCGGGCTGGGACCGCAGCCGGGAGAACAGTTGTGGTTGCTGGCGTACGTCGGGCACCCGCTGTAGATCGTGTATCCGTCCGCGTAGGCGCGGCGGGCGGCCGGGAAGATGCTCAACGCGGTCAGTCCCAGCGCGGTGCCGGCCTGCAGCAGCGTGCGGCGGGACAGCGCCCAGGAGGTGGTGAGACGACTCCTGATCGGACTCGTCGGCGGGCGCTGCCGGGGCGCGGTGCCGGTACCCGGGTCCGGGCCCCGCAGCGTGGGCACGGCGTCGAGGGTGATCATCACAACCCGCCTCCCCGTTCACTGGAGGGCACGGTCGGCCCGGTGGCATCGTCGCTCTGGTCGAGCAGGTGACGCAGTGCCGCGCGGGAGCCGACGGGTTCGGATCGCCGGATGTGCCCGGTCGGGTCGACCACGACCGCGAACGGGGTGGCGATGGCGTCGTACCGGTCGAACAGCTCCGCCTGCTCGCCGAGGACGGTCAGCGGCAGGTCGGCCACTCGCGGCGGGACGGTGTGCCGGTAGAGGACTCGAATCGTGCCGTCGCTCCGTTGGGCCTGTTCGGTGGCCTCGTCGAGCAGTTGGTCGCAGGTCGCGCAGCCGTCGTCCAGGAAGAGCAGGACCAGGGTGGCCGGGGACGGCGGCGCCAGGTCACGGAACCGGGGCGCTGGTGAACCGGGCCGCAGGCCGACGGACCCGGAGCGGCCGGCGGTGCCGTTGGACAGGGCGTGCACCTGACGGACCAGGCCGGACACCACGAGGGCAAGCAGCAGGATCGCGATCCAGCTCAGGATCAGCGCGCTCGTCTGGAAACTCATCCGGGTACGCCTCCTCGTCCCGCCCGCGCGGGCGGTTGATCCGGAGTCGGGTCGTGCATGGCGGCGGGCAGGTGGGCCAGGAGGGCGGCGAACGTCGCCGCGGCGAGCAGGACGATCGTGAGTGTGGTGCCGAATCGGCCCACCGGCACGACCGCGCCGGACAGCAGTGACCCGACCAGCGCCATGCCGGCGAGCGTGCCAGCGCGTGCCACCACCCAGCCGCTCATCGGCAGTTCCACCCGGGAGCATCCGCAGGGGACGGCCCGCCCGGTCGACCGCACGTACCGGCCGTAACCCGCGTACGCGGCGAAGAGTGCGGCAGCGCCGGCCAGGACCACGCCCAGCAGCCGGCCTCCGTCGGCGCGGAGCAGGGCGACGACTCCGGCCGCGCCGAGCAGGCCCTCGGTCGCGATGACCACCGCCGCGACGGTGGACGGCGCGGGCACCACCCGGTGGGCGGCCAGCGCCGCCGACAGCGTCGCCGGCTTCGAGAGGTGCTCACCGCAGGCGGTGAGCAGAGTGAGCAGCACGGTGTACGCCGCGACGCTGGCGAGCAGGGCCGACACGACGCCTCACTTGCCCGACTGGACACGTAGCCGGTCCAGCAGGGTCGGTACCTGGTCGAGCACCGTGTCGGCCAGTGGCAGCACGGTCACCCAGGTGTCCGTGGCGGCGAGGACGAAGTAGGGCTTGCCGTCCGCGAGGTCGTCCCGGAAGAGTTCCCCGGCTCGGGTCGACAGCCCTCGCCACGACGGCAACTGTCGCGTGCGCTCCGCGGTGAGCGCCGTCATGTCCAGCAGGCCGAGCCCGGGCACCTGCTTGATCACTGTTGCTGGCGCCGCGAACCGGCTTCCGGCCCTGGTGTCGGGGCGCACCGCGAGACCGTCTTCGTGCTCCGCGATCCGCACTGTCCGCAGCACCGCGAGCAGATCGGAGGTCGAGGCACCGTACAGTTGGGTGACGAGGCAGTACCGGCGCCCTCGCCACGCTGCGACCAGCCGTTCCTCGCTGAGCCGGATCTGCGGGTCGTACGATCTCGCGCGTGCGATCAGCAGGGCGCCGCCCTGATAGGTGAGCTCCTCGTCGAAACGGGTGACGCCGAGCGACTGCGCCAGTTCGTCGGCCAGGCCGACCGAGCCGGCCGTGAACTCGTGCAGCCGGCCGGCGACGGTCAGCTCGACCACCGAGGTGAATGGTGCGCTCAAGTCGAGTGGGCCGCTGAGGAGGAACCGGCGGCCGTCCATGGCGCGGTGTGCGACAGATGTCGTGGCGACAGCCATCCCCCACCACCTTCCCCCGCAGGTATGGCACGTGGTAACCCCACATTATCCGCGCCGATGAATTTGCTGCGCAATCCCTGGGTGACACGCCGGTCGGCGACCGGATCCGCCGCCCTCGGCTCAGCCCCGCTCCGCTGGCCGGGTCAGCGCGGCGAGCAGCTCGGCCTCGCGGCCGGCGCTCAGCCCGGCCCGCCGCTCGCGGTGCAGCCCCTCCTGCCGCTCCCATGCCAGGGTGTCGGCCAACAGCTCGGCGCGCGGGCGGTGGCGCAGCCCGGCGGCGACCGCCGCCGCGCCGCTGCGCGCCCCCCAACCCGCCCAACCCGGTTCGACCAGCCACATCGGCAGCGACTCCGGGCCCATGTACTGCACCACGCCCTGCGCCACCAACCAGGCCGGATCCGCGTGCACGACCGAGCCGGTGTGCCCGCCGACGGCGCGGCACTGCTCGACCCACTCGCCGAAGGACACCACCGGCCCCACGGCGTTGTACGTCCCGACCGTCCCGGCGTGTGCGCAGTCCAGCAGCCAGGCGGCCAGGTCACGTACGTCGACGACCTGGGTGAGCAGGTCGGGGGTGCCGGGCACCAGCATCGGCGCCTGCGGATCACGGGCGGCGCGGGCCACCCAGTAGCCGGTACGACCGGAGTTGTCGCCGGGGCCGCCGATCAGCCCGGCCCGGGCCACCAGCAGGCGATCGCCGATCTCGGTCGTGGACGCCTCCTCGCAGGCGACCTTCGCCTCGCCGTACTGCTCGCGGTCGGCGGTGTCCCGGTCGGTCGGCGGCAGGGTGGCGGCCGACTCGTCGGCGCCGGGGGTGTCGTGGGTGGCGTAGACGTTGCCCGAGGAGACGTAGCTCCAGTGCCGGGCCCGGGCGCCCAGCGCCCGCAGCGCGCCCCGGACGAAGCCGGGCTGCCAGGACACCTCGACCACGGCGTCGAAGTCCCGGCCGCGCAGCGCGTCGTACGCCGTCGGGTCACTCCGGTCGGCGGCAACGAGGACGGCACCCGGTGCCACCTGCCCGCTCTCGCCCCGGGCCAGGCAGGTGACCGCGTGGCCTCGCTCGACCGCCTGGCGGGCCACCTCACGCCCGAGCCAGGCGGTGCCTCCCAGCACCAGGATCTCCATGTCGCCAGCCAACCAGCGGCGCGGCGAGGTCGCCAAGGGTCTTCGCCGTGGGCAGAACGACCCGGCTCGCCCCGCAGGAGTCAGTCCGGCCAGGTCACCCGGGGCGGCAGGGCGAGGAAGTCGGCGTACCGGCCGAGGGCCTCCTCGACCCGCTTGCGCGTGCTGGGTTCCAGGTCGACCAGGGGGTTCACGGTCAGGGTGACCCGGGTCTTGGCCAGGCTGCGTTTCCAGGTGCCGACCACCCGGCCGCCGCGCACGACGGTGGCCTGGAAGACCCCGTTGCCACCGGGAATGATGGCCTGCTTGTGCTCGGGGTCGACCATCAGCGTGCGGTCCTTGTAGCCGAGCAGGTACTCGTCGAAGCCGGGCAGGACCAGCATGTCGTCCACCGTCGCGCGGGGCGCGTCGAGCAACGGCGTGTGCAGCACCGCCTCGGCGCCGTCGACCAGGACGGTGGTCAGGTCGTCGCCGGCGGCGGCGATGGCCCGTTTCGCGTCGGTGGCGGTCAGGCCCGTCCAGCCGGCGAAGTCCTGCCGGGTGGTGGGGCCGTGGCTGCGGAAGTAGCGCAGAGCCAGGGTGGCCAGCGCCTCGTCCCGGTCGGGCTGGTGCTGACCGGGCGCCCACTCGTCGAGCAGGGTGAACGTCTGCTCGGTGCCGATGTTGGGGGCGATGCAGGTGACGCCGCGTTGGGCCGCGTACCACAGCAGGTGGTAGCCGCGTTGGCCGGCGCCGTCGATGCCGGCCTCGACCAGCGTGGCCACGCACTCGGCGCGGGTCAGCCGGCCGCCGCCGGCCAGGGTGTTGCCGAGCACGTCGGCGGCGCGGTCGGCCTCGGCCTCGGACAGGCCGAGGAACTCCCGCCGCCGAGCCGCCCCGGCCAGGGCGCGTACGCCGGTCAGCTCCAGCAACCAGCGGGCGTCCCGGGCCGGCACGAGGTGGATGGTGCCGCGCATCGGCCAGGTACGCAGGGCCTCCCGGCGCTCCAGCGCGGCGTGTACGTCGGCGTGGGTGGAACCGGGCAGGCGTACCCCCAGCGACCACATGCCGCTGGCCAGGTCCTGCGCCTGCATGGCGCCGAACCACTCCACCACCTCGGCCACGCTGCCGGGCGGGGAGGCGGTCGGATGGGGGCGCAGCAGGAGAGCGGTCATCCGCAGGGCGAGCGCCTCGGCGCCGGTCAGCGCCGTCGATCCGGTGGGTGCCACGACGTCGGCCTTCCTTCGGTGGTCGACCGCAGCATAGGACCGGGTACCGACATCCGGGTCCGGATGGCCTCCCGAAGGCGCCCCTGATCGCGCTACGCCAGCCTCGTTGATGGCGGAGCGCGACCCCCGTTTCAGGTACGCCGGTGCGGGGCGGCGATGGGGTCGCCGGCACCGGTTCCACCAGGATGGCGCTTTCCGACCCGAGGGAGAACTGTGACGGCGCTAACTTGCGGACATCTTGAGCAAGTCGCGCAGTCTCTCAGCCCTGGCGAGGTTGCGGCACCCGTACCGCGGCCATGCCGGCCGCCTCGGCGGCCTCGATGCCCAGGTCCGCGTCCTCGAAGACCAGGCAGGAGCGCGGGGGTACGCCGAGCAGTTCGGCGGCGCGTAGGAACGGCTCCGGGTCGGGCTTGGGACGAGCGTAGTCTCCGGCACAGACCAGCACGTCGAACCGGTCCAGGATGCCGAGCGCGTCGAGGGAGGCGGTGACGGCGTCCCGGGTGCTGCCGGAGACCACGGCGAACGGGATCCGCCCGTGCGCGTCGTCGATGTGGTGCAGCACCCCGGGGATGCCGGTCGCCGTGGGCAGCAGCCGCTGGAAGCGGGCCTCCCGGTCGGCGATGACCGTCTCCACCGGCATGTTCAGGCGCTGCTGCTCGTTGAGCTCGGCGACGATGTCGGCCGTCGGCCGCCCGGCCCAGGCGTAGAACAGCTCCTCGGGGAAGGCGCAGCCCCACTCGTCCAGGGTCTGCCGCCAGGCCGTGTAGTGCTGGGGCATCGAGTCGACGATGGTGCCGTCGCAGTCGAACAGGTACGCCTGGAACTCGCCGGCGGGCAGGGGCAGCATCACCGGCACAGGTTATCGAGCGCGGCGCGACGGCGGTCGCCGGCTACCGGCTCACAGCAGGCCGGCTGCCATCGCGGTGGTGACCGCGGCGGTACGGTCCGAGACGCCGAGTTTGTTGAAGGAACGCAGCAGGTGCGTCTTCACGGTCGCCTCGCTGATGTGCAGCTCCCGGCCGATCTCGGCGTTGGACAGGCCACGGCCGACCAGCCGGAGCACCTC
Organism: Micromonosporaceae bacterium KJ-029; assembly: GCA_005402585.1. Taxonomy (GTDB): domain Bacteria; phylum Actinomycetota; class Actinomycetes; order Mycobacteriales; family Micromonosporaceae; genus Micromonospora. The sequence continues at coordinate 144,668 of BIFP01000007.1, read as the reverse complement.
CACCTCCCGTGGGGACAGGGTGTCCCGCCCGGCGGGCCGGCGGACCTGGTGCAGCAGCCGGGTGGCCACCGACGGCGCGAGTACGGTGCCGCCGCGCGCGGCGGTGCGTACCGCGTTGACCAGGTCGGCGCGCGAGACGTCCTTGAGCAGGTAGCCGGCGGCGCCGGCCTCGACGGCGCGGAGGATGTCGGCGTCGGTCTCGTAGGTGGTGAGCACCACCACCCGGGTGTCCGGGGACTGGGCGAGGATCCGGGCGGTGGCGGTGACCCCGTCGCCGCCGGGCAGCCGCAGATCCATCAGGACGACGTCGGGGCGTCGGGCCCGGACGGCCGCCACCGCCTCGGCCGCGTCGCCGGCCTCGCCGACGATGTCGATGTCGTCCGCCCCGGCCAGCATGCCGGCCACGCCGGCGCGGACCAGCGGATGGTCGTCCACCAGCAGCACGGTGATCATTCGTACGGCACCTCCACCCGGATCGTGGTTCCCGCGCCGGGCGCCGAGCGTACGACCACGGTGCCCTGCACCTGCTCGACCCGGGCCCGGATCCCGGCCAACCCGTAGCCACCACCGCCGGCCAGCTCCTGCCCGTCGGTGCCGCCGGCCGGGCCGGAACCGCCGGTGCCCGTCCCAGCGTCGAACCCGCCCCCGTCGTCGCCGACCTCCAGCGTGACCCGGTCGTCGTCGCTGTGCAGCAGCACGGCGACGGCCGTGGCGTCGGCGTGCCGGCGGATGTTGGTCAACGCCTCCTGCGCCGCGCGCAGCAGCACCACCTCCGTCGGGGTGCTCAGGGCCCGACCGGCGGCCACGTCCACGGTGCAGCTGACCGGCACCCCCGTCTCCTGGGTGAACCGCTCGGCCAACCGGTGCAGCGCCTGTTCCAGCGGGGACCCGGTGAGTTCGGCCGGGGTGAGGGCGGCGACCAGCGTACGTACGTCGACCAGGTTCTCCCGCGCGGTGCGCCGGGCCAGGCCGAGGTGTCGGCGGGCCTGCCCGAGGTCGCGGTCGAGGTCGGCCTCGGCGGCCTGGATGAGCATCACCACGCTGGACAGGCCCTGCGCCACCGTGTCGTGGATGTCGGCGGCCAGCCGCTGGCGCTCCGCGGCGATCCCCGCCCGGTGTGACATCTCGGCCAGGTCCGCCCGGGTCCGCTCCAACTGGGCGATCAGTTCGGCGCGCCGGCCGCTCTCGGTGACGGTGCGCTGCGCCCAGATGCCCAGTACGCAAACCACGAACACGGTGATCAGCGCGATCAGCAGCGGCGCGACGACGTGTTTCAGGTCCGGGAGGCGGACGGCCAGGACGATGATGTGCACCGAGTTGAGCAGCACCACCGCGCCGACCGCCGGTGCCGCCGGCAGCACCATGAACACCTGCGGGCAGAGCACGAACAGCAGGAACGAGGCCGAGCCGGTGAGCAGCACCGCCGGCACGTAGAGCAGCGCGACACCGGCGAGGTAGAGGTAGCCGCGCCAGTCCTCGACGGACTCGCGCATCAGCCGCCGGCCGAAGCCGAGGTACCAGCCGGCCAGGGCGATGAAGAGCACGACGAAGCCGATCCGGTTGGCCAGTGGACGCGACCCTTCGGCGGCCACCGCCAGGCCGATGCCGGCACCCGCCAGCGCGAAGTAGCCGTCCCAGAGCCGGAACCGCCCGTGCCACCCGTCGACGACCCCACTCGCCGTTACTTCGGCCGCCGTCACCCCGGCCGTCGGCGGCACCGCCACGCTCATCGGCCGCGCCGGCCCTGCCAGCGGAAGGTGGTCAGACACAGCACCATTCCTCCGATGCACCAGGCGGCGAGCACGAGCGCGGTCCGGCCGTGTTCCCAGGAGGGTACGACCTCCTGGGGGAGGATGCTGTCCGGCAGGAACACCGAGCGGAAGCCCTGCGCCATCCACTTGAGCGGAAACAGCGAGCCCACGGTGACCAGCGGTTCGGGCAGCTGCCCGACCGGGGTGTAGAAGACCCCGGAGATGAAGGCCAGCACCAGGTAGGGCAGGTTCATCACGGCACCGGCGCTGCGCGCCGATCGGGCCAGGCTGCTGGCGGCGATGCCGGCCAGGGCGCAGGCGGTGGCGCCGAGCAGGAACACCCAGCCGAAGGTGAGCCAGCGGGCCGGCTCGGTCGGCAGGGACAGGTCGAAGGCCACCACCCCGACGCCGAGCAGCAGGACCGTCTCGCAGACGGTGATCACCATCGCCATCAGGATCTTGCCGATGAAGTACGCGGACGGTGGCATCGGCGCCCCGCGCAGCCGGCGCAGGGTGCCGTCGTCGCGGTCGGCGGCGATGCCGGCGCCCAGGTTGATGAAGGTCGCCGAGGCGACCCCGGCGGCGATCATGCTCGGTGCGAGGTACTGGGCGGAGGTCACGTCGCTGCCCGAGTAGATCCCGTCGAAGATCGAGCCGAGCAGGACGAGGATCACCGCCGGCATGGCGAAGGTGAACACCACGGCGTCGCGTTCCCGGAAGAACACCTTCAGTTCGATGCTCGCGCGGTGCAGGCCGAGCCGGGCGGCGGACGGGCGGCGGGGTGCGGTGCGGTGGGCGGTGGCGGTCACGACGCTGCTCCGATCAGGTCCAGGTAGACGTCCTCGAGGCTCGGCCGGCTGACGGTCAGCCCGGGTACGGCGCCGCCGTAGCGGCGGGTCAGCGCTGCCACGAGGGCGGCCGGGTCGTCGGTCTCCTGCCGGCCGTCGGCCCAGCGCACGACGGTGCGCGCGGTGGCCCGCCCGCCGAGGGTGGCGGGGCTGCCGTCGGCGACGATCCGGCCGCCGACGATCACCGCGACCCGGTCGGCCAGCGCCTCGGCCTCTTCGAGGTAGTGGGTGGACAGCAGGATGGTGCAGCCGTCGTCACCGGCGAGCCGCCGGATCAGGGTCCAGAACTGCCGGCGGGCCTGCGGGTCGAAGCCGGTCGTCGGCTCGTCGAGGAAGAGCAGCCGGGGGCGGCCGACGACGCCGATGGCCACGTCGAGGCGACGGCGTTGGCCGCCGGAGAGGGTACGGACCCGGGCCGTGGCCTTGCCGGTGAGGCCGACCAGTTCGATGACCTCCCGCGGATCGCGGGCGTGGGGGAAGTAGTGGGCGAAGTGGCCGACGGCCTCCCGGACGGTCAGCTCGGTCAGGTCGGCGCCGTCCTGGGTGACGATGCCGATCCGGGCCCGCCAGTCCAGGTCGGCTCGGGCCGGGTCGAGACCGAGCACGCTCACCTCACCGGCGTCGCGGTCGCGATGGCCCTCCAGGATCTCGATGGTGCTGGTCTTGCCGGCGCCGTTGGGGCCGAGCAGGGCCACCACCTCGCCGGCGGCGACGTCCAGGTCGAGATCGGCGACGGCGACGGTGTCGCGGTACGTCTTGCGTAGTCCGCGTACGCGGACGGCGGGGGTTCCGGTCATGGCTCGATCGTCGGCCGGCACGGGTGGGGCGCGGGACGACCGGTGGACGGAACCGGACTGTCCGTCGACCGGTGGACAGTCCGACAGTTTGCCGCCACAAGCATCGGGTAGTCGCCGGAGCTGACCCGAACCAGGGAGGACATGCGATGGCGGCACAGGTCAAGGTGGCGGTGATCTACTACAGCGCGACCGGCATCACGTACCAGATGGCCCAGGCGGCATGCGAGGCCGCCGGTGACGCGGGGGCGGAGGTGCGGCTGCGCAAGGTACGTGAACTGGCGCCGGACGAGGCGATCCGCTCCAACTCAGGGTGGGAGGCGCACCGGCTGGAGACCCAGGACATCGACGAGGCGCAGCCGGACGACCTGAGCTGGGCCGACGTGGTGATCTTCGGGTCGCCGACCCGGTACGGGCTGGTCGCCGCCCAGCTCAAGCAGTTCATCGACACCACCGGCCCGCTGTGGGCCCAGGGGGCGCTGGCCAACAAGGTGTACTCGGCGTTCACCTCCACCGCCACCCTGCACGGTGGGCAGGAGGCGACGCTGCTGTCACTGTTCCACGTCTTCTACCACTGGGGCGGGATCGTGGTCACGCCCGGCTACACCGACCCGAGTCAGTTTGTCTCCGGCAACCCGTACGGCGCGTCGCACACCAGCAACAACGGCGAGACCGCTCCGGATCACATCGCCCTGTCGGCGACGGCGCTGACGGCCAAGCGGGCGGTGCAGATCGGCGCCGCGCTCAAGCAGGGCCTCACCGGCTGAGCCACGGGCGACGGCGCGGCCGGCGCCGGCGGCTGGCCCTGTGAAGCTCCCTGTTAATAGGGGGCCCCTTTACCACCGCAGGCGTTAAGAAGGGGCCCTTCCTTTCACCGACCGGAACCGGCGGCCCGGGCGGGGGCTCTCATACCCGCCCGGACCGCCGGCCGTCCACAGCGCTACCCCGGATCGGCCCGCCTATGCCTGAGCGGTCGTTAACTCCCCGGCCGGTGCCGGCAGGAGGTCGGGCAGCAGATCGGCCAGGACCGCCAGGCCGTCCGGGCTGAGCACCGACTCGGGGTGGAACTGCACCCCGGCGAAGCCCCGGCCGCGCAGCGCGTGCACCGCCCCATCGGCCGCGTCCCGGGAAAGCTCGACCGGACCGTACCGGCCGTCCTGCCGATCGGCGCCGGCGCGGGCGGTGAAGGTGGCGTAGAAGCCGACCCGTCGCGGCACGCCGAACAGCGGCACCGTGCGCTGAAGTCCTTGGTAGGGCGCGTCGCGGCGGTGCACGGGCAGTCCGAGCAGGCCGGCGAGGAGCTGGTGGCCGAGGCAGACGGCGAGCGTCGGGTGGCCGCTGTCCAGCAACTCGGTGAGCAGGGTGCGCAGGGTGGTCATCTTCGGGGTGTCGCTGGTCGGGTCGCCCGGACCGGGCCCCACCACCACCAGGTCGTACGCCCGCACCGGCCCGGCGGCGTGCCACGGCCGTACGGTCACCGCCAGGCCCAGCGCGCCCAGCTGGTGGGCCAGCATTCCGGTGAAGGTGTCCTCGCCGTCGACGATCAGCACCCGGCGGCCGGAAACGGCGGGCAGGGCGAGAGTGCCCGGCGGCCGCTGGTCCAGCCAGAACCGGGCCAGCGGGGCGTTGCGGGCGGCCAGCGCGGCCCGGACCTGCGGGTCGTCGGCGAGGCGCGGCGCCGGGCGGGGACCGGCGGCCGGGGCCTGCGGTCCCAGACCGAGGGCGGCCAGCACCCCGGCGGCCTTGGCGTGGGTCTCGGCGACCTCGGCGGTGGGGGTGGAGTGGCGCACCAGGGTCGCCCCGACCGGCACCCGCAGGTCACCGGCCGGGGAGATCTCGGCGGTGCGGATGAGGATCGGCGCGTCGAGGGTCTGCCGGCCGGTGTCGTCGTGACCGAGCAGGGCCAGCACCCCGGCGTAGTAGCGGCGGCCGGTGCGCTCGTGCCGGGCGATCACACGGCATGCGTTCTCCATCGGGCTGCCCGTCACCGTCGGAGCGAACATGGTCTCCCGCAGCACCTCGCGGACGTCCTTCGAGCCGCGCCCGGCGAGCAGGTACTCGGTGTGCGCCAGGTGGGACATCTCCTTCAGGTACGGCCCGACCACCTGCCCGCCGTGGTCGGCCACGGTGGCCATCATCTTCAGCTCCTCGTCGAGGACCATGTACAGCTCCTCGGTCTCCTTCTCGTCGGCGAGGAAGCGCAGCAGCGCGGCCCGGTCCGCCGCTGCCCCGGTGTGCCGGAAGGTGCCGCTGATCGGGTTCATCAGCACCAGCCCGTCATCGACGCTGACGTGCCGCTCGGGGCTGGCGCCGACCAGGGTGCGCGCGCCGGTGTTCACCGCGAACGTCCAGTACGCCCCGCGCTCGCGCAGCAGCAGTGACCGCAGGGCGGCCAGCGCGGCGGTCAGCGGTGGGCCCTGCACCCGGGCGTGCATGGTGCGGTGGATGACGAAGTTGGCGCCCTCACCGCGGCCGATCTCCTCGGCGAGCACCCGGTCGACCGCGGCGGCGTACTCGTCGTCGGTGATGTCGAAGGCCGCGCCGGTGGTGCGGACCGGGCTGTCGGGCAGGGCGTCGAGGACGGCGGCCAGGGGCAGCCGAACGTGGCGGTCGATACGTAGACACTCCAGCGGCACACCGTCGTCGACACAGGCGAAGCCGCGCTCGGCGACCTGCCGGTACGGCACCAGGGCCAGCGTCGCCGGGCCGGGCGCCCCGGCGGGCAGGGGCAGGTCGGCGAGCTGGTCGACGGTGTGCACCGGGCCGGTGAACAGGTCGAGGTGGTCGGCGCCGTCGCGGCGTACCAGCGCGAACGGGCCGGGTTCGGCACCGGCGGCGAGCGCGTCGAGTAGCTCGGTCAGCGGGGTCATCGGTCTCCTCGGGGCTGGGCGCCGCCGTTGGAAGGCGGCCCACGAGCCGGGAGATGACCGGCGACCGCCTCGTCGGGCGGCCGCGTGGGGAAGCTACGCGCGGGGATGGGCCGCCGGGTCGGCGGGCCACCAGCAGGACAGTCGCGCGAGCATGCGCTCACCCTACGCGCCGGGCGATCGGCGCGGAAGCCGATCGGCGTACCCGCGTGCGCGGCGCGGCTGTGGTGCCGGGTCACCGGGTACGTTGACCCGCGATGAGCATTCTCGCGCTTGACCTGGGCACCTCGTCGGTGCGCGGGCTCGTGCTGGACGGCGACGCCCGGCCCCTGCCGGGCGCGCTGGCGCGGCGCGGGGTGGTGCTGACCGTCGGCGACGACGGCGCCGGCACGCTCGACGCCCGCGGCTACCTGGCCGGTCTCGCCGAATGCCTGGACGAGCTGAGCGAGCAGGGCCGGCTGCGCGAGGTGGAGCTGGTGGCGGTCAGCGCGCAGTGGCACTCGGTGGTGCCGATCGGCGTGGACGGCGAGCCGCTCGGGCCGGTGCTCACCTGGCTGGACACCCGGCCCGAGTCGCCCGCGACGCAGGCCGGGCCGGCCGACCCGGACGCCTTCCACCAGCGCACCGGTACCTGGTGGCACCGCTGCTACTGGTCGATGCGGCTGCCCTGGCTGCGCGCGCACTGCGGCAGCCGGGTGGCCCGCTTCGCCGGGCTGGTCGAGTTCGTGCTGGGCCAACTGCTCACCGAGGCGCCGATGTCGATCTCCCAGGCGTCCGGCACCGGCCTGCTGGACCTGCGCACCCTGGACTGGGACGCCGAGTCCTGCGCGCTGGCCGGTACCCGGGTCGAGGAGCTGTCCGAGCTGGCGCCGCGACACTGGCAGGGTCGGCTGCGCGTCGATCACGCCCGGCGGTGGCCCGCCCTGGCGCGGGCCCGGTGGGCCGCTCCGGTCGGTGACGGCGCCGCCTCAAACGTCGGCTCCGGCTGCGTCGACCACACCCGGGCGGCGGTGACCGTGGGCACCTCGTCGGCGGTGCGGCTGCTGCAACGGATGCCCGCCCACGCCGACCTGACGCCGCTGCCCCGGCAGCTGTGGCGCTACCGCGTCGACCACGACCACGTGGTCACCGGGGCGGCGTACTCCTCCGGCGGGAACCTGTTCGCCTGGGCCTCCCGGGAGCTGCGGCTACCCACCGGGGCAGCGCTGGAGGCGGCCCTGGCCCAGGTCCCGGCCGGCGGCGGTCGGCCGGCGAATGTCCGCTTCGGCGGCGACCGACCGCCGGGCAGCCACCGCGCCGGCTCGGGTGAGCTGCGCGGGCTGGGTTTCGGCACCACCGCGGTGGAGATGCTCGCCGGGTTGATGCACGGGGTGTGCGAGCTGGTCGTCGACGATCTGGCGGTGCTGGAGTCGACAGTCGCGCCGCCGGTGGACGTGATCCTCGGCGGCGGCGCGATGGCGGCGTCACCCTGGTGGCGTGGGGCGTTCGCAGCGGTGCTGGCCCCGCGCCGGGTCGGGTTCGAGCGCGATCCCGAGATCGGGGCGACCGGTGCGGCACTGGTGGCCACCGGCCGCATCGCCGATGCCGTGGCGTTGGCCGACATCGGCCGGACGGATGATCAAGCCTCGGCGACCACGACATAGGGTGGCGACCGGCAGTACCCTTCCTGAACCCTTCGTAAGGGCAGGACGTTGACACTGCTCCCGAGGCTGGTTGGATGGACGGCGCTCCCCGGGTCGCGGCGGACGCGTGGGAGGAGGAAGGTGTGGGTGTAGGAGCGGACCAGGCGCGCGGGGTGTCGCAACACCGCCGGCGTCGGTTCGACGTCCGGGTGGTGCCCCACCGGCGACGCTCCCCCCTGCGCCTCCAGGACTGGCGGATGCGCACCAAGCTCGCCACGGTGCTGGTCATCCCGTCGGTCGCGTTCCTGGTGCTGGCGGGCGTGCAGACGGAGAGCCTGGTCGGCCGGGCCACCACGCTGAGTGACTTCGCCGGGCAGGTCGGCGTCGGACGGGAGATCACGCAGCTGGTGCACCAGTTGCAGCAGGAGCGCGACCGTACGGCCGGCGAGCTGCCCACACTGCGCGCCGCGACCAGCGAGGACGAGAGCGCGAAGGTTCTCGCCACACTACAGCCGTACCGGGACGCCGCCGACGAGGCGGCGGAGACCCTGCGCCGGGCGGCCGAGCCGCTGGCCGACGCCAACGCCTCGTGGCGGAACACGTACGTGGTGGCCTCGCAGGCGTACCAGCAGATCGGCTACATCCGCAACGTCATGGCCACTGTGGTGCTCAGCGACGACACCATCATCGGTAACTACCACCGGGCCGTCGACGCGCTGCTGACCCTGCTCGCGGCCCCGTCACCCGGTGCCGACCGGCCGGAGCTGTCCGACGCGGTCCAGCGGTACGTGCAGTTTGCCCGGGCCAAGGAGCTGTCGTCACGGCTGCGCGCGGATCTGTACGTGGCGGCCCGCACGGGCGGCCTCGACGGCGAGGACACCGGGCGGCTGACCGACCTGCGGGCGCGGCAGCTGACCGCGCTGGGCTCGTTCCGGATCGCCGCGACCAACGCGCAGGTGGCCCGCTACGACCAGATGAGCGTGGAGCCGGCCTTCGTCACCGCCTCGCAGATGGAGGAGCGGGCGCTGGGGCAGGGCTCGGCCGGGCCGACGATGCCACGCGCCGCGCAGTGGTGGGAGGCCAGCGAGGAGCGGCACGAGCTGCTCAGGCGATTCGAGGCCGAGGTGCTGGACGCGTCGGCGAGCCTGGCCGACGAGGCCAGCCGGACCCAGCTGCGCGAGACGCTGCTGGTGGTCGGTGTGATCATTACGGTGCTGCTGGTGGCGGTGCTGACCTCGGTGCTGATCGGTCGTTCGCTGGCCCGGTCGATCCGGCTGCTGCGGTCGCAGGCGCTGCGGATCGCCCAGATCGAACTGCCCGAGGCGCTGGCCCGGCTGCGTTCCGTCTCCGGCGGTGTGCCGGCCATCGAGGTCTCACCGGCGGTGGTGCGGTCCCTGGACGAGATCGGTGAACTGGCCGAGGCGTTCGTCGCGGTGCACCGCAGCGCGGTCGGGGTGGCCGTCGACCAGGCGAACATGCGGCGCAACGTCAACGCGATGTTCGTCAACCTCGCCCGGCGCAGCCAGGTGCTGGTGGAGCGGCAGTTGGAGCTGCTCGACGACCTGGAGCGGGAGGAGGGCGACCCGGACCAGCTGGAGAACCTGTTCAAGCTGGACCACCTCGCCGCGCGCATGCGCCGTAACGACGAGAGCCTGCTGGTGCTGGCCGGCACCGAGTCGACCCGCCGGTGGAACCGGCCGATCGGGTTGAGCGCGGTGCTGCTGGCGGCCAGCGCCGAGATCGAGCAGTACCAGCGGGTGCGGCACGAGGCGGTGGCCGAACTGCACGTCGTCGGGCACGCCGTCGGTGAACTGGTGCACCTGCTCGCCGAGCTGCTGGAGAACGCCACCGCGTTCTCGCGGCCGGACACCGTCGTGCAGGTGATGGCCCGCGCCGAGGGGGCCGGGGCGGTGATCGAGATCGCCGACCAGGGCCTGGGCATGAGCCCGACGGCGCTGGCCGAGGCGAACGGTGTGCTGGCCAGGCCGCCGGCCGCGGACATGGCGACGGTCGAGCGGATGGGTCTGTTCGTGGTCAGCCATCTCGCCGCCCGGCACGGCATCGAGGTACGACTGCACGGTGGTGCCGGCGGCCTGGTGGTCCGGATCAAACTGCCGGGCGCGCTGCTGGCCCCGGCGCCGCCGCCGAGCCTGGACCCGGCGCCGTCGCCGCGGGTGCTGCCGGCCGCGGCGGCCCGGCTCGGCGCGCCGAGGAACCCTGGCCCGGCGGACCTGCCGGTGGCCGGCCGGCGGCCGATCACAGTGCCCCGCCAGACCCACGCGGTGCCGGTGCGCGCGGAGGACGTGCTCGCTCCGGCGGCCGTGCCGGCGCCCGCCGGTGGCGGCTGGTGGTCCCGGGAGGGACCGTCGTCGGCCGTGCCGGCGACGGGCGCCGGGATGCCCGCGCCGCCGGCGGTGCCGGTGACCGCGGGGACGAACGACCGGGGGCTGCCGGTACGGGTGCCGATGGCGCAGCTGAGCGCCGTGACCCAGCCGGCCCGCCCGGAGCAGCAGTCGGTGGCCCGGCACGACCCGGACCCGGAGGCAGTCGGCGGCATGCTGTCGAGGCTGTACAGCGGGGTCCGGCGGGCCGAGGCCGAAGAGACCGCCGTGATACCCGTGCCGCCGCCCGGGGTATGGAGCGAAGGGAGACCCAAGTGACGACGTTGTCTCAGGAAGCACGGGACCTGAGCTGGTTGGTCAGCGCGTTCGCGGAGCGGGTGCCGGGCGTGGCGCACGCGGTGGTGGTCTCCTCCGACGGGTTGCTCGTCGCGATATCCGACAACCTGCCGCGTGACCACGCCGACAAGCTCTCCGCGGTGACCTCGGGCCTGATGAGCATCACCGCGGGTGCCGCGCAGATGTTCGACGGTGACGTGGTCAAGCAGACCGTGGTCGAGATGGGGCGCGGCTACTTCCTGGTGATGCAGATCCGCGACGGTTCGATCCTGGCCACCCTGGCGGCGGCGGACGCGGACATCGGCGTGGTCGGCTACGAGATGGCCCGGCTGGCCAAGCAGGCCGGAGAGATGCTCACCCCCGCCCTCCGCGCCGAACTCCAGCAGGCACTACCCCGCTGACGTGTAAGGAAGGGCCCCCTATTAACGCCTGCGGTAGTACAGGGGCCCCTTCTTAACATGTCCCGCCGGGAGCCCGGCGGCCGTCGTTTCGGGCGTTGTGGGGGCTGGCTGTCGCTGGTCAACGGAGACCGAGGGCGCCCGGCGCCGCGGGCCGGGAGGCGATCCACCAGGCGACGGTGGCCGCGACGGCGACGACACCGCTGAACACGAACGGCGCCCCGATGCCGGCGCGGGCAGCCAACGCGCCACCGACCAGCGCGCCCAGCGCGGTGCAGCTGTAGGTGACCATCCGGGAGGCGGCGACGACCCGGCCGAGCAGCGCGCCGGGCACGAGTCGTTGGCGTACGGACAGCGCGGCCACGTTGAGTACGGCGAACGCGGCGCTGGTGGTGACCACCACGACGACTGCTGCGGCGCGGTTGGGCGTGAAGGCCAGCAGGATCGGTACGCCCGCGGTGACGGCCATCGACCAGGTGAGCACGTGCCGGTGGCGGAACCGGGCGACCAGCCGGTCGGCGCCGAACGAGCCGATCAGGCCGCCGGCCGCGCCGGTGGCCAGGAGCAGGCCGAAGCCGAACGCGCCGAGGCCGAGGGCGTCGCGGGCGTAGAGCACGAAGATCGCGAACCAGGCGCTGTCGGCGGCGGCGACTGCGGCACCGACGAGCACCAGCGTACGCAGCATCGGCTGACGGGCGAGCCAGCGCAGGCCGGCCAGGAGGCCGTCGCCGCCGGCCGGGGCAGGGGTGTCGGTGGCCGGCCGGGAGGTGGCGCGGTGGGCCAGGCTCAGCGGCAGGGAGAGTACGAGCATCACGGCCAGGGCGAGGGTGGCGCCGTTGACCGCGAACGGGATGGCGGCGCCGAGGACGAACAGCAGGGCGCCCACGGGTGGGCCGATGAACTCGTTGCCGACGATCTCGCCGGCGACCAGCCGTCCGTTGGCCTTCTCCAGCTGGGCGTCGGTGACGAGCCGGGGTACGGCGGTCTGGGCGGCGGTGTCGCGGATGGTCTCGCCGACCCCGAGCAGGAACGCGGCCGTGACGACGAGGGCGATGGTGGCCCAGCCCAGGGCGACCGTGGTGGCGAGGACGGCCAGCACCACGACCCGGCCGGTGTCGGCGGCGGCGAGCAGCGTACGGGCGCCGCGGCGGTCGGCCAGGGCGCCGGCGAGCAGGCCGGAGACGAGCCACGGCAGGAACTGGGCGGCCGCGACGGCGGCGACGGCCAGGGGGTCGTCGGTGAGCGCGGCGGCCAGCAGCGGGAAGGCGGCCACCCTGATGCCGTCACCGAGGTTGGCCAGCGCGGCGGCGCTCCAGAAGGTCCAGAAGGGCCGCCCGAGGGGTGGGGTGCGCGGAGCCATGCGGCCGACTCTAGATGACCGGGCACCACCCCGGCGTCGATCAACGGCCTGACCGCCCCTGCCGGTCATCACCCTGCGGGCAGGTGACGACCGGCAGTGGTTGCTGCCCATTCACCGACGGGCAGTTGGTCCGCCGGCGAGCGGGGTGCGGCGTCGGCGGACCAGTCGCGAGCTAGCCCGGTGCGGGTTGTTAAGAGGGGGCCCTTCCTCTACACCAGGCGTTAATAGGGGGCCCTTCCTTGCACCTCAGACGGTGTTGTCGGTGATTACCTGGCGGTACCAGTGGGCGCTGCGCTTGAGCACCCGCCGCTGGGTGGGGTAGTCGACGTAAATGAGGCCCCAGCGCTGGTCGTAGCCCTCGGCCCACTCGAAGTTGTCCAGCAGGGACCAGACGTGGAAGCTCTCCAGCGGCACCCCGTCGGTGATGGCGCGGTGGGCGGCGGCGAGGTGGTCGCGGAGGAAGGCGATCCGCCCGGTGTCCTCGACCGTGCCGTCGTCGCCGAGGACGTCGGGCGTGGGCAGGCCGTTCTCGGTGACGGTGAGCGGGATGGGGCCGTAGTCGCGGGCGACGCGGGTCAGGATGTCGTACATCCCGTCGGGGTAGATCTGCTGCCAGCTGGCTTCGGAGGTGGGCAGGCGGCGTACCGTGCCGCCGGAGGCGGTGACGTAGATCGGGGTGTAGTACTGCACCGCCAGCAGGTCGACGGGAGCGGAAATGATCTTCAGGTCGCCGTCGCGGATGCCGCGGGCCATCCGGCTGTTCGGCCCGAGGTCGTCCAGCACGTCCGCGGGGTAGCTGCCCTTGAGCGCGGAGTCGAGGTAGAGGCGGTTCTCGTAGCCGTCGTACAGGTGGGTGGCCTCGGCGGCCTCGGCGGAGTCGTCGGCGGGATAGCACGGGTGCAGGTTGAAGGCCGGGCCGATGCGACCGTTGCTGCCGTTCGCGCGTAGGGCGCCTACGGCGAGGCCGTGGGCGAGCTGCAGGTGGTGCGCGACCAGGTAGGCGCCGTCGGGGTCCTGCCGGCCGGGGGCGTGGTGACCGGAGAGGTAGCCGTTCTGCACCACGGTCTTGGGCTCGTTGATGGTCAGCCAGACCGGCACCCGGTCGCCGAGGGCATCGAAGACGATGGCGGCGTACTCGGCGAAGCGGTAGGCGACGTCGCGGGACTCCCAACCACCGGCGTCCTGCAGGGTCTGCGGCAGGTCCCAGTGGAACAGGGTGGCCATCGGGGCGATGCCGCGTTCGTGCAGGCCGTCGATGAGGCGACGGTAGAAGTCGAGGCCGCGTTGGTTGGCGGCGCCGGTGCCGTCGGGCTGGATGCGCGGCCAGGAGATGGAGAACCGGTAGCTGCGCAGCCCCAGGTCGCGCATCAGATCGAGGTCTTCGGCGTAGCGGTGGTAGTGGTCGGCGGCGACGTCGCCGGTGTCGCCGTTGCGGGTGCGTCCCGGGGTGCGGCTGAAGGTGTCCCAGACCGATTCGCCACGGCCGTCGTCCTTGGCGGCGCCTTCGATCTGGTACGCGGAGGTGGCCGCGCCCCAACCGAAGTCCGGCGGGAAGGGCAGGCGGGTGGCCGGGCTGGTGGCGGTGGCCGTGCGGTCCGCGGGGTCGCTGGGCTGGCAGCCGGTGAGGGCGGCGGTGCCGACCACGGTGGCGGCGGCGCCGAGGGCGGCGCCGGCCGGGGTGGCGGCGGTGGCCGAGAGCGCCGCGCGGCGCAGCAGGTGCCGCCTGGTGAGCATCGACATTGGTTCTCCTCGTGATGGGGTTGACCGCCAGAGCCCGGGAGCGCTCCCAATTAAGGGTAAAGGGTAGGCGGTGCCCGCCGGTGGCCTGATCGTCGCAGACAACGGGCAGCCGCGATGGCGGGGGGCGAAAGGAACGGGAAGGGTGGGGCGCTGGCCGGTCGGGCGTGGGTGCGGCGGGACCGGGTGCGCCGAGGTCCGCGGGCGGGCCGCGGCGCGCGCCCGGGCGGTCGGCGGGGCGTCGCGGATGGCGGCCGGCGGGCGGGTCGACTGCAGTGCGGAGCGCGCGGGTGATGCGCGTCTGACCCGTCGGCCTCTTTTCCCATCGTGAACGGGGGTTTAGTGTGGGGACGGGGGAGGGCAACCCCCGTCCCCACCGTGTTGCGGTACACGCACGGGCGGATTGGCGTCCCAGTCGTGCGTGTCGCGCGGGAGCCGGGCCACGCGAGTGGCTTGAGGATCCACCTCCCTCCACTTTGGTGGGGCGTCGGCCGGCGGCGGCGTCCGGGCTGGCCCGCCGTCGGCCTGTGGTCTAGTTCCCGGTGCTGTGGGCACAGCCTCGGGCGATCTTCTGGGTGGAACTCTGTCGATGGAAGCGCTCCCATCGACGTTGCTGCGACTGTAACGCCCGTCACGACTTTGTGAAAGCCCCAAAACGAGATCGAAACAACGCAGTGTTTCCGGAAGTCGCGTCTCTGGTGTTGGGAGCGCTTCCATGTCAGACTGTCGATCGACCGCGCGGAGCCAGATACGCGTGAGCGCGGGTCGCCGAGGGCATCCGGCGCGACCGGTACGGCGTCCTGCCAGCAGCGGGTGCGGCATCCGTCCCCGACGGCGCCCCGCCGCTCCCGGCCACCGGGCCGGGTCGACCACCATCCACTGGCGCCTCGCGGACCTGTCGTCGAGGCGTCACCGCCGGGGCGGCATCGACCCCGGCCTGGTCCGAGGAGACACCGCGCAGATGAGAAATCTGGCAAGACGTCGCCGCCTGGCGTGGCTCGCCGCCGCGGCGCTGGCGCTCGCCGGGGTGACCGTCCCCGCCGCCGCCGCACAGGCCGCACCGGCCTGCGATGTGGTCTACACGACGAACGACTGGAGCAACGGCTTCACCGCCAACATCACCGTCCGGAACCTGGGCGACCCGATCAACGGATGGACGCTGCGGTTCGCCTTCCCCGGCAACCAGCAGGTGACCCAGGGCTGGGCGGCCCGGTGGAGCCAGAGCGGCAACCAGGTCACCGCCGTCAACGAGTCGTACAACGGCAGCCTCGCCACCGGGGCCAGCGCCACCATCGGCTTCAACGGCTCCTACACCGGCAGCAACCCGAAGCCGACGTCGTTCTCGGTCAACGGGGTCACCTGCGGCGGCACCACGCAACAGCCACCGACGGTAAGCCTGTCGATCCCCGCCGGCCCGTTCGTGGCCCCGGCGACCGTGCCGCTGACCGCCACCGCGAGCGACCCGGACGGCACGATCGCCCGGGTCGAGTTCTACCGCAACGGCCTGCTGGTCAACACCGACACCACCGCGCCGTACGCGTACACCCTGGAGAGCCTGCCGGCCGGTGACTACACCGTGCAGGCCAGGGCGTACGACAACAGCGGTCTGTCGGCGGTCGCCGAACGGTCGTTCACCGTCACCGCCGCCACCTCGCCGGCGGTGGTGGCCACCCCGACCGCGTTGAGCGTGCCCGAGGGCGGCAGCGCGACGTTCAACCTGAAACTGAGCCGGGCGCCCACCTCCAACGTCGCGGTGACCCTGACGCGCACGGGTGACCCCGACATCACCGTCACGCCGACCACGCTGACGCTGACCCCGTCCAACTGGAGCACCGGGGTAACCGTGACCGTCCGCGCGGCTGAGGACGCCGACACCGTCAGCGGCACCGCCACCATCACCGCCTCGGCGTCGGGCCACACGTCGGCCACAGTCACCGTCACCGAGATCGACAACGACGTGCCCGGCGGCGACGGCGAGTACGTCCAGCGGTTCCTCGCCCAGTACGGCAAGATCAAGAACTCGGGCTACTTCAGCCCTGAGGGCGTGCCTTACCACTCGATCGAGACCCTCATCGTCGAGGCGCCGGACCACGGCCACGAGACCACCTCCGAGGCGTTCAGCTTCTGGCTGTGGCTGGAGGCCTACTACGGCCGGGTGACCCAGAACTGGGCACCGTTCAACAACGCCTGGACGGTGATGGAGCGGTACATCATCCCGTCCAATGCGGACCAGCCGACCGCGGGCTCGCCCGGCACCCCCCAGTACGCCGCCGAACACGACCTGCCCAGCCAGTACCCGTCGCAGTTGGATCCGAACGTGTCGGTCGGCCAGGACCCGCTGCGCAACGAGTTGCAGACCACCTACGGCACCGGCTCGATCTACGGCATGCACTGGCTGCTGGACGTGGACAACGTCTACGGCTACGGCCGCTGCGGTGACGGCACCACCCGCCCGGCGTACATCAACACGTTCCAGCGGGGCACCCAGGAGTCGGTGTGGGAGACCGTGCCGCAGCCCTCCTGCGACACCTTCCGCCACGGCGGCCAGAACGGCTACCTGGACCTGTTCATCAAGGAGGCCAACGCGCCGGCGCGGCAGTGGAAGTACACCAACGCACCGGACGCCGACGCCCGCGCCGTGCAGGCGGCGTACTGGGCGCTGACCTGGGCCAAGGAGCAGAACAAGCAGGCTGACGTGGCGGCCACCGTGGCCAAGGCCGCCAAGATGGGTGACTACCTGCGGTACGCGCTGTTCGACAAGTACTTCAAGCGGATCGGCAACTGCGTCGGGGCCAGCGCCTGCCCGGCGGGCACCGGCCGCGACTCCGCCCACTACCTGCTCTCCTGGTACTACGCCTGGGGCGGGGCGTACGAGACCAGCCAGAACTGGTCGTGGCGGATCGGCTCCAGCCACAGCCACTTCGGCTACCAGAACCCGTTCGCGGCGTGGGCGTTGACCAACGTCGACGAGCTGAAACCGCGGTCGTCGACGGCGGCGGCGGACTGGACCAACAGCCTGAACCGGCAGCTGGAGTTCTACACCTGGCTGCAGTCCGCCGAGGGCGGCATCGCCGGTGGCGCGACCAACAGCTGGGGCGGCAACTACGGCCAGCCGCCGGCCGGTACGTCCACCTTCTACGGCATGTTCTACGACGAGGACCCGGTCTACAACGACCCGCCGTCGAACCAGTGGTTCGGCATGCAGGCCTGGTCGATGCAGCGCATCGCCGAGCTGTACCTGGTCAGCGGCAACACCCGGGCCAAGGCGCTGCTGGACAAGTGGGTGCCGTGGGCGATCGCCAACACCACGCTGGGCACCAACTGGTCCATCCCGTCGGACATGCGCTGGTCCGGGCAGCCCACCACCTGGAACCCGAGCAACCCGCAGCCGAACAACAACCTGCACGTCGAGGTGACGGTCAAGGGCCAGGACGTCGGGGTCGCCGCCGCCTACGCCCGCACGCTCATCGCGTACGCGGCGAAGTCGGGTAACACGGCGGCGAAGAACACCGCCAAGGGGCTGCTGGACGCGCTGCACGGCGCCAGCGACGCCCAGGGTGTGTCGACGGTGGAGAAGCGGGGCGACTACCGGCGCTTCGACGACGTCTACGACGCCGCCACCGGGCAGGGCCTCTACATCCCGCAGGGCTGGACCGGCCGGATGCCCAACGGTGACGTCATCGCCCCCGGCAAGAGCTTCCTCGACATCCGGTCGTTCTACAAGAACGACCCGGCGTGGCCGAAGGTCCAGGCGTACCTCGACGGCGGACCGGAGCCGGAGTTCCGCTACCACCGGTTCTGGGCCCAGGCGGACGTCGCAATGGCGTACGCCGACTACGGGAAGCTGTTCCCGAACGGCTGAACGAACTCCTCCGGGTGGGCGGTGACCCACCCGGAGGCCGGCCGGGCCTCGGGGGTAAGGCAGGTCCGGCCGGCGGCCTGACACCCACGGTCAGGCCGGGGTGGGTCGGCCCTCTGGCCGACGCAGCGGAGCGGTCGGCCCACCCCATCACCCCGACCGACGGGCACGGCCCGCAGATCGCGAAAAAAAGTGGCCGCCCCGGGATCACAACACGGCCGGGGACGGAGTAACGTACATCACCGGAGAGGCCGCTCCCCCCGTGGCGGCCTCTCCCTTATTGTCTCGGTCCTTTCAGCTTTCCGGCGTCGCGGCCGGATCGCCGTCCGGCGTCACCGGGTGTCGTAGCCCCGGATGCCCGGCCGGCAACGACCGGCGCACCACCGCCCAGCTGACCGCCAACGCCGCCGCGACCAGGGGCCAGGCCAGCCCCACCCGGACCGCGGTCAACGCGAGCACCTGCCCGCCGAGGTACAGCGGCAGGAACAGCGCCACGCGCAGCACGTAGGTCGCCGTCCACACCCAACTGGCCCGTCCGTACGCCCGCAGCAGCGCCGGATCGCGGCGCCACCGGCCGCGCTGCCCGAGCGCCGTGCCGACCACCACGCCGAGCAGCGGCCAGCGCACCACGATGCTGACCGCCCACACCAGAGCACTGGCGGCGTTGGCCAGCAACTGCACGAGGAAGAAGTCCTCGGCGCGTCCGGTGCGGACCACGACCAGCGCGGCCACGCAGACGGCGAGCAGCCCGACCAGCACCGAGCGCGGACGGTCACCACGGTGCAGCCGCCAGCCGGCCACCACCGCGCCGGTGGCCAGGGCCGCCACGACTCCGGCGGTGACCGACCGGCCCGCCAGCAGCCAGCCCACCGCGAAGGCGACCGGCGGCAGGCTGGCGTCGACCGCGCCCCGGCGCCCACCGAGCAGGTCGGCCAGCGACTCCGGCCGCCCGACCGTCGCGGGATCTCGCTCCGACGTACCGGTCACCGTCGCCTCCTTCACCTACGGCCCAACCTATCCCGACGCCACCGGCGGGCCACCGGCCGGCCGGCCCGGGTGGGCCGCTAAGTTGTGCGGGTGCGCGTGACGCCGAGGGGTGGGACTGCGGTCTGGTTGGTCGTGCTGGCCCTCGTCCAGACGGCGGCCTTCATCGCCGTCTGGCGATTCGCCCTCCATACCGAGATCGGCCAGTGGATCGACACCGTGGCTCTCACCGGCAACCGGATCGGCCGCGATCACATCGAGGAGCCGGTCGACCGGATCCTCAACGCCATGTCCGTGGTGTCGCTGCTGGCGGTCACCGTCACGATCGGGTTCATCGCCCTGATCCGAGGCCGGGTCGCCCTGGCCGTCGCGGCCACCCTGCTGATCGCCGGCGCCAACGTCACCACCCAGTTGCTCAAGTACGGCCTGAACCGGCCCGACTACGGCATCGACCCGGAGCGGGTGTACGTCGGCAACAGCCTGCCCAGCGGCCACACCACGGTCGCCGCGTCGGTGGCGGTGGCGCTGGTGCTCGTGCTGCCGCCCAAGGTGCGCGCCTTCGGTGCCGTCGCCGGCGCCGCCTACGCCGCCACCGCCGGGGTGGCGACCCTGTCGGCCGGCTGGCACCGGCCGAGCGACGCGGTGGCCGCGTTCCTGGTGGTCGGGGTGTGGGCGGCCCTGGCCGGGCTGCTGCTGCTGGTCGCCCAGCGCGAGCGGGCAAAGGTGGCCTCGGCCGACGCGCACCGCCTCACCGCGCTGCTGCTCGGCGCGGGCGGTCTGCTCGCGATCGTCGCCTGTGCGCTGGCCCTGTCCTGGCTGGTGGAGCTGCGGGCCACCCCGCCGGCCGAGCTGGCCCGCGGGCCGCTGTTCGTCGGGTACGCCGGCAGCGCCGCCGGCATCGCCGGGTCGATGGGAGTGGTGATGGCATTGGTGCTCATCTCCGTGCACCGCCTCGTCCCCCGCCACCAGGGCTGAGTCCTGGTGGCGGCCGGGCGGGGAGACATGGGCGGGGTGCGGGAGGCGTTCCGGGACGAGTGCGCCCGGCTGGGCGAGGTGCTGCGCACCCTCGACCCGGCTGACCTCGACCGGCCCACCGACTGCCCGCCGTGGACCGTGGCCGAGCTGCTGGCACACGTACGCACCGGTGCCGGCCGGCTGGCCGACATGCTGGCCGCCCCGGCGCCCGCCCGTGCGCAGGTCGACGCCGCCGGCTACTTCGGCGCGGCGAAGTTCACCCCGCAGGTGGACGCCGCCCGCATCGACGCTGCCCGGGCCGATGCCACCCGGGCTGACGCCGCCCGCCGTGGCGCCGTCCAGGTCGAAACCGGTCGCGGTGTGGCCCGGCACGGCGACTCGCCGGGGCTGGGCGCGGACTTCGACCGGGCCTGGCAGGCCACCCTCGACGCGGTCGAGGCCCATCCGCCGGACCGGGTGGTCCGTACCCGCCACGGCGACGCGATGACGGTGACGGAGTTCCTGCGTACCCGGGTGGTCGAGGTCGGGGTGCACGGCCTGGACCTGGCGGCGGCGCTGGACCGCGACCCGTGGCTTACCCCGGCCGCCGGGCAGGTGATCGCCGACCTGCTCACCGGCGGGCACGCGCTGCCACCGGAGCTGGGCTGGGACCGGTCGACCCTGATCGCCAAGGCCACCGGCCGCGCTCCGCGCAGCCGCGCCGAACAGGCCACGCTCGACGCCGCCGGCTTCCGGTTGCTCTCCTTCGGCCGCTGATCCCCCCACCGCTCCGGCCGCGCGTGGCTCCGGCCGTGCCTGACGTCGCCGCCCCGGTCAGCGGTAGTAGGTGCCGATCATGGTGCCGCTGGCGATCTCCCGATCGGCCAGCGCCCGGTGCACGTCGGGCGCCTGCGGCGCGTCGGGCAACTGCAACGGCTGCTGGAGGGCGTACAGCCGGAAGAAGTACCGGTGCGGGTCCTCGTGGCGTGGCGGGTGCGGGCCACCCCATCCGGTCGCGCCGAAGCCGTTGGGCCACTCCTGGCCGCCGTCGGGCACCGTCCCCTCGGACACCCCGCTGGCCTGCGGGGTGATCCCGGTGACCAGCCAGTGCAGGAACGGGGTCCGGCCCGCGTCGGGATCCTCGACGAGCAGGACCAGTTCGCTGGTCGACTCGGGCACCCCCGCCCACTCCAGCGGCGGCGAGACGTTGCCGCCCTCACGGGCGAAACGATCCGGCAGCAGGTCGTGGTCGTTGAACGCGGTGCTGCGCAGCATGATCCCGGCCATCGCGGTCGGCTCCCTTCCCCCGGTCCGGGTCGCGCCTACCCGTCGAGCGGGCGGCGAAACCCTGAGCGGGGTGGTGGCCGTGTGGCGGCCCGTCGTGACAGCGGCTGTCGAGTCCCAGCACGGCGGAGTTACGCCGCTGCTGCCCACGAGGCGCGTAACCGCGTTCGGTACGCCCCGCCGGCAGTCGATTACGTTCAGCAAAGTCGATCCTGCTGCGGAGGTGTAGGGTTGCGGCAGCGAGTCGCCAGGCGGGCTCACCGGTCGCACGAAGTCCGCAGGTTCTGCGGTAAGTATTGCGGCGAACCGTAGGATCAGCGCTCGCGATGAGGCGTACGACTCAACGCCTGCTGCGGTCTCGGGGACCTGGCGGCTTCGGGCCCGGCTCCGTTCTTCGTCGCCGATGACCCTGCACCCTTTCTGTCAGGTGGAGGGCGCAGGTGGTTCGGGTGGATTTCCGTGGGCCCGGATCCCGTCCGCGGTGGCGATCCCGGCCAGGACGAGGGTGGCGGCGAGGCTGGCGACCAGTGCGGGCGCGAGCGTCAGGGCGGGTGCCGCAGCCGCGAGTACGAGCAGCGCGACGAGCCGGGACGGTGACACCCGGCTGAACACCTCGTACTCGAATCGGGCTCGGCCGGCGAGAAACAACGCGGGTCCACCGAGGATGACACCGGCCAGCCAGGGCGTGGTGTGGTGGGTGGGGTGGGCGATGACGACCTCGAAGCCGGCGGCGGTGACAACCACGCCGGCCACCATGATCAGGTGAGTGTTGGGCGCGGACCGTACGAATCTGCCCGGCTCACGGGAGGACTCGATGGCGGCTTGCATGAGTGCGCCAGCGCGGTGGACGTATATCTGCCACACCAGCACGGTGGCAGCGAAGGCCACCAGGAGCGCTGCCGTACGGTCGGCCGTCATGTCGTTGTCGGCATAGGTCAAGGTGGTGACGAGGATGAGATCACCGAGGGCAAGGGTGAAGAACTGCTGGTAGCGCTCCGCCAGGTGGTCGGCGGCCACCGTGTACTGGGCCGTGGGTACCCGACCGAGCCGGGGCGTGGGGTAGCGGAGCCAGGC
The DNA here is from genome assembly GCA_005402585.1 of Micromonosporaceae bacterium KJ-029. Lineage (GTDB taxonomy): Bacteria > Actinomycetota > Actinomycetes > Mycobacteriales > Micromonosporaceae > Micromonospora. The sequence goes on along the minus strand of BIFP01000007.1, from coordinate 122,458 downwards.
TGATCCGTAGTCGATGGCGAGCGCCGCGATCCACAGCAGGCTCCGTGCGGGGCCCGCGACGAGACCGCCGGCGAGCCAGGGCACGGCGGACACGGCGAACCAGAAGATGAACCGGGTGGCGTGTACTCGCGCCGTGTGACCGCGCAGGGCGGCGACGAGGAAGATGCCACGTCCCAGATGGATCGCCACGTATGCGCCAGCGAAGACCAGGGCGTGTCCGGAGAAGGCGGCGGGCAGCGCGCCGGCCATCAGGAGGGTCCCAAGCATGACCCAGAGCGTCATGACGAAGATGGGGGGCCGATGCGTGTGGTAGACATCGGTTGCCAGCGCGGTGGCGGACCAGACCCACCAGATGGCCATCAACAGCACGACGGTCTGGAAGGCCCCGACCCAGTCGAGATGCTGCGCCAGGGTTCGTGATGTCAGGGCGAGCGCGGCGACGAAGACCAGGTCGAGAAACAGCTCCAACAGGGTTGCCCGCTGGGGTCCCTCACCCCCGCGTACCAGCCCTACCGCTCGGTCGGCCGTCATCAGGTTCCCGTCTGGTGAATCCCACGGCATCGAGGGACACGAGATCGGCTGGCAACAGGAGAAACCGGCCGAGTCAAAGGCGGCAAGGACTCCCCGACACATATTAGGTCATAAAGGGGGGCGGTAACCCCGTTCGGTGGAGCGGCATCCGCCGGCAGCGGACCGTCAGTCACCGGCATCCGGGTGGGTGCAGTCCCACGTCGTGAAGCGTACGGTGGGCATGTCGCACGGTCCCGGGGACCGCGAGGTGCCGTCGCCGCCAGCCCGTGAGGGTGTTGAACGGGTCGTCATCCCATCACTCAGACGCTTTTCCCTGGCCGATCGCCAGATCGTGTCCGGCCACCGGATCTGCCGTCACGAAACGCTCAGGTTCGGCGCACCTCAACATCGGGTGGCGGGATCGAAGCAGCACGCCCACACTGCCGTCCTGAGCCCGCTGCTCCGGACGGTCTCACCAGGGAGTACCCGATGATGATCGCCAGGCACCGAATCGTCAGCGTTCTTCGTGAACGCGACCAGCAGGTCAGGGCCGACTGGGTCGAGCGCGAACTACCGGAGCGGGTGGACCTCGACAAGCATGCCGGGCTGCTCGCCACCCTACATCTCGATCCGGCCGACCTCGCCGACTCGCCCTCCCGGTAAGCGACCGTCGCGCCCCGGCACCAGCCGCTCCTCCAGGTTCTCCCGCCCCGCCCAGGCGTCCAGTGCGGCTGCCGGTGGCGAGAACGGCGGGGTCAGAAGGGTGGTGCCGCGGGTTCCGGTGGGTTGCCGCGGGCCCGGCGGGCATCGGCGAGGGCAACCAGGCCCAGGATGACGGCCACCGCGGCCTCCACCGCCACCGGTGGATGGTGCAGCGCCAGCGGTCCCAGGGCGACCAGGGCCAGCAGCGCGATCCATCGGGACCGGGAGACCCGGTTGAACACCTCGTACTCGAAGCGGGCCCGACCGAGCAGGAACAGCAGCGGCCCTCCGACGAACATGACCACCCAGGCCGCCTCGGGATGGTCCGCCGGGTGCTTGATGGCCAGGTCGTAGCCGATTGCGGTAGCGGTCAGGCCGACCACCATGACCAGATGGGTGTCCGCGGACGACCGGCCGATGCTGGCCGGTTGCCGGGCCCGGGCGACCGCCTCGGCCAGGATGAACCCGGCCCGCTGGACGTAGATGCGCCACAGCAGGATCGAGATGGCCAGCGTCAACGCGAACGTGACGGTCTGGACCGGGGGAGACGGGCCGACGGTGTAGGAGAGGCCGGCGACCAGGATCGTCTCGCCGAGAGCGACGAGGAAGAACTGCTGGTAGCGCTCGGCCAGGTGCCTCCCGGCGATGTCCCACCGAGAGACGGTGGAGCGGCCCAGCCCGGGGACGGGATAGCCGAACCGCCCGGCGACGTACTCCAGTCCCAGCGCGCAGGTCCAGAGCACCACCCGGGGGTTGACCGGCAGGAAGGCGCCGACGAGCCACAGCACGCCGGTGGTGGCGAAGGTGACGGCGGTTCGGATCTTGAGACGGCGTTCGGACGTCCCGGCGGCGATCAGGATCAGCGGACGGGCCAGTTGGGCGGCCACGTACGCCGCGGCGAACGCCAGCCCGGCCCCGCGGAACGCGCGGGGGACCGCCACGCCCATCACCATGCTGCCCACCAACGCGATCACCACGATGAGCTGCAACCCGCTGTGGTACGGGTCGTAGCGGCTGGTCACCCAGGCGGTGTTCTGCCACAGCGCCCAGAGGGCGAGCAGCAGCAACAGCGTCTTCGCGCCGCCGGTCACCGGGCTCCACCCCTGCGTGCCGCCCGGCTCCAGGGCCAGATCCTCGAACGCCCGGGCGGAGATCCGGGTGAGGGCGAACACGTAGACCAGGTCGAAGAACAGCTCCAGGAAGGTCGCCCGGCTCGAGTCCTGGACGACCGGCGTCAGCCGCCCGGCACGGCGCGCCATGGCCAGCGGATCCCGTCGTCGGTCCAGTCCACCTCGCTGTCGTAACACCGGCGGTGGCACGACACGTGGGTAACCCGGGAACCCGACGAGTCTTGCTGGGCTGCAGGGGCGGCGGGCACCATCGACCGATGACGACGCGATGGGCAATGACGGTGCCGCTGGGCGGGATCCCGCTGGCCGACCACGCCGCGGTGTACGCGGCCCTGGCCGACGCCGGCTTCACCGACGTGTGGTCCGCCGAGGTCAACGGGGCCGACGCGTTCACTCCGCTGGCGCTGGCCGCCGCCTGGCAGCCCGGGCTGCGGCTGGGCACCGCGATCACGCCGGTGTTCACCCGGGGACCCGGCCTGCTGGCGATGAGCGCCGCCGCAGTCGCCGACGTCGCCCCCGGCCGGTTCGCCCTCGGCATCGGCGCCTCGTCGCCGGTGCTGGTCTCCGACTGGAACGCGGTGGAGTTCACCGAACCGTTCCGGCGTACCCGGGACATGCTGCGGTTCCTGCGGGCGGCACTGCGCGGGGACACCGTCGACGGCGCCTTCGACACCTTCGCCGTACGCCGGTTCACCCTGGAACGGCCGCCGGTCGTACCGCCGCCGCTGCTGCTGGCCGCGCTGCGCCCCGGCATGTTGCGGCTGGCCGCCGCCGAGGCCGACGGCGTCATCCTGAACTGGCTGGCCGCGACCGACGTGCCGCGTGCGATGGCCGAGCTGGGCGAGCGGCGCCCCCAGTTCGAGGTGGTCACCCGGATCTTCGTCTGCCCGACCGAGGACGCCGGGTACGCCCGCACCCTGGGCCGGCGGATGATCACCAGCTATCTGACCGTGCCCGCGTACGCCGCGTTCCACCGCTGGCTCGGCCGGGAGGAGTCGCTCGGCGGGATGTGGCAGGCGTGGGCGGCCGGCGACCGGCGGGGCGCCCTGGCGGCGGTACCGGACGAGGTGGTCGACGCGCTGGTGCTGCACGGCTCGCCCGAGCAGTGCCGGGCGCGGGTACGCGAGTACGCCGACGCCGGGGTGGACGTACCCGTACTGGCGTTGCTGCCCACCCCGGAGGTGGCCGCCGGGGACGCGGCGGCGCTGGCCACCCTGGTCGCCCGACTCGGGCCCGGCGCCAGGGAGGCGGCGTGAACCTCACCGACCGGGTGGCGGTGATCACCGGCGGGGCCGGCGGGATCGGTGCCGCGCTGGCCCGCCGTTTCGCCGCCGAGGGCGCCGTCGCGCTGGTGCTGGCCGACCTCGACGGCGACGCCGCCGACGCGGTCGCCGAGGCCGTCGGACCGCTGGCCCACGGGGCAGCGGTCGACGTCACCGACGAGGAGCAGGTACGCACCCTGGTCACCAACACCGAACGCCGGTACGGCCGGATCGACGTGTTCTGCGCCAACGCCGGGGTGGCCACCGGCGGGGGAGTGGAGGTCGACAACGCGGGCTGGGATCGGGCCTGGCAGGTCAACGTGCTCTCACACGTCTACGCGGCCCGAGCCGTGCTGCCGGCGATGCTCGCCCGTGGCGGCGGGTACCTGCTGCACACCTGCTCGGCGGCGGGCCTGCTCACCGCGGTCGGCGACGCCCCGTACTCGGTGACCAAGCACGCGGCCCTGGGGTTCGCCGAGTGGCTCTCGGTGACCTACCGTGACCAGGGGATACGCGTCAGCGCGCTGTGCCCGCAGGGGGTGGACACTCCGATGCTCGCCGACGGCCTGGCCGCCGGGCACCTGGGGGCGCGGGTGATCGCGGCGTCCGGTGCGGTGCTCAGCCCGGACGAGGTTGCCGCCGCGGCGGTGGCCGGCATGGCCGAGGAGCGGTTCCTGATCCTGCCGCATCCGGAGGTGGCCGACTACGCCCGCCGCCGCGCCGAGGACCCCGACGGCTGGCAGTCCGGGCTGCGCAAGCTGGTACGCCGGCTTCGTCAGTCGCCGCCCGAGCCGCCGCCACCGGCGGTGTCGCCGTAGGCGGCGTTCTCGATGGTGGCGGCCGAGTGGCGGTCGGGCACGCCGTCGCCGCGCTCGAAGGTGTCGCGGTGGTACGGCCGGCAGGAGACGCGGGCCGGACTCAGCGGGGCCAGCGCAGCGGCCCGGGGTGCACCGACCAGAGCAGCCGCCGCCAGCGGGGCCGGGCGGCGCGCAACGCCCCGGTGTAGGCGGTGGCGGCGCCGGCAGCCGCGTCGGCCTGCTCGGCGGTGGCCGTGCCGGGGGCGAAGGTGACCTGGTTGACCAGGCGGGCCAGGTCGTCGACGGCGGTGTGCGCGGCGCCCGTTGGCACCGTCTCACCGCCGCCGGAGTCGGCACCGGCGCGGTCGGGCGCGCCCCGCCGCACGGCCTCGCTGAGGGCGTGCCGGGCCTGCTCGGCGACCTCGGTGGCGGACAGGTCCACGGCGACGGGCTGCCCGGCCAGCCGCAGCGCGTCGGTCACCTCCCGCCAGGCGCCGGCGATGCGCCGGCCGGGGTCGCCCCGGTGCAGCCGATCGCGGGTCTGCGCCCGGCGCATCCCGACCAGGACGGCCAGCAGCACCGCGACCACGAGCAGGAGTCCGCCGGTGGTACCGGCGGCCAGCACCGGTGTCGACACACCACCGGCGTCGCCGGGGCCGGCCGGTGCGGCCTGCGGTGGTGGCGAACTGGTCGGCTCCAGGGTGGGTTCCGGCTGCTCCGACGGCGGCGGATCCTCCGGCTTCGGGCGGAAGTCCTCCTCCACCGGCCGCGGCTCGTCGTCCGGTCGGGGCAGCGGGTCGAACGGCACCCAGCCCAGACCGTCGAACAGCACCTCCGGCCAGGCGTACGCGTCGGCGGCCCGCACCGGCCCGGACCCGGGGGCGGCGAACCCGACCACCACCCGCGTCGGCAGCCCGGCCAGCCGGCCCAGTACCGCGAACGACGCGGCGAACTGTTCGGAGGTGCCGCGCTGCCCGCCACCGTTGCGCGGCCCGAACAGGAAGAACGCCAGGTTCGGGTAGGCGTGGCCGCTGGGCGCGTCGGCGACCAGCCGGTAGTGCTCGGCGAGCCACTGCTCGATCGCCGCCGCCCGGGCGTACGGGGCGCCGTTCTCCTCGGCCAGCTGGGTGGCCAGCCGGCGCAGCTGCTCGGGTACCCCGTCGGCGACGTGCAGCACCCGGGCCACCTCGTCACCGGCGGGCGTGTTCGCGGTGGCCAGCAGGTTGCCGTCCGGCCGCTCCCGGGCCGAGGTCACCGTGTACCGCAGCCCCGGGCTCAGGCCGTCGGGGCGGATCAGCGTGCCGGTGTCCGGGTCGTACGCCACCCGCGCCCCGCTGACCTCGCGTGGGGTCGCCACTGCGGGCAGCAGCCGCCCGCTGAGTTCGCCAACCGTGATCTCCTGCTGCACCGTCTCCACCGTGACGTGCGGGGCCGGGTCCACGGCCGGCAGGATCCGGCCGGCGTTGCGGTAGGTGGCGCCGACCCGCCAGGTCACCCCGTCGTAGTCGCTGAGCACGGCCAACCGGATACGCACCCCGCCGGACCGCGGCGTTTCCTGGTCCGCCGCCGCGTCCGCCGCTCCCGGGTCCGGCGGGGCCGGGTCGGTGCCGCCGGCGCCAGGGCGGTCGGTGGCCACCTGGAACAGCTGCTGCTCCGGGTTCAGCGCCCACCCCGAGATCCGGATCAGCGGGTTCTCGTCCAGCGTCTCCACCTGCGGCGGCTCCACGTAGCGGCGCGGATCCACCGGCCGGGTGTCCACCAGGGCGGCCACCGCCGGGCCGAGCACCGCCGCCAGCCCCACCACCACCGCCGTACCGGCCGCCGACGCCGCGGCCAGCCGGGTCCGTACCCCGGCCCGCACCGCCGGGGTCAGCTCGTCGGCCGGGTCACCGCCGGGCGCCCGCGCCGACACCGCCAGCCCGAGCGCCGCCACCGCCACCAGGGCCACGGTCTCACCGATCGCCGGTTCGGCGTTCGGCCCGACCACGTACAACGCGCCGACGTACAGCAGCACCGGCGGCAGGTAGCCCAGCAGCACCCGCCCGGCGCGCAGCGCCACCTCCGCGCCGGCCAGCCCGGCCAGCCAGGCGGCGACCACCGGCAGCAGGATCGTGTCCGGTGTCGGCTCCACCGGGATCATCGCGGTCAGCAGCCGGGGGATGGCGTTGCGCGCGGCGTCGCCGACCACCTCGGCGAACCCGCCGGGCAGGTCGGCCCGATCGGCGGCCAGCCGCAGGCACCACGCCGTCCACCCGGCCATGGCCAGCACCGACACCGGCGCCACCAGCCAGGACGGCAGTCGCCGCGCCACGACACTGACCAGCACCGACCCGACCGCCGCGCCGGTGATCAGGACGGTCAGCAGCGAGCCCGCGTACACCCGGCCGAGCACCACCCCGGCCAGCGTGACCATGGCGATCAACGCCACCGGCACGGGCACCGCCCGCAGCAGCCTCACCACCGCCGCACCCCGTCCCACTCGGCGGCGAACGCCGCGCCGTCGGCCGCGTCGACGACGACCAGGCCGGCCGCGCCCGGCGGCGTCGGCTCCACCGCCCCGAACACCCCGACCACCACCGACGGGTACGCCCCGCGCAGCGCGCCGACGTGCCCCAGGTCGTCGCGGCCACCCGGCCCGGTGAGCACGACCAGGGTGTCGCCGAGCCGGTCACGGCGCAGCCGCGCCGCCGCGGCCTCCAGCGTGCCCTCGCCGGCCAGCGACACCGCCGCCAGCCGGTCCAACGGCCCGGTGGCGCCCGCGCCCAGCCCCCCGGAAGTGGTGCCGTCCGGTTCGCTGCCGCCCGGCGCGACGCCGTCCGGCCCGGTGGACGCCTCGGCGGCGACGAACAGCAGCACCACCGGCAGGTCCTCGCGGACCGCCGCAGTGACCACCGACGCCGCGGCCTCGCAGGCCGACTCGAACGACTCGGCCACCCCGTCGATCCGGTCCGGGTGCGCGGCGGCCCGATTGTCCAGCAGCACCACGATCCGGGGCAGGCTGGTGTCCACGTTCTCCCGCACCATCAGCTCACCCACCCGGGCGCTGGTACGCCAGTGCACCCGGCGCAACTCGTCGCCGACGACGTACTCCCGCAGGGAGTCGAAGGTGATCGAGCCGTGCGGCACCGCGTCGACCCGCCCGTCCAGGCTGCGGCCGGCGCCGGTGGGCACCGCCGTCAGCGGATGGATGCGCGGATACACCCACACCGGCACGCTGTCGCCGTAGGAGCGGGCCAGCACGACCAGGCCGAGCGGGTCACGACGGGTCACCCGCAGCGGCCCGACCGGCACCACCCCGCGCCGGGAGGTCGGCACGTCGTAGCGGACCGTGGTGTCCGCCCCCGGCCGCAGCCGCAGCACCGGCACCGGCACCACCCGGTCACCGCAGCGGTCGGTGGCCACCAGGCTCGCCGCCCGCAGCCGCCCCGCGTTACGTACGGTCAGCGTCATCACGGCCGGCTCGCCCCGGGCCACCCGGTCCGGGTCCGCCTGCCGGCTCACCTCGAGCCGGGGCCGCCGGGCCGCGGTGACCACGGCCACCGCGAGGGCGGTGCCGGCCGCCGCACCCAGCAGCGTCAACTCCGGGTACGCGAACCGGAAGCCGGCGCCGAGCAGCAGCACGGCGGCGACGAGCAGACCGATGCCCCGGGCGGTGATCCCCACCTCAGCCCTCGCCGGTCAGGAGTGCGCCGGGGCCGGCTGGCCCGACGGCAGCGGCACCGGCACCGAGGCGACGGCCTGACGCAGCACGTCGGCGGCGGTCACCCCACGAACCTGCGCGTCGGGCGTGAGCAGCAGCCGGTGCGCGAACACCGGTTCGGTGAGGGCCTTCAGGTCCTCCGGCATGATCCAGCCGCGGCCGTCGATCAGCGCGTACGCGCACGCCGCCCGGGTCAGCGCGATCACCCCACGCGGGCTGACCCCGACGCGGACCTGCGGGTGGGTGCGGGTGGCTGCGGCCAGCCGCACCGCGTACGCGTACAACGGCTCGGCGATGTGCACCCGCAGGGCCATCCGCACCATCTCGCCGACGGTGGCGGTGTCGGTGACGGCGGCCAACGCCTCGGGGGAGCGCACCGTCGCCCCGCGCAGCACCTCCACCTCCACGGACTCGTCCGGATACCCGACCGACAGCTTGACCAGGAACCGGTCCAGCTGGGCCTCCGGCAGCCGGTAGGTGCCGTCCATCTCCACCGGGTTCTGCGTGGCCACCACCAGGAACGGCTGCGGCACCGGATGCCGCACCCCGTCCACGGTGACCGTCCGTTCCTCCATCACCTCCAGCAGCGCCGACTGCGTTTTCGGCGACGCCCGGTTGATCTCGTCGGCGATGACGATGTTGGCGAACACCGGACCGGGGTGGAACTCGAACCCCCGGGTGGCCTGGTTGAAGATGGTCACGCCGGACACGTCCGACGGCAGCAGGTCCGGAGTGAACTGGATGCGCCGCCACTGCCCCTGCACCGTCGCCGCGACCGCCCGCGCCAAGGTCGTCTTGCCCACCCCGGGCACGTCCTCCAGCAGGACGTGCCCCTGGGCGAACAACGCGGTCAACGCCAGCCGGACCACCTGCGGCTTGCCGAGCACCACCGCGTTGATGTTGTCGGCCAGCCGGGCGGCGAGGGCCGCGAAGCCCTGCACCTCCTGCTGGGTGAGCGGTTCCTGGCTGTTCACGGTGGTGCTCCTCGGCTGCGGTGGATCAGCAGGTGGGCAGGACGTTGATGTCGTCCCCGCCCTCCAGGTTGAGCCAGGCCCAGGGGATGTAGTTCTTCCCGCTGTACTCGACCTGCACCCACCAGGTGCTGCGCTTGTCGTTGTTGTAGACGTAGGCGTAGACCTCTTCGCCCCGCTGCTTGCAGTACGCCTTCAACCGGGTGCCCGGACTGGCCCAGCCGACCTGCCGGTCGTCGTCCTGCCGGGTCACCGAGAAGATCTCGTTGCCGTTGCGGCCGGCGACGTCCCGGTTGCAGTAGGTGCGCTGGTCCGGCGCGCTGCCGTTGACACAGGTCGCGATGCCGTACAGCGCGTCGGTGGTCTGGGCCCGCGACGCCGTACCCGGACCCGCGGCGTTGGTCGCCGTCACCGTGAACGTGTAGCTGGTGCCCGGCGTCAACCCGCTCATCGTGATGCTCGAACACGGGCCACTCTTGGCCGGCTGACCCGACCGGCTCAGCGTGCAGGTGGCCTGCCCGCCACCGGCGTCCACGGTGAACGTCACCGTCACCGCCGTCGCGGTCGCCGACGAACCGGTCACCGTCACCCGCGGCGGCGCCACCGTCCGCGCCGTCGTGGTCGCCTCCGGACCCTCACCGGCCTCGTTGACCGCCCGGACCCGTACCGTGACGTTCTGTCCGTCCCCGAGGCCGTCCACGGTCGTCCGGGTGTCGGTCACCTCGCTGCGCCGGCCACCCACGTCCACCACATACCCGGTCACCGGCCGACCGTTGGCCTCCGCCGGCGACCACTGCACCGCCACCGTGCCCGGCTGGTCGGCCACTGTGCTCGCCCGCAACTCCACCGGCTCACCGGGAACCGCGAACGGCACCACCGTGTTGCTCACCGGGGACGCCTCCGACGCCGCACCCTTGTCGTTGACCGACACCACCGTAAACGCGTACTGCGTGCCGTACTCCAGCTCGCCGGCCTTGATGACCAGCTCCGTACCGGTCGACTCGCCGGCCGGGGCGTTCGTGCCGGCCGAGGTGGCGGTCACCGCGTACCGGGCGATCTTGTTGCCCTGCCCGTTCGCCGCCGGCCAGCTCACCGCCACCGTGCCGTCGGGCCGCGCCTCCGCGGTGACGCTGGTCGGCGCGTCCGGCACCTCCGCCGTCGGGGTCACCGGGTTGCTGTTTCGCGCCGGGCCCGCGCCCTTGGCATTGACCGCGTGCACCGAGAACCGGTAGGTCTCGCCGTTGGTCAGCTCCGTGACGTCCACCGACCGCTGGTTCGCGCCGACCTCCAGCCGCTGCCCGGCACCCTCCACCACGTACCTGATGATCTCCGCGCCGTTGGCCGGCGCCGGCCGCCAGCTCACCCGCGCCTGCGCGTTGCCCGCTGCCGCGGTCACGCTGCGCGGCGCGCCCGGCTTCCTGGCCTCCGGCTTCTTCGGCGGCGGAGGCGGCGGCGGGGGATCCGGCGGCGGGTCACCGCCGAGCACGTCGTTGGCGTACTTGTCGACCTCCCGCACCTGGTGCGCGTCGTCGACCACCCGCGCCGTCGCCGCGTCCGGCGCGTTGATGAACAGGTGGTTCTCCCGCACCTCCAGCTCCAGCGGCCCGCTCCACTTACCCCGGATGGTGTCCACCAACTGCCCGGCCGCGTCGAACGCGTACACCACGCCCGTCGCGTCGTCCGCGCAGTAGAACCGCCCGGCCCACGCCACCGCCGCGCTGAGCCGGTCACCGTCGCCCGGCACCGTGAACGAGTGCACCTGGCCGTCGTCGGTGATCGCGTGCACCTGCCGCTGCCCGGCCACCGTCACCGGCACCACCGGCCCGCTGGTGCGCACCGGCATGATGCCCGGCCCGGTCAGCGTCTCCGTCAACGCGGTACGGCGAGTGGTGCCCCGCACCACCGTCACCAGCGCCCCGGCCGTACGGTCCAGCACCGCCACGCCGTCGTCCAGCGTGGAGACCACCAACTCGTGGCTCGGCTCGGCCACGTCGTGCGTCTCCACCTGCTTCGGGCTCACCTGCGCGCCCTCGACGGGCGCGGACGGCAACGTCGCCGGAGTGATCGCCGAGACGGTGCCCTCCGCCGGCACCGCCACCCACAACCGACCCTTGCCGTCGAACGCGCCGCCGGTGATCCCCGGCGGGTAGCGCACCGGCTCACCCACCGGCGCCAGCGACCGCGGGTCCATCTGCCGCACCACACCCTGCACCGCGTCCACCACGAACGCCGCGTCCTCGTGCAACGCCACGCTCACCCCCAGGCCGGGGGCCGTCGGCGTGGTCGCGGTGATCTGCAACGTGGCCAGGTCCAGCGCGCTGATCTGACCCGTGTGCAGGTCCCGTAGCACCAGCAACCGGTCCGTCTGCACCACCTGCATCGGATGCCGCCGCGCCGCGGGCACCTCCATCCGGGTGTCCACCCGCGCGGTCACCCCGTTGACCCGGGCCAGCTCGCTGCGCGCCGCGCTCCACAACCACGAACTCGCGTCGAAGCTGGCAACCGCGGTGTCCGCCGACCCGAGGCCGAGAACGGTCAGGCCCATCGCCGCCAGCAACGCCAGCACCGTACCCACGGTGACCAGACCACCCCGTACCCGGGACCGGGAGCGGGCGGTGCGGGTCGGAACGGACTCGTCGATGCTCGCCACAGCCGGCTGCCTCCCGTGTCGTCCGGGCAGGTGGCGCGCCGACGTGGCGACGACCCCTCCCCTGAGCCGGGAGCCATCATATGGTCACGCTGCGGACGCCGGGAACCCGTACCGTCTGCCTGTGGACACCCAGCGTGGCGTGTCGTCGGCGTGTCCCGCCGCGACCGTCGGACCAGGACGATGTGCCTCTGTTCCAGCCGGAGGCCGGCTCGGACCGGCTCCGCCGGCTGCGGCGCTGTGGGTCAGTCCGGGGTCGAGCTGACCTCCCGCGACGTGCACACCTGGCTCGACGTGGCGAAGCGCTCGGTGCCGTAGACGGCGAGCACGGCGAAGCAGTAGTCCACCCGGGAGTTGAGCCCGTTCACCGTGTAACTGGTCTGCCCCGGGTCCACCGTGGCCAGCACCCCCAACGGCTGCCCGGCCCGCCCACCGGCCACCATGAACGGCACTAACCCGTCCGACGGATCGGTCCAGGTAAGCGTGATCGTCGCGGTGTCGTCGCGCAGCTTCAGGTTCCCGGGCGGCGGATCGGACTCCACCGGCGTCGGCGATCCGGGCGCCGCCGCCGGAGGCGTGGCCCGCCGGTCGAGGATCATCACCCCCACCCCGATCACCGCCGCCAGCGCGACCACCACGGCGACCACCGCCACCACCATCGCCGCCCGACTACGACCCCGCGGCGGCTCCACCGCCGGAATCACCAGCGGACCCTGGTACGGCGAGGCCACGGCCGGCCGAGGCTGGACCACCGCCGGAAGCGGTGGCGCCGGCTGACTCCAGGCCGGCGGAGCGGCAATCTGCGGGCTGTACGGCGCCGGCGCCGGGCCGCCGGCCGGATGCGGTGGGTAGGCCGCCCCGGCTGATCCGTGCGGATGCGCGCCACCGGCCGGACCGTGCTGCTGAAGACTGTCCTGGTAGGGGCCGCTGACCGGGCGGTACTGAGCAGACCCCGGGCCGTACGAGGGCGGGCCGCTGACCGGGTCGTGGTGCAGGAGCCCGCTGACCGGGCCGTGCGAAGGCGGGCTGCCGACCGGGCCATGAGGAGCACTGGTCGGTCCATGTCCCGGCGGGCCGTTGGTCGGTCCATGTCCCGGCGGGCCGCTGGTCGGCCCGGACGTGGGTGACCCGCTGACCGGTGCGTAGCCGGGCGGTCCGCTCGTGGGTTGCGGCGGGGCGCTGACCTGCTGCGGATAACCGGACGGGGTGCCGCCCGGTGGCGGGTCGCCGGGCGTGCTGGTGACGGGGGGTCCACTGATCGGCGGTCCGGGGACCGGTGGTGCGCTGACTACTGGTGCGCTGACTGGTGGTGCGCTGACCGGCTGCCATGGCGTCGGCGGCACGCTGACCGGTGGCGAGCTGACCGGATGCCCGGGCCCCGGTGGCGCGCTGACCGGAGAGAACGCCGGCGGCCCACTGACCGGAGGTGCGTTCAGCGGTGATCCACTGACCGGCGGTGGGCTCTGCGGTGGTCCACTGACCGGCGGTGCCGGCGGTCCACTGACCGGGAGAGTTGCGCCGGCACCCGGCGTCGTGGACTCCGGGAGGCGGCCGGCGCGGACTGCCTCCTCCTCCAACAGCGGACCGATCTGCTGCACCTGGATCGTCGGTTGGGCCCACTCAGGATGGGCCGGCGACGCCGGTCGGCCATCGCCGGGCACCGGCGCGTCGGGCACCGATGGCACTGTGGGGGTAGGCGGCAGTGCGGGGCCGGGCAGGGCCACGGGGGCGGGCGGGGCCGGCACCCCCGGAGAAGCGGGCTGATCGTGGAACGCCGCCCGGGTCTGCGGCGCCACCGCCGGTGGCGCGGCGGGAGGCGGCGGCACCATCGCGGCACCCGACGGCACGCTCGGGGGCGGTGGAAGCACCGGCGGTGCCGGTGGCACGGCCGGGGGCGGCGGCACTGATGCAGCACCCGATGGCACGGCCGGGGGCGGTGGCACCGGCGCGGCGCCCGATGGTGCGGCGGGAGGCGGCGGCACGGCCGGAGCCGGCACGGTCGGTACGGCGGGCGCTGGCGGCACCAGGTGCGCCGGAGGCGCCTCGGGGGTACCGGACACCGGCGGCGTCGCGACGCGGATGGAGCCGGTCGCCGTCGAGGCGTCGTGCGGCTTCCACGCCGTCGACAGCACGGCCAATGACACAGTCGGCTCTACCAGTGCCCCGTGCTGCGGCTGGCTCGCCGGCTCCGGCTGATGGGCAGGGGGGACCGGCGGATTCGGGGCGGGAGCGGCATCGCCGAGATACTCCCGTGCCCTGCGTACCGCCGGGTGGTCGGCGCCGAGCACGGCGGGGCCGGCGGCGGCGACACGGGTGTAGTTCCGTCGGGCCTCGTGGCGGTTTCCCAGTTCGTCGGCGACGGAGCCCAGCTCGAAGGCCAACGCCAGCATCAGCGGGTCCGCGTGCGGCCACCGGCGCTCCCCGGCGGCGAACGCCTCCTCCAACACCCGGCGGGCAGCACTCGGATCGTCCGCCTCCCGGTGCAGCCGGGCCAGCAGGTGCGCGGTGCTGAGCGCGTCCGGGTGGTCCTTGCCGAACGGCGGCTGGGTGGACTCGACCGCGTCGGTCAGCAGGTCACGGGCGGCGGCGAGGTTACCCGCCCCGCGCAGGGCGAGAGCCCGCTGCTGGGCGACGGCCAGGGGAGAGGCATGGGGCACGTGGCCCATGCTGCCGGGTACGGGCGCTCCGACGCTACCCGACCCACAGCCCCGTCAGGAGCCGTCCCGGATCCCTGCCGAGGTGGCCTGGACCGGCGCCGAATGCCGATGTGCATGATCCACCTGTGCCGTGTACAGTAACTCCCCGTGCGGCCCGCCGGGCGGCCTACGGGTGGTGGACCACCGAGGCCGGCGCGGTAGGCTGGACAGAGCAAGTCCGGGTGGCGGAATGGCAGACGCGCTAGCTTGAGGTGCTAGTGCCCGTATAGGGCGTGGGGGTTCAAGTCCCCCCTCGGACACAATCTTGGAACCCACGGTAGAAGGCCGTTGACCTGGCTGAACACAGGTCAGCGGCCTTGATCGTTTTCTGGGCTGTTGCCGCGGTGGGATCACCGTGGGATCACCGGCTTTGAGTCGCGCCGTCAGCGTTCGCTGGCGGCGCGATCTTGTCTCCGCCGATCGAGACGGCTACGGTCCCATTGCTGCGCATATAGGCGCGGCCGGCGGCAGAGCCCGCGATGCCGGGTCGAGGCCGCCCGCTCACGTGGAGGAACGGTGGCGCAGATCGAGAAGAGGCAGACGAAGGGCGGTACCGCCCGGTGGCGCGTGAAGTGGCGCGACGGCGGCCGCCGCGACGGTGATTGGGACGGCGAGACGTTCGACTACCAGGCCGACGCGAAGCGCTTCAAGGCGCTCGTCGACGCGGCAGCCAACCGCCGGCCGTCGCCGGAGCAGCTGGTGGAGCACGGGTTCGCGCACCTGGTGCCGGGCCTGGCTGCGGCGCCCGTCGACGAGCCGGCGGCGATGACGTTCCGGCAGTACGCACTGTCGTGGCTGGACATCCTGACGAAGCCGAGCGTCGAGACGAAGAGGAAGTACCGGGAGCGGCTGGAGAAGCACGTCTTCCCGACGCTCGGCGACGTGCCGATCGCCAGCATCACCCGGCGGGTGATGCGGGAGTGGCAGACCGGCCTGCTCGACGCTGGGCTATCGCGCAAGACGATCGCGAACATCCGGGGCGAGTCGGTGTTCCCGATCTTCCGCGCCTCGTGCCTGCCCGGCGAGGACGAGGAGCCGCCGCTGCGGACGTACAACCCGCTGGAGGGGCTGGCCCTGCCGGAGGGCGCGAAGTTCGAGCGGGACATCCTGGAGACGCCCGAGCAGGCGTCGATCCTGCTCACCGCGGCGTACGAGGTCGACCCGGAGGCCGCCGACCTGCTCCTGACGAAGCTGGCCGGCGGGCTGCGCTGGGGCGAGGTGGCCGCCCTCCCGCCCGAAGCCGTGCGGCGGCACCTCGGCACCGTCGAGATCCGGCAGGTCCTCCGCAAGGTCGAGCGGCGCTGGGTGGTCGAGCCGAAGCCGAAGACGAAGCAGGGCTACCGGCAGGTGCCGCTGCACCCGCTGGTGATGCACGTCGTCAACCAGCGAGCCGACAAGGGCGGGAAGTTCCTGTTCTGCGCGCCACGGGGGAACCACTGGCGGTACGAGGACTTCTACGACTGGCGATGGGTAAAGATCCGGCACCTGGCCGAGTCGCGGGGCCTGCGCGGGCACATGACGATGCACGGCCTGCGGCACTCGCTGCTGACGCTCCTCGCGACTGAGGGCCTGGAGCTGTCGGCGCTCAAGGGCGTCGCCGGGCACGCCCAGGTGTCGACCACGATGGACGTGTACGTGCACCACACGACGTCGCACCACGAGCCGGTCCGCCGGATCGTCGGCGGCTTCCTGGAAGCCGGCATCCGTGCCGGCGAGCAGCAGCGCGCCACCGGGGTCAGCCGGGCAGGCGAGATCCGCGGCCGGCTCCACCGGTCGGCGAAGGAGGCGGCGGCGCGGTACGCCGGCAAGGCCGGGCCGGGCCGGTAGCGCAGCAGGGCGGGCGGCGAGCTAGCGGTTGGCTTCCTGCCTGCTCGCCTCGGTTTGGGCCCACGCCTCCATGAGGTTCACGTCTGGGCCTTCTAGAGGCAAAGCGAACTGGCCGTGAGCGGTGGCGTCGACGTTCGTGGCGGTGGCAGACCAGGAGACGATCACCTCATCGGTACGGCTGGCTGGGATCAGCAGGACATAGGCATCCTCAAGAACTTCCGTCTGCCGAGGACGCAGGTCCAGCGGCTGGACCCTGAGCGTGAAGCTCCCTCCGCGCTCCAGGATCGTTCTCGGGCCGGCCGGCGTGAAGGGAGGGACACTCGGCAGGTATGAGGATTGCACAATGCCGCGGATGACGTTGCGTGGGCGCGGCCCCCACTCCCGTGGTTGGCGGGGAAGCAGGTCCCGAAAGTCCAGCGAGTCCAGGTCCTCCTCAAACTCGATCGCGTCGGCGTCGCCGGCCACGTGGAGCCTGACCTCCAACTGCCGATAGTTCCGGGCGGACAGGTTGGTCACCGTGAAGAGTGTGGTCGGCAGGAGGTACGCCGCGAGTGAGCGCATGATCTCCGGCCATCGGGCGCGTGTCTCGTCGAGGTACCGCTCGACCTCGTCCTTGTATTCCTCGACTGTGCGGGCCTCTGGATCCATGCCCGCACCCATGCGGCGGCCGGCCAGATCCCGGGTCCGTTCTGTGTGCCGGACTTCGGTGATGGGCCCGAGTAGGCGTTCGCGTTCCGCCTCAATGAAGGTGTCGATGCCGGTCCAGGTGTAGCGGGAAAGCATGGTGGGGTCGTCCACGCCGATAGTGATGTCGAGGGTGTTGTCGTCGGGCCGGTTGGCGTAGCGGTCGACCAGCCGGCGTATGTCCCGATGGTCGGCTGGGACCGACCGGGCACGGCGGCGTACGTAGATCGCACCGTCTCCGATGTTGGCGTACTCCTTGCGGAAGGCGTGAGGTGGGTCGCCCCAGGCCGGCGCGGACACTTCGATGATCAGAACGGTCTCGCCCTTGTACTGGTCCCAATGTGGCTGCCAGACCGGCCCATCGGAGCCAAGGTAGCTGGTCAGCATCTGATCCAAGTCGGCGTTGTCGATCTGAACGACGCCGGACACGTTGCCGGGCTCGACGCCGATGACCAGGATTCCGATCCCGCCGACGCAGGCTGCGGCCTCGGTCGGATCCCGGTTGGCGAACGCGATGATCGCCTTGGCCACGAGCGTCGCCATCTGCTCCTTGGACCGCAGGTCCAGCCTCGACTTCCACTCCAGCCACGTCTGCTCGTCGGCAGGCTGGGCGTGATATATCGCGTCCAGCACACTAGCCCACTCGGCGGGGCGCACAGGCCGTCGGGATGTGTCAATGTCCAGCATCCCATGACCGTACTTCTCAGGGCCGAGCATTCGGTACGCCGCGGCGGCGACCAAAGGCGGTAAACCTGGCCTGGATGGATGACCCGGGAGCCCTCCTAGGACGGTCTAGAGGCCGTGACCGGGGAGGCCTCCACGTCAGTGCCGCCCCGCGAGCGCCGGGCACGCCTTGTAGGCGGCGGCCAGGTCCTCGTCGGTGAAGCGGACCAGCCGGCCGAGCCGGCGGCACGGCACGCGGCCTTTGGACACCCAGCGCCGGAGGGTGGTCTCCGCGACGCGAAGCTTCTCCGCGGCCTCTGCGTAGGTGTAGTCCTCGGCCACCTGCCTGCCTCCCCGTCTCCGGCGTCCGATGTGCGGCCACCATAACCCATTGCGGCCGGATAGGTCTACGGTGGGCTACGCGAGGCTACGGAGCGAGCAAACAGCCGACGGCCCTCTCGTCCGTAGGTTGGATGTACGGCTACCATCGGGCACTGCGCGTGCATGGCGCGCGCCGCGCGCCGGAAGTGCTGTTGGTTGGCACGCCGCCCTACCGGGGCGGAGGCCCAGGTTCAAATCCTGGCCGGCGCTCGATGCCCGGCCACAGGGGAAGGTGGTGAAGGGTGTTCCACGGCTCGATCCCGGCGGACCTGCGCTCGATCATCTACGAGCACGCCGACTCCTGGCCCGACACCGACCTGTACGTCGGCTGCTCCGGGAACTTCACGATCGAGCGGACGCTCCACTCCCGGCCCGGCGAGCGCCGCACGATCCACGGCAACGACGTCCAGGCGTACTCGAGCGCCCTCGGCTGGTGGCTCGCCGGCCGCGACCTGGACTACCGGCTCAAGGACGAGCACCGCGACCTGCTCGGCTGGCTGGAGCCGTACCTGTCGACGTCGACGGACCTGCTGGCGTCGCTGATGCTCGGCACCCGGTTCCTCCAGTACGTCGGCCGGCAGGGCGTCTACTACGAGCGGATGGTCCGGGCCACGGTCGGCCAGTTCCCGACGATGCACGCCAAGACGGTCGGCAAGCTGAACGCGCTGACGCTGCGCCTCGGGTCGTACTACTGCGGGGACGTGCGGGAGTACCTGGAGACGGTGGTGCCGGCCGACGCGCCGGTGGCGATGTTCCCGCCGTTCTACGCGGGCGACTACGAGGCGCAGTTCGCCGGCATCGACGAGTTCTTCGACTGGCCGGCGCCGACGTACGACATGCTCGACGAGGACGGCAAGGAGCAGATCATCGGCGCGGTCCTCGACCGGCCCCACTGGATCCTCGGCCTGCACATCCCGCGCGACGAGCTGCGCCCCTGGCTGCGCGGGGTCGTGCAGACCTCCAACCGCGGCATGCCGATCTACGTGTACGCCTCGTCGGGTGCGCGCCGGGTCGTCGCGCCCGCCCAGCAGGTCGCCCCGATCTTTATGCCGAAGATCGGCCCGACCGACGACCTCGGCGACCGCATGGCCATCCACGTGCTGAACGGCGGCCAGTTCGCCGCCGTCCGGTCGCAGTTCATGAGCAAGACGATCCTGCCCGGGTCGCCGCTGCTCGCCTGCGGCGTCAGCGTCGACGGCAAGCTCGTCGGGGCGTTCGCGTACCTGCCGCCGAAGTTCGACCCGGCCTGCGCCTACCTGATGAGCGACTTCCCCGTCAGCTGGACCAGGTACCGGCGGCTGGCGAAGCTGATCGTGATGGCGGCCGCCAGCCGCGAGGCGCAGCTGCTGTTGCAGCGGTCGCTGTCGAAGCGGCTCACCTCGTGGTCGACCACGGCGTTCACCGACCGGCCGAACAGCGCGAAGTACGGCCGGGGCATCCCCGGCGTGAAGCTGCAAAAGCGCAGCGAGCCGGCTGCCGACGGCATCCACCGCTACCAGCTCCAGTACGGCGGCCCCCTGGGCGACTGGACCCTGCAAGAGGCGCTGGCCGAGTGGAAGCGCCGCCACGGGAAGGACATGCGATGAGCGACGAGCACCACGGCGACCAGGTCGCCGCCGCCGACGTCGACCTGGCGGTCCGGGCCGCCGCCCGGGCCCGCTACCTCCGGGCGTACCCCGCCGACCCGGAGCGGGCCGACGGGTACACCGAGCGGATGGCCGCCGACGCGGCGTTCCGCGCCGAGATGGCCGCCGCCCTCGCCGCTCTCGCCGGCGCCGGCCGCATGATGCCCGTCGACGCCGAGACGGCGCACCTGGTCGAGCTGCGCGACGAAGGCTGGACCGTCCAGCACCCCATGTCGTGCCGGCCGAACCTGTTCGCCTGCGAGGTGAACCGGGCCGCCGAGCGGGGCCTGACCGCCGTCCCCGACAGCCTGGGCGTGTTCGAGTGCCGCGCCGAGGACGGCCGGTTCGTGATCGGGGCGGCCCGGTGAACGACGTCGACGAGCTGGCCGGGCCCGCCGACGCCGGCCCACTGAACCTGCGCCCCGAGATAGTCGACCCGCAGGCCCTGACGCTGCTGGAGGTCAACGCGCGGTACATGCGGAAGGAGACGTTCGACCGCCTGGTGGCGAACGTCCGCCGCGACGGGGCGCTCACCAGCACGCCGCTGGTGTGGCACGACGAGGCGGGCGGCCGGATGGTCGTGCTGTCGGGGAACCACCGGATCATGGCCGCCCGGGAGGCGGGCCTGGAACAGGTGTCCGTGATCGTGGTCGACCAGCCGCTGACCCGCGCCCGGCAGGTCGCCCTCCAGCTGTCCCACAACGCGATCGAGGGCGAGGACGACCCCGCCACGTTGAAGCACCTGTACGACGAGCTGGACGACGTGGACTGGCGGGCCTACTCGGGCCTGGACGACAAGCAGCTCGACCTGCTCGCGCAGGTCGACCTGGAGGGCCTGTCCGAGGCGAACCTGGACTTCGCCACCGTCCAGCTGGTGTTCCTGCCGCAGGAACTGGACGCCGCCCGCGGCAGCTTCGAGGAAGCCCGCCGCATCGTCCAGGCCGACGCCCGCTGGCTCGCCGGCTACGGCGACTACGAAGCCACGCTGGACGCCCTCGCGACCGCCCACGGCGCCCACAACGTCGGCAACGTGGCCACCGCGCTCGGCCTGATCCTCCAGGTGTTCGAGCGGCACCTCGGCGAGCTGCGCGACGGCGTGTGGTTCGACGCGGAGTCCGGCGAGCCGATCGGCGCGGCCGGCCGCCTGGTGCCGATCGAGACGGTCGTCGAGACGCGCTCGATGCCAGCCGACGCCGCCGCCGTGCTGACCCGCGCGGTCAACAAGCTCGTGGCCGCCGGGGAGGTGCCCGCCGACCAGCGGTGGCGCGCCCTGGAGCTGCTGGCCGCCGACTACCTCGCCGGCTGACCACCCCCGACCCGGGCCGGCCGGCAGCCCGCCGACCGGCCCTCAGCCCATCCGGCCGCAGTACACGACTGTGGCCCGACCAGGAGGAACCCATGGCAACCGAGCCGACCAGCACCCCGACCCCCGACGCTGACGGCCACGACGACGTGTACGCCGGCCTCGATGAGCGGCAGCGGTACGAACTGGACCGCCGCTGCGACCACCACCCGCCGCGCAGCACCGCCCAAGCCGAGGCCCACGGCAGGTGGCGCGCCGCCATGAAGGTCCTGATGGCCGAGGCGATGCGCAGCCTGCCGCCCTGCCGCGAGACGTCGATGGTCCTGACCTCTCTGGACGACGCCCTCATGTACGGCAACGCGGCGATCGCCCGCCCCCCGATGGCCAACGGCAGGAAGGGCGGCCACTGAGACAGGGCGGCCCGGCCGGCACTTCCCCGCCTGCCGGGCCGCCCGCACCAGCACGACGAGGAGGTGACCATGAGCGAGCCGGAGATCCTGGCCTGGGACCGGCAGCAGCGCGAGCCCGAGCGGGCCTACGGGTACTTCGTGCTGTACCGGGACCTCGGCCGCACGCGCACCGTCGCCAAGGTCGCCACCGAGGTCGACAGATCCCGGGATTACCTCCACAAGCTCGCCACGACGTGGAAGTGGGTGCAGCGGGCGGCGGCGTGGGACCGCGAAGAGGACCGGCTGTACGTCGAGGGCCTGGCCGAGCAGCGGCGGGACATGGCGAAGCGGCACGCGCGGATCTCGGCGGCGCTGCAAGCCAAGATCGTGGCCCGGTTGCAGACCCTCGACGCGTCGAAGCTGAGCCCGGCCGACATCGCCCGCTGGCTGGAGGTGGCGACCCGGGTCGAGCGGCTGGCGTTGGGCCTGCCCGACTCGACCACCGCGCACACCGGCCCGGACGGCGGCCCGATCCGCGCCGAGGTCGAGCAGATGACCGAGCAGCAGCGCGCCGACTTCTTCCGGGCGCTGATGGCCGAGGCGGCGGCTCGTGCCGGCGAGGCCAACCCGAGCGCCGAGCCCGACGACCTGGCGGCCGGCGATGACGACGAGGAGAGAGCCGATGAGCCGGCGTCGCAGGAGTGACGAGCAGGTGCGGATCGCCGTGGAGGTGGACGCTCCACGGTGGGCGGTGCGGGCAGTCGCGGCGGGGGTGCTGCTGCTGGGTGCCGCGAACGCGGTCGCCGTGGTGGTGCTGCTGGTGGAGGGGTGAGGCGTCGTGGACCGCGCTCGACGCGGCTGCTGACCGGCCACCGACGGCCCCCGCCCGCCGAGCCTGCCTGGCGGCCCGGTGGCCCGGTGGCCGGTGTCGGCCCGCAGACGTGGACCGTGCTGGACCTCGCCGGGCAGCGGTGGGTTGGCCGCGCCCCGGTCGTCGCCCCGGACCCGGCCAGGCGGCGTGCCCTGGCCCGCCGGACGTGGGCGTGGCGGCTGCTGCTGGCCGGCTGGGTCGCGTTGACCGGCCTCGCCGCCTGGCTGTCCTGGTGGTGGCTCGGCCCGGCCGGGCTCGGCTGCCCGCTGCTGATGGTCGCCCCGCTGGCCGGCCTGTGGTGGTGCTCCGTGGCCGACCTGCGGCAGCAGGCCGACGAGATGTGGGGCGGGCGCTGACCGATGCTGCTGTCGTACCCGGACCCGGCGCTGATGACGGACGCCGAGCTGGCCGCGTACCTGCGCGAGGTGTCCGAGGTGCAGGGCATGGTCCGGTACGACTGGCGGCGGCAGGCGCGGCCGGAGCAGATGGAGCCGGCGTACTACCGGATCTGGATGCTGCTCGCCGGCCGTGGCTTCGGCAAGACGCGCACCGGAGCGGAGACGGTACGCGGGTGGGCCGGGACGCGGCCGGGTGGGCACTACGCGGTGATCGCGAAGACGCACCGCGAGGTGTACAACGTGTGCTTCACCGCCAGGCGGGCCGGGCTGCTGGCGGTGATCCCGCCGAAGCAGGTGCGGACGTTCAACAAGAGCGAGCCGTACCTGGAGCTCACGAACGGCGCGATCATCCGCGGGTTCGGCGCGCAGGACCCGGACACGCTGCGCGGCTACGACTTCGACGGCTGCTGGCTCGACGAGTACGCGGCCTGGCCGTTGCAGACCGCGCAGGGCGTGTTCGACATGCTGTGGTTCTGCATGCGCGAGGCCGCCGAGCCGCGCATGGTCATCAGCACGACGCCGAAGCCGCTGCCGCACGTGAAGAAGCTGCTGGCGCGGGCGAAGAAGCAGCTCGCGCGCAGCCGCCGACCCCGGGTGCTCATCACCCGCGGGAAGACGCTCGACAACGCGGCGAACCTCAGCCCGGAGGCGCTGGAGGAGCTGCTGGAGCAGTACGGCGGCACCCGGCTGGGCCGGCAGGAGCTGAACGCCGAGCTGCTATCCGACGTCGACGGCGCGCTGTGGAAGTCGGCGTGGATCGAAGCCGGCCGCCTCGACCAGGAGGACGTGCCGCCGCTGGTCCGCACGGTCGTCAGCGTCGACCCGGCGGACACGGTGTCGGAGACGAGCGACGAGACGGGGATCGTCGCGGTCGGCCGGGGCGAGGACGGCGACCACTATGTGCTGGCCGACCGGAGCATGAAGATCGCCGGCATGGCCGCCGCCCGGCGGATCTGGCAGTGCTACCTGGACGTCGACGCGGACGTGGTGATCTACGAGGGGTCGTCTGCGTGGCTGCGGGACATCCTGGTCGACGCCTGGGTGGCCATGCAGAAGGAGGGCCTGCTGCCGGGCGGTGACCCGCCGATCGACGTGGTGCAGGCCCGCCAGTCGAAGCGGGTACGCGCCGAGCCGGTGGCGGCCCGGTACGAGGTCGTGCCGCCTCGGGTGCACCACGTCGGTGCTTTCCCGGTGCTGGAGGACCAGCAGACGACGTGGACGCCGGAGTCGGGGGACTCGCCGGACCGGCTGGACGCGCTGGTGCACGGGGTGGCGTACCTGCGGGCGAAGGAATCCAGCCGGGCGGTGGTCGCGTCGCCACTCGGCAAGCCGGCCCGCCCGTCGGGAGGGCAGCAGTGAACGCGTCAGCCCGCCAAGTCCTCGATGACGTCTACGTCGTGCTGCTCGGCGTACCGCATCACGATGCCCTGCGCCTGCTGGTGCCAGTACCGTCGCCGCAGGTTTCCATCAGCGGTGAGTTGAAGCGCTTCCGGACGGCCGAACTCCTGGACGAGGCTGCTTGCGAGGCGGTAGGTGGCGGCCAGCAAGCCTCGACCTTCCGTGGCCAGTTCGTCAATGTCCGCGACGCCATCGGCGACGGGCGGCTGCCTCATGGGATGGGTGCCGAGGTTGTTGACCCAGCCGTGGCCGCGGTGGTGCACCAGATAGGTTGGCAGGTCGAGAGCCACCGGGTAGATGGTGACCCGCACGGTGGCGAGGCCGCCCGCCGCCGCGCGGTCTCGGGCATGAACTGTGAGGAACCTCAGCGCGGCGGCGATCGTGATGACCAGGTCCTCGTCATCGATCCGGCTTCCGGGCGGTGGGCCGTCGTCGTGGCTGGGCCGGGGGTGCCGGGCGTCGAAGCAGGCGGCGATGCTTCCACTGCCGTTTTCGTGCAGCTCGCAGGCAAGGTCCAGGTACAGCCCGTGTGGGTCGTACTCGCCGGCACCAACGAGCCGGCGGTGCCGGACCCCAGGCCGTCGAAAGTGCGTCAATGGGATGTCCAGTCCGCTGATGGCCTGGCCGGCGATCTCCTGCTCGAAGGCGTTGAGGGTTGCCGTGTCGATGCGGAATTCGCCGGGGACGTCGGGTACGAGGGTGGCCACGACCCAGGATTGCCGGCTGTCGAGGCGGGTGGTGAAGTCCCGCTCGATGCGGGCAGCTTCGTCGATACGGTCGGCGAGGCCGGCGAACCGGGCGCGGTACGCCTCGGCCACCAGTGCCTCGGTAAGCCACACCGTCTGGGTGCCGATGCGCTTGGGATAGAGCAGCGAGTTGTTCTGGACGTAGGCGTGCGGCGCTGCCGCCGTGCAGGCGACCCAGATGACGAGGAAGCCGCTGCCCGGCCGGTCGGGATCCTCGACCGGGATGATGTCGAACGTCGGCGTCGGCTGGACGTTGGCGATGACGGTCTGGTGGAGCCGGAGGCGCTCGGCGTCGCTGATGTCGACGCCTACGTCCTTCGCGGCGCGGCACTGGCTGTCCTCCTCCATGCCGAGGATGAGCAGGCCGCCGTTGGCGTTGGCCAGGCCGCCGACATCGCCGCACAGCGCTTTCCGGTGGCTGTCCTTGCTGCTGTACGTGTCGCGCTTGAAGTCGAGGTCGGGGCCCTCGACGGTGCCTGGGATGAGGCCCGTGACCTGCTTGTAGGTCAGGGATTCGTCGATGAGTCCACCGAGGAGCTGTTCGAGTCGGCGATTCCTCAGTGTCGGCATGGGTTCGATCGTGGACCGCCGTGCCCGTCTGGGGCAAATCCGCAGGTCAGCATGGCTTTCGATTGGACGGGTGATGATCTTGATTGATACAATGATTATGTACGGCAAGGGCCGTATGTCCGTTCACGTGGAGTAGGAAGGACCGAGAGGTGACAGCACCCACGAAGGCGCGCCGCCCGAGGGCGAAGGCGACGGCGACGGCGCCGTACCTGGCCCAGCTCGACCCGCGAGAGCTGATCGCGCACCCGAGCAACCTGCGGAACCAGCTCGGCGACCTGACCGAGCTGCGCGCGTCGATCGCCGCGCACGGCGTGTGGCAGGCCCTGACCGTCGTCCCCGAGGACGGCGGCCACCGCATCGTCGCCGGCCACCGCCGGGCCGCCGCCGCAGCCGAGGCACTGGAAGCCGGCGAATGGGCCGAAGGCCAGCCGCAGACCGTGCCGTGCCTCGTCCGCCCGGACATGGCGGGCCTCGCCCCCGACCAGATCGTCGGGATGCTGGTCGAGAACGACCAGCGCGCCGACCTCACCGAGTCCGAGCGGGCAGCCGGCTACGCGCAGCTGGAGCTGTTCGGCCTGGACGTCACCGAGATCGCCCGCCGGACCGGCCGGAAGCAGGAACACGTCCAGTCCGCGCTCAAGCTGACGAAGCTCGGCACGGCCGCCACCGAGGCAGCCGACGCCGGCCGGCTGAGCCTGGAGGACGTCGCCGAGCTAGCCGAGTTCGAGGACGACCCGAAGGTGATGGAGAAGATCCTCAAGGAGGTCGGCAACGGCTGGGGGATCAAGCACAAGGTCGGCGAGGAGCGCCGCAAGCGGAAGGTCAAGCAGGCCACCGCGGACCTGACCGCCGAGCTGGAAGCAGCCGGCGTCACGATCGTGAAGAAGCCGAACGAGTGGCCGTACAACTGCGCGATGGCGCGCGTCGACCAGCTGGAGACGGCCGACGGCCAGGAGATCGACCCGGAGGCGGTCAAGGCGCTCGACGGGTACGGCGCGCTCGTCGAGGACCGGTGGGACTCGGCCGAGGCGATCATCGTCTGCCTCGACCCGGACGCCCACGGCTACAAGCGGACCGGGCACAGCTACTACAAGAGCCCGGCCGCAAAGGCTGCCGAGGAGGCCGCCGCGAAGGCCAAGGAGGAGCTGCGGGCACGGCTCAAGGAGTCCGCGGCCGTGCGGCGGCGGTTCCTGGTCGAGAAGTATGGCAGCGCGAAGGGCGCGAAGACGCTGCTGATCGAGGCGATGCGGTTCGCCGTGGTATGGCCGGACTTCCTCAACTACCGGCCCGACCGGGAGCTGATCAAGGAGCTGGCCGGCGGTGAGCTGAACGACGCCGCGACCGCCGGGCAGGACCGGGTGAGCCGGCTGCTCGTCGCCCGGATGATCGGCGCGCAGGAGCACAACGTCGAGCAGGTCGCCGACGGCCGGTGGGTCGCGCACAAGGACCTGATCGTGCTGTGGCTGAACAGGCTGGAGGAGGACGGCTACGAGCTGTCCGACGCCGAAGCGGCCATGCGTGCCCGGCTCGTCGCCGACGAGGAGGAGCGGAAGCGCGCCGCAGCCGAGGAGGAAGCCGAGCAGCTGGCGTACGAGGAGGAGCTGGCGGCCGAGGAAGAGGCCGGCGACGGCGACCAGGACGACGCCGCCGAGGACACCGGGGCCGAGGACGCCGAGGGCGAGCGTGACGCCGACTGCGCCGAGGCCGACGCCGAGCAGCCCGAGGCCGAAGGGGATGAGTGACCGAGACGCTGAGGCGTCGGTCCGCTGACGCGGCGTGCACCTGGTTCGACCAGGTGCGCGCCGCCGGCGAATCCGACAAGCCGCTGCCGCCCGGATCCGCGGCCGCCGCGTGGCGGCGGATCCCGGAGGACGTACGCGAGATGACCACCGCGGTGGTCGAGGATCTGTTGGAGGCGTTGACCGTGGGCGACGACGAGCTGCTGCGCGGTAGTTGCCCGGCCTGCGACGCCGGGATCGGCGGGACGCACGCCGACGACTGCGACCTGGCCGAGTGCCTGGCCACCGGCCGGAAGCGGATGTGGTGCCGGGCCCTGGCCGACTCCGCCGGCCACGACTGCGGGCAGGCGACCTGGACCGGCGAGTGGCCCGGCCACCGGGAGTGCCGGGAGTTCGGCTGGCACATCCAGTGGGACCAGGGAGCCGGCCGGTGGGTGCCGTGCTCGCCGGACGTGGAGGGCTCAGGCCCGAACCTGACCCGCCTGTACGAGCAGGCGCGGTGGGACGCAGGCCGGCGGCGGTGGGTGCGGCGCCGGGCGGTGCTGTTCGCCCGCGCGGTGCGCGGCGGCCGGGCCACCGTCGAGGAGCTGGCCAGGGTCGCGGCCCGCTGGTGCGACGAGCAGGGCATCGAGGCGGTCGCGTCGCGGGTCGGTTCCCGCGGTTGGCGGGAGACGGTCGCCGATGTCGAGGACGGCGCGGCGGAGCTGGTGGTGGTGCCGTCGGTGGAGCGGCTGGGCTGGGGCAAACAGGTGTTCGAGCGGATCGCGGCGGTACGGCGGCTCGGCGGCGACGTCGCCGGCCCGGGGCTGCACGTCGACGAGGGCCGGGCGGGTCGTCGAGACGACGACCGCCAGAACGTGAGGGGAGTTCACGATGGAGGGCGGGAAGCGCAGCGCGTTCGACGTGGCGCGGGAGGCGCTGCTGAACCGCTACGGGACGCTCCACCCCGACCGGATGCGGGCGCTCGGCGCGGATGACGTCGAGGTCGGCGCGGCGGTGAACATCGCCCAGCGGGACGGCCAGGGTATGCCGCGAGAGAAGCGGGTGATCCTGGCGTGCCCGCCGACGAACGCGAACGAGCTGCTGGAGGGCACGGACGTCCCCCGGCACGTGCCGACCGTCGACCACTCGCTGACGCGGTGCGGCGACTGCGGCACGGACATGTGGATCGGCCCGAAGCAGCAGGCGGTGGCGTTGCGGGCCCCGGCGGCGACGCTGGTGCTGTGCATGACGTGCGCGGTCAAGGAGACGGAACGGCGCGGCGCGGTGCCGCTGGTCGGGGACCTCGGCGGGAACGACGGGAGGCCGCGCCTGGCGGGCTAGTCCGCTGAGCGGACTAGCGGCACGAGCTAGTCCGGCTGGCGGACCAGACGGCCCCCGCACCGATGCCGGTGCGGGGGCCGCGCTGGTTCAGCGATACTGCCGGTGTTCGCGCCGCAGCATGACGAATGTGGCCAGGCCCAAGCCGACCGGTGTGGCCGAGTCAGGGACCAGGTGCGTTACGACGCCGACCGCAGCTGCGACCAGCGCGATCAGCGCCATGCTGTACGGGATTCCCGACTCGACGATCTCACCCTGCGGCATCACCCCAGGTGAATCCTGAGGATTTACCTGGGGTAAACCTCGGACCCGATGCTGCGCTTTTGCTGCATAGGGACGTAGTCTTGGCATTGCGTTGACCCTTTCCGCTTACACGGCAGTTGGTGTTGCGCTTCGGCGGGTACCCGGGTTGCAGCCCGGGTGCCCGCCCTTCGTGTCGAACCGGGTCGGTCGACCACGGCACGTCGTCCGGGGCCTCGAAGTGGGTCCACGCGATCAGACCCACTGGTGAGATCCGGACTCCTGGGAGCCTAACCGCGCGACGGGACACTTCTCCAGCAAGCCCCGCGCGACCGAACCGCTGCGAGAATGCTTGACACGCGGGGGCGGCGACAAGGACTTGACAGTTTCGCCACCCGGTGAGCGTTGGAATGTGGCCCATCGACCGACAACGTGTGGGGACAGCTGGTCCGCCAGGCGGACTAGCCCGGCCGGCGGTCCCGCGCGTCGCACCCCTCGGCGACCGGCGGATCCGCCAGGACGTCGCCGCAGCGGCAGCGCAGCACCAGGTGCCCACCGCACGAGCAGGCCCACCAGTCGCGGACCGGCCGGGTCGCCGACCCGCCGGCGTACGGGTGGCCAGCCCTGCAGCGGTCCGGCTCGTCGCCGACCAGCTCGCGCACCTGGCGGTACGGGAAGGCGACCACCTGCGGGTCGGCGCGGGCCCGCTCGACCAGGTGGCGCAGCTCGGCGGGGGAGTCGACGACGTGCTCGATGACCGTCGCGCCGGCCGGGCTGTTGTCGGCCCGGCCCCAGCGGATGGTGATTTGCCAGCGGGTGCGCCACTCCACCAGGCCAGGCTAACGAACAGACGTTCGATCGCGCGTCCGGCTGGGCGGGGCCGGCCCGGACAGGGGACCGTCCGTACGGCTGCGGTGGCTCACCAGATTGGAGTCCTGAAGAATGTGGCAATGTTGAACGCGGGCGTCGCAGCTGCTACAGCAGGAGCGCAGCCAGTTCGGCTACCGCGACGCCCTCACCGTCGCGAAGCAGCACGTGGAAGTCCGCGCCGAACTCCACGGAACGCTCACCGTTGAAGCCCACGCGGCCGACCGCCGCCGCCCACTCCTCCTCGTCGTCCGTCGCTGCAGCCAGTAGCTGCAGCCCGCTGACGCCGCCGAACCGTTGATGCAGGCGCTCCTGGAGGCTCGGCCACCTGGTCACAATCTCAGCGAGTGTGACGAGCCGCGTTCCCCGCGCCAATGCCTCGCTCGCGCTAACGGGGTCGACGGCGTCCATGACCCGCGCGTACAGCTGCCAGACGTTGAGCATTCGCTTGGCTTCTCGGATTGACCGGTGTGGCTGTGCGTAAAGCCGCTGCGTGATGAACTCCTTGATTCGGGCGTGCGACTCCAGCGATGCGACCGCGACTATCGGGGCGACCTCCGCAGCTGGCTTCGGCGGAAATCCCAGATCGCCGGCGCGCCCTTTGGGGGTAGCGCGGGCACCCGACAGGCTTCCTGGTGGAGCGGGGGCTGGCGGGGGCCGCTCCTCGGCCAGGGGGACCGGTGCAGCCGACCCGCTTTCCGTCGGCACGCGCAGCACCTCCGCGACGAATGAACGCACACCGTCGTCGGAAATGGCGGGCAGACGTACCGGTAGCTGGACCAGCTTCCGCAGGAAGTCCCAGCCCGAGCCACCACCCCCGTCCTGGTTCTCTGACCTTTTGTCAAAGTCCCGGTAATAGGCGTCGAGCCGTCGAGCTACCACGGCAGGGTCGAGCCCGACAACGAACCTCCCACGCAGATTGCCGCCAGATAGAAAGAGGTTGATGGCTTCAAAAACCTCGGCGGTTGTCCTGGTGCTGCACCGGTCGAGGTCATCGACGAAGAGTACGAGCTCCGCGTTAGCGGCGCGGAGGTCCACCAGCACTCGGTCGATGCCGTGCTGCAGTAGGTAGAGCGACCCGGCCTTACCGGCCAGGACGGAGTCCTTAAGGGTGACGGAGTCCGGTGCCGAACTCCCGGTTGTCACCACGCTCGTCGTTACGCCTCCGAGTGGCCCGTTGAACAACTCGCCGGGCAGGTAGGACGCCGCCTTACCGAAGGCGTACCGGACTGCCGTGTGCGCCACACCGAGCAGGAGTAGCAGCAGCGCGAGCAACGCGGCCGTCGGTTCCGCGTCCCAGTTCCACCCGACGACCTTCAGAACGCCGCTGAGCCCGGAGAGGTTGAGGACTAACGGCAGCAGCGCAGTGACGAGCCCCACGCCAAGCAGCGGTGAGACTGACCGGCGTCGAACGCTTTTCCGCAGCGTGTACTTGTCGAGCTTCTCCCAGTTGTGCCGGAACCAGTACCGCTCACGGGCCTTGTCGTTCGGATGCAGGACCGTGGCGGCTGCGGTGAGGATGGTGCTCGCTAGGCCTGCCCAGACCTCTTCGCCTCGTTGGTAGGCCCACGGGTTGAACCATGCAGGCACCACGCCAACATCCTGCAGTGCGCCTTCATCATCCCCGGTCCACTTGGTCGGACCCCTGGCGGCCTCCCGCAACGTCAGTCGTGGTCTCGACCGGACTGGTCTCGCCCGCGACCGCGTCAACCGGCGCTCGATCATCTTCATGAATGTGGTTTTGCCTGCGCCCCAGACGCCCTCCACCGTGACGACTGTGGGGCCATCGTCCCCGCTGCCGCTGGCCGAGATGGACCGCAAGAGTTGGTCGGTGACCGCCTCCGCGAGGACCTCCCGGTCGAGGAGATCCACCGTCGCGGCCACGTCAGACATTGCCCATAACGTGGTCGGCCCGACGGCTAGGGCACCGAGCGGAACTCCCGTCGAGGTGTCCCAGAACCTGATCATGCCGTCCTCGCCCGCTGACGCCAGGGCGACGGCGCCCTCGGTGGGCGACCAGCAGGCCAACGCCCAAATTGTGTCCGTGTGCCCGCGCATGGGCGGAGCCGCCTCGGCGCCGGTGAAAAGATCCCAGACGCGGATGGTGCGGTCGGTGCCGGCGGAGGCGATGAGCTGCCGTCCGTCTGCGTCTCGCCACGATGCGAGCGCAAGCACCGTTCCCTTGTGTCGGGCGAACTCGACTCTGCTAACCCTTCGCCTGTTCTCGACGTCCCAGATCTTGACCGTCTTGTCCGTGCTCGCGGAGAGCACTGCGGGCCCGGTGGCGCGGTGCCACCGGTGCAGTACGCGAACCGGGGAGTCATGAGCGTTGACCACCCGGATCGCGGCGTCGGGCCGCCCCACGTCCCACAGACGGATGGTGCCGTCGTCACCCGCGGACACTAGCCGGTCCGCTCCGCCGGATGGATATGTGAGAACACTGCGCACCGGTCCTGAGTGACCCGTCAGGTACACGGCAGGTTCCTCGCCGTCGAGCGAGAGGACGCAGATCCTCCCGTCGCCGCCCGCGCACGCGATGCCGCGACCGCTACCGACATCGATGAATGCGAGAGACAGGACGGGGCCGAGCCCAGGTTCAGAGGACCATGCGGGCTCTCCCGATCCGAGGGACCACAGGAACACTTTCCCGTCGTCGCCGCCGGAGGCGACGTGGACTACCCCTTGCGAGGTTGCCTTGGCGGCCACGGTGCGTACCGGCCCGGTGTGCAGCCGAACGGCATTCCCGACGGATGTACCCAGGTTGGGGTCCCAGAACCGGACCGTACCGTCGTCACCGCCCGAGATGAGCGTGACGAAGCCTTCGTCGTCCGCGCTCACGGTCAGGGTTAGGACTGAGGCCGCGTGCCCCTGAAGCGGCGCCTCCGGCACGATATTGCGGGTCAACGCGACGAGGTGGAGCTTGCCGCTCCCGCCGCCATAGGCGAGGTGCGGGCCGCCTGAGGCGTTGTACACCGTCATTGAACGCACCTGGCCACGACCTGCCCGAAGCACGCGCCCGACGGGCGCGCCCGACTGACTGTTCCACAGCCGCAGGGTGCCGTCGTCGCCGCCTGTCACCAGGTACGGTGCACCGCCGTCCCCATCCGTCCACGACGTGATCGCGCGGACCGGAGCCTTGTGCCCAACCAGCGGACCGCTCACGAGAGTGCCGTCTTCCACATCCCACACCCGCACCGTGCCGTCGTCACCGGCCGATGCAAGGAGCTGCACACTGTCAGCGGCGACGAAGGCGTGCAGGGTTAGCACCGGGGCACCATGCCCAGAGAGCGGCCCGCGCATCGCCTTCAGGGTGGTCGTGTCCCAGAGAGACACCTCGCCGTTGCCGGACGCGGCGGCGAGCATCTGGACGCCTGGTGCCGTCGACCACGATTCCAGAGCGCGAACGGGCCCGCTGTACCCGGTCCTCACCACGCCGAGCTGGTCGCCCGACGCCATGTCCCAGAGGTGGACCTCGCCATTGCTGGTGGCCGCGGCCACCAGCCGCCCTTGGTCGAACGAGAAGCTGTGTAGGGTGCGTACTTGGCTGGCCGACGGCATCCGCGTTTCCCAGAGCAGTTCTAGTGACCCGGGCGACCACATCTTGATGCCTCCGTCGGCGCCGGCGGACACTACCACGTCCTTGCCGTCGGGCCCCACCGCCCAGCACAAGCCCCACACCGGCCCGTCGTGCGACTTCACCCGATGCTCGGTCCCATTGGGGGTTAGGTCCAATCGCGTGACCTCACCGTCGGCTCGTCCCACGTAAACCACCCGGTCGAACGGGTGACGGGAACCTGCGACGAGCGAGACGATGCCACCACCACCACCACGAGAGCCGAGCGAAACCCACCTCATGGCAACTCCCTAAGGGCCAGGTGCCGCCTGGTGCGGGTTCATCCCCCGAACGTCAGCCGGCCGTGCACGATGGTGCGCTGCCTCGACAGCACCTTGTCGGTCGTGACGACCTCAAAGTTCGCTACCTCGAAGGACTGCCGGGGCTGCTCCCGCAAGGCGCCGACCTCGTTGACGACCTCGGCCGACGGCACGGTGGAAAACCTCACCAGGTTCGCGAACACCAATCCTGGCGCGACCGCCGGCCGCAGCACCGCACCAGTCTCTCGCCGGATCAGTTCGCCGATGCGTTCGCGCAGGCGCGTGATCCGGCTCTCTAGGTCAAGGAGTTGACCAAAGACCGTGGTGGGAAAAAGACCAAGTCCCTGCAACCGGAGCTTCAGCGGGGGCTCGTCAAGCAATTCATCCGCTAGCAGAGAGAAAGCCTTCTCCGTTGCAGGAGAAATTCGAGTGAAGTCACCATCTTCGACCAATGAGGAAACGTCTACCAGCGTTAAGTGGACCGTGTCCGCAGGGTAGAAATAGTGGTTTGGGAACTTCATCCGCAACGGCTTCAAAACGTTTACCAACGCTGTCGCGACCGCTGCGGGAAGTCGGGCAACGATGGTCGCGCACACTACCTGCGACTGGCTCTCGGAGAACTCACCGACGCCGCCTCCATCGACGATCTGTGCGCTGAACTTGCGCCAATAGTCGTCGTACGCTGCAAGCTGGTCTGAGATCTCCACGCTCTCCTCCTGGACGGGCGGGGCTTGACCGGTCGTCGGGTAGGTGGTCGTCGAGCACGGAGATGTTAGCCCAGCTTCGCCGGTGTCGGCCCGACCATTCACGGACAGATATCCGACTACGAAGCCATCGCAGACTGCGTGCGATGCTTCAGGTACCGATAAGCGTGCCGCGCGAAGCCGGTTGTCGCCGGGTTCCCATCTACACCCGGCCGAGCGTCGGGGCTTCTCCGAAGGAGGCCTGATCGTGGACGAACTCGCGACCGGGACCCGTGTCCTGCTGGTCAACCTCCGAGCGATCGACTACCCCGTCCTTTCGCTCCCGCTCGCTCTGCCCACCCTCGGCGGCGCGCTGAAGCACTTGCTTGGCGACGGCTGCGCGGTGTCGTACTTCGACCGGCAAGTCGAAACCTGGAGTGAGTTTGTCCTTCGGGTGACGGCGTTCCGCCCAGCCATCGTCGGCATCTCGGCCCAGTTCGGCAGCGTGGGAGACCTCACCGAATGCCTGCAGATCCTCGACGAACTGGACTCGACCGCTCTCCGGGTGGTCGGCAATGTCGTTGGCACGTACGCCGCGGATGAACTGCTGAGCAGGCACGAAGGCGTACTTTGCTGCACCAGCCGGGGAGAGGAGTCGCTGGTTCGCCTG
The DNA here is from genome assembly GCA_005402585.1 of Micromonosporaceae bacterium KJ-029. Taxonomy (GTDB): domain Bacteria; phylum Actinomycetota; class Actinomycetes; order Mycobacteriales; family Micromonosporaceae; genus Micromonospora. Next base: position 87,796 of record BIFP01000007.1, on the reverse strand, counting down.
GTGGAGTGGTTGCGCGAGAAGCAGGCGGACCGAAGCTTGGCCACCGTGCCCAATCTGGTTTACCTCGATCAATCTGGCCGAGTGCGACAAACGCCGAGCCGATCCGTGCCGGACTCGTGCGTCGCGCCGGTCGACTGGGACGGCTACGCCGCGGACTACGACTTCCGCCGCTACGACGAAGTGTGGGTCGAGGGTAGCCACGGCTGCCCCCAGAAGCGGAACAACGTCGGCTGCACCTACTGTGCAATCCTTCCCGAAGCTGGCTCGCGCGACTGGACGCCCCGCTCAATTGACCTGGTCATGACCGACCTAGGCGCCCTGGCCCGGCACGGCGTGGCTCACGTGCGCTTCGCCGACGAGGAGTTCATGGCCAACCAACCGGCACGAGCGGTGGAGTTCGCCAACGCCCTCTGCCTGTTGCGGGCGAGCCTCGAACCCGCCTTTGAGCTGCCCACGTTCGACGTTGCCATGCGGGTCGACGACGTTATTAGGCCAAATCCGGCCCACGATCGCCCCCGGCAGCACCTTGTCAACGACGCGGTGGTCCTCCTGTCCGCGAACGAACTGCGCCGGCTCGCACTGCGCAGGCTCCAGGACGCGGGCTTGACGCAGGTGTACCTGGGTGTGGAATCGGGTTCAGCCGCCCAGCTACGGAGGATGCGCAAGGGGGTGACTCCGGAGGGGAACCGGTTGGCACTACAGGTCCTACGGTCGTTACGTCTCCAGGCGGCCTGCGGCTGGATCATGTTCGATCCGTTCCTCGACTCGACGAACGACCTGCTGGAGAACATCGCTTTCATAGAGTCCAACGACCTCATCCCAAGAGCACTGGGCGACACGTTCGTCACCAGCCCCATCAACACGATGAGAGTCCTCGCCGGCACCCCGCTCAAGGACCAAATGGCGGAGGCGGGCCTCCTGCGCGGCCTGATGGCGAACCTGCTGGAGTATGACTTCGCCTACCAGAATCCGGTGATCGGGGAACTGGTCGCCCGGCTGCGCGATTGGAAGGCCGGATACGACCAGGCCCGGATGTATGCGCTCAAGAACCGGGTAGCCCATGCGGCGCTCAGCGGATCGGTTGCGGAAGGAAGCAATGACCACCTGTACTTTGACCTCAAGCGGCTCGATTTCGAGGTCTGCAAATGGCTGGTCGATCAGCTGCACAATGCCAAGCAGGGGGGCATCGGCAGTTGCATCGCCGCAATACCGCAATGGTTCCATGACAGGCGGGCGACGATCGTCGAACAGGCGCCAACGCTGCTGGCGGTCGGACTTGGCCCACCCGCGCCGGCCCGGCTCGTACCGGCCGCCCAGCCGCTTGCTCACCACCCCCTCGATGCCGGTGGCGACGGTCCAGTGGGTCAGCCAGTCCGACACCTGCCCCATGTCGGCCGTCTGCGGGGTGAGGGTCAGTTGCGCCGGCGCGCCGGCGAGCAGCTGTTCGAGCCGGGCACGCCGCTGCGACAGCGGCACGTCCAGGAGCACGTGCCCGCTGGCGTCGGCGAGCAGATCGAACAGCACGTAGTGGGCGGGGCAGTCGCGGGCCAGCCGCAGCAGGCCGCGTCCGGCGGTGACACGCCGCTGTAGCTGGGCGAAGTTCGTCCGCCCCTGCTCCCACACGATCAGCTCACCATCGAGGACCACGCCGGGCGGGATCGCCGCCCGGACGACGCGGGTGATGTCGGGGAAGTAGGTGGTCAGGTTCCGGCCGGCCCGCGACTGGACGTACACGCCGTCGCTCTCCCGGAAGACGATTGCCCGCCACCCGTCCCACTTGGGTTCGTGGATCAGCTCCGGGCCCTCAGGCACCTGGTTGACGGGCGCGGCGAGCATCGGCGCAACCGGCCGGCGCAGCACCGGATCGGCCTTGGCCCCTGCCCGGCGCCGGGCGGGGCTCACCGCCCGCGCCGGCTGTCAACGCTCCTCATCTTCGCCATCGTGCGGGAGGGGCAACCGGGCGCGGGCGAAGATCCGCGACAACGAATGCGCCGAGCGCCAACGACCCGCGACCCGCCCGGATCGTGCTGGCGCCCGACCCGTTCGTATGACCGGGGCTCACCCAGCCTGGTCGGCCTTCGGATCGGTAAGGTGCGCTGTCGCCTTTGACGCCTAACAACGATGAATGGGGACTAGCTTGATCAGTAAGCGGGTGGGAGCCCTCGTTGCCTGCGCCGTATTGCCCCTCGCCGCCTGTGGTGAGGCTGACAAGGTGGAGCAGGGCTCCTCGGCCGGGGAGACTGACAGCACCGCAGCCGCAGTTGAGGAGAAGCCTGTTGGCTCGCTCTTGGAGACTGGTTTCGGTCAGAGGGACAACTACGTGTCGCTCATTGCCATCGTGAAAAACACCTCCGACAACGTCGGGCAGACCGTGACGGTCCAGTTCAACGTCAAGGATGCCAACGGTGAGTTGCTCGTGAGCGAGTCGCAGGTCGAGTTCTTCTCCCGTCCGGGGCAGAAGTTCCCGGTCCAGACGCAGGCGGAGGTACCCAAGGGTAAGAAGGTCGCCGACGTCGAGGCGACGCTGCTGGTTGAGGATAGGGGCGCCTTTTCCTCCGAGCCCTTCCCTGAGATCAAGACTGGCCCTGTCACCGTAGTGAAGGCCGAGTACGGAGATGGCTTCACCGCCAAGGTCGAGGTGATGAACCCGAAGACGGAGCCGCTCAAGAGCCCCAAGGTGGACGTCGTCTGCTACGACGCCGCCAAGAAGATCATTGGGGGGTCCTTCACCTACCCTGAGATGATCCCGCCTTCGGGGAAGGCTCTTGCCGAGGTCGACCCGCTCATGACTGGCAAGCCGGCATCGTGCGTCGCGTACGCATCGCCCGGCCCCTTGGAGGACTGACGGCACGAGCAACGGCCCCGCCTCCATCTCGGAGGACGGGGCCGTTGCCGACTTCGCAGACGCGGGCGTGTTCGAACGGGTCGTGGGGCGTTCTGGCCGGTCACAGTCCAGCGACGGCTGCCTCGACCTTCTTGGCGACCGACGGCTTCACCTTCCCCGACACCCGCACCAGCACCGTTCCCTCACCCGTTCGGTAGTGGTACTCGGTGCCGAGGATCGGCATGCCCTTGAGCGCGTCTTGAATGAACTCGGACCGCCGGTCGGCGTCCGCCGTTGTCGGGAACACCTCGATCACGAGGCCGCGGTCGATGGTGTACTTGTCACCCTCGCGGTCGCCTCCGGGCATGTCCGCCGATGCTCGGGACAGATAGCCGTTGGGGCGGCCGAGGAGGTCGTTTGGGTCGGTGTCTTCGGTCTGCACCGCGCCGCCGGTCAAACCCACCTTCGCAGCGGTGAGTCGGTCCAGGACGGCCTTAGCGTCCAGTGGTGCGGCCGGCGTCGGCGCGACGGCGGGCGTAGTGCCCGTGGAGACATCGACGGTAGGACTGCTGCTGGTGCCGCCGCCGCAGCCAGTCACGGTGAGGGTGACGGCGGCGGCGAACGCGACGATGCGGAGTGGGAAACGCATTCGAACGATGGTGCAGCCTGCGGGTCCATGGCGGAAGGGTCAAGGCGGGTGGTTGAGTGTCGTGTGGCTGACATCCGAGGTGACGACGACGAGCGATCCCCACGATGCAGCGGGCCCGGTTCCTCGACGCTCTCGCGATCGACACCGCCGAGGCACATCACCGGTGGCGCCACCGCGTCCGGTACGGACGCCCCAGGCCGGATCTGTCGGTGTACGACGTGCCGTTGATCCTGGACGAAGGTGAAGATCCCTTCTCCGACTACGTGCGCAGCGCCTGACTGAGCTCACCTCAGTTCCCACGGCAGAAGGTCGTCTACCGGATTCGCACGTCCCGGCGCATCCGGTACCGGATGACCACGTGCCCAGCAGCGGCACGGCCACCAGCCCCGCATCAGCACAGTACCGGCGCCAGGCGGGGCCGCTCGTGATGCCAACGCCCTCGCCGCTGTCCTACGCGTTCGGGTCGACCTTGACGTCTTCTAGCGGGAATGGCACCCGGGATCGCAGCACCTGGTTAGGGTAGTGCTCCCGGCGGCATACGGTGACCACCTCGAACAGAGTTCCGCGGGTCGGAGGTTGCACGGCCACCCGAGGCAGCCATCGATCATGCCGATCACGCACCAGTACTGGTGTCCCTACCTCGATTGCCTCGGATGCGGCCTCGGGTTGGTCATCCAACCCGCGCAGCTGGGTCTCGCTGTCGGTTCGCATGCGCCAAGTGTCTCCAAGCCAGGTTTGGCTTGCACGCTCCTTGCCTGCCAATCTCGAACCAGTATCAGCCAAGCCAGCATTCGTCCTGACGGCGCGAGCGGGATCCAGCGTCACGTCCTCACGGTGGCTTGCGGGAGTCCGACTGCATCCTCCTTGCAATCCGGACTCGCATCCGGCATCCTGAACCTCGTCCTTGATTGATCCTGGACATGCTTGGGAGGTTCGGATGGCCACGAAGAACGGCGAGTCGACTGCGATACCGGTCGCCTACATCTCGTTCAGCACCGTGACCGGCCTGCTCGATCGGCTGAGCGAGGGGGGCGTGCCGCATCGGATCGACCCGAGCTTCCTCGACAACTACGCCGGTGGATATCGGCCCACGATTCTAGCTTCCCTGCGTGCCCTGGGGCTCATCGACTCGGCGGGAACCCCGACGGATGTGCTCGACGCACTGGTGCAGGCGGACGACCCCCAACGCCGCAAGCTCGTAGGGGAGTTGGTTCGTGCCCACTACGACTTCCTGCTGAGACTTCCGAACAACGCGACCCAGTCCCAGATGGAGGAGGCGTTCGAGCAGCTCGGCGTTCGCGGGGACACCCGCCGCAAGGCAGCCGCCTTCTTCCTGAAGGCGTGCGAGTACGGGGGTGTGCCAGTCAGCACGCTGTGGCGAGTACCGAAGGTGGCAACTTCGGCACGCCGGCCGTCGCGCAAGCCCGCTGTTCAGGACGTGCCAGCCGAAACGGCGACGGTGACACCGCCGGCGCCCGCCATCGGCGACGGGCTACCCGCTGAGATCGTCGGGTTGCTGCGCAAGATCCCGAAGGAGGGAGAGACCTGGCCGCCGAGTGACCGTAGGAGGTTCACCGTGGCATTGGAGGCCCTGTTCGACCTCTTCTACACCGACAGCGTCAGCCCTCAACCGCAGCCAGCTTCTGACGGAGGCTAACTCGCTGTCCCATCGAGTTCCTCGACAGACGAGCTCGCGACGGAGACAGGCAAAGGCGGGAGCGGCTGAGTGACCAGCGGCTCCCGCCTGTAAGAAAGTTGCACCGATTCTCAGGCGATGCACAACAAGGATAACCTATGCCACGTCCCGATCGTAAGACCTCGACGACGTCGCGTCCGCCTCGTCAAGGAACGCCGCCCAGCGCCGCAGGACAGAGCCTCACGATCGAACGGTTCGTCATGGCCCGCCTGCTGGAGCTCGCCGACCAGCGCAGCCCATGGAACCGTGCCCTCTGGCAGGCGTCCAGCGCCCTCGCTGTCCGCGAATGCCTGGAATACGACAACGCCGTGCGGATCGACGGCGTTTCCGGGGAGGGCCTGACGTACGTCACCAAGTTCACCGCCGAACAGGTCGCCAACGATCCGGGATGCGGCCACACCGCCGCCCGTGAGCGTGTCACCGACCTTCTCGCGGTGGTCAGTACCGGCAAAAGCAGCGGAAAGCCGCTGTCGGAGGGCAACCACGACGCGCTCTCCCAGCTCGCCGGTCGCATCAGTGGCGGCTACCTGGCCGCGTGGCATGCCGAGATCGAGCCCGGGTTCCCCAGCGCAGGGAATCCCGGATCGGCGGCTGGCCCTGCCGAGCTGGTGGCGCGATCTATCGCGTCACATTTGTTCGATGTCGGATTCTCCGGCCATTACCTCCACGGATGGTTCCTCGCGGCCCAGCAGAGAATCTCCGACGGGGCTGATCCCCGCGCCGAGCTGCTGAAACTCGTCGCTGAGGCCGACACTGCAAGTCACCGCCCTCTTCGTCAATGGCGGGTACTCGTGCCCGTGCAGCAAAAGCCGCACCGTGGTGTCGATGACGCCGGGGATCAGCTCCTGTCCGCCGAGGATCTGCAGCAGCTGTGCGCAAGCAAAGGCTTGCGGCGGCCGCGACAGGGCATTCGCGGCGTCTGGGTGACGGTGACGGCGCGTGATGCTCACGCGGCGCTGGCGGAAGCGGACGCGGTCATCCGCAGGCTCGCCGCCCGAGCCCGAGTCGGCGGCCGCGGCTTGCTGCAGCCCACCGGCAAGGCATGGATTGAGGGCGAGGCTGACTGGCGCAACCTCGGAACGTGGGCACCGGTCGCTCATCTGCCCTCCGTGCAACGACACGATCTGCTCCTCGCTCCGCTGGACACCGATGACGTGACCGCCACCACGCACGCGCAGCTCGACGACGCGCTGGAGTTGTTCGCCGCCCTAGACGTGTCCACCTCAGGCGCCTCCGTAGCCAGCGCTTGGGCGGCGATCGAGAGTCTTCTCGGTGGCCGCGCCCCTCGACCAGGCGTCGGAGCCGCTGACCGGCTCGCAGCGATCATCACCTGTTCCTACTCACGCGCAGAGCTGAACGTGCTCGCGCACACCTGGAAGACCCACGGCAACGATGCTGTCGCCGCACAACTCGCCGCGGCCGGATCCGCGACCCGACGACTCGACATCATCGATGCGGCACTGCGCGCGGCGGACGTACCAGCCCCCGTCCAGTTCGCCGACCCTGTCGGCGCAGCCAGGGCAATTGCGCTGGTCCGTAACCCCGCGCCTGTCATGGCGCGGGTACGACGCTACATCGAGGCTGCTCTGCGTCGGCTCTACGATCAGCGCAACCGGATCATGCACGCTGCCAGGTTCAACTCGGTCGCATTGCCAGTTGCGCTGCGTACCACCCCCACGCTCGTGGCCGCAGGACTGGATCGCATCGTCAACGCAGCACACGCGACCCCGCCGATACCCCCCATGAAGCTGGCAGCTCGCGCGGAGAATGAGCTTCATTTGCTCGCCACCCCAGCCGCTCGTCCCCCACACCGCCTCCTCGACTAGGCAGGAACACGGACGATGGCGCCACGTGATGACCCGACGGGGAAGTCTCTTCGACGACTGCCGCGACAGCGGCGCGACGGGCCGGGGAGGCCGCTGAACCAAGGAGACCATCCCGTTAGCGCATCGAACTTCGGCCGTCCCGCCCGGACGTAGGCCAAGCTCGTCGCGCCGGCTCCCGTAGACGTGCCGTGAGCGCAGCAAGCCGGCAAGTGGAGGGCACTGTCGCGCACGCTGCTCCAGCAGGGGTGTTCGGATCGATCATAGGAAGGAAGCAAGGAGTGGCTTCCGTTTCCACGCCGGCAAAGGATCCGCATCGGGCGGTCCTCCAGGCACTGTACGACCACTTCCGCAGCCATGGCGTCTGGCCGGAGTTCGATCGTGTGGACCGCCAGCTTCGGCGAGCGGCAAAGATCGACGTCGCGCAGGTAGCTGTCGGGATTCCCGACATGCTGCTGGTGACCCACGCACCGCGCGGCATCGCGCCGAGAGGCCGCGACCTGATGCGGCTTACGCTGGCCGGCATCGAGCGCTGCGACGGAGGCGAGGAAGATGTAGAACTTTTCCTCCGCGCCCTGCGCTGGCTAGCGCGATACGAGGAAGAGCATGACCCGGAGACGGGTGAGACGACAGTGACGGTCACCAGTGCGATGCTTGCCAAGGGCCTTCGGGTGCCCTTGCGTGAGGCTGGCCGGCTCGGTCGGCTCTTCGAGTTGCTCTACTTCGAACGATGGGGCGGAGAGGGTAGTTGGCGCGCTCTCGACAGCGATGACTGGCACGTGAGGGTTGGCCGAGATGTTAGGCATTTCTCGCGTGTGAAGAGCGTCGAGGAGTTCATCGAGGCGAGAGAGGGCTGGCTGGCGCCCCAGGCGCCCACGGTTGCTGAACCATCGAGCGACCCGCCCACGGCGATGCTGGGCGAGGCGGGTGGTTACATCGATGAGCGCGTCTTCGACCTAATCAAGCAGGCCCACGGAGGGCAATGGGATTGCACGAAGCTCCTCGTCCTCCTGCGTGAGCTTGATGACAACTACCGTGCCGGCAATGCGTACGCGGCACATGCGTTGTTGCGTGCCCTGCTGGACCACGTACCACCGCTGTTTGGTCAGTCGTCGTTCACGCAGGTCGCTAACAACCATCAGTGGGGCCGCACCGATGGGAAGTACGTCAAGCGCCTCGTGGCCTTTCGTGACCAGGCCGACGATGTGATGCACCGCCAGGTCGCTAAGATCCCGTGCCTGCTGTCTATGGAGGACATGCCAGCCCGTGCAGCGGTCAACCGCTTCCTGGCGGGTTGCGCGGATCAACTCGCCTGACGTCCGGATCGCTGTTGAAGAAGAGGCGTGAGGCGGCCAGCGGATCGGGAGTCGCCGGGGCAACCACGAGGATCGGGACCGGCGGAAGCGGAGCCTGGCAGAGAGGTGGGCGTTTGTGGTCGAGGACCTGCACGCCACGCTCAGCGGGCCGCGCGACGACGAGACGACGAAGGATTCGGAGGTTATCCGGCGACATCGGGCGGCGGGGCTGACGTCGCGAGTGACTGCCCGTAGGGTGCCCTGATGGCAACCGATGACGAGTACCTGGCACCCGGGGTTGACCAGACGCGCGCGGAGCTGGAGGCGCACGAGGAAGGCCCGGCCGGCTACGGCATGGTGTGGGTCGAGTGCGTGCTGACCGGTGACCTGCCCAGCGCGTGGGCGCTGCTAGACGACCCGTACCGCTTGGCGTTGGCGCAGCAGTGGATCTACGCCAACCGGGAGGACGCCGACGTTGCCCGGTTCGACCGCGACGACCTGGCGCACGATCTGTCGAACCCGCAGTGTGTGCAGCATCCGCTGTGGCCTCGCGTGCATGACGCGGTGCTTGCCGAGTTGCGGCGGGATCTGGCCGGGTGGGACGCCGAGCGGCTCGGCTTCCTGAGTCGGCCCCGCCCGGTCAGCCCAGGCTATGAGGTGGTGGTGCTGGGGCAGGGTACGGAGGTCAGGGTGATTGATCATTCACGACCGATGGTCGCGTACCCGATGCTGATGCACCTCACCGAGCGAGGTTGGCTGATCGCCGGCGCTGGCGCCGACACCGCCCCGGTTCCTGGCTGGCCGCCTACCTTCCCGCCCGGTCGGATTATTACCCGGATTGACTCCTGACACCGGGATGCGGGGCGTGACCGCGACGATCACGCCCCGCATCAGCGGGTGATGCCGGAGGCTGTCCGCGCTTCTACTGTCAGGCCGATTCGCATTGGGCGTGTATGGTCCGAAGCGCTTCGTCAAGGTCGGCGGCGTCGTAGCAGATGTGGTGAACCCAGGTGCCGAGGCCACCCCAGGTGTTGACGGCTTCAACCCAACGGCGTGCAGCAGTCGCCTTAACATCGTCCTTCTCGTCCGGGTCACCTTTGCCCTCAACTAGCAGGGTGAGGCCGTTGTCGAGCCTGACGACGAAGTCTGGGCGGTAGCGGTAGGTGGTCCCGAAGTAGAGGTACGGAATCTCCAGGAACAGCTTGTGGTTCTTAACCCACGCTTGGACGTCGGGGTGTGCATCGAAGACAGCGCACATCTTTCGTTCCAGACCAGAGTCGCAAACCGCGTGCGACAGGTGGCTCTTGGAGGTCGGAACGCAGCGGTCGGTAGGTGAGTTGAAGTTGAGGCCGTCTGTGCTGCCGATCGGCTGGTACTCGTCAAGCGCTGGCAGGAACCGCTCTGGCCCTTCGCCCGCACGTAGCGCGGCGGAGAGACGTTCACGGATCAGCGTGAGGTAGCGCAGGTTGCAAATCTCGCGCGGGTCAACGCCGGCCGCGTAGTCGATCTTCCCGCCATCCCCAACGGGCCGGATGACCTGCTGAGCGATCCGGAGGGCTTGTGGAAACAGCCATGGTTTCTTGTACGGCTCGATCAGCCCCGCAGCGACACGGAACAGAAGCCGCTGGACGCGGAAGTTCTCGTAGGCGCGTTCGCGGTCCTGTGTCTCACCGCCCATTCCTGCATGCGGGGTGCCGAGGTCGAACTCGACCCACGTCTGGGTCGGGTCGAACCGTGGTGTGACCCGTATCGGCTCGATTGCGTCAAGGTCAATGTCGAGCCTGTCGTGGACGTCGGGCACGACCTGGACGAGCCGTGGAAACTCGATCCGCATGTCATGCCGGTCGCGGACGGTGTGCACATTGGTGTAATCCGGGGGTGCGCTTGGTTTCCCGCCGGTGGCCTTCGCCATGGGCAGCAGCTGGAAGGGAACACCGTAGATGTCGACGAATTCAGGCTGGGACAGGTCGCCCATGCTTGAGCGGCGCAGCCCTCGGCCGACGACCTGTTCGCACAGGAGTTGGGACGCAAACGCTCTGAGGCCGAGGATCTGGGTGACGTTGCGTGCGTCCCAGCCTTCACTGAGCATGGCGACGGAGATGAGGCAACGTACCTGCTCGCCCGGCTTGCCGACGCGGCCCACGGTGGCGACAATCTCGCGGGTCTGCTCGGCGGCGCTGTTGCCCTCGCCGGCTTCGGCCTTCGCGAGGGCGTCGGAGTCGATGCGGATGGTGACGCGTTCGCCCGTCTTCGGGTTGACGAGCATCGGTGAGGCTTCGCCGAGGTCGGCGATGTGCTTCTCCAACAGCCGGGCGACAGTGGTGTCGTGCGCGATGACGACCATGGCCGGCGGTACGGCGCGGCCGGCCTGCTCCCAGGTGGAGAACGTGGCCTCCCACGCGGCGGCGAGCTGCTTCAACGGGCCGTCGGCCTCGGCCAGGTAGTCCATCATCGGGTGCGATTCGGCCTCGGCTTGGTTGCGCTTCGGCAGTGTCTTGCGGATGTGCTCCCACAGGTTGCGGTACTTGGGGACGGCCTCGCCGGCGTCGTCGGCGGTCGGCGTGCGTGGGATCTTGACGAGCCCGGACTCGATTGCATCGACCAACGCGAAGTCGCTGATGATCCACTCGAACGGAGTCCATGCCCGGTCCTTGAACATGCCGGGGTACATGGGTGTCGCGGATAGATCGATCGCGCGCAGGACCCCGCGGTGCCGGTGGATCCGCTCCAGCCCGTCAATCCAGACGGTCGCCTCCCGCAACTCGTCGGCATCCGCGCCCTGAGCGACCGCGTCGGGCGGGAACCGGTAGGCGTGGTGGGCCTCGTCGTTCAGGACGAGGACCCGGCCCGTCGGCGACAGGTCGGTGAGGACGCGGCGACAGAACGCGGCGTCCGACTCGCGACCGCGCTTGAGCACGGATCGCTTCGGATCCTCCTTGGGGGCGAGGCCGTGCCAGTTCATCACTTGGACGCGGATCTGGCCGAGCAGGGCCGTGTACTGCGGCGGGATCAGGTCGAATTCGATGTAGAGCGACTCTGGGTGCGTCGGGTCGATGCCACCCGGACCAGCGAGCCGGTCCCGGACGGTGAGGTTCGGTGCGATGACGAGGATCTGGTCGGCGAACCGGGTGTCCTGCCTGCTGCCGGCCTTGTTGAGCCCGGACCAGGTGGTGACCAGCGCCATCACCATCGTCTTGCCGGTACCGGTGGCCATCTTGACGGCCCAGCGCGTGTACGCCTCGCCGGCGCCCGGCACATTGACGCCGACCTTGAGGTGGTCGGGGGCCTCGACGAGGAACACGATGGTCTCGACAGCTTCCTGCTGGCAGAAGAACGGGCGGGCGGCCGAGGCGATCCGGTCGTCGTCAAACCAGTGCCGGAACAGGTCCCGCGTGATAGTCGTGGCGCCAGGATATCCGTCGGCCCGCCACTGTCGGACACGGTCGCGGAGGTCGTTTACCAGGGCGAGCGGGATCACGTCATCGGTGATCTTGAGCTGGCCATCGGGCGACGGCGCCAAGTAGCCGGCGGTCCGCCGGCCGTTGCGGATCTCTGGGGCGACGCCACTGAAGTGCCAATAGCGCGTTGGTTCCGTGAAGGCGTTGTTGATGATGGGGTTGCCCTCGATGACGGTGCTTACCGCACCGCCCTCACCAGCCGCGCCGCCCGCCATCAGGACGCACTCTCAGGCAGCGACAGCACGATCTCGGAGGCGTTGCCGTCCTGTGCGATAACGCGAACTGCGACGCGGCGGTGCTCGCCCGCGTCGAACGGCAGTGACGTCCACCCATGGAGCTCGGCGAGCAGGTCGGCGTCAACGGTCCCGCGTAGTGCCGCCTGGAGCTTCTTCCACGCGTCGGTTACCGGGAAGAACGCTTGGGCGACCCGGAACACGGTGCCATCGTAGTCGTCGTCGAGAAACCACGCCTGAACGCCAGTCCGGCCATAGGAGACGACGTCGCCAGTGGCGGCGTCGAACGTGTCCACGCCCTCGACCTTCACCCGATACCCGTTAGCGCCTTGCTCAACCTTGACGTCAGGCGCGGAGTAGAGCCGGAACGTTTGCGAAGCCTTCGTGTTCTTGAGTAGGTCGCCGACCAGTAGGTCTGGGTTTGCCAGTAGAAGCGACACCTGGGTGCCTCCGACCTTGCCGGTACCCAGGCGCTCCTGCGCGTCTGCGGACACTGCGAACCCGGCGAAAACCACCATCTCGAACCCAATGGCCTCGCGAAGCGCGTCGGACACCTGCGCCATCGTGATCGCCCCGAACTTTGGGCCGAGCGCGACCGCGAACCGGCGAGGCTTGCCGCCCAGGTTAGCCACACCTTCTGCCTGCAGTGCGCCAGCGCCGGCGAGCGGCGACAGCGACTCGATCTTTGCGGGCTGGCTCCCGGGACGGGGGATTCCCTGTGCCTGCAGTGCAGCAAGGAGCGTCTGCACGTGGTTCGTCGCGTCCGCCTCTACGTGCTCGGGCTCCGATGGGGCGTCGTCTGTTGGGTTGACCGCGTAGCGCGAAAGCGCCTCCACGGTGAACGGCCCGCTCACGCGCACCTTCCCCTTGACGACGATCGGCTCGTCGTACAGCACGACCTGTTCCGGCTCGTCGCCCCGCGCGATCGACCGGAGCGTCACCCGCTGAAGACTCTTGTACTTCAGCCCGCCGTCAATGCCACGGCTCGGGTCGACGAGGCCGTAGTAGTCGTATCGGGCGGTGAGAAGGCGTTCGCGGGCGATCGCGAGAGCGACGCGGCTGGTGTCGGTGGTGATCCAACGCCTTCCATACTGCTCGGCTACGAACGCTGTTGTTCCTGACCCGCATGTGGGATCAAGGACGAGATCGCCAGCATCGGTCGTCATGAGGATACATCGAGCGATGACGCGCGGATTAGTCTGAACGACGTACTGTTTCTCCGCTCCGAAGCCGGATTGCACCGTGTCGTCCCAGACGTTTGTTAGCGGGCGCGCATCGAAATCGTCGAGGTACCGGACGTAGCTGAGAGTCTTACCGCCGCCTTGGAGGCGGCGAGCGGTCTTCAGACGCTCCATGCCCTCGTAGCCCGTCTTCCAGACGCCCTTGCGAGGTGTGTACTCGACACCGTCGAACTCCACCGGGAAGCGCGTCTTGTCGACGCCACTTTGCGAAGTGAGATTGTCGATGCGGTAGGGGCGAGATCCATCAGGAAGAGGCACTTTGCCGTTGATCTCATCGGAACTCATCCGCCGTCGCGAGCCGTCAGCCAGCTCAAGGTAGGCGTAGTTCAGGTCATCGCCGACGCCCCGCTTTGCCAGGTAGAGCTGGTGATACTTCATCTGTTCGCGATCTTTCGCGTACCAGACGAGGTAGTTGGCCGTGGCCGGCAGCGCCTTGAGTTCGCCAGGTGACCCGGCGCCGCTGGTGGTGACGAATGCGATCTGGCTGACGAAGTTCTTGCCGCCGAACACTTCGTCGAGCACCGCGCGCACTCGGTGTGCGTTCTCCTCACCGATCTGAACGAAGATCGAGCCCCTGTCGGCGAGCAGTTCGTGCGCGACGGTGAATCGGTCACGCAGGTACGTCAGGTAGGAGTGGACGCCCAACTCCCAGGTGTCGCGGTAGGCCTGGATCATCTCGGGCTCGCGTGTCAGCGAGTTGTCATCGCCGTCTTTGACTGCGCGATCGCTGATCCGCGGCTGGAAGTTGCTCTGGTACTTGATGCCGTACGGCGGATCCATGAACACGCACTGGACCTGGCCGGCGAGGCGTTCGCGGTCGAGTAGGCTCGCCATGACCATGAGGCTGTCACCGAGGACCATCCGGTTCTTCCAGCTAAGGTCGTGCTGGTAGAACTCGACGGCCTCGGCGGGATCGAGCACGTCCAGGTCGAACAACGGCTGCTGGAGTCGTCGCCGGCGCACCGATTTGACGATCTTCTCTGCGGCAAGGTCCTCATGCACATGGATGGACGGCGCCGGGATGTCTGTTTGGTTCCGCTCGGCCTTGCCGGCCCACACGAGCTGAGGGTCGAGGTGCGGGTCGTAGGCAAGCGGGTGCAGCGGCGTCTCATCGCGGTCGAGGTGGGCTAGCCCAGCAGGTGGATTGTTTGTCCGCTTCGCGGAGGCGTGCTTGTAGTCATCCACGGGGACCATCTTGTCGGTATTGGCCCTGCCCCGACGCGCCATCCGTGCCTCCCCGCGCGTTTCGTGTCCCTACGGTCTCGTCGTCCTCGGCCGAACGGGATTCGTCTGCCATGGGGACGTTACAGCCGCGCCGATGAAGCTGCGGCCTCGCGGTCGTCGTTAAGTTTGATATTCATGAATTTCCGATGGTTGTCGCGACGGTGGGTGTAGTCACCTATGCGGGCGCAATCGAACTGCATATGCTCATATCCGTGGCGGGGCTGATCGAGGTTGTGGTGCTGTTGTTGTTCGTGGCGCGGGTGACCCGGCTGGTTGTCGCCGACGAGATCACCCGGCGACCCCGCGAAGCGATCGTGAGGCGACTCCCCGACGGCAGCCCGGTGGCGTACCTGCTGATGTGCCGATGGTGCATGTCCGTGTGGGTCGCCGCGTCCGCCGCCGCCGGCTGGTGGCATCTGTCGTATCTGCCGCGCTGGTCCGGCTACTGGTGGGTGGACATGCCGAGCGTGGCCTTGGCCCTGTCGTACGCGACCGGCCTGCTTGTGCGCGCCGAGCCGGAGGCGTAGCCGATGGCCTGGTGGGGCACGAAGCCGAGCGCCGACAGCCCGCTCGGCAAGGCGACCGCAGTCGTCGCGTCCGCTGCAAAGATGCGCTACGAGTCGAGCGGCGCGCTGCGGAAGGTGACGAAGCAGCAGTGGCAGGAGGAGGCGTGGCGGCACTACGAGGAGTGCGGCGAACTGGCCTACCTGGTGAACACGATCGCCAAGGCGATGGGCCGGGCCCGGCTGTACATCACGCAGGTCAACGACGAGGGGCGGCCCGTCGAGACGCCGGACCAGGCGCCGCCCGGCGTCAACGAGACGTTCCTGGGCGGCCCGAGCAAGCAAGCCGAGCTGCTGTCCGATGCCGGAGTCCAGCTCGGCGTGCCCGGTGAGTGCTACCTGATTGGTGAGCCAGAACGCGACGAGGACGGTAACGCCACCGACCGGGAGACGTGGATCATCGCGTCGACGGAGGAGCTGTCCGAGCGTGCCGGGAAGTACGTCCTCGACCAGGGCGCGGGCGCCAGAGAGTTGGAGCCTGACGAAACGGTCATCGTGCGGATCTGGTCGCCGAGCCCTCGCAAGCACGCCCTGCCGTCATCGCAGGTGCAGTCCAACCGGCGGGTGCTGCGGTTGATCGAGCGGCTGACGCAGTACGTGCAGTCGCAGATCGACTCTCGGTTGGCGGGCGCGGGTGTGCTGCTGTTGCCAAACGAGTTGAGCTTCGTCGCCCCCGAGCAGGAGGAGAACCCGGAGGACGGGGTGTCGTCGTTCCTGGCGACGCTGACCGAAGCGATGACCACCGCGGTGAAGGACCGCGACTCAGTTGCCGCGTTGGTGCCGATCGTTGTGCAGGGGCCGGCGGAGCACCTGGAGAAGGCTCGCCTGCTCAGCTTCGCCACAGAGCTGTCGTCGTCGGTGCCGGCGATGCTGGACGGCGCGATCCGCCGGCTGGCACTGGGCCTGGACGCCCCTCCCGAGATGTTGTTGGGCATGACCCAGGCGAACCATTGGGGCGCCTGGATGACCGACGAAGCGACGATCAAGTACCACGTCGAGAGCAAGCTGGAGTTGGTGTGCGCGGCACTGACCCAGCAGATGCTGTGGCCGGCGCTCGAAGGTGCGTCCGGCGTCGCCGATGCGAAGCGGTGGATCGTCTGGTACGACACCAGCGAGCTGACGCAGAGCCCGGACAAGGGCGCCGACGCGAAAGACCTCTACGGACTCGGTGAGCTGTCCGGCGACGCGCTGCGCCGGGAGACGGGTTTCGGTGACGAGGACAAGCCCACGGACGATGAGCGGGAGCTGCGCCGACTCCTGGAGATCATCCGGACGGTGCCGGCGGCCGGGCCGCTGCTCGTGCAGCGGCTGCTGGAGGTCGCCCAGGTGGGCGTGCAGGTCGACCCGGCAGAGTTGAAGCCGCCCGCGTCGGCTGAGCTTCCCGCCAGCGAACCGCCGACCGCCGAGGGCCACGCGCCGGCCACGACTTCGCCGCCGGACGGTGACACCGAACGTCGTGGGCCGCCCGACAAGGCGGCGCTCGCCGCTGCGGCGGAACCGCTGACCGGGCCGTTCGTGGGCGCGTGCGAGGCCCTGGCGCTGCGGGCGCTGGAAGTCGCCGGCAAACGGGTGATCGGCCGGGACCGGTACCGGCACACCGATCTGTCCGTGTGGGAGTACCACACGGTGCGGCAGTCCACGCCCACGTCGGTGCCTCGCCTGCTCCAGGGCGGGTTCACTGCGGTCCCGGCGGTGGCGGGCCGGCTTGGCGTCGACCCGGAGAAGTTGACGGCGGCCCTCACCGGCTACGTCGGTGCGCTGCTGGTGAGCGGGCGCCGGCACGACGCCGACGAGCTGCGGGAGCACCTGGCCGGCACTGTCGCCGGGGAGCTGGTGCCGGCGTGACCGCCCCGACCGCCGTCGCCCCCGACCTGGTAATGGCCCACGGGCACGCCTGCCAGCGGTCCGGGCGCGGCAAGGGCTGCCAGGTCATCCGCTGGTCGCAGTGCCGCACCTGCGGCTGGTGGGGAGAACTGTGGGACGGCGACCAGCCGCCCCTGAGCGACGCGGAGCACGCCTGCGCCCCGGAGGAGGCGGCCCGCTATCAGCAGACCAGGAGGACCGGTGGCTGACCCGCAGAGCGTGACCCTGACCGACCTGCGTGCCGCTCTCGGGCAGGTCGGCATCGTCCTCGACGAGGACTTCGTGAGCCTGGAGCTGCGGGAAAACGGGCTGACGGTGCAGCGGCTGGTGCGTACCGCGTCGGGGATGCCGGCGTGCTTGCCCAACGGTGGTGTGCAGTGCGTCGGGCAGACGATCACGGTGGTCGCCGAGACGTCGCCCGACCAGGAGGAGTGAGCGTGGCCGACCGGGACCGGTGGCTGCCGCTGCGGCTCACGCACGAGGCGCGGGTGATCGCCGCCGAGAAGCGCGTCGAGCAGGCGGCGCGGGCCGCCCTGCGTACCTGGCTGCGGTCGGCCCGGCAGGTGACCCTGCCGACCGTCACCGCGGCGGCCCTGCCGCCCGACGCGGGTGCGCTCGCCGGCGCCGGGCAGGCGTGGTTCGAGGCGATGACCGCGCACCTGGTGCCCGCCGTCGACGAGACGTTCCTCGCCGGAGTAGCCGACGCGGGCGGCGACGTCGACGTGCTGCGGGTCGAGCAGTTGAAGGACGAGTACCTGGCGCAGCTGCCGAACCGCTTGCAGGGGGTGCCGGACAGCGCGTGGACACAGGTCACTGCAGCGGTTACCGAGCTGACCGCGGAGGGTGCGAGCATCCCGCGGATCCGGGACGCCATCGAGGTGATCCTCGGCGACCTGGCGTGGGAGGACCGGGCAGTGACGATCGCGCGGACGGAGACGATCGGCGCGTACAACGCCGGCACCCTGACCGCCTGGCTGACATTTCAGGCGGCGCTGGACGAAAAGGTAGACAAGGTGTGGGTGGCCACCCACGACCACCGCACCAGGCACGACCACCGGGACGCGGACGGGCAGCGCGTCGCCCTGGACGGCGTGTTCATGGTCGGTGGGGTGCCGCTGCGGTTCCCGGGCGACCCGGCGGCGCCGCCCGGCAAGGTCGTGAACTGCCGCTGCACGATGATCGAGGTACCGGCCGACGAGCCGCTGCCTGCGATCCCGAAGCACCCGTGGCCCCGACGGGACAGGGCCACCGGGTTGGACATCACGGTGACGGCGGCGGCAGCCGCGAAGGGTGGCAAGCAGATGGCGACGTGGAAGGGGACGCTGGCGCCGCTGGGTGCCGCGTCGGGCGACCGGCGGATCTTCGCGGCGGACGGCGAGTGGTCGTTCCGGGACCTGCCGCTGCCGCTGAGGTGGGCGCGCTCGGACGCCCCCGCGCACGAAGGCGCGGTGACGATCGGCCGGATCACGGCCGGCGAGGTGCAGAAGTCGAAGCTGACCGGCGTCGGTGACTTCATCGACGCGGTGCCGGAGCTGGCGGAGGCGTTGGAGCTGCTGCGCGCCGGGGTGCTGTTCCCGAGCGTGGACCTGGACGACTTCGAGTTCGTGTACACGGACGCGAAGGGCACGCCGATCGAGGACATGAGCGACGACGAGTGGGAAGCGTTCATCGAGTCCGGCGAGGAGCCGTACATCAAGGTGACGAAGGGCCGGGTCATGGCGGTGACCCTCGTCGGCACGCAGGCGTTCATGGAGGTGCGGCTGGAGCTGGTCGACGACGAGCCGGCCGGCGACGACGAGGACGAGCCGCCCTCGGATGGGGCGGAGGAAGAGGAAGCCGCCGTCACCGCGGCCGGCGCGGGCGGCACGCGGAAGCAGGTCGCGCCGCTGTACCCGCCCCGGGCCTGGTTCGACGCCCCGGGCCTGACGGAGCTGACGCCCATCCAGGTGACTGCGGACGGGCGGGTGTTCGGACACCTCGCGGACAACGACTGCCACCTGTCGTTCCTGACGGGCGGGCAGTGCGTGCTGCCGCCGGCCGAGGGCGGGTTCGACTGGTTCCACCGGCCGGAGGTCCAGACCGCGGAGGGTGACCTGATAGCGGTCGGGCACATCACGGCGTCGACCGGGCACGCCGACCTGGCCGCCAGCGCGGCGAGCGCGGTGGCGCACTACGACGACACCGGCACGCAGGTGGCGGTGGTGCGGGCGGGCCGGGACGCGCACGGCACGTGGGTCGCCGGGTCGCTGGTGCCGGAGGCCACCGAGGAGCAGGTGCAGCTGCTGCGCCGGTCGCCGCTGTCCGGGGACTGGCGGTGGATCGGCGGGGCCCGGCAGCTCGTCGCCGCGCTGTGCGTCAACGTCGGCGGGTTCCCCGTCGTGCGGGGACGGTCGTCGGGCGGGCGGGCGTACGCGATGGTCGCCTCCGGCTGGGCCGGCTGGAAGGCGACCGGCCCGACCTCCGGCCGGCGCGACGCGGCCGGGCTGTCCCCGGCCGTCCTGGACGCGGCGGTGCGACGTGCGATCACGGCCGGGTTCGCGGCCGAGCGGGAGCGGGTCGCCACCGCGGCGACCGCCGACCGGATCGCCGCGACGATCGGCCGGGACCGCAGGACTCTCGTGGCGGCACTGGCCGCCGAGGTGCACGGCAAGTAGGGGAGGGAAGCTGGTGGGCTGCAACTGCGGCGGCAAGGCACGGCGCACCGTGTGGATGTTGTCCTACGGGGACGGCCGTGCCGGTGGCGAGTACGACTCGAAGACGGCAGCGGAGGTCGCCGACGTCCAGAAGGGTGGCGGCGGCACGATCCGCCAGGTGGGGAAGTAGAGCGGCGGTGCGGTGTTTTCTGGCACCGCACCGCCTCGTGTCGTCACGTCGAGGACCATCAGCCGCTCACATGTGTCTATTTAGTGACAATCATCACTCAGGACTCGATGGAGGTGCCGACTGACACAGCGTTACTGCCTTTGTGCAATCTGCAAGAGCGGCCGCTCGCAAGGTTGACGTTGAGTGATCATCGTCGCGAGGACGTCTTCGCTTATAGCGGCAGGGGCAGCGGGTGCCGTAGATGCTCTGGTAGGACTGTCCTACCTAAACGCGGGGGTGGCTGCGGTGATTCGGCACCGCAGCCACCGTTTCGCCGCGTAGTCCATCCCCTTCAGGAGGAGAACGTATGCAGTTCCGGGTCAGTCTACGCGCTGCTGTGGTCGTGGCAGCCATGTTGGTGGCTGGCGGCCTCTCGTCGGCACCTGCCCATGCCGCCGAACCCGCAGCCGAGCCGGATCCCACGTCCGTCTACATCGAGATGCCGATGGAGCGCATCGGCGTCGACCACGAGATCGCCGAGGCCAACGGGTACGAGGTCCACGTTGACAGCAATGGGGTCGAGTATGCCGTGAAGGAGGGCGAAGCCAACCTCCTCGGCGAGGTCACCGGAAACTGCGGCACTTCCTTTGTCTACTTGACCGCCGTGGACACCAAGAAGCACTATACGTCCATCTACACCGGCTACACGATCTTGCCAAGCTACCCGGGGGCCATCTACACGGACTGGGCCGTCGGTGTGCTCGACAACTACGGGTCGAGCACCAAGACCTGGCACGACCCCTCCAAGCCGACGAGGTTCTGGGCGAAGACCCATGGCTTCACTTCCAGTGGAGCCGGCTGGGTTTACGCCAATGTCCGCCCCGGCAGCATCGCGACCCTCTCCAACGGCACCATCTGCTTCTCGGGCAGCCCAACCGCAAGCGCGTACTTGTAACGACTCTGCCCTGCCTCTCTAGTACGGAGAGGACAGGGAGCTACGGGCAGTGAAGGGAGTCTCCAGCATGGATTACAGCGCGGAACAACCAGGTCAGAACGACTGGCCTGTACACCCTGCGGCGGAAGATGTTCACCGCTGGCTCGGTGTCAGATTTGCCATGCTGGAGACACCTTCTGCTCGTACCCGCGTAATCGGCCGGCATTCGGAGACCACGCACGCCGATGTACACGGCATCACCCGCGACCTCGGCGAACCACGACCCGTCGAGGTTCGTGTCGGACACGAACTCGATGACCGCACCACCGTCGATGTCGTCACGGTTCGGGACGATACCGGCGGAGCCTCACTCATTCACCATCTGTGGACGGCGCTCATCAACTACCAGCTCGCACTCGCCGGACGGCGCGGCGAGCCTCCGTGGGGAGCCGGACCACCTCCCCCGCAGTACGCTGACCGGCTCGATACCAACAATCCGCCGGAGGCGACCGGTATCCGCACGGTGTCGGTGGACGGCCGCCGCATGCCGAACTGGGTCTACCTGGCCTGCCCGGACATGGCTACCGGACAACCACTCGCCGCGTGTGGTGGCCACCTCGGCGCGTCGCTGGTCATGATCGTCGGACCGGAGCCGGCCGTCACCGCCGCGCATCTGCGCATGTGGCCCCTTCCTTCGCCGCAAGCCGTTGGCTGACCGGGTGGCGGCGGGACGTTCCGCTAGGTGCGAGAGTAGAGCGGCGGTGCGGTGCCACCCGGCACCGCACCGCCTCGCGTCTATCTCACGGGCCGCCACCTCCCTCAGGAGGTCGGGCGGCTCCCTCGACAGGCTGCGACGAAGACGCAGCTGTCGGATCGGGTTGCGCTAGTTGGTCCTGGGCCTCAGCACGCTCGTTGAGGCCGTCGGGTTCGGACGAATACCTGATGCGGAACGCAACGGTTTTCCAGTGGATCTCGAAGGACCCACCCCTTTGCTCGGTCCGCCTCACCAGCAGGAACGCGAGCGAAAGGAGCAGGATCGCGATCACTAGAGGAGTAACCGCGGCGATCCTGCCCGCGGAAACTCCCACAGTTGCGGCCCTAGCTCTTCGTCATGGGCATGGTCGTGCGCCCACCTTTCGCTGCTCGATGGAAGGGTCCGCGCGGTAGGTGTGTGGATGATCCACCTACCGCGCACGCGCATATAGGGGGGCATCGGTGAGCTGCCCCAAGGGCGCGGATGGGGACGGCGGTGGAACAACCCGACGGCCCATATAGCTCCACCATGATGCAGGCAGAGTCGCCTTGATCGGAAGCTGGCGGCTACGCTGTGCGCTGAACCACCGATGCTGGCTGCGGGCCGGTCGGGACTGAGATCCCTACCGTGCTGAGGAGCCGACGGTGGAGTTTGAGATCCCTGCGAGCCTTGACGGGCTCGACCTCGACGCCCTGGGCCAGCTGGAGACGCAGGCCGTGGCGGCGTTCGACACCCTCCGCGACGACCCGGACCTGGACGCCGCCAGCCTTGCCAGGCTGCGTGAGATCGCCGCGCTCGTGACGACGGTGCGCACCGAGCAGGCGAGCATCCAGCAGGCCGCCGAGCAGGTCGCGTCCGAGCTGGACGACCTGACCGCGACGGTGCACGGCGGCGGGGAGGGCGGCGATGGCGACGGTGAGCCCGGCGACGGTGGCCAGCCTGGTGAGGAACCGGCTGAGGAGACGCCGGCCGAGGGCGAGCAGGCGCAGCAGCAGCCGGCGCCGGTCGTGGCGTCGCTGGCGCGGCGCGCGGCGCGCCGGCAGCCGAAGCCGAAGGTGACCAGCGCCGGCAGGTCTGCGGTCATCAAGGCGGCGGCCGACGTGCCGAACGTACCGCACGGGCACGTGTTCTCCTCGGTGGCGGAAGTCGCTTCGGCGTTCGACGACAAGTTTGCCGGCTTCCCGCGCGGGGTCGGGGTCGCGACCCGCATCAAGCAGAATGTGGCCCGGGTGGAGCTGCCCGTCGACCAGGCGCTCGTTGCCGGTGGCACGGGCCTGACCGACATGGAACTGGTGGAGGTGGCCGCGTCGGAGTCGCGCCTGTCGGGCGGCAACCTCGTTGCGGCGGGCGGCTGGGGTGCCCCATCGGAAACGCTGTGGGAGCTGTGCGAGGGCCTGGAGACGACCGAGGGTCTGCTGGACCTCCCAGGCATCACGATCCCTCGCGGCGGCGGCATCAAGGTGCCGGCAAACCTCGACTTCCGTGACATGTACTCCGGGATCGGCTTCGTGCAAACCGAGGCCGACAGCACCGCGGGCGTTGAGAAGTCCTCGTACCGAGTGCCGACGGTGAACTGGGCCGAGACGCGCCTCGAGGTGGACGGGGTGCAGATCGAGCAGGACATCGTGCAGAACGCGCTGTGGCCGGAGCTGACGCGGGACGTGGTGCGGCGGGCGCTGACCGCCCACGAGCACAAGATCAACGCGCGGCTGGTGCAGCGGATGGCCACCGCCCCGTCGCAGTCGACGCAGTTCGCCTTGACGCTCGGCGGCGATGTCGACGGCGACGAGACGACCACCGCGCTGCTCGGCGCGCTGTCGATCGCCGCGACGGACTACCGGTACCGGTACCGGATGAGCCGGCGGGCGCTGCTGGAGTGCGTGGTGCCGATGTGGCTGCTGGAATGGATCCGCGCCGACATGGCGCGGCGGGCCGGGGTGGACTACCTCGACGTGTCCGACGAGCAGATCGTCGCGTGGTTCACCCGGCGGCGGCTGCGTCCGCAGTTCATCTACGACTGGCAGGACGGGTACGTCAACGCGGGCGGTGCCGGGTTCGGTGGCACCACGGCGCCGGGCCAGTGGCCGGCCACGGTCGACGTGCTGATTTACGCGCCGGGCACGTGGGTGAAGGGTACGAAGCCGATCATCGACCTCAGCGCGGTGTACGACAGCACGAAGCTGAAGGACAACGAGTACATCGCGCTGTTCACCGAGCAGGCGACGCTGCTGGTGAAGCGGTGCTACGTGTCGTACAAGGTGTCCGTGCCGCTGTGCCCGACCGGTGTCACCGGCAGCACCGTGGCGTTCTCCTGCGCGGCGTCCGGCAGCTGAGCGACCCGTTGACGGGGGTTGCGCCCTGCGGGTGCGGCCCCCAGCTCCCGAAGGAGGTGGCGGGTGGCTGAGCCCCTGGTGTACGTCGACGCCCCGGCAACGACGCCGTACCGGCACGGGCTGTTCTCGGCGGTGGCCGTGGTCGACCCGGCGGACCAGCGCGAGTTCCAGGCCGGTGTGGAGTGGGAGCCGCAGTGCGTCGACGCGCCTGCGCCGACGAACGCGGCGGCGGCGTCCGACCCGGACCGGGCGACGATGGAGCTGCCCGACGGGGTGCCGCTGGCGCAGTCCCGGGTGATCCGGCTGTACACGGGCCTGGCGGGCCGGCTGCCGGCCAGGCCGGACCTGCTGGAGCGGGCCCGGCGGGCTGTCGGCCTGGTCGAGCAGCAGTCGCTGGAGCACTACGTGTGGACCGGCGAGGAGGGCACGACGCCGCACCTGGCGGCGGTCAGCACGCCTGTCCTCGCGGGCTCCGGCGTCACGCCGGTCGCCCTGGAGACGGGCGTCGGGCTGCTGGAAGCGCACCTCGCCAAGGAGGCGGGCGTGCTCGGTGTGCTGTGGGCCCCGCGGTGGACGGCCGCCTGGTTCGCGTCGAAGCAGCTGACCCGGCTGGAGGGGCCGCGGCTCGTCGGGCCGCTGGGCAACCCGGTCGTGTTCGCGCAGACGACCGGCGTCGGGCCGGGCGACGCGGCGCCGGACGCCGACGAGGCGTGGCTGTACGCGACCGGGCCGGTGATGGTGCGCAGGTCGGCGGTGTTCCTGCCGAGGCTGCCGGAGGCCCTGGACCGCAAGAGCAACGAGGTGTTCGCGGTCGCCGAGCGGTTCTACACGGTGGGGTGGAGCTGCACGGTGGCGGCGGTGAAGGTCAAGCTGCCGGGCGCGCCGGCGTAGGAGGAGAGATGACGCTGATCTACCCGACGGACCAGGAGGACGCCAAGCGGCTGTCCCGGCAGCTGCTCGGCCTGGCCGGTCCGGAGCGGCACGACGAGGTGCGGACCACCACGGACGGGGCGCTGGGCCTGGCCTTCGAGGTGCCGGACGACCTCGCGGACCTGGTGCTCGGCACCGGCGACAGCCGGGTGGTGCAGCCGAGCCTGAGCGCGCCGGCTGAGGCCGGCGGGGAGAGCGCGTCGGCCGACGCCGGGGCCGACGTGCCCGACGAGGCGGGCGGGGAGAGCGCGCCGGCCGATGCCGGGGCCGACGCCCCCGAGGAGGCCGGCGGCGAGAGCGCATCGGCCGATGCCGGGGCCGACGTGTCCGAGGTGGACGCCAAGCCGGTGGACGGTTCCTCCCAGCCGCCGGGGAAGGCGTCTCGGTCTCGCGCCTCGCGGCGCTGACCGGACCCCACGCCTCGGGCCGCGCCGCCCCTCCTGGTCCTTCCCCGTGCCAGGTGGGGCGGCGCCCTTGTGTGACCCGCCCCACGGCCCAATCGTACAAAAAATATGTACGGAGGGAGTGTCTGACGCATACAATGAGTGTGTACACAACGCGCCACCCCACTAGGAGGGATTGAGATGGAGAACCGGGTTGAGGAGCTGCTCAAGGAGTTCGGCGTCGAGGCCGAGGGTGCCGACCGGGGCGGGCTGATTCTCCAGCTGACGGTGCGGGTCGCCGAGGCCGAGCGGGAGCTGGAGCGGCAGGCCGACGAGCTCACCCGGGCGACCGCGAACGCGGTGGTCACCGCGAAGGCGGGCGACCTGCGCACCGCGGTGCGCGGCGACCTGCTGGCCGCCGTGAGCGACAAGGCGGCGGCGGTCGACGCGGCGCTCATGAAGGTGACCGAGCGGCGGACGGCCCTGGCGTTCGTCGCCGAGAGCGTGAAGGCCAACCGGGCGAACTGAGTAATCCGACGCGCGCCGGCCGGGGGAGCCCTGGCCGGCGCGCCCTTTTGAGACAAGGGGAGTTCACGTGGAGATCAGCAAGCAGCAGGCGGAAGGCGTCACCGCGACGGCTGGTGAGGCGCAGGTGCCGGACCTGGCCGAGAAGGACCAGGTGCGCTGGGACGCCCCGTGGGAGCCGACCAAGCGGACCGGCGTCGTGATGCACGTCCGCGACGGCATGGTGTGGATCCAGGAGGACGGCGCCGACGCCGTGTGGGTGATGGGCGTCGAGCGGGTGGCCAAGGTGGAGCCGGCCAACGTGGACGACCACTTCGACTGCCGGGGGTTCGACAATCAGGAGTTCTACTGGCACTGCTACACGCACGAGCTGTACCGCCAGTCGTTCTGAGCTGCGCGGGTCGACGCCCCTCGCGCCCCATGTGGGCGCGGGGGGCGTCGTCGTTTGTGTGACCCGCTCCACGGCCGATCCGTACAGAAAATATGTACGGCGAGCCTGGTATCTGGATACAATGAGTATGTACAGCAAGCCGCCCCGACTGGCGAGGAGAGCCCGATGAACCCGATGGACCTGAACGTGACCGACGAGCGTGGCCGGCGGGTGCTGAGCTGGGCGGACACGGTGACCACCAACCGGCTGAACGCGCTCAGCGACGCGCTTCAGGAGGCGCTGCGGGCGCCCGTCCGCCGCCCCACCCAGGAGGAGGACCGCGCGCTGCTGGCCCACAACCGGCGGGTGCGGGAGCACAACACGCGGGTGCAGGCCGAGCGCGAGCGGGTGGCTCGCGAGCGGCAGGCGCGGGAGAACGCGCGGGAGGTGGCGGCCGTGCGCAAGCGGCTGTGCGACCGGTGCTTCTGCGAGCTGCCCGCCTCGGGCGTGTGCGGCAGCTGCTGACCGACCCTGAGCGCCCCCGCAGCCCGAGCGGCTGCGGGGGCGCTGCCGTTCCCGCCGGCGGGAGAGCCGGCGGCAGTTCACGTGGAGAAGAGATGACGACTACGACGGTGGTGCGGCGCGCGAACGCCGTGCCGTCCGACCCGCGCGAGCACGCGTGGGGGATCGCGGAGGCGGTCGACCAGGCTTGGCACAGCCAGTACGGCGGCTCGCGGGTCGAGGTGCCGATGTCGGTGGTGGCGGTCCTGGCGATCCTGGCGCGGGAGGCGCCGGACGCCGACCAGCTCGACCGGGTGGGCGAGATGGCGGAGCGCCTGGACCACGAGGGCTTCTGGCTGCTGATGCAGCGGCTGTGGTGCGAGTTCGCGGCGCTGAGGCCCGACCTGAACCCGCGGACCATGCACCTGTGGAAGTGGACTGACGACGAGCCGGACGAGACGACGAAGCGCGCCGTGCACGCGGTCGGCCAGGCGGCGCTGCGGCGCGGGGTGCTCGGCCGGTTCGGGCCGGACGGCTGGGGCGACTACGACCTGCTGGGGACGCTGCTCCAGCAGATGAAAAGCCACGGCGGGCGGAAGGGCATCGGCCAGTTCCTGACGCCGGTGGACGTGACGGAGCTGCTCGGCCGGATGGCGGGGCCGAAGGAGGGCGACCGGATCCTGGAGCCGTGCGCGGGCACGGGCACGATGTTCCTCGGCGTGGCCCGGGCCATGCGGGAGAAGGGCCTCGACCCGACGGCGTGTGAGTGGTGGGCGAACGACCTGGACCCGCTGGCGGCGGCGCTGTGCGCGGTGAACATGCACCTGTGGGGGTTGGGCTGGCGGGTAGTCGTCGGCTGCGGTGACGGGCTGCTGGACGCGTGGATGCACGAGGCCCTGCGGACCCGGCAGATCGCGATCGACGAGATGCGGCGGGCCTGGCAGTTGGCCCAGCAGATCCGCGCGGTGCGGGACGTGCTGGAGCTGCCGACGCCGGAGAGCGCGCTGGAGCGGCACATGCGGAAGGCGGCGCCGAAGCCGCCGCCCCCGCCGCCGCCGGCCCCGGACTCGTCCACGTTCGATGCGGAGGCGGTGTTCCGGCAGGGCCGCCTGTTCTGACCTGGGCTTGTGTGACCTGCTACACGGCCCCGCGTGTACATATTCTGTGTACGCGCGGGGCTCTGCGGCATACAATGTCTATGTACAACCGAAGCCCAAGTTCACGTGGAGGTAGACATGGGCGAGAGCAACGTGCAGCGCGGCAAGCGCGCGGCGGACGAGGCCTGCGGGCCGTACAGCTGCCGGGACGAGAACGACTGCTGCAAGCACTGCGGGGCGCACATCGCGGACCCGTGCGCGCCGGACTGCAAGCACGCCGACGAGCCGGCCGACGAGTGCGACGCGCGGCCAGCGGAGCCGGAGCACCTGGTGAACGGCGTGGTCGTTGCCGAGGGCCGGCGAGTGCGGGTCGACGACCCGCACCGGGCGCTCGGCGGCTGGTGGGAGGGCGCCGTCCGCGACCTGGAGGTGGACCGGTGGGTCGGGCTGACGGCGTTCACCGTCGTCGAGGACGGCGGCGCGCGGAAGCGGTTCGAGGTGGACCCGAAGCGCCCGTTGCGGCTGCGGGCCATCGCGGACCGACGCGGCCGGGACGGGGCGCGCGCCCACGAGTCGGTCGTGTTCCAGGTGTACATCGAGCTGCGCGGCGAGGACAACGGGGTGGAGGTCGTGCGCTCGGCGGTGGAGGTGCTGCTGCGCGAGGGCTTCGACGTGCGCGGCCCGGCCGTGCATGTGTTCCGGCAGCAGGAAGGCGAGCAGGGGTGGGGCGAGTGGGCCGGGGTGGTGACGGTCCCGAAGCGCGCCTAGTGGCTGCGTAGTCGGGGCCGGGCCTGGCGGTCCGGCCCGGTGCGGAGTCCCTAGCCGGGCTCTTGATGTCCGGTCGCTATTGACGATTGCGGCCGTACAGCGGCAAGGTATCTGTTCGAGCAAGACCCAAGTTCACGTGGAGGTTGACATGGGTCTACGCGCGCTGATCGGCATTGAGAAAGCCGATGGCACGTACGAGGCGCGGCCCGTCCACTACGACGGCTGCCCGACCGCGATCGTCCCGGCCCTGTCGGTGCTGGTGCACGAGGAGCTGAACCACGACCTGGCGGCGGCCGTCGCCCGGCTGCTGGAGAACAGCTGGCGGCGCGTCTACGCGCTGCCCGGGT
The DNA here is from genome assembly GCA_005402585.1 of Micromonosporaceae bacterium KJ-029. Taxonomy (GTDB): domain Bacteria; phylum Actinomycetota; class Actinomycetes; order Mycobacteriales; family Micromonosporaceae; genus Micromonospora. The sequence goes on along the minus strand of BIFP01000007.1, from coordinate 59,183 downwards.
TCACCCAGATGATCGGCGTCCCCGACGACGAGCCGGGCGACCTGGAGACCGGCCGGATCGACGCCACCGGCGCCGACGACCGGGAGTGGGCGTACCTGTTCGGCGGCCACCGGCTGCACGTCTACCTCGGAGTGCCCACCGCGCCGTTCGTGCGCAAGTGGGTGCCGTGGGCGTGCTGGTCGGTGTCCGAGCTGCCGCTGGTGCCCGGCCTTGAGCTGCTGGACGTGCAGCGGGCGGGCTACCGACACCAGTGGCTGTGCGGTGACCGGATGGCGTACCTGGCCGCCGCCAAGGAGTTGGAGATGGAGGAGGCGCGATGAGGGCGCTGGTGGGACGGTTCGTCCCGGAGGCCGGGTCGTTCCGGGCGCGGCACGTCGAGCTGGAGGGCCAGCCGACCTGGACGCTCGCCCAGCTGCGGACGATGTGGAGCGGCCGGTTCCAGGGGAACACGGACCGGCTGGTCGGGGCGCTGCTGCGCCGAGACTGGCAGCTGCTCGCCGCGACCGAGTGGCCGGCGGCCGTGGTCGAGCAGGGCCGCGACCGGTGGCGGTACGTGTCCGGCGTCGGCCGGGCCGACCACGGCGCCGAATCCGGCCCGGTGGTCTTCGGGTCGATCGGCAACAGCCGCCCGGCCGGCGGCGAGTGCTGGGCGTACCTGTGGGAGCACCAGCTGGGCGCGCTGCACGTCTACGCCGCGCACGGCGGCCAGTGGCACCACCTGGCGACGCTGCCGCCCGAGGTGTGGGCGGGCCTGACGACGCGGATCGTGGTCGACGTGGAGGCCCGCTGGTGCTGGCTGGCCCGACAGGAGGCGGCGGCCTGATGGGCGAGGCGAGGCACGACGGGCTGCCCGTCAGGGCAGAGGACCTGCAACGGCGGGACCAGGTGCTGCTGTTCGGGCAGCTCGTGGAGGTCATGGACGTGCAGGCCGTGCGGGAGTTCCCGACGACGGTCAACCTGGTGATCCGGCCCCTGCCGGGCGGGACGCCGAGGGAGACGCTGGTGCCGTGCGGATTGCAGCTGCAAGGGCTGTTGGTGCCACGGCTGGTGCAGCTGTCCTGCGTGAACTGCAGGCGGCCGATGGCGAGCCGCGTGGACCTGGCCAAGGGCGCGCCGAGGCGGGCGCTGTGCGACCTGTGCGCGGCCCCGGTGGCGGAGAGCACGCAGGTGCTGCCGCCGGTCGTCCCGGGAGGGAGGCGCTGATGTCGGGCGATGTGCTGCGGGCGCTGATGGCCGACAACGACGCCGACCGGGACCGGTACGTCAACCGCGAGGTCCTGCGGCACGGCGTGATGCGGACGATCACCTGCCCGCGCAGCGGCCGGGTGCTCGACGTCGACCGGGCGGTGATGGTGACGACGGTCAAGGGTGACAGCCGTCAGGCGTACGTGCTCGACGGTGCCGCGTGGGACGAGGTGGAGTCGGAACTGCGGGCGAAGGCCGCCGAGCTGGGCAGGGAGGTCGAGGTGATCGACGGCCGCCAGCTGTGACAGGACTTCTGGCACTGTGCCAGGCGTTCTAGGATCGGGGCCGCACCCAGCTCGGGTGCGGCCCGGTTCACTGTGGAGGGAACACAATGGAGGCGTTGACGCGGTTCGAGTCCCACGTTGCCGGACGGAATGCCCGGGTGGCGATCTGGCCGGACCGGATCGAGTGGAGCCAGCCGGGACGGACGACCGTGGCGAACGTGCTGCTGGTGCTCCTCGCGATCTACACGATCGGGATCTCGCTGCTGTTCCCCGCCTGCCGGCCCCGGTTCAAGGAGCAGGGCCGGCAGATGCTCGCCATGCGGGCGGTGCAGTCGGTGGCCGCGCAGCGCGACGGGCTGCACACCGCGGTCGCGGTGGTGGCCGGCGCGACGACGATCTCGTTCCGGGTGCCGCACGGGCAGGCGGAGCAGATCGAGGCCCTGGTGCGGGACCTGGTGCTCGGCACCCACCCGGCGGCGCCCCGGTAGCGCGGCCGGCAGCTCGTTGACGAGGGCGCTGTGTCCCACCCGGGGCCGGCACCCTCTCGGCTACGCTGGCGAGGTATTCGCCGCTGGCTGCGGGCCGGGCATGGGACTCTCCTGCTGAGGATGTGCCGATGTCCGCGGTGTGCGACACCCCCGTGCGGGGGAAGATGCTCCGGGCCACGAAGCTCGGGATGTGCGGCGACCCGATCCTGGGTGCCGGAGGTTGGCCGGTCCACGTCACGTCGAAGGGCTTCATCTCCGTCGAGTACGCCGGTGAGGTCGACGAGGGCGAGGAGATCGACCAGAAGGACGCCAACGGTGACCCGCTCGTGTTCGAGCCGGCGCGGCGTCGGATCAAGATGTACAACGTCACCGTCACCTGCGGTCGGGTCGACCCGGAGCTGTACACGCTGTTCAGCGGGCAGCCGGTCGTGCTCGACGAGGACGGCAACGCAACCGGCCTGCGGATCACCAGCAAGGTGAACCTCGACTCGGCGGTGGCCCTGGAGCTGTGGTCGGGCACCCAGCTCAAGAAGTGCCAGCCCGGGGCGGTGCAGCGGCCCCGGTTCGGGTACTTCCTGCTGCCGCAGATCATCGACGGGATGATCGGGGACTTCACCGTCGAGAACGGAGCGGCGAACTTCACGCTGACCGGCAAGGCGATCGAGAACGCGGGCTGGGGTGTCGGCCCGTACGACGTGTACCTGCGGTCGACCGGAGTCGAACCGCTGATGGATCCGATGGGCGACGCCGACCTGCTGCACATGGACTGGACGATGCTGCCGCCGCCGGCACCGACGTGCGGTGTGACGCCACGGCCGCCGGACGGCGCGGTGGCCCCCGACGAGGACGACGCGACGGGCCTGACCGCCGAGTTCACCGCGGCGTACGTGCCGGCGCTGCCGGACAACGTGTACACGGTGGATTGGGGCGACGGTACGCAGTCCGCCGGCCCGGCCATGGCCGCGTCGGTGAGCCACCAGTACGCGGGACCGGGCACGCACCTGATCACCGTGACGCACACGGCGTCGGGTGCGCAGCGCTTCAAGTCGTTCGTCGCGGCCTGACGCGGTGACGCAGCCGGCTCGGACCGGCCCATGCGAGTGGCAGCCGAACACGGCGCACTGCAAGGGCTGGGACACCATCGACCCGGCGGCCCAGGCGGCGGCCACGGACCTCGCGACGGAGATCCTGTGGGCGCTGTCCGGCCGCCGGTACGGCCTGTGCTTGTCGACGGTGCGGCCGTGCCGGCGCGGCACCTACGACGGGTGGCTGCGGCAGGAGCCGTGGCTGACGCTGCCGTACGGCAGCCTGGCGGTGACGTGGTGCGGCTGCGTCGGGTACGGCGGCTGCGGGTGCGCGCCGCCGACGGCGGCCGAGGTCTCGCTACCTGGCCCGGTCCACGACGTCACCGAGGTGGTGGTGGACGGCGAGGTGTTGCCCGCCGAGGCGTACGTGGTGCAGGACCGGCGGTGGCTGGTCCGCGTTGACGGCGGCTCCTGGCCGTGGACGCAGGACCTGACGGTCGGCGACGACCAGCCGGGCGCGTGGGCGGTGACGTACCGGCGGGGCGTGCAGGTGCCGCCGGGCGGGCAGATCGCGGCCGGCCAGTACGCGTGCGAGGTGGCGAAGGCGATGACGAACGACAGCACGTGCCGGCTGCCCCGGCGGGTGCAGTCGGTGGTGCGGCAGGGCGTGCAGGCGTCGTTCGTTGACCCGGCGCAGCTCGCCAAGGACGGCATTACCGGGCTGCCCGAGGTCGACCAGTGGCTGCGGGTGGCGAACCCGCACCGGCTGCCCCGCGACTCGGTGGTGTGGTCGCCGGACCTGGACCGCGGACGGAGGAGGACGTCGTGACGCAGCCGACCATCGCCTCGGTGTGGCACGGCGCGACACCGGCCGCTGTGCCCGACACGGACCCGCTGGAGCTGGGGACCGTCTTCATCGGCCTCGCCCCGAACGTCACGATCCGGGGTGCCCGGATCTGGGCGCCGCCGGGCTCCACGTCGCGGCCCGGCCGGGCGCTGCGACTGTGGGGCGTTGACGGTCAGCTCTACGGCACGCTGCCGCTGCCGGCCGTGCTGCCGGCCGGCTGGTCGACGTACAGCCTGACCGGCCGCCCCCTCGCCCCGGGGCAGGCGGTTGTCCTGTCGTACGACACGAACGGGGAGTACGGGGCCGTCTCGGGCGTGGTGTCGACGGCGCCGCACGTGTCGCTTGACGGCGCAGTTGCGATCCCGGCGAACGAGCTGGTGAGGAACGGCCGGTTCGGTGCGCCCGGCGCGTTCCCGCAGGTGTCGTTCCAGGGCGCGTACTACGGGGTGGACCTGGTGTACGAGCACGACGCGGAGGCGCCCCCGCCGCCGCCCCCGCCCCCGCCGCCGGCAGAGCAGCCGGCCGACGAGGTGGCGTGGCCGGTGGCGGTGAAGCTGCGCCAGCTCGTCGAGCAGGCGCTGGTCGGCGCGCACGGCGGCACCCCGGCGGTGACGGCGGTGGTGCCGGGCCGAGACGTGGCGATCGACTCGTGCTGCGACGGGCAGGCGTGGGTGCGGATCGTGCGGACCTACCCGGTGCTGCCGGCGGAGTTCCCGGGCGGGCGGGGCATCCCGCTGGACCCCGGCGCGGACCCGGGGGCGTTCTGGGCGGTGGAGCTGGGCGCGGGCAGCGCCCGGTGCGCGCCGACGATCGACGACGGCGGCCAGCCGCCGACCGCCGCTGACCTTGAGCGTTCGGCGGCGGAGCTGGCCGACGACGCCGGCCGGATCCGGCGGGCGGTCCTGTGCGAGCTGCCGAACGCCGGAGGGGTCGAGGCGGTGTGGATCGGGGAGCAGTCCAGCGTCGGCCCGTCCGGCGGCTGCGTCGGCCAGGAGGTCCTGGTCGCGGTGATGACGAACATCTGCGTGTGCGAGGAGGCGTGACCGATGCGGGATGGGCAGACGGTGACGGTGCGGGCGTTGACGGCGATGCCTGGTGTCGCCGATGGCGAGGTGCGGCACGGGGTGGAGTGGGGGCCGCGGCTGGCGAAGCTGGTCGACGCTGGCCGGTACGAGGTCCTGGACGTGGAGCGGCCGACCACCGCGGTGGTCGACGTCGACGAGCCGCCGGCCGACACGGGGGCGGCCGGCGGCGTCGACGGGGAGCGGGCGCCGACGAGACGGTCCCGGCGGCGCTGATGGTCCGCTCCGATGTCCGGATCGACCTGAACGCGGGGGAGATCCGGAAGCTGCTCTACGGCCCGGTCGGGCCGGTGGTGCGGTTCGTCCGCTCGGTGGCGCGGAAGGTACGGACCCGGGCGGTGCTGACGTGCCCGGTGGACACCGGCCGGTTGCGGTCGGCGCACCGCGAGGAGGTCGGTATCCGTGTGGGCCAGGTGTACGGGTTCGTCGAGAACACGGTGGAGTACGCGGCGGCCGTGCACGACGGCAGCGCCGCGCACGTCATCCGGCCTCGCCGGCCGGGCGGGTTCCTGAGGTTTCAGGCGGGCGGCCAGGTGGTGTTCACGACGCTGGTGAACCACCCGGGGACGCGGGCGCAGCCGTGGCTGCGTGAGTCGATGGAAGAGGTGGCGAGGTCGGAGGGGTTCCGGCTCGTCCGCAGATAGGGGAGGACCCGATGAGGGAGTTCACGACCAGCGCCAAGACGGTGCAGGCCACCGGCAGCGGCAAGAAGCTGCCAGATGTGAAGTTCAAGCTGGACACGGTGGAGATGACGTGCCGGGCGCCGAAGGACGCCCAGCTGGCGTACCTGATCGCGGCGGCGTCGCAGAGCCGCACCGAGGCGGACCAGGTGGCGGCGGTGTTGGACTTCTTCGAGCAGACCCTCGACCCGGCCAGCCTGGCAGTGTTCCGGCGGCGGCTGCTGAACACGACGGACAGCTTCGACTTCTCCGACGCCATGGCGATCTTCGAGTACGTGTGTGAGGAGTGGTCCGGCCGCCCTACTGGGTCGGGCAGCGACTCCTGACCCTGGCGGTCAAACGCTGGCCCGAGTTCCACGGGAGCGTGCTGCTGCGCACCTGCCTGGAGCCGCTGGACCTGCCGCTGCCGTCGCTGCTGGACGTGATCTACGCCTGGTGGGTGGAGGGCGGCACGGAAAAGGACGTGGCTAAGTTCCGGCACGCGCTGGAGACGCCGCCGGCCGCCGCCGACCTGAACGGCCGCGACGAGTGGTCGGACGACGAGACGGACGAGTCGTTCAGCCGAGCGTTGAGTGGGATGCGGCGGGCGGCACGCGGATAGCATGAAGGGCGGCCTCGGCCGTGCCGCCCTTCGTCGTGGTTGGGCAGGGGGTTACTCCATGGGGAGCCCAGCTAGCTGCTTGCAGGTCTTGTCGACTCCCTGACACACGCCAGCAAACACTCCACCCAGTTGGTTGGATGTGCCGCGTGACTATCGCTGGGGCGTGGTACACGTCTGACACAGTCTGGGCTGCGGCCGGCGTCGTCGTTGCCGTCCTGTTTGCGCCTATCGCGATATGGGTGATGCTGAGGGCTGCCGACCCACGGCGCCGCCTTTCGTACGCGATGCCTGTGCGTACCCCGTTGATCACCTCATACGCATCCCTCGGCAATCTGGAAGTCTTCCGGGACGGCGCACGACTCAAGCACCCGCACGTTGTCGAGGTGGCTCGTCAAATCCAGCAGTCACCGCGACATTTCCAGATCCATTTTCGATGGTGGCCGATCGTATCCCGCAGTGCCGCGCGGCGTCGCGGCGACTGAACCGAATAAGGAGAGGCCCAGCTATGAATGATGAGCAGGACTTCGCTGAAAGGGTCAGGAAACTTAGGGCTGAGCAGGCCGCGAAAGAAAGAGCCGCACAACAACGACTGCGAGAACAGCAGGACGCCATCGCCGCCCACCACCGCCGAACCCAGACGGACTATGGGCCGCTAGCGGGTCGTTTGCTGCGGATCGGGTCATGGGTCGCACGGCGAGCAGTGGAGCAGGGCGTTACGACTGACTTCACTCATCAGAACACCAAGTGGCAAAGTTATGGGGCCATACGCCGCTGGATGTGGTCCGCGACTGGTGAGAAAGTGCCAGATGGGCCTCTAGTGGAGGGGTGGAAAATTAAGGTAATGCGCAATGACACTCACCACGGCGCTGGTGACTATTTTGAGTCCGATACCAGAACATTGGTCCTTGGTCTTAATGGCCAACTCTATGGGTACATAGACTCGTTCGCGGGGAGCGGCTACAACCACTCCATCGTACAAAAGACCGAAGCACTTGACTCGCCATCAAGCCTGGTCAAATGGGCTATAGACGCCAGGGCGGAAACTGACCTCGAGAAGGTCGAGGAAGCATTCACTGAATTTGCCGTCAAGCACGGACTCTGATGGAATCGTCTTTCCTTTTGCCGGTACATGCGGTCGCGGGGTCAGGAAGTCTGGCCCTCACCGGCGGATTCGGCTGACATCGCATCGCCGGTACCACAACTCCACAGCAACCGTCACGATCTGGGGCCTCGCTGGCCTATCGGAAGTCACTGTCGCGGAACGTGGTGCGCGGCGCGGGCAGCGGCGTACGCTGATCCGTCGCCTCGGGCTGCTCCTCGCCGTTCGGCGCGCTGGCCAGCCACGGCACGTACTCCCTGAGCCAGGCGTCGACGCCAGGGATCGCGAGGGCCCGGGTCACTGCGGCGGCGACGCCGAGGGCCTGGGCGATGAGCGGCACGTCGTCGACGCCGGCCGCGAGCGCGATGGTCGGCAGCAGAGACAGCAGGCCGATGACGGCCGCGAAGATCGTGCGAAGGGTCGCCCGCCACGGGTGGCGGGTCTGGGTCGTGTGGGTCATGGTTGCCCTCCGAGGGAGATGACCTTGGCTTTGAGCTGTGCGTTCTCGACCAAGAGTCGGTCACGCTCAGCGGAGACGTCCTTGCGGCTGCGCAGCTCGTCGCGCAGGTGGGCGACCTCGCCCTTGGTTCGGGTCAGCTCCTCGCGGAGCTGGGCGATGGTCAGGTTCGCGGCCGCCATCTGCGTCTCGGCGAGCTGGAGCTTCGTTTCGGCTCCGGCCAGCTGGGCGTCCATGCGCACCAGCAGCCGCTCGGCCATTTGGGTCGACTGGTCGGCGAGGGTGACGCGTTCCTTGCGCCGACCAGCGAGCCACGTCCAGATGCGGTCGACGATGACGCCCGCGATCGACCCGCCGCCGAGCAGCGTGATGACCAGCTCGGGCTTCATCGGCGGCCCGTCAGGTGACCGGGTTGAGGTAGGCGGCGTTCCAGGTGGCGACGCCGATCAGCCCGTCCTGGCGGAGACGCTGGTCGCGCTGGAACGCCAGGGCCATGGCGCGGTACTCGGCGCCGTAGACGCCGTCGTTGCCGTGCTCGGACAGCCAGCGGCGCCCCTTGCCGATGTTCCAGCCCCGCCGGCCGAGCTGGGTGGCCCAGTCCTTGAGCCAGGCCCGGTCGGTGCGGCCCCGGAAGTAGCGCTCGTAGCGGCCGGACACCGAGTAGTCCGGGCCGGACGCGGGGCCGAAGTACCAGCCGCCCGGCAAGGGGAACGCGATCGGGGTGCCGGGGGCGGGCTTGCTGCCGGCGGGCGGCTTCGGTGCCGGCGTGGGCTGGCCGATGATCGGCAGGCCCGCCTTGAGCCATGAGTAGATCTCGTCGCCGGGGCAGGCGGTCTTACCGCGGTCCTTGTGACCGAGGAGGGTCAGCTTGCTGCCCTTCCGCCGGTTGGCCTCGTCGTAGAGCCACTTGAAGGAGCGGCGGGCGGCGTCGGAGACGTCCTGGACGTTGGGCTTGTCGGCGCCGATGATGCAGACGCCGATGGCTTCGGTGTTGTGGCCGGCGCAGTGGGCGCCGAGGTTCGTCCACCCGCGGCCCTCGAAGATGACGCCGCTGGTCGACGAGATCAGAAAGTTGTAGCCGATGTCGACCCAGCCGCGCTCCCGCATGTGGTAGTCCTGGATGGCACGCGGGGTCTGGGTGGCGCTGGCGCCGGAGTAGTGGCCCATGAAGACGGACCGTGCCGACCAAGGGACCGTGACGCGGCCCTCGGGCGGGCGGGCGCCCCATTCGGAGCGGCTGATGATGTCCACTGAGTGTCCTCCCGGCAGCGTGAGCAAGCTGTCGGGGGACGGCTCTTACGGTAGCGGGCGCCGGCCGGTTGCGCGGCGCGGGCCGGGGTGGACGGCCAGGGGAAGTTGGGGAGCGGGCCCGCCGCGACTGCACCGTAAGCTGCGCAGCGGACCCGCTCGGTACCGCGCGACCGGGAGACGGGGGGAAACTCGGCGCGCGGGGCCCGCCGGCCACCGCTTCGCGGGAAGCGGCGACCGGCGGGGGCCTCAGGTCTTCCAGACGAAGGCGACGTCGGTGCCGGGGCCGGCGATGGCCCAGGCCATCAGGATCTCCAGCGCGGACTTGCGGAACGGCGGGGCGATGGTGCTGATGGTGGCGCGTCGTTCGGCGGCGGTCCACGCCTGGGATTCGAGGGCGTCCGCCAACAGGTGCTCGCGGTGGCAGCCGAGGCCGCACTTGTAGGTGCGGCGGAGTTCCCCGTCGACCGTGGCGGTGTTGCACACCAATCGCAGGTCGCACTTCCAGCAGCGCAGGAGGAGCCGCAGCAGGTAGGGGTCTTGCGTGGCGACGAGTCGGTGGCGGGGTACGTCGGTCATCGCCGGCCGCCGTCCTGCTCCAGCGCCGGGGGGTGGGCGTGCCCCCACCCCCCGGCCGGAGCCGGCCGGGCCGCGTCGGGTGCTGACGCGGTGCCCGTCGGATGTGCCGGCTCCTGCGCCGCCCCGGTACCCCAACCGGGGGTGGCGGCTGGAACGGGCCGCTCGTGCCACGGCCTGGGCGCGGCGTCGGCGGCCGTGAGTGTGGCCAGATCGACCCCGGCGGCACCGATGACCACCGAGGCGTTGTAGCGGCATCGGCAGCCCGGATTGCCGCAGGTGCAGGTGCCCATGGGGCCGGGCTGGTGCCGGAGGTACACGTCGACGCTGTGCCGGAACATGACGCTGCCGGGCAGGGTCGTGATGATGTTGGCGGGCAGTGTCACCAGCGACCGCCGTTGGCGCGGAGGTGCTGGGCAGGCGTGGTGAGGAGGAGCTTCTGCGTCGGCCCGTTCCAGCAGAGCTGCTCCCGGGCGCTTGCCGCCGCCAGTTCCTGTTGCTCGGCCTCACGGGTGGCCCGGGCCCACCGCACCGACGAGCAATGCCACGGCTCGCGGCACCAGGTGCACCGGTGCCGGGCCCGGAGAGGCGGCCACCCGAGGCGCGGCCGGAGACGACGCCGGCCCGGCAGGTGCAGCGCCAGGAGGTGGTCGGCGAGGGCGGCGCGGTGGCCCGGCTCGGTGAACTGGACGTAGCCCATGTGCGGGACGAGTTCGCCGGCCGGCAGTGCTGGCACGTCGAGGACGGCTACGGGTGCCGCTTGTGGAACGTGTCCTGTTTGGACCATGAGCTGCCCCCACGGGTGCGGATCTCGATGGTGGTCACGTCTGCACTGTGCCGTGCTGGCACGGTGCCGGTTAGCACGGTGCCAGCATGGCACGGAGCCGGTCTATGTCACAAGGGGCGCGTGGGAACTGACTCGGCGTGTCCGGGATGGACGTGCCGAGGGGCCGGCACCATACGGTGCCGACCCCTCGGGTGTGGACTGGTGGTGGTCAGGTCAGGTCGAACTGGCCCTTCTTCGCGCCGGCGATGAACGCCGTCCAGCCGCTGCCGGTGAAGGTGAGGTTCGGGCCGGTCTTGTCCTTGCTGTCGCGGACGAGCATGGTGCTGCCGTCGACGGCGTCGGACACCTCGACGCAGTTCTGGCCACCATCGGAGCGGGTGGACTTCCGCCAGGGGCGGAACGTGGGGTCGCTCATGGGGACTCCTTAGGTCAGGCGTCGGCGACCAGAGCGTCGGCCGCCTTCTGGATGAGGTCCGCGCTGGCCGATTCGGGCAGCGCGGCGTCGCGCAGCTGGTCGAACAGCTGCGCGTACCGCTGCGCCTCCCGGGTGTCGGTGACCAGCAGGTCGGTCGTCACGGTGTCGACGGCGACGAGCGTCAGGTCCTCGGCGTCCGGGTAGGCGTACAGGGAGAACGGCGAGCGCGGGACCAGCCCGCGACCGAGCCGGGCGTCAACCGGCAGGACGCGGACCCGCACGTTCTTCCTCGTCGTGGCCAGAGTGAGCAGGTGGTGCAACTGCTCGCGCATGACAGCGGGCGGCACTGGTAGCCGCTCGATGGCCTGCGGTTCCAGCACGACGTCATACTCCGACCCGTCCGGGCCGGAAATCTGGTGCTGCCGGCGCAGCCGGCCAGCGACGGTGCCACTGAGGTCGAAGTCGGCGCCGTCGTCGAGCGCGACCTGGCCCCGGTGGCGGGCGTACGCCTCGGTCTGGAGCAGGCCCGGCAGCAGCGAGTTCTGGTACTCGAGGATCGTGCGGGTGCCGCACTCGATCTCGGCGGTCCGCTGCTGTCGTGCGCCCATGCCGTCGTACTTGGCCTCGGCCCACCAGCCCTTGGTGAGGCCGTCCCGAGCTACTCGCTGGAGCGCGCGGTACTGCTCGTTGCCGTCGGGGAGCAGCACGTCGAGGACCCGCAGGATGGTGTCCAGTGGGCGGCGCTCGCCGTTCTCCAGCTTCGACACCGCGGTGCGGTCCAGCCCGGCGTGACGGGCGAGCGTCGCGCCGGTCATGCCGCGGTCTTCGCGCAGCTCGCGGATGGCCCGTCCGAGGCGAAGACGACGCGCAAGTGGACTGATCACGTGGGCTGCACCTCCGAGCGTTGGCACCGTGCCGTTCTGGCACCCGCCTGCCGTGAGGGTACGCGGGTGGGGCGATGGGCGGTACGCGCGAGGGCTTCCGGCGGGCGGAGCGTCGTCGCTACGCTGACTCTCGACTCGGCGCGGGACGGGTTGGCTCTGGATGAGGGCCCCGCGAAGGGCTCCGGTTGCGTCACCGGGGCCCTTCGTCATGCGCGCAGGTCAACGCCGTAGTGCTCTACGGCCGCAATGGACCATTGCGGCCGTAGCAGTTGGCATACGCTGAGGGCGTGGCGCTGGGGCGTGCGTACATCGAAATCGTCGGCGACGTAAAACGGTTCGCGCCGGAATTGCGGAAAGGGCTGACACAGGCGTTCAAGATCGCCTCGATCGGCACCATCGCGGCCAGCGCATCGGGAAGCCTCCTCGGCCTGGCCGGCTCCCTGGCATCGGTCGGCGGCGCGATGTTCGCCCTGCCGGCGGCGGCACTGGTCGGTCAGGCGGCGATCGGCGCGCTGAGGGTCGCCACCGTCGGGCTCGGTGAAGCGTTCGGCGTCGCAGCGGGTGACGACATCGCGAAGTTCGAGGAAGCGATTGCGGAGCTGTCCCCGCAGGCGCAGCGCCTCGCCCGGGAGTTCCGCGACATCTTCCCGGCGCTGATGGACGTGCGGGACGCCGCGCAGGACGCGTTCACCGGCCAACTGGTGGGGCAGCTGTCCGCAACAGCGTCGGTGCTGGCGGGGCCTCTGCGCACCGGCCTGGCCGGCGTCGCCGCCGAGTGGGGGCGGGCGGCACGGTCCGCCCTGGAGTTCTTCCGCGAGACGACCACCGTGCAGGTGCTCTCCGGGGTCCTGGACACGGCCCGGCTGTCGGTGGGAAACCTGGCCACGTCGCTCGGGCCGCTGCTGACCGGGTTCCGGGACATCACGGCCGTGGCGTTGCCGTCGATCGCGCGGGTGTCCGAACTGGCCGGCGGGGCGACGGCAAAGTTCGGGGAGTGGCTGTCGGCGATGGCGGCCAGCGGCACCGCCGTCGCGGCGATCGAACGCGCGGGCGGGGTGCTGTCGCAGCTGGGCCAGCTGACGGCAAACGTCGGCGCGATCCTCCACCGTGTCCTCCAGGCCGCCAGCGAGGCGGCGACCGGCGGGCTGCTCGCCGGCCTGGTCCAGGCGACCGGCACGCTACGGGAGTTCTTCGCCACGGCGGAGGGCGGGGCCGCCCTGAGTGGCGTGTTTGAGGCGTTGGGCGCGGTCGCGGCCGGGCTGTCGCCGGTGTTCATGACGCTGATGGGGATCATCGGCGACTCGCTGGTGCCGGCCCTCATGCCGATCGCGCAGGCCATCGTGCCCGCATTGCAGTCGCTCGCGTCGGCGCTCGTGCCGGCGATCGGCGCCCTCGGCCCGGCCCTCGGGCCGGTGTTCTCCGCGCTGTCGCAGGGCATCCAGGCGCTCGCCCCGGCGCTGGGGCCGATCGGTGAGCTGCTCGCGTCGCTGCTGGTGTCGCTCGCCCCGATCCTGCCGGTGATCGGTGAGCTGGTGACGATGCTGGTCGGGCCGCTGGCGCAGGCGCTGAACGCGCTGGGTCCGCTGCTCGGGCCGATCGTGTCGGCGCTCGGCCCGGTGCTGCTCCAGATCGGGCAGACCCTGACCGCGGTCCTCGGCCCGGTCGCCGGGCTGTTGGCCGAGCTGTTCACGAAGCTCGGTCCGCCGCTCGGCAAGGTCGTCGCGGCCCTCGGCACTGCCCTCGCGCCGATCTTGTCCGCGCTGGGCCCGCTGGTCGTCACGGTCGTCGAGGCGCTGATGCCGCTGATCCCGACGCTCGTGGGGCTGCTGCCACCGTTGGTGGACATCCTGGTGGCGTTGACGCCGCTGATCGAGCTGGTCGCGCAGCTCGCCGCCGTGGCGGTGTCCGTGGCCGCGCCGCTCATCAAGGTCGCGGCGCTGCTGGTGGGGTTCCTCGCCGCGAAGGCGGTCGCGCCGCTGGTGTCGGCGATCGCCTCCGCGATGGCGTGGCTGCTGTCGCCGCTGTCCGGTGTGGCCGGCTGGCTGGCCGACGTCGCCGGCTGGCTGACCCGGATCGACTGGGGTGGGGTCGGATCGGCGATCGGCGGGGCGTTCTCGAAGGCGTGGGACGCGGTGAAGGGCTTCTTCGAGTCGATCGGCACGTGGTTCGCGGAGCTGCCGGGGAAGATCGGCGCGTTCCTGGCGAGCCTGCCGCAGCGGCTGTGGTCGCTGTTCACGTCGGCGGCGACCATGGCGTTGCAGGCCCTGGGCGTCGGCATCGGGTTGATCCTCTACGCGGTGACGCAGCTGCCGGGGCAGATCCTCGCCGGCCTCAACAAGCTGCCGGGGCTGCTGCGCAACCTGTTCCACCAGGCGATCGACCTGGCCCGGCAGGCGTTCCGCACCGGGGTCGACGCGGTGGTGAGGTTCGCGCTTGACCTGCCAGGCCGGATCGGGTCGGCGCTGTCCCGGCTGGGCAGCATCATCACGAACGCGTTCCGCAACGCGGTGAGCAGCGGGCGCACGGCGGCCGTGAACGGCTTCAACTCGATCCTGTCGTTCATCAGTGGCATGCCGGGCCGGATCTCCGGGTACGCCGGCCGGTTCCTCAGCGCCGGCTCCGGGCTGGTGCGGAAGCTCGTCGACGGGCTGCGGAAGGTGCCGTCGCTGGGCAGCATCGCGTCGGCGATCACCGACACGATCCGCCGGCAGCTCAACCGGATCATCGGGTCGATCAACTCGGGCATCGCGAAGGTCGACGCGATGCTGCCCGGGTCGCTGCCCCGGATTCCGATGCTCGCCAACGGCGCCATCCTGCGCGCCCCGACCTTGTTCGTCGGCGGCGAGGCCGGCGACGAGGTGGTCATCCCGCTGACCCGGCCACGGCGGGCCCGGCAGCTCGCCGAGGAGTCGGGTCTGCTGTCGCTGCTCGCCGGGGAGGCCGGCGGCGGTCGACCGATCACGTTCGACCGCGGCGCGATCACCGTGGTGTTCGAGGGTGTCGTGCCGACCAGGCAGGAGGCGCTGGACGCCGGCCAGGCGGTCGGCGAGGGCGTGTTGCAGACGTTGGCCCGCCGGGACGTGGCCACGACCGTGAGGACGATCTGATGGGCGAGTACAACCCGGACCGGCCGTACGTGCTCGGGATGCAGTGGGCGCCGCTGGTGAAAGACCCGTTGCTGCTCGACGTGGCCACCGAGGTCGGGTACACGTTCCGGGCCGAAACCGACAACGTGCAGAGGGTTCGGCTGCTGTCGACGTCGCCGCCGCCTGGCCGGCCGACTCGCAAGGAACTGCTGGTCAACCTGTACCGGGCGGAGCTTGTCGCCGGCACCGGCCCCGCCCGGAAGCTGGTGATCCCGTGCGCGTCGGGGGAGCTGCTGCCCGGGGCGGCGTTGGTGGGCGGCGCTGCCTCCGCCGCCGACGCGGTGAGCAACCCGTCCGACCCGCGGTACGTCGGCCTGACGGGGCCGAACGCCGCTGCCCGGTTCTGGTTCCAGAGCAACACGGCGGCGATGACCGGGGCCCTGTGGCGACGGCGGATCCTCGACGTGTCGGTGCTGTACGTGATGACGGGCCCGTTCGCCGAACTGGCGGCCCCGGCGGTGACGCTCGGCCTGGAGCGGCCCTCGGCGGGTGTGAACTGGCCGATGGACGAGACGCTGACCGGGCCGGCGGAGCACACCGGGGTCACGACGGTACGGCGGTCGCGGCTCGGGGAGCTGAACCCGTGGTGGAGCACCGCGGCGACCCCGCTGACGACGAAGTGGCGGATGCCGTACTCGTACGCGGGCAACACGGCCCCGACGTCCGGGCTGACGGCGTGGGCGGCACCTGGCGGCACGAACGTCAACGTGCGGCTCCAGGTCACCGGAGCAGCCGAGGCCGCGACGCAGTTCCAGGTGCACTACTTGGCGCTGGAGGTGACGTACGGGGAGGAGAACCGAACCGGCGGCGGCGGGCTGGACATCTCCGACGGGTCCGGCCAGCAGGGTGGCTTGTACTACGAGATCCCCATGTTCGACATGTTCAACTACGGGTGGCCGACCTGGCTGTGGTCCGGACACCGGTACGCGGTGACCGTCGGACAGGCGTACTCCGGGCAGCTGTCGGTTGCGTCGCCGGTGCCGCTCTCGGTAGACCGGCTCGGCACCCTCGACGCCCTGCCGAGCATGCGCGGGGTCTTGTTGCAGAAGACAGTGCGCGAGGGCGCCACGTCGACCCTCCAGACGGTCACCGAGCTGCCCGCGGTCGTGATGTACCGGGGCGAGCCGCTGCCTGGCGTCGCCGATGACCGGTCGCACGCCTACCAGGCGCAGGCTGTCGGCACGCTCTCCGAGCGGCAGCCCCCGGGTGCAGTGGTGCAGCGGATCCCGAACGACGAGGCCGGCACCTACGTGTGGGTGCGGTTCTATGCGCGGCACCTGCCCGGCACCCGCAGTGTGCTGTGGGTGTACCAGGGCAACCCGGCTGACCCGTGGTTGGGGCTGGGGCCGGAGGCGTCGATCAGCGTGGACGAGTTCGATGCCCTGCCGGAATTGGCCGATGGGTGGCGGGAGGTCACGCTGCGGCTGAACCAGCCGTACGTCGCCGACGGCGGCGGAGGGGTGACGTGGTGGGTGTTCAGCAGCGGCGCTGACAACGAGTCGCCGTGGCAGGTCCTCGGCGCCGACGCCGAGCCTGGCAGCACGGCGGCCAGCACCATCAGCGACACCACGTACGGCGGCGTGGCCGCGTACGCGACGATCGACGGCAACGACGACCGCTCGGCGGATCTCACGCTGATGCTGGTGCGGGAGATGGACGAGGTGACCGGCCTGGTCGTCGAGCCGGCGGTGCAGCCCCTCACCGTGATTGACGAGCATTGCGTCCGGCCGGTCGGCGGGATCCCGGCCGGGATCCACTACCACCGGCTGTCGTGGGACGCGGTCAACAGCGACGTGGTCGCGGGCTGGGGCTCCTACGAGGTACAGCGCCAGGACGACACGATGCACCCCGACGAGTGGGAGACGATCGGCCTGGTCGCCGCGCCGAACATCAGCACGGTGGACGACTACGAGGCCCGGGTGGGCGTCGAGTCGCGGTACCGAATCCGGATGGTGCATCGCATCGGAGTGCCCGGCCCGTGGTCGGTGCCAGTGGCGGCGACGATCCCCGCCCCCGGAGTGACGGGCACCCGCGTCGACGTGGGTGTCCTGATCCTGACCAGCAACGACAACCCGGCGGCGAACCTGGCGTACGCGACGAGCCGCGACCGGACCGGGAACGAGGACTTCACGTTTCCGGAGGCGGGGCAGGTCGAGCTGCAGGCGATGTTCGACCGGGACTTCCGGACGGCGATGAGGCCGCTGGAGCGCGGTGGGGTCGAGTTCACGCGGACCCTGCTGGTCAACGCGGCCGCCATCCCGGCCGGGACGCTGGACAAGGGGTTCCGCGGTCTGCGTGACCTGGCCTGGGACACCGTGCCGTACGTGTGCGTGCGAGACGAGATGGACAACCGGTGGCTGGCCACGCTGCTGGTGCCGTCCGGTTCGGTGCGGCGCAACAGGAAGCGCGGGCACATGCAGCTGGCGCAGGTGACCGTGGTCGAGGTGACGGATACGCCGGCCCCGGTCGACGGCGGCCCACCGCCGTGCGAGGGCCTGCGGGCAGAGGGCAACAGGTCGTTGGGGGAGGCGGTGGCCGACGACCCGGCCGGGATTGGCTGGGCCCCGGTGGTCGTGGACGACCACTTCGGCCGGGACGTTCCTCCGGGCGGGTGGGGGACGACGGAAGCACCCGGGCTGGCATGGCAGGTCATCCAGGGATCGGCGGCGAACGTGCGGGTCAGCGACGGTGTCGGGTCGATCGACCTGCTGGCGTTCGGCAGCAGCAATCCGGACTTCGAGGCGGATGTTGCCGGCTGGGAGGCGTTCGGTGGAACGTTCGTGCGGTCGACGGCGCAGAGCCACCAGGGCGTCGCGTCGGGCCTGCTGACCCCGGACGGAGTGTCCGCGACGGTGCGGGCGCAAAGCCCTCACGCGCTGGACGCGGCTGTCGGCCAGGACTGGCGGGCGGTTGCGTGGGTGCGGTGCGTGGTCGCCCGCACCGTCACCCTGTCGATCAACTGGTTCGACGCGGCCGGCACCTACATCGGAACGTCCACGGGGCCGGCGGCGCCCGTACCCGCGAACACGTGGACGCCGCTGGCGTTCACGGCGACGGCGACCCTGGAGGGAACCGCGAGGGCCACCTGCAACGTCTCCCTGACCGGGACGCCTGCGGCCTCTCAGTTGCTGTACGTCGACGAGGCGGGCATCGGGCGGGCACCCGCTGATATACGGGTGGTCACCGGCCCGAACCTCGCCAATGTCGATGTGGAGGCGCGGTTCCGGGTTTCCGCGATGGCGGTGGGGCAGCCGATCTACGCGTACCTGGTGGGCCGGGACGTCGACGGCAGCAGCTACTACCGGGCGCGGTTAGCGTTCCGAGTCAACGGCACCACCGGTGTGTCGCTGGAGCGGATCGACAACGGCCTGCGGACGGCCATCAGCACGGAAGTGACTGCGACGGACTGGCAGGGCGACCAGGTCACGTACGCGCCAGGCGACTGGATCCGGTTGCGGTTCCAGATCCGGGGGGCGGTGGTGCGGGCCGCGGCCTGGCCCGACGGTAGCTACTGGCCGGGCTGGGCGGTGCGGACGACGGACACCACCTACGCGGCTGCCGGGCGGACCGGTGTGCGGGGCGGCGTGGCCACCGGCAACCTGACGCCAGCGGTGAGGCTGGACACCGATGACTACCAGGTGCGCGAGCCGATGGCGGACGTCGACATCCGGGTGGAGATGCGCACCTCCGGCGACGTGTGGGCCGTCCGGCTGGACCACTATTCCGACACCGACCCGACGGAGTTCGTCTCGTCTGGTTGGAACATCCGCTGGTCCGACGTTGACGCCTGCTTTGAAGTGTGGGGCGACGAGTTGTTCTTCGAGTGCGTGCCCAGCGAGCAGCTTGGGGTGGTGCGCAACCAGCGGCGGTGGCTGCGGGCTGTGTACCAGGAGGATGTTGGCGGCGGGCAGGCCCGGCTCACGCTGTCTACGTCGCTGGACGGTGAGACGTGGGGCCCGGGAATCGCGGTGGATGACTTCGCGGAGCCCCTGGATCTTGACTCCGGCTTCTTGGAGGTGGGGGTGGAGGGGGAGGTCGCTGTGTCGAGGGTGGAGATCCGCAACGGCGTCGACGGGCCGGTGCTCGTCGGGCCGGACTTCGAGGCGCAGCCGAAGGGCACGAAGGTGTTCGTCGACGCGCACGGCGCGACGTGGAGGGTGAGCGGTGCTGGCATCTGCGCGGCGACCTGACTTGCTCGACCTGCCCGGCCACGTCGGGCAGCGGGCAGTGTCGTACCGATTCGACCTGATCGACGGGCGGACCGGGGTGCCGCGTGGCCCGCTGACGCCGCTGCGGGACACGACACCGACGCTGGCTCACGACCTCACGGGCACGATCGTGCGGCGGGTGTCCGGGCTGGTCCTGGGCGTCAAGGACACGGCCCGCCTGGATCCGCTGACCGACCGGGTGGCGATCTCGATGGTTGTCGGCGGCCGGCAGCGGCGGACGTACCCGCTGGGCCGCTACATGGTGGGCGACGCCACGGAGCTGGTGACCAGCTCCGGGTCGACGGCGCCGCTGACCCTGTTCGACGAGATGTTCATCGTGGACCAGGAGCTGGAGGCCGGCTTCGAGGGTGGCGGGCAGCTGGTCGACCAGGCGATCCGGCGGCTACTGGAGGCCATGCCGATCGGCGAGGTTCAGGTGGACGCGACGGAGCTGACGTCCATGAGCGCCTGGTCGCCGGGCAACACGCGGGGCATGGCGCTGCGGGACCTGTCGCGGCAGGGCGGGTACTTCCTGCCGTGGTTCAACCACGCCGGCCGGCTGCGGCTGGTGCGGGCCTTCGAGCCGGCGAGCCACAAGCCGACGATCGACCTGGACGCCTCGCAGCGGGTGATCCGCGGGTCGGTGGCGCGCGGCTCGGACCTGCTGACCGCCCCGAACCGGTTCGTGGTGGTCAGCAACGACCCTGGCGAGGAGGAGCAGCCGATCGTCGGCACGTACGACGTGCCCTCGTCGGCGCCGCACTCGATCGCGCGCCGGGGCTTCGTGCTGCCGATGGTGGTGGAGGCGCAGCTGCCGTCGCGGGTGGCGGCCGACGTGTACGCCCGGACGCTGGGGATCCAGCAGACGGCGTACGAGACGGTGGAGCTGTCGACGCCGCCGGACCCGCGGCACGACGGGTACGACGTGGTGCGGTGGGACGGGGTGCTGTGGCTGGAGACGGGCTGGACGATGCCGCTGGCCCCCGGTGGGGAGATGCGGCACACGCTGCGTCGGGCGTACCCGGACACGGGCGGGGATGACCTGTGATCGACCAGCGGATGGTGCAGGTCCCGGTGAAGGCGATCGCCGAGGCGGTCCTCGACCGGGTGTTGGCGATGGGGATCACGAGCCGGCTGCGGCCGGCGACGGTGGTCGGCCCGGCGCCGGGTGGCGGGTTCCTGGTGGTGATGGACGCGGACATCACGGCGATGCGGGTCGTGTCGCTGGTGGGGGCGCTGCCGAAGGACGCGCGGGTGATGGTGCTGATGACGCCGCCGGCTGGCCACCATGTGGTCGGGTACCTGGGGGTGCCGCCCCGTTCGGCGTACCTGGCCGACACCGGGGTGGTCAGCAACGAGCTGGCCCTGGCGTACCCGGCGGGCTGGGCGCAGGAAGACAACGCGTACCGGATCATCGGGGCGCGTATCGAGCTGAACGTGAACGTGCGACGCACGGGTGGGCCGATCACGGCGAGCGCCCTGGGCAACATCACGGACACGCTGATGGTGACGCTGACCGATCCGAGGTTCCGGCCGGCGATGACGAAGCACCACCTGTTCCGGTCGTCGGTGACGTCCGGGTCGGCGGTGCTGGCCACGAACGGGCAGCTGACCCTGCTGGACATGCACTCGACGTCGGTGATCGCGACGAACGACGTCGTGCGGGTGTCCGTCGACTACCCGTTGCCGCTGGCCTGACGGCCGCAGGAAACAGCGCAGCCCCGGATCGCGAAATCCGGGGCTGCGCTGTGTTCACGTGGAGACACCAGCATAGCGAGCGGATGGGACATCGGGCAAAGCGGCTCGCCGGACGTACATAGTCTATTGACGGCCGACCCCTCCGTGTCATACAATGTCTTTGTACGTCTCGCCCTACTTGTAGAGGAGGAGCGGATGGGCAAGCCGTTGCCTGTGGCCCGAGGCCACGGGTTCGTGAGCGGGGTGCCGGACCCGGCCGGGCGCTGTCGCCTGTCGGGGATGGCCCGCGACCTGCTGTGTTTCGGTCCGAACGCCGTCGCCCGGGTGGCGGCCTGATCGTCCCCGGCGGGTGCCGTACATTGATGTTGTATGGCGTCCGGCCGTGGGAGGAGAGGAAACGTGAAGGTGAACCAGGCGAAGCTCAAGGCGGTCACGCGGCGTATCGCGGCGGACTTGATGAAGCCGGGCCCGCTGGAACTGCCCGTGGTGGTGGGGCCCAAGGAGCTGGTGCGGATGTTCGGCGTGAAGGACAACACGCCGTATCAGTGGCGGTCGAAGCAGATCCTGCCGCAGGAGGACGGCGGCACCAGCAACAACCCACAGTGGAAGCTGGCGACGATCTACGCCTGGGCCGAGGACACGGGCCGGAAGATCGTGTGGGACCCGTGGGACGTGCTCGAAGAAGACGCCGAGGCGGCGTAGGTATGAGCACGCCCGAAGGCACTGCGGCCGTACAGATCGGGTGTAGGGTGCCGGAACACGCGTCGACCCCGCCAGGCGGTCATCTGGCGGGGCCGAGGAGTAACCCGGAACAGAGAACGGGTCGCACGCGCATCGTACGCCAGTTCGGGCGACGGTGCGCTGGCGGCGCTGCACAGAGAGGCCGCCTGCATGGTGGACAGGTGGACGGTCGAGCGCGCAGTGAGGCACAGCCTGTGCCCGCTCGACCCTCCCGGCCGGCAGCTCATCCTGACGCTGCTCACCTGGTCGGACCCGGCCACGGCAACGATCCCGGAGCGCTTCACGCCCAGCCTGACCGACTTGGTGAACGCGACCGGCCTCGCCCGGTCGAGCGTCGCGAAGTGGCTCAACCTACTGGAGGGCAAGGACGGCGAGGGCGGCGAGGTACGCACGGAGAACAAGTGGGTGTGGCGCGAGCGGCCGACGGTTGCGGACGCACGGAGCAAGAAGGC
The DNA here is from genome assembly GCA_005402585.1 of Micromonosporaceae bacterium KJ-029. Taxonomy (GTDB): domain Bacteria; phylum Actinomycetota; class Actinomycetes; order Mycobacteriales; family Micromonosporaceae; genus Micromonospora. The sequence continues at coordinate 37,280 of BIFP01000007.1, read as the reverse complement.
CCGGACGGTCTACCGCCTGGGGGTGCCGCCCGACCTGTTGCGTGCGCTCACCGAGCTGGGCGTGGTTGGTCCGCGTGCCGGACCAGCCGCGTCCGGCTCGTCCGACTCGTCCGGGTTGGCTGGTTCGAGAGGCGGACCAGTGAAGGCCGGTAGTGGTTCGGCACGCGGACTAGCGCTAGTCCGCTCAACGGACGGAGTTAGTCCGCCACGCGGACGCAAGACATACAGGGAACAAGAACCGGATCGGTCCGCCGGGAGCGGCGCCGACGATCACGCGTACATCGAGGGACCGAACGGCAGATGCGCCGTCCCCGGATGCACGAAGTCGGCCCCGCTGCACGCCCGTCGGCTGAACGTCGTGTCCAAGAGGGAGAGGAGAGTGATCGGGGAATGACGGTGCACCTGGTGCCGACCGAAGTTGCGCAGTGCGCGACGTGCGGCGGCGAGCTGGTTCCCGCCGGGGACGACTGGCGGCACGCCGTTCTGGGCGGCTGCACCGAGCTGGGCACGCCGGTGATCTGCCGGCACGACGACTGCGGCCTGCCGGCCGCCGTCGGAGCCCTGGCCTGCCTGGGCCACGCGGGCGCTTTTTCGTCGCCCGAGGGTGTGGGGCTACGGTCGTCCATTGCGGCCGTATAGAGTTTCTGTAGACGTTCGTTCACGTGGAAAGGAACGAAGGATGAGTTCACGGTTCATGCCGGCCACCCGAAAGAAGGCGAAGGCGCGCATCGCGCTCGCCGGGCCGAGCGGGGCAGGGAAGACCCTGACCGGCCTCAAGCTGCTGTACACGCTGACCGGCGCGCAGACCGTCGCCGACGGCATCGAGCGGATCGCGTTTGTCGACACCGAGCGGGACTCGGCCGACAAGTACGCGGTGAACCCGGAGCTGCCCGGCGTCGGCGACATGACGCCCGAGGAGGCCGGTGGGTACGGGTTCTCGAAGATCAGCCCGGTGCGGTACGACCCGCGTCAGCTGGTCGAGCTGATCGACGAGGCGGCCGTGGCTGGCTTCCAGGGCTTCATGCTCGACTCGGCGTCGCACTACTGGTTCGGCCCCGGCGGCATCCTGGAGCTGGTCGACCTGTTCGCCCGCAACCACGGCGGCCGGTCGATGGACGGGTGGAAGGACGTGCGCCCGATCGAGCGGGCGTACATCGAGGCGCTGATGAGCTTCCCCGGGCACGTCGTGGTGTGCCTGCGGTCGAAGCAGCGGTACGAGATCACCGAGGGCGCCGACGGCCGCAAGCAGGTGTCCAAGCTGGGCATGCAGCCCGACCAGCGCGACGGGCTGGAGTACGAATTCGACCTGGTGGGCGACCTCGACCAGGGGCACTACCTGCGGGTGACCAAGAGCCGGTGCGACGCCCTGGCCGACCAGGTGATCCACAAGCCGGACGCCGAGCTGGGCCACCAGCTGCTCGACTGGCTCGACAACGGCGAGCCGCCGAAGGATCCCGACTGGCCCAAGGCCCTCGCGGCGTGCGCGTCGCGGGAGGACCTGGCGGTGCTGTGGCAGCGGGCGCAGCGGCTCGGCAAGACGCAGCGGCTGCGGGACGCCTTCAACGCACGGGGCGCGGAGATCGCCGCCGCGCGGCGCGCCGCCGAAGCCCCGGGCACGCAGCTCGGCAGCGCGCTGAGCGAGGCCGCCGCCGGGCGTGCGGCCGACCCGGACGCCTCGGAGGCGGCGGGAGCGCAGCAAGCCGCCGAGGCCGGGCGGATGGCGCGGCCGGCCGGCCGGCAGCCGGAGCCGGCGGGAGCGGGCCGATGACCGTGCAGCAGGCGGCCATGCGGGCGGCGGTGCTCAAGGCACTGATGGACGAGGTGAAGAAGGTCTACGACGCTGCCCGCGCCGAGGCCGACGGTCGCCTGGTCGAGCTGAACGGCGCGCTGGGCGTGAAGACGATCGAGGTCCGGCTGCCGGGCTACGACGGGCCCGTGGCGCAGGTGACGCTCTCCGAGCCGAAGGTGGGCTTCGTGGTTGACGAGGCCGGGTTCCTGGCCTGGTGCAAGGAGGAGCACCCGAGCGAGGTCCAGGTGACCGTGCCGACGCCGGCCGAGTCGGTGCGACCCGCGTGGCGGAAGGCAGTGCTCGCCCGGATGCGGGTCGAGCAGGACGGCACCGTGGTCGACCGTGAGACGGGCAGGGTCCTCGACTTCGTGAAGGTTGCGGAGCCGCCGCCACCATCGACCACGCTGACGTTCAAGAAGGGCGGGCGCGAGGAGGTGGCGCTGGCCTACCGGGACGGCCGGCTGGCGCTGCCCGAGCTGCTGGCGCTGCCAGGCGGGTCGCAGGCGCAGGAGTGAGCCGGCGCGGGGCCGGGCGGGTGTCACCCGTCCGGCCCCGCTCCACATCGGAGGCCGAGGAGGTGAGCGGTGGCGATCGACGCGAGGCTCGTGCGTGACGGCCTGGTCGACGTGGAGGCGTTCACCGCGGCCGCCGAGGTCGGGCCGGTCGGTGTGTGCGACGGCTGCGGCGGGCCGCTCGACGGGTCGGAGCAGGACGGCGGCGGACTGGTGTGGCTGACGACCAGGTGCCAGGGGTGCGGCGAGGAACGGTCCGCGCCGGGCGGCCGGGCGAAGCCCCGGCCCTCCGGGCAGCGGCAGACGCCGCCGGCGTGGGTGTTGGAGGCGGCGCGGGAGCTGGAGGCGCGGCGGTGGCCGGCCTGACGGCCTCCGCCCGCCCACAGCCCGCCTAAGCGGGGTCGCGGTCTCTCCTCACACCACTACCCGACCGGGGCCGTTTGGCGCTCTCCGCGGACGGGGTGCGGGCCGCTTGTGTGGTCCGCTCCACAGCCCCAGGATACATAAAACCTGTACGCCGAGAGTGTCGTCTGCATACAATGAATATGTACGCAACGCCCCCCATGTGGAAGCCCGAGGAGAGCTGAGATGAGCGCCCTGACCTGCACCCTGCGCGTGACCGTTCCGACCTTCAACGCCGAGTTCGTGCCCGAGGCCGACGGCGGCCCATGCGCCGAGCCGGCGGTGGCCCGCCTGGTGATCGAGCACGACGGCGAGAAGTGCGGAGACGGCGGGATGTGCCTGTTCGACCCGGCCGAGGGGCTGGAGCTGGACCCGTGGACGCAGACGGAGCTGCTGTGCGCGAACCACCTGCACGAGCACAAGGCGGCGGTGGCGGAGCGCGGCGAGCTGGTCGGCGAAACGCTGACCGAGCTGTAGAGATCGGCGACGGCCGCCCGGGGGTTTCCCGGGCGGCCTCGACCTGTTGGAGGAGAACGAGTGGACGCATTGGAATTCCTGGGCCGGACCGACCCGGCCCAGCCGCCGCCGAGGACGAGCGTGGAGATCACGGTGAGCCTGCCGGCCTACGCGGTCGACGTGCTCGGCGACGAGTCGACGCCGTGGTGCCTCGGCTGCGGCGGCGACATCGGCGGCGGCCAGGTGGCGGTGAAGCTGGGCGGCCTGCGGATTCACGAGGGATGCGCGCGGCAGCGGCTCGACCCGGCATTCCCGCGTGCCGCGTGGATTGCCGTTGCCGAGCACATCGCGGCAGCTCCGAGCCGGCACCGCGCGGCATCGGTGCGCGCGGCACTGTGGAGCATGGCGGCGATGCTGCGCGAGGCCGGCCCTGCCGGCGAGGCTGCCGGGAGGTGACGGCAGTGGTTCACGTGGAGAAGACCGCCGACGCCGACGTGCCGGAGCGCCCGAGTAAGGGCGCGTGGGTGGTCGCCTGGTCGGCATTCGCTGCCGGCATCGGCGCCAGCCTCGCCGCGAACATCGCGCACGCGGGAGACGGCATCGGGGCGAAGTTCGTTGCCGGCTGGCCGCCCCTGGCGCTGCTGCTGTGCTCCGAGGTGATGATGCGGGTGCCGGCACCGCGGCACCCGCTGGTGAGAGCGGTGCAGATCGTCGGCACGGTGGTCGTTGCCGGCGTTGCCGCCGTGGCGAGCTTCCGGCACATGAAGGCCCTGGCCCTGGAGTACGGCGAGGACACCATGACGGCGAGCACCCTGCCGCTGTCCGTCGACGGGTTGGCGCTGGTGGCGTCGATCGCGCTGGTGGTGCTCGCGCACCAGCGGCGCGCGGCGATCGCCGCCGAGCGCGCCGCCGCCGTGGTTGCCGCCGCGCCGCCCCCAGCCCCGACTCCGGTGCCGCCCCAGGAGCCCGTGGCGGCGACGGAGCCGCCTGCCGCTCCCGAGCCGATGCCGCTGCCGGAGCCGCAGCGGGAGGTGGCGCCCGTGCCGGCGTCCGACCCGGTGCCGCCCCCAGCCCCGGTGCCGCCTGCCGCCGAGCCGGTGCCGTTGCCGGAGCCGGACCGTGCCTCGCGGCCGGTGCCGTTGCCGCGCATGGAGCCGGTGGTGCCGCCGGAGCCGTGGCCGCAGCAGCAGGGACTCCCGGTGCCGCCGGAGCCGCCGCGCCCGCCGGATGCCGCGACGGAGGAGCTATGGGCTGCCGCCCGGAAGGCGTGGAAGGAGTCCGCGGCAGCCGGGGAGCCACTGACCGGCAAGGCCCTCGGCAAGCGCTTCGGCCGGGGTGAGCGGTGGGGCCGGGACCGCATCGCGGAGGCGAAGGCGGAACGCGAGGCCGCGCCGACCGGCGAGGGTGACGACTTGGTGCCGGCTGGCGCTGGGATGAACGGAAGGCGTGATCTGCTGTAGTGGCGTCCCGTGCGGTCGCAATGGTTGAATGTGACCGCACCTGATGCAGCCTGTCGGGGCAGGCAGGGGGTCGGCCGGTGTAACTGTCGGGGGACAAATTGCCGGTCGGCCCCACACAAGCCCAAAGCACGCAGAGAGCCCGGAACACCGCGCTAAGTGGGTTCCGGGCTCTCTGTTCTGCGGAAATGGGCTGTTGCGTATGCTGCCGCCTCGTGGCTGCGGAGGGTATGAGCCGGCAGTGTCCGATGCTGTCGGTAATGTGTCCCGAACTCACACCTGCTTGTAGGTGGCACAGTTCGGTGACGCACTGCTACCTTATAGGTCGACCTGTATGGGTCGGGTCAGAGCGCCATTAGCGCCGCCGCAGGTCAAGGTGCGGGCCTGGTCAACGGCGGACGCCTGTGTCGGCATCAGCGCCGCGCCGGCTGGAGAAATCAACAGGGAGAAAGGCAACGGGGGGTCGCGAGTGCGGTGCTACGGGTACGACGAGACGGGACGCCAGGTCATTGAGGCTGAGGCCGCAGTGATCCGGGAGGTCGTGCAGCGGGTCCTAGATGGGGAGAGCATGCGCTCCACCGTCGCCGACCTGCGGAAGCGCGAGATCACAACGTCGGCCGGGCGCCCGTGGACGCAGCAGTCGCTGTCGCGCCTCCTGCGGAATCCGCGCCTGGCAGGGCTCAAGACGTACCTCGGCGAGGTTGTCGGCCAGGGCGAGTGGAAGCCGATCCTCGACGAGAGCACGCACGGCAAGCTGCTGGAGATCCTCGATGACCCGTCGCGCAAGCAGCCGGCGGCGACGAACGTGCGCAAGTACCTGCTCTCCGGAGGGTTCCTGGAGTGTGGGTTCCCGGTGGAGGGTGACGGCGACGAGGTGCGGCGTTGCGGCAAGTCGCTGTACACGCAGCCGAGCAACAGCGGCAAGCGCGGGTACGTGTGCCGGTCGGGTAGCCCGAGCTACGGGTGCGGGCGCATTCGGATCGCGGCGGCATCGCTGGAGGACGAGGTCGCGACCCGGGCCTTGGCGCGGTTGGCGTCGCCGAAGGTGCGTGCTCGGCTGGAGGCCGCTGTGGGCTCCGCGACGCTGACCGACGAGCACATCGCCCGTGCGCTGGAGGCGATAGACGAGCGGCTGGCGGAGGCCGGGCAGGCGTACGCGAAGCGCGAGATCAGCCTGGTGACGCTCAAGGCGATCGAGGACGAGGCGCGGCAGGAACGGCGCTCCCTCCAGGAGACGCTGGCCCAGGCTGCCCGGTTGCAGTCGCTGCCGGCGACGACTCCCGAGGGCCTGGCGGCGTGGTGGGTGGACGCCCCCCTGGAGCGGCGGCGGGAGCTGCTGGCGTTGGTGCTGGACCGGATCATCGTGAAGCCGGCGACGCAGCCGGGGAAGACGCAACTCGACGCGGAGCGTCTGGAGTTCGTCTGGAAGTGAGCTGACAGACAGCTGGGCACTTCCTCGTACGGTAGGGAAGTGCCTGTTTTGCGTGCTCGGCTGAAAGTTTGCTGCCCGCTACCCGTTTGGTCTGTTGCTCCCCGTGGTTGCGGGTTTACGATCTTCAACGCCAATTCTTAGGAGCGACTTAACTGTGACCAGTGCTGTCGGGTCACAGTGACACGGCGTCGCATCGAGGCGGGAAACGGGGGACGTAGCGTTGCCGCGCAGGCGCAAGATCGAAGTGCTGAAGCTGGCCCAGCGGATCGAGGCGGAGTTGGCCTCCGGACGGGTGGATGACGTCGACCTGAGCGACGAGCAAGTGCAGCGGGTCGCGGGCCTACTGAGGCCGCCGGCCCCGACGCCGCCCGCCGAGGCGGCCCCCGAGACTCCGGCGGTCGCGAGGCGCATCCGCCGATGGGTGACGAAGAGCGCGGCGGCGCTCCCTGTCCCGGCCCTGTTTGCGTTCGTCGCGGAGACCCCGCTTCCGCTCTGAACCCGCCCCCCGATGTACATAAAACATTGACGGCAAGATCGTCTTTCGCATACAATGAAGTTGTACGAAAGCCGTACATCTTCACGTGGAATGAGGAAGACGGATGGTGGCGAAGAAGCCGGCCCTGCGGAGCATCCCGGTCGCGCGGATCGAGGCGGACCCTGACCAGCCCCGCAAGCTGTTCACCGAGGAGGAGCTGGCCGAGCTGGCGGCGTCGATGAAGAAGATCGGCCAGCTCCAGCCGGTCGCGGTGCGCAAGACCGGGAAGGCGGGCCACTACCGCCTGGTAGTCGGCGAGCGGCGGTGGCGGGCGGCCCAGCAGGGCGGCATCGAGGAACTGTCCGCAATGGTCTGGGAGATGGACGACGAGGCGGCGTTCATCGCGCAGGTCGCCGAGAACGTCAACCGCCAGGACATGACGCCGATGGAGGAGGCCGCCGCGTACGCGCGCCTCGCCGACGCCGGCTGGGAGACGGAGGCGATCGCCGAGCTGTTCGGCAAGAGCCAGCCGTACATCGGGTGGCGGATCGACCTGCTCGGCCTGATCGACGACGCGAAGCAGCTCGTCGCCAAGGGCCAGCTGCAGGTGGGTGTCGCCTGGTACGTGTGCCGACTGAGCCCCGACCAGCAGCGGAGGTTCTTGGTGAAGTGGGCGCGCGGCGAGTTCTCCTCCGCGCGGGACGCGGAGGCGTTCGCCAAGGCGTGCAAGGCAGCCGAGGACCAGGCCGAGTTCTTCCAGCTCGACAAGGCCGAGCACGACGAGGAGGCACAGGCGAAGGTGGTCGAGGACCGCAAGAAGGTCGTGAGCAAGATCGAGCGGCTGTCGGCGGCCGGGAAGATCCTGCACGAGCTGGCGCAGATGGACGCGGAGGAGATGGCGCGGGTGCTCGCGGGCGCCGAGGGTGGCGTCGCCGGCCACCGGCAGCGCGTCGACGACCTCCGCTCGCTGGCGGGCAAGGTGTCGGCGAAGCTGCGCAAGGCCCAGGCCCTCGCGGCGGCGGCGACCGTCGAGCTGGACCCGGACGTCGTGGTGATCCCGTCGGACGTGGTCGACGTGGCGCCTGCGCCGATCAAGGTGGACCCGAACTGCGAGTGGGAGGGCCACGCCGACGCCGTGCAGGAGGAGGGCTTCTGCCCGGTGTGCCAGCACTGACGGTGGCCGCCTAGGCGGCTGCTGAGGGCGTCCCGCGGACCAGCGCGGGGCGCTCTCGCCGTGTCGGCGAACCCTATGCCGGCGCAGTGGCACTGCGTATGCTCCTGGCGTGGACGCCTGTGAGCGTGGGGGTGCGCGCTGATGCCGGTGCTCGGCCCGATCGACCTGCCGCCCTGCGGGGTCTGCCGGCGGGCGCGGGTGCGGGTGCGGCGCGGCGACCGGGACCCGGTAGAGGTGTGCCTGGCGTGCGACGCCGGGCCGCTGGTCGAGAAGGCCCGCGCCCAGCTCGATGACGACCAGCGGCGGGCGTTGAACCTGTGAGCAGGCGATCGGCGTGCTCGTGCGCCTGCCGCCTGTACGGTCACAATTTGACCGCTAAGCCTCATTAGCGTACAATGTTTATGTACAACCCTCGTCTGTTGGAGGCGATCGGTGCGAGCGCTGTGGTCACGGTCCTGTGGGCCTGGCCGCTGCCGCACGAGCCGGCCGAGCTCCAGCGGACGATGCGACAGGCGCAGGCCGAGCTGTACAGGCAGGCGCGGTTGTTGAACGCGGTCCCGCTCGGGCCGGCGACCTACCGGGTCGCCCTCCGGGCGGAGTTCGACACCCACGTCGGTCCGGCGCTCGTCGCGGAAGTAAGGGCAGCCCAGCTGCCGGAGCAACCGAACAGAGAGGGGACCACTGTGTCCGCAAGCTGTACGGCCGCAATGCCAGACTGCGGCCACCGACCCGAGTGGGGAGGCGTCGCATGAGCCAGCAGGCGAAGATCGAGGAGGACGCCCGCCAGGTCCGGAAGGCCCTGCCCGGCTACCTCGCCGTCCGCGAGCTGGCCACCGCAGCGCTGACCACCATGGCGGAGGACCTCGGCCTGGAGCTGGGGGAGCGGGACGCCCGTGACCTGGCCACCGCCGTGGTCGACGCGATCCACCAGGCAGCCGAGCTGCGCGGCATCGCGTTCGCGTGCGACGTCGCCGACATGGAGGTGGCCGCCAACGAGCGGTGGCTGCTCGCGCCGGCGAGGGCGAAGGCCAAGACCGACCCCGAGACGCGCAAGACGCTGCCCTACCTGGAGCAGCACGCCCAGGGCGCGCAGAAGGTGCGCAACGAGCTGACCGAGCGGCTGGCCCGGGTCGGCCGTGAGTGGCTGGCGAAGCAGCCGGCGACCGCCGTGGTGCCGATGCCGGCGGCCGACGCCCGGGTCGAGGCGAGGGCGGCGGCGTGACCGCGCCCGCCGTCGCGGTGCGGCAGCTCGACCCCGAGCACGCCGCCCGGATCCGGGCGGCGCTGGAGCAGCTGGGCCGCCAGCTCGCGCAAGCCGTCGAGGCGTGGTGGCAGCAGGTCGCCACCGTCCTCGCACGGCGCTGGGAGGTCGTTCAGGTGGCCGCCCGGGGGCTGGTCGAGCTGTTCCGCGCGTTCGGTGCGGCCGTGCGTCGTGCGCTCCCGGCGCTAGTCCGCGTGGCGGACCAGCGGCGGGTGCGGCTTCGGGTGATGCACCTGGCGTACCGGCGGCGGCTGCGGCAGCGACGGCGGCGGGCCCGGTAGTGGCCGGCACGGATCCGGAAACGGCGCGGGACCGGGCGTTGGCCCGGGCCCGCGCCACCCGGCGCGAGACGGGAGCCGAGCTGCCGCCGCGCCGGAGCCGGCCGCCCGCACCGCGGCCGCCAGCCGCCAACGCTCCGGTCAGCGACGACGTGGCGGCACTGGCCACCCGGTACCTGGTCGACGGCTACGCGCCGGACGACGTGGCGGCGCGGTTCGCCGTCAACCGCGGATGGTGCCGGGCGATGGCCGCCCGGCTGAGGGGAGGCACCTAGGCCAGCGCACAGCTGGACGACTGACCCGAGTGATCGGGCAGCTCTACGACGACCACACGCAGCCTCAAGATGGAGACTGAGTTGCAGCTGTTCACGAACCGCTACCAGCGGTTCCGCCCCGACCAGGGGGCGCCGGTTCGGACGACCGTCGGCGCTCCCCGGTTCTCGTTGCCGTACGACCTGGTCGGGTTCGCCCGGCTCCTGGCGCCGAGCTACGGGATGCTCAAGATGGCCGAGGTCCCGTACCGGCACATCTACCTGGAGCGGCTGGAAGCCGCCGGAGTCGACCTGATCTCCGAGCAGCTGGCGGAGATCGCCGACGTCGCCGGCACCGACCGCCTGGTCCTGCTCTGCTTCTGCGACCTGTCCGTGCCTGCGCCGGACAACTGGTGCCACCGGCGCATGTTTGCGGCCTGGTGGGAAGACCAGACCGGCCGAGAGGTGCCCGAGCTTGGCGAGCGGCGCGAACCGCCCGCCCTGACCCTGTTCGACTGACCAAGACGGAGTTCACGTGGAAATGACTCTTGACCGGCCGCCCGCTGAGACGGGCGTGCCTCTCGACCTCGACATCGACCTGCAACCCGGTGAGTCCGGGTACTTCGCGGGCGAGTGGCTGGAGTACCCGTACGACGGCGGCCGGCGCTTCGAGTCGGCGTACGCCGGCACGCTGCTGCGCCGCTGGGAAGGCTGGGCGGTGTGGGAGTGCACCCGCGAGGTCGCCGAGGCGATCGTGACCGACGAAGAGCACGCCCGCCGGCACTGGCGGGCTGCCTACCAGGCGTCCGGGATGACCGAGCCGAGGCTGAGCCGTACGCTCGACGCGGACGTGCCGGAGATGCGGTGGGACGGCGACGTGATCGTGGTCGACCGCAGGGCCCTCGGTGAGGACGAGGACTACCTACGGATCGAGCCGAACGAGCGCGGCATGTACGTCGTGATGGGCGGCCTCTGGACGTGGGAGGAAGTCCCGAGGGACGCGGCCGACACGGTGCACGGGTCCGTGGAACTGTAGCCGTATAGCTGGGGGCCGGTGCGATGCGCCGGCCCCCTTCGCTTGGGCAAGATCAACGGTGATCCCGGCGGGATAACGGGCGGGAACAACGGGCCACAAGCGGCTACAAGCGGGTACGACTGGACACGCTCTGAGCAGGGTCGATAGGATCGGCGCAGGTCAGCGGCCCGCAGCGTGGGGGTTCAAGTCCCCCCTCGGACACCGGTTTTGGTGGAGTTTCACCAGGCATGAACCAGGTTCAATTCCGTACTGGTGTCTGCTCCGCATACCTGCGATAACGCATGATCGTGAGCGTCGGTGTGCCGTAGATAGCCGTCGGCGCGTTGCGACGCTTCCGCGGTTGGGTCGGTCATGACACCAACCCGCCGCCGATGCCGGCGCTGCCCGAACCCCGTTCACCAGCGGCCGCCTTGCCGGACGAGGTCTTGATCGGTACGGCGCGACCGGACCGGTCCGGTCGAGTGACTGAACGCGGCCTGCTGGGGGCGTTGCGCTGGCCGGCGGGCCACCGTATCGACATCTACCCACAGCGGGGAATGCTGGTGATCGCGTCAGCGCCAGCCGGACAACACGCGGTGGGCAGCCGAGGGGAACTGCCGTTACCAGCCAGCGCGCGGCAGTTGTGCGCGATCCGGCCTGGGCAATCGCTGCTGCTCGCCCACGATCTGCTGGTGATCCATTCGGCCAGTAGCGTCGCGCGGCTGTTGGCCGACCTTCACGCCCAGGTGATCGGGGCCGTCGTGTCGGCTGATCCCGCTCGTGTCGCTTTTGCGCGGCAGATGCTGGCCCATCTGGGTGTCACCCTCGCCGATCTGCAGGCCGAGCCCGGTCCGGGTCTGCCGACGCTGGCCGAGTACCTGCCGCAGGTAGTCGCCGCGGCCGGGCCGGGCACCCGCCGTACGTACGGCACCTACTGGCAGCGGATGGCTGCCGTGTGGGGCGACCGTCGGTTGGACGCGGTCGCGGCCAGCGACATCGAGGCCATGCAGCGACAGGCCGCGGCGACCGCTCGGTCGCGGCGTAACAGCCGCAGCGGCCGTCACGCGGGTGAGCTCGTCATCGCCGCCGCCCGCGCCATCTACAACAGGGCTATCGCCGACGGGCTCATCGATCCCGCTGCCAGCCCCGCCCATCGGGTGGTCAAGCCCCGCCGACTGCCGAGCACCCGCCGCGCACTGACCCCCGAGGAACTGGAGGAGATCAACCTTGCTGCTCGTACCAGCGGTAACGACGTCATCCTCGACGCTCTGCTGCTGCGTCTGCACACCGAGACCGCCTGCCGCCGTGGCGGCGCCCTCGGGCTGCGACTGGCCGATCTGGACACCGGCCGCGGGCTGGTGCGGTTGACCGAGAAGGGTGCCACCCTGCGCTGGCAACCGATCACCCTCGACCTGGCCGCCCACCTCGACGATCACGCCCGTGCCCGTGGCGCGGTGTTGCCTACCGACCTGCTGTTGCGTTACCGCAACGGTCGGCCGATTACCAGCCGCCGCTACGACCACCTGTGGAAACGCATCGGCGAACAGTTGCCGTGGGTGGCCGCCCAGGGCATCTCTACCCACTGGCTACGCCACACCACCCTGACCTGGGTCGAGCGCCACTACGGCTACGGCATCGCTCGCGCCTACGCCGGACACACCGACTCCACCGGCCCAGCCACCACCACCTACATCAAAGCCGACCTACAAGCCGTCGCCACCGCACTGGCCGCCATGACCGGCCAACCACACCCGCTGTCCGGGCACGGCTTGCACCAGAGTACCGATGGTCGGATGGCCGTGAGGGGGCCTACCTTCCCGGCAACCAGACCGAGGGAGGTTGCGCGGCGCTGAGGGGATGCGCCGTTACGCCCTACGCTTTGAGGGTCCGCACGCGCAGTGACCGTCGGGGCAACAAGGGGGAGTGGGAAACTTCCGGGACGGTCAGCTCAGGACGGACCAGTATCGCCTTCTGCACGCTGGTACGAGCACTTCCGTGCCACGGGTACCTGGCCGACCTTCGACGAGATTGACCGGCAGCTCGATCGCGGGCGGCGGGCCGCTCGACGCCGGAAAGCTCGCGCGGTCCGCCAGTTGAACACATGACCAGCGACCCGGCTGCTTGCCGTGGCGGCACCTCGCCGATGACTACGCCTGAGCCGCCGTCCCTGGCCGTCCACACCTGCGCAGGATTCCGCCGTCCTGTCGCCGCAACGTGTGACGCGGTCGCGCGTACGCCGGCACTCGCCGTCCGGACTGCCGTGGCGGCGGCCGTTCATCGGTCCCGGTCGTCCGGTGCTGGCGGGGATTCCACCATCCCGGCGAGAAGCCTGGCCACCGGTACGGTGGCGAATCCGACCCGGGCGTCGCTGGCCCCGTATGGCAGCCACAGCTCGCCGTCGTGGATGAGGCCGCCGCAGGAGTAGACGACGTTGGGGACGTATCCGTCGCGGTCGGCGTTGTCGGGTGTCAGGAGCGCGCCGGGGAGCCGCGCGACGACTCGTTCCGGTCGATGCAGGTCGAGTAGGAGCGCGCCGATGGCGTACCGGCGCATCGGGCCGACCCCGTGGGTGAGTACGAGCCAGCCGGCATCGGTTTCGATGGGCGATCCGCAGTTGCCGACCTGGATCAGTTCCCAGCTGTCGCGGGGGTTGTGCAGGGGCAGCGGATCCTGCCATCGGTTCTCGGCGTCGAGGCAGGTCAGGCCGATGGTCTCGCCGTCGGCGCGGCACAGGGCGAGGTGCCGGCCGCCGATGGTACGGGGAAACAGCGCGACGCCCTTGTTGCGGACGCCCGGCCCGCGCATCGGGGTGATCTCGAAGCGGCGCAGGTCGCCGCTGGCTAGCATGCGGGTGGCGATGCGCCGTCCGTCGTAGGCGGTGTAGGTGGCCCGGTACACCGGTCCGGATTCGTCGAGGAACCGGACGAACCGGGCGTCCTCCATGCCGTTGCTCTCCGCTGGGGTGGCCGGCCAGAGCACCCGTTGGTGCAGGGCGGTGTCGGCGGGGAAGGTCGTGGCGTAGCTGGCGGCGTTGGTGCGGCGCAGGTGTTCGAGGGTGCCTCCTCCGGTGCTGCGGTAGAGGAGGTCCGGTGGCAGGTCGCCGAGCACCCGCTCGAAGGTGGCCTCCTCGTAGCGTTCGGGGAGGGTGTCCAGCACGGTGGCGGTGATCTCGTTGTCGCAGTCCACCTCGGTCAGGCCGGCGGAGAGGAGGTCCCGGCGGTGCCGTACGTCGGCCCGCTGCCCGACGACGAGCGGGCCGGTGCGGTCGGCGACGGTGAGTCGGCGCTCGGGTCCGATGACCGCGGTGGCGAACCCGATGGACGACAGGTGGCCCTCGCCGATCTGGCGCAGGCTGACCGCGACGCGCAGTTGCCCGCTGCCCAGGCCGGTCTGGTCGGGGTGGGCCACCATCGACGGGTTGCACAGCGCGGCTGCCTCGACGGCGTATTCGTGGCTGAAGTAGGCGCCGATCAGGAGGCGGGTGGTGGGGGACAGGTCCCGGGCTCGCGCGGCCCGGTGCCGGACCAGGTCGTAGTGGTGGTGGAAGGTGGCGTCCAGGTCGCGGTGCCGGGTTCCGAAGCGGCGGAAGGTGTCCCTCAGCAGCCTGCCCGTCTCCTCGTCGTCGAGGTGCGCGACACGGTCGATGAGCGCCCCCGCGCGGGTGCGTACCACAGCCGCGTCCTCACCCGGAACGAAGAGCTTGACGATGACCCGGCCCGGATCCGGGGCGAGGGTGACACCGTGCCGGACGGCCAGGGTGCCGGTCACGACCACCGCCGGGTGTGCTGCAGCGTGGAGATGAGCGCGAGGGTGGATTCGGCGCCCTGGTTGAGGTTGGGGCCGTGCGGGGTCAGGCCGTCGTAGCCGCCGCCGGTCGCCGGGTCCCACATCCGCGTGCCGATGTCGTTGTCGCCGTGGAACCACCCGACGGCCTGCCGCACTCCGGCCTCCCAGCCGGGGTCGCCGGTGATCGTGGCGGCCGTCGCGCAGGCGTCGGCGAAGGCGGCGACCTCGATGGGCTGCTGGTCGTGGCGGAGCCGCGCCGCGCCGCGTGCCCACCCGGCGGCCGGCACGACCGACAGGCGTCCCCTGCGTTGTTGTACGTCGCGCAGCCAGTTCAGCATCCGCAGCCCGTCGTCGAGCGGTGGGCCGTCGTAGCGTAGCTGGCTGGCGGCGATGACGACCTCGGCGAGGGCCGCGCTGGCGTAGGTCAGCCGCTGCTGCGGCCAGGGCCACTGCAGGTCGGGTCCGGTGGCGCCGATCGTGGTGGCCGCGTCGGCCAGCAGCGCGGCTGCGGCGGCGTGGTCCGGGTGGCGGCGCAGTACCTCGGCGGCGCCGAGTCCGGCGAAGGCCATCGTGTGCGGGGCCGGGGAGCGCCGGGTGGCGCCCCGGCTGAAGGCGACGAGCGCCTCCTCCCGGATCCAGGCGGCGGGACTGCGGGCGGCGGCGGTGCCCAGCCCCCACAGTGCCCGGCCCCACCAGTCGCCGAGGCCGGGCTGGTCGGTCCAGCGCCGGTCGTGCCCTAGGCGGTTGTGGAAGGCGCCGGAGGCGTCCTGCGCGTGGGTCAGGAAGGCGAGGTAGCGCTCCGCGAGCCGGAGTACCTCCTCGGTCGGCTCCGGCTGGCGGCTGGTGACGACCAGGCCGCGCGCGACGTCGTCGGTGCAGTAGCCGTGCTCGCGGCGGGCGATGGCGTGCCGGGCGTGTTCGAACAGGCCGGTGTCGTCGCTCAACCGGCTCAGGTGCGCGAAGCTCGGTCGGGGCACCGGCTGCCGGAGGCCGCTGTCCGGCGTGCTGGGGCGGCCGGTGGTCGCGGTCACGCCGGCACCGCCCTGACCGCAGGAGGACGGGTGGCGATGAGCCGCTCGGCGAGGGTGCCGTAGCGGGCCGCCACGACCGGCCAGCGCAGGTCGGCGGCCAGTGGCCGGATGCGGCTGGCCAGCCGGGCGGCCAGGCCCGGTTCGGTGAGGATCCGCCGGATGGCGGCGGCCAGCGCCGCCGGATCCTGATGGGGTACGACCAGACCGGGGCCGCCGGTGAGCAGCTCGACGGCGTGCGGGAACGCCGTGGCCACGACGGGTACCCCGGCGGCCACCGCCTCGATGAGTACGCCAGAGGTGACCTGTTCGGGTGAGTCGTAGGGCAGCACGACCACGTCGGCGGTGCGGATCAACCGGCCGAGGGTGGGCCGGTCGTGGTAGACGTTCTGGTAGTCGACGGCGTGTGCGACGCCCAGTTGCGCGCCGAGGCGGTGCAGTCCCGCCCGGTACGCCTCCCCCTGCTGCGCGACCACCTTCGGGTGGGTCCGGCCCGCGAGTGTGTAGGTGGGGGTCGGGTCGAGGTCCTGCAACCGCGCGAGGGCCCGTAGCGACCATTCGACGCCCTTGCCGGGGCCGAGTAGCCCCCAGGTCAGCAGGTGTGGGCGGGTGCGGCGGTCGACGGGTGCGTCGACGTGCTCGGCGGCGCCGTGCGGGATGACGGTGACCTTGTCCGGGGGCACGGTGTAGCCGACGAGTAGCCGGTCGCGGGCGGTGTCGGTCATCGTGACGACCGCCCCGGCGGCGGCGGCGATCTGCTCGAGCAGGGACTTCTGCCGGGCGGTGGGCTGGCGGAGCACGGTGTGCAGGACGACGATGCTCGGTACGGTGAGCCGGCGCAGCAGCGGCAGGATGTCCTTGCCGTCGGCGCCGGGGTAGATGCCGTATTCGTGCTGGACGACGGTGACGTCGAAGGTGTTCAGGACGGCGGTGGCGTCCCGCCATCCGGCTGGATTGTGCGTCGACCAGGTGTGCACGACCTCGGGTCCGGTCCGTTGGTCGTCGCCGTGGTCGGTGACCCGCACGATGCCGCCGTGGGTGCCGTCGACGGTCAGGTGGGCGGCGAGGGCGGCGTTGAAGGTGGCCAGTCCGCACCGGGTCGGCGGGTGGGTGCTGAGGAATCCGTAGCTGGGCATGGGTATGGGGCCTTCCGGTTGTCGGCCGCCGCCTGGGTACAGCGGCGGTCTCACGCGGTGATGGCGCACGCCGGCCAGCGTGTGTGGCCGGCGGAACGGATTCGAGGGTGGGGGCCGCTGCCTGGTCAGCAATCGACGGTCGCCCGGCGGATTCAGCGGCGCGTGAGGTGGTCGTAGACGGACAGGTAGTCGGTGACCATCCGGTCCGCGCCGAAGCGCTGCTGGGCCTGCGCCCGGCAGCCGGCCCGATCGAGCCCGGCGGCCCGGGTGACCGCGTCGACGGCCTGCTCGATGGTGTGCACGAGAAATCCCGTCACCCCCTCGTCGACGATTTCCGGCATGGACCCTCGCGTATACGCGACGACCGGCGTGCCACAGACCATCGACTCCACCACCGACAGTCCGAACGGCTCGTCGAAGGCGATCGGGTGCAGCAGGGCGGCACTGGCGCCCAGCACCTCCGCGCGCCGTCGAGGGCCGACGGATCCGAGGAAGATGACCTGCTCACCGTCGATGTGTGGGGCCACCTGTTCGGCGAAGTACCGTTCGTCCTGCACGATGCCGCAGATGGTCAGGGGCTGGCCGGCGCGGCGGGCGATCTCGACGGCGGTGTGCGTGCCCTTGTCGGGATGGATCCGGCCGAAGGCGGCCAGGCCGGGGCCGGCGTCGCGGGTGAACGGCAGCCCGGTGAGGTCGACGCCGTGGTGCACCGTGGCGATGTAGTCGAGCTCGGCACTCCGATCGGCGTCGGAGATCGACACGTAGGACGAGCGGGCCCGGGCGTACGCGGGGAGGATCCCCGCGCCGGAGAAGCCGTGGACGGTGGTGAGTAGTGGGGCGCGGCAGTGTTCGGCGAAGGCCAGCGGCAGCCAGTCGAGGTGGCTGTGCACGAGGTCGAACTGCCCGGAGCGGGCCATCGCGTGGGAGACGTGCATCGCCTCCCACACCCGGCCGTCCATGTCCGGATCGTCGGCGTACCCCCGGAGGGACACGCCGTCGAGGGTGGCGGAGGTGACGGAGTCCAGCGTCGCGAAGAGGGTCACGTCCACGCCACGGGTGACCAGCCCTTCGGCGAGCAGGCCGGTCACCTGCTCCCAGGGGCCGTAGTGGTGTGGCGGTGTCCGCCAGGCCACCGGTCCGAGCAGGGCGACCCTCACGGGGACGGCGCGTCGGCGAGGTCGGCCGGATCCAGCCGCAGGGTGGCGAGCAGCCCGACGTGCTCATGGAGGTCCACCCGCTCTGGTAGTTCGCGCTCGACCCAGTCGGCCCTGACCTGCTGGCCGCGGTCGCGAAGAACGCTGACGATCCGGTGCCTGGCAATCCTCATCGAATGCTCCCTCGTGATGCCGTCGCAACGGTCATGCTCACGGACGGTGGTGTAAACGCGCCGGTCGACGGTTCGTCCTGGCGTGGTCATCCGACAGAGGTCGGCTGGAAGGCGCGTTCCTGTGAACGTCCGATCTCCGCCTCGGTTTCGGTCCGGCCCGCCCAAATCCCGTGTTCGACGTCGACGCTCTTGCTCGGCTCCAGGTCCTTGTACACGTCGAAGAAGTGTTGGATCTCCCGCCTGTGGAAGGGCTCCAGATCCGTGATGTCGCCCAGGTACGCGAGGCGGGGGTCAGCCGTGGGCACGCACAGCACCTTCGGGTCGGGCCCCTTCTCGTCCTGCATCCGGAACATGCCGATGGCCCGGCATCGGATGAGGCAGCCGGGAAAGGTCGGCTCCTGTACCAGCACCAGCGCGTCAAGGGGGTCGGTGTCTTCGCCGAGGGTGTGTTCGATGAAGCCGTAGTCGGCCGGGTACTGGGTAGCGGTGAACAGGGTGCGGTCCAGCCGGATGCGGCCGGTCTGGCGATCCATTTCGTATTTGTTGCGTGTTCCCTTGGGGATCTCGATGGTGACGTCGAACTCCATGCGGTTGCTCCGCTCGTCGGACCTTCAGTCGGTGACCGGCCGTCGGTCTGGTCGGTGATGAACACGGCAATCTCGCTGCCGGGGTGCGTGTCGAACACCGACAACGACACGACCGGTCGGTAGCGGTGGCGGCTGGCTCGGCGAGGCAAACGCAGGCACCTCGACAACCGGTGAGTGGAGTCGGCCGCGTCCGGCGTCCCTTCCCCGATTGTTGCCTCTTTCGCGTCTGGTGGACCGCGGTCAGTGATGGCCGCGGGGGTCCGGGACCTCGAACCGAGGTCCCGGACCCCGCGCCCCCGGCCCGGGCCGGTTGGCGCTGTCAGATCCGGGCCGGCGCTGCGGGTTGTCGATCGGGTCGAAGGTGCCCGCCTTCGGTCTCCCAGACAGCGACATCGTCGCCGTCTCGTACCGCTGCTCGCGAGCGAGGGCTGGGCGGTACAGGCAGGTCACCGGCGGCGCGGGTGGTGTTGGTGGGGCGGGAAGCCGCGAGCATGGCCGCCGTCGCCACGGCGTGCGTAGTCTCCGGCGCTATCACGGCCAGGTCGATCCGCAGATCCTGCCGGCCCGTGATGATCACCACCTCGGCGTCTAGGCTGGTAAACCAGCCCACCCGCACCACGGCGCCGTCGACTCCGATCCGGTACGGGTGCCTGTCCCAGGCCGCCGGCTGCAGCATGATCCGTTCGATCACGCCGCCCCGCTGGGCGCTAAGCGCGGTGACCAGGCTGCACAGTTCGACGACCGGGTCGCGCGAGGTCGGCCACCAACCGCCGTCGAGGATCGCGCGTCTGGACGGCGAGGGGTGGGCCAGCCGCAGGCGTGCCGTTGGCGGCTTACGGGTGCAGACCCACGTCATGCGCTGCTCGGCAGAGCGGATCATGGTTTCCGTCCCTCGGGTACGTCGGCGCGCGGGTCGGTGTCGGCGCGGTCTGGACGGGTGATGGTGGTGGAGGGGGTGCGGCGCCCACGGTTGAACAACTGCAGCTGGATGATGCGCCGCATGGTGGCGTGCACGGTCACCAGCAGCACGCCGAACACCACGGCGAGCAGCAGCGCGACTCCCACCGGCAGCTGGCCCTGCGCGCCGAACAGGCGCACGTCCATGCGCTGACCGTTCTGCAGGATGAAGACCAGTAGCAGGAGCAGCAGCAGCGCAGACGTCGCGAGCGCGACGTGTGGTCTCCCGGCGCGGGTACGCGGCACAGCCCGGGACCGGCCGTTGATCTCGGGGCCGGACTGCACGGGGGTGGAGCGGGCAAGGCCGAACCTGGCCATCTTGTGGACCTCATTTCGACGGTGGCGCGCGAAGTTCGCGGGCCGAAGCCGCCGGGGTCCAGGACGACATCCTCAGCCTACTCCCTGGGCCGGGCTGCTCCGTGCCCCGAGATGTCCGATCCACCGGATTCGCGCAAACACTTCCAGCCGGGACACACGCGGCTGCGATATTCCGACCTCGGTGGCGATCCGCGCTCGGGTCAGGTGGCCATAGCACCACTGGCGAGAATCCGACGCTCACGTGGCCGGTCAGGCGGACAGGTTGGCTGTCGTTCCTGGCGCGAGTTGCTCGGAGCCGTCGATAATCGCCTGAGCCAGGTCGGACAGCCGCCGGTTGTGGCCGCGGGCGCCGTTGCGCAGCAGCGCGAAAGCCTCACCCACGTCCACCTGAAGGCGTTCGGCGAGGACACCCTTGGCCTGCTCGATCAGAACGCGGCTGTTGAGTGCGGCCTGCAGTTGCTCGGCGAGGATGTCTCGGTGCTGGATGGCGCGTTGCTGGAGCAGCCCGATGGTGGCCACGTCCGCCAATGCCTGCCCGATCCGGACCTTGCCTTCGTCGAGGGCGCCCGGGTGGGTGTCGAAGAGGTTCAGCGCGCCGATGACCTCGGAACGCAAGCGCATGGGCAGGGCGTGTACCGCGGCGAAGCCGACTTCGGCCGCGGCGGCGGTGAAGCGGGGCCAGCGGTGGCCGGCGGTCCGCAGGTCGATGACCGACACGGGTTGGCCGGTACGGAAGCAGTCCACGCCAGGCCCCTGATCGGTCTGCAGCTGGAACAGCTCCAGCAGCCGGGTGCCTTCGGAGGAGGCCGCCACCACCTGAAGGTTGTCCTGCTGGTCGGTCACCAGCAGCCCGGCCGCCGAGACGCCCAGCAGTTGAACACACCGGTCGGCGAGCACATGCAGGAACTCGATCACGTCGAAGTCGTCGACCAGTGTGTCAGCCAGTTCCACGAACACGTCGGACAGCTGGATCTCGGCCATGTCGATCACCCTCGGAATACGATAGTCCCACTCGGAATGTGCGGCGACGCGGGGCGACCGACCGGTCGCACAATGGGGCCGGATCCCGGCTTTCCTCCTGCCCCACCGCCAGCTGGGCCGGGGAGTCGAACCGCGGGCGCCGGGGTCACCGACGAGGTATGCGAGCACGCCGCCGGCACCGACGGCGCGCACCGTACGCGCCCAGTAGGGGCGCGCCTCAGCTCCTGCCAGGTGACATCGCAGCTCAACGCATGGCGACGCCGGTCGGAGGTGCGGGGGATCCGATGTCGTGCAGGTGGCGCAGTGTCTCGGCCCAGGAGCGGCCCAGCGTGGTTTCGTGGTAATCGATGTCGTGCTCGGCGCAGAACCGCCTGATCAATGGTCGGGCGCGGCGCAGGTTGGGGCACGGCATGCTCGGGAACAGGTGGTGTTCGATCTGGTAGTTCAGGCCGCCGAGCACGATGTCGAGGAACATTCGGCCACGGACGTTGCGGGAGGTGAGGACCTGTCGCCGTAGGTAGTCGAGGTTGTCGTCGGCACCGAGGATGGGCATGCCTTTGTGGTTCGGGGCGAAGGAGCAACCGAGGTAGAGGCCGAGCACGCCCTGGTTGACGAGAATGAACGCGACCGCCTGCGCGGGGCTCAGGACCAGGAACACGGCAGTGAGGTAGCCGCCCAGGTGCAGGGCCAACAGTCCGGCTTCGACGGGTCGGCGGGCGATGTGGCGTGGGCCGAGGACGGCCCGCACGCTGTTGGCGTGCAGATGCATGCCCTCCAGCAGGAGCAGCGGGAAGAACAGGTATGCCTGGTAGCGCATGAGCAGCGCGCTGAGACCACGCCGCCGTCGGGCCTGGTCGGCGGTGAAGGACAGGGGTGCCACGGTGATGTCGGGATCCTTGCCTTCGGTGTTGGGGTGGGCGTGGTGCCGGTTGTGCTTGTCTACCCACCAGCCGTAGCTGATCCCGGTCACGAGGTTGCCGTGCACGATGCCGATCAGGTCATTCGCCCGGCGCGAGTGGGCTATCTGCCGGTGCCCCGCGTCGTGGCCGATGAACCCGGCCTGCGCGAAGACCACCGCGAGGGCCACCGCGACGCCGAGTTGCCACCACGATTCACCCAACCAGCCGAACAGGGCCCACAGTCCGGCGAGGGAACCGACGACGAGGCCGATACGCACTGCGTAGTAGCCTCGCCGCCGCCCGAGTAGACCCGCTGCGCGGACCTGCCGGGAAAGGTCGGCGTAGTCGCTGCCCCGCTGGCGGTCGGCGCCGAGGCTGGTGTCGCTCACGATGGCTGCTCCGGCTGCTCCTTCTTCATCAGCTTGTCTCAACGGCGGCGGCTTGACCAGCCGCTCAGGTGGGCCATGATCTGTTGAAGCTTCCCCTGCGTGCCGGGGCTGCCCGCGCTGCGGCGGCCACGCCGCATCAGGCCGCGCCCTCTGGGGCTGTTGAGCAGGCCCTCGATCCGTCGGCTCACCGATTCCGATGTCACGGCGCACTCCCTCCCTGGTCGGCCCTGCGGCGGCTGACTCTCTCGTGCCGTCACGTTCGAGTTTCGATGATCGACCAGCCCGTTGCAGCGGATTGGCCTCAATAGCACCGGAGCACGGGGGCGCCACGGTGGGAGATGTGCGCTTGGCGAACGGTCCGAACGGATCGCCCCTCACGGGGACGGCGCATCGACGAGGTCGGCCGGATCGAGACGCAGGATGGCGAGCAGCCCGGCCTGCTCCGTGGGGTCCACCCGCTCCGGTAACTCACGCTCGACCCAGTCGGCCCTGACCTGCTGGCCTCGTCGGCGACGAATGCTGACGATGAACTGCCTGGCGATCTTCATCGGATGCTCCCTTGTGAGGCCGTCCGGAAGCGTCGTGCTCACGGGCGGCCGTGCGGACGCGCTGGTTGGATCCCACCACCGTTGGGGCGCACGGCAGTCCTGAATGTGTCGCGGCCAGCGGATCGGGCGGCCGGGACGTGGTCGGCGATCAGCCAGCACGACCAGCAGGCTGCCACGATGGGAGTGACGATTGGTCAAACCCGAGCGGGTTGGTGGCGACGGCACGTGGCGGCCACCGGGGAATCGGAGGACACGCTCACCGTACGCCGCGCCGCGCGGATCTGCATCCGCACCCGGCCGGCTTTCACGCGCACGACGAGGCCCCCGGAAGCGATCGCCGATGTCCCGGGCCTCGTCCTCACCAACGGTGGCACCACGAAGGGCCAGGATTCTCGGGCCAACCCGAGGCGCGGGGCACCAACGCAAACCAGGGACAAAACCCCCATCTCTGCCATATTGATTCCGCGACTGCCCTAGAATGGCTCAGGGCTTCCTCGCCACCCGAGTCGGCCGCGCCCCCTACTGCGAAGCTCTCTCCAGTCCTGAGGACCCGGAGCCATAGACGGGGACCTGATGACGACCGACCGCGCGGTAGGGCTGACCCGGGAGGGTGAGGGGCCGCAGCGCGCAACCCTGCTGGAACTGTTCCTCGATCTGGTCTTCGTCGCCGCGCTCGCCCTGACGTCACGAACCCTGGCCCAGCGTCTCGACTGGGTCGGGGCCTTCCAGGCCGTGGTGCTGCTGTTGGCGATCTGGTGGGTCTGGTCCGTCACCGCGCTGGTAACCGACCTCTACCACCCGCAGCGGCCCCCCATCTTCCCCATGACGCTATGGGTCATGTTCGGCACCATCCTGCTTGCAGGCACGCTGCCCACCGCCTTCGCCGACGATGCCCTGCTCTTCGCGGGCGCATACGTGGCGATCCAACTGGGCCGTGGCATCTTCCTCGTCGCCGCACTGCGTCCCCACGCGGCGCGTGTACACGCCACCCGGTTCATCTTCTGGTTCGCCGTGTCCGCCGTACCCTGGCTCGCCGGCGGTCTCGTCGCGGGCCCCACCCGGGGCCTGCTGTGGGTCGCGGCGCTCGCCATCGACTACGGATCAGCCTGGCTCCGCTACCCCACGCCCCGGCTCGGGCGGATACCCACATCCCAGTACCGCGTGGCAGCCGACCACCTGGCGGAGCGCTACCAGCAATTCTTCACCCTCGCCCTCGGCGATCTCATCCTCCTCACCACCCTGGCCTACGCCGACAACGACACCACACTCGACCGCACAGCGGCGCTTCTGCTCGCCTTCGCCGCCACCGTGCTGCTGTGGCAAATCTACGTCCACCGCGCCGGGGCCTTGCTCAAGGCCACCATCGAGTCCTCCCGAGATCCGGGTGGATTCGTGCGATCCACACCCAACACCCACCTGCTCATGGTGGCCGGCGTCGTCGTCGCCTCCGCCGGCTTCGAAGTCGTCATCGCCCACCCCACCGACCACACCACACCCTGGCTGGCCGCCATCATCCTCGGCGGCCCCGCATTGTTCCTGGCCGGACGAGCCCGCTTCGAGTACGAAGTGTTCAGCCGGGTGTCACCACCCCGGCTGATCGCGCTGCTCATCCTGATCGTCGCCGGCCCCGCTCTGCTGCTCGCACCCGCACTGGTGGCCGGCCTCACCGCCACACTCGTCCTGGCCGGAGTCGCCATCGCCGACAGCATCCGGGCCCGCGGGAACCCACCCGAGCAACCAAACCCCTCCACGTAGCTGTAGGCGCGGGACCATTCAGCCAACCGGCTCCATCAGAAGGTCAGTCGGCAGTGTCGTTCATGGTGAGGCCGGGGGTCTGGAGCGCTTCCCGCCCGGCCCAGCCGATCTTCGGACGTATTGGGGTAGCCTCCACTCTGCAGGTGCCTCCCGTGACGGGATGATCAGGGCTCTCGACAGGCCCCTATCTTCCCTGATCGGAAAGCACTTCTGCGGATCCAGCCAGAGGCTAGATAGGTTGAAACTTCCGGTAAGACCGCAGTCGACCAAGATGCACTGCCCAGTACGGCAGCTTCGTTGCTGACCTACCCTGCCGGCATTCCGCTATCCACGCACAGGCTGATCCCACCTGACCGAGCTGACTTGTGACCGGCGTCGAACGCTTTGGGGTGGCCACCCGCGCCTTGGTAGCCCATGGGGTCGTGAGTGTGCAAAGGGGAACGTCGAAGCCCTGTTGTCTGCCGTCGTTGACCGGCTGGCTACCTCCGCATACGCTGCAACGCATGCATGCCTGTTTCCGGCAGGTATGCGGGGTCTGGGGGTTCGAATCCCCCCACCGACACGAACCCCCATGCCCGGTCGTGATGGTCGGGCCGAACCGCCTCGGCGCCCCCCGTTTACCCCCCGAAAACCCAGGCCCAAGGCTGCCAATCAGCAACAATCGATGACTAGTGCGTGGCCGCGTTTGCGCAGCTCAGTGACAGTTTTCGACAAGCAATGACAAGCCCTGGATCATCGCGATCGGTAACAAGGGGTCGTCGGTTCAAATCCGGCCGTCCCGACAAGATGAAACAGCAGGTCAGAAGGCTGGTCCGAAACATCGGGCCGGCCTTTCTGGCTTCCTGGGGACCACTTCGGTCAAGCGCGCCGTTCGGTTAGCGCTCCTTGACCGCTGGTCAAGCCATGTGGCCAGAGTTGTTGCCTGCCGAGTTGTTCTCTTCGCGTCGTCAAGGCGGCCCGCAAGCGGGCCGCGCCAGCCGGCTCCGGCCTGCTGGCGGCCTCCGGCCGGCATCGGCCGGGCCAGCCGGCCGCTTACCTAGCCTTGGAGCCGCTGTGCCCAGTACACCTGTCCGTCCGGACCCATGTGGACCAGGGCCAGCAGCAGATCGGACATCGCAACCGGCGCGGTCGCCCTCGGAAGCTCCGGATCCGGCTCCTCGATGTACGGAAAGAGCGCGACGAAGGTAAGCGGTGAAGCCTTCTCGTCTGCCACGTGAAGTCTGTTGCCGTTGCTCTGATACTCGTCGTCCCCGAACATGGCATCACCCGCGCCTCGAAGCCAGGAATAGCGCTCGGCGATCCGGTTCTCGACGCCCGCGCTCCCGATGCCCACGGCCTCCTGTGGCGCGGCCACGCTGAAGACCTCTGGCTTGTGGTTGGTGCGCTTGTCGATGAGGAAGATCGCGAAGTATCCGCCATCGAGTGGCTTTGGCGGGGTCTGCCAGGAGACCCGGCTGAGCACCAACTGATCGCGGCCGTAGGTGACCGGGGCATGGGCCGTCTCACCGAGCGCAGTCTGAGCCTCCTCGTAGCTCACAAAACTGAGCGAGGACTTCACGGCCAGCGCTTCCGGACCGTACGGCGGATGGTTGTGCCACCATCGCCAGACAACGACGGAGACTATCGCCAGGATGACCGCCAGGACAGTTGCCATCAGCCGAGTCCGTCGCCACCTCATGCTCGACAGTGAACCACGCGAGCACCAGATCCCAGGGTCGCCGAGTCGACAGCTGGAGCACGCCCCGGTCGACCGTGAATGGATCGCATCCAGCCCCCAAGAACTCGACGGACAACGTTGCGAAGAGGGCCGCAACCACCGCCGTCGGCAGGGTCCATTGGCCTGCCGCGCCGCTTCGCGGCTTGCCACCGGGTACCGGAGTCCGGGCGCGCGGAGCCGGCGACACGGCAAGCCGCCCCCGGCCCGACAGGCCGGGGGCGGTAAGCCACACACCGCCGGACAGCCACGCGCCCACCGCACCGCCGTGCCAGCCACGTGCCAGTAACCCGTGCCCCAGACAGTCAACAGCGGTCATGATCGGGCAGCACGACACCGCCGTTGACCAGGCGATCCGGGCAGATCACAACAGCCGGAAACGATCTTCCAAACTGAAGGTGCCCTTCGGCGTCCATCGGTGGGTGTGGCCAGCTACAGCAGTGCGATCTGGCCGGGCAGTTCAGACGGACCGGACAGCACCGCGCGGAGCCTGTTGATCTGCGGGAACTCTCTCACTCCCGCCTCACCCCATAGGCTCCGCCACTCCGAGTCGTCGCCGAGGACCCGGGCACTGGGCGCCTGACGCGCGGAACCGGCCGAGACGCCTGCTCCGTCTCGCGGGTTGCTTGGCAGAGGCGATGGCGACGCTGGAAAAGGCTGTTCTCGGAGGCGCCGAGCCAAAGGCACGGGTCGAGTGTTGCCAGCTTCGTTACGCACGTCGTCGCGTTCGGCGAGGTTCTCCCGTACCCGCGTGTCGGTCGGTGACGGCGGTCAGCTGATGGTCGCGTCGGCGAAGCCGCCGTGGACGAGCACCACGGTCGGCTTGGCTGGGCCGAGGTTGTGGCCTGCGGCCGGGGCGACCGCCGCGGTCGCCTCGGCCGAGAGCCGCCATCGCCAGCGACAAAGCGATGGCGGCGGTGGTCAGCAGGGGCCTGCGCGGCGCAGGGTGAATCGGATTCCGTTCATGATGATGGTCTCTCTGGTGCGGACGACCGTTGTCAGGTGGCGGCCTGGCGGATGAGGTCGGCGACCGCGGCGGGCTGCGACAGGTAGACCGAGTGGCTGCCGGGCGTTTCCGCGACGGTCGCCCCGGCGCGCTGCGCCATGGCGTGCTGGGCGGGCGGCGGGATCATCCGGTCGTCGGTCGCCACCAGGTACCAGGACGGCTTGGCGCGCCACGCGGGTTCAGTGACCGCGCCGCCGAGGGCGTCCACGCCCCAGGGGACCTGCGAGTCGGCCATGAACGCCGCCTGATCGGCGGGCAGGTCACCGGCGAAGGAGGCGGCGAACTTGTCCCGGTCGAGGAAGAGGAACCCGTTCACCGGGGGCAGGATCGGCGGCACGGGCGCGCCGGGCGGCGGGTCGGCGATGAGCGTGTTGACCGACTCGCCCTTGTCCGGAGCGAAAGCGGCGATGTATACGAGTGCCGCGACGTTGGGATGCGTACCGGCCTCGCTGATGACGACACCGCCGTAGGAGTGGCCGACCAGGACGCACGGGCCGTCCAGGCCGTCGACGACCTGGCGGGTAGCGGCGACGTCCCCGGCCAGGGACAGGGTCGGGTTCTGCACGACCGACACGCGGAAGCCGTCGGCGACGAGCAGGTCGTAGACGGCCTGCCAGCCCGAACCGTCGACGAAGCCGCCGTGGACGAGCACGATGTTGCGGATCATGACGCTCCTCTGCGAGGGAAGCAGGATGGGGAACGCGTCCCACGGTAGGAACCAGGCAGCTTCCCTCGCGTACGTCAAATGATGTAATCGCCCTCCCGCGCGGCCATGAAACGGCTCAGCTCGCCGCGGGTGGTGATGCCGAGTTTGGGGAAGATGCGCGACAGGTGCGTGCTGACCGTGCGGGGCGAGACGAACAGCCGCTGGCCGATCTCGCGGTTGGTCAGGCCCTCCACGACGAGCTGCGCGATCTGGAGTTCCTGGGCCGTGAGCCGGTCGCGGGCGTCGTGCTTGCGACGGATCCGCTCGCCGCTCGCGCGCAGCTCCCGCAGCGCGCGCTCCGACCAGGGCACCGCGCCGAGCGCGTCGAACGCCTCGGCCGCCGCACGCAGTGGTGCCCTGGCCTCGGCCGCGCGGCGTTGGCGGCGCAGCCACGCGCCCCAGGCGTGCCGTAGCCGCGCCCGCTCGAACGGCCAGCCCACCAGGTCCTCGCGCAGCGCGTGCGCGAACAGCTCCTCGGCGGCCTCGTCAGGCGCGGTGACGGCCTTGACGTACGCGAGCGCGACGCGCCCGACCGGCGACCCGCTCTCCTCGACCACCGGGGCGAGTCCGTCGGCGACCGCGCACAGCTCCGCCTGCCGCCCGCTGAGCAGCGCCGCCTCCGCCAGGTGCGGCAGCGCCCACAGCCGTACGTACTGGTGGTAGCTGATCTCGCTCGGGTCGAAGATGGGGCGCAGCGCGTCCCAGGCCGCGCCGAACGTTCCGTCGGCCAGCTCGGCGGCTCCGCGTGCGAGCTGCACCAGGGCCAGCATCGGGTACGCGCCCGCCGACAGGAAAGCCCGTTCGACCTGCTTGGCAAGTTCGCGGGCGGTGGAGGTGTCCCCGCGTAGGGCGTGGATCTCGGCGGCAGCGGCGTCCGCGGTGAGCGCCCACTGCGGCTGGCGGGTTTCCATGGCCACGGCTCTGGCCTCGGCTGCGGCGACGGTCCCGAGCCGGGTGTCGGCCAGCCGCGCCGCCGCCGTAGCCTGCCCGACCAGCGCCTGCGCCAGCGCCCCGAACGGGCCCCGCGCCCGCATCCCCGCGATGGCCTCGGCGTGCAGTCGCGCGCTCGGCGGGAATGCCCCGACCGAGGTCGCCGCGGTGCCCAGCAGGTGCAGGTCATGCGGGCTGATCCAGCTCGCTTTGCTCAGCGCGTCGAGCCGGGCCAGGACCTGCTTGCCGCATTCGACCGGGGCGACCGTCGCCAGTGACGCGATGACCTGCGGATCGTCGGGCGCGGCCAGCCGTTCGATTGCGGCGATCACGGGGATGCGGGCGTCCCGCGGAGGGTTGGAGAAGAACCAGCGCGTGCTGCTCATGTGTAGCCAACGCATCGTGATCGTCGAGCCTTCGCGTTCCCGCATCTCGTTGATCACGTCGGCAAAGTTGGACTGCCGGTCCACCCCGGTCCACACAAAGTGCAGGCTGATGTCGCGGATGTAGGTGAGCCTGGACCGGTCGAGCGGGGTGAGGTCGGCGTCCTCCGCGCGGGCGACGAGGCGTTCCTGGGCTGCGCGGTCGCCGAGCTCGAAGGCCATCGTGACCGCGTCGATGAGTCGCGCGCCCCGGCGGGCGGGGTCGGCGCTGAGGTAGGCGGCGCGTTCCAGCGCCTCCAGCGCGAGTCCCGCCGCGCCTCGGCGGCTGGCACGCAGGGCGGCCTCGGCGAGCTCGGCCGCGATGTCGTCGTCGTGGGACGTCGCGGCGGCCGCCCGGTGCCAGATCTTGCGGTGGTCGTCCTCGGGCAGGGCAGTGGCGAGCGCGGCATGCGCGCCGCGCACCTGGTCGGCCCCGGCCGCTTGAACGATCGCCGACCTGATCAGCGGATGCCGGAACCGGACGCGGACGCTGTCGGTCATGACCAGCCCCGCCCGGGTCGCGGGAGTCAGCGCGGCCGCCTCGATCGGCGTGCCCGCCAGCAGAGACGCGGCGTGGATATTCTCCTCGATCGCGTCGTTCTCGTTGAGGGCGGCGACCAGCGCCAGGGTCCGGGTGCCGTCGGGCAGCGCGGCGAGTGCCTGGGCGAACGCGCGTTCCAGCCGCTCGGTCAACGGCAGCCTGCTCGAGGCGAGCACTTCCTGGTCCTGGCGGGAGGCCAGGGCGGCGAACTCCATCAGCGCGAGCGGATTGCCCGCAGCCTCCGCCAGCACGCGGGCGCGTAACGCGGTGCCGAGGTCGGGCGCGACTCTCGCCAGCAACTCCGCGGCGGCTTGGTCGGTCAGCGGCGGCACCGTCAGTGCGGGCAGTCCCGAGGCGGCGAGCTTGGCCTGGGAGCCGGCGTCGTCGCGCACGGCCGCCAGCAGCACGATCGCATCCGCGCTCAGTCGGCGGCCGACGAACGCGAGCGCTTCCCAGCTCGGCTCGTCCAGCCAATGCGCGTCTTCGACGGCGAGCACGACGGGGGTGACGCCGGCGAGTGCGGACAGCCGGTGCAGCACGGTCATGGCGGTGCGCAGCGGCCCGCTGTCGAGGTCGCCCGGCACGAGCCCGGCCCCCGCGAGCAGCCTGCGCAGACCCTCGTAGGGGACCCGGCCTTCGGCGAGCACGCCGGTCACGGTCAGCACGCGGGCGCCCCTGGCCGCGGCCTCGGCCGTGGCGGCCCGGACCAGCGCCGACTTGCCGACGCCTGCCGTGCCGCTCAACACGAGCGCCCCACCGCCCTCCTTCAGGCCGTCCACTAGGGCGAGCAGGTTGCGTAGTTCGTCGTCTCGTCCCACGAGGGCGTGCTGTGTCACGAGGACGATGCTCACACCGCGCGCCCAGCGCGTCCACTCTCAGCCCGGGGCCCGCCGTCCCGAGCAGATGTGCGACGGCCGCCAGCAGGCGGCGGGCTGGCGGATAAGGGCGGCGACCGCGGCGGGCTGTGCAGACATAGACAGCGTGGCTGCCAATGGTCTCGACGACGAGCGATCCGGCGAGTTCGATCATGGCGCGCTGAGCCGGTGGCGGGACGTCGGGCTCCTCGGGCGGATCTACGAACTGCGGCGCGAACTTCGTCACCACCATGCTCGGCGCCGGAGTGAGCTTGGGCGACGTACAGAATCGCCGCCCGTCGCGCCGACCTCGCGCGATTCCGCTACCACCAGCTGCGGTCCAGGTCGCGCCGCTCCCGCTGGCCGGTCGATGACCTTGGCCGGGCCGGCGGTGCGACGGACACCGGTCACGTTGGTGCCGGTGGTCAGGGTGCGTACTGGGTGCGCAGTTTGCTGGTATCCCAGCCGGCGCGGCGAGCACCGGCCTGGTAGGCGCTCTCCAGGAAGGTGAGGACCGTCGCACGGGGGTCGGTGGCGACGCGGGCGTCGTCGTACGTCAGCAGCGCGAGGTGTGCACCCCGGTTTTTGACCCAGCGTGCCTGCGCCGGTCGCAGCGGTTCCTCGGTGAGGCCGTCGGGCTCGGGCGCCGTGTAGGAGTAGAAGGCCGGTTCGGGAATGTTCTTGTCGCCGAACCAGAAGCCGGCGCTGATCACCTCGTGGGAGTACGCCTCGCGGGTCACCGGGTCGACGGTGTCCGGCTGCGGCACCTGACGGCCGGAGAAGCGGGTGACCGCGATGTCGAAGGTGTGCCAGAAGTGGTGCACCGGGCTGGTCTTGGCGTTACACCGGGCGGCGTACTCGTCCAGCACCAGTCCCACCTGGCTGAGTACCTGCCAGTACCGGTTGACCCAGTACGGGTCGTACGCGGCGTGCGTGGTGTCCTCGGCGAACGGGATGCTGTCGGTCAGATCGAAGGGCTTGCCCTCGATGCGTACGTGGATACCGAGGTACGACAGTGCGGTGAACAGTCGTTCGTGGAAGGCCGCGACGGACAGGCCGGGCAGCGGGAAAGAGACCGTCTGGCCGGCCAGGGTGTTGATGACCAGCCGATGGTCGACGAAGTCGAAGTCGATGGCGAACATCACGTCCCGGCCCATGGGCCGGGACGTGATGCCGCGGCCGGTCAGATGGAACGGCACGTGCCACCAGTGGTTACGCGGCGGTGCCTGGTCCAGCCGGATCTTGCCGACGATCTGCGCGAACCGGTGGACGGTCTCCTTCGAGTCCGCCCAGGCGGACAGCGGGATCGGCGGGAACAACTCGGTCATCCGGACTCCTCCGTCAGCATGCTGGGCACCACTCGGGCCCACGTCGGCATCCTTCCCGATCGGATGGCCGTACGGGCGCCAACGTTGCGCCCTCGACTGGCCGGACCGAGCGGGTTTACGCCTAGACCGATTTGGTACTCGCAGCATGACTGCATCTGGTCAGGGCGCCGGGCACAGTCAACCTGCGGATATCCCGCCGTCGCCCGCGGGCCAGCGCGTAGGTAGAAACGAACACCCCACCCAGTAGGGAAGGAATCCCCATGAATGGCCGACCGAACATTGTCCTCGTCCATGGCGCGTGGGCCGACGGGTCCTGTTGGAGCGGGGTTATCGCGCGTCTACAGGCCGACGGCTACCAGGTGACGGCCCCGCAGTTCCCCTTGACCTCGACGGCCGATGATGTTGCCCGGCTACGCCAGGTCCTCAACCTGCAGGACGGTCCGACGATAGTGGCCGGACACTCTTACGGCGGTCAGATCATGACTGCCCTCGGTACTGACGCGCCGAATGTGGCCGGTCTGGTGTACATCGCGGCCTTTGGGCTGGACCAGGGTGAGTCGCTTGGTGCTCTGCTGTCGCAGGGACCCACCCCGCCGGCGCTGGCGCACCTGTTCACCGATAAGCAGGGCTTCATATGGCAGCAGCCGGACGAATTCGTCCAGCACTTCGCGGCCGACGTCGACCCGGTCCGGGCCAAGGTGTTGCACGCCGTACAGCAGCCGACTGCCGGTTCGACCTTCTCGACGGCGATGGGCGTCCCGGCGTGGAGATCCCTACCGTCCTGGTACCTCATTGCCGGGCAGGACGAAGCGATCCCGCCGGATGCGCAGCGCATGTTCGCCAGCCGCATGGGCGCGGTCACCAGCGAAGTTTCTGCCAGCCACCTCGCGATGGTTTCTCACCCGGACGAAGCGGCCCAGCTCATCAAGACGGCAGCCGAAACCCGGATCCCAATGCCGGCAGGTCGAGCAAGCAGATGACAAGGAGCTACAAGCAGAGCTGAAGCTCGCTGTCGTCGTAGGGCAGTCGGGCGGGGGCGCCCAGGGCCACAGCATGTACAGGTCGACTCGTCCGTCGCCCACCGCCCTGGCGTGGTGGCGGTGATCAGTGAGGGCATGCTCCGGCCGGAGAAGGGGGCGATGGCGGTGGGATATGAGCGCGGACGAAGCGAGCGGGTGCTGCCGCCTGCATCGCCCCGACAGGCGACGGTCCTGGCTCAGTTCATCGCCGGTCCCGGGCGCGCGGAGGCGGTCCGAGACGCCCTTCTGCAACTCGTGCAGGCGACCCGGGCGGAACGCGGCAACCTCAGCTACGACGTGCACCAGCTGAAGAACAACCCGGCCGCGTTCTACGTGCTCGGCAACTGGGCAGACGAGCATGCCCTGGACGCGCATCTGGCGAGCGCACACGTGCGGCAGTGCCTCACGGAGACCGTCACGGGCAAGATCGTCGCCCCGTACGCGCAGTGGCGCGTGCAGCTGCTGTCGGAACCCGACGCCCGACCCGACCGCCCACGACCGGTCGGGAACTCGCCGGCTCAGGTGACCCTCGTGCCGTTCTTCACGATCAAGGCTGGCGAGGAGGCCGCGGTTGGCAATGGTCACCTGGAGATGGTCCCGATCACCCGCGCCGAGCCCGGGTGCCTGAGCTACGACCTTTACCAGTCGGTCGAGGACCCGTCGCTCATGTTCCTGTACGAAAACTGGACCGACCAGGCGGCCCTCGACAAACACATGAACACGTCCAACTTCTACCGCACCGTCCGGGGCGAGATCGACAAACGCCTCGTCGCTCCATGGACCGCGCACATGATGACGATGATCAGCGAGCCCCACCGCGAGCGGATCACGGCCTGACCGGTGCGGCTGGTGGCCGGGGCGGGCCCGCGCCAGGGCCAGGAGTTCGAGTCGCAGGTGTGGACGGCAGCGGTCTGGCGGCTGCGGTTCGCCGACGAGGAGGGCGTGGGAGATGAGAGCGGTCGTCTATCGCGATGTGCGCAGCGTCGATGTGTGCGATGTTCCGGAGCCGATGGTGCAGGAGGAGACCGACGCGGTCGTGCGGGTCACCTCGACGGCCTTGTGTGGTACGGATCTGCATATGTACGACGGGCGGACCGGTGCGCAGCCCGGCCTTGTTCTCGGCCATGAGCCGTTGGGTGTGGTCGAGTGGGTGGGGTCTGCGGTGCAGATGGTCGGGCCGGGTACGCGGGTGGTGGTTCCCACCCACCTGTTCTGTGGCGTGTGTGCCATGTGCGGTTGTGGCCTGTCGGCGCTGTGCCTGCGGGCACGGGCTGAAGGGCCTGGCGCCGCATACGGCTATGTGGGCATGGGCCCCTACCCGGGGGCGCAGGCCGACTTGCTGCGTGTGCCGTGGGCCGATGCGAACTGCCTGCCCGTGCCGGGGGAGCCGGGCGATGCGTACGAGGGCGATTTCGTGTTGCTCGCCGACGCGTTCGTTACGGGCTGGCACGCGGCGGCCGCTCTCGCCGACGTTCGTGCCGGGGACACCGTTGTCGTGTTCGGCGCCGGGGCGATCGGATTGCTCGCCGCGTACTCCGCGAGCCTGCTCGGTGCCCGATCCGTCTACGTCGTCGACGACGTCGACGCTCGGCTGAACAAGGCTGAAGAGTTGGGGGCGGTGTCCATCGACTTCCGGCAGGGGGATCCGGTCGAGCAGATCCGCGAGGACCGGGCCCGCTGCGGCCTGCCGCTGGGGGAGGAGAAGCTGCCGGGGGTGGACAAGGTCGTCGACGCGGTCGGTTTCCAGGCCCGCGACCGGGCCCACCCTGACCGTGAGCGCGCCGACCAGGTACTCGCGGACGCCGCGCGTCTGGTCAATCCCGGTGGTGCGATCGCCGTCGCTGGCGTCTACCCGGAGAAGGACCTCACACCCTCGGCGGGCGGTACCACCGACGGGCACCTCAACGCCCCGTGGGGCACGCTCTTCGCCAAGGGGATCGCGGTGCGATTCGGGCGCACCCACGACCGCCGCTACACCCGGCTCCTGCGCGACATGGTGACTTCCGGGCGGGCCCGACCCGGCACGATCATCACCCACCACGACAGCCTGGACGACGCCCCCGACTTCTACCGACGGTTCGACCAACGGCAGGAGGTGATCAAGGCAGTGCTGCATCCCTGACGTCCGGCTCAGGTGACGTCCGCATCAGGAGGATGCGCAGCGCTTTCGCGAACGGGCAGTCGGGTTCCACGGTGTAGGCGATCAACTGTTGGCCCGGATGAGAGTCAACCGTGAACGGCTGCTTACCTCCAGACCCCATTGACCTTCACGTAAGTCTCGTCCCCCATGCCACCTGTCACCCGGCGCGTGGCGGCAGAACCAGGCGGTGTCGGCCAGCAGCGGGGTGAACCGTTGCACCCACCGGAAGACCGTGACGTGATCGGCCTCGATGCCGCGTTCGGCCAGCAGTTCCTCGACGTCTCGATAGGAGAGGTTGAACCGGAGGTACCGACCAGCGCGCCCAGCGGCACGGACAGCAGAAACACCCACCGCCAGGAGAATGCGACCAGCCACCTGCGAGGTCCCGAACCGGATCACCGGCAGGGCCACGTTGACCACCGTGGCCTCAAGCTGCGCCAGCACCGTCGCCGCCAATAGCCGCCGGCCACGCCCGCTGGACAGGGGGACACCGCCCGCGTCGGCAGCCTTCGGGCCCCGGCCACGACGTCGTCTACTGCACTCGCAGCAGCAGCTTGCCCAGGTACGGAGCCTGCAGGCGACGATGCGCCTCGGCCGCCCGCGCCAGCGGAAACGTCTCGTCGACGTGGACCTCGAACGGGCCGGCCTCGATCAGCTCGCTGAGCCGCCGGAGCCGGTCCGCTCCCGTGGTCCCATCGTAGGGGTGCACGGTCACGCCGGACGGCGCCGTCGGCTCTGGCCGGACCCCGTGGGGATAGGCAAGCGTCCCGCCCGGCCGCAGCGTCTCGACCAGGCCCTCCAGCGTATGCCCGCCGGCCATGGCCAGGATGCCATCGACGCCGTCCGGTGCGGCCTCCCGGATTCCCGCAAGCACACCTGGAAGATCGGCGTGCCCGTCCACGGCCAGGTCCGCACCGAGTCTCGACGTCAAATGCACCCCGTCGGCACCGGAGGCCACGGCGATGACGGTCAAGCCCTGGCGCTTGGCCAACTGCACCGCGAGATGACCCTGCCCGCCGCTGGCACCGAAGATCAGCAACTTTGCGCCCGACGGCAGGGCCAGGGCGTCCAGGCCTGACAACGCGGTCAACGCATCAGTGGGCATGGCTCCGGCATGCTCGATCGGCACACCCTCCGGCAGTGCCGCTACGTATTCGGACTTCACAGCAGCGTACTCCGCGTAGAAGCCGCCCTTGGGCCGGCTGAACGCGTACGCGTACACCACGTCACCCACCTTGACGTTGGACACCTGCCCGCCAACCGAGGCGACCGTACCCGCGGCGTCGGAACCCGGAACCATCGGGAAACTGGAACCTTCCGGCACCAACGTGCCCTCACGCTCCAGCACGTCCCACACCCCAACACCTGCAGTCCACACCTTGAGCAGGACTTCATCGTCGGCGATATCCGGCACGGGCAACCTACGCACCGTCAGGACGTCCGGCCCGCCGAACTCATCGAACGCGACTGCCTGCATCAGCGTCGGCTGGTCATGAATCGCCACGCGCCACCCCTCCAGCTGCCCTGACCTCAGCATATGGCCCGATCCGAGTCAGGGATCACGCATTCACACTGGCCGACACCACGAGGCTGCGGCTGAGGTATCTGCCTAAAGGATGGCAACCGCGTTAGGCACCGCGGGGGTCGTTCCTACGGGGGTGGCGGCTGCTGGCGATCGACGGGGTCGAGGTCGACGTGCCCCACAGCGACGAGAACCTCGAATCCGCTGCGGCGAAGGGCGTGCCGTTCTTCGCCAGGCGCATCGGGGTGCGATTCGGGCATACCCACGACCGCTGCTACACCCGCTGCTGCGCGACATGGTGAACCTCCGGCCGGGCCTGACGCGTCCGGTGTAAACGTCGCTTCTGCTCTCGGCCGTTGTGCGGATGGCTAGGATTTCACGGAAGCGACCGGCGACCCGGGGGCGGTGCAGAGCGTGCGCCGGCGGGCCGAGACTTCATCCCTGCGGCGTGAGGTTACCGCTGTTCCGAGGATTCCGGCGAGTGCTGCAGCCCTTCGGGAGGAGCATCATGAGCGAGCCCACGACCAATGCCCTGCCGATCGTGCTGATCCACGGGCTTTGGATGACCGCCCGAAGCTGGGACCGCTGGGTGGAGCACTACCGGGCGAAGGGCCATGAGGTCTTCGTGCCGACGTACCCGGGATTCGAGATCGAGGTAGAGGCGTTGCGGGAAAACCCCGAGGTCATCGCCGAGGCCTCCGTTCCCGCAACGCTCGACCATCTCAGCGAGGTGGTCGAGAGCCTGGACCGGCCGCCGATCATCATGGGCCACTCCTTCGGGGGAACCTCACCTGGGCTTCCCCCTGAGATGTGGACACCCTGAGACTGGACGTTGGTCCAGAGGAAGGGGTGTCCCCGTTGGGGCGTCCATCGAAGTACACGGAA
>BIFP01000006.1 GCA_005402585.1 Micromonosporaceae bacterium KJ-029 | reverse complement strand
GGTCAGGTTCGACGCCATCGAGTTCACGTTGTCGGTCAGATCCCGCCAGGTCCCGGAGACCCCCTTGACCTGGGCCTGACCACCCAACTTGCCCTCGGTGCCCACCTCCCGGGCCACCCGGGTCACCTCGTCCGCGAACGACGACAGCTGATCCACCATCGTGTTCACCGTCGACTTCAACTCCAGGATCTCGCCCCGGGCATCCACCGTGATCTTCTG
>BIFP01000005.1 GCA_005402585.1 Micromonosporaceae bacterium KJ-029 | reverse complement strand
CTAGTGTCGCGTAATTGAGATCTTTTACGTGGCTTGGTGTTACTTCGTCCTGGTTGACTTTGGCTCGTGGCGTTGACGCAGCAGCAGCGGGCTGAACTGTCCAGTCTGGTCGGTGACCGGCGGGTAGACGCGGTGGTGGCCGGCCGGGCGCGGATGGTGTTGTGGCGCGACGAGGGCCGTAGCGCGGAGGAGGTCGCCGCCTTGGTCGGGGTGTCGCGGCCGACGGTGAACACCTGGGTACGCCGCTACCACGCCCATGGTGTGCCGGGCCTTGCCGACCGGCCCCGGCCGGGTAAGCCGGCCGAGGTTCCCGGGGCGGTGCGGGCGCGGATCCTCGCGCTGACCCGTATGACACCACCACCGGTGACCGGGCTGACGCACTGGTCGAGCCGGGAAATGGCGGTCTACCTGGCCAGGCACGAGGACGTGCGGGTGTCACACAACTTCATCGCGGACCTGTGGCGCCAGCATGGGCTGCGACCGCACCGGTCCGGCACCTTCAAGCTCTCCCGGGATCCGGCGTTCGCCGACAAGGTCGTCGACATCGTCGGCCTCTACCTGAACCCGCCCGACGGTGCGGTCGTTCTCTGCGTCGACGAGAAAACGCAGGTCCAGGCCCTCGACAGGACGCAGCCGTTGCTGCCGATTGACTTCGACCGGACCGAGAAACGCACCCACGACTACGTCCGGCACGGCACCACGAACCTGTTCGCCGCTCTCGACACCGCCACCGGGCAGGTCACCGCCCGATGCTTCCCGAAACGACGAGGCAGCGAGTTCCTGACCTTCATGAAGACCGTCGCCGCCACCTACCCCGACCGTGAGCTGCATGTCGTGGTCGACAATCTGTCCACCCACACCACCGACGAGGTGAAAGCCTGGCTCGCCAAGCATCCCCGGATCGTCTTCCACTTCACCCCCACCGGCTCATCGTGGTTGAACATGGTCGAGATCTGGTTCGGGATCATCACCCGGCAAGCCATCCGACGCGGCACCTTCACCTCCGTCACCCGCCTGACCAGGGCAATCAACGACTACGTCACCGCCTGGAACACCGCCGCGAAGCCGTTCGTCTGGACCGCGACCCCCGGCGAGATCCTCACCAAGGTCCGCTGGGTCCACACCGAGGTCCGCAAACTCCTCACCAACAACGACAAGTAAACGATCTCAATTACACGACACTAG
>BIFP01000004.1 GCA_005402585.1 Micromonosporaceae bacterium KJ-029 | reverse complement strand
GCCAGGATCAGACACCAGCGCGAGGGCGTAGGCACACAACCCTTCCACGACGAACATCAATCTCCGCTGGTCCACGCCCAGAATCCGATGATCGTTTAACTACAAGCTGCGGAACCCGGGTGGCAGCACAAGACCCTTAGAGGTCGCGCGGAATGGTGGGTTGATCGGCGCGTCTGAACGAGTGCAGGCACAGAGCCACTGATCATAAAGTTGCTGACGCTTCGTGATCACGGGAGGTTCTGTGCCTGCCATCCCAGCATGGCTGATCGAGCCGTTGTGGGTCCAGTTCGCCGCGCTGCTACCCGAGCGGCCCATGTACCAGCCGGCGCATCCGTTGGGCTGTCACCGTAGGCGGGTCGATGACCGGATCGTGTTCGACAAGCTGGTCCAGGTGCTGAGGTTCGGCTGCTCCTACGAGGTGATCGCCGATGCCACCTGTTCGGCCACCACGATCCGTGGTCGTCGTGTCGAGTGGATTCGCCTCGGGGTGTTCGCCCAGCTCAAGCAGATCGCCGTGGACGCCTACGACCGGCTCGTCGGCCTGGTCTTGAACGACATCGCCGTGGACGGCTGCATCACCAAGGCCCCCGGCGGCGGCGACTGCGCCGGACGGTCCCCGGTCGACCGGGGCAAGCAGGGCATGAAACGCTCCACGATGGTCGACGGCTACGGCATTCCCCTCGGCCGGGTCCTGGCCGGCGCGAACCGACACGACTCACCACTGCTGGCACCCACCCTCGACCAACTCCACGACCTTGGCCCACTGCCGCAGAGCATCACGGTGCATCTCGACGCCGAGTACGACTCCGCCGCCACCCGCCCGCTGCTGGCCGAACGCGGCCTGACCGGCGCCATCGCCTGCAAGGGCGACAAGGCACCCATCCAGGCAGGCCAACGGTGGCACGTCGAACGGACGAACAGCTGGCACAACGCGTTCAACCGGCTGCAACGCTGCTACGAACGAACCGAGAAGGTCATCGACGCGTACTTCGACCTCGCCGACGCGATCATCACCGTCTGTAGCCTGACCCGACGCGCATGGATCCTCTACCGGTGGGACACCCGATCCGCCCGTCCGCGGCCCGCGGCAGCGGCACCGCCGCCACCGCAGTCCGCAGCCGCTCGATGTCGATCCGGCCGCGATTCAACGCCGCGTACAGCGAGCCGTGACCGCGGCGGTGCTCACCCACCAGAGACAACTCCACCAGCGACCGCGCCGACGCGTCACCGCACAACAACACGTCCGCCAGCTCGAACAACGCATCCCCACGAGCGGTCAGGCAACGGTGAAACTCGCGCCGGAACGCGGCCAGCCACCCGACCTCATCGGTCGACCCCGCATCATGCACACTGACCACCAGACAGCCCTTGATTCTTGATCTTCTTTCCTAGACAAGAGGAATGATCGATCAAGGGCTGTCCCCGTGATCAGGCGGGGCCGATGCCGCCGCCCAGCAGGTTAAAGATCAAGTTGGTCGTCCTCCTCGGGAACGTCGTCATCATCGACATTGACATCGCGCTGGTGGAGGTATTCGTGCCACAGGTCGCTGAGACAACGGCCGCTTCGCGGTTCGACCAGCCAGAACCGCCAGCCATTGAGGGCAGTTCCGGCCAGATGGCGTGCCGCGCCGGATGGCGTCGCATGTCGGATTCCGTCGACGTCCAACGTGCCGTCTGGTAGGACGATCGCGGTGTGCTCGGCGAAGCGCTGGCGTCGAGGGTGCAGGGAGGTGCCCGCCTCCAGTAGTCCTGCGCTCATCAGGTCGGCCAGCGTGATCCTGCGTTTCAGTTGCCTGGTTGCATGAGTCGCTGATGAATGATGCCCATCGGGGACTGGCCACACCTCTAGGATCGTATCGACGATCTGTTCGGTGCGGGCTTGGATGCCCTCGTCATCCCAGCTGTCCTGAGCTTGCTGCAGCAACTTGCGGTTGAGCATCAACACGTCGTGCTTCTGCACGTGGGCGCGTTTGCCTGCTTGCCCAGACCACGGTCCGTTTGAGACCTTGCTGTTTAGCCGCCCGGTGAGCAGGGTGAGGTTGCCGATGGTGTGAATCAGGCGGTCTCGGTCAGCGGGGGAGGCGTCCTCCGGTAGTGGCCAGTGTTGCTGCCAGCGTCGGGGCATGATGTGCTCGATGGCGTACTTGCCGCGAGCGACTCGTTCGCCGCCAAGGCCAGCCGCGATGCCACGCCAGCCGCGCTCATGATCCTCGATGGCTTCCAACGCCATGCGGAGGCGTGCTCGGGACAATCGACGGTAGATTCCGAGGGCCCGAAGTTCCTGGCGTACCTCGTCGTTGTCGGGCCAGTACCAGTTTGTGCCAGCCTGGTGTCGTAGGTACTCCCCGATGACGTCGCCGGCCTTGTGCCTGTCGGACTTGCGAACCTGGTCGATCAGCTGTGCGAACACTTGGGTGTAGGACTTGCTTGTGGCGCGCACGAGCATCCGGCGAACCAGCCAGCTCTCCACCACTTGAAGTGCCTTTACTACCTGGTCCGCCGGGATGGCCTGCTCCTCCGGATCGAGTAGGCACAGCACGAGAGGCTTGACGACCTCGCTCTCCATGACGCTACTGCGGTATGCGAACAAGTCGAGCCGGTCGACAGGTCCGGTCAGCTGCTCGGCCGCGGTGACGAATCTGCGGTACACCTTTCCGGCTCGGCTGACCTGCCCGAGGAGTTCGATCATGCTGATGCCGGACTCGAAGTCGGCGTAGCTCTTGAACCGATAGAAGACCTCTCGGGTGAGGATCTCCTCGCCGGTCTTCGCAATGAGCCAATGGTTGAGGAACATCGAGGAGCGCTGCTGACGTACCCGGCCGGAGCTAACCTCCGCCTCCCAGAAGCCTGTCTCGAACTCCTTCCAGTACTTCTCGTAGGCGGTCTCGATGTCGACGCCTGACCCGCTGAGCCGCTGGAAGACGAAGTTCTTGATCAGATCGGCAGCGGTGAGCTGCGTACCGCGGGCGTTGAGGGTCTCAAAGATCTCCTGCGCGTTCTCCTCCGCCGTGAGATCGATGACGACCATCTGCATAAGCTCACGCACGGCGCGCTCGACGGCGGCTGCCCGCGCCTGGACGTCCTGGTCCTCGGCGGCCTGCAGCCACTCTCGTGCCCGCCGCGTAAAGTACTCATGCGCCTGGACCAGACGGCTATCGCGGTGGTGAAGGTCGTCGTACGCCACCGGCGTCTCGGCGGCCATGACCGCGTTGAATGGCTCCCGGTCCCGGTTCGTTGGCCACACCTTGAAGCGGTCCTCGGGCCGCTCCCAGAACGCTTCCGGGTTCACGACCAGCGTCTCGATGCGCATGGCCGGCTGGTCGGCGCCGAATGACTTCAACTCGCCGTGTAGCGCGTCGAGAAGCAACTGCAAGGTTGTCAGCCGCTGCTGACCATCGATGACCGTTCGCTCTTGCATCGTTCCGGCCGGGTTCTGCATTTGCTGTAGCACCACCGCGCCCAGGAAGTGCGGGTGGTGACGCCCGTTCGGATCATGGAGAAGCCGCTTCGCCACTCGGAGGACGTCCCCCCACAGTGGTTCCCATTGGTTTTCCTCGTTCCACACGTAGGGGCGCTGGAACAGCGGAACGATCAACCGCTGCGGCTGCATAAACACCACCTGCGGCGTGCGAACCTGCGTCTCCACCCTCACCATCCCTGTCGATCCGCGGCACCGAGGCGAGGCGGTGAACGGCTTCACGCGTCCGGCCCTCACGGCAACTGCTGGCCGCCATCCATCCTCGCTGGCCCGCACCGATACCGGTAGGGCCAAGCGAGCGCCGTCGTCAGCAAAAGCCGGCAGCTACCGCCAGCGGCGGGCATCGCCAGAGCGGCTCAGCGACATACGTCGGTGTGCCGGCGCAGGTGAGTGCCTCGGCGAGGTGCCGGATGAGGGCCGTCTTTTCGCCGCCATCGATCCCGTCAACGAAAGATCATGGCTGCATGGAATCGTCTTCGACGAGTCGTTGTGCTGCCATGAGAGCGCTCGGTACGCGCGCGGCGAGCCGTTCTGCCTGTTCGATTCCGCTGGCACCAGCACGCGGTAGGCGTCGTAGTCGGACAGCAGCATCCTCAGCTGGCTGCCTGGCCAGTCAGGCAGGCTTCCGCGACCTCGGGAAGCCGTAGGGACGCGTGCGGATCCCGGTGTGTGACGAGCAGCTGGGCGGCGCTCGACAGCGCGGACAGAACCTGGCGCGCGGTGTCCTCGCGTCCGGAGGCGAGGTCCCGGCTCGAGGCGAGACGGACGAGGGCGCACTCGCGCAGCGCGGCGATGTCGCTGGCGAGATCAGTGGCTTCTGCGGTGACGCCGGGTGTGGGGGAGACACCTGCGATCACGGCGGTGTCGACTCCGACTCGGCGCAGCACAGCTCGCATTTTCATATCGTACAGGTCGCCGAGGCCGTGGGCGTCGCGTCTGTGGGCGTCGGCGAGGTGCAGCGACGCCCGTTGGCCGTAGCGGCGCGAGACGGTGGCGACGGTCTTGTCGAGCTTCGTCGCTGCTGGTGATGTGGCGGGCAGGTTCCAGGCGACGAAGTCGACGCCGCTCCAGCCGTCGACGAAGTCGCCGCGTGCGGCGGACCCGCACAGTCCCACCCCGGCATCCGGATACTCGGCGATGGCGGCCTGCGCCGGTGGGGAGCTACCCGATGAACTGCTCCTCCGTGCTGGTGATTCGTCGATATCGGTGGGGTGCAGCAGCCTGGCCGCGAGGGCGGCGATCTCCGGAATGGTTCGGGCCTGGCATCGGCGTTGAGCATGGCCAGCCGGCTGGCCGAATCAGATGGCTGCAGTCCGAGCCGACGGTTGATGGTTGCCTCGTCGGCCCCTGATAGTGCGAGGCGGACGATGTCGACGTCGGCGATCATCGCGGCTCGGGCTGTGGCGGTGTCGTAGGCGGTGAGCCATTGCATGGCGGTGCCTCGGGGTAGCGGCCGAGGGTGGTACGCAGTTGTTGGAGGCCGACGGCTGCCCGCCCAGCGAGGAGGCCCTGGTGGAGGTGTCCGGCCAGGCGTAGGGCGGTGTGCGCGGCGCGGACGGATTCGTCCACTGTGTGGGTGGCGAGCTGGGTGTAGGCGTGGGTGAGTAGGGCGTGGACTCGGTCTCGAACCCGATGGGCGGGCATTGTTTGTACGGCCTGTCGGGCGTGGTCGGCGGCGTCGTCCGGCAGGCCGGCGGTCAGGTACACCCGCGCGGTGAGCGTGTGCAGGGCGGGTTGGTCGAACCAGGAAAGCCACAACGGCACCGGCATCCGGGCGGCTTGGTCGAGGGTGCGTTGCGCGTAGCGCAGTAGCCGTCGTGCCTCCCCGGTCTGCCCGGCATGCGCGCGGGCGCGGGCGGTGTGCACCGTGAGTAGTGCTCGATACCTGATCGGCCTGCGGGTGGCGCCGTTCCGCGCCGCGATGGAGGTGACGAGCATGCGACGGCGGCTGTCGGCGGTGAGCTGAACCTCGATGCCGGACAGGACAAGGTCCAGGTGCACGAGGTGCCGGTGGAGGCGCTGCACCAGCGGACGTGGCACGCCGGCGCTGGCCTGCCGGGCCCTGGCCAGCAGGCCGGCGGCCGCCAGCGGTTCGGCCGCGTCGAACGCGCACCAGGCGGCGTGGGCCAGGTGCTGGGCGGCAACCACCGCCCGCACCTGATCAGGCACCGCAGGCGGCGCAGCGGCGCGAAGGATCCGCGTGGCGTGTCCGACATGCCGGTCCGCCAGCCCAACCCCACCGTGGCGTTCGTCGGCGCGTGTGAGGCGTTCAACCGGATCGGCCAGGGAGCGGGGCTGCGCGAGCTGGGCGAGTTCGTCCTCGCCCAGCGCCCACAACACCATCTGCACCGGTCGCTGCTGCTGGCGGTGCTCATCGGGGGTGGCGGTGGCTGCGGCACTATCAGTAGCGGCGGTGGTGCTCACCGGGACCACAGCTGTCGCCTCGCGTGCGGTGGGGCCATCTCCGCGAGGACATGGCTGAGCCGGTCGGCGGCGAGGCTAGCCAACGCGGCCACCACCTCCGGCGGCTGCGGGCAGCCAACGTGCTGATCGTCGCGCCGGCATGGAATCCACAGGCTCGACGCGAGCAACGCCGCCGCCCACACGTACCGGTGCGCCGGCAAACCTCCCGCAGCTGGCTCGGAAACCTCGACGACGGGTGTTGTCCGGGCCGCGCCGGTGAGTAGGTGACGGACCGCGTCGAGAAGTATCGCCGCCTCTGCCAGTACTCGGGCCGGGCGAGTGTGG
Source organism: Micromonosporaceae bacterium KJ-029 (assembly GCA_005402585.1). Lineage (GTDB taxonomy): Bacteria > Actinomycetota > Actinomycetes > Mycobacteriales > Micromonosporaceae > Micromonospora. The sequence continues at coordinate 106,009 of BIFP01000004.1, read as the reverse complement.
GTCGTTAGCTGGGTGACTGCGAGGCGGGTGCATCGAGCGGCGAGTTCCGCCCGCTCTAGGGCCTTGGCCCGGCAGGGATGTGAGCAAGCGCGGCTGGCGGGTGCGTCACCCTGTTCGACGGCGAGCACCAGGGGCGGCAGGGAATCGGGTATCGGTCCGGGCAAGGGAGCAGCTGCGGATCCGGATGTGAGAAGGGCCGACGATGTGATCATTGATGAGTTCCCGTTGGGTTGATTGTCTGAGGTAGGGGGTGGGGGTGCTGCCGCCTGGGGAACCGCGGCAGCACCCCCACCAGCGCGCCCCTGCCCTGTCGGATCACGGGTGAGGGCGGCGCGCCGGCCCATGGGGTGTGTGGTGGCTACAAGTGCGGCTGGGGTGAGGCGTTGGGGTGCCGTTCAGTTGCTGCGCCGAGCAGGTCAGCGATTGGCATGAATTGGTCTGCGCCAAGCTGTTGGCAGGCGTCGAGGAGTTGCGCCGCGAAGGCGACAAAGGCGTCATTGATCTCGCCGCTGTCTTCGAGGAAGTCCCACCAGTGGAAGGCGATTACTCCCCTTCCTCCCGGGCCGATCACGCTCATGATGGACGCCGCGAGTTCACTCGGGGTGGTCTGGCGAAGGTGCTTCGCCGATATCGCCGCGGTTTGGTAGATCACCAGTGCCTGGCCGGCGGTGTAGCAGGGGCGGCGGCGTTTTGCCTCGGCTCTATCGTCGGGCGAGTCGGGGTCGAGACCGAGGGCGATGACCTCGTGGTTCATGAGCGCGCGACTGAGGTGGAATCCTTCGGACGTGCAGCGTGCCGCCACTGATTCGTCAATGAAGTTGTGGGGCGGGATGAGCGTTGATGTGCCGAACTCGTCGCGGAAGGTGTGCAGGACGTCGAGGAGCATGTCTACCCGGCGCTGGCTCGGGGCGACGAGTTCGGCCACCGCGGGTCCGTTGGCGGTGGAGTGGTCGGCGTGAGTGAGTCCATGTACCGCGACGTCCGCCTTGCGCAGGCGTAGTTGGCGGTCGAGGTACGCGCGCAGGTCGGGGTCTGCCAGTGAATGCCGCGCGAAGCCGAGGGTTTCCCGTTGCGTGGCCGGGTCGCCGAGGCATCCGGGGGCGGGGAACGGAACGACCCCCAACACGACGGGTCGGTCGCGCCATACCCGCTGGTCGAGCGCGGTGAGTAGATGCGGTGGTGTGCCGCTGTGGATGTCGTCGAGCCGCAGGCAGATGGTCGCCATGCTTGCCTCACAGGATATGGGTCGTCAGGGTTGCCCGACCTCAACTTGCTGCCAGCGCGAGGTGGGGCTGCTGGGCGCGAAGAAGCTGGGCGAGGGCAGCGATTCGTCGCAGTGGGGTGAGGTCTGGCGGCGGGAGGGGATCATCTGCGAGGAGCTGGGACACCGCGTCGCGGACCGCTGTGTGCAGCGGCGAGTCGTCAATGACTGTGTCATGTATGAGTCGTCCATCTCGGTGAGCCGTGATCCGGTGCTGGTTGCGGTCCAGTTGCCAGCCATCGGGGGCGGTGACGGGGTCGAGGTGCGCGACGAACCGGGTTCCACCGGCGCGCACGGTGATGTGGCGGTGCCGATCGTCTGATGGCCTGCGGCCCCGGCTCCATCGGGTGTGGGCGCTGCGTCCCGTGCGGGGGGTGCTGCCGAGGATGACGGTGGAGCCGGTGATGGTTGAGGCGAGTTCGATGCTCGCGTTGTGGCCGTCGATCGCGATCGTGGTTTTCTCGCTGAGCGCGGACACGAACATACGGGGGTCGTAGGTGGCGGTCAGCTCGGCGCGTTGTGGGTCGTCGGTGAGGTATGCGGCCCAGACGTCTGGGGACAGGAACTGGCGCAGCGCTGTCAGCATGTGGAGCCACTCGTAGCCGAGCACTCCGTAGGAGCGGTCGACGAAGCGCCCGCGTGATATGTCGGCGGTGCGGTCCTTGCTGAAGGTGGCTCCGATGTGGTCGATTACGGCATTCGGCTCAAGCTCATCGATCAGCTGGCGAAGCGCTTCGAGGGCGCGGCTGTGCCGGTACTGGTCGACGATGACCAGCCGGGCGTTACGGTGGCTGGCCAGCAGTGCGGTTAGTTCGGCGATCTCGTGGCCTTGGCAGGCGGGCTTTTCCAGCAGTATCCGTGCCTGGGGGTCTCGGGCCAGGATTGACCGGAGGACCGGAAGGTGGTCGGCGGTGGGGCAGCATACCGACCACAGCGCCACGGCCGACGCGACCCTTTCCGGCAGGTCGTCAACGCCGGTGGTCATGCTGCGGAAGTCTGTGGGAAGGTCTTGGTGCTTAGGATCGAGGATGGTCAGTGACGCGCCCGCCTCGGCGAGGATCTCGGCGTGAAGGCGCCCAGCGACGCCGTAGCCGACGATGCAGGCCCCCAGCCCTCCGAAGTTTCCGCCATGCCGGTCCCTCTCTCTTGTGTCACGTACGGTGACGGGCGGGGCGAGGTAGGTGTCGTAGTACGCCTCGTAGAGGCCGGAGCTGCGCACGATGCCGTTGACGATCTCGATGTGGACGCCGGGCGTGAGTTGATCGACGTTTCGGCACAGCCATCCGGCGGTGATCAGCGTGCCTGCACGGTAGGCGTCGTAGCCCTGGTTCGGTATGGCGTCGGCTTCGAACAGGTTGAGTGAGCGGCCGTCGCCGAGGATGGTGACGTGCCGCCCGTCGTCGAGGCGGTACCTGCGACCGACGCCGGGGATGAGTGTCGCGTGCCGGCTGTAGTGGGGTGCGGCGAGCAGGCTGAAGTCCTTGGTGGCAAACGGTGCGAGGAACGTCTCGTCTGGCATGAGCGCCAGGTCGGTCGCGGTGAGGGCGTTGTCTCCGGTGGTGCCGACTATGAGGAACGGGGGTGCCACGTGAAGCGCGTCGGCGACGTAGCGGTGCGTGGTGTAGCCGGCTTCGGCGGCGGTGATGAGGGCGAGCGGGTCGGTGTCGACAACGTGGACTTGGCTGCCCTGGGCTCGCAGGGCGGCGGCGAGGCGGGAGCCCAGCTCGCCGAAGCCGATCACGAGAACCTGGCGCCCGCTGAGTTTGTGGGCGGCCAGGAGGGCGCGCAGTCGGCGGGCGCAGGAGTCGGCGATTTCTGGGTAGCCGAGGCGGGTTTTGAGTTCGGACCGGGCGAGGTTGAGCACCGGGATGGCCAGCGGTTCCGCGGCGGTGATGCGCGTGAGCCCAGATACGGTCAGCTCGATTGCGGCGTCGACGCAGCGGGCCGCGTGATCGCTGGCGTAGCCCTGTGCGATGAGCCCTCCATCGTCGATGACGAGTACCCGGCGCTCAGCGGCGTGCGCGTCGTCGATGAAGGCGTCGACGCTGGCACGTGCGGCTGCCAACTCGGCATCGTGGCGGGCTGGCGCGTTGATGGCGGTGTTGTCCAGGACGCCGCTGGCGATGCCGTGGGCGAGCAGCGTGGCATGAACCCGGTCGCGCCGGTGGGTGCGGTCGCCCTTGGCGAGGGCGTAGATCCACCGGGCGGGTATCCCGGCGCGGTGGATGCCGAGGAGGAACCCGAGTGTGTTTTCGACGTAGTGGTCGCGGAAGATCAGTGCCCAGCCGTCGAGGCCGAGTTCGGTGGTTGCGTATCGGTCGATGAGGGGCAGGTGGGCGCGGATGCGGTCCAGTTCGCTGCTGCTGTGGCGGCGCAGTTGTGACGCCAGATCGTCGAGCAGCGTCGCCGCCGTAGCGTCGGTCGTGCTGGAGTCAACGAGGATCTCAAGGTGCGTGTCGGGCTTCAGGTTGTGGGCTTGGGAATCGGGGGCTGTTGGGACGTGTGTATGCCAGCGGATGGTGAGATTGTTTGCGGCCTGGCCGTCGCGATTGACCACGGCCGTGCTGGGATGCGGGTAGGTGATCTGTAGGCCGTGCGCGGTGGCGATGTGCTCCAGTGCCATGCGCAGTTCGTCCGGGCTTAGCGGGCCGTGCAGGACGTGCCAGTTTCGATCGCGCGGGGCGTTGTCGATGGTCGGGGTGGTCATGGTGTCCCTCGCTGTGACGAGATGGTGTCAGCGGCGTGCGGTGAGGTCGTAGAGGAGAGCGTCGGTGTCGGCTTGGTGGTCGAGCAGGACGCGCACGGCGCGGTGGCGCAGGATCCAGAACTCGTCGAGGGCGTCCTGGAGCAGGCCCGGTTTGAGGTAGTGCTGCTTGACTCCGTACAGGCTGGTGAGCAGTTGCAGCAGTGCGACGCGGGCGCAGGCGTGGATGTCGTCGGCGGCGACCGTGGGGTTGGCCTGTAGATAGGCTTCGATCAGCGTGCCTGCGGTGGTGAGCCAGTCCGTTGTCGTGGCGACCGTGTTGGGGTAGAAGGCCACTCGGCCTACCTCGTAGGCGACGAAGAACGGGTCGGGCGGCCGGAAATCGATCACGGCGGTAAGGCGGTCACGGTCGAAGAGCAGGTTCACTGGGCTGTAGTCGCCGTGCACGACCTGGGTGGTGAGCTTGGGTAGGTCGCCCATGAGCCGGGGGATCTCGTCGATGGACGCTCGACGTTCGGTGAGGGTCCGGACTGCCTGCGCGTCGAAGGGGTCCGCAGCGCCTGCGGCGATGCGGGTCTGGGCGATGTCGGCGAGACGGTCGATGGTCGCGGCCAGGTCCGCGAGGTCGACGGCGAGCCAACTCTGCGCTTGTGGTGAGGGTCCGGTGCTGGCGGGCAGCGTGGCGAAGGTGGCGTGGATGCGGCCGAGTGTCGCGCCAGCGGTATGCGCCTGGTCGGCGGTGAGGTCAGAGGTGACGACGGCCCCGGGTACCCACTCCCACACGGACACCGCGTACGGCGTGCTGGTATCGATCGGGTGCCCGTCGCGGTTGCGGAGCAGTCCGGCGACCGGTATACCGTGGCGTCCGGCGAGCGCCGACAGTTCGATGGCGTCGGCTTCGCGGGCCAGGTCGGTGCCGGGTGGATAGTTCTTGACGAAGACGTCGCGGCTCGCGCAGGTCGCCCGGTAGTTGGTGGTGCCCTGCCCGATTGGTAGTCGCACCAGACAGTCCGGCGCGAGCCTGTAGCGGTGCGCGAGAACGTCGGTGATCGTCGCCGGGGGTTCGGTGGTGGGCTCGGTCATCGACGGTGCGCTCCTGTCGGGTAGAGGTGTGGTGGGGTGCCGGATGCCGCCTCGGCGGACGGCTCGTCTGGAAGTAGTTCCGCCGCTAACGATCGGTAGAGCCGGCCGATGCGCTGCCATCGGTGGATCGCGTCGCTCGGCGGTCGGCGGGTTCGCGTGTCGACGCCAGGTGCTGTCGCCATCAGCGTGGCTTCGGCTGCGGACAGTGCGGGGCCAAGGCTGGCCCCGGCGGGCGCGAGCCATCGGGGATGGCCTCGGGTGATCTCCGCAACGGCTGGTAGGTCGGGGCCGATCACCGGTATCCCGTAGCAGGTGGCGGTGGCCACCGAACTGGGGTGCAGGACGTCGGCGAAGAAGTCGTAGCCCGCGTCGGCCCGGTAGGGGCAGACGGCGGCGTGTGCCGCGGCGTACAGGTGACCCGCCTGTTGTGGCGGTACCCGCTGCGGGTACCAGACGATTCGGCCGCCAGACGCGGCGACCACGCGCCCGAGATCGGCCGAGATCGCCCGATCGCGGCTGGCACCGGCGATGATCAGGCTTGCGTTGGTGGTGTGGGCGAGGAAGATCGTGGCGGTGGCAGGAAGGTCCTTGTACCGCGTGATGTGGCCCAACAGCAGGAACACCGGCGCTTGGGCGTGCATGTGATTCACCAGCTTGGCCACTGCGTCGCTCGGCGGTTGCTGGGGTTCGTCCAGGCCGGCCCATCCGGCGACCCGCACGTCGCCGCTCGTGCGCGTGCGCAGCGACATCGCATCTGCGGACGTGTGGCACAGCACGATGTCGGCGAGGTCGAGAACGCTGTCGCTCACGGCGTTGTCGGTGTGCGTCGTCGCCTGGCCGTCGATCGGTTTGAGATTGTGCACCGTCCAGACCAGGCGCCAGCCGGCCTGCCGTAGATTCGCCAGCGTTGCCAGCAGCTTGGTGGCGGCCTGCTCCGTGCGGGCTTCCGCGGTGGGGTCGTGGTAGAGCCGCTTGAGTCGATGCAGGTTCAGCACGCCGGGGGGCTCTATCGCGCTCACGCTGGCCAGGTCCGGGCAGAAGGTCAACGGCAGGGCCTGCGGTGCGTGGCGGTGCAGGTGAGAAAAGTATGGGCTTGGCCAGCGCGGGTAGTCGGTGATGATCACCCAGCGGCGGGCCGTCGCGGTCGGTGGGGAGGTCATCGGTTGCCCTCCGGGTTCGAGCGCCACCAGGCGACGGCGTGGTGGTATCGGGTCAGGCAGCTCTGCGGGCTGCGGTCGGCGCCGGTCCATTCGAATGCGATTTCGACCGCGTCGCCGGCATCCAGGTTGGCGAACGCCTGCGCCACGACCCGGTGGCCGGTGCCGGTCAGGCCGTCGCCGCTGTCGCTGACGTGGACGGCTCGGGTGTGCGGTACCAGCGCGGACACGTTCCTGGCGAGGCTGGCTGGGTTGTCGGAGCGCAGCCACGCGTGGTGGACCTGGGCCGTGTCGATCAGCAGCGCAAGCCATGGGGCACGATCGAGGTGTGCCACCGTCGAGGCGGTCGTGTTCGCGGTGAACCATTCCGGATCATGAAGCTCGACCAGGGTGATCAGGCCGTACCGGGCGACGAGGTTCGGCACGGCGACGTCGGCCCACAGCGGCTGGTCGACAACGCGGCGGGCGAGCAGGCGGACCGCGCGTGCTCCCAGCACTGCGGCGGCATGGCCCAGCCGGTCAAGCGCAGCGGTGGCTTGCCGGTACGCCTGCGTGTCCGGCCGAGCGAAGTCGACGAGTTCAAGATCAGCGGTGACAAGGGTGATCGGCACGCTCGCGTGGGAGCAGCGCGCCCATTCATCGAGGGTGGAGGTGTCGCGCCTGGCCAGGTCGAATCCGCGCGGGCCGCCGCGTAGGTGCAGAAACGGAACCTGGTGCGTCGTAGCGAACGCGAGCAGGTCCTCCATCTCGATGCCGCGGATGCCGATGCTGTAGAGGCCGACGTCCGTCGGCGGGGGCCCGGTCACGACCACTCCAGAATCACAAACGGCGGTCTGGGCCGTTGTGCGCTGACCAACGCGGTGTAGAACTGGTCGGACTGCTCGCCTCGCATGGTGGTGAACCAGTCCGGGACAGCGTGGATGTCGACGGTGGTGGTAACCCACTGCAGCACTGTCTGGAACATCGCTCGTCGCGACTCGTCAGGGTGAGCGGCCAGTTCGTGCATGCCAACCACGGCTACGCCGCGCCGATGCACGGCCGCCGGCGACAGGCGCGCCTCGTCGGTCGGCGTGCCCAGCAGGCCGAGCAGGCCACCCGGTGCCGCAATCTCCAGCGCCTGGGCCGGATGTCCCGTGCAGTCAATGACAACCGGGTGCTCTGCGTTCCCGGCCGGCTGGGTGACCACGCTGACGTGTGGTAGGTCCGCCGCAGCGGGCTGCGGGTGCCGGGTCACCGCCACCACGTGCGCCGCGCCGAGGCGCTTGAGCTCCAGTACGCAACCGACCGCGACCGGCCCGCCGCCGACCACGACGACCGCCTCCTGGGCGCGGCAATGCGACGCCCAACGGTGCAGACCGAGGGCCGCCATCACCTGGAACCTGGCGATCGCAACGTGTTCGGGTCTGGTGGCCGCGGGGATCGGCAGAGCCCGATGGTCGTCGGGCCGGGCCGCGGCGCCGTGGGGCACGGGTACCGTCCACTGCTCACCACCTGACGTTCCGATGACGGTCATGTACCCGGCGGCATGGTCGTCTCCGGTCGCTGTGGCAGCCAGGCGCCGCAGCTCGGTGCCGGGGCTGACCACGCTGTATCGTGCAGCGGACCAGCCCGACGGCACGGTCGTCGGCGGAGCGATGGTCGCGGCACCGCGTCGGAAGATGACCCGCGCACCCACATGTTGGCGACCGGTCATGGCCATCGCTCCAAAAGGTCGGGCAACTCGGCCACACCGACGATGACCGGAACGCCTTCGGGCAGACCGAGCGGCGGAGGCCCCGCGCATACCAGGGCCGCCCGCATGCCGAATGCAAGTGGACCGATGATGTCCTTGTCGAGGGTGTCGCCGACGAACAGGATCGCCTCCGGCGGGCATCCGACCTCGCTGTTAGCCGCGCCGGCGACAGCGGCGTAGAAGCGGGGATCAGGCTTGGCGACGCCGACCTCGCTGGACAGCACAAGAGCGTCAAAGCAGTCCGCCAGCCCGGCGGCGGCGAGCGTGCGGTGCCGGTAGACGAGAGGGCGTTGGGTGTTGCAGGCCAAGACCAGTGCCCGCCCGTTGCGCCGCAGTTCCCGGACCGCCTGCGCCGAACGAGGATCGACGACAGCGTCGGGCACTGTCTCCCACATCGCGTCAACCACGGCGGCCAGGTCTGGCACCTGAACGTCCAGCCGGCGCCATGCGGCGGCGAGGGTCGACTCCCATGGCGTCTGGACACCTCGCCGATACGCGGACCGAGCCTCGGCCCGAACGTCGTCGATCGCGTCCCCGAGCCCAGCGGGGCTCGGCCAGCCAAGCCGCTGCTCCAGCGCCACGATGACGTCGCGCCCGCGCGGGGAGGCCCCAGGCGTGGCGAGTGTGCCGCCGAAGTCCAGCGCCACCGCCGGCGTCGCTAGGCCCACCGCTGGTCCCCCTTGCTTGTCATGGCATCAACCGCAGTCGCCATGTCGGCGGGCGTGCCCTGCAACCAGCAACAACGAACCGTGGACGCGAGCCGACGCACCAGCCGCAACCTGAGGCGGGCCAACTCGGTCCCCTCCATGAGCGAGAGCGGGTCCGCCTGCGCATGGTCGAGAACCTTGGCAAGCAGGTGACCGCTGGCCCGGTACAGCGCGTTCGCGGCGGCCTGCCGGTCGAACGGAACGATTGGTGAGACCGAGCCGCCGCTGTCGACGGCCACGATGACGATTCCGGCTAGGCTCGGGACAGCGGCATGGACGGGCAAGCTATCGGCGAGGTCAACCCGCTTCCCGTTTCCCTGGGGCAGGGCAAGGGCGGGAAACCAGCGTGCCACCGTCGATCGGCGCACGACGAACGCGCGAGTGCCACCCACCACGTCGGTCTTGTTCTGGCCGTTTGGCCGCACGAGACAGGTGTCTCCCGCCACCGGCGACCACCCCATCGACATGATCATCGCCAGGCCGGTGAGGCTCTTGCCGGTACCGTGGTCGCCGATCAGCAGTACGGCACGGCCCGCCTTCGCTACCGCGACACCGTGCAGACTCAGCGTTTCATTGTCGAGGTGCTCGACATGAAGCCTGGCATTGATCATGCGGCGTGCGTCTGCCGGCGTCGTCGACTCCGTGAACGTGAGCGCCGCTGGGCCGCGATTTACCCTGGTGGGCGATCCGTACGCGCCGGGGATCTGCGTCGACAGCGCCGGCCACCATCGGCCCAGGCACGATGGGCCTTCCACGACAAGACGGGTGCTGGCGCTGCGAATCAGCCATCGGGTGGTCATGATGCACCCTTTGCGACCCAGGGAACGTGCACGGCGAGGGCGTTCCATACCGGCAGCGATGGCAGCAGCGACATGTCCGGCACCCTCAGGGCCACCATGGCAACACCGCCGTCGCGAAAGCCGGTCGCGAGGTTGGCTCCCGCATCCCTCGCCGCCCACGGCCTGGCCGACGGTCCAGCGATACCGAGAAGGTCGAGCATCATTAGCCGCTGGGCGGGGATGTGAGCAGCGCGCGTCAGGGCTGTTCCGATCCGGTCATGGCTGACATCCCGGTCGACCGCCATCGCCTGCCGATGAGACCCAGCGGTCGGGTCAACAACGACGATTGCACCTAACCTCGTCGGTCCGGCGCGATCGGCGTGGAACATGGCCGCATACTCAGGCGGGCTGAGCACCAACCGGCGGCGCCATCGGCCACCTAGCGTCGAGTCGAGCCTCGCCTGCCCGGATGCCTTCTCCCGCAGGGGGGCATCAAGCAGTTCCAGCGGGACGCTGACTCTCGTCGGCCAGCCCACCGCGACCCCGCCATCGGGGCCGGACTGCAGCAAAACCAGATCATCAGACAGGAGCTTCGCGGACAACTCGACACAGGCCCGGTGGGCGAGCGTCGACTTCCCTCCGCGTGGGCCGGCTAGGAAAAGCACCGCCTGGGGGCCGTCATCCGTCTCGATACTCACGGCGGAGGCATGCACCAGATGCCAACCGTCGGCCAGCAGCCGTGTGCCGAAGAACATCCGGCCAATCCAGTCCGGCCACCGCCGGCTCGGCACGTCACCGGGCGGCAGAAGCACCCGTGTCTGCCGACATCGGGTGTCGACCTCGATGACCGACTCGGCACAACCCTCGCGGTAGCGGCCGGCGAGAACGAGGACGCCGTCCGCCGCGTCGAGTATCTCCAGCCGTCGTCCGGAGCCGGCCCATCCGAAGACCGGCTGGCCGTGCGCCTTCCGTAGTCCGGCACTGGGCGACGCGAACGCGATGTGAACTGACCAACCCACCTCCCCTGTCGCGCTCGCGGCTGCCAGGGAACAGGGCGGAACCAGCACCGACAGGGCGTTCTCCACCATGTCGCAGGTCTCGGCCGTGAGCCGCAGGCGGTGGCCCGCGAGAACCACATCGGTCGGTGGTTCACGCAGTACCGAGGTTGGCGGGCCTGGGGCAGCGCCGGCCGCCCGATCGATCGGCGGGCAACAGTATGAAACAGGATCGGACCTGGTGCAGCGGGTCGTGGTCATGGCGCCGAGTGGCCCTTTCTCATGCATGGCTGCCACGGGGAGGTCGCGCCGGCTGAATGGTGGAGCACCGGTACTACAACGGCGTCTGCGCCCACCGGTGCCACCGACCCCTCGGCACCGACAAGCTCCGTGATCAGGGCCGCGTTGCATCGACCCGACCCGATCTTCAACACCCACCCGGGCTCGATCTCGACCTGATCGGGCATTAGAACCTGGATATACGCCGCGGAACCAAGCCTGAGCGCCGTGCCGTCGGGAACGGTCGCCACCAGCAGGGTGTTCGAGTCGCACACCGCCTCCAGCGGCTCACCAGGAGCGACAGGTGACGTGGCACGACCGAGAAGGCAGTGGCCGCGGCCTCTGACGTAATAGGACCCTCGCGTAGCTCGGACACCGTCGCCATGCGCAACGTCGCGGGCTCCGTGACTCCGCCGTGAGTTGTCGTCATTCTCCAAGCCTTACTTCCTGAGTCGCCGGATTAAATGCTGGAGATGCGGACGAACCTATTGTCCGCATGCCCCGTGTCGGTGTTCGTCCGTACCCTCATCGGCGCGCCTGGTCGACGGTGGTTGCGCCCCACTGAACGGCGAGTGACCCTATGTGTGGCTTCATGGTGATCGGAAAAGCGGCCTGAGGAGGCGGTGTCATGGGCCAGGCCCCGCGGGAACTTGAGCCGTCCCTGTCCGAGCGTCACTTCTTCGGCGCTGAGCTACGTCGCCTGCGTGAGCAGGCCAATCTTTCGCAGGCGCGGCTGGGCGCCATGATCTGCTTCAGTGCCGACCTAGTTCGTCGGGTCGAGACGGCAGACCGGTTCCCGTCTCGGGGGTTCGTCGAGGCCTGCGACAAGGTGCTGGCGACTGGCGGTGCCTTGATGCGGCTGCTACCGCTGCTTGAAAAGAGACGGAACAACGAGCGTAAGCCCACAGCCGCATCACCGAGCAGCCATGCCGCTGTCAGCGGCGTGATGCCGGCACCAGCGTCGGTGTCGCTGGCTGAGATGGTCATCCGGGTTCCGTTGCAGCCAGGTGTCCTCGACCGCGCTGCCCTGGATTGGCTGAACACTCCGGCCACTCACTCTTGGTCCATGACCGAACGATCCAGTTCGCCTGATGATGTCACCGAGGAGAATCTCTTCTCCGCCGAGACCGCCCTGGCGATGTTTCGGCAGCTGGACCACACCCACGGCGCCGGACGAGTCCACGCCCAGGTGCAGCGATACGTCGAAGGCGAGCTGAACCGACTGCTCGCGAACAGCCCCTCTTCAGAAGCCGTCGGCCGGCGCCTCTACACGCTCGCGGCGGGGTTCTTCGAGCTGTGCGGCTACCAGGCCGTTGACACCGGCGCCCATGGTCTCGCCCAGCGCCGCTACCTCCGCGCACTGCGACTGACCCAGGCCGCCGACGACCGCCTCTACGGCAGCTACCTGCTCGCTGTAAACATCGGCCACCTCGCGCTGCACTGCGGTTACCCCGAGCCGGCGCTGCGGATGGCGCTCACGGCGGTAAGAGGGAGTGAAACCCAGGCGACGCCAGCCGTGAGTGCCGCACTGCACGCCGTGGTAGCACGCGCGTACGCCCGCCTCGGACGCGAACGCGACTGCCTGGCCCACCTCGACGTCGCAGAGAGGCAACTGGGCCACAGCAGGCCCGATGATGAACCGACCTGGATCCGCTACCTCACGCCGGCGTATTTGGCGGATGAGATCGCACACTGCTTTCACGATCTGGGCAGACCACAGCAAACCCAACGGCACCTGAGTGACGCTCTCGCCGCGCTGAGTCCCACCCACGTCCGCCGCCTCGCCATCGACACCGCACTCCTGGCGTCGTCGCTGGCTGCCGCGGGACACCTCGATGAAGCGTGTGCGACCGCTCGGGAAGCGGTGGACCACGCCGCAAGGACCTCCTCGCACCGCTGCTTGCAGCGCATCGTCGAGGTGCAGGCCGACCTCGAGCCTTATCGGTGCGAACCGGAGGTTCGTGAGTTTGGCGAGTACGTCCGGCATCAGCTGCCGCTAGCAGCGGTGTGAATCGTTCGCCGCGGCCGTCATCACCGCTCGGTAGTGAGCCAGTTCCGCCTCCAACGCCGTGGCCGCCTCTGCGGACGTCGCCACGTAGTGACCGACATCGGGAAGAAGCAGTAGCTGGTGGGGCACATGGCGAGCGGCCAACTGGTCGGCGAGTACCTGGACGTCCTCGACCATTGCCACCTCGTCGGCGGTGCCGTGAATGAACAGCACAGGTCGCTGGACGGCGGTCGCCTGGACCCGTCCGGCACCGCCGCGCAGCCGCAGGGCATGTGCACGCTGGAACCGCGGCACCGTCTCTGCCCACCGATCTGGGTCCACGATCGCTGACACAGCAGTGGCAGCGGCGAAGGGGCCATTCTGCGTGACCGCGTGCAGCGCGGTATACCCTCCGGCGCTGGCGCCACGGATAAAGATCCGGCCTGGGATCGCCTGTCCTGCCGCTAAGAGGTGGGCCGCCACTGCCGTGCAGTCATCGACGTCGTCCAGGCCCCACCGGCCATACAGTGATTCGCGAAAGGTGCGGCCGTACCCGGTGCTGCCGAGGTAGTCGACGTCCACGACGGCGAACCCCCGGCTGGTGAAGAACTGCGCCTGCCAGTCCAGGCGCAGCAGACAGGAGGCGGTCGGCCCAGGATGGGCCCGAACGATCACGGGTGCCCGCCAGTCCGCCGTCGAGCCCGTCGGCGGATACACCAGGGCCAACACCTCGCGGGCACCCGCAGCCTGGACCCGCAGCTCCGTCGGCGTCGACACCCGGGCACCGAAGAGTTCGGCGTGCTCTGACTTGGCGAGCACCTCCACCCGCGGATTGTCATCAGCTAGATGCACCAACGCGACCTGCGGCGCAGCCGTCGGCGACGAGCCGATCAATCCCACCGTCGTTCCTTGCGCGGCCAGGTAGGGCTTGATCGACGTGTACGGGAGATCGACAGGGCGCACCGAGCCCCGAGGGTCGATGACGACCAGACGGTGCCGCGGGCCTTCCTGTACCGCCACGACGATTCGTCCATCGTCAAGGAAGTCATAGGACGCGTAGCCCAGCTCCCACGGCTCCGCAGCGCACTCACCCGCGATTGGTGCCACCGCCTCGACCTCGTGGCCGTCCCACCGGAACAGGTTCCACCAGCCGCCGCGATCTGACACGAAGTACAACGCTCCGTTTGGCCCCCACCGGGGCTCCACCGCCGACTCGCCCCGGCCGCCGGCGACCTTTACCGGGCTATCGAGGTGCCCATGAGACGAATACGAGGCGACCCACAGCTCACACGCGTCCCAGGGCATGTCGCGCTCGCCCCAAGCGGACCAGGCCAACAAGCCCGGCCCCGGCCGAGGCGCACTCAGGAACCCCCTGTTCGCGATGAGAGTGCGCAGCCGCGGTGAGCCGGTGAGCGGCACCGTAACCAGTTCGTCTCCGCGCTCTGTCTCCCGCACCGCTAGCAACTCACCGTCGCCGACGGTCAAGTCTCCCACCGATACCGGACTGACCAGTTCGAGTTCATCGCCATGACGACGACTCCGGTAAAGACCACCTGCGCCGACGCACCAAAGCGTCCCATCCGCGACAGCGAACGATCCGCCACCGTATGCATGAACGTCGTTAGTGACGTCGAAACCCTCGGGGCTGATGTCACGCGTGCCCTTGTCGCCTCGCCATCGGGTCAGCGTCGCGACCCCACCAGCGTCGGGACGAGTCTCCAGCCAATACAGCGAGCCGTCCAAGGCGCGGAGCTGGTCATAGCTCACAGAGGCGCGGACGGCGCCCGCCGCCGAGAGTGCGGCGATGCTATCCGCCAGTCTCACGGGCGCCTCCTTGAACGAACTCTGTGCCGTGGCTACGCCAGAGGCCCTCGTCAACCAGCATCCGTCCGCGACGGACACCAGTAGCCCCGAGCCCCTGCATCGCGGAACGTCCGAGACCTCGCGTAGGGCCGACTGTACGCCCAAACCCGCCGGCTCTTCCGCTTGGTGCCCTGTCCCCACTGCCCATCGGCCAGGCCCCTACTTGGACGACAACTTCGATGCGGACAACTGCCTCCGTCCGCATTACCGGTATCGACGGCGCCTTCAATCCGAGCGACTATTCCCCGAGGCGGAGCCCGTTTGGGTCATTCGGTCATCGATGCTCGCCTGAAAAGATCGCGAGTTTCGGGCCGAACGCGACGCAATTAGGTGAGGGGTGAGCGCGAAATGGCGATCGCCAGGCACTCACCCCGGCACCCGCGGGTACCGGGACTGGCTTCATCTGCTGGCGGTCGCCGCCGGTCAGCAGCTACATGCAATTCCTTGAAGGAGGGCGTTCCTCATGCCGTCCGCAGTAATCCGTCCGACCGCCTCGCGCTCGATATTCGGGCACAGGTTGAAGTGCTGGCAAGCTGCGCGGTTCGCCGCCGCGTTTACCCATGCCGCCGTGATGGACGCGGGAGGCAAGACAGTGCACGTGTGGGGCTACGCGGTCCGGCGCGAATGGCGCAACGGCAGCTCTGAGCACGGAAGGCGGTGGCCGTGTTCGCGATACGGAGGTATGGCAGTGCGTGTCAAGTGGTTCGTCCCCGGCAATGAGGAGTCGTTCAAGCCTTTCGGAATCGATTGCGACGGGGCGGCGGGCGACACCCGCTGCGGCGAGCCGGCGCTCAGCGGCCACGGCGGGGACACCGCCTTGCCAACTAGTTTCCCCAGGAATAGGCGCACGCGCAGTACGAGCTTCGACCGGCCGGTGCCGGGCAGAGGCCTGTGTCAGCCGTTGGGGCAGGACGGGACACGGCGGTGAACCGAAGTCCTCAGCCCCTCCCCGAGGTCACGACCGGCACGCTGCTGCGACTCGATGCGAGCGATTGGTCCTACGGGCGTGACCTCACCCCCGGTACTCCCGTGGCCGTCACCGTGGCGAGTGTCCGCGACTTGCCGAATCGCAGCGACGAGTGGGTCTGGGTGCTCGGCCACCGACCCGAGTGTGAGTACCCGCATGTCGACCGGCATCCGCCGTGCATGGAGGTGCGAGTCAACGTCGACGCGCTCCGCCGTCACGCCTGCCCAGCATGACCAACACAGACGAGAGCGACCGCCCCGCTGATCGCTTCGAATCGGCGCGGAACACCGTGCTTCAGCATCGCAACGACGGCACCTGCTTCCACTGCCAGGACCACGGATGCGCGCAACACACCTGGGCGATCGAGGAACTCGCCCGCCACCCCGGCGGCCGAAAACTCCTTCGGCAGCTCGGACTTCCCACCGACGATCCGACCCAGGAAGGCCAGCCGCGGTGAACACCACACCCCCCGGCCCAGCCGACGAGTACGTTCCGCCGCCCCGCGAGTACGCCGAACCGGTGGCGCCGAACCGACCGGTACGCGCCGTCGGCAGCGCCGCCACGCAGGCCATGCGCCTCGCTGACGAGTTCTTCTACCTGGCGCACGACGACCAGACCGGCCGCCCCCGCCTGTTCGAGTCCGCGACGGCGCACGGCCTGGCTGCCGCGCTGTTAGGCGAGCTGTACGGCGAGGGCCGGATCACGTTCGAGGGCCGACATCTGCGGGTGACCAACGCCGCGCCGCCGAAGGACTGGCTGCAACATCTGGTCCTCGACCGGCTGGTGGCCGAGCCGCGCCACACCGCGACCCGGACGTGGTTGGCGTTCCTCGGGACGACCGCCTACGAGCAGGTCGTGACCCGCATGTGGCAGCTCGGGCTGCTCCAGCCGGAGCAGGTCGGCCGACTGTGGCGGCAACGCACCGTCTACGTCCCCACCGACATGAACACCGCCGCCTGGTCGTGGGCCCGCCTGTCCTACCAGCTCCGCAACTACCAACAGCTCAACACCTTCGACCTAGCCCTCGCCGGTCTGGCGCTACACACCCAGCTCGATCCGATCCTGCTCGACGGCACACCCCTCGCGACCCGCGCGTTCCTGCGCCAGCAGGTCGAGCACGCCCCCCTGCCGCTACGCGACCTCCTCGCCGACCTCGGCGCCGTCGTCGGCGGGGCCGTCCTGAGCCACCGCACCTCCTGAGTCCGGCCCACCCCCCATCCATCCCCTCTTCGTTGAGAGAGAACCCATGTCTCACTCGAAACCCGACACCGTGTCCGCCGTCCTCGCCAGGGGGCGGCTCGGTATCCCGTCGGTGGTGTTCTTCGTCATCGCCGCCGCCGCACCACTCACCGTCGTCGCGGGCGGCGCGACCACCGGGTACGCAGTCACCGGCGTCACCGGCATCCCCGTGTCCTACCTGGTGGTCGCCGCCGTGCTCGCCCTGTTCGCGGTCGGCTACGTCGCCATGTCCCGACGAATCGTCAACGCGGGAGCCTTCTACACCTACGTCACCCGAGGGCTTGGCCGCCCCGCCGGTGTCGGTGCCGCCATGGTCGCCCTGCTGGCCTATAACGCGATGCAGATCGGACTCTTCGGCGGGGCCGGTGCGGTCACCGCCCAGTTCCTCAACGACCGCTACGGCTGGCAGCTCACCTGGTGGATGTGCGCCCTGGCGGTGTGGGCGGTGGTCGCGGTGCTCGGGGTCGCCCGGATCGACCTCAACGGCCGGGTCCTCGCCGTCGTCCTCATCGCCGAATGCGTCGTCGCGCTGACCTTCGACGCCATCATGGTGACCCACCCGGCCGACGGGACCGTCAGCTTCGACACCCTCGCCCCGTCCCATGTCTTCGCCGCCGGTATCGGCGCCGCCCTGGTCACCGCCATCACCGGGTTCGTCGGCTTCGAGGGCACCGTCGTGTTCAGCGAGGAGACGAAGGACCCTCGTCGCACCATCGCCCGAGCCACCTACATCGCCGTGGCCGTGACCGGTCTGCTCTACGGGCTGTCCGCGTGGGCGATGTCCGTGGCCACCGGCCCCGACCAAATCGTGGAAGCCGCCCGCACCGACGGCACCGACCTGATCTTCAACCTGGTATCCCCGTACCTGGCCGACAGCATCATCACCGTCGCCCGGATCCTGTTCATCACCTCCCTGTTCGCCGCACTGCTCAGCTTCCACCACACCGTGGCCCGGTACCTGTTCGCCCTCGGCCGGGAACGGGTACTGCCCGCCGTCTTCGGCCGCACCAGCCGCCGCACCGGCGCGCCCAAGGTCGGCTCCCTCGTCCAGAGCACCCTCGCCCTCGCCGTCCTCATCGGCTACGCCGCCGCCGGAGCCGACCCGATCGTGCACCTGTTCTTCTGGGTCACCGTGACCGGCGGTCTCGGGGTGCTGATCCTGATGACCGTCACCTCCGCCGCCGTGATCGGCTTCTTCGCCCGGACCACCCACACCGAAGGCCCCTGGCGGACGCTGATCGCACCATCGGGTGCCACGCTCGCGCTCGGCGGGATCCTCACCGTCACGCTGCGCGAGTTCGACACCCTCCTCGGCGTCGCACCCGACTCGCCGCTGCGTTGGGCGTTCCCCGCCGCCTACGCCGCCGCCGCACTGATCGGCATCGGATGGGCGCTGCTCCTGCGCGCCACCCGGCCCGACGTGTACGCGGTGGTGGGTTTGGGCGCGGACAGCGACACCGGCCCCCTGCGCGCCCCCGACGTCGTCCGCCAACCAGCCTGAACCGGGAGAGGCCGTGACCACCACCAACAACGATCTCGCCGTCCGCCTCGCCACCGAGGCCGACGCCGGGCCGCTGATCGGCGTCCTCGCCGACGCGTTCCACGACGGACCCCTCGCCGACTGGCTGGTACCCGACCCCGACGACCGCCGCACCGTCTACCACCGGTACTTCACCGACGCCTTTCACCACGGCCTCGAACACGGCCAGGTCCACACCACCGGCGACCAGACCGCCGTCGCCATCTGGCACCCCCGCCTCGAACCCATCCCCGCCGATACCCGCGATCGGCTGGAGGCGCTGGAGCGCATCGCCGGTGCGTACGCGCCGAAGTTCGTGCTGCTGGAGGAGGTGTTCGACGTCTTCCACCCGGAGGAGCCGCACCACTACCTCGCCTACCTCGCCGTCGACCCACAACGACAAAACCGGGGCATTGGTGCTGCCCTGCTCGCCGACCACCACCGCTGGCTGGACCAGCACGGGCTGCCGGCGTACCTGGAAGCCAGCAACATGCGTAACCGGCGGCTCTACCTCCGCCACGGCTACACCGCCGGCCAAACGATCGTCCTCCCCACCGAAGGGCCGATCATCTGGCGCATGTGGCGCGGCGCTCCGACCGCCAACGGCCGAACCCCGTTCCCGCCCACCAGGCCGCGTCGGCGGTCGGGGTGAGACCCGCAGCGGTGGCCTCGCCCGCGCCGCCTTGGTATGTGTGGGTGACGGCGTTGCTCGCATCGAGCCTGTGGTCGTCGTGCCGGCGCGACGATCAGCATGTTGGTTGCCCGCGACCGTCGGAGCTGGTGGTCGCGTTGGCCAGCCGGGCTTCTGGCCGGCTCGGCCACTTCCTCGCGGAGATAGCCCCACCGCACGCGAGGCGGCAGCAATGATCCCACTGACCGCCTCCACCGCCGTCGCTACCGCTGGTGGCACCGCGACCACCACCCTCGGTGTCCGGCACCGGCGGCGACCGGTGCAGATGGTGCTGTGGGCATTGGGCGAGGACGAGATCGCCCAACTCGCCCAGCCCCGCACCCTGGCCGATCCGGTGGAACGACTCGCACGCGCCGACGAACGCTACGGCGGGGTGGGGCTCGCCGGCCAGGCTGTCGAATCTGCCAGGCGGATCCTTCGCGCTGCGCCGTCGGGGATGTCTGATCAGGTGCGGGCGGTGGTTGCCGCCCAGCACCTGACCCACGCCGCCTGGTGTGCGTTCGACGCGGCCGAGCCGCTGGTGGCCGCCGGTCTGCTGGCCCGGGCCCGGCAGGTCAGCGCTGGTGTGCCTCGCCCGCTGGCGCAGCGCCTCCACCGGCACCTCGTGCACCTGGACCTGGTCCTGTCCGGCGTCGGGCTTGCGCACACCGCCGACAGCCGCCGCGGCATGCTCGCCGCGGCTATCGCGGCCCGGGACGGCGCCGCCCGCGCGCCGCTCAGGTATCGAGCGCTACTGGCGGTGCACACCGCCCGCGTCCGCGCGTATGCCGGGCAGGTGGGGGAGGCGCGGCGGCTACTGCGGTACGCGCACCGCACCCTCGACCAGGCCACCCGGATGCCGGTGCCGTTGTGGCTGTCCTGGTTCGACCAACCCGCCCTGCACACGCTCACCGCGCGGGTGTGCCTGACCGCCGGGCTGCTCGACGAGGCCGTCAACCACGCCCGACAGGCCGTACAAACAATGCCCGCCCACCGGGTTCGAGACCGAGTCCACGCCCTACTCACCCACGCCCACACCCAGCTCGCCACCCAAACGATGGACGACGCCGTCCGCGCCGCGCACACCGCCCTACGCCTGGCCGGGCACCTCCACCAGGGCCTCCTCGTCGGACGGGCAGCCGTCGGCCTGCAGCAACTGCGTACCACCCTCGGCCGCTACCCCGAGGCCACCCCCATGCAGTGGATCAATGCCTACGACACCGCCGCAGCCCGAGCCGCGATGATCGCCGACGTTGACATCGTCCGCCTCGCCCACTCGGGTGCCGACGAGGCGACCATCACCCGCAGGCTCGGACTACACCCGTCCGACCCGGCCAGCCGCCTGGCCATACTCAAACGCCGATGCCAGGCCCGAACCATCCCAGAGATCGCCGCCCGCGCGACCACGCTGCTACACCCAACCGACCTAGCAGGCGACGGACCCTGCCGGTGAAGGCTTCCCAACGGCGAGATCGGGGGCGGGGGACCAGCTGGGATGCTCGATGCGGTGTCAAGCCACTCGTGTCCAAACATCGCCCTGTACCGTCGCAAGATCGACAGATAAGGATGTGTACGATGAGTCGTACTTCGATCCTAGACATGTTCGGCGGATGAACGACCAGCTACCCGGCGGTATCGAGGTATCTCCCGGCGACGTCGAGGCGCTCGAAGCTCGCTGGGCAGACTGCTGGAAACCGCAGGACGTCGCACGCCGCCTGGCCAGAGTCTCCGCGCCTTGGTACATCGCGGCAGGATGGGCTCTGGACCTATTCCGCGGTGAGCAGACCCGCGAGCACCACGACATCGAGATCGGCGTGCCAGCAGGGCAGTTCCCGGAGATTCGCGAACGCTTCGCCGAGTTCACATTCGACGCGGTTGGCGCCGCTCGGATCTGGGAATCGGCGACGCCACAGGTGCTGGATGCCACTCGGCAGACCTGGCTGCGCGAGCCGGCGACCGGACGCTACCTACTTGATGTCTTTCGTGAGCCCCACGACGGCGAGGTGTGGATCTGCCGGAGAGACCAGACGATAAGGCTGCCCTACGCCGAAGTCATCCGGCATACGTCGGACCAGATCCCATACCTGAGCCCGGAACTCGTTCTTCTCTTCAAAGCCAAGCATGTACGCCCAAAGGACCAGGCTGACTTCGACGGTGTTCTCCCGCTGCTGACCCGTACCCAACGCGAGACGCTGTCCAGGCTACTGACGCAAGTGCATCCGGGACATGCCTGGCTGGCGGCCCTGTAGGTGATGGGAGGGGTGAAGGTGAGGAAGGGGGCGGGGTTAGTCCCAGCCGCCCCGCTACGCGAAGCGGCCCTAATCGGGAGGAAGTAGGTCTACTTCCGAGTTAGAGCTGTGCCTCCGGCGGGGGCCAGACGACTCCAGGATGAGGTTGCCGAACGGTTCCGGTGGGTGGGTGGTTGAGGTGGGATGCCATCCCGCCAGCCAACGACCCAGGCAAGCCGAGCGGGCCAGGGCCAGGGCGACAAGGTCGCACGTCCGGTAGGGCGCTCCATCCTGTCACCCTGGCCCTGGCCCGCTCCACGGAGGCAGACAGTGAGGATGGCGGGGTGGGCCACCGGGTTGGTCTGACTCATCGGCAGACCGACGCCGGGCGGTTGACCGCCTGGGGTGAGGGCGCTCACGGGCGGCGGTAGCCGGCCCGCCGGTACCGTTCCTCCTCGGGTGTGCGCATCGCCGCGCCGGGCCGGCGCCTGCGCTGTCCCGCCCGCGGCGAGGCCCCGACCGGTCGCACCGCCTGGATCACGGCGCTCCCGCCGGACCACCCTGAGTAGAGGAGGCCTCGTGCCGGACGCCGAGCAGTTGCTCGCCGACGCCGTCGCGGCGGCGTGCGGCAGCGACGTGCGGGCGGCCGAACGCGCCCTGGACCGGCTGGTGGTCGCCGATGGACTGGCGGTGGATGCGGCGTTGCTCGCCCGCCTGCTGCGGGGTGTTGGGCGGCTGTGGCCGCGGGGCTGGCAGCCGGTCGATCTGGATCGGATCGCGGCCCGGCGGCTGGCCGCCGGGGGCGTGCGGATGCTCCGGGACGTGTTGGCCGCCCAGCGGCAGACGCAGCCGGGCCTGGTTCCGCAGTGGTTCGACGATCAGCTCGCCGAGTTGGCCGTGGGTTGGGACGGCGACGTGGGCTGGCTGGACCGCCGGGCGGGGGGCGATCGGATCACCGCGTTGCGGGACGCGGTCGACACGCTCACGCTGGTCGAGGGGCTGCCGCCGGTCGCGGTGCTCCGCCCGCCGCCGGGCGGGCCGCCAGCCGCCCCGCCCGGCACTGCGCCGGCGACCGGCTCGCGGGTGCTGGATCGGGTACGTGCCCTGCTGGCGAAGGCCGAGTCGACGACCTTTCCCGCCGAGGCGGAGGCGCTCACCGGGAAGGCGCAGGAGTTGATGGCCCGGCACAGCATCGACGCCGCCCTGCTCGACGCGGCCGCCGAGCAGCCGGATCGGCCCAGCGGCCTCCGGCTCGGCACCGATGCCCCGTACGCGGCCGGGAAGGCGCTGCTGATCCAGGAGGTGGCGGAGGCGAACCGGTGCGAGTCGGTCTGGTCCGACGACCTCGGCTTCGCCACCGTGCTCGGTTTCCCCGCTGACCTGGCGGCGGTCGAGCTGCTGCACACCTCGCTGCTGGTGCAGGCCACCGCGGCGATGCTGCGTGGCCGGGGCGAGCGCCGCGCGGGCCGTGGCCGGCGGACCAAGGGCTACGACGAGTCCTTCCTCAACGCGTTCGCACTGCGAATCGGGGAGCGGCTGCGGGCGGTGGCCGCGGCGGCGGGCCGGGAGGCGGCCGGGGAGCGCGGCGGTGACCGGCTGCTTCCGGTGCTCGCCGCCCGCTCGGACGCCGTCCGGGAACGCGTCGACCAGCTCTTTCCCGGTGTCACCCGGCACCGGCTCCAGGTGCGCGACGCCGAGGGCTGGACCTCGGGCACGTCGGCCGCCGACCGGGCCTCGCTCGACGTCGGCGCCCCGGCACGCCGGCCGGTACGCCGGGGCCGCTGACTCCGCTCGGGGAAGATGTCGGATCGGGCGTCCCGGCTCCGACCCGTCCGCGAGAGGCGCCACCGAAGGTGGCCCGTACCCAAGGAATGGACCCTGAAGTACATGCTGCTGATCTGGAACCGCGGGCCACCCCAGGTGAGCCCCCAGGTCGCTGGGCTAGGCCCCCTCGCGCCCTCGTACCTGAGGGGATAGAGCATCGGTTTCCTAACCCGACGCTCCGCCGGTATCCGCAGGCCGACGACCTGCGGCCTTCCTATTTTCGTCTCTTGTGTACTAGTCGCATCCGCGTGTTGCTGTGCTCGCTTGCTGATGATCAGCAGGAACGCAATAGGCGCTGCTTGGTCCACGTTCGAGCTGCCGGCTGTGCCTCGTCGTCAGCTGGCGCGACGCTGTGCGCGTAATCTTACGACGCTGCAAGTGTCTCGGCCAGCACCGTGTGAAGGTGTGGGTGGCGCGGCGGTAGTCCGGCCAGTTTCTGGTCGATGTCGGAGTTGCGGTAGACGACGGTGTCGTTGGGGTTGCCCGGGTGCAGGTCGTCGACGGCGATGACCAGGCGGGTGCTCGCGTCGACAGCGACTTGTGAGGTCGCGAGTACCGGTGGTCCTTGCTCGTTGCCCCGAGGCGATTTTCGCGCGTGGGGGTGAGCGCGCCGTCGACGATGGCGATCGGGTCGACTGGAGACCATCGCACCGAGGCGAGGACCGGCAGGGGTCCGAGCCGGACCCGCGGCTCTGCCGGACGGGTGGTCACGAAGGGGTGCCGTAGAGAACTGCTGCTATGGCCGCGCGCATGTCGGCCGCCGTCGGAAAGCGGCCGGCCGGGTCCTTGGCCGTGGCCCTCTCCACGATCTTGTCGTAGGCTGCGGGAACGTCGGCCCGCACCGAGCTCGGCACCCGTACCGGCTCCTCCGTGGCTGCGATGAGCAGCTTATGAAGGTTTGTGTGCGGGAACGGATACTCCCCGGTGAGCAACAGGAAGAAGCTGATACCGGCGGCGTAGATGTCAGCCGCCACACTGGGCACCGAGCCGGTGATCATCTCCGGGGCCAGAAACGCGGGTGTCCCGATGATCTTACCTTCTTCCCAGAGAGGGTGCGCGGAGGTTTCGTTAACCAGAAACGAGACTCCGAAGTCAAGGATCTTTATCGAGCCGTCGGGCGTCAGCATGATGTTGGCGGGTTTGACGTCGCAGTGGATCACCCCGGCGCGGTGGGCGTGCTCTAGGGCCGCCAGGGTTTCGCACATGATCTCCGCGGCGTCGTCCGGCTCGACCTCGCAGTGCCCAGTCAGGCCAGACAGCGGCTGCCCTGGCACGTACTCCATCACGAAGAACCGCTTTCCGCCCTGTTCCGCTACGTCGTAGATGGTGGCGATGTTCGGGTGGTTGAGTGCGGCCACGGCACGAACCTCCGCCCAGAACGCGGTCTCCAGGTGTAAGCCGTCGTGTGGTGTCTTGCACGCGACCGTTCGCCTCAGGAAGTGGTCCCAGGCCAGGGATACCGTGCCCATGCCGCCCATCCCGACCTTCTTGTCGAGCATCTCGTAACGAGACCGGGAGGTGTCAGGGGCACCGACGCTCGGCCGGGCGAGCGTCTCCGGCTCCATCGGGAGGTTCAGGCGTTCCGCTAGCGCGACCAGGCGGGCGCCGCGGGGAAGCCGGGCGTGTACCGGGGATTCTGGCCGGTGGAGCGGATTGCGAGCCAGGCCGAGTGTCCCGGACGTATCCGTACCGGTGCGTTCTGGCAGGGGGCGGCCTCTGGCGGCGAGCGCCGACTTGACGTAGGCATAGGCGAGATCAACCGTGATCACCTTGGGGCCGCTGGCGATGCCGCTGGTGAGCAAGTCGAGCAGTTCTCCGGTGAAGGCGGTGTACCGCTCGCCCGGCGGGGCAAGCGCCGGGCCGTCCTCGCTCGCCGAACTGAGTACAACCGCGCCCGCTGTGGCCACCTGCAGGCGGACCGCGTCGGCTGCGCCCGCCATCAGGCCGTGTGCCTTGCCGCTGAAGCAACTGTCCAGAATCACTACCCGGCGGGTGGCCCGTGTGTCGGCCAGCAGCGTCTTGACCCAGGTGAACGGCACGCATGTCCACGGTTCGTAGTGACGCGACCCGGTCAGCGACAGCGAGAATTGCATCTGGTCGTCCAGATGGCCATGTCCGCTGTAGTAGACGAGCAGGGTGTCGGTGGCCTCGGCGGCTGCCCGGCGGACCGGCTCGACCAGGTGGGCCACCTGCTCGGGGTCGACCACCGGCAGGATGTTCTCCCGGGGAAGCTGCCAGCCGTCCGAAGCGGCGAGGTGATCGGCGAGCGCCTGGACGTTGTTCCGAACGGCTGGCAGCGGGTCGAGATGCACATACCCGGCGGTCCCGATCAGGCACGCTCGCGATCCGCTCGGGCTCGGCAGGGTCACCGCGGTCACTCGTCCGCTTTAGCTAATTCGATCGCCCGCGTTGCCTCGGTCGGATCGGTGGAGTCGATGACCACGGTCCGCTCACCGACCTCGATCCGCACGACCGGCGCCTGGGCCCGGCTGCGCCGCCAAGCCGCGATGGCCAGCGCGAGATTCGCCGATGAGAACCCGATGTTGACCACCAATTCGATGACCTCGGTGGCGCCCATCGTTCCCGGTGCCGGCTGCACAGGCACGACCGCGATCTTCGCAGTAGCCCGGATCTCGTCCTCTTCCCGCAGCCACTGCGCGAGTCGCCGAAGGTCATGCGTCGATTCGTCGAGGGTCACCCGGTAGATAGTCAACCCGGAACCATCCCATCCTCTGCTTGTCGCGGTCAGCAGCACCATAGTGGCGTCCGCGCGCCAGCCCGTCAGGCGCGATGACGTCACATGCGGTCGCCCTATGCGCGGCGAGCTCCCGCCTCATTGCCGATTGGGGCCGTTGGGTTGCCGTGTCGGACCGGGCTGCGGCGGCTGATGATGCTCGGCCCAGATGAGGGTGGCGACGTGGTTGCCGGCTTCGGTGGTGTCGACAGGTCCGCCGGCCAGCTCGGTGGTGAGTGCATCAATCGGGTAGCAGGCAAGTACGTGGTAGCGGGCCAGGTACGCCGCAACCGCGGAGACCTGGTAACCGCTCACAGCGGCGAGCAGCGTGTAGGTAAGGACCTGGTCGATGAGACCCTCGAACTGGTGGGTCTCGGTGAGGTGGCCGGTCTTGACTTCCACGATCGTGGCACCGGCGAGTAGGTCGGCGACCCTCAGCCCATCGAGTAGGGCGGGACCGGCGGTTAGGGGGCCGTAGCTACGCAGCGCAGCACGGAATCCGCTGAGGTAGCTGGCCCAGAAGGCGGCAAATGCTGGTCGGGCGGCACGGGTCGCGGTCGCGCAGATGGCGATGGTCCGGCGATGCCGCAGCGGACCTTGCAGCGTGGCATGGGCCTCGTCCGGCGTGGTGATGGGAAGCTGTCGCAGGGCTCGTTCGAGGATGGTGAGCACGCTGCCCACCGTGAGCAGGCGGGCACCTGGCACTTCAGAGTTGGTCCTGGGCCACGGCGCGTCGCCTCTCCGGTGGTCGGGCCGGTATCCGGCGGTGGTGAGGAGGGTCTGGCGCTCGGTCTTGGGCAGGCTGGCGAACAGGTGTGGGTACGGCGGGGTGTCGCACAGGTCGAGTGCGAAGGTCTTCTCGATAGCGTGGCCGAAGTGTCGCGGATTGGGCGGGCACACGGTGATCGGCGCAGGAGCGCGGTGGATGCGGTGGCGTAGGTCGGCGATCAGCTCCTCGCGGTACGGGAAACGGCGGGCAAGCCACCGTTTCGACGACAATGGCTCGAGGTCGGGGCGGAACACATCCATCGGACACTCCTCGGCAGGAGGGCACACCAATGCGGCTTCCAACACGGCCTGGTCAATGACCGGCAGGCAGCCTGCGGCGGGAAGGACAGCAAGAACGACCGGCTCATGCGTGAGCGCGTGGAAGAGGCGTGAGCGCTGCCGCTGGCGGGGTCTCAGCCCTTCGGCATCATCGACCGATGTCGGGCTCCGCTACTGCAGGGCGGCGTGGTTAAAAAGCGTTCGGTCACACGAGCCGAAGCCGTTCAGTAACTCTACGCGACAACGAAGTTCAGGGATACCCGTGTAGATGCCGGCGGTCACGACCAGCGGTACTCCAGACGCAGACCCTGGCCGACGAAGCGATACCGGCCGCGGCTCGCCGGGTCGAACGGGTTCGGGAGCATACGGATTTGGCGGTTCTCATTCATGACGTTGGTGATCACTAGGAGCCGCCACCGCCGGTTCCGGGCGTTCTCCTGCGCCGCGATGACCTGAGTCTCGCCCAGCTCGATTCGACCGCCCTCGGCGAGGGTGGTCTTGACCTCGTAGTACCAGGTGCCGCGCCGGCCGGGGACTTCAAAGTCCCAGCCCAGGCTGTCGTCACCGGTGCCGGGGAAGACCCGCTCACGGTATCCCGACACCCAGCATTCCGGGCTGAAGTCGGCGCCGTACTGCCGCTCCAGCCATCGATAAGCGAACCACTCGCCAGCGAAACCCACTCCCAGCTTTTGCAGGCTTGACAGCTCGGACGCGAACCCACCGCCGCCGAAGCCGCCACCCGCGATCCGGCCGCCGGGGCCGGACCGGGCGTCGGTTTCCTTGAGGCCGGTGAACCTGCGTGGAGTGGCCAGGAACGAGGGTGTTCGGTCCAGCGAATTGTCGAGAGCCGCGCGTAGCGAGGTGAAGCCGTCGTCCAGGTCGAATGGTTTGTCGTCGATGTTCACGGTCCGCCGCTGCCGTTCCCGTTCGGCGCGTTGCTGCCGCTCCTCGGCTTTCTGGCGGTCGAGGTCGTCGGGGGTGAGACCAAGCGCGTCAATGTCGTCGGTCGCGGGCATGTCCGTCGGCCAGACGCCGAGCGTTTGCAGCCAGCGGAGCACGTCCGGAAGCCTCAGCATGGCGAAGTCGAGCGCGCCGGCCGAGTCGAGCGTTGCGCGCAGCGCCGGGCCTGCCGACGCCTCGTCCGTCCACGGCGCGGGGACCGGGCGGCTGTGCCGTTCGAGCCAGGCGCGCACGAGCTTGACCAGCCTGCCGGCGGCGGTATCGACCAGCTCGGCGTTGGCCTTGGCGCAGTCGCTGCGGCGCGGCAGAGGGGGGCCGCTTTCTGGCGGCTGTTCGCCCAGCCGCGCCGTGAGTTCATCCTCGACGCGCGCCGCCATGAGATCTGTCGAGAGCACGTCGACGGTGGTGCCCCACTCCGGGTCCGGGGCGAGCAACTCAACCCGCCGGAGCTGGGGCCAGTCCGGCTGGGGGTCGCCGGCCGCGAAGCGGTCCCACCGGTGCCAGCGCAGCCGGTCAAGCAGGGAGTCGCGATGGTGGCGTACGTAGTCGGCGAAGTCCTCAGAGTGCTGCGCGCCGTAGTCGATGAGCGGATAGCGCCCGCCCATGCTGGACAGGGTGGCGTTGAGTTCGCGTACCGGTATCTTCAGCTGCTGCTGGAGCGCCGCGAGCGTCGGAGCGTCGAGCGCGGCGGCAAACAGCTCGTCCGGCTCGTGGTCGAGTCGGTCGGCCAGCGCAGTAAGCCGGTCTCGGGCCTCCTGCTCGCTTTCCACCGACGGTGAGTCGGGGTCGAACAGCGCGGCCGACTCAGCGTCCAGGTAATGCGCGACGACGGGATAGAGCCTATGTAGTAAGGGTCGCAGGGAAGACTGGATTCGCCGCGCCATCGTCCGGACGTCCTCGGCCGTGACGTCGCATATCTCGGCCACGTCGTCGTCGGCGAGCTGGGCGACGGGGACGCCGACCCGCCGGGTCCGCTCTGCGGCCCACCTGAAGGTGCGGGCGTAGTCCCGCCGGCCGATGAGGTATGCCAGCGGCTCCGCCATCGCCTCCAGCATGTCCCAGTCCAGCTCCGTCTCCGCGCCTTCGACGATGAGGGACGGATGCGCGGCGTGCGGCATCGGCAGCACCCCGTGCAGCCGGTCCGGGAGCCGCCGGGTTTCCTCGCCGAGGCGCACCTCGACCGTGCCAGCGAAGGCGACCCGCACCCGCCGCAACGCGTCGAGCGTGTCGTCGAACGCCCGCTGACCGAGGCGGCTGAACTGGCTGCGCTGGTGGTCGAGCAGCGTCGCCACGAACAGCGGCAGCCACGGCAGGATGCCGACGATCGGTCGGGCGCTGGCGACGGCTGGCGGGCCGAACTCATGGCCGTCCAGCAGCACGACCGGCGTGACGCCGCTGGCACGTGAAACCCGGTCGCCGAGGCGGCGGCGCAAGATGGCGGTCACCGTCTCGGGATGCGCGTCTACTTCGAGGACCCGCCACCCGAAGTCGGCCATCAGTCGGAGCAGGCTCTGCTCGTCGTCCCGCGACGCGACTACCACGTCGGGCGGCTCCTGGTCGCCACTGGCCGGCTCGAGCGGCAGGGCTGTCGACGAGCCGCCGACGTCGACAACGAGGTAGCCCCGGGTGTCCGGCGGGAACGGCTCCACCTCGGCGCCACGGGCGGCGCAGGCCGCCCACGCCGCCCGGTACGTGTTGTGGAACTGCGCCGCGTGCATCTCGGTAACCGCGCCGGCGTGAAAGAGCGCGCCCAGGTGGCGCACCAAACGCGGGGCATCGGCGTCCCGGCCCCACACGCCCAGACCCAACTCGGTCAGCCGCCGCAGCGCCACCGGGTCGTCGTCGAGCAGATCCCGCATCGGCTTTGCGAGCAGCGCCGCGAACCGCGGCGGCACGTCGTCACTGCGAACCGGAAACGTCCAGCACTCGGCCGGCGTCGCGAAAGCCCCGCCGCTCTGGCCGGGTCGTTGCGTCGGCAACCAGGCCACCGTACGCAGGAACGCGCCGAGCGGCGCGCATCGCCGTTGCGGGTCCTTGTCGCCGAGCCGGTCGCGTTCCCAGACCGTCGCCAAGGCGTCGCCCGGCCAGGCGCCCTTGAGTCCGCGCAGGATCTGCCGTGCCAAGTGCAAGCGCACCCGGTCGGTCAGCCGTTCCCAGTCGGCCTGTCCAGGCATCCACCAAACCGGGCTTTTTGCCACATAGGGCGTTTTTGGTGACCACGTGAGCGATGTGGTCGGCAGGACGTTCGCCCACTGCTCGCGGACCGGATCGGGCAGCCCGCGCACGGCTGTGAGCCGATCACGGGTCAGGTCGCGGCCGTTGATTTCGCGGCTGTCGTGTACCGATGCGAGCGGCAGCACCTCGCGCACGCCGATACGCCGCAGGAAAACCACCCAGTCGGTGACGCGGTCGCCGGCTCGCATAACCTGCGCTGGGGATGTCAGCAACCGGCCCGCGAGCGAGTACAGCTCGGCCGACCGGCTCTCTGGAGTTGCCGCGATCGCGGACAGCTCCTTGCCGGTGGTACCCGGCCAGTCGGACGAGAACAAACAGTCCTCGGCGGCCATCCAAGCGCCGCTCGCGGTCGGCAGTCGCAGGCCCAAGGCGGCCAGGTCGGTCTTGATGCGGGCACCGCTGCGGCTCAGGTTGAAGACGAATGTCAGCGCGTCCCGGGCGACCCGTTGCGCTCGGCTGTCGGCGAGCACGGCACGGATGTGTTCGAGGATGCCCCGCGTCTCGAAGCCGCGCACAAGCCGGTTCTCCTGCAGAAACTTGCGCGCCGGGGTCTGTTGCCGGTTGACGTGCCAGGTCAGATCGCCGTGCAGATAGAACAGCCGGTTGGACAGGCTTGCTGGCAGCGACAGGTCGGCGCCGGGGTCGACGTCGTCCTCGTCGGCGATCCGCTGGGTCGTCGGCGGGAAGAACGGCGCGGCCTCCCGGCTCGCGGGCGTCTCGCCGGTCCGCCGGCCGGCGCACCGCGCGAGCTCGTCCGAGTCGGTCAGCAGAATGCGCCGCGCCCGCAATGCCTCGGGCGCCTGCTCGAAGAGGCGCGCGATGTCCGCGTAGGCCTGGTCCCAGTCGCTGATCGGGCGGCGGTCGCGCTGCATCACCGCCATCATCTGCTCGACCCAGCCGGCCAGACGCTCCGGCTCCGGCGTCACGTCAAGTCCGAGCCGCGACAGCAGGCTCCTCAGCCGCGCCTGCCGGCACGTCGGCAATTCCCGCAGAAACTCGGCGCCGCTGGCTGCCGTCGCGAACGCTGCGGTCAGCATGCCTGTGGTGGGTACGGGCCAGCGCCATGCCGCGGCTGGTGCGAGCCAACGGCCGGGCGCCTGCGCGGGCAGCAGCGGACGCTCGCCCAGCGGCCGGCCCTGCTCCTCGGCGCGAGAGGTGAGCAGGCCCAGACGTTCGTCGTCCCAGCACAAAAAATCGAGTACAGCGAAGGGAGCGGCGTTGTCCAGCCAGCTGGTCAGTGCCTCGGCCGCGTCGAGGCAGAGTTCCGCCGCCGAGGTGAGCAGCAGCCGGTTCAGCGGGTTCGTCTCGTCGATGTCGGTGCGGGACAGGTCGGTGAAGAACGGCGCGTTGAGGTGCCCCGCGAACGGCGACGGCGCCTTACGGCCCATCGGCAGGAAGGTGTAACACCGGCCGACGTGCGCGTCCACGGCCGCGTACGGCACCGCGACCGAGACTTCGAGAGCCGCCGTCGACTCGGCATACCTGGGGTCGAGCTGACGCCGGTCGATCGCTTCCTGCACCGCACGCCGGTAGGCGGTCGGATCGACCCGCCGAGACAGCAACAGATATGTGCCGTCGTCGTCCAACGTCACAAGCTCGCGGGTGAAGTCACCGGCCACGACCGGCGCACTGCTGCGTACCCGGGTCAGCACCCGCTCTTCGCTGGCGGAACCGTCCTCTCTGCGTATAGTGACCCGTTCCAGCCGCTTCAGGAACAGCATGAGCGGCACCTCTGACGCTTCGAGCTCGTCGAGGCGCTCGGCCACCGTATCGACGGCGCCTTCGTCGAGCGGCAGCCGCACCACGGTGGCATAGCCGTCGGCCCAGAGCGTGGCCACCCGAGCGGGCGTTCCCTCGGCCGGCAACGTGATGCTGTAGAGCGAAACCTCGTCGATGATCTGCTGAGTGAGCACCGGATCTGGGCCGACCAGCCCTGGCACGTCGTCCTCGGTGGCAAACCGGAAGCAAAACCCCGGATCTCCGCTGTCCAGGGTGCTGTAGACCTCCGGAGTCGCGCATATCTGGAGCACGCTCTTGAAGCCGACACCCTTGTTGCCGATGCCCTCGCCGATCGGCTTGTCGCTCAGCCCGAGTGAGCGGATCCGCCGGGCGTTGCTGGCGGTGAACCCGCGCCCGGTGTTGGCGACGTAGAGAGTGCCGTGTGTGCCCTCGCCGCGCGCCAGCACCACCGCGATGCGCCCGCTGCCGGCATCCGGCGACTGCGCGTCGTACCCGTTCTGGATCAGCTCGAACAGGAAGCGGCCGCCGTACTCCCGCATCGTCTGGCCGATCATGCTCTTCTGGCTGCGCGCGAAGTCCTGATCCTCCCGGGTCACCAGCTGGGCTCGGACGAGGCGCTCGGCCCCGTCACGCAGCTGGGCGTCGGCCTCGGCGCGTGAAGCCGGCTCGGTACCTTTCATCTGCTCTGTCTCCCCGGGGTGGAACTACCGCCTCTTGCGTTCCAGGCTGCTGCGGAGGTTCTTCGCGCCCACCTCCGAGACCCCGGCGTGCGCCAGGGCATACCCCACGGCAGTGTCGACGTCGATCAGCCCGTCGCGCAGCACGGCGTCCAATGCCTTGCGGGCGTGCTCACGCTCGTGACTTCCGGTCCAGTTGTTGTGCCCGCCGAAGAACACGGCCCGGTCGAGGGCCTTCTGCGCCTTGGGGGCCAGCGTCTGCACCTGCGGATACAACCCGGACAGGTCCTCTGCCCGGGTCCCCGCAGCCCATCCGGCCAGCGGGGTCATCGCACTCTCCAGGACCACCAGCGCCGATCCGCGCGCCAGCTCAGTCGCCTGGCGCAGCGACCGGGCGTCGGGGTGGAACGCCACCACAGCGCCACGTGGCCGGTTTCGGTCGAGCGGGTAGCTGAACCGGTAGCGGTCCGCCAGCCGGTGGACCGGGCCAGGGCCCTCGTGCGCCTTCGCCGCGTTGTAGAAAACCACCGGGGTCACCCCGTCGGCGGTGGCCTGCTCCTCGATCCACTCCACCGCAATCTGCTCGAGTTCCTCCCACCGCTCCAGGTTCTCGTCGACGTCAGGGATCCACGCGGCGACCCGCAGCAGGCTCGGGTGCTGCCGCGAGGATTCGTCCGGCTGATTGGTCACTCCACGCCTCTTTCGTCAGTCACTTGCGGCCAGTGAACCAGCAGGGTCCGACATGGAGCCAGCGGTCAAACGGCTTGAGGTTTCCCGGTGCCGTCGAGGGCGGCCGAACGGGAAGCCGCGGGCGTGTGGGCCCCGAGATTGTCAGGGGCGGGGTGTCTACTGGAGCCGCCCCTTGCACGGGGAGTGTCGGGTCGGACTTTAGCTGTGAGGAACGGCTCCAATGGACGTGCATGCTCAAGTGCCAATCGTTGGCGAGCATTCCGGGCGGGATCGGACCCCGGATGACGACTACCTGACGGTGATGATGTTGTCCGCTGGACTGGCCGGCATCGTTCAGCGGAGGAAGCAGGCGGCGGGCGGGTCGGCGAAGGAGGCGGGGTTGTTGCCGGCCCCGTGGCGGGTGGGATTCTCGCGTCTGTGGTGGCGGTTCGCCGACCAAGATCTGCAGCCGCTCGACAGTGACCTCGCCCTGTTGGAGCTCTGTGCGCAGCCGCTGGCGACGTGGCCTGTGCAGCTTGACCTGTCGATCACTGACCTGCAGAACAGTCTGTTGGCCGACGGTGACCTGTCCGAGTTCGCGGAGCAGGGTTCTCGGCTCGCGCGGCACGACGTGGAGGCCGAGTGGACTGAGAACCAGGTACACCTGGCGCTGCGGGAAGCCGCAGCCGCGAACGGCTCCTCGGACGAGGAGATCGGGGAGGCGTACGCGGTGCTGCGGCGCTACCTCATCGACCACGCGGTCGTCGCCGACCGTGAGGTTCGCGGCCTTGAGCGGCGTTTCCCGGCGACGGACAACAGCGGACAGACGCACGTCCACCGGCTGATCAGCCTCGCCTACCACTCGAGGCCCGCCCGGGCGCCGCAGGACTACCTGCTGTGCCCATCGTGCCGCAACGTGCTGGCCGATCCATCGGCGTGTTGCGCGACCGTGGGTTGTCCCGGGGGTTCACCGGAGACGTGGACGGCCGTGCCGACGGCAGTGGTCTACGAGCAACACCGGGCGACCCGCAAGTACATCCACGACCCGGGCCTGGTTGAGGCGCGGATCATCGACGCGCTGTCGGTCGACTCGCTGGCGCCGACGGTCAGGGTCACTCCGTACCCCGGAGTCGACGCGCTGGACGTGTTGATCGAGTTCCTGCGCCCAGGCGTCGACGGGGTGCCGGAGGTTGCCGAGACCTGGGGCGTGGACGCGAAGGACCAGGTCAGCGCGCGACTGTTGGGCCGGGGCTTCAGCTGGCCGCAGGCACCGGCGTGTGACCGGCGGTACCTGGCGCTTCCCGCTCACCGGGCGGTGCAACCGGGCTACATCACCGACCTGGAGGCCGAACTCGACGGGCGGGTCGCGGGCGTGCACGTGATCGACGAGAACCAGCTGGTGGCTCGGGTCAAGGAGCGGGTGAAGGAGTTGGTCGCGTGAGAGAGACCTCGTCGTGGCGCGACAGCTTGATGAAGCAGATGCGCCGGGAGCAGTTCCCGGAGGCGGTGATGGCTCGGGACGCGTTCTGCCGGGTCGAGCTGGGGCTGCACTTCCTGACAAAGCACTTCCCGGGCGAGCCAGTGGGGGCGCTGCAGCCGCTGCTGTCCGGGTACGTCGACCTGCCGCCCGAGCTCGTGGCGGAGTGCCGGCGGGTGCGGCACCGTATGGGTGACGTGGCCCGGCGCGGCTACTGGCGCAGGCTGCTCAACCACTACCTGCGGGTGCCGCAGGAATGGCGGCGCTTCGCCCGCACGGACGCCGCGGACGGGCAGGTCAACGACAAAACGGTGTTCACCGTCGCGGGCTCGGCGCTGTGCCAGGACCGCGTGGCGACGTACGACGCGGCGCTGGCCGACCCGCTGCAGTACAGGCTGACCCCGCCACGGCCGCCGGCGCCGGGCGGGCGTCGGTACGAGTTCCGCGTCGGAGACGGCGTCGAGGTGGTGCACCTGCCGTCGACGCTGCCGCCGGCCCCGTCCGTTGCG
The DNA here is from genome assembly GCA_005402585.1 of Micromonosporaceae bacterium KJ-029. Lineage (GTDB taxonomy): Bacteria > Actinomycetota > Actinomycetes > Mycobacteriales > Micromonosporaceae > Micromonospora. The sequence continues at coordinate 70,967 of BIFP01000004.1, read as the reverse complement.
CGGCTTCCCCTCGTGCCCCTCCGCTCCCGGGAACCCTGGACGGTGTCGTTCGAGAAGGAGCTGCTGGAGACGGCGAGGGAGATCGACCGTAGGCTCGTTGGCAAGCCGCACATCACGAACCGGAACTGGCACAAGCGCCTGACGGAGAACATGCGCTTCAGCTCCGTCGACCGCAACGGCCCCGGCCTGGTCGACAGACCCGAGACCTTCGTCCTCGACGGCGTCTCCCACATCGTCGGGCTCATGAACTCGGGCAAGACCACCCTCACCGACGTGTTGGCGGTCAACCGGGTGCTGAAGCACGGCAACCGGGTCGGGATGGTCCTGGGTTCGGTCGGTGACGTCTACGCCAAGGTGTCGTTCCTCCGGTCGATCGGCATCGACGCCGTGCCCCTCATTGGGCGCAGCAACCGCGCCGAGCACGCCGCACGGTACTGGCGCTCCGCGATCGAGGAATCTCCCGTCCTCGTGCCCGACGACGACAACCCTGCCGACCCGGCTGCCGCCTACGCCAACGCCTCCTGCCTGCTGGAACCCTTCCGGCGCTCGGCCAACCCTGACTGGAAGCCGCTGGAGCCGAACGAGTTCCCGTGCCACGGCAAGCTCCGCGACGCCGAGGCAGACGAGCCGGCCGCCTACGACTGCCCGCTGCTGTCAATCTGCCCGGCGCAGAAGGCCCACCGCGAAATCGCCAACGCGCAGGTCTGGGTCACCACCGCGCAGTGCCTCATCGCCAGCCGCGCGGAACCGGCTGACGCGTCCATGCGCTGGTTCGAGGCCTTCCAGCCGCACACCGACCTGCTCGTCATCGACGAGGCGGACGCGGTCCAGCAGGTGCTGGACTCCCGCTTCGTGCAGACCGAGCCCTTGGTGGCCGCGGGCAAGGGCTGGACGCACCGTATGGTCCAGTACACCAACGCCGCCCTGGACAACCAGAGCATGGCGCCGGCGGCCGATGACGAGGTCGACCGCTGGCACACGCAGCTGCAGATCCACCAGAACGCGGTCTTCGTCCTGAACCGGCTGGCCCTGTCGCCGCCTGGGCAGCGGCTGAAGGAGTTGCTCGGCGACGCGCCGTTCACGGCGCACTCGCTATTGCGCCGCGTCGCCCGGACCCTGTTCGGGCTGCCCTCGCGCGGTGACGGGGACAAGCGCGTCGAGGACCTCGCCGACGACTTCTACCGCCACGAGCTGCAGGAGTTCGCGGAGAGCCCGCTGAGCGAGCAGCCGCACAGCCTCGACGAGGTCGTCGACCAGGTGACCCGCCAGCCGCGGACAGACGCCGCGGTGGCGCTGGCCATCGACGACTGGCTCGACCGGTGGCTGGAGCCGAACATCAAGGCAGGGCACGTGCGCCGCGAATGGTTCGACCAGCGTCGCGGCCTGCTGCGCCTGGTCGTCGAGGCAGCCATCTGCGCCGGCCGCATCACCACGACGTTCTTCACCATGACGACGATGTACCCATCGGTGAGGGAGCACCTGCAACTGCCTGACGAGGAAACCTTCTGGGCGGACCAGCCTCCACGCGACTACCGGCCGATCGTCCCAGAGGCTCCCATGGGCAACATCCTCGCCCTGCGGTGGGCCGACAGCCGCAACGGCGGAGCGTCGCTGCAGCTGCTGTGGGTCCACGGAGTCGGCCGGTGGCTGCTGCACCACGCGCACGACCTCCTCGCCTGCGAGGGCGTGCAGGGCCCCCACGTCGTGCTGACCTCAGCCACCAGCTGGGCACCCGGCTCGTCGTTCTACCACATCCCCATCGAGCCCACCGCCGTGCTGCGCCCACCCCCCGAGGACGAGACCGCCCTGCGCCAATCCCACATGGCAGTCAAAGCCCAGAGGACCGGCGCTGACCCGATCTTCGTGTCCGGTAAGACCGGCAGCCGCCGCCACGACGCCCTGCGGCTGCTGGTCACCGCCCTGTGCCAGCCCGTCGACGGCCGCCCGCGCAGCCTCGTCGACGAGCTGCGGGCGAAGCTGCCCGAAGACCGGCGCAAGATCCTGTTCGTGGTCCTGTCCGGCGACGAGGCACGCACCGTCGGCGACCACATCAACGCCCGAGTGCCCCAGCTCAGCGCGCGGATCGTCGTACCCGACGCCGCTGACCCCGGCGTCGGCGGCATCCAACGCCGTCTCGTCGGGCGCTTCGGTACCGGCGAGGAAGACATCCTCGTCGCCGCCGAGATGTCGATCCAGCGCGGCTACAACATCCTCAACGCCAACGACACCGCCGCCCTCGGCGCCGTCATCTACCTGACCCGCTCCCACCCGCCGCCCTTCGACCTGGCCTTCCCCCTGTCACTGGTGAGCCAACTCGCGATGGACCACCTCCAACGGCCGCCGGCCGCAGAGCCTGGCGAAGTCGGCAGCCTCGTGAAGCAGCTCCGCTCCACTGCTCGCAAGGTCTGGTTCGACGCCATCGGCCGCCCCATCCAGTTCCGTGCCCTCGACCCGCAGGACCGGCGCGTCTTCGTCGCCAACAACCTCGTCCCCATGAGCCAGACCATCGGACGCAGCATCCGGGGCAACCAGCCGACCACCGTGCTGCTGTGCGACGCGGCCTTCGCCGAACGACTCGCCGATCCCGAGGAGAAAACCGCGGACACGGCGCGTACCAGCATCGTCGTGGCCACCGACCAGTACCTTGGACAACTGCTGGCCACGCCCGCCGACGGCGCGAGCCAGCACCGCCTGCGAGAGCACGCCGTCAACACCGCCGTGTGGGGCCTGATGGGCCACCTGGTCCGGACCAACGAGCCCCTGGGATCGAGGAGGACCCGCCGGTGACCGACATCGAGACCAGCGAGAACACGGCCAAGCCGCCCCGCAGGACCACCGGCGACCACCTGCGGCTGCTCGCGTTCGACATCGAGCCAGGCTCCCGCTGGGACGTGGAGTGCGACGTCGCGGCGATGCCCGCCACCTGGTTCACCGAACTCGACAAGCAGTGGCGCACTCGGCCGTTCGGCCGGCCTGGACACTCGCTGCCCACCAGCAGCCTCAAAGAGCTCCTCTGCGGCATCGACCCGGCGATCATGTACGTCAATTGGGACCTGAGGTCGGACGACTTCATCCTCGCGTTCCCCGGCATCGACACGTACGTGGTCACCGACGCGATCGCCAGCTGGGCCACCACCGAGATCACCGACGAGATCGACTGGTACCAGATGCTCAAGCCGGCCGACCTCGTGTTCGACCGTCGCTGCTTCAATCTCCTCGAATACGCCGTCCGCGCCAACGGCACCGCCGCGGTGGCCCCGCACGTCTACCAGATGCTGCCCTCGTTCCTCGCCAAAGAGGTCGTCGACCAGAAACTCGACCTGCTCGGCAAGGCCCGGCGCGACTTCATCCTCGGGCCGCCGAGAAGCGACGGCCGGCGCAGCGCCGTCCTCTGGCCGCCCCAGCGAACCGACGACGACCGCGCAGGCCCCGGACTCGTCACCGCCAAGATCGACTTTCACGTGGAGACAGCACCCAACTTCCCCGTACCGCGCATCCACGCCGACGTCAGCATCAGCCGCTTCCCACTCATGCCCGTGGCCTATGTGCCGTCGCGTGGCAAAGGTCCCACCTCAGCCACCATCTGGCTCCACGGACCCCAGGGCTTCCTCGGCCGCGACGACGAGCCCCACACCCTGCTGTCCGCGCCGGCACGCCAGATGCGGATCCCCGGCGGCGGCTGGCAGTGGCAGTGGAGCCCCGGCCTGGCCCGCGCCCTCGCGAAGCTCACCCAACTGTCGTTCCCCGACCCGCACAAGACCCTCGCGGACCCGGCGGCAGCCGCCGACCTGCTCGACGAGCGCGCCATCCGCGCCTACTTCCTGTACAGCGAAGGCACCAAAAGCCAAGCGGTGGACGCCGACGCCGCACCCAGCGTGGATTCCGACGGCAACGAGATCAGACGAGCCAAGACGCTCGTCCACGCCGCCAACACCGGCCTGGTCCCAGGAGACCACGTCGACGTCCACGACAGGCTGCGCAGCCTCCTTACCCGTCGCGGAATCCGGCCGCTGCCCGACCTCGAGCGTGTCGGCTCCCGCGCTACCCGCAAGATCAAAGCCGCGTTTGACCCGAACCCCGGGTACACCATCGAGCTGTGGACGCAGAGCGACATCACTCGCGAGGCCGTACTTGCGGCCCTGGAGCACCACTTTGGCCTCGCACCCGAGTCCGACCCGGCCGACGACAGCGTGGTCCGCTTCACCGGCGACCTCAACATCACCGTTCGCCTGCGCAACGGTGCCGAGGTCGGCGTCGGCGTGCAACCCGACCCAGACAAGAAGAAGACCGACGACGCCATGCTCCAGCTGCACACCAACCGGCTTGCAAGGGATGTTCTCGGCAGGAGCGCCGACCGCCTGGGGGCCATCGTCGAACTGCAGGACGCTGCCTTCTTCCAACGCGCCAGGCAAATCGACCCGAAACCCGGCCTGAAGAAGGCCTTCGCCCGCACCAACCGGCGCCTGCAGTGCCTGAGGCCAGCCCAGCTGTTCACCGAGCCGAGGACATGGCCCGAGAACGCCAAACGGAAGAAGCCCGAGCCCTACCCCGACACCCGGTTTGGGGCCGGCACCATCCTGCGGGTGGCGTCCGCCATCAACGACTGCCTTCGCCAGCTCGGCCGTTTCGGCCCCTACCAGATGCCCGCCGGACTGCCCGACATCGAGCAGGTTGGGATCTGGCTGCACCACGACGGCCCCACCTGCATCCCGATCGTCATCCGCCAACAACCCGACGGCACCGCAACCGCCTACCTCCCCGGCGCGGACGGCAGTCCCTCCCACACGGTCCCCTACGCCGACCTACCCGCTCTCCTCGCCGACGGCAAAGGACGCATCGGCCCCGGCAGGCAGCAGAAGCAGATCCTGGCCGGCTTCCTCGTCAACGTCCTGGGCGTCGGCGGCGCCGCCGACTCGGCAACCCACGACCGCCTTGTCATGGTCAGAGCCGCCGGATTCCGCAACTGGGGCTGGGACTGGATGCAGGACAAACACCTGCGCCCCGACCAGCTGATCCTGCCCGGCGTCGACATCGAAGACGACGCCGACCTCCCCGAAACCATTAGCCCGGACGAGACGCCAGGCCTGCGCATCGTCCGCATCCGCGACCGCTCCAGCACCATGGAAGTCCCCCGCGGCTTCGCCCACGACCTCGACAAGCACCACCCCAGAGTCAGCGGGCTGTTCCGCGCCAGCGAGCGCGTCTACTACTCCGTCAACCCCAAGTCCGACCAGATGCAGACCCCACACGGCCGCACCAAACTCGACCCTGACATCCACACCAACTTCTCGGTACAGGCGTCGAATCCAGTGCCCCTCGAGATCTGCGTCGCCCACCAACAGCCCAACGACGATCCGGCAACCCTCGCCACCTTGGTATCACTGATACGCCGAGCCCATGCCCACACCGACCAAGCCACCAAGTACCCGGGCGTTCTACACCTCTGCTCGCTAGCAGACGAGTATCTGTGAGGCGCTCGACGGATCGGCGGCTAACGGCGGCGATGGCATCTGCATTAGGAACCGGGGCCGCGACCTGGTGCTTTGCGCAGGTCCCGGCCGACGATGAGCTACCGCGGGCGTCCGGGGCTTCCCGACAAGGAGCCGATCCAGACGGAGGACCTCCGCTTCTCGTAGGGGCACGCTGCAACCCTATGTCCCACCGAACGATGGTCATAGAGCACAGACACGCTTGGCGGTAGCCACGGCTTTCGTGTCGGCCAAGGTTAGGGGGCCGCGCGACGCCGGAACTCATCGAGCAGCGGGCTCGGCACGCCGTGCCAACTGACCGCCAAGGCATCACGGGCTCGAGTGGCGGCGACGAACAGCAAGGACCGCGCCTTGCGCAGCTCGCGTGCGTACCGCACCGGGTCCTCCTTGCGGTACCGATCGACGCCGGCGCGCGGCAGGACGCCCTCGCTGACTCCGACGATCGCGAGCCGCTGGTACTCGAGTCCCTTGAAGCGGTGCATGGTGCCAACGTGAATGTCACCGTCGCCCACGGGGCCCTCTTTGGTCAGCTCGGCGCAGGTCGTGCCCGCCTTGTCGGTCAGGTAGTCCATCACCTGGCTCACTCGTTCATGGTCCGCCACACAGACGGCGATGTGTCCCGCTGTGTCGACGGAGACGCCGTTCTCACCGGTGGACAGCTCTGCCCGCCAGTTCGCCAGTGTCGTGGCCAGCCCGGCCAGCTCCTCTTCCCGAGTGTCGTACGCCTCGAGAGTCGGCGCAGGCCCGTGCAGGATCGAGCGGTAGCCGGCGAGCGTGTCAGTTCCGTCGTCCAGGTCGTCGTAGCTGACGCTGCCGTCGTCTGCGATGAAAAGCGCCCCGGCAAGTATCTCCCGCGTGGTGCGATAGCTGAGGGTCAGCCGGGCCGACCGACCGCGGATGTGGATGCCAAGTGCGCCGAGAGATACCTGGTGGTCGTAGATTCGCTGGTGAGTGTCGCCCGCGATAAAAATGTCATCGGGCCGACTTGGATCGGCCATGGCGCGCAGCATTTTCCAATGGGCGGCGCGGAGGTCTTGAGCCTCGTCAACGACGATGTGCCGGTACCGGTAGCCAAGGCGGCCCGAGCTGGAGCTGTCGCCTGTTGATGAACCGGCGGCCCTGCGTGCCTCGATCGCGGCGGCTCGTTCCATCTCATACCGGGCGGCGCGTTCTGCGGCCTGGCCCCAGGTTTCGACGCCGAGTTTGTCCAGTCGGGCGGTGAGCTGTTCGATCAGTTTCCACACCTGGCTGCGCTCAGGGCGAGAGAGGGCGCGGCCGCGGCCGGCGCGGCGCACCTGGAAGTAGGCCGAGCGGCTCTGCACGGCCTGGCCGAGGATGACCTGCTCCCACTCCTCGACGAGGAACTCGGCGTCCCAGCGGCGTTCGTCGAGTTCGAGGAGCAGCTGCCGCATTTCCGTGACGGCGGCGTGGTCGCTGATGCGTCGCTTCCGGGTTCGCTGCGTGGTGTTCTCGCCGACGACTCGGGCGGCCAACTGATCGATGTGGGTGACGTCGACCCGCTCCATCATGTGTGGCTCGATGAGCGAGGCCAATCGAGAACGGAGGTCGTTGGCGAGGTTGGCGGTGAAGGTGGTTACGAGGATCGGCTTGTCGGTGCCGGGCGGCAGCGCCCCCGCCAGGTGCTTGACTCGGTGCAGGGCGACAACCGTCTTGCCGGTGCCGGGACCGCCGGACACCCGGGCGGGTCCGCCGTACCGCCGTTTGACGATCTTCTGTTGGATGGGATGGAGGTAGACGCGCCAGGCGCGGAAGTCGCCCTCTTCGATGGCCGCCTGCACATGCTTGTCGACGGTCGTCACGGTAGTGCGAGCGAAGGCGGCCGCCAGGTCCGCCGGATCCGGCTCTTCGGCGAGCCGGACCGGCGCCGTGATCTCCTCGCGGACGGCGTCGATGCTCATCCCCGACGCGAGGCCGTACAGGATGTCCTTGGAAAGGGGTGGCGCACCCTCGAGCAGCTCGTCCAGCTCGGCGTCGCTGGTGACGGCCATGGCCAGGTCGATGAGCTGATCGGCGACTCCGAGTTCCTTGAGCTGCTCGGCGTCGTAGCCGGCCAGCATCGGAGGCGCGGGCGGCGGCGCCGGCGCTACCGCGGCCGGTTTCGCCGCCGGGGCGGTTTCGGGCTCGGCTGGCGTGAGAGTGATGCCAGCGCGGCGCAGGGCGCTGTCGCCGACGACGGCCAAGTCGACGAACTCGATCTCCCCAGTCACCCGGTTGACAGCGACCTGGAGTTGGTCGTAGACGTCCTTGCGGTGCCGGACGGCAACGACGAGCCAGCTCGGGGTGCCGTCGGCATCGACGCCGACGGGAGCGAGCAGCGCCCGATACGACTGGTTGATCTTCGCACGGTAGATCCGGGAGTCGCCCTTGAGTTTCTTCAGGTCCAGGCCGGGCTGCTCCGGGTTCTGTCGGAAGAGATGGCAGAAGTCGTAGAACTGCGCCTTCACCACGCGGTCGAGCTTGTAGAGCTCCTGTTCGGCCTTGCGGTAGAGGCTGAGCCGTGCGGTCATCGAGTGGAGCCTTCCGTGTCGGGCAGCCGGGAGATCAGTTCGTCGAAGTGGACCAGCCATTCCGCTGCCGTGCGCACCGTCCAGCCAGCGTCGATGTACGCCTGGTCGCGGCGATGCGCCTCGTCGCTGTCGACGCTCGCGTGGTCGTGCACGACAGCGATCTTGACATCGGAATCGGCCCAGCCGAAGTCCACGAGCCAGCGGCCGGAGCCCAGCTCGTAGCCGAAGACCGGCGCCCGCTTGCCACGGACGGCGAGCTCTTCGGCGAGGCGCAGCAGGTCGGCCGACTCGTCTGGCTCCTCGCGCAGGATCTCCAGAATGTCCTCGTCCCACGCCGTGTCGCGCCGCGCCCCCGCGGTCTCGGGGTCAACGCCGGGAGGGCTCGGAACGGATGCGGTGGGACCCGCGGCGGCCTGCGGCGACCGGCGGTGAGCGCTCAGCGTGTCGATCTCGCCCAGTCCGCCGCAGACGGCCAGCGTCTCGACCTCGAACTCGGGGGCACGGCTGGCCGCCAACTGGGCACCGTCCCCGCCGCCGTAGGAAAGGAACTGGGTGATGTTGGTCCAGTACAGCCACGCGCGCCAGCGCTGCTTGTGCGCGTCGGTGTCCAGGACCTCGTCCGTGTCGTCGAGCACCGCGAGCGCGGACCACCGCAGCCGATCGGTGTCGGCGGCGTCGAGTGCGACGATGATAGGCAGGCCCGTCAGGTCGTGTGCGCGGTAGAGGTGGACAGACGCGTGCGGGTCGATTGCTCCCTGGCTGCCGCTCGGATCATGGTTGCCGCCTGGTCTGAGTCGGGTCAGCTCCGCACGGAGGGCCGTCGCGAGCGCGCTGCGTCGCCGGGTGGCGAGGACCGGGGCCGTTCCCGGCGCGGCGAGCAGCCCGGTCACGAGCGCGCTCGCCCGCCGTGCCCAGCGGGCGGCGTCAGGATCGCGCAGATAGGCGATCATGGTGTCGATGGGGTTGGCGAACACCGCACCGGGCAGGTGCGCGCGCTGCCCGCCATACTGATCGTAGGCCGCCTTGGCCTGTTCCTCCGCCATCCCTGCGTACGGCGGCCAGACGGGTCGGGCCGCCGTGGCGCGGCCCTCGAAGAGATCGATGTCGGCCCAGGTGATCTGGAAGACGGCGTGACCGTCGGCGCGCAGGCGGGTGCGTCGGGCGGCGTCGGTGGCGATGCGGTTGTGTTCGCGGGTGGCGTGGTAGCGGTAGCCCTCCAGGTAGACCTTCACGCTCTGGGTCGGCCCGTCCACCCGCGTGAAGGTGAAGTCGGTACGGGTGTCGCCCACCTGCTGCTGGGCGGTGAGCCGCCAGTGCACGACGTCGGCGCCGGCGGTGAAGCGCAGGTGTCCGCTGGCGTGGCCATCCTCGTCGAGGGCGACGTCGTCAGTCATCGTGGCCCACTGCCGCAGCACAGCGAGGAACCGCGCCTCCAAGTCGGACTCGACCTGGAGGTCGAGCCCGATCAGGCCGGTGTGTCTGACATCCTCGATGTCCCACCCGTCGGCGCCGTCGCCAGTGAACAGCAGCGACTCGATCATCTCGATGGCCGTACGCCGGGACACCACGTCCTGCAGCACCTCAGGGGTGTAGCGGTGCAGGCACCGGTGGCATGCCCGCCGCTGTTCCTCCGCGCACGGGCAGTTGCGCAGCGCCTCGTAGGCCTTGGCGAGGGTCTCCTTGAAGGCATCCTCCTTCCTTAGCCGGTCGAGGTAGCCGGTGCCGCCGGGCAGTTCGTCGAACACCACCAGGAACCAGCGGCGTTCCCCGCTTGCCTGATCCGGCATGGAGGCGATGGTGGTATCGAGATGCTGGGGATCTCCGCCGAAGTGCACGTCAACGCCCATGCGCAGGGCCGCCCGGAAGGAGTGGACCTTGGCGTCCACGTCCGCAGTCGCGGCCGGCAACAGCACGCGGATCGCCTCGGTGCGCAGCTGGTGGGCCAGCAGGACCGGCTCCTGGGTGATTCCAGTGCGTCGCCCGCGCCGCAGCGGGCACCAGGGCCGGTGGTGCTTGAGCGTCGGGTTGCGGGCGGCCGAGGAGGTCAACGCGTCGGTGTCGTGGTCGAAGACGGGCTTGCCGTCGGCGGTGGCGGCACCGCATCCAGTGCACACGTGGAAGGGGTTGAGCCGCACGGTGTGCCCAGCGAACGTGTCGCGGGGCGGGGCGTCGAATCGCGCCGGACCGACGTTGATGCGGCGGATCATCGCCCGCCGGCAGTAGTCGACGCCAAAGGTCTGGCGGACATGCCGCCACGAGCCGCGCGCGATGGCGTCCTCGGGGAAGTCGACCGCGTCGATGACGCTGTAGAAGCGGCGGTCACGCTCGTCCCGGTCGTCGCGGATGCGGGCGTCCTCCCGCCGGTCGCGGGAGGTCACCGTCACGGGCTCCACCACGTGGAAGAGGCAGGAGCCGTCGTCGGCGATCTGGGTGCTGTGGCACCGCGCGCAGGGTGACCGGTCGTTGGCGGCGTCCTCGGTGCGCACGTATCCGCACGCCGGACAGACGCGCCAGCTGTGCCAGTCCGGCCGACCGTCGGTCATCAGCTCCAGACCAGTGATCTCGTGCCGGTAGCCCTGAGCGTAGAAGGTGTTCCCCGGGGCCAGCTCCGACAAGGCGAAGCGGCGCGGCCGTTGGTACGCCATGTTCTCGGCGGTGATACGGGGGCGTCCAGTCCGGGGGTCGATCACCCCGTCCTCGCCGTACACGGTGGCCGACAGCGTGGTGGTCGTGTCGATCAGCGCGTAGTTCGGCAGCAGGCCCAGGTCGCACAACGCGGCCTGCGCCGGCGTGTCGCCCCGCAACAGCAGCCGTTTGCCCACGACGCGTCGCTCGGCGTCAAGCTCAGCCTTCTCCCTGGCCTGCTCTGGGTCCGTGTCGTGCAGTTCGGCGTGCGCCTCGTCGATCGCCCGCAGCCGGGTGCGGAGAAGCTGCTCCACCCGCTGCCACTCACGCTCAGCCTCTTCGACCGCGGAGGCCAGCCCGTGGGTGGCGAAGACCCTCAGCTCCTCGTTAACCTGCTCGCTGACTCCGGTTGGGAACAGCCGGAGGAAGCCGTCAACCAGGGTGGCTCCCTGCGCCGTGGCGACTTGCACGAGGTCGGCGAGGTAACCGGACGGGCCGAACAGCGCGGGCGCCCGGCGCGGCAGGGGCCGCAGCACGATGCCGTCGGCGCGGACGAGCTTCTGGGCGGCCGCGAGGTCGAGCAGGTGCGCGACGTACTGGCGGCGGAGGATCTCCACCGCCGACAGGTAGCAGCCGGGCGGCACGATTGCGCCGGCCATCAGATCCTTCGGCCGGTCCAGGAAGTACAAGTCGCGCCGCCGCCGATCCGGGATGGTCAGCAGGAACGCGTTGCCGGTGCGGCGACCGGCCCGGCCAGTCTGCTGGGCGTAGCTCGCGGGCCGGCGCGGCAGGGCGGCAAGCACCACCGCCGAGAGGTCACCGATGTCGATGCCCATCTCTAAAGTAGGCGTGCAGGACAGCACGTTCGGGTCGTTGTGCCGGGCCTCCTTGTCGTCGCGGCCGCGCTTGAACGCCGCCTCAACGCGCTCACGCTGCGGCCGGGTGAGCAGGCCGGTGTGCTCGGCCGTGACGATCTGGTAGGTGCCCGCCCGGCGGTAGAGGCCTCGGTAGTAGTCGCGGGTGTAGTCGCGGTCGCGGTGGTGGCGGCCCAGGCCGTCCGGGCGGTCGCCGGCGACCAGGCGGCCGGTGCGGCAGCGGTACGACGGGCACGGCTGGTCACGCCATTGACCCAGCAGCGACGGGTGGACGGTTTGCTCCCAGGAGCAGACCGGGCAGCGTACGAACGACTCTTGCACCTCGTCGTCGTCGAGCAGCAGCGCCTCGATGTTGCCGGGCCGCAGCCCGTAGACCCGCGCGGAGGTGTCGTTGGGCGTCCGGACCGACAGCAGACCGGCCGAGGTGAGCTTGGGCAGCAGCAGGCTCCAGAACTCCCCCGCGACCTCTCGCGGGAGCGCGAGGCAGCGACCTGCCCAGCGCTCGTACCAGGACAGCCGGCCGGCGGCGATGTCGAACTCGCTGCCGGCCTTCGGCTGGGCGAGCAGGAACACCGGGGCAGCGACGTTGGTGGGGAACGCCCGCATCCCCACCGGCCGCTGTCCCCAGATGAAGTAGCGGCTGGTGCCCGCCTCGTTGATGTACTGGTCCAGCCACGTGTGGGCGACCGCGCCGCGTGTGCGTAGCCGCTCCAGGAGTACGCGCAGGAAGGCGAGGTAGCGCGTGTCGTCCTGCGTCACTACCAGCAGCCCTTCGCGGTCCAGCTCGGCGTGGACCTCCCGGACTAGCGCCGCCGCGGCGACCGGGTCGGGGATGCGGACGTGGGCAGCGGCGGTGCGGGTCAGCTCCAACGTGCGACCGTTACGCGAGCGGAACCCAAACTCCATCAGCGTCTCGAACGCCAGCCGCTGCCCGATCAACTTCCAGGTCGCCAGATCGCCACCCCGGGCACGACCGGACAGCAGCCGGTCCACCCCGCGCAGGCCGTGCAGGTCCGGCGGTACGACCGCCGCCAGCGTCTCGGGGTCCGTAGTGGCCTCCACCACGTCGGCGATCAGGTCGTTGAGCGCCCTGCCGTCGCGCTCGCTCAGGTGCGCGGTCAGCAAGGCCCGCAACGAGAACGTGTACGAGCGGTTGGCGACAAACCCGGCGCGGTGGGCGGCGTCCTGGACCGAGTCGTTGAACATCAACGTCTTGTCCTCGCCGAGCCCCTTGTCCAGCTCGCCGCCGGTGAACAACTGCGTGATCGCGGCGGCCGCCACCGCGGCCGCTCCCGTGCCGAGGAAGCGGATCGCGTTGCGCTCCCCGCAGGCGGAGCACCAGTCCTCCCGCGCCGCGGTGTTCGCCGTCGCGCCGACGTTCGCCAGCACGAACGCCGAGTCCCGCGCGGTCAGCCGGGGCTCCCCACTCTCGGCGTCGTAGTCGCGCGCCGGGTCAGGCGGGCGAAGCCGCTGGCGTACGGCGTCCAGGACCAGCAGCGAGCCGGCCACGCCGTGCGACGCCGACGACCCGCCCTGAGCGCGACGGGCGCTCACCGGCATGAGCACCGGTCGGGCGCCCTCCCGCGCCTCCCGGTCAGTGGCGGCGATGAGGTAGCGGACGCGCACCTTGTCCTGCCCCGCCGCCGCTCGGCGGATCTTGAAGGTGTCGAAATGCACCTGCCCGTCATCGCTCTCGGGCGAGAAAACGGCCCAGCCTGACCGCCCGCACGACCGGCAGTAGACCGCCGGCAGGAACAGGTTCGCGGACTGCCCGGCCGTGGCCGTGGTGGCCGGCACGATCGGATTTCCGCTCCGCGCCGCGCTGTCCTCGTTGCCGGCGACGTCCCAGCGGAACTCCGCTCGCGGCCACGGCAGGACACCGCGCAGCAGGCGCGTCACCGCGCGGGCCCACTGGTGGACCTCCACGTGGACGAACGACCGCACCTCGCCGGGCTTGGCGCCAGCCTGGCGGGCGTGGGACAGCAACGCCACGAACCGGGCGAGCGCTTCGGCGGCCTTCTCCGGCTGCCGCGTGATCGTGGCGGCCCAGCCAGAGGCGCCAGCCCGCCACATCGTGTCGAGCACCTCGGAGCTGTCTTTCAGGTCCCCGCTGAACGCCATCAGCACGGCCCGAGTGAACAGGTGCCGCTTCAGGTGGCTGCCCAACAGCACCTGGTCCGGATCCCGGACCGCCGTGACGGCCTCGATGAGGTCTAGCAGGGCGTCGTCGCCGGCGCCCGGATCGGGCAGCGCCAGGATCTCCTCCGGCGACGGCAGCGGCAGGGCCCGATCGAGGTTCTCCATCGGAACGAACTCGTCAACCGACAGCCGGTCCTCGCCGATGATCGAGTCGCGGGTGAACTCGGCACCGAAGACATCGGTCGCCACGTCGAGGAGGTTGGCGATGGCCTCCTCGTCGGTGGCCGACGCCAGGGTCGCCGACGTCGCCACCGGGCAGATGTCGCCCAGTGGCCGCTTCTCGCCCGGCGCCCCGACCGCCGCCGCGAGGCGGCGCAACAGCATCGCCACGTCGGTGCCCTGGGCACCGTCGTAGGTGTGGAACTCGTCGACCACCACATACCGGATGTCGGCGTCGTGCCACAGCGGCCGGTCGTCGTCACGCTGCAGCAGCAGGTCCAACATCTTGTAGTTGGTGATCAGAATGTCGGGCGGCGTGAGCTGCATCTCCGACCGCTTGGTGCGGACCCGGTCGTAGCGCAGGGCCGCCCGGTCACCGATGTAGAGGCCAGCCGAGACGCGGCCGAGCTGCTCCTGGTTGCCGATGAGCAGTTCGTTGAGCCGCTGGGCCTGGTCGGTGGCCAGCGCGTTCATCGGGTACAGCAGGACCGCCTTGACGCCGGCCTTGCCGGCGGCGCGCTCGCGACGGCAGTGGTCCAGCACCGGATAGAGGAACGACTCCGTCTTGCCGGAGCCGGTGCCGGTGGTGATCAGGGTCGGCTCCGGCGTGTGCCCGTCGACGGAGGTCAGGCGCGCGAAGGCCGCCGCCTGGTGGGCGTACGGGGTCCAGTCGTCGCGCCGCCACTCCAGGTGCCGCTCCCATCCTGGTGCGGCCAGGGTGAAAGGCGTGCGGATCCGCAGGAACGGGCCCCGGAACATTCCGGTGTCCTCGTCGCCGAGGAAGCGGTGCAGGGCCTCCCGAGCACCCTCGTCGGCCAGGGCATAGGTGGTCGACAGGTACTGGAGCAGGCTCTCCTTCAGCGCCCTGGCCTGCAGCGTCGGCCTCACGGCGCGTCCACCTCCCGCGCTGCGGGATCCCAGTCGCCGCGGGCGATCGCGGCGTCCAGCCTGGCCTGGAAGACGGCGTGCGCCGCCCGCATCTCGGCCTCCCGGTCGGCCTTGTAAAACGGCGGCGTGTAGCCGTCCGGTGCTGGGACGTTCCCCGGGTCCTTCTGGTAGGCCTCAAACTGCGCCCACGTCTGCTTGGTCTGCCGCTGACCGGCGGTCCGGGCGTTGCCGGCGAGCTTCCACCCGTCGGCGTCGAACCACGTGACGGCCTCGTACTTCTGCAGCACCGGGAAGCGCCCCCGGTACGCGGCGATGAGCGCGTCGGCGCTCATGCCCAGCCAGACGGCGACCAGAGCGTCGATCTCGACGAGCGCGGACCGGCGGGCCCGCTCGGTACGCAGCGGCGTCTCGGGCCGCCAGTCCGGCGTGACGTCGTTTAGCGGCGGCAGAGCCGGCCAGTCGCAGACCCAGGTCTCGCCGTCCAGCCACGCCGGGTCGAACAGCTCCGCCCACAGAGCAGCATACGCGCTGGTGAGGCAGTTCAACCGCAAGGTGCGCAATAGCAGCGCCGAAGCGAGCGGGTGGTGGTTGTGCGGAGCTGGCATCGCCCGCGCACCGCCAACATAAAGGTCACCACGCCCAGTTGCGCGGACGAAGTAATCCAGCGGCAGGGCGGTCCAAAAGCCCTGGATCAACGCCACCATAAGTTGATCTTGCATGGCGAGACTATGTATCGCGTCCACGTGCGTCGGCCCAGGCGGGATGATGGCCGAGTACAGGGCGCGCTCGGTGTCCGGTGCCACCTGGCGCCGCCAGGCCAGGCGGTAGAATTCCACGTACGGTCGGCGTGCCTCCTCGACCAGCAACGCATCGACCCGCTCATCATCAACCTCTGCCTCGGGAACCCCAAGCCCGACCGCAACGTGCGCCCGAGCTTTGGCCACTGTTTCGGCGTCCGCTCGAAGGCGCCGCAACTCCTGGTGATCCACCCACCGGTCCTGCGCTTTTCGGAACGCCGCCTCGCGTCCAGGGACACAAACGTACTCCGTGTCGGGCACGAAATCGTATGGCAGGCTGACCAGGTCGTGGCCGTAGGGGTCGTTGCTGCTGGCATCATGACGTTTGAAAATCGGAGTAGCGTTGCTGATCTGGATCCCCTTGAGTACAACCTCACTCCAGGCGGCCGGCTGGTATTTGCGCCCATTAGCCGAGTCTTTGCGGTTGTAGTCGATAAGGTTTGCCTTTTTCGATCCGCTCTCGTGGAAACCCGAAGAGATCTGAGGTCGGAACCGGCCCAAGCGGTGCGGGTAGGCAGCCAACGCCTCGATGGCGGCGGCCTCGGCGGTGCTGACCGGGAAGAGTAGGCGGGCTTGGGACAGCGGCCGGTCCTCTTCGTTTAGTAGCTTCCGCCAGGCCGTCAACACTTCTTCGGTGACCGTAACGACGCGGCTGCGGTGCGGACGTTCGTCGAACTCGCGATTCCGGTAGCGGACTCCGGGGACCTCGCCTGAGCCGTCGTGATCTCGAGAGTGTCGTAGCGCGTCAGCGGACACGAGCCAGGACAGGTGATCGAAGCGAATCTTTCCTGGCCGGCTGTAGACGTGGACGCCGAAGTGGGCGGTATGTCCTACTGGCTTGGGAAAAAACCGCCACACCGCGTTGACGAAGTCACCATGGATGCGGAGCCTGCGGTATGCCTCCTCCCGCAGCTTGCCTTCCTTTTCACCGGTCAAGTGCGTATCGGGATGTAAAAGGCCTGCGCAGCCGTTTGCAGCTTGATGCGCCCATACCTGGCACATGAACGCCCGGTACAGGTCCGGCTGCGTACCGACGAGCAGCGGGTACATTTGCGCGGATCCGAAACAAGCCACCTGGCCGCTCGTCGCGGTCAGCTCGCGCATCACGTACTCCCGGACCTCCGGCCGCTCCAGCAACTGCTGGCGGCGACGGTTCTTCTCCTCCTGGGCCGGCTTCGCCTCCAGCTCGAACCAGGGCTCGTACTCGGCCAGCACTGCGTCTTCGTCCCAACGTGGCCGTACCCACGGCGGGTTGCCGACCTGGAGGTCGAAGCCGCCGTTCTCGGCGAAGACCAACGCGAAGTCCAGCTCCCAGTGCAGGAACGCGTGCCGGTCGGCGAGTTCCCGAACCGTACGCAACCAGGGGAACCGCGCCTCCGGCTCGCCGTTGTCCATGCCCATGAAGAGCACGAGGTTTTCCTCGAACTCCTTTAGGTTGTCGAGGTCGTCGTATTTGTCGAGCAGCGTGCCGTCCGGGACGTCGGCCGCGCCCAGCATGGCCTCGAGGAAGTCGAGCCAGTCGTCGAGGTTCGTCAGGGGGATGACCGGACGGCGCGCCGGCTGCTTTGGTTTCGGCCCCTTTTTCGGCTTCGCCTCGGGCTCGGCCACCGTTGCCGCGGCGGCGGATTCCCAGTCCGCCTCGTCCAGCGACATCTGCTCACCGTCAACCGGGAAGAGCGTCATTGCCCGGAAGAAAGCCGGTGCCGCCGCCGGCTGCGCGTCCTCAGCGGCCGGCTGCTGCAGGCCGCCTCCGTCGCCGGCTGGTGTGGGGTCGGCCGGCGCGTCGCCGATGCCGCCGAGCATTTCGGCGAGCGTGTCCACGCCAACCTCCGCAGCTGGCGCGGTGTACTCGGGGTCGGTGCCGTCGAGCAGGCCGACCCGGGCGGTGGGCCAGAACCACAGCGCGCACCATGCGTCCATGATGGTCTTGAGTCGCCGGTAGGGGGTGCCGGCAGCCTCGAACAGCTCGGCGTACACCTTCTCCTTTTGCACGGCCTGCTCCGGCCGGCGGAGGAAGGCGTACTCCGGGTCGGCCGAGTCAGCGCCCCAGACATCGATCCGGCGGGCGATCTCCCGCTCGGACAGCTCCATCCGCTTGACCACGCACGACCACAGGAACTCGGCTCGCCGGGCGGCGTCGCGCAGCCTGGTGAACTGGGACGCCTTCTCCTTCTGTGGCTGGCCGGTGCGGCGGTCGATCTTCGGGCTGCCGTCGGCGTTGAGGTGGGCGGTACTGCGGGTCGGGCGCTGGAGGAGTCCTTTCCTCCAGGCGGCCAGCCGGTCCACCTCGTCCTTGGCGAGCTTCTTGGCTTCGATGGAGTTGGTGATGGCCGCCCAGCCGGGCGAGGGCAGCAGGAACTGGTGCACCGCGTCGTTGGGCAGCGGCTGCGGTCGCCCGTCGTGGCGCAGCGGCAGCGGTGCCGGCGCGAGCCCGCCCTTGGCCTTCAGCCAGGCCTTGTCTGGCGAGCAGACGTCGTGGGCGGTGTAGATGGCGCGGCGGGCGCCGATGAGCGAGTTGCCCCGGCGCAGGTGCAACCCGAACCAGGGTGCCTGCATGCCCGGGTGCATGGTGTTCAGCCACATCGAGACCTCGGCCAGCTCGCGTCCCATGGCGTTCAGGTCGACGCCGTACGCGTTGTGCAGGGCGATGTACGCCGTGACCTTCTGCTTCTCGGTCAGCACATCGCTGGCGGGGATCGAGCGGTCGAGCTCCTTCTGCCGGCGGCGCAGGTACTCCTCCGCGAGCTGGTTGATCGCCTCGTTGAGGAAGGCGCCGGAGCCGAGCGCCGGCTCGCAGATCTTGTACGACAGCAGGCGGGAGGCGCGTGTCCTATCGGCGTCGCCGTCGGCGTCTTGGCTGAGCAGCTCCTTGAGCGCCAGCTCCACGGTCACCTTGGTGAGCGACTCCGGGGTGTAGTACGACGCCGAGGTTTCGCGTTCGCGTCCAGAGAGCCGGTAGACGAAGGAGCCCCGCTCGTACTTCTTGACGCCGCGGAGGCCGTGGCGCGCTTCCTCCTCGTCGTAGTGGACGAGCGCCTCATCGGGGTAGTCCTTCTGCCTGCGGGCGGGGATGAGCCACGAGCCCTCGTCGGGATCGCCGTCCTTGGCGACCTCGCACAGCTCCTCGTCGGCGATGATGCCGGTGTAGGACATCAGCCCCTCGTACACGGCGCCGAGTTCGTTGATGCCGAGGTTCCGGTACGACACGAAGCCGCCCCGCTCGCCGGGCCGGCCGTTCTTCATCGTGAGCAGTCGCAGGACGCGGTGCAGGGCCGAGTTGCGCATGCGCAGGTCGAGCCAGCGCGGCGCCGTCTCCTCGTCGCACCGCGGGTCGAGCACCCGCTGGCCGATAAGCCGGATCGAGTCCGGGTCGAACAGCTCGCTGCGCAGCGGGTCGAATCGCAGGCCGATGTCTTCGCTGCGCCGCTCCGCCTTCTCCTTACGGGTCCGCTCGTCGTCGCCGGGCTGGTCGTCGTCCGGCTCGGTGCCGTAGCGGCGGTGACCGAAGTTGACCTTGGCGAAGAGCAGGTCGAGGGAGTGGTAGAGGTGGAAGCTCTTCCTCGCCTCCTCCTCGACGAGCTCCTCATCCCGGGCGACCAGCTCGCGCAGCCGCGCGACCGAGTAGCCGGCCTCGTAGTTACCGTCGTCGGCGGGCAGGATGCCCAGCTCCGGACGGGCCTCGGCGTAGAGCAGGAACAGGATCCGATAGAGGTATCGCAGGCAGTCGCGGGTCAGCTCCCGGGCGAACGGCAGTCGCGGGTCCTCGATGTCTGCCGGCGTGACATCGTTGACGGGCTCGGCCATCCGCCGCAGGACCTCACCCGCGATGATCTCGACGGCGCGTTGCACGCCGTGGCGCAGCTCCTTGGACACCCCGACCGCGTTGGCGGTGGATCCTTTGAGCAGGGCGTCCATCGCCGGGGCGGAGTCGTTCTCGCCGGGACACAGCATCTCGCGGCAGAAGAGGGCAGCGATCGTGGCCAGCTCGCCGAACTGGGCGCGGTCGTTGCGCTCGAGCGCGGCGTCGAGATTGGCGGCGAGGTAGCGCCCCTCGGCCCACGAGTTGCGGTCTGCGAGCACGATGACGCCGCCATGCAGCAGCAGCACGAACCGCGGGGGCGGTCCTTCCGGCGCACCGATGTTGGCCTGGAAGAGCCACGAGGCGAGGGCCGCGCCGGTCTCGTAGCTTTCGGTGGCGTTGACCCGCAGCGGCGACAGCAGCCGGCCGGCACCCGCCGGGTCGAACGCGGCGTCCCCGTCGGCGGCCCACCCGCAGTCCAGCGCCACGATACCGGGAACGTGGTACGCGACCCGCACGACGTGCTCGCGGCCGGCCCGGTGCACGGTCAGCTCGGTGCGCACCGGCTGGTACCCGAGCGCGCGCAGCACGGCGTCGTGCCACTCCTCCAGCCTCTTGCGCCACTCGGGATCGTTGTCCGTGCCCAAGTCGAACAGGTCGAACGGATCGGGCTCCGGCCCGGCGGCGAGGTAGCTGCGGACATTCGGCGTCAAGTATTCGCGGCGCAGTGCCCGCACCATCTGCCGGGGCGTCGTCCGCGTGTCGTACTCGTCGCCCTCGCGGACCGCCCACGTGGCGAACAGGCGCTTCTTGAGGTCGACGGCGAGCTGCTCGGCGAAGTAGTGGGCGGCCAGATACTCGCCCCGGTTGATGATCGAGTCGAAGACGATCATCGGTCCGCACCTTCCGCCGCACCCTTGGACGGCTCGAGCACCGCCAGCACACGCAGCATGGGATCGCCCACGGTCTCCAGCGCCTCCACCAGGTGCCGCAGCCGTCCTGCGGTCTCGTCGACCGCCTGCTTCGCGGAGGCTCGCGGCGCCGCGAACAGGGCTTCCTGATGCCACGCGCCGATGCGCGCGCGGTATGGAGCCAGCATCGTCGACACCTCTTGCCGGTACGCCCCGCTGCGCTCCGTCACGTACCGGCGGGCCTCGTCGACGGCGGCCGGGACCAACTTGGCCAGCCCCGGCAGGTCACGCGGCACGGCGCGACCAGGCATCTGTGGGCCCACGCCCCACTGATGGAGCAACGCCGGGCTCAGTTCGACGACCTGCGGGTGGTCGGCCAGGCCGGTGACCGCCATCCATTTGACGATGGTCGGGCGGCCGAGGGCGTTGGAACACACTCCCTGGATCAGGAACACCGGCTCCTCGACCGCCGCGGCCATCACCGGCGCCTGGTGCCGGCCGACCTCCACGAGCACCTTGTCGGTGAGCCAATCCAGCACGGGATGCACGTCCGTGACATAGGAGACATTCGGCCACTGCGACTTCGACGTTTCGCGCGCGGCCCGCAGCCGGGCGTCGGCCAACGACTTGGCGAAGGTGACGCGCATCCGGCCCGGCTCGGTCTTCGTCGGCAGTATCCGCTGCTCGTCCAGGTACGACCTGGGCAGCGACCGCAACCGGTGGAGAAGGTCGGCCGGCGGCTCGAAGGCGACCGTGCCGTCGTCGTCGCGCCGCAGCGACAGGTGGTCTTCCGGATTCGGCCGGCACACCTGGCGCAGCGCCTCCTCGAAGTAGTCCTCCGTGGAGCGGAACAGGGACAGCACGGTGGCCCGCTGCACCTCGGGATGTTCTGGGACGGCCCCCACCTGGCCAAGCAGTCCGGCGAGGAAAGCCGATCCGCTCTGCCGCGATCGGTTGATCGACTGCTCGACCGTGCGGCCGGCGATCAAGTCCTGGACGAGCCTTTCCTCTTCCTCCTGGGCCCGGTAGAGACCCGTGACCGCCTCGGCAGACCCCTCGATCTTGTGCGCCTCCGCCTCCCGTACCAGCAGCTTCTCCCCGACAAGCCGGTCGTCCAATGTGCGCGGCCGGCCGGTCTCCTCGTCCGTCCGCCACGGCAGGTCGCACGTGAGGATCAGCGCGCGGAACTGGGGCTCGTGCTCCTGGCCGTAGCGGTCGATCCGGCCGTTGCGCTGCTCGATACGGATCAGCGACCACGGAAGGTCGTAGTGGATCAACCGGTGGCACTGCTGGTGCAGGTTGACGCCCTCCGAGGCGATGTCACCGGTGAACAACAACCGTACGGGGTCGTCGCGGAGGCCGAACCGCTCGACGATGCTGTTCTGCTCCTCGTCGACCGTGGAGTCTCCGTGCATCACCTGGGCCACGCCGCCGTAGCCCAGCCATGGCCGTCGCTCGTCCGGGCTCGGGCCGCGACTGAAACCCAGCGCCTCCGGGACGAACTCCGCCAACCAGGTCAGCGTGGGGATGCTCTCGGAGAACACCACGACGCGAACGTCCGAGCCGGGGCCCACGCCCATCTCCCGCAGCTCGTCCACGAGCGCGCGGAACTTGGCCGCCTCGTCGTCTCGGATCCGTCCCGCCAGCTCCCGCATCGTCAGCAGGGCGTCCCGCTCCGCCTGACGGGCGGCCGGCTCGGACGACTTGGAGTCCTTGAGTGTCCGCAGGCGGGTCTCGATCGTCGCCAGCAGGGCGCGGTGCGACGACAGGAACGACTTGAGCAGCCGGTAAGGCACGAGCTGCGATGTGCTGACGGATGGGCCGCCCCCATCGCCAGGGATCCAGCGGCTGCCCAGCTCCCCCAGGACCGCCCTCTCGTCGTCGGTCGCCACGACGTGGATCGGTTGGGACGGGCCGCGGTCGGCCCAAGCACCGCGCAGGCTGTCGCGCACCTCGGGCGAGGTCTTGGTGCGGCGGATATATAGGTGTCCCAACGTGTCCACGTCGTACTTGGTCGAGTCAGCGATCGCCGCCTCGTCGAGCATGCGGATCAGCTCGGCGAACGACACCGCCCGGCCGTTGTGCGGGGTGGCCGAGGCCAGGATCAACGCGTCGGTGCGGCGGGCGAGCAGTTGGGCCAGTCGGTTGTTCTTGGTGCCGCGATTTACCAAGTTGTGTGACTCGTCGATGACGACGGCGTCCCAGTCGGTGCGTTCGAGGTGAGGGGCGTATGTGTCGCTCTTCAACGTATCGATCGAAATGATGGCGCGCTTGAAGTACGCGAACGGGTTGCGTCCCGCCGGGATCTCCCGCTGCATCCGTTGAATGCCTGTGGAGTCCAGCCGCACCAGCGGGATGGCGAAGCGGGTCCACAGCTCGCGCTGGAACTGCTCCAGGACGTGCTGGGGGGTGACGACCAGAATGCGCTCGCCGCGGCCACGGCGGATGAGCTCGGCCAGCAGAATGCCGATCTCCAGCGTCTTACCCAGTCCCACGACGTCCGCGATGAGGATGCGCGGCTGCGGGTTCTGCATCGACAACGCCAGCTCCGCCGGACGGAGCTGGTGGACCTGGTGGTCCATGAGGAAGCCGTCCGCCAGCGCCAGCCCTCGCTCCGTCTGCGGCAGCGGGGTCTTGCGGAACACGGCCTCCAGGTACAGCCGGGCGCGACGGTGGTTCGGCGAGTCGTCGGCGACCAGCTCTGTCCGGCGCGGATCCAGGACGCGGATGTCATCGAGCCGGTCGAAGAACATCGCCTCGATGCCGCGGACGAAGGGCGACACACCGGTGACCTCCACCATCCACCCGTCGCGGCTGGTCTTTGTGATCTTCCGGACGAGCCACAGCTCGTCGCGGACCAACACCTGCGCACCCGGTGGGTAACCCGCCGACGTCCCCTCGTCCCGCTCAACGACCTCGGCTTCGACGCTCACCCCGGCTCCGATCCCTTCCCACACTCCGAGCTTTTCGACGGCCCGTCACGGGCCTCACACCCTAGTCACAGATTGATCTGTACTCCGTACTGCCTTCGTAGGTCATCGGCCACCCGGCTGGAAGCGAGCGGCCGGCCCGGCCGACGCCGGGGCGTGGGCGTACGGCCCGACGGCGCGGCGGACGGCTCGACCGGTGCCGTACACTCCGGCGCCGGACGCTCCGGCGTCGGCCGGTCGGTCTCGGCGGGCTTCCCATCGCGGTCCTGTGGCGCGGCCGGCTCGTCGACAGGCGCGGGCGGAGGGCCGTCCAGCGGGCTCCGGTCGATGTCGTCGGTAGCGGCGAGCAGCTCGGCCAGCCGCGCCTCGATCGACGGGGAGAGCCGGTGCGCGGCGCTGGCCGGGCTGCGGCCCGCGGTGCGTGCGACGAGTGCCCACCGGGCATCGGCCGGTGTCAGGCCCGCGTCGCCGACCAGGCCGGCGCACGTCGCGGCGACGTCCGCGACGGTCGGCCGGTCCTGCGGCTCGTGCGCCAGCATCGACTCGATCAGCGGCAGCAGAGCGGCCGGCACCCCGCTCAGGTCCGGTGCGACCTGAGGATTGGTGACCTGAGCAGCGATGGCCTGCCACTTCGGGCCGTCGTACGGATAGTGGCCGGCAGCCGCGTACAACAGCACCGTGCCCAGCGCGTAGACATCCGCCGCCGGCGTGACCCGCGGGTTGCCGCCGGCCTGTTCCGGCGGCATGCACCGCACCGTTCCGATGATCATCCCTGGATGGGACAGCGAGTCCTGCGAGGCGTCCACGAGCGCCGCGAGCCCGAAGTCAATGATCATCGGCCCGTCGGCGCCGAGGATGATGTTCTGGGGCTTCAGGTCCCGGTGTAGCAGACCAGCGTCGTGGACGGCCGCCAACCCCTCGGCCAGCAGCGCGCCGAGGCTGGCCACCAACGGCAACGGCAGCACACCCTTGGAGTCGACGTGATCGAGCAGGGTGGCTCCGGCGACGTACTCCATGGCCAGCCACGGCCGTCGCGCGTAGGGGTCCGCGTCGAGGAACCGCGCCACTCGGTTCGTGCCGATCACGGTCCGGGCAATCAAGGCCTCCCGCTCGAACCGGGCGCGCGTGGCCTCGTCCAGCCGGTCGCTGCGGATCACCTTTACGGCCACCGGCGAGCCAGCCGGGGAGTACGCGAGGAAGACCTCCCCCATGCCACCCGAGCCGAGTCGGCCCGCCACCGTGTATCGGCCGATCTGGGCGGGAACATCTGCCATATAGGGCTCATGCCTTTCCATACGCGTCCGACCCGGTTCGCGTCGACGCCAGTCTGCCCGATCTGCGCTGCTTTCGCGAGACTCCCGCACCGTCGGTGCCTGACCGAACGACACTCGTGACTGTTTCTTCGGCCGGAACAACCAATCGGATGATCGACGCGGGACGGTGGCTGACACGGGACTATCTGGCTCCCCGAGGGGACCGCGTAGATTTCCGTTTCTGACCTGGGTGGGGTCCGTTGAGTAGGGCGTTGGTCCTGTTCGGGAAGGACCACCTCATGGCAGACAAGAAGATTGCGGTTCAGCTTCCGCAGCCGTCGGCGGTGGAGGTGGAGTCCGTGGATGCGGATCTGCACCACCTGACTGAGCAGCCCTTCCGGCTGGCACTCCTGCACGATGGTCGGCACGAGGGCGTTCTTCGCACCCTCCGGGTCGCTGGCGAAGGCGGCTGTCCACTCGGAGCCGGGAAGGGCGCCTTCAGGTAGGCCGGGGAGAGCACAGCGATCATCCGCGGACACTGCTTCAGGGCCTTGTCCATCTCGACGGCGAAGTTGCTGCCCGGCCGGAAGTCCCACTCCTGGATCGTCACGGCGAAGCCGTCCGCCTCGAGGATGTAGGCGATCCAGCCGGCCCACGCCTTGTCAGCGGCCGTATACGAGATGAAGAAGTCCTTCGCTACGACGTCCACCTGGCCAGGATAGGTACAGGCGGCGACATCGCCGCGTCGTGGGCCGCCGGGCAGGCCCACGCCTGCGCATAGAGTCTTCTGCTCAGGCTAAGCCACGGGCGGTGGGACGCTGAACCTTCGCGTTGCGGCTCTCGTACCGCCGGGTCAGGCGGCGCTGGCGGCGGTCTTCGATGGCGTCGGTCAGCGGGTCTTCTTCGTTGCTCGTTTGCGGGGTGGGGTCAACAGGTCGGCGATCGTGGCGATGGCGGACGGCACGAGGCGGTAGTACGCCCAGACGCCGCGCTTGTCTCGCTCGAGCAGGCCGGCCTCGGTGAGGATTCGCAGGTGGTGGCTGACGGTCGGCTGGGAGAGTCCGAGGGGCGCGGTGAGGTCACTGACGGACGCCTCCCCCTGCGGGGCCGATTGGATCAGGCTGAGCAGTCGCAGCCGGGCCGGGTCGGCGAACGCCTTCAGCACTCCCGCGAGCCGTTCGGCATCGGCGCGCTCGATCGGCTCGCCGGCGAGAGGCGAGAGGGCGGGCGTCGCAGTCTTCACAGTTCCCACGTCTTGCATCGTTGCAGCAAACACCATCGATCAGCCGGTGAACGAGGCCAGGATCACCGTGAGTTCGTGTGGGAGACCACCGCTTCTACCGTCTCGGCATGATGATCTACGGATCGAGGCAGGCGTCGAGCGTGCCCGGCTCGTGCGATGTGGTGGTCGTCGCGGGTGGGTAGGCGGGTCTGGCTGTGGGCTACTACCTGCGCCGCGCCGGTCTGGAGTACGTCATCCTCGACGCCCAGTCGCAGCCGGGTGGCGCGTGGCGGCATGGCTGGGAGTCGTTAGCGCACCAAGCTGCCCCTTGCCACGCGATCACTCGGTCACGGTCGTCAGGTGCGGCGGTTCGCCGCCGGCCTTGAGATAGGTGACTGCCAGTTGTATGGCCGTTTCGGGCCGAAGCTGTAGGTGCTCGGCCAGGTACTCGGTGAGAACTCCGCCGAAGTCGAATCGGAGTCCCTCGGCCGGGGTTTCCGCTGTGGGGTCGTTGAGGTAGTCGCCGTCGTCAGCGATGCGTACCGCGAAGGCGTGGGTGGAGTGACCGAGCCCGATCTGGATGCCGGGTGGCAGGTCGTCGGGGTCGTCGTTGATGTCGCTGAAGATGGTGACTACGACGGGCTCGCCGGCCTGCTGGATCTCGCGAAGGAGGGCTTCCAGTGCGTCGGGGTCGGTCAGTTCGACCTCGTGGCTGTCGCGTTGGTCGCCCCGGTCGTAGGTCCAGGTCACCTTCATGCGATCGCCTTTCCATTGCCGGTGTAGGTACGCCAGCGGCGTACATGCCCGTCATCGTCGCGTACGTAGACGGCCAGCCGCGCGCCGGCTGGCAGCAGCCGGGAGAGGATCTTCTCGCAGCCGTAGGGGTAGTCAACTGCTGCCGGTTGAATGCGCGTTGGTGGCCGCAAGTAGGCCTCAGTGATAGGGTCGGTGCCGCCGGACGGGCGATAACCAAACCCGTCCGGTTAGTGAGACTCCTGCGGCGGCAGGCTAAACACGTCAGCTTGATCGGTACCGGGAGTGCCTCGGGAACCGGACCCGTGAGGGTCGCACGGACGTGGAGACCAGGTAAGACCAGGGCTTGTCCTGGCACGGGTCGTCGAAGCGTCAACCTCGCACCGCGTCAGCGGGTCAGACGAGGAGCGTCCGCTGGTAACGGCGGACTGCGATTTGGTGTGCTCACCAGGGCACACTCGCTCGCAACGGTGTAGTCGCAGGGCGGATTGTTCGTCACCACGGCTGCGTAGGTGATGTGGTCGCGGCGCATCCAGGCGGCAAGCTTGGCCTCCAGATGGTCGGTCGTGGTGGCGATGAGCTTGTAGGCCGGCTTAAGGTCGGCGGCGGCGGCGGCCGGGTCACGGCCAGACCTCATGGGTATCTGCTCACCACCGATCAACGCCACACCGGAGGTAGGGTCCTTCGCTTGACGTCGAGGCAGGTCCCGAGCGGCATCCGTCAACCATTCCGGCAACGGCTCGCCTGTAGCCGGTGCTTCCGCCGCAGTCGCAGACGTTTCGCGTCTGGCGGGCGGTCGGCTGATGTCGCTACCGCCACCAATGGTCAGTTTCCCAGGTCACCGACCTGCCGCGCCTGCGCCGACGCCACATCGACGTGCTGCCGAGCCTCGGTCCCGCAGGCCCGGACAGTCGCGAGGACCTGCAGCACCTGCTGCAGACGCGACAGCGTGGGACCGGGCTGTCCTCCCTGCAACGCCGCCGTGACCAGCCGTCGGGCGTCGTCGACCGCGGATCCCGCCGCAGTAACATGACCATCGACGGCGGTCAGCGCGGCCACCACCGGCGTGAACGCGGCGATCGTCTCCTGCGGCGATGGCTGCTGCACCACGGCGCTCAGCGACCGCGACGCCTCACCCAGAACCCCATCGGCCTGCACCAGCCGAGACTGAGCCTGCCCGAGCACTTCTCGCGCGCGAGCCAACCCCACAGCGACGCCGGCGAAGCCGGAGGCGACCGCCCGGGCGCTGATCTGGTCGATCGCATGGTCGACAGCTGCAGCTTCCTGCTGCGCCCGGTCCACACCCGCCGCCATCGCCTGCAAATCGGCACCAATTGTGTCGGTCAGCGGCATCGCGCCACCCTCCGGATCCGGGTCCGCACAGACCGTGGCAGCGTAGAGACGAGTGTCGGTGGAAGACAACCACTCGGTCGCAGCCGTACTTACGATTTCGTGCGCAATAGGACGGTCGGTGGCGGGTATCCAACGTAGGTGATGATCTTCGGGTGTCGATCCGGTGGGCGCGTCGCGTGTTCAGTCATCCCGCGTTCACCGGGATCTCCCGCCGTCATCTGCATCTGCTACGAACTGAGCAGCGTGTGGTGTGGCTGGCCGGGCGAGAAGGCCGGCTGTATGCCCGTCGGGTGGCCGCCGGCGGCGGGCGGCTGGAGCCGGACGGCGTTTGACGCTGCGGTTCACTGATCGGCTTGTCGTCACCCTCGCTCACCTGCGGTTGGTGTGCCGCACGAGGCCCTGGCGGCGGCGTTTGGAGTGGACCGTTCCACGGTGACTTGGGTGATCGGGCAGGTACGGCCCTTGCTGGCCCGTCGCGGGTTCGCCCGCCCGAGCGGGATACGGCTGCGCACCCTGGCGGACGCGTTCGCCTACGCCGCGGCCGAAGGTGTCACCCTGCCGATGGGCGCCACCGAGATCCGGGTTCGTCGCCCGCGGGTGGGGCGGCCCGGCCGTAAGGGCGTTCGTGTCGGGCAAGGTGAAGCAGAACACCGTCAAGAGCACTGTTGTCAGTGACGAGTACGGGGCGACGCTGTGGTGCGGCGGGCGCCGACCAGGCCGGATGCACGACACCACGGCCGCCCGGGTCGAGGGCATCGATGCCTTGCTGGACGCCTACCCGCAGGTGAACGTACTGGTCGACGCCGGCTACCAGGGCCTGGCCAAAGACCATCCCGGCCAGGTCACCGCTCCGCCGCTGAAACTACGTCCCGGCGCACCACCAGCCCGGCAGGTCCAATGGGGAGCCGAACGGAAACACCAATCGCCACAACGTATCCCGGTCGAACATGCTATCGCCAAACCGAAATGGTGGCGACAACTCCAACGCTTCACCGGCCGCCGCGAACTGCTGCCCGAGACCATCGACGCCGTCGCCCGCTTGGCCTCCGATCGCATGATCATCTGGTAGCTGAAGCGAACCACCGCAGCTCACGGCTCTACGCAATTACGCACGAGATCGTAAGATGGGAAAGGCTCACTGAACGTTGGCGGTGGTTCGACCGGCGTCGATCACCGAGACCCGCTTGCGATGGCCGCAGCCCACCGAACCCTCATTCTCCGCCAGGCGAGAGCGAGCCCCCGCGTTGCTGGCGCGGAGCGTAGTTGAGGCGTGACGTGAACGTGATCCTCATGTTTGACTGCCGTGCATGCGATCGGGGCAGGCGCGGCTAGCGATCGATTATGGAAGCGCCACGACGACTGCGGTACTAGCGTGGCCGGACGGCTCGTGGTCGCCGCTGCTGTTCGACGGCGAGCCGGGCATGCCGAGCGCGGCGTTCGTCGCCGACGGCGGATCCGTCCTGACGGGACAGCGTGCATGGCAGGCAGCCGTGGCTGACCCGCGTCGGTTCGTTCCCCGCCCACGGCGCCCTGCCGATGACCGGCTGAGTGTGGCGGACGGCGAGGTGGTGCCGGCGGATCTGGTGGCGGCGACGTTGCGGCGGGTTGCCGATGAGGCCCGCGTGGTGGCGGGTGGTCCGGTGGAGGATGTGCGGCTGGTGGTGCCGGCCGGGTGGGGGCCGCGGCGGCGTATGTGGCTGCGGCATGCGGCGCACCGCGCGGGTCTACCTCAGCCGCGGCTGGTGGAGGCGCCGGTGGCGGTTGCCTCCCATTTGCTCGCTGGGGGAGTGCAACTGCCGGTGGGCTCCGTCGTCGTGGTGTGTGACCTGGGTGGCGGCGCCGAGGTGAGCGTGGTGCGGCGCAGCCCGGTCGGGTTCGAGGTCCTGGCCACTCTCGCGGACGCCGACGCGGGTGGCGACGCCATCGACCGGGCGTTGACCGCCGCCCTGCCTCAGCCGGAGTCAGCATCCGACCAGTGGGTGTTGGCGGCGAGTGTGCGGACGGCGAAACACGCCCTCACCGAGCACCCGGCGGTGACGGTGCCGGTGCCGGCGGGGCCGGCGGTGGTGGTCAACAGCCTGGTGTTGGAACAGGCGGCGCGTCCGGTACTGGCCCGGGCTGCCGGGCTGGTCCGCGACGCGGTCGCCGCCGCGGAAGTCGCCCCCGCCGCTGTTGCCGGGTTGTGGTGTACGGGTGGTGCGGCGCAGATGCCGCTGGTCGCCGACGTCATGGCCACCGAGACGGGGTTCACGCCGCTGCTGGTACACGATCCCCTACTCGCCGCCGCCCGTGGGGCGGCGGACGCCGGCGGCCACTATCCGGGGCAGGCGCCGGAGGTGGTGCCGGAGCCGGTGCCGCCGATACGGCGGGCGATCGCTATCGCAGTGCCTGGGTTCGCGTCGCTGGCGATGGTGTCGCACATGCTGCTGACCCCGATCTGGAACAGCGGCCACCTGCGGCCGTGGGCGATCCTGAACTGGGGTGAACTGGCGATGGCCTCGGTGTTCGCCGTGCTCGCCTGCCTGGGCGCGGGCACCGTCCTCGGCTCCGCACTGGCCGCCCGCACCGACACCGGATTGCCACTGTCACCGCGCGCGCAGGTCGCCACCGGCATCCTCGCCGCCGCGTGGCTCGGTGTCGCCGTCGCCGGCATGTACGCCGTGGTGAGCAGTCAGTACATCGGTGCCGAGCTGGCCCCGTTCCTACGCTGGGCCCTGCTACCAACCGTCCCGCTGCTGGTGGTCGCGGCGGTTCTGGCGCTAATCGCCGCCCGCCAGTGGCGCACCCCGAGCGGCGGCTGGTCCGAATTCCTGGCCTTCCCCATCTCGTCGGTGGTCGCGGCCACCGCCGGAATGCTGGTGATCCAGTGGTCGGTGACCGCCGCTCGGATGCCGGACATGATCGTGTGGCTTGACCTCGCCGGCCGGGGCGGCGGCCTGCTGATGGGCATCGGCGTGATCACCGCGCTGGTGTCACGCCTGACCCTGCGCCTGGTCCTGGGCGCCCCGTTCGCGATCCTCATCGCCACGCTGGTCAGCCACCGCACCACCGGAATCCTCGCCGTCATCTACACCATCGCCGTCGCGATGTGGTGGCTGAGCCGGCTGTGGACCCGCATCATCCATCCCGGCCCCGCGACCCGCCGGCCCGCGATGAACCCGCCGCCAGCGGCGCCGCAGCCCGCATCCACACGGGGCGTGGCGGGTGGGGTTGGCTGAGAGAATGCGGTGGCCGCGGCAGCTCGCGTCGGCGCTGTCGGTCGCGATCCTGCTGGTCGGCCCGCCGCTGCTGCTCGTGCGGCTGGTCGGCTGGCCGTCGGTCGGCGGGCCCCGCCTGGCGATCTGGCAGTGGGTTCGCGATCCGCTGACCGAACAGAACCTGATCGTGATGGTGGTGGTGCTGGCCTGGCTGTTGTGGGCGTTCGTCGCCTACACCGTCACTGTCCGGACGGCGGTGCGCCTGTGGGCCGGTGTCCGGTGGCTGCGGCGCCTTCCGTTGCCCACGCCGTGGCAGGCCACTGCGACCGGCATGGCCAGCGCAGCCGCCCTGACCATCGCGACCCCGACCACGCCCAGCCCCAGCGCCGACCACCTCGTGACAGCTGCGGGTACTAGCGACACCCACCACCGGAACGACGCAGAGCAGGTCGACACCGGCGACGGGGTCGTCGTGGCGGGCGGATGGCTTCCCCGCGAGGTCGCCGACCAGGTGAGCACGGCGGTGGGGTTGCTGTGGTTGCGACGCCGCCGCGCATACCGGCCTACCCGTCCTCGGCATTACGCCGAGGACGCAGAGGATCTGGCGCCGCTACCGGCCACCGTGGCGGCCATTCAGGCCGCCACCGTCGGCCGTCCCACCCTGCCGTTGACGCACCCGCAGACGGCGGCCGGGATCCTGCCGACCGGATTCCCGCCGACCGTGGGGCTGGTCGGCCCGGGTGCGCTGGCCGCCGCCCGCGGACTGCTGGTCACGGCTCTTCTCGCCGCGCTACGGCAGCCCACGGCACAGGTAGTGATCACCCGCCGCGCGGTGGACATGTTGCTCGGGCCGGCCGCCCCGCGACTACACCCCGGGCCTGGGCTGCGGATCGCCGACACCGCCGCGCACGCCGCGGCCCTGCTGGCGGCCCCGCCACGCGCCACGCCGACCTCACCAGGCGGGCCGGTGCTGATCCTCGACGGGCCACCCGCGGGCAGCCTCGCGGACATCCTCACCACCGGCGCGGCGACAGCGGTCGTGCTGGCCCCCTGGCCGCACGCGACGACGTGGCACGTCGAGGCCGACGGCCACGCCCCCGCCCCGCACACCGCGACGGCCGGGCCGCGAATGTGCGTCCTGGACCCCGTCGCCACAGCGGATCTGCTCACCGTCACCGGCCACCTCCACCCACCAGAACCCGACAACACCCCCGCACACCCCATGTCACAGACACGGATCCCGCGCCAGACCGCCCCGCACCGCGACACCGCCCAACCCGGCCGGCGGGCGCAGGTGCGGGTGTTGGGTGAGCCAGCGCTGCTCATCGACGGCACACCCCTGACGCTGCGGCGCACAGCGGCCCGGCAAGCCCTGGTCTTCCTCGCCTTCCACGCCGACGGCGTCGATAGCCATCTCATGGCCGAAGCCCTCTGGCCCGGGTTGCCCGCGCACCGGCTCACCGGACGCCTCTACACCACCCTCAGCGAACTGCGCACCGCCGTGCGTTCCAGCACCGGCCTATCCGTCATCGACCGCACCGGCGACCGCTACCGCCTACACCCCGCCCAGGTCGACGTCGACCTGTGGCACCTGCGCGCCGCAGTCGACCACGCGGCATCCACCCTCACCGGCGACACCACCGCCTGGCAGGCGGTCATCGACGCCTACACCGGCGACCTCGCCGCCGGGCACACCTGGCCCTGGCTCGACCCGCACCGCGAGGCCACCCGCCGCCAGGTGCTCGACGCCTACGCCGCCCTGGCCGCCGTCGAACCCAACCCCCGGCAGGCCCTGGCCTACCTCCAGGACGGTATCCGCGTCGACCCCTACAACGCCGACCTGCACCAGCGGGCCGTCCACATCCTCACCGGCCTCGGCGAGCACACAGCCGCCACCGACCTGTCCGACCGGTACACACGACGCCTCACCGCCGCCGGCCTCGCTCCCGACGACGCACTCCACGCCGAGGCCGCGCGCGGTGGCACCACCTGACGCCACCTGTCGGCGTACAGGTCTGAGTACACAGGTAGGTACACCGTGACGTACAAAGACCCACATGACGACCGGGTCCGAGAGACCGACCTACGGCTCTCATCGTCACTCGGGCTACCACTTCATCCGGCTACGCTCGGTCACCTGGCCGCAGACGCATGCGCGCGGATCGCGCAGATGATGGCATGCATCGGACCACCCGCGCGGCTAGCGGCATGTCGGATTGTCGACTAATTCTCCTCGGTGAACGTCGCCTATGGTATTCCTTGGGCGCCGACAGGCCGGCCTAACTAATCACCAACTCTTAACCGAGGGTGCGTCGTGTCCTGCAACGTTAAGCGTCTTCGTTCCCGGCTGCGGTTACAAGCCATTCCGCTGTTACGAGTTCTTGCGGATCGGAGCCGGGAGTGGGCTAGGGCTGATTGGCTAAGCCTTGCAGGCGTCCTCGTTGCCTTTCTTGCGGCTGCCCTCACATATCAGCAAGTTAGGCAAGGCTCAGAAAGTCTGAATGAGACCCGACGAGCAACCGATCTAGCCGCCTCCGCCGCAGCGCTCAGGCCCAACCTGGAGATCGCAGCGGAGGTATTTGCGTATAATGTTCAAAATCTTGAGGGTGTAGTGGATGGCGACCCGAGTGGCAGTGGGCCCACCCAAGTGAACGGCACCATCCTCGACATTACATTGCGTAACCGGGCGGCCGGTTCCTCCCTCATAACTCGGGCAGAGTTGACCTTCACGACGGCCGAGTATCTAGAGCCATGTACCGCCGAAGGTGGGCCGATCGTTGTCTCCGCCAATTACGACGTTTTGATTCCGGACGACATGCCGCCGACTCCTTTCATGCTCACTAAGGACGTCCGTTACGAGGTGCCGTCGAATAGTCATGAGAGATTTACCTTGAGCGTCGGACCACGAACCACCGTGGAGGGTTCGTATCCTTTCGTCTCGGCTGCGGAAGTGGTACTGCTACACGATGACGGAAAGCGACTCCCGTTGGGCCGGTTTGCTCTGATCAATACCGGAAATAACCCATCGTTCTATCCGGAGTCGGCGCTTGATCCAACAAGCGATGAATGGGTTCTTCCGTCACTTGACGTGAGCACCAAAGCATGCATGGCGCGAAACGCGAAGAAGTTGGATGCCATTACGGCGTCCCCTAACACAATTGTCTCCAAGGAGTTCGCATCCCTGGTCAAGCGTCTTGACCAGGAGGGGCTTTAGTCATCTAAGCAGCGCCGTTCCCTCTCATTGTCCCCATTTGAGGCGCACGCCGTCGGATTCGACACAGTTAAGAGTGCACTCATCTTGGCTAGATCCCGAAGCTGACTTGGCCGCACTCAAGACCCCCATTACGCAGGGCTTCAGGGCGGGGTGCCGCCGGATTCCGCTGCCCCCACGTGCACCCCCACGTGGCCGATCACTGGAGGATGGCCGAACTGGTTCAGGATTACCCTTCGAGCCGTACCTGGGCTTTGTCCTTGTGCCGGTACGCCGACACCACCTCGCCTTGAACCGTGGCGCCGCCCGAGGGCACGAGGGCCGTCTCATCGATCGGCAGGGCCGCGCGGGCCGGTCGGGTAAACGGATGCGCGACGGCCGACGGGTTGCGCCCGGTAGCCAGGCGGCCTGTTGACAGCCGAACGTGACGAGCGCATCGGTCCGACCCGTGCGGCGATGTGGGGTCTGGCCTGCGGTTGTGAGGGCGTGTGAGGTGCTGTGAGGTGCTGTCAGTACCTGAACCGGCGTCGATGGGCCGCGTCGCTCCTACGGTCTGTGTCACCACCACATGGCATGTGGTGCGGATGGCAGTTGCGGGGAGGGAGGCAGGGCGTGAGAGCGGTCTCGAGATTGACCGTGGTCGCGGTCGTACTCGCGGCGGCGCCGCTTGGCCTGCTGTACCTGGCGGGGTGGCCAATCCCGGCGCCGCCCTCTGACGACCAGCTGCGGGCATGGCTGCATCAGCCCCTGACCACCGGGTTCCTCACCGCGCTGTTGCAGGCCAGCGCTTGGCTGCTCTGGGCGTTGTTCGCCACCGCCGTCACCCACCGCGTGCACGGGCGTCTCGCGGCCCGGGTGCGGTGGCGGTTCGCGTTGCGTCTTCCCGGACCGTTGCGAGCGCTCGCGGCGGCGGTGCTGGGCGCCACTGCCGTGACCTCCGCCGCCCTGCCCATAGCCGCGCACGCCATCCCCGCGAGCGACACGTACCCCGACAGCCCACCGGGTGAAGACACCCCCGCGCCGGACCGCGATCGTGACGGGGCTGCGCCGGTCTCCACCGTCGCGGCCGTGGCATCGCGGGTGGGCACCGCCCCAACGCCTGCTGGCAGCGAACGGGCGCGGGACATCGCTGCTCGCCGCACCGGCACGTCCACCGCTCCCGGCGCCTCCCCGACAGTAGGTGAACCACCGTCGGCGGCGCGGCCGGCGGGCAGCCACACGACGAGGGCGGGATCCGGGCCGACCTACACGTGCGTGGTGCGTCACGGCGACACCCTTTCCGCGATCGCCAAGCAACGGCTCGGTGACCCCGACCGCTGGCCCGAAATCTGGGCGCTCAACCGCGGCAAGCACTTCGACACGGTCGGCGGCACGTTCACCAACCCCCACCTGATCTACCCCGGGTGGATGTTGGATCTACCGGAAGACGCGGTCGCACCAGCCACGGCCAAGCCCAGGCCGACAACGCCTCCACCCGACGTCGACACGCCCCATCCGCGACCCCCGGTGCAGGACGAACCCGCCAACACCCCGACCGCCCCCGCAAGCGCCGACGCGCAGCCAAGCCCGACCGCCCACACATCGGTTGACGACCGTGTCGCCGAACCCGGCCCGCGGCGCCGCCCACGCCCTCCGCGACAGGCACGCCGGACCGCTCCGCCACCAGCACTCCATCGCCTACCAGCAGCCCGTCGGCCCAGTCGGGCCACGGCATCACCTTGGGGGCCGGAAGCTGGATGGATATCGGCCTGGCCGCCGCGATCACGGCAGCCGCCGCCCTGGTCTGGGCCCTGCGTCGGCGCCGCTACCAGCCACGACCCCCTAGCCCGGCTCGGCGGTGCGACGACGACCTCGCACCGATGCCCGCCGTCGTCACGCGCATCCGGCAGGGCCTACGCCGGCAGAAAGACGAGGACAAGCAGCACGTCGACATGCCCGACACCACCGGCCCCCTCGACGCCGACCCCGCGAGCAAGCAGCCGGTAGCCGAAGTCGACGACGCCGAGGACCAGGCACCCCGCAGCAGCGAGCCGAAACCGACCAAGGAAGAGGGGAGCTGCCGCGTGCAGGCTCCGGTGGTGCCCGCTCTGGATAGCCCCGTGGCGGCGTGGCCACCTGCCGGCCTCGGTTTGACCGGCCCCGGTGCGCAGGCGGCCGGGCGGGGCTTCCTCACCGCCGCCCTCGCCGTCGGCGGCGCGCACGACCCCCACGCGCGCGGCTCGGTGGTCATCCCCTCGACGACCGCAGCCGCCCTTCTGGGTACGGCGGCCCTGCCCGAGACCCCCCGCCTGACCGTCACCGGCGGCCTCGACGACGCCCTGAACATCCTCGAAACGCAGGCGCTGCACCGCACCCGCCTGGTCTACCAGCACGAGGCCGACACCGTCGCCGACCTCCGCCACA
The DNA here is from genome assembly GCA_005402585.1 of Micromonosporaceae bacterium KJ-029. Lineage (GTDB taxonomy): Bacteria > Actinomycetota > Actinomycetes > Mycobacteriales > Micromonosporaceae > Micromonospora. The sequence continues at coordinate 34,375 of BIFP01000004.1, read as the reverse complement.
CCGACCCCCACACGGAGCCACATCCACCCGTCCTACTCATCGCCGACGCGGCCGCCCGCCACGAACGCGTCCGCATCGCCGCGCTCCTGGCCCAGGGACAACGCCTCGACATCCACGGCATCCTCCTCGGCCCCTGGCCCGAGGGAGACACCGTCGCCGTCGGCACCGACGGCACCACCACCCCCGCCGCCGGGACAACCCGCCACGCCACGCACCCCGCCGACCTCGGCCGGCTCGCCGTCCTCACCCCCGCGGAGACGATCGACCTGATCACCACCCTCGCCGAGGCACACACCGGGCAGCGCCACACGGCAACGCCAGCCGCGTCGACGGACCGCATCGCCGGACAGGAACCGAAACCGACATCAGACGCACATGACAACGGCACCGAACAGGCCGGACGCGGCGAGCCACCCGCAGCGGCCGACGCCAGGCCGAGACCGGAGCATGACGATGTACCCGCCCGCACCCCGCCGGCAGCACCGGCAGGAAGCGACGACCAAACGGACCCGCCAGCGCGGCCCGGCGGCCAAGTCGCGGTGCGGACACTCGGCACCGCCCGCATCATCGACATGGAAACCACCGTGCCACTGCGCGCCAAAGCCCTCGAACTACTCGTCTACCTCGTGGTACACGACGGCGACGCCACCCAGGACGCGATCCTCGACGACCTGCTACCCGACGCCCCACGGTCGAAGGCACCGCACCGCCTGCACACCTACGTGTCCGCGCTCCGCAAGACCCTCGCCCGTACCGGCGGCGGCACCGGCAGCTACCTCACCCACCCGGCCCGCCGCTACGCCCTCAACCGCGAGCTGATCGACGCCGACCTGTGGCGGATGCGCGACGCGCTACGCGACGCGCAACGGGCCACCAACACCGCCGACCGGCTCGCCGCACTCCGCACCGCGGTCCACGCCTACGGCGGCGCTCTCGCCGACGGCTTCGACTACGAGTGGATCGAGGCACATCGCGAGGCCATCCGCCGGCAGGCCCTCGACGCCAACCTCGCCCTCGCCGCCGCCACACCCAACCCGGCAGAGGCCATCACGGTGCTGGACGCCGCGATCCACCACGACCCCTACGCCGAAACCGTCTACCAGCAAGCGATGCGCGCCCACGCCGCACTGGGACACCTCGACGAGATCCGCGCCCTGCGCCGAACCCTCATCCACCGGCTCCACGGCATCGACGCCAAACCGACCGAGAACACCCTCGACCTCGCCGACCAGCTCATCGCCGGCCTGCGCTCCCGCCCCGCCGAACAAACCCACCCCAACGACCGCGGACAGCACCCATGACGACCCACCATGCGGCGTCACCCAACGCCGCCAAATACATATCCGGCCATCAAGCCCCCACCAACAGCGACAGCGCGCACGCCGCCAACGACGGCGGCAGCAACCGCGCCACGCAGGCGCCAACAGCGCCCACGACAGGCGAGACCACCTCGCCGGAAACCAGCCGCCACACGGCGTCGGCGCGGCGCGGCACCACCGCCGCGACGACCCGCGACGCGCTCGACGCCGACCTGGTCAACGCCGTACGCCGCACCGCCCGCATGCGTCAGGCCTTCTACATCCTCGTGCTCCTCGTCGCCCTCGTCGGACAGGTCACCGGCAGCGTCCACACCCTCGGCATCCCGACGCTCGTCGCGATCCCGGCCGTCGCGGCACTCGAACTCGGCGGCGTGGTCGTGATGGCCAACGCCGACGTACGACGCCGCCTCGGCGAGCGCGCCCTGGCATCCCGGATCATGTCCGCCGCGATCGCCGCCGCAGCCGTGACCTTCAACTGGGTCGTCCACCCCGACCACCTCGTCGGCGGCTTCTACTCCGCCATGTCCGCCCTCGGCTACCTCGTATGGCTCATGCACACCGGCAACCAACGCCGCGACCGGCTCCGCGCGACAGGCGACCTCCCACCCACCCCACCCGCGTACGAGGTGTTCGGCCACTGGATCCGCCACCCCGTCATCACCCTGCGGGCGCGGTCCATCGCCACAGCCGACGGCCTCGACCTCTACGACTCCCTGAAGGCAGCCCGCGCCGCGATCGCCCGGGAACACCGTCACCAAGCGATCGCCACCGTGCTACACCGCAAGATCCGAAAGGCTGTGGACCCGGCCACCGCCGACATCGCCGTGCAGGTCTACGACCTGGACGAGATCGCGGCACGCCTCGCGGCCACCGCCGACTACCACGGGCTGACGACGCTCCTCGCCGCAGACCTCGCCCCAGAACGGCTGATCACGGCGCGGCCTGCCGGTCGTCGCTGCGGTCGTTGGCGACAGCGAGAAGACCTCGACGCCGCGCCCTCGGCGTCCGAGCCAATCCCAGTGCCGCCACCAGCCCCATTCCGTTCCGGGTCAGACACGGCAGGCGCTGCCCGTCAGGAGCCGCAGCCAATGCCTGAACCCAGTCCGGCTCCCACACTGAACGGCGCTGCTACACCGCCTGCCACACTGCCTCCCCGCAAGCCGACCGGAACGGGGCGGGCAGGCAGGAGCGACGACCGCAAGGACGTTGCCGACGAGGACGCCGACGGCGATGGGGATCCGAAGGTGCCCACGAGCACGGCAGAGGCAGTGGCCTACTGGCTACGCAGAGAACCAAACATCGCTCCTGAGATGCTCGCTGAGAGAATCGGCAGATCTCTGCGTTCGGTCTACCGGTACCTGCCAGCGGACTACCCCCGGCGACCGGGCATCGCGAGGGAACGGACTCGACCGCGACTCGATTCCGCACGGCGTGCCCGCCAGACCGGGTGACGCCTACGAACGCGGACTGTCGCGGCGACACGGCGAGCTACCACCATCTGCGGTTCACCGACGACAACCCATGCAAGATCGCCGAGCACGACGACGGCGAATCACGCCGATCGGGAGGCCGACCGGGGGGCATCTGGACGCTGACGGCCCCTGTGCCCTCGGCGTCTGCATCACCTGGCAGCCGGTCCAGTGCTTGATGGTCAGGACGCAACTGCTGCTCGCGGTGGAAATCTCTCAACGCGGCTGACGGGAGACGCGTCACCTGCTCGGCTCCGTCGCGGGCGCACCTCGTCTATGGATGCGGCTAATCGCCGAGCAGTTCGCGTACTTCGGGTGGCAGCTCCGGGTAGAGCTGCCCGTTGGACTCCCATCGGATGCCGTTGTCACCCGGGTACGGTTGCCGGTGATCATGGCCCCCGGCGAGGACCGTGCGGGGGATGCCGTCCGGGAACGCCGCGCAGAACGCAGGGCCGGTGCGGCTCGGTGACTCGAAGCCAGACCGGTAGTGGCGGCAGGTGAAGCACTGCGGTTCTAGTACGGCAGCCGCCATTTGTGATCATGGCTGGAGTTCGAGGTTGAGTCGGCGAGTGTGGTGGGCTCGTCTGGCTCTTGCCTGGTGGCGGCGTCGCCAGCATGACCAGCGCAAACGGTAGGCGATGCTGCGCGTGGTCCGGCTGAGCAGGACGTTGATCAGTCGGCGGATCTCGTTGACAGTCAGCGGGATCATGTCTGGATGCTCGGGCTCGTCGTCCGGGGCTGCTTCGGCGGCGCAGATCGCGAGGATGGCGAGGGCTGCCAGGGCCAGGGTGGTGAACCGGTGCCATGAGGTCCAGCGGCGGACCTGGTGCTGGTCCAGACCGGCCTGGCCCTTTCCGGCCTGGAAGCCCTCCTCCACGATCCATCGAACTCCCGCTACCCGCACGAGCTGGGCCAGGGCGACCGGGCGTGGTGCCCAGCAGCGGTAGAACGCCAGCTCACCGGTGGTGTTGTTGCGGCGGATCAGCACACTGTGCCGGCCGCCGTCGTCCGGGTCACCGTCGGCACCGACGTCAGCGAGCCAGGCCCAGTCGTAGTAGCGGGGCCCTTTCGACCCGGCACCGGCACTGCGCCGAGTCCACGCTGTCGCCGGCAGGTCGGCGGTGACGAGGTCGGCGCGGCGGCGGGTCTTACCGCCGTTGAGCGGGAGCAGGTGGTCGCGGGAGACGGCCAGGACGTAGCCGAGACCGAGTTTGCGCAGCTCGGACCGGAGTTTGGTGTTGTTGCCGTAGGCCTCGTCCGCGGCCGCCCAGCGGGCGGGGACCTGCGCTTGAACCGCTGCGGTGATCATGTCGTCGGCCAGTTGTGAGCGGGTGGCGAATGCGATGTCGTCGGGGACACCGTCCTGGTCGCAGCGGTCACGGTCGCTGGTCCAGGATTCGGGCAGGTAGACGCGGCGGTCGATGAGGGTGTGCCCGTGCCGGCTGGCATAGGCGAGGAACACGCCGACCTGTGCGTTCTCGATCCGCCCGGCGGTGCCGGTGTACTGGCGTTGGACGCCGACGGTGTGGGTGCCCTTCTTCAGATCCCCGGTCTCGTCGACAACCAGGACGCCGTCGGGGTCGCCGAGCCGATCGACGACGACCTTGCGTACGTCATCACGGACCGCGTCGGCGTCCCATTTCGCCCGGTAGAGCAGGCGTTGCATCTTGTCCGGCCGGCTGTGTCCAGCCTGCTCGGCCAGTTGCCAGCAGGTCTTGACCTGAAGGTCGGCGAGTAGTCCGGTGACGAACCCGGCGGCTGCCCCTGCGGGGCTCGACACGGGCGAACCGGTGCGCGAACGAGTCGATCACCAGGTCGCTGATCTGCTGTCAGCGGGCAGCGTCTACGCTGTGGCTCTCGGCCAGCGCAAGGTCTGAAGTTGTGTCCACAACGCACAGATGATCATGCGGTGGCCGAACCTGTTTTCGAGGGTTCCAGCTCAGATCACGAACGGCGGCTGCCGTACTAGCTCAGCCTTAATGACCGCGTTCGGCCTATTTGGTATGCGGCAGTTGACAGAATCGATGGGTGGCTGGGAACGAGGAGGCAGCCGGCCGGACGGTGCCGGGCACCCGAAAGGTCGGGGAAAGTACAGCGTCCACCACCTCGGAGCTGTTTTTCGATCTGGTGTTCGTTTTCGCGTTCGTTCAGGTTACCAACCTGATGACCAAGGACTTCACCGCCCGTGGTGTGGCCGACGGGATGTTGGTCCTGACTCTCCTGTGGTGGGCCTGGTCGATCTCCGTTTGGATCTCCAACCGGGTACGGGCCGACTACGGCGTGACGCGGGCGACCGTGCTGGCTGTCTCGACGATCCTGTTCCTGCTCGCGGAGGCCACGGTAGAGGCGTTCACCGACATCCCAGGTGGGTTGAACGGGCCGGTTGTCTTCGTTGCCTGCTATTTCGCCGTGCGGACCATCTTTCTCGTGCTGCGGTGGTACGCCGTCGCTGAGATGACGCGCCAGGAGCTTATGGTGCTCATCGTGCCGTGGCTCGGCGGTTCGGCGCTCTTGCTCGCCGCAGCGCTCGCGCCGCAGCGGCTATTACATACCTCCTGGCAAATCGGCGCGGCCAAGACCGGGCTCTGGGTAGCGGCCATCGCCGTCGACTTCGGGTTGGGGATGGGGCTGCCGGTCCGTCGGAGGATCCTGTCTGCCCGGCACTGGGCGGAGCGACACGGGCTCATCGTCCTCGTGGCACTGGGGGAGTCGCTCATCGCGATCGGGATCACCAGCGTGGACCTGCCGATTTCAAGGTGGCTCATCTGGGCGTCGCTGCTCGGTGTCGGGGTGGCGGTCGCCCTGGAGTGGCTCTATTTCGACGTCGTGGCGCTCGCCGGGGAACAGTCGTTGCGGGACTGCCCGCCGGTGCGCCGGGTGAATCTTGCCCGGGACGGCTACACCTTCCTGCATCTACCGATGGTTGCCGGGATCATCCTGTACGCCCTCGGGTTGAAGAAGATGATCGCGTCACTCCGTCATTCCGCAACGGGCCCAGTTACCCATTTCGAAGGGCTTGAACTGTATGTCCTCTATGGCGGCGTGGCGCTGTTCCTGATCAGCCATGTTGCGTTTCAACTGAGGATCACCAAGATCTGCAGGACCATAATCTGGCCGCGCATCGCAGTGGTGGTGCTGCTGATCGCGTTGATTCCGGTCATGAACGGGGCAAGAGCCCTGTACGTACTCGGACTGCTCGCCGCCTGCTGCGTCGCGCTCGTCGTCGTGGAGGTCATCATCGCCGACGGCCAGCGCAAAATACTGCGCGAGGAGGCCCTCATGGGCCGCGCAAACGAAGAAACAGAAATGGGAATCGGCTGGTCCCATCCAAGCCAGCAATGAACGAGGCAGCCGGAGTCGCAGATAGTTGCCGGCGTCACCTTCCGCCTCCAGCGGTGCTGGACGGCCAGGTCCACCCGCCTGATCCCGTCGATGCATGGAGGCCGGTGAAAACTGACCGGTAGTCGGGCTGTCGGTGAGCGTAGAAGTGGATGTTTGCGCGGGTACGTCTCCGTGTACGTTGCGCGTCGCCTCGACGGCCAACTTCTGTTGTGCGAGGGGGACGCGAGCCCAGCCACGGCTACGACCTCAAACACGCAGGGGATGGCAGCACGAGCGTGGGCACGCACCTCCCTACTTGTGGTGCTGTCGGCGCACCATCTCGGTGATCCAGATGGGTGCGAACGGAGACGTGCAGCCCGGGGAAGTCGGGTAGTCCTTGAGCACCTCCAGGCGCTCACCGATGTCAATCGCACGGGCGCGATACTCGGCGTGCTCGATCCCGATCTGAGCCAGGCAGTGGTTCATCGCCCACTGCAGGCGATCCGGTGCGTTCCTCATCTCCGCCTCGATGACGTCGAGCACTCCTGCGAGGTCGAGGCCCTCGGGCTTCTTGGCCACGCGTTCGGTAGTCAGCGCCCAACCGGCACTCGCGACCACTGGATCCGGATCGGCGGACCAGGCCAGGCGCAGTTCTTCGGAGTGCGGGTTCTTCTTCACCACGTAGTTCACGAGCCAGTCGTGCAGCTTGGGTGTGCGCGCCTCGCGCAGCATGACGTCCAACTCGTCACGCTCGAACGCCTTCGGGCGGCAGATCAGCATCGCCAGCAATCTCGCCGCGGTGTCATCCGCCTTCCAGAGCTGGCTCGCGAGTTCCTGCTGCGTCTTCAGCCGCTTCGCGAGCGCGCGCAGCTTGCTGAGGTTCACTCCGTGATCGTCACCGAGTTTCTCGTTCACCTCGCGTGTCTTCGGGTCCTCGAGCGCGGCCAGCTCGGCCATCACCTCGGCCACCGTCGTCCCAGTCACCTCAGCCTCCTGCCCATCACGTGCGAGATGCAGCCTACGAGGAAAGCACGGTCAACCAGGTGATCTGTAAGCGCGGGGCCAAGACCACTATCCGCCATTCGGCAGGACCGGACGCCAGCAGCGGCGCCGACCTCACCTTCGGTCACGAGCACTACGCGGCGAAGAAGGCCGGCAAGGTCCGCTACCTCGGAATTCCGACGCTGCGCCCTCACGCTCGAGCAACGGGTCTTTGCGGTTCAACCATGACAGGTGGTCACCTGCCCGCTCGGTTCTGCGTCCGATGGCGATGTACGGCGTCGTGGTTGCCGCACCGGGCCGAGCAGTATCCGCGGCGCCCGTTGCGGCTGGTGTCGACGAACACCGTCACGCACGTCGACCGAGCACAGGTGCCCAGCCGCCGCCCTTCCGCCTCAACCGCGAAGATCGCCAGACCGCCGGCCGTGACCGCCCGGACCCGGCCGACGACATCATCGTCCTCGGGCGTGAAGTGCAGGTGCGGACGCAGCCCGTCGTGGGTGGTCAGGAACACCCCGGCAGTTCCCTCGACCAGCAGCGCGTTGATCGCCGCACAGCGCTCGTCGATCCCCGGCGCCTCGAACACGGCTCGCAGCCGCACACCCCACACCTCCAGCGCCTGTGCCTGCCGGGCCGTGAGCGCTGGTCGGCGGATCTCGTGCGTACGCAGGACCGCGTCGATCTCGCGCACCCCGCCCATACCGGTCCGGCCCTCGGCCACGAGGTTACAGATCTTGAAAGGCCAGGTTCGTTCACGCGATGGTGTTCGCCTGCCTGTAGGGAACACGACGGCCCTCAGCTCGGGGCTGGGCACGAGACGGGGTGCCTCGGGGGCGATGACACTACCGGGTCGCCGTGCGTGCGATCGTTGGACGCGCTATCGCCCTCGCAGCCGGCGGTCAATCGCCAGTGACGTCGCGGCCCACTGTGACCATGGCGACGACGACCGCCAGGACGGTCCAGCTGGCGGCAATGACGAGGCTTCGGGGGTCGCCTGCGCCGGCACCGAGGAAGGCCGAGAACGGCAGCGGGGCCTGCAGCCTGCCGAGGAGGCCCTCGACGAACACGAACCAGCCCGCAGCGCCCAGGAACAGCCAGGTCGAGCGGCGGACGATCGCTGCTGTCGCGGCACCGAACACCGCCAGAACGGGGATCATGGTCAACAGGTTCCCGTACCGGGTCGGCTCGCCCTTCAGCACGACTGTGAGGCCACTGACCGCCACGATTCCCACCGTCACGATCGCCGCGGTGACCACCTGGCCGATGAGGACCGCGACACGCCTGGGTTCGGCGAGGTAGAGCAGGACGGCGGTCCGGTGCTGGTAGTGCTGGGAGACGATCATGGCGGACAGCCCGAATGCCGCCATGCCAACCAACAGCGCCCAGGCGTCGATATTGACCGCGCCGAGCAGCAGCCCCACCACGCCGAACACGAGGAGGGAAACCCAACTGGATCGGATCGTCGCCACCCGATAGAGCTCGCTTCGCACCAATGCCACCATCAGACGGCCGCCAGGTCGAGGAAGATCTGTTCGAGGTTCGGGGTGTCCGCGGTCAGCTCGTAGAGCGGCACTCGGGCGCCGAACGCGACCTCACCGGCCTGCTCCGGGGTTAGCCCCACCACCTCCAAGGCGTCACCGACTCTCGCCACCCGTCCTCCGACGCTCTCGAAGACCTGCCATAGCCGCTGTGGGTCACGACCGCGCACGCGCAGCCGATGGGCCGCGGCGCCGTAGAGGCTAGCCAGCGGGGCGGCGCATCTGATCTGGCCTTTGGCGACGATCACCACATCGTCGATGAGGTGAGCCAGTTCGGCCAGTAGATGGCTGGAGATGAGCACCGTCCCACCGCCCGAGGCGTGGTCGCGCAGCAGCAGCCGGAGCCACGCGATGCCCTCTGGGTCGAGGCCGTTTGCTGGTTCGTCGAGCACCAGTACCGGTGGGTCGCCAAGCAGGGCGGTCGCCACCGCCAAGCGCTGCCGCATGCCCAAGGAGTAGCCGCCGCTGCGCCGGTCCGCCGCATCGGTGAGGCCAACGTGTTCTAGCAGAGCGTCCACCCGGCCTCGGCCGGCTCCGGCGACGATCGCCTGGGCGACAAGGTGCGCTCGACCAGTCTGCCCTGGGTGGCTAATGCCCTGCTCGAGGACTGCACCGACCTCCCGCACCGGGTACCGGAGATCCTGAAACCGCTTGTTGTTGATCATCGCGCGGCCGGACGTCGGGCGGCTCAGGCCGAGTAGCATCCGCAGAGTTGTCGTCTTCCCGGACCCGTTGAGCCCGAGGAACCCGGTGACTCGGCCAGGATGCGCCGTGAAGCTGATGCCGTCCACCGCCCGCACGTGGCCGTAGTGTTTGGCGAGCTCGAAAGTTTGAATCACCGGTCCTCCCGCAGCATCGGCCGCATTATCGCGTCCGTCGAAACAACGTCAGAGCCATCTGCTGCAGCACCTCCCTGGCGCCGTCCTTGATGGACCCGCCCCTTAGTGCCGACACCGCGTCTTCGATGCGCCGTTCGATTGTCTTCTCCACCCTCCGGAGTTCTCCCGTGTCGACGCTACAGATCTTGAATGCTAGGTCGAGTTGGGTTCGATGGTCAGGCCGGTGTGGGCCAGGAAGCTGTCGAGCAGGTCGGGGCGGTACTGGATTCGCTTGAGCCGGTTCCGGATGATCGCTAGGAGGTGGTCGACGCCGCGGACGGCGAGGTTGCCGATGCTGCGCTTGAGGTGGGACCACACTTGCTCGGTGGGGTTGAGGTCGGGAGCGTAGGCGGGCAGGCGGATCACGTGCAGCCAGTCCCGGGCGGCGATCATCTGCCGCATGGCGGCGCTGATGTGGGTGTTGAGGTTGTCCCAGACGAGGACGATCGGCCCGCGGAGTTGCTGGTGCGCGGCATCCAGCAGGGCAATGTAGTCGGTCTCCCCGAAGCTGCGGCGTTCGTTCTTGCGACCGCGGTGAATGATCGTGCGGTAGATCAGCCGGGGACGCTGGCCGGGCTTGTAGCAGGCCAGCCCGGCAATCGAGACTCGCCCGGATCCCTTGCCGGACAGGGGAATCTGTGGGGTGTGACCGCAGCGGCCCCAAGTGCGGGCCTTCGGTGGGCGCAGCGTCTGACCGGCCTCGTCCTCGAAGCAGATCCACGCGTCGCGCTGCGCCGCTACCGTTTTCCCGCCGGCCACACCTCCCGCCGCCACGTCGCGACCGCGGCCTCGTCGCGTTCGACCGGCCGGTGCGCGGGAACCTGCACCGACCAGCCGATACGGTGCAGCAGGTACGACGTGCCGCGCAGGGTGTAGCGGGTGCGGAACATGCGGGCGATCAAGTCCGACACCCGAGCCAAAGTCCAGCGCTGATCCTCGCCGAAGCCGTGCGCCGCCGGACCCTTGTCCAAGGCGTCGGCCAGCCGCTGCAGCCGGGGCTCGTCAAGGCGGCAGCGGGACCCGCCAGGCCCCTTCGAAGCAAGAGCGTCCTCACCACCGGCCCGCCACCGCCTACGCCACCCGTACACCGCGGTCTGCGACACCCGCAGCCTGCGGGCGACCTCCGGCACCGACACCCCCTGAGCGAACCATCCGGCCGCCTGCCGCCGCACCGCCTCACGCTTCGCCCGCCCCCGCGGGGACAACCCGCCTCCGTCGGAATACCTCATCACCCCGGCCTACAACGATCACCGGCAAAGATAACGCCGACACGCCGGGCCATAGTGGACGAACCTGGCGTTTCAAGATCTGTAGCGAGATCGGCGGCGAGACGGGCCCCGGTCATGTTGTCATGGTTGAACTGCACTGACCCATTGCAACACAGTCGTTGACATGCATCTCGTCCTCATGGCGGTCGTCCCGATCGTGCTGCTGCTCGGACTCGGCACGGTGCTACGCCGGCGGCTGGTGACCGACCCGGGAATCTGGCGCGGCGTCGAGTGGATGAGCTACCGAGTCTTCACGCCCGCGCTGTTCGTCACCTCGATCGCCGCGACTGACCTGGCCGCGGCCTCGCCGGCGGCTTTGCTGCCCAGCCTGGCCGTCCCGGTCGTCGTCGTCTCCGTGCTCATCATCGCGCTGCGTCGCCCGCTGCGCGCGAACGGCCCGCAACTGACCTCGCTGGTCCAGGGCAGCATCCGCATCAACGCCTACATCGGGCTCGTGTTCGCCTCCGCCGCCTACGGCCCAGCAGGCGTCGCCACCTTCGCCCTGGCCGCCGCCGTCATGGTCCCGCTCGTCAACGTCATATCGGTGAGCGTCCTGTCGAAACACGGCGACCGCGACGACCGCGACCGACCCAGGCTCTGGCGCGAACTCCCCGGCAACCCCCTCATCCAGGGCTGCGCAGCCGGCCTCGCCCTGAACCTGCTCCAGATCAATATGCCCGCGTTCCTGGCCACCACCCTCGGCATGCTCGCCGCGCCCGCGCTGGTGTGCGGAACGCTGGCGGCAGGTGCGGCGATCACCTTCCGACTGCGGCGGCGCGACGTTGTCGACATCCGCACTCAAGCTCGTCGCCCTGCCCCTCGCGGCGGTCGCCATCGCCACAGCCTTCGACATCAGCGGCGCGACGCTCACCAGCATCGCGATCATCTGCGCCGTCCCGACCGCACCATCCGCCTACGTCCTCGCCAGGCGGATGGGCGGCGACACCCACCTCATGGCGTCCATCACGGGCGCGCAGACGCTGCTCTCGATCGCCACGCTCCCGATCATCGTCGGCATGACTACGGGATGAACCTCCGCGCGCCCCGCGACGCCCACGCCCGCCGAAGGCGCAGCAGCCACCGCCTGCCTGCGCGCTCAACGTCGCAGTCATCGCGCTCAGTCACAGGCAACATCTCAAACGGCGGCTGCCGTATTAGCCGTTGAAGTGTTCCCAGTCAAGGCGAGTGCGTAGGGGCCGCAGGGCGGAGCGTTGCCGGCTACCGACGCTCAGCCAGATACCACTCTCGCCGTAGTCGGCGGCCATCGCGACGAGTCCGGGAGCCACCCAAAGGCGTGTCGGGTCGCCAGGTACACGCATCGGCTGTAGCGGGACGGGGACCAGGTCCTCGACGAACCGGTCCAGCACCTGCGGGGTGACCGCGGCGAAGCCACCGAATGGGGAGGTGTTCACCGCTTCGTTGAGGGCGAACTGGAGTAGGAAGCCGCTGAGGCGTTCGCGCTCGCGTAGTCGCTGTGGGCCGCCGTCGTACCAGACGACGGGATCGTCGTCTGTGGGGTCGATCAGTGCCTCCCAGACGCCCTGATTCTCGGCTGCGAAGACCACCAGCGGCTCCTCTTCGGCGTACTCGATCCCGTCGAGCGGCTGGATGAAGTCCTGCCGGCCGAGGAGTTCCTCGCGGCCGGCGGCGATGTCGTGGAAGGCCAGCAACGGGGCCGGAAGTTTCATGGCAGCGTGTTGGGGTGCGGCCGGTGGCACTGGCACATCGGCGTACCAAGCGGTCAGAAAGGACCGCAGTGCCCGGGTCAGATCTTGGGGTACATCGTCCAGCCAGTCGATACCGGGTACCGGCAGTGTCGGCGTCGGCCGCACCGTGTCCAGCAGTTCCGGGGGAAGCCGGTCGCCCCAGGTCAACGTGGCGGACGTGAGGGTTCCCTGTTCCCCGGTGAATGGGTTCATGCCGCGGTAGTGCTGGTGGCTTGGCAGAGCTTACCGAGAGCCAGACAGCCATCGGTCATTCTGACAAAGCCCAGAAGCGGCTTGGACTTGCTCGTCGAATTCATCCACTGAGTCGTCTCGCTGGGCAGAGGCTCCCGCAGCATCAGGGTGTTCGCGTTGTCGACAGCGGTGCCGTGGGGCCGGTCTCCGGCGTCGACGATCACGACCAGAGCGTCCGCCCCGTACGCGAAGGTGACTCCATCGCCATGCGCGACCTCGGCGTGCGGGCCGGCAGCATCCACCGCCGCCCGCTCCGGGACAACCGACCATCCCTCGATCATCGGGCGAGTATAGGAGCCCGGATCAAAATCCATAGTTGATCACGGTTCGGTGAGTGTTGCCGCGCGGCGAGGTCGATGGGCGTCGAGATCATGGGCAGTCCGGCCCGTCGTCTTATCGACCCGATTACAGGTCACTGCCGAGCGGCTTCCGCCCATGTCTACGGGTCGGTGAGCCGAGCCTCGCATTGCTCGGGTTGGGGGCGGGCCCGCCAGCGGCATCGACATATCCCGCCAGGTGCTCCGCATCGAATGCCTCATCATGAGATGGATGGGCGTGAACTCGCCCTGCTCGGCTCCTGCGCGCCCAGCCCCGACCTGTCTGACGACAGCCCGGACGCGGTGCAGCGGTGGGTCTCCCGGCTGGCCGATGCGTGGACCACCGAGGTCGCGGGAGCCATCGAGGCCGCCAGTTCGACGCTGGCGATTAGGGTCCGCGACGTACTTGACGGGGGCGAGCGCGAGACGCGCAGGGTGCGCGGCGCGGTCATCTCCGTGACCGGGTACCTGCTGCGCATGCGCAGCAGGGCCACCCCGTTCGGTCTGTTCGCGGGCGTCGCGTCCCTGCGGATCGGCGAGGCGGCCACGGTGCGTTGGGGCGGTGGGCATCGGGCCCACGCCCGGCCCGTCGAGTCCTGGGTGGCCGCGACCGTCGCCGCGCTCGAACGCGACGAGCGGGTGCAGGACCTGCTGACACTCACCGTCAACGACCTGTGTGTGGTGCGCGGGGGTCGCCTCGTAGTGCCCTGCCAGCGGCAAAAGGACGGTGAGCCGGTCGACGTGTCGGTCAGGTACAGCCGGCCGGTAGCGGCGGCCGTGGCGCACGCGCGTGATGGGTTGGCGCGCGTCAGTGGCCAATGGCGGCCGTGCCGTGCCAGTCAGGCGGGTACTCGTTGACGTGCAGGAAGTTCACCCGCGTGGCCCCGGACCGGTGTCCCGGGTGTGTTCAAGAGGCGGTCAGCGAGTAGGCCGGCAGTGGCGTGTTGCCACGATTCTTCGCCTGGGACCGGAGCACATCCGCCTGGCTTTGTACCAGGTCCCGTACCGCTTGCGGCAGCTCAGCCATCCGGTCGACATCGTCGAGCAGTGTCACGCAGGCGTTCACCTCCCAGTCACCGTCCTGTAGGGAGGCGGTGTCCACGGCCTGTCCCGGGACGGGGCACCAGCCTGCCGCCGGGAGAATCCGGAGGAGACTTTCGTGCGAGAACGGCGTGCGCACGTTGCCTGCGCCCCGCGACCCGCTCGCCTCGAACTGGCCCTGGATTAGGACGGCCAGCAGGTGAGGCAGTTGGTCGGCCGAGGTGGGTGCGAGGTCCCACTCGGTGAAGCACAGGGTCCGTGCCCACCGGCGGATTCGGGCAAGGCTCTCCCGCAGCTGGTCCAGGGAGGCGAAGTACCAGGAGCAGTGTGCCAGGACGGCGTAGTCGAACCCGCCGCTGGGAAAAGTGACCGCCTCATCGAGAATGTCCAGGCTGAAGCGGAATTCGATGCGGGAGCCCAGCGGTGTCTTCTTGAGGTGCTCTGCCGACTGGCCCAAGGTGATCGGGGTGCCGTACGACGGATCGGCGATGTCGACGGCGACCACGCGGCCCTGCGGGCCGACGGCCTCGGCCAGGACGGCCGTCATGTCGCCCTGTCCGCAGCCGATTTCCAGGACCGATGCTCCGGCTGGGATGCCCCAGCCAGAGACGAGTGTGGCCCGGTAGCGGGTCTGGGTCAGCTGTATGTCGGGGCTCACGTCGGCGGTGGCCATGGCGGCCGCGATCGAAGGCGCCTTCGCCATGAGATCGGTCTTGTTCACAGAATCCTCCGCCGGGCTCTCCGGGTGTCGTGCATGCCGAGGCCGCTGTTGTGCAGGCGGGGCTGACGCCGGTCGTTGATCTCCAAAAGTTACCAGAAATGGCTGACCACTCAGGCATGGTCATCCCTTCAAGACGGTGAAGCCGAACCAGATTGGCTGAGACAGCACCCGCAATCCATTCGCCGGGGAGCCAGAGCAACACCACGCTCGGGGCGCACTGGAGCCACCTGGACGGCCTCAGATCGTGCACGGGGACCTGACGAACAACGTTTTGTTCGCTCCCGGGCTTGCTCCGGCGGTCATCGACATCTCACCTTGCTGGCGGCCGCCCGAGTACGCCGAGGGCGTCGTGGTGGCCGACGCGCTGTGCTGGCATGGTGCACCGGCGACGCTGTGGGAAACGGTCTACGTGTCGGTGGCAGCGGTAGCTCGCGCACTGCTGTTCCGGATGGCTACGACAAACGAGCGCCTCGCTTGCGGAGCTGGTGGCGCGGATCTGCAGGACGAAGCCCGTCGGTACGGTCTCGCGGCCGCAGCCATCGGCTTGTGACACAGGAGACCCCCTGGAAGGCAACCGAGCTTCTCCACGGCAGCATCGACGGAGCCGGTGTAGAAACACTCTCAACTCGGCAAGACCGAGCGGCGACCCAACGGCGTCGAGTCACGCTGGGGACGCGCGGCTCGCGGCAAATGAGCACGGCAATCGGCATGACGACCGTGTTGGGCGGCGTGGGTGCGCGGTACTCGCCGCGGCCTATACGCGTCCGCCGGCTTCACCCCGCCAGCGGTCGACCACTACCGGAATCGGCCGAACCCACGCTCCCGCGGGAGGAAGCTCGCGAGGCTGGACCATGTCCGTGCGACCGAGCAAGACCAGGTTGTCATCGCGCCACTCTATGGGCGGACGGGCGCCGCCACCTTGGACATCTGCTCGCCGGCGGACCGTACTGGAGCGATCAACCGGCCGGGGTCGGCGGGCAGCGTGGCTAGAACCTCCAGCGACGCGGGTGTGGCGGCGACCGCGAATACCGGAACCGAGACGCTGATGTGGGTGGCGTTGCGGGTGATCGCCATTCCCGTGCGCTGGATCCGGTCCAGCTGACGATGCCAGGCGGACGACTCGAGGCGCCGCGCCTCGGGCCCGGCGAACGCGAGCAGCACGTGGCCGCCGGCCGTTGTGTGCAGCGCGAACCGGATGCCGAAGCGGTGCCTGGTGCGGGCATCGTGCACCCCGCACAACTCCTCCACGCACAGGCCTTCGGTTCCCACCAGCACGTTCAGCCGCACGCACGCCCGCAGCGCCACGTGTAGTTCGGCCATGTACGGCAGGGCAGCGTGCCGTAGGCGGGACACCTCAGGTTGCGGGGCGGCGATCTGCCAAAGCTTGATGCCGGTGGAGTACGTGCCGTCGGGAAGGTGCTCGAGCAGCGCGTGGTCTACCAGTTCGGCGAGCAACCGGTGCACGGTGGAGAATGGCAGGCCGGTGCGTCGGCATACGTCGGACGCCCGCAACTGCATCCGGTCGGCGTCGAACTCCGCCAGGATCGACGCCAGCTTGCTCGCTACCGACCGGCCCCGCTGCCGGCTCCGCCCCGCCATCGCTCACCCTCCGATCGGACGGGGCACGGCGACCGAGCCGCGGCGGACAAGTTGTCCGCGCAACCGCACATGCCGCGCCTGGCCCGGCTCCGCGGAGATCAACGCGAGTAGCTGCCCGGCCGCCCAGGCGCCCATCTCGTAGTGCGGCAACTCGACCGTGGTCAGACCGGGGAGCAGCCCGTCGGCGACGTGCGGCATGTTGTCGTACCCGACGATCGACACGTCAGCCGGCACGTCGAGGCCGAGCTCGCGAGCGGCCTGGTACACGCCCATAGCCATCAGGTCGCTGAAACAGAACAGCGCGGTCGGTCGATCGGCGCGTTGAAGCATCCGGCGTGCGGCGTCATAGCCGCCGGACGTGGTCGGCGGAGCACCGCCGACCAGCGCTGGGTCGACAGCGACCCCGGCCTGCTTCATGGCCGCCCGGAAGCCGCGCAGTCGCAGCCGCGCGGCCGGGATGTCCTCGTCGTTGTTGAGGAACCCGATGCGCCGGTGCCCGTGGGCCAGCAGTTCGCCGACAGCCGCGCGGGCGCCTGCCACCTCGTCCGGGACCACCCAGGAGACCTCGGGAACGCGGCTCTCGGCGTCCAGAAGCACGGTCGCCATGTCGCGTAGCGCGGCGGGCGGTTCGAGCCGTCGGTGGTACATCGACGCGTAGAGGATGCCCTCGACCCGCTGCTGGCGCAGCGCCTCGATCTCGCGAGCCTCGAGCGCCGGGTCGCCCTGGCTGTTCATGAGCACCATCAGGATGCCGGCGGCGCGCAGCGTCTCCTGCGCGCCCAGAATCATGCCGACGGCGTAGGGAGTGGTGGCCACCTCGTCGCCGATGAAGCCCACCATCCCGGATCGCTGGCGCCGCAGGCCCTGGGCCAACCCGTTGGGTACGTAGCCGAGCCGCCCGGCGACCTCGCGGATCCGGTCCCGCGTCCGCGGGCTGATGCGTGCGGACCCGACGTCGTTGAGCGCGGCCGAGACGGTGGAGATGGATACGCCGGCATCGGCGGCGACGTCGGAGATGCTCACCCGCCCTGCGGCGCGCATGATCCTCTTCTCTCGGCAGAAGGGTGCCGAAACGTTTTAGCAAAACGTTCCAGCACCCTAACTGCGCGAGGTCGAGGAGTCAAGCGCACGGTGGGACGTATCCGCCCAGTGGGTATCGCATGGACGCCGCCGGGTGCGCTGGCGAGACTGGCGAAACAGGCCGGACGCCAACCCCTTTGGGAGCCGCCATGGCAGATCTCACCCGCCGCAGCCTGCTCGCCCTGACCGGACTCGGTGTCGCCGGCACCGCCCTGTCGTGGAAACGGCTGACCGCGACTGACATCCAGGGTCGTGACGTCGACGCCCTGAACGTGGCCATCCTCGGCACGGCCCAGGACGCCGCCGCGCGCAGGAGCCTCGTCGAGGCATTCAATCGCGTGCATCCCGACATCCGGGTGCGGGTGCAGGCGATCCAGGGCGCCGACTGGAGCAACTTCTTCGCCAAGCTTCTGACGCTGGTGGCCGCCGGAACGCCGCCGGACGTCTGCTACGTGGCGACCGAGGGCGCCCAACTGTTCGCCGACCGCCTCGCCGAACCGCTCGACGACTTCGTCCGCCGCGATCGGGCCGACGTGCAGAACTACTTCGACGACGTCCACCCGTCCCTCATCGAGGCATTCATGTATCAGGGCAGCCTGTACCAACTGCCAATGGACTTCAACGCGGCGAACATTTACTACAACACGTCCGCGCTGCAGAAGGCCGGCCTGCAACGGCCGGCGGAGGACTGGACGAAGGACGACTTCCTCGACGTCCTGCGCGCCATGCGGCGCACCGGCGGCGACCAGTTCCGCCCGTACTTCTGGACCAACCGGCTCTGGGGCGGCGTGGTGCCGTGGCTGTACATCAACGACACCAGCTTCCTCAAGGAGTCCAAGTCGCCCGGCGGCGAGTGGCTGTGGAAGGACTTCTACCCGAACGACCCGCAGGCCGGGCAGCGGGGCGGCGGCTACCAGTGGCTCGAACCCAACGCCGACGATCCCCGCGTCGAAGAGTCGTTCGAATACCTGCGTGCGATGGTGCAGGAAGGGCTGGGCTCCAGCCCCGCCCAGGGCGGCGGCGGGGAACTGGTTGCCCGTTTCGCGGAGGGTTTCATCGGCATGACGCCGGCCGGCGGCTTCTGGGTCTACGGGCTCAACCAGGGCGGCATGGCCGAGGACGAGTTCGACGTGACGTTCTTCCCGAAGTGGCGCTCGCAGCGGCACCAGTTCGGCGCCGCCGGCTACGTCATCATGCGCACCTCCAAGCGCAAGGACGAAGCCTGGGAGTGGGTCAAGTTCTGCGCCACCAAAGAGGCCATGCAACTCGCGATCCCACTACCGCAGACCACACCGACCCGGCGCTCGATGGTCAACGATGCCTTTTACAGCGGCAGGGGCCCGCGGCACTGGCAGGTCTTCTACGACACCCTCGACCGCTTCCCGACCACCGGGCCGATCCCCACGCCGCCGCAGCAGGCCGCCGTGGAGACCGCACTCGTCAAGAACGTCCTGGCCGCCGTCACCGGACCGGCCGGCAGCGTCGGCCCCGCGCTGCGGACGATGCAACGCGACCTCGAACTGGCGTTGGGGAGGACGTGATGGTCAATATCAAACCACCGGCGGCCGCCACGACGACCGTGCCGGAGGTTCACCACGCGCACCCGCAGACGAGCCGAAAGACCAGACGATCACAGAAGCTGCTGGCAGTCCTGTTCCTGGCGCCGACGGTGATCGGCCTGTTCGTCTTCACCGTCGTGCCGATCATCGCCTCGATCCTGCTGGCGTTCTTCCGCTGGGACATCATCAGCAGCCCGGAGTTCGTGGGCCTCGACAACTTCGCCGACATCGGCGGCGACCCCACCGTCCGAGTGGCGTTCCTGAACACGTTCGGGTTCGTGGTGGTCGCGGTCGCGCTGCAACTGGCGGTGGCGCTGGGCCTCGCCGTTCTGGTGCAGTCGCGGATGCCGAACTGGCTGCGGGCGTTCTTCCGGTCGGCGCTGTTCTTTCCGCTGATCCTCTCGGCGGCATCCGTCTCCCTGATCATGGCCTACCTGTTCAACGAGGACTTCGGGCTGGTCAACCAGGTGCTCAACGCTGTCGGCGTCGCCGACGTACCGTGGCTGACCTCGAAGTACGGCGCCCTGACCGTGGTAATCCTGGTCTACGTCTGGCAGAACTTCGGCTTCACGTTCCTGCTGTTCATCGGCGGGCTGGCCGCGATCCCGCAGGACGTGTACGAGGCGTCCTCGATTGACGGCGCGACCGGGTGGAGCCGCTTCCGCAGCATCACGCTGCCGCTGCTGAGCCCGACCCTGCTGGTGGCCTCGGTGATGGCGATCATCGCCGCCCTGCAGATCTTCGACCAGCCGTACGTGCTCACCCGCGGCGGCCCGGGCGACTCCACCCGCACCGCGGTGATGGTGATCTACGAGTCGGCCTTCCAGCAGTTGGAGTTCGGCCGCGCGTCGGCGATCGGCATCGTCCTGACGCTCGCGATCATGGCGGTGACCGCGCTGCAGTTCCGCCTCAGCCGTCGCTTCGTCTTCTACCAGTGAGGAGCGCGTCATGACGACCACCGCCCCCGCCGAGGCCTCACGTCGCGCCGAGACACCGGAACCGGTGCGTCGGCGGCACTTCGCCGTCGGCACAGCCGGCCGTGTTCTGGTGCTCGCGATCGCTATCTTCCTCACGCTCGGCCCGGTGATCTGGACGTTCTGGACCTCCGTGACGCCGGAGCCGCCAGGCGGTGGCGAGGCCGAGGTCGGGCTCGGCGCCTACCGGGACGCCTTCGAGCGGGTCGACATGGTGCTGCTCTTCTGGAACACAACCCTGGTCACGGGGCTCGTCGCGGCGGGGCAGATGTTCACCGCCGCGCTCGCCGGCTACGTCTTCGCCCGCATGGAATTCCGCGGCAAGAACCTGCTCTTCGGTGTCGTGCTGGCCACGATGATGGTGCCGATGCAGGTCACCATCGTCCCCGTATTCATGATCATCCGGGGCATGGGGTTGTCGGACACGCTGCTCGCGCTGATCCTGCCCGCCCTGCCGACCGCGTTCGGCACGTTCCTGATGCGGCAGTACTTCATGAGCCTGCCGCCGGAGTTGGCCGAAGCGGCCGAGATCGACGGGGCCAGCCCCTTCCGGACCTTCTTCTCCGTCTACGCCCCGCTCGCCCTGCCCGGCCTCGCGATCGTCGGCATCCTGGCCTTCAACTACCACTGGAACGAGTTCTTCCGTCCGCTGATCCTGACGATCAGCGAGGAGAACTTCACCCTGCCGCTCGGGCTGGTCTCGCTGCAGGGCAACCTCGGCACCGGTAGCGTCGCCACGGTGCTGGCTGGCGTCGTCCTGTCGATGATCCCGGCACTCGTGGTCTTCATCGTCGGGCAGCGGACCCTGCGGGAGGGTCTGACGGCAGGCACGAACAAATGACGGATCCCGCGTTCCCCGCCCTGCACGGCCGGCCGCTACAGGGCTGGGTCAACGATCCGAACGGCTGCTCGTACATCGACGGGCGATACCACGTCTTCTTCCAGTACAACCCCGACGCACCGGTGCACGGCTCGATCAAGTGGGGACACATGAGCTCCGCCGACCTGGTCACCTGGCGACCCGAGCCGATCGCCCTGGTCAACCGGCCGGGCGAGCTCGACGAGTTCGGCTGCTGGACCGGCTGCGTCGTCGACGACGCGGGCACGCCGACGGCCGTCTACAGCGCGGTGGCCGACGCTTCCCGCCGCGCCGAGGTGCTGCTCGCCCGATCCGACCGGCAGATGCGGTTCTGGCAGCAGGGCCGCAAGTCCGCCGCGAGCATGCCCGACGATCCCGCCGTCACCGACGTGCGGGATCCGTTCGTCTTCGAGGTCGATGGGAGCCGGTACGCCCTGCAGGGCGCGGGCCACAGTCAGGGCCACGGAAGGGTCCTCGTCTACGGCTGTGACGACCTGACCTCGTGGACGTATCTCGGGCCGTTCCTCACCAACGCCGACCCGGTGGCCGCCGAGGTCGCCGGCGCCAACGGCGCCGAGGTTGCCGCCGCTGCCGGGGTCGCCGTCGGCAACGTCTGGGAGTGCCCGAACCTGATCCGCTTCGGCGACCGGTGGGTGCTGATCTTCTCGCTGTTGAAACACATCGGCGACGGCATCGTCTTCGACGGCGTGCGATACATCGTCGGCGACCTGTCGGTGGGGCCGGACGGGCCGCGCTTCACCGCCGCGCACGGGGCGGTGCTCGACCGCGGGCCGTGCTTCTACGCCCCACAGGTGCTCACCCTTCCCGGGCGGGTCCTCATGTGGGCCTGGTCGCCCGAGTTCTCCGGCCACGGCCGGTCGGCCGAGGACATCCTCGACGCCGGCTGGGCCGGGGCGCTGACGTTCTGTCGCGAGCTGACGCTCGTCGGCGACGCGCTCGTGTCGCGTCCCGCGCCCGAGTTGACGGCGCTGCGTCGCGAGCCGCTCGAGGTGACCAGCGACGAAACGTTCACGGCCGCCGCCTTCGAGATCCAGACCGGCGGCCCGGCTTCGCTGCATCTGGTGGACGGCGCAGCGGACCTGCCCGTCGTCGACCTCCGGCACGACGCACAGATCCTGGTCGACGGCTCCCTCGTGGAGGTCTTCGACGGCGCCGCGGCGCCGTACACCACCCGCGCATACCCGACCGCGACAAGCCGGTGGCTGCTCCGCACGGCCGGGCCCCGTGCAATCCAGGCATGGCGGCTCGGCCTGCCACAGAACCGGCGCTCTCCCGCCTGAAGACGGGCACTCACCCGCTGACGGACGTTGAGCGGCCCGCCGTCCGCAAGGATCCCAACGGGCCGATCGTGGTCTGCACCAGCCCGATCCCGTTCGCTACTACAAGGTCAAATGCGCTCATCTCGGCATGAGCGCGCACCTTTGCGTTCTTCGCGAGGGCTTGGGCTGCGCTGGGCAGCCGCGCGTACTGCGAGTTGCTCGGGTGTAGGGCAGCCACCTGATGATGGTGGATCGAGGTGGCTGCCCGCAGGTCATGGCGGCTGGCTGTGTCAGACCGTGCGTCTACGTACCGCTGCGACCGTTACGATCGGTCCCTGAGCTGCGGGAATCTGGTTCGGATTCTGCCAAGTATGGTCCACCGATAGTCCCTGACCTGGGGAAACGTGAGCCCCTGGTTGGCAGTGCACGAACCGCCTCGCGCGCCCGCTCGGCCATAAGCGCACACCGGCAGGTGTGTCGAGCAGACGGTTACGGCGTTCGCGAGGGCTCGTCCGGGCGGCTGCTGGCGTTGTATGAGTTTTTGGCGGCGACCACGGCCGCCTGGAGGTGCTCGGGGTCGACGCCGTGTACGTTGAGCGGCGGGTGCAAACGCCGGACAAGTTCGGCCTCGATGGTCGCCGGCTCCGCGTCCTCCGCCCACGTCAAACGCAGGTGCGCGGACATCCACGCGGTCAGCCGCGACTCGTCCTCAGGGACCAGAACGACACGATCGGTCCAGGTCGTCCGGTATCCCTCGGACACCAGAAGCCCGGCCAAGGTACGGCGCAGAGTCGAGCTGCCCGAACGCCTCAGATGGTTGCGCAGGAACCGGCCCCGCAGGCTGGTTGCCCGGCCGAGATACAGCAGCCGTAGCGACGGGATGCTTTCATTCGGTGGCCCGGGAAGGTCGGGAAAGATCGAAGGACCAGCCCACCAGGCGTAGACACCGCTGCCACGGCTGAGCCGCTTGACGGCGACATCGACTCCGACCGGCGCGCCGCAGAGCAGCCGCAGGGTCTCTTCGACCCGGGCTCCGTCGGTGGGGGCACCGTCGGGTCGGGTTTCGGGAATGGTCATCGAGATCATCCTAGGCGTCCCCGGCGGATCGTGGCCGGGGCTGCAAGGCGAGGCGGGTCGGGCGTCGCGGATGCGGGCGCAGGCGGTGGGCGGGAGTGGGCAGCGCAGGGTGCGGCGCAGCTGCCCGGCGTCGTCGATGACGTGCAGGAGGAACGCCGGCGAGGCGGATGCGGACTCGTTGACCGGCAAGGGGCATGCCGACGCTGATCTGCCGCCCGCCGATGCTGATGCCGCCGCAGGCGTTGACGACCCGATCGACCTGGACGGCGGTGGTTTGCGGCTCGGGCTGAGGCAATGAGGATGGTCCGGCGGGTGTGCCGCCGCCGGCCAGGACGCCGCCCTTCCGCCGTGGGCGGCCTCGTCGACGCAGGCACGATAGGCAATCACGTGGAGCCCTCTCGAAGACGTGTTTCTGTCGCAAGGACGTGTCTATCGATGGCTCCACGCCTGTTTTCACTGCCGCCCGACTCGACACCTTCGCCCTTGTCGCACCAATCAACCCTTATGCGTTACTGAGATCACCTCAGTGGCGATCTAGCTAGGTAGGCGTGGGTAGCCAAACTGATCTCGTAATGCACAGGTCTTGCCATCCGCGTCACTGCCAGACCTCGTTGCCCTCAACCTCAAGGTCTGGGCCGTTGGAGCGAGGGATGAGGCTGGCGCGGCTGGCGCCAGCCAGCTGCGAGTTGAGGGTGTATGACAGAAGCGGGATCCACCTGCGACGGGTCCACCAAGACCGCGGCTCCACAAGTGCTTCTGTCGTCGCCTTTGCGGCCTGTCTTCGAGAAGGCTTGGCGGGTCGCTGAAACTCGATAAATCGCCCGACTGCCTTACAGCCGTCTACTGCAAAGGGCGCCGCGAAACGGCGCGCTGCAGTGCGCCAACGACAGCGACGCGGGCGGCTTCTACCACAATGAACCCTCGGCAGTTACTGTCCGACCCTCAGAGCGGTCCGTTGGCGGTGGTGGCTCGACAACGGCGTGCAGATCGCGACCCTCCCGAACCCGACGGTCCGGTTGTGCGTCGTCGGATGCGGCGTCGTCGGAGGCCGGCTCGCTCTGCGGGTGACGGACAACGCCGGTAACACCCGACAGGACGAGATCGACATCTCCATGAGCCCGCCCTGTTGAGTGGGCCCGCCCGCGAGCGCCAAGGCGGCCGGTAGCTGTACCGCAGGGTCACGCCACATCACTGGGTCGCCGAGTTTCGGGGGTTTGACAAGTTACCGTTCCGTAATCTATAGAAATTCGTCGACGTGGACTAGCCTCCAGGCCAGAGTCGGCGAAACCGGTGATCTACCGGAGGGGCGGCTGTGGACACCATCACCACCGATTTCCGTCAACTACCAGCAATCTCCGCACCCCGCTTTGTCGGGCGGGACCGGCACCTGCAGACGCTGCGCGTCGCACTCGGACGATCGCCCGCCGTGGTTCTGATCGAAGGGGAGGCGGGCATCGGTAAGACCCGGCTGTTGCGGGAACTTGTGACATTCCCGTCCGGTCAGGGCTACCGGGCCCTCGTCGGTTCCTGCCCACCCCTGCGCGAGCCGTACACCCTCGGCGCAGTGGTCGACGCGATACGCGAAGGAGTTGGTAACGTCGCCGGCCTGCGGCTAAGCGGCCTCGCTGGCGCACTCCGGCCATTGTTTCCCGAATGGGCCGCCGACCTGCCACCGGCGCCGGAACCGCTCGAGGATCCGACGGCCGCCCGGCACCGGCTCTTCCGTGCCTTTGTCGAACTGCTCGGTCGTCTCGAAGTAGCGGTGCTGGCCCTAGAGGACGTCCACTGGGCTGACGACGCCACCCTGGAATTCCTGCTGTTCCTGGTCTCACGCCGGCCCCAGCCAGCGAGCATAGTCGTGACCTACCGGCCGGAGGAGCTTCCACCCGACTCGTTACTCCTGCGGTTGTCTTCTCGACTGCCCGCCGACGCTCATCTGTCCAGGATGGCACTCGAACCGCTCACAATCGATGAAACGGCAGCGTTCATCTCCTCCATGCTGGCCAACGAGCAGGTATCTGCCGAGTTCGCAACCTTTCTGCACCTACGTACCGACGGCGTGCCCCTGGCGATGGAGCAGTCGGTACGACTCATGCACGAACGCGCCGACCTAATCCACTCTGCTGGCGGCTGGGCCCGTCGCCGTCTGGCTCACATCGAGGTGCCACCGACGATCCGAGACGCCGTGCTGGAACGTGTCGCAGGGCTGCAGCCGGATACCCTGACCGTCCTGCACGCCGCCGCAGTGCTCGTCGCCCCAGCCGATCACGTGATCCTCAACGCGGTCACCGATCTGCCGCCGGAGCGAGCCAGCGCCGCCGCGGCCGAGGCGGTCGGTTGCGGGCTGCTGCGCGAGGATGGGCGTGGGCAGGTGTCGTACCGCCACTCCTTGGCCTGCCGCGCAGTGTATGAGGCCATCCCGGTGCAGGAACGCCACCTCATGCACCTGCGGGCCGGCAGGGCGCTGGAGGGATCGGCGCTGCCACCGGCAGCGCAACTTGCCCACCACTTCCGGCAGGCTGGCGAGACCGAGGGATGGTGCCGATACGCCGAACAGGCAGCCGACCTCGCCGCACAATCCGGTGACGTGGTCACGGCCGCGCTCCTGCTGCACAGGCTGGTCACCACCGCTGCGCTGCCGGTCGAATCGCTGGTACGACTCGTGACGAAGATCCAGTTCCAGCCATTGCCCGACGCAGACCCCTATTCGGACATTGTCGATATCCTGCGGTCAGCCCTGCAGAAGGAAACGCTGACGTTACCGCAGGAAGCAGCGGTGCGTTTTCAACTCGGCCGGGTCCTCATGGTGGCGGGCGCCTGGGAGGAAGGGCGACTCGAGATCGAACGAGCGGTAGCCCATCTGGCACCGGACTCGCTCGAGGCGGCGCGAGCACGGGTCTTCCTTGCCATGTCCCTTGGCACCGGCCGGCCAGCCGAGGAGCATCTACGTTGGCTAAGGGAGGCGCCAGCGGCCACGCTGTCGATCACGCCGTACGAGCGGCTACGTCTGCTTCAGGAACGGGCCTTCGCGCTACTTATGCTCGGTGAGGAGACCGTTTGGGCCGAAGTGCAGCAGCTTCCGGAGGACAGCGCTAACCCGAGCAAGGTGGGGCTGATCGCGATCAGCCAAACCAACATCGCCGAGGCAGCGATGCGCTGGGGTCGATACGACGAGGCCCGCCTGCGACTGGCCAAGGCCAGAGACCTTGCCGACAGGCACCAATTTCAGGGGTTGCTCGGCACCATTGCGTCGACCCAGGCGCACCTGGACTGGTTCAGCGGCGCCTGGGACGGACTGGCGGACCGCGTCGCCGCACTCGTGGACGCACACGACGAGCTGTGGCTGAAAGACCAGCGCGAGGCGGCCCTCGTGGCGGGCCTGCTGCATGCCGTCACCGGAGACCGGGCACAGGCCGAACGGCTTCTGCTCCTCGCTGGCAGGGACGACCAGCAACGCATCGAATCCGCGGCGGCGCTGGCCCAACTGCGGCTTCGCGACGGCTGTATCGACGAAGCACTCAGTATCACCGAGAGGTCCGGCGATATAACGATACGTAACGGAATCTGGCCTCGCGGCACCGAGATCGCACCGGCGCGGGTCGACGCTCTGGTTGCCGCCGGCCGGCTCGACCAAGCCGACGACCTGATCACCGCGTTCCAACACGCGTTGGGGCGCACACACGCACCGGCACCGCAAGCATCCCTGACACTATGCCACGCGATCCTCGCCCAAGCCCGCGGGCAGGCCACCCACGCCGCGGCCCTGTTCGCAAAAGCGACCGAAGCCTGGCGGGCATTGCCCCGCCCGTACGATGCGTTGCTCTCCCGCGAGCGCCATGCCCACTGCCTGCTCGCCGCCAGCCAACATGGGGACGCCTTGCCGATGCTCTCCGGCACGGCGCAGGCCTTGGCGAGGCTGGGTGCCCGAAACGACGTCGACCGGATCTCGCAAACCCTGCAGGAGTATGGGTGGAAAGCCAGCGCGGCGCGGGGTCGCGGCCGGCCCAGCTATGGCAGCCGGTTGTCCCCTCGCGAGGTGGAAGTTGCTCGCCTGCTGGTCGGCGGGCGGACAAACCGGCAGATCGCCGACGCGCTGGTGGTGTCCACACAGACCGTTGCCAGCCAATTGCGGTCGGCCATGCGCAAGCTGCGGGTGGACTCGCGGACGGCGCTCGCCCTCAAGATCGTGGAACTCGGCCTCGTCGCGGAAGGGACCCGCACATCGGCCCGGGACGAATAAATTCACCCGCCCCGGCAGCGCGGCCCGGCGTTGTTCCAGCTTGAGGTGTTCTGTCCGTGTTGAGGACTGGGCAGGGTGGGAGTTGTGGGACGAGCGTGACTCTGATGATCTTTCGGGTGTCTAGGCCGTGCTTCGCGGATATTCGTTGAGGTCGCGTAGCCAGATCTTCATCGTGGCGATGTCGACGGTGGCCCGGTCCATGAGGTCGCGCTTGTCGTCCTGGTCGCGACCGCCCGGAACCGCTTGAGCTTGTTGAACGCCCGTTCGGCGGTATTGCACTGCTTGTAGCGCTCCCGATCGAAAGCCGGTGGCCGGCCGCCGCGAGAGCCCTTCTTGCGGCGGTTGGCCGCCTGGTCAGCCTTGATCGGGATGGTGGCCTTGATGCCGCGGCGGCGCAGGTGATCGCGGATGGCCTTCGAGCTGTACGCCTTGTCAGTCAGGACATGCCCGGGGGCGGGTACGCGGCCGACCGACCCGGCGGGGATCTGTATAGCGGCCATGACCTGCGTGAAGCTGGTGCAGTCTGTCCGCTGTCCGCAGGCGGTGTGCCGGGCGATCGGACGGCAACGACGGGCAGCGGCCAGGTGCAGCTTGGTCAATCCGCCACGGGACCGACCGAGGACTTCCCTTCCGCCCTTTTCATCCCTGACGGCTTCCCCCTGACCCCGGTGCGGCCGATCCGTTGTCGTTGGTGTCGTTGCTGCTGGAGCAGTTGCGGCAGGTGCCAGACCCACGCCGGTTGCGGGGTCTTCGGCATCCACTGGTGTTGATTTTGGCCCTGACGGCTTGCGCTACTTTGTGGTGGGTGACGACTGCGTGGCTGCGATCCGGCAGTTGGCGGCGCGTACCCCGCAGGATGTTCTGCTCCGTCTCGGAGCCCGGTTCAACCCGCTGACCGGCCGGAACTGATGCCCAGCGAACGGTCGTTCCGTCGGGTCCTGGCTGGTCTGGGTGGTGGCGCTCTCGACACGGCGACCTGCGGATACGCCGCTGACGTCGCCCGTGGTGACGCCTCGCTACCGGTCATCGTCACCGCTGATGGCGAGCCGGCCGTGAGCAGCACCGCCGCAGCGCGGGCGCTCACCCATCCGGCGTTGGTCGGGCTGCTGCCCGTCGCCGCGCTCGATGGAAACTGTTGCACGGTACCCGTACTGCGACCGGACAGGTGTTCGTGGTCGCAGCGGTCGCCCGCGAGCGCGGGGGTGATTCTGGGGCAACGGCAGGTCCCGGACAAGCGCGGCGAGAACGTGGTGATCGCCGACCTCCTCGCACCGTTGGACGTGGCCGGCCTGATGTTCACGCTCGATACTGTGCATACCAGCAAGAGGACCGCCCGGCTGATCACCGGGCGATGAAACGCCCACTACGTGCTGATCTTGAAGGGGAACCAGCGGCCCGCGCTGCAGGCCGATCAGACGTTGCCGTCCGGGTGCCGACACCGAGTTCGCCGACAGCATGAGCGTCACCGACGACTGGGGACACGGACGCACCGAACGCCGAACCCTGCGCGTCGCCGCCTGCGACGACGCTCTGTTCCCCAACGCTCGGCAAGTGTTCCGGCTGCGCCCGACACCGGCTGCCTCGACGGTGTCCGCACGTGGAAGGAGATCATCCACGGCATCGTCAGCCTCGATGCCGGGCAGGCCAGCCCGGAGCACCTCGACGACTACGCCCGCGGGCCTTGGACCGTGGATAAGCGTCTATATCGGACTGGTGACGTGACCTTCCACGAGGACAGTTCCCAGCTGCGGACCGGCACCGCCCCACGAGCCGTGGCCACCTTCCGCAATCTTGCCTTCAACACCTTCCGCCGCGCCGGGCGCGCCAACATCGCCCACGCCCGCCGCGACCTCAACGACCGTACGGGCACCTTCGCCGTCTACGGCATCTAACAAACCATGATCAAACCGGACATTGAAGAGCAACGCTGGGGCTGCGCTTCCGGCAGTACGAAAAAAAAGCCGCAGGCAAGTAAAAGATTTAAATCACTAACTTGACTGATCGAGCCCCAGCCGGCTTGATCGCACACTGTTCTCATGCTGCCAGCACAACGCCCTACGCCGGAGGCATCAGACAGCTCTGCGGGGCTGCCACCTGGTGCGAAGGACAACGAGGAAACGGCAGAAGCGCCAACCAACTCAACGGACGCCTCGCCGAAAGACGGTGCGAGCACCGTCGACGTTGTCGGCGAGTACGAGCCGCTCTAGCGAGGAGGCCC
This sequence comes from Micromonosporaceae bacterium KJ-029, assembly GCA_005402585.1. Classification (GTDB taxonomy): domain Bacteria; phylum Actinomycetota; class Actinomycetes; order Mycobacteriales; family Micromonosporaceae; genus Micromonospora. Next base: position 4,660 of record BIFP01000004.1, on the reverse strand, counting down.
ATGGTCAGAGCGTGATTGCCCAACCCAGCTGCACCGGCCGTTTCCCAACGGCTCTGGACTAGTGGCAGGAGGATCTTTATGCGCTCCACACGGCACACCAAAGGCGAATTCGTAATCGAATCCTGGCAGGAGGCCAAGAGATGAGGCGAAGCCCGGCAATGACGCGTCTCGGGCGACGCTTGGGCGCCGTAACCGTCGGTCTGACCATCTTCGGGATGGTCGTGTCAACGTCCACGGCCAACGCGACCGAGCCAGCCCAGCAAGCACCGCCCGCGGCTGTCGCAACAACAGGCTTGCCGATGACCGTCAGCGACGACGTCCTTCAGGTCGCGGCCAACTCCGGCGCGACCCTGCCGCTGACCCTGATCACCGGCGACAAAGTACGGGTCGGCATCGGTATGGACGGAAAGCCGATCGTCCGTGACATCGAAGCCACGCCCCGACCCAACGGCGAGGCCGTCACCTTCCACACCATCACCAGGAAGGGCAGCGTTTACGTCGTGCCGAACGACGCACTGTCGCTGCTCGGGCGCGGACTGCTCGACTGGGGGCTGTTCGACGTGGTGAAGCTGGCCGCCCACGTCGCGACAGGCACCGTCGGACGAGTGCCGGTGCTGGTCACTTACACAGAGAACGTCGCGGGCCGGAAGGCACCGCAGGTGGCTGGTGCACGGACCGGGGCCACTCTGGCCAGCATCAACGCCCGCTCGTTGAGCATCGACGCTGACGGTCGGTGGTGGCAGGAGGTGCGAGGTAAGGACGACACCAGCGTGGCCTACGCCAGAACGGCCGGATCACTGGCAGGGGTCAAGAAGGTGTGGCTCAACGAGCTTGCCCGGGTCAACCTCGACGCCTCCGTACCGCAGATCGGCGCGCCGATCGCGTGGGACCGCGGCTACGACGGAGCCGGTGTGACGGTCGCGGTGCTCGACACCGGCATCGACGCCGACCACCCGGACGTGGCCGGCAAGGTCGTCGAGCAGGTCGACTTCACCGGCAACCCGACCGGCCCGAAGGACGGGCACGGGCACGGCACGCACGTGGCGGCCACCATTGCCGGCACCGGTGCCGCCTCCGACGGACTGCGCAAGGGCGTGGCGCCGGCAGCGAAGCTTCTGATCGGCAAGGTCTGCAGCGACGGCGGCTCCTGCCCCAACGACGCCGTCATCGCCGGCATGGAGTGGGCCGCCCACACCGGCGCCAAGATCGTGAGCATGAGCCTCGGCGGCGGGGCCACCGACGGAACCGACCCGATGAGCGAGGCGGTCAACAACCTTAGCCGCAGCACCGGAACGCTCTTCGTCATCGCGGCCGGCAACGCCGGACCGAGCAGCGGCACCGTCGGCGCCCCCGGTGCCGCCGACGAGGCGCTGACCGTCGCGGCCGTGGACAAAGAAGACGGCATGGCCGACTTCTCCAGCCGCGGACCGCGGGTCGGCGACGGCGCGGCAAAGCCGGACATCGCTGCCCCGGGCGTCAACATCATCGCGGCCCGGGCCGCCGGCACCGCGATGGGCTCCGTCGTGAACGAGCACTACACCACCGCCAGCGGTACCTCGATGGCCACCCCGCACGTTTCCGGAGCCGCGGCCATCATCGCCCAAAAGCACCCGAACCTCACGGGCAACGAGATCAAGGCGTTCCTGATGTCCACTGCCACGGACCTCGGACACGACCTGTACGCCCAGGGCGCTGGCCGGGTCGACGTGGCCCGCGCCATCGACCCGAGCATCATCGCCAGCGGAAGCCTCAACTTCGGCCGGAACGCCTACCCCCACTCACCGCTGACCAAGACGCTCACCTACACCAACCACACCGACCAGCCAGTCACGCTGAAGCTATCGACCTCGATCGCCTCCGGCGGCCAGCCCGCTCCCGCAGGGCTGTTCACCCTCAGCCCTGACGAGGTGACCGTTCCCGCTCACGCGACGACGGACGTCACGGTCGGCATGGACGGCCGGGTGCTGGAGCGCGGCGGCCCATACGGCGCCTACAGCGGCGCGCTGACCGCGCGGGATGCTGACGGCACCTTGCGCGCCTCCAACCGGGTCAGCGCATTCCTGGAGCCGGAGCGCTTCGCGCTGACCATCAACGTGGTACCACCGGCCGGCGCCGCCTCCGTCTCGTACGGCAATGCCGTGATCATCCCGGTGGACGACAAAGTGAACCTGCACGACGACCCGATCACTACGCCCGGCGGTGAGCGGTTCACCGCATCCCTGTTCGGCGGCACCTTCGCGGCCGCCGTAGCCGTCTCGTGGCGCGACGCGCGGGGCGAGCTGAACTCGGCTGTTCCGGTGGCGGCGGAGGTGAAGCTCACCAAGGCGACCACGGTCGAGCTTGACCTGCGCAAGATCAAGCCGATCAAGGCGGATACCCCGAATTCGACCGAAACCTACGGTGCGGTCGACACGGTCGAGCGGGTCTCCACGACCGGTAAATGGGCCATGACGGCGCGACAAGAGGCCGCGTACGGCGCCTACGACCCGAACTGGTGGGCCCTGCCGACCGACAAGGTGACCACGGGCACCTTGTCCCACAGCACGTACCTGGTGCGAACGGCGCCCTCGGTCACCATGAAGGTCACCGGACTGGGCAGTTCCTTCAACCTGGCTGCCCGCTACGCCACGCCGGACGTCTCGGTGCCCGGCGGCACCCAGCAGTGGGCGGAGGACGAGACGACGGTCAGCCGGGCGGTGCGACTGCCGGTTCCCCGACTGTCGAGCAGCGGGGCGACGGCCGTTGCCTACGGCGGCAGCGGGTCTGCCGATGATCTGGCCAAGATCGACGCTAAGGGCAAGCTGGTGCTGCTGACGCCGACCGACATCTGCTCCACGGACTGCAACTTCCAAGCGCTTCGTGAGCGGGTGGCGGCCGCGGCCGCCGCGGGTGCCATCGGGGTACTGGTAGCTGGCCCGCCTGGTCTGCTCACGCTGGGCAAGGTACCCGCCCCCACGATCACCTGCCCGGATGGACCGGAGAGCTGCCCGGCGATAGAACCGTACGCCGCGCTGCCGATTGTGACCGTACCCGCGAATGAAGCCAACCGGCTGATCGAGCGCATCAACGCCAAGCCGGATCCGGCATCGTCGGTCCGGATCCTGGTCGGCGGCAGCGCCGATCCGGAGGTGTACGCCCTCGCCTTCCACGGCGCCGGTCGGGTCACGGACAACCTGCCTTATCGGGTACGTCCCGGCGATGTCGACCGGGTCGACCACCGCTTCCATGCCGCCCAGTCAGGCGAGGTTACGGGACTGACGTGGTCGCAGTGGACCAACTCTGGTCCGACCCCGTCGGCTGTCAACCTGCCGAATGTGAACACGCAACACGCGCTCACCACGTTCGTCATCCGGCAGAACAACGCCATCAACCAGTTTGGATTGGCATGGGCTGACTACGCCGAGCCGTCGGTGCTCGGGCCCAGCCAGCAAGAAAGCCAGGAGATCCTGGCCGGTAGGGAGCAGACGGTCCGCTGGAACGCGGGTCCCGCCGTGCCCGGTGCGGTGCCGCAGGTCCGTACCACGTCGGGCTTCACCCTCAGCACGGGAATGCTGTGCGCAGGGTGCCGGCAGGCCGACACCTTCTACCCGAACATGTATCTGACCAGCAGCAGCGGCGGCCGCCAGGCGATGATCGGCATCGTCAACAACACCGGCATCGCCGAATACTTCTTCGAGATCGCCAACTGCGAGCCGTCTGCCTGTGACCTCAAGCTTTTCGACGAGTCCGGCACCGAACTCGAACGCCGGCTGGTGCCCATCTCCTACGGCATCGGAAGCGAGAAGGCCAGCAACCAGGTGACCCTGACGTCAGGCAGGCAGCGATGAGGGCCGAATCAAGTAGGGAGACTGACGCGATGAACACGAGGCCGCCATTGTTGCGGCGAAAGGCAACGCTCGCCGGGCTGGCAACGATGGGGATCTTCGCGCTCGGATGCGCCGTCGGTGGCGATGTCGTCACGTACGATCTGCCGGCAGAATCGGCCCGGTACACGTTCGAGGCGGAGACCAACGGCGTCAAGACGGTGTGGGAGTACACCTCGGCGACGGCGACCGAGGCTGACGCTCCGGAGTTGCAGCCCTGCATGGGCGAGGTCATCGGGAACAGCGGGGAGTGTCGGCCCGAACCGCTGATCTTCCTGCGCTACGACCTGGGCCTTGACCTGGACAACACGGTCGAGGCGACGGGTACCCACCGGATCACGGTCGTCGGCTACTACCAGGAGCGGATCAGCACGCCGCCGCAGGTGACCGAGCTGCACGTGGAGTCCAGCGTCGACGGTGGCCGCACCTGGCAGCCGGCGCCAACCCAGGCCGCCGGGAAGAATACCTTCACCGCAAAGATCACCCATCCGAAGCGGGACCAGGCGCCCGAAGAGGTCGGGCTGCGGATCACCGCCGCAGACAGCGGTGGCAACACTGTGAAGCAAACCATTCCCACGGCGTACAAGCTGCGCTGAGGAGGGTACCGCTGACGCGGTGAACCGAGCCGGAAGAGTAACTGGGGCGAGGCATTCGTGCCTCGCCCCAGTTGCTCGCAACGTACTGGGTCAACCCGCAGGCCGTTAGAGACTGTCGGGTAACCGGATCGCTACGTGGTGATAAGTCGTTCGGCGTTGATGCGTCGGGCGGTTCCGCGTTCGGTGGCGTTGGTCCAGCGG
>BIFP01000003.1 GCA_005402585.1 Micromonosporaceae bacterium KJ-029 | reverse complement strand
CGGCGAGGAGTCGTCATGCATCGATCATCACGACCCACGCCACCCGTCCCGAGCACCACATCAACCAGCGTGTACTACAACCAACCCGATCAAGCTCTTAAGCACTTCGGCACAGGCTCTAGGGCCACACGACGGCCTCGACGACGAGTTTTGCGGAGCACGAATCATCATCGACCCGCTCGGCTCGAATGGTGAGCGATGACTTGCCCTTGATAGGCACGTTCAGTTCTTGTTCCTGGCTCCCAGAACCAGCCATGCCGTTGCCGAGAGCTTCGCCATCAGCGAGAAGTTCCCACCGAACCTGCGCGCGGCCCGAGCAGCCATCAACGACGATGCTCAGATCTCTCTGGCGTGCCGGACCTGAGAGGGTGGCCTGTGCCTGAATCCTCTGTCGCGACGAGTCAAGGAACCAGTGGTTGGTACATGTAGTACTCATTGCCCAGTTGAGACCCGTGGTCGTGCATTCCTGCTGTGCCGCGTCGCCGATGGAGAATCGTATCTCGGTGGGATTAGAAAGCTGAGGAAGATGAGGAAGAAGTAAGGTCCCGCCGACCCCCGTTGCCAGTAAGGCAAATGCCAATCCTGCCACAACGAGCCAGCGGCGCGTCTTCTTGCGCAGGATGTCCCCGGCGGTCGTACACTCGGATTCGTATGCCGCCAGAATATCTGGCTTGTCCAGGGAGAGCGCCAACGCACGGACAAAGGGCCTCGCCATATCCAGCGTCGCCTTCATCCGAAAGGTGTTCGACGCTTGCACGGCTACGAAGACACCGACCGCCGTACCTATTATCGCCGCCAACCAGGACCCCAGTTCCACCCAGTTCGTCCAGTGCGACATGGCTCTCCATCGCTCGGCAGTTGTAGGAAATACGAGTGAGCATAGGCGAACGTCCGGCGGCACGCCGGTTCAGATTTGCCAGGCGGGTCCGCCAGGCCGGCAGCAGCCGGAGGCGTGCCTCGTCGGCGTAGCGGTGCTTGCCGTCGATTTCGATGACCAGCCGCCGGCGACCGCGAAGGAGCATGAGGTAGTTCCCTGCGCAGCTGCAGGTTCAAGCAGGGGATTGTTTGCAGACGGAAAAGCGACGCTGATGCCGGACAACGAAATCGACCTGACGCTAGACACGGCGAAACACGCAGACGATCTTGCCAAGGATGACCACGTCTTCGGGAAAGATCACCTCGTAGCGCAGGCTACGGGGGACGAGCTCAACTCGGCCGCCGCAGGCTCGATAGACCTTGACCGTCGCCTCGCCGTCGATCATCGCGGCGACGATGTCACCGTTCTCGGCCACCGCCTGCCGCCGCACAACGACCACGTCGCCATCGCAGATCGCCGCCTAATCATGGAGTCACCTCTAAAGAGCTGCTGCGGGCGCGTGCCGGCGCGCATCTCGGGGCACTGCCAGGGGCCGCATCCGGACAGCAACCGGGCCAGCTTGGCGTAACGCCGCACGCTGACGTGCGGATGAGTCACTGTCATGACCATCCTCGCTGGGTGCGGCGCCATCGCTGGGGGGTGATGCCGTAGCGGTCGCGGAAGCGGCGGACGAGATAGGTGGCGTCGCGTAGGCCGGTTCGGGCGGCCACGGCGTCGAGCGACAGGTCGGTCTCGCGTAGCATTCGCCGGACCTCGGTCATGCGCCGTTCGGTGATCCATTCAAGCAGGGGGCGGCCGGTGCGCCGGCGGAGCATGGTCGTGAGGTGCCCTGGGGTGTAGCCGAGCGTGCGGGCGACATCGGCGGCGGAGACCGGTTCGCGGAACGTCGCCTCGATTTCGGCGAAGACCCGCTCGACGAGTGGGTCCGGAGTGACCGGCGCGCTGGGTGCCAGTCGCGCGGCCGCGACCAGAAGTCGGGTGAGTAGTGCGGCGACGGCTTCGCGGGCGCCGATACGGCCTGGGTCGGCGAGTTCCCCGGCCAGGTCCGCCAGCCACGCCGACCAGTTCGCCTGGTCGGGCTCTGCGATCCGACCGTGCCCTCCGCTGAAGGCGAACAGGGCGAGGAGGGGATGGTGGGTCCAGGCCAGTGGGGAGACCGAGGTCAGGGCGGGGACGGCGTCCGGTGTGAACGCGACCGACCACGCGCGGCCGCGGGTGAGTTCGGCCGCGACGCCGATGACCTGCCCGGGCGATACAGCGTGGACCTCGCCAGCGCGCAGCGGTCGTTCGGCGCCGTCGACGGTGAACGAGCCCATGTCCTCCTCGACATAGACCAGGACGAGGAAGTCGTGGGCGTGCCGGTGGTCCGGCGGGAGGTTGGAATGGGCTGCATCGCTCTCGAAGCGGGTCACCGAGACAGGAGGCAGGCCGGGGCGCTGCCGGTAGCGGTAGACCGGCGTCCCGTCGGGTCGTACCGTGCGCAGCCTCGACGGGACTCCCGGCGAGTCACTGACCGAAGAATGTCCCATGGTTGCCACGTTAAATCCTGCTTGGTAACCGCAGAATATCCAAGACTTGGAGGTGACGACACCGGGTCCGTCAGGGGCCACCGTGCCAGACCCGCCACCGCGTGCACAGGAGGCATCCATGGCAGCTTCGACCCACGTACGCATCCTCGACCAGCGAACCCCGCAGGATCGGGACCGCCCGTTCCTGCCGGGCGCGGGTAAGACCTGGCTTCTCCCGTTCTACGACGCCTTCACCCGGGTGGCCGGCGTCCGCGCACTGCACGAACGTGCGGTCGAACTCGCCGGCATCGAGCCCGGCCAGACGGTGGCCGACATCGGCTGTGGCACGGGCAACCTGTCGTTCGCCGTGCTCGCGGCCCAGCCGAGCGCGCGGGTGACCGGCCTCGACCCCGACGGAGACGCCCTGCGCAGGGCGGCGCGCAAGGCGCGCCGCCGCAACGTCGCTCTCACCCTCGTTCAGGGATATGCCGACCGGATCCCCGCCGAGGACGCCTCGCTCGACCACGTGGTCTCGTCGTTGGCCCTGCACCACGTCGATGACGACGGTCGGATCGCGTTCGCGCGCGACGCGCTGCGTGCTCTTCGGCCGGGAGGAAGGGTCACGATCGTCGACTTCGGCGGCCCAGCATCCAACGTCGCCGACGCCGGGCACCCGACACACCGCCATGGCCACACTCCTGTCCACGCCCTCCGGCACCTGACCCGCCTCATGCGTTCCCGGGTGGCGCACAGCCCGGTCGTGGCCCGCAACCACGACGATGGCATCGTCACGCTCCTGGCCGCCGCCGGGTTCGGCGACGCCCGGGAGGTCGCGCACGCCGACCACAGGTTCGGCCGGGTCACCTTCGTGCAGGCGGCTCGCCCCTTGAGCTGAACCTGATGGGGCCGCTACCCGCGACCCCGTCGTAGCAGGGCCATTGCCGGGGTCGGGATCAGTGCTGCGCCGGGCGAAGCCGGAGGGTGACGACCTGGAACGGTCCCAGGGCGAGATCCACCGCGTTGCCCTCGACCGAGACGGGGGCGAGCGCAGCGATCTCGACGTTGTCCCGTTCGAGCAGGTCACAAACCCGCACCTCGGCGAGATCGAACGACGCGGCGAGCCGGGTACGGGCGCGGCCGCCGAGCGCCTCGTAGAGCCGGATGATCACATCGCCGGATCGGTCGTCGGCCAGCTTCACGGCCTCCACCACGACGGCGGGGTTGGTCACCTCGATCAGCGGAGCGACCGGTCGCGCGCCCAGGTGCCGGCGGATCGACAGGTTCGCCCGGTAGCCCTCGCGTACCGCGTCGGCGATCTCGGCGCCGCAGACCAGCGCGTACCCGAACTGGTGCGAGCCCTGGTCGGTGTTCGGGTCGGGGTAGCGGGGACCGCGCAGCAGGGAGAGCCGTACCGTGGTCGGCTGCGCCCCCAACACGTCACCGGGTGGTTGGCGGGTCACGTCGTGGCCGTACGTGCCGTCGTTGACCAGCGCCACGCCGTACCCGGGCTCCCCGACGTGCAGCCACCGGTGGGCGCAGATCTCGAACCTCGCAGCGTCCCACGATGTGTTGGTGTGGGTTGGTCGCTGCACGTGGCCGAACTGGATTTCCGAGCTGGACTGTGCGGCCTGGACGTCGATCGGGAAGGCGACCTTGAGCAGGGTTTCCTGTTCGTGCCAGTCCACCTCGGTGGTGAACCGCAGCACGCGTTCGCCGGCCGCGAGCGACACGGTCTGGACGTACGCGGAGTTCCGATTGTCGCAGGTTACCCGGACCCGGGCCTGCCGGGGATCGTCCGCCTCGACCACGATCTTGGTGACCTCGGTCATGTCGCGGCGCCGGTTGCGATAGAAGTCTTCGATGTCCCACGCGTCGAACTTGTTGGGCGTGTCCGGGTGCAGTTGCAGGACGTTGGCTGCGGTGCCGGGCCGAAGCACGTCGCGGTCGGCGACCAGGTCGCGGATCGCGGACACCGTCCCGTCGGGGCCGATGCGCACCCGGAGCAGGCCGTTGTCCAGCACCGTGCCGTCCGGTCCGGACCGCACCGACACGTCCGGGGCGTCGCCGCCGTGGCCCGCGGAGACTCCGAGCGCCGGTACGCCGTCCCGCTCGTGTGGCGCGGCGTTCGCGGTCAAGGGCACCGACCCGGGGCCGGTCAGCGCGCTCAGCGCCGAGTCGATCACCCCTTCCAGCCGGTCCGCCAGCTTCGCGTACGTCTGCCGCGCCTCGCGGTGCACCCAGGCGATCGAGCTGCCGGGCAGGATGTCGTGGAACTGCAGCAGCAGCGTTTCCTGCCAGATGGCGTCGAGTTCGGCGTACGGGTACGGATGCCCGGCCCGCAGCGCAGCGGCAGTGGACCACAACTCGGCCTCCCGCAGCAGGTGCTCGGTGCGCCGGTTGCCGCGTTTCATCGCCGATTGGCTGGTGTACGTGCCCCGGTGGTATTCGAGGTACATCTCGCCGCTCCACACCGGGGCGTCCGGGTATTCCCGCTCCGCCTCGGCGAAGAACTCCGCGGGGGTGCGGATGGCGACCCGGGGCGAGCCTTCGAGGTCGGCTACTCGCCGGGCCGTTTCGAGCATCTCCCTGGTCGGGCCGCCCCCGCCGTTGCCGTAGCCGAACGGCAGCAGCGACACGGTGGACCGGCCGTGCTCGGTGAAGTTGCGCACCCCGTACGCCAGATCCTTCCCGGACAGCTCCGAGCTGTACGTTTCGGCGGGGGGAAAGTGGGTGAAGACCCGGCTGCCGTCGATGCCCTCCCACCAGAAGGTGTGGTGCGGGAAGCGGTTGGTCTGGTTCCACGACATCTTCTGACTGAGGAACCAGCGGAACCCGGCCAGCCGGGCGAGCTGCGGCAGCGCCGCCGAGTAGCCGAACGAGTCGGGCAGCCAGACCTCCCGTGGCTCGACGCCGAATTCGGCGGCGAAGAATCGCTTGCCCTGGGTGAACTGGCGCACCATCGCCTCGCCGCCCGGCATGTTGGTGTCGGACTCCACCCACATGCCGCCGACCGGGAGAAACTGTCCGGTGGCCACCTTCTCCGCGACGCGGCGGTACACCTTCGGGTGGTGCTCCCGCAGCCACGCGTACTGCTGGGCGGAGGAGCAGGCGAAGACCAGTTCCGGGTACTCGTCGGCGAGCGCCACGACGTTGGAGAAGGTCCGGGAGGTCTTGCGGATGGTCTCGCGTACCGGCCAGAGCCAGGCCGAGTCGATGTGGGCGTGCCCGACGGCGGTGACCCCGTGGGCGCTCGGCACGGCGGGGGAGGCCAGCACGCCGGCCAGGCGGGCGCGGGCGGCGGCGGCCCCACCGGAGACATCGGCGACGTCGAGCTCGTCGAGCATCACTTCCAGGGCCCGGCGGATCTCGTGGTGCCGGGGGTCCGTCTCGGCCAGTTGCAGCGCCAGCTGGTGCAACACCTGTACGTCCAGGACGAGCGCGTGCACCTCCTCGTCCAGCACCGCGAGTTCCGCCCGGTCCAGCCGATAGAGCGGGCGGTCGGGCACCGTCTCCGGATCGCCGAGCGGGGAGACGGTGCCGTCGAACCGGGGGTTGGCGGCCGCCTCGACGTACACCTCGACCCGCTCGCCACCGGCGGCGGGCCGGGCGATCGGTACGTACGCCGTCCGCGGCTCGATGCCCTTGATCGGCGTGCCGTCGGCCGTGTACGCGAGGCCCTCGGACCGGAATCCCGGCCCGGCCCGCTCGAAGCCGAGATCGACGAGGAGCTCGACACGGCCGCCGCGCATCCGCGCCGGCACCTCTCCGGTGAACCGGAACCACGTGGTGCTCCAGGCGCGCCCCCACGGCTGACCCACCGCGAAGGGCCCGTACGCCATCGCCAGCCCCTCGCTCGCCGGCACCGGCTCGCCGGGCAGGTGCGCCGCCTCGACATGTACGGGTTCGGCGTCCCGGTACAGCGCCGGGATGAGCCGTTCGTTGAGAGCGCGTTCGATCCGTTCAGTCAGGTTGGACAGCGACCGGTGCATCCGGAACTCCGGGGGTGGGGGCGGGACTTCGTTGGGATTGGGATCGCAACCATATCCGCGCGCCACGCATTGTGGCCATGTCGATGCGCTCTGGCGTGGGTTTCTCGCCGCGTCGCCTGCCGATTCCGGTGACCTTTGCGGCCCGTATTTCTGGTATCGATCCCAGCGGGTGAATTCCGGCGGGTGCATTTCGGCGGACGGATCTCAGGCGCCGTCGCATCGGCATTGGCCCGGTGCCATCCGGGGCTGAGCAGGTCGACGGGCGGGAGTGATTCTCAACGCAGGACGGGGCCAGCGACCGCCGCCACGAACAGGAGCGTCGGTGACGCGGCGGCGGTGCCGAGCACAATCGCCGAGCTGATCCGGCTTCTCGCCAGGAGCCTCCGGAGCAGGATCAGACCAACCAGCAGGGTGCAGAGAAGTGCCGGTGCACCGACGTAGACCCCGAGAATCAGCATGTCTTCCTGCGGTGAGTTGCCCCCCGACTCCCTCACTCCAGATAGCTGCTCGAGGAGGACGAAGTACGCAATGATCACCAGGCCGTGCCAGCCGAGCATGACCAGGTACGCGAAGAAGCGGTTCGCGGCCGACCGGCTCCTGGTCGGTGTCACCAGGCCCCGGTCAGCGGTGTCACGCGCGCCGGCGTCCGGCTCGTCGCCGCGTCCAGCGACCGGCTTTTCGTTGTCGCCAGACCCTGCTCGTCGCACTCGATTCCGTTCCTGTTCCGGTCGAGGTGGTAATTGGGCACTGATCAGGCTGAACCGTCGCTCGCCTGTCCGAGGTCGGCAGCTCCTAATGACCGCTATCGACCTGAACATGTAGTTGGTGCACTTCCACGGCAAGGGCGCCAGGGACCGGCGGGTACGGTTCGGACCAAGACCCCCGAGCATCGTCCCGCTACTTCCGGTCCGGGACAAGCACACGGGCGCCGTCGGGCTGGCGGTTCCGCCGACGACGCAGGGGAGTGGTGGGGGCCGCCGTGCGGCGGCCCCCACCGGTCTCCTACTCGAACAGGGACAGGGTCAACGTCGAGGTGTACGCACCGGCCGCGACGTCAGCCGGGGTCCGCAGGAACAGGTCGGCGTTGACCGCGTACTCGCCACCGGCCACCGCACCCGAGTCGAACGTCGAGACCAACAACTCCTGGTCGACCAGACCCACGTTGTTACCCGGCTGCGTCGGCTCGTCGAGAACCGTCACCACCTCCTCGCCCTCGGCAACCAGACCGTTGTCATCACCGTCGATCAGGCGCGGCTTCCATCCCAGATGGCCGGCACCGATCGGTTCCTGACCGGCACCACCGACGAAGTCGGTCGCGCTACCCAACACCGCCCACGCAGCACCTTCGGGCACCTCGTCCGCCGTACGGGTGTCGGTCACCGTCACCGTCGGCAACGTACCGACGAACTGACGCACCAGCAGCGTCGAACCGTCCTCCGACAACGCCACCGAGTCACCCGCGATCGACATGGCGAGCACACCCGGCTCCCTGATCTCCTCGATGTCGACCGTGACCTGCACTTCGGCGTCGTCACCCGGCTCGGCCAACGCCGGCGACGGCAGCGCCACCGCCCCGGCCAGGAGTGCACCACCGGCACCCGCCGCGAGCAGCCGCCTACGTCTCGATGTGTTCATGCGATGCTCCGTAGCTTCTGTCGTTACTGGGCTTGACGGGGATCGGCGGCGCAGTTGAGACCGGCGTATCCCGCGGTGAGGACATTCGTCACTTGCCGGCCGTCAACCGACCCGGTGACCCGGACCGTCACCGAACCAGCCGGGACCGACGCCACCCGCGTGGCGAACGACTGATACGCGTTCCCGCCCGGCGCGACGTTCGCGAAGGAACGCTGGCCGTACGTGGACTCCAGCGTGATGTCCACCGCCGCGTTGTGGTCGTTGCGCGCCTGCACCGCCACGTACGCCTTGCCGGCGATGCACCGCGCCTGCGCGGTGACCTCGACCGGCAACTCGGGCTCACCCTCGAACAGCTTCTGAATCTCGGCACGGGACAACTCGTGGCCGAACATCTGGAATTCATCGACCATGCCGTTGAACCTCTGGTCGGCGAAGCTGATACCACCGATGAAGTTGGCGGTGGTGGCTCCGTTGATCCCGACGTCGCCGATGCCGACCGTGAAGTCGGTGCGCGTGGCCTTCAGTTCGCCGTCGAAGTAGATCCGCCCGGTCGAACCGCTCATGGTGAACACCACGTGCGTCCACTTGTTCAGGGGCAGGTCGTTGCCCGCGCCCAGCCACAGTCGCTCTTGCGCGCTGCTCGGGGTGCCGGGCGCCTTGAACGTGGCGGCGAACCCGGTGGCCCCGGCAGCCTGGGTCGAGGACTGCAGCACGAAGAAGGTGTCTGTGCTGTCACCGATCTGGAGCAGTGGTACCCAGTTCGGCAAGGACCGTGGGTGGGCCCACACCGACACCGAGAACTCCTCGTCGAAGTCCTGTGCGATGTTGTCCGGCAGCTTGATGTGGTTGCCACTGGTTGGGCTACCGCCGGGCAGGTTAGCCGCGCTACCGAACTTGCCGTTCGGAGTGAACCCAGTGGACCCGAGCAGCTGGGCGTTGCCGATCGACGTGTCGTAGCCGGTGTTCGCGGCCGTGTTCCCGGAGCCCTCGTTGAAGGTGTAGCGGATGGGCACGCCTTCGCCCGGCGCCGGACGGTCGACCGTGTGGACGACGGCGGCCGAGGAGGCACGCCAGCCGTCGGCGGGCAGGTATCGGACCTCAAGCTCGTGGTCACCGCGGTTCAAGGTGAGCTTGGGGAACGTCGCGGACCCGGCGACCAGGTCCACCGCCGTGCCCACGCGGGCGCCGGCCACCCACAGTTCTACGCTGCCGGCAGCGGACTCGCCGTTCGCATCCTTGACCGTGGTCGAGACGCTCAGCGGCTCACCGAACGGAGACGGCGACTGCGGGTCGACGGAGACCGTCGTGGTGGTACGCAGTGCCGCACCATCGTCGTACAGCGCTGCCACATCCGCTGCGCTGATCGCTGAGGTGTAGATGCGGACCTCGTCCATCTGACCGGCGAGCGGGTCGTCGGGATAACCGTTCTTGCCGAGGAAGTTGTCCGTCTGGTTACCGACCTGCGGCAGTCCGAGGGTGAGGTCGGAGCGACTCGCGATCTTCTGTCCATCGAGATACAGCGTGCCGACCGTACCTTCGCGGGTGAAGGCCACGTGGGACCAGGCACCCGGGGTCAGATCGGTATTGCTGTCCAACAGGATCCGCTCCTCCAGCGCCTTCCCCGGTTCCTTGAAGGTCGCGGCCAGCCCGGTGCGTCCATTGGTCCGGGTGTCGGACTGGATCTGGAAGTACCCCTGACCGAGGCCGGGGCCGCCGGCTCCGTTGCCGACCTGGAACAGCGGCATCCAGGCCTTCCGTTCGTTGATCTTGGCCCACATCGACACCGAGAAGTCCGTGGCGCCCTGAAGCAGGTTGTCGGGCAGGTCGACGAAGTCGCCCTGGGTGCCGGACAGGTCCAGCGCGGATCCGAACACGCCGTCCTTGGACCATCCGGCTCCGCCCCGCAGCTTGGCCGCGCCGACGGAGTGGCGGGTGCCGGTGTTGGCCGCCGACGTACCGGAGCCCTCCTCGAACTCGTAGTGGATCGGGACGTCGTTCAGGCCCGGATCGACGCCGATGATGACGAGGTCGTCAACCATCATGCCGGCGCCACCGGTACCCGCGAGAGTCAGGGACTCGGAGCGCTTCGACGCGGTGAAGGTGCCGACGTACGTGCCGAACGTGACCGCCTGGCTGCTCTGCGACGGAGTATCCGTACCCGCACTGATCGACGCCGCCAAGGAGCCGATCGACAAACCGGTGATCGCGTCACCGGCGCTGCCCGGCGCGCGACTGTCCCGTGCGTAGCGCAAGGAGATCCGGTACTCCCGGCCGGGATCCAGGCCCTGGATCTGGCGCTCGATCTTCGCGGTCGTACCCAGTGAGAGGTGAGTGCCGACGACTCCCAGGCCACCGTTCGTGCTGGCGGCACCACGGACCAACTGCACCGGGCCGTTGTCCACGCTCCAGGGAGCCATCCGGCCGTCACCCGCGGCGACGTCGGTCACGTTGGGGAACGTCCCGGACCGCCACGAGGTGGGCACCCGGGGGTACTCGAACTGGTCCACCACGTGCGGCGTCCGCTGATCCATCTCGACCTCGGGGTCGATGTTGAGCATCGCGGCCTTGGAGGGGGTTCCGTGCTCGTTGAACACGAACACCATGTAGGCACCCGGCGGCGCGTAGGTCGCGTCGTCCGGCGCGGCGACCGTGAGGGTGTCGCCGCTCTGGGTGAACTCCAGTTCCTGGAACCGCTGGTCGTTGTTGAAGCCGTGCGTCACCGACCCGTTACGGACCAACGTCACCCGGGAGACCGGACTGTCCGCGGTGATCTGGAACGTCCCGTTGTAGCCGATCTCGGCAGGAGCATCGGTGATCTCCGGCCGCACGGCGAGTTCGTCGCCGTCGAACAGGTACGCCGGCGAGTAGAACTCCACGTCGGTGTAGTTGCGCGGGCCCGGGGCGCCACCGCCACCGATCATCACCCGGCCGTCGGGGAGCAGCAGGGCGATGGAGTGGTAGAGCCGGGCGTGCTCGTACGGCACCTCCACGGTCGCCCACTCACCGGTCGCGGCGTCCCAGATCTCCGCGTTGGTGACGTAGCGGTCGTTGTTGTTGTTTCCCGCGCCACCGCCGGTGACGATCACGTTGCCGTCGGGCATCAGCGTCGCGGTCGACCAGTGCCGGTGGTACTGCATCGGCTTGGTGGCCTTGACGACCGGGCTTTCCGTACCGTCGGTGATGTCGATGGTGAGCCCAGCGCGCGCACCCTGGCCACCGCCCCCGTTCGACCAGCCACCGCCACCGACCTGCAGGATCTTGCCGGGCTGGTACATGACCGCCGAAGAGGTCGCACCCACCGGGCGGCCGAGGTCGGAGCCCTGGTCGGCGATCGCCGAAGGCACCGTGCCGCGAAGGGTCACCTTGCCCTTGCCGTCGTTCGCGTAGGGGTCGAGCTCGAACATCTGGGTGCCGCTGATGTTGAACAGGTTGCCGCTACCCGGCGCCACGAAGGCGCGTGGGTACCACCAGCGGTTCTCGGTGTCGCCGTAGGCGGCCGAGCTCTGCGCACCCGTGAGCAGGCGCCAACCGGCACCCTCGTTGGGGCTGTATAGCTCCGGAGTGGTCACCCCGGGGCCGCTGACGCCGCGCACGCTGCCGCCCTGGACGGCGATGTCGCCGTTGGGCATGGTGGTCGCCGTGGGGTACCAGCGCGGGTAGTGCATCGGCGCCTCGTCGACCAGACCGGTCTTCGTCGAGAAACTGGTCACGCCGATCGCGGCGTTGACCGGGTCGTTGGTGCCGAGGCTGTCGTCGCCACCCATCGTCATCACCGTACGGTGGTGGGGGTTCTGCACCTGCATCGAACAGAACAGGTCGGTGTAGGTGTTGTTCGGGACGATGTGATCGTGCAGGTTGCCAAGGTTCCGCGGCTCGTCCGGGTCCCACACGTCTGTCTCGAACTGGCCGCCCTGAGTGACCGTGCTGTTTCCGGTCCAGTCGTAGGGCGTGGTGTCGGTGCCCCAGCCGCCGACGCTGCCGAAGCTCTGGACCAGACCCTCCGCGGTCAGGGACGCGTTGATCGGCATCAGCGGCCACGGGACGACGCCGCCCCAGGAGCCCTGCACGTCCTTGCGCGGTGGCGAGCAGTCCGCGGCAAGCAGGCCGGCGGCGAAGGCCAGCCCGTGACGCATCTGCGTCCGCATGTATGACTCGCTGTAGTGGCTGCCCTCGTGGCCCATCGAGCTATACCACGACCGACCGTTGTCGATCTCCTGACACCAGGTGACCGGGTGCGTGGTGCCCTGTCGCCCGACGGCCGGCGAGTAGGACGACTCGTCCACGCTGAGCAGCGTCCGCACGTTCTGCGCGGGATTGACCAACCAGTCGTACCACTCGTCGCTGCGCGTGTGGGAGGCGGCCAGCCCCTGGGTCAGCGGGTGGTTGGTGTCGCGCACGACCACCCG
This sequence comes from Micromonosporaceae bacterium KJ-029, assembly GCA_005402585.1. GTDB lineage: Bacteria > Actinomycetota > Actinomycetes > Mycobacteriales > Micromonosporaceae > Micromonospora. Next base: position 72,947 of record BIFP01000003.1, on the reverse strand, counting down.
ACCGGGGCGGACGGCGGGATTCTCGGGGTGACCTTCGGAGGCGGCGCCGACGAGACGAGCGTAGAACTCGTTGACGTCATGCTCGCTCTGTCCGACCGACCAGCCCGCGTAGTGCAGGCCCATGTAGCCGCCGCCGCCTCGGATGTACTGCTCGAGCGCCTCGCGCTGAGCCGTGTTGAAGAGCACGCCGCCGGTCTGGGCGAAGACCACCGCGTCCTTGGTGGCAAGGTTCCCGGTGGTGAACGCCGCGGCGTTGTCCGTCTCCTCGATCTCCACCGGCTGGCCGTACTCGACCGAGAGTTCGTTGGCGAGACTGCGAACCGCCTCGCGAGCCTGCACATGTGAGGCGTGGAAGTTGGACTTGTAGAACAGGAGCACCCTGAGGATCCCGTCCTGCGCCGCCGTGGCGGGTGCCGCGGCAGCGGGTGCGGCCGACGCGAACGTCGACAGCGAGACGCCCAGCGCCACCACGAGCACGACGAAGCGCGTGAACAACCGCCGGAGGCGCTCGACCACACGCATGCGAACAGGTCTGCGAAGCACTTTCATCTGACACCCCTTGTCTCGGGCTTGGCGTGAATTCGTAGGCTTGCGGTACTCCAATGGGGAAATAGCTGGATGGCGGTGGCCGTCACCGGAGTTCGGCGATGACCGTCTTGAGCTCGGTGTAGTCGTCCAGGCCGAACGACCCGAGTTCACGGCCCCACCCGGACTGCTTGAAACCACCGCGCGGCAACGTGACGTCATCGGCGTGCCAGGTGTTGAGCCAGACCGTTCCGGCCCTCAGCCGTGCTCCGACGCGGTGGGCGGTACCGAGGTCGCGCGACCAGACTCCGGCCGCCAGGCCGTAGACGGTGTTGTTGGCGGCCGCAACGACCTCGTCCTCGGTGTCGAACGGCACCGCGGTCACCACGGGACCGAAGATCTCGTCGGTCTGGACCGACATCGCCTCGGTGACGGACGTGATCAGGGTTGGCGTGACGAAGTAGCCGCGTTCGCGGGCGGCGTCGGCGCTGCCGGCGTTGAGCACGGCGCCCTGGTCGACGGCGCCGCGGATGTAGGACAGCACCTTCTCGTGCTGCTCCTGCGAGACGAGCGGGCCCATGTCCGAGCTTGCGTCGAATCCGTCGCCGACCCTGATGGCGCGTGCGGCGGCCGCCACCCCGTCGACGACCTGCTCGAAGACCGCACGCTGGACGTACAGTCGCGACCCGTTGACGCAGCACTGTCCCTCGTTGAAGTAGCCGCCGAGGACGGCACCCGCCACCGCAGCGTCGAGGTCGGCGTCAGCGAAGACGATGTTGGGCGCCTTCCCGCCGAGTTCGAGAGAGACCTTCTTGAGGTTGCCGGACGCCGCGGCGGCGATCTTCTTGCCGACCTCGGTGCTGCCGGTGAACGCGACCTTGTCCACTCCCGGGTGCTCGACCAGCGCCGCACCGGTGTCGCCGTAGCCGGGCACGACGTTGACGACGCCGGCGGGGAGACCGGCCTCCAGCAGCAGTTCGCCCAGGCGGAGTGCGCTCAAGGGGGTCTGCTCGGCCGGCTTGAGGACGACCGTGTTGCCTGCGGTGATCGCGGGGACGATCTTGAAGCAGGCCATGAGGAGGGGGAAGTTCCACGGCACGATGGCCGCGACGACACCGACCGGCTCACGGCGCGTGTAGGCGTGGAACGAGCGGCCCGGCACCGACATCGGGATGGTGGTGCCCTCCATCTTGGTGGCCCAACCGGCGAAGTAGCGGAACAGCTCCGCGGCGACGGCCACGTCCCCGTCCCGGGCGGCGGTGACCCGTTTGCCGTTGTCCAGCGCCTCGAGCTGGGCGAACTCGTCAGCGTGGGCCTCGATCAGGTCACCGATGCGCCACAGCAGGTGGGAGCGCTCGCGCGGCGTCATGCGCGACCACGGCGACGGCTCCTCGAAGGCGGCACGCGCGGCAGCGACCGCACGGTCGACGTCCAACGCGGATCCCTGGGCCACGTCGACGAGGACTTCCTCGGTCGAGGGGTTCACGGTCGCGAAGGTCTTGCCGTCCTTGGCATCCACCCACTCGCCGTCGATGAGCATCTGCTTGGGGGAGGAGAGGAACGAGCGGACGGAGGGCAGGAGGTTGGAGTTGTCGTTGGGCATGATGGCCTTTCTGTTCACGTTGCGTGAGGGGACCTGAGGGCGGTGTTGTCGGCGGGTAGCTACTTGACGACCATCACCTTTGACCGGTCGAGGGTGAGCGCGACCGCGGCGACGATGAGAGCGCCGTAGAGAATCGACTCGTACGCTGCCGACACGCCCACGACGGAGAGACCCACCCGCAGCAGGGTGACCACGAGGGCACCCACGAGCGTCCGCCACAGGCCGCCGTGGCCGCCGGTGATCGCGGTGCCGCCGACGACGATCGCCGCGATGGCGGGCAGCAGCAGCGAGTCGGCCATCGTGGGGCCGCCGCTGAACGTGCGGGCCACCAGCAGCACGCCGGCAAGCCCCGCACAGGCCCCGGACACGCAGAACGCGCCGATCTTGAGCGGGTCGACCGGAATTCCGGCCAACCTCGCGGCCGGCTCGGAGTAACCGGTGGCGGTGATCCAACTGCCCAGGGGCGTCGCCTTGATGAGCACGGCCAGCACGGCGACGACCACGACCGCCACGACCGCGGCCGAGGGCACCACGTCGAAGATTCGGGTGAAGCCCCAGCGGATCGGCCCGTCGTCGGTGACCGGAACCGGCGCGGCACCTGAGATCACCAGGGCGATCGACGAGAACAGGCTCATCCCGCCCAGAGTGACGATGAACGACGGGATGCGCAGGAAGACGTGGGCGGCGCCCTGGAGCGCACCCGCCGCCGCCGCTACCCCGACCACGGCCACCGAGGCGAGCCCGCCGAGCGTCGGCAGCCACAGTGCCAGCAGCACCGAGGACAGCGACGCCAGGGCGGCGATGGACAAGTCGATCCCGCCACAGAGGACGGCGATGGTGGCGCCGGCGGCGAGGACGGCCAGAGGTGCCGCGGCGTCGACGACGGCCGTCATGCTCGGCTGGCTCAAGAAGCCGGGTTTGGCCGCAGCCAGCGCGATGACCAGACTCACCAGCGCCAAGACCGGCATCAACGACGTGAGCGACTCCGAGCGGGTGGGACCGCCCTTGACGACGGCGGCGTCCGCCGACGGGCGGATTGTGACAGGGGCGCTCACACCATCTCCTTGACCAGGTCGAGGGGGCTCGGCTTACGGTCCGGAGGACAGGGCACCTCGGCCACGATCCGGCCGTCGCTCATCACGACGACCCGGTCGGCCATGCCGATGGCCTCTTCAAGGCTGTCGGCCAGCAACAGCGTGGCCACACCGGTCCCTGCCAGTTCGCGCATCAGCCGATACACCTCTGAGCGCGCCCCGACGTCCAGGCCCCGGGTGGGGTGGTCCAGCAGGAGCAGGCGGACGTCACCGCCGACCAGCCAGCGCGCCAGGATGACCTTCTGCTGGTTGCCACCGGACAACCGCTGGATGGCAGTGCGGCGTCCGGGGGTGCGGATCGACAGCCGGCTGATCCACTTGTCGACGATGTCGCTCTGCCGCTTCGGCACGATCACCGGCCCGGCGCAGCGCACCCGTTGCTTGGCCAGGGTCATGTTGTCGGCGACGGACATCGGCCCGACCATGCCTTCGACCTTCCGTTCGGCCGGCACGTAGCCCACCCCGGCAGCGCACGCGGCGCGCGGGCCGGTCAGATCCAGCCGTTCGCCGTCGAGGGTCACCTCGCCCGCCGTGGTCGCCACCGCACCGAAGAGCGCCTTGCACAGTTCTTCGCGCCCGGAACCGTGGACTCCGACCACGGCCACGATCTCCCCGGCGCGGACGTCGAGGTCCACGTCACGGAAGGTCGCGCCCGCCAGACCGCGCACGGTCAAGCGTTCCCTGGGCGTCTCGTCACGGGTCACGGCGCTGCCGTGATAGTGGTCCTCGTGACTCTCTGACCCGATCATCATCCGATGCAGTTCGCCGGCGACGGCGTCCGCCGGGCGGACCTCGCCGACGGACTGCCCGCCGCGCAGCACGTAGACGCGGTCGCAGACGTCGAGAACCTCGTCCAACCGGTGAGAGACGAAGATGACGGAGGCGAACTCGCGGAGCCTGCGTACCTGCTCGAACAGGGTTTCGATCTCACTCGGCTCCAGCACGGACGTCGGCTCGTCCAGAATGATGACCGGAGAGTTGTGGGTCCGCTGCTCGATGCGCAGCACCTTGGCGATCTCGACCATCTGTCGCTCGGCAAAGGTCAGGGAGTCGGTGCGGGCCAGCGGGTCGATGGTGGAGCCGATCTTGTCCAACTGCTCCTGGGCCAGCGCGCGCATGGTGGCCCACCGGTAGAAACCGCGTCGGATGGCTGGGCCCTCGCAGCCCAGCACGATGTTCTCGGCGGCGGTGAGGTTGGGGACCAGGGACTGCTCCTGGAAGACCATTCCGATGCCGTGATTGGCGGCGTCGACGACGTTGCGTAGCCGGACCCGCTGGCCGCGCACGTAGATCTCTCCCGCGTCCGGGCGGACCAGACCGACGAGCGTCTTGAGCAGGGTCGACTTCCCCGCGCCGTTCTCCCCGGCCAGACCGAGCACCTCGTTCTGGCGGACCTCCAGGTCCACCCCGTTGAGGGCCTTGACACCGGGGTACGCCTTGACCAGGCCCCGTACCTCCAGGACGACGGACGGGGAGCGCTGCGCGATAACACCCTCGGCACTCACTTGACCACCTGATTCCGGTGTCGCAGCGGGGCGGCAGCCACCGCGACGGCGACGACGACGATGAGACCCTGCACGCCGCCCTGGACGTACGGACTGACCCCGATCAGCACCAGCCCGTTGGTCAGGACGGTGAGCAGGAGCACCCCGACGGTGGAGTGCAGCACTCCGCCCCGACCCCCGACCAGCAGGGTGCCGCCGACCACTGCGGCGGTGATGGACGCGAACGTGTAGGAGGCACCGGACTGCACCAGGCCCGAGCCGAGTTGGCTGGTCACCATGACGGCTCCCAGCCCGTAGAACGCACCGGCCATGGTGAAGACAGCGACCTTGTAGGGCCCTACCCGGACCCCGGACAACGCGAGCACCTCCTCCGCGCCGCCGATCGCCATGGCATAGCGACCCAGCCGGGTGTAGCGCTGAACGAACCAGGCGAGCAGCACGCACACGACTGCGATCCACGTGAGATAGGTGAGTCCGAGCAGCCGGCCCGTCGCCCAACTGCGCAGGCTCGGGTCGACCACGCCGGGCTGCACGCCGTCGAACACCAAGGTGGCGACGCCGAGGCCGATCGCCGAGACGCCGAGCGTGGTCATGAACGACGGCACCTTCAACAGGACCACGAGCAGACCACTGACGCAGCCGAGCGCGGCGGCCAGCACAACGGCGATGAGGATCCCGAGGGTGCCCAGGTCCAGGTTGTTGCGGCTGTTCTCGACCAGCACCGCCACGACCAGCGAGGAGGCACCCATGACACCGGCTGCCGACAGGTCGATCGAGCCGAGCAGCAGGACGAAGGTCGTCCCGCAGGTGACGACGGCCAGGACGGCCGCGGCGTCGAGGATGTTCAGGGCGTTGCCCATCGTGCGGAACTGCGGACTGAGCAGGGAGAGGATGAGAACGATGACCAGCAGTGCGATCGGTGGACCCGCGTCCCGAACCGACACGCCACGGCGCAGCCGTGAGCGTGCCGGTCGGGTGTCCACGAGAGGTGCCATCGTCACGTCAGCGGCGCAGCCACGCGGTCGAACACGTTGTCGCACTTGAAGCCGGCCGGGTCCGTCTTCGGCGCCAGGAAGTCACCGGCGTTCTTCGACGTGATGAGGAACTGCTCGGCAAAGAACGCGCGTTGCACGTCGGTGATGTCGGCCATGTCCAACTCGCCGGTGGCGACGCAGTATCCGATAGCCAACCCGATGCCGCCCTGCCAAGGACCGTCGCTGGAGACCGTGGCGGTCATCTGCGACTCGCTGACCGCCTTGACGGCGTCCGGGACGGCGTCGATGCCGACGACGGCGACCTTGCCGGCGCGACCCGCCTGGCCCAGTGCCTCGAGCGCACCGAGCGCCATGTCGTCGTTGGCCGCCCAGATGCCGGTGATCGCGTCACCGTGCTTGGTCAGCAGGGTCTTGGTGACGGCGAGTGCCTCGGCACGGGAGAAGTTCGCGGTCTGCTGGTCGAGCAGCTTGATGCCGGGGTTCTGACCGAGCGCCGCCTCCAGGCCGGCGAAACGGTCCTTGGCCGCGGCGGTGTCCAGGACACCCTGCAGCGCAATGATGCCGCCCGAGCCACCCATGGCCTCGAAGAGCGCGTCGGCGATCTGACGGCCGGACTCGACACCGTCGTAGGTCAGGTGACTGATCCACCGGTCGTAGTCCGCGGGGTTGAGCTCGGCCGGCTTGTTCCACTGGGTCACGAGGAAGGCCTTGGCCTGGTCGGCCGCCCGGACGATCGGCAGTGTGTCGGAGTCACCGTTGGGCAGGACGTTCATCACCAGGCACGTGGTGTCACCACCCGCGAGGATCTGGCGGATCTGCTCCTGCTGCTTCGTGGACTCCCCGTCGTAGGTGAGCCGCTGCTGCTTCAGACCCACGGAGGCGGCGAAGAGGTCACCGCCGTCCAACCACGAGGCCTCGTAGGGGTTGGACTCGTTGCGGACCTGTCCAACGAGCTTGACGTCGGACGGATCGCAGGTGCCGGCGGCTGCACTGCCGTCGGCATCGGTGTCGCCACCGCAGGCGGTGAGGGTCAGGGCTGCCAGGGTCAGACTCAGCAGCGTGGCGGCGGTGCGTGGCATGACCATCGTCGATCCTCTTTCTTTGCGTTATTTATGTCTCGTAGGGGACGGTCCGAGACGTCGGGAATCGAGCCGCGGAAGCGGCGGGACGGGATGGGTCGGACGGGCTCAACGGGCCATCCACCCTCCATCGACGGCCAGGACCTGGCCGTTGACGTAGTCGGAGGCGGCCGAGCTGAGGAACACGGCCGCGCCCGCGATGTCCTCGGCGGTGCCCCAGCGGCCGGCGGGGATCCGCTCGAGGATGGCCCTCGCGCGATCGGGATCCTCACGTAGGGCGGTGGTGTTGTCGGTCGCCATGTAGCCGGGCGCGATCGCATTGACCTGCACGCCGCGCGGTCCCCATTCGTTGGCGAGGGCCTTGGTGACCCCGGCGACGCCGTGCTTGCTGGCGGCGTACGCAGCCACCCGAAAACCGCCTTGGAACGACAGCAGGCTGGCGATGTTGACGATCTTGCCGTGGCCGCGTTCGAGCATCGGACGCCCGACCTGTTGAGTGAGAAGGAACAGGCCCGTCAGGTTGACGTCCAGCACGTGGTTCCAGGAGCCGCGGGTGACCGCGACCGAGTCCTGCCGGTCGATGATGCCGGCGTTGTTGACGAGGACATCGACCTGGCGGTCGGCGGCCACCTGGGCGCCGACCCGCTCCACGGCCTCGGCGTTGCCGAGGTCGAGATCGATCACCTCGACGCCGCGACCGAGGTCACTGAGCAGCTCCCGGGTGGAGGTCTGGCTGCCCGGCCGGCCGACGAGAACGAGGTCGGCGCCGGCCTCGGCCAGCCCGAGGGCGACGGCCTGGCCGAGGCCGCGGCCGGCCCCGGTCACCACCGCGCACCGGCCGTCGAGGTCGAACGGGGACCTCTTCACAGGTCCTCCAGCGGAACCGGGACGAGGTCGGTGTAGTCGTTGTTCTCCCCGGCCATCGCCCACACGAACGCGTAGGAGCCGGTGCCGGCTCCGGCGTGGATGGACCAGGGCGGGGAGATCACGGCTTGCCGGTTCGCCACGAGTAGGTGCCGGGTGGCACCGGGGCGGCCGAGGAAGTGGAAGACCCGCTCGTTCTCGGCCAGGTCGACGTACAGGTACGCCTCGGTCCGGCGCTCGTGCAGGTGGGGGGGCAAGGTGTTCCACACCGCGCCGTCGGCCAGGACGGTCACCCCGAACTGCAGCCCCGACGTCTGCAGATCCGATCCCCAGGCGTAACGGAAGAGGTTACGTTCGCTGGCGCCCTGCGCGGAGCCCACCGGAACCGGCTCGACGCTGGCGTGGCTCACGGCCGTCGTGGGGTACGTGGCGTGGGCGGGAGCGGAGACGAAGTAGAACGCGGCGTCGGCGCCGGCGAAGGTGACCTTGCTGCCCCGGCCGACGTAGAGCCCGTCCAGGTGCCCGAGCTCGAACTTCTCTCCGTCGACGAGGACGTGGCCGGGGCCCGCGACGTTGATGATGCCGAGCTCGCGGCGTTGCAGGTGCGAGCTCACGCCCAGGACGTCCCAGGCAGGAAGGCCCAGCTGCTTGTGCCCGGGCACTGCGCCGCCGATGAGCATCCGGTCCTCGTGCGTGTAGACCCCCCGCACCTCACCGGTGCTGAACAGGTCGTCGACGAGATAGTTCTCCCGCAGCTCGGCGGTCGTTGCCGTCTCCACGCTCGATGGCGAAGTCGAATATCGAACCTGGATCACCTGGCACTCCTCAGCTATGAACTTAGTTCGGGTACGTGAACCCGAGCGTACAGGTGACCCGAGTCACGGGTCAAGAGAGCGAAACTGGTCCACGTATGTGGACGGGCGGTACAATGTCGGTATCGATATCTGTGCAAGGTGCATGGATGGTCAGGAGACGTGTGCGATGGCGCTTGAGGCGACGAGACCCGGCAACTCGTCCGCAGGTCTGGTCAAATCCGCCGCCCGAGCTCTGGACCTACTCGATGAGATCGCCGCAAACGGTCCGGGGACCCAGATGCAGTTGTCGAACCGACTGGGCATTCCCAAGAGCAGCCTGCATGCGTTGCTGCGGACGATGACCGCGCGGGGGTGGCTGCAGACAGATCCGACGGGCAGCGTTTACCAGCTCGGGATCCATTCGCTGGTGGTCAGCTCGGCCTACCTGGCCGGCGACCCGGTCCTGGCCCGCGCCGCCGCAATGATGGACGAGATCGGGGCGGCGACCGAGGAGACGGTGAACCTGGGCCGGCTCACCGGCGCTCATGTCATCTACACCGCAAAGCATGAGTCGGTGCACCCCTTGCGCATGTACTCCCCGGTCGGCCGCCGGCTGCCGGCCTACTCGACGGCCCTCGGCCGAGCGATCCTGGCCGAGCACCCTGGCGCGGTCCGCAACGCCCTCGTCCCGGACACCATCGACGCGATCACCCCGCACACGGTGACCGACCGCGATGCCGTGTTGTCGATCATCGACGAGGCGTCCCGCCTGGGCTACGCGACGGAGAGCGACGAGTCCTGCGTCGGCGTGCGCTGTTTCGGGGTGGCACTTCCCTTCACCCGGCCGGCGGTCGACGGGCTCAGCGTCGCCGTGCCGATCAGCCGCCTGACCGCCGGCCGCGAGGACATGATCATCGAGACGCTGCTCAGCGTGAAGGCCCGGCTCTCCCTCGAACAGGGCAACAGCATCGTCCGCTGACCCGGACCTCTCACACCGGTGGCCCCCGGTGCGGGCGGTAACCATGGCGACCTACGTCCGCACCGAGGATCAGCCGCCGGGGACCGTGAACTCCAGGGCCGTCACGGGACTGTCGAACTCGCTGACCCGCAGGGAGACCTGGAGTCTCCACGTGCCGGCCGAGGGAAGCACGACCTGGCCGGAGTAGACCCCGGGCCCCATGTTGGCGACGGGCACCGCGCCGAGATCGACCTGGGAGGACGCGAGTCGCGCCCGGGGCGCCTCGAGCGCCTCGGTGGGCTCGCCATTGGCGTCTCTCAGCTCGATGGTCACGGTGCTCGGCCCGATGACCGGCGGCGAGACAGTGGTGCGTACCTCGATGCCTCCCAGCGTCGCGGTACGCACAGCTGACCCGGCCGCGCCCGCGGCCGCCGCCGTCGGGCTCCGATCGACAAGAACGGCAGTGATCAGCAGAACCGCCACCAGGACGGTGGCCTCGGCCGCAGTCGCGCGCAGCACGAGTCCGCCGCCCGCTCGACGCTCGCGACGCCGCGTCGTCTGCCGCATGCGGGGCAGGAGCACATACCGGTTCCAGGCTGCGATGACGACGGCGATAAGGACGACCGCGATCTTGGCCAGTAGAAGCCGGCCGTAGCCGGTGTCGACCAGGGGGCTCCACGAGCGGGCGATCCTCCAGGCCAGCACGGTCCCGGTGACCACCAGGGCCGCGAGGATGCCGGCGGCGGCGAGGGAGAACCGGGCAAGCACCTCGGCCGCCATGGCGCCGCGCCCGGAGAGGTCGGGAAGGACGAGCACCAGGGCCACCAGCCCACCGAACCAGACGCTGCCCGCCAACAGGTGCAGCATGTCGACGCCGATCGCCAACGCCACCGGGCGCGCCACCTGGGTGTGACCGGTCAGGGCGGGAGCGCAGGCGGCGAGTCCGGCCGCGGCCAGCGCCACGATCCCCCGAGAACGCGAGAGCGCGCCGGGACCGAGCCGGCCGACAGCCACGACGACGCCGGTGACGACCGCCGCGGCGACGATGTATTCGACCGCTGCCAACGCGGACCAGTTCGCACCGTCGGCCAGCGAGCCCGGGCCGCCGCCGAACCGGTACATCACCGTGAGCGGCAGCCCGGCGAGCCAGGCGACCACGGTCGCAGCGGCGGCCACCCGGGCCGCCGTCACCAGCCGGACACGCGCACGGTTCGCCAGATGGCTCGACGGGAGGAACAACATGGCGAAGCCCACCAGGCCTGCCGCCAGGAGCAGCCCCACATAGCCGACCCAGCGGGTCAGGGTCAGCGTCCAAGGCGGTTCGATCGCGCCGGCCGAGTGGTTCGGGGGCAGCTTGACACTGGCGCTGGGCTCCCCGATCGAGAACGTGAGCGATCCACCTACGGGGTGGCCGTCCTCCGAGACAAGTCGCCAGACCACCACGAGCGTGCCCCGTCCGACCTGCTCGGTCAGCGTCACCTCCAGGTCACGTCCCCGCACAGCCGCCGACGAGGCGATCAGACCACCCTGGGCGTCGAAGACCTGAACGCCGTTCGGCACCCCCAGAGCCGTCTCGTTGAAGGTGAACCGGATCCGTTCGGGTGCTTCCGCGAGCACCGCGCCTTCGGCGGGGTCCGAACTGATCAGCGTGGCGTGCGCGCTCGCCGGCGCTGCTCCTCCCACCACCAGCACGGCGACCACCGCGATGAGGACGAGCGCTCGTCCCCACCTCAGTCGCGGGAACCGGCCGATCACCCCCGGCCCCCGCGGCGCTGCCCGACGAGAGCGGCGGCGCCCAGCGCGACGCCGAGGACGCCGGCGCCCAGAGCCCCCAGGCCCAGCGCATTACCGCCCCCCGCGTCCTGAGCCGTGTTCGTCTTGCCGTCCACCTCCTCGGCGGCCTCGGCGGTGCCTGGCCCGTGGGAACCGTGGTTCTCCGCCGCGGTGATGACCACCGCGGGGGCGGGTCGCTCCAGGTCGTGCCCGCTCTGCCCCTCCTCCGGCACCTCGATCCAGGCAGCCTCCCCCTGCTCGCACCGCTGGATGGTCGGAAACACCAAGGTGGCACCCGCAGCCTCGGGGAGCTGCAACGAGAGCTCGAAGACGTCCCGGTAACCGTCCGGGAGTGGGGTATCGGTGCGATAGGTCACGGAGGCGACGCGTTCGGAGACCTCGTTGCCATGGCTGTCGGTGACCGGTGGGTCGAGCTTCACCATCTGCTTCTCCACCGTCCACAGCGCATTCCGGGTCGGCGTCACAGAGTTGATCTCCTTGGGCGTTTGGATCGTGACCTCGATGGTCGACGAACCGTCGCACCCATGGGGGACCCCCACATCGAGGACGGCGTGAGCGCCAGCCACGGTCGTGGAGGGGGTGACGGTGACGTGGGCACTGGCGGGCGCGGCCAGGCAGACGATCGCGACCGGGACAGTGGCCGCGGTCAGGCGCACCGCGATCCGGCCGACCACGGCCGACATGTGCCGACTGCCCTTGCCGAGTCCGGCCCTGCGATCCCGGTTCATGATCACCATCCTGTGCTCAGTGGCGGGTCGAACCCTCGTCCGGTTGATCCGTCTGACGCCGTACGAGCTGATGATCGCGTACTGAATCAGCTGGTCGAACATATGTCAAGTATGTGAACTGCCGGGGCCGGAAGCGCGGCCGGCCGGTGACCCTCGCCCCGAGTCAGCCGCCGTGCAGTCGACCGGCAACGCCACGCAGCGATACTCTGCAATTCACAAGGTCGAACCAGGGTCGCAAATGTAGACCGCTGCGACCCGCCGGGAAGGGGACTGCCATGCCCAACATCACCGTCGAGCTGCTCCGCGGCCGGACCGTCGAGCAGCGTCGCGCGTTCGCGGAAGCCGTCGCGCACAGCGCGGTCGAACTGCTCGGAGCGCGACGCCAGGACGTACGGATGGTCTTCAACGAGATCACCCCCGACGTCGTGGCCAACGGCGGCGTGCTCGCCAGCGAGGACGAGAGCCGGGCCGGGGTGGTTGCAGCGCTCGCGGACGGCTCCTGACCGCACCACCGGCACCATGCGACGGTCTCGGGCGTAGTCGCGACTGATCTGGTGGGGGTCCGGATCTCCCGGACCCCCACCACACCGCCGCCGAGGGGGAGCGTCACCCCGGTCGGGTGACGAGGTCGTCTACCGCTGGACGCGGGCGCCGCCGCCGCGAACGAGGGCCTCGACTTCTTTCAGGTTGGCCATTGAGGTGTCACCGGGCGTGGTCATTGCGAGGGCGCCGTGAGCTGCTCCGTATTCCAGGGCGGTGGCGAGGCCATCCTTCTCCAGCAAGCCATAGATCAGCCCGGAGGCGAAGCTGTCGCCGCCGCCAACGCGGTCGAGGATTTCCAGTCCGGGCCGGTGGGTCGCTTCGACAAAACCGGCGTCGGCGGACCAGGCGACGGCGCCCCAGTCGTTCGCCGTGGCGCTGCGGACGGTACGCAGGGTGGTCGCGACGATTGCAAGGTGGTCGTACTCCTTCGTGACCGCCTCGATCATCCGCTTGAAGTTGTCGACCTCGAGATGGGACAGCGATGCGTCGGTGTCAGGCACCTCGAAGCCGAGCGAGGCGGTGAAGTCCTCCTCGTTGCCGATCATCACGTCGACGTAGCGGGCCAGTCGCCGGTTGACCTCCTGCGCGCGGCTCTGCCCGCCGCCCGCCTTCCAGAGGCTGGGCCGGTAGTTGAGGTCGTACGAGATGACAGTGCCGTGCCGGGACGCGGCTGCCATGGCCGCCTCCATCGTGTCGGGGGTGGTTTGGGACAGCGCGGCGTAGATGCCTCCGGTGTGCAGCCAGCGCACCCCGAGCGTGCCGAAGAGGTGGTCCCAGTCGACGTCGCCGGGACGCAGTTGACTGGCGGCAGTGTGGCCGCGGTCGGAGGTGCCGACGGCGCCGCGCACTCCGTGCCCGCGCTCGGTGAAGTTGAGCCCGTTGCGGACGGCGCGCCCCGTCCCGTCGTAGGGCACCCATTTGATCAGTGACGTGTCCACTCCGCCCTGCAGGACCAGGTCCTCGAGCAGCCGGCCCACCTCGTTGTCGGCGAAGGCCGTGACAACGGCGGTGCGCAGGCCGAAACAGCGGCGCAGCCCGCGGGCCACGTTGTACTCACCGCCGCCTTCCCATACCCGGAAGCTTCGGGCGGTGCGGACCCGGCCCTCGCCCGGGTCGAGACGGAGCATGATCTCGCCGAGCGACACCAGGTCGTACCGGCACTCGTCAGCGGGACGGATCTGGACCATCGGTCATGCCTCCGACGCGGTGCGGGCGGCGGCAACGGCCGCCGCGGTGCGGGCGGTGATCTCGTCCCAGCGGGCGGCGGCGATCAGGTCGGGGGCGACCATCCAGGTGCCACCGACCGCCAGGACCGCGGGATGGGCGAGGTAATCGGCGAGGTTGCGGGTGTTGACTCCACCGGTCGGGATGAACCGCAGTGAGCGGAACGGGGCGGCGAGCGCCTTGATCATGCCGATGCCGCCGAGCTGCTCGGCCGGGAAGAACTTGACCGTGTCCAGGCCCGCGTCGAGCGCCATCTGGATTTCGGTGGGCGTTGCGGCGCCGGGGAAGACCGGAACGCCGAGTTGCTGACAGCGCCGTACGACGGCGGGTCCGAAACCGGGGCTGACGACGAACCGCGCGCCGGCCTCGACGGCCTGGTCGACCTGGGCTGGGGTCAGCACCGTGCCAGCGCCGACGAGCAGGTCCGGGCGTTCGGACATGACCCGGATGGCGTCGGCTGCGGCTTCGGTTCGGAAGGTCACCTCGACGCTGTGCAGGCCGCCCTGGACCAGGGCGGCGGCAAGTGGGTCCGCATCGCGTACATCGTCGAGCACGACGACCGGGAGGACGCGGCCTGCGCCGATGGTCGGGACAACGCTTGTCTGTTCAACATGCTGAACGTCATTCACGATATTGACCCTATCGGTGACGGTCACGGTGTCAACCCCGCTAATGTGGCGCCATGTCCTCACCCGAACCGTTCCAACCGGTGAAGTCCGCCGGCCGGACCCTGGAGGTGCTTGAGGCGCTGGCCGCCTCGCCCCACCGGCGTTCCCTGGTCGACCTGGCCCGTGCCCTGAACATCCCGAAAAGCAGCCTGCACGGCATCCTTCGGACGATGGCTCAACGCGGCTGGGTGGAAAGCGACGTCACCGGAACCCGATTCGGGCTGGGTGTCCGTGCTCTTCAGGTCGGCGCTGCTTACCTCGTCACGGACGACACCGTGGGCCTGTTGGGCGGAGTGCTCGACGACCTGTCGCAGCAGTTCGGGGAAACGGTGCACCTCGGACGCCTCGACGGCGCTCACGTCGTCTATCTCGCCAAACGCGAGTCGGTGCATCCCTTGCGGCTCTACAGCGCGATCGGCCGACAGCTGCCAGCCCACGCCACTGCCCTGGGCAAGGTACTGCTCGCCGATCACCCCGACGACACCCTCGACCAGATCCTGGCCTGGCCGCTGCCGGCCCTTACCGCGCACACCATCACCACTCGGGACGCGCTGCGCGCCGAACTCACCACCGTCCGGGCACACGGCTACGCCGTGGATCGTGAGGAAAACACCGAAGGCATCGTCTGCTTCGCGATGGCCGTACCGTTGCAGGCACCGGCGATCGACGCGATCAGCCTGTCCGTGCCGGCAGCCCGGCTCGGTGCGGACAGCGAAGAGCGGATCGTAGCCGCGCTACGCCGGGCCGTCGACCAGGTCAAGGCGGCGCGTGGCCTGCTGTCCACGGCATAAGGCGACCTCCGCCGACGTCAACGTCGGCGGCGGACGTGAACGAGGTGATCGCGGACCGGGTGACGTCTCCACCGATGGCCGCTGGGTCCGCGGACCGCTGACCTGGAGGATGACCACCACCCAGGCCGGCATCGTGTGGCCGAGCGGGTGCGGGATGACCAGTTCGTAGCCGACCGCAGTGTGATGATGCCGAGGATCATGATCCAGTGGGCGAAGGCAGCTACTCGGCCGAGGTGGCTCGGGTCCTTCGATGCGGCGATCGCGTCGGCCGCCACCCTGAAGGCCGGCGAGGCGGCCGGGCGAGGATCTGCCCGTCCCGGTAGAAGTAGATCCGCCAGAGCAGGACGGTGGTGGCGAAACCGATCACGAACGCGGATGGGCCGATGCCGCTGACGCGCGAGCGATCCCGTAGCGAGCGGGCCGAGGACGTTTACGTCGAGGCCGATCTGGTACTCGCAGTGCAACTGCCTGCTCAGGGCTGCGCGCACAGTAACGTGCGGATTTCCGACGTCGGCTGCGGCCAGCATGGGCAGAAACGAACACCCCACCCAGTAGGGAAGGAATCCCCATGAATGGCCGACCGAACATCGTCCTCGTCCATGGCGCATGGGCCGACGGGTCCTGCTGGAGCGGCGTCATCGAGCGTCTACAGGCCGACGGCTACCAGGTAACAGCCCCGCAGTTCCCCCTGACCTCGACGGCCGATGACGTTGCCCGGCTACGCCAGGTCCTCCACCTGCAGGACGGTCCGACGATAGTGGCCGGACACTCCTACGGCGGCCAGATCATGACCGCCCTCGGCACCGACGCACCGAACGTGGCCGGTCTGGTGTACATCGCGGCGTTCGGACTCGACCAGGGCGAATCGCTCGGCGCTCTGCTGTCGCAGGGACCCACACCGCCGGCACTGGCGCACCTGTTCACCGACAAGCAGGGCTTCATATGGCAGCAGCAGGACGACTTCGTCCAGCACTTCGCGGCCGATGTCGACCCGGTCCGGGCCAAGGTGTTGCACGCCGCACAGCAGCCGATCGCCAGTTCAACCTTCTCGACGGCGATGGGCGTACCGGCTTGGAAATCCCTACCGTCCTGGTACCTGGTCGCCGGGCAGGACCAAGCGATCCCGCCGGATGCGCAGCGCATGTTCGCCAGCCGCATGGGCGCGGCCACCAGCGAAATCCCTGCCAGCCACCTGCTGATGGTTTCCCACCCGGACGAAGCGGCCCAGCTCATCAAGACGGCAGCCGAAGCCCGGATACCAATGCCGGCAGGTCGAGCAAGCAGATGACAAGGAGCCACAAGTAGAGCAGAAGTTCGCTGTCGTCGTAGGGCAGTCGGGCGGGGGCGCCCAGGCCCACAGCACGCCGACGAAGAGGGCGTGAGAGATGAGAGCGGTCTGCACATGTACGACGGGCGGACCGGTGCCCAGCCCGGCCTTGTTCTCGGCCACGAGCCGTTGGGTGTGGTCGAGCGGGTGGGGTCTGCGGTGCAGACGGTCCGGCCGGGCACCCGGGTGGTGGTTCCCACCCACCTGTTCTGCGGCGTCTGCGCCATGTGCGGCCCCGTCCGCACCGCACAGCGTCTACCCGCGCCAGCCGGGGCTTGAACCAGCCGCGACTCGACCAACCACGAACCAGCCCGCTCGCCAGGTGCGTGTGACGATTGAGCCCTGCCCAACGCCAGGCCGATCTAGTGCAGGGGCGGACCAGATTACGGCGACGTGTGCAGCCCGCAAGGAGACGACCGTCCGATGTGGTGGAATGTTCTGATCGGCCTCGGTGTCGCGGTCTTGGTCTCGTGGCTGGCGCTCCTGGTCGGGTTGCTGATCGTGCGACCGAGAGGCCCGCTGCTCACCGAGGCGATCCGGGTTCTGCCGGACCTGCTGCGGTTGCTGCGCCGTCTGGCCGGTGACCGCAGCCTTCCCCGAGGAGTACGAGTCCGGCTCGGTCTGCTGATGGCCTACTTGGCGATCCCCATCGACCTGATCCCCGACTTCATCCCCGTTCTGGGCTATGCCGATGATGCGATTATCGTGGCCGTGGTGCTGCGCTCGGTGGTCCGGCGAGCCGGGATCGCTGCGGTCCGCCAGCACTGGCCAGGTACCGAGGACGGCTTCGCCGCTTTGTGCCGCCTGACCGGCATCCGCACCCCCGCGCCCGACACCGAGCCTGCGAACTGACGTTGACGGCACCGACTCCATGGGCGACTCCGGTCGGCGGTCACTGCCATCCGGGATGGTCAATTACGGCGGGAATGTGGGAACGGACACCCTGGGGGACCTGGTCACTAGATCTGGTTCACTTGCCCCGCTGCGCTGGCACCGATCCGGGGGCGGGTTATCGGCCTGCCTTCGCGTGGTAGTCGTCCACGATCTCCTGGGGAATCCGACCCCGGTCGGAGATGTCCTTACCGGCCTTCTTGGCCCACGCCCGGATTGCCTTGTTCTGCTCGCGGTCGGCCGTGGCGGTGCCTCGACCACGAGCGGCCCGGCCACCGACGACCACGCCGCCCCGGCCCACCTTGCTGCCACGCTCGGCGTACGGAGCGAACACCTCACGCAATTTGGCGGCGTTGTTGCTCGACAGGTCGATCTCGTACTGAACGCCGTCGAGAGCGAACTTGACGGTCTCGTCTGCGTCTCCGCCGTCCAGGTCATCGACCAACTTGTGAATGATCTGCTTCGCCACGTCTGGGCACATTCCTTTCGGGAAGGTGGTCTTGCGAACGTTGCAAGTACAATAACCCGTACTGCACTCGTCGCGTCAACCGGATCCGTCCAACAGCTCGTATTGACCGACCGATCCGTCGGGCAATCGGTCCCCAGCCTCCGCTGTGCATTCTCGGAGAGTAGGCGAGTAGCCAAGTAGCCGCTTTGCGTTGACGTGGACGGCTGTCCTTGTGGATACCGTGACCTGCACTTCAAGCGAAGGAGCAGTTGTCGTTCTTCGTGGCAATCCGTGACGTGCTTATGCGAACCTTGTGGCCGTTTGGGTTCCGCATTTTGGGTCCCATGTTCGGCCCACGCCGTTGATGTAGACGCGCCAGTGTTGTTGACAGCAGGACGGGCATGACGCACCGGGACGCGAGACAACGTCCCGGTGACCCGGGACGACCGTCCCTGGTGCCTGGGTCCTTCTTCCGCACAGACTCGCTAGTGCGGTGTCCACTAACGTTCACCGGGTGTCCGGTGGGGTGTTGTGGATCCTCGCCGTTGTGGCGAGCGACTCCCCTCCCGGGTGGGTGGGGCGGGCCACCGCTGGCCAACCGACCCGTGGCGCCGCCCGGGGTGGGCGGCGGGGGTCACGTCGGGACTGGCCGGTACCGGGGAGGTGTCGGCCGGCTCGACGGTGCGTGATCACCTGCGGCAGCACTGCGGGTGCTGTCGTGGTGGTGGGTCCGCCGCCCGGGGTGCGGGTGGCGATGCTGGCGGCCGCGGTCAGGTCGCGGTGCCCGGAATATGTGCAGTGTGGGCCATCGTGCGGGCCCGGGAACGTGAGTGCCGCCTGGGCCGCGTCCGCCTCGTCGCCGGCGGGCGGATCCAGCAGGTGCGGCCCGGGGCCGTAGACCGCCTCGGCCTGGTCAGCCGGTCCGGGCGAACCGCCGGACGGCGACCGCCAAGGCGAATACGCTGACCAGCAGCATCGCGGCGAGTTCCACCAGGATCGGTGGCGTCCAGCCGGCTAGCTCAAGAGCGGCAGGGGCCCGCTCCGGCGGCATTGCCAGGGCAGCGGTACGGCGCAGCGCGTCCACCGCGTAACTCAGCGGGTTGGCCAGGGTGATGGTACGCAGCCAGCCGGGCAGAGTCCCGACCGTGAACAACGCGCCGGAGAGGAAGAACAGCGGCATCGCCCCGATGCTGAGCATCGTCTGGAAGGTTTCCGGACGGCGTACCAGGACTGCGGCGAGCGCACTCAGCACGGTCATCGTGAACGCTACCAGCGCCAGCACGGCGAGCAGCAGGACGAGCACCACGGGCTGGTACGACAGGCCGGCGAACCCGGCGAGAGCGAGCAGCAAGCCTCCCTGCACCACGGCCGCGGTGGCTCCGCCGAGACAGGCTCCGACCAGGATGGTGCCGCGACCGACGGGTGCCACCAGCATCCCGCGCAGGAACCCGGCCTCCCGGTCCCGCACGATCGACATCCCGGCGCTCAGCGCCGGCAGTTGCACCGCCATCAGCAGAACGCCGGGAAAGAGGTAGGCGCGGTAGTCGGCGCTGCCCGCGGTTCCGGCCAGCATGGTGTCCAGGCCGGTGCCGAGGACCAGGAGAAACAGCATGGGGTTGATCAGCATCAGCGCCAGCTGGGCCCGGTTGCGGGCCAGCCGCAGCAGTTCGCGCCGCCACAGCACCCCGATGGCGCGCAATTCGTGCCCGACCCCGTCGACCCGTCGGGCGGGATCGCCGCGGACCAGGTCTGCCGCCGGGACGCCATCGGGCCGCTCCACCGGTTCGATGGTGAAGGTCATCGGGTCACCGCCCCTGGGCCGGTGACAGCTCCGCGCTACCGGCGTCGCGGATGGTCCGGCCGGTGTGGTGCAGGAAAACGTCGTCGAGGCTGGGTCGGGTCACGGTCACGGAGTGGACCGGGGTGGTCAACCCGGCGCAGAGCCGGGGTACCAGGCCGGCGCCGTCGGCGGTGACCACCCGTACCCCGTCCGGGCCGTGCCCGGCGGTCAGGCCCGACTCGGTCAGCGCCGCGGCCACTCCGGCGTCGTCGGCGGTCCGCAGGTGTACGACGTCCGCGCCGACTTCGGCCTTCAACTGCTGCGGCGTGCCCTGGGCCACCACCCGTCCATGGTCGAGCACCACAATCCGGTCACAGTGTTCGGCCTCCTCCAACTGGTGGGTGGTCAGGAACAGGGTGATCGGCTGCTCCCGCCGTAGCCCGTACAGGTGATCCCAGACGACGGCGCGGCTCTGCGGATCGAGCCCGACCGTCGGTTCGTCGAGGAACAGCACACCGGGGTGGTGCATCAGGCTTCGGGCCAGTTCGAGACGGCGTCGCATACCGCCGGAAAAGGCGCCGACCGGAACGCGCGGTCGATCCAGGCCGAACAGCGCCAACAGCTGTCGGGACCTGACCCGCGCGTCCCTGCGCAACATCCCGTACAGCTCGGCGTGCAATCGCAGGTTCTCCTCGGCGGTCAGCTCCCGATCCACTGTCGGCTCCTGGAAGACCACGCCGATCCGGCGGCGGACCAGCCACGGCGCGCGTACCACGTCCGCCCCGGCCACCTCGGCGGTCCCGGCGGTCGGGCGCAGCAGCGTGCACAGCATGGCGATCGTGGTCGACTTGCCCGCGCCGTTGGGTCCGAGGAAGCCGAACGTCTCGCCCGCCGGTACGGTCAGGTCCAGGTCGCACACGGCGGCCCGGCCGCCGTAGGTGCGGCGCAGCCCTCGCGTACGTACGGCGAACGGGCCGGTCACGGTCGCCTCACCACGGCCATGGTGCGGTGGAAGTACCGGATGTCGTTGATGCTCTCGCCGATCGGCACCCCGTCGACCGCGACCCAGGCGTGTGCCTGGAACGGCTGTGTCCGTACTCCGGTGCACCAGTCCGGCCACGAGCCGGTGGCCCGGCAGAGCAGGGCGGTGGCGATCGACCGTTGGAGGCATCGGGGGCCGGCGCAGCGGATGCTGACCGCCACCACCGCGTTGCGGGCCCGCAACGCGCCCGCGGCGTCGGCCGGTCTGGCTCCCCGGCTGGCCAGTTCGAGCACCCGGCGCAGTCGGCGCGGCGGTAGCCGTTCGAGCAACCGGGCAAGGCCGACGGCAGCCAGCGCGAGCGGACGAAGCCGCCACGGCGGGGCGACCGACGGCTCGATGGTCACCACCTTCCCACTCATGCCGTCACCTGCCCGTACCCGGAGCCGGCGTGCGGGCCGGCACCGATCCGCCCGCTCACGACGCTGCCACCTTCGCCGTCCGCAGCGCTTCGACCAGGGCTGTCACGTCCTGGGTGAGCTGGTCGCCGGCGTCGGGGAAGCGGATCCGCAGCGCGGTCACCGCGGACTCGACACTCCCGCCGTCGAGCAGGCACCGCAGTACCGTCGCACCGGTGTCGTTCAGCTGCCAGTAGCGGCCGGTGCGCTCGTCCAGCAGCACCATGCCGTGCTCGGTCGGGGTCGCGGTCACGTGTGGGGCCAGGGCGAAGGTCATCGCCGTACTCCTTCGGTCGGGACGACATCGGCACCGAGGCCGGTCGGCCGGCTGTGGCCGGGAAGTCCTCGAAGCCAGAGTTCGCAGGTCAGGGTCGAGTCGAACGGCATCAGCGGTCGGGCGTCCGGATGCAGACCGAAGAGGACCTCGCGCAGCACCCTCCCGTCGGCCAGGCCCAGCCGCACCAGCCACGAGTCGTCGCAGAGTTCCCGCAGCTCGCGCTGGTGGCGGCGCAACGCCCGGTACAGCTCGGGGCTGTGGTCGCCCTTGTTCTTGCGCGCCAGCAGGTCGTCCGGAACGACTCCGCGCAGGGCCGCAGCCAGCACCGGTTTGGCCCACCCGATCGCCATCCGGTCGGTCAGCCGGATCGACAGCGCCGCCTCGAGTACCCGATCGTCGAGGAACGGGGCCTGGAACGAGACGCCGAACCGTCTTCCGACCCGGCCGGCCCGCCGGATCATCGTGCCGTTGACCTGGGTGAGTCGGATCATCTCGTGCTGTACGGGTAGTCCGGCGAGCGGCTCGGGTGACGTCGCCGCTGCGGCGCGGAGCAGCCGACGAGCGGCGTCGATCGCCTCCGGGGTGGCCCAGGGCGGCATCTTGCCGACGACCTCCCAGTCGACCTCGGCGTCCCAGCGGCGTTCGCCGCTCAGCTCGTCGGCGCGGGCGGCGAGCCACCGTTGATACGGCGGCACCGGGGCAAGGCTGCGGATCGTGGTGGCCCAGTTCCAGCGACGCATGGAGCGGACCGCGCGGATGTGTCGGAGCGAGCGCAGCGAATGCCGCCGGGCGAGTGCGTGCAATGTCATCAGGCTGGGCCGGAACAGTTCGTCCGAGCCGAGTCCCATCAGGTGTAAGTGGGCCCGCGCACCGCTCACGACCTGCGCGGTGTGCTCCACCGTGGCGCGCCGGATCATCGACATCGGCCCCTCGATGTCCGGCTCCGGGTCGGGGGTGCCCAGCTCGGCGTACATTCCGGGTGCGTCGTCGGGGGGTACGACCATGTGCCGGGTCACCGACAGGTCGGGCAGGCAGCGCGCCGCCCAGACCCGATCCTCGCTCGACGGGTCCACCGAGTCGTAGTGCAGGGTCACCAGAGGTACGGCCTGGCGGGCGGCGAGATAGCACAGACTGGTCGAGTCCATTCCGCCGGACAGGTCAGCGCTGATCCGGACGCCAGCGGCGGTACGGGCCTCGACCGCTGCCGCCAGCGCGTCCCGAAGCGTCGCCGCACCGACCGTGAGCGGCACGTCCGGCTGCGGTGCGGTCCACCACGGCACGGTCCGGCCGGTGCCGTCGTGATCGAGCTCGAGCCGGTGGCCCGGCGCCAGGGTCCGTACCCCCTGCCACAGGCACTGGTTGCTCAGCGGCCAGGGTGGACCGAACGGTGCCAGCAGTTGCAGCGCCAGCGCTTCCTCGACGACACCCGCGCCGGTCAGCCCGGCGAGGGTCTGCGGACGGTCGGCGGCCACCGTTATCCCGGCAACCGAGCCGTAGAACACCTGGCAGGCGGTGGAAAGGGTGCCCTGGGCCCGTACCCGACCGCCGAGCGAGGCGATCAGGTGGAAGCAGCCGGCCACGCCACGGGCCAGCTCGCTCAGGTCCGTCCCGGTCCGCACGCCGCGCAGCCGCTCGACCAGTCGGGCGGCGGTGACTCCGGCGCTGCCCAGCAGAGCCAACCGAACCTCACCGAGGGTCGCCAGGGTGATGTCCTCGTCGGACCAGCGCCCGACCAGCCACGGCCGTCCAGACCGGTGGTTGAGCTCCCGTAGCGGAACACCCGTACCGTTGCCGGCGGCCAGCCGCGCCGCGATGCCGGCTGCAGCCGGATGATCCGGCAGTACCACAAACTCCATCTCAGTCTCCCGATCGGTAGCCACGGTTGAGGGCATGCCTGGGGCGTCCCGTCCCACGTCCGGCTCCGAGATCGCCGACCGGATCCATCGGGGCGTCTATCGTCATTCATGAACGCCAGCCGAGGCGATTACCGGGAGGCGGCGGAGCCCCATCGGGGACGGATTCCAGATGCCTGTGCCGCTCTGTGGGATCGGCGCGGGGGAAAGCCCCGCGCCGATCCCTCCCGTCACGAGCCGGCCTATTCGGCCGATGTCGGGATCAGAGCCACCAGCCGCCCCAGGGGCTGTCGATGTAGCCGCCCCGGTTGGTGATCCGGGTCAGCTCGGTGAACGCTCCGACCTCGACGAGCATCGGGCGGACGTAGGTCATGGCCTGCTCGTTCATGAGAACCTCCAAGGGTCTCGTGGTGAGGCGACCGGCTTGCCGCCTCGCTTCGACAAATACTGCCGCCGATGCCGGCGACATCGTAAGTGGTCAATTCCGGTCACTTAGGGGCGCGGCCGGAACTGGCCACCCTGGTAGCGCGGCCTGATGATGCCACTGCATTCTTAGGCCACGCGAATGGCGAGCGCCGGCTGCGAGGGCGCGCTATAAACGTTCTCAAGCGCTCATAATCGGGAGGCGAAAATGGGTAGAACCGCCCTGACGGTAATTGTGGCCGTGCTGGTCGGCGCCGCCGCGTTGGCACCCGGGCAGATCAACGGTGATGGCTTCGGCTGGGACATCCCGACACCGGGCGGTGCCGTGGCGATGGCTCGCGCCGACTCCGGCGGCTTTGGCTGGGACAGCGCACCCCTGGTGTCTGATCCGGCATCCTGACCGGCTCGCCCGGTGGGAAGGCTATTCGGATGTATCTGGTCGTGATCGCGGTGGAGACGCCCAGATGGCGGCCCGACGTCGACCAACTCCGTCGCACGTTGTGGACCAGCGCGGCCGGCTCCGACCTCCTCCAGCACGCCCAGGTCGAGGTCGACGTCGGCCGCGCCGTACTGTCGCTCTACCTACAGGCCGCCGACCGGGGATCGGCGGCCCAACTCGCCGGTGACCTGGCCCGACGGACCATGGCAACGGTATCGGCGGCGGAACGATGGCGGATTCTCTCCATCCAGACACTGTGATCGGAGTCGGGTCCACTCGGTCGCGCGGACCAGCCACGCCCCTTCCGCTCCGTCCACAGTCCTCAGTTGAAGTCGCCCGGATCGATCCAGGAACGGGCCACCGCCAGCACACCCGCCTGGAACCGGCTCCTGGCCCCGAGTCGGGCGAGCAGATTCGCGGCGACCCGCCGGGCGGTACGCACCGAGACGCCGAGCCGCCGGGCGATGACCTCGTCGGTGTGCCCCTCGCCCAGCAGCCTGAGCACCTGCCTCTCCTGTACCGACAGGCCGTTGTCGTCGCGGGGCCGGGGCGCCCCGAACGGGGTCGCTTCCCGCCAGACACCGTTGAAGAGCGCGACGAGTGCGCTCACGATGCCGGTACCTGAGATCATCAACGCCTTGGCGGCGGTGTTGTCGGGGTTGACCGGAACGAGCGCGTACTGTCGGTCGACGATCAGCATCCGCAGCGGCAATGTGGGCGCAGTTCGGACCTCGCTGCCAAGTTTGCCGAGCCACTGGGCGTAATCCCGGGTGGCCGGGTCATTGCGGACACTGTCCAGGTAGACGGTGCGCAGCCGGACGCCCCGGTTGATCGCTTCCGCGTCGAGCGGGCGACTGGCCGCCAGGCTCGACTCGGACTGCGCCCCACCGGGCATCAGCGAGCATGCCTCCCAGGTGCACGTTTCGGCCAGTTGCCGAAGCCGATACCGGATGGCGTCGATCCCGACCAGCCGATCCACCCCTGGCTCCGACGGCCTCGGCTGCTGCTCGGCGCGGGCGGCCAGCAGGGTCGCGAACGCCGCCCGGCTCTCCTCGATCTCCTGGTGACGCCGGGCCACCTCTGCCTGCTGACGGGCGAGCAACGCGGCCAGACCGACTTCCGGATCAATCGGCCGTACCGGCTCGGGGCCGGCCAGCGGACGATGCAGCAGTGACATCTGGGCCAGGTCGTCCAGAGCGTCGAGCAGTCTGTCCCGGTCGAGGTCGAGATGCTGCGCCAACTCCTCGAGATCCGCCGAGGGTAGTTCCAACACTGCCAGGTACACCGACTCGGTGGTCGGGTTGAGGCCCAGCGCCTCGAACATCGGTGCCTCCCGTAGGAGAGAGCGGCTCGGCGCTCGGACCGTGCCGCTGGCGTCGCCGGTGGATCGACCGCTGGTCCCTCGGACACCGGGACCACCGACTACCCCAGCAGGCACCGCGCACACCGGACAAGGCCCCCGGTTGTTCGGATCTGTTCCGAACACGTCCGGCCGGCTAGGGCATTCGCCGGGGCATCCGGCCGGCATTGCTGCCTGAGCCGAATGGTCTCTGGCAGACGTCCTATTGACGCATCCCAGTTGGCCGAAGTACCCGCGCACGTGTGCGGAATCTGTCCACCTGACGCAGGGTCCGCTGCCACCTCTCGAACTCCCGCAGTGCCTAGACTCCGGCGGATGAGTACCTTCGTGCTAATACATGGTGCGGGTGATGTCGGCTGGTACTGGCACCTGGTGGCGGCCGAGTTGCGGGCGCACGGGCACGATGTGGTGGCCCCCGACCTGCCAGCCGACGACGATACGGCGCAGCTGACCGACTACGCCGACGCGGTGGTGGCGGCCGTCGGCGACCGGACGGACCTCGTCGTCGCGGGGCAGTCGTTCGGCGGGTTCACCGCACCGCTGGTCGCCGACCGGCTTCCGGTGGACGCGCTGGTCTTCGTGGCCGGGATGATCCCGGCGCCGGGCGAGACACCCGACGACTGGTGGGCCAACACCGGCTACCGCGCCGCGGTGCGGGAACAGGCGGCCCGCGACGGCGGCCTGACCGGCAACGACGACCCGTACGCCTCCTTCTATCACGATGTGCCGCGGGCGCTGGCCGAGCAGGCGATGAGCAAAGAGCGGAACCACCCGTCGGCCGCCGCCATGCAGGCGCCATGGCCGCTCAATGCGTTGCCGGACGTGCCGACCCGTTTCGTACTGTGCACGCAGGACCGCTTCTTCCCGCCGGACTTCATGCGCCGGCAGGTGGCCGAGCGCCTGGGCATCACCCCCGACGAGATCGCCGCGGGTCACTGCGTCGCGCTCAGCCGGCCGAAGGAACTGGCGGACATCCTGCGGCGGCACGCCCGGGGCTGAACCGCCTCGCTCACGCTGAAACTCGCGCAGACAGGAACCGGGGCCAGCTCGCTGAGATGGTGATCTCGTTGCCGGCCAAGGAGCCGGCCGAGGCACCCAGCGAGTCGCGTCCAGAGACGCCCTTCGCTGCGTCAGGGTCCGCGGAAACGGACGCGACTCGGTACCCTTCCATCGCTGCCGCAGGTGAACGCCTTTGGAGGTCTGGCTATGCGCCGAATTCTGCGAGCCACGGTGGCGACGGCCGTCGCCGCAGGGCTGCTGTCCGTCTGGCCCGCAGTGGCGCAGGCCGACCACGGCTCGGTGACCCGGGTGACGTTGGCCAGCGCGCGCACCGTCAACCCTGGTGCGCTGACTCTGCTCGTCAGCCGCACCGTCACGCTGGCCGCCGGTGAGTCCCGGCATGTCAAGGGCCGGTTCGAGGCGACCAGCAGCATGACCTCGATTGCCGCGATGAACAACCATGTGCGGTGCCTTGACTCCGGCGGCGCACAGGTTGGCGTGCAGGGCGTCACCTCGCGCAACCACGAGGGATACGACACCACGTCGTACGCGATCGACGGGCACCTGCCTCTCTACGCCGATCTGTTGTTCACCGCGCCGGCCGCGGGGACCTACACCTGTGGTGTGTACGGCTACACCGCGTCCAGCGCCAGCAGCTCGTACCATCTGACGGCGGTGCCGGGCAGCACCTGGCTGGAGCTGAGCGACACCAACCAGGCCGGCTCACGCTGGTGGCAGAACCCGGTCTGCAACAGCACCGGCACGTCGTCGACGTGCAGCTACATCGGCGCCGGCACCTCGACTGTGCACGTGTTCTACAACGACGGGACGCCGGTCTACAAGTGGACCGCGGCTCCGGGCGCGACCGCGGTGCAGGCGTTGGCCAACATGACCGTGACCACCTGCTACCTGAACACGGCTTCGTGCCAGCGTCCCAGCGTGGCGCCGTACCAGAAGGCCCGTGGCACCAACGCGGTCATCGACGCCCGGCTGGAGGTGATCCAGCTCGACCCGACGGCGCACACCTGCCGCAACACGGCGACCGCCACGACCCGGTACACGATCCGCGACGACGCCCACCACTACGCCGCCTACTTCAGCCTGCCCCGGGTGACGGTCGACCCGACCTGCGGAACCAGGACGTTCATCATGCGCATCGTCGTCACGCACATCTCGGGCCAGCCGGTGAAGATCGACGGTCTGCAAAGCACGAGCGCGCTCAGCCACGGGATCGCGATGAACCTGTTCAGCTAGTGCTGTGACCGGGACGGTTCACCGTGGTCGGAAGGCGGCTCGCGGGACGAGCGCACGCGAAACGGCTGGTATTACTGGGGCATGCAAGAAGAGATTGCACGCTCGGCGATCGACAGGTTCATCTCCGCGTTCAACGCCTCGGACGACAGCTATGTGACTGCCCTGCTCTCCCAGGCTCTGACCTCAGACGTGGTTTTTTGGGGGCCGTTGGGTCGCAGCGAAGGAATCGCGGCGGTCGAGCGGTTCGTGCTGGACATGCGGCGCCACCCGGCGGGGACCGGCACGATGGTGCGCTGCTCGGCGGTGGACATGCCTGACGAGTGGGCCCGGTACCAGTGGGTCTTTACCACGCCGGATGGAGGTCCCCGCCTGGCGGGAACGGACGTCGTCCATCTGCGGCGGAGCCTCATCGACCAGTTCATCGTTTTTGCGGGGGAGATCGAACCGTCCGCCTCCTGAGTCATCCTTCTGTCGTTGTCCTTCTCCTGAACTTGCCCCCTTCGGCGTTCGGGGGCTGCGGTTCGCGGTTGGTCAGGCTGCGGTCGACCTTGTTCTTCTTCGCCCAGCGGCGGATGTCCGCGCCGGTGTGGGCGGAGAGGTTGTCCAGGATGATGTAGATCGGGGCGCCGTCGAGTCGGGCGGTGCGGATCGACTTGAGCGCGGCCAGGGTGTTGGCGGTGCCCTTGCGACGTCGGTTGACGCCCCACAGGCGGTCGTCGCCCACGGAGTAGCAGCCGTGGAAGTAGGTGACGCCATGGGTGCGGCGGTAGGTCGCCGGCAGCCGGTTTGGCTTGCCCTGTTCGCCCAGCAGGAGCCCGCGGTGGGCCGGATCCCCAGGGACCCGAACTCGTCGAAGCCGAAGACCCGGTCCGGGAAGCGGTCCAGCACCTGCTCAATCCGGTCGAGCTCGGCGTCGCGATCAGGGTCGGGCGACTCCTTCCAGGTCTTGGTGCGCTGGAAGGTGATGCCGCGGCGCCGGAGCAGGCACCGTAAGGCTTCACGGCCGATGCGGATGACGCGGCCGTGCACTTTCCGCAGGTAGGCGGCGAGTTTGCGGATTGACCAGCGGGTGAAGGGTTGGCCGAGGCGAGCAGCATCATCGCGCGCCGGTAGCGCACCGCACTCGTGCTGCCCCTGCGCGATCTGCTGCAGCTTCCGCCCTCCTGGTCGGTCAGTCTGCGTACACGGACAGGCTCGGCCACCGGGCCTCCCAGCGATCGGATCGGACGTCGCCGCACATCCAACCGCCACGACCGCCAACCCGGTGAACCTATGCGGTCACAGCACTAGGCCGCGCCCGCCCGTGGGATCAGTGCGATCACCCGGTCGATGCCACGGGTGTCATTCAAAATCAGCAGGACGCGGTTATCGGCCAGGAGCGAGCGGAGCAGGGCGGCCCGGCCACCCACATCGGCCGGTATCGGCCGGGGACCGGCGGTCTCTTCGACCTGCGTGACCGGATCCAACGTCGGGTCCGCGCGCAGGATCGCGGACTCCAACCGCATCAGCTCAGGTGCCGGGTCGAGGCCGAGGTCGCCGGCGAGCCGCGTCCGCAGCGTGCGATAGACATCGAGCGCTGCGGAGCTGCGGCCATCGCGGTGGAGGGCCAGCATGAGTTGGCCCACCAGCCGTTGCCGGAGGGGATGTTCGGCCACGAGGCCGGTGAGTTCGGCGAGTAACCTCCTGCCGCTGCCCAGCCGCAGATGGGCATCCAAGCGGTCCTCCATCGCGACCAAGCGTGCTTCACGCAGATGGCCGCACAAGCGCTCCGCGACGTCCGTGGAGGCCACGCCGGCGAGCGGCTCGCCGTGCCACAGCGCGAGTGCCTCGTCGAGCAGATCGACGGCGCGCTCGTCGTCGGCGGAGCCTGCCGCTCCGACCAGGCCGGTGAACCGGTGCGCGTCGACCGCCAGCGGGTCGACGTGGGCGACGTATCCGGCGCCGTGGCCGGTGATCTCCGGCCCGCCGGCACCTGCCTGCCGAAACGCCGCACGCAGGCGGGATACCAACGTCTGGATCGAAGCCCGCGCGGATGCGGGCGCGTCGTGCTCCCAGACGAGGTCGACCAGCCGGTCCATCGACACCAGGCGGTCGGCCTCCAGCAGCAGCACCGCGAGCACGAGACGCTGCTTGCGTGAGCCGAGGTTGATGTGTTTCCCGTCCGCCCGTGCCTCGACGCTGCCCAGAATCTGGAACTCCATCTCGGCTACCCCCCGATTGGCATCCGTTCGTTCAGTATGCCCTAGTCCATCTATCGAGGTGAGTGCGCTGGGCTGGGGTGCAAGCGGTTTGCAAGCCCACGAGGCGAAGGTACAGGCGTTCGAAACCGTCCGTGCGTTTCGTCAAACAGGAGGTCCCATGCGTAGACGCATCGCGTTCGTGAGCTGCGTACTCGTAGCGGTCACGGGCACGACGTCAGCCGCCCAGGCGCAAGTCTCCACCGCCACAGCCGAGAACATGTCGACCGTCGGCTTCGCGGCGGCCGTCGACACCGAGGCGATGACCCGGCAGTTCCACCGCCTCAAGGCCATGGCGGCCGCCCACCCGGAGGGTGCGGGGAGCACGTACTTCGACGAGGCCACCGGCCAACTCGTCGTCAGGTACGTGGACAACCAGGACGGCGCCGCGTTGCGGGCGATGGGCAGAGCGTTGCGCGCCCAGGCCGGTGACGTGCCGGTGCGGTACGAGGCGGCCGCCCACTCGCTGCACCGCTTGGAGGAGGCGACCAGGAGCCTGAACGACGACCTCAGCTGGGCCGGTGCGCAGGCCGCGATGGTGCATCAGGTGCGCCTCGACGAACTCGCCGACCAGATCATCATCGAGGCTGCTGGGGAGGCGGAAGCGCTCACAGCGGCGGCGACGAAGGCCACGGGGATCACGCCGCAGGTCGTCGTGTCGCCGACCGGTCCGGCTGATCAGAGCCGTCGGTCGGATACGGCTCCCTACTACGGCGGCCTGGCGATCTGGGCGGGCAGCACCGGCAGCCCGGCCACCGCGGACGCGTTCTGCACCACCGGCTTCCGGATGACCCGCGGCGGGACCAACAGCAACTGGGTGACCACCGCTGGCCACTGCGGCGCCAACGGAACGCAGTTCTGGCACCCGGGTGGCAACGCGGTCCGCGTCAGCTCGAACTACGAATCCCTCGGCACGGACGTCGCGATGCTGGCGCCGATCGGCGATCGATACTTCAGCCGTTACTCGTGGTTCGGCGGCAGGAACACCACGACCGCAAACCCGGTCTCCGGGAAGAACACCACCTGGCCCGCTGTCGGTTCGGCGGTCTATGTCTCCGGCTCCAACGGCGGACTGGTCTACGGCCTGGTGACGTCGACCAACGGCACCTGCGGCGGCGAGCGAATGGTCGTCATCAACACCAGGTCCGGGCATCCCAACGACGGCGCCACCCTCGGGGGTGATTCCGGGGCACCGGTAACCCGTTGGAACACCGCCACCTCGGCCACGAACGATCTTGTGGCAGTGGGCAGCCACGCCTGCGGCAACGCGGTGAACGCATCGTGGTTCGTGCCGATCCACCGGGTCGAGGCAGCAACGGGCGCGGTCGTGGTGGTCGGCGGCACCTGACAGACAGCCCCTGAAGCGAAACGCCCTGGCTGTGGACCAAACGTCCACACCAGGGCGTTTCGATTACTCAGGGCCCGCCCGGCCGGTCGCCTCAGGTGACAGTCGCGGGCAGCATCCCGGGCAGCTCCGGTTCGACGAGGTGGTGCAGCAGGTGCAGGGGCGCGGCGGTGATCCCGGCTCCGGTCAGCGCCCGCGCATACGCCGCCGCGGTCGAATCGTCCACCAGGCCGTGCACCAGCGGCAGGTCCGGGGCAGTTGCCCACAGGAGCGACTCCAGCCGGCAGGAGGCGATCGTCCCGGGCAGCCCGAGGGCGGAAGGCAGGGCCGCCGGTGCCGGTGGCAGGTCCGCCGGGACATCGCGCCGCGTCTGGCCGACGTCCAGCAGCCCACCTCCGACCACCAGGATGTCGCGGTCCCGGCGCATCCGGGCCAGGGCCCGGCCGGTGTCCACCGCGGGCGGGAACGAGTCGTCCACCACGATCGTTCCCGGTGCCAGCCGGTCGACCTCGACCGGCTCGGTGGCCGCGCTCGTCGCCGCGACGATCACCTCCACCGCGTAGCCGGCCGGGGCGATCCCCGATGTCGACGGGCACACCTCGATGCCGCCGGCGAAGCCGTCCGCCCGCAGCCGCGTGACGTGCTCGACCAGTCGCGGTGCGGCGGCTGGGACGTCGCAGAGCACGAGCCGCGCGGGCGGATGTTCCGCCCGGGCCAGCAGCAACCGTAGCGAGGAGAACCCGATCGAGCCGAGACCGACCACGGCGAGGCTGCGGCCGGCGAGGCTTCGTCCGGTGGCCGCCAGCGCGGCCTCCACCGTGCGGACGACGGAGACGACGGTGACCGCGTGACCGGTGGTCACCGCGACCCCGCTGCGGGTGCGCCGCAGCACGCCGAGGCCGTAGCCGGTACGGGCGGGAATCATGCCGGCCAGCGACACGCACCCTGCGCCGAGGCTGGCGGCCAGGTCGACCGCCTCGCCGGTCTCGGTGGCGAGGGCGTCCCCGGCGGCGGTCAGCTCGTCGGCGAACCGGGGCAGGCAGACGAAGCCGGAGACACCCAGCGGGGTGCTCAGTTCCTCCAGCAGCCGCGGACGGCCGTCGGGAAAGAGCAGGTCGCGTACCTGTGCCCGGGGCAGGCTGTCGGCGGGCAACCCGGCGATCGCGGCAAGCTGCGTCGGGGGCGGCAGGTAGCCGACGATGGCCGCGGTTAACCTGAGTCCCCGCGCCGGGCTGGCCGTCGTCGCCCGCACGGTCGCGTCCACTGTGGCCTGCCGCCCTGCGGGCGGGCGGTCGACGGCCGCGGCGGTGAGGTCGGCGCGCAGCCGGTCCGCGAGCCGGCGCAGCTCGGCCGGGGTTACCGCGTTGGGGGAGCCGCGCAGCGTGATGCGGAGTCCGTCCGGTACGGGGCGCGCGGTCAGGAACAGGTCGGTGCCGAGTGGCGGCGGCGCCAGTTCACTCTCCTCGTCCCAGTCGAGGCTGAGCCGGTCCGTCCCGGCACCGGCCCCCGCGGACGACGGCGCCCCGGCCGCTGTGGGCGACGGTGCACCGAGTGCGGCGAAGTCCAGGAAGCTGAAGAAGAACTGGGCACCGGCAGGGGTGCGGCCCGGTCCGGCGGGCACGGCCGCCGCGATCGACGGCGGGTCGTCGTGCCGCCGGGCGGCGGCGACCTCGGCCGCGACCCGAGCGAGCTGCTCGGCAAAGCCAGCCGTGCCACCCAGCCGCAACGGCAGCATCGCCGCGCAGGGACCGAAGATCCGGTGCAGGTCCGGCAGCGGATGGTCCCGACCCGTCAGCGCCAGGCCGACGACCAAGTCGTCCTGCCCGCTGAGGCTGGCCACCGCCCGGTGGTAGGCGGTCAGTACCGGGGCGTACAGCGTGGTCGCGGCGTCGGCGGCCAGCCGGCGCAGTCCGCTGACCACGGCCCCGTCCAGGGTGAAGCCGCAGACCGCCGAAAGGCCCGCCACCGGAGTACCGCCCGCGTCCGGTCCGCCGGAGGCGTCGGGGCGGGCACCGAGCACCGGCGGCCGGTACGGCGTGTCGAACCGGCCGGTCCACCAGGCGTACGCGTCCGGCTCGGGTGGGCCAGCGGCGCGGCGGGCCAGCAGCGCGACGTACTCCCGGAAGTGGGTGCGCAGCGGGGACAGGTCGTCGGGAAGGTCCGCGACCAGCCGGTGGTAGACCGCTAACAGTTCCTGGCCGAGCAGGGCGGCGCTGTAACCGTCGCCGATCAGGTGGTGGGCGTGCACCAGCAGGATGTGGTCGTCGGGGGCGAGCGCCAGCAGCCGTAGCCGCAGCAGCGGCCACGCCCACGGCTCGAAGCGCCGTTGGCGTTCCTCGGCGACCCGGGCGGCCACCTCGGCGGGGCCGGTGAGCACCTGGTAGCCGATCGGTAGCCGTAGCGACGGGGGCAGCTCCTGCTGGACCGGCGGCCGGACCCCGGCGGGGAAGACGGTACGCAGCATCGGGTGCCGGGCCACCAGCAGGTCGACGGCGCGCTGCAGGATCTCGCGGCGTAGCCGGCCGCGCAGTCGCAGCCGGGCCAGCCAGGCGGTGCCGGCGCCCGGTGCGACGGCGTCAGCGAGCAGGAAGCCGCGCTGGGTGGCCGTCACGGGGAAGGGTTCACCCGGATCGTTCGGCGCCGTGGTGCCGGCGGTGTGCACCGTGGCATCGACGGCAGCGTCGATCGCGGCGGCGAGCTTGCGGAGGGAGCGGTGCTGGTAGATGACGGTTGGGCTGGGGGTGGCCGGGAAGTGGTCCTGCGCGCGGGCGAAGACCTCCAGCACCAGGATGGAGTCGCCGCCGAGGGCGAAGAAGTCGTCGTCGGGACCGATCGTCGGCAGGTCGAGCAGCTCGCCCCAGATCCGGGCCAGTCTCGCCTCGGTGTCGGTGCTGGGATCGGTGCCGGTGCCGCTGGCTACGGCGGCCGGACCGGTCGGCGCGGGGAGGCGCTCCGGGCCGGCGGCCGGTGCGAAACCGCCGTGCGCCCGAAGCCGATCCCGGTCGACCTTCCCGGTGGGGGTCAGCGGGAGGCTGTCCAGCAGGTGGATCCGGGCCGGGACCAGTTGCTCCGGCAGGCGGTCGGCGAGGTAACCGCGCAGCTGCGCCACGGTCGGTCCGGTTTCCGGTGCGGGTGCGACGAAGGCGTGCAGTCGCGGGTGCGGCTCGGCCTGGTGCAGCACCACCGCGGCGGCCACCTCCGGATGAGTGCGCAGCACCGCCTCGATCTCGCCCGGTTCCAGCCGGTACCCGTGGACCTTCACCTGGTCGTCGAGGCGGCCGAGAAACTCCAGCGTGCCGTCCGGGGCCGCCCGACCTCGGTCACCGCTGCGGTAGTACCGCTCCCCGCCGTGGTGCACGAACGCGGCGGCGGTCAGCTCGGGCTCACCCAGATAGCCGGCAGTGACGCCGACACCGCCGAGGTGCAGCTCACCGGCCACGCCGGGCGGGCAGGGCCGCCCGTCCGGGTCGACGACCCGTACCCGCGCCCCGCCGATCGGCCGGCCGATCGGCAACCGGCGTACCGCATCATCGGGGCGACCGTCGATCAGGTGCCAGGTGGCGTTGATCGTCGCCTCGGTCGGGCCGTACAGGTTGGTGATCCGGCAGCCGTCGCCGAAGAGATCGAACCAGCGTCGTACCGGCACCGGCGACAGCTCTTCCCCGCCGACGTGCACCCAACGCAGGGCGCGCAGGTCCGGCGGGACACCGTCGCGCACCGCCCGCTCCTCGGCTGCCCGCAGGATCCGCTCCCACAGGGTGGGTACCGAACTCCACACCGTGACCCGGTCCCGTTCTATCCGGGACAGCAGCGCCTGCGGGTCGCGCAGCACCGACCGGGGGAAAGTGACCACAGTTGCCCCGACCAGCAGCGGCGCCAGAATCTGCCGGACCGAGGCGTCGAAGCAGATCGACGAGGTCTGGGCCAGCCGGTCGCCGGGCCGGTAGCCGAAGGTGTCGATTGCCCAGTCGAGGTAGTTCACCATCGACCGGTGGGTGATCGGCACCCCCTTCGGCCGTCCCGTCGACCCCGACGTGAAGATCACGTAGGCGGTGTCGTCCAGCGCGGACCCGGTCGCCGGCAGCTCGGCTGGGACCTCGGGTGAGTCCGCCCCGAGCCGGACCGGTCGGACCGGGCCGGCGAGCCGGGTCACGGTGGTCGCACAGGCGTCGTCGTGCAGCACCACCTCGGCCCCGGCGAGGCGCAGCTGCCCGTCCAGACGGGCCGGGGGATGGGCAGCGTCCAGCGGCACCCAGGCGGCTCCGGCGCGCAGGATCCCGACCACCGCGATGACCGACTCCGGGCCGGGTGCGGTGAGCATCCCGACGTGCTGGCCGGGGCGTACCCCGTGGGCGGCGAGCAGCTCCGCCACCCGGTCGGCGGCCCGGTCCAGGTCCCGGTAGGTCACCGTACGGTCGCCATCGGTCACGGCCACCGCGTCTGGGGTACGCCTGCAGGCCGCCCGGATCCGCCCGGTGACGTCTCCGCCGTCGGCCGCCGGTGAGAAGAGGTCGACGTGCGGCCCGGCGGCGAGGTCGACCAGTTCCTGGTGGTGCTCGGCGGCGAGCCGGGCCACCGTCTCCCGTCGGAACAGCCGTGGCGGGAAGTTCCAGGACAGTTGTAGCGTCGCCCCCGACTCCCACCAGAGCAGGCTGAGCTGGGTGGCGGCGGAACCGGAACCGGCCGCCGTCGGGGCGATCGTCACCGGGCAGTCCGGGTCGGCGGTGACCGGGAACCGGGCGAAGCTGAACCCGGCCGGGCTGGCGGTGCGCGGGCCGTCCCCGGTCGGACGCATCAGCCGGGCCAGGTCGAGACTGGACACCGAACCGTGGCGCTGCGCGACGGCCCAGGACTCTCGTAGCCGGTCGGCGAGCTGCCCGGCGGGCTCGGCCGGATCCACCTCGAGCAGCAGCGGCAGGGTGTCGGCGAACGGGCCGACGATCCGCTCGATACCCGGCAACCGGGCGTCCCGGCCGGCCCGCGCCACGCTCACCGGCACCCGCCGTTGTCCGCTCCACCGGGCCAGACAACGGACGTACCCGGCGAGGAGCAGGTGGAACAGGGAGACACCGGCCTCGGCGGCCCGCTCACGCAGCCGGTCGACCAACGCGTCGTCGAGTTCGCCCAGGTGCGTCACGTACGGCGGGGCGGGCATCCCCAGGGGGTCGCCGTCGTACGGCA
Source organism: Micromonosporaceae bacterium KJ-029 (assembly GCA_005402585.1). GTDB lineage: Bacteria > Actinomycetota > Actinomycetes > Mycobacteriales > Micromonosporaceae > Micromonospora. The sequence goes on along the minus strand of BIFP01000003.1, from coordinate 36,531 downwards.
GCCGCAGCGTCCACCCCGGACCGTTCAACGCCTCGCGCCAGTACGTCAGATCCGCGTCGGTGGGCGGGGCGACATCGACGGCGTACCGGCCGAACCCGGGGGAGGCGGGTGGCAGGGCGGGGACGCGGCCCCGGGCGAGCGCGGTGTAGTCGGCCCAGAGCTGCTCGCTGAGCAGGTTGAGGCTGAACCCGTCCCCGGCCGCGTGGTGCAGCACCAGCAGCAGGTGGGACCGGTCGGGGTGCTCCCGGGCGAGGACGGCCCGCAGCGGCGGTTGCCGGGTCAGGTCGACCGGGGTGTTGCAGAGTCGTTCCTCCAGCACGCTGAGCGGCCCGGTGAGCGGATGCACCTCGTAGGAGATCGCGGCGGGGCCCGAGTCGGCGGCCGGGAGGATCGTCTGGCGCGGGGTGCCGGCGCTGGCCGCCGGGACGAACCGGACCCGCAGCATCGGATGGTGGGCGGCGAGGCCGGCCAGCGCCCGGCCGAGCAGGTCCGCGTCGAGCGGCCCGGTGACGGTCTGCCGGACGAAGGCGTAGCTGGCCACGGTCGGGTGCAGCCGCTCGTTGACGTACCACGCCCGCTGCACCGCGGTCAGCGGAAACGGCTCCCCGTCGGCGACCGGTACGGGCGCCGCCGGCGGCGGTGGCCCCGCCACCACCGGCGCCGGGGGAGAAGCCGGAGGCACGGACCCGTCGGCCGGTGCCGTCGGAGCGGTGCCGGACTCCGCCAGGTGACCGGCCAGCGCCGCGACGGTGGTGTACTCGAAGAACAGGGTGACCGGCAGTTGCCGGCCGAGTTCGTCCTCCAACCGTTTGACCAGGTCCACCGCGGCCAGCGAGTCCAGTCCGAGGGTGAGGAACGAGACGTCGTCGGCGATCTCCTCGCTCGGGCGGTGCAGCGGCTCGGCGAGCAGCCGGCGCAGCAACCGGGACAGCTCGTCCACCTCCGGCCGGCCCGGTGTCGGCTGGCCGGAGGTCGGGGCGACGGTCGCCGGATCCGGGCGTAGGTCCGCGACAACCAGGTGGGCGGCGTCGACACCCCGGGCGGCCTGTAGCGCCCGCAGCGCGGCCCGGACGTCCAACCCGCCGGCGGTGCCACGGCCCGCCGTGGCCACGGCGCCGCTTCGGGCCGCCATGCCGGTGTCGGTGATCGGCGCGAAACCGACCGCCTGGGCGGGCCGGCCGGCGGCCCGCTGAGCGGCGGCGAAGGCGTCGAGGAACGCGTTGGCTGCCGCGTAGTCGCCGATCGCCCCGGCCAGGCCGGGCAGCACCGCGCTGACCGACGAGAAGCCGACCAGCGCCGCCCGGTCGTGGCGGTGCCGGCGCAACGCCTCCGCCAGCAGGTGGCTGCCGCGTACCTTGGGGGCCAGCACGGCGAGGATGTCCGGGACGGATTTCGTCGCCAGGGTGCCGATCCGTACCGTCCCGGCGGCGTGCCAGACGGTCTCCACCCGGGACACCCCGGCCAGCAGCGCGTCGACGTCGGCCGGCACGGTCACGTCGCAACGCTGGTAGCTCACGGTGGCGCCCGCCTCGGTCAACTCCGCCAGCAGGCCGTCCGGGGCCCGCTCCGACCGCCCGGCCAGCAGCAGGGTGGGGCGGCCCCGACCGGCGAGAGTACGGGCCAACTCGGCGCCGATCCCACCGCAGCCGCCGACGATGACGTGTACGCCGTCGGGCGGTCCGGTCGCCGGCTCGCCGCACCGGTCGTCGGGGTCGCCGGACCGGTCGTCCGGATCCGGTGCCGACACCAGGTGCCGCCTGAGCCGACGTCCGGCCCGCCAGGCCACCCCGGTCAACGGGTGCTCGTCGGTGCCCGAGCCGCTGTCCGCAGCGTCGTCGAGGCGGCAGCCGGACAACTCCCGGCACACGGACTCCACCCGGACCGTCACATCGTCCACACTGGACAGATCGATCACCCGGATGGGCAGGTCGGGACGCTCGTCGGCCAGTGCCCAGCACAGTCCGGTCAGCACCGCCTGTACCGGCCGGGGCTGCTCGGCAGCCCCGGTGACCTGGACATCCTCGGTGAGCACCAGCAGCCGGCCGAGCTGCCCGGCCGGCTCGTCGAGCAGGGCCCGCACCGCTTCGACCTGCCCTGCCACGGCGGTGTCGAGGGCGGCCACGTCCGGCGGATCGACCGCGGGCCCGGCCAGCCACACGGTCACCTCCGGTGCTGCCAGGTCGTCACCCGCCTCCGGCGCGGCCGATACCGTGACGCCCCGATTTTGGAGCGTGGCGGCGAGCCGGTCGGCGAGGTCGCTGCCGAGGCCGGGACCGCGCAGCCGTACCCGGGCCGGCAGATCACCGGCGCTCAGCGGCGCTTCCCGCCAGGCGACCCGGTGCAGCGGCACGGCCGCCTGCGGCGGCGCCGACGGCGGATACGACCGCCGCTGGAACGGGTACGTCGGCACCGGCACCCGTCGCCGGCCGGCGTACAGGGCGGCCCGGTCCAGCGGTCCACCGAGGGTCCACAGCCGTCCCACCACCGCCAGCAGCGCCCCGGTGCCGGCACCCGCCCGCACCGCGGCGTCCAGCACCGTCAGCACCCGTACCGGATCGGGGCAAGCATCATCGGTGGCCTGCAGCGCGGCCCGCAGTCGGCGGCCCGCCCCCAGGTCGACGACGGTGTCGTACCCGTCGTGGCGCAACCGCCGCAGCGCCGCGCGCCACGCCGGCTCCGCCGGTCGTGCGGTCGCACCGGCGCGCCGGACGGCCTCGGCCGGCTCCAGTTCGCCGCGGGCGGCGGCTGCCGCGAGGGCACCGACGCCGTACCCGATCGTGGTGTCCGGCACCACTCCCCAGGCGGCGAGCTGACCGGCGAGGGCGAATCCGACCGCGACCGCCACCGGCCCCGCGACCTGCGGATCCGGTGCCGAGCCGGTCAGGCACCAGGAGAGCAGCTGACGCCCCGCCACCGGCGCGGCGGCGGCCTCGGCCAGCAGATCCCGGAAGACCGGCAGCCGGTCGTGCAGGTCGCGCACGGCCGCAGCCGGCAGCGCCGCGCCGTCGTCCGGGAAGACGAGCACGGTCCGGGGCCGCCGGCCGACCGGCTCGTCGGCGAGGGTGTCGGCGGCGGCGTCGAGCCGTCCGCCCAGGTCCCCGTCGACGACCACCGCCAGCCGGTACGGGGCGTCGTCACGGGCCGTACCGGCGCTGGCGCAGATCTCGGCCTCGGTGAGTTCCGGGTGGGCGCGCAGGTGTGCGGCGAGTTCCCGAGCCGCCTGGCGCAGCGCCGACGCCGAGTGCGCGGTGAGCGTGGCCAGGTGGCATCCGGGTTCGGCCGGGACGCTGCTCGGCGACTCGGCCGGGGCCTCCCGCAGGACCGCGTGCGCATTCGTCCCGCCGAAACCGAACCCGTTGATTCCGGCGACCAGCGGGCCGGGTGCGGTCCACGGCCGCCCCTCGGAGACCACCGCGAAGCCGGCGCTGGCGAGGTCGAAGCGGACGGACGGCCGGGCGTGGTGCAGGGAGGGCGGCAGGTACCGGTGCCGCAGTGCCAGCACCACCTTGACCAGCGCGGGCAACCCTGCCGAGTTGAGCAGGTGGCCGAGGTTGGTCTTCACCGAGCCCAGCCCGCGCGGCACCCCGTTGGCGGGCGGCGGGTACGCCGTGGCCAGCGACCGGACCTCCACCGGGTCGCCGAGTTCGGTGCCGGTGCCGTGGGCCTCCACGTACGACACCTCCGTCGGGTCGATCCCCGCCTCCCGGTAGGCGCGCGCGATCACCTCCCACTGCCGGTGCGGGTTCGGGGCGAGCAGGCTCAGCGAGCGCCCGTCGTTGCCGACGGCCGTCCCGGCGACCATGGCGAGCACCGGGTCCCCGTCGGTGTATGCGTCGTCGGCCCGGCGGAGCACCAGTGCGGCACCGCCCTCGCCGGGGACGAAACCGTCGGCGTCGGCGTCGAAGGCACGGCAACGCCCGGTGGGGGAGAGCGCCTCGGCGGCGTCGAGCATCCGGTACCCGGTCTCGGTGAGGTTGAGGTTCACCCCGCCCACCAGCGCGACGTCACACTCCCCGGCGGCCAGGCTGCGGGCGGCCAGGTGCAGTGCGACCAGCGCCGACGAGCACGCCGTGTCCACCGCCAACGCCGGCCCGGTCAGATCCAGTGCCTGCGCCAGTCGGGCCGGCACGAGGTTGCGCAGGTTTCCGACCAGCATCGCCGCCCCGCCGATCGGCCCGTCGGCGGCCAGCAGTTCCGGGTACGCGCTCTCGCCGACGGCGGCGAAGACGCCGATCCGGTGGCCGTGCCGGCGAGGTCCGGCGTACCCGGCGCGTTCCAGGGCCTCGTACCCGATCTCCAGGAAGAGCCGGGCGTGCGGGTCGGTGAGTCGGGCCTCCTGCGCGGTGAGACCGAAGAATCCGGCGTCGAAGAGCATCGGGTCGTCGAGGAAGGAACCCCACCGCGCGGTGTCCCCCGACGGGGTCCACCGGTGCGCCGGGATCGGGCCGACGGCGTCGACGCCGTCGACCAGCCGTTGCCAGAACTCCTCCGGGGTGTCCGCGCCGGGGAACCGGCAGGCCATCCCGATCACCGCGACCGTCGCTGACCCGCCGCCGCGGCGGTCAACGGCCGGGTCGGCGGCCGGTCGGATGACCGGCCGGGCGGTGGCCTGAACGGTCGGCTTCCAGGTGGCGGCCAGCCGGTCGGCGAGCGCCGCGACGCTGGCGCAGTCCCGCAGGTCCGCCGGGTTCAACGTGGTGCCCAGGGCGTCCTCCAGCCCGGCGAGCACCTCCATCGCCTTCAGCGACGACCCGCCGATGGCCAGGAACCGGTCATGCAGGCCGATCGCGGCGGGCGCCCGGTCCAGCACCCGGGCCCAGACCTGCCGGATCAGCTCTTCGAGCTCCCGCCGGGACGGCCCGTCGACGGCGGGCGGCAGCCGAAGGACGGGGGCCGGCGGACTGTCTGCCGGGATGCGGTCGGCCGGTGCGCACCAGCGCCGCTCCCGGTCGGCGAAGTCGCCGGCCAGGTACCGGTCGCGCATCCGGCGCCGGCGTAGCTTCCCGCTGGTGGTCCGGGCGAACGCGCCGGGCGGCAACGGCAGCACCCGGACCTCGTCGTGGCCACAGGCCTCGGCGACCCGAGCCCGAACCGCCGCGAGCGCCCCGGCCGCCCCGGCCGGCGGGCGGGCCCACGGCACGAACACCACGATTCGTTCCCCACCGGAGCCCGGGTCGGTGGCGCCGACCACCACGGTCAGATCGCCCGGCAGGCCCGGGGTGGCAACGGCCACCGACTCCAGGTCCGTGGCGTGGAAGGTCCGGCCGTTGACGAAGACCACGTCCTTGGCCCGGCCGGTGACACAGAGCCGCCCGTCGCGCAGGAAACCCAGGTCGCCGGTACGCAGCCAGCCAGCCACGAAGGTCTCCCGGCTGGCCTGCGGCGCCCGGTGGTAGCCCCGGGCCACGTTCGGGCCGCTCACCTCGATCTGGCCGACGCGTTGCTCGGCCAACGGCCGGCCGTGTTCATCGACGATGCGCACCGCGCAGCCGGTCACCGGCTGGCCCAGGTCCATCAGCTCGACCGCGTGCGGGCCGGGGTGCGTAGGTACCGCCCGGCCCCGGCTCAACTCGGCGCGGTCCAGCATCAGGGGAGCGGCCACCTCTCGGGGCGGGGGGAAGGTCACCGCGAGGGTCGCCTCGGCGAGCCCGTACACCGGTCGCAGTGCGGCCGGGTCGAGCCGCGCCGGGCGGGTGTGGGCCACAAAGGACCGCCACACCGCTGCGGAGATCGGCTCGGCCCCCACCACCACGCACCGCACCGGACTCAGATCGAGTCCGGCGAGAGTCTCGGCCGGCACCCGGCGCACCGCCAGGGCCAGCGCGAAGTTCGCCGCCGACAGCAGGGTGGCCCGGTGCCGGTGGGCGGTGGTGAACCAGACGGCTGGACGTTTGGCGAACGCCAGCGGACCGATGCGTACCTGCTTGAGGCCGACGGCGAGCGGGGCCAGGTGGGTGCCGATCAGCCCCATGTCGTGGAAGTACGGCATCCAGGTGACCAGGACGTCGTCCGGGCGTGCGCCGGTGGCCAACCGAGCCTGTTCCAGGTTGGCCAGCACGTTGTCGTGGGTCAGCTCCACCCCACGGGGCGCGTCGGTGCTGCCGGAGGAGAACTGCAAGAAGGCGAGGTCGTCCCCGGCGGGCGTCGGCAGGTCGTCCGGTGGGATCCCGGCGCGCAGCTGGGCCAGCCGCAGCACCGGCGCGGGCAGCCCGTCCGCCGCCGCGGCGGTGGCGTCATCGGTCACCACCACGGCGTCGGAGAGCAGGTCCCGGACCGCCCGTACCCGGCTCGGCTCGGGCGGCAACGGCACCGGCACCAGTCCGGCGGCGAGCGCACCCCAGAACATCGGTTGAAAGTCGTCTCCGGCGTCGGCGAGCAGGAGCGCGGGCGTACCCGGCGCCACCCCGGCGGCGCGGTAGCCGCCGGCCACCCGCAGCGACTCGTCCCGCAGCTGCCGGAAACTGACCGTACGCTCGGTGCCGTCCTCCCGCACGTGCACGATGACCTGGTCGGGCGTTCGGTCGGCGGCGTCGAGGAGCACGTCGAGCAGGCCTCGGCGGGCGCCCGGCCCGGTCGCAATCGACACAGCAGGATGGTAGTGGCCCTGGAACTACACCCACGACATCTGGGGCACCTCCGACTACGCCGTGGGCAGAGGCAGCACGATCCTGCATCTCGACGGAACGCGCAGGGACCGGTCGTCGTGCGTGACGACATCACGGCCAGATCGGTCGCCGAGGGCGAAGATCGCCTGCACTTCACGGAGATGTCGAGGGAGAGACCGTTCTAATCGGAGCTTCACCTCGACAGCGGCCAATGGCGGCGTCTGTCCCACTGACCGACCTTTGAACGACACGGGCCCTAGCCTGTGTCATCCTCCGGTCGGCTGGGTCGGGTGCCGATCGTTCGAAGGTGTGCCAGCGCCTGCGCCCAGGACTGAGCCAGGGTGGTTTCGTGGTACGAGATGCCATGTTCGACGCAGAACTGGCGAACCATCGGCTGGGCGTGGCGCAGGTTCGGTCGCGGCATGCTGGGGAACAGGTGGTGTTCGATCTGGTAGTTGAGCCCACCGAGTAGTGCGTCGAGGAGACGGCCGCCGCGGACGTTGCGGGAGGTGAGGACCTGTCGGCGCAGGTAATCGAGGTTGTCGGCCTCGGTCAGAATGGGCATCCCCTTGTGGTTGGGGGCGAAGGAGCTGCCCAGGTAAAGGCCGAACAGGCCCTGGTTGATCAGGATGAAGGCGATCGCCTGCGGAACGCTCAGGAGCAGGAACACGGGCGTGAGGTAGCCGGCGAGGTGCAGGGCGAGCAGGCCGACCTCGGCTGGTCGGTGTCGGAGTCCGCGGTCGACGACGACCGCCCGGACGCTGTTGGCGTGCAGGTGCAGACCTTCCAACAGCAGCAGAGGGAAGAACAGCGCCGCCTGGTGCCGGACGAACAGCGCCCGGAGCCCGCGCTGCGTCGCGGCCTGACCCGGCGTGAAGGACAGCGGAGCCACCGCAATGTCGGGATCGTGGCCTTCGGTGTTCGGATGGGCATGGTGGCGGTTGTGCTTGTCGACCCACCAGCCGTAACTGATCCCGGTCAACAGGTTGCCGCAGACCAGGCCGACCACGTCGTTCGCCCGGCGCGAGCGGAAGATCTGCCGATGCCCGGCGTCGTGACCGAGGAACGCCAACTGCGCCAGCAGCACCGCGGCGGCGGCGGCGACCGCCGTCTGCCACCACGACTGCCCGAGCCGGACGAACACCACGCCCACCACTGCGAGACAACCCAGCACCACCGTCGCGCGCAACGCGTAGCGACCGGGCCGCCGGTCGAGGAGACCGGCCTTCCGGACCAGGCGGGACAGGTCGGCGTACTCGCTGCCGCGCGCGCTGCGGGCGCCAAGATCGGTATCGCTCATCCTTTCCACTCCTGTAAGCCACACCGGTCGCGTTGCCGGCTTCAGCACCAGCCGACATCTGGCAGACACAGGCGGTCCGTGTCGTGCAGCGCGACCGAGAAGGCGAACTACCGCTCGTGGTGCCAGTCTTCCTCACCACTGCCCCTGCTCACGGAGAAACGTCTCACTCGGTAGCCGAGAGACAAGTGATGCTTACGTTCATGTGAACCCGCCCCGAAAATGTGGTTGGGGAGGCCGGTCGGGGGCGCCTACCGTGCCCGGCCATGGACCTACCACGTAGCTTCGTCATCCGCGAGGGTGACCTGCGTATCCTCAACCCGTTCGATGCCGGCAAGCTGGCCACCCTGGGCCGGGTGCTGAAACTGCCGCCGGGGACGTCGATTCTCGACCTGTGCAGCGGCAAGGGCGAGCTGCTCTGCACCTGGGCCCGCGACCACGGCGTCGTCGGCACCGGCGTCGACATCAGCACCGCCTTCGTCGCCGCCGCCCGTGACCGGGCCGTCGAGCTGGGCGTGGCCGGGCGGGTCAGCTTCGTTCACGGCGACGCCGCGTCCCACGTACCCGACAAGCCGGTCGACGTGGCGGCCTGCGTCGGTGCCACCTGGATCGGCGGCGGCGTCGCCGGCACGCTGGAGATCCTGGCCCGGGGGTTGCGTCCGGGCGGCATCGCGCTGGTCGGCGAGCCCTACTGGCGGATCGACCCGCCCGACCAGGAGACCATCGAGGGCTGCCACGCCACGACCCGGGAGGACTTCCGGGACCTGCCCGGCCTGGTCCGGCTCTTCGGCGACCAGGGCTGGGACCTGGTCGAGATGGTGCTGGCCGACCAGGACAGCTGGGACCGCTACGGGGCGGCGCACTGGCTCAACCTGCGCCGCTGGTTGGACGCCAACCCGGACGACCCGCTCGCCGGCGAGTTGCGACAGGAGCTGACCGACGACCCACTGCGCCACGTCCGCTACCGACGCGAGTACCTGGGCTGGGGTGTCTTCGCACTGATCCGCCGCTGACCGGCGCTGCGGTCCGGCGGCTGGCCGCACCGGAACCAACGCCAGGCCGGACCGCGCCGGCAGCACCCGGGTCGGGGCGCGTGGGAATCCGTCAGGCCGGGGGCCGGGGGTCTAGATCACGATCGGACGGGAGCAGAATCGGGTGTGGGAGCAACGGTGGCGGCGGCAGATCTCCGGTGACGCAACCCGGTCGGCAGCACCGCCAGCGCGATCAACGCGCCGAGCAGGCCCGTCGCGGCGAAGCCCCAGGCCGGCGCGGTGGCATCGATCACCGCCCCGGCCAGCGGGGCGCCGAGCGCCAGCCCCACCGTCATCGCCGAGCCGTGCATGCCCATCGCCTCACCCCGTACGCTCGCAGGCATTAGCCGGCTCACCGCGTCGGCGGTGGCGGCTACGGTCGGCGCCGTGAGCGCTCCGGACGGCAGCAGCGCCAGGGCCAGCAGCCACCATTCGCCGCTGCCCAGACCGACCGGAATGGTGACCAGACCAAGCACCACGGTAAGGCTCAGCGACGGCACCGGGCGGGACAGCGCACCGTAAGTGAAGCCGCCGACCAACGAGTACGAGGCCCAGAGGGCCAGCACCACACCGGTCCAGTCGACCTGACCGGCGTCACGCAGCACCGCCACCACCGCCACATCGGTGCCGGCGATTACCAGCGTGCTGGCCGCACCACCGGCGAGCAGCCCGAGCAGCCGTGGGGTCAGCCACTGCCGGCGGGGCACCGGCTGCGCCGAAGTCGTCTCCTCGTCCCAGGCCCGGGTCGGTGGGTTGAGCACCAGCAGGGTGAGTCCGGCCAGCACGATGCCGCCGCCGACGGCGTACATGGTCAGGGTGGGCGAGACACCGGTGGCCAGGGCCACCGCCCCCGCCGGCCCGATCATGAAGCTGACCTCGACCGACATCGAGTCCAGCGCGTACGCCTGACGACGGTGGGTCGGCGGGACCAGCGCGGCGATCGACTGCCGGACCACGGAGAAGACCGGGAGGGCGAGCAGCCCGCCGACGAAAGCGGTGCCGAGCAGCACCGGGTACGGCAGGACCGGCGCCGTCGCCCAGAACAGCGCCGAGACCGCCGTGGTCAGCAGCAGCATCGGCCGCAGGCCACGGCGGTCGACCAGCCTGCCCAGCAGTGGTGCGCCGAGCGCCGAACCGACCGTTATCGTCGCCCCGACCAGTCCGGCGGCGAAATAGCCGTGGCCCAGATCGAGCACGTGCAGCGTCATCACCACCGCCGTGGCGGCCACCGGCACCCGGGCCAGGACCGCGACCAGCAGAAGGGGACGCAACCCCGGTAGCGCGAGGGCGTCCCGGTAAGGCCTCAGTTCCAACACGGTCCGTTCGGGCATGCGGCCGACCGTATTACCGGCCCCGGCGGTCGGACCAGCGGCCGATGCGCAATATCAACAGCGCTCAGAGGTCGATTCTGCCAAGACAATGGCCGGCCCCTAGGCGAGGTAGAGGGGGACGCGTTACCGCGCTCCAGCGCCACACCAGGACCCTCAATAGAGGCTTTCGGCAAGAGAAAGACGTCAGTCGGGCTCGGTTTCGGGCCTGCCGCTTTGTGATGTGCGCCACAGTATCCCAGCCGCGATGACCAGGCGGCTGTTGGCGTCGATAAAGCCTTTCCCGATAAGCGAATGTGCTTGTTCGAATCCGGCCATCCCGACCAGATCAACAGCGATTCGTCGCTGGTTCTCCCGTGACGGCGACCGGTCCTGATCGCATTCCGGGCTGCCTGTCGACGCCTCCGTACCGTGCACCGCCGGCACGAAGCACGGTAGCCTCGGGTGGGTGCGGATCATCGCGTTCCTGGCCGTCTCCATCCTCGTGCTCACCGTCGTCCTGCTGGTTTCCCTGGCCGTGACGGCCGGTGCCCGACGCCGACGCCATGCTTCGCAGATGTCCGCCCGTTGGGCGGTGCGTCACTACGCCATACCGGGGCGTGGGCACACCGTCGTCGGGGTCACCCTGACTGACGCGGACGGCCGGATACACGGTGAGCACGTGGTCGCGCGTATCCCGGACGACGCTCAGGACTGGCAGGGCGACTTCGTCGTGGCCCGTCAGGAGGCCGAGGAGCGCGCGTTCCACCTCAACAGCGACCGCCCGCCGATCGAGGGCTGAAACCCGGCCCTGCGGGCGCCGAAAACTGCCGTCTGCGCTGGTCAAGTGGCCGTGTCAGCACGGTGGGATCGGGCGTACCGGGTGCGGCTCAGCGTACCGGTGCCGTGGCCGATCGAGGTCGGTCTGACGCCGCTTCGGCCGTAGGGCGCCACCAGCGGCGCGACGCCAGCGCGGCCAGCCCGGCGCCGGCGGCGTTGAGCAGTACGTCGTCCACGGAGGACACCCGGTCCAGCTGCAGGACGTACTGCGCGGTCTCGACCAGGGCCGAGCAGCCCGCCGCGAGTGCCAGGATCCGGGGTACCGACGCCAGCGCCGCGAACCGCAGCGGGGCGAGCAACCCCAGCGCCGCGAACACCAGCAGGTTGCCGACGATCTGGACCGTCGCCGTCAGCGGCCTCCCGTCGGTGAGGATCGTGAGCAGATCCCGCAGCGGAACCAGGCTGACTCGACCGGGGACGGCGCCGGCCTGGGCGCCCGGCAACATGATCATCCATACCCACGGCACCGTCCCGTAGACGATGCCGACCTCGGCCAGCGACATCCGCCACGCCGACGCCGGAGTGGTGCCGGTGACACTCCGACGGCGTGCCAGAGCCCACACCGCCAGCGCGGCCAACGGCAGCACGGCCACCGTGATGAGTACCACGCCGGTGAACGTGCCGACCCAACCGGGCCACCCCTTGACCATGCCACCTCCGCTTCCGTCCGACCGTGAAAGGCGCCCTTCCCCGGCGGCTGGCCAGGCCCACCGTTGCCGAGCCGGGTGTGAACCTAACCCACGAGAAGCTCAGGAGATTCCTCTCCTTCGTGTCAGCCACCGGACCACCTCGGCCACCATCCGCCGGGCGAACCCCTGGTGATGGTCCGCATCTCCGGTGCCGATCTCCCGGCTCCGACCGGGCGTGGAGCGCACTTCCCGCTGACGGCCTGACGCGGCTCCGCCCGGACCGCGAGACTCCTCGGCCCACGGCAGTTCCACGGGCGGGTGGACTAGCCTGCCTGGTCATGGAGGCAACCGACGACCGGCTCGAGTTGGCCGTCGACCCGGCCCGGCCCACCGGGCGTACGCTCCTCGCTGGTGGCGTCGAACAGTCGTACGTGGATCTTGCCGATCCGACATACCTGCACTTCGAGTACGTCCGCCGGATGGCCGCCGTGGCCGATCTCGCCGCGCCGGCCGGTGATCCGCTGGACGTGCTGCACCTCGGCGGCGGCGCTTTGACGCTGCCACGTTATGTCGCCGCGACCCGGCCTGGCTCGGCACAGGTGGTCGTCGAGCGGGATCCGGCTGTGGTCGAACTGGTGGCGCGCGACCTGCCGCCCCGACCGGCCGGTGTCGAGATCCAGGTCGCCGACGCGCGGGAGGCAGTCGTCGCTGCGCCCGCCGGCGCGTACGACCTGGTGTTCGCCGACATCTATCGGGCGGCCCGGATGCCACCGCACGTAGCCACCGTGGCATTCGCTGCCGAGGTCGCGCGGGTGCTGCGACCGGACGGTATCTACCTGGTCAACGTGACCGACCTGCCGCCCCTGGTCCTCACCCGGGTGCAGGCGGCCACCCTGCGGGCGGTCTTCGCCGACGTGTGTGTCGTCGCCGACCGGCGGATGCTGCGCGGCCGGCGGTACGGCAACGTGGTGCTCGCTGCGGCGCCGCGCCCGCACCGACTGCCCGTGCCGCGCCTGGTGGCGCGGGCGCGGCGCGATCCGCTGCCCGGCGGCGTGCTGCACGGGCCGGTGCTCGACACGTTCATCGCCGGCGCCCGGCACCGCACCGATGACGCCGAGCGTTAGAGACCGGGCTGTGCGCATCCGCCCGGAGACGAGGCGCCGCGCCTCACGTCCGATCGGCCGCCCGACGCGATCGCCCCGGCGGCTTGCCCGGCCGCGTCGTTCCACCACCATGCCTCGTCGTTGACGAACAGGGCAGGTTCTCTGGCGGCGCCTTTGGGTTCACCGAAGCTGGAGCAACCCACGTTCGGCCATAAAGGCTCGCAACGTCTCGGCGTCCTCGGCGGACATCAAGCGGCGTGGGATCACGGTCGCCGGCATCCGGCCGACGTACACGATCCAGAACTCAGGGGTGTCCCGTACCTGGGCGACCCCGTCCCAGGCGATGCCGCCGGACTCCGAGCCGCTGCGCATCATGATGTTGTCGTCGGTGATGTCGTAGGCGCCCTCGACAGCGTAGCGACTGGAGCGGCGCCGGGCGCGCAGCCGCACCCACGGTGAGTACAGCATCGACAGGAAGCCACCCAGGATCATCGTTATCCAGAGCGGCGAGATCTGGTCGCCCCACGCGAACCCACGCGAGACGGCGAAACCGATCGCCCCGATCGCCGCCAGCACCGCGCCGATGTAGCCGTACCTGCGCAGCCGAACCCTGCTGAGCGCAGCGGCCACGCGGCCCGGGTAGGCGGGATCGGCTGGGATGTCAAAACGGATGTGCACGCCAGAACGATAGTGCTCCCACCTGCCCTGTACGTCTCTGCCTACGGCGCAGGTTCCAGCACGACGACGGGGATCTGCCGGCTGGTGTTCCGCTCGTAGTCGGCAAAGCCTGGATACGCGGCCTTCTGCGCGCTCCAGATCCGTTCCCGCTCGTCCCCGGCGGCAACTCTGGCGACCAACTCGACCTTGCCCGTACCGATCTCCGCTTGGACCTGCGGATGAGCGAGCAGGTTGTGGTACCAGTCGGGATTGGTGGGAGCACCGCCCTTGGACGCGAACACGGCGTAGCCGCCGTCCACCTTCTGGTACATCACCGGGTTCACGCGAGGTTGGCCGCTCTTGGCGCCGACCGTGTGCAACAGCAGCAGCGGTGCGCCAGCGAACTGACCGCCCACCTGCCCACCGTTGGCGCGAAACTCAACGATGATCTTTTCGTTCCAGTCGCTCATGACTTCTCCTCGCCCGCGTACCGGCTCCTTACGATTCTGACAGTCCCGAGGCGGCGTGACACTGCGACGCGACCAAGCAACAACGAGCCCGGCGGTGATGGTTCGTAGCGCTCGGTGGCGGCAGAACGCAGGAGTCGGGGTAGCCGCTGCGGGGCTGGTGAGCTCGTCGTGGTGCTGATTGGCCCGGTGACAACGATCCCGGCATCGATTTCAACGCTGAGCTATCGCTCCAGCGTCCTGGTCAGGCCAGGTTTCGCGGCTGGGGCCGCATGCTCAATCTCCGTCTCTCGGAACCGCGTTCGACCCTCCTTTCTCTTCGCCGTGTCGCCCCTTGGGGCCGACGGTCTCGTGTCGGCCCCAAGGGCGCGGTGGGGAGGTGGAATCAGGGCCCGGGGACGGTGCTGGCCGTTCGTGGAGCTGACGACGTCGGGTGTCAGGGCGGCGATCGTGGGTTGTTGCCGGTGGCACCGGGCGGGCGCCGGTCGTATGCCGCCGGTGTCGGCAAGGCGTCGGGTTGCGGATGGGAAGGTGCCGGCTGGGCGGTGGACGGGGCGGGTGGCGTCGGGGGCGGGGGTGGTTCGTCGAAGCTGGCGCCGATGAGGGCGTCGAACTCGGCGCGGACCAGATCGGGGTCGCCGCAGATCAGTTCGGTGAACGCTTCGTCGAAGCCGCGGTCCCACTCGGGGGACAACGCGGTGCCCGCCTGCGCTACGGGATCACTGGTCATGCCGGTCACCACCCGCCACGTCCGGTCTTACTGGGGAGGGAGGCTGGCCCTGGCGAACCGCCAGGTCAGCCGGTGATCACCTTCCGCTCGGTGTGTTCCCGCCCGGCCACGCTGATCTTGCGGGGCTTGGCCTTCTCCTTGATCGGGAGCCGCACGACCAGCACGCCGTTGTCATAGGCGGCGTCGATGTGGTCGGTGTCCAGGGCGTCGCCGAGGAACAGCTGCCGGGAGAACACCCCGAGGGGGCGTTCGCTCAGCTGCACCGTGGCCTGCTCGCCCAGGTCGATGGGGCGGCGCTCGGCGCGCACGGTCAGCACGTTGCGTTCCACGTCGATGTCGATCGCGTCGGCGTCGACGCCGGGAAGGTCGAACGCGATCACGAACTCGTCGCCGTTGCGGTATGCGTCGGCGGGCATCGCCGCCGGCCTCGACCAGGTCCCGGTTGCCGGGACGCCGAACAGCTGCTGGGCGAGCCGGTTGACCTCGGTGAAGGGTTCGCTGCGCATCAACATGGTTCCCACCTCCTGCGGTCTCGACTTGGCAGTCAATGCGCGATACCGTCTTTCTAACACGTCATCGCACCGATGACAAGCAGCTCGTCATCCAAAAGACGACACAAGAAGGAGGGAGGGTGCATGCCCGACACCCCCGCCACCAGCACGGGGTCACCGCCCGCCAAGCGCGATCTCACCGAAGTTGCCGCCGCGGTCGCCGCCACCGCGCACGCGGCTCAGCAGCCCGCCGTCGACCGCCCGGCGGTCAGCGGCACTGACCTGCTCCACGCCCTAGTACTGCTGCGCTGGGCCCAGACCGAACTGGCCAGCATCGAGCCGATCCTGATCGCCGCCGCCCGCGCCGCCGGGGTCTCCTGGCAAGCTCTCGCGCCCGCCCTGGGAGTGGCCAGCCGCCAAGCCGCCGAACGCCGCTACCTACGCAGCGCCGCCGCCCCCACCGACCAGCCGGGCGACACCCGAGACGGCCGCGTCCAAGCCGAACGTGACCGCCGCGCCGGCAACCGCGCCGTCGCCCAGTGGGCCAACGACAACACCGCCGACCTACGCCGGCTCGCCGGCCAGATCACCGCCCTGACCGACCTCGGCGAGGCCGCCACCAGCGACCTCGCGCAACTACACCACGCCCTCGGCGACACCGACGCGACCGCCCTGCCCGATCTCCTCGCCGCGATCCACCAACACCTCCCCGACCACCCCGACCTAGCCGCACAGATCGACACCATCACCGACCGCACCAACCAGATCCGCCGCCAACCCCCACGCCGCAGAGGGGACACCTCCTGAGCCCAGGCCGGACCAATAACGTGAGCCGACCCCAGATCAATTGCGTGAGCGCCCACAGTCTCGCCCCACAGGGGTGATCCGCCGGCTACCGAGACGCGGGCCGGTGCTCCGCCTCACCAGCTTCGAGAGGGCGACCTTGGGTGGGAAGTTGACCATCAAGTGCACGTGCTCGCCCGGCGCCTATGAGGTCGAGGGCGCAACCCGCGCCGACGTGATCCGCGTCCTCTCGGTGGAGAAGGCTCAGCGGCTGCGCAAATAGGTGGCTTCATGGTCGGCGGGCGGGCGACTGTCCCAGCGGTCGAAGGCCAACGCCCGGGTCACCGCCCGCGCCCGCCGCAAGTGAGCCGTCGACACCGCGAACCGGGCGTGGTCGGTGGGATGACGGGCAGCGGACCGCTTCCCGCTTTCCGGCTACCGGGACGTGCTGCGGCCGATGCTCGTGATTACGGATGTCAGATGGGTCGCTGACGTGCCGCGGCGATCTCGGCGTGGTGGTCGACCGCCCAGCCGGCCAGCGCGGAGAGCGGCTCCAGCAGGCTGACGCCGAGTGGCGTCAGCCGGTACTCGACGCTCGGCGGCGACGTCGGAAACACTTCCCGTTCTACCAGTCCGTCGCTCTCCAACGTGCGCAAAGTTCGGGTGAGCATCCGCTGACTGATGCCCTCGACCGCCCGATGTAACTCGTTGAACCGGTACGGCTGCTGGCCGAGCAGTGTGATCAGCAACAGCGTCCACTTGTCACTCACCCGCCGCAACACGTCTGTGGCCGGACAACACTCGTACTCGTCGGCCGGAACAGGATTCGGCAACCGGTGGCTGTCCAGCAAGGTACGCACACCGGTGTTACTAGTGGCCATGAAAGTGCCTTCTTTCGCCTCCGCCGATCATCCGCCCAGGATGAGCACGGTCAGTAAAGAACGGTAGTGGAGGCGACATGGGAGTCGTGGTGGTCAGTGGCGGCACCAACGGAATGGGGCGCGCGTTCGCCCTCGGACGGGCCGAACGCGGTGACCGGGTGCTGGTGCTCGGCCGCAACCGCGAACGCGGCGAGGCGCTGGCGGGCGGCACCATCACCTTCCTTCCCGTCGACCTGTCCAGCGTGGCCGAGACGCGGCAGGTCGTCGAGCACATCCTCACCGAGTACCAGGTCGTGGACGCGCTGGCGCTGTTTGCCAATGCCGTGGCGCCGCGCCGGATCGTGACCGCCGAGGGCCTGGAGCGCACGTTCGCGCTCTATTACGTCAGTCGGTATCTGCTCAGCTTCGGTCTGAGTGAGGCTCTGGACCGGGCTACCGCGCCGGTGATCGTGAACATCGCCGGCGTCGGCGTCACCAAAGGCGGGGTGCGCTGGGCCGACCCACAACTGGCGTCGGGCTACTCGGTCGTCACCGCACAACTACAGGCCGGTCGAGCCAACGATCTGCTCGGCGTGGGCTTCGCCCAGCGGTCCGGCAGCCGCGCCCGATACGTGCTCTACCATCCCGGCTTCACCAAGAGCGGCGACCGCAGCCCGCTTCCGCTGGTCGTCCGCGGGCTGCTGGCGGCCGTGTCGGTGGCGGCCCGCCCCGTCGCGGACGCGGTGGCCCCGATTCACCAGTTCCTGGACGCGCCGCCAGCCGACCCGCTGACCGCCGTAGACCGGAACAAGCGACTTCCGCCCAGCTTCCCCACGCTCGACCCGCAGAACGCCGAACGCTTGATGGACCTCACGGAGAAGTTGCTCAACTAAGAAGTTCGGGTGCACCGACCAGCACGACCAGCCGTCGCCGTCAGCGGCCGGCCGGTCGTGGTCCAGCCACCTCAGGAACTCGTCGATGACCTTGTCGGCGTGGGCCGCGTCGAGGTGTCGCCGGTACGGGCTGAAGGCCGTGCACAGCATCCACGACAAGCGGGCACGGAATCCGCATCAGCCCATCCGACATCGGCCAGATTCAGTCCTGGACTGCCGCTGCGCTACTCCCTCAGGTAACCGGTGGCGGGGTCGATCTCAGCGAGGAAGTTACGGATGGCCGCCTCCATTTCAGGCAGGGTCATTGCGGAGCCGTCAGCTCTGCTGAGCCCGAAGCCGTAGTCGTGCGGCCCGCTGAGCCAGTCGAAGTCGTACTCGCCAGGCTTCTCAGCACGCTCACGAATGCGAAAGTTCTGCCCGTCGACCGTCAACATGATCGGATCCTCGGCATACCGTGGCCTCGTGTGCTCGGGCGCGAGGCCCGGCTCCGGCTCGGCTGACATACCTGCTCCTTTCTCAGCCACCCGCGGCACGCCACGTTCGACGTTGCCGTTCCGCCTGGGTCTCGGCGAACCATACGGCGACCACGGCCATCCTGCGCTCGATGCCCGACATCGGCGTCAGGACCACCGCCCGCAGCGGACCCGGCGCGAGGGCACGCGCGGTGATCGTCAGGGCCGGCGAGGGCATGGCACCATGACCTCTGTACCAGGCCGAGTGGAACGGGACAGACGCTGATGGAGTCGGGATGACAGAACTCGCCCGTGGCCCGCTGCCGGGGTTGACCCCGTTGTGGACCCACGACCCCACGGTCGCCGGCCCGTACCGGCTGTTGGGCCGTGTCGGGTCGGGCGGTCAGGGGGTGGTGTACCTCGGCGAGGACGAGGCGGGGGACCGGGTCGCGGTCAAGATGATCAACATTGATCTGCGCGATGCCCGGGCCCGGTCCCAGTTCATGAAGGAGATCGCCGCCGCCCGGCGGGTCGCTCCCTTCTGTACCGCCCAGGTTCTCTTCGCCGAGGTCGACGGGGAGCGCCCCTACGTGGTCAGCGAGTTCATCGAGGGACCGACCCTGTACCGGCAGGTCCGGGAGACCGGCCCGGTCTCCGGTAACGCCCTGCACCGGCTCGCCGTGGGCATCGCCACCGCCCTCACCGCGATCCACCGCTCGGAGGTGGTGCACTGTGACCTGAAGCCGGAAAACGTCGTGCTCGGCCAGGACGGTCCCCGCGTCATCGACTTCGGTATCGCCCGCGCCCTGGGGGTCACCGAGACGGCGACCAGCCAGGTGGTGGGCACCGCCGCCTACATGGCGCCGGAGCGGTTCCGTAACGATCCGATCGGCCCGGCCTGCGACGTCTTCGCCTGGGCGGCGACGATCGCCTTCGCCGCAGGGGCCCGGCCTCCCTTCGGCAACGATTCTCTCTTCGCGGTGATGCACCGGGTGCTCAACGAGCCCCCGGACCTCCCGTCCCTGCCGGTGGGCCTCGACGGTCTCGTCCGGCAGTGCCTGGCCAAGGACCCGACCGACCGGCCGGTGGCCGAACAGGTGCTGATGCGGCTGCTCGGGCAGGACACCCGGGTCGCCGGGCCGGTGCGGCCCAACACCGCCTTGGAGGTGGGGCAGGAGACCGCCGGCGCCCCGACGCCCGACCAGCCTCTTCCCTTGCCTTCCCTCACCCCGACGGTCCCGGTCACCCGGACCGCTCCGGTCGGCCCACCGACCCTCGTCGCCCCAACTCCCGGAACCACGGCCGTGTTGGGCACCGGGATCGACCCGGGATCGGGCGCGGCGACCATGCCGGTGGGGCCGTCGCCCGCCCTCGGGGATCCCACCGCCCCGGTCGAGGGCTTCGGCCATCGGCTGCGTCGTGAGGCCACCGACGCCGGGGGCATCTCGACCGCGATCTTCCTCGGTTCGGTGGGCGCCGCCGCCGGCTACCTCGCCTCCGGGGCGGTGCCGCAGGCCGGGGCGACCGGGGCGGCCACCTTCGTGGTGGTGTACGGGGTTCGGCTGCTCCTCGCCACGGTGCTCCGAGGGCGAACCGACCGCCCCTGAAGGTGTTGGCCCTGACCGCGTCGACGCCGACCGAGCCGGGGTGGCGGGCTAGAGCGGGTGGCTCGGGACCGATAGGTTTGCTGTCTCCTGTTGAGCACTGAGGAGGAGCCCCGATGGCCTCAGCCCCGACGCGTACCCGGCAGTGGTTGCCATACGCTGCCGCAGTCAGTGCAGGGCTGGTGGTGATCGCTGGAGCCGTCGTCGTCGGGCAGCGGAAGACAACGCCCACCGGACAGGACCGTCCGGAGTGCACCGTCGCCCTGGAGGTCAACTCCTCCACGGAGAAGGCCGCCCTGCTCGTCGAGTTGGCCGAGGGCTACAACGACAGTCGACGTCCTCTGCCCGGTGGGGGCTGCGCCCGGGTCCACGTGTCCCGCCTGAACTCGGGGGAGGCCGCCGAAGCCCTGGCCGTCGGGTGGCGGGGTACCGACCTGCCGGAGCCCCATGTCTGGCTGCCGACCTCGAGCCTGTGGACCGGTCAGCTCCGGCTGCTGGACCGGGCCGCCGGCCGGGAGCCGCAGACCCCCGACGACTACCCCTCGATCGCGAACAGTCCCCTGGTGATCGCAATGCCCCAGCAGAAGGGGGAGTTGGTCCGCCAGCAGGGTCCCCTGGGCTGGGGGGAGATTCTCGGCCTCTCCGGGCGCGAGGGGTGGGCTGGCTTCGGCAAACCGGAGTGGGGGCGGTTCACCTTCGGCAAGGACAACCCGAACCTGTCCACCTCCGGGCTGGCCGCGACCATCGCCACCTACTATGCCGCCGCGCAACGGTCCAGCGACCTGACGCGTGCCGACCTCGCCGACCCGGCGGTGACCCAGTTCGTCCGGCGCATCGAGGCGAACGTGTCGCACTACAGCGACGACTCGGTGGAACTGCTGCGGGACCTCGCCGAGGCCGACCTGGCTCGTGATCGGGAGGGCTCGGGTCACATGAGTGCCATGGTGCTCCAGGAGGAACTGGTCTACCTCTACAACGAGGGCGGGCTGAGCCCTCGGCGCGACGGCCAGGAACAGGGGGCCCGTCCCCGCGTACCCCTGGTCGCCGTCCACCCGAAGGAGGGAACCTTCAACCTGGATCACCCGTTCGTGGTGCTCCCCTCCGCCGACGAGCAGCAGCGGGCGGCGGCGGCCGACCTCCTGGCCTATCTGACCGAGGACGCCCAGCAGGAGAAGTTCACCCGCCTCGGATTCCGGAACCACGAGCGACGGGCCTCGGCGACCCTGCTGGCCAGCGTGGGGGCCGAGCCGGCGGGTGGGCTGACCTACTTCAGCCCACCGGACCCCCAGGTGGTCGAGGCGATGCTGCAGGGGTGGGGCACCCTGCGCAAGAAGGCCAACGTGCTGATCGCCCTGGACACCTCCGGGTCGATGGAGGCGGCGGTCGGGAACCGTACCCGGTTCCAGGTGGCCTCGGCGGCGGCGGGCAATGGCCTGGCTCTGCTCAACTCCGAGGACCGGGTGGGCCTCTGGTCCTTCTCCTCGGAGACCCGTCGGCGGCCGGACCGGCCGTACCAGGAGGACGTCCCGCTCGGCGACTTCGACCAGAAACGCCTCACCAGTCGGATCGCCAAGCTGCACGTCGCGGGGGGTACCGCGCTCTACACCACCGTGCGGGCCGCCCACCAGCACCTGGTCGATCGCTACGACCCGGAGCGCATCAACGCGGTGGTGGTGCTGACCGACGGCAAGAACGAGTACAGCCCCGACAACGACCTGGCCAAGCTGCTCGCCGACATCGAGCTGGACCCCCAGCGCCCGGTGAAGGTGTTCTGCATCGCCTTCGACCGGGATTCGGACTTCGCCACCCTGGACAAGATCGCCAAGGCATCCTCGGGCAAGGCATTCGACGCCACCGACCCGACGAAGATCGACGACGCCTTCGTGAAGCTGGTCAGCAGCTTCTGACCCGCCCCGGCCCGCCGGTGTCGCCGACCTGCACGACGTCGTCACGTCCGGCGCCGTCGATGTCGCCGGCCCGGATCTCCGTCACTCCGTTCAAGCCAGGGGCTATCGCGCCGCCAACCGCGACACTGTCGCGGCAACCTGTGCCGCCTTGCAGGACTGCGCCGCGCGGCGGGTGGTCTTCCTGTCCTACCTGGACGCCGCCGCCACATCGGCCAATCCGTACCTGCGATTCATGGCCGAGGCCGAACAACTCCTGCACGACAGCGGCATTCCAGCGGTGATCTTCTGGTGCGCCCACATCTACGGGCCGCCTGACCAGCCCGGGCCGACCGCCTCGGCGTTGCTGGCACGGCACGGACGCGTGTCGGTGCCAGGACCAGGAAGCCAACGCTACGCCTGGATCTCGCGCGGCGACGTGGTGCAGGCGCTGACCCGGGCGGCGCTCGACCCGGCCACGACCACCGGCACGTTCGAGCTGGCCGGACCACAGTCGTACACCGTGGACGGGTTCGTCGACCACATCAATCCCGGCCGGGTCCGCATCCGGCACCTGCCCGGCTGGGCCGCACGCCTCGCCAGCCGGCTGGTACCAGGAATCACCGAGCATCTCATCGACGTCCTGCTGCGCGACTGCCTCCCTACCGGCGACCCGCAACAGGCCGCGGCCAGGTTCGGGTTCACCCTGCAGGTCGGGAGCTGCACTAGGGTGCGAGAGTGACGAGTACCCCTCGGGAAGCGGAAGCGCGCGTCGGTCCGATCGGCGCGCTACTCTGCCGACTGGCGTTCCTGGCTATCTGCCTGCCCGGGCCGGTGCTGCTCGCCGTCGCGGTCACGCGAGACTCAACGCGGTCGCCCGCAGACTTTTGGGGTTTACTCGCCGGCGGCGTACTGGTGACGACCGTCGGGGTCGGTTTCGGCGTCTTCGGCTGGCGGCTGGTCGCCCGCTCGCGGAGCGACGCGCGTCGGCTGTCCGCCTCTGGTGTCGCCGCGACGGCGGAGATTCTCGCGGTGGCGAACCACCTGGGTGGAGAGGATCCTGGACTCGAACTCCGCCTGCGTATCAGTGGGCCCGGGTTCGCCGCGTTCGAGGCAGACACGGTCCGCGCCGACGACCCGGCCCTCGTGCCCGGCGCGTTGCTGCCTGCCGTCGTGGATCCCGTTGACCGTCTCTTTTCGATCAGTTAGAGCGTTGGGTCGGTGGCCGTGGGTGCGGGTCAGCCCAGTGCTTTGCGCAGTAGCGCCGTCAACTGGTCCTGTTCGTCGGGTGAGAGCCGCCCGACCGCCGTGCGGGCGAAGGTGAAGGCTGTTGCGAACCGGTGGTTGATCTCGTCTCCTTGGGGGGTTCGCGCGACGAGTCGGGCGCGGCGGTCCCGGGGATTCGGTTCGCGGGTTACGAGGCCGAGCGCTTCGAGACGCACGACGATCTGGGTGATGTTGGAGGCATCGCAGCCGAGTTCCTCGGCCAAGGCGCCCATGCCGCGTCGCTCATCGAGTCGCCCGAGCACACATGCCTGCGCCGGGCTGAGCGACAGCTCGGCCGCTGCCGCCTCATAGGCGCGGTCGTATACGTCGACCAGGTCGAACAAGACGGCCTCGGCCTCGGATGAGGTGGTTACGGGTCCGCTCGGCAGCGCCATGTCCCCAGCCTAGAGGAGTTACTTGATCCGCTCAAATAGTCTGTGGTCCAATGATCCTTGATTCACTCAAGTAAACAAGGAGGGGCGATGGACAGCAGAGTCGAGCGCACAGCGGGCGGCGCGATCGTGGAGCCGCAGATGAACGCGGTCGTCCTCGACCGGTTCGGCGGAGTCGACGAACTCTTGTCGCGCCGGATGCCGCTTCCGGAGGTCGGCGACGACGACGTCCTCGTTCGAGTGGAGTTCGCAGGAGTCGGGTCCTGGGACGCGGTCGAGCGGGAGGGGGGCTACGACGGCATGTTCGGCGTTGCGTCGACCTTCCCCTATGTCCTCGGCTGGGACGCGGCCGGCACGGTGGCTGCGGTCGGACGGAACGTTACTCGGTTTGACGTCGGTGAGCGGGTCTACGCTGCGACGATGCCGGTGCCGCGTGGCGGCTCCTACGCCGAGTACGGCGTCGTTGAGGCGGAGTTCGTGGCGCGCGTGCCCGACCGGGTGCCGACCGAACAGGCCGGCCCGATGGCTTGGGATGCCCTGACTGCACTGAGCGGCCTCGACCTGCTCGGCCTGCGGCCGGACGAGACGCTCATGGTCTTCGGCGCCAGCGGGGGTATCGGGCACATGGCCGTGGCCTCTGGTGACGACGGTGTCGCCCTGACCCGGCGGCTGGGCGCTGACTACGCCGTCGACGGTCGCAAAGACGATGTGTTGGCTGCGGCATTCGAGTTCGCACCAGGCGGGCTCGATGCGGCTCTGGTCACCGTGGGAGGCGAGACTGCCGAACATTCTCTTGGCGCGATCAAGAAATCGGGGCGGATCGCCTGGCCGAACGGTGTCCTGCCCCTGCCTGTAACGTCGCCAGGCGCGAAGGTGTCCTACTACGACGGGGATCGCAGCCGCACCGCCACCGATCGACTGAACACGATCGTCGAGGCGAGCTCCTTCGAGGTCCACGTCGCCCGGACCTTCCCGATGGAGCGAGTCAAGGATGCGCATCGTGCCCTAAATAACCACTATGTCGGGAAGCTGGCCCTCAAGGTCGGATAGGACGCAACAAGCGGCCCGAGGCCCCGGGTGTCAACGGCATCAACGCCGCTCAGCCTTCCAGGCACGGTGGTAGCGGTCGAGGTCCGGCGTTTCAGTTCCAGGTCGGCCTGAAGATAGGGCCGGGTCGGCTGGATGGTGGCGTCGAAGCGCCCCGAACAGGAGCCTCGCTGTGCTGTCTTGCCCGGCCACGATCCGGCTGTCCCGCCACGCCTGCGTCTGCTGCGGGCGCCCAGAGCTACTGGCGCTGACCGGCTCGGGTGCCCTGAGGAATGGCGGGGCTTGACAGACATCGTCGGTAAGTCGTAGCTTACCGTTCGTGTCCACTTACCGGGTTGAGGATGGGTGGGACGCTCTGGGCGACCCGACGCGGCGGGCGATCATCGCGTGTCTCGCGGAGCGGCCAAGGGCGGTCGGCGAGCTGGCTGCGGTGCTGCCGGTCAGCCGGCCGGCGGTGTCTCAGCATCTGCGGGTGCTGAAGGACGCTGGTCTGGTGATGGACCGTACCGCGGGCACGCGGCGTGTCTACCGACTCAATCCCGCCGGCGTGGCCGCGTTACGAGATCAGCTCGACACCTACTGGAGCCGGGCATTGGACGGCTTCAGGGACGTTACCGAGCGACGGGACGAGGAGGAATCATGAGCGGCGCGGATACGGTGGTGCGGCGGCAGATCGTGGTCGACGCGCCAGTCGAACGGGCGTTCGCGGTGTTCACCGAGCGGTTTGGCGACTTCAAGCCGAAGGAGCACAACCTGTTGGGGTCGCCGATCGCGGAGACTGTGTTCGAGCCGAAGGTCGGTGGGCACATCTATGACCGCGGTGAGGACGGCAGTGAGTGCGCCTGGGCGCGAATCCTCGCCTTCGAGCCGCCGGACCGGGTCGTGTTCAGCTGGGACATCAGCCCGGCTTGGCAGGTCGAACAGGATCCGGACAACGCCAGCGAGGTCGAGGTCCGGTTCGTCGCCGAGACACCGCAGCGGACCCGGGTCGAGTTGGAGCACCGCAAACTGGACCGGCACGGTCCGGGCTGGGAGTCGGTTCGTGACGGCGTCACTCACGAGCAGGGCTGGCCGCTGTACCTGGACCGCTACGCCGGTCTGTTCATCGACGCCAGCTAACACGGGGGCGTCCGACGGGCGACGTTGCCGCTGACCAGCTCTTTCTATCGTGCGTAGCGGTTGGCCTCGACCTCATGCAGGACGAGGATGGCCTGCACGATCGTGGTGGCTCGGCGTGGGCAGCACAGCGCAGCTTGGCCAGGAGGGTGGCGACGGCTCGAGCACCACTGGCTGCCACGGGCACCTTGATAACGCTCATCCACAAAGGTCATCACGTTCGTGGCGGCGGCCCTGTCAAAAGGCTGATTCTTCCTCGCCGGATCGACGACTGTGCTGTCATTGCCAGGCGAAGGGGCAGTTCTCGGCGGGCGGATTACCACCAGCTGGTGGCCCGATATCCACGTTCCGCATTCTCTGGCCAGCCGGGTGCCCAGCATCTTGTTCTGGTCGAGGCGCCGGTCGGCCGTATTTATCCAGGCGGCGTCCGGAGAAGGCGCATCCAGCGTGTTGCGGTGTTTGTGCCAGCACGAACGCCGTAACCACCGGATGGTTCCGCTCGTGCGATTCCGTGGCTCCCAGATCGGGTCGACGTCGAAGGATCCGCTCGCTGTGTGGTGCGGTGCCAGATGGGACATTGCGCGGCCCCGAACATAGCGGGACGCCTAGCCGGCACTGAGTGTCAGCAGCTCAGGGATGCCTGCGGGCGGCCGGCTAGGCGTGCTCGCTGAGCCAGCGGCAAAGGTGAACCTAGTCGCTGGCGCTAGCCCGTTCAACGTCAGAGAGCGTCGACCGCTCCACGCACCACACCATTCACTGTGATCACCTCCTAACATTCGTGACCCCGTGACGTGCGATCAGCGTACGCGAATGCCCCTGCGATCGATACCTTCGCGCACGATTCTTTCTCCGCCCGCCATGGACACGCTACTTCCTCCAGCGCAACAACCGGCCACAGAACGGCAGGTAAGGCACCGAATGGTCGCCCACGTCAATATCGACGCGTTACCGTCCGAACTGGACACCGCCTGTTGCTCAATGAGCCATTCCGCAAGGCGGTCGCCTTGGGGCTTCTCGAACGCCACGGCTGGTTCCGCCTCTCGGAGACCACCGAGGAGTCGGACACCGGCCAACTCGGCGCCATCATCGATGAGCTGAACGAACTGGTGGTCGGGTTGGACTTCCCGACGAACGTGTCGGCGGAGGTGACCGTCCTCAACGGGGAGAGTATTACTTCCTCCTGCATGGGGTGGCCAACCGACGTCGGGACGAGGCGGCGGGGGATGCGCAAGATGCTCCAGTTCGTCGCACGACGGCTGCTGGGTACGGCCTCCTCTACGAGAAAGACGAGGAAATGCCGGTCTCTCCTGGTCCGAACGCGTTCCGGGTGCACGTCATGGCGCGGGGTGAGATCACCGAACGCCTCGATCCGTTCCTGTCACCCATCCGTCCCATCATCGAGGACTGATCGCCGGACCGATTTCGGAGCGCCGCGACCGGAAAGGTGGAACGGTTCCACCAGACCCTGCGCCGTGAACTGCTGGACGACGTTCCGGTCTGGCCCGACCTGGAAGCCGTCCGGGGCGCCGTCGGGGCCGTTGCTGCGATTCCGTACGCCGCTGCCGGCGTCGGGGACTCGGCCTCCTTGTCGATCCACCGTAGACTTTCAGGCATGAAGCGCAGGCTCCTTCGTGCGACGCAGTTCGTGGGGTTCCTGTTCTGGCTCGGGTGGGGCGTCGGGTTGTGGCTGGGCTGGCCCGATGAGGCGACGTGGCTCCTCCTTCTCGCCGGGCTGCTGCTGTTTCAAGGCCCGACTGTCATCGCCGATTGGCGGGAAAGGGAGTCCAGGTCGCCGAAGTCTGCGGAAGAGGTATTGAGGTGGTATCCGAAGTGGTGGGCCTGACTGTTGGTGCCCGATGGCGGCGGTCAGGGCCAGGAGGCGTTGGCTGTGCGGGTGCCGCCGCCTCCGATGCCGGATGCGAGCATTGCGACCGGCCGCCCCGGGAACGGTCTGCCCCGGCCGCCGCTACGCGGTGAGCAGACGCTCGATCCGCTCGTACTCTGCGGCCATCTCGGGTTTGGCCAGAAAATCGCCGAGATCGGCCGAGACCTGGTAATCGACCTGCTCGATGGAGCGGACGGCAAGTTCGTAGAGCTCGCCGCGCTGGCCCGTCTCCAGGTAGGTCGTCCAATGTTCGAGTGCGGAGACGGCGGTCAGTAGTTCGGGGTCCATGTCGCCGTCGGTGAGGATGCCGCCATCGATGCGCGCCATCAGCGTACGTAAGTCGGTCGTGCCGGCAGTCAGGACGTTCTCGAAGGCGATGGTGAGCGCCGCCACCGCGTCCTCGTCGAGTTCGCCCTCAGCTGCGACGTCAAGCAGCCGTTCGTCTCGGACGAGACGGGCGACCGTCTCTGCGCCGAAAACGTGGAGGTTGTCATTGCTGGCCCTGGCTGTCAGGTGGCGAATCGCCGCTTCGAGTTCGTCATATCGCACCGCCGCAGTCTATGAACGGGCCGCTTCTGACCACACACCTGTCGACCCATCCGTCAGGGAGGCGCCGGCACACTTGACCTTGTCACTGTGACAAGGTCTTGACTGGCTGTCGGAGGTGGTTCCCATCGACTCGGCAGGCAGGTACTCACAAGACGCGCGGCTGATCGACGCGTTGGCCGCTGGTAACCCGTCGGCGCGGCTGCACGCGGCCCTGGCCATCGGTACGCGCCCCGAGCCCGGTTTCGTCGATGTGCTCGTGGCGCGGTGCGCGATCGAGCCGGACTTCTTCGTGCGGGACATGCTCACCTGGGCGCTGACCCGGCTCCCATCGGAGATCACGGTTCCGAAGCTGCGCGCCGAACTCGCTTCCGGGCGCGCCCAGGCTCGTAGCCAGGCGCTGCATACCTTGTCCAAGATCGGGGACAAGGGTGCGTGGCCCGCGATCACGCGAGCGTTGCTGCGCGACGCCGACGACGAGGTCGCACGGACTGCCTGGCGCGCGGCCGTCGTGCTCGTACCCGATGGGGAGCGGGAGGCGCTGGCCGCAGAGCTGGCCACGCAGTTTGGCCGCGGGGACCGGGAGGTACGGCTGAGTCTCAGTCGTGCCCTCGTCGCGCTCGACGACGTGGTCGAGCCGGTTCTGCGGGCGGCGACAACACATCACGACCCGGCGGTGCGGGCGCATGCGAGCGCCACGGAGCGGCTCCTGCACGACCCGGATGCGGGATTCGACCTCGCCATGGACGAGGCGAAACGGGTCGTCGCGCTCGGTCCGGACCGGGAGGAAACATCTGATGCTGATCGGTGAGGTGGCACGGCTCTCGGGGGTCAGCGCCCGAATGCTCAGGCACTACGACTCCCTCGGACTGGTACGGCCGACCGGCCGCACGGTGGGTGGCTACCGGGAGTACACGCCGGAAGACATTCGGCGGATCTTCCACGTGGAGGGGCTGCGCTCACTGGGATTGTCGCTGCGCCAGATCGCCCGCACCATCGACGATCCCGGATTCACGCCGGCCGCGCTGGTCGGCGACCTCATCCGGAAGACGGAGGAACGACTGTACCGGGAGCGCGAGCTGCTCGACCGGCTCCGTAAGGTCGACGCGGCCGGGCCCGCCGGATGGCAGGACGTCGCGCGCATCGTCGAGCTGCTGCACGGACTCGGTTCGCGCAGTGCCGCGCGACGGCAGCAGGCCGTCTTGGCCCCGGCCGAGCACGAGTCCGTACCCGCCGAGCTGCTGGCCGAGGCGGTCCTCACCGAATCCGATCCGAACGTCGCCGGGGCCCTGAGATGGGCCCTCGCGCGGGCCGGCGGTGACGGGGTGGCGAGCCTGGCATCCGGCATGGTCTCCGACGACGTCGACGTCCGGCGGCGCGCGGTCCGGGCGCTCGCCGAGCTACCCGGCGACGAGGCGACCGCAAGGCTCGCTGACGCGCTCGGGGACACGGATTCGACGATCCGTAGACACGCCGCTCTCGCGCTGGGCGCACGGGGCGAGACCCGTGCCGTGCCGACACTCGTCGGCATCGTGGTCGAGGGGCCGAGCGACGTCGAAGCGGCCGAACTCCTGGGCACGCTGGCCCGGGACGCGACGTGGGCGGACCGGATCATGGATGCGCTGGTCGACGAACTCGCCGCCCCCACCGCGAACTCGGCGGTGCGGATACGCCTGACCCAGGCACTCGCCGAGATGCCGGGAACCATCGCGCTACAAACACTGCGGCAACTGGCCCACGACGATGATCGGCCCGTTGCCCTCATCGCCTCGACCCTCGTGAACGTACTCGAAGAACGCGGGGGAGACCCGGACGGTGCGCGCGCTCGGCGCGATGCCGGCGCCGGCCCGGGCGCGTGACGGTGTCATGATGGCCGAGCCCGCCGGCGACACCCAGGCTGCGGTGCCGATCGCCTTGCGGGCTCGGTTGCGGTGCCAGTCGTCCGCCTCGCGGGGATCGGACCCTTACCCGTCGAGCAAGCTATCTACCGGCGCCGTAGGGCGGAGGCTCAGCCAGCCAGGCGTACGGTGACACTCACGCGCCCCCGCTCGTCACGCCGGGCAACCGCATGCCCGGTCCGGTCGACGCCATCCAGGTTCAGCAAGATCGGACCACCCTCGCCCTGGAAGTTCCGCCACCAGTTCTTCGCATCGGGAAACTTGACGCTGATCGTGACGGTGTCACCAGTGCGCCGGTAGGCGACAGGGGTGCTGAAGGTTCGTCCCGAGCGGCGCCCGGTGTAGGTGACGACCGTCAGGTGCCTGCTGACCAGGCGGCCCAGCCGGGGAGAGGAACGCAGCGCCACGACGCCCGAGTTGACCCGGTCGACGGCGCGCCTGGTCAGCGGTCCGAGCTTTCCCAACAGAGCCTCCATGGCGATGAAATCCGTTGCTGGCCAACCTATATCGCGGATGGGGCCAGATTCGTCTACACCCCGCCTCCGGCCTCGTGGTGGGCGCGACCGACGGCTCGGAGTCCGATCACGCAGTCTGCCGGCGGACGGCGTACCGATGCAGCGTGACGCCCTCGTCGAACGATCCTTGCTCGATCAGGTCCAGTTCTGCCGGCCCGTCGTGTCCGTCGAACAGTGGCCGGCCTGTGCCGAGGATGACGGGGTGGGTGAAGAGCAGGAGTTCGTCGAGCAGGCCTGCGCGGAGCAGGTGGGTGGCGAGAGTGGCACCGCCGACGCCGATGTCGCCGTCACTCTCGTCGCGGAGTCGTGCAAGCTCCTCGATCGCGTCGCCGTCCCGGCCGATGATCCGGGTGTTGTGCATGGCGTCGGTCCGCGTGCCAGACACGAGGACCTTCGGCTTCGACGTCCAGATTTCGCCGTACTCGCGGAGGTAGTCGGGCAGCGTGTCGTCGTGGCGCGCGGCCGGCCAGAACTTTTCCATGATCTCGTAGACTGTGCGGCCCTGGATCATCGACGTCAGCGCCCGGGCACGCGCGTTGAATTCCCGGTGCAGCGTTTCTCCGATGCGGAGCCAGTTTCCGCCGCCCGCCTCGCCTGTGGCGTGCTCGATTTTCAGGTCGACGGAGACGTTCATCCAGTAGACGAACCGGCCCGGCATGTGCGCTCCAAGTGATAGCGATCTGCAACTACTCTGCCGACGCTAGGGTAAGTGGTGGTAGTTTGCAATCACTATGGAGAAGTCGCCGAGAAGAACCGCGCCACGGTCCGGATGTCCGATCAACCGGGCTGTGGAGGTGCTCGGCGACCCATGGGCGATGCTCGTGCTGCGCGACGTCATGTTCGGCAACCGTCGCCACTTCCGTGAACTGCTGGCCGGTAGTGAGGAGGGCATCGCCACCAACATCCTGAGCAGCCGCCTGCGTCTACTCGCCGAGGCGGGGCTGCTCACGCGACAGGACGCTCGACGCGGTCAGCGGGCCGCCTACTCGCTGACCGAGGCGGGCATCCAGGTGCTGCCGATCATGGTGGCACTCGGGTCCTGGGGTCTGGCTCACCGCGCCGGCGAACGCCGCCTACGCGTGCGAGCGGAGGTACTCCGCGACGGCGGCCCAGAACTCATCAACCAGTTCATGGACGAGCTACGCCATCTTCATCTCGGCATCCCGACCCCCGACCCGCATGCCCAAAGAGCCAGTGAAAGGCTTCGTTCGGCGCACGAGGCCGCGATGCGCAACTCGTCCGACCCCGTCGAACCGCACTCCCACACCGCGACGGGAGCGGGTAGTGAACCTCGCAACGTGGACAAGGGGCCTGACGGACGGCGATGAGGCGACGCGGCCCGGCGGCCGGGATCGGGCTGGCTGACGCTTCGCCTCCCGCGTCGGTCCAGCCGATCGGCATGCAATCCGCGACCGGCCCGGTTGACGTGGAGCGGCCGGCGGCTGGCCCTGTCGAAAGGCTCATTCTTCCTCGCCGGATCGGCGACTGTGCTGTCATTGCGAGGCGAAGGGCCTGTTCTCGGCGGGCGGAGGTTTGGTGTCCGGCAGAGCCAATGGTCTGCGACAGCATCCGCGGCGTTCGAGGTGGCTGCACAGCCGTCCGGTCCTGCTGTTCGCGTTCGCGTTCGCGATCATGGCCGACCCGGTTTCCTCGGTGGCGTATGCCATCGAAGCCGCGCTGCGGGCACTCGGTAATGACCTGTCGTTGCTGCTACCGACGATGGTCCTGGTTCTGGGCTTGATTGCCGTCGTGATCCTCAACTACCACCAACTGGTGGCCCGATATCCACGGGGTGGCGGTGCGGCGGCTGCGGCGGGGGACGCGTTCGGCGAGGCATGGGCGTTCGTGCCGATGGGCGCGCTGATCGTGGACTTTGTGCTCACCATCGCCATCAGCTGCGCCGCGGCAGGCGCCGCGCTGATCGCCTACCTACCGGCCCTGGCACCGTGGCGGGTACCCCTGGCTGTCGTACTCGTCGTCGCTGTCGGGGCCTTGACCTGGTTCGGGCATATCGGCCGGGCAGTGTTCGCGACCATGACGGTGGGATTCATCGCTGCGGCCCTGCTGGTGCTGGTCTATGGAGCGGGAGCTCAACCCCATCCCACCGGTACTATCAGCGCGACCCCACCCCATGCTCCGCCGGTGGCGATTGCGCTGGCGTTCCCGGTCGCGATGGCCCTGGCAACGGGAGTCGAAGCCCCCTCCTCGGCCATCGCCCAACTCGGCCAGCTCGGGGGCGCCGGACGGCGCCGGTTCGGGCGAATCACCCTGTGGCTGACCCTCGGCATCGTCAGCACCATCACCCTTGGTCTGACGATCGAGGCCACCCGACTGCGAGTCGGTGAGCCACACGCGAATACGACCCAGATCGCCGAGTTGGCCCGCGTCGCCGCACCGGCACCGTTGTTCGCGGTCTTCCAGATCATGACCGCCCTGCTGCTCCTGGCCGATCTCCGGCTTCTCCGGCTACTCCCCAAGAGGCGTGTTCTACTGGCTGTGGGTGCGGACAGGCCGGCCGCGCGGAATCGCCGGGGCCGTGGCCGAACCAGACTAGAAAGCGTGGGTGGCGTCAATTTCGGCGGCACGCCGAAGCGGTCCACCTCTACCCGTCTGGCGTCGAATTCGCCGTTCAGGGCGTACCTCGAAGGCTGGCGCGCCGGGTATTGCGGACCGGTTGAACGAGTGTTTAATCTGGGATCGTGGCGTCGGAGGACGTGAGGTTCGACGATCGGGTTGGCGAGTTCGCCACCGCGAGTCGCATCCGTGACGCCGCCATCGCCCGATTCGGCCGTGACGGCTTCCGGGTCGGGCTGCGTGCCATCGCAGCCGATGCCGGGGTGACCGCCGGCCTGGTCGTCCATCACTTCGGTTCGAAGGCCGGGCTGCGTAGCGCCTGCGACGAGCATGTCCTCGCGATCATGCGCGAGGAGAAGGCGAAGGCGTTGACCGACGGCACCGGGGCGATGCTGTTGGCGCAGATGGCCGAGGTCGAGCAGTTCGCGCCGGTGGTGCAGTACCTGCTGCGCAGCATGCAGGCCGGCGGCGAGTTGGCGCTCCGGCTGGTCGAGCACATGATCACCGACGCCGAGGCGTACCTGTCGGCGGGTGAGGCGTCCGGGGTGATCCGGCCCAGCCGGGATCGGGCGGCCCGCACGCGGTACCTGGCCTATCAGGCGACCGGCAGCATGTTGCTCTGGTTCACCCTGCACGGTGCTGACGCCGAGCCCGAGGATTTTCCCGCCCTGTTCCGCCGGTACATCGAGGAACTCGCGCTGCCCGCACTGGAGATGTTCACCCAGGGGCTGCTCGTCGACCGGTCGATGCTCGACGAATACCTGATGTACGTCCCGGATCCGCCGCCGGCAGGCGACGCAGACAACGCTGCACGCTAGCCACCACGTCCCGGCGTGGCCCCTCTTTCCCTCCCGAGATCCTCCGCGATCTACGACATCTGTCCCCAGGCTGCTCCTGGGCTTCCTCGAACGAGGTCTACGACGATGACCGCTGCCATCGACATCCAACACATCGACAAGTCTTTCGGCCGGGTGCGGGCGCTGGACGGGCTCGACCTGCGGGTCGCCACCGGCTCCGTGCACGGCTTCCTCGGCCCCAACGGCGCCGGCAAGTCCACCACCATCCGGATCCTGCTCGGGCTGTTGCGCGCCGACGCAGGCCAGGCCCGGATGCTCGGCGGCGACCCGTGGGCGGACGCCGTGGCGCTGCACCGCCGGCTCGCCTACGTCCCCGGCGACGTGGAGCTGTGGCCGAACCTCACCGGCGGCGAGGCGATCGACCTGTTCGCCCGCCTGCGCGGCGGCACCCACCCGGTCCGCCGCGACGAGCTGTGCCAGCGCTTCGACCTCGATCCGAGCAAGAAGGGCCGCACCTACTCCAAGGGCAACCGGCAGAAGGTGGCCCTGATCGCGGCGCTGGCCAGCGACGTCGAGCTGCTCCTGCTCGACGAGCCCACCGCCGGGCTGGACCCACTGATGGAGGCGGTGTTCCAGGAGTGCATCCGCGAGGCCAAGGACGCCGGCCGTACCGTGCTGCTGTCCAGCCACATCCTCGCCCAGGTCGAGGTGCTCGCCGACCAGATATCGATCATCCGGCAGGGGCAGATCGTCGAGTCCGGCTCGTTGACCGACCTGCGCCACCTCACTCGTACCTCGGTCGACGCGATCACCGACCGCCCGGCCGACGCGCTCGCGAACCTGCCCGGCGTGCACGGGCTGCACACGGTGGACGGCCACGTCCGCTTCGAGGTGGACGGCGACCATCTCGCCGCCGTGGTCCGCCACCTCGGCGAACTCGACGTGCAGGGGCTGACGGTCCGCCCGCCGACGCTGGAGCAACTGCTGCTGCGCCACTACGGCGACCAGTTCGGGCACAACGGTGCCGCGGTGGTGGCGTGATGACCACGATGACGGTCAGCCGCCGGACGCACGCCGCCGCCACCCGGGGCAGCACCGTCACCGGGACCGGCACCCTTCTGCGGTTCATGCTGCGCCGCGACCGGATCCGCTTCCCCGCGTGGACGCTCGGGCTGACGTTGCTGATGACGTACTTCGCCACCGCGCTGGACACCATCGTGCAGAGCCCGGAGGACCTGGAGGGGCTGACCGCGTTCTCCCGCAGCCCGGCCGGCGCGCTGTTCGGCGGACCCGGCTTCGGCTTCGACCACCTGACACTCGAACGATTCCTCGCCGGCCAGTACGGCCTCTACGTAGCCATCGGCGCCGGCCTGATGGGCCTGCTCACCATGGTGCGGCACACCCGCGCCGAGGAACGCTCCGGCCGGGCCGAACTCATCCGGGCCAACGTGGTCGGCCGGCACGCCCAGCTCACCGCCGCACTGACACTGACCGCCGCGATGGCGGTGCTGGTCGCCCTGCTGATCGGCCTGATGATGGCCGGTCGTGGCTTCGACACAGGCGCGTCGCTGCTGTTCGGCGCGTCCATCGGCGCGGTCGCACTGGCCTTCGCCGGCATCGCTGCTGTCACCGTCCAGCTGTCGGAGTACCCGAGGGCCGCCTCCGGCATTGCCGGCACCGCGCTCGGTGCCGCGTTCGTCCTGCGTGGGCTCGGGGACATGGCGGCGGTGCAGGGCAGCGGGCCGTCGTGGTTGTCCTGGCTGTCGCCGATCGGCTGGTCCCAGCAGACCGCACCGTACGTCCACAACCGCTGGTGGCCACTGGCGATCTCCCTGGCGTTCGCGGCCGCCACCACCACGGCCGGCTACGCCCTGTCAGCGCGCCGGGACTTCGGTGCCGGCCTGGTGCCGCCCCGGCCGGGCTCACCGCGAGCCGCTTCCTGGCTGGCCGGTCCGCTCCCGCTCGCTTTCCGCCTGGGACGGGCAAGCCTGATCGGGTGGAGTGCGGCGCTGTTCGTCGCGGGGCTCGCGTACGGCTCGTTCACCCAGCCCCTGATCGACGGCTTCGCCGACGCGCCCGAGGACCTGGTGGCCATCATGGGCGGCGCGGAGAACCTCCTGGACGGCTACCTCGGCATGATGGGCCTGACCATGGCGCTCACCGTCGGGGTGTACGCGGTACTCGCCGTACAGGCGCTGCGCGCCGAGGAGAACGAGGGCCGGGCCGAGCCGGTCCTCGCCACGGCGGTGAGCCGCACGGCCTGGATCGGCAGCAACGTCGCCGTCGCCGCCGCCGGCGTGCTCTGGCTGCTGCTGGCCGCTGGCCTCGGCATGGGAGTCGGGGCGGCGGTGAGCACCGGCGACGCCGGGCTGGTCGGCGAACTGCTGCTCGGCCACGTCGCCCACGCCCCGGCGGTCTGGCTCGTCCTCGCCGCCGCAACCCTGCTCTACGCGGCAGCGCCACGGGTACTGCCGGTGATCTGGGCGGTGCTCGGCTACGGGCTGATCGCCGGCTACTTCGCCCCGATCCTCGACATCCCCGAGGGCGTCCTGCGGCTGTCGCCGTTCGAGCACGTCGGGGAGTACCCCCTGGAGGACATCAACGTGGTCGCGATCGTCCTGCTGACCGCGCTCGCCGCGCTGCTGTTCCAGGCCGCGGTGACCGTGTTCCGCCGCCGCGACCTGGCCGGCAGTGCCTGACCCCGGGATACATCCTGGCCCCGAGGCGACACCAGCGCCTCGGGGCCCAGCCCTGGTGCAGGAAGATGTTAGAGCCTGGTAAATAAGGGTTCGGGCGGTCGCTGGGCGCAGCGAAGATCGACTGGGCGATGGCGTGGCGGCGTGACATGAGGAAGGGCCTTCGG
>BIFP01000002.1:174459-292082 GCA_005402585.1 Micromonosporaceae bacterium KJ-029 | reverse complement strand
AAGATCATCAACCAAGGGCTGTTTCCGTTCCCGGCCGGGGTTCCCGCAGGACCCTCGAAGGTTAAAGATCAAGCTGAGAGACTGTCGGGAAACCTCGCGGCGGCTGCGGCGG
This sequence comes from Micromonosporaceae bacterium KJ-029, assembly GCA_005402585.1. GTDB lineage: Bacteria > Actinomycetota > Actinomycetes > Mycobacteriales > Micromonosporaceae > Micromonospora. The sequence continues at coordinate 291,970 of BIFP01000002.1, read as the reverse complement.
GCCCAGCCGACGACCGGCCGCGTTGGAGATTGGTCCGGATACAACACCGGTATCCGCACCAATCTCCGCCTTGCCGGACCGCCGCCTGGACTCCGCCTCGCTCGCCCCGGGGTTTCCCGACAGTCTCTGAAGCCGTCGAGGTGGCCGACCACTCCGGCCGGCCATCGACAGCGCGGCGGTCAGGAGAGCGCGGAGAACTGCTGGATCTGGTCGATGGTCCCCTCGACGATGAGGGTGCTCTCCCGGCTGAGTTCCAAGCCGTCCGAGACGTAGCGGAACAGGCGCTCGTTCGGCGGCTTGACCCCGATCACCCGTACGTTGTAGCGGTCCCACAGTTGCAACTCGCTCAGCGTCTGACCGACCAGCGGCTCCGGCACCCGCAGTTTGGCGATGGCGAAGGCATCGCCGAACTCCACGAAGTCCAGCAGGTTGCTGACGATCAGGTGGGCCACCCGTTCGCCTGTCTCCGCCTCGGGGAAGACCACGTGGTGGGCGCCGACCGAGGACAGGATCTTCGCGTGCTGCCCGGAGGTCGCCCGCGCCCAGATCTGCGGTACGCCGAGTTCGACCAGCGCGAGTACGGTCAGCACGCTGGCCTCCACCGAGGCGCCGATGGCGACCACCGCCCGGCGGAGATCCGCCACCCCGAGCTGTCGTAGCGCCTGCTCGTCGGTGGAGTCGGCCTGCGCGACCCGGTCGAGCTGGCTCGACCACTTCTGCACCTGCTCGGCGTTGCGGTCGACGGCCAGCACCTCGTGGCCGAGCTTGACGAGCGAGTCGGTGAGGTGCTGGCCGAAGCGCCCCAGCCCGATCACCACGATGCCGTCCTGTTCCTTGCGCTTAGCCGACAATTGGTTGCTCCTCCGGGTATCGGTACAGCCGTCGTCGGGTGTTCAGGGCGATCGCGGAGCCCAGGGTGAGCGGTCCGACCCGGCCGATATACATCAGGGCGGCCAGCAGCAGTTGCGCGTCTGGAGGCAGCGCCGATACGAGCCCGACCGTCAGACCCGCGGTGCTGAACGCCGAGGTGACCTCGAACACCGCCCGGTAGAAGGCGACGTGCTCGGTGATCAGGATCAGCGTGAAGGTGCCGAGGACCACCATTGCGACACTGAGCAGGGCGACGGTGAGCGCCTGCCGTTGGCTGGACGTGGCCACCCGGCGCTGCCCGACCGTGACGTCCGGCTCGCCGCGTAGCTCGGCCCGGATGACGTAGGCGAGCAGGAAGAAGGTGGTCACCTTGATCCCGCCGGTGGTGCTGGCACTGCCGCCGCCGATGAACATCAGGGCGATCAGCAGGGGGTAGCTCTCCTCCCGGAGCGCGGTGGTCGGGATGACCTCGAAACCCGCGGACCGGCCCAGGGCCAGCTGACTGAACGCGTTCAGGATCTTGCCGGGGATACCGTGCGGGCCGATGCTCTCCGGGTTGGTCCATTCGGCGATCAGCAGGATCACCGATCCGACGACCAGCAGGGCGAGGGTGCCCCAGATGGTCAGTTTGGTGGCGACTGCCCAGTGGATCGGCCGGCGCCATGCGCGCGCCGCCTCGAACAGCGCCGGGAAGCCGAGTCCGCCGATGATGGAGCCGAAGGTGAGCGGCAGGAGGATCCACGCGTCGCGGGAGAAGTCCAGCAGGCCGTGCGAGTAGAGGGAGAAGCCGCCGTTGTTGAACGCCTGCACCGCATGGAAGGTGGCCGACCAGAGCGCGCGCCCCGGCGGGTAGTCGTAGGCCAGCCACAGCCGGCCGGTGATGATGACCGTTATCGCCGCCTCGCAGGCCAGCACCGTCGCGGCGATGCGCAGCAGCAGGCGGCGTACGTCGGCGAGGCCGTACTCCGCGGACTCGGCCTGCACGAGCAGCCGGTTGCGCACGCCGAGCTGCCGCGACACGGTCAGGATCACCAGCGCGGCGCCGGTCAGGATGCCGAGGCCGCCGATCTGGGTGAAGATCGTGATCAATGCCAGGCCGAACCCGGACCAGTAGTGCGGGGTGTCGGTGACCGCCATGCCGGTGACCGAGATCGCCGAGGTGGCGGTGAACAACGCGGTGACGAAGGGTGCGCCCTTCTCCTCCTCGATCGTCGCCAGGGGCAGCATCAGCGCGGCGGTGCTGAGCAGGATCGCCACCAGGAAGCCGATCGGCACCAGCCGTACGGGGTGACGAAGTAACCGGCGCACCAGACAATCTTCCGATTCCACCCGAACCCAGGTGCGGAAATCGGAATCCCGAGGATTCACCGGATGGTCAGGTGCGGACCAACTTTCGGCCAGGACCGGGCGGTCTGCTTGGTCGGTTCCCTCGACGAGAAGGAGAGCGCCTTGCGACGTACCCTTTCCGCCCTCGGTGTGTCGGTGGCCCTGCTCGCCGCCGCCGTGGCCACGCCCATGATGGTCGCCTCGGCCAAGCCGGCGGGCGACGCGGACCCGGCCCGGGTGGGCGACCAGCCGGTCGTGATCGGCCATCGGGGCGCCAGCGGCTACCGGCCGGAGCACACCCTGGAGGCGTACCGGCTGGCGATCCGGATGGGCGCCGACTACATCGAGCCGGACCTGGTCGCGACCGCCGACGGCGCGCTGGTCGCCCGGCACGAGAACGAGATCAGCGGTACGACCGACGTGGCGACCCGGCCCGAGTTCACCGACCGCCGCACGACGAAGACCATCGACGGCGTGTCGGTGACTGGCTGGTTCACCGAGGACTTCACCCTGGCCGAGCTACGGACGCTGCGGGCCAAGGAACGGCTGCCGCAGGTGCGGGTGACGAACACCGGCTTCGACGGGCAGTTCCAGGTACCCACCTTCCAGGAGGTGATCGACCTGGCCAGGGCCGAGGGGAATGCGCGGGGCCGGGTGATCGGCGTGTACCCGGAGACCAAGCACCCGACGTACTTCGCCTCGATCGGTCTGCCGTTGGAGAAGCCGCTGGTCGAGGTGCTGCGCCGGAACAAGATGACCCAGCGCCACGCGCCGGTCGTCATCCAGTCCTTCGAGACGGCGAACCTCCGCGAACTGGACAAGATGATCGACGTACGGCTGGTCCAGCTGCTCGACGCCGCCGGCCGCCCGTACGACTTCACCGTCTCCGGCGACACCCGCACCTACCGTGACCTGGCCACTCCCACCGGGCTCAAATGGATCGCCCGGTACGCCGACGGCATCGGTGCCAACAAGAACCTGATCGTGCCGCGCGACTCGGCCGGCAAGCTGCTCGACCCGACCACACTGGTCCGCGACGCGCGCAAGGAGAAGCTGGTCGTGCACGCCTGGACCTTCCGGGCGGCGAACCAGTTCCTGCCGGTGGACTTCCGCATCGGCACCGACCCGAACGCCCGCGGCGACATCCAGGCCGAGTACGAGCTGTTCTATCGCCTAGGCCTAGACGGCGTCTTCACCGACCACCCGGACACCGCGGTCGCCGCCCGCGCCGGCCTACCCCGCCGCTGACGTACGGCGCATGATCGTGCTCGATCCTGAAATGAGTGGTAACGGTGTGCCTTCGAGGCCACTCGATCCAGGATCGAGCGCGACCATGGCTCGCAGTGGGCGCTGCTGGTATTGCGACGGCGGTCCCGGTTGCCAGTGGGCGGCCATCGTCTGCTGCTCACACTGTCCGCACCCGCCGCAGCGCAGCGCCGCTCCCATTCGATGAGATGCGGGCGCGAGATCATGGACAGTTTCCGTTAGCCGCTAACAGGAACTGTCCAAGATCTGGATCGGGTGCAGCCCGGATCATCCGTGCAGGGCTGCTCACCGCTCTTCCTCCCCTGGCTGAGTGAGGCCCGACGGATCGAGGCGCGTGTTCTTCGCGAGACCGCGAGGAGCGAGGTGTCAGTCAGTTGCCCGGTCGGCGACGTAGGTGCCTCGGCCGGGTTGGCCCGTGATCAGCTCGCGGTCGTGCAGGAGCGACAAGGCGCGCGAGGCGGTGTTCATGTGGACCTGGTACGCCTCGGCGAGTTCCCGAGTGGAAGGAAGCTTGTCGCCGGGCTTGAGTTCGCCGCTCTTGATCTTTGCGGCGATGTCGTTGGCGATGCGGCGGTACGGGGCTTCTGCTGTGGGCATGTGAGGACTCCGGTTGGTTCGGCGTCTCCGATCATGCCGGCCTACACCAGTAACTGCAACAAGTTGCCGCGTCGTCGCTTTCCGGGGTCGACCTACACAAACATTTGGGGTAGCTTCTTCTCGTCCGGCTCCGGTTGGTTCGGCAAGCCTCGGGAGTCGGACCCAGAAGTGGGCTCTGGGGTCGTACCGCCGAGGAGGGCTGCGGTCGTGGGGCCGGTGGTCCGGTCGGCGCCCCCTTTCCGTCGACCGGACCGCCTCCAGGCGGCTTGGGCGCCCTTCTCCCGGACTGGCGGGGCGGGTCGCCGCCGCGCGGAGAGCGGGGCGCCGCCTGCCGCGACGACGACAAGGCGACGAGGAGGGGTCGTGCGTAACCTGCGCAACCTGTTCCGCTTGACCAGGACGAGGCGGGAGGGTCGCTCACCAAATGGTGGGTGGTACCGGTCGGAGTCATGCCTACCGCTGACCGCCCGACAGATCCGCGATCGGCAGTTCCGGTCGGTACGGCGCGGCCTGGATCCGGAGGAGGTGCACGCGTTCCTGCACCGGGTCGCCGCGGAGCTGGCTGCCGCGCGGCGGGATCAGGCCCACGTCGCCGAGGAGAACGTGCGGATCAAGCGGGCGCTGCGGAGCTGGCAGGCCCGGTTCGCGCCGGGGGTGCGCCGATGAGCCGGGAGCGTTTCGTGGTGCACCTGCCGGTACGCGCCACCGACCTGGCCGCCGCGAAGCGGTTCGCCCGGACGGTCACCCGGGCACTGAGCTTCTTCCCTGAGATAGAGCCGGCCGGCACGACCGTGTCCGAGGAGGATGCTCAGCTCGTACGCCACTGGGTGTTCTGCGACCGTCCACTCGACGGCGCCGGCCGGTGCGCCCGCGTCGCCGACCACGACGGGCCCTGCCAACCGCCCAGGACCTGACGGGACTCAAGCATCGCCGTGCTCAATCCGGGATCGAGTGGCCTCCGTCGCCGTCCGAGGCCACTCGATCCCAGATCGAGCGTGATCTTGCTGCCATCCGCACCGGTTCGACGGAGGCGGTAGTGGCGGGGGGCGACACACGGTCGCCCGCAACCGTGGGAACGTTGGCCATCGTCTTGCCGGGCCGTCACTGTCTACTCATCGGCGTTGTAACCCAGGGCCATCCCACCCCTGTTACTTATGTGTTTCTGCCACATGGCCCGTGGGTGACGTCACTTCTAGCGTGAGCCGACACATAAGGTTTCTCTCCCTCCGAATCCTCACGTGGAGTCGCAATGACGGTCCGGACGACACGGCGGGTGTTCCTGTCCGCCGCCACGATGATGGCCGCGGCGGTCGCCGCCACGGCCTGTGGCAGCCCGCAGGAAACCGCCAACGGCGGCGGCGACAGTGCCGCGCCGGTGAAGGTTGGTCTGGTCTACTCCCAGTCGGGAGCCTTGGCCAGTTACGGAAAGCAGTACATCGAGGGGTTCAAAGCCGGCCTGGACTTCGCCACCAACGGCACCAACAAGGTGGGCGACCGGGCGATCGAGATCACCGAGGTCGACGACGCCGGTGACCCGGCGAAGGCGGTCTCCGCGGCCAAGGATCTGATCGGCAAGGGTCACAAGATCATCGCCGGCTCGACGGCGTCGGGCGTGGCGCTCCAGGTGGCCCCGATCGCCGCCCAGAACCAGGTCCTGTTCATCTCCGGCCCGGCCGCCACCGACGCGGTGACCGGCGCGAACAAGTACACGTTCCGTTCCGGCCGGCAGTCGTACCAGGACGTGGTGACCGCCAAGTCGTTCATCGGCGACCCGGCCGGCAAGAAGGTCGTGGTCTTCGCCCAGGACGGGGCGTTCGGCGATGCCAACGAGGCGGCGGTCAAGGCCGTCATCGGTGAGGCCGGCGCGACCGTCAGCGCCGTCCGGGCCCCGGCCAGCGCGACCGAGTTCACCCCGTTCGCCAGCCAGATCAAGTCTGCCAAGCCGGACCTGCTCTTCGTCGCCTGGGCCGGCACCACCGCCCCGGCCATGTGGCAGACCCTGGACCAGCAGGGCGTGCTCAGCTCCACCACCGTGGTGACCGGCCTGGACATCCGCGCCTCCTGGCCCACCTTCGGCGCGGCCGGCAGCAAGATCTCCTTCCTCTCGCACTACTTCGACGGGGCCAGCGACACCGAGGCGGCCAAGGCCGCCAAGGCGAAGATCCCCGGCGGCATGCTCGACCTGTTCCACCCGGATGGCTTCGCCGCCGCGCAGATGGTGGTCCGGGCCGCGCAGGAGGGTGGCGACGACGTCAACAAGATGATCACCGCGCTGGAGGGCTGGAGCTTCGAGGGCGTGAAGGGCACCATGACCATCCGCGCCGAGGACCACGCCCTGCTCCAGCCGATGTACCAGGCGAGCCTCACCGGTAGCGGAGACACCTTCACCGCCAGCGCCCAGAAGGCGCTCACCGGTGACGAGACCGCCCCGCCGGTCCAGGCGATGAAGGGCTGAGGATCCGATGCTCGCCACCCGCGGTCTGACCTGGCGGATCGGTGAGGTCGCCATCGTCGACTCCGTCCACCTCGATCTGGCGCCCGGGGAGTTCCTCGGCGTGATCGGGCCCAACGGCGCCGGCAAGACCTCACTGTTCAACCTGATCACCGGCCTGCGCCGGGCCACCGAAGGTCGGGTCACCCTGGACGGGCAGGACATCTCCGCCCTCCCGCCGTACCGGCGGGCCCGTCTCGGGTTGGGCCGTACCTTCCAGGCGTCCTCGGTCTTCGGCTCGCTGAGCGTGCGGGAGAACGTCCGGCTCGCCGTGCAGGCGTACCGCGGGGGTTCGATGAAGCTGTGGCGGCGGGCGGCGGCCGACCGGGAGGTGGCCGCCGCCGCCGACGCGGCGCTCGACCGGGTGGGCCTGGCCCACCGGGGTACGGCGCTGGCCGGCACCCTCGCCCACGGCGAGAAGCGCAAGCTGGAGATCGCGTTGCTACTGGCTGGCGAGCCGCGGGTGATGCTGCTGGACGAGCCGATGGCCGGGGTCAGCGCCGAGGACGTGCCGGAACTGGTCCGGGTGATCCGGTCGCTGACCGGCGACAGCGGGCGGTCGGTGCTGATGGTCGAGCACCACATGGACGTGATCCTGGAACTGGCCGACCGGATCGCCGTGATGCACCACGGCGCCCTGCTGGCCTGCGACACCCCGGAGACGGTGATGGCCAACCCGACCGTGCAAGAGGCCTACCTCGGGGAGCAGCTATGACCGTCGAACCTGTGCTGACCGTGGAGGATCTCTCGGTCCGGATCGCCGGGCTGCACATCCTCCAGGGGGTGTCGTTCACGGTCGCCCCGACCGGGGTCACCGTGTTGCTCGGTCGCAACGGCGTCGGGAAGACCACCACCCTGCGCGCCGTCGTCGGGCTGACGCCCCGCAACGGCGAGGCGGGTGGCACGGTCCGGATGGGCGGGCAGACGCTGCTTTCCCAGCCGACCCACCGCCTGGTCCGCGGTGGGCTCGGCTACGTGCCGGAGGACCGCTGCGTCTTCGCCGGGCTCACCGTCGCGGAGAACCTGCGGCTCGCCGAGCGACGCGGCAGCACCCCGGCGTACGACCGGGTGTTCGCGCTCTTTCCGGAGCTGGACCGGCGCGCCCGGCAACGGGCCGGGTCGCTGTCCGGCGGGCAGCAGCAGATGCTCGCGATCGGCCGGGTGCTGCTCAACGACAACCGGCTGCTGCTGGTCGACGAGCCGACCAAGGGGTTGGCGCCGAAGGTGGTGACCGAGGTGGCCGAGGTGCTGGAGCGGGTGGCGGAAGCCGTACCGGTGCTGCTGGTCGAACAGAACCTGGCCGTGGTCCGGCGACTGGCCCGCGACGCGGTGGTGCTCGCCGCCGGCAAGGTCGCCTGGACCGGTGACGCCCAGGAACTGCTGCGGGAGACCGAGCTGACCAGGTCGCTGCTCGGCGTCGGCTCGGCGGAGGTGCACCACTGATGGACACGGTCATCCTGTTGACGCTGACCGGGCTCGGCCTGGCCGCCCTGTACTTCCTGGTGGCGTCCGGCCTGTCGCTGGTCTTCGGCCTGGCCGACGTGCTCAACTTCGCGCACGGCCTCTTCCTCGGCTTCGGCGCGTATGCCACCTGGTGGGCGGCCGGGAACCTGCCCGGTGCCGGGTCCGACGGTTTCGGGTTCGTGGTCGCGGTCGCCTTCGGGGTGGCCGCCGGCACGCTGATGGCGGTGCTGGTCGAGCTGGTGCTGATCCGGCCGCTCTACTCCCGCACCATCGAGCAGGTGCTGGTCACCGTGGGTCTATCCCTGGCCGGGGTGGCGCTGTTGCAGGCCACCTGGGGCGCGGACGCCCGCCCGTTCCCGCGCCCGGAGTGGACCCGGCAGGTGACCACGATCCTCGGCGCGCAGGTACCCAACGGCGGCCTGCTGCTGATCGTCGCCGCGGCGCTGGTGCTCGGCGCGATCCTCGCCTTCCTCCGCTGGACCCGGTACGGCCTGATCATCCGGGCCGGGGTGGAGAACCGGGAGATGGTCACCGCGCTCGGCATCGACGTCCGCAAGGCGTTCACCCTCGTCTTCGCGATCGGCGGAGCCGCCGCCGCGCTGGCCGGCGCGCTGGGCAGCGTCTACTTCGGCACCGTCTCGCCCCAGCAGGGCGGCTCGCTGCTGATCTTCGCGTTCATCGTGGTGGTCATCGGCGGCATGGGTTCGGTGGTCGGGTCCGCGTACGCGGCGGTGGCGGTCGGGCTGCTGCAACAGTTCGTGAACTACTACGGCACCTCCGGGCTGGGCGACATCTGCGTGGTCGCGCTGCTGGCCGTGGTGCTGCTGCTGCGCCCGCAGGGCATCGCCGGAAAGGTGGCAACGGCATGACCGAGGTCAAGAGTCCCGAGGTGCCGGCGCCGCCGGCGGCGGAGTCGGCGCAGCTGGCCGCCGAGCCGACGCTGTGGGCCCGGATCCGCCCGTTCCTGCCACTGGTCGTGCTGGTGGTGGCGGTGATCCTGCCGTACTCGACGCTGCACCTGCCGGGCATCTTCGAGGGCGCGCTGAACTCGCCGGGCACCCTGCAACTGCTCGCCGTCTGCCTGATCTTCGGCGGCCTGGCGGCCGGGTACGACCTGCTGTTCGGGCGGACCGGGATGCTCTCCTTCGGGCACGCCCTGTACTTCGCCGCCGGGGTGTACGGGACCGACATCCTGATCACCCGGGCCGGGCTGCCGCTGTGGCAGGCCGCGCCGCTGGCCATCGTCGGCGGGACGATCCTCGCCGGCCTGATCGGTGCGGTGGCGCTGCGCACCGTCGGGATCGCCTTCGCCATGGTGACGCTGGCCTTCGCCCAGGTCGGGGCGATTCTGGTGGCCCGCGACTTCGGTGGGCTCACCGGCGGCGAGGAGGGGCTGCCGCTGGACGTCGCCGGGCTGCCGTCCAGGCTGGTCGGGGTCGCCAACACGGTCAACCTGTACTGGCTGGCGCTGGCGTACCTGGTCGTGGTGGTCTTCGTGGTGCACCGGGTCACCGGCTCGCCGACCGGGCGGGTGCTGGCCGGGCTGCGCGACGACGAGCGGCGCATCGGGGTGCTCGGGCTGGACCCGTACCGCTTCAAGCTGGTCGCCTTCACCCTGGCCGGCGGCCTCGCGGCGGCCGGCGGGGCGGTCTACTGCCTGATCGTCGGCGGCGCCTCGCCGCACATCACCAGCAGCGAACTCACCCTGTCACTGCTGGTCATGGTGGTGCTCGGCGGGCCGGGCACGCGCTGGGGCCCGGTCCTCGGCGGCATCCTCTACATGTACCTGGACCACCGCCTGGTCTCCTTCGGCACCTCTGACGCGCTGGACGCGCTGCCGGCCTTCCTCAGCCGCCCGCTCTCCCAGCCGCTGTTCGTCCTCGGCACCGTCTTCATCCTGGCCGTCTACTTCTTCCCCGGCGGCCTCGCCAGCCTCGCCCCCCGCCTCACCCTGCTCCGCAACTCGCTGCGCCTCGGCCCGCGCCAGCCGGACTGACCATGACCTTGGCGGGGCGGCACACCGGCGTGTCGCCCCGCTAACCTCCTGGTCGACGGAGGAATCGCGGCGACGGGAAGCATGGCGTGGACGAGCGGTTGGCGGTAGTCAGCGGCGGTGGTACGGGGATCGGGGCGGCCGTGGCGCGGGCGCTCGTCGCGGACGGGTGTTCGGTGCTCGTCGTCGGGCGGCGGGCGGACGTGCTGGCGGCGGCGGCCGAGCGGATCGGGGCGGAGTCCGGGCGGCCGGCGGCGGTCCGTGCGGTGACGGCGGATCTCACCGACCCCGACCAGGTCGGGCGGATTGTGGAGGCGGTCGGTGGTCGGCCAGTCGACGTGCTGGTCAACAACGCGGGCGGCTACCTCGGTGGGGAAACCGACACGCTGGCCGGGGTCGCCGCGCACTGGCGGGCGAACCTGGACGCCAACGTGCTCACGGCCGTCCTGCTCACCGAGGCGCTGCGGCCGGCGCTGCGCCGTCCGGGCGGACGGGTGATCCTGGTCAGCTCCATCGCCGCCCAGCGTGGTGGCGGCGGCCCCTACTCGGCGGCGAAGGCGGCGCTGCACGGCTGGGCGTACGACCTGGCCGCCCAGCTCGGGCCGGAGCAGATCACGGTCAACGTGGTGAGCCCGGGGTACGTCGCCGACACCGAGTTCTTCGGCGACCGGATGACCCCCGAGGGCCATGCCCGTCGGGTGGCCGCGACCCTGGTCGGGCGGGCCGGCACGCCGGACGACATCGCCGAATCCGTGCGGTACCTGGCCAGCCCCGCCGCGGGCTACGTCACCGGTCAGGTCCTCGGCGTGAACGGCGGGTCGGTGCTCGGCCGCTGACCGGGCGTGCGACGCGTGAGGGGTGGCGACCATCCGGTGGCCGCCACCCCTGCGGGACGTGCCCCTGCGGTCAGCCGTTGAGCAGGTCGTAGGCGGCCGTCGGCGCCTTCTGCGCCTGGTCGCCGGTGAACGCGGCGATCTCCGGTGCGATGCCGAAGTCGAAGTACTCGACGACGTACTCCGACGCCTTCTGCTTCCCGGACGCGGGAATCTCAAGGGTCAGCGAGACGAGCTTGCCGTCCGGATCCACGACTGCGGTGAGCGGGATCTGCCCGGCGGCGTCGCCGAGGGTGGCCACGCCGGCCAGGGCGGCCGACAGCTCCGGCTCGGCGGAGAGATCGACCACACCGGTGTACGACCCGTCTCCGCCGGCCTGCACATCGGTGGCCGCGCGGATGATCGCTTCGGCGTTGCCCGGGTCGGTGCCCTCGTACGTGGGCAGCGAGTCGGCACCCTTGAGCTTCGTCGGGTCCAGCTCCATCCACTTGGTGGGCAGCTTCATCAGCTTCTGGATGTCCTGGGCGCCCTCGAAGTTGACCTTCATCCAGGTGCGTGACTCGACCACCCGGAAGGACATCTTCAGGGTGAAATCCTTGTCCTTGGTGACGGTGTCGATGTCCATCCCCCGGTTCGCCGGGTCGACCACGCCGGAGACGTCACCCGAGGCGTCGCTGGTGGTGAAGCGGAAGGCCGGGTCCTGGTCGTCCGGAACCGAGGCCAGCAACTCCTGCTTCGGGTCCGGCGGGGGAGCCGCCTCCTGGCCGGAGCCCTTGTCGTCGCAGCCGGCCACCAGGGCCGCAGCCAGCAGGACGACGGCGGTGGCCGCGAAGCGCCGGGTGGTAGCGGTGGTGCCGGTTCGCTGAGTCATCTCGTCTCTCTCTCGGATCGAACCGTACGACCTTAAACGCTGCGGCCGTTGCCGGCACCACATGCCCGACAGGAGTTGTGTCAGGAGGTGGTGAGCCAGGCGGCAGCCTGCTCACGGATCTCCGGGGGCACCTCGTGGCCGTCGGGGAACTCCTGATAGGTCACGTCGTAGCCGAGCGAGCGCAGCCGGGGAACCAGCCGGCGGCTGCACGCGTCGACCGGAAGGACCCGATCCGCGACGCCGTGCGAGACGTACAGCCGGGGGCGGCCGTGGGTGACCAGCGGCGCGGCGAAGCCGGGGGAGAAGGCCACCACGGCGTCGACCAGGTCGCCGTTGGTCAGGCCCAGGGAGAGGGCGTACGAGGCGCCGTCGGAGAAGCCGCCGAAGACCACCCGGTCGACCGGGTGGCTGGCGAGGACCGAGGCGAGCAGCCCGTCGATCCGCCGCACGTCCGGCCCGAGGCCCTCGACGATCAGGTCCCAGGTGCTCGCCACGGCCTGCGGGGCGACCAGCAGGAGGCGGTGCGCGTCGGCGACCGGAAGCAGTAGGTCCAGCCCCTGCCGGGCCGAGCCGCCCGCTCCGTGCAGCAGCAGCACCAGCCGGTACGGCGGGCCGTCGGCGGGCTCGGGCGCGTACACCATGGCCAGCAGCCCGCCCGCGGCGTCGTTCAGCGATGCCAGACCGGCGGCGGCCCGGCCTGCCGGCGGTGCCGGGCGTGCGGTGAGTCGGCCGTGTCGGAAGTTCTCCTCCGGCGCCAGGTGCGGCTGCGCGGGTTCGGCCATGAGCCACCCTCCCTCGTCCTCGGCGATGCCCGCGCGGCGCTTACCCGGCCCGGCGGCGGTGAACCCGGCGGCCGGACGCTGGTAGAAAGGCCGGATGAGCCAGGAACGGACGGCGGTCCGGCAGCGGGCCGAGGCGGTGCTGCGGCGGCTGGCCGGCGAGGACGCCCGGCTCCGCGAGGACCAGTGGCGGGCGATCGAGGCGCTGGTGGTCGACCGGCGGCGGGTGCTGTGCGTGCAACGCACCGGGTGGGGCAAGTCCGCGGTCTACTTCGTGGCCACCGCGCTACTGCGCGAGCGCGAGGAGTCCAGCGGCCCCACGGTGATCGTCTCGCCGCTGCTGGCGTTGATGCGCAACCAGGTCGACTCGGCGGCGCGGGCCGGGATCCGGGCCCGCACCATCAACTCGGCCAACCTCGACGAGTGGGACGAGATCACCGCCGAGATCCACGCCGGTGCGGTGGACGTGCTGCTGATCAGCCCGGAACGGCTCAACAACCCGGACTTCCGGGACGGCGTACTGCCGAAGCTGGCGGCCACCACCGGCCTGCTGGTGGTGGACGAGGCGCACTGCGTGTCGGACTGGGGGCACGACTTCCGACCGGACTACCGCCGGCTGCGTACCTTCCTCGGCAACCTGCCCGAGCAGACGCCGGTGCTGGCGACCACCGCCACCGCCAACGCCCGGGTCACCCAGGACGTGGCCGAGCAGCTCGGTGACGCCCTGGTGCTGCGCGGCAGCCTTGACCGGGAGTCGCTGCGGCTGGGAGTGCTCGACCTGCCGAGCCCGGCGCACCGGCTCGGCTGGCTCGCCGACCACCTGGACCGGCTCCCCGGCTCGGGCATCGTCTACACGCTGACCGTGGCAGCGGCGACCGAGACCGCCGAGTTCCTGCGGTCCCGGGGCTGGTCGGTGGCCGCGTACACCGGGCAGGCCGAGGACGCCGACCGCCGCGCCGCCGAGCAGGACCTGCTCGACAACAAGATCAAGGCACTGGTCGCCACCAGCGCGCTCGGGATGGGCTTCGACAAACCGGATCTCGGTTTCGTGGTGCACCTGGGCGCGCCGCCGTCGCCGATCGCGTACTACCAGCAGGTCGGTCGGGCCGGGCGGGCCGTGGCGCACGCCGAGGTGCTGTTGCTGCCCGGCGCCGAGGACATGGCCATCTGGCGGTACTTCGCCTCGCTGGCCTTCCCGCCGGAGGAACAGGTCCGCGCGGTGCTCGCCGCCCTGCACCCCGACCGGCCGCTCTCCACCCAGGCCCTGGAGCCCCTGGTCGACCTGCGCCGGGCTCGGCTGGAGCTGATGCTCAAGGTGCTCGACGTCGATGGCGCGGTCCGCCGGGTGCGGGGCGGATGGCTCGCCACCGGCGAGCCGTGGACCTACGACGCGGCCCGGTTGCGCCGCGTCGCCGCCGCCCGCACCGCAGAGCAGCAGGCCATGCTCCGGTACGCGTCGACGACCGGATGCCGGATGCGTTACCTGCGTGAATGCCTGGACGACGCGGAGGCGACCGACTGCGGCCGGTGCGACCGCTGCGCCACCGCCCTGTTCCCGCCGGAGGTGTCACCGGCCGCCCTGACCGCCGCGCATTCCTTCCTCGGTCGCCCCGGAGTGGAGATCGCGCCCAAGAAGCTCTGGCCGACCGGGCTGGAGGCGGTCGGCGTACCGCTGAAGGGGCGCATCGCCCCGGCGGAGCAGGCGCTGCCCGGCCGCGCGGTCGGTCGGCTGTCGGACCTCGGCTGGGGTGGGCGGCTGCGTGACCTGGTCGGGCCGGGCGCCCCGGACTCCACGGTGCCCGAGGACGTGGCCGCCGCCGTCATCGAGGTGCTCAAGGCATGGGCACACGGTGACGATCCGTGGCCGAGCCGCCCGGTCGGGGTGGTCGCGGTCGACTCGCGTACCCGTCCGGTGCTGGTCGGCTCGCTGGCCGAGCGGATCGCCGCCGTCGGGCGGCTGCCACTGCTGGGCCGGGTGACCTCGGCCGGGTCGCGGGCTGCCGACGGGCCGCGCGGCAACAGCGCCCAACGGGTACGCGCCCTGCACGGCGCCTTCGCCGTGCCCGAGCCGCTGGCCGACACGCTCGCCGGCCTGACCGGCCCGGTCCTCCTCGTCGACGACCTGGTCGACTCGGGTTGGACGATGACGATGGCGGCCCGCGAACTCCGCCACGCCGGCGCCCCCGCCGTCCTCCCCCTCGCCCTGGCCCTGGCCGCCTGACCCCCGGGGGGTCGCGGGAGTCCCGGCGGTTACGGTGGGTGCATGGCTGACCAGGAACCCGACGCGCCGGCGCTCGGCTCGGTACGGGTCGCCGACCGGCCGGCGGCGGGGGAGGGCGGCGAGTCCGGCCCGGTCTCCGCGGTGCCGGACCGGGCCACGCTGCGGCTGGCCCTGGTGGTCGGCGGGCTCGTGCTGGCCGTGCTGCTCGGGTTCGGGCTCGGCCGGATGAACAACGGCAGGGCGGCGGCGGTGGGCGGGGCGGACAGCGCGCTGGCCGAGCACGTCCACGCCCCCGGCGTCGGGGCGCATTCGCACGGCGCGGACCAGGCCGCGGCGGCCGAGGCGGGGGGCCTGGCGGTCAGCCGGGACGGTTACACCCTCGCCCCGCTGTCCGCCGAGTTTACCGCCGGCCGCGCCGCTGAGCTGCGGTTCCAGATCCAGGACGGGCAGCGCCGGGTGGTCACCCGGTTCGCGGTCGTGCACGACAAGCCGATGCATGTGATCGTGGTGCGCCGCGACCTGACCGGCTACCAGCATCTGCACCCCACCATGGCGGCGGACGGCACCTGGTCGGTGCCGCTCACCCTGCCGCAGCCCGGCGTCTGGCGGGCGTACGCCGACTTCACGGCGCTCGCCGACGACGGCCGGCAGACGGCGACGACGCTCGGCGTGGACCTTGTCGCCCCCGGCGGTTACGCCCCACGGGCCCTGCCCGCCCCGGCCATCACGACCACGGTCGACGGTTTCACCGTCGGGTACGAGGGCAGCCCGCAGCCCGGACTGACCGTGCCGGTGAGCTTTCGGGTCACCGGCCCGGACGGCGCCAGCCTGGTGCTGGAGCGGTACCTCGGCGCGTACGGCCACCTCGTCGCGTTGCGCGACGGCGACCTGGGCTACCTGCACGTACACCCGGAGCCGGAGCTGGTGGACGGCATGATCAAATTCTGGCTGACCACGCCCGGCCCCGGGCGGTACCGCCTCTACCTGGACTTCGCCACCGGGGGCGAGGTGCGGACCGCCGAGTTCACGGTGACCGTGTCCTGAGAAGCTGGTCGGCCGGCTGGCCGAGGCGGCTGGCGCCTGCCGGGTGTCGGGTCAGCCGGCTCGGCGGATCGGCCGGCGGGCGAGGTAGCGCAGCAGGTCGCGGATGTGATGCTTCTCCTCGGCCGGCACGGTCGGGTCCGCCAGCCGTTGCAGGATCACCCGGACGTCGGCCTCGACCGGGCCGTCGTCACCGCGCCATCGTGGCCCCGGGCCGGCGTCGGGCAGGCCGAGGGCGCGAAAGGCCGCCGCCACCGGCAGATCCAGCGCGGCACAGAAGCCACGGACCTTGGCCAACTCGGGATAGTCCTGCCAGTCGCCGGCCAACCAGCGGAAGACGGTGGAGCGACCGACGCCGGTGTGCGTGGCCAGGTCGGTGACCGTCCACCCACGCTCCTCGCGAGCATCGTCGATGGCCCGGCGCACGAAGCGCGCGAACGCCATCTGTGGCGAAACCTCTGCCGAACCCATCCGGTGGGTCTTCCCTCCCGACCGGCACCTGACGGTGCGCTCTTCGAGAGTAGTACGGGACCGACGGGAAGCCATTGACTGATCGACCAGACGGTCCCAGCGGCGGGACCGGATTCGGTTACCGGTCCGGCGGCAGCTGCGTGAGCAGCGTCTCCAGCCGCGGCGTGACGTGCCACTGCGCGACCAGCTCCCGATACTCCGTACGCTGTGCGGCGGTCGGTGCGGAATCCGTACGCCGGGCCCGGATGAGCAGATTGCGCGGGGTGTGCGCGGAGTCGACGAACTCGACCACCTCGGCCCGGTAGCCGTGCAGCCGTAACAGCCCGGCACGCAGGGCGTCAGTGAGGACGTCCGCGAAACGCTCCCGCAGGATGCCCTGCCGGGTCAGCAACTCGTACGGCGCCGGAGCCGGACGGGTACGCAGCTGCGCCGCGATGTCGTGATGGCAGCACGGCGCGGCGAGGACCCAGCGGGCGCCCCAGCGCACCGCCCGGGCCAGCGCCTCATCGGTGGCGGTGTCACAGGCGTGCAGCGCGAGCACCAGATCGGGCGCCGGTTCGACGACCGCGTCGGCGATGGTGCCGGCTACGAAGCGCACCCGATCCGCCCAGCCGAGGCGCTCGGCCAGCTCGGTGTTGCGGCGGCGCTGGTCGTCGCGTACGTCCACACCGACCAGCTCGACGTCGAGGCCGAGCTGAGCGAGGTACCGGTAGGCGGCAAACGTCAGGTACGCGTTGCCGCAGCCCAGGTCGACCACACGCAGCGGGCCGGTCAGTTCCCTGGCCGGCTCGGCAGGCAGCGTGGCCACCAGCGCCCGCAGGAAGGCATCCACCTGCCGCCGTTTGGCCGCCGAGCCGCCGATCTCGGCGAAGATCGGGTCACCCGGGTCGAGCAGGTACTCCTTGGCCCGGTCGTGTCCGGCCGGGGCGGCGGCCGGCCGGGCAGCCGACGCGCGGTGCACCTGCGCCTCGCCCGACTTGGTGACCCGCACTTGCAGCGTGGTGTCGGCGGTCTCCACGTGCCAGTTGCCGAACGGCTCGGCCAGCAGCGCCTCGACCGCCGAGTCCGCCTCCGGGCCCGGTGTCAGGTTGCGCGTGTACGGCCGGGCACCGTCGGAGGTGGCGATCTGCAGCCGGGGGCCCGCCTTGAGGGCGACCGGCCGTAGCTCGGCCCGGACCACCGAGGGGCGCTGGCCACGCCGGCGACCTGCGGCCACGGCCCTGGTCAGCGTGGTGCCGAGCAGCAGCGAGCGGACCTCGGCGAGGGCGGAGTCCAACGGTTGGGGCATCGTTCCATCTTCCAGGTCGGTCCGCGCCGTACCGAATCGGCACGGTGCGGCGCGTGGCTCGGCCGGGCCCTGCCCGCCCGCGCAGCAGCTCCCCGCCGCACCGGACTGGGCGGCGGGGAGCTGGAGTCGTCGTGGAGCCGTTCGGTGGCGGGCCGGGCGGCGCGTGATCAGTCGGTGGTCGCCTCGGCCGGCGTACCGGCGGCCGCACCAGCACCACGGCGGCGCCGGCGTCGGCGCGGACGCGGTGCGGCCTGACCGATGGCGTTCTCGCTGCTGGTGGCGGCGGCCTCGGTGGGCGTGCCGTCAGCGGTCGTCGAGGCGCCGTCAGCGCCCGCCACCACCTCGCCGGCCCGGCGCCGGCGGCGGCGTGGGGTACGAGCACCTTCGCCCGCAGGCTCGGTGGCGTCCGGCGCGGCGACATCGCCGCCCTGGCTGCGACCGCCCTCACCACGCCTGCGGCCACCCTCGCCACGCCCGCCCTCGCTGCGGCCACCTTCGCCGCGGCCCCGGCGCCGGGATCCGCGGGGCTCGCCGCCCCGGCGGGACCGGCCACCGCCCAGGTCCTCCTCGACCTCGGCGGCCAGGCCGGCGCGGGTGCGCTCGGCCGTCGGCAGGGTGCCAGTCACCTCCGTCGAGATGTGCAGGTCGGTGTAGAGGTGCGGGGAGGTGTGGTACGTCTCCGGCGGCTCGGGCATGTCCAGCCCGAGGGTCTTGTCGATGATCCGCCAGCGGGGCATGTCGTCCCAGTCGACGAAGGTCACCGCCACGCCGCTCGCCCCGGCCCGGCCGGTACGGCCGATCCGGTGGGTGTAGGTGTCCTGGTCTTCCGGACAGTCGTAGTTGATCACATGGGTGACGCCGCTGACATCGATGCCCCGGGCGGCGACGTCGGTGGCGACCAGCGTGTCGATCTTCCCGGCCCGGAACGCCCGGAGGGCCCGCTCGCGGGCACCCTGGCCGAGGTCGCCGTGCACTGCCGCCACCGCGAAGCCGCGGAAGTCGAGATCCTCGGCGACCCGGTCGGCGGCCCGCTTGGTCCGGGTGAAGATCATGGTCAGGCCGCGGCTCTCGGCCTGGAGGATCCGGGCGACGATCTCGATCTTGTTCATCGAGTGGGTGCGGTAGACCAGCTGCTCCGTCTGGGGCGAGGGGCCGGTCTCGGCGGTGTGCCCGGCGTGGATGGTGATCGGGTGACGCAGGAACCGCCGGGACAGCGTCACGATCGGGTCCGGCATGGTCGCGGAGAACAGCATGGTCTGCCGGTCCTCCGGCAGCATCGCCAGGATCCGCTCGACGTCGTCGAGGAAGCCCAGGTCGAGCATGCGGTCGGCCTCGTCGAGTACCAGCGCGCGCACCCCGTGCAGGCGCAGGTGCTTCTGCTTGGCGAGGTCCAGCAGGCGGCCCGGGGTGCCGACGAGGATCTCCACGCCCTTGCGGAGCGCCTCGATCTGCGGCTCGTACGCCACGCCGCCGTAGATCGGCAGCACGCGTACGCCACGGGTGCGGCCGGCGGCGGCGATGTCCTTGGCGACCTGAATGCCCAGTTCGCGGGTCGGTACGACGACCAGGGCCTGGGGCAGTCCGTCGCCGCCCTCGTCGGGTGCGAAGACCCGCTCCAGCAGCGGTACGCCGAAGCCGAGGGTCTTGCCGGTGCCCGTCGGGGCCTGCCCGATCAGGTCGGCGCCGCGCAGCGCGATCGGGAGCGCGTACTCCTGGATGGCGAAGGCGCGGGTGATGCCGGACGCGGCCAGCGCGTCGACGGTCTCGGCGCGCGCGCCGAGCTCGGCGAAGGTCGGTGCCTCCGGGCGGACCGGGGCGGTCGGGGCCAGTTCCTGGCCGTCGGTGAGGTCTTGAATCGGCTCACTCATATGGATTTGGGGGTGCCCTCTCGTGGGTGCGCCCCGTCATGTCCTCAGGGCGCGTTCGGTATGGCGCGGGCCACACGGTCGGCGGCAGAAAGCCGAGCGGACCGGGCCGCACGCGCGCCGCGGGTCGGACTTCGACCGGATCGGATCGACTCCGGCCGGATCGGCGCCTACGGCAACTCCTCCATGCTACCTGAACGGGCCAAACGCCGTCCTGATTCCGATCGGGCAAGCATCACCGGGCCGATTATCCTGTGACCTGCCTCACCATCCGCTTGGGCAATGGAGGTTTCCCACGGGCCTCGGGCGTGCCCCCGCTCGGCCTCGTCCGGCGGTAGCCTGCGCAGGTGTCCGCCCCCACCCCGCTCGGCCACGCCGTCGTCGACCTGCTCGGCCTGGTGGCCCTCGGTGAACTGCTCGCCTTCGAACGAATGGCCGCTGATGCCCGACTCGCCCCGGATCTGCGCCGTCGGGCCGCGCTGAGCGAAATGGCCGCGGCTGAGATGGTCAACTACCGCCGGTTGGCCGACCGGCTCGGTGCGCTCGGGGTGCTGCCCGACGACGCGATGGCCGTCTACGTCGAGCCGTTGCAGGCGTACCACGACTCGACCGAGCCCCGGGACTGGGCGGAGGCGGTCACCAAGGCGTACGTCGGGGACACGATCACCGACGACTTCCTTCGGGAGATCGCCAGCGCACTACGGGAGCCGGACCGTCAGTTGGTCCTCGACGTGCTGCACGAGTCGCGGTACGCGGAGTTCGCCGCGGCCGAGATCCGGGCCGCCATATCGGCGGACCCGAAGGTGGCCGGCCGGCTGTCGATGTGGGCCCGACGCCTGGTCGGCGAGGCCCTGTCCCAGGCCGGGCGGGTGGCCGCCGCCGACCGTGGGGCGCTCACCACCCTGATCGCCCAGGGCGAGCAGATTGATGTAGCGGAGTTGTTCCGGCGGCTGACCGCCGCGCACACCGCGCGGATGGCCGCCGCCGGCCTCAACAACTGATCGTCAGCGGACGGTGAAACCGACCGCACGGGGGGACGCCTCGGCGATCTCGACGTAGGCGACCTTGCCGACCGGCACGATGATCCGCCGGCCCTTCTCGTCGGTCAGGGAGAGGGTGCCCTCGCCCCTGGCGACGGCGTCGGTCACGATCTGCTCGATCTCGGCCGGCGACTGCGCGCTCTCCAGGACCAGCTCGCGCGGCGCGTACTGCACGCCGATCTTGACCTCCACTGTGCCTCCTCCGTCTGGCGAAATGGCCGCCGTGCGAAGGCTATCCGATCACGAGGTCGAAGTTCAGGCTGACTCACCTTGCAGCGGGAAGCTGGCGATGCCGCGCCAGGACAGTGCGGCCACCAGCGCCTCGGCCTCGGCCTTGGGCACCTGGCGGCCGCCGGCCAGCCAGAACTGCGCCGCCGTCTCGGCCGCGCCCACCAGACCGGAGGCGAGTAGTTCCGCGTGCGCCCGGCTGACTCCCGTGTCGGAGATGATGGTGTCGGTGATCGCCGCGATGCAGCCCTGCTCCACCCGCTCCACGCGCTGCCGCACGGCCGGTTCGTTGCGTAGGTCCGACTCGAAGACCAGGCGGAAGGCTTCGCTCTCGTGATCGACGAAGTCGAAGTACGCCCGCACGGAGGCGCTGACCCGCTCCTTGTTGTCGGTGGTGCTCGCCATGGCGTCGCGCACCTTGGCGACGATCGCGTCACAGTGCGTGTCGAGCAGCGCGAGGTACAGCTCCATCTTGCCGGGGAAGTGCTGGTACAGCACGGGCTTGGAGACCCCGGCCCGCTCGGCGATGTCGTCCATGGCCGCGGCGTGGTAGCCCTGTGCGACGAACACCTCCTGAGCTGCGGCGAGCAGCTGCTTGCGGCGCGCCGAACGGGGTAGGCGCGTGGGCCGGCCGGCGGTTTGGGCGCCGTTCCCCACAGCGGTCATGGGTACCTCCGAGTTTGTCGTACGAGCCGGCATTTCACCCGAACCGGTCGGGACCTCTCTGGCCCTCGCGGAATTGGCCCGCCGCTGTAACTTATCGCCACTGTCACCACACGGTAGCCTCAGCGGGGGCGACCAAGGAGCGCGCGGTGAGTGAAACAGGGCAACCCGGTGCCGCCACCCCGGGAGAGCACGGCGACGGGACGGGTC
Source organism: Micromonosporaceae bacterium KJ-029 (assembly GCA_005402585.1). GTDB lineage: Bacteria > Actinomycetota > Actinomycetes > Mycobacteriales > Micromonosporaceae > Micromonospora. The sequence continues at coordinate 270,453 of BIFP01000002.1, read as the reverse complement.
ATTGGGATGACCTGGCCCGTTCCGGCAACGGGTGGGCCCCGTCGGCGGCCGACTGGTCCCGGGATGCGGAAGGCTCCCGTGACGCGGGCCCGGCCTGGCACCGGCCCGAGCCGCCCTCCGGCTGGGCCACCGCGTCGCCGCGCTACGCCGACCTGCCCGCGCCGGTCGGTGGGCCGGTGGAGCCCGAGCCGCCGGCCCGGGTCAACGGCCACCATGTCAACGGCGTGCACCATGTCAACGGCGTGCATCCGGCCGACGATCCGGCGGCCGGCCGACACGCCCCGGTCAACCCCCCACCCGGGCAGCCGGGCCAAGATCCAGGCCGCGACCGGCTCGTCGTACCGGCTCAGCGTCCCGTCCCCTCCGGCGATCAGCCCGTGGCGCCGTCCACCGGCCTGCCCACCTCCGCGCCGCCGGCCGTCCAGGTGCCGCCGGTCGGCACCGCCGCCTCCGGCTTCGAGATGCCGCCCGGCCTGCACGCGCCCACTGCCGAGCGACCCGGGGAGGAGTCGGTGAGCGGCCAGCCGCACGGCTGGGAGGACGCTTTTCCGCCGGAGCCGACCCCCGAGCCCTGGCCCGCGCCGCCCACCACCGACCGCGCCGCCGCTGCGGCAGCCGCCGACCAGCCACCAGCGCCTGGCCCGGACCCGGCCGCCGGCCGGCCGCCGGCCGAGCCACCGTCGGCCGATTCCGAGCGGCCGAGCTGGGCCCGCTCCGGCCCACCCAGCGACTGGGCCCCGTCGTGGGCGCGCGGCGAGGGCGAGCCCACCGGCCGGCGGTCGCCCGAGGTGCCGGCCCAGAGCTGGGCAAACGAGCCCGGCCGGCCGTACGAGCCGGTGCGCGCCGAGCCGACGCACCCCTACGAGGCGCTGCGCGTCGAGCGGCCCCGCCCGTACGAGCCGCAGCCGGCGGAGGGTGGCCCCGGCCCGGGGCCCGAGCCCGCCGAACCCGACCCGGCCGACCGGCCGGCGTGGGCGGCGGCCATGCCGACCAGCGCGCCGCCGAGTGCGGAACGCCCCTCGTGGGCCGCTCGGGCGGCCACCGGGGCGCCCGCCGACGAGCGCCCTTCCCGGGGAGCACCCCCCGTCAGCGGGGCTCCCGCCGACGAACGTCCGGCCTGGGGGCCCCCGGTCAGCGCGTCGCCCGTCGACGAGCGCCCTTCCTGGGGAGCGCCCCCTGTCAGCGGGGCGCCGGCCGGCGAGCGTCCGTCCTGTGCGCGTCCGGTCAGTGCGGCGCCCGCCGGCGAGGGCCGGCCGTGGGGCACACGGACCGACGAGGGCCGGCCGTGGGGCTCCCGGGCCGCCAGCCAGACACCCGCCGACGAGCGCCTGCCGTGGGCGCTCGACCCAGCCAGTGCACCGCCGGCCAGCGCCCTACCCGCCAGCGCCCCGCCGGCCGGTGCCCCACCGTTCGTCGCGTCGCCGGCAAGCGCTCCACCCGCCGGCACGCTGCCGGCCGGTGACCTGTCGTCCGGCGGGTCACCGGCGCCCCGGGCGGCCACGCCCGAGGCGGGATCGGCGTCACCGGCCGCGCAGGCTGGGCCGGCGTCCGACCTGCCGGCCCAGCGACCGTTCCGGCTCCGGCCGGTTCCCAATGCGCCGGCGTCCCCGCCCGCGCCGTCTCCTGCCACGACCGGCCTGACCACGGCGCCGACCGGGACCGACCCGCTGGCCGGTCCGGCCGCCGGTGGACCCGGCCGCCGTGAACGCACCCCTTCCGCGCCCGTCCCGACGAGCGCAACCCCCTACGCGGCACGTCGATCCGCAGCCGAACCGGTGCCGTCGGCAGAGCCCGCCGGCGACCCGTCGCCGGACAGCACGTCGGCGGTGTTGCCGCAGCGCGTCCCCGCCGAGCCGGACGTGCCCGTCGTGCCGGAGCCGCCAGCCGTGGAGCCACCCGCCGAAACCCCGGAACTCGCCCGGATCGCCACCCATCTCCGCCGCGACGACGAGTCGGCGCCGTTGCGCGAACGGCCCGAGGGCTTCGACGTCAACGCGATCCTCGACGCCGTCCGGGGGGTCGACGGCGTACGCGACGCGGCTCTGCGCCGGACCCCGGCCGGCGCTCACAGCCTGCGCCTCGACCTCGCCGACGGCGCCGACCCGGCCGAGGTGAGCCGGCAGGTGGCCCGCCTGCTCCAGGAGCGGATGGGGCTGGCCGCCGCGCCGCGCGGTCTCCCCGGACCGCCTGCCGCGCCGGTGCGGCGCCGGTCGGCCGAGAGCCGGAGCGCCGACACGGACGAGGCCCGCTCGCCCGCCGAACCCCGCCGCCCCTCCGCCCGCCCCGCGGGTGCCCGGGCGGAGACGGTTGCGGCCCGTACCGAGACAGCGCCGGACACCTCGCGGCGGCGTCGTCAGGCGCCCGCCCCGCACCGGGGCCGGGCCACCGTGGAGGAAACGGGATCGCCGGGCAGCCCGGCGACCCTCGGCGCCTCCTACTCCGGTGGCCAGCTGACCACCACGGAGTCCGCCCCGTCCCGGCCGCTGAACACCGGCGGTGCGCCGGGGCCCCGGGTCGTGCTCGACCACGTCCAGGTGAGCACCTTCGGGCTCGACGCCACCGTCGAGGTCCGGCTGATCGCCGGCGAGCAGAGCGCGGCCGGCTACGCCACCGGACCCGCGGTGGACGGGTACGTGCTGCGGCTCTGCGCGGTCGCCGCCGCGGCCGCGATCGACGAGTTGCTGCGCAGCGCCGGCGCCGACGCCGAACGGGGACGCTGCTTCGTGGAGCACGCCGCCGTGGTGCCGTTCGGCAACTGCGAGGTGGCCACCGTCGTGGTGCTGCTGGTCTGTGACGGGTGGGTCGAGCAGCTCGCCGGTTCCGCCCTGGTGGCTGGCGACCCACGGCAGGCGGTGGTGCGGGCGTCCCTGGCGGCGGTGAACCGGCGGCTGGAGGCGCTGCTGGCCTGAGTCGGCCGGGGCAGACTGGAGCGGTGAAGCGCGCCATGCTCTGGCCCGAACGGCTGCTGCCCGCACACTCGGTACCGCCGCCCTGGCCCGGCCGTCAGGTACGCCTCGACGGGACGATCACCTACGTCCGGGACACGCCGGCCACCGGACCGGACGCGGAACCGGCGCTGTACGTGCACGGGCTGGGCGGCTCGTCGCAGAACTGGACCGACCTGGCCGGCCTGCTCGCCGACCGGCTCGACGGCCAGGCGATCGACCTGCCGGGCTTCGGCCGCAGCGAGCCGGGCCAGCGCTATACCGTGCCGGTCTTCGCCCAGCGGGTGGTCCGCTGGATCGAGCATTCCGGCCGGGGACCGGTGCACCTGTTCGGCAACTCGCTCGGCGGGGCGATCTCGGTGCAGGTGGCCGCCGTCCGGCCGGATCTGGTCCGGACGCTGACCCTGGTGTCACCGGCCCTGCCGTTCCTCGACTTCCGCCGGTCGTTGCAGGGCCGGATGCTGCCGCTGCTGGCGATCCCCCGGGGCGAACGGCTGGCCGCCCGGCGGCTGGCCCAGACGGCGCCGGAGGTGATGGCCGACCAGGTGATGGAGGCGTGCGTGGCCGACCTCAGCCGGATCTGTGACCAGCGCCGGCGGGAGGCGCTGGAGGAGATCCGGGTGCGCTACGAGGCGGAGCACTACGCGGCGGCCTACGTCCGGACGTTCCGCGGGCTGGTCTCCAGCTTCCTGCGGTCGTATCTGCCGGGGTCGGGTTCGCTGTGGCGGATGGCCCGCTCGATACGGGCGCCCACGTTGGTCGTCGGGGGCCGGCAGGACCGGCTGGTCGACGTACGCGTGGCGCCGCAGACCGCCCGGGCGATCCCGGACAGCCGGCTGCTGCTGCTCGACGGGGTCGGTCACGTCGCGCAACTGGAGGTGCCCCGCCTGGTGGCCCGGGCGGTGGTCGGCCTGCTCACCGAAACGGGGGAATCCGTCCACCGGGCCGACCTGGCAGGATGAGCCGAATGCGCAGCCCAGGTAGCCATCGCCGGTCCGGCCGGCACGCCCGTACGGCGGTCCCGGTAGCGATCACCGGGAGCCGCCCGGGCGAGCAGCCACCCCGACCGGCGACCCACCCGGGCGAGCAGCGTCCCCGACGGCGTCGGCCCAGTGCCGTCGTCCACGTGGCCGTGCTGGTGGTCGCGCTCGGCGGTGTGGTGGCGATGGTCGCCGGCGGTAACGGCGTGCTCCGGGGCTCCGCCGGCGCCGGCGAGGTGGTCCCGGTGCCATCCCCGACGGTGGTGGTTCCGCCGCCGCCCGTGGCGACCCCGTCGCCCTCGCCGCCCGAGGTGACCCCGTCGCCCGAGGCCCCGGTGCTGCAACAACCCGGACCGGTTCCGTCGTCCGGGCCGGGCCGGTTCGGCTACGACGACCGGACGGGCCCGGTGTTGGGTACGGCCGGCGAGACGCGGCGTTACCGGGTCGCGGTGGAGTCCGGCTCCGGTGCGGACGCGGGCGAGTTCGCGCTGGCCGTGCGGACCGCGTTGGCCGGCCCCGGCAGTTGGGTGGACAGTGGGCGGCTGCGGTTGCGGCAGGTGGATGCCACCTCCCGGTACGACTTCACCGTCTACCTGGCCACGGCCGGAACGGCCGGCCGGATGTGCGCCGCCGGTGGCGTCGACATCCGGATCGGTGGGCGGCCCTACACCTCCTGCCGCACCTCCGGCAAGGTGATCATCAATCTGGACCGGTGGCGGCTGTCGGTGCCGCACTTCGTCGAGGCCGGGGTGCCGCTGTCGGTCTACCGCACGTACGTGATCAACCACGAGGTCGGGCACCAGTTGGGCCATCGGCACGAGCGCTGTCCGGGGCAGGGTGAGCCGGCGCCGGTGATGATGCAGCAGACCCTGTTCCTCAAGGGGTGCGTGGCGAATCCCTGGCCGTACCTCGATGGCCGGCGCTATGCCGGTCCTGCGCTCTGAGCACCCGGCAGACCCCGGATGGCAGCATAATGCAGGGATATGCCCGATTAGGGTGAGACGATGGCCTCATGCCGTCTTCACCCCTTTATCACCCCTCCGGGGAGTCGGATCGGCCGGCAGGACCATATCGGCCGGCAAGACCTGATCGGCCAGTGGGACCTCGGCCGGCGGCTCGGCGCCGGCGGCGTCGGCTCGCCGTGACCGTCGGCGTGGTGTTGGCGCTCGCGGCCACCGCCACGGTGCTGCTGGCCCGGGCGGGCGACGAGGCGGCCGGTCCGGGGCCGGCGGGCCGCGACCGGATCGCGTACGGGGCAGGGGCGGGGGCGGACGAGCGGGCGCGACCCAGCGCGTACCCGAGGATCGGCGCCGGTAGCTTCGTGCTGGCCGTCGAGGATTCCCCGGTCCGGGGCCTGGACGGGCCGATCACCCGCTACCGGGTGGCCGTCGAGCAGGGCACCGGCCAGGATCCGGACGTCTTCGCGGCCGATGTCGACGCGGTACTGGCCGACCAGCGCAGCTGGATCGGCTCGGGTGAGCTGCGCGTGCAGCGGATCGTCGAGGCGGGTGCCGCCGACTTCACCATCTACCTGGCCACTCCGCTCACCTCTGAGGAGATGTGCGCCGAGGGGGGTCTGAGCACGGAGGGCTACACCTCCTGCCGGCTGCCCGGGAAGGTGATCATCAACCTGGCCCGTTGGCTGGAGGCGGTGCCGGACTACGGGGCGCCGCTGGAGGTCTACCGGGCGTACGTGATCAACCACGAGGTCGGGCACGAGTTTGGGGAGGGGCACGAGGCGTGTCCCGCCCCGGGCCGGCCGGCGCCGGTCATGCAGCAACAGACGTACGGCCTGGAGGGCTGTGTGGCGAACGCCTGGCCCTTTCTCGACGGCCACCGGTACGCCGGCGACCTCCTCCGCTGACCTCGGCGCCGCCCGCCGTTATTCCCGCTCCCGCATGCCGGGCGACGTGTCCCTGCTCATGGTCGATGGGGGCGGTGGCGAGCGACAATGGCCCGGTTGTCCACCACATCGATCCCGGGGAGTCCACCGTGTCGTTGCCCCCGCTCGTCGAGCCCGCCGCCGAGCTGACCGTAGACGAGATCCGCCGCTACTCGCGTCACCTGATCATCCCCGACGTGGGGGTCACCGGGCAGAAGCGGTTGAAGAACGCCCGGGTGCTCTGTGTCGGCGCCGGCGGCCTCGGTTCCCCCGCCCTGATGTACCTGGCCGCCGCCGGGGTCGGCACCCTCGGCATCATCGACTTCGACACCGTCGACGAGTCCAACCTCCAGCGCCAGATCATCCACGGCGTCTCCGACGTCGGTCGGTCCAAGGCCGAGTCGGCCGCGGCGAGCGTCCGTGAGATCAACCCGCTGGTCAACGTCGAGATCCACAACACCGCTCTGGACCGGGACAACGTCCGCGAGATCTTTGCGCAGTACGACCTGATCGTCGACGGTACGGACAACTTCGCCACCCGGTACATGGTCAACGACGCGGCGGTGCTGCTCGGCAAGCCGTACGTCTGGGGGTCGATCTACCGCTTCGACGGGCAGGCGTCGGTGTTCTGGGCCGAGCACGGCCCCTGCTACCGCTGCCTGTACCCGGAGCCGCCGCCACCCGGCATGGTCCCCTCCTGCGCCGAGGGTGGTGTGCTCGGCGTGCTCTGCGCCTCGATCGGCTCGATCCAGGTCAACGAGGCGATCAAGCTGCTCGCCGGTGTCGGTGAGCCGCTGGTCGGCCGGCTGATGGTCTACGACGCCCTGGAGATGAGCTACCGCAAGATCAAGGTTCGGAAGGACCCGAACTGCGTGCTCTGCGGCGAGAACCCGACCGTCACCGACCTGCTGGAGGACTACGAGGACTTCTGCGGCGCGGTGTCGGTCGAGGCCCAGGAGGCGGTGGTCGACGCGACCATCACAGCGGCCGAGTTGAAGGAGTGGCAGGACGCCGGCAAGGACGTCTTCCTCGTCGACGTACGCGAGCCGGCCGAGTACGAGATCGTCCGCATTCCCGGCGCGACCCTGATTCCCAAGGGCGAGATCATCTCCGGCGAGGCGCTGTCCCGGCTGCCGCAGGACCGGCAGATCGTGCTGCACTGCAAATCCGGCGTCCGCTCCGCCGAGGCGCTCGCCGCGCTGAAGGCGGCCGGCTTCCGGGACGCCGTCCACGTCCAGGGCGGGGTGCTCTCCTGGATCAAGCAGGTCGATCCGTCGCTGCCTGCATACTGACGGAAAGCATGGGTCGGAGCGGGCCCTACGCCCGCTCCGACCTCGGCCGATTCTCCGAGGCGCGATCATCTTCGCGCCGGTAGCGTGGCCGCCGTGGTCGACATCGACGCCGCGATCGGGTTCGTGGTGGCTTACGGGGACGCGGTGGAGCGTGCCCGCCTCTCCTGGCTCCGCACCGGCACGCCACCCCCACCTGAGGCGCTCGACACCGCGGAGGTCGGGCAGACCCTCGGTGGCGGCTGGCCGGCGACCTGGGGCGCGGAGGTCGCCTCGGTCGACGCCACCTGCTTCCGCCTCGCCGAACTGGACGACCTCGGGGCGCTGGGCCGCCCGTCCGCCCGTCGGGCGCTGGACTGGCTCGCCGCCGGCCAGCAGCGTGACGGCTGCTGGGAGGAGGACTCGTCGCTCGCCGACCAGGCCCCGGAGTGGGCCCGGCCGGGCGACCCGGAGGCGCGGTTCTACCTGACCGCCAACGCCGCCTTCTGGCTCACCGTGGCCGGTCTGGACGCCCGCGCCGCCGGGCCGCTCGACCACCGGGTCGGCGGGGCGTACGCCGGTGTGGTGTACGGCGCCGGGCAGGCACTCGCCGCCCAGTTGCGCCCCGACGGAAGTTGGCCGTCCTTCCTGGTCGCCGGGTGGCTGAGCGCGGCGGTCCTGCACCGGCAGCAGATGTTCTACGAGTCGGCGCGGATCAAGGCGGTGCTCGCCGAACGGCTCCCGGAGGCATCGCCGTCCGACGCCGCCTGGCTGGCCGCCACACTGCGCCGGGTCGGCGTCGACGAGCAGGAGTGGACGCTGGTGGCGGCCCGCCGCAGGCTGGCCGAGACACAGCGCAGCGACGGCGGCTGGAACAGCGACGACGGCCACCAGTTCGACGTGCACGCCACCCTGGCGGTGATCCGCGCATTCCGGTAGGCAGCGGAGGCGTCAGGGCCGGCGTGCCACCACCGCGCCGTTGGCCCCCGGCGCGTCGAACCTGATGGTCCGGACGTCGGTGAAGCCGGCGTCGGTGAGCCAGGCTGCGTACTCGGCGCCCGAGTAGTTCTTCCCGCCCTCCGTCTCGACCAGCATGTTCATCCCCATCAGCGCGGCGGCCGGTGGGCCGGTCCGCTCGTCGTTGAGCAGCAGCTCGGAGACCACGATGGCCCCGCCGGAGGGCAGTGCGGCATGGCAGCGGGCCAGGATCGAGCGGTTCTGCGCCTCGTCCCAGTCGTGCAGAATCATGCTGAGCAGCACCACGTCGTGTCCGTCCGGCAGCGCCGGGTCGGTGAGGAAGTTTCCGCTGGCCGTACCGATCCGGTCGGTCAGCCCGGCCGCGGCGATCTTCTCCGCCGCCTTGGTGCTCACGTGTGGCAGGTCGAAGACGGTCGCCCGCAGTTCGGGGTAGCGCCGGCACAGCTCGATCGGGAAGGCGCCGGCCCCGCCACCGACGTCCAGCAGCCGGCGGTGCGCGCCGAAGTCGTACGCCTCGCCGAGGGCGCGGGCGGTGAAGCTGGAGGTCGAGTACATCGCCTCCCAGAACAGCGCGAGCATGCCCGGGTCGGCGGTGGTGAACATCGACTCCTGGGCGTCCGGGTCCCAGGTCAGCGGCCGGTCGGTGCGCAGCGCCTCGCCGATGCGGTGCCAGGGCAGGTAGGTCCGCGCGTCGCTGTAGCGCACCTGGCCGCCGAAGTAGTGCGGCCGGCCGGGGACGAGGAACTCCTCGGCCAAGGCGGTGTTGCGGTAACCGTCGCCGGCCCGCTCCAGCAGGCCGAGTGAGGCGCACGCGGCGAGCAGCAGGTCCGCCGGCCGCTCCGGCAGCCCGAACTCCTTCTCGGCCTCCTGCCGGGTGACCACCCGCCCTCCGGCCAACCGACCGAACAGGTCGAGGTCGACGGCGGCGGCGAGCGTCTTGAAGGCCCAGTAACCGGTCACGATCTGCATGAGGGGAGTTGGGGTGATCATAGATGCATTTGATCATTTAGCCGGGCGATCCGGTAGCCCCGACCGTCGTGGCGGGCCGTGCGCCCGGTCGGCCCGCCACGACTGCCGGCGTCGGCTAGCGGAGGTGACCGTTGCCGGTGACCACGTACTTCGTGCTGGTCAGCTCGGGCAGGCCCATCGGGCCGCGGGCGTGCAGTTTCTGGGTGGAGATGCCGATCTCGGCGCCGAAGCCGAACTCGCCGCCGTCAGTGAAGCGGGTCGAGGCGTTGACCATCACCGCCGCCGCGTCGATCCGGGCCACGAACTCCCGGGCGGCCGACTGCGAGTCGGTGACGATCGCCTCGGTGTGGCCGCTGCCGTACCGCCGGATGTGCGCCACCGCCGCGTCGAGCGAGTCGACGACGGCCACCGAGATGTCCGCGGAGAGGTACTCGGTGGCGAAGTCCTCGTCGGTGGCCGGGACCACGGTGTCGGAGTACGCCGCCACCCGGGCGTCGCCGTGCACGGTGACCCCGGCCTCGGCGAACGCGGCCAGCATCGGTGGCAGGAAGGCGTCGGCCACCGACGCGTGCACCAGCAGCGACTCGGCGGTGTTGCAGGTGGACAGCCGCTGCGTCTTGGCGTTCAGCGCGATCGACACGGCCATCGCCTGGTCGGCGGCGGCGTCGACGTAGACGTGGCAGTTGCCCACCCCGGTCTCGATCACCGGCACCGTCGACTCCTCGACCACGGTACGGATCAGCGACGCACCGCCGCGCGGGATCAGCACGTCCACCAGGCCCCGGGCCCGCATCAGCTCCTTGACCGAGTCGCGGGAGGTGGCGTCGAGCAGCTGTACCGCGTCCGCCGGCAGACCGGCGCCGGTGATCGCGTCGCGCAGCACCGCCACCAGCGCCGCGTTGGAGTGCGCGGCGGAGGAGGAGCCGCGCAGCAACGCCGCGTTGCCGGACTTCAGGCAGATGCCGGCGGCGTCCACGGTGACGTTGGGCCGGGCCTCGTAGATGATGCCGACCACACCGAACGGCACCCGGATCTGCCGCAGCTCCAGCCCGTTGGGCAGGGTGGAACCGCGGACCACCTCGCCCACCGGGTCGGGCAGCCCGGCCATCTGGCGCAGCGCGTCGGCGATGCCGGCCACCCGGCCCTCGTCGAGGGCGAGCCGGTCCAGCACGGCCGCGCTCAACCCGGCCTCGCGTCCGGCCGCCAGGTCCGCGCCGTTGGCTACCAGGATCTCCGGGGTACGCGCCACCAGCGCGTCGGCCATCGCGTGCAGCGCGGCGTCCTTGGCGGTACGCGTCGCCACGGCCAGCGCCTCCGCCGCCGCCCGCGCCCGACGCGCCTGCTCGCTCACGCTCATCCCTTGCTCCTTCGGGTAAGGAAGGGCCCCTTGTTAACGCCTCGTGTATAGGAAGGGTCCCCTGCAATCACTTCGTTGGGTGGATCGCCTGCCTACAGCAGCACCAGGTCGTCGCGGTGGACGACCTCACGTTCGTACGCCGGGCCGAGCGCCGCGGCAAGGTCGGCGGTGGACCGCCCGAGCAGGCCGGGCAGCTCGACCGCGTCGTAGTTGACCAGCCCCCGGGCGACCGGCGCGCCGGAGGTGTCGACCAGGTCGACCGGGTCCCCGGCGGTGAACGCCCCGTCCACCGCGGTGATCCCCGCCGGCAGCAGCGACTTGCGCCGGCCCACCACCGCGGCGACCGCGCCCGGGTCGAGGTGCAGCCGTCCCCGGGGCGCGGTGGCGTGGGCGAGCCAGAACAGCCGGGCGGCCGGACGGCTCAGGCTGGGGTGGAAGAACGTGCCGACCGGTTCCCCGGCGAGCGCCGCGACGGCCTGGGGCGCGGAGGTGAGCACCACCGGGATGCCGAACCCGGTGGCGATCCGGGCCGCCTCGACCTTGGTCACCATGCCACCGGTGCCGACCCCGGACCGGCCGGTGCCGCCGATGTCGATGCCGGCGAGGTCCGACTCGTCGCGTACCTCGGCGATGCGACGGGAGCCGGGGCGCGACGGGTCACCCGTCCAGAGCGCGTCGACGTCGGAGAGGAGCACCAGTAGGTCGGCGTCGACCAGCGCGGCCACCAGCGCGGCCAGCCGGTCGTTGTCGCCGAACCGGATCTCCTCGGTGGCGACCGTGTCGTTCTCGTTGACGATCGGCACCGCCCGCAGGTCGAGCAGCTTGCGCAGGGTGCGGTACGCGTTGCGGTAGTGGGCCCGGCGGGTCACGTCGTCGACGGTGAGAAGCACCTGCCCGACGGTGCGGCCGTGCCGGGCGAAGGCGGCGGCGTACCGGCCGATCAGCAGGCCCTGGCCGACGCTCGCGGCGGCCTGCTGGGTGGCCAGGTCTCGTGGTCGCCGGGTCAATCCGAGCGGCGCCAGACCCGCGGCGATCGCGCCGGAGGAGACGAGCACCACTTCGCGGCCGTCGACCGTGCGGGTGCCGAGGGCGTCGACGAGCGCGTCGAGCCGCCCGTCGTCCAGCCCGCCGGCGGCGGTGGTCAACGAGGATGATCCGATCTTGACGACGACCCGCCGGGCCGTCGTTACTGCGTCGCGCACCCGCCTATTCTGCGTGGTCGTCCGCGCGACCCCTGCGGGCGTTCCCATAGTCTGGCCGGCTGTGACACCTGACGAGTACGTCGAGGCGGTGCTGGAACTGGTCGACCGGATCCCAACCGGCCGGGTGATGTCGTACGGGGCGGTCGCCGACGCGCTGGCCGAACGCTCCGGCCGGGCGTCGGCCCGATTGGTCGGGTCGATCATGGCCCGGCACGGTGGTGGCGCCCCCTGGCACCGGGTGGTCAACGCGTCCGGCGGTATGCCGCCCCGGCTCGCGGCCGAGGCGCGGGCGCGCTGGCTCGCCGAAGGTACGCCGCTGCGCCAGGACCGGGTGGACATGCGGGCGGCCACCTGGTGGCCCGGTGAGGGGATGTGACCGACGCCATAACGTGAGTAACATTCGGCGCCATGAGCGCGCCGCCGGATGGATCCGGCTCACCGCCCGCCGCCAGTCCGTCGTCGACCCCCGCCGCCTCGGTCGGTCCGACTGCGGCGGAACCCGGCGGCCTGCCGCGCGGGGTGCACGCCGGCTACGCGCTCGGCTCGCTGGCCACCGGGGCGTTCGGCACCGTGCCGGGCCTGCTGCTGCTGCCGTACCTCACCGACACGCTGGGCGTGACCGCCGGGGTGGCGGCCCTGCTGGTGCTGCTGCCGAAGGCGTGGGACGTGCTGGTCAACCCGGTCGCCGGGCGGATCTCCGACCGCACCCGGTCACGTTGGGGAGCCCGCCGCCCGTACCTGCTCTTCGGTGGGCTGGCGCTGGCCGTACTGTTCGGGTCGATCTTCGCCGCGCCGTTCGGCGCCGGTCCCGCCGCCGGGGCGTACGTCGCCGTCGCCTTCCTGGCCACCGCGACCGCGTTCGCCTTCTTCCAGGTGCCGTACGTGGCGATGCCGGCCGAGTTGACCAGCGACTACGCCGAACGTACCCGGATGATGACCTGGCGGATCGCGGTGCTGGCGCTGGCCATCCTGGTCGCCGGGGCGGTGGCTCCGCTGGTGCGCGACGCGGCCGGCGGAGGGGTGCCGGGGCACCGCTGGATGGGGGTGTTCGTCGCCGCGCTGATCGCGCTGGGCGCGGTCGGCGCCTTCCTCGGCACTCGCTCCGTCCCGCAGGGCACGGTCGGGGAGAGCGAGCCCAGCCTGCGAGCCCAGCTCGCCGTCGCCGGCCGCAACCGACCCTTCCGGGCGCTGCTGCTCTGCTTCGTGGTGCAGTCCGCCGGGGTGGCGACGATCCTCGCCGGGGTCCAGTACTTCGCCGACCAGATCCTGCGTGACCCGGCGACCGGGCCGACCGTCCTGTTCGTCTGCTTCGTCGGGCCGGCCCTGGTGGTGATGCCGCTGTGGTCCCGGGTGGGTGCCCGGCTGGGCAAGCTCGCCGCCCTGGTGGCCGCGTCGCTGATCCTGTCGGCCGGCGGGCTGGCCCTGGTCGCGGCGCCGGTGCTGCCCAGCGTCGTGATCTACCTGCTGGTCGCGGTGATCGGCGTCGGGTACGCCGGGCAGCAGGTGTTCGCGCTGGCCATGCTCCCGGACTGCATCGCGTACGACACCGCCCGCACCGGCCGCCGCCAGGCTGGCGTCTTCACCGGCCTGTGGACGGCCGGCGAAACCTTCGGCCTCGCCCTGGGCCCCGGCATCTACGGTCTGGTGCTCGCCCTCACCGGCTACGTCTCCTCCACCACCGGGACCGCCGCCGCCCAGTCCGACACCGCCCGTCTCGGCGTCCTGCTCGGCTTCACCCTCCTCCCCGCCCTCCTGATCGCCCTCGCCACCCTCCTCCTCCGCCCCTACAACCTCACCCCCACCCTCCTCGCCGCCCGCACCCCCACCGCCGATCATGGAGTTGTGGTGGGGACGAAAGCCGCCGAGCCGCACGGAAAGGGCACCACAACTCCATGATCGACGAGAACGGGTCGGCGCTGCCGGCGCACGGGATGCCGGCGGAGCGGGTGCTGGCGGAGGTTCGGGAGCTGCGGGGTAGGGATCGGCCTACGCACGGGGGGCGGTTGTTCGCTTATGTGTACGACCCGGGGGTGGCGGGGCTGGACGAGCTGGCCGCTGCGGCGTACGCGGAGAGCGCGCATGTCAACGGGCTTGACCCGACCGCCTTTCCGTCGTTGTTGGCGATGGAGAACGCGCTGGTCGGCGCGGCGGCGCGGGTGCTCGGTGGTGGGCCCGGCACGAGCGCGCCGGAGGTGGTCGGCAGCGTCACCAGCGGCGGCACCGAGTCACTCATCCTGGCCGTCAAAGCCGCCCGCGACGCCCGGCCGGAGGTGACGGCCCCCCGGATCGTGGTACCCGCCAGCGCCCACGCCGCGTTCGCCAAGGCGGCCCACTACCTGCGGGTGGAACTCGACACGGTGCCGCTCGACCCGGCGACCCTGCGGCCGGCGGTCGCCGACGTAGCCGCCGCGATCCGGCCGGAGACGGTGCTGGTGGCCTGCTCCGCCCCCTCGTACGCGCACGGCGTCGTCGACCCGGTCGAGCGGATCGCCGAGGTGGCCGCCACGGCCCGGGTGCGCTGCCACGTGGACGCCTGCTTCGGCGGCTGGACCCTGCCGTACCTGCGCCGCCTCGGCGTACCGGTGCCCGCGTTCGACTTCGCCGTGCCCGGGGTCACCTCGATCTCGGTGGACCTGCACAAGTACGCGTACGCCCCGAAGGGGGTCTCGGTGCTGCTGCACCGCGACCCGGCGTTGCGCGCCCCGCAGTACTTCGCGTACGCCGACTGGCCCGGGTACACGATGGTCAACCCGGTGATCTCCTCCACCCGTTCCGGCGGCCCGATCGCCGCCGCGTACGCCACCCTGCGGCACCTCGGCGACGACGGCTACCTGGACCTGACCCGCCGGACCCGGGAGGCGGTACGGGTACTGGCCGACGCGGTGCGGGACGTTGACGGGCTGCGGCTGGTCGCCGAGCCGGAGTCGACCGTGGTCTGCTTCACCGCCACCGATTCCGGCCCCGACCTGTTCGTGCTGGTCGACGAGTTGGCCGCGCGCGGCTGGCACACCCAGCCGCAGCTGACGTACGCCGGTCTGCCGCGCAGCGTGCACCTGACGGTGACCGCGGCGGTGGCGCCCCGGGCGGCCGAGTTCGCTCCCGACCTGGCCGAGGCGGTCGCCGCCGCCCGGGCGGCCGGGCCGGTCGCACTGCCGCCGGCACTGCTCGCCCTGGCCGGCTCGCTCTCCCCGGAGTCGCTCACCGGCGACCTGGTCGCCGGCGTGGCCGCCGGGCTGGGACTCGGTGCCGGTGGCGGGCTGCCGGAGCGGATGGCGCCGGTGAACACCCTGCTCGACGCCGCACCACCCGCGCTGCGGGAGCGACTGCTGGTGGAGTTCGTGAGCCTGCTGCAACGCCCGTCCTACTGACCGACTCGACGTTAGGAGGGGGCCCCTTTACAACGCCAGCCGTTAAAAGGGGGCCCTTCCTTTCAAGAACGTCGGTCGGGGGCTGTGGTTGACTGTCGGAGACGGGAAGGGGGCGGTCGTGCAGCTGCCGGCGGTGCTCGGCGAGCCGATCCGGTTCGTGCTCAACTGGGGCCGGCGGTACTCGCTCTGGGTTTTCAACTTCGGGCTGGCCTGTTGCGCCATCGAGTTCATCGCGACCAGCATGTCCCGGCACGACTTCATGCGCCTCGGCGTGATCCCGTTCGCGCACGGGCCCCGGCAGGCCGACCTGATGGTGGTCTCCGGCACGGTCACCGACAAGATGGCTCCCGCCATCAAGCGGCTCTACGACCAGATGCCCGAGCCGAAGTACGTCATCTCGTTCGGCGCCTGCTCCAACTGCGGCGGCCCGTACTGGGACTCGTACTCGGTGACCAAGGGCGTCGACCAGCTCATCCCGGTCGACGTGTACGTGCCCGGCTGCCCGCCCCGGCCGGAGGCGCTGCTGCACGGCATCCTCCGCCTCCAGGAAAAGATCGCCGCCGAGCAGTCCGGCGTCGGCGGCGTACCCCGCCCCGACCTGCTCGCCCCGCCGGTCGACGCCCCACCCAGCGACGGCGCACCACCGCGATCCGCCGCCTCCCTCACCGCCCCACCCGTGCGCCCGCCGGCGACCTGACGAGTTCCCGGCAGATCGCGCCCCTGGGCGTCCGGCTGACGGTCGGGGTGGTGGAGCTTCGCTAGCGTACGGGCCATGACCGATGTCGCGGAGCGGCGTTCCGACTTCATCGTCGGGGTACTGACCGAGGAGTTCGGCACCCTGATCGCGCTCGACCCGGCCGCCTTCCGGCGCAAGTTCCGCAAGATGGCCGCCTCCCCGTTCGCCTTCTACCGTGGCAGCGCCAGCCTCTTCTACGCCGACCAGCGCGGCGACTTCGGAGACGACCGCTTCCTGGACGCGCGGACCAGTCGGGTGTGGATCCACGGGGACCTGCACGCGGAGAACTTCGGCACCTACATGAACGGCTCCGGTCAGCTGGTCTTCAACGTCAACGACTTCGACGAGGCGTACGTGGGGCCGTTCACCTGGGACCTGCGGCGGTTCGTCGCCAGTGTCGCGTTGATCGGCTACGGCAAGGCGCTCTCCGACAGGGTGATCAGCGACCTGGTCGCCGGCTTCGCCCACTCGTACCTGACCGAGCTGCGCGCCATCGCCGCCGGCGGGGACGACGCGATCGGCTCGATCACCCTGGACAACGCCGACGGGGTGCTGCGCCGGGTGCTCCAGCGGGCGCGGCTCAACACCCGGGTCGGCCTGCTCTCCGCGCAGACCACCATCGACAGCTACGAGCGGCGGTTCTCCCTCGGCGACGGGGTGTACGAGGTCGACGGCGACACCCGGGCGGGGGTCTGCGCGGCGTTCGAGGACTATCTCGCCACCCTGCCGGCCGCGACCACCCGGGAGCGTCCGCTCTCGTCACACATCAAGGACGTGGTGCTGCGTAAGGGCGTGGGCATCGGCTCGGCCGGCCTGCCGTCGTACAACCTCCTGCTGGAGGGGCACACCCAGGCGCTGGAGAACGACGTCGTCATCTACATGAAGCAGGCGCAGGTGCCGGCCGTGGCCCGGTACGTCGACGACGAACGCGTTCAGGGCTACTTCCGGCACCAGGGGCACCGAACCGCCGAGTCACAACGCGCGTTGCAGGCGCACGCCGATCCCTGGGTGGGCTTCACCGAGCTGGAGGGCGTCGGCCAACTCGTCGCCGAGGTCTCCCCGTACGCGGCCGACCTCGACTGGGCGGACGTGAACGAGCCGGACGAACTGGCCGGGGTGCTGGCCGACCTGGGCCGGTCGGTCGCCCGGATGCACTCGGTCGCCGACGACGAGTCCAGCCACGACCTGGTCGACTACTCCACCGAGGAGGCGATCGTCGCGGCGGTCGACGCCGACGTGGAGGGGTTCGTCACGCATCTGGTGGAGTTCGCCCACGCGTACGGGCAGCGGGCGCGCGAGGACCACCAGCTCTTCGTGGACCTGTTCCGCAACGGCCAGCTTCCGGGCGTCTGAGGTGCCAAGGCGCCTGCCGCGTTCGCCCCGAGCGGGCCGGCCGGGTCAGGCGGTGAAGTCGAGGACCACCTTGATGTCCTGCGGCCCCGGGGAGTAGGCGGCGGCGTAGTCCGACAGCGGTACCCGGCGGGTGATGAGCGAACTGAGCCAGGCGTGGTCGGCCCGGGCCAGCGCCTCGGCGGCGGCGTCCCAGTGCCGGCGGTTCGCGTTCACCGAGCCGAAGACGACATTGTTCTCCAGCACCAGGGTCCGGTTGAGTTCGCCCGCGTCGAGGTCGATCGTCCGGCCGCCGCTGGAGACCCCGGCCAGGCAGACGATCCCGGTGGGGGCCACCCGGTACATCGATTCGAGGACGACCCTCGGTGCTCCGGTGCACTCGACGATCACGTCCGGCTCGAAGCCGAGCTGGTCGAGCGGCCCGCTGTGGTACGTCGCGCCGAGCGCGCCGGCCAGCGCCGGCTTCGGGCCCTCGGTGACCAGGTCGAGCACGTGTACGGAGAGACCCCGCTGGCTGGCCAGCAGCGCGGCCAGCAGGCCGATCGGCCCGGCACCGGTGACCAGTGCCGTACGCGGCTGCCACTCCGCCCGCCGGCCGATCCGGTCGATGTGGTCCCACGCCTTCACCACCACGCTGGTCGGTTCGAGCAGCACTCCCACCTCGACCAGCTCCGGGTCGAGCCCGACGGCGAAGCGGGGCTGAAGCCGCCACCGCTGGCGGGCGAAGCCGGGCAGGGCCTTGATGCCGTGTTCGGTGAACATGCCGTTGCGGCACATGTCCCACTCGTCGACGGCGCAGTTCGGGCAGGGCAGCGGATCCGGGTGCCGGACGATCCCGGCCACCAGGTCGCCGGGTTGCAGCGTGCCGGTCGGGTCCTCCACCACCCGGCCCAGCGACTCGTGCCCGAGCACCAGGTGGTCGATGCCGGGCGGGGCCTCGCCGTACAGCCCCTCGATGATCTCGATGTCGGTCCCGCAGATCCCCACCGCGAGGGCCTCCACCAGGATCGAACCCTCCTCGGTGGCCGGCTCCGGGTAGTCGTCGAGCAGCCGCAGCGAGCCGGCTACTCCCGGAATGACGGTGACAGCGCGCACGGATCCATCCTGGTGGCCACCAGCGGACCAGCATCGCCAAAGCCCGGATCTGCACCCGGTTGCGTACCCCGTCCGACGCGGTCCGGACCCAGGCCCGGCCGCACCAGGCGCGCGTGATCCGGCGCCGTCGGCCCCAGGCTCGGCTCGACCGCCGACCGGAAACACGGCCTAGGATCAGCGACATGACACCGGAAGAGGTCGGCCAGCGGCTCGTCGCGCTGCTCGCGCCCGTCGAGGCCACCGCGACGGTCTCCGGCGGTCAGCTTCACTCCCGGGCCACCGTCGACGTACCCCCGGACGCCTGGCGGGCGGCGTTGCTGGCCGCGCGGGACGACGCCGAGCTGGCCTGCGACTACTTCGACTGGCTCTCCGCGGTCGACGAGTTGGCCGAGGGCTTCGACGTGGTGGCCCACCTCTGGTCCACCGTGCACCGGCACGGGCTGCTGGTACGCGCCCGGGTACCACGCGCGACGCCGGCGGTCGACTCCGTGGTGGCGGTCTACCCGGGTGCGGCCTGGCACGAGCGCGAGACCCACGAGATGTTCGGCATCGACTTCACCGGGCATGCCGACCTGCGGCCGTTGCTGCTGCCACCGGAGTTCGAGGGGCATCCGCTGCGCAAGGAGTTCGTGCTCGCCTCGCGGGTGGCCAAGCCCTGGCCGGGGGCGAAGGAACCGGGCGAGTCGGAGGCCGGCGGCGGACGGCGGCCGATCCGGCCGCCGGGCGTACCCGCGCCGGGAGAGTGGGGGACCATCCCGACCCCGGCCGGCGCCGGTGGCGTCGGCGAGGGCCCGCGCGGTGGCACCCCGGCCCGTCCCGCCCGGGAACGGCCGTCCCGCCCGGCCCCGGGCGCCCGAAACCCCCGTACCGGCTCCGACGGCGGGCGCGCGGAGTCCGACGAGGGGGGTACGGCCTGATGCCACTGTGGCTGGAACTGGTGATCCGGGTCGGCGGCGTGCTGGTCGCCTTCCTCGTCCTGCCGCTGCTGGTGGGCCAGGCCGAGCACAAGGTGATGGCCCACATGCAGGGCCGGCTCGGGCCGATGTACGCGGGCGGGTTCCACGGCTGGGCGCAGCTGATCGCCGACGGGGTGAAGTTCGTGCAGAAGGAGGACATCACCCCGAGCGCGGCGGACCGGCCGGTGTTCCGGCTGGCTCCGGCGGTGGCGCTGGTGCCGTACCTGCTGGCCCTGCTGGTGATCCCGCTCGGCCCGAACGACCTGGTCGGCCAGCCGCTCGACGTCGGCCTGTTCTTCGTGCTGGCGGTGGTCGGCGTGGGCGTGCTGGCCGTGCTGATGTCGGCCTGGGCCTCGGCCAACAAGTACAGCCTGCTCGGCGGGCTACGCGGCGCCGCCCAGCTGCTCGGCTACGAGCTGCCGCTGGTGCTGGCCGCCGCGTCGGTGGCGATGGCCGCCGGCACCCTCAGCCTGCCCGGCATCGTCGAGGCGTGGCAGCCGTGGTGGCTGCTCTGGCAGGCCCCGGCGATGGTGGTCTTCTTCGTGGCCGGCCTGGCCGAGATCCGCCGGCCGCCGTTCGACATGCCGGTGGCCGATTCGGAGCTGGTCTTCGGCTACCTGACCGAGTACACCGGCCTGCGCTTCGCGTTCCTGCTGCTGGCGGAGTACGTCGGCATCGTGGTGATCGCCGCGCTCACCACCGTGCTCTTCCTCGGCGGCTGGCAGGGCCCGTTCGCCGACGCGCAGCTCGGCTGGCTCTGGACCCTGCTCAAGGTCGCCGCGGTCAGCTTCGTGATCATCTGGCTCCGGGTCTCCTACCCCCGGCTCCGCGAGGACCAGCTCCAGCGCCTCTGCTGGCTGGTCCTGGTCCCCACCGCCCTCGCCCAGCTCGTCCTCACCGCCGCCGTCCGGGTCGCGATGTAAGGAAGGGCCCCCTATTAACGCCTCCGGTAGAGCAGGGGCCCCCTCTTAACATCCGAATCGGTGTGCGCTCAGCGCAGCGGGGTGTGGGCGGGGTCGACGCGCTCGGTGGCGGCTGGAGGTGGCGGGGGAGTGCCGGTGCCGAAGGGGCGGCCACCGAGCGCTTCCCGGCCGTGTGGGGTGAGCCAGTTCGACAGGTCGGGGCCGAGCGGCACCACGCCGGTGGGGTTGATGTCCCGGTGTACCTCGTAGTAGTGCCGCTTGATGTGGTCGAAGTCGACCGTGTCGCCGAAGCCGGGGGTCTGGAACAGGTCCCGGGCGTACGCCCACAGCACCGGCATCTCGGTGAGCTTCTGCCGGTTGCACTTGAAGTGGCCGTGGTAGACCGGATCGAAGCGGACCAGCGTGGTGAACAGCCGTACGTCGGCCTCGGTGACGGTGTCGCCGACCAGGTAGCGCTGCCCGGCGAGCCGCTCGCTGAGCCAGTCCAGCCGGTCGAACAGCCGGTGGTACGCCGTCTCGTACGCCCCCTGGCTGCCGGCGAAGCCGCACCGGTACACGCCGTTGTTGACGTCGGAGAAGACCACCGCGTTGACCTCGTCGATCTCGGCGCGCAGCCGCTCCGGGTACAGCTCCGGCGCGCCGGAGCGGTGGTACGCCGTCCACTCGGTGGACAGGTCCAGGCTCATCTGGGCGTAGTCGTTGGTCACCACCTGCCCGGTCGGCACGTCCACGATGGCCGGCACGGTGATCCCCCGCGGGTAGTCGGGGTAGCGGGCGAAGTACGCCTCCTGGATGCGCTCGATGCCGAGCACCGGGTCCCGCCCGCCGGGGTCGAGGTCGAAGGTCCAGCTCCGGGCGTCGTGGGTCGGCCCGGCGACCGCCATCGAGATCGCGTCCTCCAGCCCGAGCAGACGGCGCACGATGATCAGCCGGTTCGCCCAGGGGCAGGCCCGGCTGACCGCCAGCCGGTACCGCCCGGGCTCGACCGGGTAGCCGTCCCGCCCGTCGACGGTGATCCGGGTGGTGATGTACCGCTGGTCCCGCTTGAACTCGCCCGCCTCGACGTACTTGCCGCCGCCGCTCGTACCGCCCTCGCCCATGTCGCCCCCCAGCCGTCCTGCGCCGCGTCGTCGGTCCCATCATCGCCGATCTTCCGCCGGCTGGCCCGGCGACGGGGGTGAACGCGGCCGTCATCGACGGTCGTTTCCGGTGTGTCGATGCTCTCGAGTCGTGCAGTACCGCCATCGAGGGCCCGGGTGGTGGTCGCGCGCGCCGTGGCCACAGGGCAGGATGGTCGGCATGAGCGAGCGAAGCGAGGCGGCCGGCGTGCCCGGCACCGGCCTGGTGAAGGGGCTGGCGGTCACGCTCAAGACGATGACGAAGCGCTCCACCACCCGGCAGTACCCGGACGTCGCCCCCGACCTGCCGCCCCGGTCGCGCGGGGTGATCGCGCTGCTGGAGGAGAACTGCACGGTCTGCATGCTCTGCTCCCGCGAGTGTCCGGACTGGTGCATCTACATCGACTCGCACAAGGAGGAGGTGGCGGTGCCCGGTGCCGCCCGCCCCCGCCAGCGCAACGTGCTCGACCGGTTCGACATCGACTTCTCACTCTGCATGTACTGCGGAATCTGCATCGAGGTCTGCCCCTTCGACGCGCTCTACTGGTCGCCCGAGTTCGAGTACGCCGAGTACGACATCAAGGACCTGCTGCACGACAAGGACCACCTGGGCGAGTGGATGGCCACGGTGCCGCCGCCGCCCGCGCACGACCCCAACGGCGAGCCGGCCAAGGAGGAGACCGCCGCCGCGCGCAAGGCCGCGGTCCCGGCCGCGTCCGCCGCCCGTCCCACCACCCCTGCGGTACGCCCCGAGCCCCGTCCCGCCCCGCGCCCGGCCGCGCGCCGCGACGGTACCCCCGCCGTAGGCAGCGGCGACGGTACGCCCGCCGCGACCGGCGATGCCAGGCCCGCGACCGGCGATGCCAGGCCCGCGACCGGTGACGGTGCCGCCGTGGCCGACGACGGCGAAGGTACGACCGCGTGACCGCCGTGGACGCGCTGCTGCTCGCCCTCGGCGCGGTGGCCGTCGGGTCGGCGGTGCTGGTGGTGGCGACCAGACACCTGGTCCGCGCCGGGCTCTACCTGGTGGTCTGCCTCGGTGCCCTGGCCGGCATGTACCTCGTGCTCAGCGCCGAGCTGGTGGCCTGGGTGCAGGTGCTGATCTACGTCGGTGCGGTGGTGGTGCTGCTGCTGTTCGCCGTGATGCTGACCAGGGCGCCGATCGGCGCCTCCGACGATCTGGACCGTCCCGGTTGGCCGGCCGCGCTGATCGGCGGCGGGGTGGGGCTGGGCCTGGCGGCGCTGCTGGTCGACGCGTACCGGTGGACGAAGGTGGAGCTGCCCGACGCGGGCACCGCCGAGCGCATCGGCGAGCAGGTCTTCGGCAGCTGGGTACTCCCCTTCGAGGTGCTCTCGGTGCTGCTGCTGTCGGCGCTGGTCGGCGCCATCGTGCTCTCCCGCCCCGACATCGGGTCGTCCGCCCCGAAGACCAGGGACGGCGCCGGCCAGGAACGGGGGGCGACGCGGTGAGGCCCGTCATCCCGTACGTCACCGCCGCGCTGCTGTTCGGCCTCGGCGTGTACGGCGTACTGCGCCGGCGTAACGCGGTGCTGGTGCTGATGGCCGTCGAGCTGATGCTCAACTCGGTGAACCTGATCCTGGTCACCGCCGACACCACGGCGAAAGCGCTGCTGCCGCACGGCGGACAGATCTTCGCGCTCTTCGTGATCGTGCTGGCCGCCGCCGAGATCGGGGTGGGGCTGGCGATCGTGCTCCAGCTCTACCGGATGCGGGCCAGCGTCGCCGTCGACGAGGTCCCACTGGCCGAGCGCCCGGAGGGGGGCCGGTGAACACCACGACGCTGCTGGGCGCGCTGCTGCCCGCCGTACCGCTGGTCGCCGGCCTGGTCGGTCTGCTGCTGCCACCGTCGCCGCGTGGCGCGGCCACCGAACAGGACACCGCCCGCCGGGTGGCCATCGGCCTGGGGGTGGCCGGCGCGGCCGGCGCCCTCGCCCTGGCGGTGGCCCTGCTGTTCGTCCTGAACGGTCCGGCGGAGGCGTCGACCACCTGGATCGACATCGGCGGGCTCACCGTCACCCTCGGGGTACGCCTCGACGGTGCCGCCGCGCTGGTCGCCGTCGCGGTGGCTGCGGTCGCCCTGGCCGTGCAGGTCTACTCGACCGGCTACCTCAAGCGGGGCCCGCACGACGACGTGGACGTCGACCACCGCTACCCGCCGTACGCGGCGCAGATCAGCCTCTTCACCGCCGCCATGCTGCTGGTGGTGGTTTCCGGAGACCTGATCCTGCTGCTGGTCGGCTGGGAGGTGATGGGCCTCTGCTCGTACCTGCTGATCGCCCACGACCGGCGGCTGCCGGAGGCACCGGCCGCCGCGATGAAGGCGTTCCTGGTGACCCGGGTCGGCGATGTCGGCTTCCTGCTCGGCATCGCGCTGCTCGGCGTCTCGGCGGGCAGCTTCCGGATCGCCGACGTGCTCGCCCACGACCACGGCGCCGGCACGCTCACCGCCGCCTGCCTGCTGCTGCTCGCCGGGGTGGCCGGCAAGAGCGCCCAGTTCCCGCTGCACACCTGGCTGCCCGACGCGATGGCCGGCCCCACCCCGATCTCCGCGCTGATCCACGCCGCGACCATGGTGGCCGCCGGCGTGTACGCGGTCACCCGGCTCTTCCCCCTCTTCGCGGCCACCCCGGTCGCGCTGGCCGTGCTCGGCGTGATGGCCTCGGTGACCCTGCTGCTCGGCGCGCTCGCCGCCACCGCGCAGGACGACATCAAGCGGGTGCTCGCCTGGTCCACGGTCTCCCAGATCGGCTACATGACCGGGGCCCTCGCGGTCGGCTCCCCGCCCGCCGCCCTGTTCCACCTGCTCACCCACGCCGCGTTCAAGGCACTGCTGTTCCTCGCCGCCGGTGCGGTGATCCACACCGTCGGCAGCACGCTGATGTCCCGGATGGGCGGCCTGCGGCACGCCATGCCGGTGACCTTCTGGTGCACGGTGGTCGGGCTCGGTGCGCTGGCCGGCGTACCGCCGCTGTCCGGCTTCTGGAGCAAGGAGGGCGTGCTCGCCGCCGCCGAGGGTGCCGCCCTGCACGGCGATGGTCCGGCGCCCGCCTGGGTGGGCTGGCTGGTCTGGCTCGCCGCGCTGGTCGGTGTCGCCGTCACCGCCTGGTACGCCACCCGGCTGCTGCTGCGGACCTTCTTCGGGGCTACCCGCACCCCGCTGGCCCACCCGCACGACCCACCCGCGGTGCTGCGCTGGCCGGTACTGGCGCTGGCCGTCCCGGCGGCCCTGCTCGGCCTTGCCGGCTTCCCCGGCTGGTTCTCCACCCAACTGCGACGCACCCGGTGGGTCGACCCGGAGGCGTGGTCGGACCTGATGCCGCTGGGCGGGCTGATCCACCTGACCCCGACCGTCCTGCTGCCGCTGGCCCTGCTGCTCGTCGGGGCCGCGCTGGCCTGGGCGGGCTGGCGGCGGGACGCCGAAGCCGACCCGGCGGCGGCGCTCGGTCCGCTGCGGCCGGTCTTCGCCCGCGCCTTCCGGCTCGACGACGTCCAGCACGCCCTGGTGGTACGCCCGACGACGGCCCTGGGCCAGGCGGCGCGTGCCGGTGACGAGCGGGTCGTGGACGGGGCGGTGCTGGGCACCGGACGCGCCGCCCGGGCCCTCGGTGGCGGGCTCGGCGCACTGCACCGGGCGGCCCTGCCCCGGGCCGCCGCCGCGGTGCTCGCCGGCGCGCTGCTGATCGGCCTGGCCGCCGCCCTGATCGGAGGCGCGGCATGAGCGAGCGAATCATCCGGCTCGACGCGGTGGTGCCTCGTGGCGGCACCGAGCGGATGCGGAGTGCCGGCCTGAGCGAGCGGGACGAGCCGGTGACGTGGACCGGGGTGGCGGCATGACGTTCGGGGAGTTCCTGCTGGTCGCGGTGCTCGCGCTGCCGGTGCTCGGTGCGCTGGCGGTGGCGGCCACGCCCCGCGATAGGGCGGCCCGGGTGGTGGGCACGGTGGCCGCCGCGCTGACCCTGGTCGCGGCGGTGGCACTGGTGGCCGGCCGGGGCATGGGTTGGGTGGCCTACGGGGCGACCCCGCCGGCCGTACGTCCCTGGCACGCGGTCGACCTGCCCTGGGTGCCGGGGCTGGACCTGCGGTTCCACCTCGGGGTGGACGGCATCTCCTGGCCGCTGGTGGTGCTGACCGCCCTGCTCACCCTGCTCTGCTGCGGTTACAGCCTCTGGCGGGTGCCGGCCGGCGGCAGCGGGCGGGCGTTGGTGGCCCTGTTGCTGGTGGTCGAGGTCGGCATCCTGGGCACCTTCCTCGCCCTCGACCTGGTGCTGTTCTTCCTCTTCTTCGAGGTCATCCTGCTCCCGATGTACGCGATCATCGTCGGCTGGGGCGGCGACGGTGCCGACCCGGCGGCGGTCGACGCGCGGCGGCGGGCGGGACGGAAGTTCGCCCTGTACACCCTGTTCGGCTCGGTGCTGCTGCTGGTCGGCGTGTACGTCGTGGTGGCCGCCGCCGGCACCGCCGACATCGTCGCGCTGACCGGGGGCGCCGGCCTGTCCCGGGGTACCCAGCTTGCCGCGTTCACCCTGCTCGCGGTCGCCTTCGCGGTGAAGAGCCCGCTCTGGCCGCTGCACTCCTGGCTGCCGGACGCGCACACCCAGGCACCCACCGTGGGCAGCGTGCTGCTCGCCGGGGTGCTGCTCAAGATGGGCACGTACGGCCTGGTCCGGGTCGCGGTCGGGGTGGCCCCGGAGGGCGCCCGCTGGGCGGCGCCGGTGCTCGGCGTGCTCGCCGTCGCGGCCATCCTGGTCGGCTCGCTAATCTGCCTGGCACAGACCGAGCTGAAACGTCTGATCGCGTACTCCAGCGTCGGGCACATGGGCTTCGTGCTGCTCGGGGTCGCCACGCTGACCGCCACCGGCATCCAGGCCGCGCTGATCGGCAACGTCGCGCACGGCATCATCACCGGTCTGCTGTTCTTCCTGGCCGGAGCGATCAAGGACCGCACCCACACCGGCGTGCTCAGCGAGCTGTCCGGGCTGCGGGAGACCGCGCCCCGGCTGTCCGGGCTGCTTGCGTTCGCGGCGGTCGCCTCGCTCGGGCTGCCCGGGCTGGCCGGCTTCTGGGGTGAGGCGTTCGCCGTGGTCGCCGCCGTCGAGGTGGGTGGCGCACTGTGGCTCACGCTGGCCGTGCTGGCCGCGCTCGGCGGGGCACTGACGGCGGCGTACCTGCTCCGGCTGCTGCGGCGGGTGACCCACGGGCGGCCCACTCCGGCGGTCGCCGGGCTGCGCCCGGGGCTGGCCGGGGCCGAACTGGTCGCCTGGGTGCCGCTGGTACTGCTCGCGTTGGCCGTCGGGCTGGCCCCGACACTGGTCCTCGGTGTGGCCGAGGCTCCGGTGGAGGCCCTGGTGGGGGTGCTGCGATGACGAGGCTGACCGCCCAGCGCGGCACCGACGGGAGGGCGTGACCATGGTGCAGAGCGTCGACAGCGTCGCGCTGCTGCCGGCGTACCTGGCCGCCGGCACGGCCGTGCTGGTGCTCCTGGTCGACCTGCTGCTGGCCCGGCCGGCGGCGACGGTCGCCGCGGCGGCCGGCGGTGCGGTCGCCACCGCGGTCGGGGCGGCGGCCGTCGGTGCCGGGGGTGAGCGCCGCACGTTCTGCGTGGGCGCCGACTGCTCGTATGTCTTCGGCGGCCGGGCGGCCCTGGTGGCCGGCCTGGTGGCGCTGCTCGTCGTCGGGGTGCTGGCGTTGTCCGGGCCGCTGCTGAAGGCCGGGCAGACCCCGGTGGGGGAGTTCTGCTTCCTGCTCGCCTGCTCGATGACCGGCGGTGTGGTGCTCGGCGCGGCCGGTGACCTGATCACCCTGATCGTGGCGGTGGAGACCCTCACCCTGCCGCTGTACGTGCTGGTCGGCCTACGCCGTGGCAGCCTGGCCAGCGCGGAGGCGGCGGTGACCTTCTTCGTGGTCAGCGTGGTGGCCACCACCCTCACGCTGCTCGGCGCCGCGCTGCTCTACGCCGTCACCGGTGGACTGCACCTGGAACGGCTGGGCATGCTCCTCGCCGACGACGCGCTGCTCGATCTGCCGCTGACCTCGGTCGCGGTGGCCCTGGTGGTGGCCGGGCTGGCGTTCAAGGTGGCTGCGGTTCCCTTCCACGCCTGGGCCCCGGCCACGTACGACGGGGCGCCACTGCCGGTGGCCGCGTACCTGTCGACCGCGTCGAAGCTCGGTGGCGTGGTCGCCCTGCTGGCGGTCGTGCAGCACGCACTGCCGCCGGGCGTGACCGGGCCGGTGCTGGCCCTGCTCGCCGCGCTGACCATGACCGTGGGCAACCTGGTGGCGCTGCGCCAGCGGCGTACGGTGCGGCTGCTGGCGTGGTCCTCGGTGGCCCAGGCGGGGTACATCCTCGCCCCGCTCGGGGCGCTGGCCCTGGCCGACCCCGACGCGCGTGCCGTCGCGTACGCCGCCGCCCTGGCGTACGCCGTCTTCTTCGTGCTGCTGGAGTTGGCGGCCTTCGCTGGCGTGGTGGCCCTGCGCCCGGCGGGGGCGGACGGCGGCACGCTGGACGAGTTGCGGGGCGCTGCCCGCCGGCACCCGTGGGTCGGTGCCGCCCTCGCGTTCGCGCTGGTCGGGTTGGCCGGCCTGCCGCCCGCCCTGGCCGGGCTGTTCGCCAAGGTGACCGTTGTCCGGTCGCTGCTCGGCGGCGGCGCGGGCTGGCTCGCCCTGGTGGTGGCGGTGAACGCGGTGCTCGGCCTGGCCTACTACCTGCGCGTCGCCGCGCTGCTCTACGCCCCGGCCGGTGACGCCACCGCCCCCGCTGTCCGCCCGGCCCGGGCGGTGGCCGCCGCGCTGGCGGTGGCGACGGTGGTCGCCCTGGTGGTCGGCTTCGCGCCGCAGGTCGTGCTCGATCTCGCCGGGAGCTGAACCCGCTCCTCCCACCCGGCAATTCCCGGTCATGACTGTCCCTCAGGTAACTCTCAGTCATGAGATGGATGGTTTACGGGTACCGGTTTGTTGTACCGGTCAGCGGATCCCGGCATCCGTGCACGGAAGGAGTGATCGTGCACCACAACCGTCTCAAGACCGCCGCGCTGCTCGGCCTGCTCACCTCGCTGATCCTGGCGGTGGGCTACTGGTTCGGCGGCAGTGGCGGCCTGGTAATCGCCGTTCTCGTGTCGCTGGCGATGAACGGCTTCACCTACTTCTACTCGGACAAGCTGGCCCTGCGCTCGATGGGGGCGCAACCGGTCAGCGAGGCACAGTTCCCGGAGCTGTACCACATGGTCCGTGAGCTGGCCACCGAGGCCCGGCAGCCGATGCCCAGGCTGTACGTGAGCCCGGCCGCCCAGCCCAACGCGTTCGCCACCGGACGTAACCCGCAGAACGCCGCGGTTTGCGTGACCCAGGGGATCGTCGAGATCCTCGACTACCGCGAGTTGCGGGGCGTCATCGGGCACGAGCTGTCCCACGTCTACAACCGGGACATCCTCATCTCCAGCGTGGCGGCCGGTTTGGCCGGCATCATCACCATGGTGGCGAACCTCGCCCTGTTCATCCCGTTGGGTGGTAACGACGAGGACGGCCCGAACCCGGCCGTGCTGCTGCTCACCATCATCCTGGGCCCGATCGCCGCGACCGTCATCCAGCTGGCCATCAGCCGGAGCCGCGAGTTCCAGGCCGACGCCTCCGGTGCCGAGCTGACCCGTGACCCGCTGGCACTGGCCAGCGCCCTGCGGAAGATCCACATGGGTACCCAGCGCCGGCCGCTGCCGGCCGAGGGCCAGCTCACCAGCACCGCGCACCTGATGATCGACAACCCGTTCAAGGGCGGTGGGATCGCCACGCTGTTCTCCACCCACCCCAAGATGGAGGAGCGCGTGGCCCGGCTGGAGCAGATGGCTGCCCAGACGGCCGGCCCGGTCCGTTACCAGCGCTGACCCGAACCAGCCCCTTCGCCGCCCGCGCCGGGTCCGCCTGGCGCGGGCGGCGCATTTTCCGGTACGGCCGGACGGGCTACCCCGGTAAGCGATGGCCTCCGGCGCGGCGGGGTGTGAGCGCAATAACCGTACTGTGAAACGGCTGTGGGGCGTTAGGGTCTAAACGACTCTCGCTCATTACATTCCCGTTGGAGGTGGGTGCGTGGCTGGGCTGCGTCGGTACCTGGGTGTCTGGCGGATTCCAGGAGCACCGACACTGCTGATCACCGGCATCATCGGGCGACTCGGGATCGGGATGACGCCGTTGGCGTTGCTGCTCGTCGTGGAGCAGGTCACCGGTCGTTACTCGCTGGCCGCCGTGGCCGGCGGCTGCTACGCCCTCTCCGGAGCCGCGCTGAGCCCGGTGGCCGGAAGGATCGCCGACCGGATCGGTCCCACCCCGGTGCTGCTCGGCACCGCGATCGCCCACCCGCTGGCGCTGCTCGGGCTGCTCTGGTCGGCCCGATCCGACACCGCCCCCTTCTCGCTGGTGCTCCTCTCCGCGGCCGTGGCCGGCGCCTCCTACCCGCCGATGACCGCCGCGATCCGGGGCGCCTGGAACGACCTGACCAGCGTCACCTCGGGCCGGTACCACCTCCGCAACACCGCGCTCGCCGCGGAAACCACCCTGTTCGAGATCGTCTTTGTGCTCGGCCCGCTGCTCGTGGCCGGGTTCGTCCTGTTCGCCGACGCCGGGGCGGCGCTGGTCGGCTCGGCGGTGGTGACGCTGGGCGGCACCGTGGCGGTGGCGCTCAGCCGGATCATGCGGGACCGGCAGCCGCACCCCCGGGAACACCAGGCCCGAGGGCTCGGCCCGCTGCGCGTCGCCGGCTTCCCAGCGCTGCTGCTCTGCGTGGCCAGCCTCGGCATCGCCTTCGGGGCGGCAGGGGTGACCGTGCCGGCGTTCGCCACCAACTACACCGCGGACGACCCGGACAGCCTCGCCGGCGTACTGCTGGCTGTCTGGGGGATCGGCAGCGCGATCGGTGGCTTCTGGTTCGGCGTACGACGGCCGGCCCGGAACATGACCCGCCAGTTCTCCTGGCTGCTGACCGCGGTGGCAGGAAGTTTCGCCGTCTTCGCCCTGATGCCCACGCCGATCGCGCTGGGCACCGCCCTGATAGTCGGCGGGGCCACCATCGCGCCGGCACTGACCCTGGAGAACACCCTCGTCGGGCGGATCTCGCCGAGCGGCATGCTGAACGAGGCGTACACCTGGGTGGTGACCATGTCGGTCGGGGCGAGCGCCGCGGGCGGTGCCGTGGCCGGCCTGATCGTCGACCACGCCGGCGGCGTGCCCTGGGCCTTCCTGTTCGCCGGGGGAGCGGTCGCCGTCGGGGCCGCGGTCGCTGGCCTGCCCGCCGGCCCCATCGCCCGCGCGGAAGCCGCCACGGTACGCCTCGACACCCCGGCCACTGTCTGACCGCGTTCCCGGCGGGTAAGCCCGAGGCGTGTTCGCCTTCTTCTCGAACCGGCTGGGCTGCCTCGGCTCGATCCTGGTCAGCGCGATCCTGACCGTGGTGCTGCTGCTGATCTTCGGCCGCTGATCCCGGCCCGCTCCTGCTGGCAGCGGGTCGGTGACAGCGGTGCCGAGGGTCGACGGACGGGCCTGCTCAGGTGAGCCGCAACGTGGTCAGGCACGTCGGCGCGTCGTCGCCGGTGGAGATGGCCGCCTGACCGACCTTCCCGGCATGGCTCAGCCGGAGGGTGCCTTCGATGCCGCGGGGCAGCCAGAACCCCACGAACCCGTTGTCGAACGTGGTGCGCACCTCGTCGACCAGCACCTTGTCATTGGTCTGGTCCACGATCTGGACCTGCACGTCCTGGGCGGTCAGCTCGCCCTTGCAGGTGGTCAGAGAGTGATAGAAGCAGTCGTGAGTGGTGTCCACGTACGGTGCCACCGACAGGTAGAAGCGGTCCTGGGGGAGGCCCAGGCTGAACTTCTCATCTCCGCTGGAGATCACCAGTTCCTGTGGGCGAACCGATGCCGTCAGGTCTGCCGGCCGCTGATCGCCGCCCAGCCGGTCGAGGTAGTCGATGACCTCCACGGTGCTCTTCCCGCCGAGGCCGTAGTTGGTCAGCAGCGGGATGGCCTCGGCGGGTACCGACGAGGAAGCGGGCACGCTAGGGGCGGTAGCGCTCGGGCTGCCGCTCCCGGTTGCGCAACCGGTGAGCAGCAGGGCGCAGGCCACGGTTGCGATGAGGAGGTGTCGTCTCACAATCAGTCCTTCACCGGTTGCTCGGGAACTCTTGCCGGCGCGGTGCCGTGCCGGTCTGGCCCTGGCCGGCCCGTTCCTGGGTGCGGGAGACCGCCGCCCATTACGCTGCCCGCACCAGGCCACCCGGTATCAGGGCGAAAGTCCCGTCTTCACGGGACGGTCGGCCGAGCCTGGAGCGGTGACGGGTCTCCGAGGTCGACGTGCGTGGCCGAGCCGACGACCGGCCACGACGCCAGGGGGCTTACCGGTAGTTGGTGAACTGCAGGGCGACCCCGAAGTCCTCGCCCTTGAGCAGCGCGATGACCGTCTGGAGGTCGTCCTTCTTCTTGCCAGTGACGCGCAGCTGGTCGCCCTGGATCTGGGCCTGGACCCCCTTCGGGCCCTCGTCGCGGATCTTCTTGCTGATCGCCTTGGCCTTGTCCTGGTCGATGCCCTGTATCACCTTGGCGTCGATCTTGAAAATCTTGCCCGACGGGCGCGGGTCGCCGGCGTCCAGCGACTTCATCGAGATGTTGCGCTTGATCAGCTTCTCCTTGAAGACATCCAGTGCGGCCCGCACGCGCTCCTCGGTCTCCGCCTGGAGGCTGATCGCCTCCTCGCCCGACCAGGAGATCTCCGCGCCGGTGCCCCGGAAGTCGAACCGCGTCGCGAGCTCCTTCTCCGCCTGGCGAAGGGCGTTGTCGACCTCCTGACGGTCGACCTTGCTCACGATGTCGAACGACGGGTTCGCTGCCATGCTCATGCTCCTGCTGTCCGGCCGGTTTGTGATCGTCTGTCCTCCGCTGACCAGCGGTGCGACCCCCTGACGGTACCCGGTTGCGACGGCGGCGGGGGGAGCCGCTATCCTTGCTTCCGCTGCCGCACCACGGTGCGGTGGTACGCCCTGGCGGGTTGCCCGAGCGGCCAATGGGAGCGGACTGTAAATCCGTCGCGAAAGCTACAGAGGTTCGAATCCTCTACCCGCCACCAGGGATCGGCAAGGCCTCTGACCTGAGGAAACGTAGGTCAGGGGCCTTCGTCGTATTCTGCTCCAGTCGACCGCTGTTAGCCGTGATCACCCACCCATCGGGCATGCAGCGGGCACGGAGGTGTCGCCGTGGAATCCCTTGTTTCGGTCGCTGCAGCCGTTGTCGGAGCCGCTGGCGCGCGCCTCTGGCGAGTCTCTTAACGGCATGGTTCGCGAGTCGACAGTCTCGCGCAGCTGAGCGCCGGGCGGCTGAAGCGGCGGATGCCGCGGCCGAACTCGTCAAGGACATCGATGAGACCTACAGGCCAGAGGACTTCAACCGCCGCGTGTATCCCTCGTGGAGGAGGGAGCCGGGAGGGGCGGCCGGTATCGATGACCGGGTATCCCGCCTCGTCGAGTCGCTGGGCGAGGCCGAGTCGATCGTCACAGAGCTTCAGGCCGAGCTGCGTGCGCGCCACGCCGCGGTAGACCGGCTGCGAGCCGAGGAAGAACAGAGCCGGCAGTTGGCGGCGCTCAGGGCGGAGGAGGCGAAGGCCGTCAAGGGCGTCATTGATGCCGCGATCACCTCGGCACACGCCTCATTGCAGCAGAGCATGCTGAAGGAGCAGTCGGAGCTTCGCGCTCGCCTGAAGCTGCTGCAGAAAGACCTTGAACAGGCTCAGCGCAAGAGCCGCAAGGAGCAGATGCTGTTCTTCCTTGCTGGTGCGTTGCTGTCGATTCCGATCGGGCTCCTCGTAAACGCCTTCTCGTAGCTTGTCACTGCTGGCTGTTGAGCGGATCTCCTCGTCGGGGAGGCTGGTAGCCCTTGTGGTGCCCGGCGAGGTGATCCGCGGGCGGCATCTCTGAGGAGGGTCGGGGTTCCCATCTGGCCAGGGCGCCGGTAGGCGTCTGGTGCCGGGCCGCATGAGCCATTCATGGGGGTGGTTGGGAAGCGCGTCCCGCCTATTCTGACGGCGGTGCTGAGAACTCTGCCGTCCCTCCTCGCCGCGGTTGGCGAACGGTGGTTGAAGGGCGCGCGGCTGCGCGGGGCGGGGGTTCGGCCGTCCACATGGGTCGGTGGATTTCTCCACTTGCCGTCTGCAAGACCCGCTACGCGGCCTAAGGAATGCAAGACCCGCTACGCGGCCTAAGGAAGTAATGGGCGGTTGGTGTCTTCTTCGAGCCGAGTCGTCGACTTGCCGGCTCTGACCTGTGCAGATGTCTCACGGACAGGCGTAGCTGTGCGACGCGCGGCGACGAACCGGCCGACATTGGGGTCGTGAACTTTCCAGTAGTGGACCGGCTGTGGCACCATCGGAGGACCTCCGTTGCTTACCCGTCACCCCATCAGGAGCAAAGATGTCTGCTCAACGTCTGGGCCGGCTGTTCGGCTCCCTCATGTTGGTCTTCGGCCTGGCACTCGCGTCCGGCAGTGCCGCGGAGCCTGAGCTTCGAAGCTCCGGCATCGACTGGGCCATGCCCGCGCTGGGCGCCTTGGTGCCCTGACGGGCGACCGCCCCCCGCTCGGCCCCGCTGAACCGACGAGGGGAGCCATGACGTCGCGTCCGCGTTCCGCTCCTCGGCGGACCGAACACGCCTGGCTCATCACCGGGCCGTTGGCGCTGTGCGCGGTGATCGTCTGCCTGCTGCTCGGGCTGACGGTCACACCTGCCCTGGGAAATCTGCCGGTCACCCTGCTGCTCACCGTGGCGATGGTCGTCGCCGCCATTCCGACCATCAACGTCGTGATCCGACGGCAGGCGTTCCTGGTCTTCCCTACCGAGATCCCGCTCGTTGTCGCGTTGTTCGTGCTCCCACCGTTGTCGGTGGTGCTGGCGTACACCGTGGCCTCCCTCGTCATTCAGATGCGGCGCAAGCTGCTGCCGGTGAAGCTCTGGTTCAACGTGGCCGGCGCGGCGGCGGCGACCTCCCTGGCGACGGTGGTGTACACCCTGCTGCTGCCGTCCCGTGGCGTCGGCGTCGACATCGGCGTCGGACCGACTACCTGGGCCGTCCTTCTCGCCGCCATCGGCACCCACACCATGGTCCAGGTCGCCGCCATGGTCGGGGTCTTCACCGTGGTGCAGGGCTGGCAGGCCGGGCGGGAACTCATCCGGGCCGCCGCCCCACCCATGCTGCTCGGGGTCGCGATCAACCTGTCCATCGGCCTGCTGATCATCATCGCGTTGGACAGCACACCGTGGACCATCCTGATCTTCGCCGGGCTGGCCTTGGCGTTCGCCCTGGTCTACAGCTCGTACGCGCAGTTCCTCCGGCAGCACCGCACCCTCTCGGAGATGTACGAACTCACCAAGGCGATCACCGAGAGCGGGCCGGACGGGAACCTCATCGACGCCCTGCTGGTCCGGATCCGAAGTCTCATGCAGGCGGAGTCCGCCACCCTCTGGTTGCCCGCCCAGGGGCGACATCCGGAGGTGCTGCTGACCGCCCAGGAGGGCAAACCGGGGCTGTTGGATTCCGCGCTCGGCCCGGCTGTGCTGCGCGACGAGGCGGTTGCCCGGCAGGAGACGGTGGCGGTGAGCGACCGGCTCGGTGGCGATCCGCGGCTGCGCGAGGCGCTTGACCGTGCGGTGGTCAAGGACGTGATCGTGGTGCCGCTGCGCTCGGGCAAGGCGGTCATCGGCACGCTGGAGGTCGCCAACCGGCTCGGTGACACCAACTTCTTCCGTGCCGCGGACATCCCCGTTTTCGAAACGGTCGCCGCACACGCCGGGGTGGCGCTGGAGAACTCCCGGCTGGTCGACCGGCTGCGACACGACGCGTACCACGACGGGCTGACCAAACTGCCGAACCGCCGCCGGATTCTCGGCGCGTTGACCGAGGCGGTCCGGATCCGCGCCCCGGGCGAGGTGGTCGCGCTGCTCCTCTTCGACGTCGACGGGCTGCGCCAGGTCAACGAGTCCCTCGGGCACGCGGCAGGGGACAAGGTGCTGGTGGAGGTCGCCGACCGACTACGGGGCTGCATACCGTCGGCCGCGCTGGTGGGCCGGGTCGGCGGGGACGAGTTCCTGGTGACCCTGCGACTGGAGAACGCCGAGGCGGCGGTGGAACTCGCCGGCCAACTGCGGGAGCAGATCCGGGACGAGATGGTCTTCGACGCCCTCACGCTGGACGTGGACACCGCCGTCGGGGTCGTCCTGCATCCGGATCACGGCAGCGACCCGGCCACCCTGCTGCAACGGGTGGACGTGGCGGCGAACTCGGCGAAATCGGTGCCGGGAAGCGTCCAGTTGTACAGCCCGGCGCTGGAATCGCGATCGCTGCGCCGGCTCGGGCTCGCCGGCGATCTGCGCACCGCGCTCGACAACGGGGAACTGGAGATCTACTACCAGCCCAAGGTGACCCTCCGGGACCGCCGGCTGGTCGGGGTGGAGTGCCTGGCCCGCTGGGAGCACCCGACGCACGGCACGGTCGCGCCGGAGGACTTCGTCGCGGTGGCCGAGCACACCGGCCAGCTCGGCCGGCTCACCGAGTTCGTGCTCCGGGAGGGGCTGCGGCACAGCCGGGACTGGGGGCACGGCGGCCAGGCACTCGCCGTCGCGGTCAACCTCTCCGCGCGTACGCTCACCGACCAGCACTTCCCGGAGCGGGTACGCGACCTGCTGGACGAGTACGGCGTCCCGGCGCAGCTGCTGACGCTGGAGATCACGGAGGCCGGGGTGCTGGACGGCACCGAGCGGCCGATCCCGACCCTGCGCCGCCTGCGCGACCTCGGGGTACGCCTGTCGGTGGACGACTTCGGCACCGGCAGGTCCTCGCTGGCCCACCTGCGCCGGCTGCCGGTGCACGAGGTGAAGGTCGACCACTCCTTCGTGCAGGGAATGGCGACCGACCCGGGGGATCTGGCGATCGTCAACGCCGTGGTCACTCTCTCCCAGCAGTTCGGTCTGACGGTGGTCGCCGAGGGCGTCGAGAGCGAGCTGACCCTGGAACTGCTGCAGGACATCGGCTGCGAGATCGGCCAGGGCTTCCTGTTCAGCCGACCGCTGCCGTACGAGCGGCTGGAGGCGTGGTTCGGCGCCCAGCTCGACCCGGAGTCGATCTCCGAAAGTGAGCTGCCGCGGCTGCGGGTAGTTCCCTGAGCTGGGCGTACGTCGTGGCGGGGGATCCGATTTCACGAGCACGACCGGGCCGTGTAGTCTTACCTCTGCGCGGCCACCGAGTGATCGCGCAGGCCCCCTTAGCTCAGTCGGCAGAGCGTCTCCATGGTAAGGAGAAGGTCTACGGTTCGATTCCGTAAGGGGGCTCAGAGGGTCCGGCTGGGCCCACCGCGGCGGTGTAGCTCAGATGGCAGAGCAAGCGGCTCATAATCGCTGTGTCGCCGGTTCAAGTCCGGCCACCGCTACTCTCGGCTGCCGGGGTGCACCTGGTGGTGGGTGAGACGGGCGCCACAGGCGCCCGCCTTTGCGTGTGTGCGCAAGCAGCGCGTAGGCTGTAGCGCCGTAGTTGTATCCGTTAGCGAGGAAGGCACTCCGCCGTGGCGAAGGCGACCGATGTCCGGCCGAAGATCACTTTGGCGTGTGTGGAGTGCAAGGAGCGCAACTACATCACGCGCAAGAACCGCCGCAACGACCCGGACCGCATCGAGCTGAAGAAGTTCTGCCCCCGGGACGGGCGGCACACCGTTCACCGCGAGACGCGCTGAACCCTGTCCGGGCCGATCGGCCCGGGCTCCGCACGTACGACAATCGCCGGTCCCTGCGGACGGCGCGGCCTCCGGGCCGTGGCCGACCGCGCGGGCCGGCGTTCGTCGTTCTGCGTGTAGGTTCGCGGCATGTCCCTGGACCACTCCTTCGTCGGCCGGAGCTATCCGCCGACCGCCCCCTATCAGGTGGGCCGCGAGAAGATCCGTGAGTTCGCGACGGCGATCGGCGCCACCGATCCCGCTTACCACGATCCGGAGGCCGCCCGCTCGCTGGGCCACTCGGACGTGGTCGCGCCGCCGACCTTCCCCATGGTGCTCACCATGGCCGCGAGTCGTCAGCTGATCGAGGATCCGGCCCTCGGTATCGACTACACCCGGGTCGTCCACGGCGACCAGCGGTTCGCGTACACCCGGCCGGTGGTCGCCGGTGACGAGCTGGTCTGTGTCAACACCGTCGAGGACATCACCAGCCGCGGCGGCCACGAGTTCCTGACCACCCGGACCGACGTCCGCACCACCGCCGGCGAACAGGTGGTCGCGGTCTGGTCCAAGCTGGTCGTACGCGGGGAGGCGTGACGTGGAACTGCCCACCCAGACGTTCCGGGTGACCCGGGCGGACCTGGTCCGCTATGCCGGCGCCTCGGGCGATTTCAACCCGATCCACTGGAGCGACCGGACCGCCACGAAGGTCGGCCTGCCCGGGGTGATCGCCCACGGCATGTTCACCATGGCACTGGTCGGCCGGGCGGTCACCACCTGGGCCGGCGCGCCCGACGCGGTGGTCGACTACGGCGTCCGGTTCACCCGCCCGGTGGTCGTACCCGACGACGACGAGGGCACCGAGATCGTGGTGACCGCGGTGGTCCGCGAGGTGACCGAGGACGGCCTGACCAGGCTCGACGTCACCGCAACCTGCCTCGGCGAAAAGGTGCTCTCGCAGGCGCGGGCCACCGTGCGGACGGCGATCTGACCGGCGTCTCGTAATGCGATGGGTGGACCGGTTGGGAAAGTCGGGTCGGTACCCGTACACTGGTCCGCCGTGGGGCAAGTGACCCCTGCCTGGTCGTGTGACCGGGTGGGGTGAGCGTTGCCGCACAGGGGTGTAGCTCAATTGGCAGAGCAGCGGTCTCCAAAACCGCAGGCTGCAGGTTCAAGTCCTGTCACCCCTGCGCCTCAGGCCTGACCGTTCCGTGGGTCGCGCCGCCGTCAAGGTGGCGTCCGGCCCGTGGTGGTGGCATCGGCGGGGAGGTCCCGAGGCATCGGGCCTTCCGGCTGATCCGCCGGCCGCGGCCCGTCCCGGGACGGTTGGTCCGGCCGGCGTGACCAAGCGCCGCGCACGCCCACCGCGTGCGACACCGACATCCCGCGACGGAGGGCGAAGTGGCCGACAACAAGCGGCGCGGCGAGGACGCCGACGACGAGCGCCTGAACGACGACGAGGTCGTCAACGACGGCGCCGACGACGCCACCGACGCGGACGAGGAGCCGGTCAGCCGGGGCGGCACCGCTACCCGTTCGCGGGCGAAGGCGGATTCCGCCGACAGCCGGTCGAAGACGCGTACCGACGCCGAGAAGGTGGGCCTGTTCGGCCGCATCGCGCGTTTCGTCCGCGAGGTAGTGGCCGAACTGCGTAAGGTCATCTGGCCGACCCGCAAGGAGCTGCTGACCTACACGGCCGTGGTGATCGCGTTCGTCGCGGTGATGCTGACGATCGTGGCCGTCCTCGACTTCGCCTTCGCCAAGGGCGTGCTGTGGGTCTTCGGCAACCCCAGCTGACCGGCTGACTGTGCCGATAGTGACGGAAGTGAGCGAGCGTGCCTGAGTACGACGAGACCGCCGAGACCCCGGACGAGCAGTCCACGGTGGCGACGGCGGCTGGCGACGAGTCGGTCGAGGCCGCCAGCGAGCCGGAGTTCGCCATGACGGAGCCCGCGCCCGACGAGGACTTCGACCCGGTCGCGGAGCTGCGGCAGAAGCTGCGCTACGCGCCGGGTGACTGGTACGTGGTGCACTCGTACGCCGGCTACGAGAACAAGGTCAAGACCAACCTCGAGACCCGGATCACGTCCCTCGACATGGAGGACTACATCTACCAGGTCGAGGTGCCGACCCGGGAAGAGGTCGAGGTCAAGAACGGCAAGCGTTCCCAGGTGCAGGCCAAGGTCTTCCCGGGGTACATCCTGGTCCGGATGGAGCTGACCGCCGAGTCCTACTCCTGCGTCCGCAACACGCCGGGGGTCACCGGCTTCGTCGGCGCGACGGACCGGGCCGACCGCCCGGCGCCGCTGAGCCTCGACGAGGTGCTGAAGTGGCTGGCGCCGGCCGTCGAGACCGAGCAGAAGAAGGCCAAGCCCGAGATCAAGGTCCTCGACTTCGAGGTCGGCGACTCGGTCACCGTCACCGACGGAGCCTTCGCCTCGCTGCCGGCCACGATCAGTGAGATCAACGCCGACCAGCAGAAGCTCAAGGTGCTGGTGTCGATCTTCGGTCGCGAGACGCCGGTGGAGCTGAACTTCAACCAGGTCGCCAAGATCTGATCCGCCGACCGTCGGCGGCGGCGGGAATCCGCCGCCGCCTGTCCGGTTAGTCCGTCCGGCCGACCTCCGTGGGCGGACGGAACCAGGGCTGCGCTACCCTAGAACGTCGCCGCCGCCGTATCCGCGCTGACCGTGCGCGCCCCGACGGCGGCGTCGGTGCGAACCGTTCCCAGTTCCAAGCCCCAGGAAGAGACATGCCTCCGAAGAAGAAGCTCGTCAAGACGTTCACGCTTCAGCTGCCGGCGGGCCAGGCCACCCCGGCGCCGCCGGTCGGCCCCGCGCTCGGCCAGCACGGCGTGAACATCATGGAGTTCTGCAAGTCGTACAACGCGCAGACCGAGTCGCAGCGGGGCGACATCGTCCCCGCCGAGATCAGCGTGTACGAGGACCGCTCCTTCACCTTCGTGCTGAAGACCCCGCCCGCCGCCCGGCTGCTGATCAAGGCTGCCGGTGTGCAGAAGGGCTCGGGCGTCCCGCACACCCAGAAGGTCGGCTCGGTGACCCGTGCCCAGCTGCGGGAGATCGCCGAGAAGAAGATGGCCGACCTCAACGCCAACGACCTCGACCAGGCTGAGAAGATCATCGCCGGCACCGCCCGGTCGATGGGCCTGAACGTCACCGACTGACCTCGGCCACAGCCGACCCGTACGGATCGTGGGAGGGCGCGCGAGTACCGCGGCCCGCCAGAAACCACAGGAGTAGACAGAAATGCAGCGCAGCAAGAGCTACCGCAAGGCCGCCGAGGCCATCGACCGGTCCAAGCTCTACACCCCCGCCGAGGCCGTCAAGCTGGCCAAGGGGAGCACCTCCGTCAAGTTCGACGCCACGGTCGAGGTCGCGATGCGCCTCGGCGTCGACCCCCGCAAGGCGGACCAGATGGTCCGTGGCACGGTCAACCTGCCGCACGGCACCGGTAAGACCGCCCGCGTGATCGTCTTCGCCGCCGGCGCGAAGGCCGAGGAGGCCGTCGCCGCTGGTGCGGACGAGGTGGGCACCGACGAGCTGGTCGCCCGGATCCAGGGCGGTTGGCTGGACTTCGACGCGGCGATCGCCACGCCGGACCAGATGGCCAAGATCGGCCGGATCGCGCGGATCCTGGGCCCGCGCGGTCTCATGCCGAACCCGAAGACCGGCACGGTGACCATGGATGTCGCCAAGGCGGTCTCCGACATCAAGGGTGGAAAGATCACCTTCCGGGTGGACAAGCACTCGAACCTGCACCTGATCATCGGCAAGGCCTCGTTCACGGAGGCCCAGCTGGTGGACAACTACGCGGCCGTCCTCGACGAGGTGCTGCGGGCCAAGCCGTCCGCGGCGAAGGGCAAGTACCTCAAGAAGGTCACCCTCACCACCACCATGGGCCCGGGCGTTCCGGTCGACCCGAACCTGGTGAAGAACCTTTCGGAGGGTTCGGCCGAGGGCTGAGCACGACCCGTGAAGGGGCCCCGCCACCCGGTGGCGGGGCCCCTTCCGTCTGTCCGGTGTGCTCGCGGTATGTGGCTGAGGCGGCGCTCGCGGTGGTGGAGGTGGGGTTGCGGCCACGTGGCCGGGGACCGGGCCGCCGTCCGAGGTGGCCCGGTGACCCGCGCTGGCTGGGTACACCCGGGCACCTGGGCCTGCCGCCGGCGCGCCTGACGGCCGACCGGGTGAGCGGGCGCACTCCGGGGCGATTTGGTGGTTACCCCGGGTGTCGCGTAGCCTTGGCGGCGAAGTTCCACCCAGAGACCGCTGGTCACCGTGCCCCGGCACGGTCGAAGGTCCCGCGAAGACGGGCGACCCGCGTAGGGCGGCAAGCGAAACTTGGCAGCGTCCTGCGGTCCGCCGACCGTGGTGATTCTCGCCGGCCTCGCCCCGTGCGCCCTGCGCCGGGGCTTTTCTGTTGCCGCGATGCCTCCGCTCCCGTCACAGGCGCTCGCCTGCGACGGTGACCAGCCTCGAGTAACGAGAGAGGAGGGACATGGCGGACAAGCCGATCCGGGCCGACAAGGCCACGGCCGTCGCCGAGCTGACCGAGAGCTTCCGCGCCGCTGGTGCCACCGTGCTGACCGAGTACCGCGGTCTGACGGTTTCCCAGCTCACCCAGCTGCGGCGCTCGCTCGGCAAGGAGACCAGCTACACGGTCGCCAAGAACACGCTGGCCAAGCGTGCTGCGGTGGACGCGGGCATCTCCGGCCTCGACGAGCTGTTCACCGGTCCTACCGCGCTGACTTTCGTTTCGGGCGACGTCGTCGAGGCGGCGAAGGGGCTTCGCGACTTCGCGAAGGCCAACCCGAAGCTCGTCATCAAGGGCGGCGTCTTCGAGGGCAAGGCCATTTCCGCGGCCGAGGTCACGAAGCTCGCCGACCTGGAGTCCCGCGAGGTGCTGCTGGCCAAGCTGGCCGGTGCGATGAAGGGCAACCTGAGCAAGGCCGCGGCCCTGTTCCAGGCCCCGCTGTCGAAGACCGCCCGCCTGGCGGCCGCCCTGCAGGACAAGCGCGAGAAGGAGGGCGCCGAGGCGGCCTGAGGCCCCGAGGCGCACCCACGTTCTTAGGTAAACCATTCAGGAAAGGACGCCAGATATGGCGAAGCTCAGCACCGACGAGCTGCTCGACGCGTTCAAGGAGATGACGCTGATCGAGCTCTCCGAGTTCGTGAAGCAGTTCGAGGAGACCTTCGAGGTCACCGCCGCCGCCCCGGTCGCCGTGGCTGCGGGTGCCCCGGCCGCCGCTGCCGCCGAGGCCGAGCCGGAGAAGGACGAGTTCGACGTCGTTCTCGACGCCGACGGTGGCAAGAAGATCCAGGTCATCAAGGTCGTGCGTGAGCTGACCGGCCTGGGCCTCAAGGAGGCCAAGGACCTGGTCGAGGCCGCGCCGAAGCCGGTCCTGGAGAAGGTCAACAAGGAGACCGCCGAGAAGGCCAAGGCCAAGCTCGAGGGCGAGGGCGCCAAGGTCACCCTCAAGTGACCTGAGCACCACCTGGTCGTCCCGGCGTACGTGAGCCGGGGCACACCACGTCGCGGCGGGCGGCGATCCGTACCCGGATCGCCGTCCGCCGTGCTCGTGGCACGGTGCGCGAACGGGCATGAGCAGGGCGTTGACGGCTGGCGCCCGGCCCGGTGCCGGCCCGGTGGCCTCGCCCGTCGGTGGGAAAGAGCACCGGATGGCGCTACCGGCCCTTGACGCGGCCATGGCCTGCCAGGCACGCTGACATCAGCAAGACCTTCCGCGCTTGCGACGGCCACCGCGCGGGTAGTGAAGCGGCAGCACCACTTGCCGTGGACGCCCAAGCGGCCCGGTGGGAACGTTGCGTTCCGAGCGGCCCGGTGCGACCCGATTCCGAGGGTCCCGAGGCTCGTTCCGCAACGACCTGCGGGGTGGGCTGGACAGCGGTTAGCCTCTCGGCTACACTGCTAGTTTGCGCTGCCTTCCGACTTGACCCCTGCTCGGAAATGTCCGTTTGTGGATATTTTCTGGTGGGGTCATTGGAGTGCACGCGTACCAGCCGTTCTGCAGCACCGGTCCTCGGAAGGACGCATCTTGGCAGCTTCCCGCCCTGCGAAGACCAGTCGTACGTCGAGCGCATTCGCTCCCCGCCGAGTTTCCTTCGGTCGGATCACCGAACACCTCGAGGTCCCCAACCTCCTTGCCATCCAGAACGAGTCCTTCGACTGGCTCGTCGGCAACGAGGGTTGGCAGGGCCGGTCGGCGGACGACCCGCACGCACGCTCGGGTCTCGCGGAGATCCTCGACGAGATCAGTCCCATTGAGGACTTCTCCGGCACCATGTCGCTGTCCTTCTCGGCGCCGCGCTTCGACGAGGTCA
Organism: Micromonosporaceae bacterium KJ-029; assembly: GCA_005402585.1. Taxonomy (GTDB): domain Bacteria; phylum Actinomycetota; class Actinomycetes; order Mycobacteriales; family Micromonosporaceae; genus Micromonospora. The sequence goes on along the minus strand of BIFP01000002.1, from coordinate 227,223 downwards.
AGGCCTCGATCGAGGAGTGCAAGGAGAAGGACCTCACCTACTGCGCGCCGCTGTTCGTGACCGCGGAGTTCACCAACAACACCACCGGCGAGATCAAGAGCCAGACGGTGTTCATGGGTGACTTCCCGATGATGACGCCGAAGGGCACCTTCATCATCAACGGCACCGAGCGCGTGGTGGTCAGCCAGCTCGTCCGCTCGCCGGGCGTCTACTTCGACAAGCAGCCGGACAAGACCTCCGACCGCGACCTCTCCAGCGTCAAGGTGATCCCGAGCCGGGGTGCCTGGCTGGAGTTCGACATCGACAAGCGCGACACGGTCGGCGTCCGCATCGACCGCAAGCGCCGGCAGGCCGTCACTGTCCTGCTCAAGGCCATCGGATGGTCGGCCGAGCGAATCCGTGAGAAGTTCGGCTGGTCCGAGCTGATGATGACCACGCTCGAGAAGGACCACATCGCCGGCCAGGACGAGGCGCTACTCGACATCTACCGGAAGTTGCGCCCTGGCGAGCCGCCGACCCGCGAGAACGCCCAGACCCTGCTCGACAACCTCTTCTTCAACCCGAAGCGGTACGACGTCGCCAAGGTCGGGCGGTACAAGTTCAACAAGAAGCTCGAAGTCGACGTGCCGATCACCACTGGCACGCTGACCGAGGACGACATCGTCGCGACCGTGGAGTACCTCTGCCGGCTGCACGCCGGTGAGGAGGGCTACGAGGCCGACGACATCGACCACTTCGGCAACCGGCGGCTGCGTACCGTGGGCGAGCTGATCCAGAACCAGGTTCGGGTCGGCCTGTCCCGGATGGAGCGGGTCGTCCGCGAGCGGATGACCACGCAGGACGTCGAGGCGATCACGCCGCAGACCCTGATCAACATCCGCCCGGTGGTGGCCGCGATCCGGGAGTTCTTCGGCACCTCGCAGCTGTCCCAGTTCATGGACCAGACCAACCCGCTGGCGGGCCTGACCCACCGGCGCCGGCTGAGCGCGCTCGGCCCGGGCGGTCTGTCCCGGGAGCGGGCCGGCTTCGAGGTCCGTGACGTGCACCCGTCCCACTACGGTCGGATGTGCCCGATCGAGACGCCGGAAGGCCCGAACATCGGTCTGATCGGCGCGCTGTCCACCTTCGCCCGGGTCAACCCGTTCGGCTTCATCGAGACGCCGTACCGGAAGGTCGTCGACGGTCGGGTCACCGACCAGATCGACTACCTGACCGCGGACGAGGAGGACCGGTTCGTCAAGGCGCAGGCCAACGCGCCGTTGAAGGCCGACGGCTCGTTCGCCGAGGACCGCGTCCTGGTCCGCCGTAAGGGCGGCGAGACCGAGGACGTCCCGCCGGCCGCCGTGGACTACATGGACGTGTCGCCGCGGCAGATGACCTCGGTCGCGACCGCGATGATCCCGTTCCTGGAGCACGACGACGCGAACCGGGCCCTGATGGGCGCGAACATGCAGCGTCAGGCGGTGCCACTGGTCAAGGCCGAGTCCCCGCTCGTCGGCACCGGCATGGAGTACCGCGCCGCGGTCGACGCCGGTGACGTGGTGGTGGCCGAGGTCGGCGGCGTGGTCGAGGACCTCTGCGCCGACTACATCACCGTCCACCAGGACGACGGCCACCGCCGGACGTACCTGCTGCACAAGTTCCGCCGCTCCAACGCCGGCTCCTGCGTCAACCAGAAGCCGGTGGTCTTCGAGGGCGACCGGGTCGAGGCCGGTCAGGTCATCGCCGACGGTCCGTGCACCGACGAGGGCGAGATGGCGCTCGGGCGCAACCTGCTCGTGGCGTTCATGACCTGGGAGGGCCACAACTACGAGGACGCGATCATCCTGTCGCAGCGCCTCGTGCAGCAGGACGTGCTCACCTCGATCCACATCGAGGAGCACGAGGTCGACGCGCGGGACACCAAGCTCGGCCCGGAGGAGATCACTCGCGACATCCCGAACGTCAGCGAGGAGATGCTCGCCGACCTCGACGAGCGCGGCATCATCCGGATCGGCGCCGAGGTCGTCCCCGGCGACATCCTGGTCGGCAAGGTCACCCCGAAGGGCGAGACCGAGCTGACCCCGGAGGAGCGGCTGCTCCGCGCGATCTTCGGTGAGAAGGCGCGCGAGGTCCGGGACACCTCGCTGAAGGTGCCGCACGGTGAGACCGGCACGGTCATCGGCGTGCGTACCTTCTCCCGGGAGGACGGCGACGAGCTGCCGCCGGGCGTCAACGAGCTGGTCCGGGTCTACGTCGCCCAGAAGCGGAAGATCCAGGACGGTGACAAGCTCGCCGGCCGCCACGGCAACAAGGGCGTCATCTCCAAGATTCTGCCGGTCGAGGACATGCCGTTCCTGGAGGACGGCACCCCGGTCGACATCGTGCTCAACCCGCTGGGTGTGCCGAGCCGGATGAACATCGGCCAGGTGCTGGAAACCCACCTGGGCTGGGTGGCCAAGACCGGTTGGAAGGTCGAGGGCGAAGACGCGGAGTGGAAGCGTCAGCTCCAGGGGATCGGTGCGGACGAGTCCGAGCCGGACACCAACGTCGCCACCCCGGTCTTCGACGGTGCCCGCGAGGAGGAGATCTCCGGTCTGCTCGCGTCGACCCTGCCCAACCGGGACGGCAAGCAGCTGATCGGTGCCAGCGGCAAGGCGCAGCTGTTCGACGGCCGCTCCGGCGAGCCGCTGCCCGACCCGATCGCCGTCGGCTACATCTACATCCTGAAGCTCAACCACCTGGTCGACGACAAGATCCACGCCAGGTCGACCGGTCCGTACTCGATGATCACGCAGCAGCCGCTGGGTGGTAAGGCGCAGTTCGGTGGTCAGCGCTTCGGCGAGATGGAGTGCTGGGCGATGCAGGCATACGGTGCCGCGTACGCCCTGCAGGAGCTGCTGACGATCAAGTCCGACGACGTTCTCGGCCGGGTGAAGGTCTACGAGGCCATCGTCAAGGGCGAGAACATCCCGGAGCCGGGCATCCCGGAGTCGTTCAAGGTGCTGCTCAAGGAGCTGCAGTCGCTGTGCCTCAACGTCGAGGTGCTCTCCAGCGACGGCGTGGCCCTGGAGATGCGCGAGACCGACGACGAGGTGTTCCGGGCTGCGGAGGAGCTGGGTATCGACCTGTCCCGGCGCGAGCCGAGCTCGGTCGAGGAAGTGTGACGTTGGGCTTCGGTGGTGGGGCGTTCTCTCCGGAGGTCGCCCCGCCCCGAGCCCAGACCCGGTCAGCTGCTAACGCAACAAGCGACGTGTGAGGGAATTGAACGTGCTCGACGTCAACTTTTTCGACGAGTTGCGAATTGGGCTGGCGACCGCAGACGACATCCGTCAGTGGTCGCACGGCGAGGTCAAGAAGCCCGAGACCATCAACTACCGCACCCTCAAGCCGGAAAAGGACGGGCTCTTCTGCGAGAAGATCTTCGGTCCGCAGCGGGACTGGGAGTGCTACTGCGGTAAGTACAAGCGGGTCCGGTTCAAGGGCATCATCTGCGAGCGCTGCGGCGTCGAGGTGACCCGCTCGAAGGTCCGCCGTGAGCGGATGGGCCACATCGAGCTCGCCGCGCCGGTTACCCACATCTGGTACTTCAAGGGCGTGCCGAGCCGGCTGGGCTACCTGCTGGACCTCGCCCCGAAGGACCTCGAAAAGATCATCTACTTCGCCTCGTACGTCGTGACGAGCGTTGACGCCGAGGCGCGTCACCGTGACCTCTCGACGATCGAGAACGAGATCCTGGCCGAGAAGCGGCAGTCGGAGAACAGCCGCGACTCGGAGATCGAGAAGCGGGCCGCGAAGCTCGAGGCCGACCTGGCCGAGCTGGAGGCCGAGGGCGCGAAGGCGGACGTCCGGCGCAAGGTCAAGGAGGGCGGAGAGCGCGAGATGCGCCAGATCCGCGACCGGGCCCAGCGCGAGATCGACCGCCTGGACGAGGTGCTGGACACCTTCCGCAAGCTCGACTCGAAGCAGCTGGTCACCGACGAGCTGCTCTACCGCGAGCTGCGCGACCGGTTCGGCGAGTACTTCACCGGTGGCATGGGCGCCGAGGCGATCAAGGCCCTGGTGCAGAACATGGACCTCGACGCCGAGGCGGAGAGCCTGCGGGAGACCATCCGTACCGGTAAGGGTCAGCGGAAGATCCGGGCGCTCAAGCGACTCAAGGTCGTGGCAGCGTTCCAGAACACCCGCAACTCGCCGCTCGGCATGGTGCTGGACTGCGTGCCGGTCATCCCGCCGGACCTGCGTCCGATGGTGCAGCTGGACGGTGGCCGCTTCGCGACCAGCGACCTGAACGACCTGTACCGCCGGGTGATCAACCGGAACAACCGGCTCAAGCGACTGATCGACCTCGGTGCGCCCGAGATCATCGTCAACAACGAGAAGCGGATGCTGCAGGAGGCCGTCGACGCGCTGTTCGACAACGGCCGTCGCGGCCGGCCGGTCACCGGCCCGGGTAACCGTCCACTGAAGTCGCTGTCCGACATGCTCAAGGGCAAGCAGGGCCGGTTCCGGCAGAACCTGCTGGGCAAGCGCGTCGACTACTCCGGTCGTTCGGTCATCGTGGTCGGCCCGAAGCTCAAGCTGCACCAGTGCGGCCTGCCCAAGCAGATGGCGCTGGAGCTGTTCAAGCCGTTCGTGATGAAGCGGCTGGTCGACCTCAACCACGCGCAGAACATCAAGTCCGCCAAGCGGATGGTCGAGCGGCAGCGGCCGGTCGTGTGGGACGTGCTGGAAGAGGTCATCGGCGAGCACCCGGTGCTGCTCAACCGGGCGCCGACCCTGCACCGGCTGGGTATCCAGGCCTTCGAGCCGCAGCTGGTCGAGGGCAAGGCCATCCAGATCCACCCGCTGGTCTGCACCGCGTTCAACGCGGACTTCGACGGTGACCAGATGGCGGTGCACGTGCCGCTGTCCGCCGAGGCCCAGGCCGAGGCGCGGATCCTGATGCTCTCGTCGAACAACATCCTCAAGCCGGCCGACGGCAAGCCGGTCACCATGCCCACCCAGGACATGGTCATCGGGCTCTACCACCTGACCCACCTCACCGCCGGTGAGCGCGGGGAGGGCCGGGCGTTCAGCTCCGACGCCGAGGCGCGGATGGCGTACGACAACGGCGAGCTGCACCTGCAGGCGCCGGTCAAGATCCGGCTGCGGAACGTCGTCGAGGTCGACAACGGTGCCGGCGCGCAGCCGTGGACCGCACCCGAGGAATGGGTCCCGGGCGAGCCGCTGACCGTGGAGACCACCCTCGGCCGGGTGCTGTTCAACGAGACCCTGCCGCAGGGCTACCGGTTCGTGAACTACGAGATCCGCAAGGGCCAGCTCTCCGCGATCGTCAACGACCTCGCCGAGCGGTTCCCGAAGGTGGCCCTCGCGGCCACCCTCGACGGGCTCAAGGAGGCCGGTTTCCACTGGGCCACCTGGTCCGGCGTGACCATCGGCATGGAGGACGTCATCGCTCCGCCGCGCAAGCGGGAGATCCTGGAGCGGTACGAGAAGGAAGCCGACCGGATCGACAAGCAGTACCAGCGTGGTCTGATGACCGCCGAGGAGCGTCGCGGCGAACTCATCGAGATCTGGACCAAGGCGACCAACGAGGTCGCCAAGGAGATGGACACCGCGCTGCCGCAGGAGAACCCGCTGTGGAAGATGATCAACTCGGGTGCCCGCGGTAACCTGCTCCAGCTCCGGCAGATCGCGGCGATCCGTGGTCTGGTGGCCAACCCGAAGGGCGAGATCATCCCGCGGCCGATCAAGGCCAGCTACCGGGAGGGTCTGTCCGTGCTGGAGTACTTCATCTCCACGCACGGTGCCCGCAAGGGTCTCGCGGACACCGCCCTGCGTACCGCCGACTCGGGTTACCTGACCCGTCGTCTGGTGGACGTCTCGCAGGACGTCATCATCCGCGAGGAGGACTGCGGCACCGACCGGGCCATCCCGATGCAGGTGGGGCAGCAGCTCGACGGCAAGCTCGTGGTGCACGAGCACGCCGAGACGAGCGTGCACGCCCGTACCCTCGCCGACGACATCAAGGGGCCGGACGGCACCGTCGTCGCCGAGCGGGGCGCGGACATCAACTCGATCCTGGTCGACAAGATCGTCGAGGCCGGGGTCGAGACCGTCCGGGTGCGCAGCGTGCTCACCTGCGAGTCGAAGCTGGGCGTCTGCGGTGCGTGCTACGGCCGCTCGCTGCCGACCGGCAAGATCGTGGACGTCGGCGAGGCGGTCGGCATCATCGCCGCACAGTCGATCGGTGAGCCGGGTACGCAGCTGACGATGCGTACCTTCCACACCGGTGGCGTCGCAGGTGAGGACATCACCCAGGGTCTGCCGCGTGTCCAGGAAATCTTCGAGGCCCGGATCCCGAAGGGCAAGGCGCCGATCGCCGACACCCCCGGTCGGATCCGGATCGAGGACGGCGAGCGGTCCCGCAAGATCGTCGTCATCCCGGACGACGGCAGCGACGAGATCGTCTACGACAAGATCTCGAAGCGGGTCCGGCTGCGGGCGCACGACGGCGACCACGTCGAGGTCGGCGAGAAGCTCACCGAGGGCACCATCGACCCGCACGAGCTGCTGCGCATCCTCGGCCCGCGCGCGGTCCAGGTCCACCTGACCCAGGAGGTCCAGGAGGTCTACCGCTCGCAGGGTGTGCTTATCCACGACAAGCACATCGAGATCATCATCCGCCAGATGCTCAAGCGGGTGACGGTCATCGACTCCGGCTCGACCGAGTTCCTGCCGGGTGTGCTGGTCGACCGGGCGCTGTTCGAGTCGGAGAACCGCCGACTCGTCGGCGAGGGCGGCGAGCCCGCAGCCGGGCGTCCGGTGCTGATGGGTATCACCAAGGCTTCGCTGGCCACCGACTCCTGGCTCTCGGCGGCCTCCTTCCAGGAGACCACCCGGGTGCTGACCGACGCGGCGATCCACGCCCGCAGCGACTCGCTGATCGGTCTCAAGGAGAACGTGATCATCGGTAAGCTCATCCCGGCCGGTACGGGCATCAGCAAGTACCGCAACGTTCGGGTCGAGCCGACCGAGGAGGCGAAGGCCAAGGTCTACTCGATGACCGGCTACCCGGAGACCGACTACGGCTTCGGGCCGGCCAGTGGCCAGGCGGTTCCGCTGGACGACTTCGACTTCGGGTCGTACCGCTAGACCGCGCGGTGACGTGGGAGGCCCCCGGCAGACTGCCGGGGGCCTCCTCGTGCCCGTGGGCATGCGCCGCGGCAGCCGGTGGGGGAGTGGAGCGCCAGCCGGTCGGACGTCGGCCCTGCCACGGGTACGGCACGTGCCGTCGCTCACGGGGGCATCATGTTGGCTATGACGATCGCACCCGGATCGGCGCCCCCGGCGCCGCGTCACCCGCTCGACCCGGACCCGGTCCGGGCGACCAAGGCCAGGGCGGTCTTCGCGCTGGGACTGATGGCCGCGTTGACCGGTGTGTTGATCGGTGGTGTGGTGCCGGCCACGGTGGCCCTGCAACTGGCCCGGCAGGCGCGCCGGGAGGCGTACGCCTCGGGGGGTTTCCTGACCGGCGCGGCCTGGCTGCGTCGCGGCGAGCAACTGGCCTGGACGGGCCTGGTGCTGGTCACGGTCAGCCTGGTGCTGTTGTTGGTGATCGGCGTGGTCCGGCTCGCCGAGGCGCCGTACGGGCACGACTTCGCGCCCAACGTCGACTGACCCCGTGCGGGGGCAGCCCCTCGCGCCGGCCGCCGACGGGCTGACAGGCGACGGTAGCCTGACCGTTGTCCGTCGCACGGCGGTGGACGCGGCCGATGAGGAGGATCTCGTGACGGAACCGGCGCGCCCCGAGGGCGGCGAGTCCGCTCAGCCCATCGCCGGGCGCCCCGAGGCCGACACGGCGGAATCGGACAGGTGGGCACGGCCCGGGCCCGAACCGCAGACCTCCGCCCCCGGATACCCGCCGTCGTCCCCCGTGTCGCCAACGGGACCGGCCCCCGTCGCGCCACCACAGCCAGCCCCCGCCCCGCCGCCGGCCCCCGCCCCGCCGCCGGCCCCCGCCCCGCCGCCGGCCCCCGCCCCGCCGCCGGGGCCGGCACTCTCCGGGCCGTCCCCGCACCCCGCCCCGGGGAATTTCGGGCCGCCGCCGGTGCCGTCCGGTGCGCCGGCCTACGGTGTCCCGCCGGGGTCGCCATTCGCTGCCCCGCCGATGCCGCCGGGCCCGCCGGTCTTTGGGGCACCCCCGGGGCCGCCGGCTTTCGGAACGCCCGCAGGTCCGCCGGCTTTCGGGGCGCCACCGGGCTGGACTCCCGGCCAGGGCTTGGGAGGGCCGGCTGCTCCGCCCGCGCCACCCCAGGACCGCCCCCGGCCGCCCAAGCGGGTGGAGCCGGTGCCCGGCACCCCGTTCGCGATGGTGCACCTCGACGTGCCGCCGGTCACCTCGGGCCTGGCGGTCGGCTCGCTGGTGGCCGGTATCACTTCGATCCTGGTGTCGTTCCTGGTCTTCTGCTTCGGTGCGGTCGGGGGAGGGGAGAACGGTGCCTGGGCCGCCGGTGCCTTCGCCACGCTGGGGGGCCTGACCGGGGCCGGTGCCGTGGTGGCCGGTCTGCTCGGCCGCCGGCAGATCCGGCGGCCGGCTCCGCCGCCGGCGGTCCGGTTCACCGGTGGCGGTCTGGCAATCGCCGGAATCAGCTGTGGTGGGGCCGGGCTCCTGCTCTGTCTGCTGGGTCTGGGTCTGGCGTTCCTGTTGGCGCTGACCTGATCCGACCCGCAGGTGCGGGCTGGCCCTGCCCAGGGCTATCGGGCCAGGTCCTGGCTGAGCCGGTACACTTGTATCCGTAGGTGCCCATCACGGGCGGGTGGTGTGACGGGTCCGGGCCGGCGAGTAGTGCGAAGCCGGTGGGTCTCCCGTTTTGACCTGCGCGGCTGTGGTAGGTACTCTTTCCCCTTGTGCCCAGGCGTGCCTGGGCAACTCGTGCGTGCGCTGGATCCGGTATCCGGGCGGCGCCACGACTGAGCCAGAAGACCCGGCCTGCGGCGATTCGTGTGCCGGTGACAAACCCCGGGCCCCGCGCGTGAGCGTTGGAGCCGGGACCGTGAGTTGGGCGACACGCCCGACCGCGGGTGCCGGGGACCTCCGCGAGGTGGCCCTGGTCGGAATGTAGGAGAGTCGATCATCAGGTCGGCTTCGGCAGAAGGTGCGGCCGCGAGAGCGGCCGAAGGGAGCGGAGAAACCCGGTGCCCACGATCCAGCAGCTGGTCCGCAAGGGCCGCCAGGCGAAGACGAGTAAGACCAAGACCCCGGCGCTGAAGGGATCCCCTCAGCGGCGCGGCGTGTGCACCCGCGTGTACACCACCACCCCGAAGAAGCCGAACTCGGCGCTGCGCAAGGTCGCTCGTGTCAAGCTCAGCAGCCAGATCGAGGTGACCGCCTACATCCCGGGCGTTGGTCACAACCTGCAGGAGCACTCGATCGTGCTCGTCCGTGGCGGCCGGGTGAAGGACCTCCCCGGCGTGCGTTACAAGATCGTTCGCGGTTCGCTGGACACCCAGGGTGTCCGCAACCGCAAGCAGGCGCGCAGCCGCTACGGCGCGAAGAAGGAGAAGAGCTGACATGCCGCGTAAGGGACCCGCTCCGCGGAAGCCGCTGGTCGCTGACCCGGTGTACAACTCGCCGTTGGTCACCCAGCTGGTGAACAAGATCCTGCTGCGCGGCAAGCGCCAGCTCGCCGAGCGCATCGTGTACGCGGCCCTGGAGGGCTGCCGCGAGAAGTCCGGCACCGACCCGGTCGTCACGCTCAAGCGCGCGATGGACAACGTCAAGCCGACCCTTGAGGTCCGCAGCCGCCGTGTCGGTGGCGCGACCTACCAGGTGCCGGTCGAGGTCCGCCCGGCCCGGGCCACCACCCTGGGGCTGCGCTGGCTGGTGACGTACTCCAAGGCCCGTCGCGAGAAGACCATGGTCGAGCGGCTGATGAACGAGCTGCTGGACGCGAGCAACGGCCTCGGTGCCGCCGTCAAGCGGCGCGAGGACACGCACAAGATGGCCGAGTCCAACAAGGCCTTCGCGCACTACCGCTGGTAACACCCTGGTCCCGGCACCCGATCGGTGCCGGGACCGCCACCAGTTGTGTCGGGACGACGATAAGTAGGGATTGAAGTGGCCGCCGCAGACGCGCTCGCCAACGTACGCAACATCGGCATCATGGCGCACATCGATGCCGGTAAGACCACTACCACCGAGCGAATCCTGTTCTACACCGGTATCACGTACAAGATCGGTGAAGTCCACGAGGGCGCCGCCGTCATGGACTGGATGGAGCAGGAGCAGGAGCGCGGTATCACCATCACTTCCGCCGCCACCAAGTGCGAGTGGAAGGGCCACACGATCCAGATCATCGACACGCCCGGCCACGTCGACTTCACGGTCGAGGTGGAGCGGTCGCTGCGGGTTCTGGACGGTGCCGTCGCGGTCTACGACGGCGTGGCCGGCGTGGAGCCGCAGACGGAGAACGTCTGGCGCCAGGCGGACAAGTACAACGTCCCCCGGATGTGCTTCGTCAACAAGCTCGACCGGACCGGTGCCGACTTCTTCCGCTGTGTGCAGATGATGATCGACCGGCTCAACGCCACCCCGCTGGTCCTCCAGGTGCCGATCGGCGCCGAGTCCGACTTCGTCGGCGTGGTGGACCTGGTCGGCATGCGCGCCCTCACCTGGCGCGGGGAGACCCAGAAGGGTGAGGACTACGCGATCGAGGAGATCCCGGCCGAGCTGGCGGACACCGCTGCCGAGTGGCGCGAGAAGCTGATGGAGACGCTGGCCGACGTCGACGACGCGGTGATGGAGAAGTACCTCGAGGGCGAGGAGATCTCCGTCGAGGAGATCCAGGCCGCCATCCGCCGGGCCACCATCGCAGGCAAGGCCAACCCCGTCCTCACCGGCACCGCCTTCAAGAACAAGGGCATCCAGCCCATGCTTGACGCGGTCGTCGCGTACCTGCCGTCGCCGCTGGACATCCCGGCCATCGAGGGCACCGCGACCGACGGCGAGACGCCGATGCAGCGCAAGCCGTCCACCTCCGAGCCCTTCGCGGGCCTGGCCTTCAAGATCCAGACCGACAAGCACCTCGGCAAGCTCACCTACGTCCGGGTCTACTCCGGTGTGGTCGAGTCCGGCACCCAGGTGGTCAACTCCACCAAGGACCGCAAGGAGCGCGTCGGCAAGATCTACCAGATGCACGCCAACAAGCGGGAGGAGCGCAGCTCCGCCAAGGCTGGCGACATCATCGCGGTGCAGGGTCTCAAGCAGACCACCACCGGTGACACCCTGTGCGACCCGGCGAACCCGGTCATCCTGGAGTCGATGACCTTCCCGGAGCCGGTCATCGAGGTCGCCATCGAGCCGAAGACCAAGGCCGACCAGGAGAAGCTCAGCACCGCGATCCAGCGGCTGGCCGAGGAGGACCCGACCTTCCGCGTCAAGCTGGACGAGGAGACCGGCCAGACGGTCATCTCCGGCATGGGCGAGCTGCACCTGGACATCCTGGTCGACCGGATGCGCCGCGAGTTCAACGTCGAGGCGAACATCGGTAAGCCGCAGGTGGCGTACCGCGAGACGATCCGCCGCACGGTGGAGAAGATCGAGTACACCCACAAGAAGCAGACCGGTGGTTCCGGCCAGTACGCCCGGGTGATCGTGAGCCTGGAGCCGCTGCCGCTGGACAACGACTCGCCGACCTACGAGTTCGCGAACGCCGTCACCGGTGGTCGCATCCCCCGGGAGTTCATCCCGTCCGTGGACGCGGGCGCCCAGGACGCCATGCAGTACGGCATCCTGGCCGGCTTCCCGCTGGTGGGTGTCAAGCTGACCCTGCTGGACGGCCAGTACCACGAGGTCGACTCGTCCGAGATGGCATTCAAGATCGCCGGTTCGATGGTGATGAAGGAGGCGGCCCGCAAGGCCGACCCCGCACTGCTCGAGCCGATGATGGCCGTTGAGGTCACCACTCCTGAGGAGAACATGGGTGACGTCATCGGCGACCTCAACTCCCGCCGTGGCATCATCCAGGCGATGGAGGAGCGCAGCGGCGCTCGCATCGTCCGGGCCCTGGTGCCGTTGTCGGAGATGTTCGGCTACGTCGGCGACCTGCGGTCGAAGACCCAGGGCCGGGCTAGCTACAGCATGCAGTTCGACTCCTACGCCGAGGTTCCGGCCTCGGTCGCGAAGGAGATCATCGCCAAGGCGACGGGTGAGTGACGCTCATCTGAGTTGATCCGACGGTGGTCGCGGGAGGACTTCCCCGACCGCGACCACCTCGGTCGGATTGTGTGAATTCCGGGCCTGTAGGCTTCATCGCCGCAGAACCCACAAAGCTCTCCGGCCGCCAGGCCGGAAAGGCTGTCGACAGAGTCCTAAGCGCCGACCGGCGCGCCGGGGCGAACGAACCAAGAAGTCCACAGGAGGACACCAGTGGCGAAGGCGAAGTTCGAGCGGACTAAGCCGCACGTCAACATCGGCACCATTGGTCACATCGACCACGGTAAGACGACGCTGACGGCGGCCATCACCAAGGTCCTGCACGACCAGTACCCGGACCTGAACCCGTACACGCCGTTCGACGAGATCGACAAGGCGCCGGAGGAGAAGGCCCGCGGCATCACGATCTCGATCGCGCACGTCGAGTACCAGACCGAGGCGCGGCACTACGCGCACGTCGACTGCCCCGGTCACGCCGACTACATCAAGAACATGATCACCGGTGCCGCCCAGATGGACGGCGCGATCCTGGTGGTCGCGGCGACCGACGGCCCGATGCCGCAGACCCGCGAGCACGTGCTGCTGGCCCGCCAGGTCGGCGTGCCGTACATCGTCGTGGCGCTGAACAAGAGCGACATGGTCGACGACGAGGAGCTGCTGGAGCTCGTCGAGCTCGAGGTCCGTGAGCTGCTCTCGGCGCAGGAGTACCCGGGCGACGACCTGCCGGTCGTGCGCGTCTCGGCGCTGAAGGCCCTTGAGGGCGACCCGGAGTGGACCGGTCGCCTGATGGAGCTCATGAACGCCGTCGACACCGCGATCCCGCAGCCGGAGCGCGAGACCGAGAAGCCGTTCCTGATGCCGATCGAGGACGTCTTCACGATCACCGGTCGTGGCACCGTCGTCACCGGTCGCGCGGAGCGTGGCGTCCTCAAGCCGAACGAGGAGGTGGAGATCGTCGGCATCCGCGAGAAGTCGCAGAAGACGGTCTGCACCGGCATCGAGATGTTCCGCAAGCTGCTCGACGAGGCCCGCGCGGGCGAGAACGTCGGTCTGCTGCTGCGGGGCATCAAGCGCGAGGACGTCGAGCGCGGCATGGTGGTCGTCAAGCCGGGCACCAGCACCCCGCACACGGAGTTCGAGGCGACCGTCTACATCCTCTCCAAGGAGGAGGGTGGCCGGCACACCCCGTTCTTCCAGAACTACCGTCCGCAGTTCTACTTCCGGACCACGGACGTCACCGGCGTCGTCACGCTGCCCGAGGGCACCGAGATGGTCATGCCGGGCGACAACACCACGATGACCGTGAAGCTGATCCAGCCCATCGCGATGGAGGACAACCTCAAGTTCGCGATCCGGGAGGGTGGCCGTACGGTCGGCGCTGGTCGCGTCACCAAGATCATCAAGTGAGCTGGGTAACCCCGATTAGACCCGCCGCCGGTCGTGCGGCATACTAGTCAGGTTGCGTAACGACAGTTCGCCGCCCGTGTTCGGTTTCCGCCGAACCTCCGGGTAGGCAGAGCAGTCGGGCGTGGGGTGGTTGGCGGCCCGTCCGCCAACCACCCTCGCGCGGCGTTCAGGTCGCGGTAGCGCGATCGACGCCTGGACCCACCGCGGTCAGGTTCGCTCCGGAAGCTCGGGGCGGAGCCAGGCCCCAGGGCGCGACACGCCCGACCGCGGGGGTGGGCGAAGAGGGCCTGTGCCAGCCGGTGCAGGCACCCGCAACACAGCGGCATCGAGAGAAGGAACAGAAGCCATCATGGCGGGACAGAAGATCCGCATCCGGCTCAAGGCCTATGACCACGAGGTCGTCGACTCCTCGGCTCGGAAGATCGTCGAGACGGTGACGCGTACCGGGGCGCAGGTCGCGGGCCCGGTGCCGCTGCCCACGGAGATCAACCGTTTCTGCGTCATCCGCTCGCCGCACAAGTACAAGGACTCGCGCGAGCACTTCGAGATGCGTACGCACAAGCGGCTGATCGACATCATCGACCCGACCCCGAAGACGGTCGACTCGCTCATGCGCCTCGACCTGCCGGCTGGCGTCGACATCGAGATCAAGCTGTAGGGACCGGACACATGGACAGGCAAGTTAAGGGGATCCTGGGCGCGAAGCTCGGCATGACCCAGGTCTGGGACAACAACAAGGTTGTCCCGGTGACCGTGGTTCAGGCCGGCCCCTGCGTCATCACCCAGGTTCGTGACGCCGACAAGGACGGTTACTCCGCGGTCCAGCTGGCGTACGGGACGATCGACCCGCGCAAGGCCAAGAAGCCGCTCCGCGGGCACTACGCCAAGGCTGACGTGGCGCCGCGCCGGCACATCGTCGAGCTGCGCACCACCGACGCCGCGGACTACTCGCTCGGCCAGGAGGTCACGGTCGAGGAGTTCCCGGTCGGCGTCTCGATCGACGTCACCGGCAAGACCAAGGGCAAGGGCTACGCCGGCCCGATGAAGCGGCACGGCTTCCACGGTCTGCGCGCCAGCCACGGTGTCGAGCGCAAGCACCGCTCCCCGGGCTCCATCGGGGCCTGCGCCACCCCGGGTCGCGTCTTCAAGGGCACCCGGATGGCCGGCCGCATGGGTGGCGTGCGCTACACCGTGCAGAACCTGACCGTCCAGGCGGTCGACACCGAGAACAACCTCCTGCTCGTCCGTGGTGCCATCCCCGGCCCCAAGGGCGCGCTGGTCCTGGTCCGTACCGCGGCCAAGGCCAAGGCGAAGAAGGGCGGTGCGGCCAAGTGACCACCGTTGACGTCCTCGACGTGGAAGGCACCAAGACCGGCTCGGTCGAGCTGCCCGCCGACATCTTCGACGTGCAGGCCAACGTCCCGCTGATGCACCAGGTCGTGGTGGCGCAGCTCGCGGCGGCCCGGCAGGGCACCCACAAGACCAAGACCCGGGGCGAGGTCGCCGGCGGCGGCAAGAAGCCCTACAAGCAGAAGGGCACCGGTCGGGCCCGGCAGGGTTCGATCCGCGCGCCGCAGTTCGCCGGCGGTGGCGTGGTGCACGGCCCGGTGCCGCGCGACTACAGCCAGCGCACCCCGAAGAAGATGAAGGCCGCCGCGCTGCGTGGCGCCCTCTCGGACCGGGCGCGCGCCGGCCAGGTGCACGTCGTCGAGGCGTTCGTCTCGGGCGAGAAGCCGTCGACCAAGGCCGCGCTGGCCACGCTCGCCAAGCTGACCGAGGCCCGCCGGGTACTGGTCGTGCTGAGCAGCACCGACGAGCTGAACTGGGTGTCGCTGCGCAACGAGCCGCGGGTGCACCTGATCGAGGCCGGCCAGCTGAACACGTACGACGTGCTGGTGGCCGACGACGTGGTCTTCACCAAGGAGGCCCTGGACGAGTTCCTGGGCGTTCCCGCCGAGACCACCGAGGAGGGTGGCAAGTGAGCACGATCGCCGACCCGCGCGACATCATCGTCGCGCCGGTCGTCTCGGAGAAGAGCTACAGCGAGCTGAACCGCAACTGGTACACCTTCCTGGTGCACCCGGACGCGAACAAGACGGCGATCAAGATCGCCATCGAGCAGATCTTCAACGTCCGCGTCCTGACGGTCAACACGCTCAACCGCGAGGGCAAGCGCAAGCGCACCCGTACCGGGTTCGGCAAGCGCAAGGACACCAAGCGCGCGATGGTGAAGCTGGCTGAGGGCGACCGCATCGAGGCCTTCGGCGGCCCGGTCAGCTGAGGGGTGTAGACAATGGCTATCCGTAAGTACAAGCCGACGACGCCGGGCCGGCGTGGCTCGAGCGTCGCCGACTTCGCTGAGATCACCCGGTCGACGCCCGAGAAGTCGCTGCTGGCCCCGCTGCCGAAGAAGGGCGGTCGGAACGCCCACGGCCGGATCACCGCCCGGCACCAGGGTGGTGGCCACAAGCGCCAGTACCGGCTGATCGACTTCAAGCGGGTCGACAAGGACGGCGTGCCGGCCAAGGTCGCGCACATCGAGTACGACCCGAACCGCACCGCGCGCATCGCGCTGCTGCACTACGCCGACGGCGAGAAGCGCTACATCATCGCGCCGAAGGACCTGAAGCAGGGCGACACGGTCGAGTCGGGTCCGGGCGCGGACATCAAGCCGGGCAACAACCTGCCGCTGCGCAACATCCCGGTCGGTACCACGATCCACAACGTGGAGCTGCGTCCGGGTGGCGGCGCCAAGCTGGCCCGCTCGGCCGGCGTCGGCATCCAGCTGCTCGGCCGTGAGGGCGCGTACGCGACTCTCCGTATGCCGTCGGGTGAGATCCGGCGCGTCGACGTGCGCTGCCGCGCCAGCGTCGGCGAGATCGGCAACGCCGACCAGTCGAACATCAACTGGGGTAAGGCCGGCCGGATGCGGTGGAAGGGCAAGCGCCCGACCGTCCGTGGTGTCGCCATGAACCCGGTTGACCACCCGCACGGTGGTGGTGAGGGCAAGACCTCCGGCGGTCGCCACCCGGTCAACCCGCAGGGTAAGCCCGAGGGCCGCACCCGTCGTAAGGGCCAGCCGAGTGACCGGCTGATCGTCCGCCGCCGCTACGCCACGCGTAAGCGCGGCTGAGGGAGATAAGACATGCCTCGCAGCCTGAAGAAGGGCCCGTTCGTCGACGACCACCTGCTCAAGAAGGTGGAGACGCAGAACGAGAAGGGCTCGAAGAACGTCATCAAGACCTGGTCGCGCCGCTCGACGATCATCCCGGACATGCTCGGGCACACGATCGCGGTGCACGACGGACGTAAGCACGTCCCGGTGTTCGTGACCGAGGCGATGGTCGGGCACAAGCTCGGCGAGTTCGCGCTGACCCGCACGTTCAAGGGTCACGAGAAGGACGACCGGAAGAGCCGCCGGCGCTGACGCCGCGGGCATACGGATAGAGGATCAAGGGGTTACAGCGATGCCAGGAAAGGGCGACGCTCCGGTGCTTCCGGGCGCGCGGGCGGTTGCGCGACACGTGCGCATCTCGCCGATGAAGGCGCGCCGGGTGGTCAACCTCGTCCGCGGCCTGCCCGCGAAGGAGGCGCTCACGGTGCTGCAGTTCGCGCCGCAGGCTGCGAGCGAGCAGGTGTACAAGGTGCTCGCGAGCGCGATCGCCAACGCGGAGAACAACGAGCGGCTGGACCCCGACGCGCTGCTCGTCAGCGAGGCGTTCGTGGACGAGGGCCCGACCATGAAGCGGTTCCAGCCGCGGGCGCAGGGCCGGGCGTACCGGATCCGCAAGCGCACCTGCCACATCACCGTGGCGGTCGAGGCGGTCGCGCCGGCCGCGCCGAAGAAGTCGGCGAAGAAGGCAGCTCCGGCGGAGCAGACCGCGCCGGCTGAGACGCAGGGCAACACGGAGGGCGCCGAGTAATGGGTCAGAAGGTTCACCCGCACGGGTTCCGGCTCGGCATCTCGACCGACTGGAAGTCCCGCTGGTTCGCGGACAAGCTCTACAAGGACTACATCGGCGAGGATGTCAAGATCCGCCGGATGATGTCCAAGGGGCTGGAGCGGGCCGGCATTTCCAAGGTCGACATCGAGCGCACCCGCGACCGGGTCCGGGTCGACATCCACACCGCCCGGCCGGGTATCGTCATCGGCCGTAAGGGCGCGGAGGCCGACCGGATCCGCGGCGAGCTGGAGAAGCTCACCGGCAAGCAGGTGCAGCTGAACATCATCGAGGTGAAGAACCCCGAGTCGGACGCGCAGCTGGTCGCCCAGGGCGTGGCCGAGCAGCTCTCCAGCCGGGTCAGCTTCCGTCGGGCGATGCGCAAGGCGATGCAGTCGGCGATGAAGAACCCGATGTGCAAGGGCATCCGGGTGCAGGTCTCGGGTCGCCTCGGCGGCGCCGAGATGAGCCGCACGGAGTTCTACCGCGAGGGTCGGGTTCCGCTGCACACGCTGCGGGCCAACATCGAGTACGGCTTCTTCGAGGCCCGTACCACCTTCGGCCGCATCGGCGTGAAGGTCTGGATCTACAAGGGCGACGCGGTGCCGGGTCGGGAGACCCCGACCGAGGCGCCGTCGCGCCCGCGCCGTGAGCGTGGCGACCGCCCCGAGCGGCCGCGCCGTGGTCGTTCCGGTTCGTCCGGTACGACCTCCGGTGGCACCGAGGCCGGCCGGGCTGCCGCGACGACCGTCGCGCAGCAGGCCGAGACGCCGAGCGGTGAGCCGGTGGACGCTGGCGCTGTCGCGTCGGCCGCGTCCGCTCCGGCCGCCAACCAGCCGGCAGAAACGCAGCAGGAGGGCTGACAGATGCTGATGCCGCGCAAGCCCCCGAAGGGCTTCCGCAAGCCGCACCACCCGGACCGCAGCGGCGCGTCCAAGGGCGGCAACCGGGTGGTGTTCGGCGAGTTCGGGATCCAGGCTCTCGAGCCGGCGTACGTGACCAACCGTCAGATCGAGTCGGCGCGTATCGCGATGACCCGTCACATCAAGCGTGGCGGCAAGGTCTGGATCACCATCTTCCCGGACCAGGCCCTCACCAAGAAGCCCGCGGAAACCCGGATGGGTTCCGGTAAGGGCTCGCCCGAGTGGTGGGTCGCCAACGTCAAGCCGGGGCGGGTGCTCTTCGAGATGTCCTTCCCCAACGAGCAGATCGCGCGAGA
Source organism: Micromonosporaceae bacterium KJ-029 (assembly GCA_005402585.1). GTDB lineage: Bacteria > Actinomycetota > Actinomycetes > Mycobacteriales > Micromonosporaceae > Micromonospora. Next base: position 208,457 of record BIFP01000002.1, on the reverse strand, counting down.
GGCGATGCGTCGCGCGATCCACAAGCTCCCGATGAAGTGCCGCATTGTGACGCGCGAAGTGGGTGAATCCTGATGGCAGCGGGCGTTAAGGCCTCCGAGCTGCGTGAGCTCTCCGAGGAGGAGCTGGTCACGAAGCTGCGCGAGGCCAAGGCGGAGCTGTTCAACCTCCGCGTGCAGGCCGCAACCGGGCAGCTGGACAACAACCGGCGGCTGCAGGTCATCCGTCGGGAGATCGCCCGGATCTACACGATCATGCGTGAGCGTGAGCTGGGGCTCTCGGCCGCGCCGACTGAGGTGACTGCTTCATGAGCGAGAACACGACCGCCACCCAGCAGCGGGGCCGCCGCAAGGTGCGTGAGGGCCTCGTCGTCAGCGACAAGATGGACAAGACCGTCGTCGTCGAGGTCGAGGACCGGGTCAAGCACGCGCTGTACGGCAAGATCATGCGCCGGACCAGCAAGCTCAAGGTCCACGACGAGCAGAACTCCGCCGGCATCGGCGACCGGGTCCTGATCATGGAGACCCGGCCGCTGTCCGCCACCAAGCGGTGGCGGCTCGTGGAGATCCTCGAGAAGGCCAAGTAGCGAAGGCTCGAGCTCGGCCGAGATCGGTCGGGCGCAGGTTCCGCCAGGCTCCGGCCGCTCCGGCGGCCGGAGAACCGGCAGACATAGGAGATAGACGTGATTCAGCAGGAGTCGCGACTGCGCGTCGCCGACAACACGGGTGCCCGGGAGATCCTGTGCATCCGGGTTCTCGGTGGCTCCGGTCGGCGCTACGCGAGCATCGGCGACGTCATCGTGGCCACCGTTAAGGACGCGATCCCCGGTGCCGGCGTGAAGAAGGGCGACGTCGTCAAGGCTGTCGTCGTCCGCACCGCCAAGGAGAAGCGGCGGCCGGACGGTTCGTACATCCGCTTCGACGAGAACGCCGCCGTCATCATCAAGGACGGCGGGGACCCGCGCGGTACCCGTATCTTCGGCCCCGTCGGTCGCGAGCTGCGGGACAAGCGGTTCATGAAGATCATTTCTCTCGCGCCGGAGGTGTTGTGACCGTGAAGGTCAAGAAGGGCGACACGGTCGTCGTCATCGCCGGCAAGGACAAGGGTGCCAAGGGTAAGGTCATCGCGGCCTACCCGCGGCAGGACAAGGTCCTGGTCGAGGGCGTGAACCGGGTCAAGAAGCACACCCGCATCAGCACCACCCAGCGTGGCGCCAAGACCGGTGGCATCGTCACCCAGGAGGCCGCGATCCACGTCTCGAACGTGATGGTCGTGGACTCCGACGGCAAGCCGACCCGCGTCGGCTACCGGATCGACGAGAACGGCCAGAAGGTCCGCATCGCGCGTAGCACCGGTAAGGACCTGTGATGACCACGGCTACCGAAACCAAGACCATGCCGCGCCTCAAGGAGCGGTACCGCAACGAGATCGTGGCGCAGTTGCGCGAGCAGGGCAACTACGGCAACCCGATGCAGGTGCCGCGACTGGTCAAGATCGTCGTCAACATGGGTGTCGGCGAGGCCGCCCGGGACGCCAAGCTGATCGACGGGGCGGTTCGTGACCTGGCCACGATCACCGGCCAGAAGCCGCAGGTCCGGCGGGCGACGAAGTCCATCGCGCAGTTCAAGCTCCGCGAGGGCATGCCGATCGGCGCGAAGGTGACCCTGCGCGGCGACCGGATGTGGGAGTTCCTGGACCGGCTGCTGTCCATCGCGCTGCCGCGTATCCGTGACTTCCGCGGCCTCGACGGGCGCAAGCTCGACGGGCACGGCAACTACACGTTCGGTCTGACCGAGCAGTCGGTGTTCCACGAGATCGACCAGGACAAGATCGATCGCCAGCGGGGCATGGACATCACGGTGGTCACCACCGCCACGACCGACGACGAGGGCCGGGCGCTGCTCAAGCTCCTGGGCTTCCCGTTCAAGGAGAACTGAGATGGCCAAGAAGGCGCTGATCCTCAAGGCGGCCGCGAAGCCGAAGTTCTCGGTTCGCGCGTACACCCGCTGCCAGCGGTGCGGGCGTCCCAAGGCGGTCTACCGCAAGTTCGGGCTCTGCCGGGTGTGCATCCGGGAGATGGCCCACCGCGGTGAGCTGCCCGGCGTGTCCAAGGCTTCCTGGTAATAGCCCAGCGCGCTTCGGCGCGTCAGCTGGACTGTCTCTTCGCCGTAGGCCTGTGGGCGTAAGCCGCGGGAACCCCGGCGAGAAAGGTTGACGAGTTTTCATGACGATGACCGACCCGATCGCAGACATGCTCACGCGTCTGCGTAACGCCAACCAGGCGTACCACGACCGGGTGACGATGCCCTACTCGAAGATCAAGGCGAACATCGCCGAGGTCCTCAAGTCCGAGGGTTACATCGCCACCTGGTCGGTCGAGGAGCCCGAAGAGGGTGCCGTCGGCAAGCGACTGGTCGTCGAGCTGAAGTACGGCCAGAACCGGGAGCGGAGCCTGGCCGGTATCAAGCGCGTCTCCAAGCCCGGTCTGCGGGTGTACGCCAAGTCGGACGGGCTCCCCCGGGTGCTCGGCGGGCTGGGCGTGGCGATCATTTCGACGTCCCAGGGGCTGCTCACCGACCGGCAGGCCCGCAAGCGGAGCGTTGGCGGGGAAGTCCTCGCCTTCGTCTGGTAACGGGAGACAGGTAGAAATGTCGCGTATTGGACGTAAGTCGATCCCGGTGCCGTCCGGCGTCGACGTGACGATCGACGGCCAGACCGTCAAGGTCAAGGGCCCCAAGGGCGAGCTGTCGCACATCCTGGCCGAGCCGATCACCATCGAGCGGGCCGAGGACGGGCAGCTGAGCGTCAACCGCCCGAACGACGAGCGCAAGGCCAAGGAACTGCACGGCCTGAGCCGTACCCTGGTGGCGAACATGATCGTCGGGGTCACCGAGGGCTACCGCAAGAGCCTGGAGATCGCCGGTACCGGTTACCGGGTCACCGCCAAGGGCAAGGACCTGGAGTTCGCGCTCGGGTTCTCGCACCCGGTGCTGGTGCCGGCGCCGGAGGGCATCACCTTCACGGTGGAGAAGCCGACGCTGTTCCACGTGGCCGGCATCGACAAGCAGCTGGTCGGTGAGGTCGCCGCCAACATCCGGAAGATCCGCCCGCCGGAGCCCTACAAGGGCAAGGGTGTGAAGTACCAGGGCGAGGTCATCCGCCGCAAGGCTGGTAAGGCGGGCAAGAAGTGACCGCGATCGCTAGCACCACGGCGAGGTCATCCGCCGGCCGCGAGGCCGTGAGAAAGGCAGGTAAGAAGTGAGCGCCACGCTGCTCAAGCGCCGCCGCGGCGTCGCCGCCAAGCGTGCCGTCGGGCGTGCGCGTCGGCACTTCCGGGTCCGCAAGAACATCAGCGGCACCGCCGAGCGTCCCCGCCTGGTCGTCACCCGCTCGTTGCGGCACATCGTCGCCCAGATCGTGGACGACACCAAGGGTCACACCCTGGCGTCGGCCTCGACCCTGGACGCCTCGGTGCGCGGCACGGAGGGCGACAAGAGCGCCCTGGCCGGCAAGGTGGGTGCCCTGCTCGCCGAGCGGGCCAAGGCCGCCGGCGTCTCCAAGGTCGTCTTCGACCGCGGTGGCAACCGGTACGCGGGGCGGGTCGCCGCGCTTGCCGACGCCGCCCGCGAAGCCGGGCTCGAGTTCTGACAATCCCCGTCACGAGAGAAAAGGAAGGCTGCTGATGCCAGGTCAACAGCGCCGTGGCGGCGGGTCCGGTGGCAACGAGGGTGGTCGCCGCGACAACCGCCGTGAGGGCGGCCGCGGAAACGCGCCCGCCGAGAAGACCCCGCACCTTGAGCGGGTCGTCGCGATCAACCGCGTCGCCAAGGTCGTGAAGGGTGGTCGTCGCTTCAGCTTCACCGCCCTGGTGATCGTGGGCGACGGCGACGGCACGGTGGGCGTGGGCTACGGGAAGGCCAAGGAGGTGCCCGCGGCGATCGCCAAGGGCGTCGAGGAGGCCAAGAAGCACTTCTTCAAGGTGCCGCGGATCGGTTCCTCGATCCCGCACCCGGTGCAGGGCGAGGACGCCGCCGGCGTGGTGCTGCTCAAGCCGGCCTCGGCCGGTACGGGCGTCATCGCCGGTGGTCCGGTGCGCGCGGTGCTGGAGTGCGCGGGTATCCACGACGTGCTCTCCAAGAGCCTCGGCTCGTCGAACCCGATCAACATCGTGCACGCCACCGTGGCCGCGCTGAAGGGGCTTGAGTCCCCCGAGGCTGTGGCGGCGCGTCGGGGCCTGCCGGTGGAGGACGTCGCGCCGGCCGCCATGCTCGCCTCGCGGGCGGAGGTGGCCTCCTGATGGCACGTCTCAAGGTCACCCAGGTCCGTTCCGAGATCGGGACCAAGCGCAACCAGCGTGAGTCGCTGCGTTCGCTCGGTCTCAAGCGGATCAACGACGTGGTGGTCAAGGAGGACCGGCCCGAGATCCGCGGCATGATCTTCACGGTGAACCACCTCGTGAAGGTCGAGGAGGTCGAGTAATGACGATCAAGGTCCATCACCTGCGTCCGGCGCCGGGAGCCAAGACCGCGAAGACCCGCGTGGGTCGCGGTGAGGGTTCCAAGGGCAAGACCGCCGGTCGCGGTACCAAGGGTTCGAAGGCCCGGAAGAACATCTCCCCGGCCTTCGAGGGTGGGCAGATGCCCATCCACATGCGGCTGCCGAAGCTGAAGGGCTTCAAGAACAAGTTCAAGGTCGTGTTCCAGGTGGTCAACCTGGATCGCCTCGCTGAGCTGTTCCCCAACGGTGGCCAGGTCGGCCCGGCGGAGCTGGTCGAGGCCGGCGCGGTCCGCAAGGGCCAGCCGGTGAAGGTCCTCGGCACCGGGGATCTCGGCGCTGTGGCGCTCCAGGTCTCGGCGCACGCGTTCAGTGCGTCGGCCAAGGAGAAGATCACCGCGGCCGGCGGCTCGGTCACCGAGCTGTAACTTGCACAGAACAATGGCGCCCGCCAGTTGATCTCAGCTGGCGGGCGCCATAGTCTACATCGGGCGTGTGCGCCCGGTAACATCGGATTCGTTTTATGTAGCCGGGCACATCTGCCCGGACCGGGATCGGGCTGTTAGAGTCCCTTCCCAGCCACGGATATCGGGCACCTGCCCGGCACCCACCCCGAACCGCCAGGGATGACCGGCGGCCCGCCTCGCGCAGGAGGAAGAAGTTGCTGTCCGCCTTTCTCAGTGCGTTCCGTACGCCTGACCTGCGCAAGAAGCTGCTGTTCACAGTAGGCATTGTCGCGATCTACCGGCTCGGCGCGACGCTGCCCAGCCCGGGCGTGTCGTACGGCAACGTGCAGAAGTGCCTCGACACCATCGAGGGCTCGACCGGTGTCCTGAACCTGCTCGACCTCTTCTCGGGCGGTGCGCTGCTGCAGCTCTCGGTCTTCGCGCTGGGCATCATGCCCTACATCACCGCGTCGATCATCCTGCAGCTGCTGACAGTGGTCATCCCGCGGCTGGAGCAGCTCCGCAAGGAGGGCCAGGCCGGCCAGGCGAAGATCACCCAGTACACCCGCTACCTGACCCTGGGTCTGGGTGTCCTCCAGGCCTCGGCGTTCGTCGCGCTGGCCCGCTCCGGCCAGCTGTTCAACAACCAGTGCGACGAGTTCCCGATCATCCCCGTCGGCACCGGCATCCCGGACTGGCTGACGCTGTCCGTCCTGGTGATGACGATGACCGCCGGCACCGGCGTGGTCATGTGGCTCGGTGAGCTGATCACCGACCGCGGCGTCGGCAACGGCATGTCCGTCCTGATCTTCACCTCGATCGCCGCCCGGCTGCCCAGCGAGGGCTGGCGGATCCGGGAGAGCCAGGGCTGGGGCCGGTTCTTCCTGGTCATCGCCCTGGTGCTGCTGGTCATCACCGCGGTCACGTTCATCGAGCAGGCCCAGCGCCGCATCCCGGTGCAGTACGCCAAGCGCATGATCGGCCGGCGGATGTACGGCGGGACCTCCACCTACATCCCGCTGAAGGTCAACCAGGCAGGTGTGATCCCGGTCATCTTCGGCTCGTCGCTGCTCTACCTGCCGCAGCTGGCCCTCCAGTTCTTCGACCAGAACAACCCGGGCAAGACCCAGGCGTGGATCCAGAACAACCTGGTCGACCCGACCAGCCCGATCTACATCTCGGTCTACTTCCTGCTGATCATCTTCTTCACGTACTTCTACGTCTCGATCACGTTCAACCCGACCGAGGTCGCGGACAACATGAAGAAGTACGGCGGCTTCGTGCCGGGCATCCGCCCCGGCAAGCCGACCGCCGACTACCTGGACTTCATCCTCAGCCGCATCACCCTGCCGGGCGCGCTCTACCTCGCGACCATCTCGATCCTGCCGAACTTCTTCTTCATCTGGCTGGACCGGCAGCAGTACCTCAACTTCCCGTTCGGCGGCACCGCTGTTCTGATCATGGTTGGTGTGGCTCTCGAGACCAGCAAGCAGATCGAGAGCCAACTGATGCAGCGGAACTACGAAGGGTTCCTGCGGTAGATGAGACTGGTTCTGGTTGGCCCGCCGGGCGCGGGCAAGGGCACTCAGGCAGAGTTCATCGCCGCGCACCTCTCCGTGCCGAAGATCTCGACCGGCGACATCTTCCGGGCCAACGTGTCACAGGGAACTCCGCTCGGCGTCGAGGCCAAGCGCTACATGGACGCCGGCAAGCTGGTCCCGGACGAGGTCACCATCAACATGGTGCGGGAGCGGCTGGCCGAGCCGGATGCCGCCGAGGGCTTCCTGCTCGACGGGTTCCCCCGGACCACCCCGCAGGCCGCGGCGCTGGACAAGCTCCTCGCGGACCTCGGCACCGCGCTGGACATCGTGCTGGAGTTGGTCGTCGACGACGACGAGGTGATTCGACGGCTGTCCGGCCGGCGTACCTGCCGAGGCTGCGGCAAGATCTGGCACGTCGAGTTCGACCCGACCAACCGCGACAGCATCTGCGACCGCTGCGGCGCCGAGCTGTTCCAGCGTGACGACGACAAGCCGGAGACCATCGCCGCCCGCCTGCGCGAGTACGCGGAGAAGACCGCGCCGCTGGTGGACTACTACGGCGCCCAGGGCAAGCTGGTCGGTATCGACGCCACCGGCCCGGTGGAGGACGTCACGGTCCGCGCGATCGACGCCCTGAGGTCGTACGGGGGCTGACGTCCGCGAAGCCGTCGGCCGGATAGAGTGCGAACAGCGGGGTACGTCCGGCGTGCCCCGCTGTTTCGGCAACGAAAGGTAGCGCCTCCATGCGTCGTCCCCAGCTGGACATCCAGCTGAAGACTCCCGAGCAGATCGAGAAGATGCGCGCCGCCGGCCTCGTGGTCGGGGAGGCTCTGCGCCGGATGCGGGAGGCGGTGGCCCCCGGGGTGAGCACGGCCGACCTCGACGCGATCGCCGAGGCGACCATCCGCGAGGCGGGGGCGGTTCCCTCGTTCAAGGGCTACCACGGCTTCCCGGCGTCGATCTGCTCGTCGGTCAACGAGCAGATCGTGCATGCGATCCCGTCGCCGAAGCAGGTCCTCGCCGAGGGCGATCTGATCTCGATCGACTGCGGCGCGGTGCTGGACGGCTGGCACGGCGACGCGGCGATCACGGTCGGCGTGGGCGAGGTCGACCCGGCGCTGCTGCGGATGGCGAAGGTGGCCGAGGACGCGATGTGGGCCGGCATCGCCGCCGCCGCCCGAGGTGCGGCCAGCGGCAGTGGCCGACTCACCGACATCTCCCACGCCGTGGAGAACACGGTACGCAAGGCTGGTCGGTACGGCATCGTCGACGGCTACGGCGGCCACGGCATCGGCACCGAGATGCACCAGGACCCGCACGTGCTCAACCACGGGCGGCCGGGCAAGGGGCCCCGCCTGGTACCGGGTATGGCGCTGGCCATCGAGCCGATGATCACCATGGGCTCGCCGCGTACCACCGAACTCGCCGACGGCTGGACCGTGGTCACCCGGGACGGGTCGCGAGCGGCGCACGTCGAGCACACCATGGCCCTGCTCGCGGACGGGGTCTGGGTGCTGACCGCCCCGGACGGCGGCCGGGCCCGCCTCGGCGACCTGGTCACCAGCCGCCAGCCGAGCGCCTCTCCGACGGCCTGACCGAGCGTCGGACCGGGTCTGGCATCGGCCCGGCAGCGACCCGACGTCGGGCGGCATCCGGCCGCGGTGGGGCCGGCTACCCGGACTGGCGACACGATGGCATGCTTGCCGGCATGGACGGGCGGGACGGCATGCGGGCAGCGGACTCCGACCGACAGGCCATCGCCGAACGGCTCCGGGCCGCCCTGGACGAGGGCCGCCTCGATCTGCACGAGTACGACGACCGGTTGCAGCGGGCCTATGCCGCCCGCACGTACGCCGATTTGAACGCGTTGGTGGGTGACCTGCCGGCGTCGGGCGGGACGGTGCCGGCGCCGCGGGAGACCGACGAGGGATCGCCGGTCGTTCCCGACGGTGGGCGCGGGCTGACCGCGCGCTGGCTGGTCGAGGTGTGGGAGCCCTGGCTCAAGGTCGTCGGCATCGTGGTTGCGGTCTGGGTGTTCACCTCGCTGGCGGCCGGCGAGATGCTGTACTTCTGGCCGGGCTGGGTGGCCGGCCCCTGGGGTGCGGTGGTGCTGGTCCGTACGGTCACCGGCCTGGCCACGGGTGAGCCGCAACGGCAGGCGATCGAGCGGGAACGCCGCCGGCAGCGGCGGGCGGAGAAGCGGGCGCTCAAGCGGGAGCGCAAGGCCCTCGCCGCAGAGCAGGCCGACGCGAACGGTACCAGTGGGACGGCCGACGCGATCGGCGCGAACGGTACCGGCGGGAAGGCCGGCGCGAACGGTGCCGGTGGGACAGCGGGCCGCGGGCCGGAGGCCACCGAGACGAGCGCCGGCGAGCAGGTGCGACGCCCGGACCGGGGCGAGCTGGCCTGAACATCACGTTTGTCACCCCCGCCGGGGGTCGGCCGCAGGTCGGTTTGGCGACGGCGCGCATGCGGGCGTACACTTTCTGATCGGCGCACAGCGTCCACTCCGCCATGCCCACCAGCGCTTCGGTGGGACGCGGAGCCGCGGCTGGCGCGGGCAATCTGATCTTGATCAGGCACCCGTGTAAGGCGTTGTGAGCCGTCCGGAGTAACCGACGTCAGGACAGCGGAGGACATGCCGAAAAAAGACGGAGCCATCGAGATCGAAGGTCGGGTCATCGAGCCCCTGCCGAACGCCATGTTCCGGGTGGAGCTCGCCAACGGCCACAAGGTGCTGGCTCACATCAGCGGCAAGATGCGGCAGCACTACATCCGCATCCTGCCGGAGGATCGGGTCGTCGTCGAGCTCTCGCCGTACGACCTGACCCGCGGGCGCATCGTCTACCGCTACAAGTAAGCCTGACGGCGGCCGGGAACGTCCCGTGTCCGTCTTCGACGTCCGGTGTCGCGCCTCGTGACGCCGGGCCAGATGGGAAGTAAGGCAACCGTGAAGGTCAAGCCGAGCGTCAAGAGGATCTGCAACAAGTGCCGGGTGATCCGCCGGCACGGCCGGGTCATGGTCATCTGCACCGACCCGCGCCACAAGCAGCGCCAGGGCTGATTCCAGCCCACACATCACACATGCTCGTCCCAGCCGCGAGCGGTGCGCAGCGCGTACTTTCTCGTGGTTGACCCCCGGTCGGAGGCCGGGGCCCGCTCGGGCAGCGACCGATCCCGGTCGCCGGCGCGGAAACGCGTCGGAAGGATGGGACGGTCGGTAGCGGGGTGGGACGGGTCCATACCTCCGGCAGAAACCACAAGGAGTACGCCCGCACATGGCACGTCTAGTCGGCGTGGATCTCCCCCGCGAGAAGCGGCTGGAGATCGCGCTCACCTACATCTTCGGCGTGGGTCGCACCCGCGCCCTGGAGACGCTCGCTGCCACCGGCATCTCGCCGGACAAGCGCGCTCGGGACCTCACGGACGAGGAGCTGGTCCAGCTCCGCGACCACATCGAGGGCAACTACAAGGTTGAAGGTGACCTGCGCCGCGAGGTCGCCGCTGACATCCGCCGCAAGGTCGAGATCGGCTGCTACGAGGGCATCCGGCACCGCCGGGGCCTGCCCGTCCGTGGCCAGCGGACCCGTACCAACGCGCGGACCCGCAAGGGCCCGAAGCGGACGGTCGCCGGCAAGAAGAAGCCCGGCAAGAAGTAAATAGGAGCGCACAGACTTATGCCACCGAAGGCTCGTGCCGGAGCCGCTGTCAAGAAGGTCCGGCGCAAGGAACGCAAGAACGTCGCCCACGGGCAGGCGCACATCAAGAGCACCTTCAACAACACCATCGTGTCCATCACGGACCCGACCGGTGCCGTCATCTCCTGGGCCTCCGCGGGCCAGGTCGGCTTCAAGGGCTCCCGCAAGTCGACCCCGTTCGCCGCGCAGCTGGCCGCCGAGGCCGCCGCGCGTCGGGCCATGGAGCACGGCATGCGCAAGGTCGACGTGTTCGTCAAGGGTCCCGGCTCCGGCCGGGAAACCGCCATCCGTTCGCTGCAGGCGGTGGGCCTGGAGGTCGGGCAGATCTCCGACGTCACCCCGCAGCCGCACAACGGGTGCCGTCCGCCGAAGCGTCGCCGGGTCTGAGAGGTTAGAGAGAGATGGCTCGTTACACCGGTGCTGACTGCCGCCGTTGCCGGCGGGAGAAGATGAAGCTGTTCCTCAAGGGCAGCAAGTGCGATGGCCCGAAGTGCCCGTTCGAGTCCCGGCCGTTCCCGCCCGGGCAGCACGGCCGCGGCCGCACCAAGGAGACGGAGTACCTGCTCCAGCTCCGTGAGAAGCAGAAGGCCCGCCGGGTGTACGGCGTGCTGGAGAAGCAGTTCCGCGGTTACTACGAGGAGGCCGTGGCCAAGCAGGCCAAGACCGGTGAGGTCCTCCTGCAGATCCTCGAGTCGCGGCTGGACAACGTGGTCTACCGGGCCGGCTACGCCAAGTCCCGGGACATGGCCCGTCAGCTGGTCAAGCACGGTCACTTCACGGTGAACGGCAAGAAGGTCGACATCCCGTCGTTCCGGGTCAAGGAGCACGACATCATCGAGGTTCGGGCGAAGAGCAAGGAGCTCACCCCGTTCATCGTTGCGCAGGCCGAGGCCGGCTCCAAGACCGTTCCGGCGTGGCTGGAGGCCATCCCCAGCCAGATGAAGGTTCTGGTGCACTCGCTCCCGGCCCGCCAGGTGATCGACACCCAGGTCCAGGAGCAGCTGATCGTCGAGCTCTACTCCAAGTAAGGGCTCGTTGCGGTGGCCCGCCCGTGCGGGCGGGCCACCGGAACACGTTGTGTCGTGGGCGTCATATAGCGGGCGTCCCGGAAGAGAAGAGAAGACATGCTCATCAGCCAGCGACCGACCCTCTCCGAGGAGTCGATCAACGAGACCCGGTCCCGGTTCACCATCGAGCCGCTGGAGCCGGGCTTCGGCTACACCCTGGGCAACTCGCTGCGGCGTACGCTGCTGTCGTCCATCCCGGGTGCGGCGGTCACCTCGATCAAGATCGACGGTGTGCTGCACGAGTTCACCACGATCCCCGGTGTCAAGGAGGACGTGGTCGAGCTCGTCATGAACATCAAGGAGCTGTGCGTCAGCTCCGAGCACGACGAGCCGGTCAGCATGTACCTGCGCAAGCAGGGCCCGGGCGACGTGACCGCCGGTGACATCCAGCCCCCGGCCGGTGTCTCGGTGCACAACCCGGACCTGAAGCTCGCCACCCTGAACGGCAAGGGCCGGCTCGACATGGAGCTGACCGTCGAGCGGGGTCGGGGCTACGTCACGGCGGCGCAGAACAAGCAGGCGGGCGCGGAGATCGGCCGGATCCCGGTCGACTCGATCTACTCGCCCGTGCTCAAGGTGACGTACCGCGTCGAGGCGACCCGTGTCGAGCAGCGGACCGACTTCGACCGGCTGATCATCGACGTCGAGACCAAGCCGTCGATGGGCCCGCGCACCGCGCTGGCGTCGGCCGGCTCGACGCTGGTGGAGCTGTTCGGGCTGGCCCGGGAGCTGGACGAGACCGCGGAGGGCATCGACATCGGCCCGTCCCCGCAGGACGCGCAGCTGGCGGCGGACCTGGCCCTGCCGATCGAGGAGCTGGACCTCACCGTCCGCTCCTACAACTGCCTCAAGCGCGAGGGCATCAACTCCGTTGGTGAGCTCATCGGGCGTACCGAGGCCGACCTTCTCGACATCCGCAACTTCGGCCAGAAGTCGATCGACGAGGTCAAGATGAAGCTCGCCGGGATGGGTCTGGGGCTGAAGGACTCGGCCCCGAACTTCGACCCGGCGCACGTCGTGGACGCCTTCGGTGAGGCCGACTACGACACCGACGACTACCGCGAGACCGAGCAGCTCTAGTCCGCGCTGCCGCCACACCTGAGGAGCACCAAGCATGCCCACGCCCACCAAGGGCCCCCGCCTCGGCGGCAGCCCCGCGCACGAGCGGCTGATGCTGGCCAACCTGGCCACCTCGCTGTTCCAGCACGGCAAGATCAAGACCACCGAGACCAAGGCCCGGCGGCTGCGTCCGCTCGCCGAGCAGCTCATCACCAAGGCCAAGCGGGGCGACCTCGCCGCGCGTCGGCGGGTGCTGGCCGTGGTCAAGGACAAGGACGTGGTCTACGCCCTGTTCGACCAGATCGCGCCGCGATACGCCAACCGCCCCGGCGGCTACACCCGGATCGTGAAGACCGGTCCGCGCAAGGGTGACGCCGCGCCGATGGCGATCATCGAGCTGGTCGAGGAACTGCAGGTCGCCGAGCCGAAGGCGAACAAGAAGACCGCCGCTCGCAAGGCCGCCCAGCAGGACAAGGTCGAGGCCCTGGCCCCGGCCGATCAGGACGCCGAGGCGCCGGTGCACGCCTCCGGTGACACCGCCGCCGCCCGCGAGGACAGCGACGAGGCCACCGAGAACAAGGCCTGAGCAGAGGCAACCATCGTCGGGCCCGGCATCCCTCACGGGGTGCCGGGCCCGACGGCGTCAACGGAGGTACGAGGTGGACGAGCGGACCCGGCTGCGGCTGGACGTCGCGTACGACGGTACGGACTTCTCCGGCTGGGCGCCCCAACCCGACCGGCGTACGGTCGCCGGGGTGCTGGTCGAGACGCTGGATCTGGTGCTCGGGGCCGGCACCGCGAGCGGGTTGACCGTGGCCGGTCGAACCGACGCCGGGGTGCACGCGACCGGGCAGGTCTGCCACCTCGATCTGCCCACCGAGGTGTGGCAGGCGCACGAGGGCCGGCTGCTGCGCCGGCTGGCCCGGCTGCTCCCTGCCGACGTACGGATCCGGGCGATGAGCCCGGTGCCGGCCACCTTCGACGCCCGCTTCTCGGCGACCTTCCGCCGTTACGAGTACCGGGTGACCGACGCCGGGTGGGGCGTCGATCCGCTGCGCCGGCACGAGATCCTGGCCTGGCCGCGCCCGCTCGACCTCGACCGGCTCGGCGCCGCCGCGGCCGGCCTGGTCGGGGAGCACGACTTCGCCGCGTACTGCCGGCGCAAGGAGAACGCCACCACGCTGCGCGAGGTGACCCGCCTGGACTGGCGGCGGGACGCCGACGGGATCCTGGTCGCCACCGTGCAGGCCGACGCGTTCTGCCAGGCGATGGTGCGCAGCCTGGTCGGCGCGATGCTGGTCGCCGGGGACGGGCGCCGGCCGGTGGAGTGGCCGGCCGGCCTGCTCACCCGGCGGGAGCGGTCCAGCGAGGTGACCGTGGCGCCGGCGCACGGGCTGACCCTGGTGGCGGTCGGCTACCCGGAGGATCCCGCCGAGTACGCCCGCCGAGCCGAGGCGACGCGACGGCTGCGGGTACCGGCCGACGCCTGACCCGCGGCGGCGGCACGGTCGTCGGACCTCACCGCCACCGGCGGGCGGCGACGGTGCGGGCAGCGGATGGCGGCGGTGTGGACGGTGCCGGGACGGCCGGGTGGCGGACAGCCCACGGGCCGGTCGGGGGCCGTGATCCGGCGGCCCTCGACCGGCCCGCGAACGGTCGGTCAGTCCGTGGTGGACCCCGGCTGGCTACCGCTACGGTCGGTGGGCGCCACGGTCGGCTGGCTAGCCGTCCCGCCGTCGGCCCGTCGCTCCAGCACGCTGCGGTTCAGGTGCATTTCGAGCATGTCGAAGAGGATCTCGCGGACGCCGGTGTCGCCGGACCGGATCGTCGCCCCGTCGGCGCGGGCGACCACGGCGTACGCGACGTAGTGGCCGCGTACCTGCCAGCCGACCCGGGCCGGGGCGGTGGTGATGATGTCGGTCCCGTCGCCCGCCGACATCCCGCGGAACCTGCCCTGGCGCTCGTCGAGCAGCTGGCGGATCCGGTCCCGGGCCCGCTCGGCGCTGGACCGGTCGGCCAGGTTGAACAATCCCGCTGTGATCAGGTGCTCCTCGTCGGGCGCCCGCAGGGTGGCCCGGACCACCTGGCTGCAGCCGAGCCGTACGAGCAGGTCCGAGACCTCACCGGTGGCGGCCACCGCGCAACTGGCGCTGGACTGGGTCCGCAGCACCTCGTACCCGGACTGGCCGTCACCGACCGTCAGCCGGCTGCCGGGGAAGACCTCGCGGGCGGTCAGTGGCGCCTGGTCGGTGTCCCGGGAGTCGAGGTCGCTCTCGTTGGCTGGCTCGTTCTCCCGGGTGGTTTCCGGCGCGACGCTGGGCTCCGCCTGCGTGCCGATCAGCGGCCGGCCGTCCAGCAGGGCAGCGGCGGTGAGGCCGCTGAGGGCGAGCAGTACCAGCACGGCGGTAGCACCGATCATCACCTGCCAGCCGCGACCGCCCCCGCGTCGCGGCGGCGGTGCGAGGGTCGGGGCGGGCGGCTCCGGTGGCGCCGCCGGTACCGGCTCGTGCGTCGGTACCGGCTCGTGCGTCGGTACGGGCTCCCGCAGCGCCGCCGGGCCAGCCGGTACCGGCTCGTACGTCGGCCCCGGCACCCGCGGCGCCACCGCCGGGCCGACCGCTACCGGCTCGGACGGGGGTGCCGGCTCCTGCGGCGGCGCGGGGGGCGCCGCAGGAGCCGGGGCCGCCGAGGGCACCAGGATCTGATTGGGACGCGGCAGTGACGGCGTCGGGAAGCGCGACGGGGACGGACCGCCCGAAGGCGGTGGGGCGGTCCTGGACGACTGTCCCTCGGGCGCGTCCCCGCGGTCCCGGACGTATGCGTCCTCATCGAAGTCGTACCGATACACCATGCCGTACAGGGTAGGGATGTTTATCCCTTTAGTAGGTAAATTCGGGAAAACCTGGCACTCGCCGTGTCGCGCCACCCCGCGACTCCCGTGCCGTTCGGCGGATCCGGCCCGATGCGAGAATGGCCGGCGTGACCGGGGACCACTACTTCACCGCCGAACCCAGCGCGCCCGCCGAGCCGCGCGAGGTGCAGTTCACCGTCGGCGGCCGTGACTACACCCTGGCATCTTCGGCCGGGGTCTTCTCGGCGACCCGCCTCGACCCCGGCACCGCCGTGTTGCTACGCAAGGCCGAGCTGCCGGGGCCCGGCACCACCGGTGCGCTGCTCGACCTCGGCTGCGGCTTCGGCCCGATCACCGGTGTGCTGGCGACCGTCGCACCCGCGGCGACCGTCTGGGCGGTGGACGTCAACGAGCGGGCGCGGGAACTCACCGCTACCAACGCGGCCCGGCTCGGGGTCGACGGCCAGGTGCGGGTGGCGGCGCCCGAGGAGGTGCCCGCCGACCTCGACTTCGCCCAGATCTGGTCCAACCCGCCGATCCGGGTCGGCAAGGACGAGCTGCACCAGTTGCTGCGGCGTTGGCTGCCCCGGCTGGCTCCGGACGGGGTGGCCTGGCTGGTGGTCGCCCGGCACCTCGGCGGCGACTCACTGCACCGCTGGTTGGCCGAGCAGGGCTGGCAGGTCGGGCGGCACGCCAGCCAGAAGGGCTTCCGGGTGCTTCGCGTCACCCGGTGACCGCTCGGCGCTGGTAATCGGTTGGCCGGCCGGCCTGGCTCCGGCAGGATGCCCGCGTGGGATACGTGGACGTGGCGGCGGTCGGGTACGTTCTGCCGGACGGGCGGGAACTCTTCGTCGACGTGTCGTTCCGGGTCGGCGAGGGCGCCAAGGTGGCGTTGGTCGGGCCGAACGGCGCCGGCAAGACCACCCTGCTGCGGATGGTGGCCGGTGACCTGCCGGTGCGGACCGGCGCAATCGCGCGTACCGGCGGGCTGGGCGTGATGCGCCAGTTCATCGGCATGATCGGCGACGAGTCGACCCTCGCCGATCTGGCCCTGTCACTGGCCCCGCCAGCGCTGCGCGACGCCGGCCGCCGGCTGGCCGAGACCGAGGCGGCCATGCGGACGGCCGAGCTGCGTGGCAAGTACAGCACCGCCGCAGGCAAGGCCCAACTGGCGTACGCGGACGCGCTGGCCGCCTGGGGCGAGACCGGCGGGTACGACGCCGAGGTGCTCTTCGACACCGTCACCACCATCGTCCTCGACCTGCCCTGGGACACCGCCCGACAGCGGCCGGTCCGCACCCTCTCCGGTGGACAGCAGAAGCGTTTCGCGCTCGAACTGCTGCTGCGCGGCCCCGACGAGGTGTTGCTCCTCGATGAACCGGACAACTTCCTCGACGTGCCCGGCAAGCGCTGGCTGGAGGCGCGGTTGCGGGAGTCCGCCAAGTCGGTGCTCTACGTGTCGCACGATCGGGAGCTGCTGGCGCACACCGCCGACCGGGTGGTCGCCGTGGAGGGCGGCAGCGCCTGGGTGCACCCGGGTGGCTTCGCCAGCTGGCACGCGGCCCGGGTGGCCCGCCACGACCGCCTCGACGAGCTGCGCAAGCGGTGGGACGAGGAGCACGAGAAGCTGCGCGAGCTGATGCTGATGTACAAGCAGAAGGCCGCGTACAACGCGGGTATGGCCTCCCGGTACCAGGCCGCGCAGACCCGGCTGCGCAAGTTCGAGGAGGCCGGGCCGCCGCCCGTACCGCCGAAGGACCAGGACATCCGGATGCGGCTGGCCGGCGGTCGGACCGGCAAGCGCGCGCTGGTCTGCGAACAGCTTGAGCTGGACGGCCTGACCTACCCGTTCGACCTGGAGGTCTGGTACGGCGACCGGGTCGCGGTGCTCGGGGCCAACGGCACCGGCAAGTCGCACTTCCTGCGCCTGCTGGCGCGGGGCGGGACGGATCCGGATCCGGCGAACGGCCCGGTCGACGGTGCGGCGGCGCTCGCGCCGGTGGCGCACGACGGGACGGCACGGCTCGGCGCGCGGGTGCGTCCCGGGCACTTCTCGCAGACCCACGACCGGCCGGAGCTGATGGAGAAGACGCTTGTCGAGGTTCTGTGGCGGGGCGACGAGCACCGGGCCGGCATGGACCGGCACGCGGCGATGGCCGCGCTGAGCCGGTACGAGCTGGCTGGTCAGGGCGACCAGCGGTTCGGCACCCTCTCCGGGGGCCAGCAGGCCCGCTTCCTGGTGCTGCTGCTGGAGCTGTCCGGGGCGACCCTGCTCCTGCTCGACGAGCCGACGGACAACCTCGACCTGGCCTCGGCCGAGGCGCTGGAGGCGGGGCTCACCGCGTTCGCCGGGACGGTGGTGGCGGTGACCCACGACCGCTGGTTCACCCGCACCTTCGACCGGTTCGTGCTCTTCCGTGGCGACGGTGAGGTGGTGGAGACGCCCGCGCCGGTGTGGGACGTGGCGTGACGGAGCGCCTACCCGGCGCGGTCGAGGTGTTCGGCTCGGCGGTCGTCGTCCTGCCCTGCGGCATAGGGTTGATCTCGTGACTGAGATGACCTATCGCCGGCTGGGCGACTCCGGGCTCGTGGTGTCCGTCGTGGGGATCGGCTGCAACAACTTCGGCCGCAAACTCGACGTCGACGGTACCCGCGCGGTGGTCGACGCCGCCCTCGATGTCGGGATCAACTTCTTCGACACCGCCGACATCTACGGCGAGCCGCACGGGGCGTCGGAGGCGCAGCTCGGCGCGGCCCTCAAGGGGCGCCGCAAGGACGTGGTGGTGGCGACCAAGTTCGGCATGTCGATGGGCGGCGGCAACGGGCGCGACTTCGGGGTTCGCGGCTCGCGGCGGTACATCGTCCGGGCGGTCGAGGCGTCATTGCGCCGCCTGGACACCGACTACATCGACCTGTACCAGTTCCACGAGCCCGACCCGGGCACCCCGATCGACGAGACCCTCTCCGCGCTGGACGACCTGGTCCGCGCCGGCAAGGTGCGCTACCTGGGGAACTCCAACTTCGCCGGCTGGCAGATCGCCGACGCCGACTGGACCGCGAAGACCCGGGGCCTGACCCGGTTCGTCAGCGCGCAGAATCACTACAGCCTGCTGAACCGGGACACCGAGATCGAGGTGCTGCCCGCGTGCGAGCGGTTCGGCCTCGGCATGTTGCCGTTCTTCCCGCTGGCCAACGGGCTGCTCACCGGCAAGTACAAGCGGGGCGAGGCGCCGCCCTCGGGCAGTCGGCTCGCCGGTGGCGGCCGGTACGCGCAGCGCCTCGCCGCCGCCGACTGGGACACCATCGAGGCCATCGAGGGGTACGCCGCCGAGCGTGGTGTTTCGGTGCTCCACGCGGCCATCGGTGGGCTGGCCGCCCAGCCGGCGGTTACCTCGGTGATCGCCGGCGCCACCACCCCCGAGCAGGTGCGCGCCAACGCCGAGGCGGGTGCCTGGCACCCCACCGCCGAGGACCTCAAAGCCCTGCGCGCGGTGCTCGACCGGTAGCCGCCGAACGGCCCGGCACCCGCCGAACGGGAGGGTGCCGGGCCGCCTTCGGTAACAGGCCTACGACCGGTCGCGGCGTCGACCCAGCAGCGGCGCGGTCAGCGCCACGACGACGAGCGCGGCGACGCCGACCGCGACCGCCCACCACCAACCGGGCGCCTCGCCGTCGCGGGCGGACCGGTCCGCCCGCTCCGGCGGTACGTCCCGGGTCCCGGCGACGGGAGCCAGCGACGGAGTCTGCGCCGGGCGGGCTTCCACCTGGGCGGTCGCCGCCCCGGCGTGCGGTGCGGGCGCCGTCACCCGCACCTTCCAGGAGCCGGGCGACAGGATCGGGCCGGTGGTGTAGAAGCCCTGCCCCTCGGCCGCCGGTTCCAGTTGCAGCGGGCCGACCGTCCGGCCCTGCGGACCGGAGGCGGTGAGGGTCAGCCGCACCAGCTTGTCCAGGCGGTGGCCGTCGGCGTACACCGCCTGGATGGTGACCCCGTCGGCCCCGTCGCCGGCCACCGTCAATTTGACCTTGCCGCCGTGCGCCGTGGCCGGGGCCGCGGCGAGCACCGCCAGGAGCAGTCCGGTGAGCGCGGCGGCGACCACCTTCCAGGTACGCATCACAGGTGCCTCCTCACTCTCTCCGCGAGCGGGGCCCCGCCCGGCGGATGCCGGACGGGGCCCCTGGGATCACAGGCGACGGCCCGGAGCGAGCCGGGTGGGGTCGCCGACGAGCCGGCCGGCACCGGCCACCGACTCGCCGTCGTTGGCCCGTACGCCCGCCTTGCTGGCCGTGCCGCCGAGCCGGACGATCATGGCGTCGGTGTCCCGGACCAGCACGTCCCGGATCTCCGCCTCGCCGACCAGCTTGGCGTCGCTGGCGAGGTCGCGGAACTTGACGAGCTCCTTGATCGCCTTGTCGTCCTTGCCCTTCGCCTCCTCCTTGCGGACCTTGTCGAGCTGGCTCGACAACTGGCTGTGCGCCTTGGTCGAGAGCCGCCCGGTCGCCTTGAACCGGTCCAGCAGGTTCTGCATGTCCCGGAACGAGGTGGTGACGAAGAACCGGATCGACGCGGTGGTGGCGTTGCCCGCCTTGTCGGTCGCGGTCACGGTCAGCTCGTGCAGGCCCAGTGGCAGCTCGTACATCGCCTGGAGCGTGCCGTTGGCGTACGGCCGGCCGTTGAGCTGTCCGACGACGGTGGCGATGCCGGAGGTCGGGTCGACCGCCTGCCAGGACACCCGGACGTCCTGGCTGTCGCCGTAGAGCTGGCCGTCGGCGATGCCGGAGACCAGCAGCGTCGGCTTCGTGCCGTCGATCCGCACCACCGCCGACTTCAGCGTCTCGGCGTTGCCCGCGGTGTCGGTGGCCCGGTAGAGCAACTCGTGGGCCCCGTCGCCACTGATCTCGACCGGTTCGGTGTACGGCGTCCAGGCGCCACCGTCCAGCGCCCACTCCAGCAGCTTCACCCCGGAACCGGCGTCGGTCGAGGTGAGTACCACCGGAACCGCGCCGTCGTGCCAGCCCTCGTCGTTCGCCGGGGCGAACGCCGCGGTGCTGACCGGCGCGGTGGCATCGATCTTGACGGTGACCGTCTTCGTCTCCTCCACGTTGCCGGCCTCGTCCACGGAACGGAACCGCAGCTCGTGCGAGCCGTCCCCGGTCACCTGAACCGGTCCGGCGTAGGCGGTCCAGGTGGTGGCGCTGCCGAGCTGGTACTCGGTCCGGGCCACCCCGCTACCGCCGTCCTCGTCGACGGCGGTGAGCGTGACGGTCGTCGGCCCGGTGTGCCAGCCCTCGACCGGCGTGCCGGACACCTGGGCGGTGGTCACCGGGGCGGTGTCGTCGACCGTGCCGGTGGAGAGCCGGAAGTAGTCGAACGACGCCGCCTTCGACGCGGTCTGGTTGGCGCCGAGGGTGAACAGGCCCACCTTCGGGGTCGCCCCGACCGCGGCGTTGGTCAGCTCCGGCAGTGCCGTCCAGGTCGTCCCGTCCGCCGAGTACGACGCGGTGTAGGTGTTGCCGCTGCGGGCAAGCCGCAGGTGCCACACCGCCGTGGTCAGGTTCGCCGCCTGCGGCTGCGGGTCCTGCACCGCCCCGCCGATCTCGCTGCGGAACTCGATCCGCCTCGACACCGGCTGGCCCGGCTGGTTGTCCACGATGTAGTCGAACTTCAGGTAGTTGTCGTCGTCGGCGTACACGATCAGCCCGGCCTGCTGGTACTGCTCGTTGAGCAGGCTGCCGTCGACCTTCGTCTCCAGGGTCCAGTCGCCGCTCGGCGCGGTCTGCAGGATGAAGTTCGTCGGCCCGGAGTTGCCGCTGCCGTAGATGTCACCGTTCGGCACGTCGATCCGCAGCTGCCCGCCGGTCACCCGGTAGGCGGTCGGGTCCTCCCGGACGATCGCGTTCCACCGGCACTTGTCCAGCGTGTCGCCGGTGAACTCGTCCGACGGGCTCACCGGCTCGGCCGGGGTGTCCGGCGCGAACTGGAACCAGTCGAAGACCGCGTCCACCACCGGGGCGGTGGTGCCGCCGTTGAGCGCGAAGAGACCGACCTTCGGGTTGCTGATCCCGGCGAGCGCCGCCGTCCGACCGACCGGGGTGAAGGTCTGACCGTCGGCGGAGAACGCCGCGGTCAGGTTCGTCCCGTCGCTCATCAGCCGCAGGTAGATGGTGTCGCCGGCCGGGGCCACGGTGCTGTCGGCCCCCTCGTTGCGGGGTGTGCCCGCCGTTTCCCGGATGAACTCCACCCGCCGGCTGCCGGAGTGCAGCAGCCCCACCTTGGCGTAGTTGTCGTCGTCGCCGTAGATGATCAAGCCGGCCTGCTGGTAGTCGGCACTGGTCGGCAGGGTCACCTTCGTGGTGGCCTGCCAGGCCCCGCTCGGCGCGGGCTGGAGCACCAGGTTGGTCGCGTCGTTGCGGCTGCCGTACAGGTCACCCACCGAGGTGGGCAGGCGCAGCGCACCCCCGGAGACCGAGTACAGCTGGTTCTCCCGGACGATCGTCGGCCACCGGTCCCGGTTCAGCGAGCTGCCGAGGAAGTCGTCCGAGCGGGCCCCGAAGCAGGAGGTGTTCGGCGCGTCCACCTTCACCTGGACGGTGGCGTACGCCTTCGCACCCCGGCTGTCGGTCACCGTCAGGGTGGCGGTGAAGGTACCCGGGACGGTGTACGTGTGGGTGGCGTTCAGCGTGTTCGCCGTACCGCCGTCACCGAAGTCCCACGCGTACGTGAACGGGGTGTCGTCCTCGGCGTCGGTGGCCGTACCGGAGAAGGCGACCGTGACCGGCGCGGTGCCGGTGGTCGGGGTGGCCGTCGCGGTCACCACCGGTGGCGCGTTGTCGGTGACGCCCTTGCCGAGGAAGTCCATCCAGTTGACGTTGAACAGGCTGCCGGCCCCGCCGGCGGGGTCCCGGGCCACGAAGTACAGCGTCCCGCCGGCGTCGGCGTTCGCCGGCACCTGCGCGGTGACGTCGGTGTACGTCTGCCACGCCCCGGTGCCGGGTACGGCGACGGAGGTGACGAGCGGGCCGTCGGCGGCACCGGCACGGACCTCCAGCCGGCCACCGGCGGTGGCGGAGGCGACCCGGAACCGAATCGCGTCGACACCGGTCAGGCTCGCCGGATCGACCGACCACCAGTCGCCGTCCTCGATCCAACCGATGTTCTGACCGCCGCCGGCGGTGTCCCCGGTGGTCTCCTTACCGACGCCCGGGTCACCACCGCCGGTGCTGCCGGCCACCCGGCCGGTGGCGGTGTAGTACTCGGCCTGCTTCCGCTTCGGCTGAAGGATCTCCAGCGCGCGGCCGGTGAGCGGCTCAGCGCCGCCGACCCCGCCCTTGTCGGTGTAGGTCGCCTCCAGAACGGTGAAGACGTTCGCCTCGGCGCCGTGCCCGGCGGCGAGCTGGGTCTGCACCACGCCGGTGCAGCCGGTGTGCTGGTCCAGCGGGTGGGCGTGCTCGTCGTGGCCGAGGAACACCTGGAGCTGCACCCGGTCGCAGTCGATCTCCCCGTCCTCCGGGTCGGTCACCTTGATCGTGTACTTGACCTGGTCACCCCACTCAAAGAAGCCGCCGGCCGGCGGGAACTCGATGGTGACGGTCGGCGCGGTGTTACCGACGGTGACCCGTACGTTCGCCACCGCGGTCCGCCCCTTGGGGTTGGTCACGGTGAGCTGAGCGTTGTAGTTGCCCGCCTCGGCGTAGGTGTGCAGCGGGCTGGCCTCGCTGGAGGTCTGCCCGTCACCGAACGTCCAGTCGTACGTCAGGGTGCCCCCGTCGGGGTCGCGGGAACCGGTGCTGGAGAACTGCACGGTCAGCGGCGCCGGACCGGAGGTCGGATCGGCACTGGCCACCGCGATCGGCGCCCGGTCACCGGCGATGTAGTCGATCCGGTAGACGCCGGAGTTGTCGTTGTTGCCGCCGAAGCCGCTGCCCCACTCGATCAGGTACAGCGCGCCGTCCGGGCCGAACTCGAAGTCCATCGGCCGGATGAAGGTCATCCCCTCCAGCAGGCGGTTGATGTCCACCAGGGACTTGCCGTCCCGGGTGACCTGCATGGTGTACATCCTCGACTGGTTCCACTCGCCGAACATGGCCTTGCCGTCGTAGTACGCCGGCCACTTGCGGTCCGAGACGAGGTCGGCGTCGTACCGGTAGACCGGGCCGCCCATCGGCGCACCGCCGCCACCGATCTCCGGGAAGAGCGGGTTGGCGGCGTAGCCGTAGTCGACGGTGGCCGGGATGGCCGGCGGCAGGTTGGTCAGGCCGGTGTTGTTCGGCGAGTCGTTCACCACGGCGGCGCAGTCGAACTTCGGGCCACTCGGGCCGGAGGGGAACTGGTAGTCGTTGTACGCCCGGTTCGCGCCGGTGCAGTACGGCCAGCCGAAGTTGCCGGGCCGGTCGACGATGTTCCACTCCACCAGGCCCTCCGGGCCACGGTTCGGGTTGGCCGAGCCGGCGTCCGGCCCGTAGTCGGCCACGTAGAGTACGTCGGTGGCCGGGTCGATGCCCATCCGGAACGGGTTCCGGAAGCCCATCGCGTAAATCTCGGGACGGGTCTTCTCGGTGCCCGGCGGGAACAGGTTGCCCTGCGGGATGGTGTACGTCCCGTCGTCCTCCGGGTGGATCCGGATCACCTTGCCGCGCAGGTCGTTGGTGTTGCCGGAGGTGCCCTGCGCGTCGTAGTCCTGCCGCCCCGGCCGCTCGTCGATCGGGGTGAACGCGTCGGACTCGAACGGGTTGGTGTTGTCCCCGGTGGCCAGGTAGAGGTTGCCGGCGGAGTCGAAGACCATCGTCCCACCCGCGTGGCAGCACGTTCTGCGCTGCGTGTCGACCTGGAGGACGACCTTCTCGCTGGCCTTGTCGATGGTGTCACCGGTGACGGTGAACCGGGACAGGTGGTTGCGCGGGCCGCCGCTGACCGGGGCGTAGTAGAGGTAGACCCAGCCGTTGCTGGCGAAGTCCGGGTCGAGGCGGATGCCGATCAGACCGTCCTCGTTGCCGGTGAAGACGTCGAGCTGGACGGCGGTGACCGTGGTGCCGGTGTCCGGCTTGACGATCTGCACCCGGCCGTCGCGCTCGATGTAGAAGACCCGGCCATCGGCGGCGATGTCCAGCTCCATCGGGTTGCTGGTGTTGCTGTCCAGCGTCACCTTCTCGAAGCTCGCGGTCAGCGAGGCTCCGCAGTCGGCGTTCTTCACCCCGGCGGCGGTCTGGATACCGCCGAGCAGGTGGGCGAGGAACTCCGGCTCGGCGTACGACTCGTTGGTGTGCCCGCCGCCGGTGTACCAGGCCCGGCCGCCGTCGTAGTCCTGGCACCAGGCGATCGGGTGGTCGTGCCCCATCGCGCCGGCGCCCGGGGAGTAGCTCCGCTCGTCGAGGGTGGCCAACACGTGCACGTCGCCGCGCGGGTTGGACTGGTAGTTGTACCACTCGTCGAAGCGGGACCAGCGCTCCGGCAGGTGGGCGGTGGACTCGTGCGCTGGGTCCTCCACCTTGACCGTGGCCTGCTGGTTGGCCGGGTGGCTGGCGAAGTACGCGCCGACCAGCTCGCCGTACCAGGCCCAGCTGTACTCGGTGTCGGAGGCGGCGTGGATACCGGCGTACCCACCGCCGGCCTGGATGTAGCGCTCGAACGCCGCCTGCTGGTCGGGGTTGAGCACGTCGCCGGTGGTGGAGAGCCAGACGACCGCCTGGTAGCGGGCGAGGTTCTCGTCGGTGAAGGCGCCGCCGTCCTCGGTGGTGTCGACGGTGAAGCCGTGCTCCGTGCCGAGCTGCCGGATGGCGGCGATGCCGGTGGGGATGGAGTCGTGCCGGAAACCGGCCGTCTTGGAGAAGACCAGGATCGAGAACGGCTCCTCGGCGGCGTTCACGGCGGGGGCCGCGACGGGCGCGGCCTGCGCGACCGGAACGGTCGCAGTGGTGGGGGCGGCCTGCGCGGCGGGGGCGCCGACAAGCGCGGTCGCGGCGAGGCCGAGGGTGAGAAGTGTGGCGGTCAGGGGTACGCGGGCACGGCGTGGTCGGGACACTCCGGTCTCCTTTGTCCTTACTGGACAGGGGTCGCGGGGGCCGGTTCGCCGAAGACCGTCCCAGATGGGCCGAGCGAAACGCCTTGCCAGGGCGTTCGTTGCGGCATTATGTCGAATCGCTGAACAAATTAATTCCGCTGAATCGGTTCATGGCAAGGCTTCGATGGGTAACGTTTCCGCAACGGCGCCTGAAAATCCCTATCAGGACTACGCAAAGCGCCCACGCCTTCGGCGAAGGAGGGGCCCCTTCTTAACGCCTCGGGTAGAGGAAGGGCCCCCTCTTAACACCTCCGCCGTTCCGCCCGCGGCGGGAAGCGCGCCTTGGCAGGCTGGCGGATCTGTCGTACGGTGACACCCAAGTGACCCACGGGAGCCCGGTTGACCGGGCTGAGAGGGGGGCTGTGAGCCCCCGACCGTCGAACCTGATCCGGGTAATGCCGGCGCAGGGAGGAGCGTTGCCGTGCCGTCCCTGGGACGATTGCATCTGATCACCGACACCCGGCCCGGGCGAGATCCGCTCGCCGTGCTCCGGGCCGTGCTGCCGGTGGCCCGTGACGCGCTGGTGGTGCAGGTCCGGGTCGAGGACACCGTGACCGACCGCCAGGCGTACGACCTGGCCCGGCGAGTGGTCGCGCTCTGCGCGCCGTACGCGGTGCCCTGCCTGGTCAACGACCGGCTGCACGTGGCGCTGGCCGTTCACGCGGCGGGCGGCCACGTCGGCGCGGACGACCTGCCGGTCGAGGCGGCCCGACGCGTACTCGGCCCGACCGCCGTGCTGGGTGCCACCGCCCGGGAGCCGACGTCGGCCGCCGAGGCGGTCACCGCCGGGGCGAGCTACCTGGGCGTGGGCCCCTGCCGCGCCACCACCACCAAGGACGGGCTGCCTCCGGCGATCGGGGTGCGCGGCGTTCGGGCGGTGGCCGAGGCGGTCGCCGTTCCGGTGATCGCCATCGGGGGAGTGACGGCGGCGGACGTGCCAACGCTGCGGGCCGCCGGCGCGTACGGGGTGGCGGTGGTCGGCGCGCTCTCCGGGGCCGCCGACCCCGCCCGCGCCGCCGCCGAGCTGATCGGGGCGCTGACGTGTTAAGAGGGGGCCCCTCCTCTACCGGAGGCGTTAATAAGGGGCCCTTCCTTGCACCGGATGTGGCGGTGGTGGGGGCGGGGCCGATCGGGTTGGCGATCGCGTGGCGGTGTGCGGCGCGCGGGCTGCGGGTCGTGGTGCACGATCCCGCTCCCGGGTCGGGTGCCTCGCAGGTAGCGGCGGGGATGCTCGCGCCGGTGGCCGAAGCGTACTTCGGTGAGCGGGAGCTGACCGGGCTGCTCGCCGAGTCTGCCGCCCGCTGGCCGGGGTTCGCCGCCGAGCTGGCCGAGGTGTCCGGCGCCGACATCGGCTACCGGACCGAGGGCACGCTGGTGGTCGGGCTCACCGCCGACGATCTGGCCGAGGCGCGACGGCTGTGGGCGTACCAGCAGGGGCTGGGGCTGCCGGTGACGCCGTTGCGCCCCTCGCAGCTGCGCGACCGCGAGCCGGCGCTGGCACTCCGAGTGCGGGGCGGCGCCCTCGCCGCCACCGACCACCAGGTCGATCCGCGCCGGCTGGTGCCAGCGCTGCGGGTCGCCGCCGAGCGGGCCGGCGCGGTGCTGGTCCCCGAGCCGGTACGCCGGCTGTCCGAGGTGGCGGCCGGGGTGACCGTGGTCGCCGCCGGCTGCGGCGCCGCCGCCCTCACCGGGCTGCCGGTCCGCCCGGTGAAGGGCCAGGTGCTCCGGCTGCACGCGCCCGGCGGCGGCACGCCGGGCTTCCGGCACGTCATCCGGGGGTACGCCGACGGCGAGCACGTCTACCTGGTCCCTCGGGACAGCGGTGAGGTGGTGGTCGGCGCGACCGTCGAGGAGCGCTCCGACCTGGACGTTTCCGCCGGAGCGGTGCTGCGGCTGCTGCGCGCCGCGGTCGACGTGGTGCCCGAACTCGCCGAGTACGACCTGGTGGAGGCGATCGCCGGGCTGCGTCCGGGCACGCCGGACAACGCCCCGATCCTGGGGCCGCTGCCCGGCCGTCCGGACGTGCTGGCGGCCACCGGTCACCACCGGCACGGGATCGTGCTCACCCCGGTCACCGCGGACCTGATCACCGACCTGGTCACCGGGGGTGGTCCCGACCCGCTGCTCGCTCCGTTCCGGCCGGACCGGTTCGACACCGACACCGGCTCGGGCGGAGGTGGCGGACCAGCCGGGTCCGGAGCTGTTGCGAGGGCGGACGCCGACGTACCGGCGCGACCGGCCGGTGACATCGACGCACGCCCCAGGTCCGAGCAAGCGACGGAGGATGACTCGTGGAACTGACGGTGAACGGTGTCGGACGCAGTGTGCCGGACGGAGTCACGGTTGCCGACCTGGTCCGGGAGGTCACCCCGCAGCAGCGCGGTGTGGCGGTGGCCGTGAACGGTGAGGTGGTGCCGCGTACCGGCTGGCCGGCGACGGTGCTGCGCGGCGGCGACCGGGTCGAGGTGCTCAGCGCCGCCCAGGGCGGGTGAACCCGGTGGCAATCGAGTCCCCAGGCACCGGCTTGTCGGGCGTCGACTCGGCGGGCGTCGAGTCCCTGGGCATGGGCTCGGCGGGCGTCGGCTCGGCGGGCGCCGGGCCGCCAGGCACCGGCTCGGCGGGCGCCGGGCCGCCAGGCGCCGGGTCGGCGGGCGCCCGGTCGTCGGGTTTTGAGCTGGCTGGCGTGCGGTTCGGATCACGACTGATCCTGGGCACCGGTGGCGCGGCCAACCTGCGCGTGCTGGAACAGGCGATCCGGGCGTCCGGTACCGAGCTGGTCACGCTGGCGCTGCGCCGGGTGGACACCGTCGCGGGTCGTTCGGGCGGCCTGCTGGACCTGCTCGACCGGTGCGGTGTGCGGCTGTTGCCGAACACTGCCGGCTGCTACACGGCGGGCGAGGCGGTGAAGGTGGCCCGGCTGGCCCGGGACGCGTTCGACACGAACTGGGTCAAGCTGGAGGTGATCGGCGACGAGCGGACCCTGCTGCCCGACGGGGTGGAGCTGCTGCGCGCCGCCGAGGAACTGGTCGACGACGGGTTCACCGTGCTGCCGTACACCTCGGACGATCCGGTGCTGGCCCGGCGGCTCGCCGACGTGGGCTGCGCGGCGGTGATGCCGGCCGGCGCGCCGATCGGGTCCGGCCTGGGGATCAACAACCCGCACCACATCCGCCTCATCCGGCAGGACGTCGACGTGCCGGTGATCCTGGACGCGGGCATCGGCACCGCCTCCGACGCGGCCCTGGCCATGGAGCTGGGCTGCGACGCCGTGCTGCTGGCCAGCGCGGTGACCCGGGCCGCAGACCCGGTGGCGATGGCCACTGCGATGCGGTACGCGGTCGAGGCCGGGCGACTCGCCTCCACCGCTGGCCGCATCCCCCGCCGCTCCCACGCCCTCGCCTCCACCCCCGACGAAGGGCGCCCCGACCTGTGACCCGCCATCTTGCCGATCTTGGTACGAAGACGCCCCGCGGAGGGCCGGTTCGTACCAAGATCCCACCGGTCTCGGGCGTCGTGCTGCTGACGGATCGACGGATGGCGCGGGGGGCGTTGGTGGACGTGGTGGCGGCGGCCGTCGACGGGGGAGTGCGTTGGGTGGTGCTGCGGGAGAAGGACCTGCCGCGCGCCGACCGCCTCGCCCTCGCCACCGAACTACGGCAGATCCTGGCCGAGGCCGGCGGCACCCTCATCGTCGCCGGCCCCGACCCGCTGACCGACACCGACCCGCTGTATGACCCCGGTCCGTTGGATGACCCCGGTCCGTTGGATGCCCCCGGTCCGCTGGATGGTGCCGGTCCGCCGGATGGCGCCGATACCGCCGATGGCGGTCCCGTCACCGACGTCGCCTCGGCGGGCCGGTCGCGAGTTGCCCTACACCTGCCGGCGGCCGGGCCCTACCCGCCGCCCAGCGCCGACCTGGTCGGCCGGTCCTGCCACGACGAGGCGGAGCTGCGCCGACTGACCACCGAGGACTACGTCACCCTCTCACCCGTCTTTCCCACCAGGACCAAACCCGGCTACGGCCCGCCGCTGCAACCCGAGGGACTGGCCGAACTCATCCGGCTGAGCCCCGTGCCGGCCCTCGCCCTCGGGGGCGTGGAAACCCCGTCCCAGGTACGCGCCTGCGTCGAGGCGGGCGCCGCCGGAGTCGCCGTCCTCGGCGCGATCATGCGCGCCCCCGACCCACGACAGGCAGCCACCACCCTCACCAGAGCCTTCGAAGAGGTGGCCACCCCACCAAAGCCGTTAACCCGGCACTCCCCGACGGCGACGACCACGACGGGGCTGCGGCCGACCGTGCCCACGCAGGGATCAAGCCTGACCGCCCGGAGTGGGCACGGTCGGCCGCAGCCCTCAACCGCACCCACGACGCCGACAAAGGGAGAGACGTGACCCCCACGACCGTGCTCACCGTGGCCGGCTCGGACTCCGGCGCCGGCGCCGGGATCCAGGCCGACCTGAAGGTCTTCGCCGCGCTCGGCGCGTACGGCACGAGTGTGCTCACCGCCGTCACCGCGCAGAACACCCGAGGTGTGGACGCCGTACTGCCACTACCCCCGCAGATGGTCACCGACCAGCTCGACAGCGTGCTGTCCGACTTCGAGGTGCGGGCGGTCAAGACCGGAATGCTCGGTACCCCGGCGGTGGCGGGTGCGATCGCCGACGCGGCGGCGGCCGGCCGGTTACCACAGTTGGTCGTCGACCCCGTACTGGTGGCCACCAGCGGGCACCGGCTCGGGGTGGTGGAGGCGGTAGAGCGGCTGCTGCCGTACGCGCGGGTGGCGACCCCGAACAGCGCGGAGGCCGCCGCGCTCACCGGGGCGCCGGTGACCAGCGTGGCGGAGATGGCGACGGCGGCGCGGGCGCTGGCGGCCGGCGGTCCCGAGTGGGTCGTCGTGACCGGCGGCGACGTGGACACCGACGGCGAGGCGGTGGACGTGTTGCACGGTCCGGACGGGACGACCGTGCTGCGCGCCCCACGGGTCCCGACCCGGCACACCCACGGGACCGGTTGCTCGTTCTCGGCGGCCACGGCCGTGCGGCTGGCGCTGGGGGATCCGGTGCCCGCGGCGGTCTCGGCCGCCAAGGAGTACGTCACCCGGGCGCTGACCGGCGCGCGGGGCTGGGAGTTGGGCGCGGGACGCGGCCCGCTGGACCACTTCGGCTGGTCCGCCTGATCAGGGAGGTTGTCATGCAGGCACGCCGCAAGGTGTACGTCGAGGGATCACGGCCGGACATCCGGGTGCCGTTCGTGGAGGTGGAGTTGACCGGGGACAACCCGCCGGTGCGGCGCTACGACACCTCCGGCCCCGGCTCCGACCCGGAAGTCGGGCTGCCGCCGCTGCGGGGGCCGTGGATCGCCGAGCGCGGCGACGTGGCACCGGTGCGTGGGGCCGGGACTCCGCTGGCCGGAGCGGACGGGAAGCGGCCGACGCAGCTCGCGTACGCGCGAGCCGGGATCGTCACCCCGGAGATGGAGTTCGTGGCGATCCGGGAGGGGATGGCACCCGAGTTCGTCCGGGACGAGATCGCGGCCGGTCGGGCGGTGCTGCCGCTCAACGTCAACCATCCCGAGTGCGAACCGGCAATCATCGGCAAGGCGTTCCTGGTCAAGGTCAACGCGAACATCGGCACCTCGGCGGTGACCTCGTCGGTGGCCGACGAGGTGGAGAAGCTCACCTGGGCCACCCGGTGGGGCGCGGACACGGTGATGGACCTGTCCACCGGCAAGCGGATCCACGAGACCCGCGAGGCGATCGTGCGCAACTCGCCGGTGCCGATCGGTACGGTGCCGATCTACCAGGCGCTGGAGAAGGTCGGTGGCGATCCGGTGAAGCTCAGCTGGGAGGTGTTCCGGGACACCGTGATCGAGCAGGCCGAGCAGGGTGTGGACTACATGACGGTGCACGCCGGGGTGCTGCTGCCGTACGTGCCGCTGGCGGTGGGCCGGGTGACCGGCATCGTGTCGCGGGGCGGGTCGATCATGGCTGCCTGGTGCCTGGCGCACCACGAGGAGAACTTCCTCTACACCAACTTCGTTGAGCTGTGCGAGATCCTGGCGCGCTACGACGTGACCTTCTCCCTCGGCGACGGGCTGCGGCCCGGCTCGATCGCCGACGCGAACGACGAGGCACAGTTCGCCGAGTTGCGGACTCTGGGCGAGCTGACCAAGGTGGCCTGGGAGCACGACGTGCAGGTGATGATCGAGGGCCCCGGGCACGTGCCGATGCACAAGATCAAGGAGAACGTGGACCTCCAGCAGGAGTGGTGCCACGAGGCCCCGTTCTACACGCTCGGCCCGCTGACCACCGACATCGCGCCCGCGTACGACCACATCACCTCGGCCATCGGCGCGGCGATGATCGGCATGTTCGGCACCGCGATGCTCTGCTACGTCACACCGAAGGAGCACCTGGGGCTGCCGGACCGGGACGACGTGAAGGCGGGCGTGATCGCGTACAAGATCGCGGCGCACGCGGCGGACCTGGCCAAGGGGCACCCCGGCGCGCAGGACTGGGACGACGCGCTGTCCAAGGCGCGGTTCGAGTTCCGCTGGGAGGACCAGTTCAACCTCTCGCTCGACCCCGAGACCGCACGGTCGTACCACGACGCGACGCTGCCGGCCGATCCGGCGAAGACCGCGCACTTCTGCTCGATGTGCGGGCCGAAGTTCTGCTCGATGAAGATCACTCAGGATCTCCGGGAGTACGCCGCCCGGGGCATGAAGGACAAGTCCGACGAGTTCGTCGCCTCCGGCGGGCGGGTCTACCTACCACTGATCTGACCACCCCGCGCAGTCCTTCCGGGACGGTCAGTCCCGGTGGTGCCGGCCGGTCGAGCGCAGCGAGCGGCGAGACTCCTTCGGCGTGGGCTCGTCGTCGGCCTGGGGACGGCCGAGCCCGGCCACCCAGTCGACGTACTCCTCGTCCTGCGCCGCCAGCGCCTCCTCGCGTTCGGTCTCGGGACCGGCGTCGCCGACGCGCGATCTGCCGCGACGGAACAGGCCACGCCGGCCCTTGTCGCGGTCGCCGCCCTGCTGCACGTCCTCGGCGCCGGCGACGGGTGGCTTGGTGAAGGCGGCCGACAGGTCGCGGGCGGTGGCCACCGGGTCGGTGGAGACACCCGGGTTTGCGGCGAAGACCGCCGACACCTCGCGCGCCGTGGTCGCCGCCGGGCCCGACCCGGCGCAACCGGCCGGGTCGGCGGTGCCCGCGTCGGCCGCCGGCGGCGGGTCGGCGGCGCCCGCGTCGGCCGCCGGCTGCGGGGCGTCGGCGCCACCGGTCGACCGGCCAGGTCGGGCCGCTGGCGTGGTGCGCTCGGCTGCCGCTGGTGGTGTGCGGTATCCGGCCGGCGCCGTCTCGGGGCGGATGGGATCGAGGCTCACCGGGCTGATCGGGCCGAGGTGGGCCGGGCTGGCGGTGGCCGGGCTGATCGGACTGATCGGGCCGAGGTCGGCCGGGCTGTTCAGGCCGAGGTGGGCCGGGCCGGCGGTGGCGGAGCCGGCGGAATCCGTGGGGCCGGGCGTGGCCGGGGCGGCGTCGTCGGCCGACCACGAATTGATCGGGCGGGCGGTGGCGAAGGCGTTCCACGGCGTTGCCTGGCTCAGGTCGGGCATCGGGAGGCGGTGCCGAGGTCGTGGCGCCGGTTCGGGCGGCACCATCCCGGTCCTCGCACCCTCACCGATAGCCGGCGCGGTCGGCGCGGTGGCACGCTCCGCTGGAGCTGGAGCTGGAGCTGGAGCTGGAGCTGGAGCTGGAGCTGGAGCTGGAGCTGGAGTGGGTGCCGGTGCCGAAGCTGGCGTCGGATCCGGATCCGGAACCGGAGCCGAAGCCGGTGCCGGAGCCGGAGCCGGTGCCGGAGCCGGAGCCGGTGTCGCAGGGGCCGGTGCCGGTTCGCCAGCGGGTCCGGCGTCGTGCGCCTCCTGGGGCGGATCCGCCGGGTTCGCGGGCGCGGCGGGTGTCCGTGGCTTGCGGGTGCGCCGAGGTGCCGGTGCCTTCCTGGGCGGGACGACCACCGAGCCGTCCGGTGGCTCCGTGGCCCGTACCGCTGGGATGTCGCTGCCGTCGCCCACCGGGGCCGACTCGACCGCCAGCTCGGGTTCGCGGGCGGACGGTGGCGCCGGAGGCTGGGCGTCTGCCGGCCCCGGTTCGTCGATCACCCGGTCGCCGGTCGCCGATACGTCTGCCGACGTGAGGGCAGTGGGCGCGTCGGCAGTGGGTGCAACGGCTTCGGCCAGTTCGCCGGTGGTGGCACCGCCCGTCGCCAGCAGAGTCGCGGCATTGTGGACGGTCGCGTCCTCGGCTCGGTCGCCGTCGGTTGATCCAGTGGAGGAAGCACCGGAGACAACGCTGGGACCGGCAAACACGTCCATCGTCGGGCGCTCGACAACCGGCAAGCTTGTCCCGACGGTCTCCGGCTTGCTCGTCAAAACGGTCTCCGGCTGGCTCGTTCCGGCGACATCCGGCCAGCTTGTTCCGATGGTCTCCGGCTCGTCCGCCTTGGCGGCCTCCGGTTTGCCGGTCTTGGCGGGCTCCGGCTCGTCTGCCTGGCCGACCACCGGCTCCTGTGCCCTGTAGACCACCGGTCCCGTGGTGGTGGCCTGCAGTCCAACGGTGCTGTCGACCTGCGGTCCGGCGTTGCTGGCCGCCGGCCGGGCGCTGGTGGGGGCCAGCGGTCCGGCGGTGGTCGCGTTGCCCGTCGTGGCTGCCCCGGGAAGGTCTGTCGCGGAGGGCGCCAATCCGGCCGATGCCGAGGTAGCTGGGCTGCTCGCGACGCCCGACGGGGTGTTA
>BIFP01000002.1:0-174292 GCA_005402585.1 Micromonosporaceae bacterium KJ-029 | reverse complement strand
GGGGGGGGTGGTGGGTGGGGGGAGGGCGGGGGTTGGGGGGAGGGGTTGGAGGATGGCGGTCGGCTCGATGGCCGCCTCGCTGCTGGGACGCTCACCGGGGGGCCAGGGCAGAAACGCGGCGGCGGCCGAGCCGAGCGCGCCGACGGCGACGGCGATCAGGGCGCCGTAGTACGGCGAGATCTGGTAGCGGTCGACCGTGTCGCCGGGCCCGGCGGCCAGGTAGGCGAACGCCACCAGCACCGGCCCGGCGACGCCGCTCGGACCGCTGATCAGCGGAGGGTGCCCGCGCCATCGGGCCAGCGCCCCGGTCGCCGCGCCGGCCAGCAGGGTCACCAACGGCAGGATCAGCGGGGCCAGCCGCTGCGCCGCGTCGGCGGAGAGCCACGCCGGCTCCAGCACGCCGAGGCGTACCGGGGCCAGCGGCCCGCTCGCCCCCAGCGACGGTACGACAGACACCAGCGCCACCAGCCACA
This sequence comes from Micromonosporaceae bacterium KJ-029, assembly GCA_005402585.1. GTDB lineage: Bacteria > Actinomycetota > Actinomycetes > Mycobacteriales > Micromonosporaceae > Micromonospora. The sequence goes on along the minus strand of BIFP01000002.1, from coordinate 173,819 downwards.
CCACCGCGGCCACGGCGGCCATGTTCCAGGCGAACGGCGGCCGGACCAGCACGACCAGCGCGGCGCCGGCGCCGACCACCGCGCCGAGGCCGGCGCAGATGGCCACGGCCCAGACCGGGTCGACCGAGATGAGTTCGGCACCGCGGGCCGGTTGCATGCACAACGGCGCCACCACTGTGGCGCCCAGGGCGGCGCTGCCGGCGACGGCCAGCTGCCGGTCGGTGCGGGTGAGCTGGCCGTCGTGGCGGGCCATCCGCTCGGCGAGGACGGCACCGATCACGGCGGCGTTCGCCGCGAACCAGCCGGCCCAGACGAGCTGGGCCGGCCACTGGTTGATGGCGGCGTCGGTGAAGGCGCCGGTGAGCCGGACGATGCCGAAGCCGAAGGCGAGGCCGAGCTGACCGGCTCCGGCCAGCAGGCTGACGCCGAAGGCGGTGAGCAGTAGTCGGCTCAAGGTCCGATTGGCCATGAACGGCACGTTACGGTCCGTCGCCACCGATCGCCACCGGCACGCCGTGTGACGACGGAGTACCTGCTCGCGGCGGGTCTACTTGAGCTCGACCAGCCGGGCCAGGTACGTCGTGTCGCCGATGTTGGTGAGCATGTGCACGGCGCCCGGATCGCGGTAGACCACCCCGCCGGTCGGCTCGTCCGCATCGATCTTGATGCCGTCGATGGTCTGCACCACGTTCTTCGCACCCTGGATGGCCACCACCAGGTAGGGGTGGTCGTGCCGGTGCAGCGGCTGCCGCTCGCCCGGCTCCAGCCGGATGTGCCAGACCCGGACCCGGTCGTTCTCGAAGACGATCTCCTGCCCCACGGGGCCGAGGACGACCTCCTGCCCCACCGGGTCGAGGACGATCTCCGCTTCGGGCGGACGTGGAGCGAGCGGGGTGTCGGTCATCGGGTTCCGTCCAGTCGGGGGAGCACCTCGGCGGCGATCAGCTCCAGGTGGTCCAGGTCGGCGAGGTCTATCAGGCGTAGGTGCACCCGCTGGGTGCCGATCGCCGCGAACTCGCCGATCCGGTCGACCAGCTGTTCCGGCGAGCCGACCACCGGGTCCTCGGGTGGCAGGGCGCTCTTGACGTGCAGCGGCGCGGCCCGGCGCTGGGCCTCCGCGTCGGTACGCCCGATCGCCACCACGATGCCGGCGGAGAGCACCAGGGGACGACGACCCGTGCCGGCGCGGTCGACCCGGTCGCACGCCTCGCGCACCCGCTCGTACGCCTCGGCAGTCTGCTCGACGCTGGTGAACGGCACGTTGAACTCGTCGGCGTGCCGGGCGGCCAGCTCCGGGGTGCGCTTGGGGCCGCGCCCGCCGACGATGACCGGCGGCCCGGGGGTCTGCACCGGCTTGGGCAGCGCGGGGCAGTCGGCGAGCCGGTAGTGGTCACCGGTGTAGCTGAAGGTCTTGCCCGACGGGGTGCCCCACAGTCCCGTGATCACTTCGAGCTGCTCGGTGAGTCGGTCGAAGCGCTCGCTGGTGCCGGGGAACGGGATGCCGTACGAGATGTGTTCGCGGGCGTACCAGCCGGCGCCGATGCCCAGTTCGACCCGGCCGCCGCTCATCTGGTCCACCTGGGCCACCATCACGGCCAGCGGCCCGGGCGGCCGGAAGGTCGCCGACGTGACCAGCGTGCCCAGCCGGATCCGGCTGGTCTCCCGGGCCAGCGCCGCCAGCGTGAGCCAGGCGTCGGTCGGGCCGGGCAGGGCCGGTTCGTCGCCCATCGCCTGGTAGTGGTCGGCGCGGAAGAAGCCCTCGAACCCGCCGTCCTCGACGAGTCGGGCGAACCGGAGCTGGTCGTCGTAGCTGGCGCCCCGGTGCGGCTCCGTGAAGACGGCCACCCGCATGCTCATCGTCCCTCCGCGCCGGCGGTCGCGGGCTGGTCGCGTTCCATCAGCAGTTCGTGCAGGTCGGCGCTGACCCGGGCAACCTCCGCCAGGTGGGCGTTGCGGCCGAGGGTCCGGGGCCGGGGAATGGTCACGTCGACGACCTTGCGGACCCGCCCGGGGCGCGGGCTGAGTACGACCACCCGGTCGGCGAGCAGCACCGCCTCGTCGATGGAGTGGGTGACGAAGACGACGGTGGCGCCGTTGCGCATGTGTACCCGTTGCAGCTCACCGGCCAGTTCCTCGCGGGTGAGCGCGTCGAGCGCGGAGAAGGGCTCGTCCATCAGCATCACCCGGGGGTCGCCGATCAGCGATCGGCACAGCGACACCCGCTGCTGCATGCCGCCGGACAGCTCGTGCGGCAGCCGCTTCTCGAAGCCGGACAGCCCGGCGACGTCGAGCAGATCCCGGGCCCGGTCTCGGTGGTCGGCGCGCTTCCAGCCGAAGATCTCCACCGGCAGCAGCACGTTGTCCAGGACGGTGCGCCAGGGGAGCAGGGCCGGCCGCTGGAACAGCATGGCGATGTCCGGGCGCGGCGAGGTGACCGGCGTACCGCCCACGGTGACCTGACCGCCGGTGACCGGGAGCAGGCCCGCGATCAGCCGCAGGAGGGTGGACTTGCCGCATCCCGAGCGGCCGAGCACCGCGATGAACTCGCCCTCGGCCACGTCGAGGTCGATGCCGCGCAGCGCTTCGACCCGGCCGGTACGGCCGTCGAAGGTGCGCGACACCTCGGACAGTCGGATCATCTCCGGCGGCCTCCGCTGAGTGGGGAGTCAGGAATCCGCCAAAGGCTATCGGGCCCGGTCCTGTATCGCACCGTCCGGGGGGTGGACATCACTTTGTTTCCGTTCCGCAACCCGGTACGCCTGGCGTCGCAAAGGTGAGGTTCTCGTACGCTGTGCCCGCGAAGAGTCCCCTCGATACGCGGTGTCGGCTTCCATCCGGCTGCCGGTGCCGCCTGACAACTCCCCTCCCGGCGGCCCCGACGCCCCGGTTGGAAAGGACAAGGTGCACTGATGAGAAGGCTGACCCGTACGGTCGCCGCGGCCACGCTGGCCACCGCCCTCGCGCTGGTCTCCGCGTGCAGCAGCGGTTCGGACGACGCGGACGAAAAGAGCGCCGGGGTGGGCGCGTCGCTGGAGCAGGTGACGTACCTCACCTCGTTCGGAAACTTCGGCCGTGACTCCTACGCCTGGGTGGCGAAGGAGAAGGGCTTCTTCAAGGAGGCCGGCTTCGACGTGGAGATCAAGCCGGGGCAGGGCACCGGCGCGGTGATCCAGACGATCGTCGGCGGCCAGGCGCACTTCGGCCCGATCGACCTGACCGGTGGCCTGCTCCAGCTCGGCAACGGTGACGCCAAGGACTTCGTGGCGGTGGCCGCGATCCAGCAGCGCACCATGGCCGCCATCGCCACCGTCGAGGGCACCGGCATCAGCACCCCGAAGGACCTGGAGGGCAAGAAGCTCGCCGACACCCCGGGCTCGGTGGTCCGCAACCTCTTCCCGACGTACGCGCGGATGGCCGGCATCGACTCCACCAAGGTGACCTGGGTCAACGGTGAGGCCCAGACCCTTATGGGCACCCTCGCCGCCGGCTCGGTGGACGGCATCGGCCAGTTCGTCGTCGGCCAGCCGACCATCGAGACGGTGACCAAGAAGAAGGCCGTCCTGCTGCCGTACAGCAACGTCATGCAGGACCTGTACGGCAACGTGCTGATCACCTCGAAGCAGATCGCCAGCGAGAAGCCGGAGATGGTCAAGCGGTTCACCGCGGCGCTGCTCAAGGGCCTGGAGTACGCGCTAACGCACCCGGATGAGGCGGCCGAGATCCTGGCGAAGAACGTCGACGCCGTGGTCCCCGCCGCGGCCGCCGCCGAGCTTCAGCTGATGGCCGGGTATGTCCGCTCCAACAACTCCGGCACCGCCATCGGCACGCTGGACAGCGGCCGGGTCGCCAAGAGCATCGCGATCCTGCGCGGTGCGGGCGCCCTGAAGCAGGACCTCAGCCCCGACCAGATCATCGACTTCAGCCTCGCACCGCAGGCCTGAGTCCCGACCAGTCTCACCACGGGCACGCCGCGCTGGAGAACCGGTGCGGCGTGCCCGACTCCCGTGCCAGTACGCACCGAACCGCAGGAGGATCCGATGACCGACGTCCGCCCACGGCAGCCGGAGGAGGCGACGCTCGCTCCCGAGCCGTCCCCGGCCGTACCGCGCGGCCGGCGGTGGCGGCCCGCAGCCCTGCGGGGCGGTGTGGTCGCGGCGCTGTTGCCGGCCGCTGGTCTGCTGGTCGCCCTCGGCGTCTGGTGGCTGGTCGCCCGGCTGGAGATGATCCATCCGGCCGCCCTGCCGCCGCCCGGTGACGTGCTGGCCGCGTTCGCCGAGCGGCCGGCGCGGCTGCTGGAGCACACCACGGACACCACCGTCGAGATCCTGCTCGGCTTCGCGCTCTCCGCCGTGGCGGGGGTGCTGATCGGCCTGGCGCTTGCCGCCTCGCGGACGGTCGAGCGGATGTTCACCCCGCTGCTGGTGGCCGTCAACGCGGTGCCGAAGATCACCCTCGGCCCGCTGCTGGTGGTGGCGCTCGGCTGGGGTCAGAAACCCATCCTGACCATGGTGTTCCTGCTCTGCTTCTTCCCGATCGTGCTGTCCACGGCGACCGGCCTGACCACCACGCCGGCCGAACTGGCCGAGCTGGTCCGGTCCTACAACGCCTCCCGCTGGCAGGCGTTCCGCAAGGTCCGCTTCCCGGCCGCGCTGCCGCAGATCTTCGTGGGCCTCAAGGTCGCCATGCCGCTGGCCGCGATCGGTGCGGTGATCGGTGAGTTCCAGGCCGGCGAGGGTGGTCTCGGCTACGTCATCCAGCAGTACGCGGGCATCGGCGACACCGCCACCGCGTGGGCGGCGATCATCCTGGTCGCCCTGGTCAGCATCCTGCTCTACGCCGCGCTCGTACTCATCGAGCGCCGCAGCCTCCCCTGGCTACGCGAAACCACCTCCAGCCGCTGACCAACCCAGGGACCACCCACTCACCCTAGAGATCACCACGAGTGGTGGTCCGTCGTCACCCCGCGCACGCGGGTGGGGCCCTACCGCAACCGGCGGAGGGATCAAGCCTGACCGCCCGGAGCTGGTTGCGGTAGGGCCCCACCCCACCGCAACCAGCGACGGACCGTCAGCTCGACAACCGCCAGCGGCCGTTGCGGGCGACCAGGGTCGTCAGCGCCTGCGGCATCAGCCCGGAGTGGTTGTCCGGCGTCATCCGGATCGGCCCCGACAGGCCGTCCATCTGGGACGTCTCCAGCACGTCCCGAATGCCGTCCCGGTCGACCTGACCTGCCGGCCCACCGGCGCGCAGTTCGGCGTCGGCGATGAGCTGGACAGCATCCGCAGCGAAGGACGACGAACCGTGGTATCCGCCGAAGCGGGCGGTGTAGTCCTGGAACCACTGGCGGCGCGCGGCCTTCGCGGGGGTGGTGGCGATCACGTCGTCGATCACCATGGTCTGGGTGAAGACCATCGTCGCCCGCTCGGCGGCCTTGCCCGACGACCCGAGGAAGAGGTCGCCCGCGGCCACGGCGTCCAGGAACAGGGCGCCACGGAAGCCGGCCCGCCGGGTCGCGGCGGCGGCGAGCATCGCCTGCTCCGGCGGGGCCCAGATGACCAGCGCCTGGGGGGCGGCCGAGGCCAGCGTCCCGGCCTGCCGGTCCACCTCGGTGTCCGTACCCCGGACCGACGCCTCGGCCAGCACCTCGATGTCGGCCTTGTCGAATTCGGCGCGCAGCGCCTGGGCGCCCTCGCGCCCGTAGGCGTCGTCGCTGCGCAGGAGGCCGACCTTGCTGATCTTGCGGCGCTGCAGTTCGACGGTGAGCGCGTCGGCGTTGTCGGCGGCGTTCGGCGCCAGCTTGAACACGTATCGGCGTTCCGCCACCGGGCTGGCCACGGCACCGGCCGCGGCGAGGACGACGGTGGGAATCTCCTTCTCGTTGACGGTGCGGACCGCGCCGACGGCGCAATCGTTGCAGCCGCCCATGATGATGGCGCTGACCCGCGAGTCGTTGCTGAAGTCGACGATGTTGCGCAGCGATTCGCTGGCGTCGGAACGGTTGTCCTTCACCCGCAGATCGATTCTCCGGCCGTTGAGCGCGCCGGAGGCGTTCAACTGCTCGACCTTCAGTTCCAGCGCCTGCCGGTACGCCTTGCCGACGCCAGCCGCCGCGCCGGACAGTTCCAGGTCGGCGGCGATGACGATCGGAGTGGTGTCCTGCTCCTGCCCTCCGAACTGGCAGCCGGTGAGGGTGGTGGCCAGCAGGGTCGATGCGAGCGCCATGGCGGTCGCGGAGCGGAAGGGGGTCAACTCTGTCCTCCTGATGCGGCGCGGGCGGTACCCGGGCACCGGTGGGCATGACCGTCCGTAGTAGATAATGGGATGGGTCTGCCGTACGGTGTGCGCGAAGCCTGCAAAACCTTGCCAATGCCGGGCGCTGCGGTCAAGCGAGGCCACTGGAGGCGTTTCGGGACGGGAATCCCACATGCTGGGGTTACCAGATGTTTTCCAACGCTCACTCTGGCGACACGAATGACCACTCTGGAGTCACATGCCCTGTTCAGGGCGCTGTGGAAATGTAGGTAATAGTTGACCGGATCACGGGATGCGCGCCGTCCGACCGCTTCCTGCCCCGCTGCGGCTTCCCAAACACGATCCCGTCTGATGAAATCGCGGCCGTGCCGCGCGTGGCGCCGGCCGTCGGCCCGCCCGCGGGTCGATGGGTCAGGCGTGGAGAAGACGACGGAGGCGATGTCGTGAGCACCGGATCGACGCCCCTGCCCGCCAGCGGTGACGCCCCGCAGAAGGGGCGCCGTCGGCTACCCAGGCTGCGCGACGCCCGGATCCGGTCCAAGCTGGCGCTGATCCTGGTCGTTCCGGTCACCGCGGTCATCGCGCTGGCCACGGTCCGTCTGGTTTCCGTCGGCGAGGGCGCCTACGACGCGACCCAGGCCCGGTCGCTCACCGCGCTCTCCATCGACGTCTCCGCGCTGACGAACGACCTGCACGCCGAACGGATGGCGGCGGCGGCCTACCTCGCCGCGCCGCAACAGCAGGCCGACGCGTACAACCTGCGGGTCCGCCGGACCCAGGCGCGGATCGACGAGTACCGCGCGGAGCGGGCCCGGGTCGGGGAGGCTCCCGCCGCGGTCCGCGACCGCCTGGCGGCCATCGACGCGCACCTGGACACCCTGGACGGCACCCGGCAGGAGGTGCTCGACCGCCAGCAGATGGCGGTCGCCGAGGCGGCGCTGCGGTACGGCGTCGTGCTGGCCGACCTGGTCGCGTACGGCGACGGGCTGGCCCAACTGCCCGGTGACGAGCAGCTCGCGGACCGCCGGCGAGCGGTCGCCGCCTTCGCTCGGGCCAAGGCGGCCGTCGCGGAGGAGGAGTCGATCGCGTTCACCGCGCTGAGTGCCGGCCGGCTCGACAGCGAGCAGTTCTCCGCCTTCGTCTCCACCCTGACCGGTCAGCAGGAGGCGCTGCTGGCCTTCTCGCTGGCCGCCGACCCGGAGCAGCGCGCGCTGGTGGAGAGCACCGTTTCCGGCGACGCCGTGGTGCTGGCCGACCGGATCTCCACCGACATCAGCCGCTCGGTGGGACAGCGCTCGCCGGTCACCGCACAGGACGCCACCGCGGCGATCGGCGCGGTGCACGAGCTGATGCGGTGGGCCGAGATCGAGCTGCAGGACCGCCTGTTCGCCCAGACCGAGCAGGCCCGATCGGACGTTCTCCGGCAGGCCGTCATCGAGACGACGCTGGTGCTGGTCACCCTGCTCATCGCGGTGACCATGGCGGTGGTTCTGGCCCGTTCGCTCAACCACTCGCTGCGCCGGCTGCGCGAGGGCGCGCTCTCGGTGGCCAACCACGACCTGCCCGACGCGGTGCGCCGGCTACAGGGGATGGGCAACGTCAGCGACGGGGGCGTCGACGCGATCGTCCGCGAGGTACGGGACCCGATCCAGCTCAACAACCGCGACGAGGTGGGCCAGGTCGCCCTGGCCTTCAACGTGGTACACCGCGAGGCGGTCCGCGTCGCCGCCGAGCAGGCGGCCCTGCGGACCAGCGTTTCGGCGATGTTCCTCAACCTGGCCCGGCGTAGTCAGACCCTGGTCGACCGCATGATCGGTGAACTCGACGCGATCGAGCGCGGCGAGGAGGACCCGAAGCGCCTCGCCCAGCTGTTCGAACTCGACCACCTCGCCACCCGGATGCGCCGAAACGACGAGAACCTGCTGGTGCTGGCCGGGGCGGACTCGGCCGTGCCGCGCCGGGACGACGCGTTGCTGGTCGACGTGCTGCGGGCCGCGCAGTCCGAGGTGGAGCTCTACAACCGGATCGAGTTCGGCACCGTCGACACCGACGTCTCGGTGGCCGCGCACGCGGTCAACGACGTGGTGCGGCTGGTGGCCGAGCTGCTCGACAACGCCACCCGCTTCTCGCCGCCGAACACCACCGTGGTCGCCGACGCCCGGCGGATCCGGGACTACGTGCTCATCCAGATCGAGGACCGGGGCCTCGGTCTGACCGACGAGCAGTTGGACTCGCTCAACCGGCGACTCGCCGCGCCGTCCAGCGTGGACGTCGCGGCGTTCCGGCTGATGGGCCTCGCCGTGGTCAGCCGGCTGGCGGCCCGGTACGGCATCCGGGTCGAGCTGCGCCGCAACGTCGAGGGCGGCACCGTCGCGCAGGTCACGCTGCCCAATGCCACGGTGGTGCTGCCGAGCCTGCGCGGGCGCGAGCAGATCACCCGTCCGCGCCAGCCGCTCGCAGTCGAGCAGAGCCCGAAGGCGCCGGCAGCCGTCCCCGACCCGGTCGGCGGTGCGGGACGTACCAACACCGCCACGCTGGCCGACCGGTGGCGCAGCACCACGCCGTCCTCGGCGCCCTGGCCGGCCACGGAACCGGCGTCGGAACAGGTGCCACCACCCGCCCACACGTCGCCGCCAGCCTTCGCCGGCGGGTTCAACGCCGGTACGCCCACCGTCGCCCAGCCGGCCCTCGACCCGCTGCCCTACCGGGGCGCGAACTCGGGCGGCCACGTCGCCCCGGCCGCGCCGGTACTGCCGGTGGGCCCGGTCGCCGGTGCGGCGGTGACCGCCCCGGCCGGCTTCGCCCCGGGTGCCACCCAGCACTCCGGTGGTGGGAGCCTCGACGGCCCCACCTTCGGCGGGCTGGGCGCCAGCCTGGCCGCCACCGCCCCGATCTCCGCCGGCCCGATCACCGCCCCACCGGAGCCGTCGGCCGAGGCGCCGATCTTCCGGGAGATGGAGGCGGTCTGGTTCCGGTCGCACGGCAACGACGCGACGGCCATCTTCAGCCGGCCGCAGTTCGACGAGCCGCCGCCGCAGCCGGTCGCCGGCCCGCCGACGCCTGCCGTCGAGCCGACCAGAGGGCGGAGCCCGTTGCCCACCCGTACGCCCGGCGCGGCGGCCACGGGGTCGCCCGCGCAGCCGCCGCCACCGTCGTACCGGCCGGCACCGGCCGCGGCGACCAGTCCGCAGCCCACGGCGGCAGCGCCGGTGCCGCCCGCCGCGCCGCCACCGTCCGCGCCGCCCGCGTCCGGCGGGACGGACGCTGACGCCTGGCGGACGGCGGCCGACGAGGGCTGGTCGCGGGCCAGCCAGGCGGCCGAGCCCACTCCCGCCGGGACGACCCGGTCCGGCCTGCCGAAGCGGGTGCCGCAAGCGCAACTCGTGCCCGGTGGGATCGAATCCCGCAGCGGGCGGGAGCGCAGCCGCCGTACGCCGGACGAAGTACGCGGCCTGCTGTCGGCCTACCACCGTGGCGTCCAGCGCGGGCGGACGGCCGGCACGACTCAGAACAGCACCTCGACCAAGGAGACGAGCCGATGAACAGGCCAGCGGCCATGCAGGACATGGGTTGGCTGCTCACCAACTTCGCCGACAGCGTGGCGGGGATCGCCCATGTGGTGGCGGTGTCCGCGGACGGGCTGCTGCTCGCCTCCTCCCGCGACCTGCCGACGGACCGGGCGGACCAGCTTGCCGCGATCACTTCCGGCGTGGTCAGCCTGACCGAGGGTGCCGCGCGGATGTTCAGCGCCGGCGGGGTGTTGCAGACGGTCATTGAGATGGACAGCGGTTACCTGTTCCTGATGTCCATCAGCGACGGCTCGTCGATGGCCGTGCTCGCGGCGCGAAGCTGCGACGTCGGCCAGGTGGGTTACGAGATGGCGTTGCTGGTGGAGCGGGTCGGGGCGGCGCTGGTGCCGCTGCCGCGGGACGCGGTGCGGTCGTAACAGGTCCGGCGCGGTCCCGCGCCGGGAAACTGACCCGGCGGTCGCGCCGGCGGACGGGAGAGGAGGTGATCGCGGATGGAGCAGCGGCGCGACCCACGGGGTGCGCTGGTCCGGCCGTACGCGGTCACCCGGGGCCGGACCGAGCCGCTCCGGGACATAGCCCTGGAAGCCGTGCTGCTGGCCAGCCCCAGCCAGATCAACGAATCGCGGTTCGCCGGGCATGACAAGCATCGCATCGCCATGGTCTGCGAGGGCCGGCCCGAGTCGCTGGCGGAGATCGCCGCGTACACCCGGTTGCCGCTGGGTGTCGCCCGGGTGCTGGTCGCCGACATGGTGACCGAGGGCCTGTTGACGCTACAGACGGCCGCTCCCGCCACAGGTTACGAGGAGCGGATGGAAATGCTGGGAAGGGTGCTGAGTGGACTTCGCGAGCTATGACCCCGCCGGGGCCCGCCAGAGCCGGGGAATCATCTCCGCGAAGATTGTCGTCGCGGGCGGCTTCGGTGTCGGCAAGACGACGCTGGTCGGTGCGATCTCCGAGATCACACCGCTGACCACCGAGGCGGTGATGACCGCGGCGGGCGTCGGCATCGACGATCCGTCGAAGGTGCCGGGCAAGGAGACCACCACGGTCGCCATGGACTTCGGCCGGATCACCATGGCGCAGGACCTGATCCTGTACCTCTTCGGTACACCTGGGCAGACCCGGTTCTGGTTCATGTGGGACGAGATCATCCGAGGTGCGGTGGGCGCCACCGTACTGGTGGACACCCGCCGGATCACCGACGCGTTCGCCCCGCTGGACTACTTCGAGAGCCGCAACCTGCCGTACGTGGTGGCGCTCAACCGGTTCGACGGCGCGCAGCAGTACGAACTGGAGGAGGTCCGCGAGGCGCTGGCCATCTCGCCGGACGTGCCGCTGGTGATGACCGACGCGCGGCAGCGCGATTCGGTCAAGCGGGTGCTGGTGACCGTGGTCGAACACGCCATGGCCCGGCTCCAGGCCGAGCACGACCGGGGCTACCCGACTCCGGTCGGCTGAGAGACGGTCGGGAAACCTCGCGACGGCCCCGCCGGCTTGGCCCCGGCCGGGCGGGGCCGGTCGCGGGTCGTCAGTCGACGCGCAGGCGGTAGCCGCGCTTCACGACGGTCTGCACCACGCGCGGGGCCTTCAGGCCGGCCCGCAGCCGGGCCACCGCCATCTCCACGGCGTGCTCGTCCGCGCCGCGCGGCAGCGTCCGTAACAGGGCGGTACGTGACAGCACCCGGCCCGGCGTCTGGGCCAGGGCCCGCAGCACCGCCATCGGCGCCGGGGCGAGCGGGCGCAGTTCGCCGTCCACCACCGCCGCGTGGCCGCGCAGCGTGAGCAGGTGCCCGGTGACCTTGATGGTGACCGTCCGCCGGGGCAACTCGTCGACGATCGTGCGGACCAGCGCGCCCAGTCGCGCCCGGCTCGGCGCGCTCACCGGCACCCCGCGCCGGACCAGCGGCTCCGCGGTGACCGGTCCGACGCAGCTGGCCAGTACGTCACCGCGCAGCGCCTCCAGGACCGTCTCCGTGCGGTCTCCGGCGGCCCGCAACAGCGCCTCCGCCGCCGGCGCCGAGGTGAAGGTGACCGCGTCCACCAGCCGGCCGGCCACCAGATCGACCAGCCGGTGCAGCGGCGCCGGGTCGATGGGTGGAGCCCAGCGGTAGACCGGTACCTCGATGACGGTGGCCCCGGCCGCCTCCAGCGCGCTGGTGCACTCCGGTTGCCGCTCGCCGTGCAGCTGCATGGCCACCACCTGCCCGGCCACGCCCCGCTGGCGCAGGTGCTCGACCACCTCGGCGCAGCTTTCCGAGCTGGGCGACCACTGGTCGGACAGGCCGGCCGCGCGGGTCACCGCGCGTGCCTTGGGCCCCCGGGTGACGACGTACGCGCCGCTGAGCACCGAGCGCAGCGGTTCGGCCAGCCCCCACCCCTCGGCTGCCTCCAACCACCCGCGCATCCCGATACCGGTGTTGGCGATCAGGACGTCCGGCGACCGGTCCAGGCAGGCCCGGGTCGCCTCGCGCAGTTCGGTGTCGTCGGCGAGCGGCACGATCCGCAGGGCGGGAGCGAGCACCACCCGGGCGCCACGTCGTTGGAGCAGCGCGGCGAGTTCGTCCCGCCGTCGGTCGGCGGTTACCCCGATGGTGAAGCCGGCCAGTTCCTCGCGCATTCACCCCTCCTGTCGCAGCCGCACCTCGCCGCTCGGGGGCCCCGACCCGGCTGCGTCGCCAACCGCGCACCGTCTGTCATGTCGGCAAAGCGTGCCGCTGGGCGGTTTCCGGCCCGCGTCCCGTCTGTTTCGGTCCTGTCAAGAGCCGCTCACACCGCACTACGACGGCGGATTGGCTGGTTTGGCCTACAATCTGGAACGGTATTCCTGGAATATGGGAGGCTTCTGGTGGGAGTGGCTGAGGCGTTCGACGCGGTGGCCGGTGCCTACGACGGGTCGCGCCGACGGCTGGTGCCCTGCTTCGAGGCGTTCTACGGCACGGCTGTCGAGGTGGCCGGGCCGCCGCTGCGAGCCGCGCTGGCGGCGGGCCGTACGCCCGAGGTGTTGGATCTGGGCGCCGGGACCGGGCTGCTGTCGTCGCTGCTCGCCGCCACCGTGCCGGGCCTCCGGCTGACCCTCGTCGACGCCGCGCCGAAGATGCTCGCCGGGGCCGCCGCGCGGCTGTCCGCCGACGGCGTGGCGCACCGGGTGGTCGTGGCGGACCTGGCCGACCCGCTGCCCGCCGGGCGGTATGACGCCGTGGTCAGCGCGCTGGCCATCCACCACCTGGACCACGCCGGCAAGCGCGATCTCTACCGACGGGTGGCTTCGGTGCTGGTGCCCGGCGGGGTCTTCGTCAACGCGGAACAGGTCGCCGGACCGACTCCGGAGTTGGATCAGCGCTACCACGAGGTCTGGCTGGCGCAGACCGCCGCCCTGGGCTCGGACGCCGCCGAGATCGCCGCGGCCGAGCAACGGATGGCGTGCGACCGGCCGGCGCCGGTCGGGGAGCAGTGTGGCTGGCTGGTCGAGGCCGGCCTGGTGGACGTCGACTGCTATTTCAAGGCGTGGCGGTTCGCTGTCTTCGGGGGCCGCGCCCCCACCACCTTCGTGCCGGCGCCGACCGGGCGGTGAACCGGCCCGACGGCCGTGGAGCGGGGCCGGGAGGTGGTACGGCGGGGATGACTGGCGGTCATACCAGCGGGTAATCTGTCCGGCATGACAGCCAAGGTGACTCTGTCGTTCTCCGACGAGACGATCGCCGAAGCCCGGCGGTTCGCCAAGCGAGAGGGTCTTTCGCTCTCCGCCTGGATGGATCAGGCGGCCCGGGAGAAGGCGCTGCGGGAGGTCTTCGCCGCGCACGCCGCCGCGGTCGGGCGGGCCGGGCTGGACCTGGAGTCCGCCTCCCTGGCTGACGCCCAGGAGGTCGGCATGGTCGACGACCTGCTCTTCGGCGGTCGCCCGCGTGCTGCGTAGGGGTGAGGTCTGGCAGGTCCACGGCGCCCGGGAGCGGCTCGGGCTGGTGATCAGCTCGGACGTCTACAACTCCACCGCGGTGCCCATCGTGATCGTGGCGGAGGTGGTCGAGGCGGCGTTGCTGCGCGACTCGCCCCTGGCGGTACCGATGGGCGGCTGGGTGGTGATGCCCGACCGGCTCTCGTCGCCGATGAAGAAGTGGTTCACCGAGTGCGTGGACGTGGCCGACACCGAGACCATGCGGCGGGTCGACCGGGCGTTGCGCATCCTGCAGCAGCTCTGACCGGGCCCGCGGGCGTACCCACGGACCCCGTTTTGACCGGCCGGTAGGGCTGCGGGTATCGTTGCCTGCTGTTGTACGACATCTGTGGGCGTGCCGCCTGAGGTACGCTTGGTCGTTCGTGCGCGCTGGTCCGACCGGATTCCCTGGTCACCTCGGCGCGCGACCCCAGACCGACGACGAGACAAGGTAGACCTGTGCGTACGTACAGCCCGAAGCCGGGTGAGATCGAGCGTCAGTGGCACGTCATCGACGCCTCTGATGTCGTGCTGGGCCGCCTGGCCACCCACGCCGCCACGCTGCTGCGGGGCAAGCACAAGCCGACTTTCGCGCCGCACGTCGACACGGGCGACTTCGTCGTCATCGTGAACGCGGGCAAGGTCGCGCTGACCGGCAACAAGCGTCAACAGAAGATCGCCTACCGCCACTCCGGCTACCCGGGCGGGCTGAAGCAGGTCGGCTACGAGGAGCTGCTCGCCAAGCGCCCCGACCGTGCCGTGGAGCTGGCTGTGAAGGGGATGCTCCCGCACAACAAGCTCGGCCGTAAGCTCATCAAGAAGCTGAAGGTCTACGCCGGTGCCGAGCACCCGCACGGCGCGCAGCAGCCGGTGCCGTTCGAGATCAAGCAGATCGCGCAGTGAGCGCGGGCGAAGGAATCAGCATGACCGACATCACCGCCACCGAGGTCGCCCCCGAGGCCACCGAGGCGCCGGCGCCCGTCGCCCGCGCGCCTCGTGGTGACCGCCCGATCCAGACCGTGGGTCGGCGCAAGGAGGCCATCGTCCGGGTCCGCATCGTGCCGGGCTCCGGCAAGATCACCTGCAACGGGCGAGACCTGGAGGCCTACTTCCCGAGCAAGGTGCACCAGCAGCTGATCAAGGACCCGCTGGTCACCGCCGAGAAGGCCGAGGCGTTCGACGTCATCGCCAACCTGCGTGGCGGCGGCACCACCGGCCAGGCCGGTGCGCTGCGGCTGGCCATCGCCCGGGCGCTGATCGTCAGCGAGCCGGACGACCGCCCGGCGCTGAAGAAGGCCGGCTTCCTGACCCGTGACGCTCGGGTCAAGGAGAGCAAGAAGTACGGCCTCAAGAAGGCCCGTAAGGCTCCTCAGTACTCGAAGCGCTGATCTCCAGCCGCACCTTGTACTTCTGACGGACGGCCGGTCCGCCTCCCCTCAACCCGGGAGGTGGACCGGCCGTTTCGCTTTCTCCTTCATCGGTAGTTTTATGGGAGGTTGTCGGGTATGGGCCGGTTGTTCGGCACGGACGGTGTACGCGGGCGCGCGAACGCCGATCTCACCCCAGAGTTGGCGCTCTCGGTGGCCGTCGCGGCTGCCCACACCCTCGCCGAGTCGGACCGCAGCCATGCGCCGCTGGCCGTGGTGGGCCGGGACACCCGGGCCAGTGGCGAGATGCTGGAGGCGGCCGTGGTGGCCGGGCTGACCAGCGCCGGCGCCACGGTCGTCCGGGTCGGTGTGCTGCCCACCCCGGCCGTGGCGTTCCTCACCGCGGAGGCCAAGGCGGACCTCGGGGTGATGCTGTCCGCCTCGCACAACCCGATGCCCGACAACGGGATCAAGCTCTTCGCCGCCGGTGGGCACAAGCTGCCGGACGAGATCGAGATGCGGATCGAGGCGGCCATCGAGGCCAACGCCACCACCGCCTGGGAGCGCCCGGTCGGCGCGGGGGTGGGCCGGGTGCACGACCTGCTCGACGGCGCCGACCACTACGTGCAACACCTCGTCGGGTCGGTGCCGCACCGCCTCGACGGGATCAAGGTCGTGGTCGACTGCGCCAACGGCGCCGCCGCCGAGGTGGCTCCCACGGCGTACCGGGAGGCCGGTGCCGAGGTGATCGCGATCAACGCCGAGCCGGACGGGCTCAACATCAACGACGACTGCGGGTCGAACCACATCGAGGCCCTGCGCCAGGCCGTGGTGGAGCACGGCGCGCACCTGGGCATTGCGCACGACGGCGACGCCGACCGCTGCGTCGCGGTGAGCGCCGACGGCGACGAGGTCGACGGCGACCAGCTGATGGCGATCCTGGCCCTGGCCATGCGGGAGGCCGGCACGCTTACCGGGGACACCCTGGTGGCCACCGTGATGAGCAACCTCGGCCTGCGGCTGGCCATGTCCGCCGAGGGCATCCGGCTGGTCGAGACCAAGGTCGGCGACCGGTACGTGCTGGAGGAGCTGCGCGGCTCCGGGCTGGCCCTGGGCGGCGAGCAGAGTGGGCATATCGTCATGCCGACGTACGCCACCACCGGCGACGGGGTGTTGACCGGGCTGCACCTGATGGCCCGGATGGCGGCGACCGGCCGTTCCCTGGCGGACCTCGCGGCCGTGGTGACCAAGCTGCCGCAGGTGCTGATCAACGTGCCGGTCGGCGACCGCACCGTCGGCGCCGCCGCACCCGCCGTACGCGCCGAGGTCGAGCGGGCCGAGGCCGAGCTGGGCGAGACCGGGCGGGTGCTGCTGCGCCCGTCGGGCACCGAGCCGCTGGTCCGGGTGATGGTCGAGGCCGCCACCGAGGCGACCGCCCGCGAGGTGGCCGAGCGGATCGCCGCGCAGGTACGCACGGCCAGCCCGGCCTGACCGTGTAAGGAAGGGCCCCTTCTTAACGCCTGGTGTAGAGGAGGGGCCCCTTTTTAACACTGCCGCTCGCCGTCGTCAGCTTGCCGAGAGGCGGCGGAGGAAACGGGTACCCAGTTCGGCCACTTGGTCGGCGTCCAGTTGCAGGGCGGGTTCGGCCACTGTGACCTCGGCCATCGCCAGGTCGGGCAGTTCGGTGCCCTGCCAGCCGCCGACGAACCACGCCTTCTCCTCCTCGGCGAGGGCGAGGTTGGCGTCGTTGAGGGCGTCCGCCGGGTACGGCAGCCAGAGCCGGAACTGGTGCGTGTGCGGCGGTGCCGGATGCACCCGCGCGCCGGGCAGGGCGGCCAGCACCTCCGCCACCTGCTTCGCGTGCGCGACGTAGCCGGCCAGCCGGGGTAGCTCGTGCTCCAGCCCGTGCAGCGCGGCGAGGGCGGCCGGCCACTGCTGGAACAGGTTGCCGCCGTAGCGGTGCCGCCAGGCTCGGGCGTACCGGACCAGCCCGGCGTCACCGGCCAGCGCCGCCCCCGAGATGCCGCCGAGGGACTTGTAGAACGAGACGTACGTGCTGTCGGCCAGGGCGGCGATCTCGGCCGCCGAGTGCCCCAGATGGACGGTGGACTCCCAGAGCCGGGCACCGTCCAGGTGCACCCGGGCACCAAGCTCGCGGGCCGCCCCGGCGATGGCGACCAACTCGTCCCAGCTCGGCAGGACGAAGCCGGCGTCGCGCAGCGGCAGTTCGAGCAGCAGGGTGCCGATCGGCTCGTCGAGCGCGGCTACCTCGTCGGCGGTCGGGTTGCCTGGCGCGGTCGTGGTGCGGACCGCCCGCAGCCCACCGAGCACGGCGTACGCGTCCCGCTCGTGCAGCAGCGGATGGCTCAGCGGGTGCAGCCCGACGGCGTTCCGGCCGGTCGACTCGGCGCCGTGGCGCATGGCCACCTGCTGTGCCATGGTGCCGGTGGGGAAGAAGGCCGCCGCCTCGGTGCCGAGCAGCTCGGCGACCCGGCGTTCCAGTGCGGCCACCGCCCCGCCCTCGCCGTAGAAGTCGGGCAGCAGGTCGTCGTCGGCCCGCACCCGGATCGCGTCGAGTTGCTCGGCGACCGAGGCCGGCCGGGCCCCGGAGAGCACCGTGTCGCAGCCGCGCAGCGCGGTCAGCCGGCGGACCCGCTCGGCGTACGCGTCGGTCATCGGCCCACCTCCGCTCGGCGCAGCCGGGCCACCGCCTCGGTGAGCACCTCGGGACGTTTACAGAAGGCGAACCGGACCAGTCGCCGGCCGGCCTCGGGATCGTCGTAGAAGACCTGGGTGGGTACGGCGACCACGCCGCAGCGCTCGGGCAGCGAGCGGCAGAACTCGACGCCGTCGGTGCCGCCGAGGGCGGTGACGTCGGCGGTGACGAAGTACGTCCCCTCCGGCGTGAGCACCTCGAAACCGGCGTCGGCGAGCCCGCCGATGAGCTGGTCCCGCCGGGCCTGGAGGCCGGCGCGGAAGTCGGTGAAATAGGCGTCGGGCAGGGCGAGCGCCACCGCGACGGCCGGTTGCAGGGGCGCGGCGTTGACGAAGGTGAGGAACTGCTTGACCCGGAGCACCGCGGAGACCAGCGCGGCCGGGCCGCTCGCCCAGCCCACCTTCCAGCCGGTGCAGGAGAAGGTCTTGCCGGCCGAGGAGATCCGCAGCGTCCGCTCGCGCATCCCGGGCAGCGTCGCCAGCGGGACGTGTCCGCTCGCCGCGTCGGTGAAGACGAGGTGCTCGTACACCTCGTCGGTCACCGCGTACGCGCCGTGCTCCTGACACAGCTCGGCGATCAGGGACAGCTCGGCCGGGGTGAACACCTTGCCGGTCGGGTTGTGCGGGGAGTTCAGCAGCACCAACCGGGTACGCGGGCCGAACGCGGCGCGCAGGGCGGCGGGGTCGAAGGCGTACCGCCCGTCGGGGCCGGGGTGCAGGGTGACCGGGCGCCGCACCGCGCCGGCCAGCGTGATCGAGGCGGCGTACGAGTCGTAGTACGGCTCGAAGCAGACCACCTCGTCGCCCGGCTCGCAGAGGGCGAGGATCGCCGCGGCGACCGCCTCGGTGGCACCGGCGGTGATAACCACCTCGCCGTCCGGGTCGTACTCCAGGCCCCAGAACCGGCGTTGGTGCGCCGCCACGGCCGCCCGTAGTTCGGGGACGCCGGGGCCCGGCGGGTACTGGTTGCGGCCGGAGCGCAACGCCTCGGCCGCCGCCGCGAGCATCTCCGGCGGGCCGTCGGTGTCCGGAAAGCCCTGCCCGAGGTTCACCGCCCCGGTTCGTACGGCGAGGGCGGACATCTCGGCGAAGATCGTCGTCCCGAAAGGGCGCATCCGGCTCACCAGCGGGTCGACATCGGTGCTCGTCACGCCCGTCAGGGTACGGGTGCGAGCCGTGATGCCGCCCGACCCCGCCTGCGTGCTATGTGGCCCCGATCACCGGCAGTGCCTGATCGCTCAAATTCAGTGATTGTTTACCCGGCTTTTGCGCAGACACCGTGAGCGAAACTGGTTAGGCTGCCACTCATGTGTGGAATCGTGGGCTACGCCGGTGCCCGACCGGCACTCGGCATCGTGCTCGACGGCTTGCGGCGGCTGGAGTACCGCGGCTACGACTCGGCCGGCGTCGCCGTCGTCTGCGACGGCGAGCTGTTGACCGAGAAGAAGGCCGGCAAGCTGGCCAACCTGGAGAAGGTGCTCTCCGAGCGCGCCGCCGAGGACCCGGCCGCCTGCGGCGCCAGCCCGATCGGCATCGGCGACGGCACCACCGGCATCGGGCACACCCGGTGGGCCACCCACGGCGGCCCCACGGACCGTAACGCCCACCCGCACCTGTCGCCCGACGGCCGGGTCGCGGTGATTCACAACGGCATCATCGAGAACTTCGCCAAGCTCCGCGCCGAGCTGGAGGACGACGGCGTCCAGTTCGCCAGCGACACCGACACCGAGTGTGCCGCGCACCTGCTCGCCAAGGCGTTGGCCGAGCTGCGGGCGGCCGGCCAGCCGGACGGGCCGCAGCTGCTCGCCGCCGCCATGCGGGTGGTCTGCCAGCGGCTGGAGGGCGCGTTCACCCTGCTCGCCGTGGACGCCGGGGTGCCCGGCGCGGTGGTCGGCGCGCGCCGCAACTCGCCGCTGGTGGTCGGCCGTGGGGACGGGGAGAACTACCTCGCCAGCGACGTCGCCGCCTTCATCGAGCACACCCGCGACGCGGTCGAGCTGGGCCAGGACCAGATCGTCCTGATCACCGCCGACGCCATCGAGATCACCGACTTCGCCGGCCAGCCGGCCAGCGGCAAGGACTTCCACATCGACTGGGACTCCTCGGCTGCCGAGAAGGGTGGCTACGACTGGTTCATGCTCAAGGAGATCGAGGAGCAGCCGCAGGCCGTCGCGGACACCCTGCTCGGCCGGCTGACCGAGAGCGGCGAGATCATGCTCGACGAGGTCCGGCTCAGCGACCAGGACCTGCGCGACGTGGACAAGATCTTCATCGTCGCCTGCGGCACCGCGTACCACTCCGGTCTGGTGGCCAAGTACGCCATCGAGCACTGGACCCGGATCCCCTGCGAGGTGGAACTGGCCAGCGAGTTCCGCTACCGCGACCCGGTGCTCGACCGGTCCACCCTGATCGTGGTGATCTCGCAGTCCGGCGAGACCATGGACACCCTGATGGCGCTGCGGCATGCCAAGGAGCAGAAGGCCCGGGTGCTGGCCATCTGCAACACCAACGGCTCCACCATCCCCCGGGAGTCCGACGCGGTGCTCTACACCCACGGCGGGCCGGAGATCGCGGTCGCCTCCACCAAGGCGTTCCTCACCCAGCTGGTCGCCTGCTACCTGATTGGCCTGCACCTGGCCCAGGTGCGGGGCATCA
Organism: Micromonosporaceae bacterium KJ-029; assembly: GCA_005402585.1. Taxonomy (GTDB): domain Bacteria; phylum Actinomycetota; class Actinomycetes; order Mycobacteriales; family Micromonosporaceae; genus Micromonospora. The sequence continues at coordinate 153,369 of BIFP01000002.1, read as the reverse complement.
AGTTCGCCGACGAGGTGGCGGCCGTGGTCGAACAGCTCCACCAGGTGCCGGACAAGCTGCGTGAGCTGCTCGGGCGGATCGAGCCGGTCCGCGAGCTGGCCCGCGAGCTGAAGTCGGAGCCGACGGTGCTGTTCATCGGCCGGCACGTCGGCTACCCGGTGGCGCTGGAGGGTGCGCTGAAGCTCAAGGAGCTGGCGTACATGCACGCCGAGGGCTTCGCCGCGGGCGAGCTGAAGCACGGCCCGATCGCGCTGATCGACCAGGGCACCCCGGTGATCTGTGTGGTGCCGTCGCCGGTCGGCCGGGGACTGCTGCACGACAAGGTCGTCTCCAACATCCAGGAGGTACGCGCGCGTGGTGCCCGCACCATCGTGATCGCCGAGGAGGGCGACGAGTCCGTCGTCCGCTACGCCGACCACCTGATCTACGTGCCGCGTACGCCGACGCTGCTGGCGCCGCTGGTGACCACCGTGCCGTTGCAGGTCTTCGCTGCCGAGATCGCCGCCGCCCGGGGACACGACGTCGACCAGCCGCGTAACCTCGCCAAGTCCGTCACCGTGGAGTAACCGTCGGGCGGGCCGTGGCGGACCGCCACGGCCCGGACCGTCGGGTCAGTGGCCGAGAACCACCTTCGCCATGCCGTCGAGTGCCGGGTTGGCCGGATGCCAGTAGCCGGTGTGGCCGTACCGGCCGCTGGGGAACGTCCGGCCACCGAAGGCCGCCTCGGCCGGGTCACGCCCGAACCAGCGTTCGTCGGTCGGCCCGGTCAGCATCCCAGCTAAGGCGGTGACCGGGGAGACGCTGAGCACCGCCTGGCGGGCCAGGTCACCCGGCGGGCGGGTCAGCCGGATCACGTCGTCCGGCGCGGTGCTGGCCCACACCTGCCCGGGCGGTACGCCCAGCTCGGACGCGTGCGCCACGCCCACCCCGGGTGAGCCGACGAAGACCAGCGCGTCCGCGGCGAGCCCGTGGTCGCGGGCGGCGGTGCCCACCACCAGCGACCCGTAGCTGTGCCCGAGCACCGTCTGCCGGGCCGCCGGCCCGTCGTGGGTGGCCCGCAGCCCCTCCTGGAACCGGTGCAGCGGATCGCCGGCCGCGCGCGCCTGCCCGTCCCAAGCCGCCTCGTGCAGGAAATCCGGGGCGTCGTAGTCCAGCCAGAGCACCGCCGAGGTCTCCTCGCCCGGCGCCAGCTCGGCGCAGCGGGACAGCACCCGGGCCGCCCGGCCCAACTCGCCGGTGGCGTCGTGGAGCCCGGCGGTCATCCCCGGCACGTAGGTCAGGACGCTGGCGGCGCGGTCCGGGTTGCCCAGCGCCACCACCGCCTGCCCCTCGCCGCCGACGTCCAGCCCGAGCAGGTACGCCCGAGGCGTCTCGGGTGCCGCCAGCCGGGCGGCGAGCGCGTCCAGGCCGCCCAGAGCGGCATCGACGCGGCGCAGCCCGGCCAGTTCGGCCAGCCCGCGCGGCACCCGGCCCAGCAACTGCCCCCACTGCGCGAGCAGCGCCTCCCGCCGAGCTCCCAGCAGCAACCGGTTGGCCTGGTCGCGGGCGGCGATGGGGACTCCGTCCAGCCGGCCGATCAGGTCGGGTTCGTGTACCACCAGCCAGCGTCGTTCGGCCGGGGTGAGCCCAGCCCACCAGCGGTTGACCAGCGCGGGGTCGGTGTCCGGAGCGGGTCGGCCCGGTGGCGGCCCGGCCAGCCAGCCCGACCCGGCGGCGTCCACCAGTTGCCTGAGGCGGTCGGCGGCCTCCCGGTCGGCCGTCGCGGCCAGGTCGAGCGCGCCCCGGATGGCCGCCGCCACTCCGTCCACCGTCGGGCCGGCCCGGTCGGTCGGCACCCGGCCGGGGTCGGGGCGCACCCGGCCCCATCGGTCGACCAGGACCCCTGCGGCGGTGGCGAGGGCCACGGCCGAGGCAAGTCGGGCCTGCGCGGCCGTCAGTCGTGCGGCGAACTCGGCGAGGACCTGGTCGACCTCGATCGCGGCCGGGGCGAGCGCGACCAGCTCAGCCCGTAGCCCGGCCAGTCGCGTCCCGGCCGACTCGGCGGCCCGGCCCGACCAGCCGGAGCGCAGCGTGGCCGCGCCGGCCACCAGCTCGCCGGCCCGCCGCTCGGCCAGGTCGGTCAGGCTCGCCCAGGCCGTCCCGGTGGCCCGCCAGGCCGCCGGATCGGCCGTCCAGAGCTGGGCGTAGCCGACCTCTCCCGGTGCGTTGCGGGTCGCCGGCCCGGCCCCGCTCATCGGGGCAGCGCGGACAGCCGGGCGGCGGCCCGCGAGTCCACCGACTCGTACGCCCCGGCGGCGGCGCGCACCGCGTCACCGGTCTCCGCCACCCGGCCGCCGAGCCGCCCGGACCAGGCGTGCACGGCCGCCTCCAGGGCTGCTAACACCTCCGCCGTCGACCAGTCCCGGGCCGGTACCGCCAGCCCGGGCACGCCGGCCAGCCCGTTACCCAGCCGGTAGCCGGTGTCGCCCAGCGACCGCCCGACCTCGTGCAGCACCTCCGGCCGTACGGTCAACTCGTCCTCGGCCATCGACCCCTCCCGCTCCCGGCACCCCACGACCCGGCCGACGCTAGGCGGCACCGGCCGCGGCCGGCCCGCCCTGTGGACAGCGGGCGGCGGGCGTACCTCAGGGGTGTCCACAGGCGTTGCCCGGTGCGCGGTCGGCGGCTATCTTGCCGCTCCCGCGCCGGTAGGGTGGGCCGCGTGATCGTCGCTGTCGGCATCGATGTCGTGCTGGTCGACCGGTTCGCCCGGGCGCTGGCCCGCACGCCGTTGCTCGCCGACCGGCTGTTCACCGAGGCCGAGCGGTACACCGCCGCCGGTAACCCGCGTTCGCCCGAGTCGATGGCCGCCCGCTTCGCCGCCAAGGAGGCGGTGGCCAAGGCGCTCGGCGCCCCGGGCGGGCTGAGCTGGCACGACTGCGAGATCGTTGCGGATCCGGACGGTAGGCCCTGGCTGACCGTCTCCGGCACGGTCGCCACGGCGGCCACCGAACGCGGTATCAATCGTTGGCATCTCTCGCTGTCGCACGACGGCGGGATCGCCTCCGCAGTGGTGGTGGCGGAGCGCTGAGCGTCCGACGCGCCCTGGGCGCGGGAAACGGAGAGTGACATGCGGCCGGTCTGGCGGGTGGCGGACGTACGCGCGGCGGAGGCGGCACTGATGGCCAGCCTGCCGGCCGGCACGCTGATGCAGCGCGCTGCGGCCGGGCTGGCCCGCCGCTGCGCGCTGCTGCTCGCCGACCGGGGTGGGGTGTACGCCGCGCCGGTGCTGCTGCTCGTCGGCTCCGGTGACAACGGCGGCGACGCGTTGTACGCCGGTGCCCGCCTCGCCCGGCGGGGCGCGGCCGTGTCGGCGTTGCTGCTCAACCCGGGCCGCGCCCACGCCGAGGGGTTGGCCGCGCTGCGGGCCGCCGGCGGGCGGATCGTGGAGCGCCCACCGGCAGTGGTCGACCTGGTGCTCGACGGCATCGTCGGCATCGGTGGCCAGGGCGGGCTGCGAGAGACCGCCGAGCAGTTGGCGGCGAGCCTGTTGCGCCACCACGGGCGCGACGGTGGGCGGGCCACGGTGGTGGCGGTGGACGTGCCCAGCGGTGTCGCGGTGGACACCGGGGCGGTGCCGCTGACCGGATCCGGCCGGCCCAACGCGGTCCGCGCCGACGTGACGGTGGCCTTCGGCGCGCTGAAGCCGGCGCTCGCGGTCGGTCCCGCCGCCGCGCTGGCCGGGCAGGTGGAACTGGTCGACATCGGGCTGCAACCGTGGCTGCGGGGCAGCCCGGCGCTGCACGCCGTCGAGTGGTCGGACGTGGTCGACTGGTGGCCCCGGCTCGGCCCTGCCTCGGAGAAGTACTCCCGGGGCGTGGTCGGGGTGGCCACCGGCTCGACGACGTACCCGGGTGCGGCGGTGCTCTCCGTCGGTGGCGCGCTCGCCGGGCCGACCGGGCTGGTGCGCTACGCCGGTGGTGCCCGGGACGAGGTGGTGCGCCAGCACCCCTCGGTGATCGCCACCGGCCGGGTGGCCGACGCCGGCCGGGTGCAGGCGTGGGTGTGTGGCTCGGGGCTGGGCACCGACGAGCAGGCCGCCACGGAGCTGCGGGCCGTGCTCGCCGCGCCGGTGCCGGTGGTGCTGGACGCCGACGCGTTGACCATGCTGGTGGACGGCTCCCTCGCCGACCAGCTGCGCCGGCGCGACGCGCCGATCGTGGTCACTCCGCACGACCGGGAGTTCACCCGGCTCTGCGGTGAGGAGCCGGGTGCCGACCGGGTCGCCGCCGCGCTGCGGCTGGCCGCCTGGATGAACGCCGTGGTGCTGCTCAAGGGGGACCGCACGGTGATCGGCACGCCGGACGGTCGGGCGTACGTCAACCCGACCGGTACCCCCGCGCTGGCGACCGGAGGGACCGGCGACGTGCTGGCCGGGCTGCTCGGCTCGCTGCTCGCGACGGGGCTGCGGGCGGAGCGGGCCGCCGCGGCGGCGGCGTACCTGCACGGGCTGGCCGGCCGGGAGGCGTCCCGCGGCGGCCCGGTCACCGCGTCGGACGTGGTCACCGCGTTGCGTCCGGTGCTGGCCCGCCTGCCCTGAACGTCCGCCTCCGAAGCCCGGTCAGCCGGCCGGGGCCGACGGACCTGGCCGGGGCGCCCTGCGGTGATCAGCGCGGAAAGTAGGGTGGGGGCATGTGGCAGGCCGAGGCACGTGTCGACCTTGACGCGATCCGGGAGAACGTGAGCCGGCTGCGCGCCGGCACCAGCGCCGAGCTGATGGCGGTGGTGAAGGCGGACGGCTACGGCCACGGCATGATCCCGTCCGCCCGGGCCGCCCTGGACGCCGGGGCGGACTGGCTCGGCGTCTGCACCCTGGACGAGGCGCTGGCGCTGCGCGCCGCCGGCATCGAGGCCCCGGTGCTGGCCTGGCTGCTCGCGCCGGGGCTGCCGTTGCACACCGGGGTCGCAGCCGGCGTCGATCTCGGGGTGGCGAGCCTGCCGCAGCTCGACGAGATGGTCGAGTCGGCCCGGCGTGCGGAGCGCCCGGCCCGGCTGCACCTCAAGATCGACACCGGGCTGGCCCGGGGCGGGGCGACGGTCGCCGACTGGCCGGCCCTGCTCGACGCCGCCGCCAAGGCGCAGGCCGACGGGCTGGTCGAGGTGGTCGGGGTGTGGAGCCACTTCGTGTACGCGGACATGCCCGGCCACCCGACCACCGATCGGCAGTTGGCCGTCTTCCATGAGGGCCTGGCCATGGTCGAGCGGGCCGGGCTGCGCCCGCGCTACCGGCACCTGGCCAACTCGGCGGCCACGCTGACCCGGCCCGACACCCACTTCGACCTGGTCCGCCCGGGGCTGGCCGTCTACGGCCTCTCCCCGGTGGTCGGGGAGACGTACGGACTGCGCCCGGCGATGACCGCCCGGGCCCGGGTCACACTGACCAAGCGGGTTCCGGCCGGCTCCGGCGTCTCGTACGGCCACACGTACACCACCGAGCGCGAGACGAACCTGGCCGTGGTGCCGCTCGGCTACGCCGACGGGGTGCCCCGGCACGCCTCGAACGCCGGTCCGGTGCAGCTCGGCGGGCGCCGGCGGATCATCTCCGGCCGGGTCTGCATGGACCAGTTCGTGCTCGACTGCGGCGACGACCCGGTGGCCGCCGGCGACGTGGCCACCCTGTTCGGCAGCGGCGCCGACGGCGAGCCCACCGCGGACGACTGGGCCGAGGCGGTCGGCACCATCAACTACGAGATCGTCACCCGGTTCGGCAGCCTCCGGGTCCCGCGCGTCTACGACGGCGAGTTGACCTGATGCGTGTTCCCCGGCCACGGACCGCCGCGGGGAAGGCCGCCGGCCTGGTCGGAGCCGCCCTCGGCGTGGCCGCCGCGGTGACCGCTGCCGGGGTCGCCACCGAGCGCGCCCTGGTCCGCCGGCACAAGGCCGATCCGACCGACCCGTACGCCGGCGAGGTCTTCGGCGAGCAGCGGTACGACGAGGCGTACCGGTTGGAGATGCCCGACGGCACCGACATCCACGTCGAGGTGGTCGAGCCGACCCGGCCGGTCGCGGGTAACCCGACCGTGGTGCTGGTGCACGGCTTCTGCCTGGACATGGGCACCTTCCACTTCCAGCGCAAGCTGCTGGCCGAGCGGGGCGAGCACCGGATCGTCGCGTACGACCAGCCCGGGCACGGCCGGTCGGGCCGGCTGGAGGGCGGCGAGTACGACCTGGACGCGTTGGGGCACACGCTGCGCCGGGTGATCGACGAGGCCGCCCCGGAGGGGCCGCTGGTGCTGGTCGGTCACTCGATGGGCGGCATGACCATCATGGCGTTGGCCGAGCTGTACCCGGAGATGTTCGGCGACCGGGTGGTGGGCACGGTGCTCATGGCCACCTCGGGCGGGCTGCTGGCGGAGACGAAGCTGGTCGCACCGGCCCTGCTCGGCCGGGTCGGCGCGCCGATGCTCTACATGGCGGGCAACGTCACCCGGTACGGCGGTGCGGTGATCGACCGGGCGCGCAAGTCGACCACCAACGTGGCCTGGCTGCTCACCCGCAGGTACGGTTTCGGCACCCGCAGGCCGAGTCCGGCGCTGGTTTCGTACGTGGAGCAGATGAACTCGCGTACCTCGGCCGACACGGTGACCCGTTACCTACGTACCCTCGCGACCCACTCCCGGTTCCCGGCGCTGGCCGCGCTGGCCGGGACGCCGGTACTGGTGATCGTCGGAGACAAGGACATGATCACGCCGATGACCCACTCGGAGGAGATCGTCCGGCGGCTGCCGCACGCCGAGTTCGTCAAGATCCACGATAGTGGGCACGTGCTGATGCTGGAGCACGCCGACGAGGTCAACGGCGCGCTGACCCGGTTCCTCGACACCTGCGGGCAGGACGAGCGGTGAGGCAGGTGCGCCTACCGACCGCTGCGGACACGAACGCCTTCGGCCGGCGGCTGGCCGAGCTGCTGCGCGCCGGTGACCTGGTGCTGCTCACCGGCCCGTTGGGGGCCGGCAAGACCGCGCTGACCCAGGGGATCGGGGCCGGGCTGGGCGTGCTCGGCGACATCACCTCACCGACGTTCGTGATCGCCCGGGTGCACCGGCCGGACCCGGCCGGCGGGCGTGGCGTGGCGCTGGTGCACGCCGACGCGTACCGGCTGGGCGACGCGAGCGATCCTCGGGCCGAGATCGACGACCTCGACCTGGACGCCTCGGTCGACGATTCGGTGACCGTGGTCGAGTGGGGCGAGGGGCTGGTCGAGCAACTGGCCGAGGCGCATTTGCGGATCCGGCTCGACCGCCTGGACGACGACACCCGGGTCGCCGAGCTGGAGCCGGTCGGCGGCGACTGGGCGCGGCGTCTGGCAGCCCTGGGCTGAGTACTGTCGCACCCACTGCCTACAGTGCCCGCAGACGATCCGATTGGTGAAGAAAGGCTGCCGATGCCCGACGACGTTGCCACCCTGGACCTGCCGGCGCTGCTGCCGGAGGAGTGGCGGGCGGTGCTCACCCCACACCTCGACCCGGCCCGTACGGCCTCGCTGGGCGAGTTCGTCGCCCAGGAGTACGCGACCGGCACGGTGTTCCCGCCGGTCGAGGACCTGTTCTCGGCCTACCGGCTGTGCGCGCCGTCGGCCTGCCGGGTGCTGATCCTCGGGCAGGACCCGTACCACCGGGCCGGGCAGGCGCACGGGCTGAGCTTCAGCGTGCGCGAGGGGGTCTCGGTGCCGCCGTCGCTGCGCAACGTCTTCAAGGAGTTGGGCGAGGACCTGGGCGTGCCGAAGCCACGCAGCGGCAACCTCGACGGCTGGGCGGCGCAGGGTGTGCTGCTGCTGAACTCGGTGCTGACCGTGCGGCAGGGCACCCCCGGTTCGCACGGCAACCGTGGGTGGGAGGAGTTCACCGACGCCACCATCCGGGCGCTCGACGCCCTGGACTCGCGGGTGGTCTTCCTGCTGTGGGGCGGCTACGCGCGCAAGAAGGCGGCGCTGGTCACCAACTCGCGACATGTGGTGCTGGAGGCGGGCCACCCCAGCCCGATGAACCCGCGCGGCTTCCTCGGCAGCCGCCCGTTCAGCGCCGCCAACAAGGCGCTCGCCGACGCCGGCCTGCCCACCGTCGACTGGGAGCGCTCAGCGGGCTGACCGGCGCCGGTAGCGGCGCAGCAACTGGGCGGCGCGTGAATCGGAGAGTTCCACCTCGACCAGCGGCACCGCCCGGTAGGTTCGCTCGCCGTGGCGGATTTCGATCGCCTCGGGCAGTTCGTCACACATGGTCGCCCGGATCACGCCGTACCGGGTCAGCCACCGGTGTTCGCCGGGCTCCTCCGGTTCCACGCGCAGCCCGCCGTACTCTCGCCACCGTGAGCTCCAGCGCTGGGCGTAGGCGGAGTTCAGCCACGCGGTGAAGGTGGAGGCATCCTGCCAGCGGACGGCGATCTCGATACCGTCCGCCGGCACGGGCGCACCCTGGAGGATCGCCGCGGTGCTGCCGGTCAGCAGGTACGGCAGGTCTGCCAGCCGGTCCACCACGCGGTCGAGACTGAGGTCGTAGATCCGGTCGGCCAGCGGACGCGCGGCCAGATCGTCCAGCTGCGCGTCCAGGTGCGCGTCGAGCGGCTCGACCGCCACCGCGAGCTGCCGGTCCAGGGCACCGAAGAGCCGCTCCACCAACGCGATGCTGGGCAGCCGGTGACCCTTTTCGAGGTTCGCGAGCGTGCCCTGGCTGACGCCGGCCAGCTCGGCCAGGGCACGCTGGGTCAGCTCCCGGGCCTCCCGTTCCCGGCGGAGGGCGTTGGCGATCTGTCCGGCGAGACGGCCTTCGGTCATCCCCGGATGATCGCCCCCGTCCTCGCCACCCGATACCGCTCAGACAGATTCATGTCACCGCATCGCTCCCGTCGCGCGCCCTCCTGCGTGCGGCACATCGTTACCGGGCTCCTGCGCGCCGGACGTCCGCTTCCGGGTCCCTGCGTCGCGCTCTCGCTGCGGGCTCCGCTGACATCCGGCCCTATGTCGCAGGCTCGCGCGCTTCCGGGCCCAGCCACTGGTGGATCAGCGTCCCGACCGGCGCGCCCAAGGCGGCCGGCACTCACGGTGATGGGCCCCGGAAGACGAGTGTCCCCGAGAGGTTGATGTCATGGAGACATCATTATGTCTGTATGACATCAAGCTGATAAGGGGTACAGCAGGGGTGGACCTCACGGACAGTGACGTGGAGCCCGAGCGCTGTGGCGTCAGCCGGGGCGTTCGCCAGGCAGGGCGTCACCGGTCGGCGAGCGGGGCGGCTAGGCTGGTTCACCGTGCTCGTACTCGTGGTGGACAGCTCGACCCCGGCGGTGACCGCGGCGCTCGTCGAGGTCACCGTGAGCGGCGTCACGACCCGGGCGTATCGGTGCACGGTCGACGCCCGTGCCCACGGCGAACTGCTCGCTCCGCAGGTCGACGCGGTCCTCGCCGACGTGGGCGCGCGCCCGGCCGACCTGGGCGCGATCGTCGCGGGGCTCGGCCCCGGTCCGTTCACCGGGCTGCGGGTGGGGCTGGTCACCGCCGCCACCATGGGGCAGGTGCTCGGCGTTCCCACGTACGGCGTCTGCTCGCTCGACGCCATCGGCTACCCAGCGGCAGCCGGCGAGCCGGTGCTGGTGGCGAGCGACGCCCGGCGCCGGGAAATCTACTGGGCGGTCTACGACGGCGCCGGCCAGCGCCTCGTCGGCCCGGAGGTCGGCGTGCCCACGGCCGCTGCCGAACGGGCCCGCGCCCTGGCCGTCACCGCCGCGGTCGGCGACGGCGCGCACCGGTACGCCGACGCCCTCGGGCTGCCGCTGCGACCCGAGCCGCAGTACCCGGACGGGAACGCGCTCGCAGCCCTGGCCGCCGAGCGGATTCGCGCCGGTGCGCCCGGTGAGGCGTTGACCCCGCTCTATCTGCGCCGCCCGGACGCCGTGGCGGCGACCGCGCGCAAGCCGGTCCTGCCATGAGCGAGCGGCAGCGAGCGAATGATCAGCCCAGCGAACCGCACCTCGCCCGGTTCCGCTGGTGGCACATCGACGAGGTGCTGCCGATCGAGGCGGATCTTTTCGGCGCCGAGCAGTGGTCCGCCGCGATGTTCTGGAACGAACTGTCCCACGGGCACTTCTACCGGGTTGTGACCGACGACGACGGCACGGTGCTCGGCTACGCCGGCCTCGCCGTCGCCCCGCCCGACGAGGCGTGGGTGCAGAATGTCGCGGTCCGGCGGGACGTCCAGCGCCGAGGAGTCGGGCGGCTGCTGCTGGAGGCCCTGCTCGCCGAGGCCGCCCGGCTGGGCGTACGCGCCGTGCTGCTGGAGGTCGCGGCGGACAACGCACCTGCCCAGCGGCTCTACGCGATGTACGGGTTCGAACCGATCGGCGTACGGCGAGGCTACTACCAACCGAGCAACACCGACGCGCTGGTGATGCAGCGCATCCAGGACTGAGACGCCCATGGCTGACGAACCACTGATCCTCGGTATCGAGACCTCGTGCGACGAGACCGGTGTCGGCATCGTACGCGGGCACACCCTGCTCGCCGACGCGCTGGCGTCCAGCGTGGACCAGCACGCCCGGTTCGGCGGGGTAGTGCCTGAGGTGGCCAGCCGGGCGCACCTGGAGGCCATCGTGCCGACCATGGAACGGGCGCTGACCGAGGCGGGGGTGACCCTCGCCGACATCGACGCGATCGCGGTCACCGCCGGCCCCGGCCTGGCCGGCGCGCTTCTGGTCGGGGTGGCGGCGGCCAAAGGGTACGCGGTCGCCGCCGAGAAGCCGGTCTACGGCGTGAACCACCTGGCCGCGCACGTCGCCGTGGACACCCTGGAGCACGGTCCGCTGCCCGAACCGGCGATCGCGCTGCTGGTTTCCGGCGGGCATTCCTCCCTGCTCCTGGTCGACGACCTGGCCCGGGGCGTGACGCCCCTCGGCGCCACGATCGACGACGCGGCCGGTGAGGCGTTCGACAAGATCGCCCGGCTGCTCGGGCTGCCGTTTCCCGGCGGGCCGTACATCGACCGGGAGGCCCGGGCCGGTGACCCGGCGGCCATCGCCTTCCCGCGTGGGCTGACCGCGGCCAAGGACCTGGCCGCGCATCGCTACGACTTCTCCTTCTCCGGGTTGAAGACCGCGGTGGCTCGCTGGGTGGAGGCCCGGCAGCGGGCCGGCGAGCCGGTCCCGGTGGCCGATGTCGCCGCGTCCTTCCAGGAGGCGGTCTGCGACGTGCTGGTCGGCAAGGCGCTGGACGCCTGCCGGACCAGCGGCGTCGAGACCCTGGTGATCGGCGGGGGAGTGGCGGCCAACTCACGGCTGCGGGCGATGGCCGAGCAGCGCGCCGCCCGGCATGGCATCCGGGTACGCGTCCCGCGTCCGGGGCTGTGTACCGACAACGGCGCGATGGTGGCGGCACTCGGCGCGCATCTGGTCGCCTCGGGCGTCGCGCCGAGCCGCCTCGACCTGCCCGCGGATTCGGCCATGCCGCTGACCACCGTCAGCGTCTGAGGGAGGACGGCGACGTGATCGTACGGATGTGGGAGGCACGGGCGGAGCCGTACGGCCTCGCCGACCTGATCACCTGGGTCTGCGACACCGCTCTGCCCGAGTTCGAGCACGACCCGCTGCACCTGTCCAGTGAGGTCTTCTCCTCCACCGACCACCGGGTGGTGGTGATCTCCAAGTGGCGCAGCAGCCCCCGGCAGCTGCCCGACCCGCCGGTGATGCTGCTCGCCCGGCCTCCGCACTCCTGGGACTTCACCCAGGTCGACCGCTGAGCCGGGTCAGCGGATGGTCACCGTGGTGGTGGCGGTGGAACGGTCGATCTCCGTGGTTCGGGCGCTGATCCGCAACGTCCAGTCACCGGCGACGGGGAAGTGGATCTCGGCGCTGCCGTGGTGTGGCTCCAGCGCCTCGACCTCGACGGTGATCGGTTCGATGCCGGCCTCCGGCAGGGCGGCGGTGATGCTCCACTCCGCCACCGGCAGCTCCTTCGCCTGCGGCGTGTAGACGTACGCGTGCAGGCTGTTCGCCGTACCGGCGGCCGCCGGGTAGACGTCGAACTGGAGCGTGAACAGGTCGGTGGTGAGCGACTGCGCGACGCCTTCCCGGGTCACCCCGTCCGCTGTGGTGCCGGCCGTCCGGCCGGGCGGGGTCTGCACGAGCGCTGCGGTCAGGGCCAGCACCACCGCCGTCACCGCGAGTTCGACGCCGGCCGCCCAGGCGACCCGCCGGGGTTGGCCGGCCGCGACCTGCCGGCGGATCCGCTGTCGCTGCCGGGCCGCGACGGCCAGGATCCCGGCCAGCAGTGCCGCCTTGGCGCACAGCAGTTGGCCGTAGGTGGTGCCGAGCAGGGCCGAGGGCCGGCCGAGTTCGATCGCCGCCTGGCCGAGTCCGGCGGTGACCAGCCAGGCCACGGCGAGGGTAGCCAACCGTGACCAGGCCGGCAGGATCCGGGCGAGGAGCCGTTCGTGGGTGCCCCGGAGCAGGAACATTGTGAGGGCGAACAGCCCGCCCAGCCAGGCCGTCACCCCGGCGATGTGCAGGGTGCCCACCGTGATGCTCACCGGCGGCAGTGGCGAGGCGACCGGGTGCCCGGCGAGCGGCCAGGTGACCAGGCCGGCAACCCAGACCACCGCCAGCACCCCGGTACGTGCCCGGCCGGCGGTGCCCCGGACGACCGCCGGCAGCAGCGCCGCAGCCAGGCCGACCAGCGCCAGCCGGACCGCCAGCACCAGCCCGACGGTGCTGTCGGCCACCGCGCGGAGGTCGGCCGGGGACAGCTGTCCGACCGGCGCGCCGACCACCTGCGCGGCCTGCCCGAACCAGCTTCCCACCGTGCCGGCGGCGACCAGGCTGAGCCCGACCAGCGCGGTGACCGTCGCGGCCCGCCGGGTCCGCCGGCGCGGCCACATGGTCGCCGCGAGCAGTGGCGGGCCGACCGCCAGGAGCAGGCCCAGGTATCCGACGTACTTGGCGACGGGCACCAGCGCACCGGCCGGCGACTCGGACTCCGCCGAGGCCGGCAGCGGTGGGGTCGCCGACGGTGCCCCGGCGGCGAAGGTGAAACTGCCGGCGACCGGATGGCTGTCCGCCGAGATGACGCGGTAGCTGACCAGGTAGGTGCCGAGCGGCCGGTCGGCGGCCCGTAGCGCGATGCGCAGGGTCCGGTCCCGGACCTCCGGCTCGCCGACGTTGATCCGCTTGCCGTCGGGCGCGAGGACCTGCACCCGACCGGGGACCGCAGCGATCGGCTCGCTGAAGGTCACCAGCACCTCGCGCGGCGCGTACCCGAGCACCTCGTCCCGCAGCGGGGTGGTGGTGACCATGACAGCGTGCGCCGCCGCCGGGCCGGCGGGGCCCAGGGCGACGCAGATGGTGGCGAGGATCAGCCCGAGCAGGGCAGCGGCCCGGGTACGGGTAGGCATCGGTGCGGGCGGCGGTGTCAGTTGCGGCGCAGCATGCGGTACGTGGCGAAGCCGCCGGTGGCGAGCGCGCCAAGGAAGATCACCCAGATCACGGTGTTGCTGATACCGATCTGCGGGCCGGTGTTGGCCGACGCGGCGGCGAGCAGCCCGTCGTTGCCCGGCGCGGGCAGCGCCGCGGGGGGCAGCTCGGCCCAGCGGACCAGGCCGGTGCTCTCCAGCATCGTCATGTGGTCGCCGACGAAGGTGTTGGTCGCGTTGGCCAGGTCGCGGATGACCGGGTTGCGGGTGCTGGCCCGGACCGCGCTGACGACCGGGAAGATCTTGCCGTGGGCGACCCGGAGCCGGGTGACGAAGATCTGGTCGAAGCGGGCGCCGGAGGCGTTCTTCATCTCCGTCAGCCAGCCCTGCTGCTCCGTGGTCGGCGCGTTCGGAATGGTGGCGCCGAGCTTGTTGGCGGCCTCCACGGTGAGCCGGTCCAGTTCCTCGTGCTGCCGGGCGATCTCCGCGCCGATCTCCCGGACCACCCGCGACTGCCCCTTCTCGGCGGCCATCTGCCCGGCCGGCATCTCCCACAAGCCGGCCAGTCGTACGCCGTCGAGCAGAGCCTGGTCGGCGGCGTTGAGTTGCTGGCCGGCGGGCGCGGCCAGCGTCGCGCCGGGCAGCACGACGAGGGCTGCGGCGATCGTGGTGAGCAGCACCGCCAGGCGACGGGACCGGTTGCCCTGCCAGCGACGAGCGGAATCCAGCGGTGCCATGTCTGCGGTGCCTCCTCGGTCGGGAACCGATCGTCTGCGCGACGGGCGTCCGCACCCGCAGGCCGCCCGTCCGCACACTGGTACGGATCGTCCGACTGATCAGTTCACCGTTGCCGCGACCGGCTTACGCTCGTGGCGACCGGGGTCAGCCGACGTCGAGGGGGTCGGCGAGCAGACGTTCGAAGGCCAGTTCGGCGGCGCCGATCAGGGCGGCGTCCTCACCGAGCTTCGGCGTGCGCAGCCGTACGTGCTCCAGGCAGGCGGGCAGCCCGTTGGAGTTGAGCCGGCTGCGTACCTGGGCGGCGGCGGCCAGGTACAGGTCGCGCATCGTGCCGCCGAAGATGACCATCTCCGGGTTGAAGATGTTGACCAGGTTGGCCACGCCGAAGCCGAGCCAGTCGCCGGCCTGGCGTACCGCGGTCTGGGCCCGGGCGTCGCCACGGTCGGCGGCGTCGAAGACCGCCAGCATCGCCTCGCGGCCCCGGGCGTCGGACCGACCGGCGGCCCGGAGCAACGCGTGTTCGCCGATCTCGGTTTCCCAGCAACCCCGGTTGCCGCATTCGCAGCGCACCCCGTCGCGGGCCACCACCATGTGCCCGACCTCGCCGCTGTAGCCGCCGTGTCCGGTCAGCCGCCGCCCGCCGGCGATGATCCCGGCGCCCACCCCGACGTCGCCGTAGAGGTAGATGACGTTCTCGCAGCCGGCCGCCGCACCACGGGCGTGCTCGGCGAAGGCCGCCACGTCGGCCACGTTTCCGACGGTGACCGGCACGTCGACGCCGAGTTCCGTACCGAGCGTCGTGCCGATCGGCTCGTCCACCCAACCGGTGGTCGGGCCGAGCCGGACCAGCCCGTCGTCGCGGCGCACCATGCCGCAGACGGCCACTCCGGCGCCGACGCAGACGGCGTCCTCCGGCAGCGCGTACCGCATCTCCTTGACCGCGCCGGCCAGCAGCGGCGCGGCCTCGGCGGCGGTGAGACCGCGCGGCCGGTCCAGCTCCCGGCGGTCGAGCACCGCACCGCCGAGACCGACCCGCGCGGCGCGCAGCCGGTCCACCTCGATGCTGTACGCGTACGCGAAGACCCGGTCCGACTCGGGCCGGACGACCAGCGACGGTCGTCCGGCCCGGCCGGTTTCTCGCGGCGCACCCTCGGTCACCAGCCCGGCCGCGGCGAGGTCGGCGGTGAGCGCACCGATGGTGCTCCGGTTCAGCCCCAGCGTGGTCGTCAGTTCCGCGCGCGTGGTGGCACCGTGCAGGTGTACGTAGCGCAGCAGGGCGCCGAGATTCTGTCGGCGGATCTCGTCCTGACTCGGTCCTACGCGCATCGGGGCTTTACTACTTTCGGTGGAGCGGATCAGCGGTTGCCGGTGGCGGCGGCTCGTCGTCGGGACAACGCGTCGACGGTGGCGGCCGCGAGCAGGATCACGCCGGTGAAGACGTACTTCTCGCCCGAGCTGGAGTTCAGCAGGCCCATGCCATTCTCGATCACCGCCACCACGGCGCCGCCGAGGACCGCGTCGAGGACCCGGCCCTTGCCGCCGAAGAGGCTGGTACCACCGATCACCGCCGCGCCCACGGCGTAGAGCAGCACGTTACTGCCCCCGGTGTTCGGGTCGACGGAGTTGGCCCGGCTGGCGGCGACGATGCCACCGATCGCGGCCATGGTGGAGCAGATCACGAAGACCGAGATGCGGATCCGGTCGACGTTGATGCCGGCCCGGCGGGCGGCCTCCCGGTTACCGCCGACCGCGTAGATGTGCCGGCCGTAGCTGGTCCGCTTCAACACGAAGGTCCAGAACACGAGCAGCACAGCGATGATCGGCACGACGATCGGTACGCCCTTGAGCGAGGCGATCAGCACGCTGCGGCTGCGCTCCAGGTTGAGCACGTAGACGGCGAGACCGAGCACCAGGGCCAGCACACCGATGCGGACCAGCACCACCACGAGCGGATCGTTGACCAGGCCACGCGCGGCGCGCTTGCGGTAGCGCGCCAACTGCACGGCGGCGAACCCGGCGACCGCGAGCGCGAACAGCGCCCAGCCGAGGGCCGGCGGCAGGTTGCGGTTGGCGATCGCGACCAGCACCGGGTCACGCACCGAGATGTTCCTGCCCTCCTCCATCAAGAGCAGCACCACGCCCTGGAGGGCGAGGAAGGCGGCGAGGGTGACCACGAAGGAGGGGATGCCGACTTTGGCGACCAGGAAACCGAGGATGGTGCCGATCACCACGCCGGTGACCACGGCGGCGAGCACCGCGACGTACCAGGGGTAGCCCAGCACCGTGACCACGTTGGCCAGCACCGCCGCGCAGACGCCGCTGGCGAAGCCGGCCGACAGGTCGATCTCGCCGAGCAACAGGACGAAGACCAGCCCCATCGCGATCAGCGTGACCGCCGCGCCCTGGGTGAACAGGTTGGCGAAGTTGCCGGCGGTGAGGAACGTGGGCCGCGCGATCGAGAAGATCAGGCAGAGGGTGACGAGGCCGAGTACGGCGGGCAGCGCCCCGAGGTCGCCGCCGCGTACCCGTCGCAGGTAGTCGCGGACATGGCTGCCGACGGTGGGCGACGGCGTGACGGCGGCCGGCCCCTCCTGCTGGACGACGGTGGTACTCATGCCAGCCCTCCTGCGGTGCTGTCGGCCGGGGTGTCGTTGTCGCCGTTGGCCGGTTCGGTGGCGAGCCCGATCCCGCCGGTGCGACCGGCGGTGATCAGCTCGACCACCTGGGCGTGGGTGATGTCGGTGGTCTTCACCTGGGCGACCATCTGACCGAGGTAGAGCGCGGCGATCCGGTCGGAGACGGCGAAGACGTCGTTCATGTTGTGCGAGATGAGTACGACCGCCAGGCCGTTGTCGGCCAGCCGGCGGACGAGTTCGAGCACCTGGGCGGTCTGCGCGACGCCGAGCGCGGCGGTCGGCTCGTCCAGGATCACCAGCTTGCTGTTCCACAGCACCGCCTTGGCGATCGCCACGGTCTGGCGCTGGCCGCCGGAGAGGCTGGAGACGTGCTGGCGCAGCGACTTGACGGTGCGTACGGAGAGCCCGGCCAGGGTCTCCGCGGCCATCTGTTCCATCGTCGGCTCGTCGAGGATGATCCCGCTGCGCTTCTCCCGGCCGAGGAACATGTTCTGCACGATGTCGAGGTTGTCGCAGAGTGCGAGGTCCTGGTAGACGACCTCGATGCCGAGCCCGGAGGCGTCCCGCGGGTTGTTGATGCTCACCGGCCGGCCGTCGAAGACGAACTGTCCGGCATCGGTGGGGTGGATGCCGCTGATGCACTTGACCAGGGTCGACTTGCCGGCGCCGTTGTCGCCGACGAGCGCGGTCACCTCGCCCGGGTACGCGGCGAAGGCGACATCGCGCAGCACCTGGACGGGACCGAAACTCTTGTCGATCCCGCGTAGCTCCAGCAGGGGAGTCGCGGACACGGGGGTCTCCTTTTCACGGAGGGGAGATCGAGGCCCGTCCAGCGGCGGGGCGCCGCCCGGCACGGGGTTGCCGTGCCGGGCGGCGCCGCCTGGGCGGGGGTGGGGTCAGCTGATGCCCGCGTCGGTGCAGAGCTTGGCGAAGTCGGCGGTGCAGACCTCGTCCTTGGTCACGAAGCCGTCGGCGATGACGTCCTTGACGGTGTCCTTGTAGATCGCCACCGGGGTGAGCAGGACCGCCGGCACGTCACGGCCGCCCTCCGGGTCCTTCACCGTCTGTCCGGTCTCCTTCCGCTCGCCCTTGGCCAGCGCGATGGCCAGATCGGCGGCGGCGTCCGCCTCCTTCTTGACCGCCTTGTACACGGTCATGCACTGGTCACCGGCGAGGATGTTCTGCAGGCCCTGCGGGGTGGCGTCCTGGCCGGTCACCGGGACCTTGCCGTTGAGGTTGTTCTTCTTCAGCACCGAGATGGCCGCGTTGCCGAGGCCGTCGTTCGCCGCCAGCACGCCGTCGATCTTGCCGCCGGTCTGGGTCAGCATCTGCTCGAAGAGCGTGGCGCCCTTGGCGTTGTCCCAGTCCGGGACGTCCTGGTCCGGGCCCTTGGTGTACTCGTTGGAGTCGAACTTCGGCTTGAGGATCGAGTCGTACCCGTTCTTGAACAGGGTGGCGTTGTTGTCGGTCGGGGAGCCGTTGAGGTAAGCCACGACCGGGTTCTTCGCGCCCTGGTCGGTCAGGCACTTGCTCAGGCCCTCGCCCTGGAGCTTGCCGACAGCCTCGTTGTCGAAGCTGACGTAGTACTCCGCCGAGCCGCCGAGGGTGAGGCGGTCGTAGTCGATGGTGGCGACGCCCTGCGACTTGGCCTTGTCGAGGACGGCCTTGCCGGTGCCGGAGTCGAGGTTGACGATCATCAGCACGGTGACGCCGTCCGTGATCATCTGGTCGGCGATGGTCTGGAAGGCGCTCTTGTCGCCCTGGGCGTTCTGGATGACCGAGTCGACGCCGGCGGCCTTGAACGCCTCGTCCAGGAACTTGCGGTCCGCGCCCTCCCAACGGGCGGAGGACTTGCTGTCCGGCAGGATCACGCCGATCTTCGGGGTCTTGTCGGAGCCGGCCTGGTCGCCGCCGGATTCGTTACCACAGGCCGTCATGCTGCCGAGGGCCAGCAGGCCCACGGCGCCGACGGCGAGGAAGCCCTTGCGCATGTGCAGGGTCCTTTCGATGGTGGGGGAAGGTGCCGTTTGCGTTTTGTTGTGTCCGGCAACGTATTCCGCGTCACACTCCAGCACAAGAGCGCGATGGCCATGAGTTTGTTGTCGGCGGTAACAATTCAGCAACGCCGCCGACACCCCGTCGCCGCGCCGCACCTGCGGCACGCCCGTCGATGGGCCGTACGGGCTGGTGGGCGGCCTGGGCAGGCGGGCCGACGGGCCACGGGTGGGTCAGGCGGTGGCGAGCGGAGCGGTGTGGGCGTCGGTGAGGGCGACCAGGTCCGCCGGTGCCAGCTCGACCTGGAGGCCGCGACGGCCCGCCGACACGTACACGGTGGGATGGTTCAGGGCGGACACGTCGAGCACTGTGGGCAGGCGCTTGCGCTGCCCGAGCGGGCTGATGCCGCCGCGTACGTACCCGGTGGCGCGCTCGGCTGCCACCCGCTCGGCCAGCGTGGCCCGCTTGCCCCCGGCGGCAGCGGCGAGGGCCTTGAGGTCCAGTTCGCCGGTTACCGGCACCACCGCCACGGTGAGCACGCCGTCCACCTCGGTCACCAGGGTCTTGAAGACCCGCTCCGGCGGAACCCCGAGCACGGCGGCGACCAGCGCGCCGTAGTTGGGCGCGTCCGCCGGCACGTCGTACGGGTGGGTGCGATGGGTGATCTTCCGCTTCGCCAGCAGCGCGGTCGCCGGCGTACCCCGTCCCGCCATGCCCGCCAACCTAGTCCCCGGCCCGGCCCACGGGCCAGCGGGTTCCGTGGCCCGGATCAGGTCACCGGGCGGCAGATGAGCACCGTCGGGGCGTCGGCGATCCGGGTCAGCACCAGGCTCGCCGGCTGGTCGCCGCCGAGCCGAAGGTCGCGCCGGAGCCGCTCCGGTTCCAGCGCGGAGCCGCGCTTGAGGATCTCCACCCGGCCGACCCGGCGCTCCCGCAGCAACGCGCGCAAGCGCTTGAGCGAGAACGGCAGCACGTCGGTCACCTCCAGGCAGCGGGCGTACGGCGTCGGCGCCGCCTCGTCGGCGTAGAGGTACGCGATGGCCGGGTCGGCCAGCGTGGCGTTCAGTTCGGTGGCCAGCTCGGCGACCAGGTGGGCGCGGACCACCGCCGGATCCGGGTCGTACACGAAGCGACGCACCGGCGCGACCGGCGCCTCGACCGTCCCCGAGCCGGTGAGCTGGTGGACGGTTTTCCCGCCGCCGAGCTGATAAGAGGGGGCCCCTGCTATACCGGAGGCGTTAATAGGGGGCCCTTCCTTCAGCAAAGTCGCGCGGCGGGGGGTCTCGGCGAGCGGGCCGCACCAGAGGGCCGCCTCGACCATGTCGCCGTCGACGCTGACCCACTCGGCCTCGGCGCCGGCCGGGATGAGGGCGTGGTCGAGGCCCGGGGCGACCTTCACCACCGTGTACGGCACCCGTTCGGCCAGCCCGGTGACGAAGTCCCACGGTGGCGAGTACGAGTTGGGGTCGAAGATCCGGCGGCCGGTGCCGGCCCGGCGCCGGGCCGGGTCGCAGAAGACCGCCTCGACCCGGGTCACGTCGAACGCGGTCGCGTCGCCGCACTCGACGGTGAACAGCTCGGCCAGCCCCGCCGCCCGCGCGTTCGCCTCGGCCAGCGCGGCGGTGACCGGGTCCGCCTCCACCCCGTACACCCGGATGCCTTCGCGTGCGGCGGCGAGCGCGTCGGCGCCCAGTCCGCAGCCCAGGTCGGCCAGCGTCGTCACCCCGGCTGCGCGCAGCCGCTGGGCACGACGGCGCGCGACCGCCTGCCGGGTGGCCTGCTCCAGGCCCGGTCGGGTGAAGAACATCCCGGCCGCCGCCGGCCCGAACTTGCCGGCCGCCTTGCGCCGCAGCTCCGCCTGGGTCAACGCCGCCGCCGCCAACCCGGCCGGCACCCCGGCCGAGCGGAGCGCCCCCGCCGCGGCCAGCGGGTCGCCGCCGGCCACCCGGGCCGCCGCGTCGAGCGCAGCCGACCCTTCGGCGGTACGCAACGCCGCGAGCTGCTCCAGATCCACCCGCCCATTGTTCCGGCCCGCCCCACAGCCAGGTCGGCCGGGACAGCTCCGCCCCTCATCGGGGCCGCAGCCGGCCGTCGCTGGTCGGTCATCCGTCCGCCCTCGGAGATGTGGTCGCGCCGGAGAGTGGGGACGTGGTCACTCGGCGGGTAGTGGTGGTCGGCGTGTTGCGGTCATCTGTGGCGGAAGAGTGGCGGAAGGGTGGCGACACGAGGCGGCGCGTTGGCACTCTCCTTGACGGAGTGCTAGCCGAGGAATAACCTGCGATTAGCACTCTCGACCCGAGGGTGCCAACGCCCGGGCCCTGGTGTCCGGGGGTTGAACGCCAGGCGGACCGGCACCCGCGACGACGGCCCCGCCCGGTGGCATGTGGCAGATTGACGCCGGTCGGCGCGCCGACCGGCAACGAAACCAAGTACCCCAGGAGGGTATGCCCGTGACTACCGCGACCAAGGTTGCGATCAAGCCGCTCGAGGACCGGATCGTGGTCCAGGCGAACGAGGCTGAGACCACCACGGCGTCGGGCATCGTGATTCCCGACACCGCCAAGGAGAAGCCGCAGGAGGGCACCGTCCTCGCTGTCGGCCCGGGCCGGATCGACGACAAGGGCAACCGCGTGCCGATCGACGTCAAGGTCGGCGACACCGTCCTCTACTCGAAGTACGGCGGCACCGAGGTCAAGTACGCCGGCGAGGAGTACCTGGTGCTCTCCGCCCGCGACGTCCTCGCAGTCATCGAGAAGTAAGCAACCGATCAGTGTCGTTGCCCCGGTCCGGCTCGCCGGGCCGGGGCAACGTCGCTTCGAAGGGACATTCATGGCGAAGATCCTGAGCTTCTCGGACGACGCCCGGCACCTGCTGGAGCACGGTGTCAACGCGCTCGCGGACGCGGTCAAGGTCACCCTCGGGCCGCGTGGGCGCAACGTCGTTCTGGACAAGAAATTCGGTGCGCCCACGATCACCAACGATGGCGTGACCATCGCCAAGGAGATCGAGCTCACCAACCCGTACGAGAACCTCGGCGCGCAGCTGGTCAAGGAGGTGGCGACCAAGACCAACGACGTCGCCGGCGACGGGACCACCACCGCCACCGTGCTGGCCCAGGCCATGGTCCGTGAGGGCCTGCGCAACGTCACCGCCGGCGCCAACCCGGCCGGCCTCAAGCGGGGCGTCGACGCGGCCGCCGCCAAGGTTTCTGAGGCGCTGCTCGGCAAGGCCGTCGAGGTCGCCGACAAGAAGGCCGTCGCGCACGTGGCGACGATCTCCGCGCAGGACGCCATCATCGGTGAGCTGATCGCCGAGGCGATGGAGCGGGTCGGCCGCGACGGTGTGATCACCGTCGAGGAGGGCTCCGCCCTGCAGACCGAACTGGACGTCACCGAGGGCCTCCAGTTCGACAAGGGCTTCATCTCGCCGAACTTCGTCACCGACGTGGAGGCGCAGGAGTCCGTCCTGGAGGACGCGTACATCCTGATCACCACGCAGAAGATCTCGGCGATCGAGGAGCTGCTGCCGCTGCTGGAGAAGGTCCTCCAGAACAACAAGCCGCTGCTGATCATCGCCGAGGACGTCGAGGGCCAGGCGCTGTCCACTCTCGTGGTCAACTCGATCCGCAAGACCCTCAAGGTCTGCGCGGTCAAGGCCCCCGGCTTCGGTGACCGCCGTAAGGCGATGCTCCAGGACATGGCGATCCTCACCGGCGCCGAGCTGGTCGCTCCCGAACTGGGCTACAAGCTCGACCAGGTCGGCCTGGAGGTGCTGGGCAGCGCCCGGCGGATCGTGGTCGACAAGGAGAACACCACGATCGTCGACGGTGGCGGACAGTCCAGCGAGGTCGCCGACCGGGTCGCCCAGATCCGCAAGGAGATCGAGGCTTCCGACTCCGAGTGGGACCGGGAGAAGCTCGCCGAGCGGCTGGCCAAGCTCTCCGGCGGCATCGCGGTGGTCAAGGCCGGCGCGGCCACCGAGGTCGAGATGAAGGAGCGCAAGCACCGCATCGAGGACGCCATCGCCGCGACCAAGGCCGCGGTCGAAGAGGGTACGGTGCCCGGCGGCGGTGCCGCCCTGGCGCAGATCCTGCCGGTGCTCGACGACGACCTCGGCCTCACCGGTGACGAGAAGGTCGGCGTGTCGATCGTGCGCAAGGCGCTGGTCGAGCCGCTGCGCTGGATCGCCCAGAACGCCGGCCACGACGGCTACGTCGTGGTGCAGACGGTCGTCGGCAGCAAGTGGGGCCACGGCCTCGACGCCGCCGTCGGTGAGTACGTCGACCTGGTCAAGGCCGGCATCATCGACCCGGTCAAGGTGACCCGCAACGCGGTCACCAACGCCGCGTCGATCGCCGGTCTGCTGCTCACCACCGAGAGCCTGGTGGTGGACAAGCCGCAGGAGCCGGAGTCCGCCGCGGGCGGCCACGGCCACTCGCACGGCCACGGTCACAGCCACCAGCACGGCCCGGGCTTCTGACCCTGCCGTACGCCGGACGTGGGGCGCACCGTCGACGACGGTGCGCCCCACGTGCTTTCCCGCGCTGGCCCGACGCGGCTACCGCGCCGCTCACCGGTGCTCGTGGTAGCGGCCAGTGCGGGCTCGGGCGCGTCCGGAACGATTACGCAACGCTTACGCGCCTACCGCACGGACCACCGGGTCGGAAACACTGAGTCGGTGAGCAGCACGACACCCCGGTACGCCGCCCTGGCCGGCGTCACCGCCGCAGTGGCGGCCATCGGCACCGCCGAACTGGTGGCGGCGCTGACCGGCCCTCGATCGTCGCCGCTGGTCGCGGTCGGCGGGCTGGTCGTGGACACCGCCCCCGAACCGGTCAAGCGGGCCGGCATCGCGTTGTTCGGCACGTACGACAAGATCGCCCTGCTGGTCGGGACGGCGCTGCTGCTCGGCGGCTTCGCCGCCCTGCTCGGGACGCTGGCCGCCCGCCGGTGGGCGGTGGGCCTGACCGGCATCGCGGCCTTCGCCGCGCTCGGTACGGCTGCGGCGCTGACCCGGGCCGGCGCGGACGCCGCCGACGCCCTGCCATCGCTGATCGGTGCGGCGGTCGGCGCGTCGACGCTGTGGGCGTTCGTCGCCGGCCCGCTGGAACTCGACCCGTGGCCCTGGTCCTCACCCACCCCCGCCACCGCCGCCGCTGCGGGCCGGGGCGCCGGCTCCGGGCCGGCGGCAGGGCGGCCGGTCGGCCAGGGTGGGCCCGGATCGAGCGCGTCGAGCCGCAGTGAGGCCGGACCGGTGGACCCAGGGTCGCGGCGACGCTTCCTCACCGGCGTTGGCGCGGTGCTCGGGGTGGCCGCCGTCGGGGGCGTCGCCGGGCGGTGGCTGGCCGGGCGGCGCGGAGTGTCGGCCGCCCGTGCGGCGATCACGCTGCCCACCCCGGTCTCGGCCGCGCGGCCGGTGCCGGCCGGTGCCGACCTGACCCTGCCGGGGCTCGCCCGCTACGTCACCTCGAACGCGGGTTTCTACCGGATCGACACGGCGCTGGTGGTGCCGCAGGTCGACCCGGAGACCTGGCGGCTGCGCATCCACGGCCGGGTCCGCAACCCGATCACGCTGAGCTACGCCGACCTGCTCGCCCGGCCGATGGTCGAGCGGTACGTCACCCTGGCCTGCGTCTCCAACGAGGTCGGCGGCGACCTGATCGGCAACGCGCGGTGGCTGGGCGTACCGATCCGGGAACTGCTCGACGAGGTGGCGCCGCTGGACGGCGCCGACCAGGTGGTCGGGCGCTCGGTCGACGGCTGGACCTGCGGCACCCCGACCTCGGTGCTGCGCGACGGGCGGGACGCCCTGCTCGCCGTCGGGATGAACGGCGAGCCGCTGCCGGTCGCGCACGGCTTTCCCGTCCGGATGGTGGTGCCCGGCCTGTACGGCTACGTGTCGGCGTGCAAGTGGATCACCGAGCTGGAGCTGACCAGCTTCGCCGACTTCGACGCGTACTGGGTGCCCCGAGGTTGGTCCGCCCAGGGGCCGGTGAAGACGCAGTCGCGGATCGACACGCCCCGTCCACGCAACCGACCCGCCGCCGGCCCGGTCACCGTGGCCGGCGTCGCCTGGGCGCAACATCGGGGCATCCGCCGGGTCGAGGTACGCGTCGACGGTGGGCCCTGGCAGGAGGCGGAGCTGGCCCCGGCGGTCTCGGTGGACACCTGGGTGCAGTGGTCGTGGCGGTGGCAGGCCACCTCCGGCGAGCACACCCTCCAGGTACGGGCGACGGACAACACCGGCGAGACGCAGACCGGCCAGCGACAGGACGTGGCCCCGGACGGCGCGACCGGCTGGCACACCGTCACCCTCACGGTCACCTGACCCGCCGACTTTGCCAGCAGCGGCGACAGGCGCCGCGTTCCCGGGGTGGAAACGCGGCGCCGAGGGCGTCGTCAGGCGACGTTGCGCTGGGCGGGTATGGCCGACTTGTGGGAACTGCCCAGCCGGGCCTCCAGGCGGGCGACGTCGACCCGGGTCTGCCGGCGGTCGGCGAGATCCTCCCAGCCGACCGCGAGCAGTCGCAGCCGCTCGGCCTCGCTGAAGCCTCCCCACACCCCGTACGGCTCCCGCACGGAGAGGGCATGTGCGGCGCACTCGGCGCGGACCGGGCAGGTACGGCAGACGGACTTTGCGCCGGATTCCCGGCGCAGCCGTGACGAGCCCCGTTCGCCGTCGGGGTGGAAGAACTGGGCGGTGTCCCGGCCCCGGCAGGCGCCGAGCCGCTGCCAGTCCCAGAGGTCGATGATGGGTCCGGGCAGTCTACGTACGTTCGACATCAGCACCCCTCCTCTCGCGCGGCACCGCGAGATGCTTGTGGCCGGCTGTCCGGGCGGCGGGCCGCGCAGGCGCACCGTTCCCGGCCTGGCCCCATCGGTACCCGGGCGGCACTCGGCTCACACGTCTTTGATCCAGAACCTCTGACGACTTGCGGCATATGCCCTATCTGTCGGAAAAGTTGGGAGGATTGCCCGGAACCTCCTCCCGAGCCCACCTGGTCGTGGTCTGCTCGTGGGCGGAGAGGAGATGACTGTGCGTACCGTTCTAGTGTGCGTTCGGACGCCGCTCGCGGCGCAGCACCTGACCTCCGCGGCGGCGCGGCTGGGACTGTCCGGTGCCGTTCGGACGGCCGTCTCTGATCCCGAGGTGATGCTGCGGTTGGCCGAGCGTCCGGCCGACGTGGTGCTCGCTGACACGGCGCTCACCCGACCCGACAGCGCCGGCTTCGTCCGCCGGGTGCTGGCCCGCGCGCCGCAGGCCGCCGTCCTGCTGCTCGGTGCCGAGGAGTCCGAGGCGGCGGCGGCGACCATCAGCGCCGGAGCGCGAGGGTTGATCCAGGGTGTGGACCACGATCTGACCAGTGCGGTCGCCAAGGCCTTGCTGCTGCTGGCCGCGCCCGGCCGGGCCAGCCGGCACCGGATCGCGGACCCGGCCCGGGACGCGGCGGCAGTCGGCGGCCCGGTGCGGCCCGCACAAGGTGGCCGGGCCACCGGCGAACCCGCGCCGCCCTGGTCGGCCAACGGCGTCGACGCCGCTGGTGGGCCGGCGATGGTGCCCTCGCAGCGCGGCGACGATCCGGCCGAGCCCGGTGCCGAGCCCGAGCCGGGCAAGTCCGCGCCGGCCCGGCCGGAACGGCCCGCGACCGGCCTCACCGAGCGGGAGTTGCAGGTGCTGCTCGGCATGGCCGAGGGCAAGAGCAACGCCGAGATCGGCCGCGAGTTGTTCGTCTCCGAGGACACCGTGAAGACCCACGCCCGGCGGCTGTTCCGCAAGCTCGGCGCCCGCGACCGGGCGCACGCCGTGGCCGCCGGCTTCCGCGCCGGGCTGGTCGCCTGAGCGCTCCCGAACAGCCGGGCCGACCAACTCGCCGATCTGCCGGCCACGGTGCCGGCAGATCGGGACTCGGGCTGGCGGCCGGAGTCCCGGCGGTCGGTCCGGGCCCGGGGCGTCGCCCGATCCTGACGTCAGTTGCTGGAACTGGGCTCGTCCTCGGTGCCCTCACTGAGGGTGTCGTGCACCCCGTCGGCGTAGCCGCGGGCGTAGTCCCAGGTGACGTAGTGATCAGGATCGGGGTCGTAGGCCGGCTCGTGTACCCGGGGGCGCCCGGAGGTGAGCAGGTGGCGCAGGTTGCCCCGCAGCAGGTCCCAGTCGAAGTAGTGCGGCTCCCGACAGTCCTCGCACTCGATGACGAGCCCGCGTACGCCGATCGGTGCGAGCAGCGCCTGGTAGATCTCCAGGTCGGCGAGGTCCTCCAGCACGTCCTGGCGCTCGACGTCGGTCAGCGGGTCGAGCGGGGCCTCGCGGTCGGAGTCGTCCAGGCTGGCCGCCGGATCGGTCGGGTCGCCGGTGAACGGGTCGATGGGCTCGTCTTGCACCCCCTCACCGTAGACCCAAGCCCCCGCTGACGCCCGTCCCCCGTCACGCAAGCCGACGGACACCGGCAGCGTCGGGTGACCTTTGTCGGGTGAGCAGACGGAGGCCGGGAACGCTGGGTGACCGTGGCCGCGCGGGGCGACGGGCGCCGGGTGCGTGGTGTGACCGCCGCCGCGCGGGACGCCGGGACGCCGGTGTCCCCCGGGCCACTGGGTACGATGGGGCTGACGCATCCTCGCCCGGCGTTCGCCGGTGCCCACCCGCGCCACCTCACTGAAGCCCGTTCGAGTAGCTCAGGAGAGCAATCGTGGAGAATTCCCCCCGTACCGACCTTTCCGCCGGCACTGAGGGTGGCGAGCTGGGCGGTCACCTGCCCGAGCTGCCCGCCGGCTCGGCGAGGGTGGTGCCGCTGGGGCTGACCTTCGACGACGTGCTGCTGCAACCGGGCGAGTCGGACGTGGTGCCCAGTCGGGTCAACACCGTCACCCGGCTGACCCGCAACGTCACCCTCTCCATCCCGCTGCTGTCCAGCGCGATGGACACGGTGACCGAGGCGCGGATGGCGATCGCGATGGCCCGCCAGGGCGGCATCGGCGTACTGCACCGCAACCTCTCCGTGGAGGACCAGGCGCTTCAGGTCGACCTGGTGAAGCGCTCCGAGTCCGGCATGATCACCAACCCGGTGACCGCCAGCCCCGACGACACGCTGCGCGAGGTCGACCAGCTCTGCGGGCGCTACCGCATCTCCGGGGTGCCGGTGGTGGACGCGCAGGGGCAGCTCGTCGGCATCGTCACCAACCGGGACATGCGCTTCGTCTCCGACCCGGACACGCCGGTCCACGAGATCATGACCCGGGCGCCGCTGGTCACTGCCCCGGTCGGGGTGAGCAAGGACGAGGCGCTTGGCCTGCTGCGCCAGCACAAGGTCGAGAAGCTGCCGATCGTCGACGATTCCGGCAAGCTGCGCGGGTTGATCACGGTCAAGGACTTCACCAAGAGCGAGCAGTACCCGAACGCGACCAAGGACGACGCCGGCCGGCTGCGGGTGGCGGCGGCGATCGGCGTCGGTGAGGACTCGTACAAGCGGGCCCGGACGCTGGTCGACGCGGGCGTCGACGTGCTGATCGTGGACACCGCGCACGGTCACCAGCGGGCCGTGCTGGACATGGTCAGCCGGCTCAAGAAGGACGTGGCCATCGACATCGTCGGCGGTAACGTGGCCACCTACGCGGGCGCGAAGGCCCTGGTCGACGCCGGTGCCGACGGGGTGAAGGTCGGTGTGGGCCCGGGCGCCATCTGCACCACCCGGATCGTGGCCGGCGTCGGCGTGCCGCAGATCACGGCGATCATGGAGTCGGCGCGGGCGGCCCGCCCGGCCGGTGTGCCGGTGATCGGTGACGGCGGCATTCAATACTCGGGCGACATCGCCAAGGCGCTGGTCGCCGGGGCCGACACGGTGATGCTCGGCAGCCTGCTGGCCGGTTGCGAGGAGAGCCCCGGCGAGCTGATCTTCGTCAACGGCAAGCAGTTTAAGGCGTACCGGGGCATGGGTTCGCTCGGCGCGATGCAGTCCCGTGGGCAGGCCAAGTCGTATTCCAAGGACCGCTACTTCCAGCAGGACGTGACCAGCGACGAGAAGCTGGTCCCGGAGGGCGTCGAGGGTCAGGTGCCGTACCGTGGCCCGTTGTCCCGGGTCGCCCACCAGTTGGTCGGCGGCCTGCGGCTGGCGATGGGGTACGCCGGTGCGGAGAGCGTCTCCGAGCTGCACCAGCGTGGCCAGCTGATCCGGATCACCGCGGCCGGGCTCAAGGAGAGCCACCCGCACGACATCCAGATGACCGTCGAGGCGCCGAACTACCACACCCGCTGACACCCCCACCACCCCCGAACACACCTGGAGTCCCCAATGCGTGACGTGGTCGAGATCGGGCTGGGCAAGACCGCGCAGCGCGGCTACCACCTGGACGACATCGCGATCGTGCCGAGCCGCCGCACCCGGGACGTCGACGACGTCTCCACCGGCTGGCAGCTCGACGCGTACCAGTTCGGCATCCCGTGCGTCGGGCACCCCTCCGACGCGACGATGAGCCCGGCCTCGGCGGTCCGGCTCGGGCAGCTCGGCGGTCTGGGCGTACTCAACGTCGAGGGGCTGTGGACCCGCTACGAGAACCCGACGAAGGTGCTGGAGGAACTGGCCGGCCTGGACGAGGACGCCCGCGCCACCAAGCGGCTCCAGGAGGTGTACGCCGAGCCGATCCGGCCGGATCTGATCACCGAGCGGGTCCGCGAGCTGCGTGACGGCGGCGGCACGGTGGCGGTGCGGGTCTCCCCGCAGCACACCCTGGCGCTGGCCCCGGTGATCCTCGACGCGGGCGTCGACATCCTGGTCATCCAGGGCACGATCGTCTCGGCCGAGCACGTTTCGACCACCGACGAGCCGCTCAACCTCAAGGAGTTCATCGCCGACCTGGACCTGCCGGTCATCGTCGGCGGCTGCACCGACTACAAGACGGCGCTGCACCTGATGCGGACCGGCGCGGCCGGCGTGATCGTCGGTATCGGCGGCGACGAGTGGTCCACCACCGAGTCGGTGCTCGGCATCCGGGTGCCGATGGCCACCGCGATCGCCGACGCCGCCGCGGCCCGGCGGGACTACCTGGACGAGACCGGCGGCCGGTACGTGCACCTGATCGCCGACGGCGACATCCGGACCTCCGGCGACATCGCCAAGGCGCTCGGCTGCGGCGCGGACGCGGTCATGCTCGGCGAGCCACTGTCGCTCTGCGAAGAGGCCCCGGCCGGCGGCGCGTGGTGGCACTCGGCCGCCAGCCACCCGTCGCTGCCCCGCGGCGCCTTCGAAACCGCCGGCGAACCCATCGGCTCGATGGAGCGTCTCCTCTTCGGCCCCGCCGACGAGCCCGACGGCCAGCTCAACCTCTTCGGCGGCCTGCGCCGCGCCATGGCCAAGTGCGGCTACCGCGACCTCAAGGAATTCCAAAAGGTAGGCCTAGTCCTCGACCGCTAACCCACCCCCCACCCCCACTGCCCCGCCGATCATGCAGTTGTGGTGCCCGGATCGGGCTGGTTCGACCGGTTCGTCACCCACCACAACTCCATGATCGGCGATGTCGGCGGCGGTAGGCTCGGGCGGGTGGAGAGGGCGTTTGGGGGGCGGTGGCGGGCGGTCGCGGTGACGGTGGTGGCCGCGGTTGTGCTGGTCAGCTGCACCGGTGACCGGGACGGGCCGGACGGTGACGGGTTCCGGGCGGGCAGTGTGGATCTCGGTGATCCGTATGTGCCGGGCAGTGGCAACGGCGGGTACGACGTAGGCCACTACCGGCTGGCGGTGCGCTACGACCCGGCGGACGACCGGCTGACCGGCCACGCCGAGGTCACCGCGACCGCGACCCAACCGCTGTCCCGGTTCAACCTCGACCTGGTCGGCCTGGACGTCAGCTCGGTCACCGTGGACGGCGCCCCGGCGAAGCACCGGCACGCCGACGGTGAACTGGTCGTCACCCCGCGCCAGGGGCTCGGCCCGGGGAGCCGGTTCACCGTCGAGGTGGCGTACGCCGGTGTGCCCGGGGCGGTCGCCGACGGTGTGCTCGGCAGCGGCGGGTTCCAGCACACCGACGACGGCGCGATCGCGCTCGGCCAGCCCCACTCGGCGGCGACCTGGTTCCCGGTCAACGACCACCCCTCCGACAAGGCCACGTACGACATCGAGGTGACCGTCCCCGACGGCCTCGCCGCGCTGAGCAACGGGGTGCCGGGGGAGCGGACCAGCGCCGCCGGCTGGACCACCT
This sequence comes from Micromonosporaceae bacterium KJ-029, assembly GCA_005402585.1. GTDB lineage: Bacteria > Actinomycetota > Actinomycetes > Mycobacteriales > Micromonosporaceae > Micromonospora. The sequence goes on along the minus strand of BIFP01000002.1, from coordinate 122,388 downwards.
GGCGCTGGGCCGAGCGGTCACCGATGGCCAGCTATCTGACCACGCTGGTGATCGGGGACTACCGGGTGCAGACCGGCAGCCACGCCGGCAAGCCGCTGGTCACGGCGGTACCGGCCGGGCTGCCCGCGACCGGACCGGAGGCCGCGTCGGTGGCCCGCACCGGCGAGATCGCCGACTTCCTGGCCGGCCGTTTCGGGCCGTACCCGTTCGAGGCGTACGGCGGCGTGGTGGTCGTCGACAGCCGGATCGGGTACGCGCTGGAGACGCAGTCCCGGCCGGTCTACGGGCCGGGCTTCTTCCGTACCGGCGAGCCGAACTATGCCGTGGTCGCCCACGAACTGGCCCACCAGTGGTTCGGCAACAGCGTGGCGCTGGCCCGCTGGGGCGACATCTGGCTCAACGAGGGCTTCGCCAGCTACGCCGAGTGGCTGTGGGAGGAGCACGACGGCGGGCAGAGTGCCCAGCGCAGTTTCGAGCAGCAGTACGCCGCGACGGACTGGTCCCGGCCCACCCTCGATCCGGGCCCTGGCCGGATGTTCAGCAGTGCCGTCTACAAGCGCGGGGCGCTCACCGTGCACGCGCTGCGCCGTACCGTGGGCGACGACGCCTTCTTCGAGATCCTGCGGACGTGGACCACCGAGCGGCGGGACGGCACCGCGACCACCGCCGATTTCATCACCCTGGCCGAGCGGGTCTCCGGGCGCACGCTGGGCCCGTTCTTCGACACCTGGCTGACCGGAACCGCCCCGCCCGCCCTGCCCTGACCTCGGCTCAGCGGGGCACCTTGAGCTTCGGGTTTTCGGCGAGGAACTCGTCGACCGTGCCGGCCCGCAGTTCGGTGAGGAAACGACGACCGGTCTGGGTCAGTTCCTCGCCCCGGTACGCGTTGCCCCGACCGACCGCCGCACCGGGCAGGGTGACCAGCGTCAGCGCGTCGGGCGACAGCGCGCCGAGGGCGTACGCGAACTCCACGATCCGCCGCCCGCCCACGTAGAGCAGCATGTCACCGAGGGCCACCACCACCTGTTCGACCCGCTCCGGTTGGCGGGCCAGGTCCGTGTCGAGGATCTTGCCGACCAGTGACCGGATCAACTGCTGCTGGTGGCGTTGCCGGGTGTAATCGCCGCCGGGCAGGTAACGCTGTCGGGCGTAGTCCAGCGCCTGCCAGCCGTTGAGGTGGGCCTCGCCGGGCTCGTAGACCATCTGTGGCCCGACGTACCCGCCGACGCCGGGGCCGGGCGAGCGGTGCTTGCCGTCCGGCTGGCGGTGCCGCGAGACCACCCGCTGGTCGATGCGGATGTCGACGCCACCGAGGCTGTCCACCAACTCGTCGAACCCACCGAAGGTGAGCACCGCCCCGGCGTCGATGCGCAGCCCGGTGTAGTCGCTGACCACCTGGCTCAGCAGGTCGTACCCCTGGGCCGGGTCCGGTTGCTTCGGCCGGTCCGGCACCCGGCTGCCGTAGCTCATCGCGTTGGTGAGCTTGGTCCGCCCACCCCGGTAGCCGGCCGGCTCGAACGCCGGGATGTCCACCACCAGGTCCCGGGGGAGCGAGAAGAGGTACGCCCGGGACAGTCCCGCCGGTACGTGCAGGATGAGCACGGCGTCGGCGTGCGGCTCCCAACCCGGCACGCTGACCCGGGTGTCGATGCCGACCAGCAGCAGGTTGAGCGGGCCGGTGATGTCGGCGCCCGGCGGCGGACCGCTCGGGCTGGGGCTGACGCTGGGCGACGTACTCGGGCTGCCGGTGGTGGCGGCCGGTGTCGTGTGCTCGTCGTCGGGGCCCCGCGTCGTCACCGCACCGATCAGCGTGATCACCACGATGGCGACCAGACCGACCAGCACCAGGGTCGACCGTCTCCGATTCCGTCCCCTCAACGTCCACGAGTACGTTGAGCCGCCGAACGGTCCACTGCGGTGATCCACGGTCGTGAACCCTTCGTCATGAGTTGGAGTAGATCATGATGATCCGGAGAAGGTGGGGCCCCCGGTCATCCCGGGGACCCCGACGGTCACTGCACGAAGATCTTCTTACTGGTTGCGGCCTGGAAGTTGGTCGGGTCACCCGGGTACCGCGCTCGCCACCAGCCGGAACGGTTCTCGGTCAGCCAGCCCTCGAACTCATAGCCCGTGCCGTCCCAGTACGACTGGTCGTCGTCGCCAACGGTGACCCAATCACCGGTGCCGGTCTCGGAGAATTGAAACTCGACCGGAATGGTCCCCGGCGTCATGCTCCCTGGGAACTGGACGTGCCCGTGCAGGTGCACCCTACCGTCCGCCTCGCGCGAGGCGGTGAAGTCCGAGATCGACGACGGCTGGAGCACGGCGATCGCCACGTCCCGCTGGCTGCGAGCCACGTACGGGTCCGGGTAACCGTCCGGCCGGTTCGGCGCGGAGTAGGCGGCGCGTAGCGTCGTGCTCGCATACGGCGTCACGGCCAGCGTGTAGGTGCCGTCGGCGGCGACCGGCAGGCCGTCGAGGTAGGTGCAGTAGTCCTGATCGTTGCAGGAGAGCAGGTTGACTTGACCGGTGGAGACCGGCGTCCAGCCGTCCGGGGTCTTCCACGTGGCCGTCCCGGAGACGGTGACCGACTCGCCGGCCTTCACCTTCTTGGCCGAGACCGTCGCGGTCACCCTGGTCGCGCGCGGCTTGATCGCGACGACCGGTGTGTCGTAGGACGACGACAGGTGGTAGGGCTGGGCCGGGTTGTACGAGTAGTTGATGAAGATCCTGCGGTCGCCGTCGACGATCGGCACCGCGGCAGTGAACTTGCCGTCCGCGCCGGTGGTCGTCTCGTGCCAGTCGCTGTTCAGCAGGGAGATGGGGGCGCCGGCCACCCGCCGGATCTCCATCGAGCCGGGCTGGCGGCCTTTGAGTACGCCGGTCACGGTGACCGATCGCCTCTCGTAGGTCGCCGTGGCCGGGTTGACCGTGACCGAGTCGATGTACGTCACGACCACGTAAGCCAAGCTCCCGGCGTTCGTCACGCGGGTGGTGACGCCGTTGGTGTCGGTCACCTCGACGTCGACCGGGTAGTAGCCCAACTGGGGCAGATCGAACGGTTCCTGCGTAGCCCATACCTGGGTCTCGTCCTCGGGCTCGCCGCGGTAGCGCCAGAACGAGTCGGTGGAGGCGATGACCTCGCCGGTGTTGCTCTTGACGTCGGCGTGCACCTTGGACACTCCGTCGGCTGACCGGATGCCGACGAGCAGGACGCCGGTGTTTCCCTCGAATTCGCTGGTCGCGTACTGAATCTGCGGGCCGGACGCGGCCTGCGCCGCCGCCGGGACCGCGAAGACCGTAAGCGCCACCAGCGCGGCCATGACGAGCCGAGCCGTTCTCATGTTGAGCCTCCCCGTCTGAATGTCACTCACATCGAGCGGTCGCATTGTATGGACCGGCTACGACAACTGGTCCACCGACGTGGTGCGGCTCCGGGGTTGTCTCCCTGCCCGACGAAGTCGACGCGTTTGCGCTGCAAGATCGCCTGGAATTCGTCCTGGCGCGAGAGCTACTCACGAGTAATGATTCGTCCATGCGGTACGACGTGGTCGTCATCGGTTCCGGCTTCGGCGGCAGCGTCGCCGCGCTGCGGCTGGCCGAGAAGGGGTACTCGGTCGGCGTACTGGAGGCCGGCCGGCGTTTCGCCGACGACGAGTTCCCGCAGACCTCGTGGCGGCTGCGGCGGTTCCTCTGGGCGCCCAGGCTCGGCTGTTTCGGCCTGCAACGGATCACCCTGCTCCGGGCGGCCGACCGGCGGACCGGCGGCGGGGTGCTGGTGCTCTCCGGTGCGGGGGTCGGCGGCGGCTCGCTGGTCTACGCCAACACCCTCTACGAGCCACTGGACGCCTTCTACACCGACCCGCAGTGGCGGGACATCACCGACTGGCGGGCCGAGCTGGCCCGGCACTACGACCAGGCGAGGCGGATGCTCGGGGTCACCACGTACCCGAGCGTCACCGGTGCGGACCGGGCGATGCGGCGGGTGGCCGAGCGGATGGGGGTGGGGCACACCTTCCACCCCACTCCGGTCGGGGTGCACATCGGCCGGCCGGGGGAGCGGGTAGCCGACCCGTACTTCGGCGGCGTCGGGCCGGAGCGCACCGGCTGCACCCACTGCGGGGCCTGCATGACGGGCTGCCGCCACGGCGCGAAGAACACGCTGGTCAAGAACTACCTCTGGTTGGCCGAGCGGCTCGGTGTCGAGGTGCGCCCGCTGACCACGGTGACCGCGGTCCGCCCGTCCGGCGACGGGTACGAGGTGCACGCCGAGCGCACCGGCGCCTGGCTCCGCAAGCGCCGGCAGGTGATCCACGCCGACCAGGTGGTCTTCGCCGCCGGGGCGCTGGGCACCCAGCGGCTGCTGCACGAGATGCGGGATCGCGGCGTGCTACCAGGGCTCTCGCCACGGCTGGGCGAGCTGACCCGGACCAACTCGGAGGCGATCCTCGGCGCCTCGGTGCCGCTCCGACGGGCCCGGGAGCGGGGGGTGGACTTCACCGAGGGGGTGGCGATCACCAGTTCGTTCCACCCCGATCCGCAGACCCACATCGAGCCGGTCCGTTACGGGCGCGGCTCGAACGCGATGGGGCTGCTCCAGTCGCTGCTGGTCGACGGTGGACCGCACCGGGTCCGCCGCTGGCTGGGGCAACTCCTCCGGCAGCCCGGTCTGGCCGCCCGGATGCTGTCCGTGCGGGGCTGGTCGGAGCGTACGGTGATCGCCCTGGTGATGCAGTCGGCCGACAACTCGCTGGCCCTCCGGATGCGGCGCGGGCCGCTCGGCCACCGGCTGTTCTCCGGCCCTGGCCACGGCACCCCGAACCCGACCTGGATCCCGGCCGGCAACCAGGCCGCCCGGCTGCTCGCCGAGGAGATCGACGGTACGCCGGGCGGCGCGCTGACCGAGCCGTTCGACATCCCGATGACCGCGCACATCCTCGGTGGCGCGGTGATCGGCGCCTCCCCGGCCGACGGAGTGATCGACCCGTACCACCGGGTCTACGGCCACCCCGGGCTGCACGTGGTGGACGGCGCCGCCGTCTCGGCCAACCTCGGCGTCAACCCGTCCCTCACCATCACCGCCCAGGCGGAGCGCGCGATGTCCCTCTGGCCCAACAAGGGCGAGCAGGATCACCGCCCGCCCCTCGGGTCGCCGTACCGCCCCCTCACCCCGATCCCCCCGCACCACCCCGCCGTCCCCCCGCACGCCCTCGCCGCCCTCCGTCCCTGACCCCGTCGATCTTGCAGTTCCGGTCCGGGTGAAAGGCGCACAAGGTGCGCAAGCGCGACGGAAAGTGCGTGATCGGCGAGGCGTGGGGGAGGTGGCGGTGCCTGCGAAGAGGCGCCGTCACGCTGGGTAGGATTGCCGATTATGAGCCTGCCGCGTCCTGTCCTCGTGGTCGACTTCGGTGCCCAGTACGCCCAGCTGATCGCCCGCCGGGTACGCGAGGCGAAGGTCTACTCCGAGATCGTCCCGCACACCATGCCCGTGGCCGAGATGCTGGCCAGGAATCCAGCCGCGATCATCCTCTCCGGCGGCCCGGCCAGCGTCTACGAGCCGGGCGCCCCGCAGGTGGACGACGGTCTGTTCCGGGCGGGCGTGCCGGTCTTCGGCATCTGCTACGGCTTCCAGGCGATGGCCCGGTCCCTCGGCGGCACGGTGGCGCGCACCGGCAGCCGCGAGTACGGCGGCACCCCGCTGCGCCCGCGCCTGCTCGACCCCGGCGTGCTGCTCCGTGACCTGCCGGCCGATCTGCCGGTCTGGATGAGCCACGGTGACTGCGTGACCGAGGCGCCCGAGGGCTTCACGGTGACCGCCGAGTCCGCCGGTGCCCCGGTCGCCGCCTTTGAGGACCTGGTCGGCCGGCGGGCCGGTGTGCAGTTCCACCCCGAGGTGGGGCACACCGCGCACGGGCAGGAGATGCTGACCCGCTTCCTGTACGAGATCGCCGAGATCGAGCCGACCTGGACGCCCGAGAACATCATCGACGAGCAGGTGGCTCGGATCCGCGAGCAGGTGGGGGACAAGGAGGTCATCTGCGGCCTGAGCGGCGGGGTGGACTCCGCGGTCGCCGCCGCGCTGGTGCACAAGGCCGTCGGTGACCAGCTGACCTGCGTCTTCGTCGACCACGGGCTGCTGCGGGCGGGCGAGGCCGAGCAGGTGGAGAAGGACTACGTCGCCGCCACCGGCATCAAGCTGAAGGTGGTCGACGCGGCCGACCGGTTCCTCGGCGCGCTGGCCGGGGTGACCGACCCGGAGCAGAAGCGCAAGATCATCGGCCGAGAGTTCATCCGGGTCTTCGAGGCCGCAGCCCGGGAGATCGCCTCGCACGGTGACGTCGAGTTCCTGGTGCAGGGCACCCTCTACCCGGACGTGGTCGAGTCCGGCGGCGGCACCGGCACCGCCAACATCAAGAGCCACCACAACGTCGGCGGCCTGCCCGAGGACCTGAAGTTCGCCCTGGTCGAGCCGCTGCGCACGCTGTTCAAGGACGAGGTCCGTACGCTCGGTCTCCAGCTCGGCCTGCCCGAGGCGATGGTCTGGCGGCACCCGTTCCCCGGCCCCGGCCTGGCCATCCGGATCATCGGCGCGGTCGACCGGGAGCGGCTCGACGTGCTCCGCCGGGCCGACTTCATCGCCCGGCAGGAGCTGAGCGCGGCCGGCCTGGACCGGGACGTGTGGCAGTTCCCGGTGGTGCTGCTGGCCGACGTGCGCAGCGTCGGCGTGCAGGGCGACGGGCGCAGCTACGGTCATCCCGTGGTGCTGCGCCCGGTCTCCAGCGAGGACGCGATGACGGCCGACTGGTCCCGGCTTCCCTACGACGTGATCGCCCGGATCTCCACCCGGATCACCAACGAGGTGGCCGAGGTGAACCGGGTGGCCCTGGACGTCACCAGCAAGCCGCCGGGCACCATCGAGTGGGAGTGACCCCGGCTCACGCCGCCGGCCGGGTCGGCGGCTGAGGCTCCGGCGTGGCCCCCGCCTCCGGCGTGGCTTCGGGCTTCGGCGTGGCCGAGTGGTCCGGTGTGGCCGAGTGGTCCGGTGTGGCCGAGTGGTCCGGCACCGCTTGGGTGGCCGGCGGCCAGGCTGCCGGCGGAGTATCTACCGGGTCGGGCTGCGGTGCGGGGCCCGCAGGGCCGGGAAACGGCCAGGCGGGGTGCGGTACCGGGCCGGTGGGCCCGGGAGGCTGTGGCGGGGTGCCGGCGGGCCCCTGCGGCGCGGCGCCCGTCGGGTGCGGCCAGGCGGGCGCGCCGGCCGGCTCCTCGGGCATCAGGAACCACATGATCGGGTACGCGATGGCCGCGATCCCGCCGGTCAACAGCGTGGCGACGGCGAAGACGACGCGTACCAGGGTGGGGTCGACGGCGAAGTAGCGGCCGACGCCGCTGGCCACCCCGGCCACCATCCGGTCGGTGGTCGGGCGGCGCAGCTGCTTGTACGGAGCCTGAGGTGTGGAAGTCATGACTCCACGGTCCATGCCACGGCGCCCATCGACCTCGGTGACCGCCCGGATCCATACCCTGACCTGACCCTCAGGGGGGAGCAATCAGTCAGGAATCCGACTCTTTTCCGCGCCGGTAACGGGTCGAGGGGAGAATTTGGCTCCGTGACCACCATGCTGGAGCCGCTCCGCAGAATCGCGGCGTACGCAGTCTGTAGTGATTCGGTAGACCGAGTGTTGCTGGTCCGGGCGTCGGAGCACTCCGGCACACCCGGTACGTGGTCCCTGCCCGGTGGGGCGGTCGACCACGGCGAGGACCCCAACCACACAGTCGTCCGCGAGACCGCCGCCGAGACCGGCCTGTCGGTGACGGTCGCCGGCCTGCACGACGTGCTGGCCGACATGCGGGCGTTGCCCGAGCGTGGCATCACCATCCACACCGACCGTCTGGTCTACCGGGTCTCGGTCCGCGGCGGCACGCTGACCGACCGCGTCGACCAGCCGACGGACCTGGCCCGCTGGTTCACCCTGGACGAGGCCCGGCGGCTGCCGCTGCGCTCGTTCACCGCCCGCGCCCTGGGGCTGCCCGCTTCCTCGGCGGACATCGTGCCCGACGAGCCCCCGGAGTTCCCGTCCTTCTACGCGGTGCCCGGTCCCGACGGACTGCACCGGGCGCAGCGCTTCGCCGCGTACGCCGTGGTCACCGACCCGGACGGGCGCGTGCTGCTGACTCGGGTCTCCGACGGCTATCCCGGTGCGGGTTGCTGGCACCTGCCGGGCGGCGGTACCGACTACGGCGAGCAGCCGGGTGCGGCGCTGATCCGGGAACTGGTCGAGGAAACCGGGCAGACCGGGCGTCTCGTCGGGCTGCTCGGCGTCGCCAGCCACCGGGACGCGGCTTCGCTCGGCCCGGAGGGTTACCCGATCGACTGGCACGGCGTGCGGGCCTTCTACCGGGTGGTGGTGGACCAGCCGGCCCCGCCCACCGTCGGTGATGTCGGCGGCTCCACCTGCGAGGCCCGCTGGTTCGCCCGCGAGGAGCTCGGCGCCCTACCCACCGACCGCCTGACCGAAGTCACCGCCGAAGCCGTCCAGGCCGCCCGCCTAACCTGACCCCACCCACCCCGTCGATCATGAAGTTGGCGGCGTTTTCGATCTCCAAAACCCCCGTCAACTTCATGATCGATCTGGGCTGGGCCTAGGGTCGGGGGGTGGAACGCGCGAGGCGGGTTGGGGCGTACGGGGTGCTGCGGGACGCCGAGCGGCGGGTGCTGCTGGTGCGGGGCTCCGACCGGGCGGACTTTCCCGGGGTGTGGTCGCTGCCGGGCGGCGGCCTGAAGCACGCCGAGCATCCCGCGCACGCGGCGGTCCGCGAGGTCACCGAGGAGACCGGGCTGGCGGTCGAGGTGACCGGGCTACGGGCGGTGGTCGCGGACGTGGTGCCGTACCCCGATCTGGGGGTGGCCCTGCACACCGACCGGATGCTGTTCGAGGTGGCGGCGGTGGGCGGAGCGCTGCGCGCCGAGCGGGACGGCACGACCGACCTGGCCCGTTGGCTGACTCTGGACGAGGCGGCCGGCCTGCCGCTGCTGCCGTTCACCGCCGAGGCGCTCGGGCTGCCGGTCGTCCCGCTGCCGTCCGGGGCGCTGCGTCGTCGGGCGCCGTTCGCCGCACCCGTGGCCGACCGGCGGCAGCGCTTCGGGGCGTACGGTCTGGTCACCGATCCCGCCGGGCGGGTGTTGCTGTCGTTGATCGCCGAGGGCTATCCGGGCGCGGGGCGGTGGCACCTGCCCGGCGGCGGAACGGACCACGGTGAACAGCCGGTCACCGCGCTGCTACGGGAGCTGGTCGAGGAGTCCGGCCAACTGGGCAGGGTAACCGAGCTGATCGGTGTGGACAATCTACACAACCCGGCCGCACTCGGTCCTGAGGGGTATCCGCTCGACTGGCACGGCATCCGGATCGTCTACCGGGTGACTGTCGACGTCCCGACCGAGCCTGCGGTGACCGAGCTGGCCGGTGGCTCCACCGCCAGCGCCGGTTGGTTCACCCGGGCCGAGCTGCTGGAACTCCCATTGACGGAGATCGCCGCAGCGGTGCTGGAGGTGCCAGCGTAGCCGCTGGCCCGGATGGCGCGGGCGGCTGCTCGCCGGGCCCGGTGATGGCGGGCTCCGGTACAGTCGAGGCAGAGCCGGTGGGGAAAACGGGCGATGATGCCCGGAGTAGGCACAAGACGGCGGTTCGCGCGGTTAAGGGAGATATAAGTCCCCCCGGTAGCTATCGCCAATCCCCGTCCCCCTGTGCGATGGTGTACTCCGCAAAACGGCTGCCGGTTCCGAAGGGTCCGGCACGAGACAGCCGGACGCCTGCCTCACGGCCGATCCGGTGATGGAGGAAACGTGCCGAGAGCCCCTTGGCGCCGGCGTCGTACGACTGACAGCCCGCGTCCCGCAGGGCGAAGCTGGACCGGCCCGTTGCGCCGCAGCGGCTCCCTCGCCCGCCAGGTCCTGCTGGTCCGGGTCGGCCGCCGGGGTGCCGAGTTGCACGGCGCGGCGGAGGCGCTACAAGAGCCCCGGTACCCGGACCGCCCGCGCCGCCGGTACGGGCTGCAGCGGTTCCACCGCGCCGGGATCGAGACGATCGCCCCGGTCAGCCCCGCCGTCGCGCCGGCCCCGGTGGCCGACGAGCCGGCGGCGACATCCGTACCGCTGCTCCCCGGCGAGCGGACGATGGCCCGACGGGTGAAGTTCGCGCTGGTCAACGCCTGCACCCTGGCCAGCCTGCTGCTCGGCATCAATGCGATCTTCATCGCCATGCGGGGCGACGTACGGATCGCCGGCTTCCTCCTCATCGCCTGCGTGGCCTTCGACGGCCTGGACGGCGCGCTGGCCCGCAAGCTCGGCGTGTCCAGCCCGTTCGGTGCCCAGATGGACTCGCTGGCCGACATGTGTTCCTTCGGCCTCGCCGCTCCGGTGGTGGTCTACGCCTCGCTCGCCGGCGAGGTGCCGCCGGCCGCCGCCGCGGTGGCCGCCGCGCTCGTCGCGGCCTGCGCCGCGATCCGGCTGGCCCGGTTCAACGTCTCTCCCTCGGACGGCCGGTTCTTCTGCGGGGTGCCCACCACCATGGCGGCGGCCGTGCTCGCCCTGATGGTGGTGATCGGCCTGCCGGTGCCGGGGGCGGTGCAGATCGCCGGCGTGGCGCTGCTCGCCTTCACCATGGTCAGCAGCTTCCCGTACGCGAAGCTCGCCCGGCTGGTCAGGCTGCCGCTCTGGGTCTGGCTCGCCCCGGTGATCGGCGCGCTGATCAACGTCCGGCTCACCTTCGGCCTGATCGTGGTGGGATACCTGATCAGCGGCCCGCTGCTCTGGCTGCGCCAGCGTCGCACCATCTGATCCTCGTACCACGAAGGGGCGCCGCGGCGGACCGCGGCGCCCCTTCGCTGTCGGTGATCAGCGCCAGCGGGCGATGACGGTCGACCCGCCGACGACCTTGTCGCCCGGCCCGACCAGCGGCTCCGCGGCCTCCGCCGGCAGGTAGACGTCGGTACGCGAGCCGAACCGGATCAGCCCGAACCGCTCGCCCCGGGCCAGCAGCGCGCCGATCGGCGCACGCTGCACGATCCGGCGGGCGATCAGGCCCGTCCGCTGTGCCACCACCACCGTGCCGTGCGCGGTGTCCAACACCGTGTACGCGGCCACGTTGTGCTCCGCGTCCGGCTTCATCGCGTTGACGAAGCCGCCGTCGGCGACGAAGTAGTCGACCACCTTGCCCGCCACCGGGGAGCGGTTGACGTGCACGTCGAGCACCGACAGGAAGACCGCGATGCGGAGGAACTCGCCGTCGCCGAAGCGCTCGTCGTGCAGGCGCTGCACCGACAGCACCTGGCCGTCGGCGGCGGCCACCACGGCGGACGGGTCCTCCGGCACGTCCCGCTGCGGGTCCCGGAAGAAGGCGGCCACCGGTGCGGCAGCCAGCGCGGGCAGCAGCCAGAGCTTCGACTTCGGCCGCGCCAGCCGGGTCAGCGCGGCCAGTCCGAGCGCGATGCCGGCCGCCGCCACCCCGTTGGAGTCGATGTTCATGTCGCGGGTCAGCGGCACGCTCGACGGGCGGTAGGCCGGGGCGAGACGCTCCGCCGCCGCGGCGTCGGCCGGGGTGAACCGGAGCCGGTACACCCGTACCGGCGGGGAGTTGCGCAGCACCAGGTCGGTGCCGACGCCGTACAGTGCGCCCTGCCGATCCAGCTCGGCGGCGGCGCCGGCGGTCCGGCCGACGGCGGTGGCCAGGCTGAGCACCGCGCCGTCGGCCAGGTGCTTGGCCAGCGCCTCGATGGCGCTGCGGGTCTCCTCGGCGGTGCCGACGAACGCCTCACCGGCGACGACGACCGCGGCCGGCTCGGCCTCGGCGAGGCTGTCCACGACCCGGACCCGGTCGGCGACCCAGCGGCCCTGGGCGGTGACATGCTCCCGCAGTGCCGCGGCGCTGACCCGCTCGGCTGGTACCACCGTGAGCGCGTCGCCGGGCAGCAGCGCGTCGATCGCCGCGGCGAGCACCGCGGACTCCGGGGCCACGCCGACCAGCAGGGCGGCCTTGGGGTCGTTGATCCGGGCGAGTTCGGAGACGAGAGTACGGGCGGCACGCTCGCCGAGGCGGACCGGACCGGACTGTCCGGGGGCACGCACGGCGGGGGACTGGGTCATGTCGAACGGACTCCTGACGGGGTAGAGGCGACTGACGCGAGATCACCGCTCGGCGGCGAGATCGGCCCGGCCGCGGACGGCCCGCGCGAGCCGGTGGCCCGCGAAGGAAGCCCTGCGGCGTGGGCTGGCCGGCGAAGGCGGAAGTACACCGGCCAGCATAGGCGCCCGGCGCCCGGCGCCGCATGGTCAGGCCGCCGGCCCCCGGTGCTCCGACGGCGGCGTCTCGTTCCCGGCCGGAAGGTCGAGCGTACGGTCGTCGTCGGCGGGAAGACCCCCGGTCGGTTCGCCCGTCCGGCCCGGCCGATCCGTGCCCGCGCCCGCGTCGACAGTGGTCCGGTCGCCCTCGGACAGGTCGGTCCACGGCCTGCTGGGCGGCTCGGTGCCGGTGGTGTCGGCCCACGGCGTGCCGAGCGGCTCGGTGCCGGTGGTGTCCGCCCACGGCGTGCCCGACGCCGACGTGCCGGCCGCGCCCGACGCTTCCGGGCGGGTTGGCTCCGGCCCGGTGGGGTCGGCCGGTTCGGGCCTGCCGGTGTGTCGGCCGGAACGCAGGGCACCGATCAGGCCGAGCACGCCGATCAGGATCAACCCGCCGGCCAGGAACCAGCCGACCGGCGGCAGCACGAGGCCGAGCACCTGGGCGAGCAGCCACCAGGCGGAAAGGGCGAGAAAGAGCAGCCCGAAGGCGAACGACACCAGGTCGGTGCGGTGGACCCTCATCGGGTCACCTCCATGTGTCCGGCGTTGACGTGCAGGTTCAGGCGCAGCGTTCCGCCGCCGGGGCCGTCCGCGCCGAGGTCGACGGTCTCCCTGCGCTGGCCGTCCATGCCCCAGGCGCGCCGCTCACCGAAGATGTTCGCGTCACCGGCGGCGACCTGGGTCACGGCGGTCACGTCCACGTTCGGCGGCACCACCACGGTGGCCTCGCCGAAGTTGATGACGACGGTGATCTCGGTGTCCTTCTGGTCGAAGTCGACCGCGCGCAGGTCGAGCACCGCGTCGGCGAAGCTCTGCTCGTACCGGATCGCGAGGTCGCGGTGATCGGTCGGCGCCCAGGTGACGGCACCGTCCACCCCGCGAACCCGGTCGTACGACTCGGCGACGGTGGCCACGGCCAGCGCGGCGGCGGCCACCAGGCCGAGCGCGATCAGCCAGCGGGCCCGGCCGAACCAGGTGCCGACGAGCAGGCCGAGGCCGATCACGGTGAGCGTCGCCGCGAAGTAGGCCGAGGCGCCGATGCTGAAGACACCCAGCACGTCGAGGAGACACACCACGCCCAGCGCGATGAAGATCAGCGAGAAGGTCACCGCGCCGAGGGCGGATCGTTCGCGGGGCTTCTTCGGCGGCTTGGGCTTGGCCGGCGGTGGCGGGGGCACGGTGGTCTGCCCGGCGTACGGACCGTGCGGAGCGAACGGGGGACGGTAGGCCGGCGGGGCGGTGGGTGGGCCGAGCGGGGACGCCGGGGTGCCGGCCGGGGGCCACGCCGGGGTGGGAGGCAGGTTCAGGGTGGGCTCCTCGACGATCGGGGCTGCCGGCGGTGCCGCCGGGGCGCCGGACGCCGGCGCGTACGCCTGGAAGGCGGCCGGCGCGGCGGTCGCCGGTGCGGGGCGGCCGAAACCGGGGTACGGCGGCGGGTACGCGGTCGGGCCGGGGTAGCTGACCGGAGGTACCGGACCGGGGGGTGGGGCAGGTGGCGGCTGCGCCGTCGGGGCGGCAGCGGGCTGGGGGCCGCGTTGCTGCCGGTTGAGCAGCAGCGCGCCGCCGACCAGGATGGCCGCGCCGAGCAGCACCGCGCGGAACGCGTCGGTGACGATGTAGCCGAAGCTCACCGCCACCAGGACGCTGAGCACGATCACGGTCACCGGGGACATGCTGGAGCGGCCCCGGCCCAGCATGGACTCGACCGGCGACGCGCTGTCGCCCTCGCCCGGGATGATCAGCCAGGCGGTGACGTAGACCAGGATGCCGACGCCGCCGAAGAAGCCGAGCACCGCGAGCAGCACCCGCCAGAGCACCGGGTCGGTGTTGGTGGCCCGGCCGACGGCGGCGCAGACGCCGGCCAGGTACCGACCTTCGCGAGGGCGGACCAGCCCGTACCGTGAGGTGAAGCCGGCACCACCGAAGGACGTACCCGAGCCGCCCGGCTGCGGTGGTGGCATGCCGGCGTTGCCGCCGCCCGGTGGCGGCGGGGTGGTGGCCGAGGGGCCACCGCCGTGCCCTGGCCCGCCCGGCCCCCCCGGCCCGGCGGGCGGCGGCGTGGCGACCGGCGGGGCTGTCCCGTCCCAGGCCGTCTCCCCGGTGGGCACCCGGCTCCCGGCCGGCACGGTCGTGGCGTCCCCCACGCCACCAAACGGTTCGGGCGCGGCCGGATCGGCGGATGCCTCGGGGGCGGCCGAGGGCGTCGGCTCCGGCTCCGTCGACCCGGGCCGGTGCGGCTGGGCAGCATCGTCGGTCATACCTCGATCCTGCTGCCAAGGGTGCCCGAGTGACCTCCGGAGCCGACCCTGACCCCACCCTGAGATCGGTCGCCCCGGAATGTCCGGGGCGTCCCCGTGGTCGGGCGACCGCGTTACGTGTGACGATCGGATCGGCGCCCGGAAACCCGACCACCCTCCGGCCCGACCCGTTCTGACCAGGGAGCCCGCGATCAGCACCGTCAGCCAACCACCCCGCCTCTACCGCGCCCCGGAGCACCGGATGGCCGCCGGGGTGGCCGCCGGCATCGCCGAGCATCTCGGTGTCCCGGTGGTCCGGGTCCGGGTCGCCTTCATGGTGCTGCTCGGGCTGAGCGGGCTCGGCCTGCTGCTCTACGCGGCCTTCTGGGCCGTCGTGCCGCTGCGCCCGGGTGACACCGCCGTACCGCCCCGTCGCGACGTCGGGCAGCTGCTGCCGTTCGTGGCGATCGGGCTCGGCGTACTGCTGATCCAGGTGATGGTCTTCGACTCGGTCGGCGCGGCCGGCACCGCGGGCTGGCTGGTCGCCATCATCGCGGTCGGTGCCGGGGTGATCTGGCACCAGTCCGCGCCGGAGCGCCGGCGCCAGTGGGGTGAGTCGCTCCCGGTGCCGTGGCTCGGTGCGGTGGTGGAGGAGAGCGACCGGCGGGCGTTCGTGCTCCGCTTCGTCGGCGGCGGGGTGCTGGTCGCGGTCGGCATCATCGGGGTCGCGGCGGTCTACTCCCCGGCCCAGAACATCGACGCCGTGGTCAACGGGGTGATCTTCGCGCTGGTCGGGCTCGCCGGCGTCGGGGTGGTGGCCGGGCCGGTGCTCTGGCGGACGTGGAACCAGCTCCGCTCGGAGCGCGAGGGGCGCATCCGCGAGCAGGAGCGGGCCGAGCTGGCGGCGATGGTGCACGACCAGGTGCTGCACACCCTTGCCCTGATCCAGCGCAACGCCAGCGACGTCAAAGCCGTGCAGCGGCTCGCCCGTGGCCAGGAGCGGTCGTTGCGGAACTGGCTCTACAAGCCCACCGCATCGCCCACCGAACGGTTCGCGGCCGCGCTGGAGCAGGCCGCGGCCGAGGTCGAGGACACTTTCGCGATCACGGTGGAGACCGTGGTGGTCGGCGACCGGGAGACCGACGAGCGGGTCGGCGCGCTGGTCGCCGCAGCGCGCGAGGCGCTGGTGAACGCCGCCCGCCACGCCGGGGTACAGACTGTCTCGCTGTACGCCGAGGTCGAACCCGACCAGGTCAGTGTCTTCGTACGGGACCGGGGTGCGGGGTTCGACCCGGATACCGTGGAGGATCACCGGCACGGTGTCCGAGGCTCGATCATCGGGCGGATGAAGCGGCACGGCGGCCGGGCGGAGATCCGCTCCCGGCCGGGAGAGGGGACCGAGGTCCGGTTGATCCTGCCGATCTCCCGGGATTCGGCCACGGCGGAAAGGGACAGATGATGGCCGAGCAGTCGACGCGACCGGTCGAGCCGGCGGGCGCCGGGCCCGAGCGGCTGCGGGTGTTCCTGGTCGACGACCACGCCATGTTCCGCGCGGGCGTACGCGCCGAGTTGGGCGCGCATGTCGAGGTGGTGGGCGAGGCGAGCACGGTGGCCGAGGCGGTCAGCCGGATCGCGGCCACCGAACCGGACGTCGTCCTGCTCGACGTGCACATGCCCGACGGCGGCGGCCGGGCCGTGCTGGAGGCGATACGGCGCAGCCATCCCCAGGTGCGGTTCCTGGCGCTCAGCGTCTCCGACGCCGCCGAGGACGTGATCGGGCTGATCCGGGCCGGCGCCCGGGGCTACGTCACCAAGACCATCTCGCCGGACGAGTTGGCCGCGGCGATCCGGCGGGTGGCCGACGGCGACGCCGTGTTCAGCCCGCGGCTGGCCGGATTCGTGCTGGACGCCTTCGCCGCCCGGCCGGACGCCCCGGTGGCCGATCCCGAGCTGGACCAGCTGACCAACCGCGAACGCGAGGTGCTCCGGCTGCTCGCCCGGGGTTACGCGTACAAGGAGATCGCCCGGGAGCTCTATATCTCGATCAAGACGGTCGAGACGCACGTCTCCAACGTGCTGCGCAAGCTCCAGATGTCCAATCG
The DNA here is from genome assembly GCA_005402585.1 of Micromonosporaceae bacterium KJ-029. GTDB lineage: Bacteria > Actinomycetota > Actinomycetes > Mycobacteriales > Micromonosporaceae > Micromonospora. The sequence continues at coordinate 105,715 of BIFP01000002.1, read as the reverse complement.
GTACGAACTGTCCCGGTGGGCGGCGGACCGGCGGCTCGTCTGACCGACCTTCGGATGCGTCGGCCCCGGCTCCCGTTGGGTGGGAGCCGGGGCCGACCCGTCACGGAACGCGGCCTTCCCCCGGCCGGCGGTCGGGTCCACTCCTGACCCCGACCCAGCGCGGGTCCGATCCGGCCGCCGGATCCGATCACCGGGCCGGGCGACCGATCGACGAGGCGGACGGCAGGTCGATTGGCCCATCGGCTGGGTCGGCCGCGCGTCTGGAATTGGCATCATCCTTTCGGATAGGATCCCGACGGGAGTGGCCGGATTCACGCCAAAAACCATCGCGCTCAGAACGCCGCCGACGCCCCGTCGTCAATCGGCCATTCGGGCGCGAAAATGCCGTTGACGGGCAGGTCATACCATGCATCGGCGGCGAAGTGAATCCGGCTCCAGGTCTGTGTCGGCACCGTCCCGGGCGGATATCGGGTTGATAACACGCCTTCCCGCCCAGGTGCATGGGGTGTCACAGTGGCAGGCACCTCACAACCCCCTCGTGAGCCGAGCGCCCTGAGGAGGCACTCCCATGCGCGGGAAATTCCTGAAGGTGGCGGTCGTGGCGACTGCCACCGCCATGTTGGCCACTGCTTGTGGCGGCGGCAGCAACGACGACGAGTCGGCCGGCAAGACCGGCGGCACGCTGAAGGTCTACAACGCGGAGCCGGCGTTCCTGACGCCGTCCGGCGGTGACGACGAGCCGTCGCTGTACGTGATCCGCCAGCTCTATCGCGGTCTGGTCAAGTACAACGCCCAGACCTCCGCGGTCGAGAACGACCTGGCCGAGTCGGTTGAGTCGACCGACCAGAAGCTCTGGACGATCAAGCTCAAGAGCGGCTACACCTTCGACAACGGTGAGCCGGTCAACGCCGACAGCTTCATCCGGTCCTGGAACTTCGCCGCTTACTCGCCGAACGCCCAGAACAACGGCTACTTCATGAAGCGGATCGCCGGCATCAAGGACGTCCAGTCCCAGGACCCGGACGGCGACGGCCCGCAGAAGGCCCCGGAGCCGAAGGCCAAGGAGCTGGCCGGCCTGAAGAAGGTTGACGACCTCACCTTCACGGTCGAGCTGGAGGCGCCGTTCTCCGGCTTCCCGACCACGATCGGCTACCCGGGCTTCTTCCCGATGGCCCAGGCGTGTGTCGACGACATCGCCAAGTGCAACGAGACCCCGATCGGCAACGGCCCCTACAAGATCGACGGTAGCTGGCAGCACAACGTCGCCATCAACCTGGTCCGCAGCGACAGCTGGAAGGGCGACGCCGGCAAGCCGGACCGGATCGAGTACCGCATCTTCGCCGACGTCGACGCCGGCTACGCCGCCTTCCAGGGTGGCGAGCTGGACGTGATGTACACCCTGCCGCCGGCCCGCTACAAGGAGGCCAAGGCCACCTACGGCGACCGGATGTTCGAGCTGGCGGGTGACAGCTTCACCTACGTCGGCTTCCCGCTGTACATGGACGAGTTCAAGGACAAGAAGATCCGCCAGGCCATCTCCCTGGTGATCGACCGTCAGTCCATCATCGACGCCGTCTTCGACGGCCGGTTCGCGCCGGCCTCCGGCTTCGTCGCCCCGAGCTTCGAGGGCGCCCGCCCGGACGTCTGCAAGTACTGCCAGAAGGACGTCGAGAAGGCCAAGCAGCTGCTGGCTGAGGCCGGCGGCTGGCCGGCCGGCAAGAAGCTGACCCTGTGGGCCAACGCCGGTGCCGGTCACGACCAGTGGCTCCAGGCGGTCGGCGACCAGATCAAGGCCGCGCTGGGCATCGACTACGAGCTGAAGGTCAACCTGCAGTTCGCCGAGTACCTCGAGACCGCGGACAAGAAGAAGTTCACCGGTCTGTTCCGTCTCGGCTGGGGCCCGGACTACCCGTTCATGGAGACCTTCCTGTACCCGCTCTACGGCACGGGTGCTGGCAGCAACAACTCCGGCTACAGCAACGCTGAGTTCGACGCGCTGATGAAGGAGGGTGACTCGGCTGCTTCGATGCAGGCCGCTCTCCCGTCCTACCAGAAGGCGGAGGACATCCTGGGCGAGGAGCTTCCGGTCATCCCGATGTGGTGGCGGAAGGAAGCGGCGATCTACAGCGAGAACGTGGACCAGTTCGTCTGGAACGCCGTCGCGGACGCCGACTACGGCGCGACCTCTCTGAAGCAGAACTGAGCTTCAGGCTCCTGATCTAGCCGTAACACGATGTGGCGGCAACGGTCTCCCCACCAGGGTGATCGTTGCCGCCACATCAGCGCCGAGAGGAGACCCCGCGATGGGGCGCTACGTCATCCGACGGTTGCTCCAGTTCATTCCGACTGTGCTGGGCACCATGTTCCTGCTTCACTACATCACCTCGCTGGCAATCCAGTTCAGCGGGAACCCAGTCCGGGCGCTGTTCGGAGACCGGACGCCGCCGCCGGCGCTGCTCGAGGCGATCACCGAGCGGCTCGGCTACGGTGACCCCTGCCTGGACCAGCGGGGCAACCCCTGCTTCGGGCTCTTCCTGGACCGGCTGCAGAACATCTTTTTCCACTTCGACTTCGGTATCAACCTGCGTCAGCGTGATGTCACCGACCTGGTGGCAGATGCTCTCCCGTTCACCCTCAAGCTGCTGGTGATCGCGATCGTCTTCGAGGCGGTCGTCGGTATCGCGGCGGGTGTGCTGGCCGGTCTGCGTGGCGGCAGCTTCACCGACTACCTGGTGAAGATCAGTACGGTCTTCGTCATCTCGGTGCCGATCTTCGTGCTCGGCGTGGTGGTGCGGGAGTTCGTCGGGGTCAAGTTCGGCAACGTGCTGCGGGGCCAGGAGTGGATCCCCGACGTGATCTCCGTCGGCGTGTTCGCGCCGGTATTCAAGCAGGAATATCCCTTGGCGAGCCTGATCATTCCGGGCATGGTGCTCGGCGCGGTCTCGCTCGCCACCACCGCCCGGCTCACCCGGACCAGCATCATGGAGAACATCCGGGCCGACTACGTCCGGACGGCCAGGGCCAAGGGCCTGACCAACAAGCGGGTCATCGGCGTGCACACGCTGCGCAACTCGCTGATCCCCGTGATCACCTTCCTGGGTGTCGACATCGGCGCGGCGATGGCCGGCGCGGTCGTCACCGAGACGATCTTCAACGTTCCGGGCATCGGTCGGCTGGTGACCTTCTCGGCGCGTACCGGCGAGTCGTCGGTGGTGGTCGGCGTGGTGACCATGCTGGTGCTGGTCGTCCTGCTCGCCAACCTGCTGGTCGACATCCTGTACGCCGTCCTCGACCCGAGGATCCGCTATGAGTGACCGGATCGTGGTGACGACGCGGAGGCAGGGTCTGCCGATCGCCGGCGGTGGTCGGGTGGAGCGAAACGAGGTGTGGACATGAGCGAGCGGAGCGAGCGAATCATCAGGCTCAGCGCGGTGGTGCCTCATGGCGGCACGGAGCGAAGCGGAGTGTCGGCATGAGCGACCTGACGAGTGCGGGTGCCGCCATCGGCGGCGCGCCGGTGGCGGGTGACGGCCCGACGACGGATGCACCTGGCGGCAGTGGCAAGGAGCGCAGCGCCAGCCTGTGGGCGGACGCCCGACGGCAGTTGGTCCGCGACCCGGTCTTCATGATCGCCTTCCTCTACATCCTCGTGGTCGGCTCCATGGCAGCCTTCCCCAAGCTGTGGACCAGCCAGGATCCGCGGAACTGCGACACCGCCCGGTCCCGGATCGCCCCGAGTGGGGAGCACCCCTTCGGGTTCGACATCCTGGGCTGCGACTACTACTCGCACGCGATCTACGGCGCTCGCCCGTCGATGGTGATCGCGATCATGGCGACCACGGCCATCGTGGTCTTCGGTGGCGTGCTCGGCCTGCTCGCTGGCTACTACGGCGGCTGGGTGGACACGATCATCTCCCGGGTGATGGACATCTTCTTCTCGCTGCCGTTCCTGCTCGGTGCGATCGTGTTCCTCACCGTGATCAAGCGGCAGAACGTCTGGACGATCGCGATGGTCCTGTTCCTGCTGGCCTGGCCGACGATCGCCCGGATCATCCGGGGCAGCGTGATCTCGTCGAAGGACCTGGACTACGTGCACGCCGCGAAGGCGGTCGGTGCCCGCAACGGGCGGATCATGTTCCGGCACATCCTGCCGAACGCGATCGCCCCGATGCTGGTGTACGCCACCATCGTGCTCGGCTCGTTCGTCGCCGCGGAGGCCACGCTGACCTTCCTGGGTGTCGGGCTCCAGCCGCCCGCACAGTCCTGGGGCATCATGATCAGCACCCACCAGGTCTACTTCCTGGAGGACCCGTGGCTGCTGCTCTTCCCCTGTGGTCTGCTGGTCGGCACGGTGCTGTCCTTCATCCTCATGGGTGACGCCCTGCGTGACGCCCTCGACCCGAAGTTCCGGTGAGTCCCATGACTGATGTGAACGTCAAGATGGACGCGCTGGCGGGCGTAGACCCGAACGCGTTGCCGCTGCAGGTCAAGAACCTGCAGGTGGAGTTCCGCACCCGCAACGGCATCGCGCACGCCGTCAACGGCGTGAGCTTCGACCTGCGGGCCGGCGAGACCCGGGCGATTCTCGGCGAGTCCGGCTGCGGCAAGAGCGTGACCGCTCAGGCGATCATGGGCATCCTGGACAGCCCGCCCGGCTTCGTCACCGGTGGGGAGATCCTGTACCGCGGCGTCGACCTGCTCAAGCTGCCGGAGTCGGAACGCCGTAAGGTGCGGGCGAACCGGATCGCGATGATCTTCCAGGACGCGCTCTCCGCGCTGAACCCCGTCTTCACCGTCGGGTTCCAGCTCGCCGAGCTGTTCCGCAAGCACCGGGGGATGTCCCGCCAGGACTCCAAGGCGCGCGCGATCGAGCTGCTCGACCTGGTCAAGATCCCGGCTGCGAAGCAGCGGGTGAACGACTACCCGCACCAGTTCTCGGGCGGTATGCGGCAGCGCGTCATGATCGCCATGGCGCTGGCCCTCGACCCCGAGGTGCTGATCGCGGACGAGCCGACCACCGCGCTGGACGTGACCGTGCAGGCCCAGATCATGGCGCTGCTGGCCGAACTCCAGCAGGAACGGAACATGGGCCTGGTGCTGATCACCCACGACATGGGGGTGGTCGCCGACGTGGCGGACCGGATCTCGGTCATGTACGCCGGCCGGGTCATCGAGGAAGCCGGCGTGGACGAGATCTACGCCAGCCCGGCCCACCCGTACACCAAGGGCCTGCTGGAGTCGATCCCGCGCCTGGACCTCAAGGGCCAGGAGCTGAGCGCCATCAAGGGCCTGCCGCCGGCGCTGACCAACATCCCGCCGGGTTGCGCCTTCAACCCCCGGTGCCGGTACGCGCAGGAGGTCTGCCGCAAGGACCCGGCGCCGACGCTGTTCCAGGTGTCGCCGAGCCGGACGGCCGCCTGCCACTTCTGGAAGGAGGTCAAGGGCGATGAGTGATCTCGTGCTGGAGACCCGGAACCTGGTCAAGCACTTCCCGCTCACCCGGGGCATCGTCTTCAAGAAGCAGTACGGAGCGGTCCGCGCGGTCGACGGGGTCAACCTCGAACTGCGCCGGGGCGAGACGCTCGGCATCGTGGGCGAGTCCGGCTGCGGCAAGTCGACGCTGGCCCGGATGCTGGTCGGGCTGGAGAAGCCGACCTCCGGCGACCTGTTCGTGCAGGGCAAGAACATGTCCAAGGTCGGCGCCGAGGAGCGGCGCCGGGGCCGGCGCAACATCCAGCTGGTGATGCAGGACCCGTACACCTCGCTGAACCCGCGGATGACCGTCGGCGACATCATCGGTGAGCCGTTCGAGGTGCACCCGGACGTGGTGCCGAAGGGCCAGCGACGGGCCAAGGTGCAGGAGCTGCTGGAGCTGGTCGGTCTCAACCCGGACCACATCAACCGCTACCCGCACCAGTTCTCCGGCGGCCAGCGGCAGCGCATCGGCATCGCCCGGGCGCTGGCGCTCAACCCGGAGATCATCCTCTGTGACGAGCCGGTGTCGGCGCTGGACGTCTCCATCCAGGCTCAGGTGATCAACCTGCTGGAGAAGCTCCAGAACGAGCTGGGCCTGTCGTACATCTTCATCGCCCACGACCTGTCGGTGGTCCGGCACATCGCCGACCGGGTCGCGGTCATGTACCTCGGCAAGGTTGTCGAGATCGGCACCGAGGACGAGATCTACGAGAGCCCCACGCACCCCTACACCCAGGCGCTGCTGTCCGCCGTGCCGGTGCCGGACCCGAAGTTGCGCGGGCTCCGGGACCAGATCGTGCTGACTGGTGACGTGCCGTCGCCGGCCAACCCGCCGTCGGGCTGCCGGTTCCGGACCCGCTGCTGGAAGGCCCAGGACATCTGCGCCGAGCAGGAGCCGCTGCTGCAGATCAGGGACAAGTCCGGCCACCCGAGCGCTTGCCACTTCGCGGAGGTACGCGACGTGGTGCACGCGACGGAGTAGCCGCTCAGACGCCGTCGGGCCCGACCATCCGTACCGGGAACGGCGGTGAAGGTAGTGCCTCCTCAGTGATCCGGGGCGTCGGCCGTAACCAGCGGCCGGCGCCCCGGTCCTGTTCGGCGCCCTGGTCCTCGTCGCGGGTCAGAGCGGGCCGCGGCCGGCTCGCAGGAGCAGCAGGGCGAGTTGCGTACCGTCGGCCCCGAGGGCCGTCCGGAACCGCTCCAGGATCTCCTGCTCGCGGGAGAGCACGAGGCGGGTGCCGCCGGAGGCCATCCGGGTGGCGCCGACCTCCCGGGACAGCGCGGCCCGCTCCTGCCACAGCTCGATGAGCGCCCGGTCGATTTCGTCGATCCGTACCCGGATCTCGGCGATCCGGGCGGCGGCGGCCGGTTCCGCGGTACCGGTGCCCCGCTCGGGCCCGGGACCACCGGCCGGGCCGGTGCCGCCGTTCGGGGTCGTGCCGGAACCGGCTTGGCCGCCGTTCTGCTCCATCACGTCTGTCATCTTCGGGTACCTCTCGCGGTGTGGTGCCCGGTGCCCGGATGCCGGGACGACAAAAGCCCCGGACTCCGAGGAGCCCGGGGCTTTTCGCAGGTCTTGTCGATCAGGCGCGACCTACGGCTGCCGGACTCCCGGTGCCGTAGTAAAAGTAGAAGCGCTGGTCGAACACGCCGTCGAGTATGCCGCCCGACCGGGGCGGCGCGCAAGGATTGCGTTAAGAAGGGGCCCTTCCTCTACCGGAGGCGTTAAGAAGGGGCCCTTCCTTGCGGCGCAGCCGAGGCGCGGGCGGGGGATGTCCGGCCGGCGGCATAGACTCGCCGTGCGATGCATCCTCTCTTCGACATCCCCGCGTCCCCGCCCGCGCCCGAGCCCGCCCAGGTGCAGCCGCCGCATCGGCCGGCCCGCGGCCGGCTGGACCCGCTGCAACTGGTGGAGGGCCTCAACGGCCCGCAGCGGGACGCGGTCACCCACGCCGGCTCGCCGCTGCTGATCGTCGCCGGTGCCGGTTCCGGCAAGACCCGGGTGCTGACCCACCGGATCGCGTACCTGCTCGCCGCGCGGGACGTGCATCCCGGCGAGATCATCGCGATCACCTTCACCAACAAGGCCGCCGGCGAGATGAAGGATCGGGTGGCCGCGCTGGTCGGCCCGCGCGCCCGGCTGATGTGGGTCTCCACCTTCCACTCCGCCTGCGTACGGATCCTGCGGGCCGAGCACGAGCACGCCGGCCTGAAGTCCACCTTCTCGATCTACGACGCCGACGACTCCCGCCGGCTGATGCAGCTGGTCGCCCGCGAGCTCGACCTGGACCCGAAGCGCTACCCGGCGCGCGGCCTGGCCGCCCAGGTCTCCAACCTGAAGAACGAGCTGGTCGACCCGGAGAGCTTCGCCGCCCGCGCCTCGGGGCCCAACGAGCGCGCCCTCGCCGAGGCGTACACGCTCTACCAGCGGCGGCTGCGGGAGGCACACGCCCTCGACTTCGACGACCTGATCATGACGACGGTGCATCTGCTCCAGTCGCACCCGCACGTCGCGGAGAGCTACCGCCGCCGGTTCCGGCACGTCATGGTCGACGAGTACCAGGACACCAACCACGCTCAGTACGTCCTGATCAAGGAGTTGGTTTCCGGCACCGAGGGCCTCGATCCGGCGGAGCTGTGCGTGGTCGGCGACGCGGACCAGTCGATCTACGCCTTCCGGGGCGCGACGATCCGCAACATCCTGGAGTTCGAGCGCGACTTCACCGACGCCCGCACCATCCTGCTGGAGCAGAACTACCGCTCCACCCAGACCATCCTGAACGCCGCCAACGCGGTGATCGACCGCAACACGTCCCGCAAGCCGAAGCGGCTGTGGAGCGACGCCGGGACGGGCGAGCCGATCGTCGCCTACGTCGCCGACACCGAGCACGCCGAGGCGGACTGGGTGGCCCGGGAGATCGACCGGCTGGTCGACGCCGGGGAGACCCGCCCGGGTGACGTGGCGGTCTTCTACCGCACCAACGCCCAGTCCCGGGTCTTCGAGGAGGTGTTCATCCGGGTCGGCCTGCCGTACAAGGTCGTCGGCGGGGTGCGCTTCTACGAGCGTAAGGAGGTCCGGGACGCGCTGGCCTACCTGCGCGCGGTGGTCAACGACGACGACACAGTCAGCCTGCGCCGGATCCTCAACACGCCGCGCCGGGGAATCGGCGACCGCGCCGAGGCGTGCGTGGAGGCGCTGGCCAGCCGGGACCGCATCTCCTTCGGCGCGGCACTGCGGCGGGCCAAGGACGCACCCGGCATCTCCACCCGGGCCGCCAACGCCATCGCCGAGTTCGTCGCGCTGCTCGACTCCGCCCGGGAGTTGGCCGCCGACGGCACCCCCGAGGACGTGCTGGAGGCGGTGCTGACCCGCTCGGGCTACCTGACCGAGCTGGAGGAGAGCCTCGATCCGCAGGACGCCGGCCGGGTCGACAACCTCCAGGAACTGGTCAGCGTCGCCCGCGAGTACACCGAGCGGGTCGAGGCGACCGGCGCGGAGGGGGAGCGGGCCAGCCTGGCCGGCTTCCTGGAGCAGGTCGCGCTGGTCGCCGACGCCGACCAGGTCCCCGCACAGCCCGGCTCGGCAGCTGACGGTGCCGAGCCAGACGACGCCCAGCCCTATCAGGGCGTGGTCACCCTGATGACCCTGCACACCGCCAAGGGCCTGGAGTTCCCGGTGGTCTTCCTGACCGGCCTGGAGGACGGCGTCTTCCCGCACCTGCGCTCGCTGGGCGACACCCGGGAGTTGGAGGAGGAGCGGCGACTGGCGTACGTCGGCATCACCCGGGCCCGGCAGCGTCTCTACCTCTCCCGGGCGGTGACCCGCTCGGCCTGGGGCCAGCCGGCCTACAACCCGCCGTCACGGTTCGTCGAGGAACTGCCGACCGAACTCGTCCGCTGGGAGCGGACCGAGGGGTCGTACACCTCCTGGGGCGGCGGGGGCGGCGGCGTGGGTGGCCGGGCGGATCGGGCCGTCGGCGGTCGGGGCGGCTTCACCGGGGGTACGCCCAGGGCCGTTCAGCTGGCCCGGAAGCTCGGCGTGGACGGCAGCCGACTCGCCACCGCGAGCGAGCTGCCGCAGGGGCCGAAGGTCACCGCCGGGGACCGGGTGAACCACCAGCGCTACGGGCTGGGCCGGGTGGTGACCGTGGAGGGGCACGGCCCCGGCGCCCGGGCGCAGATCGACTTCGGCGACCAGACGCTCTGGCTGGTGCTGCGACACGCCCCGATCGAGAAGCTCTGACCCCGCACGGTCCGGCGGCGGTACCGCCGGACCGTGGGCCCCACGTAACCGGTCAGCAGGCGACGTCGATGCCCCGGGCGCGCAGGAAGGGCGCCGGGTCGATCTGGTTCCACATCTGGCCCTGGTGCACCTCGAAATGCAGGTGCGGGCCGGTCGAGTCGCCTGTGGAGCCCTCCAGGCCGATGGTCTGCCCGGTGCTGACCTTCTCGCCCACGCTCACCTTGGCCGTGCTCAGGTGGGCGTAGTGGGTGAGGTAGCCGTTGCCGTGGTCGACGAAGACGGAGATGCCGTACCCGTCGCCGACGTCGCCGGCCTTTGCCACGGTGCCGCCGAAGGCGGCGCGGACCGGGGTGCCGGCGGGCAGCGCGAAGTCGATTCCGGCGTGCAGGGTGCCCCAGCGGGGGCCGTAGCACGAGGTGATGGCGGCACCCGCCATCGGGATCACCCACGATGACTTCGGCGTCGCGCTCTTGGTCGGCTTGGGCGTGGCCTTGGTGGCGTTGGTCGCCTTCGTCGCCTTCGGGCTGGGCTTCGCCGTCGGGCTCGTGCTGGCGTTCGCCGACGGGCTCGGCGACGGGCTCGCCGACGGAGTCGGAGTCGGGCTGTCCGGGGTCGGCAGGGTGGCCGGCTCACGGGCCGAGCGGTCGGCGCGGGCGGCGGCCTCGGCCCGGGCCTGCGCGTCGAGGGAGACCGGGGTCGGGGTGGGGTGGTCGTCCCGGGTGGTGAGGACGACACCACCGAGGCCGAGCCCGACCAGCGCGACAGCGCCGAGGACCAGATGGCGGCGGCGCAAGCCGCGGCGGCGCCGGTGCCGGGCCGGGGCGTCAGGGATCTTCCGGTTCGGGGTGGAGCAGTCGTCCTGCACGGCGGACCTCACTGGATCGAGTGGCACGTGACCTCGAAATCCTGGTGTCGGTGCAGCTCGGGACGGGTACCGGGGGTTCGGCCGGGCGTCGACGGTGGCCAGCTCGGTGTCCGGGTCTGTCCGCCGCTGTCATCGATTGACCGGGGTGGTGGGCCGGGTCGCCTGTGGCGTCGGCCACAGTCCCCGGTGTGAGCTGGGACACTTTCGTGGCCGAGGGGGCAAACAAAACCGCCCGGATCGATCGATCCGGGCGGTCAACGGGCCTTACGAGGCGTCAGGAGTCCGCTACCTCGCTGTAAATTGCCTCGACTTGTAGCTTGATGTCCACTCCGCGCTCCTGCAGCCACGGTACCGGGTCGAGGGGCTCGCCCTTGACATGGACCTCGAGGTGCAGGTGGGAGCCGTACGAGTGGCCGGTGTTGCCGACCAGGCCGAGCTGGTCGCCGGCCTTGACCTGCTGGCCCTCACGGACGCTGAGCTCCGAGGAGTGGCCGTAGATAGCCTCGCTGCCGTCGTCGTGCTGGACGATGACGGCGTAGCCGTACCCGCCGAACCAGCCCGCCTTGGTGACCGTGCCCTCGTGGATCGCGACGTACGGCGTTCCCTCCGGGGCGACCAGGTCGATGCCGGTGTGCAGCTTGCCCCAGCGCATCCCGTACGGGGACTTGAAGTCGTAGCCCTGCAGCGGCAGCAGCCAGACTCCGGAGTCGGCCGCGCTCTCCGGGCCGCCACGGCTGTCGCGGGAAGCCCGCTCGGCGGAGTCGGCGCGGTCCGCGGCGCCCTGGCTGCTGATCGACGCCTGCCTCAGCTCGTCGAGTACCGACGGGCTGACGCTCTTGGCGTCCGGCAGTGCGCCGGCGCCGAGCGCCACCACACCGGCACCGACGAAGGCGGTGGTGACGACTGCGGCGTAGCGGCTACGGGGCGGGGTGGGTACGCGGCGGCGGCCGCGATATCGATCCGGCTCAGACGACAGGCGCTGGCGCACGCATACCCTCCGTTGTCGGGGTTCCGATGCGGACCAGTCGTCGTCCGGATCGGTGACCGAACGTCGGCTGGTCGCGTCGTCACCCGTCCGTAGACCTGATGACAACCGTGGACACGTTAGCCAACCGCCAGGCGACCCACAAGCCGAAGCGCCGAATTCGTTGCCGCATTCTGTCCGTTTCCGTCCAGGATTGTCATGCCTCGCGACGCCGGAGAGCTGCCCTCGTTATCGTCCGTTCGTCGCGCACGGTGACCGAACGGCGGAGTCGTCCTCCTTGACGCGGTCCGCGTGGTTGCGACGCCATGAGGTCACCGTGGCGACCGGTTCCAGCGGCCCCCGTTCCCCGGCCCCGGCCGGGCGGGTTACCGTTCGTTCAGGTGAGTGCCGCGGAGCCGGTGAAAGGGATGCGCAGATGAGCTCTCGTGTTCGGGTCGTCGTCGCCAAGCCGGGCCTGGATGGCCACGACCGTGGCGCCAAGGTGGTGGCCCGCGCCCTCCGGGACGCCGGCATGGAGGTCATCTACACCGGCCTGCACCAGACGCCGGAGCAGATCGTGGAGACCGCGATCCAGGAGGACGCCGACGCGGTCGGCCTGTCGGTGCTCTCCGGGGCGCACATGACGCTGTTCCGCCGGGTGCTCGAACTGCTCGACGAGCGGGACGCCCGCGACATCGTGGTGTTCGGTGGGGGCATCATCCCGGACGCCGACCTCCCGGAGCTGGAGCAGCTCGGCGTGGCCAAGATCTTCACTCCGGGCGCGACCACGCAGTCCATCGTGGAATGGGTCCGGGAGAACGTCGCCCAGCCGGTTGGCTGAGCGCCGTCGGCACGGCGGCGGATCGCTGTTCGGGTGGGCCGAGCTGGCCGCCCGCCGGCGAGGTGGTGGTCGGGTCGGCCACCTGGAGACAAGGGGAGGGGCCGGACGCACCCCTCACACGTCCGGCCCCTCTATGCACGATGCCCCGCCGCCACCCCTCGACCGACAGGGCATCGGCCGCTTTCCTGTCCTCGCGCCGTCCAGCGCTCCGACATCTGACTCAACGACGCCCTTCCGGAGGGGTTACGCACGAGCACACATATCTGTCGCCGGCTCGGCGAGATCGCCCGAACGGGTGACTCCGGCCCGGTCCGCTGCGACCCGGTGACGCAGCGTCGGCCGGGGTTGTGGATTACGGCACACCGCGCACCCGATCGGTTGCCCGCCGTGCCGCCATCGCTAGGCTGCGCAGCAATGAACCCGTCACAACCTCCCCTCGTGGTCCGACGGACCGCACGGTCGGACGCGGTGTGCGAGCGCCGCGCGGTTCAGGTTGTGAAGGGTTCAACGGCCTGCTTCAACTTCAACTGATGTCAGGCGTCACACTGTTTTCTTTCCATACGCTGGTGGCGGCGCGACGGTGCGCCGCGGAGACGGGACGGGACGCGCAATCGTGGACCTGTACGAGTACCAGGGGCGGGACCTGTTCGAGCGACACGGACTGCCCGTGCTCGCCGGCGGCGTCGCCACGACCCCGGAGGAGGCCCGCGCGATCGCCGAACGCCTCGGCGGCCGTGTGGTCGTCAAGGCGCAGGTGAAGGTCGGCGGGCGAGGCAAGGCCGGCGGCGTCAAGCTGGCCGAGGGCGCGGAGGAGACGGTGGCCCGGGCCACCGACATCCTCGGCATGGACATCAAGGGTCACACGGTCCACAAGGTCATGATCACGGTGACCGCCGACGTGGCCGAGGAGTACTACTTCTCGTACCTGCTCGACCGGGCGAACCGCACCTTCCTCTGCATCGCCAGCGTCGCCGGCGGTATGGACATCGAGCAGGTCGCCGCCGAGACCCCGGAGAAGGTCGTCAAGGCCCCGATCGACGCCGTCAAGGGCGTGGACGAGGCCAAGGCCCGGGAGATCGTCACCGCCGCCAACTTCCCGGCGGAGGTCGCCGACCAGGTCGTCGAGATCGCGGTGGGCCTGTGGCAGGCGTTCGTCGCCGAGGACGCCACCCTGGTCGAGGTGAACCCGCTGGCCAAGACCAAGGACGGCAAGCTGCTGCTGCTGGACGCCAAGATCTCGCTGGACGAGAACGCCGGCTTCCGGCACCCGGACCACGAGGCCCTGGTCGACCAGGCCACCGTGGACCCGCTGGAGCAGGCCGCCAAGGAGAAGGACCTCAACTACGTCAAGCTCGACGGCGAGGTCGGCATCATCGGCAACGGCGCGGGCCTGGTCATGTCCACGCTCGACGTGGTCGCGTACGCGGGCGAGCGGCACGGCAACGTCAAGCCGGCCAACTTCCTCGACATCGGCGGCGGCGCGAGCGCGGCGGTGATGGCCAACGGTCTGGAGATCGTGCTGTCCGACCCGTCGGTCAAGAGCGTCTTCGTCAACGTCTTCGGCGGCATCACCGCCTGTGACGAGGTCGCCAACGGCATCATCCAGGCGCTGGCTCTGCTGGAGCAGCGCGGCGAGCAGGTCACCAAGCCGTTGGTCGTCCGCCTCGACGGCAACAACGCCGAGGCCGGTCGGGCGATCCTCGACGGCGCGAACAACCCGCTGGTGCAGCGGGTCGACACCATGGACGGCGCGGCCGAGCGGGCCGCCGAGCTGGCGGCTGCGGGGGTCTGACGAATGGCTATCTGGCTGACCAAGGACTCGAAGGTCATCGTCCAGGGGATGACCGGTTCCGAGGGTTCCAAGCACACCCGACGGATGCTCGCCGCCGGCACCAACGTCGTCGGCGGCGTCAACCCGCGCAAGGCGGGCACCACGGTCGACTTCGACGGCACCGAGCTGCCGGTCTTCGCCAGCGTCGCCGACGCGATGAAGGACACCGGTGCCGACGTCACCGTCATCTTCGTACCGCCGCAGTTCACCAAGGGCGCGGTCATCGAGGCGATCGACGCCGAGATCCCGCTGGCCGTGGTGATCACCGAGGGGGTGCCGGTGCACGACACCGCCGCCTTCTGGGCGTACAACGTGGCCAGGGGCGAGCGGACCCGGGTCATCGGCCCGAACTGCCCCGGCATCGCCTCGCCGGGTGCCTCCAACGCCGGCATCATCCCGGCAGACATCACCGGCACCGGCCGGATCGGCCTGGTCAGCAAGAGCGGCACGCTGACCTACCAGATGATGTACGAGCTGCGCGACATCGGCTTCTCGACCTGCGTCGGCATCGGCGGTGACCCGATCATCGGGACCACGCACATCGACGCGCTGGCCGCGTTCGAGGCCGACCCGGACACCGACGCCATCGTGATGATCGGTGAGATCGGCGGCGACGCCGAGGAGCGGGCCGCGGAGTTCATCAAGGCCAACGTCACCAAGCCGGTGGTCGGCTACATCGCCGGCTTCACCGCTCCGCCCGGCAAGACCATGGGTCACGCCGGCGCGATCATCTCCGGCTCGGCGGGCACCGCCGACGCGAAGAAGGCGGCGCTGGAGGCGGTCGGGGTCAAGGTCGGCAAGACGCCGACCGAGACCGCCAAGCTGATGCGCGAGATCATGTCCGCCGGCTGAGCGGACGCTGACCTGACTGAGGGGCCGACCAGGAGGTCGGCCCCTCAGCGGTTCCAGTACGGGTAGTGCCCGGTTCCCCGCAGCACCAGGCTGGCGACGATGTTGAGCACGCCGAAGGCGATGCTCAGGTAGCCGAGCACCGGCGACTGGCCGTACCGCTTCGCGTCGCGCAGCGACAGCCAACCGAAGACGATGCCGAGGATGCCGCAGCAGAGCAGGCCGGTCACGATGCCGAGGACGCCCCAGAGGATGGTGCGGTTCCGGCCGGCAGGACGCGGCGGGGGCGGTGGATACGGAGTGCTCACGACTTCCCTCCGGACGCCTCGCTGCCGCGACGTGTTTCACGGCCCCTGTCCCTGAGGCTAGACCGGGCCACGCACGCCCACGCGGGATCGGACGAACTCGACGTCACGATGGAGTGGTGTCGGACAGCCGACGTCGGCACGGCATGCCAGAGTAGAGCCGATGTCCTTTGTCACCCCTGACCAGCCTCGCCGGGCCACCGACGCCCGCGGAGCCGGCGACCGGCCACCCGGCCGGGCCGGCCCGCCGCGCCGGGTGCCGGCTCAGCGGGCGGCCCCGTCGGGCCGCAGCCACGCGCCGCTCGCGGTCGCCGCGCTGGTCGCCGCCGGTGGTGCCGCGCTCACCTCCTGGCTGCCGGTGGCGCTGGTGCTCTGGCTGTTCCAGCTGAGCGAGGGTGCCGCCAGCCTGCTCGGCGCGGTGCGTGCCGGGGCGGCCGGGTGGTTGCTCGGGCACGGGGTGCCGCTGACCACCACCACCGGTCCGCTGGGCCTGGTTCCGCTCGCGGTGACCGCGCTGGCGGTGTGGCGGCTCACTCGCGCCGGAGTGCACACGAGCCGTGCGATCGGTGCCCGGGGCAGCCGCTCGCCGAGTCGTACGCTCGTCGCCGCCATCGCGGTCGGCGTCGCGTACGCCCTGCTGGGCGTGCTCGCCGCGGTGCTGGTCGGCGGCGGCGGTCTCAGCGTGTCGCCGGTGCGCGCCGGGCTGACGCTCGCGGTCCTCGGCACGCTCGCCGCCGGCGCGGGGGCGGCCCGTACCACCGGACTGGCCGCGGCGTTCGCCGCCCGGGCGCCGATGCCGGTGCGTGCGGGTGTCCGTGCCGGCCTGGTGGCCGGGCTGGTGCTGCTCGGCGCGGGGGCGGCCGTGGCGGGACTGGCCGTGGCGACCGGAGGTGGCGACGCGGCCGACCTGATCGGGGCCTACCGCACCGGGGTGGCCGGGCAGGCCGGCATCACCCTGGTCAGCCTGGCGTACGCGCCCAACGCGACGGTCTGGTCGACCAGCTACCTGCTCGGCCCCGGCTTCGCCGTCGGCACCGACACGGCGGTTCGCACCAGCGAGGTCTCCGTCGGCGCGCTGCCGGCCCTGCCGCTGTTCGCCGGCCTGCCCAGCGGGCCGGTCGACGGGCTCTGGTCGGCCGCGGTCCTCGCGGTGCCGGTCCTGGTCGGGATGGCCACCGGCTGGCTGCTCGCCCGCCGGCTGGTCGGGCCGGCCGGTGCCGAGCGCAAGCCACCCTGGAAGCGACTGCTCGCCCCGGCCGTGCTCGCCGGGCCGGTGGCCGGCCTGCTGCTGGGCGCCGCCGCAGAGGCCGCCAACGGGCCGTTGGGCGCCGGTCGGCTGGCGGAGGTCGGGCCGGTCGGCTGGCAGGTGGCGGTCGCGGCCGCCGTGGTCACCGGCGGTGGCGCACTGATCGGCGCCGCCGCCACCCGCTGGCTCACCCGGCTCGCCGGCTGAGAGCGCCAGCGTGAGCGTCGCCGCGACTGGCGACGGGGCTTCCGGATCGGGGCGAGGATCGGCCGGAGACGGCCGAGGGGCGTCCCGCCGATCCGGAACGCCCCTCGACCTGTCTCGATCAGGGCTGCATCGGCAAGGTGAAACTCAACGTCACCAGCACGATGTGCACCAGGCCCAGCAGCAGACCGACCCCGCCGCAGATCAGGCCGGCGAGGGCCTGCCCGGAGTTGCTGGCCAGACCCTGGTCCGCCTTCTGCTTGCCCAGCCAGCCGGTGACGATCGCGGCCAGCCCCAGCGGGATACCGAGGTAGCAGCAGGTCAGCGGGATCGACGCGATGCCGAGGATCATCGCCACCAGGCCGAGCGTGTTCTGCTGGCCGGTCGGGCCGGCGAAGCCCGCGTTCGGGTACATCGCCGCGCCGCCGTACTGCGGGGCGTACGGGTCGGGGTAGGGCTGCCCGTACGGCTGGCCCGGCGGCTGCCCGTAGGCCGGCGGCTGCCCATACGCCGGCGGCTGGCCGTACGCCGCCGGCTGCTCGTAGGCCGGGGGCTGACCGGCGGCCGGGGACTGGCCGGTCAGTGGCGCGTACGGGTCGTACGGTGCGCCGGAAGCCGGGGGCTGGGGGTACGGCTGCCCCGAGGTGGGCGGCTGCTGGCCGTACGGATCGGCCGGTGGCGAGTACGGATCCGCCGGTGGGGTGTACGGATTGGCCGGTGGCGGGGCGTACGGATTCGCCGCGGGGGGCGCGTACGGATTGGCCGGAACTGGCGTGGTCGGATCCCCGTACGGCGGTTGCTGGCCGTACGGGTCCTGACCAGCGTTGTCGGGCTGCATCCGGCTCAGTAGCTCATGGCGCTGTTGCTGAGCGCGCCGAGCAGGCTGCTGCCCAGGCAGCACAGCACGACGATGCCGATCCAGGCGATGCCGACGATCAGGGCCCACTTGGACCACTTCTTCGACTCGGCTGCCGCGGCCTGGGCACCGGCGTAGTCGCCCTGCTGGAGCAGCGGGTTGACCTTCGAGGCGTTGATGATCGCGGGGATGGCCAGCGGCCAGAACAGGAAGATCGCGACGATCGACATTGTCATGTTGTTGTCGATCTGCTGGGGCGGCTGGGGCGGGTATCCGGGCTGCATGCTGACGTGCTCCTCACGTGCGTTTCGCTGAAGGGTGCGGGCCGGACACGCGCCGGTCCCGAGCGACCGGCAGCGTACCCGGTCCGTGCGACTCCGGCAGTCATCGATCGGCGCTCTGCCCAGCGGGTGGGCGCCGAATCGTCGCCGACCTGCCGCCGATAGGGTGTGCCGGTGACCGAGTCCGCCCGCATCGTCGTCCTCGTCTCCGGCTCCGGGAGCAACCTGCAGGCCCTGCTGGACGCGACCGCCGACCCGGCGTACGGGGCCCGGGTGGTCGCGGTGGGCGCGGACCGGGACGGGGTCGCCGGCCTGGACCGGGCCGCCGCCGCAGGCGTGCCGACCTTCGTGGAGCGGCTCAAGGATCATCCGGAGCGCGAGCAGTGGGATGCGGCGCTCACCGCCCGGGTCGCCGAGCACCGGCCCGACCTGGTCATCTCCGCCGGGTTCCTGAAACTGGTCGGCCCGCGCTTCCTCGCCGCCTTCGGCGACCGCTACCTCAACACGCACAACACCCTGCTGCCCGCCTTCCCCGGCATCCACGGCCCGCGTGACGCCCTCGCCTACGGGGTGAAGGTCACCGGGGCGACTCTCTTCTTCGTCGACGCGGGGATGGACACCGGGCCGATCGTCGCGCAGGTGGCGGTGCCCGTGCGCGACGACGACGACGTCGACACGCTCACCGAGCGGATCAAGGAGGCCGAGCGGCACCAGCTCGTCGAGCAGGTGGGCCGGCTGGTCCGTGAAGGCTGGACGATCACCGGGAGAAAGGTCACAGTTCCGTGAGTTCCATCCAGGACGGGCGCCGCCCGATCCGGCGGGCACTGGTCAGCGTCTACGACAAGACCGGCCTGGCCGAGCTGGCCCGGTCGCTGCACGCCGCCGGCGTGGAGATCGTCTCCACCGGCAGCACCGCGTCGACGATCGCCGGCGCCGGTGTGCCGGTGACCGCTGTGGAGCAGGTGACCGGCTTCCCGGAGATCCTCGACGGCCGGGTGAAGACCCTGCACCCGAAGATCCACGGCGGCCTCCTCGCAGACCTGCGCAAGGACACCCACGCCGCCCAGCTCGACGAGCACGGCATCGCCGGGATCGACCTGCTGGTGTCCAACCTGTACCCGTTCCAGCAGACCGTGGCCTCCGGGGCGAGTCAGGACGAGTGCGTCGAGCAGATCGACATCGGTGGGCCGGCGATGGTTCGGGCCGCCGCCAAGAACCACGCCTCGGTGGCGGTGGTGACCGACCCGGCCGCGTACCCGATGCTGCTGGACGCGCTCGGTGCCGGCGGCTTCACCCTGGCCCAGCGGCGCGCGCTGGCCGCCCGCGCCTTCGCCGACATCGCCGAGTACGACGTGGCCGTCGCCGAGTGGTTCGCCGCGTCCCTCGCGCCGGCCGCTGACGGCTGGCCGGAGTTCGCCGGGCTGGCGCTGCGCCGCCAGGCGGTGCTGCGCTACGGCGAGAACCCGCACCAGGCCGCCGCCCTTTACGCCGACCCCGCCAGCCCGGCCGGGCTGGCGCAGGCAGAGCAGCTGCACGGCAAGGAGATGTCCTACAACAACTACGTCGACGCGGACGCCGCCTGGCGGGCCGCCAACGACTTCGCCGACCAGGCCGCAGTGGCCATCATCAAGCACGCCAACCCGTGCGGGATCGCGGTCGGCGCGGACGTGGCGGAGGCGCACCGCAAGGCGCACGCCTGCGACCCGGTGTCCGCCTTCGGCGGCGTCATCGCGGTGAACCGACCGGTCTCGGTCGAGCTGGCCGGGCAGATCGCCGAGATCTTCACCGAGGTCGTGGTGGCGCCCGGCTACGAGCCCGGCGCGGCCGAGGTGCTCCAGGCCAAGAAGAACATCCGGCTGCTGCGGGCGCCGGAGTACCGGCCGCTGCCGGCCGAGTGGCGGCAGGTCACTGGCGGCGTACTGGTGCAGCTGCGCGACGCGATCGACGCCGAGGGCGACGACCCGGCCAGCTGGCGGCTGGCCACCGGCGCGGCGGCCGACGAGGCGACCCTCGCCGACCTGGCCTTCGCCTGGCGGGCGGTGCGCGCGGTGAAGAGCAACGCGATCCTGCTGGCGAGCGACGGTGCGACCGTCGGCGTCGGGATGGGCCAGGTCAACCGGGTGGACTCGGCCCGGCTGGCGGTCAGCCGGGCCGGCGCCGACCGGGCGCGTGGCGCGGTGGCGGCCTCGGACGCGTTCTTCCCGTTCGCCGACGGCCCGCAGATCCTCATCGAGGCCGGGATCCGGGCGATCGTCCAGCCCGGCGGCTCGATCCGCGACGAGGAGGTGATCGCCGCCTGCAAGCAGGCCGGCGTCACGATGTACCTCACCGGCACCCGCCACTTCTTCCACTAGGTGTTAAAAGGGGGCCCCTTCAATACGCCAGGCGTTAAGAAGGGGCCCTTCCTTACACCCCTGGGCGCAGCTCGGCGAAGTGGCAGGCGGAGGGGTGCGGGTCGGCGGCCCGCAGGACGGTCTGCGGGTCCTGGACGGCACAGATCTCCTGGGCCTTCCAGCAGCGGGTCCGGAAGTGGCAGCCGCTCGGCGGGTCCGCCGGGCTCGGCACGTCGCCCTTGAGCCGGATGACCGTGCGATGCTCCCGGGCGTCCGGGTCCGGCACCGGCGCCGCGGACAGCAGCGCCTGGGTGTACGGGTGGGTGGCCCGCTCGTAGATCTCGTCCTCGGTGCCGATCTCCACGATCCGGCCGAGGTACATGACCGCGATCCGGTCCGAGATGTGCCGGACCACCGACAGGTCGTGGGCGATGAAGATGTACGACAGGCCGAACTCGTCCTGGAGCTGCTCCAACAGGTTGATCACCTGAGCCTGGATGGAGACGTCCAGCGCGGACACCGGCTCGTCGCAGACGATCACCTCGGGCCGCAGCGCCAGCGCCCGGGCGATGCCGATGCGCTGCCGCTGGCCGCCGGAGAACTGGTGCGGGTAGCGGTTGATGTGCTCCGGGTTCAGCCCGACCACGTCGAGCAGCTCCTGGACCCGGCGCTGCCGGCTGCCCTTCGGAGCCGCCTCCGGGTGGATCTCGAACGGTTCGCCGATGATGTCGCCGACGGTCATCCGCGGGTTCAGCGAGGTGTACGGGTCCTGCATGACCATCTGCATGTTGCGCCGGATCCGGCGCAACTCGGCGCCGGAGGTGCTGAACAGGTCGCGTCCCGCCAGGGTGGCCCGACCGGCGGTCGGCTTCTCCAGCCGCATCAGCAGCCGGGCGAGGGTGGACTTGCCGCAGCCCGACTCGCCGACGATGCCCAGCGTCTCGCCCCGGCGCAGCTCGAAGCTCACCCCGTCGACGGCCTTGACCGCGCCGACCTTCTTCTTGAGCAGCACGCCCTGCGTGATCGGGAAGTGCTTGACCAGGTGGTTGACCGAGAGGATCGTCTCGCCCCGCACCTTGGTGGGGCTAGCTGGCGCGGTCATCACGTACCTCCTGCGCGAAGTGGCACGCGCTGGTCCGGCCGTCGCCGAGGACCAGGTCGTGCGGCACCACGTCCACGCAGACCTGCTGCGCGTACGGGCACCGGGGGTGGAAGGGGCAGCCGCTCGGGATGCGCATCAGGTTGGGCGGCAGGCCCTGGATCGTGGAGAGCTTCCCGCCGCGCTGGTCCAGGCGCGGGATCGACGCCAGCAACCCCTTGGTGTACGGGTGCGCGGGCGCCCGGTACAGCGAGCGGACGTCGGCGTGCTCGACGATCCGGCCCGCGTACATGACCGCGATCCGGTCCGCGACGTCGGCGACCACGCCGAGGTCGTGGGTGATCAGGATCATCGCCATGTCGAGGTCCCGCCGCAGGTCGGCGAGGAGGTCCATGATCTGGGCCTGCACGGTGACGTCGAGCGCGGTGGTTGGCTCGTCGGCGATGAGCAGCTTCGGCTCCATGGCCAGCGCCATCGCGATCATCACCCGCTGGCGCATCCCGCCGGAGAACTGGTGCGGGTAGTCACCGAGCCGCTTCGCCGCCCCCGGGATCTGCACCAGGTCCATCAGCTCCACGGCACGTCGCCGGGCGTCGGCGCGGGACATCCCGAGCCGCTGACGCAGCGTCTCGCCGATCTGCCAACCCACCGGGAAGACCGGGTTCAGCGCGGAGAGGGCGTCCTGGAAGATCATCGCGATCTCCTTGCCCCGTACCTGCCGGCGCTGCTCCTCCGACAGGCCGAGCAGGTCCCGGCCCTGGTAGAGAATCTGGCCGGAGCTGATGTGGGCCGGCGGGGTGTCCAGGATGCCCATGATGGCCTGAGCGGTGACGGACTTGCCGGAGCCGGACTCACCCAGCACGGCGAGGGTCTCGCCCGGGTCCAGGTGGTAGCTGACCCCGTTGATCACCTTGGCCACACCCTCGCCGGTGCGGAACTCGACGTGCAGGTCGCGCACCTCGAGCAGGTGACCGCCGGGTGGGGTGGGAGAGGCCGGCGTCGGCCGGACCGCGTGTTGACTCACGTGCCTACCTTTCGCTCGCGACTGCGGGGCTCGCTGCGCTCACTCCTCGCGCTCGCATCCGGCATCACCGGAGCTTCGGGTCGAAGGCGTCTCGGATCGCGTCGCCGAGCATGATGAACGCCAGCACGGTCAACGCGAGGAAGGTCGACGGGACCACGAGCGGGGTGGCCGACTCCCGCATGTGCACCCGCCCGCTGTTGATGTCGATGCCCCAGGAGATGGTCGGCTCCTTCAGCCCGATGCCCAGGAACGACAGGGTCGCCTCGGCGGCGATGAACGAGCCGAGCGCGATGGTCAGCACCACGATCGCCGGGGCGAGCGCGTTCGGCAGGATGTGCCGCCACATGATCCGGCCGTTGCCGGCGCCCAGCATCCGGGCCGCGGCCACGTAGTCCTGCTCCCGTGCGGTGATCACCGAGGAGCGGACCACCCGGGCGGCGGTCGTCCAGCCGAGCGCCGCCAACACGAAGATGACCGAGGCGAGGCGAACCGTGGAGCTGTCGGTGGAGACGCGCTTGAGCAGAACGATCGCGGCCAGCAGCAGCGGGATGCCGAGCACGATGTCGATGAGCCGGGACAGCACCGCGTCGACCCAGCCGCCGAAGTATCCGGCGAGCATCCCCACGACCAGCGCGATCGCGCCGGTCATCAGCGCGGAGAAGGCGCCGACCAGCAGCGATGCGCGAGCGCCGTAGACCGCGCGGGCGTACGTGTCGCAGCCCTGGAAGTCGTACCCGAAGATGGCCCCGCCGGACGGCGCGGCGTGCTGCCGGGAGAGTACGCAGTCGGCCGGGTCGTTGCTGGTGAACAGGCCCGGCACGGCGGCCATCGCGGTGATCAGCAGCACCAGCGTCAGGCTGATCCAGAAGATCGGCTTGCGGCGCAGGTCCCGCCAGGCGTCCCCGGCCAGGCTGCGTGGCTTGCGCGGCTGGCCCACCTGGTTCGGCGTGCCGGGCTCACCCGACGGCCCACGCCGCGCTGCCTGGTTCTCCGAGGCCGCCACGGTTTCGAAATCGCTCATGCCGGCACCTCGCTGCGCTCGGCCCCGTCATGAGCGGCCACTGCGTTGATGATTCGTTCGCTGCGCTCACTCATAGCGGATCCTCGGGTCGAGTACGGCGTACAGGATGTCCACCACCAGGTTGGAGACGAGGTAGACCACGACGAGCACGCTGACGATGCCCACCACCAGTGGGCCGTCCTCGGTGCGGATGCCGCGGAAGAGGTTGAAGCCGACGCCGGGGATGTTGAAAACGCCCTCGGTGATGATTGCGCCGCTCATCAGGTTGCCGACCTCCACGCCGAGGAAGGTGATCACCGGGATGAGCGAGTTGCGCAGTACGTGCACGCTGATCACCCGCCGCCGCGGCAGGCCCTTCGACCGGGCGGTACGCACGTAGTCGGCGCGCAGGTTCTCGGCCACCGAGGTACGGGTCAGCCGCAGCGCGGTGGCCAGGGAGAGCGAGCCGAGCACGATGCCGGGCAGCAGCAGCGCGTAGAAGTCGGGGTTGGCGCCGGAGGTGGGCGGGAACAGTTGCCACTTGACGCCCAGGAAGTACTGCGCGAGCGGGGCGAGCACGATCGTCGGGATGCCGAGCACCAGCAGGGTCAGCAGCAGGGTGGCGTTGTCGAAGATGCTGGCCCGGCGGATGCCGGCGAGCACACCCGCGGTGACGCCGAAGATGACGGCGACCGCGATGGCGATCAGCGCCAGCTTGATCGTTACCGGCCAGGCGTCGGCGAGGATGTCGCCGATCGACCGCCCGGTGAGCGACTCGCCCAGGTTGCCGCGGAGCAGGTTCGAGATGTAGTCGAAGTACCGGTAGAAGAAGC
Source organism: Micromonosporaceae bacterium KJ-029 (assembly GCA_005402585.1). Classification (GTDB taxonomy): domain Bacteria; phylum Actinomycetota; class Actinomycetes; order Mycobacteriales; family Micromonosporaceae; genus Micromonospora. The sequence continues at coordinate 81,466 of BIFP01000002.1, read as the reverse complement.
CGCCGATGCCGGTCGCGTCGAGGTGGTACTTCTCGGTGAGGTACGCCCGCTGCGCGGCGGTGACCGGGCGCTCTCCGGCGAGGGCCTGGATCGGGTCACCCTGGCCGGCGAACATCAGCGCGTAGACGATCAGTGTGGTCCCGAAGAAGGCCACGACCATCTGGAGCAGGCGCCGCACGATGAAGCGGAACATACTTGGCAGTCTCTCTGGAAAGGGACGAATCGCGGGTCGGGTCGGGCCATCCTTCGATGACCCGACCCGCGCCCGTCGGTGTTACTTGACGGCCTCGATCTTGAGCAGGTTGACCCGGTCGAAGAGGTCCACCTCGACGTTCTTGACCTTGGTCGAGTGCCCGAAGTTGTTCTGGCCGTACCGCAGCGGGATCACCGGCAGGTCCTCCGCCAGCAGGTCCTCGGCCGCCTGGTACTTCTTGATCGCCTCGTCCTCGCTGGCGGCGCTGGCGCCCTCGGCGAGCAGCTTGTCGAACTCCGGGTTGCTGTAGCCGTAGTAGTTCGACGAACCGTTGCTGCTGTACAGCGGGCCCAGGTAGTTCTCCATGGACGGGTAGTCCATGACCCAGCCCATCCGGAACAGACCGACCGGCTGCTTGGCCTTGACCTTGGTCAGCAGGTCGGCGAACTTCGGCTCGGCGTTGCCGACGCAGTCCACACCCAGGTTGGCCTTGAGCTGGTTGCAGGTGGCGTCGATCCAGTCCTTGTGGCCGCCGTCGCCGTTGTAGGACAGGGTGATCTTCGACGGGCCACCCGCGGCCTGGTACAGCGCCTTGGCCTTGGCCGGGTCGAACTCACCGGCGGCACCGATGGTGTTCTCCCGGTAGCCGGCGACCACCGGCGAGACGAACGAGCGGGCCGGCTGCTGCGAGTCCTTGAAGATCGAACGGGTGATCTCCTCCCGGTCGATCGCCATCGAGATGGCCTTGCGCACGTCCGGGTTGCTGAACTCCTTCTGGAAGGTCGGGAAGGCCAGCACCTGCAGCGTCGACGCGGGGCTCTGCTGGAACCGGTCACCCAGGTCGGTGGCGGCCGTCGAGAGGTTCTCGGTCGGGATGGTCTTGATCACGTCGAGGTTGTCCGACAGCACGTCCGCGTACGCGGCGGTCAGCTGCTGGTAGATGCGGAACTCGACGCCGGCCACCTTCGGCTGCTCGCCGGGGAAGGCGTCGTACTTCTCGACCTCGACCTTGGCGTCGTGCTGCCAGGTGCCCTTCATCTTGAACGGGCCCTGACCGATCGGCGCCTGCTCGTACCCCTCGGCCAGCACGCCGGGGGCGGAGAACGCGGCCTTCGGCAGCGGGTAGAAGGCGGTGTAGCCGAGCATCGCCTTGAACTCGCTGTACGGCTCGGACAGCGTCACCGTGAAGGTCAGGTCGTCGACCTTCTTCAGGCCGCTGAGGGTGTTGGCCGACGGCTTCTCGCCCTGGAGGTCGTCGTACCCGGCGATCTTCTCGAAGAAGTAGCTGGAGTTCTGGCCGTTGGGGGCGTACGCGCCGTAGTTCCAGGCGTCGACGTAGTTCTCGGCGGTCACCTTCTCGCCGTTGTGGAAGGTGTAGCCGTCCTTGAGCTTGATCGTCCAGGTGGTGTTGTCCTCGGACGTGATCGACTCGGCCGCGACCTCGTGCGGCTTGTTCGCCTCGTCGTAGTCGACGAGCGGGCTGAACAGGGCCGAGAGCACCTGGGAACCACTCGTCTCGTTGGTGTTGGTCGGCACCAGGTGCTGCGGCTCGGCGATCTCGATCCGCACGGCCGCGTTGGGGTCGCTCTCGCCGGATCCGCTGCCGCCGCCCGAGCCGCAGGCCACCAGGCCCAGCGTCACCGCGAGCGGGAGGGCGGTCCAGGCGGCGAGCCTACGAACACGCATTTAGCCTCCTCATCTCCTTACGCTGCGCAATCAGGCCCGGTGTTGGGGTGACGCTGCGCAACGATCGGCAACGGTAGGTCGTGTGCCGCGACTCGGCAACGTAGCGGTTGCGATGGTGTAACAGAGTCGGGCCCTGGTCCTTGTCGGGCCTGTTCGCCCGTGCTATGTGAAGGTCGAATAGCGGGTCTGACGTGCGGAAAGTTGCGCCGAATGGGTCGGCTCCGGTGCGCACCGCGCCATCCCGGGTCGGAAGCACATGATCGTCGGATTGTGACCCTTCGTGCCCGGGCGTCCGGAGCCGCCGGGTCGGGCTCCACAAGTCGTCACTCAAGGTGACGAACAACACGTCACAGAAAGTGATCTGGTGATCGAGGTTGCCGGCCCCGCCAGGTCGGGGGAGCCGACGGCATCGGCCGTGAGACGATCTGGTCGTGACGGCGACGCTTCTGGACGGCAAGGCGACTGCGGCCGAGATCAAGGACGAGCTGCGGACGCGGGTGAAGGCGCTGGCGGAACGGGGCACCGTGCCGGGGCTCGGCACGGTGCTGGTCGGCACCGATCCCGGTTCCCAGGCGTACGTCAACGGCAAGCACCGCGACTGCGCCGAGGTGGGCATCGCCTCGATCCGCCGCGAGTTGCCGGCCGACGCCACCCAGGAGCAGGTGGACGAGACTCTCGCCGAGCTCAACGCCGACCCGGCGTGCCACGGCTACATCGTCCAGCTGCCCCTGCCGGCCCACCTTGACACGCAGCGGGTGCTGGAGCTGATCGACCCGGACAAGGACGCCGACGGCCTGCACCCGGTCAACCTGGGTCGGCTGGTGCTCGGCTACGACGCGCCGCTGCCGTGCACCCCGCGGGGCATCGTGGAGCTGCTCCGCCGGCACGACGTGGCGCTGCGCGGCGCCAACGTCGCGGTGGTCGGCCGGGGCAACACCGTCGGCCGCCCGCTGGGGCTGCTGCTCACCCGGCGCAGCGAGAACGCCACCGTGACCCTGTGCCACACCGGCACCCTCGACCTCGCCGCCCACACCCGCGCCGCCGACATCGTCATCGTCGCGGCCGGCGTGCCCGGCCTGCTCACCGCGGACATGATCACCCCCGGTGCGGTCGTGGTCGACGTGGGCATCACCCGGGTGATCGGCCCGGACGGCAAGGGCCGCTACACCGGCGACGTGGACCCGGAGGTCGCCGAGGTGGCCGGCAAGCTGGTGCCGATGCCAGGCGGCGTCGGGCCGATGACCCGCGCCATGCTGCTCACCAACGTCGTCGAGCGCGCCGAACGCGGCTGAGGTGCAAGGAAGGGCCCCTTCTTAACGCCTGCGGTAGAGGAAGGGTCCCCTGTTAACACCTGCGGCGGCAGAGTGAAACCCCCGAGGTGGTCATAACCGTCCGCCCCTGACCCGATCGGTGCCAGGATGGCTGATACGGTCCGGAAAACCGACTGGTATCAGGGAGTGGGACGACCATGGGTAAGAAGGTCACTGTCGTCGGCGCCGGTTTCTACGGCTCCACCACCGCGCAGCGCCTGGCCGAGTACGACGTCTTCGACACCGTCGTGATCACCGACATCATCGAGGGCAAGCCCGCGGGCATCGCTCTCGACCTCAACCAGTCGCGCCCGGTCGAGGGCTTCGAGACCAAGGTCGTCGGCGTCACCACCGGCCCGAACGGCGAGGGCTACGAGGGCATCGAGGGCTCGGACGTCGTCGTGATCACCGCCGGCCTGCCCCGCAAGCCGGGCATGAGCCGGATGGACCTGCTGGAAACCAACGCCAAGATCGTCCGCCAGGTCGCCGAGAACGTGGCCAAGTACGCCCCGAACGCCGTGGTCATCGTGGTCTCCAACCCGCTCGACGAGATGACCGCGCTGGCGCAGATCGCCACCCAGTTCCCGCGTAACCGGGTGCTCGGCCAGGCCGGCATGCTGGACACCGCCCGGTTCACCAACTTCGTGGCCGAGGCGCTGGAGGTGCCGGTGAAGTCGGTACGTACCCTCACCCTCGGTTCGCACGGCGACACCATGGTCCCGGTGCCGTCCAAGAGCACCGTCGACGGCAAGCCGCTGCGCGAGGTCATGCCGGCCGAGCAGATCGAGGACCTGGTCGTCCGGACCCGTAACGGCGGGGCCGAGGTGGTGGCGCTGCTCAAGACCGGCTCGGCGTACTACGCCCCGTCGGCCGCCGCCGCCCGGATGGCCAAGGCTGTCGCGGAGGACTCCGGCGAGGTCATGCCGGTCTGCGCCTGGGTCGACGGCGAGTACGGGATCTCCGGCGTCTACCTGGGTGTCGAGGCCGCGATCGGTGCCGAGGGCGTCAAGCGCGTCATCGAGACCGACCTGGACGCCGACGAGTTGGCCAGCCTCAAGGAGGCCGCCGAAGCCGTCCGCGCCAAGCAGGCCGACATCGCCAACATGTAACCCCCACCCCACCCACCCGTCCTGGTGATCATGAAGTTAGCGGGGCTTTCGGAGATCGAACTGCCCGCCAACTTCATGATCAGCGGCGGAGGGGTGGGTGCGGTGGGGGCGCCGGGTTGTTTCCAGTACGCTCGTACTGCTTGAGCACGTGTCCCCCGAGAGGAGCGCCGGCCGATGGCGAAGATCAAGGTAAACAACCCGGTCGTGGAGCTCGACGGCGACGAGATGACCCGGATCATCTGGAAGCAGATCCGGGAGCAGCTGATCCTGCCCTACCTCGACGTCGACCTGCACTACTACGACCTGTCGATCCAGCACCGCGACGCCACTGACGACCAGGTCACCATCGACGCCGCCAATGCCATCAAGGAGCACGGCGTCGGCGTCAAGTGCGCCACCATCACCCCGGACGAGGCCCGGGTGGAGGAGTTCGGGCTGAAGAAGATGTGGCGGTCGCCGAACGGCACCATCCGCAACATCCTCGGCGGCGTCGTCTTCCGTGAGCCGATCATCATGTCCAACGTGCCGCGGCTCGTCCCCGGCTGGACCAAGCCGATCATCATCGGCCGGCACGCCCACGGCGACCAGTACAAGGCCACCGACTTCGTCGTCCCCGGCCCGGGCACGGTGACCATCACCTACACCCCGGCCGACGGTTCGGAGCCGGTCGAGATGGAGGTCGCCAACTTCCCCGGTGGCGGCATCGCCATGGGCATGTACAACTACGACGAGTCGATCCGGGACTTCGCCCGCGCCTCGTTCCGGTACGGCCTGGACCGCAACTACCCGGTCTACATGTCGACCAAGAACACCATCCTCAAGGCGTACGACGGCCGGTTCAAGGACATCTTCGCCGAGATCTTCGAGAACGAGTTCAAGGCGGAGTTCGACGCCGCCGGCCTCACCTACGAGCACCGGCTCATCGACGACATGGTCGCTGCCGCGCTCAAGTGGGAGGGCGGTTACGTCTGGGCCTGCAAGAACTACGACGGTGACGTGCAGTCCGACACCGTCGCGCAGGGCTTCGGCTCGCTCGGCCTGATGACCTCCGTGCTGCTCTCGCCCGACGGCCGTACCGTCGAGGCCGAGGCCGCGCACGGCACCGTCACCCGGCACTACCGGCAGTGGCAGAAGGGCGAGAAGACCTCGACCAACCCGATCGCCTCGATCTACGCCTGGACCCGGGGCCTGGCCCACCGGGGCAAGCTGGACGGCACCCCGGCGGTCACCGAGTTCGCCAACACGCTGGAGCAGGTCATCGTCAACACGGTCGAGAGCGGCCAGATGACCAAGGACCTCGCGCTGCTCATCTCGCGGGACGCCCCGTGGCAGACCACCGACGAGTTCATGAACACGCTCGACGAGAACCTGGCGCGCCGCCTCGCCGCCTGAGCCCCGTCAGCACCCCACCGAGCCCGCCGGCCCACGCCGGCGGGCTCGGCGTTTCCGGTGCCAGACCTTGGCGCGTCGCAGTACGACACGCCAGAGCGCGTCACCCGACCCGGCGCGCCTCGTTGACCTGGGTGGACGAGATGCCAGTCCCGTCCTGGAAGGTTGACCGTCGCCGCCGAGCGGCACGAGTGCCCAGCAGCCAGCCTTCCCGGCTGTCGTGCACAGCCAGCCGTCCCTTCCCTGCGGGGGGCCCTGTCCCGGGCCCCCCGCGCCCTGCTTCCCAGGCCGCCATGTCAACGGGAACCCGTGTGCGTGCCAACCGGGAACCGGCGGCCTACGCGGCGATGCCTGCGTGACGGAGTCAACTGGCGCGGAGGAGGGCGGCGGCCTTCTCCGGGGCGATGTCGTTGATGAACACCCCCATCGCGGACTCCGACCCGGCCAGGTACTTCAGCTTGTCGGCCGCCCGCCGGACGCTGAACAGTTGCAGGTGCAGATGTCCCAGCTCGCGGTCGAGGCGTACCGGGGCCTGGTGCCAGGCGGCGATGTACGGCATGGGCGTGTCGAACAGCCCGTCGAAGCGGCGCAACAGGTCCAGGTAGAGGGGGCCGAAGGCGTCCCGCTCGGCGTCGGTCAACGCCGGGATGTCGGGCACCGGCCGGTGCGGCGCGACGTGCACCTCGAACGGCCATCGGGCGGCCGCCGGGACGTACGCCGTCCAGTGTGTGTTCGTCGCCACCACCCGCTCGCCGGCCGCGCGTTCGGCCGCGAGCACGTCGGCGTAGAGGTTGCTGCCGCCGGTGCGTTCGGCGTGCCGGCGTGCCGCGGCCAGCAGTGACCGGGTGCGCGGCGTGACGAACGGGTACGCGTAGATCTGCCCGTGCGGATGGTGCAGGGTCACCCCGATCTCCACGCCCCGGTTCTCGAAGCAGAAGACCTGCTCGACCCCGGCCAGTTCGCCGAGCGTGGCCGTCCGGTCGGCCAGCGCGTCGAGCACGGTGCGTACCCGGCGTGGCGGCAGGCCGGCGAAGGAGGCGTGGTGGTTGTCGGTGAAGCAGACCACCTCGCAGCGCCCACGCCCAGGCTGGACCGGGGTGAACGGGGTGATCCCGGCCGGCTCGTCGACCACCCGCCCGCTCAGCGCCGGAAACCGGTTCTCGAAGACCGCGACGTCGTACTCCGGCGCCGGGATCTCGCTGAGCCGGCCGCCGGTGGAGGGGCAGAGCGGGCACTGGTCGGCGGGCGGGAGGAAGGTGCGGGTCTGCCGGTGCACGGCGAGCGCCACCCACTCGTCGGTGAGCGGGTCGTAGCGCAGCTGGGAGGCGGGCGGGGGAGGGGGCAGCTCGCGCCGGTCCGGCTGGTCCCGGACGGCGTCGTCACGCTCGTCGAAGTAGACCAGCTCGCGACCGTCAGCCAGCCTGATGGCCGTACGCTTCATCGGCGCGCCCCGTGGCCGCTCGCGGCGACCACCACCAGCTCCCCGACCCGGTCGGCGAGCAGCCGTCGAGCCTCCGCCGGCAACCGGTCATCGGTGACCAGTACGTGGGCGCCGGTCAGCGGGACGATGGAGGAGATGCCGACCGTCCCCCACTTGGTGTGGTCGGCGAGCACCACCAGCCGGTCCGCCGCCGTCACCAGGGCCCGGTTCGTCTCGGCCTCCAGGAGATTCGGGGTGGTGAAGCCGGCCCGGTCGGTGACCCCGTGCACGCCGAGGAAGAGCAGGTCCAGATGCAGGGACCGGACGGCCCCGACGGCCAGCGGCCCGACCAGCGCGTCCGAGAGGGTCCGCATCCCGCCGGTGAGGATCACCGTCTGGTCGTCGCGGCCCTGGTTGTGCAGGATGTCGGCCACCGGCAGCGAGTTGGTCACCACGGTCAGGGCCGGCACCTCGACCAGCCGCCGGGCCAGTTCGGCGGTGGTGGTGCCGGCGGAGAGCGCGATCGCCGCGCCCGGGCGGACCAGCTGCGCGGCCCGGGCCGCGATGGCCGCCTTCTCGGCCTGCTGGCGTACCGACTTGGCCTGGAAGCCCGGCTCGTCGGTCGAGCCGGCGACGGTGGCGCCGCCGTGCACCTTCGCCAGCAGGCCGCGCTCGTGCAGCAGGTCCAGGTCGCGGCGGATGGTCATGTCAGAGACGCCGAACTCGGTGGCCAGCTCGGCGACGCGTACCCCGCCGCTCGCGCGGACGCGGTCGAGGATCGCCGCCTGGCGCTGTTGCGCGAGCATCCGCCACCCTCCAGCGGCTCACGTGAACGAACATCTTCGAACGAAGCCAAACACTAGCGCGAAGGGTTGACCGACGGAAGGGACGATCCGTGCTCAGCGAGACGGCAGGCGGGGCTCCACCCAGCCGGTTTCGGTCAGGTGGTGCAGGACCAGTTGGACCGCCTCGTCCACGCTGAGATCCGTGGTGTCGAGGACCAGGTCAGCATCGGTCGGCTCCTCGTACGGGTCGTCGATGCCGGTCATCCCGGTGAGCAGCCCGGCCCGCGCCCGCGCGTACAGGCCCTTGCGGTCACGCTGCTCGCAGACCTCCAACGGGGTGGCGACGTGTACCAGCACGAAACCCGCTCCCGCCGCGACGGCCATCTCCCGGGCGGTCGCCCGCGCCTGGGTGTACGGGGCGATCGGGCAGCAGATGCCGATGCCCCGGTGCCGGGCGATCTCGGCGGCCACCCAGCCGATTCGGCGGACGTTGACGTCCCGGTCGGCCTTGCTGAAGCCCAGCCCCGCGGTCAGCTCACGGCGCACCACGTCGCCGTCGAGCAGGGTGATCGTGCGCTCACCCTCCTCGCGCAGGGCGTTGGCGAGACCGCGGGCGACGGTCGACTTGCCCGAGCCGGAGAGCCCGGTGAAGAAGACCACCAGGCCCCGGTGCCGCCGGGGTGGACGGGCCCGGGACAGTTCCTTCGCCACCGCGGGCGGGGTGTGCCACTCGGGCAGTGGGAACCCCCGGTCCAGCAGGTCGTCGATCTCGCTCTGGGTCAGCGCCAACCGCCGGTTGCGGGGCGGGATGTCCTCCCGCCAGCGCCACTGACCGTCCCGGTTGTCGTACGCCAGCTCGCGCGGGATCAGCACCCGCAGCCCGGCGCCGGAGAGCATCTCGCCGGTGGAGAGCAGGTGAGTGACGCCGTACGCGGCGGAGACCCGGGCCCGCAGCAGGGCGTCGCTGATCTCGTCCTGTCGTCGGGAGAACGGTACGGCGACCAGGGTCGCCGGCGGCATCCGGTCGCGGGCGGCGAAGACGCTGCGGACCAGTGCCTCGGGCGGCAGTCCCCCGGTGCCGTCCTCACCCACCGGAACCATGACCAGAACGTGTGCGCTGAGGGTCCGCACGGCATGCGCGATCTGGGCCAGCTGCGGCCGGTGCAACGGTCGGTCGGCGACCACCCCGAGCACCCGGCCGGGCGGCAGCAGCGGGCGGATCTCCTCGGGCGTGCGGCGCAACCGCTGGAACGGCCCGTGCCCACCGTCTCCGAGCCGGCGGACGCTGCCCCCTAACCCGGTCACCCCGTCGCGCACCTGCCACGCGTCGGTGATCTCCAGCGCCGCCACCGGCGCGCCCTCGCCGTCGGTGAGCACCAGCGTCCGGCGGTCGGGATCGGTGAGATCGAACTCCTGCACCAGCGCGGTGGGCACCTGGAGGGTCACCGCGACCGGCCACGGGGCGCCGTCGACGAGCCGACCACGGCGGCTGACGGAGACCAGGTCGGCCCGGGTCATGAAGCCGCTCAGCGGTGCGTACGCACCGGTCAGCAGCAGCTCCAGATCCGCGAGCTCGCCGGGACGCGGCGTATACGCCGGTGCGTCCCGAAGCACCTCGTCGGGCAGCACCCACCCGTTGCTCATCAGACCCCCAACTCCGGCGACCGGCACACAGTTTCGCAGCCGGCCGCCGATCGGTCGAGAGCGCCACTCCTCCCGGCGCGCGGGGCGCCGCGGCGGCCCGCCGGCCTGAGCGGCGTTTACCGGATCCCCACCGTTCGCCGGCCGATCACACCGAGTCGGCGCCGGACCGACCGCATCAATCGCCGCCACCGGCTGGGCTTCTTCGCCGGCGGCTTATTTGCCGGCGGCTTCTTCTTCCGCTTGTCGATCACCACCGGGATGGCGCCGTCGACGGCGCAGGACACCGCCAGCGGCAGCTTCGTGTCCAGGCACCACCCGGAGCCGCTGACCCGGGCCTTCAAGGTCCAGTCGCCCTCGTTACGGCCGGCGTTGAGGGTGCGGAAGTCGACCGTCGCGGTGCCCCGGTACCGCAGGTGCAACCCGCCCGAGGGGTCCGGTACGCGGTCCACCTCGAAGTTGACCGGGAGGAGGAACTCGCAGTTGTCCGCGGTGCGCCGGGCGATCACGTCCAGCTTGGCCCGCTCCAGGTCGTCGGTGCAGTCGAGCAACTCGGCGGGCACGTCCTCGATCGGTACGACCAGCAGGTCACGCCCGTCGGAGCGGCGGTACGTGACGGGCTGGTCCCCGTTGCGGAGCAGACCGGTGAGCTTGACGGTCAACGTCGAGCCGGTCACCTCGTACTCCTTGAGGCGGGCGCGGGCGCGCACGCCGTCCTCCCACTCGGCCAGGCGGAGCAGGTCCGCGACTCGACCCTGCGCGGCCAGGCCCGCGATTGTCCGCGGCACCGACGGCAGCCCGGCGGCGACACCCGGCGCGAACCGTGCCTGGACGGTCTTCTGGACCTCGGTGACGACCTGGTCGACCCAGTCCGGCGGGGCGTTCCGTAGCCGGGCGCCGCGCAGTCGCTTGGTCATTTCGGTGCGTAGCCACCGCCGGTGCAGCTTGTCCCGCAGCGGGCCCGGCTCGACGTGCGCATCGACGATGTCGAGCACCTCTCGCAGGCTGCTGAAGTACGCCGCCGGCTCCATCCGGGTGCCGGTCAGGCTGCCGCCGTCCGGCCGCTTCTTGTGGTGGTAGCAGGTGTAGTCCGACAGCACGCAGGTGCGACGGGAGAGGAGGTAGGCCCGGACGACCATGTGGTGGTCCTCCAGCCGCTTGCGCCCCTCCTCGGGGAACCGCAGGTCGTGCTCCAGCAGGAACGCCCGGCGGAACATCTTGTGGCAGGTGAGGCTGTCGATCAGCGGTGCGTCGTCCAGCGTGGCGTCGGGGTGGTTGACCCGGAACAGTCCCCGGGGTACCGCCCGGCCGTGCCCGGCCATCTTGCCGATGGCGATGTCGGCGCCGTTTTCGGCGGCGTACGCGTACAGCCGTTCCAGGGCCTCGTCGGCGAGCCAGTCGTCGTCGTCGACGAACTGGACGTACTCCCCGCGGGCCCGCCGCACGCCCAGGTTGCGCGGACGCGACGGCCAGCCGGAGTTCTCGATGTGCAGCACCTGAATGTGCGGGTGGGCGGCGGCCAGTTCGTCCAGCCGGGCCGGCGTGGAGTCGGTCGAGCCGTCGTCGACGAAGATCACCTCGAACTCCGCGGCCGGCATCGACTGGCGTAGCAGCGAACCGATGAGTTGCTCAAGGTGTGGACCCGGGTTGTACACCGGGACCACCACACTCACCTTCGGAACGCCAGCCGTCATGGCTCTCCCTGTACCCGTTGTGCCGTCCACGCGGTCGTACGGTGACTCCAGTTTGTACCAGTCTCCGCGTACGTGGGGGGTTAGGCGCCGGGCGTGGCGGATCGACATCGGGGGCCACGCGGCGGGACGGAGGTCGGCGGTCCCTAGGGGGAACGGACCGGTCAGGATCAGGGTAAACCGGGGCCGTCTCCGGAGCCCGCGACGTTGCCTTACGTCTCTAGGCTGTCGGCGTGACACTGATCGCAACCGAGTCGTTGACGAAGGTCTACGGCGGCGGGGTCACCGCACTGTCCGATCTGACGGTCGCGGTGGAGCCAGGGATTGTCGGTTTGGTCGGCGCCAACGGCGCCGGCAAGTCGACCCTGATCAAGCTCCTGCTCGGCCTGCTCGCCCCGACCCGCGGCCGGGTCCGGGTGCTCGGGCTCGACCCCACCACCGATCCCGCAGCGGTACGCACCAGGGTCGGCTACATGCCGGAGCACGACTGCCTGCCGCCCGATCTGTCCGGCGCCGAACTGGTCACCCATCTCGGCCGGATGAGCGGCCTGCCACGTACGGTCGCCCGGGAACGGGCCTCCGAGGCGCTGCGCCACGTGGGGCTGCACGAGGAGCGCCACCGCCCGGTCGGCGGCTACTCCACCGGCATGAAGCAGCGGGTCAAGCTCGCCCAGGCGCTGGTGCACGACCCCGACCTGCTGCTGCTCGACGAGCCCACCAACGGCCTCGACCCGGCCGGCCGGGACGCGATGCTCGCCCTGGTGCACCGGATCGGCACCGAGTTCGGCATCTCCGTACTGGTCTGCTCGCACCTGCTCGGCGAGGTCGAGCGGATCTGCGACACCCTGGTCGCCATCGACGGCGGGCGGTTGCTGCGGGCCGACCACATCGCCGCGATGACCTCCGCCACCGACGTGCTCGCCGTCGAGGTCAGCGAGGGTACCGATGCCCTGGCCGCCCGGCTGGCCGCGCTCGACCTGCCAGTGGGCCGGGAGGGGCGGCTGCTCCTCGTCCCGCTCGCCGACCAGGGCACCTACGACCTGATCCTCGGTGCGGTGGCCGAGCTGGACCTGCCGTTGCACCGGCTCGACCAGCGCCGGCACCGGGTGGCCGAACTCTTCGCCCGAAGGGAGGGCAGCCATGTCTGAGCCGACCGGCGTCATCCACGACATCGGCTACCAGCGCTACACCGGCCCCCGGCTCGGCCGCCGCCAGGTCTTCGGCGCGCTGTACCTGCACGGGGTGCGGACCACCTTCGGGCTCGGCCGCAGCGCCAAGGCCAAGATCTTTCCCTGGCTGGTGGTCGGCATCGTCTTCACGTTCGCCGCCACGCTGACCGCGATCCGCGCCCAGATCGGCGAGATGATCCTGACGTACGCCCAGTTCGCGGACAACATGAGCTGGCTGGTCATCTTCTTCGTCGCGGTGGCCGCGCCCGAGCTGGTCTCCCGTGACCTGCGCAGCGGTGTCCTCCCGCTGTACTTCTCCCGGCCGCTGCCGCGCGCCGACTACCCGCTGGCCAAGCTGCTCGCCCTGGTCACCGCGCTCTGGATGCTGCTCGGCGCGCCGCAGCTGGTGATGTTCCTCGGCGGTGCGTTCACCGCCGACGGGATGCGGGAGGTGTGGGACGAACTGCTGGACCTGCTGCCCGCGCTGCTCTACGCCGGGCTGTGGGCGGTCGTCTTCGCCTCGGTCGGCCTGCTGGTCGCCTCGCTGACCGGCAAGCGGGCCTTCGCCGCCGGCGGGATCGTCGCCGTGTTCCTGATGACCACACCAATCGTCGGCACCCTGTCGATCCTGCCCTCGACGGCGGTGAACCAACTGGCTGGCCTCGCCTCGCCGTCCACCCTGGTGCAGGGGGTCGGCATCTGGGCGCTGCGCGACCTGCTGGTCACCGACCCGGATGCCGGACTTTCCGGCCTCGGCCCCTTCGGCCCGGTGTACGCGCTGGCCGCCGTCGCGCTCGTGGCGGGCTGTGTCACCCTGCTGCTGGCCCGCTACCGGAAGGTGGCCGCACGATGACCACGATCAGTTCCGCCGCTCCCACGGCGGCCACCACCAGCACCCTCGACCTTTCCGGGGTGTCCCGCTGGTACGGCAACGTGGTCGCGGTCAACAACGTGAGCATGTCCCTCGGGCCCGGGGTGACCGGGCTGCTCGGCCCGAACGGCGCAGGCAAGACCACGCTGCTGCACATGATGGCCGGCTTCCTGGCTCCCTCCCGGGGCACGGTCACCCTGGACGGCGGCCCCACCTGGCGCAACCCGGAGGTCTACCGGCGGCTCGGGCTGGTCAGCGAGCGGGAGGCGGTGCACAGCTTCCTCACCGCGTACGAGTTCGTGCTGGCCACCGCGAAGCTGCACAAGCTGCCGGACCCGCACGCGGCGGCCCGCCGCGCGGTGGCTCTGGTCGAGCTGGAGGGCGCGCAGGACCGCCGGATTGGCACGTACTCCAAGGGGATGCGGCAGCGGGCCCGGGTGGCGGCGGCGCTGGTGCACGACCCGCAGGTGCTGCTGCTCGACGAGCCGTTCAACGGCATGGACCCGCGCCAACGGCTGCACATGATGGAGCTGCTGCACTCCCTCGGCGACGCGGGCCACACCATCCTGTTCAGCTCGCACATCCTGGAGGAGGTCGAGCAGGTCTCCGGCACCGTGCAGGTGATGGTCGCCGGCCGGCTCGCCGCCTCCGGTGACTTCCGGACCATCCGCCGGCTGATGACCAACCGGCCGCACGTCTTCGCGATCCGCTCCACCGACGACCGGGCGTTGGCCGTGGCGCTGATGGCCGAGCCCTCGGTGACCGGCGTCGAGCTGGGCCGGGACGGCCTGACCGTGCGGGCCGGCGACTACGGCGCCTTCACCCGGGTGCTGCCGAAAGTAGCCCTGGCCCACGGCGTACGGGTGCGGCAGCTGGTGCCCGAGGACGAATCTCTGGAGAGCGTCTTCTCCTACCTGGTGGAGGCCTGATGTCCACTGTCTCCTGGATCACCGCGCGCGGGCTGTTCGGCCGCCGCCGGTTCCTGATGCTGCTGCCGTTGCCGCTACTGCTGGTGGCGCTGGCCGCCATCTCCCACGGCATGGGGGTGCCACCGAGCGACTGGGGGCCGCCGGTGTTGATCGGCCTCGGGCTGGCGGTGGTGCTGCCGGTGGTCGCCCTGATCGTCGGCACCGGCGTGCTCGGCGCCGAGATCGACGACGGCACGGTGGTGCACGTGCTCACCACCCCGCTGCCCCGCTGGCAGATCGTGCTGCCGAAGCTGGCCGTGGCGGCCGGGGTCACCGCGATCACCGTGGCGGTCCCGCTGTACGCGGCGGGCCTGCTGGCCGACTCGCCCCGCCTCGGCCTGGCGCTCGCCCTCGCCGCGTCGGCCGGTGCGGTGGCGTACTCGGCGCTGTTCGTGGCGGTCAGCCTGCTCACCCGCCGGCCGGTGCTGCTCGGCCTGGTCTACGTGCTGATCTGGGAGGGGCTGCTGGGCAACGTGGTCACCGGCACCCGGGTGCTCTCCATCCAGCACTACGTGATCGCCCTGGCCGATCGGATCGCCCCGACCAATCTGCTCGACACGACCGTCTCCGCGCCGCTAGCGGTGGTGATGACCGTGCTGGTCAGCGTCGGGTTCACCCTGCTCGCCATCGACCGCCTGCGCTCCTTCTCGGTGGCCGGCGAAACCAGCTGAGGTGTAAGGAAGGGCCCCCTTTTAACAGTCGCGGCGGTCTTTGCCGGCCGGTTTGTTAAGAGGGGGCCCCTGCTATACACCAGGCGTTAATAGGGGGCCCTTCCTTATACCCAAGTTAGAACGCGCAGGCGATGACGAGTTCAGGGGTGCGGTCCGGCAGCAGGTCGAGCTTGCCGATGTGGCCCGCCGCGCGCAGGTCGTCGACGACCAGGGTGAGCTGGTCGAGCAGGGCGGCCGGGCCGAGCGCCTCGGCCAGCGGCACCTCCGCCTTCATCGACAGTTTGCGCTCGGACTTGGCCCGGCGGACCTGCCCCAGCGCGTCGGAGGCCAGCCGCAGCAGCTCCGGGGCACCCTCGCCCTGGATCGCCCGGCCCACCTCGTACGTGGTGGGCCACGGCGCCCGGTGCACCGAGCCGTACCGCCACCAGGACCACACCTCCTCGGTCGCGTACGGCAGCACCGGGGCGAACAGCCGCAGCTGCACCGAGAGGGCGGTGGCCAGCGCCGCCCGGGCCGAGTCCGCTCCGGCGCCGGTGCCGTAGGCACGCTCCTTCACCAACTCGATGTAGTCGTCGCAGAACCGCCAGAAGAACGACTCGGTGGCCTGCAACGCGGCCGTGTGGTCGTACGCCTCGAAGGCGGTGGTGGCGGTGGTGACCACCGCGGCCAGTTCCGCGAGCATGGCCCGGTCCAGCGGCTCGGTCGCCGGGGCGCGCAGCGCGTCCGCGGCGCCCAGCCCGAGGACGAACCGGGACGCGTTGAGCAACTTGGTGGCGAGCCGCCGCCCGACCTTGATCTGCGCCGGGTCGAAGGCCAGGTCGGTGCCGGGCCGCCCGCTGGCCGCCCAGTACCGCACCGCGTCGGACCCGTGCTGTTCCAGCAGCGCCATCGGGGTGACCACGTTCCCCTTGGACTTGGACATCTTCTTGCGGTCCGGGTCGAGGATCCAGCCGGACAGCTCGGCCGTCCGCCAGGGCAGCGTGCCGTGTTCCAGGTGCGCGCGGACCACCGTGGCGAACAGCCAGGTCCGGATGATCTCCTGACCCTGCGGGCGCAGGTCCATCGGGAAGACCCGGCCGAACAGGTCGGGGTCGTGTTCCCAACCACCCGCGATCTGCGGGGTCAGCGACGAGGTGGCCCAGGTGTCCAACACGTCCGGGTCGCCGACGAACCCGCCCGGCGTCCCGCGCTGCGACTCGTCGTACCCGGCCGGGGCGTCCTCGGAGGGGTCGATCGGCAGCGCTGACTCGTCCGGCGTGAGAGGGTGGGACCAGTCCGGCTCTCCAGCGTCGTCGAGCGGGTACCACACCGGCACCGGCACCCCGAAGAAGCGCTGCCGGCTGACCAGCCAGTCACCGGTCAGGCCGCTCACCCAGTGCTCGTAGCGGTGCCGCATGTGCTCCGGCACCCAGCGCAGCTCCCGCCCCCGGGCCAGCAACGTCTCGCGCAGGCCGGCGTCCCGGCCACCGTTGCGCACGTACCACTGCCGGGTCGAGACGATCTCCAGTGGCCGGTCGCCCCGCTCGTAGAACTTCACCGGGTGGCTGATCGGGCGTGGCTCGCCGACCAGGTTGCCCGCGTCCGCCAGCAGCTCCACGATGGTCCGCCGGGCCCCGTTGACCGTCTGCCCGGCCAGCGCCGCGTACGGCTGCGCCGGCACCCCGGCGGGCGCCTCCGGCAGCAGCCGGCCGTCCCGGCCGACCACCACGCGGGTGTCCAGCGCCAGCTCACGCCACCAGGTCACGTCGGTCAGGTCGCCGAAGGTGCAGACCATCGCGATGCCCGTGCCCTTGGCCGGGTCCGCCAGCGGGTGTGCGCGCACCGGCACCCCGACCCCGAAGACGGGGGTACGCACGGACGTGCCGACCAGGTCGGCGTACCGCTCGTCGTCGGGGTGGCAGACCAGCGCGACGCAGGCCGGCAGCAGCTCCGGCCGGGTGGTGTCGATGAGCACCTCCCGGTCACCGGGGGCGTGGAAGCGCAGCCGGTGGTACGCGCCGGGGCGCTCCCGCTCCTCCAGCTCGGCCTGGGCCACGGCGGTGGCGAAGCCGACGTCCCACAGCGTCGGCGCCTCGGCCTGGTACGCCTCGCCCCGGGCCAGGTTGCGCAGGAACGCCCGCTGGGACGCCGCCCGGGCCACCGGACCGATGGTGGTGTACATCAACGACCAGTCCACCGACAGCCCGAGCCGGCGCCACAGCGCCTCGAAGACCTGCTCGTCGGAGCCGGTCAGCCGCTCGCACAGCTCGATGAAGTTGCGCCGGGCGATCGGGGTCGGGTCACGCCGGGCGGCGTCGTCCACCGGTGCCTCCGGTGCCCGCCAGTCCGGGTCGTACGGCAGCGACGGGTCGCAGCGCACGCCGTAGACGTTCTGCACCCGGCGCTCGGTGGGCAGGCCGTTGTCGTCCCAGCCGATCGGGTAGAAGACCGTTCGGCCGCGCATCCGCTGGAACCGGGCGACCAGGTCGGTGTGGGTGTACGAGAAGACGTGCCCCATGTGCAGTTCGCCCGATACGGTCGGCGGAGGGGTGTCGATCGCGTATACGTCTGACCGCTCCTTGCTGCGGTCGAACGCGTACGTGCCCTCCTCCTGCCAGCGGCGCGACCAGGTCTCCTCGAGCCCGTCCAGGGTCGGACGCTCGGGGACGCCGGTGCGGGCCGTCCTCGCCGTATCAGTCATCCGTCGATGGTAGGCAGCGAGTTGTCGACGGGCACCCGATTACCTACAGCAGCGAGTCGCGCCACTGGCGGTGCAGGGCGGCGTACCGGCCACCGTCGGCGATCAGCTCGGCCGGCGAGCCGTCCTCGACGAGCCGGCCGCCGTCGAGGACCAGCACCCGGTCGGCGGTCTCCACGGTGGAGAGCCGGTGTGCGATCACCACCGCGGTCCGGTCCCGCAGGATGGTGCCGAGCGCGTGCTGCACCAGGCGCTCGGTCGGTACGTCGAGCGACGAGGTGGCCTCGTCCAGGATCAGCACCGCCGGATCGGCCAGGAAGGCGCGGGCGAACGCGACCAGCTGCCGCTGCCCGGCGGAGAGCCGCCCGCCGCGCCGGTGCACCTCGGTGTCGTACCCGTCGGGCAGCGCCGCGATGAAGTCGTGCGCCCCGATCGCCCGGGCGGCGGCCTCGACGGTGGCGTCGTCGGCGTCCGGGCGGCCGAACCGGATGTTCTCCGCCACGGTGCCGCCGAACAGGTGGGTCTCCTGGGTCACCAGCACCACCGTCCGGCGCAGCTCCGCGTCGGCCACCTGGCGCAGGTCCACACCGTCGAGGGTGACCGTGCCGGTGTCCGGGTCGTGGAACCGGGCGAGCAGCTTGGCGACGGTGGACTTGCCGGCCCCGGTCGGCCCGATCAGCGCCACCGTCTGCCCGGCGGGGACGGTGAGGTCCAGCCCGGTCAGGATCGGGGCGTCCGGGCGGTAGCCGAACGAGACCGCCCGGAAGGTGACCGCGCCCCGGGTCGGGCCACGGGGCAGCGGTACGGGACGCGCCGGCTCGGCGACCGCGGGCCGCTCGTCGAGAACCCCGGCCAGCTTCTCGAGGGCCGCCGTCGCGGACTGCAGGGAGTTGTAGAACTGGCTCAGCTCCTGCATCGGCTCGAAGAACCGACGCAGGTAGAGGAGGAAGGCGGCGAGTACCCCGACGCCGGTGTCGCCGCCCAGTACCCGGGCGCCGCCGTAGCAGAGCACCATCGCCACGGTGACATTGCCGATCAGCTTGATCCCCGGCGAGTACGTCGCGATCAGGTGGAACGCGTGCCGGCTGGACCGGCGGTAGTCGTCGTTGACCGAGGCGAATATGTGCTGGTTGCGCGGCTCCCGGCGGTACGCCTGCACGGCCCGGATGCCCCGCATCGACTCGACGAAGTGGACGATGACCAGGGCCATCGCCTCCCGGGTGCGCCGGTACGCGGCGGCCGACGCCCGAGCGAACCAACGGGACAGCCAGAACAGCAACGGGAAGGCGAGCAGGGTGACCGCGGCCAGCGGCAGGTCCAGCCAGAGCAGGATGCCGGCCACGGACACGATCGTCAGGGCGGCCATCACCAGAGACTCGACGCCGCCGTCGACCAGTTCGGCGATCGAGTCGATGTCGCTGGTCAGGCGCGAGATCATCCGGCCCGAGGTGTACCGCTCGTGGAAGGCCACCGGCAGGCGCAGGAAGTGCGCGTACACCCGCTGCCGGAGATCGAGCAGGACGGCCTGGCCGATCCGGGCGGAGACGGTGAGGAAGCCGCGCCGGGCCGCGTACTCGATTCCGGTCGCGGCGGCGAACGACACGGCGACGGCGATCAGCGGACCGGGCCGCCCGGCCCGCAGCGGCTCGATCGCCCGGTCGATGCCCAGCATGACCAGGTACGGCCCGGACATGGCCGCGGCGTTCTGGGCCAGCAGCAGCGCCACGGCCGCGCCCAACCGGGCCCGGTGCGGGCGCAGCACATCGCGCAACAGCGCCCGGCTGCGGACGCGCAACCGGGCCACCGCCTCGGGGCTGGTGTCCTCGGCGAGGCTGCGATCGGCGTGTGGGTCGGCGGCGACCCCTCGCCAGTAGGCCGGGTCGGATCCCGCGCCGGGTGGCCGGTGGGCCGGGCCGGTGCCACCTCCGGCGGTCACGAGCGCACCAACGGGGAACCGTCGGGCTGCGGGTCGGCCGGCGTCCGTGGGTGTGGCACGACGGCCGGCTCGGCCGAGAGCAGCGCGCGGTACGCCGGCACGGTGGCCAGCAGTTCGGCGTGCGGGCCGACGGCGGAGATCCGGCCGTGCTCCAGCAGCGCGACCCGGTCGGCGAGGGCGATGGTGGACGGCCGGTGCACCACCAGCAGCGCGGTCATGTCCCGCAGCACCCGCTTCAACGCCGACTCCACCGCCGCCTCGGTGTGCACGTCGAGCGCGGACAGCGGATCGTCGAGCACGAGCACCGCGGGTCGGACGAGCACCACCCGGGCCAGCGCCAACCGCTGCCGCTGCCCGCCGGAGAGCGACAGTCCCTGCTCGCCCAGCCGGGTCCGCAGGCCCCACGGCAGGTCGTACGCGAACTCGGCCCGGGCCAGCGCGAGGGCCGCCCGGACCTCGTCCTCGGTGGCGTCGGGCCGGCCCAGGGTGAGGTTCTCCCACACCGACATGGAGAACAGCGTCGGCTCCTCGAAGGCCACCCCGACCAGCCGGCGCAGCGACGCCAGCCGCAGGTCGCGCAGGTCGTGCCCGTCCAGGGTGATCCGGCCTGCCTCGACGTCGTGCAACCGGGGCACCAGGGACAGCAGGGTGCTCTTGCCGCTGCCGGTGGCGCCGACCACGGCCAGGGTCTCGCCCGGTTCGACGGTCAGGTCGACCCCCCGCAACACCGGGACGGCGGAGCCCGGGTAGCGGAAGGTGACCGCGTCGAAACGGAGCCGGCCGCGTACCGCCGAGCGGGCCAGGGCGACGGCGCCGGGGGAGTCGACGATGGCCGGCGGAGTGTCCAGCACCTCCTGGATCCGGTCGGCGGCGGTGGCCGCCTCCTGCCCGTTGGCGATGATCCAGCCCAGGGACTGCACCGGCCAGATCAGCATCAGCTGGAGGCTGACGAACGCGACGAGCTGGCCGATGGTGAGCCGCCCGGTGGCGACCGCCGCGGCGCCGGCCACCAGCACGATGCCGAGCGTCAGGTTGGGCACCAGGTCGAGCAGTGCGGAGGTACGGGCGAGCAGCCGTCCCTTGCCGACTCCGGTGTCGTGCAGCGCCCGGGTTCCGGCGGTGAACCGGGCGGTCAGTTGCGGCCCCCGCCCGTACGCCTTCATGGTGCGCAGGCCCTGCGCGGTCTCCTCGACCAGCGTGGCCACGTCGCCCTGCTGGTCCTGCATCCGCCGGGACGCGGCGTGGTAGTGCCGGCCGAAGCGGCGGGCGATCAGGAACAGCGGCACCGCGCTGGCTGCCACCAGCAGGCCCAGCGCCGGGTGCAGCCGGATCAG
Organism: Micromonosporaceae bacterium KJ-029; assembly: GCA_005402585.1. Lineage (GTDB taxonomy): Bacteria > Actinomycetota > Actinomycetes > Mycobacteriales > Micromonosporaceae > Micromonospora. The sequence goes on along the minus strand of BIFP01000002.1, from coordinate 60,616 downwards.
CAGCACCACCACGCCCAGGTAGGTGACCAGGTTGAGGACGAGGAAGAACAGGCCGAAGGAGAGGAAACGGCGCAGCACCGACAGATCGCTGGTGATCCGGGAGAGCAACTGCCCGGAGGGCCACCGGTCGTGGAAGCTGGCCGGCAGCCGTTGCAGGTGGGCGTAGACGTCGTCGCGGATGGCCGCCTCCATGGCCACCGAGGACGACGACTGCACCCACCGGCGGATGAAGATCAGCAGGGCTTCGGCCAGGCCGAACGCCAGCGCGAGCCCGGCCAGCTGGAACAGCCCGGTCAGGTCCCGCTCGGCCACCGGCCCGTCGACCACCCGCTGCGCCACCAGGGGTACGGCGATGCCCGCCGCGGTGGCGGCCAGCCCGGCCAGCATCAGCCAGCTGAATTCCACGGCGTGTGGACGCAGATAGTGGCGCAGCCGCCAGAGGTTGCGCAGCGGATGTCGACGGATCTCGCCCCGGTCGGCCGGGCCGCCGTCGCTCCCCGCAGGCACTACCCGACGGTAGCGGCAAACGGGAGCGTTGCCAGTGTCGGTTTGTTGTCAGCCGCGTTGCCTTTCTCGGCGGGCCATCCCCGGTCCGACAGGCTTGGGGATCTCCCTACCGGTGCCGTTCGTGCCGGCTCCCGCCCCGATGGCGGTCGTGCCGGCTCCCGCCTCGATGCCAGGATGGTGGCATCGCCTTCATCGACAACTACCGCCAGATGTTCGGCCGCCCGGCGATCGCCAGGCCCGTCGCGGCGGCGTTCGTGGCCCGCCTGCGCGACGGCGGGACCCCGCTGGCCCTGGTGCTGACGGCGGAACACGGCACCGGCTCGTTCGCGGTGGCCGGTTTCGCCACCGGGGCGTTCGGCCTCGCCGCCGCACTGTCCCGACCGGTGCACGGTCGGTTGCTCGACCGGCTCGGCCAACGCGTACTGATCTCCACCGCCGGGGCGAACAGCCTGGCGACGCTCAGTTTCGTCGCGGCCGTCCAACTCGGCGCGCCGCCGCCGGTGATCGTCGCGGTCGCGGCGATCATCGGATTGCTGCTGCCGGCCCAGGCGGCGGCGCTGCGGGCCCTGCTGCCGGAGCTGGCCGGTCGACAGCTCCGGCCGGCGGCCTACGCCGTGGAGGCCAACGCCCAGGAGTTGACCGCGATCGCCGGTCCGCTGATCGTGGCGGTGCTGGTGGCGCTGCTGCCTCCCGGCGGGGCACTCGCCGCGCTGGCGGTGGTCGGGTTCGCCGGCACCGTCTGGTACGCGACCGCGTCGGCCGTGGGCGACTCGCGCGGTGTCGCCGGTACGCCCCCACGGTCGGCGGCCCTGCGTTCGTCGGCGATGTGGGCGCTCATGACCGTGGTGGTGGCCGTCAGCGTGGTCCTCGGCGTCGTCCAGGTCGTCTTCCCGGCCTTCGCCGCGGATCGGGACGCCGCCCAGCTGTCCGGGGTGTTGTTGGCGGCGTTCGCCGTCGGCAGCCTGCTCGGGGGAGGCGCCTACGGCGGCGGGCACTGGCGGTGGAGCAACGAGCGCCAGTTGCGCGTGCTGCTACCGGCCATCGCCGTGGGAGTCGCGCTGCTGTCCCTGGCGGGCAGCATCGTCGTCATGGCCGGACTGGCGGTGGTCGCGGGTCTGGCCATGGCACCGGCCTTCGCGGTCACCTTCCTCGTCTGCGACGAGATCGCCACGCCGGGCCGTACCGCGGAGTCCTTCACCTGGCTGGGCGCGGCGAACACCGCCGGCTTCGGCCTGGGCGGCGCACTGGCCGGCGTCGCCGTCGACCGAGCCGGAACCGGTACGGCGTTCGTGCTCACCGCGACCGTGGTGTTGATCGTGGCCGCCTTCCTGTGGGCCCGACCCGACCTGCTGCGCCGTACACCTCAGGACCGGCCGCCCCGCTCGTGACCGAGGAGCCACTCCTTCACCGGCAGCCCCCAGCGGTAGCCGCCCAGCGTCCCGTCGGTACGCAGCACCCGGTGGCAGGGGACGAAGAGGGCGGCGGCGTTGCGGGCGCAGGCCGCCGCGGCGGCGCGCACCGCGGCGGGGCGGCCGGCCAGCCCGGCGTACGCGGTGTAGGTGACCGGCTCGCCCGGCTTCACCTCGCGTAGCACCCGCCACGCGTGGGGCAGGAACGTCCCGCCGCTGTGCTGCTCGACCGGAACCATGTCGATCGCGGTCAGCTCGCCGTCGAGGTACGCGGCGACGGCGGCGGTGATCGGGCCGAGTTCACGGCGTTGGCGCAGCTCACCGCGGAGGCTGGGGTGGACCAGCGGCAGCAGGTTCGCCGGATCGGCCGTGAAACCGGCGGCCCGCACCGCGCCGTCCGGGCCGGCGAGGACGGTGAACGCGCCGACGGGTGTGTCGATGTGGGCGCTGTCGATGATCGTGTTGGGCACGCTGTTCTCCCGGGTCGGATTCACGCTGCTCTCCAGAGTCGGATCACCGCGTACGACCGCCAGGGGCGCCAGCGGGCGGCGTACGCGTCGAGGGTCTTCGGGTCGTCGGGCAGGCCGAGGGCGCCGGCGCCCCGGCGTACCGCGAGGTCGGTGGCGATGAACACGTCCGGGTCGCCGAGCGCACGCATCGCCACGTAGCCCGCCGTCCAGGGGCCGATGCCCGGGATCGCGGCCAGCTGCCGCGCCGTCTCCGCCCGGTCCACACCCGGTGCCAGGTCGAGCCCACCGTCGGCCACCGCCCGCGCCAGCGCCCGGATCGTCTCCCGCCGCCCCACCGGCATCCGAAACCCCCCGTCCGGCACCCCCAACACCTCCTCCGCCGTAACAAACCCCCGCAGCCCGCCACCTCCACCTTCGCCCGGTTGATCATGAAGTTGGCGGGCGGTTTGATCTCCAGAAGCCCCGCCAACTTCATGATCGACGGACTCGGGGGCGGGGTGGGGGGCCGAGTGGGCGGCGGTGGTGAGGAGGTGGGTGAGGGTGGTGCGGGCGGAGGCCAGGGAGACCTGCTGGGTGGCGATGGCGCGGACGGCCATCTCGAAACCGTCGACCGCGCGGGGGACGCGGACGCCGGGCTCGGCGGCCACGGCGGCGGCCAGCGCCGGATCGGCACCGAGCGTCTGGTCGACGGCGACCGGGTCCGCGTCGAGGTCGAGCAGGCGGCGGCAACGGGCCACGGCCGGGGACAGGTCGCGCAGGTCGGTGAGCCGCAGCGTCGCCGCCACGTACCCCACCGCCGGGGTCAGGGCCGCCTCGCCGGTGCCGTGCGGCAGCCGCAACCCCCGGCGGTACGTCCCGTCGCGCACCTCGTCCACCCCCGGCAGCGTGCGCCGGGCGAGGAAGTCGAGCAGCGCGGCGGCGTGCAGCGGGGGACGGTACGCCAGCCGGAGGGTGACCGTGCCCGCCCCGACGGCAGCCGGCCGGCGACCGGTGCGCAACTGCGACGGGGCAGCCCCGTAGACCTCGCGGACGGTGTCGTTGAACTGCCGGACGCTGCCGAACCCGGCGGCGAACGCGACCTCGGCCAGGCCCAGGTCGGTGGTCTCGATCAGGGTACGGGCGGTCTGCGCGCGCTGGGCCCGGGCCAGCGCCAGCGGCCCCGCGCCCAGTTCCGCCCGCAGCATCCGGTGCAGGTGCCGCTCGGTGTACCCGAGCCGGGCGGCCAGCCCCGGCACGCCGTCGCGGTCGACCACCCCGTCCGCGATCAGCCGCATCGCGCGGCCCACCACGTCGGCGCGGACGTCCCACTGCGGCGAGCCGGGGGAGGCGTCCGGGCGGCAGCGCCGGCAGGCGCGCAGACCCGCACCCTGGGCCGCCGCGGACGAGGGGAAGAACCGGACGTTCTGCCGCTTCGGGGTCACCGCCGGGCAGGACGGCCGGCAGTAGATCCCGGTCGAGGTCACGCCGGTGTAGAACCAGCCGTCGAACCGCTGGTCGCGGCTGTCGACGGCTCGGTAGCAACGCTCGAAGTCCAGTTCCACGTCACCGATGATGCGCCTGTTCCCGACCGACGGGCTGGCGGGATTCGGACGTGGGCGTAAGGAGGGGCCCCCTGTTAACGCCTGCGGTATAGGAAGGGCCCCTTATTAACTTCGGCGTCGGGTGCTGCGGAGTGGCGGCCGGGTGGCGCTGCGGAGTCGCGCCGGGTGGCACTGCGGGTCGCGCGGGACTCGGTGCCAGGCCGCGCGGGAAAGTGTCGGTTGTGGTCGGTAGCGTGCGGCCACCAACTCAAGAAGGGTGCGGCGATGGCGAGCGTGGCGGGTCGGGCGGCGGCGTCGAGGGACGGGCACCCCCCGCCGGACGAGGCCGTGGTCCAGCGCTTCTACGACCGGATGCGGGCGGTCGCTCCCGCCGCAGTCGGTGCCATCGAGCGGGACCGCGCCGACGACCCGGGCCGGGCCTTCGGCGACACCGCCTGCGGTCGCCTGCTGCGCTCCCTCGATCGCGACGGCGCCCGGGCGCTGGGCATGTGGGTGCACCACTGGTGCATGCGCTTCTACGACGACGACACCCGGTCCGCGCTGCGGCTGCTCCGGGAGATCTCCGGCCGTCCGGCGCTGGGCTGGACGGCCGACGAGGTCGGCTGGATGCTCCGCGAGTCGCACGCGGCGGGACCGGCCGCCGACGCCCGGTTCACGCTGCCGCTGGCCGCCGCTGCCGAACTGGCGACCGGCGCGCTGCGGATCGACGCGGTGGTGCCCCGCCAGCCCGACCCGACCGGGCGGGGGTGACCCGCACCCCGGGACGCCGGGCACCGGCGTAAGCTGGCTCGTCGTGAGTCTCACCATCGGCATTGTCGGCCTGCCCAACGTCGGCAAGAGCACCCTGTTCAACGCGCTGACCAAGAACGACGTGCTCGCCGCGAACTACCCGTTCGCGACGATCGAGCCCAACGTCGGAGTGGTTGGGCTGCCGGACGAGCGGCTGGACAAGCTCGCCGAGATCTTCACCTCGCAGAAGGTGATCCCCGCCCCGGTGTCGTTCGTCGACATCGCCGGCCTGGTGCGCGGTGCCTCCAAGGGGCAGGGGCGCGGCAACGCCTTCCTGGCCAACATCCGCGACGCCTCCGCGATCTGCCAGGTGGTGCGGGCCTTCTCCGACCCGAACGTGGTGCACGTCGACGGCAAGGTCTCCCCGGCGGACGACATCGAGACCATCAACACCGAGCTGATCCTCGCCGACCTGCAGACCTTGGAGAAGGCGCTGCCCCGGTTGGAGAAGGAGGCCAAGCTCCGCAAGGACCGGGCCGCCGCGGTGACCGCCGCCCGTCAGGCCGTCGACGTGCTGGACGGCGGGACGACCCTGTACGCCGGCGCGGCGGCGGCCGGGATCGAGCTGGAGCACCTGCGGGAGCTGCACCTGCTCACCACCAAGCCGTTCCTGTACGTGTTCAACGTCGACGAGGCCGAGCTGAACAACGCCGAGTTCCTCGACGAGATGCGGGCGCTGGTCGCCCCGGCCGAGGCGGTCTTCATGGACGCCAAGATCGAATCCGAGTTGGTGGACCTGCCCGAGGAGGAGGCCCGCGAGCTGCTGGAGTCCATCGGGCAGTCCGAGCCGGGCCTGGACCAGCTGGTCCGGGTCGGCTTCCGGACGCTCGGCCTGCAGACGTACCTCACCGCCGGCCCCAAGGAGGCGCGGGCCTGGACCGTCCCGGTCGGCGCGACCGCCCCGGAGGCCGCCGGGGTGATCCACTCCGACTTCCAGCGTGGCTTCATCAAGGCCGAGGTCGTCTCCTACGCCGACCTGGTCGAGGCCGGCTCGATGGCCGCCGCGAAGGCGGCGGGCAAGGTCCGCATCGAGGGCAAGGAGTACGTCATGCAGGACGGCGATGTCGTGGAGTTCCGCTTCAACGTCTGAATCCAGCCCGTTCGGCCTGATCAAGGGGCTGGACCGACCGCGACAGTGAGATCAGCCGGCGCGTAGGGCGTCGTCGACGCCGGTCTCGCGGTGGCCGAGGTGCACCGGGTCGCGGCCGGACATTACGTCCACGGCCGCCTTCATGCTGGCGCCGTACTCGCGGGCGGAGGCGAACTGCCAGGTCCGGCCGTACTCGCGGACGGTGTCGTCACCGACGCCGATGGCGTCGACGCCGAGATGCCGGCACACCGTGACAGCACGGGCCAGGTGGAACGACTGGGTCACCACCGTCGCCCGGTCCACGCCGAAGACCCGCTTGGCGCGCGCGCACGAGTCGTACGTGTCGAAGCCGGCGTAGTCCAGCACCACCTTGTCGGCCGGTACGCCCCGGTCGACCAGCCAGCGCTGCATCGCCTCGGGCTCGTTGTACTCGTGGCGCATGTTGTCGCCGGAGACCAGGATCGCCCGGACCTTGCCGGTGGCGTACAGCTCACGGGCGATCTCCAGCCGCGCGCTGAGGAACGGCGACGGGGTGCCGTCCGCCTGGACCCGGGTGCCCAGCACCAGGGCGACCGGCGCTTCGGGCACGCTCTCCGCCGTGTACGTCCGCCCCTCGGCGCCGGACCGGATCCAGCTCACGCTGGCCCAGCTGCCGGCGACCAGCAGCACGGCGCCGATGGCGGCGGCCAGCGCGACCCGGCGCAGCCAGCGGCCTCGACCGCCGTCCCGCACCCGCCGCAGTGTGGCTACCAGAGACGTACGGATCGACATGTCGATCATTATCCCAGGTCACCGCCAGCGGATCGCCGAGCCGCTCGGGTCCGGTGGTGCGGGCACGCAACCGCGTCAATGGATTCGTGCCCGCACCGGGTGGTGGCCCGAGCCGGTCTGCCCGAGTCGGTTCCGCCCGGCGGTTAGCCGAGCCGGTAGACGGAGACGTGCGAGGTGCTGTCCGGGCCGAACGGGGTGCGGTCCCAGTCGGCGTACCGCTCGGCGAGGCGGAACCCGGCCCGCCCCGCCATCTCGTCGATCTGGTCGGGCCACATGTACCGCATCGCGAACGGGTGCAGGTGCACCCCGGCCGCGTCGAAGGTGACGGTCTGCCGGAGGAACGTCTGCGCCGTGCGGTCGTACCGGTGCAGCCGGATGGCGGCCGAGTCCTCCGCCACCCACCAGGGCTGGACCTGTTCGTCCCGGTCGAAGTCCGCCGGGTCGGGCACGAACGTCTCGATGACGAAGGCGCCGCCCGGCTCCAGCACCCGCGCGACGTTACGGAAGCAGTCCGCCTGCCGCTCGGCCCGCACCAGGTTGAACAGCGTGTTGAAGACCAGGTACGCCATGGTGTACGGGCCGGTTACCGGCACGTCTGCCATGTCGCCGATCGCCACCGGGATGGCGTCGCCGCCGGGCTTGGCGCGCAGCTTCGCGACCATCTCCGGTGACGCCTCCACCCCTTCGACGGCGGGGCCGCGGGCGGCGAGTGGTAGGGCGATCCGGCCGGTGCCGATGGCGAGTTCCAGCACCCGACCGTCAGCGGCAAGGTCGGCGAGGAAGTCCACCGCCGCTGCCGGGTCGGGATTGTCGGGCCCGTCGTAGTTCTCGGCGTTGAGCCGGCCGAAGAGTCCCGGGTCGTCGAAGACCGACATCAGCGGCCTCCGTTGGTGCTACCGGCGCCGGACGGCGCCTCGATCGTGGGAGTCCACGTACTCACGAAGCCTCGATTCGATGGAGTCGACGATGATTGCTCGCTGCACGGGCGTCGTGGCGTACCTCATGTCGTTCGCTCCCTTCGGTCGGCTGTCGGCCAGTCAACCGGCGTCGGTGCGACCCGGCAACAGCTTTCCGCGACCCGGCGAAGCGGGGGTGGAGGCAGCAAGGTCGACCTCTTCCGAATCAGGCGGGGACGCGGATCGCCCTGCCGGAACGGCGTGCTGACCGCACACGCGGGACGCGGTCCGCGCCGCGCGGGCGGGGGACTGCTCAGCTGATGTAGTGCAGGATCACGTTGTGCACGTGGTGGCTCTTCTGGTCGCCCCGGAACTCCACCTCGTAGGTGTGCGTGCCGACGTGGATGGCGATGGCGCCGGTGGAGAAGAATGAACCGCCCCACGACTTGTTGCTGACCACGCTTACGCTGGTGATCTTCGAGTACGGGATGCTGGTGATCGCGTACCGCTTGCCGACGAACGAGCGGTCCTGGATGATCACGCGCCGGTCGGTCAGCCCGATGAATCCGGTGCCGGTGCCGACGGCGTCGTAGACGGCGATGATCTGTTCTCCGTCGAGCAGGCCGCTCTGGATCTGCTGGAACTGCTCCTTGCGGTCGTACGTCGCGTTGGCCATGGACCCACGGTAGGCCGCCCGCGCCAACCACCCGATCTTGCTTCTGGGCAGTCGGATCAGGCGGCGGGGCCCTGCTGGTTGGCATCGCTGGCGGCTTGGACGAACGCGCGGACCCGGGCGGTGGTGTTGTCCTCCCGCCAGACCAGACCACGCCGGATCGGCGGCGCGTCGCGGATCGGCACGTAGGCCACGTCGGGGCGGGGGTAGTAGCGCCGGGAATGCTCACCCACCGGCAGTACGCCACGGCCCATCGCCACCAGGGTCAGCATCTCCGAGAAGGTGTTGCCCACCGGGCCGAGGGGCACCGGACGACCGGCCGGGGTGCGCTCCGGCGTACGGTCGCGCTTGAACTCCGCCGAGGTCATCGCCGGGTACTGCACCACCGGATGGTCGGCGAGCACCTCCAGGGAAACGGATTCCGCGCGGGCCAGCCGGTGGGTCGCGCCCACCGCGAGGACTCTCGCCTCGGACAGCAGCGGCGGTCCGCAGACCATCCCGTCGAAGGGGTACGCGGCGAAGAGAATGTCGACTGATCCGTCCTCCAGGCTCTGCCGGGAGTTGAACAACTGCACCTCGCGTACCTCGATGGTGCACTCCGGGTGCCGTCGGGTGAACAGCTCAACGGCCTGGAGCAGCACCGGTGCGGTCCACTCGCCGAGGAAGGCGACCCGCAGCCGCCCGGTGACGCCGCGTCCCGCCTCGGTGGCCCGGCGTACCGCCTCGTCCACGCCCGCGACCAGCGGCGCCAGGTCGTCGGCGAGCTGCCGACCGATCGGGGTGAGTCGCACGACGCGGCTGCTCCGGACGAACAGCGGCGCGCCGATCCGCCGTTCCAGCTTCTTCACCACATGGCTGACCCGCCCGGTGGTGACCCGGAGCCGCCCGGCGGTCCGGCCGAAGTGCAGCTCCTCGACGAGGGTCAGGAAGGTCTCGACCTCGTATCGCTCCAGCACGCCGCCGTTCCCATCGTTGACCGTGGCTCAACGATCGTAGTGCGATCCCGGCTTGGTCGCCGCTGCCGGCCGGCGGATGGTGGAGGCATGAACGCGAACATCACCCACTCCGCCTCCCTGCCGGACGTGCCGTCGACGGGCGAGGTGAGCAAGGTCCGGGTCACCGGCTTCGACCACCTGGTGCTCAACGTGGCCGACGTCGAACGTTCCCTGGACTTCTACTGCGGTCGACTCGGCCTGACCCCGGTCCGGGTCGCGGAGTGGCGGGCCGGGCGGGTGCCGTTCCCGTCGGTGCGGGTCACCGCGGACACCATCATCGACCTGGTCCACCGTGACCGTGGCGAGTCCAACGTTGATCACTTCTGCCTGGTCGTGGCGCCGCTCGACTGGCAGCAGGTGATCGATTCGGGCGCCTTCACCGTGCTGGAAGGGCCGGTCGGGCGGTTCGGTGCGCGGGGTGACGCCATCTCGGTCTACGTCCGGGACCCGGACGGCAACTCCGTCGAGCTGCGCTGGTACCCGCAGGACGCCGAGGGCTGACCGGCCCGGCGTGGTCAGCTCGGACGATCGTCGCCCGGCTCCGCCACAGCGCGATACGCGTCCTCGATGCGGGCGGCGAGCAGAACCTCACCCTCAGTGAGGGGGCTGTCGTCGTGCCCGACGCAGATCTGGGTGTGGTCGGCGCGCCGGCTGATCTCCGGCCGCAGGTGCAGCGCGTCGGCGACCACCTTGACCCGTTCGGTCAGCGCTGCGTGCTGCGTGTCGTCGATGACCAGGGTGCGCCGAATCTGCTCGCCCTCGCGCGTCCATCCGTTCAGTAGGGTGAGGGCGTCGCTGAGGTAGTCGTGCTTCGCCCGACCGCCGAACAGCGCACGCATCACCGTACCTCCCAGGCTTCGTTGCCGGCTTGTGGCCAAATCGTCGCCGCCCCGTGTCGTGTCGGTGCCTCTAGTCTTACGTCGCAACGGAGGGTGTGTCCACGCCCACACTTCCGGGTATTCCTGGCCTGACGGTCGGCCAAGGTACCCAAACCGCCGATTGATCTGGCACGCTGGACGGCCGTGCGGACCGAACGGGCGAACGGCGGCGGACAGGCCGCCCGGCGGGACCTGAAGGTCGTCGTCGGTGCGGCCATTATCGAGGACGGACGGGTGCTGGCCTGCGCCCGGTCCGCTCCACCCGAGGTGGCGGGCAGGTGGGAGTTCCCCGGCGGCAAGGTCGAGCCCGGGGAGAGCGAGACCGCGGCGCTCGTTCGCGAGTGCGCCGAGGAACTCGCCGTACGCGTCGAGATCGGCGAGCGGGTCGGCCGCAACGTCCGGATGGCACACGGCCGGTCGGTGCTCAAGGTGTACGCGGCCCGCCTGCTGCACGGCGATCAGCCCAAGGCGCTGGAGCACTCCGCCCTGCGCTGGCTCTCCGCCACCGAACTGGACACCGTCACCTGGCTTCCCGCCGACGCCCCCATAGTCGCCGCCCTCCGCCCCCTCCTGTCCCCGTAGAGAGACCGGCGAAGGGACTGGCGGGGCTGCGGAGGGGATGTGGATGGGGGCCGCGGCAGATGCCGCGGCCCCCATCGTGGTACGGGTGGTCAGTGCTTCTTTTCGTCCTGCTCCGGGTGGGCGAAGTTCAGGTGCTCCGGGGGCAGGGGGAAGGTCACGTCGTCGCCGAACGGCGAGGGTGCCGCCGCCCGGTCGAAGGTGAGCTCCGTCAGCGGCAGCCTGCCGTTCGCGTCGACCGCCGGGGCGGTGGGGTGCGGCACCTCTCGGTGCCAGTTGACGCCCTGCTGAGCCTGCGTCTCAGAGGTGATGTCGTGCGAGCCGCCCGCGTGTGAGTGCACACCGGTACTAGCGGCGTGGGAGCGCACGGCGCCTGGCGAGTGTTCGCTGGTCACGAAGGTCTGAGGCACCTGACCCCTCCGGAAGATCTTGCTGCCGAGCCATACGAGTGGATCGTACCTGCGGTCGACGACCCGCTCCTTCATGGGGATGATCCCATTGTCGGTGATCTTGATGTGCTCGGGGCAGACCTCGGTGCAGCACTTGGTGATGTTGCAGAAGCCGAGCCCCTGTTCGGCCTGCGCGTACTCCTTGCGGTCGCTCTTGGCGTCCAGCGGGTGCATGTCCAGCTCGGCGGCGCGGATGAAGTACCGCGGCCCGGAGAACGCCGGCTTGTTCTCGTCGTGATCACGGATCACGTGGCAGACGTTCTGGCACAGGAAGCACTCGATGCACTTGCGGAACTCCTGCGAGCGCTCCACGTCGACCTGCTGCATCCGGTAGTCGCCGGGCGCCAGGTCGGCCGGGGGAGCGAAGGCGGGGGTCTCCCGCGCCTTCTCGTAGTTGAACGACACGTCGGTGACCAGATCCCGGATGACCGGGAAGGTCCGCAGCGGGGTCACCGTGACCGTCTCGTTCTCCTCGAACGTCGACATCCGGGTCATGCAGCCGAGCTTCGGCATCCCGTTGATCTCCATCGAGCAGGAGCCGCACTTGCCCGCCTTGCAGTTCCACCGGCAGGCCAGGTCGGGTGCCTCGGTGGCCTGCAACCGGTGGATCACGTCGAGGACCACCTCCCCCTCGTTGACCTCGACCGTGTAGTCCCGCAGGTCGCCACCGTCGGCGTCGCCCCGCCAGATCCGGAACTGGCGCTTCGTACCCATCAGCGGTTCTCCTTCTCGGCGGCGGCGGCATCGGCGGCGGCGAGGGCGTCGAACTCGGCGAGTTCCTCGTCGGTGAGGTACTTGGCCAGTTCCGCGCGGTCGAACAGGCTGATCAACTCGGTGCGCATCTTTGGCAGCGGCTTGCGTTCCAGCCGGACGGTGTCGCCGTCGAGCGAGCAGACCAGGTTGACCCGCCGCCACTGCGGATCCATCGTGGGGAAGTCCTCCCGGGTGTGGCCGCCACGCGACTCCTGGCGTTCCAGCGCCGCCTTGGCGGTGCACTCCGAGACGACCAGCATGTTGCGCAGGTCCAGCGCGAGGTGCCAACCCGGGTTGTAGCGCCGGCCGCCGGCCGCGCTGACCTTCGCCACCCGCTCGCGCAGCTCGGCCAGCCGGACCAACGCGTCCTCAAGCTCGCCCTCCCGCCGGATGATGCCGACCAGGTCCCCCATCACCGCCTGGAGGTCCTGCTGGAGGGTGTACGGGTTCTCGCCGGTGTCCCGTTGCAGCGGAGCCAGGGCGGTCTCCACCGCGGTCTCCACCGCGCTCACCTCCACCCGGGGCCGGGCGGCGAGCTGGTCGACGTACGTGGCGGCGTGGCCACCCGCCCGCTTGCCGAACACCAGCAGGTCGGACAGGGAGTTGCCGCCCAGCCGGTTGGAGCCGTGCATGCCGCCGGAGACCTCACCGGCGGCGAACAGGCCGTGCACCGCGCCGTGCGCGGCGCCGCTGTCCGGGTCGACCTCGACGCCACCCATCACGTAGTGGCAGGTCGGGCCGACCTCCATCGGCTCCTTCGTGATGTCGACGTCGGCCAGCCCCTTGAACTGGTGGTGCATCGACGGCAGGCGGCGGCGGATCTCCTCGGCCGGCAGCCGGGAGGCGATGTCCAGGTAGACGCCGCCGGCCGGCGTACCCCGGCCCGCCTTGACCTCGCTGTTGATCGCCCTGGCGACCTCGTCCCGGGGCAGCAGCTCCGGCGGGCGCCGGTTGTTGTCCGGGTCGGTGTACCAGCGGTCCGCCTCCTCCTCGGTCTCCGCGTACTGCTTGCGGAAGACGTCGGGTACGTACTCGAACATGAAGCGCTTGCCCTCGGTGTTCTTCAGGACGCCGCCGTCACCGCGTACCGACTCGGTGACCAGGATGCCCTTGACCGAGACCGGCCAGACCATGCCGGTGGGGTGGAACTGGAGGAACTCCATGTTGATCAGAGTCGCCCCGGCCCGCAGCGCCAGCGCGTGACCGTCCCCGGTGTACTCCCACGAGTTCGAGGTGACCTTGTAGGAGCGGCCGACGCCCCCGGTGGCGAGCACCACGGCGGGCGCCTCGAAGAGGATGAACTCGCCGGACTCACGGTAGTAGCCGAACGCGCCGGCGATCCGGTCCCCGTCGAGCAGCAGCTCGGTGATGGTGGTCTCGGCGAAGACCTTGATCCGCGCGTCGTACGAGCCGTGGTCGCGCTTGTCCTCCTGCTGCAGCGAGACGATCTTCTGCTGGAGGGTACGGATCAGCTCCAGGCCGGTCCGGTCGCCCACGTGCGCCAGCCGGGGGTACTCGTGACCGCCGAAGTTGCGCTGGGAGATCTTGCCGTCCTTGGTGCGGTCGAACAGTGCGCCGTACGTCTCCAGCTCCCAGATCCGCTGCGGCGACTCCTTCGCGTGCAGCTCGGCCATCCGGAAGTTGTTGAGGAACTTGCCGCCGCGCATGGTGTCGCGGAAGTGCACCTGCCAGCTGTCCCGGCTGTTCACGTTCCCCATGGCCGCGGCGGCGCCGCCCTCCGCCATCACCGTGTGCGCCTTGCCGAACAGCGACTTGGAGATGATGGCGGTCTTCTTGCCGGCCAGCCGGGCCTCGATCGCCGCGCGCAGGCCGGCGCCGCCGGCCCCGATCACGACGACGTCGTAGTGGTGTCGTTCGATCCGAGTGGTAGCACTCGGGTCACGGTGAGGATTGGTCATGTCAGGGGCCCTTAGTTGATGAACCGCAGGTCGGAGATCCACTCGGCGGCGACCGCCATGATGTAGAAGTCGGTCAGCGCCAGCGTGCCGAGGGTGATCCAGGCGAGCTGCATGTGCCGGACGTTCAGCCAGGAGACGAAGGTCCAGGCCCGGTAGCGCACCGGGTGCTTGGAGAAGTGCTTCAGCCGCCCGCCGATGATGTGCCGGCAGGAGTGGCAGGAGATGGTGTAACCCCAGAGCATGACCACGTTGCCGAGCAGGATCAGGTTGCCCAGGCCGAACCCGAAGCCCTCGGGGCTGTGGAAGGCCAGGACCGCGTCCCAGGAGTTGATCAGCGAGATGAGCACCGCGAAGTAGAAGAAGTACCGGTGCGAGTTCTGGCCGAGCAGCGGGAACCGGGTCTCGCCGCCGTAGCTGGCGTGACCGTCCGGCACCGCGCAGGCCGGCGGCGAGAGCCAGAACGACCGGTAGTACGCCTTGCGGTAGTAGTAGCAGGTCAGCCGGAACAGCAGCAGGAACGGCAGGGTGAACGCGGCGTCCGGGATGATCCACCAGCCGGGCAGGTACTGCCCGAAGTGGGATGCCTCCGGGAGGCACCGGTCGGTCACGCACGGGGAGTAGAACGGGGTGAGGTAGTGGAATTCCTCGACCCAGTAGTAGTCGTGCATGAAGACCCGGACCGTCGCGTACGTGATCCACGCACCGAGCCCGATGACGGTGATCAGCGGGGCGAACCACCAACGGTCCGTACGCAACGTCTTCGCCGCGATGGCGGCGCGTGCCCGCGCCCCCCGCGGTTTCGTTGCCGATGATGTCATTTTCGCGTCGTCTCCCTGACGGGGCCCTTCACGGGCGGCGGAACACTTTCCGGTCGGCACGCGGACCGGCGAACCCGCACCCGCTTGCCACGTCATGCGCACACCAACGACCGCACCCGGCGTACCGGAGCAGCTAAGTGACACACGTTACGCCGATCTAGGCGGGCCGTCCGCGCAAGGCAGTGTCCCGTGTGTCCCGCCCTTTGGAAAGCCTCCCGCCATGATCAATATGCGAGCGTCCGAAAAAGATCGACCAGCGGTGGACGACCCGGTCAGCCGGACGCCCCGCCGGTGAAGTTCCAGGAGGCCAGCCGCAGCGACGGCGCCTCCCACCACACGCCGTCCGTGCGGTCCGGTTGGCGCACCGCGCGCCGGCCCACCTCCAGTACCGCGCCGGGCGCGAGCGCTCGCGGGTACGACTCGGTGAAACGCAGGTCGCGGACCGCGCGGGTGACCTGGCCTTCCTCGACCAGCCACAGCCCGTTACGAGTCAGGCCGGTGATGACCAGACTCTTCGGATCGAGCACCCGGGTGTACCACAAATCGCTGACCAACAGGCCCCGCTGCACCCGCGAGACCAGGGCGGCGGTGTCCGGATCGGCCACCGCGCCGGCCAGCGCGGCTCGGCCGGCGCCGGTCGCCGTCGGTCCGCTCATACCGGTTGGACCCGTGGCACCCGCGGGGCCGGCGCCCGTGGCACCCGCGGTGCCGGCTGCGCCCGCCGTGCCGGCCGGGACGAGGCGCAGGTTACGCGGGATCGGGCCGAAGGTCGGGCTGTCGACCGAGGCGTGGCCGGTCGACTCGGCGCCGACCCCGGCGGCGCTGCGCCGGTCGTGCGCCACCGCCGTCGTGGTGCCCGCGTCCACCAGGGTCAGCGCCCGGGTCGGCGTGCCCTCCAGATCGAACGGCAGCCCGGCGGCGCCGAGCGGGTCGTCGACCAGGGTCACCGCCGGGTCGAGCTGGGCCAGGCCGGGCTCGGCGAACGACTGCCGTTCGACGTACCGCTTGCCGTTGAAGCCGTACCAGGAGAGGTTCTGCAGCAGGTCGGCGACGGCGGCCGGTTCCAGCACCACCGGATACCGCCCGGGTGCCAGCTCGACCGGGTCGACCGCGGCTCGGGCCTTCGCGGCGGCCCGCTGCCCGAGACCGGCACCGTCGAGATCGGCCAGCCGGTCGACGCAGTGCCGGGCCGTGCCGTCCGCGCCGCCGGCCCGGGCGATCCCGTCCATCGCGGCCTCGGCCGTCCGCCCCTGTGCCGCGTGCCCGGCCGAGTTCGCGAACGCCGCCTCCCGGAACGCCGTGCGGCAGTAGCCGGCGGTCTCCAGCCCGCCGGCCGCGTCCACGAACGCCCGGACCATGATGGCCCGCTCGTCCGGCCCGGCGTACGCGGTGGCCGCGTCCCACCCCGTCGAGGTCGGCGCCGGCACCGGCGGCGTGAGCCCCGGCCAGGCCGGATCGGGCCGGGTATGCCGGGCCGCCGCCAGCACCCGCTCCACCAGCGCACGCAGCCCGTCAGCGGTGACCGCGCTCCCGCCGCCGCCGGCGGTGCGCCCGTCGGCGTGCACCCGCAGCCGGACCTCCACCGCGGACTCCGCGACGTTCTGGTGGATCGCGGAGTTGGCGAACCGGGTCAACGCCAGGTCGGCGCGGGTCACCACCACCTCGGCCTGGGCACCCGCCCCGGCCAGCCGGGCGACGAGTTCCACCACCCGACCGGCGATGTCCAGCTCACCCGGCTCACTCCTCGCGCTCACGGTGCCACCTCTGTTCGCGACTGCGGGGCTCGCAAACCCGGCTCACTCCTCGCGCTCACGGTGCCACCTCTGTTCGCGACTGCGGGGCTCGCAAACCCGGCTCACTCCTCGCGCTCACGCCCGCACACCCACTCGGACGTTGCGGAACCGGGCCGGCGCGGCCGGGTGGCCGGTGTGCCCGACCTGGCCGGGCTGACCCTTGCCGCAGTTCGGCGTGCCCCACGAGACGACCTCGGAAGAGAGCATGTCCATCGAGCGCCAGAACAGTGGGCCGATGCCGGTGTACGTGGGGTTGCGCAGCATCCGCCCTCGCCGGCCGTTGCGGATCTCCCACCCGATCTCGCAGCCGAACTGGAAGTTCAGCCGCTTGTCGTCGATGGACCAGGAACGGTTGACGTCCATCAGCACCCCATTGTCGGTGGCGGCGACGATCTCCTCCAGGGTGTGCGGGCCGGGCTCCAGACCCACGTTGGTCATCCGCACCATCGGCAGCCGCGCCCAGCCGTCCGCGCGTACGCTGCCGCCGTAGTCGAGGCCGGCGACGGTGGCCGAGTCACGCCCGGCCAGCACGCCCACCCAGCGTCCCGCGCGTACCGCGTCGCGTTTGACCGCCGGCGAGCCCTCGTCGTCGTAGCCGAAGCTGCCCAGCGCGCCCGGAATGGTCGGGTCGATGGTGATGTTCATCAGCTCGGAGCCGTACCGCAGCGAGCCGAGCTGGGCGAGATCCAGCCACGAGGTGCCCGCGAAGGCGGCCTCCCAGCCGAGGATGCGATCCAGCTCTATCGCGTGCCCGACCGACTCGTGGATCTGCAACGCCAACTGCTCGCCGCCGAGGATCAGGTCGGTCTCGCCGGCCGGGCAGAGCGGCGCGGTCAGCAGCGCCCGCGACTCCTCGGCGATGCGCGCCGCGTGGGCGGTCAGGTCGAGGGAGTCGACCAGCTCCCAGCCGGTGGTGCCGTACTGGCCGCGGTAGCTCGGCCAGGACCGGCGCTGCGTCTCGCCGTCGCCGATCGAGGTGGCCGAGATGCCACCTCCGCACTCGCGGATGTGCTGGTCGATGCGGTGGCCCTCGCTGGAGACGAACCACTTCGCGGTGTCCCAGACCTGGTAGAGGCCCTCGGCCAGGTCAGCGCCGTGGTCGACCATCGCACCGGTGGCGGTCACCAGCAGGTCGCCCTTGGTGGCGAGAGAGACGCCGAGCGGATCCACCTCGCAGGGCGAGGACCAGCTCGCGATGGCCGGTGGGGAGGGGACCAGGTCGACGGGCGGCCCGGGGACCAGGCCACTCGCCGTGGCGGTCCGCGCGGCGCGCTGGCCGGCGTCGCGGGCGGCCCGGTCGGACAGTTCCGGTACGGCGTGGAAACCCCAGCTCGACCCGACCAGCGCGCGTACGCCCAGCCCGACACTCTCGTCCTGGGTGAGTGCCTCGACCTCGCCGTTGCGGGCCGACATCGACTCGTACCGCCGGTGCATCACCCGGGCGTCGGCGTACCGGGCGCCCGCGTCCAGCGCGGCCTGCACGGCGGCGCCGGCCGCGTCGAACTCGCTCATGCCGGCACTCCGCTTCGCTCCGTGCCGTCATGAGGCACCAACGCGCCGTGCGGATGATTCGCTCGCTGGCGCTCGCTCATGGGCCGACCCTAGGCGAGTCCACTGACATCCGTCAGGAGACGAGATCCTCCGGCCGGATCGTGGCGCGGACGGGTGTCTCCAGCTTCAGCATCCCGCCCCGCTTGACCGCCTGCTGTTCGACGTAGTGGCGGGCACGTCGCCGGTAGAGGCGCAGCGCGCCGGTCGTCTGCTCGACGAGCAGGTACCACTCGATGCCCGCGGCGGCGTAGTAGTGCATCTTGAGGACGTTGTCCGTGGCGGCGTTGCTCGGCGAGATGATTTCGCAGACGAGCCTCACGTCGGCCGCCTCGACATACGGGTCGTCGAGGTCGGCCGGGCCGGTGACCACCAGATCCGGAACAGGTACGCGTCCTGGCCGGAGCCGGGCGTTCACCGCCTCCAGCAGTTCCAGCCCGGCGGACTCGGCCGCGGCTTCCAGGATGTTGCCCAGCTTGCGGGAGATCCGCTGATGGCGGGGGGTGGGGGCGGGTGTCAAGTGCAGGCTCCCGTCGAAGAGTTCAACGCGCTGGGAGGTCTCGCCGAGAGCGAGGTACTCCTCCTCGGTCCACGGGCCCTCGTGGTCGAACACCGCCACGGTCATGGTCACCTCCGCTCGTACCGTCGGGATCCTGCGTCGGTCAACGTCACCACGGTCGCACTGTCGGTGCGACGGGCGGGGCAGGCGGTGCAGACGGATGGTGGTGCGTCGAGGGCGAATCGTGGGACCCTGTCGAGGCAGCCGGGCTTTGTAGCTTATTTTCAGCATCGTGGTTCTGTTGTAGGTTCCCTTCGTCGGGTGCGGAGGGAGGCAGCCGTGGACCCTTATCTGCGAGTGGACGACCTGCGGGTCAGCTTCTCCACCACCGACGGCGTGGTGCGCGCGGTCGACGGGGTCTCGTTCTCGGTCGAGCGCGGACGCACCCTCGGCGTGGTCGGCGAGTCCGGCTCGGGAAAGAGCGTCACCTCGCTCGCGGTCCTCGGTCTGCATGACCCCCGCCGGGCCACCGTCACCGGTGAGATCACCCTCGGCGGGCGCCAGCTGGTCGGCCGGACGGAGGCGGAGCTTCGCCGGCTGCGCGGCCAAGACATGGCGATGATCTTCCAGGACCCGCTGTCGGCGCTGCACCCGTACTACCCGGTGGGCCGGCAGGTCGCCGAGGCGTACCGGGTGCACCATCCCCGGGCCGGGCGGGCCGAGACACGTCGGCGGGTGGTGGAGATGCTGGACCGGGTCGGGATCCCGCAACCGGAGCGGCGGTACGACCAGTACCCGCACGAGTTCTCCGGCGGCATGCGGCAGCGGGCGATGATCGCGATGGCGCTGGTGAACGATCCGGACCTGCTCATCGCCGACGAGCCGACGACCGCGCTGGACGTCACCGTGCAGGCGCAGATCCTGGACCTGCTGGCCGACCTGCAGGCCGAGTTCGGCACGGCGATCGTCCTGATCACCCACGATCTCGGCGTGGTCAGTCAGGTCGCCGACGAGGTCCTGGTGATGTACGCCGGCCGGGCGGTGGAGCAGGGCAGCGTCGAGCGGGTGCTGCGCCGCCCGCAGCACCCGTACACCTGGGGGTTGCTCTCCAGCGTGCCGTCGTTGCACGGCGACGCCGACGCGGACCTCAACCCGATTCCGGGCAACCCGCCGAGCCTGATCGACGTGCCGGCCGGCTGTGCCTTCCACCCGCGCTGCCGGTACGTCGGGCACACCGGCGGCCGGTGCCGCACCGAACTGCCCGAGCTGCGTCCCGCCGGAACGGCCGGGCACCGCCTCGCCTGCCACCTCTCCGGCGAGGAGCGTTCCCGGTGCTACGCCGAGGACGTCGCCCGGGTGGGGGTGGCCCAATGAGGGAGCGTCAGCGAGCGAATAGTCAGCTCAGCGGATTGGTGCCCCACGACGGCACGGAGCGTGGCGGAGTGCTGGCATGAGGATCGTCACGCCCAGGGGGAGTGGCGACGACGCGGAGCCACTGCTGGCGGTACGTGGCCTGACCAAGCACTTCCCGGTCCGCGGCGGCCTGCGCCGAGCGGGGCTGGTACGTGCGGTGGACGGGCTGGACTTCGAGGTGCGGCCGGGCGAGACGCTGGGCCTGGTGGGCGAGTCCGGCTGCGGCAAGACCACCACCGGCCGGATGCTCGTGCGGCTGCTGGAGCCGACCGGGGGCAGCATCGAGTTCGCCGGGCGCGACATCACCCACGCCGGCCGGCGCGAGCTGCGCCCGCTGCGGTCGGATCTCCAGATCATCTTCCAGGACCCGTACGCCTCGCTGAATCCCCGCCACACGGTCGGCCGGATCATCGCGATGCCGTTGCAGGTCAACGGGACCATCCCGCCCGGTGGGACGAAGGCCCGGGTGCGGGAGCTGATGGAACTGGTCGGCCTGAACCCCGAGCACTACAACCGGTACCCGCACGAGTTCTCCGGCGGCCAGCGCCAGCGCGTCGGCATCGCCCGGGCGCTGGCGCCGGGGCCGCGGCTGGTGGTGGCCGACGAGCCGGTCTCCGCGCTGGACGTCTCGATCCAGGCCCAGGTGGTCAACCTGCTGCGGGACCTGCAACGCGAGCTGGGGCTGGCCTTCGTCTTCATCGCCCACGACCTGGCCGTGGTCCGGCACTTCTGCCAGCGGGTCGCGGTGATGTACCTCGGCCGGATCGTCGAGATCGGCGATCGGGACGACATCTACGAGCGCCCGCAGCACCCGTACACCCGGGCGTTGCTGTCGGCGGTGCCGGACGTGACCAGGCTCGGTCCGGCCGGGCGCGTCCGGCTCTCCGGTGACGTGCCCACCCCGCTCGACCCGCCGTCGGGCTGCCGGTTCCGCACCCGCTGCCCGAAGGCGCGCGACCGGTGCGCCGTCGAGGAGCCGGCCCTGGTCCGGCGCGACGGCGGTAACCAGGCCACCGCCTGCCACTTCCCGGAGGCGGGGCCGATCGGCGCGGCGCCGGTGGGCGTGCCGGGCGGTGCGGCGCCAGCGGGTGACCTGGACGGCGGGGCGCCGACGGGCGTGGCCGACGGAGGAGGGCCGGAATGAGTCTGTCGCCGGTCGACGGTGCGGCACTGGCCGAGATCGAGTCCGGTGGGGAGGCCGGTGGTGCGACCGGTGCGCCCCAGGGCCGCCGGGTCGTCGGCCGCTCGCCTGGGCAACTCGCCTGGCTGCGACTGCGCCGGGACCGCACCGCGCTGATCAGCGGGGCGATGCTGGTCCTGTTCGTGCTGGTGGCGCTCGCCGCACCGTTGATCGAACTGGTCTACGGGATCGGCCCCCGGGACCAGTTCCAGCACAAGCTGGATGGTTTCAGCATGCCGCTCGGCTACGCGGGTGGCGTCTCCGGCGAGCACTTCTTCGGGCTGGAGCCCCGGACGGGGCGGGACATCTTCATCCGGCTGGTCTACGGCCTGCGTACCTCGTTGTTCATCGCCTTCGCGGCGGCGGTGCTCACCGCGGCGATCGGCGTGGTGCTCGGCGCGCTCGCCGGCTACCTCGGCGGCTGGCTCGACGCGGTGGTCAACTGGATCACCGATCTGACCCTCGCGCTGCCCTTCCTGGTCATCGCGCTCGCCCTGACCCCGACGCTGACGCTGCGCTTCTACGGTCAGCGGGACGCGGTGCCCCCGGCCTTCGGGATCGGGGTGCTGATCGCGATCTTCGCCGTCTTCGGCTGGACCAGCACCGCCCGGCTGGTCCGCGGCCAGGTGATCGCCCTACGCGAGCGGGAGTTCGTGGAGGCGGCCCGGGCCAGCGGGGCCGGGCTCGGCCACATGCTTTTCCGGCAGTTGCTGCCGAACACCTGGGCTCCGATCCTGGTGTCCTTCTCGCTCGCGGTGCCGCAGTTCATCACCAGCGAGGCGGCGCTGTCGTTCATCGGCGTCGGGCTGACCGAGGAGACCCCGAGCTTCGGCCGGATGATCTACCAGAGCCTGGACTACCTGCAGACCGGTCCGGCGTTCGTCTTCTTCCCCGGCGTCACGATCTTCGCGCTGGTGTTCGCCTTCAACCTGTTCGGGGACGCGTTGCGCGACGCACTCGACCCGAAGTCGTCGAGGTAGGGGTGCCCCAATGAGCGCGAGGAGTGCAGCGCAGCGGAGCCCCGCAGTCGCGAATGAAAGGTGGCTCTGATGAGCGCGAGGAGTGCAGCGCAGCGGAGCCCCGCAGTCGCGAATGAAAGGTGGGTCTGATGCTGCGCTTCCTGGTCAAGCGGATCCTCTCCGCCGTGCTCACCCTCTTCGCGGTGACCGTGCTGACCTTCCTGATGTTCTTCGCGCTGCCCCGTGACCCGGTCACCGGCATGTGCCCGAAGAACTGCAACCCGGAGCGGTTGGAGCGGGTACGCCAGGAGTTGGGTCTGCGTGATCCGCTGGTCAGCCAGTACGCGGGCTACATGAAGGGGATCGTCACCGGGCGGGATCTGGGCAGCGCCCAGGGCGGTCGCTGCGACGCGCCCTGCCTGGGCTGGTCGTACGTGAACAACGAGGCGGTCACCGACACCATGGCCCGGGTACTGCCGGTGACGCTGAGCATCGTCATCCCGGCGGCGATCCTCTGGCTGCTGCTCGGGGTGGGTCTGGGCATGCTCTCGGCGCTGCGCCGGGGTACCTGGCTGGACCGGGTGGCGATCGGCTTCTCGCTGGCCGGCGCGTCGATGCAGTTGTACTTCGTCGGCGCGGTGCTGCTGCTGGTCTTCGTCTACACGCTGCGCTGGTTGCCGGTGCCGGGCTACACGTCGCTGTTCGACGATCCGGTGCGGTGGGCCAGTGGGCTGGTGCTCGCCTGGGTGTCGTTGGCGTTCCTGTTCTCCGCGATCTACGCCCGGCTGTTCCGGGCGCAGATGCTGGAGACGTTGAGCGAGGACTTCGTCCGTACCGCGCGGGCCAAGGGCCTGACCAGGACGAGGGTGTACGGGCGGCACGCGCTGCGCGCCGCGATCACGCCGGTGGTCACAGTGGCCGGGCTGGACGTGGGCGCGGCGCTGGGTGGCACGGTGATCACCGAGACGACCTTCGGCATCCGGGGGCTCGGCCGGACGGCGGTCGACGCGGTACGCGCCGGTGACCTGCCGACCATCATGGCCACGGTGCTGATCGCGGCGGTCTTCGTGGTACTGGCGAACGTCCTGGTGGACCTGCTCTACGCGGCCATCGACCCGCGGGTCCGGCTCGGCTGAAACGGCCGGCAGCTGCCACGGCCGCTACCGGCGGCGGTCGCCGGGCACTGGTGGAATTTATCGACAACTGTTACACAATCCGAAGGTTTTCTTCTTTACGATCCTCGGGAACGTCGGCGTGCGGCCGGCGGCATCTGGGTGGAGGAGGTAGCAGATGAGACCACGCGTGGTGGCCGCGGCGAGCGGCGCGATCGCACTGGTGGTGGCCCTGGGTGCTTGCACGAAGAACACCGGCGAGGGCGCCACGGTCGACACCGGCCGACAGCAGACCGGGGTCATCGCCACCGACCCGAAGGACTCGATGGGGCCGGCACCCGCGGTGGAGGGCGCCCAGCCCGGCGGCACCTTCACCATCATCCGGGAGACCCCTATCTCCCACCTGGATCCGCAGCGGACGTACTCGTTCGCGGGCCTGCTGGCCGCGCCGTTGTTCGCGCGCTTCCTCACCACCTTCAAGGACGACGGCGACGGCAACCTGGTGCTGGTCGGTGATCTCGCCGAGACGCCGGGCAACAACGTCAACGGCGACTGCAAGGTGTGGGAATTCAAGATCAAGGACGGGGTGAAGTTCGAGGACGGCCGGCCGGTCACCGCGAAGGAGATCGCGTACGGCATCGCCCGCTCCTTCGACCCGGACCTCGCCGGCGGCCCCACCTACCTGCAGGAGTGGCTGGCCGACACCCCGCAGTACGACACCAAGTGGGACTTTAAGGCCAACCGGACGGCACTGCCGCCGGGCCTGACCACGCCGGACGACCGGACGTTGCGCTTCGAGTTCGCCCGGCCGCGCTGCGACCTGCCGTTCGCGGTCTCCCTGCCGGCCACCGCGCCGCTGCCGCCGGACAAGGACACCGGGGTCAACCTCGGCAACGCGCCCTTCTCGTCCGGGCCGTACAAGGTCACCCGGTACCAGGCGGGCGTCGAGATCGTGATGGAGCGCAACGAGCACTGGGATGCCGCCACCGACCCGGTACGCCACCAGTATCCGGACCGGTTCGTGTGGAGCTTCGGCCCGACCCCGGACGCGGCGAGCAACCGGGTGATCGCCGACAATGGCGCCGACCAGAGCGCCCTGTCGTGGAACTACGTGCCCGCCTCGCTGGTGGCCCGGGTCGCGGGCGACGCCGCGTTGCGGTCCCGGACCATCCTGTCCCCGACGCCCAGCGCCAACCAGCTGGTCATCAACAACCAGCGGGTCACCGACCTGAGGGTGCGCCAGGCGCTGAACTACGCCATCGACCGGGAGGGCCTGGTCAAGGTGCTCGGTGGGCAGCACGTCGCCGCGCCGATGACCACGCTGATGCCGCCGGCCACCATCGGCTACCAGGCGTACGACGCGTATCCGGCGGGGCCGAACGGCGATCTGGACAAGGCCCGGGAACTGCTCGGCGGGCAGACCCCGGAGCTGGTCCTCGGTGCGGCCGACAGTTCGGTCGAGCAGCAGGTGGCGACGCAGATCAAGGGCAACCTGGAGCGGGCCGGCTTCAAGATCACGGTCCGGAACATTCCGGACGACGCGAAGCTCGACGAGATCAAGAAGAAGGACAACCCCTGGGACCTGTACCTGGGCTCCTGGGCCGCCGACTGGCCGAGCGGCGCGTCGATCCTGCCGGTGCTCTACGACGGCCGCAGCATCAGGGCCGAGGGCAACAGCAACCAGGCGTACTTCAACGACCCGACGATCAACGCCGAGTTCGACCGCGTCCTCGCGCTGCCTCCGGCCGAGCAGGGCCCCGAGTGGGCGAAGCTCGACGAGCGGATCATGAGGGAGCAGGCCCCGGTGGTCCCGCTCTACGTCGACGTGGCGTACCTGGTCCACGGCTCGAAGGCCGGCGGGATCTTCGTCTCCAGCGTCTTCGGCTACCCATCCCTCGTCGACGCCCACGTCAAGCCCTGATGTGAAAGGAAGGGCCCCCTCTTAACGCCTCGTGCATAGCAGGGGCCCCCTGTTAACAGCACTGTTAACAGGGGGCCCCTGCTATACCGCAGGCGTTAACAAGGGGCCCTTCCTTACATCAGGTGGGTGCGGAGGAAGTCGAGTTCCAGGCGGAGCAGGCGTTCGGCGAGGCCGCCGGCGGCCATGTGGGTCGCCCCGGTCAGCGGTAGCACCGAGTGCGGCCGGCCGGTGGCCAGCAGCGCCGCCGACAACCGCAGCGTGTGCGCGGCCACCACGTTGTCGTCGACCATGCCGTGCACCAGCAGCAGCGGCCGGGCCTGCTCCGGGCCCGTGACCGGCTCGGCCGCCAACTCCACCAGCGAGTGGTGCGCGTACACGTCCAGGCCGTCGTCGGGCAGGCCGAGATAACGCTCGGCGTACGCGGTGTCGTAGAGGGCCCAGTCGGTGACCGGCGCGCCGACGATCCCGCACCGGAACAGCTCCGGATGGCGCAGCACCGCCAGGCCGGCCAGCCAGCCGCCGAACGACCAGCCGCGCACCCCGACCCGGCCGAGGTCCAGGTCCGGATGCTTGTCGGCGAGCGCGGTGAGCGCCTCCACCTGGTCCAGCAGGATCACGTCGGCCACCCGCCGGTGGATGGCCTTCTCGTACGACGGGGCGACGCCCGGCGTACCCCGGTTGTCGACGACCACCACCGCGAAGCCGGCGTCGGCCCACCACTGCCGTTCCAGCCAGGCCGCCCGCGCGGCGAGCACCTCCTGGTGCCCCGGCCCGCCGTAGATGTCCAGCAGCACCGGCAGCCGTCGCCCGGTGACGTGGTTGTCCGGGTAGAGCACCGCCGAGGGCAGCCGCCGGTCGGTCACCCGCTCCAGCAGCGGCAACGGGGAGTACGCCGGGGTTGCCGCCAGCGAGCGCAGCGTGCCCACCTCGCGATCGCCCTGCCGCACCGTCCACCGGGTGCCCGCGTGGTCCAGCGAGGCGCTGCCGACGACCAGCACGTCACCGCCGACCGCGGCGCTGTGCCAGCCCGGGTCGGTGGTGAGCCGGCGGGCGTCGACGCCACCGCCGATGCTGGTCCGTACCCGGAACAGGTGCTGCTCGCTCGGCTCGCCGTCGCTGGCCTCCACCAGCAGGTCCGCCGGCCCGGTGCCGGCAACCAGCCGGCCGACCACCCGACGTACGTACAGCGAGGGCGGGGTGAGCAGCGTGCCGTCGGCGAAGAGACAGCGGGCGTCGTACCCGTCGTGGGCCAACTCACCGCCGACCAGCACCCGCCCGTCGGGCAGATGCGCGGGCGTACCCGGGATCGGCTCCACCCAGCGCGGGTCGGCCAGTTCGGCGTGTACCTGGGTCTCGCCGGTGCGTGGGTCGACGGCGAGCACCAGTCCGTGCTGCTGCGACCGGCGCAGCACGGTGATCAGCGGGGCACCCTCGGCCCAGTGCACCGCGGTCAGGTACGGATAGGTCTCCCGGTCCCAGTGCACGTCGACCCAGCCGCCGTCGAGGTCGAGCAGGTGCAGGCTGACCTCAGCATTCGGTCCGCCCGCCACCGGGTACGCGACGCTGACCGGCGGGCTCGCCGGCTCCGCCGGGTCGTGCAGGTGCCAGCGGGGCAACCGGGACTCGTCGACCCGGGCGGCCAGCACCGACCGCCCGTCCGGCGCCCACCAGTAGCCGCGGTGCCGCCCGAACTCCTCCGCCGCGATGTGCTCGGCCAGGCCCCACACCACCCCGGAGTCCTCGCCGGCCAGGATGGTGTCGTCGCCGTCGATGTCCACCACCCGTAGCTGGCCCCGGCGGACTCCCTCGGCGGCGTCGGTCACGTACGCCAGCCGCTGGCCGGTCGGGTCGGGTCGGGGATCGAGCACCGGCCCGACGGCGGGCACCTCGATCACGTCACCGTGCACCAGGTCGGCCCGGAACAACCGGCCGGCCAGCGCGAACACCGCCACCCGGCCCGCGCCGTCGAGGGCGTACGAGCCGATGCCCGAGGCGCTCAGCCGCAGCCGCTCGCGCCGGGCGCGTTCCCCGGGGCTGAGCGCGCCGAGGTCGGCGTCCGCGCCGAGCAGGGTGGCCGGACAGGCGATCAGCCGCTCCTCGCCGGTGGTGACGTCCAGGAGCCAGAGTGCGTCTGCCGGGTCCTCCGGTCCGGCGGAGCGCAGGAAGACCACCCGGCCGCCGTCGTCGGCCACGGTGACGGCGCGCGGCGCCCCGTGGCTGAACCGGCGGGTCCGGGCGGCCAGCTCGGGAAAGTCCACAGGCCAGATCGTAGGCCGGTGCCGAGCGGGATGTGACCGACCTGGGCGGACGCGTCAGGGCCGGTACGGAAGAACCGCCGGTTAGAGTGACCGTCGTGACGACGCTGCCTGACCGCCGCCTGCTGCTGGTCCACGCGCACCCCGACGACGAGTCCATCGGCACCGGCTCGACCATGGCCCACTACGTGGCCACCGGTGCCCACGTCACCCTGGTCACCTGCACATTGGGCGAGGAGGGCGAGATCCACGTACCGGAGTTGACCGGTCTCGCCGCCGCCCACGCCGACCAGCTCGGCGGGTACCGGATCGCCGAGCTGGCCGCGGCCTGCGTCGAGCTGGGCGTCACCGATCACCGCTTCCTCGGCGGCGCGGGGCGCTACCGTGACTCGGGGATGATGGGCCTGCCCACCAACGGGCACCCCCGGGCGTTCTGGCGGGCCGACCTGGACGAGGCGGCCGGGTACCTGCTGGAGGTCATCCGGGAGGTACGCCCGCAGGTGGTGATCACCTACGACGACAACGGCTTCTACGGCCACCCCGACCACATCCAGGCGCACCGGGTAACGATGCGCGCCGTCGAGCTGGCCGCCCGCGAGGGTCTCGCCCCCGCGAAGGTCTACTGGACGGCGATGCCGCAGAGCGTGCTGGAGGCGGGCATGACGCACTTCGAGGAGACGTCGGACAACCCCTTCGCCGGCATCTCCGACGCGACCGAGCTGCCCTTCTGCACGCCGGACAAGGAGATCGCGGCGCGGATCGACGCGACCGAGCAGCACGCCGCCAAGGAGGCGGCGATGCGCGCGCACGCCACCCAGATTCCGGCCACGTCCTGGCTCTACTCGATCGCCGGCAACTTCGGCGCGGAGTTCATGGGGGTGGAGTACTTCACCCTCGCGGTCGGGACGAAGGGGCCGGGCAGCGGCCCGTACGGCTGGGAGTCGGACCTGTTCGCCGGGCTGGAGGTCGCCGCCGGCCCGGATCCCATCCCGGTCGGCTCGGCCGGTCTCCGGTGACCCTCCCCGCCGCGATGCCGGTCGCCCCGCAGGAGCAGGATCCGCCGCCGCCCGCCCGGGTGTGGCGGCCCCTCGACATCGGGTTGCGGGTGGCCGGTGGACTGGTCGCGTTCGTCGCCGGGGCGGTGACCGCGGTGCTGGAGCTGCTGCTCGCCCCGTTGCGGGTCGGCGGGTACCTGGTCGGGTTGGCGGTGCTCGTGGCGGTCGGCGCGAACATCGTGCTCAGCTGGTTCGCCGTCGAGTCGGTCGGCCGCCGCTGGGCGGTGGCGTTGCCGGCGCTGCCGTGGGTGGTGATCATGGTGGCCGCCGCCGACCGGACCACCGAGGGCGACGTGCTGCTCGTCGGCAACTGGGTCGGGCTCACCCTGGTGGTGGCCGGCGCGATGACCTTCGCGGTGATGGCGTTCCGTTCGATCCTGGCACCGCCGCCGGCGCCCGGTCGGTACTGACGAGGCACAGCGACGAGTGGTAGACATTCCTGCCAGGAGGCTCGCCATCGGAGCGGGCGGTACGGCGGGAGGCGTGAAATGAGGGAGCGGTGGCGCGCGGTCGGGGTACTCGCGATCGCGTTGTTCGTGGTCAACGTGGTCGCCCGGCTGGTCATCCGGTTCGGCTTCGACGGTGACGAAGCCGCCGCCGACAGGGTGACCCTCGGGATGTTCGTGGTTGTCGGGCTGATCCTGGCCTGGGTCGCCTTCAGCAGGGGCCGGCGGTACCCGGTCGCCCAGTGGGGCGCCGAGGTGGCCGGCGCGATCGGCATCGCGCTCGGGCTGACCATGCTCATCGCGCCGCTGCTGGTCGGCACGAGCCCGTTCGCCGGCGGTAGCGCCACCTTCTTCTGGCAGGTGGTGCTCTACCTGGCGGCGACCAGCGCCGGGGTGTTCCTGGGCTACCTGCTGCTCACCACGCTGGGACGCGACCACCGCTCGCAGAGCCTCAAGCGGTACGCCGAGACCAGCGCGGCCAAGCCCCGCCGAATCGTCCGCCGCTGACGCCGGTCGGGGTCGCGTCCGTCGATCCGTCGTGGGCTCGGTCAGTGTGGCGCTACCCGGGTCAGGTAGGTGTGGTGGGTGGTGAAGCCCAGCTTGCGGTAGAGCGCGACTGCGGCGGCGTTGCTCTGCTCCACCTGGAGGAACGCGTCGGTCGCCCCGGCGCCGGCGGCCCAGTCGGCGAGCCCCCGGATCAGCCTGGCGGCCAGTCCCTGCCGGCGCGCGGCGGGCAGCACCTCGATCAGGGACAACCCGAGCCAGCGCCCCCGGCCGGTCACCGTCCCACGGCCGATCGCGACGAGCGCGCCGTCGGCGTACACGTGGGCGAAGCGGACCTGGTCCACGGCGGTGAGCACATGCCGGGCGGCCTCCGGCAGCTCGCCCTTGCGGCCGGCCGCCACCGCGAGCCAGTCCGCTGACGGCGCGGCCGCCAGCTCGACCACCGGCCCGCCGGCCGGTACCGCTCCCGCGCCCAGCTCCGGCCCGCCACCCAACCCGGGCAAGCCGGATCCAGACGGGCCGGCGCCGGGCGCTGTGGCCAACGGCGGTCGCGACCCGGCCAGGGTGGAAAGCGGGGTGGTCTGCACCAGCACCGGCGGGCGGCTGTCCCAGCCGCGAAGGTCGATTTCGGCGCCGACCGGCGCGGCCAGCGGCAGCGGCGTGTTGACCAACGCCGGCTGACCCCGGTCGGCGTACCAGCGCTCGACCGCGTCCAGCGCGGCCTCCAGCGGCCGGTCCGGGTCGCCGACCGGCAGGGCCGAGTTGGCCCGGCCGGTCCAGCCGTCGGCGGCGCGCAGCAGCCAGTCGCCGAGGCGGGCGCGGGTGGGCGCCGGCCACGCCTCATCGGCGGCGAGTTCCAACTCGACCACGGCGGCGGCGGTGGGCCGCCGGGCGGCGGGGACCCGCTTGGCCCGGTGCACCTCGGCCATCGGTACGCGCAGCCGTCCCTGCCGGGTGGTCAGTGTGAGGTGGGTCTCGGTCAGCTCGACCAGCTCGCCGAGGGAGTCGGAGTACACCGGGCGACCGCCGCGATGTCCCACCACGCGCCGGACCACGATCCGGTGTCCCACGTCCTGCTCTCGGAGCACGATCGACCTCCTCCCCGGCGAGATACTAGGCTCTTACCGTCGCGGGTGATCGCGGCGCGTCTTGCGGAGGAGAAGACCGGTGACCTACATCATCGCCGAGCCGTGCGTGGATGTGCTCGACAAGGCATGCATCGAGGAATGCCCGGTCGACTGCATTTACGAGGGCAACCGGATGCTCTACATCCACCCCGACGAGTGCGTCGACTGTGGTGCCTGTGAGCCTGTCTGCCCAGTGGAGGCGATCTTCTACGAGGACGACGTGCCGGAGCAGTGGAAGGACTACACCGGCGCCAACTACGAGTTCTTCGAGGACCTGGGCTCGCCCGGCGGCGCCTCGAAGGTCGGCAAGGTGGAGAAGGACGCCACCTTCGTCGCCGCGCAGCCGCCGCGCGGCGAGGGCCACTGAACCGGCCCGCGCCGGTCTCGTCGCGGCTGCCCGAGTTCACCTGGGACACCCTGGACGCCGCGGCGGCCCTGGCCGCGGCGCATCCGGACGGCCTGGTCAACCTCTCCATGGGCACGCCGGTCGACCCGGTGCCGGAGGTGATCCGGGCGGCCCTGGCCGACGCGTCGGACGCGCCGGGTTACCCGCTGACCGCTGGCACCCCGGCGCTGCGCGACGCGATCGCGGCCTGGGTGGCCCGGGCCTGCGGCGCCGGCGTCGACGGGCTCGGGGTGCTGCCGACGATCGGCTCCAAGGAACTGGTCGCCTGGTTGCCCACCCTGCTCGGGTTGGGCCCCGGCGATGTGGTGGTGGTGCCGTCGGTCGCCTACCCGACGTATGAGGACGGGGCGCGGCTGGCCGGGGCCACGACGGTACGCGCCGACTCACTGACCGCCGTCGGTCCGACCTCCCGGGTACGCCTCGTCTGGGTCAACTCGCCGGGCAACCCGACCGGCCGGGTGTTGCCCGCGACCCACCTGCGGAAGGTGGTGGACTGGGCTCGGGAGCGCGGCGCGGTGGTCGCCAGCGACGAGTGCTACCTGCCGCTGGGCTGGGACGCCGAGCCGGTCTCGGTGCTCTCGCCCGAGGTCTGCGGCGGCTCGTACGACTCGGTGCTGGCGGTGCACTCGCTGTCCAAGCGGTCCAACCTCGCCGGTTACCGGGCCGGGTTCGTCGCCGGTGACCCGGCTCTGGTGGCCGAGCTGCTCAAGATCCGTAAGCACGCGGGGATGATCGTGCCCGCGCCGGTGCAGGCGGCCATGGTCGCCGCCCTGGCCGACGATCGGCACGCCGACGAGCAGCGGGAGCGCTACCGCGCGCGGCGCGAGGTGCTGCGGGCGGCGTTCACCGGCGCCGGCTTCACCGTGGAACACTCCGAGGCCGGGCTCTACCTCTGGCTCACCCGTGGCGAGGACTGCTGGGACACCGTCGACTGGCTGGCCCGACGGGGGATCCTGGTCGCCGCCGGTGTCTTCTACGGCCCCGGCGCCCGGCAGTACGTCCGGGCGGCGTTGACCGAGTCCGACGAGCGGATCGCGGCGGTCGCCGCCCGGCTCGCGCAAGCCTGACCCGACCACGCCGAGGCCCGCTCCCCGATGTCGGAAGAGCGGGCCTCGTTCGTGTGCCGTCAGTCCTCGTTGATCCGTTCGAACACCCGCAGCAGGTTGTCCCGGCTGCGCCGCTCCAGCAGCACGCTGCCGAACAGCTCCTTCATCGCGACCACCCGGCCGTCGTGCAGCGTCAGTTCGGCCCGCAGCGGGATCTGCTTGGTCACCGACACCGACACCACCTCCTCGTACGGCAGGTACTGGTGCCGGGCGGCCAGC
Organism: Micromonosporaceae bacterium KJ-029; assembly: GCA_005402585.1. Classification (GTDB taxonomy): domain Bacteria; phylum Actinomycetota; class Actinomycetes; order Mycobacteriales; family Micromonosporaceae; genus Micromonospora. The sequence goes on along the minus strand of BIFP01000002.1, from coordinate 28,536 downwards.
TTGGCCACCGGTGTCGACTCGAGCAGGCCCTTGAGCCGCTCCTCGCCGTCGCCGGCCTTGCCCGGACCGCCGACCATGATCAGACCGCGGTCGAGGATCACCAGGTCGTGCTCCACGTCGTCGATCTTCACGTTGCCGATGGCGCCGATCACGCCGGCGTTGTCGGCGGTGGCCCGCTTGTGTACGACGGTCGCGCCGGCCGGGTCGACACCCATTTCGGTCAGCCGGGCCAGCGCCTCGTCCAGGGTCTGCGGGTCGACCGCGAGCTTGGCGATCTCGGCGAGGTCGAGCGGCTCGCCGTCGGCGCCGACGAACTGGGCCGGGCCGGTCCAGGACAGCTGGTAGCGGGCCCGGCCGGCCCGGACTGCCGCGTTGTCCAGCAGCAGCTCCATCGGCCCGGCGAAGCGGACCGCCGCCTCCTTGCGGGTGGCGTCACCGAAGAACTGCTCGGCGAACTCGCCGAGCCGGCGCTGCCGGACCAGGTCCAGGATCGTGGTCAGGCCCGGCTCCGCGGTGCCGGTGAAGCGGCCGGCGGCCCGGTAGATCCCGTCGACCCGGCGTTGCATCGCGGCGGCGATCGACGCGTGGGTGAACTCCGGCCAGGACAGCACCTGGCGGTTGCCGTGGTCCACCACGAGGCCCTGCAACCGCCGGCCGGCGCCGTCAAGGTCGGCTAGCAGGATCCCGGCGGGGCGGTCGTCCGCAGTCACCGTGCCGGCGGGCAGTTGCGCCATCGCGTCGATCCGGATGCCGATCGGCGGGTGGGTGTCCCACCGCGAGGGCTCCCGGTCAGGCGCCTCCGTACTGAGCTGGGCGATCTCGTTCCGGCGGCCCTGGAGCAGCTGACCGAACCCGCCGAACAGGTCGTCCGGGGCGAGGCCGGCCTGCCAGCCCGAGTGAACGTACTGTCCCATGTAGAAGTTCCAGGCCGCGTCGAGCGCCGGCAGGCTGCGCAGCGCGGAGGTGGCCGCCTCGTGACCGGCCAGCTGCACGGACGCCCGGTCCGCCTCCAGCTCCTGGCGCCGCGAGGCGGCATTGTCGACCAGTAGGTAGAGCTTCGCGTAGCCCCTGAAGACCAGGCCGATCGGGTTGCGCGGCTTGATCCGCTCGATCGTGCTCCCGATCGCCAACCGGCCCCGGTAGGCGACCTCGCCGAGCCGGGTGTGCTTGCCCGAGTAGTGGCCCAGCTCGTGCGCCAGCACCGAGCGGAGCTGGTCGACCCGCAGTCCCTGGAGCAGCGGCAGGCCGACGTACAGGGTGCGCCGCCCGCCGACCAGGCCGAGCATCTGGCTCTGCTCACTGACCGCCGCGTTCACCTCGGGCACCAGCCGGATCTCGTCCGGGGCGCGGGTGCCGACCGCCGTGGCCAGCTCGCGGACGGTGGCCCACAGCTGCGGTGCCTCCCGCTCGTCGAGCACCAGGCCCGGTGCCGGCTCGTGCCTGGTCCGGATCGCCCGCCAGAGTCCGACGGCCACCGCGCCCAGCGCGACGACCAGCGGCAGCAGCAGCTTGGTGGCCGCCAGGCCGTTGGTCTGGCCGGCGATCCAGTAGAAGAGCGCGCCGACGGCGGCGAGCTGGAGCAGCGCGACCACGTAGAAACCGATCAACATGACCACCGAGGCGAGTGCCCGGTACGTCGCGGCCATGGTTTGTCCCTCCCCGTGAGAATCCGCCTGTGGTGGCGGGGCGGAGGGCACGGTAAAGGTTGCACCTCCGGTGTGGACATCCCCCTTCTGGTCCGACCTCGCCCGGCTGGGATCCGCGGGACCAGCACCGGAGACGGAGATCAGGTGTGGCGGTTCCAGTGCCGGGCCAAGCGGGCCGGGGCGCCGGCCGGGTCGGGCGATATCCTCGGCGCGACTGCGCGGGGCCGGCCGGCTTCGCGACCGAGACGGGACGCCGAGGTACGCGGATGGTGGTCAGGGCCGGTGCACGCCTGCGGGCAGCGGTGGTCGGCACCGGTCTGATCGGCGGTTCGGTGCTGCTCCGACTGCGTGCCGCCGGGCTGGACGTGACCGGCTGGGACCCGGACGAGGCGACCCGCCGGCAGGCCCGGCTGGCCGGCGTACCGACGGCGGAGCGGCTGGTCGACGCGGTGGCCGACCGGGACGTGGTCTTCCTCGGCGGGCCGCTGCCCACGCTGCCGGCGACCCTGGTCGAGGTCGCCACGGCGACCGGCGAGGACTGCCTGCTCACCGACGTCGGCAGCACCAAGGCGGAGCTGGCGGCGTTCGCGGCGGCGCACGGGTTGACCCGCCGGTTCGTCCCCGGCCACCCGATGGCCGGCACCGACCGGGCGGGCCTCACTGCGGCGCTTCCGGAGCTGTTCGCCGGCGCCGCCTGGGTGCTCTGCCCCGTACCGGACGGGCTGGCCGCGTTCCGTCGGCTCGCCGCCCTGGTCACCGAGGTCTTCGCCGCCCGGGTGGTGCCGATGGCGGCCGATCGGCACGACGCCGTGGTGGCGCTCGCCTCGCACGTACCGCACCTGCTCGCCGGGGCGCTGGCCGGTGCGGCCGAGCGGTCGCCGTTGCGCGACGCGGTCCTCACCCTGGCCGCCGGCAGTTTCCGGGACGGCACCCGGGTCGCCGGTACTCCGCCGCAGCGCACCGCGAACATGTTGCGCGGCAACCGTGACGAGGTGCTGGCCGCGCTGGCCGGGGTCACCGCGTTCCTCGACGAACTCGCCGGCGCGCTGCGGGCCGGCGACGGCGACACCCTCACCGCCCGGTACGCGGAGGCTGGCACCGCCCGCGTGGCGCTGGCCGGCCGCCCGTACGACGAGCGGGTCCGGACGTTCCCCACCGACGGCGAGCCGGTCGACGAGGTGACCTGGCTGTGCGGGCTCGGGGCGGCGGGCGGGCACCTGAGCGCGTGCCGGACGGACGCCGGCACCGTCTCCTACACCGCCCACCTTCCGCACGCCGCCTGAGCGGCTGCCGGGAAACCTCGCCCCCGGGTACCCGACAACCTCCGAGCGCCGGCGTTGCGGCGCCGGTTGATCGCCCCCGCGCATCGGTGGGCGCGGCGGGGGACCCGCCGCTAGGGTGAGGGCATGGTGGACGGACCGGTGGTGACGGTGCGCGGCGAGGCGTACCGCGAGGTCGCTCCGGAGGTCGCCCGATTCACGGTGGCCGCGCTCGCCCGGGACCGGGAACGGGAGCCCACCCTGACCCGGCTGGCCGAGCGGGCCGCCGCCGTCCGGGTGCTGCTCGACTCGTCCGGCCCGATGATCGAGCGCCGGGAGACCGGCGACCTGCGTGTGCGGCCCGAGACGCGACGCTCCGGCGAGCGGGTGGTGGCCTGGCATGGTTCGGTGGTCACCACCGTGACGGTCAGCGACTTCAGCGCGCTCGGTGAGCTGATGCTGCGCCTGGCCGACCAGGAGCAGGTCGAGGTGGCCGGGCCGTGGTGGTCGCTGCGCCCCGACAGTCCGGCCTACCGCGAGGCCCGGCACGCCGCGATCGCCGACGCGTTACAGCGGGCCCGCGAGTACGCCGAGGCGCTCGGCGCCCAGGTCACGGAACTGATCGAGCTGGCCGACGAGGGTGGCTCCGCGCAGCCGATGATGGCCCAGATGGCGTTCGACGCCCGGGGCGCCGAGGCCGGTGGTCCGCCCGAGCTGGAACTCGACCCGCAACCGCAGGGCGTGCATGCGGCGGTGCGGGCCCGGTTCACGATCAGCCGGCCGGTCCTGTCCTGATGTCCGCCGCCCGGGTGTTGCCCGTCGAGGAGCTGCTGGAGCGCGCCCGCGCGCTCGCCGACGCCGGCCCTCGGCAACTGCTCGGCATCACCGGTGCCCCCGGGGCGGGCAAGTCCACGCTGGCCGCGCAGGTGGTGGCGGCGGTCGGTCCCGCCGCCCGGCTGGTGCCGATGGACGGCTTCCACCTCGCTCAGGCGGAGCTGCACCGGTTGGGCCGGGCCGCCCGCAAGGGCGCGATCGACACCTTCGATGCCAACGGCTACGTCTCGCTGCTGCGCCGGCTGCGACGCAAGGAGCCGACCTCGGTCTGGGCGCCGGAGTTCCGCCGGGACGTGGAGGAGCCGATCGCCGGGGCGATCGAGGTGCCGCCGGAGATCCGGCTGGTGGTGACCGAGGGAAACTACCTGCTGATCCCGGAGTGGCCCTGGGACGAGGTGCGGGCCCTGCTGCACGACGCGTGGTTCCTGGATCTGGACGCCGACCTGCGGCACCGCCGGCTGGTCGCGCGGCACGTCGCGTACGGGCGGTCAACGGACGAGGCCCGCACCTGGGCGCTGGGCAGCGACGAGGTCAACGCGGCGCAGGTCACCGGCACCGCCGCCCGCGCCGACCTGGTGGTACGTCTAGCCGAGCCCCCGCCGGGGTGACGGGACCGCCCGCCGGAGCATCCAGGCCACCCGGGACCGTTCCCTCTGGAACTCGGCGGCCTGCGGGTAGCCGCTGTGGCTGCGGATCGGCGGGTCGGCCACCTCCCCGTCGCTGGGATGCAGCGCCTCGGGGTCGGCCACGGCGATATCGCGTTCCCCGGCGGTGACCGGCCAGCCGAGCGGGTCGGTGTCCCGCCAGAAGTTCGTCCAGCCGGTTCCGCCGGGGGGGGCGGGTCAGCGCCCGGGTCAGCACCGGCAACCGGTCCGGCCCGAAGTACGCGGGGAAGATCCGGCCGTACAGCCGGGTCAGCTGGCAGCCGTAGGAGAAGTACCAGATCCGGTGCCGCCACCGGTTGGGCAGTTGGAGGATGACCGCGGTGCAGATCACCGTGCCCTGGCTGTGCCCGGACAGAATGATGCCGTCCATCCGGCGGGGATCGTGCTCGGTCAACGCGAGCAGACCGGCGGTACGCGTGAGCAGTTCGGGTACGGCCCGCTCGGCGTAGCTCGGCGGGGCGAGCGGGTGTGCGGCGCGGGGCCAGAACGTTCCCACGTCCCAGATCACCCCGACCGACCGCCGGACCGTGTCGTTGCGGTAGACGAGCAGGCCGACGGCGGCGACCGCCACCGGCAGCCAGCCGAGCAGCGCGCCACCCACGTCGGCGACGACCTTGATCACGGCGGCGCCGCCGGTCGCCGACATCGAGTGCGGACGGAGCGGGGAGAGAACGGCGACGCAACTGAGGGCGGCCAGCACGGCCATCGCGCCGGCGTACCAGCCGATCAGGCGTAGCGCGTGCTCGCCGACCAGCCGGTGGATCGCCCGGTGCGTACTCACGTCCCGCCCACGGCGCAGGTCGTGCGCGGACAGCGGCCCGCCGTGGGCCTTCAGGCGGGCGTACTCCTCCTGACGCAGCCGGCGGAAGAGTACGACGCCGCGCACCGCGACCAGGGCGAGGATCAGCAGCGCGACGCCGAAGCACAGCCCGGCCCAGGTCACCGGGAGCGGCTGGGCCACCACCGAACGGCCGTTGGGCGTGGCGCTGTTGAGCCGGTCGGTGACCCAGTAGAGCAGTCCCGTGCAGTAGGCGAGGCAGAGCAGCCATCCGAAGCCGGCGATGACTGCCGGAGCCCGGCCCCGCCACGCCAGGTCGGTGTACGGTCCGAGCGGTTGCTTCACGGCGGTGGGCCGGGTCCGGGGCAGCAGCAGGCCGATCGCGGCGATGGCCAGCAGGGCCAGGGCGAGCTGCCACACGTCCAGCGGTGCGGGCGGGACGGCGGGCAGCCAGCCGTAGCACCAGGCGGCGCCGACGGCGATCAGCACCGTGGCGGCGGCGGGCGCGGCGCCGCCTCTGCGTCCGGACCGGGCGGTCGCCCCGATTGCGACGAGCAGCAGCAACTGGCCGGTTACCAGCCAGGCGACGGCCCGGTCGAAGCCTGGCAGCGAACGGTCCTCCAGACACCCGGGCACGGACGGGTGGTCGCCGCAGCCCGCCGGTGGGCGCAGCGCGCCCAGCGAGGTGCCGGCCGAGCCGTCGGGCAGCATCAGGAGCAGGACGGTGCCGGTCAATCCGACGCCGGTGAGCGCGATGACCGCGATGCCCACCGTCCGAGCGGGGTGGCCCCGTCGCGCCGGGTCAGGAAGGGCCGGCCGATGGCGACCAGTGTGATCACCACGACGGCGACGAGTACGGCCACGGTGGTCCAGGCGGCCAGCGCCCGGGCCCCGTGCGGTGGGTCCAGCACGAGGACGGTGCCGAGCGGCACCGCCGCCGCCACCACCGTGCCGGTGCACAGGTGGAGCACGGCGGCGCGCCGCAGTTGACCCTCGCCACACCAGAAGGTCGGGTCTTCGAGGGGGTTGCGCAGCGGACCGGGTGGTGGCTCCGGCGCCGGTGGCGGCTCCTGCGCCGGCTGGCCGGTCGGCAGGTCGGCGTCGACCGGCGTGGGGGCGTCGCTCACCGGCGGGTTCGTCGGGTCGGCGGGCATCACCGCCTCGTACTGGTAGGTACGCCAGGCGACCAGGCCGAGGGTCACGATCAGGGCGAGTGGCACGGTCAGGCCGGCGGCGAGCGCCCGCCCGCCCTGCTGCCACCAGGAGTTGGCGAGGAACTCCCAGGACCCGGGAATCCGGCTCAGGCAGGTCTCGTCCACGCACTGCCAACCGATGAGGTCGACGCCGACACCGGTCAGTGCCAGCACCGGGGTGCTGGTCAGACTCAGGCAGAACAGCCGGATCAGCCAGGCCGTGATCCCGGAGCGGCTGGCCAGCCGCTCGGTGGTCGGGTCGGCCGGTATCCCGGGCCGGGCGTGCAGCGCCACGTTGGCCAGGGTGAACGGCAGCAGCAGTGTCCACAGGGCCCGCTCCACGTCGCGCGCGGTCCGCGCGCCCGAGGTCAACTGCCCCCAGCTGTACGCCTCCACCGCGATCGGGTCGAGCGGCGAGGCGGTGGCGGAGCGGTAGAAGCCGGTGACCGGGCCACCGGCGACCAGCCGTGGCTGTGGTGTCTCGCCACCGGGTTCCGGCGTCAGTCCCAGGGTCTCGGCAGGCGGCGTGTTGGACACTCCGTGTACACGCAGTTCGAGGATCCGGCCGCTCATGCGAAGCCTCCCGGTGATGACTCTGCTACCCAGGGTGCTTGATTTCTGGGCTGAGTGCCACCCGTCGAGAGGGCGTTTGTGCAGGTGAAAAGGGGTGTGTGGGTCAGCCGATCTGGCGTACCGGGCGAGCTGGGTTGCCGACGGCGACGACGTTGGCCGGAAGGTCCCGGGTCACCACGGCGTTCGCGCCGACTACGGTGTTCTCACCCACTGTGACTCCCGCTAGGACGATCGCGCCGCCGCCCAGCCAGACGTTGTCACCGATGGTGATGGGCTGGGCCGCCTCCCACTTTGCCCGGCGCTGCTCCGGGTCCACCGGGTGCGTCGGGGTGAGCAACTGCACGTTGGGGCCGACCTGCACGTCGGCGCCGAGCGTGATCGGCGCGACGTCCAGGAAGACCGCGTGGTAGTTGACGAAGCTGCGCGGGCCGATCCGGATATTGAAGCCGTAGTCGCAGTAGAACGGTGGGCGGATGAAGGTTTCCTCGCCGAGTTCGCCGAGCAGTTTGCGTAGCGCGCTCAACCGGCCGTCCGGGTCGCCGGCGGAGCTGGCGTTGAACCGCTCCATCAGCCGCGCGGCGCGGTCGAGGTCGGCGAGGATCTCCGGTCCCTCGGCGATGTACGGCTCTCCGGCCAGCATGCGTTCCTTCATGGATCTCATCCGTCTGATCATGCCGCTGCCGGTTTCGCTCCGGAATCAACTTCGTCGAATTCTTGACTCCTTTTTGCATACTCAGTATGCAATCCTAGCGGATATCGATGTGTTGCTCATCGATGAAGACGCTCCAGAAGGAGGATCAGTTGCAACCAAGGCGCAAACTGACCGCCATCGGGCTCGTGCTGGGTCTGGTGCTCGGGGTGCCGGGCGCCGCCACGGCCGCCCCGTCCCGACCCACAGCACCCCAGTCCGTCCACCCGTCCACCGCTCGGCCGTCGCCGACCGGCCAGTCGACCGTCACCCTGCTCACCGGTGACCGGGTGACCGTCACCGCGGCCGGCGCGGCGTCCGTACGCCCGGCCGACGGACGTTCCGGCGTCCGCTTCCTCACCCTGCGGGAAGGGGACCATCTCTGGGTGGTGCCGCAGGACGCTCTACCACTGATCCGCACCGGCCGGGTCGACCTCCGCCTCTTCGACGTGGCCGGGCTGATCGCGGCCGGTTATGACGACGCCCGCCGCGACGATCTGCCTCTGATCATGAAGTACCAGGCGGGCGCGGCACGGCGGGCCGGCGCACCCGGCGGGGTGACGGTCACCCGCGACCTGGCGGCCATCGGCGGTGTCGCGGCCAACGCCGACAAGCAGCACGCGGGTCAGGTCTGGGCCACCGTCGCCGGAACCGGCGCCCGGTTCGACGCGGCGGGGGGTGTCGAGCGGATCTGGCTCGACGGCAGACGGCAGCTGACGCTGGAGCACAGCGTGCCCCAGATCGGCGCGCCCGCCGCCCACCAGGCCGGCTTCACCGGTCAGGGCGTACGGGTGGCGGTGCTGGACAGTGGGGTCGACGCCGCCCATCCGGACCTGGCCGGCCGGGTCGCCGAGGCACGGAACTTCTCCGAGGCGCCGGACGCGGGCGACACGGTGGGGCACGGCACCCACGTGGCCTCCATCATCGCCGGCAGCGGTGCGGCCTCAGGCGGCCGGTACCGGGGCGTGGCGCCGGACGTCGCCCTGCTCTCCGGCAAGGTCTGCGAGGACTTCGGCTGCACCGAGTCGGCGATCCTCGCCGGCATGCAGTGGGCGGCCGTCGAAGCGGGGGCCGACGTGATCAACCTGAGCCTGGGTGGGATGGACACGCCGGAGGTCGACCCGCTGGAGGAGGCGGTCAACACGCTGACCGAGCAGACCGGCGCACTCTTCGTGATCTCGGCCGGCAACGACGGCACGGTCGGCTCGGTAGGCTCGCCGGCCAGCGCGGACGCGGCGCTCGCGGTCGGCGCGGTCGACCGTGACGACGAGCTCGCCTACTTCTCCAGCCAGGGCCCGCGGGTCGGTGACGACGCGCTCAAGCCGGAGATCACTGCTCCCGGGCTGGACATCGTCGCCGCCCGGGGTCAGGGCACGCTGCTCGGTGAACCGGTCGGGGAGCAGTACGTCTCGCTCTCCGGCACCTCAATGTCCGCGCCGCACGTCGCCGGAGCGGCGGCACTGCTCGCCCAGCAGCGCGGCGACGCGACGGCGGAGCAGCTCAAGGCCACCCTGATGGCCTCGGCCCAGCCCCACCCGGAACTGACCGCGTTCCAGCAGGGAGCCGGCCGGGTCGACGTGGCGCGGGCGGTCACCCAGTACGTGGTCAGCGAGCCGGCCAGCGTCTCGTTCGGCCGCACGCTCTGGCCGCACGACGACGACGAGCCGGTCATCCGGGAGCTGAGCTGGCGCAACAGCGGATCGCAACCGCTCACCGTGGACCTCGCCATCGAGGCCACCGGGCCCGGCGGCGTACCGGCGCCGGCCGGCATGTTCGTGCTGAGCACCCAGCAGGTCGTGGTACCGGCCGGGGGCACGGCGTCGGCCACCGTCACGGCCGACACCAGCGTCGACGGCCCGGACGGTCACTACACCGGCCGGATCGTCGCCCGCTCCGGTGACACCGTGGCGAGCACCCCGCTGGCCGTCAACAAGGAGGTGGAGAGCTACACACTGACCGTCCGGCACCTGGGTCTCGACGGCGCCGCGTCGGGCGACCACATCACCTTCCTGCTCGGGCTGGCGGACTTCACCGACATCTTCGTGTACGACCCGTCGGGCACCGCCGAGGTACGCGTGCCCAAGGGCCGGTACGGGCTGGCCAGCTACATGTTCGATCCGGAAGACGAGCGCGTGGCGATGCTGGTCCAGCCCGAACTGGTGGTGGAGGAGGATGCCGAAATCACCCTCGACGCGCGCACGGCGGGGCGGGTGCTGATGACGGTGCCGGACCGGTCGGCGAAGCCGGCGTTGGTCGTCGCCGAGGCGACGTTCGTGCTGGGCGATCTCGGTCAGGCCAGCTTCGGCGTGCTCGGCTCCGACTTCGATGGCGTCCTCATGGGGCAGGTCGGCCGCTCGGTGTCGGCTGAGAGCTTCGGGAGCACGGTCGCGAGCCAGTTCGCCGACCTGGGGGCGGCCAGCAGTCCGTACTTCTACGGGCTGGCCGAGAAGTTCCCGGGCCGGGTGCCCAATGGCCTGACGAAGCACTACCGCAGCAGCGACCTGGCCACCGTGACGCAGACGTTCCAGGGTGGCTACCCGGGCACGCTCGCCGAGCGGCTGGCCTTCCCCGTCTTCGAGCCCGACCTGGGTGGCTGGGCGATCGGCCTGCGGGTCGCGGCGCCGGGGCAGCGGGTCGAGCACTACAACACCAAGGGGGTGCGCTGGACCACCGAAGTGGCGTTCGGCAAGCCGGTCGAGGACTCGCCGTGGCTGGACCTGGTCGCCGCGTTCTCGTCGGCGCCGACGGCGTACCAGGGCGGCCGGAGATACCAGGACACCTGGAACGGCGCACCCTACGGGCCGTCGTTCCCGGCGCCGCGCTGGCCTGACCAGGGCCTCACCCGCCAGGGCGACGTGATCACCTTGGCGGTCCCGTTGCACAGTGACGCCGCAGGGCACGCCGGCGGGTCGGTCGTGGACAGCGGGCGTACCGCGTTGTACCGCAACGGCAGGCTGGTCGGGGAGAGCCCGGAGCACGGCTGGGGGCAGTTCGAGGTGCCGGCCGGTAACGCGACGTACCGGTTGGAGACGTCGGCGAAGCGGAGCTTCACCGACCTGAGCACGGAGGTCGCCAGCACGTGGACCTTCCGGTCCGGGCACGTCCGGGGCGACGACTTCGTCCGGCTACCCGCCTCGGCGATCAGGTTCGCGCCGAAGCTGGACGCGCGGCAGACCGCGCCGACGGGCCGGTCCTTCCACATCCCGGTCCGGGTGGAGAGCCAGCCCGGTGCCCCGGCCGCGCGGGTCGCGTCGCTGACCGTGGAGGTCTCCTACGACGGCGGGAAGACCTGGCGGAGTGCCCGGGTGCAGAAGACCGGCGGCGAGTGGAAGGCCACGGTGGAACATCCGCGGGCGGCCGGCCACGTGTCGCTGCGGGCCAGTGCCCGGGACACCGACGGCAACACGGTGACCCACCGGATCATCCAGGCGTACCGCCTGCGGTGAGCCGTACCGGCGGGCCCGGCGCCGCAGCGCCGGGCCCGCCTGGGCGCGGGTGTTAATAAGGGCCCCTTCCTATACGCCAGGCGTTAAGAAGGGGCCCTTCCTTGCAGGTCAGTCGTTGGCGTGCAGGGCGGCGTTCAGCTCGATGCCCCGACCGGTACGCGGCCGGGCCTCCAGCGCGCCGTTGACCGAGTTGCGCCAGAACAGCAGCCCGTCGACACCGGACAGCTCACGGGCCTTGACCACCCGGCCGTCCGGCAGGCTGATCTTCGAGGCGGCGGTGATGTAGCAGCCCGCCTCGACCACGCAGTCGTCGCCGAGCGAGATGCCGACACCGGCGTTCGCCCCGATCAGGCTGCGCTCGCCGATGCGTACCTTGTCGGTGCCGCCGCCGGAGAGGGTGCCCATGATGGAGGCGCCGCCGCCGATGTCCGAGCCGTCGCCGACCACCACGCCCTGCACGATCCGGCCCTCGACCATGGAGGTGCCGAGCGTGCCGGCGTTGAAGTTGACGAAGCCCTCGTGCATGACGGTGGTGCCGGCGGCCAGGTGCGCGCCGAGGCGGACCCGGTCGGCGTCGGCGATACGTACCCCGGAGGGCACCACGTAGTCGGTCATCCGGGGGAACTTGTCCACCCCGTACACGGCCAGGTGGCGGCCGGCGGCCCGCTCGATCACGCGCAGCTCGTCCACCCGCTCCGGCGGGCACGGCCCGGCGGAGGTCCAGGCCACGTTGGCCAGCTTGCCGAAGATGCCGTCGAGGTTCAGCTCGTTGGGCCGGACCAGACGGTGGGAGAGCAGGTGCAGCCGGAGGTACGCGTCACCCGCGTCCTTGATCGGGTCGTCCAGCGAGCCGATCACGGTGACCACCTGGACGGTACGCAGACCCGACAGGACCCGATCGCCGATCGCACCCGGCGGCAGGTCCAGTACGTCGGCCTCGTCCTCGCCGGGCACCAGCGGCAGTTCGCCGAGACCGAGCTTGCCGGTCGGGTACCAGGTGTCGAGCACCTGGTCGTCGGCGGTGACGGTGGCCAGGCCGATGCCCCACGCGGATTGTGTGGACGTCACTTACTCACCTCTCGTTCCCAGCTGGGCTGGCTGCTGCTCGTGACTGCGGGGCTCGCAAGCTCACTCCTCGCGCTTCGCCGAAGGGCTCGCGGGCTCGCGTCTCGCGGTCGCCGGTTGTGACGGTACCGTGCGGACCATGGAGAACCCGCTTACCCCCGAGGTCCTCGCCGATCCGGTGGCGTTGACCCGCGCGCTGGTCGACATAGAGTCCGTGTCCCTCAACGAGAAGGCCATCGCCGACTGCGTCGAGGAGGTCCTGCGCACGGTGCCGCACCTGGCCACCTACCGGCACGGCAACACGGTGATGGCGCGTACCGACCTGGGCCGGGCCTCCCGGGTGGTGCTGGCCGGGCACCTGGACACCGTCCCGCTTAACAACAACTTCCCGTCGACCATGCGCGGCGACCTGATGTACGGCTGCGGCACCTCGGACATGAAGTCCGGCGTCGCCTTCGCGCTGCACCTCGCGGCTACCCTGCCCGATCCCCGCTACGACATCACGTACTTCTTCTACGAGGCGGAGGAGATCGAGTCCAAGTACAACGGTCTCACCCTCGTCTCCGAGGCTCATCCGGAGTGGCTCCAGGCCGACTTCGCGGTGTTGCTGGAACCGACGTACGGCATCGTGGAGGCCGGCTGCCAGGGCACCATGCGGGCGACGGTGGTCACCACCGGGGTTCGGGCGCACTCGGCCCGTTCCTGGCACGGTGTCAACGCCGTGCACGGTGCCGGTGAGGTGCTCCGCCGGCTCTCGGCGTACCAGGCGCGGCGGGTCACCATCGACGGGTGCGAGTACCGCGAGGGCATGAACGCGGTGCGGATCCACGGCGGAGTCGCCGGGAACGTGGTGCCGGACCGGTGCGAGATCGAGGTGAACTACCGCTTCGCGCCGGACCGTACCCCGGCCGAGGCCGAGGCGCACCTGCGCGAGGTCTTCGCGGGCTACGAACTGGCGGTGACCGACTGCGCGGCCGGCGCGCTGCCCGGGCTGGGCGCCCCGCCCGCGCGGGAGTTCCTGGCCGCGGTGGGCGCCGCCCCGATCGGCAAGCTGGGCTGGACCGACGTGGCCCGGTTCGCGGCCATGGGGATTCCCGCGCTGAACTTCGGCCCCGGCGACCCCAACCTGGCCCACCACCCCGACGAGCACGTTGAGATAGGCAAGATCCGCGACGGCGCCGCCACCCTCCACCGCTGGCTCGCCCCCGCCTAACCCCGCCCCAGCCGAGCGCCACCCCGCCCATCCCCGTTGATCATGAAGTTGGCGGGTGTGTTGAAGATCGAAGATCCCGTCAACTTCATGATCGACGCGACGCGACGCGGCGTGGTGGGTGGTTAGAGGGGGGAGAGGTGGGGGTCGGGGGTCGGGTCGGTGGGGGGTTCGGGTGGGGTTTCGAGCAGGCGGGTGCGGCGGCGCTCGGCCACCACGTCGCGGATGCGCCGCTGCATCTGGCGCCGGATCCGGATTCGTTCGTTGTTGGTGATCACGCTGTCTCCTCCCCCGAAGCCCGCGTGCCGGGGCATACCCGGTATGTGAATAGTAAGACGTACGGGAAAGCGATTTGGTTGCACAAGATCACGAAGTGTTTGCCGGGTTCACCGGCCTGACTCCACTACGGTTGCTCCCATGAGCCAGAGCAACCGCCGCGAACCGGGACAGGAGCGGCATCGCGGTGCCGTCACACTGCGCCGACAGGCGATCCCCGCCAGCACTGCCGACCAGCGGCTGCTGGACTCGCGGGCGCGCGCCGACTGGAAGACCAGGGACGCCTGGCGGGCGCTGCGTATCCTCTCCGAGTTCGTGGAGGGCTTCGACACCCTCGCCGACCTGCCGCCGGCGGTCAGCGTCTTCGGCTCCGCTCGGAGCAAGCCGGACAGTCCGGAGTGCCAACTTGCCGAGGCGCTCGGCGCGGCGCTGGCCCGGGCCGGGTACGCGGTGATCACTGGCGGCGGTCCCGGCGTGATGGAGGCGGCCAACCGCGGTGCGAGCGAGGCCGGCGGGCTCTCTGTCGGCCTCGGCATCGAACTTCCCTTCGAGCAGGGCATCAACGACTGGGTCGACCTGGCGATCGATTTCCGTTACTTCTTCGCCCGCAAGACCATGTTCGTCAAGTACGCCCAGGCGTTCGTCGTGCTGCCCGGCGGCTTCGGCACGATGGACGAGCTTTTCGAGGCGCTCACCCTGGTGCAGACCGGCAAGGTCACCCGGTTCCCGGTGGTGCTGATGGGCGTCGACTACTGGCAGGGACTGCTCGACTGGCTGCGGGACACCATGGCCGGGGAGGGCAAGATCGGACCGGTGGACCTGGAGCTGATCTGCGTCACCGACGACGTGGCCGCGGCGGTGCGGCACATCGTCGAGGCCGAGGCGGCGCTGAGCACCGAGCAGGAGGCGATACGCGAGGACGCCGTCGCCCGCACCGCCGCCGACCAGCAGGCGGCGGCCGACGAGGCGGAGCGCTGAGGAGATGGCCGCCATCTGCGTGTTCTGTGCCTCCTCCCGTACGCTCGACCAGCGCTGGCTCGACCTCGCCACGGCCACCGGCGCGGAGATCGCCCGTCGCGGTCACACCCTGGTCAGCGGCGGTGGCTGTGTCGGGATGATGGGCGCGCTGGTGGACGGGGCGCGTTCGGCGGGCGGCCGTACGATCGGCGTGATTCCGCAGTCGCTGGTGGACCTGGAAGTGGCCGACCTCGCCTCCGACGAGTTGCTGGTCACCGAGTCGATGGCCAGCCGGAAGATCCTCATGATCGACAAGTCGGACGCCTTCCTCACCCTGCCCGGTGGACTCGGCACCCTGGACGAACTCTTCGAGGTCTGGACCACCGCCACGCTGGCCCTGCACCACAAGCCGATGGTGCTGGTGGACACCGACGGCTTCTACGGCCCGTTGCTGGACTGGCTGCGCAACCTGACCGACCAGACCTTCCTCAAGCCTGCCGGCTTCGATCTCCTCCGGCTCGCCGACACCGTCCCCGCCGCCCTCGACGTCCTCGAATCCCGCCTCACCTGATCCGGCCTCGGCGCCGCCGGTCCGCATTCATCGGGTTCGCGCGTGAACTGCGCTCCGGGGGGTGTGGCGGGTCGGGGAGTGTCGCAGGGCCGTGATGGGATGGCGGGATGCAGGCGTACCGGTTGGTGCGTCGGCCCGGCGGGCCGACCCAGGGGAGCGGTCCGTCCGCCGACCAGTCCCCGGGCGAGGCCCGACCGGAGGCCGTTCCGAGCCAGGTTCTGCCGGGCGTAGCGGCGGCGGAGTCGGCCGGTGGAACCGACCCGCGGGAGGATCCTGGGCAGGCCGAGGTCGTCGCGCACACCGACGGGCCGATGCTCGTCCTCGGTGGACCGGGCACGGGGAAGACACGCACGCTCGTCGAGGCGGTCGCCACCCGGGTCGCCGAGGGAGTCGACCCGGAGCGCATCCTGGTCCTCACCTTCAGCCGGAGGGGTGCCGCCGACCTACGGCACCGGATCGAGGCGCGGATCGCCGTGGTCGGGCAGCGGGTGCTGCGCGAGCCGCTGGTGCGTACCTTTCCGGCGTACGCCTTCGGGCTGCTGCGGCGCGCCGCCGCCGAGCGGGGCGAGCCGTCGCCCCGGCTGCTCACCGGTCCGGAGCAGGATCTGATCATCCGTGAGCTGCTGGACGTGGTTGGCGAGGAACCCGGCGACGACCCGGTCGGCTGGCCGGAGGATCTGCGCCCGGCGTTGCGTACCCGGGCCTTCGCCGCCCAGCTGCGTGACCTGCTGATGCGTGCCGCCGAGCGTGGGGTCGGTCCGGTCGAGCTGGCCCGGCTCGGCGAGAAACTCGGCCGGGCCGACTGGCCGGCCGCCGCCCGGTTCCTTCGGGAGTACGTCGCCGTGCTGGCCCTGCGTGACGTCGCCAACCGCGGCTCGGTCGCGTACGACCCGGCGGAGCTGGTCCGGGCGGCCACCGGGATGCTGCGCGACGACCCGGAGCTGCTGGCGGCCGAGCGACGCCGGCTGGCGTACGTCTACGTCGACGAGATGGCCGACACCGATCCCGCCCAGGTCGACCTGTTGGAGACCGTCGCCGGGGGTGGCACCCCGCTGGTCGCCTTCGCCGATCCCGACTCGTCCACGTACGCCTTCCGGGGCGCCGACCCCGCCGGCGTGACGGCCTTCCCGCACCGGTTCCGCACCGCGTCCGGCGCGCCCGCCGCGCAGGTGCTGCTGACCACCAGCTACCGCTCCGGGGAACGACTGCTGGCCGCCTTCGCCCGGCTGGCCCGTCGGCTACGCGGCCCGGCGGCACATCGCCGGCTGCGTGTCCTGCCCGGCGCGCCACCGGGCGCGGTGGAGGTGCGTACGTTCCGCTCGGCCACCAGCGAAGCGGCCTGGCTGGCCCACGCCCTGCGCGAGGCGCACCTGCTCGGCGGGGTGCCGTGGGCGCGGATGGCGGTGCTGGTCCGCTCCACCGGCCGGCAGTTGCCCGGGTTGCGTCGGGCGTTGCACGCGGCCGGCGTACCAACCGTGGTGCACGGCGAGGACCTGCCACTGCATCTTCAACCGGCGGTCGCGCCGCTGCTGCTTCTGCTGCGGTGCGCGCTGGAGCCGGAGCGGCTCGACGAGGAGGCTGCCGTCGCGCTGCTGCACTCGCCGCTCGGCGGCGCCGACCCGCTGGCCGAACGGCGGCTGCGGCAGGGCCTGCGGGCCCTCGCCCTGGCCGGCGGCGACCGCCGGCCCTCCGGCGAGCTGATCGTCGAGGCGCTGCGCGACCCGGCCGAGCTGGCCGGCGTCGAACGGCGCTGGGCCGAGCCGGCGCAGACCGTGGCCGGATTGCTGGCCGTGGCCCGGGAGACGGCCGACCGTCCTGGCGCCACCGTCGAGGACGTGCTGTGGGCCGTGTGGCGGGCCAGCGGGCTGGCCGAGCTGTGGTCCGCCGCGCTGACCCGGGGCCCGGCCGTGGCCGGCGAGGGCGACCTCGCCCGGCGCCGCCGGGCCGAGGCGGCCGACCGTGACCTGGACGCGGTGATGGTCCTCTTCGACGCCGCCGCCCGGTTCACCGACCGGCTACCGGGTGCACGTACCGAGGTCTTCCTCGACCACGTGCTCGGCCAGGAGTTGCCCGCCGACACCCTCGCCCCGACCGCCGACCGCGGGGACGCCGTCCGGCTGCTCACCGCGCACGCCGCCAAGGGCCTGGAGTGGGACCTGGTCGCCGTGGTCGGGGTGCAGGAGGGCGTCTGGCCGGACCTGCGGCTGCGCGGCAGCCTGCTCGGCTCGGAACGCCTGGTCGACGTGCTGGCCGGCCGGGCGGACGCCGCCGGCGGGGTCGCCACCCTGGTCGGGCAGACCTCCGCGCTGCTCGACGAGGAGCGGCGACTGTTCCACGTCGCGGTGACCCGGGCCCGCCGCCGACTGCTGGTCAGCGCGGTCGCCTCGGCGGCCGTCGGCGGCGACGACCACGAGGAACAGCCCAGCCGCTTTCTTTACGAACTCGGCGCCACGGCGCCCGCCGACGAGCCGCCGGCCCCCAGCGCCCCGGGAGTCTCGGGTGACGGACCGCCCGACCCGTCCGCTCCGGTCGCCGGGTCGCCGGGCCCAGGCGATCCGCCCGCCGGGTCGCCGGGGCCGCCCGACGCGGACAGCCCGGACGTTGGGTCGCCGGGGCCGGATGGCCGGGACCGCCGGACTGCCCCGGACGGTGCAGACGGCCCGGGGGGCGAACCCGACGCCGACCCGGGCGGGACGCCGCGCACCCTGCCGTTGAGTCGGCCGCCACGGGCGCTCACCCTGCCCGCGCTGGTGGCGGAGCTGCGTTCCGCGGTGGCCGACCCGGCGGCGTCGCCCGCCCGGCGGCGGGCGGCGGCGGGGGAGTTGGCCCGGCTGGCCGCCGCCGGGGTCTCCGGCGCGCACCCCGACGACTGGTGGGGGCTGCGACCGCTCTCGGACGACCGGCCGTTGGTGGACGAGGGCGATCCGGTCCGGGTCACTCCGTCGGCGATGGAGAGTGCGCTGCGGTGCAGCCTGCGCTGGCTGCTGGAGCGGCACGGCGGCAGTGCGCCGGCCAGCACGGCGCAGGGCGTCGGCAACCTGGTGCACGCGGCGGCGATGCTCGCCGAGGATGCCAGCACCGACCGGGGCGCGCTGCTGGACTACGTCGCCGCCCGGTTCGACGCGATCGAGCTGGCCGCCCGCTGGATGGTCGGGCCGGAGCGGGCCCGCGCCGAGGCGATGGTCGACAAGCTGCTGCGCTGGCTGGCCGCCAACCCGCGCCGGCTACTCGCCATCGAGCACGAGTTCGCGGTACGTCTCGACGATCCGCACCGGCCGGTCGACCTGGTCGGCCGGGTGGACCGGCTGGAGGTGGACGCGGACGGCCGGCTCGTGGTGGTGGACCTGAAGACCGGCAAGTCCACCGCCGTCACCGAGCGTGACCTGGCCGAACATCCACAGCTGGGCGCGTACCAGGCGGCGGTGGAGGCGGGGGCCTTCGCCGAGTTCGGCGAGGAGCCCGGCGGGGCCGCCCTGGTCCAGCTCGGCACCGGTGCGAAGGATGCCCGGGAGCAGGCCCAGCCACCGTCCACCGACGGGCCTGAGGCCGGCTGGGCGACCGCGCTGGTCCGTCGCACCGCCGATACGATGGCCGCCGCCACCTTCGCCGCGGTCGTCAACTCCAAGTGCCGGGTGTGCCCTGTGCGGGCGAGTTGCCCGGTGTCCGGCCAGGGGCGGCAGGTGGTCGAGCCGCCGACCGTCCGTCGTCCGGAGCACGAGGAGTGAGCGTGCCCACCCAGCCGGCCCTGTTCAACCCCGGCGCACCGGCGCCCCGCGCGGCCGACGCCGGTCCCCGGTACACCCCGGTGGAGCTGGCGAGGCTGCTGCGCCTGCCGGCGCCGACCCGGGAGCAGGCGGCGATCATCGCCGCGCCGGTCGAGCCACTGCTGGTGGTCGCGGGCGCCGGCTCGGGCAAGACCGAGACGATGGCCGCCCGGGTGGTCTGGCTGGTGGCCAACTCGTACGTCCGGCCGGAGCAGGTGCTCGGCCTGACCTTCACCCGCAAGGCCGCCGGTGAGCTGGCCCACCGGGTACGTACCCGACTCGACCAGTTGGTCCGCCGGCTGGGCCGGCGCGGGCGGGACCCGCTCGACGATCCCCTCGCGGGCGAGCCGACGGTGGCCACCTATCACTCGTACGCCGGGCGGATCGTCACCGAGCACGGCCTGCGCGCCGGCTACGAACCCTCCACCAGGCTGCTCACCGAGGCGTCCCGCTGGCAGCTCGTCGACCTGATCGTGCGTAACTACGACGGGGACATGTCCGAGGTGGACCGGATGCCCAGCACCGTCACCGACGCGGTGCTGGCGCTCGCCGGCGAGCTGGACGAACACCTGGTCGACCCGGCCGAACTGGCCGCCTTTACCGGCCGGTTCTTCGCCGACGTGCAGTCCCGTCCGGGGCGGGTCTACGCCGACGTGCGCCGGGCTCTCGCGTTGCAGCAGACCCGGCTGAAGCTGCTGCCACTGGTTCGCGCGTACGCCCGACGCAAGGACGACTTCGAGGCGATGGACTTCGCCGACCAGCTCGCCCGGGCCGCGCGGGTGGCCCGCGACCACCCGGGGGTCGGCGAGATCGAGCGGGACCGCTACCGCGTGGTACTGCTCGACGAGTACCAGGACACCAGCCACGCCCAGGTGGTGCTGCTCGGCGCGCTGTTCGGCGGCGGTCATCCGGTGACCGCCGTGGGCGACCCGTGCCAGTCCATCTACGGCTGGCGGGGCGCCAGCGCCGGCACCCTCGACCGTTTCCCGACCGAGTTTGCCCGCGCCGACGGCGAACCGGCACGGGTGCTGGGGCTGACCACCAGCTGGCGCAACCGGCCGGAGATCCTGGCGGTGGCGAATGCGCTGGCCACCCCGCTGCGGGCCGCCGGCGCCCGGGTACCCGAGCTGCACGCGGCGCTCAGCGTCGACGACCCGGTCCCGCACCGCAGCCCGCGCGGCGCCGCCGCCGGCACTGTGCACTGCGCGCTGCTGCCGACGTACGCCGACGAGGCCGACTGGATCGCCGACAGCCTGCTGGCCGCCTGGCGGGGCGCCGCCGGGATGTCCGGCGCGCTGCCCGAGCAGATACCGGTCGCGTTGCGCCCGACCACGGCCGTGCTGGTCCGGCTGCGCAGCCAGATCCCGGCGATCGCCGCCGCGTTGCGCGAACGCGGGCTGCCGGTCGAGGTGGTGGGGCTGGGCGGCCTGCTGGACACCCCGGAGGTGCGCGACGTGGTGTGCACGCTGCGGGTGCTGGCCGACCCGACCGACGGCGCGGCGCTGCTGCGCCTGCTGACCGGTGCCCGGTGGCGGATCGGGCCCCGGGACCTGGTCGCCCTGCACCGCCGGGCCAAGGCCATCGCCGCGGCCCGCCGCCAACTCGCCGACGACGGCACCCCGGAGATCACCCCGGACCGGCTCGACGAGGCGACCCTGGTGGAGGCGCTGGCCGACCTGGGCCCCGCGCAGGCGTACTCGGCCGAGGGCTACGCGCGGTTGCGCGCGTACGCCAGGGAACTGGGCCTGCTCCGGTATCGGCTGGACCAGTCGTTGCCGGAACTGATCGCGGACGTCGAGCGGACCACCGGCCTGGACGTGGAGGTGGCGGTGCGGGCCGGCCGGGACGGTGCCGGCGACGCCGGCCTGGCCCGGGGGCACCTGGACGCGTTGGGTGACGTGGCCGCCCGGTTCAGCGGGGAGACCCCCGGCGCCACCCTCGCCGGTTTCCTGGCCTACCTCGCCGCCGCCGAGGACGAGGAGCGCGGCCTCGCCCCGGGCGAGGTGGAGGTGGTCGAGGGCGCGGTGCAGATCCTCACCGCGCACGCCGCCAAGGGGCTGGAGTGGGACGTGGTCGCGGTGGCCGGGCTGAGCCGGGGAGTGTGGCCGGGACCGGTGCGCAACTCCGACCACTGGCTCGGCGGGCTGGGCGTGCTGCCGTTCCCGCTGCGTGGTGACGCCGACGGCCTGCCCGAGCTGGCCCTGGCCGAGGCCGATGACCAGCGTGGTGTGGCCCGGGCGGTGGAGGACTTCACCGACGCCTGGCGGGCCCACGACGAGCGGGAGGAACGGCGGCTGGCGTACGTCGCGGTGACCCGCCCGCGCCGGCTGCTGCTCTGCTCCGGCCACTGGTGGGGTGAGGGCACCAAGCGGCCGCGCGGGCCGTCGGCGCTGCTGCGCGAGGTACACGACGCGTGTCTGGACGCCGGGGACGGTCACCTGGTCGACGAGTGGGCGCCGGAACCGACGCCGGACGCGGTGAACCCGACCACGGAGGTGGTGTTGCGGGCCGAGTGGCCGGCGGACCCGCTCGGCGTACGCCGGCCGACGCTGACCGAGGCGGCGGCACTGGTCCGCCGTTTCCTGACCGACGGCGGCACCGTCGTTGGCGCCGAAGGCGGCACCGACAACAGCAGCGACGGCGGCGAGGCCGCCGGGGGAGACGACGCGGCGGCGCCGGACCCGGAGGTGGCCAGGTGGCGGCGGGAGGCCGACCTGTTGCTGGCCGAGCGGGCGGAGCTGAGCCGACTGTCCGGTCCGATCGACGTGGCGCTGCCCGAGCACCTGTCGGTGACGCAGCTGGTCGCGCTGCGCCGGGACCCGGCGGCGCTGGCCCGGGCACTGCGCCGTCCGCTGCCCACCGAGCCCAGCCCGTACGCCCGCCGGGGCACCGCCTTCCACGCCTGGCTGGAGCAGCGGTTCGGGGCGGACCGGCTCCTCGACACCGACGAGTTGCCCGGCGCGGCGGATGCCGACGCCGCGCCGGACGAGGCGCTGGCCGAGCTTCAGCGGCGCTTCCTGGCCAGTGAGTGGGCCGACCGGACGCCGATCGAGGTGGAGGTGCCGTTCGCCACCGTGATCGGCGGCGTGGTGGTACGCGGCCGGATGGACGCCGTGTTCCGCCGCCCCGGCGATCGCTTCGACGTGGTCGACTGGAAGACCGGTGCCCGACCGGTCGGCGCGTCGGCCGAGGTCGCCGCGGTCCAGCTGGCGGTCTACCGGCTGGCCTGGGCGGAGCTGGCCGGCGTACCGGTCGACCGGGTCGGCGCGGCCTTCCACTACGTACGGGACGCGGTGACCGTACGGCCGACGGACCTGCTCGACGTGGACGGGCTGACGGTGTTGATCACCTCGGTACCGGAGCTGTCCTGAGTTGGTGGCGCTCAGCCAGATCCGTGGTATTGTGCCCGCGTTGCAGTTTTGGTTACCAGCTCTGTTTGCGCCTGGCGGATTGTGGCCCCAGGCGCTCTTTGTTATGTCCGGATCTCTCCGGCGGGGCGACCAGAAGCGACAGGCGTTTCCGGCAGGTACGCCGGGGACATTCCTCTTTCGGCCCGCAACAGCTGCGGGTCCGACGTTCCGTCAAGGAGACGAAACAAGCATGGCTATTGGCACCGTCAAGTGGTTCAACGCTGACAAGGGCTTCGGCTTCATCACCCCGGACGGCGGCGGCGCCGACGTCTTCGCCCACTTCTCGGCGATCCAGTCCTCCGGCTACCGCAGCCTGGACGAGAACCAGCGGGTGGAGTTCGAGGTCGTCCAGGGCCAGAAGGGCCCGCAGGCGGAGAACATCCGTCCGCTCTGATTCCTGAGGATCGCCCGCGACGGCCGGGCCACCGCCGGTGCACGTTCGGCCGGCGGTGGCCCGGCCGTCCGCACATTCGCGCCGGGCGGCGGAACCCTGAGTCGGTAATCAGTCGTCCAAACGTCGGGTGGGTGACTGTCACCACTGCCCGGTTGGGGAACGCTGGGCCTGGGGGATGAGCCGGGGGGATCGGCTCGGTGCGGGAGGGACGACCATGGTGGGTTCCGCGACGGCGCGCGAACTGCTCCTGGTGGTCGCGGTGGCGGCCGTCGGACTGCTGCTCGCGATGGCGGCGGCGTTCACGCCCTGGCCGGTCACGCCGGGCGGGGCCGCCCCGTCCGGCCTGGTGGAACTGCACGGGCCGCCGGTTCCGACCGAGCGGCCGGGCAGCGCGGTCGGCTGACCGCGCCCGGTCCGCGGGGCGGGGGTGGCGCTGCGGGCCGTGGCTCCACGACGGTCGTGCCCACGGGCGCGACCGCTGGCCGGTGTGGTCGGCGTCGGCGGGGCATCACGTCGACCACACCACCTGCCAGCCCGGGGCGGCGCTACCCGGGTGCGTCGGCGTCGTCCGAACGGCTTTCGACGGGCAGCAGGTCGGCGAGGGTTGCCCGGTCGACCACCAGGGCGATCGCGCCGTGCACGGCGAGCCAGACGTCGCGGAGCCCGGTGGCCGCGCCGTGGTAGTCGGCCAGCTCGACCGGTAGGCCCCGCACGGTCGCGAGGGAGCCGCCGACGGCGCGGAGGATGTCACCGACGCTGATCGTGTCGGCTCGCCGGGCGAGCGCGTACCCGCCGTCATTGCCCCGATGGCTGATCAGCAGGTCGGCCCGGCGGAGGTCGACCAGGATTCCCTGCAGGAAGCTGAGCGGGATCTGTTGACGCTCGGCCAGCGCCGCCGCCTTGACCAACTCGCCACCGTCGCGGTGCGCGGCGACGGCGAGCATGGCCCGGAGTGCGTAGTCACTGCGCGCGGAAACGTACATGTCGCTGACCGGTCCGCGCCCGCTACCCGGCGGCGGTGACCGTGGCCAGGAGGCTCGGCCGGCGTGCGGGTGACCGTCTCATCGTCCATCCAATCCGCAGTATTCCAACTTACTTGGTAGGAATAATGGGATGAGTTGACCGGGAGTGTCAAGACCCGTTCACATGACGGGAGGCCGATCCCGGTCGGCTGGCTGCCGGCAGGTGGCCGTCCCGGGGGCGCCGAGACGTTAGGGTCGGATCCGTGCCGACCCGCAGAGCGAGAATCCCAGCGACGAGCCATCCGGTCGAGCGGTTCACCCTCGACAACGGCCTACGGGTGGTCCTCACCCCCGACCGCAGCGCCCCGGTCATCGGGGTGGCTGTCGTCTACGACGTCGGCATACGTTCCGAACCCGAGGGACGCACCGGCTTCGCCCACCTCTTCGAGCACCTGATGTTCCAGGGCTCGGAGAATCTGGAGAAGCTCGCCCACTTCCGGCACGTGCAGGGCGCGGGTGGCACCTTCAACGGTTCCACCCACCTGGACTACACCGACTACTTCGAGACGCTGCCGAGCAACGCCCTGGAACGGGCGCTGTTCCTGGAGGCCGATCGGATGCGCGGCCCCCGGCTGACCGAGGAGAACCTGCGCAACCAGGTCGACGTGGTCAAGGAGGAGATCCGGGTCAACGTGCTGAACCGGCCGTACGGCGGGTTCCCTTGGCTGAGGCTGCCGCCGGTCATGTTCGACACCTTCCCCAACGCCCACGACGGGTACGGCTCCTTCGACGACCTGGAGTCGGCCAGCGTCGCGGACGCCGCCGACTTCTTCCGGCGCTACTACGCCAGCGGCAACGCGGTGCTCGCGGTCAGCGGCGACATCGACACCACCGAGGCGGTCACGCTGATCGAGCGGCACTTCGGCGACGTGCCGGCCCGCCCGGCGCCCGAGCGGCCGGACTTCGCCGAGCCCGGGCTGACCGCCGAGCGGCGCATCGCGTACACCGACCAGTTGGCCCCGCTGCCGGCGGTGGCCTCCGCGTGGCGGGTGCCCGACCCGGTCGGCGACTTCGCCGCCTACCTGCCGTACGTGGTGCTGGCCGAGGTGCTCACCGACGGCGACGCCTCCCGACTGGTCGAACGGCTGGTGCACCGGGACCGCGTGGTCACCAGCGTGGGTGGCTACCTGGGGTTCATGGGCGACCCGTTCGACGTACGCGACCCCACCGCCCTGCTGCTCCAGTCCCACCTGCCGCCGGGTGGCGACGTCGACAAGGTGCTGCGCACCGTCGACGAGGAGCTGGACCGGCTCGCCACCGACGGGCTCACCGACGGCGAACTGGCCCGCACCCAGGCCCGGATGGCCACCCAACTGCTACGCGACACCGACGCCGTGCTCGGTCGCGCGCTTCGGATGGCGGTGCTGGAACAGCAACGCGGCGAGCCGGGCCTGCTGGGTGAGCTGCCCCGGCTGGTCGGCGCGGTCACCGACGATCAGGTCCGCGCCGCCGCCGCCACCCTGCGCCCCGAGCACCGCGCATCCGTCGAGGTCATCCCCGGAGGTGCCCGGTGAGCGCGAGGAGTGAGCCGGTTTTGCGAGCCCCGCAGTCGCGAACGAAGGAGGCTCTGTGACCGCGAGGAGTGAGCCGGTTTTGCGAGCCCCGCAGTCGCGAACGAAGGAGGGCCTCGTGACCGCGACCGTGGGGCCGCGACCCCTGCCGCCGCTCGGCCCGACCCGTCGGCTCAAGTTGCCGAGCCAGGCCGAGCGCACGCTCGACAACGGGCTCACCGTGATCGCGGTACGCCGCCCGGCGGTCCCGCTGGTGGAGCTGCGGCTCTGGATGCCGTTCGGTCGGGCCCACCTGGCCCGTGGGCACCTGCTCGCGCAGACCATGCTGTCCGGCACGGACACGATGTCCAGCGTGCAGATCGCCGCCGAGCTGCAGAAGATTGGCGGTGGGCTCTCCGCCGGGCTCGACCCGGACCGGCTGATGCTCTCCGGCGCCAGCCTGGCCACCGGGCTGGACCGGATGCTGGAGATCCTCGCCGAGGTGCTCACCGGCGCCAGTTATCCGGCCGAGTGGGTCGGCGTCGAGCGGGACCGGTTGGTCGACGGGATCCAGGTCGCCCAGAGCCAGCCGGCGCATCTGGCCCGTACCGCGCTACTCAAACGGATCTACGGCCGGCACCCGTACGCGGTGCAGACGCCGGACCCGGAGCAGGTCCGGGCAGTCCGGCCGGCGGCACTGCGGACGCTGCACGCCCAGCGGGTGCATCCGGCCGGCGCGGTGCTTGTGCTGGTCGGCGACGTACGCCCGGAGCGGGCGCTGGACGCGGCCGAGAAGGCCCTCGGCGGCTGGAACGGCGACGGGCACGCCGCCGAACTGCCGCCCGCCCCGCCGCTGGAGCCCGGCCCGCTGCTGCTGGTCGACCGGCCCGGGTCGGTGCAGTCGTCGGTCCGGGTGGCGTTGCCGGCGGTGCCGCGTACCCACCCCGACCATGCCGCGCTGCAACTGGCCAACCTGATCTTCGGCGGGTACTTCTCCTCCCGGTGGGTGGAGAACATCCGCGAGGACAAGGGCTACACGTACGGGCCGCACTCGCTGGTCGAGCACTCGGTGGCCGGCTCGCTGCTGGTGGCCACCGCCGAGGTGGCCACCGAGGTGACCGCGCCGGCACTGCTGGAGACCAGCTACGAGCTGGGCCGGCTGGCCACCCTGCCGCCCGGTCCGGACGAGTTGGAGCAGGCCCGCCAATACGCCCTCGGCACGCTCCAGCTCGGCATCTCCACCCAGGCGGGGTTGGCGTCCTTCGTCAGCGCGTACGCCGGCAACGGGCTGCGGCTGGACTTCCTGCCCGAGCACGCGGCCCGGCTGGCCAAGGCGAGCGTCGACGACGTCGCCGAGGCGGCGGCCCGGTACCTCGCCCCGGCGCGGGCGGTCACCGTCGTGCTCGGCGACGCTGAGCGGATCGCGGCATCGCTGGGCACCCTGACGTCGGTCGAGACCGTGCCGGTGCGGCCATGAGCGAGCGTCAGCGAGCGAATCATCAGCGTAGTGCGTTGGTGCCTCATGGCGGCGCGGAGCGTAGCGGAGCGCCGGCATGAGCGAGCGTCAGCGAGCGAATCATCAGCGTAGTGCGTTGGTGCCTCATGGCGGCGCGGAGCGTAGCGGAGCGCCGGCATGAGCGATCGCAGCGGGGGCGAGGTCAACCCGCCGCTGGCCCGCTCCACACTGGACCGGGCCGCGCACCGGCGTGCCGACCCGGAGTGGCTGGCGCAGGCGTGGGCCGGGGCGCGGGTGCTGGTGCTCGACGTCGAGGCCGGTGGGCGGGCGTTGGTGCGTACCGACACCCCGGTGCCGGCACTGGTCCTGACGGAGGCGGACGACCTGCCGCCGGCGCTCGCCACCGAGGCGATGTTCCTCGGCGTGGAACCGGACGGGGTGCCGGTCTTCTGCGTGCACACCGCGCTGGCGGCGGTACCGGACACCCGCCCGGCGCATCTGCGCGAGGTCGGGCACCTGCTCGGCGACCGGGACGCCGGTCTGTTCACCACGGCACTGGCGCTGACCAACTGGCACCTGCGCCACCTCTACCACCCGGTCACCGGCGAGCCGACCCGGGCGGACGAGGCCGGCTGGTCCAGGGTGGACGCCCGGGGCGAGCGGGTGTGGCCGCGTACCGACCCGGCGATGATCGTCCTCGTGCACGACGGGGTCGACGGCATCGATGGGCGGTGCCTGCTGGGCAACAACGCCACCTGGCCCAGCGCCGAGGGGAAGCGGCGGTTCTCCTGCCTGGCCGGGTACGTCGAGCCGGGGGAGTCGGCCGAGGCCACGGTGCTGCGGGAGGTACACGAGGAGGTCGGCGTCCCGGTGGCCGACGTCGCGTACGCGGGCAGCCAGGCATGGCCGTTTCCCGGCTCGCTGATGCTCGGCTTCCTGGCCGTCGCCGACCCGGAGCACCCGCTGCGGGTCGATCCCGCCGAGATCGCCCAGGCCCGCTGGTTCACCCGGCAGGAGATCGGCGTGGCGTTGGCGGGCCGGCCGGTCGACGTGGATGGTGCCCGGCTGTTGCTACCCCCGCCGTCGTCGATCGCGTTGTTCCTGATCCACCGCTGGTTCGACGGGCACTGCTGAGCGAGTGCGGCCCCGACCCGTGACCGTCGTTGCCGCGGCGGCCACGGGCCGGGGACACGGGCCGTCGTGGTCGGCTGGGGGAGGAACACGGCGGGGGAGCCGGTCGACCACGACGGACGTCGGGTGGGTCAGGTGCCGGGCCAGTCCGTGCCGGCCGGTCCGTACCCCGGATCGCCCAGCGGCAGCACCTTGACCCGCTGCTTGCCGGACCGTACGGCGCCGACCGTGGCGAGCGCCCGGGCGAGCAGTAGCGCGGCGTCGCGATCGTCGGCGTGGACGACCTGGCGGCGCGGCTCGGGGCGGGTGGTCTCGTCCCGTAGCCGGTTACCGCAGGCCCAGGCGGCCGTGATGTCGGTCTCGCCGGCGGTGCGAATGTCGGTGCGTACGATCAGGAACCGCATGTCGGTCTCCGGATGTGCCGCGAGTGGAACCCGTGGAAGTTCCATGTCAATACCCCGCCATCGTACGCCTGGCCGGTTTCCCAGCAAGTGAAACGCGCCCATTGGTGGAAAGCCCCGCCCGATCATCCGATGCCTGGTCACCGGGGTCGGCAATGGACGACGACGGGGCCGCCGGCATCGTTGCCGGCGGCCCCGCGAGCCGTCGAGGCCCTAGTGTCGTGTAATTGAGATCGTTTACTTGTCGTTGTTGGTGAGGAGTTTGCGGACCTCGGTGTGGACCCAGCGGACCTTGGTGAGGATCTCG
>BIFP01000001.1 GCA_005402585.1 Micromonosporaceae bacterium KJ-029 | reverse complement strand
TCATGCGGTAGCTGGCCTGGGTGGGGTTGGCGGAGTCGGCGATGGTGACGGTCTTGCCGTTGTCGCGGTAGCCGACGACGCTGATGTAGTGGCCGCCTTCGAAGCTGTGGGTGGTGCCGTCGGTGTCGGTGGCGGTGCCGGCGATGTTGGCGACTACGGCGCGGCCGTCGTCGACGGTGCGTACGACGTCTGCTCGGAGCTTGTCGGCCTGCTTGTTGTCGGCCTT